>NZ_CM147696.1:0-5535799 GCF_055790845.1 Serratia sp. YWN4
GCCCCTGCCCTTTAGCTGGCAGATGGTGGCACCAGGCCAGCATATCCTGTAACGAAGCAAAAGCACGGCTGATCACCCCATCAAACGGTGGCTCTGCCGCGAAGTCTTCCACACGGCTCTGTACCGGTTCGATATTTTTCAGCCCCAGTTCATGCTGCACCTGACGCAAGAAGCGCACACGCTTGCCCAGGCTGTCTAACAGTGTGAAATGTGAGTCAGGCCGCACGATCGCCAACGGGATCCCCGGTAATCCAGGGCCAGTACCGACATCGATAAAACGTGAACCTTGCAGATGGGGGTTAACCACGATGCTGTCGAGAATATGACGCACCAACATTTGCTGCGGATCGCGCACCGAAGTGAGGTTATAAGCCTTGTTCCACTTGTCGAGCATACCGACATAACCCAGCAACTGCTGTTTCTGTTGATCGGGAAGCGCAATTCCTGCCACTGAGAGCAGCGAATCTAATTTTTTTTGCACAACGGAATCCTCTGACGGAAGTGGAACAGCAAGCCAAAACCATGCTGGTCCATGAGGCGACTATGATAATTCAGGCGTGGAATGATGTCAGCGGCCGTTTGCTCAGCAGATCAGCAAACGGCCAGATAAACGTAGGATTTATGCGCTGCGGCGCAGCAAGCCCTGCTTTTTCAGCCAGATCAGCAGAATGGAAATGGCTGCCGGGGTGATGCCTGAAATGCGCGAAGCCTGGCCGATCGAGTTCGGTTTGTGATCGTTGAGCTTGGCGATCACTTCGTTCGATAACCCGGAAACCTGGCGATAATCAAGATCCAATGGCAACAGGGTATTCTCATTGCGCTGCTGTTTCTCGATCTCTTCCTGCTGACGCACGATATAGCCTTCATATTTCACCTGAATTTCCACCTGCTCAGCGGCTTGCGTATCCGCCAGAGCGGGGGCAAAAGCAGCAACCCCGGTCAGTTGGCTGTAATCCATTTCAGGGCGGCGCAGCAGTTCTTCACCGTTGGCTTCGCGTGACAGCGGGGCTTTCAGCAGTGCGTTAACCTGTTCCACGTTTTCGGAATGTGGATGTACCCAGATATCGCGCAAACGCTGACGTTCCTGCTCAATATGCTCTAATTTTTCGTTGTAACGGGCCCAGCGGAGATCGTCTACCAGCCCCAGTTCACGGCCTTTTTCGGTCAGACGCAGATCGGCATTATCTTCGCGCAGCATCAAGCGGTATTCGGCACGTGAGGTAAACATGCGGTACGGCTCTTTGGTGCCCAAGGTACTGAGATCGTCCACCAGCACGCCCAGATAAGCCTGATCGCGCCGTGGTGCCCAGCCTTCGTCTTCGGTGGCATAACGCCCGGCGTTCAGACCGGCCAGCAAACCTTGCGCTGCGGCTTCTTCGTAACCGGTGGTGCCGTTGATCTGGCCCGCGAAGAACAGCCCCTGGATAAATTTGCTTTCCAGCGTGGGTTTCAAATCGCGTGGATCGAAGAAATCATACTCAATGGCGTAACCAGGGCGAACGATACGGGCATTCTGCATTCCTTCCATCGATCGAACGATCTGCATCTGTACGTCAAACGGCAGGCTGGTGGAAATGCCGTTGGGATAGATCTCGTTGCTGGTCAGCCCTTCTGGCTCGAGGAAGATCTGGTGTGAATTACGATCGGCGAAACGCATCACCTTGTCTTCGATCGATGGGCAGTAACGTGGCCCGATCCCTTCGATGATCCCGGCATACATCGGGCTACGATCGAGGTTATTGCGGATCACATCATGGGTTTTTTCGTTGGTATGCGTGATATAGCACGGCATTTGCTGCGGGTGCTGGCTGGCATTGCCCAGGAATGAAAACACCGGGCTTGGTGTGTCGCCATGCTGTTCAGCCAACACGCTGAAATCGATAGTTCGTGCATCAATGCGTGGTGGGGTACCGGTTTTCAGGCGGTTAACCCGCAGCGGTAATTCACGCAGGCGCTGTGACAATGAGATCGAGGGAGGATCGCCAGCACGGCCGCCGCTGTAGTTCTCCAGGCCAATATGGATCTTGCCATCCAGGAAAGTCCCTACGGTCAGCACCACCGCTTTGGCACGGAATTTCAGCCCCATTTGGGTTACTGCACCGACCACCCGATCGTTTTCCACGATCAGATCCTCAACCGCCTGCTGGAAGATCATCAGGTTTGGCTGGTTCTCCAGAGCGGTACGGACAGCCTGGCGATACAGGACGCGATCGGCCTGAGCACGGGTAGCCCTGACCGCTGGGCCTTTGCTGGCGTTTAGTATCCTAAACTGGATACCGGCATGATCGATCGCCGTAGCCATCAGGCCGCCGAGTGCATCGATTTCTTTAACCAGATGCCCTTTCCCAATACCGCCAATCGCCGGATTACAGGACATTTGTCCCAGCGTGTCGATATTGTGAGTCAGTAATAAAGTCTGACGACCCATACGTGCCGCAGCCATGGCGGCTTCGGTACCGGCATGGCCACCACCGATGATGATGACGTCAAATTGCTCTGGATAAAACATGGAACTGCACCTCGAAGTACTTGCGAACGATCTTGATCTGCCCTGGGGGGAGGATTCTACTCAAGTTTAGACGATCGACCAAGCGGTGAGGATCGTCGGTAATTAAAAGAAGATCTTTTTTATTTAAAGATCTCTTTATTAGATCTCTTATTAGGATCGCGATCCTCTGTGGATAAGTGATTATTCGCGATGAAGATCAGCAGATTAATGAGGATCGTTTGTTGTTAATGATCGGTGATCCTGGCCAGTATAAGCTGGGATCTAAATGGCATTTTATCCACAGAATGAAAAGCGCACTACAGTTGTTATTGGGATAACTACGGGTTTTACCCTGCTTATAAGCCTAGTTATACACAATCGTTCGCGCGATCTTTGAACGAATTAGAGTAAATTAATCCAATTCTTCACCCATTCCTCGGCAGGATCCTCGGGAATTTCGTATTGGGTCACGTCGATCTCGAGTCGATCGCCGATCCTTTTCGCCCCACGAGCCACTAAAAGATCGTCGATCTGTTTGATCGCACCACAGAAGGTATCGTATTCAGAACTGCCCAAACCGACGGCACCAAATGTGACCAAGGAGAGATCGGGCTGCTGTTCGGCGATTTGTTCCAGCAGTGGTTGCAGATTATCCGGTAAATCACCGGCTCCGTGGGTGGAAGAAACCACCAGCCACCGACCATTCAGCGCCAACTCATCTAATTCAGGGCCATGCAGCATTTCCGTAGAGAAACCTGCTGCTTCGAGCTGTTCAGCCAAATGTTCAGCGACGTACTCGGCACTGCCGAGCGTACTGCCACTGATCAGAGTAATGTCTGCCATGAATGATCCCAACCTTGCCGAAGAGGCAGCATTGTACGCTGTGAATCAGCTGGGATCTACCTGTGGATAATAGGGGTATAGAAATTGATCCCTTAAGGCACAATGGTGCGCATAATGGGGTTTTGCAGCGAGATCAGGGTTTCGGTTGACTGGATCTCGTCGATAGT
Source organism: Serratia sp. YWN4 (assembly GCF_055790845.1). Classification (NCBI taxonomy): domain Bacteria; kingdom Pseudomonadati; phylum Pseudomonadota; class Gammaproteobacteria; order Enterobacterales; family Yersiniaceae; genus Serratia; species Serratia sp. YWN4. The sequence goes on from NZ_CM147696.1 coordinate 3,499, forward strand.
CTGGATCTTGTTGATAAGTACCTGTTGCAGCGCATCAATTGAACGGCACATCACCTTGATAAACACGCTGTAGTGCCCGGTGGTGTAATAAGCCTCCACCACTTCCTCCAGGCTTTCGAGCTTTCTCAATGCCGAAGGATAGTCTTTAGCACTCTTTAATATAATGCCGATAAAGCAGCAGACGTCGTAACCCAGCTGTTTTGGGTTCACGTCCACCCGTGCGCCGGTAATGATGCCAGCCTGTTTCATTTTCTCTACCCGCACATGGATGGTGCCGGGGCTGACGGCAAACGTCTTCGCCAGTTCGGCGTAGGCAGTACGGGCATTGGCCATTAAAGCGTTGAGAATGCCGCGATCGAGATTATCGATCTGATAAATTTCCGCCATTAAATCCCCCTTTAATTGCTGATTGTTGAATTATCACCGTTTAAAAATGAACGATTAAAAATGAAAAGGCAATATTGATTGATGGATATTGAATTGTGATGCCATTCTGTTGCTTAATCGCTGGTAACTAGACAGGTTATTTAAGAGATACGGCAATGAAAAAGCAGTTTATTCAAAAACAACAACAAATCAGCTTCGTGAAATCCTTCTTCTCCCGCCAATTGGAACAGCAGTTGGGTTTGATTGAAGTCCAGGCTCCGATCCTCAGCCGCCTGGGCGATGGCACGCAAGACAACCTTTCCGGCAGCGAGAAAGCGGTACAGGTTAAAGTGAAAACCTTGCCAGATGCCACGTTTGAGGTGGTGCATTCCCTGGCGAAGTGGAAGCGTAAAACCCTCGGTAGCTACGATTTCAGCGCGGGCGAAGGTCTGTATACCCATATGAAAGCTCTGCGCCCAGATGAAGATCGCCTGACGCCGATCCACTCAGTGTATGTCGATCAGTGGGATTGGGAGCGCGTGATGGGCGATAGCGAGCGCAACCTGGCTTACCTGCAAGACACCGTTACCCGTATCTATGCCTCTATAAAAGAAACCGAAGCGGCGGTGAGCCGTGAATATGATTTGACCCCGTTCCTGCCAGAGCAGATTCATTTTGTTCACAGTGAAAGCCTGTTGCAACGTTACCCGGAGCTGGATGCCAAAGGCCGTGAACGCGCCATTGCCAAAGAGCTGGGTGCCGTGTTCCTGATTGGTATCGGCGGCAAACTGTCGCATGGCAAATCACATGACGTGCGTGCCCCGGATTATGATGACTGGACGACACCGGCTGCCGATGGGCTGGCTGGCCTGAACGGCGATATCGTGGTGTGGAACCCGGTATTACAGGATGCGTTTGAGCTGTCTTCCATGGGGATCCGCGTTGATGCTGCCGCGCTTAAGCATCAGCTGGCGCTGACCGACGATCAGGATCGCCTGAAGCTGGAATGGCACCAGTCGTTGCTGCGCGGTGAAATGCCGCAGACCATCGGTGGCGGTATTGGGCAATCACGCCTGGTGATGCTGTTGCTGCAACTGTCGCATATCGGCCAAGTGCAGTGTGGCGTGTGGGCACCTGAAGTGCGCGAAGCGGTCGAAGGGCTGCTGTAAGCTGCTTTTAGCGCCGCCAGCGGCGCATTAAACGGCTTTTTAACCCGGTATCGAAGCGCCAGATATGATCGAAAATGCGCATGATGCCGGGTTTGCCATAGGCAGACATCGCCACCGCATGAAAACGTTGCTGGTGGCTTTGCTGCTGTAATTTCACCTTTTTTATCACCTCGTCTGGCAATCGCTGGGCAATAAAGTCAGAAATAATCACCGCATCGGCATCAAACCAGCCACTCTCTGCCATTTTACTGACCGTTGCGCTCAGGCAGGCGGCTAAATCAGTACCGCCACGGAAATGCTGGCCGAGAAAACGCACCGCTTGCTCAATGCCGCTGGCGGCGGTCAGTTCGTAATGCACAATCTGGTTGGCAAACAGCATGATGTAACAACGGCGGTTATCCGCCAGCGCGATGCGCAACAAGGCCAGGCAGAAGGCTTTGGCGCACTGCTCGTTAAAGCCGCCCATCGAGCCAGAAGTATCAACGCAGACGATAAACGGCCCGCGCGGCTGTTGATCCTGCTGTTTATGGGTGACCTGGCGCATCACGATCTGCTCCTGCCAGGCGTCGCCTTGCAGGCGATAGCTCAGTAAGCGTTTTTCCAGCAATCGCCGGTAAAACTCAAACTCCAACTCTTCAATACCCAAGGTTGCCAGTTCGGGCGGCAATAAACGCAGGATGTCGTCACTTTGGTGAATACCGCTGACCTCTTCTGGCTGAATGGCGGGAACCTGTACCATCATGCGGAAAGGTTCGGGCTGTGCATCCTGCTGAAGCACCGCTTTGGCCTCATAACTGCGCCCCAACTGCTGTGCCAGTTTTTGCAATTCCGGCTGCTGTTGCAGAAAATCGCCGTATTCCACCAGCCGCTGATAGTCACCGCGTTGTAAATGGCCTTTACTCATATCCCACAAGCGCCCGGCGGCGGTATCGTTTTCTGCCAGTACGGGTTCCAACGCGCCGCTTAATGCCAACCGTTCTTGTAGTTCGGCCATCAATTGTTCACGTTCTTGCTCAAGCAACTGATGATGCAACATAGTGGCCTGTAGCGTCAGGCTGATGCGCCAACGTTGTAAAAACAGCGTTTGGAAACTGTCTGGGTGGTTGTGCAGATCGGCTGCGTCGACCAGCTTTTGCGCCTGTTGATAAAAGGGCGAAATCAGCTGACGCAACAGCTCGAGCGTATCGTTAAGGTGGTGAAAAAATTGGGCGTTATTTTCCAACTGGCACTGTTGGTAGCGGTAAAACTCCTGCGCCAGCGCGGGGGGCACCATGGCCTGATGAATGCGTTCTTTTAGCTGTAATCTCCAGCGTGGCAGATCGCGGTTTAACGCTCGGCGTATCGCCGGGAATTTATTGAAAAACATCATTAGCTGCGGGGCTGCCAACATGCCAATGATCATCTCTTCGATCAGTTCCCCTTCGGCGATCGACAGCAGCAAATCAATCGTTTCAAGGCTGAGCATCGTTATTGACCGCGCATTTGTTGGTATTGCTGCTTAATCTGTTCGGCAACCTGTAGCAGGCTGGCTTCAATCTTTGCCAAGCCGTTGGCTGAAATAAACAGGCATGGCTGATGCAGGCTGAATAACCGGCGCTGTTCCGCCAGGCGTTGGGTTAGGGCTTCCATTTCGTCCAGCAGCGCCTGCGGTGTGCCACCGGTCGGTTTACCCGCTGCCGCCAGTAACGCCGGTTGGCGGCTGATATCCAGCACCGTTAAATGCAGTTGGTCGTCCACTTCCAGTTCGATCTGCTGGGCAAAACCAATACCGTTCAACTTGGCACGCACATCACCACCCTTTTGCAGCCAGTTTTCCAACGTGCTGCTTTCAATACTGAGGTGATTAACCTGGATATCGTGCAGTTGCAGCGGTTTTTGCAGTAGCAAGGTTAATGTGCTGCCGCCGAGCGGCGTTGCCAGCGCATATTGCGGTTTGCGGCTGAACATACCGCCTTTTTTTACCAGGTAGATAGCCTGGCGATCGCTTTGTTGCTGTTGGTGCTGCATCCAACGGGCATGTGTCTGCTGTAGCTGGATTAACAACGTCTGTTGCTGGTAGGCCTGTTCAGCCAGCAGTTGGTCCACTTGTTGCTGCAACAGTTTCAGCGAGGTGAGATCGTGCCACAGGCAGTCTTTCAGCAGCATTAAATCCAGCGGCGCAATGGTATCGCGGCCGCTAAAGAACGCACTGGCTTGCAGCAAGCGCAGGGATTTTTTCCAGCGGCGATCGGAAACATAAGGAGCCTGTTCCAACGCATCCAAACGCTGGCGCAGCAGGAAGATCAGCTCAAAGCAGTTTTCCGGCAATTTGACTTTATCGATCTGCGGCTGCCACTGGTGGAACTCTTCATCGCTGATGCTCAAGGCTTCGGGCACCGGGTTTTCACTTTCATTCTGGCGATTCACCAGCAGGGAACGGAAATTCTGCTTATCCTGCACCTTATCGAGCCATAGGCGGATCAGCATCCGGTCATACAAAGCCTCAAGGCTGTTGTCGGCTTCCGGCAGTTCGTTGGACGCGGTGACCAGCAGGCGCAGTGGAATGGCTTCTTCGCTGTTGCCATTGCGGAAGCGGCGTTCGTTGATCGCCGTCAGTAGCGTATTGAGGATCGCCGGGCCAGCCTTCCAGATTTCATCAAGAAACACGATTTCCGCTTCGGGTAAATAACCGGAGGTTAAGCGCTGGTAGCGCCCTTCATCTTTTAGCGCCTGAATCGACAAGGGACCAAACACTTCTTCCGGGGTGGAAAAACGCGTCATCAGATATTCGAATGAGCGGGCGCTGCGGAAAGCAAACTTCAACCGGCGAGCGATCAGGCTTTTGGCGATCCCCGGTGGGCCAAGCAGGAATACGCTTTCGCCACACAATGCAGCCAGCAAACATAACCGAATGGCTTCCTGTCGTTCATAAAGGCCGCTCTCCAACGCACTGCTGAGGCGGGAAATCCGTTCTGCCAGAAGTGATGATGACGCCATAAATAGTCCGCGTTGTCCGGGGGTTAGGGCCGGTTTAATCGGCTGATAATCAATCTTGCTGGAGAATTCGATGATAAACCACCTTTTTCTAAATAGCATAGCTTGTTGATTAGTATTATTTTTCTATTATCAAGAAGATATCTGGTTCACATTTTGTTGATTTTTAGCGGTAGAGATCAGGGTAGGCAACCACGATAAATGGTGCATACTGTGCGCCTTTTATCTCCTTTGTGTTTCAAGCCGTGGCATTATTGGTTGCTCAACTACACTTGAAATCCATTGGGGTCGTGGGCGTAACGGATCATTAAGAGCCCGTATCTTTAGCTTGGTGCGGATGTAACGGCTGACGGATGTTCCAGTAAAAGAAACAAATTATGAGCACAGAGCATAAACAGTCTTTATCGGCGGTAACCTTGGCGGCTATCGGGGTGGTTTACGGTGATATCGGCACCAGCCCTCTCTATACCTTGAGAGAGTGTTTCTCCGGTCATTATGGTTTTGATGTCCGTCCTGATGTGGTCTTTGGCTTTCTTTCTCTGATCTTCTGGATGCTGATTGTTATCGTTTCCCTGAAGTATCTCACCTACGTGATGCGTGCTGATAACGCCGGTGAAGGCGGGATCCTGACATTGATGTCGCTGGCCGGGCGCAATACCTCGTCACGCACTACCTCATGGTTGGTGATCATTGGTCTAATTGGCGGCAGTTTCTTCTATGGTGAGGTGGTGATCACCCCGGCAATCTCGGTGATGTCAGCCATTGAAGGGTTGGAGATCGCCGCGCCGTCGCTTGATCCCTATATCGTGCCGCTGTCTATTCTGGTACTGACCCTCTTGTTCGTCATTCAAAAGCATGGCACTGGCAGCGTCGGTAAGCTGTTCGCACCGGTGATGCTGCTGTGGTTCATCGCGTTGGCTTTGCTGGGTTTGCGCAGCATTATCGATAATCCAGAAGTGTTGCAGGCGTTGAATCCGAAGTGGGCGCTGAACTTCTTTATTGAATATAAGAAGGTCTCGTTCTTTGCGCTCGGTGCGGTGGTGCTGTCGATTACCGGGGTAGAGGCGTTATATGCTGATATGGGTCACTTCGGCAAATTCCCGATCCGCCTGGCCTGGTTTAGCGTGGTTTTGCCTTCTCTGGTGCTTAACTACTTTGGCCAAGGGGCATTGCTGCTGAAAAACCCTGAAGCGATCAAGAACCCTTTCTTCCTGCTGGCGCCCGACTGGGCTCTGATCCCATTGTTGATCCTGGCGACGCTGGCCACGGTGATTGCCTCGCAGGCGGTGATTTCTGGCGTATTCTCTCTGACTCGGCAGGCGGTACGTTTAGGCTATCTGTCCCCGATGCGCATTATTCACACCTCAGAAATGGAGTCTGGCCAGATCTATATCCCGGTCGTCAACTGGACGCTGTATATCTCGGTGGTGCTGGTGATCGTGGGCTTTGAACACTCCAGCAACCTGGCAGCGGCATACGGTATTGCGGTGACCGGTACCATGGTAATAACCAGTGTGCTGATTACGTCGGTAGCGCTTAAAAACTGGCACTGGAACCGCTTCCTGGTGATAGGCACCTTGGCGATCCTGCTGATTATTGATGTGCCGATGTTCGCAGCCAATGCGTTGAAACTGTTCTCTGGCGGTTGGCTACCGCTGATGCTGGCGCTGGTGATGTTTATTATCATGACCACCTGGAAAAGCGAGCGTTTCAGCCTGTTGCGCCGTATCCACGAGCACGGCAACTCCCTTGAAGCGATGATTGCCTCACTGGAAAAATCCCCGCCGGTGCGCGTGCTTGGCACTGCGGTGTTTATGTCTCGGGCCATCAACGTGATCCCATTTGCGCTGCTGCATAATCTTAAACACAACAAAGTGTTGCATGAACGCGTGGTGATATTGACGCTGCGTACCGAAGATGCTCCCTATGTGCATAACCTACGCCGGGTGACTATCGAACAACTGTCACCGACTTTCTGGCGCGTAGTCGCCAGCTATGGCTGGCGTGAAACGCCGAATGTGGAAGAAGTGTTCCACCGCTGTGGTTTGGAGGGGTTACCGTGCCGAATGATGGAAACCTCATTCTTTATGTCGCACGAGTCGCTGATTCTGACCAAGCGGCCATGGTATCTGTTCCTGCGCGGCAAACTGTTTATCGCGCTGAGCCGCAACGCGCTGCGTGCTCCAGACCAGTTTGAGATCCCGCCAAATCGCGTTATTGAACTGGGAACCCAGGTCGAGATATAACCTCTCAAGGGCTTAGTTGACTGACTGAGCCCTTTTCTTTGTCTGTTTGTCGACCACGAGCGAAACGTTTCAATGGTGATCACATTTTTGCAACTTCGTCATTGCCTTCCCCTGCTGTTTTTTTAAACTCCTTAATGAGCGAAACGTTTCGCTGTTGGAGTGAGAACATGAAAAAAGGCGTGCTACTGAATTCTGAAGTTTCTGCGGTTGTGTCCCGCCTCGGTCATACCGATCAGATCACCATTTGCGATGCGGGGTTGCCAATCCCGGCAGGAACGCAGCGTATCGATCTGGCGCTGACCCAGGGAGTACCGACGTTTTTACAGGTGGTCGGGGTGGTCACGCAGGAAATGCAGGTAGAAAACGCTATTCTGGCGGAAGAGATGGTTAAACAAAATCCGCTGCTCCATGAAGCGTTGCTAGCTCAATTGCAACAACTTAGCCAACACCAGGGAAACACCATAAGCGTGAGCTATATCAGCCACAGCGAGTTTAAAGTACAGACCGAGCACAGCCGAGCGGTGATCCGCAGTGGAGAATGTTCGCCATATGCCAACGTCATTCTCTGCTCCGGCGTCACTTTCTGAGGCAATTATGCAACCGTTACTGCAACTGCAAGGGATCGATAAAGCCTTTCCCGGCGTCAAGGCGCTTTCTGGCGCTGCCCTTAGTGTCTACCCTGGCAGGGTGATGGCGCTGGTGGGGGAAAACGGCGCCGGGAAATCTACCATGATGAAAGTGCTGACCGGCATCTATAGCAAAGATGCGGGCAGCCAGCATTTTCTGGGTAAAGAGGTGGTGTTTAACGGCCCGAAAGATTCACAGGAAGCGGGTATCGGTATTATTCATCAGGAACTGAACCTGATCCCACAACTGACCATTGCCGAAAACATTTTTCTTGGCCGTGAGTTCGTTAACCGTTTCGGCCGCATCGACTGGAAACGCATGTACGCCGAAGCAGACAAATTGCTGGCGCGCCTGAATTTGCGCTACAGCAGCCACCGGCTGGTAGGAGAATTGTCGATTGGCGATCAGCAGATGGTGGAAATTGCCAAGGTGCTGAGTTTCGAATCGAAGGTCATCATTATGGATGAACCGACCGATGCGCTAACCGATACTGAAACCGCCTCTTTATTCCACGTCATCAATGAGCTGAAAGCCGAAGGCCGCGGCATTGTCTATATCTCCCATCGCCTGAAAGAGATCTTTGAAATTTGCGATGATGTCACCGTGTTTCGTGATGGCCAGTTTATTGCCGAACGCCCGGTGGCCGAGCTGCAAGAAGACTCGCTGATCGAAATGATGGTGGGCCGCAAGCTGGAAGAACAGTATCCGCGCCTGAATCTGCCGCGTGGTGAAAAGCGCCTACAGGTCAGCCATGTTTCAGGCCCAGGCGTTCACGACGTCAGTTTTACCCTGTATCGCGGTGAAATTTTGGGTGTAGCTGGCCTGATGGGGGCCGGGCGTACCGAATTGATGAAGATTCTGTACGGTGCGGCACCGCGTAAAAGCGGCATCGTCAACCTTGATGGTCATGAAGTTGTCACTCATTCACCGCAGGATGGGCTGGCGAATGGCATCGTCTATATTTCCGAAGATCGTAAGCGCGATGGTTTGGTGCTGGGGATGTCGGTGAAGGAAAACATGTCGCTGACTGCCCTGCGCTATTTCAGCCGCGCCGGTGGCAGCCTGAAACACGCGGATGAGCAGCAGGCGGTGAGCGATTTTATCCGCCTGTTCAACGTTAAAACCCCCTCAATGGAACAGCCTATTGGCCTGCTTTCTGGTGGTAACCAGCAGAAAGTGGCGATCGCCCGCGGGCTAATGACCCGGCCGAAGGTGCTGATCCTCGACGAACCCACGCGCGGCGTCGACGTCGGAGCCAAAAAAGAGATCTATCAGCTAATTAACCAGTTCAAGCAGGAAGGGCTGAGCATCATTCTGGTGTCTTCAGAAATGCCAGAAGTGCTGGGCATGAGTGACCGTATTCTGGTGATGCACGAAGGCCATCTCAGCGGTGAATTCCCAATTGAACAGGCCACTCAAGAAGTGTTGATGGCAGCGGCCGTCGGCAAGCAATACGGCGTAAAGCAGGAGTAATCAGATATGAGTTCCCAGAGTGTCGCAAAGCGCTGGTTCAGTAAAGAGTGGCTGTTAGAGCAGAAATCGCTGATTGCGCTGCTGGTGCTGATTGCCGTGGTGTCTTCGATGAGCCCGAACTTCTTCACCGTCAACAACCTGTTCAATATCCTGCAGCAAACGTCGGTGAACGCCATTATGGCGGTGGGTATGACGTTGGTGATCCTGACTTCCGGTATCGATTTGTCGGTTGGTTCATTGCTGGCGCTAACCGGTGCGGTCGCAGCATCAATCGTCGGCTTTGAAATCAATGCGGTCGTCGCCGTAGCGGCAGCCTTGGCGCTGGGGGCCGCCGTGGGAGCCTGCACCGGGATTATTGTGGCAAAAGGCAAGGTCCAGGCATTTATCGCCACGTTAGTGATGATGCTGCTGCTGCGCGGTGTCACCATGGTGTATACCAACGGCAGCCCGATCAACACCGGTTTTACCGATGTGGCCGATGCTTTCGGCTGGTTCGGTATCGGCCGTCCATTGGGGGTGCCAACACCGATCTGGATTATGGCAATCGTGTTTATTGCCGCCTGGTACATGCTGCATCATACCCGCTTGGGCCGTTATATCTACGCGCTAGGGGGGAACGAGGCCGCGACCCGCTTGTCCGGTATCAGCGTCGATAAAGTGAAAATCATCGTTTACTCGCTGTGTGGCCTGTTGGCTGCACTGGCCGGAGTTATCGAAGTCGCACGCCTGTCATCGGCACAGCCAACCGCCGGTACGGGCTATGAGCTGGATGCCATCGCCGCGGTAGTGCTGGGGGGCACCAGCCTGGCAGGAGGCAAGGGGCGCATTGTCGGCACACTGATTGGTGCGCTGATCCTCGGCTTCCTGAACAACGGTTTGAATTTGTTGGGTGTTTCTTCCTACTACCAAATGATCGTGAAAGCAGCCGTTATTTTGCTGGCGGTTCTGGTAGATAACAAAAAGCAGTAAGTCTCTTTAGAGGCGGGCTTGTCGGGCCGCAGTATTCACGGACACTTCTTCTCTTACAGGAATCACGAACATGAAAATGAAAAAACTGGCTGTTTTCGCTTCGGCTATCGCTCTGTCGGCCACGTTGAGTGCCAACGCGTTGGCTAAAGATACTATCGCGCTGGTGGTTTCAACGCTGAACAACCCGTTCTTTGTGTCAATGAAAGAGGGTGCGCAGCAGGAAGCCAACAAACTGGGTTACAACCTGGTGGTGTTGGATTCGCAGAACAACCCGGCAAAAGAGCTGGCCAATGTGCAGGATCTGATGGTGCAGCAGCCAAAACTGCTGCTGATCAATCCAACCGATTCCGATGCGGTTGGTAACGCCATCAAGATGGCTAACCAGGCTAAGATCCCGGTGATCACGCTGGACCGCGCGGCCGCTAAAGGCGAAGTGGTCAGCCATATTGCTTCCGATAACCGCGTTGGCGGTAAAATGGCTGGTGACTTTATTGCCAAGAAAGCCGGGGCTGACGCGAAAGTGATCCAGTTGGAAGGCATCGCTGGGACTTCTGCGGCACGTGAGCGTGGCGAAGGTTTCAAACAGTCTCTGGAGCAGAACAAATTCAAACTGTTGGCTAGCCAACCGGCGGATTTCGATCGCACCAAGGGTTTGAACGTGATGCAGAACCTGCTGACGGCGCATCCAGACGTGCAGGCGGTATTTGCCCAGAACGATGAAATGGCGCTGGGCGCACTGCGTGCGCTGCAAACTGCCGGTAAAACCGATGTGGTCGTGGTGGGTTTTGACGGCACCGATGACGGGGTGAAAGCGGTTGAAGGTGGCAAACTGGCCGCAACCGTGGCACAACGCCCGGATCAAATCGGGGTGATTGGCATTGAAACCGCCGATAAGGTGTTAAAAGGCGAAAAAGTGCCGGCCACTATTCCGGTCGATCTGAAGCTGGTCACCAAGTAAGCTCCTCTGCGCCATCGGAACGGGCGTTACGGTGGCGCGTAATTTTCAGGAATCAATGCGATGGAAACAGGAAGGCTGGTGGTTCTGGGCAGTATCAATGCCGACCATATCCTTAATATCGAACAGTTTCCCCACCCGGGTGAAACGGTGATCGGGAAGCAGTATAACGTCGCTTTCGGTGGCAAAGGGGCTAACCAGGCTGTCGCTGCCGGGCGTAGCGGCGCGGAGATTGCATTTATCGCCTGTGTCGGTGCTGACGATATGGGTGAACGTATTCGCCAGCAGCTGGCAACCGATCGCATTGATACCCAACCGATTGAAGCTATTGCCAACTGCACCACCGGTGTCGCACTGATTTTTGTTAATGCGGAAGGTGAGAACGTGATTGGTATCGACGCGGGTGCCAATGCGGCGCTGACGCCTGATTATCTCAAGCGTTATCAGCAGAAAGTGATCGATGCTGATGCGTTACTGATGCAGCTAGAATCCCCGCTCGAAACGGTGATCGCTGCCGCCAAACTGGCAAAGCGGCACCATACACAAGTGATCCTCAACCCGGCACCGGCACGCGAGTTGCCGGATGAGTTATTGGCGATGATCAATATCATCACGCCGAATGAAACCGAAGCTCAGCGGTTGACCGGGATTGCTGTTAATAACGACAGTGATGCAGCTCGCGCCGCCAATGCGTTGCATGATAAAGGCATTGAATGCGTGATTATCACGCTCGGTAGCCGGGGCGTTTGGCTGAGCGAAAACCGCAGCGGTAAACGGGTGCCGGGCTTTAAGGTGAAAGCGGTCGATACCATTGCGGCAGGCGACACGTTTAACGGCGCGCTGGTCACGGCGTTGCTCGAAGGCAAATCTATGGATGATGCCGTGCGTTTCGCCCATGCGGCTGCGGCGATTGCCGTCACTCGCGCTGGCGCACAGCCTTCCGTACCCTGGCGTGCAGAGATTGACGCCTTCCTGTTGCAACAGGAGTAATCCTTTTGGCCACCATGAAAGATGTTGCCCGTCTGGCAGGGGTTTCCACCTCGACGGTATCGCACGTAATCAATAACAATCGCTTTGTCAGCGACAGCGTGCGCGGCAAAGTCATGGCGGCCGTCGAACAGCTTAATTATGCTCCTTCAGCCTTGGCCCGCAGCCTGAAACTCAATACCACGCACACCATCGGTATGCTGGTCACTTCCAGTAATAACCCGTTTTATGCCGAAGTGGTGCGTGGCGTCGAGCGCAGCTGCTATGAACGCGGCTATAGCCTGATCCTGTGCAATACCGAAGAAGATGCGGCGCGCATGAACCGCAGCATGGAAACGCTGTTGCAAAAGCGAGTCGATGGTTTGCTATTAATGTGTACCGAGAATCATCGTCCGTCACCGGACGCACTGAGTTGTTATCCCTCTTTACCCATTGTGATGATGGATTGGGCACCGTTCGAAGGGGCTAACGATATTATTCAGGATAACTCGTTGCTTGGTGGTGAAATGGCTACCGATCATCTGATCGGCCGTGGTTACCGCAAAATTGCCTGCATTGCCGGGCCGCAGGATAAAACTACCGCGCGCCATCGTTTGGAAGGGTATCGCCGTGCGATGCAGCGTGCCGGGCTCGATATCCCGCCTGATTATGAAGTGCATTGCGACTTTGAATTTGAGGGCGGTGTTCAAGCTATGCAGCAACTGCTGGTGTTGGCTGAACCGCCGCATGCGGTGTTTGCTGGTAATGATGCGATAGCCGTAGGGGTTTACCAGGCACTGTATCAGGTGGGGATGGTGGTGCCGCAGGATATGGCCGTTATAGGGTATGACGATATCGAGTTGGCTAAATACTTAACGCCACCGCTTAGTACCATTCATCAGCCGAAAGATTCACTCGGGGAGTTGGCCATTGATGCGTTGATCCATCGTCTGCAACACCCCGAACGTGAGGCGCAAGTGATGGTGCTGACGCCCGAGCTGGTGGATCGCGCCTCCGTGGGTCGCCGTTAAATTTTCTTCTATATATAAGCTACCCGTTATCTTGTAGCAAAGCCTGGCATGCAAATAGTGCTGCCGCGCTGTCGCCCGACACGATGGCATCGACAATCGCCTGATGGCTTTGCAGCTTAATCACTTCGTTCCCGGTGATCGCCCGGAAGTAGTTTTGATAGACCGAACTGAACAACTTGGCGAATGAGGTCAGAAACGGGTTAGCGCTGGCTTCGTATATCAACTGGTGATATTGGCTATCGACCTCAATCCAGCGTTCGCGGTCAAAATCAGTGTGTAGCTCGCGCATCTCCTGCATCAGATGAGTTAACTGTGCTTTCTGTTGCGCAGTGGCTTTGGTGGCTGCCAAGGAACAGGCTTGAGGTTCGAGCGTGGTGCGCAGGATCAGGAAGTGCTGCATGACCTGATCGAAGTTCTCCTTGGTCATCCACCAGGCCAGTAAATCCTGATCGAGAAAGTTCCATTGGCTTTGTGGCATCACTCGCGTGCCGATACGTGGGCGTGGCAATAACATACCTTTGGCAGCCAGTATTTTTACCGCTTCCCGTACCGCAGTACGGCTGACACCAAATTGCTCCCCCAGCTCCATCTCACCCGGTAGAATACTGCCCGCTTCATATTCGCCCGCCAGAATTTGTTGGCCGAGCTTTTCTGCCAGCAGATAAGAAAGATTTCGCTGTGCGGCCTGTTGTTGAGCATTAAATTGCATGGCTGCGGATCCTTGGCTTGCATCGTTACCCTTCATTTTACTCTAGGGTGCGCCAGCTTTTACGGCTGTTTTCGGGGAAAAGCGGCAAAAACGCTGCCTTGCGCAGCGTTTTGTCGAAAATATCCGCGCTTGAAACGTTTTTTGAATTTAGGGGTTGCGGCGCTCTGAGAACTCCCTATAATGCGCCTCCACTGACCGGGAACAACGAACTCTTTATAGCAAAGAATGTCGCCCAGCCAGGAAGAAGCAACCCGGTGAAAACACCGCATCTCGGCAGAGAAAAAAGGTTGACTCTTCAGCGGGAAAGCGTATTATCTGCCTCCCGCGTTACCGAGAAACATGCCGGTAACCACGCTCTTTAACAATTTATCAGACAATCTGTGTGGGCACTCACAAGACGATATCCAGCTGCTTCGGCAGCAACAAAATATCAAGTCTTGAAGAGTGACCAAAGCAGTAAACATTTGAACTTCGGTTCCAATGAATATTTGTAGAAAGTAATCTTTGAGCATCGCTGCACGAGTTGCAGCACATCAAGCTTTTAATTGAAGAGTTTGATCATGGCTCAGATTGAACGCTGGCGGCAGGCCTAACACATGCAAGTCGAGCGGTAGCACAGGGAGCTTGCTCCTGGGTGACGAGCGGCGGACGGGTGAGTAATGTCTGGGAAACTGCCCGATGGAGGGGGATAACTACTGGAAACGGTAGCTAATACCGCATAACGTCTTCGGACCAAAGTGGGGGACCTTCGGGCCTCACACCATCGGATGTGCCCAGATGGGATTAGCTAGTAGGTGGGGTAATGGCTCACCTAGGCGACGATCCCTAGCTGGTCTGAGAGGATGACCAGCCACACTGGAACTGAGACACGGTCCAGACTCCTACGGGAGGCAGCAGTGGGGAATATTGCACAATGGGCGCAAGCCTGATGCAGCCATGCCGCGTGTGTGAAGAAGGCCTTCGGGTTGTAAAGCACTTTCAGCGAGGAGGAAGGGTGTGGTGTTAATAGCGCCATGCATTGACGTTACTCGCAGAAGAAGCACCGGCTAACTCCGTGCCAGCAGCCGCGGTAATACGGAGGGTGCAAGCGTTAATCGGAATTACTGGGCGTAAAGCGCACGCAGGCGGTTTGTTAAGTCAGATGTGAAATCCCCGCGCTTAACGTGGGAACTGCATTTGAAACTGGCAAGCTAGAGTCTTGTAGAGGGGGGTAGAATTCCAGGTGTAGCGGTGAAATGCGTAGAGATCTGGAGGAATACCGGTGGCGAAGGCGGCCCCCTGGACAAAGACTGACGCTCAGGTGCGAAAGCGTGGGGAGCAAACAGGATTAGATACCCTGGTAGTCCACGCTGTAAACGATGTCGACTTGGAGGTTGTGCCCTTGAGGCGTGGCTTCCGGAGCTAACGCGTTAAGTCGACCGCCTGGGGAGTACGGCCGCAAGGTTAAAACTCAAATGAATTGACGGGGGCCCGCACAAGCGGTGGAGCATGTGGTTTAATTCGATGCAACGCGAAGAACCTTACCTACTCTTGACATCCACGGAACTTGGTAGAGATACCTTGGTGCCTTCGGGAACCGTGAGACAGGTGCTGCATGGCTGTCGTCAGCTCGTGTTGTGAAATGTTGGGTTAAGTCCCGCAACGAGCGCAACCCTTATCCTTTGTTGCCAGCACGTAATGGTGGGAACTCAAAGGAGACTGCCGGTGATAAACCGGAGGAAGGTGGGGATGACGTCAAGTCATCATGGCCCTTACGAGTAGGGCTACACACGTGCTACAATGGCATATACAAAGAGAAGCAAACTCGCGAGAGCCAGCGGACCTCATAAAGTATGTCGTAGTCCGGATTGGAGTCTGCAACTCGACTCCATGAAGTCGGAATCGCTAGTAATCGTAGATCAGAATGCTACGGTGAATACGTTCCCGGGCCTTGTACACACCGCCCGTCACACCATGGGAGTGGGTTGCAAAAGAAGTAGGTAGCTTAACCTTCGGGAGGGCGCTTACCACTTTGTGATTCATGACTGGGGTGAAGTCGTAACAAGGTAACCGTAGGGGAACCTGCGGTTGGATCACCTCCTTACCGAACGATATTGATTGAGTGAGTGTTCACAACAGATTGTCTGATGAAAAAGTAACGAGCAAAAGCGCGACCTGTTGAGGTAATGAGTCCTGGACTCATGCTGATACGAGAAACGGTTAAACCCTGGGTTTAATCGGATTTTGTGTCCCCATCGTCTAGAGGCCTAGGACACTGCCCTTTCACGGCTGTAACAGGGGTTCGAATCCCCTTGGGGACGCCATCCGATAATGCGTGAAAGACATTATCACCGGTTATTTAAACCGAAAAAATCGTAAAGATGACTCTCACGAGTCGTGTTTACGATATTGCTCTTTAACAATCTGGAACAAGCTGAAAATTGAAACCTGACAGCAGAACCTTATCCCTCCGTAGCGTTATTGGGGTAAGAAGTACCCTGTCAGAGAGTCTCTCAATGATTTACAGCACGACTGTTGTCTTCTGTTTACAGGAAACACCTTCGGGTTGTGAGGTTAAGTGACTAAGCGTACACGGTGGATGCCTAGGCAGTCAGAGGCGATGAAGGGCGTGCTAATCTGCGAAAAGTGTCGGTAAGGTGATATGAACCGTTATAACCGGCAATACCCGAATGGGGAAACCCAGTGCAATCCGTTGCACTATCATGTCATGAATACATAGTGGCATGAGGCGAACCGGGGGAACTGAAACATCTAAGTACCCCGAGGAAAAGAAATCAACCGAGATTCCCCCAGTAGCGGCGAGCGAACGGGGAAGAGCCCAGAACCTGAATCAGTTGGTGTGTTAGTGGAAGCGTCTGGAAAGTCGCGCAGCAAAGGGTGATAGCCCCGTACACTAAAATGCATCAGCTGTGAGTTCGATGAGTAGGGCGGGACACGTGACATCCTGTCTGAATATGGGGGGACCATCCTCCAAGGCTAAATACTCCTGACTGACCGATAGTGAACCAGTACCGTGAGGGAAAGGCGAAAAGAACCCCGGCGAGGGGAGTGAAACAGAACCTGAAACCGTGTACGTACAAGCAGTGGGAGCCTCTTTTATGGGGTGACTGCGTACCTTTTGTATAATGGGTCAGCGACTTATATTTTGTAGCAAGGTTAACCGTATAGGGGAGCCGTAGGGAAACCGAGTCTTAACTGGGCGTCTAGTTGCAAGGTATAGACCCGAAACCCGGTGATCTAGCCATGGGCAGGTTGAAGGTTGGGTAACACTAACTGGAGGACCGAACCGACTAATGTTGAAAAATTAGCGGATGACTTGTGGCTGGGGGTGAAAGGCCAATCAAACCGGGAGATAGCTGGTTCTCCCCGAAAGCTATTTAGGTAGCGCCTCGTGAACTCATCTTCGGGGGTAGAGCACTGTTTCGGCTAGGGGGCCATCCCGGCTTACCAACCCGATGCAAACTCCGAATACCGAAGAATGTTATCACGGGAGACACACGGCGGGTGCTAACGTCCGTCGTGAAGAGGGAAACAACCCAGACCGCCAGCTAAGGTCCCAAAGTCATGGTTAAGTGGGAAACGATGTGGGAAGGCATAGACAGCCAGGATGTTGGCTTAGAAGCAGCCATCATTTAAAGAAAGCGTAATAGCTCACTGGTCGAGTCGGCCTGCGCGGAAGATGTAACGGGGCTAAACCATGCACCGAAGCTGCGGCAGCGACGCTTAGGCGTTGTTGGGTAGGGGAGCGTTCTGTAAGCCGTTGAAGGTGGTCTGTGAGGGCTGCTGGAGGTATCAGAAGTGCGAATGCTGACATAAGTAACGATAAAGCGGGTGAAAAACCCGCTCGCCGGAAGACCAAGGGTTCCTGTCCAACGTTAATCGGGGCAGGGTGAGTCGACCCCTAAGGCGAGGCCGAAAGGCGTAGTCGATGGGAAACGGGTTAATATTCCCGTACTCGGTGTTACTGCGAAGGGGGGACGGAGAAGGCTAGGCTGGCCGGGCGACGGTTGTCCCGGTTTAAGCGTGTAGGGGGAGAGAATTGGTAAATCCGTTCTCTTATTCAACCCTGAGGCGTGATGACGATGCACTACGGTGCAGAAGCAGTTGATGCCAAGCTTCCAGGAAAAGCCTCTAAGCTCCAGGTAACACAGAATCGTACCCCAAACCGACACAGGTGGTCAGGTAGAGAATACCCAGGCGCTTGAGAGAACTCGGGTGAAGGAACTAGGCAAAATGGTGCCGTAACTTCGGGAGAAGGCACGCTGGCGCGTAGGTGAAGTCCCTTGCGGATGGAGCTGAAGCCAGTCGCAGATACCAGCTGGCTGCAACTGTTTAATAAAAACACAGCACTGTGCAAACACGAAAGTGGACGTATACGGTGTGACGCCTGCCCGGTGCTGGAAGGTTAATTGATGGGGTTAGCCGCAAGGCGAAGCTCTTGATCGAAGCCCCAGTAAACGGCGGCCGTAACTATAACGGTCCTAAGGTAGCGAAATTCCTTGTCGGGTAAGTTCCGACCTGCACGAATGGCGTAATGATGGCCAGGCTGTCTCCACCCGAGACTCAGTGAAATTGAACTCGCTGTGAAGATGCAGTGTACCCGCGGCAAGACGGAAAGACCCCGTGAACCTTTACTATAGCTTGACACTGAACATTGAGCCTTGATGTGTAGGATAGGTGGGAGGCAATGAAGTGTAGACGCCAGTCTGCATGGAGCCAACCTTGAAATACCACCCTTTAATGTTTGATGTTCTAACTCGGCCCCCTAATCGGGGGTGAGGACAGTGTCTGGTGGGTAGTTTGACTGGGGCGGTCTCCTCCCAAAGAGTAACGGAGGAGCACGAAGGTTAGCTAATCACGGTCGGACATCGTGAGGTTAGTGCAAAGGCATAAGCTAGCTTGACTGCGAGAGTGACGGCTCGAGCAGGTACGAAAGTAGGTCTTAGTGATCCGGTGGTTCTGAATGGAAGGGCCATCGCTCAACGGATAAAAGGTACTCCGGGGATAACAGGCTGATACCGCCCAAGAGTTCATATCGACGGCGGTGTTTGGCACCTCGATGTCGGCTCATCACATCCTGGGGCTGAAGTAGGTCCCAAGGGTATGGCTGTTCGCCATTTAAAGTGGTACGCGAGCTGGGTTTAGAACGTCGTGAGACAGTTCGGTCCCTATCTGCCGTGGGCGTTGGAAGATTGAGAGGGGTTGCTCCTAGTACGAGAGGACCGGAGTGAACGCACCACTGGTGTTCGGGTTGTCATGCCAATGGCACTGCCCGGTAGCTAAGTGCGGAACAGATAAGCGCTGAAAGCATCTAAGCGCGAAACTAGCCTCGAGATGAGTCTTCCCTGGGCCTTTAAGGCTCCTGAAGGAACGTTTAAGACTAAGACGTTGATAGGCTGGGTGTGTAAGTGCAGCGATGCATTGAGCTAACCAGTACTAATGAACCGTGAGGCTTAACCTTACAACACCGAAGGTGTTTTTAGAGACGAAATATTGAAGTTTTAATTTTCAGCGATGTTCCTAGATTGGTTCCGGTGGTTGCGTGTGAAGACATGTGACGGCTTGGAATGAAACAGAATTTGCCTGGCGGCAATAGCGCGGTGGTCCCACCTGACCCCATGCCGAACTCAGAAGTGAAACGCCGTAGCGCCGATGGTAGTGTGGGGTCTCCCCATGCGAGAGTAGGACACTGCCAGGCATCAAACAAAGTAAAAAGCCTCATGCGAAAGCATGAGGCTTTTTGCTTTGAGACTTAAGCCCAAAATTAATTTGTTCAATAGACTCACTTATTCTCTTATTTCCTTCAGCCATTGTGTAATAAATACGGCGATCTCCTCTGGCCGATTGATATCTAATTGCCGCAGTATATTGTTGGCTTTTTTATCACTAGCCACCGCAATAACATATTCATCCAGCATATTTTCGAGTGGTTTCCCCACTTCCTCGCGATAAAGAACGATTTTACTGATAGGTTCATGTTTGAATCCCTCCACCAGAATTAAATCCACTTTGCTGCTGTCGAACCTGCTGGCCAAATACATTAAGTCCAGTGCTTGCTGTTCAGGTGTTTCAGTCATCAGTGCCCAACGCCGATCGTTAGCCACCAACGTTTGACTTGCACCGGCTTTACGCAATTCGTAGCTGTCTTTGCCTGGCGTATCGACGTCCATATCATGATGAGTATGTTTAATCAGCCCAATCCGTATTTGTTGCTGTTTCAATAGTGGAATTAATTGCTTAAGCAGCGTCGTTTTTCCTGTACCACTATAAGCAGCGATAGCGAGTAAAGGCGGTAATGAGTTAGTCATCAACGATCCCTTTCTCCTGTAACCATTGCTGGCAATCTTCAGGCGTATTTAAATTGCGGAATGCCTGTTGCTGGTTATTGAATACAACCTGCTGCGCGCCTATGGCCTCCATAAACAGCATCAGCTTACGCTCGCCGCGAGCCAGATAATCTGTCAAGTTACCCAACAGGCTGGTATGCAGTAATGCTAATGTGGGGTGCGGGCGCTCGCCGTCGCTGGCATAAGCAGCCAGCGCTGTGCCTTTATGCTGCCATAGTTGCTCAACCAAATTATCAGGGAGATTCGGCACATCACAGGGGGCACAAACTATCCACTCAGTATTGGCATAGTGGAGCCCTGCCAATATACCGGCTAACGGGCCGGGGAAATCAGCCGTCAGATCGCTTACTACTGGTAAACCGCTTTCCCTATAGCGTTGCTGATTGCGGTTTGCGCAGATAATCGGGTTACCAACCTGCGGCATTAATCGAGCCAACACGTGTTGGTACAATGCCTTATCATCCAATTGAATCAGCCCTTTATCTTCACCCGCCATACGGGTAGAGCGCCCTCCGGCCAGAATAACGCCGGTTATTTCTGTACGCATAATTCATCACTCTGCTGTATCACTAATGTACTGATTGTAACGCTAAACCCGTGCGGGCAGGGTGATTTACCTTTATTGACAAGCTGGTTCTTTCACTGCGTGAGTAAGCCTGCTACTTTGTGAGTTTATTCACTTCACTGGATGATATTGGTATGAAAACGCATCGCGTAAACGAGTTGATTGAGCTGCTTCACCCGGCCTGGCAGCAGGATCCGGATCTCAATTTGATTCAGTTTCTGCAAAAGCTGGCGCAGGAAGCGGGTTTTCAGGGCGAGTTGGCGGATCTGAGCGATGATATTTTGATTTACCATCTTAAAATGCGCGGCAGTGCTGGCACCGAGCAGATCCCAGGCTTGAAGAAAGACTACGAAGAAGACTTCAAAACCGCATTGCTGCGTGCTCGTGGGGTTATTAAAGACTAGCATTCATCAGGGGCAGTCATCTGTAGTGATGATTAGTGCTACTATTTCTCATACTTGGCACTGTGCTGTCATCTGGCGAGCTGAATAGTTGTTATGAATAATAACTCTGCTTTTAATTTTGAAACCCTTTCTCCCGATCTGATTATGGATGCTTTGGAAGGGATTGGTTTGCGTGTTGATTCCGGGCTGACGGCGCTGAACAGCTATGAAAACCGCGTTTATCAGTTTATGGATGAAGATCGTAAGCGTTACGTGGTGAAATTTTATCGGCCAGAGCGTTGGAGTGCGATACAAATCGGCGAAGAGCATCAGTTTGCTCTTGAGCTATCCCAAGCTGAAATTCCGGTAGTTGCACCGCTGTTGTTGCAAGGCAATACCCTACATACCCATGCGGGGTTCTTTTTTACCGTCTTTCCCAGTGTGGGTGGCCGGCAATATGAGATAGACAGCCTTGAGCAATTGGAATGGGTTGGGCGTTTTCTTGGTCGTATTCATCAGGTGGGTAGCGAAAGTTTGTTTGCAGAGCGCCCCTCCATTGGCGTTGAAGAGTATCTCACGGCGCCGCGGCAGGTTTTGGCAAACTGCGCTTTAGTGCCCAAGGCCCAGCGCGATACTTTCTTGAGCGCTATGGATAATCTGATTGCCGTCATCAAACAGCATTGGCAATTGGATTGGCAGCCGTTGCGTGTGCACGGTGACTGCCACCCAGGCAATATTCTGTGGCGTGATGGGCCATTGTTCGTCGATCTGGATGATGCGCGCAATGGGCCAGCAGTGCAGGATCTGTGGATGTTGTTGCATGGTGAGCGCCGTGATCAACTGATGCAACTGGATATCTTGCTGGAAGCCTACGCTGAATTTGCCGAATTCGATCAGCGTGAACTAGCGTTAATTGAGCCGTTGCGGGCGATGCGTATGGTGTATTACCTGGCATGGGTAGCACGCCGCTGGCAAGACCCGGCATTCCCCAAAAGTTTTCCGTGGATGGCGGAGTCTGATTTTTGGTTATCTCAGACTAAGGCATTTACTGAGCAGGTTAAGCTGTTGCAGGAACCTCCTCTGCAGCTGATGCCAATGTATTGAAGCTTTAACATAATGGAGAGTTTAGTTTTATGAAGAAAATATGGTTGGCACTCGTTGGCATGGTGATGGCATTCAGTGCCTCTGCTGCGCAATTCAGTGAAGGCACGCAGTATGTCACTTTGGACAAACCTGTGACCGGTGAACCGCAAGTATTGGAGTTTTTCTCCTTCTATTGCCCACACTGTTATCAGTTTGAAGAGGTTTATCACGTTTCTGATAGCGTGAAGAAGGTCTTGCCCGCGGGCACCAAAATGACCAAATATCATGTGGAGTTCCTGGGGCCATTGGGCAAACAGATGACTCAGGCATGGGCTGTGGCGATAGCCTTAGGTGTGGAAGATAAAATCACTCCGCTGATGTTTGAAGCCGTACAGAAAACCCAAACGGTACAAACGCCAGATGACATCCGTAATGTTTTCGTGAAGGCAGGCGTCAGCGCGGAAGATTATGATGCGGCCCTGAACAGTTTTGTCGTGAAATCCTTGGTAGTTCAGCAAGAGAAAGCGGCTGAAGATCTGCAACTGCGTGGTGTACCAGCGATGTTTGTTAATGGCAAATACATGGTGAAGCCTGATGGTTTGGATACCAGCTCAATGGAAGCTTACGTGAAGCAATTTGCTGACGTAGTAAAATTCCTGAGTGAAAAGAAATAACGTGTAGACAAGATAACTAACGCCGGTTAATCCGGCGTTTTTTTATTTGTGCACAGAAAACCTCCAGCTAGGCTGGAGGTTCAGATTGATGACAAAGTCCTGGCCGTGAGGCCAGGACTTTGATCTAATAAGGTCAGTGCAAAAAATGGACTGACTGCCATGCTCAAAACACCCTCTCCCCAGCAATATCAGTTTGAAACCATCACCCTGGATGAGTTGGTCCCTGAAGACCATCTGGTTCGCCAAATCGATGCCGCCATTGATTTTGAATTTATCCGCGACGCCGTTGCTCATCTCTACTGTCCCGATAACGGCAGACCCGCTATTGACCCCGTTCGCCTGATTAAAATGATGCTGCTGGGTTATCTCTTCGGTATCCCCAGCGAGCGCCGTCTGGTCAAGGAAATACAGGTCAATGTCGCTTATCGCTGGTTCCTGCGTATGGCCCTCACCGAAAAAGTCCCTGACGCCTCGACCCTGAGCCAGAACCGCCTCCGCCGCTTCAACCACAGCGACGTCTTCCAGCAGATTTTTGACCACATCGTAGAACAGGCTCTCAGCCGTGGCATGGCTAACGGGCGTGTTCTCTACACTGACAGCACGCACTTGAAAGCCGACGCCAACCCTCGCAGAGCGGTGAATGAAGAACGTCCGGTAGGCGTCAGTGAATATCTGGAGCAGCTTGATGCTGCTGTAGAGGCCGACAGGAAGAAGCACGAAAAAAAGCCGCTGCCTGCCGTAAAAAAGACTCCCGAAAACGCCGTCGCCGTTAAGAACACCAAAGTCAGCACCACCGACCCGGAAAGCGGCTTTATGCACCGGGATAACAAACCGAAGGGCTTCTTCTATCTGGACCACCGCACGGTGGACGGGAAGCACGGCATCATCCTGGATACGCATGTGACACCGGGTAATGTCCATGACAGCCAGCCCTTTATCGGGCGACTTGAGCGGCAGGTAGAGCGCTTCGGTCTGGAGCCGGTGGCGGTGGGCGTGGACGCGGGTTACTTCACCGCCGCGGTGTGCCATCTGACACAGGAAATGGGTATCGCGCTGGTTCCCGGCTATCGGCGGCCGCACAAAGGTCAGAATGACTTCCAGAAAAAGCACTTCAGGTACGATGAGAAGCGTGATGTGTATGTGTGCCCGGCAGACACGTTGCTGGTCTACAGCACGACAGACCGTAACGGTTATCGGCATTACCGTTCACCCCCGGCAGTGTGCCAGCGGTGTGAGCAGAGGCAGCAATGTACGCAGAACAGCAAGGCACAGAAAACGATAACGCGGCATGTGTGGGAAGAGGCGAAAGAGGAAGCCAACAGGTTACGGCTGACGAAATGGGGCAAGAAAATCTACGCGCGGCGCAAAGAGACAGTGGAGAGAAGCTTCGCGGATGCGAAACAGCACCATGGCCATCGATATGCGCGGTTCCGTGGCCTGTCAAAAGTGCAGATGCAGTGCCTGCTGGCGGCCACAGCGCAGAATATGAAAAAGATGGCGCTGCTGGCGCTTCTTTATTGTCTTTACCGGTGGTGGAAAGCGTCTTGGGAAGGCCAGAAAGGTGCCTTGGGCGAACAGAAGTTGCCAATGACGGGGTTATGGAAAAATATCGCGATCGCGACCTGCGGTCGCTAAAAAAGAAGAACCCCACCTGAAGAAGTGGGGTTAGTCAGCAGTCTGAACCTCCAGCTAGGCTGGAGGTTCCGTAAAGCTTTCAGCTTTGAGCCAGTTATAAAAACCCCTTTTGATTTGTTAAAACAGTTTGCGGTCTGGCAACTGCAAACGTTAAACAAGAAATCAAAAGGGGGTCCCTATGAGGGACGAAAAGAGCTTAGCGCACACGCGATGGAACTGTAAATATCACATAGTTTTTGCGCCGAAGTACCGAAGACAGGTGTTCTACGGGGAAAAGCGTAAAGCGATAGTCAGTATCTTAAGAAAGCTGTGCGAATGGAAAAACGTGAATATTCTGGAAGCAGAATGCTGTGTGGATCACATCCATATGCTTCTGGAAATCCCGCCCAAAATCAGTGTGCCGGGTTTTATGGGATACCTAAAGGGAAAGAGCAGCCTGATGCTTTATGAGCAGTTTGGCGATTTGAAGTTCAAATACCATAACAGGGAGTTCTGGTGCCGAGGGTATTATGTTGATACGGTTGTGAAAAACACAGCCAGGATACAAGAATACATAAAGCACCAGTTGGAAGAGGATAAAATGGGTGAGCAACTCTCGATCCCCTATCCGGGCAGCCCGTTTACGAGCCGTAAGTAATCCATAAATGCAAATGTCAGATCGCGATGCGCCTGTTAGGGCGCGGCTGGCAAGAGAGCCTTATAGGCGCATATGAAAAACCTCCGGCTATGCCGGAGGATATTTATTTTAGCGGTACTGGCGCTTGAGTTTATCAAGCAGGCGGTCTTTTTCCAGCCATAAGGTATTCAACCAAAGCTGGAATTTGCGCTTGAACTGCTTGTCGTTGAAGTAATCCCCGTGCAAGGTTTTATCAATCGGCAGGCATTCAATTCTTACCACAATGCGTTTCAGCCGGCCGCACAGCATATCCATAAACGGGTGCGTCTGGTTATCAGGATAGAGCAGAGTCACATTCAATACTTTATCAAACTGGTTACCAAGCGCGTTGAGCGTAAAGGCAATACCGGCCGCTTTGGGTGCCAGTAAATTACGGTAAGGTGAGTGAGTTTTGATTTTTTTCGCTTCCGTAAAACGCGAACCCTCAACGAAATTAACGATAGTTGTTGGGCGTTGGCGAAACTTCTCACAGGAACGACGAGTTGTTTCGATATCCCGTCCCCGTTTTTCCGGATGCTTCAGCAAATATGAGCGTGAATAGCGTTTCATGAATGGCATATCCAGCGCCCAGCAGGCCAAGCCAACGAAGGGTATCCAGGCTAACTGCTGTTTGAGGAAATACTTATTCATCGGAATATGATTACGAAAGAGTACACAGAGCACAACAATATCCGACCAGCTTTGATGATTACCGATCAGCAGATACCAATTCTTTTTTTCCAGCCCTTTCAGCCCATCAATATCCCATTGCATACCCGTGTTAATTTTTTTTAGTAGCAAGGCTAGGCTTTGGCACCAGCACCACATCATGTAATCACTAAAGATGGAGATATGTCGCCAAAGAGTGGGAACCGGAACCAACAGTTTAATAACGCCAGCCAAAGTGATCGGGATAGAGCATAAAACCGTCACTACAATGGTGAGCAGTGTAGAGAGGATAAAAATAACGGGGGATAACAATTTTGGCATGAGTTAAGTGCTGAAGGTGAATGAAAACATTGTTATGCATGGGAAAATATTTTAACAGAAACCAGTGGAAGATAACGCTGCTAAAAGTCAGTGTTTTGATTGCAAAGGCATAGCCGAGTATTACGTCCCCGTGCAAATCTTTAATCTTGTGCTATGGTCATTGAGGCGCCAAAAATTGATTATTTGTGCTGCTAGCATTTGGCTTAAGTTATATCCACAAATTGCTTGAAAGATGATTAATATCAAGGCATAAAATAATTTATTTTAACGCCATGATTTAACTGATAATTTTATTTTTAGTTATAATAATAAGCACATTATTATAATTCGCTATCTTTTCTATGCACAAAGTTATCCACAAGAAGGATCTTGCGGATCGCCTCGCAGAATCCCATCAAATTTACCGACAATGCACGCTAAGGTTCGTCACCAGCGGCTAGCTATGGCATGCTTAGCTCAGTCTTTTCACGAATAAAAAAGAAACGCTATGGCCCAGATTGCAGAAAACCCATTAATCCTGGTAGATGGTTCTTCCTACCTCTATCGTGCCTATCATGCCTTCCCACCGCTAACCAACTCCGTTGGCGAGCCGACCGGGGCGATGTACGGTGTGCTGAATATGCTGCGCAGCCTGCTTCTGCAGTACACCCCTAGCCACGTGGCGGTGGTGTTCGACGCCAAAGGCAAAACTTTCCGTGACGATCTGTTTGCCGAATACAAATCACACCGGCCACCGATGCCGGACGATTTGCGTGCGCAGATCGAACCGCTGCACCAAATGGTGAAGGCCATGGGGTTGCCGCTGATCGTGACGCCAGGAGTGGAAGCCGATGACGTGATCGGTACCTTGGCACAAGAGGCTGAAAAGGCCGGCCACGCGGTATTGATCAGTACCGGTGACAAGGATATGGCGCAACTGGTGACGCCAAATATCACCCTGATCAACACCATGAACAACACTATCCTCGGTCCACAGGAAGTGTGTGATAAATACGGCATTCCACCAGAGCTGATCATCGATTTTCTGGCACTGATGGGTGACTCGTCAGATAATATCCCCGGTGTACCTGGCGTTGGTGAGAAAACCGCTCAGGCGCTGCTGCAAGGGCTGGGAGGATTGGATGCGCTCTATGCTAATCTCGACAGCATTGCCACGCTGAGTTTCCGTGGGGCCAAGACTATTGCTGCCAAATTAGAGCAGAATAAAGAGGTGGCTTACCTCTCTTATAAGCTGGCGACGATTAAAACCGACGTTGAGTTGGAACTGAGCTGCGGCGAACTGCAAGTGAACCAGCCAGATGTTGATCAGTTACAGGCGCTGTTTAAACGCTACGAATTCAAGCGTTGGATGGCAGACGTTGAGGCTGGTACTTGGCTAGAAAATAAAGGTAACGGGCGTAAAGCGAGTACCGGTGCAAAACCGGCGGCAGCGGCTGAAACACCTAAGGTTGCCAGTGAAGCCACGCTGTCGCAGGAAGGTTATGTCACGATCCTTGATGAAGAAACCTTTGCTGATTGGATAGCACGCCTGAAAAAAGCGGACGTGTTTGCCTTTGATACCGAGACTGACGGCCTGGATACCTTAACCGCCAATCTGATTGGCTTGTCATTTGCCATTGAGCCGGGCGTGGCAGCCTATTTGCCAGTCGCACATGATTACCTTGATGCTCCCCCTCAATTGGATCGTGCCCATGTGTTGGCGACTCTGAAGCCGCTGCTGGAAAACGAAAAGGCGCTGAAGGTTGGGCAGAACCTGAAGTTTGATAAGAGCCTGCTGGCGCGTTATGACATCGATCTGCGTGGTATTGCTTATGACACCATGCTTGAGTCCTATGTACTGGACAGCGTCAGTGGCCGCCACGATATGGATAGCTTGGCCGATCGCCATCTAGGTCATAAGACCATTACCTTTGAAGAAATTGCGGGTAAGGGGAAAAATCAACTGACCTTTAACCAGATTGCCCTTGAGCAAGCTGGGTCTTACGCCGCTGAAGATGCCGACGTCACGCTACAGTTACACTTGGCGATGTGGCCAAAACTGAAAGAAAGTGAAGATCTGCTGACGGTATTCAATGAAATTGAAATGCCGTTGCTACCGGTACTTTCCCATATCGAACGAACCGGTGTGCTGATCGATCAAAATATTCTGGCGGCGCATTCTAAAGAGCTGGCTAAACGCCTGGCAGAGCTTGAAGTGCAAGCGCATGAGCTGGCTGAAGAGCCATTTAATCTGGCTTCAACCAAGCAGCTACAGGCAATTTTGTATGAAAAACAAAAGTTACCAATTTTAAAGAAAACCCCCGGTGGTGCCCCTTCAACCAATGAAGAGGTTTTGGCCGAGTTGGCGCTGGATTACCCATTGCCAAAAGTACTACTGGAATACCGTGGTTTGGCGAAACTTAAAACCACGTATACCGACAAGCTGCCGCTGATGATTAATCCGGTTAGCGGGCGGGTACATACTTCTTATCATCAGGCGGTAACGGCAACCGGGCGCCTTTCCTCCAGCGATCCGAATCTGCAGAACATCCCGGTACGCAACGATGAAGGTCGTCGTATCCGTCAGGCGTTTATTGCGCCAGAAGGTTACCGGATTGTCGCTGCTGACTACTCGCAGATTGAACTGCGTATCATGGCTCATCTGTCGCAAGATGAGGGGTTGTTGAAGGCTTTTGCTGAAGGCAAAGATATTCACCGTGCAACCGCGGCAGAAGTGTTTGGCTTGTCGCTCGACAAAGTGACCAGCGAACAGCGCCGCAGTGCCAAGGCGATTAACTTTGGCCTGATTTACGGCATGAGTGCGTTTGGTCTGGCGCGTCAGTTGGGGATCCCGCGTGGCGAAGCCCAGCGCTATATGGACCTTTACTTCGAACGCTACCCCGGTGTGCTGGACTATATGGAGCGCACTCGCCAGCAGGCCTCTGCGCAGGGCTATGTCAGCACGTTGGACGGTCGCCGGTTGTATCTGCCAGACGTACGTTCCAGTAACGCGATGCGCCGCAAGGCAGCTGAACGAGCTGCGATTAACGCCCCGATGCAGGGTACCGCAGCGGATATCATCAAGCGTGCGATGATCGAAGTAGATGCCTGGTTGCAAGAGCAGGAAAAGCCGTTAGTGCGCATGATCATGCAAGTACATGATGAACTGGTGTTTGAAGTGCATGAATCGGCCATTGAAGAGGCGAGCCAGCGTATTCACGAACTGATGGAAGGCAGCATGAAACTGGCGGTGCCACTGAAGGTGGATATCGGCGTTGGTAAAAACTGGGATGAAGCTCACTGATTGCTTGCTGCGTTTATCAGGGGTGTGGCATCTAACTGGCGATAACCTAAGCACTTTTCGTAATTAAGCTACAATATACGGCGATTGCTTCCCCAATATCGCCGTTCTTAGCCATAATACTGTGTAACTAAACTACAAAAAATTCTTTTGCACTGTGAAAAAATGATGTAGAGTTACAGGCGTAGGGTACAGAGGTAAGATGTTCTATCTTTCAGACCTTTTACTTCACGTAATCGGATTTGGCTTAATATTAGCCGCCCCAGTCGGTTTTGACTGGGGCGTTTTTTATTGTATAAACAAAGGTCAACATAAGTTTATCTTCGCTTTCTCTGTTTATCCCCTCTCCTATCAATGATCGATAACCACCTGTTTTTATCTGCATTATTCCCTCAATTTGTCATAAGTCTTTCTGATGGCTTTTAGTCAGAAATGTAACTGGGTAACGAAATAAAGCGCTGTGTGGCAATCGGTGGACGTAAAAAAGCCGATGTCTCCACATCGGCTGTTTACTCAATCAACGGTTATTCCCCGCCGATTTCGTCCTCTCCCGGCAGTACCTCGGGTGGGATCTCGTTAAACCAGGTGTTCAGCTTTTGGCTCAGCTTGTCGACGCCAATTTTTTTCGGTGAGGAGAAGGCTTCAACCTGAACATCCCCCATAAACGGCAGCACGGCCTCGCGCACCATATTCAGCTGTGCCTTGCGCGCGCCGGATGCCAGTTTATCGGCCTTGGTCAGCAGCACCAGCACGGGCGTGCCGACATCAACGGCCCATTGGATCATCTGCTGGTCGAGATCTTTCAGCGGGTGGCGGATATCCATCAGTACCACCAGGCCTTTCAGACAGTTGCGCATTTGCAGGTATTCCCCCAGCGCCCGCTGCCATTTGCGTTTCATCTCTTCAGGGACTTCCGCGTAGCCATAGCCTGGCAAATCCACCAGACGAATACCTTCTTCCACTTCGAACAGGTTAATCAGTTGGGTACGGCCAGGGGTTTTACTGGTACGCGCCAAGCCTTTCTGATTGGTCAGGGTATTCAACGCGCTGGATTTACCGGCGTTGGAGCGGCCGGCAAATGCCACTTCAATACCTTCATCCCCCGGAAGGTGGCGAATATCGGGCGCACTGGTGACGAAGTGGGTCACATGATAATTGTAATTCTTGCTGGTCAAAATTTTCGTCTCCGTGAGGATGGCTATCTGGTGGGCGATTATAACTGCATCGGTATCAAAAGGGTGTTTTTCTCAGTTTTTATGCGTCTAGCGAGTAGTCCATTCGAGCAAATTGGCTTCTGTCGTGTAAGACATTTGCCATTCCAATAGAGGGTAATGTCTCTTTATTTAAATGTTCATTTATTAATTTATGTTAAAAAACAAATGATTAATGTTTTTAGCGTGAAAATATCTCTGTAAGTCTGTTGTAGGTACCTTGAGTACAATTCCTAAAGGCGTAAAGTAGGTTCCAACGCAGGACGCGAAGGAAACAGGAACATCCAGGAAGGGTGATAAATCTCATGGAACACACAGGATGTGTAATGAGTATCAGGATGATTTCAGATGGAATTGAAACTATTTGTACCGGAGCGTATGAATAGCATATGGATGGTGAAGTAACTGCAATTTGGATGCATGCGGGAAGCACACTCAGGAAGAGTGAAGGCTAACGGATTGCACCAGGGACGAATTTCCTTTTCAGGATGAAGGACATAGTTGCAGGGAATGCGGTTATAGCAGATGGAAAAACCGGGACGTTGAGTGTACGCATGGAATGCGGAGTAGGAACATCCTTCAATTGAAGGTGTGAAATAGGCGGCAGGTTTAACCTGCCGCCTTTTTTCTTTGTCTACTTTCTGCTAGATTCCGCCGCAATCGTATAGCAATTCTATACTGAATCTACACACCTAAGAGCACACGCAATGAACCAGCCATCAAAAGCACCTCGCACCCCACGCAGCAGCGCGGCGACGTCAAAAAGTAAAAAGAAAAGCCGTGTGGAGCTCGATCAGGAAGCTCGTGATCGCAAGCGTCTTAAAAAACGCCGTGGTCATGCTTCAGGCTCACGCACCCAGGTTGAGTCCGCCAACCAGAAAAACCAAGCGGCAGCGCAGCCTAAAGATCCACGAATTGGCAGTAAAGTGCCGGTAGCACTGGTAGTTGAAGCCAAAGCGAAAGCCAAACCTCAGCCAAAACCGAAGGCAGAAGCTAAGCCACGCCTGTCGCCGGAAGAAGAACTGGCGAAACTGGAAAATGACGAGCGTTTAGATGCATTGCTGGAGCGTCTGGATGATGGCGCTACTCTGAATGCGGAAGATCAGGCTTACGTTGAGAAAACCCTGGATCGTATTGATGCACTGATGGAGCAATTGGGCATCGAGTTGGGTGATGAAGACGACGAAGTCGAAGAGAAGCAGGAAGACATCCTGAAACTGCTGAAAAGCGGTAACCCAAAAGACGTATTTTAATGTGACATGTGGCCGATCCTGGTAATAGCCCTACTGTTGACATGTTATCTACTGTGGTTATTCGGTAAACTATGGCGGCTGTCGAAGCGCAAAGCGCGTTTTCGCAGCGCTTCCGCGGCCAGACAGCATAGACGACTGCCCATTTCCCGGCCCGGTAGGAAAAAATATCGGAAGGAGTGAGCAAGCATGTCAGAACAGACAATAGTCTGGGATTTGGCCCTGATCCAAAAGTATAACTATTCGGGGCCACGTTACACCTCATACCCCACGGCGCTGGAGTTTAACCAGAGCTACGACGAAGCGGCGTTTCAACGCGCCGCTGTGCGTTATCCCGAACGCCCGCTCTCGCTGTATATACATATTCCTTTCTGTCACAAGCTCTGCTATTTCTGCGGCTGCAATAAACTGGTGACGCGCCAAACCCATAAGGCTGATGAATATCTGACAGTGCTGGCGCGCGAGATTGCCGCGCGTGCGCCGTTGTTTAAGGGCCGTAAGGTTAATCAGATGCACTGGGGCGGCGGAACGCCGACTTACCTCGACAAACAGCAAATCAGCCGGTTGATGCTTATGCTGCGCCAGCATTTTGATTTCCTGCCGGATGCGGAAATGTCGATCGAGGTTGATCCGCGGGAAATTGAGCTGGACGTACTGGATCATTTACGTGCTGAAGGGTTCAATCGCCTGAGCATGGGGGTGCAGGACTTCAATAAAGAAGTGCAGCGCTTGGTGAACCGTGAACAGGATGAAGAATTTATCTTCGCGCTGATCGCTCGTGCTAAAGCCTTGGGATTCAACTCTACCAATATCGATCTGATTTACGGCCTGCCAAAGCAGACGCCGGAAAGCTTCGCCTTCACGCTGCAGCGCGTGGCGGAACTGAACCCGGATCGCCTGAGCGTCTTTAACTACGCGCATTTGCCGAATCTGTTTGCTGCGCAACGTAAAATCAAAGATGCCGATTTGCCGAGTGCGCAACAGAAACTCGATATTTTGCAGCAAACCATCGCTTCGCTAACTGAATCGGGTTACCAGTTTATCGGTATGGATCACTTTGCCCGGCCGAATGACGAACTGGCGATCGCCCAGCGCGAAGGCAAGCTGCACCGCAACTTCCAGGGTTACACCACTCAGGGGGATAGCGATCTGCTTGGCCTGGGGGTTTCCGCCATCAGCATGCTTGGTGACAGTTACGCGCAGAACCAGAAAGAGCTGAAGGTGTATTACGCCGATGTGGAAGAGCGCGGGAACGCGCTCTGGCGTGGTTTGGCGATGACAGAAGACGACTGCCTGCGTCGCGATGTGATTAAAACCTTAATCTGCAATTTCCAACTCAGCTATCAGCCCATTGAGCAGCAACACGCTATCCGATTTACCGATTACTTTGCCGAAGATCTGGCGCTGCTGGCACCGTTTGAACGAGATGGGCTGGTGGAGCGCGATGAGCGTGGTATCCGCGTTACACCGCGCGGGCGTTTGCTGATCCGCAATATCTGTATGTGTTTTGATATTTATCTGCGCAAGCAGGCGCGCACTCAGCAGTTCTCACGGGTGATTTGATGCTTAAAATAACAGCCGCATCTCAGCGGCTGTTATTTTAACTGAAGAAATTGATCAGTGCGGCGCACAGTACCGCAGCAAAGGCTGCCTGCGGCGTGTGGCTGACGGCAGAACTGATGTCTGCGCCATGGGTAATAAAGACGATAAGAGAATCCAACATCCTGAGCCTCCGGGGTTTGCGCCATAATCATACTGCTGCGGCGTACCCTGTAAAGCCGTAATTAGCGGGTTTTTTGTGCGCTTGATTATGTTTTTACTATTCAGCGCACTGATTACTCCATCCCCAATTCTTTCAGTTTCCGCGTTAACGTATTCCTGCCCCATCCCAGCAGGCGAGCGGCTTCCTGTTTATGCCCTTGCGTATGGCGCAATGCGGTGGTGAGCAAGGTTCTTTCCATCTCGGGCTGGGCTTCTGACAACAGATTTTGATGCCCGGAACGCAGAGCGCGATCGGCCCACTGTGCCAGCAGAGTCGCCCAACTGTCCGGCAGGCTGTGGCCAGCAGATTCTGGCGCTGCGGTTTCAAACAGCTCACTGGGCAGATCCTGAATCAGCACTTCTTGCCCAGCGGCCATTACCGTTAACCAGCGGCAGGTATTCTCCAACTGGCGCACGTTGCCCGGCCATGGCAGGCGTGTGAGGGCGGTTTCGGTTTCTGAGTGCAGATTTTTCGCTTCTACCCCCAGTTCTTTCGCCGCAACCTGCAGGAAATGGCGTGCCAGGCGCGGGATATCTTCGCGGCGTTCGCGCAGTGGCGGTAAATGCACCCGGATCACGTTCAGGCGGTGAAACAGGTCATCACGGAACTTACCTTCTTGCACCCGTAATTCCAGGTTCTGGTGGGTGGCGGCAATGATGCGCACATCCACTTTTACCGGCGCGTAGCCCCCAACGCGATAGAATTGGCCGTCTGCCAACACCCTCAGCAAACGGGTTTGCACATCCAGCGGCATATCACCGATTTCATCCAGGAACAGCGTGCCGCCGTCGGCCTGTTCAAAGCGCCCTTGGCGGATCTGATTAGCACCGGTAAACGCACCTTTCTCGTGGCCGAACAGTTCGGATTCGATCAGGTCTTTAGGGATCGCCGCCATATTCAGGGCGATAAACGGGGATTTAGCGCGCGGGCTGTGGCGGTGCAGCGCGTGGGCGACCAGCTCTTTACCGGTTCCCGATTCTCCGTTGATCAGCACGCTGATGGACGAACGTGACAGGCGGCCGATAATGCGGAACACGTCCTGCATCGCGGGCGCTTCACCGATGATATCGGCTGCCGGATCGCTAACCGGCTGGCTACGCGCCGGTTGCTGCTGTTCCTGATAATGGCTGATGGCGCGCTCTACCAGCGCGACGGCTTCGTCAATATCAAAGGGTTTCGGCAGGTAGTCAAATGCCCCTTGCTGATAGGCGCTGACGGCGGCCTCCAGATCTGAATGCGCGGTCATTATGATGACCGGAAGCATCGGATGGCGCTGTTTTATCTGCTTAAGCAGCGCCAAACCGTCCATACCCGGCATGCGAATGTCGGACAGCAACACATCGGGAGTTTGTGTGGCAAGTTGCTCCAGCACTTCATGGCCACTCTCAAAGGTGACGCAGCTTACACCAGCTCCAGTGAGCGCACGTTCAAGCACCCAGCGGATGGAGCTATCGTCATCGACGATCCAGACTATCCCTCGTTGCATAGCGACCTCTACTTACGAATGGGCAGGTAAACCGAGAATTCGGTATGCCCTGGCCAACTGTTAAATTCAATTTTTCCGCAATGCTGATCGATAAGATTACGGGCGATAGATAATCCCAGGCCGGTCCCCCCCTCGCGGCCGCTGACCATCGGATAGAACAGGGTGTCTTGCAGCAGCGCCGGTACGCCAGGGCCGTCATCTTCGATATCAATGCGCGCTGCCAGCCGGTAGCGCGTGCCGTGCAGGGTGATCTGAAACGCGGTACGCGTGCGCAACGTGATGGTGCCACCGGCGCGGCCCAGCGCCTGCAGGGCGTTGCGGGTAATGTTGAGCAAGATCTGTTCTATCTGGTCTGGATCGTGTGCCAGTTCTGGCAGGCTGGGATCGTAATCACGCACCAACGTGACGTTATCCGGTTTTTCCAACGACACCAATTGGCAAACACGCTCTGCAACCTGATGAATGCTCTGGGTAATATGCTGGCCTGGCCGCTGTGGCCCCAACAAGCGATCCACCAGGTTACGCAGCCGATCGGCCTGCTCGATGATCACCTTGGTGTATTCGGTCAGCGCCGGATCGGGCAGCGCCTTGGCCAGCAGTTGGGCTGCGCCACGCAAGCCACCGAGCGGATTTTTGATTTCATGCGCCAATCCGCGCACCAGATCGCGCGCTGCCACCTGTTGAGCGTGCTGCAACTGTTCCTGGCTCAATCGGCGCTGGTTATCCATTGGTGCCAACTCGATCAGGATAAAGCCTTCAGGCAGCGCTTGGGCGGTCAGGGAGAGGATGTGCGCACGGCTGTCGACCACCAGGGTCACTTCATTGTCGGTAAAGCCTTGGCCTGCATTGAGGCTCTCGCGCATCAGATCGATGTTCAGCGAAAAATAGCCCAGTAATTCAGGCAGTGGCGTACCGAAGAGTTTACGGGAGCTTTGTGCCAGCAGTTGTTGCGCCGCCGGGTTGGCGTAATGAACAGCAAGCCGGTCATCCAACAGCAGGATGCTATTGATCAGAGAATTGAGGATCTGCCCAGCATCGGGTAGCTTGCCAGTTGCCATACATGCCCTTCATCTTTCAAGGCACAGCGTTGTTGGCCGCCCTTGCTTGCTCCAGTCACTTGGCCGACCAAGCTCTTGGGGATGCGCTCGGTTGCCGCCTAGCTATACCATAAAATCTATTGGGCACAGCAGACGTCTGCACCTTTTTAGTGCATCCATCCTACTCCATCCAGCACTATCGCGGTATGAAATAATACGGTGGAGAAAAAAGCCCATCAGAGATGGGCTAAAAAGTTTCCACGGCAACAAAAAAACGGCAACTGAAACCGGTGCGCCATCCGCGGACGGCGCAAGGTATTACTTAAACGCTGTAGTACAGTTCAAACTCTACTGGGTGTGGCGTCATGCGAACGCGGTCCATCTCTTCTTTACGCAGTTCGATGTAAGCATCGATCGCGTCGTCAGTGAACACGCCACCACGGGTCAGGAACTCGCGGTCTTCGTTCAGTGCAGCCATCGCTTCGTCCAGTGAGCCAGCCACTTTTGGAATCTCAGCTTCTTCTTCCGGCGGCAGGTCATACAGGTTTTTGTCCATGGCATCGCCAGGATGGATCTTGTTGATCACGCCGTCCAGACCCGCCATCAGCAAGGCTGCGAAGCACAGGTATGGGTTAGCCGCTGGATCCGGGAAGCGCGCTTCGATACGGCGAGCTTTCGGGCTGGCAACCACTGGAATACGGATAGACGCTGAACGGTTACGGGCAGAATAAGCCAGCATCACCGGTGCTTCGTAACCTGGGACCAGACGTTTGTAAGAGTTGGTGGTCGGGTTAGCCAGAGCGTTGATCGCTTTAGCGTGCTTGATGATACCGCCGATGTAGAACAGCGCGATGTCAGACAGGCCGCCGTATTTGTCGCCAGCGAACAGGTTAACACCGTTCTTGGACAGCGACATGTGGCAGTGCATACCGGAACCGTTATCACCGAACATCGGTTTTGGCATAAAGGTTGCGGTTTTACCAAATGCGTGAGCCACGTTGTGCACCACGTATTTGTAGATTTGGATTTCGTCGGCTTTCTTGGTCATGGTGTTGAAGCGGGTTGCCACTTCGTTCTGACCTGCGGTGGCCACTTCGTGGTGGTGAGCTTCAACCACCAGACCCATTTCTTCCATGGTCAAGCACATGGTGGAACGGATGTCCTGTGAAGAGTCGACCGGTGGTACTGGGAAGTAACCGCCTTTAACCGGTGGACGGTGGCCTTTGTTACCGCCTTCGTATTTGGTGCTGGTGTTCCAGGCGCCTTCGATGTCATCGATGCTCACGTGGGAACCACGGATGCTGCTGCCGAAACGCACGTCGTCAAACAGGAAGAATTCTGGTTCTGGCCCGAACAGCACGGTATCTGCAATGCCGGAAGAGCGCAGGAAATCTTCTGCACGCTTGGAGATCGAACGCGGGTCACGGTCATAGCCCTGCATGGTGCCTGGCTCGAGGATGTCACAGCGAATGATCAGCGTGGTTTCTTCAAAGAACGGATCCAGCACCGCGGTGCTGGCGTCTGGCATCAGCACCATGTCAGATTCGTTGATGCCCTTCCAACCACCGATCGAGGAGCCGTCAAACATTTTACCTTCTTCGAAGAAGTCGGCATTTACCTGATGAGCAGGGATGGTGACGTGCTGTTCTTTACCCTTGGTGTCAGTGAAGCGCAGGTCTACAAATTTCACTTCATGCTCATTCAGCATCGTTAAAACGTGTTCAGCGGACATACTTAACTCTCCCGGATTTATCGTTGTCGTCGTCGTGGAACGAATCTGTGGAAACTGGCTTGATTTCGCCTTGTGTAGACTAAAGCGAAAACTGTGCCAACTTTTTAAAAGCGAAATAATCGCCTTTCTGCGCGGGTTTTACCCATCCCTAATATGCACCATGAGTGATGCAATGCACTGCTGTGGTGCAAATAATGCCTGTTGGGGCACTTAAATGGTGCAAAACGCTCTCGATCGCTGCTTTTTGCACCGTGAATGAGATCACAAACTGACCTGTACACAGTTGTTTATAAGAGAGTGTTGTGATCTTGTTTAGTCCCTCGCTTAATACGTGTACAATAGCGCGCTATTTCTAATGCCTGAGGCAAAGCTGTGATCGAAAATTTGCGTAACATCGCCATTATTGCCCACGTTGACCATGGTAAAACCACCCTGGTTGACAAGTTGCTGCAACAATCCGGTACTTTCGGAGAGCGTACAGAAGCAACAGAACGCGTAATGGACTCCAACGATTTGGAGAAAGAGCGTGGGATTACCATCCTCGCAAAAAACACCGCCATTAATTGGAAAGACTACCGCATCAACATCGTGGATACCCCAGGACACGCCGACTTCGGCGGTGAGGTAGAGCGAGTGATGTCAATGGTCGACTCGGTGCTGCTGGTCGTGGATGCGATGGATGGCCCAATGCCGCAAACCCGTTTCGTGACCAAGAAAGCGTTCGCTAACGGTCTGAAACCGATCGTGGTCATCAACAAGGTTGACCGCCCTGGCGCGCGTCCTGACTGGGTGGTTGATCAGGTCTTCGATCTGTTCGTTAACCTGGACGCCACCGACGAACAGCTCGACTTCCCAATTATCTATGCCTCTGCACTGCTGGGTATCGCAGGTCTCGACCATAACGAGATGGCCGAAGACATGACCCCGCTGTATCAGGCGATCGTTGACCACGTATCTGCGCCGCAGGTTGAGATGGATGCTCCATTCCAGATGCAAATCTCTCAGCTGGACTACAACAACTACGTTGGCGTGATCGGCATCGGCCGCATCAAGCGCGGCAAAGTGAAGCCTAACCAGCAGATCACTGTGATCGACAGCGAAGGCAAAACCCGTAACGGTAAAATCGGTAAAGTGCTGACCCACATGGGCCTGGAGCGTATCGAAGCCACCGTTGCTGAAGCGGGCGACATCATCGCTATCACCGGTCTGGGTGAACTGAACATCTCCGATACCATCTGTGATGTGAACGCGGTAGAAGCACTGCCTGCGCTGTCGGTTGATGAACCGACCGTAAGCATGTTCTTTAACGTCAACACCTCACCGTTCTGCGGTAAAGAAGGCAAGTATGTGACTTCACGTCAGATCCTTGAGCGCCTGAACAAAGAGCTGGTACACAACGTGGCATTGCGCGTTGAAGAAACGGCAGATGCTGATGCATTCCGCGTTTCAGGCCGTGGTGAACTTCACCTGTCGGTACTGATCGAGAACATGCGTCGTGAAGGTTTCGAACTGGCGGTTTCCCGTCCGAAAGTTATCTTCCGCGAAATCGATGGCCGCAAGCAGGAGCCATTCGAAAACGTGACCCTGGACATCGAAGAGCAGCATCAGGGTTCTGTGATGCAGGCGATGGGCGAGCGTAAAGCTGACCTGAAAAACATGGATCCTGATGGTAAGGGCCGTGTGCGTCTGGACTATGTGATCCCAAGCCGTGGTTTGATCGGTTTCCGTAACGAATTCATGACCATGACTTCTGGTACCGGTCTGCTGTACTCCACCTTCAGCCATTACGATGATGTGCGCCAGGGTGAAGTGGGCCAGCGTCAGAACGGCGTGCTGATCTCCAACGGCCAGGGTAAAGCGGTAGCATTCGCCCTGTTCGGTCTGCAAGATCGCGGTAAGCTGTTCCTAGGCCACGGTGCAGAAGTGTATGAAGGCCAGATCATCGGTATTCACTCACGTTCTAACGACCTGACCGTGAACTGCCTGACCGGTAAGAAGCTGACCAACATGCGTGCTTCTGGTACTGACGAAGCGACGACCCTGGTTCCAGCCATCAAGATGTCTCTGGAGCAAGCTCTGGAATTTATCGATGATGACGAACTGGTAGAAGTGACGCCGACCTCGATCCGTATCCGTAAGCGTCACCTGACGGAAAACGATCGTAAGCGTGCGAACCGTGGTCCTAAAGAAGCTTAATCAGCCGATTTAATCCGCAATGCTTAGGGCGCGTTAAGGCGCCCTGAGTTTTTTCCTCTATCTTTCCCCTGTTTTGCGGCGTGCCGTGCGCTTTTCCTCCTTGTTCCCTGTTCAGCCTTAACTTTTCCCGTTACAGTAAAATCTCACTGGCCCATCAGGAGAGGACTATGCTGTATATCTTTGATTTAGGTAATGTGATCGTCGATATCGATTTCAAACGTGTGCTGGGTGTGTGGAGCAATCTGAGCGGTACACCGCTGGCGATATTGACCGATCGTTTCAGCATGGGCGAAGTCTTCCAGCAGCACGAACGCGGTGAAATCAGCGACGAAGATTTTGCCGCTAAACTGTGTGATGAGATGGGGATTGCGCTCAGTTTCGAACAGTTTGCTACCGGCTGGCAGGCGGTGTTTGTCGCCCTGCGCCCGGAAGTGATCGATATCATGCATCGCCTGCGTAATGAGGGGCACCGTGTGGTGGTGCTGTCGAATACCAACCGTCTGCACTGCAACTACTGGCCGCAGCATTACCCGCAGGTTGCCGAAGCGGCCGATCATATGTACCTGTCGCAAGACATCGGCATGCGTAAACCCGACGCCAATATTTATCAGCATGTGCTGGCTGCGGAAAATACTCCGGCGGATCAGGCGGTGTTTTTTGATGACGTCGCCGCCAACGTGGCAGCGGCGCAAGCGCTGGGGATCAAAGCGGTGCAGGTAACCGATCGGCAGGTTATTCCGGCGTATTTTGCTCAATGACTAGCGCGCGTTAAGCTTAAGGCGTAGAGGCCGATCTCAAGGAGTGGATATGTCGTTTTTCCGCCGAAAAAAGCTGCCCGCGTCGCTCAAACCCGGAGTTACCTTCGGGCGGTTACTGATGAAGCGTATCGATAGCGATGGCCTGACCATGCTGGCAGGCCATCTGGCCTATGTTTCCTTGCTCTCGCTGGTGCCGCTGATCACCGTGGTGTTTGCGTTATTTGCCGCCTTTCCGATGTTTTCGGACATCAGCGTTCAGTTGAAAAGCTTTATTTTCACTAACTTTATGCCCGCTGCTGGTAACGTGATTCAACAGTACCTCGAGCAGTTTGTCGCCAATTCCAGCCGGATGACGGCGGTAGGGGCCTGCGGTTTGATTATTACCGCGTTATTGTTGATCTCCTCGGTGGATTCGGTGCTGAACACCATTTGGCGCAGCAAAAATAAACGCCCGATCGTGTTTTCTTTTGCCGTTTACTGGATGGTGTTGACCTTGGGGCCGCTGTTGGTAGGGGCCAGCATGGCGATCAGCTCTTATCTGCTGTCGCTGAACTGGCTGGCACAAAGCGGCGTCAACGACCTGCTCGATGATGTGTTACGCATTTTTCCGCTGCTGCTGTCATGGATATCCTTCTGGTTGCTGTACAGCATCGTCCCCACCGTGCGGGTGCCGCCGAAGGATGCGCTGGTCGGCGCTCTGGTAGCCGGGGTGCTGTTCGAATTGGGCAAGAAGGCTTTTGCGTTTTACGTCACCATGTTCCCGTCTTATCAGTTGATTTATGGCGTGTTGGCGGTGATCCCCATTTTATTCCTGTGGGTGTATTGGAGCTGGTGTATCGTGTTACTCGGTGCTGAAATCACCGTTACGCTGGGTGAGTATCGTCTTTATCAGCAACAGCAACAACGGCAGCAGGAAGAGCATTTATGATTGCGTTAATTCAGCGGGTGTTAAACGCCAGCGTGGTGGTTGAAGGTGAAACGGTAGGCAAAATTGGCCCTGGTTTGTTAGTGTTATTGGGCGTTGAGGCGGATGATAACGAACAAAAAGCTGAACGCCTGTGCGAGCGGGTGCTGGGGTACCGCATCTTTGGCGATGAGAACGACAAGATGAATCTCAACGTACAGCAGG
This sequence comes from Serratia sp. YWN4, assembly GCF_055790845.1. NCBI lineage: Bacteria > Pseudomonadati > Pseudomonadota > Gammaproteobacteria > Enterobacterales > Yersiniaceae > Serratia > Serratia sp. YWN4. Next base: position 45,156 of record NZ_CM147696.1, read on the forward strand.
CCGGTGGCAGCGTGCTGGTGGTGTCGCAGTTTACGCTGGTGGCTGACACTGAGAGAGGCATGCGCCCGAGCTTCTCGCGCGGCGCGGCGCCGATCGATGCCGATCGTTTGTATCAATATTTTGTTGGCCAGTGCCGCGAGCGCGGTGTGGAAACCCAGACCGGTGAGTTTGCCGCCGACATGAAAGTGGCGCTGGTGAACGATGGGCCGGTGACGTTCTGGCTGCAAGTGTAAGCATGATAAGAGAGAAGGCGTCTATGTATCACCTACGAGTCCCTGTAACAGAACAAGAACTGAAAGCGTATTACCAGTTTCGCTGGGAGATGCTGCGCAAGCCGTTGCATCAGCCAGTGGGTTCGGAAAAGGATGCCTACGACGCCATGGCACACCACCAGATGGTGGTGGATGAGAATAGTAAGATTGTGGCGATTGGGCGGTTGTATATCAATGCCGACAATGAAGCCGCTATCCGCTTCCTGGCGGTTGATCCTACGGTACAAGACAAAGGCCTGGGTACGCTGGTGGCGATGACCCTGGAGTCGGTCGCGCGTCAGGAAGGGGTAAAGCGGGTGGTGTGTAGCGCGCGTGAAGATGCCGTCGATTTCTTTGCCAAACTTGGGTTTATCAATCAGGGTGAGATCACTGCCCCGCAAACCACGCCAATCCGTCACTACCTGATGATTAAACCGGTAGCCACGCTGGACGATATCCTGCATCGCCCTGACTGGTGCGGGCAACTGCAACAGGCTTGGTACGAGCATATTCCGCTGAGCGAAAAGATGGGCGTGCGCATCAGCCAATATACCGGGCAGCGTTTTGTCACCACTATGCCGGAAGTGGGTAATCAGAATCCGCACCATACGCTGTTTGCTGGCAGCCTGTTTTCGCTGGCAACGCTGACCGCCTGGGGGTTGATCTGGCTGCTGCTGCGCGAGCGCCATCTCGGCGGCACCATTATTCTGGCGGACGCCCACATCCGTTACAGTAAACCGATCACCGGTCGCCCGCGGGCGGTGGCGGATCTCAGCTCACTCAGTGGAGATCTGGCCCGTTTGGCCCGTGGCCGCCGGGCGCGCGTGCAGGCGGAAGTCCATTTGTTTGGTGATGAGGATAAAGGGGCAATCTTTGAGGGCACCTATATGGTGCTGCCTGCCGAACCGGATGAACCCTTGGATAAAGGGGGGTCAGTAGCGATAGCCAGTTAAAGATCAAAAGGGCCCGGCAAACGCGCAATGCCGATCAGTTAAGGCTAACCAGTTCCCTTGTATGTTTAAAGGCACTTAAGTTAGTTAGCCGCCCAAAGGCGGATAGACTTTAACCGAGTTGTACCTGACGCTACAGCCCGATTTCCCTCTGGGACAACAAGCCCGTGGGAGAGCTTATGGCGTGGCGTCAGTTTTCCTGTTAACCCGAACAGCTGCCAGGGCGGCATCAGCCAGCCCGTATCTTACAAGGCCGGGAGACTTGAAATGACTGAACATGCAACCGTTGGTATCGACATTGCCAAAGACACTTTTGACGTATACATCGACCCAACTCGTCAGCTTCTGCATCTGGATAACACACCGGAAGGCCATCAACAGCTGCTGAGTTCGCTCTCTGCCATCACCGTCAAGCTTGTCGTGATGGAGGCGACAGGCAGATATCACTCATTACTGGCCGCCACGCTTGAGTTGGCTGGGTTACTTGTGGCCGTGGTCAATCCACGCCAGGTGAAGAACTTCGCTCGTGCGCTAGGGACCCTGTACAAAACCGACCCGAATGATGCGCGTATCATCTGCGAGTTTGGCCGGAGAATGGAGCCCGAAGCCCGCGCCACACCGGACGAACAGACGCAGCGTCTGGCCGGGATGGTGACCCGCCGTCGCCAACTGGTCGATAACCGGACCATGGAGATAAACCGCTATAAAAGCTGCGATGACGTGGTGGTCTCAGCGGGCATCAAACGGCATATCGACTGGCTGACCGCTGAAATCCGGGATGCCGATGACGACATCGACAGGCAAATAAAAGTAATGCCTCTGTGGCAGGAAAAGGCGACGTTGTTGGAGGAAGTCAAAGGTATCGGGCCGACAACGATGGCGGTGCTTCTTGCGATGTTGCCGGAGCTGGGGAAGCTGAATCGGCACAAGATAAGCGCGTTGGTTGGCGTGTGTCCCTATGCCCATGACAGTGGAAAAATGAAAGGGAAGCGAAGTATCTGGGGAGGGCGAAGCGCGGTGCGTTCAGCGCTATACATGGCGACCTTGTCAGCGGTACGGTACAACCCGACAATCCGGGAGTTCTACGAGCGCCTGACAGGGCGTGGCAAACCGTTCAAGGTGGCGGTGACCGCCTGCGTGAGAAAGCTGCTAACCATCCTGAATGCGATGTTGCGGGATAATAAAAAATGGGTGACAAATTAATCATCACCCGTTGACTTTAAACACAGCTGCTCTCCCACAGGGCTGTCTCTTGATCAGATCTCCTGATCAAGAGACTTCGCGAGATTATACCCTTCAACGATATCCTGAAGCTTGAACCAGCCTTCCCACATCACTACCCAGCCCGCACGGCCCGTTCGTTTGCTGTCATACCAGTGCCCCAGTTTTGCCAGATTCAGATACGCCCATTTCAGCGTCGGCGCTTGCTTCGGTAACGCTTTTCCTTCCTGTTTTACCCACAGCAGTTTCCATTCTATTGGGCTTAAGACGCGTTCACAGGACGCATTCAACGTCTCTTCGCTCAGCCCGCCCTGACGCAACGCCAACACCCGAACCGCAATAAAGGCAAGAATGACCACCATACGTTCCAGATTGGCCCGGCTTTGCATGCGAGACGCCTCAACCTGCGTCCCACCACTTTTCCACGCTTTGTGATATTCCTCTATTAACCAGCGACGTTCGTAGTAGCTGATGATGACGCGCGCTTCTGCTGCCGAGCCCACTTTTTCTGAGGTTAACAGATGCCAGCAGGCCCCTTCCGGCTCTTCTTCACGGCAGCAGATATACGTCAACGGTACGGAGGCTCCGGGCTGGTTTGGATGTTTTATTTCAACAGGACAGTAACTGACGAACATCTGTGCCTGACGGGCTGCGCGCCCTCCTTTTTGAACGACATTCAGCCAATGGCTGCCTGTTTGTGTGAGTGTGGCAGGCAACTCGAAGAGTTTATCACTGCTGTCTTCAAGCCGGCGATTTTGTGCCGCCCGGACGACGAAGCGCTGGCCCTGGCTGATTTTATAGTCGAGGTAATGCCAGATATCGGCTTCCCGGTCACAGACCGAGATAACTTGCTGTTGCGTATCGCCGAGCCGCTGCGCCATGAGTTCAGACGCCTGCTGCCATTTGTAACTTTCTTTTTCTTCGTAAGCGTGTTGTTTTCGCTGGTGTTTCTTACCGTATTCAGCGATGTCACGACTCCAGCGCTGCTGGTCGATAAGGCCCACCACTTGTGCCGTTTTGGGTGAGTAAAGCAAGACAGAATGCGCCAGTAGCCCCCGTATTTTAGGGCTGGTCGTTGTATTGCCGAGTTCGTCAAAAGCCGTGGGATGACTGAAGTTGATGGAAGTCGTGTCCTCTAATGCAAGGAGAAGTGGGTGCTCTTTGGCGGCGCTTGCCGTTGCGATGAAACCCGCATCAGCGACGGCTTCCGGCGAGACATTGGGGTTACGCATGAGGCGGTATGCGCCTTCGACTTCGGCAGGGGAATGTGATGATTTCACAATAGAAAGTCCTGTGTGTTGAGCCAGTGAAGCAGTGAGTTTCACCAGGCGATGAGTCCTGCGTTTGTCGCCGAGTTGAGCAAGACCGAAAGTGTCTTGAGCCCATGAATCACAATCAGAAAGCACCATACTAAAAACCGAAGGAAGGGAGAATATCAAGACAGATCAACAGATAGGAAAAAAGTTCAAAAACCCCCGACGAGTATGTCGGGGAGTTGTGTATAAGAGACAGCCCACAGGGAGAGGGAGGCCACACCTTCAGCACCTGCTGCATAATTATGCCGTTTTGCGCTTAAGTGAACGGCATTGCGGCAAACGCGGGCCCTTATTCGTTATGGCAGTTGCTGTTCCAGCGTTTGCCCTTCTTTGCTGGTCGCCTGTAAGTGGCCCTGCAATGAGGATTTAAACGGTTCATCTCCGTTCAGCACCCCTTTCAACTGCAATTGCAGGTTACCATCGCCTTCCAACGGCATTTGCTGCCATCCCCATTGCTGTAAGGTATTTAATGGCACCGAGCGCCCATCAAGAGACAGCGTGAACGGCTTGCCGGGTAACTGGCTGACGTTGGCCTTGGCGTCCAACAGGCCATCAGGCATAAAGGCGCTCAGCTCGGTAACGTTAATCTGCTGCGTATCGGCATCCAGCGCCAGAGAAGGGCGGCGCACGTCAACTTTGTTGAAGGTGGCATCGCTGCCGTTGAGCTTCAACGAACCGGACCAGATGCCCCACTGATGATCGTTTGCCAGCAGCAGATTGCTGCCGTAACCATCCAGCGCGGTGATCTGGAAAGGGAAATCCGGATTGATGTCGATAATCAGATTACGATTGGTCGTCAGCTTGCCGATATACACCTGCGCCAGCCAGCTTGGCAGCGGTTGCAGCCAGAGCGCCCGCCAATTGATGGGCAACGTATACTCCAGCGCAGCCATGGCCACTTCATCGAGTTGCAACCGTTTGTCAGCGCGCAGCCAATTACCGGAGGTGCGTAACAGCCCACCTTCCCAACGGGTGGTGAACTGTTGAATGGTGATACCGGCCGGAGAAAGCTGCATATTGATGATCGGATCGACCAGGTGGAAACTGCCATGGATGAGATCGCCCGCGTTAAAACTGAGCGTTCCATCCTGGCTGCTCCAGTCACCTTGTTGGAAGGTGACGTTTTGCAGTGATAAATCGAGATCGTTAATTGCCCACTCTTTCCCTTCCAAGCGTGCATCGATCAAATCAAAGCGCTTCACCGTAATCGGCGGCAGCGCGGTGACGTGCTCCCAAAGCTGTTCCCACGTCAGCGGGGTTTGCAGGCGCACATTACTCAGGCGCAGGCGCTCTACTAGCCAACTGCCGTCTGCGGCCCGGCTGGCCACCCCGGTCAGATCGCCTTGGGCCAGATCCGCCCCAAAATCGCTCAAGATCAGTTGGTCTTGCTTGATTTCACCCTGCACCAGCACCTGTGAGGCAGGAACACCGTTCAAGACCATCAAACCGGCACTGAACTGGAACTGGTTATTTTCACCCAGTACATGGGCCGTTGTCGGCTGCCAAGGGGTGACACCGGCATTCACCTTTTGCGCATTCAACCGCCAGTTTGCCTCGTTGGACTGCAACGCCATATTGCTCAGTTGCAGCGTATCAGCCTGGATCGGCAAGGAGATGCCCTGCTGTGATTGTACATTGAGCGTCCCGTCGCGCAGCGTCACGCTGCCGAAGTAACGTGGCTCAGTGATCTGCCGTAGGCTGAAGGCAAAATCCACCTGCTTGGCAGCCAGCACCTGTGGCTGGTTAGCCTGAGCAAAAGTGACCTCTTCCAGCGTGATTTGCCCTGGCTTACTCCATGAATGGGTGATTTTTTCCACCGATAGGCGGTATTCACTGTTGTTACTGATCCAGCGGCTCATCCAGCCCGCAGCCCAGCGTGTTTGCCCCAAGACGTATAGCAGCACCACGGCGAGCACCGCCAGCAGTAACAACGTCAGCAACAGTTTTCCGATAAATTTCATCGTCCAAATCCGTAGCGGTCAGAAAAGATACCCTGTTTATGCCGTAATTATCCTGCCAGCTCAAGTGCAATAGCCTGAAAGACAATAAAAAAACGGCCAATAGCGCTTTGCTACCGGCCGTTTTACCACTTAGGGTCGGATTGGTTATTTTTCCTGCGGGAACAGCAGGTTCAACACAATGGCGGTGATCCCCCCGGCGGCGATGCCGGAAGAGAACAGGGTTTTCAACCAATCCGGTGCAAATTGCAGGATCAGCGGCTGCTGGGAAACGCCCATGCCAACGGCCAGCGACAGCGCCATAATCATGATCGCACGGCGGTTCAGGGTCTCGCGGGAAACGATACGCACACCCGAGGCGGCGATAGTGCCGAACATCACAATAGTCGCGCCACCCAGCACCGGTTCTGGAATATGCAGCACAATACCGGCGACCGCTGGGAACAGCCCCAGCACGATCAGCATCAAGGCAACCACGAAACCGACGTAGCGGCTAGCCACGCCCGTTAATTGGATCACCCCGTTGTTCTGGCCAAAGCAGGAGTTCGGGAAAGTATTGAATACGGCCGACAGCATCGAGTTCAGGCCGTTGGCCAGCACGCCACCTTTGAGGCGTTTCATATACAGCGGGCCGCTGACCGGTTGTTCGGAAACGTCGGAAGTTGCCGTAATGTCACCAATGGTCTCCAACGAGGTCACCATAAAGATCAGCATCAGTGGCAGCAGCAGGTTCCAGTCAAAGCCTAGACCGTAATACAGCGGCGTTGGAATATTAATCGTGGCCGTATTGGTGGCCGGTTGGGTTTCTGGCAGCATGTCCATCGCCCAGGCCAACAGATAACCCACAGCCATGGCGATCACCAGCGAAGCCACGCGCAGGTAAGGATTGCGCTGGCGGTTAAGCAGAATGATCACCACCAGCACTGCGCCAGCCAGCAACAGGTTTTTCGGTGCGCCAAAAGTATGGTCGTTCATGGCCGCGTAGCCACCGCCGATGGAGGTCAGACCCACCTGAATCAGCGACAGGCCGATGATCATCACCACAATACCGGATACCAGCGGGGTAATAATGCGGCGTGCCAGATGCAACACCCTTGAGAGCAGGATTTCAGTACAGGAAGCCACCATCAGTGTGCCGAACAGCGCAGCCATCATGGTTGGCACGTCGGCACCGCCGTTTTTCAACGCCAGCCCACCCATAATCAGCGGCGAGACAAAGTTAAAGCTGGTGCCCTGAATGGATAGCAAGCCAGAACCCACCGGGCCCCAGGTTTTGATTTGCAGAATCGAGGCCAAACCAGAAGCAAACAGCGACATACTGATAATGTGCTGTGTATCCTGCGCGGGCAGGCCAAGTGCCTGGCAGATCAACAGGGCCGGGGTGATCACGGCAACAAACATCGCCAGCAGATGCTGACCGGCGGCAAACAGGGTTTGCGGCAACGGCGGGCGATCTTCCAGGCGATAAATCAGTTCACTGGTGCGTGGAGCGGTTGCTGATGCCTGTTGCGCGGTATCAAGCTCAGCGGATTGGATGGACATGGTGTGGCGTTCCCTGAAGCGGCAAAGAAAGCATTTTAATGATCCGCCTCACAAAAGCAAACGGTTGCGCATTAATATTTTTACCAAATGCCGCCTTGTGAATGTCACATTTTCGTTCGCTTTTTCTTTTATTATTAGTCTTTTCCACTAATAATCCATTGCTCATCGAGTTAAAAGCCTGACTAAAATTATGGTTTATAATTTATTGTATATCGATTCTGACACGGAGTACCTGAGATGTTCCATCTCGATACCTATGGCACGTTAGTGGCTGCCACGCTGGTTTTGCTCCTTGGGGGCAAATGTGTACGTTCCATCCCTTGGTTAAGAAAATATACTATTCCGGCCCCGGTGGCGGGCGGTTTGCTGGTGGCGTTATTGTTGTTGCTGGTGAAAAAAACCGTCGACTGGGAAGTCAGCTTTGATATGTCGCTGAGAGATCCCTTGATGCTGGCTTTTTTCGCCACCATTGGCCTGAATGCTAACCTGGCGCGTTTGCGCGCAGGGGGCAAGGCGCTGTTTGTGTTCGTATTTGTTGTGCTGGGCCTGCTGGTGGTACAGAACGCCATTGGTATCGGCATGGCGAAAATATTGGGCCTGAATCCGCTGATGGGGCTGATTGCTGGCTCAATTACGCTTTCTGGTGGCCATGGTACTGGTGCTGCCTGGAGCAAGGTGTTCATCGAACGCTATGGTTTTGAGAATGCGACGGAAGTCGCGATAGCCTGTGCCACCTTTGGCCTGGTGCTGGGTGGGCTGATCGGTGGCCCGGTGGCGCGTTATCTGGTGAAACACTCTTCAACCCCGGAAGGCAGCCCGGAAGACAGCGTGCAACCCAGCGGGTTTGAAAAGCCGGAAAGTGGTCGCCTGATCACCTCACTGGTGATGATTGAAACCATTGCCATGATCGCGATTTGCCTGAGCCTCGGGAAATTTATTTTTGGGTTACTGAATGGTAGCGCCTTCGAACTGCCCACGTTTGTCTGCGTGCTGTTTGTGGGGGTGATCCTCAGTAACACGCTGTCGGCCACCGGTTTCTATACGGTGTTTGAGCGTGCCGTTTCGGTGTTGGGCAACGTCAGCTTGTCTCTATTTCTGGCAATGGCGCTAATGAGCCTGCGTTTGTGGGAACTGGCTTCCTTGGCACTGCCGATGCTGGCGATTCTGGTGGTGCAAGCCATGGTGATGGCGCTGTATGCAATTTTTGTGACCTACCGCGTGATGGGTAAAAACTATGATGCCGCGGTGCTGGCGGCCGGGCACTGTGGTTTTGGTATGGGGGCGACGCCGACGGCGATTGCCAACATGCAGGCGATTACCGATCGCTTTGGCCCTTCGCACCTGTCGTTTCTCGTGGTGCCGATGGTGGGGGCGTTCTTTATCGATATCGCCAATGCCATCGTGATTAAGCTGTATCTGATGTTGCCGATGTTTGGCTAAAATGATGTCGCCCTTTCCGTGGGGGAGGGCGATAAAATCAGGCGTTAGAGTAACGGGCGGTTTCAGGCAGCCAGCGTTCAATCAGGGCGTGAGCATGTTGCGGATAATGCTGGTGGATGTGGCGCGCCGTGCGCTGAACCTCTGGGATCATCGCCTGATCGCGCAACAGATCGGCCACTCTGAACTCTGCGCTGCCGGTTTGGCGCGTACCCAACAGTTCGCCCGGCCCACGGATTTCCAGATCGCGCTGGGCAATCACAAAGCCGTCGTTACTGTCGCGCAGCACCTGCAGGCGTTTTTGCGCCGTTTTGCTGAGCGGGGTTTTATACAGCAGCACGCAGTGAGAGGCGACGGCACCACGGCCAACGCGGCCGCGTAGCTGGTGCAACTGTGCCAATCCGAGCCGCTCCGGGTTTTCGATAATCATCAGGCTGGCATTGGGTACATCAACCCCCACCTCAATCACCGTGGTTGCGACCAGGAGCTGCAATTCACCCTGTTTAAAGGCCTGCATCACCGCCTGTTTCTCTTGCGCCTTCATGCGGCCATGCACCAGAGCCACCTTCAGCTCCGGCAGGGCGGTTTTCAACTCTTCCCAGGTGGCTTCCGCTGCCTGAGCCTCCAGCAGGTCGGATTCTTCAATTAGCGTACAAACCCAATATGCCTGGCGACTTTCTTCTACGCAGGCGCTTTTTACCCGCTGAATGATATCGGCACGGCGCGTATCAGGGATCGCCACAGTGGTTACCGGCGTGCGGCCCGGCGGCAGTTCGTCGATAACGGAGGTGTCGAGATCGGCATAGGCGGTCATCGCCAGCGTGCGTGGGATCGGCGTGGCAGTCATGATCAACTGATGAGCATGGAACCCTTGTTCTTCGCCTTTTTCCCACAGTGCCAGCCGCTGATGCACGCCAAAGCGGTGCTGCTCATCGATAATCACCAGCGCCAGACCGTTGAACTGCACCTGTTCCTGGAAGATGGCGTGTGTTCCTACCACCATCGATACTTGTCCGCTGGCAATCGCGTCCTGTTGCGCGATGCGCGCTTTGCCTTTTTGCTTCCCAGCCAGCCAGCCCACTTCAATCCCCAGCGGTTCAAACCATTGGCGGAAGTTATTGGCATGCTGTTCGGCCAGCAACTCGGTGGGTGCCATCAGCGCCACCTGTTTACCATGCGCGATAGCACGCAAGGCAGCCAGCGCCGCGACCAGAGTTTTGCCAGAGCCAACATCCCCTTGCACCAGGCGCATCATTGGGAAGCCTTTCTGCATATCGGCTTCGATATCGGCCACTACGCGGTTTTGCGCACCGGTAGGGGCAAACGGCAACTGAGCGAGGAAACGGTTTTTCAGCCGGTCATCTGGTGTGAGTGAGAGTGCTTTATAGCTTTGCGCGCCTGCACGTACTGCCAGCATGCTGAGGTTATGCGCCAGCAGCTCTTCCAGAATCAGGCGTTTTTGTGCCGGGTGTTTACCCTGCTCCAGATCGGCCAGTTGGATGTCCGGCGGTGGGCGGTGCAGGGTATGCAGCGCCTGTGGCATGCTGATTAATCCACCGCTCAGTTCCGCAGGCAATAATTCGGTGATGGCGCAGGTATCCAGCAGCTCCAATGCTTGGTCGGTCAGCTTGCGTAGCGTAGCTTGGCGGACACCTTCGGTGGTGGGATAGACCGGTGTCAGGGCTTCTTGCAGCTCAACTTCACTGCTTTCACCCTGCATACGATATTCAGGGTGAATGATTTCGGCACCGTGAGTGCCGCGTTTGATTTCACCGTAAGCCGTTACGCGGCGGCCGGTAGCCAGGCTATTCTTCATCGCCGCGTTGAAATTGAAGAACCGCATGGTCAGAAGGCCGGTGCCATCGCTGATCTGGCAGGTCAGCATGCGGCGGCGGCCAAAACTGATATCGCTGCGCAGCACTTCCCCTTCCACCGTGGCAAAAATGCCGGGCAGCAGATCGTTGATGGGGTAAAGGCGGGTGCGATCTTCGTAACGCAGTGGCAGGTGCAACAGCAAATCCTGAATGGTATTCAGGCCGATTTTGGCTAATTTAGCTGCCTGGCTGGCTCCAACCCCGGAAAGTGTTGTAAGAGGGACGGCATCCAGCAGGCGGCCTTTCATCGGCGTACCGTGGTTGCCTGCATGGTTGCCCACCATTCGGCGCTGGCAATCACTTGGCCCTGTTCATCAATATGCGGGCGTGGCAGCCCTTTGCGCTTGGCCACGTTGGCCAGCACCGGATAACCCCCCTCAAACAGCAGGCGTTGTTGCTCTTCTTTATTCAGTGCGCTGTATTCGCGGCGGTACATGCCAGCGTTTTGTCGCTGACGCTGGGCTTCATACAGGATTAATGCGGCAGCCACAGAGACATTGAGCGATTGCACCATACCGATCATCGGAATAATGATGTCTTGATCGGCCAGCGCCAGCGCTTCTTCGGTGATACCGGTTTTTTCCTGCCCCAGCAGTACACAGGTCGGGCGGGTATAATCCACTGCGCGAAAATCGACGGCGCGTGCGGAAAGGTGGGTGGCCAGGATCTGCATCCCCTGGCTTTTCATCTGTGCCACGGCATCGGCAATGGTCGGGTGGGTTTGGACGTTTACCCAACTGTTGCTGCCTGCGGCGGAAGAAACCAGCGTGCGCATCCGCGCGGTTGGCCACACGGCATGCACCTGATGCACGCCGACGGCATCGGCGGTGCGGATAATTGCGGATACGTTATGCGGTTTGTGTACCTGCTCCAGGCAGACCGTCAGATCGGGCTGCCGGGTGGCCAGCATTTCACAAATCCGGGCATAACGTTCAGGGCTCATAAGCGCTAGTTTCGGTTACGATTAACTTTAATCACATCTGGCATAATACGGATCTTACGCATAATGTTTGCCAGATGGATGCGATCGCGGGTGGTTAAGCGAATAAAGGCGCTGTAGACCCGGCCGTCTTTTTCTTCAGTATTCAGGCTTTGAATATTCGATTCGGCCGCATTAATGGCCGCCGTCAGGTTCGCCAGTGCTCCCTGATGGTTGAGCATATCCACTTTGATTTCGGCAATGAATTCCTGCTCAGTTTCCAGATCCCACTCTACCGCCATGAATTTCTCAGGCTCTTTCTGGTAGCCGCGGATGTTACGGCAGGACTCATGGTGGACCACCAACCCTTTGCCTGGGCTGACGTGGGCGATAATCGGATCGCCCGGAATTGGCCGACAGCACTTGGCGAAGGTAATCAGAACGCCATCGGCCCCTTTAATGGCCAGATTGCGCACGCCGGAAGAAGCCCCGAGGTTGGAGTGATCGCCCTGCAAATTCTTCGCGATGACCACGCTCATGGTATTACCGAGGCCGATTTCTGCCAGTAGGTCGTCCAGCGTAGCCAGCTTCATGCGTTCCAGTTCATGCTGGATGTTTTCCTGCGGTACTTCAGAAAGCTTACGGCTGCCACCGAGCGCGTGGTTAAGCAAACGACGGCCCAGGCTGACAGAGTCGTCACGCTTGAGGTTTTTCAGCATCTGGCGGATTTTAGCGCGAGCTTTTGAGCTGACAACAAAGTTCAGCCAGGCAGCGTTGGGCCGTGCGCCCGGCGCGGTGATAATTTCCACCGTCTGACCACTGGACAGCGATTGTGACAACGGATATGGCTGGCGATCGACGCGCGCGCCCACGCAGGCATGGCCGATATCGGTGTGCACTGCATAAGCAAAGTCGACCGGCGTGGCACCCGCAGGCAGCTCAACGATGCGCCCTTCCGGGGTGAAAACGTAAATTTCATCTGGGAACAGATCGGATTTTACGCTTTCAATAAATTCAAACGAGCTGCCAGCGCTTTGTTGCAGCTCAAGCAGGCTCTGCATCCAGCGCTGAGCGCGGATTTGTGCGGTGGTGCCGGTTGTTTCGCCCGGAACCCTTTCTTTATAGGCCCAGTGCGCGGCAACCCCCATTTCTGCCATCTGATCCATGTCTTCAGTACGGATCTGCACTTCAACCGGTACGCCGTGTGGGCCGATCAGCGATGTGTGTAATGATTGGTAGCCGTTGGCCTTAGGGATGGCGATGTAGTCTTTCACTCGCCCCGGACGTGGCTTATACAGGCTATGCGCCTGGCCCAGAACCCGGTAACAGGTGTCGACTTCTTTCACGATCACCCGGAACGCGTAAATATCCATAATTGAATGGAAACGCTGTTCTTTCAGGTGCATCTTGCAGTAGATGGAATAAAGATGCTTTTCCCGCCCGCTGACGCGGCAGGGAATACCCGCTTCGGTTAAACGCCCTTCGATCTCAGAAAGAATCTTCTGGATCATCTCCTTACGGTTACCGCGCGCGGCTTTCACCACGGCTTTAATGACACGGTAACGGTTCGGATAGAGCGCCTCGAAACCCAACTCTTCCAGCTCGATTTTCAGATGATGAATACCCAAGCGGTGGGCTAGCGGGCTGTAGATTTCCAGGGTTTCGCGCGCGATGCGCCGCCGTTTGTCGGGGCGCAGCGAGCCGAGCGTCCGCATATTGTGGGTACGGTCCGCCAGCTTGATCAGAACGACGCGGATGTCTTGCACCATCGCCATGATCATTTTGCGGAAGTTTTCCGCCTGCGCTTCTTTCTTATCCTGGAATTTCAGCTTGTCGAGCTTGGATACGCCTTCAACCAGTTCGGCAACGCTCTTGCCAAACAGTTGTTCCATATCCTGATAGGTGGCCGGGGTGTCTTCGATGACGTCGTGCAGCAGGGCTGCCATCAGCGTCTCATAGTCGAGACGCATTTCCGCCAGAATACAGGCCACGGCAACCGGGTGAGTAATATAGGGCTCACCGCTGGAGCGTGTCTGTCCCTCGTGAGCATCACGTGCAACAAGGTATGCCTGTTTGAGGCGTTTAATCTGCTCCTCAGGCAAGTAACGTTGAATCAGCAGATTCAGGCTTTCAAACAGGTACAAGGCAGACTCACAGTCTAATTAACGACGACCTTCAGCAATGGCGGTAACCGCTTGAATTTCTGCGGCTTCCTGCTCTTGCTGCTCCTGGCGCTCACGAACATCGAGGATCTGGCTGTTGATCAGCCCTTCTTCGATTTCGCGCAGAGCGATAACGGTGTACTTATCATTTTCTTCGGGTACCAGAGCGTCTTTACCCCCGGTCTGGATTTGACGCGCCCGACGAGCAGCGACCAACACCAGGTCAAAACGGTTACCAATTTTCTCTACAGCGTCTTGAACAGTTACGCGTGCCATATTTGTGCTACTCCACAGGTGACGAAAAGACTGGGCATAATACTGAAACTGTCTTCAGTCTGCCAATAGTTTGCTGATTAAAGCGTCATGCCGCAGCATTTGTCGGCCCAAACGCAGGCGTTCGGCGCGAATAATGGTCTTCAGATCGGACAGTGCCAGATCGAAATCATCATTCACGATTAAATAATCATACTCCGCGTAGTGCGTCATCTCTGCAACGGCTTGCGCCATGCGCCTGACGATCACCTCATCAGCGTCTTGCCCGCGGCCCCTTAGGCGGCGGCCCAGCTCTTCCTTTGACGGCGGCAGGATAAAGATGCTGCGCGACTGGGGCATTTTGGCACGGATCTGTTGCGCCCCTTGCCAGTCGATATCCAGAAAGACATCGACACCGGTCGATAACACTTGCTCAATTGCAACACGCGACGTGCCGTAATAGTTGCCGAACACTTCGGCGTGCTCAAGAAAGTCATCCTGCTCAATCATAAGGCGAAATTCGTCTTTAGAGACGAAGAAATAATGTTCGCCATGATTCTCACCCGGGCGACTTGCGCGCGTGGTGTGTGAAACCGAAACCTGCGTGTCGTACAGCGGTTGCGTTTTTAACAAAGCCTGAATCAGACTTGATTTCCCTGCGCCGCTAGGTGCAGAGACAATATAAAGCGTGCCTTGAGCCATGATGATGTTCGTTGATAGCGGTTGATAAGCCAGTAACAGCAGATGTGTATTTTCTCCGCACAGTATACACGGCTAAAGCCCGGTATGCAGCGTTGGGTCGCATTTTGGCTGCTGCTTTCGGTTAAAAACAGAGGAAAAAAGCCAATTTGCGCAGCGTATCTGGAAGTTTTCGACGTTTGCAGCAAACGTTCATTCCTTTCTGGAACCACTTAGCATTTCTGAGTATTAGCCATCGCCAATCATTCAATTTCTGTTTTTACTGCCCTGAACCAAGGAGGTGCATGATGTCGGGGTACAGTAATCACATCAGGATTATGCTGATAGCCGTGGGGCTGCTGTGTAGCACGGCATGGGCTCAAACTTGCCCAAACTGGCGGCCAGAGAGGCTACAGTTGGAGATAACGGCATTAAATAGCCAGTTGGAGCGCTGGGATGAGGCTTATTACCGCCAAGGCCACAGTTTGGTTGATGACGAGATTTACGACAGTTTGTTGCAGCAACTGCAACATTGGCAAAATTGCGCCGGTAAGAAGCCATTGGAAGGCGTCAGACAAGCTTTACCGGAAGGTAAAACGCGGCATCCTGTTGCCCAGACCGGTTTGCGCAAGCTGCCAGATCGCGTGGCCGTAGGGCAATGGATGCAGGGGCGCAGTGACTTGTGGGTTCAACCCAAGATTGATGGCGTGGCCGTTACGTTGGTCTATCAGCAGGGAAAACTGGTCAGCGCTATCAGCAGGGGCAACGGAGAGAAAGGCGAAGACTGGTTGGAAAAGGCTAAAGCCATTCCCGTAGTTCCCCAAAAATTGCCGAAGGCTCCCGCACAATTAGTGTTACAGGGGGAGTTGTTCCTGATGGTGAACGATCACCGCCAACAAACGCTTGGGGGGATTAATGCGCGGGCAAAAGTTGCCGGTATGCTGATGCGCAAGCAACTTTCTCCGGAACTGAAACAGCTTGGCCTGTTTGTTTGGGCGTGGCCCGATGGCCCGCCGAATATGGCCGAACGTTTGCAGCAGCTTACTGCGATGGGTTTTACGCTCACCCAGCAATACTCAAAACCGGTCAAGACGCTGGATGAGGTGGAGCAGTGGCGCACATCTTGGCATCGTGACCCTTTGCCATTTGTGACTGATGGTATTGTTATCCACCAAGGGTCAGCCCCTGAGGGGCGTTACTGGCAAGCTAAACCTGGTGATTGGGCGGTTGCCTGGAAATACCCACCGGCCCAGCAGGTCGCCAAGGTGGCGGATGTAGAATTTGGCATTGGTCGTACCGGAAAAATCACCGTGATATTGCTTCTGGATCCGGTACGGATGGACGATAAATGGATCCGGCGCGTTAATGTTGGCTCGTTGTCACTATGGCAGAAATGGGAGATTGCGCCGGGTGACCATATTGCCATCAGCTTGATGGGGCACGGCATTCCACATCTTAATCGTGTCGTGTGGCGTGCGGTTGAACGACATATTCCCGTAGCCCCCAATCCGGAGAGCTACCATCCGTTGAGCTGTTTTACGCTACAACCCGGTTGTCGTCAGCAGTTTCTGGCCCGCTTGGTATGGTTGAGTAGCACTCATGGATTGAACATGAGTGGCTTGAATGAGGCCGGATGGCAATCGCTCATCGATCAGGGGCTGGTTGATGATTTGCTCGATTGGTTAGTATTAACCCCAGAGCAGTTAAACGGCATACCGGGCATAGGCAACAAGCGTGCGCAGGCGCTTTATCAGCGGTTTCACCAGGCGCGGCAGCAACCCTTCGAACGCTGGTTGATCGCGCTAGGGGCACCGCTTTCATCGATTCAGATTACCGGGGCACAAGCACGAAATTGGCAACAAATGCAGCAGATAACGCCAGGAGAATGGCAGAAAGTGGCTGGCATTGGCGCTAAAAGAGCCGGGCAGCTCGATGCCTTTTTGCAATCACCGGTTATGCTCGGGTTGGCAAAAACCTTGGCAGAGCAAGAAATCAACGGATTCTAGTTGGGCTGTTTTCTATGATATTCAGTTCTGTTCCAGAGTAACCCTTTTAAGGAAAGTGAAAATAAAATGAGACATAACGTAATGCTGGCAGCGGTTGTTGCAATAGCCATGTTGTTGAACGGCTGTGTCGCACCAGCCCAGAAGGTTACGCCGCAAAAATCGGTACCATTCTGCAGCGTTGGCGATCCGCTGACGCAGACCACGCTCTATTTTGGCTTGAACCGCCCGGTAGGACCAGCGATTACCGCAGCGGAGTGGCAGTCTTTTGTCGATCAACAAGTAACTCCACGCTTTAAGGAAGGGCTATCGGTATTTGATGGCAAAGGGCAATGGTTGGGTAACGATGGCAAGTTGGCGCGCGAAAACAGCAAAGCGCTGATGTTGATTCATACACCAGATGCGCAAAGCGAGCAGAAGATTGAAGCGCTGCGTAACCATTATAAACAGCAGTTTGTGCAGGACTCTGTGATGCGGGTTGATACGCCGGTGTGCGTGGCGTTTTGATAAGTTTCCGGCTTGCTGCTTGTGCAACAAGCCGGAATATCGGTTTAGAGCACCAACCCGGCGACCGCCGCTGAAAGCAGGCTGACCAGCGTTGAGCCATAAACCAGTTTCAGGCCGAAACGGGAAACGACGTTGCCCTGTTGCTCGTTCAGGCCCTTGATGGCACCGGCCACGATGCCTATGGAGGCAAAGTTGGCGAAGGACACCAGAAAGACCGAAAGAATACCCAATCCACGCGGGGACATTTCTGCGGCGATTTTTTTCAATTCAATCATTGCGACAAACTCATTGGCGACCAGCTTGGTAGCCATAATGCTGCCAGCCTGTAGTGCATCACCTGCCGGGATCCCGATCAACCAGGCCAGCGGATAGAACACGTAACCCAGGATCTGCTGGAAACTGATGCCGAAAATCGCCGCAAAGATGGCGTTCACCGCTGCGATGAGCGCAATAAACCCGATCAGCATGGCGGCAATAATCATGGCAATTTTGAAACCTGCCAGAATGTATTCCCCCAGCATTTCAAAGAAGCTCTGGTCTTCATGCAGTTTGTTCAGCTTCAGTTCCGGCTCATCTTCGATCTGATAGGGATTGATAATAGAAAGAATGATAAAGGTGCTGAACATGTTGAGGATTAACGCGGCTACCACGTATCGGGCGTCAATCATCACCATATAAGCGCTGACGATCGACATTGATACCGTCGACATGGCAGTGGCAGCCATGGTGTACATCCGGCGCGGAGAGATATCCGCAATGATGCCTTTGTAAGCAATAAAGTTTTCAGACTGGCCAAGCACCAAGGTGCTGACGGCGTTGAAAGACTCCAATTTGCCCATGCCATTCACTTTGGAGAGCAGCGTACCCACCGCGCGGATAATCAGCGGCAAGATACGGAAATGCTGCAAAATACCGATCAACGCAGAGATAAAGATAATCGGGCACAAAACGCCGAGGAAAATAAACGATAGCCCCTCTTTGCTCATACCACCGAAAA
Source organism: Serratia sp. YWN4 (assembly GCF_055790845.1). Classification (NCBI taxonomy): domain Bacteria; kingdom Pseudomonadati; phylum Pseudomonadota; class Gammaproteobacteria; order Enterobacterales; family Yersiniaceae; genus Serratia; species Serratia sp. YWN4. The sequence goes on from NZ_CM147696.1 coordinate 63,223, forward strand.
CGAAGTCAGAGCCCTGTGCAGCAAAGGTCAACAGGGTTTCAAAGAAACTAGCCACGTGCTTAATCACACCCAGGCCGCTTTCCGAATGCAGGAAGAAATAGGCCAGAATCGCTTCAATCACCAGAAGCTGGATAATATAGCGTGGGCGGATTTTCTTACGATCATTGCTGACCAATAACGCGAGGGCGATGATAACCACCAACGCCAAAGTAAAGTGCAGAATTTGCGACATAGACAGTCCGAACAGCATGCAGGCTAGAAAAAAGTTACTTATACCTAATTTGCAGCCGCTCGTCAGCATGAGGGTAACCGGGGGAGTCCGTTCCCCCGGTTATCAGGCCGTTAACTCAAATCAACATTCTTGCTGCCGAAGAACCAGGTGAAAATAAAACCTGCTGTATAAGACACCAGTAGCCCGGCAACGTAGACCATGATCCCGGCATAAATGCCCTGTGCAGACGTCATCAGCGGAATAGATACGATGCCTGATGGGCCAAAGACGGTGTTGAGACCAACCGGTAATCCCAAGTACGCAATCATCCCGATGAAGAACCCACCAACGGCCCCACCGAGACAGGCGGTGATAAAAGGTTTCACTCTAGGCAACGTCACGCCATAAATCAGTGGTTCACCAATGCCAAGAATACCTGGAATGATGGCACCCTTGATCTGGGTACGCAGCACCGAGCCTGCTTTTGCTCTGGCGAAAAGCGCCATTGAAGCACCCACTTGCCCGCCGCCAGCCATGGCCAGGATCGGAAAGAGCGAGTTGAAACCCTGCGCATCCATCAAAGCGAAATAGACTGGAACAAACCCCTGATGAATACCGAACATAACCGCCAGCAGGAACAGGCCTGCCAGAACGGCGCTGCCAAACGGGTTGCCATTCAGGTGTAAGAACAGCCACGACATTCCTTTAAACAGTTCCCCTCCAACTGGCATGATGACCACGAAAGTCACCGCGCCCATAATCAGCAGAGTGATGACTGAGGTCAGTATCATATCCAAATTATCGGGGATAAATTTCCGTACTGTCCGTTCAACCCAGGCTCCCATAATAGTGGCGATCAGCACGCCAATAATGCTGCCTCTAGGATCAATAGGCAGACCAAAGAAGTTGTCGATACCGGAGTAGTAACCCACTTTGGCATCAGGTACGTAACCCAGTACAAACAGCGAAGCGATGATGGCTCCATTCACTCCCGTACCGCCAAAGGCTTTTTGTGCATTATGGCCGATCAGAATACTCAAGAAGGCAAACAGGCCTTTACTGAATACTTTCATATAGCCAATGGCGCTGATCAGCCAGGGGTTGGGAGACTCAACGCCGAGAACCATACTTTGTTCGAGCAGAGTCGCAATCCCCAGCAGCAGCCCTGCGGCAATAAAACCGGGGATCAGCGGGGTAAAGATGGTAGCAAACTTGCTGAAAAATTGATGGATAGCGCTGCCTTGCTTCGATTTGAGCTGCTTTTTATTCTCCGAAGCGATTGCATTAAGATCTTTGGGCGCGTCAGCGGTGTTCTGCTCAGTACGGCTCAGCAAGGTATTCATCATTTCAGCGGCGGTTTGTGCCTTGCCGGGGCCCAGGACGATTTGCAACTGATCGTCCCCTTCAATCACACCCATCACGCCAGCGATTTTTTTCAGCGCATCGCGGTCTACCTGCTCCCTGTCCCTCAGGGTCAGGCGCAGCCGTGTCATGCAGTTACCGCAAATAGCAATATTATTGCTACTGCCAACATGACCCAAAATTTGTTCGATCATTGCTTCATTGATTTTCGCCATCGGATTGACGTCCTGTTCCTGATAAGACTGCGCGGATAAAACCGTTATTGTGTTTTAAAATCGTACTGGCTTCGGTGGCCGAAAGGTTGGCCAGTATCATGACGATCGCCGTTTTACAGTGGCGCCCGCAGGCATCCAAGGCTTCAGAGGCTCGCTGGTGGCTGCACGCCGTTGCCTGCATGACGATGTTCACTTGCCGTTGCACCAGCTTGGCGTTGGTGGCCTCAACGTCCACCATCAGGTTGCCATAGACTTTACCGATGCGGATCATCGCACCGGTACTCAGCATATTAAGCACCAATTTTTGTGCCGTCGCCGCCTTCATACGTGATGAGCCGGTAACCACTTCGCCCCCCACTATCGGTTCGATGGCAATATCGGCCAACTGGCTCATCTCACTGTTCCGGTTGCAGCTCAGAGCCACCACCGTTGCCCCTTGAGTACGGGCGTAACGCATGGCACCCATGACGTAAGGTGTGCGCCCGCTGGCCGCGATGCCGACAAGCACATCGTTGGCATTAAAGTTCAGGTCACGCAGATCCTGTTCCCCTTGGGCTTCGTTGTCTTCGGCGTTTTCTACTGCCTGTAAAATAGCGGGATGCCCCCCAGCAATCAGGCCGATCACCTGCTCGCGTGGTGTACCATAGGTTGGTGGGCATTCGCTGGCATCCAGAATACCCAAGCGCCCGGAAGTCCCCGCACCGCAGTAAATCAAGCGGCCGCCGTGGGTAAAGGCCACGCTAATGGCATCCACCGCCAGCGCCACCTGTGGTAACACCAACTCTACCGCCAAGGTAACCTTTTGATCTTCGGCATTGATAACCTTAAGCATCTCCAGCGTTGATAAGGTATCAATATTTTCACTGGCCTGATTCCGGCTCTCGGTAACCAGGGTAGATAAATCAATTTTCATTGCTGTCTCAGAACATATCCGAATAATGTTGGAATAATTAATTCCAACAATAATTAAATCAACAAATATTTTATTTTTATGATGGTTATGTGACCGCTATCAACTTGCCATGGCCTCTGTTTAGACCCTAGGTTGTTTTTAAGCACTGGCAGCGTAAGATAGCCCGGTAAAGCCTGCTTTTTTGTTGACAATGTGAGTCACCACCGCGATGAGATACACGCAGAAGATAATTCATAACAAAGAGTTATTTACCCCCGGCGAGCGTAAGATCGCTGATTATGTATTGGAAAACCCTGATAAGCTAAAACAACTCTCCTCACAGAGTTTGGCGATGATTTTGGGGGTTAGTCAATCCAGCATTATTAAATTTGCTCAGAAGCTGGGAATGAAAGGTTTTACTCACCTAAAAATAGCGCTAATTGAAGAGTGGGGGCAGCAGGCATCAGAGCAGAAGTTACAGATTTCGCACATTCATAATGGTATCAACAGCAATGACAGCCTGCCGGATATTGCCGAGAAGCTATTTCTGGAGAAACAGCAGGCATTGCGCGATACCACCGACAGCCTCGATTTTGCTCAGTTGCAGCAGGTGGTGTCACATATTCAGGCGGCCAAGCGTGTTCAGATTATCGGCGTGGGTGGCTCATCGTTAATTGCCAAAGATCTCGCCTATAAGCTGATGAAGATTGGTTATTCGGTCATGAATGAGTTGGACAGCCATGTTCAAATCACGGTGGCCCAGTCTCTGAGCCCAGCCGATGTGCAGATCATTATTTCATTTTCCGGCAAGCGCCGGGAGATACTGATTGCGGCAGATGTCGCCAAGGAAAGGGGGGCCACGCTGATTGCCATCACTTCTTTGCAGCACAATCCTCTGAGAGAGCTAGCGGACTACACGCTGGATACCATTGCCGATGAGACACGCTGGCGCAGCTCCTCGATTGCTGCCAGGACGGCGCAAAACACCATCATTGATTTGCTGTTTGTCAGCCTTATGCAGCAGAACAGTGAAGAGAGCCGTCATTTTATTCAGCAGAGCCAGGCGCTGGTTGAGCAATTGAGTAATAAATAGAGGTTTGGTGGGCTGCGTAGCCTTAAATCGCTTAAGATTGCCTAAGAATAGAAAAGCCTTAGCTATCTTTATGCAATGTGACCTACATCAATGTGCAATTCTTGGAAAAATTTATCTTGTCACACGGAGCCAGCTTGGTTTACCAGTTGCTCTTCTGCTATAAATAATTAACACGTGCTAATGATCGTTATTTATAGGTTGGCATAGAGATAAATCTAGGGGAATGTGGTTATGCCATGGAGTCATGAGATTCAACAGGCAATTACTTTGTTACAGGCATGTCAGTGTCGTAATGCAGATAATCTTCCTTGCCCAGCCAGAGGGGATGAACCTGGTGCGGTTGGCACTTGCGCAGACAAGATCATGCCATCGATTATCCTACTCAATGCTTTTGCCGATGTGCTCCCACAGCATCAAGAATTGCACCGTATTGGTACGGTTCTGGAAGCTCAGGGCCTCATCCCTAAACTGGCCCAAGATGAGAGCTATAGCCAGAGTGCATTGGCGTATTTGCGCGCACAGGTTACGTCATAAAAGCATGTGGATTGGGAAGTCCAATTTATCGTATAAAATCACTTGATTGGACATCAAACCTGTAATATTTCCTGTGATAAATTTTAACAGAGAGATTCTTTATTATTCTCACTGTTAAGATGAGGAAAGTATTATTGAGAGTGTTTTTTTGAGTGAAAATTAAAGAATAGAGTTGCTTGCAAGTATCTAATTCGACATGGATTTAGTTGCAATACTATTTTTTGATTTTTCATATATGGATTTAAGCACTAAAATAGGGAGTGCACCCAATACATTTAACTAGAACTGTGGTTGGTACACCCTTGTGTACAAGGTAAAACGGAGTGCTCGCCTGATTGGTTTATTTCTTATCCAGTCGTTTGGCCGCTGATTCGAGTTGCTTGATGCTTTTTTCTGGTGAGGGAAGATTTTCCGGCATGGTACCACCTAGCTCCTGGATGGTTTGTCGCACCTTTCTGCCAACATCAAAATGAGTCTGATTTGCCTGTTGTTTTGATTTCACCTGATCTCGGCGCAATTTTTCCTCGGCCTGTGTTGCTCGGAATAGGTTGGCAGCAAGCTCAGTAGAGCCCATATGGTCGAGTATTTTTTGACTCTTTTTTAGCCCCTTGCGCTGGTGGATAGCCTTTTGATCCAACCCACCGTATAGGCCTTGATAGCCATGGTTCTGAAATATGGCAAAATCCAACGTTGTCTCTACCCCTGCTTGTTGTGCGACCTCAACCAGTTGTTTGTTGTGCTCTTTTAATTCATTGCGCAGGAACAGCCGTTTTTCATCTTCGCGAAGGCGCTTGAATGTTTCGTCATCAGCAAGTTCTTGCCTGCGGGTTTGCATCGCAAAGTAGGTTTGCCCGGCCGCAATCACAATCTTGTTTGGATCACCATTCTGCACGACAAGATAGCAAGCATATCTGGAGAGCTTGACGTCTTTAAGCTCCCTTAACGCACCTGAGCCAATTTTGACCATTGCGAGGACATCCTCGAAATGGTCTTCGACAGAATGACCACTGTTTAAACAAGCCTCTTTTGCGCGTTCTAACACTGGAGCAAAGTGTCGGTATTCCGAGTAATCCAGAATCTTAGATAGATCACGGGCAGACCAAAATTCAATGCCATTGCCATCTTGCTGTCTGAATTGCTCAAATGGTTGGTGATGTTCGTTCATAACGCATCCTTTCGGCCGTGTAATGGGGTGGTACATCTATTCAATGCAAGGAAGGGCATTAAAGCGCATGCAATAGCATAAAGAGTGCTGATTAAATGCTCAATAGTATCGAATGGTTTATGTTTCGGCTGTTCAGGGTAAAACCTGCTTACAGGCTACCACCTCACGCGCCGTTAACGTTGTATTCCTCACCACGCTCCAAGGCCAACAGCAACGCTGCCCACTGTGCCAGTGCCGCTTTACGCTCATCAAAGTATTGGTGCCGGTTATAAATTCCCTCAACGCCCTTGATACGGTGATTCAGGCAGCGTTCTGCAACAACCGGATCAACCCCTAAAGCTGCAAGGTGAGTGCGTGCCGTGCGCCGGAAGTCGTGAATGGTGTAATTAGGCACGTCCGGCATTTCTGCCCGTACCTTTGCCAGCGCTACGGGCAGGGTGCTTTCTTGGATGTGGGGGATCATTCTGTTTTGCATCTTCCTGGCTGGCAGTACCCAGGCGCTATTACATGAGAATGTGTAAAGCTCTCTCAACCACTCAACTGCTGGTGGAGGTAATGGGATGTCGATAGCGTCGCCGTTCTTGCTGCGCTCTTCTGGCAAATGCCAGATGGCGGCGTCCAGGTCAAATTCCTCCCACCGCGCCGCACACAGCTCCATCTTGCGCACACACAGCGCCAGCAATAGCTTAAACGTGAGTTCGTTTTGCCTGCTGAATCCCTTAGCGGTGCGCATGGCCTGGAACAGCCGGATGAGTTCTTCACGCGTTAGCCACCTGTCCCGCGCTATCTCTTTGCCGCCAGCGTCGGAAACCTCAAAGGCTGAGCAGGGGTTGATCTCCAGCGCGTGCCGCTTAATGCCGTAATCGAATATGCGGCGAGTCCAGCGTAGAACGTCCGTTGCTATGGTTGGCGCTCCGCGGTCAACAATGCTTTTCAGCATGTCGTCGATATGGCGGGGTTTTACGTCCTCAACCTTCATGTGACCGATCGACGGGTTTATATCTTTGTCGATACGGCGGCGCAGTATGTCCGGGTGCTTCCAGCGTGGCAGGATCTGGCGCTCAAAGTATTCGGCGGCAAGTGCTGACACTTTTAGAGCGTGCTTCTCCAGCTCCATCTTATTCAGCGCTTCGGATTTGCGTTCCTGCTTCTCTCCGGCCACGTCATAGCCCAGGGCAACACGCGCAGAAAGTTCTTTGGTTGTTTCACGTGCTTTTGCTAACGACAGCTCAACATAGGAGCCAATCAGCATTACTCGTGTTTTTCCTGCCAGCTTGTATCTGAACCGCCATGATGGGCTTCTATCTGCCTCCCTGAAACGCAGATAAAGCCCACCACCGTCTGAGCGGCCCTCAAATCGTTCTCCGGCCTTTATCCATGCCCGGATCTGCATGTCGGTTAGCTTTGGCATAGTGAAGCCCTGAACATTGAATATTGGGTGTACCCAAACAGCTTTATCAAAATGCAAATGGGTACACCTTTGGGTACACCGCAATAGTGCGCTTTCTTGCTTCTTTATGCTAGCTCGTGACAACAAAAAAGCCCGACGCATTGCGGGCTTCAATGGTTTTTGCGGCTTATTGATTCTTCCTGAATACTTACTCGATATTCTGAATCTGCTCACGCATCTGCTCGATCAACACCTTCAACTCAATGGCTGAAGTGGTGACATCGGCATTAATGGATTTCGAGGCCAGCGTGTTCGATTCGCGATTGAACTCCTGCATCATAAAGTCGAGGCGGCGACCAACGGCTTCCTTCTTCTTCAGGATGTTGTGCGTTTCTTTTACGTGCGCTTCCAGGCGATCCAGCTCTTCGGCCACGTCGATACGCTGTGCCATCAGCACCAGCTCCTGCTCCAGGCGGGTGTTTTCTAACTGAACCTGTGCTTCTTCCAGCTTGCTGACCAGGCGTTCGCGTTGCCAGAGCAGAACGTTTGGCATCTGTGCACGCACTTTAATCACTTCGGCGCTCACGCCGTCAAGGCGTTGCTCGATCAGGGCTTTCAGCGCGGTACCTTCGCTTTCGCGCGCGGTAATGAAATCATCCAGCGCGCCTTCCAATGCTTCCATCAATTGCGCACTGATAGTATCCAGATCCTGTTCCTGAGCGGACATCACGCCTGGCCAGCGCAGGACGTCGATAGGATTGATTTCCCCTTCGTCACTTTGCATTTTGACCCAGTTCGCAGCTTCAACTAGCTGTTTAGCCAGCTTTTCATTCAAAATCAGCGAGCTTTGCGCGCTGGGATCGAGCTCGAAACGCAGATTACATTCCACTTTTCCGCGCGTCAGGCGGCCACGGATACGCTCACGGATCACCGGCTCAAGGCTGCGGAACTGCTCTGGCAGGCGGATGTAGGTTTCTAAGTAGCGTTGGTTAACGGAACGCAGCTCCCAAACTGCGCTGCCCCATTCACCCTTGATTTCACGCCGGGCGTAGGCGGTCATGCTGCGGATCATTGATGCGTACCCGTAATAGGAAAAGATGAAACGATTATAGCGTTGCACCTGCGGCCAAGATAGGCATAACGTCACGAAGCCCGTATAATGCGCAGCCAAACGTTGATTAGAAGCCGGAGAGAGCCCATGCGTCCTGCAGGCAGAGCACCACAACAAGTTCGCCCCCTGACATTGACCCGTCACTATACGAAACACGCTGAAGGTTCAGTGCTGGTTGAGTTTGGCGATACCAAAGTTTTGTGCACCGCCACGGTTGAAGAAGGCGTTCCGCGCTTCCTGAAAGGCCAGGGGCAGGGTTGGATCACCGCAGAATACGGCATGCTGCCGCGTTCTACCCACAGCCGTAATGCCCGCGAAGCCGCCAAAGGTAAGCAGGGTGGCCGTACGCTGGAAATCCAGCGCCTGATCGCCCGTTCGCTGCGGGCAGCGGTAGATCTGAAAAAACTCGGTGAGTTCACGATAACCCTGGACTGCGACGTGTTGCAGGCCGATGGTGGCACCCGTACCGCGTCTATTTCTGGAGCCTGTGTGGCATTGGCCGATGCGCTTAACGCGTTGGTGGCTGCTGGCAAGTTGAAGGCTAATCCGATGAAAGGGCTGGTGGCGGCGGTTTCAGTGGGTATCGTTAACGGCGAAGCGCTGTGCGATCTGGAATACGTTGAAGATTCCGCCGCAGAAACCGATATGAACGTGGTGATGATGGAAGATGGCCGCATGATCGAGGTGCAAGGCACCGCCGAAGGTGAGCCGTTCAGCCATGATGAGTTGCTGGCGTTGCTGGCACTGGCCCGAGGGGGCATCGAAACCATTTTCCAAGCGCAGAAAGCGGCGCTGGCAGATTGATTTTTTAAGGCGACGGAGAAGTCGCCTTTTTTACGCCCGGCGATCGGGCGGCAGTAGAACAGATGTAACAGACCAGACGAGGAGAAGCAGTAATGAAAGCCTATCAGCGCCAGTTTATCGAATTTGCGCTTAACAAACAGGTATTGAAATTCGGCGAATTTATCCTGAAATCCGGCCGCGTCAGCCCGTATTTCTTTAATGCCGGTTTGTTTAACACCGGGCGCGATCTGGCGCTGTTAGGGCGTTTTTATGCCGAAGCGTTGGTCGATTCCGGCATTGATTTTGATCTGCTGTTTGGCCCGGCCTACAAGGGCATCCCGATCGCTACCACCACGGCGGTGGCGTTGGCGGAACACCATGAGCTTGATGTGCCGTATTGCTTCAACCGCAAAGAAGCCAAAGATCATGGCGAAGGCGGCCTGCTGGTGGGTAGCCCGTTACAAGGGCGAGTGATGCTGGTGGATGATGTGATCACGGCGGGTACGGCAATCCGTGAATCAATGGAAGTCATCAGTGCCAATAACGCTACTCTGGCAGGGGTGCTGATTTCTCTCGATCGTCAGGAGCGTGGCCGTGCCGATGTTTCTGCGATTCAGGAAGTGGAACGTGATTATCACTGCAAAGTGATCTCGATTATTACCCTGAAAGATTTGATTGCCTATTTGGAGGAGAAACCGGAAATGGCGGATCACTTAGCGGCAGTACGAGCGTATCGCGAACAATACGGTGTTTAACATGATGACGCCGGGCATAAACCCGGCGCTATCATGATCTTTTACGTTGCAATAGTAGCGATTATTGCAGTTGCGACGCCAATAATGGCCAGCGAGCGTCGAAATCCTGCGTCGGACGGTAGCGGAATTCTGAGCGGATATAGCGCGACAGCATACCTTCGCAAAAGGCCAGCAACTGGCTGGCCAGCAACGTTTCATCCACGCTAAAACCTTTGCCTTCGCGCAGTTTCCGTTCTTTCAGAACCTGGCGCAGCTGTGCCTCGATACGTTCAAACAGCTGGTTGATCCTGCCCTGTAGACGATCCTGTTCAAACATCAATGCGTGCCCGGTCATGATGCGTGTCAGGCCCGGATTACGCTCAGCAAACCCGAGTATCAGCAGCAGAATCAGGCGCAGGCGGTTGAACGTCTCTTTCTCATCTTGCAGGATCAGATTGATGCGTGATATCAGGCTGTCTTCAATGAACTCGATCAGGCTGTCAAACATCCGTGTTTTGCTGGGAAAATGCCGGTAAAGGGCAGCCTCAGAGACACCAACGTTTGCGGCAAGCTTTGCTGTGGTAATACGCTGGCTGCCATCGCTGGATTCCAGCATCTGGGCTAACGCCTGTAGTATTTCCTCGCGCCGATTCCTTTTCGTATTTTCTTTTTCTGCCATGTTTGATTAGACCTTTGCTAAAACGACTTATACCCTGTGTTTTGCAATCCATATGGGTATAGATTCTCTAGAACCCAAACACTGACCGCGGCAGAGCAAACTCCAGGCGGCTTATGTCATCGTTTTTTATGGTGTTTGGGTCAATGGTCTGTTCAACCATTATTCTCTGTGCGATCGGGAACCTTGCCATAAAGATATCCTTCTCTCTGACGTGGCATGCCGACCCTAACATTACTGGCTGAGTTTAGTGGCGGCCAGAATGGCCAAAACCACCGGCACCGCGTTCGCTGCTGTCGAATTCGGTTACCAGATTGAATTCGGCCTGCACAACCGGTACAAACACCATCTGTGCGATGCGTTCACCCGGTTCGATGGTGAAAGATTTCTGGCCACGGTTCCACACGGATACCATCAACTGGCCTTGATAATCGGAATCGATCAGCCCTACCAGGTTACCCAGCACCACGCCGTGCTTATGCCCCAGCCCGGAACGCGGCAGGATCACCGCCGCAAGATCGGTATCGGCGATGTGAATAGCCAAGCCGGTAGGCAGCAAGGTGGTTTCACCCGGAGCCAGTTCAACAGCGCTATCCAGGCAGGCGCGCAGATCCAGGCCAGCAGAACCAGGGGTGGCGTAGGTCGGTAAAGGGAAATCCTGACCGATACGCGGGTCGAGGATCTTAACGTCGATTTTTTTCATCATAACGGCTGACTATCTCGTCTAATAAACGTTGGCCAAGGAGTGCCTTGTCGCTGTGCGGAAGGCGCTTTTCTCCATCCTGCCAAAAAAGATGCAGGGCATTGGTATCACTGTTGAAACCGTGCTCTGCAAGCGATACATCGTTAGCGCAGATTAAATCCAGTTTCTTCCGCGCCAGTTTTTGTCGCGCGTATTCTTCCACATTCTGGGTTTCGGCCGCAAACCCGACAACAAACGGACGATTTTTGCTCATTGCGGCAACACCGGCGACGATATCGGGGTTTTTTATCATCTTGAGGGTAATTTCATCACCCTGTTTTTTGATTTTCTCATCGGCAATCTGCTCTGCGCGGTAATCCGCCACGGCGGCACAGGCGATGAAAATATTCTGCTGCGCGGCACGTTGCTGCACCGCCTGTTCCATCTCCAGAGCGCTGATCACATCCACCCGAGTCACCTTGGGCGGCGTTGATAGGCTGACTGGTCCGGCAACCAACGTGACCTGCGCACCACGAGCCGCCGCCGCGTGGGCGATAGCAAAGCCCATCTTGCCGGAGCTGTGATTGCTGATAAAACGCACGGGATCCAGCGCTTCGCGCGTGGGGCCAGCGGTGATCATAAGCTTTAAATGTTGCAGATCCTGTGACGCGGTGAAATAGCCGTTAGCCAGCTCGACGATGCCTAGCGGATCCAGCATACGGCCCGGCCCGACGTCACCGCAGGCCTGGCTGCCGCTGTCTGGCCCCCAGAGCAACATACCACGCGCTTGCAGAGTGTGCAGATTGGTCTGTGTGGCTGCGGCACGGTACATCTGCTGATTCATGGCCGGTGCAGCGGCGATCTGTGCCGCGGTTGCCAGGCAGACCGTAGTCAACAGATCGTTAGCCATACCGGTGGCGATGCGTGCCAACAGATCGGCAGTGGCCGGTGCCAGAATCACCAGATCGGCCCATTTGCCTAATTCAATATGGCCCATGGCGGCTTCTGCTGCGGGATCCAGTAGATCGTCAGAAACCGGGTAACCGGAAACGGCCTGCAATGTGAGCGGGGTGATAAAGGCTTTTGCCGCTGTGGTCATGACGACCCGTACCTCGGCGCCCCTGTCGCGCAGGCGGCGTACCAGCTCAGGACATTTATAGGCGGCAATGCCGCCGCTGATGCCAAGCACAATATGTTTGCCGGAAAGTCCCGTCATCATGATTGTCCGATTGAAAACCGAAAGATGCAGCATTTTAGCATAACCGTTGACGAGGTGAGCGATTCTGCTGTGTATGCAGCCAGTTACATTCTGGTTTGCGCAATACTTCGCAATGTTATCAATTACCTGTCGTGATTCAGAATACCTCATGGCATGCTCGGTTGATTGCAGGGAGGTAGTGATGAGCAGCCAGGATATGTCGTTATGGCCGGGAGAGTTGGCCCCGAGAGAGAAATTGATGCGTGATGGTGCGGCGGCGCTGTCAGACGTGGAGCTGTTGGCGATCTTCCTGCGCACCGGTTTGCCTGGTATTCACGTTTTGCAACGGGCTGAACAGCTACTGGCTCATTTTGGTTCGCTATACCATCTGATTTCGGCAGATTATGCGCAATTCTCCAGTCAGAAAGGGTTGGGAAATGCCACCTATGCCCAGTTGCAGGCCATTTCGGAATTGGCTTTGCGGCTGTTTTCTGGCCCGCATTTGCTGGAAAACGCATTACTGAATCCGAAAGTCACCCAGCATTATCTGCACAGTTTGCTGGTTCACCATGAGCGCGAGGTGTTTTTAGTGTTGTTTTTGGACAATCAGCACCGGGTTATTCGCCATCAGGAGATGTTTGCTGGTACCATCAGCAGCGTCGTCGTACACCCAAGAGAAATTGTGCGTGAAGCGTTGAAGGCTAATGCAGCCGCCATCATTCTGGCGCATAATCACCCTTCGGGTAAGGCTGAACCCAGCCACGCCGACCGTTTGATAACCGAGCAAGTGGTCAATGCCTGCCGGTTATTGGAGATCCGAGTGCTCGATCATTTGGTTATAGGCCGGGGTGAATGCGTTTCTTTTGCCGAGCGCGGATGGCTTTAAGCCATTTTTTCGCGATCCTTGAGGGATCTTTAGCTGTTCGGGACTTGAGCACTTACGCTTCAGAGCGTATACTACGCCACCTTTGAGAATCTTGGGTTTGGCGTTAAGAGCCTATCTCAGCAGGTTTCTAACCTGATGTTGTAGTTTCTGACCTGATGACGAGAGTCTCCTCAGTGTGAAGTTTGCTGAGATGGGCTCTAAAAGCCTGACGAGGCGGCCATACCCTATACGAAGCTCGAGCTGATTTGATTTTTGGAGAATAGACATGTCCCGAGTCTGCCAAGTTACTGGCAAGCGCCCGGTGAGCGGTAACAACCGTTCCCACGCAATGAACGCGACCAAACGCCGTTTTCTGCCTAACCTGCACTCACACCGTTTTTGGGTTGAGGCTGAGAAGCGCTTTGTAACTCTGCGTGTATCTGCTAAAGGTATGCGTGTTATTGATAAGAAGGGTATTGAGACGGTTTTGGCCGATCTGCGTGCCCGTGGTGAGAAGTATTAAGGAACTGAATCATGGCTAAAGGTGTTCGCGAGAAGATCAAGCTGGTTTCTTCTGCTGGTACTGGTCACTTCTATACCACCACGAAGAACAAGCGTACTAAGCCGGAAAAATTGGAACTGAAGAAATTCGATCCAGTTGTCCGTCAGCACGTGATCTACAAAGAAGCTAAAATCAAGTAATTTTAGTGGATTAATAAAAACCCGGCCTAGGCCGGGTTTTTTGTTATATAAGGTTGAGGTATTTGAAAGGGAGCGCGCTATGCCTGAATTACCAGAAGTCGAAACCAGCCGCCGCGGCATTGAACCTTATCTTGTCGGGCATAACATCCAGTATGCGGTGGTGCGTAATGCTCGCCTGCGTTGGCCGGTTTCCGAGCAGATCCTGACGTTGAGCGATCGGCCGGTGCGTAGCGTACAGCGCCGTGCCAAGTATCTGCTGATCGAGCTGGATTACGGCTGGATTATCGTGCACTTGGGGATGTCTGGCAGTTTGCGCATGCTGGCGGAAGAAACCGAAGCGGGTAAGCATGACCACGTCGATCTGGTGATGAGCAACGGCATGATCCTGCGCTATACCGATCCGCGCCGTTTCGGTGCCTGGCTGTGGTGCGAAGATCTGGCAACGAGCAACGTGTTGGCCCATCTCGGCCCAGAGCCGCTGAGCGAGGCATTCGATGGCAACTATCTGTATGAAAAATCGCGTAATAAACGCACGCTGATCAAACCCTGGCTGATGGACAACAAGCTGGTGGTGGGCGTTGGGAATATCTACGCCAGCGAATCGCTGTTTACCGCCGGGATCCTGCCCGATCGTCAAGCCAGTTCACTGAGTCAGGCGGAAGCGGATCTTCTGGTGGGCACCATCAAGGCAGTCTTGTTGCGTTCGATTGAACAAGGTGGCACCACGCTGCGTGATTTTCTGCAATCAGACGGTAAACCAGGCTATTTTGCGCAGGAATTGCAGGTTTATGGCCGGGCAGGTGAGCCTTGCCGCGTATGCGGAACCCCGATTGAAAGCGCCAAACATGGGCAGCGCAGCACCTTTTTCTGCCGCTACTGCCAGCACTGATTTACTCTGCGGCGAGCTTTTCCATCAATGCCTTGGTGACGACATCCGGCAGGAATGGTGCGATGTCGCCGCCATGGCGTGCCACTTCCTTCACCAGCGTAGAAGAGATAAACGACCACTCTTCGGACGGCATCAGGAACACGCTTTCCAGAGTTGGCATCAGATGGCGGTTCATATTCGCCAACTGTAATTCATATTCGAAATCAGATACCGCTCGCAGCCCGCGAACCAGAATGTTGGCGTTTTGGTGAGCGGCAAAGTGCGCCATCAACTCGCTGAAACCGAGCACTTCCACATTATCCAGATGCGATGTCACCTGCATAGCCAGCGCCACACGTTCTTTCAGGGTAAACAGGGGTTTTTTGCTCGAACTGGCGGCAATGGCCAGAATCACATGATCAAACATCAATGAGGCGCGGGTCACCAAATCCAGATGGCCGTTGGTCATCGGATCGAACGTTCCTGGGTAGATGGCTTTAGTGGTCATGATTCACTTCTCTTGATAATTACGATCCAACGCCCACAATGCGGCATATTTATTGAAGGTATATTGCGCGTTGACCACGGCTAACAGCAAGCCCTGTTTACCGTCGAGGAAACCAGCGCGTAGCAGCCAGGTTTTGCAGAAAGCGCCCAGCGTGTGGGTGATAATCGACAGAAAGCTACAGCGTTTACCAGCCTGATGGCGTTGGATGGCCCACTGTTCGGCGTAGTGCAGCTGTTTACGCTGGAAAGCAAAAAAATCGCGGCAGGTCAGATGCAGCAGATCGCCCTTCAGTGGCACCACTTTTGCGCCGTTGATATTGAGGGATTCATGCACCAGATCGTCGTTGTAACGGTAACGCTGATTGGCATAAAGGCGGTTGACCCGATCGGGATACCAGCCGCTGTGGCGCATAAAGCGGCCCAGAAACAGGTTGCGGCGGCCAAGGCTGTAAACCACGCTGTTGTCTGCGGCTGCCAGCGCTTGTTCGATTGATTGGCGCAACTCCGGCGTCACGCGTTCATCGGCATCAATCATCAGAACGTAATCTTTTGTGGCATAACTTTGCGCTTTCTGCCGCTGTTTGCCGAAACCTTGCCAATCGGTATGGCTAAAGACTTTGGCGCCCAGGCTTTCGGCCAGAGCGACGGAACCGTCTTGGCTGCCGGAATCAAGCACGATGATTTCATCAGCCCAGGCCACCGATTGCAGGCACTCAGGCAGCAGTTCGGCTTCGTCTTTGGCAATCATCACCACCGACAGGCTTTTACGCTCGCTCATCTAGTGGCTCCGCGGCGGCAAGTAGGGCTCCAGCAATTGCAGCAGGCGTTGCAGCGCTCCCTGATTCTGATACAGCACTTCAACCGCATGGCGGCCATGGTAACGGCGATAATCTTCATCGGTCAGCAGCGTTGTTATTTCTTTCACTAGAGAATCCACATCGGTGACGGCAATCAGCCCGCCAGCCTGCGAGAGCTTGGCACAGATATCCTTGAAGTTGAAGATATGCGGGCCCATCAGCACTGGGATAGCATGCGCTGCCGCTTCCAGCGGATTGTGCCCACCGCGTGCCACCAGGCTGCCGCCGACAAAGGCCAGATCGGCAATACCGTACAGCAGCATCAATTCACCCATGGTATCGCCAACCACCACCTGCGTACTGCTGGAAGGGATTTCGCCGCTGCTGCGCGTGGTGTAACTGAAACCCGCTTTCTGTGTCAGCTCTTTGGCGGTGAGGAAGCGTTCCGGGTGGCGTGGCACCAGAATCAGCAGCAGATCAGGGTGCTTTTCCAGCAGTTTACGATGCGCTTCCAGCAGAATGGCCTCTTCGCCTTCGTGAGTACTGGTGGCGATCCACACCTGGCGGCGTGGTGCCCATTGGCGGCGCAGCGTTACCGCGCGTACCGCCAATTCTGGCGTAACGGAAATATCGAATTTCAGGCTGCCGGTTACGGTGAGTTGCGAACGTTTCAGGCCCAGTTCGATAAAGCGTTCACCGTCTTCTTCGTTCTGCGCCGCGATCAGCGTAATGCGGCGCAGGATATCGCGAATGAATCCGCTGATTTTCTTATAACCGGCGGCTGAACGGACAGAAAGACGGGCATTGGCAATCACCAGCGGAATTTGGCGTTGATGCAGCGCATTGATCAGATTCGGCCAGAGTTCGGTTTCCATAATGATTACCAGCTTCGGATTCACCTGATCGAGGAAACGGCGCATAGAGCCGGGCAGATCATAAGGCAGATAAACATGGTGCACGTCGTTACCGAAAGCAGATTGCACGCGTTCGGAACCCGTCGGCGTCATTGTGGTCACAGTAATCGGCAAATAAGGGTAGCGGTGGCGTAATGCGCGCACGAGCGGAATAGCGGCCAGCGTTTCGCCGACAGAAACGGAATGCAGCATAATACCGCCCGGCACCACTTTACCGGCGCAGAAGCCATAGCGTTCTGCCCAGCGTTTACGGTAGGCTGGAGCTTTGCGGCTGCGCAACAGTAAGCGAAGCCAGATCAGGGGTTGGATAAGGTAGAGTAGTACCTGATATAAACGGAGCAGCATTCTATCAATTTCATTTATATGGGTTATCCAGAATAGTATCATAACCGCAAGGGAAAGGTGCTAATTTGGTAATCTGGGGCTAAGGTTGGGACAACAGGCGAGAGTTTCGCCGCAAGGCTTGGAATAATGAAGAATATTTTAATTATTCGCCGCGACAACATTGGCGATCTCGTTTGTACCACACCACTGATTGAAGGGGTGAAAATTGCCTATCCAGAAGCCAAAATTTATTTGTTGATCAATAAAGCTTGCCAAGATGTGGTGAAAAATAACCCAAATATCGAAAAAGTGTTTGTTTATAAAAAAGCAAAACACAGGGCAAAGAATGAAACTACGTTGGGCGTCTATTTTGAGCGCTTAATGGTATTTTTGCAGCTGCGAAAAATAAAGTTTGATGCGGCGATCCTAGCTAACCCTGTCCCCTGTAAATATAGCTTGCGGCTGGCAAAGATGGCTGGTGTGAAATACATTATTGGCGCTGATCTGGGCAAGCCTGAAATTACTCGTGCTTTTCGTAAAGAGGATTTTCACGGCAAGCATCAGGTTGAATATGCCTTCAGTTATCTTTCTGCCATCACCGATAAAACCATCCCGATTCCACCTGTGCGTGTTTATCTCAGTGAGGATGAATGCCAGGCCGCTGCCCAACGTTTAAAGGCCTTGCTGCCAGAGAACTCAAATATTTGTGCGGTGCATTTCAGTAACCGAAGAGAGAAAAGCACATGGCCGTTGGAGCGTTATGCCGAGATCATCCGCCGTTTGACCGCTGATCCGCAAACCTCGGTGCTGATTTTCTGGTCACCGCAGGGCACCTTGGCCCCAGATGATATCGGCGATCAGCGGCGGGCTGAACAACTGCTGGAGCAGTGCCAGAATGGGCGTGTCGCTCTCTACCCCACAGCCTCGGTGCGCGAGCTGTTAGCCGCGTTCGATCTCTGCGATCTGGTGTTATGCAGCGATGGTGGTCAGATGCATTTGGCTGCTGCGTTGAATAAAAACCAAGTGGTGTTTTTTGGTGAGACTAGCCAGGAAGAGTGGCATCCGTGGTCAGGGAAATATCAAATATTACAGGCAGAATCGGGTGACTGTAGTGATATTCCGGTCGAAGAGGTGTGGCGCAGTATTGAAGCGATGAAATAAATTCTGGTGGCAGAGAATACCCTGCCGTTTTAGTTAATTCTTCAATGCCAGATATTGTTGGCAAATAGGTTTCAGGCCGTAGCTTAATAACTGTTGGCGATTAATTTCTGGTGGCCGGGCATAAATTTCTGCCATTTTCTCCGCCAGTGATTTTTCATTTAATTCCGCCAGAGCCTGACTCATACCCGCATTTTCCAGAATTTCCTCAGGCCCGCCAGGGCAGCGGGTGCTGACTACCGGGGTATCGCACAGCAATGCTTCAACCAGTACGTTACCGAAGCCCTCGCTATCTGAACTGAGCACCAGCATCGCCGCGTGTTTGATCAAGGGGTAAGGGTTAGCCTGAAAACCGAGGAACAACACCCGATCGGCAATATTCAGTTCAGTCGCCAGGCGCTTGATAGCATGAATGTGCTGTTCATTGCCCGTTCCCACCAAAGCCAGCGGAGCCTGGATGCCGGAAAGCACATAGGCTTTCAGCAAGCGATCATGACGCTTATGCGGATGAAAACGGCCTACGTGGATCAGATAATCTTGGCCCGCCAGTTCACAGGGTTCCGCCGCCTGTTGCTCGATCGCATCAATATCGAACGGGTTGTTAATCACGGCCAACTGCTTGGGCTGAATCGACAGGTTTTGCCGCAGGTCATTCCCCACCGCCCGCGAGACGGCAACGATATTCCGCCCCTGATAAACACGGGCAACTTTGCGCCGCTTCAGCCAGCGATCGAGACCGGTACGGTGGCCCAGGTAGGACGTCGATAGAATACCGTGAATACAGAACCACAGCCGTTCGGAAGAAAGCACTTTGCTGTGGCTGACGATACGGTCGGTTTTATGCAAGTTTGAAAACACCAGATCGTAACGGCCGTTCTGCTGCTCGTTGGTGGCGATCGCTTGGTCTAGCATGTTGGCGCGGCGCGCAAGCTCTGTCAGTTTCCGCCAGGGTTTGCGGCAGGTATCTGCCACCACCTGATAATTAATGCCGCCAGGGATCGGGTAGTTACACACGTCACGCAGTGAAATCAGGCTGACGTTATGCCCCATTTGCTGCATGCCCTGGCTCAGTGTCAGCACCACTTTCTCTGCGCCGCCACCGGGTAAACCGTCGATAATCATCAGGATACGCATAGTTAGTCCAACAGTCGGTTATAAAGATCAATCAGTTGCTGCGAGAGATGGGTTGGCGTGGCAGGCATGATGCGTAACCTGGCAGCTTCCCCCATGCTTGAACCCAGCGCCTGCTGTGGCAAGGCGTGGATGGCGTCGGTGAGGGCACTGACATCCAGCGCGTCGGTGACAAAACCGTTTTTCCCCGGCGTGATAAATTCAGCGCCGCCGCAGGTGGTGCTGGTGATCACCGGTAATCCGCATGACATCGCTTCCAGAATCACGTTGGGGAAGGGGTCGTACAGCGTTGGCAGCAGCAGGGCATCCGCAGCCTGATAGAACGGCAACGTCTGTTTCTGCACGCCCATAAAGCGCACCCGATCGCCACAGCCCAATGATTGCGCCAGCGCGCGGTAACGTTTCTCTGCTTTGTCTTTGCCTACGACCAGTAAGTAACTCTCGGTCGGGGCGATCGCGCGGATCGCCGCCGCCAGCCCTTTGCGTTCAAAACCCGAGCCGACAAAGATCAGACAATGTGCCTGCTGGGGAATCTGGTATTGCATGCGCAATTGTTGCCGCTGTTGTTCGCTGGCCGGTAAAAACGCCTGGTTGTCGATAGCGTTATAGATCACCGTGACTTTGTCGGCAGGCACGCCGAAATCGGCAATGATCTCTTGCTTGATCATCTCTGCGTTGCAAATCACGGCTTTCAGCTCGGGTGCGGCATACATGGCGCGTTCGGCACACATCACATAGCGATGATAGCGGTTGGAGAACAGCCATTTGCGCCGCCACTCGGGCAGCAGGCGTGCGCGTTGCAGCAGCCAGCGGCGGTGCACACCATCACCGGCGCGGTAGATATCGCAACCGGGAATGCGCTCATGGCTTTGCACCAAATCGAAATCTTCTTTCTGCCACAAGGCTCTGGCCGCTTCGGCAAAACCGCGTTCGCGGCTGATGCGCCCGAACTTCATCGGGTTACACAGGTGGATATGCCAATTCGGATTAACATCACCCTGCCATTCGCGGGTAATGACGTTCAGATCCAGATCTTGTTGCTCCAGCGCCTCCAGGGCACGGGAAACGAAACGCTCTGCCCCGCCGTCCGGGCGGTATTTTTGGCGGACAATCGCCAAACGAAATGCTTTCATGCAAGCGTGCTCCGCGCGGCTGCAATCACCGCGTCTGTAGGAATAAGGTCGAGATAACGCTCATCGGTACCGGTATTGATGGCATCAGGGTCGGGCAACGTGCCGTAGTCTCCGGCCCAAATAACGTGGCCAATCGCCTGCCAGGGGCGCCAGAATACCAGTTTGGATGGCCCGAACAGCGCAATGCAAGGGGTTTGCAGCGCAGCGGCCATATGCATCGGTACGGAATCCACACCGAGGAATAAGGTTGCGTGATCGATCAGCGCCGCGAGTTGGCGCAGGGTCAACTGCCCGGCCAGAGAAACCACGCCATGCGGTGGGCATTGCTCTAGGATCCGAGCCACCATTTGTTGTTCTTTAGCGTCTGGCCCTGAAGTGATCACCAACTGGTGCCCATCGGCCCGCAGTGCGCTGATGGTAGCAGCCATCTTTTCTTCACTCCAGCATTTGAAAAACCAGCGCGAAGTGGGTTGTACCACAATATAACTGCCGGTGATGCCCTTTTGTTGCAGAAGCTGAAGGCTGGTTTGCCAGTCCTGCGGGCTATAGCTCATGGTCACCTGCTGGCTGACGGTGGGTAAACCGAGCGGTTGCAGCAGTGAAAGGTTTTGCTCAACGGTATGCAGATGGGCATGATCGGCCACCGGCACCAGATGCGTATGGCAATGTTGCCATAAAAAGCCGCGGCGTTTAGGGAAGTCAAAGCCTAAACGGATGCGCGCGCCGGTCAGTTTGGCGAGCAGTGCGCTACGCCATTGATCGGCGAGATTGACCACCAGATCGTAACGCTGTGCTTTTAACTGGCGGATTAGCCGCAGTTCGTGGCCGAGATGCGCCTTGGTTCCCTGTTTTTTCCATTGGCGATCGATAACGAATATCTGCGACAGCGCCGGGTTGCTGGCCAGCATATCCTGCGTCTCTTGGTAGAGCAGGACGTCAATCTGTGCATCAGGGTAGTTTTGCCGCAGGGTATTGATGACCGGTGTGGTTAGCAGCATATCGCCATGATGGCGGAGTTTAACGATCAAAATACGCTGTATTGGCGTGGCAAAAGCTAAGGCTGGCGCGTCGTTCATCATGAGTCGCTTTCAGGGAAACCAATCACTGATTCTAAATGACCCGATTGCATGTGGCTACTGTTGCTCAATTTTCTTGCTGGTAACGAAAAAATAATCGGTTCTGGAGATAAACGTGGCGCAACGTTGTCCAAACGAGGCAGCAAAGATGTTTGCCCTTGCTAAACAGGCTGCGTAACATAATGTATTCCGTTGATATCAGGCTCGATATTTATGACCAAACCGGCGTTTCTTATCACTATTGATACCGAAGGCGATAACCTGTGGCAAAACCACGATCGCATTTCGACCGAGAACACGCGTTTTTTGCCGCGCTTTCAGGCGTTGTGTGAAAAATACGCCTTCAAGCCGGTTTATCTCACCAATTATGAAATGGCGGTGGATGCGGAATACGTCGAATTTGCCCGCGATGTGATTGCGCGTGGAACCGGTGAAGTGGGGATGCATCTGCACGCCTGGAACAGCCCGCCGCTGGTGCCGCTCACCGATGATGACTGGCGTCATAAACCCTATTTGATTGAATATCCTGCCGAGCAGATCCGTGCCAAGGTCGATCATATGACCAAACTGCTGGAAGATGCTTTCCAGACCAAAATGCTCAGCCACCGGGCCGGGCGTTGGGCATTTAATGAGTTTTATGCCTCACTGTTGCTGGAGTACGGTTATCAGGTGGATTGTTCCGTTACGCCGCGCGTCAACTGGCAGTCTTCGCCGGGTAGTCCGCAGGGCAAGGGCGGCACCGATTATCGCCACTTCCCGTCGCAGGCTTATTTTATTGATCCGCAAGATATTGCCAAACCGGGTCATTCGACGCTGTTGGAGGTGCCGATGAGCATCCAGTATAAACACTCGGCGCTGATGAATGCGGTAAAACAGGGCTATGATAGCCTACGGGGTAAAAAACGTTCGCCGTCGGTGCATTGGTTGCGCCCAACGGGTGGTAACCTGGAAAAAATGCAGCTTGTGGCCGAACGTTCTTTGGCTCAAGGGCACGATTACGTGGAGTTTATGCTGCACTCCTCCGAGTTTATGCCCGGTGGCAGCCCGACGTTTAAAACCGAGCAGGATATTGAAGCTTTGTATCGCGATTTAGAGCAGCTTTTTGCCTGGTTGCAGCAACGCACGGTGGGAATGACGTTGGCTGAATATTATCAAAAGCAGATGAAAACTGGTTCATAACATGAAAATCAGAAAGATGAAGTACGCTCATTGGTTTTTATCTGTTTATAATTTGCTGTTTGGCAATTTAAAACCGAAAGAGTCGTTGAGCGCTGATTACCCGTTCAAACGTATCGTTGTGTATTCTACAACGGCGTTAGGGGATTTTATGTTCAATACCCCAACGATGCGGGCCTTACGCCAACGTTATCCTGATGCTCATATTACGCTGGTGGCAGGCACCGTTAATTATGGGATGGTGAAGGATTACCCGTGCTTTGATGAGGTTATTTTCTGGAATAATAGATTTCGGGATATGATGCAGGCCGTGTGTAAAATCCGAAAACACAAACCTGAACTGGCCGTCATTCTGCATGGTCATCTTCCTTACGATATTCTCAGCGCTGCTTTGGCGGGCTGCCAATATATCCTTAGAGATAATTATCTGACGTTACCCAAAGAGTTAAATTCTTGGGTGATAAGTTGTTCACTGAATTTCAGTGGCCATCTGATCCAACGTAAGCTGGATTTGATGCAGTTTCTAGGAGGGGATTCCTCCAAGATTGAGATGGAAATCCCCTGCTCATTTGAGAAGTTAATAAAACCCGCCGGGCGGATACGGGTAGGATTCAATATGGGTGCTTCAACCCGGGAGCGCTGCTGGCCAGTGGATTACTTTACTGAGTTGGCTAAGAGACTGATTGATTTTCATGGTGATAAGTGCGAGGTCGTGATCATTGGTTCTCGCGCCGATCACGATCTGGTTGCTTCTCTGCTGGCCGATCTGGACAGTGGCCAACAGCAGCGGGTGAGCAATTATGTAGGCAAGACCTCGTTACCACAATTGATTGGCGTGATTGATTCTCTAGACGTGCTGTTAACCGGTGATACTGGCCCGCTGCATTTGGCTGTGGCGTTGAAAGTGCCGACCATCAGCCTGTTTGTGACTGCCAGCCCCAAATTTACCGGCCCTTATCAGAATAGAGAGTTACATCATGTGATCGATCTCTCCAGCAGCCACCATAATGCGTTGAGCACCCATCCTGAACAGCCATTATCGATTATCTCTGTGGAACAGGTGTATGGAATATTAGAAAAAATGCACATGACTTCCGCAGCAGACTAGCTCTAATACAGTGAAGGGTTGAAATGAACATTGTTATTACAGGATATGCCTTGGGTGGTTACGGTGGTATGGAAACCGTATGCAAAAGGCTGGTTGAACTGATTGTGGCAAATAATCCTGGTGCCAAGGTTGATTTTATCTTCTTCAATGAAAAGGGAGAGGTAGATGAGCAGTGGTATGCAGGGTTAAGCGCCCAGATGGTTTCCTCAACCGTGCGTAACACTAAGCTAAGGCGGTTGTGTTTCGCTTTTGCCTTATCCGGTTTGTTGCGTAGAAATAAGCCGGACTTGGTTATCGCTTTGGACACCCTTTCCTGTTATATCGCCAACGTTGCCAGAAAACTGTGTCTGGGCCGGTACCCTATTGCTTCCTGGCTGCATTTCTCATTGTACGACCTATACAAATACACTTATATCTTGAAGGCCGACGCTCACTTGGTGATCAGCCACGGAATTAATCAGCAGGTACAGGAACTCGGGGTAAAAGAAAGGGATATTTATACCGTTTTTAATCCGGTAGAAAAAACCGAGGACACTATTCCGGTCAGCCATTCACCTGCCAATTTCATTTATATTGGTCGTGTCATTTTCGAAGGGCAAAAGCGTCTGAAAGACTTGCTGGACTCGTTGGTCGCCCTGCAAGGAGATTGGCGACTGCATGTTGTGGGGAGTGGTGAGGATTTGACTCAATGCCAGCAACATGCTGAACAATTGGGGCTTTCTGGCCGAATTCTATGGCATGGCTGGCAAGCACAACCTTGGCTCTATGT
Organism: Serratia sp. YWN4; assembly: GCF_055790845.1. NCBI lineage: Bacteria > Pseudomonadati > Pseudomonadota > Gammaproteobacteria > Enterobacterales > Yersiniaceae > Serratia > Serratia sp. YWN4. The sequence continues at coordinate 87,797 of NZ_CM147696.1, forward strand.
TAAAGCGAATATTGGCGATCTGAAGGCATTGGTGCTCACTTCTGCATTTGAAGGGCTACCAATGACCTTGCTGGAAGCCATGGCTCATGGCGTATATTGCGTGAGTTCAGATTGCCCAACGGGCCCGGCAGACGTTATTGATGGCACCAACGGCCATTTGTATGCTGTTAATCAACTGACAAAGTTGACAGAGATTTTGCAGGCATTGGTTGATGGGGAAATCATAATTGACCAAGCGCAGATCAAACATTCGATTGCCAAGTTTTATGACGACAGCTACTACTTGAATTTCAAACAAGCTCTGGACAGTATCATGCTGAATTATCAAGGCAAATAACGTATTAACCCGGCTCAGGATCCCTGGCCGGGTGAAATTATTATTGGCTAGTTGTCATCGGATCTTTTTTTGCGAAGAACGCAATACATGCCATATAGAACAGTATTGACTCTGAACTGATTAACAAGACGTCTGTTAAACCGTAAACAATCATGCAGCAACCAATCATCAGCAGCGGGGTGTTTTTTTGTACCAACGACTTCGTGATGATATACCCATAGAAAAACAGTACCGCCAGTAAGCCAACAATGCCCTGCAGGGAGGCGGCCTCGAGCAGTTCGTCATGCAGATGTGAGTCGATATAGATCAGCGCCGTCTGGTTTTTCGGATTGTTAGCGATGATCTCGGCTGCTTGCGTATGGCGTGCTTCAACGGTATTGCCGAAAAGATGCTGTGAGAAGATTTCTAGCCCGACACGCCATAATGAGAAACGGGAACCAAGCGATGAGAGGTCGTCACCTTTCTGGTACAGCATAATTTCGGTGCTGGTTTGTTCGATCTTGGGCTTAATATATTTACCGTAGGAGGCCATGCCTGCCAGTCCCACCAATACCATGACGATCAGCAGCGGCTTAAGATGGATTTTTCGGAAATGGAACAGCATCATCAGCAGAATAAGCAACAGATGCGAGAGTATTGCGGCGCGGGTTCCCGTCATAACCACGATCAGGAATGAAATAATAATGATCGCCGCTGTTGCAATACGGTAGCCTGTACTGCGTTTTAACTTGATCAGCAGGTAGATAAGCAAAATAGACAGCGTTGAGTAAATATACGCCGCTATGGTTGCGCGGTTAGTGCTGAGTTCAACACGTTCAATACCGTGATAAACCTGATAGATACCGTAACCTGTCGCTAGCACAAAAGCCAAAGCAAAGGCTGCAAGCAAGTACCGGCGATAATTGAATGTAGCTAAATAGTGCGAGAAGTGGGTGATATAAAAAATCAACACTCCACCCACTACCAGTTTCTTACCGGCATCTAGCTGGGTCACTCCGAAACCATAACCCTGCATATGGCGGTAAGACACCAGCGTCCAGATAATTTTCACTAGCCCTATCATGATGATGGCGTAGGATATATCCATCTTTGGTAAGCGGATATTTTTTCTTTCGACGAAAAGGCCAAACATAGCAACGTAGAAAGAGAAATAGAAAAGCTCCCGTTGACGGGCAGTAATAATCAAAGTAAAAACAACGGATAAAACGGCCAGTATAAAACTGATGAAATACAATCTTTGCCCTATTTTTTCCATAATAATTTTACCGCTTTCTTCTTATAGCTGAATCTTATCGTTGGATTGATAAAAAAACCAAGGCAACGAGTTTCACGTATTTTCTTATTGAGTGTATCCAATTGTACGCTTTGTGTGATCCACTTTTTCTGTTTTAATTCGATATCCAGCCAGTGGCACAGAACTAAGTCATGAAATTTTTGACCGAAAAGCGTATCCATTTTTTCCGTGCATAAAAATAGATTATGTATCTTCTCTGCTGACGGTGAATTCGATAGGCTGGAGCTCCGCTTTATATATAAATAATGGCTCTCGCGTGAGAAGATAATATTTCTGGATTGCGTGAGAATTTGTGGGAACACATAGAAATCTTCGTAACAGGTAAAGCTTGGAATAGGATTAGCCAGCAGCAGAGTACGCTTGATAAATTGCCCGATCAAATGTGCCTGAAAATCTTTATGGAGCAGAAAACGCGTTATCGCATCATCCTGAGTCAAACACTCTGTTTGTAAACCGTTCCAGCTCTTATCTGCCTGGGCAAGTTCACGCACCTCATGCAGTTTTGTCAACAATAGATCAGGCTTTTTGTTGTCGAGAAAAATGCTTATTTCATTCAGGGAATCGCTTTTTAGCAGGTCATCGCTGTCGAGCATGGTGACGTATTCACCATGGCTGTTTGCAATGGCAAAATTACGCACCTTGCCGATATTTTTGAATTCTACGCTGAAATAACGTGCTTGAGGAACTGCCTGGGCGAACTCATCAAGCAATGCCCCAGTATCATCAGTGGAAGCATCATTAACCAAGATGATTTCGCACCTTGTAATGCTTTCGCCCAGTGCGTCAAGCAGGCTTTGCAGTGTTGCACGCAAGTAGTGGCTGCTATTGTGGGCGGCAATAATAATGCTGAGCAAAATGTTTTGCGTGGGCATATTAACGTGCATCCTCGTTGGTCAGAATGGGTGCTAACAGCCCCATTACCTGTTGTGCGCTGATATCCACCATACTATTCCCCGTATCAGGGCGGCAGGCGCACTGATTCCGCCCATACCCCCCAATCAACCCCGGATCGGTCGGGCCAAACAGCGTGATATTCGGGCGATCCAGCGCGGCGGTCAGATGGCTGAGCCCGGTATCCACCGATACCACGCCTTTTGCACCGGCCAGCACTTCCGCTACCTGCTGTAAGCTGAGTTTTGGCAGCACTTCAACATGCGCAAACCCTTCCGCCAGCCTTAAGGCGCGCTGATGTTCATGCGCTGCTCCCCATGGCAATTTTATCTTCAGCCCGGTCGCGGCAACCAACTCAATCAGTTCACGCCAGTTTGCTTCCGGCCAGTGTTTCTCATCACGCGTGGTAGCGTGCAGGAAAACCAGATATTGCCCAGCATCCGCTGGTGGCTGGCTGAGAAAACGGGCGGCAATGGCGTAATCACCCGCACTCTGTGGCTTTTCATAGCCCAGGCTTTTGGCAAACAGCTCACGAAGGCGTTCCACCGCATGTTGTTGTTTATCAATCTCATGGCGATGGTTATAGAACCAACTGGCAAAAGGCTCGCGGGCGCTTTTACAGTCTGGGCCGTGTTTGCTGCCGCGCGCGATGCGGGTTATCAACGCGGCGCTTTTCATCAAGCCTTGAGCGTCGATCACCCTATCATAACTGCGCTCCCGCACCTGGCGCTTAAAATCGCAGCGCTGCTGGCGGGCTTCGGGGCCGAACCAGTTTTTGCGCCAGCGGCGAATGGCCACCGGAATAACGCGGTCCACCGCCGGATGCCAGGTGGGGATCTGGCTGAACCCTTCTTCCACCACCCAGTCGAAACGGATGCCGGGGATGGCATGCATCGCATCGGTCAATGCCGGCAGCGTATGGAGCACATCCCCCATGGATGAGGTTTTGACGATCAGAACCTGCATGTTTATTCCTCGCTGGCGGCAAGTAACGGCGTCAGCGCGTCCAACACCTGCTGTGGTTGAATATCGATTAGGCTCTGGTGATAGCCCTGATCGGCATCACCCTTGCGGACTTTATGATATCCACCGATCAGGCGGATGACTTTTGCCCTGGCAGAGAGCGGCGGCGTAAAGTCTGGGCTACTTGGGCCATACAAGGCTATCAAGGGTTTGTTCAACGCTGCGGCAACGTGCATCAATCCTGAGTCATTACTGACCACCGCCTGGCAGGAAGCCAGCAGAATCACCGCCTGTTCCAGCTGGGTTTCCCCGGCCAGATTGCGGCAGAAATCACGCGATTCTTCGGCCAGCGCCGAACGGATCTGCTCACCGGCGTCGTGATCTTTAGCCGAACCAAACAGGGTGATCTGATAGCCTTGGTCGATCAGCCTCTGTGCCAGTGTGGCGTAGTGATAATGCGGCCAGCGTTTCGCCGGGCCAAATTCCGCCCCTGGGCAAAAGCCGATAATCGGCCGGTGATCGGTGAGGTTAAAGGCGGAAGTGGTTTCGGCAATCTCTTCGTCGCTTACCTGCAATTGTGGCCACAGCAACGGCTGCGGTAAGTCTGCGGCCTGCTGCACCCGTTGCTTGTCGTAGGCCAGCGCGACATAGCGTTGCACCATCAGCGGGAAAGCGGTTTTATCCAGTACGCGGAGATCATTGAGCAGGCCGTAGCGCATTTCACCGCGCCAGCCGGTGCGCTGCGGCACGTTGGCGAAGAACGGCACCAGGGCGGATTTGAATGAATTGGGCAACACGTAGGCACGATCGTAACCGTTGGCACGCAGGTTGCACCCCAAACGGCGGCGTTCGCCCAACCCCAGCACACCGTGGCCCAGCGGCATCGCCAGCGCCTGATTGACTTCCGGCATACGCGCCAGCAACGGGCGGCACCACGTGGGTGCCATCACATCGATTTCCGCTGACGGATATTCGGCCTTCAGGGTGCGGTAGAGACTTTGCGACATCATCATATCGCCAACCCACGAAGGGCCGATAACCAGTATTTTCATACCCTTTGCAGGTTCCTTCCGCTTAAGCGGTGCGATTCAGCCAGGCCATATATTCTTTGACGCCTTCAGCGACCGTTTTAAACGGCGCGTTGTAACCGGCAGCGCGCAGTTTGGTCTGATCGGCCTGGGTATACGCCTGATAACGGCCTTTCAATTTTTCAGGGAATTCAATGTATTCCACTGCGCCTGATTGATGGTATTCCACCACCGCATCGGCCACTGCCTGGAAGGTTTCTGCCCGGCCGGTTCCGCAGTTGAAGATGCCGGACACGCCGTTTTGCCAGAACCACAGGTTAACCGCCGCGACGTCGCCGACATAGACGAAATCACGCTTGAAGTTTTCGCTGCCGGAGAACAGCTTCGGGTTCTCGCCACGGTTAATCTGGTTGTTCAGATGGAACGCTACGCTGGCCATGCTGCCTTTGTGGCCTTCGCGCGGGCCGTAAACGTTGAAGTAACGGAAGCCGCACACCTGCGAATCCGCCTCTGGCAGGATTTCACGCACGTATTGGTCGAACAGGAATTTGGAGTAACCGTAAACGTTCAGTGGCTGCTCGTACTGGCGTTCTTCGATGAAGTTATCGGTGCGGCCACCGTAGGTGGCGGCGGAAGAGGCATACAGGAACGGGATTTGGCGATCCAGGCAGAAATGCAGGATGTCTTTGGAGTACTGATAGTTGTTATCCATCATATACTTGCCGTCCCACTCGGTGGTGGATGAACAGGCACCTTCATGGAAAATGGCGTCGATGTCGCCGAGATCGTCACCGGCCATGATGCTGGCGATGAAATCTTCTTTATCCACATAATCGGCAATATCCAGATCCACCAGATTGACGAATTTGGTACCGTCTTTCAGGTTATCCACCACCAGGATATCGCGATACCCAGTGTCATTCAGTGCCTTTATGATATTGCTGCCGATCATGCCAGCGCCGCCAGTGACGATAATCATTGGGTTTACCCCTGTATTCTTGCCGGTGACGCACCATGCTCCACCCGATATGCTGCCTATAATAGCATTTCATGCCAGCGGGAACAGCGGAACGGCTCTTAATCTCCCGCCCTACTGGCGAATGCCCTATTTTGCCGTGATATCTGCTGCATTTTTCATATTCTCTACCGTGCATTGTCGTCAGTTTGCCGGTAAATCAGTAAAATATGTTGAAAACGTCCCTATTCTGGAGATTACCGAATGTCCGTGTCCTTTTACAAGCAACTGGAACAGCAGCTTGCGACTACCCGTGCCGAAGGGTTGTTTAAAGAAGAACGTATTATCACTTCTGCGCAACAGGCCGATATCGCCGTCGCTGATGGCCGTCATGTGATCAATTTCTGCGCCAACAACTATTTGGGGTTGGCGAATCATCCGGCACTGATTGCTGCCGCGAAGGCGGGCATGGACAGCCACGGTTTTGGTATGGCATCGGTGCGCTTTATCTGCGGCACGCAGGACAGCCATAAACAACTGGAGCAGAAACTGGCCGATTTTCTGGGCATGGAAGATGCCATTCTGTACTCATCCTGTTACGACGCCAACGGCGGCCTGTTTGAAACCCTGCTCGGCCCAGAAGACGCCATCATCTCTGATGCGCTGAATCACGCCTCGATTATCGACGGGGTGCGTTTGTGCAAAGCCAAGCGTTACCGCTATGCCAACAACGATATGCAGGAGCTGGCTGAACAGCTCAAGCAGGCTAAGGCCGATGGCGCTCGCCACATTATGATCGCCACCGACGGGGTGTTCTCAATGGACGGCGTGATCGCCAACCTGCAAGGCGTGTGCGATCTGGCCGATGAGTACAATGCGCTGGTGATGGTAGACGACTCTCACGCGGTGGGTTTTGTCGGTGCGCACGGGCGTGGAACGCATGAATACTGCGAAGTGATGGGCCGCGTCGATATTATTACCGGCACATTGGGCAAGGCGCTCGGTGGTGCTTCCGGCGGCTATACCGCTGCGAAGAAAGAGGTGGTGGAGTGGTTGCGCCAGCGTTCGCGTCCGTACCTGTTCTCCAACTCACTGGCACCGGCGATCGTTGCCGCGTCAATCAAGGTGCTGGAACTGCTTGAAGACGGCGACGCGCTGCGCGATCGCCTGTGGGCCAACGCGCGCCTGTTCCGTGAAAAAATGACCGCGGCAGGTTTTACGCTTGTCGGTGCCGATCACGTCATCATCCCGGTGATGCTGGGTGAGGCGAAATTGGCACAGGATTTCGCCAATGCTTTGCTTAAGGAAGGCATTTATGTGACGGGCTTCTTCTATCCGGTGGTACCGAAAGGCCAGGCACGTATTCGCACCCAGATGTCTGCCGATCACTCACCGGAGCAGATTGAGCGTGCTGTTGCTGCGTTCATCCGTATCGGTAAAGAACTTGGAGTCATTGCATGAAAGCATTAGCAAAGCTGAAAGCGGAAGAAGGTATCTGGCTGACCGATGTGCCCGAGCCTGAACTGGGCCACAACGATGTGATGATCAAAATCCGCAAAACCGCGATTTGTGGCACCGATATGCATATCTACAACTGGGACGACTGGTCGCAGAAAACCATTCCGGTACCGATGGTAGTCGGCCACGAATACGTCGGTGAAGTGGTGGCGATCGGTCAGGAAGTCAAAGGTTTCAGCATCGGCGATCGCGTGTCCGGCGAAGGGCATATCACCTGCGGGCACTGCCGCAACTGCCGCGCTGGCCGCACGCATCTGTGCCGCAACACCATCGGCGTGGGGGTGAACCGCCCAGGGGCATTCGCGGAATATCTGGTGATTCCGGCCTTCAACGCGTTCAAAATCCCGGACAATATTTCCGACGAACTGGCCTCGATCTTCGATCCGTTTGGTAATGCGGTGCATACCGCGCTGTCTTTCGATCTGGTGGGTGAAGACGTGTTGGTTTCCGGCGCAGGCCCGATCGGCATTATGGCGGCTGCGGTGTGCAAACACGTGGGCGCGCGCCATGTGGTGATCACCGATGTGAATGAGTATCGCCTGGAGTTGGCGCGCAAAATGGGCGTGACGCGTGCGGTTAACGTCAGCAAAGAAAACCTGAACGATGTGATGGCCGAGTTGGGCATGACCGAAGGGTTCGACGTGGGCCTGGAGATGTCTGGCGCGCCACCGGCCTTCCGCACGCTGCTCAATGCCATGAACCACGGTGGCCGCATTGCGATGCTGGGGATCCCGCCATCGGACATGTCTATCGACTGGAATCAGGTGATCTTCAAAGGGCTGTTTATCAAAGGGATTTATGGCCGTGAGATGTTCGAAACCTGGTACAAGATGGCGGCACTGATCCAGTCTGGTCTGGATCTGACCCCGATGATCACTCACCGTTTCTCAATTGACGACTTCCAGCAGGGCTTTGATGCCATGCGTTCGGGGTTGTCTGGGAAAGTGGTGTTGAGCTGGGATTAATGTAATAGGCGGAGCTTGCGCTCCGCCTATTAATCTTATGGCGTAGTCTGCTCCGAACCCATCCAATACTGCCAATGGTGTTTCAGCAACAGCACCACCGGTGACTGCGCCACGCTCTCCCCAATCACCATCAGCGCTTTGCTGGCATTCACTTTTTCTTTCGGCAGCTTAATCTTGCACTGCTTGATTGCGCCGGTAAACGGATTCTTCGGTTGTGTTGTGTGCGGTTTCGGCGGTGGAACATAGCTGCCACCGCTTTGCTGCGGTTCATTCAGCAGGGCGCTGGGTTTTACCAGCACGATATCGCTCGGCAACGTGGCCAGCATTTGTTGCAGCACTTTCACCGTGGCCGGGCGCGGGTGGCCGATGGCGATGGCGGAACCGCTGCGGCGTGCCAACTCTACCGCACGGTTGAACTGGCGGCGGATATCGTCCGGATTGGCGGTATCGTCAAGAAACACTTTGCGTTTGATCACTTTGACATGGGTACCGGCCGCAGCGCGCATCGCCTGGCTGTTGCCGATGGTCATGCTGTCGAGAAAATAAAGCTGATAACCGTCGAGCGCCTGCATCACCCGTTGCATCCCCGGCAGGCTGGAGGTCATCGCGCTGCCCATATGGTTGTTCATCCCCACGGCATAGGGCACGTTATTGACCGCATTACGGATGAGGCGCTGAATTTCTTCGCTGCTCATTGAGGGTTGCAGCGTATTGGGTTCCAGTGATTGTTTGCTGAGCGGCGCCATTGGCATATGGATCAGCACTTCGCGCCCCTGGCTGTGGGCTTTGGTCGCCATCATCCGGGCGTGGGGCGCGTTGGGCAGTACGGCGACGGAGATGGCCGTGGGCATTTGCAGCACGGCGTTTTCTTCGTGCGGGCGATAGCCGACATCGTCAATCACGATAGAGAGCTTCCCGGCCTGTGCGGCACAGGCCAGCAGCAGAGAGCCCAGCAGGATGGCAGTACGCAATTTGGTATCGTGCACTCTATCTTCCCAACCACGGCAGTGGGTTAACGGCCTGACCCTGGCGACGGATTTCGAAATAGAGCGATGGCGTTCCCTGACCACCGCTGGTGCCTACCAGCGCGATAGGCTGGCCTGCGCGCACCTGCGCACCGACGTTGACCAGTGCGCTCTGGTTGTAACCATACAGGCTCATATCGCCTTTTCCGTGCTCGATCACCACCACCAGACCATAGCCTTGCAGCCAATCAGCAAGCAGGACGCGGCCATCGGCGATGGCTTTTACTTCGCTGCCTTCGGCTGCCGAGATCACCATGCCTTTCCAGCGTAATTCACCTTGCAGTTGTTCGCCAAAGCGATGCTCGGTACGGCCGCGCACTGGCCAAACGGCCTGCCCTTCAGGCCGACCTAAACCGCCGGTGCGCGCCATCAGTGAACGCTCACCTTCACTTGGCTGATAGCGAGTGCCGGTTTTCTTCGCCTGCTGTTCTTTGGCTTTAACCTGTTCACGCACTTTGGCTGCCTCACGCGCTTCGCGTTCTGCGCGGGCCCGGGCTTCACGCTCGGCGCGGGCGATCTGATCACGCAGGCGGGTTTCGTTCTGGCGCAGTTCCACCAGCCGCTGCTGATCTTTCTCCAGCGAGGCTTCCAGTGAAGTCAGGGTTTTCTTGCGTGCGCTGCGTGCCTGTTCCAGCTTCTGTTGCTGGGTTTGCTGCTCGCCGAGTAACGATTTCTGTTGGCCCTGTTTGGCCACCAGCGTGCCTTTCTGCTCGGCCAACTGCGTGCGGGTTTGTTGCAGTTGTTCAATGGATTGCTGGCGTGCCACATTCAGATAGCTGAAATAGGCCAGAATACGTTCGCTGCGCTGGCTCTCTTCACCGCTGAGGATCAGTTGCAACGCGCTGTGTTGCCCCTGCCGGAATGCGGCATCGAGCTGTTTGGCGAGCATTTCCTGCTGGGTAGACTGCTGTTTTTGCAGTTTGGCGATCGAGGTATTCAGGCCGGAAATATCTTTGCCCAGTTCGCTGAGCGTGCCTTGCGTATCACGCAGCGAACGGCTGGCCTGCGCGATGGTTTTTTCTTGCAGTTTGAGTTGTTCTTGCAATGAACTGCGTTGTTGTTGCTGTTGCTTAACCGCCTTTTCTTTTTCGGCGATGCTCTGTTGCAGGTCTTTGAGCTGGGATTTGTTGTCTTCTGCCGCATGGCTGGTTAACGGCAATAGCAGTGCGCCAGCGAAAAGTACGCTGGCGCAGACGGTGGTCAACGTGCGTAGCGCAGAGCATTCAGGCAGTAATTGGCTGCCTGAGCTTGCACTTCGGATGACCCTTGGTCGTGCAAAATTCGCCTTCTCCCTCATGGAGAAGGATTATTCCACGATGAACAGCGGCTTACCAGTCATCTCTTGCGGGATTTCCATGCCCATCAGTGCCAGCATGGTCGGTGCGATATCGGAAAGTTTGCCACCTTCAACCGCCTTGGCCGGTTTGCCGATGTAAATCAACGGCACTGGCAGGCTGGTGTGCGCGGTATGCGCCTGGCCGGTAGCCGGATCGCGCATCTGCTCGGCGTTACCGTGGTCCGCGGTGATCAGCAATTGGCCATCAACGGCTTTCACCGCATCAACCACCTGCGCAATGCAGTGGTCCAGCGTTTCTACCGCTTTGACTGCCGCATCATAAACGCCGGTATGGCCCACCATATCGCCGTTCGGGTAGTTACAGATAATGGCATCGTATTTGCCGCTGTGGATGGCGGTCAGTAGCTTTTCGGTCAGCTCTGCGGAACTCATTTCCGGTTGCAGATCGTAAGTCGCCACCTTTGGTGAGTTGATCAGCACGCGCTCTTCACCTTTGAACGGCTCTTCAACACCGCCGTTATAGAAGAAGGTGACGTGAGCGTATTTTTCGGTTTCTGAAATGCGCAGCTGGGTTTTTTCGTGCTTCATCAGCCACTCGCCGAAGGTGTTCGCCAGCGAAGCCGGTGGATAGGCACAGGTGGTCTGGATGTCGGCGGCGTATTCGGTCAGCATCACGAAATCACCGAATTTCACTACTTTGGACCGAGGGAAACCGTCGAAGTCGGCATTGATAAAGGCGCGGGTGATCTGGCGCGCGCGGTCGGCACGGAAGTTCATGAAGATCAACGCATCGCCGTCGTTCATCTGTGCCGTGGCTTCGCCTGCGGCCTGAATCACGGTTGGCTTCACGAATTCATCGTTTTCATCGCGGGCATAGGCGGCTTGCAGCGCGGCAACGGCGTTATCGGCGGTGTATTCGCCTTTGGCCTGGGTCATCAGATCGTAAGCCAGTTGCACGCGATCCCAACGGTTATCGCGGTCCATGGCGTAGTAACGGCCAATCACAGAAGCAATACGCCCGGCGCCCAGTTTGGCGAACTCATCACTGAAACGTTTCAGTGTGTTTTCAGCACTGCGCGGCGGGGTATCACGCCCATCCAGGAACGCATGCAGGTAAACGGCTTTGGCACCACGCTGTGCGGCGAGTTTGATCATCGCCAGAATGTGGTCTTCGTGGCTGTGCACGCCGCCAGGGGACATCAGGCCCATGATGTGGACTGCTTTGCCCGCTTTCACCGCGTTGTCTACCGCAGCGGTCAGGGTGGCGTTGGTGAAGAAGTCACCGTCTTTGATTTCTTTATCCAGGCGGGTCAGATCCTGATAAACGATGCGCCCAGCTCCCAGGTTGACGTGGCCCACTTCCGAGTTGCCCATCTGGCCATCAGGCAGACCAACATCCAGGCCGGAGGCGGCAATCAGGGTGTGCGGCTGTTTTTGCCACAGACGATCCATGACCGGCGTGTTGGCATTCAGGATCGCGTTGTCCTGCTGTTCTTCCCGGTGGCCATAACCGTCCAGGATCACCAGAACCATGGGCTTTTTCGTACTCGACATTGCTATAACCTCGTTATGATCGCTTAAGTTGTGAATAGCCATCAACCCATTGGAATGATGGCTATTCACCCTCCAGAACCGAATGATTTTACAACAAAGCCGGGCAAAAAGAGCCTAGAAAGATCAAAGTTGCGTTGAACAATGGCGACTTTCCTCGTGCCGTTGCGGTAATTTTTCGGCGCAGACCGCAGTTTCTGCATTCACGTTTGCTTATTGGCTGTATTTGCCGCATTCGGCAGGTATACTCTGAAACCTTGACTTATTTTCCCTTAACTGACGGGAGTTGTTACACCCCATGCTGCAAGAAATTATGCAATTTGTTAGCAGGCATCCCATACTGAGTCTGGCTTGGGTTGTGCTGTTGGCTGCTGTGATCGTCATGACCATCAAGAGCCGTTTCTCCAGAGTGAAAGAGATCACCCGCGGCGAAGCTATTCGCCTGATCAACAAAGAAGATGCTGTGGTGGTGGATACCCGCAGCCGGGATGATTTCCGTAAAGGTCACATCGCTAACGCCATCAATCTGACGGCGAGTGAGATCAAAAGTGGCAGCCTCGGCGAGTTGGAAAAGCACAAAGCCCAGCCGATCATTGTGGCTTGCGCCAACGGCACTACGTCGCGCGAGCCAGCAGAAAACCTGGGCAAAGCCGGTTTTGCCAGCGTTTATACCCTGAAAGACGGTATTGCGGGCTGGAGCGGTGAAAACCTGCCATTGGCACGCGGCAAGTAATTTGTTCACGTAGTTGTAGTTTAAGGTGGTTTTTTCCATGGCTAACATCGATATTTACACCAAGGCAACCTGCCCATTCTGCCATCGCGCCAAAGCGTTGCTGAACAGTAAGGGAGCTGCGTTCAACGAGATCGCCATCGATGGCGATAACGTGAAGCGCGAAGAGATGATTGCGCGCAGTGGGCGAACCACCGTGCCTCAGATTTTCATCAGCGGCCAGCACGTGGGTGGCTGCGATGATTTACATGCACTCGATGCTCGCGGTGGCCTTGATCCGCTGCTTTAAGCGGGTAGTTATACCCACAGGGCTTGGTGCTGCGGCTTGCAGTTTCAAGCCACCAGGGTATACCGGTTACTGAGTGTCAATAAGGATATTTAACTAAGGGTATCAGACAAATGTCAGAACAAAACACCACAGAGATGGCTTTCCAGATCCAACGTATTTACACCAAAGATATCTCTTTCGAAGCGCCAAACGCTCCGCAAGTATTCCAGCAGGAATGGCAGCCAGAAGTTAAACTTGATCTGGATACTGCTTCCAGTCAACTGACTGATGGCGTGTATGAAGTGGTACTGCGCGTAACCGTAACGGCGTCTTTGGGCGAAGAAACTGCGTTCCTGTGTGAAGTTCAGCAGGCGGGCATCTTCTCCATTGCCGGGATCGAAGGGACGCAGCTGGCGCACTGCCTGGGTGCATACTGCCCGAACATCCTGTTCCCGTATGCGCGTGAGTGCATCACCAGCCTGGTTTCTCGCGGTACATTCCCGCAACTGAACCTGGCACCGGTCAACTTTGACGCGCTGTTCATGAGCTATCTGCAACAGCAGCAACAGCAGGCCGAAAGCGAAGGTGCCGAACCACATCAGGATGCCTGATGAACACCGTCAATGCTTCAATGACTGTTATCGGTGCCGGCTCGTACGGCACCGCATTAGCGATTACGCTGGCGCGTAACGGCCACCCGGTCATATTGTGGGGGCATATCCCCGAAAAAATTCAGATTATGCAGCGCGATCGCTGCAATCAGGCGTTCCTTCCCGACGTTGCTTTCCCCGATACCTTGCTGCTCGAAGCCGATCTGGCCCGCGCGCTGGCGGCCAGCCGTGATGTGCTGGTGGTGGTGCCGAGCCATGTATTTGGTGACGTGCTGCGCCAGTTGAAACCGCATCTGCGCCCGGATGCCCGCATCGTGTGGGCCACCAAAGGCCTGGAAGCGGAAACCGGCCGGTTGCTGCAAGACGTGGCGCGCGAAGCACTGGGAGAAAATATTCCGCTGGCGGTGATCTCTGGGCCGACGTTTGCCAAAGAGCTGGCTGCCGGGCTGCCGACGGCGATCGCGTTGGCGGCCACCGATGAGCAGTTTGCCGAAGATTTGCAGCAGTTGCTGCACTGCGGCAAAAGCTTTCGCGTGTACAGCAACCCCGATTTCATCGGGGTGCAGTTGGGCGGCGCGGTAAAAAACGTCATCGCCATCGGCGCTGGGATGTCCGACGGCATCGGTTTTGGTGCCAACGCGCGTACCGCGTTGATCACCCGTGGGCTGGCGGAAATGAGCCGTCTTGGTTCCGCGTTGGGAGCCGATCCATCGACGTTTATGGGCATGGCGGGGTTGGGTGATCTGGTGTTAACCTGCACGGATAATCAATCGCGCAACCGGCGTTTCGGTATTATGCTGGGGCAGGGTATGGATGTGAATGAAGCACAGGCCAGCATTGGGCAAGTGGTGGAAGGCTATCGCAATACCAAAGAGGTGTTGGCGCTGGCGCAACGCCATGGTGTGGAAATGCCGATTACCGAGCAGATCTATCAGGTGCTGTACTGTGATAAAAATGCCCGCGAGGCTGCGCTGAGTCTGCTTGGGCGTACCAGAAAAGACGAAAAACACAGCGCTTGACCTAAGGAAGGGTTCAGGACCAGAAGTCTTGTGCCTCAGGATTGGATTGAGCCACCTTGCCGGAAACCCTGGCAAGGTGGCTTGTTTTGTAAGGCAGAGAGGAAAGCGATGTCAGTAGAAGAGTTAGAGCAGGTCTGGAGCAATATAAAATCAGAGGCGAGAGCACTGGCTGATTGTGAACCGATGCTGGCTAGCTTTTTCCACGCGACGTTGCTTAAGCATGAAAACCTGGGCAGTGCGCTCAGTTATATCCTAGCCAACAAGCTGGCCAATCCGATCATGCCAGCAATTGCCGTGCGTGAAGTGGCTGAAGACGCCTACCGCTCTGATTCCCAAATGATTGTTTCGGCGGCCCGCGATATTCTTGCGGTGCGGCTGCGCGACCCGGCGGTGGATAAATACTCTACGCCACTGCTGTACCTCAAAGGTTTTCACGCTTTACAGGCCTACCGCATTGCGCACTGGCTGTGGATGCAGGGGCGGCAGGCCCTGGCGGTTTACCTGCAAAATCAGATCTCTGTCGCCTTTAGCGTGGATATCCACCCGGCGGCCACCATCGGCTGCGGCATCATGCTCGATCATGCGACCGGCATTGTGATCGGTGAAACCGCGGTGGTGGAGAATAACGTCTCTATCCTGCAATCGGTGACCCTCGGCGGGACCGGTAAAACCAGCGGCGATCGCCACCCTAAAATCCGTGAAGGCGTGATGATTGGCGCAGGTGCCAAAATTCTCGGCAATATCGAAGTGGGCAAAGGGGCGAAAATCGGTGCCGGTTCGGTAGTACTGCACTCTGTGCCACCTCATACCACTGCCGCGGGCGTGCCTGCCCGCCTCGTCGGGCGGCCTGAAAGCGATACGCCATCAATGGATATGGATCAGTATTTCAACGGCGTGAATCATGGGTTTGAATATGGCGACGGGATTTGACCCGCCGCCTTATCATTGTTACTCCAGATAAAACACTTCACGTAGTGCCGAGCTGACCGGGCTGTGATCCGGGTTGCTCGGCATCACGTCGCCCATAAAACGCCACCAGCGCTGGCAGGCGTCGGTATTAGCCACGGCGTTCCAACGCTCTTCCGACTCGATCTCAACATAGCCAAACAGCAGGTTGCGCGCTTCGTCCAGAAAGATGGAGTAGTGGTGCGCACCGTGATCTTTCAGCACCTGTTCCAGCTCTGGCCAGATCGGGTTATGGCGCTGCTGATATTCCGCGTGAGCGCCCGGGTTAACCTGCATCACGAAAGCTTTACGGATCATGGATTTTCCTCCGCCATTACAGCGCCGCTAAATACAGCTCACGCACCTGTTCGCGATCGGCCGGGCGTGGGTTGCACGGTGCACAAGGGTCGGCCAGCGCTTTATCCAGCCAGTTCTCAATATCGGCTTCTTTGATACCGAGCGCCGAGAACCCGGCAGGGATCCCTACGCGCAACGAAAGCGCGCGAATAGCGGCGATCGCCTGATGGCTGGCCAACTCTTCATCCATTCCCTGGGTATCCACGCCCAACGCCTGCGCGATACGGGCGAAACGTGTAACAGCATTGGGGCGGTTAAACGCCTCAATCACCGGCAGCAGAATGGCATTACACACGCCGTGCGGCAGATTGTGGGTGGCGCCGGGCTGGTGGGCCAGCGCATGCACCAGACCAAGCCCGGCACTGTTGAACGCCATACCCGCCAGATATTGGCCATAAGCCATCATTTCCCGCGCCTGCAGGTTTTTACCGTCGTCCACTGCGGCGGGTAGCCAGGTACCAATCAGGCGAATCGCTTCCAAGGCCGAATGATCGGTCAACGGATGGGCTCCGACAGAAACATAAGCTTCTATTGCATGAGTCAGTGCATCCATGCCGGTGGCGGCGGTCACGCTGGAGGGAATGTTCAGCATCACAGCCGGATCGTCCACGGCAATATCGGGGATGATATTGGTGTCGATAATCACTTCTTTGACGTGGCGCTGGCTGTCGATGATTACCGCATTGCTGGTCATCTCGGCCGCGGTGCCTGCGGTGGTATTGATGGCGACCAGCGGCGCACCCGCCTGTTTGACCTTACCGACGCCGGAATAGGCGGTGGAAGGGCCAGGGTTGCCGGTGAGGATTTTGATCGCTTTGGCGGTGTCGATCGGGCTACCGCCGCCGAAGGCAATCAGGTAGTCACACTGGTGTTGCTTGAACGCTTGCCAGCCTTTTTGCACCAGTTCTTCGGTTGGATTGGGGAACACCTCACTGAACATCGCGTAGGGCAGTGCCTGTTGTTGCAGGGCGCTGAGCAGCCCTTCCAGCAGGCCAAGCTCAACCAACTGACCATCGGTGACGATCAGCGCTTTGCCCCATTGTTTTTGCGCCAGCAGCTTAACCATATCTTCGATGGCGCCACAGCCGTGTAAACTGATTTTCGGTAATGCCAGCATGAAACTCATATGTATTACTCCTGAAGTGAGAATGCATTGTGATGCGCCCACCTACGTGGACGCAGGGAATGCATTCTCAGTCCTCAAGCGCCGCTGCCAGCGGCGTGACGCCAAAGCGCTGGGCCAGCGCGGCTAACTGGCTGCCAGAAATGGTCTGCTTCTTGCCGCCCATCGACAGCACTTTCACCATGATTTCGGCAGATTTTTCTGCGGTATCGATCAGGCCGAAAGCGTCATCCAGCGTTGGGCCGGTGCCGAAAATGCCGTGGAACGGCCACAGCACCAGGCTGTGCGCCTGCATCTGTTCGGCGGTCTGGGTGCCGATCCCGTCGGTGCCCGGCACCATCCACGGCACGATGCCGATGCCATCCGGGAACACCACCAGGCATTCGGTGCTGCCTTCCCACAACAGGCGGGTAAAGCGGGCATTATCCAGCTCCTGCACAAAGCTCAGCGCGATCAGGTTGGTGGCGTGGCAGTGCATGATGACGCGATCGCTGCCACCGCTAACCTGCATACGCACGATGTGCGACTGGAAGTGGGCGGCCAGTTCCGAGGTCGGCAGGCCGCCTTGCGAAAGCCCCCAGTGGATGTGATAGGCGGTGCCGTTATGGTTGAGTTGCAGCAGCACCAGATTTTCTTCTGGGGCCAGTTGCACGTTGCGGAAGAACTTGCCGGATCCGGTCACCAGGAACCAGCAGTTGGCCAGTTCGCTGGCCGGTTGCGTCAGTTCTACGCAGCGCGGCTGGGCAGCGAAGTCGCTACGGAAGGGGGCGACGTCTTCCGCCGTCAGCCGTAGGCTGATATTGCCGCCGTTGCGTTCATCCCAGCCTTTGAGCCACATATCGCTGGTGGCCTTGATCATGCCCTGGATAAACCAGGAGGAAAGTAGCTGTTGCATTGCGGTGTGTCCTTAACGTTGGCTGAGAATCTGTTGTTCGTAACTGCGCACGTTATCGAGCCAACTGGCATCGGCCGGGACATCGTTACGCTGGCAGTAGGTTTCCCACACGGCTTGCCACGGCAGGCATTTTTGCTCTTCCAGCAGGGCCAAGCGTGCGGTGTAATCGCCGCGCTGTTCGACCTGCCGCAGCATTTCGGTTGGCTCAAGCAGGGCGCGCAGCAGCGCTTTTTTCATATTGCGCGTACCGATCACCCAGGCAGCGATGCGATTGATCGAGGCATCGAAGAAATCCAGGCCGATATGTACGCGGTTGAACAGGTTGTGGCGCACGATCTCACTGGCGATGGCCTGGGTTTCGTCATCCAGCAATACCACGTGATCGCTGTCCCAGCGCACCGGGCGGCTGACGTGTAGCAACAGGCGCGGTACGTACAGCATGGCACTGGAGATTTTGTCGGAGATCACTTCGGTGGGGTGGAAGTGCCCGGCGTCTAGGCACAGCGCGGTCTGGCGGCTGGTGGCGTAGCCGAGATAGAACTCATTGGAGCCGACGGTGTAGCTTTCTGCACCGATGCCGAACAGCTTGCTTTCTACGGCGTCGATATGGTGAGCCGGGTCGAGTTTTTCGGCGATCACTTCATCCAGCGCGCTCAGCAAACGCTGGCGTGGGGCCAAGCGATCGATCGGCGTGTCTTTCATGCCATCCGGGATCCAGATATTCATCACCGAAGGCGTGCCGAGCTGTTCGCCGAAATAGGCAGAAACCCGGCGGCTGGCCTGGCAGTGTTCAATCCAGAACTGGCGGATGTCTGGATCGGCGTGTGACAGGGTAAAACCGTCCGCGCTCAGCGGGTGCGAGAAACACGAAGGGTTGAAATCCAGGCCCAGCCGGTGCCGTTTTGCCCATTCCACCCAGTTCTTGAAATGGCGCGGTTCAATCTGGTTACGTGCCACCGGCGTCTCGGATTCGAGATAAATCGCGTGCAGATTCAGGCGTTTCGGGCCAGGGATCAGCGCCAATGCCTGCTCCAGATCGGCACGTAGCTCTTTGGCATTACGCGCTTTGCCGGGGTAGTTGCCGGTGGCCTGAATGCCGCCGGTCAGCGAGCCTTCCGGGTTTTCAAAACCGGCCACGTCATCACCCTGCCAGCAGTGCATAGAAACTGGCAGAGTATCCAGCGCTTGAATGGCGGCCTCAACGTCAACGCCAACGGCGGCAAAGCGCTGTTTTGCCAGTTCCCAGGCTTGTTCAATAGAGCTTTTCATATGCAAAGTTCCTTAGGTAATTGACTCAACGACTGAAATTGCGGCCAGTGGGCGGCAAAGTCGGGATTGTCGCGAGGGGTGAAATGTTGCAGCGGGAAATTCTGCGCCACGATGCGGCGGAATTGCCCGATATCGGCGACGGCATCCAAGGCCATCAACTGGCAGCCGACGTTGCCCAGCGTAGAGGCTTCGATCGGCCCGGCGCTGATGGCTAGCCCGCAGGCATCGGCACACAGCTGATTGAGAAAATGGTTTTGGCTGCCGCCGCCGACGATATGCAAATGGCTCAGCGGGCGGCCATGCAGGGTGGCCAACTCCTGTGCCACCTGGCGGTAGAGCATGGCCAGGCTGTCGAAGATACAGCGCACCAACTGTGCAGGCGTTTTCGGTATCGGCATGTCCTGTTCACGGCAATAAGCCTGAATGGTTTGGCACATATTGGCCGGGTTGATAAAGCGATCGTCATTGGGGTTGATCAACGAGCGGCAGGCGGGTTGTTGCGCAGCCAGGGCGATCAACGCCGGTAAATCGCTGATATTCAGTTCCTGAGTGGCACGTTGCAGCAGCCACAGGCCCATGATGTTTTTCAGCACCCGATAACCGGTTGCGCCGCCCTCGTTGGTGATATTGGTTGCTAGCGAGCGGGAATTAACAATTGGTACCGGGCTTTCAATGCCCATCAGCGACCAGGTGCCGGAACTGAGGTAGGCGGCATTGGCATCCTGCAACGGCGTGGCGAGCACCGCGCTGGCAGTATCATGAGTCGCCACGGCAATCACTGGCACTTGCTGGCCGCTGGCGCTGGTCCAGTAACCCACACGGTTGCCCGGCGGGGTCGGTTTACCGAACCAACGTGATGGCACACCCGCCCAGGCCAGCAGTTCGGCATCCCATTGGTCAGTCTCGATATTCAGTAATTGGGTGGTGCTGGCGTTGGTGTATTCCCAGTTCAATTGCCCGGTCAGCCGGAAGTGCAGATAGTCTGGGATCAGCAGCAGGTGCGCCACGCGCTCCAGCAACTCAGGCTGCTGCTCGCGCAAGGCCCGTAGTTGATACAAGGTGTTGAAGGGCAAAAATTGAATGCCGGTGCGCTGATAGATATTGCTCCGCCCGAGCGTGCGTTGGGCTTGCGCCATCACGCCCTGCGTGCGGGCATCGCGGTAAGAAACCGCTTGGCCGACACGCTCGCCCTGGGCATCCAGCAGCACAAAATCCACTCCCCATGTGTCGATACCGATGCTGTCGAGCACGATGCCCTGCTCATCAAGCTGCGCGAGCGCCTGGCGGATGTGGTGCTCCAACGCATCCAAGTCCCAGCAGTCCTGCCCATTCCGCTGTTGCAAACGGTTGGTAAAACGGCTGACTTCGCGTAGCTGGAGCCGTTGTTGTTCCGGTTGATAACTGGCCAGCATCACGCGCCCGCTAGAGGCACCCAGATCGATGGCAGCAATGTTGCGTGTAGTCATGAGAGAAAGCCCGTTATTGCTTGATGACGGGCAGTGTAGAAAGTTGCGGGTAGCGAAGCCTTCTCGCTACTGCCAAGGCCGAGAGTGGGTTGGCAAAATGGCAAAGGTAAAGGTGAAGCAGCTCACAGTTTGCCATTCAGCCCGGTTTTCTGCGGGTTGTGACCTTGCTCGCATTTCTCAACATTGCTGCGGCTTTCTTAAAAAACGCACCGATTTAGCGTGCTTTTTGGTCAAAACCTTAAGGTATCTTCCTTGATGCTTCTCTTACTATCGTTAACCGACGTTGCGCGGTAATCCCGCCGCGCCAAGGAGCGGGGGGTAAGATGAATCTATTACACAGTAGTGATTTTTTCCCTTCCTGTAGCGCGCCCGTGGTGATTGAACCCCGTGAACCGCAGCAGGCTTTTCCAGAACATCATCATGATTTTTACGAAATCGTGATTGTTGAGCAGGGGGCCGGTGTCCATGTGTTCAACGGCAACCCCTATACCCTTAACAGTGGCTGCGTCTGTTTTGTGCGCGATCACGATCGCCATCTGTTTGAGCAGACCGATGGTTTAATCCTGACCAATATTCTGTTCCGCGCTCCAGGGGCGTTCCGCTTTATTTCCGGCGTGGAACAATTTCTGCCCCGCGAGCGCGACGGCATTTATCCCGCGCACTGGCGTATCAACCATCAGGTGTTACAACAGGTTAAACAGCTGATTGCATTACTGATGAGTGCGCCAGCAGGTGACCAGCCGGAAGATATTGCGCTGCATGAAAGCTGGTTTATGCAACTGCTGGTGCAGTTGTGGCGCGGGTGCATGGCGCGGCAGGGCGACGATCAGGAAGGGCGTTTACACCAACTGTTGGACTGGTTGCAAAGCCATTACGCCGAACAGATCGAGTGGCCGGAACTGGCAGAACGCTTTGCCATACCGTTACGCACGCTGCACCGGCAGTTGAAGGGCCATACCAATATGACGCCGCAGCGTTATCTGACCCACCTGCGCCTGTTGCAGGCGCGCCATATGCTGTGCCATAGCGACAGCAGCATTACCGATATCGCGTTCCGCTGCGGTTTTGGCGACAGTAACCACTTCTCAACGCTGTTCAAGCGTGAGTTTACCTGCCCGCCGCGGGCGCTGCGGGGTTTGCGTTAGCGGCGTGAAACCGCGACTGCGTCAATTTTCCTCGATCTACGTTCGGCAATAATGCTGATGGTGAACAATAGAAAAAGGTGTGCAGATGAGGGAAACATTACTGCTGGAGAGCCGCGACTATCTGCCCTCTGAGCAGATGCCGGTCGCGGTGGCGGAGCGTTATCCTCAGGAGGGATTTGCCACCCATACTCACCAGTTTTGCGAGATCGTGATCGTCTGGCGCGGTAATGGCCTGCATGTGCTGAACGATCGCCCTTACCGTATCACCTGCGGGGATATTTTTTATGTGCGCGCCAGTGATTGCCACAGCTATGAATCGGTACACGATCTGGTCTTGGATAACATCATTTACTGCCCCGAACGCCTGCGGCTGAATGCGCAATGGGAAAGCCTGTTGCCGCCGTTTGCAACTGCGGACGAGCGTTACTGGCGGCTATCCACTCAGGGGATGGCACAGGCGCGGCCGATCATCGCTCAGCTTTCACAAGAGAGCCGCAAAACCGATTCGCTGTCGCTGCAATTCACCGAAGTGTTGCTGCTGCAACTGGCGATCGTACTGAAACGTCATCGCTATGCGGTGGATAAAGCGCATATGCTGCCAGATGGCGAACAGTTGGATCTGTTGATGGCGGCGCTGCAAAGCGGTATCGACGGGCATTTTGAGCTGGCGCTATTTTGCCAGGAGCACCATTTAACGGAGCGGGCGCTGAAGCTGCTGTTCCGCCAGCAAACCGGCATGACCATCAACCACTATCTGCGGCAGATCCGGCTATGCCAGGCCAAGCGCTTGCTGCGCCGCAGCGAGTTCCGCATCAGCGACATTGCGGCCCGTTGCGGATTCGAGGACAGTAACTATTTTTCTGTGGTGTTTGCGCGTGAGGCCGGAATGACCCCACGCGAATATCGTCAGCGGTTTGTGGCGACGGAAGAGTCGCTGTAATCGTCAGCCCTTAAGACGCCATCCCCATACCCACAATGTTGGCCGCCAGAATGATCACTAGGCAGCCGATGCACAGGACGGCAACCGGTTTTCTGGTGCCGCATTTCCACTCTTTCAGCAGCAGCCCGACAATACCGCCGCACAGTACGTAGAAGCTCATATGCAGCATCCAGCTCATGTAATCGTATTGCGTTGGGATCTTGGCGTGGCCCCAGGCGTAGAAGAAGAATTGCAGATACCACATCAGGCCAGCCAGCATGGAAAACAGCACGTTGATCACCAGCAGCCGTTTCGGCAGCGAGAAATCCGTTTTGGCCGACAGGTTCTTCAGGGTTGCCAGGCGGATAAAGCAGTAACCGAGGTTAATCAGTGCGCCGCCGCCCATAATCACCACGTAGCTCGGCAATGCGACGTACAGCGGATCGATACCCAAGGCACTCGCCGCTTCGTGCATCGGTTTGGCGGCGTCCATGGCAAACGACATCCCGGCCGAGAAAATACCGCACATCACGGCCAGCACCAGCCCTTTCTTCAGGTTGAATTCTTCGGCGCGGATGCCCATAGCCCGCTCTTTCAGCAAGCCCGCGTAGCTGACGATTAGCACGCCGATCAGCGCAACGAACACGCCAAGCAGCGACATGCGGCCACCGGCGGTACCAAACAGCAATTCAAACCGGCCTTGCAGCAATGGAGTCATCAGCGTCCCGATGATCAGCGTGATGCCGATAGCGATACCAATCCCCATCGACATGCCGAGATAACGCATGGTCAGGCCATAGTTGATATTACCAATGCCCCACATGGCGCCAAACAGAAACACTGGCAGCAGGGTCGCTGCGCTGAAGGAGCCATAATACTGCCAAAAATCAGGCAGCAGCACATAGCTGACTGCCCAAGGCAGAATCAACCAGGAAACGAAGCCGCCGATCGACCACATGGTTTCCCAGGACCAGTTTTTTACCTGTTTGAATGGTGCGTAGAAGCAGGCAGCGCTGGCTGCCCCGACCAGGTGCCAGAGGATCCCTAGCATAATGGCGTTGTTCATCTTGTTATCCTTCGTTGTTATTGGCGCGGTAAGACCACGGATGAACAGGAAGTCTAAAGAGAGGTGGCAAAGGGAACCTTCGGGTGGCTGCCGGATGGCACAAGAGCATGGCAAAATTCAGCGGGTGTGTATGCCGACGATCACAGATTTAGCGAGAATGCTTCAGGGCGATGTCTGTACGGCAGGCCATCGCCTTGAGGTGGCAGGTTTTATTCTTTGAGCAAGGCACCCGCGTAACCTAGTTGACGCCAAGCCTCATACACCACCACGGAAACTGCGTTTGACAGATTCATGCTGCGGCTCTGGGCCTGCATCGGGATGCGGATTTTCTGTTGCGCGGGCAACGCATCAAGGATGCTGGCGGGCAGGCCGCGGGTTTCCGGGCCGA
This sequence comes from Serratia sp. YWN4, assembly GCF_055790845.1. Taxonomy (NCBI): domain Bacteria; kingdom Pseudomonadati; phylum Pseudomonadota; class Gammaproteobacteria; order Enterobacterales; family Yersiniaceae; genus Serratia; species Serratia sp. YWN4. Next base: position 111,822 of record NZ_CM147696.1, read on the forward strand.
ACAGCAGATAGTCACCCGCCTGATAGCTCACCGCGCTGTGCGCCGGAGTGCCTTTGGTGGTCAGGGCAAACAGCCGCTGCGGGTTTTCGCTGGCGAGAAACGTGGGGTAATCGGCATGGCGTTTGATGCTGGCAAATTCATGGTAATCCAGCCCGGCACGACGCAGGCGCTTGTCATCCCATGGGAAGCCCATCGGTTCGATCAGGTGCAACTGGAAGCCGGTATTGGCACACAGGCGGATAATATTGCCGGTGTTGGGTGGAATTTCGGGTTCAAATAAAACGATATTCAGCATGTAACAGGCCCCTCATGATGAGGGGCGCAGAATAGCAAACTCTTGGCGTGCTGGCGATTAACGCTGATGCAGCGGCAGCCACAGCACCAGACGCAAACCACCCAACGGGCTGTCTTCGGCCTTTACCCAGCCGCGATGCTGGTTGACGGCGGCTTCGACGATCGCCAACCCCAGGCCGGTGCCGCCAGATTCACGATCGCGGGCTTCATCGGTGCGGTAGAACGGGCGGAATATCTGCTCGCGATCTTCCGCACTGACGCCAGGGCCGTCGTCATCGACCACGATGGTGACCCCCTGACTATCAGCGCTGAAGGCCACCGTGATGCGTGTGTGGGAGTAACGCAGGGCATTACGCACAATGTTTTCCAGCGCGCTATCCAGAGCGCCTGCGTTGCCGTAAATCGTCCAGGGGCCAGGAGGGGAAGTAACCTCCAGATGTTTGCCCATCTGTTCGGCTTCGAAGCGGGCATTGTCCAGCACTTCGGCCCACAGTTCGTTCGCTTTCAGCAGTTCGCGCACCAGCTCGCTTTTCTGTTGCCCGCGCGACAGGAGCAGCAGATCGTTGATCATCGAATCCAACCGTTGGGCTTCGGTCTCAATGCGCGCCAGTTCGTGCCCTTCGCCATGGCGGCGGCGCATCAAAGCGGTAGCCAATTGCAGGCGTGTCAACGGGGTGCGCAGTTCATGAGAGATGTCGGAAATCAGCCGCTGCTGCGCCGTCATCATTCTTTCGAGCGCGCTCACCATCTGGTTGAAACTGGCACCGGTGGCGAGGAATTCCTGCGGCCCAGACTCCAGTTCTGGATGCTGTTTCAGATTACCGCGCGCCACATCGTCGGCGGCATTTTTCAGCTTACGCGCCGGTTTTGCCAGGCTCCAGGCCAGCCACAACAGCAGTGGGGCACTGATCAGCATGGTGACGATCAGCAGCAACAACGGGCGGTCAAACATCAGGTTGATAAAATCGGATTGCGGGCTGTTCGCCGGGCGGATCAGGTACAGCTGATAGTTGTCTTCGCCATCGCGCACCGAGAATGGGCCGACCAGCTCAACGCGGCCGTATTTTTTCTTTTTCGGCAGATCTGAGTTATCCGATTGGCCGATGAAGTTGCGCACAATCTGCATTTCATTGCGTTGAGCGCCAATCACCCGCCCTTCGCTGGTGACCAGAATCAGGCGTTGGCCTGGGGGGGCCCATTTATCGATAGCGCGAAACAGGCGGCGCCACCACATCAGATCGTTGGCCGGATCGTTTTGTAACTCGGCCTCGACGTGTTGTTCCAGCATCAGCCCCTGCCGCTGCTCGCTGTCCAGCAGCGAGGTGATCTGGCGGGAGTCGAGCTTAGGCACCATCAACACCAACATCAGCACCAGGGCTAATGTGAACCAGAAAATGGCGAAGATGCGTGCCGTCAAACTGTTGATCATGCTGCTGATACCATCAAATAGCCCCGTCCACGCAGGGTTTTGAACCATGGGTGGCCGTCTTTGCGATCCGGCAGCTTACGCCGCAGGTTGGAAATGTGCATGTCAATGGCGCGATCGAACGGCGTCAGGCGTTTGCCCAACACTTCCTGGCTCAGTAATTCACGTGAAACGACCTGGCCAAGATGCTGTGCCAGCAGGTAGAGCAGGGTAAATTCGGTGCCGGTGAGATCGAGAGCATGCCCGTCAAAAGTCGCCTCTTGGCGGCCAGGGTTGAGCTGCAGGCCGTCTACGTCCAGCGTAGGGGCGCTGGTATCGACATTCTGCTGCTGCTCGCTCCAGTTGGAACGGCGCAGAATGGCGCGGATGCGGGCCACCAGTTCGCGATCGTTAAAGGGTTTCGCCAGATAATCGTCGGCACCCAATTCCAGGCCAAGTACCCGATCCAGTTCACTGCCACGCGCGGTCAGCATGATCACCGGAGTCTGGTGATGCTGGCGCAGTTCTTTCAACGTATCGATACCGTTTTTCTTCGGCATCATGATATCAAGCAACAATAGGTCGATGGAGCTGTCCAGCAACGACAACGCCTGTTCACCGTCGTGGGCCACGACGATGTTAAAGCCTTCCATTTCAAGCAGTTCTTTCAGCAGCGAGGTTAGCTCGCGGTCATCGTCAACTAACAGAATTTTGTTCATTATGATTTACCTCCTGACGCAAAATACGTCATCAACTGTTGACATTCCATGACTTTACGTAGTTTTACATGCACTGACGCATGTTTGCAGGTGCAGCAGTACACTGCTCCTCGTTGATTCGCAAAGAGAGAATGCGTGAGGAGTGAAAATGCGTAAGTTTACCGTAGTAGCAATGGCATCAATGTTGGCGATAGGTTCTTCCGCTGCCTTTGCTGCCGATACTACACCGGAAACTGCTCAAGCTCCTGCCAATGATGCGATGATAAGAACACCCGGCCAATACCACATGTTTGAGGGTATCAGCCTAACCGAGCAGCAGCGTCAGCAAATGCGCGATTTAATGCGCCAGGCTCGCCACGATCTGCTCGATGTCAAGGTAGCGGAAATTGAAGCCATGCATCGGCTGATAACCGCAGACAAGTTTGATGAAACCGCCGTTTATGCCCAGGCGGAAAAGATGGCTCAGGAACAGGTTAAGCGCCAGGTCGAAATGGCCCGCATACGCAACCAGATGTATAACCTGCTGACGCCAGAGCAAAAAAGTGTTTTAGACCAGAAGCATCAGCAGCATCAGCAGCATCAGCAGCGTATGCAGCAGATGGAGCAACAGATTTCTGGTTTGCAGCAAACTTCTGCCCAGAAGTTGAGTACGACTGAGTAGTCCCCTGTTTTTTCCTTGCCATAGACACCATCCCTGTCTTCCCCGCCTTTACGGCGGGGCTTTTTTTGCCTGACATTCCGTTATACTAACGCCATGAGTTTTAGTTGGGGTTCTTTATGGAACAGCAATATGCGCGTCTGGTGAAATCCGCTGCTTTAGCCGCCACCGCGACGGCTTCTGTTTTGCTGCTAATCAAAATCGTTGCCTGGTATCTCACCGGATCGGTGAGTTTGCTGGCGGCGCTGGTGGATTCTCTGGTTGATATTGCTGCTTCGTTAACCAACCTGTTTGTGGTGCGTTATTCACTGCAACCTGCGGACGAGGAACATACTTTTGGTCACGGCAAGGCCGAGTCATTGGCGGCGCTGGCACAGAGCATGTTTATTTCCGGTTCTGCGCTGTTCCTGTTCCTGACCGGTTTTCAGCACCTTTATTCACCACAGCCGCTCAACGCTCCCGGTATCGGTATTGCGGTGACTCTCATCGCGTTGGTCAGCACTCTGGTTCTGGTCAGCTATCAGCGCTGGGTGGTAAGAAAAACGCGCAGTCAGGCAGTGCGAGCAGATATGCTGCATTATCAGTCAGATGTCCTGATGAATGGTGCTATTCTAGTGGCGCTGGGGCTCAGCTGGTACGGATTTCACCGTGCGGATGCGCTGTTTGCTTTGGGTATCGGGGTCTATATCCTCTACAGTGCACTGCGCATGGGGTATGAAGCGGTACAATCCCTGTTGGATCGCGCCTTGCCGGATGAAGAGCGCCAGGCGATTATCGACGTGGTATCCTCCTGGCCGGGGGTGAAAGGGGCGCACGACTTGCGAACCCGGCAGTCCGGGCCGACGCGGTTTATTCAGCTGCATCTGGAAATGGAAGATTCGCTGCCGCTGATGCAGGCGCATATTCTGGCTGAGCAGGTTGAGCAGGCGCTGTTGCATCGTTTTCCGGGGGCGGACGTGATTATTCACCAGGATCCCTGCTCTGTGGTGCCAGTAGGTCGGCAGGGTCATTGGGAACTATAATTAGCTGATTTGGGTCAATAGGGTAGGCGTTGTGAGAATATCACCTTAGCTCGGTGTGCTATACGCAGTTTTTTCCTCGATATTGCGTGACCTGAATCAATTCAGCTAAGTCTTTTTGTTATAATATCCAGCAATAAAAGCCGTAAAGCTGGTTTTCCGCAGTCGGAAAGAGTCCAGGGTAATCGGCGAATACAGAATTCTTTACAAGTTCAGAGGTAGTCATGATCAAGAAAATCGGTGTACTGACGAGTGGCGGCGACGCGCCAGGTATGAACGCTGCCATTCGCGGCGTTGTGCGTGCTGCACTCACAGAAGGTCTGGAAGTTTTTGGTATTTACGATGGCTACCTTGGTTTGTACGAAGATCGCATGGATAAATTGGACCGCTACAGCGTGTCTGACATGATCAACCGCGGCGGCACCTTCCTGGGTTCTGCGCGTTTCCCTGAATTCAGAGATGAAAACGTACGTGCCAAGGCAATTGAGAACCTGAAAAAGCGTGGGATTGATGCGCTGGTTGTCATCGGCGGTGACGGTTCCTATATGGGGGCGAAGCGCCTGACCGAAGAGGGTTTCCCATGTATCGGTCTGCCAGGCACCATCGATAACGATGTGGCGGGCACTGACTACACTATCGGTTATTTCACGGCGTTGGAAACCGTGGTAGAAGCGATTGACCGCCTGCGTGACACCTCTTCATCACACCAGCGTATCTCCATCGTTGAAGTGATGGGCCGTTACTGCGGTGAGTTGACGCTGTCTGCCGCCATTGCCGGGGGCTGTGAATTTATCGTGTTGCCAGAAATCGAGTTCAGCCGCGACGATCTGGTTAATGAAATCAAAGCCGGTATCGCCAGAGGTAAAAAGCATGCCATCGTGGCCATCACCGAGCACATCTGTGATATCGACGAACTGGCGCGCTATATCGAGCAGGAAACCGGTCGTGAAACCCGTGCAACCGTGTTGGGCCATATCCAGCGTGGTGGCTCGCCGGTGGCTTATGACCGTATCCTGGCGTCTCGCATGGGTGCTTACGCCATTGAACTGCTGCTGCAAGGTTACGGCGGCCGTTGCGTGGGGATTCAGAACGAGAAGATGGTGCACCATGACATCATCGACGCTATCGAAAACATGAAGCGTCCGTTCAACATCGACTGGTTGGAAACGGCGAAAAAGCTGTACTGATACGCAATTTATTTGCTGCAAACAAGCCTCCGTTTACTGGGGGCTTTTTTTATGCGTTGATCTTCATATTCCAGAATGGTCTAGCCAAAAATTTTTTATTCTTTAATGGTGAGGGAAATTTCTGGCAGGCTCTGATGCTAAATCAACCTACTGAGGTTGCGGTCATTTTTCTGGGGGAGTAGGCAATGCGTAAATGGGGTGTAGGTGTGACTTTACTGCTGTTGGTATCGGGTGCTATGGCGAAAGATATTCAACTGCTGAACGTTTCATACGATCCAACGCGTGAGTTCTATCAGGCATACAACACCGCGTTCGGTAAATACTGGCAACAACAGACCGGTGATAATGTTACGGTGCGTCAGTCACACGGCGGTTCCGGCAAACAAGCCACCTCGGTGATCAACGGCATTGAGGCCGATGTGGTTACGCTGGCGTTGGCTTATGACGTGGATGCCATTGCCGAGCGCGGTCGTATCGATAAAGACTGGATCAAGCGCCTGCCAGACAACTCAGCACCCTATACTTCCACCATCGTATTCCTGGTGCGTAAAGACAATCCCAAGCAGATCCATGATTGGCCCGATCTGGTGAAATCTGGCGTATCGGTGATTACGCCGAATCCAAAAACCTCCGGTGGCGCGCGTTGGAACTATCTGGCGGCCTGGGGCTATGCCCTGCATCACAATAATGGCGATCAAGCCAAGGCGCAGGAGTTTGTCAAAAACCTGTACAAAAACGTGGAAGTGTTGGATTCCGGTGCGCGCGGCGCAACCAACACCTTTGTTGAACGTGGGATCGGGGATGTGCTGATCGCCTGGGAAAACGAAGCGTTATTGGCGGAGAAAGAGTTGGGTAAGGATAAATTTGAAATCATTACCCCGAGTGAGTCGATCCTGGCTGAACCTACCGTGTCGGTGGTTGATAAAGTGGCTGATAAGCGCGGCACTCGTGAGGTGGCCAATGCCTACTTGAAATATCTGTATTCTACCGAAGGCCAGACTATTGCCGCGAAGAATTACTATCGCCCACGTGATGAGGCGATTGCCGCCAAATTTGCCGAGCAGTTTCCGAAACTGAAATTGTTCACCGTGGATGATACGTTCGGCGGCTGGACTAGCGCACAGAAGATCCATTTTGCGACCGGCGGCGTGTTTGACGAGATCAGTAAACGGTAATTTATTGAAGATATAAACAAAAAACCCCGGCGCGCCGGGGTTTTGCTATTTCAGGCCGGAAAAAATCAGGCTTTTTTCGCTGCGGCAGCGGCTTTGACGATCACGGCGAAAGCGTCAGCCTTCAGTGAAGCACCGCCAACCAGCGCGCCGTCGATATCTGGCTGAGCAAACAGCTCTGCGGCATTTTTGTCGTTCACAGAACCGCCGTACTGGATGATCACTTCAGCGGCCACGGCAGCATCCTGCTTGGCGATATGATCGCGGATAAATTTGTGTACTGCCTGTGCCTGCGCAGGGGTGGCAGATTTGCCGGTACCGATGGCCCATACTGGCTCATACGCAATCACGGTGCCTTTAAAGGCTTCAGCGCCTTGGGTTTTCAGCACGGCGTCGAGCTGACGCGCGCAAACTTCTTCGGTTTTGCCAGCTTCGTTTTCTGCTTCGGTTTCACCGATGCACAGCACTGGGATCAGGCCAGCGGTTTTCAGCACGGCAAATTTCTCAGCGATCGCAGCATCCGTTTCTTTGTGATAAGTCCGGCGCTCAGAGTGGCCGATAATGATGTATTGCGCACCGATGTCTTTCAGCATGTCGGCAGAGACTTCACCGGTGAAAGCGCCAGACAGATTAACGTCGACGTTTTGTGCGCCCAGCGCGATGCGGCTACCGCCCAGCGCGTGCTTGGCCTGATCCAGATACATCACCGGAGGTGCGATAGCAACGCCACAGCCATCAACGCTGCTCAGTTCTTTGCGCAGGCCAGCAATCAGTTCATTGACCATATTGGTGCTGCCGTTAAGCTTCCAGTTACCCATAACTAATGGATGACGCATGTGTTTTTCTCCAAAAAAGGGACGCGAGAGTCGAAATAACCACTGCCGGACCGGCAATTTACCTGCCCAACAGTATAGAGATCAATAAACGCAAAGGCTTTGCTTTTTGTCATTAATTGCCGGGGTATCAGGGTTCAGATAGCGCCAGCTTAATCGGTTCAACAGCGAAAGTTATCCCTTTATCGCCGTTATCTGCCACCACATAACGTATTGCGCCAACCTGATGCTGATAAAAGTGCAGACCTTTACCTTTTTCCAGCAGATTGCTCACCCTGATGATGCTTTCTTCCACGGTCAGCGCGGGTTCGAACTGGCGCATCAGGGCAGCCATGTAATTGACCGAGATCGCCCGTGCGGCTTTTTCTTCGTTACCCTGCAAGGGCAAGTGGGTGATTTGCACCGTTTTGATTTTACCGGTGCCTTTTTCCAGCGCGGTCGAGGCGTACAGATTTTCGTTCAGCTTACTGGCGGCGCGGGTCAACAGCGGGGAATCGTCTTCCTTGGAGGCAATCACACGGAACTCACCGATCGGTAACATCGGATTATCGCGGTTATATTTTTCGCGAAATTGCACCACCGTCAAATCAAATGTCGGTGCCCCGGCCAGCAGATAAGGCGCGTTCGGTGGCGCACCAGCAACGGCATCTGGCGGATCGGCCCAGGCATTGCCGATACCGGATAACAGGCAGGCAATAGCGATGATTTTTCTCAGCATGATAGGCGGTATCGGTAACAAGGATGACTCCGATTAAAGCGATATACTCGTCATACTTCAAGTTGCATGTGCGATGGCCCGCTTTCTACCGGGCAGAAATCTCAACCCGGTATGGCCTATGTTACACTGCGTCGCTGAATATGGGCAGGCCAAGAGTGCATGAATCAATGACCTTACAACAGTGGTGTTTCTCATTTAAGGGCCGCATCGGGCGGCGTGATTTCTGGATCTGGATCGGTATCTGGCTGGCGCTGATGGCTGTTGCTTTCACGCTGGCCAACTATCATCTGGTGGCGATCCAGTCGATTGCCTTTTTTATTGTGGTATTGCTATGGCCAACGGCGGCGGTGCTGGTTAAACGCCTGCACGATCGCAACAAGGCGGGCTGGTGGTCGTTGCTGCTGATTCTGGCATGGATACTGGCGGCGGGGAACTGGCAGATGTTGGCACCGATCTGGCAGTGGGGCGTTGGCCGGTTTATCCCGTCGTTGATTATGGTGATGATGGCGCTCGATCTGGGCGCTTTTGTCGGCACACCAGGGGATAACCGATTCGGCCCGGAGGCCGAGCCGGTAAAATTCCGCTGAATTACCAGTAATGCTCGCTGGTGATATGCCCTGGTTTGCGGCGCAGGTGCTTACGCATCTGATGGTGTTCTTTCAGCGTTTGCTGGGTGTCACGCACCATCTGCGGGTTACCGCACAGCATCACATGGCTGGTTTCGGCATCGAGGGTTAAACCCACGGCCGCTTCCAGCCGCCCATCTTCGATCAGGCCCGGCACACGCCCGGTTAACGATCCGGCCACTTCTTCGCGGCTGACTACCGTTTGAATGCGTAACTTGCCGTGATAGCGCTGTTGCAGTTGTTGCATCAATGGCAGGTAGCTGAGATCGCGGGCAAAACGTGCTGCATGAACCAGCACCAGGTTGTTGAATCGCTCCAGCCCTTGGCCTTGTTGCAGAATCGACAGATAAGGGCCGATGGCGGTACCGGTGGCCAGCATCCACAGCGTGTCGCAATCCGGCACCTCTTCCAGCACAAAGAAACCGGCGGCCTCTTTGGTGACCATCACGTCGGCACCCTGTTGCAACTGGTGGAGCCTTGGGCTGAGTTTCCCTTCTGGCACGGTAACCAGATAGAACTCCAGGCTGGGATCGCTGGGGGCGTTAACATACGAATAGGCGCGCTGAACGCGTTCACCGTCGATCTCCAGCGCCAGTTTGGCAAACTGCCCTGCGCTGAAGTTATCGATTGGGGCATTGACGGTGATGCTGAACAATCCATCCGTCCAGTGTGTGACCTGCGTGACTTTGCCATTAACCCATTCAGCCATACTGTTTAAAGCTCCTGCGTTTGAATCAAATAAGCACAATGTCGTGAGCCGGAAATGGCATGTGCCGTGCGCTCTATCCGGTAACTCTGGCCAAGCAGGCGATGGAACAGTTGCAGTTCCGAGTTGCACAGCTTGCTGCAAGCATTGGCCGCCACGCCGATGGGGCAGTGATTTTCCACCAGCAGCATACCCTGCGGATGCTCAAGCAGTTCCGCCATGTAACCGTCGTGCTGGCGCAGGCGCACCAGGCGAGCAAGCTTACCGAGCGGGTTTTCCTCTTCTGCCAATTCATCAGCATAGCGGCGGAAGAGTTTTTCTTCCCGTGCAAGAATCAGTTTCTCTAATCCTTCGGTGCCGAACAGCTCATGGGTCGACTCCAGCAACGTTGTCGCAAGCCGGTCATGGCTATCGGCAAACTGGGCATGGCCCTGCTGGGTGAGCGACCAAAAGCGCGTCGGGCGGCCCACTTTGGTGCGCGTTTCCTCGTAACAAACCAACTCACGCTTTTCCAGGGAATGCAGATGCTGACGGATACCCATCGGCGTGATCTCAAGCCGTTCGGCCAACATTTTGGCGGAGTGAGGGCCTAAGGTTTTCAGCTGCAATAAAATCAGTTCTGGTGTTTTCATAAACCAAATCCCTGTGGCTGTCATATTATTTCAAGTTGATGAAAATAATTATCGATTAAATGCTAAAGCCGATGAATGCAATCCCCTGACATTCTTAACTCTTTCTAGCTATTCGTACAGTTTAATTTACGAGATTGGCGGCGATTTCTACCAGTATGACGATGATCAATATCTGTCTGAATTTCGCTGAAAAATCAGATTTTTTAACTTGTGCGGCGCAAAAATAGTGCCATGAGGTTTATCTCTGACGCTTTGAGTAGGAATGGGTGTAATGAGGAGTGAACAGGTTAGCGACGATGATGAGAAAATGGCAATGCGGCCTGACAAGAAGAGGTGGGCACCGTATGCGGTGCCCTTGATATTTACAGCAGGAATTCGTGCAGCGCAGCGTCTTTGCGATCCAGATAATGGGTCGAGCGAATGCGGCGGATGGTGCGCGATTTACCGCGGATCAACAGGGTTTCGGTGGTGGCCATATTGCCTTTGCGGGTGATGCCTTCCAGCAGGTCGCCTTTGGTGATGCCGGTCGCGGAAAAGATCACGTTATCGCTGCGCGCCATGTCGTCCAGAATCAGCACCTTACCGGCTTCGATGCCCATCTCTTGGCAACGGGCCAATTCCTGCTCACCGATACGATGGTTTTCTGCGCTATCGCCCTTCACCTGATGGCGTGGCAGCAAGCGGGCCTGCATGTCACCATCCAGCGCGCGGATCACCGCGGCGGATATCACGCCTTCCGGCGCTCCGCCGATACCATACATCACATCCACTTCGCTGTCCGGCATGCAGGTCAGAATAGAGGCGGCCACGTCACCATCAGGAATGGCGAACACTTTCACGCCAAGCTGCTGCATCTGGGCGATCACCGCGTCGTGGCGTGGTTTCGCCAGCGTGATCACTGTCAGTTCTGCCAGCGGCTTGCCAAGGCGGGCAGCAATATTGTGCAGGTTTGCTGCCAGCGGCAGATTGAGATCGATAACCCCACGTGCCTGCGGGCCAACCACCAGCTTTTCCATATACATATCTGGGGCATGCAGGAAGGTGCCGCGATCGCCCACCGCCAACACAGCCAACGCGTTGGATTGGCCCATGGCCGTCATCCGGGTGCCTTCGATCGGATCGACGGCGATATCCACGGCATCGCCCTGACCGGTACCGACCTGCTCACCGATGTACAGCATCGGGGCTTCATCAATTTCACCCTCGCCGATCACAATCCGGCCATCGATATCCACTCTGTTGAGCATAATGCGCATGGCATTGACGGCGGCGCCGTCAGCAGCATTTTTGTCGCCGCGCCCCAACCATTTGTAACCCGCCAGAGCGGCGGCTTCGGTAACGCGGGAAAATTCGATGGCTAATTCACGTTTCATGGCAAACCTGTGAGTGATTAAAGGGAAGAAAATATCAACAAAGTTTATCACAGGGCGGCGGCGGTCGGGCGGGGCAAAAAAAGCGCCGCCCGCAGGCAGCGCATTGTCAGGGCAAAAGCAGCCGGTGAACTTAGTCGTGATCTTCCCACGCCTGCGCACGAGCCACGGCTTTTTTCCAGCCGCTGTAACGGAAATTGCGCTCGGTGGTTTCGATACCTGGGCGGAATTCACGTTCAATGTTGGCTTTGCTCTTCACTTCGTCCAGATCGTTCCAGTAGCCAATCGCCAGGCCTGCCAGGTAGGCCGCCCCCAACGCTGTGACTTCACGCACTTCAGGGCGCTCCACACGGGTACCGAGGATGTCGGACTGGAACTGCATCAGGAAGTTGTTGGCCACCGCGCCACCGTCCACACGCAGCGATTGCAGGCGGGTGTTGGCATCGGCTTGCATCGCATCCAGCACGTCGCGGGTCTGGTAGGCGATGGATTCCAGCGTGGCACGGATAATGTGGTTGCTGTTCACGCCGCGCGTCAGGCCAAAGATGGCACCACGAGCATACGGATCCCAGTATGGCGCACCCAGGCCGGTAAAGGCGGGTACTACGTACACTCCGTTGCTGTCTTTGACCTTGGTGGCAAAGTATTCGGAGTCGGCCGCGTCGCTAATCAGTTTCATCTCGTCGCGCAGCCACTGGATCGAAGCACCACCGATAAATACCGCACCTTCCAGCGCATAGTTCACTTCACCACGCGGGCCACAGGCGATGGTGGTCAGCAGGCCATGGTTGGAGCGCACGGCTTCGGTACCGGTATTCATCAGCAGGAAGCAGCCGGTGCCGTAGGTGTTTTTCGCCATGCCCGGTTGGACGCAGAGCTGGCCGTACAGCGCCGCTTGCTGGTCACCGGCGATCCCGGCAATAGGAATACGCGTACCGCCTTTACCACCAATGTTGGTCTGGCCGTAAACTTCTGAAGACGGGCGGACTTTCGGCAGCATGGCGCGTGGGATATCCAGCACTTCCAGCATGCGCTCATCCCAGTCCAACTGATGGATGTTGAACATCATGGTGCGCGAGGCGTTGGTGTAATCGGTCACATGCACCCGCCCTTGGGTCATTTTCCACACCAACCAGGTGTCGACGGTGCCGAACAGCAGTTCGCCGCGCTTGGCGCGTTCGCGGGCACCTTCGACGTGATCGAGGATCCATTTAACTTTGGTACCCGAGAAATACGGGTCAACCACCAGGCCGGTATTGTGGCGGATGTACTCTTCCAGCCCGTCACGTTTGAGCTCTTCGCAGATCTCTGCGGTACGGCGGCACTGCCAGACGATGGCGTTATAAATCGGCTTGCCGGTCTCTTTTTCCCAGACGATGGTGGTTTCACGCTGGTTGGTAATACCGATACCGGCGATCTGATCAGAACTGATGTCCGCTTTGGCCAGCACTTCCACCAGCGTAGAGCTCTGCGAGGACCAGATCTCCATCGGATCGTGTTCCACCCAGCCGGGCTTCGGGTAGATTTGGGTAAATTCACGCTGTGATACCGCAACAATGTTGGCATCGTGATCGAGCACTACGGCACGTGAACTGGTGGTTCCCTGATCGAGAGCGACAATGTATTTTTTTTCTGTTGTCATGAGCTTAATCCTGTTGTTGTTAACCGTGAAAACGTTGCCAATCACGCGTTACGCTGTTCTGGCTTGGCAGTGGGTTGGTCTTCTTCGACGCAAACGTCGCAAGGCAGATGGCGGCCAATCAGCGCGCGGTAACCGAAAGCACCCAGACCGGCACCGACGATAGGGCCGAAGATCGGTACCAGGAAGTAAGGGATATCGCGCGCACCGGTAAAGGCCACGCTACCCCAGCCTGCCAGATAAGCGAACAGTTTCGGGCCGAAGTCACGCGCCGGGTTCAGTGCGAAGCCGGTTAATGGTCCCATAGAGGCACCGATGACGGCAATCAGAATACCAATCAGCAGCGGTGCCAGCGGGCCACGTGGAATGCCGTTGCCGTCGTCGGTCAGGGCCAGAATCAGGCACATCAGAATGGCGGTGATCACCGTTTCTACCAGGAAGGCCTGGCCGACGGAGATATGGGCATTGGGATAGGTGGAGAAGATACCGGCCAGCGCCAGGCTTTCGTCACTGCCGCGCACCATCTGATGGGCGCTCTCAAAGTCGAAAAACAGGTTGTAATACAATCCGTAGACCAGTGCTGCGGCGCAGAAGGCACCGGCAATCTGCGCCACGATGTAAGGGAGGACTTTGCGGCCATCAAAGCAAGCGAACAACCACAGCGCCAGTGTGACGGCCGGGTTCAGGTGTGCGCCGGAGATCGCGGCGGTCAGATAGATGGCCATGGCAACGCCCAGGCCCCAAATGATACTGATTTCCCACTGGCCGAAGCTGGCACCGGCCAGTTTCAGCGCTGCAACGCAGCCTACGCCAAAGAAGATCAACAGGCCGGTACCGAGAAATTCCGCGATACACTGGCCTTTTAAAGTCGGACTGGTGGTTTGGCTCATAATGTTATTGTCCTGCAAACGGCGGTTATAGGTTTATACCCTGCTGGGTATACAGGCTTGGCGCGTTTCGCGCTGTAGCCTGAGGTACAGTTTTTCATCTCGTCCACTTATGAATTGAGGACGTGATGTAAATTTATCGTTAACGAACATAAACGAGAAATAGCGAAATCAAAATGTGTGTACTTCGTCATAAAATTGAGCGAATTCGCGTTATTTAGTGTTTTTTATGAACCATAAAAGTGTGATCTGACCATGGATTTGATTGCCATCTGTTAACAACTACAAAAGTGACGGCAGGAAAATTGCAACAGACTGCGCGTTGGGCCGGTATGTTGCTAGACAGTGAGAGGCAGGCTACATACAATCGTTTTTATCGAAAGAAGCGTTTTATTGAGACAAGCGCGTTTTCCATAACAGCGCGTGTCATTCGGCGCGATGCATATTCGCAGCCGCTGCAACTGACGTTGCGGCGCTACTTATAGATGTACGCCTTGCTATCATGAGGGGACTGAAGAATGTCATTTGAAGTATTTGAAAAACTGGAAGCAAAAGTTCAGCAGGCGATTGATACCATCACGCTGTTGCAGATGGAAATTGAAGAACTGAAAGAGAAGAATAACGCGCTGTCTCAGGACGTTCAGAACGCTGCGGGTAACCACGAAGCGCTGGCGCGTGAGAATCAGCAATTGAAAGAAGAACAGCATGTTTGGCAAGATCGCCTGCGTGCACTGCTGGGCAAAATGGAAGAGGTCTAATCTCGTCCGTTAGCTGAGATCGAAAAGGGCGCCTGGGCGCCCTTTCTCATATTCTGCGGTTACTCGATATCAAGAGGATCTTCGGAAAGAATGATACCGGTATTGTCGGCGTACAAATGATCGCCAGAGAAGAAGGTGACGCCACCGAAGTTGACGCGGATATCACTCTCACCAACGCCTTCACTGGTGGCTCCCACCGGGATCGCGGCCATGGCCTGAATGCCGATGTCCAACTCTTCCAGATCGTCCACCTGGCGTACTGCACCGTAAACCACGATGCCTTCCCATTCGTTCTGGGTTGCCAGGCGTGCCAGCTCAGCGTTGATCAGCGCACGGCGCACAGAGCCACCTCCGTCGATCAGCAACACGCGGCCACGGCCATTTTCTTCGAGCAGTTCGAACAGCAGGCCGTTATCCTCAAAGCATTTCACCGTAGTGATTTGCCCGCCAAATGAAGTACGCCCGCCAAAATTAGAGAACAGAGGTTCAACTACGTTGACCTCTTCCTGATAAATATCACAGAGTTCGGAAGTATCGTATTTCATAGGATTTTACGTCAGTTTGCCGCTGGAATAGTCAGTATATCCCTTTATTCGCCCTGTTGGCAAAATCATCAGTTTTTAACTGAGCACCACGCCAATAGCGAATAACAGGTTGGCCAGTAATGCGGCCTTCACCATGTGCTCCAGCATCGGGCGCATGCCGATAGCGGTGGGATCGCGCAGTACGCGCATACCGTGGCGCAACAGCAGCGGTATGGCCAGCACAAACAGCCAGCCCCACAGGCTGTGCAGGTTAAGCAGGGTAAACAGAGCGAAGCACACCACGGCAGCGATCAACAGAAAAGCGTGGTAGTAACGTGCTTTCTGTGGCCCGAGGCGTACTGCCAGGGTATTTTTACCGTTGACGCGATCGCTTTCGATATCGCGCAGGTTATTGATGTTGAGCACCGCTGCCGCCAACAGGCCGCAGGCGGTGGCTGGCAGCATCACGATGCTGTCAAAGGTGTGCGTCTGTAGATAGTGCGAGCCCGCCACGCTGAGCCAGCCGAAAAACACCAGCACCGAGATATCACCCAATCCCAAATAGCCATAGGGTTTGTTACCCACGGTATAGGTAATGGCGGCGACGATCGCCAGGCCACCCAGCACCAGGAAACCGACCACATCACCGGGTTTTTCGCAGGCGACAGCAATCAGCCAGCAACCGGAAAGGGTAATCAGGAGCACCGTCAGCACCAACGCCCGTTTCATCTGGGCCTGAGTGATCATCCCTTTCTGCATGCCGCGCAGTGGGCCGATGCGATCTTCTTTATCACTGCCTTTTACCGCGTCGCCGTAGTCATTGGCCAGATTGGAGAGGATCTGTAACAGGCCCGCGGTCAGCAAGGCCAACAGGGCCACACCCGGTTTGAGGCTGCCTTGCCAGGCGGCGATAGCGGAGCCGACAACGATGGAGGCAAACGCCAACGGCAGGGTGCGCGGTCGTAAACTTTCCAGCCAGGCTTTAGCCGGGGTGGTGGGGGTTGATAAGCTCATGTTTCGCTTCAGTAAGTCAAAAGGCGGTGTCCGTTCGAAATAAATGCGGGAGGCAAGGCCTCCCACAACGATAACTGACAGGACAGTGATAGCGCGATTATAGGATAAAACGACTCAGATCTTCATCCGCTACCAGTTCATCCAGGTGATTGCGCACGTAATCGGCGTCAATTGTAATGGATTGACCGTTAATTTCACTCGCGTCATAAGAAATATCTTCCATCAGACGTTCCAGCACGGTGTGCAGACGGCGTGCGCCGATGTTTTCGGTGCGCTCATTCACCTGCCAGGCGGCTTCGGCGATGCGGCGGATGCCCTCGGCAGTGAAGTCGATCGTCACGCCTTCGGTGCCCATCAGCGCTTTGTATTGCTCGGTCAGCGAGGCACTGGGTTCGGTCAGGATGCGTTCGAAATCTTCCGTGGTCAGCGCCTGTAGCTCAACGCGGATTGGCAAGCGGCCTTGCAGCTCCGGGATCAGATCGGAAGGGCTGGCGGTCTGGAAAGCGCCGGAAGCGATAAACAGGATGTGATCGGTTTTCACCATGCCGTGCTTGGTGGATACCGTGCAGCCTTCCACCAGCGGCAGCAGATCGCGCTGCACGCCTTCACGGGAAACGTCCGGACCGGAACTTTGGCCACCACGCTTACAGATTTTGTCGATCTCGTCGATAAACACGATGCCGTGCTGCTCAACGGCTTCCACTGCCTGCTCTTTCAGCTCTTCCGGGTTCACCAGCTTGGCGGCTTCTTCTTCCACCAGCAGTTTGAAGGCTTCTTTGATCTTCAGCTTGCGGGGTTTCTGTTTCTGCCCGCCGAGATTCTGGAACATCGACTGCAACTGATTGGTCATCTCTTCCATGCCCGGAGGGGCCATGATTTCGACGCCCATCGGCGCGGCGGCCAGATCGATTTCGATTTCTTTGTCGTCCAACTGGCCTTCACGCAATTTCTTGCGGAATACCTGACGTGCAGCAGAAGGTTCCTGCTGCTCTTCGGCCTGGCCCCAGTTGTTTTTGGCCGGTGGGATCAGCACGTCGAGCAGACGTTCTTCGGCCATTTCTTCGGCGCGGGTGCGGTTTTTCTCGATCGACTGCAAGCGCACCATTTTCACGGCGGCATCGGTCAGATCGCGGATGATGGAATCCACTTCTTTACCGACATAGCCCACTTCGGTGAACTTGGTGGCTTCCACTTTAATAAACGGTGCATTGGCCAGTTTGGCCAGGCGACGGGCGATCTCGGTTTTACCGACGCCGGTCGGGCCGATCATCAGGATATTTTTAGGGGTGACTTCGTGGCGCAGCGTCTCGTTGAGCTGCATCCGGCGCCAGCGGTTGCGCAGGGCAATGGCAACAGCGCGTTTGGCCTTGTTCTGGCCAATGATGTAGCTGTCCAGTTCGCTGACGATCTCGCGCGGGGTCATTTCAGACATAGTATTCGATCCTTACGCTTTGGAAGGCAATTCTTCAATAGTGTGGAAATGGTTGGTGTAAATACAGATGTCACCGGCGATGCTGAGGGATTTCTCAACGATTTCGCGGGCGCTCAGTTCGGTATTTTCCAACAGGGCGCGGGCCGCCGACTGGGCGTAGGGGCCGCCGGAGCCGATGGCGATCAAATCATTTTCTGGCTGCACCACATCACCGTTACCCGTGATGATCAGCGAGGCGTTTTCATCGGCGACCGCCAGCAGCGCTTCGAGTTTGCGCAGCATACGATCGGTACGCCAGTCTTTTGCCAACTCAACGGCGGCTTTCACCAAGTGGCCTTGGTGCATTTCCAGCTTGCGCTCGAACAACTCGAACAGCGTGAAGGCGTCAGCAGTACCCCCAGCGAAACCGGCAATCACTTTATCGTTATACAGGCGACGGACCTTCTTGACGTTGCCCTTCATGACCGTATTGCCCAGTGTGGCCTGGCCATCGCCACCGATCACTACCTGGCCGTTGCGGCGTACGCTTACAATTGTTGTCACGAGCAGACCCTCGTTGCAGACGGAAAGAAGACCCCGCTGTCTCTGCTTATGCAGAAGCAACGGGGCATATGCAGAATATAGTTGGGGGAGGAGTGACGCTTTTCAACCCCCGACGGCAAGGGGAATGCAACTTGACATGCCGGAGCCCTTCAGGCGTGCCAGGGTTTTGTCGGCGGCAGCACGGCTGCTGTAGGGGCCGAGCATCACGCGGTTCCAGCCACCACCCGCCGTGATGCGGCTTTCGATGCCTTCAAACGCCAACTGTGCGCGCACTGACTCGGCCTGATCCGTGGCACGGAACGAACCACATTGCACCATCCACTTCTGTTTCTGCTCGGGCTTGGTTTCCTGCTTGGCCGTTTCCGCTTTCACTTCGGGCTTCACTTCCGGTTTCGGCTGGGGTTTTGGCTCCGGTTGCCGGGTTGGGACCGGCGGCGTGACCGCTTGTGGCTTCGGCTGTTGCACCGGTTGTTGGTGTTGCTGATGCGGCTGCTGTACTGGTGCCGCGTCGTTATTGAACGGGTTACGCGGTTGGCTCACCGGCTGCTGCTGTTGCACTGGCTGCGGTATTTGCTGTTGCGGTATCTGTTGCTGTTGGCGACCGTTGCTGCGGAGCTGTGACGGATCGTTATAGGGCACCTCAGACAACTGCGTCGGGCGCTGCTGCATGTCAGCCTGCATTTGTTCCAGCAGTTGGCGCTGTTCAGCGGTCAACTGAGTTTTGGTATCATTGCTACTGGCCCCGGGTTCAGTCGGTGTTTGCACGCCAATCTGGCGATTCTCCAGCTCTTTGATATAGCGCCAACGCTCTTCCGGCTTCGGCGGCAGGCCGTTACCTGGGCGAGTGCCGTGCGTAGGCAGCAGCGGGGCATCGTCCGGTTTGTTGTGCGTAATGAAATAGAGGCCACCGATAAAGACAACCAGAAGGGCAACGGCAAGCGCCACCACGGTTTTGGATACCTTCGGAGAACTGCGTTTACGGCTGGGGGTCTTGCGCCGCGCTGCCCCTGAGCGCCCGCGGCTTACATAGTCTCTCTGTGCCACTATAATTCCGCTGTGTCCTGATGAGGTTAAAGCCTATCCTCTAGGCTGTTTGATTGGCCACCTTTGCTGCTTCGGCAGAAATGACCACAACAATAATTATACCTATCTGATAGGTTTTGAGTCCGCCATGTTACTTAACCCAAAAATGTTTGACTAGCGTTTCGGGGCCGCGGTGCTGTCGCGGATAATCAATTCGCTGTCCAAAAGCCGGGATCCGCTGTTCACCGTCTGCCCGTGCAATTGTTCCAGCAGCAGCAGCATGGCTTGCTGGCCGATCTGGAAACGGGGCTGTGCCACCGTGGTTAACGGTGGATCACAATACTGTGCCGGTTTGATATCGTCAAAGCCGACAACGGAGAGATCCTGCGGTACCCGCAAGCCCAGCTTTTTGGCCTGAAACAGCGCGCCAATGGCCATAATGTCGTTGTGACAGAAGATGGCTGTAGGAGGTTTAGGCAGTGACATCAGCGATTTCAGGGCTTGAGCGCCCGCCTCGTAGGTGAAATCACCCCGGGTAATATAACTGCTTTCAACGCTAATACCATTCCGGCGTAGCGCCTGAATATAGCCCTGCAACCGATAATGGCTCAGCGGCATGTGTTCCGGGCCCGCCACGCAGGCGATCTGCTTGTGGCCAAGCTGATGCAGATAATGTACGGCTTCGAAGGCGGCGGTCAGGTTATCGATATGCACCGTCGGCAGTTCCAGCTCTGGCGCAAATTCGTTGGCCATTACCATCGGTGGCAGATTGCGCTGTTCTTCCTTGCTGGCGTCGAACGGCAGGTTAGAGCCGAGCAGCAGCATACCGTCAATTTGCTTGGTGATAATCAGGTTAACAAAAGTGCGCTCCTGCTGGTTCTGTTGCGCACAGTCGCCGATCAGGACCAGATATCCCTGTTGCGCTGCGGTTTGCTCGATCCCCTGGATCACGTCGGCAAAAAACGGATCGCAGATATTGGGAACGATCACCAGGATGGTGCGGGATTCATTGCGCTTGATATTGCGTGAGAGGGCATGAGGGGAGTAACCCACGGCCAGCACGGCCTGTTCTACTTTCTGGCGCGTCGGCGTTGACACCTTTTCTGGATTCATCAGCGCACGGGACACGGTTGCCGTTGAAACGCCGGCCATTTCAGCAACGTCTTTCATGGTGGCCATGGATAGTTCTTTCTTGTGTTCCAACGCCTTTCTCCTTGCGTTAGCCCCATGCCAACGCGACAACTGGGATTGACTCATACATTCTGGCGTGCGGTGGTGTTGTTATTGTTAGCGCCATCCACGTTCAAAGCTTCCATCATGCTGCTTGCCTGCACCGACATTCTAAACAGATTACGCCCGGCTTTTGTTACCTAAATTTCATAAAAAGTGTGAGTTAGGAAGGTTTTTTCGTGTTACCTCGCAAATTCAAGGGTAAACGTCTGCACTCTGGCTTCAACTGTCGATCGGATCGACGTCCAACATCCACTTCACTTTGCGTGCTTGGGGCAGGGTGCCAATCAGCGGCAGCGTGGTTTTCATCAAGTGTTGCAGCAAGCGCCGGGAAGGGTGTTGCAGCAGCAACTGCCAACGGAAACGGCCGCCGCGCTTCGACTGTAATGCCGGAACCGGGCCCATGACCCACAGCGAATCATCCTTCAGCGGGCTGGCTTCCAACAGATTGCGCAGTTGTTGCAAGAACAGCGGTGCCTGCTGATTATCGTGATCTTCCGAACGGACAATAATGTGGCTGGTATAAGGCGGCAGAAATACGCTGTTGCGCTCCGCTAGCGTCTGTTTGGCAAAGGCGTCATAGCCTTGTTGCAACAGGATCTGTAGCAGAGGGTGTTCGGGGTGATGGGTTTGCAGCAGCACTTCGCCCTGTTTGCCCGCGCGCCCGGCCCGGCCAGAAACCTGGGTATACAACTGGGCGAAACGCTCGGCAGAGCGGAAGTCTGCGGAGAACAGGGCACCATCGACATCCAGCAACGCAACCAGCGTCACATCGGGGAAGTGGTGGCCTTTTGCCAGCATTTGGGTGCCGATCAAAATGCGCGGGCCACCGCGGTGGATATCCGCCAGATGTTGTTCCAGCGAGCCTTTGCGGCTGGTGGTATCGCGATCGATACGGGTGATGGCCGTTTCCGGGAACAGCGGTGCCAGCTCGTTTTCCAGTTGTTCGGTACCAACGCCGACCGAAACCAGATGCGTGGAACCGCACTGCGGGCACTGGTGCGGCACCGGGCGCTGGCTGTCGCAGTGGTGGCAACGCAGCTGGCGCTGATTCTGGTGGATAGTGTAGTAGTGGTCACAACGTTGGCACTCGGCGATCCAACCACATTCATGGCATAACAGCGCAGGTGCATAGCCACGACGGTTGAGGAACAGCATTACCTGATTACCGTTCTTCAGGTGGTGTTGCATGCTTTTCAGCAGCGGTTGCGACAACCCAACCTTCAGCGGCAGGCCCTTCAGATCGATCAGGTGCTGGTTGGCCGGTTTGGCATTGCCTGCCCGCTGGGTCAGTTTAAGCTGGCGATATTTACCCAGTTGCACGTTGTGCAGCGTTTCCAGCGCCGGGGTGGCAGAACCCATTACCATCGGAATGTCTTCGGCGTGGGCACGGAACACCGCCAGATCGCGGGCATGGTAACGCCAGCCTTCCTGCTGTTTATAGGAACTGTCGTGTTCTTCATCGATGATAATCACCCCAAGGCGCGAAAACGGAGTGAACAGCGCCGAACGGGTGCCGATCACAATGGCCGCTTCACCGCTGCGGGCGCGCAGCCAGACCGCCAGCCGTTCGCTGTCGTTCAGGCCGGAATGCAGCACGTCCACCGGCGCGTTAAACCGTTCGCGAAAACGGGCAATGGTCTGCGGCGTCAGGCCGATTTCTGGCACCAATACCAGCGCCTGTTTGCCTTTGGCCAGAATGTTTTCCAGCACGCTGAGATAAACTTCGGTCTTGCCGGAGCCGGTTACCCCTGCCAGCAGCCAAGCGGCGAAGTGATCGTCTTCACTGCGGATGGCACCTACCGCGGTAGCCTGTTCGGTATTGAGCCGCAGCCGTTCACCGAGGACCTCAAAGCCGGGCCGCCAGTCCTGCGTTGCCAGAACCTGAGCGCGGAGATCGGCCAAGCCTTTGGCGCGTAAGGCTTGCAGTGCATTGTCGGTCAGTTCCAGCTCGCTGACCTGATGGCGATAGACCGGGCGTTGCAGCAGCGCCGCCAGCGCCTGTTGTTGCTTGGCGGCCCGTTTGAGGCTTTCCGGTGGCGTGGCGCGCCCCTGTTCGGTGGCAAACCATTGCCACAGCGGGGTTGTCTCCGCGGGTTTACCCTGGCGCAGCAGGATCGGCAACGCGTGGAACAGCACTTCACCAATCGGGTAATGGTAGTATTCAACCGCCCACAGCAGGATGCGCCACAGGCTGGGGGAGAACAGTGAGTCGCTATCCAGCAGGCTGTCGATGGGTTTCAGCTTTTCCAGCGGCAGTTCGCTGGTTGCGCTACAACCGACAACAATCCCGATCGCCCGTTGCTTTCCCCAGGGCACACCCACGCGCGCGCCGGTAACCGGCTGCAGGCCTTCTGGCAGCAGATAATCGAAGGTACGGGCAAGGGGAACCGGTAAAGCAACCTGTACAACGGGCATGTGGCGATCCAGCTAGAAAAAAGTGGTGGCTAGTTTACACTGCGGGCCGCTAAATGTACGGATCCGTTTGCGCAGCCCATTTAATTCTGTATAATTTGCCGCCTTTGATATAATTCCATATCAAAATTTATCAACCACGTGTGGTGTCTGGCGGAACAGGGCTGGATAGCGACACGGCCTTAACTGAGGTTTCCCATGAAACAAGGTATCCACCCAAAATACGAAGAAGTTACTGCTAACTGCTCTTGCGGTAACGTGATCAAAATCCGCTCTACCGTGGGTCACGATCTGAACCTGGACGTTTGTGGCGAATGCCACCCGTTCTACACTGGCAAGCAGCGTGATGTTGCTACCGGTGGCCGCGTTGACCGCTTTAACAAGCGTTTCAGCGTACCAGGCGCTAAGAAATAAGATTTCTTACCGTCAGATGAAAAAGGCGCCTTCGGCGCCTTCAGACTGCTGACTAACCCCACTTCTTCAGGTGGAGTTCTTCTTTTTTAGCGACCGCAGGTCGCGATCGCGATATTTTTCCATAACCCCGTCATTGGCGACTTCTGTTCGCCCAAGGCACCTTTCTGGCCTTCCCAAGACGCTTTCCACCACCGGTAAAGACAATAAAGAAGCGCCAGCAGCGCCATCTTTTTCATATTCTGCGCTGTGGCCGCCAGCAGGCACTGCATCTGCACTTTTGACAGGCCACGGAACCGCGCATATCGATGGCCATGGTGCTGTTTCGCATCCGCGAAGCTTCTCTCCACTGTCTCTTTGCGCCGCGCGTAGATTTTCTTGCCCCATTTCGTCAGCCGTAACCTGTTCGCTTCTTCTTTCGACGCCTCCCAGACGTGCCGCGTTATCGTTTTCTGCGCCTTGCTGTTCTGCGTACACTGTCCTCTCTGCTCACACCCTTGGCACACTGCCGGGTCTGAACGGTAATGCTGATAACCGTTACGGTCTGTCGTGCTATATATCAGCAATTCGCCTGCCGGGCACACATACACTTCCCGTGCCTCATCATACCTGAAGTGCTTTTTCTGGAAGTCATTCTGACCTTTGTGCGGTCTGCGATAGCCGGGAACCAACGCGAGACCCATTTCCTGTGTCAGATGGCACACCGCAGCGGTGAAGTAACCCGCGTCCACGCCCACCGCCACCGGCTCCAGACCGAAGCGCTCGACCTGCCGCTCAAGCCGTCCGATAAAGGGCTGGCTGTCGTGCACATTGCCCGGTGTCACATGCGTATCCAGGATGATGCCGTGCTTCCCGTCCACCGTGCGGTGGTCCAGATAGAAGAAGCCCTTCGGTTTGTTATCCCGGTGCATGAAGCCGCTTTCCGGGTCGGTGGTGCTGACTTTGGTGTTCTTAACGGCGACGCTTTCTGGCATCTTTTTTACGACGGGCAGCGGCTTTTTTTCGTGCTTCTTCCTGTCGGCCTCTACAGCAGCATCAAGCTGCTCCAGATATTCACTGACGCCCACCGGACGTTCTTCATTCACTGCCTTGCGAGGGTTGGCGTCAGCTTTCAGGTGGGTACTGTCGGTGTAAAGAACACGCCCGTTGGCCATGCCGCGGCTGAGAGCCTGTTCCACGATGTGGTCAAAAATCTGCTGGAAGACATCGCTGTGGTTGAAGCGGCGGAGGCGGTTCTGGCTCAGGGTCGAGGCGTCAGGGACTTTTTCGGTGAGGGCCATACGCAGGAACCAGCGATAAGCGACATTGACCTGTATTTCCTTGACCAGACGGCGCTCACTGGGGATACCGAAGAGATAACCCAGCAGCATCATTTTAATCAGGCGAACGGGGTCAATAGCGGGTCTGCCGTTATCAGGACAATAGAGATGAGCAACGGCGTCGCGGATAAATTCAAAATCGATGGCGGCATCGATTTGGCGAACCAGATGGTCTTCGGGGACCAACTCATCCAGGGTGATGGTTTCAAACTGATATTGCTGGGGAGAGGGTGTTTTGAGCATGGCAGTCAGTCCATTTTTTGCACTGACCTTATTAGATCAAAGTCCTGGCCTCACGGCCAGGACTTTGTCATCAATCTGAAGGCGCCTTCGGCGCCTTTTTTCGTTTCAGGGATCAGTAATCCCAGGTATCGGGATCCACACCCAATTCACGCATCAGCACTTTCGCGGCTTCCGGGATTTCATCGCTGCGTTCTTTGCGCAGATCTTCATCGTTCGGCAGCGGCTGGCCAGTAAAAGCGTGCAGGAATGCTTCGCACAGCAATTCGCTGTTGGTCGCGTGGCGCAGGTTGTTGACCTGGCGGCGGGTCCGTTCATCGGTCAGGATCTTCAGGACCTTCAGCGGAATGGAGACCGTGATTTTTTTTACTTGCTCGCTTTTTTTACCGTGTTCAGCGTAAGGGCTGACATACTCGCCGTTCCACTCAGCCATGGGACACCTTAAAATTTGTCAGAAAAACTACCATATTCTAGAAACCGGCCAATTATGCCCGATCTTCACTGTTCTCACTAAATAAATGTCAATTTTACGCGATAAGATTCACCGAATTGCGACTCTCAATAGACCCTATCTCTGCATTTTTGCATTAACATCTTGTCGTCATCACAAACCGCTACAATTTTAGCGGGTATTGGTGCTTTGCTCAATCTATACGCAAAGAAGTTTAGATGTCCAGATGTATTGACGTCTATTTCCGCTACGAGTAATCTTTAGGCCTCATTTACCCACTTTCCGAGAGCCGAGCCACCCTATGACGCGTAAACCAGCCACCATTGCCGTGCGTAGCGGTCTGAATGACGACGAACAGTACGGCTGTGTCGTTCCGCCGATCCACCTTTCGAGCACTTATAACTTCATCGATTTCAATCAGCCCCGAACCCATGATTATTCACGCCGTGGTAACCCGACGCGTGATGTGGTGCAGCGTGCGCTGGCGGAGCTGGAAGGCGGTGCAGGCGCGGTCATGACCGGCAGCGGGATGTCGGCGATCCATCTGGTGACCACCGTGCTGCTGAAGCCGGGCGATCTGCTGGTGGCTCCGCACGACTGTTACGGCGGCAGCTATCGCCTGTTCGATAGCCTGAGCAAGCGCGGTGCCTATCGGGTGCTGTTTGTCGATCAAGGGAATGAAGCTGAGCTGCAACAGGCGCTGGCGCAAAAGCCGAAGTTGGTGCTGATCGAAAGCCCAAGCAACCCGCTGCTGCGCGTGGTGGATATTGCGGCTATCTGTCACGCGGCGCATGAAGCGGGTGCGCTGACGGTAGTAGATAACACCTTCCTCAGCCCGGCATTGCAACAACCGCTCACGCTGGGTGCCGATCTGGTGGTGCATTCCTGCACCAAATACCTTAACGGCCATTCTGACGTGGTTGCCGGTGCGGTGATCGCTAAAGACAAGGATCTGGCGGTGGAACTGGCGTGGTGGGCGAATAATATAGGTGTCACCGGGGCTGCGTTCGACAGCTATCTGCTGCTGCGCGGCATCCGCACGCTGTCGCCGCGTATCAAGGCCGCGCAGCACAATGCCGGGGCGATTGTCAGCTATTTACAGCAGCAACCGCTGGTCAAAAAGCTGTATCATCCTTCTCTGCCGGAAAACCCAGGCCATGAGATTGCCTGCCGTCAGCAGCTTGGATTTGGTGCCATGCTCAGCTTTGAACTGGATGGTGACGAAGCGCTGCTACGGCGTTTCCTCTCTGCTCTGGAATTGTTTACGCTGGCGGAATCATTGGGTGGCGTAGAAAGCCTGATCTCGCATGCGGCGACCATGACTCACGCCGGGATGGCGCCAGAAGCCCGTGCCGCAGCCGGTATTTCCGAAAGCCTGTTGCGTATTTCCGTGGGTATTGAAGACTGTGATGATTTGATTGCCGATCTGGAACAAGCCTTCCAGGCGGCGGCAACGAGGTAAGCATGAATGCAATTGCGGTAGCAGGGGCGGTGAATGGGCGTCAACTGCACAAATTTGGTGGCAGCAGCCTGGCCGATGTGAAGTGTTATCAGCGGGTGGCCGGGATTATGGCCGAGTACAGCCAGCCGGGTGACATGATGGTGGTTTCGGCGGCTGGCAGCACCACTAACCAATTGATTAGCTGGTTGAAACTGAGCCAGGGCGATCGCCTTTCCGCACATCAGGTGCAGCAAACGCTGCGCCGTTATCACAGCGAACTGATCGGCGGTTTGTTGCCGCCGGAAACGGCTGAGCCGTTGATTGCCGAATTCATTCACGATCTTGAGCGCCTGGCAGCCTTGCTGGACGGCAAAGTCGATGATGCGGTGTACGCCGAAGTGGTCGGCCATGGTGAAATCTGGTCGGCACGTCTGATGGCCGCCGTGCTGAACAAGCAGGATATGCAGGCAGCATGGCTGGATGCGCGTGATTTTCTGCGCGCTGAACGTGCGGCGCAGCCGCAGGTGGACGAAGGCCGTTCCTATCCTTTATTGCAGCAGTTGCTGGCGCAACACCCAGGCAAGCGCTTGGTGGTGACCGGTTTTATTTCACGCAACGACGCTGGTGAAACCGTGCTGCTCGGGCGTAACGGCAGTGACTATTCCGCTACGCAGATCGGCGCATTGGCCAGTGTGGTGCGCGTCACCATCTGGAGTGACGTGGCCGGGGTTTACAGCGCCGATCCGCGTAAGGTGAAAGATGCCTGCCTGTTGCCGCTGCTGCGCTTGGACGAAGCCAGCGAACTGGCGCGTTTGGCGGCACCGGTGTTGCATACCCGCACGTTGCAGCCGGTTTCCGGCAGTGACATTGATCTGCAACTGCGTTGCAGCTATCAGCCGGAACAAGGCTCGACACGCATCGAACGCGTATTGGCTTCCGGTACCGGTGCCAAAATTGTTACCAGCCATGATGATGTTTGCCTGATTGAACTCAGCGTGGCTCCACGGCATGACTTCAAACTGGCGCAGAAAGAGCTGGAACTGGTGCTGAAGCGTGCGCAGATCAAACCGCTGGCCGTGGGTATCCATCCTGATCGTAACCTGATCCAACTGTGCTACACCTCGGAAGTGGTGAACAGCGTTTTGCGCGTTCTGCAACAGGCGGTGCTGCCGGGTGAGCTGCAACTGCGTGAAGGGTTGGCGCTGGTGGCGCTGGTCGGTGCTGGCGTATGCAAGAATCCGTTGCACAGCCACCGCTTTTACCAACAGTTGAACGATCAGCCGGTAGAATTCATCTGGCAGGCGGAGGATGGCATCAGCTTGGTGGCGGTGCTGCGCCAAGGGCCAACGGGTTTGCTGATTCAGGGCCTGCATCAAACATTATTCCGCGCGGAAAAACGCATTGGCTTGGTGCTGTTCGGCAAGGGCAACATCGGTTCACGCTGGCTGGAGCTGTTTGCCCGCGAGCAGAAAAATCTCTCGGCGCGCAGCGGTTTTGAATTCACTTTGGCAGGCGTGGTGGACAGCAGCCGTAGCCTGTTGAATTACGAGGGGTTGGATACCAGCCGCGCGTTGGCGTTCTTTGAAGAAGAAGCACAGGAGCTGGATGAAGAATCGCTGTTCCTGTGGATGCGTGCTCATCCGTTCGACGATCTGGTGGTACTTGATGTCACCGCCAGCGAAAACCTGGCAGAACAGTATCTGGATTTTGCCAGCTACGGTTTCCACGTCATCAGCGCCAACAAACTGGCGGGAGCCTCGTGCAGCGCTAACTACCGGCAGATTCGTGATGCGTTCGCTAAAACCGGCGGCCACTGGCTGTATAACGCCACCGTGGGTGCCGGTTTGCCAGTGAACCATACCGTGCGCGATTTGCGTGACAGCGGCGACAGTATCTTGGCGCTCAGCGGTATTTTCTCCGGCACGCTCTCCTGGCTGTTTTTGCAGTTTGACGGCACGGTGCCGTTCACCGAACTGGTGGACCAGGCTTGGCAACAGGGCCTGACGGAGCCGGATCCGCGTGTCGATCTCTCTGGGCAGGACGTAATGCGCAAACTGGTGATCCTGGCGCGTGAGGCGGGTTACGACATTGAACCGAATCAGGTGCGCGTGGAATCGCTGGTGCCTGCTGGTGCGGATCAAGGCTCCATCGATCAGTTCTTCGAAAACGGCGATGCGCTGAACCAGCAAATGCTGCAACGCTTCGAAGCCGCCAGCGAAATGGGATTGGTTCTGCGCCACGTGGCGCGTTTTGATGCCAATGGCAAGGCGCGCGTTGGTGTAGAAGCTGTACGCCCAGAACATCCGCTGGCCTCACTGCTGCCGTGCGACAACGTGTTTGCCATCGAAAGCCGCTGGTATCGTGATAACCCGCTGGTGATCCGTGGGCCAGGGGCGGGGCGCGATGTGACCGCCGGTGCGATCCAGTCGGATCTTAACCGCTTGGCACAACTGCTTTAATCCTCAACGGGCGCAACGGATGGCGCCCGGTTTCTCTCTCCTTGAGTACTATCATGAAATTCTCTCATGTTGTGTGAGGATTACTCATCGTATTACCCTCACTTTCCTGTTGACTCTTTAGGTCACATACGGCATTTTCTATCTAGACGTCTAAACGTATAGACGCTTACTAAAATAAAGCAAAACAGTGATCGATAAAAGGCGGACAGGGTATGAGTTTTTTTCACGCAAACCAGCGGGAAGCGCTGAATCAGAATCTGGCGGAGTTAAGCGGCCAGATTAATGTGTCGTTCGAGTTTTTCCCGCCGCGTACCAGCGAGATGGAAGACACCTTGTGGCAGTCGATCGATCGTCTGAGCAGCCTCAAACCCAAATTTGTCTCCGTGACCTACGGTGCCAACTCTGGCGAGCGCGATCGCACCCACAGCATCATCAAAGGCATCAAAGAGCGTACCGGCCTGGATGCCGCACCGCATCTGACCTGTATCGACGCCAGCCCGGCGCAGTTGCGGGATATTGCTGCCGATTACTGGAACAGCGGTATTCGCCATATCGTTGCCCTGCGCGGTGATTTGCCACCGGATAGCGGCAAGCCGGAAATGTATGCTGCCGATCTGGTCACGTTGCTGAAAGACGTCGGCGATTTCGATATCTCTGTGGCGGCCTATCCGGAAGTGCATCCGGAAGCGAAAAGCGCCCAGGCAGACTTGATCAACCTGAAGCGCAAAATTGATGCCGGTGCCAACCGGGCGATTACCCAGTTCTTCTTCGACGTGGAAAGTTACCTGCGTTTCCGCGATCGCTGTGTGGCGACCGGGATTGACGTGGAGATCGTGCCGGGAATTCTGCCGGTTTCCAACTTCAAGCAACTACAACGCTTTGCCACCATGACCAATGTGCGAGTACCAAGCTGGATGACCAGCATGTTTGCCGGGCTGGACGACGATGCGGAAACCCGCAAAATGGTCGGTGCCAATATCGCGATGGATATGGTGAAGATCCTCAGCCGCGAAGGGGTGAAGGATTTCCATTTCTATACGCTGAATCGTGCGGAAATGAGCTATGCCATTTGCCACACGTTAGGGGTTCGTCCGGCAATCGCCTGATTTATAGATTGTTATTGAAAGAAGCGCAGTGCGATCACTGCGCCAGATTGATGACAAAGTCCTGGCCGTGAGGCCAGGACTTTGATCTAATAAGGTCAGTGCAAAAAATGGACTGACTGCCATGCTCAAAACACCCTCTCCCCAGCAATATCAGTTTGAAACCATCACCCTGGATGAGTTGGTCCCCGAAGACCATCTGGTTCGCCAAATCGATGCCGCCATCGATTTTGAATTTATCCGCGACGCCGTTGCTCATCTCTATTGTCCTGATAACGGCAGACCCGCTATTGACCCCGTTCGCCTGATTAAAATGATGCTGCTGGGTTATCTCTTCGGTATCCCCAGTGAGCGCCGTCTGGTCAAGGAAATACAGGTCAATGTCGCTTATCGCTGGTTCCTGCGTATGGCCCTCACCGAAAAAGTCCCTGACGCCTCGACCCTGAGCCAGAACCGCCTCCGCCGCTTCAACCACAGCGACGTCTTCCAGCAGATTTTTGACCACATCGTGGAACAGGCTCTCAGCCGCGGCATGGCCAACGGGCGTGTTCTTTACACCGACAGTACCCACCTGAAAGCTGACGCCAACCCTCGCAAGGCAGTGAATGAAGAACGTCCGGTGGGCGTCAGTGAATATCTGGAGCAGCTTGATGCTGCCGTGGAGGCCGACAGGAGGAAGCACGAAAAAAAGCCGCTGCCCGCCGTAAAAAAGACGCCAGAAAGCGTCGCCGTTAAGAACACCAAAGTCAGCACCACCGACCCGGAAAGCGGCTTTATGCACCGGGATAACAAACCGAAGGGCTTCTTCTATCTGGACCACCGCACGGTGGACGGGAAGCACGGCATCATCCTGGATACGCATGTGACACCGGGCAATGTCCATGATAGCCAGCCCTTTATCGGGCGACTTGAGCGGCAGGTAGAGCGCTTCGGTCTGGAGCCAGTGGCGGTGGGTGTGGACGCGGGTTACTTCACCGCCGCGGTGTGCCATCTGACACAGGAAATGGGTATCGCGCTGGTTCCCGGCTATCGGCGGCCGCACAAAGGTCAGAATGAGTTCCAGAAAAAGCACTTCAGGTATGATGAGGCACGGGAAGTGTATGTGTGCCCGGCAGGCGAATTGCTGATATATAGCACGACAGACCGTAACGGTTATCAGCATTACCGTTCAGACCCGGCAGTGTGCCAGTGCTGTGAGCAGAGGCAGCAATGTACGCAGAACAGCAAGGCACAGAAAACGATAACGCGGCATGTGTGGGAAGAGGCGAAAGAGGAAGCCAACAGGTTACGGCTGACGAAATGGGGCAAGAAAATCTACGCGCGGCGCAAAGAGACAGTGGAGAGAAGCTTCGCGGATGCGAAACAGCACCATGGCCATCGGTATGCGCGGTTCCGTGGACTGTCAAAAGTGCAGATGCAGTGCCTGCTGGCGGCCACAGCGCAGAATATGAAAAAGATGGCGCTGCTGGCGCTTCTTTATTGTCTTTACCGGTGGTGGAAAGCGTCTTGGGAAGGCCAGAAAGGTGCCTTGGGCGAACAGAAGTCGCCAATGACGGGGTTATGGAAAAATATCGCGATCGCGACCTGCGGTCGCTAAAAAAGAAGAACCCCACCTGAAGAAGTGGGGTTAGTCAGCAGTCTGAGCGCAGTGCGATCACTGCGCTTTTTTTATGTGAGTTTTACCAATAAAAAAAGCACCGCAAATTGCAGTGCTTCTTATTTACCGGTGGAATAACTAGCCGGTATTACGCATCCCGGCGGCGACACCGGCAATGGTTACCATCAGCGCCTGTTCAACCCGCGCATCCGGCTGCTCCTGCTGGCGTGAACGGTGCAGCAATTCGGCCTGCAGAACGTTGAGCGGATCGGTATAAACGTTACGCAACGCGATGGATTCGGCGATCCACGGCAGATCTGCCATCAGGTTATCGTCGTTGGCGATGGTTAATACCACTTTGATATCGCTTTCCAACTGATCGCGCAGCTGCTTGCCCAACGGCCACAGCGATTTATCTACCAAGCGCTGATCGTAGTATTCCGCCAGCCACAGATCGGTTTTGGAAAACACCATTTCCAACATGGCGATACGGGTCGAGAAGAACGGCCAGTTGCGGCACATGGCTTCCAACTGATCTTGCTTACCCGCCTTCACCGCTTCCTGCAAACCTGCCCCCGCACCCAGCCAGGCCGGTAGCATCAAACGATTCTGCGTCCAGGCGAAGATCCACGGAATGGCACGCAGGCTCTCAACGCCACCGTTCGGGCGACGCTTGGCCGGGCGCGAACCCAGCGGCAGCTTGCCCAGTTCCTGCTCCGGCGTTGCAGCGCGGAAATAGGGCACGAAGTCTGGGTTTTCACGCACGTAACCGCGATACATTTTGCATGAGGTTTCGGACAGTTCATCCATCAGCGAGCGCCACTCTTTTTTCGGCTCTGGCGGTGGCAACAGGTTGGCTTCCAGCACCGCGCCGGTATACAGCGCCAGGCTGCTGATGGCGACTTCCGGCAGACCAAACTTGAAGCGGATCATCTCGCCCTGTTCGGTAACGCGCAGGCCGCCTTTCAGGCTGCCCGGCGGTTGTGACAGCAGAGCGGCATGGGCCGGTGCACCACCACGGCCGATCGAACCGCCACGACCATGAAACAGCGTCAGTGCCACACCGGCTTTTTCACAGGTTTTGATCAACGCATCTTGCGCACGGTACTGCGCCCAGGAGGCCGCCATCACGCCAGCGTCTTTCGCCGAGTCGGAATAGCCAATCATCACCATCTGTTTGCCTTGGATAAAGCCGCGATACCAGTCGATATTCAGCAACTGGGTCATCACGTCATCGGCATTGTTCAGGTCGTCGAGGGTTTCAAACAGCGGTGCTACCGGCAGTGGGAATGGGCAACCGGCTTCTTTCAGTAGCAAATGCACTGCCAGTACGTCAGACGGCGTGCGCGCCATGGAGATCACATAGGCGGCGATCGAACCCTGTGGTGCTTCCGCGACGACGCGGCAGGTTTCCAGCACTTCCTGCGTATCGGCGCTCGGATCCCACTTCAGTGGCACCAGCGGGCGCTTGGAGTTCAGTTCGCGGATCAGGAAGGCCTGTTTATCGGCCTCAGACCAGCTTTCGTAATCACCCAGCCCCAGATAGCGGGTCAGTTCGGCGATGGCTTCGGTATGGCGGGTGCTTTCCTGGCGCACGTCGATGCGCACTAGCGGCACGCCGAAACAGCGCACGCGGCGCAGAGTATCCAGCAGTTGGCCGTTGGCAATAATCCCCATGCCACAGGCCACCAGCGATTGATAACAGGCGTACAGCGGTTCCCACAGCTGCTCGTTGTTTACCAGCAGATCGTGCGGACGCAGCACGCGCTCACCTTTCAGCCGCCCTTCCAGATACGCCTGGGAGCTCATCAGTTGGCTGCGCAGGCGCTTCATCAACTCACGGTAGGGTTCCTGTACGTCGTCACCACCGGCCAGTTCACGCAGCTCTGGGGTACATTCGGTCATCGACAGCTCGGAGACCAGCACCTGAATATCGCGAGTGAACAGGTCACAGGCTTTCCAGCGGCTTAATAACAGCACGTGACGGGTGATTTCTGCCGTCACGTTCGGGTTGCCGTCGCGGTCGCCGCCCATCCAGGAGGTGAAGCGAATTGGCACGGCCTCTACCGGCAGGCGGTAATCGATTGAGTTTTCCAACTGCTCGTTAAATTCGCGCAGAAACGCTGGCACACCTTCCCACAGGCTGTTTTCTACTACCGCAAAGCCCCATTTGGCTTCGTCGACCGGCGATGGGCGGTTTTTGCGCATCTCGTCGGTATGCCAGGATTGCGCCACCAACTGGCGCAAACGGCGCATGATTTTATTGCGCTCGTAGTCGGCCAGATCGTTATGGTCGAGTTGGCTGAGGCAGGTATTTACCTCAACCAGTTTGTGGATCAGGGTACGGCGGGTGATTTCCGTCGGATGTGCGGTCAACACCAGCTCGATAGAGATTTCGTCTACCGCATTTTGCAGCTCTTTAGTGCTGAGCTGTTTGTCTTTCAGCCGGGTAAACAGCTGAGCCAAGGCTTCTGGATTGCTCGCCGCCTCGCCGTGTGGCGAGATGCTGTGATACTGCTCGGCCACGTTGGTCAGATTAAGGAACTGGCTGAACGCGCGCGCGACTGGCAGCAATTCGTCGTTGGACAGGTTTTGCAGCGTCGACAGCAGTTCCTTGCGGTGTGCTTCATTGCCAGCACGTGAAGATTTGGAAAGCTTACGGATAGTTTCAACGCGATCGAGAATATGCTCGCCCAGCGCGTCTTTGATGGTATCGCCGAGCAATTTGCCGAGCATACTGACATTACTTCGCATTGCCGAATATTGTTCGTTCATATAACCCCTGGCTCAATTCTCTGTATACCTCCATCACTCAAGTTGCCGTGTTGTTAACCACAACTTGAAATCTGTGGGTACCTGATTTTCATCTTGTAAGTAAATTTCACGTGTTAGGTAAAGACTGCCGGTTTTATCTCACCACGCTCCTGCCCAATCGTTAATTGACACTATTTTTAGCAAAAAAACATCAAAATCGGCGCATTTTGTGAAATTTAATTACGGGCCACTGGTTATCAGTCTGGCTTATCGGCTTAATTTTCTGCGCCTAACGGGTAGGGCGATGATCGTTCATCGCCCTGTTTTCTATTGCTGGCAGAAATGATCGACTAACTGCCCCAGCAACTGGCGGGTGGGTTCGATAAACGCCGTGTCGAGGTACTCATCCGGCTGATGCGCCTGATTGATCGAGCCTGGCCCCAGCACCAGCGTCGGGCACACTTCCTGCACGAACGGCGCTTCGGTGCAGTAGTTGACCACTTCAGTACGCGAACCGAGCAGTTTCTCAATCACCGCCACCATATGATGATCGGTTGGGCACTCGTAGCCAGGGATCGGCGCATGCAACTCATCAATCGACAAACGCCCAGGCCAGCGTTGGCTGACCGGGGCCAGCGCGTCGTGCAGCAGTTCGTTGATGTTATCCAGCGTCATGCCCGGCAGCGGACGGATATCCATATGCAGTTCACAACAGGCACAGATACGGTTGGCTGCATCTCCGCCGCTGATATGGCCGAAGTTCATGGTGGGATAAGGCACCGCAAACGCCGGGTTGTTGTAGCGTTCTTGCAACGTTTTGCGCAATTCCATCAAATGCCCGATGGATTCATGCATCAGATCGATAGCGTTGACGCCGCGTGCCGGATCGCTGGAATGGCCCGATTGGCCAACGATGCGGATGGCATTGGAGATATGGCCTTTGTGGGCGCGCACCGGTTGCAGCGACGTTGGTTCACCGATAATGGCAAAGTCCGGGCGGATTTTGGTGGAGGCGGCGAAATAGCGCGCTCCGGCCATGGTCGTTTCTTCGTCTGCGGTGGCCAGAATGTACAGCGGCTTGGTCAGCTTGGCGGCATCAATATCCCGTACCGCGTCCAGAATAAAGGCGAAGAAGCCTTTCATGTCGGCGGTGCCCAGCCCGTACAGTTTGTTGTCGTGCTCGGTCAGGGTGAACGGATCGCGCGTCCAGCGGCCTTCATCGTAAGGCACGGTGTCGGTATGGCCCGCCAGCAGCAGGCCGCCGCTGCCTGTGCCAATGCTGGCCAGCAGATTAAATTTGTTGCGCGTATCCGGTACGGGCTGCACGTCAACGCGGAAGCCTAAATCAGCGAACCAACCGGCCAGCATGTTGATTAATGTTTCATTACTCTGATCGAGGGCACCATCGGTGGCGCTGATCGACTTCGTTCTGATCAACGCCCGGTACAGCTCAATAAATGGGGGTAATTTCATCTTCACTGTTGACAGCCTTTGGTTAGGATAGTATCAATATTCATGCATTTATTCTGAATAAAAATACATTAAGCTGGAGCGTAAGGGAATACGAACCCTGGATGTTGATAAAAACATCAACGCTCGACCACGTGGGTGAACGGCGCAACAACGCGACCAAGCCCTGCTGACGGGGCGCAAGTGCCTCTACTTTAAGCCAAAAAGGTGAAAGGCCACATGTTGAATACGCTGATTGTTGGAGCCAGCGGTTACGCCGGAGCGGAGCTCACGGCTTATCTGAATCGCCACCCACACATGAACATAACC
The DNA here is from genome assembly GCF_055790845.1 of Serratia sp. YWN4. Classification (NCBI taxonomy): domain Bacteria; kingdom Pseudomonadati; phylum Pseudomonadota; class Gammaproteobacteria; order Enterobacterales; family Yersiniaceae; genus Serratia; species Serratia sp. YWN4. The sequence continues at coordinate 148,180 of NZ_CM147696.1, forward strand.
GCTTTAGCGGTTTCAGCGCAAAGTGCAGATGCAGGAAAATTACTTTCTGAGCTGCATCCGCAGTTAAAAGGCATCGTTGATCTGCCGTTGCAGCCGCTGGTGAACGTGGCGGAAGCGGCAAAAGGGATCGACGTGGTGTTCTTGGCAACGGCACACGAAGTCAGCCACGATATTGCCCCAGAGTTTTTAGCGGCAGGCTGCGTGGTGTTCGATCTCTCTGGTGCGTTCCGCGTGCAGGACACCGATTTTTATCGCCAATATTATGGCTTTGAACATCAGCATGCCGACTGGCTGGCCAAGGCGGTATACGGCCTGGCCGAATGGCAGAGCGAAAAAATCAAAGAAGCACAGCTGATCGCCGTACCGGGTTGCTACCCAACCGCGGCTCAGTTAACGCTGAAACCGCTGATCGACAAACAACTGCTGAATCTGGACCAATGGCCAGTAATCAACGCCGTCAGCGGTGTCAGCGGTGCCGGGCGTAAAGCCAGCGTCACCACCAGCTTCTGCGAAGTCAGCCTGCAACCCTACGGCTTGTTCAACCATCGTCACCATCCAGAAATCACCGCGCATTTGGGCATCCCGGTGATCTTTACGCCGCATCTGGGTAGCTTCCCGCGGGGTATTCTGGAAACCATCACCTGCCGCCTGAAAGCGGGCGTCACCGCGCAGGATGTGGCAGCGGCCTATCACGCGGCTTACGACGATAAACCGCTGGTGCGGTTGTACGACAAGGGTGTGCCAGCGCTGAAGTCGGTGGTGGGCCTGCCGTTCTGCGATATCGGTTTTGCCGTGCAGGGCGAGCATCTGATCGCCGTAGCGGCGGAAGATAACCTGTTGAAAGGCGCAGCCGCTCAGGCGGTGCAGTGCCTGAATATCCGTTTCGGGTTCCCGGAAACCCAATCATTAATTTAAATCAGCCTTGAGTAAACAGCGATGAACCCATTAATTATTAAACTCGGTGGCGTGTTACTGGACAGTGAAGAAGCGCTGGAGCGTTTGTTTACCGCGCTGGATATCTATCGCCAGGAACATCAGCGCCCGCTGGTGATCGTCCACGGTGGCGGTTGCGTAGTGGATGAACTGATGAAGCAGCTTTCTCTGCCAGTGGTGAAGAAGAACGGCCTGCGCGTAACGCCTGCCGATCAGATCGACATCATTACCGGCGCACTGGCCGGTACTGCCAACAAAACTCTGTTGGCGTGGGCGGTTAAACACAAGATCAGTGCGGTTGGGCTGAGCCTGGCCGACGGCGGCAGCGTTGCGGTAACGCAGCTCGATCCGGCGTTGGGCCACGTTGGCAATGCACAGCCGGGTTCGCCTGCGCTGCTCAATACGCTGCTGGCGGCTGGCTATCTGCCGGTGATCAGTTCCATCGGTATTACCGCCGAAGGCCAACTGATGAATGTGAATGCCGATCAGGCTGCTACGGCGCTGGCCGCAACCTTAGGTGCGGATTTGATCCTACTGTCGGATGTCAGTGGCATTCTCGACGGTAAAGGGCAGCGCATCGCGGAAATGACGGCGCAAAAAGCAGAACAACTGATTGCTCAGGGCATCATTACTGATGGTATGGTAGTGAAGGTGAATGCGGCACTGGATGCAGCGCGTACCCTTGGCCGCCCGGTGGATATCGCCAGCTGGCGCAATGCCGAAAAGCTTCCTGCTCTGTTTAATGGTGTGTCGATTGGCACCCGGATCCTCGCTTAAATTTAGAATTAAAAAGGAATAACACAATGCAAAACAAAGGCATCAAGAAAATCGTTCTGGCGTACTCTGGCGGCTTGGATACTTCGGCCATCATTCCATGGCTGAAAGAAAACTACGGCGGCTGCGAAGTGGTAGCTTTCGTGGCAGATATCGGCCAGGAGCGCAGCGATCTGGAAGGCGTTGAGCAAAAAGCTCTGCAATCCGGTGCCTCTGAGTGTCATGTGGTTGATCTGCGTGAAGAATTCATCCGTGACTATGTTTATCCGGTGCTGCAAACCGGTGCGCTGTATGAAGGCAGCTACCTGCTGGGCACCTCTATGGCGCGCCCGATCATCGCTAAAGCCCAGGTTGAGCTGGCGCTGAAAGTGGGTGCAGACGCGCTGTGCCACGGTGCGACCGGTAAAGGTAACGATCAGGTGCGTTTTGAAACCACCTATACCGCGCTGGCTCCACATCTGAAAGTGGTAGCGCCATGGCGTGAGTGGAACCTGCGTTCCCGCGAAGCGCTGCTGGATTACCTGAAAGAGCGTAATATCCCGACCACCGCATCGCTGGAAAAAATTTACAGCCGTGATGAAAACGCCTGGCATATTTCAACCGAAGGCGGTGTGCTGGAAAGCCCATGGAATGCGCCGAACAAAGATTGCTGGGTATGGACCGTAGACCCGTTAGAAGCGCCGGATCAGCCTGAACAAGTAACGGTGACCGTGGCGAAAGGCTGTGTGGTAGCGGTGAACGGCGAAGCGATGAGCCCGTACAAATGCCTGGAAACCCTGAACGTGCTGGGTGCCAAACATGGCGTTGGCCGTATCGACATCGTAGAAAACCGCCTGGTGGGTATCAAATCCCGCGGTTGCTACGAAACCCCAGGGGGCACCATCATGGTGGCTGCACTGCGTGGTGTCGAGCAACTGGTTCTGGATCGCGACAGCTTCAAATGGCGTGAGCAGTTGGGCCTGGAAATGTCTTACGTGGTATACGATGGCCGCTGGTTCGCGCCGCTGCGCCGTTCCATTCAGGCTTCGGCCCAAGCGTTGGCAGAAGAAGTTAATGGCGAAGTGGTACTGCAACTGTATAAAGGCCAGGTGACGGCGATTCAGAAAAAATCCGCCAACAGCCTGTACTCCGAAGAGTTTGCGACCTTCGGCGAAGACGAAGTTTACGATCACAGCCATGCAGGCGGCTTTATCCGCTTGTTCTCGCTCTCTTCCCGTATTCGTGCGTTGAACGAGAAGAAAAAGTAACCCTAGTTTAGCGTCAATTTGAGGGGCGCAGCATGCTGCGCCCTTTCGCATACTTATTCAGGAGCAAGATTATGGCACTTTGGGGCGGACGCTTCAGTCAGGCAGCGGATCAGCGGTTCAAACAATTAAACGATTCTCTGCGCTTCGATTATCGCCTGGCGGAACAGGACATTGTTGGCTCCGTCGCCTGGTCAAAAGCGCTGGTGACCGTGAATGTGCTGACGGCGGCGGAGCAACAGCAGCTTGAGCAGGCGCTGAATGCGTTGCTGGTAGAAGTGCAGGCCGATCCGTTGGCGATCATCAAAAGCGATGCGGAAGATATTCACAGTTGGGTAGAGCAGAAGCTGATCGATAAAGTCGGCGATCTGGGTAAAAAGCTGCATACCGGCCGCAGCCGTAACGATCAGGTGGCTACCGATCTGAAACTGTGGTGCAAACATCAGGTCAGCGAACTGCATCAGGCGATCGTTCAACTGCAACAAGCGTTGGTAGAAACCGCCGAGGCTAATCAGGATGCGGTGATGCCGGGGTATACCCACTTGCAGCGTGCGCAGCCGATCACTTTTGCTCACTGGTGTTTAGCCTATGTGGAGATGCTGGCGCGGGATGAAAGCCGCCTGCAAGATACCTTGAAGCGCCTGGATATCAGCCCGCTGGGCAGCGGTGCGCTGGCGGGGACGGCTTATCCGATCGATCGTGAGCAACTGGCCGGCTGGTTAGGCTTTGCCTCTGCGACCCGTAATAGCTTGGATAGCGTTTCCGATCGTGACCACGTGCTGGAACTGCTGTCCAACGCCTCCATCAGCATGGTGCATTTATCGCGCTTTGCCGAAGACCTGATCTTCTTCAACAGCGGCGAAGCGGCATTTGTTGAGCTTTCCGATCGCGTGACTTCAGGTTCATCCCTGATGCCGCAGAAGAAAAACCCGGATGCGCTGGAACTGATCCGTGGCAAATGTGGGCGCGTACAGGGTGCGCTGACCGGCATGATGATGACCTTGAAAGGGCTGCCACTGGCGTACAATAAAGACATGCAGGAAGACAAAGAAGGGCTGTTTGATGCGCTCGACACCTGGATGGATTGCTTGCAGATGGCAGCGCTGGTGCTGGACGGTATTCAGGTAAAACGCCCACGCTGCCAGGAAGCGGCACAACAGGGTTATGCCAACTCCACCGAATTGGCCGATTATCTGGTGGCCAAAGGCGTGCCGTTCCGTGAAGCGCACCACATTGTGGGCGAAGCGGTGGTTGAGGCGATTCGTCAGGGCAAACCGCTGGAAGATCTGCCACTGGCAGACCTACAGAAATTTAATTCTGTGATTGGCAGCGATGTGTATCCGGTTCTGGCGCTGCAATCCTGTTTGGACAAGCGTGCGGCCAAGGGCGGTGTTTCGCCGCAGCAGGTCGCGAGTGCGATTTCTGAGGCGAAGAAACGGTTGGCGTGATGAGCTTAATAGGGCCGAGCCTGCTCGGCCCTGACTGAAACCGTATTACTACCCTGCCAGCCGGGCACACAGGTAACGGTTCAGGCTGACACCTTCTTCCATGGCATTGATCGTCAAGCGTCGATGCTGCTCTGGTGTCAGGCGTAATACCAATTTCCCACTGAAATTCTTCTCCGCCAGCGCTTCCGGTGGGGTTTCGCCGTTGGCGATCATATCTGCCACCACCTGCGCTACCAGTTGTTCAATACCATCCAGCGCACCGGTGCGGGTTGGAGCCAGCCAGGACAGCGAAGGGAATTCTGTACATAGCCCAACGTATTCGCCGTCTTCTGCTGACCAAGTGATCCGGTAAGTGTAATGCTCATGCATTGCCATTTTCTTCCTCCAATCTGACCAGTGCCGCTATCACCTGCCTGACTTGATAAACCTTTGCCATACCGCTGTCTGCACGTTGGATGTTAACTCGCGGATCCCCCGGCCATGGCATGCTGTAAGCTTTGTGACTACCACTACTCATCCGTGGGGTGCCAAACCAACGGTTACAGATTTTTGCCAGTTCATGAAATTTGATATTGGTCTGCCGTTGGCGAAGACTGGCTATGACATCGCTGAGTTCTTTCATCCGTGCGCTCTCAATATAGTATCATTAATAGTATCATTCAAGATATCTACGGATAAAAATGACGGCAGAAGAAGGTTTCGGCAACCAGGGGATTATCAATCTGGAGTGTATTACGCAAAAACCGGGCGCAGTGGCCCGGTCTGGGGGTTTGCAGAGATGAATATTTATTCACCTGGGCAACGTTGGCAGCGCTCTGCTTCGGTTTCACCCAATTTCAGTTTGGCTTGCAGATCACGCAGTGCGGTACGTAGGCCTTCTTCAATCACCGGATGGTAGAACGGCATATCCAACATCTGGTTAATAGTCATCTGCTGCTGATGTGCCCAGGCCAGCAGGTGAGCGATATGTTCCACGTCCGGGCCGATCATCTCGGCACCTAAAAAGCGCCCAGTACCTTGTTCACCATAGACGTGCAGAATACCTTTGTTACGCAGCATTACGCGGGAACGGCCTTGATTTTCGAATGACACTTCACCCACTTCAAAGCAGCCACAGGCGCTGAATTTCTGGCTCAGTTCGCGGGAGGTCGAACCGACCATGGCGATTTGCGGATCGGAAAATACCACGGAAATCGCGCTACGGCGCAGGCCTGGGTTAACTTCCGGGTAGCTACCGGCATTTTGCCCGGCAATACGTGCCTGATCGCTGGCTTCGTGCAGTAGCGGCAACTGGTTGCTGGCATCCCCGGCGATAAAAATATGTGGCACGCTGGTTTGCATGGTCAGGCGATTGGCCTGTGGCACGCCTTTGGCATCAAGCTCCAGGCGGGTATTTTCCAGACCGAGGTTGTCCACATTCGGGCGACGACCAGTGGCGGCCAGCACGTAGTCCACTAGTATTTCCTGCGTCTGGCCGTGTTTATCCTGGTAGCGGATAAACACTTTTTCGCCTTCGCGCTGCATGAGGTCTACCTTCACGTCGGGCTCGAGATAGAATTCTTCCCCCAGCGTTTTAGCAGCATATTCACGCACGATGCTGTCAGTTAGCGGGCCAACACCCCCACCAACGCCAAACACGTTGGTTTTTACCCCGAGGCGATGCAGCGCCTGGCCCAGTTCCAACCCGATGACGCCCGGCCCGAACACGGCGACCGACTGCGGTAAATCATCCCAGTTGAATACGTCGTCATTGACGATCAGGCGATCGCCCAACTCGTTCCACGGCGCAGGCCAGCTTGGGCGTGAACCGGTCGCGATCACGATACGCTGTGCCACAATACGCGTATGTTCATCTACCTGCAGGGTATTGTCGTCGATAAAGCGGGCATAACCCTGAATTTTGTCGGCTGCCGGGATACTGTCGACGCCTTCCAGCACAAAACCGACAAAGCGATCGCGTTCACGTTTGATGCGATCCATCACTTCGCGGCCATTGATGGTGGTTTTGCCCGCAGGATGTACGCCAAAACCCGGTGCGCGTTCAATCTGATGCACCGCTTCTGCCGCAGCAATCAAGAGTTTGGAGGGCATGCAGCCAACGCGTGCGCAGGTGGTGCCGTAAGGCCCACCTTCAATCATCACCACATTAGGGGTAGAGAGTTTGGCTGCGCGATAGGCACCCAATCCGGCTGTGCCACCGCCGATCACTGCCACATCAACATTCAACTGTTTCATATCCACTCCTGAATACCCTGATTTTTCAAAGTCATCTGGTATAAAAAAGGGCGAGCCAGTGCCCGCCAAAAGTTCACGTGTTTTTCAAACGGCACATTGTTGAGTATCGAATGAAACCCGTCGGGTATTTTTTCTTATTAGGCTGACAGGAAAGCTTCCAGATCGTCGCTGCCACCGATATGGCGACCGCCGATAAATACCTGTGGCACGGTTGCGCGGCCGCTAACAGCGCGCAGGCTGACGGTGGTGGCATCTTGGCCCAAGACGATCTCTTCGTACTGCATACCGCGTTCTTGCAGCATTTGCTTGGCTTTGGCGCAGAATGGACAGCCCGGCTTGGTAAACAGGGAAACGGATTCCTGCACTTTGAACTCTGGAGCCAGGTATTTCAGCAGGGTGTCAGCGTCAGAGACCTCAAACGGGTCGCCTGGCTTGTTGGGTTCGACGAACATTTTTTCCACTACTCCATTGCGCACCAGCATGGAGTAACGCCATGAACGTGGGCCAAAGCCCAGATCGGCTTTCTCAACCAGCATGTTCATCCCTTTGGTGAATTCGCCGTTGCCGTCTGGCACAAAGGTAATGTTTTCTGCGTGCTGGTCTGCCTTCCAAGCGTTCATCACGAAGGTATCGTTGACCGAAACGCACAGAATGCTGTCAACGCCGTGCTGCTTGAACACGCCGGACAGCTCGTTATAGCGCGGCAGATGGCTGGAGGAGCAGGTTGGGGTGAATGCGCCTGGCAGAGAAAACAGGATCACGGTTTTGTCTTTAAACAGGTCATCAGTGGTGATATCAATCCATTGGTCGCCTTGGCGGGTGTGGAAAGTAACCTGAGGGACTTTTTTGCCTTCTTGACTGGTAAACATGGATTAACCCCTTAATTAGAAAATAATTTTTTTTGCTTTTCACGCGGTATCGCTTCGTTGGGGGACATTATTCATGCTTGTGCTTGATAGTTCTAATCACTCATTGCTATCTTATCTATCGCCATGAGCTATCATGGCTAGGAGGTAAATAATGAATATTCGTGATTTAGAGTACCTGGTTGCTTTGGCTGAGCACCGCCATTTCCGGCGTGCTGCCGATTCATGCCACGTCAGCCAGCCCACGTTGAGCGGGCAGATCCGCAAGCTGGAAGATGAACTCGGTGTGATGCTGCTCGAACGCACCAGCCGTAAAGTGTTATTCACTCAGGCGGGCTTATTGCTGGTGGAGCAGGCGCGTACCGTGCTGCGCGAAGTCAAGGTTCTGAGAGAAATGGCCAGCCAGCAGGGTGAAGCCATGTCCGGGCCGCTGCATATCGGCCTGATCCCCACCGTGGGGCCTTATCTGCTGCCGCAGATTATCCCAACGCTGCATAAAACCTTTCCCAAGCTGGAAATGTACCTGCATGAAGCGCAAACCCATCAACTGCTGGCACAGCTCGACAGCGGCAAGCTGGACTGCGCGATTCTGGCGTTGGTGAAAGAAACCGAAGCCTTCATCGAAGTGCCGTTATTTGACGAGTCGATGAAACTGGCGGTGTATTCCGATCACCCTTGGGCGCGGCGTGAGCGCGTGGCGATGCCGGATTTAGCCGGGGAAAAACTGCTGATGCTGGAAGATGGCCACTGCCTGCGCGATCAGGCGTTGGGTTTCTGCTTCCAGGCCGGTGCGGATGAAGATACCCACTTCCGCGCCACCAGTTTGGAAACGCTGCGCAATATGGTAGCGGCGGGCAGCGGAATTACGCTGTTGCCAGCGCTGGCGGTGCCCAATGAGCGCGAGCGCGATGGCGTTTGCTATCTGGATTGTTACAAGCCGGAACCGAAGCGCACCATTGCGTTGGTGTATCGCCCCGGTTCCCCGCTGCGTGGCCGTTATGAGCAGTTAGCCGAAGCGATCCGCGAACACATGCAGAATTACCTCGGCGCAGCCTTAAAACAGGCGGTTTAAACCGTTCAGCGCGGCAACACGATAAGCTTCGGCCATGGTCGGATAGTTGAAGGTGGTATTAACGAAATACTCGATAGTATTACCTTCACCTTTCTGTTCCATGATCGCCTGGCCGATGTGAATGATCTCTGCCGCACGCTCACCGAAGCAGTGGATCCCCAGGATCTGCAGAGTGTCGCGGTGGAACAGGATCTTCAGGCTGCCGACGCTCATCCCGGCGATTTGCGCCCGAGCCAAATGTTTGAACTGGGCGCGGCCTACCTCATACGGCACCTTCATGGCGGTCAACTCCTGCTCGGTTTTACCGACGGAGCTGATTTCCGGAATGGTGTAAATGCCGGTTGGGATATCTTCGATCAGGTGCCCGCTGGCGGCACCGGAGGAAATCGCCTGCGCGGCGATGCGGCCTTGATCGTAGGCGGCCGAAGCCAGGCTCGGATAGCCAATCACGTCACCCACGGCGTAAATATGGGCCACCGCCGTCTGATACATGCTGTTGACCTTCAGCAGGCCACGGCTGTCAGACTCCAGGCCGACATTCTCCAGCCCCAGCGAATCGGTATTGCCGGTGCGGCCGTTGGCGTACAGCAGGCAGTCGGCCTTCACTTTTTTGCCCGACTTCAAGTGCACAATCACGCCATCTTCCGTGCCTTCGATCTTCTCGAACTCTTCGTTGTGGCGAATCACCACGCCGTTATTCCAGAAGTGATAAGACAGCGAATCCGACATTTCCTGATCGAGAAACGCCAGCAGACGATCGCGCGTGTTGATTAAATCCACTTTTACGTTTAAACCGCGGAAGATCGACGCATATTCGCAGCCAATCACCCCAGCACCGTAGATAATCACGTGGCGTGGTTCGTGGTTCAGCTCGAGAATGGAATCGCTGTCGTAAATGCGTGGATGTTTAAAATCAACGCTGGCCGGATGGTAAGGGCGTGAACCGCAGGCGATCACGATATTGTCGGCGCGAATGGTGTCCTGAGTGCCGTCTTTATAGCGAACGCTGACGGTATTGGCGTCGATAAAGCGGGCATCACCGGCAAACAGCTTGCACTGGTTGCGCTCATAAAACCCTTGGCGCATGCGAGTTTGCTGGTTAATAACGCTGTCGGCGTGGCGTAAAATGTCAGGGAAAGTGGCACTGAGGGTGCGGGAGTTATTGTAAAGCGGGTTCTGGTTGAATTCGATGATGCGGCTGACCGCGTGGCGGAGGGCTTTTGAGGGGATAGTGCCCCAGTGAGTGCAGCCGCCGCCCACGTTGTTGTACCGTTCAATCACGGCCACGCGGGCACCTTGTTTCACCAGCCCCATAGCGGCGCCTTCACCACCAGGGCCCGAGCCAATAACAATGGCGTCAAATTGATAGTGCTGTTGCATGTAGGAGAGACCTGTTCTTATACAAGATTACAACGGTATCTTAACATCATAGCGCTGTGTGCCCAATGACCAGTAGCCTTTTCAAGACAGTTTCTTGTACCGGCGGCTATCAACTGCGCGTTATGACCGGTATTTTCCAGACCCCAGTTTAAGATTATTGTGGCAGCAGGCTTAAAAACCCGTTGCCTGCGAAATCACGTTATCCCACCCTAAACTGTGCGCTGAGCCAGCCGGAAAACGCCATCATGGCGGCGCTTTCGGCTCGCGATTGCAACCGCGTTAGCCAGTAGCCTCCAAGGTTGATTGCAGCGGGAAAAGGGCGCACAAGTCTCTCCGTTTGCAGCAGGTGATTGAAAATCTTACAGGGAGCGAGCGCGATACCCGTCCCCAAAAGCGCGGCTTCGATCATGGTCAAGGAAGAGTCGAATATCATCACCGGGTGCGCGGGCGAAGGCGGATGTTCGTTAATGCTCTGCAACCAGTGACTCCACTCATCACGGCGAAAAGAACGTAGCAGCGTAAATTTATGCACGTCAGCAGGTTGCTGTAACTGCTGGGCAATCGCTGGAGTGCACAGCGGAGACAGTGGGGCATCGCAAATAAACCGTGCCTCTGTGCCGTGCCAGGCACCGCTACCGAAGCGAATGGTGTAATCGTGGCCTTCGGCGGCCGGATCAACGCGATTATTGTGGGTGGAGAGTTGCAGTTCAATATGCGGATGATGGCGGTTGAAATCGTCCAAACGCGGTAACAGCAAACCTACAGCAAAGCTTCCCACCACACCCACTTTGAGTTTTTCGCGCACTTGCCCGGCAGAGAAGCGATCCAGGGTATTGGCAATACGATCGAAAGAGTCATTTAACACCGGCAACAGACTTTCGCCTTCGGTGGTTAACATCAGTCCGCGCGAAACACGCACAAACAGTTGGCAACCCAGTAGCTGTTCTAGTGATTTCACCTGCTGGCTGACTGCCGCATGGGTGACATGCAGTTCAATCGCAGCATTAGTAAAGCTTAGATGACGCGCAGCTGCTTCGAAAGATCTGAGCGCATTGAGCGGAATGTAAGGGCGAACCACGATTTCACCTGTAAGATTTTCTTTTGTCAGACGCTAAAATTAACAGTTTGTTGCTGCCTGTCAAACTGGGCAAACTGCACGCGAAACAACAACCCGGAAGGTTAAACACAGTGAAATTAATTTCTCGAACGTTGATAGCGACGGCATTGGCATCGGTATGCTCTATGAGTATTGCAGCCACTCCTGATGTGGAAACTACCGTGAGTAAGGCAATAAAACCGCTGATGCAGCAGCAAGGTATCCCCGGCATGGCGGTGGCGGTGATCGTTAAAGGCCAGCCTTACTACTTTACCTGGGGTATGGCTGATGAAGCACAGCATCGTCCGGTGACAGAAGACACCCTCTTTGAACTGGGCTCTGTGAGCAAAACCTTCACCGGGGTACTGGGTGGCGTCGCCGTGATAAAAGGCGAGATTGCGCTTAGCGATCCGGCCAGCCAATACTGGCCGGCACTTAACACGCCGCAGTGGCGCGACGTCACTCTGCTGCAATTGGCGACTTACAGCGCAGGTGGCTTGCCGTTGCAGGTTCCGGACGCAGTCACTGACGAGAATGGGCTGGTAAACCTCTATCAACAGTGGCAACCACAGTGGTCACCGGGAAAAACGCGTCAGTATGCGAACAGCAGTATCGGTCTTTTTGGGGTTTTAGCGGCAAAACCCAGCGGGCTTTCCTTTGAGCAAGCCATGCAACAACGCGTGTTCACGCCGCTTAAGCTCAATCACACCTTTATTACTGTACCGGATGCGGTCAAAAATTCTTACGCCTGGGGCTATCGCGATGGCAAACCCGTACGTGTATCACCGGGCATGCTAGATGCAGAATCCTATGGCGTGAAGTCCTCCATAAAAGATATGTCGCGCTGGATGCAGGCGAATATGGACCCGCAACAGGTCGCAGATAACACGTTACAGCAAGCGTTGGATCTGGCGCAAACGCGTTTTTATCGCACCGAGGCCTTATATCAGGGGCTGGGTTGGGAGATGCTTAACTGGCCAGCTCAGGCCGCAATGGCAGTGAGGGGTGCCGATAACCCGATCGCGATCGGGCCGCAGCAGGTGTTGGATGCGCAATCACATCCTCGTGTGGATGCATCATGGGTTCACAAGACGGGAGCAACCGGCGGGTTTGGTGCCTATGTCGCTTTTATCCCTGAAAAGCAGGTAGGGATCGTTATGCTGGCGAATAAAAACTATCCGAATACCGAGCGGGTAAAAGCCGCGATGCAAATTTTAAAGGCATTACAGTAATCGGGAGGGGCGGATTTTTTTGCCCCTAACTTCTGAGCATGATTGGTGACAGTGAACGTAGGTAGGAGCACCAGGAAAACTGTCTGCACGCGTAACGGGGTATTTTGACGAATCAGAAGGGTAAATCAGGTATAACATCACTCTTGCTACAAAAAACGCGTTGGTGTGGGATATTTACCGTTTCCTAAGCAGCTCCCTATAAAGCGCTGTTGGCACCGCACAGAGCGCGTTTGTATAAATGCCGTTGCAATAAATTTGCTATATTGCCAGCTCTACGACGTTAGACTGAGTGGATGGAATTTATCTGAATATGCACATAGGCGTCAGAGCACAACAAAAAGAACGGACGCGCCGTTCTCTCATTGAAGCGGCTTTCAGCCAGCTCAGTGCCGAACGCAGTTTTGCCAGCCTGAGCCTGCGCGAAGTCTCGCGGGAGGCCGGTATTGCGCCGACCTCGTTCTATCGCCACTTCCGCGACGTAGATGAACTGGGGCTCACCATGGTCGACGAAAGCGGCCTGATGCTGCGCCAACTGATGCGCCAGGCACGTCAACGCATTGCCAAAGGCGGCAGCGTGATCCGCACGTCGGTATCCACCTTTATGGAATTTATCGGTAACAATCCCAATGCATTCCGGCTGCTGCTGCGTGAGCGCTCCGGGACTTCCGCAGCGTTTCGCGCGGCGGTAGCGCGTGAAATCCAACATTTTATCGCCGAACTGGCGGATTACCTCGAGCTGGAAAACCATATGCCGCGCAGCTTTACCGAAGCGCAGGCGGAAGCGATGGTGACCATTGTGTTCAGTGCCGGTGCGGAAGCGCTGGATGTGGATATCGAACAGCGGCGGAAGCTCGAGGAGCGGTTAGTGTTGCAATTGCGGATGATTTCCAAAGGGGCTTATTACTGGTATCGTCGCGAGCAAGAAAAAGCATCTGTATCCCGCGTATAACAAGGTGAAAATAATGGAAAAATCCTGTCGTGAGAATGGTACTTTACTGCTGGCGTTGATTGCCGGTCTGTCGATTAACGGCTCTTTTGCCGCGCTGTTCAGCTCGGTGGTGCCGTTTTCGATCTTCCCGTTGATTGCTTTGGTGCTGGCGGTGTATTGCCTGCATCAACGTTACCTGAGCCGACCCATGCCGGAGGGGATGCCGAAGCTGGCCGCCGCCTGTTTCCTGCTGGGTATCCTGGGGTACAGTGCGATCGTCCGAGTGGAATACCCGCAGATTGGCTCTAACTTCCTGCCATCCATTGTCTGTGTTGCACTGGTATTCTGGATTGGATTCCAATTGAAGAGACGTGATTCTGCCGCGCAATAAGCTTTATTTTCAATGAAATGGCGGGCATCGAGCCCGCCTGATAATCTATCAGCGGCGTTCCAGCAACACACCGCATTCCATATGGTGGGTGTAAGGGAACTGATCGAACAGCGCCAGACGGCTGATGTTGTGGGTTGCCTGCAGTGTTTCCAGGTTGGTGCACAGCGTTTCCGGGTTGCAGGAAATGTACAGAATGCGTGGATAGGCCTGCACCATCTTCAGAGTATCGTCATCCAGCCCGCTGCGTGGTGGATCGACAAAAATCGTCTCGCAATTATAACTCGCTAAATCAATCCCTTTCAGCCGGTTGAATTCACGTACGCCGTTCATCGCCTGAGTGAAATCCTCTGCTGCCATGCGGATGATCTGCACGTTGTCGATCTGATTGGCCGCAATGTTGTACTGAGCTGCGGCAACGGAAGGCTTGGCGATTTCGGTGGCCAGCACGCGTTCGAAGTTGCGCGCCAGCGCCAGTGAGAAGTTGCCGTTACCGCAATACAGCTCCAGCAGATCGCCCTGCGAACCCTGCGTAACGTCCAGCGCCCATTCCAGCATCTGCACGTTCATCGCGGCATTGGGTTGGGTAAAACTGTTTTCTACCTGGCGATAAATCATGTCGCGACCGGCGACCGGCAATACTTCGTCGACATAATCCTGATCCAGCATGATTTTCATCTTCGACGCACGGCCAATCAGCTGCACATCAAAGCCCTGTGCGCGTAGCGCATCGCGCAGTGCCGCCGCATCCTGCTGCCATTGTTCATCCAGCTTGCGGTGATACAGCAGTGAGGCAATGATTTTGCCGCTCTGCGTGGACAGGTAATCAATCTGGAACAGTTTATGGCGCAGCACCGGGTTGGGTTTGATGGCGGCGATCAGCGCGTGCATCAGCCGGTTAATCAGTTCGCTGGCGGCTGGGAAGCTGTTGACGCGGATGCGCTGTTTGGTCTGCTGATCGAACATGATGTGGTACATCTCGTCTTCATCATGCCAGATACGAAATTCCGCACGCATACGGTAGTGGCTGACGGGTGAGCGGAACACTTCCGGCTCAGGTGCCCTGAACGGTGACATCATCGTTTTCAGACGGGCAGTTTTCTCCGCCAGTTGGTCGTCATAGCGTTCAGTGGGCAAAATCTCGGGCGTCATGGCTCTTCTCGTCAGGCAAATTGGATCAGCGTGGATTGTAGGGAATCAAGCCGTGAAGTCCAGTTTTGTTAGGTTCGCGACCTTATTGGCTGTCTAGACATCTATTTTCATTGATCGTAGCATGTTCATCCGGCCTCAAGCAGCGAGTGAAAAGGGAATCCAGTGCAAATCTGGAGCTGACGCGCAGCGGTATGGGGAAGTCACGGCGATAGCGTTTTTACGCAGACACTGTCCACTGCTGGATGGGAAGTCATCGCCCGGTGCCGGTTGCCCACGGCAATCTGCAAATCCCAAGCCCGAAAACCTGCCGGTGTACGTCGCAAAATCCATGGCCGTCGCGAATTATCGGCTGTGATCCTGCGGCATCCGCCAATTAAGTTTGGATGCTTTTCTTTATGACAATGATAAAAAATACACTGCTGGCGGTGGTTTCCTCCGTGACGGCAGTTTCTGGCTGGGCGCAAGACAACACCACAACCCATAATAGCGACACCCTGGTGGTGAGTGCCAATCGTTTCCCGCAGCCAGTTTCTTCCGTGCTGGCCCCGACCTCGGTCGTCACCCGCAATGATATCGATCGCTGGCAGGCCAAGAGCGTAGTCGACGTAATGCGCCGATTGCCGGGGGTGGATATCGCACAAAGTGGCGGCCTGGGGCAGAGTTCCGCCGTCTTTATACGCGGTACCGAATCCCGACATGTGTTGTTGCTGATTGACGGTATCCGCCTGAATCAGGCCGGTATCACGGGTTCCTCTGATCTGAGCCAGATCCCGATTTCGCTGGTGCAAAAAGTCGAATTTATCCGCGGTGCTCGCTCTGCCGTCTACGGTTCCGACGCCATTGGTGGGGTGATCAACATCATTACTACTCGTGAGAAGGCGGGTTCCTCACTTTCTGCCGGTGTCGGCTCGAATGGCTATCAGGAGTACGACGGTGCTACGCAACAGCAACTGGGGCAAAATACCGTCGCTACCTTGGCTGGCAATTATACCTATACCAGAGGGTTTGACGTAGTGGCCAACTTGCCGGACAGCTTTGGCAATCCGGCACAGCCCGATCGTGACGGCTTTATGAGCAAATCGCTGTATGGCGAACTGCAACACCAGTTTACCGAGCAGTTGGGCGGATTTGTGCGTGGTTATGGCTATGACAACCGCACGGCCTATGATGGTAGCTATAACTATCAAGATCCCCTGCATCCTGATGCTTTGCCCGATACTCGCCAGCTCTATAGTCAGTCGTGGGACAGCGGCCTGCGCTATCGCGAGGGGATTTATGCCACGCAGTTAACGGCCAGTTACAGCCACAGCAAAGACTATAATTATGACCCGAAATATGGTCGCTATTCCGCCTCATCGACCCTGGATGACGCCACACAATATAATGTGCAGTGGGGAAATAACTTCCAGGTGGCTCAAGGTAGTGTCAGCACCGGCGTTGATTGGCAGGAGCAGAAGCTCGAACCAGGCACCGCTTATATCACCGACAGCAAAAGCCAGCGCAATACCGGGCTGTATCTGACTGCACAACAGCAGTTTGACGCTATTACCCTGGAAGGAGCGGTGCGTGGTGACGATAACTCACAATTTGGTTGGCACAATACCTGGCAAACCAGCGCCGCTTGGGAGTTTGTTGAAGGCTATCGTGCGATTGCATCTTACGGCACTGCGTTTAAAGCGCCGACTCTCGGGCAGCAATATGGCGACTTTGGTGGTAACGCGAATTTGAAGCCGGAAGAGAGCCAGCAGTGGGAAGGGGGCTTTGAAGGGCTGACTGGCCCGGTGACCTGGCGTGTGACGGGGTATCGTAACGATATTGATAACCTGATTGGTTATTCGTCCAGCAGTTCCGCTCCTGCTTATTACAATGTGGATCAGGCTACGATTAAAGGTATCGAAGCCACGGCCTCCTTTGATACCGGGCTATTCACCCATCAGATCAGCTATGACTATGTTGATCCGCGCAATGCCAAGACGAATGAGGTGTTGGTTCGTCGTTCCAAACAACAGGTCAAGTACGAACTGGACTGGCAACTCAAGGATTTCGACTGGGCAGTCACTTATCAGTATCTTGGGGAGCGCTATGACACTGATTACAGCACCTACCCAGAGCAGCGTGTCCAACTGGGCGGTGTCAGCCTGTGGGATCTCGCAGTTTCGTATCCGGTCACATCTCATCTGACAGTTCGTGGTAGAATTGCCAACCTGTTTGATAAAGATTACGAGACGGCTTATGGCTACGTTACTCCAGGAAGAGAATATTACCTCACTGGAAGCTATATCTTCTAAAAGCACCGTGACACCACGCCCGACGGTGCTGATATTTGATTCCGGCGTCGGCGGGTTATCGGTGTATCAGGAGGTTCGGCAACTGTTGCCGGATCTCCACTATATTTATGCCTTCGATAACGTGGCATTTCCCTATGGTGAGAAATCCGAAGAGTTCATCGTGGAACGTGTGCTGGAGATCGTCACTGCCGTTCAGCAGCGCCATCCTCTGGCGATTGTCATCATCGCCTGTAATACCGCCAGTATCGCCTGCTTGCCTGCTTTGCGTGAACGCTTTACTTTCCCGGTGGTTGGTGTGGTGCCAGCGATCAAGCCTGCGGCTAAACTGACGGCGAATGGCATCGTTGGCTTGCTGGCGACACGCGGTACGGTTCAGCGTTCTTATACTCATGAGCTGATTTCTCGTTTCGCGACCGATTGTAAAATCGAACTGCTGGGTTCTTCGGAGCTGGTGGAGTTGGCAGAGGCCAAACTGCATGGTGAAGAAGTGCCACTGGCGACGCTGAAGAAAATCCTGCAGCCGTGGTTGAGTATGCGCGAGCCACCGGATACGGTGGTGCTGGGGTGTACCCATTTCCCTCTTTTATCTGAAGAACTGATGCAGGTCCTGCCAGAGGGGACGCGACTGGTGGATTCCGGTGCGGCCATCGCCCGTCGGGCCGCTTGGCTTATCTCGGCGCAAGAAGGCTTGGTCTCAACCCAGGAAGAGAATCTGGCCTATTGCATGGCATTGAATGAAGATACTGACGCTTTATTGCCCGTTTTACAGGGTTACGGCTTCAAATCGTTGAAAAAACTGCCACTTTAAATACATTTTGATTAAACATTCAACGGTCGGCAGAAAAAGTGAATTTAGGGGTTGCGGCGCTCTGAGAACTCCCTATAATGCGCCTCCACTGACCGGGAACAACGACTGATAAGGTCGCCCAGCCAGGAAGTATCAACCCGGTGAAAACACCGCATCTCGGCAGAGAAAAAAGGTTGACTCTTCAGCGGGAAAGCGTATTATCTGCCTCCCGCGTTACCGAGAAACATGCCGGTAACCAACGCTCTTTAACAATTTATCAGACAATCTGTGTGGGCACTCACAAGACGATATCCAGCTGCTTCGGCAGCAAAAAAATATCAAGTCTTGAAGAGTGACCAAAGCAGTAAACAGTTGAACTTCGGTTCAAATGTCTATTTGCAGAAAGTAATCTTTGAGCATCGCTTTACTTGTTAAAGCAAATCGAACTTTTAATTGAAGAGTTTGATCATGGCTCAGATTGAACGCTGGCGGCAGGCCTAACACATGCAAGTCGAGCGGTAGCACAGGGAGCTTGCTCCTGGGTGACGAGCGGCGGACGGGTGAGTAATGTCTGGGAAACTGCCCGATGGAGGGGGATAACTACTGGAAACGGTAGCTAATACCGCATAACGTCTTCGGACCAAAGTGGGGGACCTTCGGGCCTCACACCATCGGATGTGCCCAGATGGGATTAGCTAGTAGGTGGGGTAATGGCTCACCTAGGCGACGATCCCTAGCTGGTCTGAGAGGATGACCAGCCACACTGGAACTGAGACACGGTCCAGACTCCTACGGGAGGCAGCAGTGGGGAATATTGCACAATGGGCGCAAGCCTGATGCAGCCATGCCGCGTGTGTGAAGAAGGCCTTCGGGTTGTAAAGCACTTTCAGCGAGGAGGAAGGGTGTGGTGTTAATAGCGCCATGCATTGACGTTACTCGCAGAAGAAGCACCGGCTAACTCCGTGCCAGCAGCCGCGGTAATACGGAGGGTGCAAGCGTTAATCGGAATTACTGGGCGTAAAGCGCACGCAGGCGGTTTGTTAAGTCAGATGTGAAATCCCCGCGCTTAACGTGGGAACTGCATTTGAAACTGGCAAGCTAGAGTCTTGTAGAGGGGGGTAGAATTCCAGGTGTAGCGGTGAAATGCGTAGAGATCTGGAGGAATACCGGTGGCGAAGGCGGCCCCCTGGACAAAGACTGACGCTCAGGTGCGAAAGCGTGGGGAGCAAACAGGATTAGATACCCTGGTAGTCCACGCTGTAAACGATGTCGACTTGGAGGTTGTGCCCTTGAGGCGTGGCTTCCGGAGCTAACGCGTTAAGTCGACCGCCTGGGGAGTACGGCCGCAAGGTTAAAACTCAAATGAATTGACGGGGGCCCGCACAAGCGGTGGAGCATGTGGTTTAATTCGATGCAACGCGAAGAACCTTACCTACTCTTGACATCCACGGAATTTGGCAGAGATGCCTGAGTGCCTTCGGGAACCGTGAGACAGGTGCTGCATGGCTGTCGTCAGCTCGTGTTGTGAAATGTTGGGTTAAGTCCCGCAACGAGCGCAACCCTTATCCTTTGTTGCCAGCACGTAATGGTGGGAACTCAAAGGAGACTGCCGGTGATAAACCGGAGGAAGGTGGGGATGACGTCAAGTCATCATGGCCCTTACGAGTAGGGCTACACACGTGCTACAATGGCATATACAAAGAGAAGCAAACTCGCGAGAGCCAGCGGACCTCATAAAGTATGTCGTAGTCCGGATTGGAGTCTGCAACTCGACTCCATGAAGTCGGAATCGCTAGTAATCGTAGATCAGAATGCTACGGTGAATACGTTCCCGGGCCTTGTACACACCGCCCGTCACACCATGGGAGTGGGTTGCAAAAGAAGTAGGTAGCTTAACCTTCGGGAGGGCGCTTACCACTTTGTGATTCATGACTGGGGTGAAGTCGTAACAAGGTAACCGTAGGGGAACCTGCGGTTGGATCACCTCCTTACCGAATGATATTGATTGAGTGAGTGTTCACAACAGATTGTCTGATAGAAAGTAACGAGCAAAAGCGCTACCTGTTGATAAAGGTTGGCGATGATTCCTGAGTGCTGAGGCGTTTGCGGCTGTCGAGTGCAGTAACAAACAACAAGGGCGTTCGATTTTTCTGGAAAAATCTCACCTTTACACAAAAATAGCAACGCATGCGTTGCTGGCAATTTTTGTGTCCCCATCGTCTAGAGGCCTAGGACACTGCCCTTTCACGGCTGTAACAGGGGTTCGAATCCCCTTGGGGACGCCATCCGATAATGCGTGAAAGACATTATCACTGGTTATTTAAACCGAAAAAATCGTAAAGATGACTCTCACGAGTCGTGTTTACGATATTGCTCTTTAACAATCTGGAACAAGCTGAAAATTGAAACCTGACAGCAGAAACTTATCCCTCCGTAGACCTATTGGGGTAAGAAGTACCCTGTCAGAGAGTCTCTCAATGATTTACAGCACGAATTTGTCTTCTGTTTACAGGAAACACCTTCGGGTTGTGAGGTTAAGTGACTAAGCGTACACGGTGGATGCCTAGGCAGTCAGAGGCGATGAAGGGCGTGCTAATCTGCGAAAAGTGTCGGTAAGGTGATATGAACCGTTATAACCGGCAATACCCGAATGGGGAAACCCAGTGCAATCCGTTGCACTATCATGTCATGAATACATAGTGGCATGAGGCGAACCGGGGGAACTGAAACATCTAAGTACCCCGAGGAAAAGAAATCAACCGAGATTCCCCCAGTAGCGGCGAGCGAACGGGGAAGAGCCCAGAACCTGAATCAGTTTGTGTGTTAGTGGAAGCGTCTGGAAAGTCGCGCAGCAAAGGGTGATAGCCCCGTACACTAAAATGCACATTCTGTGAGTTCGATGAGTAGGGCGGGACACGTGACATCCTGTCTGAATATGGGGGGACCATCCTCCAAGGCTAAATACTCCTGACTGACCGATAGTGAACCAGTACCGTGAGGGAAAGGCGAAAAGAACCCCGGCGAGGGGAGTGAAACAGAACCTGAAACCGTGTACGTACAAGCAGTGGGAGCCTCTTTTATGGGGTGACTGCGTACCTTTTGTATAATGGGTCAGCGACTTATATTTTGTAGCAAGGTTAACCGTATAGGGGAGCCGTAGGGAAACCGAGTCTTAACTGGGCGTCTAGTTGCAAGGTATAGACCCGAAACCCGGTGATCTAGCCATGGGCAGGTTGAAGGTTGGGTAACACTAACTGGAGGACCGAACCGACTAATGTTGAAAAATTAGCGGATGACTTGTGGCTGGGGGTGAAAGGCCAATCAAACCGGGAGATAGCTGGTTCTCCCCGAAAGCTATTTAGGTAGCGCCTCGTGAACTCATCTTCGGGGGTAGAGCACTGTTTCGGCTAGGGGGCCATCCCGGCTTACCAACCCGATGCAAACTCCGAATACCGAAGAATGTTATCACGGGAGACACACGGCGGGTGCTAACGTCCGTCGTGAAGAGGGAAACAACCCAGACCGCCAGCTAAGGTCCCAAAGTCATGGTTAAGTGGGAAACGATGTGGGAAGGCATAGACAGCCAGGATGTTGGCTTAGAAGCAGCCATCATTTAAAGAAAGCGTAATAGCTCACTGGTCGAGTCGGCCTGCGCGGAAGATGTAACGGGGCTAAACCATGCACCGAAGCTGCGGCAGCGACGCTTAGGCGTTGTTGGGTAGGGGAGCGTTCTGTAAGCCGTTGAAGGTGGTCTGTGAGGGCTGCTGGAGGTATCAGAAGTGCGAATGCTGACATAAGTAACGATAAAGCGGGTGAAAAACCCGCTCGCCGGAAGACCAAGGGTTCCTGTCCAACGTTAATCGGGGCAGGGTGAGTCGACCCCTAAGGCGAGGCCGAAAGGCGTAGTCGATGGGAAACGGGTTAATATTCCCGTACTCGGTGTTACTGCGAAGGGGGGACGGAGAAGGCTAGGCTGGCCGGGCGACGGTTGTCCCGGTTTAAGCGTGTAGGGGGAGAGAATTGGTAAATCCGTTCTCTTATTCAACCCTGAGGCGTGATGACGATGCACTACGGTGCAGAAGCAGTTGATGCCAAGCTTCCAGGAAAAGCCTCTAAGCTCCAGGTAACACAGAATCGTACCCCAAACCGACACAGGTGGTCAGGTAGAGAATACCCAGGCGCTTGAGAGAACTCGGGTGAAGGAACTAGGCAAAATGGTGCCGTAACTTCGGGAGAAGGCACGCTGGCGCGTAGGTGAAGTCCCTTGCGGATGGAGCTGAAGCCAGTCGCAGATACCAGCTGGCTGCAACTGTTTAATAAAAACACAGCACTGTGCAAACACGAAAGTGGACGTATACGGTGTGACGCCTGCCCGGTGCTGGAAGGTTAATTGATGGGGTTAGCCGCAAGGCGAAGCTCTTGATCGAAGCCCCAGTAAACGGCGGCCGTAACTATAACGGTCCTAAGGTAGCGAAATTCCTTGTCGGGTAAGTTCCGACCTGCACGAATGGCGTAATGATGGCCAGGCTGTCTCCACCCGAGACTCAGTGAAATTGAACTCGCTGTGAAGATGCAGTGTACCCGCGGCAAGACGGAAAGACCCCGTGAACCTTTACTATAGCTTGACACTGAACATTGAGCCTTGATGTGTAGGATAGGTGGGAGGCAGTGAAGTGTGGACGCCAGTCTGCATGGAGCCAACCTTGAAATACCACCCTTTAATGTTTGATGTTCTAACTCGGCCCCGTGATCCGGGGTGAGGACAGTGTCTGGTGGGTAGTTTGACTGGGGCGGTCTCCTCCCAAAGAGTAACGGAGGAGCACGAAGGTTAGCTAATCACGGTCGGACATCGTGAGGTTAGTGCAAAGGCATAAGCTAGCTTGACTGCGAGAGTGACGGCTCGAGCAGGTACGAAAGTAGGTCTTAGTGATCCGGTGGTTCTGAATGGAAGGGCCATCGCTCAACGGATAAAAGGTACTCCGGGGATAACAGGCTGATACCGCCCAAGAGTTCATATCGACGGCGGTGTTTGGCACCTCGATGTCGGCTCATCACATCCTGGGGCTGAAGTAGGTCCCAAGGGTATGGCTGTTCGCCATTTAAAGTGGTACGCGAGCTGGGTTTAGAACGTCGTGAGACAGTTCGGTCCCTATCTGCCGTGGGCGTTGGAAGATTGAGAGGGGTTGCTCCTAGTACGAGAGGACCGGAGTGAACGCACCGCTGGTGTTCGGGTTGTCATGCCAATGGCACTGCCCGGTAGCTAAGTGCGGAACAGATAAGCGCTGAAAGCATCTAAGCGCGAAACTAGCCTCGAGATGAGTCTTCCCTGGGCCTTTAAGGCCCCTGAAGGAACGTTTAAGACTAAGACGTTGATAGGCTGGGTGTGTAAGTGCAGCGATGCATTGAGCTAACCAGTACTAATGAACCGTGAGGCTTAACCTTACAACACCGAAGGTGTTTTTAGAGACGAAATATTGAAGTTTTAATTTTCAGCGATGTTCCTAGATTGGTTCCGGTGGTTGCGTGTGAAGACATGTGACGGCTTGGAATGAAACAGAATTTGCCTGGCGGCAATAGCGCGGTGGTCCCACCTGACCCCATGCCGAACTCAGAAGTGAAACGCCGTAGCGCCGATGGTAGTGTGGGGTCTCCCCATGCGAGAGTAGGACACTGCCAGGCATCAAACAAAGGTTATCAGAGTGACATCTGGTAATAGCAAAATCGCCACGGTGATTTTGCCGGTATCAAAAGATACCGCATGAAAGAATCGGTGGAGCGGTAGTTCAGTTGGTTAGAATACCTGCCTGTCACGCAGGGGGTCGCGGGTTCGAGCCCCGTCCGTTCCGCCACTTATTTAGATTATGCCTGCTAATTTTAGCAGGCATAATGTTAAGCACGATTTAGGGGCGTAGCTCAGTTGGTAGAGCACCGGTCTCCAAAACCGGGTGTCGCGAGTTCGAGTCTCTCCGCCCCTGCCATATTAGAAACCCTTTGCGAAAGTGAAGGGTTTTTTTTGCTTTAAATTCTCCTCACACAATCTCACTGCCGCAGCATCTTGCCTAATACTCCTGCCGAAACCGTTCCCATTTTAGACATTTTTAGCTGAATCCATGCACAAATTGGTTGTAATACTAGGGTGTGATACCGCTCATCATTCCAATCTGTAGTTCAGCTACATCTTATTAGCCCTAAAGTTTTCTGGGCACATCTCACTAAAGCGAATATACCAACAGCCATCTCTGCCTGAGCTTGTTGCATGCTGAGCAGAGCAAGGAGAAAAACATGTATAAGCGTTTACTGTTAGCGGCCGCCGTAAGCGGTGTGTTGATGGGGGCGGCTCAGGCTGCACCATTGGTTGTCGGCTTTTCTCAGATCGGTTCTGAATCAGGGTGGCGTTCGGCAGAAACCAAAGTGTCGAAACAGGAAGCGGAGAAACGTGGTATTACGCTGAAGATCGCTGATGCGCAACAGAAACAGGAAAACCAGATTAAAGCGGTAAGATCTTTTATTGCACAAGGTGTTGATGCCATTTTCATTGCACCCGTGGTCGCTACCGGCTGGACCCCGGTGCTGCAAGAAGCGAAGGAAGCCAAAATCCCGGTCTTCTTGCTGGATCGCATGATCGAAGTGAACGATCCATCGCTGTATACCGCTGCTGTTGCTTCAGATAGCGTGCATGAGGGCAAGGTAGCAGGGGAATGGCTAGTAAAAGAAGTGGCTGGCAAACCTTGTAACGTTGTGGAACTACAGGGTACGGTCGGATCCAGCGTGGCGATCAACCGCAAGAAAGGTTTCGCTGATGGCATTGTGTCTGCCGATAACGTCAAAATAATTCGTTCACAATCCGGTGATTTTACCCGCAGCAAAGGTAAAGAAGTGATGGAAAGCTTTATTAAGGCTGAACAGAACGGTAAAAACATCTGCGCCGTTTATGCCCATAATGACGATATGGCGATTGGCGCTATTCAGGCTATTAAAGAAGCGGGTCTTAAACCAGGCTCACAAATCAAGGTTGTTTCCATCGACGGTGTACCGGATATCTTCAAAGCCATGATGAACGGCGAGGCCAACGCTACGGTTGAACTGACGCCAAACATGGCAGGCCCAGCGTTTGATGCTCTCCTGGCGATGAAAAAAGACGGTACCCAACCAACCAAATTCATCCAAACCGAATCAAAACTGCTGCAACCTGACACCGCCAAGCAGGAATTCGAAATGAAGAAAAGTATGGGTTATTGATGGGTAACGGGCGGAACAGATGATGGCCACACCTCAGACAACGTTACTAGTAATAAACGGTTTATCCGTTGAGTTTCCGGGCGTAAAAGCGCTGGATCAGGTTGATTTTACGTTACAGCGCGGCGAGGTTGTGGCGCTTCTGGGTGAAAATGGTGCAGGAAAGTCGACGTTAATCAAAGCATTAACCGGGGTTTACCCGCGTTCCGCCGGTGAGGTTCGCTTGGAGGGTAAAGCCATTGCGCCGCAAAGTACCGCTCAGGCGCAGGCGCTGGGTATTGGCACGGTTTATCAGGAGGTTAACCTGCTGCCGAATATTTCGGTCGCAGCTAACCTGTTTATTGGCCGTGAACCCACCCGTTTTGGTCTGATTGATCAAAAAACCATGCTGAGTAATGCGCGGCAGTTGCTCAAGGGTTATGGCCTGGAGTTGGATGTCAGCCAGCCATTGGGTAATTATTCGATCGCTATTCAGCAAATTGTTGCCATTGCCAGGGCGGTCGATCTTTCCGCTAAAGTGTTGATTCTGGATGAACCCACTGCCAGCCTGGATGCGAAAGAAGTCACCATGCTGCTGGACATCCTGAGCCAGCTTCGATCGCAGGGAATGGGGATGATTTTTGTCACCCATTTCCTCGAGCAGGTATATCGCATTAGCGATCGTATTACCGTATTGCGTAACGGCAAACTGGTGGGAACCCGCATTACCGCTGAATTACCCCGGCTTGAACTGGTGCAGATGATGCTGGGGCACAGTTTTGATGAAACGTTGCTGAAGCGCGCTGCGCATGAGGCGGTACAGGCTGCGCCGTTGGTGGCGTTTAGCGGCTATGGCCGGCGTGGCATGGTTGAGCCGTTCGATCTGGCGCTGCGCCCAGGTGAAATTGTCGGCCTGGCAGGTTTACTGGGCTCAGGCCGCACCGAAACCGCACAGTTGATATTTGGTATCAAGGCACCGGACAAAGGCCAGGCAACCGTCGAAGGTAAAACGGTAGCGATCCGCACGCCACGTAAAGCTGCCAGCCTGGGATTTGGCTATTGCCCGGAGGATCGTAAAACCGACGGGATTGTCGGTGCCGCAACGGTAAGAGAAAACATCATTCTGGCCCTGCAAGCGCAGCGTGGTTGGCTCAAACCGCTACCCCTGCGTGAGCAAACCCGAATTGCCGAAAGTTTTATTCAATTACTGGGTATCCGTACGCCAGGGCCGGAACAGCAGATTCAGTATCTTTCTGGCGGTAACCAGCAGAAGGTGCTGCTTTCACGTTGGTTGGCCACCAAACCTCGTTTTCTTATTTTGGATGAACCTACGCGCGGTATTGATGTAGGGGCGCATGCGGAAATTATCCGCCTGATAGAACGGTTGTGCGATGAAGGGCTGGCACTGCTGGTGATCTCCTCAGAACTGGAAGAACTGGCAGGATACGCCGATCGCATTGTTGTGCTGCGTGACAGAAAGCACGTAGCGCAGCTCGATCACGATGCCATTACGGTTCCCGCCATTATGCAGGCTATTGCAGTGCAACAGGGGGCAGGATGAGCCACAGGAGTTTTCCCATGACCGGTGAGCCGCGCAAGATCAGATGGGCTATGCCTGCTGGAGCAACGCAGTTGGGGGCGCTGGCGGTCATTTTGATCATCGACAGCCTGGTCGCCCCGAATTTTTTCTCGATTCATATTCAGGATGGTCGCCTATTTGGCAGCGTTATCGATATTCTCAATCGCGGAGCCCCAGTTGCATTATTGGCGCTAGGAATGACGTTGGTGATTGCCACCGGTGGCATTGATTTGTCCGTTGGCGCAGTCATGGCGATCGCGGGCGCGACTGCTGCTACGATGACCAGTGCAGGATATCCACTGGCCTATGTGCTGGGGGCGGCATTGATTGTGGGGGCACTGTGCGGCCTGTGGAACGGTTTTCTGGTGGCAGTGTTACAGATACAACCGATCGTGGCCACATTAATGCTGATGGTGGCCGGGCGTGGCATCGCCCAACTGATTACTGAGGGGCAGATTGTCACCTTCGAACGTGAAGGGCTGGCACAACTAGGCAGTGGCACGCTGATGTATCTGCCGATGCCGGTGATTATTGCTGCGGTAATGCTGTTGCTGATTTGGTTGTTAACGCGCAAAACGGCGCTGGGGCTGTTTATCGAAGCGGTAGGTATCAATTTACGCTCGGCGCGCAATGCGGGTGTCAGCACGCAGTGGGTCGTTATCGCGGTGTATGTTATCTGCGGCCTGTGCGCGGCGGTGGCCGGTATTATCGTTACGGCGGATATCCGTGGCGCTGATGCCAACAATGCTGGCCTGTGGCTGGAGTTAGATGCGATTCTGGCGGTAGTGATTGGCGGAGGATCGCTATTAGGTGGGCGTTTCAACCTGTTGTTGTCGGTGGTAGGAGCCTTGATTATTCAGGGAATGAATACCGGCATTCTGCTTTCTGGCTATAAACCTGAGTTCAATCTGGTGCTGAAGGCGATGGTGGTATTGGCGGTGCTGATGGTGCAATCCCCGAGTGTTTCATTACATCGGCTATGGCGGAGACGCAAACCATGATGAAACGTAATTTGCCGTTGTTAATCACGATCGCGGTTTTCCTGCTTGGCTACGCTTTTTGTCTCAGCCAGTTTCCTAGTTTTGCCTCAACGCGCGTGTGGTGCGACCTGCTGACCGATAACGCGTTTCTCGGTATTGTCGCGGTGGGAATGACTTTTGTGATCTTGTCTGGCGGGATCGATCTATCTGTAGGCTCAGTGATCGCTTTTACCGGTGTGCTACTGGCGAAGCTGATAGGCAGTTACGGTATTGCCCCCGGTTATGCTTTTATGATTGCGCTGCTGATGGGAGCCTCATTTGGTGCCTTGATGGGGTGGATCATTGATGCGCTTAAGCTCCCGGCATTTATTATCACTCTGGCGGGGATGTTCTTCGTGCGCGGCATGAGTTTTATTGTCTCGGAAGAGTCGATACCGATCAATCACCCGCTGTATGCCACGCTGGCAAACTATGCCTGGAAATTACCGGGTGGCGGGCGGCTTACCTTGCTGGCGTTGGTGATGCTGTTGGTGGTGGCAATCGGCATGATTCTGGCGCACCGCACGCGCTTTGGCCATAACGTTTATGCCATTGGCGGCAACCCGGTTTCTGCGGCATTGATGGGCGTGCCGGTGCAGCGCACGACGGTATTGATTTACCTGCTTTCCAGCACGTTGGCCGCGCTGTCCGGCATTGTCTTTTCGCTGTATACCTCGGCGGGCTACGCGCTGGCGGCCAGCGGCGTTGAACTGGATGCCATTGCAGCGGTAGTCATCGGCGGCACGCTGCTGACTGGCGGTGTTGGCACCATATTGGGAACCCTGTTTGGTGTGTTAATTCAAGGGCTAATCCAGAGCTATATCACTTTCGACGGTACTTTAAGCTCTTGGTGGACCAAAATCGTCATCGGCATCTTGCTGTTCTGTTTTATCGGCCTCCAGAAGGCGATGAGCGCGTTTTTGCTGACAAGAAGGGCGAAACCTAGTCAACCACGCCTGAAGCCGTTATAGCGCTTTAGGCTGCGGTATTTAAAGGTATTTTCAGCAGTTGGCGGATGAGCGGCTGCTGATCGCTGTTTTGCAGCCACACGGCATACAGTGGGCGGATAATGGCTGGCGTATCGGCCGCCACAACCAACTGTGGATACTCTTTTTCCCACTGACTGGGCAGAAAAGCGCAACCCCCGGTGGTTTCCAGCAGTTGGCGCGTCAAGTGTGCCGAGGTGGTGGTCAGTACCGGCATGGTTTCGCTGTCCAGCATACGGCTTTCCTGTTGGTGAAAGTCAGCCCCCCATTCCAGCTTGATATAAGGCATTGGTGCCAGCTTGTCGCGCAAGGCGGAAGAAAATAGCCGTAGCGAGAAGTTACCCAGCAGTTGGCTCGCCAACTCATCCATTTTTGGCGGCTCGGTGGTAATCAGTAAATCGAGTTGCCGCTCATGCAACTGTTTCACCAGAGAATGGCGTAACGCGATTCTGGCCTCCAGTTGCAACGCTTCCCGCTGTTGGTAGAGCGATTGCAGCCAGGGGGTCAGATAAGCCTCCCACAACGACGCGGTTGCGCCGATCGAAAGCTCGGTGTGCTGCAACGATCGCACGACTTCCTTTTTTGCCAGTTGCCAAGTGTTCATCAGGCTTTCAGCGTAGGGTAGCAGCCGCTCGCCAGCTGGCGTCAGGCGGATATTATTACGGTGACGGGTGAATAAATTTGCACCTAATTGATTTTCAAGCTGGCGGATACGGAAACTCACCGCGGACTGCGTTAAGTACAGGGATTCCGCTGCCCGGCCAAAGTGACGCGTTCTACTGACCTCCAAAAAGGTTTTCAGTAATTCGGTATCCACACCTTTCTCCAATTTTTTTTGTCGTTAGGATTTAAATGTTTTGTTTTACACAATGTCAAGCCTATCTAATACTCCGCGCCATAAACAGCACGGCCATGAGAGAATTAGGAGCGTGTCAGATGGCGGATAGCTTCATCACGACCAATCGTTTTTTTGATAATAAACACTATCCTCGCGGGTTCTCCCGTCACGGCGATTTCACCATTAAAGAAGCGCAATTGCTAGAGCGTTTCGGGTATGCGTTCAACGAGTTGGATGCAGGTAAACGTCAGCCAGCCACTGAAGAAGAACAACAGTTCGTCGCAGTGTGCCGCGGTGAGCGTGAGGCTGCCACCGAGCAAGAGAAAGTATGGGCCAAGTATCTGGCGCGCACCCGCCGCCCGAAAAAATTCCATACGCTGTCAGGCGGCAAGCCGCAGGCTGATGCGGTGGAAGATTACACCGACAGCGACGATTGATCACCATGGGGCCTTTGGGCCCCATTCTTTTATTCCAGGCTGCGGTGCAGTTGCAGTAACAGCCGATCCATGCTGCGATAGCTGAGGGCTTCGCTCAGGTGGCGTTTATCGATATCCTTCTCCCCGGCTAAATCTGCCAACGTGCGCGCCACTTTCAGGATGCGATGCCAGGCACGCACCGATAGCCCCAGCTTACTCAATGTCGCCTCCAGAAAATCCGCTTCTGCCGCTGGCAAGTGGCAATCCCGATCCACTTCGCGGTTATTCAATAGTGCATTCACTTTGCCCGCCCTGGTCAGTTGCCGTTCGCGTGCTTGCAACACCCGCTGGCGTACCTGCTGGCTGCTTTCACCGACGCTACGTTGTTTGCCCAGCATTCCCGGCGGTAACAGCGGGACTTCAATCGACAGATCAAAACGATCGAGAAACGGGCCGGAGAGCCGCCCAAGATAGCGCAGGATCTGCTGTGGCGGCGTGCGGTTATGCACTCCTTGGTAGTGGCCGGTCGGGCTGGGGTTCATGGCCGCGATGAGCTGCACTCGTGCTGGAAAG
Organism: Serratia sp. YWN4; assembly: GCF_055790845.1. NCBI lineage: Bacteria > Pseudomonadati > Pseudomonadota > Gammaproteobacteria > Enterobacterales > Yersiniaceae > Serratia > Serratia sp. YWN4. The sequence continues at coordinate 178,629 of NZ_CM147696.1, forward strand.
CGCACTTTGGCTGCGGCGCGTGAAATCACGATCTCGCCCGACTCCAGCGGTTCTCGCAGGGCATCCAATACCCGCCGCTCGAATTCCGGCAACTCATCAAGAAACAGAACGCCATTATGCGCCATAGAAATTTCCCCTGGTCGGGGTAGAGAACCTCCGCCGACCAGGGCCGCCATAGAAGCGCTGTGATGGGGGGCGCGGAACGGCCGCTGTCGCCACGGCAGCGTTTCATCAGGGTGATGCAGCAAGCTGGCAATCGCAACGCTCTCCAGAGCTTCCTGATCGCTCAACGGGGGCAGTAACCCATTGAGCCGACTGGCCAGCATGGTTTTGCCCGTACCCGGCGGGCCGAGCAATAACAGGTTATGACCACCGGCAGCGGCAATTTCCAATGCACGCCTGGCCTGCTCTTGGCCGATGATCTCTTGCAGATCGGCGGTTTCTGTCGGAGCCTCCACAGCGGGTGGAGCGACAGCGTTCGGTAGCTCTCCTTTTCCTTGCAGGAAGGCGCACACTTCCAACAAGTGTTCCGCTACCCGCGTGTTGTTATCTGGCAGCAGGCCGGTTTCTTTGCCGTTGGCTGTCGCCAGAATCAGCCCCCGGCCTGCTTCTGTTGCCGCTATTGCTGCCGGGATCGCCCCGTTGACGGCTCGTAGCGCGCCCGAAAGCGCCAATTCGCCGAGAAATTCATAGCGCATCAGTTGGTCGACAGGAAGCTGCTCTGAAGCTGCGAGGATCGCCAGTGCAATCGGTAAATCGTAACGACCGCCTTCTTTGGGTAGATCGGCGGGGGCCAGGTTGACGGTGATCCGCTTGGCCGGAAAGGTGAAGCCATTGTTGATCAGCGCGCTACGCACCCGATCGCGCGCCTCTTTTACCGTGGCTTCCGGCAGGCCGACTAATGCCAGGCCGGGTAAGCCATTGCTGATATGAACTTCCACGGTGACCGACGGTGCCTGAACACCGATAGTGGCGCGGGTATAAACGACCGCCAGTGACATAGTGCTCTCCTTGCTGAAGGTCACATGATGCGGGAGCTGCGGAAGAGATGCGCGTTGGGAATGGCTGATTTGCGCAACGCTGTGCAATTAAAATTTGTTTACTTCAGTTGGTGAACATCAACGTGCGAAGCTGTACGCATCTTGCCGCAATGCTCTTTCGCAATTCGTTACGGGTGACGAGCGCGCTGAGTGCCAAGGCATCGGGTTAGCGTGTTAACGTTTGAATTACCGGTAGTTTGTTCGAGGTATGACCAGATCGCGATGAATAATAACGCAAAAAAATGTTGTCATACCACCTGCTGCTATGGTAACTCTGTAGGCATTAGTTCGACGCGAGCACAGTGAACAAACCGATTATGAACGCCTTTACCCAAGTGATTAGCCTAGTCGTGATTAGCGTGGTGGTGATTATTATCCCACCGTGCGGGGCTGCACTTGAACGAATAAAGGCTTAAAAAACAAGCCGGAATCGCAAGAGAACCCCCGCACCGTCAGGTCCGGGGGTTTTTTTATGCCAAGAGAAAAGCAAAACGAGGAGCAGAGAATGAACAACGGAATAAAACCCTGCCTTTCCCGCAGTAAGGCGGAGAAATAACCATGAATGGTGCTCAGTGGGTAGTTCAAGCGTTGCGTGCGCAGGGAGTGGATACGGTATTCGGCTATCCGGGCGGCGCAATTATGCCGGTTTACGATGCATTGTATGACGGCGGGGTAGAACACCTACTGTGTCGCCATGAACAGGGTGCCGCGATAGCCGCCATCGGTTATGCCCGTTCCAGCGGTAAAGTCGGCGTATGTATTGCCACTTCCGGCCCTGGTGCCACCAACCTGATTACCGGCCTGGCGGATGCGCTGCTGGATTCGGTGCCAGTGGTGGCCATTACCGGTCAGGTCGGCTCTGCGCTGATCGGCACCGATGCTTTTCAGGAGGTCGATGTTCTGGGCCTGTCCTTGGCCTGTACCAAACACAGTTTTCTGGTGGAATCACTGGAAGCGCTGCCGGGCATCATGGCAGAAGCCTTTGCTATTGCCACCAGCGGCCGCCCAGGGCCAGTCCTGATCGATATCCCGAAAGACATCCAGTTGGCACAGGGCGATTTACCGCCTCACCTGATGCCGGTAGAAGCCGAACTGGAACACCCGGTTGCAGAACTGGCGCAGGCCACGCGGCTGCTGGCGCAGGCGCAGCGGCCAATGCTGTACATCGGTGGTGGTGTCGGTATGGCGCAGGCGGTACCGGCACTGCGTGAGTTTATCGCGGTGACCCAGATGCCTGCCGTTGCTACCCTAAAAGGGCTGGGCGCACCCGATGCCGACCATCCATACTATCTCGGCATGCTGGGCATGCACGGCACCAAAGCGGCCAACTTTGCGGTACAGGAGTGTGACCTGCTGATCGCCGTGGGTGCCCGCTTTGACGACCGAGTGACCGGCAAGCTGAACGCTTTTGCGCCGTATGCCAAAGTGATCCACATGGATATCGATCCGGCGGAAATGAGCAAACTGCGTCAGGTGCATGTTGCCCTGCACGGTGATTTGAAAACCTTGCTGCCAGCTCTGCAACAGCCGGTAAACATCAGCGCTTGGCAGCAACGGGTGGCCGAGCTGAAAGAGATCCATGCCTGGCGCTACGATCATCCCGGCCAGCCAATCTATGCACCACTGTTACTGAAGCAACTCTCTGAGCGCAAACCGGCCAATACCATTGTGACCACTGACGTGGGCCAGCACCAGATGTGGGCTGCGCAACATATGACCTTCGATCGCCCGGAGAACTTCATCACCTCCAGCGGCCTGGGAACGATGGGTTTTGGCGTGCCTGCGGCGGTGGGTGCCCAGATGGCGCACCCTGAGAACATGGTGATCTGCGTCTCCGGCGACGGTTCTTTCATGATGAACGTGCAGGAACTGGGCACCATCAAACGCAAGCAGTTGCCGCTGAAAATCGTTTTAGTGGATAACCAGCGTTTAGGGATGGTTCGTCAGTGGCAGCAACTGTTTTTTGATGGGCGTTACAGCGAAACCAACCTCTCCGATAACCCCGATTTCCTGATGTTGGCCAGCGCCTTCGGCATCCCCGGCCAGCGTATTACCCGTAAAGACCAGGTCGCAGACGCGCTCGATGCCTTGCTCAACAGCGAAGGGCCTTATCTGCTACAGGTTTCCATTGATGAGCTCGAGAACGTCTGGCCGCTGGTGCCGCCGGGCGCAGGTAACGAAACTATGTTGGAGAAAGTATCATGATGCAGCATCAACTCTCGATCCAGGCCCGCTTCCGCCCCGAAATGTTGGAGCGCGTATTGCGCGTGGTACGCCACCGTGGCTTTCAGGTTTGCGCCATGAATATGGCTGCGGGTATCAATCCTGACAATATTAGTATTGAATTGACCGTTGCCAGCCAGCGCTCTGTGGATTTACTGTCATCACAGTTAAGTAAGCTGATGGATGTGTCCAGCGTTGAGGTTCAGCAACAACTATCACAACAAATACGCGCCTGATTGCGCCACAAGGAATGGAACAATGACAAAGAAAGCCGATTATATTTGGTTCAATGGTGAGATGGTTCCCTGGGCTGACGCCAAGGTACACGTGATGTCGCATGCGCTGCATTACGGCACCTCGGTATTTGAAGGCGTACGTTGCTATGATTCCCACCTGGGCCCGGTAGTTTTCCGCCACCGTGAACACATGCAGCGCCTGCATGATTCGGCCAAAATCTACCGTATGCCGGTGGAGCAAAGCATCGACGAACTGATGGAAGCCTGCCGTGCCACGCTGCGTAAAAACAAGCTAGTGAGCGCGTATATTCGTCCGCTGGTGTTTATCGGCGATGTGGGGATGGGCGTTAACCCACCACCCGGCTATAAAACTGACGTGATTATCGCCGCGTTTCCTTGGGGCGCGTATCTCGGTGAAGAGGCGCTGGACCAAGGTATCGATGCGATGGTTTCTTCCTGGCACCGTGTGGCACCTAACACCATTCCAACCGCTGCCAAAGCGGGGGGTAACTACCTTTCTTCCCTGCTGGTGGGTAGCGAAGCACGCCGCCACGGCTATCAGGAAGGCATCGCGCTGGACGTTCACGGCTATATCTCTGAAGGTGCCGGTGAGAACCTGTTCGAAGTGAAAGATGGCGTGCTGTTTACTCCGCCGTTCACCTCTTCTGCGCTGCCGGGCATCACTCGTGACGCCATCATCAAGCTGGCGAAAGACATGGGCTTCGAAGTGCGCGAGCAGGTGCTTTCTCGTGAGTCACTGTATCTGGCGGACGAAGTGTTTATGTCTGGCACGGCGGCGGAAATCACCCCGGTGCGCAGCGTTGACGGCATCCAGGTCGGCATTGGCAAATGTGGCCCCATCACCAAACAGATCCAGCAGGCGTTCTTTGGCCTGTTCACCGGCAAAACCGCAGATAAATACGGTTGGCTGGATCCGGTGAATCAATAACGACCGACATCAGTAAACGGGCGGCCCGTTCGCCGCCGGTAAAATGAATATATTTGGAGTGAAAAAAAGCATGCCTAAGTACCGTTCCGCTACCACCACCCACGGCCGCAACATGGCGGGTGCCCGCGCATTATGGCGCGCGACCGGGATGACCGACGCCGATTTCGGCAAACCGATTATTGCGGTGGTCAACTCCTTTACCCAGTTCGTCCCGGGCCATGTGCATCTGCGCGACTTGGGCAAACTGGTTGCCGAACAGATCGAAGCCTCCGGCGGTGTGGCGAAAGAGTTCAACACCATTGCCGTGGATGATGGGATCGCCATGGGTCACGGCGGCATGCTCTATTCCCTGCCGTCGCGCGAGCTGATCGCCGACTCGGTGGAATACATGGTGAATGCCCACTGCGCCGATGCGATGGTGTGTATCTCCAACTGCGACAAAATCACCCCAGGGATGATGATGGCGGCAATGCGCCTCAACATTCCGGTGATCTTCGTTTCTGGCGGCCCGATGGAAGCCGGTAAAACCAAGCTGTCGGACAAAATCATCAAGCTGGATCTGATTGATGCGATGATCCAGGGTGCGAACCCGAACGTCAGCGATGCCGACAGCGAGCAGATTGAACGCTCCGCCTGCCCGACCTGTGGTTCCTGTTCTGGCATGTTCACCGCCAACTCAATGAACTGCCTGACCGAAGCGCTTGGCCTGTCGCAGCCGGGGAACGGTTCGCTGCTGGCGACCCACGCCGACCGTAAAGAGCTGTTCCTCAATGCTGGTAAGCGCATTGTTGAACTGACCAAGCGTTACTACGAGCAAGACGACGAAAGCGCACTGCCGCGTAATATTGCCAACAAGGCGGCGTTCGAAAACGCCATGACGCTGGATATCGCCATGGGCGGTTCCACCAACACCGTATTGCACCTGCTGGCATCGGCACAGGAAGGCGAAGTCGACTTCACCATGGCGGATATCGATCGCCTGTCGCGCAAAGTGCCGCACCTGTGCAAAGTGGCACCGAGCACGCAGAAATACCATATGGAAGACGTACACCGTGCGGGTGGCGTGATCGGCATCCTCGGTGAGTTGGATCGCGCCGGGCTGCTGAACCGCGATGTAGATAATGTGTTGGGGCTGAACCTGCCGCAGACGCTGGAAGCCTACGACGTCATGCTGACCAAAGACGAAGCGGTGAAAAAAATGTATTCCGCAGGCCCAGCAGGTATCCGCACCACGCAGGCATTCTCACAGGATTGCCGCTGGGATTCGCTGGATACCGACCGTCAGGAAGGCTGTATCCGCACGCGTGAGCATGCTTACAGCCAGGACGGTGGTTTGGCGGTGCTGTACGGCAACCTGGCAGAAGACGGCTGTATCGTTAAAACCGCAGGCGTGGATAAAGACAGCCTGATCTTCCGTGGCCCGGCCAAAGTGTTCGAGAGCCAGGAAGATGCGGTAGATGCGATCCTCGGTGGCAAAGTGGTGGCTGGTGACGTCGTGGTGATCCGCTACGAAGGGCCGAAAGGCGGGCCGGGCATGCAGGAAATGCTCTATCCGACCACGTATCTGAAATCCATGGGCCTGGGCAAAGCCTGCGCGCTGATCACCGATGGTCGTTTCTCCGGCGGTACGTCTGGCCTGTCGATTGGTCATGCTTCACCGGAAGCGGCCAGCGGCGGCCTGATTGGCCTGGTGCAGGACGGCGATATGATCGCTATCGATATTCCGCAGCGTGGTATTGCCTTGGATGTGTCGGACAGCGAACTGGCTGCCCGTCGTGAAGCGGAACTGGCGCGCGGCGACGCAGCCTGGACGCCGAAAGCCCGTGTGCGTCAGGTTTCTTATGCGCTGCGCGCTTACGCAACGCTGGCTACCAGCGCCGATAAAGGCGCGGTACGTGATAAAAGCAAGCTGGGAGGCTGATAAAAATGGCGGAATCCCTTCCCTTATCCGGTGCCCCCTGTGGCGCGGAGTATCTGCGAGCGGTGCTCCGCTCGCCGGTTTACGAGGTGGCTCAGGTCACCCCGTTGCAGGCGATGGACAAAATTTCTGCGCGCCTCGGCAATACCATTCTGGTGAAGCGCGAAGATCGTCAGCCGGTGCACAGCTTCAAGCTGCGCGGGGCTTACGCGATGATTGCCAGCCTGAATGAAGAGCAGAGAGCCCACGGCGTGATCACCGCTTCGGCGGGCAATCACGCGCAGGGCGTGGCGTTTTCCGGTAACCGGTTGGGGATCAAAACCCTGATCGTGATGCCGGTGTCCACCGCGGACATCAAAGTGGATGCGGTGCGCAGCTTTGGTGGCGAAGTGCTGCTGCACGGCGCCAACTTCGATGAAGCTAAAGCCAAGGCAATCGCACTTTCACAGCAGCAGGGGATGACCTTTGTGCCGCCGTTCGATCACCCGATGGTGATCGCCGGGCAGGGCACGTTGGCCATGGAACTGTTGCAGCAGGACGCGCATCTGGATCGGGTTTTTGTTCCGGTCGGCGGCGGTGGGCTGGCGGCGGGCGTGGCGGTGCTGATCAAACAACTGATGCCGCAAATTAAAGTGATTGGCGTGGAAGCCGAGGATTCAGCCTGCCTGCGTGCGGCGCTGGATGCGGGTCATCCGGTGGATCTGGCGCGTGTCGGGCTGTTTGCCGAAGGCGTGGCGGTGAAACGCATTGGTGACGAAACCTTCCGCCTGTGCAGCGAGTATCTTGACGATGTGATCACCGTCGACAGCGATGCGATCTGCGCGGCGGTGAAAGATCTGTTCGAAGACGTGCGGGCGATTGCCGAACCTTCTGGCGCGTTGGCGCTGGCTGGGCTGAAAAAATACGTGCAGCAGCACAATATTCAGGGCGAGCGCTTGGCGCACATCCTTTCCGGTGCCAACGTGAACTTCCATGGTTTGCGCTATGTTTCCGAGCGCTGCGAACTGGGTGAACAGCGTGAAGCGCTGTTGGCGGTGACCATTCCGGAACAGAAAGGCAGCTTCCTGAAGTTCTGCCAACTGCTGGGCGGCCGTGCGGTGACCGAGTTCAACTACCGTTACGCCGATGCCGATCATGCGTGCATCTTCGTCGGTGTGCGCTTAACGCGTGGCCGCGCTGAACGGTTAGAGATCATTAACGAACTGAACAGCGGTGGTTATCAGGTAGTGGATCTGTCTGATGATGAAATGGCGAAACTGCATGTGCGTTATATGGTCGGTGGGCGACCATCAAAACCTTTGCGCGAACGCCTGTACAGCTTCGAATTCCCAGAATCGCCCGGTGCGTTACTCAAGTTTTTGCAAACGCTGGGGACCCACTGGAATATTTCCCTGTTCCATTACCGCAGCCACGGCACCGATTTTGGCCGCGTGCTGGCGGGCTTTGAGCTGTCGCAGAGCGAGCCGGAGTTTGATCAGCATCTGACGGCACTGGGTTATGATTGCCACGATGAAACCAACAACCCGTCATTCCGTTTCTTCCTGCAAGGCTGAAATCAGCGACAAGGACAGCGCATGGCTAATGAGTTCACCGGTTTCAGTCAGCAAGGGCTGAATTTTCTTCAGCAGGTGCGGATTGAGAACGACAAAGAATGGTTTGAAGCGAATCGCGATGTGTATGATCGTGAGCTGTTAACGCCGTTCCGCGCGTTGGTGGAGGCACTCAGCCCGGCGATGCTGGCTATCGATCCGTACTTCGAAACCCGGCCAGTGATCGGTAAAACGCTGTCGCGTATTCATCGCGACACGCGTTTCTCCCATGATAAATCGCGTTATCGCAGCCGCATGTGGCTGACCTTCAAACGGCCAAGCAAAGACTGGAAAGATGCGCCGGTGTATTTCTTTGAACTGGGGCCAGACATGCTGCGTTATGGGCTGGGGTATTACAGCGCCAATAAACCGACGATGGATCTGTTCCGCCACACCCTGCGGCAGCGGCCGCAGCCGTTTTTAGAGGTGGCCGCGTGCTGCCGTGCGCCGTTTGAACTGGTGGGCGAAAGCTACAAACGACCGCTGGTGAAAGAGCAGGCTCCCGAGATCGCCACCTGGTACAACCGCAAGTCTTTTGCGGTGATGGTCACCGACAGCCAGGTGGAAAAGTTATTCAGCGCCGATCTGATTTCCCTGCTGACGCAGGCTTTTCACCAGCTTGAACCGCTTTACCACTGGCTGATGCAGGTGGAAGCGATGAAGCAGGTCGATCCAGCAGACTTATGATAGCAATTGCCAAAACGCCTCGATCAGCGGTTCGTTGAGGCGTTTTTTCTGCACGCAAACGCCCAGTTCGAACGGTTCAACCATGGAAATATGATCCAGCGTTGAAATGCGGTTGCGTACCGGTTCCGGGCTGTTGTCCACCACCACGCTGGGGATCAGCGCGATGCCGCAGCCGAGGGCGACCATCGAAACAATCGCTTCATGGCCGCCGACGGTGGCATAAATCAGCGGGTTGGTAATACGCTGGCGGCGGAACCACAGTTCGATACGTTTACGCGAAGGGCCATGCTCCGGCAGGATAAACGGCATATTGGCCCAATCCGGTTGTTCGGCAAAAGCCTGAGTGCGAACCGCGCAGGGCAGGGCCGGGGCAATCAGCACCAGCGGAATTTCGCCGATTTGGGTGAACGCCACGCTGGTGGGCAGGGTTTCCGGCCGCCCGGCAATACCGAGATCGGCTTCGTTGGACTGCACTTTGTCCACCGCATCGGCAGCATCGCCGGTGGTTAATTTGATTTCCACCAGCGGATGCTGGGCGCGGAAGCGATCCAGGATCGGCGGTAAGTGGCTGTAGGCGGCGGTAACCGAACAGAACAGCCGCAGTTCGCCGCTTAGCGAAGGGCCGTGCTGGCCGAGCGCATGCTTTAGCTGCTGATATTGCAGCAGCGTTTGCTGGGCAAATACTTTCAGTTGTTCACCGGCATCGGTCAGTTGCACGGTGCGGTTATCACGCAGAAACAGCGGTTGCCCAAGAATTTCCTCCAGCCGTTGGATCTGGCGGGAAAGCGTGGACGGGCTGACGTGCATCGCCTTGGCAGTACGACCAAAGTGATGGCTTTCAGCAAGATGCAGGAACAGTTTTAGATCACGCAAATCCATATCAGTACGCTCGCAGCGAGAGTGTTGCATAAACTGCAATATCACATTCGTAATATATCAATTTAAGCAACGCAATTCCTGTTATACATTGAACGCAACCTATCCCGCATAAACAGAGCGGGGAATGAACCTTACATCTTACCGGAGTAAACCATGGCTAATTATTTCAACACATTGAACCTGCGTCAGCAGTTGGCGCAATTGGGTAAGTGCCGTTTCATGGCGCGTGACGAATTTGCTGATGAAGCGGGCTACCTGAAAGGCAAAAAAGTGGTGATTGTCGGCTGTGGCGCGCAGGGGCTGAACCAGGGTCTGAACATGCGTGATTCCGGCCTGGATGTGGCCTATGCGCTGCGTAAAGAAGCTATCGCAGAGAAACGTGCTTCATGGCGCAAAGCGACTGAAAACGGCTTCAAGGTAGGCACTTACGAAGATCTGATCCCACAGGCGGATCTGGTAGTTAACTTAACTCCAGACAAGCAGCACACCTCTGTAGTTCGCGCAGTACAGCCGCTGATGAAAGACGGTGCAGCGCTGGGTTACTCCCACGGCTTCAACATTGTTGAAGTGGGTGAGCAAGTGCGTAAAGACATCACCGTGGTGATGGTAGCGCCTAAGTGCCCAGGTACCGAAGTGCGTGAAGAATATAAGCGTGGTTTCGGTGTACCAACGCTGATCGCCGTTCACCCGGAAAACGATCCAAAAGGCGAAGGTATGGCGATTGCCAAGGCATGGGCAGCGGCCACCGGCGGCCACCGTGCGGGCGTGCTGGAATCTTCCTTCGTGGCAGAAGTGAAATCTGACCTGATGGGCGAGCAGACCATTCTGTGCGGTATGTTGCAGGCGGGTTCTCTGCTGTGCTTCGACAAGCTGGTGGCTGAAGGCACCGACGCGGCTTATGCAGAAAAACTGATTCAGTTCGGCTGGGAAACCATCACCGAAGCGCTGAAGCAGGGCGGTATCACCCTGATGATGGATCGCCTGTCTAACCCAGCGAAACTGCGTGCTTACGCGCTGTCTGAGCAACTGAAAGGCATCATGGCTCCGCTGTTCCAGAAACACATGGACGACATCATCTCTGGCGCCTTCTCCAGCGGTATGATGGCCGACTGGGCAGAAGACGACGTGAAACTGCTGACCTGGCGTGAAGAGACCGGTAAAACGGCCTTCGAAAACGCACCACAGTTTGCGGGCAAAATCAGCGAGCAGGAATACTTTGATAACGGCGTGCTGATGGTGGCTATGGTGAAAGCGGGCGTTGAGCTGGCGTTCGAAACTATGGTGGATTCCGGCATCATCGAAGAGTCTGCTTACTACGAATCACTGCACGAGCTGCCGCTGATCGCCAACACCATCGCGCGTAAGCGTCTGTATGAAATGAACGTGGTGATCTCGGATACTGCGGAATACGGTAACTACCTGTTCGCTAACGCGGCAGTACCGTTGCTGAAAGATTTCATGAAGACCCTGCAAGCGGGCGATCTGGGTAAATCTGTTGCAGGCACTTCCGTTGACAACGCGCAACTGCGTGACGTGAACGAAGCCGTTCGCAACCACCCAATCGAATCTGTTGGCCGCAAACTGCGTGGCTATATGACCGATATGAAACGCATCGCGGTTGCAGGCTAAACGCCAATACTGCCGGGCTCAGAGCATGCTGAGCCCAACAAAAAGGCCAGCATCATCGCTGGCCTTTTGGCGTTCTAGCGGGCAGAAAAATTACTGCGGCATGGCTTCACGCGGGATGATGGCACCACGGTACTGAATCACCGTGCTGGCGGTCAGGTGGCCACGCTGTGCGGCGCTGACGGCATCACCGCCGGTCAGGCGAATCGCCAGATAACCGGCGCTGAATGAGTCACCGGCCGCGGTGGTATCAATCACTTTCTCTTTCGGCAGTTTCACCGCAGGCACATCGTGCGTTGCCCCATCTGCGCAGAATACCAGGCAGGAATCCGCGCCCCGCTTAATGACGATCTCACTCACGCCGAAATCGCGCGTGCGGCTCACCACCTGCTCAACCGGCAGTTGGCCCCACAGCAAATCTTCATCGTCCAGCGTCAGGAAGGCAATGTCGGTGCAGGACAGGATATCGCGGTAGGCCTGCTGGGTTTCGTCTTTGCTTTGCCACAGGCGCGGCCGATAGTTGTTGTCAAAGATCACTTTGCCGCCGTTGGCCCGGCACTGGCGCAGCAGGTTCAGCAGTTTTGCCCGGCTGGCAGGATTGAGGATCGCCACACTGATGCCGCTGAGATAGATATAGTCAAACTGCGCCAGTTGCGCGCACAGGTCTTCCGCCTGCGGGCCATCCAGCCAGTAACGGGCTGCGGCGTCGTTACGCCAGTAGTAGAAGGTGCGCTCACCGGTGTTGTCGGTTTCGATCACATACAGCCCTGGCAGCTTGTTTTCCAGTTGCTGAATCAGATCGGTTTTCACCTGTTCCTGCTGCCAGGCGTGCAACATCTCCCGGCTGAAGCTGTCGGTGCCGAGCGCGGTAACGTAATGCACGTTCAGCGCCTGCTGCGGAACCTGACGGGCGATATAGACGGCAGTGTTAAGAGTGTCGCCACCAAATCCGCGGCTGAGATCTGCGCCTTTCTGCGACAGTTCGATCATGCATTCGCCGATCACGGCGAGATTTTTGCTGTTCATGATAATCCCTGACTGAAGAGTTGAGTCTGACTGATGTGAGATACGTTTAGTCTCAACGCAAGGGCGGGGGCAGTCAATAGAAATAAAACGGCGTTTTAATTATTTTATGATCGCGATCGGGAAACACCGCGTTTCCCGTCGTCGATGAGTGAAAGACGGGCTATTTGGCGGCTGCGCGCAGGTCAGTCACGCTCTTGCCGCCGATACCCCAGTTATCGGTATCCACCTCTTCGATCACCACCACGGTAGTCGCCGGGTTTTTACCCAGCGTATCGACCAGCAACTGGGTAACACCGGCGATCAGCTGTTTTTTCTGCTCCGCAGTCGCGCCTTCACGGGTAATCTTGATATTGACGTAGGGCATCGTTATTCCTCTTTTTATTGGTCAGGGTAGACACCGATAATAGCCAACTCTGGCAGCGATATGCTGACGAAAAGGAAAATAAAAATGGCCTCTGTAGTCAGAGGCCGGGCAGGGATTACAACGACTGGTAACGGGTTTCTTTCATCAGCAACAGGGCGATCAGCGTCAGGCTCGCCATCGCTGCCAGATACAGGCCAACGTAGAACAGCCCATAATTGTTTGCCAGCCAGGTAGCAATGTACGGGGCGACAGAGGCACCCAGAATCGAGGCCACGTTATATGAGAAAGAAGCCCCGGTATAACGCACTTCGGTCGGGAATAGTTCCGGCAGCAGTGCGCCCATCGGGCCGAAGGTCAGGCCCATGATGCTCAGGCCGCACAGCAGGAAGGCCATCACCAGCACCTGATTGCCGGAACCCAGCATGCTTGGGAACACGAAGGCAAAGGCGATCATCAGCAGGGTGATCACAATCATGGTTTTGCGACGGCCAAAGGCATCCGCCAGCAAACCGGCGATCGGCACCATCACGCCAAAACCAATTACCGCGACCATCAGCATCCACAGGAAGCTGTTGCGCGAATAACCCAGCCCCAGCGGTTCCGCCGCCGTACCGTAAGTCATCGAATAGACGGTCATCAGGTAGAACAGCGTATAGGTGGCCAGCATGATAAAGGTGCCGAGGATAGTGGCCTTCATATGCTTGCTCAGCAGCGTGCCGAGCGGGATTTTCACCTGTTTACCGGCTTTGGCCACTTTGGCAAAAATCGGGGTTTCATGCAGCGAAACGCGCACGTACAGGCCAACCAACACCAGCGCGGCAGACAGGATAAACGGCACGCGCCAGCCCCAGCTCATGAACTGCTGGTCGGTCAACAGCCAGGAGAGCAGCAGGAAAGTACCGTTGGCGAAGAAGAAGCCGATGGGCGCACCCAACTGAGGGAAAGAACCGTACAACGCGCGTTTATGTGCTGGCGCATTCTCGGTGGCCAACAGGGCAGCACCGCCCCATTCACCGCCTAACCCCAGCCCTTGGCCAAAACGCGCCAGCGCCAGCAGGATCGGCGCAAAGATGCCGATGGTTTCATAGGTTGGCAGCAGGCCGATCAGCACGGTAGAGATCCCCATGGTCAGCAAGGAGGCAACCAGCGTGACTTTGCGCCCGACGCGGTCACCGAAGTGGCCGAAGACGGCAGAACCGATCGGCCGGGCAATAAAGGCGATCGCGAAGGTGGCCAGCGATTGCAGCGTTGCCGCAGCAGGATCGCCCTGTGGGAAGAAGATATGTGGGAAGACGATAACTGCGGCGGTGGCGTAAATATAGAAATCGAAGAACTCAATGGCGGTACCGACCAGCGAGGCGACAATAACTTTTCCCCGGGAATTAACCGGTGTGGACGCTTCTTCGGCGTCCAGAGTTGCGATGGAGGCTTGCATAGTTGTTTCTTATATTCTGGATTTGTAAAAATCCATTTTAATCACAGCAAAATGCCTTTTCAATGGCGGGACTTTGTACAATTCGGTAAATAACCTGTTAAAAAGACTAATGTTTTAATGGGCGGTTTTTATTTGGTTTTAAACACGGCTAAATAATAAATATACAGATATAACGGCTGTGAAATGAGAAAAGAAAAGTTGTAGGCTAGTGGGTTATGCTGGTTTTTGCCGTGTGGTTGGTTTGTTACTGAAACTATACACTCATTTTTACCGTTATTTTTAGGATAAAAAGCCAGCCATCACTTTATGGCTGGCATGAACGGTCGGGATTCACTTCACCTGTGGCAGGGTCTTATCCTCTTGGTACTGGGCTGTGGCGATCCAGGCGGCGCAAAACAGCGTCAGGCGGGCAAAGAAGTAGAAGAATGCCATCAGCCCAATCACGGAGCCAAAGGCTGCGCCAGAAGGGGATCTCGCCACCTGCGGTAGCGTCATGGTCATCACAAACTTAATCACTTCAAAGCCGATCGCGGCAAGCAACGTACCGCGCAGTAGGGCCTTTTTCTTCGGCTTGTGGCGCGGCAGCATCCAGAAGATCCACAGAAACAGCAGATAATTGGCGAAGATCGAAATGGATAGCGCAATCAGCGTCATGGCTGGCCGTAGCCATTCGATGCCGCCTAACCCGAGTGCATGCACAATGGCGGCCTGGGCGGAACCGGCGATCGAGGTCAGCGAGAGCGTTACGATCAGCGCCACCAGCAGGCCGATCAGGGAAATAAAGTCGCGGGTGTAGCGGAAGTAAATTTTCTCCTGATCCTGCGGATTACGTTCCCAGACATCGCGCGACTGGGCGCGGATCGCTTCACGTAAATTGCCCATCCAACTGATGCCGGAATACAGCGCCAGCGCCAAACCGGTGAGGCCGACGGTGGTGCGCTGCTGGATCGCGGTATTCACGGTGTTTTTCAGCGTGCTGGCGAGCGTCGGATCGCTGATGCTGTTGACGATTTTGCCGATCAGTTCCGCCAGCAAATCCGGGTTGGAGGCCAGCACAAAACCCACGGCGGCGAACGACACCATCAGGATCGGAATCAGCGAGAGAAAGGAGAAATAGGTAATGGCGGCACCAAACTGGCTGCCCATGCGATCGTTAAAACGTTCGGCGGCGCGCAGCAGATGGGCGACGCTGGGCCAGGTTTTAACACGCTCGACTAAACGGGAAAAACCAGAAAGGGTTTTATGCTGCGGCTGATGGGTTTTTTTATCCGATCCTGTAAGCATTACGTCACGATTCCTTAGCGATAAACACAGCCACTTCTTTCAAGCCGCAGAGATTGTCGCGTTAATTATACCAAAATGAGCCTGGAATGTGGCCGTTATCCCCGCGCTGTACCATTCACTACACATATTCTTTCTGCCGCATACCTTCAATTTTTATCTATTGACCCCTCAAGAAGACGTTTACTCATCATAGGGCGCAGCGTTTTCACGCTGTTTGCGCCTGTAGCAGCCGTAGGGGCTGAAACGGTTTTATCTCTCATCAATAGAAAAAATGGAAGGTCATATGAAATTATTCAATCATCCAAACTGTCGTCCGTTTCTTGAAGCGGGCAATCTGTCACAGCTCTCTGCTTATTATGAGGAGGAGCGGCACATCATGTGGATGCTGTTACGTGCTGAACCACGTCCTTGCTTCAATCATGCTCTGATTGAAGACATCATGACGCTGGGCCAGGCGGCAAAGGAATCGACGTTGCAGTTCGATTTTTGGGTAACCGGCTCGCTGGTTCCCAACATGTTTAACGTGGGGGGCGATTTGAGCTTTTTTGCCGAATCGATCAAAAACCGCAAGCGTGAATCGATGATGGCCTATGCACGCGCCTGTATTGACTGCGTTCACGCCGCTGCTCGTGGTTTTGATACCGGAGCTATCAGTATCGCCATGGTGGAGGGTAGCGCGCTGGGAGGCGGTTTTGAGGCGGCGTTGGCGCATCACTTTGTGCTGGCCCAGAACAATGCGCGCATGGGCTTCCCTGAGATTGCCTTCAACCTGTTCCCTGGAATGGGGGGATATTCGCTGGTGGCGCGCAAAGGCGGTATGAAGCTGGCGGAAGAGCTGATCTGGAGCGGGGAATCCCACACGGCGGAATGGTTTGAAAGCCGCGGGCTGGTGGACTATCTGTTCCAGCCGGATGATGGCTATATGGCGACCCGTACCTTCATCGATACCATTCGGCCCAAGCTGAACGGTATGCGCGCCATGCTGCGTGCCCGTCAACGGGTATTGCAACTGACGCGCTCGGAGCTGATGGATATTACCGAGGACTGGGTGCAGGCGGCCTTTACCATTGAGGAGAAAGATATTGCCTACATTGAACGATTGGTGATGCTGCAGGATCGTCATGCGCAGAACCTGCTTCGTGCTGGGTAATTAACGCTAGCCCGCATCTTCTTGCTGATGGTGCGGGCTATATGATTTCACCCACTGCTCCAACTGTTCTGGGAGCATGGGTTGTGCAAACAGGAAGCCCTGTTTTTCGTCAACTCCGACGCAGTCCAGAAACTGGTTTTCGCTTTCCGTTTCGACACCTTCGGCAATCACCCGGAACTGTAGCGCTTCGGCCGTGGCGACGATCGCACGGATCAATGATTGCGATACCGGAGCGAGATTGACTCCGCGCACAAAGCTTTTATCCAGCTTGATGGCATCAAGCGGAATACGTGCCAACTGCGCCAGTGAGGAATAACCGGTACCGAAATCGTCCAGGTGAACCTGTGCCCCCAGCGATCGCAACCGGCTGATCACCTCATGCGCGCGGTTTTCATCTTCAATCAGGCTGCTTTCCGTTAGTTCGAAATCCAGCATGCACGGCGTGAGCTGGTTTTCTTTCAGTACGTTGATGAAATCGTCAACAATGCTATCGTCCACCAGTTGCCGGGGCGAGAGATTCACCGCAACCCGCAGATTCAGCCCCTGTTGCTGCCATTTGGCCGCCTGTTTGGCGGCGGTTTGCAATACCCAGCGGCCAAGCGGGGCGATCAGCCCGGACTCTTCGGCATAGGAGATAAACTGCATCGGCGGGATCAGCCCGCGCTCTGGTGAGTCCCAGCGCACCAAAGCCTCTACGCTGCATGCGACACCGCTGCGCCTGTCGATCTTCGGCTGGTAATACACCACCAGTTGGTTCTGCTCCAGCCCTTTGCGCAGGTTGGTGTCCAGCCACATATATTCGGCGACGCGCCGGTTCATTTCCGGCGAAAACACGGTAAAGGTGCGTTTGCCATTTTCTTTGGCGACATACATGGCGGTATCCGCGCTGCGGATCAGATCATCGAGATCCTTACCGTGTTCTGGGCACAGAGCAATGCCGATCGAACAACCGGTATAGACCTCAATCAGGCCGATGCGGAACGGTATTTTCAGGCGATCGATAATGCGCTGTGATAATTCTTGCAGTATGGGGATGTCGGCCTGATGCACCAGCACCAGGAACTCATCGCCCCCCAACCGGGCCAGCAATTCGCCTTGCTTAAGGCAGCCGAGAATGGCACGTGAAACTTCGACCAGCAAACGGTCACCAAACATATGACCATAGGCATCATTCACTTTCTTGAAGTTGTCGAGATCGAGATACACCAGCCCGACGTTGTGATCACCGCGCTCGTTAATTGCCTGGCTGACGTAATCCTGGATGGCGTTACGGTTCGGCAAGCCGGTAATGGTATCGGTATTGGCCAGCACCCGCAGGCGTTCCTGGGCCCGGCGCTCTTCGGTAATATCGGTGCCGGAACAGATCAGGAAAACCTCTTTCTTGCCACTGCCGCTGTGCACGAATTTATTGCGGAACAGGAATAAGCGCTCGCCCTTGACCGTTTTGATCCAGCGTTCCACCTCGTAAGAGGAACCGTTACGGAAGAAACCGGCGATATTACGGCGTGATGCGCTGGCTTCTTCCGGGCTCATAAACATCTGGAAGACGTTTTTGCCGATCACATCCTGCTCTTGCAGGCCGGTGTACTCTTCGCTCAGGCGGTTAAAGCGCTGAATGCGGCCATGCTGGTCAACAATCACGATCACGGAGTTGGCTTCTGAAACCACCTGTTCGGCAAACGACAGGCCGTGTACCAGATCGCGAGCAACGGCCTGAGTGTCGGTGTAGGCAGAGGCAGTGCCTGCCCATTCGTGTTTATTGACCCGGCGGCCGACCAGATGCAGGTGAATGGGCTGGCCACCTAGCTGAATAGTGATATCCAGACTGGCGGTGATCCCGCTCAGGCGGCGGATTTTTGCCGCCTGCATATCGCTGAGCGCCACGGCGATATGCGTTTTGCCTTTAACCGCGGTCAGTTCCAGGGCATTACTGTCAAACGCCAGATGCCAATAGGGGCTGCTGGTGCCAAAGTGGGCGCTAAGTAGCATCGGTCCTTGGTCTGCGAGCATGATCATTCCTCAAAAAGCAGAGCAACCGGGCGTTTTTGATGGGTAAAACGGCTGACTTCAGGCCCGGTAATGCGGGTATCCCATCAAGTAAAACGCCTTTGCGAATCATTGGGGTGGCAGTGGAACAATTATAGAGGCAATTTTCGCTTTGATAGGTCACTTTTGCAGAGTGACGCCTGCAATAGAGTGTAAAAGAGAACCGCAAACTGCGCGAAAATCGGTATTTTTCCACCTTGTTGAACCAGGATTGCTGCTAAGGTGGTTAAATTATGCCAAACGCCGTTGCAGGCAGAAATAAAGCGGTTTATCTTTCTGGTGCAACGCAAATTTCCATATCACTGACACCTTCTCCATAATTTATTCATAATTGATGCATAAAGCTATTTAAGGTTTTAAAAAGTTTACACTCCATCGCATTACTCTATGTTTATCAGCCTACTATTATTTCCGACGACACGATGAGCCTGTTAACGTACAGCGCTCCTGATGAAGAGTAATCTTAAGGAAATAATCATGCGTAAACTGACGGCTTTATTTATTGCTTCTACTTTGGCTCTGGGTTCTGCTTCTGCGGCATTTGCTGCGGATACTGCGACAGCGCCTGCCACGGGTAGCGCACCAATGAAAATGATGCACCACAATGGCCCCGGTAAAGGCGGCCCGTTTGCCGGTTTGAATCTGACGGAACAACAGCGCCAGCAGATGCGTGACATTATGAAGGAGTCGCACCAGAATCGTGGGCCGGGGGCGAAAGATGAGCGTCAGGCACTACATAACCTGGTTGCCTCCGACAGTTTTGATGAAGCCAAAGCCCAGGCGCAAATTGATGCGATCGGTAAAGCGCAATCTGAGCGGATGTTGGAGCGTGCCAAAGCTGAAAATAAAATGTATAACCTGCTGACTCCAGAGCAAAAAAAGCAATACAATGACAATTATCAAAAGCGCGAGCAGAAAATGATGGAGCATATGAATAAAATGAAGGAATCGCCTGCCGCGCAATAATTAAGAATTCACCCCATATAAAAAGGGCCGGATTAATTATCCGGCCCTTTTTATTTCGCTTTCCATTAAAATGGATTTCCCTGGTGAGGCGTGCGAATTATCATTATTCAGCCACAGGAGAAATGGCATGAAATTGTTCGACGATCACGTGAGCAAATTGTGGATCGTTGATGTGATAGGGCGTTTTAATCAATCGGCGTTTGTCGGTTTGTTCCAGCGTCTGCTCCAGTGAATGGGCAAAGGCACTCAACGCAACCGGATCCCAGAAGGGCTGCCCTGGGGCATCCAACGCAGAAACGCCGCCTTCCGGCAGCACAAAGCGTATATCGCCCTCACAAGCATTCAACTTTTCACCTATCCAATGGCCCATATGGGTATTTTCTTCTACCGTTGTGCGCATCAGCGTCACCTGGGTATTGTGGTTGTAGAAATGCCGATCGGCATAGCGCGCAGGGATGGTTTTCGGGTGGCCGAAGTTGATCATATCCAGCGCGCCGCAGGACATCACACAAGGGATGCCGGTGCGGGCAATGGCACCAAAGCGATCTTCGTTGCAGGCTAAAACACCGTCGAACAGATAATCACAGACTTCAGTGGTGGTCAGATCCAACACGGCGTTGAGCAAATGGCTGTCGATCAGTTTTTCCATTGCCCGACCGCCGCTGCCGGTGGCATGAAACACCAGGCAGTCCCAGTCAGCTTCGATCGCACGGGTAACGGCTTTGATGCAGGGCGTGGTGACACCAAACATGGTCAAACCGGTTGCAGGTTTGCTGTCGGCATCGTCATCCACATGAAAGCGTATCGCCCCGGCGATCTGATTTGCAGCATTGCTCAATACCTTGCGTGAAATCCGATTCAACCCGGCGATGTCGGTAACCGAATACAGCATGGCGATATCGCTGGCCCCGACATAGCCGGAAACATCGCCTGCCGCCATACTGGAAACCATTAATTTTGGCAGGCCAATCGGCAATTGCTGCATGGCTGGTGTTATGATTGCGGTTCCGCCAGAACCCCCTAAACCGAGCAGGGCGGCGACATCGTTGCGTGTCAGCATGAAACGTTCGAAGGCAACCGCCATCGCCGCGATGGCCAAGCCACGGTTGCGGCAAAAAACGGCCTGCGCACCTTCGGGGTGATAACTGGCAATTTCCGCAGCAGAAACGTCAACCTGATAAGGAGACGGCGTGCCTGAAGTGGAAAGATCAAGGGTCAGTGGGGGTAAACCGAGATTGGCGATCAGATTGCGGACATACTCCAACTCTTGTCCTTTGGTATCTGCTGTGGTAGCAATATAGACAAAAGCCGGGGTGTTTCTCATCGTCTGTTCCTGAAAAAGGTTCGGACAAGCGTCCGAACAGTTTGTTTATAAAGATAATTATTATTTTAAGTTTGGAACCCTGGTGTTGGACAATAAGATACAGCAGATTATTTTGTAGACATAATGAGACTGCCGTATCATTTATGCAAGTGTTAATTAGCCAATAATGCGACGCCCGTCTCATTATTGGCTATTTTAGCTTGGTTTTTGTGCTGGTAGACCAGGATCCTGCCGGTTACGCTTTTCATCGTATTTGTTCCAGGGTGGATGATACGAGGAAGTTCGAGGTTGACGTGCCAATAACCGCATTCCCCGCGCCGCGGGATGAATCTTTGACGCATACCCGGGCCAAAACCCGTCAATTGCTGCTGACCAGCGCAATGGAACTCTATGATGGCGGAGTTTTCCCCTCGATCACTGAACTGGCTACCCACGCACAGGTTTCCCGTGCCACCGCTTATCGCTATTTCCCCACTCAGAGTGCGTTGATCGCCGCCGTGGTAGCGGAAAGCCTGGGGCCCATTCTTGAATGGCAACCGCAGGATAACGATGCGCTGAAGCGTATTCAGCAGTTGCTGGCGTTTGCCTACCCGCAGATGGAACGGCATGAGGGGGCGTTGCGTGCGGCGTTACAACTGTCGTTGCAGCAGTGGGCCCATGCCGTACCGGGTGAAAAGTTTGTGCGTGGCAACCGTAAGCGCCTGCTGAAACTGGCGGTAGAGCCCTTGCAGGATAAACTGCCATCCGAAGCCCTACAGCGCGTGATTCATGCTTTTTCGCTGATTTATGGTTCGGAAGTTTTTCTGGTGCTGAAAGATATTTGGGGTTTAGAACTCGACGGCATTCAGAATGTGACTCAATGGATGGCAAAAGCCATCATTCGTCAGGCCGAAGAAGATGCGATAAGCGGTGGCAAATAAACCGGCACTACCCGCCCAAGCAATACTCTCCTTTCTCACCGTTAAGCCGCCCAAAATAAAAAACCGGAACCCTTGCGGGGCCCGGTTTAACAATGGGTAAAACGGCTAGCACGATGGCTAAACTACACACGGCTTGCAGAACATCCTGATGCATACATCCATTCTCAGGAACTGCGACCGGTTCAAAATTTCCCTGGTGTCGTTATGGTTATTATGAACAGATAGGTCTAGTATCGTTTTTATAATATGTTGTTTCTCATACCATGTTTGACCATAAAAAATGGCATGTCAAGCAAGCTTTTGGTTTTAAGATTGCATAATAGGTAAGTTTTCGATAACGTTTCTACATAGAAAGCATCAAAGCGACTGATAAATCAGTAAAAAGATCGAAGGATAAAATGTATAACAATCATCAAAAATTCGATTCGCAGTCGATTGCAGGCAAGGTCAGGGAACTCTTTCTACACCATGGGGTTGGTAAGCGTCAGCAGGCAAAGGAACTCAGCCGCATTCTGGATCTGAGTTTTTCTCACGCTCATCGTAAGCTGAAAGGGCAGAGCCCCTGGACGTTGGAGCAAATCAATCGGGTGGCCGTGGCGCTGGGAGAAAATCTGGCGGCCATTGTTGATATCCTTCCCGAAAACGACGTGCTGGCACAAACTATGGTGCAGGATGCCATCTTTTCGGTTGCGGGTGTCGAACTGCCTTGTACCGGCCACATCGGTGATGAGCTCGCCGGGGGCCGGTTGGCGGAATTTGTTGCCTTGCAGCAGGAAGGGCAATGGACTATCTACCGTGCCGATGAAGCTCCCGCGGGCCCGCGTTTTTGCGTAGAGCTGATTGAGATCCGTCCAGGCAGCGTTGACGATGAGCGCCTGAGTATTGCGGTGTTGGATGATGCCCATCAGGCGGCTGACGAATTGACCAAGTATCTTAATGCTCAGGGTTTTAGCGCCGTTGCTTTCTACGACGTTGCCAGTCTCTGTCAGGCGCTGCATAAAAGCCCGTTTGATGGCTACGTAGTGGATTGGCTGATTGGGCAGGAAACGGCACAACAGTGCATCGAAACCATTCGCACCTCAGATCACCCTGATGCGCCGGTATTGGTATTGACCGGGCAATTGGGAACCGATCTGCGCGAGTCTGAAATTGCCAGGGCGATGCGTGATTACGACGTGCTTGGCCCTTATGAAAAACCGGTGCGGCTTCATGTGATCGAAGCCGCATTACAGCGCTGTTTTAATCTTTAGTGGCAAACAAGGCTGCCAATGATGTGGACAGTGTGCCCATGCGCACGGGCTTCATCAGGTAGTCATCAAACATGGCGCGCTGCTCGGTGGCAAGTAATTCAGGCGCGTAGGCGCTGATACCGACAATTGGAATGTTGCGGTTCGGGCCACGCTGGCTGCGCAACTGTTTTGCTACCGTAGTCCCATCAATCCCAGGCATCTGCAGATCGAGCAGCAGCGCGTCATAAGGGCGTCGCAGCAATTTTTGCAACGCTCGTTCCGATGAATCGCACAATTCATACTGATACCCCAGTTTGTCGAGCAAGGTGATAAACGCATGACCGGCGGCCGGGTTATCATCCACCACCAGAATCTGTTGTGCTTTCTTCAATGAGGTTGTTTCGAGCCGCGGGCTTGCTGCGGGCAACTCTTCCGCACTGATTTCAACAGGAATGCTGACGATAAAGGTGCTGCCTTTGTTCACTTTGCTGGAGACTGTGATCGTCCCTTTGAGCAACGCGACCAGGCCGTGGACGATCGCCAGCCCCATGCCAACGCCGCTGTATCGGCGCGTATGTGACTGATCCAGCTGGGTGAATGGCTGAAAAATCTGTGGCAGCACCGCCTCTTCAATACCGATCCCGGTGTCTGTCACTTCGATAATCAGCACAACGCCACCCGGTTGGTGACTCAGGCAACTGCGTAAGGTGATCGTGCCGTGTTCGGTGTATTTAAAGGCGTTGGTCAGCAGATTGATGAGAATCTGCCGGATACGCAGCGGATCGGAATCAATCAGCGGTGTGTTGAGCTCCAACTCACCGATTAATTTGATGTGTTTCTTGTGCGATAGCAGGGCAATTTCACCGGCAGTCTCTTCAATCAGTTTTTGTGGGTTAAACGGCACGATGCGCAGTTCCATCATGCCGCTTTCCAGATGGGCATAATCGGTTAAATCTTTCATCTGGCTTTCAATTTGCTGTGCAGCGCTCTCCAACCGCTGAAAAGTATCCCCATGTTCAGCCGAGAATTTAGTATTCACCAGCACGTCAATGGCGGACATGATGCTTTGCAGAGAAGTCCGTAACTCGTGGCCGATGGCGCCTAAGAAGGCATTTTTGGTACGGGTGGCCTTCTCTGCTTCAATGGCCTGCGCCTGTTGCCGAATGGTCAGGCGTTGCTGGCGCAAAACCAGCAAAGTAATCACGATCAGGGCGATGACCGAAAATATGATAATGACCAACCCAGAGAAAATAATGCGGCGTTTCTCAATAAAGTCTTCATAAGCCTCGGTGCGTTGTTTCACTTCCGCATGATCTGTCAGGTTGGCCATCTCAATGGATAATGGTTTGAGTCGGGCTAAGGTTTGTGAAATCTGCTGAAAGTTAACGTTCAGATGGCTAATCAGCGTATCAAGACTATCCATCTGCTGGCGTATGTCGGTGATGACTTGTGGGTAACCGGGCTCGCGATACAAAGGCTGCGTAGATTCTGAAACGGTTTCAAGGACATAAAAGCGCGAGTACAGGATCTCGAATTTCAGTCTCAACTCTTCAGCGTTATATTGGCTGGCACTTTTCTGTTGCTCAATAAAGGTTTCAAACTCGGCAAGCTTGATGGCAAATTTGGCGATCGACCACGAGTAGTTTTCCTGAGTGCCAGCAATCGCATACAGCCCTCTTTGGGATAGGATCGCGCTGTAAGAATACAGCGTTACCGCAGAGGCGACCAAAAACAGGGCAGCAAAAATGGCCGGAATAGCCAACCTGCGGCCATTTTTAAATGGCATCAGCGTCATTTGATATCTATCCGAGTGATTTGCCAGATAAAGCGCGAGTTATACAGCGGGGAATTTAATTCATTTCCACCGGTATCGCGGGGGTAAACGAGAAATAAGGGGCCAAAATTTCTTATTTTCAGCATGGCGCCTCCCATCTTATAAGCCAGGATCATGCGATATTTTTCGACATCGGTGATGGGGATAGTGGTGGAGTAATCATTCAATGCGTAAAACGTCATTGTGGCCCCTTTGGATCCTACCGTGGTCAATAGTTCAGCCAGCGAGATGCCTTCAAATTTTTCCAGTTGGGTCCATGATGTGGTGGTGGTAATGGTGTGTACCGGCATGGAAAATAGCTGTTGATCGGTAAAGATATAGCTGTGATTTTCCTCATCAGTGAAGTGGCTGATATTCCCTGTGACTTCCAGCGTAAAACTTAATGCAGAGGGTTGGCCGATCACCAGGGCAGCTAATGCCAACGTGATCATTCTGAGCAAATGGGTGAACATCAGTGTATCCCAATCATTATCGGTAAAGATTTTAGGGTTACGAATTTATCAGGCCGCCGCGTTGCAGAGAACAGCCAATTTACCGTTCGAAGCGCCATCATGCGTCAATATTGAGCTCTTGCAACTCCGGCGAGAAGAAACGTGACGTTGGTCGGCTTTTTGACGGGCAAAAAATGAGCCTTGAATCAGCCAGTATTTGGCCTTGATGGTGGCCGCACCGGCATTGTTTGATAGGGGGGTTAAGTAAACCAGGGGTCCAGATTATGACATCTCACTTTAAAAACGAAATACAGACATTCGGACGCTCCCTATTATTGCCTATTGCCGTTTTAGCACCAGTAGGGATGTTAATGGGGATCTGTAGCGCGCTCGGTCAGGCGTATATGATCGACAAACTGCCGTTTCTGGGAAATGCCTATTGCAAAGCGATACTGTCTTCAATGGGGTTAATCAGCAGCGTGGTATTCCAGAATATCCCATTACTGTTTGCCATGGGGGTTGCCTATGGCATGTCGAAGAAAGAAAAAGGCATTGCGATTTTTGCCTCGGTTATCGCTTATTTAACGCTCTTGATCTCAATGCATGTGCATCTGAAATTAATGGATCAGTTGATTACGGATAATATGGCGCTGGCCGGGCAGGGAATGGTGCTGGGAATACACACGCTGAAAATAGAGGCGCTGGGGGGCATTATTGCTGGCCTGTTAGCGGCCAAGGTGACCGACAGATTCTATCGGTTGCAACTGCCATTGGCATTTGCCTTTTTCAGCGGTAAAAAGTCGGTCGCCATCCTGTCAATCGCCTTTACCATTCCGATCGGCCTGCTGCTGCCCTTTGTCTGGGATCTGTTTACCTACGGGATGAGGAGTATTTCCACCATCATGATGGCACCGAACATTGGTGCCGGGATCTACATGACTTTGAACCGTTTGCTGATCCCGTTTGGTTTACACCACGTATTGAGTTCGACGGTGCGCTTTACCGAGGCGGGCGGCACCTATCTGATCGACGGGCAAACCTACGTCGGCATTCTGCCCGCGATGAATAAAATCCTGTTTGAGCTGGGGCCAAATCATCCGGCATGGAATGAGTTTATGCCGACGCTGTCGAGCTACCTGGCCTCGTCACAGATGTTGACTACCTTGTTCCGCGTACCGGCTATCGGCCTGGCGATGTACCACATGGCCTATTTGAAAAACAAGAAGTTTGCCAAGGGGATGATCCTGACCGTGGTGCTGACCGCATTCCTCGGCAATATTACCGAGCCACTGGAGTTCTCTTTCCTGTTTATTGCTCCGAAGCTGTTTATTATCTATGCGATATTGTGTGGCCTGTTAACCATTCCTTTGCAAATATTGGAAGTCTCGATTGGCTATATTCGCGGCACGATCTTTGACTTCGGCATTTTTGGGCTGATGTATGAGCACACCCACTGGGTGAACCTGATTCTTTTGGGGATGGTTAACTTCGTGGTGTTCTATTTCTTCTTCCGCTACGCCATTGGCAAGTTCGACATTAAAACGCCGGGCCGTGAAAATGAAATGGCGGACAGCGCTCTGCTGAATAACAAAGAGTACGACAAAGTGGCGCAGCTGGTGGTGGAAGGTTTGGGCGGTAAGAGCAATATCAAGCGGGTGGAAAACTGTGTATCACGGCTGCGTATCGATCTTGGCGATCAGAAGCTGCTGAATATGGATCTGCTGAAAGATGCGGGCTCATTGGGAACCTTTATTCCCTCCAGCAACCATATTCACGTCGTCTTTGGGCCACACGTCGAGTTTGTCCGCAATGCGGTAGACGATCAACTGGCTGGCATTACGCAACGCTAAGAGGAAACAGCATGCGCGCACTCTATGATTCTAAAAGTAAAACCATCGATCATCAGGGCATGAAAGCTCTGTTCACCCACGAAGCCAGGGTGCAGTCATGGCTCGACGTGGAAGGCGCACTGGCGCTGGCGCAGGCCAAGGTTGGCATGATCCCCGCCGCGGCGGCTGAAAATATTGCCGCCAACTGCCGCTTGGAGCGGATCGATCTCGCCGAGATTGATCGCCTGATGCGCCAAATTGGCCACGGCTTTGTGCCGGTGATCAAGGTGTTGGTCAAAGCCTGTGATGCGGAAAGCGGTAAGTATGTGCATTACGGCGTGACCACCCAGAACATTCAGCAAACGGCCCACCTGCTGATCGTAAAAAAATTCCACCACAAGCTGATGAAGTTCGTGGATGACACGCTGGTCAATCTGGCTCGCTTGGCGAAAGCGCATAAAAACACCCTGATGGCGGGGCGCACTCACGGTAAACACGCTTTGCCCATCACCTATGGCTATAAGGTTTCGGTGTGGATTTATGAACTGTTGGCGGCGGTGGAGCGCATGCAAGAGGCGGAAAAACGGGTGTTTACCGTAATGATGGGCGGCGCGGTAGGGGCGTTTCACGCCACGGGTGAGCCGGGCAGAACGGTGCAGGCTCTGGTTGCCGAACAGCTCGGCATGCACTCGATGATGGTGCCTTCGCGCAATGCTCGGGTGTTCCGCGCCGAGTACATCACCAATCTGTGCCTGCTGGCGACAACCCTGCATAAAATCGCTGAAGAAGTTTATCAGACCTCCAGCGAAGAGTTTGGCGAGGTATCAGAGGCGTTCACCAAGGGCACAGTGGGCAGCAGCACCATGCCGCAGAAGGTCAACCCCAAGCTGGCCAAAGGCATTATTGCCAACGCGCAGAAGCTGTATTCGGTGCTGACGGCGGCGCTGTATGTCTGCCCACGGCCGTTTGAGGCCGACAGCTCCGCCTACTTTATCTTTGATGCCAGCCTGCAAGAAAGTATTGAGTTGATGGCTGAAATCATCCTGCGCGCCGAAGAACTGACGCGCACGCTGGTGATTAACCCCGAACGGATGCATGACAACGTGATGCTGACGCATGGGCTGATTAACAGCGAAAAAATCATGATGAAACTGGTGGATAAGCTGGGCAAGGATCCGGCTCACGAACTGGTTTACCACATGGCCATGCGCAGCACGCATGAGCATCTCGAATACAGCGAAATATTGAGCAACGATCCGCTGATGGCGGAAAACTTCACCGCCGATGAGATCGCGGAGCTGCTGGATCCCGCCCGCTATACCGGTTTGTGCGCCGTACTGGCCGATGAACTGGCCGAGCGAGTGCTGGCACGTGAATAGCCAACATGCTGATTAATAAAGGCCATTGCAGCAGCTAATCTCTGAAATTTGTAAAAAAATATGTTGATACTTATCAATGTGTGACAGATTAAAAAGCGAGAACATCAGCGGTGCCACTGGGCGCAAAGAACATGTCTATAAGCATCATTAAAAGGAATATCAGCATGAAATTGATTTCAAAGATATTTTTTTACCGGGCTTACCAGGAACATAACAGAACCCAAAGGGAAAAAGTCACACCCAATAAATCTCTGATTGCCTTGGCGATTACCGCCGCCATGTTGCCGATGGCGGGTTCGGCCGTTGCCGCCTATGCAGAGCCTGGCCAGATTGGCGATAAAGCCAGTTGGGAAACCGAAGAGTACGGTAAAGATTGGGGTTTGACCGCGATGAAAGCCTCCGGTGCCTATGCGCTGGGGTTTTCCGGGCAAGGGGTTAAGGTTGGCGTGATGGATTCCGGTGCGCTGCTCTTTATTCATCAGGATCTTAATAGCGATCGCTTCCACGCGGTTGAAGCGGCTGGCACCTACGGTTCTTCTGGCTTGCGTTATCCTCAGTCGGCGGTGGGTGCACAGGGGGAATATACCGAGGGCGAAGCATTTGATCTTTCCGGCCAATGGATAGCCGGGGTTAACGACGGGCACGGAACCCACGTCACCGGCACCGTTGGGGCTAATCGTGACGGCGAAGGGATGCACGGCGTTGCCTGGGGCGCTGATATTTATGTCGGTAATACCGGCGGGACCGATGGCAATAACTATGGCCCGTTCCAGGATTATCAGTTCTTCTATACCGGTTGGAAAGCGCTGGTGGATTCCGGTGCGGAAGTGATTAATAACAGTTGGGGCACCAACATTCGCATTACTGACAACGGCTCAACCGGTAATGACGGCGGCAACACCGGCGTTCATCTCCCGGCAAATAATATGACCCAGTCGGAATATGAATATTTTTATTTCAACAAAACGTATGGCGCGAATCCCTCGTTTGTTGATGCCGCCTACGATGCCGTGAAGGGCACGACGGTGGTACAGATATTTACCACCGGCAACCGCGACTTCGCCAATCCATTCTATCGCGCGCTTTACCCTTATTATCATCCTGAGGCCGAACAGCACTGGATTGCGGTTGCCGGGTTACAGCGGGTAACGGGTACCGACAAATACGCGCTGTCTTATACCTGGAATGAGGCTGGCGAGGCCAAATGGTGGACCGTGGCGGCACCGGGAAGTGGCATTTACTCAACTACGGTGAATGCGACAACCGGTGCGGCTGGCTGGGGTAATTCATCCGGCACCTCGATGTCTGCGCCGCACGTTGCCGGTGCCATGGGTGTTCTGCTCTCGCGTTACCAGGATATGAGTGCGCTACAGGTGCGCGATGTGCTGTTCACCACCGCCAGCCACCAGAACCCAGACGGCAGCACTTTGGATAACTGGACGGCGGCTGACGGCGTGCCTGATGTGCGTTACGGCTGGGGTGTGCCCGATCTGGATAAAGGCATGTATGGGCCTGGTCAATTCCTCGGCAAGTTTACATACAATATCGCCAGCACGCCGCTTGACGTCTGGAGCAATAATATCAGCCAGCAAGCGCTGGATGCGCGCGAACAGGAAGATCTGGCCTGGTTACAGAGCTATCAAGCGCAGGGTATTGCGGCGGGCGGAGCCTACGAGTTAGGTAACAGCTTCGTGGTCAATGACGGTAACAGTGATCCAACGGATCACCTCGTTAGCCAGGCGGATGCCGAACAATGGCGACAAGACTATTACAGCCAGCGTGCTGCGGCTATTCAGGCCAGGATTGATGCCGATCTTTATACCGGTTCTCTGGTTAAGCTCGGCGCAGGCACGCTGATCATGACCGGCGATAATACCTATCAGGGCGGCACCCGCGTGGATCAGGGCGAACTGTATGGTTTCACTGAATCATTTGGCAGCGGAACCGTGGCGGTCAACGGCGGTAAGTTCGGTGTTATCTCCCGCTATAACGATACCTTTACGCTGAAGGGCGAACTGACCTCAACCGCAAGCCATAAGGCGAATATTGCCGTTAATGCGGGGGGGACTTATGTGGTCAGTACGGGTGAAAGTGTCAACGTAGGCCAGCTCACCTTTAATAACGACTCAATGATTACGGTGGGCTCCACCAATAAAGACGTGTTCGAGGAGGTGTTTAATCATGGCACCGTGGCTAGCGGAACCGTCACGGCGGATAGGTTAACCGGGGCTGATAAAGCCGTCGCCACACCTCAGTATGCGTTCTTCAAAACCAATGTCGATATCTCTGGCAATTCGCTCACTGCCAGCTTTGGCCGTAATAAGGACGTGACCTTTGCCTCTTATGCATCAAGCCACAATGGCCGGTCTATTGGCCAAGCGATTGAAGGCAGCGGTTCTGGTGCGCTGTTCGATAGCCTGTTAATGGCGTCTGGCGATGAGGTTCGCAATACTCATGATTCACTCGGCAGTGATATGTACCTGAATACGCAGAATGCCAGCATTGTTAATTCAATGACTTTGTCGCGCGTGATTAAGGATCAGGCCGTTGGCGTGGGCGGTGGTCGCTATGTTGAAACCGCTGATGGTGCAGGTCGCCTTTGGGTTGCGCCGATCGGTAGCTGGTCCAAGGTGGATTACGGCCAATCCAGTATCGACGTCGATTTCTATGCGGCTTTGATCGGTGGTGAAATTGATGCCAGCGCTAGCACCAAGCTGGGCCTGTATTTCGGCGCAGGCAGCACCGATTTTAAAGGGAATGGGCAGAGTAGAATCGACAGCGATGATCTGCACTTTGGGGTGTACGGTGTTTCCAACCTCTCTGATGTGGCTGCGCTGAATTATGGTGTGATGCACACCCGGCAAAATCGTGATGCCAATCGTACTTTGCGGGTTGGCGATCAAATGGCTAGCAATTCAGTTTCCCCGAATGTGGATATTACCCAGTTGTTTGCCGAGGCGGCCTATTCAGGATTGACGACGGATACTTATTCCATTGAGCCGTATGCCGGTTTCAGTTGGCTGCATCTTAAATCCGACGGCTATGCTGAAACGGTTAACAATATGCAGTTTACCACCGACGTTGCTAACCAGGATCTACAGGTCACCACGCTTGGCGTTCGTACTGCGGTTCCCTTTACCTTGGGTGAAACGAAGATGGCAGTGAAAGGCGATCTGTATGGCATGCACTTCTTTGGTGACACCACACCGGAAGCGACGATGCGCCTGGCCGATAGCGGAGTGGCTACAATCCAAGGCGGCAAATTGTCTACTCTGGTTGGCGTGGGGCTGGGCATTGAAGCCAAGCTCAATAAAGCGGCGACGTTCGGTATTTCCTATACCGGCGCATATAATAGCGATGTCACCTCAAACGGTTTTTATGCCAAATTAAAAATCGACTTCTGATATGGGGCAAAACGGAACGGCCAATATTCAGCGGCCGTTCCGTTTCAAATGAAAAAGTCGGGGTATTTCTGCTCTAACAGCGCACGCAGTTGCTGACGATCCAACCCTGCGGTTTCCTGAATAAACGCCTCTGCGGGGATCTTCTTTTTCGCACGCGAAAGCCCGTACTTACCCAACAGCGAAATATCATCGCGGCTCAGATAGAAATTCACCTTGAGATAATCCAGCTGGTAATACTTCAGATAGCTGGAGATTTTATTGGTGAAGGTAATCAGTAAATCAAAAGGGGTCTGTTCCAGCGTGTGTAATTCATTGATATTGACGCAGCCGACAATCTCAATATGGAAGTGCGATTTCAGCACCTCTTTAAAATAACCGACCTTACTTTCCGACGAATTGGTGACGATAATCACGCGCTGTTTATATTCACTGTGGATGCGGTTTTGCAGCTCATATTTTTTCAGGATCAAGACCAGCGTCGACAGATGCACGGTGGAAAAGGTGGTGCGATAGTGCTGGGCGATGGGCGCGGTGGCTTCAGCCACGCCCTGATAGAGCAGGGCATGCCGGGTCTTCACCTGATGCAGTTTTTTATCATCAAAGTATAAATTGAACCGGCTTTGCACGATGGTCGCATAGATGAACTGATAAACCTCGGCGAAGAACGGCGACGCGTTGTGTATCTCTGCTCTTAACAGCGGGGAAATATAGTCACACAGGCGCTTAACGAGCGTTATCAGCGTGGGATCGTAGACGTCGAACGGCCGCCAGGTAGAGGTCAGTGAGGAAATCAGCAGATCGAGAAAGCGATTCTCATGTTCACTGCCGAGCAGCGCAAAATCGCAGGACTGAATAAAGCTAAGATTATCGCTGCCGGTAATACCATGCCCGCGCCGCATCCGGTGCAGCGCAATGCTCATATACACCAGAAAGTATTTCTTGCTGTTGTAGCCCAGCGTAATGAGGCGGCTGAGCCGTTGCTGATAAAGCTCGGCGGCCGCGCCAATTTCCTGCTGGCACTCGCGCAGAAACTGCGTGGCAATGGAGCGATTAATCGGCTCATTGGCCTTGTGCGGCACCAGCAGGTGATCTTCGCCAATTTCCACCGTTTTGAGGATGGTCAGGCATACCGCGATGCGCAGCAGAATTTCGTCGCCATCCAGCCGCGATCCCTGCTTGGGAACGGCGGTAACGCTGAGATGATTGGCCTGTAAAAACGTCAGCAGCGCCTGGTTATCGTTTTTAAGCGTGGTCGGGCTGACGTTGAACTTGCGGTAGTACTCGCTTTTGTTCACCACCTCCTGCAAACACAGCGCCACGCTGAGATCCTTAATACGTTCCTCGGCGGTGGTGATATAGCGGTTAAACGGAATCTGTTCCAGAAAGGCAATATACTCCCGATAGGTAATGGCCGTGACGATCGACTGCCCATCAAGGTGCAGGTGGTAGTCAGGTTCAAGCAGATCGTTAATCTCTTTCATCGCTCGCTTGAGCGTCGAGGTAGTTTTGCCAAATCTGGACGTGACATCCTCGATTAATACCGGGCTGTGTTCCTGAATATATTTTAACAATGACAGGTCAAAGCTGTTCATTATTGCATCTCAATGCCGCGTCTGGAGCCATGCAGTTGAGAATATAGAAAAGCTAAGATCCTGTCTGTGAACTGCGTGGAGCATCTTGGGCAGGATGCGGTGGCATCTGGCTTGGATAATGGCGTTCGATAAAAGGCGGCCTATTACCGCATGGTCAGGCATTACCGGGGCGGTTCAAGGTTTCTGTAAAACCTTAACCTACAAGGTGCATGAGTGTTTTCCAGAAAAACGGCTCTCGACCGTTCGCCGTTATCAGATACCCCAGAACATCAGATTGAGGGCGTTTTTGATGGCCTCTGCATCCGCGCTAACATCCGCCAGTGCCTCGCCGGTGACACTGACCAAGACGCTGGACAGTTCGGTGGTCATGACCCGGTAATCTCTGCCGTTGACGCTGACCACTGGGAACAACTGGCGGTTGACCTTCTGCGAAAAATGCCTGGATTCCAGCAAAGGGATCACCATGCGTCGCCCTGGTGTCTCGATAATGTCGCTCTGCACATCAACAAACAATTTGTAGTGGCTCTCGCGTTTGTATTCATAGACCGTGAATTGCATGTCACCAGTTCCGGTTTTCGTCTGCAAAGGAGCCGTGTTGTGCAATGAAATTTGCCACTTCTTCCATGCCTTCCCGGTTCTCCGTCTTCCAGCGTTCGGTCTGTATGCGGCGAGCTTCCCGCCCAATCGCGTCATTAACCAGCCCGGAAATGTTCACGCCTGCGGCGTGTAATGCCTGGTAGTGCTCTTTGTCCACGGTCACGCTGATTCTGTGTTTCATAGGGTATTTCCTCAAGTGAGTACTATGAGTATATACCAATAGTATGCAGTGCGGGCAAAGGCGAGAAAATAGGTGTTCGCTTGGAATTCGGAAATTATCCCACGTTAAGAGTTTTTAGCTTACCGGGTGATTTCATCGGGATATACGGTGCAGCCAGGTTGTCTATTTGTGGTTTCTCTGCCTTCGTTCACTCGCTCTTGCGAGTGTCAGCCATCGTTTGGTTTCGCTACTCTTTGAAAATATCGCTGGAGTGCTCAAGGCATGTCATAAATTATCCTGAAAAATATCACTGTCCATGTATACATAAATGGACAGTGATTGATTATTTTCCAGATTTATTTACGTGTGTAAGATGCTTTTCCTACACTAACCCCTCATGGTAACAAACTCTTCCGCAGCGGTTGGGTGGATCGCCACGGTGTTGTCGAAATCTTTCTTGGTCGCGCCCATTTTGATCGCCACGGCGAAACCTTGCAGGATCTCGTCCATGCCGAAGCCAATACCGTGCAGGCCGACGATCTTCTCTTCTGCACCCACGCACACCAGCTTCATGCGGCACGGCTGGCGATGCTGGGTTACCGCGCTGTACATAGCGGTAAAGGCAGATTTGTAGACCTTCACGTTATCTTCGCCGAACTGTTCTTTTGCCTGCGGCTCGGTCAGGCCAATGGTGCCGATCGGCGGGTGGCTGAATACCACGGTGGCGATATTGCTGTAATCCAGATGCTCGTCCGGCTTGTTGTTGAACAGGCGTTCAGACAGGCGACGGCCTGCGGCAACCGCCACCGGGGTCAGCTCGACCGCGCCGGTGTTGTCGCCAACGGCGTAGACGCCTTTCACGTTGGTGTTCTGGAATTTATCGACTTCAATGTAACCTTTGGCGTTGGTTTTCACCCCGGAAGCCGCCAGATTCAGGTTGTCGGTGGCCGGTTCGCGGCCAATCGCCCACACCAGGCTGTCGACGATGAACTCTTTACCGTTTTCCAGTTGCAGCGTCAGGCTGCCATCGGCGTTTTTCACGATGGCTTTTGGAATCGATTCGGTGTGCAACTGTGGCCCTTCGGTGTTCATCACCTCAACCAGGGTTTCCACAATCATCGGATCAAAGCTGCGCAGCGGTGCATGTTTACGCACGAACAGGTGGGTTTCCGCTCCCAGCGCGTTCATCACCCCGGCAATTTCCACCGCGATGTAACCTGCACCCACCACTGCGACGCGTTTCGGCATCGCGTCCAGCTCGAAGAAACCGTCAGAATCGATGCCGTATTCTGCACCAGGAATCGTCGGGTGGCTCGGGCGGCCGCCGGTGGCGATCAGGATATGATCGGCAGTGATGGTTTCGCCGTTGACTTCTACCGTGTGCGCGTCAACGAAACGGGCAAAACCTTTGATCACATCAACTTTGTTTTTACCCAGCACGTTGTCGTAGGAATTATGGATGCGATCAATGTACGCGGTACGGTTAGCCACCAGCTTCTTCCAGTCAAACGCGTTGACGGTGGTATCAAAGCCGTAGTCCGGGCCGTATTGATGGATGGCTTCGGCGATCTGCGCCGCGTGCCACATGACCTTTTTCGGTACACAACCCACGTTGACGCAGGTGCCGCCCAGTTCTTTGGCTTCAATCAATGCGCATTTCTGGCCATACATGGCTGCCCGGTTGATCGATGCGATACCGCCGCTGCCGCCGCCAATTGCTAGATAATCGTAATGTTTCGTCATCTGGGTTTTCCATGAGTTGTGTAATTCGAAGAGGTAGAGTTTAACGCCTGACAGGGGGTTGTCGCAAAGATTGCGTCGATGGCTGCGATAGGCAGAGGTTTGGGCCTCTGCCTGCCCGATGTTAAACAATGATCAGTTCAGGTTTTGCCTGGCCAAGCGCTTTGCGATCATCGCTGTTGATGCCGGTATCGGTGATGATGATGTCGATCTTGCTCATCGGCAGCACCAGATTAAAGCCGCGACGGCCAAACTTGGTGGAGTCCACCACGGCTACTACGCGTTTTGCCGCCTGCGCCATGACGCTGCTGATGGAGTAACCCTCATTAAAGGTGGTGATGCCGTTGGTGGCATCCAGCCCATCGGCGCCAACAAACATCACATCGCCCGCAATACCTTGCAAGGAAAGCTCGGCGATGGAACCGTGCAGCGAGCGGGTTTTGTGGCGCAGCGTGCCGCCGCAGAGTACCAGCGTAATGTCTTTATTATCGGAAAGGGCGAAGGCGGCGGGCAGATTATTGGTGATCACGGTGATATTACCCAGTTTCACCAGCTCTTCGGCGATCAACATGGTGGTGCTGCCGCTGTCCAGAATCACCGTATCGCCGGAGTTGACTAGCGCGGCGGCTTTTAAGGCAATACGCTTTTTCGGGTCTTGCGCCAGTTGATAGCGTTCTTCCAGGATAATTTCGTCACTGCTTTTCGCCACCTCGGCCTCCTGCTCCAGTGGGCTGCCTAGCCGGGCTGCGCCGCCGTGAAAGCGGATCAGCAGGCCTTTTTCTTCCAGCAAGCGCAGATCGGCACGGATGGTGACTTCAGATATTCCGAAGGAATTCGAAAGATCGCTTACCAAGATGCTGCCGTTCTGCTGGATTAAGTCGACAATTTTGTTTCGTCTTTCAAAAGAATTCATCATCCTGACCTATCGAAATGTTTTGCTTTTATTTTATGCGAAAGGGATATGAAAGGGGAGCATAAAGATAAAGGAGATGAGAGATGAAGCAAAAATAATGGCTGCACCGGGCAGCCATTGGGGGTTAATCGTCAGCGAATTTGAGCATTATTTTGCCCTGCATCGGCCCGCCAGCTAGGGCAGACACGTTTTCGGCGTACTGCTCCGGTAAGGCAATACTGGCAATCAGCGGCTCCAACGCCAGTTCAGCCGCTTGGAATAGTTTGATGGCTTGTTGCCATTCCTCCCCCGGCCAAGGCGCGGAATAGTTCATCCAACTGCCCAACAGCGTCAGTTCTTTGCGCAGTATCTGGCTGAAGGTGGTGTAAGACAGGTGCAAATCCTTATGCAGCGTACCGACCAGCGCGATTTGTGCCCGTGGCCCGGCGATCTCCAGCGCCAGGCCGACCGTTTGCGGCGTACCGGCGGTTTCCAGGATCAGTTGATCAAAACGCATTTCCTGCAAGTGTTCGCCGATCTGTTGTGCGCTGAGTTCTGCGCTGTTAAAGGTTTTCCCCGCACCGATTTGGCGTGCTAGCTGCAACCGCTCCTCGTTGATGTCGATCGCCGTGACGCTGCGTGCGCCCATCGCTTTGGCACACTGGATCGCCAGTTGGCCGATAGTTCCGGCCCCGATGATGATCACTTCTTTATCTTGGCAGCCACCGGCCAACTGGATGGCGTGCAGGCCGACGGTGATCGGCTCAATAAATGCCCCTTGCAGCAGGCTGACGTTGGCTGGCAGTTTCACCAAATTGGCGCGCTTTACCACCACCCGCTCGGTGTTGCCGCCGTGGCTGCGTGAACCGATAAACTGGTAATTCTTGCACAATGAATAGTAGTGCCGCTGGCATTCTGGGCACTTAAAGCACGGCAGCAGCGGAACACAGGCCACCGCATCATGTTCTTGCAGGTCAGTGACCTGCTCACCCCAGGCGACCACCCGGCCACTGAATTCATGCCCGAGGGTGATCGGGTAAAAGTGTGCCCCCTCGGCGAAGATACGCGGGATGTCTGAACCGCATAAGCCGGAATAAGCCACCCGTACCAACACCTCATCGGCGGCCTGAAGAGAAGGGGCCGGGCGTTGTTCAACGCACACCTGCCCCTCCGTGTGAATCACGACTGATTTCATAACTTGAACTCCGCAGAAAAAGAGGGGGGAGGCAGGCTCCCCGTGTAATCAGGAAAGAGAGTTGAGGCTTTGCTGTTTGGCAGCGGCTTCTGCCTACACAAACTGGCGGGCGCGGCGCCAGGTGAGGAACACCCCGATGGCGTAGATGCAGCCAATTACCAGCAACCCCACCATGTTTTGCCAGGTCAGCAGTTGGATTAGCAGGTAAGTGATCGGCGAACCGCCCTGATCCATCGAAGCCACCACGCCACCCGCCTTCAGCGCACCGGCATTGGCCGCCAGTTGGGTATGCAGCCCGATGGTCTGGGTGGCGATCCACAGCGTAATGCTCATGATGATGAAGCCGGAGATCAGCGTGCGGAACAGGTTGCCCTGATGCACTGCCACGGCGATGGCGACGAAGAAGCCGATAGTGGCCAGATCGCCAAATGGCAGCACCTGGTTGCCCGGCACGATAACCGCGATCAGGATGGTCAACGGAATAAAGATCAGGCTGGCGGACACCACGGCGGTGTGGCCCAGCAGCAGCGCCGGGTCAAGGCCGATCAGGAATTCCTGGCCACCAAAGCGCGCCTGCAGGCGTTTGCGCGCATGTTTGGCGATCGGCGTCAGGCCGTCCATGATCGGTTTAATCACCCGTGGCATCAGCAGCATTACTGCGGCAGTTTTCACCGCCAGTTGCAGGATGCCTTTCAGATCGTACCCGGCCAGTGCGCCGATAATCAGCCCCATCACAAAGCCGACGGTGACGGGTTCACCGAACGGCCCAAAGCGTTTCTGCACGTCGTCTGCGCTGAAGTGAATGCGGTTCAGACCGGGGATCTTCTCGATCACGGTATCGACCAGCACGGCGATCGGCCCCATATAGGCAGAGGTTCCGTGCGGAATGGCGATGCCTTCCAGCCCGAAAAAGTCGCGGGTATCTTTGGCGAACCAATCCCCCAGCTTGTAGACGAACGCAGCATGTACCACCACGCCCAGAATCCCCAGCCAGTAGGAGCCGGTGGCCAAATGCACCATGGCGCCGGTAAAGGTCATGTGCCAGATGTTCCAGATATCCACGTTAACCACCCGCGTCATGCGCGTCAGTAGCATCACGATGTTCACCGCAATCGCCACCGGGATGGCGATCAGGGCGATCTGCGACGCCCAAGTCATTGGCGACGAACCGGGCCAGCCGATATCCACCACGTGCAGGTTAATCTGGAACTGTTCGGCCATTGATTTAGCCGCCGGGCCGATGGAATCCAGCATCAGGCCAATCACCAGCCCGATACCCACGAAGCCGATGCCGATATGTATGCCGGATTTAAACGAATCCCCCAGCTTCATGCCCAAAATTAGCGAGAAGATGATGATCACGATCGGCAGCATCACCGTCGGGCCGAGATCGAGGATGTAACGCATGATGTCGGTAAACATGGGGCTACTCCGTCAGAATGGTGAGGATTTTTTGTTTCAGCGCGTCGATACCGACGCCGGAAACAAACGGCATGCCGTGCACCAGCGGTATCGCGCCAAATTGGCGATCAACGCGCGCGGTGGTGCAGATCAGATCGGCATCGTCCATATAGGTTTCAATTTCGGTCACGCGGCACTGCACCAGATCCAGCTCGATATTGTGCTCTGCGCACAGCTCTTTAATCTCTTCTGCGGCCATGGTTGAGGTGGCAACGGCACCACCACAGGCAACGATAATTTTACGCTTCACGGTGTGGCTCCTTCATAGGCAGGTTGTTGGGTGGCTGCGGGCGAAGTGAAAATTTGCTGCGCAAAAATCTCGCCCAATTTTTCTTCCGGTGCAGTCAATAACGCATTGATAAATTCGGGGTGCTGTAGCTGGCTGAACAGCTTACGCAGCAAGACCAGTTGTGCGGCTGGATCGGTGACGATCAGCGCGATAATCAGCGCAGCCGCGATGGTGCCGTCATCATCCGCCTGAGCGAACGGCACCGCCTGGTCTGGGCGGATCAGGTAAATCGCCGGTGTGCGGGCGTGTTCGGCTTCGCAATGCGGTATTGCTACCGCATGTTGCTCCAGCGCGATGCCAGTGGGGTAACTGGCTTCCCGCGCCAGCAACGCCTGCGGGTAGCTGCTGTGCACCACTCCGGCGTTGAGCATGGCGGTGCCAATGTGCTCCAGCGCCTGCTGCGCATCGGCAAAGTGGATGCCGGTGCGAACGAACAGTTGGCTGCTATGCATGGCTGGCCTCCCTGGTGCTGTTTTGCGGCTCTGCCGAGGAACAACCGAAGCGGTAGGCGCGCAGCACATCCTGAATTTTGTCGATGATCAGCGCATGGGGTTCTTTCGCCAGCTTGTGCTCCATCACGCGCTGATATTGCAATGGGAAATACTGGCTGAGCAGGCCGCCGGGGATCTCCTGCTGACCGAGGTTTTCCAGCAACGTGGCCATACTTTGCGCAATGCGCGGGTGCGGCCAGTAATAACGAATGCGATCCGACAGGCTGAAATGCAGGTCGATCAACGAACGGCTGAAAGTGGGGTGATAGTACTTCTTCCAGTAATCCGGTTCGTCGAGCATCACGGCATCAAGTACCGCCAGGATCTGGCTGCGTTTTTCCGGCGCGATTAAGGCCTGTTCGATATTGGCCAGCGCAAACACCGCTTCGCGCAGGGCGAAAGTCAGCGCCGGGCCGACTTTCAGAATCGCGAAGTGGTCGCGTACCAGTTGCTGATAGGCTTCCCGCGTCTGGTAATCGGTGGAATGCGCTTCGTAAACCAGTGGCGTAGTGGTGATGAACTGGGAAAGCTCGCGTGCCAGCTCCGGTTGGTAAGCGATCACCTGCGAGTGATCGAACTCAACGCCCGGTTGTACCACGACTGCGATGATCCTTGGGATAGCCGCTTCCAGCCCGGCTTGGCGGAACGCTTGGTAGTGGGTTTCCAGCGTGGCGGCGGCATCTGCTGCATGAGTAATATGCACGCTGCCAATGGCGGAGGATTCGCCACCGGGGACCGGCACTTCGGTGCCGATCACATAGGTTAACTGCTGTTTTTGCTCTGGCGTGGCGACCTGTTCGGCGATCCGGCACAGGCGTGCGGCGCGCTCTGCCACGGTGTGGGGATCCAACGGGATCGGATCGTCGGCGCAGGACATGGAAGCGTCCAGGTGGATCTTGCTGAATCCGGCTTTAACGTAATCGGCGATCAGCACTTCTGCCTTTTCCATGGCGTTGGCCGCCGGTTCATGCTGCCAGCAGTTGGGCCCCAGGTGATCGCCCCCCAACAGCAGCCGCGAGGTTGGGAAACCGACGGTTGCCGCAATATCACTGACAAACTGGCGGAAATCGACCGGTTTCATGCCGGTGTAACCGCCAAACTGATTAACCTGGTTGGATGTTGCCTCGATCAGCACCTGGCGATTGCTGTGTAAATCCAGGCGTAGCGCGGCTTCAATAACTAACGGGTGTGCCGAACAGACAGAGCAAATACCGATCGGCTCGCCTGATTTGTGTCTTGCCATTATATTTTTCATTCTACCCTCCGTTTTCTTACGAATATAATCGTAATGTTTCGAAGGGTTAGCAATGCTCTTTGGTATTATTCGTGATCAAGATCGAAAACTTTGCTGCTGTCTTCAACCTGCGGATCTTTCGCTATGGTAGATATCCCAGGTCAAAGAGTTGGTTTTTATTTTTTATAATCAATAAATTGGCTTTCTATGCAGAGAGGGGAAATAAAACGAAAGCGGCATAAGCGCCGCTTGGGGGAGGATTTTCAACAAAAAGGAACGGGCTTGAGTTCGTTTAGAGTTTGCCTTCACAACCGCACACGTGAATGACCTTTCTCACCACCTGCTGCATCGCCTGTTTGGCTGGTTGCAGATAGTGGCGCGGATCGCTGGCCTGCGGGTGTTGCGCCAGATACTGCTTCAGCGCATCTGAAAAGGCGATTTTCAGCTCTGTTGCAACGTTGACCTTGCAGACACCCAGCCGAATAGCGTGCTGAATATCGCTGTCTGGTAAGCCCGAAGCTCCATGCAGCACCAGCGGTACGCTGACCTTGGCGCGGATCTGCCCCAGGCGGGTGAAATCCAGCTCCGGCGTACCTTGATAAAGCCCGTGCGCCGTGCCGATCGCCACCGCCAGTGA
Source organism: Serratia sp. YWN4 (assembly GCF_055790845.1). Lineage (NCBI taxonomy): Bacteria > Pseudomonadati > Pseudomonadota > Gammaproteobacteria > Enterobacterales > Yersiniaceae > Serratia > Serratia sp. YWN4. The sequence continues at coordinate 220,685 of NZ_CM147696.1, forward strand.
ATCTATGCCGGTGGCACGTACAAACTCCTCGGCCTGTTCCGGTGAGGTATAGCGTGCGTCCTTGGCATCAACGCTGATGCCGTCTTCAATACCGCCCAGCCGCCCCAGTTCTGCCTCAACGCTCGCATCATAGCGGTGGCAAAACTCGGTCACCTGCCGCACCAGCGCGATATTTTCCGCAAGCGGTAGGTGGGAACCGTCGATCATCGCCGAGCGGATCCCAGCATTCACTTTACTTTCAATGTCTTGTAAGGTTTCATGGTGATCGAGATGCACTGCCAGCGGGATGCAATGCTCGGCCGCCAGTTGTTTGACGATGGCGACAACATTGGCGGTGCCTGCATAAAGGTAAGTGCCCGGCGTACCGGCCAGGATCACTGGTGAACGCATCTCTGCTGCCGTTTCTGCCACTACCTGCATGGTTTCCAGATTATGAATATTAAAGGCCGGTACGGCATAGCCCTGTTGTTGTGCTTTCAGCAGCATATTTTTGGTCGAAATGATGTACACCGCACGCCTCCTGTTTGCTTAACTTACGATAAATTTCGTATATATAATCAAATCGAAAGAAAAAATAAGCAAATGGTTATTTTGCGGTTGTGATCTGGATCGGGAAAAGATCGTGATAAAAATGCGGGTTTGCAGAGGAGAAACAAGGGAATGAGCATGGCCGCCCAGGCAGGCGGCCATGTTGGGGATTACTCGGGAACCACCCAGTTCACCAGATGGTGGCCGATGCCGGACGGCACCAACACCTTGTGCAGCCACGGCAGCACGTTGTTCATCTGCTGCTCCAGCTTCCACGGCGGGTTAATCACGATCATGCCGGAGGCAGTCATGCCGCGCTGATCGCTGTCGGGCTTGACCGCCAGTTCGATCTGCAGAATGCGGCGAATGCCGCTGGCTTCCAACTCTTTCAGCATGCGTTTGATCTGCTGGCGCAGCACCACCGGATACCACAGCGCATAGGTGCCGGTGGCGAAACGTTTGTAACCTTCCTGAATGCCTTTCACTACGTCCTGATAATCGGTCTTCATCTCATACGGCGGATCCATCAGGATCAGGCCACGGCGTGATTGCGGCGGCAACTGGGATTTGATCTGCTGGTAGCCGTCTGCGCGCTGCACTTTGGCGCGTTCATCTTTCTGGAACTCACTGCGCAGCAGTGGGTAATCGCTCGGGTGCAGTTCGGTGAGATGGATTTTATCCTGCGGGCGCAGCAGCTGGCGGGCAATCAGCGGTGAACCTGGGTAATAACGCAGGGTGCCCGAACGGTTGAAGTTGTGTACCACGCTCATGTAAGCCGCTAACTCTTCCGGCAGATCGTCACGCTGCCACAGCAGGCCGATGCCCTCCAGGTATTCCCCGGTGCGCTCGGCGTGTTCACCGCTCAGCTGATAACGCCCGGCACCGGAGTGGGTATCCAGATACAGCAGCGGTTTCTCTTTTTCTTTCAGCGCTTCAATGATCAGGCTCTGAACGGTGTGCTTGAGCACGTCGGCGTGGTTGCCAGCGTGAAAACTGTGGCGGTAACTGAGCATATTCTATATATCCATTTGATTTTATTTGTTTTTAATCTGTGATTTTTTAGGTTTTTACCATTTATTACCCCACAGATTACCCCACGGATTACCGCACAGCGGCGAAAACTTGAGGACGATTGCCGTTAGTATAAGGCAGATCTGCTTTATGACCGACTCAAAGGTGATGGAGGATTCAAAGAGGCCAGCCAAAGGTGGGATTGTATTGGCTGGCGATCTTCGTCTTAGTGGCTTATGTGGCTTGCTGTAACCTGATACCCATTCCAGTATGCAGTCCTGCCATTAACGATAATCGTTTGGCCGAACTGATAAAGCATTAACTCCAGCGCTAACAGATCGAAGGCAATCACACGTAACGGGTAGGCACTGCGCCTATCGCTCAATGCGAGAATTGTCGCTACAGCCATAACCTTACCTGTGCGACTCTGTACCCGTTTAGGGCCTTTGGTTATCTTTCCTGTCACTGTCACCATTGTTAAATACCGTTGAACTCCGCTAGGCGCTGTTGCTGTTCTTCGCTCAGGTCGAAGGCAAATTCTTCATGCTGTAGCTGATAAGTGCCGAAGCTCATCAGGAAGGCGACAGCGGGGTCTATCTTGTTTGCGGCCTTCTTCTTGTTCGGCTTGATATTGGCGTTGGCGTCGGTTTCCATCACCACGTTAGCCATTGCCCAGGCCAGCACCGGATCGCCGTTGTGCTCGATCACCCTGCGGTTAACAAACACCTCCGCCGATTTCGCTACCGGACTGAATTTCACATAGGTTTGCTGGAACGGCTCCACATCGAGGCCGGCCCCTTGAAGCTGGGTGCGGATCTGCGTGGCGTTCCAGGTATCGAAGCCCACCAGATCGATGTTGAAGCGCTCGGCGTCGGCCAGCACATCATCACGGATGCGGTCATAGTCGATGCAATCCCCCGGCGTGACGCGCAGCCAGCCCTGTTTCACCCACTGGCGGTACAAGGTGCGGTTCTTATTGGCCGGGTTCAGCAGTTGGGCTTCGGGGATATAGTGGCGCGTCAGTAGGCGCACACGGCGTTCTAGCGGGAAGGTATAGCAAACGCTGGTAATGTCACTGGTGGAAGAGAGATCCATACCGGCGTAACACGTCAGCCCTTCCAGATCGGCTTCGGTATAGTCGGCGGCGCAGACTTTCCAGGCCCCTTCCCCCATCCACGGTGTTGCACCCTGGCACCAGATATTGAAACGCTTGGTCAGCATTTCTACCCATTGCGAGGGAATGCCGCGGGCTTTTTGGATGGTATCAGCCAACGCGGCTACATCAACGGACACCGACAGGTTAGGATTGGCCTTCACCCACCGCGCCGGGTCGTCCACTTCCTTTTCGTCGTCCAGCTCGTAGATCAGCGCAAACAGGGACTCATTCTCTTCTTCCCCGGCCAATATCTGGCAGCAGTAATCATAGTGTTGCTTGCAGGCCGATACGATGTTGCTACCGGCTGTCGTGATGGCAAACAGAATGCCTTCAGGGCGCGCACCCATCCCCAGTTCGAGCGCTGAATACACGCCGTTATCCGGGTGCAGGTGGTATTCATCGACCACCGCCAGGCTCGGGTTAGTCCCTTCAATGGTGGAGGCTCTGGCCGCCAACGGCTTTAACAGGCTGTTGGATTTGGCGTAAATCAGCTTGTGCTGCTGGATAGCCACCCGCTTGCGCAGCGGTTTGGAGAGCAGGCACATCTGCCGGGCATCATCAAACACGATACGGGCCTGATCCCGGCTCACGGCGGCGGTGTAAATGTCCTGCTGGCCGTGCTCCATCACCAGGAACCAGTTAGCCAGCATCGCGGCAACCGTGGATTTGGCGTTCTTGCGCGGTACCTGAATGTAGGCACTGCGGTATTTGCGGCGACCAGTGGCCGCCACCTTGAAGCCCAGCAGGTTGGCAAAGGCGAACTGCTGCCACGGTTCAAGCACTATAGGCTTGCCGCGCAACGGGCCTTTGACGTGCGGACAGAGGCGAGAAAAAGCGACAAAACGCTCTACAGTGGCCGTATCGAACACGTAAAGGGGGTTGTTAAGGGTGGAAAAGTAGCGGTTTACGGCCTGTTTTAGCCGCTTACACGCCGGTATTTCACCGCTTTTTATCGCTTCTGCGTATTCATCCCAGGCGGTCAAGTTCGTCTTCCTCGTCAATTTCTACCGGATTACGGCGGCGGGATACCGGATCAAAGCCCAGCAGGGAAGACATTTTGATCATGATTTTTTCGGCGTCCGATTTGGCCTTCAGCGCGGGGTTGGTGGTGGTGGCACCGCGTGAACCTTCAACCGAAAAACCACGGGCCGCAAGGTCTGCCACGGCGCTGCGGTACATCGAGTAGTTGAGGCAATACAATTCCAGGTTGCGCCAATCAGCATCAATTAAATCGCCGCGTTCCATCATTTGCTTGGCTCTCGCTTTCCACTCTGCGGTGGCGATCTCGTCAAAATAAGCGGGAGGCTTGGGCGGTCTTGCCATAACGTTTCTGTTTCCTGTGCCTTACTGCTGTGAAAAAAAATGCCGCGCGTAAAAATTTGAGGGGGCGGGTGGTGCCAGCGGTAGGGGGCTTTGTCCTGAAAACGCCCCCCACCCGGCCTGAGCTGCCCACTATCGGTTTCTGAATGCTTCGGCAAGCTCCCGGTCACGCTCTGACATACGCTTGCCAGTGGCCTGCTCAGGTGTCTTCTCATGACGTTTGATGAACCCATCACGGCTACGCTGTAAGCCTCTAACCAACTGATTAATCTCTTGTTCAGTCATGTTCGTTACCTTCATGCAACCACTCCACGCTATCGCCCTATCGCGCCTACGGTGCCCAGTTCCTCGGCACTGATAACCAGGAAGCGGCGTTCGTCGTTCAGGTCTTTTATTCCTTTGATGCGGTAAACCATTCCGGCAATCACCACCTCATCATCGGTAGTTACACCACGGCGAAAGCGGATGACGATCCGGTGAGTGATCGCGGCATCAACCTGCATGGAGTCAATGCGCACGGAGTCACCCACCGCTGCCAGCTTTGCCCAAACGCTGAATGTATTGTGATAGACGGTATCAACCCCCATATGCCCAGCACCTGGCACGTCTTCACGCGTGCGGAATTGGGCGCGGCGGTTAAGCTCTCCCTCGGTCGGAGGGCTGTAGGTGGCGCTAATCTCGGTATACCTGCGTTTACCCATCAGAGACGCTCCCCGTATTTTTGTTGTATTCGTGTATCCAGTCATTGCGGTGGCTGGCGGCTTCTTCCTGCTCACGGAACATACCGGCCTTGCGCTGCTGCTTGGTGAGTGGGTCTTGGGTGGTGGTCTTGCGGCTGTGGCAGGATTGGCATAACCCTTGATGATTGCTGGCAGGCCAGAACAGCACATCGCTGCCACCTTCGATCGGGATGATGTGATCGACTATCCTGGCCGGGGTGTAGATCCCTTCCTTCTCGCACATCACACAAAGCGGGTGCGCCTTGAGATAGAGCAGGCGGTACTTGTCCCACTGTGGGGTATAGCCACGCTCACGCCGTGATCCACGTTTTACATCTTGCTGGCGATCTGCCTGGCGCTTGTGTTCAGGGCAGCGGCCAGACTTCACGCGATTGCGGCAGCCGGGATAGGTACAACGTTTCAATGGATGGACTGGCATTTAATAAACTCCCGGATCACGGTACATACTCCACAGGTGGGATACGGTCAGCGGCACTTCTTCGAGCGTCACAGCAGAAATCATCTCCCGATTTTCATAAAGCAGGCTGATATACATCAGGCACCCCACTTTAATGGCCGGGTTAAACGCCAGATCATCGCCGAAGCGTTTACCGATGTGCTTCTGGCAGACTTCCAACGATGCAGCGATATACCCCTTAAGCAGGTCGTCTTCATAGTCATCATCAATGCGGCAGTGCAGCTTGGCTTCTTCCAGGCTGATTAATTCAGTCATTTTCTTTACCGCCTTTTACCTCAACCGTTTGTTTCCAAGCCTGGCTAAACTCTTCACCGCCTTCGCGTGGCGACATCCCTTCACGTTCGCGGGCTTCGTTCGGACACATCACGCCAGACTTGATCGCCGTCTCGTAACTCTTGAAGCGATCCTGCGGATTGGCGCGCAACAGGTCGGTGGTGTCGAACTCCACCAGGTAACGGGAACCGGAAGACGGGGAAACCAACAGCAAGGCAGCTTTAAGTTGCTGTTCAAAGTTGGTTAACCAGGGGCGCATCGTCATTGCGTGGAAAGCGCGGCTGGCTTCGCTGAAGTTGCTATAAGTGCTGTTGGAATACTCTTGCAGGAAGATCGGGCTGATATTGAAGATCCGGGCAACGTCTTCAATGGTGAAGCGGCGGGAGGCCAACCATTCAGCGTCCTGATTGCTCATGCCTAATTGCTGGTAATCCATGCCCCCTTCAAGAATGGGCGTTTTACCGGCATTCTTGGCCCCTTTGTAACGTTCTAGCGCCTCCATCGCTTTTGCGCCTTTGATGCTGTCGAACCATTCGCCTGATTTGATGATGCCTGCGGCCATCAGGCCATCGCGCATGATGCTGGCACCGTGGCGCTGTTGGGCCATGCCCAGCCCCAGGGTTTCCCGGCAGATGCTGACCGGAGAACGGGACAGGAAGCCATCATCGGTGGAGTAACGCAGGTGCAAGATTTCTTCCTGCAGATAGGTACGCACGCGCCCGCTGAAGGGTTCGGTAATGGTGTAGGCATAGCGGTGCTCATCCAGGCGTTTCGGTACCACGGCACGCGGTGGGTATGGGTGCAGGGATTGCGGCTGGCCGTCTTTGCCCCACTTGATCACCGCGTAGGCGTTACCGTTCAGCAGGCAATGGCGCATCAGGGTGCGCTTGAACTGGTAAGGTGTCTGGCAATCGTTCGGGCGCTCATTCAGCAACACATCAACGGGGTGATCGGCTAACCAGGTACGGGCCTCTACGCCGTTAGTGCGGGTTACTCGGTACAGGTAGCAGGGCATGGAGGCCACCGCTTCACTGATCACCGCCACGGCGTTTAAGACGGCAGGCAGTGTTTCAGCATTGCCCGATGAGACATGTTCACCTGAACCGGTGTTAGGGATACCGGCCAGCGCCAGAAATTCATCAATAGTCATGCTGCGGTTTTCGGTCTTGCGTTTCCATGGCCACATATCACAACCCCGCCAGATAAGCCCAATGGGAGCGCAGACCCACCAGCTCCGGGTGCTGGGTCAGCAGTGAACGCTTGGCGATCTGAATGTCGGTTTCACGGTAGGCCGGTAAGCTGGTCACGGTGATTTCGCGCAGCTCGGCGGCCAGCACGGTACGGACATACGGTTGTTGGGTGCTGTCCCACTGGTCTTTCAGCGCCCGGAACCCGAAGGACATGCCGGAAATGTCGCCCCGCTCAACCAAGATCAGCACATCACGCCCCAGTTGGGTATCGGGCGGCGTCAGCTCAAAGCGCAAGCCGGTGGCGTCTTCACTCAGTACCAGGGTGCCGGAGGTGTTGCGGCCCAACAGCGCGGTATGGTCATGCTCGTACAGAGCGCGAACATCAGTACCGGCTGCCAGGCTGTCTTTGAAGGCGTTAGGCGCAAATTGCTCTACAAACTCATCCCACAGCACTTCTGAACGGCTGTTCCACTTCACGGCATAGCCCACCAGCTTTTTATCGGCGGCGGAAAGTGTGGCAGTACGGATTTCAAAATCATTATTTTTCATCGTTGACTTACCTCAGACAGAAAAGGGGCCGTAGCCCCTCTGCTGGTACTTACTTTTTGATTTCCAGTACCTTGATGGCGTTGGAGTCCACCAGCCCACCGCCCAGGTATTTATCGGTGTGAACCTTGTAGAAGCCCGGCTCGGTGATGTTATCCGGACGGGTACGTGTGCCGGTATCGTGATCCACGATGAAATAGCCGCGCTTGAAGTCACCGACAGCAATCACCGGCAGACCTGCGGCAGCGTCCGGCATGTTCTCCAGGTAGTGAACCGGGTGGCCCAGCAACATATCGGGATCACCGGCTTGCAGACGATCGCGCCAGATGTAATCCCCGTTGCCGTTCTTCAGCTTTTGCAGCATGGCGGCAGTATTGGAATTCATCGCCCACACTGCATTTCTGCGGTAACGGCGGCGCAGCTTGAAGACCAGATCGATCAGTTCGTCAGCGGTAGGGGTGGTGCCAACGGAAACCATTTTTTCGATGGTGCCGAATGGGCGGGTACGATCGCCAGTAGCGGCACGCGGATAGGACAGGAACCCTTTGGATTTCTTGGTGCCGTCACCGCTCACCAGGTCGGTTTCTTCGGTTTCGGCGAACGTGTCGCTAATCTCTTCGGTCAGCCAGCCCAGAATATCCACATCACTGAAGTCGAGGATTTCCTGGGTGGTTTTCGGGTAAGCGTAGATAGGGTTTAGCTTGATGCTGACCTCTTCGAGCTTAGGCGTCGCGGTTTCGTCACGGGCTTCACCTTCAATGCCACGTCCTACCGCCGCGCCGCCTACGGACACGAGTTTTTTGTATTCATTGGATTTGGTGGTCTTCACCGTGCAGATCTGGCGCATGACGCTTTCATCGGCCAACATGCGCATGATCTCGGTATCCAGCTCAGGGATAACGGAATAGCCGCCGCTCTCATTGACGGTGGTAGACAGCATGCGGGTTTCACCGGTCATGATGTAGTGGCGCAGTTCTTCATTGGTCACGGTCTTGCCGTCTTTGGCTGGTTTGGCATTGCCACCTTGGGTACGTTCTTCATCAGCCAGGGATTCATAACGACCAATATCAGCCTGTAAGGCGTCGGTCTGGGTGCGGAGTTCGTCAAACTGTTTGGCTTCGTCTGGGTTAAGGCTGCGTTTCTCTTCTTCGGCCTTGGTCAGCAGGGAGCGCATCTGGGTGGCGAGTTCGGCTTTCTTTTGGCGGAGTTCAATCAATTTCTTCATAGCGGTTTCCGTATAGTGTGAATACAGACGGGAAACCAACTCAGAGAGGGAAGCCGCTTAACAGATTTCCAGTGCGGAAAGGTGGGTGTTAAACGGCTAAAGTGACGGCTCCCGTCGGAGTGTCACCCCTCAACATATACAGCAGAATATAATAGTAAACAGGCTGTTTTTGTCCTGAACGCTAGTAAACAATCGCGAACAGAACATTTACAAAACTATTCATTTAAAGATACCGCTTATCATGCTCCGACATCCCTTCTCTCTGTTTCTGCAAATAAGCGATCAGCAAGTCAAGTTGCTCTTGGCTAGCAGCAAAGCGCCGCCCTGTAAAATCATCAACCAGAAAACCATGCCCTTCGACAAATAAAAAATGCTCACACTCCAGATGATATTTGTATTCATCAAGAGACATTGTCTCAAGATCTCCCATGTTTCGATCATCAAGATACTCTGCTATCTCACTCATATTTCACTCTCCGATTACTATATTAATTAGTTAGCTTGAATTTAAGCCAGCCAGAGAAAAGCCTCAGAACTGACAGGTTAACTTCCGAACAGCTATTTAACACTTGATTATGGATTGCTGCCGAAATTTTTATATATATAAGCAAAAGTGGGTCGGTTAGGTCGGGTAGTCGGGTAAATCTCCGTAACTAGTTAATTAATAATGCTTTTAATTTTTAAATCTACCCGACTTTAGCCCTTTTTAAGGTCGGGTAAATCCCTTCAAGGTCGGGTAAATAGGCCAGCCAGAGAAAAACCTCTTTTTTACAGGTCGGGTAAATGGCTACAAAGTCGGGTAGAGGTCGGGTAGATTTCCAAAAATAATCCCTTAATACTCAACACACTATAAAGAAGTACCCGACTACCCGACTTACCCGACCTGTTTTTATCCCATGTGAGAAAATTACTCTTCATCATCCACAGGCAGGGTCATTACAACAAAGTGGCATTGCTTGCCCTCGTGAACCAACGTCTTTTTGGTTATCCCCTTTTTCGGCTTGTCCAGCATACCGGCATCAGCCAGAACTTGAGCAAAGGCGATATAGTTGGCACCGATCGCTATCTCATCCTTGAAGACGCTCGGCCAGGTATGGAAAATCATTTCCTCGCCTGTCCGGCTCTTTACGCGATACCCAGCCAGATCCTTTATCGGTAAGTCACGCGGATCGGCATTCTGATAGGGTAAGTAACGGCTGTATCCATAGCGCTGCAAGAATGCTTCTGCCTGCTCTACCCAGGCCTTAGCCTCACGGTTTCCCATACCAAACTCATTCACCCAGGCGTTGAAGCTATGCTGGAGCGCGTCCCGGCATTCCTGAGCTTCCCAGCCAGTCAGGGGCAGTGAAAGGATCAGCGCAGCTTCCAGAACGGCGAAACGTGATGCAACACGCCGCACCTGCTCGCTGGCCTCTTCAGGCAACAATCCTAACCAACGGCGTTCCGCAACCCGCACAGCTTCGCCTGAGGCTTCTTTCTGGCTGGCAAGCTGTTTTATCCACGCCCGGCCCACCGCACCATAGTGATCCTTGCAGGCGTCGCGCATTGCATCCGCATGGGCCTTACCGTCTGCATGACCGTGATACACCGCTGCCTTGCTGATCGGTACGTTCAGCAGGCGCACCAATTGACCCGCGTTTACCTTGCCCCCATCGGCCCGGATATAGCTTTCCATATCGATTTCGCCGGTACTGAATGCCATTGCTCGCCAGCGTTTCACATCTCGGTTACCACCCTCTTTTGCCCCCTGGATCTTACCCACGCCGTTAAACAGGGCATAAGCAGCATCAGCCACCGCGCGGCGGTTACTCCCTTGCCCGATTTCGTCCAGCGGCATAAAGCCGTCATTGTGCGCTGCTGCCTCGTTTACCAGCCCCAGCGCGGTAGAGTACCAGGTGAGTTTTAGTGCATCTGGCTCACCGTAGACGGTGCTGGCTGCGTTGCCGGTGGTGGTTTTACCTGCTGACGATCCACCGAACAGATGGACGCCGAAACCATCAGCCCCAGCGATGCCGATCAATGGTGCAGCAAGCGCACAGGCAATACCCAACATCATTGACGGGTTCCCCTGGGCCAGCATCGCCACACTTTCACGCCAACTCTCCACCGTACCTTTGACGGTGTAACCTCTAGCCGCAGCTGATCTGCCGTTGAACAGAACCGGGGTTTTAGGCTCCCCGATGACTTCACCGTCCGGCATGATGTACGCGCCACACTGCCACCCGGACGCGCTGGCAATGGCCCACATCTCACGGTTGCCACTGCGTTGCAGGTGATCGGCCAGAATGGCGCGCAAGCTGCTTTTTGCCGTGATAGACAGCCCACCCGAACGTAACTTCGCCCAACCATCACGCTCACCAATATCACGCATCGGCAACGCCTCTATACGTTCGCGGTTACCACCCTCTGGCTTCCAGCTCAACACCAGATATCGCTCGTTTTCATCTTCTCCGATCCCAGTGACAGCCAGAGGCGCACTTAACCAGCTCTCTTTCTCGGTAATCTCGCCGGTTTCTTTATCAAGCTTTGGTTCAATCCAATACATGCCGCCCTTACGTTCATCCACATACGGCTTCATGTCGTCTTTGGGTTTGGCGAGTGTCTTCCTACCTTTAATAACCGCTGGGGGTACTGCGTTAAATATACTGTTAATCCGATCAGCATCAGCCAGTAAGGTCACCAGCTCTTTACGGTCGATAAATTCCAGTACTACCGCTTCGCGCTTCTCCCTGGCCGGTTCGGGGGCCAGATTGGAAGCAAAACCGTTCTCTGTCAGCCATTCAGGCGTGATGTTACCGATTGCAAACGTACTGAGCCTTTTTGCCAGCTCATTGAGCGGCGTTCCTGCTGCTGTCCGTAGGATGGCTTTTGCTGCTATGGCTTTCTCTACCGGGCGGCCATTAACCCAGCGGTAGACGCAGGAAAACAGCTCATCAGGCCATTGGCTGGTATTAACCCTCTGCGGTTTGCTCATAGCTGCGGCCCCCTGGTCATGGTGAATTTGCCGATCAGCGGGTGATACCAGTATTTACTGCCGTATTTGCGCTTGGCTCCCTTGATGATGATCAGCGCCGCTTCACGGAACTTAGCTTCATGCACAATGTGGCCGTGGCCCTGCTTCACAATCATTACGCCACAGTTGCGCGCCAGTTCTTCCGCCTTGCTGGTGGAAAGGCCCATTTCAGCAGCCAGGGTGGTTAATGGGGCCATGCCTTCCGGCAGAGTGTCTTTACGCAGCAGGGAGGTTAAAGCCAGCTCAAGCGCTTCTACACGCTTTACCAGTTCGTTGTATTTCAGTGGGCTGATCATTGCTTTTTCCCCCGTAACCGGTAAGCGAGGTTTTCCTCTGCACATTTGACACCTTCGGCAATCCGGGCAAGGTTTTTGAGCATGTCACCTAACTTGAGCATGTCTATTTTTGCCTGTTCAGCGTCATAATTTTCACTTTCAGCAGCCCAAAACATCACGCTACCAATGGCAGAGATCCCATCGATAATACTGTCATGAACTACTTTCGCTGTTTGCTCAAGCTCTGCGGCTTCCTCCAGAGGCACGGTGCGGCAGTCATTGACCAGCCAATAAGCATCTTTACGCATGGTGACCTCCCGTTTGGCGTGAATTTGCAACGTTTTGGCGTTCTTCTGCTGAGAGGTCACCCAGAAATACCGCCACCTCTCCAGCTAGATCGCTGGCAAGATCCACAAGGTTTCCACCATCTGCGGAATCAACCCCATCAAACCGATGCGCTGATACCACGGATAAGAGCGAGGCTAACTGGTAGGCTTTTTCTGATGCCCGGGTAAGCGTTAATTCCTTAGACATGGCTCACCCCCTGCCGGGTAAACTCACTAATGAAGCCTTCCAGCGGATAATCATGGCTGGCTCCTGGGTATTGCTCATAGGAGAACAACACGCGGTTACTGGCAAGCTCTTTGACGATTGCCGCCATTCCGCCATCGTTTTGCGTGTAACGATCGCCTACTGCTGGCAGCTCACTGCAGGTCTGGCATTTTTCCGGCAACATTTCATGCAGTGTGTCTACCCTGTCCAGCAGGACGAACAGCAGCGATTCTTTTACGGCAGGCTCATCCGAGAATAGGGCGGCATGGGTCAGCGCCAGGCACTGAAACGCCAGCTCTGTGGCAGTGAGCGGGGTTTTATCGACCAGGTTAGACATGGCGCACCTCCGTAGAGGTTTGGTAGCGCTGGTGAATGAACTCGATACGGTTAGCATCCAGATCAATCCTGTGAAGCTGCAACGGGCTTTCGGTGCGGATCTGTGCAGCAAAAATAAGAGTGAAATCAGCGCCCTCAAAATTGAGGCGGGCTCCTTCTTCTGTGTCAGCTTCGGTGCGTAACACGGTTGGCTTTCCACCAGTGGAGTGAATAGCCAGGAACAGGAATGTAAAGTTAGGGCGAGTTTGGGTAGACTTGATGTCAGCCATAGCGTTAGTCCTTCTAACGTGGTGGTTAGACGCCTCGGTAGTGTTCCTAGCACTCCGGGGCGTTGCGTTTTATGCTGCACCATAGCAGGTGGCATGCACTTACCATAGAACAAAGTGAATGCCACTTTCAAGTATTGATTGTATTTTATTTTTGCATATACTGAATGCCACCTATAAGAAGGAAATTCAGTCATGGCAACGGGTTCAAGAAACAACAAGTCACAACAAATTGTATCAAGAGTTCCTTTAGAACTAATTGATGAACTTGAAAAAGTAAAAGAAGAAGGCGAAAGCACAGCGGGCTTCGTGGTTGCCTCAATCAAAGGTGAGATCAAACGCCGCCAGCGCAAGAAAGCCAAGGAAGAACCGAAAGACTGAACTACGAAAGTTTCGTAGTTCCAATGAGTGACAGAGCGCAATTTTACGCTTTGCTTTCCAATCAGCCGGTTAGGTAGAAAAGGGGTGTACGGCAATGCCGCATACACCACCAGATCGAACTGCGCCAGCGGCGCGGTTAAATGAGTGACGAACCTCAGATTTGAGGTTTGCTTGCTTATCAGCCGGTTAGATATGGGAAAATCCCACATGTAAAAACCAGCCGTGTATTTATGGGTATGCGCCGATACCGGATTTCCGGTAACAGGTACTTGTCCTCTGACTGAGTAAAAGGTAACTACAGGAATTCCTGTAGTTTCCAAGGCTGGTTTTAGCGGCTCAATTTGAGCTACTAATTTATTGAACTGCGCCGATGGCGCGGTTAAAAGTAACCAATTGATATTTATTAATTCCTGCTCAGTGCCAGAATTAGTAACTGATTGATTTTGTTCCAAAGTGCAATTATGCACTCTGGCTAAAACCCGCCTGATATCGAACTCAGCCACCGGCTGGGTTCCGCCAGCTAAAAGAGGAGAAAACTCCCATTTAAAACCGTCAGCGAAAAGGTGAGAAATCTCACCTTTAGAGCCGTCAGCTAAAAACCGGGAAATCCCGGCTTTAGAACCACCAGCGATGCGAACATAATCGCACCGGTTGACCTGATCGATCAGTGTGATAAGCTGACTTTGTTTTGTGTAGTGACATTGGCGGCCCGGCAAGGCCGCTTTTGTTTTATTCAGCTCCTGCATTGTCGCCCCCTGCCAGTTCCTTATCGTGTGTATATTCCCCGTTCCAGTTAGCCTTCATGGGTAATTCACCCTTCAGGTAATGGCGGTAAATCCATGCAGCCCCTTTACGCAGTAGAACTGGTGTGAAGGCGGTGAAGCCCTCACCGTGAGCAACCCGAGTATTCTTTTCCGTTAGGTACCGATCCCTGGCATACGCATACACGCGCCAGCGTGCGTGACGTCCATTAGGGTTTTCATCGAAAAGCCAGCCTTTATCAGAGAGCCAGGCATTAATGCGGCTGGTGTTAACGCCGTTTAAACGCTTGCAGAACTGAACGGGGCTCAAGCCGTCAGCAAATAGGCTTTCCAGGTGGTGAATGTATTCAGCCTGCTGGTAGCTCAGGGCCAGAGCCTTGCGGCCCTCTTCGCGAGCATCAGCCCACGCACGGGCAGCGGCCACTTCATCTGTAAAATCAGGTAACTCGGTCTTCATGGTCGGGAGGAGATAGCCACCGGTCTTGCGAATTTCCGGTAGCACCTCTGCCGTGATCCAGCGCTTAAAGCGTTTTGCCTGGGGCTTACGGCTTTTTATGATTAACGAATAGAGGCCGGATTCATTGACCAGTAAAGGTTTGCGACCTGAACCCGAATACTGTTCGTGTTCGCATTTATCCTCATCATCAACGGCAAGTAGCGCCTTATTGGTATCTTTCAGATCCAATGCTTCACAGACATCAACGGCAAAAAACCACGGTGCCTGGCCGACAAGCGCGGTGCGCACCGCTGCCAATACCTCACCGCCTACAGACTTAAACTCGAAAGAGCTAATATCGCTTTCCTGAATTTTGACAACAGATTGCCCTGGCGAAATCGCCATATTTTCAGTTTTCATATTTCAGTCCTTAATTAAGCAGAACGGCGGCTGTATGGGTTATTGACGTTTTCCACTGCCGGAGGATTGCGAACCCACCACAGCACATCACTGAGAAGCCAGGCGCAGGAATTACGGCCAAAGTGGCAGCGAGGCGGGAATTTGCCTTCGTTCTCCAACTTCCAGCGGGTTGTACGGGATAAACTGGTAATGTCCTGGCATTCACGCTCACGAATACGCTTGTCGTAGATATGGCCAGATTCAGCAAGGATAGCGCGGCGCTGCTCTGGTGTGGGTGGGGTATATTGATTAGTCATATTGCTCTCACTGTTTTACTGTTTTTCCGTGAAAGCTATTCTTTATGTTTTGCAACCCACTTGGTAGGGAAGTTAGGCTAACTGAGGGGGAAGTTAGCCTAACTCGGGGGTCACTTAGAAACTGATTGAGCTTTACCTAATAAGTCGGTAATGGTGTCTATTGCTAATGGTGGCACTCCATTCTCCCAGAATTTGTGAGCATGTTCATTTATTGCCTCCGCCCATTTCGTATTGTTATTACATAAATTCGGGTGGTTAACCTTCATATAAACAGCTGCCATCAGCACAGATTCTCTTTTTTTAGAATGATACTCTGTCAGATGCGGTCTCTTGTTATCTTTTTTAATATTACTAATAATTTCTTCCCCACATATGAATGAAAGGTTTTCCTTAGTGACACAGAGATGGTTACTTTTTATTTCCGCGTGATTACTTTCAAAGTGAGCATAAAAATCAATACTTTCATCTAATCCAGTTGGATAAATCGAACCTATGGTTTTTGTCGTTGCATAACCAAAGCATTCAAACATTTCAGCGCCCCCCATATTTAAGTCCCATACGCCACCAATAGTGGCAGCTAAACAACCATTGTACTCTGAACTTATTGAGACGTCGTATATTGTTGAAAGGTTTGTAATCATTATCTCATCAATCATTTGCTTTTCTTCTATTCTCTCAAGATTGATGTCGCTTAAAACATTTAATGTCATATCCCCATGAACTGATATCCTTGCGCCGACAAGAAAAGGCATCATCATGCTAATTGTTAGATTTCCTCTCGCAGCAAAATGGAATAAATCTTGAATGTCACAACCTAATCTTTCTGCAACTTTATTTAAAGGGTAGTAATCCCTTTCTGGTAATGAAATTTTATTTTCATTATTCATTTTTCACCAGCCTTTAAAATAACAACGTTTTCATGATTACCCGCCAGCACTTCCAGCCGGTCTATCCACTTGTTTAGCGCGTCCAGTTTCTCCGGTAGGTACTGGCTGCGGTTGTAGACGGCCATAACGCCGCCTAGGGTATGCCCTAGCAACAACTCAACAATATGCGGAGGGACACCCAGATCATTCATGCCGGTTGAGAAGGTGCGACGGAGGTCATGCAAGCGCCAGTGTTCGGAATGGCCCAGCCTTTCACAGACTCGACCACCTGTAGAGCTAACGGCGGTATTCTCTTTGAACTCACCAAGCAAATACCCGGAGTTTTTATTAACCTCTTTGAGTCGTTTAATTCTAGGTAATATTCTTTCGGGAATTGGCCTTATTATCTTCTCACCCGTTTTGCTGTGTTTTTCTGGAACCGTCCACAGCATTGCGTTTAAGTCCCATTCGTTCATGCCAGACAATCTAACTTCAACGGTTCGAGCACCAAAGACCACCAGCAGGTAGAACAATTCCTGATAATAAGGTGAGAAGAAATCACTATTCAGAGCCACCAGCAGATCGGTTAATTCGCGATTAGTTAAAACTCTTTTTCGCTTATTATGCTTTACACCAATATCTTGCGCTGATAATCCGTCAAGGGCGTTACAAACGGCATAGCGACGAATACGGCAGAATTTAAACGCCTGCTGTGACATTTGCAGGATCATGCCCGCAACGCTTGGCGCTTTCTTCTTTGTACGGGCAAGGCATTTTAGCCAATAGTGGGTTTCACAATCAGATAGGGCCATATCCCCGATATGGGGGTAAACGTGGATCTCGAACCTTTCTCTATATCGAACGGCGTTAACAAGATTGCCGTCAACATATTCAGTTAGCCAATATTCCAGGGCATCTTTAACGGTGACGGGCTTCAGTGTGGTTTCGCGGTCTAATTTGAGCATCCGTTGCGGATCGCGGCCCTCGGCCAGCCAGCGGCGGCACTGGTCACGCATTTCACGCGCTTTTGCCAAAGTGAGATCAGGATACTTGCCCAGCGTGGCGAGAATAGCCTCAGTCTCACGGCCACCAAGGCGGTACTTGTACAGCCAGGTGATAGCCCCCGCTTTGGTGATGCGTACCATCAACCCACCACCGTCCGATATCTTGGTGAGCTTCTCAGCGCGAACGCCAAGCAGTGACTTTAATTTTCTATCTGTCAGCCGATTGATCGAGGTTGCCATGATTGGGTTTCATCTCGCTTTTTGTTACCCCACGGATTACCTCACAGTGTTGCACATAACTACAGAAACCACAAAAAACACTGAAACAATATACAGGTATATTTTAAGGTTAACTTATTGAAATATAATGAATGAGTTAAAAATGGCTATAACACAAAAACACAATATGCATACCGTGGCGGTAACTTAACATTTGTATTTATCCGATTGAATTTAAAATACTATTATCGAAAGCATTTATTCTGGCAGGCTGATGAATCTAGATGTGAAAAGCCCGGGCAAACCAGGCTTATGGTTATGCGACTTTCTGTGCCTGCATTGTGGCATATTTTTGGTCTACCTGGATATCGAAGTCAGTAAACAGTGCCACAGGTTTCACGCTGCGCCCGGTTTTTTCCAGCCTAACAAAGCCATGTGAGCTAAGTGTTTTCAGGGTAACCGACAGGTTGCTGACTTTTCGTCCTGAGAGCTCGGCTAACTCCGTTAGCGTTTCCGGTTTCTGTTCATCCATCATGCGTAGCAGCGAAATATTCTCGTTGCTTAGCACCTGCGCTAAAGCAATCATGGAGGTAAACCAGACCTTTGGCTCATTAGGTTCAGGTTTGTATTCACCTTTGGCGATCGCCAGCGTTCTTTTGCGAATGAGTTCTTCTGGCATTACACCGATCAGTGCTTTCATTGTGCTAACCTCTCTTTTCTCTTTCCGCGATGACTTCATCCATCTTCTCAAAGAAATCCTGAATCAGTTGGGACGCGGAGGTAAACTCGTAAGGGTATCCCTTATCACTGGGGGTTCTATGAATATGGTCATACACCAATCGGCCCGCATGTTTGCCTTTTTTCGGTGGCTTGATGGCATGGGCATTATCCATACCAAATACCCTCGTATTGTGCTTATCATGCACCGTAAGGCTGTATCGAATGCCATGTGGAATAAAACTATTGGGTTTAACCCGCCATGCTTCAACTTTCCACCAGTAACCATCTTCTCGGTTGACTTTTTGCCCATGTAATTCAAGTGGATACTCTAAACTAGAATCATGTTGCATATCGCTTCCTTGTGATACTTATGATCTAATCATAACTATATACTGCTTAAAGTTCAAACCATAAAAGACCCTATGCCCCCTAATGGCACTTTCCCTCAATCGCCGCCATTGATTTTCCTGCCATTTGGCACCATGTTAGTAAGACATTCGTATTTACTCGGCCTGATGTCCGCATCCGGCCCACAACGCCAATCAGGACTGCCCTTATGACCAATCCGTTGCTGACCCCGTTTTCCCTGCCGCCATTTTCGGCGATTCGCCCTGAAGATATCGTGCCTGCGGTGCAATCCGCGCTGGCTGACTGCCGTGCTGCGGTGGAGCGCGTGGTCGCTCAGCCGGGGCCGTTTACCTGGGAAAACCTGTGTCAGCCGCTGGCAGAGTCTGACGATCGTCTGTCACGCATCTGGTCGCCGGTTGGCCATTTGAACGCGGTGAAAAACAGCCCAGAGCTGCGCGAAGCCTACGAGCAGGCGCTGCCGCTGCTGTCTGAATACGGTACCTGGGTGGGCCAGCACGAAGGTTTGTATCAGGCCTATCGCAGCCTGAAAGAGAGCGCAGGCTTCGCTCAACTGACTACGCCACAGCGTAAATCGGTGGAAAACGCGCTGCGTGATTTTGAACTGTCGGGCATTGGCCTGCCGGTAGAGAAACAAAAACGCTACGGTGAGATCGTTGCGCGCCTTTCTGAATTGGGCTCCACCTACAGCAACAACGTGCTCGATGCCACCATGGGCTGGAGCAAGCTGATTACCGACGTTAATGAACTGAGTGGCCTGCCGGAAAGCGCGTTGGCGCAAGCGCAGGCGATGGCCCAGGCCAAAGAGCAGGAAGGCTGGCTGCTGACGCTGGATATGCCGAGCTATCTGCCGGTCATGACCTATGCCGACAGCCAGGCGCTGCGCGAAGAGATGTACCGCGCCTTTGCTACTCGCGCTTCCGATCAGGGGCCGAACGCCGGTAAATGGGATAACAGCGCAGTGATGGCAGAAACGCTGGCGCTGCGCCATGAACTGGCGGAGCTGTTGGGTTTTGCCAGCTATGCCGATAAATCCCTCGCCACCAAAATGGCAGAAAACCCAGAACAGGTGCTGGGTTTCCTGAACGACTTGGCCAAGCGTGCGCGTCCGCAGGCGGAGCAGGAACTGGCGCAGTTGCGTGCGTTCGCCAAGCAGCATTACGGTGTGGACGAACTTGAGGCCTGGGACATCACCTATTACGGTGAAAAACAGAAGCAACATCTGTTCTCGATCAGCGACGAACAACTGCGCCCATACTTCCCAGAACAGCGCGTCGTCGAAGGGCTGTTCGAAGTGGTGAAACGTATTTATGGCATTACCGCCAAAGAGCGTAAAGATGTGGATACTTGGCATCCGGAAGTGCGCTTCTTCGATTTGTTCGACGCTAACGGTGAACTGCGCGGCAGCTTCTATCTGGATCTGTACGCCCGTGAGAACAAACGCGGCGGGGCGTGGATGGACGACTGCGTCGGCAGCCTGCGCAAGGCGAATGGCGAGCTGCAAAAGCCGGTGGCTTATCTCACCTGCAACTTTAACCGCCCGCTGGGTGATAAACCGGCGCTGTTTACCCATAACGAAGTTACCACCCTGTTCCACGAGTTTGGCCACGGCCTGCACCATATGCTGACGCAGATCGATACCGCCGGTGTGGCTGGTATCAGCGGTGTGCCGTGGGATGCGGTCGAGCTGCCTAGCCAGTTTATGGAAAACTGGTGCTGGGAGCCGGAAGCGCTGGCGTTTATCTCTGGTCATTTCGAGACCGGCGAGCCGCTGCCAAAAGCCTTGCTGGATAAGATGCTGGAAGCAAAAAATTATCAGGCGGCGCTGTTTATCCTGCGCCAGTTGGAGTTCGGCCTGTTCGATTTCCGTATGCATGCAGAATACAGCCCTTCGAGCGGCGCGCAGATCCTGCCAACGCTGTTTGACGTGAAGAAAACCGTGGCGGTCGTGCCTTCGCCAAGCTGGGGCCGTTTCCCCCATGCGTTCAGCCACATCTTTGCCGGTGGCTACGCGGCGGGTTACTACAGCTATCTGTGGGCAGAAGTGCTGTCGGCAGATGCTTACTCACGCTTTGAAGAAGAAGGGATTTTCAACGCACAAACCGGTAAATCCTTCTTGGATAACATCTTGTCGCGCGGCGGTTCTGAAGAACCAATGGAACTGTTCAAACGCTTCCGTGGCCGCGAACCAAAGCTGGATGCTATGCTGCGCCATTACGGTATTAAAGGATAACTCGCCACGTGAGCGTGTTTTTATTGTGTGAAGCAGGCGCCGATCCCGGCGCCTTGTCTATTCTGGCGGAGCGCTGGCAGCTGACTTCCGACGACGATGCGCTGGTGGCGCTGGTATTGACGCCGGAGCGGTTGGAGCTGCGCAAGCGCGATGAGCCGAAACTTGGCGCGATCTACGTTGATTTTGTCGCAGGCCCGATGGCGCACCGGCGGCGTTTCGGCGGCGGCCGTGGTGAAGCGGTTGCCAAAGCGGTGGGCATTAAGGGCAACTACTTGCCCAGCGTGGTGGATGCTACCGCCGGGCTGGGGCGCGATGCCTTTGTGCTGGCGGCGCTCGGTTGCCAGGTGCGCATGCTGGAGCGCAATCCGGTGGTGGCTGCCTTGTTGGACGACGGTTTGCAGCGTGGCTATCAGGATGCCGAGATCGGCCTGTGGCTGCGCGAACGCATGACGCTGCTGCACGCTTCCAGCCTGACGGCGCTGGCGGATCTCGAGCCGCGCCCGGAAGTGGTGTACCTCGATCCGATGTATCCGCATAAGCAGAAAAGTGCGCTGGTGAAAAAAGAAATGCGGGTGTTTCAGTCGCTGGTGGGCAGTGATGATGATGCAGACGGTTTGCTTGAACCGGCTCGCCGCTTGGCCACCAAGCGCATTGTGGTGAAACGCCCGGACTACGCGCCACCGCTGGCGGATGTTCCCGCTCATGCCGCAACCACCACCAAAAATCACCGTTTCGATATTTATATGCCGCTATAAAGCGGCAGATTATTTGGCCAAGAGATTTTCCCCCTAACCTTTCGTTGGTAGGGGGAAAGTTGCCGGTCAATCATTGAACCCTCTCACACTTCCTAGGCTCTTTCTGCAATGCTGCTGGTAAGTTTGGAATGTGCCTCGCATAATCCCATTTAATTACAATTACCTATGATTAAATCACATTATGAAAAAGACGCTTCTGTCCTTGCTACTTTGCTTGAGCACCTCTGCGATGGCCGCTGAACCGGTAAATATCACCATTCTGGGCACTTCCGATCTGCATGGCACCTTTGTGCCTTGGGATTACTCCACGGATACCGAAAATCTGGCGGGTAGCCTGAGCCAGATCGCGACTCAGGTGCACCAGGTACGTGCCCAGCAGCCGAACGTGATTCTGGTGGATGCTGGTGACACCATCCAGGGCAACTTTGTTGAAACCTTCAAGAATGACCAAACCAGCCCGATGATCCTGGGTTTTAACGCGCTGAATTACGACGTGTGGGTGATGGGCAACCACGAGTTTGATTTTGGTTTGAAAGTGCTGGCAACCCCGATTAGCCAATTTAACGGGGCAGCGCTGGCGGGCAATATTTTCTGGCAAAGCGGCAAGCCTTACCTGCCCGCCTACAAAATCGTTGAACGGCAAGGGGTGAAAATAGGCATTATCGGCATGGATACGCCGATGACCGCCGAGTTTGCCAAAGGGACCGATCGCATTGATGGCCTGAAATTTACCGATCCGGTGCAGGCGGTGAAAAACGTGATCCAGCAGATCCAAGGCCAGGTGGATGCGATCGTGCTGGTAGCGCATATGGGGATCGATAATGAGAACCAGCGGCCAGGCACCGGCGTGGGGGATATTGCGCGCGCCAATCCGGAACTGGCGGCGATCGTGGCCGGGCATATGCACGTCAAAGTGGATAAAGAGCTGATCAATGGCGTGATTGTTACCGAACCGGATAAATATGGCCGTGCGCTATCGCGTATCGATCTGCAATTCGAGCAGCAGAACGGCAAGTATGTGCTGATCAATAAAGACAGCTACACCTATCCGATCACAGGAATGGCGTCCGACAAAAAGCTGGAAGAGATCTATCAGCCGTTCCATACCGTTCTGCGCGCCAATGCTAACCGGCCGATTGCGCAACTGACGGGGCAGGATCTGGTGCCAGCGGATGCGGTGAAGGGCATCCCGCAGGTACATATTCAGGATACCGGCATCAGCGCGCTGTATCAGGAAGCCGCTCGCTACTATGCACCGCAGGCGCAGGTGATCGCGTTACAGATCGATAACGATCGGCCAAAGCTGAACGTGGGTACTATTACCGCCAAAGATATCGCTTTTAACTATCAATATGCTGGGGGTGAAATCACCGTTTACCAACTTACCGGCAAAGAGTTGAAAAAGTATATGGAGTGGTCCGCAGATTACTTCAATCAACAGCATGACGGTGATGTGACCTACAGTTTTAACCCCCAGCGCCGCGCCTCCAAATATTCCACCAACGACTTCTTTGACGGCGTGACCTATACCATCGATCTGCGTAAACCGGTTGGGCAACGGATCACCGATCTGAAACTGAACGACGGCACCCCTGTAACCGACAGCATGCCGATTCGCCTGGGGATGAACAGCTATCGTATGGGCCACCTGACGCAGAAAGACGGCGTATTGGCAGGTATGCAGTTCCCGGTGCTTTCAGATACCAAGGCCGAATATGGCGAAGAGGCGGGCACGATCCGTAATCTCACTATCCGTTATCTGACCGAGGTGAAGCAGGGCCAATATCAGGGCAAAGCGATGCAGCGCTGGAAACTGGTCGGGTTGGAAGGTTATGAACGTGAGCGCAAGATCGTCGAAAAACTGCTGAACGACGGCAAAATCAGCATACCCACTACTGACGATGGTCGTTACAGCAATGTGGCTTCCATCAACGTGAAGGAACTGTTGTTCAGCGATTCGCAGGCGATGCGGCAGCAGATTGCGGTATTGGAGCAACAGGCGCAGGCGGCGACCGATCCGGTGCTCAAACAGCGGTTGCACGATCGGTTAGTGATTATTGAGGCGATTAACTGAGGTTGGCTCAGCAGAGAAGGGAATCAATCAGGCAAAATTAATGCCGGCTGGAGCACCGGCATTAAATAGATCACTCTGAGCAGGGATTAGAGCACGCCCTGAGCCAGCATCGCGTCAGCAATTTTAACGAACCCGGCAATATTGGCACCGTGAACGTAATGCGTTTGCTTGCTTTCGCCGCCGTATTCGACGCAGGCCTGATGGATATCCGCCATGATATGGCGCAGGCGAACATCCACTTTTTCGGCTTTCCAGTTAATGCGCGCGGCATTCTGCGCCATTTCCAACCCGGAAGTGGCCACGCCACCGGCATTGGCTGCTTTGCCCGGTGCGAACAGCACGCCCGCTTCGAGGAAGGCATCGGTAGCCTGAATGGTGGTTGGCATATTGGCGCCTTCTGCTACGGCTTTTACCCCGTTGCGGATCAGCGTTTTTGCCGCGTCCAGATCCAGTTCGTTCTGGGTGGCGCAAGGCAGAGCGATATCCACCGGCACGTTCCACGGTTGCTGGCCTGCCAGATAGGTCAAGCCACGCTCACGAGCGTAATCTTCTACGCGACCATAACGCTGGTTCTTGATTTCTGCCAGGTGAGCCAGTTTCTCGGTGGTGAAGCCCGCTTCGTCCACCACGGTGCCGCCGGAATCGGAAACGGTGATCACGCGAGCGTCCAGTTCCAACGCTTTCTCAATGGTGTATTGCGCCACGTTACCGGAGCCGGATACCGCTACGCGCATGCCTTCAAAACCCAGGCCGTGGCGTTGCAGCATTGAATCGGTAAAGTAAACCAGGCCGTAACCGGTTGCTTCCGGGCGAATCAGGCTGCCGCCGAACGACAGGCCTTTGCCGGTAAACACGCAAGAGGTGTTGTTGGACAGTTTCTTCATCATGCCAGCCATAAAGCCGACTTCGCGGCCGCCTACGCCGATATCCCCAGCAGGCACATCGGTGTCTGGGCCCAGGTGGCGATAAAGCTCGGTCATCAGCGCTTGACAGAAGCACATGATTTCTCTCTGGCTTTTGCCCTTCGGATCAAAGTCTGAACCGCCTTTACCACCGCCCATTGGCAGCGTGGTCAGGGCGTTCTTGAAGGTTTGCTCAAAGCCGAGGAACTTCAGAATAGAGGTGTTGACCGACGGGTGGAAACGCATGCCGCCTTTATACGGGCCGATGGCCGAGTTGAACTGGATGCGGTAAGCACGGTTTACCTGCACCTGCCCACGATCGTCCACCCAGCTGACGCGGAACTGAATAATGCGCTCAGGCTCTACCAGGCGCTCTAACAATGCGTGATCACGGTAATGTGGGTTGCGTTCGATGAAGGGCCACAATGAGGTGAAAACTTCACGTACTGCCTGCAAATATTCCGGTTGATGCGAGTTATGGCGCTTTAGCGAGGTTAGAAACGATTCCAGTGATACAGCTTGTTCCATGAATAAACTCCTTTTAGCATTTGGGTTCCCCTGTTTTTATAGATGTAGCTCACAGTTGGGGAGGATGTTGTGTCTATATCGACTATATCACCGGGGGGAGGCTGAATAACAAGTAATAAATAAGGGTTATACAACGAAAAACGCCCGCATTAGGCGGGCGCTGGCAAGCGGGGTTAGCAAATACTTACTTTTCTTCTTCGTCACGCAGCGGCACAATCAGCATGTCGATGTGTACGGTGTTGATCAACTGGCGTGCAGAAGACATCAGCTTGCTCCAGAAATCCTGGTGGTGGCCGCACAGCACCAGATCCACGTCATATTTCTTGATGGCATCGACCAGCACCTGTGCCAGATCGCCGCTGCCGCTCAGGGTTTCGCTGATCGGATAGCCCGCATTTTGCGACAGTTCGGTCAACGCCTGGTGAGTTTCTTCGGAGATACGTTTCTGCATATCGCCGAGATTGACATCGATCAGGCCGGTATACAGATCAGAATAGTTAACATCAACGTGGATCAGGGAGACTTTGGCATTGTAAGGTCGCGCCATGGATACCGCTTTTTCTACCAGAATTTTGCTTTCCGGTGATAGGTCAACCGCGATCAGAATGTGTTTGTAAGCCATGAGAATACTCCTTCCAGATAATGCCGATTAAAGGGTTGGCAGGCATTCAGTGTTCCAGCTTGGCGCTTGCGCCTTACCTGCATAGTACCATTCAGATAACACAGTGATATGTATGTGCGATCACACTGCATTGCATCAATATACCCGTCATACTTCAAGTTGCAGATGCGTTATTTAGGGTATCAACCTTACTGACGTCTACCTCTTTAGTTTTACACTGATGTAACAAAAAATCCTATTGTTTATGTGGTTATCTACCGTTTTACCCGTTGAGTTATCAGCGTTCTTGAGTAAAGAGGAGTTTACATTCTCCTCCGCATGGTGGTTACGGTTATGATTTATAACCAAGCGGTAGATGACAAATTTAGCCATTGCGTTAAATTTTATACAGGATTCAAGTCAGTTTGCATTTCAGTGTCCTACAATAGTGAATATGGGCTTCACCCTATCCCCTCTGAGCCGCAAGGTGCTTCATACGCACTTTGCGTATCGATGCCCCGTCGGCCAGAGGTTGTGATAATGCGTGGCCATTTAAAGGTGCTAGGAGGATGGGAGCCACAGGCTCCGGCAGCATTGGGTAGAGTTAGGGCCGTTGGCCCGGCGGTTGGCCGGGATCGCAACGCCCTTGAGGGGGCAATCATGATGAGTACCGTCGCGCTATTTTGGGCTTTGTGTGTGGTATGTGTGATTAATATGGCTCGTTATTACTCTTCTCTGCGTGCGCTGCTGGTGGTTTTACGCGGCTGCGACCCGTTGCTGTATCAATACGTCGATGGCGGGGGGTTTTTTACTTCGCACGGCCAACCGAGTAAACAGATACGCCTGGTGCGCTATATCTTTGCGCAACGTTATTGCGAGCATCACGATCCAGAGTTTATCCGCCGTTGCCAGCGTGTGCGCGGTCAGTTTCTGCTGACGACAGAGTTGTGCGGGTTGGTGCTTCTTAGCCTGCTAGCCATGGCGATCTGGTATTAGATGCTTGATTTATTAGCATAAAGAAAGGCGGCCTGGGCCGCCTTTCTTACGTCATGCCTGATGCTTAAATCAGCTTCAGAGCCAGCCAGTACAGGCCACCGGAAAGCAGAATCGACACCGGCAGGGTCAGTATCCAAGCCAGCGCGATGTTCTTCACGGTTTTACTCTGTACGCCGCCGCCATCCACAAGCATAGTCCCGGCAACCGCCGAAGAAAGCACCTGGGTGGTGGAAACGGGCATACCGGTGTAACTGGCCACGCCAATCGACAGTGCGGCAGTCATCTGAGCCGACACGCCCTGTGCATAGGTCATGCCTTTCTTACCGATTTTTTCACCGATAGTGGTGGCAACGCGTCGCCAGCCCACCATGGTACCGAGGGACAGCGCCAAGGCTACCGCAACGATAATCCACATCGGCGCATACTCAACGGTTGCCAGCAGGTCTGAACGCAGGTTCTTCAGGAAACGCTGGTCGTCCGCAGAGGTTTCCGGCAGCTTGGCCACTTTGCCAGCCGTATCCGTTACGCACATCAGCAGGCGGCGCAGATGGCTGCGTTGTTCCACCGTCAGTTGATCGTAGCTTTGCAGATTGTTCAGCAGCTCGAGGGAACGCTCTACGGCGATCATGGCGCGTGAACTGTCGCAATGGAACTCAGCCGGTTGGTTAGGCGTCTGAGACGCTTCCTCCGGCGTAGGGACTCGCGGAGTCTGGGCGATCACATGGGAAAGGGAATCCCCATGCTGCTGATAGAATTGCTGTAGGTGAGCGACGGCATCACGCGTACGGGTGATGTCATAACCGGTGGCACTCATATTGAGTACAAAACCGGCCGGAGCAACGCCGATCAGCACCAGCATGATCAGACCGATACCTTTCTGACCGTCGTTGGCACCGTGCGAGAAACTCACACCGATAGCCGACAGGATCAGGGCAATACGCGTCCAGAACGGCGGCTTACGTTTGCCGTCGACCTTCTCACGCTCTGCCGGGGTCATATGGATGCGCTGGCGTTTTTTGGTCTTGCTCCAATAACGGCGCAGCACAAACACCATCAGCCCGGCAATAATCAACCCAATCAGCGGGGAGAAGATTAATGACAGGAAGATGCTGATCATTTTCGGCACGTTCAGCGCGTCAACTACCGATGTGCTGGTAACGAGCGCGTTGGTTAACCCGACCCCAATGATGGAGCCAATCAGCGTGTGCGAACTGGACGCCGGTATCCCAAGATACCAGGTACCGAGGTTCCAGATGATTGCCGCCAACAACATGGAGAAGACCATGGCTAACCCGTGTGTTGAACTGACGTTCAACAACAGATCGGTGGGTAGCAAATGAACAATGGCGTAGGCAACACTCAGGCCGCCGAGCATGACGCCAAGGAAATTGAACACGCCCGCCATCACGACCGCAACTTGCGAGCGCATAGCACGGGTATAAATTACAGTAGCAACCGCATTGGCCGTATCGTGAAAGCCGTTGATGGCTTCATAGAACAATACAAACATCAATGCGAGGATTAACATCAGGCCGGTATGGAAATCCAGGCCAGTGAACAAATGTAGCATAAGCGTTACGCCAGGTTGGTGGACATGAACGCCGCGCATTATCTGTGACAACCGGTGTCGGGGAAAAGGAAAATATGACGTTTTTTTGATTTCAATGTGACAAAAGAACGTTAGCGGCCTGACTAATCGAATAACTATCAGCATATTACCGATATTTACGCCTGCTAACATTTTCTTACGGTAGCGTTGGTGGTCTGATGCCTTTACAATCCTCCGCCGCAGATTTAACGGTTGCAGGCAGCGAAACGGCGTAAAATAGCGCGCTTTTACCGCGATGGTGATTTTTTTGCTCAGAGAGGCTCAGGTGGAACAGTTTGATGTCGTAGTGATAGGTGCGGGTGCCGCGGGGATGTTTTGTGCTGCGCAGGCTGGGCTTCTCGGCTGCCGGGTGCTGCTGCTCGACAACGGCAAAAAACCGGGCCGCAAGATCCTGATGTCCGGCGGTGGGCGCTGTAATTTTACCAATCTGTATACCGAACCGGCGGCTTATCTCTCGAACAACCCACATTTCTGTAAATCTGCGCTGGCGCGTTATACCCAGTGGGACTTTATCGATCTGATTAATCGCCACGGCATTGCTTACCACGAAAAAACGCTGGGGCAGTTGTTCTGCGATGAGTCGGCGCAACAGGTGGTTGATCTGCTGGTGAAGGAGTGCGAACTCGGCCAGGTGACGATGCGTTTGCGCAGCGAAGTGCTGAGCGTAGAAAAAACCGACGGTGGGTTCGAGCTGGCGCTGAATGGTGAAAAAGTGAGTGCTCGCTCACTTGTTGTCGCCTGCGGTGGGCTTTCAATGCCGGGCTTGGGGGCATCGCCCTTCGGTTACAAGCTGGCGGAGCAGTTTGGCCTGAAAGTCTTGCCCACCCGTGCCGCATTGGTGCCGTTTACCCTGCACAAACCGTTGTTAGAGCAATCCCAGACGCTTTCCGGCGTTTCGGTGCCTGCGGTGGTCACAGCGGAAAATGGCACCAGCTTCCGCGAAAGCATTCTGTTTACCCATCGCGGCCTTTCTGGCCCAGCGGTTTTGCAGATTTCTAGCTATTGGCAACCGGGTGAGTTTGTGAGTATTAACTTACTGCCTACGCTAGACCTGATGGGCTTTCTGAATGAGCAGCGGCAGGCCCATCCTAACCAAAGCCTGAAAAACACCCTGGCGCTGCACCTGCCAAAACGCCTGGTTGAGTTTTTGCAAACGCTGGGGCAACTGCCGGAAGCGACATTGAAACAGCTCACCCCAGCCCAGCAGGCCACATTGGTCGAGAGCCTGCAAAACTGGCGGGTACAGCCGAACGGCACCGAAGGCTATCGCACCGCAGAAGTGACATTGGGCGGCGTGGATACCAAAGCGCTTTCTTCCAAAACCATGGAGGCGAACAGCGTGCCGGGCCTGTACTTTATCGGCGAAGTGGTAGATGTGACAGGGTGGTTAGGGGGATATAACTTCCAGTGGGCCTGGAGTTCCGCCTGGGCCTGCGCGCAGGCGGTGGCCGCTGTTTTGGCGAAGTAACACTGCCAATCGGCTCTTTCGCCCCGAAGCGCCGAGTAACAAAGCTTACAGATAGGCAAATTGTACCGATTAGCGGGTTACTGGGCATGTGCCGTGTTTCTCTGGCGGCGTATATTCCTGAAGAATAACAGGAGCACTCCCCCCAATAATTGCCGTAAAAAATGAGAACACCGTTAAGGTTATCCCACTATTTTGCAGTGAGCAGAACTCAGCACGGTATGTGTTTTATTTATCGGTGATAGCAAAATCATATAGGGGTAATTCAAGTAAAAGCTATAAATTCATCTATAATCTATTTTGTGCAGGTAAATATTTAATAAATCAACCCCTTACAATATCAGTTTAATATCAACTGCTAGATTCACCGCACTTCAAGTGACATATGCGTCAGTTTTCCTGCCGTTCGAGTTATTTATTTAATAGGATTTTTTGGAAGGGTTGGACCCCAGCCATATGTCTGTAAACGATATTTCAGTAGCAAATTGCATTTAATGCTGATGAATTGAATCGTCTGCGGCCATGTCGGTAATACTTAATGTATTTTAATGGGTAATCAAATATGCGTATTAACAAACCATTACTGGCGATAGTCGGCGGACTCGTATTTTTCTCAGGAATGAGTTATGCACAAGAAACGCACCCCGGCGTGATGAAAACCATCAAGATCACCGCGAATATCAGTGACAGTATTTTTGTTTCACGGCCAGACGGCGGTGGATGGTACGGCACGGTAAGCCTGGCGGCCACGGACGGTACGCAGAAATCGTTCGCGGCCGATATCCCGGTTCAAGTGTGGACCAGCACGCCAGGTGTTGATGTCTCTCTGGTTCACCCTCTTGATCTCACTCGCACTGATGCGGCCTACAAAATGGAACAGGTTAACGTTAAGTTTGGTGATGCTGGTGCAGGCAAAGACCTCAACGCTGGCAATGGCTCTCAGACGTTTGTTCAGAAGATAAGAGTAGGCAACGGCTACCAAAGCGTCTATCACTTGAAAATCAAAGCCAATTCTCCCACCACCGCCGATCGGGGGGCCACGCAAGGCCTTTATATGGGTGACCTGGTTATGTTATTCGAGATCCCGTCCAGCGCTATCTGAAGTGATTAGAGTTCAGGCTCTGAATTACCACTGTGCTTAATAACGGTGGCCGCTTAGGTAGCCACCGTTATTTTATGCGTGCAGTTACCCTAACCTTATCTGGCTCAGCAAGACTTTATGCAACTCGCTGCTCTTGTTGACGTTGAGCTTGCGCATGGCTGAGCGTTTGTGGGAACTGATGGTTTTCTGGCTGCGTTGCAGCATGTCGGCGATGGTTGAGGCGGACATGCCAGTGCTCATCAGTTTGAGTATTTGCTTTTCGCAGGCGCTCAACGCCGCGAGACGGCATTTCTGGCATTTATGCAGGCTGCTGGCGTGCATTACCGTCCAGGGGTGATGGCAGAAACGTTCCAGTACCAGTTGCAGCTTCTGGTGCACCAGCGAAACCGAGTCTTGCCGGGTGATACTGAACGGTGCCGGGTGTTTTGCTGAACAGTACGTCTCTGGGGTGTCGACAATCATTACCGTTATTTGCCGATGACGGGGTGTACGATGCGCGCTTTTATAGCAACTGGCACAGCCCAGGCTGTCTTCCTGAGAACGGAAAATAATCTCCATGTTGTTCAGGGCATCGAGCTCCACCGGCATCAACTGTGGGGAACGGCGATAACGCTCGTTCAGGGAATGAACATAATCCTGCAATACATACCGTAGCCCCTGCTGATAGAAGTTATCGCTGTCGAACAGAGTGAATTGAATATTAAGCATCATTCTTCCTTAAAGCGTATGTCTTCCGGAAACAGCCGCCGGGCTTTCAGTCATAAAGCAATGGCTCGTTGCGGCTGCTGTAATAATCGGCTAGCTAATATCTTTATTGGTAAGCCAGTACAAAATTGGCGACGGAGCTGAATTCACCTTCGGTAATAGTTCTATTATTGATAGCGGACGGATGCCCCTGAACATAAGCAGAAAACGACAGGGTGGTGGCTCCGGTTTGTAAGACGCTCGCCTCCGTCGGCTGGTTTAAATTAATCCCTGCCCCTTTGCTGTCGAATAAGGCAATGGCTACACCCTGGGTGCCATGATTAATGGCCAACTTACCCGGCAGAATAGGGTCTTCCGTACCACTGAAGGTGACAGTCACTGCATTGAATACGGTGGTTTTACAGTCGGTTAATTTAATGTTGAACGGCACCGGTGGTGTGTGCTGATAGCGATACAGGGTCTTGATAATGACTGTGCCCATCTCCACCCGCTGATCGACCGATTGCGGTGCAATATTGCAGGGGCGATTAACCACGGTGCCGAAAAAATCAATTTCTTTATTATCGGCCCTAGATTGCGTGCAAAAGAAACTCAGAACGCTGCAAAGTGTTGTCAGGAGTATTGATATCTTCATCTTTGCTCCTAGATATAGTTAATCAGCAGGATCAGGGTCTTTTTAAAATCGCCTTCCTGGCCTTCGCCCGACGCCTGCAATGATGCGGTATAGGATTTCTGCACTACGTCCTTACCATTCATATCGGCAAAACTGTCAAATTGATTATATTTAATCCATTTTGGGTTCGAGTTGTCGTAAATACGCATGGTCGAGCCGTTATCCATATTCAAGCCGGTCAGATCCACCAGTGAACCGTTTTTCACCATAAAGTTGGCGTTCAGGCTGAAATTGTCGCTGCAACCGTTTTTGCGGATGACAACGGTGAAGTCTTTGCTGGCCACCGTACCTGCGCCAGCCTGCCAGGATGGGATCTCACCAAAGTCCACCCCTTCCGGCGTGGTCAGTTCAACCGACGCGGAGCATTGGATCACCTGGATTTTATCCAGCCCGGTCAGGGTGAAGCGGTAGTTTTTTCCTGGCTTATTGTTGATGCCGAGAACTCCGTCGAGTTGGAATACCGAGATCTGACTGGCACCGCCGGGAACAATGTCTCCGGTTTTTTGCAGATAGACCTGATAGCGGACATTGCCCAACTGTGGCCTGTTTGGGTAGCGGAACATATCGGTCTGCGCTTTGGTATTCAGGATCCCCAGGTCGACGCCGTTATAAATGACCCCCATGGAAACACCGGCAGCGATTTGCGTGTTGGCGGGATTAGGATAGAAATAAACCCATTCTCCCTCCGGTACGCTGCTATACCCCCAGCACACTACGCTGCGGTTCATTGGTTGTGAGGTCCACAGCCTGCTGCCAATCTCCAGCGTGGCTGGGATTTTCAGTTGGCCAATGTCTTCCGATTCTTCAGTAATGCCGTTTTCGGTGTTCAAGTGGCATTCCAGCGCCTGCGCGCTGAAAGAGGCACTCAGGCAGGCCAGCAGGGTGAGCGTTTTACCCGTCAATAATCTAGGCATGAAGCGCTTCGCTACACGGCCGTTGGTGAATTTTTCCATACCGTTGCTCCCTATTTTTTGGCGTCTGGCGCGGCGTGGCAGAGATTGCCGTTACACACGAAGCGCAGCTCCGGGTGGCCACCGTAGTCATTGATATAGGTCACGACAAAGCTGCTGAAGTTAGTGTCACGTAGTGTCACCGTTTCGCTGGATTTGGGGGCCAACATCAGTGCCTGGAAGTCGTCTATCGTGCCGCCCCCCTGTTTCTGGCTATTGCGCGTCATGCCTGCAAGGGTGATGTAAAACGGCGTCGGGTTTTCAATCGTCATCCCGCTGCCATTTCTGCGGAACACCAGTTTCTCCTGCCAGATCTGGCCTTTGGGGGCCACAATCGCCTTTGGCCGGTAGAACAGTTTGATCTGGGTCTGCAAGGCCAACTGCATCACGTTGGTTTTGCTGCTTTTGGGTGGGATTTCGCGCAGGTTGAAATAGAACAGCGATTCCCGATCCTGCGGCAAACGATCGGCCCCTGCCGTTTTGGTCACCCGCACCACACTACGTTCATCGGCTTCTACCCGCTGCAACGGCGGCAGCACGACCAGCGGTGCGGTGATTTTCTGGTGTTGCTCATCCTCCAACCACGACTGGGCCAGGAATGGCAGTTCTTTGTTTTCATTAATAATGTTAAGGCTGATGGAGTTCGCATCGCTGATATAAATCGCCCTGGTACGATCCAGCGCTATCGCTGCGTGAGCGGCAGGGGTGGCGGTCACCAGCATCAGGCTGGCCGAGGCCATGGTGACTAACAGTTTGTTATTCATACTGATCAATTCTCATTGGAGCCCACGTCAGCAGGCTCTGTGTGATGGATTAAAGTTTCGTGCACGGCAGCAGCAGTTGATCCAGCGGCTTGGCGGTACTTGGAATCGCGATGCGGCATTGACGCTGGCCTTCCCAAGCCACATCTAGCTGTTCCTCCGGCTGTATGCCGGTCAGGAACACCGAACCTTCGTCGCTCACCACCGCCATTTCACGGCCTTGCTGATTGAGGATCGTGGCACCAAACGGCGGTTCGCTGCCGTCCGCCAGCTTGATTACCGCCAGCAACTTGCTGCCTTTCACCACCTCAAAGCGGCGATAGCCAATCGCGCCTTCGGTCAGCGTGCCCTGTACCACGGCGCGGGTGGCTTCGACGTCGTCTGCCAGTTGGTTGACGTCAATCCGCGTATCGGTGTTGTAGTAGCTGGTGATATCGGAAATCACCGCCAGGCCCAAACCGTTGCTGTAGGCGCGGCCGTTGTTGATCGGCACCCCGGCAACGCCGCCGGTATCCAGCATCATCCGGCTACCGCCGTTGCTGGCGTTCTGGTGCGCGGCAACACCGTGTTGAGTGGCGGTGATCCCGCTGCGGAAGGTTCCGCCCACCGAGGAGTAGTTATCCTGCTGATAAGAGACGTTGGCGTTGAGCGATCCGTAAGGGGCGTCGTAGGTGTAAAACCCACGCGCCAAGGGTTTGCCATCCTGATTGACGCCGCTGCTGACCTGCCAGGTCTGGTTCGGGTTGGTGTAATCGGTATAAGAGGCGGTTTGAGTGACGTCGCTGTTGTTGGTTTGCAGCGAGTAGCCCACGCGGCGGCGATCGCCAATCGGCAGGGTAAAGCTCAGCATAATGCTGTCATCAGTTTTGCCGAGGTAGGTGGTACGGAACGCCGCCAGGGAGGCAGTGATATTATTGATATCGGCCATGTTGAACATTTTACTGGCGGAAAGCCCATAGCGGTTCTGCGCCCGCGCATCCCAATAGGTCTGGTGCGAATAGCTCAGATAGGCCGTGATGGCTTTGACGCTGTCCTGTGCCATAAAGGTTTTGCTGGCGGTGAGGGTATACAGCTCTTTTTCCCGCCCGCTGTAGCGATCGTCGTAGTCGTTGTAGCGCGCCTGCAGGTACTGCGCCATGCTCATAAACTTGCGTTGCGAGAAGCGGTAACCGGCGAAGGTGATTTGGCTGTTGTACTCATCAAACCGCTTGGCGTAGTTAACCTGGAACGACATGCCAGACGTCGTTGGCTCATCCGGCAGACGAGCGAAGGACTGCGTCACATCCACCGACATCGCACCAAAGGCGTTCAGATCGCGGCCCAGGCCCAGCGCCCAGGCGTTATAGTTCCCGGCCAGAAGGGCACCGCCATACAGTGACCAGGCGTTGGTGATCCCCCAAGAGAAATCATTGGCAGAAAAAAGCGGCCCTTGCAGACTATGGTTGTAAGTCGAAGGCCGACCCAGCGCGGTGTTGTAGCGCACATAGCCGGGGCGCGTCAGATAGGGGATGGTGGCGGTGTCGACCTGAAAGGTGGAGACGCTGCCGTCCTGCTCTTCCACCCGCACGTCCAGCCTGCCGCGTACCGAACTGTTGAGATCCTGGATCACAAACGGCCCGGCGGGCACCGTGGTTTGATACAGCGTGCGGCCTTCCTGCAAGACGGTGACCTTGGCGTTGCTTCTGGCGATCCCCCGCACTTCCGGCGCATAGCCTTGCAGGCTGGGCGGCAGCATGCGTTCGTCGCTGGCCAGATTGACCCCGGTGAAGCGGAACGAGTCGAACACGTTGGAGTCGAGGAAGATTTCACCGACGGTCAGCTTGGCGGCCTGCATTGGCAGAGCGCGATAGGCATAGATCTGGTTCCAGTCGAAATTGCTGTTGTGCTGGTCGTCTTGTTGGCTGGCGTTGGCCTGATAATCGGCCCGCAACCGCCAGGAACTCAGGTTGGCCCCTAACGTGCCGTAGCTGCTGAAGTTTTGCGACGTGGTGCCGTTGTGGCTCTGTCTGCCGAGCTGGCCGCTGACGCTGTAGTCCAGCAACAGGCCGGGGATGCCGTCGTCCCACTGTTCCGGTGGCGTCCAGTTCGGATCGGAATATTTCATCCAGGCCTGTGGAATGGTGATCGCCAGCACACCGTCATTGATGCGGTTGGAAACGGCGGCACCTTGAATGGCGCTGATATCGGCGCACTGATTGTCGTGCCACAGCCTGACCTTGTTGGTGACATCGGCTTTCAGCGCCATCTTTTCAATCAGATCCGGCGGCAGGCAGGCCTGGCTCTTCCGGTCTGATATTGCCAGATACTGAATGCTGCGCTGCGGCAATGTCTTCTGATTGATCTTGATATCCAGCAGATAAGTGCCGGGCATCACGTAATTGGCGTCAGAGAAACGTGATAAATCCACTTTGCTGCGATCGCCGACATCCAGCACGTCGGTATTGAACTCCGTGTCGGCAAACACCGGATGTCCACAGAGGAAAGAGAGCATGACGATGGTTTGTGTTTTTTTCCTGGTCATTAATGACGTCATAGAATAATCACTCATGGCAAATCCGCGCCTTACAACAGGTCATCCGTACGATCTGGATATGTGAATTATTATTGTTATTCAGTGTATTAAGCTGGCACTGGCAGAAAATAAAGCTAAAGATAAGACAGGGTGAATTTCACCAGAGAATTGAATTCGCCAGCGTGCGCAGAGTCGGGGTGGAGCTTTAACTGCGCGCTGAAGTTCAGCACATTGCGATCGTCAAGCAGCAGATAATCCGCCGTGCTGTTGCCCAATGGCAGCCTGTTACCGGCTCCGGTGAGCAATTCAATAGCAACCCCTTTGGCTTCCCCGCTAATGGCCAATAACTCGGGTTCTTCTTCGTCTGCCACCCCGTCAAAAGTGACGTTCATCGTGCGGTAGCCAAAACCGGGTTTGGTCGAACTTGCCAAGAGGCAATTCACCAGTTTGATGTGAAAATCACGGCGGCTACTGATGAGCAAGGGCTGTGAACCCGGTGTGGCGTTGATCATCGACGCCAGGCCAAAATCAATGGTTTGATCCAGACTGTCGCTAGCGATACCGCAAGGGGCTTCCACGATCTCGCCCCCCAGATGGACCCTGCCAGAGTCTTGGTTTTCTGCTGCTGATACACTGAAGACGCTGAGCGTAGCAAGCAGTGCGCCCAAGAACCGGGTTGTCATGTTGGCCTCTCCCTGTTGCGGCTTGTTCCTTCACTCATTGCCAGCGAGCATCAAGTGTGGGGATGCCCGGCAGGCATCCCCAGGGGCATTACTGATAAGCCAGCGTGAAGTTCGCCACGCTGGTGAAATCACCAGGCTCTACCTCGCCAGCGGCGGTGCTGCCTTGCAGATAAGCGGCAAATTGCAGGGTGTTATCACCGGTCAGCAGGGCGATGGCATCGGTTGGTGTGCCGTTCAGGTTTACTTTCTTGCCCGCGCCGTCGATCAACTGGATACCGGCACCGTTTGCCGTACCTGCCAGCCCGAGCAACTCGCTGTTACCTTCAGCGGTTTGGCCAGTGAAAGCCACTTTCACGCTTTTCTTGACGGCGATATCACAATCTTTCAACAGAATGCTGAACTTCTCAGACTGGGATTTGCCCTGGTTAGCCAGCACACGGCTGCTGATCTGGCCCATTTTGACCGTCTGATCGACGGATTCCGGCGCGACGCTGCAAGGTGCATCAATAATGTCACCGGTGAAGGTTACGGTACCGCTGCCCTGGTTAGATGCGGCCTGGGCAACAGATGCCGTAGAGAAAGCAATCACGGTTGCCAGCATTAATTTATTCAGTTTCATTTCTCAATTTCCTGTAGAGAGGTATACCCAATGGATTTCAAATGCAGATAGGCAGCCAACACCCCTGCATCTTGAAAGACGATAGGTATATTTAAATAAAAAGAAGAACACATCTAAATCACCTGTATCAGCCACAACGTCATGTCATGGCTGCTACAGTCGGAGCCAATTCCTTTAGCTCGGGCAATACACCACCTTGCGCAACCAAATGTAAACTCCGCAAGGCTTGAGAGACGCTTAAAATCGCCATCATAAAATATAAAAATATGAATATCACCATAGCTTCCTGCTGGGAATATTCTTGCAAATAAGTGACGTCATTGAAAATAGGTTTTACTGTATTTCAGTAAATTCAGAATATAAAACCAAAAACGATTAAAAAAATATGCCGTTCAAAACCAATAGATCGTATAGAAGTACATATTAGAATAATTAACTTAGTTGTGTTAATATTTTGGATTTTAAGATCGAAAATGGTTTGATTTTCCATATAATCAACACGATTTATTTGCTTAAATCGCTTTGTTCAGGTGGTTTTATTCTGGTTTTTATAATGGGGTGATGATTTTTAACTTTATGTTTTTTATGGCAATATTTTGTTTTTTATAATGTTGATTATATATGATAATAGATTGTGGCCTGGCGGTGTTTTAACAATAAACTAACATTTGTAATGGTGGTTTTTGTTATTCTGATTTTTGTCATAAAAAGCTGTTTTTTAACCATTTTCAGGTTTAGGATTTTTCTGTAATTATGCTATTTCTCAACCCCTTATTTAGGGGTTCTCTGTCGTTATTAATTCAATGGGAATGCTCTTTTATTATGGGTGATAAATTCGTGAACTTAGGCTTGGTACGTGCGTTTAGCATCGTTTTAATAACCATTAAAAAAGTGTGAATTAATTTAATTAACCACGATGGATAATAATCTGTGCAAAAAAAATCACAGAAAACTCTCAGTTAATGAGTCGGTGAGGCGTGCGGATTATGCTTCTATAAATAGAGTCGGGTTTCTGAGCGGTATTAGTCGGTAAAACGTTCGGGAATGCGGTCTCTGTATTGAGAGAGAGCAGTGGGTCACCACCGTTTAGCCAATTGAGAGAACCGTTATGTCACTATTGATGAAGGTGGTAACCAGCTGTTGCCGAGCAAGAGAGGATTTCATCGATAGCCTGCGTATGGGTGCCGCATAGAGATGCTTAAAAGTCACGATTGGGAGAACACTATGGGGAAAACAGCCATCAAATATGAACTCAAAAAACGGCATATGCTAAAGGTGTTACAAGATTTGTGTTCGCTGCACATGGCGCCAGGAGAGTTGCAAGCTCTGCCGCCGCCGGAACTGTGGCCGAAAACGCGGGAACTGGCAGACCGGTGTGGCGAGAACATCTATGTGGCGCGCACGCTGCTCCTGGCGCTAGAGAAAGAGGGCAAGGTTCACTGCACTCATCGCAGCATCAATAACTCATTGCGTTGGTACATTTGCACTGAATAGAAAGTGATATACCCGTCATACTTCAAGTTGCATGTGCGTTAGCTGCACTTGCTCACGCTGATCACATAGTTATCTATGCTCCTAGGGCTTCTTAAGTTTGTCGCGTTACTCGGCCCAAGTCTGGGCCTCGCCCCTTCGGAGCCAGCAACTCGAATTATTTAGGGTATAGCTTGGCTGTCGCTTGCAAGATGAAAGGTATAATGGGTAATCCTGTAAAAAACTGGAGCCACCATGCAGGGCAGTAACGACATACTGGTATTGGATGATATCCATTATCAAATTGGGAATGTGACTATTCTGGATTCCGTCTCTTTCACGCTGAAACCGAGCGAATTCAAGCTGATTGCCGGGCCTTCAGGGTGTGGGAAAAGTACGCTGCTAAAAATTGTCTCTTCTTTAATCAGCCCGACTCGCGGCTGCATTCTGTTTGACGGTCAATCGATCAATGATATTGCGCCAGAAGAGTATCGCAAACAGGTGTCTTACTGTTTCCAGACGCCATCGCTGTTCGGTGCCACGGTCTATGACAACCTCGCGCTGCCTTACCAAATTCGTAAACTGAAGCCGGATGAACAGAAAATGCAGCGGGATCTTGAGCGCCTTGCTTTGCCTGGCAGTATGTTGAAAAAAGGGATTAACGAGTTATCTGGCGGTGAGAAACAGCGTATTTCCCTGATTCGTAACCTGCAGTTTATGCCCAAGGTATTGCTGCTGGATGAAATCACCAGCGCGTTGGATGAGGATAACAAGCGTAACGTCAATACACTGATCCACCAGTTGGTGGCTGAGCAGGGGCTGACCGTGCTGTGGGTAACGCACGATCGAGATGAAATCAGCCACGCAGACGATGTGATTACCCTGCCGGTAAACCGCGCTAATACTCAGGAGAGCACCGATGAATCAGCCTAGCATTACCAATGAGTCATTGGGGCTTTCGATGGTTTTGGTGGTTGTCACCATTTTGATCAGCCACAGAGAAAAGCTGGCGTTAGAAAAAGAGATTATCTGGAGCATGTGCCGCGCGGTGGTGCAACTGATCATCGTCGGTTATGTGCTGAAGTATCTTTTTGATTTAAATAATGAAATCCTGACTGTGCTGATGGTGTTGTTTATCTGCTTCAATGCGGCTTACAACGCGCAAAAGCGCAGCAAATATATCGATCACGCGTTTGCCATCTCGTTGATTGCCATTACCACTGGGGCGGTGCTGACGCTGGTGGTGTTGGTGTTAACCCGCGCCATCACCTTTACGCCGATGCAGGTGATCCCCATCTCCGGCATGATCGCCGGTAACGCCATGGTGGCCGTAGGGCTGTGTTACAACAATCTGGGGCAGCGTTTTAACAGCGAGCAGCAGAAAATCCAGGAAATGCTCAGCCTGGGGGCCTCCCCCAAGTTTGCCTCTGCGGCGCTGATCCGTGACAGCATCCGTGCTTCGCTGATCCCCACGGTGGATTCGGCCAAAACCGTCGGTCTGGTGAGCCTGCCGGGGATGATGTCGGGGCTGATCTTTGCCGGTATCGATCCGGTAAAGGCGATCAAATACCAGATTATGGTGACCTTTATGCTGCTTTCCACCGCCAGCCTGTCGACCATCATTGCCTGCTATTTGGCGTATCGGAAGTTCTACAATTCGCGTAAGCAATTGCTGGTGGAGCGGTTGAAATAAAGGGAGCGCAGATGGCTGTGATATCTACAGATATGCCAGCCATCAAAACAGAGTAATGCGGTTTGCGTTCTAACTACACCTTGATGCTCGGTTTTCGGCGACTAAATTGTACATCACGCTGAACTTGCACGGTTGCATTGGTCGAACCAATGGCGAGTTCAGAGTCTCTTTGCAGTCCAGAATTGCCCATATCAATCCTGCAACAGCGCAATACTTTGGCGGATCTCGCGCTCAATATCCTGTTCCGTCCATGTATCCAACTGCGAAGAGAAGGGTTCGAAAGCATAGAGCCCGCGATAACCCAAACGCTCCAGGTTCTGCACCTGCGTTTTACTCTTCAAGCGATCCTTATTACTCAGCATAATGCGTTGCTCATCGCTCAACGCACTTTTGTTCATCGGATCTTCCACACCGGAAAGATGCACCAGACCAATTTGCTCGACCTGAACCTGCGTATCGAAGTCCGCCTGACTCACCTCGCTCAGGTAGTGATGAAAGGTGTCCAGCACCATTTTATAGGGGGCAGCAGAATCGCGGATTAGCGCCTGGGTCAGTAGCGAAGAGCGCAGAGAACTGATGCCGAAACCCAAGGGTTCGACGTAACCCGCAACATCGTATTGCTTGAACAGCGGTGCCAGCAGTTGCAGTGATTCCAGCGTATCTTCGCGCTTTTGTGCCTCGCTGCGGCGATCGCCCGCGTTGCAGTTGGGGCACAGCACCACTGCCCGGCAGTGGAGGGTTTTTGCCTGCGCCAATAGGGTTTCGGTTCTGGCCAACAGCGCAGCTTTATCTGCCAACAGGTTGAATTGCCCAAGGGCGTTGATGGTGACGATCTCAATCCCGTATTCGGCGGCTAGCGCGTTGGTCTGCTCATAGCTCAGATGGTCGGTGACGCTGCCGCTCGGCATATCGTTGCGCAACTCAACCTTGTTGAGCCCGCACCTTTTTACCAGGCGGAAGAAACTTTCCAGGTTGAGCTTGGGGGCAATCTTACGGTTGATGCAAAAACGTTCTAAGGCAATGGCCATCCTGTTTTACTCCTGTATGTAACGGGGATTCGCGCAACTTGCTGCTGCACTCCGGGCTTCTATCCAATCTTTAAAAAGAATATTTATTTCATATTTATATTAATTTGAAATTTTATTGTTTGATCGGGTTCAAGAAATCAGCAAGACACTAGCGGGTAAAACGAGCTTTAACCGAAGGGGTGACTAAGATTTGCGATGCTCCGCGCTAAAATTAAATTTTCTAAAATAATTTATTTGAAATATATTTTTCATTGAAATAGAGTCCTTAGCATATGGGTAGGATTTCGCCTGTCTGTCGCAGCGCGGACTTAAAGAGGGTGGGGAGATGAAAACTGTAGGTAACTTTATTGGCGGGCAGGTGTGCCTGAGCAGCAGTAGCCAAACCGCGGACGTACACAACCCGGCCACCGGTCAGGTTGAACGCCGCGTTACGCAAAGCACCGCCGCCGAGGTGAAACTGGCGATTGATGTCGCTCATCAGGCATTCAGTGATTGGTCGCGCACCACGCCGCTGCGCCGGGCGCGCATCATGTTCAATTTCAAAACCTTGCTGGAGCAACATCGTGAAGAGTTGGCGCAGATGATCGTCAGCGAACACGGCAAGGTCTACTCCGATGCGCAGGGTGAACTGACGCGCGGGATCGAGGTGGTGGAGTTTGCCTGCGGTATTCCGCATCTGATCAAAGGGGAATATTCAGCGGATGTAGGAACCGGCGTCGACAGTTTTTCACTGATGCAGCCGCTGGGCGTGGTGGCGGGGATCACCCCGTTCAACTTCCCGGCGATGGTGCCGATGTGGATGTTCCCGATCGCGCTGGTTTGCGGCAACACCTTTATACTGAAACCGCCTGCGCTGGTGCCTTCCGCCTCGGTTCGCCTGGCGCAACTGCTGCAAGAAGCCGGGCTGCCGGATGGGGTATTCAACGTGGTGCACTGTGCTAACGAAGAAGCTGCGCAGTTGTGTACCGAGCCGCGTATTCAGGCGGTGAGTTTTGTCGGGTCGTCCACCGTGGCTGAACAGGTTTACACCACCGCCAGCGCCCACGGCAAACGCGTGCAGGCGTTTGGTGCGGCGAAGAATCAGGCCATCGTGATGCCGGATGCCGATCTGGATGCCACGGTCAATGCCCTGATGGGCGGCGCATTTGGCTCTGCTGGTGAGCGTTGTATGGCCCTACCGGTGGCAGTGGTGGTCGGCGATAGCACCGCCGATAAGCTGATCGCCAGGCTCAAACCGCTGATTACCCAGTTGCGCGTTGGCCCAGGCATGCAGCAGGGCGGAGAAGAAAACGAAATGGGGCCGCTGGTTTCATCGGCTCACCAGAAAAAAGTGCTGGGGTATATCGATCTCGGTGTGCAAGAGGGGGCCACGCTGGTGGCCGATGGCCGCAATTATCAGGTGCCAGGCTATCCGCAGGGGTATTACGTGGGTGGCACGTTGTTCGACCATGTCACGCCGAACATGCGTATCTACCGTGAAGAGATCTTCGGGCCGGTGCTGGGCATTGTGCGCGTACCGGATTATCAGACCGCCATCGACACGGTAAACAGCCATGAATTCGGTAACGGCAGCGCGATTTTTACCAGCAGCGGCCACTATGCCCGCCAGTTTGTGCAAGAAGTGCAGGCCGGAATGGTGGGGGTCAACGTGCCAGTACCGGTGCCGATGGCTTTTCATAGCTTTGGCGGCTGGAAGCGCTCGGTATTCGGCGCGCTTAACGTACACGGCACCGACGGCGTGCGATTCTATACTCGTATGAAAACCGCCACCGCCCGTTGGCCAACCGGCCAGCAGACGCTGTCTGAATACAGCATGCCCACGCTGGGGTAATTGAGAGGATAATCACCATGTCTTTATTACTGGCCAAATGCCAGCCGCCGGATGCGCAGGGGC
The DNA here is from genome assembly GCF_055790845.1 of Serratia sp. YWN4. NCBI lineage: Bacteria > Pseudomonadati > Pseudomonadota > Gammaproteobacteria > Enterobacterales > Yersiniaceae > Serratia > Serratia sp. YWN4. The sequence goes on from NZ_CM147696.1 coordinate 264,295, forward strand.
GCATCCAAGCGGTGACGCCAGAGAACGCAGGCTGGCGTTATGTCGGGTTTGAGGTTTATCGCTTGCAGGCCGGGCAATCGCTACAACTGGCAAGTGCGGATCAAGAACTGTGCCTGGTGCTGGTGGCGGGTATTGCCTCGGTAGTGACCCAGCATGCGGAATATCCGCACATCGGCAAACGCATGAGCCCGTTTGAACGCACCCCGCCTTATGCGGTGTATGTTCCGCATCAGGATCGTGTAGAAATCCGGGCTGAAAGCGATCTGGAACTGGCCGTTTGCAGCGCACCGGGCAACGGGCATTTACCTTCACGCTTAATCACCCCGGCAGACGTCGGCGTTGAGCGGCGGGGCAAGGGCCGTAATCAGCGGTTGGTGCATAATATCCTGCCCGATAGCGCCCCTGCCGACAGCCTGCTGGTGGTTGAAGTCTATACCGATGAAGGTAATACCAGTTCCTACCCGAGCCACAAGCACGATCTGGAAGATTCGCCAGATGAAACCTATCTGGAAGAAACCTATTACCACCGCCTTAACCCCGAGCAGGGCTTTTGCCTGCAACGGGTGTATACCGACGATCGTGCGCTGGATGAATGCATGCCGGTCTATAACCGTGATGTGGTGAAAGTACCGCGCGGTTATCACCCGGTGGCGACGTTAGCGGGTTATGACAGTTACTATCTCAACGTGATGGCCGGGCCGGTGCGCCAGTGGAAATTCACCTGGGAAAAGGATCACGCCTGGATTAATAGCGAGAGTTATTCGTTGTAGGAATGGGGGTAGATAGGTTAGTACATACGCTTTCATCTAACCGTTCTTAAAGGTGCCCTGAGGCAGTTTATAGCAGATGTGTAAATAAGCCCCTGAAACCATGCAGGGGCATTTTTCTAGCTTAACGAGCAAAATATCAAAAAGCATTGGTGCGATATCGCAGTGAACCCACTAATCTATCCCAGATTTCAATCATCTGGGACTCGCTGTATTGGGTTCTATTATATTCACTGTTTAACCCAATCTTGAGCCAGGGTTTAGTTGAAGTAGCAATTTCTTCGTTAGCGTAAAATGTAAAATCATAGATAGAAATCGTTTCTTCTTTACCCGTCTCCGGATTGTTGAACTCTTTCTTGCCGCCAAATAGCCATTCTTGTGACGGTATTCCTCCGGGTGACAGTTTTCCCTTTTTGATCGTGTGTTTGTTAGACCCCACTAAAGCCTCGTCAATCTTAGCACTTCGACTTAGTAGGGTATCATTTGAACCTGAAAAGGTCGTATCAGTACGGACGCCAAAAGTAAAATCCTCATTTTCATAACGGAATGTGATTTTTTCGCTATGTTTCCCCCCATCATCCTTGATAAACCCATTTGGAATACAGAGACCCTTATCTGTCGGGATCTCTTCGTCCTTACGACCACTTAATCTCGTAATTAACGATTGCAATGCGGCCAGTTTAGCCGGTTTTGTATTCATTTCTGCTTCTGTAAAGCCAGCATTCACATACGTTTTTTTCCTTTCTATGTATTTAGGGGAAGACAAATCCAAAATTTCCGTTGTAATAATGAATGCCACGCTATTCACATAAACATGAGCTTCTAATACCCTGCCTAAATCATCATCCCCTGATATATTTCTATCGAAAATAACACCTTTATCGTTAGGTAGGGGGATCACTTCTTTTAAAAATGGGGCATTCTCAGGGGAATTACCCGGTTTATTAATGGCTTCCCGTAACTCCTTTTCCCGCAGCATTACCCTCTGCCGGAAGGCAGGTGCATAAATCGGTTTACTCTCAATTTTAAAATCATCAATAAAGACCATATCCCTGAGTTGGTTATTGAATGATTCAGGGACATCAATAAGGTACCGACCAATACACTGCGGTTTTGTGTTTGTAAATAATGCCTCTATCATTTTATCATTTTTCTGAGCTAATGCTGATGCCTGCATTCCCTGAGCAAAAAAGACCATACTGGCTATGATGATGGCTAACGTTTTGAATCTATTATATATCCTTTTCCCAATTAGCATGATGAAGGTTCCTCCTGAACCATTTTTACCCCCTGAGATGTGGTCCTGCTCGTTTTATAAAAAATAAGTTGGACGATCGTTTAAACAAGCCCCTGAAGCCGCACAGGGGCATTTTTCTAGCTTAACAAACAGCATATCAAAATGCATTAGGGCGGTATCGCAGTGAGCCCACTAATCTATCCCAGATTTCAATCATCTGAGCATCAGTATAACGAGTGTTTTTATACGCACTGCTTAGCTCTATATTTAACCACGGCTCTGTTGATGTTGCGCTAGCTTCATTCGCGTAGAAAGTGAAATCGTAGATAGGAGCCGTTTCATTTTTGCTCGTATCTGTACCTTCAAACTCCTGTTTTCCACCGAATAACCATTCCTGTGAGGGTATTCCTCCGGGAGACAGTTCACCTTTTTTAATCGTATATTTTTTAGAACCAACGAGAGCTTCATTGATCTGTGCGCTTCGACTCAATAGTGTGTCCTTTGAACCTAACATAGTATTGTCCATCTCAGCGCCAAAAGTAAAATCCTCATTTTCATAACGGAATGTGATTTTTTCGCTATGTTTCCCCCCATCATCCTTGATAAACCCATTTGGAATACAGAGGCCTTTATCTGTCGGGATCTCTTCGTCCTTACGACCACTTAATCTCGTAATTAACGATTGCAATGCGGCCAGTTTAGTGGGTTTTGTATTGGTGTCTGCCTCCGTGAATCCTCTACTCAAGTATTTGGCTTTTTTCTCCTGATGTTTGGGATCTGAAAAGTCGCGTATATCTGTTGTTATGATAAATGCTACCCCGTTTACATAAACGTGCGCTTCCAGTTGTCGATATATATCAGGAGAGCCAGGCTCGTTATGGTCGAAAATAACCCCTTTGTTTTCTGGGAGATGAATTACTTCTTTTAAAAATGGAGCGTACTCAGCGTTGTTCCCTGGATTATTGATTGCCTCACGTAGTGCCTGTTCCCGAAGTGTTATCCTCTGCCGGAAGGCAGGCGCATAAATCAGCTTACTCTCAATTTTAAAGTCATCAATAAAGACCATATCCCTGAGTTGGTTATTGAATGACTCAGGAACATCAATAAGGTATCGACCAATACACTGCGGTTTTGTGTTTGTAAATAATGCCTCTATCATTTTATCATTTTTCTGAGCTAATGCTGATGCTTGCATTCCCTGAGCAAAAAAGATCATACTGGCCATGATGATGGCTAACGTTTTGAATCTATTATATATCCTTTTCCCAATTAACATGGTGAAGGTTCCTCCTGAACCATTTTTATCCCCTGAGATGTGGTCCTGCTCGAATAAGTTGGACGATCGTTTAAACAAGCCCCTGAAGCCGCACAGGGGCATTTTTCTAGCCTAACGAACAGCATATCAAAAAGCATTGGTGCGATATCGCAGTGAACCCACTAATCTATCCCAGATTTCAATCATCTGAGCATCAGTATAACGAGTGTTTTTATACGCACTGCTTAGCTCTATATTTAACCACGGCTTTGTTGATGTTGCGCTAGCTTCATTCGCGTAGAAAGTGAAATCGTAGATAGGAGCCGTTTCATTTTTGCTCGTATCTGTACCTTCAAACTCCTGTTTTCCACCGAATAACCATTCCTGTGAGGGTATTCCTCCGGGAGACAGTTCACCTTTTTTAATCGTATATTTTTTAGAACCAACGAGAGCTTCATTGATCTGTGCGCTTCGACTCAATAGTGTGTCCTTTGAACCTAACATAGTATTGTTCATCTCAGCGCCAAAAATAAAGTCGCTATTTTCATATCTGAAAGTCAGCTTTTCACTATGTTGTCCCCCATCATCCTTGATAAACCCATTTGGAATACAGAGGCCTTTATCTGTCGGGATCTCTTCATCTTTACGACCATTTAATCTTGCAATTAACGATTGCATCGCGGCCAGCTTGGCGGGTTTTGTATTGGTGTCTGACTCTGTAAATCCAGAATTTAAATAAGATTTTTTTTCCTCAATATATTTCTGTGCAGACAAGTCCAAAATTTCCGTCGTAATAATGAACGCTATACTATCCACATAAACATGAGCCTCTAATTTTCGAAATGAATCATCAGAACCTGATTTGTTACTATCAAAAATAATGCCTTTATCATTAGGTAGGGGGATCGCTTCTTTTAAAAATGGGGCATTCTCAGGGGAATTACCCGGTTTATTAATGGCTTCCCGTAACTCCTTTTCCCGCAGCATTACCCTCTGCCGGAAGGCAGGTGCATAAATCGGTTTACTCTCAATTTTAAAATCATCAATAAAGACCATATCCCTGAGTTGGTTATTGAATGATTCAGGGACATCAATAAGGTATCGACCAATACAGTGCGGTTTTGTGTTTGTAAATAATGCCTCTATCATTTTATCATTTTTCTGAGCTAATGCTGATGCTTGCATTCCCTGAGCAAAAAAGACCATACTGGCTATGATGATGGTTAACGTTTTGAATCTATTATATATCCTTTTCCCAATTAGCATGGTGAAGGTTCCTCCTGAACCATTTTTATCCCCTGGGATGTGGTCCTGCTCGTTTTATAAAAAATAAGTTGGACGATCGTTTAAACAAGCCCCTGAAGCCGCACAGGGGCATTTTTCTAGCTTAACGAACAGCATATCAAAATGCATTAGGGCGGTATCGCAGTGAACCCACTAATCTATCCCAGATTTCAATCATCTGGGACTCGCTGTATTGGGTTCTATTATATTCACTGTTTAACCCAATCTTGAGCCAGGGTTTAGTTGAAGTAGCAATTTCTTCGTTAGCGTAAAATGTAAAATCATAGATAGAAATCGTTTCTTCTTTACCCGTCTCCGGATTGTTGAACTCTTTCTTGCCGCCAAATAGCCATTCTTGTGACGGTATTCCTCCGGGTGACAGTTTTCCCTTTTTGATCGTGTGTTTGTTAGACCCCACTAAAGCCTCGTCAATCTTAGCACTTCGACTTAGTAGGGTATCATTTGAACCTGAAAAGGTCGTATCAGTACGGACGCCAAAAGTAAAATCCTCATTTTCATATCTGAAAGTCAGCTTTTCACTATGTTGTCCACCATCATCCTTGATAAACCCATTTGGAATACAGAGGCCTTTATCTGTCGGGATCTCTTCGTCCTTACGACCACTTAATCTCGTAATTAACGATTGCAATGCGGCCAGTTTAGCCGGTTTTGTATTCATTTCTGCTTCTGTAAAGCCAGCATTCACATACGTTTTTTTCCTTTCTATGTATTTAGGGGAAGACAAATCCAAAATTTCCGTTGTAATAATGAATGCCACGCTATTCACATAAACATGAGCTTCTAATACCCTGCCTAAATCATCATCCCCTGATATATTTCTATCGAAAATAACACCTTTATCGTTAGGTAGGGGGATCACTTCTTTTAAAAATGGGGCATTCTCAGGGGAATTACCCGGTTTATTAATGGCTTCCCGTAACTCCTTTTCCCGCAGCATTACCCTCTGCCGGAAGGCAGGTGCATAAATCGGTTTACTCTCAATTTTAAAATCATCAATAAAGACCATATCCTTAAGTTGGTTGTTGAATGATTCAGGGACATCAATAAGGTACCGACCAATACATTGTGGTTTTGTGTTTGTAAATAATGCGTCTATCACCGGATTTTCCTTTTGTTTATATGCTGCCTGTGCTTGCTGAGTAGAAAAAACCATACCCACTACGACAATAGCTAGCAGATTGCATAGATTCTTCATTCGGAGTTTGATTAACATGGAGAAGGGATCTCCTGAACCATTTTTACAATTGCCCTTAGCGTAAACTTAATCGCAGGGCTGAAATTGGCATAGTTCATATCCTTAACCGCATACGCATTCTGATGATCAACGTTGGTTGCCAACACGCTTTTAATTGCACTATGTGTTTTAATAATTGCTAACGACTCTACCGGGACGGTGCCATCGCCTGCGGTTTTCGACGAGACTAGTTCGTATTTCTGGGAGCGGTTATAGGGTAATTTAATTTCCTTATGGGTATTGGGCAATTCTCCACTGTTGATCGGTGACATGGTTTTATTCCATGCCAATGCACCATCCGACTTGATCTCTTTACCATAAAAAACATAGCTATTAGGATGGTATTGACCTTTCTCTAGCTCAGCAATAAATTTGCGAACAGGTCTATCAACTAACCTCACAAAATAATTCCAATTACCGTCAATAACCGGCTTATCGTTATCAATAATATCTGGCTCGTAAAGCCGATATAATTCATTCGTCGATAAATAAATCTCGCTGAACGGATCGCCAGTCTTCGGCAGTTTTAAATCTTTACCTTCGGTATCGCCACCCTTTATCGTCAACCAGGAGTTACCGTTCATATATTTCGGTGAAGGTAATAACTGTAGCGCCGCCGGTGCCCGCGCCAGCACCGGCATCAGCTCCTTGGCCGTCGCGCCTAGTACTTTTCCAGCGAGTCCTTCTTGTTTCGCGCCGATTTTCATACGCCGGTAGGCAGCCGGAGAGCCGAGATCGGGTATTACCCCATGCACAATCCCCAGTATTTTGTCTTTGCAACCCAAAACCTGAGAGGCGTAACGCGCAATCAGCCCGCCCATTGAATGCGTGACTATGATGACTTTTTCTTGACCTGCCGGAAATGCCAGCCCATGGCCATGTTCATGTTTGTATATGCTGAAGATATCATTAATATATTTGGCCAACTCTTCTGCCGACTTTTTATTATCCTGAAGCCAGTTATAGCCAAACACATGAACCGGAAATAGAAACTTGCCGAAGTGCAGTAATTCTTCTGGGGTCATTGCAGATTCGTTATCTGCCCCTAATGTTTCCCCTGCTAAATGATTTAGCACACCTTGTTTATCTTTTGATTTATCCACCGCATGACGCAACATTTTTTGCCAGTCGTCCAGCAATGCGCCCTGGAATACACTTAAAAACTGACCGTAGCTAAAAAATAAAACATCACCCCAGTGCCTTTTTGCTCGCGTTGGGAACAGCTTGCCGTCATCCGAAAATTCAGAATAGAGGTTCTGACTAATTTGCCCCCGCCCATCTACCTTTGTTGTCTCAGGATTTAATAGTTCCCGCCGTTCTTTACCATTTTTATTTGCCCATTCTAAATATGTACCTGCCGGGCTGTCTCCTCGCCAAATAGGAAGTTTGGACGTATCATCAGTAGACATCAAATTCGTCCCCATCACTCCAGGGATAAAGATCACCGGAATAATCTTGGTTGGCGGCACGATGCTCCTGGCGATGGCGTTTTTAGATTTAGGCTGAGTCTGAATATCATCCCAAAATACTTTTCCGTTATCTGTCCATTTCGGGAGGTGATAGGAAATGTATTCACTCTCGTTCGTAGCTGATGGATCCTTTATCGCGTCACTCATTTACCGTTTTCCTTATCGGGTTTATTGCTAAATAATTTAACTCAATTCACGATAAATAACAGCAGATGTGGCAAGGACGGTTTGCAGGGCTCTGCCTTGAGCCCTGCAATGGCCGTTTAGGGGATTCGCGGCCAGTGACACCAAAACGTTATCTACAGGGGATCGCCCGCCGTAAGGGCTGTATTGATAGAGTCTCGGGCTAAAACTACCCCCTACAACTCCTTAGCGTTATTCAGCGCCAGCGACACCGCCAGCGTTTGTGCCAGGCACATCGAGGCTACCTGTGAGCGGAACCCATCAACCTGTGCTTCGCGCACCACAAAGCAGACATCGCTGAAGGCGGCCAGCGGGCTGACCTGGCTGTCGGTAATGGCGATCTGCAATGCACCCTGCTTGGCCCCCAACTCCACCAGTTCGATCGCCTCTTTGGCGTACGGCGAGTAGCTGATGGCGATCACCACGTCTTTGGGCTTCACCATGCTGAGTTGCTCGGTAAACATCCCGCCTAACCCGTCGATCAGGAATGCGCGCCTTTCCAGGTGGCGCAGCGCGTAGGTGAGGTAAGACGCCACGCTGAACGAGCGGCGCAGGCCAATCACATAGATATTTTCCGCGTTATTCAACAGCTCTACCGCCCGATCCAACTGCTCGGCGCTGGTTTGCATCGCGAGCTGTTGCAGCGCCTGCGCGTTAACCATGGTGAAGACGTTGAGGATTTCGGCGGGTTTTTCTGGCGCGACGCTGTCATCGGAAGAGGTTTGGCGGAACAGCCGTGCGCGTTCGGTATAGTTAACCGTTTCTTCCATCAGATGCTGGCGAAAAACCTGTTTCATTTCGTTAAAGCCGCTGAAGCCAAAGGCGCTGGCGAAACGGATCAGGGTAGACGGCGGGACACTGGCCTGTGCGGCGATGGAGGCAACGGTATCGAAAGCAATGCTGTTACTGTTATCCAGAATATAGCGCGCCACCTGTTTTAAACGCTTGCTGAGCGTTTCATAACGGCGGCGGATCTCATCTTGTAACAGCGAAAGTTGAGTTGGGTTATTCATCCATTCGGCTCGCAGTAGGGGGAGGAAGCGTATCGGTGTATACGCCTGAATTATCGGCAGGCCATTCTAACAGATGGAGCGGAAATTTCATTTCATCAAAAAGCGATTTATTCCATCGCAAGCTGCGTTGCCTCACAGAAAATCGGCAAAAAACCCCCTTAAAGCGGCGAAAAGCACCTTAAGGGGAAAAATGGGATCTAGCGAGGAACGGTTTTTCCATCAGGCTGCGGGCGATACTGCCGCCATAGGCCGATCAGCCTCAGGTATTTCTGTTTCACCTGTTCGATTAAGGCGGCATCGTCGATCTCCCCCTGTAGCCAGAGACGGGAAGGGGGGCCAAAGATGGTGCGGCCAACCGCGAACCCTTTCACCCAGCGGGCGTCTGCGGCGGCGGCAAAACCGGCTTGCAGCGTGGCTTCCGGCGCATCCAGCCCCAGGATCAGTACCCCTCGGCAGAACGGATCCTGAGCCTCAATCAGTGCGCCTGCTTGCTGCCAGTGGGCGGCGCTCAGCGGAGGCAGTTTCCACCAGTCGGGCTTGATCTCCAAGCGGTAGAAATGTTCCAGCATAGTCAGATAGTGGCGCTGGTCTTTATCGGCGCTGTTCTCCGGTAAAATCACCTCCAGCAACAGTTCGTGGCCGGATTTGCAGCAGCCGCGATACACCTCGCTAATCCATTCATCCTGCTCACGGCGCAGTTCCGCCGCATCCTGCGGATGATAGAACACCAGGCATTTCACCACATGTTCCTGCGGCCAATCGAGCAACTGTGAGCCGATATTGCCGTGTTCCAGCCGCAATGGGCGCGAACCTGGTTGCTCAACCGGGCGGCCAATCCACCAGCCTTGGCCGGTGATTTCGTTCAGCACCGCCTGGCCGTAGGTGGTATCTGCCAGAATGCCGCTGTTGCCCTTAAGACCGCCTTCTGCCGCCGCTGCCTGCGCCGCGGTTAATAGCAGGGTTTTCAAACGGGGAATACGATCGTGATCAACACCTGCCTGATCTGCCATATCCGCCAACTGCTTACGGTGGTCGAAGGCAAATACGCACAGCTCGGGCCATTGCTGCTTACGCGTGGTCACCCGGTGCAGATGATTCAGGCGCACATCGCGATCCGGGCGCGGCACTTGCTGTTCACGCTGCAAATAGTCATCCAGCTCCAGCTTGGTGGGCATCGCCGGTGCGCAGCCATGGCGCGACACCACCAGCGCGCCGCAGGCATTGGCGTAGCGGCAGGCCTGATCCCAACCTTCGTCATTCAGGTAGCCGCGCAGCAGGCCGGACATAAAGGCATCACCCGCGCCCAGCACGTTGAGCACCTCGACCCGCACGCCGGAGTGCAGTTTCACCTGCTGCCAATCTTCGGCGATCGTCCCTTCAAAGACTGAACAACCCTGTGCCCCGCGTTTGCACACCAGCGTGGCCTGGGTGGTTTTACGCACGTTTTGCAGGGCGGTCAGGGTATCGGTGCTGCCACCGGCAATATGGAACTCTTCTTCGGTGCCGACGATCAGATCGAAATGATGCAGCACCTCTTGCAGTTCGCGGGTAACTTTTTCTGATTCGACAAAGCGGGTTTCACCGTCCCCCAACGAGGTCAGCCCCCACAGCACCGGGCGGTAATCGATGTCCAGCGCGGTGCGCAACCCGTGGTAGCGCGCATACTCCAGTGCTTTCAGCACCGCCGCGCGGGTATTGGGGTGCGAAAGGTGGGTGCCGGTGATCGCCAGCGCTCTGGACGAGGCGAGGTAGCTTTCATCGATATCCTCGGGCGTTAGGGCCATATCGGCGCAGTTTTCGCGGTAAAAAATCAGCGGAAAGGTTTCCTGATCCTTGATGCCGAGGATCACCAACCCGGTCAGGCGCTGTGGGTCGGTGATCAGGTATTGCGTATCGGCCCCAACGCGTTGCAGTTCTTCACGCAGGAAACGGCCCATGTGCTCATCCCCCACGCGGGCCAGCATGCCGGACCTGAGCCCTTGAATCGCCGTACCGTATGCCACGTTGCCGGACGAGCCGCCAAGGTATTTGGCAAAGGTGCTGGCATCTTCCAGGCGTGCGCCAATTTGTTGCGCATAGAAATCGACAGCGATGCGCCCCAGGCAGATGACATCAAGCTGCTTGTGTTGTGTAGCCATACCCGTTTCCTTCTGTATTAAGCGAAGCCCGACTGCGATCCGGTCAAAGCGATGAGTAAATTATGAGGAATAAAAATTTCAATTTCAATATTGAATGAAATTTAAACCCCGAAAGTATGAGATGGCTGACAATGGCGTAAAACCGGGCGGAGCGGCAGCTAGACCGCGCTATTGCTGGCCTACGGCGATCGCTGAACAAACCCAAGCCTGACGGGGGTTGCTGGACAATTTGGTGGTAATAGATTGGCGTTTTTTGCATCCTCACGATAAAGAAAATTAATAACCTTATGAATTACAACTATAAATAGGCTTTCTGATTCACTGGTTCTGCGATCCTTATCGCAAAATGAAATATTTTTTCTGTTATTAAATTTTATGGAAAATATATTTGTTTATAATCGATGGCGTTTCAGATTGTTCGATATCGCACGGTTTCTCAGGCCCAGGCATGGCATCCCGTTGCAGGGCACCTACGGATAACGAATCGAAAGGGTGAGTAAATGGGGAAGATCAGGTTAACCATGGCACAGGCGCTGGTCAGATTTCTCGATAACCAGTACCTGTTGGCAGACGGCGTAGAAACCAAGTTCGTCAAAGGCATTTTCGCGATCTTTGGCCACGGTAACGTGCTCGGTCTGGGGCAGGCGCTGGAGCAGGATTGTGGCGATCTGCGGGTGCATCAGGGGCGCAACGAGCAGGGCATGGCGCATGCTGCCACCGGCTTTGCCAAACAGAAACTGCGGCGGCAGATCTATGCCTGCACCTCGTCCGTCGGCCCCGGCGCAGCCAATATGATCACCGCTGCGGCTACTGCCACGGCCAATCGTATTCCGCTACTGCTGCTGCCGGGCGATGTGTTTGCCTCGCGTCAGCCGGACCCGGTATTGCAGCAGATTGAGCAGCCTTACGATCTCAGCATCAGCACCAACGATGCTTTCCGCGCCGTCAGCAAATATTGGGATCGTATTGTGCGCCCAGAGCAATTGATGAGCGCCTGCATCAATGCCATGCGGGTGCTCACCGATCCGGCCGAAACCGGTGCCGTTACGCTGTGTTTACCGCAGGACGTGCAGGGTGAAGCCTACGACTACCCGGATTACTTCTTCCAGAAACAGGTGCATCGCCTCGATCGCCGCCCGGCCAGCACAGGCATGTTGGCTGATGCGTTGGCATTGCTGGCAGGCAAACGCAAACCGCTGCTGATCTGCGGCGGTGGCGCAAAGTATTCCCAAGCTGGGCAGGCGCTGAAGCAGTTTGCCGAGCAGTTTCATATTCCGTTTGCAGAAACCCAGGCCGGGAAAGGCACCATACCTTCCGATCACCCTTATAACCTTGGCGGTATCGGTGAAACCGGCTGCCTGGCGGCCAACATGTTGGCAAAACAGGCCGATGTGGTGATTGGCGTCGGCACCCGTTATAGCGATTTCACCACCTCATCAAAGTGGCTGTTCCAGAATCCGCAGGTGGCTTTCCTCAATATCAACGTCAGCGCGTTTGATGCCGGGAAGCTGGACGCAGTGCAGGTGCTGGCGGATGCGCGTGAAGCGCTGGCTGCCCTGAGCAACGCACTGGCGCAGACGGATTACCGTTCCGGCTGGGGCGATGCTATCCGCAACGCACTCAACGAACAGCAGCAAGAAACTAGGCGCGTCTATCAGGCGACCTATACCGGTGCCGACTTTGTGCCGGAAATCGAAGATGCCCTTGATCGTGAACGCGTATTTGCCGAATTTATCGAAAAAACCGACTCTGTGCTGACCCAAAGCCGGGTGCTGGGCGTGTTGAATCAGCACCTGCCGCCAGACAGCATCATTGTGGCCGCTGCCGGTAGCCTGCCGGGTGACCTACAGCGCGTCTGGCAAAACCGCAGTGAGCACGGTTATCACGTGGAATACGGTTACTCCTGCATGGGTTACGAAGTTAACGCCGCGCTGGGCGTCAAGCTCGCCGAACCGCAGCGTGAAGTGTATGCCATGGTGGGTGATGGCGCGTTCATGATGCTGCATTCCGAACTGGTCACCTCGATCCAGGAAGGCTGCAAAATCAACGTGCTGCTGTTCGATAACATGACCAACGGCTGCATCAACAATCTACAAATGGGCAACGGCATGGGCAGTTACACCACCGAATTCCGCTTCCGCAACCCGCAGGGCGGCAAGTTGGATGGCGAACTGGTGCCGGTCAACTTCGCCATGCTGGCGGCAGCCTACGGCTGCAAAACCTATAGCGTTACCAACGAGCAGCAACTGATCGACGCGCTGGCGGAGGCGCGCAAGCAACAGGTTTCTACCCTGCTGGATATCAAAGTGCTGCCCAAAACCATGGTGCATAACTATCTCAGTTGGTGGCGCGTCGGCGGGGCTCAGGTGGCCGAAAATGAAGAGATTGCCGCCGCTGTCCGCAGGCAGCAAGAGAACATCGATAAAGCCCGAGACTACTAATTGCCAGACATTACATCTGCCGTACATAGGCGAGGAGAGCGAGAATGACATTGAATATTGGGGTGATTGGTACTGGAGCCATCGGCAGAGATCATATTCGCCGTTGCAGCAAGGTGTTGCAGGGCAGCCGGATTGTGGCGGTGAATGATATTAACCGTGATAGCGCAGCCAAGGTGGTCAGTGAGCTAAAGCTGGATGCGCAGGTGTACGACAACGGCCACGATCTGATCCGCGCTGCCGATGTGCAGGCGGTGTTGGTCACTTCATGGGGCCCAAGCCATGAAGAGTTTGTGCTGGCGGCGATTGCGGCGGGTAAACCGGTGTTCTGCGAGAAGCCGCTGGCGGTTACCGCGCAGGGCTGTAAAAACATCGTGGAAGCCGAAGCCAAACAGGGCAAGCGATTGGTGCAGGTCGGTTTTATGCGCCCTTACGATCAAGGCTACCGTGCGCTGAAGCAGGTGCTGACCAGCGGCCAGATTGGCGAACCCTTGATACTGCATTGTGCGCACCGTAACCCGACGGTCGGCGAAGCCTACACCACCGATATGGCGATTACCGATACTCTGATCCACGAGATCGACGTGCTGCGCTGGTTGTTGGACGATGATTACGTCTCTGTGCAGGTGGTGTTCCCTCGTAAATCCTCCAAAGCCTATTCACACCTTAAAGATCCGCAGGTTGTGCTGCTTGAAACGGCCAAAGGCACCCGCATCGATGTGGAAATCTTTGTGAACTGCCAGTACGGCTACGACATTCAGTGCGAAATCGTCGGTGAAAGCGGCATTGCCAAGTTACCGGAGCCTTCTTCGGTGCAAATGCGCAGTGGTGCCAGGCTTTCCACCGAGATTCTGACCGACTGGAAAGAGCGCTTTATCGATGCCTATGACGTTGAGCTGCAAGCTTTTATCAACGACGTGCAAACCGGCAGGCTGACCGGCCCTTCCGCCTGGGATGGCTATGCCGCAGCGGTTGCTGCCGATGCCTGTATTGCCGCCCAGCTCAGCGGCGAAATTGTGCCGATCAGGTTGCCTGCCCGCCCTGATTTTTACGGTAAATAAATGGGCCGAGGGTGGCGTAATGCCGGTCAGTTAAGCGCAAAACTGTATAATCATGCGCAATTGCTAAAGGAGTCGCCCCCTTGTATGTTTGTAGTTGATGTAAAAAGATAGGTTGTACCGTGTTCTTACCCGGCGTGGCAGCACGTACGCCCTCTGGGACACCAAGCCCGTGGGAGAGCTTATTGCGCCACGTCGGTTTCATGATGAGCCCGAACAGCTGCCTGGACGACGATGCTGTCAGTCCGTATCACGCAAGGCTGGGAGACATGAGATGAAGCAAAAGACTTACGTCGGTATTGATATCGCCAAAGAGAAGTTCGACGTGTTTATCAACACAGACCATCGTATTGCTCAATTTGACAATACGCCCTCTGGGCATCAGGCGTTAATCACCTTGCTTGAGACCTATGAGGTGGAGCTGATCGCCATGGAGGCTACAGGTAAATATCATGGGCCACTTTGCGCAGCGCTCACGTTGAAGACATTGCCCGTAGCGGTCGTTAATCCTCGGCAGGTCAAGAATTTTGCCCGTGCGTTGGGAAAACGGGCGAAAACAGATACGATAGATGCTGCAGTGTTATGCCGCTTTGCCCAGGCGATAGAGCCGCCAGTGAGGGAACAAAACGATGTTCAAACTCAACGTCTGGCGGGAGTGGTAACGCGGCGGCGTCAGTTGATAGAGATCCGCACAGCGGAGCTTAACAGGCTTGAGGGTGCGTTATACGAGGCCAGCCAATCGATACATGCCCATGTTAATTGGCTGAATCAGCAGATTAGCGATATTGACGATGATATACACCGACAACTGAAGGTGATGCCAGTCTGGCAGGAGAAAGCCAGGTTGCTCGAAGAGGTGAAAGGGTTAGGTAAAGTGACGGTGTCGACGTTACTGGCGTTGTTACCGGAGCTAGGTAAGCTGACACGGCGAGAAATCAGTGCCTTGGTTGGCGTGTGCCCGTACGCCCATGAGAGTGGGAAAATGAAAGGGCAGCGAACGATCTGGGGCGGGCGTTCAGCGGTGAGAGCGGCGCTTTACATGGCAACGTTGTCGGCAACGCGTAGCAATAAGACGATAAAAGAGTTCTATGACAGGCTGGTTGCACGGGGTAAAGCGAAGAAAGTGGCGTTAACAGCATGCATCAGAAAGCTGTTAACGATATTAAACGCGATGCTGCGAGATAATAGGCAATGGGTGACAAATTAATCATCACCCATTGACTTTAAACACAGCTGCTCTCCCTGTGGGCTGTCTCTTATACACAACTCGGCATCTTGCTGTTTTTTAATGTAATTATTTTAAGCCTGTCAATTTTCCGCTCGAAAAAATTATCTTTAAAATCAGCCTGCTATGTTTCTCAAATTGCGGCTATTTGACCGCAATTTGAGATGTGTATAAGAGACAGCCCTGTGGGAGAGGGAACTGGTTAGCCTTAACTGACCGGCATTACCGCAAGTGGCTGGCATTAACCGATTACCGAGGCTGAAAATGAATCAAGAACATGTGAAGTTAGCCATCGCCCCGATTGGCTGGACCAATGACGATCTGCCCGAGTTAGGGCAAGAAAACACCTTCCAGCAGTGCATCAGCGAAATGGCGCTGGCGGGGTTCACCGGTTGTGAGGTGGGCAGTAAATACCCGCGCGACCCAAAAGTGCTGAAACCGATGCTGGATATCCGTGGCATCCAAGTCTGCAATGCCTGGTTCAGCACCTTCTTTGCCGAGGGTTTAAAAGAGAAAACCATCGATGAATTTGTGAACCATATGAATTTCCTGCATGCCATGGGGGCGAAAGTGATCGGTTGTTCTGAACAGAGCCGCAGCATTCAGGGCACCAGCAAAGGGGTGTTTGAAGAAAAACCTTCTTTCAGCGACCAAGAGTGGCAACGCGTCGCCGCAGGCTATAACGAACTGGCGAACATTGCTGCCAGCAAAGGTATGCAGGTGTGCCTGCATCACCATATGGGCACCGGCATTCAGACGGCGGAAGAGATCGACCACTATATGAGTATGGTGAACGATGATGTTTATCTGCTGTTTGATACTGGGCACGCCTACTATTCTGAGGGCAGCCAAAGCGCGATGTTGGCGATCCTGGAAAAATACCTGCCGCGCATCAACCATGTGCATTTGAAAGACGTACGTGATGACGTGGTTGCCGCAGTGAAAGCCAACAGGCTGAGCTTCCTCGATGGCGTGAAGAAAGGCACCTTTACCGTGCCGGGAGATGGGGTGATCGACTTCCGCCCGGTGTTTAAGCTGTTGGACGAAGGTGATTACCGAGGTTGGCTGGTGGTCGAGGCCGAGCAGGATCCGGCGCTTGCTAACCCATTTGAATATGCGCTTAAGGCACGGCGCTATCTGCGTGAAACTGCGGGTCTTTAAGCTCGACGGGGCGCATCATCGCGCCCCGTGATGATCTCAAACCGAACGTAACCGTGCCATATGGTAGGCATCAACCAGTTCGCCGTCGCGGAAGGCAAAGTGGCGGCTGGTGCCTTCAATCTCGAAACCGAATTTGCGGTACAGCGCGATCGCGCTCTGATTATCGGTGAACACCGTTAGCTCAATGCGTTCGATGGCACCCCAGTTGTCGCAAATATCGAGCATCGCTTTCATCAGCGCGCTGCCAATGCCCTGGCCGTGGTAACTGGCATCGACGCAAAGGCCAAAAGTGGCCACATGGCGGCGGCGGATGCGCTGGATAAGTTCTACCGTCAGCTGGCCGACCACCCGCTCATCAATACAGGCCACCAGGCTGTAAGTCCCTGGTTTCAGGTCGGCAATGCGCTGTTGCCAGTGGGCTTTTGACGGTAGCGGCAGTTGTAGCGTGTCACGGTAAACGGCAGGGTGCGAGAACAGTTGATGCAACGCTTCGGCATCTTTATTTTCTACGTGACGAACCACAATCTCGCGCATTATTGCTTCTCCTGTGAGTTTACCTTATTGAATAACCTCTAAAATTATCTGTTTACCCTAGGGAGTCAATATTCTTATTCACTGTTCAAAAAAAACGCTTTACAAGTGCGAATGATAATGATTATTATTAACTCGCGTTCAGGGGAAAGCATCAACCTTTGATACTGTCGCTTGAAGGCACGACATTGCTCACATTGCTTCCAGTGTTTATTTAGCCAGCTCGGGTGCTGGCTTTTTTTTTGCCCAAATTTCCCTGCCTGCCGACTCGTCAATTTATTTGCCACTCCGTTGAACACTCCATCTAATTTTTTGAAGAGAGGAGTGAGATTTTTACGCTTTCTTATTCTGCCGCCAGGGCTAGACTGTAGAAAACGTTGAGGAGAGTTGAATATGATCTATTTACGTAAAGCAGAAGATCGCGGTCATGCCAATCATGGTTGGCTGGATAGCTGGCACAGCTTCTCATTTGCTGACTACTATGATCCTAATTTTATGGGGTTCTCGGCACTGAGGGTGATCAATGAAGATGTGATCGACGCCGGTCAGGGTTTTGGTACCCATCCCCATAAAGATATGGAGATCCTCACCTACATCCTGAGCGGTACGGTGGAGCATCAGGACAGCATGGGGAATAAAGAGCAGATCCATGCCGGTGAGTTTCAGATTATGAGTGCCGGTACCGGGGTACGTCACTCTGAGTACAACGCCAATAACGATCGGCCGCTGCATCTTTATCAGATCTGGATTATCCCAAATCAGGTCGGGTTGGCACCGCGTTATGAGCAGCGCATGTTTGACGCGCCGCAAGGCCGCCAACTGGTACTGTCACCGGATGCTCGCGAAGGCTCATTGAAAGTGTTCCAAGATATGACGCTATCGCGCTGGGCGCTGAAAAAAGAGGAGCAGTCGGTCTACCAGATTCAGGCTGGGCGCCGAGTCTGGATCCAGGTGGTGCGCGGTAATGTCACCATCAACGGCCACAAAGCGGGCACCAGCGATGCGCTGGCCGTGTGGGATGAAGTCGCATTATCGATTCATGCCGACGAAGACAGCGAGATACTGCTGTTCGATCTGCCACCGGTATAATGGAGTAGGGGCCAGCGTGTTGGCCCCTTTTTCTTGCCCGCAGGCCGCGTAACCAACAATATCGGCCTGCCGTTTTTTTTGCTAGAATGGCCACCCATTCACGGTAAGCCAGTTCATTGATAATGAAGAAAAAACGGCCGGTGCTCCAAGATGTCGCAGATCAGGTTGGCGTCACCAAGATGACGGTGAGCCGCTATTTGCGTAACCCCGATCAGGTTTCTGCGGCTTTACAGCAGAAAATTGCGATCGCGCTGGACGATCTTGGCTACATCCCCAACCGTGCTCCAGATATTCTTTCCAATTCCACCAGCCGCGCGATTGGTGTGCTGCTGCCGTCGCTGACCAACCAGGTGTTCGCCGAAGTGCTGCGTGGCATTGAGAGCGTGACCGATGCGCATAATTATCAGACCATGCTGGCGCACTATGGCTATCTGCCGGAGCGTGAAGAAGAACGCCTGACGTCTTTGCTGTCTTACAACATTGACGGGCTGATCCTGTCCGAGCGTAATCATACCCCGCGCACCTTGAAAATGATCGAAGTCGCCGGGATCCCGGTGGTCGAATTGATGGACTGCGTATCGCCATGCATCGATTTGGCGGTAGGGTTCAACAACTTTGAGGCCGCCCGGCAGATGACGCAGCAAATTATCGCGCGCGGCCATCGCCATGTGGTGTATTTCGGCGCGCGGCAGGATGAGCGTACTCTGATCAAACAGCAGGGCTATGAACAGGCGATGCGTGAATCCGGCCTTGAACCGCACAGTATCATGACCGCGCGCTCGTCTTCCTATTCTGCCGGTGGCGAACTGTTGCTTGAGGCACAGCGTGATTACCCGCAGATCGACAGTATTTTTTGCACCAACGATGACTTGGCGATTGGCGCGGCGTTTGAATGCCAGCGTCAGGGGCTGTCGATCCCGCAGGATATGGCGATTGCCGGTTTCCACGGCCACGATATCGGCCAGGTGATGGTGCCGAAGCTGGCGAGTGTGCTGACGCCGCGTGAGAGTATGGGGCAGATCGGCGCGGAACGCCTGCTGGCCCGTCTGCGTGGTGAAACGGTTGGCCCGCGTATGGTTGACGTCGGTTTCACCGTGATCCCCGGCGGCAGTATCTGAACCAGGGCGCACATCTGCGCCCTTAGCCCATTTATTTCTGTAGTTCGGCCACGCAACGGCTGACCACGCCTTCGATATCGGTGTCGATATCAATGCAGATCACATCTTGCTCGTCGATTGTGGGTTCTTCCAAAGCGTCAAACTGGCTTTTCAGCAGGTCGGTCGGCATAAAGTGCCCGGAACGCGCTTTCAGGCGCGCCAGAATCACATCGAAGCTGCCTTTCAGATAAATAAACACCATGTTTTCGTTATCTTTGCGCAGCAGATCGCGGTAGCGGCGCTTTAGCGCGGAGCAGACGATGATCCCATTTTCATTTTTGTGATTCAGGCTGTACGCCGCATCATTAAGGCGCTGCAACCAAGGAACACGGTCATCGTCATTCAACGGTTGCCCGCTGGCCATTTTCTGGATATTGGCGCGCGGATGCAGATCGTCGCCATCAATGAATTTTGCCTGGATTTCCCGTGCGACAGCCGCGCCAATCGTGGATTTACCGCTACCGGAGACGCCCATCAGGATGATGCTTTTTCCCGCCATAAGTTTGATCTCTATCTCAGAATAACAATTTTGCCTAGGTTGATGGTTCCGAATCTTATCATGTTACCGGTATCATGATACGGGTAACAAATGGAGATGTGACTATCATCACAAAGGATAGAACCAGGGGCAGTCGTCTGTACTCAATCGCACTCAAGTGGCCCAATAACACCAGGAAAGGGCCGTAAAACTAAAACCAAACACCCTCTTTCGCTGCCGTTTTGCGAAGAGGCTAAGTGATAAAAGAGTTGGAGAAAAATTATGCCATTAGTGATTGTTGCAGTCGGCGTAGCCATGCTACTGCTACTGATGATCCGCTTTAAACTGAACGGCTTTATCTCGCTGATTCTGGTCGCGCTAGCGGTTGGGATCATGCAGGGCATGCCGGTGGATAAGGTGATTGGTTCCATCAAGGCCGGCGTTGGCGGTACGTTGGGTGGTTTGGCGCTGATCATGGGCTTTGGTGCCATGCTCGGCAAACTGTTGGCGGACTGCGGCGGAGCACAGCGCATCGCTACCACTCTGATCGACAAATTCGGCAAACAGCATATTCAATGGGCGATTGTGCTCACCGGTTTTACCGTTGGTTTTGCGTTATTCTACGAAGTGGGTTTCGTGTTGCTGCTGCCGCTGGTGTTCACCATCGCCGCTTCTGCGCGTATTCCGCTGCTGTATGTGGGGGTGCCAATGGCTGCGGCGCTGTCCGTGACCCACGGTTTCCTGCCGCCGCACCCTGGTCCAACCGCTATCGCCACCATTTTCCATGCGGACATGGGTAAAACCCTGCTGTTCGGTACCTTGCTGGCGATCCCAACCGTGATTCTGGCGGGCCCGGTGTATGCCCGCTTCCTGAAAGGCATCGATAAACCGATCCCTGAAGGTTTGTACAACCCGAAAACCTTTACCGAAGAAGAGATGCCTGGCTTTGCCGTCAGCGTGGCAACCTCGCTGGTGCCGGTGATCCTGATGGCACTGCGTGCGGTGGCGGAAATGGTGCTGCCAAAAGGCCATGCCGTTCTGCCTTATGCTGAGTTCTTCGGCGATCCGGTAATGGCGACGCTGATTGCGGTGTTGATCGCGATCTTCACCTTCGGCCTGAACCGTGGCCGTAGCATGGATGAAGTGATGGCGACCGTGACGGAATCCATCAAAATCATTGCCATGATGCTGTTGATCATCGGCGGTGGCGGTGCGTTCAAGCAGGTGCTGGTGGATAGCGGGGTGGATAAGTACATCGCCAGCATGATGCAGAGCAGCGGCGTTTCGCCGATCCTGATGGCCTGGTCGATTGCGGCGATACTGCGTATTGCGCTGGGTTCTGCCACCGTCGCGGCGATTACCGCAGGCGGTATCGTTGCACCGTTGATCGCTACCACCGGGGTCAGCCCGGAGCTGATGGTGATCGCCGTGGGTTCAGGCAGCGTGATCTTCTCGCACGTTAACGACCCAGGCTTCTGGCTGTTCAAGGAATACTTCAACCTGACCATTATGGAAACCATCAAGTCCTGGTCGGTGCTGGAAACTATCATCTCAGTTTGCGGCCTGATCGGCTGCCTGCTGTTGGCGATGGTGATTTAACGCTTTAACGCTAGGGCGCAGCAGCGCCCTAGCGTGGCTACAGCTTCATATAGGCTCGGATACCGTCCAGAAACATTTGGGTGGAGAGCATCACCAGAATCAACCCCATCAACCTTTCCAGCGCGTTCACCCCTTTGCTGCCCAGCAGGCGCAGGAACAGGCTCGACATCAGCAGGATCGCCGCCGACAACCCCCAGGCAATCAACAGCGCCACCACCAGATGTGATAACTGGTTAGGATACTGATGCGAAAGCAGCATCAGCGCCGCCAGAATCGACGGCCCGGCCACCAGCGGAATGGCGAGCGGCACCAAGAAAGGTTCTTCACCGGCAGAAAGGCCGGTACTGTTGCCCTCCTGAGACGGGAAAATCATCTTGATGGCAATCAGGAACAGGATAATCCCGCCGGAGATCGATACGGTTTCGGTACGCAGGTTGAGAAACGCCAGAATACGCTCACCGGCAAACAGAAAGACCAACATCAGCAGCAAGGCGATCAGCAGTTCGCGGATCAGCACCACCCGGCGGCGACGGGGCTCCAGGTGCTTGAGCACCGACATAAAAATCGGCAGGTTACCCAGCGGATCCATGATTAAAAACAGCAGCACCGTGGCCGAAATCATCTCTGTCATCATTACCTCAAAATCTGAAAAATGCACCGATGGCTCCGGCAGCACCCTGGTCTCTACATCCCCATCTCTTAGAAGAATGGCAGATATATAAGAAGCATTGCTGAGAATCGCTCAGTCATCGAATAAATTCACTTTGCGCCTGCGTCGACATTTTGTAAGGTGGGTAGATATTGCACACCACTTACGACAGTGTCGTTTATCCCCAAGGCAGGACTGTAAATTATGAAAAACGTTGGTTTCATCGGTTGGCGCGGTATGGTCGGCTCTGTACTTATGCAACGCATGACAGAAGAGCGCGATTTTGACGCCATTCGCCCGGTATTCTTTACCACCTCGCAGCACGGCGCTGCCGCCCCGGTTTTCGGCGGCCAACAGGGTACGCTGCAAGATGCGTATGATGTTGAGGCGCTGAGCGCACTCGACATTATTATCACCTGCCAGGGCGGTGATTACACCAACGAAATCTATCCAAAGCTGCGTGCAACCGGTTGGAAAGGTTACTGGATCGACGCTGCTTCCTCTCTGCGCATGAAAGATGATGCCATTATCATCCTTGACCCGGTGAACCACGACGTGATCCAGGAAGGGCTGAATAAAGGCATCAAGACCTTTGTTGGGGGTAATTGCACGGTCAGCCTGATGCTGATGTCACTGGGTGGCCTGTTTGCCAACAACCTGGTGGAGTGGGCGTCGGTAGCCACCTATCAGGCGGCATCCGGCGGTGGCGCACGTCATATGCGTGAACTGCTGATGCAAATGGGCATGCTGCACGCCGACGTCGCAAAAGAGCTGCAAAGCCCGGCTTCGGCCATTCTGGACATCGAGCGTAAGGTCACTGAAGCCACCCGTTCCGGCAAGTTGCCGACCGATAACTTTGGCGTGCCTTTGGCTGGCAGCCTGATCCCGTGGATCGACAAACAGTTGGATAACGGCCAGAGCCGCGAAGAGTGGAAAGGCCAGGCGGAAACCAACAAGATCCTCAATACTTCGGCGATTATTCCTGTCGATGGTCTGTGTGTCCGCGTCGGCGCGCTGCGCTGCCACAGCCAGGCATTCACCCTGAAGCTGAAAAAAGATGTGCCGCTGGCGGAAATCGAACAGATGCTGGCAACGCACAACGACTGGGTGCGCGTGATCCCGAACGACCGCGAACTGACCATGCGTGAACTGACGCCTGCGGCGGTGACCGGTACGCTGAACACACCGGTCGGCCGTCTGCGTAAGCTGAATATGGGCCCGGAATATCTTTCTGCGTTCACCGTCGGCGATCAGTTGCTGTGGGGGGCTGCTGAACCGCTGCGCCGCATGTTGCGTATTCTGTTGTAGGATATTTAGTTGCATTGCATGAATAATCACTAAGCCACAAAAAACTCAATAGCCCGCACATATAGCGGGCTTTTTTATGTGCATGGCATTATGGCCCTCACCAAAGCGCACATTTAGTTTGTACCTGCCGGAGCAATGCCATGTTAGACCACCAAGCCGTAGATCAGACGCTAATCAGTGCAGCCTACCAAAAAGGTTTCACCCTGGACGGCAAATACTTGCTGGAGATCCGCACCAGCGTAGCAGCATTACTGGCCACTAAGGAACGCCACAAGCAGCGCATGACCGCACCGCTCTATCAGTTGAAGAAGCCAGCACCGCGCCGGTCGCTTCTGTTTAATTAAGTTGCGCTTAATAACTCGACATATCTTGATGTAGTCTTACCGTAAGGACGCTTGAGCATGTTAAGCGTTTCTATGCTTCACGGATGGAGATCTGTGATTAACGGATTTTTGCTCTCTCATAAACAAGGATATGGCATGGAAAAGCAGCACACCAACGCACTGACACCGGAGATTTTGAGTAGCCTGGACACCTCCCCGTTCACTGCGGCGGAACTGGCCGAGATGAGCGAGGAATACCGCGCCGTGATTGACGAGCAGATCACATTTCGTCAGCAGCATCCGGTGACGACCATTTACCGGATCGCAATCGCGGGGAGTCTGACGCGGCAGGGCGGTGTGGCCGATGAATTCAACCCGGAACCGGGAGAGGGATGCAAGATCGCGAGGGATAATGGGCCGTTGACGAGCATTCTAACGGAAGGCTGCACCGTCAGCTATCCAGATGGGACGACGGCGCGGATTGTCAGCAGCGCCGGGAGTGCGCATTCGATAGGAGGGCTTGGTGTCGCGTTGGTTGGCAGTGTGCTCGATAACGGAGATGAGATCATCAGTACACCACAGTCTTTAGGTCTGCTAGCCCGTCATGCTGGTGTGGCGATGCCGGAGGATTTTCTGCGTGTGCCAGGGGGTGAATGATGGGCTACCGTCCTGATATAGACGGGCTGGGGCAGGCGCTGGGTGATGATAAAACGACGACGGGTGCCCGTCTTATCTCGTCGATCCCCCTTAGTCGGGTGAATATCAATGGTCGTAGCATCATAAGGAAGGATGACCGGACGACCCCCTGCCCGAAATGCGGGAAAACCGGGCGGATAGTGGAGACTGCCAAAAGAAATCGTTCTTTCATGGGGATTAATATTGCGGTAGATGGGTGCAAGGTGATTTGTGGTTGTCCGGATGGTAGCAACCGGATAATTGCCCCACTGGGGAGTTGGTTGGGGCCAGGACCGTCGCCCGAGAAGGTGGCACGGGAAAAGCAGGCCGCGCTGCTGGTCGAGCGACAGGCGGCAGAGGAAAAGCAATTGGTGGAAACGCGAGAGCGTAGCCGAGTGTTTGCCAAGTCCTGTGAGCGTGGAGATGGTTGTACTGATGCCGGAGAGCAGCAAGAACCGCATACCAACTTTGCGCCAGTAGGCTATTTCCGGGCGGTGCCGCTTCCTGAGCCTGAACAGAATGCACAGGCGGCGAAGCGTGTCAAACCCGCACCAGTGGCGGCGAAGAAAGCGAAACCGGGCTGGTATACCTGGCTGTTTGGTGAGGGTGAGAACGTGGCTGCGGCTGCGGTCGCAGTGCCAGCCAGTAAGGTGTTTCCGTCCGGTTCGGCGGCGCTGGAGTGGCTGGGCGGCCGCTTTGCGACGCAGGGCAGTTGGGCCATTCGTGCGGCGACAGCGTTTGGAGAAGTGGCGGCTGCGGGAGTGGGGGCGCCGGTCGCCGCTGCCGTGGTCGGCATGATGCCGGGCAAGCTGAACGAGGGGGAGCAGGACTTTATCGACAAGATGCGGCTGTCGCAGATTGCGAGCATGAAAGGAGTTGCCCCGACGCGGGTGCGTTTTGCCTGGGAAGATGCGGGTAATGGCCGTATGCAGCCGAAGGGGTATCATACCCGCGAGGGCAGCGGGTTAGATCAGGTGCCAGTACGCGAAATGACGTTCAACAGCTACAGCGGGAACTATGAGTTCACCACGGACGGCCCGGGCGCGATCACCATCTACTGGAACCCGGCCAAGCTGGATTTTGAGGTTCCGCCGCACACCGGCCATCAGGATGAACCGTATCTACCGACGACAATCACGGTGTTGCCGATCCCGGAGAAGGTGGGGAGTGATATCGAAGTTTACCCGGCCCCGGAAGAGAGGGATTTTCGGGATTACATCCTGATATTGCCTATACCGGATATGCCGCCGGTTTATATCTACCTGAGCAAGCCGCCAGTGAACTTGCTAGACGTGGATCTATACAGCAATCTGAATGGACGACCGCGGCAGGGTACACATGCGGATCATATGCCATCGGCGGCAGCGGTTAAGGCGCATCTAAAGCGTAAATATCCAGGGCTGGACAAAAAAGAATATGACGTCATGGCGAAAGACGTTGCCGCGATAGTTATCCCTGCTGATATTCATCAAAAGCTGAGTGCCACGTATGGCGGCAGGAATACCCCAGAGCAGATAGATCAGGACTCCAGAGACTTACGGGCGGCACTGGAACGCGACATTGAAACCATCCGCCCAGCTCTGAAAGAGTATGGTGTAACGGATGAGCAGATCGACGAGTCCAAGGTCAAGATGCACAAACTTAACCAGGAGCAGGGGTTATACGAATGACCGTCAATATTGAAGCGCTAATCAACAGCCTAGGTAAAACCTATCAGGAAATTTTTGAAGTAGGGCTTATACCTTACAAAACAAAGCCAACGGGTTTTTCCGGTGACCCAGACTTGAGTATAGACATGGCAAGGGAAGGGCTTTACCTGTCATTTAATCGAAGTGATAAAGTCTTTACAGAAATGACGCTCACTTTGCTTGATGAGAAAAAGCCAAAATACAGATTCCCCAATGAACTACCATCGCCGTTGGTGCCTGAAATGACGCGTTTATGGGTGCATGAGCAGTTTGGATCGCCAGATAAATCACATCCGCCGCAAATCATCATGAAAAGACAATTCGGATGGAAAGACCTGTTCACCATGATGGATTTTCGGATACCTACCAGCATGCGTATTACTTACGATTTGGATGATCGGGTTAAAGCGGTGACCTTCCTGCCTACCTCAGAAGTGTGCTGGTAAGCCTGTAATTAGCCAAGCCACCGCCAGCTAGGAAGGTTTCTCTTGGCTGGCGATTTTGCTTTTTGAAATCAGCGGCACAATCACCCATGAACTGTTAGGGTTATGACTGCCGTCACTGCGCTGGTGTAATCAGATAAGTGTAGCTCTTACCCTATCCAGGTAATCGGCTTTGACCTGCTGGCGCTGGAATTAATGATCCACCAGCGGGCGAATGTTTATCAATACCAACATGCTGAGGCATAAAAAGATGCTGTTTGATTAGATTAACAGCAATCACTTTTGGTAAGGTGGGGGAGTGAGGTTTTAGTCTGTTTGACAGAATCGGAATAAGCCAACTAGGAGGTACTCTGTTTTGATGTGTACCCCTATTTGTACCCAATTTACCTAGATGAAGTTGCCGCCCGCTTCGTGTAAGGGCTTAAAGTCTCAATCCGTATTCTGCTGTAAACCTTTGCCCAACAGACCTCAGGATGCACTGTATCCTGAGGTCCAGTGGGATAAGCTGAACTTCCTGAGGGCTGGTCTCTTTCGGCCCTTTAACACCCTGTTTTCAACAATGTCTGTTCTCTGTACATGCAACCCACCCTTTGTCGTTTCTGGTGCAAGGGGACATGGAAAAATCGCTGAAAGAGGGAATGAAACACTGCCGTAACATGCATGTCACAAAGCCGGTAGCAGCGCAAAGAGGCTACCCGATCTGCCGTTTTTCCAATGCAAAATTTTCCTTTGTAATCATCAATGCTTCAACAGACTTTGGCTATGCTTGTTAGGCTGGCGAATTCATACCGATTAACGGTGAGTATTTGTCTGAAAAGTAGACATAAAGAGCGTTATTTCGGCTTTTAAGGATGCAAATTAATCAATAACCGACCGAAATCACGCTTTAGGTTCTGAATGAATTGCATGATAGACACAACGGCTGCTTTTAGGTGTAGCCCCTTAAGAGTCATGCTCTTAATCTAAGGAAGAATGCCATGCCTGTACTTCCCGATCGTGACGTGATCAATCAGATAATTTCCGGCCACTATGCCGATCCTTTTGCCCTGCTGGGTATGCATGTTACAGAGCGCGGGTTGCAAATTTGCGCTCTATTACCGGACGCAGGTTCCGTGTGGCTGGTGGAGAGCAAAACCGGTAACCGTTTGGTTCAGCTCAATTGTGACGATGCGCGCGGCTTTTTCAGTGCCATCGTACCGCGCCGTAAAACCCCTTTCCGCTATCAGCTCGAAGCCAGTTGGCGCGATCACCAGCAAATTATCGAAGACCCTTACCGTTTTGGCACTCTGTTGCAGGATATCGACAGTTGGTTGCTGGCAGAGGGCACCCATCTGCGGCCCTATGAACGATTGGGGGCTCACCCCGGCGAACTCGATAGCGTAGAAGGTGTCAGCTTTGCCGTGTGGGCACCGAATGCGCAGCGCGTTTCTGTGGTTGGCGAGTTTAACTTCTGGGACGGCCGACGCCACCCAATGCGCCTGCGCAGAGAGAATGGGATTTGGGAACTGTTCCTGCCGGGCGTCAAGGCCGGGCAATTGTATAAATACGAGATTATTGACTGCTACGGCAATGTCCAACTGAAAGCCGATCCTTATGCTTTTGAAGCGCAGATGCGGCCGGATACGGCGTCGCTGATTACCCCTCTGCCCGCCGTGGTGGAAAATACCCCCGAGCGGCGGCGGGCCAATGATTTTGATCGCCCCATTTCAATTTACGAAGTGCACCTTGGCTCATGGCGGCGTCATACCGACAACAATTTCTGGCTCAGTTACCAGGAACTGGCCGATCAGCTGATCCCTTACGTCAAAGAGATGGGTTTTACCCATATTGAACTGCTGCCGCTCAACGAACATCCGTTTGACGGCAGTTGGGGTTATCAGCCGTTAGGGCTGTATGCGCCGACGCGTCGTTTCGGTACTCCTGCGGAGTTCAAAGCCTTTGTGGCTGCGGCGCATAAAGCCGGGATTAACGTGATACTCGATTGGGTGCCGGGGCATTTCCCAAGCGACGCCCATGGGTTGGCGAACTTCGACGGCACGGCGCTGTATGAATATGCCGATCCGCGCGAAGGGTTCCATCAAGACTGGAATACCCTGATTTACAACTATGGCCGCCACGAAGTGCGTAACTATTTGGCGGGCAATGCGTTTTATTGGTTGGAACGTTTTGGCATCGATGGGCTGCGTGTGGATGCCGTTGCTTCGATGATCTACCGCGATTACAGCCGTGCCGACGGCGAGTGGGTGCCGAACTATTACGGCGGTAATGAAAACCTGGAGGCCATCTCCTTCCTGCGCTACACCAACCAGACGTTGGGCAAAGAGCGGCCAGGGGCGGTGACGCTGGCGGAAGAGTCTACCGACTATCCGGGGGTAACGCTGCCGCCGGAGGCCAACGGTTTGGGGTTCCATTACAAGTGGGATCTGGGCTGGATGCATGACACGCTGGATTACATGAAATGCGATCCGGTACACCGTAAATATCATCACAACATGATGACGTTCGGCATGCTCTACTCCCACACCGAGAACTTTGTGTTACCGATATCGCACGATGAAGTGGTGCACGGTAAACGTTCTATTCTGGACCGTATGCCGGGCGATGCGTGGCAAAAATTCGCTAACCTGCGGGCGTACTACGGCTTCATGTGGGCACATCCGGGCAAAAAGCTGCTGTTTATGGGCTGCGAGTTTGCTCAGGGCCGGGAATGGAATTTCGATACCAGCCTTGATTGGCACCTGCTGGAAGGAACGGATGGTTGGCACAACGGTGTACAGCGCCTGGTGCGCGATCTCAACCACTGTTACCAGAACCATGCGCCGCTGTATGAGCGTGATTATCAAGCCGGTGGTTTTGAGTGGTTGGTGGTGGATGATCATGAAAACTCGGTGTTTGCTTTTACGCGTTACGACTCGCATGGCAATGAACTGATTGCCATCAGCAACTTTACCCCGGTGCCGCGCCATCATTATCGCATCGGCGTTTCTCGCCCCGGTGAATACCGTGAAATCCTCAATACCGATTCGCACCATTACCACGGCAGTAATGCCGGTAATCAGGGGCGGGTGATTGCGGAATCGATCGGCAGCCATGGCCGTGAGTATTCGATCAGCATCATGGTGCCGCCGTTGGCAACGGTGTATTTGCTGCGGGAGGTGCAATGATTGCACTGACCCCCGGCCTCGCTGCGCCTTTAGGGGCTTATTACGATGGTAATGGCATCAACTTTACGCTGTTTTCTGCCCACGCCACGCAGGTGGAATTATGCCTGTTCGACGCCGAGCTGCGGGAAACACGTTTGCCGTTACCGGCACGCAGCGGTGACATCTGGCATGGTTATTTGCCGGGTGGTGAGCCGGGGTTGCGTTATGGTTTCCGGGTGTATGGCCCGTTCGAACCGCAGCAGGGGCTGCGGTTTAACCCCAATAAGCTGCTGCTCGACCCTGCCGCCCGCGCGGTAGAAGGGCCGGTGGCCGATCACCTGCATCTGCATGGCGGTTATGACCAGCCGGATCCGCAGGACAGCGCGTCGCTGATGCCAAAATGCATTGTGATCGATGAACGCTACGATTGGGAAGACGATCGCCCACCGGCAACGCCGTGGCGTAAAACGGTGCTCTACGAAGCCCACGTGCGTGGCTTGACGTTGCTGCACCCGGAAATCCCGCCGGTGTTGCGCGGCAGCTTCGCCGCCCTCGGGCATCCGGTGATGATCGCCTACTTCAAGCGGCTGGGGATTACCGCGCTTGAACTGCTGCCGGTGCAGCAGCACACCACGGAGCCGCGTTTGCAGCGCCTGGGGTTGATCAACTACTGGGGCTACAACGTACTGGCGCCCTATGCGCCGGATAATCGCTATTCCAGCCTGAGAACCGAGATGACGCCGCTGCGTGAGTTTCGTGATGCGGTAAAGGCGCTGCATAAGGCGGGGATTGAAGTGATTCTCGATGTGGTGTTCAACCACAGCGCAGAATTGGATCTCGACGGGCCGACGCTGTCACTGCGCGGCATCGATAATCCGAGTTATTACTGGCTTGAACCCGATGGCGACTACGTTAACGCCACCGGCTGTGGCAATACGCTGCGGTTGGATCAGCCAGCAGGAGTGGCGTGGGTGATGGATTGCCTGCGTTTTTGGGTACGTGAGTGCCATGTTGACGGTTTCCGTTTCGATCTTGGCACCGTGTTAGGCCGTACACCGGCGTTTGACCGCGACGCACCGCTGTTTCAGGCGATGCTGGCGGACGATACGCTGGGGCGTTGCAAACTGATTGCCGAACCTTGGGACATTGGTTCCGGCGGCTATCAGGTTGGGGCGTTTCCCGGTCGTTTTGCCGAATGGAATGACCATTTCCGTGATGATATCCGCAGCTTCTGGCTGCAAGGGCATCTGTCACTCGGTCAGTTCGCCCGGCGTTTTGCTGCCTCCAGCGATGTGTTCAACCAACGTGGGCGCGCGCCTTATGCCAGCATCAATATGCTGGCGGCCCACGACGGATTTACCCTGCAGGATGTAGTGAGTTTCAACCAGAAGCACAACCAGCCGAACGGCGAAGGAAACCGTGATGGCAGTGACCATAACTTTAGCTACAACCACGGTGTTGAAGGCCCAGTCGCTGACGACGCCATTGTGCAACACCGTAGGGTCAGTCAGCGGGCGCTGCTTGCCACGTTGCTGCTGGCTCAGGGAACGCCGATGTTGCTGGCCGGCGATGAACATGGACACAGCCAGCAAGGCAACAACAATGCCTATTGTCAGGATAACGAAACCACCTGGCTCAACTGGGCCAAGGCGGATGATTCCCTCACCGCATACACCGCCGCGCTGATCCGCCTGCGCCAGCAAATCCCTGCTTTGCAGCAAGATTGCTGGTGGCAAGAGGGAGACGGCAGCGTGCAGTGGCTGAATGTGCATGGGCAACCGCTCAGTGCGCAGGAGTGGGAACAGGGCGATCGGCTGTTACAGATCCGCCTGTCACAAGGCTGGCTGCTGGTGATCAATGCCACGCCGCAAGCCGTTGAGATGACGTTACCTGAAGGGGATTGGCAGGTTGTTGCCCCCTTTACGCAGGAAGAAGATTCACGGGCGGAGTTACCCGCCTGGTGCCAGGCTGCGCATTCGCTTTGCGTGCTGGCAGAAAAGAAAAATTAAAAGGAGTCAGCTATGGTTAGGTTTGAGAGTAAAGACCCCCTGATGTTGGCGCGCCAACTGCCGAATAAAACCGTTGCCCTGATATTGGCTGGTGGCCGTGGCTCGCGTTTGAAAGATTTGACCTCTACCCGTGCCAAACCGGCCGTGCATTTTGGCGGTAAGTTTCGCATCATTGATTTTGCCATGTCGAACTGTCTGAATTCGGGGATCCGCCGGATGGGCGTGATCACCCAATATCATTCCCACACGCTGGTGCAGCATATTCAGCGTGGCTGGTCGTTCCTCAATGAAGAGATGAATGAGTTTGTCGATCTGCTGCCTGCCCAGCAGCGCCAGAGTTCCGATCACTGGTACAAAGGCACCGCCGATGCGGTGTACCAGAACCTGGATATTATCCGCCGTTACGATGCGGAATACGTGGTGATCCTGGCCGGTGACCATATTTATAAAATGGATTACTCGCGCATGCTGATCGACCACGTGGAGAAAGGGGCGCAGTGTACCGTGGCCTGTATTCCGGTGCCGATCAGCCAGGCCAGCGAGTTTGGTGTGATGAAGGTGGCCGATAACGACCAGATCCTGGAGTTTCTTGAGAAGCCGGAAAATCCGCCCGCCATGCCGGGTAATCCGGAGATGGCGTTAGCCAGCATGGGGATTTATGTCTTCAATGCGAAATATCTGTTCCGGTTACTGGAAGAGGATATGGCGACGCCGGATTCCACTAACGATTTCGGCAAGGATCTGATCCCGAAAATCACCGCACAAGGGGAAGCCTGGGCGCATCCATTCACCATGTCCTGCGTCACTTCCAGCCCGGATGCACCGCCGTATTGGCGTGATGTCGGGACGCTGGATGCCTATTGGCGTGCTAACCTTGATCTGGCATCGGTAACGCCGGAGCTGGATATGTACGATCGCGCCTGGCCAATTCGCACCTATATGGAGCCATTGCCGCCTGCCAAGTTTGTGCAGGATCGTTCCGGCAGCCACGGTATGACCATGAACTCGCTGGTGGCTGGCGGCTGTATTGTTTCCGGTTCGGTGGTCGTGCATTCGGTGCTGTTCTCGCGTGCGCGAGTGAACTCTTTCTGCACCATTGACTCTTCAGTATTACTGCCTGATGTGAACGTTGGCCGCTCTTGCCGCCTGCGTCGCTGCATTGTCGACCGTGCCTGCCAAATTCCGGAAGGGATGGTGATCGGCGAGAACGCTGAAGATGACAGCAGACGTTTTTATCGTTCAGAAGAAGGCATTGTGCTGGTGACGCGTGAAATGCTGTCAAAGCTGTAGGCATTGGCTGAACCCGTGGGCGCTCGCTGCGCCCTCTATCTCTGCAAAGAAGTTTTTGCCGAATTTCAGGAGTGAGAATGCAGGTTTTACACGTATGTTCTGAAATGTTCCCTCTGCTTAAAACGGGTGGTCTTGCAGACGTTGTTGGTGCATTACCGGCGGCACAAATTGCCGCAGGTGCGGACGTTCGGGTGTTGTTACCGGCTTTTCCTGATATCCGTAACGGTATTCCGGACACCGTACTGGTGGCGGAGATCGACTCTTTCGCCGGGCGGGTGGGTTTGCGGTATGGCACCTATCACGGCGTCGGGGTTTACCTGATTGATGCGCCTTGGCTGTATGACCGGCCGGGTAGCCCGTATCACGATCAGTCAATGAACGCTTATCCGGATAACCATCGCCGCTTTGCGTTGCTGGGGTGGATTGCCTGCGAACTGGCGAAAGGGCTGGATCATTACTGGCGGCCAAAGGTAGTGCATGCGCATGATTGGCATGCCGGGTTGGCCTGCGCCTATCTGGCGGCCAATGGTTATCCTGCACGCTCTATCTTCACCGTGCATAACCTGGCCTATCAGGGGTTGTTCTCTGCCCATCATATGGCGGAGCTGTGGTTGCCACCGTCGTTCCTTAATCTTTACGGTTTAGAGTTCTACGGTCAGATCTCATTCCTTAAAGCCGGGCTGTTTTATGCCGATCATATCACTACCGTCAGCCCGACCTATGCGCGTGAAATCACCCGCGCGGAGTTTGGTTACGGCATGGAAGGGTTGTTGCAGGATCGTCAGCGGCAAGGCCGGTTGAGCGGCATTCTTAACGGTGTGGATGACAAGATCTGGGATCCGTCCCACGACGCACGTCTGACCGCCCGTTATGACGCCGATCGCTTGAAAGACAAAGCGAAGAACAAGATTCACCTGCAAAAGGCCATGGGTTTGCAGGTGGATGAGTCTTTGCCGCTGTTTGCCGTGGTCAGCCGCCTGACCAGCCAAAAGGGGTTGGATCTGGTGCTGGATGCCTTGCCCGCGCTGCTTGATCAAGGAGGGCAACTGGCGTTGCTGGGAGCCGGTGATGCGGTGTTGCAGCAGGCTTTTCTGGCGGCTGCGGCCGATTATCCAGAGCAGGTCGGTGTACAGATTGGCTATCATGAGGCGTTCTCTCACCGGATTATCGGCGGGGCGGATGTGATTTTGGTGCCGAGCCGTTTCGAGCCTTGCGGCTTGACTCAGCTTTATGGTTTGAAATATGGAACGTTGCCGCTGGTGCGTCGCACTGGCGGGCTTGCGGATACGGTAGTGGACTGCGCGCTGGAGAATCTGGCCGACGGCACTGCCAGCGGATTTGTGTTTGATGATTGTGACGCCGTTGCCTTGAGTAACGCGATCCGACGCGCCTTGGTACTGTGGAGCAGGCCGAAACACTGGCGCCACGTACAACGCCACGCCATGGGCCTGGACTTTGGTTGGCAGGTTGCGGCAAAGGATTATCTGTCGCTTTATCAACGCTTGTTGTAATTACGCACTTGGGATCGAATCATTATGACTTCACCGTTTAGTTACACCTCACCTACGGTCAGTGTGGAAGCGCTGAAACACTCTATTGCCTATAAACTGATGTTTATTATCGGCAAAGATCCGGCGATCGCCACCCAGCACGATTGGCTGAACGCCGTGCTGTTTGCGGTGCGCGACAGGATGGTGGAGCGCTTTCTGCGCTCGAACCGCGCCCAGCTTTCGCAGGATGTGCGGCAGGTCTATTACCTGTCGATGGAGTTCCTGCTCGGCCGTACGCTATCAAACTCATTGTTATCCATGGGGATTTATCAGGATATTGAAAACGCTCTGGATGAAATGGGCCTGAACCTGAGTGAGTTGCTCGAAGAGGAAAACGATCCTGGTCTGGGTAATGGTGGCCTGGGGCGTTTGGCGGCCTGTTTCCTTGACTCGCTCGCCACGCTGGCGTTGCCAGGGCGGGGCTATGGTATTCGCTATGAATACGGCATGTTCAAGCAGAACATCATTAATGGCCAGCAGATGGAATCACCGGATTACTGGTTGGAATACGGTAACCCATGGGAGTTTCCGCGCCACAATACCCGTTATAAAATCCGTTTTGGCGGGCGTATCCAGCATGAGGGCGCGAAAGCGCGCTGGGTAGAAACCGAAGAGATCGTGGCCATTGCTTACGATCAGGTGATCCCAGGTTTTGATACCGACGCCACCAACACGCTGCGCTTGTGGAGTGCCCAGGCCAGTAACGAAATCAACCTGGGTAAATTCAACCAGGGCGACTACTTCGCCGCAGTGGAGGACAAAAACCACTCCGAGAACGTATCGCGCGTGCTCTATCCTGATGATTCCACCTATTCTGGTCGTGAATTGCGTCTGCGGCAGGAGTATTTTCTGGTGTCGGCAACGGTGCAGGATATTCTCAGCCGCCATTGGACGATGCACAAAACCTTCGACAATCTGGCCGATAAGATCGCTATCCACCTCAATGATACCCACCCGGTATTGTCCATTCCTGAACTGATGCATCTGCTGATTGATGAGCATAAATTCAGTTGGCTGGATGCCTGGGCGGTGGTGGAGAAGGTGTTCTCTTATACCAACCACACGCTGATGAGCGAAGCGTTGGAGACCTGGCCGGTCGATATGCTGGGTAAGATCCTGCCGCGTCACTTGCAGATTATTTTCGAAATCAACGATCATTTCCTTAAGCATGTTCAGGAAGTGGTTCCAAATGACAACAAACTGTTGGCGCGTGTCTCTATCATTGACGAAACCAATGGCCGCCGGGTGCGTATGGCATGGTTGGCGGTGGTGGCCAGCCATAAAGTCAACGGCGTTTCCGCATTGCACTCTGAGCTGATGGTGCAGTCGCTGTTTGCTGATTTCGCCCGCGTATTCCCCGATCGTTTCTGCAATAAAACCAACGGGGTAACGCCGCGCCGCTGGCTGGGCCTGGCTAACCGGCCACTGTCGGAAGTGCTGGATGACAGCATTGGCCACAACTGGCGTACCGATCTCAGCCAACTCAGTGACATCAAACCTAACGTGGATTACCCGAGTTTCTTGCAAGCGGTACAGGCGGCTAAGCGCCAGAACAAAGAGCGTTTGGCGAGCTACATTGCTAAGAAACTCAACGTGGTGGTGAACCCGGATGCGTTGTTTGACGTGCAGATCAAACGTATTCACGAATATAAGCGTCAACTGCTTAACGTGCTGCATGTGATCACTCGCTATAACCGTCTGTTGCAGGATCCGGAAACCAAACGTGTGCCACGCGTGGTGATTTTTGCCGGTAAAGCGGCTTCGGCTTATTACGCGGCCAAGCAGATCATTCGTTTGATCAACGATGTGGCGAAGGTGATCAACAACGATCCGCGTGTGCATGACGATTTGAAAGTGGTGTTCATTCCGAACTATGGCGTAAGTCTGGCGCAGATGATCATTCCGGCGGCGGATCTTTCCGAGCAGATCTCGCTGGCGGGTACGGAAGCCTCAGGCACCAGTAACATGAAGTTTGCCCTCAACGGCGCGTTGACCATCGGCACGCTGGACGGCGCTAACGTCGAAATGCTGGAGCATGTCGGGGAAGAGAATATCTTCATTTTCGGTAATACCGCCGATCAGGTGGAAGATCTGCGCCGTGCTGGCTATAACCCGCGTCAATATTATGAGCAGGATGCCGAGTTGCATCAGGCACTGACGCAGATTGCCACCGGTGCGTTCAGCCCGGAAGAGCCACAGCGCTACAGCAACCTGTTTGATTCACTGGTTAATCTGGGCGATCACTATCAGCTGCTGGCGGATTACCGCAGCTATGTGGATACGCAGGACAAAGTGGATGAGGTGTATCTCAATCAGGACGACTGGACGCGGCGTGCGATACTGAATATCGCCAATATGGGCTATTTCTCTTCTGACCGTACTATTCAGGAGTACGCGGATGAGATCTGGAACATCAAGCCGATCAAGTTGTAAGTGAAAAGAGAGAGAGGCTCAGCGTGCTGGGCCTCTCTTTTTTTCTTGAGATTAAGAGGCCAGCGACAGCGCTTTCGGTTTCGCGTGTTCTGCCAGCCAGGTTTTCACCCGCGCCTGCTGTGCTTGATCGAGCCACATGCCCAGCTTGGTGCGGCGCCAGATGGCATCATCCAACTCAACCACCCACTCTTTCTCCACCAGATAGTTCAGTTCCGCCTCATACAGACCATGACCGAAGTCTTCGCCCAGTTCGCTCAGGCTACCGGCGTTCGCCAGGATCAGTTCGCTGTGGCTGCCATAAGTGCGGGCGTAGCGGCGCGCCAGCGACTCTGGCAGCCAACTGTGCTGGCGGCGCAGTTTGGCGGCATAGCTGTCACGATCGCCGCCGATGTCGCCACCGGGCAGCGCGCCATTTTTGGTCCACGCCGGGCCAGCGCCAGGGTAGTAATGCGCCAGTTTTTCCATCGCATGCTCAGCCAGCTTACGGTAGGTGGTGAGTTTGCCGCCGAACACGGAAAGCAGGGGAGCCTTGCCCTGATCGTCGTGGACATCCAGCGTGTAGTCGCGGGTGACCGCCTGCGGCGAATCCGATTCATCATCACACAGCGGGCGCACGCCAGAGTAGGTCCAGACGATATCGTCACGGCCCAGTTGTTTCTTGAAGTGATCGTTATATACCTTCAACAGATAGTCGATTTCGTTGTCGTCGATCTTCACGTCTTTCGGATCGCCGTGGTATTCCACGTCGGTGGTGCCGATGATGGAGAAGTCATCCAGCCATGGAATCACGAACACAATGCGGTGATCTTCGTTTTGCAGAATGTAAGACTGCGGCTGGTTATGCGCCTTCGGTACCACAATGTGGCTGCCTTTGATCAGGCGGATACCGTAAGGGGATTTGAGTTTCAGGCCGTCGTCGAAGAAATGCTTCACCCACGGGCCGGTGGCATTGACCAACCCTTTGGCGCGCCAGGTCAAGGTTTTGCCGCTGTCGATATCGGTGGCTTCCACCATCCACAGGCCATTTTCACGCCAGGCGCGGGTGACTTTAGTGCGGGTACGCACCTCGCCGCCACGTTCAACCACTTCCTGCGCGTTCAATACCACTAGGCGTGCATCGTCTACCCAGCAGTCTGAATATTCGAAACCGCGCGTTAATTCCGGCTTCAGTACCGATTCTGGTCCAAAACGCAAACCTTTACTGCCTGGCAGGCTGGTGCGTTTACCCAAGTGATCGTACAGGAACAGGCCGGTGCGGATCATCCAGGCTGGGCGTAAATGCGGTTGGTGCGGCAGGCGGAAGCGCATTGGAAAGGCGATGTGCGGTGCCAGTTTGAGCAGGACCTCACGCTCGGCCAGTGCTTCGCTCACCAGGCGGAATTCGTAGTGCTCCAGGTAGCGCAGGCCACCGTGGATCAGTTTTGAACTGGCGGAAGATGTCGCACAGGCCAAATCTTGCGCTTCCAGTAGCAGAACGGACAGCCCACGCCCGGCCGCATCTGCCGCGATGCCAGCACCGTTAATGCCGCCACCGATCACGATCAAGTCTTTGGTTTCCACGTTAACTTCCTCCAGATGTTCGGAATAGCTCTTTAATGTTCGTTTTCGCTCATCATTGTAATCAGAAACCAACAAACAAGCCAAGAGTTAACCAAACAAAAACATTTTTGCGTGATAGAGGTAACGATTCAGTGATGATAGGTATACAAACTGAAGGGGTATCGCTGTGCCGCTCTGCCTCTTTTAGGAGAACGCTTCAGTTCCCTCTCCACGGTGGAGAGGGTGGATAGGGGAGGGGGTTAGCAGAGTTCCAACTGCACGTCGTACTGCTCGATGATCTTCATTACGCTCGGCGGCGGAGCCTGGTCGGTAAACAGGTAATCAATCAGGTTCATATTGCCCAGGTTAACCATCGCATTACGGCCGAACTTGGAGTGGTCAGTCACCAGCATCACGCAGCGGGAGTTTTCGATAATTGCGCGTTTGGTGCGTACTTCATGATAATCGAACTCGAGCAGCGAGCCGTCCATATCGATCCCACTGATGCCGAGAATGCCGTAATCCAGGCGGAATTGGGAAATAAAGTCCAGCGTGGCCTCACCCATAATACCGCCGTCGCGGGTACGCACTTCGCCACCGGCCAGGATCAGACGGAAATCCTCTTTGGCGGTGAGCAGGGTGGCGACGTTCAGATTGTTGGTCACGACACGCAGGTTTTTATGATTCATCAGCGCATGGGCCACCGCTTCCGGGGTGGTGCCGATATCGATAAACAGCGTGGCGCCATCGGGGATCTGGCTGGCGACGCGTTGGGCGATGCGCGCTTTCTCTTCGGACCACATCACTTTGCGATCGTGGTAGGCGGCATTGACCGAGCTGGACGGTAGCGCCGCGCCGCCGTGATGGCGTTGTATCTTGTTCTGATCGGCCAGGTCATTCAAATCACGGCGAATAGTTTGCGGGCTGACGGCAAAATGCTCGACCAACTCTTCCGTACTGACGTAACCCTGCTGACGCACCAATTCGATAATGGCGTCATGACGCTGTGTCTGCTTCACGATAATCCCCTAAAACGCCCGGTGTCTTTCAAGCCGCCGACTTATCGGCTGCCGCCCGAAATCCGCAGAGTAAATTATTTTTCGTTATGCGTGCGATGACGCGTATCCCAGAATGCCATTAATAACCCTAACACTAAACCGGCTACGTGTGCCGCATTGGCGATCGACATTCCTAAAATATCGAAATAGCCAGCGACCAGCCACAGCACGGAAAACACCATCAAACCGCGTGGCAGATTGAGGCCGCCTTCCGGATTGCGTTCACCGCTCAGCCAGACGTAGCCCATCAGCGCGTAAACGACGCCGGAAAGCCCACCAAACAGCGCACCGCTGAACAAAGATTGCGCCCAGCCGCTGAAAAAGGCCGAAACCACGGCGATCACAAACAGCTTTCCCGCGCCGAGGCGTTTTTCTACCGGGCCGCCAAGATACCACCACCAGAGCAGGTTAAAGGTAATGTGCAACAGCGAGAAGTGCAGGAACGCATGGCTGAACCAGCGCCACAGTTGGCTGTATTGCGAGCTGTTCTGCGGCCAGGAGAGCCAGTACATCACGGTGTCATCCCCCAGTATCTGCATCAGAATATACACCAGAATACACAGTGACATGACCGTGAGCGTCAGCGGCCCGGCTTTGCTGCGGATAATTTGCAGGTAAGAGAATTGTTGGTAGTGCAAACCGGCGTCGGTACTGCCCGCCTGCCAACTGGCCGCCTGATAGCGGCTATTCAAAGGGTCGAGCAGAAACTGCTGCAACTCATGTTGCACCTGTTCCAAGTGGCCGTCGTCCGCCAGCCAGATTTCTGCCGCTTCGCCGGTATTGCGGATCTCAAGCGGGATATTTTGCGTTGCCATGTAATCAACAAAGGCTTGTGCCAGACGAGGGTTGGATACGGCGATCACTCGAACCATGGATTTTCCGTCTAAGTAGATGATTTTATCCGCGAGTTTAACCCTCTGCGGCATTGATGGCAGATTATACCGTTGAAATACTGAACGCAGCGATAAAAACAGCGGAGAATTGAGCAGGCCGCCCACATGAACGGCCTGTAAAGAATCACGCGGAGGTTTCGACATCCTGCGGGAACTGGCGTGCCCAGGCTTCAAAGCCACCGTCGATGCTGTAAACCGCGTCAAACCCCTGGTGCAGCAGGTACTGCGCCGCGCTGCGGCTGCTGTTGCCGTGGTAACACATCACCATCACCGGGCGCTCGAACTCATTTTGCTGCATAAAAAGCGGCAGGCTGGCGTTGGTAAGATGAAATGCGCCCGGCGTGTGCCCAGCGGCAAAACTTTGCGGATCGCGGATATCGACCAGCGCTGCGCTGCCTTCTTTCCAGCGGGTATGGGCCTGCTCAACGCCGATCGCTTCAAACTGTTCCATGACTTCAGACTGCCTCGTAATTGGGGGGATCTGATTAGTGTAACCAAATCCACCCCATTTATGACCAGAGCAACCCTGTGGGTTTTCCGGCAGGCAGGTTACCAGCGATAGCTTAGGCCCAATGAGGCGCCGTAATCCTGATAACTGTTGCTGCCCATGGTGGTGCCCCCTTCCATCCAGAGCTGGAATTGACTGGAAGTTGGTGTTTTTATGCCGACTTTCGCTTCGAATAGATTATTAAGGGAACCGGCTTCTACTCGCGAGTCATTAAAATAGACCGCATTGCTGCCATTATTGTGCCACCAGTTGGTGGCCAGATAGGCGGTAATATTGTCGTCTTGGTTGCTATACCAACGGATGCCTGCCCGCGAAGTGAAATCTGGTGCATCACTCTGCCGAATGAATGTGTCTGTGGCATCACGATAATTATCGGTACGGAAATCATTATAGATAAGCTGAAGCTGGGGCTCGACAATCAATTCCCACTCAGAGAAAGGTTGGAAAGCATAACCAGTTTCTAAAGAGAGACTAAAATTGTTGCTGTTGTAATCCTCTTGCCCCGCACTATTGTTAAACCAGGAATACTGTAGCCACGAGTCAATATAAGCGCCGTCATGGTTTTTACTGTCTTGATACCAAGTGCTATAAATCCCGACAGAATAACCGTTTACTCGGCCGTCAGATGTGGAGTTTGCGAAGTGCGATTCGGTATCAGCGCGGCCATATCCCGTCATGAGGCCCAAGGTCCACTCTTCGTTTTCCTGCTGTAACGCGAAAATATCCCCACCTAACTGGAACACCTGGCGATTCATATCGATCGGCAGATTATCATCGGCTGCGCTCAGGTTTTTGGTGTGGTAAGTGGAGGCACGTAACCATAACTGATCGCTGCCTGGTGATGTTTTCCGTTGGTGCAAGGTTTGGGAAAATAATGAGCGTGCGGCTATCTGATTACCCAGATAAGT
This sequence comes from Serratia sp. YWN4, assembly GCF_055790845.1. Taxonomy (NCBI): domain Bacteria; kingdom Pseudomonadati; phylum Pseudomonadota; class Gammaproteobacteria; order Enterobacterales; family Yersiniaceae; genus Serratia; species Serratia sp. YWN4. The sequence continues at coordinate 306,049 of NZ_CM147696.1, forward strand.
ACCTGCATCGGCGCGATAGCTATAATCGGTGGTCGTATCTTCACTGGCTATTGCTGGGGAAATAGCGCAAGAAAGGCCAGCGGTAATTAGAAACATCCTGGTTATTGCCATTATTCCAACTCCTTATGGAAAATATTAGGCAATATTACTTAGAGCAAGAGCTAATGTCATTGGGTATGTTACAAAATAAGAAGACACCCGTCATATTTCAAGTTGTTTGGGTGTTGGCTGCGTGACTCAGCGCATGCTGGGCCTTGCCCCTTCGGGGCCGCTGCTTACAAGCAACACGGATTATTTTGGCTATATACCCGTCAATTTTCAAGCGGCGGTGTTCAGCTCACAAAGCGGCTGAACACCGAATGCCGTTAATTCCCCGTTATGCCCCATAGCCCATCATTTTTAGCAGTTGCTGTGCTTGCTGCACCGCTTCCTGCCGATGGGCAACCCCCAGTTTCTGATACAGATTACGAATATGGGTTTTAATGGTGGTGGCGGCTACCGCCAGTTCACCGGCGATCTGCTCGTTGCTGTAACCGGAATAAATCAGGCCGAGCACCTGCCATTCGCGTTGGGTCAGCGGGCTGGTGCGGATCAGCTCTGGCACCTGCGGGTGGGTTAGCAGTTTATCAACGAAACTCTCGTCAAAATGGGCAAATTTGTGGCGATGGTGCTGGTTGATATCACGCAAAATGCGTTGCGCGCGGTGCTGCTCCAGCTCGGGCAGCGTATTGAGTTGGATTAACTGGCGCAGTTGCTGCGCCATGGTTTCCCCTTCAATCACAAAGTGGCTGATAAACCCGGTGCGGTTTGCCAGCGCCAGCGCTTCGATCAGCACCCGTTGCGCGTCGCCTTTGCGCTCCATCTGCCAGTAAAGCTGATTGCTGAGCAGCAGGTTGCGATTGAGATCGCTCACCAGCCGCAGGCGGCGGGCGTTTTCATTCAATTCGTCCAGCACCACTTCGGCTTCTTCGAACTGGCCGAGCATAATCTGCACGCGAGCAATATTGCGCCACTGGCCCTGCATAAAGTGGTTGTTCGCCATGCCCGGTTTTTCGGTATGGCGCAGCCAGTTGGCGGCCGCGGCGGTGTCTCCGGTCATCTGCCAATGGATCACCCGGGGTTTATCGGCGTTGGTCAGCCAATCGCGGTGATATTGCGAGCCGTGCAGCAGGACTTCGCAACGCAGCAGGTGGCTATTGGCATTATCCAGATCGCCGCGTGCCAGTGAACATTTCGCCAGCATCGCCAGGCATTGCAACTGCTGCTGTGGCTGGTAGTTGGCCAGCACCTTCAACCCTTCACGCGCCGCATCTTCGGCTTCATCCAGCCGTGACCACGACCAGAGCACCTGCGAGCGGATACGCAGCAGGAACTCATGCATTGGCAACTGCTCCAGATGCTGTTCGCGCACCAGCTCAAAGGCTTTTTCCTGCGTTTCGTAAGCGGCCTGCAAGAAGCCTTGGGCGATCAGAATTTCGCTTTGCTGCAACAGCGCCCACAGCGCGTAATGATAAGCCTGATGGCGGCGTGCCATCTGTTCGGTCTGCTGCATCATCGGCAGCGCGCGCGCCAACTCGCCTTTGCAGTGGTGAACTTCGCCAGTGACCGAGGTGGTCACGATGCGGCTGTAATAGCTGGAAAGCGGTAGGAACTTCAGCGCCTCGGTGGCCAACCGTTCGGCCTCTTCCGGCTTGCCAGCGTTGATCGCCACCTGCGCGCGCAATGCATCAAATTCGGCATGCAGGGTTTGATCGATAGCGATTTTCTGTTCGTGCATGGCCTGTTCGGCACGTTCCAACTGGGTGTTGACCTCGCTGTAGCGGTGCTGGCTTTGTGCCAGCCAAGCCTGCAACAACGCCAGTTTCGGGCTTTGGATCAACCGTTCATACGGCAGTGCCTTTAGGCACTCTTCCAGCAGCGCCAACTCACTGTGGTGGAACAACGACCAGGCATGTTGCAGCAGGATATCGCGCAACATGCTGACGTCGCTGGCCGCCAGCGCATGGTGGATGGCCTCTGCTGGGTAACCGAGCGCCAGCCAGCCTTCGGCGGCGGCACGATGCAGGCCCGGCAGCTCCAACGCCAGTTCCCACTGGCAGCGCTGGCGCAGGAATGAGGCGAATAACGGGTGGAAACAGAACCACTCACCGGTATCGTCCATGCGGTGGATAAACAGCCCTTGGCGTTCCAACTCTTCGAGGCGCTGTTGGCCGTTATCTTCGCCGGTCAGGCGCACGATCAGCGCGTCGTTCATCGAGCGCAAAACCGAGCAGCGCAACAGGAAGGCGCGGGCATCGGCATCGACGCGATCCAGCACCTCATCCACCAGATAATCGGAAAGATGGCTGGCATTCAGCCCGGCTAAACGCTTGGCGGATTGCTGAGCGGAAGAGGTGGACTGGCGGGCAGACAGCGCGATCAACTGCAATGCGGTGGCCCATCCTTCCACTTCGTCGCACAGGCGGCTGCTGTCGTGGTGTTCAAGCGGTGAACTCAAGCGGTAGTCAAAGAACTGCTTGGCTTCCTGGTGGGTAAAGGCCAACTGCTGCGTGCTTAATTCCAGCAGTTGATCGCGCACCCGCAGGTTGGCGATGCCGAGAGCGGGCAGCGTGCGCGACAGCAGGATCAGCGTCAGGTTTTCTGGCTGATGGCGCAGGAAAAAGCGCATCGCTTCGTGGATCACATCGTTGGTGATCAGATGATAATCATCAATCACCAGATACAGGGGGTGATGCCAGTCGGAAAGCTCGATAAACAGCTGAGCGAACAGCGCAGACAGGCTGGCGTACTGGTGTTTTTGGCTTAGCGCCTCGCTTTTCACGCAGTGCCCGCCGGTGGCCTGCTGCAATGCGGCGATCAGGTAACTGGCGAAGCGCTCTGGCTGGTTGTCGCTTTCATCCAGTGAGTACCACCCCAGATCCGATTTGCCCGCCGCCCATTGGGCAACCAGCGTGGTCTTTCCATATCCTGCCGGGCAATTGACCAATGTCAGGCGATAATTTGCAGCGCTGGCTAATTTGACCAGCAGGCGATCGCGTATCACGGTATTTTGCAGCCGTACCGGACGGCTCAGTTTTGATGGGATCAGCATAATATTCCAGATGTAAAGTGCGGTTCCCGCCGCCGAAGGACTGCCCGAAGGTTTTTTGTCGCGAATCTTCTTCGGGACCGGGGTGGCAATTAATTATTTTGTGGCTCGTAATTAATCCCCCTCAATAACTTCGAACATCGCCAAACGTATTGCAACAAGCTTACGCTTTGGCTTGGAGTTAAGTTGCTATCGGTCACACTTTTTTATGCCCCGCAACCAAGACGTTTTTTATCGAGACGTTTAATGGCACTGGGTAACTGTAGTGGCAATGTTGTCGCATGACGAGGTCAGTACAAAACTTCAACGGCCGAAGTCACTATGTTAACGTCATAGCACAGCATCCTGCCGCTGTTTTTGTGCGCAACGGTAGCCCTGATAGGCGATGTTGGCCCCCTTTTCGGGGGGTAAAAAGTGCCCGAGATCACAATTCCGACTACGCCCCAACCCTCCTCCCTCGCTAATCCCCAGGCGGGATGATGCCGTTGCGCGTTCTCCCCGGCACGATAGCGAAAAATTGGCCCATTTATCGGATAGAGAGTTTTCCCTATGTCACAGTCTATGCTTAAAAAGGACGTTTTTCTGGCTGCGCTGACTCGTCAGTGGCAGCGTTTTGGCCTCAGTTCCGCACAGCAGATGACCCAACATCAGTGGTGGGAGGCCGTCAGTGCTGCGCTTGCCGAGCAACTGGCGGCACAGCCTGCACCGCGTAAAAGCAGCAAATCGCTGCGCCACGTGAATTATATCTCGATGGAATTCCTGATTGGCCGCCTGACCGCCAATAACCTGATCAACCTCGGCTGGTACGATACGGTTGAAGCGGCGCTGGCCGAGCAGGACGTCAAACTGGCGGATTTACTGGAGCAGGAAACCGATCCGGCGCTGGGTAACGGCGGGTTAGGGCGCTTGGCGGCCTGCTTCCTCGATTCGATGGCGACGGTAGAACAACCGGCCACCGGTTATGGCCTGAACTATCAGTACGGGCTGTTTCGCCAGTCGTTCAAAGAGGGCCACCAGCAGGAAGCGCCAGACAACTGGCAGCGCGAAAGCTATCCGTGGTTCCGCCATAATGCGGCGCTGGCGGTGGATGTTGGTATCGGCGGTAAGGTGGAAAAACTGGCCGATGGCCGCGAACTGTGGCACCCGGAGTTCACCCTGCGCGGCGAAGCCTGGGATCTGCCGGTATTGGGGTTCCGCAACGGGGTGACTCAGCCGCTGCGCCTGTGGCAGGCAACGCACGCGCATCCGTTCGATCTGAATGATTTCAACGATGGCAAATTCTTGCAGGCAGAAAAGCAGGGCGTTGAAGCGGCCAAGCTGACTAAAGTGCTCTATCCGAATGATAATCATCAGGCTGGCAAACGCCTGCGCCTGATGCAGCAGTATTTCCAGTGCGCCTGTTCGGTGGCGGATATCCTGCGTAAACACCATCAGGCGGGCCGCAAGATTGCCGATCTGCCGAAGTACGAAGTGATCCAGTTGAACGACACCCACCCCACTATCGCCATTCCGGAAATGCTGCGCATCCTGCTGGATGAACATCAGATGGATTGGGATGCGGCCTGGGCGATCACCAGCAAGACCTTTGCCTATACCAACCATACGCTGATGCCGGAAGCCCTGGAGTGCTGGGACGAAAAACTGGTGCGCAGCCTGCTGCCACGCCATTTCACCATCATCAAGCAGATCAACGCCAACTTTAAAAAGCTGGTGGACCAACATTGGCCGGGCGATGACGCCGTTTGGGCCAAACTGGCGGTACACCACAACAAGCAGGTACGCATGGCGAACCTGTGCGTGGTGAGCGGTTTTGCGGTTAACGGTGTAGCGCAGCTGCACTCGGATCTGGTGGTGAAGGATCTGTTTCCGGAATATCACCAGTTGTGGCCGAACAAATTCCACAACGTCACCAACGGTATCACGCCGCGCCGCTGGTTGAAGCAGTGCAACCCGGCGTTGTCCGGCCTGATCGACAACACGTTGAAAGTGGAGTGGGCCAACGATCTGGATACGCTGAAAGGCCTGGAAAAGTATGCTGACGATGCGGCGTTCCGCCAGCAGTATCAGCAGATTAAACGCGATAACAAGGTGGCTCTGGCCAATTACGTGCATAGCGTGATGGGCCTGACGCTCAACCCGGATGCCATCTTCGACGTGCAGATCAAACGTCTGCATGAATACAAACGTCAGCACCTGAACTTGCTGCATATCCTGTCGCTGTATCGCCAACTGCGCGATAACCCGCATCTGGATATCGCGCCGCGCGTGTTCCTGTTCGGTGCCAAAGCGGCTCCGGGTTACTACCTGGCAAAAAATATCATCTATGCGATCAACCAGGCAGCGGAGAAGATCAACAACGATCCGATCGTGAAGGATCGTCTGAAAGTGGTGTTTATTCCTGACTATCGCGTTTCGGTTGCAGAGCTGATGATCCCGGCGGCCGATGTCTCTGAGCAGATCTCCACCGCCGGTAAAGAGGCTTCCGGCACCGGCAATATGAAGCTGGCGCTGAACGGAGCCTTGACCGTTGGGACGCTGGACGGTGCCAACGTCGAGATCGCCGAGCAGGTGGGCGAAGACAATATCTTTATTTTCGGCAATACCGTGGAACAGGTTAAAGCGTTGCTGAAGAAGGGTTATGATCCGCTGAGTTACCGTAAGAAAGACAAACACCTGAAAGCGATTCTGGATGAACTGGCCAGCGGTGCCTTTAGCCATGGCGACAAGCACGCCTTCGATCTGATGCTGCACAGCCTGCTGGAAGGTGGCGATCCGTATCTGGTGCTGGCAGACTTCGCTTCCTACTGTGAAGCTCAACGGCAGGTAGACCAACTGTATCGTGACCGCGACGAATGGACGCGCCGTACCATCCTTAACACCGCGCGCGTGGGCATGTTCAGTTCCGATCGTTCGATCCGTGACTACCAGCAGCGCATCTGGCAAGCCAAGCGTTAAGGAGTACGAATGAGTAAAGGTATCGATCAGGCGGCCTCTCAGGCAGGGATTGCGGCTGATTACATCAATACCCATGGTAAACAGCAGGCTATCTCGCCGGAAACCAAGCGTAAGCTGCTGGATGCCATGAGCAACGCCTCGCTTCGCCCGGAGGAAGTGCCGTTACCGGTAGTGAAAGTGTTTTATCACGGCAACCCGGTGGCTTTGCCGCTGGGCGGCAGCGGTGAGTACCACTGGGTGCTGCAATGCGAGGACGGTAGCCAGCAACAGGGCCGTGCCAGCGCGCGCAAAACCTTGACCCTGGCGGGGAAACTGCCGCAGGGCTATCACCAGCTCCAACTGACGCAGGGCGAGCAACAATGGCAGTGTCGGTTGATTGTCGCGCCGAAACGCTGCTATGAACCTAAGGCCTTGCTGACCGGAAAAAAACTGTGGGGTGCCTGTGTGCAGCTCTACACGTTGCGTTCCGATCGTAACTGGGGCATCGGTGACTTTGGCGATCTGCGTGTGATGGTCAGCGAAGTGGGGGAACGCGGCGGTGCCTTTGTTGGGCTGAACCCGATCCATGCGCTGTATCCGGCCAATCCGGAAAGTGCCAGCCCTTACAGCCCCTCTTCACGGCGTTGGTTGAACGTGGTGTATATCGACGTCAACGCGGTGGAGGATTTCCAGCACAGCACAGCCGCGCAGAAATGGTGGCAGAAGGCGGCGACACAGAAGCTGCTGGCGAAAGCGCGCAGCAGTGAGCAAGTGGATTACAGCGCGGTCACCCAGTTGAAGCTGGCGGCGCTGAAGCTGGCTTTTCCACAGTTTCAGGCCCGCAAAGCCAGCGATGCGTTGAAGCAGGCGTTTGAACGTTTCGTGAGTGAAGGAGGCAGCAGCCTGTACCAACAGGCGGCCTATGATGCGCTGCATGCGCATCTTTCTGCCAACGATAACAGCATGTGGGGCTGGCCAGCTTGGCCGGAAGAATACCGGCAGGGCAATGGGGCCGCGGTAGCGGCTTTCTGCCAACAGCACACGGATGAAGTGACCTTCTATCTGTGGCTGCAATGGCTGGCCGCCAGCCAGTTTGCTGAGTGTTTTGGCCAGAGCCAGGCGCAGCAGATGCCGATCGGCCTCTATCGCGATCTGGCGGTGGGCGTGGCAGAAGGCGGCGCTGAAACCTGGTGTGAACGTGAGCTGTATTGCCTGGGGGCGTCTGTCGGGGCTCCGCCGGATATCCTTGGCCCGCTGGGGCAAAACTGGGGTCTGCCGCCGATGGATCCCCATGTGATGGTGGCGCGCGGCTATCAGCCGTTTATCGATTTGCTGCGCGCCAACATGACCAGCTGTGGCGCTTTGCGCATCGACCACGTCATGGCGCTGTTGCGTTTATGGTGGATCCCTTACGGTGAAACCGCCGATCACGGGGCTTACGTCAAATATCCGGTTGACGATCTGCTGGCGCTGTTGGCGCTGGAAAGCCAGCGTCATCGCTGCATGGTGATTGGTGAAGATCTCGGCACCGTACCGGTGGAGATCGTCGGCAAGCTGCGTGACAGCGGGGTTTACTCCTACAAGGTGCTGTATTTCGAACGTGATAGCGAAAGCCAGTTCCGTGCGCCGCAGTCTTATCCGGTGCAGGCGATGGCCACCATTACCACGCACGATCTGCCCACGCTGCGCGGCTACTGGCAAAGCGGTGATTTGACGCTGGGGAAAACGCTGGGGCTATACCCGGATGCCGAGGTGCTCAAAACGCTGTTTGCCGATCGTGAACGCGCCAAGCAGGGCTTGCTGGATGGGTTGCACCGTTACGGCTGTGTGCCGCAGAAGGTGGGTAAAAAGGCCTCCTTGTTGGCGATGAGTCCGTTGCTGAACCGCGGGTTGCAGCGCTACGTAGCGGACAGCGCCAGCGCGCTGCTGGGCCTGCAACCGGAGGATTGGCTGGATATGGCCGATCCGGTCAATATCCCAGGCACCAGCAATGAATATCCAAACTGGCGGCGCAAGCTGAGCCATACGCTGGAAGAGATGTTTGCCGATCGGCATGTGAATCGTTTACTGAAGGATTTGGATAAACGGCGCAAGAAGGTGTCGGCTGGATAATGTATTAAGTTAGGGCGCCGTATTGGCGCCCTATACACATCAATAATAGGAGTGTTCGCCACGCTGATGCTCGGTGAGATCGCGTACCCCTTTCAGTTCTGGGAACTTCTGCAATAGCTCTTTCTCGATCCCTTCTTTCAGCGTCACGTCGACCATCGAACAACCGTTGCAACCGCCGCCAAACTGTAGGATAGCCAGCCCGTCATCGGTGATTTCCATCAGCGTAACGCGGCCGCCGTGGCCCGCCAACTGCGGGTTGATCTGCGATTGCAGCACGTATTCCACACGTTCCATCAACGGGGCATTGTCGTCGACTTTGCGCATTTTGGCGTTTGGCGCTTTCAGCGTGAGCTGGGAACCGAGTTGATCGGTGACAAAGTCGATTTCGGCGTCTTCCAGATACGGCGTGCTTAATTCATCGACGTAGGCAGACAGCTTTTCGAACTTCAGTTCGGTGTCTGTCGCTTCTACCGCATCGGGCGGGCAATAAGAGACACCGCATTCAGCCGTTGGTGTACCCGGATTAATCACGAATACGCGGATTTGGGTGCCTTCTTCTTGGTTTGCCAACAGTTTGGCAAAATGTTCCTGTGCTGCATCTGTTATACGGATCATGGCATTGACTCAATAGTTGACTGCTATAGTAGGATATAATACGCCCATTGCGGTGGTACTACAATGTGCGGCAGACGCACCAGATCTGCAATGATGCGACGCCCTGTTTCTGCAATAATTTAGCGATTTCTGCCACCGTGCTACCGGTGGTCACCACATCATCCAGCAGCGCTATATGCCTTCCTGCCAGATTTTCATCACAACGGAATGCGCCGCGTAAATTGCGCCGCCGCGCGCGGGCGATTAATTGCTGCTGTGGCGAGGTAGCCCTGATCCGGCGCAGCGCGGCGGGCCGATATTCACACCCTAACCAGTGTGCCAGTGGCCGGGCCAGCAGATCGCTCTGATTGTAACCCCTGCGCCAACAACGCCGATCCTGTAAGGGTACCGCTAAAATGATGTCCGGTTTGTTCAGATGTTGCTCTCGGTGCGCTTGCAGCCAATGCAGCAGGAGCAACCGCGCCAGCGTTGGGGCCAGTTCCGGCGTGCGCTGGAATTTGAAACGCTTGATTAAGCTACTGATAGGCAGGCGATAGTCGGTGGCAAAAACCAGTGCCTGCCAGGGCGGTGGCCGTTGCAGGCAGCGGCCACAAGGCTGGTGCGGATCGCCGCTAGGTAAACCACAGCGTGGGCAACTGATGGGTTTGGCGGGCAGTTCGCGCAGGCAGTAACTGCAAATGCCCTGCTGCATCAGCCGTAATGGTTGCCGACATAGCCAACAGCGGCTGTAGATTGATAGCATAGCCGTCCTCCGTGACGGAACGAGTTCAGAAGGACAATAACTGATGACAGCGCTGTATTGGCAAACAATGGGCGAGGGCGATTGCGATCTTGTGCTGCTGCACGGATGGGGATTGAACGCTGAAGTATGGGGTTGCACATTGGCGCGATTGACGCCGCATTTTCGGGTTCACCTGGTCGATCTGCCGGGTTATGGCCGCAGCCAGGGTTATGGCGCGTTATCGCTGCAACAGATGGCGGAAATCCTGCTGGCGGCAGCCCCCGCGCGCGCGTATTGGCTGGGCTGGTCATTGGGCGGGCTGGTGGCCGGGCAGATTACACTGATGCAGCCTGAGCGGGTAGCAGGGTTGATTACCGTGGCCTCTTCGCCCTGCTTTGCTGCGCAGGATGACTGGCCGGGGATCCGCCCAGAAGTGCTGAGCGGTTTCAAGCAGCAGCTCAGCGAGGATTTCAACCGTACCGTAGAGCGCTTTCTGGCGCTGCAAACCTTGGGGACCGAAAGTGCCCGCCAGGATGCGCGCCTGTTAAAAGCCGTGGTGCTCAATCAACCGACACCGGGTGTCGCGGTGCTCAATAGCGGGCTTGATATGCTGCGTACCGTGGATCAGCGGCAGCAATTGGCCAAACCAGCGATGCCGGTGCTGCGCATTTATGGTTACCTGGATGGTTTGGTGCCACGCAAGGTGGCAGCACTGCTGGATGAGTGGTGGCCACAGTCATCTTCGGTGGTGATCCCTAAAGCGGCCCATGCGCCTTTTATCTCTCACCCTGAAGAATTCACCAGCATTATTAATCAATTTGCTGCAACCCGGTAGGCGCGCGGCTTCGCGCTGATATCACCCTGATTGCGGCTAAAAAAGGCACAAAATAGCGCTACAAGGTCAACTAATTGGCGGATAAAAAAGCAGGCTGATTCGATATATGAAGGGCTAGATGTGTGGCGAACGGTGAGAAAACTGCATGTATTTTTCACTGGGGTTGTTGCATGTCGTGGCGTATCGATCCTTTATTTATTGTTAACGGCTTTCATAACAACTCATTTATCCGCTTAGAGGTATGGTCATGAAATCATTGAAGATGACGGTTGCAGCATTGGTTGTGGGTTTCGCGTCTTTCAGCACAATGGCGGCAACATTGCTCACTCAGGAAGATTTGGATAAGGCACCAGGCAAGTACGAGAAAATTGGCATGATCACTTCAACTGCCCAAGCCACCGATCCAATGGACTTGAAAGAGGAATTGTCCAAACTGGCTGACGAGAAAGGTGGGCAGTACTACGTGGTTGTGGCTGCTCGCGAGCACGGCAAGTTCAGTGCGGCCGCCGAAGTGTACAAAGATAAGAAATAATCTGCTAACGAGGGGCGCATAGCGTGCGCCCCTGTTTTTTGTCTCTAGTTTTTCAAGCGATAAACTACCGTACTGCATCTTTCCGGGCAGCGCTTGCAGCTGCCGCTCAGGCATTCGCTGTTATCCTGCTCGATACGCTCCACTTTACCCAGATCGGTTAAACGCTCCAGCATGGCTTCAACCAGCGGCAGCGGCGTTGCCAATTGGTGGCTCAACTGCTGCGCCTGAGCGCTGCCCTGCAAGGCGAGCGCATCACGGATCTGTAACAGGCTGGCCATCAGTGGCAATCACCTTGCGGGTTTTGACAGCAGGCGGCAGGCGTTGCGTTGCGCAGGCGGATGGTCACGCGGCTACGAGCCTTACGTAATGCCAGCAACAGCAGGGCATTGAAGGCCAGTACCGACAGGATCACCACCAGGCTGTATTGCGGATGCTGGCTAAAGGTTGCTGCCTGGTAGAACAGGGTGGCCAGCGAGTAGGCCACATTCAGCCCCCACAGGATGGAGAAGGTCATCCAACCCCGGCTCGATTCGCGGGCAATCGCACCCATCACCGAAACGCACGGCACGTACAGCAGCACGAAGATCAGATAGCTGTAAGCAGAAATTGAGGTGCCGAATTTGCTGCTCATTACCCCCATGGAGCCTGCGCCCATTTCACCATCGCCCTTGCTGGCTTCGATCGGGTTGGCAAGTACGCTGAGGCTGAAAGTGCCCTTCAGACCCTGCCAGGTTTCATCTAGGGCGGCCGCCAATTCATCCAGCAGGTTGAAATTGGCGGCGTCGAACGGCTGATTGGTGATGTGTTCGGCGGTGTACAGCGTGTTGAGCGTGCCCACCACCACTTCTTTGGCCATTGCTCCGGTGACCAGGCCGACGGTCGCCTGCCAGTTATCGCTATGCACGCCCATCGGTTGCAGCAGCGGTGTGAGCACTTTGGAAACCGAGGCCAGCGCTGAATCATTGATGCTGTCTACCGGCTTGCCGCTGAACGAGAAGCTGTTCAGGCCGCCAATAAAGATACTGGCGATGACGATCACTTTCCCGGCGCGCAGCACAAAACCTTTCAGGCGTTGCCAGGTCTGCAACAGCAGGCTTTTCAGGTGGGGTACGTGATAGACCGGTAACTCCATGACGAACGGTGACGCTTCACCGCGCATGATGGTGTATTTCAGCACCAGACCGGTAAGAATAGCGACCACGATACCCAGCATATACAGCGAGAACACCACGCCAGCGCCATCTTGGCCGAAGAACGCCGCAGCGAATACGGCGAAGATCGCCAACCGCGCACCGCAGGACATAAACGGAGCCATCATGATGGTGATCAGGCGTTCACGCTGGGCATCCAGCGTGCGTGCCCCCATGATCGACGGTACGTTGCAGCCGAAACCGACGATCAGCGGCACGAAGGATTTCCCCGGCAAGCCGAGCGCCTGCATTAGGCGATCCATCACAAAGGCGGCGCGTGCCATGTAGCCGGAGTCTTCCAGAAAGGACAGGAACAGGTACATCATGCCGATCTGCGGCACCAGCGGCAGCACGGTATTGATACCGCCGCCGACGCCCTGCGCCAGGAAAATGGTCAGCCATTCTGGGAAATGCAGGGTATAACCGATCCATTGGATCCCCTGAATAAAGATGGCCGCCGAACCGAGATCGAAGATCGGTTGCAGCGCACCACCGATGTTAATCGCCAGCAGAAACATCAGGTACATCACCAGCAGAAAAATCGGCACGCCGAGCCAGCGGTTGAGGATCACTTTATCCAGCATTTCGGTCAGGCGGTTCGGCAGGGCTTGCTGCGCGTTGCTGACGGCATCGCAAAGGGTGGCGATCGACTGATAGCGGGCATCGGCAATCACCAGTGCCGGATCTTCCTGCTGCTGCTGTTGCAGCGCTTGCCTGGCATCCGGCAGTAAAGCGACGGCATCTCCGGCCAACTGGTGGCTATAAATATCCCCTTCCAGCATTTGCAGCGCCAGCCAGCGGCGCTGTTCGGTGGGCAAGTTCTGCGGCATGGCATCGGTCAGCCGATTGATTTCATGCAGCAGCAGCGGCGGGTAATTCACCAACGCTTTGAGCTGATTGAACCGATGACCGTCGATCATCTGTTTCAGCACGCCAATGCCGTCGGCTTTGGTGGAAACCAGCGGTACGACCGGGCAACCCAAGCGCTCAGACAGGGCCGCAAGATCAATCTCGATACGCTGGCTTCTGGCGATATCCAGCATGTTCAGCGCCACGATGCAGGGAATGCCCAGCTCCAGCAGTTGCAGCGTCAGGTAAAGGTTGCGCTCCAGGTTTGACGCGTCTACCACGTTGATCAACAAGTCTGCATCGCCACTCAGGATGTAATGGCAGGCGATTTGCTCGTCAAGAGAAGTCTGTTCGGAGATGGTGGTGAGCGAATAAGTGCCGGGCAAATCGACCAGAGTGACCTGCGATTGCGCTGTAGCAAACTGGCCTTCCTTGCGTTCAACCGTAACCCCGGCCCAGTTACCGACCCGCTGGCGCGCACCGGTAAGCTGGTTGAACAGTGTGGTTTTCCCTGAGTTCGGATTACCTATCAAGCCAATGGTGATTTTTTTCATAATCCAACGTGATATCAGTAAATTAAGTACCGGCCATGCGCAGAAGCACGGCAAAAGCCTGAGGCGGGGGGCGGCGTGTGATTACTGGCCGTCGAGCAGGATCAGGTCCAAATCTTTTTTCCGCAGCACCAGGCTGACGCGGCGGGTTTTTATTTCTATTGGATCGCCGAGTGGTGCAATGCGGACTACTTCAAATAATGAGCCGGGCAGCATCCCGAGCGACAGCAGCTTCTGCCGGTAAGCGGGGCTGATTTCACTGGAGAAACCGGTAATTTTATAAGTCTGTTTAGGAAGAAGATGCATATTACCTTCTTGGTGATCAAAGCGTTCCCGTTGGAACGCACTTTCAGAACAGTTTTGCCCAGGCTACCCGAGGAGGTAAATAGAGCCAAAACAGCTGAGCCATGGCATGGCCCAATAAACACGCAACACAATAATAGTGAGAACGATTATCGTAATCAATACAAAAAACAGGGTTATTGACCGCTAATTGTACTACTTTCTTGCGGTGTATCAAAAATTAGTGGAAATATTGTGTGGCAGAGGGCGGAGTGAGCGCCACCCTCTGCCGTTAGGCTTAGCGTTTTTTGCCGAATGCGGCAGCCAGAGCGTCACCCATGGCGCTGTTGTTGGCCGGTGTGGTGCTGGTGCTGCGTGGTTTCGCGGCTTTATTGGCAGGCGCGCGTGAAGCGTTGTCGCGTGCTGGAGCGCTGTTGCTGCCACGGCGCGATGAACCTTCGCCCGGCTGCTCATCCAGGCGCATGCTGAGTGCAATACGCTTGCGTTGCAGATCGACCTCCATCACCTTCACTTTGACGATATCACCGGCTTTCACCACGGTGTGTGGATCCTGCACAAATTTATCTGCCAGCGAGGAGATATGCACCAGGCCATCCTGATGCACGCCGATATCCACAAACGCGCCGAAGTTGGTGACGTTGGTGACCGAACCTTCCAGAATCATCCCGACTTGCAGATCGTTCAGCGTTTCCACGCCTTCAGCAAAGGTGGCGGTTTTGAATTCTGGGCGCGGATCGCGGCCCGGTTTTTCCAGCTCTTTCAGGATGTCGGTCACCGTTGGCACACCGAATTTCTCATCGGTAAAATCGCTGGCTTTCAGGTTGCGGATGGCGTTCGAGTTGCCCATCAGATCCTGCAACGCCTGCTGGGTGGCGGCCAGAATGCGTTCCACCACCGGGTAGGTTTCCGGGTGAACGGTTGAGGCATCCAGCGGGTTATCACCGTGGTTGATACGCAAGAAGCCCGCGCACTGTTCAAAGGCCTTTGGCCCCAGACGGCTGACTTTCAGCAGCTGTTCACGGTTGCTGAAACGGCCGTTCTCATCACGCCAGGTGACGATGTTCTGCGCCATCATGCGCGTCAAACCGGCCACGCGGGTCAATAAAGGCACGGACGCGGTATTCAGATCAACACCCACGGCGTTTACGCAGTCTTCCACCACTGAATCCAGCTTCTTCGCCAACTGGCTTTGGCTGACGTCATGCTGGTATTGGCCAACGCCGATGGATTTAGGGTCAATCTTCACCAGTTCGGCCAGCGGATCCTGCAAGCGGCGAGCAATAGACACTGCACCGCGCAGCGAAACATCGAGATTCGGGAATTCCAGCGCCGCCAGTTCGGAGGCGGAATACACCGAAGCACCGGCCTCGCTGACGATCACTTTCTGCGCTTTGACCTCTGGGAACTGCTGTTGCAGTTCGGCAAAGAAACGCTCGGTTTCACGGGAGGCGGTGCCGTTGCCGATCGCCACCAGTTCCACTTTATGCTTAATGCACAATGCGGCAACCACCGCAGCCGCTTTGGCGGCCTGGCCGGTGTGTGGATAGACGGTATCGGTCGCCACCAGCTTGCCGGTGGCATCGACCACCGCCACTTTGACACCGGTACGCAGGCCTGGATCCAGGCCCATGGTGGCGCGCATACCGGCCGGGGCGGCCATCAGCAGATCGTGCATATTGCGGGCGAAAACGTTGATCGCTTCGTCTTCCGCACGCTCACGCAGGGTGCCCATCAGTTCGGTTTCCAAGTGCAACAGCACCTTGATGCGCCAGGTCCAGTTAACCACCGCTTTGCGCCAAGCATCGGCCAGTGCGTTATTCAGCCGCAGGTTCAGGTGGTTGATGATGATCAACTCGCCCTGGCTTTCGCGCGGTGCTTCTTCAAACTGCGGGTCGGCATTCAGCGCCAGTTGCAGTACCCCTTCATTGCGGCCACGGAACATCGCCAGCGCACGGTGAGAAGGCACTTGTGAAATCGGTTCGTGGTGATCGAAGTAGTCGCGGAATTTCGCGCCTTCCTCTTCTTTGCCTTCCACCACCTTGGACACCAGATGGGCGTTTTTCCACAGGTAGTCGCGCACTTTAGCCAGCAGCGTGGCATCTTCGGCGAAGCGCTCCATCAGGATATAGCGCGCACCGTCTAGCGCCGCTTTGACATCGGCAACGCCCTTGTCGGCATCGACATAACGTTCGGCCGCCTGTTCTGGCTGTTGCTGCGGATCTTGCCACAGCAAGTCGGCCAGCGGCTCCAGACCGGCTTCAATAGCGATCTGGCCACGGGTGCGGCGTTTGGGTTTATACGGCAGGTAGAGGTCTTCGAGTTCGGTTTTGCTCTGGGTGGCGTTAATTGCCCCGGCCAGTTGTTCGGTCAGTTTACCTTGCTCGTCGATGGACTTGAGGATGGTCTGGCGGCGATCTTCCAGTTCACGCAGGTAACCCAGGCGGGTTTCCAACTGGCGCAGTTGGGTGTCGTCCAGGCCTCCGGTGACTTCCTTACGATAGCGTGCGATAAACGGCACGGTATTACCTTCATCCAGCAGGCGGATGGCGGAGTCAACTTGCTCCGGCCGGGCCTGCAATTCTGTTGCAATAATGCGGCTCAGTGGGTCATTCATAAGTCGGGTATCTGTTCAGCACGATAATCAAGAGGGGGATAGTTATACGGTTTGCAGGGATAAAATGCCAGCGCAGCGGGCTGACATGCTCCTTTACTCTTTCACATAGGTGATCTCATTGACCGACCAAAACGCTTCACCGGCAGGCGTTTGCACCGTGGCGCTATCGCCCACTTCCTTTTTCAGCAGCGCGCGGGCCATCGGTGAATCGATGGAGATGTAGTCTTTACGGCCGAAAATCTCATCGTAACCGACGATACGAAAGCGCTTGATCTCACCCTCATCGTTTTCGATCTCCACCCAGGCACCAAAAAACACCCGGCCTTCCTGCTGCGGCGAATAATCAACGATTTTCAACTGCTCGAGGCATTTGGTGAGGTAGCGCACGCGGCGATCGATTTCACGCAGCCGCTTTTTGTTGTACTGGTAATCGGCGTTTTCACTTCTGTCACCCAGGCTGGCGGCCCAGGTGACTTTCTTGGTCACTTCCGGGCGATCTTCACGCCAAAGAAAGTCCAGTTCTTGCTTCAGCTTGTCGTACCCCTCACGGGTAATCAGCAATGTTTTCATCGTTATCCACCTTGCAGTCAGCCGTTAATCTGGGGATTCTCGCATAAACGGGTCATTGGGTGAGTTTTTTATCGGTATCTCTACGGTACACTGCCAAAACCACTGCTTTGGGATTTTCTGCTGCCGGTGTAAACAAGCGCAAGCAAGGGTTTTTTTGATGAGCCCTGGCCCGATACTTAAGTGAAAACAGTTGATATCTGAGCAAAAGAATAAGCTTTGTAACAATTTCGGCTAGAATGTATACCATTAAATGCTGTCAGTAATGACGGGGTTTTTTAACAATACAAGGCTGTTGCCAAACCGTCGCCAGCAGTGCTTACACATCTGTGCCGGCCACAGCCTAGAATCAGGCAATACAGCCTTTGGGAGTAACACAATGCAAGAAAATCATAAGATTCTGGTCGTCGATGACGACATGCGCCTGCGTGCGCTTTTAGAACGTTATTTAACGGAGCAGGGCTTTCAGGTTCGTAGCGTGGCCAACGCTGAGCAAATGGATCGCTTGCTGACGCGCGAATCTTTCCATCTGATGGTGTTGGATCTGATGCTGCCGGGTGAAGACGGGCTTTCTATCTGCCGCCGCTTGCGCAGCCAAAGCAACCCGATGCCGATCATCATGGTCACCGCCAAGGGTGAAGAAGTGGATCGCATTGTCGGGCTTGAAATCGGTGCCGATGACTACATTCCTAAACCGTTCAACCCGCGTGAACTGTTGGCCCGTATTCGTGCGGTGCTGCGCCGTCAGGCCAATGAACTGCCTGGTGCGCCTTCGCAAGAAGAAGCGGTGATCGCCTTCGGCAAATTCAAACTGAACCTGGGCACGCGCGAAATGTTCCGCGAAGATGAACCTATGCCGCTCACCAGCGGTGAGTTTGCGGTGTTGAAGGCGTTGGTCAGCCATCCGCGCGAACCGTTATCACGCGATAAGCTGATGAACCTGGCTCGTGGCCGCGAATACAGCGCGATGGAGCGCTCCATCGACGTGCAAATTTCTCGCCTGCGCCGCATGGTCGAGGAAGATCCGGCCCATCCTCGTTATATTCAGACCGTTTGGGGCCTGGGTTACGTCTTCGTGCCGGACGGCACTAAGGCATGAAGCGATTGCGCTTTTCACCGCGTAGCTCGTTTGCCAGAACTTTACTGTTGATTGTCACCTTGCTGTTCGTCAGCCTGGTGACGACCTATCTGGTGGTGCTCAACTTCGCCATCCTGCCAAGTTTGCAGCAGTTCAACAAGGTTTTGGCCTATGAAGTCCGTATGCTGATGACCGATCGGCTGCAACTGGAGGATGGCACGCTGCTGGAAGTGCCACCGGCGTTCCGCCGTGAAATCTACCGTGAGCTGGGTATTTCCCTGTATACCAACGCTGCGGCGGAGGAGAGTGGCTTGCGCTGGGCGCAGCACTATCAATTCCTCAGCCAGCAGATGGCGCAGCAACTGGGTGGGCCGACTGACGTCCGCGTTGAGGTGAACAAAAACTCGCCGGTGGTTTGGCTGAAAACCTGGCTGCAACCGGACATCTGGGTGCGCGTTCCGCTGACCGAAATTCATCAGGGTGATTTCTCACCGCTGTTCCGTTACACCTTGGCGATCATGCTGCTGGCGATTGGCGGTGCCTGGCTGTTTATCCGTATCCAGAATCGCCCCCTGGTTGAGCTTGAACACGCGGCTTTGCAGGTGGGAAAAGGGATTATTCCGCCGCCGTTGCGCGAATATGGTGCCTCTGAGGTGCGTTCCGTGACCCGGGCCTTTAACCAGATGGCGGCTGGCGTGAAGCAACTTGCCGACGATCGTACGCTGCTGATGGCCGGGGTGAGTCACGATCTGCGCACGCCGTTGACGCGTATCCGGCTGGCGACCGAAATGATGAGCACCGAAGATGGCTATCTGGCGGAGTCGATCAATAAAGATATCGAAGAGTGTAATGCCATCATCGAGCAGTTTATTGATTACCTGCGCACTGGCCAGGAAATGCAGACCGAGATTAGCGATCTGAACGCCATTCTGGGCGAAGTGGTAGCGGCAGAAAGTGGTTATGAGCGGGTCATTGAAACGGACATCCTACCGGGCGAATTAATGATGAATGTGCATCCGTTATCAATCAAGCGCGCGGCGGCCAACATGGTGGTGAATGCTGCCCGCTATGGCAATGGCTGGATCAAGGTCAGCAGCGGGCGCGAGTTGCAGCGCGGCTGGTTCCAGGTGGAAGACGACGGTCCAGGGATCAAGCCGGAAGAGCTCAAACACCTGTTCCAACCCTTTGTGCGCGGCGATAGCGCGCGCAGCACCAGCGGCACCGGGCTAGGGTTGGCGATTGTGCAACGCATTATTGATGCTCATGCTGGGGTGTTGGATATCGGCACCAGTGAACGCGGTGGGTTGCGCATCCGCGCCTATATTCCGCTGCCGATGGAAAAGAGAGAATCGGCCAACGGCCATCAAACGGTGAAAGACACGGCATAGCTTCCTGACCGGGCCGCGGCTCGGTCAGGGCTTTCTGCTCATCACGTAATATTCTGCTGCATCTTCATGCAAACGCCTGCCGGTGGTGGCCTGCCAAGGGTCGATAAGGGTAACACCACTATGAATGAAATCCTTGGTGTTACGCGTTGCCAATGCGGCACCATAATGCAGGCAAGTTGCGGCGATTTGATTGTCTGCCATGCTGACAAGAGTACCGCGACGGCGATTGGCACCCATTAGTTCTGCATGTTGTATGGCGCAGTCAACGTCAAAAGGTAAAATCCTCTCAGGAAACTCTTCCTGTAGCATCACATCTAAACGGTTCCGCAGTTCGAGCTGCCTTTTCCCTGCGGGCATACAGGTGATACCGGTATAGAGTTCTGCAACTACGATCGCACTTAAATAAAATTGATAAGTGTCCTGCTCATCCAGCCACCTCAAAACGGTGTAATGAGGGGCTGGGCGCAGTAACTCTGAAACGACATTGGTATCGAGAATGATCATGCTTGGTCATCATCATCGTCAAAATTAATAATGCGTGGCGGTGTTGCATCGCGCGGTGGGATTTCCAGTTCAACGCCGCCGAATTCAGCAAAATGCTGCTGTAGGCGCGTTCCCAACCCATAGCGCGGTGGTTTTTTCACCAGTGCCTGTTTTAAAATCATGCGTGCTTCCTCCTCCATGGAATGGCCATTTTTAGCCGCTGAGATACGCAGCAATTCTTTTATTTCATCATCCAGATTCCTGACGGTTATGGTAGCCATTGATCCCCCCTTTGCTAGCAATGATTGCATTGCATGATTATCCTATCGGGCTGATTAAAAAACAAGCTACTGAAATGAAAAAAGGCGCGAAATCGCGCCTTAAGGTAGAAAGTGTAGGGGGCTAAACATCGAGACAACACCCCCTACAAGAGGGTATTACAGCTTCGGCCCTACACTGACCAGTGCTGCGCCAGCCGGTGTATCGGTATATTTATCGAAGTTGGTGATAAAGCGATTCGCCAGGTCGTGCGCTTTTTCTTCCCATTGCTCTACCTTGGCGTAGGTGGCGCGTGGGTCGAGGATCGCCGGATCAACGCCCGGTAAGGCGGTAGGCATCGCCAGATCGAAAATCGGCAGCGTGATGGTTTCTGCTTTATCGATCTCACCGTTCAGGATGGCGTCGATAATGCCGCGGGTATCTTTGATCGAGATACGTTTACCCGTGCCGTTCCAACCGGTATTCACCAAATAAGCCTGCGCCCCGGCCGCCTGCATGCGTTTAACCAAGACTTCGGCGTATTGGGTTGGGTGCAGCGACAGGAAGGCGGCACCAAAGCAGGCGGAGAAGGTCGGCGTTGGCTCGGTAACACCGCGCTCGGTACCGGCCAGCTTCGCGGTGAAACCGGACAAGAAGTGGTACTGGGTCTGGTTGGCCGTCAGACGTGATACCGGTGGCAGTACGCCAAAGGCATCGGCGGTCAGGAAGATCACCTTGGTGGCATGGCCCGCTTTTGAAACCGGCTTAACGATGTTGTGGATATGGTAGATCGGATAGGAAACGCGGGTGTTCTCGGTTTTCGAACCGTCGTTGAAATCCACGGTGCCATCGGCCAGTACGGTGACGTTTTCCAGCAGCGCATCGCGCTTGATGGCGTGATAGATATCCGGCTCAGCCTCTTCGGAAAGCTTGATGGTTTTGGCGTAGCAGCCACCTTCGAAGTTGAACACCCCATCGTCGTCCCAGCCGTGTTCGTCATCGCCGATCAACTGGCGTTTCGGATCGGTAGAGAGCGTGGTTTTACCGGTGCCGGACAGACCAAAGAATACTGCCACATCGCCTTTCTCGCCCACGTTGGCCGAGCAGTGCATAGAGGCAATGCCTTTTAGCGGCAGCAGGTAGTTCATCATCGAGAACATCCCTTTCTTCATTTCGCCGCCGTACCAGGTACCGCCGATCAACTGCATACGTTCGGTCAGGTTGAACGCCACGAAGTTTTCCGAGTTCAGCCCCTGTTGCTGCCAGTTCGGGTTGGTGCATTTGGCACCGTTCATCACCACAAAGTCAGGCTCGAAATCCTGCAACTCTTCTTCGCTTGGGCGGATGAACATGTTTTTCACAAAGTGTGCCTGCCAGGCGACTTCGGTGATGAAGCGGACTTTCAGACGGGAATCTGCGTTGGCACCACAGAAGGTATCAACCACAAACAGGCGTTTGCCAGAGAGTTGCTCGGTGACCAGCTGTTTCAGGTCTGCCCAGACTTCGGGGCTGAGAGGTTTGTTATCGTTCTTGCCTTTACCCTGATCGGCCCACCAGACGGTGTTCCGGGTGATATCGTCGCGGACGATGTATTTATCTTTTGGAGAACGGCCGGTGAAGATGCCGGTATCAACGGCAACGGCTCCCAGGCTGGTTACGACGCCACGCTCAAATCCTTTCAGTGAAGGATCGGTTTCTTCCTTAAACAGTAATTCATAACTCGGATTGTGAACGATTTCACCAGCGTTATGAATACCATAAGCGGCAAGATCCTGGTGGGTTATACCTTTAACACGCATGTCACTGCTCCTTGATCACAGAATTTCTGGCAACAATTGTAGGGATTCAGCAGGGAGTAACCGCGATAGCTATCAAATATTTAACGTTTTAAACGTTTTTTAGCTACGTTATGAGATATAGCACACGGAAAAAAGCAAGCGTGCAAACGGTGAAGCTTGGCGAGCGCCAGAACGCGCTCGCCAGAGCGTGGTGCAACTTAGTGTAACTGTGGGCTGCTGTCGGTATTACCACTATAAAGTGCGGCAATGTCCACGGCATCGAACAGGTAATGGTTGCCACAATAGTCGCAATGCATGTCGATGTTACCGTCCTGCTCCAGCATATTGGTCACTTCCTCCGCTGGCAGCGTGATCAGCGCATCAGCACAGCGCTGGCGCGAACAGGTACAGCGGAAGGTGACATCCTGCGGTTCGTAGAGCGTCACTTCTTCCTGGTGATACAGGCGATAGAGCACTTCGTTGGCTGGCAGGTTGAACAACTCTTCATTCTTGATGGTGGCGGTCAGTTGTACCAGGTGATCGAAGTCATCGGCACTGCCGTCCTGTGCCGGTAGCACTTGCAGCAGCATGCCGCTCGCCACGGGCTTACCTGCCGATTCGCCGGTACGGATAAACAAGCGGGTCGGTAACTGCTCAGACTGGCGGAAATAACCTTCCAGGCAGGCTGCCAGGGTTTCACCTTCCAACCCGACGACGCCCTGATAGCGCTCGCCTTCGGTCGGGCTGATGGTGATCACCATAATACCGTTGCCGAGCATCTGATGCAGCGTGTTGCCTTCAACGATCGGGCCTTCTACACGGGCTACGCCGCGCATTTCCTGGCGGTTGTTACCGTTGATAACGGCCAGCTTGAGCGGGCCGTCACCCTGTAGCTGCACGGTGATGTCACCGTCGAATTTCAGCGTGGCAGTCAGCAGACTGGTGGCAACCAGCAGTTCACCGAGCAGTTGTTGTACCGGTGCCGGGTAGTCATGATTGGTCAGAATCTGCTGATAGGTTTCATTGACGGTAACCAGCTCACCGCGCACCGCGTAGTTTTCGAACAGGTAACGGTGTAATTGGTCATGGTTGGACATAGTTTTCTCTCATTAAAGTGAGGGATGATTCCGGCTCACCAGGCTATCTTATGTGCAGCCCTACTGGGGCTGGCTCTTGAATTTAATCAAATCACGCCGCTCTTTTTTGTCTGGACGGCGATCTGGATGCGGCATGGTCAGTGAGTTCATCTTGCGGGCCAGCGCCACTTTTTCGCGGTTGGCGATGCTGACCTCGGTTTCCTGATAGATCTGTTGGGCCTCGCTGGCTCCTCGCCGCTGGCCGGTGACGGCCAGTACCACCACGGTACGTTCTTCATTGCCCTGGCGCAGTTTGATCTCGGCATTAATCTCAACGATTTTGCTCGGCTTGCCGCGCTGCCCATTGTAATGCACCTTACCGCCGTCGATCATTTCGCGCGCCATCGCACGGGTTTTATAAAAACGTGCCGCCCACAGCCATTTGTCCAGACGGACGGCAGCATCATCCTGCGTTGCCTTGGCTTTCATTCATTGCTCCCCCTGTTGCAGCGCCGGTATCAACTGGCGATAGTCGCTCATTGATGGATAACGCTGGAAAGTTTTACTCACCATGCTGGAGTCCGGGTTTTGCACCCCCAGACAGTGGCGGATACCAAAGGTTTGGGCAGCATCCAGAATGGGCTCATTGTCATCAACAAACAGCGTACGCTGTGGATCAAAACCGGTTTGCTGCTGCACCGCCTGCCACAGGCGCTGATCTTCTTTTGGATAACCAAATGTGTGGGTAGAAAGCAATAAATCAAGGTGCTGATCCAACCCGGTGTGCTCAATTTTTACCGCCAGGCTATGCGGATGCGCATTGGTCAGCAGAATGGTCCTGCGGCCTGCATGGCGCAAAGCCTGTAGAAACGGCTCGGTATCTTCACGCAACCGCGCGCGGCTACCCACTTCGCTGGTCATGCGGTAGATATCCAGCTCCAGCCGATGGCTCCAGTAATCAAAGCAATACCAATTCATGGTGTGCTGCACGGCGAGATATTCGGCATGAATGATTTTACGGGCGTCATCAAACGGGATGGCGCGCTGTTCACTCAGCGCTTGCGGAACTAGCGTTAGCCAGAAATGGCTGTCGAACTCCAGATCGATCAGAGTACCGTCCATATCCAGCAGCACGGTATCAATATCGCGCCAGTCGAATTCAGGAACCATGAAAAAACTCCATAGGCAGGCCAGTGGCGGCCAATAGTGTTAGCGTAGCATAAGCAGAGTCTGGGGAGTGCACGCGTAATGGTGGGATACAGCCTAAACCACCGGGCGTATGGCAACCGGAGTGAGCTGAGGGTTGAAGCAGCTTTCATAGTAGCGCTGGATGTCAGCAAGACGATGCTGATTTTTGCGCCAGCGCTGTACCAGCCGCCAGGTGTTATAGCCAAGGCTGGCCACCAGCGCCAGCAGTAACAGGCTGGTGCCAAGGTAACGCCACAGGGTGATCATATCGGGTTCGCTGTGTAAGGCGATATGGCGGGTGCCATTGGCATCAACAGAGATATTGGTGATGACCCCCTGAGCGCGGAACGGCGTATGCAGTAGCAGGCTGGAGAGACGTTGCAGTTCGCTCCACTGGTCGAGCGCATTGTATTCGTTCAGTGGTTGAGTGGGCAGCGGATGATCGACCAGTTGTTTGCCTTCATCGCTGGTGATCAGAAAGCCACCCGGTGGTGGGCTGTTGAGTGCGGCAGCGGCCTGGCGGGTTTCATTAGTGACAAACGACGAGGTGGCTGCGTTGCTCAGGCTTTCCAGCGATTCTGCACTGACTGGCCGCAGCAGGACGTTAACGCCCTGAAGAGTGCCTGATTTGGCGCGTTTCACCAGGCTGGCCCAGTTTTTGGCGTTCCCCAGATTGACCAGGGCGTTTTTCAGCCGGACACAGTCGTTTTCCATGTCGCAGAGATCCTGGGTTTTCAGCACGATATCCGAGAAATCATCCAACAGGATCATACCGGATTTCTCAATGGCACTGGCCAGTTGCGGGTTCAGTTTCTGATCAGCTCCGCTGGGGTGTAACTGTCGGTTAATCGTGGCCAGCAGGGCGGAGGCCTTGTCGATCACCTCCGACTCCGGCTGTGGCAACGGGGCGGCATTGTTCCAGTAGACTCCAGAGCAATCGAAAGGCATAAAGCCGGGCTGCGCAGCACTCCCGTTGCCTGATGGCACATAACACATGCCGTAGCCCTGGATTTTCAGGGTATCACCAATGCGCAATGGGGTGGCCTCCAGCGCCTGTACGCTGGTGACATCGGTTTTCTGTGCGCCCTGTAGCCACGCGCTGCTCAGTTTGACCGGCAGGCTGAGCGGTACGTAGGTCAGTAGCAACAGCATCGTTACTAAGGCACTGGCGGCCAGCACGGCGTGCTTCCCCCATGGCTGCAAAGGGAAATTTTTCACCTCATCGTGCAGGGAGAGATAACGCCCTTGGCGCACCACTTGCCGGTTGAGGTAGATATCCACATTGGTGACTTTGCCCAGATCGGACGTGAGGTAAGGCTGCCAGTGTGGCGGGTAAGTCAAATCGATCACCCCCAGCGAGATATTGCTGAGCTGCCCCTGATCGGTTTCGTCGAACAACCCCCAGCGTTTTGGCGTGCCGCGCAGGCAGTGGACTTCTTTCAGTTCACTTTCGGTCGGGTGGCGCAGCAGGTTCCAGCAGCCCCAGATGATCATCAATACCGCAACAAAGATCATCCAGGGGATGACCATCACCGGGCTGATCAGGCTGAAGAACAGCAGCAACAGGGCGGCGGAAATGGTGGCCGCTTCCTTGATACCGTTCGGGCGATTCAGCGCATGTTCCTGAGGGGTTTCCTTACGGATATTGACCAGTTCAATATGTTCACTCTCTTCCTGGCGGATAGAGGCGTTCTTTACTGGCATCGCAGTCGTCACTACTGGCGGTTGTGGGCGCTCGTGAATATGATCGAGCAGCGAATGGCCATTGAGTGAGATAACCAGTGGCAGCGTCTGGGTTCGGATCACTTCCACATGATTATCGGCGCTGATGTATTGTTCCCAGAATGGCGGCAGATGTATTTCTTCGGAATCGAGATAATAGCGGTAGTTATTGGGTTCATCGTTAGCCAAGCCATAGCGGGTAATGGCATGGGTGATGGGGTAAACCTTGTCGCTCTGTGGTATGAGTGCCAGCCTGACGGAAGGCAGCGCCGGGGAGGCGGGCAAAAATTTGTTACCCAGCCTGTTCTGCTGATTGAAGTAATATTCAACAGCCGCACGTTCATCCGCAGTCAGTTTGCGGTGCGTTGGTTTAATGAACGGTAGGGAGCGCGCCAACACAGGCTGTTTGCGGAATTTAAACCAGCAATAAAGGCCAGCAGCGATCAGGCAAGCTAGCACCAAGACCAATATTAACGCTATTGTGCTCATGCTGCCCTCATCGTGAACCCATGAAACCTGCCAACCTCACTCATCATCTGCTGCCTATTATACGGAGTTAGCTTCCAAGGGATATGTATACCCTTCATGTTTGAAGCTGCTGATAGGCGGCAACTTGGATACAGAATCATGGACATACCACAGGGATGAACCCTGTAACCCATAACTTATATGATGATAGCAACCATGCCACGGACCTGATATCGGCTTTATCCTATTTTATTATTCAGTTTTTAGTGGGTTTTTTGGGAAAATGGCTTCGTACTGGCTACGCTTGTTAAAAAAAAGTAAATTAACGCTTAAGTTCGTTGCGACAGGGGTTCTCATTAACGCACAATGTGATCAAGATCGAGTTTGTGCGCCCCAGTTTGGTGCAGCACGCCCATCATTATCCTGGTTGCCTGCTTTCTGAGCGGGTAGCCCATTTGAGGCAATCATGCATAAACACCTGCAAAAACCTAAAATTCTGAAAGTAGAAACGGTCGCGCGCTCGCGTTTATTCAACGTGGAGTCGGTCGATCTGGAGTTCAGTAATGGTGTCCGGCGGGTGTACGAGCGTATGCGGCCTTCGGAGCGTGAAGCGGTGATGATTGTACCGGTGGTGGGGGACGATCTGCTGCTGATCCACGAGTATGCGGTGGGCACCGAATCTTACGAGTTAGGGTTTCCGAAGGGCCTGATCGATCTCGGTGAAGGGGTGCTGGAAGCGGCCAATCGTGAATTGATGGAAGAAGTGGGTTTTGGCGCGAAACGCTTTGATTTCCTGAGCAAACTGACGATGGCCCCCTCTTATTTTTCCAGCCAGATGAATATCGTGCTGGCGCACGATCTTTACCCGCAAAGCTTGGAAGGCGATGAACCGGAGCCGTTGGTGCAGGTGCGTTGGCCAATTGCCAACATGATGGCGTTATTGGATGAGCCAGATTTCCGTGAGGCCCGTAACGTCAGTGCGCTATTCCTGGCCGCAGCCTTTTTGCGTCACTCGCGTTAACATTTCCAGATAACTTTCAGCTAAAAAAATGGCCAGATTGCTCTGGCCATTGTCATGTTTAGAACAGCTCGTGGCTTTCACCGCCGGGATCCGTCAAGGTAGTACCGGCATCATGCACCGAGAATCCTGTCGGCTGGGTACCGTCGATAAAGAACTCGGAACGGCTACCACCGCCGCCATTGGACAGCTTGCCGGTGCTCTTGTCGATGGTCACGCTGACAACGCCCGCTGGTGGTGTGACTTTCTGTTCTGGAACGCCGTCCAGTGCCACTTTCATAAAGTCATCCCACGCCGGTTGCGCACTCTTCGCACCGCCTTCGCCGCCGGAGATCTGATCCTCAATCGCCCCAGAAGCGGTTGCACGCCCCAGATCGCGGCGATGATCGTCGAAACCGATCCAGACCGACGTCACGGTATCCGGGCCATAACCGGAGAACCAGGCGTCTTTTGAACTGTTGGTAGTCCCGGTTTTACCCCCGATATCACGGCGTTTCAGATCGCGCCCCGCACGCCAGCCGGTGCCCATCCAACCTGGCTCACCAAAGATGTTGCTATTCAGTGCATCGCGCATCAGGAACGCCAGAGGTGTGCTGATTACGTGCGGTGCATACTGCTGATCGTTATCCTGCTGTACCTGGGTTGGTGTTACCTGCTCCAATTGTGGCATCGGCACATTGGCGTTGCTGTTTTCCTGCGATACCGCCACGTTCTCAACGTTATCATCAGAAAGCATGGCCGCACGCTGGGTATCGCCATAGATCACCGGCAGATTGCAGCTTTCACACACCACTTTCGGCTTGGTTTCAAACAGGGCCTTGCCGCTGTCGTCTTCAATCTTGGTAATGAAGTAGGGATCAACCAGATAACCGCCATTGGCCAGCACTGCGTAACCACGCACCACCTGCAATGGAGTGAAGGAGGCCGAACCCAGCGCCAGCGATTCTGAATGCACAATGTTCTGTGCCGGGAAGCCGAAACGCTGCAAATATTCCGCCGCGTAATCAACGCCCATCGCGCGCATTGCACGTACCATCACCACGTTTTTCGATTGCCCCAAACCCTGACGTAAACGGATTGGGCCGTCATAGGTAGGCGGTGAGTTTTTCGGCCGCCAATCAGTACCGGCACCGGCATCCCAGCGGGTGATGGGCAGATCGTTGAGGATGGTCGCCAGCGTCAGGCCTTTATCCATCGCGGCGGTATACAGGAAGGGTTTGATGTTGGAACCGACCTGACGCAACGCCTGAGTTACGCGATTGAACTTGCTCTGGTTAAAATCGAAACCGCCGACCAGCGCTTTGACGGCACCGTTGTTCGGATCGATAGAAACCAGCGCCGAGTTGACATCCGGCACCTGCGACAGCCACCAGTTATCATTCACTTTGCGTACCCACACCTGCTGGCCAGCCTGAACCACGTCGGTGACGCGCTTCGGCGTTGGGCCCTGCTGGGTGTCGGATTTGAACGGGCGTGCCCAGCGCATACCGGACATCGTCAGCGCAATGTTGCTGCCATCGGCCAACATCGCGGTGGCCTGGTTGACATCGGCCTGGGTGATTACCGCAGGCGCCAGCGGGCCGTAGCTCGGCAGGTTTTTCAGCGAATCAACAATCTGTTTCTGATCCCAAGCTGCTTCACCCACTTTCCACAGCACGTTCGACGGGCCGCGATAACCGTGGCGCATGTCGTAGTCCAGTACGTTGTTACGCACCGCCTCCTGCGCTGCCAACTGCAGTTTCTTGGTGATGGTGGTGTAAACCTTGTAACCGTCGGTATAGGCGTTCTCACCGTAACGGGCGATCATTTCCTGGCGCACCATCTCCGCAAGATAGGGCGCAGAGAAGCTGATTTCCGGCGCATGGTAGTGGGCAACCAGTTCCTCACTGCGGGCCTGATCGTATTGCGCCTGCGTGATGTAATTTTCATCCAACATACGCGACAGCACCACGTTACGGCGCGCAACGGCACGATCGTGCGAGTACAGCGGGTTGAAGGTCGACGGTGCCTTAGGCAGACCGGCGATGGTGGCCATTTCGCTTAAGCTGAGCTGGCTGACATCCTTGCCGAAGTAAACCTGTGCGGCCGCCCCGACGCCATAAGCGCGGTAGCCCAAGTAGATTTTGTTCAGATACAACTCAAGAATTTCGTCTTTGGACAGCATCTGTTCAATGCGTATCGCCAGGAAAACCTCTTTGAGCTTACGCATCAGGGTGCGTTCCGGGCTCAAGAAGAAGTTTCTTGCCAACTGTTGGGTGATGGTGCTGGCACCTTGTGACGCTCGGCCAGAAACCAGGGCGACAGACGCGGCACGGAAGATACCGACCGGGTCAACACCATGGTGTTCATAGAAACGGCTGTCTTCTGTCGCGATGAAGGCATGCATCATCACCGGTGGAATTTGTTCCAACTTAAGCGGAATACGACGTTTCTCACCGAATTGAGCGATCAGTTCGCCATCGGCACTGTAAACCTGCATTGGGATTTGTAGCCGCACGTCTTTCAGCGTTGCGACGTCGGGCAGCTGTGGCTCAACATATTTGTACAAGCCAAAAATCGAGGCTGCTCCCAGCAAGATGCAACACACTGCAAGGATTAGAAAATACTTTACGAACTTCACCTGAGATTTCCCATTTCATGTCATTTGGGCAGTTTATAAACAACCGCGCGGTAGTATAAAGGCAAGCCTGCGACATGGATATGTTCTTTTATCATTTGACGATACGGAGGCGGGGTGAAATATGTTCTCTCAAGCATGGCAGGTAGGCCTGGATATACAGAGCAACTGTGTGAGGGCATTGGCGGCACAGCCTCGCCGCAGCGGTTGGCAACTGCGTCATTGGTGGCAACAGGCGCTGCCGCAGCCGGTGTTACGCGACGGTTATATTGAGAAATCCGAAATGTTGATCACCCTGCTAAAGCAGTGGCGTATTCGGTTACCAAGACATATTTCCTTACGCATTGCTTTGCCTGCGCAACGGGTTTTACAGCACCGGTTACCGTTACCGGATTATCGTTTGCGAGAACCGATTCGCCATGACTACATCACCACCCAGGGGCTGAAACAATTCCCGCTCGACAGCCAGACTTTGGCGATGGATTACCGTATCGCCCCGCCGAATACCAACCAACTGCTGCTCACCGCCGCTCGCCAACAAGAACTCCAGCAGTGGTTGCATTGCCTGCAAGAAGCCGATCTTCAGCCGCAGGTTATTGATATTACTCCCAGCGTTTTGTGTGCCATGGCGGCTTTTGCAGGCCTGACACGCGACGCGGGCCTGTTGCATCGTCTGGAACAGGAGTGGCTGTGGGTGGCTCCGCGCAGTACGCCATTTGCCTACGGCGTAATGCCTGTTGGGGAGATCGAGAGCGCGCAACAGGCGCTGGAAGCCATGCGTATGGCCTGCCTGGATCTGGGCGACCAACCGGTGTATTACAGCAGCGTCTTAGACGAAGCCTTGCCTGCCGGAGTTGTGTCTTGGTCACCTTTCACCGCCTTCAGCTATTTGCATCCTCCGTTGCCAGCACAGCCTATGGCTTTTGTTCTGGCCGCTGGGCTTGCCTTACGCCGTGAGGATCGCTGATGTATCAGGTCAATCTTTTGCCTTGGCGCCTCAGGGCACAACGGCAACGCTACGGGTTTTGGCTGCGAGTGTTCAGCATCCAGCTGTTGGTTGCCTTAGCCCTTCCAGCCACGGCTTTCCTCCTGCTGCGTTATCAACAGGAACAGCAGCAGAGCGCTTTGCAGACGCTGACGCAACAGCACCAAGTGCTGGCTGGGCGGATCCAGCAGACGCAGCAGGTGATGGCAACGCTGGCACGGTTAACCGCTGAAGAGACACGTCGCCAGCAGAATGAAATACATAACCGACGTTACCTGTATTTACTACAACAACTCTCGGCAGTGATACCTGATGAGCTATGGCTGACGGCGCTGGAAGAGAATGCACAGGGCATCTCTTTGCGCGGTTTTAGCGGGCAGTACGCAGCGATTACCCTGTTTGAACAGCGCTTGGCTGCCTCGCCTTTGTTGGAAAGTCATCGCTTGGCGGAGGTGACACAGCATAAAAACGGGATATTGGCTTTCACCCTGACGGCACGCTGGGGGAAAGATGGATAAGCCGCTGCCGAATTGGATTAAACCCTGGCTCAATCGGCCCGGCTGGCAGTTGCTGGTGGCTCAATGGCTGCTTTTGGTCGGCCTGATACTGCTGACCAGCGCGTTGCTGGTCTACGGCGAATGGCAACAGCTGGAGCAGTTGCGTACGCAACAGCAGCAGTTGGAATTACAGATTACCGAACGCCAGCAACAACTGGCCCACCTACCGGCGCTGGAGGAGCTGGAAAGGCGTTTGCAGGAGCAAACCTTGGCGTTACCCACAAAGCCGGAGAGCTTTGGCAGCAGGCTCTATCGGGTGGGCGGTGTGTTGCTGCGCTGGCAACAACAGGAGCAGCCCGCCCAGCAAATCGTGAAGTTACAGGTGGATTACCCTGGGCTACTGCGCTTGCTGGAAGGTTTGTCGCCCACGCAGCGCATTGGCCAGATGGCGATCGAAAAGCAAGCGGAAGGGTTGATTACCCAACTGATTTTGCTCGCACCTGAAGGGAGAAGTGAATGAGGAAAAGATATTGGCTGTGGCTGATGCTCACCACCCCGGTTTGGGCGGCACAAGATCGTGATCCGTTCCAACAGCCTTTGGTAGCGCCCTGCATTGCGCCAGCCGTTTCACCGGCCAATTGGCAGCTAAAAGGCACTATTGGTGAACCTGGTTCGCGCCATGGCTGGCTGATGACGCCGCAAGGGCAGTGGTTAAGGTTGCAACCACAGCAAACGTTGCTGGATGGGCTTTGGCAGGTGGCGCAAATCCAGGCGCGACAGCTTGAGTTCAGTGAAGTTGGCACAGAGCGCGTTTGCCCCCCAGCCAAGGGCAACATTGTTCTGACGTTGGGCAAACCATAAGGAAATGGGAATGAAAAAATGTCACTGGCTTGTGGCGCTGCTGCTGGCGTTTCCCTTCATGGTGATGGGGGAAGTACAGCAGGAAGTGCAGCAGGAAAAACCGATCTCTCTAGAGTTTCACGATACGCCGGTCAGCCTGGTTTTACAGGCCTTGGCGGAATATCAGCAACTGAATCTGGTTGCCGCCGAGGGTGTGGATGGCAATCTGACGCTGCGTTTGGATAATGTCCCTTGGCGGCAGGCGCTGGCGGTGGTGTTGCGCATAGGGAAACTGACGATGACTCTCGATGGTAATGTGATGCTGGTTTTCCCCGAGCCGGACGAGCAGGAACAACAGCGTCGGCAGCAGGCACTGGCGCAACAACTGCCATTGGAGAACCTGACGATCTCGCTGCAAAATGCCGATGCCGGAGAGATTGCCCAGAGCCTGGATAGCCAGCGCGGCAAGTTGCTGACCGAACGCGGCAGCGTGGTGGTAGATAAGCGTACCAATGCGTTATTACTGCGTGATACCGCACCGGCGCTTGCTCAGATGAAAGCCTGGGTGGCGGATATGGATACACCGCTGGAGCAGGTGCAACTGGCGGCACATATTGTCACCATCAGCAGCGAGAATCTGCGTGAGCTTGGTGTGCGCTGGGGGTTGTTAGCGGATGAAAAACCGCCGCAGTCTCTGCGGATAGATAATTTCAGCGTGGGTTTGCCGGTAGAGAACAACGCCGTCGCGGCTGGTTTTCATCTGGCGCGCATCAGTGGGCGTATTCTGGATCTGGAACTGTCGGCGCTGGAACAGGAAAATGAGGTGGAAATCATCGCCAGCCCACGCCTGCTGACGGCACATCAGCAAACGGCCAGTATTAAACAGGGCACTGAAATCCCCTATGAGGTTGCGAGCGGCACCAGTGGTGCGACCTCGGTGGAGTTTAAAGAGGCGGTATTGGGGATGGAGGTCACCCCTAAAATCCTGCCCAATGGCCGTATTACGTTAACGCTGCAAATCAGCCAGAACATGCCTGGCCGTTCGATAAAACAGGGGGCTGGGGAGGCGTTGGCTATCGACAAGCAGGAAATCAAAACTCAAGTGACGGTAAAAAACGGTGAAACCATTGTATTGGGTGGTATATTTCAGCAGCAGAACGTGAATGGCGCTAACAAAGTTCCAGGCGTGGGGGACGTGCCATGGCTGGGATCGTTGTTCAAACACAGCAGCAAACAGCATAAAAGGCGTGAGCTGGTGATATTTATTACTCCAACGCTGATCAAGGTCTGATTTACCGGGGCCGCGGCTAGCAGAAAAGGCGAAAGTTAATGGTCAGATAGACTTTTTTTCTCGCCTTAGGGGCATCTGCGTTTGACGCTGCGGCCGATTTAGCTTACAAGGGTTACCGAATTAGGCTCCGAGGTTTTTTTGTTAATGCTATACCCGGCGTCTTTCAAGCTACAGTGTTGTAGGCTGCACGTAATCCCCCAGTCACTTATCGTGGTAAGCCTCTGAGGTGTCTACGCTTGTTGTCTGGCTGTAACTCGAAATCCATAGGGTATTAAGACGCCGTTAAAAACGTATGGTTTCCCTCCTGCGGCGTGGATAGCGATTTATTCGGTTGCCAAACTACCAAGAGTGTTGAGATAATTTTCCGTCTGATCTCGCACTATCGCTTATGAGGTTTCAGTTTAGGTCCCGCCGCTAATTTGATTGGCGGGGCGGGTTATCATTAACGAATTGTCTTAGTAATACCGAAAAACATGGCAGAGAAACGCAATATCTTTCTGGTTGGGCCTATGGGTGCCGGCAAAAGCACTATTGGCCGTCAGTTAGCTCAGCAACTCAATATGGAGTTTTTCGACTCCGATCAAGAAATTGAGCGACGTACCGGAGCTGACGTGGGCTGGGTATTCGACGTGGAAGGGGAAGAAGGCTTCCGCGATCGTGAAGAAAAAGTCATTAATGAACTGACGGAAAAGCAGGGGATCGTGCTGGCTACCGGCGGGGGCTCGGTTAAGTCGCGTGAAACGCGTAACCGCCTGTCGGCGCGTGGTGTTGTGGTCTATTTGGAAACCACTATCGAGAAGCAATTGGCCCGTACCCAGCGTGACAAAAAGCGTCCGCTGTTGCAGGTTGATTCTCCTCCGCGTGAAGTGCTGGAAGCGCTGGCTAAAGAGCGCAATCCGCTATACGAAGAAATTGCAGATGTCACTATCCGCACAGACGATCAAAGCGCTAAAGTGGTTGCCAACCAGATAATTAACATGCTGGAAAGTAACTGATTAGCGGTTTCCGTGTTGGCTACGGGCAAATGCGGAAATTCTGATTGTGTTCCCCGCGTTGGCGGGGATAAACCACACCGAGAACTGAGCGCGACATGGAGAGAATTACCGTAACGCTTGGGGAGCGTAGCTACCCGATTACCATAGCCGCCGGATTGTTTAACGATCCGGCTTCTTTTATGCCGCTCAAGGCGGGTGAACAGGTCATGCTGGTCACCAACCAGACCCTGGCTCCGCTGTATCTGGAGCCTGTCCGCAAGGTGCTGGAGCAAGGTGGTGTAGTGGTGGATCAGGTGATACTGCCTGATGGCGAACAGTACAAATCTCTTGCCGTACTTGAGCAAGTGTTCTCAGCGCTGCTGGAAAAGCCACACGGTCGCGACACCACGCTTATCGCCCTTGGCGGTGGTGTGGTTGGCGATCTGACTGGCTTTGCCGCGGCGTGCTATCAACGCGGTGTGCGTTTTATCCAGGTTCCTACCACGCTGCTCTCGCAGGTGGACTCTTCCGTTGGCGGTAAAACCGCCGTCAATCACCCGCTCGGTAAAAACATGATCGGCGCTTTCTACCAACCCGCTGCGGTGGTGGTAGATCTCGACTGCCTGCGAACCTTACCGGCGCGTGAACTTTCCTCTGGTCTGGCGGAAGTGATCAAGTACGGGATTATTCTCGATGGTGATTTCTTCGTCTGGCTGGAAAACAATATTGATGCGCTGGTGGCATTGGATATGGACGCGTTGGCGTACTGCATCCGCCGCTGTTGCGAATTGAAGGCCGAGGTGGTCGCTGCCGATGAACGCGAAAGCGGTCTGCGTGCGCTGCTCAATCTGGGCCATACTTACGGTCATGCCATTGAAGCTGAAATGGGCTACGGTGTATGGTTGCACGGTGAAGCCGTGGCTGCTGGCATGATGATGGCTGCGCACACCGCGCGCCGCCTGGGCCAGTTTTCTGCCGCCGATATTGAACGTATTAAAGCGCTGTTGCTGCGTGCCGGGTTGCCCGTGTGCGGGCCGCAGGAAATGACACCTGACGCCTATTTGCCGCACATGATGCGCGACAAGAAAGTACTGGCAGGGGAGCTACGCTTGGTATTACCGAAGGCGCTGGGTGAAGCGGAAGTTCGCGGCGGTGTGGCACATGATATAGTGCTGGCTGCAATTGCGGATTGCCTGCCGTTGCAGCACGCGTGAGTCAATCGGAATAACTGACAGTGGCTTCGCCGCTGTTTGCATCTGTTATTAATTAATGTGCAAAGCAATACGAGCATCGCTTTGCCATCATCGGGTTAATAGTCTCGAACCATACCGGGTTCAGGGTGGCGGGCTTTTGCCTCTAGTTGGAGGATTTCAGATGGACGAGTTTAAACCGGAAGACGATCTCAGACCTGATGCTAGCGATCGTCGTCCTTCACGTTCGCGGCGGCCAGCAACAGGGCCGAGTTTTTCCTTATCGCGTCAGCATTTGATGATTGGTGTCGGTATTCTGGTTCTGCTGGTGCTGATCCTGGGTATCGGATCGGCGTTGAAAGCACCGACCCAGCATGAGACGGCGCAGCAGGGTGCAGCCCGTGATATCAACCTGTCGGGTTCTTCGTCGCTGACCACCAGTAACAATGGTGTTCCGGGAGGGACGACCGATACCCACGATAACAACGGTGTTGGTCAGCAGCAGCCGCAGAACATCAGTGTTCCGCCTATTTCCAGCACGCCGAGCGAAGCACAGCCACTGCCGCCACAGGGCGGTGCGCAGCAGCGTGTCGATCTGCCGGGCAACATGACTGACGCCTTGTCATCGCAGCAGAATCAGGTTGATGCTGCCGCACAGAGTATGAACAGCTCGGTTTCCGGGTTGCCAACCGCGCCAGCGACCGTGATGAGCGGTGCCGGTGCGCGAGAAACCACGCGTCCGGTGCATAACAGTGCCACTCCAGCGGCCCAGCAGCATAAAACACCGGCCAAAACCGCAGTTAAACCGGCGACGTCAGCTAAACCTTCTGCAACCACCACCACGGTTTATACACCACCTGCAACGGTAAAAAGCGGTGTGGTGAGCGGTAGCGCTGGCTCAGTTGCAGCGGCACCGGGCAGCCATTACACACTGCAACTGAGCAGTGCTTCTCGTTCCGATACGCTGAAGGCTTTCGCTAAACAGCAGAATCTACAGAATTTTACCGTGTATGAAACCAAGCGCGACGGTAAGCCGTGGTTCGTGTTGGTGAGCGGGAACTATGCTTCTTCGGCGGACGCGAAGCGCGCAGTGGCGACGTTACCGGCAGAGGTTCAGGCGAAAAAACCATGGGTCCGACCTGTACATCAAGTACAGCAAGACCTTAAAAAATAAACCATTTAATTTTGTGCGCTGATGTGCTGTCTGAAACAGAGTACAATCCGCCGCTCTGAATTGTATAAGTAGCTAACTGACGGCATGAAGAAAAACCGCGCTTTTTTAAAATGGGCTGGTGGAAAATACCCGCTGGTTGACGAGATCCGTCGTCATCTGCCAGCGGGTGACTGCTTAATTGAGCCCTTCGTGGGTGCGGGTTCAGTCTTTTTGAACACGGAATACGACGCCTATATTCTCGCCGATATCAACAGCGATCTTATTAATCTGTATAACATCGTTAAGCTGCGCACGGATGACTTCGTGCGTGATGCCCACATTCTGTTCGCCGATGAATACAATGTCTCGGAACAGTTTTATCTGCTGCGCGAAGAGTTTAATGCTAGCGACGATGCTTATCGTCGGGCGCAACTGTTCCTCTATCTGAACCGCCACTGCTATAACGGCCTGTGCCGGTATAACCTGCGTGGTGAGTTTAACGTCCCGTTTGGGCGTTACAAGAAGCCGTACTTTCCGGAAGATGAACTGTACTGGTTTGCTGAAAAATCCCGCAATGCCACTTTCGTCTGCGAGCATTACCGCGATACCATGGCCAAGGCAACGCGTGGCGCGGTAGTGTATTGCGATCCGCCTTATGCGCCGCTTTCGGCGACGGCGAATTTTACCGCCTATCATACCAACAGCTTCAGCCTGGCCGATCAGCAAGGGCTGGCGCAGCTGGCGCATCAACTGTCGGTAGAAAGCCAGGTGCCGGTATTGATTTCCAATCATGATACCGAACTGACGCGTGACTGGTATCAGCATGCTGAATTCTTTGAAGTGTCGGCACGCCGGACGATCAGCCGTAATATCCTCGGCCGCAGTAAAGTGAACGAACTTTTGGCTCTATATATCGCTAAGCCGGGGTTGCGCCCCGACGTATAACAACTCGAACCCTACGTTTGGAGAAGCGGATGAAAAAGTTTTTGATTGCCCCGTCCATTCTGTCGGCAGATTTTGCCCGGTTAGGTGAAGATACTGCCAAGGTGCTGGCCGCCGGTAGCGACGTGGTGCACTTTGACGTCATGGATAACCACTATGTTCCCAACCTGACGATTGGGCCAATGGTCTGTGAAGCGCTGCGCAATTACGGTATCACTGCTCCCATCGACGTTCATCTGATGGTTAAACCGGTCGATCGTATCGTGCCAGACTTCGCTAAAGCCGGTGCGACGTACATCTCTTTTCATCCCGAAGCCTCCGAACACGTTGACCGCACTATCCAACTGATCAAAGAGCACGGCTGTAAGGCCGGTTTGGTGTTTAACCCGGCCACGTCGCTGAGCTATCTCGATTATGTGATGGATAAACTTGATGTGATCCTGCTGATGTCGGTTAACCCCGGTTTTGGTGGCCAGTCGTTTATCCCAGGCACGCTGGATAAGCTGCGTCAGGTGCGCAA
This sequence comes from Serratia sp. YWN4, assembly GCF_055790845.1. Taxonomy (NCBI): domain Bacteria; kingdom Pseudomonadati; phylum Pseudomonadota; class Gammaproteobacteria; order Enterobacterales; family Yersiniaceae; genus Serratia; species Serratia sp. YWN4. The sequence goes on from NZ_CM147696.1 coordinate 344,426, forward strand.
GCTGATCGACGACAGCGGGTTTGATATTCGTCTGGAAGTCGACGGTGGGGTTAAGGTGGACAATATTGCCGAGATCGCCGCCGCGGGTGCTGACATGTTCGTCGCCGGTTCCGCTATTTTTGGCAAGCCGGATTACCGCGCAGTGATTGATGAAATGCGTCGTGAACTGGCGAAGGTGAGTCATGGCTGATTTTAGCGCCATTCGCGGTTTGGCTTTTGATCTGGACGGCACGCTGGTTGACAGTGCTCCAGGGCTGGCGGCGGCTATCGATCTGGCGCTGGCAGAAATGGGCTTACCGCAGGCCGGTGAGGCGCGTGTCGGCACCTGGATCGGTAATGGCGCGGACGTTCTCGTGCAACGTGCGCTGCGCTGGGCGGAAGTGGACGCCACACCGGAACATTGCCAGCAGATGCGTGAGCGTTTCGACCATTTTTACGCACAAACCGTGAGCAGCGGCAGCCGCCTGTTCCCGCAGGTGAAAGCCACCCTCTGCCGTTTGGTGGAACTGGGCTACCCGATGGCGCTGGTGACCAATAAGCCGACGCCCTTTGTGGCTCCGTTGCTGACTGAACTCGGTATTATCGATACTTTCTCGCTGATCATCGGTGGCGATGACGTGGTGGCGAAAAAACCACACCCTGCGCCACTGTATCTGGTATTCGGCAAGCTCGGCCTGCGGGCTGGCGAGGTGTTGTTCGTCGGTGATTCACGCAACGATATTCAGGCGGCGCAGGCGGCAGGTTGCCTGAGCGTTGGCCTGACTTACGGATATAACTACGGTGAAGCGATCGCCCTGAGCCATCCCGATCGCGTGTTGGAGCGCTTTGCCGATTTGTTGCCCGCTCTCGGGCTGTCATCTTTAGAGAATCAGGAATTTAATCATGATTAAGCCCATCGTATTTAGCGGCGCGCAGCCGTCTGGTGAACTGACCATTGGCAACTACATGGGTGCGCTGCGTCAGTGGGTTCAAATGCAGGACGATTATGACTGCATTTACTGCATCGTTGACCTGCACGCGATTACCGCGCGTCAGGATGCGGAAAAACTGCGTAAAGCCACGCTGGATACGCTGGCGCTGTACCTGGCCTGCGGTATTGACCCGGCAAAAAGCACCATTTTTGTTCAGTCCCATGTGCCAGAACACTCGCAACTGAGCTGGGTGCTCAACTGCTATACCTATTTCGGCGAACTGAGCCGTATGACCCAGTTTAAAGACAAATCGGCACGCTATGCCGAAAACATCAACGCTGGTCTATTCAGCTATCCGGTGCTGATGGCAGCGGACATCTTACTGTATCAGACCAATCAGGTGCCGGTGGGTGAAGATCAGAAACAGCATCTGGAACTGAGCCGCGATATTGGCCAGCGCTTCAACGCCCTGTACGGCGACGTGTTCAAAGTACCAGAACCTTTTATTCCCAAGTCTGGCGCGCGCGTGATGTCACTGCAAGAACCGACTAAGAAGATGTCCAAGTCGGATGATAACCGCAACAACGTGATCGGCCTGCTGGAAGATCCGAGCGCGGTGACCAAAAAAATCAAACGTGCGATGACCGATTCGGAAGAGCCACCGGTTATCCGTTACGACGTGGCGAACAAAGCGGGCGTTTCCAACCTGCTGGATATCTTGTCTGGTGTCACCGGCAAGAGTATTGCCCAGTTGGAAGCGGAATTTGCAGGCCAGATGTATGGCCACCTGAAGGGTGCGGTGGCAGAGGCGGTGTCCGGTATGCTGAGTGAACTGCAAGAGCGTTATCACAGCTTCCGCAATGATGAGGCATTCCTGCAACAGGTGATGCGCGATGGTGCGACAAAAGCCCGTGCTCGTGCGCAGGAAACGCTGGCGAAAGTGTATGAAGCGGTGGGTTTTGTGCCACATCCGTAGTCGCTCACCCATTCCCTCTCCTTGGGGAGAGGGCTAGGGTGAGGGGTATAACCGTGCTACAAATCCATCACACCGGCTTTTTCGGGGCGTTAACATTCAGTGAATGGCCGCTTTTTTATGCCATTTTGCTAAGGTTTTCCGGCAGTTCCCGGCTGGAGAACCAGTTCAGTTTACTGCGCAGGCTGACTACGCTGCCAACGATAATCAGGCTTGGGCTGGCGGCCTGTTGCGCAAGCACTCCCAACCGATCCAGTTCCCCTTCAATCACCCGCTGGCGGGGGGATGTGCCATTTTCCACCAACGCGATCGGTGTACTCGCTGCCATACCATGTGCTATCAGTTGCTGCTCGATCTCTGCTGCCTGTGCCAGGCCCATATAGAACACCAGAGTTTGTTGCCCGGCGGCCAGCGTGGCCCAATCCAGCCCGCCATCGGCCTTGGCGTGGCCGGTGACCAGCCGCACGCTCTGGGCGTGATCGCGATGGGTAAGGGGAATACCGCTGTAGGCGGAACAGCCGGACGCGGCGGTAATCCCTGGCACCACCGAGAACGGAATACCCGCTTCGGCCAAGGTTTCCAGTTCTTCACCGCCGCGACCGAAGATAAACGGATCGCCGCCTTTCAGCCTGACCACGCGTTTGCCCTGTTGAGCCTGTTCTAGCAGGATCTGATTGATGTGCTCTTGCGGCACGCAGTGATGCCCGGCACGTTTGCCTACGAAGATTAGCTGCGCATCACGGCGCACCAGCGCCATCACCTCGTCAGAAACCAGGCGATCGTAAACCACCACGTCGGCCTGCTGGATCTGCTGCAAGCCTTTCAGCGTCAGTAACCCGGGATCGCCCGGCCCGGCACCCACCAATACCACTTCGCCATGTTCTTCCGGCTGATGCGCAAATAGCTGCTCAACCTGTTGATCAACCAAAGCAACATCATTGTTAGCCAGCGATTGCGCCAGCCGATCGTGGGCGAACAGCTTTTCCCAGAAACGGCGGCGCGCACCGATGCCGCTAAACTGCTGTTTCACCCGTTGGCGCAGCGAACCGCCCAACTGAGCCAGCTTGCCGAGGTGCTGCGGCAGCATTGCCTCCAACTTTTCCCGCAGCAGGCGCGCCAGCACCGGGGCTTTGCCGCCGGAAGAGACGGCGACCATTAGCGGAGAGCGATCGATAATCGAAGGCATAATAAAGCTGGCGCGTTTCGGATCGTCCACCACGTTGCAGAATACCCGCTGCTGATTGGCGCACTGATAGACCAAAGCGTTCATTTCTAACCGATCGGTGGCGGCAATCACCAGCCATTTTTCTGCCAGCAGTTCGGCATAGAACTCACCTTCCACCAGCGTCACTTGCCCCTGTGCGGCCCAGGCCAGAAATTGTTCATTGAACTGACAGGCATTGACCGTCAGCCGGGCACCGGCATCCAGCAGCAGGCGCGCCTTGCGTTCGGCGACTTCCCCACCGCCGACCAGCAGGCAGGCTTTATGTTGCAGTTGGCAGAAAATCGGTAAGTAATCCATCGGCAATCCTTGGGGAAGTGGCTAACGGGGCGATAACTCGCCCCTGCTTGATTAAGCGGTTTGGCGAACGGCGGCGCTTGCAGCCTGCGGGCGTTGCGCACGCGGTGTGGCATACCAGTAACCGAGGCCCATCAGGACCGCGCCAGACAGCGTATTCCCCAGCGTTACCCACAGCAGGTTATGGCCGATACCGCTCAGGGTATAGGCTTCGCTATGATTACCGAACCAGGAGAGGGCAAACAGCGTCATGTTGGCAATCGAGTGTTCGTAGCCAGAAGCGATAAACGCCAGTAAACACCACCAGATGGCAATGAACTTGGCAGCACCTTCAACGCGCAGCGCCATCCAGATCGCCAAACAAACCAGCCAGTTACACAGCACCCCTTTAAAGAACAACACTTCTGCCGAGGCAGTGGTTTTCGCCAGCGCTGCGGTATGGACCAGGCTGGTGTCGACCGGCAACAGGCTGCCGCCGCCGTAGTAATACATCAGCGCCACCAGCACCGAGCCGAGCAGGTTGCCCAGCCAGGTTTGCGGTAACACGGCCCACATCTGGCTCTGTTTGATGGTGCCCGCCTTCACGCCGAGCGTCAGAAACATGGTGTGGCCGGTGAACAGTTCGGAACCGGCGATGATCACCAGCGTTAGCGCGATACCGAAGGTGGCTCCCATTACCAATGGGCGGATCGACGGATCCACCAGATTACCCAGGGTGAAGATCAGGATGATGCCAAGGCCGACATAGGCTCCGGCCATGGCTGAACTGATCCAGAAGCCGAGCGGGCTCTCTTGCGCCAATTTGACGATGCGCGCCGCATTGGCGGCAGATTTATTGATGGTATCGGTAAACATAGATTTCCCTGGAAATTAAAAACAAAAAGTGTAAAGGCAATAAGCGGTAACCCCTCTCCTCTCTTTCGAGGAGAGGGGGGAGTATTACTGAGCTGCTACTTGCACCATGCCATCGACGATTCGGTGGGTGAAACTGGCCACGGAACGGCTTTCGTCTTCCATGCACAACCCATCGTGCAGGCGGAAATGCTGTTTCTTCAGCGGGCTGGCTACCCACAGTTCACCCTGATGCTCGGCAATCAGGCCGCGTGACAGCACGCTGGCCTGAGCGAACGGGTCGATATTGCTGATGGCATACAGTTGTTCATCGGCGCGGGGGCGGAAGATGGCCACCTGTTGTTCGCCAATCAATGCACACACGCCAGTGCCGGGCAGGATATCGGCGATCGGGCAAACGGAAATCCACTGGCTCATGCGTTGCTCTCCTCGGTTTCAAGCAAGACGACGGGGATGCGCTCATCCGGGCGCGCCGGGCGGTGCTGTTCGCGTTCAGGCACCACTTGCACGTTCGGGTCGCGCTGGCTGCTGTTGATGAAGTGAGAAAAACGCACTTGAGCAGCAGGATCCTCGACGGTGGCTTTCCACTCGCAGATCACCGCGCTGCGCAGGCGGGCGATTTCGCTTTCTAACTGCTGGTTGATCCCCAGTTTGTCGTCGATGATCACCTTGCGCAGATAATCGATGCCGCCTTCCAGGCTTTCCAACCAGACCGACGTGCGCTGCAGTTTATCGCCGGTGCGGATGTAGAACATCATAAAGCGGTCGAGGTAGCGCATCAGCGTATCGCTGTCGAGATCTGCCGCCAGCAGATCGGCATGGCGCGGCTTCATTCCGCCATTGCCGCATACATACAGGTTCCAGCCGTTTTCGGTGGCAATAATGCCCACGTCTTTCCCCTGCGCTTCGGCACATTCACGGGTGCAGCCGGAAACGCCGAACTTCATTTTGTGCGGGGTGCGGATGCCTTTGTAGCGGTGTTCAAGCTGTACGCCGAAGCCGACGCTGTCGCCGACGCCGAAACGGCACCAGGTGCTGCCAACGCAGGTTTTCGCCATGCGCAGCGCTTTGGCATAGGCATGACCGGTTTCGAAACCGGCGGCGATCAGCCTGCTCCAGATGGCTGGTAGGTCGTCCTTCTGCGCGCCGAACATGCCGATACGCATTGAACCGGTCATCTTGGTGTACAGGTTATAGTCTTTAGCGATCTGGCCGACGGCGATCAGACCTTCCGGCGTGATTTCACCCCCGGCAGAGCGTGGGATCACCGAATAGGTGCCGTCTTTCTGGATGTTGCCCAGGAAGTTATCGTTGGTGTCTTGCAGCGGCGTGTGCTGCGGCTTGAGCACATACTCATTCCAGCAGGATGCTAGCAGCGAACCAACGGTGGGTTTACACACTTCGCAGCCGTAACCTTTGCCATATTTTGCCAGCAGCTCCGCAAAGGTTTTAATGCCTTCGACGCGGATCAGGTGGTACAGCTCCTGGCGTGAATAGGCAAAGTGTTCGCACAGGTGGTTATTCACCTCGATGCCCTGTTTGCTCAGCTCGGCGTTCAGCACTTGGGTGATCAGCGGAACGCAGCCGCCGCAGCCGGTCCCGGCTTTGGTTTCAGACTTGATGGCCGCTACGGTGTGGCAACCCAGGTTCACCGCTTTGATAATGTCGCCTTTAGTGACGTCAAAGCATGAACAGATCTGCGCGGTTTCCGGCAGCGAATCGACACCGATCGCCGGTTTACTGCCCGCATGGGCTGGCAGGATCAGGCTGTCCGGGTTTTCCGGCAGTTCGATGTTGTTCAGCGCCAGTTGCAGCAGGTTGCCGTAGTCGCTGGTGTCACCGACCAATACCGCGCCGAGCAGGGTTTTGTTGTCTGCGCTGACCACCAGACGTTTGTAGACCTCTTTGCTCTCGTCCAGATAGACGTAGCTGCGTGCGCCAGCGGTACGCGCATGGGCATCGCCGATCCCGCCAACGTCAACGCCCAGCAGCTTCAGCTTGGCGCTCATATCGGCACCTTGGAAGGCGTTTTCGCGGCTTAGCAGATGATCGGTAGTGACCTGCGCCATCTTGTAACCTGGAGCGACCAGCCCGAAGGTACGCTCGCGCCATGAGGCGCATTCGCCGATGGCGTAGACGTCCGGATCAGAGGTCTGGCAGCTATCGTTAATCGCAATGCCGCCGCGCGGAGCCGTTGCTAGCCCGCATTGGTGCGCCAGCTTGTCCTGTGGGCGGATGCCGGTGGAGAAAACGATGAAATCGACTTGCAGCTCGCTGCCGTCGGCAAAGTGCATGGTTTTGCGCGCGTTCTGCCCGCCGTTGACGATCTCGGTGGTGTTTTTACCGGTATGGACTTTAACGCCCATCCGTTCGATCTTGCGGCGCAGCTGATCGCCCCCCATCGGATCGAGCTGTTCGGCCATCAGCATCGGGGCGAATTCGATCACGTGAGTTTCCACGCCCAGGCTTTTCAGTGCTCCGGCGGCTTCCAGGCCGAGCAGGCCACCGCCAACCACCGCGCCGCGTTTGCTGCGGCGCGCGCAGGATTCGATAGCGTTCAAATCTTCAATGGTGCGGTAAACGAAGCAATCCTGGCTTTCGGAGCCTTTGATTGGCGGAACCCACGGGTAGGAGCCAGTGGCCATGACCAGTTTGTCGTAATACACCGTGCGGCCGGTATTGGAGTGGATCACCTTCTCCGCCCGGTTAATGGTGATGGCGCGTTCGCCCAGCAGCACTTTCACGCCCTGTTTTTCGTAAAAGCCTTCGCGCACCAGCGAAAGTTCTTCGGCAGTATGGTGAGAAAAGTAGGAGGAGAGATGCACGCGATCGTAGGCGATACGGGGTTCTTCACAAAAGATGGTGATTTCAAACTGGTCTTTGTCTGCCTTCTCCAGCAGATCTTCGATAAATCGGTGGCCGACCATGCCGTTGCCGATGACAGCGAGTTTAACTCTGCTCATTATTGCCTCAAAATTCTGATTTCCTAGGCGTACCTTATTCTTCCCTGACATCCGTTTATTGATACAAATCAATTCGCCTTCCATATACCTCTAATGTGGTATATACATGATTTTTATAAATATTTGTTAAGTTGTGGTTTTTATTCAACTTTAGCTGAATCGAGCCAGTTAATGACGGAATGAGCAATTTGCTAACCGTTGGCGAGGTTATGAACATTCCGCCGCTTTGTCAGCCACTACCGCCACCCGTATGATGAATAGAACGTTTGGCAGAACAGAGGTAGCAAGGTGGCAAATCATCCCGTGAAGTTTATCGATAACCTGCGCCTGAGTGGGCAGGAAGGGTTGTGGCAACTGGCGTTTGAGCAGGGGCGTATTACTCATATCATTCCGCAACCGAGTGGGTTGGAGCGGCGCAGCGATGCTCTGGATGCCGAGGGCGGTTTGGCACTGCCCGCGTTTGTCGAACCGCATATTCATCTGGATACCACCCAAACCGCCGGGCAACCCGCCTGGAATCAGTCCGGCACGCTGTTTGAAGGCATTGAACGTTGGGCCGAGCGCAAGGCACTGCTGACCCACGAGGACGTGAAGCAGCGCGCCTGGCAGACGCTAAAATGGCAAATCGCCAACGGCGTGCAGTATGTGCGTACTCACGTCGATGTTTCCGATCCCACCTTGACCGCACTGCGCGCCATGCTGGAGGTGAAGCAGGAAGTTGCGCCTTGGGTGACGCTGCAAATTGTGGCTTTCCCACAGGAAGGGATCCTGTCTTATCCCAATGGCGAAGCGCTGATGGAAGAGGCGTTGCGCCTGGGTGCCGACGTGGTTGGGGCGATCCCGCATTTTGAATTCACCCGCGAATACGGCGTGGAATCACTGCATAAGGCTTTTGCTCTGGCGCAGAAGTACGATCGGCTAGTGGATGTGCATTGCGATGAGATCGACGATGAGCAATCGCGCTTCGTCGAAACCGTGGCGGCGTTGGCGCTGAAGCTGGAAATGGGCAGCAAGGTCACCGCCAGCCATACCACGGCGATGCATTCCTACAACGGAGCTTACACTTCGCGCCTGTTCCGCTTGTTGAAGATGTCTGGGATTAACTTTGTTGCCAATCCACTGGTGAATATTCATCTGCAAGGGCGTTTCGATACTTACCCGAAACGGCGTGGCATTACGCGGGTGAAAGAGATGCTGGAGGCGGGCATCAACGTCTGTTTTGGTCATGACGACGTGTTCGATCCCTGGTATCCGCTCGGCACCGCCAATATGTTGCAGGTGCTGCATATGGGGCTGCACGTCTGCCAACTGATGGGGTACGGCCAAATCAACGACGGGCTGAACCTGATCACCAGCCACAGCGCGCGAACCATGCACTTGCAGGATTATGGTCTGAAAGTAGGCAACAGCGCCAATCTGGTGATCCTGCCTGCGGAAAACGGTTTTGATGCGGTACGCCGCCAAACGCCGGTACGCTATTCCATTCGCCACGGCGCGGTGATTGCTGCAACCCAACCAGCCACCACCACGCTGTATCTGCAAGCTGAAGAGAAGGTGGATTTCCGGCGCTAGATGTCATGAAAAAGGGTTCTGCGGTGGCAGAACCCTTATATGCAGTCAGCAGAACTTAGTGTGTGACATGCCCATGGCTGCGGTGCTTGGTGACAAAACCCAGCAGCAGACACATCACAAACACCGCCAGATACAGGCCGTTAGCGGCGGTCAGCGCCGCATGTGCGCCGCCTTTGGCCACCAGCGGGCCGGTAACCACAAAGGTCAGCATGGTGCCGATGGTGCCGCAGGTCAGGATAAAATTGACCAGCTTCGGTGAAGAAACCTTGGTTTGCAGCGAGCCAAGGGTGATCAGCGTGGTGTAGATAGCGCTGGAAACAAAACCTAAAGCCATAATGAAGTAGCTCAGATGTTGTGGATTGTCGCTACTGACGAACAGGTACATCGCGCCGGTGGCCAGCGCTGCCAGCACGGTCACGATGCGTTGCAGATCAAAGAAGCGCAGGATAAAGCTGAACACCCACATGCCGATCATATAAGAGGTCCAGAAATCGCTCACCAGCTTACCCGCCTGGCCGATATCCATGCCGAAGGATTTGGTGGCGTATTCCGGCACCCACTGAATAAAGCCCAACTGGCCGAGGATATAGCACAGTGCGGCGATCGACAGGAACAGCACGCCGATACCCCATTTCTCTTTCACGACCGGTTCAGCGCTTTTCGGCCCTTTGTTGCCCAGCACCGGGAACTCAGAGCACAGGGTCAGCACGAAGATCGCAACGTACAGCAGGCCAATGCAGGCATAAACCCAATACCAGCCAATGCTGCGGGCCAGCAACATGGCGGCGACGATCGGGAAAATCATCCCGGCCATGCTGAAGAACGAATCGGTGAACAGCAGGCGTGAACCGCGCTGGCGGCCAGCGTACATATGGGTGATCAGGAAGGTGCCGATCGACATGGTAATGCCGCTGACCACGCCAAGCACAAACATGCACAGTGAGAACAGGGCCAGGCTTTTGCTGACCATCAGCCCGGCAACCGCCAGCAGCATCAGGACAAAACCAAACAGCAACTGACGTTTCAACGGGATGATTTCCATCAGCCAGGCATTGAGGAAGATCGAAATCAGAATACCGGCGTTAAGAAAGGTAAAGGTGTTACTCATGCTGGAAACTGGCAGATTGAAATATTCTGCAATGTTGCCCATCACCATCCCTGTGACGATCACTAAAGCTCCGGTCAGCGCGTAAGAAAAGAAGCTGATCCATGTTAGCCGGATGCGGTTGCTGTCATTCATTGTATAGGCCTGATTGATGACTGTTTCGGTTGAGGTGCACAACTGGCATAAGGCCGCAGATTTTTTCTGGCAAGACAGAAAAATCCCGTTCAGGCCACCAGGGAGCGGATCCTAGCATAGCCAACGGGAGTTTTTGTGATGAACATCTGCTTTATGATGCAAAGAATGAAAGTTAATAAATTTCCTTGTGATCTAACCGGCAACCGGCACGATCGAATCACGGCGCACGATCGTTGGCTCAAAGGTAACCGCAGGCGTGAGCGGATCGATCAACCGGCGAGTGGCATATTGCGCCATCTCGGTAATCGGGAAATGCACGCTGGTCAGGGCCGGGCGCACAAAAGGCGCACGCTCGCCGCTGTCATAGCAAATCAGCGCGATATCCTGTGGCACGCGCAGGTGGTGCTCATTAATCGCCAGCAGGGCACCGATGGCCATCTCTTCGTTACAGCAATAGAGGGCGCTCGGCAGTGTTTCACGGCGCAGTAGCTGGTCGGCACAGTCATAACCGCTTTGCAGATCGTAAACCCCTGTCAGGCAATCCACCGGTGGCAGATTGGCGGCCTGCATGGCGTTAAGAAACCCTTGTAACCGCAGCTGGCTCGAGGCGCGCTGCGGTGGGCCGCTGATGCAGGCGATGCGCCGATGACCGGCATCGATCAGCTCTTGTGTCGCCATCTGGCTGGCGCGTACGTGATCAAACGTAATGCAGCGATCTTCCAAACCCGGCACCAGGCGATCCAGCAGCACAAAGTGGCGCTGTTCTGCGGCTAACTGGCGGAGTTGCTCGTCAGAAAGAAAACGCACGTGCAGGATCACGCCATCGCAGCGCAGGCTGAACAGGCGCCGAATCGCCAACAGTTCGTTCTCTGCGCTGTTGCGGCCTTGGGTCACCAGCAGTTGTTTACCCTGTGATTCCGCCTCGGTTTGCACAAAATCCATCAGCGCACCAAAAAAACCACCGCGGTAAGAGGTGGTGACCAGGCCCAGCGTGTTGCTGTGGCTGGAGGCCAGCGCTCTGGCCGCCGGATTAGGTGTATAACCCAGTGCGGCCACGGCTTTGGCCACTTTCTCACGGGTGAGGGGTTTAACGTTGCTGTCACCATTCACCACGCGCGACACGGTGGCTCGGGATACTCCGGCTAACGCTGCGACATCTTCCAGTGTCACCATTATTCTGCTCCTGATTACGTATCCCCCCTTGGTTTTTCAAGCTGCATACAGCGTTGAGGGCTGTGTTGGCTCGTCTTCTCAGTGTGGTGTACGACGTTTATTTAAACTGCGGCAAATAGGCCCGGTTGACCTCCAACACCTCTTCCAGCAACGGTTGGGCAATCTGGGCATTGGCGATCAATGGGTTGGTCACCAGCGCCAGCAGCGCGCTGCGGCGATCGCCATGTACGGCGGCTTCGATCGTCAGGCGCTCGTAGGTTTTTACCTGTTGAGTCAGTGCGTGCATCGATTCCGGTAGCTGACCGAAAGCGAGCGGGTGCGCCCCTTGGGCATCGACGATACAGTTGGTTTCTATCACAGCATCGTCCGGTAAACCGCGAATAGCGCCACGGTTTTCGGTATTTACGACTAATTGCGACCCGAGATTATTGTGAATCGCACGAATCAGCTCCAGAGCGACCTCTGAATAGAAAGAACCACCACGGAAGCTGAGCTGCTCGGGTTTGCTGTCCAGATGCGGGTCGGCATACAGTTCGAACAGCTCTTTCTCCACGTTCATCACCTGTTCGGCGCGGGTGCCGCGCTCGGCAGCGGCGGCCGTTTCTTCTGCCAGCATCTGCTGAGTCTGGTAGAAATAACGATGATAGGGGCAGGGAATAGCACCGACCGCCCGCAGGAATTCCGGCGGCCACGGCTCTTCTTTGATGTTGTTCATGGTTAACGTCGCGCCGTCACACAGCATATCGATCACCTTATTGGTGACGTTCTGGCCGTTGTGCAGTACCTGATGTACCCAGACCATGTGGTTCAGCCCGGCAAACTGCAACTGCACCTGGTCGTAAGGGGCTTGCAGCATATTGGCAATCATATGGTGCATGCTGATAGGCACGTTGCACAGGCCGATGATTTTCGCTTGGGTATAACGCGAAACTGCCTCGGTGACGATACCCGCCGGGTTGGTGAAGTTGATGATCCAGGCACTTGGTGCCAACCGTTCTACTTTACGGGCGATGTTCAGCATCACCGGGATGGTGCGCAGTGCTTTGGCAAAACCGCCGATGCCGGTGGTTTCCTGGCCGATTAACCGGTATTTCAGGCCCAAGCGCTCATCGGCGGCGCGTGCCGGCAACTGCCCGACGCGCAGTTGGGTCAGCACAAATTGGGCACCGCGAATGGCTTCGTCCAGATCGAAATGCACGCTGACCTTTACCTGTTCCAAACCGTTGCGTGCCAGCATACGCCGGGTCAAGGCGGCAATGATCGCCACTTTTTCGCGGCCGGGCTCGACGTCCACCAACGCCAGTTCGGTGACGGGGAGTTCTTCAATGCGCTGGATCAGCCCTTCCACCAGCTCCGGCGTGTAGCTGCTGCCACCGCCGATAATGGCGATTTTCAACGAACTCATGAACGGGCCTCCTGCTGTGCCTGACGGCGGTAAAGTTCAATCATGTCGCCTGCCAAGTCCTGAATGACCATCGCATTCATCAGGTGATCCTGCGCATGCACGGTGATCAGGTTGATAGGCAGTTTGCCGCAGCCTTCGTCCAGCCCGATAAGTTGGGTCTGGATATGGTGCGCGTGTTTCACCGCCAGCTGTGATTCAGCCATATGCTCAGCCGAGGCGGTAAAATCACCGGCTCGTGCCTGTTGCAACGCCATCAGTGCGCTGCTGCGTGCGCTACCGGCGAATACCAACAGCTCCATAATGGTGCTTTCAAAATCCGGGCTGATATCAGCCATCCGTTCTGTCACGTCAATTCTCCCGTTACTGCGCGGTAGCGGCATCGGCCGTTTCGCGTTCGGTGTCGGCCTGCTGCTGTTCCTGCGCCAATAATTGCTTTTCATATACTTTGAAGAACGGCAGCCAGATCGCCAGATCGATCACCATCAAAACCAGCACCAGTAACGCGGCACGGACATCCCAGGAGGCCGAGATCATCGCCCCCAGCGGTGCCGGTGCGGTCCAGGGGGCCATGGCCACCATTTTTTCCACCAACTCCCAGTTCAGCGCGAAGTAGGCCAGCGTAGCGTTGACCATCGGAACGACGATCAGCGGGATAAACAGCGTGGGGTTCATCACCACCGGCGAACCGAACAACAAAGGTTCGTTGATGTTAAAGGCCGCGGGCACCACGCTCAGCTTGCCGATGGTGCGCAGGTGAATGGAGCGGCTGCGCATATACAGGAAGGCCAGCACCAGCGTGGAGCCGGAACCGCCGATGCAGACATAGAACGACCAGAATGGCGCGGTGAGGGTTTGCGTGCTGGCCGCACCCTGCGCCACCAGAGCGGCGTTGGTCGCCAGGTTGGCCATAAAGATCGGGTTGAGCAGGCCGGTCACGATGTTGTCACCGTGAATACCGGCAAACCACAGCAGGTTGGCGATCAGCACCGCCAGCAGGATGGCAGGCAGGGTATCCCCCGCAGAAATCAGCGGCTGGAACAGGTGCATGATGGCATCAGGCAGCAGGAGCTGAAATTCACTCTGCATCAGAATGCTGATGGGATACACCGTCAGCAGAATACCCACCACCGGATACAGCAGTTCGAACGAGCGGGCAATCGCCGGTGGTACCTGTTCCGGCATCCGAATAGTGATGTGGTATTTCTTCAGCAGGCGGATCAGTTCGACCGACCAGATCGCGCAGATCAGGGCGGTAAATACCCCTTGGCCACCCAGAAAATCGAGCGACATCTTGTTATCCACCTGCGGTGCTGCGGCCAGCAGAAATGCCATCAGCGACAGTAATCCGGCGGTCAGGGCATCCAAACCGTAATGCTTTGCCAGGCTGTAGGCGGTGCCAATGGCAACGAAGACGCCCATCAGGCCCATGGTCATGAAGAACGGCATGGTGATAGTGTTCCAGTGGGTTCTGGCAAAACTCAGCCAGGCTTGGCCGAAACGGGAGGTGGTAGTGGCATCAAACGGCGGGTTAGCGACGATCAGCATAATACTGCCGACAATCAGGAACGGCATGGCGGAAATAAAACCATCGCGGATGGCAATAATATGGCGCTGGCTGCCGATCCGGCCAGCCAACGGGGCGACATGGTTTTCCACCACGCGCATCAGGGAAGCGTAAAGGCTCATGATTCTCTCCGCAGAGTCAGGCAATCAGGCTGAGGGCTTTGTCCAGCACCTTATCACCACGCATAGTGCCGTAATCCATCATGTCGATGACGGCCACCGGCAGGCCGTGGGGTTCAGCGAGTTTGGTGAAGCGCGCCAGTTCGTATTTCACCTGCGGCCCCAGCAGCACAACGTTGGCGGTTAGCAGTTCGGCTGCAAAATCGGCAGCAGGTATTGCGACGATCTCCACGTTCAGTTCACGTTTCTGCGCTTCGGTCTGCATGCGTTTGACCAGCATGCTGGTGGACATTCCTGCGGCACAACACAGCACAATCTTTATCATTCTTGCTCCCCCGTTATTATTGTGGCTTTAAGCGCAAATGAGAGCGCTCTCATTTGCGCAGCCTAGCGAGATTGCAGAATCAAACCGGGAGTTAGGTCGCAAAAAATGAGGAGGAGAGAAAACGGATGAATAATGCGTGATCGGCTTGGCAAAAATGAGTACGGCGATCATACTGTCGGCAAGAAAAAATTAGTACCTGTAAGAAATATCCGGCAATTACTTAAATATTGGTAAATGGCTGGCGCTATCAGGGGTAGCTCTTTAGAATCAAAGCGCTTTTCCGTTGTTTGTCTCTCAGAGAAAGGACCCGTTCATGTTCAAACGTACTTTAGTGACCTTTGTTGCGCTGTGTTCCCTGACCGCAATGGCCCCCGCCGCACTGGCCGCCGGTGAAACTCACGTCATGCTGACTACCTCAGCAGGGAATATCGAATTAGCGCTCGACAGCCAGAAGGCTCCAGTTTCCACCAAGAACTTCATTGACTACGTGAACAGAGGTTATTACAACAACACCGTTTTCCACCGCGTGATCCCTGGCTTTATGGTTCAGGGCGGCGGTTTCACGGCGGACATGCAGCAGAAGGCCACCGGTGCTGCGATCAAAAACGAAGCTGACAACGGCTTGCGCAACCTGCGTGGCACTATTTCTATGGCGCGCACTGCCGATAAAGACAGCGCGACCAGCCAGTTCTTCCTCAACGTGGCGGATAATGCGTTCCTCGATCACGGCCAGCGTGACTTTGGTTATGCGGTATTCGGTAAAGTGGTGAAGGGGATGGACGTAGTGGATAAGATTTCCCAGGTGCCAACCAGCAACGTTGGGCCATATCAGAACGTGCCAAGCAAACCGATCGTGATCCTGTCGGCCAAAGTGCTGCAATAAACCGGCCTGCTCTTTATTGCTTGAAGCTGTAGCGCTGTTGGCTGCCACTCCGAGCGTGTGGGATATGTGCCGGCCTCTGCTTGGGGGCTGGCGCGCTTTCTTCCTGCCGAAGCTTTGCCTGCATCACTGTTTTATACCCACTGGCATGTTTTAATCAGCGCCCATAACCAGACCCTTTTGTTTGCCTTTGTTGTTATGATGAGCTGCTGTTTATGTACGAATTTAACCAGGTTTTGCTGCTGTTACAGCAGATGTGTGTTTATCTTGTTATCGCCTATTTATTAAGCAAAACGCCGCTGTTTATTCCGCTGACGCAGGTGACCATTCGCCTGCCACACAAGTTACTGTGCTACGTCATTTTCTCCGTATTCTGCATCATGGGTACTTATTTCGGCCTGCATATTCAGGATTCGATTGCCAATACCCGTGCGATCGGTGCCGTGCTGGGCGGATTGCTCGGGGGGCCTTCGGTTGGCTTTCTGGTCGGTTTGACCGGCGGTTTGCACCGCTACACGCTGGGGGGCATGACCGATGTGGCCTGCGCGGTGTCGACGGTGGCTGAAGGGCTGGTGGGCGGTATCGTACACAGTATCGCCATGCGGCGTGGGCGCATCGATCTGCTGTTCAACCCGCTATTTGTGGCGGGGATTACCTTGGTCACGGAAGTGCTGCAAATGGCCATCATCCTGGCGATCGCCCGGCCGTTCCCAGAGGCGCTGCGGCTGGTGGAATATATCGCCTTACCGATGCTGATCGCCAATACGCTCGGTGCGGCGATGTTTATGCAGATCCTGCTGGATCGGCGGGCGATGTTTGAGAAATACACCAGCGCATTCTCCTCCAAAGCGTTGAAGATTGCCGAGCGCACCGAAGGCATCCTGCGGCAGGGGTTCGATCAGGAAAACAGCATGAAGGTGGCGCGCGTCATTTATCAGGAGTTGGGTATTGGCGCAGTGGCGATCACCGATCGCGACAAACTGCTGGCCTTTATCGGCATTGGCGACGATCACCACTTGCCGGGTACGCCGATCTCTTCGGTGCATTCCCATCGCGCCATCGATCATAACGAGGTGGTGTATGCCGATGGTAACGAGCTTTCTTACTGCTGTTCGATCAACGCCAGTTGCAAGCTGGGTTCGACGCTGGTGATCCCGCTGCGCGGTGAAAATCATCGGGTGATCGGCACTATCAAACTGTACGAACCGAAAACCAAACTGTTCAGCACCATCAATCGCACGCTGGGGGAAGGGATCGCCAGCCTGCTGTCGGCACAAATCATGGCCGGGCAATATGAGCGGCACAAACAGCTGTTGGCACAGTCGGAAATCAAGCTGCTGCACGCGCAGGTGAACCCGCACTTCCTGTTTAATGCGCTGAATACGCTGGTGGCGGTGATCCGCCGCGACGGCGAACGGGCCTGCGAACTGGTGCAGTACCTTTCCACCTTTTTCCGCAAAAACCTCAAGCGCTCTGATGACGAAGTGAGCCTGGCAGATGAAATTGAGCATGTGAATGCCTATTTGCAGATAGAACAAGCACGCTTTGCCGATCGGCTGGAAATCGCCGTGTCGCTACCGGAAGAGCTATTGGCAGTGAGATTGCCCGCCTTTTCGCTGCAACCGATCGTGGAAAATGCCATCAAGCATGGCACTTCGCACCTGCTGGGGATTGGCCGGATCGATATCGGCGCGCGGCGGGAAGGGGACAATCTGCTGTTGCAGGTTACCGATAATGCCGGGTTGTTCCGCCAACAGGTGGGTGGCAGCGGGCTGGGAATGAATCTGGTGGATAGGCGCATTCGCGTGCGCTACGGTGAAGGTTATGGGGTGCAAGTGGCCTGCGAACCGGAAGCGTTTACCTGCATTACCCTGAGCGTGCCGTTGGCGAGGGCTGCATAATGTTAACCATATTGATTGTTGACGATGAGCCGTCCGCCCGCGATAACCTGCGCCATCTGTTGGAAGAGGAAGAGGGCGTCACCATTATCGGCGAATGCGCCAATGCGATTGAAGCCATCAGCCAGATCCACCGCCTGCAACCGGACGTGGTGTTTTTGGATATCCAGATGCCGCGCATCAGCGGGCTGGAAATGGTGGGGATGCTCGATCCCAACCGTATGCCGTATATCGTGTTTCTGACCGCGTATGACGAATACGCGGTGCAGGCCTTTGAGGAACACGCTTTCGATTATCTGCTGAAGCCGACCGACGCGAAACGGCTGAACAAGACGTTGCAGCGTCTGCATCAGCGTCGAACCCCGCAGAATGTTGCTGCGCTGGAAGAGAGCGCGGGCTATCTGAAATATATTCCCTGTACCGGCCATAGCCGTATTTATCTACTGCGTTTTGATGAGGTGATCGCGATCCGTTCGCGTTCCACCGGGGTGTATGTGGTGCGCAATGATGGGATGGAGTGCTTCACCGAATTGACGCTGCGCACGCTGGAAAGCCGCACGCCGCTGGTGCGCTGTCATCGGCAGTATCTGGTCAATTTCGAACAGGTCAGGGAGATCCGTTTTGAAGAAAGCGGCGCGGCGGAGATGATTATGCCGGTAGGCGATCCAGTGCCGGTCAGCCGCCGCTACCTGAAATCGCTGAAGGAAGAGTTGGGGCTGCGCGGTTAACGCGCCTTGACGGTATTTCGTCATGCTTATAGCTTTAATAGCATCAACGGGTGTTTTTGCGCCGCATAAGATCAAAGGAAAAGCACATGAGCGAAGCACGGATTATTGCCAAAGCAATGCACGATGGTAAGCCAGGACAGGAACTGGTGATTTTACCCGCCTTGGCCAACCGCCACGGCTTGATCACCGGGGCGACCGGAACCGGTAAAACGGTGACGCTACAAAAGATGGCGGAGCAGTTTTCGCGCATCGGTATTCCGGTGTTTCTGGCCGATGTTAAGGGGGATCTGTCAGGCATTGCGGCTGAAGGTGTGCCTTCCGAAAAACTCCAGGCGCGCTTGGCGGCCATTGGCGTTACCGACTGGCAACCGCAGGCCTGCCCGATGATCCCGTGGGATATTTTTGGCGAAAAGGGCCACCCGATCCGTGCCACCATTTCCGATCTTGGCCCGCTGCTGCTTGGCCGCCTGCTGGATCTGAACGATGTGCAAAGCGGCGTGTTACAACTGGTATTTAAAATCGCCGACGACAATGCGCTACTGCTGCTGGATATGAAAGATTTGCGGGCGATGGTGCAGTTTGTGGGGGATAACGCCAAACAGTTCCAGACCCAGTATGGCAATATCTCTTCTGCCTCGGTTGGCGCGATCCAACGTGGTTTGCTGACTCTGGAAGAGCAGGGCGCCAATCAGTTTTTTGGTGAACCGATGTTGGATATCAACGATCTGATGAAAACCGACGGCGATGGGCGCGGCATCATCAACCTGCTGGCGGCGGATAAGTTGATTAACCAACCGAAACTCTATTCGGTGTTCCTGTTGTGGCTGCTGGCTGAACTGTTTGAGCATTTACCCGAAGTGGGCGACCCCGAACAGCCAAAACTGGTGTTTTTCTTCGACGAGGCCCACCTGCTGTTTAACGATGCCCCACCGGCTCTGCTGACCAAAATCGAGCAGGTGGTGCGGCTGATCCGCTCGAAAGGGGTGGGGATCTACTTTGTTACCCAGAACCCGCTGGATATCCCAGACAGCGTGCTGGGCCAGCTAGGTAACCGCGTTCAGCACGCGTTGCGAGCCTTTACACCGCGCGATCAGAAAGCGGTGAAGGCAGCAGCACAAACTATGCGTGCCAATCCGGCTTTTGATGCAGAAACGGCGATTACCGAATTAGGCGTGGGGGAGGCGTTGGTGTCCTTCCTGGATGAGAAAGGGCGGCCGAATGTGGTGGAGCGTGCGATGGTGATCGCGCCTGAATCGAAAATGGGCATGCTGGGGGCCGAAGGGCTGAACAGCGCCATCAATAAGTCGCCGCTCTACGGGCGCTACGAAGATGGGGTGGATCGTGAATCTGCCTATGAGAAGCTTTCTGCCGGAGGTTTTGCCACCATGGGCAAACCGCAGCCGGGCCAGCCTGAGCAACAATCTGCCGCCGGGCAGGAGAGCGGTGGCGGGTTGATGGGCGGCTTGAATGACATCCTGTTTGGCTCCACTGGCCCGCGCGGGGGTAAACGCGATGGTATCGTCCAGACTGCCGCCAAAAGCATGGCGCGCGATCTGGGCCGCCAGATCCTGCGTGGCGTCTTGGGTTCGATTATGGGTGGCCGCAAAAAGTAGACCCTGCATTAATATTAACTGGCAGCCTTTATTAAGGCTGCCAGTTAGGTTTCTTGGTGTTTTCGTATTATTTAAGCGATTTTTATGAGTTTTAAGTTCGTTAAATCAATATATTAAGCCCATGCTTCTGTACTACAGTAAGCAACTTTAGTGACAATCCACTCGGGCGTTTTACACCGCTTTCCCATTTCTGCACCGTTGAAACACTGGTATTTAGATAGCGGGCGAAAACCGGCTGGCTGACATTCAACTTCTCACGTAGTGCCTTAATTTCAATTGGTTGCAGCTCATTAACGCTACTGATGCAGGCTTGATCGAAGCTACGCATTGTTTCCTGCGGGATGGCATCAACGCTGAATAATCCGGAAGCCGCGCTATGGATGGCTTCAAATGCAGGACTTTTGAATTTATTTTTTGTGGTCATGGCAAATCTCCACCAGTTCTTTACTCTTAATTAATGCCGTAATCTTTTCATCTGCAAGAGCAGCGTAGTGCTTTGCCAATTCGCGAAATGCGGCCAGTTCGCGATCGTCAATGTTCGCCATATCCTGTTTGGCATACAGGAATGTGTAAAACCAATGTATACCACCTTTGGCTAATATTACGGCTCTATCACGGTTCTCACTCAGGCGTTTTTTGTATACCCCGCCCCCTAGGTCGTCGGCCTTTCCTTCTAACAATGCATCAATTGCCTGACATAATTCCCTATCTTTGATGCCATGAGATTTGGCCGTTTTGGCAAACCATTTGGTTTTAAATACGCGCATCAGGCTGACATCCTGTTACCTTAACTATAGCACTTAGTGCTAGCTTACTCCCTTTTTTAGCCGATTCAAAGTGCGTCAAGTCTGTAAGACGGGCCTGCTTTTTAAGCAACTATCGTTAGATAGTTCGAGCGCAGCTATGGGCGTGGCAAAGAAGGTTCGCTAAACTCCGCTAAGGCCTGAGTTATAGGTTCAAGCGTTATATTTGATACGGTTTTTTTAATCACTAAGTTAATTTAAACATGCTGCTGCTGATCGATAACTACGACTCTTTTACCTATAACCTTTATCAGTACTTCTGCGAACTGGGTGCAGAAGTGCTGGTAAAGCGCAATGATGAGCTGCAACTGGCCGATATTGAGCGGCTGGCTCCGCAGCGTTTAGTGATCTCCCCTGGCCCCTGCACGCCGAACGAGGCGGGTATTTCGCTGGCGGCGATCCGTCATTTTGCTGGCAAACTGCCGATCCTCGGAGTTTGCCTTGGGCATCAGGCGATTGGTCAGGCATTGGGTGCCGATGTGGTTCGTGCCCGTGAGGTGATGCACGGCAAAACCTCCGCCATTCGCCATAATCATCAGGGCGTATTTAGCGGCCTGAATAACCCGCTAACCGTCACTCGTTACCATTCGTTAGTGCTGGACGCCGCGACCTTGCCAAACTGTTTTGAGGTGACCGCCTGGAGCGAACGCAACGGTGAGCGGGATGAGATTATGGGCATTCGCCACCGGACGCTGGCGCTGGAAGGGGTACAATTCCACCCAGAAAGCATCCTGAGCGAACAAGGTCATCAACTGCTGGATAATTTCCTTAAAAGTTAGCAGGTTAGGATTTTTTTGCTGCTATTGGTGATTTTGGTTTGCCCTTGATTGGTTTTTTATGCATATTTTGTGATTATATTTTCAATTGTTTGCAACAATAACACTGAGCCAATTTCAGGATGGAGCCCATAATGAGCGAAAAAATCGCAGTCGACCGCAGCACCTTTGATCAGGTTATCCTACCTATTTATGCACCGGCTCAATTCGTGCCGGTGAAGGGCAAGGGCAGCCGGGTATGGGATCAGCAGGGAAAAGAATATATCGACTTCTCTGGCGGCATTGCCGTAACCGCGCTGGGGCACTGCCATCCTGCGTTGGTCGCCGCGTTGAAACAGCAGGGTGAAACCCTGTGGCATACCAGCAACGTCTTTACCAATGAGCCTGCGCTGCGCCTGGCAACCAAGCTGATCAACGCCACGTTTGCCGACCGCGTGTTCTTTGCCAACTCGGGGGCGGAGGCTAACGAAGCCGCATTCAAGCTGGCGCGTCATTATGCCATCAGCCGCCACAGCCCTTACAAAACCAAGATTATTGCGTTCAATAACGCCTTCCATGGCCGCACGCTGTTCACGGTTTCCGTTGGCGGTCAGGCTAAGTATTCCGACGGTTTCGGGCCGAAACCGGCTGATATTGTACATGTGCCGTTCAACGATCTGGCGGCGGTGAAAGCGGTGATGGACGATCACACCTGCGCCGTGGTGATGGAGCCGATCCAAGGCGAGGGCGGGATTACTTCAGCGGATGCGGCTTTCCTGCAAGGGGTGCGTGAACTGTGCGACAAACATCAGGCGCTACTGGTGTTTGATGAGGTGCAAAGCGGTATGGGCCGCACTGGTAAGCTGTTTACCTATATGCACTACGGTATTACGCCGGACATCCTCACCACCGCTAAAGCGCTGGGCGGCGGCTTCCCGGTGAGCGCGATGCTGACCACGGAAGAGATCGCTTCGGTGATGCATGTGGGCACTCACGGCACCACCTATGGTGGCAACCCGCTGGCCTGCGCGGTGGCAGAAGCGGCGCTGGACGTGATCAATACGCCGGAAGTATTGAGCGGTATTGAGCTGCGTCATGATTTATATGTGAAGGCATTGCAGAAAATCGGTGAGAAATACTGCGTTTTCAGCGACATTCGCGGCATGGGCCTGCTGATCGGCGCGGAGTTGACGCCGGAATATCACGGCAAGGCGCGGGACTTCCTGACCGCTGCGGCGGCTCGGGGTTTGATGATCCTCAACGCCGGGCCAAACGTGATTCGCTTTGCGCCTTCGCTGGTGGTGGAACTGAAAGATATCGATGAAGGTATGGCGCGCTTCGAACTGGCAGTGCAGGATGTGATTAACGCTTAAGCCATTTGCAGGGGTGTTGGCCCCTGCAACATCAGCTTTCCCGCAGTTTCCGTTTCAGCCAGATACCGTGATGTGGGCGCTGGCGCCAGGCCAGCGACGAAATGGTGTGCATCACGCTCAGGTGCGAAAGAATACGCAGCAGGTGGCGTTCCATCTCGCTTGGCGGTCGATCGTTATGCAGCGTTGGGGGCTGCATAACGATCTTGCTGGTGCTTGGGCCATCATACTCCAGCCTTTGTTGGCAGCTTTGCAGGGCAATTTCGCAACTTTGCAGATACTCTTTCGCCATCTCTGGCGTCAAGGTGTCGTGCTCGCGCGCCAGAATGGTCAGCGCATTCAGGTGTTCAACAATAAACTGGCTGTGCGTGATCCATAAGCGCATATCCGCCAGATAATCCGACTCAAACCCTGGTTCCTGCATCGCCTGATTGAGCGAGGTGAACAGCGCATTGTGCGCCTGATTGACCTGCATCCGCGCGTAGGCCAGCGTAGCAGGATCCGCCTCCTGTTCTTGCAGCAGCAGGCGTAATGCCGTTTGATCCTGCTCCAGCGCCTGATGGGCGTTCTTACGCAGCAGACCGCTCTGCCATTGCGGCCACAGCCAGATACTCCCGCCAAACACCAGCACGCAGCCAATCAGCGTATCGAGCAGGCGCGGTACCAGAAAATGGGTGCCGTTAAGCGCCAACAATTGCAGGGTATACACCGCGGTGACGGTAAACCCCATCACCGCCAGCCCATAGTTTTTGCGTAATATCAGGTAGGCAGCCAGCGTGATCGCCAGCATGATGCTCAGCGTCAGGTGCTCCGGCAGTTGCAGTTGTAAGAGCCCGGCGGCGATCGCTAACCCGGCCAGCGTGCCGAGGGCACGATGTTGGATCCTGACGCGCGTGGCGTTATAGCCGTTCTGGCTGACCAGCATAATGGTTAGCAGGATCCAATAGGGCTTCGGCAGGTTGAAAATCATACCCAGGCTGCTGCCCACCGCCAGTATGATGCCCAGCCGGGCGGCATTGCGCAGGGCGTTGGACTTCAACGACAGATAGCTCACCACCGCGGGCCAGAACGGTAATCGCGCCTGGTTGGCCATCAGATCGCGCTGATACAGTGGACGCTGGCTGCGTAACAGGCGGGCGATGCGGCTGAAGTGGTAAAAACAGAACTGTCCCACCGGGTTTTCGGCATGCTGCGTGGCCACCTTTTCCAGCGCCGCCAGCTCATTCTTCATACTGAAACGCGCTGAACGCCGGTGATAGAGAATATCGTTGGCCACGATGCGCAAACGCCCGGCAATTACCTGAGCGTTGCGGCGGATAATCGCTTCGGCCTGGCTCTGTTCCACCAGTTTTTGCACTTCTTCTGGCTGATGCAGGCTGACGGTAATGTGTTCTTGCAGATCGAGTGCCACCTGAAAAGTGCGTTGCAGGCGTTTTTGCTCCTGATTATTGGCATGGGGCAGAAAGTTCAACTGCTGATATAACAGGCTGATCAGATCCATCACTTTTTGCTGGCGTTGCAGCAGCGGCGGCAGTGCAGTTTCTGGATCGATGTGCTGGGTCAGCAGCGAATATTTGGCTTCGAAATAGTCTGCCAACTGGATATAGAGCTGGCTCAGGGATTCGCGCATCGGTTGCTCTTTCCACAGTTTGAACCAGAACCAGGTGAACAGCCCGTACCAGGCGGTGCCGACCAGATACAGCAGCGGCGCATGCCAGATCGGCACGTGTCCGGCCATGCTGAGAGAAAAGATGGCGGCGACCAGCGCGGCGGGCAGCAGACGTGCGTGCAGCGGGCTGATTTCACCGCTGACGCCCAGCAACAGCGCCATTGCCAGCATCAGTAAGGGTAACGGGATATGCCACAGCAGCGCCTGTTGCAGCAGCAAACTGCTGAGAGCAAACAGGGAGCCGCCAACGGCCAGACGTTTGAAAAAGCGTTTGTGCGGCGTATCCAACCCGGCGATGTTGCAGCAGGCAGGTACCAGAGAGAACAGCAGGCCGAGTTGCAGGTTGCCCATCAGCAGGAAGAAAACCACCGGCAGGCACAGCACCAGCGTTTGCCGCAGTGCATAGTTGACTTCCGGGTGGTAGATCAGGCGCCGCCACATGATGAATGGGGGGAGTTAAAAAAAACGGCGTATCGCTACGCCGTTTCTTCAATAATTAACGCGTGCCGTAAACGACAATAGTTTTGCCGTGGGCAGAAATCAGGTTTTGATCTTCAAGCATTTTCAGAATACGACCGACGGTTTCACGTGAGCAACCGACGATTTGACCAATTTCCTGGCGGGTAATCTTGATTTGCATGCCATCCGGGTGAGTCATGGCGTCGGGTTGTTTCGCCAGGTTCAGCAGGGTTTGTGCAATGCGGCCGGTAACGTCAAGGAAGGCGAGGTTACCCACTTTCTCTGAGGTGATTTGCAGGCGGTTTGCCATCTGCGCAGACAGGCGCATCAGGATATCCGGATTAACCTGAATCAACTGGCGGAATTTCTTATAGGAAATTTCAGCCACTTCACAGGCTGTTTTCGCTCTAACCCAGGCACTGCGCTCCTGGCCTTCTTCAAATAATCCAAGCTCGCCGATGAAATCCCCCTGGTTAAGGTAGGACAGAATCATCTCTTTGCCTTCTTCATCCTTGATCAGCACCGCCACGGAGCCTTTCACGATGTAGTAGAGCGTTTCGGCCTTTTCACCTTGGTGAATCAGCGTACTCTTTGATGGATATTTGTGGATATGGCAATGAGACAGGAACCATTCAAGAGTCGGGTCTGTTTGCGGTTTGCCGAGAACCATTCGCTGTTATCCTCTGTTGTTATCGCTGCCTTGTATCACAGGGGTCAGAGTTCCCTGTAAAACGTGCTTATAGCCCGGTGTTTTATAGAGTGGCTATCAACAGGTTTTGAGGCATGTTATAGAAATACGCTTGTGCCTTAGCATATTAACTTGCGCCAAGTGCTGCAAGCTACATTCTGTTAACATACCAATATAGGGTCCTTTCCTCGGACATTTCCCTGAAATCGGTGACCTGGAAAGAGTTCTTGCGGCTCTGTTTGTAGCACAGAGTGAAGCGGGTGTCTTGTGTTGTCTCGCTTCAGCATGATTAGCATCAGGTTCCGTTGCCAGTTTCTATGCGAAAGCGTACCCTGATTTTGAGAAATTAACGGGAGTGTACAAAATGCAGGCAAGAGTTAAGTGGGTAGAAGGACTGACATTCTTGGGTGAGTCTGCGTCCGGCCATCAGGTATTAATGGACGGTAACGCGGGCGATAAAGCGCCAAGCCCGATGGAAATGGTCTTGATGTCGGTTGGCGGCTGTAGCGCCATTGATGTCGTCGCCATCCTGCAAAAAGGCCGTAACGATGTTCGTGACTGTGAGGTAAAACTGACCTCGGAGCGCCGTGAAGAAGCACCGCGTCTGTTTACCCATATCAACCTGCATTTTATCGTCACCGGCAAAGGGCTGACCGACAAGATTGTTGAGCGTGCGGTTAACCTCTCTGCCGAGAAGTATTGCTCGGTCTCGCTGATGCTGAGCAAGGCCGCCAGCGTGACCCACAGCTTTGAAATCTGCGACGTTGCCTGAAGCTACCAGAGGTAACTGTGGCAGTGGTTGCTCAATAAATGCAAAAATCGCCGCGCCGTGATGGTTAGCGGCGATTTTTGTGAGTACAGCACGCAGTACTGCGCCTGCGGCAGGCTGTCGATCGGCAACGTCACCAGTTTTTGCTGCAAATGGAAAGGCGTGTTCATCGCCCGCGCGACAATGGTCAGATAGTCTGCCTCCAACACCATATTCAATCCGCATACCGCCGAATCCGAACGAATGGGCCTATTGGTCAATTGCTGATAAAAGCTGCCGAGTACCGATTGCAGCTGTTGATAATAACCCATGTCGGTTTCTGGCAGCAGCCATTTGGCTCCGTACAGTTCATCCAGTGATGTCGCCTGTGCCAGAGGATGCCCGCGGCGCGCAATAATGCAAAACGGGGCTGTGAACAGTGGGGTGCAGATTAAATGTTGCAGCGGCATGTCTGGGGTCACCGTGCCGATGGCAAAATCCAGTTGGCCTGTGTGCAAGGCTGGCAACAGAGTGGAGAGCTGTGCTTCACGGATCAGCAGATTGGCCTGCGGGGCGGAAGCCTTGAAGAGATCGACCAGTTCTGGGAGTACCGTCACGGCCAGTAGCGAGGAGCAGCCTATCGCCACGCTGCCCTGCGAATGCTGGTGCAACTGTTGGATCTCCTCGGTGGCGCGCTGTAATTCCTCAATCACTAATTGCATTCGTACAGCAAAAGTGTGGCCGGTTTCGGTCAACGTCATCCCCTTGCTGCTGCGCACGATCAACTGGGTTTTCAGCGTCTGTTCCAGTTCTTGGATAGAGCGGCTGACCGCCGGTTGAGACTGTGCCAAGGCGCGCGCAGCGCCACGAATACTGCCGCAGCGTATCACTTGCTGAAAGGCTTTTAGCTGCTGCAACTTTGGTAATTGGCGCATTTGTGCCTCTCCTTAATCGCTTAAAACGATAATTTCACCTTGCCCGCAGAAGGAATATCGGCGATGAGAAATCATTCATTAATGATTTTTTGTCGTTTGTGAGGGAGTGGCTGGTGCAGGATGACAGAGGGTTAAGCGCGGTGATTGGCCGCGCCCAAAAGAGTTATTCGATTTTTTTGCCTTCGAGCAGCCGTTGCACCAACGGTGCCATGATCAGCTCCATCGCCAGCCCCATTTTGCCGCCCGGCACCACCAGCGTATTGATGTGCGAGATAAAAGAGCCTTGCAGCATGGCCAGCAGATAAGGGTAATCAATCTGATCCAGACCGCGGAAGTGGATCACCACAAAGCTTTCATCCAGCGAGGGGATGGCTTTGGCGGCAAATGGATTGGATGTATCGACCGTCGGTACCCGCTGGAAGTTGATATGGGTGCGCGAGAACTGTGGTGTGATGTAGCTGATGTAATCCTCCATTGAACGCACGACGGAATCCATCACCGCTTCGCGGGAATGGCCACGCTCGCCGGTATCGCGGACCAATTTCTGGATCCACTCCAGGTTGACGATCGGCACCACACCCACCAGCAGATCGACATGCTTGGCCACGTCGACCTTATCGGCGACTACGCCGCCGTGCAGCCCTTCGTAGAACAACACATCGGTAGGGGCTGGCAGCGGCTCCCACGGCGTGAAGGTGCCTGGCACCTGATCGTAGGGTACGGCTTCATCGTAGGTGTGCAGATATTTGCGCGAACGACCGGTGCCATTTTCGCCGTACTGGATAAAGCTTTGTTCCAGCAGGCCGAAGTTATTGGCTTCTGGGCCAAAATAGCTGATATGGCGGCCAAGATCGCGCGCCTTACGGATGGCCGCATCCATTTCCGGCCGGGTGTAGTTATGAAAACTGTCCCCTTCCAACTGGGCGGCGCGAATATTCAACTGCTGGAAAATCTTGCGAAACGCCAGGCTGGTGGTAGTGGTACCGGCACCGCTGGAGCCGGTCACCGCAATGACGGGATGTTTGGCAGACATAAGTGGAAAACTCCATTAAGTGTGCGAGGGTAGAAGGCTTCGATTCGTCCTCGACGAAATATACCTCTATTTCTTGACGTTGCAGATACCCAGTTTGCCATTAAGTCTAATTTCAAATGGAGAGGCGCAGGAATTTGCGGCCCCCGGCGATACCCGTAACCACCGCCATCGCACCAAGCAGCAGTGAGAGGTTAGAAAATGTTGCATCATATCCGAATGCGGAAATCAACGGAGTGCTGCACAAAGGGGAAAGGAACTGACCAAGAAATATTGATGTGGTCAAGATTCCCCCAGCGAAGCCCCTGCGCCGTTCTGGCACCAGGCTGAGCGCAATGGCGACGAAATTCGGCGAAACCGTGGCATAACCTGCACCGATTGCCGCTGCGCCAGCAAAGATGATCCAGGGATTTCTCCCCGTGCCGATGAGCGTAAACCCAAGGGCCATCATGGCATAACCCAAGGTGTAATTGCCAAAAAAGCCGATCGCACGTTTCATCCGGGCATAGAGCAAGGCTGTACAGCCACCCGTTAGCGTTAATACGCCCAGAGCCGAACCGGTCATCACGGCGCTGTTGCCACCTTGTGCATTGAAGAAAAAGGGCAACTGCGTCGGCATAACGAAGAAGATCATGTTTGTCATCATTTGCAAGCACGCTAAAGCTACAGTGAGGAGTTTCCATGCGGGAGCTCCGTTATCCCCGGATATTTTGGCACGTGGGGCGGGTTTGGCTGGCTCGGTAATGGCCACCCACATCAGTGGCAGGAAAAGGGCCGGCAGGCCATAGATCGCGAAGGGGAGCCGGGGTGAGATGGCTGCCACGTATCCCGCCAGAGAGATAAACAGAAAACCGCCGAAATTTCGTGCCGATACCTGTAGCCCCACAAAATCGCTGCGTTGGTCGCCGGTGAAGTAGTCACCGATCAGGGCCGTTCCCGCTGTCATGATGATCGCCACGGCAACACCCAGCGCCAGGCGGCTGGCAAAAATTGCAGGCAGGCTGGGAAGATAGAGACCGGCACTGCCTGTGATGATGAACAGGATCACGCCGACCAGCAGCATCCAGCGTCGCCCAAAACGGTCAGAGAAAATACCCGCAAGCGGAGCGCAGAGAACCACGCTTAAGGAAGGGGCTGGCACTAGCAGGCGCGTCAGTATGCCCGCGTTTGGGGTGTCGGAAAAGGCGGCCTCAAGCCCCGCCAGCGCGGGGCTGATCGTTGCATTCGCCATCACGGTCAAACTCGCCGCCATCAAAAGAGCGATGGCTCTTGGATCTCGCCAGACGGCTGTTTTGAGATGGGCCGGATCTTGTTTCATGCTCTGTATTCCTATTGCAAGAGTTTGTGTGTTGATGCATCTTACAAACTCAAGTCAACTTGAGGTCAAGCATGAAAATTCTGGATATCGGCGAGGTAGTGCAACAATCCGGCGTATCGCCTTCGACATTGCGCTATTACGAAGAAATAGGATTGATCGCATCCGTTGGGCGGCATGGGTTGCGGCGGCAGTTTGAGGCGGACGTTCTGCTGCGGCTCTCATTGGTGGCGCTCGGTAAGTCCGCAGGTTTCTCACTGGTTGAGATTTCTGGCATGTTTGGCAAAGACGGCCTGCCGGAACTACCGCGCGCCAGCCTGCATCTCAAAGCAGACGAGTTAGAACGCCAGATCGACAATCTCACGGTCTTGAAAAACGCTCTGCGTCATGTTGCCGACTGCCCGGCACCGTCACATCTTGAATGTCCGAAGTTCCGACGTTTACTCTTGACGGCAATCCGTCGCCAAAAGAGCAAAGCAAAGTAGGCGATCGCTTAGAGATTGTCGCCGTGACCCGCTGCCTTTCAAGATAGCGAAGAACCGTGTCGGCAGAATGGCGACTACATCTCTTCCTGCCCCGCGCGGATCTGCCCGCGCGGCATGATATTGATGGTTTCGTGCAGCTCCGACCACACCAGCACGATCTCACCGCTTTTCAACTGGCGGCGCACGTCATCCACCTTCTGTTCCAGCGATCGTTCGTGCTCGCCGTAGTCGGTGCCTTCGCGCAGCACGAAGGATTCGATCAGGCTGCTCAGGGTTGCTGGTTCCAGTTCTTGCCAAGGGATAATCACGTTGTTGATTCCAGAAAAGGGGAAAGCCAGGCAGGAATACGATATTCCAGCCACATTTGCGGTTTGTTCAAAGTGCCGCCGACAAAGCCGACGTGGCCGCCACACTCAGTCAGTTGATATTCGATATTGGCGGGTAGCTGGGTGAGATCGGGGATCACTTCGTCGGTCATGAACGGATCGTCCTTGGCGTGGATGATCAGCAGGGGTGTGGTGATCTGCGGCAGCAGGGGCAGGGCGCTGCAACGGCGATAATAATCGATCGCGCCGTCGAAGCCGTGCAAGCGCGAGGTAATCACCTCGTCAAACTCACGGATGCGGCGCAGGTTGTTCAACTGCGGCAGATTCAGCGGCAAGGTACCGGGGTAATACAGCAGCTTGCGCATGGCGTTCTGCTTCAACTGGCCCAGCAAATAGTGTTGATAAACGCGCGAAAAACCTTGTTCCATGCGCAGGGAACAGGGCTCCAGCATCAGCGGGGCCGATACCACTACCGCCGCTTGCA
This sequence comes from Serratia sp. YWN4, assembly GCF_055790845.1. NCBI lineage: Bacteria > Pseudomonadati > Pseudomonadota > Gammaproteobacteria > Enterobacterales > Yersiniaceae > Serratia > Serratia sp. YWN4. The sequence continues at coordinate 375,228 of NZ_CM147696.1, forward strand.
GCAGACTGTCATTGCCTTGCTGCGCCAGATAGTACGCCAGCATATTACCGCCAAGAGAAATACCCACCGCCGCCGTGGGCACTTCGCCAAAGCTGCTACGCAGCCAGCGCAGAAAGAAGCGGGCATCTTCGGTTTCGCCGGAATGATAGATGCGGTGCTTGCGGTTGGGCACGCCGCTGCAACCACGAAAATGCATCACCACGCCCAGCCAGCCTTTCTCGCGCCAGGCGTTGAGCAGGCCGTGTGCGTACGGGCTGTAGAAATTCCCCTCCAATCCGTGGAACAGCACCACGCGCGGTTTTTCGCGGGCGAGCTGCGGATCTTCGCTCCAGGCGAGATCGACAAAATCGCCGTCGGGCAACTCCAGCCGTTGCCAGTGGGGCTTTAGCAACACATGGCGACGTACCAGCCGTGGCAGCAGGGTTTGCAGATGTGGATTACTGGCCCCGGTCAAAGGGCGAAAGGATTCATGCATAGTTGAATAAAAATCTTGTTGGCGGCTATTGTGTGATCAATACCGCACTGTTAGCTTCAATGTCATGTATTAACAATAATACTGCAAAAAATCATTTGGGTGAGGAGCACCCGCTTCATGGAACTGAGTTTATTTCTTTCGATGTTAGGCTTCCTGTGGGTTGCCGCAATTACACCTGGCCCAAACAACATGCTGCTCACCACTTCCGGGGCCAATTTCGGCTTTATGCGTTCGTTGTGGCTGATGATCGGCATCATGCTTGGCATGCAAAGTATCATGCTGTTAGTGGCGTTTGGCGTGGGTGGTCTGATCCTGATTTATCCTTCGTTGCACCTGATTTTGAAGATCCTCGGTAGCCTGTATCTGCTGTGGCTGGCGTGGAAAGTCGCCACCGCCGCTTATGAAAAACTGGAAACCGATGTGGCACCGCCCAAGCCGATTCGTTTGTATCAGGGCTGGCTGTTGCAGTTCCTCAACCCGAAAGCCTGGTTGATGGGCTTGGGAGCGGTGGCGAGCTTCAGCCTGGAAGGGGAAAAATACAATCATTCCATCTTGGCGATCGCTTTTGGTCTGTTTGTGGTGAATATGATTGCCGGGGTGATTTGGCTGGGTTTCGGTACGGTGATTGGCCGCCTGCTGCGCAGTAAGAAGGCCTGGATTATTTTTAACGTTTCCATGGGGTTGTTAACCGCAGCCTGTGTGTTACTGATCTGGCACTGAGGAAGAGGGATGAGCGAAAATTATTTCCATGTTGATGCGTTTATCGGCGCAGGCCTGCGCGGCAACCCGGCAGGCGTTTGCCTGCTGAAACACCCGCTAGAAACCGCACAGATGCAGGCCATTGCCAATGAGCTGTACCTGCCGGAAACCAGCTTTGTTTGGGAAGATGGCGATATGCATGGGATCCGCTGGTTCACCCCCACGCGAGAGGTGGATCTGTGCGGGCATGCCACGTTGGCAACGGCGCATGTGCTGTTAAGCGTGGTGAATCCGGCATTGCGTGATATTCGCTTTCGCTCTGCCAGCGGCGAACTGCATGTCACAAGGGATGCTGAGGATCACGAACGTTTGATTCTGAATTTCCCATCCCGGTCGCCGCAGAAGGTGGCTGAACCTGCGCAACTGGCAGCGTTGCTGGGCGCTCAACCGCTGGAAGTGTGGCAGGCCACCGCGCTGTTGGTGGTGCTGGAGAATGAATCACAGGTGCGGGCGTTACAGCCGGATATTCCGGCGCTGATCGCTCAGCTTGGCCGTGGCGTGATTGTCACTGCGCCGGGCGATGAGGTGGATTTTGTCTCGCGCTATTTCTCGCTGGATCGCAGCGAAGACCCGGTCACCGGCTCCGCCCATTGCACGCTGATGCCTTACTGGACCGCGCGTCTTGGCCGCCATGTGCTACACGCCAAACAGATCTCATCGCGCGGCGGCGAGCTGTTCTGCGAGTTGAAAGAGGAACGTACAATGCTGGGTGGCTATGCGCGTATTTTCCTGCGGGGAGAAATCAGCCTCTGATGGTGTTATAGCCCGCATTTATATTCCCATAAGAAATAAAGAATATTTTTTTATTCCTTTGTTGCTTGTTACTGCTCGGATAAAACTGTCAGCCACTGAACAGCAGTTTATCAACGGAGCGGAAATATGGCGGGCAAACTCTTTTCATTACGCAGCGTGGCGCTGCTGGTTTTATCGCTTGGTGCGGCCAGTGCTCAAGCGGTGGATGTGACCGTGGCATACCAGACTTCCGCCGAACCGGCCAAAGTGGCGCAGGCGGAAAACAGTTTCGCCAAGCAGTCTGGTGCGACCGTTGATTGGCGCAAGTTTGACAGCGGCTCCGGCGTGCTGCGTGCGTTGGCCTCCGGCGACGTGCAGATCGGCAATATCGGCTCCAGCCCATTGGCGGTTGCCGCCAGCCAGAAACTCCCGATTGAAGTATTCCTGATCGCCTCGCAACTCGGTAGCTCCGAAGCCTTGGTGGTGAAAAAGGAGATCAAATCCCCCCAGGATCTGATCGGCAAACGCATCGCAGTACCCTTCATTTCCACCACCCATTACAGCCTGTTGGCTTCCTTGAAACATTGGGGTATCAAACCGGAACAGGTGCAGATCCTTAACCTGCAACCCCCGGCGATTGCTGCCGCCTGGCAACGCGGTGATATCGATGGTGCTTACGTTTGGGCACCGGTGGTGAATGAACTCGCCAAGCAGGGCAAAGTGCTGGCTGATTCTGAGCAGGTGGGTGAATGGGGCGCGCCGACGCTGGATGTGTGGGTAGTGCGCAAAGATTTCGCCAAACAACATCCAGAAGTTGTCACCGCCTTTGCCGCCAGTGCGCTCAAGGCGCAAAAAGCCTATCTGGCACAACCGGAACAGTGGCTACAGGATAAACATCATCTCAGTACGTTGGCTCGCTTGAGCGGAGTAGCGGAGGATCAGGTGCCGATACTGGTGAAAGGTAACCGCTATCTGCCGGTTGCGGATCAAATTACTCAGCTTGGGCAACCGGTGAATAAAGCCATTCGCGATACCGCCGAGTTTCTTAAGCTGCAAGGCAAAATCCCGCAGGTTGACAGCGATTACAGCGCTTACGTGACCGATCGCTTTGTTAAACAACTACAGGCTGCGCCGCAGTCGTAAGGGGCCCAGATGCTAAACGTCAGCCACCTTTCAGCCGAGTACCAAGGGCGGCCAGCGCTGCATGATGTCTCGTTCCAGATTGCTGCCGGGCAACTGGTGGTGGTTCTTGGGCCTTCGGGCTGCGGCAAAACCACGTTGTTGAATCTTTTGGCCGGGTTTATCGCGCCTTCCGCAGGCAGCATTACGCTGGATGGCGTTCCGGTGCAGGGGCCAGGGGCTGAGCGCGGCGTGGTGTTCCAGCATGAGGGATTACTGCCGTGGTGCAACGTGGTGGATAACGTGGCATTCGGCCTGCAACTGGCCGGGGTGGGCAAAGCGGAGCGCCATCAGGTTGCGCAGCAGATGCTGCAACGCGTTGGGCTGGCGGGTTACGGACAACATTTTATCTGGCAGCTGTCCGGCGGTATGCGCCAGCGCGTGGGCATTGCGCGTGCGCTGGCGGCCGATCCGCGCCTGCTGTTGCTGGACGAACCCTTCGGCGCGCTGGATGCTTTCACTCGCGAACAGATGCAGGAACTGTTGCTGACGATCTGGCGCGATACTGGCAAACAGGTGTTGCTGATTACGCATGATATTGAAGAGGCAGTGTTTCTCGCCAGCGAACTCTTGCTGCTTTCACCGGGACCGGGGCAGGTGATGGAGCGGTTGACGCTGAACTTTGGTCAACGTTATGCCGCCGGTGAAGCGTGCCGTGCGATCAAATCCGACCCTGAATTTATCGCCCAACGTGAATATGTGCTGGGCAAAGTCTTCCAGCAACGTGAGGCATTGCTATGAGCCTGCATTCAACCCTGAAAACCACGGTAAAACCGTTAATTTTGCGGCGATTTTACCTTAACTGGCCAGGTAATCTTTGGCTGAGTGTTGCTACATTGCTGGGGATCCTGCTGTTGTGGTGGGCAGTTACCGCTTTGCAGCTTATCAGCCCGTTGTTCCTGCCTGCACCGCAGCAGGTATTACATCAGCTGATGATCATCGCCAGCCCGCAGGGCTTTATGGGTGCCACCTTATGGCAGCATTTGGCGGCCAGCCTGGGGCGCATTCTGGTGGCGCTGCTGGCGGCGGTGATGATCGGTATTCCGGTTGGTATCGCGATGGGGCTGAACGAGAAGGTGCGTGCCATCCTCGATCCGTTGATTGAGATTTATCGCCCGGTGCCGCCGTTGGCCTATTTGCCATTGATGGTGATCTGGTTCGGCATCGGTGAAACTTCAAAAATCCTGCTGATTTATTTGGCTATTTTTGCCCCGGTGGCGCTTTCCGCCGTGGCGGGGGTGCGCAGCGTAGAACAGGTACGCATTCGCGCCGCGCAGGCGCTGGGGGCCAGCCATTGGCAGGTGCTGCGCTTTGTGGTGCTGCCAAGTGCGCTGCCAGAAATTCTCACCGGTATCCGCATTGGGCTGGGTGTTGGCTGGTCAACGCTGGTGGCTGCTGAGTTGATTGCCGCCACGCGCGGCTTAGGATTTATGGTGCAATCCGCCGGTGAGTTTCTGGCGACCGACGTGGTGGTCGCCGGTATCAGCGTGATTGCGATAATCGCATTTGGTCTGGAGTTAGGGCTACGCGCGTTGCAGCGCCGCTTAACTCCGTGGTATGGAGTACAACAATGAACGAACGTCTGGCGATCACCCCTTTGGGGCCGTATATCGGCGCGTTGGTGGAAAACGTTAACCTGGCGCGGCCGTTGGGCGATGGCCAGTTTGAGCAGCTTTACCATGCGTTATTGAAGCATCAGGTGTTGTTCTTGCGTAACCAGCCGATTACGCCGTTACAACAGCGCGGGCTGGCCGCTCGCTTTGGCGATCTGCATATTCACCCGGTTTATCCGCATGCTGTCGATGTAGAAGAAATTATCGTGCTGGATACTCATGACGATAATCCCCCTGACAACGATAACTGGCATACCGATGTGACCTTTATTGCCAACCCGCCGCTGGGGGCGATTTTAGCCGCTAAACAATTACCGACGACCGGTGGTGATACCCTGTGGGCCAGCGGTATTGCCGCTTATGAGGCGCTGTCCGAGCCGGTTAAGCAGTTGCTGGCCGGTTTGCAGGCGGAACATGATTTCACCAAGTCATTCCCGGAGTACAAGCATCGTGGTAGCGAAGAAGAGCATCAACGCTGGCAGTTGGCGGTGCAGAATAACCCGCCGCTGCGGCACCCGGTGATCCGCACCCATCCGGTCACGGATAAGCAGGCGTTGTTCGTCAATGAAGGGTTCACTACGCGCATTGTCGGTTTGGCCGCAAAAGAGAGTGACGCGTTATTGAATTTCCTGTTTGCACATATCACCAAGCCGGAATTCCAGGTGCGCTGGCGCTGGCAGGCCAATGACATTGCGATTTGGGATAACCGCGTGACGCAGCATTACGCCAACGCGGATTATCTGCCGCAGCGGCGCATTATGCACCGTGCGACCATCTTGGGGGATAAGCCGTTTTATCGGGCTTGAGGATAACGGTACAGGCGCACTTTGCGTGCGCCTGTTGCCGCTCGGTGGGTCAATGATATGAATACATTAGTTGCAGCTTGATTTACCCGTTTTATGGTTGATCGCCCCTTTTTCTATCAACAGGTTTGCTACATCGGTAAAGCCGTGTTCGCAGGCACCGCTGAGAGGGCTGGCGTTAATTTTAGGATTCTCGTTTACCGCGACGACATTTAAATCAGGGCTAAATTGCAGAATGTATTTGACGGTGTCGAGTCTCCCATCCACAGCGGCGACCATAAATAATGTTTCACCGTCTTGCTCTTTAGCATCCCAGTTTACTTCGTTCTTTAAACGCTCATGCAGATATTTAACTACCTCTACATTGTTACCCATAACGGCAGATTTAACCGTATTGTAAACATCGGCTCTATCGGTGGCGCGAATATCAGCCCCTTGTTCCGTCAGATATTGAACGATATCGAAATAACCGATGAACGCGGCCCAGCCTAATGCGGTTTGCCCCAAGGAGGCTTCATCTTTGGCTTCAAGATTTTGCCCCGCAGCGACCATCTTTTTAACCGTGGCTAAATGGCCTTGTTTAACCGCATCGAACCAGGCAGCATCTGGACCTACAGAGGCTTTCTCATAGAAAATACGGTGCGACAGTAATGTAGGGTTGGCAATCTGTTGCATTTCTGCGTAACTAAATCTGAATTTTGATAAATCAACATTTCCCTTATTTTCTTGGGCGTATAAATTAAAAGAGCTTGAGGCGACAATGGCAGCAAGAAATATTACTTTCGTTAATTGCATTATTTTATTTACCTGGAGGTGAGTGAAAATGTGTTTTTAGACTATTTTCAATGAGAACACCAGCCATAAGATTGAGCATGATATTCAAAAAAATTGAGTATCAAAAAATATATATTAAATAATATGAATTGCATCAAAACCAGTACATAGGCGAGTTGAAGTCTGATGTGGGTATATTGCGAGAGAGATTTAAGCGTATTTTCCGGGTTATTTGGCCTACTCAACTTTAAATAACCCGTTCACCCTGCTCTGCAAGGTGAACTCCCGCGTTCTGTGGCATTTTATTTCATAAAGGGATGACTAACTCTCTGATTCAAATAGCTGAGTCAGACTCTCTAGCTGTTCTTGTGCGTCCAGCCAGGTCATTTCGGTCTCTTCCAACGCGGATTTAGCCTGGCTCTGCTTTTGCAGGCATTCGGTTAGATCGGCTTTACGGCTGATGTCATACAGCGCCGAGTCTGCCAGTTGTTCTTCCACCGCCGCCAATTCGGCGCCCAATTTTTCCATTTGCTGTTCCAGCTTGGCGATCTGCTTGCGCAGCGGCTGGGTTTGCGTGCGGAATTCGGCTTCACGGCGCTTTTGGTCTTTACGCGCCTGCGCGCTGTTGCCGTTATCTTGTTTAGGCGCGGCATCCTGCTGGGCCTGCTGCTTTTGCAAATCACTCAGCCACTGCTGGTAATCGTCCAAATCCCCGGCGAATTGCTCCACCTGGCCATCGTGTACCAGATACAGATCGTCCGTGGTGGAGCGCAGCAGGTGGCGATCGTGCGAAACCACCACCAGTGCGCCTTCGAAATCGATCAGCGCTTCGGTCAGCGCCTGACGCATATCCAGATCCAGGTGGTTGGTCGGTTCATCGAGCAGCAGCAGGTTAGGGCGCTGCCAGACGATCAGCGCCAGTACCAGCCGCGCCTTTTCGCCACCGGAAAAACGCTCGGTCACTTCGGTGACTTTGTCGCCCTGGAAGCCGAAGCCGCCGAGGTAATCACGCAACTGCTGTTCTAACACCCGTGGCGCAATGCGGCTCAGATGTTGCAGCGGCGATTCATCGGCACGCAGGAATTCCAACTGATGCTGGGCGAAATACCCGAGCTTGATGCCTTTTGCCAAGCCAATCTCACCGCTCAGCGGGTCGAGCGTACCGGCCAGCAGCTTGATCAGCGTCGATTTACCGGCGCCGTTACGCCCCAGCAGGCCGATGCGTGAGCCAGGCACCAGATTGAGTTTGATCGATTGCAGGATCACTTTATCGCCATAACCGGCGCTGACTTTTTCCATCCGCAGCAACGGGTTCGGCAGGCTTTCGGGCTGGCGGAAGCTGAAGCTGAACGGGTTATCGACGTGCGCCGGGGCGATCAGCTCCATGCGTTCCAGCATTTTGATGCGGCTTTGCGCCTGTTTGGCTTTGGTGGCCTGGGCGCGGAAGCGATCGATGTAGCTTTGCAGATGTGCCACTTTTTCCTGCTGGCTCTGATAAAGCGACTGCTGTTGGGCCAGTTTGGTGACGCGCTGGCGCTCGAACGAGGAGTAGTTACCGGTGTATTCGTTGATGGTCTGATTTTCGATATGCAGGATTTTATCGACGATCGGATCGAGGAAGTCGCGATCGTGCGAAATCAGCACCAAGGTGCCTGAATAGCTTTTCAGCCAGCGCTCCAGCCAGATCACCGCGTCTAAATCCAGGTGGTTGGTCGGTTCGTCGAGCAGCAGCAGATCGGAGCGGCAAACCAACGCCTGCGCCAGATTAAGGCGCATACGCCAGCCGCCCGAAAAGGCGCGTACCGGGCTTTGCAACTGTTCGTTGGAGAAGCCCAAACCGTGCAGCAGGCTGGCGGCGCGGGAACGGATGGTCCAGGCATCAATGGCATCAAGTTTGCCGTGCAGCGTGGCAATGGCATGGCCGTCATTGACATCGTTTGCCAGCTGTAATTCGGCTTCGAGCTGACGAAACTCCCGATCACCATCGATCACATACTCAATGGCGGGAACATCCAGCGCGGGCGTTTCCTGATTCACCCAGGCCAGCGCCCAGTTGCCAGGGAAGGTGTAGCTGCCGCCGTCTGCGGCGATTTCGCCTTTCAGCATGGCCAGCAGCGTGGATTTTCCACAGCCATTTTTACCCACCAAGCCGACTTTCTGACCGGGATTAACCGTCGCCGTGGCGTTGTCCAACAGGACGCGAGTGCCGCGTCGGATTTGTAGCGAGGAGAAAACAATCATAAAGCGCCGTATGTTCAGAGTATGTTAAATTGGGATGATTGTAAGTTAACAGGACGCTTGCTGTCCTATTATTAGCCTTTTTGGTCTTTGCGCTGCATGGTAACGGAAATCCGCTACCCTGACGACGCTTTGGAGGGGAATGATGTCGCAGCCGCTCAAGGTTTTGCTGCTGTATGCCCATCCGGAATCCCAGGACTCGGTAGCAAACCGGGTTTTGTTACAACCGGCACAGCAGTTGGAACATGTCACCGTGCACGATCTCTACGCGCACTATCCCGATTTTTTTATTGATATCCACCATGAACAACAACTGCTGCGCGAACATCAGGTTATTGTTTTTCAACACCCTATCTACACTTATAGCTGCCCGGCTTTGCTGAAAGAGTGGCTGGATCGCGTGCTGTCGCGTGGCTTTGCCAGCGGCGTGGGCGGTAATGTGCTGGCAGGTAAATACTGGCGTTCGGTGGTCACCACCGGCGAACCGGAAGGTGCTTATCGTACCGAGGGTTATAACCGTTATTCGATCGAAGATATCCTGCGCCCGTTTGAGCTGACTGCCGCCATGTGCCATATGCACTGGCTGACACCGATGGTTGTCTATTGGGCGCGTCGGCAAAAACCTGAAGTATTGAAAAGTCATGCCACCGCTTACGGTGATTGGCTGCGTAACCCGTTACCGCATACAGGGAGAGTGTGATGGAGGGGTCGTCTTTATTGACAGCGATACTGCTGTTCCTGTTCGCTGCCGTAGTGACCGTGCCCATCGCCCGCCGTTTGGGGATCGGGGCGGTATTGGGCTATCTGATCGCCGGTATCGCGATTGGCCCTTGGGGATTAGGGTTCATCCGCGATGTGGATGAGATCCTGCACTTTTCTGAGCTGGGCGTGGTATTCCTGATGTTTATCATCGGGCTGGAGCTGAACCCGGCCAAGCTGTGGGAACTGCGCCGTTCGATCTTCGGGGTGGGTGCCGGGCAGGTGTTGCTCACTGCGGCGATACTGGGAGCGTTGCTGCATTTTAGCCACTTTGCCTGGCAGGCGGCAGTGATTGGCGGGATTGGTCTGGCGATGTCCTCCACCGCTATGGCACTGCAACTGATGCGCGAAAAAGGCATGAATCGCAACGAAGGGGGGCAGTTGGGGTTCTCGGTGCTGCTGTTCCAAGATATGGCGGTGATCCCCGCATTAGCCCTGATCCCGATTCTGGCCGGTGGCGGTGGCACCAGCGATGATTGGGCAAAAATCGCTATTAAGGTGGCGGCGTTTGGCGGCATGCTGATCGGTGGCCGCTTTCTGCTGCGCCCGTTGTTCCGCTATATCGCTTCTTCTGGCGTGCGTGAAATCTTCACTGCCGCAGCGTTGCTGGTGGTGCTGGGGGCGGCGCTGTTCATGGAAACTCTCGGTCTTTCCATGGCGCTCGGGACCTTTATCGCTGGCGTACTGTTGGCCGAAAGTGAGTATCGCCACGAACTGGAAATCGCTATTGAGCCGTTCAAGGGGCTGTTGCTTGGGCTGTTCTTTATCTCGGTGGGGATGGTACTCAATATTGGTGTGCTGTATACCCACCTGGCGGAAGTGCTGCTGGGCGTGCTGATGTTGGTGACGGTTAAATCAGGCGTGCTGTACGGGTTGGCGCGTATTTTCGGTTTGCGGAGTTCGGTTCGCCTGCAATTTGCTGGCGTGTTGAGCCAAGGGGGGGAATTTGCCTTTGTGCTGTTCTCCGCTGCTTCGACCCTGCACGTGCTGGATAGCGAGCAGCTTGCGTTGTTGATGGTGGTGGTGACGATATCGATGATGACCACGCCGCTGCTGATGCAGGTTATTGACCACATTCTGGTGCGCCGCTACAACGCCAAAAAAGATGAGGGTGAAGAAGCACCGTACGTTGCAGATGACAATCCGCAGGTGATCATCGTCGGTTTCGGGCGTTTTGGCCAGGTGATCGGCCGCCTGCTGATGGCCAACAAGATGCGTATCACCGTGCTGGAGCGCGATGTCAGCGCGGTCGGTGTGCTGCGCCGCTATGGTTATAAGGTCTATTATGGTGATGCGACGGAACTGGAACTGCTGCGCGCCGCCGGGGCAGAGAAAGCCAAATCTATCGTGATTACCTGTAATGAACCGGAAGACACGATGGCGATTGTTCATCTGTGCCAGAAACATTTCCCTAATCTCACCCTGTTGGCGCGCGCCCGTGGCCGTGTGGAAGCGCATGAGCTATTACAGGCTGGTGTGAAGCAATTCAGCCGCGAAACCTTCTCCAGCGCCTTGGAGTTGGGGCGCAAAGCGTTGACGGAGCTCGGCATGCATCCGCATCAGGCTTATCGTGCGCAGCAGCATTTCCGCCGCTTGGACATGCGGATGCTGCGTGAGCTGATGCCGCCTCACCAGGGCGACGTGGCGCAGATTTCCCGCGTGAAGGAAGCCCGGCGTGAACTGGAAGAGCTGTTCCATCGAGAAATGCAAAAAGAAAAACGGCAGTATGATGGTTGGGATGAGCATGAATAACTGGGAGCGCAATGATGTCTGCAACACGTAAAAGATTTATCGCCGGGGCAGTTTGCCCAAGCTGTAACGCAATGGATACGCTGGCGGTTTGGCGCGAAGATCAGGTTGAAGCGGTGGAATGCGTCAAATGTGGTCACCATCAGCGCCAAACCGAACAGCAGGTGGAAAAGCACGTTCGCCCGCAGGAACAGGTGATCGGTATTTTCCATCCCGAGTAGCGTTATCTGCCGTGATTTTTTATGCTGGAGGGTACAGCGGTGCAGATTTCCTATACAATCTTCACCGATTTTAGTTTCCAACGGTAGGAGATATCATGAAAGTAGCAAAAGACTTGGTGGTCAGTTTGGCTTACCAGGTACGTACAGAAGACGGTGTTTTGGTTGATGAGTCTCCGGTGAGTGCACCGCTGGACTATCTGCACGGGCATGGTTCTCTGATCGCAGGTCTGGAAAAAGCACTCGAAGGCCACGATGCGGGCGATAGTTTTGATGTACATGTCGGCGCGAACGAAGCTTACGGCGACTATGACGAAAACCTGGTGCAGCGCGTGCCGAAAGACGTCTTTATGGGCGTTGACGAACTGCAGGTAGGCATGCGCTTCCTGGCTGATACCGATCAGGGCCCGGTTCCGGTTGAGATCACCGAAGTGGATGGCGATCACGTGGTGGTTGATGGTAACCATATGCTGGCTGGCCAGAACCTGAACTTCCACGTAGAAGTGGTTGCGATCCGCGAAGCCACTGAAGAAGAACTGGCTCATGGGCACGTGCACGGCGAACATGACCATCACCACGAACACGGTGACGGTTGCTGCGGTGGCCATGGTCATGATCATGAAGGCCATGACCATGGCAAGAAAGGCGGTTGTGGTGGTAACGGTGGTTGCGGTTGCCATTAATCCTGGCATCGTCACTGCAAAGAAAGGTCGCTTCGGCGGCCTTTTTTAGTAATGTGGCGGCGGCGTTTCTTCTGACTGCGAGGCGATCATTGAAGGCTGTGTCGCGCGCAGTTTATCGGTGAGTAAACGCAGATGCTCTTGCAGCTTCAGCATTTCAAGCTGATGCTGTACGACGGTTTGATTAAGTTCTTCAATCGTGACTTCCTGAAAAGCCTGACGGCTTTCCAACTCTTCCAGCCGTTTTAACAGACTCTCGTTGTCGGCATTGTGCATGATATTACCTCTGGCACTGTTCAATCTGGGATACTGGCGCTATGTTAACAGCAGCTGCCAGCTTTGCGCTGCGCTATTTGTGAACGTGGTGTTTGTCGCTCCCGCCGCCTCTCTAGGATGTGCTGAGAATAAAGGGCGCTTCAAGCCGTAAGGTTGATAATTCAGCGTGTCTGCCATAGGCGAAAGTTCTGAATTATCAGCCAGCTAGGCAGGCGCTGGAAACTTATAGGCAAATCTAGGGTCACACCTTGACTCGATTGGTTAGCTGTGTGACTGTTTTGTTTTGTTTCAGGCAGCTATAGTAACCCGGTTAACTTACTTAATGATCGTTTGAGGCACTGCTTCAAACACTGGAGAAATGGATGAAATCTTTGTTTAAAGTCACGCTTCTGGCAACTACCATGGCTTTCGCTCTGGGTACCACTCAGGTAATGGCTGCTGATGCCGCTAAACCCGTTGACACTGCGGCTGCACCCGCTGCTGAAGCCGCTAAACCAGCAGAAGCACCGAGCACTGGCAAGTTCAAAAATGATGATGAACAGGCTGCTTACGCGCTGGGTGCCTCACTGGGCCGCTACATGGAAAACTCGCTGAAAGAGCAGGAAAAACTGGGTATCGCACTGGACAAAGACCAGTTGATCTCCGGTGTTCAGGATGCATTTGCCAACAAGAGCAAACTGAACGATGCAGATATCGAGAAAACTCTGCAGAGTTTTGAAGCGCGCGTGAAGGCTTCTGCTCAGGCGAAGATGGAACAGGACGCGAAAGAAAACGAAGCAAAAGGCGCTAAATACAGTGAAGCCTTCGCCAAAGAGAAAGGCGTGAAGAAAACTGAGTCTGGCTTGCTGTACCTGGTAGAGAAAGAAGGTACCGGTGAAGCACCGAAAGACAGCGATACCGTGGTAGTGAACTACAAAGGGACTTTGACCGACGGTACTGAGTTTGACAACTCTTATACCCGCGGTGAGCCGCTGTCGTTCCGTCTGGACGGTGTGATCCCTGGCTGGACCGAAGGTCTGAAGCAGATCAAGAAAGGCGGCAAAATCAAGTTGGTTATCCCACCGGCGCTGGCCTACGGTAAAACGGGCGTCCCGGGCATCCCGGCTAACTCTACTCTGGTCTTTGACGTTGAGTTGCTGGATGTGAAACCAGCGGCTAAAGCGGACGAAAAAGCCGTAGAAGAGAAAGCCGTAGAGGAAAAAGCAGCAGAGAAAGGGGCTGAAGAGCCAGCAGCAGACGCTAAAGCAAAATAAGCGTATTTTTCCCCCAACCGCCGCGCATGCCCTTCGCGGCGGTTGTCATTTCCGCCTCACCGAATAATGCAAAATTCCCTGCAACTTTTTATTTCTCCCCTTACTGATCGCTTGACGCCTGCCGGGCATCGGGCTTAACGTCACTATCACGCGCAAATGCAAGGATTTTGATCTGGCAGTTTTGCTAGACTCAGGGTCTGGATTTATGAATCATGCGTCTGCCCCTTAGGGCGTGTATCTAAAGCTGTTTCTGGCCTCCCGCTGATGGAACGGAATCTGCACGAGCAGTTTTAGCTGCGTCCCCTGGCTCAGGCGATCTATGAGGGTGGTATCTTCAATGTCTAATTCGCTTTTATCCGGCGAAGCCAGCGAACTTGATTTGCTGAATGAGCGTCCGTTTAGCCAGACGGATCATGAAATCCTGAAATCGTACGAAGCCGTGGTCGACGGTCTGGCGATGCTGATCGGTGCCCACTGTGAAATTGTGCTGCATTCGTTGGAAGACCTGAAATGTTCAGCGGTGCGTATTGCCAATGGTGAACATACCGGGCGTAAAATCGGTTCGCCTATTACCGACCTGGCGCTGCGTATGCTGCACGATATGGCGGGTGCCGACAGCAGCGTCTCCAACGCCTATTTCACTCGCGCCAAAAGCGGCGTGCTGATGAAGTCGGTGACTATCGCTATCCGCAATCGCGAGCAACGCGTGATTGGCTTACTGTGTATCAACATGAATCTCGATGTGCCGTTCTCGCAGGTGATACAGACGTTTATGCCACCAGAAATGCAAGAAGTGGCCTCTTCAGTCAACTTCGCCTCTTCGGTTGACGATCTGGTCGCGCAAACGTTGGAATTCACCATTGAAGAGGTGAATGTCGATCGCAACGTGTCCAATAACGCCAAAAATCGCCAGATAGTGCTCAATCTCTACGAAAAAGGCATCTTTGATATCAAGGACGCGATTAACCAGGTTGCCGATCGCCTGAATATCTCCAAACATACCGTGTATCTGTATATTCGCCAGTTTAAAAGCGGCGATCTGCTGGGAAATGAGCGTTGATGCTGAATTATTGCCTGTTGGTCACCGGCCCGGCTTATGGGACTCAGCAGGCCAGCAGTGCCTGGCAGTTTGCTCAGGCGCTGCTGGCTGCCGGGCACGAGATCTCCAGCGTGTTTTTTTATCGTGAGGGCGTATTGAACGCCAATCAGCTGATTTCTCCGGCGAGCGATGAGTTTGATTTGGTACGGGCTTGGACAACGTTATCCAAACAGCACTGCATTGAACTTAACGTCTGCGTGGCTGCCGCTTTGCGGCGAGGTATCACCGATGAGCAGGAAGCTGCACAGCTTGGGCTGAGTTCGGCTAATTTGCAGGAGGGGTTCACCCTCAGTGGTTTGGGATCGCTGGCGGAAGCCGCGCTGAGTTGCGATCGCCTGGTGCAGTTTTAAGAGAGTAAAATGAAGCGAGTGGCGTTTGTTTTTACCCATGGGCCCCATGGTAGTTCCGCCGGTAGAGAGGGGCTGGATGCGCTGCTGGCGACTTCGGCACTGAGCGAGGAGATCGGCGTATTCTTTATCGGCGACGGCGTGCTACAGCTTTTGCCGGGTCAGCAGCCTGAAAAGATTCTGGCCCGTAATTACATCGCCACTTTCGGTGTGTTGCCGCTGTACGACGTTGAAAACTGTTATCTCTGCGAAACCGCGTTGCGGGAGCGTGGGTTGCAGCAGGTCACCGATTGGGTGCTGGAGGCTGAGATTCTGCCCGCCGATATGCTGCGCCAGAAGTTGGCCAGTTATGATGTGGTGATGACTTTTTAGTAGGATATTCTGATGTTGTATACCCTGAGCCACTCTCCGAATCATTGCGATTTGCCTGCCTTGTTACGACTCACCACGCCAGAGGATGCCTTGCTGCTGCTGCAGGATGGCGTGTTGGCGGGCCTCACCGGCAGCAGCCACTTTGATTTGCTGCTCAATGCCTCCATATCCCTTTATGCGCTGCAGGACGATGTGGATGCCAGAGGACTATCTGGTCATATTTCGCACAATATCACGCTCATCAGCTATACTCACTTCGTTGAATTAACCGAAAGGCACCGTAGTCAAATAGCCTGGTAATGAACAGGATGTTGTATATTTCTTGACACCTCTACTGGTCAGCCATAAAATTCTGCGTCCTCGTACTTTGCCAGTAGTGCATACGAGGGGATTTATCACATGTTTACGAAGCAACAAACGAAGCAAAAACCAGGAGCTTTTTAATGGCAACAATTAATCAGCTGGTTCGCAAACCACGCTCTGTGAAGGCTGCTAAAAGCAACGTTCCAGCGCTGGAAGCCTGCCCGCAGAAACGTGGTGTATGTACCCGCGTGTATACTACTACCCCGAAAAAACCAAACTCCGCACTGCGTAAAGTATGCCGTGTGCGTTTGACTAACGGTTTCGAAGTGTCTTCCTACATCGGTGGTGAAGGCCATAACTTGCAGGAACACTCCGTGATCCTGATCCGCGGCGGTCGTGTTAAAGACCTGCCAGGTGTGCGTTACCACACCGTTCGCGGCGCACTTGACTGCTCCGGTGTTAAAGACCGTAAGCAAGCTCGTTCCAAGTACGGCGTGAAGAAGCCAAAGGCTTAATGGTTCTTCGTTAAGTAAGGCCAAACATTTTCACTTTAAATGTCAAAATAAACTCATAGAGTTTTGGACAATCCTGAATTAACAACGGAGTATTTCCATGCCACGTCGTCGCGTTATTGGTCAACGTAAAATCCTGCCAGATCCTAAGTTCGGATCCGAGCTGTTGGCCAAATTTGTCAATATCCTGATGGTAGATGGTAAAAAATCTACTGCAGAAGCAATCGTCTATACCGCGCTGGAAACCCTGGCCCAGCGTTCTGGTAAAGGCCACCTGGAAGCTTTCGAAGTCGCTCTCGACAACGTTCGCCCGACTGTAGAAGTTAAGTCTCGCCGTGTTGGTGGCTCTACTTATCAGGTTCCAGTTGAAGTTCGCCCGGTTCGCCGTAATGCCCTGGCAATGCGTTGGATCGTTGATGCTGCTCGTAAACGTGGTGATAAATCCATGGCTCTGCGCCTAGCGAACGAACTGTCTGACGCAGCAGAGAACAAAGGTTCTGCTGTTAAGAAGCGTGAAGACGTTCACCGTATGGCAGAAGCCAACAAGGCGTTCGCCCACTACCGCTGGTAATCCATGCAGTAGTTTTGCTAACCAAGTGGGCGCTTCAAGAAGCCAACCCGCTTGGTTTCACCGAACCGCCTAAGGTAATAGAGGAATCAAATGGCTCGTACAACACCCATTTCGCGCTACCGGAACATCGGTATCAGTGCGCACATTGACGCTGGTAAGACCACTACCACTGAACGTATTCTGTTCTATACCGGTGTAAACCATAAAATTGGTGAAACGCACGAAGGCACCGCGACCATGGACTGGATGGAGCAGGAGCAGGAGCGTGGTATTACCATTACTTCTGCAGCGACGACTGCTTTCTGGTCTGGTATGGCCAAGCAGTTTGAGCCACACCGTGTAAACATCATCGACACCCCAGGGCACGTTGACTTCACCATCGAAGTAGAACGTTCCATGCGTGTGCTTGATGGCGCGGTAATGGTTTACTGTGCGGTTGGTGGTGTTCAGCCACAGTCTGAAACCGTATGGCGTCAGGCTAACAAATACAAAGTGCCACGCATCGCGTTCGTTAACAAAATGGACCGTATGGGTGCCAACTTCCTGAAAGTTGTCGGTCAGCTCAAATCTCGTCTGGGTGCGAATCCAGTTCCATTGCAATTGGCGATCGGCGCAGAAGAGAAATTCACCGGTGTTGTTGACCTGGTGAAAATGAAAGCCATCAACTGGAGCGAAGCAGATCAGGGTGTGACCTTCGAATACGAAGAGATCCCAGCCGATATGCAAGAACTGGCTGCCGAGTGGCACCAGAATCTGGTTGAATCCGCTGCTGAAGCGTCAGATGAGCTGATGGACAAATACCTGGGCGGCGAAGAGCTGACCGAGGAAGAAATCAAGAAAGCCCTGCGAAGCCGCGTACTGAACAACGAAGTGATTCTGGTAACCTGTGGTTCTGCGTTTAAAAACAAAGGCGTACAGGCAATGCTGGATGCGGTTATCGAATACCTGCCAGCACCAGATGACGTTGAAGCTATCAACGGTATTTTGGATGACGGTAAAGACACGCCGGCTGTGCGTCATTCTGACGACGCCGAGCCGTTCTCTGCACTGGCGTTCAAAATCGCTACCGACCCATTCGTGGGTAACCTGACGTTCTTCCGTGTGTACTCTGGCGTAGTTAACTCCGGCGACACCGTTCTGAACTCCGTGAAGGCCGCGCGTGAGCGCTTGGGCCGTATCGTTCAGATGCACGCTAACAAGCGTGAAGAGATTAAAGAAGTTCGTGCAGGCGATATCGCTGCGGCTATCGGTCTTAAAGACGTTACTACCGGTGACACTCTGTGTGATCCGAACAACGTGATCATTTTGGAGCGTATGGAGTTCCCTGAACCGGTAATCTCCGTTGCGGTAGAACCAAAAACCAAAGCTGACCAGGAAAAAATGGGTCTGGCTCTGGGCCGTCTGGCGAAAGAAGACCCATCATTCCGCGTGTGGACTGACGAAGAATCAGGTCAGACCATCATCGCAGGTATGGGTGAACTTCACCTGGATATCTTGGTTGACCGTATGCGCCGCGAATTTAACGTTGAAGCTAACGTCGGTAAACCACAGGTTGCTTACCGTGAAGCGATTCGCGCGAAAGTTACCGATATCGAAGGTAAACACGCCAAGCAGTCTGGTGGTCGTGGTCAGTATGGTCATGTCGTGATCGACATGTACCCGCTGGAGCCGGGCTCAAATCCGAAAGGCTACGAGTTCATCAATGACATTAAAGGTGGTGTGATCCCAACGGAATACATCCCTGCCATTGATAAGGGTCTCCAGGAGCAGCTTAAGTCTGGTCCACTGGCCGGTTATCCGGTAGTCGATCTCGGTGTGCGTCTGCATTTCGGTTCTTTCCACGATGTTGACTCCTCCGAATTGGCGTTTAAACTGGCCGCTTCTATCGCCTTTAAAGATGGCTTTAAGAAAGCGAAACCCGTTTTGCTTGAGCCTATCATGAAGGTTGAAGTTGAAACGCCGGAAGAGAACACTGGTGACGTCATCGGTGACCTTAGCCGTCGTCGTGGTCAACTGAAAGGTCAGGAATCCAACGCTACTGGCGTTCAGATTCACGCTGAAGTTCCGTTGTCCGAGATGTTTGGATACGCGACTCAACTGCGTTCTCTGACCAAAGGCCGTGCTTCTTACTCCATGGAGTTTCTGAAGTACGATGATGCGCCGAACAACGTCGCTCAGGCCGTTATTGAAGCCCGTGGTAAATAAGCTTTCGGGTTTAACACATTGATCAGTGCTCTCTCCATGAGGGGGGAGCATAAGAGTAAGGAATATAGCCGTGTCTAAAGAAAAATTTGAACGTTCCAAACCGCACGTTAACGTTGGTACTATCGGCCACGTTGACCACGGTAAAACTACCCTGACTGCTGCAATCACCACCGTACTGGCTAAAACCTACGGCGGTAACGCACGTGCTTTCGACCAGATCGATAACGCGCCAGAAGAAAAAGCCCGTGGTATCACCATCAACACTTCTCACGTTGAATATGACACCCCGAGCCGCCACTACGCGCACGTTGACTGCCCAGGGCACGCCGACTACGTGAAAAACATGATCACCGGTGCTGCTCAGATGGACGGCGCAATCCTGGTTGTTGCTGCGACTGACGGCCCAATGCCGCAGACCCGTGAGCACATCCTGCTGGGTCGCCAGGTTGGCGTTCCTTACATCATCGTATTCATGAACAAATGTGACATGGTTGATGATGAAGAGCTGCTGGAACTGGTAGAAATGGAAGTGCGTGAACTTCTGTCTGCTTATGATTTCCCTGGTGATGATCTGCCGGTCGTTCGCGGTTCAGCTCTGCAAGCGCTGAATGGCGTGCCAGAGTGGGAAGCGAAGATCATTGAGCTGGCTGGTCACCTGGATTCTTACATCCCAGAACCAGAGCGTGCGATTGACAAGCCGTTCCTGCTGCCAATCGAAGACGTATTCTCCATCTCTGGTCGTGGTACCGTAGTTACCGGTCGTGTTGAGCGCGGTATCGTTAAAGTTGGCGAAGAAGTTGAAATCGTTGGTATCAAAGACACCGTTAAGTCTACCTGTACCGGCGTTGAAATGTTCCGCAAACTGCTGGACGAAGGCCGTGCAGGCGAGAACGTAGGTGTTCTGCTGCGTGGTATCAAGCGTGAAGATATCGAACGTGGTCAGGTTCTGGCTAAACCAGGTTCTATCAAGCCACACACCAAATTTGACTCAGAAGTGTATATCCTGAGCAAAGAAGAAGGTGGTCGTCATACGCCATTCTTCAAAGGCTACCGTCCACAGTTCTACTTCCGTACGACTGACGTGACCGGTACCATCGAACTGCCAGAAGGCATAGAGATGGTAATGCCAGGTGATAACGTGAACATGGTTGTTACCCTGATTCACCCAATCGCAATGGATGACGGCCTGCGTTTCGCAATCCGTGAAGGTGGCCGTACTGTAGGTGCGGGCGTGGTTGCTAAAGTTCTCGCTTAATAGCCAGTAACTTATAAGCACGAAAAGAGGGCACTTCGGTGCCCTCAGATTGATGACAAAGTCCTGGCCGTGAGGCCAGGACTTTGATCTAATAAGGTCAGTGCAAAAAATGGACTGACTGCCATGCTCAAAACACCCTCTCCCCAGCAATATCAGTTTGAAACCATCACCCTGGATGAGTTGGTCCCCGAAGACCATCTGGTTCGCCAAATCGATGCCGCCATCGATTTTGAATTTATCCGCGACGCCGTTGCTCATCTCTATTGTCCTGATAACGGCAGACCCGCTATTGACCCCGTTCGCCTGATTAAAATGATGCTGCTGGGTTATCTCTTCGGTATCCCCAGTGAGCGCCGTCTGGTCAAGGAAATACAGGTCAATGTCGCTTATCGCTGGTTCCTGCGTATGGCCCTCACCGAAAAAGTCCCTGACGCCTCGACCCTGAGCCAGAACCGCCTCCGCCGCTTCAACCACAGCGATGTCTTCCAGCAGATTTTTGACCACATCGTGGAACAGGCTCTCAGCCGCGGCATGGCCAACGGGCGTGTTCTTTACACCGACAGTACCCACCTGAAAGCTGACGCCAACCCTCGCAAGGCAGTGAATGAAGAACGTCCGGTGGGCGTCAGTGAATATCTGGAGCAGCTTGATGCTGCTGTAGAGGCCGACAGGAAGAAGCACGAAAAAAAGCCGCTGCCCGTCGTAAAAAAGATGCCAGAAAGCGTCGCCGTTAAGAACACCAAAGTCAGCACCACCGACCCGGAAAGCGGCTTCATGCACCGGGATAACAAACCGAAGGGCTTCTTCTATCTGGACCACCGCACGGTGGACGGGAAGCACGGCATCATCCTGGATACGCATGTGACACCGGGCAATGTGCACGACAGCCAGCCCTTTATCGGACGGCTTGAGCGGCAGGTCGAGCGCTTCGGTCTGGAGCCGGTGGCGGTGGGCGTGGACGCGGGTTACTTCACCGCTGCGGTGTGCCATCTGACACAGGAAATGGGTCTCGCGTTGGTTCCCGGCTATCGCAGACCGCACAAAGGTCAGAATGACTTCCAGAAAAAGCACTTCAGGTATGATGAGGCACGGGAAGTGTATGTGTGCCCGGCAGGCGAATTGCTGATATATAGCACGACAGACCGTAACGGTTATCAGCATTACCGTTCAGACCCGGCAGTGTGCCAAGGGTGTGAGCAGAGAGGACAGTGTACGCAGAACAGCAAGGCGCAGAAAACGATAACGCGGCACGTCTGGGAGGCGTCGAAAGAAGAAGCGAACAGGTTACGGCTGACGAAATGGGGCAAGAAAATCTACGCGCGGCGCAAAGAGACAGTGGAGAGAAGCTTCGCGGATGCGAAACAGCACCATGGCCATCGATATGCGCGGTTCCGTGGCCTGTCAAAAGTGCAGATGCAGTGCCTGCTGGCGGCCACAGCGCAGAATATGAAAAAGATGGCGCTGCTGGCGCTTCTTTATTGTCTTTACCGGTGGTGGAAAGCGTCTTGGGAAGGCCAGAAAGGTGCCTTGGGCGAACAGAAGTCGCCAATGACGGGGTTATGGAAAAATATCGCGATCGCGACCTGCGGTCGCTAAAAAAGAAGAACTCCACCTGAAGAAGTGGGGTTAGTCAGCAGTCTGAGGGCACTTCGGTGCCCTTTTTTTATACAATTTTTTCAAATCTTAATTGAAATAAAAATGATTCCTATTTAGAATTAACTCATTGCTTAAGAAGTGAGTGTTTCTATGTACGTATGCCTGTGTAATGCCGTGACTGATAAAGCGATCCGTAAAGCGGTTCGTCAGCATAATCCCCATACCATGAAGCAATTATGTGATTTGGTGCCGATTGGTACCGACTGTGGGAAGTGCATTCGTCAGGCAAGACAAATTATGGTGGAGGAACGGGCGATCATTATTCATATGCACGAAGTCGCTTAATCGAAGAAAAGGTCAGGTTATTTTTTGACTCTTGGTTAGCAGGTTCTACACTTCTAGAACTGCCCAGGAGGACATACCTATGAAAGGCGATAAAAAACTCATTGCTCATCTTAACAAACTGCTCGGTAACGAGTTGGTTGCCATCAATCAATACTTCCTGCACGCACGAATGTTCAAAAACTGGGGGCTGATGCGCCTCAATGATAAGGAATATCACGAGTCTATCGACGAAATGAAACATGCCGATCGTTATATCGAGCGTATTTTATTCCTTGAGGGGTTACCTAATCTTCAAGATCTCGGCAAGTTGAATATTGGCGAAGATATTGAAGAGATGTTGAGGTCTGATCTGGCGTTGGAGTTGGAAGGTGCCAAGAACCTGCGTGAAGGTATCGCTTATGCCGACTCCATCCATGATTATGTCAGCCGTGACCTGATGAGGGATGTGTTGGCTGATGAAGAAGGGCATATCGACTGGCTGGAAACCGAGTTGAGTCTGATTGAACGCCTTGGCATCCAAAATTATGCCCAAGCACAGGTGCTCGAACGTAAAGATTGATTGTTCATCTTTTTTATTGCTCCCCATTTGGTTCGTGTTTCAAAGCTGGCAGGCCAGGTAAGGGGAGCAACTAATCACTATCATTGTGTGATCCTTCTTTTGCCCTAGTTCACCGCTGCAAATCCCAATCTGCCAGAATCGCCGTAATCCTGAGCATATTTCCATCTGTTACTTGCAACCTGGCGCGTTTTGCGTATAATGCGCGGGCTTACCTAATCAAGGTAGGCCTGATTTTAGCGAATCAGTCGATTGGCAAGTCCGTTTTGCCTTTCGAACAATACTCCCGATATGGGGGTTATATGTTGACGATTACACTCCCCCATCAATCGAAATGGGTGCGAGGAGTAATTATTTACGTTTATAAATAATTGGAGCTCTGGTCTCATGCAGAACCAAAGAATCCGTATCCGCCTGAAAGCGTTTGATCATCGTCTGATCGATCAATCAACTGCGGAAATCGTCGAGACTGCCAAGCGCACTGGTGCGCAAGTTCGTGGTCCGATCCCGCTGCCAACTCGCAAAGAGCGCTTTACTGTTCTGATCTCTCCGCACGTCAACAAAGATGCGCGCGATCAGTACGAGATTCGCACTCACAAGCGTCTGGTTGACATCGTTGAGCCAACCGAGAAAACCGTTGATGCTCTGATGCGTCTGGATCTGGCTGCCGGTGTAGACGTGCAGATCAGCCTGGGTTAATCAGGTCATTGAGCGATTGAGAGGTTGAAACAATGATTGGTTTAGTCGGTAAAAAAGTGGGCATGACCCGTATCTTCACTGAAGATGGCGTTTCTATCCCAGTAACCGTAATTGAAATTGAAGCGAACCGCGTGACTCAGGTTAAAGACCTGGCGAGCGACGGGTACCGTGCCATTCAGGTCACTACCGGTAGCAAAAAAGCTAACCGTGTGACCAAACCGGAAGCAGGTCATTTCGCTAAAGCTGGCGTTGAAGCTGGCCGTGGTCTGTGGGAATTCCGCCTTGAAGAAGGTCAAGAGTTCGCTGCAGGTCAAGAAATTAGCGTTGAGATTTTCTCTGATGTTAAAAAAGTCGACGTTACCGGTACTTCTAAAGGTAAAGGTTTTGCTGGCACTGTAAAGCGCTGGAACTTCCGTACCCAAGATGCTACCCACGGTAACTCCTTGTCTCACCGCGTTCCGGGTTCTATCGGTCAGAACCAGACTCCGGGCAAAGTGTTCAAAGGCAAGAAAATGGCTGGCCACCTGGGTGACGAGCGTGTAACCGTTCAAAGCCTGGACGTAGTACGTGTTGACGCTGAGCGCAACCTGCTGCTGGTTAAGGGTGCTGTACCGGGCGCAACCGGTGGTAACCTGATCGTTAAACCAGCTGTGAAGGCGTAAGGGGATAGCAATGGAATTAGTATTGAAAGACGCGCAAAGCGCGCTGACTGTTTCCGAAACTACCTTCGGTCGTGATTTCAACGAAGCGCTGGTACACCAGGTTGTTGTTGCTTATGCAGCAGGTGCCCGTCAAGGTACTCGTGCTCAGAAGACCCGTGCTGAAGTAACTGGTTCCGGTAAAAAACCGTGGCGTCAGAAAGGTACCGGCCGTGCGCGTTCAGGTTCTGTAAAGAGCCCGATCTGGCGTTCCGGTGGTGTGACCTTCGCTGCCAAGCCACAGGACCACAGTCAGAAAGTAAACAAAAAGATGTACCGCGGCGCGCTGAAAAGCATCCTGTCCGAACTGGTACGTCAAGATCGTCTGATCGTTGTCGAGAAGTTCTCTGTAGAAGCACCTAAAACTAAGCTGCTGGCACAGAAACTGAAAGATATGGCTCTGGAAGATGTGCTGATCGTGACCGGTGAACTGGATGAGAATCTGTTCCTGGCTGCGCGTAACCTGTACAAGGTTGACGTGCGCGATGTAGCAGGTATCGACCCAGTTAGCCTGATCGCCTTCGACAAAGTGGTTATGACTGCTGATGCTGTGAAGCAAGTTGAGGAGATGCTGGCATGATTCGTGAAGAACGTTTGCTGAAAGTGCTGCGTGCACCGCACGTATCTGAAAAAGCATCCGCTGCGATGGAAAAAAGTAACACCATCGTTCTCAAAGTTGCCAAAGACGCGACCAAAGCAGAAATCAAAGCTGCAGTGCAGAAACTGTTTGAAGTCGAAGTCGAAGACGTTAACACCCTGGTCGTTAAAGGGAAAGTGAAGCGTCACGGTCAGCGTGTTGGTCGTCGTAGCGACTGGAAAAAAGCTTACGTCACCCTGAAAGAAGGCCAGAATCTGGACTTCATCGGCGGCGCAGAGTAAGTCGGAGGAGTAAGAACAATGGCAATTGTTAAATGTAAACCTACATCTCCGGGTCGTCGCCATGTTGTTAAAGTGGTTAACCCTGAGCTGCACAAGGGTAAACCTTACGCCCCGTTGCTCGAGAAATTGAGCAAAAGCGGTGGCCGTAACAACAATGGTCGTATCACCACCCGTCATATCGGTGGTGGCCACAAGCAACACTATCGTCTGGTTGACTTCAAACGCAACAAAGATGGTATCCCTGCTGTGGTTGAGCGTCTGGAGTACGATCCGAACCGTTCCGCGAATATCGCGCTGGTTCTGTACAAAGACGGCGAACGCCGTTACATCCTGGCGCCGAAAGGCCTGAAAGCTGGTGACCAGATCCAATCTGGTGTTGATGCTGCAATCAAAGCGGGTAACACCCTGCCGATGCGCAACATTCCAGTCGGTTCAACGGTTCATAACGTAGAAATGAAACCAGGTAAAGGCGGCCAGTTGGCTCGTTCTGCTGGTGCTTACGTTCAGATCGTTGCACGTGATGGTTCCTACGTAACTCTGCGTCTGCGCTCTGGCGAAATGCGTAAAGTTCCAGTTGATTGCCGCGCCACCCTGGGTGAAGTCGGTAACGCTGAACATATGCTTCGCGTTCTGGGTAAAGCAGGTGCT
The DNA here is from genome assembly GCF_055790845.1 of Serratia sp. YWN4. Classification (NCBI taxonomy): domain Bacteria; kingdom Pseudomonadati; phylum Pseudomonadota; class Gammaproteobacteria; order Enterobacterales; family Yersiniaceae; genus Serratia; species Serratia sp. YWN4. Next base: position 400,821 of record NZ_CM147696.1, read on the forward strand.
GCACGTTGGCGTGGTGTTCGTCCTACCGTTCGCGGTACGGCGATGAACCCAGTCGATCACCCGCACGGTGGTGGTGAAGGTCGTAACTTTGGTAAGCACCCGGTAACTCCGTGGGGCGTTCAGACCAAAGGTAAGAAGACCCGTAGCAACAAGCGTACTGACAAGTTCATCGTACGTCGCCGTAGTAAAAAATAATTAGAGGATAAGCCATGCCACGTTCTCTCAAGAAAGGTCCTTTTATTGACCTGCACTTGCTGAAGAAGGTAGAGAAAGCGGTGGAAAGCGGTGACAAGAAGCCTTTGCGCACTTGGTCCCGTCGTTCAACGATCTTTCCTAACATGATCGGTTTGACCATCGCTGTCCATAATGGTCGTCAGCACGTACCAGTGTTCGTTTCCGATGAAATGGTCGGTCACAAACTGGGTGAATTCGCGCCGACTCGTACTTATCGCGGCCATGCGGCTGATAAAAAAGCTAAAAAGCGCTAAGGTAGGAGGAAGAGATGGAAACTATCGCTAAACATCGCCACGCTCGTTCTTCTGCTCAGAAGGTTCGCCTTGTTGCAGACCTGATCCGCGGTAAGAAAGTGTCGCAAGCTCTGGAAACTCTGACCTACACCAACAAGAAAGCTGCTGGTCTGGTTAAGAAAGTGCTGGAGTCTGCCATTGCTAACGCAGAACACAACGATGGCGCTGACATCGATGATCTGAAAGTCACGAAAATCTTCGTCGACGAAGGCCCAAGCATGAAGCGCATTATGCCGCGTGCAAAAGGTCGTGCAGATCGCATCCTGAAGCGCACCAGCCACATTACTGTGGTTGTGTCCGATCGCTGAGACTCTGGAGACTAGCAATGGGTCAGAAAGTACATCCTAATGGTATTCGCCTGGGTATTGTCAAACCTTGGAACTCTACTTGGTATGCGAATACCAAAGAATTCGCTGACAACCTGGACAGCGACTTTAAAGTTCGCCAATTCTTGACTAAAGAACTGGCGAAAGCTTCCGTTTCGCGCATCGTTATCGAGCGTCCTGCGAAGAGCATCCGTGTGACTATTCACACCGCTCGTCCAGGCATCGTTATCGGCAAGAAAGGTGAAGATGTCGAAAAACTGCGTAAGGTCGTAGCGGATATCGCTGGCGTTCCTGCGCAAATTAACATCGCCGAAGTCCGTAAACCGGAACTTGACGCTAAATTGGTTGCTGACAGCATCACTTCACAGCTGGAACGTCGCGTTATGTTCCGTCGTGCTATGAAGCGTGCTGTACAGAACGCAATGCGTCTTGGCGCTAAAGGTATCAAAGTTGAAGTAAGCGGCCGTCTTGGCGGTGCTGAAATCGCGCGTACCGAATGGTACCGTGAAGGTCGTGTTCCGTTGCATACACTGCGTGCGGATATCGATTACAACACATCTGAAGCGCACACCACTTATGGTGTAATCGGCGTTAAGGTATGGATCTTCAAAGGTGAGATCCTGGGTGGTATGGCTGCAGTTGAACAACCGGAACCGGCTGCTCAACCTAAAAAGCAGCAGCGTAAAGGCCGCAAGTAAGGAGAGTCGCTGATGTTACAACCAAAGCGTACAAAATTCCGTAAGGTGCACAAGGGCCGCAACCGTGGTCTGGCGCAAGGTACGGATGTTAGCTTCGGCACTTTCGGTCTGAAAGCTGTTGGCCGTGGCCGTCTGACTGCTCGTCAAATCGAAGCAGCTCGTCGTGCAATGACTCGTGCAGTTAAGCGTCAAGGTAAGATCTGGATCCGTGTATTCCCGGACAAACCGATCACCGAGAAGCCGCTTGAAGTGCGTATGGGTAAAGGTAAGGGTAACGTGGAGTATTGGGTTGCCCTGATCCAACCTGGTAAGGTCCTGTACGAAATGGACGGTGTGCCGGAAGAAATCGCCCGTGAAGCGTTCAAGCTGGCAGCAGCGAAACTGCCGATCAAAACCACCTTTGTAACTAAGACGGTGATGTAATGAAAGCACAAGAGCTGCGTCAAAAAAGTGTTGAAGAGCTGAACACTGAGCTGCTCAACCTGCTGCGTGAGCAATTTAACTTACGCATGCAGGCGGCGAGTGGCCAACTGCAACAAACTCACCTGTTGAAGCAAGTGCGTCGTAATGTCGCACGTGTTAAGACTTTACTGACTGAAAAGGCGGGTGCGTAAATGACTGATATTATCCGTACTCTGCAAGGTCGTGTTGTTAGTGACAAAATGGAGAAATCCATGGTTGTTGCTATCGAACGTACGGTGAAACACCCAATTTACGGGAAGTTCATCAAGCGTACGACTAAGCTGCATGTACATGACGAGAACAACGAATGTGTGATCGGCGACGTGGTAGAAATCCGCGAATGCCGTCCACTGTCTAAGACTAAGTCTTGGACGTTGGTTCGCGTTGTAGAGAAAGCGATTCTGTAATAGAGTAGCTGGCTCTAACTTAATAAACGGCTCAGAAAGTGAGCCGTTTATTTTTTCTACCCATACTTTGGAAGCGGTGTTATAATGCTGCGCCCTCAGTTATGGGGCTTTTCAACGACCTAGTAATAGGTCCTAAAGTTGTAGTTGACATTAGCGGAGCACTAACATGATCCAAGAACAGACTATGCTGAACGTGGCCGACAACTCCGGTGCACGTCGCGTAATGTGTATCAAGGTTCTAGGTGGCTCGCACCGTCGCTACGCAGGCATCGGCGACGTCATCAAAATTACCATCAAGGAAGCAATTCCTCGCGGTAAGGTGAAGAAAGGCGATGTGCTGAAGGCGGTAGTGGTGCGCACCAAGAAGGGTGTACGTCGCCCGGACGGTTCTGTCATTCGCTTCGATGGTAATGCATGCGTTATTTTAAACAATAACAGCGAGCAGCCTATCGGTACGCGTATTTTTGGGCCGGTAACTCGTGAACTGCGTAATGAGAAGTTCATGAAAATTATCTCTCTGGCACCAGAAGTACTCTAAGGAGCGAACCATGGCAGCGAAAATCCGTCGTGATGACGAAGTTATCGTGATTACCGGGAAAGACAAAGGTAAACGCGGTAAAGTAAAAAATGTCCTGTCTGCTAGTAAGGTCATTGTTGAAGGGATTAACCTGGTTAAGAAACATCAGAAGCCTGTTCCGGCCCTGAACCAACCAGGTGGCATTGTTGAAAAAGAAGCTGCTATTCAAGTTTCTAACATTGCGCTCTTTAACACGGCTACTGGTAAGGCTGACCGTGTAGGCTTTAGATTCGAAGACGGCAAAAAAGTCCGTTTCTTCAAGTCAAATAGCGAAACTATCAAGTAATTTGGAGTATGACGATGGCGAAACTGCATGATTACTACAAAGACGAGGTAGTCAAACAACTGATGTCTCAGTTTGATTACAACTCTGTCATGCAAGTCCCTCGGGTCGAGAAGATCACCCTGAATATGGGTGTTGGTGAAGCGATCGCCGACAAGAAACTGCTGGATAATGCAGCAGCTGATTTGGCAGCAATCTCCGGTCAAAAACCGTTCATCACCAAAGCACGCAAATCTGTTGCAGGCTTCAAAATCCGCCAGGGCTATCCGATCGGCTGTAAAGTAACTCTGCGTGGCGAACGCATGTGGGAGTTCTTTGAGCGTCTGATTTCCATTGCTGTTCCACGTATCCGTGACTTCCGTGGCTTGTCCGCTAAGTCATTCGATGGTCGTGGAAACTACAGCATGGGTGTGCGTGAGCAAATCATCTTCCCAGAAATCGACTACGACAAAGTCGATCGCGTTCGTGGTTTGGATATTACCATTACCACTACTGCGAAATCTGATGATGAAGGCCGCGCGCTGTTGGCTGCTTTCAAATTCCCGTTCCGCAAGTAAGGCAGGGTTACTGATGGCTAAACAATCAATGAAAGCACGCGAAGTTGTTCGCGTGAAACTGGCTAACAAGTACCGCGCTAAGCGCGAGGAATTGAAAGCTATCATTTCTGGTGTGAACTCTTCCGACGAAGATCGTTGGGATGCTGTTCTCAAGCTGCAAAGTCTGCCGCGTGATTCCAGCCCGTCTCGTCAGCGTAAACGCTGCCGCCAAACTGGCCGTCCACATGGTTATGTGGGCAAATTCGGGTTGAGCCGTATCAAGCTACGTGAAGCCGCCATGCGCGGTGAAGTACCAGGCTTGAAAAAGGCTAGCTGGTAATTACCAATTGAATCACGGGAGTAAAGACAGATGAGCATGCAAGATCCGATCGCGGATATGCTGACCCGTATCCGTAACGGTCAAGCCGCGAACAAAGTTGCGGTCACCATGCCTTCCTCCAAGCTGAAAGTGGCAATTGCCAACGTGCTGAAGGAAGAAGGTTTTATTGAAGATTTCAAAATCGAAGGCGATACCAAGCCTGTTCTGGAACTGGTACTGAAGTACTTCCAGGGCGCGGCAGTGGTAGAAAGCATTCAGCGTATCAGTCGTCCAGGTCTGCGCATCTATAAGAAAAAAGATGAGCTGCCAAAAGTTATGGCCGGTTTGGGTATCGCTGTTATTTCTACCTCTAAAGGTGTTATGACCGATCGTGCAGCTCGCCAAGCTGGTCTTGGTGGCGAGATTATCTGCTACGTAGCTTAATTCGGGAGGAAAGAATGTCTCGTGTTGCAAAAGCACCCGTCGTCATTCCTGCCGGCGTAGAGGTAAAACTCAACGGTCAGGTTATTTCGATTAAGGGTAAGAACGGCGAGCTGACTCGTACAGTCCACGACGCCGTTATCGTTACGCAAGAAGCTAACGCACTGACTTTCGCTCCGCGCGAAGGTTTTGCCAACGCATGGGCCTTAGCGGGTACTACGCGCGCTTTGCTGAACGCAATGGTTGTCGGTGTTACCGAAGGCTTCACCAAGAAGCTTCAACTGGTAGGTGTTGGTTATCGTGCTGCCGTTAAAGGTAATGTGGTGAATTTAGCCCTCGGCTTTTCTCACCCAATCGATCATCAGCTGCCAGCAGGTATTACTGCTGAATGCCCAAGCCAAACTGAAATCGTGCTGAAAGGCGCTGATAAACAAGTTATTGGCCAGGTTGCTGCAGATCTGCGTGCCTACCGCCGTCCTGAGCCTTACAAAGGCAAGGGTGTCCGTTACGCCGACGAAGTCGTGCGTACCAAAGAGGCTAAGAAGAAGTAAGGTAACACTATGGATAAGAAATCTGCTCGTATCCGTCGTGCGACCCGCGCACGCCGTAAAATTAAAGAACTGGGGGCAACCCGCCTGGTGGTACATCGTACCCCGCGTCATATTTACGCACAGGTAATTGCTCCTAATGGTTCTGAAGTACTGGTAGCCGCTTCTACTGTAGAAAAAGCTATTTCTGAGCAATTGAAGTATTCCGGTAACAAAGACGCAGCAGCAGCCGTAGGTAAAGCTCTGGCTGAGCGCGCGTTGGAAAAAGGGATTGCGAAAGTATCCTTTGACCGTTCCGGTTTCCAATATCATGGTCGAGTCCAGGCACTGGCAGATGCTGCCCGTGAAGCTGGCCTTCAGTTCTAAGGAAGAGGTTTAAGATGGCTCACATCGAAAAACAAGCTGGCGAACTGCAGGAAAAGCTGATCGCGGTAAACCGCGTATCTAAAACCGTAAAAGGTGGCCGTATTTTCAGCTTTACCGCACTGACAGTTGTTGGTGATGGTAACGGTCGCGTTGGTTTTGGCTACGGCAAAGCACGCGAAGTTCCAGCAGCGATCCAGAAAGCGATGGAAAAAGCCCGTCGCAACATGATGAATGTCGCGCTGAACAGCGGCACCCTGCAGCATCCTGTTAAAGGTGCTCATACGGGTTCCCGTGTGTTCATGCAGCCGGCTTCCGAGGGTACCGGTATTATCGCCGGTGGTGCAATGCGCGCCGTCCTGGAAGTCGCTGGGGTGCACAACGTATTGGCTAAAGCTTATGGTTCCACTAACCCGATTAACGTGGTTCGTGCAACTATCGATGCTTTGGCAAATATGAAGTCCCCTGAAATGGTCGCTGCCAAGCGTGGTAAATCCGTTGCAGACATTCTGGGGTAATTGACCATGGCTAAGACTATCAAAGTAACACAAGTTCGCAGCTCCATTGGCCGTCTGCCGAAGCATAAAGCTACACTGCTCGGTCTGGGTCTGCGTCGTATTGGTCACACCGTAGAGCGCGAGGATACTCCTGCTGTACGCGGTATGATCAACCTGGTTTCCTACATGGTTAAAGTTGAGGAGTAACAGATGCGTTTAAATACTCTGTCTCCGGCTGAAGGTGCCAAGCATGCGCCGAAGCGTGTAGGTCGTGGTATTGGTTCTGGCCTGGGTAAAACCGGCGGCCGTGGTCACAAAGGTCAGAAGTCTCGTTCTGGCGGTGGCGTACGTCGTGGTTTTGAAGGTGGTCAGATGCCTTTATATCGTCGTTTGCCGAAATTCGGCTTCACCTCTCGCAAAGCTATGATTACGGCAGAAGTTCGTCTGTCTGAACTAGCTCTGATTGAAGGCGACGTAATCGACCTGAACACGCTGAAAGCCGCTAACGTTGTTGGTACCCAGATCGAATTCGCGAAAGTTATGCTTTCTGGCGAAATCGCTCGTCCGGTTACCCTGCGTGGTCTGCGTGTCACCAAAGGCGCTCGTGCTGCTATCGAAGCTGCTGGCGGTAAAATTGAGGAATAAGTAGCAGATGGCTAAGCAACCAGGATTAGATTTTCAAAGTGCTAAAGGCGGACTCGGCGAGCTGAAGCGCAGACTTTTGTTTGTTATCGGCGCGCTGATTGTTTTCCGCATCGGCTCTTTCATTCCGATTCCTGGTATCGATGCCACTGTGCTTGCCAAATTGCTTGAGCAGCAAAGAGGCACCATCATTGAAATGTTTAATATGTTCTCTGGTGGTGCTCTCAGCCGTGCTTCTATCTTTGCTCTGGGGATCATGCCGTATATTTCGGCATCGATCATTATCCAACTGTTGACGGTGGTTCATCCAACGTTAGCGGAGATCAAGAAAGAAGGGGAGGCTGGCCGTCGCAAGATTAGCCAGTACACCCGTTACGGTACGCTGGTATTAGCCATATTCCAGTCGATCGGTATTGCTACCGGTCTGCCGAATATGCCTGGTATGCAGGGCCTGGTGTTAAACCCAGGCTTTGCATTCTACTTTACTGCGGTGGTGAGTCTGGTTACCGGGACTATGTTCCTGATGTGGCTGGGTGAGCAAATTACTGAACGTGGTATCGGTAACGGTATTTCGATCATTATCTTCGCGGGTATTGTGGCGGGTTTACCGCCGGCAGTTGGCCATACTATTGAGCAAGCTCGGCAAGGCGACCTGCACTTCCTCCTGTTGCTGTTGGTTGCAGTATTAGTGTTTGCAGTAACCTTCTTCGTTGTTTTCATTGAACGTGGTCAGCGTCGTATCGTCGTTAACTATGCAAAACGTCAACAAGGTCGTCGTGTTTACGCAGCACAGAGCACACACTTACCACTGAAAGTGAATATGGCAGGGGTAATACCTGCAATCTTCGCTTCCAGTATTATTCTGTTCCCTGCCACGATTGCATCATGGTTTGGGGGCGGTACCGGTTGGAACTGGCTGACAACGATTTCGCTGTATTTGCAGCCTGGACAACCGCTTTATGTGTTACTCTATGCGTCTGCAATCATCTTCTTCTGTTTCTTCTACACGGCGTTGGTTTTCAACCCGCGTGAAACAGCAGATAACCTGAAGAAGTCCGGTGCCTTCGTACCAGGAATTCGTCCGGGAGAGCAAACGGCGAAGTATATCGATAAAGTAATGACGCGTTTAACCCTGGTGGGCGCGATGTACATTACTTTCATCTGCCTGATCCCGGAGTTCATGCGTGATGCAATGAAAGTACCATTCTACTTTGGTGGTACCTCGCTACTGATCGTGGTTGTCGTCATCATGGACTTTATGGCTCAAGTGCAAACTCTGATGATGTCAAGTCAGTACGAGTCTGCATTGAAGAAAGCAAACCTGAAAGGCTATAACCGCTAATCAGGCGCGTTTGAGAAGTTACGGAGAGTAAAAATGAAAGTTCGTGCTTCCGTCAAGAAATTATGTCGTAACTGCAAAATCGTTAAGCGTGACGGTGTCGTTCGTGTGATTTGCAGTGCCGAGCCGAAGCATAAACAGCGTCAAGGCTGATTATCTCGCATATTTTTCTTGCAAAGTTGGGTTGAGCTGGCTAGATTAGCCAGCCAATCTTTTGTATGTAGCTGCAACATTATTTGAGTATCCTGAAAACGGGCTTTTCAGAATGGTGTTGCCGTAAAAATAAGTAGGAGTGCATAGTGGCCCGTATAGCAGGCATTAACATTCCTGATCATAAACATACCGTTATCGCGTTAACGTCGATCTTCGGAATCGGCAAAACTCGTTCACAGTCCATCTGTGCTGCTACGGGTATTGCTGAAAATGTTAAGATCAGTGAGCTGTCTGAAGAGCAAATTGAACAATTGCGTGAAGCAGTTGCCAAATTCACTGTTGAAGGTGATTTGCGTCGTGAAGTTACCCTGAGCATCAAGCGTCTGATGGATCTTGGTACATACCGTGGTTTACGCCATCGTCGTGGTCTGCCAGTGCGCGGTCAGCGTACTAAGACCAACGCACGTACCCGTAAGGGTCCGCGTAAACCGATCAAGAAATAATCGGGGTGATTGAATAATGGCAAAGGCACCTGTTCGTACACGCAAGCGTGTAAGAAAACAAGTCTCTGACGGCGTGGCTCATATCCATGCTTCTTTCAACAACACCATTGTAACTATTACCGATCGTCAGGGTAATGCTTTGGGTTGGGCAACTGCCGGTGGTTCCGGTTTCCGTGGTTCTCGTAAGTCAACTCCGTTTGCAGCTCAGGTTGCAGCCGAACGTTGTGCTGACGCAGTAAAAGAATACGGTATCAAGAACCTGGAAGTTATGGTTAAAGGACCTGGTCCTGGTCGTGAGTCTACTATCCGCGCTCTTAACGCGGCTGGTTTCCGCATCACTAATATTACTGATGTGACTCCGATTCCTCATAACGGTTGTCGTCCGCCGAAAAAGCGTCGCGTGTAACGCCCCTGCTTTTCGGATTGTTGGAGAAAGAAAATGGCAAGATATTTGGGTCCTAAGCTCAAGCTTAGCCGCCGCGAGGGCACAGACCTGTTCCTGAAGTCTGGCGTTCGCGCGATAGATTCAAAGTGCAAAATTGAGCAACCGCCTGGTCAACATGGTGCGCGTAAACCGCGTCTGTCTGACTATGGTGTACAGTTACGTGAGAAGCAAAAAGTTCGCCGTATGTACGGTGTTCTGGAGCGCCAGTTCCGTAACTATTACAAAGAAGCAGCACGTCTGAAAGGCAACACTGGTGCAAACCTGTTGCAACTGCTGGAAGGCCGTTTGGACAACGTAGTTTATCGTATGGGCTTTGGCGCCACTCGTGCAGAATCACGTCAGTTGGTTAGCCACAAAGCAGTTATGGTAAATGGTCGCGTTGTTAACATCGCTTCTTATCAGGTATCTCCGAATGACGTAGTCAGCATCCGCGAGAAAGCTAAAAAGCAGTCTCGTGTTAAGGCTTCTCTGGAGCTGGCTGAGCAGCGTGAAAAGCCGACTTGGCTGGAAGTTGATGCTGCGAAGATGGAGGGTGTGTTCAAACGTATTCCTGAACGTACTGATCTGTCCGCCGACATTAACGAACACCTGATCGTCGAGCTTTACTCCAAGTAAAGCTTGAGTTTCAAAGAGAGGACACAATGCAGGGTTCTGTGACAGAGTTTCTAAAACCGCGCCTGGTAGATATCGAGCAAGTCAGTTCGACGCACGCCAAGGTGACCCTTGAGCCTTTAGAGCGTGGCTTTGGCCATACTCTTGGCAACGCACTGCGCCGTATTCTGCTTTCATCTATGCCGGGTTGCGCGGTGACCGAGGTTGAGATTGATGGTGTACTACATGAGTACAGCACCAAAGAAGGCGTACAGGAAGATATCCTGGAGATCCTGCTCAACCTGAAAGGGCTGGCGGTGAGAGTTCAAGGCAAAGATGAAGTTATTCTTACCCTGAATAAATCTGGCATTGGCCCTGTGACCGCTGCCGACATTACCCATGATGGTGATGTCGAAATCGTCAAGCCGCAGCACGTGATCTGCCACCTGACCGATGAGAACGCTGCTATCAGTATGCGTATCAAAGTTCAGCGCGGTCGTGGTTATGTGCCGGCTTCTGCCCGAATTCATTCGGAAGAAGATGAGCGCCCGATTGGTCGTCTGTTGGTTGACGCCTGCTATAGCCCTGTAGAGCGTATTGCCTACAATGTTGAAGCAGCGCGTGTAGAACAGCGTACTGACCTGGACAAGCTGGTAATCGAAATGGAAACCAATGGCACGATCGATCCTGAAGAGGCGATCCGCCGTGCGGCAACCATTCTGGCAGAACAACTGGAAGCTTTCGTTGACTTACGTGATGTTCGTCAGCCGGAAGTAAAAGAAGAGAAACCAGAATTCGATCCGATCCTGCTGCGCCCTGTTGACGATCTGGAATTGACTGTCCGCTCTGCTAACTGCCTCAAGGCAGAAGCTATCCACTACATCGGTGATCTGGTACAGCGTACCGAGGTTGAGCTGCTGAAAACGCCTAACCTGGGTAAAAAATCTCTTACTGAGATTAAAGACGTGCTGGCTTCGCGTGGTTTGTCTCTGGGCATGCGCCTGGAAAACTGGCCACCGGCAAGCATTGCTGACGAGTAACCGGATCACAGGTTAAGGTTTTACTGAGAAGGATAAGGTCATGCGCCATCGTAAGAGTGGTCGTCAACTGAACCGTAACAGCAGCCATCGCCAGGCTATGTTCCGTAACATGGCCGGCTCTTTGGTTCGTCATGAGATCATCAAGACGACCTTGCCAAAAGCGAAAGAGCTGCGTCGCGTTGTTGAGCCGCTGATTACTCTTGCCAAGACCGACAGCGTAGCTAATCGTCGTCTGGCATTCGCCCGCACTCGTGATAACGAGATCGTGGCAAAACTGTTTAACGAGCTAGGCCCGCGTTTTGCGAGCCGTGCCGGTGGTTACACTCGCATTCTGAAGTGTGGCTTCCGCGCAGGCGACAACGCGCCGATGGCATACATCGAGCTGGTTGATCGTGCTGAGTCTCAAGCAGAAGTAGCAACTGCAGAGTAATATCTGTGAGAGCGTAAAAAAACCGGGCTTGCCCGGTTTTTTTACGCCCATTATCAGCACGAAAATATTCCCCAGAACTGACACCGCACATCTTAAGCTCCTTCTTTTTATCCGTTATGCTAATACTATCAATCAGGTTAATTGGGACTGAGGATTCTTGCTATACGGTGGCTTGATGCCCGAGTTGGGAATACCGAACGCTATGGGTGGAAAGCCCGAGGAGTAGAGATGTTTAAAATCGGCCAACTGGCAAAGCTTGCTGATGTTACACCAGATACTGTCCGCTATTACGAGAAGCAAGGCATGATGGACCATAATGTCCGTACCGAGGGTGGCTATCGTTTGTACAGCGATCGGGATCTGCAGCGTTTACGCTTTATCCGCTATGCCAAGCAATTGGGCTTCACGCTGGAAACCATTGCGGAATTATTGTCGATCCGTGTAGATCCAGAACATCATACCTGCCAAGAGTCTAAGTCCATCGTTGATGCCAGGTTGCTTGAAGTAGAAAACAAGCTGATGGAACTGACGAGAATGCGTGAGTCACTCAAAAGGCTCAGCGATGCCTGCTGTGGCAGTGCTCACACCACGAACTACTGCTCTATTCTGGAGGCTTTGGAGCAAGGCGCGAGTGAAGAGAAGAGTAAAAAATCAGGCTGAATGCTTCGCGGTACTTTAATTTTTATCTGTGCAGCAGTATCATCAGCCCGTTTTAAGCCCATATAATTTACAAGGAGTACTATGATGACTAAATATCGGCACACTAAAGGCCAAATACAGGAAAACGCCATTGAGGCGTTGCTGCATGACCCTCTTTTCCGTCAGCGCGTAGAAAAGAATATCAAAGGAAAAGGCAGTTACCGGCGTAAAGATAAGCACGCAAAAGGTGGTAACTGGGAGGCCAGTGGTAAGTTATTCAATAACAACTTACCACTGGCCTTCTGGTTTTGAGGCATAAAAAAGCCACCGGGATAAGGTGGCTTCTATCGTAGTGAAGAGCTTGGTTTATTGTTTGGGGTGCTGCTGTTGGCTCAGTAAATCACGGATTTCCGTCAGCAATTTCTCTTCAGCAGTAGGTGCTGGCGGAGCTGCTGGTTCTTCTACTTCTTTACGGCGCATTTTGTTCATTAATTTGATGGCCATAAAGATAGCGAAGGCAACAATGATAAAGTCAAAAATGTTCTGCAGAAACGAACCATAATTCATGACAATGGCGGGGATACTACCCTCAGCTTCGCGTAATACCAGATGGAATTGTTTGAAATCGACACCTCCGAGCAGCATGCCTAAAGGTGGCATGATAATATCGGAAACCAGTGAAGAAACAATTCTGCCAAATGCGGCACCGATAATGACACCCACCGCCAAGTCGACCACGTTGCCACGCATGGCAAACTCGCGAAACTCTTTCAAGATACCCATAAAAACACTCCTTAAAAACTAGTGGTACAAGTTTAACAAAGCGATTTCCTTTCGCCACAATGAGTATAGAAAAGTTTATGGTTTTCCCACGCCAACACAGTGGGGAAACATTCACATAGTCAATGTTTCTATAAGAAGAACGGGCTTGGTTGGAACAGGCGTTCAACGTCCGGCACGAATTTCTTATCGGTAATAAACATGATTATGTGGTCGCCTTGCTGAATTTTGCTATTGCCGTTAGCAATAATGACATCATCCCCACGCACAATAGCGCCAATGGTGGTTCCTGGTGGCAATTTAATCTCTTCTACCATACGGCCAACCACTTTAGAGGTGCTTTCATCTCCGTGGGCAATGGCTTCGATGGCTTCTGCGACACCACGGCGCAGCGAAGAAACGCTGACGATATCGGCTTTACGCACGTGTCCTAGCAATGCTGAGATCGTCGCCTGCTGTGGTGAAATAGCAATATCAATTACGCTGCCTTGCACTAAATCAACATAGGCACGGCGCTGGATCAACACCATGACTTTTTTGGCACCCATGCGCTTGGCCAGCATGGCAGACATGATATTGGCTTCATCATCATTGGTGATGGCGATAAATACGTCTACCTGATCCACATGTTCTTCGGCAAGCAGTTCCTGGTCGGAAGCATCACCGTAAAACACAATAGTATCGTGCAGGTGTTCTGCCAGTTCAGCGGCGCGCTGTTGATTACGTTCAATCAGCTTCACGTTGTATGATTTTTCCAACCGCTGCGCCAGTCCTGCTCCCACATTGCCCCCGCCAACAATCATGATGCGCTTGTAGGGCTTTTCCAGCCGCTGTAACTCACTCATTACCGCGCGGATATGCTGGGAAGCGGCCACAAAGAACACTTCATCACCAGCCTCGATGATGGTTGAGCCTTGCGGGCGTATCGGACGGTCCTGGCGGAAGATAGCGGCAACGCGGGTATCAATGTGCGGCATATGCTCGCGCATGGAAGATAAGGCATTACCGACCAGTGGGCCACCATAATAGGCTTTCACCGCTGCGATGCTGACTTTACCGGCGGCGAAATTCACCACCTGCAATGCGCCAGGGTATTCAATCAGTTTATAGATGTAATCAATAACCAACTGTTCCGGTGAGATCAGATGATCGATTGGAACTGCTTCTGGATGGAATAACTTCTCGGACTCACGAATATATTCCGGCGCACGGATGCGGGCGATACGGTTTGGGGTATTAAACAGTGAATAGGCTATCTGGCAGGCAACCATATTGGTTTCGTCAGAGTTGGTGACAGCAACCAGCATGTCGGCATCTTCTGCCCCGGCTTCGCGCAAGACGCGCGGATGAGAGCCATGCCCCTGAACGACGCGCAGGTCGAATTTATCCTGTAGCTGACGCAAACGCCCAGAGTCGGTATCGACTACGGTGATATCGTTGTTTTCACCAACCAGGTTTTCTGCCAGTGTCCCGCCGACCTGACCAGCGCCAAGAATAATTATTTTCATCGGGTTCTCTGCTTCACACTGCAACGGCCGTGGCCGCTATTTGTAGGCGCACTGAAGTGCGCCCTGATAGTTACATTTTAATCAGCTTAGCGTAAAAGAAGCCATCACCATCCTCAGGATGAGGAAGATTTTGCCTGCCTGGTGATTGATTATCACCCGTTTCTACCAATTTGGCATCGCTATGGCGCTGTAGGAAAGCGGCTATCTGTTCACTGTTCTCCTGCGGCAGAATAGAACAGGTCGCATATACCATCACGCCACCTGATTTTAAATGTGGCCAGATAGCCTCCAGAATTTCGCCCTGTAGGCTGGCTAACTCGGCGATATCGCTGTCCCGGCGTAGCCATTTGATATCTGGGTGGCGGCGAATGACGCCGGTAGCGGAACAGGGGGCATCCAACAAAATGCGGTCGAACTGCTTATCGCCGCACCATTCCGCGGGCGTACGGCCATCGCCCACTTTTACTTCAGCATGAAGACGCAAGCGTTGCAGGTTTTCTTTTACCCGGCCCAAACGTTGCTCATCAATATCGACGGCCATTACATGGGCTTTCGGTGCGGCTTCCAAAATATGGGTGGTTTTGCCACCCGGCGCAGCACATAGATCGAGGATCTGTTCGCCGTCTTGTGGATCCAGTAGATCGACACAGCCCTGAGCGGAAGCATCCTGCACGGTGACCCAACCGTCAGCAAAACCCGGCAGATCCGTCACGGCGCAAGGAACCAGCAAACGTACCGCATCGCGATATTCATTATGTGGCTCAGCGGCGATGCCTGCCTGTTGCATCAACTGTAGGTATTCTTCACGGCTATGGTGTAGGCGATTAACGCGCAACCACATTGGGGGTTTCTGATTGTTGGCATCAACGATCTGTTCCCAGTTGGCAGGATAGGCCTGTTTGATACGCTTGAGCAGCCAGCTTGGGTGCAGGTAACGGCTTTCGTTATTGGCGGCGCGTTGCAGTAACTCTTCCTGTTGGCGCTGAAACTGACGCAGAACGCCATTTATCAGGCCTTTCAACTGCGGGCGTTTCAGGGCAACTGCGCCTTCTACGGTCTCCGCCAGCACTGCATGGGGTGGAATGCGGGTATACAGTAACTGATACAGGCCGACCATCAGCAAATAATGCAGCGTACGCTGCTTGCCAGTCATCGGTTTGGCCATTAATTGCTGAATGCACCATTCGAGCTGCGGCAGTACCCGCAGCGTGCCGAAACAAAGTTCCTGCAACAGCGCACGATCCTTGTCGGAAATGTTCTTTTGTAATGCTGGCAGAATCGTGCTGAGTGACTGCCCTTGATCCAGCACTTGGCCGATGGCTTTGGCTGCGTGGCTTCGGAGATTGTAATTGTTTTTCATAGGCTGAAGCTGATAACGATCGGCGTTAAGAGAGAAACAGCCCGGCAACGGTAACCGGGCAAGGGGCGTTTTTATAACCGGTTACCCGGAGTGAACCATTCGCGGCGTGAATTTAACAAATCCTGCGCCGACATCGGCTTTTTACCTGCTGGCTGCAATTGTGTCAGGTTCAGAATACCGTCAGCGGTGGCAACTTGAATGCCTTGTTTGTCGGCATGAACGATAGTACCTGGCTGCGCGCCGGATGTTTCGGCCAAAACCGTCGCTTGCCAGACTTTCACCGGTTGATCTTCGATGGTGAAATAGCTGACTGGCCATGGGTTGAAAGCACGAATGCAGCGCTCAAGCTGTGCCGCTGACAGGCTCCAGTCCAGTCGTGCTTCTTCCTTGCTCAGCTTTTCAGCGTAGGTGACCCGCGTTTCATCTTGCACCTCGCGTTTCACCGTACCGGAAGCCAATTGTTGCAGCGTTGCCAGCAACCCTTGTGGCCCCAGCTCCGCCAACTTGTTGTACAGGCTGGCGCTGGTATCAGTGGTTTCGATCGGGCAACTGATCTTGTGCATCATATCACCGGTATCAAGACCCACATCCATCTGCATGATCGTTACGCCAGTTTCGTTGTCGCCAGCCCACAAAGCACGTTGGATCGGTGCCGCGCCACGCCAGCGTGGAAGCAGGGAACCGTGAACATTGATGCAACCCAAGCGCGGCATCTCCAGAACGGCTTTCGGCAGTATCAAGCCATAAGCAACCACCACCATGATATCGGCGTTGAGATCGGCAACCAGGTGCTGATTCTCTTCCAGGCGCAGTGATTTAGGCTGAAACACCGGGATCTGATGCTGTTCCGCCAACACTTTGACCGGGCTTGGCGTCAGTTTGTTACCACGGCCCGCTGGGCGATCGGGCTGAGTGAAAACGCCAACAATCTGGTGCTCAGATGACAGCAGCGCGTCGAGGTGACGCGCTGCGAAGTCTGGAGTTCCGGTGAAAATAATCCGTAAAGAGTCAGACACGTTAGTTTCCTGATCGGTTAGGCACGGGCGTTAAGCTTGGCCATTTTTTCCAGTTTCTGACGGATACGCTGGCGTTTAAGCGGAGAAAGGTAATCGACAAACAGCTTACCGACCAGATGATCCATTTCATGCTGGATACAAATAGCCAATAGCTCATCGGCTTCGAGCTCAAAAGATTGCCCTTCGCGGTTAAGCGCACGGACCTTTACTTTCTCTGCCCGTGGCACCAGAGCGCGATGCTCAGGAACGGAAAGACAACCTTCTTCGATCCCGGTTTCACCGTGTTTTTCCAGCAGTTCCGGGTTGATCAGCACCAGCGGTTCGTCGCGGTTCTCAGAAATATCAATGACGATAATGCGCTGATGAATATCTACCTGTGTTGCAGCGAGGCCAATACCTTCCTCTGCGTACATGGTTTCAAACATATCATCCACGATGCGCTGGATATCTGCATTGAATTCTTTTACCGGGGTTGCAACTTTGCGCAGCCGCTCGTCTGGGAAATGTAATACTTGCAAGACTGACATATATCTTTAGATCTGTATCCGAGTGATAAAAGGTAGTTAGCTTCTATTCTAGACATTTCCTGGCCTGATTGACAGCATCGTTGACCAATTGCACCCATGGGCAATACCACATTTTCAGCGAGGGAATGCGCGATGCAGCCAGAGGAAATCGCTCTACGTATGCATGCTGTGACGGGGATAAGTGCGCAGCAAGCCAGCCAAGTTATCGTTCAGTTGATCGCAGAAGGTAGCGATCCTTACCCGCTATTAAAGCCGCTGGGTTTGAATAATAAACAACAGGAGCAATTCCGTCATGTCCCCGCGCATTATCTGCGGGTAACGCTCAAATGGTTGGAGCAGGCAGGAAATCAGATGATGATTTACGGTGAGCCTGGTTTCCCTGAGCTTTTGACTCATATTGCCGATGTGCCGCTATTGCTGATGGTGAAAGGAAATCCCACAGCCTTACAGTTACCGCAAATCGCCATGGTGGGCAGCCGCCAGTTCAGCCACTATGGCGAGCATTGGGGAAATCACTTTGCCACCGGGTTGGTGCATTGTGGTTTCGCCATCACCAGCGGATTAGCCATCGGCATTGACGGTATTTGCCACCGTGCAGCCTTGGCAGCTCAAGGAGTGACGATTGCCGTATTGGGCAGTGGCCTGGCCAATATCTATCCGCGCCGCCACCGGCATCTTGCTGAACAAATTGTTGAGCAGGGCGGTGCGGTGGTTTCTGAACATCTGGCTACGGATTTACCTCTGGCCGACCATTTTCCCCGTCGTAACCGAATTATCAGTGGCTTGAGCATGGGAGTGGTGGTCATTGAAGCTTCATTGCGCAGCGGTTCCTTGATTACCGCACGTTGTGCGTTGGATCAGGGGCGTGAAGTCTTCGCCCTGCCGGGAGCGCTGGGTAACCCGATGAGTGAGGGGACACACTGGTTGATTCAGCAGGGAGCGAGCTTGGTTACCGGCCCGAAAGATATCGCTGAACAACTGGGAAGTGGCCTGCATTGGTTGTCCGTGAACGAAAATACAACTATTTCTGCATCTGAGGCCCAAGTTGAATTGCCATTTGCCGATGTGTTGGCTAACGTAGGAGATGAGGTGACACCTGTTGACGTCGTCGCTGAACGTGCCGGCCAACCTGTGCCAGAGGTGGTAATCAAGTTACTCGATCTGGAGTTAGCAGGGTGGATCGCAGCTGTACCCGGCGGCTATGTCCGATTAAGGAGGGCAGGCCATGTTCGACGTACTCATGTACTTGTTTGAAACGTATATCCACAATGAGCCAGAGATGTCTGTTGATCAGGATACCTTGACCGCCGATCTTGCCGAAGCAGGATTCGATCGGGATGATATCTACAACGCGTTGAATTGGCTCGAGAAGCTTGCAGACCTCCAGGAAGGTGAGAATGCGCCCTACTTTATGGATGCCGATCCGCTGGCAATGCGGATCTACACCGAAGAGGAAAGTGTGCGTTTGGATGCCGGTTGCCGTGGTTTCCTCTTGTTCCTAGAACAGATTCAAGTATTGAACCTCGAAACCCGTGAAATGGTCATCGATCGTGTTATGGCTTTGGATAACACGGAATTTGATCTCGAAGATCTGAAATGGGTGGTGTTGATGGTGCTGTTTAATATCCCCGGATATGAAAGTGCTTATCAGCAAATGGAAGAACTGTTATTTGAAGTAAACGAAGGTTATCTGCACTGAGCCGATAACAAGCATAGAAAGAAGTTATGACAAAACCAGCGATTTTTGCCACCAGGCAAAATGAACCCTGTCCGGAATGCGGGGCCGAATTGGTGATCCGTAGTGGTCGCCACGGCCCCTTTCTTGGCTGTTCCCACTATCCTGAATGCCAATATATCCGGCCGTTGAAAGCGCAGGCTGACGGCCATATTGTCAAGGTTCTGGAGGGGCAGGCGTGCCCAAAATGTCAGGCGACGCTGGTGTTACGCCAGGGGCGTTATGGCATGTTCATCGGTTGCGGAAACTATCCCGAGTGCGATCATACCGAAGTGATCGATAAACCGGATGAAACCAGCATTGCCTGCCCACAATGCGGTCAGGGTAAATTGCTGCAACGCAAATCACGTTATGGCAAGGTGTTCCACTCTTGCGATCGCTATCCGGCCTGCCAATTTGCCCTCAACTTTAAGCCTATCGCCGGTGAGTGTGCTTTTTGCCACTATCCGTTGCTGATGGAAAAGCGTACGGCAAAAGGCCCAACCCTCTTTTGCGCCAGTAAATTGTGCGGAAAACCCGTCGTTACCACAGAATAATCACGCTATGAGCTCAGAACAAACTTCCGCATTTGCGCCTATTATAGAAGCGCTGAAAAATCAGCTGGTCATTGCTTATCCAACAGAGGCTGTATTCGGTTTGGGGTGTGACCCAGACAGTGAACGGGCTGTCAGTGAGTTGCTGGCATTGAAGCAGCGCCCTTGGGAAAAAGGCTTGATCCTGGTTGCTGCTGATTATTCGCAATTAACGCCTTATATTGATGAACACGTATTGAGTGAACAGCAGCGTGCGGCGATTTTTGCCAGTTGGCCTGGCCCGGTGACTTGGGTGATCCCCGCCAAGCAGCAAACGCCGCGATTCCTGACCGGCCGCTTCAACTCGCTGGCGGTTCGCGTTAGCGCTCATCCCCTGGTGCAACAGCTCTGCCGTCAGTTTGGTAAACCGCTGGTCTCAACCAGTGCCAACTTAAGCGGTCAGGAGCCGTGCCGTACTGTTGCAGCAGTGAAGCTGCAGTTTGGCGAATCTTTCCCGGTGCTGGCTGGCCACGTTGGCGGGCGCCTGAATCCTTCTGAAATCAGAAATGCTTTGACGGGCGAGCAAATCCGTCAGGGATAGAGGTCATGTTAATGGAGAAGTTCGCGGTATTCGGTAATCCCATTGCTCATAGCAAATCTCCCCGCATTCATGCGCTGTTTGCCGAACAAACCCAGATAGATCATCCCTATGGGGCCGTGCTGGCACCGTTGGATGGATTTGAGTCAGTGCTACAACAGTTTATTACTGAGGGGGGAAAGGGAGCCAATGTCACCGTCCCTTTTAAAGAGCGTGCCTACGAAGCATCAAGTGAGTTAAGTGACAGGGCGGCAATAGCGGGTGCGGTGAATACGCTCAAGGTATTGCCGGATGGCCGTTTGTTAGGTGATAACACCGACGGTATTGGCCTGTTGACCGATCTTGAACGTCAACAACTGATCCAGCCCGGCGATCGTATTCTGCTGGTGGGGGCGGGTGGTGCTGCACGGGGAGTTATCCTGCCATTACTCTCTTTTGGCTGTGAAGTGGTGCTTACCAACCGTACCCCCAGCCGCGCACAAGAATTGGTGATGCTCTTTCAACATTTGGGTGAGATCGTGTCATTGCCGATGGATCAACTCGATCAACCACACTTTAACTTGGTGATCAATGCAACCGCTTCAGGGATCAGTGGTGAGATCCCGGCGCTGCCAGCAAGTATTGTGAATAGCACAACCCGTTGTTACGACATGTTCTATCAGCAAGGAGAGACACCATTTCTTGCTTGGGCAAAAAAACAGGGGGTGAAACATTATGCCGACGGCTTGGGGATGCTGGTGGGGCAGGCAGCACATGCTTTCCTGTTATGGCATGGTGTTATGCCGGAGATCGAGCCAGTGCTATTCACGTTGCGCAGAGAAATGGCGGTTTAAATAACGGCCCCGCTCTAGGGAATTGGAGTGGGGCGTTTAATATTGGATTAGATATCTTTGGAAAGGTATTCGTCTTTCCAGCGTACATAATTGTTGGATGAGTAGACTAACCCTTCCCGTTCAGCCAGCGTTAATGGCCTTACCTGTCGTGCTGGGCTGCCGACATAGAGATAACCGCTCTCTAGACGTTTGCCCGGGGCAACCAAACTGCCAGCGCCAATCATCACATCATCTTCTATGACTGCCCCGTCCAACAGGATCGAACCCATCCCTACTAAAACCCGGTTGCCGATAATACAGCCATGCAGCATGGTTTTATGCCCGACGGTGACATCTTCACCAATCAATAGAGGGTAACCTGCTGGATTGTAGTCGGATTGATGTGTCACATGCAGGACGCTGCCATCCTGGATGTTACTACGTGCACCAATCCTCACGGCATTTACATCTCCGCGGATGGAAACCAACGGCCAGATACTGACGTCATCGGCCAGTTCAACGTTACCGATCACGACGCTGGAAGGATCGATCATCACACGCTGACCGAACTGGGGAGAATAATGAAGATAAGAACGTACTGTATCGGACATGGTATAGCCTCGCGTCAGGATCATATTTACCGGCAATACTAGACTTTGATGATGGAATTACAACCAGGTAACACGCCGGATCCTGTGGAAAACAGCCCGGATCGGATAAGATCCACGCTAAAGGGCTGAAAAGTACGCAGTCAGAAAGAAAAGATCTAAAAAGGGCTTGTGGAAAAAACGAGGATCCCTATAATGCGCCTCCATCGACCAGGAACATGTGAACAACTTCACAGAGTCTCCAGGGTCGCAAGGAAAAAACCTGAAAATTAAGGTTGACTCTGAAAGAGGAACGCGTAATATACGCCACCTCGAGTTAGCAAGCGAAAGCGCGTAACTCACTGCTCTTTAACAATTTATCAGACAATCTGTGTGGGCACTCACAAGACGATATCCAGCTGCTTCGGCAGCAAAAAAATATCAAGTCTTGAAGAGTGACCAAAGCAGTAAGCATTTGAACTTCGGTTCAAATGTCTATTTGCAGAAAGTAATCTTTGAGCATCGCTTAACTGGTTTAAGCAAATCGAACTTTTAATTGAAGAGTTTGATCATGGCTCAGATTGAACGCTGGCGGCAGGCCTAACACATGCAAGTCGAGCGGTAGCACAGGGAGCTTGCTCCTGGGTGACGAGCGGCGGACGGGTGAGTAATGTCTGGGAAACTGCCCGATGGAGGGGGATAACTACTGGAAACGGTAGCTAATACCGCATAACGTCTTCGGACCAAAGTGGGGGACCTTCGGGCCTCACACCATCGGATGTGCCCAGATGGGATTAGCTAGTAGGTGGGGTAATGGCTCACCTAGGCGACGATCCCTAGCTGGTCTGAGAGGATGACCAGCCACACTGGAACTGAGACACGGTCCAGACTCCTACGGGAGGCAGCAGTGGGGAATATTGCACAATGGGCGCAAGCCTGATGCAGCCATGCCGCGTGTGTGAAGAAGGCCTTCGGGTTGTAAAGCACTTTCAGCGAGGAGGAAGGGTGTGGTGTTAATAGCGCCATGCATTGACGTTACTCGCAGAAGAAGCACCGGCTAACTCCGTGCCAGCAGCCGCGGTAATACGGAGGGTGCAAGCGTTAATCGGAATTACTGGGCGTAAAGCGCACGCAGGCGGTTTGTTAAGTCAGATGTGAAATCCCCGCGCTTAACGTGGGAACTGCATTTGAAACTGGCAAGCTAGAGTCTTGTAGAGGGGGGTAGAATTCCAGGTGTAGCGGTGAAATGCGTAGAGATCTGGAGGAATACCGGTGGCGAAGGCGGCCCCCTGGACAAAGACTGACGCTCAGGTGCGAAAGCGTGGGGAGCAAACAGGATTAGATACCCTGGTAGTCCACGCTGTAAACGATGTCGACTTGGAGGTTGTGCCCTTGAGGCGTGGCTTCCGGAGCTAACGCGTTAAGTCGACCGCCTGGGGAGTACGGCCGCAAGGTTAAAACTCAAATGAATTGACGGGGGCCCGCACAAGCGGTGGAGCATGTGGTTTAATTCGATGCAACGCGAAGAACCTTACCTACTCTTGACATCCACGGAACTTGGTAGAGATACCTTGGTGCCTTCGGGAACCGTGAGACAGGTGCTGCATGGCTGTCGTCAGCTCGTGTTGTGAAATGTTGGGTTAAGTCCCGCAACGAGCGCAACCCTTATCCTTTGTTGCCAGCACGTAATGGTGGGAACTCAAAGGAGACTGCCGGTGATAAACCGGAGGAAGGTGGGGATGACGTCAAGTCATCATGGCCCTTACGAGTAGGGCTACACACGTGCTACAATGGCATATACAAAGAGAAGCAAACTCGCGAGAGCCAGCGGACCTCATAAAGTATGTCGTAGTCCGGATTGGAGTCTGCAACTCGACTCCATGAAGTCGGAATCGCTAGTAATCGTAGATCAGAATGCTACGGTGAATACGTTCCCGGGCCTTGTACACACCGCCCGTCACACCATGGGAGTGGGTTGCAAAAGAAGTAGGTAGCTTAACCTTCGGGAGGGCGCTTACCACTTTGTGATTCATGACTGGGGTGAAGTCGTAACAAGGTAACCGTAGGGGAACCTGCGGTTGGATCACCTCCTTACCGAACGATATTGATTGAGTGAGTGTTCACAACAGATTGTCTGATGAAAAAGTAACGAGCAAAAGCGCGACCTGTTGAGGTAATGAGTCCTGGACTCATGCTGATACGAGAAACGGTTAAACCCTGGGTTTAATCGGATTTTGTGTCCCCATCGTCTAGAGGCCTAGGACACTGCCCTTTCACGGCTGTAACAGGGGTTCGAATCCCCTTGGGGACGCCATCCGATAATGCGTGAAAGACATTATCACCGGTTATTTAAACCGAAAAAATCGTAAAGATGACTCTCACGAGTCGTGTTTACGATATTGCTCTTTAACAATCTGGAACAAGCTGAAAATTGAAACCTGACAGCAGAACCTTATCCCTCCGTAGCGTTATTGGGGTAAGAAGTACCCTGTCAGAGAGTCTCTCAATGATTTACAGCACGACTGTTGTCTTCTGTTTACAGGAAACACCTTCGGGTTGTGAGGTTAAGTGACTAAGCGTACACGGTGGATGCCTAGGCAGTCAGAGGCGATGAAGGGCGTGCTAATCTGCGAAAAGTGTCGGTAAGGTGATATGAACCGTTATAACCGGCAATACCCGAATGGGGAAACCCAGTGCAATCCGTTGCACTATCATGTCATGAATACATAGTGGCATGAGGCGAACCGGGGGAACTGAAACATCTAAGTACCCCGAGGAAAAGAAATCAACCGAGATTCCCCCAGTAGCGGCGAGCGAACGGGGAAGAGCCCAGAACCTGAATCAGTTGGTGTGTTAGTGGAAGCGTCTGGAAAGTCGCGCAGCAAAGGGTGATAGCCCCGTACACTAAAATGCATCAGCTGTGAGTTCGATGAGTAGGGCGGGACACGTGACATCCTGTCTGAATATGGGGGGACCATCCTCCAAGGCTAAATACTCCTGACTGACCGATAGTGAACCAGTACCGTGAGGGAAAGGCGAAAAGAACCCCGGCGAGGGGAGTGAAACAGAACCTGAAACCGTGTACGTACAAGCAGTGGGAGCCTCTTTTATGGGGTGACTGCGTACCTTTTGTATAATGGGTCAGCGACTTATATTTTGTAGCAAGGTTAACCGTATAGGGGAGCCGTAGGGAAACCGAGTCTTAACTGGGCGTCTAGTTGCAAGGTATAGACCCGAAACCCGGTGATCTAGCCATGGGCAGGTTGAAGGTTGGGTAACACTAACTGGAGGACCGAACCGACTAATGTTGAAAAATTAGCGGATGACTTGTGGCTGGGGGTGAAAGGCCAATCAAACCGGGAGATAGCTGGTTCTCCCCGAAAGCTATTTAGGTAGCGCCTCGTGAACTCATCTTCGGGGGTAGAGCACTGTTTCGGCTAGGGGGCCATCCCGGCTTACCAACCCGATGCAAACTCCGAATACCGAAGAATGTTATCACGGGAGACACACGGCGGGTGCTAACGTCCGTCGTGAAGAGGGAAACAACCCAGACCGCCAGCTAAGGTCCCAAAGTCATGGTTAAGTGGGAAACGATGTGGGAAGGCATAGACAGCCAGGATGTTGGCTTAGAAGCAGCCATCATTTAAAGAAAGCGTAATAGCTCACTGGTCGAGTCGGCCTGCGCGGAAGATGTAACGGGGCTAAACCATGCACCGAAGCTGCGGCAGCGACGCTTAGGCGTTGTTGGGTAGGGGAGCGTTCTGTAAGCCGTTGAAGGTGGTCTGTGAGGGCTGCTGGAGGTATCAGAAGTGCGAATGCTGACATAAGTAACGATAAAGCGGGTGAAAAACCCGCTCGCCGGAAGACCAAGGGTTCCTGTCCAACGTTAATCGGGGCAGGGTGAGTCGACCCCTAAGGCGAGGCCGAAAGGCGTAGTCGATGGGAAACGGGTTAATATTCCCGTACTCGGTGTTACTGCGAAGGGGGGACGGAGAAGGCTAGGCTGGCCGGGCGACGGTTGTCCCGGTTTAAGCGTGTAGGGGGAGAGAATTGGTAAATCCGTTCTCTTATTCAACCCTGAGGCGTGATGACGATGCACTACGGTGCAGAAGCAGTTGATGCCAAGCTTCCAGGAAAAGCCTCTAAGCTCCAGGTAACACAGAATCGTACCCCAAACCGACACAGGTGGTCAGGTAGAGAATACCCAGGCGCTTGAGAGAACTCGGGTGAAGGAACTAGGCAAAATGGTGCCGTAACTTCGGGAGAAGGCACGCTGGCGCGTAGGTGAAGTCCCTTGCGGATGGAGCTGAAGCCAGTCGCAGATACCAGCTGGCTGCAACTGTTTAATAAAAACACAGCACTGTGCAAACACGAAAGTGGACGTATACGGTGTGACGCCTGCCCGGTGCTGGAAGGTTAATTGATGGGGTTAGCCGCAAGGCGAAGCTCTTGATCGAAGCCCCAGTAAACGGCGGCCGTAACTATAACGGTCCTAAGGTAGCGAAATTCCTTGTCGGGTAAGTTCCGACCTGCACGAATGGCGTAATGATGGCCAGGCTGTCTCCACCCGAGACTCAGTGAAATTGAACTCGCTGTGAAGATGCAGTGTACCCGCGGCAAGACGGAAAGACCCCGTGAACCTTTACTATAGCTTGACACTGAACATTGAGCCTTGATGTGTAGGATAGGTGGGAGGCAATGAAGTGTAGACGCCAGTCTGCATGGAGCCAACCTTGAAATACCACCCTTTAATGTTTGATGTTCTAACTCGGCCCCCTAATCGGGGGTGAGGACAGTGTCTGGTGGGTAGTTTGACTGGGGCGGTCTCCTCCCAAAGAGTAACGGAGGAGCACGAAGGTTAGCTAATCACGGTCGGACATCGTGAGGTTAGTGCAAAGGCATAAGCTAGCTTGACTGCGAGAGTGACGGCTCGAGCAGGTACGAAAGTAGGTCTTAGTGATCCGGTGGTTCTGAATGGAAGGGCCATCGCTCAACGGATAAAAGGTACTCCGGGGATAACAGGCTGATACCGCCCAAGAGTTCATATCGACGGCGGTGTTTGGCACCTCGATGTCGGCTCATCACATCCTGGGGCTGAAGTAGGTCCCAAGGGTATGGCTGTTCGCCATTTAAAGTGGTACGCGAGCTGGGTTTAGAACGTCGTGAGACAGTTCGGTCCCTATCTGCCGTGGGCGTTGGAAGATTGAGAGGGGTTGCTCCTAGTACGAGAGGACCGGAGTGAACGCACCACTGGTGTTCGGGTTGTCATGCCAATGGCACTGCCCGGTAGCTAAGTGCGGAACAGATAAGCGCTGAAAGCATCTAAGCGCGAAACTAGCCTCGAGATGAGTCTTCCCTGGGCCTTTAAGGCTCCTGAAGGAACGTTTAAGACTAAGACGTTGATAGGCTGGGTGTGTAAGTGCAGCGATGCATTGAGCTAACCAGTACTAATGAACCGTGAGGCTTAACCTTACAACACCGAAGGTGTTTTTAGAGACGAAATATTGAAGTTTTAATTTTCAGCGATGTTCCTAGATTGGTTCCGGTGGTTGCGTGTGAAGACATGTGACGGCTTGGAATGAAACAGAATTTGCCTGGCGGCAATAGCGCGGTGGTCCCACCTGACCCCATGCCGAACTCAGAAGTGAAACGCCGTAGCGCCGATGGTAGTGTGGGGTCTCCCCATGCGAGAGTAGGACACTGCCAGGCATCAAATTTGTGTGCTGATATGGCTCAGTTGGTAGAGCGCACCCTTGGTAAGGGTGAGGTCCCCAGTTCGACTCTGGGTATCAGCACCACTTTATTGAAGTGGTTTAGAAGTTCGGCAGAAAAAAATTAAAAGAATTTGCTTGGCGGCAATAGCGCGGTGGTCCCACCTGACCCCATGCCGAACTCAGAAGTGAAACGCCGTAGCGCCGATGGTAGTGTGGGGCCTCCCCATGCGAGAGTAGGACACTGCCAAGCATCAATTAAGCCGAGAGGCCATCCGCAAGGATGGCCTTTTTGCTTTTCTAGTCTACCAAATCCTCCTTTTCCTCTCTGGCAATGAAACATTTTCACCTTCCTGTTGAAGACTCGACATGGTGCTAAAAAAACGCTATCTTCAGGCATCTAGAAGTCTAAACGTATAAATGGATATGTGAGGGTTTGGCAATGCCGATTCGTGTTCCTGATGAGTTACCTGCGGTGAGTTTTTTGCGCAATGAGAATGTCTTTGTAATGACATCTTCACGAGCAAAAACACAGGAAATCAGGCCGTTAAAAGTGCTTATCCTCAATCTGATGCCAAAAAAAATCGAGACTGAGAACCAGTTTCTGCGCTTGCTCTCCAACTCTCCACTGCAAATCGATATCCAACTGCTGCGTATCGACAGCCGTGAATCGAAGAACACGCCTGCTGAGCACCTGAACAATTTCTACTGCAACTTTGAAGATATTCAGGATGAGAATTTCGACGGCCTGATCGTCACCGGCGCGCCTTTGGGCCTAGTTGATTTCTGCGATGTGGCCTATTGGCCGCAGATCGAACGTGTGATCGACTGGGCCAAGCACCACGTAACCTCCACGCTGTTTGTCTGCTGGGCGGTCCAGGCAGCGTTAAACATCTTGTACGGCATTCCGAAGATGACCCGCGAGGTGAAGCTCTCTGGGGTGTATCAACATCAGACGCTGCAACAGCACGCCTTGCTGACCCGTGGTTTTGATGAAACCTTCCTGGCTCCACATTCGCGCTATGCCGACTTCCCTGCCGACGTTATCCGCCAGTATACGGATCTGGATATTCTGGCCGAATCGGAGCTGGCCGGTGCCTACCTGTTCGCCAGTCGTGACAAGCGCTTGGCATTTGTTACCGGACACCCTGAATACGACACCCTGACGCTTGCGGGTGAGTATTGTCGCGATAACGATGCAGGCCTTAATCCGAGCGTTCCGCTGAATTACTTCCCTAACGACAACCCTGAACTCCCCCCCAAAGCTTCATGGCGCAGCCATGGCCACTTACTGTTTGCCAACTGGTTGAATTACTACGTCTATCAGATTACTCCGTTCGATCTGCGTCACATGAATCCTACCCTCGAGTAACATTTCTTCCTGGCATATGGTGGCTGAATCGAGGCCGCCATGGTCTGTTCTGCAATTTCCCCCTCTATTTTTCAACGCTTTATCATCAATAATTCCTTTTAAAACAACTCATTACACCACTTGGAACGTCTTAACGGAATCGGGTTCCTGGTTTGTTATCAATGATAAATTCTGTAATTTATTGATAATAAAAGGTTAATAAAATATTTAATAAAAAAATGGAAATCGTTTTTGATTTTTGGTTTTTGTTGGTTATTCTAAGATGCAAAAGGGCTGATATCTAACCAATTAGCGGTTGTGTTTTCACCCTGAGTTGCCGTGGTTTCCGACAATAATACTTTGTTCAGTCAGCAATGACGGAGCGGGATGATGGGAAGGAGCAAGACAATGATGCAACAGATAGCAGGCACGGAGTTAACGTTTACGCGGGGTTTCAGTGCGGCTGAGCGACAGGTGTTAACGGATGATGCCGTCGAATTCCTGGCGGAACTGGTGGCGAAGTTTACTCCACAACGCAACAAGCTATTGGCCGCGCGCGCCTGCTGGCAGGAAAACATCGATCGTGGCGGTCTGCCGGATTTTATTTCGGAAACTGATTCCATTCGTAATGGAAGTTGGAAAATCCGCGGCATTCCTGACGATTTACGCGATCGTCGGGTTGAGATTACCGGCCCGGTTGAGCGCAAGATGGTGATCAACGCGCTGAACGCCAACGTCAAAGTGTTTATGGCCGACTTCGAAGATTCGCTGGCCCCAAGCTGGGACAAAGTGATCGAAGGGCAAATCAACCTGCACGATGCGGTGAACGGCACCATTTCCTATACCAACGAAGCGGGCAAGATTTACCAGCTCAAACCGAACCCGGCGGTATTGATCGCCCGCGTTCGTGGCCTGCACCTGCCAGAGAAACATGTGCAGTGGCAAGGCGAAGCCATTCCCGGTGGGTTATTCGATTTTGCCCTCTACTTCTTCCATAACTACCGCCAGTTGCTGGCAAAAGGCAGCGGCCCGTATTTCTATCTGCCAAAAACACAATCCTGGCAGGAAGCAGCCTGGTGGAGTGAAGTATTCAGCTTTACCGAAGATCGCTTCGAACTGCCGCGTGGGACGATCAAAGCGACCGTGCTGATCGAGACTTTGCCCGCCGTATTCCAGATGGACGAAATCCTGTATCACCTGCGCGATCATATCGTCGGGCTGAACTGCGGCCGCTGGGATTACATTTTCAGCTATATCAAAACGTTGAAGAACCACGGTGAGCGGGTACTGCCGGATCGCCAATCCGTCACCATGACCCAACCTTTCCTCAGCGCTTATTCACGCTTGCTGATCAAGACCTGCCACAAGCGCGGTGCTTTTGCTATGGGCGGCATGGCAGCATTTATCCCGAGCAAAGATGCAGAGCAGAATGCCATCGTGCTCGGCAAAGTGCGTGCAGACAAAGAGCTGGAGGCCACTAACGGCCACGACGGCACCTGGGTGGCGCATCCGGGGTTGGCCGATACGGTGATGGAAGTGTTTAACCGCATTCTGGGCGATCGCCGCAACCAGTTAGAAGTGCTGCGTGAGCAGGACGCACCGATCACCGCAGCCCAGTTGCTGGAGCCTTGTGACGGCGAGCGTACAGAAGCGGGGATGCGCGCCAATATCCGTGTCGCGGTGCAATACATTGAGGCCTGGATCTCCGGCAATGGCTGCGTGCCGATTTATGGCCTGATGGAAGATGCCGCCACCGCCGAGATCTCCCGTACCTCTATCTGGCAGTGGATCCACCATGAAAAGAGCCTCAGCAACGGCCAACTGGTGACCAAAGTGCTCTTTCGCCAAATGCTGAAAGAAGAAATGTTGGTAGTACGTGAAGAATTGGGTGAGGCGCGTTACAACGCTGGCCGGTTTGAAGAAGCGACGCGCCTGATGGAGCGTATCACTACGCAAGATGAGCTGATCGATTTCCTGACCTTACCCGGCTACGAATTACTGGCCTGATAAACCGTTCCTGACTATTAACCCTACATTAATCGCAAAGGATAAAAATATGACAACCTCTCGTACCCAACAGATCCAACAGCTGGAACAGGAATGGAAATCAGCACGTTGGGAAGGCATCACCCGCCCATACAGTGCCGCAGACGTGATCAACCTGCGCGGTTCGGTCAATCCGGTCTGCACGCTGGCGCAAAACGGTGCGGCCAAACTGTGGGAGTTGCTGCACGGTAAATCCCGCAAAGGGTACGTTAACAGCTTAGGTGCGCTAACCGGTGGCCAGGCGTTACAGCAGGCGAAAGCGGGCGTAGAAGCGATTTATCTGTCTGGCTGGCAGGTGGCTGCGGATGCGAATACCGCCTCTGCCATGTACCCAGACCAGTCACTCTACCCGGTAGATTCTGTTCCAGCGGTGGTCGAGCGTATCAATAATACCTTCCGCCGCGCCGATCAGATCCAATGGGCGAACCAGATTGAACCGGGCAGCAAAGGTTATACCGACTATTTCCTGCCGATCGTGGCTGATGCAGAAGCCGGTTTTGGCGGCGTGCTGAACGCATTCGAACTGATGAAGGCGATGATTGAAGCCGGTGCCGCAGGGGTACACTTTGAAGACCAACTGGCGGCAGTGAAAAAATGCGGCCATATGGGCGGTAAAGTTCTGGTGCCGACCCAGGAAGCGATCCAGAAACTGGTCGCTGCGCGTCTGGCTGCCGACGTGCTCGGTGTGCCAACCCTGTTGATTGCGCGTACTGATGCCGATGCGGCAGATCTGCTGACTTCCGATTGCGATCCGTACGACAGCGCCTTTGTGTCGGGTGAGCGCACGGCAGAAGGTTTCTTCCGTACCCATGCTGGCATTGAACAGGCGATTAGCCGTGGCTTGGCTTATGCTCCCTACGCCGATCTGGTGTGGTGCGAAACCTCAACCCCAGATCTGGCCGCAGCGAAGCGTTTTGCCGACGCCATTCATGCCAAATTCCCTGGCAAGCTGTTAGCCTACAACTGTTCACCGTCCTTCAACTGGCAGAAGAACCTGGACGATCAGACCATCGCCCGCTTCCAGGATGAGCTGTCTGCCATGGGTTACAAATACCAGTTCATCACCCTGGCCGGTATTCACAGCATGTGGTTCAACATGTTCGATCTGGCACATGCCTATGCTCGCGGCGAAGGCATGAAGCACTATGTTGAAAAAGTGCAGCAGCCGGAGTTTGCGGCCGTCGAACGTGGCTATACCTTTGCCTCGCATCAGCAGGAAGTGGGTACTGGCTACTTCGACAAAGTCACCACCGTTATTCAGGGCGGGGCCTCTTCCGTCACGGCGCTGACCGGTTCGACCGAAGAACAGCAGTTCTAATCTCACCACCGTAACAATGCGTTATTCAGGGCCTGCATTTGCAGGCTCTGCCTCGTGGGCAGGGAGGGGTAAAGATGGTGGCAAAACGGGAGTTGTTGATCGCACAGACGATCTTGCAGGGATTTGATGCACAATATGGTCGCTTTCTAGAGGTCACCGCCGGGGCGCAGCAGCGTTTTGAGCAGGCCGACTGGCCCGCCGTACAGCAGGCGATGAAAAAGCGTATCCATCTTTACGATCACCATGTGGGCCTGGTGGTGGAGCAGTTGAAATGCATCACCGGGCAACGCTATTACGATGCGGATTTCCCCAGCCGGGTAAAGGCGGTGTACACCGAATTACTGCCAGATTATCCACGCTTTGAAATTGCCGAGAGTTTTTTCAATTCGGTTTACTGCCGTTTGTTTAAACACCGTGATTTAACCCCGGACAAACTGTTTGTTTTCAGCTCGCAGCCCGAACGGCGTTTTCGTGATATTCCACGGCCGCTGTCGCGCAATTTCCTGCCTAATGGCGATATGGCGGCGATGCTGCACAGCCTGCTGACCGATCTGCCGCTGCGGCTGCCGTGGGAAGATCTGCCGCGTGATATCGGTTATATCACTCAGGCATTGCAGCGGGGCTTCAACCTCGAGCAACTGACCGGAGCGACGCTTCAGGTGGCCAATGAGCTGTTTTACCGTAATAAAGCCGCCTGGTTGGTGGGCAAACTGCGGCTGGCAGACGGCGTTTATCCGTTCCTGCTGCCGATCCACCGCAGCGATTCCGGCGCTTTGTTTATTGATACCTGCCTGACCAGCAAAGCCGAGGCCAGCATCGTGTTTGGCTTTGCCCGTTCCTACTTTATGGTTTATGCGCCATTACCGGCGGCGATGGTGGAATGGCTGCGTGAGATCCTGCCGGGCAAAACCACCGCCGAGCTGTATATGGCGATCGGCTGCCAGAAGCACGGTAAAACCGAATGTTACCGCGAGTATCTGACCTTTATAGCGCAATCTCAGGAGCAGTTCATTATTGCTCCGGGCGTGAAAGGCATGGTGATGCTGGTGTTTACTCTGCCGTCTTTTGATCGGGTGTTCAAAGTGATTAAAGACGAATTCGCCCCGCAGAAAGAGGTCACGCAAGCTCAGGTGATGGCCTGCTATCAGTTGGTTAAAGAACACGATCGCGTGGGCCGCATGGCGGATACGCAGGAGTATGAGAACTTCGTGGTCGATAAAGCGCGCCTTAGCCCGGAACTGTGGGCGGAACTACAGCTGGAAGTGCCGGAAAAGCTGGAAGATCTCGGCGATCGCGTGGTCATTAAGCATCTGTACATGGAACGTAAGATGACGCCGCTGAATCTGTATCTGGAACAGGCCAACGACCAGCAACTGCATGATGCGATAGAAGAATATGGCAATGCGATCAAACAGTTAGCGGCGGCGAATATCTTCCCCGGCGACATGCTGTTTAAAAACTTCGGCGTGACGCGCCACGGGCGCGTGGTGTTCTACGACTATGACGAAATTTGCTATATGACCGAGGTGAATTTCCGCGATATTCCACCGCCGCGTTACCCGGAAGACGAAATGGCCAGTGAGCCCTGGTACAGCGTTTCACCGAACGATGTCTTTCCAGAAGAGTTTCGCCATTTCCTGTGTGGCGATCGGCGCATTCGCCAGGTATTCGAAGAGATGCACAGCGATCTGTTCGAAGCGGATTACTGGCGCGGGCTTCAGCAAAGAATCAAAGATGGGCATGTAGAAGACGTGTTTGCCTATCGTAAAAAGCGCCGTTTCAGCCAGCGGCTGACTTCAGGTTATGCAGAGGTTCCGCAGGCTGAAGTCATTGGCCGGGCTGGCTGATTTTTGAGCCTTAAAACGGGATGCAGCAGGCCCCTTGTTCCGCGCCGGAAAGCTGGCTGCGTAATGCGCTGAACAGTTCACGGCCACAGCCAACACGCCCGGCGTTCAGATCCGGTTGGTAAGCGGCGCGCTGGGCCAGTTCGGCGGCATCAACCAGCAACTGCAATTCGCCGGTCTGGCCATTAACGCGGATCAGATCGCCGTTTTGTACTTTTGCCAACATCCCGCCGGTATAGGCTTCCGGCGTGACGTGGATCGCCGAAGGTACTTTACCGGAGGCCCCCGACAGGCGGCCATCGGTCACCAGCGCCACCTTAAAGCCGCGATCCATCAGTACGCCGAGCGGTGGCATCAGTTTATGCAACTCCGGCATACCGTTGGCCTGCGGCCCTTGAAAGCGCACCACCACTACACAGTCCTGATTCAGCTTGCCGGTTTCAAATGCGGGTACGATATCGTGCTGGCTTTCAAATACTATCGCCGGTGCTTCGATAATCTGGTTATCAGCGGGCACCGCCGAGGTTTTCATCACCGCGCGCCCCAGATTGCCGGAAAGCACTTTGGTACCGCCGTGGTGCTCGAACGGTGCGGCGATGCTGGCAATCACGTTGTTATCCAGTGAGCTTTGCGCCCCAGCGCGCCAGGCTAGTTGGCCATTATCCAGCCACGGCTCCTGGGTGTAACGCTCCAGGCCGAAACCGGCAACGGTGTGAACATCCTGATGCAGCAGGCCGTTTTTCAGCAGTTCACGGATCACCAATGGTACGCCTCCGGCGGCCTGGAACTGGTTGATATCGGCCGGGCCATTGGGATAGATACGGCATAGCAGCGGTACGGCGTCAGAAAGTTCAGAAAAATCATCCCAGTTGATGATAATGCCCGCAGCCCGCGCCATGGCGACCATATGCATGGTCAGGTTGGTTGAACCGCCGGTGGCCAACAGAGCAACAATGCCGTTAACCACCACTTTTTCATCAATCAACTGGCCGATCGGTAAATAATGGCCGCTGGTTTCGGTCAGCCGGGTTACCTGGCGTGCGGCGGCGTCGGTCAGTGCATCACGCAGCGGCGTGTCTGGGTGCACAAAGGAGGCTCCCGGCAGATGCAGGCCCATCACTTCCATCATCATCTGGTTGGTGTTGGCGGTGCCGTAGAAGGTGCAGGTGCCGATACCGTGATAAGACGCTGCTTCGGCTTCCAACAGCGCGTGACGGTCGGCCTTGCCTTCGGCATAGAGCTGGCGCACCCGCACTTTCTCTTTGTTCGGCAGGCCGCTGCTCATCGGTCCGGCAGGCACAAATACCGCAGGCAGATGGCCGAAAGATAGGGCAGACATCACCAGCCCCGGTACGATCTTGTCGCAGATCCCCAGGAACAGCACACCATCAAACATGTTATGCGCCAGCCCGATGGCGGCGGACATAGCAATCACATCACGGCTCATCAGCGAAAGCTCCATGCCATCCTGCCCCTGCGTCACGCCATCGCACATGGCGGGCACGCCACCGGCCACCTGGCCAACCGCCCCCACGCTGTGCAGCGCCTGTTTCAGCCGCTGCGGGTAATTTTCATAAGGCTGATGGGCAGAAAGCATATCGTTATAGGCAGTGATGATGGCGATATCGCTACGCACCCTATTTTTCAGCGCGGCTTTATCGCTGGGCTGGCAGGCGGCAAAGCCGTGCGCCAGATTACCGCAGGCTAACTGCGAGCGGTGTACGGTCTGCGATCGGGCCTCGGCGATGCGCGCCAGATAGGCAGAGCGGCTCTGTTTTGAACGTTCGATGATGCGCTGTGTTACGCGCGATAGGCTGTGGTTAATCATTCCGTCCTCGCATGGCAGCCCTGATACGCGATTGCTGAGGGCCGGTTATGTTGTTACTGTTGATTGAAGTTACCGGTAACATGTTATCGGTAACAATATCGAGGAGAATTTTACCGGAGGCAATCGGCTTCAGCAGGCAGGATCGCTAACTGTGATCGGCTTCATGGTTTTAGTGAGCAGGGAAACAAGATCTCTACAGGTGGTCACAGAAATACAACAGAGGAAGCTGGCCCCATCTCGGCCTGCTGGCTAAGACGGGGGTAGGAGGTGAGAACGTTAACGCACGCCACCATATTCGAGGCTGATCTCTTTGGCTGCGTGTATCACCAGCGCCCCGAGTTCCGTTACGCGATCGTCGGTGATGCGTGAAACCGGGCCAGAGATGGAGATCGCCGCAAAGGCCTCGCGATGCTCATCAAAAATACAGGCCGCCACGCAGCGCAGGCCGAGCGCATGTTCTTCGTCGTCAAATGAAAAACCCTGTTTGCGGATCAGCGCCAGCCCTTCTTTCAGGTTATGCGGTGTCAGCGTGTGCGCGGTATAGGTGTGCATGCCTTTTTTATGCAGTAACTTGGTGACCTGAGCGTCTGAAAGCGTGGCCAGAAACGCTTTGCCCGCGCCGGAAGCGTGCATCGGCAGCTTGCCGCCAATCGGGGCCGACATGCGCATCAGCGCGGTACACTGCACCTGATCGATAATCACCGCCTGATATTCGCTGGTATCCAGTACCGCCAGGTTAACCGTTTCGCCCGATTCCTCCATCAGGCGGCGCAGCGTCGGGTGTACCATCGCCAGCAGATTGCGGCTTTGCAGGAAGCTGCTGCCGACCACAAACGCGTGCGCGCCCATGGTCCACAGGCCAAGATCGCCCACTTGGCGTACAAACCCCTGCTGTTGCATGGTGGTGAGCAGGCGATGAGTGGTGGAATTAGGCAATCCAGCCTGCTGGGCCAGATCGGTCAGCGCTACGTTACCGTGCGCTTCGGCAATATATTCCAGTAATTTCAGGCCACGAGTCAGTGACTGAACCTGGCCGGTTGCGGCACTGGCGGCGGGTGCTGCGGTGCGCGGCTTCTTGCCTCGCTTGGCGGGTACGGGTGTGGCCATGATTCACCTTCTATTTTCCGTATGGTGGAATTCATTTTCGTTTTTTGAGTATGAATTGCAAGGCGCATCTTTGCTCATCGGATCTGTTGCCCAATGAGCATGAAAAACTCTCAATGCCCGCTCACACCTTTGCCCGCATAACCTGTGCTAGGATGGCTCGTTTATTTTTATGGCATTTGGGCGATGGCGATTATCTATATCCGGTAGATTTTAAGAGCAATTTAAACGTCGGCGGGTATAAGGGGTGACAGTGACGAATCGAGTAGAACAACTGCGTGAGCAGTTAGCGCAGCGTATTTTAGTGTTGGACGGCGGTATGGGCACCATGATCCAGAGCTATCGGCTAGAGGAGCAGGATTACCGCGGTGAACGTTTTGCTGATTGGCAAAGCGATCTGAAAGGCAACAACGATCTGCTGGTGCTGACCAAGCCGGAGGTGATCACGGCGATCCACAACGGCTACCTGGAGGCCGGTGCCGACATCCTGGAAACCAACACCTTCAACTCCACCACTATTGCCATGGCCGACTACCATATGGAGTCGCTGTCTGCCGAGATTAACTATCAGGCGGCGTTGCTGGCGCGCGCCTGTGCCGATGAATGGAGCGCGCGTACCCCGGAACAACCGCGTTATGTTGCCGGGGTGCTGGGTCCGACCAACCGTACCGCTTCGATCTCACCCGATGTTAACGATCCGGCATTCCGTAATGTCTCTTTCGATCAGTTGGTGGAAGCCTACCGCGAATCGACCCGCGCGCTGGTAGCGGGCGGCGTCGATCTGATCATGATCGAAACCATCTTCGACACGTTGAATGCCAAAGCCGCTGCTTTTGCGGTAGAAACCGAATTTGAAGCCTTGGGCGTGGCGTTGCCGATCATGATTTCTGGCACCATTACCGATGCTTCCGGTCGCACCCTGTCCGGCCAGACCACCGAAGCCTTTTACAACTCGCTGCGCCACGTTAAACCGCTGACCTTTGGCCTGAACTGTGCGCTCGGCCCGGATGAGCTGCGCCAATACGTGGCGGAACTTGCGCGTATTTCTGAAAGCTACGTGACCGCGCACCCCAACGCCGGTTTGCCCAACGCCTTTGGTGAATACGATCTGGATGCCGAAGAGATGGCCAAACAGGTCGGCGAATGGGCGCAGGCCGGTTTCCTGAATATCATCGGCGGTTGCTGTGGCACCACGCCAGCCCATATCGCCGCGATGGCGAAAGCGGTAGCCGGTGTGCCGCCACGCAAGCTGCCAGAGTTGCCGGTGGCCTGCCGGTTGTCCGGCCTGGAACCGCTGAATATTGATGCCAAATCGCTGTTCGTCAACGTGGGTGAACGCACTAACGTTACCGGTTCGGCCCGCTTCAAACGCTTGATCAAAGAAGAGAAATACAGTGAGGCGCTAGCGGTGGCGCGCCAGCAGGTGGAAAGCGGCGCGCAGATCATCGACATCAACATGGATGAGGGCATGCTCGACGCCGAAGCGGCGATGGTGCGCTTTCTCAGCTTGATTGCCGGTGAACCGGATATTGCCCGCGTGCCGATCATGATCGACTCCTCTAAATGGAGCGTGATCGAAAAAGGCCTGAAATGCATTCAGGGTAAAGGCATCGTTAACTCGATCTCGATGAAAGAGGGCGAAGAAGCCTTTATTCACCATGCCAAACTGGTGCGCCGCTACGGAGCGGCGGTGGTGGTGATGGCGTTTGACGAAGTCGGCCAGGCCGATACCCGCGAGCGCAAGTTCGAGATCTGCCGCCGAGCCTATAAGATCCTTACCGAACGCGTTGGCTTCCCGCCGGAAGACATCATTTTTGACCCGAACATTTTTGCCGTCGCGACCGGGATCGAAGAGCATAACAACTATGCCGTCGACTTTATCGAAGCCTGCGGCGACATCAAAACCCATCTGCCGCACGCGATGATCTCCGGTGGCGTCTCCAACGTGTCGTTCTCGTTCCGTGGCAACGATCCGGTGCGCGAGGCGATCCACGCGGTGTTCCTGTATCACGCCATCCGTAACGGCATGGATATGGGGATCGTCAACGCCGGGCAACTGGCGATCTACGACGATCTGAGTACCGAACTGCGTGAAGCCGTAGAGGATGTGGTGCTCAACCGCCGCCCGGACGGCACCGAACGCTTGCTGGATTTGGCAGAAAAATACCGGGGCAGCAAAGACAATGAAGTGGCGGTGCAACAGGCGGAATGGCGCGGCTGGCCGGTGGCAAAGCGCCTGGAATATTCCCTGGTTAAGGGCATTACCGAGTTTATTGAACTCGACACCGAAGAGGCGCGCCAGCAAGCGGATCGCCCGATCGAAGTGATCGAAGGCCCGCTGATGTCTGGGATGAACGTGGTGGGCGATCTGTTCGGCGAAGGGAAAATGTTCCTGCCGCAGGTGGTGAAATCTGCCCGCGTGATGAAGCAGGCGGTGGCTTACCTCGAACCCTACATTGAGGCCAGCAAGCAGAAAGGCACCACCGCAGGCAAGATCCTGCTGGCGACGGTGAAGGGCGATGTGCATGACATCGGCAAGAATATTGTCGGCGTGGTGCTGCAATGTAATAACTACGAAATTATCGATCTGGGCGTGATGGTGCCGACGGACAAAATCCTCAAGACCGCACGCGAACAGAAGGTGGATATTATCGGCCTGTCGGGCCTGATCACCCCGTCGCTGGATGAGATGGTCAACGTGGCGAAGGAGATGGAGCGCCAGGGCTTTACCTTGCCGTTGCTGATCGGCGGCGCGACCACCTCCAAAGCGCATACCGCAGTGAAGATCGAGCAGAACTACAGCGGCCCGACCACCTACGTGCAAAACGCCTCACGCACCGTTGGCGTGGTGTCGGCACTGCTGTCGGATACCCAGCGTGACGAGTTTGTCGCCCGTACGCGCAAAGAGTATGAAACCGTGCGCATCCAGCACGGACGCAAAAAGCCGCGCACCCCGCCGGTCAGTTTGCAGCAGGCGCGGGATAACGCCATGGCGTTGGATTGGGAAAACTACCAGCCGCCGGTGCCAAACAAGCTGGGCGTATTCCCGGTGACGGCGAGTATTAACCAGTTGCGCCACTATATCGACTGGACGCCGTTCTTTATGACCTGGTCGCTAGCGGGTAAATACCCACGCATTCTGGAAGATGAAGTGGTGGGTGAAGAAGCCAAACGCCTGCTCCAGGATGCTAACCAGATGCTGGATAGGCTGGCGGAAAGCGGCAGCCTCAATCCGCGCGGCGTTTATGGCCTGTTCCCGGCCAACCGCGTGGGCGACGATGTAGAAGTTTATCGCGATGAAAGCCGCGACGAGGTGCTGGTGGTGAGCCGTCATCTGCGTCAGCAAACTGAAAAAACCGACTTCCCGAACTACTGTCTGGCGGATTTCGTAGCACCGAAAAGCAGCGGCAAGGCCGATTACTTTGGCGCGTTCGCCGTCACCGGTGGGCTGGAAGAGGATGCGCTGGCGGCCGCCTATGACGCTAAGCACGATGATTACAACAAGATCATGGTCAAAGCCTTGTCGGATCGCCTGGCGGAAGCCTTTGCCGAATACCTGCATGAACAGGTGCGTAAGCTGCATTGGGGCTTTGCGGCAGATGAAAACCTGAGTAACGAAGAGCTGATCCGGGAAAATTATCAGGGTATCCGCCCGGCACCGGGTTATCCGGCCTGCCCGGAACATACCGAAAAAGCCGAGATCTGGCAGTTGCTGGACGTTAACCGCCATACCGGTATGCAACTGACCGAATCCTTTGCCATGTGGCCGGGGGCGGCGGTTTCCGGTTGGTACTTCAGCCATCCGCAGAGCAAATATTTTGCCGTGGCGCAAATCCAGCGCGATCAGGTAGAAGATTACGCGGCGCGCAAAGGGATGAAAGTCAGCGAAGTTGAGCGTTGGTTGGCTCCTAACCTAGGATACGACGCGGATTAACAGGATTTAGATCGCTTAAGGCAAAAGCCCCTTTTCCTTTGGGAAAGGGGTTTCTCATTAACTGACCGGCATGCATCACCGCGGGTTGTTTTTCAGGGGAACACCTTGTCTACTGTTGAACAGCAAAAAGGTGAACACCATCAGGGAGCCCATCAACCACATGTTGTGATAGGCCTCAGCGGCGGGCAGCGTATCCTGCCAGTGGTGATGAATGAATTGGCCAACGTTCTTCAGCCAAAACGGAACTCAATGCCGTAGCCCGCATCGGGATAGCACCAACGGGCAATGGTCTCCTCCCCGCACAGCAGACGGCAGGTGCCACATTCCAGGCAACCCTGCACATCGAAGAACAGACTGCCGTCCGGTTGGAGCTGGAACAGCCCGGCCGGGCAGGCAATCACCAAACGCATCAGCATTTTGCGATCGTGTGCACCGGCCAGAATAATGTGCGGTCGGGTATTATCCACCCGATAGTGATTGTGACTCAGATCGGGTTTGTTCATAAACTACGCATTCCATTGACGGTATCTTTCAGCAAGTGCCTCAGGCCAATACGGCGCGCATGCCGCCACAGCAGTTTGTGCAGTGGGGAGGGCGCCGAGCCGTTGACGTCGAACATTGTCGCTAGCTCCTGCATTTAGCGAGTAAGCTCGTCAGAATAACACCTGCTGCCACGGCTTTATTGATTCTGCACAGTTTCTGCGCGATTGGGGCCGATCGTTCCCACAAGTGAAGAATCAGCAAGTTTGAAATGTAATAAAGCCGCGGATTTTTCCACTGACATATAACGATCACAATTGTTCGCTATACCCTTCTTACCCGATGTTACAGCCTTGGGTATATATCCGGTTTATCTCACACCACCTGGAGCATCAGTTATGAAACGTTTGTGCGCTTGCGTGTTAACCAGTGCCATTGTGCTGACCAGCCAGATGAGCTGGGCCGCTGACAGCGATCTGGCCGCGCTGATTCAGGCGGCCAAGAAGGAAGGGGAAGTCAACAGCGTCGGCATGCCGGACAGTTGGGCTAACTGGAAAGGAACCTGGGCCGATCTGCTGAGCCAATACGATCTTAAGCATATAGATACCGACATGAGTTCAGCGCAGGAGATCGCCAAGTTTGATGCTGAAAAAGGCAATGCCACGGCAGATATTGGCGATGTGGGAGCGGCTTTCGGCCCGATCGCGGTACAAAAAGGGGTAACCCAGCCGTATAAACCCACCACTTGGGCGCAGATTCCCGATTGGGCGAAAGACCAAGACGGCCATTGGGCATTGGCCTATACCGGCACTATCGCCTTTATCGTCAACAAACAGCAGGTGCCGGATATTCCGCGCAGTTGGGCCGATCTGCTGAAAGGCAATTACCACGTCACCATCGGTGATGTGGGCACCGCCTCGCAGGCGGCCAGCGGCGTATTGGCGGCAACCTATGCCATGGGCGGCGACGAGAAAAACCTCAAACCGGGGCTGGAGTTCTTCGGCAAGCTGGCCAAAGCCGGGCGTTTGAGCATGACCAACCCGGTGATTGCATCATTGGAGAAAGGTGAAGTGCAGGTGGGCGTGGTGTGGGACTTTAACGGCCTGAACTACCGCGATCAGATCGACAAAACCCGTTTCGAAGTGCTGATCCCGTCTGATGGCTCGATCACCTCCGGCTATACCACCGTCATCAATAAATACGCCAAACACCCGAATGCCGCCAAACTGGCGCGTGAATATATCTTCTCTGATGCAGGCCAGATCAACCTGGCGCGCGGCTATGCCCGCCCGATCCGCGCTGAACACATTACGCTGCCGGACGACGTGAAGGCCAAGCTGCTACCGGCGGAACAGTATAACAACGCCCACCCGATTGCCGATCCGGCCGCTTGGGAAAAGAGCGCCAAACAGCTACCACGCCTGTGGCAGGAAAACGTCATTATGCTGATGCAGCAGTGAGTTAACGCACGATGAAGACGATCCTCGTCCTACTGGACGGCCTCAACTATCAGGTAGCGCATGATGCTATGGGCTACCTACAGGCGGAATGTGTGGCAGGGCGCGGGCGGTTGTATCTGATGGAGAGCGAGTTGCCCTCGCTCTCCCGGCCATTGTATGAATGTATTCTCACCGGCGTAACGCCGGTGGAAAGCGGTGTGGTACACAATCAGGTAGCACGGCTGTCGTGTGAGAAAAGCGTATTTCATTATGCGCGTGCTGCCGGGTTGGCCACTGCGGCGGCGGCCTATCACTGGTTCAGTGAACTGTATAACCGCACGCCGTTCGATGCCGCCCGCGATCGCCATACCGATGACCCGGCATTGCCGATCCAGCATGGCCATTTCTATTACGACGACCGCTACCCGGATTCACATCTGTTTGACGATGCGGAAAATCTGCGCCGCCGTTACCATCCTGATTTTCTGCTGATCCATCCGATGAATATTGATGATGCCGGGCACCGCCATGGGCTGTCTTCCCCCCAGTATCGCAATGCGGCCCGCAATGCCGACGGCCTGTTGGCACGCTATCTGGCGGATTGGCTGGCCGCGGGTTATCAGGTGATGATCACTGCCGATCACGGCATGAATGACGATCATAGCCACGGCGGGGTATTGCCGGAAGAGCGGCAGGTACCGCTGTTTGTGTTTGGTGAGGCCTTCAGCCAGAACGATGCCAATCCGCAACAGACCGAGCTGTGTGGCACCCTGTGTGAACTGTTGCAGGTGGTACACGACAAGCCTCGCTGCCGGGCGTTGCTGGCATGAAGGTGAAGAGATGAAAGCCAAGTGGATTGCTGCGCTGTGCCTGCTGCCGTTTATCGCGCTGTTTGGCGCGTTTCAGATTGCCCCGCTGATATGGATTGCGGTCAGCAGCTTTTTCAGTGAAAGCAGCGGCTGGGGCTGGGGTAACTATGTTGATGTGCTGACCTCGCCGTTTTACCTACAGGCATTCCTGTTCTCGCTGGAGATCTCATGGTGGTCAAGCGTTTACGGCCTGCTGATTGCGTTAGTAGGCAGTTACTCACTTCGCCAGCTTGGCCCAACCCGGCTGCATGATTTTGTGATGTCATTTACCAATATGACCAGCAACTTTGCCGGAGTGCCGCTGGCGTTCGCGTTTGTCATTCTGCTGGGGCTGAATGGTTGCCTGACCCTATTGCTGCACAAGTGTGGCCTGATAGACAGTTTTAACCTCTATTCGAAAAGCGGGCTGATTGTGCTTTACACCTACTTCCAGATCCCGCTCGGCGTGTTGCTGCTGTACCCGGCGTTTGATGCGCTGCGTGAGGACTGGCGTGAGTCTGCGGCGTTGCTGGGGGCAGGGCCATGGCACTTTTGGCGCTATATCGGCCTGCCGGTATTGGCACCGGCGCTGATGGGCACTTTTGTCATTCTGCTGGCCAACGCGCTGGGGGCTTACGCCACGGTGTATGCGCTGACCACCGGTAATTTCAACGTGATCCCGATTCGTATTTCAGCGCTGGTGGCCGGGGATATTGCTCTCGATCCGAACCTGGCCAGCGCGTTAGCCATGATGCTGGTGGTGATGATGGGGTTGATCACGGTGATGCATCAATGGCTGCTGCGCAGGAGTTACCTGAATGCACGCTCGTGAGTTGGCAGGGGATGTCTATGCGGCGTTTTGAAAGGGTTTATCACCGGCTGGTGGTGACCCTGTTATTTCTGATCCTGTTGCTGCCCTTGGCGGCGACGCTGGTGTATGCCTTAGCGACGCAGTGGGGCGCGACCATTCTGCCGCAGGGTTTTACCCTGAAGTGGCTGGTGGCGTTATGGAGCGATCCGCGCTTTCTACAAGCGCTGTGGCACTCGCTGCTGATCTGTTTTGGCACGCTGGTGCTGGCGGTGGTGGTGATCCTGCCGCTGATGTTTGTGATTGCTTACTATTTTCTTAAGCTCGATGCGGTGATGAACGTACTGATCCTGCTGCCGTTTGCCGTGCCGCCGGTGGTGTCCTCTGTGGGCCTGATGCAACTGTTCGCTGCCGATCCGCTGCCGCTGCTGGGCACACCCTGGATCCTGATTGGCTGCTATTTCACTATCGCTCTGCCGTTTATCTACCGCGCCATCAGCAACAATATGCAGGCGATCAACCTGCACGATCTGATGGATGCCGCGCATCTGCTGGGGGCCAGTACATGGCAGGCTGCGCTGCTGGTGGTGCTGCCAAACTTGCGCAAAGGTGGGATGATCGCAGTGTTGCTGTCGTTCTCATTTCTGATTGGTGAGTTTGTATTCGCTAACCTGCTGGTGGGCAGCCAGTATGAAACGCTGC
Organism: Serratia sp. YWN4; assembly: GCF_055790845.1. NCBI lineage: Bacteria > Pseudomonadati > Pseudomonadota > Gammaproteobacteria > Enterobacterales > Yersiniaceae > Serratia > Serratia sp. YWN4. The sequence goes on from NZ_CM147696.1 coordinate 445,435, forward strand.
AGGTTTACCTGTTCAATATGCGTAATGGCAGCGGCCATTTCACCAGCGCATTGGTCATCTCTTATTTTGCCGTGGTGCTGCTCGTCACCTGGCTGGCAAATCTGCTGAATAAAACCAAAGGGTAATCGCATGGCTTATCTCAACGTCACCCGCCTTAACAAACATTATGGCCATACCCAGGTGTTTCACAATATCGATTTCAGCGCCGAAGAGGGTGAGTTTGTCACCCTGCTTGGGCCAAGCGGTTGCGGTAAATCGACATTGCTGCGTTGCCTGGCAGGGCTGACCCCGGTGGATAGTGGGCAGATCCTGCTGCAAGGGCAGGATCTGGTGCCTCTGCCGCCGCAAAAGCGCGGTATCGGTATGGTATTCCAGAGCTACGCGCTGTTCCCTAATATGACAGTGGAAGGTAACGTGGCCTTTGGCCTGAAGATGCAGAAGTTGCCCGCCGAGCAGATCCGCCTGCGGGTACAGGAAGCGCTGGCGCTGGTAGAGTTAACCGAACTGGTGAAGCGCTACCCGCATCAGCTCTCTGGTGGCCAGTGCCAACGCGTGGCGCTGGCTCGCTCGCTGGTGACGCGGCCACGCCTGCTGCTGCTGGATGAACCGCTGTCGGCATTAGACGCCCGCATTCGTAAGCATCTGCGTGAGCAAATCCGCCGTATCCAGCGGGAACTGAACCTGACGGCGATTTTTGTCACCCACGATCAGGAAGAAGCGTTAACGCTTTCCGATCGCATCGTGTTGATGAACAAGGGGGAGATTGTGCAAAGCGGCAACGCAGAAACGCTGTATACCCAACCGGCCAATGCCTTTGCCGCCGGGTTTATTGGCAGTTACAACCTGCTGAGCGCTGAACAGGCGCAGGCTCTAACCGGGCAAACCTACTTGGGGCAGGTGGCGATCCGCCCAGAATCGATCCAATTACTGCCCGCTGGGCAAGGCATTGCCGCCACCATTCTCCGCCACAGCCTGTTGGGCAATGTCGTGCGTTACCGCGTGCAGGCCCATGGCGTTGAGCTGTGGGTGGACGTGCTCAACCGTTCCATGGCCGACCTGCACGCTGATGGCAGTGAAATCGGGCTACGGTTAGAAACCGTGACATTACGCGAAGTGGCATGACTTTGTGGCGATCACTCTTTCTTGGTGGGGCGGCCAGACCAGTAACCGGCCAGCAGGGAACCGGAAAGGTTATGCCACACCGAGAACAGCGCGCCGGGCAACGCCGCCAGCGGCGAGAAGTAAATCTTACCCAGCGTGGCTGCCAGCCCGGAGTTCTGCATACCCACTTCAATCGCCAGCGTGCGGCAGGTGGACTCATCGAAGCCGAACAGTTTACCGCCCCAGTAACCACTCAGTAACCCGATGCCGTTATGCAGGATCACCGCTACAATCACCACCAGCCCAACCGAAGCAATATGGCTCTGGCTGCCCGCCACCACCGCGCTGATGATGGTCACGATACAAACCATCGACAGCGCTGGTAGGAAGGGTTCGACGCGTTTCACCGTTTTGGTAAAAGTATGGTGGATGACCAGGCCAAGGCCGATTGGGATCACCACGATCTGCAGAATGCTTAACAACATCCCCATAATATCGACGCTGATTTTGGCGTCGACGTACAGGTGCGTCAGCAGTGGCGTAGCAAATACGCCAACCAGCGTAGAAACCGCAGAAATGGTTACCGACAAAGCGACATCGCCCTTCGCCAAATAAATGATGACGTTGGACGCCGTACCGCTGGCGACGCTGCCCACCAGCACCATACCGGCGGAAAGGTCCGGCGGCATACGGAACAGTATTGCCAGGAGCCACGCCGCCAGCGGCATAATTAGGTAATGCAGGAAGATCCCTGCGGCGACCGGGCCGGGGCGCGATAGCACGCGTTTGAAATCATCCAGACGCAGCGTCACGCCCATGGCAAACATGATCAGCATCAGCAGCGGGCTGATATAGGGGCTGATGCCCGTGAAGGTGGCTGGTGTGTAATAAGCCGCAACGGAAAGCAGCACGGCCCACAGCGGGAACAAACGGGTTATTTTTGCCAGCATTGATAGTGTTTCCCTTCACAAGGCATTTCGCGTTATTCAAACAGGTTGCGGTGCAGCGTTCTTACCACTTGCTCTGCATCGTCACCCGGTACCAGGAAGCACAGATTATAGCTGCTGGCCCCGTAGCAGATCATGCGGATATTAAACGGATCCAGCACGCCAAACACCTCTTTGCCCACGCCGCAGGCCTGAGAAAGTTTGTTGCCGATTAAGGCAACCAACGCCAGATTCTCTTCCACCTCAACCCGGCACAGCGAAGACAGCTCGGTGAGCAGAGACGTGGTCAGCAGGCTGCCGCCGGTTGAGGTAGAACCGGTGGTATCCATGGTCAGCGCAATGCTGACTTCGGAGGTGGTGATCAGATCGACGGAAATATTGTGGCGCGCCAAGATGTTAAACACTTCCGCCAAGAAACCGCGTGCGTGCAACATGTTCAGGCTGTGCAACGTCAGCAGCGTTTGCTTGCGGCGCAGTGCCAGAGCACGGAACAGCGGTGGGTTTTCGGTGGTGTTGCACACCAGCGTGCCACCTGCGGCAGGATCTTTGCTCGAGCCGACAAACACCGGGATATCACTGCGCACGGCGGGTAACAGCGTTGCCGGATGCAGCACTTTCGCGCCAAAGGTGGCCATTTCTGCCGCCTCTTCGAAGGCGATCTTATCGATGCGCTTGGCAGCAGGCACCACGCGCGGATCGGTGGTGTAAATGCCTGGCACGTCGGTCCAGATATCCACGCGGCTGACGCTCAGCGCTTCCCCCAGCAGGGCGGCGGTGTAGTCGCTGCCGCCACGGCCCAGTGTGGTGGTGCGGCCTTTCGCTTCGCTGCCGATAAAGCCTTGGGTAACAACCAGGGCTTCCCGCAGGCGCGGTTTCAACAGCGTCTGGGCCAGTTCAGTCAAGGCTGCATTGTCTGGTACCGCACGGCCGAAATGATCGTCAGTGCGCATCACTTTGCGCACGTCGAACCACTCCGCCTGTACGCGGCGCTGGCGCAGGATCTCAACAAACAGCAGGGTGGACATCAGTTCGCCATGGCTGACCAGTTCGTCGGTCAGTGCCAGGGACGTGGCCAGCGCAGCGGCTTCCGACAGCATGGCGATATTTTCCAGCATACGGTCGATTTCATCACGGATCACCGCCGGATTGTCGAGGCGATCGAGGATGGCATATTGAATACGGCGAATTTCATCGAGCTGGTAGGTGCGTTTTTCGGTGTTGCAGCCTTCAGCCAAGGCCACCAGCAGGTTGGTAATGCCAGCAGAGGCGGAAAGGACCACCAGACGCACGTTAGAGTTGGACAGCACGACATCGGCACTGCGGTTCATCGCGTCGAAATCGGCCACGCTGGTACCGCCGAATTTTGCCACTACGGTATTGTTCAGGGATGCTGCTTGAATCATGTAAAACCTCGTGTCAGGGATGCCATTTCAGATGGCAATTTATTTCCATAGCCTTGGCACAAGGGAAGAGCGGTAAACAGGGAGCAAGCGTAGAGGTTAAGACTACGGTACACCCAGAAGCGCCCCACCTTGCTGAACCACCCGTGCAGGGTGACCCATGGTGACAACTCAGGGGATTCAGCCCCTGTAGCCGACGTGATGATTGCCGCATTCACCGCGCCTCGGCGTCGCTCCCCCTCAAATGTCGTCATCGGATAACGGCTCCTCTGACACTCTACCTGGGCGACGCGCCTCTTCTGGCTTGCGCACCGGGTGCGCAAGTAGGATGTTAGGAATAACGGGTTTATGTGCCGCTGTCAACGAGCAAACGTTGAGGGATATTCATCTTGTCAGCGTGCGGGGCCTCTTGCGTGCTGAGCGAGGGCAAAACTGTGGGTGTTTAGCCCCACTTTTATCGTGGTGATAACAGGTTGTTACCTGAAGGACAGAGGGTTTGTTGTGGAAAGGTAAAAAGAGAGCGTTCCCGTTTGCCCGTTAATCCCTATCGCAAGAAAAGAGATCGTAATCACAGGTGAACAGGCTACAATCGGCCAATCACCTCCCTTTTTATTCTCAAGCATAAGAGCGTTGCTATGAAAAATATCAATCCTAGTCAAACCGCTGCTTGGCAAGCCTTGCAGCAACATTTTGAACAGATGAAAGACGTCCAGATCCGCGATCTGTTTGCTCAGGATAGCGAGCGTTTCTCCACGTTCTCTGCCACCTTCAACGATCAGATGCTGGTGGATTATTCCAAAAACCGCATCACCGCAGAAACCCTGGAAAAACTTCAGGCGCTGGCGAAAGAAACCGATCTGCAAAGCGCGATCAAATCGATGTTCGCCGGTGAGAAAATCAACCGTACCGAAGATCGCGCCGTGCTGCATGTCGCACTGCGCAACCGCAGCAACACGCCAATCCTCGTTGACGGCAAAGACGTAATGCCGGAAGTGAATGCGGTGCTGGCAAAAATGAAACAGTTCTGTGACCGCGTGATTGGCGGTGATTGGAAAGGTTACACCGGCAAGCCGATTACCGATGTAGTGAATATCGGCATCGGTGGCTCTGATCTCGGCCCTTATATGGCGACCGAAGCGCTGCGTCCGTATAAAAACCATCTGAATATGCACTTCGTTTCTAACGTGGATGGCACCCACATTGCCGAAACGCTGAAGCCGCTGGATCCTGCCACTACGCTGTTCCTGGTGGCTTCTAAAACCTTTACCACTCAGGAAACCATGACCAATGCCCACAGCGCGCGTGACTGGTTCCTGAAAACCGCCGGTGACCAGAAACACGTGGCGAAGCACTTTGCCGCGCTGTCCACCAACGGTAAAGCGGTGGCTGAGTTTGGTATTGATACCGACAATATGTTCGAGTTCTGGGACTGGGTGGGCGGCCGCTACTCTCTGTGGTCGGCGATCGGTTTGTCTATCGCACTGTCGCTTGGCTTTGACCACTTCGAGCAACTGCTGAGCGGTGCGCACGAGATGGATCAGCATTTTGCGCAGACGCCTGCCGAGAACAATCTGCCGGTGCTGCTGGCCTTGATCGGCATCTGGTACAACAACTTCTTCGGCGCAGAAACCGAAGCCATTTTGCCGTACGATCAATACATGCACCGTTTTGCTGCTTATTTCCAGCAGGGCAACATGGAATCCAACGGTAAATATGTCGATCGCAACGGCAATCCGGTGGATTACCAGACTGGCCCAATTATCTGGGGTGAACCAGGCACCAACGGCCAGCACGCGTTCTATCAGCTGATTCACCAAGGCACTAAGCTGGTTCCTTGTGATTTTATCGCTCCGGCTATCAGCCATAATCCGTTAAGCGATCACCACGCCAAGTTGCTATCGAACTTCTTTGCCCAGACGGAAGCGCTGGCGTTTGGCAAATCGCTGGCAGTGGTAGAAGAAGAGTTTGCGGTACAGGGTAAAAAGCCTGAAGAGGTCAAGCACGTTGCGCCATTCAAGGTGTTTGAAGGCAACCGCCCGACCAACTCCATCTTGCTGCGTGAAATCACGCCGTTCAGCCTGGGCAGCCTGATTGCTCTGTATGAGCACAAGATCTTTACCCAAGGCGTTATCCTCAACATCTTCACCTTCGATCAATGGGGTGTGGAGTTGGGTAAACAACTGGCAAACCGTATTCTGCCAGAACTGGCAGGTAAAGAGGCCGTGGCGAGCCACGATAGTTCAACCAACGGCCTGATCAATCGTTTTAAAGCGTGGCGTTAAGCGTGTTGCTTAAAACCAGCCTGCGCTAGCCTAAAGGATGAGCCCCAGTAATGAGGCTCATCCTTCCCAACAGAAGTAAATTGGCAAATGAGATACTCTGAACGCTAGTTTGACTAGATTCTATATTCTGAACAATTCGAGCAGTAGCAAGCTGACGACGCAGCGAGGCTACAGATGGCCTGAGTAACAAAGTCAATGTCCATGCAACTTGAAGTATGAAGGGTATAGAAGATTCTTTCAGTTGCCATACAGTTGCGATATGAAATACTCCGGCTATAGTTGGTTTATATATTTAATGCGTAATAAATATATTTCGTCAGAAATATAAGATTTATTATAGTGGTGAGCTTTTTCCTAAATTTCATACGAAGTTTGTTTTTATTATTTATTATGTTATAAAAATTAAGTTTACTGGCTATACCCGTGATCATTGAAGATGCTTGATTTTGTTGATGAAGAGGATCATGCTTTCATCCCATGAAGATATTTATCACCGCTGAGCAAAAAATCGAACTCGAACGCCGGCATGATTCCAGCCGGGACAAACACGTTTGCGATCGTATTAAAGCCGTACTTCTCGCCTCCGAAGGTTGGAGTTCGGTCATGATTGCTCAGGCTCTGCGCCTGCATCAGACCACTGTTGACCACCATATCAGCGAATATCTGAATAAAGGGAAGTTGAAACCCGAAAATGGTGGCTCTGATGGCATGCTCAGCACAGAAAAAACCGAACAGCTTATCAGCCACTTAACTCAACATTTATTCCATCATACTGTCCAGATTGTGGCCTACGTGGCACAAAAATGGGGTGTCATATACAGCGTCCCAGGAATGAACAAATGGCTGCACCGGCATGGCTTCAGCTATAAGAAACCCTCAGGCGTACCCCATAAATTCAGTGAAGAGAAACAGCAACAGTTCATTGAATATTATGAAGAATTAAAAGTTGCCACGAGAGGTGAACCGATCCTTTTTCTGGATGCAGTGCATCCGACTCAGGCGACAAAACTGAGCTTCGGCTGGATAAAAAAAGGGGAAAAAAAGACTGTTGAAACAACAGGAAGCCGTACTCGGATGAACATTCTGGGCGCGCTGGATCTGAATGATGCTGCCCATCCAGTCATTCATGATTACGAAACGATTAATGAATACACTATCTGTCAATTTTTCAATGAGATAAGAACATGTTATCCCGACTATAAGCAGCCAATTCATATTATTCTGGATGGCGCGGGGTATAACAAAACAAACCTGGTCAAAGATTGGGCATTTGTCTGCAATATAAAATTGCATTCCCTGCCACCTTACAGCCCCAACTTGAATCCCATAGAACGGTTATGGAAGCTGATGCACGAATGTGCAAGGAACAACCGTTACTTTGCCAGTAAGCCTGATTTCCGAACGGCTATATTTAACTTTTTTACGACAACGCTCCCTGAGATGGCGGGTTCATTATCGTCCCGGCTGAATGACAATTTTCAGGTGCTAAAGCAAGCGTCTTCAAGTTAATCGGGTATATACCCTTTTCCTTTAAAGCTGTAGGGTGTTAGTTGTAATCGACCTATCGGTGGCGTAGCCTCAATGGGATCGTTACGGCTACAAGTTCGAAGGGTGTACTATAAGTTTAAGAAAGTGTTCTTTAAGCACTTGATTTACTACTATTAAGAGGGTTGTGTATGAAAAAGGTATTGTGTCCGGTATTAGTCGCGCTTGCTTTGTTCGGCGCTTCCAATTCTTGGGGGGCTCCTTTTGTTGCTCTCGGGGCAAAAGGTAAGGCGGTTGCTGCAGGGACCAGCGCTGTTGCGGTTGCTGCCGCGTGCGCATTAGTTGCAGAGAACCGTGGTGGTGATGATGATGGTCTCTCAATTAACCAAACCACTACCACCACCACCAGAACGAAATAAATGGTAAAAGAATAACCGCATATAGCTACAGTACTTGGTGTTGCAGAGGATTGAGTAGAGCTTGATGAGTTTAGTCGAGTCAACACTTGTGCTGCGGCTTCCGGTACCAAGGGTATAACAGCGGTTATTCTTTTTTTTATCTACGTGCCGGGATTGCTCAATTGCGCTATCTACCTTTGTTAATCATATGCTTATCCCTCCAGGCCTGTACGTCAGCCCAAAAAAACGTTAACGATTCAATTTATCATTTGGTGTTTGAGTCATCGGACGTTGAACTGACAGACCAAGAAGTCCAGAGCCTATCCAGCCCTAGTGCGTATGTCCGTATTAACGATCAGCTACAGATTTTGATGGTGCTTGGGGCGTTTGAAAACGGCGAAGAGAAATGGGTGAGTCAGGACCGTACTCTGATGACGTTAAGAAACGGGCGCGTAGTTAAAACACTGGGGTGGAAGGATAATTTGCTCAGCATGTCTAATCTTGAGCAGGATCCTTTGGCAGATTCACGGCGATTGGTTGATGGAGCACGCTGGTCATCTCTGATCTCCTGGACGGAAGAAGGCCAGGTTCGCTCTGGTTATGCTGAATCCGTATTTCATCGATTAGAAGATAAACCTCTTGTTATTGGCGGTAAGAGCCAGAATTATCACGTCATTGAAGAGACGGTTAATGTCGATGACTTGGGTAAAAGCTGGGTGAACCGCTTCTGGTTGGATCCGCAAACGGGCACGGTAGTGAAATCAGTGCAATCCATGGGCGCGGACTATTTCCCGATTGAAATTACATTATTGAAGCAGAGGCATAATGAAAAAAATTAATCTGCTTTTGAGTGCATTCCTGTGCCTTTCGCTGAATTCTGCCTATGCAGAAAATCGGATCACCGTTTTTTATCCGGATAAGGCGTCAGTCACACTCGAAAATGTGCCTACGTTAGAGAGCCTGGTGGTGAACCCGGCTCTACAAGGTAAAATTTGGTGGCCGGGCGCGGCGATTGCGGAGCAAAGTGCGACCCGGACCCAACAACAGAAGCAGCAGCAATTGTTAGCACGTTTGACCGCACTGAGTTCGGCTTTGCGGCAGGAGGATGATACGTCTTTGGCAGCAACGGTAGACAGCGTGCATGCACAGCTTGCTGAGCTTAAAGTCATCGGTCGCCAGTTTGTACCGCTTGATCCTGACATGATCCGATTAGATCCAGTGCTTGATCGTCGGTTGCTGGGTGAATATCAGCTCTATGTCGCACCAGAGCCGAAAAATGTCAGGTTGGTGGGCGCATTGGCACCGCATGGCAAACGTGATTTCTTACCGGGAAAAGATGTCAGTGACTATTTTACCGGGCTTCAGCGTCTTGAGGGGGCTGAACATGATACCGCCTGGATTATCACTCCTCAGGGTGAGGTGCAGCCTGTCCCTATCGCTTACTGGAACCGGCGGCATAATGAAATGACGCCAGGGAGTCTTTTATTTCTGGGGTTTGCTGTTTCCGCATTGCCTGACGATTTCAAAGACATCAACGAGCAAATTATTTCGTTATTGACGCACCGGATCCCAGACTGATGAAAAAACGTTACTTATTTAGCTTGGTTGCGCTGTCTGTCGCGAACGCTTGCCAGGCGGCTTCATATCCTGCCCCTCTGGGGCCCTCTCAGACTGACTTCGGTGGCGCTGGCTTGCTGCAAACCCCGACTGCGCGCATGGCAAAAGAGGGCGAATTCAGTTTTAACTACCGTGATAACGACCAATACCGCTTTTATTCGATTTCTGTTCAGCCGATACCATGGTTGGAAACCACTATCCGTTATACCGATGTGCGAACGCGTAAATACAGTCATGACCCCACGTTCAGCGGCGATCAAACCTATAAAGACAAATCTTTTGATGTGAAATTACGTCTTTGGGAAGAAGGGTATTGGCTGCCTGAGATGTCTGTTGGGGTGCGTGATATCGGTGGTACCGGGCTGTTCGATGGTGAATATCTGGTGGCCAGTAAAGCGTGGGGGCCTCTCGATTTTACACTAGGCATGGGATGGGGCTATCTGGGTAACAGTGGCAATGTCAGGAACCCATTCTGTGATGCCAGCGATCGCTTCTGTAAGCGTGATAACGGTCATACGACGACAGGGGGGACTGTCGATCTTGGCGAGTCTTTCCGCGGGCCTGCGGCGATCTTCGGCGGTGTGGAATATCAAACCCCTTGGCAACCGCTACGTCTGAAGCTGGAATACGAAGGGAACGATTATCAGGGCGATTTTGCCGGTAGGCTCAAGCAAGACAGTAAATTCAATTTCGGCGCGGTTTATCGCGTAACAAATTGGGCCGACGTCAATATGAGTTATGAGCGCGGTAATACCTTGATGGCAGGGTTTACCTTACGCACTAACTTCAATGAATTACAGCCTTCTCATGTTGATCAGTCAAAGCCAGCTTATCAGCCTGAGCCTCAGGGTAAGCAGTTACAGCAGGATGTGGTGGCTAACCAGCTTTCCGAGCTTGAAAGTCAGGCGGGTTTCTCTGCGCCTAATATTCAGGTGAAAGATAATACGCTGTACATGACGGGAACGCAGTCCAAGTATCGCTATAGCGAAGATGGGGTCGAGCGGGCCAACATTATTCTGATGAATCATCTTCCAGAAGGTGTTGATACGCTGGCGGTGACCGAGACCCGTTATAATTTACCGCAGGTGACAACCAAGACGGATGTAAGCAGTTTACGTGCGCAGTTGGAAGGCTATCCACTGGGGCACGAACAAACGTTGCAGCAACAACGCCTTGAGCCCCTGTTGCCAGAAAATACTGAGCAAGGCTATCACATTGACGACGATAGACTTAGTTTCAGCTTTGCGCCGACGTTAACCCAGTCGGTGGGCGGTGCAGAATCATTTTATATGTACCAGATTGGCCTGTTGGGCAGCGCTAATTTGTGGGTGACCGACCATTTATTAACCAGCGGCAGCGTCTTTGCTAACCTGGCGAACAACTACGATCGATTCAACTATACGGCACCACCTCCTGATTCCCAACTGCCACGGGTTCGTACGCATATTCGCGAGTATGTTCAGAATGATGTGTACCTCAACGATCTCCAAGCCAATTACTTCCAATCATTTGGTGATGGTATCTATGGTCAGGTGTATGGCGGATATCTGGAAAGCATGTTCGGTGGCGTCGGTGCGGAAATGCTGTATCGTCCGCTAGACACTGACTGGGCGGTAGGGGTTAATGCCAACTGGGTTAAACAGCGTGACTGGGACGATATGATGCGTTTCGCTGATTACGATGTCGTTACCGGGCATATCACCGGTTACTGGAAACCGCCTTTTGCTGATGGCGTGCTGGTGGCTTTGAGCGTGGGTCAGTATCTGGCTAAAGACAAAGGTGCGACGATCGATCTGGCTAAACGTTTCGACAGCGGAGTTGTGGCGGGTGTGTATGCTACGTTTACGGATGCTACTCGGGAAGAATATGGTGAGGGTTCATTTACCAAGGGCTTCTACATTTCCATCCCGCTGGAGTTGATGACCACTTCACCTTCCCGCAGTCGTATGCAGGTTGGCTGGACTCCGCTCACCCGCGATGGCGGGCAAATGCTGGGCCGCAAATATCAACTGTATGGTTTGACGTCCGATCGGGATGTTCGCTTCCGTTAATCGTTGGTCGCTTCTCAATTTGGGGGATTGCTAATCCCCCAAACCTATCTGCTTCACCCATCGTTCATTCTACTCACTCGTTTTGCCTTTGCAGATGAATTCAACTGTCCTCTGGCTTCAGCCTGAAATCACAGACATAAAAATGGCGGCCTAGCGCAGGCCGCCCAAGACACAGGTATTGATCAGATAAAGCAAAGTACATCAAACGTATTGCAGTAGACAAAACACAGGATTTAACACTCACCGAGCCCGGAATTCACCGAACTCGGTAAAAATTACCCCTTCACACCACCGGAAGTCAGGCCACCCACCAACCAGCGTTGTGCCAGCAGGAACACCGCGGTGATCGGAATAGCTGACAGTACGGCAGCGGCGGCAAAGTCGCCCCACAGGTAGTTTTGCGGGTTCAGGTATTGCTGCATACCGACGGCCAGCGTGTAGCTGTTTACATCACGCAACAACAGAGAAGCGACCGGAACTTCGGTGATCGCCGCAATAAATGACAGAATAAACACCACTGCCAGAATCGGCACTGAAAGCGGCAACAGCACCAGGCGGAATGCCTGCCACGGAGTTGCCCCATCCAACGCAGCCGCTTCTTCCAACGAGTTATCGATGGTTTCGAAGTAGCCCTTAATCGTCCAGACATGCAGCGCTATGCCGCCCATATAGGCAAAAATCACGCCGCCATGGGTATTCAGGCCGATAAACGGAATGTATTGGCCCAAGCGATCGAACAGGGCATACAGCGCCACCAAGGACAGGACGGCCGGGAACATCTGGAAAATCAGCATACTTTTCAGCAGGGTGCTCTTGCCGCGAAAGCGCATGCGGGCAAAGGCGTAGGCGCAGGTGGTAGAGAGCGTCACAATACCCACGGCGGTGATCGCCGCCACTTTAACCGAGTTCCACAGCCACAGCAGCACCGGGAAAGGCGGTGGGGTGATACTGCCGTCAGCATGGGTCACGCTCATACCGAGCGCCAACCGCCAGTGATCCCAGGAGATCTGATCCGGAATCAGGCTGCCGGTAGCGAAGTTCCCAGAACGCAGCGATATCGCGATAACCATCAACAGCGGGAACATGATCAGAGCGATAAAGCTCAGCATCAGAATATGGGTGATCAACAGACGCACGCGCTGGGATTTGGGTTGTACCATGGCCATTATTATCGTTCTCCCTTAATCAAAATTCATCTTGCTGGCTTTCAGGTTCAAGATCGCCAATGCGCCTACCAACAGGAAGATCAACGTAGCAATGGCCGCTGCCAAGCCAAAGTCCTGCCCGCCGCCGCCTTCAAAGGCGATGCGATAGGTGTAGCTCACCAACAGATCGGTATAACCGGCTGGCGTAGTGGTGCCAATCATGTCCGGCCCGCCACGGGTCAGCAGTTGGATCAGGACAAAGTTGTTAAAGTTAAAGGCAAAGCTGGCGATCATCAGCGGCGTCAGCGGTTTGATCAGCAGCGGCAACGTAATGCGGAAGAAGTTCTGCATCGGGGTGGCACCGTCCATCGCCGAGGCTTCGTACAAGTCGTCAGGAATGGCTTTCAGCAGCCCCATGCACAGGATCATCATGTACGGATAGCCCAGCCAGGTGTTGACGATCAGGATCATACTCTTGGCGGTGATCGGATCGGTGAACCAGGCGGGTTTGATGCCAAACAGCGCGCTGAGCATCAGGTTGATCTCCCCGAAGCTCTGGTTGAACAACCCTTTGAAGATCAGGATCGAGATAAACGACGGTACGGCGTAAGGCAGGATCAGCAGCACGCGGTAGACGGCTTTACCTTTCAGCGCTTCCCACTGCACCACGCAGGCCAGCACCATGCCGACTGCGACGGTGAAAATCACGGTTAGCACCGAAAAAATAATGGTCCAGACGAAGATCGAGACGAAAGGTTTCTGAATGCCTTCATCGTTCAGCACGCGCAGGAAGTTTTTCCAGCCGGTGGTGACGGTATAACCTGGGCTAAGGGTATCTTTCGCCCAACTGCCGTCGGCATTAATCGCCTGGTAGAAACCGACCTGCGGATTAGGGCGATATTGGATCCGGGTCTGATTATCGGTCAGCGTTTTGCCGTCTTTACCCAGTGTATATAAAGGGCTGGTGCCTGAGAACTGACGCAGGGAACTCATGCGCAGCTCACCGCCGTCCGGTAATTTCGCAACGATCAGGCTCATCGCCTGGCGGTTTTGAGTAATCACCCGCAGCGTAGCGCGCTCGCTGGCAGGGGCAGCACTTTCAGCGCTCAGTTTCAGCGTCTGCGGTTCGTTGCCATTCAGGCTGAACGGCTCAGAAATCAGTAACTGGCCACTATCCGGGTGGGTTAACTGCATCAACCACTGTTGATTTGCCGTTGGATAAAGCTCGAAAGTAAAGGTTTTACCGGTCTGGAATTGGCGTTGCATCAGTACTGACTGGGCCCGCTCAAAGGTTAACTGGTTGGTACTGCTGTAGTTGGTAAACGCGATGGCGATGGTACAAATCAGCGGGAACAGGACGAACAGCCCCATCCCGGCAACGCCTGGGTACACATAGCGCCAGGCATAGGCACGACGATTGGCGAACACATACAGCCCGGCACTGACCAGCACCAGCGTCAGAATCGCGAACAGGTATTCTCCCTGTGCATACATCAACACAATCAGATAGCAAGTCACCAGGCTGAACAGGCCGACGAACAGCCATTTCAGAATGTCACTTTGCCACCACTTCGATTTTTTTCGCGCGGGCGAACCGGCGTGAGCTAATTGCATAGGGCATTCCTTTCTGGGGTATTACAGCGGGATGCTGCTGCATCCCGCACAGCTTAAGGGCAAGGTGGGCACAGAGCCCACCGGTTGCCGGGTATTACTTGATGATACGGGTGTGCGCATCTTCCAGTGCGGCTTTCACCGTCTGGCGCCCGGTAATGGCGTTGATCACGGCACTGCGCATCGCATACCAGAAGGTGCTCATCTGTGGGATGTTTGGCATGATTTCGCCGTTTTGCGCGTTCTTCATGGTGGCAGCAATGCGTGGATCTTTCGCCAGTTGCTCTTGGAACGATTTCAGCGCCACGGCACCCAGCGGTTTGTCTTTGTTGACGTCAGCCAGGCCCTGATCGGTGATCAGATAGTTTTCCAGGAATTCGGTGGCCAGTTCTTTGTTCGGGCTGGCGGCGTTGATGCCTGCGGTCAGTACACCGACGAACGGTTTAGACGGTTTACCTTGGAAGGTTGGCAGCAGAGTCACACCATAATTGATTTTACTCTGTTCGATGTTTGACCAGGCCCACGGGCCGTTGATGGTCATGGCGGTCTGGCCTTTATTGAACGCGCCTTCAGCAATCGAGTAATCGGTATCGGCGTTGATGTGCTTGTTCTTCACCAGATCGACGATGAACTGCAAACCGGCCTGTGAACCTGCGTTGGCTACGCCCACGTCTTTAACATTGTATTTGCCGTTTTCAAATTTAAAGGCATAACCGCCGTTGGCTGAGATAATTGGCCAAGTGAAGTAGGGTTCCTGCAGGTTCCACATGATGGCGCTCTTGCCTTTGGCGCGCAGCTCTTTATCCAGTGCCGGGATCTCTTCCCAGGTCTTTGGTGCGTCTTTGACCAGATCTTTGTTATAAATCAGTGACAGGGCTTCAACTGCGATTGGGTAACCGATCAGCTTGCCGTCAAAGCGAACTGCATCCCAGGTGAAAGGATAGATTTTTTCCTGGAAGGCTTTGGAAGGATGGATTTCTGCCAGTAGGCCAGACTGTGCGTAACCGCCAAAACGGTCGTGTGCCCAGAAGATGATGTCCGGGCCGTCACCGGTAGCGGCAACCTGCGGGAATTTCTCTTCCAGTTTGTCCGGGTGCTCAATAGTCACTTTAATGCCGGTGTCTTTCTCGAACTTTTTGCCGACTTCGGCCAGGCCGTTATAGCCTTTATCACCGTTAATCCAGATAACCAGTTTGCCTTCTTCGATCTTGGCAAAGGCAGAAGAAGACAGCACCAGCGTGGTTAAGGCCGAAAGCGCCAGTATGCGTGCGCTTTTTTTCATTCTGAGATTCATAATTCCATCCTTCATGTAGGCACTGCGATAAGGAGAGCAATTTCGCGCTCATAGTGGGTCACAACCGGATACTTTCTCATCCTCCCCCCGTCTACGCCCCATGGTTGAGTAGTGTGATCCAGCTAACATTGCGCCCTATTCTGTGGTGTCAGGCACAGAAAGGGGGGGCGATTTTTGCAAGGAGGATCACAGATTTGCCTTATACCGGGAACTTTGACCGGGAACCGTAGTTCCCTCATCCTCCCATCTCCTCCCCCATGAAAAATCCTGTTACGGATGATTACCCCTTCCTGCCATTACCTCACTATCAGCAACATTGATTTTTTCGCCATGTACAGCAGGAACCCAGACTTATGTCGTTAATGCGTACTGCCACTCACCCGACGTTGTACCGGATCCATCCGGTCAGTTTCCGCGATGGAAACGGCGATGGCGTTGGTGATGTACCCGGCATGATGGCGGCGTTGCCCTATCTGAAGATGCTGGCCGTGGATGGCTTGTTGCTGCCGCAGGCGTTGCCACCAGAGGCCGGTGCGGAAGTAGCGGGGCACGGGTTGGCGCTCTGGCACAGCGAAGGGCCAAACCGTATCTGCCGTAGCGCAGCACCCGATCAGCACTATGCCCGTGGTGTGCTGGCGCTGGAGGTGATGCCATTCAGCGTTGAGAAACTGGTGGCGGTCCTTAATACCCACCGTCACCGGCTGGCGGAAAACGTCTGGAGTACCGGTGAAGCCGATCAGCCGCGCGTGGTCAGCCACTGGGGGCAGGGTGACCTGCGTTCCGCCCAGGCTTTTCTGACGTTGCTAGCGTTGCTGCCAGCCCCTATCTGCCTGTATCAGGGGGAAGAACTTGGCCTGCCGCACGCAGCCGGTTTGCAAGAGCCGCACGGCGCACAAACGCCAATGCCCTGGCACGAAGCCCCGGAGCAGGTGACTGCCGGTGAAATCCACTGGTATCAGCAGGTGGCTATCGAACATCGTGCGTTGGCGATCAGCCGCCAGCAGCATGACAACAACTCAACGTTACGTTACTGCCAGGCTTTGTTGGCTTTGCGCCAGTTGCCGGTGATTCAGCACGGTGAACTGAGTTCGGTCAGCCAGCAGGATGGCGTAATTCGTTTACTCATTACCCATCAGGATCAATGCCTTGAAGCGCTAATCAACCTGCAGCCATATACTCAGCCGGCCGTGCCGTCTGAGGCAACTATTCCTTTGGCTTGGCAGCACGGTGCGCAGCAAGAGGATCAGCAATGGGTTTTGGCGGGTTTTGCATCTGCCATTTTTACACGAAATGTTAACTGCGAAAGCAGGGGAGTAACGCATGGCTAGCGTCACACTGCGCAGCGTTTATAAGGCCTTCGGTGAGGCCGTGATTTCCAGGGACGTTAATCTGACCATCGATGACGGTGAATTTGTGGTGTTTGTCGGGCCATCGGGCTGTGGTAAATCGACGCTGTTGCGCATGATTGCCGGGCTTGAGGATATTACCTCCGGCGATCTGTTCATTGGTGAAAAACGCATGAACGAAGTGCCGCCTGCCGAACGCGGTATCGGCATGGTGTTCCAGTCCTATGCGTTGTATCCGCACCTGTCGGTGGCCGACAACATGTCGTTCGGTCTGAAACTGGCCGGGGCGAAAAAAGCGGAAATTACCCAGCGGGTCAACCAGGTTTCAGAAGTGCTGCAACTGGCGCATTTGCTTGATCGGCGGCCAAAAGCCCTGTCAGGCGGCCAGCGCCAGAGGGTCGCGATCGGTCGTACTCTGGTTGCTGAACCGGATGTGTTCCTGCTCGATGAGCCGCTTTCTAACCTGGATGCCGCCCTGCGTGTGCAGATGCGCATCGAGATCTCGCGCCTGCACAAGCGCTTGCAGCGCACCATGATTTACGTCACCCACGATCAGGTCGAAGCGATGACGCTGGCAGACAAAATCGTGGTGCTGGATGCCGGGCGTGTCGCTCAGATCGGCAAGCCGCTGGAGCTGTATCACTACCCGGCCAACCGTTTTGTCGCCGGTTTTATCGGCTCGCCGAAGATGAACTTCCTGCCAGTTAAAGTCACGGCCGTTGAACACAATAACGTGCAGGTTGAACTGCCGATGCCTAATCGCCAACTGGTGTGGTTACCGGTTGAGTCTGAGGGCGTCGTGGTTGGGGCCAACCTGTCGTTGGGCATTCGCCCTGAACATCTGTTACCGAGCTCCGAATCTGCGGTAGCGCTGATGGGCGAAGTGCAGGTCGTAGAGCAACTGGGCAACGAAACCCAGATTCATATTCAAATTCCAGAAATTCGTCAGAACCTGGTGTACCGCCAGAATGACGTAGTGCTGGTAGAAGAAGGTGCAACATTCGCTATCGGGTTGCCGCCTCACCGCTGCCATCTGTTCCGTGAGGACGGTACGGCATGCCGCAGGCTGCATCAGGAACCGGGCGTTTAAGCACGCATGCCGACAGGCAACTATAACAGGAGAATAATGATGACTACTCTGCGCAAACTTCCTTTGGCACTAGCTGTCGCCGCGGGAGTTTTATCTACGCAAGCAATGGCAGTGGATTTTCATGGTTACGCACGTTCTGGTATTGGTTGGACCGGCAGCGGTGGCGCACAGCAGTGTTTCCAGGCTACCGGTGCTCAAAGCAAGTACCGTCTTGGTAACGAATGTGAGACTTATGCGGAAATAAAGCTGGGTCAGGAACTGTGGAAAGACGGTGATAAAAGCTTTTACCTGGACTCAAACGTTGCCTATAGCGTCAATCAGGCCAATGATTGGGAAGCTACCAGTCCGGCCTTCCGTGAAATGAACGTACAGGGTAAAAACCTGATTGCCGCATTGCCTGGTGCCAATATGTGGGCAGGTAAGCGTTTTTATCAACGCCATGACGTTCACATGATCGACTTCTACTACTGGGATATCTCCGGCCCAGGTGCAGGTCTGGAAAACGTCGATCTGGGCTTTGGTAAACTGTCGTTTGCCGTGACTCGTAATACCGAGGCCGGTGGTTCAGCGGCCTTTGGTGATACTCGAATTGAGTACTACGTTGATCCGACCCAATCGACTTTACAACGTCGGGAGGTCAGAAATACAGCCGACGTTTACAATGATGTCTATGACGTGCGTTTGGCAGGCATGGAAACCAACCCTGGCGGTACGCTGGAGTTCGGCGTTGATTATGGCAATGCCAACACTAAAGATGGTGTTGAACTGCAACCAGGCGCTTCGAAAAACGGCGTAATGGCCACGGCGGAACACACTCAGAGCATGCTCGGCGGTTTTAACAAGTTTGTTGTACAGTACGCTACCGACTCTATGACCTCATGGAATACGGGTCACAGCCAAGGTGCCAGCGTCAATAACGACGGCCATCTGCTGCGCTTGTTGGATCATGGTGCGGTGAAGCTGAGCGACGATTGGGAAATGATGTACGTTGGTATGTACCAGAACATCAATCTGGACAACAACAACGGTACTACCTGGTATACCGTCGGTATCCGCCCTATGTACAAGTGGACTCCTATCATGAGCACCCTGTTTGAAGCGGGCTATGACAACGTCAAATCGCAGAGAACCGACGATCGTAACAGCCAGTACAAACTGACCTTAGCCCAACAGTGGCAGGCTGGCGACAGCATCTGGTCACGTCCGGCACTGCGCGTTTTCGCCACCTATGCCAACTGGGATGAGAAGTGGGGCTATGACAACAATGGAGCTGCGGTCAATAACGGCGGCCGCGGTAGCGACAGTGAAGTGACCTTCGGTGCGCAATTCGAAGCCTGGTGGTAAGCAATCTCGCAGCCGAACGTAAGTTCGGCTGCATCAACTTTTCGTTAATCTGTTTGGCTGACGCGTTCTTCTTGCCAGTTGCGCGTCAGCTTCCTCGCCTCTTTTCGAAAGGGCCATCACAATGAAAAAAAATCTACTCGCTTTTTATCTGTCACTGGTCTGTGGTTCCGCACTGCCATTGATGGCGCACGCCACAGCGTTTAACGCGCAGGCCGATGTCTCGGTTGCCCCGGCGATTTCCCATGACACGCTGCAAAAGCTCCCTTGGAAACCGGTAGTGCCACCAGCCAGCGAAAGTTTTAAGATCACCGAGGCCAACCCGCAGGTTAGCCAAGGCGATATTCAGGGTCAGGTAGCCGCATTTACGTTGCCAGCGGATCGCGGTTCGCTGGAAATTACCCTCAGTAGCCTGGTGAACGATCGTAGCGTTTTTGCACCGAGCGTGCTGGTTCTGGATGAGCAAATGCGGCCCGCCGCGTTTTATCCCAGCAGTTATTTCCCGTATGAACGCGCTGGCGTGATGTCTAGCGATCGCTTGGAAGGCACGATGAAGCTGACGCCCGCTCTGGGGCAGAAGCAGATCTACGTATTGGTGTACACCACCCGCCAGGATTTAGCGGCTACCACCCAACTCCTTGACCCTGCCAAAGCTTACGCCATGGGGGTGGGGAATGCGGTCCCGGATATTCCAGACCCCATCGCCCGCCACAGCCCAACGGGTGAGCTGAACCTGAAAGTTCGCTCAGAGCAAAATATGGGCAGTGTCATGATTGGCTTACCGCTGACAAACTCTTCAGCACCTGCGCCGGTGGTGGTGGGTTCAACGGCTCCAGCACCTGCTGCACCTGTCGCCGCCCCGGCACCTGCTGCTCCAGCAGAACCGATGCTCAATGACACCGAAGCCTACTTCAATAAAGGTATCAAACAGGCGGTTAAGGCTGGTGATATCGATAAGGCCTTGAAACTGATGAATGAGGCCGAAAAACTGGGTTCTACCACCGCACGTGAAACGTTTATTGGCAGTGTGAAAGGCAAGGGGTAATCCCCACGCTGCTGATGCTGGCTTGATGATTGGTGCGCCTCCAGCGCACCTTTTTTCCTGCATGGCAGGGGCTTTTCCAATGGCTGTTCTTCTGTTTTACCCGTTCCCTTCCTGTTAAAAACTCTACTGATTTCACTGCGAATCCACCTGCCGCTTTCGGGTTTCTGCGTTACAATGGCGATCTGTTAACGATTTGTAGGATCAGGAACTGCTCGTTCAGTGTGGTTTCTGCCATGGAGTAGAACATGTCTGGCAATAGGGATTCCATCCTGCCGCCCATTGCGTGGTTGCCTGAAAACTCCCCGATACCCGCCGCCATTAGCGATTGGCTGATGGAGTTGGGCTCCATGACCCGCCGTTTTGAGCGCCATTGTGGCCTGGTGCAGGTTGAGCCCCAGCGCGAATGCTTCGTGACCTGCGAGCAGTTGGGCGAAGAAGCAGAACATTTACCCTACAGCGAGCGTTATTGGCTGCGTGAGATAGTGCTGTTGGGGGATGGTCAGCCCTGGCTGTTGGGGCGAACGGTGATCCCGCAGGAAACGCTGACCGGCCCGGATCAGGCGCTGGTCGATCTGGGCACCTTGCCGCTGGGCCGCTATCTGTTCAGCAACAATACGTTAACTCGCGATTATATTTATGTTGGCCAGCAGGGCGAATTGTGGGCGCGGCGTTCCCGCTTACGCCTGGCGGATAAACCGCTGTTGCTGACTGAACTGTTTTTACCGTCTTCTCCGTTGTATGCGGTGTAGAACGGTATTTCGGCAAAATAGGGGAGAAAAGGATCTTGGAAGGAAGCGTGACTCAAAGCAAATGGCAGGCCTATAGCCACCTGATGCGCATCGATAAACCGATTGGTACGCTGTTGCTGCTGTGGCCGACGCTGTGGGCATTGTGGCTGGCCGGGCAAGGGGTGCCGTCGCTGTCTGTATTGCTGGTGTTCGTGCTTGGCGTATTCCTGATGCGTGCCGCTGGCTGTGTGGTCAATGACTATGCCGATCGTGCCTTTGACGGGCATGTAAAGCGCACCGCTGGCCGCCCGTTGCCGAGTGGTCGGGTCAGTGAAAAAGAAGCCAAAATTCTGTTTGTTGCGCTGGTGCTGATCTCCTTTGCCCTGGTGCTGACGTTGAATGCCATGACCATTTGGCTCTCGCTGGCGGCCCTGGCTCTGGCCTGGGTTTATCCGTTTATGAAGCGGGTGACCAACCTGCCGCAGGTGGTGTTGGGGGCCGCATTCGGCTGGTCGATCCCGATGGCCTATGCCGCCGTCAGTGAATCATTGCCGCTGAGCTGCTGGTTGTTGTTCCTGGCGAATATCTGCTGGACGGTGGCTTACGATACGTTGTATGCCATGGTGGATCGTGATGATGATGTGAAAATCGGCATTAAGTCCACCGCCGTGCTGTTTGGCCGCCATGACAAGCTGATCGTCGGGTTATTGCAGTTTGCCACGCTGTTGCTGATGCTGTGGGTGGGCTACCTGATGCAGCTTGGCGGAGCTTATTATTGGTCGTTGCTGCTGGCCGGAGCGCTGTTTATCCATCAGCAGAAACAGATTGCCAGCCGCGATCGCGATGCCTGCTTTACTGCCTTCCTGAACAACAATTACGTTGGTTTGGTGCTGTTTATCGGCATTGCGCTGAGCTATCTCTGATGGCTCAGCTGTGGAGACAAAAAAGGCACCGTGCGGTGCCTTTTTCTATAACATGCTGAAATTACTCGTCTTCTCTTGCCGCCTCTACCGTTTCCGGCACATCGTCGGTCTCTTCCGGCGTGCTGACGCTTTCGATGGTCAGCTTGATTTCCGGCGTGATCAGATCGCTCAGCATGGTGTAAACCTCCATGGTGTGCTCACGGATCGCATCGCCGATGTCGTTGATATAGCCTTCTTCACGCAGCGTCGCCACCAGGGTGGAGAAAACCGCCTTGTCGAAGAATTCCGGCGCGTTGATACCGTGCAGCACCGACAGGCGCTGAGCCATGATGCGGCTCTCTTTCTCCAGCGCTCCGCGGTTGATGCTTGGGTTGGCACTGAGGATCGACATGGTAATCGCGTAGCGCTGCAAGGTTTCGCGTACACCGGCCGCCAGCAGTTGCAGCGGGCGAATGCGCGCCGGGTTCAGCACCAGTTCGTCACCTTTGTTGCAAATCAACTGTTGGCGGGCCAGTTCGTCGATCAGCGGTTGCAGAACCTCCGGTAACTGTTCCTTTTCGTAGCGCAGGAACAGTTCGGCTTTCAGCATTGGATAGATCAGGCTGACCTGGCGCAGCAACTCATCGCGTGAGACGCGGCGGTGATGCATCACGATAGTGGCAATCAGCGAAGGCAAAACCAGCATGTGGTGAATGTTGTTGCGGTAATAGGTCATCAGCACCGCCTGCTCACGCGGCAGGATGATGATGTCACCGATGCTGTCTTTTTCCACCTCGAACTTGTTCATGTTCAACGCGTGATCCAGCAACTGCTCCGGCGTTTGTGCTGGCGCGGTGGCATCGGGCGCATAAGGCGCATTACGCATCAACTGCAAGTAACAATCCAACTGCTCAATCAACTGTTCACGGGTCAGTGCACGCTGGCGCGAGGCCAATAAGGCGGTAACACACAGATTCATGGCGTTGGCCGCCGCCGCATTGTTGATACGCACCATGATCCGGGCAGCCAGATCGTTGACGGCTGGCGTCAGCCAGCTTGGGCGCTGGGCTTCGATCGGATCGATAGACTCGCGCCACTGTGGCACATGGTGATTGAGGTAAGAGGTCAACGACAGAGGTTCGCCAAAGTTGACGTAGCCCTGGCCGAGGTTGCGCAGTTTGCGCAGGCCGCGCAGCATCTGCAACAGGCTCTCTTTCTCTTTGGTTGCACCGCGCAGCTCTTTGGCGTAGGTTCCTACCTCCATCACATGCTCATAACCGATGTAAACCGGCACTAAGGTGATTGGACGAGTCCCGCCGCGCAGCATCGCCTGAATGGTCATCGACAAGGTGCCAGTTTTCGGTTCCAACAAGCGCCCGGTACGAGAACGGCCACCTTCCACAAAATATTCTACCGAATAGCCGCGGGTGAACAGCTCACCAAGATATTCACGGAACACGGTGGAATAGAGCTTGTTACCCTTGAAGGTACGGCGGATAAAGAACGCACCCAAACGGCGGAAAATCGGCCCGGCGGGCCAGAAGTTCAGGTTGATGCCCGCGGCGATATGTGGCGGCACCAGCCCCTGATGGTAAAGCACGTAAGACAGCAACAGATAATCCATGTGGCTGCGGTGGCAGGGCACGTAGACGATCTCGTGGCCGTCTTGCGCCAGTTGGCGCACTCGCTCGGCTTTGGTGACGTTGATGCCCTGATACAACCGGTTCCAGGTCCAGCTCAGCACGCGATCGGAAAGGCGCACGGCTTCATAAGAGAAGTCGGCGGCAATCTCTTCCATCAGCGCGATCGCATTCTGCTGGGCTTTTTCGTGAGTGATCTTTTTGCTGCGCGCTTCGTCTTCGACCGCTTTCTCAATTGCTTTGGAAGCCAGCAATTTGTTGAACAGATCCTGGCGGGCTGGCAGGCTTGGCCCAACGGCGGCCAAGCGCTGACGCGAGAAGTGCATGCGCGCGACACGCGCCAGTTTCTGCGCGATGGTTTTATCAGTACCGTGCTCGGTGGCCATGCGCCGCAGAGAAACGGTATTGGAGAAGCGGACAAAACTGTCACGCCCTAACCACAGTATGGCGAAGAATTTCTGTACGCCATTCAGCAGGCGCAGATGCGGTGTTCCGTGCCCTTCACGCCCCGGCGAGCGGCCGAACATCACTGATACCGGGAGCATCTGAATGTCGAGATCCGGATTGCTGCGGTGCAGATCCAGATAGTCGTGGAACAGTTTTACCGATTCTTCTTTTGGCGTGTAATAGCGGAAGACGCGCGGGCCTTCATGGATAAACACGTGGCTTGGCAGAACGGCGCCGTCGATCTCCAGCGAGTTAAGGGGGTCGGGCAGATCCTGCGCCAGGCACTGGGTGCGCAAGGTGAGCAAATCTGCCTTGGAATTATAAGGTAAAACATACAGAATTGGCCGTGAGGGATCTAACCCTAACTCCGTGACCGGATCCGAAGGGATAACCTTACTTCTTACCAACATTTTCAGTGGTAAATTCAATAGTTTATAATATATTTTACGCCAACCTAACATAACAACATAAAGCCTCTTGTTAGCAATGCGCCGCAAGCATACCAGAAACCAGGTAGCAGATCTGTGGTGTTGGGAATTCCAAAGCCGTTAACGGCTCTGGAAACACATAGGTAAATTATGACTCACCTTAGAGAAAGGTGCTCTTAACATGGCAAATAAAGCAACGGGCCTGACACGCATCATTAAGGCGGCAGGCTATTCATATAAAGGCTTAACCGCAGCCTGGCAGAACGAAGCCGCATTCCGCCAGGAAGCGATCGCGGTCATCGTGGCTATCATACTGGCGATTTGGCTGGATGTGGGTGCGATAGCGCGCATTTTATTGATCGGATCGGTGCTGCTGGTGATGATTGTCGAAATCCTCAACAGCGCGATTGAGGCCATCGTCGATCGCGTAGGGACGGATTACCATGAGCTGTCTGGCCGGGCAAAAGACATGGGATCGGCGGCGGTTTCGCTGACGATTATTCTGGCGCTGTTCGTCTGGGGTTCGGTGCTGTGGCAGCATTTCAGCTGACGTTGAAAAGGGGCGCAATGTTGCGAACCGCTTCGCTAATCCCTGATTTTTATTTATTCTTCGGTTCCCAATCTCGTCTTACCTGTATATACTCACAGCAAGACTGTATAAACAAACAGGGGGGCGGAATGAAAGCACTAACTACCAGACAGCAAGAGGTCTACGACCTGATTCGCGATCATATTGCGCAAACGGGCATGCCACCAACACGTGCCGAGATCGCCATGCGTCTGGGATTCCGTTCGCCTAATGCCGCCGAAGAGCATTTGAAAGCGCTGGCCCGCAAAGGGGTGATTGAAATCATCTCCGGTGCTTCGCGCGGTATCCGTCTGCTGATGGAAGATGAAGAAGGGTTACCTCTGGTTGGCCGCGTTGCTGCCGGTGAACCTTTGCTGGCCGAGCAACACATTGAAGGGCATTACAAAGTTGATCCTTCTTTGTTTAAACCCAACGCTGATTTCCTGCTGCGCGTTAGCGGTATGTCGATGCGTGATATCGGTATCCTCGACGGCGATCTGCTGGCGGTGCATAAAACTCAGGACGTGCGTAACGGCCAAGTGGTGGTTGCACGCATCGAAGATGAAGTGACGGTCAAACGCCTGAAAAAGCATGGCAACATGGTTGAACTGCTGCCGGAAAACAGCGATTTCCAGCCGATCGTGGTCGATCTGCGCGAGCAGAATTTCACTATCGAAGGCTTAGCCGTCGGTGTGATCCGCAACGGCGACTGGATCTAAGCGTTATACCCCTGATTGATATTTCAATTAATAAGAATTATATCGCCCCAACTCTGGGGCGATACCTTTTCTAAACCACCGCACGGCCACGGGACATTTCACTATGCGCCTGATTTCTGCTTTTACCAGCGACACCGATAAAGCGTTGTGGCGCCTGGCGTTGCCGATGATCTTTTCCAATATCACCGTTCCCTTGCTTGGCCTGGTGGATACCGCCGTTATCGGCCATCTCGATAGCCCGACTTATCTCGGCGGGGTTGCCGTGGGCTCAATGGCGACCAGTTTCCTGTTCATGTTGCTACTGTTCCTGCGTATGAGTACCACCGGGCTGGCAGCGCAGGCATTGGGCGCGCAGGATCCGCAACGGCTGGCCAAGGCTTTTATGCAACCGCTGCTATTGGCGCTGGTGGCCGGGGTGGCGATTGTGCTGCTGCGAGCGCCGCTGATCGCACTGGCCCTGCAGATTGTCGGGGGCGATAAAGAAGTCTTGGCGCAGGCGCGGTTGTTTCTGGAGATCCGCTGGTTAAGCGCGCCAGCGGCATTAGCCAATATGGTGCTGCTTGGCTGGCTGTTGGGCGTGCAGTATGTGCGGGCACCGGTGATCTTGCTGATCGTCGGTAACCTGCTGAATATTGTGTTGGATATCTGGCTGGTGATGGGGCTGGGCTGGAATGTGCAGGGCGCCGCGGCTGCGACGGCGATTGCCGAGTATGCCACGCTGTTGCTGGGTCTGTGGCTGTCGTGGCGGGTGTTACGAATGCGCGGGATTACTCTGGCGATGCTGCACCACGCCTGGCGCGGCAATCTGCGCCGTTTGCTGGCGCTCAACCGCGACATCATGCTGCGTTCGTTATTGCTGCAACTGTGTTTTGCCTCGCTGACCATTCTGGGTGCGCGCATGGGTAGTGAAATCGTGGCGGTTAACGCGGTGCTGATGAACCTGCTGACGTTCACCGCTTACGCGCTGGATGGTTTTGCCTATGCGGTTGAAGCACATTCCGGCCATGCCTACGGGGCGCGGGACGATCGCCAACTGCATACAGTATGGCGTGCGGCTTGCAGGCAAGCGTGCCTGGTGGCGCTCGGTTTTGCCCTGATTTATGTGTTTGCCGGGCAGCACATCGTGGCGGCGTTAACCTCGCTGCCCGAATTACGTGCGTTGGCGAATCATTATCTGCCTTGGCAAGTAGTGCTGCCTTTGGTGGGTGTCTGGTGTTATCTGCTGGACGGCATGTTTATCGGCGCGACTCGCGGGGCAGAAATGCGCAACAGCATGGCGGTGGCCGCTGCCGGTTATGGGCTGACGTTATTCACACTGCCGGTATTGGGTAACCATGGTTTATGGTTGGCTCTGATGGTGTTTCTGGCCTTGCGCGGGGCGGCACTGGGTTGGATTTGGCACCGCCACCGGGTGCGCGGCACCTGGTTTCCGGCTAGCTATAACGTCTGAAAATAGATGAGCGCGGCGCTGCGGTATTGCTACCGCACCGCTTATTTCTTCTTGATCACAATACTGTGGTCGTGATCGCAATTATGCTTGTTTTCGCAGGCTTCTACCTCAACGCAGCCAGAACACAGGCCATGGGCTTCAACCACGCTGTGGCGCAGCGCAAATCCTGATTCTGTTGCCAGTTTCTGCAACATTTCTTCCACGCCTTCCGTCGTGCGTTCGGTAACCTGCCCGCAACGATCGCAGATAAACAGCGCAGAGGTGTGCATCGGCTGTTCGAAGTGATGGCACAGCACATAGCTGTTGGCGGATTCGACGCGGTGGATAAATCCCTGTTCTAACAGAAAATCCAGCGCACGGTACACGGTGGGGGGTTTAGCCTGGGGTTCAGCCACACGCAGCAAGTCGAGCAGATCGTAGGCGCTGATGGCACCGGGTTGCTCCGCCATCAGGCGTAACACTTCCAGCCGTTGCGGGGTCAGTCGCACGTTACGCTGCTGACAGAGTCGTTCAGCCTGCGCGAGCAGCTTTTCCTGGTTGGTTGAGTTCATAGCAAATATTCCGGTACGCAAAGAAGCTGATTTTAACATGTTTCAGTGGAATCGCCGAGGGTTGTGCCCTTTTCCCCACATAATGCGGTATTAATCGACAACATCTGGGCGACCATTAGGCTTAAAGTGAGAAGCAGATCACGATTTACCGCTGTTCTACCTGAACAGGCCACTTTTACTGCCTTCTGGGGTAGGTTCTGGCATGGGGGAGCGGTATAACGCGCAGCAAGAACGATACTTCTCAGGAGCTTTAGCATGACAGAAAGAGAAAAATTGCTGCGCGGCGAAGTCTATAACAGCCGTGATGAAGAACTGATTGCCCTGTATCACCGGGCGCGCGGCCTGACCAAACAGCTTGCTGCGCTGGATTCGCATCAGGCCGAAGAGAAGAAAAGCCTGCTGCGTGAACTGTTCTCTGCTTGGGGGGATGAAAGCTGGATCGAATTGCCGTTCTGGTGTGACTACGGCCAACATATCAGCATCGGTAAAAACTGCTTTATCAACGTCAATGCGGTGTTTCTTGACTGCAATACCATTACCATTGGCGATAACACGCTGATCGGCCCGAATGCGCAAATCTACACGCCAAGCCATCCGCTCAAGGCCAGCGAACGCTTTAGCGGCAATCCTGATTTCCCATTTCAAACCTCGGCTAAACCGGTAGTTATCGGCAGTAACGTCTGGATCGGCGGGAACGTGGTGATCCTGCCGGGCGTAACTATCGGCGATGGCACCACCATTGGCGCAGGCAGCGTGGTTACCGAGGATATCCCGGCCAACGTATTGGCGCTGGGGCAGCCGTGCCGGGTGATCCGCGAGCTGGAATAACCGTTTTAGCCTGCCAGCGCTTGCCGTAGTTGTTCGGCAAGCGTGCTCATCTGCTGGGGCGGATTATGACCAATCAGCATAAAGCTGTGATCGCCGCCAGTCCAGAACACCAGGTTCATGCCCATGCGCTGTTCATTCTCTGGTGAATCTTCACCGGGCTGTTGAATAATGCACAAGGCCAGTGGCCCATATTGTTCATCAAGATAGGTCAACTGGGCGATGCGTTTGCCATCGTAGGCCAAGATCCGGGCATTTTTCAGCGTCGCTCCCGGTAATGCCAGCAACTGTGGCAGTAAGGTGATGCCGAGCTGTTCGCCGGTATGTTGCAACTGAGCGGCGAGCTCCTGAGGGGAAGGGGGATTGCCAGCCAGCGTTTCAGACGTATACAGCGCCATGTATTGTGCCACTAGGCCGCGCCAGTTCTCTTCCGGTTGGTTGAAGCGCAGGAAGGCGCGATCGCCTGCTACCCCTAAAGCCAGTAAGCCCATCGCGGCGGCGATCAGCTTGCGGCGGGTGATCCTGGGTGGTGCAGGTTGCAAGAGAGTTTGCAGACCCGCCTGTAGCCGCTTCTTCGGCGCTTCGTCGAGCAGTGGCTGGAAAGCGGCTTTGAACGGCAGGTTACTGCCAGCCAGCCAGGCCAGACGAGCGGCCAGTTCTGGTTCTTTGGTGAGCCGTTGTTCCAGATTATGCCGTTGTGAACGCTCCAACTGGTCATCCAGATAAGCGACCAGCAGTTCGTCAAGATCGCGATGAGCGCTCATGATCGTTCTCCTTTTGACCGCGCAGGTGTGCTTTGCAACGCACCGTCGTTCGCCAGCCTCAGGCGTGCGGCAGCCAGGCGGCTCATGATGGTGCCGACTGGCACACCAAGCATTTCCGCTGCTTCCCGGTAGGAAAGCTCCTCCACATACACCAGAAAGACCGTATTACGCTGGGCCTCTGGCAGCCGATTAACGCGCTGCATCACCTGATTGGCCCAGATCGGATCGTTGTTGCTAGCCGAATCAGCAAATTCATCCGCATCGACAAAGCCTTGCCCCTGGCGAATATGCTGCGCCCGCATTTCATTGAGCCAAATGGAGTGCAGGATCGAGAACAGCCAGCGATCCATGCGCGTACCCACGGTAAACTGTGCGGCACGCTCAAGCGCCCGCACGCAGGTGGCCTGAACCAAATCGTCGGCAAGATCCCGCCGGTGGCAAAGCACCAAACCATAGCGCCACAGGCGGGAAAGGTATTGCCCGATATCGTTGCGGATCGCGTCGTTGCTGATAGCGGCCTCCGGGGTGCAACCTCATGATTCAGGGTGATGGTCGATAGCCGCAGCCAGATCGCGATACTCTTCACAACCGGTTCCGCACAGTGATTTGATCACCGCTAACTGCTGTTTTGCCAGATCCGGGCGGCCTTTAATCATGTAGGCTTCACCCAGATATTCGCGGACTTTCGGGTAGTTCGGATCCAACGCCACTGATTTTAAATAGTAGCTGATACCTTCATCGGTGCGGCCGAGTTTGCGGGTGGCATAACCGCGATAATTCAGCGCTACGGCGGTGTTGGGATCCTGTAACGTGTTGAGGACATCAAGAGCCTCCTGATAATGGCCGCTTTTCGCCAGCATGTAGGCATAGTTAGTTCGATCGCCGTCGCTAAGCATGCTGCTTTTTTCCACCGTGCAGGTTTTGGTTTTACTGTCGTAGATTTGGCCTTTCGGGCAGGTTGGCGTGCTCTGGCTGTTGTCGCCCATGGCATGGGTAAAGCCGGAAAACAACAGAGCGCTGGCGATGGCAGGCAGCAACAGGTTTTTGATGAAACGGTTCATGGTGTGTTCCTCGGTGGGGTAAGGCGTTCTGTGTTATGCCGTTAGGGAGAGAACACCTGTGAACGCCGATTTATTCATTTCTTTTTAGGCA
The DNA here is from genome assembly GCF_055790845.1 of Serratia sp. YWN4. Classification (NCBI taxonomy): domain Bacteria; kingdom Pseudomonadati; phylum Pseudomonadota; class Gammaproteobacteria; order Enterobacterales; family Yersiniaceae; genus Serratia; species Serratia sp. YWN4. The sequence goes on from NZ_CM147696.1 coordinate 475,762, forward strand.
GTTTTCCCAAGACCGCCGATTGTCGTTATAATAGCCGTTTGCGACACTGGCACAGACCGCCGGTTGTTGAACTCCAGACATTTCAGGTAGCCAGTAATTCAGCATGACGACAGACAACCACGCCTCTCAATACGCCGCCAATCGTTTCTCCATCGCGCCAATGCTCGACTGGACCGATCGTCATTGCCGCTACTTTCACCGTCTGCTGACCAAGCAAACGCTGCTGTACACCGAGATGGTGACCACCGGCGCGATTATCCATGGCAAAGGCGACTATCTTGCCTATAGCGAAGAAGAGCATCCGGTGGCGTTGCAACTGGGCGGCAGCGATCCGGCAGCATTAGCGCACTGCGCCAAGCTGGCGGAGCAGCGTGGTTATGATGAGATCAATCTTAACGTCGGTTGCCCGTCCGATCGGGTGCAGAACGGGATGTTTGGTGCCTGCCTGATGGGGCAGGCGACGCTGGTTGCTGACTGTATCAAGGCGATGCGTGATGTGGTTTCGATCCCGGTGACGGTGAAAACCCGCATCGGTATCGACGATCAGGACAGCTATGCTTTTTTGTGTGATTTTATCGGCACGGTTGCCGGGCGCGGTGAGTGCGAGATGTTCACCATTCATGCGCGCAAAGCCTGGCTTTCTGGGCTCAGCCCGAAGGAGAACCGCGAAGTGCCGCCGCTGGACTATCCGCGCGTTTATCAGCTAAAACGTGATTTCCCGCAGCTCACTATCGCGATTAACGGCGGGGTGAAAACGCTGGAAGAGGCGCAACAGCATTTGCAGCATCTGGATGGCGTGATGATGGGCCGCGAGGCGTATCAGAATCCGGATATTCTGGCGCGTGTCGACAGCGAAATTTTTGGCTCTGCGGCCAGTGTGCTCAGCAGCGTGGAGATTATCGAATCGCTGTACCCGTACATCGAACGTGAACTGGCCAACGGGACTTATCTTGGCCATATCACCCGCCATATTCTGGGCCTGTTCCAGGGCGTGCCGGGGGCGCGCCAGTGGCGTCGTCATCTGAGTGAAAACGCCCATAAACCGGGCGCTGATGCCCGAGTGGTTGAGCAGGCGCTAGCTCTGGTGCGCTCACCACGTACCGAAATGGCGTAATCGTTAATTAATTTGACCAAGATTTGGTTTTTTTGACTAAGAGCGCCATAGGCTCTGGCGCTCATCTCCCTGTATTTCAATCAGTTAAATTTCCCGCCAAGTTGGCATGCTTCTTGTAAATAGCAATGTAGACACATTGTTTTGCCAAGGAGCAACCTATGCTAGAACTTTTCTTTATTGTCGGTTTTGTGGTCATGCTGCTGGTAACCGGTATTTCTCTGCTGGGTGTTATCGCGGCGCTGTTCGTGGCTATGGCCTTTATGCTGCTGGGCGGGTTGTTCGCCATGGTGATTAAACTGCTGCCGTGGCTGATTTTGGCGGTGATTGGCGTGTGGCTATACCGTTCAATGCAAAAACCGCAGATACGCCGCTATTAACATTTTTTGCTGATTTATCAGTCAGTCACACTGAAAATTACGTGGCAGTTTGCTTGCACGATGCGGCAGAGATCACACCTTGATGTTTTAGAGATGAATACGGCACGTTAAGCGTATGTTTTACTTTCAGCGGCTGTTAGGATACTTCCCAACAGCAGTGATGCCGATGATTTCATCACCGCGAGAGACAATAATAGTGTTGCTTAAGCAACCCCTCGTGTTTCTTGTGGACTCTGCTCTACCCCTACAAAACGCAGTAACAGAAAGGGTTCCTCGCGGAACCCTTTCAGACTGCTGACTAACCCCACTTCTTCAGGTGGGGTTCTTCTTTTTTAGCGACCGCAGGTCGCGATCGCGATATTTTTCCATAACCCCGTCATTGGCAACTTCTGTTCGCCCAAGGCACCTTTCTGGCCTTCCCAAGACGCTTTCCACCACCGGTAAAGACAATAAAGAAGCGCCAGCAGCGCCATCTTTTTCATATTCTGCGCTGTGGCCGCCAGCAGGCACTGCATCTGCACTTTTGACAGGCCACGGAACCGCGCATATCGATGGCCATGGTGCTGTTTCGCATCCGCGAAGCTTCTCTCCACTGTCTCTTTGCGCCGCGCGTAGATTTTCTTGCCCCATTTCGTCAGCCGTAACCTGTTGGCTTCCTCTTTCGCCTCTTCCCACACATGCCGCGTTATCGTTTTCTGTGCCTTGCTGTTCTGCGTACATTGCTGCCTCTGCTCACACCGCTGGCACACTGCCGGGGGTGAACGGTAATGCCGATAACCGTTACGGTCTGTCGTGCTGTAGACCAGCAACGTGTCTGCCGGGCACACATACACATCACGCTTCTCATCGTACCTGAAGTGCTTTTTCTGGAAGTCATTCTGACCTTTGTGCGGCCGCCGATAGCCGGGAACCAGCGCGATACCCATTTCCTGTGTCAGATGGCACACCGCGGCGGTGAAGTAACCCGCGTCCACGCCCACCGCCACCGGCTCCAGACCGAAGCGCTCTACCTGCCGCTCAAGTCGCCCGATAAAGGGCTGGCTGTCATGGACATTACCCGGTGTCACATGCGTATCCAGGATGATGCCGTGCTTCCCGTCCACCGTGCGGTGGTCCAGATAGAAGAAGCCCTTCGGTTTGTTGTCCCGGTGCATAAAGCCGCTTTCCGGGTCAGTGGTGCTGACTTTGGTGTTCTTAACGGCGACGGCGTTTTCGGGTGTCTTTTTTACGGCGGGCAGCGGCTTTTTTTCGTGCTTCTTCCTGTCGGCCTCTACAGCAGCATCAAGCTGCTCCAGATATTCACTGATGCCCACCGGACGTTCTTCATTCACCGCTCTGCGAGGGTTGGCGTCGGCTTTCAAGTGCGTGCTGTCAGTGTAAAGAACACGCCCGTTGGCCATGCCGCGGCTGAGAGCCTGTTCCACGATGTGGTCAAAAATCTGCTGGAAGACGTCGCTGTGGTTGAAGCGGCGGAGGCGGTTCTGGCTCAGGGTCGAGGCGTCAGGGACTTTTTCGGTGAGGGCCATACGCAGGAACCAGCGATAAGCGACATTGACCTGTATTTCCTTGACCAGACGGCGCTCGCTGGGGATACCGAAGAGATAACCCAGCAGCATCATTTTAATCAGGCGAACGGGGTCAATAGCGGGTCTGCCGTTATCAGGACAATAGAGATGAGCAACGGCATCGCGGATAAATTCAAAATCGATGGCGGCATCGATTTGGCGAACCAGATGGTCTTCAGGGACCAACTCATCCAGGGTGATGGTTTCAAACTGATATTGCTGGGGAGAGGGTGTTTTGAGCATGGCAGTCAGTCCATTTTTTGCACTGACCTTATTAGATCAAAGTCCTGGCCTCACGGCCAGGACTTTGTCATCAATCTGAAAGGGTTCCTCGCGGAACCCTTTTCTTTTGTTTTAACGCCCTGGAATCAACAGGCAAGAGCCGCTGGTTTTGCGGCTTTCCAGCACCTGATGAGCCCGTTGTGCCTCTGCCAGCGCAAATTTCTGTTCTTCCTTCACCTCGATCTTGATCGCACCGCTGCCGATCAAGGAGAACAGTTCATTACTGGCAAACTGCAACTCCTGACGGTTGGTGATATAGCCGTAGAGCGAAGGGCGGGTAACATACAGCGAACCTTTCTGGTTCAACAACCCCAGATCGACCCCGGTCACCGGGCCGGAGGCATTACCGAAGCTGACCATCAATCCGCGGCGTTTTAGGCTGTTCAGGGAATCCTGCCAGGTGCTTTTACCGACGGAATCGTACACCACGCCGACTTTTTCGCCGTTGGTCAGTTCCGCTACGCGCTGGGCAATGTTTTCCTGATGGTAGTTGATAGTGGCCCAAGCTCCGGCGCGCTTGGCCAGTTCCGCCTTTTCATCAGAGCCTACACTGCCGATCAGTCTGGCACCCAAGGCTTTGGCCCACTGGCAGGCGATCAGCCCAACGCCACCGGCGGCGGCATGGAACAGGAAGACTTCACCGGGCTGGATCTCATAGGTCTGGCGCAGCAGATAGTGCACGGTCAGGCCCTTGAGGAAGGCGGCGGCACCTTGTTCAAAGCTCAGGTTATCCGGCAGGATCGCCAGCCTTTCCAGCGGGATGTTGTGGATCTCGCTGTAAGCGCCGAGTGCAGACTGAGCATAAACCACGCGATCGCCCGGTTTCAGCGCGCTGACGCCCGCTCCGACTTTGATCACCACCCCGGCAGCTTCAGTGCCCAGGCCACTCGGCAAGGTGGCCGGTGGATACAAACCGCTGCGCACGTAAGTATCGATAAAGTTGATGCCGATAGCTCGGTTCTCAACCTGAACTTCACCGGCTGCCGGATCGACAGGCGTAAAATCAACATACTGCATCACTTCTGGGCCGCCGGTGGCGGAGAATTGAATACGCTTTGCCATGTCATTACCTCGTCTAGATGTCTGACTCCACCCTACTCTTTCCCGTATCGGCTATCCAGCCTGTAGCGCAGTGATTAATCGTTTTGTGCCATGGTGATGGCGCAAGAATCATGGATAAAAATCACGTATACTCTCGCGTCAGGATCCTCCATTCGCCACTGGATAAAGAATACGCTTCATGGCAGGAAAAAAACCAACCAACAAAACATTCGCGAACGAACCCAGAGATCGCCAGATGGAAGGGCTGAAGATGCCGCCGCATTCGCTGGAGGCAGAACAGTCCGTGTTGGGCGGTTTGATGCTGGATAACGAACGCTGGGACAACGTGGCAGAACGCGTGGTTTCCAATGACTTCTTCAGCCGCCCGCACCGCCTGATCTTTACCGAGATGCAGCGCCTGCTGGAGATGAACCGGCCGATCGATCTGATCACCCTGTCCGAGTCGCTGGAACAGAAGGGGGAACTGGAATCGGTCGGTGGCTTTGCTTACTTGGCTGAACTGTCGAAAAACACCCCAAGTGCTGCCAACATCGGCGCTTATGCCGACATCGTGCGCGAACGTGCGGTGGTACGTGAGATGATCTCCGTGGCTAACGAGATCGCCGACGCCGGTTACGATCCGCAAGGGCGCAGCAGCGAGGATCTGCTCGATCTGGCCGAATCCCGTGTCTTCCAGATTGCTGAAAACCGTGCCAGCAAAGATGAAGGCCCGAAAGGTATTGAGCGTATTCTGGAAGATACCGTTGCACGTATTGAGCAGCTTTATCAGCAGCCGCATGACGGCGTGACCGGGGTGGACACCGGCTATCACGATCTCAATAAGAAAACGGCGGGCCTGCAAAAGTCTGACCTGATTATCGTGGCCGCCCGTCCGTCGATGGGGAAAACCACCTTTGCGATGAACCTGTGTGAACATGCCGCGATGACGCAGGAAAAACCGGTGCTGATCTTCAGCCTTGAGATGCCCGGCAACCAGATCATGATGCGTATGCTGGCTTCGCTGTCGCGCGTGGATCAAACCCGTATCCGTACTGGCCAGCTCGACGATGAGGATTGGGCGCGGATTTCCAGCACCATGGGGATCCTGCTGGAGAAGCGCAATATGTATATCGACGACTCCTCCGGCCTGACGCCTACCGAAGTGCGCTCCCGCGCGCGCCGCGTCTTCCGTGAGCATGATGGGTTGAGCCTGATCATGATCGACTATCTGCAACTGATGCGCGTACCGGCATTGTCCGACAATCGCACGCTGGAAATTGCTGAAATTTCCCGTTCTCTGAAAGCGTTGGCGAAAGAGTTGCAGGTGCCGGTAGTGGCGCTGTCGCAGTTGAACCGTAGTCTGGAGCAGCGCGCCGATAAACGCCCGGTTAACTCCGACCTGCGTGAATCCGGCTCCATCGAACAGGATGCTGACCTGATTATGTTCATCTACCGTGATGAGGTTTATCACGAGAACAGCGATCTGAAAGGGGTGGCTGAAATTATTTTGGGTAAGCAGCGTAACGGCCCGATTGGCTCGGTGCGCCTGACCTTTAACGGCCAGTGGTCGCGTTTTGATAACTACGCGGGGCCACAATATGACGACGAATAATCAGCTAAGGAATTGCAATGAAAGCGGCAACTGCGGTTATTGACCGCCGCGCTCTGCGACATAATCTGCAACAGGTGCGCCGCCTGGCGCCGCAAAGCCGCCTGATTGCCGTGGTGAAAGCCAACGCTTATGGACATGGCCTGCTGGAAACGGCGCATACCCTGCAAGATGCCGACTGCTACGGCGTAGCCCGTATCGGCGAAGCCCTGATGCTGCGCTCCGGCGGTATCGTCAAGCCGATCCTGCTGCTGGAAGGGTTCTTCTGTGCCGAAGATTTACCGGTGCTGGTGGCGAATAACATCGAAACCGCCGTGCATTGTATTGAACAGCTTGAAGCGTTGGAGCAGGCCGAACTGGCGCATCCGGTGCCGGTGTGGATGAAACTTGATAGCGGTATGCATCGTTTGGGGGTGCGCCCAGAACAGGCCGAGGCGTTTTATCAGCGTTTGTGCGCCTGCCGCAATGTGGTACAGCCGGTCAATATCATGAGCCACTTCAGCCGTTCCGATGAGCCGCAGGTGGACGCTACACCGAAGCAAATCAGCTGTTTCGAACGTTTTGCCAATGATAAACCGGGCCAGAAGTCGATCGCCGCGTCTGGCGGGATCTTACTGTGGCCGCAGGCGCATCGTGACTGGGTGCGGCCGGGCATTATCCTGTATGGCGCTTCGCCGATGGATAACTCGCGTGCTGCTGACTTTGGTTTCCAACCGGCAATGACGCTGAAATCCAGCCTGATTGCGGTGCGCGAGCATAAAGCCGGTGAACCGGTGGGTTACGGCGGCATCTGGGTAAGCGAGCGTGACACCCGTTTGGGCGTGGTGGCGATTGGATACGGCGACGGTTATCCGCGCAGTGCGCCTTCTGGCACGCCGGTCTGGCTGAATGGCCGCGAAGTGCCGATCGTTGGCCGCGTATCGATGGATATGGTTTCGGTGGATTTAGGGCCGGATGCTACCGATAAAGTGGGCGACGAAGTGGTGCTGTGGGGCAACCCGTTGCCGGTTGAACGGGTTGCGGCCTGTAGCGGCATCAGCGCCTATGAGTTGATCACCAAACTTACCCAGCGCGTCGAGATGGAATATATCGGCGAGTAAGGTCCCCTCACCCCAGCCCTCTCCCACAGGGAGAGGGAGCTGATAGCCTCTGCTCTTTTGGTAGTAATCAGATAATCTTGGCAACCTAAGATGAGATAGTCGGTGCTCAGGATGAATCCCTAGACTTTCAGTCCGACTCGATCTGTATCCCTTTGCAAATAAGGCTGATTGAATGCCGTGATCAGGTAAGTTTCCTGACTGATAGCGCGTTCGATCGGTTCCCTTGTATGTTTAAAGGCACTTAAGTTAGTTAGCCGCCCAAAGGCGGATAGACTTTAACCGAGTTGTACCTGACGCTACAGCCCGATTTCCCTCTGGGACAACAAGCCCGTGGGAGAGCTTATGGCGTGGCGTCAGTTTTCCTGTTAACCCGAACAGCTGCCAGGGCGGCATCAGCCAGCCCGTATCTTACAAGGCCGGGAGACTTGAAATGACTGAACATGCAACCGTCGGTATCGACATTGCCAAAGACACTTTTGACGTATACATCGACCCAACTCGTCAGCTTCTGCATCTGGATAACACACCGGAAGGCCATCAACAGCTGCTGAGTTCGCTCTCTGCCATCACCGTCAAGCTTGTCGTGATGGAGGCGACAGGCAGATATCACTCATTACTGGCCGCCACGCTTGAGTTGGCTGGGTTACCTGTGGCCGTGGTCAATCCACGCCAGGTGAAGAACTTCGCTCGTGCGCTAGGGACCCTGTACAAAACCGACCCGAATGATGCGCGTATCATCTGCGAGTTTGGCCGGAGAATGGAGCCCGAAGCCCGCGCCACACCGGACGAACAGACGCAGCGTCTGGCCGGGATGGTGACCCGCCGTCGCCAACTGGTCGATAACCGGACCATGGAGATAAACCGCTATAAAAGCTGCGATGACGTGGTGGTCTCAGCGGGCATCAAACGGCATATCGACTGGCTGACCGCTGAAATCCGGGATGCCGATGACGACATCGACAGGCAAATAAAAGTAATGCCACTGTGGCAGGAAAAGGCGACGTTGTTGGAGGAAGTCAAAGGTATCGGGCCGACAACGATGGCGGTGCTTCTTGCGATGTTGCCGGAGCTGGGGAAGCTGAATCGGCACAAGATAAGCGCGTTGGTTGGCGTGTGTCCCTATGCCCATGACAGTGGAAAAATGAAAGGGAAGCGAAGTATCTGGGGAGGGCGAAGCGCGGTGCGTTCAGCGCTATACATGGGGACCTTGTCAGCGGTGCGGTACAACCCGACAATCCGGGAGTTCTACGAGCGCCTGACAGGGCGTGGCAAACCGTTCAAGGTGGCGGTGACCGCCTGCGTGAGAAAGCTGCTAACCATCCTGAATGCGATGTTGCGGGATAATAAAAAATGGGTGACAAATTAATCATCACCCGTTGACTTTAAACACAGCTGCTCTCCCTGTGGGAGAGGGTTAGGGTGAGGGGGCATTCGTCAGCTTACTTCTTCACTGCCAGCCACTGATCGATAATCTGCTGATATTCCCCAGTCGCTTTGCTCAAGTGCAACCACTGATCCACATACAGCTTCCAACTCATATCATCGCGCGGCAGCATGTAAGCCTTCTCGCCGTACTGCATCGGTTTGTCTGGGTTCACGGCACAGAGTTTCGGGTAGCGTTTCTGCTGATACAGCGCTTCTGAGGCATCGGTAATCATCACGTCGGCCTTGCGATCCACCAACTGCTGGAAAATCCCCATATTGTCGTGCGACAGCGTCAGGCTGGCCTTCGGCAAATGAGCGCGGACAAAGGCTTCGTTGGTGCCGCCAGCCGGTTCGATCACCCGTACCGAAGCCTTGTTGATCTGCTCAACGGTGCGATATTTCTTCACGTCGGTACAACGCACCAGCGGGATCTTGCCGTCGGTATCCAGGCGTTCGGCGAAAAACACCTGTCTTTGGCGCGGTAACGTCACCGAGATGCCGCCCATGGCGATGTCACATTTGCCAGAGACAAAGTCAGGCATCAGGGTTTTCCAACTGGTTTTCACCCATTTCACTTTGGCATCCAGGCTTTTGGCCAGCGATTCTGCCATGGCGATATCAATACCTTCATAGCTGCCATCTTCCTTCAGGAAGGTATAGGGCTTGTAATCACCGGTGGTGCAAACGTTGAGGGTTTTTTGCTGTAGCACCTTATCCAGATACGATTGAGCGCTGGCGCTCCCGGTGGCAACCAGCAAAACGAAGGGGAGTATTCTCTTCATAAACATCCTTATATTAATGGTTTTATGCGCTATTTAGCCGTTAATTGTTGTTGGTTTGCGTGATTTACCCGTTTTTTATGCCATCGATGAGTGGAGATCTCGGCTTTGCTGCTGTGCATCTCACAACCCGCCAGGGGCGATGGTTTCAACGCTAAAAAAACTGATAGGCTGTAACGTCAACATTTATTAACACAGTTTACAGGTGGTTATGTACAACATTGACGATTTTGATATGAAAATCCTGACGCTGTTACAGGCCAATGGCCGCTTGACCAATCAGGAACTGAGCGAACTGGTCGGGCTTTCGGCCTCGCAATGTTCACGTCGGCGGATCAGCCTGGAGCAGGCACAGCTGATCAGGGGATATCACGCACGGCTGGCTCCAGAAGCGGTCGGGCTTGGGCTGGTGAGCCTGATTGAGGTGAGCCTGCTGACCCACACGCAGGAACAGATCGACAGCTTTCATCAGATGCTGGAAGACGTGGATGCTATTCTTGACGCTTATAAAACCACCGGTGATGCCGACTATCTGTTGAAAGTGGCCGTGGCCGATCTGCCTGCGCTCAGTGATTTCATCAGCCAGACGCTCTCGCGGCATAACAGCGTGGCGCGGATTAAAACGGCGGTGGTGCTCAATCGCATTAAAGAGAACGGTTTACTGCCGTTGGCGAAATAAAGCGCTGGCTTCTAAGCGCGATACTGCTGTTTACAAGACGAAGAGTATATATTGTACCTTGACCCCCTAAAATCAGGAGAACCAACCCGTGTTCCAGAATGTTGATGCCTATGCCGGTGACCCGATCCTGTCGCTGATGGAAAAATTCAAGAAAGACCCCCGTGCGCACAAGGTAAACCTGAGTATCGGCCTTTACTACAACGAGCAGGGCATCATACCACAGATGCAGGCCGTGGCCGCCGCAGAGGCGCAGCTCAACAGCGTTGAGCACGGCGCATCGGTCTATCTGCCGATGGAAGGCTTGCAACCCTACCGCAGTGCGATCCAGCAACTGCTGTTCGGTGCCGAACACCCAATGTTGCAGCAGGGGCGCATTGCGACTATTCAGACCGTGGGCGGTTCCGGCGCGTTGAAGGTGGGTGCCGATTTCCTCAAGCGTTATTTCCCAGATTCGCAGGTATGGGTCAGCGATCCGACCTGGGAAAACCACGTCGCCATCTTTGGTGGTGCTGGTTTCACGGTCAATACCTATCCGTATTTTGACGGCGAAAGCCTGGGTGTGAAGTTTGATGCCATGCTGAGCGCGCTGAAAAAACTGCCCGCCAAGAGCATCGCGCTATTGCACCCTTGCTGCCATAACCCGACCGGTTCCGATCTCACGGCGGCACAGTGGGATGAAGTGGTCAAAGTCGTTGCTGAACGTGATTTGATCCCGTTCCTGGATATCGCCTATCAGGGGTTCGGCGGTGGGATAGATCAGGATGCTTACGCCATTCGCGCCATCGCTGCTGCGGGCTTGCCATGCCTGGTGAGCAACTCGTTCTCGAAAATTTTCTCGCTGTACGGTGAGCGTGTCGGTGGGCTTTCAGTGGTGTGTGAAAGCAGCGAAGCTGCCGAGCGCGTGCTGGGCCAATTGAAAGCGACCGTGCGCCGTAACTACTCTAGCCCGCCGAACTTTGGTGCGCAGGTGGTCGCCAAGGTACTGAATGATGCACAACTGAACGCACAGTGGCTGGCGGAAGTGGAAACGATGCGTACCCGCATCCTTGAGATGCGTCAGGTGCTGGTGGAGTCACTGAAAAGCGCGTTGCCGCAGCGTAACTTTGACTATCTGCTGGAACAGCGTGGCATGTTCAGCTACACCGGTTTCACTGCGGAACAGGTTGATCGCCTGCGCGAAGAGTTCGGCGTTTATCTGATCCACAGTGGCCGCATGTGCGTGGCGGGGCTGAATCACCATAACGTTCGTCAGGTCGCTGAGGCATTTGCCGCCGTGCAGTAAATGAGATCTGGGGCTTTATCAGAGGAGATAACCGTGAACAAACAGCAACTGCTGGATTACTGCTTGGCCAAACCGGGTAGTGAACAGGATTATCAGAGTGACTGGCAGGCCGATCGGGTCAAAGTCGCTGACAAAATGTTTGCACTCATTGGTGAAGCCTATGGTCGGCCGGTGATCTCGTTAAAGTGCGGCATAGAGCTGGCGGAGCAGTTGCGTGAGCAACATGCGGAAATTATCCCCGGTTACTATTTGAATAAAGCGCATTGGAACAGTGTCTATCTGGATGGTGCCTTGCCGGACTCACAGTTTTATCAGCTGATCGATATTTCATATCAACTGGTGGTGGCCGGATTAACGAACAAGAAGCGCCAGGAACTGGGGATCTGAGAGTAAAAACCGCTCCTGCTGGCTACAGGAGCGGCAACACATCACTTTTTATTCAGTATTGGCTTCAGGAAACGGGCGGTGTGCGATTCTTTGCAGTTCGCCACGGTCTCTGGCGTGCCGGAGACCAGGATCTCACCGCCGCCGCTGCCGCCTTCCGGGCCTAAATCGACAATCCAGTCTGCGGTTTTAATCACGTCCAGGTTGTGCTCAATCACCACGATGGTGTTGCCCTGATCGCGTAACTGATGCAGCACCGCCAGCAACTGCTGGATATCCGCAAAGTGCAGGCCGGTGGTGGGCTCATCGAGGATATACAGCGTCTGACCGGTGCCGCGTTTCGACAGCTCACGCGCCAGCTTCACGCGCTGCGCTTCACCGCCGGAAAGGGTGGTGGCCGACTGGCCGAGGCGAATGTAAGACAGCCCCACGTCCATCAGCGTTTGCAGCTTGCGCGCCAGCGCCGGTACCGCATCGAAGAAATCACGGGCTTCTTCAATGGTCATTTCCAACACTTCGTGAATGCTTTTGCCTTTGTACTTCACTTCCAGCGTTTCGCGGTTATAACGCTTGCCCCGGCATTGATCGCAAGGCACGTAGATATCCGGCAGGAAGTGCATTTCTACTTTGATCACCCCATCGCCCTGGCAGGCTTCGCAGCGGCCGCCTTTCACGTTAAAGCTGAAACGGCCTGGCGTATAACCGCGCGTGCGCGATTCCGGCACGCCCGCAAACAGCTCACGCACCGGCGTAAAGATGCCGGTATAGGTCGCTGGGTTAGAACGCGGTGTGCGGCCAATCGGGCTCTGATCGATATCGATCACCTTATCAAAATGCTCCAGCCCGGTGACTTCGCGATAAGGTGCCGGCTCGGCAATGGTGGCACCATTCAGTTGGCGCTGGGCGATCGGGAACAGGGTATCGTTGATCAGCGTGGACTTACCGGAGCCGGAAACCCCGGTGATGCAGGTAAACAACCCGACCGGCAGCGTCAGCGTCACATCTTTCAGGTTGTTACCGCGCGCACCGCTCAGTTTCAGCACCTTGCTCGGATCCGCAGGCACGCGTTCCGCCGGGATAGCAATCTCACGCTTGCCGCTGAGGAACTGGCCGGTCAGCGATTCTGGCTCGGCCATGATGTCGTCAACGGTGCCTTCTGCCACCACATGGCCGCCGTGTACACCGGCACCGGGGCCGATATCGATCACATGGTCGGCCGCGCGGATCGCATCTTCGTCGTGCTCGACCACGATCACCGTGTTGCCCAGGTTGCGCAAGTGGATCAACGTTTCCAGCAGGCGTTCGTTATCGCGCTGATGCAGGCCGATGGAAGGCTCGTCCAGCACGTACATTACGCCCACCAGGCCCGCGCCGATCTGGCTGGCCAAGCGGATACGCTGCGCTTCACCACCGGACAGCGTTTCTGCCGAGCGCGACAGTGACAGATAGTTCAGCCCGACGTTGACCAGGAATTTCAGGCGATCGCCGATCTCTTTCAAGATTTTCTCGGCGATCTTGGCGCGTTGCCCGCTCAGCTTCATATTCTGGAAGAACGTCATGGCATGGCCGATGCTGAGATCGGAGATTTGCGGCAGAGTGGTGTCTTCCACGAACACGTTACGCGCTTCTTCGCGCAGGCGGGTGCCGCTGCACGAGGCGCAAGGGCGATTGCTGATAAACTTCGCCAGTTCTTCGCGCACCGCGCTGGATTCCGTTTCTTTGTAACGGCGTTCCATATTGTGCAGCACGCCTTCAAACGGATGGCGGCGCACGGTGGTGTCACCGCGATCGTTGATATATTTGAATTCGATAGTTTCTTTGCCGGAACCGCTGAGCACTGCTTTCTGTACGCTGGCACTCAGGCTGTTGAATGGCGCTTCCACGTCGAATTGATAATGCTCCGCCAGCGAGCGCAGCATCTGGAAGTAATAGAAATTGCGGCGATCCCAGCCACGGATCGCACCGCCAGCCAGCGAAAGCTCGGGGTTCTGCACCACGCGTTCCGTATCGAAGAACTGTTGTACGCCTAACCCGTCACAGGTGGGGCAGGCACCCGCCGGGTTGTTGAACGAGAACAGGCGCGGTTCCAGCTCGCGCATGCTGTAGCCACAGATCGGGCAGGCGAAGTTGGCAGAGAACAACAGCTCTTCGGCTTTAGCATCGTCCATATCGGCCACCACCGCGGTGCCACCGGAAAGCTCCAGCGCGGTTTCAAACGACTCCGCCAGGCGTTGTGCCAGATCGTCACGCACCTTGAAACGATCCACCACCACTTCAATGGTGTGCTTTTTTTGCAGTTCCAGCTTCGGTGGATCGGAGAGATCGCACACTTCGCCGTCGATGCGCGCGCGGATGTAACCCTGGGTAGCCAGGTTTTCCAGCGTTTTGGTGTGCTCGCCCTTACGATCTTTCACCACCGGTGCCAGCAGCATCAGGCGCTTGCCTTCAGGCTGGTTGAGTACGTTATCCACCATTTGGCTGACCGTCTGCGCCGCCAGCGGAACGTGATGATCCGGGCAGCGTGGTTCGCCAACGCGGGCAAACAGCAGGCGCAGGTAATCGTGGATCTCGGTAATGGTCCCGACGGTGGAACGCGGGTTATGCGAGGTAGATTTCTGCTCAATGGAGATCGCCGGTGACAGACCTTCAATATGGTCGACGTCCGGTTTTTCCATCAGCGAAAGAAACTGGCGTGCGTAGGCGGAAAGCGACTCAACGTAACGCCGCTGCCCTTCGGCATACAGCGTATCAAAAGCCAGTGAAGACTTGCCGGAACCCGACAGACCGGTGACGACAATCAGCTTGTCGCGCGGGATAGTCAGGCTAATGTTTTTGAGATTATGGGTTCGAGCACCACGAACTTCAATATTGTCCATTTACACTTCCCGTCATGATGATACACCGTGCTTGTCTGGGTTCTTTCGCGGGAAATTATGTGATCTAACGCGCAAAAAACCGGCACGGTCAGTACGAAACGCATAATTATGACACAAAATAACCTGAATGAATATCCAGTATAGGTATGCAACAAGGTCGAGTGCGGAGACAATTTTGCAAGGTGCTTCGCAGGTATAATCTAAGCAGGTGGCATGCTACAATTTGTGGTTTAGACTACGCAAAATGTGGTTTAAACCCACTTAATGATTCATCAGGAGATCTAACATGGCCAGCAGAGGCGTAAACAAAGTAATTCTGGTCGGGAATCTGGGCCAAGACCCTGAGGTCCGTTACATGCCTAATGGCGGCGCGGTTGCCAACATTACCCTGGCGACCTCTGAAAGCTGGCGTGACAAGGCGACTGGCGAGCAGAAAGAAAAAACGGAATGGCACCGCGTGGTGCTGTTCGGCAAGCTGGCAGAAGTGGCGGGTGAATACCTGCGTAAAGGTTCTCAGGTTTATATCGAAGGTGCTTTGCAGACTCGCAAGTGGACCGATCAGGCTGGCGTAGAAAAATACACCACCGAAATCGTGGTTAACGTGGGTGGCACCATGCAGATGCTCGGTGGCCGTCAGGGCGGCGGTGCTCCGGCAGGCGGTGGTCAGCCAGCAGGCGGCCAACAGGGCGGTTGGGGCCAGCCTCAGCAGCCACAGGGCGGCAACCAGTTCAGCGGTGGCCAGCAGGCGGCTCCGGCTCGTCCGGCACAGAATAGTGCGCCAGCCAGCAGCAATGAACCACCAATGGATTTTGATGACGATATTCCGTTCTAGGATTGAACTTAGGCAATATTGTTAAAGTATTTGATATAAAACCCCGATTTTTCGGGGTTTTATACTGTTAGTGCTAATCCGGTGAAGAGGGCAAAATCCCGTTAGATGCCTTCATTGACACTAAGAATAAGTGTTCTTATTATTGTGTTGATAGTTAACACAGGAGGCGTTATGGCCAGAACAACAAGTGTTACGATTGGTGAGCAACTCGATTCGTTTATCAGTCGATTGATAGAGAGCGGCCGTTACGGCTCTGCGAGTGAAGTGATGCGTTCTGCATTGCGCTTGCTGGAACAGCAGGAAGCCAATGATGAAGTTGTCCGTCAGGCTGTTATTGCCGGGTTGGAAAGCGCTGAGAGCCCGTTGTCACTGCGGGATATTGCAGCACAAAGAAAGCTGAAACATCGTGTATAAACTGAGTGAACTCGCCGTAGAAGACTTCATCGGAATTTATGACTATACGTTTCTTCAATTCGGTGAAGCTCAGGCAGACTACTATACAGATGCCCTTGAGGCATTCTTTGAAACGCTGTCTGGAATGCCGAATATGGGGCGGAACTACCATGCTGTCTCTGGCGTAATGCACATTGAATTTCAGCGAAATACTATTTTTTATACTGTTCGTGATAGAGAGATTCTGATTGCGCGTATTTTGCACCAACAGATGAATCATAAACGCCATTTATTGTAATCTACACACTGTCGCGTTTTACTTGGGATTGTACCAACTCCCTATTTTTCATATGAAATAACTACTCTGTTAAACCTCCTTCAATCGAAGTCGATCCCCCGAAAATGATGTGCCACGTCTAGCCCCTAATTGGCGAGAGGTTGAGATCACCGCTACCTTTAACGGAACTATTACCGGAGAAAACGCATGCTAATCGTCCATCACCTGGAAAACTCGCGCTCGCAGCGTATTTTGTGGTTCCTCGAAGAGCTAGGCGTACCCTATCAGGTACAACACTATGCGCGTGATAAAGCTACGATGCTGGCACCACCGGAACTGAAAAAAATTCACCCGTTGGGGAAATCACCGGTGCTTGTCGATGGCGATCTAGCTTTGGCGGAATCTGCCGCCATTATCGAATACCTGCAAGAGGTTTATGATGCGCACGGATTATTCACCCCTACCGATTTTCATGCCCGTCAGGAGTATCGTTATTGGCTGCATTATGCCGAAGGTTCGCTGATGCCGCTGCTGGTGATGAAACTGGTGTTCAGCCGTTTAGGGCATCCGCCGATCCCGTGGCTGATTCGCCCGGTAGCCGGAGCGATCGGTAAAGGGGTGCAAAAGGAATATCTGGATAAGCAGATCGCTACCCATCGGGCTTATCTGGAGCAGCATTTAAATAAAAGCCTGTGGTTTGCCGGTAATGAATTCAGCGCTGCGGATATTCAGATGAGCTTCCCGGTGGAGGCAATGGCGGCACGCGGTGGGCTGGAAGGTTGCCCGAAATTGCAGGACTATCTGCAACGTATCCACGCTCGGCCAGCCTATCAGCGGGCGCTGGAACAGGGCGGGCCATTGAACATACTTGAGTGAGTACCCGATGCCTTTTTGTATAAATTGTCGCGATCTTTAGTTGATCAGACGGCATGGAAGGCTGGATAATCGTTTGCTTCACATAGAGCCTCCACATTTCAAGCCTTAGCCCTGCTGGCTTTACTTGGGATCTGTTGGGCAAAAACCGCCATAAATCACCCACTTCATGCAATAAGAGTTAAACGTTTGCTTTTTTACACGGCGTCTTTTGTGGCGTTCAAGAAGGGTATAGCAGCGAACGTGACGGAAACGGTTTCGTAATGGCCATGCATGAGTGGAATAACCAGCCATATTTATACCAGATGTCAATGAAACACAGGGGATAGCAACATGTCGAATTCTCAAGCGAACAACGCCGCGAAACCTAAAGGCGGGCTTGATGCATATTTTAAACTTTCAGAACGAGGCACCAACGTGCGGCAGGAAGTGGTGGCGGGTTTAACCACTTTCCTGGCGATGGTCTATTCGGTGATCGTGGTGCCCAGCATGTTGGGCAAAGCAGGCTTCCCGCCGACCGCCGTGTTTGTGGCCACTTGCCTGGTGGCGGGTTTGGGTTCTCTGCTGATGGGGTTGTGGGCCAACCTGCCGATGGCGATTGGCTGTGCGATTTCCCTGACGGCCTTTACCGCTTTTAGCCTGGTGTTGGGCCAGCACATCAGTATTCCTGTGGCGTTAGGTGCGGTATTCCTGATGGGGATACTGTTCACCATTATCTCCGTGACCGGTATTCGTTCCTGGATCTTGCGTAATCTGCCGATGGGCGTTGCGCACGGCACCGGGATTGGTATCGGCCTGTTCCTGCTGTTGATCGCCGCCAACGGTGTCGGTCTGGTGGTGAAGAACCCGCTGGATGGCCTGCCGGTGGCGCTGGGGGCGTTCACTTCCTTCCCGGTGGTGATGACGCTGCTGGGGCTGGCCGTGATTTTCGGTTTGGAAAAGTTGCGCGTGCCGGGTGGCATTCTGCTGGTGATTATCGCCATTTCCGTGATCGGCCTGATTTTTGACCCGGCGGTGAAGTATCAAGGGTTGTTCGCCATGCCTAGCCTGGCGG
This sequence comes from Serratia sp. YWN4, assembly GCF_055790845.1. Taxonomy (NCBI): domain Bacteria; kingdom Pseudomonadati; phylum Pseudomonadota; class Gammaproteobacteria; order Enterobacterales; family Yersiniaceae; genus Serratia; species Serratia sp. YWN4. The sequence continues at coordinate 493,704 of NZ_CM147696.1, forward strand.
ATGCTGACGGCAAATCCCTGATTTTCAGCCTGGATATCATGGGGGCTTTGCAGCCTGTGGTGTTGCCGAGTGTATTGGCGTTGGTGATGACTGCGGTGTTCGATGCCACAGGTACCATCCGTGCGGTGGCCGGGCAGGCCAACCTGTTGGATAAAGACGGCCAGATTATTAATGGTGGCAAGGCGCTGACGTCAGATTCCCTGAGCAGCATTTTCTCTGGGCTGGTTGGGGCGGCTCCTGCGGCGGTGTATATCGAATCTGCGGCCGGTACGGCGGCAGGCGGTAAAACCGGCCTGACGGCCACCGTGGTCGGGATCCTGTTCCTGCTGATCCTGTTCCTGTCACCGTTGTCTTATCTGGTGCCGGTGTATGCTACCGCACCTGCATTGATGTACGTGGGTTTGCTGATGCTCAGCAACGTCAGCAAGCTGGATTTCGACGATTTTGTTGATGCGATGGCGGGCTTGTTGTGTGCGGTGTTTATCGTGCTGACCTGTAACATTGTGACCGGCATTATGCTGGGCTTCAGCTCCCTGGTGATTGGCCGCATCTTCTCGGGCGAGTGGCGCAGGCTGAACCTCGGGACCGTGTTGATTGCTGTCGCGCTGGTGGCGTTTTATGCCGGTGGCTGGGCTATTTAATCATTTATATGCCCTCTCTTGCGTGAGAGGGCATTCCTCTTCAGATAAGTCTCCTTCTTCCTGCGCATTGTTTTAAAAGGCATAACAAGCTTTTCCTACGGCGAAAAAAGTGATCTATTATTCGGCATATCTTGGCACTGTTCTAAACCATAGAGTCTAGGGAAAGCATGGAAATCTTTTTTACAATCCTCATTTTGGTCCTGGTGGTTTCCCTTTCTGGGGTGGTGACGCGTATGTTGCCGTTCCAGGTGCCACTGCCGTTAATGCAGATCCTCATCGGGGCTTTGCTGGCCTGGCCGCATTTCGGCCTGCATGTTGATTTTGATCCTGAACTGTTTCTGGTGCTGTTTATCCCGCCATTGCTGTTTGCTGATGGCTGGAAAACCCCTCTGCGTGAGTTTTTGCATCATGGGCGCGAAATCCTCGGATTAGCGCTGGTTCTGGTGCTGATTACCGTGGTCGGGGTGGGTTATCTCATTTACCTGATGGTGCCAGGGATCCCGCTGGTGGCGGCGTTTGCGCTGGCGGCGGTATTGTCGCCAACCGATGCGGTGGCGTTGGGGGGGATTGTCGGCAAAGGGCGGATCCCGAAGTCGATCATGGGCGTGCTGGAAGGTGAAGCGCTGATGAACGACGCTTCCGGTCTGGTATCGCTGAAGTTTGCCATCGCGGTAGCCATGGGCACCATGGTGTTTACCGTGGGCGGTGCCACCATGGAGTTTTTGAAGGTGGCTATCGGTGGCCTGTTGGCCGGGGTGGCGGTGACCTGGGTTTACAGTAAATCACTGCGGGTGATGAGCCGCTGGAGCGGTGATGATCCGGCAACGCAGATCGTCTTCCTGCTGTTGTTGCCGTTCGCTTCTTATCTGATCGCCGAACATATCGGTGTTTCCGGCATTTTGGCGGCGGTGGCGGCCGGGATGACCATCAGCCAGTCTGGCGTGATCCGTAATGCTCCGCTGGCGATGCGCCTGCGAGCTAACAGCGTTTGGGCAATGTTGGAATTTGTGTTCAACGGCACGGTGTTCATCATGTTGGGGCTGCAACTGCCGGGTATTATAGAAACCTCCATTTTGCAGGCTGAGTTGGATCCCACCATTGAGACCTGGTATCTGTTTACCGACGTGGCGATTATCTACGCTGCGCTACTGATGCTGCGTTTCACCTGGCTGTGGTTGATGAAAAACGCCAGCAAACGCTTTATGAAAAAACGCCCGCTGCAATTTGGTGACTACAGCACGCGTGATCTGTGGGTGGCGTCATTTGCCGGGGTTCGCGGGGCGATCACGCTGGCGGGTGTGCTTTCTATCCCTCTGTTACTCAGCGACGGCACTGCTTTCCCTGCCCGTTATCAACTGGTGTTTATTGCCACTGGCGTGATTCTGCTGTCGTTGATTATCGGTGTGCTGGTGTTGCCATTGCTGCTGCGTGGTGTGCAGATGGCTGACAAAAGCGTCAGCAAAGATGAGGAGCGTATGGCCATTGCCATCGTGGCGGAAGTGGCGATCGAAAGTATCAACAAGATGGAAGAGCGCTTGGCCGCTGACACCGAAGAAAACTTCGATCCACAGATTCTGAAAGAGGTCAGCTCGCGGGTGATTGGTGCGCTGCGGCGGCGCATTGCCAATAAAGATGATATCGAGAATGCGCTGGCGCTGGAAAACCTGGAGCGACGTTTCCGCCTGACCGCATTGCGGGCCGAACGGGGTGAGCTTTATCACCTGCGCGCCACGCAGAAAATCAGTAATGAGACGCTGCAAAAGTTGCTGCACGATCTCGATTTGCTCGAAGCCTTGCTGGTAGAGCGGGAAGGTTAGAGCGGGTTGGAAGGGCCGCGCGCGGCCCTTTATGTAGCTAAACTTTCAGCAGTGCTTCGGCATCTCGCATTCCTTCAGCCTTGAATTCTTTACTTTGAATCAGCCTCAATGCCAGATACAGGTCGGGAACCAGGATCAGATCGCGCTCATCACTGCCAGCGCGATGCAGACGAAACCAGCGAGTCAACTCGGTACGTCTGCCCGCGAGTACCAGGCTGATACCACGCAGTTTAAGCTCCTGCTTCAATTCGTTGATCGCTGCGAGCACGCTGATATCCGCATGGGTGAAGCTGGCCACCGCGTCAATCACCACCCAGCGCGGTTTTGCAGAGCTGCTATCCACCAGATTGGTGATCCGCCGCTTAAAATAGGCCACATTAAAATAGGTCAACGGTGAGTTAAAGCGATACATAATCACCCCGTCGACCGGCTTAATGCCGTTACCATCAGCAATCGAATGGATCATTCCGTCATCATTTACCCCGAGCAGTTGTTCGGTAGGCCGGAACACCGTTTGTAGAAATTGCAGCAGGCCCAGCAGAACCGCCAGCCCGATGCCGGGAATGATCCCCACCAGCAGAACGCTCAGAAAAGTAAACAGCGCCAGATTGAATGCGGAACGATTGCGCTTGCGCAGCCGGAAAATACTGCGCATGTCCAGTAACGACCAGGACGCGTAAATCAGCACCACGCCCAGCACCGGTATAGGAATAAATTGCAGCGGCTCGCTGAAGAACAGCACCACCAGAGCGATCGCCAGCGCGGCAATCACTGAAACCAACTGGCTTTTGCCGCCGTTGGCATCGTTAACCGCGGTACGGGAATTGGCCCCGCTGATAGCAAACCCCTGCGAAAGCCCAGAGACGATATTGACCAACCCCAGCGCACGAAACTCACTGTCGGCATCCACCTCGTAGCCATTTTTGGCCGCAAAGCTGCGTGTGGTGAGCATCATGCTGACAAAACTGACTACCGCCAGGTTTAACGCGGGGATCACCAGATCGCGCAGCAGCCCTGGTTTAAAATCAGGCCATGACACCATGGGCAAACCGCCACCGGTATAGCCCGATACCGTTTCGATGCCAAAGCGCGGTAAATTCGTCGCCCAGGTCAATGCCGTCGTCAACACCACGGCGAACAGCGGTGCTGGCCAATTAGGCCGGGCATAATGCACACCAAGCAGGATCAACAGCGTCAGCAGCGAGATACCTACGGTGGGCAAGTGGCTGTTGAGCAGGTTTTCCGGCAGCGCCAGAATGCGCTCAATCAGCTCACTGGAAGGCGATGTATAGCCAAACACTTTGCTGATCTGGTTGACGATAATCGTCAGGGCAACGCCGTTCAGCAACCCATTCAATATCGGGCGAGACAGCAGATCCGCAATCGCTCCCAGCCTGAAACGGCTGGCGATCAGACACCATGTGCCCATCATCAGGGTCATCACGATGGTTAACTGCCAGTGAAGTTCGGTGTTGCCAGCGGCCAGCGGCGTGACCACGGCGGCAATCACCGCGCAGGTTGCCGCATCAGGGCCGACGATCAGTTGCCGTGACGATCCAAAGATGGCGTAGGCGATCATCGGCAGAATGCAGGAATAAAGCCCGACGATCGCGCTCACACCGGCCAATTCGGCGTAGGCAATCGCCACCGGCAACGCCACCGCCGCGACGGACAGGCCAGCGCGAATATCAGGTTTCAGCCAACTACGCTCATAAGCGAGCAGATTCATCAAGCCGGGAGTCAGATTCTGGACGGATTTCCACTGCATATATTTTCCATCAGGCATAAGAATGGGAACGCTGACGTCAGGCTGTCTCTTCCATTGGCTGGTAACAGGCAGGGAAGAGACAGCCAGCGTATTTCTAGGTGCTTTCTGCAACCTTTAGCCGAAGTATAGCAGGCGATTTTGAGGTGAATTCCTTGGCGTAACAGGCTGTTTGCTTAATTTTGTTGCGGCAGTTCTGCCCCTGCATGGGCTCAGCGCGCGGCCTGGATCAGGGCCACCACCAGCGGTGACAGTTCGCCACGCAGCGCCGCGCGTTCCGACTGGAACAGCGTAGCGGCATAAAAACGGTGCCCCGGCAGTTCTATCGAACGCACATCCCCTTCGGTGTCATGGCCGCTGACGATCAGCGGGTGCTGCTCCAAGTCCGCAACAAACTCAGGGTTTACGCCAAAGTTACAGTGGTAGCCTTCGTACGTTTCCAGTTTGCCATAGGCGCGGGCGATCAGCGTTTCCGGCTGGAACAGGATGGTGCCGGTTTGTTCAACCAGCGAACAGCTTAGCGGGGCGATCACCAACCGGCCACCTTGATCGGTTTCCGCATGTCCGGCATCGTGCCAGCCCATCACATTGCGGGCATATTCCACAATCGCGTACTGAAAGCCGCCGCAAGATCCCAGAAACGGCACGTTCTGTTCACGCGCGTAGCGGATGGCCATAAAAGCGCCATCATCAGAGTGATAGGGGCTACCGGGAACCACCCAGATTGCATCATAACCCTGTAATACCGAGGTTTCGGTAAGGGTTTCTGTGGCAAGCCACTGGAACTGAAGATCGATATTGAGGTGTGAGGCAGTAAGTTGCAGAGCGACGGGGATAGCTTGGTGGGAGACAGCGGCTGGTTTGTAATCACCGACCAGAGCAAGACGAACCTGAGTTTTCATCATTTCCTTTTCCTGTGCGGGTAAAAAAGGAGGTTACAGCAAAGTTAAAATCTGTTCAGTGGGTTTTTCGACGGGGAGCACAAAATGCCTGAGAGGGAGAATAGATTGGGGCACAGTTGGCTGCACCCCAGAATGTGATGCTCAATACAGCGAAGGTGAGCCTGCCGGGCGGGTCTTGAAACGGCGGTGCAGCCACAGATACTGCTCTGGCGCGCGCATGATCTCTTTTTCCACCACTTTGTTAATGTAGGTTGCGGCGGCAATTTCATCGCTGATGGGGTAGTCTTCCAGCGCGGGTTGGATCAGCAGATCGTAGCCACGGCCCTCAGGGCGACGAATCAGCACTACCGGCAGCAGTGCTGGCTTGGCCAAGCGCATCAGCATAAAAGTACCGCTGGTGGTGGCGGCCTGCTCGACCGCAAACAGTGGAGCAAATACGCTGCCGCGCGGGCCGTAATCCTGGTCTGGCGCGAACCAGACGGCTTCGCCGCGTTTCAGGGCATTCACCATACCACGCAGGTCTTTGCGATCCAGCATTGCCTTGTTGGAGCGCATACGGCCTTTGGTCTGGGCCCATTCCATGGCTTTATTGTTGTGTGGGCGGTACATCGCCATCATCGGCTGGCACAGGCCCATCGCTCGGCCACCGAGTTCCAGCGACATAAAATGCACACCAATGACCAACACGCCGCGATTGTTCTGCTGCGCCGCTTGCAGGTGTTCGAGGCCGGAAACGCTAAACCAGCGCTTGACGCGTTGGTCGGGCCAGAACCAGGCCATACCGGTTTCCATCAGGCCCATGCCGAGGGATTCGAAATTACCGACCACCTGGCGCTCACGTTGTTCTGCGTCCATATCAGGGAAGCACAGTTCAAGATTACGGCGAGCAATGGTGACGCGGCGCTTCAGGAAACGCATCGAGGTGCGGCCCATCCACATACCGAGCTTGTGCAGTAACGGATAGGGGAGTTGCACCAGCAGGAATAGAACACCCAAGCCAAACCAGGTCAGCCAATAGCGTGGGTGCAGAAAAGCACGTTGGAATTTTTGCGGGGGCTTCATCATTAACTCATTATGCGATTGGGTACGAAAACCTGTAACGCATAAAGAAGCGACTCGATAGCGGTACAAGGTTCAGACAACCAGTCATGGTGATCGTTTAGCCAAATTGTAGCATTAGCAAAGTATTTATATTCGAAGGGCAATTCGCACTGCTATCAGGTTTCAAAGAACGGCTGCTTGCCAGCGGAAGGGGCTCTTGGAACGGGTATTGTAGCATACAATATCGGGGTATGAAGGGGGGGGGGAGTTGGTTAAAAGGTTTTTCAGGATCCCATTGTATAGGTTTGTCCTCCTGTTTTATTGACACGCTTTTGGTTCATGGCGTGCCATAGACATATTTCAATAATGTGTCGATAAAAACTCTTTATTTCGACACGTCTAGCGCATATGTTGATACCATAAACATGTCCTCTTTATATGTCGATAAAAATCACTTAATTCGACACGTTTTTAGTTCATGTCGATATCTACGCATCTCTGAACTGATCCAGCGCACTTACCGCTAACTGGGCCAGTTCTTCCGATCGTATTGAGCAAAATTGATAAACCCGCCAGGAGAGCCGGGGCACTTTCTCTCTTGCGGAAATGCCCACGATTTTTTATGGAGTAGGTAAGCACGGCTTGCTTTCTGTTTACTGCTGTTTAGAGGATGACATTTGTCTGTGTATCACGTGGTGTATCACAAGCAAAGAAAAAGGCGCTTACCTCAATGAGGAAAAGCGCCTTTTATCAATACGTTAACTGATTAGTATCAGTTCATGCCGTATTTTTTCAATTTCTTGCGCAGCGTACCGCGGTTGATACCCATCATCAGGGCTGCACGGGTCTGGTTGCCACGGGTGTATTGCATCACCATGTCCAACAATGGCTGTTCAACTTCAGCCAATACCAGCTCATACAGGTCACTCACATCCTGACCATTCAGTTGAGCAAAATAGTTCTTCAGTGCTTGCTTAACCGAGTCACGCAGAGGCTTTTGAGTTACTTGATCCTGTGAGTTCACGGTTGAAACGGTCAGTACGTCAGAATTTACGCGTTGTTCGAACATAGTTCTGTCAGCTCTTTTTTTACGCTAGATTTTCGAAATATGCCTCCAACGCCTCCAGCTGTTCGCTGGCATCCTCTATGGCGTTGAATGTGCGCCGAAACTGGTCATTTGGGGCGTGCTCCTGTAGGTACCAGGATACGTGCTTACGAGCAATCCGGAATCCCTTGCCTTGGCCGTAAAAGCCGTGCAATTCCCGAATATGCTCTATCAACAAGCGCTTCACTTCGCCCAGTGGCATCGGTGGCAGCAGCTCCCCTGTGTCCAGATAATGCTGGATTTCCCGGAAGATCCAGGGTCTCCCCTGAGCAGCACGGCCTATCATCAGGGCATCGGCCCCGGTGTAGTCAAGCACTGCTCTGGCTTTATGCGGGTCAGTAATGTCGCCATTCGCGATAATCGGAATGGAAACACTCTGCTTAACTGCCCGAATGCTGTTGTACTCCGCGTCGCCGTTGAACAGGCAGGCACGGGTTCGGCCATGAATCGTCAGGGCCTGTATACCACAGTCTTCGGCCAGTTGGGCAATCTCTACACAGTTACGGTGTTCTGGTGCCCAGCCGGTACGAATCTTAAGTGTTACCGGCACATCCACCGCGTTAACCACCGCGTGGAGGATCTGTTTAACCAGATCCGGGTACTGCAACAGCGCAGACCCTGCAAGCTTCCGGTTCACTTTCTTGGCCGGGCATCCCATATTGATATCGATGATCTGTGCGCCGCTGGCCACATTAATGCGCGCCGCGGCAGCCATATCATCAGGATCACATCCGGCAATCTGCACGGAACGGATCCCTGGTTCATCGCTATGTACCATACGCAGACGTGACTTATCCGTGCGCCACACCTCCGGATTGGAGGAGAGCATTTCAGATACAGCCATCCCAGCACCCATTGCATGACATAAGGTTCTGAACGGGCGATCGGTGATCCCGGCCATCGGGGCCGCAATCAAGCAATTTGTTAACTGGTGGTTTCCAATGCGCATAGACAAAGACTGACCATACTGTGTCCGCAAGGGCGCGTATATTACGCATTTTTTCGCTGAGATGAAAGGCCAAACTTTGACCAATTTGCTGCTATTTACCAATGAAAACGCGGCTCACAGCGATTTATGAAAATATTATAGTTATTTAACAAAGGCTTGACGTTTTATGCTTGATTTGTGTGCAATAAAATATTCCCGGCACAACAGGATTTTATCTTTAAACAGTACGAATTTGAGCATGCAACATCAGGTGTACAGCAGAATTATCAGGGTAATGCTTTGACAATACGTTAAAAATTCCAGTCGGAAACCTGTGATTGAATCGTTTTAGCGGCCCACCGCCTCCCCAGAGGGGGCAGCGGTGAGCATGCCTTAGACATCAATCAACGATAACGCGGCCATTCAGCGGCTGTACCGGACGATTATTGGCATGGTGGACAACTGAACGGAATTGGCTGATCTGCTCGGCAGAAGCGTTTACAGGCTGATCCAGCACCATCCAGCTAACACCTTCAGAGCAAGGTGGCGTGGTCAGTGAACCACTGAAGCGGTAGAAGTTGAACTCTTTAGGCAACAGCGCCTTGATATCCACCGGCTTGGTCAATACTGCGGTCTGATCAACCTGAGCGGGCATCTGCTGCCAAGCCTGCGCCAGCTGCGGGTTGGCTTTGCCTTCCTTGAACATCAGCGCCGATACTGCCAGAGCACCGTCTTTGTCTTTAAAGACGAAGTGCGCTTCCAGCGGGAACTGCTTGCCGTCGATCTCGTTTTCGCTCGGAGCGTGGAAGTGGAACTGCTGCAACGTAAAGGTATCGTTATCCAAACGCAGGGTATTGCCTTCGCTGACGTTGACCTGAATGGTGTGGCCGTTATTGATGATTTGCTGCTTACCCGGCTGGAAAGCCAGTTCGAGCTTGCCGTGATGGGTCTTCAATGCACCCTGGATATTGACCGGTGACTGGTTCTTGCCGGTTTCACACAGTGAGAAATCGGGTGAGAGTTTACCCCAATGTGCCGGATCTTCCTGACCTTCATAACTCCAATGCTGATGTTGTTCGGCTGCACCGATTGAGAAACTGGCCACCAGCATGGCGGCCAGCAATAATTTTCTTTTCATTTTCAATCCTTTCAAAACAAAAGTGTGAATAACCCTTGGCGTGCAACGCACGGGTTGCCATCGCTCGCGCAGGAGAATACGCTCGCGATTTATCAGTATAAACTAGGGATTTAAGACGAAAATAAACAAAACCACCGGAAGTGATTAAATTTCTGGTGGTTTTTGTCGGTAAGGAAAAATGTAACTATTTACGTTGGCCGGTAATGCGACACCATTCTTCGCGTTCGGCAACCGGGTCGAGATCGAATTTATCCGCGTAAGCGTCAGCCACGCTCTGGGCCTGCGTGGCCAGAACGCCGGAGAGGCCGAGATAGCCACCGGCTTTTGGCAGGCAACCGATGAGCGGAGCCAGTTCACGCAGCGGGCCTGCCAGAATGTTGGCGACCACGACGTCGGCCAGCAGATCGGCCGGTTGGTCTTTTGGCAGATACAGCTCCAAGCGCTCAGAAACGCCGTTACGCTGCGCGTTGTCGCGGCTGGCCTGAATGGCTTGGGGATCGATATCAATGCCAATCGCGCGTGCGGCACCGAGTTTCAGGGCGGCAATCGCCAGAATGCCGGAGCCACAGCCAAAGTCGATGAGGGTTTTGCCCGCGAGATCCAGGCCATCGAGCCATTGCAGGCACAGCGCCGTGGTGGGGTGGGTGCCAGTGCCGAACGCCAGGCCCGGATCGAGCATCACATTAACCGCATCCGGGTCCGGCACATCGCGCCAGCTTGGGCAGATCCACAGCCGCTCGCCGAAACGCATCGGGTGGAAGTTATCCATCCATTCACGTTCCCAGTCTTTATCTTCCAACTGCTCGATTTTGTGGCGGAAACCGGTGCCCAGCAGCGGGTGCTGTTCCAGCATGGCGACCACGTTAGCCATGTCGGTTTCGGCGTCGTACAGGCCAATTACATCGGTATCGCCCCACAGCAGGGTTTCGCCCGGCAAAGGTTCAAATACCGGATTATCGTGGGTGTCCTGAAAGGTCACCGACACGGCACCGCTTTCAACCAGTGCATCGCTCAGGTCTTCTGCCTGCTTGCCGGTGGTGTTCAGTTTTAGTTGGATCCAAGGCATAACAATTCTCTTCAAGAGGGTAAGGATGACGCCAGCCGACGCTTTTCGCCGCACAGGTTACCGATATAAAACGCCGACAGGCTGAGCAGCAGCGCAGGCACAATCGGGTGCAGCCCTGCCAGTTGCAGCTTGAAACTGGCCAATAGCGTATAGCATAACGCACCTGTGACCATTGAGCTAAGCGCTCCCTGCGCGTTGGCGCGCTCCCAGTACAGGCCCAGTACCAGCGGCCACAGGAACACGGCTTCCAGGCCGCCGAAGGCCAGCAGGTTCAGCCAGATAATCATTTCCGGCGGCCGCCAGGCGGCCAGCAACACCAGCAGCCCAAGGATCAGCGTGGTCAGGCTGGAGAAGCGTTTGATCATCTTCTCGTTGCCCATCTGCTGCGGTCGCACACCCAGATAAAGATCTTTGATGATGGTGGCGGAGGATTGCAGCAGTTGGGCATTGATGGTTGACATGATCGCCGCCATGGGGGCTGCCAGGAAGATCCCGGCGGCGTAAGGTGGTAGCACGGTGATCATCAGCGTCGGGATCACCTGATCGGGGATCTTCAGATCCGGGATCACCGCACGCCCCAAGGCTCCGGCCAGATGCATACCGAACATCAGAATTGCCACCACGATGGTGCCGAGGATGATCCCACGGTGCACCGCTTTGCTGTCTTTGTAGGAAATGCAGCGCACGGCGGTGTGCGGCAGGCCGATCACGCCGAAGCACACCAGGATCCAGAACGAAGCCATAAACGGCAGGCTGAGGATCTGCTCGCCGCCCTGCGGTGTCACCAGCGCCGGATCGATCTGCTGTAGTTTATCCACCGCGCTGTGCAAGCCGCCCGCCGCATGGATCACCGCCACCAGCAGCAACACGGTGCCCAGCAGCATTACCAATCCTTGCATGGCGTCGTTGAGCACGCTGGCGCGGAACCCGCCGAACGCGGTGTACAGTGCAATGCTGATGCCAAAAATCAGCAGGCCGGTATCGTAAGGGATGCCCGCTGCGGTTTCCAACAGGCGCGCCCCACCGATAAATTGCACCGTCATGGCCCCTAGAAAGGCCACCAACAGGCTAAGACTGGCCAGCCATACCAACAGGCGGCTTTGGTAGCGGGCGAACAGCATGTCGTTCAGGGTAATGGCATTGTAGCGGCGCGCTAGAATGGCGAATTTTTTGCCCAGCACCCCGAGCGAAAGCCATACGGCGGGCAGTTGGATCATCGCCAGCAGCACCCAGCCGAGGCCATATTTATAAGCGGCTCCCGGCCCGCCGATAAACGAACTGGCGCTGATATAGGTGGCGGTGAGCGTCATGGCCAGCACAAAGCCGCCCATTGAGCGGTTGCCGAGGAAATATTCGCTGAGGAAGTTGCCGGTCTGGCGGCGGCTGTAGGCATAGAGCGACAGGCCGAAAACCAGCAGCAGGTAGGCAATCAGCGGCAAGATCACTTCAATTTGCATCGCTATCCTCCAGGGGAATATCGCGGAAAACGCTGCGCACCATCAGCCAGCACAGGCCGATAAACAGCAGCGGTACCAACAGGCAGGCCATTTCGAACCAGTGCGGCAGGCCGGTGATGCCCGTGGTGTTATCCGGCAGGTAGGCCGCCAATGACCATGCCAACAGATAAAGCAGCGTCAGACCTAGCGCCCAGCGCGCCTCGCGATGAGCTTGAACAAAGCGTTGTTCCATCCGTGCCTCCAGGGGGTTTACGGTGATGGATTGGCAAAGGAGGGGATTTTACGACAAGATCGGCATTTGCCCAGCGTTAAGTTGGCGGCCGCCACAAAGAAAAAGGCCGATGAATCATCGGCCTTGGTCAGATAATCTACAACCTGCGGGCTTAGGTCTCTTGCAGACCCAGCTTTTTCTCCAGATAGTGGATGTTGGTGCCACCGTGCTGGAAGTTTTCGTCATTCATGATCTTTTGTTGCAGCTCAACGTTGGTTTTGATGCCATCGATGATCAGTTCAGCCAGCGCGTTCTTCATGCGGGCAATCGCCACATCGCGGTTTTCACCGTAAGTGATCAGTTTGCCGATCATGGAGTCATAGTACGGCGGTACGGTATAACCGGCGTAGATATGAGATTCCCAACGCACCCCAAAACCACCTGGCGCATGGAAGCGGGTGATCTTGCCTGGGCTTGGCAGGAAGGTGTTTGGATCTTCGGCATTGATACGGCATTCCACCGCGTGGCCCTGGATCTTCACTTCGTCCTGTTTGATCGACAGCGGCTGACCGGCAGCGATACGCAGCTGCTCTTTGATCAGATCCACGCCGGTGATCATTTCCGTTACCGGGTGCTCTACCTGAATACGGGTGTTCATTTCAATGAAATAGAACTCGCCGTTTTCGTACAGGAACTCAAAGGTACCGGCACCGCGGTAGCCGATCTCCACACAGGCTTTCGAGCAGCGCTCGCCGATGTAACGGCGCAGTTCCGGGGTGATCCCCGGTGCTGGCGCTTCTTCAACCACTTTCTGGTGGCGGCGCTGCATTGAGCAGTCACGCTCCGCCAGATAGATGGCATTGCCCTGGCCGTCTGCCAACACCTGAATTTCGATGTGGCGCGGGTTTTCCAGGTATTTTTCCATATAAACCATGTCGTTGTTGAAAGCCGCTTTGGCTTCCGCTTTGGTCATGGAAATGGATTGCTCAAGATCTTTGTCGCTGCGCACAACGCGCATGCCACGGCCGCCGCCGCCGCCAGAAGCCTTGATGATCACCGGATAACCGATGCGCTTGGCGAAGGCACGGTTTTTATCCATGTCGTCGGTCAGCGGGCCGTCAGAGCCTGGTACGCAAGGCACACCGGCTTTTTTCATCGCGCTGATAGCCGAAACCTTGTCACCCATCAGGCGGATGGTTTCAGCGCGCGGGCCGATGAAGATAAAGCCGGAGCGTTCAACCTGCTCGGCGAAATCGGCGTTCTCGGACAGGAAGCCATAACCGGGGTGGATCGCCACTGCGCCGGTGATTTCTGCCGCAGAGATGATGGCCGGGATGTTCAGATAGCTTTTAACCGAAGGCGCAGGACCGATACACACGGTCTCGTCGGCCAACAGTACGTGTTTCAGATCGCGATCGGCGGCAGAGTGAACGGCCACGGTCTTGATGCCCAGCTCTTTACAGGCACGCAGAATGCGAAGCGCAATCTCGCCACGGTTGGCGATAACAATTTTATCAAGCATGATGCGCCTCGTTATTCGATGACGACCAATGGCTCGTCATATTCAACCGGCTGGCCGTTTTCTACCAGAATGGCTTTCACCACGCCTGATTTATCGGCTTCGATTTGGTTCATCATTTTCATTGCTTCAACGATGCACAGGGTGTCGCCAACGTTCACTTTCTGGCCCACTTCCACGAAGGATTTCGCATCCGGGCTTGGTGTGCGGTAGAAAGTACCGACCATTGGGGAACGAACGATGTGGCCACTCACGGCCGCGGGTGCTGCTGGGGCTTCTGCGGCAGTTGGGGCAACGGCAGTAGCCAGAGCGGGTTGCTGCTGGGCTGGCATGGCGTACTGCTGCATCATCGGGTAAGCCTGCACCGGTGCGGCACGGCTGATGCGAACTGACTCTTCGCCTTCAGAGATTTCCAGTTCAGAAATGCCTGATTCTTCAACCAGTTCGATCAGTTTCTTGATTTTACGAATATCCATGAGTGTGATTCCGACTCTTTTTTAGTTGGATTTTGACAAACGGCGAACCGCTGCCTGTAAAGCAAATGTGTAGCCATCCGCGCCGAGACCGCAAATCACGCCTACCGCAATATCAGAGAGGTAAGAGTGATGACGGAAAGGCTCGCGGGCATGCACGTTGGACAGGTGGATCTCGATAAACGGGATCTGCACCGCCAACAGCGCATCGCGCAGCGCCACGCTGGTATGCGTGAACGCGGCAGGGTTAATCAGAATAAAATCCGTATTACCGCGTGCCTGATGAATGCGATCGATGAGCGCATGTTCGGCGTTGGATTGCAGATGGCTCAGGGTAGTATTCAGCGCGAACGCCTGGTTTTCCAACCCGCTAACAATCTCGGTTAACGTCGTGCTGCCGTACTTCTCCGGCTCACGCGTCCCCAGCAGATTCAGATTGGGGCCGTTCAAGAGCAAAATGTGAAACTTATCCGCCATTGTGCTGGTATCTCCGGCAATAAAACCATCATTGAAGAAAATAACCCGATGTCACCGATTTGTCACCTGCCAGGTGACGATTTCACGCTGTCAGCAGGTGCAAGGGCGGGCATTATAACGATATCGTAGCAATTCGCAGCTAAATACTGGTCTTATCAGCGAAGATATTCAACCCTGAATTGACAAACAGATAACCTCATTATCGGATTATGAGGGATAGAACACAGAAAAGTTCCGTGCCGAAAGCGCTGATTTTCGCCGTCAATCGACGCTGTTCCGGCTGGATTGATGGCCACCCCGACGGAATTTCTTGTAACGCAGGACCAGTAACAGCAGCGCCAGCAGAGCGTAAATAAAGGGCTGCGGCGAAAAGGTTTTTACCGACCACAGATAGTGAATTGGGACCAGAATAACGATCAGATAGACGAAGTTATGCAACTTCTGCCATTTTGCTCCCAACTTGCGCTGTGCCCAAAGCGTTGAAGTGGCGGCTAGCGCCAACAGCAGCAGCCAACTGATGATACCGAGCGTCAGGTACGGGCGGGTAACCAGTTCGCGCCCCAGCAGGTTGATATGGTTCAGCCCCAGTTCCAGCGTCGAATAGCTGATCAAATGTAAAGTAGCCCAGGCAAAACACCACAAACCCAGCAGACGGCGGCAGCGGATCAGCATCGGCTGGCGCGTATAACGGGCAAGAGGCGTGACGCATAAGGTCGCCAGCAGCAATTTCAGCGCCATTCTGCCGGTAAAATGCTGGATATCTTTGGCCGGATCGGCGCTGAACCAGCCCTGATCGACCGCCAGGATCAGCCACAGGAACGGCAGAAAAGCCGCCAAAGTGATCACCACCTTCAGCCAGCGGATATGCGTTGGGGTTAAGCGCACTCAGAAGTTCTCCCGTAAATCCAGGCCGCGATACAGCGAGGCCACCTGATCGGCATAGCCATTGAACAGCAGCGTTGGCTGGCGCTGAACGTCCAGAATACCGCCGGAGCCGATGAAACGCTCGGTAGCCTGCGACCAGCGCGGATGATCGACATGCGGGTTCACGTTGGCGTAAAAGCCGTATTCATTGGGGGCCGACAGATTCCAGGTGGTCGGTGGCTGTTCGCGGGTCAGGCTGATCTGCACGATTGATTTGATGCCCTTGAAGCCGTATTTCCACGGAGCGATCAGCCGCAATGGGGCTCCATTCTGCGGCGGCAAGGCTTTGCCATACACGCCCACGGTCAGCAGGGCCAGCGGATGCATGGCTTCGTCGAGCCGCAATCCTTCCACATAAGGGTATTTCAGGCCGCCGCCGATAAAGCGATCTTTCTGGCCGGGCATCTGCTCAGGGTCGTACAGCGTTTGAAATGCCACATAGCGCGCGTTGCTGTTAGGCTCCGCCAGTTTAAGCAGCTTACCCAGCTCAAAGCCGATCCAGGGCACCACCATCGACCAGGCTTCTACGCAGCGCATGCGATAAATACGCTGTTCGAGCGGGAAACGCTTCATCAGATCGTCGATATCCAGCGTGATCGGTTTGCCGACCTCACCGTCGATCTTCACCTTCCAGCCTGCGGTTTTCAGATCGCCAGCGTTAGCCGCCGGATCGGCTTTATCCAGCCCAAATTCATAGAAATTGTTGTAGCCGGTGACTTTTTCTTCTGGCGTCAGCGGCAGGTCAGCCTGCCAGATCTCCGGTTTGCTGAATTCCAGCGCTTTGCCCGGCGGGGCTTTGGGCCGATCGTTACCTTTAAACCATGACAGCAAATCGGCTTGCGCATTGGTGGGTAAAGCCAGAGAGGCGGCGGTGATGCCCAATGCCTGGAGCACTTTGCGCCGCTGGTAGAACACGCTCTCCGGCGTGACATCGGCTTCGGTGAGTTTTCGTCGTTTGTCCATTATTTGTTCTCCGCAGGTGACGGCCTAAGCATGGCGTGAAAGCCAACGTAATGCGAGAGATAGGGGGAGAGTATTTATTTCGGCCGCTAAATATCTTGAATCCTGTGACAATCCGCACTCTCCCTGTACCAGTAGTGCTGTTGCGGTGATCCAGAATGAGTCATGGTGGGCGCTGGATTTTTCGCTTGCTGAAACTCAAGTTATTAGGGTATAGGGGCTAAAGCAGCCCCTATCATGGTCGGCGAGCATGGCAAACTAAAGATCAATCACCAAAAATTAAAGCTCATCTTGATATAGCCTATATTTCTGACGCATAGCCTTATAAGTCTGTAAACCTGATTGCCAGCCAGTTTCTATTTTCTGGATAGTCTCTTCTTCAGTGAGATTATTCTCACTGGCGGCTTTTAACTCCTCCAGAAATGATTTGCTCCCCACCAGTTTTGCCAACCATGCAGGGCGTATCACATAGTAACGATCCGCATTCTGTAAATATTGTCTTTCCTGCTCATAGCTCACATCGGTTTTGTAGCCATATTTTTCCATGTTGAACCACCATTGCACAAATGGCCGAATTGATGGGGTTCTCTGTTGAGGGGAAATCCCTGTTGCCTCTTGGCGATAGGTCTGACCCCAAACATATTCCCCACCCTGGGGCCAGCCAAATGCTGTCAGCCCTGGTTCAATTTGATACTCAGCATTGATATAAAATTGGCTATCAGGATATCCCGTTTGCTCATGTGGATAGTCAGAGCCGCGCCCCATATTCACGCTGGTGGATTCAAACAGCGCCAATGAGGGATACATACGGATAGCCATGTCGGTTCTTAAATTAGGCGATGGAGGTTTAGGCAATGAATAAGGAGTGGCATGGGTATAATTCCTCATGGTAATCACATGCAACCGGTCGGCAGGAAGACGATATTCCGGCAGCCCAAACAAATCCCAACGATTATCGGCATTGTCGACTCCTTTTAGCCACCCTTGACCGGCAATCATCTGAGCGAATTCACCGGAGGTTAAACCATGAACCATAGGAACCGGGGCGATACCGATATTAGAGACATTATCCTGTTCCAGTAACGGGCCATAAATAGAGTCCCCATTAGGATTGGGGCGATCAAACACCATAAACTCTTTGCCATAAGCCTGAATACTTTCCATCATCCAATGCATTGAGATGGTATAGGTGAAGAATCGCACCCCGACATCCTGTAGATCAAAAATAACCACATCGACGTTAGCTAATTTCTCTTCGGAAGGGTGTGCCAACCGTTTGCCATTCGCATCATTGCCATACAGCGACCAGACCTGTAAGCCAGTTGCGGGATCGATATAATCTTTATCGCCAAATCCAGCCTCTTCATTACCTCGTAACCCATGCTCCACCGAGAATAGCGTGGTGACGGTAAAGTTATATTTAGCCTGTAGCGTTATTAATTTCTCAATCGCATGCTGCCCTGATGAATCAATGGAACTTTGATTAACCATTAACCCCACCCGCTTACCTGATAACAATGGTCCATAAACTTGGGGTTGATCAATCCCTAAGACAATCGCATTGCTTGCCGGTGGAGTGGAGAGTATTTGTGAGTCATTACATCCGTTGAGTAAAAAAAATGGCATAAATAAAGTCAATAATATCTTTTTCATAAAATATAAACTAATATCCCTATTTTTATGGCGGTTATGTGAGCGCGCTGAAAATGATGTCAAGAAAAGAGATTACGCTTTACCAAATATATATACAAGGAACCTCAAAATACAATTTTTCAGTTCCTGACCGCTGTCGTTAATTCGTGGTATCAACGAGCCCGTTATGTCTGGTGGTTGGGAGAGATATTCCAATCCAGTCCCTGGCTGATGTGGCAGTGTAAGGAGATTGTCGAATTCGAAAATTTAAGGGGCCACGATAGAGAGAGCCCCTGGATGGTTTAGCACCAAAAAGGGAATAGGTTCGACACTGTTTTCAGCGGACTTTCACCAGCGTACGGCCGGTGATTTGATTGTTCATCAGCGCAGCGGCAGCGGCGGGCACTTCTTCGAGCAAGATCTCCTGCGTAGCTTGCTCATAGAAGCTGTCTGGCAGAATGCTGGCCAGGCGTTCCCAGGCCGCCTGACGGCGCGGGAAGGGAGTATGCACCGAGTCAATCCCCTGTAAACGCACGTTGCGCAGAATAAAAGGCATTACCGTGGTGGGTAACTGATAGCCACCCGCCAGACCGCAGGCGGCAACCGTACCGTTGTAGTTCATCTGGGCCAGAACGCGGGCCAGCAATTTGTCGCCCACCGTATCAATTGCCCCGGCCCACAGCTGTTTTTCCAGCGGGCGTGGTGTGTCGAGATAATCGCTGCGCGGTAATACTTCTTTGGCCCCGAGCGCTTTCAAATAGCCAGTATTACTGTCGCGGCCACTGATTGCCGTTACGCTGTAGCCCAACGCCGCGAGCAGAGCGATGGCGGTGCTGCCCACGCCGCCGCTGGCACCGGTAACCAGAATGTCACCGTCTGCGGGTTTTACCCCACCTTCTTCCAGCGCCATCACGCAAAGCATAGCGGTGAAACCCGCAGTGCCGAGGATCATCGCTTTACGCTCATTCAACCCTGCTGGCAAGGGGACCAGCCATTCGCCGCAGACTCGGGCCTGTTCGGCCAAGCCGCCCCAGTGGTTTTCACCGACTCCCCAGCCGGTGAGCACCACGCTCTGGCCTGCTTTAAATCGTTGATCTTTACTGCTATGCACCCGGCCAGCAAAGTCAATACCGGGTATCATCGGGAAGTGGCGAATAATCTTGCCCTTGCCGGTGATCGCCAGAGCATCCTTATAATTCAGGCTGGACCAGTTGACGTCGACCGTCACATCGCCTTCTGGCAACCGAGCACTGTCGATATCTTTGACCTGCGCCAGGGTTTGATCGTCTTGCTGTTCCAATAACAATGCTCGCATGTCACTCTTCCTCTTGGTTTCATATTTGATATGAATGTTTGAACCGATTGGGTTTGACTATATGCATAATAAAAATACGTGTCCTGACAAAGGACAAAAAAATGGTGCTTAATAGTTTTCTTCGTCAGCTATGCTTGATAGGTTGGTAAGGGTAACCTAATGCTGGGTAAGGAAAAAAAACACTTTCTTAATTTTTTTAAAATCAGGCTATTGCGTTGTATTGATTCGAGCAGTTACGGGCCTTTATCGATTAAAGGATGATTTTCGTTTAACTATTGCGGACAAGGCTCGGGGATGAGATTTACCACTAAACTCTCTGCATTGATCACCCTGCTCGTTGCCTTGGCTATGTTTCTCATGCTGATGGGGTGCTCTTACAGTTTCTTTTACGTGACTCAAGAGCGTCTTGAGCGCCGTTTCGATGCATTGGCGACTTCTCTCGATCAGGCGATGTTGCATGATGCTCCTCAGGCACAGGATCACTGGCTACCGCTGGTCATGCGGCCACTCGGTATTGTGGCCATCAGCGTGGATGCCGGGAAAAGCAATCTTTTTGCCTACCGCCTGCCAACGGTAAAAATGCCCTGGGAATCGCTCAATGGTTATCGGCAGACTTCGCTGATGATGATGCACCACCCTGGAACCACGCTGAATATCACCTATCTCGATCCTCTTGCCAGCGACATTCGCTCACTACAGTCTACGGTGGCAGTTACCCTGTCGATCATCATCATGGTGATCATCCTGCTGTTCAGCCTGCGCTGGCTACGTGAACAGGCCGACGGTGAAGATCGTCTTGAGCGCCGTGCCCGGCGTATTCTCAATGGTGAACGTGAAGAAGTGCTCAAGGGGGATGTGCGCGAGTGGCCAGCCAACGTCAGTGGTGCTCTTGATCGTCTACTGGCTGATCTGGCCGAGGCGCGTGAGGAGCGCAACCGTGTCGATACCCTGATCCGCGCCTTTGCCGCACAGGATGCGAAAACCGGCCTTAACAACCGTCTGTTTTTTGATAATCAGCTGACGACGCAATTGGAAGAAGGGGGAGCACATGGCATCGTCATGATGGTGCGCCTGCCTGATTTCGACACGCTGCGTGAAATTCACGGTAACGCAGCGGTACAAGAGTTGATGTACTCGCTGGTGAACCTGCTATCCACGTTTGTCATGCGTTACTCCGACGCATTGCTGGCCCGCTATTTTCACAGCGACTTTACCGTATTGCTGCCGCACCGTACCCTGAAAGAAGCCGACGGCATTGCTGCGCAGCTGATTAACGCTATTGATTCATTACCTTCCACGACGCTTATCGATCGTGAGGCCTTCCTGCATATTGGTATTGTTGCCTATCGTAGCGGGCAAACCACCGAGCAGATTATTGATAACGCCGAGCAGGCCACCCGTAATGCTGCGCTCCAAGGGGAAAATAGTTGGTATATCTATGACAGCGAAGTGCCGGAAAAGGGGCGCGGTAATGTCAAATGGCGTACCTTGCTCGAACAGGTATTGGCTCGCGGTGGGCCGCGCCTTTATTTACAACCGGTGATCACGGTGGAAGGCGAAGTGCATCATCGTAAGGTGATGAGCCGGATCCATGATGGTGTGCAGGAACTGTTGCCCGCCGAATATTTACCCCTGATCAAGCAGTTCGGGCTGGCAGAAAGCTACGATCGCCAGCATATGAGTCGGATAATTCCGTTATTGTCCCTTTGGCCTGAAGAGACGCTGGCATTTCCGCTGTGTGTCGATTCATTATTACAGCGCAGTTTTCAGCGTTGGGTGCGTGATATCCTGCTACAGTGTGAAAAAAGTTCTCGCCGACGAATTCTGATTGAACTTGCTGAGGCAGAAGTGTGTCAACATATCGACCGTTTGCGTCCGGTGTTACGTTTGTTCTCGGGTTTGGGCTGCCGTTTGGTGGTTTCTCAGGCAGGGTTGACCGTGGTAAGTACCTCTTATATCAAGTCGTTACCGGTGGAGATCGTCAAGCTTCACCCGGGTTTGGTGAGGAGTATTGATCGGCGGGATGAGAACCAGTTGTTTGCTCAGAGCCTGACCGGAGCCTGTGAAGGGACCCATACGCAGGTTTTCGCCGTGGGCGTGCGTACGCGCAATGAATGGCAGACGCTGAAAGAGTGTGGAATTCTTGGCGGGCAGGGCGATTTTTTTGCCTCGCCTGAGCCGATCGATGTCAGTCGTAAAAAATATTCGCGTCGTTATCGTGTTTAACCTGATGACCGGGCAAAAATTAACGTAGAATGGCCCGTCTTTTCCTGTGGGCGTCAATAGGTGCTTAACACCGATGACAATCAGGAAAAATGTTAGATTTTATGAGCTGTGTTACGCCGCCTGCTACGTTGATTTGGTGGGAAACTGAGCCTTTATTGAGGGATTTCAGCCTCCATTCGTTTTCCGTGCATTCGGTTAGAAACAACACAGACTATTTTTCACCGAAGCAGAACATTTTTGCGCCTTGTCGCTGCTTCGTGTGGTTGGTAAAGTAGGCGGATTTTATTTTCCGCCCCCAGCTTGCAGGATTATCCTTTCGTTATGTTTAAGAAATTTCGTGGCATGTTTTCTAATGACTTGTCCATCGACTTGGGTACCGCCAATACCCTGATTTATGTTAAAGGACAAGGCATTGTATTGAATGAACCGTCGGTGGTTGCCATTCGCCAGGATCGTGCCGGTTCACCCAAGAGCGTTGCGGCCGTGGGCCATGACGCCAAACAGATGCTGGGGCGTACGCCTGGCAATATCGCAGCGATTCGTCCAATGAAAGACGGCGTTATTGCCGACTTCTTTGTGACTGAAAAGATGTTGCAGCATTTTATCAAACAGGTTCACAGCAACAGCTTCATGCGCCCAAGCCCGCGTGTGCTGGTTTGCGTTCCCGTTGGGGCAACTCAGGTGGAACGCCGTGCGATCCGTGAGTCCGCTCAGGGTGCAGGCGCTCGCGAAGTGTTCCTGATTGAAGAACCTATGGCTGCGGCTATCGGTGCTGGCTTGCCAGTATCGGAAGCAACCGGTTCCATGGTGGTCGATATCGGTGGCGGTACCACTGAAGTGGCGGTGATCTCGCTGAACGGCGTGGTGTACTCCTCTTCTGTACGTATCGGCGGCGATCGTTTCGACGAAGCCATCATTAATTATGTGCGTCGTAACTACGGTTCACTGATCGGTGAAGCCACCGCAGAACGTATCAAACACGGCATCGGTTCAGCCTATCCGGATGATGAAGTGCGCGAAATTGAAGTTCGTGGCCGTAACCTGGCCGAAGGTGTGCCGCGTGGCTTCACCATGAACTCCAATGAAATCCTTGAAGCCTTGCAGGAACCGTTGACCGGTATCGTCAGCGCGGTCATGGTCGCGCTGGAACAGTGCCCGCCAGAACTGGCTTCTGATATTTCCGAGCGCGGTATGGTGCTGACCGGTGGTGGTGCGCTGTTGCGTAACCTGGATCGCCTGTTGATGGAAGAAACCGGCATCCCGGTAGTGGTTGCAGAAGATCCGTTGACCTGTGTGGCACGCGGTGGTGGTAAGGCGTTGGAAATGATCGACATGCATGGCGGCGATTTGTTCAGCGAAGAATAGTCAGCCCCAGATCGGTGGGATCGTATCGGATAACGGTAGTCGCATGGTATCAGGTGCGATCCCCCTTTCTGTTGTCGAGGAACTCGCATAATTTATGAAGCCCATTTTTAGCAGGGGGCCTTCCCTGCAACTACGACTTTTTTTGGCAGTGATCGCGGCCATTGCCCTGATCGTTGCCGACAGCCGGCTCGGTACGTTCGCTAAAATACGAAACTACATGGATACCGCCGTCAGTCCTTTTTATTTTTTGGCCAATGGGCCGCGTAAAGTTTTGGACAGCGTTTCAGAAACGCTGGCTACCCGCCAACAGCTTGAGCTGGAAAACCGTGCTCTGCGGCAGGAACTGCTGCTGAAAAACAGCGATATCCTTCTTCTTGGCCAATTCAAGCAGGAAAATGCTCGCTTGCGGGAACTGTTAGGTTCGCCGTTGCGTCAAGACGAACACAAAATGGTCACCCAGGTGATGTCGACCGGTTCCGATCCTTACAGCGATCAGGTGGTGATCGACAAAGGTTCCGATAACGGCGTTTATGAAGGCCAGCCGGTGATCAGCGATAAAGGTGTGGTTGGTCAAGTGGTGGCGGTGGCCAAAATGACCAGCCGCGTCTTGCTGATTTGTGATGCCTCGCATGCGTTGCCGATTCAGGTGTTGCGTAATGACATCCGCGTGATTGCCGCAGGTAGCGGCTGTGCTGACGATCTGCAACTGGAGCATCTGCCAGGCAATACCGATATTCGCGTCGGCGATGTGTTGGTCACCTCAGGCTTGGGCGGCCGCTTCCCTGAAGGTTATCCGGTGGCGGTGGTTTCCTCGGTAAAAGTGGATAACCAGCGTGCCTATACGGTGATTCAGGCGCGGCCAACGGCCGGTCTGCAACGCCTGCGTTATCTGTTGCTACTGTGGGGTGCCGATCGTAACGGCACCTTGCCGCTACCGCCAGACGAAGTTCATCGCGTCGCGAACGAACGCCTGATGCAGATGATGCCGCAGGTGCTGCCGCCAGCGGATGCCATGGGCCCGCCAGCGCCATTACCGGCCACCAGTAACACCGTGCCACCGGCTGCTACGGGGGCAACTACGGGCTCTGGAGCAACACGATGAACCGCTATCGCAGCAACGGGCGTTGGATAATCTGGCTGTCATTTCTTGTGGCATTGGTGTTGCAGATTATGCCGTGGCCGGAGCAAATCTACATGTTCCGGCCATCCTGGTTGCTGTTGATCCTGACCTACTGGGTGATGGCGCTGCCGCATCGGGTTAACGTCGGTACCGGCTTTATTCTGGGGCTGGTGATGGATCTGATCCTGGGTTCAACCCTTGGCGTACGTGCGCTGGCGATGGGGATCATTGCCTATCTGGTGGCCTTTAAATTCCAACTGTTCCGTAATATGGCGCTGTGGCAGCAGGCTTTAATCGTGGTGCTGCTGTCGTTGGCGATGGACGTGGTGGTCTTCTGGGCTGAGTTTTTAGTGATCAACGTCTCTTTCCGCCCCGAGGTATTCTGGAGTAGTGTGGTAAACGGTGTGCTCTGGCCGTGGCTGTTCCTGCTGATGCGCAAGATTCGCCGCCAGTTTGCCGTACAATAACAAGGATATACCCAATGAATTTCAAGTTGCTGCTTGAAGGATGAGAGATATATCAATGATTTCGCTTTATCTTGCATCCGGTTCCCCACGTCGACATGAATTACTGACCCTGTTAGGCGTTCCGTTTGAAATCCTTCTGACGCATACCGAAGAGCAACGCCGGAGCGGTGAGGGAGCGGAAAACTATGTCTGCCGTCTGGCGCAGGAAAAAGCCGTGGCGGGAGTGGCGCTGGCAGCGCAGGATTGGCCGGTGCTGGGGGCGGATACCATTGTGGTGCTGAATGGCCAGATATTGGAAAAGCCGCGAGACAAAGAGGATGCCGCACAGATGCTGGCAGCCTTGTCCGGCAAACGGCATCAGGTGATGACCGCCGTGGCGATCGCCGATCGGCATGATGTCTTGCGCCAGTTGGTGGTGACGGATGTCGTATTCCGCAGCCTGTCATCACAGGATATTCGCGACTATATTGCAACAGGCGAACCGATGGATAAAGCGGGCGCCTATGGAATTCAAGGAAAGGGTGGTTGTTTCGTCAGAACGATAACCGGGAGTTATCACGCGGTAATGGGTTTGCCGCTGGTCGAAACACATGAGCTGCTCAGTCATTTTGTCGCATTACGAGATGTAAGAACCGGCCAATAGACTTGCTTGAAAGAGGCAGAGGCAGGCATTATCGACCGGCTCTGAGGAGAAAACATGACAGCTGAGCTACTGGTTAATATCACACCGTCTGAAACGCGAGTTGCTTATATCGACGGTGGTATCCTGCAAGAGATCCACATCGAGCGCGAAGCCAAACGCGGCATCGTCGGCAATATCTATAAAGGGCGTGTCAGCCGGGTATTACCGGGGATGCAGGCGGCTTTTGTCGATATCGGCCTGGATAAAGCGGCCTTCCTGCACGCCTCCGATATCATGCCGCACACCGAGTGCGTTGCGGGCGATGAGCAAAAAAACTTCCATGTCCGGGATATTGCTGAACTGGTGCGCCAAGGGCAGGATCTGATGGTGCAGGTGGTGAAAGATCCGCTGGGTACTAAAGGCGCGCGCCTCACCACCGATATTACCCTGCCTTCACGCTATTTGGTGTTTATGCCAGGCGCTGCTCATGTGGGTGTTTCCCAACGTATTGAAAGCGAAGCCGAGCGTGAGCGCCTGAAACGCGCCGTGGTGGGCTATTGCGACGATCTGGGCGGTTTTATCATCCGCACCGCCGCGGAAGGGATCGGCGAAGAAGAGTTGGCGCAGGATGCGGCCTTTCTCAAACGTTTGTGGACCAAGGTGATGGAGCGTAAAAAACGCAACCAGACCAAATACAAGCTGTATGGCGAACTGGCACTGGCCCACCGTATTTTGCGTGATTTCGCCGGTTCCGCGCTGGATCGGATCCGTGTCGATTCCCGCCTGACGCACGACCAACTGCTGGAATTCACCGGCGAATATATCCCTGATATCACCAACAAGCTGGAGCTATACACCGGCAGCCAGCCGATTTTCGATCTATACGATGTAGAAAACGAGATCCAGCGGGCGCTGGAGCGCAAGGTCGAGCTAAAATCCGGTGGTTATCTGATCATCGATCAAACCGAAGCCATGACCACCGTTGACATCAATACCGGCGCGTTCGTTGGCCATCGTAACCTTGATGAAACCATCTTCAATACCAATATCGAGGCGACGCAGGCGATCGCCCGCCAACTGCGGCTGCGCAACCTGGGCGGTATCATCATCATTGATTTCATCGACATGAACAATGAAGAACATCGCCGCCGGGTATTGCACTCGCTGGAGCAGGCGCTGAGTAAAGATCGCGTGAAAACTACGATCAACGGTTTCTCTCAGCTAGGATTAGTTGAGATGACGCGTAAACGCACGCGTGAAAGCATTGAACATGTGCTGTGCAACGATTGCCCAACCTGCAATGGCCGCGGAACGGTAAAAACGGTGGAAACCGTCTGTTATGAGATCATGCGCGAGATTGTGCGCGTACATCATGCTTACGATTCCGATCGCTTCCTGGTGTATGCATCTGCGGCGGTAGGCGAAGCGTTGAAGGGCGAAGAGTCGCATGCGCTGGCCGAAGTGGAGATCTTCGTCGGCAAGCAGGTTAAAGTGCAGATCGAACCTTTGTACAGCCAAGAACAGTTTGATGTCGTCATGATGTAAGCGTCTCTCCGCCCAATGGGGGCAATGAGTGGCGTTGAACTCCGCCAGGCCCGCTGCTTTATCGGGCCGGGGGAGGGGCAACAGTTAAGAAATTCCCGTTGCCAGGCAGCGGATGCAAGGAGAAATGCGTGAGGCGACTGCCCGGGATCCTGCTAGCAACAGGCGCCATTTTGATTGTTATTGTGGCGTTGCTGATCAGCGGGTTGCGTCTGTTGCTGCCTGAGCTGAACAACTATCGCCCTCAATTGCTGGAGAAAGTGCAAGCGATCTCCGGCGTTCCTATTGAGGCTGATTTTGTTCAGGGCAGTTGGGAAACGTTTGGGCCAACGCTGGAAGTCCGCGATATCCGCCTGACCTTGCCAAAAAGCACCCTGCAAATTGAGCGGGTGACGCTGGCGCTGGACGTGTGGCAATCCCTGCTGCGTTGGCGCTGGCAGTTCCGCGATCTGACCTTCTACCAACTGCAACTCGATCTCAACGCCACGCTTGGCGGCGATGGCAATAATGGTAATACCCTCACCCCCAGCCGGATCAGCGATCTGTTCCTTTACCAACTGGATCATTTCGATCTGCGCGATAGCCGCATCTCTTTTCTTACGCCGTCAGGCTCGCGTGCCGAATTCCACATCCCGCAGCTTACCTGGTTGAACAGCCTGAATCGCCACCGCGCCGAAGGGCAGATTAGCCTGTCGACCCTCAATGGGCAGCACGGTGCGGTGCAGCTGCGCCTGGATCTGCGCGATGAACAGGGGCTGCTGAATACCGGTATGGTCTATATGCAGGCCGACGATATCGATATGAAACCCTGGTTTAGCCGCTGGCTGAAAACCAATACTGGTCTGGAAAGTGCTGACTTCAGTCTGGCGGCCTGGTTACAACTGAAGAATGGCGAAATTTATGGCGGCAATGTCCTGCTCAAGCAAGGGGTTGCCCGTTGGTCGGCAGCGAATGCGCCACATCAATTGGATGTGGACAATCTGGCGCTGGCGTTAAAGCGCGAAGGTAACGGTTGGCAGGTTAACGTGCCGCAGCTGAACCTGAAAACCGACGGCCAGGCTTGGCCGCCGGGAACCTTGGCGGCGCTGTGGTTGCCGGAAAATAATCAGTTTATCGGGCCAAGCCAGAGTGAAGAGCTGCGGATCCGTGCGGCCGGTATCCAGCTTGAGCGGCTCGACGCGTTGCTGCCGACTTTTTCTTTCCTCAGCCCGGACACGCTGGATCGCTGGAAAGACCTGCAACCGCAGGGCAAACTCCGCGCGCTGGCGCTGGATATTCCGCTGAAACAGCCAGAAAAAACCCGTTTTCAGGCACTGTGGCAGGATTTAAGCTGGCAGCATTGGAAACTGCTGCCGGGGGTGAATCATTTCTCGGGTGCGTTATCGGGCAGTGTGGAGCATGGCCGTTTGACGCTGGGCTTGCGTGACAGCACGCTGCCTTACGGCGATATGTTCCGCGCACCGCTGGAAATCAGCCGTGCGCAGGGGGCATTGACCTGGCAGAACAGTGATAAAGGCTGGAAGTTAGCCGGTAGAGATTTGGATATAAAAGCCAAATCGCTGTGGATTAACGGCGATTTCCGCTACCAGCAACCGGCCAACGGCGAGCCTTGGCTGGATATTCTTGCAGGCATCCGCCTCTATGATGGTGCCGATGCCTGGCGTTATTTCCCTGAACCGCTGATGGGTAAACATCTGGTGGATTACCTCAGTGGTGCCATTCAGGGCGGCCAGGTAGACAATGCTTCACTGATTTACGCCGGTAACCCGCATCAGTTCCCGTACAAACAAAATGACGGCCAGTTCCAGGTTTATGTTCCGCTGCGGCACGCCACCTTCGAATTCCAGCCGGAATGGCCAGCGTTGGAGGATTTTGCGATCGATCTTGATTTCGTCAACGATGGTTTGTGGATGAATGCGCCGCAGACCCGGTTGGGCAACGTGGCGGGCAGGAATGTCACCGCCGTGATCCCGGATTATCTGAAGCAAAAGCTGTTTGTCGATGCGGATATCGCCGGGGCCGGGCAGGATATACAAGACTATTTCCAACAGACGCCGCTGGATCACTCAATAGGGGCGGCATTGGATGAATTGCAGGTGGGCGGCAATGTCAGTGGGCGCTTACACCTTGATATCCCGCTGAACGGGGAACTGGTGACGGCGACAGGTGAAGTGGCGCTGCACAACAATTCACTGCTGGTGAAACCACTGGCCAGCCAGTTGGAGAATGTGACCGGTAAATTCCGTTTTAACAACGGCAATCTGGATAGCGATACGCTGGCGGCCAACTGGTTCGGCCAACCGCTGGCCATCAACTTCACCACTCAGGAACAGCCGCAGGATTATAAGGTGAATGTGGCGCTGAAGGGCGATTGGCAACCGGCCAAGCTCGAAGGCATACCGCCAGAGGTGGCAAAATCCCTCAAGGGCAGCGCCGCGTGGCAAAGCGAGGTGGCGATCCATCTGCCGCATAAAGGCGAACCCAGCTATGAAGTGGCGGTGAACGCCGATCTGAAAAAAGTGAGCAGTAACTTACCTGCGCCGCTTGATAAACCGGCGGGGGTCGCTTTGCCTGTCAGCGTGAAAGCCAAAGGTGGCCTGCATGGTTTCCTTCTCAGCGGTAACGCGGGCAAGCAAAACCACTTTAACAGCGAATGGTTGCTGGCCGATCAGCAGGTGGCGTTGGCGCGTGCAGCGTGGCAAACCGGCGCGAGTGCGGTTCCTTCTCTGCCGAAAGACCCCGCGCTGATGCTGAATCTGCCGCCGCTGGATGGTGAACAATGGCTGGCGCTCTTGGCACCGGCGCTCAAACAGAGCGGCGAAGCCGGTAAGGTGGGCAATGTCAGTTTCCCAGCCAAGGTTACGCTAAATACGCCGCAGCTTTTATTAGGCGGGCAGGCGTGGCACAACCTCCAACTGGCGGTGGAAAAACAGCTTG
This sequence comes from Serratia sp. YWN4, assembly GCF_055790845.1. NCBI lineage: Bacteria > Pseudomonadati > Pseudomonadota > Gammaproteobacteria > Enterobacterales > Yersiniaceae > Serratia > Serratia sp. YWN4. The sequence continues at coordinate 523,354 of NZ_CM147696.1, forward strand.
GGGGCATGAGCAGCATCACTGCCAAGGGGAACGAAATTGATGGTAGCCTGAAGATGCCGGATCACGGCCCGTGGCGGCTGGATCTCAGCTTTCTTTATTACAATCCGCAGTTTTCTGACGATAAGAACGCTCCAGGCACTACTAATCCGCTGGCATCTGACAAGATTTCGTTCCAGGGCTGGCCTTCGGTCATGTTGCGCTGTGAGTCGTGCTGGGTATTAGGGCAGAAGCTGGGCAAAGTTGAAGCCGATATTAAGCATGACGGTGATTCTCTGGTGCTGACGCACGGCCTGGTGGATACCGGCCAGGGGCGGATGACGGTGACTGGCCTGTGGAAACAGAACGGCCATGAAGAGCGCAGCGCGCTGGAAGGCAAACTGTTGGGCAGCAAGATCGATCAGACGGCCAGCTTCTTTGGCGTCACTATCCCGCTGAAAGAGGCACCTTATACGATTGATTTTGATCTGCACTGGCGCGGTCAGCCGTGGAAACCGCGGCTCGATACGCTGAATGGCACCATGAAGATCGATCTGGGCAAAGGCGAGATTGACAACATCGGCGGTGGCCGGGCTGGCCAGTTGTTGCGGCTGGTGAGTTTTGACGCTCTGCTGCGCAAGTTGCAGTTCGATTTCAGGGATACTTTTGGTAATGGTTTCTACTTTGACTCCATTCGCGGCAACATCTTGACGAAAGATGGCATAATGCATACAGATAATTTATTCATTGATGGCTTGGCGGCCGATATTGCCATGAGCGGCCAGATCGATCTGGTACGCCGCCAGATTGAGATGCAGGCGGTGGTCGCGCCGGAACTTTCGGCCACGGTGGGCGTCGCTACGGCGTTTGTGATTAACCCGATTGTCGGTGCGGCGGTGTTTGCCGCCACCAAAGTGCTGGGGCCGTTGTGGAGCAAGATCTCGTTTATTCGCTATGACATCAGCGGTAGTCTGGATCAGCCAAGTATCAATGAGGTGTTGCGTAAGCCAAGAGAGGATAAGGCGCCATGAAAAATGCTAACGTTGCGTTGTTACAACTGTGTAGCGGTGACCAGGTGCGGGATAACCTGGCTCAGATTGAACAGCAAATCAAGCAGCTCAATGCCGGGGTAAAACTGGTCATGACGCCGGAGAATGCTTTGCTGTTTGCCAACTCGGCTGCCTATCGAGAACATGCAGAACAGCAAGGTGACGGGCCGCTGCAACAGGCGGTGCGCGACATGGCTCGACGTTACGGCGTCTGGCTGTTGGTGGGTTCCATGCCGCTGGTAAGCCGTGAAGATCCGCAGCGTATTACCACCAGCAGCCTGTTATTTGATAGCCAAGGCGAGATTCGTGCCCGTTACGACAAAATGCATATGTTCGATGTGGATATCAACGATATGCATGCACATTATCGCGAGTCGGATACCTATCAGCATGGCCAGCAGTTGACGGTGGTCGATACCCCGGTGGGGCGCTTGGGGATGACGATATGCTACGATCTACGTTTCCCAGGTTTGTATCAGGCACTGCGGGCGCAGGGGGCGGAGCTGATCTCGGTGCCAGCGGCATTTACCCGCCTTACCGGCGAGGCGCACTGGGAAATTTTGCTGCGTGCACGAGCGATCGAGAACCAATGCGTGATCCTGGCCCCGGCACAGGTGGGCCGCCATGGTGCTACCCGTCGCACCTGGGGCCATTCCATGGCGGTTGACGGTTGGGGCAACGTGCTGGCAGAAAACGCCGATGCAGTTTCCGCGCTGAAAGTGCGTGTGGATATTGGCGCGTTGAAAACCATCCGCGCCCAGATGCCGGTGATGCAGCACAACCGATTCCAGCCGTCGCTGATTGCGCCGGTTGAACCCTCCTCCTCACATAAAGAGTGAAAAACTATGAGCCTGACGTTTGTCAGTGAGCAATTACTCGCTGTAAATAAGCTGAGTCACCAAGACCTGTTCTCCGTATTGGGTCAACTGGCCGAACGCCGCCTCGATTATGCCGATCTCTATTTTCAGTCCAGCTACCATGAGAGCTGGGTGATTGAGGACAGCATTATCAAAGATGGCTCTTACAATATCGATCAGGGCGTTGGCGTGCGCGCCGTCAGCGGTGAGAAAACCGGTTTTGCCTATGCAGATCAGATCACCCTGAATGCCCTGAATCAGAGCGCCCATGCTGCACGCAGTATTGTGCGCGAAAGCGGCAACGGTAAAGTTCATACCTTGGGTGAAATCAGCCATCAGGCGCTGTATCCACTGCTCGATCCGCTGCAAAGTTTGCCGCGCGAAGAGAAAATCGCCTTGCTGCACCGGGTGGATAAAGTGGCGCGCGCCGCAGACAAGCGGGTACAGGAAGTGACGGCCAGTATCACCGGCGTGTATGAGCAGATACTGGTGGCGGCCACCGACGGCACGCTGGCGGCGGACGTTCGCCCGCTGGTGCGTTTTTCCGTCAGCGTGCTGGTGGAAGAAGACGGCAAGCGCGAGCGTGGTGCCAGCGGCGGCGGTGGCCGTTTTGGCTATGACTATTTCTTGGAAGTGGTTGACGGTGAAGTGCGTGCCGATGCGTTCGCCAAAGAAGCGGTACGCATGGCGCTGATCAATCTCTCGGCCATTGCCGCCCCCGCTGGCACCATGCCAGTGGTATTGGGTGCCGGTTGGCCGGGCGTGCTGCTGCATGAAGCGGTCGGCCACGGGCTGGAAGGCGACTTCAACCGCCGTGGCACATCCGTATTCAGCGGCCAGATGGGCCAACTGGTGGCTTCCGAACTCTGTACCGTGGTGGATGATGGCACGCTTCAGGGCCGCCGTGGTTCACTGGCGATTGATGACGAAGGGGTGCCGGGCCAGTACAACGTGCTGATCGAAAACGGCATTCTGAAAGGTTACATGCAGGATAAACTCAACGCGCGCCTGATGGGCGTTGCGCCTACCGGCAACGGCCGTCGTGAGTCTTATGCCCACCTGCCGATGCCGCGCATGACCAACACCTATATGCTGGCGGGCCAATCGACGCCGGAAGATATCATTGCCAGCGTGGAATACGGCCTGTATGCGCCCAATTTTGGCGGTGGCCAAGTGGATATCACCTCCGGCAAGTTCGTGTTTTCCACCTCCGAAGCCTATCTGATCGAAAACGGCCGCATCACCAAACCGGTGAAAGGCGCGACGCTGATTGGCTCCGGCATTGAAGCGATGCAGCAAATCTCGATGGTCGGTAACGATCTGGCGCTGGATAAAGGCGTCGGCGTGTGCGGCAAAGAAGGGCAAAGCCTGCCGGTCGGCGTCGGCCAGCCAACGTTGAAGCTGGATTCATTGACCGTCGGCGGCACAGCGTAACTCGATTTAAACGATGGGATGCGTTTTCTGCATCCATGGGGGCGAAAGCCCCCTTTTTTATGTAAGGGTAAAAATTTACGTAATGGTATAATTCAGCATCTTTATTATTTTATTGGAATTAAATCAAGAATAAACCGTATTTATAAGATATTTATTCTTTAAATTATAGGAATAACCTTGTTTTTTGATCGTTATCAGTCATCAATAGAAAAAGTAGAGGCTTGTCTGACACAGAGAGACTTGGTTAGAATGCGCCCAAATCATTAAAGTGACTTATCTGAACGGACTCGGTACTTCAACGGATCGCAGCAATATTGCTGTGTTTATCCTGTTCCTCTGGCGCGTGCATCAGCATGCTCAGCCTACTCCCTTCGGTGTCGCTGTGAGCGGCCTTTAACTGGCTTCTGGCAGTGTTGTCATCCAAATCGATTAATTGATTAAGCTCAGCGGGATAAATACGCCTCATTTTTGCGGCTCGCCCTGCGGGCCAGCGTTTGCGTTGGCTGGCAACTTGGGATCCTGCGGATAGTTCTATTACAAAAACAGTGAGTTGTTTTTAGTTAAATTTATCAAGGGATAAGATGAACCACAATTACGGTAACCCTCTGGCGCTGTTATTCAAGGCCAGCCTCTTCTGTTTGGCGACACAGCCTGTGTCGCTGGTGTCAGCCAATATGCTCTCACCTGCCGCGCCACAGAATGCGGCGGCTATCGATGCCCAAGAACAAAACCGGCAGCAAGAAAGGGAACGGGTTTTACAGCAGCAAAATACCCCGCAAACCGATGTGCGTCTCACCCGACCAACGGCTTCATTGCCTGATTACCCGGTTGATGAATCGCCGTGTTTTACCATTAATACCTTTACGTTGGTCGGGGACGAAGCCAGCCGTTTCCAATGGGCGCTGGACGCTGCCGATGGCGCGAAAGGCCGCTGCTTAGGGTCGCAAGGGATCCTGCTGGTGATCAACAAAGTCCAGAATGCCATTTTGGAACAAGGCTACGTTACCACGCGTGTGATGGCGCAGGAGCAGGATCTTACTAAAGGCGTCTTTACGCTCACGCTCCAGCCCGGCCGTATTGCCAACATTCACTTTGCTGAGCCAGTCTCTTACCGCGCCAGACTGTGGAATGCCGTGCCAGCGCGTTCAGGGGACATCCTTAGCCTGCGTGATATCGAGCAGGCTTTAGAGAACTTCAAACGTGTTCCGAATGTTGAGGCTGATATCCAGATTGTGCCGGGAGCACAAGAAGCGACCAGCGATCTGCTGATTACCTGGAAAGAGAGCCGCCCGTTCCATCTTAGCTTCGGGTTGGATGACAGCGGTTCTGACAGTACTGGCAAGTACCAGGGTTCAACCACCCTGTCGATCGATGCGCCTTTTGCCCAGAACGACCTTTTCTATGTCAACCTTGGCAGAAGCCTGTTCCGTGATGGACCCTATGACAGCCGTTCCCATACGGTGAACTACACCCTTCCTGTGGGCTACTGGAGTTTCTCCGCCAACTACAGCGATTACAACTATCACCAGAATATCGCTAACGCCAACGAGATCCTCACTTACAGCGGCAAAAGCGAAAACGCGCAATTCACGGTTTCCCGTTTGCTGTTCCGCAATCAGGTACATAAAACCACGCTGAATCTGCGTGGTTACCGCCGCCATTCGACCAACTCAGTTGACGACATTGAACTTACGCAACAGGAACGGCGTGCAACAGGCTGGGAACTGGGGCTCAACCAGCACAGCTATCTCGGTGACGCCACGTTGGATGCCAACCTCAATTGGCGGCGTGGTATAGGTGCTTTTGGTGCCCTGCGTGTACCGGAAGAAGACAATAACGAGGGCACATCGCGCCCCAGCCTGGTCACCGGGGATATCAGCCTGAACCAGCCTTTCCAGTGGGCTGGTCAATCCTGGCGTTACAACACCAGCCTGCGTGGGCAATGGAGCAACCAACCGCTGATCCCACAGGATCGGCTGTCAATTGCTGGGCGCTACACGGTGCGCGGGTTTGATGGCGAGCAGAACTTATCCGGTGAAAAAGGCCTGATCTGGCGTAACGAATTGGCCTGGAAGGTATTGGCGAGCGACCATGAGCTTTATTGGGGTGTGGACACTGGCCGGGTGGATGGCCCAGGGGCCCGCAATTTGGCCGGGCAACAGTTAACGGGCAGCGCCATCGGCCTGCGCGGTGCATTGTGGCAGCGCTTCAGCTACGACCTGTTTGCTGGCGTGCCGATCGACAAACCGGAAAGTTTCCACACCTCGGGTGTGACCACCGGTTTCAGCATCAACCTGCAACTCTAGCGATCGCTGCCAAAAGCACTCGTAGACGCCTTTTTACTGATTTTATTAGAGAATTCGCTTCATGAACAAACATTGCTACCGCATCATTTTCAGCCGTACTCAAGGTGAGTTGAGGGTGGTGTCAGAACTGGCCCGCAGTTGCAGCACCCAGCCTGGGCAAAGCCGCAGTGCCGGGGGCGCTCGCCTGTGGGTCACCGTGCGCCGTTCCTTGTGGCTGATTGGATTGGCCTTGTGTACCGAGCCGGTGCTGGCCAACGGCATTGTGGCCGATGGCCAACTGGCACCCGCGCAGCGCCCGGAAGTGATCAACACCCAGAACGGTTTGCCGCAGGTCAATATCAATGCGCCGAATCAGGCCGGGGTATCGCACAACCAGTACCAACAGTTTGATGTCGGCCAGCAAGGGGCAATCCTCAATAACTCTGCGGTGATGACCTCTACCCAACTGGCTGGCTATATCCAGGGTAACGCCAAGCTCAACCCAAATGCGGCACCCGCCAAAGTCATCATCAATGAAGTCAACAGCAACAACCCTAGCCAACTGCGTGGTTTTCTGGAAGTCGCGGGCGGCAAAGCGCAAGTGGTGGTGGCCAACCCATCAGGCATTATGTGTGACGGCTGTGGCACCATCAATGCCGGGCGCATGACCTTGACCACCGGTAAACCGCAGCTGAATGCCGATGGCAGTGTGGCGGGTTACCGCGTTGAGCGTGGGGTGATCCAGGTTCAGGGCGGCGGCCTGAATGGCGATTCGCGTCACGACACCGAATATGTCGATATTCTGGCGCGAGCGGTGCAGGTGAACGCCGGGGTCTGGGCGAAAGAAGGTGTCTCTGTGGTGGCAGGGCGCAACCAGATCGGCGCCGATGGCAAAACGGCCACCGCACTGGCAGGCAGTGATGGCAACGCCCCTGAACTGGCGATCGACATGGGCCAGATGGGCGGCATGTACAGCGGCCATATCCGCATGGTCGGCACCGAGGCCGGGGTGGGCGTGCGCAATCAGGGCGGGCATTTGCAGGCCGAAAAGACTCTGGTGGTGAACAGCGAAGGCAAACTCACCTGGCAGGCTGGCACGGCAGAGCCTTACACGCAGGCCGGGGGTGATATCACCCTCACCGCCAGAGACAGCGTTGAGCATCATGGCAAACTGTACAGCGGTGGCCAGCTTAGCGTGCAAAGCCGCCAGGGTGAGATCACGCAATCTGGCACTTTGGCAGCCGCGGGCAATGTCACGTTGCAAGCCGCACAGGCGATCCAGAGCAGCGGGCATCTTTTAGCGGGCAGTGACGCGAACAGCACCCTGATCCACCCAGCAGATTTAACGCTCGAGAGCCAGGCGGATGTTCGTGCCAGCGGCAGCCTGATGAGCCAGAAGAAGGTGAGCGTTACCGGCCGTAAGGTGGATATCAGCCAGAGCCGCGTGGCGGCCGATCAGGCGGTGTTGACGGCGTTTGCCGGGGATGTTGCCCTGCAACAGGCACAGGTTGATAGCCAGCAGTTCACGGTGAACAGCCAGAACAATGTTTACTCGCAGCAGGCGCAAATCCGTTCGGGCAGTTGGCAAATCACCGCAGATAGCCTGTTCAACCAGGCGGGTATTTGGTCACAGGTGGGGGCCGGTGAAAGCCGCTTTGCCCTGACCGGTGCGCTGGATAATACCGATGGCAGCATTGAAACCCAACAGCTCAGCCTGAATAGCGCCACCCTCAACAACCTGCGTGGCCGGCTGGTGGCGTTGGACGGTACCGCGCAGCACTGGCGTGTTAGTGGTCTGCTGGCTAACCAGTCAGGGATCATAGGCAGCAACGGCAGTTTGCAGCTGGATCTCGGTGCGTTGGATAACCAGCAGGGCACGCTGCAAAGCCAGTCACATCTGGCGATCACCACACAGCAAGGCACGGATAACCGCCAGGGCAAGTTACTGTCGGGGGCGAATTTAACCCTGAACAGCCAAGGTACTCTGAATAACAGTGCGGGTGAGATCCGTGGTCAGAACCTGCAACTCGCTGCGCAAGCACTGAATAACGCTCAAGGCCAAGTCATCAGTCAAGGGGGAATTCGTCTTGACGCTCGCCAGTCGATCGATAACCAGCAAGGGCTGATCGAAGCGGGCGATGTGCTGGATGCCAGCACCGCAGGGAACTGGGATAACCGCAAAGGTACCGCGCAGGGGGCAAAGCAGGTCAAGATCACGGCAGGCAGCCTGGATAACACCGCAGGCAAGCTGCAATCGGGTGGTGAGTTAACACTTAACACCACCGGCAATATCAACAACCAATCGGGCATCCTGACGGCGCAGCAGAACCTCTATTGGCAAGGTGGTGTGCTCAGCCTGTTTAATAATGATGAGGGCAAGCTGTTAAGCGGCGGAGCGTTGTCACTGAATGGTGGGCAACTGAACAACCGTCAGCAAGGTGTGATACAAAGCCAGCAAGCGCTGACATTGAACCTTACCGGGGCGTGGGACAACCAGGGAGGGAAGCTGGCCAGCGGGGGCAGCAGCACGCTGCGTGCGCTCAGCCTGCTCAATGCGCAGGGTGAGATCCAGGCGTTAGACTCGCTGGATATGCAATTCACTCGTGCGCTGGATAACCGCAACGGCCACATCATCAGCCAGCGGGCACAGCGTTTGCAGGCCGAGAACATTTTTAACACCCAAGGGTGGATCGGCAGCCTGGGCACGCTGACGGTAGTCAGCCAAGGGTTCGATAACCAACAGGGTGAAGTCGTTAGCCAGCAGGATGCTGATTTAACCGTTACCACCTGGAATAACCAATACGGCACATTGCAATCTGCCGCCAATCTGGTGCTGCGCACGGCGCAAGACATCACCAACCAGGGTGGGAAGATCAGTGCGCAAGCCCGCCTGTGGCTGCAAGGGCTCACCAATGCTACGCCTGCCGGAGTGCTACACAACGCGGGCGGGCAACTGCTGGCGGGGGAGCAGTTATGGATCCAGGCTCAGGGCATCGATAACCAGCAACATGGCCTGCTCTATAGCCAGAAACAGCTGCAATTAACGCTAAACGACACGCTGGATAATCGCCTGGGCAAACTGCAAAGTGGCGAAGGGATGCAGATCACCGCTGCACAACTGCTGAACGCCCAAGGGGTAATTGACAGCCAGCAGCAGCTCAATCTGCAGCTTTCTGGCGTTCTGGATAATACCCAGGGCACACTGCGTGCCAATCAGGCGCAACACATCTCGGCCGATCGTTTACTGAATGCCCAGGGGGTGATCAGCAGCCTGGGGAGCCTCCAGCTTACGACCAACCAGTTGGACAACGCCACAGGTATGGTGATCAGCCAAGGCGCAGGCGATTATCATTTCAGCACTCTCAATAATCAGCAGGGTAAAATCCACAGCGGCGGCGCGCTCACGCTGAGCGGTGGCAGCGTGGATAACCAGGCGGGCCAATTGGTCTCCAGCCAAGCACTGACGCTCAACGGCGATAGCGTGGATAACCGCAACCAAGGGATCATCAGCAGCCAGGGTGCATTGACCGTGAATGCCCAACAGGTGAACAACCGCGACGGTGGCCTGCTGATTGGCACCACGCAGACCGACGTGAATACGCGCACGCTGGATAACACCGCCGGACGGGTACAGAGCGCAGGCACCCTGACGCTGTCGCAGCTGGATTCGCTGGATAACCGCCAGGGGTATCTGCTCGCCAATAATGCGCTGAGCATCAGCGGCGGATCTCTGTCGCTGTTTAACCAGGGCGGTAACATCCAGAGCGGCGGGGCATTAACGGTCTCGACCCAATGGCTGGATAACCAATCGGGCACTTTGCTCAGCCAGCAGGCGTTGCAACTGAGCGTGCAGCAGGATTACACCCACCGTGCCGGGGATACCATCAGCAGCAACAGCGCAGTGACCTTCAGCGTCGCAGGCGTGTTGACCAACCTGGCGGATTGGTTGCTGCCGGGCGATCTGACGCTTTACAGCGCTCATTTAAACAACCTGGCCAGCCTGGTGGGTAACCAACTGCATCTGACCACCGGGGCGTTGGTTAATCAGGGGCGCATCGAAGCCGATACGTTGACCCTCAACGTCGACAGCCTGGATAACCAGGCCACGCTGATGGCGGACAATCTGGCGGTCAATAGCCGGATCATCGACAACCATGGCCGCGCAGCGCTGATGGCCGCCACGGAAAACATCAGCCTGATAACCGGCGAGCGGTTAACCAACCGCGATGGCGCGCTGATTTACAGCGCCGGAACGCTGCAACTGGCAAGCGGCGATCTGATTGAAAACCGTGCCAGCAATATTGAAGCCGAAGGGGATCTGACCCTGACGGCTAAACGCTTCGACAACCTGCGCGAAGGGCTGGAGATTGTGCGCGAGGCGGAGAGCAGTGAGTACAGTTGGCACCGTTACAATTACTACTGGCGATCTTATGGCTCCGGAGTGAATACCGATCTGGCCTCTATGGCCCCGACCACTCAGCAATTGACCTTCCGCGATGATGCCGCAGCAGCGAGCAACCCGTATGGCACCCTGCTCAATATTGACGCTGCCACCCAGCGAGCGGAAGTGCAGGTGAAGGACAATCAGGGCCAACTGGTCAGCCTGTGGGTCAACTACCTGGCGCTGATCCCGAATGCCGATGGCAGTTATGCCATGACGTTCTATGAAACGCGTGGCTTCCGGCAGAATACGGTGCCGACCCCTTATCACAACACGGTATGGCGGGAGCATGATCGGGGCCGGGTGGAGCAGTGGAGCCCTGAGTTGCATATCGATATCGCCGCCGCGCCGTTTGTGACCGACTACAACAACCTCCGCGAGCGCACGGTGACCGGCACGGTGACCCGCGACAGGCTGGTGTCGGCCGGTGTCGGGGCATATCTGCTTTCCGGCGGTAACATGGCCCTGCATATTGGCGAGCAACTGCTGAATGACGCCAGCACCATCAGTTCCAATGGGAACCTGACGATTGACGGCACCGCCAACATCATCAACCGAGGGTATTCGGTGAATGAACGGCGGCAGGAGTTTATGGTCGATCACTACGACAGAAATACCAATCACTGGTACCCAACCTATAATCTGGATCAAACCACCGCCTTGACCACCATTGACGGGGTGATCAGCGGTTACGGTAATGTGACGATCGGCGGTGCTCACCTGGACAACACCACGGTCAACCAGGCACAAATCAGCGCGGTAGAGGCGGCGCAGAATGCCGCCGCGGCCGAGCGAGCCGAATGGGAACGCAACCCGTTGGCGGTGAACGTGGAGGGTGGAGCTTGGCAGGCTGCGGATATCGGTTTGGCCGCAGGCAGCAGGCCGCTGACGCCGGGGGAACTGGCGTTAACCGATAAACAGCATCTGGCCAGCGTGGCAACGACTATTCCCAATAATGGCCTGTTCCGCCAGCAACCGGCGGCCAACAGTCCGTTCCTGGTGGTCACCGACCCGCGTTTTGCCAACAAGAACAATTTCCTCAGCAGTGATTATCTGTTGCAGCGCGTGGGGTATGACCCCAGTCAGGCGCACAAACGCCTGGGAGACGGTTACTACGAGCAACGGGTGGTACGTGAACAATTGCTGATGCTGACCGGCAGGCCGTCGCTGAAAGGTGACGATGCGATGGCGCAATACCAGGCGTTGATGAATAACGGTATCAAGGCGGCGGAAGACTTCCATCTGGTGCCTGGTGTCGCGCTCACACCGTCACAGATTGCTGCCTTGCAGCAGGATATCGTCTGGCTGGTGAGCGAAACGGTAGAGATGGCCGAGGGGCCGCAGACCGTGTGGGTACCGAAAGTCTATCTGGCCAACAGTACGATCCGTGTGACGGGGGATGGCGCAGTGATTGCCGGGGGCAACCTCCAGTTATCCACCGGCAGCCTCAGCAATGCGGGCAACCTGTTTGCCGACAACGCCATGCGCATTGATACCGGCACGTTCCTGCACCAGGGGGGCGAACTTCGTGCAGACACCATCAACGTGCAGGCCGACAGCATCAGTCTGAGTACTAACCTGCAAGATGCCTTGCGCCAGGCGAGCATGAGTGCGCGCGATCTCAGCCTGAGCGGTGGCGATATCAGCTTGCAAGGCGCGAAGCTGAGCGCCACAGAAAACCTCAGCCTGAGTGCCAGCAATAGCATTAACATTACCACCGCGCGCAGCACTACTACGGCAGATGTGAGCGTGATCTCCGGTGCCATGGGCAACCGCAAGAGCGCCGGGATGGAAGAAGCCGGGGAGCGGAAGGCGCAGGTGAGCGGTGAATGGCAGCAGGCATTGGGCAGCAGCCTGACGGCCGGGGGCAATCTCAGCCTGAAGGCGGGCCAGGACATCACCCTGCAAGGCAGCCAGGCCAGCGCCGGGGGCAAAACGCAGGTTCAGGCGGGTGGCAATGTGTCGTTACTGGCAGACACCACCACCAACAGCACGCATCTGGACGCCAACAGCCGCACCTCGACGGTGAGCAACAGTCGCCAGGCGGACACGCTGCACACCAGCGGATTACGCGGTGACAATGGCGTCACCCTCCTGGCGGGCGGCAGCTTTGTGGCCGAAGGGGCACAGGTGGAAAGTGCATCAGGCGGCATCGGGCTGAGCGCACAACAGGTGACGATTAAAGAAGCCCGCCAGCAGGTGAGCGACAGCGACAGCGAACAGAACACGGTGGGCAAATCGCAAAGTCAGCGCCAGAGCGAGATCACCCGCGACACAGGTCACGGTAGTGTGTTCAGTGCCAAAGAGGGGGTCACGGTGATTGCGGAGCAGGGGGATATCCTGCTGCAAGGCAGCACGCTGCAAAGTGAGCAGGGCACCATCGGGTTGAAAGCGGCGGGGGATATCTCGCTGAATGCCAGTCAGGATGAACAGCATCTGACGCAGCAGGGGAGTAGTGGTAGTAAAAAGGCCCTAAGTAATACGGCAACGGGCAGTACTTTGGCTAGCGGCGGAGATCTGATCCTGGAGGCTGGACGCGATCTGAACTCGCAGGCGGCTGCGATGGTGGCGGGCAATGACGTCAGCCTGAGCGCCGGACGTGACGTGAATCTCAATACCCAGCAGACTCGCGAGTACAGCGAGAGTCGGGGCGGGGGGCAGCAGCAGGTTGACGACGCTATTCGTCAGCAGAGCACTGAGATTGCCAGCGGCGGTGATACGACGATCCGCGCGGGCAGAGATGCCACCTTGAATGCGACCCAAGTGCAGGCCAGCGGCGATGTAGCCGTGAGCGCCGGACGTGATCTGACGCTCAACAGCGCCACCGAAAGCGACTACCACTTCTTCGAGGAAACCAAAACCAAGAAAGGGTTCCTGTCGAAGACTACCACTCACACGGTGCGTGAAGATTACGCCACGCAGGAAAAAGGCTCGCTGCTGAGCGGCGACAACGTATCGCTGTCTGCAGGCAACGATCTGACGGTGAAAGGATCTTCCGTTGTCGGTGACGGCAAGGTCAACCTGCAAGCAGGGAATAACGTCGAGATAGTGGCGGCGACGGAAGAGCAGTCCAGCTACCGGCTGGACGAGAAGAAAAAGAGCGGGCTGATGGGCACCGGCGGTATCGGGGTGACGATTGGTAGCGCCAGCTCGCGCCATCAGGTGAACGAAGACGGCACCACGCAGAGCCAGAGTGTCAGCACCATTGGCTCGACCGGTGGCGATGTGAATATCGTTGCGGGCAACCAGGCACATATCGGCGGCGCGGATCTGATTGCCGGGAAAGATCTCGCCATCACCGGCGACAGCGTCATTATAGAACCGGGACATGACCTGCGTACGGTCGAAGAGCGGTTTGAACAGAAGCAGAGTGGCCTGACGGTGGCGTTGTCCGGTGCGGCAGGCGCGGCAGCCAACTCGGCGATAGCGGTGGCGCAGAGTGCCAAAAGTGAAAGCGATGGCCGTCTGGCGTCATTGCAGGGCACCAAGGCGGCATTGTCTGGGGTGCAGGCAGGCCAGGCCGTGGTACAGGAGGATGCCAAGGGTGATGTGGGTAATGCAGTCGGTATCAGCCTTTCTCTCGGAGCGCAGAAGTCGTCATCCACGCAAAAACAGGTCTCTGATCATGTCACCGGTTCGACGCTGACGGCGGGTAATAATCTGTCGGTGACTGCGACGGGTAAGGGCAACGGTGCCAACAGTGGCGATGTGTTGATTGCGGGTAGCCAGTTGAAGGCGGGTGGCGATACCACGATTGATGCCGCGCGTGACATCTTGTTGGCCGGAGCGGCCAACACCCAGCAGCAGACGGGGAGTAACAAGAGCAGCGGCGGTGAAATCGGTATTGGTCTCAGCCTGGGTAAAGATACGGGCATCAAGGTTTTTGCCAACGTCAATGCTGGCAAAGGCAGTGAGAAAGGCACTGGCACGCAGTGGACAGAAACTACCATAGACAGTGGCAATACGCTGGCCCTGAACAGCGGGCGTGACACTACGCTGGTTGGCGCGCAGGTCAGTGGCGAGAAGGTGACGGTTGACGTCGGACGTAACCTGACTCTGTCGAGCCAGCAAGACAGTGACCTCTACGACATGAAGCAGCAGAACGCCAGTGCCGGAGGCAGCTTCACCTGGGGCTCGATGAGTGGTTCCGGCTACCTGAATCTGAGCCAGGACAAGATGCACAGCAACTATGATAGCGTGCAGGAGCAGACCGGGATTTATGCGGGTAAGGGCGGCTTTGACGTCAAGGTCGGCGAGCATACCCAACTGGATGGCGCGGTTATCGGCTCCACGGCGACGGCGGACAAAAACAGCCTGGATACGGGGACGTTGGGGTTCAGTGACTTACATAACCAGGCGGACTACAACGTTGAACATGTTGGGGTCGGGATAAGCGGCGGCGGCGACTTTGGGGGTAAGGAGTTCCAGGGCAACCTGGCGGGTGGCATGCTGTCGGGGCTGAATGGCAGCGGTCATGCTAGCGGTACCACGCAGGCGGCGGTGAGCGAAGGCAGCATCACTGTCCGTGACAAGGACAACCAGCAACAAAATGTCGCCGACCTGAGCCGGGATACGGAGAATGCCAACGGCAGCATTGCGCCGATCTTTGATAAGGAGAAGGAGCAGAACCGGTTAAGGGAAGCCCAACTGCTGGGCGAAATCGGTGCGCAGGCGATAGACATTGCGGCGACGCAAGGCAAGATCCTGGCGACAAACGCCGGTCGTGCCGAGCTGGAAGCGAAAGGTATCAAGGCACCCGGTCAGGACGCGACGCCAGAGGAACGGGCGGCGTATGATACGTTACTGACCAGCTCTTCAGCCTACAAAACCGCGCAAGCGGAATGGGGCACCGGCAGCGCGATCCAGCAGGGTATCCAGGCGGCGACGGCGGCGTTGCAAGGCTTGGCCGGTGGCAATCTGGCCCAGGCACTCTCTGGCGCTGCTGCGCCGTATCTGGCGGAAATCATCAAACAGACCGCCCCGGATGAAGCCAGCCGGGTGATGGCGCATGCGGTATTAGGCGCAGTAGTGGCGCAGGCCAGTGGTAACAGTGCAACGGCTGGGGCGGCGGGGGCAGCAACCTCGGCACTGATCGGGGAAAGCCTGAAGAAATCGCTGTACGGTGATATCCCGGTAAGCCAACTGAGCGAAGAGCAGAAGCAAACGCTGGTCGCGCTGGGTAGCCTGGCGGCGGGTCTGGCTGGCGGGTTGGCCGGAGGTGATACCGCTGGCGCGATGGCGGGAGCACAGGCAGGCAAGAACGAACTGAGCAATAATATGGCGGGTGCTGGCATGTTGTCACAAATGCTGGCGCAGGAAACGTTGAACGCCGCAGCGATGGCCGAAGCCGGTAAAGGCGGAGCCAATGAGCAGGCGGCACTGGCCCTGACGAAGAAAGTGAAGGAAGGGTTAGACGCGACGTGTCTGCAAAATGCAAGCTGTGTGCTGATGGCGATAGTTGCGGCGCAGAGTGAATCAGGCTCGAATGGTAGCCAGACTCCGAATATCGGCAAAGATCTGACGGATGAACAGAAGAAAGAGCTGGGTGGTTCGGGATCTGGAACGCCTGGCGGCTGGGAGCCTCAGGATGAGGAGAATGCGAGGAATAATGAGGCTAATAACGCTACTAACAGCAAAAATCTTAATGCAGAATTAACAGGAAAAGAGATTGCTAATGGTCATGCTTATGAAAAACATGTTATTCAGCAAAATGAGTTTGCCGATTTAGGGATAAAAACAAAAGAGCAATTTGCCCAACACATTGAAAGTGTGGTTAAAAATCCAACATCAATTAAAGAGCTAAGTGGAGGAAGAGCGGCTTATTGGGATCAATCTTCTGGAACAGTCGTTATACGTAATCCTAAGCCTGGTGATGGCGGTACGGCTTTTAGGCCAGTTAATGGTCGGGCTTATTTTGATAATTTGAGGTAAGTAATGGATTTATTATCAGTAGCAAAAGATTACGCCGAGTTAAACATCACGGAAAGTGAGTTGTTGATATTAAACGCAGCGCTTAATGAAATTTGCAATGGAATTGATATAGCTGAATTTGAAACCAGGATTGGTTCAGGAAAAGAGGAAGTAGCTGTTTTGTTGGAAAAAATAGGTAAAATCTTGGATAAAATGTCTATTTCTTAACCCTTGGCTTTAGGAACCCCGGCCAAGCTGGCCGGGATTTTGCTTTTATGCCCTAAAAACTTCCACTTCCCGCCGTTGCAACCGGAGCACACCGGGCGCAGCGGTCACCTCCAGTTGTTCAGCGTTGGCAATGCCGGACTCGGTGAGCCAGTCGCCGCCGATAATCACTTCGCCGTTATCCCGCACCCAATCCGCGCCCAAGTCGGGACGGTCTTGGCTGGCTTCGCACAGTGCTTCCCAGGTGGCTTCGTCGGTGACGACAGTGATCCAGAGCCGGTGATGCTGGCGCGTCAGTTGCAGCGGGGTGCCAGCGGTAAATCCGAGCCTGGCCAACGTAGCGCCTTCAATCATCAACTCCAGGATCGGTTCAGGGGTAAAGGTGACGTTCATGCGTTACCCTCCGTGGCGGGCGTGGTGCGGATAATCAGTTGGCCATGTTCAGCGGTAATGCTCACCGGCTGGCCCTGGGTAAAACCTAACTGTTCCAGCCAGCGGCCCTTGATGGTCAGTTGCGGCAGCGGGTTCGGCCTGCCGCCGTTGGTGCGGTAACCGACCACGCTTTTACGCGCTTGGGGTGCGGCGGGTTGTGACGTAGAATCTGCTCTAGCCATGGTAACTACTCCAGTTAGTTGCGGTGGTGAGCGGGGTTGACGTGCTCGTAACACCTCAGCCCCGCGTTAAATCACTTATCCCTTCTCCTTAGCCGCCGTTTTACCGACTCGCGCCACGGTCTGCGTGACCTGGCTCTTCACAATCATCGCATCCAGCACCGCTTTAGCGACTTCCCGATCTTCCTCAGACATGGCGGCCACCGCTTCAAAACGCAGCTTCATATCGTCTTCTGGCTCACGTTCTCCGGGTTCAAACAATAAAAAATCCGAGGTGACATGCAGGACAATCGCCAGCTTCTTCAGGGCGTCGGCAGTAGGTAAAGAGCTACCGGCTTCGTAGCGCTTAATCTGTTGAACATGGATGCCGGTAGCATCAGACAGACCTTGCTGGGTCAATCCGCGCTGCTTGCGCAAGGCAACAATACGTTGGGAGAAGCTCATGGTGGTTAACCAGTAATGAATGTTACCCATGATACTAACCCCCCTCGTTAAGTAGACTTGACGAAAGTATATTATAGTGTACTTTAAAAGTATATTAAATAAGTCTTGACGGGTTTTACAGGAGCAGCGGAATGGGCAGGATCACCCCGGAAGATCTGGAGCAGTTGAAGCGTGATGTGTCGCTGTTGAAGGTGGCACAAAGCCAGCGGCGTGAACTGAAACGCCAGGGCAAGGACTATGTGACGTTGTGCCCGTTCCACCGGGAGAAAACCCCGTCCTGTGTGATCTCGCCTGACAAGAACCTGTATCACTGCTTCGGCTGCGGCGCAGCGGGTTCGGTGCTGGACTGGTTGATGAAAACCGAATATCTGGACTTCCTGAGTGGGCTGCTGCGGCTGAAAGAGCTGGCGGGGCTGTCGCCGTTTACTGTCGCTGCGGTGAAGGCCGTAACCCCTTCTCCTGCTTCGCCGCCTGTGGTGCGCCCCAAACTGGCCGATCTGGATGATGATGGCCAGGCGCTGCTTAACCAGGTGATCGACTTCTATCACCAGCAACTCCTTGAGTCGCCAGAAGCCCAGGAATGGCTGGTGAGCCGTGGGCTGGATCACCCTGAACTGGTGAGCCACTTCCGGCTGGGGTTCGCGGGTAATCACGGTATCGGCGGCAGTGCCGGGGTGTTGCCCTCGAAAAACAGCAAAGACGGTCAGCGGCTGCGGGAACGGCTGGCGCAGGTAGGGATCTTGCGCGAGGCTACGCGTCAGGATCACTTCCGGGGCTGCGTGGTAATGCCGGTGATCGGCTGGGCGGAGTCGGCGAACGTTGCCAGCCGTGGCCGGGTGCTGCAACTGTATGGGCGTCGCACCCAACCGGATTACAAGATCATCAAGGGTAATCCCAAACACCTGTATCTGCCGTCGCCGCTGGTTGGGGTGTGGAATGAACCGGCGCTGAAAGCCTCGTCAGAAGTGATCCTGTGTGAAGCGCTGATCGACGCCATGACCTTCTGGTGTGCCGGGTTCCGCAATGTGATCGCCGCGTATGGCTGCAACGGCTTTACGGCAGATCATCTGGCGGCGTTGCAGTATCACGGCGTGAAGCGGGTGTTGATCGCCTTCGATCGGGACGAGGCCGGGGATCGGGGTGCGGAAGCTGTCGCCGGTGAACTGCTGGAGCTGGGGATCGAAGCGTGGCGGGTACGGTTCCCGCAAGGGCTGGATGCGAATGCCTATGCGCTGAAAAGCGGTAACCCGGAGAAAGCGCTGGGGCTGGCGCTGGAACAAGCGGCCTGGATGGGCCACGGCACCGGGCCGGGGGCGGTGTTCGTGCAGGAAACACCGGGGCCGGACACCCCTTCTTCTTTAGCCGCCTTGCCGGGCGTGCAGGCTTCGCCGGTGTCGGCTGAAACCGCGCCTATCCCCGGCGAAGTCACGGCAGCGGGTGAGCTGTTGATGCGCTGCGGCCCGCGTGTGTGGCGGGTGCGGGGCTGGCAGAAAAACACGGTGCCGGACGTGATGAAGGTCAATGTTCAGGTGCGGGATGAGGCCAGCGGCGCGTTCCATGTTGACCAGTTGGACATGTACCACGCCAAACAGCGGCAGAGCTTTATCAACGTGGCCGTGGTCGAGCTGGGCTGTGAGTTGGCGGTTATCAAGCGTGAGGCAGGTCGGTTGCTGCTGTTGCTGGAGCAGAAACAGGACGAGGCGCGGCAGGCGGTAGAGCTGGCCGCACCTGCCGGGGTGGCGTTGAGTGCCGAGGATGAAGCGGCGGCGCTGGCACTGCTGAAATCCCCTAACCTGGCTGAACGGGTGGTGAATGACCTGGCGTCGTGCGGCGTGGTGGGTGAATCCTCCAACCTGCTGACCGGGTATCTGGCGGCGGTGTCGCGCAAGCTAGACAGGCCGTTGGCGGTGTTGATACAGAGCAGCTCGGCGGCGGGAAAATCCTCGTTGATGGATGCGGTGTTGAACCTGATGCCGGAAGAAGAGCGTATCCAATACTCAGCCATGACCGGGCAAAGCCTGTATTACCTGGGTGAAACCTCGCTGTCGCATAAAATACTGGCCATCGCAGAAGAAGAAGGGGTGCGGCAAGCGGCGTATGCGTTGAAGCTGTTGCAGTCGGACGGGGAGCTAAAGATAGCGTCGACGGGCAAGAACGAGCAGAGCGGCGAACTGGTGACGCGGGAATACAAGGTGCAGGGGCCGGTGATGCTGATGTTGACCACCACGGCCATCGATGTGGATGAAGAGTTGTTGAACCGCTGCCTGGTGCTGACGGTGAACGAATCGCGGGAGCAGACGCAGGCCATCCATGCGTTGCAGCGGCATCATCAAACGCTGGAAGGGCTGTTGGCGGTGAGTGAAAAAGGCTATCTGACCCGGTTGCACCAGAACGCACAGCGGCTGTTGCGGCCGCTGAAGGTGGTGAATCCGTATGCGGAACAGCTGACGTTCCTGAGCGATAAAACCCGCACCCGGCGCGACCATATGAAGTATCTGACGTTGATACAGAGCATCGCGCTGTTGCACCAGTACCAGCGGGAGGTAAAGCGGGTGCAGCACCGGGGGGAATGGCTGGAATATATCGAGGTGGCCAAAAGCGATATCGCGCTGGCCAACCGGTTGGCGCATGAGGTGCTGGGGCGAACGCTGGACGAAATGCCACCACAAACCCGCAAGCTGTTGGTGTTGTTGCGGGACTGGATAAAGGAGAGCGCCGAGCGGCAGGCACTGCAAGCGGACGAGGTGCGGTTCACGCGGCGGGATGTGCGGGCAGCGTTACAGTGGGGTGACACGCAGCTTAAGGTGCATCTGGCGCGGTTGCTGGAGATGGAGTACCTGGTGGTGTTCCGGCGTGGCTTAACCTATGAATACGGGCTGTTGTGGGACGGTGAAGATAACGGCGCGGCGCATCTGTGCGGCTTGTTGGAGGTGGGCGAAGTGTCTCGGTCGGGGTCTGGAGTCGAACAGTCGGCCCCTGGTCGGGGTGTGGTCGGCGGTCAGTCGGAGAGTGAAAAAGTGCCTTCATGTCAGGCAGAGCAAGGCTTGGAGGCGGAAGTGGTCGGGGTTGCGCCGGATAGAGTAATCAAGGGAAAAAAGAAACGTGCGGCTTCCCCATCGCCCACCCTAAACAGCGTGGATGAGGGCAAAGAGAATCGGTCGGGGTCTGAGGTGGAACGGTCGGCCTCTGGTCGGGGTGTGGTCGGTGGTCAGTCGGCAGGTGAAAAAGTGGCTTCGAGCCAGGCAGGACAAGGCTTGGTGGTGGAAGCGGTTGGGGTTGCCTCAAACACCGTAATAAAGGGAAAAAATAAACGGACTGTTGCCCCTGCTGTTGGAGGTGAGTAATGGCCTACCGCAGACCCCGCGCCGATGCGCTGCTGACCGTGGATGAAGTCTACCGTAAGCCGGTTGGCCCGGCGCATGACCCCAAAAGCCTGTATGCGCTGCTGCTGCGGTTCGTGAAGTGGCGCAGAGAGCGTAACTGGTCGGAAACCACGCTGAAAAACCAGACTCATCATCAATACCGGTTCATCCTGTGGGCTCATGAGCGCGGGTTGCACTACCCGCAGGAGATCACCTTGCCGATCCTGGAACGTTATCAGCGGTATCTGTTCACCTACCGTAAATCGAATGGCGAACCACTGAGTACCCGGACGCAGCGGAGCCAGTTGGGGCCGTTGGTGGTATGGTTCGCCTGGATGACGCGCAGCCATCTGCTGTTGGCCGACCCGGCATCGGGTCTGGTGTTGCCGAGGTTGGAGAAGCGGTTGCCGCGCCATATCCTGAGCGTAGAAGAAGTGGAGCAGGTGCTGGCGTTGCCGGATATCGGCACGCTGAAAGGGTTGCGTGACCGGGCGTTGCTGGAGCTGCTGTGGTCAACGGGGATGCGGCGTATGGAAGTGGCCGGGCTTGACCAGCACGCAGTTGACGCCAGCCGAAGAACCGTCACTATCCGGCAGGGCAAGGGGAAGAAAGATCGGGTGATCCCGATAGGAGAACGGGCGCTAAAGTGGGTGCTGCACTATCAGCACCAGGTGCGGCCACACCTGGTGGTGAACCCGGAGGTTATCGCGCTGTTCGTGGCGCTGGACGGTGTGGCCGGGTTGACGCCGAACGGTGTCACCATCGTGACCAAGGAATATATCGTGGCGTCGGGGATCAGCCGTTGGGGCAGTTGCCACCTGTTCCGCCATGCGATGGCGACGCAGATGTTGGAGAATGGCGCAGATATCCGGTGGATACAGGCGATGTTGGGCCATGCCAGTATCGAGTCCACGCAAATCTATACACAGGTGAGTATCCGGGCGTTGCAGGCGGTACATGCGTCGACCCATCCGGCGGAGCAGGCGGACAGTCAAGAGCCGGACGCAGTAACGGTGATGTCGGACAGCCTGTAAAGCTAGCTCGCTCTCTGTGAGTGCGTTGGCGAGTGCTCAGGCAGCAGGCGCGCCGTTCGCTTCTGTACGTTCCTAAGCCGCAGCGCGGCGCACCTCCTGCCCTGGTCAGCCTCGACGTGTGCGGGGGTCAATACCCGCCCGGCCAGCGTTAAACCGTGGTGCTCTCTGTTGGTTGGGTTGCTGGCCGTTCGGTCATTAAACATAACGCGGGAGATTATGCGCACCCGTCCCGACGGGCAGTAAACCCTATCTAAAGCCCAGCCAGCGGGCCGTATACGCATAATCTGCGTTATGTCGTGCGCCCCCGCAGCGGGCAGGTTCTGCGTCGGTTGCGGGTTGGGCAATCTTCCTTGGCATCATTAACGGCCAGTGCGGTGTGGCGCGCCGCTCGCAGGCTCCCGCCGCTGTTGGCGACAGTGTTCTTCTTCAACATCAAGGTCAACGTCAACAGGGTTGTCGGCCTGGCGGCCTCCGCTTGAAGGGCTTTATGCCCGCCCGGCTGCGTCTGGCTGCGGCGGCTCGCAGTCGTTCCTCCTTGCTCGTTCCCGCCTCGCCAGCTTCCGCGCCCGCCCCGGTTCTGTGTGGTCATGCAAAGTCAAAACCCGGCTTGGGCAGGTGTGCAACAGAGCGCCGTTCCGGCCCTTGCGGAGGCTCGCCGCCCCGCACCTGGCAGGCGGTTCGGCGTCGCACAGCCAAAGGCCGCTGTGCGCCGCCTCCCGCCGCGATGAAAACCCGGAAAGGCGGTAATGGCAGCGGCTGACGCCGCTGCTATGATGTGGGTGCGGTTGCTCTTTAACAGGTTGGGGAAAATGGCGTCACGGGCGTAAAAGTCGCGTCGGGGCAAAAAGTTGCGCGTGTGAAAATGCACTGGCGAAATGGGCTTGTAACTAACTGACAGCACAGGGAAAAAGTGGTTGCGGCGGTCAACTTCACGACGGAGCACGTTGTTGTGGAGAATAACTATCTGAGCGCCAAACAGATAGATGATTTTGCAGCGAGAGCGAAAGGGTGTGAAGCTCGCGGTGACTGCGGTCAGATCGTGAAGGAAATGGAAGATCTGAGTCTGAAGCAACGTAATGAGTTAATTGTTACCTGTGCTTCGGATGCAGCGGCCTGTAGAGAGAAATACGGTGATATCCCGGCTAACAGTATGCTGGTTCATGAAGCGATCGATAGAGCGCTGGGTGAAGATATTCCGTGGGCAATGAAGAACGATTTATCGGTCTTGCTGATGCAGCAGATGGATGAATCAGGGATCGTCAAC
This sequence comes from Serratia sp. YWN4, assembly GCF_055790845.1. Lineage (NCBI taxonomy): Bacteria > Pseudomonadati > Pseudomonadota > Gammaproteobacteria > Enterobacterales > Yersiniaceae > Serratia > Serratia sp. YWN4. Next base: position 546,246 of record NZ_CM147696.1, read on the forward strand.
AGCACTGAATTTGCTCAACGGCTTCAGACCTTGTATGGCCTGGATAGTCAGAAAGCCGAAATACTGGCTGGTGCAGCGATGGCTGCTGTTACAGGTGGCCTGGGTAAAGCAGATAATAGATTGCCAATCCCCGCAGCAACAGTTGCAAAAAATGGATTTAAAATTGAATCAAATCCTAAACATACACCAGGTGCGGCTGGTTCTAGACCTAGTGCAGGTGTAGAACCAAAGAATTCTTTAGTGCTCTTCGAGAATTCGATTGCTACAAAAGATCCCAAGATAAGACTATCAATTGATAGTGATGGAAATATTCATCGATTCTTTAACACTAGCAAAGATGGCTCTGGTACTTATCATTGGAGCGGCAGCACTGGTGATGGTAAAAATGCTTTGGGTAACAAAGAGCTTGGTAGTTTTAATAAAGAAATCAAAGAATTAAAGGCTAAAAAATGATCTTTGGACAACCTTTTGAATTTGCTGTTTTTTATGAGCTTTTGGAAAAAACAGAAGATAATTACTGGAAGTACGGACTTTTTGGTTTTTTTATCGAGGATGAAATATATCCATCGAAAGGATCAAACTATACGTTACATATGGCTATGAATTATTTAAAAGATAGTCAGCAAGAAATAAATAGTTGTAAGAGTACCGGATTAGCTTTATCAGGAAGTGCTTCTGAGCTGATAACACAGTTGGCTCATTCACATGGAATACTTCTTAATGGTGATCCTGATGATCTGGAACTACCTGCTTCTGAAGCATTAGGTGTGTTTTTAAGCCCTCTTGAGATATCAGACGCCGGCTTTTATCTATTTTATTATCCTAAAGATAACGATGAAGAGTGTTTGGTATATAGTTCAGATTATGGCAGCACTGCTAAAAAAACTATTTTAAAGAAAGGAACTGTCAACAGCGTGCTCGACAAACTTCCTAATCAAGAAGCTATATAGAAGTAAAATCCCGGCCTTGGTGCCGGGATTTTAATTTATAAGTCAGCGAGTTATGCTTCTACTGCGAGTCGGATGATCAACTGCCCTGGCTCAGTGATCACTTCGATCCTCTGTCCGGTGGTGAAGCCCAACTGCTCCAGCCATCTCCCCTTGATGGTCAGTTGCGGCAGCGGGTTCGGCCTGCCGCCGTTGGTGCGGTAACCCACAATGCTCTTACGCGCTTGGGGTGTGGCGTGTTGTGACGTAGAATCTGCTCTAGCCATGGTAACTACTCCTGTTAGTTGCGGTGGTGAGCGGGGTTGGGGTGCTCGTAACACCTCAGCCCCGCGTTAAATCACTTATCCCTTCTCTTTAGCCGCCGTTTTACCGACTCGCGCCACGGTCTGCGTGACCTGGCTCTTCACAATCATCGCATCCAGCACCGCTTTAGCGACCTCCCGATCTTCCTCAGACATGGCGGCCACGGCCTCAAAACGCAGCTTCATATCGTCTTCTGGCTCACGTTCTCCGGGTTCAAACAATAAAAAGTCCGAGGTGACATGCAGGACAATCGCCAGCTTCTTAAGGGCATCGGCAGTAGGTAAAGAGCTACCGGCTTCGTAGCGCTTAATCTGTTGAACATGGATGCCGGTAGCATCAGACAGACCTTGCTGGGTCAATCCGCGCTGCTTGCGCAAGGCAACAATACGTTGGGAGAAGCTCATGGTGGTTAACCAGTAATGAATGTTACCCATGATACTAACCCCCCTCGTTAAGTAGACTTGACGAAAGTATATTATAGTGTACTTTAAAAGTATATTAAATAAGTCTTGACGGGTTTTACAGGAGCAGCGAAATGGGCAGGATCACCCCGGAAGGTCTGGAGCAGTTGAAGCGTGATGTGTCGCTGTTGAAGGTGGCACAAAGCCAGCGGCGTGAGCTGAAACGCCAGGGCAAGGACTATGTGACGTTGTGCCCGTTCCACCGGGAGAAAACCCCGTCCTGTGTGATCTCGCCTGAAAAGAACCTGTATCACTGCTTCGGCTGCGGCGCAGCGGGTTCGGTGCTGGACTGGTTGATGAAAACCGAATATCTGGACTTCCTGAGTGGGCTGCTGCGGCTAAAAGAGCTGGCGGGGCTGTCGCCGTTTACTGTCGCTGCGGTGAAGGCCGTAGCCCCTTCTCCTGCTTCGCCGCCTGTGGTGCGCCCCAAACTGGCCGATCTGGATGATGATGGCCAGGCGCTGCTTAACCAGGTGATCGACTTCTATCACCAGCAGTTACTTGAGTCGCCGGAGGCGCAAGAATGGCTGGTGAGCCGTGGGCTGGATCACCCTGAACTGGTGAGCCACTTCCGGCTGGGGTTCGCGGGTAATCACGGTATCGGCGGCAGTGCCGGGGTGTTGCCCTCGAAAAACAGCAAAGACGGTCAGCGGCTGCGGGAACGGCTGGCGCAGGTAGGGATCTTGCGCGAGGCTACGCGTCAGGATCACTTCCGGGGCTGCGTGGTGATGCCGGTGATCGGCTGGGCGGAGTCGGCGAACGTTGCCAGCCGTGGCCGGGTGCTGCAACTGTATGGCCGTCGCACCCAACCGGATTACAAGATCATCAAGGGTAATCCCAAACACCTGTATCTGCCGTCGCCGCTGGTCGGGGTGTGGAATGAACCGGCGCTGAAAGCCTCGTCAGAAGTGATCCTGTGTGAAGCGCTGATCGACGCCATGACCTTCTGGTGTGCCGGGTTCCGCAATGTGATCGCGGCCTATGGCTGCAACGGCTTTACGGCAGATCATCTGGCGGCGTTGCAGTATCACGGCGTGAAGCGGGTGTTGATCGCCTTCGATCGGGACGAGGCCGGGGATCGGGGTGCGGAAGCCGTCGCCGGTGAACTGCTGGAGCTGGGGATCGAAGCGTGGCGGGTACGGTTCCCGCAAGGGTTGGATGCGAATGCGTATGCGCTGAAAAGCGGCAATCCTGAAAAGGCGCTGGGGCTGGCACTGGAACAAGCCGCGTGGATGGGCCATGGAACCGGGCCGGGGGCGGTGTTCGTGCAGGAAACACCGGGGCCGGACACCCCTTCTTCTTTAGCCGCCTTGCCGGGCGTGCAGGTTGCGCCGTTGTCGGCTGAAACCGCGCCTATCCCCGGCGAAGTCACGGCAGCGGGTGAGCTGTTGATGCGCTGCGGCCCGCGTGTGTGGCGGGTGCGCGGCTGGCAAAAGAATACGGTGCCGGACGTGATGAAGGTGAACGTCCAGGTGCGAGATGAAGCCAGCGGCGCGTTCCATGTTGACCAGTTGGACATGTACCACGCCAAACAGCGGCAGGGCTTTATCAACGTGGCCGTGGTTGAGCTGGGCTGTGAGTTGGCGGTTATCAAGCGCGAGGCTGGCCGGTTGCTGCTGTTGCTGGAGCAGAAACAGGACGAGGCGCGGCAGGCGGTAGAGTTGGCCGCACCTGCCGGGGTGGCGTTGAGTACTGAGGATGAAGCGGCGGCGCTGGCACTGCTGAAAGATGCACGGCTGGCTGAACGGGTGGTGAATGACCTGGCATCGTGTGGTGTGGTGGGCGAATCCTCCAACCTGCTGACCGGGTATCTGGCGGCGGTGAGTCGCAAACTGGACAGGCCATTGGCGGTGCTGATACAGAGCAGCTCGGCGGCGGGGAAATCGTCGTTGATGGATGCGGTGCTGAACCTGATGCCGGAAGAAGAGCGCGTCCAGTACTCGGCCATGACCGGGCAGAGCCTGTATTACCTGGGGGAAACCTCGCTCTCGCACAAGATACTGGCCATTGCAGAGGAAGAAGGTGTTCGCCAGGCGGCGTATGCGCTGAAGCTGTTGCAGTCGGACGGGGAGTTGAAAATCGCCTCCACCGGGAAGAACGAGCAGAGCGGCGAACTGGTGACGCGGGAATACAAGGTGCAAGGCCCGGTGATGCTGATGCTGACCACCACGGCTATCGATGTGGATGAAGAACTGTTGAATCGCTGTCTGGTGCTGACGGTGAACGAATCGCGGGAGCAGACGCAGGCCATCCACGCCTTGCAGCGGCATCATCAAACGCTGGAAGGGTTGCTGGCGGCGAATGAAAAAGGCTATCTGACGCGGTTGCACCAGAATGCACAGCGGCTGTTGCGGCCGCTGAAGGTGGTGAATCCGTATGCGGAACAACTGACGTTCTTATCGGACAAAACCCGCACCCGGCGCGACCATATGAAGTATCTGACGTTGATACAGAGCATCGCGCTGTTGCACCAATACCAACGGGAGGTGAAGCGGGTACAGCATCGCGGTGAATGGCTGGAATATATCGAGGTGGCGCGGTCAGATATCGCGCTGGCGAACCGGTTGGCGCATGAGGTGCTGGGGCGGACGCTGGACGAAATGCCACCACAAACCCGCAAGCTGTTGGTGTTGCTGCGGGACTGGATAAAGGGCCGCGCCGAACAGCAGGCACTGCAAGCGGACGAGGTGCGGTTCACGCGGCGGGATGTGCGGGCGGCGTTACAGTGGGGTGATACACAGCTCAAGGTGCATCTGGCGCGGCTGCTGGAGATGGAGTACCTGGTCGTGTTCCGGCGTGGCTTAACCTATGAATACGGGCTGTTGTGGGACGGTGAAGACAACGGCGCGGCGCATCTGTGCGGCTTGTTGGAGGTGTGCGAAGCGTCTCGGTCGGGGTCTGAGGTAGAACAGTCGGCCCCTGGTCGGGGTGGGGTCGGCGGTCAGTCGGAGAGTGAAAAAGTGCCTTCATGTCAGGCAGAGCAAGGCTTGGCGGCGGAAGTGGTTGGGGTTGCGCCGGATAGAGTAATCAAGGGAAAAAATAAACGTGCGGCTTCCCCATCGCCCACCCTAAACGGCGTGGATGAGGGCAAAGAGAACCGGTCGGGGTCTGAGGTAGAACGGTCGGCCTCTGGTCGGGGTGGGGTCGGTGGTCAGTCGGCAGGTGAAAAAGTGGCTTCGAGCCAGGCAGGACAAGGCTTGGTGGTGGAAGCGGTCGGGGTTGCCTCAAACACCGTAATAAAGGGAAAAAATAAACGGACTGTTGCCCCTGCTGTTGGAGGTGAGTAATGGCCTACCGCAGACCCCGCGCCGATGCGCTGCTGACCGTGGATGAAGTCTACCGTAAGCCGGTTGGCCCGGCGCATGACCCCAAAAGCCTGTATGCGCTGCTGCTGCGGTTCGTGAAGTGGCGCAGAGAGCGTAACTGGTCGGAAACCACGCTGAAGACCCAAACCCATCATCAATACCGCTTTATCCTGTGGGCCGCTGAACGCGGGCTGCACTATCCGCAAGAAATCACCTTGCCCATCCTGGAACGTTATCAGCGGTATCTGTTCACCTACCGCAAACCGGACGGCGAGCCGTTGAGCAGCCGGACGCAGCGGAGCCAGTTGGGGCCGTTGGTGGTGTGGTTCGCCTGGATGACGCGCAGCCATCTGCTGTTGGCCGACCCGGCATCGGGTCTGGTGTTGCCGAGGCTGGAGAAGCGGCTGCCGCGCCATATCCTGAGCGTAGAAGAAGTGGAGCAGGTGTTGGCGTTGCCGGATATCGGCACGTTGAAAGGGATACGTGACCGGGCGTTGCTGGAGCTGTTGTGGTCAACGGGGATGCGGCGCATGGAAGTGGCCGGGCTTGACCAGCACGCGGTGGACGGCAGCCGAAGAACAGTGACCATCCGGCAGGGCAAGGGGAAGAAAGACCGGGTTATCCCCATCGGGGAACGGGCGCTAAAGTGGGTGCTGCATTATCAGCACCAGGTGCGGCCGCAGTTGTTGGTCAATCCCGAGGTGACGGCGCTGTTCGTGGCGCTGGACGGTGTGGCCGGGCTGACGCCGAACGGCGTCACTATCGTGACCAAGGAATATATCGTGGCGTCGGGGATCAGCCGTTGGGGCAGTTGTCACCTGTTCCGGCATGCGATGGCGACGCAGATGTTGGAGAATGGCGCAGATATCCGGTGGATACAGGCGATGCTGGGTCATGCGAGTATCGAATCGACGCAAATCTACACGCAAGTGAGTATCCGTGCGTTGCAGGCGGTTCATGCGTCGACCCATCCGGCGGAGCAGGCGGACGCAGTGGAGCCGCCGGAGAGCCTGGAGCCGGACGCGGCAACGGTGCCGCCGGACAGCCTGCAAAGCTAGCTCGTTCTCTGTGAGTGCGTTGGCGAGTGCTCAGGCAGCAGGCGCGCCGTTCTCTTCTGTGTGTTCCCTCGGCGCCTGCGCGGCGCACCTCCTGCCCTGTTCGGCTTCCGTGTGTGCGGGGGTCAATGCCCGCCCGGCCAGCGTTGAGCGGCGGTGCTCTCTGTTGATCACGCTGCTGGCCGTTCGGTCATTAAACATAACGCGGGAGATTATGCGCACCCGTCCCGACGGGCAGTAAACCCTATCTAAAGCCCAGCCAGCGGGCCGTATACGCATAATCTGCGTTATGTCGTGCGCCCCCGCAGCGGGCAGGTTCGGCGTCGGTTGCGGGCTGGGCAATCTTCCTTGGCATCGTTAACGGCAAGCTCGGTGTGGCGCGCCGCTCGCAGGCTCCCGCCGCTGTTGGCGACAGTGTTCTTCTTCAACATCAAGGTCAACGTCAACAGGGTTGTCGGCCTGGCGGCCTCCGCTTGAAGGGCTTTATGCCCGCCCGGCTGCGTCTGGCTGCGGCGGCTCGCAGTCGTTCCTCCTTGCTCGTTCCCGCCTCGCCAGCTTCCGCGCCCGCCCCGGTTCTGTGTGGTCATACAAAGTCAAAACCCGGCTTGGGCAGGTGTGCAACAGAGCGCCGTTCCGGCCCTTGCGGAGGCTCGCCGCCCCGCACCTGGCAGGCGGTTCGGCGTCGCACAGCCAAAGGCCGCTGTGCGCCGCCTCCCGCCGCGGAGAAAACCGGAAAAGCGGTAATGGCAGCGGCTGACGCCGCTGCTATGATGTGGGAGCAGTTGCTCTTTAACAGTGCTGGGAAAAGTGTGATACCGGGCGTAAAAGTCGCGTCGGGGCAAAAAGTTGGCGGTGTGAAAATGTACTGGCGAAAAGTTGTTGTAACTGACTGACGGCACAGGGAAAAAGTGGTTGCGGCAGTCAACTTCACGACGGAGCACGTTGTTGCGGAAAATAATGCGTTGAGCGGTCTGGAAGGGTTCGGCAAAGGCATGGCTGATTACACTCAATCCGTTGCCTCTTACGTGCAGTATGCTCAGGACAAGAACCTGCCACCAGAGCAAATACAGGCCGATCTGGCCCGGATGGTAAAAGGTGATTTGCCGGAAGGGGCTGATATTATCAAAGCCATTCTGAGCAACAACCCTGGCTCCGATACCATCATGGCATTGCTGACAGCGGAAGAAGCGAAGGATTATGCACTGGCGCTGTTGACGTCGATCCCGGCAGAAAAAGCTTTATCGCTGGTTGGTAAGGCAACGGGTGTTATCTCGAATAAGATCCTGATCAGTGCTGCGGAGAAAATATCGACGGCCAAGCCGGGTAAACAATCAGCAATACCAAGGGATCTAAATGAACAAATAGTTTGGAAGCAGGTGCAGGAAAATCCGGCAGCAGGTGAAAAGCTGATCGGTATGAATAATGACCCTCGTTTTCCTGCAAGTGCAGGATTCCAAAAAATGCAGGTAGTCCAGAAAAATGCTAAGGGAGAATCAATTACTGTTCATTATCAGTACAACTCTACTACTGGTAAAGCCTACGATATGAAAATTGATACTCCTCAGAGGGTTAACTCTAACCCGGCAGATGTGATCGAGAATATTAAAGGGCAGGTTAAATGAAAATAAAAGAGCCAGATGGGACTATCATAAATGTTTTTGCTATTTATTGGTTTGGTGACGAGACATATTTCTATGGACTTCCACAAAACTATGGTGGTTTGCTTGCATATAGAGCAAGCAAAGTATCTATAATTGATCCAGAAATAAACTTCAGCGCAATATATTTTGAAAATAATGCGAAGAGCATTCAGTATTGGGCTTTGATAAAAGAAAAATTGCTGGATGATCTTATTGAACGTGATGAAACCGCCTATAAAAGGTTCCTTGAGATCCTGAAAGCAGAAGGTCACATAGATCAGGATTTTTATTGATCCGTAGTTCTTCTAACCCCGGCCAAGTGGCCGGGGTTTTCGCTTTTTACGCTTTGAAAATATCCATTTCTCGCCGTTGCAACCGGATCACTCCCGGCGCAGCGGTCACCTCCAGTTGTTCAGCGTTGGCAATGCCGGACTCGGTGAGCCAGTCGCCGCCGATAATCAGCTCGCCGTTATCTCTCACCCAATCCGCGCCCAAGTCGGGACGGTCTTGGCTGGCTTCGCACAGCGCTTCCCAGGTATCGTCATCGGTGACGACTGTGATCCACAGCCGGTGATCCTGGAGCGTCAGTTGTAACGGCGTGCCGGGGGTAAATCCCAATGCGGCCAACGTGCCGCCTGCCAGCGTCAGTTCCGGGGTCGGTTGAGGGGTAAAAGTGATGTTCATGCGCTCCCCTCCATGGCGGGCGTGGTGCGGATAATCAACTGGCCGTGTTCGGCGGTAATGCTCACCGGTTGACCGCGCGTAAAACCCCACTGTTCCAGCCATCTTCCCTTGATGGTCAGTTGCGGCAGCGGGTTCGGCCTGCCGCCGTTGGTGCGGTAACCGACCACGCTTTTACGCGCTTGGGGTGTGGCGGGTTCTGACGTAGAATCTGCTCTAGCCATGGTAACTACTCCTTTTAGTTGCGGTGGTTAGCGGCTGTTGCGGGTTGCCTCCCGTTTCAGCCGCGCTTATTTATCTCGTTGTCTGATACTTCAGGATCATGCCATCTAATATGGCCTTGATAACTTCGCGCTCTTTTTCTGGCATATGGCAGACGGCTTCAAACTGTTGATGTAAATCATCAAACAGGCTGCCTTCATGCCTGCCAAACACCAGCTCATCCAGTGAAACATGTAGCACTTTAGCTAACCGTATCAGGGCGTCTAAGGTAGGTTGCGCTATTCCAGCTTCATAGCGGCGTATCTGGTTCACATGTATGCACGCACTATCGGCTAACCGCTGTTGTGTCAGGTTGGCCGCCTTGCGTAGTAATAAAAGTTGGTCAGGGAAACTCATCGTGAGGGAACCATTGGTCAAGTATGTTCAGCACACTATAGCTCGTTCCCTTTAGTAGTGAGTAAACATTATAAGGTGTTTTTTACGTTGGTTTAATGTTTATGGAGACTATTTGCGAAAGTCTGGAGGCACTTCGCATTATCGAGATTTTATTGCCAGTAGCCATTTGAATATGTTTGCTCAAGGCCGTGCTGAGGGCCATCGGTATTACAAGGTTGTTTGGCAAACAGCTAATGGAAGAGGATGACCTTACTGGTACTATAAAAACGTGCAGACAAGGCTGTCAAAGCAGTGCGGTAGCTTGCTTTTCACCCAAGTTATCTGCGACACCTTTAACCGCAACGGCCACATCATCAGCCAGTGGGCACAGCGCTTGCAGGCCGAGAATATCTTTAACACCCAAGGGTGGATTGGCAGCCTGGGCACGCTGACGGCAATCAGCCAAGGTTTTGATAACCAACAGGGTGAAGTCGTTAGCCAGCAGGATGCTGATTTAACCGTTACCACGTGGAATAACCAATACGGCACATTGCAATCTGCTGCCAATCTGGTGCTGCACACGGCGCAAGACATCACCAACCAGGGTGGGAAGATCAGTGCGCAAGCTCGCCTGTGGCTGCAAGGGCTCACCAACGCTACGCCTGCCGGGGTGCTACACAACGCGGGTGGGCAACTGCTGGCGGGGGAGCAGTTATGGATCCAGGCTCAGGGCATTGATAACCAGCAACATGGCCTGCTCTATAGCCAGAAACAGCTGCAATTAACGCTAAACGACACGCTGGATAACCGCCTGGGCAAACTGCAAAGTGGCGAAGGGATGCAGATCACCGCTGCACAACTGCTGAACGCCCAAGGTGTGATTGACAGCCAGCAGCAGCTCAATCTGCAGCTTTCTGGCGTTTTGGATAATACCCAGGGCACGCTGCGTGCCAATCAGGCGCAACAGATCTCGGCCGATCGTTTATTGAACGCTCAAGGGGTGATCAGCAGCCTGGGGAGCCTCCAGCTTACGACCAACCAGTTGGACAACGCCACAGGTATGGTGATCAGCCAAGGCGCAGGCGATTATCATTTCAGCACCCTCAATAATCAGCAGGGGAAAATCCACAGCGGCGGTGCCCTTACCCTGAGCGGTGGCAGCGTGGATAACCAGGCGGGCCAACTGGTCTCCAGCCAGGCGCTGACGCTCAACGGCGATAGCGTGGATAACCGCTACCAAGGAATTATCAGCAGCCAGGGTGCATTGACCGTGAATGCCCAACAGGTGAACAACCGCGACGGAGGCCTGCTGATCGGCACCACGCAGACCGACGTGAATACGCGCACGCTGGATAACACCGCCGGACGCGTGCAGAGTGCAGGAACCCTGACTCTGTCGCAGCTGGATTCACTGGATAACCGCCAGGGAACTCTGCTCGCCAATCACGCGCTGAGCATCAGCGGCGGATCTCTGTCGCTGTTTAACCAGGGCGGTAATATCCAGAGCGGCGGAGCATTAACGGTCGCGACCCACTGGCTGGATAACCAATGGGGCACGTTGCTCAGCCAGCAGGCGTTGCAACTGAGCGTGCAGCAGGATTACACCCACCGCGCCGGGGACACCATTAGCAGCAACAGCGCAGTGATCTTCAGCGTCGCAGGCGTGTTCACCAACCTGGCGGATTGGTTACTGCCGGGCGATCTGACGCTTTACAGCGCTCATTTAAACAACTTGGCCAGCCTGGTGGGTAACCAACTGCATCTGACCACCGGGGCGTTGACCAATCAGGGGCGCATCGAAGCCGATACGTTGACCCTTAATGCCGATAGCCTGGATAACCAGACCACGCTGATGGCGGATAATCTGGCGGTCAATAGCCGGATCATCGACAACCATGGCCGCACAGCGCTGATGGCCGCCACGGAAAACATCAGCTTGATAACCGGCGAGCGGTTGACCAACCGCGACGGCGCACTGATTTACAGCGCCGGAACGTTGCAACTGGCCAGCGGCGATTGGATTGAAAACCGTGCCAGCAATATTGAAGCGGAAGGGGACCTGACTCTGACCGCTAAACGCGTCGACAACCTGCGTGAAGGGCTGGAGATAGCACGTGACGCGGAGAGCAGTGAGTACAGTTGGCACCGTTACAACTACTATTGGCGTTCTTATGGCTCCGGAGTGAATACCGATCTGGCCTCTATGGCCCCGACCACTCAGCAACTGACCTTCCGCGATGATGCCGCAGCAGCGAGCAACCCGTATGGCACCCTGCTCAATATTGACGCTGCCACCCAGCGAGCGGAAGTTCAGGTGAAGGACAATCAGGGCCAACTGGTCAGCCTGTGGGTCAACTACCTGGCGCTGATCCCGAATGCTGATGGCAGTTATGCCATGACGTTCTATGAAACGCGTGGCTTCCGGCAGAATACGGTGCCGACCCCTTATCACAACACGGTATGGCGGGAGCATGATCGGGGCCGGGTGGAGCAGTGGAGCCCTGAGTTGCATATCGATATCGCCGCCGCGCCGTTTGTGACCGACTACAACAACCTCCGCGAGCGCACGGCGACCGGCACCGTGACCCGCGACAAATTGGTCTCGGCTGGCGTTGGGGCGACCCTGCTCTCCGGCGGTAACATGGCTTTGCATATTGGTGAGCAATTGCTGAATGACGCCAGCACCCTCAGTTCCAATGGGAACCTGACGATTGATGGCACTGCCAACATCATCAACCGCGGCTATTCGGTGAATGAGCGGCGGCAGGAGTTTATCGTCGATCACTACGACAGAGCGGAAACTCACTGGTACCCAACCTATAATCTGGATGAAACCACCGCCCTGATGACCATTGACGGCGTCATCAGCGGCTACGGCAACGTGACGATCGGCGGTGCACATCTGGAAAACACCACGGTCAACCAGGCACAAATCAGCACTGTAGAAGCCGCGCAGAATGCTGCGGCGGCCGAGCGAGCCGAATGGGAACGCAACCCGCTGGCGGTGAACGTTGATGGTGGAGCTTGGCAGGCTGCGGATACCGGTTTGGCCGCAGGTAGCAGGCCGCTGACGCCCGGTGAATTGGCGTTAACAGACAAACAGCATCTGGCCAGAGTGGCAACGACTATTCCCAACAATGGCCTGTTCCGCCAGCAACCGGCGGCCAACAGTCCGTTCCTGGTGGTGACCGACCCACGTTTTGCCAACAAAAACAATTTCCTCAGCAGCGACTATCTGTTGCAACGCGTGGGGTATGACCCAAGCCAGGTGCACAAACGCCTGGGAGACGGTTACTACGAGCAACGGGTGGTACGTGAGCAATTGCTGATGCTGACCGGCCGCCCATCGTTGAAGGGTGACGATGCGATGGCGCAATACCAGGCGCTGATGAATAACGCTACCTTGGTGGCGGAAGATTTCCATCTGGTGCCTGGTGTCGCGCTCACGCCGTCACAGATTGCCGCCTTGCAGCAGGATATCGTCTGGCTGGTGAGCGAAACGGTAGAGACGGCCGAGGGGCCGCAGACTGTGTGGGTACCGAAAGTCTATCTGGCCAACAGTACGATCCGTGTGACGGGCGATGGCGCAGTGATTGCCGGGGGCAACCTCCAGTTATCCACCGGCAGCCTCAGCAATGCGGGCAACCTGTTTGCCGACAAAGCCATGAGTATTGATACCGGCACGTTCCTGCACCAAGGGGGCGAACTTCGTGCAGACACCATCAATGTGCAGGCCGACAGCATCAGCCTGAGTACCAACCTGCAAGATGCCTTGCGCCAGGCGAGCATGAGTGCGCGTGAACTCAGCCTGAGCGGTGGCGATATCAGCCTGCAAGGCGCGAAGCTGAGCGCCACCGAAAACCTCAGCCTGAGTGCCAGCAATAGCATTAACATCACCACCGCGCGCAGCAGCACTACGGCAGATGTGAGCGTGATCTCCGGGGCGATGGGCAACCGTAAACGCGAAGGGATGGAAGAGGCCGGGGAGCGGAAGGCCCAGGTCAGCGGTGAATGGCAGCAGGCGTTGGGCAGCAGCCTGACGGCGGGCGGCAATCTCAGCCTGAAAGCGGGCCAGGACATTACTCTGCAAGGCAGCCAGGCCAGTGCCGGGGGCAAAACGCAGGTGCAGGCGGGAGGCAATGTCTCGTTACTGGCAGACACCACCACCAACAGCACGCATCTGGACGCCAATAGCCGCACCTCGACGGTGAGCAACAGTCGCCAGGCGGACACGCTGCACACCAGCGGATTACGCGGTGACAATGGCGTCACACTCCTGGCGGGCGGCAACGTTGTGGCCGAAGGGGCACAGGTGGAAAGTGCATCAGGCGGTATTGGGCTGAGCGCACAGCAGGTGACGATTAAAGAAGCCCGCCAGCAGGTAAGCGACATCGACAGCGAACAGAACAAGGTGGGCAAATCGCAAAGTCAGCGCCAGAGCGAGATCACCAGCGATACTTCTCACGGTAGCCTGTTCAGCGCCAAAGAGGGGGTAACGGTGATCGCTGAACAGGGGGACATCCTGTTACAAGGCAGCACGTTGCAAAGTGAGAAAGGGACGATAGGGCTGAAGGCCGCCGGGGATATCTCGCTGAATGCCAGTCAGGATGAACAGCATCTGACGCAGCAGGGCAGCGGCAGCAGTAAAGGGTTCCTCAGCAGCAAACAGAGTGCCTATCAGCGTGAAGAGCACAGCAGTACGGCCAATGGCAGCCTGCTGAGCGGCCAGGAAGTGATCCTGCACAGTGGCAAGGATATCAATGTGCAAGGCAGCAGTATTGTGGCTACCGACGATATCTCACTGACGGCGAAGAACAACATCACTGTAGATACGGCAGAAAACCAGTATCAGTCGAGTGCGGCGAGCCAGAGCAAGAAATCCGGCCTCTCCGGCACCGGTGGGATTGGTTTCAGCTATGGTACGCAAAGCCTGAAAACCACCGACACCGAGAACAGCATCAGCCACACCGGCAGTACGATAGGCAGCACCCAGGGTAACGTGACGTTAAACGCAGGCAATGCTCTGACGGTGAAAGGCTCGGACCTGCTGGCAGGGAAAGACATCAGCCTGACGGGTAAAGAAGTGAATATTCTGGCGGTTGAGAACCAGAGTAGCCAGAGCCACAGCGTTGAACAGAAACAGAGCGGGTTGACGTTGGCGCTGTCGGGTACGGTGGGCAGTGCGTTAAATACGGCAGCGACAACTGCCAACGAGGCGACCAAGGAGACCGATGGCCGCTTGGCGGCGTTGCAGGGCATGAAAGCGGCATTGAGCGGTGTCCAGGCGGCACAGGGCAGTGTTCTGGCCTCAGAAAATGCCGCAGACCAGAACGCCATAGGTGTCAGCCTATCCTATGGCAGCCAATCATCAAAATCAGAACAGCACGCCAGCCAGACGCAGAGACAGGGCAGCACCCTGACGGCGGGCAACAATCTGAACATTCAGGCCACTGGGAGCGATATCAACGTCCAAGGTAGCCAACTGCAGGCCGGAAAAGACATCACGCTGAATGCGGCACGGGATGTCAACCTGGTTTCTGCCGAGAACACCTCTCAGCTTGAGGGTAAAAACGAGAGTAAGGGGGGGAGCGTTGGTGTCAGCATTGGTGCGGGTCAGGGGGGCTGGGGTATCAGCGTGTCGGCCAGTGCCAACAAAGGCAAGGGCAGCGAAACGGGTAACGGAGTGACGCATAGCGAGAGCACGCTCAACGCCGGTAACAACCTGAACATCACCAGCGGGCGCGACACCACCCTGACGGGTGCGCAGGTGAGCGGCGAGAAGGTAACGATGGATGTGGGACGCAACCTGACTCTAACCAGTGAACAGGACAGCGACAACTACGATGCGAAGCAGCAGAACGCCAGTGCTGGCGGGAGTTTCACGTTCGGCTCGATGACGGGGTCAGGCAGTGTGAACCTGAGCCGTGACAAACTGCGCAGCAATTATGACTCGGTGCAGGAGCAGACCGGGGTGTTCGCGGGAAAAGGCGGGTTCGACATTACCGTGGGTGAGCATACCCAGCTCAACGGGGCGGTCATTGGCTCGACGGCGACGGCGGACAAGAATACACTGGATACCGGCACGCTGGGGTTCGGGAATATCGAGAACCAGGCGGAGTTCAAGACCGAGCACCAGAGCGTGGGCATCAGCAGCGCTGGCCCGATAGGTTCACAGTTCGCGGGGAATATGGCGAACGGTCTGCTGACCGGGGTGAACAGCAGCGGCAGCGCGAGTTCAACGACCCAGTCGGCGGTGAGTGATGGTACGATCACCATCCGTGACAAAGACAAGCAGACTCAGGATGTTGGCGACCTGAGCCGGGATGTCGAGAATGCGAATCCGGGTCTGGACAAAATCTTCGACCTCGAAAAAGAACAAAACCGGCTGAAAGAAGCGCAGCTCATTGGCGAAATCGGCAATCAGGTCGGTGATATCGTGCGGACGCAGGGGCAGATCGAAGCCACCAGAGCGGCGAACGAGAAGATGCAGAACGTGACGGCTAAAGATCGCGAAACGGCCAAAACGCAGTGGGAGAAAGCGAACCCAGGCAAGACGGCGACCGCAGAGGATATCAACGGCCACATCTACCAGACGGCGTATAACCAGGCGTTTAATGAGTCTGGCTTTGGGACAGGGGGTAAAATCCAGCGCGTGGTACAGGCGGCGACGGCAGCGGTGCAGGGCTTGGCCGGGGGAGACCTGTCGAAAGCGTTGGCGGGTGCGAGCGCACCTTACATCACCAATATCATTGCCGATAGCCTGCGGGATGATCCTGCGGCACGAACCCTGGCTCATGCTGCTGTGAACGCTGCCCTCGCGGCTGCCCAAGGCAATAATGCGTTGGTGGGTGCGGGTGGTGCAGTCACGGGTGAACTGATGGGTATGATTGCAATCAATGCCTACGGTAAACCGGTTAGCGAGTTGAGCGAGACAGAGAAACAGACGATCACGGCCCTGGCGACATTGGCGGCAGGGTTAGCGGGTGGCTTGATGGGTAACAGCACAGCGGATGTTATTGCGGGTGCCCAGACCGGGCAGGTGGTGGTTACCAACAACTCATTGAGTGGAGATCAAGCCCGCGACTCTGTTAAGCAGATTGCTGGAAATATGAAGGATCAGGTCAGGGATAAACTTGGCGAAGGGACACTCTCTGCTATTGTTAACAGCATTATCGGTGCGGCGGCAGATACGGGTGATGCGGTATTAGGTGGGGCAGATTATGGCGCTGATGCGGCGATGGCGCTTACCTCCTGCGCGATGGGCGACAGTTACTGCACCCAGGCATTAAACGATCTGGCGGGTAAAAATCAGGCTGCGGCAGATACGCTGAAAGCTCTGATGAAGAGTGAAACCTGGGAAGCGGTTGCTGGGCAGGTGAAAGAAGCTGCTCAAGGTAACCAGCTTGCACTGGAAGCCACAGGTGGGATGTTGGCGGGACTGTTCCTGCCGGGCAAAAAAATACCTGATAGTGAGGTTACTAAGTTACCAAGCGGATCGAGTAGCTCAATAGTTCCTGGTGGGGGATTAGCTGCTCATGAAGCGGCAGGTGGACACCTAATCGATAGGCATGTTGGAAAAACAGAAGCGGAGTTATTAAATAGAGTGTCAACGGGTAATGTTAAATCAGCGTCCTCATTCACAGATAGGGCTACTGCTGAAGCAGTCACAAGCAAGGCCATTGATAGTAATCAGGCTAAAATCGATAGTTATCTTTCTGGTAGCCAGAAAGGATATTTAGAGATTGATTATCAATCCAATGTACCGATTGGTATTAGTGTCTCTCGTGGTTCTACAAACGTCTCTTCAGTGACTAATGCTAGAATTATCATTGCGAGAGATCCTTCAATGCCAACAGGGTATAAAATCATTACTGGATATCCAACACCATGAGTATTAACGAAAAATGTCCGTCTCTGTCATATCTGCTAAGGTGTTATTTTAACCAGGATTTTGAGGTGCTGTTTGGTAATGCAGATGAAACATTGGCAGCTTATAAAGCAACTGAGACTGTGGAAGAGCGGTTGCAGATGAAAGCTGAAATAGATTATCTGTTGGCACTTTCTCTACCAGATGATGAATTACAGGATATCCTGCTTAACAAAATTGATTGCAGTTATTATTACCCTAATGAATGGTCTTCATCTGAGGAATGGTTGAAGCATATATATAAACAAATGAACTGAAAGATCCCGGCCAACTGGCCGTAATGCTTGTCAGTTAAGCTTTTGAAGAAGGCCGCTGCGGATAACGTTGCGGCTTCTTTTTTACCGCTCTTGGATAATGCCGCTGTCGACGTATAGGCAGCACGAAGCTTGCTGCCATCTCCAATATCTCATTCATTATTTTCGGCATTTTTCCCGCTGCCACCGCGGGGAGCTGCTTTAGCTGACTTGTCAGGTAAAGCGTCGCCTGTTTGAACCCTATCTGATACGGCTCCACGCCTCTCAGGCTGTAGGCCATCTGTGCCATCATAAAACGCAGCAGGTTATAGGCCAGGACAACCCCCCACAACTCCTGCCGCACCAGCTCCGGTTTCTTACTCCTCACTGTCAGTTCATTCTTCAGCAGATGTTGTTTCATTTCCCTGAAGCCGTGTTCTATTTCCCATCTATGCCCATACAACTCCGCGATATCCGCTTTCGGATAGCAGGCCGCTGACGCCGGGTGAACTGGCGTTAACCGACAAACAGCATCTGGTCAGCGTGGCGACGACCCTTCCCAATAATGGCCTGTTCCGCCAGCAACCGGCGGCCAACAGCCCGTTCCTGGTGGTGACCGACCCGCGTTTTGCCAACAAGAACAATTTCCTCAGCAGTGACTACAGGCGATGCTGGGCCATGCGAGTATCGAGTCGACCCAAATCTACACGCAAGTGAGCATCCGTGCGTTGCAGGCGGTTCATGCATCGACCCATCCGGCGGAGCAGCGGGAGGTTGAAAGTGACAATCCGGAAAATAGCTTGCATAATGACAACACAAGTGACACCACATAAGCGAGTTAATAATGAGCACAATCCACTTCAGAATAGATGAAGAGACCAAGCGTCTAGCGATGCAGGCAGCAGAAAGACAGAGAATGAGTCTGACAGAAATGATGCGCCAGCGGGCAGAGGAACTGGCTGCGGATGAGCGTCGGTATCAAAACAGTGAACATGAAAGCTGGCTGGAGCAGCAGATAATGGATGCGTTCAGTCGCTATGATGATGGTGAAGGTGATTTTATCAGCAACGATGAAATGAATAGCCACATGAATGAGCTAAAAATGCAGGCAGCGCGGGGCAAACTGTGACATCAGTCGTTCAGTGGGAAAAACAGGCCCAGGCAGACCGAAAAGCAATCTTCCATTATCTGTACAGAGAAGCGGGTCTGCCGATAGCCAGTGCTACAGACGACAAGTTCGTCAGTATGGCAGACATCCTTCAGGATAATCCGTTGGCGGGAGTGAAAGCGGGGAATACGGAGAAACAGCGCAAACTGGTCGTTCCACGCTTCCCGTTCATTATCGTATATGTAGTTGAAGATAGTGTTGTTCGTGTTCTGCGAGTGCTGCACACCTCCCGTAAAATAGCTGGATATTACAGCAAAAGTTAGCGCGTTCTCTGTGAGTGCGCTGGCGAGTGCTCAGGCAGCAGGCGCGCCGTTCTCTTCTGTTCGTCGCCCCTGCGCGGCGCACCTCCTGCTCTGGTCAGCCTCGGTGTGTGCGGGGGTCAATACCTGCCCGGCCAGCGTTAAACCGTGGTGTTCTCTGTTGGTTGGGTTGCTGGCCGTCCGGCCATTAAACATAACGCGGGAGCTGTCAAGGCTAAGTAGAAGTGGCCGCTGCCTTGCTGACCAGCGGCCACTTCCCAGAATACTCACTCGTCACTTAGCCAGAGTTAACCTTCCAATTCCAGCACCGGTTTACGCTTCAGCACCACGCGCAGCACGAAGTAATAGACAATGCCCACCGCCAGCCAGCTCAGGCCGAGGATTTTGGCTTCCATATCCATTTCGTACAGCACAAAGCCGATAATCGCCAGGCCAACCAGTGGGAAAAGCAGGTGCTTTACCCAAGCGGTGGATTTCTGGCGGATGATGTAGTGGTTAATCACCGACAGGTGCAGGATCAAAAAGCCCATCAGCGCGCCGAAGTTCACCAAGCGGCTCAGGTTGTCGATGCTGCCGTTGAAATACAGCCCGGAACCGAGTGAAATCACCGCCACCAGCAGGGTGCTGACGTAAGGGGTTTTGAAACGAGGATGCACCTTCGCCAGGATTTTCGGCAACTGACGATCGCGCCCCATGGCAAACAGAATGCGCGAAATCGCCGCCTGTGCCACCAAGGCGTTAGCGATACCCCAAGAGAGCGCCGTGGCCCAGATGGTCACCTGCTTCAGCCAGGCGCCACCGGCCAAGTTGGCAGTGTCGTAAAACGCGGTATCCAGGTTGGTGAAGTTGTTGCCTGCGGCCAGATCGGCGGCGATCCAGGTTTGCAGAATAAACAGCGATCCGACCAGCAGCAAGGCAAACAGCGAGGCTTTGCCCACCGCATCGGCTCCGCCTTTGCTCTCTTCAGAGAGCGTCGAAATACCGTCAAAGCCCAGGAATGACAGCACGGCGATCGACACCGCTCCCATCACCAGCGGCAGGCTGAATTTCTCGGCGTTGTAGAGCGGGTTGAGCGTCAAACCGCCCGCACCTTCACCGGCGTACAGGGCAATCAGCCCCATCACCACGAAGATCGCCAGGATCACGATCTCGGCCACCAGAATGTAGCGGTTGGCTTTGGCGGTGAACTGAATGCCGATCAGGTTGATCACGCTGTTAATGGCGATAAACGTCACGATCCACACCCATGCAGGTACGCCCGGCAGAATCGGGCCAAGGGCTGCGGCGCTGACGATATACAGCAGCGATGGCACCAGAATGTAATCCAGCAGGATCAGCCAGCCAGCGAAGAAGCCGACGGTTTCATGGATGCCGCGCTGGGCGTAGGCATACACCGAACCGGAAACCGGGAACGCGCGTGACATGGACCAGTAGCTCATCGCGGTGAAGAACATCGCCACCATGCCGATCAGGTAGGCTAAGGCGACCATGCCCTGCGAGCCTTCCCAGACATAGCCAAAGACGCCAAACGGTGCGATCGGCACCATAAAGATCATGCCGTAAATCACCAGATCTTTCAGGGTGAGGGTGCGATGCAGCTCCTGCTTATAGCCAAATTGTTCAACAGACATTGTTTTGGCTCCTTAATCCAGCTGAATGTTTAACTGAGCGGCAACGCTGCGTGGCAGAGCGAAGCGGCAGGTTTTCAGCGGATCAACCACCTGGCAGATCTGCAAATCGCCGGTGATGCTCATCAGGTTGATGGCGTCGGCCAGCGTCACTGCGCTGTGATCGGCAACAAAGTGCGCCATGTTGCGGGTCGCCAGTTGGGCGGCCTCATCCAGCGTTTTGGCGGAAGCCAGCGTGTACAGTGCGTCTGCGGTGCTGATCATCGGCGTAGGCAGCGGGCGATTTTTCACCACGGTCAGATTCACCACCACTTCACCGGGGATCTCCAAGCCGCATACCGAGACTTCACCATCGCCCATGGCGGCATGCAGATCGCCGAGCGCAAACAGCGCGCCTTCCACGTTGACCGGCAGCCACAGCGTGCAGCCTTCGGTGATGATTTTGCAGTCCATATTGCCGCCGTGCGCATCTGGTGTGCCGCATGGCACGGCGTCACCCGCCGGTGCCACGCCAATCACGCCAATCATCGGCTTGAGGGGCCAGCGCACGCCGCCCGGCAGCAGGGCAAAACCCTCTTCCAGCGGCACGGTGCGGATCTGTGGCTGTTGCAGTTCATCGCCGATCACACCCAAGCCCGGTGCGGTCACCATCACCGCCTGGTGGCTGCGTGGTGTGATGCGTTTGATCTCTACCCGCAGCACGTCGCCCGGCAGCGCGTCCTGCACATAGACCGGTCCGGTGGCCGGGTTGATGCGGTTCCAGTCCAGTTCGGTAAATGCGGCCTGCTCAGAGGCTATCTGATCTTCGAAACAGTCGCAGGTTTCAAAGCAAACGTCGCTGCCGCTGGCAATTTTTGCCACAGGGGCGTTATCACGCGACATGGCATAAACCACGTGCGTGCGAGGGATTTTTTCCATGGTGATTCCTGTAATGTTGTCCTGAGTTTTTCTTATGAGAGGCGTGAGTTTCAATCTGCCAGAGCAGCATAAATTACCTTGCCTGAAATAATTAATCACACCCGCCGGGGCGGAGGCAAGCGCGGCAAAATCCAGCCTGGTGGGCGTTTGGTGGAATATTCTTTAATTTAATTACGTGATAGTTTTTTGAGTTAATTAAAAGGGTAATAAATAGATAGCTGCTCTGCCATTAATCGATTCACTAGTAGCTAAAATATTAGGTCAGCGATAACCCTGATAGACCGCCGCCACACGTTTAAAGTATTCCGTCAGGTAATTAATGCACACCTGCACCTTCAGCGGCAGCTTGTCCTTCTCGGTGTACAGGGCGTACACCGGGCGGGGCTCGGAGTGGTAGCGCTTGAACAGAATTTCGATCTCACCGCGTTTGATTTCTTCGATCACCCACATTAATGGGACATAAGCGATGCCCGCTCCGGCGTTCAGCCAGCGGACCATGGTTTGTGAATCATTGGTCACGAAGCGCCCCTGTGGGGAAATCCGCGAACTGATGCCTTCTGGGGCCATCAGTTCGAATTGGCTGTCTGGCCGCACGCTGTATTCCAGCCAGGAGAAATTCACCATATCGCTCGGTTTTTGCGGCGTGCCGTGTTGGCCGAGGTAGCTTTTGGCGGCGCAGACCACCATCGGCATGGAACCCAACTGTTTGGAGAACAGGCTGGAATCCTGCAACGCGCCGGTGCGGATCACCAGATCCAAGCCGTCGGCAATCAGATCGGGAGCTGGGATACCGGTAACCAGATTCACCGTTAAGCCTGGGTATTCTTGCAACATTTCGGCGGTCATGGTGGCCAGCACGTTTTGCGCCATGGTGGAGGAACTGCCGATGCGCAGGGTGCCGGTTGGGGTATTGTTCAGTGCATAAAGCTGTTCATGCACTTCGGTGGCCTCCTGCAACATCCGGCGGCAACCCTGGTAGTAGATTTTGCCCGCTTCGGTCAGGCCGATACTGCGCGTGCTGCGGTTGAGCAGCTTTACCTGCAATTCATTTTCCAGCTTGGAGACTGTCTGGCTGATGGACGAAACGCTCATACCAAGCTGGCGTGCTGCCGCAGTAAACGACCCACATTCAATAACTTTGGCGAACACCGACATCCGTTTTAGTCTTTCCATTGTTCACTCTGGCTTAAAAGTGATTTAGATCACATATTGTAGATGAGTTTATAGTAAGCAGGCTAATATAATGTGGTCGGGTGTATCCTTCTGAGCGCTTGAGCGTGGTCAGCAATGTTGCAGCATACTGCCGTCTGCCATGCATTCCCTTTCATGAGTCTATGTTCGTAGTCTAACCCTTTTTCAGGTTCGTGACCTGGCAACCGTCTAGGTGCGACGTTTGGCATCCGTTGGCCAAAATGTAAATAGAATGTGAAACCCCGGTGCAGTAAGCAATTAAGGAAAAAGTGATGAGTTTGCTTCCGGTTATGGTCATTTTTGGGATGTCGTTCCCGCCGGTGTTTTTTGAGCTGTTGGCGTCGTTGGTGCTGTTTTTTGTCATGCGCCGCCTACTGCTGCCGACCGGGATTTACGATTTTGTCTGGCATCCCGCGCTGTTCAATACTGCGCTGTATTGCTGCTTGTTTTATCTGGTTTCATGTCTTTTTGTTTGAGGTGGCTGTGAAAACTTTTTCAATACAAATAACCCGAATCGCGATCACGTTGATTGTTGTCGTGCTGGCCGCCATTGCGGTGTTTAAGTCCTGGTCGTTTTACACCGAATCGCCGTGGACGCGTGATGCCAAATTCACCGCCGACGTGGTGGCGATCGCCCCAGACGTCAGCGGTCTGTTGACCGAGATACCGGTTACGGACAACCAACTGGTGAAGAAGGGCCAGATCCTGTTTGTGATCGATCGGCCACGCTACCAGCAGGCGCTGGCGCAAGCCAATGCCGATGTCGCCTATTATCAGGCGCTGGCCGAAGAGAAGAAACGTGAGGCTGGCCGCCGCGTGCGTTTGGGTATCCAGGCGATGTCGCAGGAAGAGATCGAGCAGTCGAGCAACTCATTGCAAACCGTGCAGCACCAGTTGGCCAAGGCGATTGCCGCCCGCGATCTGGCGCAGTTGGATCTCGATCGCACCACGGTTCGTGCGCCCGCCGATGGTTGGGTGACCAACCTGAACGTGCACGCCGGGGAATTTATCACCCGTGGTTCCACCGCCGTGGCACTGGTGAAGAAAAACACCTTCTACATTCTGGCCTATCTGGAAGAAACCAAACTGAACGGCCTGCAGCAAGGCGATCGGGTGGAAATCACCCCGTTGGGCAGCAACCGCATTATGCATGGCACCGTCGACAGCCTGGCGGCGGCGGTCAATAACAGCAGCAGCACGGTTAACAGTAAGGGATTGGCGTCGATCGACAGTAACCTGGAATGGGTGCGCCTGGCGCAGCGCGTGCCGGTGAAAATTGTGCTGGATGAGAAGGATCAGCAGCATCCCTACCCGGCGGGAACCACTGCCACCGTGGTGATTACCGGCAAAAATGGCCGCAGCGACGACAACGGTTCGCCGTTTATCCGGCTGATGCACCGGTTACGTGAGTTTGGTTAATGACGAGCCCAACCTTTATTCGCCTGAGATTTGCCTGCAAACTCAGCTTTGCGATTGTTTTCGCCCTGTTTGTCGGTTTTCACCTCAATCTGGAAACCCCGCGCTGGTCGGTGCTGACGGCGGCGATCGTCGTGGCCGGGCCTGCCTTTGCCGCCGGGGGTGAACCCTTTTCCGGTGCCATCCGTTATCGCGCCTGGCTGCGCATTATCGGCACCTTTGTGGGCTGTTTTGTCGGCCTGGTGATTATTGTCACCTGCGCGCGCGCGCCCGTCGTGATGCTGATGCTGTGCTGCATCTGGCTTGGAGTGTGCACCTGGATTTCGTCACTGGTCAGAGTTGAGAACTCCTATGCCTGGGGGCTGGCAGGCTACACGGCGCTGATTATTATCGTCACCTCGGCCAGCAGCACCTCTGCGCTGATGCAGGCACCGCAGTTCGCCCTCGAACGCTGTAGCGAGATCGTGCTCGGCATTCTCAGCGCGGTGTTGGCCGATCTGCTGTTTTCGCCGCGTTCGATCAAACAGGATATCGATCGTGTCGTAGATCAACTGCTGGTGGGGCAATACCGGCTGATGCAGATGTGCATCAACAATGCAGAGAAAGAAGATATCGATCGTGCCTGGAGCGATCTGGTGAAAAGCACCACCACCTTGAACGGAATGCGCAGCAACCTGATGCTGGAATCTTCACGTTGGCAGCGGGTAAACCGCCGGGTGCGCGTGCTGCATACTCTTTCACTGACGCTGATTACTCAAGCCTGTGAAACCTACCTGATCCTGCTGAATTACCCCAATGCGGTGCAGGAAAACATTCGCGAACTGCTGCTGAGGCCCGCTGAAACGCCGCAGGAAGTGCATAAGCACCTGAAAGTGGTGCGCCAGATGTTGGCTATCAACCCGACCGATCAAACCCTGCTCACGGTCAGTTCCTGGGTAGGCACGGCGACGCGTTACCTGCTGGTGGCGAAAGGGGTGCATACCAACAGCGGCATCAACGCCGTTGAAAACGATGTGCTTGCCAATGAGGTGGTGGTGAAAACTCCTTCGGCAGAAGGTCATCATGCGTTGATTAACGGCCTGCGTGCTTGGGCCGCTACCTCGATTGGCTGTTTGTTCTGGCTGTGGACCGGTTGGACCTCCGGCAGCGGCTGTATGATGATGATCGCCATCGTAACCGCCTTGGCGATGCGTACGCCGAACCCGAAAATGATGGCGTTTGATTTCCTGGTGGGGGTGCTGATCGCCTTTCCGATGGGGGCGCTGTTCTATATGTTTATCTTGCCACAGACCCAGCAAAGCATATTCCTGCTGTGCCTGAGCTTGGGCACGCTGGCGTTTTTCACCGGTATTGAAGTGCAGAAGCGCCGCTTGGGCTCGCTGGGAACGCTATCAAGCACCATTAATATCATCGTGTTGAGCAATCCGATGCATTTCTCGGTGACGACTTTTATCGACAGCGCCATCGGCCAGATTATCGGCTGCTTTGTTGCGATGATCGTGCTGTTCCTGATCCGTGATACCTCGCGCGAGCGCACCGGCCGCACGTTGATGAATCAACTGGTCAGCAGCGCCGTGTCGGCGTTGACCACTCAGGCGGCGCGGCGGCGCGAAAACCACCTGCCCGCGCTGTATCAGCGCTTGAACCAGTTGCTGATGATGTTCCCGAACGATATCGCCAAATACCGCCTGGGGCTTAACCTGATTATCGCTCACCAGCGTATGCAGATGACCGAGATCCCGGCCAAGGAAGAGTTGTCGGTGTTCCATAAGCAGATCCGCAATACCGCCGATCACGTGGTGTCAGCCAAGAGCGATGGAAAACGTGCTTATTACTACGATCGGCTGCTGAAAGAGATGAACGAATACCAGCAGAAACTGGTGGATAACAGCGCGCCACTCAGTGTGACCGGGCCGGTCAAACGTCTGGCGGATATGCTGCATCTCTATCGCCACGCTTTGATCGATTGAGCATTTTTACGCTGAAAATCGGGGCGTGTTCCGCGTGTCAGCGGCGCGGGAAAGTGGCATGATTGATAGTCATAGTGCTTCTGAAGGTAAAAACGTTACATATAAGTCATCTTCGATTCATTATTTTTTGCTATAAATTTAGCCATCATGAGGCATTCGCCTTATTCAGGGAAAATATGAATAAACGTACCCTTGTGGCGATGCTGATCGCCATTGTGGTCGCCGGTTTCAGCGCGCTGCGCGGTAATGATACTGACCGGGTGATCGCCCCTGTGCCTGCGGCCACTGCTGCCGCTGAGAGTATCGATAAACTGACGGAACCCAAACGCGTTGCCCGTTATCTGCAACAGCATCAACGGCTACCGGATTATTACCTGACGAAAAAACAGGCGCGCGAGCAGGGTTGGGATGCGGCTGACGGCAACCTGTGTCTGGCCTTGCCGGGTAAGGCGATCGGCGGCGATCGTTTCTCCAACCGTGAAGGGCGTTTACCGGTGGCCAATAACCGGGTATGGCGCGAGGCGGATGTCAATTACCAATGCGGCCGACGCGGGGCCGATCGCCTGCTGTATTCCAGCGACGGTCTGATTTTTGTCACGCGTGACCACTATAAAAACTTCATGCGGATGGAGTGAGTTGATGGGGAAAATAGAGTTCGATTTTAACCAGATACCCGATCTACCGGCGTTCTATCAGCAATTTGCTGATAAGTTCGCGTTGGGTGAAGGATTTGGTGCCAATCTGGACGCGCTGTGGGATGTAGTGACCGGTGACATCAGCTTGCCGATCGAGATTGAATTTACCCATCTCAACGCCCGCCGCAAACGCCGTTTTGGTGCCATTATTCTGCTGTTTGAAGAGGCGGAGGAAGAGTTGGAGGGTGACCTGCGGTTCAATATCCGTGAAGCCAGCGGTGCAGCGGTGCATCACCGGGGATGAACGGGGTTCATCCCACAGTGATGCTGCTGGCGATCACTGTTGCGCCTCGGCCAGATCGCGCAGGTACTGGAAGATTTGGCGGAACGATTTCGGCGGCTTGTTAGCGGCCTGCTCTTTTTGCGCGTTACGCACCAGCGCGCGCAACTGCTGGCGATCGGCCTCTGGATAGAGTTCCAGCACGGACGGGATCGCATCATCACCTTCTGCCACCAGGCGATCGCGCAGCGCCTCCAGCTTGTGGAACAGTGATACCTGTTGGTTATGGCGGTTTTTCAGCTTATCGAGCGCGGTCTGAATCGGCTCAACATCGCGCGCGCGCAGCATTTTGCCGATCAGTTGGATCTGGCGGCGGCGGCCTTCTTTTTTGATCTTCTGCGCCAGTTCGATGGCGGCACGCAGATCGTCATCCAGCGGAATGCGTTCCAGCGCATTTTTACCCAGTTCGACCAACTCGGTCCCCAAGTCTTTCAGCGCTTCAGCATCACGCTTAATTTCACTTTTACTGACCCAGATAATCTCGTCATCGTCCTCATTTTCGTTCTCAGGGACATCGTCGAGCCAGTCTTCAGGCTGTTTGTTCATGGTAGGCTCCGTCAAAAAGAGGCTAATCCTAACAGGTTGCTGGCTTTATGCGAAATTCAACACAGTTCCTGTTAGACTCAAATACAGATTAGGCGGTATTCTGCGCTGCTGCGGGTGGGTACAGCCTGAAATTATTCTGGCGCGTTATACCGCGCAAAATCACGCCGATACGTGATGCAGGTCAGTTAAGACTAACCAATTCCCTCTCCTTGGGGAGAGGGTTAGGGTGAGGGGAAGATCACCGGACTACAGCCCCTCACCCCGGCCCTCTCCCACAGGGAGAGGGGGCGCCGCTGTTAGCATTGCGCCGATGATGCACTTTTCTGCTTAACTGACGGGCATTGCGCCGACACGGCACTTTTCTCAGCGATTTCCTGATTAATTATGGCAGATTGATGAAAGTAGTCACTCAAGTTGCAGAACAGCGCAAGGCGCTGGAACAAGCCGTTTCACAGGCTTTGGAACTGGCGCGTGCCGGTTCCGATGCGGCAGAAGTTGCCGTGACCAAAACCACCGGTATCAGCGTCAGCACCCGCTTCGGCGAGGTGGAAAACGTCGAGTTCAACAGCGACGGGGCGTTGGGCATCACCGTTTATTACCAACAGCGTAAAGGCAGCGCCTCTTCCACCGATCTGAGCCCGGATGCTATTTCCCGCACCGTGCAGGCGGCGCTGGATATTGCCCGCTATACCTCGCCAGATCCTCATGCTGGCCCGGCAGAAAAAGATCTATTGGCGTTTGAGGCACCGGATCTCGATCTGTTCCACCCGGCTGAACTGGATGCCGAACGCGGGATTGAGCTGGCGGCGCGCGCTGAGCAGGTCGCGCTGGCGGCAGATAAACGCATTACCAATACCGAAGGCGGCAGTTTCAACAGCCATTACGGCATTAAGGTGTTCGGTAACAGCCACGGCATGCTGCAAAGCTATTGTTCCAGCCGTCATTCCCTCTCCAGCAGCGTCATTGCCGAGCACAACGGTGATATGGAGCGTGATTACGCCTATACCATTGGCCGTGCTATAGAGGATATGGCAAGCCCCGAGTGGGTTGGCCAGGAGTGTGCTCGCCGCACGCTGGCGCGCCTTTCGCCGCGCAAGCTTGCCACCATGAAGGCACCGGTTTTATTTGCTTCTGAAGTGGCAACCGGGCTGTTTGGCCATTTGGTAGGGGCCATCAGCGGCAGCAGCGTTTATCGCAAATCCACCTTCCTGTTGGATTCACTGGGCAAACAGATCCTGCCGGAATGGATGACTATTGAAGAACATCCGCATCTGCTGAAGGGCTTGGCCTCCACGCCGTTCGACAGTGAAGGGGTACGTACCGAACGCCGTGATATTGTCAAAGACGGCGTATTGCAAACCTGGCTGCTGACCAGCTACGCGGCGCGCAAGCTGGGTATGCACAGCACCGGGCATGCGGGCGGTATCCACAACTGGCGTATTGCCGGGCAGGGTAACGATTTTGCCGCGATGCTCAAGCAATTGGGCACCGGCCTGGTGGTGACCGAACTGATGGGGCAGGGTGTCAGCGGCATTACCGGTGACTACTCGCGCGGTGCTTCCGGTTTTTGGGTTGAAAACGGTGAGATCCAGTATCCAGTCAGTGAGATCACCATTGCCGGTAACCTGAAAGATATGCTGCGTAATATTGTCAGCATCGGCAGCGATATTGAGACTCGCAGTAATATTCAATGCGGTTCCGTTCTGTTGCCGGAAATGAAGATTGCCGGTCAGTAATCGTGCCTTTCAACTGATTCAGCAGTGGCCAACGTTATGCAATGGCAGGGTTGGCAGCAACGGCAAGGGTTACCGCGTTAGGTTTTGCCCTTGCCGGGGGCGAGGATGGACAGCGGGGGGGCATCGGTCTGCAGGATCGGGTGTTGCAATAGCTCCTGATGCAGTGCCTGGGCCAACGGTTTCAGGGCTGCCCCACCGCACCGAATCCGCCTCGCAGTGGCCGGTTTTTTTGTGATGAATATTTTAGTTGTTTCGTCAGGCCGACTTTTTCCAGGTTGATATCCAAAATAACGTCGAACTCTGTTCTTCTCCACATCTCTCTATAGCCTAGATGCAGGTAAAGCGCGTGGGCTCGCTCGTTAGCAGCCGCGACCTGGATGTGAGCATGACTGTAACCTCGATCCATGATTTCCTTTTCAAGTGCATTAATAATCGCGGAACCTACACCCATACCTTCAAAGGCAGGAGCCACCCAGATATCACTTATTGTATCGTCACAGCCCTCGCAAGCTCCAAATCCTACTGGACTGTTATCAATGCACCCGACTAAAACACGTGAACCCAAGGTGTTTAAGAAGGGTAGGAATGGATTATCCCTTAAAAATTTTTCCCTTACCCGAGGAGGAACATGTGGCATTAAGCCTTTTTGCCAGGCAGTTAATCCTATTTCTGCGAGTAGAATTACGTCACATGCCATAGCGTGTTTAATTGATAACATACCGCCCCCTACCTTGTTTCCGTTTTCCCGCATCGGCCCGCGTGGAGAAAGGTTGCTCAGTGCGATAAACACCCCTGATGCCACAAAACGCCGGATTTTTTCCTGGGGTTATAGCACTATGTTGTCATTCAGGGCATCTCACGGGGTAAAAAGATGCCGTAGAGGTTACCTGTCTGAAATCATTTGTGAGTTCACCGGGCTATTACTTTCGAATTTATCGTTCTTCGCCTATGTTATCTATGGGTTAAATAAAACAATAACTGGAAGGTGAGCATGAAAAAAACATGGAAAGTATTAGCCGCGTTGACGCTGCTAGGTGCGAGTTCGACGTTGATGGCGGCCGATCTGGCCAATGATATGGATACTATCGCCAGCAATTACAAAACCGTATTGAAAACCGATTCTGTTGATACGTTCAAGCTGAGTTTGCAGAATATGCGTGCTGCCGCGGTAAGCGCAGAGCAAGGCACGCCACCGAAGCTGGAGAGTAAAGCGCCTGACAGCGCCGAGATGAAAGATTTCCGTCACGGTATGACCACGCTGATCGGGCAGATCGACCAGTCATTGGCGTTGGCGAATCAGGGCAAACTGGAAGAGGCGCGTAAAGTCGCGCAGGATTTCAAGCAAACCCGCGATACCAATCATAAGAAGTTCCGCTAACTGCCCGTTGCGGGCGGAGATGTTTCCAACCGCCCGTTTAGCTCCGCCCCGCCTTCCAGTCATAAGCCATCAGCGGTGATATTCACCCGCGGCTTCCGGCTGATACAGCAGCTCCAGCACTTCAATCCGCGCTTCTTCGCCATTCGGTAACTGCCAGTTGATCTGTTTGCCAACGTGCATACCCAGCAGCGCTGCACCCAGCGGTGCCATCACGGAAAGCTGTTCGTTGCTGTCTTTGAGCGAAGCCGGATACACCAGCGTGCGCACATGTTCTTCTGCGGTGTGCAGATCGCGGAAACGCACGCGGCTGTTCATGGTGACGACATTGGCCGGGATCTGTGATGGCGGCACGATGTCAGCGCGATCCAGTTCGGCATTCAGCATGGTTGCGACGTCAGTGTTGGCAAAGGCAGGCTGTGCCAGCAGTGCATCCAGGCGTTCCGCATCCAGCTCATTAATGGTAATGGTTGGTTTGGTCATTCCACTCTCCAGTCAAATCAAAAGGCACCCTTTCTGCGCCCATAAATTCGGAAAAACAACACAAAGCAACACCCCCGCGCCGTTTGGAGCGGGGGTGTAAGAAATGTCGACTTGTCCTACTGATAGTAGGCGGTTAAGCATAGAAAAGGAAGAGATCCCGATCACGAAGTTTTTTGCCGCGTTTTCGCCCACTGTAAACAAACGGTTGCGCTATCTTTTTGTAATCTCATTAACTTATTGGCCAAAACCACGTTTTGCGAAATGGATCCCTAAGCGTCACGCAATTTCCAGTTTGAACTGGAAAAAAACAGGCTACACACGAAATGTTCTTAAGGTTAGGGTAAGGGCATCCGATAAAGTGAATGGTATTGATGATGCGCTTTACGATTAACAGATTAATGTCCGAAACCAGGGGTGACTGAAAAGTGAATGAAGAAACTGCTTCGGTAAATGAAATGGAACAGGCGGATATCAGCAGGGCGGCAACCATCACCACCCAGGTGCTGGCAGATATCACCGCCATGTTGGGTGCAGAGAATATTTTTACCAATGCGGTGCAACAGCAAATGCTGGAGTCACATATTCGCGCCATGGTATTGCGCTCGATTACCGGTGAGCCTTTGCCGGAAGTGGATAAATCACTGTTTGACGAAATCTCTGCCGAATCAATGCAAATGGCAGAGCGGGTAGTGGATAAATTTGCCACGTTACCTATTGAGGAGGCTTATTTACTTTCCGTGCATTTTGAAGTAGCTAAAGATAATAACCAATAGGTTTTGCTGGATTTAATTCAATCAGGAGAGAATACCATGGGTCAAATTACCGTAGTGATTGGCGATCGTTTGGGCAAGGGCCAGAAAGTCGGCTTGGGCATTGAAAGTGCAGGCGCAAAAGCCATTGTTATCCCAGGCGTAGCGGCAGATATGAAACTGGGCGACGTGATGAAAGCGGAAAACGCACAGTTGGGCATTTCCTTCTGCGGCAGCGGCGGTGCCGGTGCCATTACGGCGCAAACCAAACATGGCTATAAAGCCAAATACGGTATGCGCTCTGTAGAAGAAGGCGTAACGGCGATTAATGAAGGTTACAACGTATTAGGCTTCGGCTTTATGGATAAAGAGGAGTTGGGCCAGCGGCTGGTGGAAGCCTATATCAAAAAATACGGCAACGCGTAATGAAAGAACAATATACCACCTCGGTAAACGTGGAAGGTAAAGGCGACAGCAAAGCGAAAGCCTTCGCTTCCGCTTTGGCGAATGTGCAGGGCGCAATATTAAAGTCCACCAGTAATATTCTGCTGCGCATTGAGCCACAGGACGTCAAAGTATTAAAAGCAGAAGAGAAAACCACCAAAGAGAAATTTCTATTCTTCTTTCTGCCGCGTGAAAGAAAAAGTTATGCCGTCTCTTTGGAAATAACCGTGAACGTGACGATCATCAATACCGAAAAGGTGATCTTCACCACGAAATAAAACGTTATACCCACCCTTTCTCAAGCGGTTGCGTTATTGGCTACTGACAATGTGAAAGCAACGGGATATAGCATAAAAAGGGGATGTGAATGTTTTTAATCATCTTATTTAAGTCGATTATTATCGGCGGGCTGGTAGGTGTCGGCGTAGGTGCCGGTGCCGCACGTATGTTCCACGCCCCGACGACACAGGGTATGGGTGCTTTCCGCACCTTGGGTGAGCTGAATTCCTGCGAAGGCGATCCGGCTTCTCACTTCTCATTTGGTCTGGGCTTCTTCTTCAACGCCTGGGCGTCTTCCGTGGCGGCGGGTGCCTTCACGCAGGACGTTGACCACCGCATTATCCCTAACTGGGGCGCTGCGGCCTTGATGATCAAGAACCGTAACGTGGCCGAAACGCTGCACGATCCGAAAAAAATGGCGATCGCCTGCGGCATTATCGGCATTCTTGTGGTCACCTTCCTCAACACCACCGCGTCGGCAGTGCCTGCGGCCTTGCAGGTAACGGCGATCAAAGTGCTGGTACCGGCGGCCAACCTGCTGGTGAACACGGTGATGCCGGTGATCTTCTGGCTGGCAGCGATTGAAGCCGGTAAGCGTTCCGGTTTCTGGGGCACCATCTTTGGCGGCCTGGCGCAGCTGATTATGGGTAACGCCGTACCGGGGTTGGTACTGGGGATCCTGATCGGCAAAGGCGTAGAAGAGAGCGGCTGGAACAAAGTCACCAAGATCATGATGGCGGTGATCGTGCTGCTGTTCGTGATGAGCGGCTTCTTCCGCGGCTTTGATATGAAACTCCTCGAATCCTTTAGCCTTGGCGTGCCAGGCTGGTTGGATGCCATCCATAACACCCTGAGCGGTAAATAAGGAGCTGAATGATGGAAACTCAAACTCAAAAAGGCTTCTGGTACGCCGACTGGTCGTTCCCGATTTTTGTTGGCCTGCTGTCGTCCGGCGTGTTTGCCGGGACGCACATGTATTACCTGTACGGCATTGGCGCGTTTAACGAAGTGGCCTTTGTCTCCATGCTGCGTGCCGGGATGGATACCGGGGTGTATGGCGCGGTGGCGGCGTTCGGTGCCAGCTTCCTGTTCGCCCGCATCATCGAAGGTTCGCTGGTGGGGATCCTGGATATCGGCGGGGCGATCCAGACCGGGGTTGGCCTTGGCGTTCCGGCGCTGTTGCTGGGTGCCGGGATCATCTTCCCGGTGGCTAACTTTGCCGCTTCGCTGGTCACCGGCCTGGTGGTTGGTCTGGCGATTGGTTACCTGATTATTCTGGCGCGTAAATTCACCATCAACCAGAGCAACTCCACCTACGGTGCAGACGTGATGATGGGTGCAGGTAACTCCTCCGGGCGTTTCCTGGGGCCGTTGATCATCCTGTCTGCTATCGCCGCTTCGATTCCGATCGGCGTTGGTTCCCTGCTGGGCGCACTGCTGTTCTACATCTGGGGCAAGCCGATTACCGGTGGCGCTATTTTGGGGGCGATGCTCTTAGGGGCAATTTTCCCGGTGGCGATTGCTTAACGTGGTACGGGTACGCGCTCTGCGTACCCGCTGAAAGGAGTGGTCAAGTATGTATGACCTAATCATCCGCCGCGCGAGGCTGGTGGACGGCACTCTGGCCGATGTGGCCGTCCAAGACGGCAAAATTGCCGCCGTGGGGCAGGTGGCCGCAGACGCCAGCGCGCATCAGCAACGGGATCTGGCGGGGAATTATTATCTGAGTGCGGGCTGGATCGACTCGCACGTACACTGCTACCCCTCTTCGCCGATCTACCATGATGAGCCGGATCGGGTTGGCATTGCCAGCGGTGTCACCTCGGTGGTGGATGCAGGCAGCACCGGCACTGACGATATCGATGAGTTCTACGCCCTGACGCGCAGTGCCAAAACCAACGTTTTTGCCTTCCTGAATATCTCGCGTATCGGCCTGCTGCGGCAGAATGAACTGGCGGATATGGCCGATATCAATAAACAGGCAGTCAAACAAGCCATCGACGGCAAGCCGGGTTTTATCATCGGCATCAAAGCGCGCATGAGCAGCAGCGTGGTGGGCCAGAACGGCACCCAACCGCTGGTGCTGGCGAAAGAGATCCAGCAGGAAAACCATCAACTGCCGCTGATGGTGCATATCGGTAATAACCCGCCGGATCTGGACGAGATTGCCGATCTGCTGACCCAGGGCGACATCATTACCCACTGCTATAACGGTAAGCCGAATCGCATCCTGACCCCAGCCGGTACGCTGCGTGAGTCGATCCAGCGTGCGTTGAAACGCGGGGTCTTGCTGGATGTGGGCCACGGCACGGCCAGCTTCAGTTTTGAAGTCGCCAGACAGGCGATTGCGCTGGGCATTTTGCCGCACACCATCAGTTCCGATATTTATTGCCGTAACCGCATCAGCGGCCCGGTCTATAGCCTGGCGGCGGTGATGTCCAAATTCTTCACCGTCGGGCTTTCGTTACCGCAGGTGATTGATTGCGTCACGGCAAACGCCGCTGCGGCGCTGCGCCTGACCACCAAAGGGCGTTTACAGCCGGGCTTAGATGCCGACCTGACTATTTTTGAGCTTCGCACCGCGCCACAGGTGTTCGCCGATTCCGAAGGGGAATCGGTCAACGGTGAGCAGTTGCTGGTGCCGCTGGCCACCGTGGTGGCCGGGGAAATCCTATTAACCGATGAAGGGAAAGCCGTCGATGTCTTCAGTCTATGAAAAATATAATTTAAAACAGGTGATCAATACTTCGGGTCGCATGACCATTCTTGGCGTTTCCACGCCGCGCCAGGAGGTGATTGACGCCGTGGATTACGGCCTGAACCATTACTTTGAAATCAAAGATCTGGTTAACAAAACCGGCGCTTATATTGCTGGCCTGCTGAACGTGGAAGATGCGGTGATTGTTTCCTGTGCTTCTGCCGGTATCGCTCAGTCGGTGGCGGCGGTGATCGTCAAAGATAACGCTAACCTGCTGGTCAACCTGCACTCGGCAACGGTGAATGAACCGCGTGAGATCGTGTTGCCACGGGGCCATAACGTTAACTTTGGTGCGCCGGTTGACACCATGATCGCCCTCGGCGGCGGCAAAGTGGTGGAAGCGGGCTATGCCAACGAATGTTCCCCCGAGCAGATCGAAGCCTGCATCACGCCGCAAACGGCGGCCATCTTGTACGTCAAATCCCATCACTGCGTGCAGAAAAGCATTCTCTCCGTTGAGCAGGCTGCTGTGGTGGCGCGTAAGCACAACCTGCCGCTGATCGTCGATGCGGCGGCCGAAGAAGATCTGATGTGCTACTACCAGATGGGCGCTGATTTGGTGATCTACAGCGGTGCCAAGGCGATCGAAGGGCCAACCAGCGGGTTGGTGATCGGCAAAAAACAGTACGTTGCCTGGGTAAAGCAGCAGTCCAACGGTATTGGCCGGGCGATGAAAGTCGGCAAAGAGGGCATTCTGGGCCTGACGCAGGCGATTGAAAGCTATCTGACTCTGGAGAAAACCAGCGGTGCGCAGATGGTAGAGCGTATGACGCCGTTTATCACCCATCTCAATACCCTGAACGGCGTCAGCGCCAAAACCGTGTGGGACAGCGCAGGGCGCGATATCGCCAGGGCTGAAATCACCTTTGATGAAGCGGTGCTGGGGATGTCGACCGTCGATATCGTGCAGCGGCTGAAAACCGGTGATATCGCTATCTATTTCCGTGGCTACAAAGCCAACGAAGGCAAGATCGAAGTGGATGTTCGCAGCGTCAACGAGCAACAGCTGATGACCGTCTTCACCTGTATTAAAAACTTGTTTACGGAGCAATAAGCATGAAGCTGAAGCCGAATTACTATAAAGACCGCGTGTGTCTGAACGTGTTGGCCGGTTCGAAAAGCAACGCGCAGGAAATTTATGATGCGGCCCAAGGGCATGTGCTGGTGGGCGTGCTGTCCAAAAATTACCTGGATGTGGACAGCGCGGTAACGGATATGGTGCGCTATGCCCGTTTGATCGAAAACGCGCTTTCCATCGGGCTGGGCGCAGGCGATCCGAAACAGTCAAATATGGTCAGCCTGATCGCCAAGCAGGTGCAGCCACAGCATGTGAATCAGGTGTTTACCGGCGTTGGTGCCAGCCGTGCGCTGCTGGGGCAGAGCGAAACCGTGGTCAACGGCCTGGTATCCCCGACCGGCCGCGTGGGTTTTGTGAAAATCTCCACCGGGCCGCTGAGCGCGCAGGCAGCAGACGGCATCGTGCCGGTAGAAACGGCGATTGCTTTGCTGAAAGACATGGGCGGCAGCTCGATCAAGTATTTCCCGATGGGCGGCCTGAAGCATAAAGAAGAATTCCAGTATGTGGCGCAGGCCTGTGCCGAGCATGACTTCTTGCTGGAGCCAACCGGGGGGATCGATCTGGAAAACTACGAAGCCATTATGGAGATCGCGCTGGTTGCTGGTGTAAAGCAGGTGATCCCGCACATTTACAGTTCCATCATTGATTCCGCCAGCGGCAATACCCGCCCGCGGGATGTGAAAACCCTGCTGGCGATGACCAAGAAGTTGGTGGGCTAGGTCACGGACGCTGGGGAGATCGTGCGCCCCTTTCTCTGTTAAAAAGGATAACTATGCGAAACTCTTTACGAATCACAACGCTATCCCTGGCGCTGCTGGCGGTTGCCAGCCCGGCACTGCATGCTGAGGATGTAATGAAATCCCCATCGTCACATTTTGCCTATATTGGCACCTATAATCCTAACGGTGAGGGCGTTTACCGGGTGCGGGTAGACGCGAAAAGCGGTGCGCTGAGCGACAAAACGTTGGTCAGCAAGCTGCCGAATCCGGCGCAACTGGTGGTGGATGCCAAAGGGCAAACGCTCTACGTGGCCAGCGAAGTGGCGGATTTTAACGGCACTCAGCACGGCGGCATTGTCGCTTATCGCATCAACCCGCAAGACGGCAGCCTGACGCCGCTTAATCAGGTGGATTCGCAGGGCGCTGGGCCGGTTTACCTTTCTCTGCTGCCAGACGGGCGGCATTTGCTGGTGGCTAACTATGTCAGCGGCAGCGTGGCGGCCTTTCCGCTAGACGCTGAGGGCAAATTGGGTGAGGCCAGTTCGGTGCAGCAGGGCGCAGGCCCGGCGGGTGCGGCTAAACCCGCAGGCGCGGTGGAGGGCAGTTTTGCCATCAGCGATCACAACGGCCCGCACGCGCATATGATTGCCAGCGATCCGAGCGGTAAATTTGTGTTCTCTACCGATTTGGGGTTGGATCGTATCTACCAGTGGCGTTTTGATAACGGTAACGGCAAGTTAACGCCGAACGATCCGCCATGGATTAGCGCTTCTTCTGCGGGTGCCGGGCCGCGCCACTTTGTATTTCATCCAGACGGCAAAACGGTGCTGTTGATCAACGAAGAGGCATCGACACTGACCAGCTATCGTTTCGACAGCCAGAACGGCACGCTGAAGCAGCTTCAGGTTGTTTCAAGCCTACCTGCTGACTATCGGGGCACCAGCTTTGCTGCTGGCTTGGCATTGAGTGCCGAGGGGAAAAACCTGTACGTCGCTAACCGTTTGCACAACAGCATTGCGCAGTTCAGCGTCGGCGGCGATGGCGAACTGAAACCGGTGGCCGAGGTTTGGACGCGGGGGGATTATCCGCGCACTATCACGTTGGATCCGAGTGGCCGCTACCTGTACGCACTGAATCAGCGCAGCGATAACATCACTCGTTTCAGCGTGGACAAGCAGAGCGGTAAACTCAGCTTTGTTGCAGGCTATACGCCGGTGGGCAGCCCTTCGCAAATGGTGTTTATGCCATAACCAGTGGCCCGTCCGGCGTGTTCGGGCGGGCACGTTAATAACGGAAAGAGAATGGTGCGCTTCCCCTATCCACGTTTGGCTTATCTGTTTGATGCTTTGCAGTCTGAGACTTTGCCTCAGGAAGAACTGGCGAAGCGTTTTGCCGTGTCTACGCGAACCGTGCGTGCGGATATCACTGCGCTGAATGACATTCTGGAAAAATACGGTGCGCGGTTTGTGCATAACCGTGGGGCGGGCTATCGCCTGCAAGTGGATGATGCGGCGCTGTTCAACGCCTTGCAGCATCAGGAACGTAGAAAACAGGCTACCCCGCGCAGTGGGCAGGAACGGGTGCATTATCTGTTGATTCGTTTTTTGACCTCAGCCTTTTCCCTGAAGCTGGAAGATTTAGCTGACGAATGGTTTGTCAGCCGAGGCACCTTGCAAAACGATATGGCTGAGGTGAGAGAGCGTCTGGCGCATTACCAGTTAACCATTGAAACCAAACCGCGTTATGGCATGAAGCTGTTCGGGTCGGAAATGGCGATCCGCGCCTGCCTGACCGATCTGTTGTTTCAGCTGCATCTTGCCGATGCGGAAAACCCGTTGTTGAACAACGAGATCCTGCATCAGCCGCAGGTAGTGGCCTTTGCCGGGCTGCTGCATCCGCTGTTTTCGCAGTACGCTATCCGGCTGACGGATGAAGGCGAGCAATACCTGATTTTTTACTGTGCGGTGGCGCTACGGCGCATTATCGACGGCTATCCGCTGCCGGATTTTGAGGTTGAGGACGGTGATGATGCGGTCCGCAAAGTCTCCAGCCGGTTGGCAAGCGAACTGCGCAAAGCGGCAGGCAAAGAGATCTCGGCGGCGGAAGAAGCCTACTTGCGGGTGAATATTGCTGCCCGGCGCGTGCAGGAAGTGCAGCCGACGGAAATCAATGCCGATGATGAAGAGGCGCTGGTGGATTACATTCTGTCCTACATCAATGCGCACTATAACTACGATCTACAGGGCGACAAACAGCTGCGTGCCGATCTGCTCACCCATATCAAAACCATGATAACCAGGGTGAAATACCAGATCACCATCCCGAATCCGCTGCTGGCCAACATCAAGCAGCACTACCCAATGGCCTACGACGTGACGCTGGCGGCGGTATCCAGCTGGGGTAAACATACGCCTTATACCCTGAGTGAGAACGAAATCGGCTATCTGGTGCTGCATATCGGCGTCGGCCTGGAGCGGCATTACAATATCGGCTACGAGCGCCATCCGCAGGTGATGCTGGTGTGCGATACCGGTAATTCCACGGTACGCATGATCCAGGCGCAGATTGCCCGCAAGTACCCGCAACTGGTGATGACGCGCATCGTTTCGCTGCGGGATTACGAGATCCTCGGCCAGATCGACGAAGATTTTGTGATTTCCAACGCGCGTATCAGCGAGAAGAATAAGCCGGTGGTGGTGATGTCGCCGTTCCCGACCGAATATCAGCTCGAACAACTGGGCAAGCTGGTGCTGGTGGATCGCACCAAGCCGTACATGCTGGAAAAATTCTTCGATGCCGGTCATTTCATGATCGTCAACGAACCGCTGACGCAGGAGCAGCTGTTTAAAAAAGTCTGTACCCAGTTGGAGCGGGAAGATTACGTGGGCAGCGATTTTTACCCTTCGGTGGTTGAGCGTGAAGCGATCGTTTCCACCCTGCTGGGCGAGGGCATTGCTTTGCCACACTCACTGGGGCTGCTGGCGAAAAAGACCGTGGTGGTGACCTTATTGGCTCCGCAAGGCATTGCCTGGGGGGAGGGGGAGATCGCCCATGTGATATTCCTGCTGGCGATCAGTAAGAGTGATTACGAAGAAGCGATGGCGATTTACGATCTGTTCGTCACCTTTGTGCGCGAACGCTCGATGAGCCGCCTGCTGGGGAGTGATAATTTCGATAGCTTCAAGGCGGTGGCGTTAGACTGCCTGAGCCGGATTTGAATGACTCCTCTTCCGAAAGAAGAGGAGTCTGATGGTTTATTGTTCTTTCTTCTTGCCAAAGATTTTGATCAACGCGCCAACGATCAGGCCGACCGCGATGCCGGTTAAAATCCAGTCGATAATGCTCATGTTTGCTCTCTCACTATTCTATTGATCTGATTATATAATCATTCAATAGGGAACGCCCCTTCGATCATCAACTGCCGCTGTTGTTCTGAATAGGTAACCCAAGCGTTTTTGCTGTTGGATTTCTCCAAGAGGATGTTCAGTTCATGCCGGGTGAGCGGTAAATCGTTCTGCCAGAATGGCACGATGGCATTGCGGGTAATGAAGTCGATCAGGAAATGCTCTGGGCTGCCCTGTTCCTTAGGGAACAAGCGCCGGGCAAGTTCTGCCATCAAGGCCCGCTGCTGTGGGTGCTCACTTTCATTGAGCAGTTCCAAGAAAGGTAACAGCAGGCGGGCGCATACCTGGCCGTGGTGGTAATTACGTAATGCGCCAATCTCGCCAGCAATGCCGTGGATCACCCCTAACCCTGCCATACTCAGCGTCAGGCCACCCAGATGGGAAGCCTGCATGATTGCCGCCCGTGCCTCATCACTGTGTTTCAACATTGGCCAGGCGCTAAGGAAATGCTGGATACCGGCCAGTGACATGGCGCGTGACATGCTGCTGGCCGTTTTGGACAGATATGACTCAAGCAAATGCGTGAAAGCATCAATGGCGCAGTAGACCAGCACGTTGTCAGGTGCCCCTTTCAGCAGATCGGGATCGAGGATCGCTACCTGTGGAACAAAATTAGGGTGGCGTAAAGAGGCCTTCACTTTGCTGAGCCGGGTGTCGGTGATCACGGCGTTTTGCGTGGCCTCGCTGCCCGTACCCGCGGTGGTAGGAATGGCGATCACCGGCAGCGTCGCCCCGCTGATTTGGCTGTCACCGATTTTTTCCATGTAGCGCCGCGTGGGCAATGGGTGCTCGATGATTGCAGCAAAGGCTTTGGCGGCATCCAACACGCTGCCGCCGCCAATGGCAACCACTCTTTTTACCTTGCCACGCCAGCGTTCCACCCAGGCGTCGATCTCCTGCGGCGAAGCCTCATGAGTAATGACTTCGCTGCCAACCAGCAACGGCGTCAGCGCATCCGCCAGCGAAGAGTAAATGGGACTATTAATAAATGAGCGGCAGGTGAACAGCAGCGTCGCCTGAGGCTCAGCCTGCAACAGAGGGATCAGTTGCTGGATGCTACCGTTGCCGAACCAGGTCTGCCGGTTAGCAATCATTGGGCTAAAGGTCATGCTCTCTCCTTGTTGCACGTCGGCGTGGGAACCACAGCATAATTCAGCCCTTGGAAGTGAACCAATGCTTTTTACTGCACTAACCCTTAATTGTTAATATGTTAATTGCTGCCATTGGCCGAGCCTTGAGCCAAGAGGCCGAACTTGTGATTTGATTAACATGTAAACAATTACGGCCTTGCATTCTTGCTGGTTGAATGCTTTTTATAGCCTATGGCCCAAATCATCCGGTTATGATCGGGAAAAACCTTAATGTTAATTTGTTAATGATTTCGGGGACGGCATGGATATTCAGATCGAAAGATTATCAGCGGTGATCGACGCAGTGGCGACCCGTCAGTTCTATCCTCATCTGCTGGCTTACCTGGAAGGGTTCTTTGCTTTTGATAATGCCATCGTTTATGCCTTCGAGCGTGGTCAGGCACCACGTTGCTTGATGAAGACCGAAAAGGAAAATAGTGATGCGGTAAACCAGATTTATCAGCAGGGGGCTTATCTTGAGGATCCTTTTTACCGCGCGCTGAACGACAGTGGGCATGGGGAGGTGTTTACCCTGCGCCAATTGGCTCCGTGCGGTTTTTATCAGACAGATTATTACCGCAACTTCTACCGTAAAACCGGCTGGCATGATGAGGCCGGTGTGTTGCTGCAACTGACGCCGGAGCGTGGCTTGGGGGTATTTTTCGGTTCTGCGCGGCAAACGGTAGGGGTGCGCGCTCCCCGTCTGGCAGATCTACGCGGGGCGTTAACGCTGGTGAAAAGCGTCGCGCGGCTGCACAGCGAGGTGGTGCCCGCTAACGTGCCGGTATCTGCAACTCCGCTGGCAGATAATGCCGCTCAGGCGCGTTATGCATTGACGCCGCGTGAGCGTGAGATTGTCGATCTGATCCTCAGCGGTAACGGCTCGCAGCAGGTTGCCGAAAGGCTGTTTATCAGCCTGGGTACGGTAAAAAATCACCGCAAGAATATCTATAGCAAGCTGAAGATCGGTTCTCAGGCCGAGTTGTTCAGCCTGTTTCTCACCACGCCGCTGCGGCGCAGCGCATAATGTTAAAATTCTGTTGCAAATATCCCTAAAGGGACATAGCCGCCTGTACTCACTCTCCTGATAATCCAAGCTAAGGCAATGGGTAAACGGGAGTGCAGGAATGAATAATGAAATCGAATCGTTAACCTACTACGCGGCGACTAAGAAATACGATCTGCGCTTCCCGACGCTGGAAGAGGATCTGGACGTTGACGTGGTGATCATCGGCGGTGGCTTTTCTGG
Source organism: Serratia sp. YWN4 (assembly GCF_055790845.1). Lineage (NCBI taxonomy): Bacteria > Pseudomonadati > Pseudomonadota > Gammaproteobacteria > Enterobacterales > Yersiniaceae > Serratia > Serratia sp. YWN4. The sequence goes on from NZ_CM147696.1 coordinate 588,871, forward strand.
CATTAACACCGCGCTGGAACTGGCGGAAAAAGGCATCACCAACATTGCCATTCTGGAAGGCCGCTATCTGGGCTACGGCGGCACCGGCCGCAACGGCGGGCAGGTGATGGCCGGGATCGGCCACGATCTGGAAAAGATCAAACGCCACGTTGGCCCGGCCGGGCTGGAAACTATTTTCAAGATCAGCAACCTGGGGGCCGGGATCATCCGTGAACGGATCAAAAAATACGATATCAATGCCGATTTCTGCTTCGGTTACGGCTATCTGGGCAGTAATGCGCGGCAGGAGAAAACCCTGCGTAGCTGGCTGAAGGAGTTCAGGGCGGTTTCACCGGATGAAGAGATCGAACTTTATACCGGTTCTGAGGTGAAACAGGTGGTGGGTTCCGATGCGTATATCTGCGCCTTGAAACATATGGGCGGCGGCCACGTCCACTCGCTCAACCTGCTGCTGGGGGAAGCGCAAGCGCTGACGGGTTATGGCGTAAAAATCTTCGAGAACAGCAGCGTGCTGAATGTGGAATACGGTTCGCATATTACCGTGCGCACGGCGATGGGCTCGGTGCGTGCCAAGAAAATGCTCTGGGCCTGCAACGGTTTCCTTAACGGCATGGAGCCTTTTATCTACGGCAAAACCATTAATACCTATGCCTTCCAGCTGGCTACCGAGCCTTTGTCTGACGAACTGATTCGCCAGATCAGCCCGATCCGCGGCGCTTACAGCGATATCCGGCCGGTGATCGACTACTACCGCGTCACCAACGAGAACCGGTTGCTGTTTGGCAGCACGACCCGCTTGGTCGAGTACATTCCATCGGATCTGAAAGCCTGGAACCGCAATCTGATGCTGAAGGTATTCCCGTACCTGAAAGACGTGAAGATTGATCTGGCCTGGGGCGGGCCGCTGTGTTGTAGCGCCAATCTGTTCCCGCAGATCGGTACCTTGCCACAGCACGACAATGTGTTCTACGTGCAGGGGTATTCCGGCTTTGGCGTAACGCCGAGCCACATCGTTTGCAAGGTGTTGGCGGAAGGCATGAGTGAGGGATCCGATCGTTACGATCTGATGAGTTCGATCCCGCATATCAATATCTTCGGTAAAGACAAACTGCGTCGGGTGATGACCACCGCCGGTAAGGTCTGGCATCAGACTTCGGGCTACTGGAAGGGCCGCCGTTAATCTCGACCAAAACCCCATCATTGATTTTAAAAGGAAAAACCATGAAACCATTACTGCTTAAGCAAGCATTACCAGAACTGCTGCAAATCGGCAGCGTCAGTAATCTGGGCGCAACGGTCGTTGCCGGTGAACCGAACGTTGGTGTGGCGATGATCTTTGGTGAACCGTCGGACAACCTGAACTGCGGCGTCTTTAGCTGTACCCGTGGCGTGTTCGTGATGGAATATCCGTTTACTGAGCATGCTACCGTGTGGGAAGGCACCGCGACGCTGACCAACGAAAACACCGGCGAATCGGTGCATTATCAAGCCGGTGATTCCTGGTTTGTGGAAAAAGGCACCCCGGTACGCTGGGAAATTACCTCCGATCGCTTTGTTAAGCACTATCTGGCGATTGTTGCAGGCTAACGCTGAAAAGAGGGTGAGGCGATGACTGACATTACGCTGTTGCCGCAGGTGACGGCATTTCTGGGCCGCGATCATGGTCACTACATTAACGGCCAGTTACTGACTGGAACAGGAACGGAAAAGTTTGCGGTGGTTAACCCGGCCACCGGGCAGGCCATTGCGCAGGTTATTGAAGGTGGGCAGGAAGAGGTGGATGCCGCAATGCAGGCGGCGTTTGCCGCTTTCCACGGTGCCTGGGCGCTGGTTTCGCCGATGGAGCGTGGTAATTGCTTGACGCGCTTGGCCGATTTGTTACAAACGCACCGTGAAGAGTTGGCCCAGTTGGAAAGCCTGTGTTCCGGTAAAACCATTCAACTGGCGCGTGGCCTGGAAATCGATATGGCCGCGCAGTTCCTGCGCTACTTTGCCGGTTGGTCGAGCAAAATCAGTGGGGAAACGCTCAACGTTTCATTGCCTTCTTTCCGGGGGGAACAATATACCGCCTTCACCCGGCGTGAACCGCTGGGTGTGGTGGTGGGCATTATCCCGTGGAATTTCTCGATCATGATCGCCATCTGGAAGCTGGCTGCGGCGCTGACCTGCGGCTGCACGGTGGTGCTGAAACCCAGTGAATATACGCCGCTGACCATGCTGCGGGTGGCTGAGCTGGCAAAAGCTGCGGGGATCCCGGACGGTGCGCTTAACGTGATCAACGGTTCCGGCGCACGTTTGGGCCCGGCGCTGATCGCTCACCCTCATTGCGCCAAAGTGACCTTTACCGGCTCGGTGCCGACCGGCATCGCCGTGGGTAAAGCCGCCATGGAGCAGGGGATTGTGCGCACCACGCTGGAGTTGGGCGGTAAAAATGGCGCAGCGTTTCTGGCCGATGTCTCTGTCGACAAGATGGTCGATGGCATTATCGAAGCCGGTTACCTGAATCAGGGGCAGATCTGCGCGGCGGCCGAGCGTTTTTACCTGCCCGCCAGCCATATTGATGAGGTGTTGGAAAAGCTGACGCAGCGTTTGGGCGCCATGAAGGTAGGGTCGTCACTGGATGAAACTACCGAAGTCGGTCCGTTGGCCAACGAAGCCCATTACCGCAAGGTGCTCGGTCTGTTCGATCAGGCGCGTGCCGAAGGCAGCCAGATTGTCTGCGGCGGCCATGCGCTCGCTGGCCCCGGTTTCTTTGTGGCCCCGACGGCGATCCGCGCCAATGGGCCGAACGATCTGCTGATGCGCGAGGAAACCTTCGGCCCGGTGGGCACGTTCCTGGCCTATGAAGACGAAGAACAGATGATCGCCATGATGAATGATTCACCTTACGGCCTGGCCGCCAGCCTGTGGACCAACGATCTCAGCAAGGCGATGCGCATGATCCCACGGATCGAAGCCGGTACGGTGTGGATCAATATGCACACCTTCCTCGATCCGGCGTTGCCGTTCGGCGGGGTGAAATCGTCAGGGATTGGGCGTGAGTTTGGCAGCGCGTTTATCGAGCATTATACCGAACTGAAATCGGTGATGATAAGATACTGATAAAAAACCCCTTTTCTTAAATGAGAAGGGGATTAATCCTCGTCAAAGCCGGAATTAAACAGCTCAATCACCGCCGCCAAAGCCTGTTGTTCTTGCGGCCCGGTGGCTTCAATTTCTATCTGGCGGCCTTGAGCGGAATCCAGCATCAGCAGCGCTATCACACTGCTGGCTTCCGCTTCGGTGCCGCTGTCATTGCGCAGCAGCACCTCGGCGTCAAAACTCTGCACCAGTTCAAACAGCTTCATCGCTGGCCGGGCATGCATGCCCAGCCGGTTTTTGATTTCTACCGTCTGCTTGACCGTCATTGCTTGCGTTTTTCCAGCGTGCGGTGGCGTGATTGCACGTTCTTGCCGCGCGAACGGAAATAATCAGCCAGCTGTTCTGCCACATACACCGAACGGTGTTTACCGCCGGTACAGCCGATGGCCACGGTCAGATAGCTGCGATTGTTGGTTTCCAGCATCGGCAGCCACAGTTCCAGATAGCTACGCGTCTGGTAGATGAAGTTATGCACTTCGGTGTGGCGATCGAGGAACGACGCCACCGGTTTATCCAGGCCGGTCATCGGGCGCAGTTTGGGATCCCAGTGCGGGTTCGGCAGGAAACGCACGTCGAACACATAGTCGGCATCAATAGGAAGACCGTGCTTGAAGCCGAAGGATTCAAACACCATCGTCAACTCGCGCTCGCGTTTACCCAGCAGACGGGTACGCAGCATTTCGGCCAGTTCATGCACCGACATCTCTGAGGTGTCGATGATCAGATCGGCGCGTGAACGCAGGGGTTCGAGCAAATCACTTTCTTCATCGATCGCGCTTTCCAGCGACAGATTTTTGGCAGAAAGAGGATGCAGGCGGCGAGTATCACTGTAGCGGCGGATCAGGGTATTGCGATCGGCGTCGAGGAACAGCAACTGCGGCGAAAAGCTCTCCGGCAACTGAGTCATTGCGTATTCGAACACTTCCGGTGATTCGGGCATGTTACGCACGTCAATGCTCACCGCCGCAGAGGTATTACGCTCAGCCAGCGTTTGAGCGAGCTGAGGCAGCAGGACTACCGGCAGGTTATCAACGCAGTAAAAACCCATATCTTCCAGCGCCCGTAGGGCGACAGACTTCCCTGAACCGGAACGGCCGCTGACAATCATCAGCACCATGTGGCAACTCCCCCTGGCATCTCAATGGCGCTTATCGCCACCGTTAGGATCTTTTATTATCCAGGCCGTAGCCTGGATGCATTATCAGTAAAACAGTAGCTTTTTCATGGCTGAAAGTCACGCCAGCCAACGGTTATTCGGTGATAATCTGATAAAGTTCGTCGTCGGTCTGCGCAGCCCGCAGGCGGCGGCAGACGGTTTTGTCCGCCAGCCGTTTGGCGACCAGCGACAGCGTATGCAAATGCGTTTTGCACTGATCGGCCGGGACCAGCAAGGCGAACAGCAGATCGACCGGCTGGTTGTCAATGGCGTCAAAGGCGATGGGTTGTTCCAGACGGATAAACACGCCAACGGCACGCAGGGTGTCCTCTTCCAGCTTGCCATGGGGGATCGCGATACCGTTGCCGATACCGGTACTGCCCATGCGCTCCCGGGTGAGAACTGCCTCAAACACCACCTGCGAAGGCAGGTTGAGCTGCTTGGCGGCCAATTCGCTGATAATTTCCAACGCCCGTTTCTTGCTGGTGCAGTGTACCGAGCTTTTGGTGCACTCGATGTTTAATACCGAGCTTAATTGCATTATTTCGTTGTTCATCTCATCTTCACTTAAAAAACCTCATCGAACGCTGTGACTGGCGATTTGAAACCACCGCGGGTGGTGTGCAAACTGCCTGTGCCGATTACGCTTAATGAATCGGTTTTTTTCGCCGGTGTAACCCTGATGGCTGATCGGCGAGCCCATTCAGGGTAACACGCCGAGGGTTGCCTGGTAGCCAATGACTACAATTTGGGCTGCTTTCGCTAAGGCGATTGCGGCCTTAATGTCAGTGCTGCTTGAGTTTGTCTTTATGCTTGTTCAATTGGCGCGCCAGTTTATCGATCAGGCAGTCAATTGCGGCATACATATCTTCTTTTTCCGAGGTGGCGTGCAACTCGCCTCCATTCACATGCACCGTTGCTTCAGCAATCTGCTGCACTTTTTCCACACTGAGAACGACATACACCTGATTAATGCGATCAAAATACTGTTCGAGTTTGGCGAACTTGGTGTTCACGAACTCACGCATGGGTTCAGTGACTTCGATGTGGTGTCCGGTAATGTTGAGCTGCATAATGTCTTCCTTCTCTATTGAGGTCAAATCAACTGTTTGCGCTGATTTGACGGCGGGATGGACAAAGACTCTCGGTACTTGGCAACGGTGCGGCGTGCCACCATGATCCCCTGATCGGAAAGTATAGTGGTCAGTTTGCTGTCGCTAAGCGGTTTAGCGGGGTTTTCCGCCGCAATCAATTTCTTCACCAACGCACGGATCGCCGTGGAGGAGGCTTCGCCGCCGCTGTCGGTATTCACATGGCTGGAGAAGAAATATTTCAATTCAAAAATGCCTCGCGGGCTGTGCAGAAACTTCTGCGTGGTCACGCGCGAGATGGTCGATTCGTGCATCTCCACGACCTGGGCAATATCGGCCAGCACCATGGGTTTCATAAATTCTTCCCCCTGTTCAAAGAACGCTTCCTGCTGATCGACAATGCAGCGGGTCACTTTGAGCAGAGTCTCGTTCCGGCTTTCCAGGCTTTTAATCAGCCATTTCGCTTCCTGTAGATTGCTGCGGATAAACTGGCCGTCGGCATCGTTGCGCACGTTATTCCCAAGCGCCGCATACTGCTGGTTGATCTTCAGCCGTGGGATGCTGTCGGTATTGAGTTCAACCTGCCATTTATCTTGTACCTTGCGCACCAGCACATCCGGGATCACATACTCTGATTCACCGGTGTTGATCGACTGACCAGGGCGCGGATCGAGCGACTGGATCAGCGCCATCGCTTCTTTCAGTGTATCTTCTTTTAAGCGAGTTGTTCGTATCAGGCTGCGAAAGTCGTGATTGGCCAGCAAATCCAGATGATGACTGACGATTAATTGTGCTTCGGCCAGATAAGGCGTGTCTTTGGCGTATTGAGAAAGCTGGATCAGCAGGCAATCACGCAGATCGCGCGCGGCAACGCCGATCGGATCAAAGCGCTGTACGCGTTTCAATACCGCTTCGACTTCGTCCATGGTCACATTGTCATCACCGAGGCTTTCCAGAATATCTTCCAGCGGCACGGTGAGATAGCCGGTATCATCAACGGCGTCGACGATCGAGGTGGCAATGGCCGCGTCGGTATCGGAAAACGGCGTTAAATCCACCTGCCACATCAGATAGTCCTGCAACGTCTGGGTGGTTTCTCCCTGGTAGACCGGGAGTTCATCATCGCTGTAATCGATGCTGTTACCGGACGGAGTCCCTGCGGTGTAGATTTCGTCCCAGGTGGCATCCAGAGGCAGCTCTTCGGGCATATCCTTCTGTTCCAGCGCTTCACGGGTATCCAGCGCTTCGGTCTCGGGCCGTTCTTCGGTGTCGATCTCGTCGTGCAGGTCGGTTTGTTCAAGCAGTGGGTTGCTCTCTAACGCCAGTTGGATTTCCTGCTGGAGCTCAAGCGTGGACAGTTGCAGCAGACGTATCGCCTGCTGTAACTGGGGAGTCATCGCCAATTGTTGGCTGAGCCTGAGTTGCAAACCTTGCTTCATAATCTTCAGGTTACTTCCGTTAGCTAGAACCTAGAGGCGGAATTCTTCGCCCAGATAAACGCGTTTCACTTGCTCATCGGCCAGAATAGCATCTGGCGTGCCATGGGCAATCAATTTGCCTTGGCTGACGATGTAGGCGCGTTCACACACGTCCAGCGTTTCGCGCACGTTGTGGTCAGTGATCAGCACGCCCAGGCCGCTGTCACGCAGGTGCTCGATGATTTTCTTGATATCGATAACGGAAATCGGGTCAACCCCGGCAAAGGGTTCATCCAGCAGGATGAATTTCGGATTGGCGGCCAGCGCCCGGGCAATTTCCACGCGGCGGCGTTCACCACCGGAAAGTGACTGGCCCAGGTTGTCGCGCAGATGAGAAATATGAAACTCTTCCATCAGCTCTACCGCACGATCGGCGCGCTGTTCACTGGTGAGATCGTCACGGATCTCCAGCACGGCCATCAGGTTGTCGTAAACGCTCAGGCGACGGAAGATCGAGGCTTCCTGTGGCAGATAGCCGATACCGCGGCGCGCACGCGCATGCAGCGGCAGAATACTGATGTCTTCTTCATCGATGGCGATACGCCCGGCATCGCGCTGAACGATACCCACGACCATGTAGAAAGTGGTGGTCTTACCGGCACCGTTTGGGCCTAGCAGGCCGACGATTTCGCCGGATTTCACTTTCAGGCTGACGTCTTCAACGACTTTGCGGCCTTTATAGGCTTTCGCCAGATGTTCTGCGATGAGTGTTGCCATAAGTGATTAGTTACTCTTCTTTTGACCGTTTTTGTCTTGCAATTGTGATGGCACCAGCACCGTGGTCACGCGTTTGCCTTTATCGCTGAACGCCTGCATCTGCTGCTGTTGCACCAGATAGGTGATGCGATCGCCCTGCACATTGCTATCGAGCTGCTCCAGATAGGCATTGCCGGTGAGCGTGACTAACTGGGTGGCAACGTCGTAACGAACTTTCTGCGCATGGCCTTTCACCGGCTTGCCGTTATCCTGCATCTGGTAAAACGTGACCGGAGTGCCAAAGGCTTCAATGTAGGTCTTGTTCTGATCGCCGCCAGGGCGAGTGACCACCACTTTATCGGCTTTGATCTCAATGGTGCCCTGCTTGATCACCACTTCGTCGGTAAAGGTGCTGACGTTGCTCTGCATATCCAGCGATTGTTTCAGTGAATTGATATTCACCGGCTGATCGGCGTCGGATTTCAACGCCAGAACCGGAGTGCTGGCGGTCAAAACGAGGCTGGCGATCAACAGATTACGGAGTTGTTTTTTGGTTCTGAATTTCATAGTTGGTCTTGACCTTATCAATCAGCTCAGCGGTTTTGTCCCGCAAGTTCCCACGCATTCTCATGCCGTTAGAGGTAAAATTGGTCCCGAACAGGGTCACTTCATCATCGGAATAGACATCCTGTGTGACCAGATTAACCCGAGCATTGTCCGTTTTGATTTTTTCTAGTTGCGAGGTGGTGGTCAGGCTGTTCACCTCAACGTGGCCGTACAGATACAGCATACGATCCTTGGTCAGCTTGGCGCGATCGGCACGTACCGACCAGGTGGCCACGGCATTCTGATCAAACAGCGTCATCACCGGCTGGGTGAACCAGCTTAATTCATCAGCGGTGTAATACTTCACCTCTTCGGCCACCAGTTTATAGTTCAGCTTACCGGTTGGGCTGTACACCACGGTCACGGTATGTTGACTCTGGTAGGTCGGATCCTGATGATTGATCGGTGTTGAATTCTCATCATCGCTGAAATCAGCCATATTCCAGCCGATCAGCGCCAGGACGATCACCGCCAGTATCAGGGTGATCCAAAGTTTGGTTTTACTCATATTGACAACCCTTTGGCCCCTTCCAGCTTGTTCTGAGCCAAAAGAATAATGTCACACAGTTCACGCACGGCACCGCGCCCACCAGCAATGCGGGTAACGTAATGAGCACGCGGTGTCAGCAGCGGATGCGCATCCGCCACGGCGACCGCCAGCCCCACTTCGGCCATCACCGGCCAGTCGATCAGATCGTCACCGATGTAGGCCACTTCATCAGGCGCTAACGACAGTTTATCCAACAGTTCACGGTAGGCCAAAAGCTTATCGGATTGGCCCTGATACAGATGGGTGATATCCAGCGTTTTTGCGCGATCTTCCAGCAGCTTGGCTGAGCGGCCGGTGATGATGGCGACGTCAATACCCGAGGTTTTCAGGCAGCGGATGCCATAGCCATCGCGCACGTTGAAGGCTTTCAGCTCTTCACCCTGGTTGCCCATGTAGATCAGACCGTCTGACAGCACACCGTCGACATCACAAATCAGCAGGCGGATCTTCCCGGCTCGTGCCATTACGCTTTCAGTTACCGGCCCGTAGCAGGTTTCGATCAGGCTCATTCACTTCGTTCCTTTCATTAGACGACGCCGGCGCGCAGCATGTCATGCATATGTACCACACCCAGCAACTGGTCGCCATCAGCAACCAGCACGGCGGTGATATGGCGTTGCTGCATCAGGTTGAGTACATCAACCGCCAGCATGTTCGGGCGCACCCGGATGCCGCCCAGCGTCATCACATCGGTGATTTTGGCATTGTTGAGATCGATGCCCATATCAAATACCCGGCGTAAGTCACCGTCGGTAAAGATCCCGGCGATTTTCATCAGATCGTTACAGATCACCGTCATGCCGAGGTTTTTGCGGGTGATCTCCAGCAAAGCATCGCGCAGAGAGGCATCGGCGCTCACCTGTGGGATCTCATCGCCGCTGTGCATGATATCGCTGACGCGCAGCAACAGGCGGCGGCCAAGCGCCCCGCCAGGGTGCGACAGCGCAAAATCTTCTGGCGTAAAACCGCGCGCTTTCAGCAGCGACACCGCCAGGGCATCGCCCATCACCAACGTGGCCGTGGTGCTGGTGGTGGGCGCTAGGCCGAGCGGGCAGGCTTCTTGCGGCACCTTAATGCACAGATGCACTTCCGCCGCTTTGCCCATCGAACTTTCCGGGTTGTTGGTCAGGCAAATCAGCGGGATCTGCTGGCGTTTCAGCACCGGGATCAAGGCCAGAATCTCATTGGATTCGCCGGAATTGGAGATGGCCAACACGATGTCCTGCGCTGAAACCATGCCAAGATCGCCGTGGCTGGCTTCTGCCGGATGCACGAAGAACGCCGGGGTGCCGGTGCTGGCCAAGGTGGCGGCAATTTTGCTGCCGATGTGGCCGGACTTGCCCATGCCCATGACGACGACTTTGCCGCAGCAGGCGGCGATCATTTCGCAGGCGCGGGTAAAATCGGCATTGATGTACTGATCAAGCTGGGCCAGGCCGTCGCGCTCAATCTGAAGCACTTCTCTGCCCGCCTGCTGAAAATCAAAGCCCGGTTGCCACTGAATGTTCGACATACTCATTCCCATCACTTAGCCAAAAAACGCGCTGAAAGGGTTAAACAACAACACCGCAAGATACGCAATAAAACCACATAATAACAGAGCACCTGCCAGATGGCCGATGCGATGTTTACGCCCGATGCACAAGGCGCTGAGCAGGATACTGGCCGCCAGCATCACCCAGTAATCGCGCTGGAAAGCGGCAGCATCAATACTGCCCGGCGACAGCAGGGCAGGGACGCCCAGAACAATCACCGTGTTAAAAATATTGGAGCCGATGATATTACCAATCGCCATATCATCTTCACCCTTTAGTGCTCCGGCAATCGAGGTGGCCAGTTCGGGCAGGCTGGTACCGATGGCAATAATCGTCAGGCCGACCACCAGTTCGCTGAGGGCGAAGTAATGGGCAATCACCGTGGCGTTGTCGACGATCATCTTCGAAGAGAGCGGCAGGATGATAAATGCCAGCACCAGCCACAGCACCGCCACGGTGTTGCTGCTGTCCTGTGGCAGTTCGGCGAGTTGTTCCATGGTCAGGCTGTCATTGCCTTCGCGCTGGGCCTGGCGGGCGATTTTCAGCATCAGCAAAATAAACCCGGCGGCTGCGGCCAGCAACAGCACGCCATCCAACCTGCTGAGGCTGTTGTTCATCAGCACAAAGCCACACAGCACGGTGACGGCTAACATCAGCGGCAGTTCGCGCCGCAGGATCTCTGAACGTGCGGCCAAAGGATGGATCAGGGCTGCCACCCCCAGGATCAGTAAAATATTGGCGATGTTGGAACCTAAAACGTTGCCGACGGCCATATCGGTCTGCCCGTTCAGCGCCGCCGTTACCGAAACGATCAGTTCCGGCAGGGAAGTGCCGATACCGACAATGGTCATACCGATAATCAGCGGTGGCACGCCCAAGGAACGGCTGATCACCGCCGCACCATAAACTAATCGATCCGCTCCATACACCAGTAAAAATAAACCAACGATTAACAATACTATCGCGAGAAACATGCAGGGTCCTTTATTGGGTATAATCCCCTGGTTTTCAGGTTGCAGTGTTGTGGGTTATGCACGTTCACCCCAGTGATTGGGGCACCGACTGACCGCCTGGCTACAACTTGAAATCCATTGGGTATCATCCCGGTTCGTTGGTAAAGCCGAAATTCGGCCATCTTGCTTGCCCATCGTTGTGCAAAGAACAACGTATTTTCCCGGCTAAAAGTCGAACAGTTTCATTTTTTTGCATTATTTCTTAATTTTGACTGCCTGAAGCCTAAAAGTAAAACCAATGGCATCATTGGTAGCAAAATGGCGATAAGTTTTTGTAAAGATAAGACGCACTGCGTCTGTTGCTTTAACATCACGGATAGATTTAGAGCCTGCCCAGTCGCCCTATTGAAGCAGGCTCTTAGCAAGAATGACCGGTAAAGGATCAATAAACATGCACCAGAAGGCAGATAATTTGGTCGAAGTGCGCGGTATGAGCTTCTCTCGCGGCGATCGGCTGATATTCGAAGACATCAATCTGACGGTCCCTCGTGGCAAAATAACGGCGATCATGGGGCCATCGGGGATTGGCAAAACCACGCTGTTACGCCTGATCGGTGGCCAGTTAGCGCCAGATCGCGGCGAGATCTGGTTTGATGGTGATAACATTCCTGCATTATCACGCCATCAACTGTACGAATCGCGTAAAAAAATGAGCATGCTGTTCCAATCGGGGGCGCTGTTCACCGATCTGACGGTTTTTGAAAACGTGGCTTTTCCGCTGCGTGAACACAGCCGCCTGCCGGAGCCGATCTTGCGCAGTACGGTGCTGATGAAGCTCGAGGCCGTGGGTTTGCGTGGCGCTGCTGAACTGATGCCAAACGAGCTGTCTGGTGGGATGGCGCGGCGTGCCGCACTGGCGCGGGCCATTGCGCTGGATCCGGAATTGATCATGTTCGACGAGCCTTTTGTCGGCCAGGATCCGATCACCATGGGCGTGTTGGTCAAGCTGATTGACGAGCTGAATCATGCGCTGGGTATCACTTGCATCGTGGTGTCACATGATGTGCCAGAAGTGTTGAGCATTGCTGATTACGCCTATATCGTGGCGGATCACCATGTGATTGCCGAGGGTACAGCACCGCAATTGCAGAACAACCCTGATGCGCGCGTGCGTCAGTTTCTGGATGGTATTGCCGATGGGCCGGTACCGTTCCGCTATCCGGCCAGTGATTACCAGACTGAGCTTCTAAGGAATGGGAGTAATTAACTTCATGTTTTTACAGGCGTTAGCGTCGTTAGGGCGCCGTGGCATCAACACCAGCGCTTCCTTTGGGCGCGCCGGGCTGATGCTGTTCCACGCGCTGGTCGGGCGGCCAGAACCGCGTAAGCAGTGGCCGCTGTTGATCAAGCAACTTTATAGCGTGGGCGTGCAATCGTTATTGATCATCATGGTTTCCGGCGTGTTTATCGGCATGGTATTGGGGCTGCAAGGCTACCTGGTACTAACCACCTACAGCGCAGAGGCCAGCTTGGGTATGATGGTGGCGCTATCGCTGCTGCGTGAACTGGGGCCGGTGGTGACCGCGCTGCTGTTCGCTGGCCGTGCCGGTTCTGCCTTGACCGCCGAGATTGGTCTGATGAAAGCGACAGAGCAGCTATCGAGCTTGGAAATGATGGCAGTCGATCCGCTGCGGCGCATCGTTGCCCCGCGTTTCTGGGCTGGCTTGATCAGCATGCCGCTGCTGACGATCATTTTCGTTGCCGTCGGGATCTGGGGCGGATCGGTAGTGGGCGTGGATTGGAAAGGGATCGACAGCGGTTTCTTCTGGTCGGCGATGCAAGGGGCGGTGGAATGGCGCAAAGATTTACTCAACTGCCTGATCAAAAGCGTGGTATTTGCTATTACCGTCACCTGGATTGCGATCTTCAACGGCTATGATGCGGTGCCGACTTCTGAAGGGATTAGCCGGGCAACGACAAGGACCGTGGTACATTCGTCACTGGCGGTGTTGGGATTGGATTTTGTGCTGACTGCACTGATGTTTGGGAATTAATTCGATGCAAACGAAGAAGAGTGAAATCTGGGTTGGGGCGTTTATGCTGATTGCACTGTGTGCTGTCGTGTTCCTCTGTCTCCAGGTGGCCAATATTAAGTCGATCGGCAATGAGCCGACCTACCGTATCTATGCCACCTTCGATAATATCGGTGGCCTGAAAGCGCGTTCCCCGGTGAAAATCGGTGGTGTGGTGATTGGCCGGGTGGCTGAGATCTCACTCGATGCAAAAACCTACACCCCGCGTGTGGCACTGGATATTCAGAATAAATACAACCAGATCCCGGATACCAGTTCTCTGGCGATCCGTACCTCCGGCCTGTTGGGGGAGCAGTATCTGGCGTTGAACGTCGGTTTTGAAGATCCTGATATGGGCACCGCCATTCTGAAGGATGGCGGAACCCTTCAGGACACCAAGTCAGCCATGGTGCTGGAAGATTTGATCGGCCAGTTTTTGTATAAGAGTGGCGATAGTGCGGGCAAACCGGCCGCGGCAACGCCCGCAGCCGATGCTGTTCCACAACCAGCCCCAAGTCATTAAGAGAGGAAGCCTGCATGTTTAAACGTTTACTGATGGTGGCTCTGCTGGTGGTTGCACCGCTGGCTTCTGCGGTTGATCAGACCAACCCTTATAGCCTGATGCAGGATGCTGCGGATAAAACCTTCACACGGCTGAAAACCGAACAGCCGAAAATCAAGCAGGATCCCAACTATCTGCGTACCATCGTGCATGAAGAGTTGATGCCGTTTGTTCAGGTGAAATATGCCGGTGCGCTGGTATTGGGCCGTTACTACAAAGAAGCCACTCCTGAGCAGCGTGAGGCCTATTTTGCCGCCTTCCAGGCTTATCTGGAGCAGGCTTACGGCCAGGCACTGGCGCTGTACCATGGCCAGACCTACCAGATCGAACCGGCGCAGCCTGTGGGTGATGCTGATATTATCGCTATTCGTGTGACGATCATTGATAACGGCAGCCGCCCACCGGTGCGCCTGGATTTCCAATGGCGTAAAAACAGCAAGACCGGCTACTGGCAGGCGTATGACATGATCGCCGAAGGCGTCAGTATGATCACCACCAAGCAGAACGAGTGGGCGTCGACTCTGCGCACCAAAGGGGTTGATGGCCTGACGCAGCAGTTGCTGATTGCTGCCAAGCAGCCGATCACGCTGGATCAGAAAAAGTGATGGCCGAGGCATTAAGCTGGGAATCACAACAGCAAACGCTGACCCTGCGCGGCGTACTGACTCGCGAAACGCTGCTGGCACTGTGGCAACAGCGCGAGGCGCTGATGGCGGATAAAACCACCCTTGACGTAGCGCAGTTACAGCGCGTTGACTCTTCCGGCTTGGCAATGTTGCTGCATTTGCGCGAACAGCAGCACCAGCAGGGTATCGAGTTAAAAATTTCCGGCGTGACAGAACGGTTGCAAACGTTGATTACGCTCTACAATCTGCAAGCGATAATGCCTGCCGATACCGTCAGTTAGCCACAGTTTTGGCTGGCTGCGTGCTGAAAGCCCCTATTACCGAGGGGCTTTTTCTTTAGTTTAAGAAAGCGTCGGATTCCACTAAGATACAAGGCTGATGATGATCCTTTTGATACAGAACTGGATACTATGGAAAATAGCGAAATTAAAGACGTACTGATGCGCGCGTTGGTACTGGATGAAGTCCATGTTACCGGTGATGGTAGCCACTTTCAGGTGATCGTGGTGGGTGAACTGTTCGCCACCCTGAGCCGCGTCAAAAAACAGCAGACCGTCTATGCGCCGTTGATGGAATACATCGCGGATAATCGCATTCATGCTTTGTCGATCAAAACATTCACGCCAGAAGAGTGGAAGCGGGATCGCAAGCTCAACGGATTTTAAGGCTGTTTGCCCTGTCAGGCAGGCAGCTCAGAACAAATAACAGAGAATAGTCAAATGGATAAATTTCGTGTGCAGGGCCGGACCCGTCTGAGCGGGGAAGTGACCATTTCCGGGGCAAAGAATGCCGCCCTGCCGATCCTGTTTGCCGCGCTGTTGGCGGAAGAGCCTGTCGAGTTGCAGAATGTCCCGAAGCTGAAGGACATTGACACTACCATCAAATTACTCAGCCAGTTAGGCACCAAAATCGAGCGTAATGGCTCGGTGTTCGTTGATGCCAGCGAGGTTAACGAGTTCTGTGCGCCGTACGATCTGGTGAAAACCATGCGTGCATCCATCTGGGCCTTGGGGCCGTTGGTTGCACGTTTTGGTCGTGGTCAGGTTTCGCTGCCGGGTGGTTGTGCCATCGGCGCACGTCCGGTTGATTTGCATATCACCGGCCTGGAACAATTGGGTGCTGAGATCAAACTGGAAGAGGGCTACGTCAAGGCTTCCGTGGACGGGCGCTTGAAAGGCGCAAATATCGTGATGGATAAGGTCAGCGTAGGCGCGACCGTGACCATTATGAGCGCGGCAACCTTGGCGACGGGCACCACCACCATTGAGAACGCCGCACGTGAGCCGGAAATTGTCGATACCGCCAACTTCCTCAACACGCTGGGCGCCAAAATCAGCGGTGCAGGCACTGACCGCATCACTATTGAAGGCGTTGAGCGTTTGGGCGGCGGCGTTTATCGCGTGCTGCCTGACCGTATCGAAACAGGCACTTTCCTGGTGGCTGCGGCAGTTTCTGGCGGCAAAGTTCTGTGTCGCAATACGCGCCCGGATACGCTGGATGCGGTGCTGGCCAAGTTACGTGAAGCCGGAGCCGACATTGAAGTGGGTGCCGACTGGATCAGCCTGGATATGCATGGCAAACGCCCGAAAGCGGTAACCGTGCGTACTGCGCCGCACCCGGGGTTCCCGACCGATATGCAGGCGCAGTTCAGCTTGCTGAACCTGGTGGCAGAAGGCACCGGTGTGATCACCGAAACCATCTTTGAAAACCGTTTCATGCACGTTCCTGAACTGATTCGCATGGGGGCTCATGCGGAGATCGAGAGCAATACCGTGATTTGCCACGGTGTTGAGCAGCTTTCCGGTGCGCAGGTGATGGCAACGGATCTGCGTGCTTCCGCTTGCCTGGTGCTGGCAGGTTGTATTGCTGAAGGCGTGACGATGGTTGATCGTATCTATCATATCGATCGTGGTTATGAAGGTATCGAAAACAAGCTGCGCGCGCTGGGTGCCAATATCGAGCGGGTGAAAGAAGCGTAAGGCTACCGTTTGTCGCTACAGAGAAGCCTGGGAAACCGGGCTTTTTAGCTATTATCTTCCGGGAATTCTCCCACCGTCATCTTCAGCGTCAGGCGTTGACCTTCACGCAATACCACGACCGGGATTTCGGTGCCTGGGCGAATTTCGGCCACCTGATCCATGGTTTCCAACACGGCGACTGCCGGTTTGTTATCGACGTTGATAATGATGTCGTTGATATGGAAACCAGCTTTGGCGGCTGGCCCATTGGGCGTGAGTTCGGTAACGATAATGCCTTGCAGGCGATCGATACCGGTATTGGAGGTGCGCACCGGAATAATCTCTTTCCCCTGAATGCCGAAGTAACCACGGATCACCCTGCCATCGCGGATCAGCTTATCCATAATCTTGGTTGCCAGCGCCGTCGGAATGGCAAAGCCCAAACCTTCAGGCGTTTCCCCATCGGTCACTTTGTCGTAAGTGAGCGTATTGATACCCATCAGTTCACCCAATGAGTTGACTAACGCACCGCCAGAGTTGCCGCGGTTGATGGAAGCATCGGTTTGCAGGAAGGTTTGCCGCCCGGTAGTGCTCAGGCTGATGCGGCCGGTGGCACTGATAATCCCCTGCGTCACGGTTTGCCCCAGATTGTAGGGGTTGCCGATCGCCAGCACCACATCGCCGATATGCGCCGGGCGCTGGCTATTGATCGGGATCACCGGCAAATTGCCGGGATCGATTTTCAGCACCGCTAAATCGGTCAGGCTGTCGGAACCCACCAGCAGTGCTTCATAACGGCGGCCATCTTGCAGCACCACGGTAATCAGCTGAGCATCTTTGATCACATGGCGATTGGTGATGATGTAGCCGCGATCGTTCATGATCACGCCGGATCCCAGCGAAAGCACGTTGGCGGTGCCACTCATGTTGCGGTTATAGATATTCACCACCGCAGGCGCAGCGCGGCGTACGCCGGTATTGTAACTGGCAGGGGTTTCGTCACTGGTGTTGCCAGGTTTGCTTGCGAAAAGATTACTGGAAGAACGCAGCACGGGCAGGGCAACCAACAACAGGCCAGCGACAATCAAACCAATAACAATGGAGCGCAAGAGCTTAGCAAACATGGATTTTTAATATGGGAAATGGAAGATAAACGGAGGATAGCATGAGTTAACCGGGTGCAGTATGTTACCGAACCCGGTTTTAAGACAAATTAACGCATTAACAGATAAATGTTTTCATTGCCGCGCATGATGCTCAATGCAGTAACGGCTGGCTTGGTTTCAAGCAGTTTACGCAACGCTGTGATGTCTTCAATCCGTTCACGGTTGACACCGATGATCACATCCCCTTTTTGCAGGCCAATCTGTGCTGCCGGGGTGCCTTTCTCGATGCTCTCAATTTTCACGCCTTTGTCACCGCTTGGCAAAGCACCGTTACTGAGGGATGCCCCTTGCAGCGAAGGAGACAGCGTCTCGGCGTTGGTGGCGGCACTCTCGCTGTTGTCCAGGGTTACTGCAACCTCCATCGGCTTGCCTTCGCGTAACAGGCCCACCTTGATGGTGGTGCCTGGTGCGGTGGTGCCGACTTTGGCGCGCAGTTCAGCGAAACTGCTGATCGGTTTGCCTTCAATAGACACCAGAATGTCACCGGCTTTGATACCTGCTTTGGCGGCGGCAGATTTTGGCAGCACTTCGCTGACGAAGGCACCGCGCTGGACGTCGGTATTAAAGGCTTTCCCCATATCGGCGGTCATTTCGCTGCCCTTGATACCCAACAGACCGCGTTTGACTTCACCAAACTCAATCAGTTGCTTGCTCAGGCTCTGCACCATATTGCTGGGGATCGCGAAACCGATACCGATATTGCCGCCGCCCGGCGCCAGAATGGCGGTGTTGATACCGATCAGTTCGCCGTTAAGGTTAACCAGCGCGCCGCCAGAGTTGCCACGGTTGATGGAAGCATCGGTCTGGATGAAGTTTTCCAGCCCTTCCAGGCTCAGGCCGCTGCGGCCCAAGGCGGAGATAATGCCGGAGGTTGCCGTCTGACCGAGGCCGAAGGGGTTACCGACCGCGACGGCGAAGTCACCCACGCGCAGTTGGTCGGAGTCTGCCATTTTTACCGCAGTCAGATTTTTGGCAGTGCTGACCTGTAGCAGAGCAATGTCGGACTGCTCGTCACGGCCCAGCAGTTTGGCATCGTATTCACGGCCATCATTGAGCTGGATGCTGATCTTGTCGGCGTTATTGATAACGTGGTTGTTGGTCAGGACATACCCTTTTTCCGCATCAATAATCACACCGGAACCTAAGCCTTCAAAAGGGCGCGAGTTTTGCCGCTGTGATGGCATATTGGGGCCAAAGAAGAATTTAAATTCTTCCGGCAATTGCTGCTGACGCTGTACCTGAGTGCCTTCCACACGCACGCTCACCACGGCGGGCAGGACTTTTTCGAGCATCGGTGCCAGGCTTGGCAGCGGTTGTCCCTGAACGGCAACCGGCATCACTGCGTTGGCTGCTGGTACAGAAGCCAGCGTCAGGCTAATACTCATGGCTAACGCGCTAAGAATTAATGATTTTTTCTTCATTGATAATAACTCTCTCAATACCTGCCGGTGAAGTTCTGATGATAAAGCAATAGCGATACCCATGTAAGAGTGTGAATTTGCGTGAAAAGTTCACTTAATCGTCAGTAGCAAGAATAGCTCAGATGCAGGGGGGTAAGGCGTGGACAAAATCAAGAAACCCGTGGGATAGCCCACGGGTTACATTAGAGAGATTAATCGCGGCGTGGTGTTGCACCACGCAGCAGACCAGATGCCCCTTCGGAATAGTCACGCGGCATTTCTACGGGTGCCTGATCGTTATCGGCTTCCACTTCGGTCAGACGATAACGGAATGGATTGTCCTGGAGCGGCAGATCCGGCAGCAAGTTGTTGGAGCTTTTCGCCATGTGCTGATACAACTGGCGATAGTCGCGCGCCATGTTATCCAGCAGTTCGGCACTGCGAGCAAAGTGGCCAACCAACTCCTGACGGTATTCCTCAAGCTCGGTTTTGCTTTTATCCAACTCGCTTTGCAACTCTTGTTGTTGACGTAGTTTACTGTTACCAAAACGCATCGCTACCGCACCAATCACGATACCGACGGCCAAACCCATTAGCGCATACTCCCAGGTCATGATGACTCCTATTTTGACTTCGTTGTTCCGCAGGGATTTTTCACTTAATAATGTCCACTATAACCGTTAACCTTGTCTGAGTGGAATCCTGATAAACCGTAACCGAATGTTTGCCGGGTTTTTCTCCGGCCACAGCGCGGGTAAATGTGGCGAACAGGGTGCGAAGCGGCAGCGAAACGCCGCGAAAATGGGCTAAATAAATTCTCAGCGTTCTTAGGGATCGTCGAATAAATGCAGGCACAGTCACCGTTATCACGCTACCAGCAGGCGCTGGATGCGGGGGAATACCAGGCCGATGCGGTTCAGCGTCAGGCCGTTACGCAGTTGGATCAAATCTATCAGGCGTTGCTGCAACGACCTGTTCAAGCGGCAACCACGGGCGGTCTACGCGGCAAACTCAGCCGCTTGTGGGGCAAAAACAGCGAAACGCTGAGCCAGCGTCCGGTGCAGGGGCTCTATATGTGGGGGGGCGTTGGCCGCGGCAAGACCTGGTTGATGGACCTGTTTTTCCACAGCCTGCCTGGCGAACGCAAACTGCGGCTGCATTTTCATCGCTTTATGCTGCGGGTACACGAAGAACTGACAGAACTGCAAGGGCAGGAAAATCCGCTGGAGATCGTGGCCGATGGCTTCAAGGCGCAGACCGATGTGCTGTGCTTCGATGAATTTTTCGTCTCGGATATCACCGATGCCATGCTGTTGGCAACGCTGTTGCAGGCACTGTTTGCCCGTGGGATCACCTTGGTGGCAACCTCCAATATTCTGCCGGATCACCTCTATCACAACGGCTTGCAGCGGGCGCGATTCCTGCCCGCCATCGCGTTGATCAAGGAACATTGTGAGGTGATGAACGTCGATGCCGGCATTGATTATCGCCTGCGCACCTTGACACAGGCGCATCTGTATCTGACACCGCTCACGCCACAAAACCAGGGCGCAATGGATCAGATCTTTTTGAAACTGGCGGGCAGAGCAGGTGAAGATGCACCGGTACTGCAAATCAACCATCGGCCATTGCCGACCATCCGCGCGGTAGAAGGCGTTCTGGCGGTGGACTTCCACACCCTGTGCGAAGAGGCGCGCAGTCAGTTGGACTATATTGCGTTGTCGCGTCTGTATCACAGCGTGATGCTGTATAACGTGCGCATTATGGGGCCGCTGAAGGAAAACACCGCCCGCCGCTTTCTGGCGCTGGTGGATGAGTTCTACGAGCGTCATGTCAAGCTGGTGATGACCGCAGAGGCATCAATGTTCGAGATTTATCAGGGCGAGCGGCTGAAGTTCGAGTTCCAGCGCTGCCTGTCGCGGTTGCAGGAGATGCAGAGTGAAGAGTATCTGAAGCTGCCTCACTTACCGTAAATCGCTGTTTGCCTCAAAAACTGTTCGACCTTTGTGGGCGACTTCTCTATAATCCTGCGACCCCACGTTACAACAAAGTTTTTTTCCCAAAAACTTTATAGTGCCGGCAATGGCTATTCGAAGGGGTAGGTTTGCTGGACTTGATGGTCGTGTGAGCCTCAACTGTTTTCGAGCGTTTGGGTGTTCACCAACGTGTAACTAATTATTGGGTAAGCTTTTAATGAAAACTTTTACAGCTAAACCAGAAACCGTAAAACGCGACTGGTACGTTGTTGATGCAGACGGTAAAACTTTAGGCCGCCTTGCTACTGAACTGGCTCGTCGTCTGCGCGGCAAGCATAAAGCGGAATACACTCCGCACGTTGATACCGGTGACTACATCATCGTTCTGAACGCAGAAAAAGTTGCTGTAACCGGCAACAAGCGTACAGACAAGATGTACTACCATCACACCGGCCACATCGGTGGTATCAAAGAAGCGACCTTTGAAGAGATGATTGCCCGCCGTCCTGAGCGTGTGATTGAAATCGCGGTTAAAGGCATGCTGCCGAAGGGCCCGCTGGGTCGTGCAATGTACCGTAAACTGAAAGTTTACGCGGGCACTGAGCACAATCACGCGGCACAGCAACCGCAAGTTCTTGACATCTAATCGGGATTATAGGCAATGGCTGAAAATCAATACTACGGCACTGGTCGCCGCAAAAGCTCCGCCGCTCGCGTCTTTATCAAGCCGGGTAGTGGTAACATCGTTATTAACCAGCGCAGCCTGGAACAGTACTTCGGTCGTGAAACTGCCCGCATGGTAGTTCGTCAGCCGCTGGAACTGGTCGACATGGTTGGTAAATTTGACCTGTACATCACCGTTAAAGGTGGTGGTATCTCTGGTCAAGCTGGTGCTATCCGTCACGGTATTACCCGTGCGCTGATGGAATATGATGAGACTCTGCGTGGCGAACTGCGTAAAGCAGGCTTCGTTACTCGTGATGCTCGTCAGGTTGAACGTAAGAAAGTCGGCCTGCGTAAAGCACGTCGTCGTCCGCAGTTCTCCAAGCGTTAATTCTTGCTGCTTCGGCAGTGCGATTTGCGCGAAAAACCCGGTGCCTCACCGGGTTTTTTTATGCCTGAAATTCCTTGAAACGCCATGGAAATCTGCAACCCGCTTGACAATTCACCATGAAATTGCCGCATAGTCCCCACAAAACAGTCAAAATCTGGTAGACTATCACCCACTTTTGCGCCTGTTCGCCGTGCAGTTGCTGTCAGTCTACCTCCGAGGCCCGTTTCTCGATCCAGGTTTATCTGCGAGCTGCTGGCTTGCGGTCAAGATTATTCAGGATAGCAGCCTGATAGACCCAATAGATTTCAAGTTGTCTCAAGGGAGTAATTTGAAAGACTTAGGGAAGTTGGCTATTCGCAGTATTTTCTAGATAACACTTGGAGGTTTTCATGGCTGTCGCTGCCAACAAACGTTCGGTAATGACGCTGTTTTCTGGCCCGACCGACATCTTTAGCCATCAAGTACGTATCGTACTGGCGGAGAAAGGTGTCAGCGTCGAGATCGAGCAGGTTGAACCGGATAACCTGCCGCAGGATCTGATTGACCTCAATCCTTACCAAACGGTACCTACGCTGGTCGATCGCGAACTGACGCTGTATGAATCCCGTATCATCATGGAATACCTTGATGAGCGTTTCCCGCACCCGCCGTTGATGCCGGTTTACCCGGTTGCACGTGGTGAAAGCCGCCTGATGATGCTGCGTATCGAGAAAAACTGGTACACGCTGATGTACAAAATCGAGCAGAGCAACGGTCAGGAAGCCGAGTCAGCACGCCGTCAGCTGCGTGAAGAGCTGTTGGCGATCGCGCCAATCTTCGGCCAGACGCCGTATTTCATGAGTGAAGAATTCAGCCTGGTGGATTGCTACCTGGCGCCGTTGCTGTGGCGTTTGCCACAACTGGGTATTGAATTGAGCGGTGCCGGTTCCAAAGAACTGAAAGGCTACATGACCCGCGTGTTCGAGCGTGATGCATTCCTGGCCTCCCTGACCGAAGCCGAGCGCGAAATGCGCCTGCAGACTCGGGGCTAAGCGTCATGGATATGTCTCAGATGACCCCGCGCCGTCCTTATCTGCTGCGGGCATTCTATGACTGGCTGCTGGATAATCAGCTCACCCCGCATCTGGTGGTGGATGTGATGCGCCCTGATGTTCAGGTGCCGATGGAGTTTGCCCGCGACGGCCAGATCGTTCTGAACATCGCGCCGCGTGCCGTGGGTAATCTGCAACTGGGTGATAGTGACGTGAGTTTCAGCGCCCGTTTTGGCGGTGTACCGCGTCAGGTGTGGGTGCCAATGGCAGCCGTGCTGGCGATCTACGCACGCGAAAACGGGGCTGGCACTATGTTCGAACCTGAAGCCGCCTATGAAGCGGAAGGGACTTTCGAAGGCCTTGAGAATCAAACTAGCCCTTCAGAGAACCTGATGTCAGTGATCGACGGCGATCGCCAGGATATCCGTGATGATCATGGTCCTGATGATGAACCGCCGCAGCCGCCGCGCGGTGGCCGCCCGGCGTTGCGCGTCGTGAAGTAATCCGCGGCAAGCAGGATCAAAAGGTACAGCATGCTGTGCCTTTTTTGTTGCCCGGATCTTGGGCGCTTGCCAAAAAATAAAGGGCCAGCATGCTGGCCCTTGGGATAACGCAGAGGAACGGCTTACACTTCCAAGTAACTCATGATGCCTTCTGCGGCTTTACGCCCTTCGGCAATTGCGGTCACCACTAGATCGGAACCGCGCACCGCATCGCCACCGGCGAAGATCTTCGGGTTGCTGGTCTGGAAGGCGTTATCGACAGTTTCTGGCGCCACAATCCGGCCCTGTTTGTCGAGCTGCACGTCGTGCGCTGCCAGCCAGTCCATTTTGTGTGGGCGGAAACCAAACGCCATCACCACCGCATCGGCGTCGAGTACGTGTTCTGAACCGGCGACCTGCTCGGCAACCTGACGGCCATTGGCATCCGGAGCGCCCAACTGAGTGCGCACCATCTTCACGCCAGCCACGCGACCCGCGCTGTTCAGCTCAATACTCAGCGGTTGCAGGTTGAATTTGAACTCTACCCCTTCTTCACGCGCATTCTTCACTTCGCGTTTGGAACCCGGCATGTTGACTTCATCACGGCGATAGGCGCAGGTTACCTGCGTTGCGCCTTGGCGGATGGAGGTACGCACGCAGTCCATCGCGGTATCGCCACCGCCAAGCACCACCACGCGTTTACCTTCCATGCTGACATAGGGCTCGTGCTGCGTAGCGTCATAACCCATCAGCTGTTTGGTATTGGCGATCAGGAATGGCAGAGCATCATAAACACCCGGAGCCTCTTCGTTATCCAGCCCACCGCGCATCGATTGGTAAGTGCCCACGCCAAGGAACACCGCATCGTATTCGCTTAACAGCGCATCCATGGTGATGTCTTTACCGATTTCGGTATTAAGCTGGAACTCAATGCCCATTTCGCTGAAGATCTCACGGCGCTTGATCATCACCTCTTTTTCCAGCTTGAAGGCGGGAATGCCGAAGGTCAGCAGGCCGCCGATCTCGGGATGGCGATCGAAAACCACCGCTTTTACCCCGTTGCGGGTCAGCACGTCGGCACAGGCCAAGCCAGCCGGGCCAGCCCCGATCACCGCCACGCGCTTGCCGGTCGGCTGCACGTGCGACATATCCGGCTTCCAGCCCATTTCAATGGCTTTATCATTGATATAGCGCTCGATATTGCCGATGGTGACCGCGCCGAATTCGTCATTCAGGGTGCAAGAACCTTCACACAGGCGATCTTGCGGGCAAACACGGCCGCAGACTTCCGGCAGGCTGTTGGTCTGGTGCGCCAGATCGGCCGCTTCCATAATGCGGCCTTCGTTCGCCAGCTTCAGCCAGTTTGGAATGTAGTTATGCACCGGGCATTTCCATTCGCAATACGGGTTGCCGCAAGACAGGCAGCGATCGGCCTGCGCTTTCGCTTGGGTTTCCGAAAACGGCTCGTAAATCTCTACAAACTCAATTTTACGGATCTTCAGCGGTTTCTTTGGCGGATCAACACGCTGTAGGTCGATAAATTGATAAACATTCTGACTCATTTCATGACCTCTTACTGTGCCTGAACCCGCAGCTCGGCGGCGCTTCGACTACGGTGACCCAACAATGCTTTGACATCACTGGACTTCGGCTTGACCAGAGCAAACTTCGGCGCCCATTCCGGCCAGTTGGCCAGGATCTCTTCGGCGCGCGATGAACCGGTTGCCTGCACGTGCTCGGTAATCAAACCACGCAGGTGCTCTTCGTGGATTGCCAGTTGATCGACGGCTAACACTTCTACCAGCTCTGGATTGACGCGTTTGCGGAACTCGCCGTCTTCATCCAGCACATAGGCGAAACCACCGGTCATGCCCGCACCAAAGTTGATGCCAGTTTTGCCCAGCACGCAGACGATACCACCGGTCATGTATTCACAACCGTTATCACCAATCCCTTCAACCACGGTAATGGCACCGGAGTTACGCACTGCGAAACGCTCACCCGCGCGGCCTGCGGCGAACAGCTTGCCACCGGTTGCGCCATACAGGCAGGTATTACCCACGATGCTGGCTTCATGGCTGCGGAAGGCTGAGCCTACTGGCGGGCGCACGGCAATGCGGCCACCGGCCATGCCTTTACCCACGTAGTCGTTGGCGTCGCCGGTCAGGGTCAGTTCAACCCCGCCCGCATTCCATACGCCAAAGCTCTGGCCTGCGGTACCGGAGAAGTGCGCTTTGATCGGATCGGCCGCCATGCCTTGATCGCCGTGCAGGGTCGCAATCGCACCCGACAAGGTGGCACCCACTGAACGATCGGTGTTGCGGATATCGAAGTAGAAGGTCTTGCTCTGCTTCGCTTCAACGTGCGGTTTTGCCTGCGCCATCAGCTCTTTATTCAGCAAACCCTGATCGAACGGCGGGTTGCTGCTTTCGGTGCAGTGCAGCGCTTTGCCCGCGTGTGGCGTGGCAGTTTTCAGCAACGGCGACAGATCCAGCTTGTTCTGTTTAGCAGAGATCCCATCCAGTTCGGTCAGGAACTCGGTACGGCCAATCAGATCGACCAGTTGGCCGACGCCCAGTTCCGCCATGATTTCGCGGGTTTCCCGCGCGATAAAGTGGAAATAGTTGACCACACGCTCCGGCAGGCCGTGATAGTGATCGCGGCGCAGTTTTTCGTCCTGGGTCGCAACACCGGTGGCACAGTTATTGAGGTGGCAGATACGCAGGTATTTACAACCCAGCGCAACCATCGGGCCAGTACCGAAACCGAAACTTTCCGCACCGAGGATCGCCGCTTTAACAATGTCGACGCCGGTTTTCAGGCCGCCATCCACCTGTAGGCGGATTTTGTGACGTAGGCCGTTGGCCACCAGCGCCTGCTGGGTTTCCACCAGGCCCAGTTCCCATGGGCAACCGGCGTATTTCACCGAAGACAGCGGGCTGGCACCGGTGCCGCCGTCGTAACCGGCAATGGTGATCAGATCGGCATAGGCTTTCGCCACGCCGGTGGCAATGGTGCCCACGCCCGGCTCGGAAACCAGCTTCACCGAAATCATCGCCTTCGGGTTCACCTGTTTCAGGTCGAAAATCAGCTGCGCCAAATCTTCGATCGAATAGATATCGTGGTGCGGCGGTGGGGAAATCAGGGTGACGCCCGGCACCGAATAACGCAGTTTGGCGATATACGGCGTGACTTTATCCCCTGGCAACTGACCGCCTTCACCCGGCTTGGCGCCCTGGGCGACTTTAATCTGGATCACATCGGCGTTAACCAGGTAAGCCGGGGTCACGCCAAAGCGGCCGGAAGCCACCTGCTTGATACGGGAGACTTTGTGGGTGCCGTAACGCGCTGGATCTTCACCGCCTTCGCCGGAGTTGGAGAAACCACCGAGGCTGTTCATGGCGATCGCCAGCGACTCATGCGCTTCTGGGCTCAGCGCCCCGATGGACATGGCGGCGGTATCGAAGCGTGTGAACAGTGACTCGGCCGGTTCAACCTGATCGACCGGGATCGGCGTGCCTTGCGGTTTGATCGCCAGCAGATCGCGCAGCGTGGCGATTGGGCGCTCGTTGACCAGCTTGGCATAAGCCTGATAGTCACTGTATTCGCCGCTGTGCACCGCTTTTTGCAGTGAGTTCACGACATCCGGGTTGTAGGCGTGATATTCGCCACCGTGAACGAACTTCAGCAGGCCACCCTGTTCCAGCGGCTTGCGTTTCAGCCACGCACGTTTATTCAGGTTTTGCAGATCCTGTTGGAAATCGCTGAAACTGGCACCGCCAATGCGACTGACTACGCCCTGGAAGCACAGATCGGAAAGATCACGATGCAGGCCGACGGCTTCAAACAATTTCGAGCAACGGTAAGAGGCGATGGTAGAAATGCCCATTTTGGACATGATCTTGTACAGCCCTTTATTGATGCCGTTGCGGTAGTTCAGCATCACTTCGCGGTATTGCTTGTCGATCGCCTGGCTGTCTACCAGCTTGGCCAGCGTTTCGTAGGCCAGATACGGATAGATAGCGGTAGCACCAAAGCCCAGCAGCACGGCAAAGTGGTGCGGATCGCGTGCGCTTGCGGTTTCAACGATGATGTTGGCGTCGCAACGCAGGTTTTTTTCTACCAGACGGGTCTGGATCGCACCCACGGCCATCGGGGCCGGTACTGGCAGGCGTTGATTGCTGATGGCGCGATCGGATAACACCAGCAGCACCGCACCGTCACGGACTTTACGTTCCGCTTCATCGCACAGGGTACGGACCGTCTGCTCCAGATCCTGCTCGGCCGGATCGAAGGTCAGATCGAGCGTATCGGCGCGATAATATTCCCCTTCCAGCGTGGTGAGCTGTTTGAAATCCGAATACAGCAGGATCGGCGACTTAAAGCTCAGGCGGTGCGCCTGGCCTTCGGCTTCGCAGAACACGTTCATTTCGCGGCCGATGCTGGTGGCCAGCGACATCACGTGTGCTTCACGCAGCGGATCGATCGGCGGGTTGGTCACCTGCGCAAACTGTTGGCGGAAGTAGTCATAAATGATACGTGGGCGGCTGGAAAGCACGGCAAACGGGGTATCGTCACCCATTGAACCGGTGGCTTCCTGGCCAATCTCGCCCAGCACGCGGATCACCTGATCCAGCTCTTCGCTGCTGTAGCCGAACTGTTTCTGGTAAGTTTCGAGCGTGGCGTCATCCAGTTCGCGTTTACCCACCTGATCGTCCGGCAAATCTTCAAACGGCACCAGACGCTTAACGTTTTTCTCCATCCACTCTTTATACGGATGGCGGCTTTTCAGATCGTTATCGGTTTCGGCGGAGTGCAGGATCTTGCCGCTGCGGGTATCGATCACCATCAGTTCGCCCGGCCCAACGCGGCCTTTCTCTACCACTTCATCCGGCTGATAATCCCAGATGCCCACTTCCGAGGCGCAGGTGATCAGCTTGTCTTTGGTGATCACGTAGCGCGCCGGGCGCAACCCGTTACGATCCAGGCTACAGGCGGCATAGCGGCCGTCGGACATCACGATGCCTGCCGGGCCGTCCCACGGTTCCATGTGCATCGAGTTGAAGTCGAAGAACGCACGCAGATCGGTATCCATATCCGGGTTGTTCTGCCAGGCCGGTGGCACCAGCAAACGCATGGCGCGGATCAAGTCCATCCCGCCCGCCAGCAACAGCTCCAGCATATTGTCCAGCGAGCTGGAGTCGGAGCCGGTTTCGTTAACGAACGGTGCAGCGGAATGCAGATCCGGGATTAGCGGAGTCTGGAATTTATAAGTACGGGCGCGTGCCCACTGGCGGTTACCAGTGATGGTGTTGATCTCACCGTTGTGCGCCAGATAGCGAAACGGTTGCGCCAATGGCCAGCGCGGTACGGTATTGGTGGAGAAACGCTGGTGGAACAGGCAGATGGCGGATTCCAAGCGCAGATCGGCGAGATCCAGATAAAAACGTGGCAGATCCGCAGGCATACACAGGCCTTTGTAGATCGTCACCAGGTTGGAGAAACTGCACACATAGAAGCTGTCATCCTGAACGCGCTTCTCGATACGGCGACGCGCTATAAACAGGCGGCGTTCCATATCGCGCGGACGCCAGCCCGCAGGGGCGTTGACGAAAATCTGTTCAATACGCGGCAGGGAAGAGAGGGCGATTTCACCCAGCACGTCCGGGTTGGTGGGAACTTCACGCCAGCCGACAATCGACAGCGTTTCGTTCTGCAACTCTTCTTCCACAATGCGGCGGCTGGCGCGGGCTTCCTCTTCGTTGGTGCTGAGGAACATCATGCCAACCGCGTAGTTCTTGGCTAAACGCCAGCCGCGCTCTTCCGCCACCATGCGGAAAAAGCGATCGGGCTTTTGCAATAACAGGCCACAACCGTCGCCAGTCTTGCCGTCAGCAAGGATTGCGCCACGGTGCTGCATACGGGCCAGTGCGTGAATAGCCGTTCGCACTACCTTGTGGCTAGGTTCGCCTTCTATGTGGGCGATCAGGCCGAAACCACAGTTGTCCCTCTCTTGGGATTTGTCGTACAACATATCAGTGAACCTCCCCAGGCTCTGCGTGACTCTCACAACCACCCACGAGGGGGCTTCCTGGTTTCAGGCGGAAGTCCGAACGGCGAGGTGAATAGCGCCGAACTGCTTTTCCGCCCTCCATCAATGGCCTCTCGTGACGGTTTTCACAAGTGGTAAATGACTTGTTTTAAGAGGGAGTCTTAAAATACTGCATAAATATGACGAGACGTTTGCCCGTCCAGAAAGCTTCCAGCGGACTTCCAACTTATACGAGAAAGAATACGCAGGTCAAATATGGGCTTAATCAGGTTTTCTGATGGATAAATCAGGCTTATTATTTTGAAAAATAAGATTTTTCAGACATTTTGCTCGCCGTGTGAAGGCAAGGAGAAGGCCAGTGAAATGTGAGCTGTCTCACTGTAGTGCAAGGCCTGAATCTCTGCACCATGCTAGTACGGATGGGAATGACAGAATTTTATTCTAGTAAATATTGATTTATTGTTGGTTATGACTGTTTTTCATCACTTTGTCATAAAGAGGTTAATAACGGTGCGCAGATTAGAAAAATTCATCGTGATGGAAGTGACTTTATTTGCAGTAATAATGAATAGTTATGTCTAAAGCGGCCTTTGGAGAAAAGCGTTGATCTCTGTCATCGCGGGAACAGCCACCTTTGATTAGCATCATAGGCTTTGAAAGCAGAGAAACACCAAGATTATGCAGTTGCCGCAATTAGTCAATATGTTTGGCAGCGATCTTCAGCGCCGCTATGGCGAGAAGATCCACAAACTCACGCTGCATGGCGGGTTTAGCTGCCCGAACCGCGATGGGACGCTTGGCCGCGGTGGCTGCACGTTTTGCAACGTGGCGTCGTTCGCCGATGAACAGATGCAGCAGCAGAGCATCGCCGAACAGCTGGCCGTGCAGGCACGCAAGGTCAATCGGGCAAAACGCTATCTGGCCTACTTCCAGGCCTATACCAGTACTTATGCAGAAGTGGCATTGCTGGCCAGCATGTATCGGCAGGCATTGTTGCAGGCAGAAATGGTCGGCATCTGTGTGGGCACCCGGCCGGACTGTGTGCCCGATGCGGCGCTTGATTTGCTGGCGGGTTACCGTGAACAGGGATTTGAAGTCTGGTTGGAGCTGGGGCTGCAAACGGCACACAATAAAACGCTGAAGCGCATCAACCGTGGCCATAATTTCTCCTGTTATCAGCAGACCGCCCGGCGGGCGCGTGAGCGCGGCCTGAAGGTTTGTAGCCATCTTATCGTTGGCCTGCCGGGGGAAACCCAGGCAGATCACTTGGCAACGCTTCAGGCGGTGGTTGAGAACGGCGTGGACGGTATCAAGCTGCACCCGCTGCATATCGTTACCGGCAGCATCATGGCGCGAGCCTGGCAGGCGGGCCGTTTACCGGCGCTGGCGCTGAGCGATTACGCCGCCAGCGCCGGTGAAATGATTCGCCATACGCCGAAAGAGATTGTCTATCACCGCATTTCTGCCAGCGCACGTCGGCCAACGCTGCTGGCCCCATTATGGTGCGAAAACCGCTGGAATGGCATGCAGGCGATCGGTGGTTATCTGCAATGCTACGGCGGTCAGGGCAGCCAGTTGGGCGTTGAGCAGGCTTATCAGGCCGCTTTATAGCTGCAGATTGGCGCGTACTTCAGCCCGCACTTGCTGCAAATCCTGCTGAAATTGCGGGTTCAACAACAGGCGCGCGGCCAGCACGGTGGCTGCCAGCTTGCCTCCTTCCAGATCGCTCGGGTAGTGAACGCCAGCAATCACGCGGCTTTGCGCATTGCTGGCGGCCTGTTCAAACAAGGCTACCCGTTGTTCAGGGACTATCTGGGCCAGCAGAATGGCGGTCAGGTAGCTGTCCATGGCATGGCCGCTAGGATAAGAATCACCTTCTGGTGGCGGCAGCAGAGGTTTCACATTGCTGTCAGCCTCATAGGGGCGTGGTCTGCCATAAAATGCCTTGGCGGGCATCAGTTTTTGCACGAAGTCCTGATAAACCCGGCGGAACAGGGCGGCGCACAGCGGATTGCGCTCCACGGTGAACGCCGGGCCGAAAATATCCTTGGCGAATGGAAACGCGGCATCTTCCAGATGGTCGTCCTTTTTGGCTTTGGCAATCTGTTCCGGAGTGCGGTTGGCCTGAATGGTTAATACCGCCTGCCTATCTGCCCGATCCTGCGGGCTACCTTTCGGCGGCGGCGGTGGCAACAGCGTAGCAATCTTCGAATCATCTGCGGCCAGATAGGCAGCAGGTGCGCTGGTATTGGCGTGCAACGGCCAGGTCAGAACCAATAACAGGGCGAACGGAGCGGATCGGCTGATCGTTAATATGGTTAATCCTCACATCAGAGAAAATTGGCCCAAGGTCTCGGTATCCGTGGTTGAACAGAGAAGTGTCAGTACACGGTAGTTCATTCATATATTAATGAACTGCCGATCTCAAGAGGCGAAAGAGTGGGGTGAATCACAATTAATTCCTTTAGTAACAATTGATTAGTTCTTAAGGATGAGCGGTTTCGTTCATGAATGTCAGCCACCAGCATGCGGTGTTGGGTATGCGCTAACTGCATGACAAGTGCCGTTATTTTCTATTAGCTCGATATCACTCCCAGACGAAAGGGAAAAGTTTACGGTATGATTTAAACGATTAGGTCTGATGGGAATGGCTCATGAAGCAAATCCGGGTGTTAGCCCAGTACTACGTTGATTTAATGGTAAAGCTTGGCCTGGTGCGCTTTTCGCTGTTGCTGGCTTCTGCGTTGGTGGTGCTGGCGATGGTGGTGCAGATGGCGGTCACCATGCTGCTGCGTGGTCAGGTGGAAAGTATCGATGTGGTGCGCTCGATCTTTTTTGGCCTGTTGATCACGCCGTGGGCGGTCTACTTTCTTTCGGTGGTGGTCGAGCAACTGGAAGAGTCGCGCCAGCGCCTGGCACGGCTGGTGGATAAGCTTGAGGAGATGCGCTACCGCGATCTCGCCTTGAACCAGCAGATGAAAGAGAACATCACCCAGCTTAATCAGGAAATTGCCGAGCGCATCAAGGCGGAGGAAGGCCGCCAACAGGTGATGGACAAGCTGACCGAAGAAATGGAGCAGCGCGAGCGCGCGCAGGTCGAACTCGGCCAGCAATCGGTGCTGCTGCGCTCTTTCCTCGATGCCTCACCGGATTTGGTCTATTACCGCAACGAAGATAAAGAGTTCTCTGGCTGCAACCGGGCCATGGAACTGCTGACCGGCAAGAGCGAAAAGCAACTGATTGGCCTGACGCCGTTTGATGTTTACAGCCAGGATGTCGCCGAGAAAGTCATCGAAACCGACGAAAAAGTATTCCGCCACAACGTTTCTCTGACCTACGAGCAGTGGCTGGTGTACCCGGACGGGCGCAAAGCCTGTTTTGAGCTGCGCAAGGTGCCGTTTTACGATCGCGTGGGCAAACGCCACGGGCTGATGGGTTTTGGGCGCGATATAACCGAGCGTAAGCGCTACCAGGACGCGCTGGAGAATGCCAGCAGGGACAAGACCACCTTTATCTCAACGATCAGCCACGAGCTTCGTACGCCGCTTAATGGCATTGTCGGCCTGAGCCGTATCCTGCTCGATACCGAACTGAATGGTGAGCAACTCAATTACCTGAAAACCATCCACGTCAGCGCCATCACCCTCGGCAATATTTTCAACGACATTATCGAGATGGATAAACTCGAGCGGCGCAAAGTGCAGTTGGATAATCAGCCGGTGGATTTTACCGGCTTCCTGGCCGATCTGGAAAACCTTGCTGGCCTGCTGTCGCAGCCAAAAGGGCTGCAATTTGTGATGGAACCGCAGCTCCCCTTGCCGCAGAAAATCATTACCGACGGCACGCGCCTGCGCCAGATCCTGTGGAATCTGATCGGCAATGCGGTGAAGTTCACCCCGCAGGGCCGGATTGTGGTGCGCGTGCGGCATGAAGATCACGAACGGATGACGTTCGAAGTGGAAGACTCCGGCATGGGTATTCCACAGGATGAGCAGGATAAAATCTTCGCCATGTATTACCAGGTGAAAGATCAGCACGGCGGGCGGCCCGCTACCGGCACGGGGATCGGCCTGGCGGTTTCCAAACGGCTGGCGCAGAGCATGGGCGGTGATATTACCGTGCAAAGCGCACCGGGGCAGGGTTCTTGCTTCACGTTGACCATCATGGCCCCGGCGGTGGAAGACGTGGTGAACGAGGCCGAGCAAGAAGACGATCTGCCGCTGCCAGCACTGCACATTCTGCTGGTGGAAGATATTGAGCTGAACGTGATCGTTGCGCGCTCGGTGCTGGAGAAGCTGGGTAACAGCGTGGAAGTGGCGATGAATGGTCATGACGCGCTGGCGATGTTTGACCCGGATGAATTCGATCTGGTGCTGCTGGATATCCAGTTGCCGGATATGACCGGGCTGGATATTGCCCGTGAGCTGCGCAGCCGCTACAGCGGCCAGGCACTGCCGCCGTTGATTGCGCTGACGGCCAACGTACTGAAAGACAAGAAAGAGTATCTTGAAGCGGGTATGGATGATGTGTTGAGTAAACCCTTGTCGGTACCGGCCTTGACCCAGATGATCAAACATTACTGGGATCTACAACCCTCGCATACCACAAAAAAAATGGAGCAACAGGCAATGCAGATTAACGAATCGTTACTGGATACCGTCATGCTGGAGCAGTACATGGACCTGGTGGGGCCGCAGTTGATTTATCAGAGCCTGGACATGTTCGAACAGGTGATGCCGGGCTATCTGGCGCTGTTGGATTCCAATATGACCGCGCGCGATCAGAAAGGGATCACGGAAGAAGGCCACAAGATTAAAGGGGCTGCGGGTTCTGTGGGGCTGAAACATCTGCAACAACTGGCACAGCAGATTCAGACACCGACGTTACCGGCATGGTGGGATAACGTGCAGGATTGGGTGGATGAACTCAAACAGGAGTGGCGTAACGATGTGGCAACGTTGCGGGCATGGGTAGAGAACGCTGAAAAAAAATGACCCCGACCTAGGCCGGGGTGCGCGAATATTGCGCCAACACCAGGGAAATTGTGAACCTGCGTATTGGTTTTCAATGTTCAGGTAGAGCAGGTTGCAGAAAATTCGTATACATCATACAGCGAACAACATAGCAAATGTAAGCGCTCTTGTTAGAAGATTCATTAAAATGTGTGATGTAGTTAGTGTTTGTTGGTTTTAGGTGCTTATCCATTGGTCGTCCTGATTGGGAGAATATCGATGAAACAGGTAGGTGTGGTACTGAGTGGTTGTGGCGTTTATGACGGTGCGGAGATCCATGAAACTGTCCTCACATTACTGGCATTGGATCGTGCCGGTGCACAGGCGGTGTGCTTTGCCCCTGATGAGGAACAACTCCATGTTATTAATCACTTATCTGGCGATGTTTTGCCTGAAAAACGTAACGTGTTAGTGGAATCTGCGCGCATTGCGCGAGGGAAGATTCAGCCCCTTTCTCAGGCTGATGTCAGCCAGTTGGATGCCCTGATCGTACCCGGTGGATTTGGTGCTGCTAAGAATCTCAGCAGTTTTGCCGAGGAGGGCAGTGAATGTTCCGTTAATACAGATTTTGCTGAGATTACGCAAAAAATGCATAAGGCGCATAAACCAATTGGTTTTATGTGCATTGCTCCGGTCCTGTTACCCAAGATCTTGGGCCAACAAATCCGGCTGACAATTGGTAACGATCCCGATCTCGGCGAGGTGATAGATGCCATGGGGGGAGAGCCAGTGATTTGCCCTGTGGATGATATTGTGGTCGATATTGAGAACAAAGTGGTGACGACGCCAGCCTACATGTTGGCTCAATCGATCGGCGAAGCGGCGCGCGGAATTGATAAGCTGGTTTCACGGGTGCTGGATTTAACCGAATGAGCAGATTTACGGTTAAGTCGGTGATTCCCCGGCTGTGGTATTGGCTTAAACGCGTTTTGTTGGCGGTGGCGGGCCTGTGGTTGGCAGGGATTATCCTGTTTGCCTTTCTGCCGGTGCCCTTTTCTGCGGTGATGGTAGAGCGGCAAATCAGCGCCTGGCTGAGCGGTGATTTCAGCTATGTTGCTCATTCGGATTGGGTGTCGATGGATGAGATTTCGCCGAATATGGTGCTGGCGGTGATGGCCGCAGAAGATCAGAAGTTCCCCGATCATTGGGGTTTTGATGTGGCGGCTATCGAAAAGGCGATCAGCCACAATGAACGCCGCCCGACACGCATTCGTGGTGCTTCCACGCTGTCTCAGCAGACGGCAAAGAACCTGTTTCTGTGGGATGGGCGCAGTTGGGTGCGTAAAGGGCTTGAAGTCGGGTTGACGGCGGGGATTGAGCTGGTGTGGACCAAACGCCGAATTTTGACGGTGTACCTGAATATTGTCGAATTCGGTGACGGTATATTCGGTGTAGAAGCCGCGGCCCAGCGTTTTTTCAATAAACCGGCCAAACGGTTGACGGCATCTGAAGCGGCATTGTTGGCGGCGGTTTTACCCAATCCTCATCGCTTTAAGGTTAAAGCCCCTTCAGGGTACGTGATTGGGCGCCAGCAGTGGATTATGCGCCAGATGCGGCAACTAGGCGGGGCGGAGTTTCTTAAACAGAATGAGCTGAAGTGATTGGCTATGTGTTCTTTTCCCGCGCTGATGACTTGCTGACGATCGTGGGAGAGGGCCGGGGTAAGGGCATCAGATAACGCCGCTCTTACCCCGGTGTGCGCTGTTACTTAACGTAGGTAAATGCCGTGGTGACGTGTCTTACGCCACCGATCTGGCTGGCGATCTGTGCTGCCGACTGCCCTTCTTTTTGTGTGACCAGGCCCAGTAAGAATACTTCGCCATTCTCGGTCGTTACCTTCACGTTTGAGGATTTGACCGTATCGCTGGTCAGGAGCTGCGAACGGACTTTGGTGGTGATCCAGGTATCTGAAGACGCGGTTCCCAGGCTGACCGGCGTGCCCTGGCGGATTTCGTTATACACTTCTGCGGCACCCTCGACGCCGAGTGCGATCTGTTTCGCACGGCTGGCAAGTTCGGTGCTGGGCGATTGACCGGTCAGCAGAACCTTGCCCTGATAGGCGGTTGCGACCACCCGGGCTTCTTTTTTCAGTTGCTGATCTTTACTCAGGGCATTTTCAACCCGAGCCTCCAAGGTTCCGTCATCGACCTGAGTACCTACGGAGCGCGGGTCTGTGGCAGTTTTGGTGGCAACGGCCGCACTGCCGACCACGACAGCGCCGACACAGCCTTGTAACAGCAGAGCGCTGAACAGCACTGCCAATGTTGTTTTCAGCTTCATCTCAGTTCCTTTAATCGTCCTGGTGGGGGAACAACGTATTATCAATCAGGTCGCATAGGCAATTTACGGTAAACATATGCATTTCCTGAATGCGCGCACTGCGGTGGGAAGGGATACGGATCTCAACATCCTGTTGGCCAAGTAAACCTGCCAATTCCCCGCCGTCGTGGCCCGTGAGCGCAACAATGGTCATATCTCGCGTTACTGCGGCTTCAACCGCTTTCACAATATCACGGCTATTACCGTGAGTGGAAATCGCCAGCAAGACATCTCCGGCATGGCCCAACGCGCGCACCTGCTTGGCATACACTTCATCGTGCAGACGATCGTTACCGATCGCGGTCAGCACCACGTTATCAGCATTCAGTGCGATGGCAGGCAGGCTGGGGCGCTCGGTTTCAAAACGGTTAATCATACTGGCAGCAAAATGCTGCGCATTGGCGGCTGATGTCCCATTGCCACAGCACAGGATCTTGTTGCCGTTCAATAACGATTGAACCAGGGTCATCGCGGCGCGGGAGATGGCGTCAGGCAGGGCTTCCGCCGCTGCAATCTGGGTTTGGATACTTTCGGTAAAACAGACTTTGATTCGATCCAGCACGTTGTTTTTAATCCACTAAGTCAAAGGCCGGCCTACACCGGTAAACCATAATTAATCCGCATTGAAGGCATTCGGTATCCATTCTAACTGGCTACCGGTGATGGCAAAAACATCAAAACGGCAAGATGATGTGTCAAAACTGGCTCCGCGCCCCGCCAGCCAGACGGCGGCGGCATGCAGCAACCGCTGTTGCTTGCGGTAAGTGACGCTGGCGGCAGCATCACCAAATGCGGCGCTGCGCCGATAGCGTACTTCAACGAACACCCAGGTTTGTCCATCGCGCATGATGAGATCAAGCTCACCACCGCGCACCGCCACGTTGGCGGCGGTGAAGGTCAGCCCAGCGCGTTCCAGATAGCGGCGGGCCTGTATTTCGTAGCCCGCCCCTTTGGCGCGTTGGCTCAGGAGACCGGAACGACCGAACCCTGGCGGTATTGCAACCAAGTCAGTTTCCTGGTGATCACACAGTGGGGTGAAGAACTTAGCACGCCGCTGGCTCCAGAAACCTGGAAACCGGGCAACTGGCGCATTTCAGCAAAGTGGTTGGTCAATGTCCAGGCATCCATCCCCATGGCGTAAAGGCGTACCAGGGAATAGTCGTTGCCGAATTTGGCACTGGCCTGTTGCTGCAAGGCCGGGTTGACGCCTGCCAGCAAAGGAATATCACTAAATTGCAGGCCTTCCATTTCCAGACGGAAATCTGGGCCAGCACCAGCCTGATAGCTGCGTGAGCTGGCGAACATGGCAGGCTTGCTGCGGGAGTTGGTGGTCATGTCGATCATCGGTTTGATCAGCGTCAGCTGGTCCTGGGTGGCCACGATGTACACCGCATCAACGCCGCCGCCGGTAGAGGCAGAGATCTCGCTTGGCTGAGCCGGAATGGTCAGACCAGCGATAGTCACAGACTGTGGCGCTTGTGCGGGTGCCGAGACTGGCGTACCGCTCATGCGGATACCGCCGCTGTTAACCATCTGGCGTAGTTCGGTGGTAGAACCGATGCTCTGTTGCAGCACGGTTTGACCACCCTGTTTCTGCCACTCTTCGCTAAAGGCTTTGGCAACGCGATCGCCAAACGCGCCACGCGGGAGCAACAACAACGGCAGGCGCTTCTGTTGTGCCCAGATATGCCGTGCTGCATCGCGGGCTTCGTCTTCAGGAGAAAGCGCGAAGTAGCAGATGTTCGGGCTGTCTTGCGGCTGTTCCGGCTGGTTGAGTGCCAGTACGTTCAGCGCAGTGGGCGTGCTGGCAAGCTGATCAACATCGGCCTTCAGTAACGGGCCAACCACCAGCGTTGCCCCATCCTGCTGGGCTTGGGCCAGTAGAGCAGGTAATGGCTGGCTGGAAGTATCGTATACCTTCACCTGAGCATTGGTGGGCTGCGCAGGTGGAGTGGGAGCGGTGGTTAGTGCTATCAGTTGTGCCGTGGCGATATCCGCAGGAGATGCGGAAGGGCTCACTGCACCGTTGGCATTTGGCAGCGCTGCGGCATTTTGAGCCGGATCGTTGCTTGGCTGCGTTGCTTGGACCGGTGCGGCAAGCGTGATGCCACTTTGGGCGGCGGCAAAGCCTTGCTGGATAGCATCGGAAAACACCTTCGCCTGACCATTCAGCGGTAACAGCAGCGCGATGCTTGAGGTGGACGCTTGGCTGAAATTCTGCACCTGGCTTAATTGGGTTGGCAGGTTTTTGGCCGCTGGGTTTTGTGGATAGCGGTTTTGCCAGTCTTTGATTCCGGCTTTCAGCAGTTCTGGATCCTGCTTGCTTTCCTGATAAACCCGCAGCAGATCCAGCCAGCCTTGCAGCACGTTTTCGTTGGCGTTGATTACCAGGCTATTCATCTCTGCCGGTTTGAGGCCGAGCAGTGCCTGCCAGGTCTGATCAAGGTTGTCCTGCCGCGCATTAACCGGCAGCAGCGGTTCCTGAGCGATATAGGCACGGAGCAGTGGCAGGGACGCTTGGCCCTGATAGGCGGCAATCTGTGTCTGGTACAGGCGTACTAATTGATTAGGCGAGAGTAAGTTGCTGTCGATGCTGCTCAGCGCATTACGCGCGGCGTCATAACTTTTGTTGCCAACTTGCAGCTCTGCGAGCAACAACTGGCGTTCCACCTGTTGTTGGCTGTTCATATCTTGCGGCAGAGCGTTCAGCTGCGCAGCGGCCTGTGGTAACTGGCCTTCGCGGATTAATGCGCGAATAGCAAGTAATTGCCAGTCAGCCTTGTTATCATCGCTGCTTTGCTGCAACTGTTGCAGATAGTAATCAGAGTTGGCGCTCGCTTCATCTTGTATATTTATCGGCGGAGTTTGTGGCGCCTGACTCGGGCAGCCTGCTAACAGCAGGGCGGCCAGTACAACAGGGAGTAAACGCCCTGCTTTGGTACGAATGAATGATGAGGAAAGCATACTGTATCCAGTGATGTTTTTTTCAAGATGCTCAATATTAAATCGGCAATCCGGATGAAACAATGAATCAACAGCAACAATCAGTCATTTCTGCCTCAACGCTGTACGTGGTGCCTACTCCCATCGGTAACCTGGGGGATATCACTTATCGGGCACTCGAAGTACTGAAAAGCGTCGATCTGATTGCGGCGGAAGATACGCGTCATACCGGGTTGCTGTTGCAACACTTTGCAATTAGCGCGCGGTTGTTTGCGCTGCACGACCATAACGAACAGCAGAAGGCGGACCAATTGCTGGCGAAACTGCAGGAAGGCCAGAGCATAGCACTGGTTTCTGACGCTGGCACGCCATTGATCAACGACCCCGGTTATCACCTGGTGCGCCGTTGCCGTGAAGCGGGGATCCGCGTCGTACCGCTGCCAGGTGCCTGTGCTGCCACCACGGCGCTGTGCGCTGCCGGGTTGGCTTCCGATCGCTTTTGCTACGAAGGATTCCTGCCTGCGAAAACCAAAGGCCGTAAGGATACTCTGCTGGCGCTGGCAGAGGAACCACGCACGCTGATTTTCTATGAGTCAACTCACCGTTTACTGGAAAGCCTGCAAGATATGGTCGCCGTGTGGGGGCCGCAGCGCTATGTGGTGCTGGCTCGCGAGTTGACCAAAACCTGGGAGTCGATCCACGGTGCGCCAGTGGGGGAACTGCTGGCCTGGGTGCTGGAAGATGAAGTCCGCCGCCGGGGGGAGATGGTGCTGATTGTTGAAGGCCACAAGACGCAGGAGGACGATCTGCCCTTGGAAGCGCTGCGTACGCTGGCATTGTTGCAGAAAGAACTGCCGCTGAAAAAGGCGGCGGCCCTGGCGGCAGAGATCCACGGCGTGAAGAAAA
Source organism: Serratia sp. YWN4 (assembly GCF_055790845.1). Classification (NCBI taxonomy): domain Bacteria; kingdom Pseudomonadati; phylum Pseudomonadota; class Gammaproteobacteria; order Enterobacterales; family Yersiniaceae; genus Serratia; species Serratia sp. YWN4. The sequence continues at coordinate 629,636 of NZ_CM147696.1, forward strand.
ATGCGTTGTATAAGCACGCGTTGGAACATCAGGAACAGTAAAGCTGTTGACCTGCCGGGGTCACGACGCTACTATCCGCGCCGGAGTTGACCAGACAGTCGCCGCTTCATTGCCGTCCTCTTCGGGGGAGACAGATGGAGGGGAGGAAAGTCCGGGCTCCATAGGGCAGGGTGCCAGGTAACGCCTGGGGGGCGCAAGCCTACGACTAGTGCAACAGAGAGCAAACCGCCGATGGCCCGCGCAAGCGGGATCAGGTAAGGGTGAAAGGGTGCGGTAAGAGCGCACCGCGCGGCTGGCAACAGTCCGTGGCACGGTAAACTCCACCCGGAGCAAGGCCAAATAGGGGTTCGCATGGTACGGCCCGTACTGAACCCGGGTAGGCTGCTTGAGCCAGTGAGCGATTGCTGGCCTAGAGGAATGACTGTCCACGACAGAACCCGGCTTACCGGTCAACTCCCTCTATCAATAGAAAACCCCGCGTAGCCTGAGCTGCGCGGGGTTTTTCTTATTACTGCCTAAATCGGTAAATCAATCAGCAGCGCGCGCAGCGCTGTCTCTGCCCGAACGGTGAGGCGATTTTCCTCGCGGATAAACGCGCCGTCTCCGCAGGTCAGCTTTTGGCTGTCGTGGTGTTCACCGCTGGCTGAAAGCGTGCCGTGGATCGATTGCAGGTAAGCGCGCGGCCCGTTCAGCGCCAGCGTTTGCTGCTCACCGGCCTGTAAATCCAGGTGATGGATCCACACCTGTTGCCGCAGTTGCAGACTGCCTTGTGTGCCATCGGGCGATGCCAGCAACCGATGCGGCTGTGATGGCAGATTCAAGCGTTGTACCCGCTCGTTGCTGCGTTCCGGGCAGGCATCCAGCCACAGTTGCATACGGGTGAGCGGTGTTGTGCTGCTGATGTTCTGTTCGCTATAACTGAGCCCGGTCTGAGTGGCCAACAACAGCGCTTCTCCGGCCGCCGCTCGCACGCTATTGCCATTGCTGTCGCGATATTCGGCTTCCCCTTGCAGGATCACGTTCAGAATATCGACGTTAGGGTAGGTACGTGGCTGGAACGAGGCACCCGGTACCAGCACTTCCTGATTCAAGACCCGCAACGAGGCGTAGCCCATCAGTTTGGGATCAAAGTAATGCCCAAAGGAAAAGGTATAGCGAGCCTGTAGCCAACCAAAGTCAGCTTGCCCGCATTGTTGTGCTGTTCTGCATGTAATCATGGCAATCGGCTCTTTAAATATTCATTACTCGAATGGTAAGCATCTGGACGCCGGATTGTTAGCCAGTTAATCTGGTCGGTATATTCAAATTTCCTGAAAGAGAGATTCGATGGCCAGAGATCGTGCATTAACGCTGGAAGCGCTGAGGGTAATGGATGCGATTGACCGCCGTGGCAGCTTTGCTGCTGCTGCCGATGAACTGGGGCGAGTGCCTTCAGCACTAAGCTATACCATGCAAAAGCTGGAAGAAGAACTGGACGTGGTGCTGTTTGATCGTTCAGGACATCGCACCAAGTTTACCAACGTCGGGCGGATGTTACTTGAGCGTGGGCGCGTTTTGCTTGAGGCCGCTGACAAACTGACCACTGATGCTGAAGCGTTGGCGCGCGGTTGGGAAACCCATCTGACTATCGTCAGTGAGGCACTGTCACCGGCGGCTAAACTGTTCCCGCTGATCGACAAACTGGCGCTGAAAGCCAACACCCAGGTGTCGATTTTTACCGAAGTGCTGGCCGGTGCCTGGGAACGTTTGGAGCAGGGGCGTGCCGATATCGTGATCGCACCGGATATGCACTTTCGTGCCTCGTCGGAAATCAATACCCGCAAATTGTACAAAGTGATGAGCGTCTATGTGGCTGCGCCGGATCATCCGATCCACCAGGAACCGGAACCGCTGTCGGAAACCACCAGGGTGAAATATCGCGGCATTGCGGTGGCCGATACTGCGCGCGAGCGGCCGGTATTAACCGTACAGTTGCTGGATAAGCAGCAACGCCTGACGGTCAGCACCATTGAAGATAAACGTCGCGCTCTGCTGGCCGGATTAGGCGTAGCCACCCTGCCGTACAGCATGGTGGAAAAAGACATCGAAGCCGGGCGCTTGCGCGTGGTTGGCCCGGAATACAGTCAGGAGGTCGAGATCATCATGGCCTGGCGGCGTGACAGCATGGGGGAAGCGAAATCCTGGTTCCTGCGCGAGATCCCACGCCTGTTTGCCCGGCAGGAAAATCAGTAACCCCGCCCGGTGGATGGGGTTAAACGTTAACCAAAATGCCGATCGCGCCTGTGCGGTGCATTGAGATCCTGCGTCGGCCCAATAGAAATAATGCCATGGGGATTGAGGGTAGTGTGGCTGCGGTAATAGTGATGGCGGATATGCGCCATATTGACCATCTCCGCCATGCCCGGCATTAGCCGAATGAGAAAAGCCCAAAGGCCCGGAAAACCGAGCCTTTGGCTGAGATGTTCAACTTACCATTTCTTGTTCAGAAGACGATCGATGCTGAAACCACCAGGGCCAGCAACGGCCAGAACGATGTAACCACCGGCAATGGTCAGGTTTTTCATAAACATCAGTTGGTTTACACCTTCAGCAAAGTTAGTGTGGAACAACAGTGCGGTCAGAATGGTGAAACCGGCGGTGAACAGCGCCACGGTGCGGGTCAGGAAGCCGAACAGAATCGCCAGACCGCCGCCAAGTTCCAACAGAATAGTTAATGGCAGCAGAAAACCAGGTACACCCATTGCCTGCATGTATTGTTGAGTGCCCGCATAGGCATCCCCCATTTTGCCGTAACCCGCCACGATAAACAGGATTGGCATCAAAATACGTGCAACCAGCAAACCTGTATCTTCTAATTTTTTCATCATTAACTCCGAAAGTGATGTTGTTCGCCAATCTTGGCATCTGTTCGGCTGGTAGCGTTGAGCTGCCCATGGCCTGTTGATGAAATGAATACTAGACGAGAATGATTGCGGTTGTTAGCAAGTAAATCTGTCATATTTTTTCAAAAAAATTGAATGTTAAGCCTGCTTATAAAGTGAGAAGAATCAGAATGTTGGTGATAGATGCGAAGAAACTGCACAAAATATAGGGTTTTACTACGGGATAATTGAACGAGAGGTGGAGGTATTACTTGGAGGGGAATGCTTTGCGGATCAAACGAATAGTGCTCCAAACGCCAATAGCGCGGCGTGACCAACGGATAAATTTGCCGGGGTGGCGGATGCCATACAGAGCAACAACGCTGGAAGCAATAGCCACATATTTACGCAGGCTAAATAGCGTTTGCCAGCCTTGATCGAGGCATTCGGTCTTTTCCAGCCATAGCGTCTTGTTTGCCGCCAGATCCAGGCGTTGCTGCTGGATCTGTTGAATCAACTGCTGTTTTTTCCATTCACGGTACTGGCGGTGATTCATTGTTGCCCTCCAGCGTGGAACGATCCAGCTCCAGTTGCTTGCGTGTGGCGCTCAGCAGGGTGGAACGACGCGCTTTAGACAGCGTCCAGATGATGCCCACGAGGGCCAGCGACAGCAACACGGCGGTGGTGGTGCCCAGCGCGATCAGGCGATAAGCGGGGTCGATCGCCCAGAAAATCAGCAACAACAGGCTCATCAGGCCGAAAGCGGTGAACAGAAGAGTGATTCCGGCCATCATCAGTAACTGAACGAGGTTGGTTTTCTCTTCTTCCAATTCGATAACGGCCAAGCGCACCCGCGTTTCCACCATCTTGACCAGAATAGTGAGGATACGTTGGCCGATATCCAGGACCCCTTTAGCAGGGCCCTGGGCGCGAGTTTGCGGTTTTTCGCTCATCATCAGCGGCGCGCGAGTAGAACGCCTAACACTATGCCGACCGCAGCGCCGATACCGATACCGGTCCACGGGTTTTCACGCACATAATCGTCGGCCTGGCAGGCCATCTGCTTGGTTTGATGGGCCAGTTTGTCGCCAGCATCGCTCAGGCGTGCACGAGTATCTTTCAGCGTGTCTTCTGCTTTGGCGCGCAGTTTTTCCAGCTCGGCTTTAGATTTATCGGTGGAAGAGTTCAGAACTTCTTCCAACGTATCGGCCAGAGACTTCAGTTCAGCGCGTAAATTTTCTGCATTTGAATCTTGTGCCATTTCGATAACTCCTTAACGTCGACAGACTTTCAACATAGCGGATTTATTCGTCGGAGCAAAGGGCTTATGTCTGGTTGATCTCACTGACCAACTACGCGATAGGCTGCTAAAATCCCGCCAGGCGTGGCTCTCATCGATAAATCCGCTGGTGTAAAAAAATTATTCCGCCTGAGCCGCTTTCAGCTCAGCCTGTGCTTCGGCCAGTTTTTTCTGCTTATTGGCCACTTTGTCCGCTTTGCCTGCTTGCCGAGCCTCTTGCAGTTCTTGCTCGCGCTCGGCGACTTTATCTTGTTTATCAGCGATTTTCTGTTGGCGTTCTGTGGCTAAACTGGCCTCAGTACAGTGGTTTTGTACCTCGCGGAGTGCTTTTTCCAAACCTTCCACGCGGTGGCGGTTGCCGTGCTGCTTGGCGTAATCAACCTGTGCTTGAATCGCCTGTGCTTTTTGGGCACAGCCATCGGTGTTGGCCGCTGAAGAGAGGGTTGCATAGGCCAACAATGGTGTGACCAATAAGAGTGTGTGGCGTATTTTCATGATATTCAATTCCTTATTGAGGGACAACTCCTGCTGCCCAAATGAGAGGCGCTGACATTCAGCGTAGTCATAAATAGCCGATAATCCCAATGAGTTATTGAGGATCAGCAGGTGATAGCGGATTAAGCAAACGGGATAATCCTGTTAATAGAAAGGAATTATCCCAGATTGAATGGCGCGCGGGCAAATTTGCGAACCCAATGGCTCGGTGCCGGGGATTCGCTCAGGGCGATGGTGTAGCCGGGGGGCAGAATAGTTTGTAAGGCTTCGCGTGCCAGCCGTTGCTGTTCTGGGGAATCCAGGCGGATCACCAAACCATCACCTTCAGGCGTAATACTTTTGATGCGAATGCCGCGCTCATCCAGGCGCTGGTAGACATAAAAGCCATCGGGCAGCGACAGCCCCTGATGAGGGGCATGAATACGCAGTTCGCTTTCTGTACGTACCATATAAGGCACCAGCACCGTGGCCAAGGCCAGCAGTGCCAGTGCCATAACCAGCGCGTATTGCCAGCGTGGGCGTTGGGTGATCACACGCCTTTTCCCTGATCGTGATTGCCTGAGCGTTTCTTACGCCATAGCACGACCAGTGAACCGATCAGCCCGACGACCAGCAATACCAGTGGCAGCAGCATCAGGCCGAACATCAACTGATCTTCATACTTGCGGAACATCGGGGTATTCCCCAAAGCGAAGCCGACAGAAACCAGGATCAACACCCACAGCAGACCGCTGATCCAGTTGAAGAACTGAAAGCGAGCATTGCTCAGGCCAGACAGACCGGCGATGGTGGGCAGCAGAGTACGTACGAAGGCCAGGAAACGCCCAACCAACAGGGCCGATAATCCGTGGCGGTGGAACAGTTGGTGTGCTCGCTGGTGGTAGTGGGCAGGCAAGTGCGAAAGCCAGCTCTGCACCGTTCGCGTATTCCCCAACCATCGGCCCTGTATATAACTTAGCCAGCATCCCAGGCTGGCGGCGGTGGTCAGGATCAGGATCGTCACCGGGAAATTCATGGCGCCTTTTGCGACCAGCACGCCAACCAGGATCAACAGACTGTCACCCGGCAGAAAGGCCGCAGGCAACAGGCCGTTTTCCAGAAATAAAATCATAAACAGCAGGACATAGAGCGTCCAGACCAGCGAAGGGTTGGCCAGCGTCTCGAAGTCTTGCTGCCATAAGGCATCCAACAATTGCTTAATGATATCCATCCGGTGTTCCTAAAACGTCATTGTTTGTTTTATTCAGCGGTAGGGCGGCGATGAGCGGAAGCCCTGATTGCTGATAGTGATGAAACGGTGTTGCTTTATTCGTTAGTTCTAATGGGTGCGACACCGGGTCATGAGTGATAAGTCAATGAGCCACGGTAAAGAATATTGCTGTCTTTCCAGCCACCGATCCTGCTTTGCTGCTGGGAGGAGTGCAGAGTCCAGTTGATTTGCACAAGCCGGTTAGGTGCGGGTGAATCTGCCTGCCGCTGAGGCTGGGTATTACTGGCTGGGTCCGTCGCTAAAGTATAGGTTGGAACCTGCTGTGCGGGGGAAAGCAACGAACTGGGAAAGGACTGTACCCGCGGCAGTAACAGCAGCAATTTGCCAGGGGCTTTACGACGAAGTTCCGCATGTGGGCGGTAAACCGGGTCGTCAGAGGAGAGTATCGGCTGTTCAGGAGATACCAGAGAGTTTAACGCCGCGGCTTTGGTTTGTACTGCACATAGCTTTTGACCGGAAACCGAACTGGTCCAGCAAAAAAGAGCAATAAGCATGGCAAACAACCAGCGCATGTATTTGCGTTCCGCCCCCAAGCCAATAGGTAAAAAAGTGGTCTAACTCTACCAAAATAGCATGATTGGCAACAGGGAAATCTGCGTTGCCGCAGGCGAAATGTTAGCTGGCCAGCGCCAGTGACGGCATCGATTCAGCCGATTTTACATTACCTGACACAAGCCGAGGTTATTTGACGGCGAAACGCTATTTGTTGCCAGCGGCAACGCTTTCCAGATGCACCACCGGATTTTCTGAAAACAAGTAACGGTCGGCGTTGTATTCGAAGTCGTCGGTGGTGGCGTTGAACAGCATCTGTTTGGTGTTTTCCAGGTGCTGCCACATGGCCAGCTTGGCGGCATGAGGATCTTTGCGGATCAGGGCCTTGAGGATCTCATCGTGATCGTCACACCAACTGGCGATCGAACGATCGTCAATATGCTCGTGCAGTTTGATCCAATACGGGTTGTTTACCCTCTGCGCCCACATTTTCTCGACAATCGTCGCCATCGCGGTGTTCTGGGTCGCTAACGCCACCTGAACGTGGAATTTGAGATCCCACTCTGAGTCACGGAAGCGATCTTCCTTGCGAGCCTGCTCCTGGATCTCCATCAGGTTAACGATATCCTGCTTGGTCACCTGGGTGGCGGCGAATTCGGCGATATTGCTTTCGATCAACTGGCGGGCTTGCAGCAGTTCAAAAGGTCCGGCGGTGGCAAATTCGAGACTATCGCCCGGTATCACCAGGTTTTTCTGCTGGTTGGAGATCACATGGATCCCAGAACCCTTCCGTACTTCGACATAGCCTTCGACCTCCAGCATGATAATCGCTTCGCGCACCACGGTGCGGCTAACGTTCATTTCTTCAGCGATATAGCGCTCTGCTGGCAGCTTATCACCCACCGGATAGACCCCGCTCTCAATGCGATGTTTGAGCTTGGCGGCCAATTGCTGATAAAGGCGTCTGGTTTCAGTGAATTCCATAGTGAGTACTCTGTGGTAGGAAGGCTGGATGCCATAGCAGTTGTTATACCACTTATCCACTACGGCTGCCAGTAGCTCAAAGGTGGAAAACCCGGCACAGGGGCCGGGCGGCGTGGGTTAACTGCTGGCGCTTGCCGTTTGCAAGGGCTCTTGCGGGGGTTCCGCGGCGGTGCGGTTTTGCAGCACGGTCCAGATGACAATCGCACCCAGAATATCGAACACCGACAGAGCAGCGAACAGCGGGCTGAAACCCAGCGTGTCGGCCAGTGCGCCCACGACTAAGGCAAACAGGGTACTTGCCGTCCATGCAGCCATACCGGTCAGGCCGTTGGCGGTAGCGACTTCGTTACGGCCAAACACGTCTGAGGACAGGGTAATCAATGCGCCAGACAGCGACTGGTGCGCAAAACCGCCGACGCACAGCAGGGCAATGGCGGCGTAAGGGCTGGTGAATAAGCCGATCATCCCTGGGCCAATCATCAGTAGCGCGCCCATGGTGACCACCAGCTTGCGCGACACGATCAGGTTCACTTTGAAATGTTTCTGGAAGAACGGTGGCAAGTAGCCACCCACGATGCAGCCGAGATCGGCGAACAGCATCGGCATCCAGGCAAACATGGCAATTTCTTTCAGGTTAAAGCCGTAAGCTTTGAACATGAACAGCGGGATCCAGGCGTTGAAGGTGCCCCAGGCCGGTTCAGCCAGAAAGCGTGGCAGTGCGATGCCCCAGAACTGCCGGTTGCGCACGATCTGCCAGGCAGACATCTTTTTGGCATTGCTGGTCTGGTGCTGCGCTTCTTGTCCCTCCAGAATATAGGTGCGCTCTTCACTGCTGAGTTTTTTCTGGTCTTTTGGGTGTTTATAAAAAATCAGCCAGCAGATGGCCCAGATCAGGCTCAGTATCCCGACGATGACGAACGCCAGCTCCCAGCTGTGGGCGACGATGGCCCACACCACTAAAGGCGGAGCGAGCATGCCGCCGATGGAGGAACCGACGTTGAAATACCCCACGGCGATCGAACGCTCTTTGGCGGGAAACCATTCGCTGGTGGCTTTCAGCCCGGCGGGGATCATGGCGGCTTCGGCCATCCCTACCGCCCCACGGGCCATGGCCAGACCGCCCCAGCTATTGGCCAGAGCGGTACCCATACAGAATAAGGCCCACAGAATGGCAAACATCGCATAACCGATCTTGGTGCCGAGCACGTCCAGTATGTAGCCTGCGACGGGTTGCATGACGGTATAACAGGCAGAATAAGCGGCAACGATATAGGAATATTGCTGCGTAGTGATATGCAGCGTGCCTTCCAGCGTGGGTGCCGCGACAGCCATTGCGTTGCGGGTCAGATAACCGAGCACGGTACCGATGGTCACCAGACCGATCATGTACCAGCGTAACCCTTTAATTTTACGCATTCAAAACCTCTCCCAATCTTGAAATGTCTGCCACCGGCAAATCCGTGGCGTTTCATGTGGTGATTCCCTTTCATTTATATTTGCCAGTCTTCCTATTACCGGCGTCCCCCCTGCACATTGCCATAGTGAACTGCTGAAAAAGGGTGCAAGGTGGCGAGACGATAACTTGTCATACAGATTTAAAAGTTGAGTGACATCACAAAAGCTGCGGGTCAATTAGGCAATAATAAGTTGCAAATTGTTACGCCGTTTTGGTGATGTTTTGCCCTGAAATGTGTTTTAAACGGCTTTAGGTGGTGAGTTAACCGAGAGCAGGGTGAAATATTGCTGGACGCTGAATAAAATTGGTGTGATAACTTCCAAAAATTAACCGCAAGGTTAGCCAGAAAACCAGGTGAGGAACCCGATATGGCCACGTTTTTGAGCGATGATTTTTTGTTAGACAGTGAATTTGCCCGCCGCCTTTATCATGACTACGCTGCGGATCAGCCAATTTTCGACTATCACTGCCATCTGCCACCGCAGCAGATTGCCGAAAACACCCGTTTTCAGAACCTGTATGATATTTGGCTGAAGGGCGATCACTATAAATGGCGAGCCATGCGCACCAATGGGGTGCCCGAGCGTCTGTGTACCGGCGATGCCTCTGACCGTGAAAAGTTTGATGCCTGGGCCGCTACGGTGCCGCATACCATTGGTAACCCGCTGTATCACTGGACCCACCTGGAACTGCGCCGCCCGTTTGGGATTACCGGCAAACTGTTGTCACCGAGCACGGCAGACGAAATCTGGCAGCGCGGTAATCAACTGCTGGCGCAAGATTCGTTCAGCGCACGTGGCATCATGAAGCAGATGAAAGTGAAGATGGTCGGGACTACCGACGATCCGATCGATGATCTGCGCCACCATAAAGCCATCGCCGCCGACGGCAGCTTCGACATCAAAGTGTTGCCAAGCTGGCGGCCAGATAAAGCCTTCAATATTGAAGCACCCGGATTCAACGACTACCTGCAACAGCTGGAAGCCGCTGCGGATACGTCGATCGCGCGTTTCAGCGATCTGCGCGATGCGCTGAAAAAGCGCATGGATCACTTTGCTGCGCACGGTTGCAAGGTTTCCGATCACGCGCTGGACGTGGTGGTTTACGGTGAAGCCGATGAAGCCACGCTGGACGCCATTCTGGCGCAACGGCTGAGTGGCAAAACTCCTACCCCACAGCAGAGCGCACAGTTCAAGACCGCCGTGTTGCTGTTCCTGGCTAGCGAATACCAGCGCCGTGAATGGGTACAGCAGTATCACATTGGTGCGCTACGCAATAACAACAGCCGGATGTTTACCACCATTGGCCCGGATATCGGCTTTGACTCGATTAACGATCAGCCGCTGGCCGAACCGCTGTCGCGCTTGCTGGATGCGCAGGCAAAACAAGGCAGCCTGCCAAAAACTATCCTGTACTGCCTCAACCCGCGTGATAACGAAGTGCTTGGCACCATGGTCGGTAACTTCCAGGGCGAAGGCATGGCGGGCAAGATGCAGTTCGGTTCCGGCTGGTGGTTTAACGATCAGAAAGACGGTATGCAGCGCCAGATGACGCAGTTGGCCCAGCTTGGGCTGCTCAGCCGCTTTGTCGGCATGCTGACCGACAGCCGCAGCTTCCTGTCTTACACGCGCCACGAATACTTCCGTCGTATCTTGTGCCAGATGATTGGCCGTTGGGTGGAAGACGGCGAGGCTCCGGCGGATATCGTATTGCTAGGCGAAATGGTGAAAAACATCTGTTTCGATAATGCCAAGCAGTATTTTGCTATCGAATTGGCATAGGTTGGTTTATGCAAAGCATCATAAAAATTCATCCGAAAGATAATGTAGCGGTGGCGTTGCGTGATTTGGCTGCCGGTGAAGCGCAAACGCTGGGCGAACGCGTGATTACGCTGGCGCAAGACGTGGCGCGCGGGCACAAGTTTGCGCTTGAGCCGATTGCCGTTGGTGAGATGATCGTCAAATACGGTTTACCGATTGGTCATGCGCTGGTGGCCATTGCGCCAGGCGAACATATTCACTCGCAGAATGCCAGAACCAACCTGAGCGATCTCGACAGCTACCAGTATCAGCCGGAATTCCAGATCTTACCGGCGCAGGCGGCGGATCGCGAAGTGCAGATCTACCGGCGCAACAATGGTGACGTGGGGATCCGCAACGAGCTGTGGATCATCCCGACCGTGGGCTGTGTCAACGGCATTGCCCGCCAGATCCAACAGCGCTTTTTGAAAGAAACCCATGAGGCGCAGGGGATCGACGGTGTGCATCTGTTCAGCCACCCGTTTGGCTGTTCGCAGCTCGGCCAGGATCATGAAAACACCCGTACCATGCTGCAAAATATGGTGCGTCACCCGAATGCCGGTGCGGTGCTGGTGATCGGTTTAGGGTGCGAGAACAACCAGGTGGATGCATTCCGTACCACGCTCGGGGAATTTGATGAGCAGCGTGTGCACTTTATGGTCTGCCAGCAGCAGGATGATGAAGTCGAGGCCGGGCTGGAGCATATGCATCAGCTGTACCAGATGATGCGTGACGATCGCCGTCAGCCGGGCAAGCTCAGCGAACTGAAGTTTGGCCTGGAGTGCGGCGGATCGGATGGCCTGTCTGGCATTACCGCCAACCCATTGCTGGGCTGTTTCTCGGATTATGTGATCGCCAACGGCGGCACTACGGTGCTGACGGAAGTGCCGGAAATGTTTGGTGCCGAACGTATTCTGATGAGCCGCTGCCGCGACGAAAGCACGTTTGAAAAAACTGTTAGCATGGTTAACGATTTCAAACAATATTTCATCGCTCACGATCAGCCGATCTACGAAAACCCATCGCCGGGTAACAAGGCGGGCGGTATTACCACTCTGGAAGAAAAATCACTCGGCTGTACTCAAAAAGCCGGGCAGAGCCAGGTGGTGGACGTGCTGAAATATGGCGAGCGCCTGCGCCAGCCGGGGTTAAACCTGCTGAGTGCGCCGGGTAACGACGCCGTGGCCACCAGCGCCTTGGCCGGTGCCGGTTGCCATATGGTGCTGTTCAGCACCGGGCGAGGCACGCCATACGGTGGGTTTGTGCCGACGGTGAAACTGGCAACCAATTCGGAGTTGGCGGCGAAAAAACCGCACTGGATCGATTTCGATGCCGGGCAGTTGATCCACGGCGTGTCGATGGATCACATGCTGGAGCAGTTTGTCGAACTGATCGTCGGCATTGCCGATGGCAAACCGGCGCGTAACGAAGTTAATGACTTCCGCGAACTGGCGATCTTTAAAAGCGGAGTAACATTGTAAAGCCTGGCGGGCGGGAGTAGCATAAAACGGCGTTTCAATTCCAGCGCTTGTTATTTCCGCCCCAGGATCCCCTAATGACGTTTTATTGGTTTGCCCAGTCCGTTGGCGTACTGGCTTTTTTGGTCGGTATCACCAGCTTCTTCAATCGCAACGATCAGCGCTTCAAACTGCAACTCTCGGCTTACAGCCTGATTATTGGTGTCCATTTCTTCCTGATGGGGGCCAGTGCCGCTGGCAGCAGCGCGCTGTTAGGCGCCTGTCGTAACCTGATCTCCATGCGTACCCGCAGCTTATGGATGATGTGGTTTTTCATCATCCTGACGCCGATCGTCGGCCTGTCTCATTTCAAACACTGGGTGGAGTTATTGCCTATCTTGGGCACGACAGCCAGCACCTGGGCACTGTTCCGCAGCCGTGGCCTGACAACTCGCTGTGTGATGTGGTGCTCAACCGCCTGTTGGTTTACCCACAATATCTGGTTGGGCTCGATTGGCGGTTCGCTGATTGAGGGCAGTTTTTTGCTGATGAACGGCTTTAACATTATCCGTTTCCGCCGCTTGCAGTTACGCGGTATCGATCCTTTCGCGGTAGAAAAAAAGGCGCCCGATGGGCGCCTGGCTGACGATCGTTAACTATCGGCGCATCTTCAGCGGATCGCTGCTTGCCAGCCGCTGATCTTCCGCCTGACAGGCGGCTGCGGTGAACAGCACGTCGGTGGATGAGTTCAGCGCGGTTTCTGCCGAGTCTTGCAAGACGCCGATGATAAAGCCTACCGCCACTACTTGCATTGCGACATCGTTCGGAATGCCAAACATGTTACATGCCAGCGGGATCAGCAGCAGTGAACCACCGGCCACGCCGGAAGCACCGCAGGCACAGATGGCAGCCACTACGCTCAACAGCAGAGCGGTTGGCACATCCACCGGGATACCCAGCGTATGCACCGCGGCCAACGTCAGCACGGTGATGGTGATCGCGGCACCGGCCATGTTGATGGTGGCACCCAGCGGGATAGAAACCGAATAGGTATCTTCGTTCAGATTCAGCTTCTTGCTGAGTTCCATGTTAACCGGAATGTTGGCGGCGGAGCTGCGGGTAAAGAAGGCGGTCACGCCGCTTTCACGCAGGCAGGTGAACACCAGCGGGTACGGATTGCGGCGGATCTTCCAGTAGACGATCAGCGGGTTAAGCACCAGCGCCACCAGCAGCATACAGCCGATCAGCACCACCAGCAGTTGGGCGTAGCCCCACAGCGCGCTAAAGCCGGTTTCGGCCAGCGTAGAAGCCACCAGGCCAAAAATCCCCAGTGGCGCACAGCGGATCACCGCACGTACCACCAGAGTGATGGCGTGTGACATGTCGGTGATCAGCGTTTTGGTGGTGTCAGAGGCATGGCGCAGCGCCAATCCAAGGCCAACCGCCCAGGTCAGAATGCCGATGTAGTTGGCATTAATCAGGGCATTGAACGGGTTAGCGACCACGCTCATCAGCAGGTTTTTCAGCACTTCAACGATGCCACCTGGCGGGTTGATATCGGTATTTCCCACCGCCAGAGCCAGCGTTGAAGGGAAGATAAAGCTGATGACAACGGCAGTCAGCGCTGCCGCAAAGGTGCCCAGCAGGTAGAGAAACAGAATCGGGCGGATATTGGTTTTCTGCCCCTGTTTGTGGTTGGCGATGGAAGCCATCACCAGCACCAGTACCAGTACTGGCGCAACGGCCTTCAGTGCGCCGACGAACAGCGCCCCGAGCAGGCCAACGGCGCTGGCAGCGGCAGGAGAAACCAGCGCTACCGCGATACCGGCCACCAGGCCGATCAATATTTGTTTAACCAGGCTGCCCTGAGTGATGCGTACTAATAATTTATTCATGATGCTGTTGCGTTTCCGCTCCCCTGAAATGTGGCGTACAGACGATTATGCCTCGGCAGGAACGCCGCCGAGCAAATGTTATTGGTATCTGTAACTAAGTGTGTTTGCCCGATCAGTATTCAGTAAATTAGGGGGGTTGAAAAGAGGTGATGCTGAAATTACGTGCGCGGAGTAATCGTTTATAACATCCTGATTACATTTGTGTGATCGCAATAACATTTGGGCTTAAAGGTGAATTGCCAAACAATCGCGGGGCGACTAGCGCCCCGGATAACAGATTATGGCGTGTTTCTCGCTTTCACATCGTTACGGTGGTTAACCCAGGCGTTGATCAGCAGCGTCAGCAGCAGAATACCGGCAACCGTACCCAGGGAAATGGCGATCGGGATATGGTAGAAATCGACGATCAGCATTTTGATACCGATAAATACCAGGATCACCGACAGGCCATATTTCAGCATCGAGAAGCGCTCCGCTACGCTAGCCAGCAGGAAGTACATGGCACGCAACCCCATGATGGCAAACAGGTTGGAGGTCAGCACGATAAACGGATCGGTGGTCACGGCGAAGATCGCAGGGATACTGTCGACGGCGAAAATCACGTCGCTCAGTTCCACCAGGATCAGCACCAGTAGCAGCGGTGTGACAAACAGCACACCGTTGCGGCGCACGAAGAAACGCTCGCCTTCCAGGTTATCGGTCATGCGCAGGTGGCTACGCAGCCACTTCACCAGCGGTTTGTCGCCGATCGCCGCACCATCTTCCTTCGCCAACGCCATCTTGATGCCGGTAAACAGCAGGAAAGCACCGAACAGGTACAGCAACCAGGTGAACTGCGCGATCAACCAACTGCCCGCGAAGATCATGATAGTACGCAGGACGATAGCGCCAAGAATACCGAAGATCAGCACGCGGCGTTGTAAATGGGTCGGGATGGCGAAATAGCTGAACAGCATCAGCCAGACGAAGACGTTGTCGATCGCCAGCGCTTTCTCAATCAGGTAACCGGTCAGGAAGGCCAGAGCCTGCGTATCCGCCACGGCGCGTCCGGCGGTTTCGTTCAGGTAGTACCAGAAACCGGCGTTAAACAGCAACGCCAAACTCACCCACACCAAAGACCAGCAGGCAGCCTGCTTCAACGTCATGGTTTGTGCGCCTTTGCGGCCTTGCAGCAGTAAATCGATGACCAGCATCACGACTATGATGGCGGTAAAACTGGCCCAGAGCCAGGGAGTGCCAACGGTATTCAACATCAGGGATATCCTTCAGAAAACAAAAACGGCCAACGTCGGAAGACGCTAGCCGCTCTGTGAACGCTGCAAGCAAACCTCGCCTTCCGGCAAGGTCTCACTTACAACGTTGATGAAGGTAATGACACCTTAGACATCAGGTTGCCCGGTAACCGGATGCTTGCGCATCGTAATGACGATTGACCGGCAATGAAGTTACTCCCCTTTGCGTGGCAAAAAATAATGCAAAACGTGCGGGCGGTCAACGTTTAAAACCGTTACCCAGCGTTTGAGCGCTGCGCACCGAGGCTGATGACAAAGCCTTGCAACAGCATCTGGCTGAACGGGGTATTACTAACCTGTTGTTGTTTAACCCGGTAGCTTTCCTGATTTTCTGGATCCAACTCGCTGAGCCAACTCAGATAGCGCTGCATGGCCGCACCGTTAAATTCCGGGTGGAATTGAGTGGTCAAGGCGTTGTCGCCGTAACGCAGGATCTGATAAGGATCCTGCTGCGAGCGTGCCAGCACTTCGGCACCGGGCGGCGGCGTCAGAACCGACTGTGCATGGATCAGATTTGCTTTGAATCGCGGCGGCAGTATTGCGAGGCGCTTATCATTGCTGGCTGCGGGCAGCAATTCGATCTCCAGCGTGCCGACTTCCATCCCCTGCGGGTGATAGCCTACTTCTCCCCCTAGCGCATGGGCCAGAAGCTGATGGCCGTAACATACGCCAAAAATCGGCAGCCTGATCTGCATCGCCTGGCGCAACCAGGCTGCCGCTTGCTCGCTCCACGGCAGTTGTTCTGTCACCATCGCCGGTGAACCGGTGATCACCACGCCGCAGTAGTTTTCTGGCGGCAACAAGGGGTCACCGGCAGGAAGATGCACGATCTGCACGCGATCGGCGGCGATATTCCCCTGCTTAATGAACATCTGGTCAAAGTTGGCTAATTCATGCCGAACGGCTTCCGGCGCATCACCGGTTTGCATTAACAGCAGCGGTTTCATTTCATTCTCCATCGGCAGGGAATACCACCCCGGTCTGACGGCGGATTTCGGTCAGCAGGCGGGCGACGATCAATGAGTTTTCCAAGCCTGAGTGCTCGATCTGCTGTTTTTCCACCAATGCGGCAAAGGCTTCTGCCTCATACAGCATGGTGTTGATGTGCTGCGGCTGGGTCAGATCCTGCGGGTTGGCTCCGCGCGGCGTCAGCACCACTTTCTGATATTCGGAGATCTTCTCGATCATCAGCGTGCCGTCTTCACCCTGGATCTCGCTTGGGATATCCGAGTTGCTCACCTTGGAATGCGTAATGGTTACGTCGAAGTCACCGTAGTTCAGGCACACGGTGCCGTGCGCATCCACGCCGGTATCCAGCAGTGAGGCACTGGCCATTACCGATCTCGGCGCACCGAACAGCGCTACCGCGTTGGCAACGCAGTAGTAGCCAATATCCATGATCGAACCGTTGGAGAACTGCGGATTAAAGGTATTTGGGTTTTCACCGGCCAGATAGCGTGGGTAGCGGGAGGAGTATTGGCAAAAGTTGAAGAGCGCTTTACGCAGCCTGCCGATGTTCGTCAATGCTTGTTGCAGCACCAGGAAATTCGGCAAATGGGCGCTTTTAAACGCCTCAAACAGCACTACCTGGTTTTCACGCGCGCAGGCCACCAGCTTTTCCACTTGTTGCAGATTAGATGCCAGCGGTTTCTCGCAGATCACATGTTTTTTATGGCGGAGGAACAGCAGCGATTGTGGGTAATGCAGCGAGTTAGGGCTGGCGATATATACTGCGTCGATCACATCGGACTGGGCCAGCGCGTCGAGAGAATCGAAAAAGTGCTCGACGGGGTAGTTGGCGCCAAATGCCCGCGCCTGTTCGAGGTTGCGCGAGTAGATAGCGGTCAGTTTCATTTTGCCGCTCTCATGAGCCGCATCAATAAAGCGTTCCGTAATCCAGTTGGTGCCAATGACAGCAAAACGAATCATAGGTAACTCCGGTTCCCGCAAACAGGTGGCTGAGAGAACCAGATTATCACGCCATAAACGGAAGGCGAATGATTGCGTTAGCCGTAGAGTTCACCGAACAGCGACAGATGCGTCAGATACAGCCGGGTGTCAAATTCCAACTGGTGATAGCGCGGTTCCATATGGCAACACAGGCTATAAAACGCTTTGTTATGGTCTTTCTCTTTCAGGTGCGCCAACTCATGCACCACGATCATGCGCAGAAAAGGTTCCGGTGCATTTTTGAAGACCGTCGCCACGCGGATCTCCGCTTTGGCTTTCAGCTTGCCGCCCTGCACGCGAGAAATGGCGGTATGCATACCCAGCGCATGTTTCATTACCTGGATTTTGCTGTCGTAGGCCACTTTGCTTAGCGGTTGGGCATTGCGCAGATACTGGTTTTTCAGATCGACAGTAAACTGATACAGCGACTTGTCGGTGGTGCAGTCATGCACCTGCGGGTAGCGCTCTAATAACGCTTTGCCCAGCCGCTGCTGCTGGATAAGCTGCTGCACCTGCGCTTGCAGATGATCGGGATAGCCTTGCAGGTAGGTCAACTCAGGCATGTTTTTCAGGATTCAGTGGCAAAACGGGGCGTTTATTGTATGACGTTTTTTCGTGCAAATCCCGCAAACGGCAATTAATCCCAAAAAACATTTTACTGAGGCGCGTTTTTAAGGGATAAACAGCTCAAATTTTATCAGTCAGGAGGGGCAATGAGCCAACTCGATCTGGGAACACAGCAACTTGAGCTGGAGCGTTATCCCCAACAAGAAGAATCCACCCAATTGCAGGCGTGGGAAGCGGCGGACGAATATCTGCTGCAACAGCTTGAAAATATAGCCGTGGGCGAGCGCCCAGTGCTGATTTTCAACGATCATTTCGGCACGCTGGCCTGCGCCCTGCATGCTCATAAGCCTTACAGCATCAGCGATTCCTACATGAATCAACTAGCGACGCGCCATAATCTTGTGCTGAATGAGCTGGATGTTGAACAGGTTACGCTGCTGGACAGCCTGGCGGATCTGCCAGCCAACCCGGCAGTGGTGCTGATTCGGGTACCGAAAGCGCTGGCCTTGCTGGAACAGCAACTGCGGGCGCTGCGCAACGTGGTGTCTGCCGATACGCTGATTATTGCTGGCGCCAAAGCGCGTGACGTGCATACCTCGACCATGCAGGTGTTCGAGCGAGTGCTTGGCCCGACCCGCACCAGCCTGGCCTGGAAAAAGGCGCGCCTGATTTACTGCCAAGTGACCGACATCGTACCACCGGCCGCCCCGGAAACCACCGATTGGCAGCTCGACGGCACCGATTGGCTGATCCACAACCATGCCAACGTGTTTTCACGCGGCGGCCTGGATATCGGCGCGCGTCTGTTCCTGGAATATTTACCGCAGGATCTGCACGGCCATATCGTCGATCTTGGCTGTGGCAACGGCATTATCGGCATGAAAGCGCTGGTACAGAATCCAGAAGCGCAGATGACCTTTGTCGATGAATCTTACATGGCGGTGGCGTCCAGCGAACTGAACGTGGCGCACAACCTGCCGCAGGAGATGGATCGCTGCCAGTTTGAAGTGAACAACTCGCTGGCGGGCATTGAGCGTGAAAGTTTGCAGGCGGTATTGTGCAATCCGCCATTCCATCAGCAGCATGCGATCACCGATCACACCGCCTGGCAGATGTTCTGCGATGCCAAGCGCTGCCTGCAAGTGGGGGGTGAACTGCGCATCGTCGGCAACCGCCATCTGGATTACTACCACAAACTGAAGCGCCTGTTTGGCAACTGCACCACCTTGGCGTCGAACCAGAAATTTGTGATCCTCAAAGCGGTCAAATCTGGCGCACGGCGTTAATCAGTAGGGGCGCAGCTTTTTACTGCGCCCACTCTTTTACAGCACCATTGCCAAGCGGGTTCCCTGATCGATAGCGCGGCGCGCATCCAACTCAACGGCCACATCGGCACCGCCGATCAGATGCACGGTTTTCCCCATCGCCAACAGCGGCTGCTGTAATTCACGGCGCGGTTCCTGCCCGGCGCAGATCACAATGGTATCTACCGGCAGGCAGCTTTTCTGCTTGGCCCGCACGATATGCAATCCTTGCTCATCAATACGCTGATAGCTGACGCTGTTAAGCATCTTCACACCGCGCAGCAACAGGCTGGTGCGATGGATCCAGCCAGTGGTTTTGCCCAACCCTTCACCCACTTTGCTGGTTTTGCGCTGTAACAGGTAGATCTGGCGTGGCATCGGCGGCACGATCGGCCCCTGAGCGCTCAATCCCCCCCGCTGGCTGAGCTGTGAATCAATCCCCCATTCGCGGTTAAACGCCTGCTGATCCAGGCTGCTGGAGAGTTCCTGCTGGCTGAGGTATTCGGCGGTATCGAAACCGATCCCGCCCGCGCCGATGATCGCGACCCGCTGGCCGACGGGTTTCTTATCACGTAAAACATCGAGATAACTCAGCACGTTAGCGTTATCAATGCCGGGAATATCCGGCAGGCGTGGCACAATGCCGCAGGCGAGGATCACTTCATCGAAATCGGCCAAGTCCTGCGCTTGCACCTTTTGCCCCAATTTCAGCGTCACCTCTAGCAGCGTTAACTGACGGCGGAAGTAGCGCAGGGTTTCGTGGAACTCTTCTTTGCCGGGGATCTGTTTGGCGATATTGAACTGCCCACCGATCTCATCAGCAGCGTCAAACAGCGTCACCAGATGCCCACGGCTGGCGGCGGTAGTGGCGAACGCCAGCCCGGCGGGGCCAGCACCCACCACGGCCAGCCGTTTGGGTTTCTCTGCCATGATCAGCGGCATTTCGGTTTCGCGGCAGGCGCGCGGGTTGACCAGGCAAGAGGTGAGTTTGCCTTCAAAAACCTGATCCAGACAGGCCTGATTGCAGCCGATGCAGGTGTTTATCTCGTCGGCGCGGCCTTCGGCGGCCTTTTGGACAAAAGCGGCATCGGCCAGGAACGGGCGAGCCATCGACACCATATCGGCGCAGCCTTCCGCCAACACCTGTTCGGCTACCACAGGATCGTTGATGCGGTTGGTGGTGATCAGCGGGATCGCCACTTTGCCCATCAGTTTGCGCGTCACCCAACTGAACCCGGCGCGTGGCACCATGGTGGCAATGGTCGGGATGCGCGCTTCATGCCAACCGATGCCGGTATTGATCAGCGTGGCACCCGCCTGTTCGATCGCCACGGCGAGCTGTTCGATCTCCTGCCAGCTCGAGCCATCTTCCACCAGATCGAGCATGGAAAGGCGGTAGATCAGAATAAATTCCGCGCCCGCCGCTTGGCGCACGGCGCGAACAATCTCTACTGCGAAACGCATACGATTACTGAAGCTGCCACCCCATTGATCGCTACGCTGATTGGTGCGCGCCACCAGAAACTGATTAATCAGGTAACCTTCGGAACCCATCACCTCGACGCCGTCATAACCCGCCTGTTGCGCCAGCGCGGCACAAGCGGCGAAGTCGGCAATGGTCTGTTCAATTTCTTCGGCAGTCAGCGCCGCTGGGCTGAATGGGCTGATCGGAGCTTGCAGAGCAGAAGGGGCTACCGGCTGTGGCTGGTAGCTGTAACGCCCGGCGTGCAGAATTTGTAGCGCGATTTTGCCGCCTGCCTGATGGACCGCCTCGGTAATCTTCCGGTGATGCGCGACCTGTTGCGGCTGATTCAAGATTGCCGCACCGCGCTGTACTACCCCTTTTTCATTGGGGGCGATGCCGCCGGTGACGATCAGTGCGACACCCGCGGCGGCCCGCTCGGCATAAAATGCCGCCAGGCGCTCCGGGCCATTCGGCAATTCTTCCAGGCCGGTGTGCATCGATCCCATCAGCACCCGGTTCTTCAGGGTAGTGAAGCCGAGATCCAGCGGCGCGAGCAGGTGGGGGTAGGCGCTCATTGCAGTCTCCAATATCGTTATAGTTATAGGTGGTTATCAAGTGGTCGGATGAGGTAAATCTAGCCGTTGTCGGCGGCGTTGGGAACTAAGGATGCGCTGAATGTGATTAATATCATGAATCTTAGCTGTTAATTGTGAATTGCGAATAGCCGCCGCTGCCGGGCCAAGGATTTCAGTTTTCGCCTGACTCAGATCTATACTTAGGATCGTTTTGTGTGATTTTGAGAGCTTTGATATGACACCAGTGGCAAAAGCTGCCGACGTAATTTATTACAACGGCATTATCTTTACGGCGGATGCGGCAAACCGGGTTTGCAGCGCGTTGGCGATCGGGCAGGGATACGTGCTGGCGGTCGGGGATGACGAGCAAGTGCTGGCGCTTGCAACACCGGCAACCGAGCGTATCGATCTGCACGGTAAAATGATGATGCCGGGCTTGATCGACAGCCATATGCATCCGTTCTGGGGCGGTAAACAGCTCAAAGGCTGTAGCTTGCACTATGCGGCGCTGACGGTGGAACAAACGTTGCAGCATATCCAGGCGCACCTGGACAAATACCCGGCGCACGATGATAACGAATGGCTGACGGTGCGCGCCTGGCAGCGTCAGGCGATGATTCCGGTCGGGGCGGATATGAGCCGCGCCGTGTTGGATACCCTGAATACCCGCCGCCCGGTGGCGCTGTTCTCCAACGATTGTCACACCTTGGCCGCCAACAGTCGCGCGCTGGAGATGCTGGGGATTGATGAAAATACCCCGGTGCCGCCGGATGGCAAAATTGCCCGCGATGCCAATGGCCAATTGACGGGGGTTTTGGAAGATGCACCTGCGATGCGCGCCTTCGACAGCATTCCTTCCGGCACCGCTGAGCAGAACGTGCAGATCGCGGCCCACGTGCAGCAGGTGCTGCATTCACAAGGTGTCACCACCGTGATGGATACCCGCGTATTCGCAGAACAGCTTGCGGCTTTTGCCGCACTGCGCGATCGCGGTGATCTGACGCTGCGTGTCCTCGGTGCCAAAGAAGTGACGCCAGATAGCGTGCAGGGGCAGGAAGATGCCGCCCGTGCGGTGCAGGACGTGCTCGCCTTCGCCAAACAGTGGGGTGATAAAGAGTGGACGCCGCAGGCCGGTATTGCGGTTGATCATCTGAAACTGTTTGTTGACGGCGTTTTGCAGCCGCCGACCATGACCGCCGCGCTGTTGCAGCCGTATCGTGAACATCACGGTGAAGCGCAAAGTGAACGCTATGGCGATCTCTACTTCACTACGCCAGTGTTGAACGCGCTGGTGGTGGAATGTGGCCGCGCTGGCCTGCATCCGCATACCCATACGGTGGGCGATGGGGCGATCGAGCAGGTGTTGGATGCAGTTGAGCTGATGCGTGCCGCCTGCCCAGGTAAGGACATTCGCCCTGGTTTGGCGCACAACGAACTGGTGGCGGCTCATCAGTACGCACGTTTTGCCGAATTGGGTGCCACGGCGGTGCTGTCATTCCAATGGGCCGGTTTACCGGGCGTGTTGATTGACGAAGAGCGGGAAATGCTGGGTGAAGAACGTTTCCCTCATTTGGAACCGGCAGCACGTTTTCTGGATGCCGGTGCGCGCGTGGCGTACGGCAGCGACTGGCCGATCGATCGGTTGGACGAGTGGTATAACTTGCAGGTCGGTATGACCCGCCGCGCCTGGGACAGCGAAGGTAACCCTGCCGGGCCGCGTTTGGACAACGACCGCGACTTAACGCTGATCGAAACGTTGCGCGCAGCGACCATTGATGCGGCCTATATGATTGCCAAGGAGCAATACATCGGTTCGCTGGAGGTGGGCAAATTTGCCGATGCGATCGTGCTACAGCAAAACCTGTTTGAGCAGCTCGCAGAGAAGTTGTACCAAACCCGCATTGAACGGACGCTGGTGGGTGGCCTGGTCGTTTACCAGGCATAAAAACCAGACGTATCGCGGGCGGGAACGGTAATTCCAGCCATTCCCGCCCGATTAAAAAATAGAAAGCTGATTGTTAACTTCCCCGGCGCCTTGTCTTGTGCCAGTATTCGTTTCCTCAATTTTTACACAGCCCTAAAACGCTGATTAACGATGCAGTTTTGTGTCAGGAGATGATACGGTAATGCCGCAAAATGTTCAGTTGCAACGAGTTCTTAAAACCCCTGCCTTGGTCGCGTTTGGTCTCGCCTATATGGTGCCGCTGGGCGTATTTACCACCTATGGTCAGGTGACCGTTTTGAGTCAGGGCCATTTGCCCGTCGCTTATCTGGTGACCATCGTCACCATTCTGTTTACCGCCCTGAGCTATTGCCGGATGACCAACGCCATGCCGTTGGCCGGTTCAGCCTTCTCTTACGTACAGCGCAGCTTTGGCGGTAAAACCGGTTTCCTGGTTGGTTGGGCGCAGATCCTCGATTATCTGTTCCTGCCGATGCTTAACTATCTGGTTTTAGGTATTTTCTTGCACGAGGCATTTCCGTCGATCCCTGCTTACGTGTTTATTCTGGCTTCCATCGTCAGCGTCAGCCTGTTGAATATTCTCGGGGTGCGTCTGCTGAACTCCGTTAATTTCTCGCTGATTGCCTTGCAGATGGTGTTTATCGTGCTGTTTATTGTGCTGTCATTCAGCGGGGCCGATCTCAGCCCGGCGGCGCTGATGAAGCCACTGCTGGTGGATGCCGGTAACTTTTCTGGCCTGATTGCCGGTGCGGCGGTGCTGTGCCTGGCGTTTCTGGGGTTTGATGCCATCGCCACCATGGCCGAGGAAGCCGCCGACGCCAAACGCACCCTGCCGCGTGCCATTCTGATCACGGTGATCAGTGCCGGGGCAATTTTTGTCGCCGTCTCTTATGCCGCCCATCTGGCCTACCCTGATTGGCAGGCGCTGATCCCTTATCAGGATACGTCCAGCCTGATTATCTCGGAGCACGTAGGTGGGAAGTGGATGTATAACTTCTTTATGGCGACCTATCTCACCGGGGTTTACGCCTCGTCAATGACGGCGCAAACCGGCGTATCCCGTATCTTCTACGCCATGGGGCGCGAAGGGGTGCTGCCGCGCAGAGTGTTTTTCCATCTCCATGCCCGTTTCCACACGCCGTGGCGCGCGATCGTGTTTGTCGCCATCATCTCCCTGCTGGCGCTGTGGATGGACTTGAGCATGGTGGTTTCGATGATCAGCTTCGGCGCTTTGGGGGCGTTCACCTTCGTGAACCTCAGCGTCATCAAACATTTTCTGATTAACGAAAAACGTCGTGGGCCAGGTGCGATGTTCAAATACGGCCTACTGCCGCTGATTGGTTTTGCCATGTGCGTCTGGTTGTGGTTTAACCTGGATCCAGAAGCGTTGAAGGTCGGTTTTATCTGGCTGTTTGCCGGTTTTCTGTATCTTCTGTGGCTGACCAAAGGGATGCGCCAGGATCCGCCTTCGGTTACCCATGATGATATTGCCCACCTGATGGATTAATCCGTTTTTACTCAACGCTGAATGGGCCATTGATAGCACTGATTGCACTTGGAGGTAAAAGTGACATACCAAATATTGACCACAATGGCAGCAAGCATTACTGACTTCAAGCGTAACCCGATGGCTGAAGGTGAAGGTCATGCTGTCGCCATTCTCAGCCGCAACGAGCCCGCGCCCGCCTTATTATCTTGAGCTTGCCGAAGATGCTGAACTGAATGCTATCGCCGATGAGCGCATGAAGGATCTGGATACGGTGAGCGTGACTCTGGATGACCTTTAAACTCGAGTTTGACAAGCTCAACGTATATTCCTTGGAGCCTGACCGTGGCCTACGACTACAGTGCTAACCTCAACCCGGAAAAAGCTCTGATCTGGCGTATTGTCCACCGGGATAATATCCCGTGGATATTGGACAACGGCCTGCACTGCGGCAATAGCACGGTGCAGGCGGAAAACTGGATCAATATCGGTAACCCGGAGCTTATCGGCAAACGCGCCGGGCATCCGGTGCTTGCCGGAGCGGGGGGGACACTGCATGACTATGTGCCGTTTTACTTTACGCCTTTCTCGCCGATGCTGATGAATATCCACAGCGGACGCGGTGGCATTAAGCAACGCCCCAATGAAGAAATCGTCATTCTAGTCAGCAGTTTGCGCGCTGTGGCGGCATAAAACGTTCCCTTCGTGTTTACCGACAGCCACGCCTATTATCATTGGGTCAACTATTACACCGATCTGGACAACCTGAGCCAGATCGATTGGCCGATATTACAGGCAAGAGATTTCCGTCGTGATCCGGACGATCCGGCCAAGTTTGAACGCTATCAGGCCGAGGCGTTGGTCTGGAAGCACTGCCCAGTCACCCTGCTGGGTGGGATGGTTTGTTACAACGATGACGTAAGGTTACAATTAGAGCAGTGGCTGTCACAACGCAATCTGACAATGCCCGTTCACGCACGGGCCGGGTGGTACTTCTCATGATCACATTTACACAAGGCAACTTACTGGATGCGCCCGTGGAAGCGCTGGTGAATACGGTTAATACCGTGGGTGTCATGGGTAAAGGCATCGCGCTGATGTTCAAAGAGCGCTTTCCCGACAATATGAGAGCCTATGCCCTCGCCTGCAAACAAAAGCAGGTGATGACCGGCAAAATGTTTATTACCGAAACCGGCGAACTGATGGGGCCGCGCTGGATTGTCAACTTTCCCACCAAACAGCACTGGCGTGCCGACTCCCGTATGGAGTGGATTGAAGGCGGTTTGCAGGACTTACGCCGTTTTTTGATCGAAGAACAAGTGCAGTCCATTGCTATTCCACCGCTGGGCGCGGGCAACGGCGGCCTGAACTGGCCGGATGTCCGGGCGCGTATTGAACTTGTGCTGGGCGATCTTCAGGACGTTGAAATCCTGATTTACGAACCCACCGAAAAATACCAGAACGTCGCCAAAAGCACCGGCGTAAAAAAGCTCACCCCAGCCAGAGCCATGATCGCTGAACTGGTGCGCCGCTACTGGGTGCTGGGGATGGAGTGCAGCCTGCTGGAAATCCAGAAGCTGGCATGGTTTTTACAACGCGCCATTGAACAGCACCAGCAGGAAGATGTGCTAAAACTGCGGTTTGAGGCTCATTATTACGGCCCCTATGCGCCAAACCTGAACCATCTGCTTAATGCGCTGGACGGTACCTATCTGAAAGCCGAGAAACGCATCCCGGACAGCCAACCACTGGACGTGATCTGGTTTAACGATCGGGAGAAAGAGCATATCAACCTCTGGCTGAACAGCGAAGCCAAAGAGTGGTTACCGGCCCTGGAGCAGGTTAGCCAGTTGATTGACGGCTTTGAATCCCCGTTCGGTTTGGAATTGTTGGCAACCGTTGACTGGCTGCTAACCCGAGGAGAGTGCCAGCCCACGCTGGATTCTGTTAAAGAGGGGTTGCTCCAGTGGCCTGCGGGTGAACGCTGGGCCAGCCGCAAGATTAAGTTGTTTGATGATAATAATCTGCAATTCGCTATTAACCGCGCCATGGCGTTCCATTGCTGAGGATTTAAGGAGAGCGCCTTTTGTAACGTTTCTGTGTGGCGCTAAGACCCTATTCAATCTCCCTGCGCATAAATACATTCCAACAGCACGCTGAACGCTGCTGCCATCTGCTCTTCCGGCACACAGGCAAACCCCATCAGCAGGCCGCGCCGGGTGCTGGGCTGCATGTAATAACGCGACAATGCGCGCACCAAGACCCCGCGCGTGCTGGCAGCGGCGGCAATGGCTACATCGTCGGCCCGATTGGGCAGATTGAGGATCAGGTGCAACCCGGCATTGCTGTTGAACTCACTCAAGGCCTGTTTACCCAGATGTTGTTCAATCAGCGCGGTAAGAAACGCGCGGCGTTTGGCATACAGCAAACGCATACGGCGGATGTGGGCGGTGTAATGGCCTTCCTGAATAAACTGCGCCAGCGCTGCCTGGATCAACAGATGACCACCGCGATACAGCTCGGCATGGGCGATTTTGAATTCCTTCACCAGCGGTTTTGGCAGCACCATATAGCCCAACCGCAGGGCCGGATACAGCGTTTTGCTGAAAGTGCCGATATAAATCACCGGCGCATCGGCCTCTAACCCCTGCAACGCCGGGATCGGCTGGCCAGAGAAGCGGAACTCGCTGTCATAATCATCTTCCACAATCCAACTACCGGCATGACGCGCCAGCGCCAGTAGCCGTTGCCGCCGTGCCAAACTCATCACCGAACCCAGTGGATATTGATGCGAAGGGGTGACGAAAATCAGCCGTGGCGCAGCGGTGGTTTGCTCCGGCGGCACCATTCCTGCTTCATCCACTTCGCACGGGCAAATATTGACGTCGTTCATGCGCAGAATATTGCGGATCCCCCAGTAGCCCGGCTCCTCGATCCAGGCATCATCCCCTGGATTGCACAACATGCGGGTCACCAGATCGATCGCCTGATGAATACCTTCGGTAATCAAAATCTGTTCCGGCGAGCAGCGCACCGAGCGTGCCACGCGCAGATAGTCCACCAGCGCATGTTGCAGCTCTGGGCTGCCGCCCTGATTGCTGTAGGTCAAGCGCTGCGGCGTGGGGCGGCGGCTGATGCGCGCCTGGATCTTGCTGAAAATCTGATGCGGGAAGGCATTAACATCGGGCACGCCGGGAATAAAGGCACCCCATTGTTTCGGGCTGGCGCTGGCGTGTTGCAGCAAAGTGGCCCCACGTTTCGACAGCTCAACGCGCCGTTGTTCACCATCATCACCAATCGGCTGGCTGGCGGTGGAGAGATAGCTGTCGGGCACCGTTTCTGCGACGAAGGTTCCACTTCCTTGACGCGAAAGCACATATCCTTCGGCCAACAGTTGTTCGTAAACGGTTAACACCGTGTTGCGCGACAAACTGAGCTCCTGAGCCAAGTCGCGCGACGCAGGTAAGCGGCTGGAAGGGGGCAGGCTGCCGTCCAGAATGCTGGTGCGGATCGCATTATACAGCCGCTTATGCAGCTTATCATCGGGCTGGTCGCCGAGGCGTTGCAGTAACAGGTCACCACTCAATGAGCGCAATTGGATCCCTCAATTAAACGTAACTGGCACTAGATTATAGGGCCACATCCTGTGTAAATAAACACCATTGTTTCGTAGTTGTGAACAAAATTGACAACAGGCACAGCCCGGAGAGAACCAGATGAAAAACGCAGAACTGAATCAACGCCGCTTGGCCGCCACCCCGCGTGGGATTGGTGTGATGTGTGGTTATTACGCAGAGCGCGCGGAGAATGCCACGTTGTGGGATGTAGAAGGTAATGAGGTTATCGATTTCGCTGCGGGCATTGCGGTGCTCAATACCGGCCATCGGCATCCGAAAGTGATCGCCGCGATTGAAAAACAGCTCAAAGCCTTCACCCATACCGCTTACCAGATTGTCCCGTATGAAAGCTATATCGCGCTGGCGGAGCGTATCAACCAGATTGCGCCGATCGAAGGAACCTGCAAAACCGCCTTCTTTACCACCGGGGCGGAAGCGGTGGAAAACGCGGTGAAAATTGCCCGCGCTTATACCGGCCGCCCAGGCTTGATCACTTTCGGCGGCGGCTTCCATGGCCGTACTTACATGACCATGGCCCTGACCGGCAAAGTGGCCCCGTACAAACTGGGCTTTGGCCCGTTCCCTGGCTCGGTGTTCCACGGCCAGTATCCGAATGCGTTGTATGGCGTCAGTACCGAAGACGCGATGAACAGCCTGGAGCGCATTTTTAAAGCCGATATCGACCCTAAACAGGTGGCGGCAATTGTGCTGGAACCGGTGCAGGGCGAGGGCGGTTTCAATATCGCGCCGCCGGAATTTATGCAGGCGCTGCGCACGCTGTGCGATCAGCACGGCATTTTGCTGATTGCGGATGAAGTGCAGACCGGTTTTGCCCGCACCGGCAAGCTGTTCGCCATGGATCATTACGCGGTGAAGCCCGATCTGATCACCATGGCAAAAAGCCTGGCGGGTGGCATGCCGCTGTCGGCGGTGGCGGGCCGTGCCGAGGTGATGGACGCTCCGGCACCGGGCGGGTTGGGCGGCACCTATGCCGGTAACCCGTTGGCGGTGGCTGCGGCGTTGGCGGTGTTGGAGGTGATCGAAGAAGAACAACTGTGCCAGCGCTCGCAGCGTTTGGGCCAACACCTGGTGGAAGTGTTGCAGCAGGCACGTAAACATTGCCCGGCCATTGCCGATATTCGTGCTAAGGGTTCGATGGTGGCAGTGGAGTTTAACGATCCGGCCACCGGCAAGCCGTCGCCGGAATTTACCCGGCAGGTGCAGCAAAAAGCTCAGGAAGAAGGGCTGCTGCTGCTCAGTTGTGGCGTGAACGGCAACGTGATCCGTTTCCTGTATCCGTTGACCATTCCTGATGCCCAGTTTAACCAGGCGCTGGCGATCCTTTCCCGCGTGCTGGCCCAATAAGGAGCAAGAACGATGAAATTACAAAACCCCGAACTGCTGCGCAGCCAGTGCTTGATTAACGGTGAATGGTGCGATGCACGCAGCGGCAAGCGTGAAGCGGTGATCAATCCGGCCACCGGTGCAGAACTGACCTCTGTTCCACTGGTCAGCGCGGAAGAAACTCAGCAGGCGATTGCGGCCGCGCAGCAGGCACAAATCGGCTGGAAACAGCTGACGGCCAAACAGCGTTCGGCGCTGCTGCTGGCCTGGGCCGATAAAGTGATGGCGGCGCAGGAAGATTTGGCGCAGCTGATGACCGCCGAGCAAGGCAAATCGTTGGCCGAAGCGTGCGGTGAGGTGGCTTACGCCGCCTCGTTTATTACCTGGTTTGCCGAAGAGGCCAAGCGCGTTGACGGCGCGGTATTGCAGGCTCCGCTGGCGTCGCAACGTTTGGTGGTGGTGAAGCAGCCGATCGGTGTCTGCGCGGCGATTACCCCGTGGAACTTCCCGGCGGCGATGATCACCCGCAAGGCCGCCCCGGCGCTGGCGGCGGGTTGCACCATGATCGTCAAACCGGCTGAACAGACGCCGCTGACTGCACTGGCGCTGGCCAAGCTGGCGCAGGATGCCGGTATTCCGGCGGGCGTGTTGCAGGTGGTGACCGGTGAACCTGCACAGGTCGGCAAAGTGCTGTGCGACAGCCCGGTGGTACGCAAGCTGAGCTTTACCGGTTCCACCGAAGTGGGCCGGATTCTGATGGCGCAGTGTGCCCCGACGATTAAAAAGCTTTCGCTGGAACTGGGCGGTAACGCGCCGGTGATCGTTTTCGATGATGCCAATCTGGATGCCGCAGTGGCGGGCATTATGGCGTCAAAATTCCGCAACAGCGGCCAGACCTGCGTATGCGCCAACCGGATCTACGTGCAGGACGGTATCTACGATCGTCTGGTGGATAAGCTGGTGGCCGCAGTGGAACAGCTGAAAGTGGGCGATGGCACGCAGGAAGGCACCACTCAGGGGCCGCTGATCGACCAGGGCGCGGTGGAAAAAGTGCAGAGCCACATTGATGATGCGCTGATCAAAGGGGCACAAATTGCCACCGGCGGGCAGCCGCACGCGCTGGGCCGCACCTTCTTCCAGCCAACGGTGGTAACCGGCGTGACGCAGCAAATGCGTTTCGCCAAAGAAGAAACCTTCGGCCCGGTGGCGCCATTGTTCCGCTTTCATGATGAAGCAGAAGCCATCGCTATGGCCAACGATACTGAATTCGGCTTGGCAGCCTATCTGTTCACCCAGAATGCGGCACGTCAGTGGCGGGTGCCGGAGGCCTTGGAATACGGCATGGTGGGCATTAACACCGGGCTGATTTCCAATGAAGTGGCGCCGTTTGGCGGCGTGAAACAGTCAGGACTCGGACGTGAAGGATCGCGTTACGGGATTGAAGAATATCTGGAGCTGAAATACCTGTGTATCGATGTGAGCTGTTAACCCCCTGGACTTCAACATTTCCCGGTGGCCAGCGCCGCCGGGACTCAAAGGATGAACTATGCCTTCCGAAAACATCGTTATTGCTCCGGCGGCTGCCGCCGGGGAGCGGGCATCTGCACCCGCCAAATCACTGAGCTTCCTCGAAGGAGTCGCCATGATCGTTGGTACCAACATCGGTGCTGGCGTACTCTCCATCGCCTACGCCTCCAGCAAGGCGGGCTATTTACCTCTGTTATTCTGGCTGGTACTGGTTGGTTGCCTCACCACCATTACCATGCTTTATGTGGCCGAATCGACTCTGCGCACCCAGGCGCATCTGCAACTGAGCGGGTTGGCCCGGCGCTATGTTGGCGGCTTTGGCTCCTGGTTGATGTTCGCTTCGGTCTGTGTCAACAGCGTTGGCGCACTCACCGCTTACATGACCGGCAGTGGCAAACTGCTGCAATCCCTGCTCGGTATTTCCCCCGCCCTCGGTAGCCTGCTGTTCTTTATCCCGGCCGCGCTGGTGCTGTATCTGGGCCTGAAAGCCATCGGCCGCGGTGAGAAATTTATCAGTATCGGCATGGTGGTGATGATTGCCACTTTGGTGGCCGCGACGCTGCTGAAAGAAACCACTCAGATGCGCAATCTGCTGGATGGTGACTGGCGCTTTATGGTGCCGGTGTTCAGCGTAGTGGTGTTCTGTTTTTCCGCGCAATATATCGTGCCCGAGATGGCGCGCGGTTTTTCGGATAAGCCAGCGCAACTGCCAAAAGCGATTATCGTCGGGATGGCGATCACCTTCGTGTTGCTGGCGGTGGTGCCGATGTCGGTGATTGCTCTCAGCGGGCTGAATAATATTTCCGATGTTGCCACCATTTCCTGGGGCCAGGCGCTGGGGCAATGGGCCTTCTTCTCGGCCAATATCTTTGCGCTGTGCGCGATGCTGACCTCTTACTGGGGATTGGGTGGCAGTTTTCTGACCAATATCTTCGATAAGTTCCGCTTGGGGGATGATGAACAACCTTTCCGCCGGTTCAACGTGCTGTTGCTGGTGGTGTTACCGCCGTTTGCCTTGGCTTACAGCGGCCTGGTTTCCTTCGTTAATGCTCTGTATTTCGCCGGGGTATTCAGCGGTGTGATCCTGTCGATCATGCCGATGCTGATCCTGCGGGGAGCGCGTAAATCCGGCGATCAGGTGCCGCTCTGGCAGTGTAACTGGATCACCCATCCTATTCTGCAAGTGAGCATTGTGCTGCTGTACATGGGCGGCGCGGTGTATGCCATTGCCTCGCTATTGGGTTACCTGCCTGCCGGGTGGTGACGCTTTTTATGTTTCTCAGAGTGAGAACGATGGTGTTTGTGGCCACAGTGCGGTCAGCTAAGCGAAAATAAAGGTAACGCTCCCTGCGGATTGTCTCTTGTTCACATCTTGAGAGGGGGAGCACTTCCGATCGCTGAACATGTAGCCTAA
The DNA here is from genome assembly GCF_055790845.1 of Serratia sp. YWN4. Lineage (NCBI taxonomy): Bacteria > Pseudomonadati > Pseudomonadota > Gammaproteobacteria > Enterobacterales > Yersiniaceae > Serratia > Serratia sp. YWN4. The sequence continues at coordinate 662,149 of NZ_CM147696.1, forward strand.
AATAGGCAAGAATCGTTCGACTTGACAATAATGAGCTATAGAGCCGTTTTCAACGTATATCATTGCCATTTCTGAATTGCGCTATTGGCTTTTTAATTATTAAAGACTCAAGTGTTAAATTTCGTATCATAAATTTAACAATAAAAAGGAGTTAAAAAATGAGTAATCCATACAAAGAATACCAAAGGTATGAAACATCAAGTTTCATCATACGTCTTATTGCAGAGGATGATGCGGAAAGTCTGTTGAAATGCTATTCGGATATAAATTCTCGGCCGTTTTTCAATTCGGATAGGTGCGTAGGAAATTTCAATTTTAATACGATAGACGAAATGAAAAATGCAATAACAGGCTGGCTGGGTTGTTATGAGCGTGAGGAGTTTATAAGGTATTCAACTGTGAATAAGAAAACAGGCCTTTCAGTCGGTACAATAGAAATGTTTGGCGATGATAAAGTGAGTACAGGGGTTTTGAGGTTGGATATATTATCGGAATATGAAAGGGAAATATATCTAACAGAAATATTCGCTTTGTGTTATGAGGAATTTTTTGATAAATTTAGAGTTAAAAAAATAGTTACAAAAGCTATTCCTATGGCTAAGGAAAGGATAAATTCCCTGGTGGCGATTGGGTTTGAAAAATATGAATTTCTTGATAGAGAGAACTATTATGTATTGTCTAAATAGATAACTATTTTAAACTAAGAGTACACCCATCTGACCCAGTGAGCGGTAATTGCTCTGGGCCAGTTTAGAGATGTACCGATACTATGCTCCAGCCTTAACTGACAAACTTAACCCCGCACTTTTTCCGGCAGCGCCAGCCAGGCCTGCACCGAAGGGCGTTGCCACTGTTGGTGCGCGTAATGGCGCAGCTTCTCCGGCACGTCGTCACCGTGCATCACCAGCCGGTTGAGCATCAGGGCCAGATCGGTATCCGCGATGCACCACTCGCCAAATAGATGATCCTGGCCGTGACTCAGCAGCTTTTCCACCGCTGTAATCAGCTTCTGCGCTGCCTGCTGGGCGGCGGCGCTCAGCGGGGCGAATTTACCCTGGCTGAAAATGACCTCTGTCGGGCGTTCTGCGCGCAGTGGCAGCAGATCGCTGCGCAACCAGGCCTGTATCTCACGCGCCTTGGCGCGCTGTTTAACATCGCGCGGGTAGACCGGATGGGCAGGGTGGATCTCTTCCAGATATTCATCAATGGCGGAGGATTCGGAAAGATGAAAATTATCTATCACCAGCGTGGGTACGCGGTGGGTCAGCGACAGCGCGCCGTAGGCTTGGCTCTGGTTTTCGCCCTGCGATAAATCCACCGGCTTGATAGTAAAAGGAATCCCCTTTTCGATCAGGGTGATAAATACCGACATGGCATAAGGGCTGAAAAAGTTTGCATCTGTGTAAAGTACAGCGGCCGATGGATTCATAGGTGATCCTGATGATTGAAGAGGAACCGCAATCATTGGTGAAAAGGAATATCAAATCAAGGCACAGCGCTGATGATAAAAAGTAATACGGCATTAGGCTAATTAATGGACTGACTACGAATCACTGACTAACACAATGCCCAGTTGATCGATCAGACCAACAATCTGCTGGCTATCAAGTTGCACCCCTTCCAGATCAACCAGGCGGAGATCTAGTTCACCCAACTCTGAACCGGTGAGATTGCAGTGACTGAACGTGGCGGCCCGCCAGTCGAAATGGTTGAATTCACCGCCGGAAAGATCGGAGCCGATAAAGCTGGCACCGAGCACGTTGGTACCGTTCCAGCGGTTTTCCCACAGCTCACATTTTTCTAGCACCACCTTGGAGAAGTTGGCATAGCTCAGGTTGCTTTTGATGATGAAAGCGCTGCAAAAATAGCTGCGCTGCGAAATCATATTCATAAAGCTGGCCCCGCGAAAATCGGCCCCTTGCACTTTGCACTCGCGGATCTCCAAGCCCAATGCGCTGGTATTCCTGAAATCCGCCAAGGACAGATCGCAGCTTTTGAAGCTGGCATCTTTCAGCACTGCACGATTGAAGGAACAGCCGAGTTGGGTGGTTTCGTCATAGAACAGGCAGCCGATAAACTGGGTATCAGTCAGATCGACACCCGAAAAATCACAGTTGAGGAACTTGCCGTTGGTAATGGTTCCACCGCGAAACCGATCGCGTTCGATCCGTGTGGATTGCAGGACTATGGGTTGCATCATATCACCTGTTTCTTTATACAGTTTTTAGGAGAGTACCCGAGATAAAAGGGAATAGAAATCCCTATAAAGCAGTTCAAAGCGGATTACCTTTTATATTAAATAATAATATCAATTTGAATTATTCTATTTTAGTTAGTGATGAATGTTTATTATTACAAAATCAACTATCAAGATACTTCACTACTTATTTTCACAGTATTTTCTTTCTATATTATTACCCTTAATGATCCCCTCATTTTTAGAGACTCAAATAATTCCAAGTGTGCGGGTATATAACCGATGCTGCAATGATCCCCTCATTTTTAGAGACTCAAATAATTCCAAGTGTGCGGGTATATAACCGATGCTGCCTCAGGTAATAAGTAAACTTCTCCATCAACAACGTCGCGTAGGCTTCTTTCATTTTAGGCAGCAACTGATAGTAGATGACACCCTGTCGGAAAAATGAATACGTTCGGCTTTTGCTGGTATTGACCTTGATCGTTCGTTCCAGACCCACGCTGTCACCCGCCTTGCCCAGCAGCGTCAACAGGACTATCGCCAGCGCACTGAACAGAAATAATCGGTCGCGTCGTGCCGGATTTTTGACACGAACCTGACCCATTCCCATGCCAAATCTGTAGTCCTTGATGTCCCGAAAACTGCTCTCGATACCCCAGCGCTGACCATACAGACTCAAGGCCTTGGCAGCGCTCAAATCGACGCGATTACTCGCCAGAAACCACGGCTCTTTCATACCGCTCTTGTGACAGCAATAGACCCGCTCGACCCGCTGTCGTTGCCCGGTAAGCTCCACCTCTTTGAGCGTGCGAGTTCGCCCGGTCGGGGTAAGCCATTCAGTCGCCGGCACCTGAGCCATACCTGGGTAGCCAACGAGAATATTGCTTTTAAAACGAATGATATAGGCAAAACCCAACTCTTGTTCAAGACGTTCAAACAACGCCATATAACCGAAGCCACGGTCCGCCACGACGGTGACAAAAACCCCTTGCGGCAAGGTCTTCCTGAGCTTGGTTAACAGCGCCTTTTCATGAGCGTTGCGTTGCCCTTTGAGCAAGGATTTCTGGTGGGTTTTCCACAGGAGCGGCGTGTTGCGTCCATGGTTGGTTTGCAAGCTGATAACCAGGGTGCTGTGGTCATCAGTATCAAACTCAGTCCAATCCATGGAGACGACGATGTCAGTACGTTCAGCCACCACATAGGGAACCCAGTCATCAAACAGGCTCCAGACGTTTAGTTTAGGCTGTGTCCCTCAATTACATATTCGTCGTAAAAACAGCCGAATACAGCCCAGTTGAACCATCGACAGGTAGTTCCTCGCCGTCTTTTCATAACGTGTCGCTATGCGGCGGTTTTCTTTCAGCAAACCAAAGCTTCTTTCTACAACATTGCGCCTACGATAAATCTCTTTATCAAATCGGGTTCGTCCATCTGTACTGGCCTTCTCATTCGACTTATGCGGAATAACGACCTTGATACCACTCCGCTTTAAGTCACTACGTAATGCCTTGTTTGAATAGGCTTTATCAGCGAGAACGGCCTTGCCTCGACGCTTCATAAAACCATTTTTTCTTAGAACGCCGATGCCATCTAATAACCGTAGCGCAAACTGACTTTCATGAGCTTGACCCGCACTCAGCACGATATTTAAAGGGAGCCCGTTTCCGTCTGTTGCCAGATGGATTTTGGTGCCATAACCGCCTCGTGAGCGACCCAGGCCATGATCACTGGCGATATCGGGATGTTTTTTTGGGCACCGGCAGCACAACGCATTGCACGAATATTGCTACCATCCAGAGAGATAGCCGACCAGTCGAGCAGCTTATGCTCATCAAGAATGGACAGTAACTTATTGAATATAGAGTTAATGATGCCTTTTTTTGCCCACCGGTTGAAACGGTTGTAGACGGTTTTCCATGACCCATAGCGTTCGGGTAAATCACGCCAGGGAGCCCCAGAGCACAGCACCCAAAACATGCCATTGATGACTTTACGGTGTTCACTATAGGGATGCCCAGGGCGCTGAGAGCGTTCTGGAGGTAATAATGGCAGGATGAGTGCCCATGCAGCATCAGGAAGATCGTAGCGAGCCATAGCGATAACTGTTTGAAAATTAGGTGATCAGTATACCATTTTTAATTGAGGGACACAGCCTAGTGTTGGTGAGCAGTCTATCAACCTGCTTGACGGCGTGCTTTCGCTCAAGGCCGCTTGCCAAAGAGAGCCCATTGCCAATTGCATGGATGGCCAATGAGCCCGACTCAATCACCCCGTGGGTTGCATTGGCGAGCGACAATACACGCTTGGCATGCATGTCCTGCCCGAATATGTCATCAATGTGGTTAAGGATTATTTCGTGGTTAAGCATGGAGATTGTCTGCTCGTTATTAGCGGGTCAATAACGGAGATCATACCTCAGAAGCCGTACCATGCCTCACTCATATGAGGGGATAGCTAAGATTATTACCCGGTTTCCCCAGTTGTGAAATTAAGTGATCGCAGTCTGATTCTGGTGAAAAAAATAGCAAGACAGGTTTTTTTTATATAAATTGGGTGGGTAGAAAACTATAACCATTTGACATGGGGTATTTTATGGCACTTTTAGACGAACTATACAGCCTTTCGGCCAAGATTAAACAGCAGGCTGTGGTTATTCAGACGGAAGAGGCGACAAAAAGTGCTTTTGTTATGCCTTTCATCAATAGAGTGCTTGGTTATGATGTTTTTGATCCAACCGAAGTGACACCTGAATTTATTTGTGATGTCGGCACCAAGAAAGGAGAGAAAATAGATTATGCTATTTTAAAAAATAGTGAGATACAAATATTAGTTGAGTGTAAGAAAATTGGTGAACCGTTGAACGTCAATCATGCATCACAGTTATTTAGATACTTCCATGTTACTAACGCGAGAATATCTATTTTAACCAATGGGCAGATCTATAAGTTTTTCACCGATCTTGATGCTCCAAATAAAATGGATGAAAAGCCGTTTTTAGAATTAGATTTGCTGGATATTGATGAAAACGTGGTTCCTGAAATCGTTAAGTTAACTAAATCAGCGTTTGATGTAGAATCAATAGTTAATGCCGCTGGAGAGTTAAAGTATGTCAGCCAAATAAAGAAAATATTCTCCACGCAGTTTACCAATCCAGAAGAGGACTTTGTTAAGTTTTTTGCCTCCAGAGTTTATGATGGCATGCTGACACAAAAAGTACGTGAACTGTTTGCAACCTTAACGAAGAAAGCCGCCAGTCAATGGTTAAATGATCAAGTCAATGAACGTCTAAAGTCTGCGATTAGCGGTGCTTCTCATCCTCAATCCACGGTAGTCAATGAGCCGAAAGAAGATAGTGCTGATTTGATAGCAGCGCCAATCACTGAGCCTGAAAGTATTGTTACTACTGAAGATGAGATTGAGGGATTTCATATTATTAAATCTATCATTCGGACCGTAGTTGAACCCAGCAGAATTTCTCATCGAGATACTAAAAGCTATTTCGGAATATTGCTTGATGATAATAATAGGAAACCCATTTGCAGATTACACTTTAATCGGAGCCAAATGTATATTGGCCTGTTTGATGCCGACAAGAAAGAAACCCGCTACCCGATAGAAGCACTGGATGATATTTATTCTCATTCTGAGCATATTATATCTACCGCAGAAAGTTACAATTGATAGAAATTTGGCCAGGTTTTCCTGGCCAAACCATTAGTAAAAATAATATTTTACACAGCTAGCTTGGTTGAGCTCTCAATTTACATTGATTATCAGGAATATACCTATCTATGGAGCCTGATAACAGGCTGTTACCATCCCAGCCGGAACATGAAAGAAATACCTTGCAGAACAAGCTCTCATAAATCATTATTGAAACGTCGTTTCACTTCCACTCTTCAGGCCAATTTTGAACTTACCTGCGGCACTGCGCCAGAGCGTGACCAACACGCGTTGGTATGCCAAACGAAAAAGCTATCGGGTGCTCTTCTGGCGCGAGATTACCCCGTTGGCGCTGCCTATCTTTTTAGAAAATACCTGCGTATTGCTGATGGGGGTGCTGAGCACTTTCCTGGTGAGTTGGCTCGGTAAGGAGGCGATGGCCGGGGTTGGCCTGGCAGACAGCTTCAACATGGTGATTATGGCCTTTTTCGCCGCGGTCGATCTGGGGACCACGGTGGTGGTGGCCTTTAGCCTAGGCACGCGGGATCGCAAACGGGCAAGGGCAGCGACGCGTCAGTCGCTGGTGTTGATGACCGCGCTGGCGTTATTGCTGGCGGTGGCGATCCACCTGGCCGGTGAACATATTATCAATGTGATTGCCGGGGCAGCCACGCCTGAGGTTAAAGCGCTGGCACTTTCCTATCTGCAAACTACGGTGTGGAGTTATCCGGCGGCGGCGATTGCGTTGATTGGCAGCGGGGCGCTGCGTGGGGCGGGGAATACCAAGATCCCTCTGCTGATCAATGTCGGCATGAATATCCTCAATATTCTGATCAGCAGTGCGTTGATTTATGGCCTGTTTAGTTGGGATGGGCTGGGTTTCGTCGGTGCTGGCCTGGGGTTGACCATTTCCCGCTATATTGGCGCGATCGGCATTATTTATGTGCTGATGATTGGCCTTAATCCGGCGCTGCACATTACGTTGAAGAGTTACTTCACTCCGCTTAACAGCAATATCCTGCGCGATGTGTTGGGGATTGGGCTTCCTGCCAGTATCGAGTCGGTGTTGTTCAACTGCGGGAAATTGCTGACGCAGATGTTTGTTGCCGGTATGGGCACCAACGTGATCGCCGGTAACTTTATTGCTTTTTCTATTGCCGCGCTGATTAACCTGCCGGGGAGCGCTTTAGGATCGGCCTCGACCATTATTGTCGGTAAGCGTTTGGGCAAGGGGCAGATTGCTCAGGCCGAGAAGCAACTGCGCTACGTATTCTGGCTGGCAACCATCGGGTTGACGATCCTGGCCTGGGGAACCGCGCCGTTCGCCGGGCTATTTGCCTCTTTCTACACCCAGGAAGAGGACGTGAAAGAGGTGGTGAAAATTCTCATCTGGCTGAACGCGGCGTTTATGCCGATCTGGGCGGCCTCCTGGGTATTACCTGCCGGGCTGAAAGGTGCCCGCGACGCTCGCTTCACCATGTGGGTTTCAATGTTGGGCATGTGGGGCTGCCGTGTGGTTGCCGGTTATACCTTGGGCGTGCTGCTTGGCATGGGTGTGGTTGGGGTGTGGTTGGGGATGTTCAGTGACTGGGCGGTGCGCGGGGCGTTCTTCTATTGGCGCATGGCCAGCGGGCGCTGGCTGTGGAAGTATCCGCGTATCAAGAAGAACCCCGGCTGAGTCATCAATCCCTTCTGATGCAGGTGAATAACACCTGCATCAAAGATATCTAGGCTACCTCTGGGATCTTCTCGTCGATGCTGACAAACAGGCGTGCATAGGCGGTTTCGCCGAGAACCTGAAAAACGTGGAACTTTTGTTCCAGCAGTAATATGCCAAACACCTGTAAATCACCCAACACTCTGATTTCCACCGGTTCCAGCTGTGAACCCTCTTTGCAAAAGACGCTATTAAGATGGTTCATCTCGATCATCAGCGCATTGATGCCATTCACGCGGGGAGGGACTTTTTCCGTTTTCCATTCTTCAGGCGTCAGAACGTAGTAACGCCAGCCTGCATTTTTCAAGGCTTCAATAATATAGGTCAGCCGATGCAAATCTGGCTGCTGCTCGATAGGATCTACCCAGGAAAAATATAAATACTGTACCCGCTCATAGAGCCTGCTTTGCATACCTAATTGACGCCCGCGTACGATCAGCCAGGCTATCTCTGGCGCGACTTGTTTGGCAAAACGCTTTTGTTTTTGTGCCGTGATGAGCCAGCGTAGCAAAAACAAGTGGCCGTCTAAAAAAGAAGTCACCTTGCCATCTTGTTCAGCCAGTTTCATGGCAACTTGGGCACAAAACGCAAAGTGGGCTAATTCCCGGTTTTTATTATCAATATCAGTCATCACCAATGCCGTGAAAGAAAAACTATCATGTTGAACATAACTTTCTGGTGAATTCCCCCCAACCTCTTGGTCGCTTACCGGGTCTTAACGGGGGGAATGTATTTCGGGAAGCGAAACACCGCTTCCCGAACATGTGATTAATCCTGCGACGTTAACTCGGTCAGTTTTTCTAGCGGCGCTTTTTGCCCTAACGGGTTATTGCCCCAGCATTGCTCGTATTTCCAACCGGTCAGTTCTTCGATAATGGCCCGGTGGGCCGGAGAAATATCCGCCATGGCTCCTCCTGCTTTGATCCGCGCAATTTCTTCTAACAGGATCATATGGCTCTTTCTATCCAGCTTCATTTGCGTGGTGTAGAAAATGGCCACCATTGCCAGCGCTATCACACCAATGGCAAACACGCCGACGATCGCCTGTACTGCGGTTTCCGGTTGTACTGGCTGGCCTGAGACAAAGCCAAACTTGCTGAGCGTCCAGCCCATGGCGAAGACGATGACAGAGCGCACCATTTTCCCGGCGAATGTCATGGCACCTGCGTACAGCCCTTCACGACGACGTCCGGTCAGCACCTCATCCACATCCGCCAGGAAGGTATAAACGGTCCAAGGGATGTAGTAGATCCCGCCGGTGCTCAGGCCAAAAACAGCGGTGATAGCAAATAAGACGATCACGGTGGCGGTATCTGACCAACCGGTAAAGTAGAGCGCTGCGTAAGCAATAACGCTGACAATCACTACCTGCAAAGCGATGCGGAACGGCCGGGCAAAGCCCATTTTTACGCAGATGCCAATAAAGAAGGCGGTTGAGATCAACTGCATCACCGAGCTGAAACTGTTGAGTTGTGAAACCAACACCGCGCTTTGGCGTAAGCCGAAGATGATGAAATAGGTAAATGAAGAAGCAAACAGCCATTCCGCGCCGAAGCCGAACAGATACATCCCTAAATGTTTGCGGAAAATGCGTAAGCGGAAGGTGGAGATCATATCAATACAGAGCTTCTTCAGTGCCTGCCCCAGGCTGCTGGTGGTTTCTTTTACCACTTCGCTGGCCGGGCGTTCCCACGAGGAAATATACAGGGAAATCATGGCAAGACACATGATAGCGCCGTAGGCGATGCCGGTATAAAGGAATGGGGTTGGAGAATCTTTACCGTAGATAGCGATGAACTGGCCAGGAATAAAGGCCGCCATAAAGTTAGCGATTTTACCAAAGATCGCTTTTGAGCCGGTCAGCTTGGAGCGTTTGGCAAAATCCGTGGTCATTTCTGTCGCTAAGGTTTCGTACGGCACCATGATTGAGGTGTAGATCAATTCAAACAGGGCGTAGGTGAGCAGGTAATACCAAAACCCGAAACCGCTCATCCACAACATCGGGTAGAACAGCACCAGAGGGATCCCGATGAGGATAAAGAATCGACGGCGGCCAAACAGCCGGCCAAGCCGCGTGTTGTAAAAGTTATCCGTGATGTAACCCATGATCGGGTTGCTGACGGCATCAAGAATACTGGCCAGAGAGAAGATGGCTGCGGCTTCTACGACAGAAAGGCCGCAAAAGGTCGTATAGAAGTACATCAACCAGGCACCGCTGATCGCCAGCGCGCCACTTCCGAGTAAGTTCGCACTACCGTATGCGACCGTATGCCTGACTGTTATCTGCTTTTCCATGTATCCGCCATATATAAAACATCGTTTCAATTTATCTGACACGTTGTTTCTTTATATTACTGTTGTGGGGTGGGAAACGAGACGGGGATCACACAACGGCGTTTTGCACAGAAAAGCTACAGGGGGAGATTTCAGGGTGTTTTTAGTGGGGTTTTTAAATAAAAAAAGATAAAAATCAAATTATTGCAGTGATTTTTGCGCTGTTGAACGAAGGGAGTGGTCAGTTAGCCGAACCTGTAAAATCGTATTTTTTGTGATTTATATCACAAAAATATTGAAATGCTGTTTTGAAAAGAGTAGATTCATTTGTGTGACATGGGTCACACTAAAAAACACCACAACTGAGGAAAAGATCATGAAAATCATACTGACTATCTCTAAATTTTTCGACAAGCTGGACGAAGCCTACTCTGATTTATGCAAGCGGATTGGCTCAATTGTATCACCTTTCTGATTTAAGCCACCCAAGGCTTCATCAGCTAAGTTTGTAGGCGCTTACTCTATCCTCGCCATAAAGTAGGATACGGTCACGACAATTTGACGTTGATCATCAGATGATGAGTGGTAGCTAATCACGTCATTTGTCGTAGCGCCTGCTATATTCTCCCTTCTAGCCTCTTTCTCTATTAATAAGCCGAATTTCGGCATGGTAAAACCTCCTCTAAGACGGAAAAGTGGCTTAAGCTAAAACGCTGCTGTCGTTGTGACATCCTCATCCCAAAATTTTCCTGAAATTAAACTAAGATAAATTTGTATGTTAAAATGATATTTTAACTCATGCATAGTGGTATTTTATGGAAGAAAAAGCGTTTTTTATCAAGGCATTGAAGCGCTTTAGTAAATCTGGCTATTAGGTTGATACTGATGAAGAGATTCGATGTACCTAACGTTCTCGAGTAGATTCATTTATAATGATCGTATAACAAAACCACATTGTGTATAGAAAAAAACATCTACCCTGGAACAGAGAAAAATCCTATATTGCTTGCCGTTGGCATGTTAGGCTATTTTTTTATTGCACATAGCATTCTGATACCCTCACTTTTTTAAGGTGACTTGGCGATTTTCTCTCCTATTAAATTAAACTTCTTATTGAAGAACAATTGGAATGTATTCAATGCTGAGCGGAAGTGTTAAGGATGTTTTATTAATTAATAAAAGTAAATAATGAGGGGGATATTCTGTCTGCCGGAGGAGTTGGGGGTTATTAACCTACTTAATCCACGATTAACTATCAGTAAGATATAATGAATTAGATCGTGTGTTGGATGAGATTGAGCACCTTAATCACTTGATATCAGGGCCGATTGTGATAGGGCTATCATCGTTGCCTATTTTAACTATATTCCCAGGGGCTTTGAAAAGATTTAAAAAAACATCCAAAATCAGGCATTACCAACATGGAAGGGCAGATCTCCGAACTGCTGCCATCCCTGCGTATAGGCAAACTTGACTTTATCATCGGTGCCAACATTCCTTCTGAATACCTGAGTGGGCTGGTACAGGAACCTCTATTTAATACTTCATATGCTATATATGTTCGCAAAGGGCATCCCTTGGCGAATTGCACGTCGTTAGCCGAATTACAGGAGGCGGATTGGTTTTTTCCTGTGACAACGATGGGGCATTACGACCAATTGGAGTTATTATTATTTGGTTCAAAAGCGTATCAGAAAAAAGCCATAATGCGGGGTACGGGTACCGCCGCTTTACAAATGGTTATGAGTGCTGATTACCTGACTATTGCGACCAAAGCGATGGTTCGTACGCATTTTCTCGCGCAAAACCTTTGTACTATTCCAGTGAAAGAGTCGATGCCGAATGCGGAATTCTTCTTAATTTACACTTCAGAGCGGCCTTTAACGTTAGCGGCGAGAAATTTAATGGATGAGTTTCATCGGGAATCTCAAAATTATAATTGGGATTGAGTTTGCACCTAGGTGGTGCTGCGGTCTGAGATTGAGATGCCTACTATATTTCAAGTGAGGTTGAAAAATCCCGCCAGAGCGTCGCCTTCCCTACGGTTCAGGCAAGGTATTACCCGATTTTATAGGTTTTTGTTTATACATAAAGACAAGTTGTTCCCGTTAAGCTTCGCCTGAAGTTCGTGGTTATTTCTTGTCATCCTAATAGATACTGCACGTCCTTGTGTATCGTTTAGAAAACAATCGACTTGAACCTGGCCGCATTGCTGGCCGTATAGAGCACCGTATGACGAATATTTCTATGCCCAAGATAGTCTTGAATCAGACGTGTATCCATACCTTGCTCAGCTAATGCATAACCGCAAGAGTGGCGCAGCATATGCGGGGTAACAACCACGCTGATTCCTGCTTTTTCCCCATAGCTTTTAACCGCTTTATAAAATCGTTGGCGTGAGATCCGTGTTCCGTGGCGCGAAAGAAAAAGCCACCCACTGTCGGCGTTTAAATAACTCGAGCGTTGCCCAAGCCAAGCGTTGAGCAATGTAATTTCAACATCGTGCAACGGATGCTGAACTGAAAAGCCATTTTTCAGCCTGCTGACGTGAACTGTTCTGTTCACTAAATCAATATCGGAGAGTTTCAGAGCTGTCAGCTCACTGACCCGAAAACCATGGATATAGCACATCAAAATCATACACTGATCCCGATAGTAATTATTCCCGCGCGCAACACTGACCAGTAAACGATCTACCTCGTTTTTGTTTAAGTACTTTCTTGTTCTCACTACTTTTCCTGTTGCTGCCTGCCACTGATTGATACATGCATCCTACTGATTTTATGTGCTCTTAGGTGGTGAATTTGGTTACTCATTGGTTGCATTTTAGTTATTCTATGTTGTCTTTTGTAGCACATATTTCTAAATGTAAGGCTGTTATTGGTGTTGATAATCACAAGGTATCTCAACGACAAAACAGGCGCCACCAAGTTCTGAGGTTTTCACGTAGACCGTGCCACGATGCAAGGCAACGATTTTATATACGATTGATAGCCCTAAACCAAAACCTCTAATCCCTAATTCCTTGTTGCCTTTTCCCCTGTAGAACGGTTTAAAGACTTTCTCTACATCCTCAGGAGGGACCCCTTTGCCATTATCCTCGACAGAAAACGTGAGGGTTTCTTCAGTACGTGTTACGCTCACCTGAACTATGCTCTCCGTGTACTTTTTGGCATTGCCGAGCAAATTGCTCAATACACGTTCCATTAAGTTCATGTCCATATAAACCCAGCCAAGATTGCTGTCATAATTTTTTATAAACCGAATATTTTCACTCCCCTTAGTGGCTGTATTAATCTGTTCATCAAACCAGGTAGAGATATACTGTTTTTGCGGGGAGAATATTTTATTATAGTTCGCAATACTGGCATAGCTTAGTGCAGTATCAATTAATGACTCTACGCAATTAATTTCCTCGTAGATATTATTCATTATCATTGCTTTATTATCAGCTTCTTTCTCTTCGAGATAGTTATGGAGGTGAAACCTTATCCTGGCGATCGGGGTACGAAGCTCGTGAGCCATGGTAGTCGTCATGGCTCTACGCATCAGGGTTGCATCCTGAATTTTATCCGCCATCTCATCCAGCGCGGCGGCAATGGGTTTGAAGATAACCGATGATGTACCCTCTACCCTGGCATTCAGATCTCCCGCACTCAGAAGCAGGGCTTTTTGACGTATTTTCTTTACGTCACACCAAATGGGATTGAGCCAACAATAACAAAATAGTGCAATTAATAAGGCAAGCCATAGCATTCCATTGATATATACGCGATATCTTATAGTCCGATCTTCTGATACTCTGCTGCCAATACCAAACTGGCTTGCATTGAGAGAGAGAACTTTATTCGTTCCTCCGATTCTTTTAAGCGCAGTACTCTCATTAATGATGACTATCTCGCCTTTAAGTAATCTGGCATATTTATCCTCTGAGAGTTTATTTTGGAGTTTAACCACACCCACGACACTGACAGAGTAAATTGAGTATTCATTCAGTTCATTAAATTTACTCTCTAAATACCCCTCTTGATGTAAAAGGTATTTTTTTTCTAACAAATTAATGGTTTCCTGAATAAGTTCATAGTGCGCCCGGGCCGTTAAGACTTCCATGGTACGTATTTTTACAAAGTCTATAATGGTATAGATAACGAAGCCAAATAGCAGGCAGAAGAGATAAAACCTGAAAAACATGATGACTCTAGGCCAGTTGTTTATTTTCATCTTTTAGGCACCCTGACTGTGCTATTCATTCCAACCATCGCGATTCAGAAGATACCCTTTTCCTCTGATAGTTTTGATCTTTTTAGGGTTTTCGGTGTTATCGTCAAGCTTCCTGCGTAATCGGGAGATGTGAATATCTATTGTGCGATCCAGCCCATCGAAATCAATGCCTTTCAGTGCCATTAACAGCTGATCGCGCGTGAGAACTTTGCCTGCGTCTTTAGCCAACAGCAGCAGTAGATCAAATTCTGCTGTCGTCATAGGGATTTCCTGCTGATACAGAAAAACGGTTCGGGAACTTGGCATAATGACCAACTGCCCGAGATGCAGCGCTGGATTAACCGGCTCTTTATTTTCTAGCGTCATGGGTTTATTAACACGACGCAGTTGGGCTCTGATCCTGGCCAGCAGCACTCTAGGTTCAACGGGTTTAATAATGTAATCATCAGCCCCAAGTTCTAACCCCAAGATCTGATCGAGACTTTCCCCCAGAGCCGTTAACATAATAATCGGCCCATGATAGAGCCCCCCGAGTTCCTTACAGACATCCATACCACTTTTGCCGGGCAACATGATATCCAGCAATACCAGGTCAGGATGATGCTGCAAGATATGGGTTACGGCAGATTCACCATTACCGATCACGGTAACGTCGAACATATGATTCCTTAAAAAATCGGAAATCAATGTTGCCAAAGGTTTGTCATCCTCAACCAGAACGATAGTTTTTCTTTCATTCATAAAAACTCTCATTAAATTAGTGAGATAATAAAAGTCTGTTGGTTTGCGCCAAAACGACAATTTTTATCATTTAAAAAGTGTCATTGCCTGCATGTACTATAAAACAATGAATTCACTTATTTAAAAGAGCCCACCCTGCTGTTTAATTATGTACGCAGTTCGGTTTTTGCGACAGTTGAAATGCTTAATTAGACATTTAGCGCTTGATGCTGTGCATCCAGAGCCGTTATCACTCTTTAGCCTTATGGTGCTGCTATGCAGGTTTGAGGTATTGCTGCACAGAAGGGTGTTTCGCTAATTGAATTTTTAACTGTGATTAAAATCATTAAGTTATGAGAGTCTATGCTGCTTGCGCCGTTGGGGAAAAGGGGCAACCATGGCGTTAGGGCGCTGGGTTTATGAGAGAGATATCGGAATTGTTTACCTGGTTTAAGCCGTGGTGAGTAGGTAACAAATAAACGTTATTTCACCGGGTGAAAAGTGAGAAAGACGATAAGCAATGGCAGATAACCATCAGGCGCCAGCGTCGTTTATGAGGCAGGTCACAAGCGCCATGCTCCGGCCATTGAGTATTCAATGGCCGGAATGCAGAAAGGCTTACTGATAGACGATCGTGAACTGGGCACTGGCGTTGGCAATACCGGCAGTAATGGTGTCGGAGATGGCTTTGTAACGAGCAGTAAAATCCAGATTGGTGACCGAACCTACCCCGGTTTCCAGGGTGTAAGGCTGGGAGTTTTCAAACAGATTAACCACCTGCTGGCTGGCATCGGACAGTTCGATGGCGACACCTTCAGCACTATCTACGCCAGGGGTCAGTGCCAGTACGCTGTTGTCACCGGCAACGCTGGTGCCATCAAATTTCACCACTGCGGTCGTTGCCGCTACCGGGCAATCTTTCAGTACCAGTTGGAACTGAGTAGGGGCCGCCGTACTGCCGATGCCGCTGAAAGTGTTGGAGGCGACTTTACCCAGTGTGACCGTCAGGTTCTGTGAGTCGGTATCAACCGTACAAGCCACATCGGTAATTTCGCCCATAAAATTAATGGTACCGTCAGCAGCAAATACCGCAGGGGTGGCAACAACCAAAGAAAACAACGCAGCGCTAATGATGTTCTTTTTCATAAATCTCTATTCAATCCGTTTTTTGGCATTGTTGAATGCCACTTCATGTCATGAAATCCAATGATATTGTGCCGGGGTGCACCATCATCGAATTATCTTCTGTGTCACCGCATGTGGTGGTTTCATTTGATGCCGGTGAACCCCAGGCTCTAAATGATGGGCTTAGCTTACGTTTATTCCGAAATGCTTGATGGAGACTTTGGTTATCCCTGTGTTGTTATTTGTACAACCTATTACCAAGTGTAAATGTCCCGGTTATGAGCGAATCTGCAATTCATATTAGGCGGGCATACCATTGGTATTTTCTCTCTACAGGCAATTGCCAGTGACCATGATCAGGCCAGCGATTTGCTCTGTACGTGATTGTGACGGTAACTGATAGCTGACTTGGCATTGTTGTGTACTCTCTTTGCCCCATTGCACCAGCAGAGAGCCTTGTGCCTCCATTCCTGTTAGATAGACTTGGCCACCGTCGCCGACGATGCTGCTATGCACCTCGGTACTGGTCGCTTCGGTGACGGTGGCACCAAATGGCACCGGCTCTCCGTTAGCCCGCAGCAGCGTCATCATGACCCGCTGGCCGATACGAGGTTGATAATCAGCCACCACCACCGCACCGCGCGTTGGGATGACCGTTTTTGAGGTCAATTCCAGTTCGACATCGTCAGGCAGGGTGGCAGTATCCAGCCCGAGCGCATTATTGCGGTAAGGAGTGACGTAAGGCACCACGGCATAGCCACGCCAGTCGGTTTTCACTCCGATATTGTTGGTCACGCCAACCCCTTTAGCGCCCGGCGCTTTCACCAGCGCTACCGTTTCGCCCAGTGGTTGTGACAAGGTGACGCCATTCGCGTGAACCAAAATACCGCCTTGGACACCGTAGTTTAGCCGTTGCTGCTGACTCCCGTAGCTGTAACCCGCATTGACTTGGCCACTGTTGCCCCGGTAGCTGGTCGACAGGTTGCCGTTGCTGCCGTCTTGTTGGCTGCTGTAGCCCTGTGTTACGGACCAGCTCAGATTGTTTTGTTCCAAGGCTGTGCCGTTGAGCCCCACGCTGTGGCTGACCCGCCCTTGATTGCTGCTGTTCATGTTGTAGGTCGCCCAGGAATTATTGAGCCAGCCGCGCAGCGGAATGCTGATGTTCAAGGCCAGTAAATGTTCGGTACTCCGGTTGTTAAGGGGGTTCTTGCTTTGGCTGTAGTTGATGCCGTAGCTGATGGCGTGCCAGCTGTTGTTATAGCCTAGGCCGAAGGTTTGGGTTCTCTGCCCGTCCCAATCCCTTTCATCCACCAGGCTCAGTGACAGAGAGCCTGCCTGTTGCCCCAGACTCTGGTTAACCGTCAACTCTACTCGGCCGCGCCTGTGCTGCGGGGCGTCGATTGATTGCGCGGTTGCCTGAGAGTAGGTATCCAGCGTTTCCTGCAGCGTATAAAACCCTTTGGAGAAGTAACGATAACTCGCCAGGCTGACGTTGGTCCCGGTATCGGCAAAGCTCTTGCCGTAACGCAGGCGCAGTGACTGGCCGCTACTGCGCTGCCTGTCTGCTGGTGTAGCTTGAGCCTGGGTGACATCAGCAGACAACGCACCGATCGGCCCCATATTCTTGCCGAGCCCCAGCGTGTATGCGTTGTAGTGGGTGGCTGTTTGCCCACCGCCGTATAAGGTGATCCCCCAGGGCAGCCCATAGATCGCGGTTGCCTGAACAAAAGATGCGCTTTCAACCCGATCATCGGCCGGGCGGTAGCGCCCGCCAGCGAGGCTGTATTTCAGTTGCCCTTCACGTTGTAGCACCGGTACCGAGGCGAAAGGCATCACCAGATGCTGTTCACTGCCATCGGCTTCGGTAATGGTGACGTTCAGATCGCCACTGCCCCCGGTGGGGTAGAGATCGTTGATAACAAACGCCCCGGCAGGGACGTAGCTCTGATAAATCACGTAGCCATTCTGGCGAATGGTGACCTGGGCGTTGGTTCTGGCAATGCCGCGCACCACCGGTGAATAGCCGCGCAGGCTTTCCGGCAGCATCTCTTCATCCGACATTAACTGGCCACCGCGCAGCGGCACGCTGTCGAAAATTTCGCTGGAGGAGTTGGTATCTCCCAGCGTCAGCTGGCTCTTCAAAAAAGTGATATCGCGTTGCAGGTAGGTATTGATGGATTGCCAGTGACTTTGCTGCTGGCGATCGTCGTTGCCGCTTTCCCGGTTCCAGACGGAATAGTTGCGCAGGCGCCAAGGGCCAGCGTTCAGGCCGCTGCGCAGATTCAGGTAGTAGCTGTTGCTGGCCGCCGAATTTTCACCGGCACGGGTGTTGGAGCCGTTGAAACTGTAGTTGGCTAACAGGGCTGTAACGCCTTGCTGCCATTGATCGGGTGCCACGTAGCCACGGGCTTCGCTCTTTAGTGCCGCCTGTGGAATGCTCAGGTTCAACTGCTGGTTGTTGAAATAGAACTCGGTATAGGCACCAGGGATCGCGATCGGCAGATCGACACAGCGGTTGTTTTCCGTCAAGGCATTGAACGCCGCGACGTTCACCCCGAGTGTGGCCAGATCGCGGGTACTCAGGCAGGGTTGCAGGCTGCTATTACCTGCATCATCCTGACGCTGGACAAACTCCATCTCGCGCGAATCCATGGCCTGGTTATTCAGCAGCAAGTCGATCCGGTATAAACCAGGAGCCTGGGTACCCCCCTCTTCAAACACCGACAGGTCGGCCCCTGCCTGTGCCGGGTTATCGATTTGCAGCAGTTCCGGGTTAAAATATTCACGCGCCTGGGCCACGTGCAGGTCGAGCACCAGCAAGCCAAGCAGACACATCCAGGGAATCAGGCGGCAGTGGAGCCTGTTTTTTTCAGGTGTGTATGTGTCAGAGATATAGCCCACTTGTAGATTGCAATTCACAGGTTTAGCCCTGGATTGATTTAACACGGCCGCATGAGTGCGCACGTTAATCGTGGCTAACGCTCATTATGGTCGCCAGCGTTATAAGGAAAACTGGAAGGCATCGCTGGTGCCGCCATAGTCATTGATGATCTTCCAACTGACCGCATTACCCGTCATGCCTGCGGGCAGCGTATAGCTCACTGTGGCATTCGGTGCCACCATGGTCACTTCGGGCAGTTCTTTACCGCCGATGGAGATGGAAAAGAAGCTCAGGTAATAAGGGGAGTTGTTGGTCGCCTGTAATGTATTACCGCTGCGCTGCCATTTGAGGCTTTTCGCCGCGTCATTAAGGGAGCCTTTTACGCCCGCCGGGCGATAAATCAGCTTGATGCGGGTCTTGACCGCGATCTGCAGGGTGTTCTCCACCTTCTCCGCAGAAGGAATGGACTTGATATTCAGCCAGAACAGGGATTCTTTATCTTCCGGCAGGTTGCCCCCGGCGCGGACGATGCGCAGTACGTTATCTTGCCCGGCATTCAGCCTGAACAGCGGTGGAGTGATCACGAAAGGGGCTTTGGCCTGCCCGCCTTCCTGGGTATCAACCCAGGATTGGATAAGATAGGCCGTTTTATCTGGGTTTTTCACGCTGAGCGCGGCTTCTTTCTTGCCGCCGTCATAGATCACTCGAGTGCCACCGACGATCACGCCTGCTGAGGCGCTCAATGAGGCCAGTAACAATCCGCCGAGTAGCGCCTTATGCCATAATTTCATCGTGGAATCTCCCGCAATCTGCGATCAGAAAATCACTAAACCCGTAGATTTATCGCCAAAGGTTTGCAAAGTGAGTGTGTACGTCGGCAAAACATGACATTACGGTTTATTACTTATGGGCGACATACGCTCTAAAGCGATTCTTGTACGCCTTTAGAAAGTATATGAACGCAATGAACATTGTGTGGGCTTTTTTTGTTGTTAGTTTTGTGTGGCTATTACCAATCGTTTTTTTGATTGTATCGCTACGGCATCTGTACCAAGGCAGCCTAAAGTACGGTGAAATAGACTTTAGACTCTCTCATTGCGTGAATAGCATTAGTTGTAGGTAAATGAGGCAACGACAGAGGCATTGATTGAACCTGGCATCACGGTCCCTGTGGCATAAGCCCGGGTTTTCAGGTTGAACACTGCATTGTTTGATGTGCCATTCACCGTGGTATAGGTTGTTTGCCCATTGCCGAGATTATTACCACTGGCAGCGCCTGCCAACTCGACATTCAGGTTGGTCGCTGTACCCAGGTTCTTATAGCGGGTTGCATCGGTACTGTCTGGCGTACCGCTAAAGGCAACGGTGACCTTGGTGGTTGAGATCGGGCAACTGGTCAGCGTAATGCTGAAAGGCTTCCAATCACCGGCGGCTCCTGCTGCTGTCAGAGAAGAAGCCTGAATTTCCCCCAGGTCAATGTTGATGATGGAGTTGCTGCTATCCACCACACAAGGGGATGCCACGACATTTCCCGTGATATTAATCGTACTGATATCAGCCGAATGAACAGCCATGCTGTATGAGGCGAATAAGGTTAAACCGCAATATCCCAATTTCATTGATTTTTTCATTTTACCCCTCCAGATTTGATATTTGACCTTGTATTTCTTAACGGGAAAACGCTTTATATTTTTTATAGGTACGCAGAGGATTATTGGTAGGTGAAATTAATTTGCACTGCACCTGAAATAGTTCCACCTTCATTCATGCCGTTAACGCTCAATAATCGGCTGGCCAGTGGTACTGTTGCTGTTCTTGATTCTGCGTCCACCAGAACGGCCAGACTGCTCCCCGCTCCCAGTTTCTGTGTACGGGTGGCATCAGCCAGATGAATGGCAATATTCCTTGCCGTACCCGAGTTGGCATAAAGCGTATTGTCATCGCTGCTGGCCGTACCGCTAAAGTTGGCAATCACTTTGCTGGTTGATATCGGGCAGGCGGTCAGTTTGAGATCTAGAGGTATCCACTCACTTGCGCTACCGGCCACTGACAAATCACGCTGCTGTAATTTACCAAAATCAACCGTTTGATTTGCCGTAGCGATATCGATAATACAAGGTGAGGCGACCACTTGACCGCTAATGTTAATGTCCGAAGCATTAGCGCTAAATAGAAAGCCTGGCCATAATAACCCGGCCGAAATTATCGTTATGACCTTTCCCATTCAAACCTCTATGAATAAACCATGACTGTTTCTTATCGGCAGCCCGTTTCTTTCCCTCAAAATAGCTGTCTAGACATTTAATCCGGGGCAATATTCCAGTTCTAAATGACAGGCTTAGATTACGATGATTTGTGGCCCCTTGATGGGGACTTTGGTTATACCCGTGTTGTTTTTTGTACAAGCTATGACAAAGTGTAAATACCGTTCGTCTCGCCTACTTATTGATAGTTGATGTTCAGCGTGGCGGTAGTATTGGCCTTGCCGGGCATCACCGTGGCCAAGGTCTGATAATAGCGAGCCTGGAAGCCGAAGGTTTCAACACCACCGGTTGAGGTTTTCAACAGCAGATTGGCACCAATGGTTATTGGCGTGCTGTTATAGAGGATCTGGGTTCCCACGCCTTTGGCAACGTCGGTATTGCCAGCACCACTGAGTGCCAAGACGCTGGTATTGGCCGTATCGGCATTCTGGGTGCCCGTCATCGAGACATTGACTCGGGTATTGGCATCGCAATTCAGGCCCAGGTTGAAACTCTTGGTTGCCAGGGTGCTACCCACGCCGGTAAACAGGGTCGCTTGCACGTCCCCCAATGGCACGGTGACGTTGGGCGTCTGTAAAGAACAGGCCACCGGGACGATGGTGGAAGTGCCGATATTGAAGTCAGTGTAATATTGCGTGTTTCCCACCGCGACAAACTTCGCAGCGTTACCTGGGGTAATACTCCCCCCTTGAACCCCGGTGGCACTGGTTTTTACCAGATAAGCGGTGATCCCCGGTGCTGCAACCGTGGGAAAGGTATTCGCCGCCCAATCCACCGTGCTGGGGAATACCCGGCCTCCTCCCGTGGTGATTTTTAATCCCACGCCGCTCAGGTTGGTTTGGTAGACATCGCTGATGCTAGAGAGCGTGGTAAATCTTGTCAGGGCCAGGTTGGATGTCCATGCAACATCACAGCCAAATAACGTTGCACCTCCGCCAACGGCCCCTGTTGTTGCCGTGGTCAATACCGTGCCGACGGGGGAGTCACGCTGTACAATGACACTCCCAAAATTGAGCGTGCCGGTTTGGGCGGAACCCGCCTCGCCAAAGCGACAAGCCGCTTGTGCCAGACCGGAAACCATCAATGCTGCCAACGCAAATGTGATTTTTCCTAGCGAAAGCAATTTCACCATTTTCTTCCTTACAGACCAAGTCTGTTAGTTATGTGCAAAACCACCGTCTGTTGACGGCATGACGGCGAAGTCAGGTTCATCTGGTACTGGCCGCATGGGTATCTGTAAGTATAGATTTAAATACCAGACACTTTGTGCGAACTTATTCTGCGTCGAGGGGCTTAGTGATAGATCATTGGAACTGGGCGCTAGCGTTGGCAATACTGCGCTCAGCCTTAAGGTTTAGCGCTTGCACGCAACAGCGTTATTCAGCAATCCAGCCGAATGTGATTGCCGAGCTTGAAGGGGGGGATTGGGTGATCTTCGTGCATGAAAATACACAGTAAATAAGGGGGAAGGATAACCAACCCCTTATGAAATTTGAAGAGAGAGATATAAAGCGCGGTAAAACCGAATCTAGCCCCTTAAATTACGGGAAATGCATTAATTATAGGTAAACGAGGCAACCACGGTGGCATTAATGGTGCCTGGCATCACCGTGCCTTTTGAATAAGCACGAGTCCTCAGTGCGAAGGTGGCGGTATTGGCTGCCACGTTGATGGTGGTCCCTTTGGTATTACCAAAGTTGACGCCAGTGCTGTCGGTTAACTCAACAGAGAGGTTGGTTGCCGTACCGGTGCTTTTATAGCGGGTGGCATCCCCGGTATCTGGCGTGCCGCTAAATACCACGTTTACCTTGGTGGTTGAAACCGGGCAGCTTTTCAGGACGATATTAAAGGCTTTCCAAGGGCTACCCAATCCCGACGTTAGCAGAGTGGAGGCCTGAATATCCCCTAGGTCAATATTGACAGTGGCGTTGCTGGCGTCAATCACGCAAGGAGAGGCAACAACATTCCCCGTAATGTTGATGGTACTGATATCAGCTGCGTTAACGGCCATGCTGTGTGCAACTAATAACGCTAAACCGCAGTATGCCAATTTAAATGACTTTTTCATTCTATAATCCCAATATTGATATTTGATGGTGTATTTCTCAGTGAGAAAACGCTTTATATTTTTTATAGCCATACAGCAGGCTATTTACTGGTAAGTAAAATTAACCTGCACTACACCTGCAATGGTTCCACCTTCACTCATACCGTTAACGCTCAACAATCGGCTAGCAAGGGGAACTGTGGCGGTTCTTGATGCGGAATCCACCGCAACGGTCAAGCTGCTCCCCGTTCCCAACTTCTGTGCGCGCGTGACATCAGCCAGATGAATAGCGATATTCCTTGCCGTACCCGTATTGGCATAAAGCGTATTGTCATCACCACTGGCAGTACCGCTGAAATTGGCGATCACTTTGCTGGTTGATACCGGGCAAGCGGTCAACTTTAGGGTGATGGGTATCCAATCACTGGTGCTGCCAGTTGCGGACAAATCACGCAACTGCAATTTGCCGAAATCAACCGATTGATTAACTGTGCCGACATCTATAATGCAAGGAGAGGCAACGACCTGGCCGCTGACGTTAATATCCGCAGCGTTAGCGTTAAATAGAAAACCTTGCAGTAACAGACCAACAGAAATTATCGTCCTGATCTTTTCCATTTAAACCTCGATGAATAAAATATGTCTGTTTTTCTGTAGGCAGCCATTATCATTCTCTAAATAAAAAGAACTATATATTTAATGGCTCAATATTCCCGCTTTAAATGGCAATCTGAGATTATGGTTATTTCAGGCCACTGGATGGGGCCCCTATTGCCCGTTTATTATTGATAGGTAATATTCAGCGTAGCGGTAGCATTGGCTTTACCCGGTATCACCGTGGCCAGAGTCTGGAAATAGCGAGCCTGGAAGCCGAAGGCTTCAACACCGCCTGTTGAGGTTTTCAACAGCAGATTTTGACCAATGGTCATTGGCGTACCGTTATAGAGGATCTGGGCTCCCACGCCTTTAGCTACGTCGGCATTGCCTGCGCCACTGAGTGCCAAGACGCTGGTATTGGCTGTATCGGTATTCTGGGTGCCGGACATCGAGACATTAACTTTGGCACCGGCATCGCAATTCAGGCCCAGGTTAAAACTCTTGGTTGCCAGGGTGCTGTTCACGCCGGTAAACAGGGTGGCCTGTACGTCCCCCAAGGGCACGGTGATGCTGGGTGTCTGTACAGAACAGGCCACCGGGACGATGGTGGAAGTGCCGATATTGAAGTCAGTGTAATATTGCGTGTTTCCCACCGCGACAAACTTCGCGGCGTTACCTGGGGTAATACTCCCCCCTTGAACCCCGCCTACGCTGGTTTTCACCAGATAAGCGGTGATCCCCGGTGCTGCAACCGTGGGAAAGGTATTCGCCACCCAATCCACCGTGCTGGGGAATACCCGGCCTCCTCCCGTGGTGATTTTTATCCCCACGCCGCTCAGGTTGGTTTGGTAGACATCGCTGATGCTGGAGAGCGTGGTAAATCTTGTCAGGGCCAGGTTGGATGTCCATGCAGTATCACAGCCAAATAACGTCGCGCCTTCGCCAACGGCCCCTGTTGTTGCGGTGGCCAATACCGTGCCGACGGGGGAGTCACGCTGTACAATGACACTCCCAAAATTGAGCGTGCCGGTTTGGGCGGAGCCCGCCTCGCCAAAGCGACAAGCCGCCTGCGCCAGGCTGGAAACCATCAGGGTTGCCAGCACAAAGACGGTTTTTCCTATCGAAAGTAATTTCACAGTTTCATCCTTATTGACACTGGCCGTTAATTATCTGCAGACCCGTTGCCTTCTCACCGCGTGGTGACAGGCGATAGCTTACCTGGCACTGTTGTTCGTGGGTTTTTCCCCACTGCACCTGCAGCGTTCCTTTTTCGGCCATACCGGTTAAGTAGACTTCACCACCATCGCCGACGATGCTGCCGCTTTCACCTGCGCTGGCAAGGTCGGTCACCGTGGCGCCAAACGGCACTGGCTGGCCGTTGGCACGCAGCAGCGTCATCATGACTCGCTGGCCGATACGGGTTTGATAATCGGCCACCACCACCGCACCGCGCGTTGGCGTCACCGTTTTTGAGGTCAGTTCCAGCTCGACATCGTCGGGCAGAGTCGCGGTATCCAGCCCGAGCGCGTTATTACGGTACGGTGTGATGTAAGGCACCACGGCATAGCCACGCCAGTCGGTTTTCACCCCGATATTGTTGGCCACGCTGACCCCTTTGGCACCCGGCGCTTTCACTAATGCCACCGTTTCACCCAGCGATTGTGACAAGGTGACGCCGTTTTCATGCACCAGAATACCGCCCTGAACCCCGTAGTTGAGCCGCTGCTGCTGGCTGCCATAGCTGTAGCCCGCGTTGACCTGGCCGCTGCCGCCCTGATAGCTGGTTGACAGGTTGCCATTACTGCCGTTTTGTTGGCTGCTGTAGCCCTGCGCCACGGACCAGTTCAGATTGTTTCGCTCCAGCGCGGTGCCGCTAAGCCCCAGGTTGTGGCTGACTCGCCCCTGGTTACTGCTGTTCATGCTGTAACTGGCCCAGGAGTTATTGAGCCAACCGGACAGCGGGATATTCACGTTCAATGCCAGCAGATGATCGTTGCCGTTGCTACCGATGGCATTCTTGTTGTAGCTGTAGTTGATGCCATAGCTGATGCTGCGCCAGCTATTGTTATAGCCCACGCTGGTGGAGCGGGTTTTCTGCCCATTCCAGTAACCTTCATCCACCAGGCTCAGCGACAGAGAACCTGCCTGTTGCCCCAGATTCTGGTTAACCGTCAACTCCACTCGGCTGCGTTTATGTTGCAGGTAATCTGACTGCAACCTGGTTGACCGGGTGTAGGTATCCAGCGTTTCCTGCAACGTGTAGAACCCTTTGGTGGAGTAGCGATACCCTGCCAGGCTGACGTTGGTTCCGCTATCGGCAAAGCTCTTGCCGTAACGCAGGCGCAGTGACTGGCCGCTGCTGCTGTTCTCGTCAGCTTCAGCCAATGTGGCATGGGCTTGGGTGACATCGGCAGACAACGCACCGATCGGCCCCATATTCTTGCCGAGCCCTAGCGCGAGTGCTTCATAGTGGGTGGCTAACTGTACGCCGCTGTAGGCTGTCATCCCCCAAGGCAAACCGTAAATGATGCTGCCTTGAGCAAAGGTGGCTTCGTCCACATTATTATCTGCCGGGCGGTAACGACCACCGGCGAGGCTGTATTTCAGTTGTCCTTCGCGTTGTAACACCGGAACCGAGGCGAAAGGCACCACCAGGCGCTGTTCACTGCCGTCGGCTTCGGTAATAGTCACGTTCAGATCGCCACTGCCCGCGGTGGGGTAGAGATCGTTGATGACAAACGCCCCGGCAGACACATAGCTCTGATAAATCACGTAGCCATTCTGGCGAATGGTGACCTGTGCGTTGGTTCTGGCGATGCCACGTACCACCGGTGAATAGCCGCGCAGGCTTTCCGGCAGCATCTCTTCATCCGACATCAACTGACCACCGCGTAGCGGTACGCTGTCAAAGATTTCGCTGGAGGAGTTGGTATCTCCCAGCGTCAACTGGCTCTTCAAAAAGAGGATATCGCGCTGCAGATAGGTATTGATCGACTGCCAGTGGCTATTGCCTTGATCGCTGCCACTTTCCCGGTTCCAGACAGAATAGTTACGCAGGCGCCAAGGGCCGACGTTCAGGCCGCTGCGCAGGTTCAGGTAATAACTGTTGCTGGCTGCCGTATGATCGCTGGCACGAGAGTTGGAGCCGCTGAAGCTGTAGTTGGCCAACAGCGCCGGGATCCCCTGCTGCCATTTTTCCGGTGCCACATAGCCACGGGCCTCGTTTTTCAGCGCGGCTTGCGGAATGCTCAGGTTCAACTGCTGGTTGCTAAACTGGAATTCGGTATAGGCGTTGGGGATCGCCGTTGGCAAATCAACGCACTTGTTGTCCGCTTTCAAGGCGCTGAATGCGGCGGTATTGACCCCGAGAGCGGCCAGATCGCTGGTGCTCAGGCAGGGTTGCAGGCTGGTCTTTCCTGTCTTGTCGCGATGCTGGACAAACTCCACTTCACGTGAGTTGACTACCTGGCCATTTAATAAGACGTCTACACGATAAGTCCCAGGAGCTTGACTATCGCCTTCTTCAAATACCGACAGGTCGGCCCCCGCTTGTGCCGGGTTATCGATTTGCAGCAGTTCCGGATTAAAATATTCACGTGCCTGGGCTACGCGTAGATCGGCCACCATCAAGCCAATCAGGCAAGCCAACGGCAATAGCTTGAAATGCTGCATCTTCTTTTTAGTGCGGTAATTGCTTGGCATATAGATCATGCTCAGATTCCTGTTCACGGGTGAAACCCTGATGTTTTCTGGTTACCTGTGTTACAGAGGAGACTGGAAGGCATCGCTGGTGCCGCCGTAGTCATTGATGATCTTCCAACTGACCGTATTGCCTGCCACGCCTGCGGGCAGCGTATAGCTCGCCGTGGTGTGCGGGGCCACCATGGTCACTTCGGGCAGTTCTTTACCGCCGATGGAGATGGAGTAGAAGCTCAGGTAGTAAGGGGAGCTGTTGGTTGCCTGTAATGTATTGCCGCTGCGTTGCCATTTGAGGTTTTGCGCCGCGTCATCCAACGTGCCTTTTACGCCAGCCGGGCGATAAATCAGCTTGATGCGGGTCTTGACCGCGATCTGCAGGGTGTTATCCACTCTCTCTGCGGAAGGAATAGACTTGATATTCAGCCAGAACAGGGATTCTTTATCTTCTGGCAGGTTGCCCCCGGCGCGAACAATGCGCAGCACGTTATTCTGCTCTGCATTCAGCCTGAACAGTGGTGGGGTAATAATAAAAGGTGCTTTGGTTTGCCCACCTTCCTGGGTATCAACCCAGGATTGGATGAGATAAGGCACTTTATCGGGGTTCTTCACGCTGAGAGCGGTCTCTTTTTTACCGCCGTCATAGATCACTCGGGTACCGCCAACGATGACGCCTGCTGATGCGCTCAGTGCGCTCAGCAGTAACCCGCCGAGCAATGCTTTATGCCATAATTTCATAATAGAATTTCCTATATTCTGTGAGCGAAAAAGTAGAAAACTAACAGCAGCTTTATTATTCCGTGCAGATCCTACAATCTGAGGTTTATTGTTATGTGAAATAACGCCTCTGAGGGAATTACCCCATTGGGCGTTATATTGCCCATTTTTAATCTGCCGTGATAATAACTTTGGTTATGCTGATGTTATGTTTTGTACATTCCATTTCTAATTGTAAAAATGTAGGCTCACCGTGAGCCAAAGGAGCGTTTTATTGCATCACGAGCCTGAGCGATATCCTTCAACCCTTTCTATTCATCTTTTTACTATCATGCAGCAGGCCCGCAGTATTCAAAATCTTTCACGTACATTTCACTGCCCTGATAGTTAAGCAGGCTATTGCCTGATGCTGTTTTGGCAAAGGCAACCAAGCCGGTATTCCCCTTGACCCCCAGCTTTCGCATGGCATTACGTTTGTGACAACTGATGGTTTTTGCACTTCTATTCGTGAGGTCAGCGATTTTTTTCTGTGTAATACCACGTAAGAAATAGTTCAAAACAGTAAGCTCGGCCTCCGTCAAAAATGGGTGTGCTGGTTTTGCTCTGCTATTTAATAGCCTGCTAATGTGTTGACTACAGACATTGTTGTTCTCCATCACCTGAATAATCAGGTTCGATATTTCACCAAGGCGTTCGTTTTTAGAGATAAGCGCATGAACATCGATATGGTGGAGAGAACGTAGCGTTGTTTTATCCTGAATCCGTGTTAATACTACAATTTTCACTTCAGGTAGGGTGTTTTTTACCCAATGAATAAAATCAATAACCTGAAATAATGCTTTGTCTGCACTGAAAGGTTCTATCACAACAATCTGTATATCTTCTTTAATCAGAACGCCTTTTAACTCGGTTAAATTATTGGCGCGATGAAGATTACAGGTCATCGGTATGTAGGATAACAAAGACTCAAAGCCCACCTTTGACATTGTACAATCATCAATTAATGCGATTTGAAATACAGCGCTTTTTTCCACACATGCCCCTTT
The DNA here is from genome assembly GCF_055790845.1 of Serratia sp. YWN4. Classification (NCBI taxonomy): domain Bacteria; kingdom Pseudomonadati; phylum Pseudomonadota; class Gammaproteobacteria; order Enterobacterales; family Yersiniaceae; genus Serratia; species Serratia sp. YWN4. The sequence goes on from NZ_CM147696.1 coordinate 691,317, forward strand.
CGTCTTGTTTTTTAGCACAGGTCCTCTTATGAAATTTATTCATATTAAAAAAGGCCGCTCATTAATTACGGCCTTGGTTAATATGTATTACCGTAAACGGCTAACTAAACTTACTGGTAGACGATCGTAAACTGAGAGGTCGCGTTAGCTGCGCCTGGCGTCACGTCGTCTGCGATCGCTCTATAGCGAGCAACGAAGTCCAGTTTGTTTGTTGTACCCAAGCCGGTCACTAATGTGTAAGGCTGTGAGCTTTCGAACAGATTAACAACCTGCTGAGTGGCATCAGACAACTGGATTGCCACACCTTGAGCGGTGTTTGCGCCTTTGGTTAAAGCGAGCATGCTGTTATCGCCTGCAACACTGATACCGTCGAATTTAACGACAGCTTTGTTGGCGGTTACTGGGCAATCTTTCAGGATCAGTTGGAATTTTGTTGGTGCTGCGGTAGAACCTGTACCGGTAAAGGCTGAAGAGAATACTTTGCCCAGCGTTACAGTCAGGTTTTGAGAATTGGTATCTACCACACATGCTTCAGGAAGAACTTCCCCAACAAAGTTAATGGTACCGTTTGCTGCCAATACGGCAGGGGCAGACATAACGGAAGCCAAGAATGCTGTAGCGATAATTTTTCGGTTCATGAAAACAGTCCTTTTAACTAACACATCATAATGTCGTGCAATGGCACCCGATGATGCGATTGCATTCTATTTATCCCTTGATTAGCATCTTGATCAAAAAGACTCACCGATACTTAGTGAGTCTTTCTTGAGGTAGTCATTTTGGGCTATTTTGTATACCTTGGGTTTTTGAGCCAAAAGAAAAGCAAATAGCCCCTAGGCTTGGAGTTAACCGCTTGTTATCGGTTTTTAGGTAGCATTATATGCTTGTTGGTTTTTTTATGGAAAATTTGCAGCCAAAGGGGAACGAGCAGGTTTTCTACGATACAGGCGTGGACACGGGAGGCTGATAATGGTTAATCATTTGAATTTAAACGGTTTATCTAAGTTGGTGATATGGATAACAGGACAGTTGACACGGAGGAATTGTGGACATTACTATGGGCTCCAGTTTAGCCCAAAATGATCACCTAGTAATTTTTTGTTACAATTCACCAGATATTTAAAAACCGCCTCGAATTACTTGCCGTATATAACACCGTATGACGAATGTTCCTATGCCCTAAATAATCTTGAATCAGACGTGTGTCAATTCCTTTATCCGCCAGAGCATAACCACAGGCATGACGTAACATATGCGGATGAGGTGCAATTGACAGTGCTGATTCACGTCCATATTTGCGCATCATTTTGTAGATCTGCTGGCGGGAAAGGCGGTTGCCCTGACGTGAAAGAAACAGCCATTCACTATCACTACCGTTGTAATTCAATCGCTTACTTAACCATTTTTGCAATGGTTGCATCTCAATTTCAAACAACGGGTGTATGGTCGAAAAGCCATTTTTTAGTCGATTAATCATGATGGTCCTACCTTCCAGATCGATATCTGAGAGACGTAACGAATTGAGTTCACTGACACGGCAGCCGTGTAGAAAGCACATCCAGATTAGGCAACAATCTCTATCGGAATTATCTCCCTGCCCAATAGCATTAATTAATCTCTTTACTTCTGATGTTGTTAAATACTTCCTACTTTTCATAATGTCCTCTCTGTATTTATAAAATCAATTAAGGTTAACGGGTATGTATTAAATAAAAACACTAACGTTAAAGAAAACCGGGTGTGTTATCACTGCCATAATAATGTTGTTACATAAGAAATAATCCCTCCAAAGTGTGTTGTATTTCAGATGTACCATGTGTCAGATGATTAGATTGTCCTAACCTATTCACATGGTAGTTCTTTTTTTTATTTTTGTATAAGGATAATTCCTGATTTTTAGGTAAATTCAGCAATAATCTGATAATTACTAAGAAATTCGCCTCTTAAATGATTAGTGTTTTTTATCAAAAATCGCTTTCAGTCTAAGATAATGCGCGGTTTATTAAGATTATTACTGATTTTATTGGGAGTATTCTTATTAAAAAGTAAGAAATGAAATTAATAAAGTAAACACTATATTTACCGGTTTTTAGGTAGGTTTGCTTTCACACATATTATTTAAGGATATCGGGTTCTGGCTCTTTGAGCGAAGCCACTCAATGGTGGTCATTACGAAGGGGAGCGAGTCGATATGCTGCCCCAAAGCGTTGGGCATCTTGCCAGCCGTGTGTGGGAGTGGGCCGCTTGGGCGTTGCGAAGTGATCTGATGAAGAGTGCATTCGCTGTTGAACCCTGTCTACTGAAGGGCATGATAGTGTGTGTTGCCGACGCGGGAATATTTCTTGTCACTCCCGGTGATAATGAAATACCTATTTAACTTTTTATAGGTGCTCATTAATCAGATGACTTCTTGAGCCATGTTTTGCAGCGTGTAAAGTTTATTGCAGTAACGACATTGTCCTGATTCTATCTACCCTGAAAAATCCAAGCCGCAGGAAGGCGGCAACTGAACCAAGGCTTAGAAGCTTACATAAGCCAGCAACAGGGGTAAATGAAGGCGGCCAATTGCCCCATTTTCAGGTGTGAAGGGGATATAACACCATGACATTATTAATGAAGTTTTATATTTCTGCTTTTGCATTAACGTTGGTTCTATTTTCTTTTCCGTCTGAAGCCAAGGTAACGCGATTATCTGATTAGGCGGTTAAAGAGATGATTAATGCATGGCGGGAATCACATAGCCAATAGAATAAGAGATAGGGGGATTATGCAGACGAAGTCGTTCAGAATGACTTCGCCTGCGTGTTATATCGTGCAGTCTAAAACTATGCCCAGCGTTTGATTACAATCGAGGTGTTGATGCCACCAAAGGCGAAATTATTGCTTTGCAGGAATTCACAATCGATGTGGCGGGCTTCCCCCATGATGTAATCCAACGCGCCGCACTGCTCGTCTGGGGTCTGCAGGTTGAGCGTCGGAGCGAACCAGCCTTCACGCATCATCTGTAAACTCATCCAGGCTTCCAGTGCGCCACAGGCACCCAGCGTGTGGCCAAAGTAGCTTTTCAAGGATGAAATCGGCACGCTATCGCCGTAGATCTCCGCCGTGGCCAGACTTTCAGCAATATCCCCTCTGTCGGTGGCGGTGCCGTGGGCGGAAATATAGCCGATATCGCGCGGGCTTAAACCGGCCATCCGCAGCGATTGCTCCATGCAAATCTGCATGGTTTCGCGCTGTGGTTGCGTGATGTGTGCGGCGTCGCAGTTGGTGGCAAAGCCGATCACCTCGCCATAGATCGTCGCGCCGCGCGCTTTGGCATGTTCCAGCTCTTCGAGGATCAGCGTACCTGCGCCTTCACCAATCACCAGGCCATCACGTTGCTGGTCAAACGGCGAGGGCGTGGTGTGTGGCTGATCATTGCGCTGGCTGGTGGCAAACAGCGTATCGAACACCGCCGCTTCGGAAGGGCATAATTCCTCTGCGCCCCCGGCAACCATCACCGTTTGATAACCGTGACGAATGGCTTCCCAGGCGTAACCAATGGCTTGGCTGCCCGAGGTACAGGCGCTGGAGGTGGGGATCACCCGCCCGCGCAGGCCAAAGAACAGCCCGGTATTGACCGCCGTGGTGTGCGGCATCATCTGCACGTAGGTGGTGCCGGTAATATTGTTGGTATGTTTCTCGGTCAACATGGTGGCGAATTCGCTCACCGGGCCGGTACTGCCGGTTGATGAGCCATAAGCAATGCCGGTCTGGCCGTTGGTTAGCACCGGATCGTCAATCAGCCCGGCCTGCTCCAGCGCCAGTTCGGTCGCGCGGGTCGACATCAGTGACACCCGGCCCATGGAGCGGATCCGCTTACGGGTGTAGTGGTCTGGCAGCACAAAATCATCGATGGGCGCGCCCAGCAGCGTATGCAGGCCCGCATAGATTTGCCATTCAGGCATTTTGCGCACGGCGTTTTTATAGGCCAGCAGCCTGCTGGATACTGCCTGCCAGCTTTCACCCAAGGCGGTGACGCCGCCCATGCCTGTAATCACTACGCGGCGTGTCATAACATCCCTCCGTTGATCGAGATCACCTGACGGGTCACGTAACCTGCAATATCTGACATCAAATAGCTCGCCAGCCCGGCGACTTCTTCCGCCTGGCCCATACGTTTCATCGGGATCATAGCGATCGCTTCTTGCCGCGCGGCGTCTTCCATTTCGATCATGCCGGTATCAATCAAGCCGGGCGCAATACAGTTAACGGTAATTTTGCGCTTCGCCAGTTCGATCGCCAGCGCTTTGGTTGCGCCAATAATGCCCGCTTTGGCGGCGCTGTAGTTAACTTGCCCGCGGTTGCCCATCAGGCCAGAAACGGAAGAGAGCGTAATAATGCGGCCGCCTTTGCGCGTTGAAATCATTGGCATCACACATGGCTGAATCACGTTGTAGAAGCTGTCGAGATTGGTGTGGATGACCGCATCCCAATCGTCATCGCTCAAGGCTGGAAAGGCGGCATCACGGGCGATACCCGCGTTGCTGACCACGCCGTACCACGGCCCGTGTTTGGCCATGTCCTGTTCGAGAACTTCGCGGCATTGCTGGCGGTTGCCCACGTCAAAACACAGCAGACGGCCTTGCCCGCCTGCGGCGGTAATGGCATCCTGTGTTGCCTGAGCGCCGGCCTCATCCCGATGGTAGTGTACGCCTACCACAAACCCATCAGCCGCTAACTGGCAGGCAATGGCGCGTCCGATACCTTTACTGGCGCCAGTGATCAGAACTGAACGACTCATGCTGTGGATCCCTGATTAAAAAGTAATGTTAATTCTTCCGGCGCGGGCTGAAAGGTGTTGACGCGGCCGGTGGCCAGCGTGTTATCTCCCACGCGGATAGTGCAGTCAAAGCTACCGAAACGTTGATCCTGCATCAGTAGTTTGACCTGAATATCAAGCGTTACGCCTGCGGGCAGTTTGCCCGCAGCGCAGATTAACTCTCTGGCACCGAGCACCATGCCGAGAGCGATATTTGGCTGGTCTTGCTGCTGGCGATGCCAACCCGACCAGACGCCGATGGTTTGCGCCATCAGCTCCAGTGTGTACCAACCGGGCAAATCGCCCTGTGCGTCGAGAAACGGGGCTAATACGCCGTTAGGTGTGACCGTGACGCGGCAGTGTGCGTCTTCATCGGCGACGTTCACCACTTCTGCCAGCAGCAGCATTGGGGCGTCGTGCGGCAGATAGTTCGCCGGGGGTAAATAGTGGCTCATGCAATTCTCCCCAGCAGGATGCTGGCGTTATTACCGCCAAAGGCGAAGGAGTTGGACAAAATCACCGGGCGCGCCAGCGGCGCTGCGGCGTGCAGTACGCCACAGGCGGGTAATGTGGGATCCAACGGTGAGTGGCTGAAATTCTGCGGCGGCAATGGCAGATTCTGTTGCAGGATGAGCACGCCGATCGCGGCTTCGGTGATGCCCGCCGCACCCAGCGTATGGCCGGTTAAATGTTTGGTGGAACTGCAAGGGACCTGCTCACCAAACAGATCCTGTACCACTTTGGCTTCAATCTGATCGTTGAGTAACGTGGCAGTGCCGTGCAGATTAATGTAACCCACCTCTTCGGGTTGTAGCCCGGCTTCCCCTAGCGCCTGCTGAATAGCGCGGATCGCCCCTGCGCCCTGCGGGTGTGGGGCTGAAATATGATAAGCATCGCTGGATTCACCGATTCCCAGCAGCGCAATGGGCTGCGGTTCGCGGGTCAGCACCATCAGTGCCGCGCCTTCGCCAATGGTAATGCCGTAGCGATCGCGGCTAAACGGCTGGCAAAGGAGGGTGGATAGGGATTCCAGGCTATGAAAACCGTTGATCGGCATGCGGCTTAACGTGTCCGCACCGCCGACGATCGCGATATCTGCCAGACCCGCCTCGATCAGCCGTCGCCCGCTGATCATCGCCCGGGCGCTGGAGGAGCAGGCGGTGGAAAGGGTAAAGGCTGGTCCGTTCAGCCCCAGCCAGTGGCTGAGAAAGCGCGACGGATCGCCCAGCTCCTGCTGCGCATATTGCCAGCTAGAACTCGCTTCACCATTGAGTAAGCGATCAACGTGCCGATCGCCCTCATCCAGCCCGGAAGTGCTGGTGCCCAGCACCACGGCGATGCGCTCGCGGCCAACGCGAAGAATGGCTTCATCCACCACTGGCTGAATTTGTGCCAGGGCAGCCAGTAACAACTGGTTATTGCGGCTGCGGTGGGCGGCAAAGCTGTCGGGAATCGCGGGTAGTTCGCCTTCCACAGCGCCTAACACCGCCTGCGGTGGGTTCTGCAACCAACCTGCACGGCTGCGCATACCGGGCGCAACGCCGCGAGTCAGATTGGCCGCAATCTCCTCTGTCGACTGGCCCAGTGCGTTAATCATACCGACGGCAGAAATGTAGATCATATCAGTCGCCCAGATATTGAATGGTGATGTGGTATTTAAACGCGTGCTGCCTGATGCTGATCGGTTCACGCTTGTCTTTACGTTGCAGATAAGCGATCTCGGTGACCAGTTTGCCACTGGCGTTGCGCAACTCACGCTTATCGTCCCGATCGATCAGCGTCCAGCCTTTTGGCAATTGGCTCTGCCAGGCGCTGATTGGCCAGTGGCTGAGCATCACGTCGGCCAGCACCTGGCTGGCAGGCGGGAGCTGTGGCACAACGATCGACTGCTCGGTATGGATGCCTTTTGGGTCATAGGTGACCAAAAATAAACGGATACCGACGGAGGAGAGCCCGGCCAGGGTGATTTTGTTGGCGTCGGCGTTCAGCATCACCAGCAACGATTGCGTTTGCCCGTTGACGCTGCCGGTCAGCAACTGCTGGGAATTGACTGCCGGGGTGATGCCCGGTGCTGGCAGCGTGACGCGCACGCCAGGCTCAAGCCACGCCTGCGGGGCGGTTGCTTCTGCAGGGCGCTGCGAGTGGCTACAGCCGGCCATCAACAGCACGCCAAGCAGGGTAGCGGCGCGCCAAAAGTTGTGTCTTATCATCTGTTTCTCTCTTTACGGCCAGGCATGGCCAGCGGGGAGAGCAGGAAAGCGGTAAAGATGCCGCTCACCAGCACAATCCCGAAACTGCTGATCGCCTGCGTGGCGCTAAACACCAGCATGCCCAGCGTGAGTAAGGTGGTCATCATCGCCAGCGTGATCGCCAGCAACGAGGTCAGCGGCGTACCGCGCGGATTACTGAAAAACAGCGTGTAGTTGATGCCAATACCCAGCACTAAAACCAACGCCAGTAACGAAAACAGGTTCACCGCATGGCCGCTGAAGGATAAAGCCGCCAGCCCGCAGCTGAGCGATAACAATGACGGCACCAGGCTGATGAACCCTTTACGCCAGCCGAGGCGCACTACCGCACCGCAGGCAATCACCGCCAGTGCCACGATCAGCAGGCCGGTGAGCACTGCGCGATAGAGGGCGAATAGCGCGTTAAAGGTGCTTTTGCGATCGACCCACGCTACCCCCGGCTGGTTAGCCGCCAGCGCGTTCAGTGCGGCGCTGTCTGCCACGCCTTCAACCGGCACCAGCACGCCACTTTCACCGTTGGGCAGCGTGAGCCACATCAAGCGCCAGCCTTCGCTAGCCGGGTTGGCGAGCCAGTCTTCCACGGTCACTGGCATAGCTTGCAGATCCGGGGTGACAGCCGTTAACCCTGCGCCTTGCAGCACGCGGATGGTGGCGGGAGCCGCCTGATGCAATAGCGTGAGATCCTGCTGCTGGCGTGCCAGTGAATTCAGCGGGATCGAGCGAAAGCCGCTGAGGGTGCCCGCGTGGCGCGCCTGTTCCAGCGCCGGAGTGAACGCCTCGAGGCGTTCCAGCGTTTGTTGCGGTGTGCTGCCATAAACCACAAACCATTTCTGATCGACGCTTTGCCCGGTCAGGGCGGTAATGGTTTTTTCCTGAGCCAGAATGCCCTGCGGCAGCGCCTGTAGTTGGGCAATGTCATCATCGACGTGCAGTGTCGCGATCCCCGCCAGCGAGATCACGGCCAACGCGGCGGGCAGCCCCAACGACAGCCTCTTGTCACGCCGCCAAGCGGCCAGCCAGCGCAGCAGTAATACCATGGCCGGAATTGGCCGGACCGGTAACTTGCGGCATAGCCAAGGGTGCCAGAAGATCACCGTCAGGCAAGAGGCGCTCAACCCCACGGCGGCAAAGACCGCCATCTGCCGGATCCCCGGAAACGGTGCGAGCATCATAATCAGATAGGCGGCAACGGTGGTCAGCAGCGCCAACAACAGCGCCTGACGTACTTTATGCAGGCTTTGCCACGGCGACACTTCCCCGCCGTGTACCATGCGCTCGGTGAGGTAGTAGAGCGTGTAGTCGGCAGAAATGCCGATGATGCTCATGCTCATCACCAGCGTCATCAGGTGCAGTTCGCCGAACAGCAGCAAAGTGGCTACCGTTCCGGCCAGCGCGCCGATGCCGACGGAAAGCAGGCACAGCAGCAGCGGGCGCAGCGAACGGAACACCGCCACAATTAGCAAGATCACGCCAAGGATCGTGGCAACGCCCAGCGTAGAGATATCCTGTTTCGCCTGCTGGCTGGCATGGTCGCTGTAAAAGACGGTGCCGCGTGAGAGCAGTTGCGCCTGCGGATAATGCGCTTTTAGCTGCTTTTCCAGCGCGCTAAGCGTGGTGACTACCCGGTGCGTTTGCTGCATATCAAACGACGATCCTGTCAGTTCACCATGCAGTAAATACCAGTAGTTGCCCTGATCGTCCTGAGTCACCAGCCAGCCGTCCATCAGCCGCAGGCGCTGGCCGTTTTGCGCCAGGGCCAACTGCGAACCGCGCATCAGCATCAGCGGATCGTTCTGCAACTCTTTGCCGTTCACGCCGGAGAATGCCGAATAGAGCTGTGAGAGGATCCACTGCGCCTGAGCCTCGCCACCGTTTTGCAGGCGTTCCCGTGTGGCGTGATCGATCACGCCATTGCGATGCTGCCAGAAAAAGGCACCCCAAGCCTGCTGGCTGGCGGCATCCATTGGGCCTTTTACTTCGCCTAGGGTTTGGGATTGTTGCAGGAGTGTGAGCCAGTATTGCGCCGCCGCCGGGTCGGCCTGCTTGCCGGGGCTGACCAGCCACACCAGCTGTTTGTCCAGGCGCTGCATAAAGCCATCATTCAGCGCCGGTGGGATGGCTCCCAGCGCCTGTTTGGGTAACATCGCCAGCACGCTGCTGTTAATGCGCGCCTGCGGTAACAGGCTGAGCAGCAGGCCCAGTAACACCAGACATACTGCACCCCAGATCAGCGCTGGGCGCTTGGTATTAGTGCGCGGCAAAGCGTTGGTGTTCATCAGCGGTTAAGGTCGCGGGCGTCAGGCGGTGTTGGGAAAAGACGATAGTAGTGCGATCGCCTTGCTTATCGTTCAGTTGGATGGTTTCCAGGTAGCGTTGCCCGGCCAGTTCCAGGGAGGCAAAGATTTTATCCAGCGGGGTGGTGGTGGGCGTCAGGCTTAACGCCCAGCGGCCTTCACCTTTATTTTGGAAATCAAGGCGGAAGTTTTGCTCCAGCACGTTCCGATCGGCCTGGAACAGCGCGCGCAGCAGATGGTTGAACTGGAACATCTGCGGGTTGTTTTGCGCGGTAACCACCTGCGGTGTCTGGCCGTTAATGATTTGCACCATGCGTGAGTCGTCCAGCATCAGCGTCATCGTAAACGGTGCTTTCTGATCCCACAGCAGCCCCTGATCGCGGGCGATCACCATTTCCCCCTGCGAACGCAGCGGCTGTGGCAGATCTTTAATGCTGCGCGTTTGATCAAAGTGAGCGCGCACTACCGGTTGTTCGGTAAAGCGCTGCTGTAATTCATCCAGCGTAATGGCGCTGGCAAAAGGGCTGAGCAGCAGGATCAGCAGAGGCAAAAATCTCATGGCGTCACTCCCATACGTTCAAACAGAATGGCCGGGCAGACGAAGCACATCTCACCGCTGTTTTCTTCTACCGCGACCTGAATGGTGTAACCGGTGGTGGTGCGTTTACCGCTGGCGGCATCAAAAATCTGATAGGCAATGCGCAAGCGGTTTTCATACTCTTCCAGCGTGGCGCGCACGCGAATGCGTTGCTCGAAAGTCAGCACACTGCGGTACTTCACGCGGGTGTCCACCACCGGCCAGATGTAGCCTGAGGCTTTCATCTGCCTGTAGCCGTAGTCAAACTGGTTCAGCAGCGCCTCGCGGGCGATTTCAAAGTAGCGGAAGTAGTTGCCGTGCCACACCACCGCCATCATATCGACATCGTGGAAAGGAACAGTGAGTTCTACTTCGGCAGTAAAGCGGGGATCGTTCAACACCATTACTCCTTATCTGAATGTGGATCGGGCAGTTGCCAGAAATCGAAAAAGTTAAACCAGTCGAGCGGCGATGCCAGCGCATGATGCTCAAGGCGCTCGGCGTAGCGATCTACCGCCAACTGGAGCGCGGTTTGGCGATCGGCACGGGGTAACAGCAGCGGGTTGGCGAACGGCTCGCAGTGAAAATGCAGCTTCCCCTGCTGACGCAGGGCATAAATCAGTAACACCGGGCAGCGTAATACCGAAGCCAGAATAAAGGGGCCCTGCGGAAAGGGCGCAGGCTGGCCCAGAAAGTGGCTCCAGATCACGCGCCAGTCGCCGCCGCGTTGCCGATTGACCGCAACGCGATCGCCGACGATCGCCACCCATTCACCGCGATCCAGCTTCTCTTTCAGCAACATTGCGGTATCTGGGCCGATATTGCTCACCGGGATCAGATTCAACCCGGCCTGCGGGGCCATCTCGGCCATAATCTGTTTGAAACGCTGGGCATTGTCGCTGAACACCAGCGCATTGATGGTCTTGCTGCCTTGCAGTTGCGCCAGGGCGCGGCAAGCTTCGACATCACCTAAGTGCGAGGCCAGCAGCAGTTTGCCGGTGGGAGAGGCAACGTCCAGTGCGGCTTCGGCCTCAGGTGCAAATACCACATCGCGCCCCAGTTGCAGTTCACCGCGCCAACTGGCGATTTTGTCCAGCATGGCATCACCAAAGCGCAGGAAATGCTGATAACTGGTGCAATTGGCAGGGATTGGGCGTGAACGCGCGGTTAACTCGCTGCGTACTCGTTTGATCCAGCTCTGCGAGGCCCGGCGCGCATCATGGGCGGTGAGCCAATAAATCGCTACCACCGGGTAGAGCAGCAGCGCAAAGGCTGTACGGCCCAGCAAGCGCCAAACGGCCAGCATGAAGCGCATCCCCCACAAACCCTTGACCTCTTTCTGCCGCGCCCAGTGTGAACCAGAGCGGCGAAACAGCAGCGCAGGGATGCGCGGCAGCATGCCGAAGAACAGACGGGTATGCATCAGTGAGATGCGGCAGTTATCTTTTAACGCGTCAAAGTGCGACAGACCATCCCGCGGATAGGTCACGCGGGTGGGCACAAAGTAGCTGCGGTTGCCTTGCCAATAGAGGCGCACCATCACTTCGGTGTCGAAGTCCATGCGTTTACCGAGCGTCGCCTTTTGCGCCAACTGCAAGGTGGGGGCAATCGGGTAAACGCGGAAGCCACACATGCTGTCTTTTAGCTGGAAAGAGAGCGTCTCGATCCACACCCAAACGTGGGTTATCCAGCGGCCGTAGCGGCGCGAACGCGGGATGGAGTGGTCATAAATCGGTTGCCCGGAAATCAACGCCTCGGGGTGCTGCTGCGCCAGCCCGATCAGCTTGGGGATATCTTCAATGGTATGCTGGCCATCGGCATCAACCTGCACCGCGTGGGTAAAACCGCGGCGAGAAGCCTCTGCCAGCCCGCGAATCACTGCCGTACCTTTGCCCACGTTGTGCGCAAGGCGAACCAGCGTCATATCAGCGTGGCTGGCGACCAGGCGTTCAAGCTCCAGGCGTGTGCTTTCGTCACTGCCATCGTCCACCACCAGGCAGGGTAAGCCAAACGGCTGCAAGCGTGTGAGCACGCGTGCCATCATGGCACCGTGGTTGTAGCAGGGGATCACCACACAAGGGTTAAAAGCGGCGGCAGTTAACGACATAGCCGGATCTTCCCGCTGCTGGCGGTATGGCGGGTTTCACCGTCATGGCGCTGATAGCTGAAGGTTAATATCTGCCGCTCTTCCTGCCAATTCAGCGTCAGCGTAATAATGTTCCCCGGCAACAAAGGCGCCTGAAACTTGACGTTCGGCATGCTGTGAAAACGAAAATCCGGTGCCAGCAGTTGGGTGGCGTAATGCATCACCCAATCTAACTGTGCCACACCCGGCAACAGCGGCTGCGTGGCAAAGTGGCCGTTAAACCAGAATAGGGTTGGATCAAGCCGCAGTACGATTTCGGCCTGCTGTGGCTGCGTCTGACGGCGTTCAATTTCATGGGGCTTCATGAAATAACTCCTGTAATTGCGCATAAACACGCTTATTCATACTGTTAACGGGGATCTCATCGACCACGCGCCAGTAACGGGGCACGGTGACCGGTTCCATTCGGGGCAGTAGCTCACGCCGCCACGCCAGTTCCTGCGCTGTGCCGCCGCGTTGTTGCCATTGCTGCCGTGCGTGCTCATCCAGCACCAGCAGTGCGCCAATGCCTTGGCGACCGCCTTGAGCGATCGGCAGTGCAACGGCTTCACGCACGCCTTCCAGCTCCAGCAGGCGCTGTTCGATTTCATCCAGAGAAATACGTTTCTCTTCGATCTTGACGACCCGATCGCGGCGGCCTTGCAGGCGGAAGCGCCCGTTATCGTCAAACAGCAGAATGTCATCGAGCAGCAGACCATTTGTTTGGTGAATCAGCGGTGAAATAGCTCGGAACGCGTCGCCTTCGGCGGCGATCTGTACGCCTGGGAAAGGCTGCCAGGCAATGTTTTCCTGCCGACGATAGCACCAGGCCAGAATCCCGGTTTCTGTACTGCCGTAGATTTCGTCAGGCCAGACGCCTAGCCAGTGGGAGGTTTGAACCACATGCTGCCACGGCAGGACGCCACCGGCAGAAAGCACCAGGGCTACCGGCGGCGGCGTGAGCTGACGATCCAAACGTTTTAGAAAGGCTGGGCTGCTGATAAAGGCGTAGTTATGTTCATGATCCAAGGCGGCCAGTTGTTCGGTGTAATAGAGCATCGCTGCGTGCAGCGGCAACCCTAATGCCATTGGCAAAAAGATACGGAAGGTCAGCCCGTACAGATGTTGCGGGACAACGGAGGCCACCACGCGGCAGCCTGCGAGCCGTTCAGCAAAGCGCCCGGCTAATAACAAGGCTTCGCGATCAAGGCAGGCGATCGGTTTCACCACGCGGCGCGGTTGCCCGGTGGAGCCGGAGGTAAACAGTTCGACATAGGCTGCTTGAGCAATGGTCGGCAGCGGTTCGAAGTGCTCAGCGCTTTGATAGGCGGATTGGATCACGAGGGTGGCACCGCTCCAGGCCAGCGCGCGGTCTGCCAGCACGCCGTTGAACAGCGCCTGTTGCTCCTCCAGCAGCGAAACCCGGCTATGCCCAGGGATCACCGGGGTTTTGCCCGCATGCAGCGTGGCCAGCAACGCGACGATAAACAGATAGCTGTTTTCAAAACACAGCGCCCAGCGCTCGCCGTCACGCTGTCGCAGCGTTTTCACCAACATTGCGACGTCATAACGCAACTGCCCCAGCGTCCAGGTCTGTTCGCCAAGCCAGGCGATCGGCGTATCGTTCGGGCGAAGCGCGCTTAGCCACTGCGCCAGCGGGAAGGGCTGATTCATGGCGCGGCCCGTTTTATCACTCGGCAACGCACCAGCCATTCGCCCGCCATCAATATCCCCATCAGCAGATAGGCCATCACGCCGTTCCAGGCCGTCCATAACCACATATCACCATACAGAGCGGTAAAGAGTGCAATCGCACCGTTCAGAATGAAAAACACGCACCAGACTTGCGTCACCTTACGGGTATAACGCACGCCAGCCGGGGGGAGATCCGGTTCACGCAGCCGAGCCAGGCGTTCGATCAGCGGCATTGCACTCCACAGTGAACCGCCGAAGACCGCGAGCATCACCAGATTCACCATCACCGGATAAAACAGCAATAGCTGGTGCGCCTTCAGCAGATAGCTCGCTACGCATAGGGCGATACCCGCCAGCGCGACGCCCTGCGCCACCAAACGCATCGGGCCGGGCGTTTTGCGAACCTGACGCACGCGCAAGATCAGCAACAGTGCCATCAGCGGCAGCAGCCAGTGCAGGCCGTTATGCGCCAGACCAAACCAGATAAGAAATGGCCAGGCCAGCAGCATCAGCGCTGTGATCAGTTGCATACCTAACCGTGAACCGCGCATGAAGAATTATTCTTCTCGCAGCAGGTTTTCTACCGCATCGACCACATCCTGCACGGTGCGCACGGATTTAAAGGTTTCCGGTTTGATTTTCTTGCCGGTCTTTTTCTGCAGATGCACGATCACGTCGACGGCATCGATGCTGTCCAACTCGAGATCTTCATACAGACGAGCCTCAGGCTTGATGTCCTCAGGGTCGATTTCAAACAGTTTGCTCAGAAGTTCAGATACTTCCTGATAAATAGCATGTTGTTCAGTCATAGCGGGTATCTCAGGCACGTTGAGCGTGGATGAAAGCGGCCAGCGTTGCCACAGAGTAGAAATGCTGGCGCATCTCTTCACTCTCTGCGGAAAGCACGACGCCGTATTGGTTTTTCACCATCAACCCCAGCTCGAGGGCATCGATGGAGTCCAGCCCTAGACCTTCGCCAAACAGGGCCGCATCGGTGTCGATATCGTCGGCAGACAGTTCATCCAGATTCAGCGTATTGATGATGAGATTTTTAATTTCAAGATAGAGCGCTTGCATTATTCATTCCTGACAAAGGGGTTAAACCTGGTGATAACAGATGCAAAAGATGCCGGTTGAGCTGCCTTGCGGCCAGCGCCGGTTCTTGCGATTTCGCATCAAAAAAGTGTTTTATCTGCACCCGCTCGCGAACCATCACCTGAAACAGCGGTTTTCTGGGCGGGATGTCATACCATCTGCTTTGTTTATCCAGCAGATGTTCGCTGCAATGGATCACCACTACGCGCAAATCACTGCCGCAGCGCACGGCAATATTGGCAGCCCCACGTTGTAGCACCATTTTTTCACCCTGGCGCGTGCGCGTGCCCTCGGGGAAAATCAGGAGAGTATCGCCCTGCGCCAGGCGTTGTTGGCTGGCGGGCAATAACTCATCGGCCTGACTATTGATCAGGTAACCCGCCGCGCGGATCACTCCGCCGATAAACGGATTGCGCAATAACGCGCTTTTCACCAGACAATCCGTTTCGGGCATTACCGACGCCAGCAGCACGTAATCAATCAGGGTCGGATGGTTCGCCACCACCAGACAACCACGTTCTCGGCGCAGGAGCTCAAGACCCTCGATGCGGTAATCGAGCACGCCCAGCGTTTTGGCTGCCGAGAGAAAAAAGCGAAAGCTGGCGGCAATGCTGCGCCGTGCCAGGCTGCGGCGTTTGGCACCGTCGCGATACAGCACCAGCAGCAGGTTAAACCACACCAGCGACAGCAGCAGGCCACCAACGCCAAACAGGGCAAAGCACAAACCGGTCATTACCAGGCGCCAAACCCAGTTGATGCGCGCATACAGGCTGCTCATGCCCGGCTCCAGTGCCATATTGATCTCTCACCGGAGATCGCAAACGTTGGTGTATCTTTTAAGTAATGCCGTAAAAATTGCAGGCTTTGCGGCAGTTCGGGCTCTTCGCCTGTGCTGCCTGCCTGGCTTGCACACTGCAATGTTTCACCGGCTTCAAACACCAGCGCTACCGCATAGGCCCAGGTGGGCATCTTTTCGGGCAGATGAGGGTGGTAAAACTCGGGCAACATACCGTCAAAATCCACCATCAGTACCCGCGAGTAACCGGCCTGTAGCAGGCAAATCACTTCGCATAATCCCTGCTGGAAGGTGTCAATACCGGCAGAAAGTGAAGAGGAAACCACCGGTTTTTGCGCTGCAATAGTCAAATGACCCACCGCAGAGTTATGTACCGACATGGTGAAATCGGTAGGTGAAACCGGCTGTTGGGTCGCCAGTGCTTCCAGAATGCGATAATTACGCTCGAGTTCACCGTGGCGGCTGGTGTACAGCACCGCATCTATCTGATGGTGGCGTAGCATAGCCAGCCCGCACTCCACCGCCAACCGGCTGCCGGAAGCCAGACGACGCGCGGTCATCATGGAAAGTTCGGTCAGCTTGGCCTGTGGCGCGGAAGGCTCGATGGCACCAGGGCTTTGTGACCATTGGCACCACTGCGCTGCGTCACTCAGGCCCGGCGCTCTGGCCTGCCAGTCGACAAGATTTAAGGCAAATTTCATCGGCACCTATCCGCAGCAAGGTGACTCTGCCGAGGTTGCAGCACGTCAGCGCAGCGCAAACGCTGCCATAGGTTTAATGTTTTTGACATATCAGTAAGGTATGCCCCACCCCAAGGTTATCAAGGCGTTTTTCTACCTGGAAACCGGCCATTTCAAGGTAACGATAAAACTTCTCAACGCTATAAAAACGGCTATTGCCGTTAGCCATGCAGGTAAAGTAGAGCGATGAAGCATTCAGGCTGAACGAGGCGGCTTCAAATTTTTGCGCGTCCCAGAACAGTTCCATGATGCACAGCCGAGCACCGGGTTTCATTACGCTACTGACTTTTTTCAGCATGGTAACGACCTGCTCCGGCGAGAAGCAGTCAAGGAACTGACTCATCCACCAGATATCTGCGTCGCCGGGTAATGGCGCGTCGCTGAGCATATCGACCGCATGGAAACCGATGCGATGTGATAATCCCGCTTGTTCGATATTCTCGCGTGCCAGCGCGATTTGCTGCGGCAGGTCTAACAGGGTAATGCTGACGTTATCGTCATATTGGCAGCAACGTAGCGCCCATTTCCCGGTATTACCGCCGACATCGTATAAGGTGGTGGGTTTGCTGGCGAAGACATGCGGCAGTGCAGCGTTAAAGGCACCGTCTGAATAGTAATGGTCAAACGCGAACCAGCTTGCTTGCGCCGCCTGGGGGAGCTGCGACAATGCTGGGTAAATGGTTGGCCAATCGCCAAACACTTTTAAGCCGGTTGGCTTGCCTTCTTTGAGCGCGCTTTCTAAAGAAAACAGCCCCTGATAACAGACATCCTGAGTGAAATCCATATTCACACGCGTCATGGTATCGTGGAGCAGAAAATGCCCAACTTTGGCAATGAAATAATATCCGTCTTTATGGGTAACGATGCGTCCGCTTAATCCCATATCCAGCAAAACGCTGACGGCGTATTCATTGATGCTGCTGTTAGCGGTGATCTCTTCAAGCGAGGCGCCATGCTTTCCTTGTTGATCCAAATAAGCCAGTACGCCAGTATTGCGCAGACAAAGCGCGGTTTGAAACAGCATAGGCGCAAAGGCAATACGCTGTGCCTCAGTAATAGCGGCAAGTGCACTGAGCGTGTCCTGTTGGTACATTTGTTGAGCAACCTCTTAACCGGGTACAAAATGGTGTCATTGGGCCGTTGCCAGCCCAATTGTAATCAACGCTAAAGATTACAGCCCGGCACCTGCGGACAGGTTCAACTGAATATCTTTATTGAGATTGAGTACCCAACGGTTGTAATTCTTATGAATTTTGCCACCCGATGATTGCAGGTTAAGGCTGTTGGCATAGTTGATGGAATAGCTGGTAGCGGAATAATTGACGCGGATTTCAGCAACGTGATCGCGAGATTGCAGGCGGCCATTAATAACGCCTGGGCCTGCTTCTGTCATGATCCACTGACGTTGAATGCCAGCCTTCAGAATGGCCGTTCTCACTTGAGCTTCAGTGTGGCCAGCGTTGACGGTGGTCTGGATTTGAGCGACTGGTGCGGTACGTGAACAGCCAGCCAAAGAACCGATTATTGCAAGAGCCACAAACCACTTGGCGGTTTTCTTCATAATACAATCTCCGTTTGTTAAAAATGTACGATAGAATTAAAATAATCAATAAAATCAATTGGTTTTATTATTTTATAATTGCCGTTTATTATCTTTTATCATTTCAAAAGAATTGATTATTATTCATACTCATAGCGACTGGTTTCACAGCGGTTGGTTTAATTTCATCCACATTAATGAGTCTTTGCCTAAGGCAAAGATTCCCAATTCCCTGAGCAACAGCAGCAATTCGTTAACGTTTGATCCTGTCCCAGACTTGAATTCGCTAAACGTGCGCGAGTTAATATCAGAATGAGGCGGGTGATATATCATAAATGTTTCTTTAAACAAAAATATGGTTACATGCTTCCCCCTATCCCGTCAACAGAGGTGTTTGCTCCGCGCTCTGTATGCCCTGATGCCTAGCCTGTAATAGATTGATAAGGGGTTAAAATTTATCCGTATACGAATTTTTTTACGAATTACTTAGGCGAAAACTGCAAGGAATCGATGTAAACCCATTATCAAGAAAAATCCTAAAATATAGATTTAAGGAGGGTGAATAGGGCAAGTCTGATATTTTCAGCCTCTTATCCAGAATGCAGGATGCCATTAAATGGAAACCGCAGTATCAAGAATGGCTGATGAGCGGTTTTGTTCTGGCTAAAAAAACATCGGTTGAGCACCGCTATATCCAGCATTGCTGGCCTGGTCGTAAGCCCTGAAAAATAAGATTATTTGTTGTTCGACTCAAACTATGGGGGTGGGTATACTGCCGCAATAATCAGAGCTTGTCGGTTTAAGGTTATTTCATATTTGTAATCATAATAATATGGCCTGCAAAGTATTATTAAAGTAATGATTTCTGGCTTTTTGTTGACCTAATCTCTTGGCGCATGGTGATTCAAGCGTCGCGTTATATTTCATGCCTAGTGTGGAACGGCCATAATGACTGTTGATAACAAGAATGTTACATCTGCGGTAAAACAGAGCCGCAGCAAATATGGATTTTGGGCAGTGGGTATTATTCTGGTGATTTCTGCCGCTGCATGGGGTATTCAGCGCTTTTTAATGTTGCCTCATCAAATTTCTCCCCCCAAAGAACTGGTCTGGCACAATGATCTGCAGATTGATCTGCATCACCCCGATGTGCTGATCGAAAGCGAATCCCTGAGCCGATTGCCTAAAGATCTGCTGGCGATCCCGTTTCTGCGCGACACCCTGACTGAGGATCTGGTTTTCTATTACCAGAATAATGCCGATCGTCTGGGTCTTGCCGGTAGCCTGCGACGCATTATCTTCGAACATGAGTTAACGCTGCGCGATAACCTGCTGGAAACGCTCCTCGATCAACCGGCGAGTATTGCGCTTTGGCATGATGAACGCGGCAAGCTCAATCATTTTATGGCAGTGATCAAGCTCGGTGGATTGGCACGCTTGCTGGAGCCGTTAGCCAAGGTGGCGGCGGATGATACTCAACTGGGACTGATGGATTTCTCCCCCTTCAAAGTGGGCAATGAGACGGTTTCGGTTTATCAGTTACGCTACAGTGGTAATCAACACCTGCTGTTTGCCAGCCACGGTGACAATCTGTTGCTGTTTTCCGATATTGCCATGCTGTATGACCAGCAGGCTCCTTCGCAAGACTCCTCGCAAATCGCCAGCGTATTGCTGAGCGGTGGCTCGCCTTGGCCGGAAAGTTTTGGCCTGAAGGCGCGTAATGCCGCCAGCGATAACGCCTCGGGCACCGATAAAACGGCCCACCGTATTGCGGTTAGCGCCAACTATCTTGGGTTTGGTTATCAGCGCTTTGTCCCGGCGTTTGCCGGTGTTCGCTTTGAGATGCAGCCGCAAGGGTGGGCGAGCTATCTGGCGCTGAACGATCCGTCAACGGCGGGCAATGCCACGTTTGATTTCAGCCCAATCTGGAAAACCATGCCGATGGGTGCCAGTTTCTGTGTGGCGCTGCCGGTTTCGCAAAGCGTACCGGAATACCTGTTGCAGCGGGTCGATGCCATCAGTGACAACGCCAGTTCTGCTGAACACGCTGATGCTCCAGCGTTGGCGATGAGCGGGATCAGCGGTTTGTGCTGGTATCCTGATTCGCATCTTTATACGCCGCTGTTTGTCAGCCGTTTGGAGAGCGCTGCGGATGCACAGATCGATAACAAACTGGCTGGGCTGTTTGACACGGTGATCGGTGCCAGAGAGAAGCAGCCGGTGCCGGTGGTGGCAAGCAATAAAAACCAGGCCAAGCTGTGGCAGCGCGAAGTTAGCTCCCGCTACGGCCAGTATCCGCTCAGTGAGTCCACGGCGCAGCAGAGCCTGGCGGGCAGCCAGTTCTTCCGCGTCAGCCTGGCGCGCCATCAGCAGACCCTGCTGTTTTCGCTGGATGACAAGCTGGTGAACAAGGCTTTACAGACGCTGGATAAAAACTTCCCGCCGATCGCCGATGTGTTGCCGCAGCAGGCGGTGGTGCCTGCTTATATGGCCCCGGAAGCGTTGTCTGGGTTGTTCAAACAGGAAGTGTTCGCCAGCCTGCCGAAGAACCTGGAACCCATCTTCTATAACGCGGCTCAGACGCTGCTGCTACCCAAGCTGACCGCCTTGGCCGGGCAGCAGAGTTATGCCTTGGTCCTGCCCGCCAATACCGAGATGCAAGCGCCTTGGCAGTGGTTACCACTGAAATGGCAGGGGTTATGAGGCTAACAGCGCTACTCCTGCTGGGCATCACGCTGCTTTTTACCTGGCGAGCGCAGGCCGAAGCCCCGGTTGTGCCGCTCGATCCTGAGCAATCTGGCCGGTTTCGCGCCTGGTTTGTGCGCATTGCTGAAGAACAGCTGAATCAGGGGCCCAGTGCGCGCTGGTATCAGCAGGACTGCGCGGGGTTGGTACGGTTTGCCGCCAATGAGTCGCTGAAAGTGCATGACAGCAAATGGCTGCGGGCGAACGGTTTATCCAATCGTTACCTGCCGCCAGAACTGGCCATCAGCCCGCAGCAGCGCCAGTTTGCCCAGCGCTGGCAGCAGGGTGGCGGCCAGCAGGGTCCCTATGTGGATGCCATCAAGCTGATTCAATTCAATAGCCAACTGCTGGGCCGCAACCTGAATCAGGCACAGCCCGGCGATCTGCTGTTTTTTGATCAAGGCGATGAGCAGCATTTGATGATCTGGATGGGGCGCTATATCGCCTATCACACCGGAACAACTACCCCGACGGATAACGGAATGCGTGCGGTGAGCATGCAACAATTGATGAAATGGAAGGATACCCGATGGATACCCGACGAATCGAACCCCAACTTCATTGGCATTTATCGCTTGGGCTTCCTGTCACGATGAATAGATTCCTACGCCAATGTCGCAAACTGCTGCTCGGGGTAGCGCTGTTACTGCCAATGGCCCAGGTGCAGGCCGAGGGCAGCCTGCCAGCGAGTGATTACGCGATCCCCAAGCAATCCTTTTTCCTGCTTTCCGACAGCAGCTTTGCCAGTGATGAAGTAGCCAAAGTGCGCCTGGAAGCGCCGGGGCGCGACTATCGTCGTTTTGAGGTGGAACAATACGGCGGGGTAGATATCCGGCTGTACCGCATCGATCAACCGATGGAGTTCCTGAAGAAACAGAAGAACCTGCATCGCATCATGCTGGAAGGCCAGTACCAGGGGGAAGGTTTATCCAACACCCTGTCGTATCTGTGGGATAACTGGTACGGCAAATCGCGCCGCGTGATGCAACGGACCTTTTCTTTCGATACCCGCCAGGAAGTGACCAACGCGTTGCCGGAGCTGAAAATCGGTGAAGCGTTAGCAGCACCGAGCAAATTCGTGGTTCAGCCCCAGTTTGCTCCGCTGAAAAACCTGCCGCTGATTAGCCAGTTCCGTTACCAGCTGTGGGACGCACTGCCGATCCAGCCGCCGGAACAGGTCAAAATGGAAGGCTCATCCAGCCGTTTTGTTGAGCCGCTGCCGGGTAATGTTTACATCCCACTAGGCAAGCTGAAACCGGGTTTATATCTGGTCGAAGCCCTGATTGGCAGCTATCGCGCAACCACGGTGGTATTTGTGGCCAATACCGTTGCGCTGAGCAAGATCTCGGGTAACGAACTGCTGGTGTGGACGGCTAACCGCCATGACGGCCAGGCGGTCGGTGGCAGCCAGATCCTGTGGAGCGACGGGCTGGGCATTTTGAACAGCGGCCAAACGGATAGCAATGGCCTGCTGAACCTGCGCCATATTGCACCAGAGCGTTCCTATCTGCTGGGTGAAGACCGCGAAGGCGGGGTATTCGTTTCAGAGAACTTCTATTACGACAGCGAGATTTACGACACCAAGCTGTACGCCTTTACCGATCGCCCGCTGTATCGCCCAGGTGATTGGGTCGAGGTCAAACTGCTGGGGCGTGAATTCAAGAATGCGCTCGATTCCGTGGCGATCACGCCTGCGTCTGTATCCTTAACCGTGCTGGATGCCAACGGTAGCGAATTACAGACCTTAAACCTGCAAATTGACGGCAAGTCGGGCGCTCAGGGGCGTTTCCAACTGCCAGAGAACGCGGTGGCGGGCGGGTATGAACTCCGTACCACTTACAACAATCAGGTCTATAGCAGCTCATTCCGCGTTGCCAGCTACCTCAAACCGCATTTTGAAATCTCACTGGCGATGGCGAAAACCGATTTTCGCACCAACGAGCCGGTGACCGGTGACATCGTACTGCTCTACCCCGACGGCAAACCGGTGGCTAACGCGCGCCTGGATCTTAGCCTGTATAGCCAGCAGCTTTCGATAGTGAGCAACGATCTGCAATACCAGGGCAAATTCCCGGTTGCGCTGAAAACGGCGCAGTTGACCACCGATGACAAAGGCCATGCCAAGCTGGATCTGCCCGCGGTGGATAAACCGAGCCGCTATCTGCTGACTATTTTTGCCAGCGACGGAGCGGCTTATCGGGTCAAAACCACCCGTGAGATCCTGATCGAGCGCGGGGCATCGCGCTATGAGATCGCTGCGCCGAAGCGTTTTAGTCAGGCTGGCGAAGAAGTGGCGTTCAGCTTCCGTAATGTGCAGGGCAGTGGGGCGACGCCAACCACTTATGAGTGGCTACGGTTGGAAGATCGTCAGCTGACTACGGCACCGTTACCGGCGGCGGATCGGTCCTTCACCATTGCGTTCCAACAGCCCGGAACTTACACGGTGACCCTGCGAAGCGAGCAGGGCATGATCCTCGGTGCCACCAGCCATACGGTCAGCGGCCCAGGGGAGAAAGCCGTACTGGGCAGCGTCGAGATCGTGATGGATAAAGGCCAGTATCAGGTGGGTGACGTTGCCCAGGCGTTGATCACTTTCCCTGAGCCAGTCGACCACGCATTACTGACGCTGGAGCGCGATAAGGTGGAGAAGATCGCACTGCTCGCCAGCGGAGCCGAATGGATCAAAATGCAGCGCCTGAGCGATACCCAGTATCTTGCGCGCATCGCCGTGCAGGAGAATTTTGCGCCTAATCTCACGTTCTCCGTGCTGTACAGCAAGGGTGGGCAATACAGCTTCCAGAATGCCGGGATCAAAGTCTCGATGCCGAGCATTGCTATTGCTATCAAAACCGATAAAGCCGTTTACCAGCCGGGTGAGACGGTGAAGGTGGCGCTGGATACCCAATTTGCCGGTAAACCGGTTGCCGCTCACCTTACCGTGAGCGTGGTCGATGAGATGATTTATGCCTTGCAGCCGGAGATCGCCCCGACGATCGATCAGTTCTTCTATCATCCGCGGCGTAACAATGTGCGTACCAGCGCCAGTCTGTCGTTTATCGCCTACGATCTGGCGCTGCCGGGCTCGCTTACTGCGCCTGGGCGCGCTAACCGCAGCGATCGCAGCGTTAAGGTGCTAGAACGTCCGCGCCGTGAAGATGTGGATACGGCGGCCTGGCAGCCGGATATTGTGACTGATGCTAACGGCAAGGCCACCTTCAGCTTCCGTATGCCGGATTCATTGACCCGCTGGCGGATCACCGTGCGCGCGCAGAATCCGCAGGGGCAGGTGGGCCAGAAACAGGGCTTTACCCGCTCGGAAAAACCGCTCTATCTGAAATGGAGCGGTGCGACGCAGTTCCGCCAGGGCGATCGCCCGCAGCCGGGGCTATTTATCTTCAGTCAGGACAAGCAGCCTGCAGCGGTAGAGCTGCGCACGCGCTATGGCGATCAGACCCTGACTCAGTCGATCACCCTGCATGAAGGGGTGAACTATGTCAGCCAGCCGGTGGAAGCGATGCATTCCGGGCGCTGGATCTCTGAGGTAGTGAAAAACGGCCAGGTGCTGGATACCCTGAGCGTTGACCTGAAAGTGCTCGAAGATAACTGGCCAGTGCCACAGCAGCGGGATATCCGCCTGCACAGCGGCAGCAATAATCTGAATCTGCCCGCTGGGGCTTATGACATTCGGCTGCGCATCAATGGTGATGCGCAATCGCTGTTCCGCAGTAGCCTGGACGATCTGCTCAATGAGCCTTTCGGTGGCGTAATCAACACCGCCAGCCGGTTGTTGCCGCTGAGCCTGGCCTACAACATGCTGGCCAAAGAGGATACGCAGCGGGGGAATACCTTGCGGCAGATCATGCAGAATAACCGCCAGCGCCTGATGCAGATGGCCGGGCCGGGAGCCAAGTTCACCTGGTGGGGCGAAGAGGGGGATCCTGATGCCTTCCTGACTGCCTATGCCTATTACGCGGATTGGTACGCCAGCCAGGCGCTGGGCGTGGCGATTCCGGCAGAGCATTGGCAGCGGTTGCTGGATGTATATGCGCAACAGGCGGACGAAATGCCGATGCTGCATCGTGCTCTGTTGTTGTCATTTGCGCAGGAGATGCATTTACCGGTGACCAGCATGTTGCAAGGGCTGGCGGAATCACTGCCGGATGCCACGGTGGTCGAAGGCAATGCACTGGCAGAAAACGACAGCCTGGTGATGGCCGCTCCAGATTCTAAGCTGGGGTTGGCAGTGGCACGGGTGCTGACCTATTCGCTGTTACAGCAAACGCCAGGTTACCGCTTGCAAGAGCAGGAATTACAGGCGTTAAAGCAAAGCCAGCAGTTTATTGCCTATAGCCAGCATCCGTTTGCCTATGCGGCGATCTGGCGCACCAGCGGTGCCGATGCCGAGCAGGTCGCTTGGCTGTTGCCGCAACTGCTACCGTCACAGCCGGGCCCCGAGCGCGCGTTGGCTCTGACCTGGCTGTATAATTCGCTGGGTTCTGCCGCGCAGCCGGTGGAATTTAATCCGGGAGTGGGCTGGGCGGCGCAACAGGGAACCCTCGGTGAGCGTTACTGGCAATGGTCGGGCAAAGAGCCGGTGCCACCGCTTGAGCTTCCGGCTGATTTGGCACAATCCATTGATGTTTCAGTTAACTTCAGCCTGCCGCTGAGCGCCACTGGTATTGATCAGGCAAAACAGCCGCTGCCGGTTGGCATCAGCCATCGCTTACTGAGGCTGGTTCCCGGCGATAAAGCCTTTGAGTTTTCGGTACTCCCTGTGGGGCCAAATGAAGCGCTTGCCAGCGATGTGCTCTATTTGGATGAAGTGACGTTAACCAACAAAAGCGATGTGCCGCAGCGTTACATGCTGCTTGAGGTGCCATTGCCACCGGGAGCAGACGTTGAGCGCACGACTTGGGGCATCACGGTGTCTGGGTTGAGCGGTAAGAACGGCATCCCGCTGGAAAAGGCGCGCAATGAGATGGGCCAGCTCTCCTATGTGGTGCCAGTGGATGAACTGGTGGAAAGCAAGGTCTACCGTCATCTGATCCGTTTCTCACAGAAAGGGGAGTTCCTGTTGCCGCCGATCCGTTATTCGCGGATGTATGCGCCGCAGGAAGCCGCAACGGAAAACAGCCGCGGCCTGAAGACCGTGACGGTGAAATAGATGTGGCGCTGGTGGTGGTTGCTGATGCTGCCTGCGGTTGCGCTGGGGGCGGAACCGCGGTTGCAACTGGCGTTGCAGCAGGGGCAGGAAAATCAATTGCTGATCCTGAATCAGAGCCAGCAGCTTGCCCAGCAACCGCTGCCAGCCACGCTGACTACGCCATTGGGCAGTATCTGGAAGCTGCTGGTGTATGCCTATCTGGTGGATACCCAACAGCATGAACCGGATTACACCTGCAACGGCAGCCAGCCGCAGGAAGAGGTTTACTGCTGTGAGGTGGGGCAAAAGATTGGGCGCGATCGGGCTTTGGTGCAATCGTGCAGTCTTTACTTCAACCCTCAGCGCCTGCAACTGGATCCGCAGCAGTGGGCCAGCTATTGGCAACGGCAGCGGAGCCCAGACTGGTTGCAGGATCTGGCCCAGTTACAGCCTGCTAAACGGGTGTCGGTTGCTGAACTGTTGGGGGTTTTGGCTACGCTGCCCGGTCAGCAACAGGCGCGTAATGTGCTGCTGGACGTCCTGTTGCCCGCTGATGGCAAGCTGGTGGGCGCATTAGGCAGCCGGTTACGGATAAAAACCTGGAGCTGGCACGATGAGCAGGATCCCGAACAGCGCCAGGGTGGATTTGCGGGCTGGCTGATGGACGGCA
This sequence comes from Serratia sp. YWN4, assembly GCF_055790845.1. NCBI lineage: Bacteria > Pseudomonadati > Pseudomonadota > Gammaproteobacteria > Enterobacterales > Yersiniaceae > Serratia > Serratia sp. YWN4. Next base: position 717,787 of record NZ_CM147696.1, read on the forward strand.
CGCCGCTTTGGGGGCAAGGCCCGGGGACCAGCAAAACGGTCCTGCAAAATTATGCCAATGTGCTGAACAGCATGCTGCCGCAGGCACAACCCATTGATCCTCTGGGTTGCGTAGTAGTGAACATGTTTGATCGTTACCCGATCGTTGCCGTACGCCGCAGCGGCGAGCCAACGCTGGTCAAACCGGGGGCATTACGCGGGCGCTATCAGGTTGAGTTCAGCAATGGCAATTATCAGGCGATCGAGAGCCAGGGCGAGCTTTTTCTGCGTGCGGATCCTGGCCGCTTGACCCTGACGGCCCGTCTTGAGCGGGAAGAATATGTGGCTCGGGTACTGCAGCGTGAAGCAGCAGCCCAACCCGCCGAAGCGGCAAAAGCCTTGGCGGTGGCAATTCGCACTTATCTGCTGCAAAACGCAGTGCGTGCGGGGGAGTGCCTGCTGATCGCTGACAGCAGTGCCAGCCAGCGAGTGGCCCCGGAGCCTGCTACGGCGGCGGCGCGGGAGATTGCCGCCTGGAGCGCCGATTTGGTGCTAGCCGGTGCGCCGGTCACTTACCATCTCGATCAAGCCGGTCATAACCGCTTGTCCTGGCAGCAGGCGGTGTCTCAGGCCCAGCAGGGGATGCGCTATGATGCGATTTTGGCCCATGCTTATCCGCGCGCCAACCTGGGGCGCTGGGATAAGCCGGAGGCCTTATGTCAGGCGATGCCGGAAGCCGAAGCCTGGTTAGCAACCCAACAAAAACGCTGGCGTGAAGCTCTGGACGTTCAGCCGGGCTACGCACCTGTGGGGCAGTTCACCGTATGCCGTTTACTCTCCGGCAAGCCCCATGTTGATCGCATGTACAGCCGTATCTACGTTCGGGATCTCTACTCACTGCAAGACCGGCTGGATTTGGCTCATGAATATTTACACTTGGCCTTTGCGGCCCACCCTAGTGGTCAGGATGAAGAGTTTGTCGAGCAGCTTGCCCGCCATCTCTTGCTGGAATAGCTGGCACGATGAGCAGGATCCCGAACAGCGCCAGGGTGGATTTGCGGGCTGGCTGATGGACGGCACGCCGCTTTGGGGGCAAGGCCCGGGGACCAGCAAAACGGTCCTGCAAAATTATGCCAATGTGCTGAACAGCATGCTGCCGCAGGCACAACCCATTCATCCTCTGGGTTGCGTAGTAGTGAACATGTTTGATCGTTACCCGATCGTTGCCGTACGCCGCAGCGGCGAGCCAACGCTGGTCAAACCGGGGGCATTACGCGGGCGCTATCAGGTTGAGTTCAGCAATGGCAATTATCAGGCGATCGAGAGCCAGGGCGAGCTTTTTCTGCGTGCGGATCCTGGCCGCTTGACCCTGACGGCCCGTCTTGAGCGGGAAGAATATGTGGCTCGGGTACTGCAGCGTGAAGCAGCAGCCCAACCCGCCGAAGCGGCAAAAGCCTTGGCGGTGGCAATTCGCACTTATCTGCTGCAAAACGCAGTGCGTGCGGGGGAGTGCCTGCTGATCGCTGACAGCAGTGCCAGCCAGCGAGTGGCCCCGGAGCCTGCTACGGCGGCGGCGCGGGAGATTGCCGCCTGGAGCGCCGATTTGGTGCTAGCCGGTGCGCCGGTCACTTACCATCTCGATCAAGCCGGTCATAACCGCTTGTCCTGGCAGCAGGCGGTGTCTCAGGCCCAGCAGGGGATGCGCTATGATGCGATTTTGGCCCATGCTTATCCGCGCGCCAACCTGGGGCGCTGGGATAAGCCGGAGGCCTTATGTCAGGCGATGCCGGAAGCCGAAGCCTGGTTAGCAACCCAACAAAAACGCTGGCGTGAAGCTCTGGACGTTCAGCCGGGCTACGCACCTGTGGGGCAGTTCACCGTATGCCGTTTACTCTCCGGCAAGCCCCATGTTGATCGCATGTATAGCCGTATCTACGTTCGGGATCTCTACTCACTGCAAGACCGGCTGGATTTGGCTCATGAATATTTACACTTGGCCTTTGCGGCCCACCCTAGTGGTCAGGATGAAGAGTTTGTCGAGCAGCTTGCCCGCCATCTCTTGCTGGAATAGGGCTTCACTAAAGGATTTAGGATAACACTATGATTATTCGTCGGTTATGTGGCATAGGTTCGTTATTGTTAATGGTGGTGACCACCACCTCGGCGTTGGCTGAACAGCGCGTTGATATTGATACGCCGCTTGCCGGGTGGCATGACACTTCGGGTGAGGGGGCCGATTTCTCCCAGCAGGTTAACTATCCGGCATCGTCGGTGAATTCACCGGCGAGCCAGTCAGCACAGGCGCTGATCAAGGGGCAGATTAAAGATTTCCCTAAGCCAGACAGCAAGGCTAAACAGGAGCCGGGGCGGCTGATTGTCAATGGCGTCAGTATGCCGCTGAAAATTCAGGAAGATGGCAGTTTTAACCGCCCCTACATCTTCCCGCAGGGCAGCAACGGCGTTGAAGTCCGTAGCCCCGATCGGGCAGCCAAGCACCGTACCCAGTTTTATGCGCAAAGAGGTAACGGAGCGATCCCGGCACGTTTACGTTTAGTGCTCTCATGGGATACGGATAATACCGATCTCGATCTGCATGTGGTAACCCCCGACGGTGGGCATGCCTGGTATGGTGGCCGGCAGTTAGCCAACGGTGGGGCGCTGGATGTGGATGTCACCACCGGTTACGGCCCCGAGATCTTCTCTTCACCGGCACCTGAAAGCGGCCAGTATCTGGTGTATGTCAACTATTATGGCGGCAGAGGGGAGGAGATCCTGACCACGGCACAGCTCACTATTGTGACCGAGGAAGGCACCACCAACGAGAAACAAGAGACCGTGATTGTGCCAATGCGTAATCCCGGTGAACTGACGTTGGTAAAAAAATTCAGCTACTCGAGCCGGGGATAAGGGAAAAGTGGGCTGTTTCTTGTTCACATGTTGGACGAGTATTTATTTCGGTCGCTAAACATTCAGTGTTCATTTGGTAACGCGGTGAACGCGACCGGGCCGGGGCCCTTGGCAATCCGCGTTCGCCTAGGCATCGCGTCTACGTTTGGCGCCTTCAATGGCTTCAACACCGACGCTCACTTAAGCTACTCCATTGCTTGAGGTTTTACTCTGTTTACGGCAATTCCCATTACCGCTGACTTAGATAGACGAAGACGTTGTGTAGGGAGGATTGCTCAACAAGAGATAAGCCGCTAGCGCACGCTATGGCGGCTTATATTTTCTGAAGTTATTCCCCCATTGACTCGACCAACGCTTTTATTTTCACCGCCTTCTCAAAGTGATCCAGCTTCATGTCTTTGATCCACCAACTGGCGGCTTCCATCAGCAGTTCGGGATCATCATTTTTATTGGCAAAGAATGCATAAAAAGAGAGCCCGACGTTATCTCCCTTCACACTGATTTTCTCATTACAAACCTGGATAATTTTCGTTCTTAATGCTTTTCTCATGGCGGGTCCTGAATGCGGAGGATAGGGGTATCACTGTCTGATTTGCCTCAGGATTATATACAACCGTCAGTGAGTTTTACCCCCAAATGTTTGGTTTCGCCATCCTGCTCGACAATCACGACCGAACTGTCGGACACCATGCCGTTTTTACCTTTCAACGGGATCGTCAGGTTAAGGGCACAAGGCTTGACGGCCCCGTCGACATACGGGGCCACAACCGGGTATGGAACCCGGCGTTAACGTGAGGGTTATAGATAAACCAGTTCGAGGGTGGTCAGGCCGTCCAAGACAACCGGTTTGGTCAGATCCAGCTCAGAGGCTTTGTTGATGTAGGCCTGAATGCTCAACTTACTGGAAAGGAGTTTGAAGGCGATTGGGGTTGTCGTCCCACTTTCAGCCCAAGAAGTCAGGTGTGATTGGATAACACCGTAAAGGCTTGAGTTATTGACGCGCCATTGAGCCAGATCGTTACTACCGATAGTATCTACATTCTTGGTATCGGCAATCGCCGTATTTTGCACCAATTTGATCCCGTACCCTCCAATCGCAGTAGCACCATCAAGCCCTAAACCTACGGCATAAGTGCTGTTGATAGTGACGGGAGGGTTAGCTGCTGCTGGGCCAGGCAGCTCTATAGCGCCAGCCAGGGTACCACGGCGACCATTGATTGCCTTGATAGCCACTCTAGTTGGTGCTTCACAGGTGATGGAGAGATCCAGTTGCTTCTCATCCAGCACGGTAAACGCATCCTTCGCCAGAGTTGCGGAGGAAATTATGCCATAGTCCACCGTGCCGCCATCGGATAACGTCGGGGTACAGGCGTTTGGATCAATGGTGCCAATCACCTTGACATCGATGCTTCAGGCAGAGAAGTGGTTGCGAGTACGGCCAGGGCACAAACAGTTTTTTGCATTTGATTCAACATCACGTAATTACCTTTTCGAGTAGAGAAAGCATTCCCGGCCGAACCTCCCCATGAAGCTCATTGTTCCGTAATAATGCTTTTATATTAAAGCCCTGAAGGGCAGTTTTTATTTCTCACCTATTTAATAGGTGAAAAGTCAAGTTTTCTATTATTGGTTAAAACCACATTCAATTTGAGAGAAATAAAATCGGCAACCTCTAATAAACTGATTTCTAATAGCCCCGCCAGCGGGCGGGGCAACAATCGGAATAATGACCGACCGGTGTTAACTATTACAGATAAACCAGTTCAAACGTGGTTAAACCATCTAAAGCGATAGGCTTGGTGAGATCCAGTTCAGAAGCCTTGGCGATATACGCCTGAACTTCCAACTTACTGACCAGGGTGGTAAAGGCGATTGGCGACAGTTGGCCAACGGTAGCCCAGGACAGCAGATTATCGGCACCATTCTGATACACACTGCCGCCAGATTTGCTCCAGCCTACGCCAGCATTGGTTGAGATAATGCTGTCAACGGCAACACCGTCCGCCATCGCTGTATTGCCAGGCAGGCGCAGAGCGTAACCCCCAATCTTGGCTTCGCCATCTAACCCCAGACCAACCCCAGGAGTGCCCGTTGAACCAAAAAGGGTGGCAGGGGCGACAGTGCCGCCAGTTGCGTTTTCAGTCACATCCGCCATGGTATTCGGGCGACCGTTGATAGCATGTACGGCAATCTTGGCTGGGGCATCACAGGTGATAGCAAAGTCCAGCTCTTTTGTCGGCAATACGGTAACGGTATCGGTATTCAGGTTGACACTTCTGATGGTGCCGTAGTCGATGGTTGCGCCGCCAGACAGCGTTGGGGTGCAGGCGGTTGGGCTGATGGTGCCAATCACCTTGACATCGATGCTTTCTGCCATGGCAGGCAGAGAAATGGTTGCCAGTACGGCCAGGGCACAAACAGTTTTTTGCATTTGATTCAACATCACGTAATTACCTTTTCGAGTAGAGAAAGCATTCCCGGCCGAACCTCCCCATGAAGCTCATTGTTCCGTAATAATGCTTTTATATTAAAGCCCTGAAGGGCAGTTTTTATTTCTCACCTGTTTAATAGGTGAGAAGTCAAGTTTTCTATTATTGGTTAAAGCCACATTCAATTTGAGAGAAATAAAATCGGCAACCTCTAATAAACTGATTTCTAATAGCCCCGCCAGCGGGCGGTGCAACAATCGGAATAATGACCGACCGGTGTTAACTATTACAGATAAACCAGTTCAAACGTGGTTAAACCATCTAAAGCGATAGGCTTGGTGAGATCCAGTTCAGAAGCCTTGGCGATATACGCCTGAACTTCCAACTTACTGACCAGGGTGGTAAAGGCGATTGGCGACAGTTGGCCAACGGTAGCCCAGGACAGCAGATTATCGGCACCATTCTGATACACACTGCCGCCAGATTTGCTCCAGCCTACGCCAGCATTGGTTGAGATAATGCTGTCAACGGCAACACCGTCCGCCATCGCTGTATTGCCAGGCAGGCGCAGAGCGTAACCCCCAATCTTGGCTTCGCCATCTAACCCCAGACCAACCCCAGGAGTGCCCGTTGAACCAAAAAGTGTGGCAGGGGCGACAGTGCCGCCAGTTGCGTTTTCAGTCACATCCGCCATGGTATTCGGGCGACCGTTGATAGCATGTACGGCAATCTTGGCTGGGGCATCACAGGTGATAGCAAAGTCCAGCTCTTTTGTCGGCAATACGGTAACGGTATCGGTATTCAGGTTGACACTTCTGATGGTGCCGTAGTCGATGGTTGCGCCGCCAGACAGCGTTGGGGTGCAGGCGGTTGGGCTGATGGTGCCAATCACTTTGACATCGATGCTTTCTGCCAGTGCAGGCAGAGAAGTGGTTGCGAGTACGGCCAAGGCACAAACAGTTTTTTGCATTTGATTCAACATCACGTAATTACCTTTTCGAGTAGAGAAAGCATTCCCGGCTGAACTTCCCCATGAAGTTCATTATTCCGTAACAATGCTTTTATATTAAAGCCCTGAAGGGCGTTTTTTATTTCTCACCTGTTTAATAGGTGAGAAGTCAAATTTCTATTCATAGTGTGTATAAGGCAAAAGATAGCGATTTTATTAACGGCTACTTATGCTCTTTATACTTTAAGCTGCATTAGCGTTGGTTGCGTTTGGTTATCTCAGTCACACTACAGAGTATTATCTTATTCAGCGCCGATAACGGCATTATCACAGTAAATAGGCATAACCAGATTATTGTTAACAGAAAACCCACGGCGCTCTGCACGAGAAAATAGCTCGGTTTCTAAACCAACCTCTTGCAATTTAGACTTGAGGTCTTTTGCTACTTGCCACAAACGGTGCGAAGACGCTTGTAAATTATTAACCTCCCATACGTTGGACATAATCTCGTCATCAAGAATATATTTCCTGTCTGAGTTGCTCAGCAAATAGCTCAATAAGTTCGCCATCGTTGACCTTATCTGTACTCGGCAAAGGTTGTTTTTACTAAAGTTCATCAATACATTGCCTTTTGGATAAAACAAAATGTTCTCCCCCAAAGTAAAACCACATACGTTTAATTGATTTTGATGAGTCATAAATTTCACCTTGTACTAGACCGATAACGTTGACTACTCAGGAATGGAATGCCAGAACTCAGTTGCCATGCCCCGTTAGTGATGTGACTAATTTTTACCTAAAAAAACCTCACTCACAACGTTATACGTTTTTTTATGGTTTTTATGAAATAAAAAACTAATTTATAATTTATTTTAAGATTAAAACACCAAAAACAAAGGCGACTCACATCCTTATGATCGCTACTTATAAATAGGTGAGCAGCCGCTTTCCGGCCTTAGGCTCCAGAAACGCATCACGTTGACAGAGATTAATTATCAGGTAGGGACGATTTAAACGAGGAGGGATTTAAAGCGAGGCGCTCATCTGTTATCAGAGGAGCCGCCTCGGAGGAGAATATGTGTCAGCGTTACTGATATCCAACGGCGAGAATAAAGCTACCTTCTACAATACCGGCTTCGGTCGCATTGCCATGCAGTGTCGCGGTGATCTCAAGAGGTGATGACTGGCTCGTACTTATCTTCGCGGGTAAAGTCTGCCCATTAACTTTGACATCAGCGTAGCCCCACCCTAGCTCGATTCTGCCTTTACCTCCTGTTGGATCTATTAGCACGGCATTAGCCGGGACATTACAGATCATATTAGTTGCCACAGTCTGTTGCATACCATCGGTATTTTGTCCCAAACTAACCTCGAAATTGAAATCCGCATTGTTCTGAATAAAGCACTGAGGGTCAGGGGTAGGAGGAGCGCCTACGCATACGAGTTGGCCGTTATTCACTTGAGCCCCGATAGGCGCTGACCGACTGGCCATAGCGGCAAACATCACGCATTCCCGCGAGATCGCATCCCCGCCCCCATAGTGGCCTGTAATTCCAGGCCCTGTCTGGCCATAAAAATACATCCATGCCTCTTCAGCCTGCTTCCAAGTGCTGCCTGCAACCATTTGCAGGCACATCGTTCCTGTTACTCCTGGGTAGAACCCATTACCATCGGATTCACAAGAAAAACTGTTCCCGTCGTGTTCATGCATGAGACCGAAGAATATCTTATCCTGGGGCATGATGTCGTTGTCATTAGGGCTAGGTATTCTCTTCCAGGTCACTTTATAGTCTTTTATGCAACTAACATCATAAGGACTTAAGTAGCATGACTCATTACCCCTGGCTTCAATACTCGTAACAATAAGGGTGGCATGCGAAGAGACTGCATATAACAACAGAAGTAAACCAATAATGTAGGACAATTTTTTCACAGCAGCGCTCCCGGCTCCCGAGTGATTAACAATTAACGCCAGGAGATACTTTTATCAGCATGCTCCCTACCTATTTTATCCATCGAGTTTCCTCTGCCCACGCCTGCTGTTCGGTTTTGCCGTTGACAGTTTCCGAATCCGAGTTTGCTTATAAAGCCAAGTGCAATATTTCGATGGTTCTCTACTATTTCGGGGCCCCAACCCTATTCATATTCCAGGCTAAACGTCGCCGCCGCACTGAACCACCCTGGTTCGATGGTCCGACTGGCGATTGCATTTGGCTCCCCCTGAACATACGCCTTTAGCGCAATACGGCTATTGCCTTCCTGTAGAGGGAACTTGTCACTGGTTTTATTAAATGGCAGAGGTTTAGCCTCCTGGGTTTCTAGCCCGATGGCGATTCCTTTGGCCTCACTGCCGGCATCCATCGCCAGCAACCCCGGTAATGCCGAACTCTCTGTCCCTAGAAAGGTCGCCTTCACTGTCTTGCCCAGGGTCAAATCGCACCCCGTTAAATAGATTTCAAACGCCTGCCCCAGGGTCCGTTTATTCAGATACAGGTACTTGTCGATAATCGTGCCAAAATCCAGTTGGATCTCTTCTTTACCCGGCGAAATAACGCAAGGTTCTGCCACCAGGGCACCATGCAGATACATATTGTTTTCACTGCCGCCTGCTGCCAGGGTAACCAAAGGTGCTGCAACCAATACCGGTGCCAGCAGCGTTGTCAACCAGGCTCGCAGGTTGCCTCGGTCAGGGCATGTCCCCAATCTGTCTTTCATCACGGGCTCCTTATTGGTAATCGGCGCGCAGGGTAGCCCAGGCTTCAAAAGCCCCTTCCGTCAACGTCGCACCCTCATTTTTCACTGGCACCGCCTCCAGGCGTGGTGGGTTGGTCAGGTCAATATCCAACGTACTGCCCGGCGTAAACGGCTTGTCATTCTGATACAGCCGGATACCTAGATTCTCTTTGTTGGTCAGTAACGCCTGATTGTCGAACCCAGCCGCTGCTCCGCTCAGACTCAGGGTCAACGCCCAATTGCCACTGCCGGTGTTCTGGCAGGATATCTGGTAGTTCAGCACCTGACGGTAGTTCACCCCATCCACCTTGTTAATGCCTACCCGTTCACCAAAGTTCACATCAACCCGGTTGCCATCATTGATGGTGCAGGGCGGGGGTTCAATCAAGGTGCCACGAAAGGCCATGTCTACATTGCCTTCTGCCTGCACAGTGCTCGCTCCTCCCACAAAGCCGCTCATCAGCAACAAGATGCGGAATGTTGTTATTTTCATGTCCAGCTCCTGTTACTGGTAGTCCACTTTCATGGTGGCGCTGGCAGTAAACTCTCCGCCCGCCAGGGTGGCACCGCTTTGTTTGACTGGAACCGCCCACAGCACTGGCTTGTTTGGATAAGTGAAGTTAACCCAGCTGTTCACGGCCAACTTGCTCCCCTCCAACTGCAATTCAATCGCTAACCCCGTTTTGTCGGTCTGCAACAGCGTATTGTCGAAGGGGGCGCCGTTGCCCTGTACCTGTAACTTCACCGCATTGTATGAGGCATCGGGACAAAACAACGTATAATTCACCGGCATGCGGTAGTTATTACCATTCACCTGAGTGGTCATTACATCACCAAAAACCACCTCAATCGGCCGATGATCGTTAATGGTGCATGACGCTCTTGCCAATACAGTGACCTTGACAGACACTCTGGAAATGTCCACGCCAGTGCTTATTAGAGGCCATGCAGTCAATACGCAGGCCAGCAAGTAACTCGCTTTCCGGCTCATTGTCATTAATACTCTCCCTGTCTCTCACCGTAGCGACGACTCTGGTGAAACCCATTATTGCTCTGTCACTACTGGACGAGACGCTATTTTCTTCTCAGGCACGACGCTGCACGCGCTGACGCTACAGCTAAAGCTCAACTGTGGCCGACCACCGTAGTCATTGACATAGGTCAACACCGGGCTGTTTCCAATGCTTGCTGCCCCCACCGTCAGTGGCATGCTTCCCTTTGGTGGCACCATCATCGGTTCAAATTCTTTTACCCCTGGAGCGCCCTTTTTGTTGCTGGCATCGACGAAGGTGATGTAGTAAGGCGTCGGGTTATTTACCACATAGTTATCCCCCTGTTTGCTCAGGGTGATTTTCTCTTGTGGTGGCGGCGCATTTCTTTCTATGGCAATCCCGGCAGGCCGATAAAACAGCTTGATGCGTGTTTGCAGAGCAAGCTGCAAGGTGTTGGCTTTATCACTCTTCGGGGGGATTTCCCGCAGGTTGAAGTAGTACAGCGTTTCGCGATCCTGTGGCAGTGCTTTAGCCGCTGGCAGTGCCTGGATCTTAACCTGGCTCGGTTTGCCAGGCTCCAGACGTTGCACTGGTGGCAAAACGGTCAGCGGGCTTTGGATCTTGTTGCCATTTTCGTCTTCAATCCACCCCTGCGCCAGGTAAGGCAGCTGTTTGTTCTGATTACTGATATTCAGACTTACTGCGTTCTGACTGCCGTCAAAAACCACCCGGGTCCGATCCAGAGCGATCGCGGCCTGAGCCTGCTGGATCGCCAGCCCCCCTAGCAGGGAAATAGCGAATACGCTTGATTTAACGGTGGTTTTTAACAGGTTTTTTGCCACCTTATCAGATTGTTTCATGGTTAATTTACGCTCATACATTCTGTTTGCTTCCCGGCCTTGCGGCCTATAAAAATTTGTTCGGTAGAAAATACATCGCCATCATTAGCGTGTTTCTTTCTCAGTCATTAGCTTGATACAGCAGATTGCGAATCACGCTTTGTTGTATTTGCCGTCGGTAAATGACAAGGCAGCAATAAGGTGTCCATCAACATGTTCGCGGGCAAAGGTGAAGGAAGCCGAAGCTCACATTGTGCAGCTCCCCCCCATTGCACCGTCATGATCTCACCCGCGTTAATACCGGTGAGGTAAGCGCTGCCATCGTCATTAACAATCCCGACTTCCTGCCTGCGTGCATTTATTACTGTTGCACCAAATGGCGGTTCACTACCGTCAGCCAGTTTGATGATAGCCATCGCTTTTTTCCCGGCGATCACATCAAACTCTCGATAACCAATGGCACCTTCAGTCAGGGTGGCCTGGACCACGGATTTAGTCGCTTCTGCGCTTCCTCCCAGCTTACCCAGATCGATACTGGCCTGGTTACGGTAGTAGTTATTCATGTCACCAATCACCGCTTTACCCCAGGCATTGGTGCTGGAGGTGCTACCGTAACCACGAACTGGCACATCGGCGACTCCGCCAGTGTCTACCAACATTCGGGTGCCACCCTGCATCTGCATACGATGCAGCGCCGCGCCTTTAGCCGTCATCGTCATTCCCCCTTGCAGACCCAGGCCGAATGCACTGTAACTCTTGTTCTGATAACTGGTGTTGGCGTTGATTTGTGTCGCTTCGCCCTCATAGTTGTAATAACCGCTGGCGTTGGCCCCGTTACGCCCCCCCCCTGCACTCAGTTGATAATTGCTGTGTTCATCGACCCGGTTGTAGTAACTCATCCTGTGGCTGGTATCGTTACTGCCTACCGAGCCGCTATAACTCACACTACTGCCGTTCCCCCAGGGAAGTGACAAGGATAAATATCCGCCATTGTCCTTGTTGCCGTTCAATTCATTGCTGAAGACAGATAACGACACGTTCAAGTTACGCAACGAACCTAAATTGAAAGGACGCGACATCATCAAGCTATAACGGTTATTGGCTCGTTGATCCCAATAGGTTTCATGCCCATAGTTGAGATAGGCGTTTATGCCCCAATCCCGGATGAACTGATTAAAGCTGATGGTGTACATTTCCTTGCCGCGACGACCGGTACGCATGCCATTAGACTGAGCATCCAGATAGTTGCTCATGCTCATGAAGTCCCGCTCCGAGAAACGGTAACCTGCAAAGGTGACCTGGCTGTCATAATCGTCAAATCGCTTCGAATAACTGAGGCGATACGAACCACCACTGAGTGTGCCTTCTTGTGGCAGGCGGGCGCGTGACTGAGTCACGTCAAACGACAGAGCTCCCAGTACAGTCAGATCTCGGCCCGTCCCCAGAGACAGGGCACTATAGTCGCCTCCTGCGAGCGCACCGCCGTACAGTGACCAGCCGTTGCTCACTCCCCAGGAAAACTCGCCTGTACCAAACAGCGGGCCCTGTGAATGATGTTGCCAATCTGACGGTTTACCCGCAGCCAACTTGAAGCGTATCGACCCCGGACGCGTAAGGTACGGGATGCTGGCAGTATTCATGGTGAATTCCTGTACACTGCCATCCTGTTCTTCTACACGTACGTTTAGCTCTCCCGATACCGCATCGCTAATGTCCTGAATGCGGAACGGACCCGCCGCTACCTGGGACTCATAAAGCACCCGCCCCTGCTGGCTAATAGTGACTTTGGCATTGGTTTTCGCTACACCGACCACCTCTGGCGCGTAACCCCGCAGGTTCGGTGGCAGCATGTTGTCATCAGAGACCAGGCTGGCCCCGGTAAAACGGAAGCTGTCGAATAGGCTTGAATCCAGGAAATTCTCACCTACGGCCAACTTCGCGAACAATGCCGGGATGGCGCGATAAGCATAATAGCGGCTCCAGTCAAACTGTCGTTCAGTCCCTGTTCCTGTACCGGTTTCATGATTAATGTTTCCTTGCCAGTCAGCACGCAAGCGCCATGAACCCACGTTAGCCCCTGTTATCCCATTAGCGCTCAGGTTGTATCCGTTAGTGCCCTGCTGCTGGCTCTTTTGCGTTCGGGTGTTGATGTTATAGTCAAGCAGCAGGCCGGGGATGCCTTCATCCCATCGGGCCGGTGGATCCCAATTCTCCGAGGTATATTCCAGGTAAGCCTGTGGAATGCTTAAATAAAGTGATGAGGTAGACAAATCTCCACGCACTTCTATCCCTGGCAGGCTGCTCTCATCCAGGCATTCGCTTTCATGCCACCAGGTTACATCCTGTATGGCTTTCTCTTTCAATCCCAACTTTTCTGCCAGCGCTCTGGTAATACAGGCGCGGCTGCTCTTCGGATCATCTGGGGAGGAGTAAAACGCGATAGTCTGTTCCGGCAAATCATCTTTGTTGATATGCACCACCATGCCGTAACTCCCCGGCATAATGTAGCCACTACGTGAGAATTGGCTCAGATCAATATTTTTTCGATCGTTGACATCCAGTATGTTGGTGTTGAACTCAATAACTTCACTGGCATAAACCACCGCTGGGGGTATACCCAACGCCAAGGAAATATATAATCCCAATATCTGATGGCGAGCCAATTTCCACGTAGGCAACAACTCCATGATCCTGACCTTATCCTTTATGCACTCTTATAATAGGGATGTGTTAATCGCATTAAACACTCAGAAATAATCCAATTTAAAATGAACCGCGGTGGAATATTCTCCAGGTTTAAATGATTGAGCGTTCGCTACCAATTTCGCGGTGTAGTCCAATTGCCGCTCGCCACGCTTAATATCCTGTGGTGGTAAAGGCGTTCCTGGCATGGCAATTACCCCTGCCTTATCGGTAATTTGTAGCGCAATACCAGAGACATCCCCTAATACACCAAATGAATTACCCTCTGCAATACCATCAAAAGTCACCTGAAAGTGTTTCCAGCCTGGCGAATTATTATCAGCTCGATCCAAAACACAGTTGACCAATTTAATTGCGAATGACGTGCTGTGCCCATATCCATCACGAGCAACATCTCTAATAGAGTTCACTTCCATATCAATAGTTTGATCTTCGTTCTTTACAGAAATAGTGCAGGTTGCATCAATAATGGCTCCTTGCATATTGACCTTTCCCCACCCCAGCACACTATTCAATGCGTAGGAGGACGGGGAGAATATGGAGAATATGCAAAAAGACACTATTGAATACGGTTTAATACCTCGCATAATGACTATTCCCTTTTCTGGTTTGTAATTAAAAAATGCATGCGGAATGGCCCGCATGCAGAAAAGATAAGCAAACCAATATAAAACAGACAGATATTAGTTATAAGCCATGGTGAAGTCGGCTACAGTCTGGAAAGAACCTTCAGTGATAGTTGCAGATGCGCCATCACCTTGCAGGTAGGCAGAGAAGCTCATGGTGTTAGCGCCGTTTTGCAGTGCTTGCGCCTTGGTAGGAGTGCCCAACTTAATAACCTGACCAGTACCATCAGTAATGGCTACGCTTGCCCCGGTCGCAGTACCGGTAATACCCAGCAGGCCATTGCCAGCAGCAGACTCCATCCCGGTGAAGGTTACATTGACTTTATTTGTCGCAGCAGGGCCAGTGAATACACAATTTTCCAGGTCGATTGTGAAATTACGTGGTTGAGACTTACCGGCATTCAGCAAGGAAGCATTAGATGCTTGGCCCAAGTCTACAGTCTGGTCAACGCTTTGAGGCTTGATTGAACAAGGTGCATCAATGATTGAGCCTGTGAAAGTAATTTTACCGTGCCCCTGATCAGCTGCGAATACCGAAGAAGATACGCCCATTGCCAACACAGTTGCCATCATGATTTTGTTCAGTTTCATTGATTACCGCTCCATAAGAAATTTAACTAAATGTGCAGGTGATCCTACAGACATTTAGCGCTGTTTATAAAAATCCATCCGTCATAATAAATGCATCATCTTTCCCATTTAATGAGTAATATAATGCAATTCGGGATGAATTCTATCTTCAGTAGAGTATTTGTATCAAGGCATGAGATCTAGCGATTAAAAGAACAGTCTATTAAAGCTAAAGAACCAAAAAAAACAATGGGTCAGGATTTTTTTATTGTTTTTCAAAATAACTAGGATTTTTAACTGTAAAATTAAGAATAAACTTAGGGTTCTGGCTGTGAATATACTAAGAGTTTAATTCTTTTTTAATATCTATAGCGATATTTTATTTTGAGTTATTGTTGATTTTTACTGCTCAGATTACAGTTAGATGTGGCAGGCAGTAATTGCCCCTTCTATGCAAAAAACTTGCTTTAGCTTCATGCATTTTTGATACCTGGTTCGTATGGTTGCGAAACGTAGTCTCACATAATTCGCGCTCGCTTGTACTGATCTGAAGGGGGAGTTTCAGCGGTGGTAGACGACACCGGTGGCAGGCAGCTACAGCGATACGATTAGCGTGGATGAAGGTTGGGTGAAGATCATAGACAAGATGATCTTCACCAAAAAGAGTAATATTACGAATGAGTAAAATGTAATGCAGTGATGGGCGTCCTTTCCCAAAGAGGGCGTACATTAATAATGGTGAAAGAGGTATAGCTTAGATACTACAGACAAAGATCGCCCCTTGAGGGATAGAGACTAATGCCCGACGGGCATCAATCATGTCTATTCTGAAAAAAGTATAGCTCCCAGGCAAAGTGTAGGAAAGATAATGCGATGCCAAGGCGTCAGGGAGGTTATCCTGCCCGGTTTTGCTCATTTTACCCATTTTGGCTTCATAGTCGTGGTTGGCATCTCTGGGCTGATAAGTGAAGTCCAACGTTCTGGCAATAATATATTTCTCGCCATTCTTCATAATCACTCCACGAATATGATTATATCCTTTGCCATCTGAAGTATAGCGTAGGCGATAAACTATCCTGTAATTAAAATCATCATATTTTTTATTCATATCGAAACTGAGGGTGGTTTTACATAACATATCATTGATGCGATATTTGGGGCGCATGAGGAGATATGTCCCCAGTGCGAGTAGAGAGATGATCAAAATGCAGACGAAATGGAGATGTTTGCTGTTTTTCATAGAATCACCAGCTTATTCTGGTTGTGACACATTCATCATTGACGGCATCAGCCCGCACACACCTGCTTAACATAGTGTAACTGCCTTTTTCTTTTTTGATGCCATTTTCACTGCTATAAAAATAAAAATTGACGTGGTCAGCGCAAGTAAGTTTATACGCATTAATATGGTGGTTAACCATTTCCATGGCATCCTTTTTCCACTGTTCATCTTTGCTTTCTGAAAAAGAGAACACTGGGCATTGTCCTACCATGCCTAAAGGAAAAGTGTCTACCTTGGGCATGGAGTAAAAATGTGTCGTTAGCCACAACGCCAATGTGATGGCAATGGACAGGAGAAGAGTGTAAAAAACAGAGTATTTTATTACGTTGCCCCACTGGGTTTCCTGTGCTTCTGGCCTTTCTATTACTGATTCCATTACTGGCTCTGGGGTTTCTGTGGGAATTTGAGGGGCGGAGTCATTTTGCAGCGGGCCAGTTGGTTCAGGCTGATTGTCGATCGTAGCGATAATAATATCCAGAGACAGCATATATCCTTGTCTGGGGACTGTAATGATCCCTTTTTTGTCCAAGTATTTAGAGAAGATCCCTCGTAATGTACTCAGGTACTGGTTCAACGTATGTGATGATCCGGCTCTGCCATAATTGTCCCAGACCTTGATTAAAAACTCTTCTTTGGTGATAAGTTGCCCTTGTTTGGCAATTAATAATAGCAGAATACGGTTCAACACTGGCGTCAGCGTTATGATATCTTCCGCGCCAGTTTCCAAAAGATGGAGGGTCCCATCGTCGGGATGATAAAGCATGCTGTGATCTAATAGGTAGTCCATTCGATGTCCTTTACAGAGCATCACGCTAGCTGAGTGGTCTTTAATTTGACTATAAACGATGATCTTGAAAATGCAATTTATATCTAATGTGGTTTTTAATTCTGTATTTTAATTATTTTTTGGTTTTATATTCTATAAAATCAAATTAAAAAAGTATAGTATTGCGATTAATGGCTTGGTGGAGGAAAATTAATGACATCACTGTTGAGGAGGTAACGATATTATTCATGAATGATACCTCTTTTGGGGTATTATATATATCTAATATATTGTCAAAAAATAGAGGAAAAAAATTATGGAAAATATAAAGAAGACGGTCTGACTTTACGTTAAGAGTTAATTTTTTATGAATCATAATGCAGAGTATTTCGGGTGAAAACAGTGAAACAACCTGGATTTAATGAGTAAAAAAGCATTCTATATTGATGAATTGGCCTATATGGCAAATGGGTTGTAATAAACACTCTATGCCTTAATATCTAAATTATATTTTGGAGGCTCAATTTATGGTTCATGGAAGTCAATCAACCCTACGGTTGTGTGGTTATACGTTGGGAGGTGATATTTTATTCTATCTACAAGACAATGTTTTGATTAATTTTAGCAAAAGTAATTTTAATCGAGTACAGATTAGACCAACAATGGCAAATTTATTGGCTTATTTACTGAGTAATTCAGATAGAGACCATATTACGGATGATGAACTTATGTCTAATGTATGGGAAGCCAATAACTTACAGGCTTCTTCACATCGCTTGTGGCAGGTATCACGAGATCTAAGGTTAAAATTACATGAGAGCGGTTTGAGAGAAGAGCTGTTTTTTCGTGTAGAACGTCGAGGTTTTTCGGTTAACAGCAGATTGGTGATGCCTATTTACTATGATGATAGTTCACCGACATCACGGATACTGTCAGTAGAAATGAGTTAAGCCAGATTTGAACTAATTGAAAGTAAAGTCACTACACATCTGTAATGTGGATAACTCATTACAGCGGCATTCTTTTAACTAAAATCAGCACCTAGGCTGATATTTACTGTGGATATTACCAACATGTACAATACTATGAAAATCAACCAGCCATTTATTGAAGGCGAATGCTCGTTCTTCCAATTAAAAAACACACCGTCAATAAGCACTAGCCAAAATATAGTGCTTATTGACGGTTGTCCATTAACCATGTTGGGCATTGAAATGCTCTTAAATACGCTTCCTACCTCATTGCATGTTTCCAATTATTCATCTCAGGACTATGATTTTAAAGATATCTTTTTAGAGAATCATGTCGATGTACTGATTACCGGGTTATTTGGCACATGCAATGATTCACTTAATGGTTTTTTTTCATTGGAAAAAGTAAAAAAATTAAACCCTAATGTCAAAATTGTTGTCGTTACTCAGGCAAAAAATAAGAAAGTATTGGAGTTTTTGGTCAATATGGGGATGGATGCACTTGTTTCTTGTGATGATAGCCTGGATGAAATGAAAAGGGCCATGATGCGAATATTGCAAGGGAAGAATGAGAAAATATGTAGTCAGAAGATCAAAGAACAACTGCCACATCTGGGAAAGAATGCCATCACTGGCCTTTCTCGTTTGAGTCATAAAGAAATGAAGGTAATTAGCGCCGTTTTGAAGGGCAAAGGTCCCCAAGAGATCAGTAAGCTGGCCTCTCGAAGTGTGAAAACGATTAGTCACTATAAGCGTAGTGCTATGCGAAAGCTTGGAGCGCAAAGTGATGCCAAAATGTTACAGACTATACAAATTCTCTCAGGACAGAACTGCGAGTGAGACCGCAGGGTTCTTCGCAGTTGTTACGCGATATTGGGCTGAAACAATCACAGGAACAGCTTCGGGTGTTGCACCACAATCTCGTTTACAGTCTTATCTTCGGCGTTCATTTCCGGTTAAACGCCTGATTAATGATTGGGCGTCTTTTAGGCAGTTCACTTCCCTGTGCCGAATGACCAGATTGGCGATTTTTCCTGCTTGCGCCCGCGGGTGCCACTCTTGATCAAAACGGTACTGCCTTTCAGTTTCACAACGCGGTTCACTTTAATGTGATTCCCCTACAGTGATTCTAACGCTCTTAGCCATGTGCTTTTATTTATGGTTTCAGGGCATCAGTTTATCAACTCCAGCGTCAGGGTGGATTCATTGGTTTGGCGTGCGGAAACCCGGGCTGCATTTTGGGGGAGCACCGCTTCAATTTCCAAGCGGGCGTTCAGGCTTTTCCCTTTAGCCAACTGACCATTTTGCACGGCAGCAAAATTGTTGCCTGGCTGGAGTTGCAGGCTTTCCCCTGGGGAACCGACCAAAATACCGTTTGGTGTAGTCTTGGCAACCTGAACGTTTTGGCCGTCCAATTGCGCCTCAAACAGGCGGACAAGCACCTGACCCCCATCGCCATAACGCGCATCGCCGCTAGCGGTACGCTCGCCGTGCAACACCAGCAGCATGGATTGGCTATAGGGGCAAACCACGTTGAGCGTCAGCACACGTTTGCCTGGGCTTAACACCTGGCCGCCTGCGCGCTCCTCTAACTGCCCACGTGACTGATTGCCATAATCCACCACGGGTGTGCTGACCGACAGGTTACAGCGGTTGTCCATTGGCAGGTTGGAGGGCATTTCAGGAAAGGCAAGCGCAAAGCCTGCCGACAGGCTCAACAAAGCGGTCAATATTTGAAAGGATCTTTTCATTATGTCTGTATGGATGCATCCTGTTTGCAATCGCTTTCAGTGTGTGGACTCTGACAGGTAGGTTGCGGCCCTATCTCCGGTTTCTTAGTACCGCAAATTCCTACGCAATTACGCTGACTCGCGCCTTTTACTTCCTTTATCGGCTTTAAGTCTGCAACACCGCGCAGACTTAGTGAGTCTCGAACTTGACTGTTTTTGTCATTACTCTGGCTAGCAGTGCAATCTTTCTGCATTCATCCTTTTATTCGAGCTGATGTTTGTCAGCGTGAACTGCCAATGCAACGACGCTGACGTGATTTTTATCGTACTGACTGTGGGGAGCGGCGATGGTTCATACCGATGCAACTATTGCCATTGCTGCCGATCGCCGTGTATCCGATTCCGTTATCCACGTTCCGGCTCTTTTGCCAACTAAGCACGCTCGCCTGAATGACATTTCCTTTAGCGACAGATGGCGTGAGTGGTTTCATACAGCCCCTCTGTTTTGGCCTTCTCCGGCAATGAGAGGCTGAAATGGCAGAATGCTTTGCCGGAAGACTGCACTTCCAGTTGGCCAAGGTCAGCGGCATCTGGAATAAATACGCTGCCCTTTTCACCCACCACGGTGACAAAGTTGCCTTTGGCATCAAATATGCTGACGCCGTACGGTAGCAGGTTACCTTGAGCATCTTTTACATCCACCATCACCCGGCGGGTGCGCACCACATCAAAATTGATGCGGCTTACTGAACCGCGCGCCGCATCGGTTTCCTGCAAGGCGTTGCCAATATCGACGTTTTTCCCCAGGCTACGGGTATCTAGCTGGATAGCAGAGCGCTTATAGCCATTAAGCGAGGGGATAACCGCATAACCGCGGCTGTCTGTCCAGGTTGGGCCTGCCGGAGTTTCCAGCCGAACGCCGCCTTCATCACCTACCTTAGCGATACCGAATGTGTCGCTGACACGGTACGGTGAGAGTGTCACTCCTTTATCGTGTACCACAACGCCTCCCGCCGCGTGAACCATCCAGGTTGTATCATTGTCAGAATTCCGGTTGACACTGCCGTTGAGCTGGCTGATAGGTGTCACCTGATCCAGGCTGGCAGTAATGGAGGTATTCTGCTGCCTGAAATCGCGCTCACTGGATAGGCTCCAGCCCCGATCCTGGCTGGAGCGATCGCTATAGCGCACCCCGGCACGGCTGCCATGACTGCTGTTGTTGAGGTAACTGCTGATGCTGCGACCATTACTGAAGGGAATATTCACCGTCAGATAGGCGCGATTTTCCGCCGCCAGGGTATGGGTTCCAGTACTGTGTTCCAAGCTGGCTCCGACATAAATACGGCCGAATTGCTTACTCCAGCCCCCGCGCAGGTAGTCGGTCTTATCTCCATCAAAGGTGTTACTGCGCGCCCAGGAAAGCGACAGGTTGCCGATATGTTCCTCGGCCCAACTGACGCCACCACCAATCTGGTTGCGGCTGCGGCCGCCCAGATCCTGTTCGTCTGCCCGCAAGGCATCGCTCAGTTCACGGTAGCCGGAGGTTTGCTGTAACGCATTGGCGTTAATACTGAAACGTTCAGTCAAATTGTGGCTCAATGAGCTGGCAACGGAGGCCCCATGTTTACTGTGCCGGGTATCTTGAGCCCCGGTAGCTTGTAATGAAAACAGTGTGCCCTTAAACAGTTGGCTGTCTAACCCGACAGCCCCTGCACGATACGGGCTGGAACCCAATAGCCCGGCGTTGAGTGTGGTCTGCGGTGTTAATATCCAGCCGTCGGCAATTGTGCCGAGCAGCGGGGCTTCGCTACTGCCTTGTTGATCGAGTTTCCCCATGCCAAACGATACTCCCGGTGCAACCGCTGTGCCGTTCAGCAAAAATGTAGACGCGGGTACGGTGAACTGGCGTTTCTCGCCGTTGCTGCCGGTAACGGTCACTTCCAGGTCTGAACGGACGTTAAGCAGCGAAAAGCCCTGTAACCGGAAGGGGCCACTTGGCACCGTGGTGCTGTGAACCAGCACGCCGGACTGGCGTACTTCCACTACCGATTGGCTATCCGCAATCCCTTCTACCAGACCAGCTCCACCACGGTTGCCCTGCAATGCCAGCTCTGGAAACATTTGAAAGCCTAACACCTGGCCCGTACCAAACATGGAGTTGGATAAACTGACCTGGCCAGCTTGCAGCACCTTCTTGATGCCGACAAACGAACGCTGGGCATAGGCTGCCTGATGGCGTATCTGATTTTCACCATTAAAACGGGTAACTGTCTGGCGGCTACGAACAAGCCAGTCGTTGGCGTTAAATCCAGCCTCGGTATTCAACTGGCTGAAATTGACTCCTGCCGCACTGCCCGCCGAGTCCATGTATTGTGCATCATAGTTGAGCAGGCCAGCCATGCCGCCGTGGTTCCAGTTGGCATTTGCTGTGCCTGGTGCTGCTATTGCCTGTGGCGGTAACACCAAGTCGACGCGTTCTTCACCTGGGTCAAGATGCAGTTCGGCTTGTGGCCAAGCGGCCTTCAGATCAAAACAGGCGTTATCGTCTTTAAATCCAGGCGGAGCAATCAGCCCCGCTTTTTGTTGAAAATCCTTGTCGGCACACAGATTGCCATCGGCATCAAAACGTGCTTTGACCTTGCCAAGCGAATTGCCGTTGACCGTTAACCTAACGGTTGATTCACCGGGCATAAAATGTGGTGCCTGGCGAAACGTTTCAGCCAATTTGGGATCGATGCCTCGCGCCTGTAACGCCTGAGAATCAAACTCAATATGAGTTGGCTCAGTGGAGAAGGCGGGTAGCGAGATCGATAACGCGCTCAACAAAGCCAGAGACAATGTTGAACGCGCCAATCCTAGCCTGGCAATGTGGTGATGCATGTCTTGCACTGCCATCTCCTGTTATTGGGCTAGTTGAGCATCATAGCTGTTGACGGTATAACCCCATGTTGTTGCCGGAGAAATACGCACCTGCGTAGCAGTGCCCGCCGTTTTATTCCCGTCTGGCGTCACTGTCAGCGTTTGGCCTGGCAGCACGTAACTGTTAGGTAGCGTCCAGGTGGTATTATCTGGCAGGGTCTGGAGCCTCTGCCCCAAGCGGACTACATAGGGTGAAGTATTGCTGACGGTGAGGTTGTTGCCATTCTTTTTCCAGGTCAGCAACTTCCAGGGCGCAAGCTCTTTTGCCAACCCGGCCGGGCGGATAATTACTGGCAGATTCTGACGCACGGTCATACGCACTTCATTTTTGCCCTTTTGCTGCGGTGGTATGCCTTCAAAGATAACGCGTTTCAGCCGTTCGGTTTTCAGCGGTGTTTTGTCGGTCAGGATAAAACGTACTCGCTGGCTTTTGCCGGGTTCAACCCGCGCTGCGGGCGGCGTGATGGTCAATAGGTTTTCTGTGTCGTCTTTGATATTTTCCAGTCTGGTGATTAGCAGCGTAGGGAAAGCATCCGTGTTTTTGACGTTAATGGCACCCTCACCATCTTCTTGCTCGACAATCACGACCGAACTGTCAGGTACCATGCCGGTGGCATGGCTATGGGCAGACAACAATAACAACAGGGCAGAGGTTGCAGCTTTAAACGGGGAAGAATTTGTCATGATAGATTACCGCTCGATTTAAATAAGATGTTGCAGACAGGGTGTTTGCCGCAACCTCCAAAAGCCCCGCCAGCGGGCGGGGCAACAATCGGAATAATGGCCGACCTGTGATTAAGTATTACAGATAAACTAATTCAAGCGTGGTTAAACCATCTAAAGCGATAGGCTTGGTGAGATCCAGTTCAGAAGCCTTGGCGATATACGCCTGAACTTCCAACTTACTGACCAGGGTGGTAAAGGCGATTGGCGACAGTTGGCCAACGGTAGCCCAGGACAGCAGATTATCGGCACCATTCTGATACACACTGCCGCCAGATTTGCTCCAGCCTACGCCAGCATTGGTTGAGATAATGCTGTCAACGGCAACACCGTCCGCCATCGCTGCATTGCCAGGCAGGCGCAGAGCGTAACCCCCAATCTTGGCTTCGCCATCTAACCCCAGACCAACCCCAGGAATGCCCGTTGAACCAAAGAGGGCGGCAGGGGCGACAGTGCCGCCAACGGCGTTTTCAGTCACATCCGCCATGGTATTTGGGCGACCATTGATAGCATGTACGGCAATCTTGGCTGGGGCATCACAGGTGATAGCAAAGTCCAGCTCTTTTGCCGGCAATACGGTAACGGTATCGGTATTCAGGTTGACACTTCTGATGGTGCCGTAGTCGATGGTTGCGCCGCCAGACAGCGTTGGGGTGCAGGCGGTTGGGCTGATGGTGCCAATCACCTTGACATCGATGCTCTCTGCCAGGGCAGGCAGAGAAGTGGTTGCCAGTACGGCCAGGGCACAAACAGTTTTTTGCATTTGATTCAACATCACGTTATTACCTTTTCGTGTAGAGAAAGCATTCCCGGCCGAACTTCCCCATGAAGCTCATTGTTCCGTAACGATGCTTTTATATTAAAGCCCAGAAGGGCGATTTTTATTCCCTGACTATTTAATAGGCAGGAAGTCAAGTTTTCTATTATTAGTAATAGTAGGGTGATAGCTCTTGAGAAAACTTAACCACTCATATCAGAGCGAGGCATGAAATAAAGCCACATTCCATTTGCGAGCAATGAAATCTACAACCTCGAATAAACAGGTTCATGAGCACTACTGATTTGCTGCACATTCTATAGAATTGGGTTCTAAAGTAATCTGACAGTCGTGGTAAGTGATTTGTCAGAATAAAAAACTGTATAATTAATTGAAATAAGAATATAAATCTATTTATGCGTTTTTTTTATGATTCATTCGAGATAAAAGATCAGTGAAGAACCAAGGCTGCTTTAAGATTGAAATCAAAATTTGATAAAAATAAAACACTGAAAAATTAATAATAATAGTTTTTTACACTGAATTGATCTTCATATCTCGATTTTCACCTATGTTGGCTGCACTTGGTTAGCTCAGCCACATTACAGAGCATTAGCTTATTCTGTGTCTATAACGCGGTATTATCACAATAAATAGGCATAACCAGGTTATTAAACCCACGGCACTCTGCACGAGAAACGCGCTTCCCTTCTACAGTAATATCAATACGGGTTGCGGTGGTGATGGTTTTACAGCCAAAAAAGATAGAGGCTATTTTGAAATAAGATACTGTTGAGCACTTTACTGTCAGGATCTTATCTCTTGCCGAGTTCACAATGGTGTAAGTTTTGGAAAGTTGATCTTTAGTAGCCCATTTGCTGACATAATTTTTCTGCTGCTATTGCCTGTGGCGGCAACGCCAAATCGACGCGTTTTTCACCTGAATCAAGATGCAGTTCGGCCTACGGCCAAGCGCATTGTCGTTGACCATTAGATTATCGCTCGATTTAAATGAGATGTTGAAGACAGGGTGTTTGCCGCAACATCTAAAAGCAAAAGCCCCGCCAGAGGGCCTGTCTCTTGATCACTTTTCACAGGTCAAAAGACTTGGCTAACAGGTAACCTTCAAGGATGGTTTGCAACATGAACCATCCTTCCCATAATCTTTCCCACCCAACACGACCATTGCGTTTCGAGTCATACCAGCCCGCTAGCTTTCCCAGATTTATGTAAGCCCAGTAAACACTTGGTACATTTCTTGGCAGGGGTTTCTTCTCTTGTTTTGACCACAGTAACTTCCACGCCAACGGACTGAGGAGCGTCTCACAACTTTGCTTTTCCGCTTCTTCTCTGTTGAGGCCCAGATAGCGTAATTGGTGAACCCGTACGGCAATAAACGCCAAGATGACGACCATCTTCTCCAAATTGTCCTTACTTTGCATTCGCAAGGCTTCTACCTGTGTCCCTCCACTTTTCCAGGCCTTATGGAACTCCTCAATCAGCCAGCGCTTTTCATAATAATCCAGAACACGTTGTGCATCCCCCGGACTGTTTATCGGTTCTGACGTTAAAATATGCCAGTTCAGCCCTCTGTCATCCCCACTTTCCTGGCAACCAACATAATACAGCGGTACCGATTGACCCTGTTTATTGGCGGGTATTTTGACGGTCACCTTCGCATAGCGCACATCGCAAATAGCCTCACGTGCTTTACGCCCCCCTCTTTGTTTTACTTGAACCTTCCTTTGCTCTGCTGACTGTAAGCCGCTGCTAAATTGATAAAGCTTGTCCGAACTTTCTTCTATACAACGGCTTTGCATAGAACGAACGATAAAGCGCTGATGGTTACCTGTTTTATACGTCAGGTACTCGATAATATCGGCTTCACGATCACAGACTGAGATAACCTTTTCCATCTCAGCAGAGCCTAATCGTTGTTCCATCGCTTGGGAGGCGCTTTCCCACTTATAACTTTCCTTATCTGCATAAGCCCGGCAAGCTCGTTGAGCTTTTTTTCCATAAAGATTGATGTCCCTCGTCCAACGCTCTTGTTCAATTAGACCAACGACATGTTCTTCTCTGGGGGCAAAAAGCAACACAGAATGGGCATGCATGCCTTTGGCACTTTTTCTTGAGGTGGTGTAACCCATTTCATCTCTGACTGTCCGGTGAGTAAAGTCCAGTGAGGTTGTATCTTCTAATGCAAGCAAACAATCATAAGATTTAGCTTGCTCTGCCGTCGCCGCAAAACCGGCAGCAGAAATCGCTTTAGCCTCAATAGACGGGTTACGGGTGAAACGATAAGCCGCTTCAATATCCGCTGGCGTTTTCAGTGATTGCACAAGTGATTGCCCTATGTGATTAGCAAGGGAAGAGGTGATACTAATCAGTCGCTTAGTTCTCCGACTATCCCCCAGTTCCGCGCGTGAAAAAGTGTCTTTTGCCCATAGCTCTGCATCCGTTAAAAACACCATACTTTATCTCAATTGTTTATTTGATATTAAGATCGGCAATGCAGACAAAGATTCAAAAAAAAATCCCTCGATGAAAATCGAGGGATTTGTGTATGAAAGACAGGCCAGAGGGCGGGGCAACAATCGGAATAATGGCCGACCAGTGTTAACTATTACAGATAAACCAGTTCAAGCGTGGTTAAACCATCTAAAGCGATAGGCTTGGTGAGATCCAGTTCAGAAGCCTTGGCGATATACGCCTGAACTTCCAACTTACTGACCAGGGTGGTAAAGGCGATTGGCGACAGTTGGCCAACGGTAGCCCAGGACAGCAGATTATCGGCACCATTCTGATACACACTGCCGCCAGATTTGCTCCAGCCTACGCCAGCATTGGTTGAGATAATGCTGTCAACGACAGCACCGTCCGCCATCGCTGCATTGCCAGGCAGGCGCAGAGCGTAACCCCCAATCTTGGCTTCGCCATCTAATCCCAGACCAACAGCAGGAATGCCCGTTGCACCAAAAAGTGTGGCAGGGGCGAAAGTGCCGCCGACGGCGTTTTCAGTCACATCCGCCATGGTATTTGGGCGACCGTTGATAGCATGTACGGCAATCTTGGCTGGGGCATCACAGGTGATAGCAAAGTCCAGCTCTTTTGTCGGCAATACGGTAACGGTATCGGTATTCAGGTTGACACTTCTGATGGTGCCGTAGTCGATGGTTGCGCCACCGGACAGCGTTGGGGTGCAGGCGGTTGGGCTGATGGTGCCAATCACCTTGACATCGATGCTCTCTGCCAGGGCAGGCAGAGAAGTGGTTGCCAGTACGGCCAGGGCACAAACAGTTTTTTGCATTTGATTCAACATCACGTTATTACCTTTTTCGTATAGAGAAAGCATTCCCGGCCGAACTTCCCCATGAAGCTCATTGTTCCGTAACGATGCTTTTATATTAAAGCCCAGAAGGGCGTTTTTTATTTCTCACCTATTTGATAGGCGGGAAATCAAATTTTCTATTATTAACAAAGTAGGGCGGTAATTCTCGAGAAGACCTAGTCACCCATATCAGAGCGAAGCATGAAATAAAACTACATTCCATTTGCGAGCAATGAAATCTACAACCTCGAATAAACAGATTCATGAGCACTACTGATTTGCTGCACATTCTATAGAAGTGGGTTCTAAAGTAATCCGACAGTCGCGGTAAATAATAAATCAGAATAAAACACTAAATAATTTATTAAAATAAGAATATAAATCTAATTTAGTGTTGATATTAGTCATCTATGGAAATAAAAATTCAGTGAAGAGCAGAGGGGCTTTAAGATTGAAATTAAAATTCGATAAAAATAAAACACTGAAAAATGAGTATTAATGGTTTTTTACACTGGAGCGCTCTTCATATCTCGAATTTTAGCTGTGTTGGCTGCATTTGGGTAAAAATCGCGTCGCTGTATAGGTAGTAATAACACTAGGCTGTGTCCCTCAATTAAAAATGGTATGCTGATCACCTAATTTTCAGACAGTTATCGCTATGGCTCGCTACGGTTTTCCTGATGCTGCATGGGCACTTATCCTGCCATTATTACCTCCAGAACGCTCTCAGCGCCCTGGGCATCCCTATATTGAACACCGTAAAGTCATCAATGGCATGTTTTGGGTTCTGTGCTCTGGGGCTCCCTGGCGTGATTTACCCGAACGCTATGGGTCATGGAAAACCGTCTACAACCGTTTCAACCGGTGGGCAAAAAAGGCATCATTAACTCTATATTCAATAAGTTACTTTCCATTCTTGATGAACATAAGTTGCTCGACTGGTCTGCTATCTCTCTGGATGGTAGCAATATTCGTGCAATGCGTTGTGCTGCCGGTGCCCAAAAAAACATCCCGATATCACCCGTGATCATGGCTTGGGTCGCTCACGAGGCGGTTATGGCACCAAAATCCATCTGGCAACAGACGGAAACGGGTTTCCCTTAAATATCGCGCTGAGTGCGGGTCAAGCTCATGAAAGTCAGTTTGCGCTACGGCTGTTAGATGGCATCGGCGTTCTGAGAAAAAATGGTTTTATGAAGCGCCGAGGCAAGGCCGTTCTCGCTGATAAAGCCTATTCAAACAAGGCATTACGTAGTGAGTTAAAGCGGAGTGGTATCAAGGTCGTTATTCCGCATAAATCGAATGAAAAGGCCAGTACAGATGGACGAACCCGATTTGATAAAGAGACTTATCGTAAGCGCAATGTTGTAGAAAGAAGCTTTGGTTTACTGAAAGAAAACCGCCGCATAGCAACGCGTTATGAAAAAACAGCGAGGAACTACCTGTCGATGGTTCAACTGGGCTGTATCCGGCTGTTTTTACGACGAATATGTAATTGAGGGACACAGCCTAGTTTTTTTGTGGGCGCTGGTAACGAATATGCCATTTTTCCACAAGGCAAAACTACCTTGATTGCGGGGTTTGGCGATAAATCTGCTGCCATTTTGCTGCCACTGATGCTTATGAATAAAAAAGCCACCTGCTAGGAGGTGGCTTAATCATATGATTTTAAAGATAAAATTTGGTGGCCCCTGCTGGGTTTGAACCAGCGACCAAGCGATTATGAGTCGCCTGCTCTAACCACTGAGCTAAGGGGCCAAGCGGCGTGATTATACGGTAATCATGGGACGCAGGTCTACTGCCTTCAAATCATATGTTGCTTTTATGCTCAGTTCTAGCCTGTTGTAATTGCAGGTAGATTTTGCGATAACCGCTGTAAATCCCTTTAACGGACTCCCGATACTCATGGAACTCTTGGCACCCAACCTACAGGCCGTGTTCTGCGGCATCAATCCTGGTCTTTCTTCTGCCCATCGGGGCTATCCCTTCGCCAATGGCAGTAACCGCTTCTGGAAGGTGATTCACCAGGCTGGTTTCACTAAGCACCAACTAGCACCTGAACAGTGGCAGCAATTGCAAGAGAACGGTTGCGGTATTACTGCCCTGGTGGCACGCCCGACGGTGGCTGCCAGCGAACTGGCTCGTGATGAGTTGCGTGCGGGTGGTGATGCATTAAAAGAAAAAATCCTGCAATGCCAGCCGCAGGCGCTGGCGATCCTCGGCAAACAGGCATTCGGCAGTGCGTTTGGTATCCGCCAGGTGCCCTGGGGGCGTCAGGAGATGATGATCGATAAAACCGAGGTGTGGGTGCTGCCTAACCCGAGCGGGTTGAACCGGGCCACGCTGGAGCAGTTGGTGGAGAGCTATCGTGAACTGTTTCTGGCGCTGAAATAAGGGCAATAAAAAACCCCAGCAGAGGCCTAATGCTTGTCAGTTAAGGCTAACCAGTTCCCTCTCCCTTGGGGAGAGGGTTAGGGGAAGATCGCTGAACTAAAGCCCCTCACCCCGGCCCTCTCCCACAGGGAGAGGTTTAGCACCTGCTGCATAATTATGCAGCTTTGCGCTTAACTGACCGGCATTACAGCAGAGGCCGGGGTTTCAGATCGTATCAGCGAACATTAGTCATCCAAGAAGCTGCGCAGCACTTCTGAACGGCTTGGGTGGCGCAGTTTACGCAACGCTTTGGCTTCGATCTGACGAATACGCTCACGGGTAACGTCGAACTGTTTGCCCACTTCTTCCAGCGTGTGGTCAGTGTTCATATCGATACCAAAACGCATACGCAGCACCTTCGCTTCACGTGCGGTCAGGCCAGCCAGAACGTCGTGCGTTGCAGAACGCAGGCTTTCAGAGGTGGCAGAATCCAACGGCAGCTCGAGGGTGGTATCCTCGATAAAATCGCCCAGATGTGAATCTTCATCATCACCGATCGGCGTTTCCATGGAGATCGGCTCTTTGGCGATCTTCAGCACTTTGCGGATTTTGTCTTCCGGCATCAGCATACGTTCAGCCAGCTCTTCCGGCGTTGGCTCACGGCCCATCTCTTGCAGCATCTGGCGCGAAATACGGTTGAGTTTGTTGATAGTCTCAATCATATGCACCGGAATACGGATGGTACGCGCCTGGTCGGCGATAGAACGGGTGATCGCCTGACGGATCCACCAGGTGGCGTAAGTCGAGAACTTATAGCCACGACGGTATTCGAACTTGTCTACCGCTTTCATCAGGCCGATGTTGCCTTCCTGAATCAGATCCAGGAATTGCAAGCCACGGTTGGTGTATTTTTTGGCGATCGAGATAACCAGACGCAGGTTGGCTTCAACCATCTCTTTCTTCGCACGGCGGGCTTTCGCTTCACCGATCGACATACGACGGTTGATGTCTTTCACCTGCTCAATGGTCAGGCCGGTTTCTTCTTCGATCTGACGCAGTTTTTGCAGGCTGCGCTGTACATCATCACTGACGTCTTTCAGCTTTTCTGACCATGGCTTAGCCATTGCCAGTGCGGCTTCGAACCAGGTGGTGCTGGTTTCGTTACCGGCAAACAGAGTGACGAAGTTTTTCTTCGGCATTTTGCACTGTTCAACGCACAGCTTCATGATGAGACGTTCTTGAGTACGAACGCGATCCATCATGGTACGCATGCTGTTGACCAGGAAGTCGAACTGTTTTGGCACCAGGCGGAACTGCTTGAACACTTCAGACAGCTTCAGGATCTCTTCTGCTGCGCTGGCGTGGCTGCGGCCGTTCTTTTTGATCATCAGACGGGTGGCTTCGTACTGATCGCGCAGATCGGCGAATTTCTGGCGTGCCAGTTCTGGATCGATGCTGTTGTCATCTTCAGCATCGTCTTCTTCATCTTCGTCTTCGTCGTCGTCATTCTGCTCTTCGGTCGTTAATTCGGAACCGATGTGCGTGGCGGTTGGGGCAATATCTTCTTCCGCGTTGGGATCGACGAAGCCGGTGATCAGATCGGACAGGCGAGCTTCACCTGCTTCGACGCGATCGTACTGTTCCAGCAGATAAGTAATGGCTTCAGGGTACTCGGCTACGGAGCACTGTACCTGATTAATACCGTCTTCGATGCGCTTGGCGATGTCGATTTCGCCTTCACGCGTCAGCAGTTCAACGGTACCCATTTCACGCATGTACATGCGCACCGGGTCGGTGGTACGGCCAATCTCAGATTCAACGCTTGAGAGCACCTGAGCTGCAGCTTCTTCCGCGTCTTCGTCTGTGTTGTTTGAGTTTTCAGCAAGCAACAGGTCGTCGGCGTCCGGTGCCTCTTCCAGTACCTGAATGCCCATGTCGTTAATCATCTGGATGATGTCTTCGATCTGGTCAGAGTCGACGATATCTTCCGGCAGATGGTCATTGACCTCAGCATAGGTCAGATAGCCTTGCTCCTTACCACGGGTGACAAGTAGCTTTAGCTGTGACTGCGGGTTTTGCTCCATAAGACGGTATCCACACTTCAGAGTATTTGGGTTGGTGTCGGTCGGCGAAACCGCCAACAATAGCATTTGGGGCGTTTTAGTTGTTGCCGCGGCCCACTATGGCGGCATATTGCAGGGTTTGACCCTCGCATTTATCGGCACTTAAGCCGTTTGGTATTCAGTTTTTCTTCGCTAACACCTGGTTCAGTGAACGAACTTCTTCACGTTCTTCAGGACTCAGACCGTGTGTTCTGGCCTGGGCGATCAGTGTTTCCAGCCGCTGCTCTAGCACCGAGTCATACAGGCTGGCCAACGTATCTAAAAAGGTCTGTTCAACCCTATCCTCAACGATCATATGGTTCCAGGTCGCCAAGGTTTCAAGCTGCTGGCTGAATTTGTTGTCGCGATACAGCTCCAGCAGTTGGCCAGTTGTCAGGCCAGGTTGCGCCAGGCAGGTCTGCACCAGTTCAACAAACAGCGGCAGTCCTGCCTGCTTGGTCTGCTCTAATCCTTCCAGTGAAGGGATAAGTGTAGCCAAACGCGGGTTTTGTACCAGTAACCCTATCAGTATACGCATGGTTGTGCGTTTTAGCTGGGGCACCTGATAATTATTCGCATTTTCAGCCTGCTTGGGCATCAGCTTGTCGAGCTGGCTGTCATCCAATAGGCCCAACTTGCTGCCGAGCTGTTGGCGCAGATACAGGCGTAAGGTTTCGCCCGGTACCTGAGTAATCAACGGCAATGCCAGCGTGCTCAGCTTGGCGCGGCCATCCGGGCTGCTCAGATCGACCTGCGGCATCAATGTTTCGAACAGAAAAGTGGAAAGCGGCTGCGCCAGCTCCATCCGTTGTTCGAATGCGTCTTTGCCTTCTTTACGGACTAACGTGTCCGGGTCTTCGCCGTCAGGCAAAAACATAAACCGCAACTGGCGCCCGTCGTTGAGATAGGGCAGTGCGGTTTCCAGCGCGCGCCAGGCCGCTTCGCGACCGGCTCTGTCGCCGTCATAACAGCAGACAACCTGATCGGTGGCGCGGAACAGGAGCTGAATATGTTCCGCCGTGGTCGAGGTTCCGAGTGAGGCGACGGCATAATCGATGCCGTACTGCGCTAGCGCCACCACGTCCATGTAGCCTTCCACCACCAGCAAACGCTGCAGGGTAGGGTGGCTCTGTTGTGCTTCATACAGGCCGTACAACTGGCGGCCCTTGTGGAATACTTCGGTCTCCGGCGAGTTCAGGTATTTTGGCATACCGTCGCCCAACACGCGGCCACCAAAGGCGATCACCCGCCCGCGTTTGTCGCGAATGGGGAACATGACACGTTCACGGAAACGATCGTATGTACGGCCCTGATCGTTAGTCACCAACATTCCGGCATCGTTCAATGCTGCACGGCTGTCGGCGTCGCGGCCAAAGCGTTTTAACGCATTATCCCAACCGGCAGGTGCAAAACCGATGGCAAAATGCTGGATAACCTGCTCACTCAGCCCACGTTGTTGCAGGTAATCGCGCGCCTGCGCACCGTTGGATTGATGCAGTGACTGTTGATAGAACGCGCTAAGCTGTTCCATCAGTTGGTAGAGACTCTGGCGCTGATGGCGCTCAATCTGCGTCGGCCCGGTACCTGCCTCGTAAGGCACTTCCAGCCCGTTCATGGTGGCCAATTCCTCGATGGTTTCGACAAACTCGAGCCTGTCGTAATTCATCAGGAAATCAACGGCGTTGCCGTGCGCACCACAACCAAAACAGTGATAAAACTGTTTTTCGCCATTAACGGTGAATGAAGGCGTTTTTTCGTGGTGGAACGGACAGCACGCGTGATAATTCTTGCCTTGCTTCTTGAGCTTTACCCGGGCATCGATCAGATCGACGATGTCGGTGCGAGCCAGCAAGTCATTGATAAATACACGCGGAATTCGTCCAGCCATAAGCCCCTGTTCGATTGCTTATAAACGAGAACAAGCCGCGCATTCCTTTCGGAAAGCACGGCCTTCGTATGCAACTACTCAGTCTGCGTGTTCTTGGAAAAGAAAAAATCACGCGGTGGGGTTACCCCCGAAGGATTAATACAGACGAGTGCGGCGTGCGTTTTCGCGAGCCAGTTTCTTCGCGTGGCGTTTTACAGCAGAAGCTTTAGCGCGTTTACGTTCGGTAGTCGGTTTTTCATAGAACTCACGACGACGAACTTCAGCTAAAACACCTGCTTTTTCGCAGGAACGCTTGAAACGACGCAGAGCAACGTCAAATGGCTCGTTTTCACGTACTTTAATTACCGGCATGTGCCTCTCACCTCAATAGAATTCGGTTTGCTGCTGGCCAAGCGCCAGCCTTTTCAAAATGGTGCGGAATTTTACTTCAATGGATGCTGCTTTGTAAAGCACCATAGCAAATTGAAACATGCCGCGTTCCGGCAAACTCGCGCAATTATGCATCGGCCGCCGATTATAGACTAATCGAGGAGAATTGCTCGTTTTTAATCGCTGTGGCTGCTTCTTTGCGAATCATCGACATAGCGTACAGTGGCGGTAAATGGTCGCAATTATGCTAAACTGGCGGCCGCACGTGAATGATGGGAAATGTAATGCGAGTACTGGGTATAGAAACCTCCTGCGATGAAACCGGAATTGCAGTGTATGACGACCAAGCCGGTTTATTAGCCAACCAACTTTACAGCCAGGTGAAGCTGCACGCCGATTACGGCGGTGTGGTGCCAGAACTGGCTTCTCGCGATCACGTGCGTAAAACCGTGCCGCTGATTCAGGCGGCACTGAAAGAAGCGAACCTGACTGCGGCAGGCATCGACGGTGTGGCCTATACCGCTGGCCCTGGCCTGGTGGGGGCGTTGCTGGTGGGTGCTACCATTGGTCGTGCGCTGGCGTTTGCCTGGAACGTGCCTGCGGTGCCGGTGCATCATATGGAAGGCCACTTGCTGGCACCGATGCTGGAAGATAATCCCCCGGCGTTCCCGTTTGTGGCGCTGCTGGTGTCTGGCGGGCATACCCAGCTCATCAGCGTTACCGGCATTGGTGAATATGCATTATTGGGTGAGTCGGTCGATGATGCGGCCGGTGAAGCCTTCGATAAAACCGCCAAGCTGCTGGGGTTGGATTATCCCGGCGGCCCGATGCTGGCTAAAATGGCGCAGCAGGGCAGCGAAGGGCGTTTTACCTTCCCGCGCCCGATGACCGATCGCCCTGGCCTGGACTTCAGCTTCTCCGGGCTGAAGACCTTTGCTGCCAATACTATCCGTTCCAACGGTAACGACGATCAGACGCGTGCCGACATCGCCAGAGCCTTTGAGGATGCGGTGGTGGATACCTTGGCGATCAAATGCAAGCGTGCTCTTGAGCAGACCGGCTTTAAACGTTTGGTGATGGCCGGTGGCGTCAGTGCTAACCGCACATTACGCGCCAAGCTGGCAGAGATGATGAAAAAGCGCGGTGGGGAAGTGTTCTACGCTCGCCCGGAGTTTTGTACCGATAACGGTGCGATGATCGCCTATGCGGGGCTGATACGGCTGAAAAGCGGTGCCAATCCAGAGCTGAGCGTTTCTGTGCGCCCGCGTTGGCCGTTGGCGGAATTGCCTGCGGTATAAAAGCCAAGGGCCGGAAATCTCCGGCCCCGATTATTCTTCTTGATGCTCTTTCTGTTCCACGGCATCTGCTTTTTTCTTGCGGAGCTTACCCCAGATCTTGCCTTCCTGCCCGCGCCACAGGCGCTGGATGTTATCGTGATGGCGCATCAGGATCAGGCAGGAGAGCATCGCGACCGGGAAGGTAAACTGGGGTTTGAACCACCAGACGTAGAACGGGGCTATCAACGCACTGACGATCGCGCCCAGCGAGGAGTAACCACTCAGCAGCACCGTCAGCAGCCAGGTGCCGGTCATCAGGCCGGTGAGATCCCAGCCGATTGGGGCGATGGCACCGAACGCGGTGGCAACTCCTTTACCGCCGCGAAAGTGGAAAAATACCGGATAAATATGGCCGAGGCAGGCAGCGATCGCCGTCAGGCCAAGGTACAGCGGTGGAACATTCAGCGCGTAGGCCAGCCAGACCGGCAACATCCCTTTCAGAATATCAAAGACCAGCACCGTTGCTGCGGCCAACCGGCCACCAATGCGCAGGACGTTGGTCGCCCCGGGATTTCCTGATCCATGTTCACGCGGATCCGGCAGCCTGGCGATCCGGCAAACCAGGATCGCACTGGAAATTGAGCCACACAGATACGCGAAGATAATCATGCCAAGCGCGGTAGCACTCATAACGCGGTTCCGTTTAATAATGGTCGTTTTACTCGCAATATCTATGGATAATACGCACATTCCGCTGGAAGTGGTATCCGGCAGGGCCAAAAACTGAGAATGACGTGATGGATATCGTATTTATCGAAGAGCTTACCGTAATCACCACCATTGGCGTTTATGACTGGGAACAAACCATTCAGCAGAAGCTGGTGTTCGATATCGAAATGGCTTGGGATAACCGCCAAGCGGCGGCCAGCGACGATGTGAATCACTGCCTGAGCTATGCGGATATCAGCGATGCGATCATTCAGCATGTGCAGCCGAAGCGTTTTGCGCTGGTGGAGCGGGTGGCAGAGGAGGTATCCGAAATTTTATTACAGCGCTTTAAATCTCCGTGGGTCCGTATTAAGGTCAGCAAGCCGGGAGCGGTTGCACAGGCCAACCGGGTTGGTGTGATCATTGAACGTGGCACGCGTGGTGCGTGATTGTCATCCAGATGCAACGCAGAAAGGTTATTCTGAGCGGTAGATAATATTGGTTGAAGCGGCAATGTATTGAGCACTGCCGCTTTTTTACGTTTATACCCTTTATTTTTCAACGGTTGGCTGTGCGTATGGGCTGCAACTTGAAAGCGATGGGGTATAGAGCCTTAAACTTGATATGGGGTAAGACGGGATCATGGCTGACATGCATTCGTTGTTTGTAGCGTTTGTTCTTGGGGTGGTTGAAGGGTTGACCGAATTCCTGCCGGTTTCCTCTACCGGGCATATGATTATCGTCGGTGAATGGCTGGGTTTTACCGGTGATAAAGCCAAAACCTTCGAAGTGATTATCCAGTTGGGGTCGATTCTGGCGGTAGTGGTGGTGTTCTGGCGTCGCCTGTTTGGCCTGATCGGCATTCATTTCGGCGGTAAGCCGGTAGAGCATGAAGGTAAAACGGCCGGGCGCTTAAAGCTGAGCCATATTCTGTTGGCGATGATCCCAGCGGTGGTAATGGGGTTGGCGTTTCACGACGTGATCAAATCGCTGTTTGAGCCGAAGAACGTGATGTATGCGCTGGTTGTTGGCGGTGTGCTGCTGCTGGTGGCTGAATGGCTGAAGCCGAAAAATCCACCGGCAGTGGGGCTGGATGACATCACTTACCGTCAGGCATTTGCCATCGGTTGCTTCCAGTGCTTGGCGCTGTGGCCGGGCTTTTCCCGTTCAGGTGCCACCATTTCCGGCGGTATGCTGGTGGGCGTGAGCCGTTACGCGGCGTCTGAGTTTTCCTTTATCCTGGCGGTGCCGATGATGATGGGGGCCAGCGCGCTGGATCTCTACAAGAGCCTGCACTTCCTGACGCTGGGTGATTTGCCGATGTTCGCCGTCGGTTTTATTACCGCCTTCGTCGTCGCGCTGATCGCGATTAAAACCTTCCTTCAGTTGATCAAGCGTATTTCGTTTGTGCCGTTCGCCATTTATCGCTTTATTGTTGCGGCCGTGGTGTACATGGTGTTTATGTAATACCCACAATTTCAATAGTGGGCTTTGCCCACTATTCTCAGATCAATTCCCCCTCTTTCTCGCCGTTTGGTCCTACCAATCAATAAGAAATGTGAATCTTCTACACAAAACAGCAAAATACAGTACATAAGCATTGCATGTTATTAACAGTAAATTAACTATCGCATATCAAATATATTACTCCACTATATTGGTCTGACCAATCAGGCGGGGATAAGTGCGAAAAATCGCTGGAGACACCTGCATGCAAGTCTGGCAACAAGTTTATGATCCTATTGGTAATATCTGGCTGTCGAGCCTGATCGCAGCGCTGCCTATTCTGTTTTTCTTCTTTGCTCTGATTAAACTCAAGCTCAAGGGGCACATTGCTGCCACATTCACCGTAGGGATTGCCCTGCTGGTGGCGTTATTCCTGTACCGGATGCCCATTGACCGTGCGATCGCCGCAGTGGTTTACGGCTTTTTCTACGGGCTATGGCCGATTGCCTGGATCATTATCGCGGCAGTGTTTGTCTATAAAATCTCGGTTAAGACCGGGCAGTTTGACATCATTCGCTCTTCGATTCTTTCGATCACGCCCGATCAACGTTTACAGATGTTGATCGTCGGCTTCTGTTTTGGCGCATTTCTGGAAGGGGCCGCCGGGTTTGGCGCGCCGGTGGCGATTACCGCTGCGTTGCTGGTTGGGCTGGGGTTTAATCCGCTGTATGCGGCGGGGCTTTGCCTGATCGTTAACACCGCGCCGGTGGCTTTCGGCGCGATGGGGATCCCGATTATCGTGGCTGGTCAGGTCACCGGGCTGGACAGCTTCGAGATCGGCCAGATGGTTGGGCGTCAATTGCCGTTCCTGACGATCATCGTGCTGTTCTGGATCATGGCGATTATGGACGGCTGGCGCGGTATCAAAGAAACCTGGCCAGCGGTAGTGGTGGCAGGGGGTAGCTTTGCCTTGGCGCAGTATCTCAGCTCCAACTTTCTTGGGCCGGAACTGCCAGACATTATCTCCTCGCTGGTTTCACTGGTGTGCCTGACGCTGTTTCTGCGCGTTTGGCAGCCAAAACGCATTTTCCGTTTTGAGAACGCTGAAGGCCCGGCTACCGAGCCAACGTTGACGCAGCACGGCTATACGCTAGGGCAGATTATTCGTGCCTGGATGCCGTTTATTTTCCTGACTGCGACGGTCACCCTGTGGAGCGTTCCACCGTTTAAAGCGCTATTTGCCAAAGGCGGCGCGTTACAAGATTGGGTGTTCAATTTCCCAGTGCCATTCCTGGATAAGCTGGTGGCGAAAGTGCCGCCGGTGGTGGCAGAGATCACGCCCTACGCCGCAGTGTTCAAACTCGACTGGTTCTCTGCTACCGGCACCGCGATTATGGTTGCGGCGATCGCCTCGGTGATCTACCTGCGGATGAAGCCGAAAGACGCGGTCACTACGTTCGCTGAAACAATAAAGTCGTTGGCGCTGCCGATTTATTCCATCGGCATGGTGCTGGCCTTTGCTTTTATTTCTAACTATTCCGGCTTGTCGGCAACGCTGGCGTTGGCATTGGCGCATACTGGCAAGGCGTTCACCTTTTTCTCGCCGTTCCTTGGCTGGTTGGGCGTGTTTCTTACCGGTTCTGATACCTCGTCCAACGCGCTGTTCGCCGCCCTGCAAGCCACCACTGCGCAGCAGATTGGCGTTTCGGATGTGTTGCTGGTGGCGGCTAACACCACCGGCGGGGTCACCGGGAAAATGATTTCGCCACAGTCCATTGCCATCGCCTGCGCCGCCGTTGGCTTGGTGGGGAAAGAGTCAGACCTGTTCCGCTTTACGGTAAAGCACAGCCTGATCTTCACCTGCATGGTGGGGGTGATCACCACGCTACAGGCCTACTGGTTGACGTGGATGATCCCATGACCGCGTTTCATCCACCGCGCTTGGCCGATCGCTTGGCTGAACGCCTTAAGGCGATGATTCACGAACGTAAACTGGAGGCGGGTATGCGTTTGCCCGCCGAACGTCAGTTGGCCAGCGAGTTAGGCGTCTCACGTTCCTCGCTGCGTGAAGCGATCCAGAAACTGATTAGCGAAAAGGTGCTCATCAGCCGACGCGGCGGCGGCACCTATGTTTGCGACGAACTTTCCCCTTGGTCGGAGCAAAGCATCGTGGAGCCGCTGAGAACCTTGGTGGCCGACGATCCTGACTATCGCTACGACATTCTGGAAGCCCGCCACGCCATTGAGGCCAGCACCGCCTGGCACGCGGCGATGCGTGCCACTGCCGCAGACAAAGAGAAGTTGCAGGCTTGTTTTGATGCCACGCTGGAGTTTAAGGAGAGCGATAACCCTGATCTGGCGGCGCAGGCCGACGTGCGCTTCCACCTAGCGATTGCCGAAGCCTCACACAACGTGGTTTTACTGCAAACCATGCGCGGTTTTTTCGATTTAATGCAATCCTCCGTTATGCATAGCCGCCAGCGTATGTATACCGTGCCGACCATTTTCACGCGGCTTACTGAACAGCATGAGGAAATGCTACAGGCTATTTTGGCCGGTGATCCCGAGCGCGCGGGCAAGGCGGCGAAATCCCATCTGGGATTTGTTCACTCCACCATTAAAAGCCTGCATGAAGATGAGGCTAGGCTGGCGCGTATTACCCGCCTGCCAGATGAAAATTCACTGTAATAAGGGAGATCGCTCCATGATTATCTCAGCAGCCACCGACTACCGCGCTGCGGCACAACGTAAACTGCCACCGTTCCTGTTTCATTACATCGATGGTGGCGCTTATGCCGAGCATACTTTGCGGCGCAACGTAGAAGACCTGGCGCAGGTGGCGCTAAGGCAGCGTGTTCTGAAAAACATGTCGGCACTCAGCCTGGAAACCAAACTGTTTAACGAAACCTTATCAATGCCTGTCGCTCTGGGTCCGGTTGGGCTGTGCGGCATGTACGCTCGCCGTGGCGAAGTGCAGGCCGCGCGGGCCGCAGAGCAGAAAGGCATTCCTTTTACGCTTTCTACCGTCTCCGTGTGCCCGATCGAAGAGGTGACGCCAGCCATTAAGCGCCCGATGTGGTTTCAACTGTATGTACTGAAAGATCGCGGATTTATGCGTAACGCCTTAGAGCGTGCGAAAGCTGCCGGTTGTACCACCTTGGTATTCACCGTGGATATGCCGATACCGGGGGCTCGTTACCGCGATGCGCATTCGGGCATGAGTGGCCCGCATGCCGCACTGCGGCGCTATTGGCAAGCGGTTACCCATCCCTCTTGGGCATGGGATGTTGGCCTGAACGGGCGTCCGCACGATCTGGGGAATATCTCAGCGTATCTTGGTAAACCCACCGGATTAGAAGACTACATTGGCTGGCTGGGATCCAACTTTGATCCTTCGATTTCGTGGAGCGATCTGGAGTGGATCCGCGACTTCTGGCAGGGGCCAATGGTGATTAAGGGCATTCTCGACGCTGATGATGCGCGTGATGCCGTGCGTTTTGGGGCTGACGGTATTGTGGTTTCCAACCACGGTGGCCGCCAGCTTGACGGTGTGCTCTCCTCGGCGCGTGCGTTGCCGAGGATTGCCGATGCGGTAAAAGGTGATATCACCATTCTTGCCGACAGCGGGGTACGCAGCGGGTTAGACGTGGTACGCATGATCGCGCTCGGGGCTGACAGCGTACTGCTGGGGCGCGCTTATCTCTATGCGTTGGCAACCGCAGGCCAGGCAGGAGTGGAAAACCTGCTCGATCTGATCAAAAAAGAGATGTGCGTGGCGATGACGCTGACCGGAGCGAAAAGTATCGCTGAAATCAGCCGTGATTCATTGGTGCGGGAGGGGTTTTAAGCCATATCTTTCCTCTTTCCCAAAGGTGGGAAAGAGGAACTGAACAACCGGCTTAGGCCTGCGGTTCCTGCGTTTTTTTCCATTCAGCCAGTGCCTGCTGGCGGCGGCGTTTGAGCTCATCGCGGATCGCTAAACCTTGCAGGCCGCTTTCCACCACCTCTTTGATCGACACCGCGTTGGCCACCTGATACGCCTGGCGCAGATAATCCCCCTGTGGATAGGGGTTGTTTTCAAAACCGGTGCGGCCGCGAGCATCGGCTTCGCTGGAAAGGATCATCTGTTCCAGCCGCTGCGGTTTACGCCACACGTCGATGGCATCAAACAGCTTCAGCAGGGTTTCCGGGCGCAGTTTATTCACCGTATGGATCAGATCGTGGTATTCAGCCACCAGCTTGGCCAGTTCGCGCACGGGATTAGGCACGCGCAGCCGTTTGCACAGTGCTTCAACCAGTTTGACCCCGGCTGGCCCGTGGCCATAGTGATGTGGCCACAGCTCCGGTGGCGTTTTGCCCTTACCGAGATCGTGGCACAGTGCCGCAAAGCGGATATCTACCTCAGGGCTGAGCTGAGTGGCGATCGCCAGCGTCATCAGGGTATGCACACCGGTATCGATCTCCGGGTGCCACTTTTCTGGCGCGGGGACGCCAAACAGTGCGTCGATCTCTGGGAACAGCACCTTCAGCGCGCCACAGTCACGCAGTACCTGAAAGTAAACCTGCGGGCTTTGGCTCTGTAGCGCTTTCTCGGTTTCTTTCCATACGCGTTCTGCAGTCAGCGCTGCCAGTTCGCCGCTCTCTGCCATCTGTTGCATCAGGGCGGCGGTTTCTGGTGCGACGGTAAAGCCCAGATGGGCAAAACGGGCCGCGAAACGCGCCACGCGCAGCACGCGCAACGGATCTTCGCCAAAGGCAGCGGAAACATGGCGTAAGACCCGTGCCGCAAGATCGGCCTGGCCGTGGTAAGGGTCGACCAGTTGGCCATCGTCACTTTGTGCCATGGCGTTGATGGTGAGATCGCGCCGCAGCAGATCTTCTTCCAGCGTTACGTCCGGTGCGGCATAGCAGGTAAAACCGGTGTAACCCTGGCCAGATTTGCGTTCTGTGCGTGCCAACGCATACTCTTCATGGGTTTCTGGGTTGAGAAATACCGGGAAATCTTTACCTACCTGCTGGTAGCCGCGCGCCAGCAGATCGGCAGGGGTTGCGCCAACCACCACCCAGTCGCGATCGACCACCGGTATATTGAGCAGATTGTCGCGGACGGCGCCGCCGACCAGGTAAATCTTCACGGTTTAACTCCTGAATGTATTCGATAGCTGGTTTGATCAGCTTACATGAATTGGGTGTCAGATGCCGAAGCCAATAAAAATGGCGCCCGCAGGGGCCTGAGC
This sequence comes from Serratia sp. YWN4, assembly GCF_055790845.1. Classification (NCBI taxonomy): domain Bacteria; kingdom Pseudomonadati; phylum Pseudomonadota; class Gammaproteobacteria; order Enterobacterales; family Yersiniaceae; genus Serratia; species Serratia sp. YWN4. Next base: position 760,392 of record NZ_CM147696.1, read on the forward strand.
TGGCTAATAACGCGATCAGTTCATCCAGCGATTATTTTTACGGCGCGGGACTAGGCGCGGAAGCAGCAGGCCAAGCAGCAGGCCAGCCCCAGCCACGCCGCCGCCATACAGGAACCATTGCAGGATAATGGTGCGCTGTTTGTCATCGAGTTGCAGATTAACCGCGTTCACCTTCTTCTGGGCGACAACCAGCTGATTTTTCAGATCCTGGTTTTCCTGACGCAGGCCACTGATGGTGCTGTCGCTGGCGGCCACTTTCTGCTGCATTTCGGCGGTGCGCTGGTTCCAACTGTTATCGATATTGGCCAGCTTGTCGGTCAGGGTTTTCACCTGCTGTTCCAGCTCCGGCACCTGAGTCCGCAGGCTTGGCGTCTGGCTCAGTTGCTCCAGTTGGATCCACACGGTGCGCCCTTTAGAATCACGGATCTGACCATAGCTGTTGTTTTCGTTCACGCTCAGCAGCGTGACTTCTTCACCTGCATTCAAGGTGCCAACAATACGGTATTGCGTACCGGGGCCGCTGTGGACGTAAGTATTTAATTCATCGGAGATATAGCGCTTATCTTCGGCATGTGCGCCCCAAGTGATGCTGAAGCTCAGCACGGCAAGGTAAATCAGGCGTAATTTCTGCATGAGTTAATCGTTTCTAGGTGAATTAATGGAATGATAGTAGAGCGTTCAGTCTGATGGCGCAACGCTAAAACCGGAAGTAAGAACACTCTTAGTATCAAGGATTCCGTGCGTTGCGCGGCTTTTAATAGCCTAACAGGTTTTTTCTACAGTCGGCAGAGTCAAGCTGGGGGGAATCGCGGTAAGATACTGACCATTGTGCGTTGTCGGGCAGTTCGTGGCCGGTGACTCCGCCGCCGTGAAGATCCACGTGAAGGCCTAACCTATTGGTGTAAAAGAATTATGAGCGTTGAAATAGAACTGAAGTTTATTGTTTCCCCTGAAGCGATCGCCACACTTCCCGCACGGCTGGCTGCTTGGCCGCATCAGCATTCTGCACCGCAGAAGCTGACCAACATCTACTTCGAAACCGCCGATAACTTCCTGCGCAGCCACGATATGGGCCTGCGTATCCGTGGCTTTGACGACAGCTATGAAATGACCATCAAAACCGCCGGTTCGGTGGTGGGCGGCCTGCATCAGCGGCCAGAGTACAACGTGGCTATCAGCAAGCCAGTATTGGCCTTGAAGAAGTTCCCGGCCGATATCTGGCCGGAAGGCTGCAAGCTGGCCCCATTGCAAAAGGCGCTGCAACCGCTGTTCCGTACCGACTTTGTACGTGAGAAGTGGGTGGTCACTTACGGTGAAAGCGAGATTGAGATTGCGCTCGATCAGGGCGAAGTTCAAGCAGGTGAACTGAGTGAAACGCTGTGTGAAGTGGAGCTGGAACTGAAACAGGGCCAAGCCAGCGATCTGCTGGCCTTGGCGACGGTACTGGCGGAACAGGGCGGTTTGCGCCAGGGAAGCCTGAGTAAAGCGGCGCGGGGTTATCATCTGGCGCAGGGCAATGCCGAGCGTGAGCGTCGTCCGCTGGCGGTGCTGAAACCGGCCGCCAAATCCACGGTGGAGCAAGGCATGGTTGCCGCTTTTGAGCTGGCGCTGAGCCACTGGCAGTATCACGAAGAGCTGTGGTTGCGCGGCGATAAGCAGGCTCGCCGCTCGGTAATGGAAGCGATCGCCTTGATTCGTCAGGCCTTGGTGATTTTTGGTGGCCTGGTGCCGCGCAAGGCCAGTGCCGATCTGCGCGCCCGCCTGACGGCGCTGGAGCCGCTGCTGGAGGACAAAACCACCGAGCCGCAGGTGCTGTGCTATAGCGCAGAGTATCTGCAATGTAAGTTGGCGCTCACATCATGGTTGATTACCGGCGCATGGCGGCCGTTTGTCGATGCCAAAGCGCAGGCTAAGCTGGACGGTTCATTCAAGCGTTTCAGCGATATTATGCTGGGGCGCAGCGCCGCCGAACTGAAAGAAGCCTTTACGCGCCCCCTGAATGAAGATGAATATCAGGAGCAGTTGCCGCGTTTGACGCGTCAGGTGCTGGCTTTCATGCTGCTTTCCGGTGCCTACCCGGATAGTGAGTCCGGGCCGTACATCGATAGCTGGCGCGAGCTGCAACTGGCGGTCGCGGAACGCCGTCAGGGCTGGTATGAAGGCAGCCGCAAACAGGCCTTATCCCATGCGCCGTTCTGGTTAAACGGCGCAGTTCGTTAATCACACCGCGGGCCTGCTCGCTTGCAGGCCGCAGAATAGGTCATTCACTATGTTGCCACTCTCTGCTGCGTTACAGGTTCAGGCACAGAACATCGTGCAGCGATTTCAGGAAGCTCAAGGCGCTGGGATGCTGCTCAGCGCTGCGGAACAGGGCGTTTTGGCGTCGAGCGATTTTGTCAGTGACATGTTGCTTAGCCACCCCGAATGGCTGGAAAGGCTGCGCCAACAGCCACCGGTTCCTGAAGAGTGGCAGCACTATGCGGCCTGGTTGCAAGGCGAACTTGAAGAGGTGCGTGACGAAGCGCGGTTGATGCAGGTTCTGCGCCTGTTTCGCCGCGAGAGCCTGGCGCGCATTGCCTGGGCGCAGGCCCAGCAGCTCTGCACTACAGCAGAAACCTTGCAGCAGTTGAGTGCGTTGGCGGAAACGCTGATCGTCAGCGCTCGCGATTGGCTATACCAAACCTGTTGCCGTGAGTGGGGCACCCCCTGCAATGGCGAAGGTGTGCCGCAGCCGTTGCTGATCCTGGGTATGGGCAAGCTGGGCGGCGGTGAGCTGAATTTCTCTTCGGATATCGATCTGATCTTCGTCTACCCGGAAAACGGCCAGACGCAAGGCGGCAGGCGTGAGCTGGATAACGCTCAGTTTTTTACCCGTTTGGGGCAACGGCTGATCAAAGCGCTGGATCAGCAAACCATCGACGGCTTTGTCTACCGGGTTGACATGCGCCTGCGGCCGTTTGGCGACAGCGGCCCGCTGGTGATGAGCTTTGCCGCGCTGGAGGATTATTATCAGGAACAGGGGCGCGACTGGGAGCGTTACGCCATGGTGAAGGCACGCCTGATGGGCGGAGATGAAGATCCGTACAGCCAGGAACTGCGTAACACCCTGCGGCCGTTCGTATTCCGCCGTTATATCGATTTCAGCGTTATTCAGTCGCTGCGCAATATGAAAGGCATGATTGCCCGCGAAGTGCGGCGGCGCGGGCTGAAAGACAATATCAAACTGGGTGCTGGTGGCATCCGGGAAATTGAATTTATCACTCAGGTATTCCAACTGATTCGTGGCGGGCGTGAACCCAGCCTACAAGGGCGTTCACTGCTGCCCACGTTGCAGGCGGTGGGCGAACTGGGGCTGCTGACAGTGCAGCAGGTGGCGGATCTGAGCGCCAGTTATCTGTTCCTGCGGCGGCTGGAGAATCTGTTGCAGGCCATTGCCGATCAGCAAACACAAACGCTGCCGCAGGATGCGTTGGATCAGGCACGCCTCGCCTGGGGGATGGATCAGCCGGACTGGCCGTCACTGATGGCGGCGCTGGAAGCGCATATGCAGCATGTGCGCGCCGTGTTTGATGATCTGATCGGCGACGATAGCCCCGACGTGGGCGAAGATCCCAACTATCAGCACTATCACAGCCTGTGGCAGGACGCGCTGGAAGAAAATGAACTTGCCCCGCTGACGCCGCATCTGAGCGAAGGACCCCGTCGCCAGATGCTGCACACGATCGCTGAATTCCGCCGCGATGTGGACAAACGCACCATCGGCCCGCGTGGCCGCGATGTGTTGGATCAACTGATGCCGCGCCTGCTGGCAGAGGTCTGCCCGCGCAACGATGCGCCCACCGCACTGGTGCGCTTAACCCAACTGCTGCTGAGCATTGTTACCCGCACCACTTATCTTGAACTGCTGGTGGAATATCACGCCGCCCTCAGCCATTTGATTCGCCTGTGCGCGGCTTCGCCGATGGTCACCAGCCAACTGGCGCGCTATCCGTTGCTGCTGGATGAACTGTTGGATACCGCTACGCTATACCAACCAGTGGCCCCGGATGCCTATCGCAGCGAGCTGCGCCAATACCGCCTGCGCGTGCCGGAAGACGATGAAGAACAGCAGTTGGAAGCGTTGCGGCAGTTCAAGCAGGCACAGCAACTGCGCATTGCCGCAGCGGATATCGCCGAAGCGCTGCCGGTGATGAAAGTGAGCGATCACTTAACCTATCTGGCAGAAGCGATGATTGATGCGGTGGTGCAGCAGGCGTGGAAAGATATGGTGGCGCGTTACGGCCAGCCGACGCATCTGCATGAACGGGAAGGGCGCGGCTTTGCGGTGATCGGCTACGGCAAGCTGGGAGGTTGGGAACTGGGTTACAGCTCCGATCTCGACTTGGTGTTCCTGCTCGATTGCCCGCCGGAAGTGATGACCGATGGCGCTCGCTGCATCGATGGCCGTCAGTTCTATCTGCGTCTGGCCCAGCGTGTGATGCACCTGTTCAGCACCCGCACCTCTTCCGGCATTCTTTACGAAGTGGATGCGCGCCTGCGCCCTTCCGGTGCGGCCGGGATGCTGGTCAGCACCGTCGAGGCTTTCGCCGATTACCAGAACAATGAGGCCTGGACCTGGGAACATCAGGCACTGGTGCGCGCACGTATTGTGTATGGCGATCCGGCGTTGCATCGGCAGTTTGACGTTATCCGCCACGAGATCCTGTGCAAAGCGCGTGAGGCAGAAAAACTGCAACAGGAAGTGCGCGAAATGCGCGAGAAAATGCGCAGCCATTTGGGCAATAAACAGCGCGATCTGTTTGATATCAAAGCGGACGAAGATGGGATCACCGATATCGAATTTATCGCCCAATATCTGGTCTTACGTTACGCGAGTGAAGAACCACGCCTGACGCGCTGGTCGGATAACGTGCGCATCTTTGAGCTGATGGCCAATTACGACATCATGCCGGAGCAAGAAGCGCGGGCGCTGACCCAGGCCTACGTCACCATGCGTGATGAAATTCACCATCTGGCACTGCAGGAGCACTCCAGCAAGGTCAGCAACGCGCTGTTTGTTGCCGAACGCGAGCAGGTGCGTGCCAGCTGGAAGAAATGGTTAAGTTAATCGGTATTACGGGCTCCTATGGTAATATCTGCCGAATTTATTTTTATGACTTGTTTGGAGTTATCGGATGAAAGTTACACTGCCTGATTTTCGCCGCGCCGGTGTGTTGGTGGTTGGTGACGTCATGTTGGATCGCTATTGGTATGGGCCGACCAGCCGTATTTCACCGGAAGCGCCGGTGCCGGTGGTCAAGGTAGATACTATCGAAGAGCGTCCCGGTGGTGCGGCTAACGTCGCGATGAATATCGCGTCACTTGGGGCCAATTCGCGCCTGGTGGGGCTGACCGGTATCGACGATGCGGCGCGTGCGCTGAGCGCCAAGCTGAACGAAGTCAACGTGCGCTGTGATTTTGTCTCGGTGCCGACGCATCCGACCATTACCAAGCTGCGCGTGCTTTCTCGCAACCAGCAGTTGATCCGCCTGGATTTCGAAGAAGGCTTCTCCGACGTCGATCCGCAGCCGATGCTGGAGCGCATCCAGCAGGCGCTGCCACAGATTGGCGCACTGGTGCTCTCGGACTACGGCAAAGGTGCGCTGAGCAAGGTGCAGGGCATGATCGCCTTGGCGCGTGCTGCCAAAGTGCCGGTACTGATCGATCCGAAAGGCACTGATTTTGAACGTTACCGTGGGGCCACGCTGCTGACGCCAAACCTGTCCGAGTTCGAAGCGGTGGTCGGTCATTGTAAAAATGACGATGAGCTGGTTGAGCGCGGCATGAAGCTGGTGGCGGATTACGCGCTTTCTGCTTTGCTGGTCACCCGCTCCGAGCAGGGAATGACGCTGTTGCAGCCCGGTCATGCGCCGTTGCATCTGCCGACCCAGGCGCAGGAAGTGTTCGATGTCACCGGCGCCGGTGATACGGTGATTGGCGTGCTGGCGGCGGCGCTGGCGGCGGGCAACTCGCTGGAAGAGTCCTGTTTCCTGGCGAACGCGGCGGCAGGCGTGGTGGTGGGCAAGCTGGGAACCTCGACCGTTTCACCTATCGAGCTGGAAAACGCCATTCGCGGCCGTGCCGAGACCGGCTTTGGCGTGATGACCGAAGCCGAGCTGAAAAATGCAGTTGCGCAGGCGCGGCAACGCGGCGAGAAAGTGGTAATGACCAACGGCATCTTCGACATTCTGCATGCTGGCCACGTTTCCTACTTGGCGAATGCCCGCAAGCTGGGCGATCGCCTGATCGTGGCGGTTAACAGCGATGCCTCCACCAAGCGCCTGAAAGGGGAAACCCGCCCGATCAACCCGTTGGAAAACCGTATGATCGTGCTGGGGGCGTTGGGTGCCGTGGACTGGGTAGTATCGTTTGAAGAAGATACGCCGCAGCGCCTGATCGCCGATATCCTGCCCGATTTACTGGTAAAAGGCGGTGACTACAAGCCGCAGGATATTGCTGGCAGCGCCGAGGTCTGGGCCAACGGCGGTGATGTGAAAGTGCTGAACTTTGAAGATGGGTTGTCGACAACCAACATTATCAAGGCCATCAAGGATGGGCGTGATTAACGCTCAATAAGGCATAGCGTGAGTGGACTGAAGCAGGATCTGAGTTTGGCGCAGGGCGTTGGGCTGTTGTCCACTTCGCTGCTGGGCACCGGGGTGTTTGCCGTTCCTGCACTGGCGGCGCAGGTTGCTGGCAATGATAGCCTGTGGGCCTGGCCGATCCTGATCGCGCTGGTGTTCCCCATTGCTATCGCTTTTGCGGCGTTAGGCCGCCACTTTCCCAGCGCGGGCGGTGCGGCGCACTTTGTCGGCATGGCCTTCGGGCCGCGCATGGCTAAAGTGACCGGCTGGCTGTTTCTCTCCGTGATCCCCGTTGGGTTGCCTGCCGCGCTGCAAATCGCGGCGGGCTTCTGGCAATCTGCGTTTGGCTGGAGTGCCAACGGTTTGCTGCTGGTGCAGATTGCCACGCTGGTGGTGATCTGGCTGCTCGGTACGCGCAGCGCCGGTTCCAGCGCCAATATTCAGACGCTGATCGCTATTCTGGTTGTCGCGCTGGTGGTGGCGATCTGGTGGAAAGGCGGTATTACGCCTGCACAGATCCCTTGGCCGGTGGTCAGCAACATTTCCCCGCCCAATATGTTCCACGCTTTGGCCGTGATGTTCTGGTGCTTCGTTGGGCTGGAGGCCTTTGCCCATCTGGCCACCGAATTCCGCAATTCTGAGCGGGATTTCCCGCGCGCGCTGCTGCTTGGCATGTTGGTGGCCGGTGCTGTCTACTGGGGTTGCACTGTGGCAGTGCTGCACTTCCATGCCTATGGTGCCGATCGGGCTGCTGCTGCTTCGCTGCCCGGTGTGGTTGTACAGCTGTTTGGCGAAAGTGCACTGTGGATTGCCTGCATCATCGGTTATCTGGCCTGTTTTGCCAGCGTGAATATCTATACCCAGAGCTTCGCCCGCCTGGTGTGGTCGCAGGCGCAGACCAGGCCATCAAGCGCGCTGGCAAAACTTTCCGCAGGGCGAGTGCCGGTGAATGCCTTGAGCGCCGTGGTCGGTTGTTGCCTGATCTTCACCCTGCTGATCTATACCCTGAATCTGCCACTCGATACGCTGTTGGTGTATGCCAATGGGATTTTCGTGCTGATTTATCTGCTGTGTATGCTGGCAGGTTGCCGGATCTTGCAGGGCCGTTCGCGGCTGATGGCGGTGATTGGTTCAATACTGTGTCTGTTGCTGCTGGTGATTATCGGCTGGAAAAGCCTGTATGCGTTGGTGATGTTGGCGCTGATCTGGCTGGTTTTGCCGCGTAAGCCGCAGGTGGTTGTCAGTCAGCAATAAGGGCGCGCAGGCGCGCCCTCGTCAATCTTATTCGTCTGCGGGTTTGGTGGTTGGCGCGGTATTCAGCTTGCCTTCCAGCTCGGTCAAACGCTGTTCCAGCAGCGCCAGCTTCTCACGGGTGCGCAGCAGTACCTGGGTCTGCACGTCGAACTCTTCGCGGTTAACCAGATCCAAACGGGTCAGCTGCGATTGCAACACTTGGCGAACCTTTTTCTCAACGTCTTCCCCGAATTCCCGTACGCCTTTAGGCAGAGATTCTTGTACCTGGCGTGCGATCTGTTCAATTTTTTTCGGGTCAATCATGGCATTTCCCTTTCTGATATTGAGTGGCTGATGCCTAGTGTAATGCGAGTTGCCCGCCGGATAAACCAATACTCGTCATCTAACGCCATAGCTTGAAAGACGGGGGTGATGGCGCTATAGTCGAGAGGCTTATTCTCAGGGCGGGGTGAAAGTCCCCACCGGCGGTAAATCACCTTCTACGGTGAAAGCCCGCGAGCGCTCAACCTGTTCTCAGGAATCGGTTAGAGGTCAGCAGATCCGGTGTAATTCCGGGGCCGACGGTTATAGTCCGGATGGGAGAGAGTAACGACACCTGTCGGGCTTATGCCCGCTTGCGTTATTTTTTCGGCTATTGTGATAGCCACTCCTCAAGCTAGCCCTGGTTCTGGTAATCCATAATTTTAATGAGGTTTTTTACCATGAATCAGACTCTACTTTCAGATTTCGGCACGCCAGCGGAACGCGTTGAACGCGCGCTCGATGCATTGCGCAATGGGCGCGGTGTGATGGTGCTCGATGATGAAAACCGTGAAAACGAAGGCGATATGATCTTCGCCGCAGAAACCATGACCGTTGAGCAGATGGCGCTGACCATTCGCCACGGCAGCGGTATTGTGTGCCTGTGTATCACCGAAGATCGCCGCCAGCAGCTTGAGCTGCCGATGATGGTCACCAATAACTCCAGCCAGTTCCAGACGGCGTTCACCGTGACCATCGAAGCCGCGCAGGGCGTGACTACCGGCGTATCGGCTTCCGATCGCCTGACCACCATTCGCGCCGCTATTGCCGATCGTGCCAAGCCGAGCGATTTGAGCCGCCCAGGCCACGTGTTCCCACTGCGTGCCCAGCCGGGTGGCGTACTGAGCCGCCGTGGGCACACCGAAGCGACGATCGATCTGGTCTCCATGGCCGGTTTTAAACCTGCCGGTGTGCTGTGTGAACTGACCAACGATGATGGCAGCATGGCGCATGCGCCGGAAGTGATCGCGTTTGCCAAACAACACGAAATGGTTGTATTGACCATCGAAGATCTGGTGGCCTACCGTCAGGCACAGGAAAAAAAAGCCAGTTAATACGTTGATTGGTATGAAAAAGCCGCTTTATCAGCGGCTTTTTTACGCCCAGCTAGCTTAGCCAATCCCGCCGCTTTGCAGCAGCGTCAGGCTGAACCCCATCACTGCCATGCCACATAGCACGCCATAGCTCGGGTTATTGTGCGGATCAATCTCTTTCGCCAGCGGCATTAGCTCATCTACCGACAGCGCCACCATAATCCCGGCTACCGCAGCCATAATCGATGCCATCACCACCGGTGAAATCATCGGGCCCAGCAACAGGAAGGCCATAACGCCCCCCAGAATTTCTGCCAGGCCGGAGATCCCTGACCACAACAGCGCCTTGGTTTTGGAACCGGTCGCCGCATACACCGGCCCGGCGACCGCTAGCCCTTCGGGAATATTGTGGATCGCTACGGCCAAGGCAATCCCCATGCCCAGCTCCAGATCGGCACTGGCCGTCACAAAGGTGGCGATGCCTTCTGGGAAGTTGTGCAGGCTGATACCCAACGTCAACAGGACTGCCGTGCGCTTCAGGTTGTGCGGCTTAATCGGCTTTTGCATCAAATCCTGCGGATGCTGGTGTGGCAACATGCGATCGAGCGCAAAATAGCCCAGCAGCCCGAGCATGAACATGCCATAGCCGAGCACCGGTGACACCCCAGGGGTATGCAATGCGGCAGGCAGCATTTCCATCAGTGAAATCAGCAGCATAATCCCAGCGGCAAAACCGAGGGAAAACGCCAGCAGGCGATTGGATGGCTTCTGGCCGATAATGCCGAACAGGGCACCGACAAAGGTTGCGCCACCGGCCAGCAGGGTCAGAATCAGCGGTACTGACAAGATAGGTTCCTTTACGCTAATGATTATTGTTTATGTTCCGATACTAACAGAGTAAAGGCATAAATCGAGCGGATTTGGCTGATTGCTTCCATTGAGCTAGCCGTTCAAATTTATTGAAGATCATTATCATGGTTATCCGGCTGTCTCGGTAAAGCAAAGAGCGTAATGTAGCCAGCAGAAAGCCTATTACGTTAAGCAAAGGATAACTTATGACCACCTCTCGTATGCCTGCACTGTTTCTTGGCCACGGTAGCCCGATGAACGTGCTGGAAGAGAACCGTTACACCCAGGCATGGCGTGCGCTGGGTGAACAGTTACCGCGTCCGAAAGCGATCGTTGCTGTTTCTGCCCACTGGTATACCCGGGGCACCGCTGTGACGGCGATGGAACAGCCAAAAACCATTCACGATTTTGGTGGCTTTCCTCAGGCATTGTTTGATACCCAGTATCCGGCACCCGGTTCACCCGAACTGGCAGCCCAATTACAAACTTTGCTGGCTCCGAGCGAAGTGGGTGCGGATACCGGTGAATGGGGATTGGATCACGGCACTTGGGGCGTGCTGATCAAAATGTACCCGCAAGCAGATATCCCGGTGGTGCAGCTCAGCATTGATGGTACTCAACCTGCGCAATATCACTATGAGCTTGGCCGCAAGCTGGCAACGTTGCGCGATCAAGGCATTATGATCGTTGCTAGCGGTAACGTGGTGCATAACCTGCGGATGGTGAAATGGCAGGGGAATGCCAGCTCGTACCCATGGGCAGAATCATTCAACCAGTACGTGCGCGATAACCTGAATTATCAGGGTGAGAATCATCCACTGGTGAACTTTATGCAGCATGAAGGTGCTGCGTTGTCGAACCCGACGCCGGAACATTACCTGCCGTTGCTGTATGTGCTGGGGGGTTGGGACGGTAAAGAGCCGATCTCAATCCCGAACGATGGCATCGAAATGGGGGCATTGAGCATGTTGTCGGTACAGGTAGGATAATAAATGTGATTGGGTGTAGCGCAGTGCCACGCCCAATCTATTACCAAGCACTATCAGCCAAGAATAATATGCGGATAGAAACGTGACAGATCCTGGGTGATCAACTCGCGATCTTCCCGCAGGCCGATACCACAAGGTTGATCGTTCACCAGCCAGCTACCGATTAGCGTATAGCTGCCTTCAAACTGCGGCAACGGATGGAACTGCTGCACAATCATGCCTTCTTCGCCGTATGGCCCTTCAACGCGCGCCACTTCCTGGCCGTTCTGCACGATCTGGATATTCGCCCCTTCTCGTGAGAACAGCGGTTTGGTGACGTAGTGATCCATCTGCGGATGATCGTCTTGCGCAAAGTAAGCCGGTAACAGGTTCGGATGGTTGGGGAACATTTCCCACAGCAGCGGCAACAGCGCCTTGTTGGAGATAATGCTCTTCCAGGCCGGTTCCAGCCAGCGCACGCCAGCGTCTTCCAGCTTGGTGGAAAACATTTCGCGCAGCATGAATTCCCACGGATAAAGCTTAAACAGGTTACCGATAACCTGGTTTTGCAGATCGGTAAACTGGCCTCTTTCCCCAAGGCCGATCTCTTCCATAAACAGGAATTCGGTCGGCAGACCAGCTTCCAGCGCACAATCTTGCAGATATTGCACCGTACCGCGATCTTCTTCGCTGTCTTGGCAGCAGGCCAGATGCAGCAGGTTAAAACCGTGATTGGCTTGCAGATCGGCAAAGCGTTCGATCAGTTTTTCTTGCAGGCTATTGTACTGATCGGACTCGGGATCCAGCTTGCCAGCGTTGATCTGATCTTCCAGCCACAGCCATTGGAAGAAAGCCGCTTCATACAGCGATGTGGGCGTATCGGCGTTGTTCTCCAGCAGCTTGGGTGGATTCACACCGTCATAAGCCAGATCGAGGCGCGAATACAGCGAAGGCTGATGGGTACGCCAAGAACTGCGAACAAACTCCCAGGTATGCTTTGGAATACAGAACTTGGTCATCAACTCGTCGCTGTTGACCACTCGCTTCACCGCTTTCAGGCACATTTGATGCAATTCTGCGGTAGCGTTTTCGATCTCTTCGATCTGTTCCAGGGTGAACTGGTAATAGGCGTCTTCACACCAGTACGGCTCGCCGTACATGGTGTGGAACTGGAAACCAAATTCAGTGGCTTTTTCGCGCCAGTCCGGGCGCTCGGTAATCGCAACGCGTTTCATGCCTTAACCGCCCATGCTACGCGAGCTGGAACTGGAGGTTGCGCTGCTGCGCTGCATGCTGGTCTGCTTGGCGACGCTTTCACCGAAACCACCACGGGTGATGGTTTTGGTCACCGCCGGTTTAGGGGCCATGGCGGTTTTAGGCACGGTCATGGTACGGCCGCCTGCGGTTGCCGGGCCATAGCTCTTGCCGGTGGCATCCACGAACTTGCCGTTTGCCGGGCTAGCACCGTTTTTAGAGGTGAACAGCGGTTGCTGGGCGAAACCTGAACCGCCCATCATCCGGCCCATCATGTAGCCCGCCATCAATGGCATCCACATGCTGCCGCTGCTTTGCGACTCTGCGGCCATACCTGCCTGTGCAGGCGCCTGAGTTTGAGCACATTGCGTTTCGCCGAATTCGGCTACGCAATCTTCACGGGTGGAGTACTTCGGCGCGGTTTTCTCGGCTTCTTTCATCGCGTTGTTGTACGCAGTGGTGCATTGCTCGCTCATCGAAGGATTGGCGCGCGAACAGTCGTCGGAATTTTGATACAGAGAAACCGTTTCATCCGCCTGTTCGCAGCCGGCCAGCATAAAGACTGCGCTGATCGCCAAAGCCACGGGCGCAACACGCCAGGATTTGCGGAATGTATCTCGGTTGATGTTTTTTGTCCGTTTCATCGTTAGTAATCTCATCATTTGGGCTGTATTCGCCCTTACCCAGTAGTAGGCCGTAAGGATAGGGGAAAGATGGTCATAATTAAAGCGAAAATGCCCATAGAATCCACTCTTTACGCAGTTATACGTTGCGATGTGCGCCAGTTCGCTTTACGGCGGGAGAAAGCTTTATATGAGTACTGTTATGCAACATCATGCAGCCTGTGATGCTTAAATTTTCTCCAGCCCGCCAACGGGCTCTCGGCGTGTATAGCCAAACTCAATAACGGCGTATCGGCATTTCCAACAGAGGAGTGAATCGTGAAAAAGCTGATCAATAAGGTTGAGTCGGTACTGAACGAACAGTTGCTGGGCATGGGCGAAGCCCACCCGGAACTGCTGGTGCATCAGGAGCCGGTATTTGTGACCCGTGCAGCAGGGCCGATTCCCGGCAAAGTGGCGATCCTGTCCGGCGGCGGGAGTGGCCATGAACCGATGCACTGTGGTTTTGTCGGGGAAGGAATGCTGGATGGCGCTTGCCCGGGGGAGATTTTCACTTCACCGACGCCAGATAACATGTACGAATGTGGTCAGGCTATCGACGGCGGCGCTGGCGTCTTGCTGATCATCAAGAACTATACCGGCGACGTAATGAATTTTGAGACGGCGACCGAATTATTACACGACAGCGGCATGATGGTGGCAACCGTGTTGGTAGATGACGACGTGGCGGTCAAAGACAGCCTATTTACCGCCGGGCGGCGTGGTGTGGCCAACACGGTGCTGATGGAGAAGCTGCTTGGCGCAGCGGCGGTAAGGGGCGATGACTTGGATGCCCTGGTGGCGCTGGGCCACAAAATCAACAACCAGGGGCATTCGATCGGTATCGCACTCGGTGCCTGTACCGTTCCGGCTGCTGGCAGGCCATCGTTTACTTTGGCAGACAACGAGATGGAGTTTGGTGTGGGGATCCATGGCGAACCGGGCATCGAACGGCGGCCATTCACGACTCTCAACCAGGCCGTCGATGATATGTTCCATACCCTGATTGAACACGGCCCTTATCAGCGCCAGAACCGCGTTTGGGATCGCACACCTGGGGAGTGGCGCGATGAAAGCCAGAGCAAGCGGGCTCTAGCACGCGGCGATCGGGTCATTGCGCTGGTGAATAATCTGGGGGCCACGCCGCTTTCCGAATTGTATGGCGTTTACCACCGTTTGGCAGAGCGCTGTGCAGAGGCAGGGGTGATCATTGAACGTAATCTGGTGGGTTCATACTGCACCTCGCTGGATATGCAGGGGGTTTCCATCACTTTGCTGCAAGTGGATGACGAGTTGTTATCACTGTGGGATGCGCCGGTGAAAACCCCTGCGCTGCGCTGGGGTTGAGGAGAAAACATGACGTTAAGCAAACAACAGGTGGTGGACTGGTTGCTGCGTTGCGCTGAGGTTTTTACCCGCGAGCGTGATTTTTTAACTCAGTTGGATACCGACATTGGCGACGGTGACCACGGCCTGAACATGAGCCGTGGTTTTAATAAAGTGGTGGAAAAGTTGCCTTCAGTGGCCGATCAAGATATCGGTTCTATTCTGAAGCACACCGGTATGACGCTGCTTTCCAGCGTGGGCGGTGCCAGTGGCCCGCTGTTCGGTACTTTTTTTATCCGCGCGGCACAGGCAGCCAATGCCAAGCAAAGCCTGGATCTGGCGGAGTTGCAACAGGTAATCCAGGAAGGTGTTGCGGGAGTGGTGATGCGCGGCAAGGCGGAACCGGGGGATAAGACTCTGTGTGATGTTTGGTGGCCGGTGTTAGCCAGTCTAGGCCAGTCGGTGCAGCAACAGCTTAGTATGGTGCAGGCTCTACAGCAGGCCGCCTTGTGTGCTGAACTGGCGGTGCAGGCCACGATCCCCATGCAAGCGCGCAAAGGGCGTGCCAGCTATTTGGGCGAGCGCAGTATCGGCCATCAGGATCCGGGGGCGACCTCGGTCATGTTGCTGATAAAAGCGTTGGCTGAGGTAGTGGAGGAGGCCGGATGATCAATATCGTTATCGTTTCACACAGTGCTCAACTGGCGCGTGGCGTAGAGGAGCTTGCCCGGCAGATGATGCGTGGCGACGGCTGCAAATTGGCACTGGCTGCGGGGATCGACGATGCCGATCATCCGATCGGCACGGATGCGATCAACGTCATGGCAGCGATCGAGTCGGTATCCGAGGGGGATGGGATCCTGGTGCTGATGGATCTTGGCAGCGCGTTGTTGAGTGCGGAAACGGCGCTTGATCTGCTGGATCCGCAACTGGCCGCCAAGGTGGTGCTGTGTTCTGCACCACTGGTGGAAGGCACGCTGGCGGCGGTCGTCGCGGCCAACTCCGGGGGTAGCTTGGAACAGGTGATGGCAGAAGCGCAGGGCGCGCTGCTGGCTAAACAGGTGCAACTCTGTGAGGGCAAGCCCGCTAGCACCCCGGTGGATCTGCCATTGAAAGAGGGCAAAAGCCTGAGTTGGAAGATACGCAACCCGCATGGTCTGCATGCCCGCCCGGCGGCGCGTTTAGCGGAGGTGCTAGCACCCTTTGATGCGGAACTGGTATTGGAAAAACACGGCCAATGCGCCAGCCCCCTGAGCCTGAATCAGCTAGCACTGTTGCAAATCCATCAGGGTGACACCATCCGCCTGATCGCCAATGGCCCGCAGGCGGATGCCGCGCTGGCCGCATTCAAGGCATTGGCGGAGCAGCATTTTGGCGAGACGGTTTCTGAACCGCAACAGCCTTCGTTGCACGGTATCCCGGTAGAAGATAGCGTCAGCAGCGGTCCGATCTGGCAGGTTTTCAGCTTTTGGCCGCAGATGAGCGTGCGGCTGGCGGCGTCAGACAATGCACTGCATGAGCAGCAGCGGTTGCGCATCGCTTTGCAGCACACGTTGAGCGATCTTAACAAACTGGCGGATCGCACCGCTATGCTGGTGGGTAAAGCGCAGGCGGCGATATTCGGGGCTCACAGCATGTTGCTGGACGATCCAGATCTGCAACAGGCAGCCTATACCCGCATCGCCCAGGAACGCTGTAGTGCCGAACAGGCGTGGCAACAGGAACTGGAGCAGATTGCTGCTGGATGTTTGGCACTGGAGGATGAGTATCTGCGCGCGCGTGAACAAGATGTGCGCGACATATTGCGCCGCACGTTGAGCCACTTGCAGCAGCAGCCGATCCCGCCGATCGCTCTCAGCGCGCCATCCATTCTGGTGATGGATGAACTGATGCCTTCGGATGTGGTGATGCTCGATCGGCGGATGGTGCTCGGTATCTGCCTGAGTGGTGGTCATGCGTTATCGCATTCCGCTATTCTGGCGAAAGCGATGGGGATCCCGATGGTGGTGGGTATGCACGATTGCATGAGCAAAACCCGCACCGGGCAGAAAGCGATGCTGGATGCCGCGCGTGGAGTGTTACAGCTTAGCTATTAGTTACTGGTGACGAGGGACAATCAACGTTGGCAGGGGAATAAAAAACGGGGCCCGACATGGCCGAGCCCCGTGATGCTTACAACGATCAGTTACGCGTCATATTGCCGCTTGCGGGCTGTGCCGCGGTTTCGGGTGCTACGACGTCCGGGGAGGTCGAGGTAGGTTTACCCAACACGCCATTCATCATCATCAGATCGTTTTCATTCAGCGTACCGAGCGCCGATTTGATGTTCAACTGATTGATCAGATAGGAGTAACGCGCGCTGGAAAGCTGCTGCTTGGCGTTATACAGCGTGGTGGTAGCATTCAGCACGTCGACGATGGTACGTGTGCCCACCTCATAACCGGCTTCGGTCGCGTCCAGTGAACTCTGGGCAGAGATCACCGCCTGTTTGTAAGCGTTGATGCTGCTGACAGAGGCAGAGACGTTGTTGAAAGAAGAACGCACGGTTTGCACTACGCTGCGGTGCGCGCTTTCTAACTGCTCACTGGCACCGACAAAGTTGTACTGCGCCTGTTGCACCCGCGAGTTGGTCACACCACCGTTATACAGTGGCAGGTTTAAACTGACACCGACCTGGTTTTGACCATTATCCCGGCTAGGCGAAGGGTTGTTGGAACCGCTATTTCTCGTATTGGTAATACCGGTAGATGCAGACACATCAATAGTCGGCATATAGCCGGTTTCTGCCGATTTGATCTGCTCGCGGGCCAGATCCTGGCTCAAGCGCGCAGAAAGCAGGCTCAGGTTGCGTTTCTCGGCTTCTTTCAGCAGGTTATTCACCGCATCCGGGCGTTGAGTGCTGAATTTGTCAGTATTGAGCGAAGCCAGTTCCGGGTAGAAAGTACCGGTGATCTGACGCAGGCTTTCTACCGCGTTATCCAGATTGTTACGCGCGGTCACTTCATTGGCCAGCACGGTATCATAGTTGGAGCGGGCGTTCTGCACATCGGTAATCGCCACCAGGCCCACGTTAAAGCGCTGGGTGGTCTGATCCAGAGTACGGTAAACCGCCAGTTTGTTGGCCTGAACATAAGACAGCGAATCAATCGCCTGCAATACGTTGAAGTAGGCGGTGGCAGTATCAAGGATTAACTTCTGAGAAGCGGTCTGGAAAGTGACATCCGAAATACCGGCGGTTTTTTCCTGTAGCGTCAGCGCACGCCATTTGGACATATCAAAAATGGTCTGGGTCAGCGCCAGAGAACCGCTGGTGGCATTGCTGTTGACGCCGTTTGCATCACGGAAACCGTTGGTATGGTTGTAACCGGCAGATAATCCAAGCTGTGGCAGCAGCGGGCTGCGTGCCTCGCTGATTTTTTCGAACGCCGCATCACGGTCAGCAGCCGTTTTACGCAGATCAGGGTTACTTTCCCTCGCCTGTTTGTAAACCTGCAACAGGTTTTCTGCTTGGCTCATTGCACTGAAGCCACCCAGGCTCAGTCCGATAAGAAGGGGGAGCAGTTTCTTCATTTGCATTCCTTGTTGTGCAGCAATATTGCTATGTTAGCGCTGACGATAGACGAAATAGTTGCCGATTCTAGCAGAGTCCGCTGATGGCTTAAGTTGGCTTAATGTGCCATCTCACAGAACTTTTACCTTTCAGGACGCTACGTTGACCTACGCTTGACTGTTTGCACATGCATCACCTGATATCATGGTTCACAATCTATCACAAAGCCGGGGAAGATGACCTTGCCGTTTCTGTCATCAAAACTGTTTATTTTACCGGCATACTTACACAGGAGAATGCGCCAGATGAACCGCTTGCAACCTTCGCCCGTTACTTTTGATGAAAATGATGTAGAAATTATTGCACGTGAGACGCTATATCGTGGTTTTTTTTCGCTTAATTTATACCGGTTTCGTCACCGTTTGTTCAATGGTGAAATGAGCGGCGAGGTAAAACGCGAGATTTTTGAGCGCGGCCATGCGGCTGTGCTGCTACCCTATGACCCGGTGCGTGACGAAGTGGTATTGATTGAACAACTGCGTATTGCGGCGATCGATACCTCGGTTTCCCCTTGGCTGCTGGAAATGGTGGCGGGTATTATCGAAACCGGGGAAAGCGTTGAGGATGTCTGCCGCCGTGAAGCGCTGGAAGAGGCCGGTGTTGTGGTCGGGCGCTGCAAGCCGGTGCTGAGTTACTTGGCCAGCCCCGGCGGCACCAGCGAGCGCCTATCGATCATGGTGGGTGAAGTCGACGCTCTGACGGCGGAAGGGATCCATGGACTGGAAGAAGAGAATGAAGACATCCGTGTCCACGTGGTCAGCCGTGAGCAGGCTTACCGCTGGGTTGAAGAAGGCGCGATTGACAACGCCGCATCAGTGATTGCATTGCAGTGGCTGGCGTTGCACCATCAATCGCTTAAAGCAGAATGGGTCGACTGAATGCAAAAGCGCTATACCCCTGATTTTCCGGAAATGATGAGATTGTGTGAAACCAATTTCGCACAATTACGCCGTTTGCTGCCGCGCAACGACGAAGTGGGTGAAATCGTGACTTATCAGGTGAACGGCGCCAGTTATCGTCTGACTATTGTTGAATCTACGCGTTATACCTCGCTGGTGGAAATTGAGCAGATTGCGCCTGCGGTCAGCTACTGGAGCCTGCCTGCCATGACGGTGCGGCTGTATTATGACGCGATGGTTGCGGAAGTGTGTTCCAGCCAGCAGATCTACCGATTTAAAGCGCGTTATGATTATCCGAATAAAAAGTTGCATCAACGTGACGAAAAGCATCAAATTAACCAGTTTCTTGCTGATTGGTTGCGCTATTGTTTAGCGCATGGAGCGGTGGCGGTTCCGGTTTGTTAGACAGACTGCAATAACAAAGGACACCATTTGGAAAGCCTGTTGAAACTGCCCGTGGTGAGTGGGGAAACGGTCAGGATCCTGCAAATAACTGATACCCACCTTTTTGCTGGCAAAAATGAGACCTTGCTGGGCATCAATACCTATTCCAGCTATCACGCCGTGCTGGATGCGATCATCGCCCAGCAGTGGGAGAGCGATCTGATCGTGGCGACCGGCGATCTGGCACAGGATCATTCACTGGCCGCCTACCGGCATTTTGCTGAAGGTATTATTCGCTTGCCCGCTCCCTGTGTGTGGCTGCCGGGTAATCACGATTTCCAACCGGCGATGGTTGACGCACTGGCGGCCGCCAGGATCACCCCTTCAAAGCATATTTTGCTGGGGGATAACTGGCAGGTGCTGCTGTTGGACAGCCAGGTGTTCGGCGTGCCGCACGGCGAACTGAGCGACTACCAGTTGGAATGGATGGAGCGTTGCCTCACGGCTTACCCAGAGCGCTATACGTTGCTGTTGCTGCATCACCATCCGTTCCCTTGTGGCTGTAGCTGGCTCGATCAGCACAGCCTGCGCAACTCGCACATGCTGGCTGCGGCGCTGGTGCGTTATCCGAAAGTGAATACCCTGCTGTGCGGGCATATTCACCAGGAACTGGATCTCGACTGGCAAGGGCGTCGCCTGCTGGCTTCTCCCTCTACCTGCGTGCAATTCAAACCGCACTGCACCAATTTTACTATCGACGAAGTCTCCCCTGGCTGGCGCTACCTTGATCTGCTGCCCGATGGCCGCGTGGAAACCCAGGTATTCCGGCTGGAAAACGACGATTTCCGCCCCGATATGGACTCGGACGGCTACTGATGCCTTCAACATTACTTTATCTGCACGGCTTTAACAGTTCGCCGCTCTCGGCCAAGGCAACCTCTTTCAAGGCGTGGCTGGCTGAGCATCACCCAGAGATCGACATGCTGGTGCCGCAGCTGCCGCCTTACCCGGAAGACGCAGCCGAAATGCTCGAAAATCTGGTTATGGAGCGTGCTGGCCATACGTTGGGCGTGGTGGGTTCCTCATTAGGGGGTTACTACGCCACCTGGCTGTCGCAGTGTTTTGCGTTGCCCGCGGTGGTGGTTAACCCGGCGGTGAAGCCGTTTGAGCTGTTGATCGACTATCTCGGGCCAAACGAGAACCCCTACACCGGCCAGCAATATGTGTTAGAGTCACGCCACGTTTACGATCTGAAAGTGATGCAGATCGATCCCTTGGAGTCGCCGGATTTAATCTGGTTGCTACAACAAACGGGCGATGAAATCCTCGATTACGGCCAGGCTGTGGCTTATTACACCGCCTGTCGGCAAACGGTGGAATCTGGTGGAAACCACGCCTTCGTCGGTTTCGAGCACTACTTCCCCCAGATTGTGGATTTTTTAGGGCTATGACACCGCTGCAACTTCAAGTACCGCAGGTATACTGAAGAGACAGGTGGTTCCAGCACCTCCCCTTAACCACGAAAAATAATCAACGATGACTCAATCCAGCTATAACGCTGATGCCATTGAAGTACTCAGCGGTCTAGAACCAGTGCGCCGCCGTCCCGGTATGTATACCGACACGACGCGCCCGAACCACCTCGGCCAAGAGGTGATTGATAACAGCGTCGATGAAGCGCTGGCGGGCCACGCCAAGCGTATCGATGTGATTCTGCACGCCGATCAGTCACTGGAAGTGATCGACGACGGCCGCGGCATGCCGGTGGATATCCACCCGGAAGAAGGCGTACCGGCGGTTGAGTTGATCATGTGTCGTCTGCACGCGGGCGGTAAATTCTCCAATAAAAACTACCAGTTCTCCGGCGGCCTGCACGGCGTGGGCATCTCGGTGGTCAACGCCCTGTCAAAGCGCGTGGAAGTCAGCGTTAAGCGCGACGGTAACGTCTACGGCATTGCGTTTGAAAACGGCGACAAAGTGCAGGAATTGGCGGTGACCGGTAGCTGCGGCAAACGCAACACCGGCACCAGCATTCACTTCTGGCCTGATGAGCAGTTCTTCGATAGCCCGCGCTTCTCGGTTTCCCGCCTGTCGCACCTGCTGAAAGCCAAAGCGGTGCTGTGCCCCGGCGTTGAAATCTACTTTATCGACAAGCTGAATAACACCGAGCAGCGTTGGTGCTACCAGGATGGCCTCACCGATTATCTGATGGAGGCGGTGAACGGCCTGATTACCCTGCCGGAAAAAGCGTTTGTCGGTAACTTTGCCGGTGATACCGAGGCGGTGGATTGGGCGCTGCTGTGGCTGCCAGAAGGCGGGGAACTGCTGACGGAGAGCTACGTCAACCTGATCCCGACCATGCAGGGCGGTACTCACGTTAACGGTTTGCGTCAGGGCTTGCTGGATGCGATGCGTGAATTTTGCGAGTTCCGCAATATTCTGCCACGCGGCGTGAAGCTTTCTGCCGAAGATATCTGGGATCGCTGTGCTTACGTGCTGTCGGTGAAAATGCAGGATCCACAATTCGCCGGGCAGACCAAAGAGCGTTTGTCGTCGCGCCAGTGTGCGGCGTTTGTTTCCGGCGTAGTGAAAGATGCCTTCAGCCTGTGGCTGAACCAGAACGTGCAGGCGGCCGAACAACTGGCTGAACTGGCGATCTCCAGCGCCCAGCGCCGTTTGCGTGCGGCGAAAAAAGTGGTGCGTAAAAAACTGACCAGCGGGCCAGCACTGCCGGGCAAACTGGCGGATTGCACCTCGCAGGATCTGAGCATGACCGAACTGTTCCTGGTGGAAGGGGACTCGGCGGGTGGCTCGGCCAAACAGGCACGCGATCGTGAATATCAGGCGATCATGCCGCTGAAAGGGAAGATCCTGAACACCTGGGAAGTCTCTTCTGACGAAGTGCTGGCCTCGCAGGAAGTGCATGATATCTCAGTGGCGATCGGCATCGATCCGGACAGCGAAGATCTCAGCCAACTGCGTTACGGCAAAATCTGTATCCTGGCGGATGCGGACTCCGACGGCCTGCACATCGCCACGCTGTTGTGTGCGCTGTTTGTGCGCCACTTCAGTGCGCTGGTTAAAGGTGGCCACGTCTATGTAGCGATGCCGCCGTTGTATCGCATCGATCTGGGTAAAGAAGTTTATTACGCCCTCGACGAAGAAGAAAAAGCCGGTGTGCTGGATCAATTGAAGCGCAAGAAAGGTAAACCGAACGTCCAGCGTTTCAAAGGGTTGGGCGAGATGAATCCGCTGCAACTGCGTGAAACCACGCTCGATCCCAACACTCGCCGTCTGGTGCAGTTGACCATCGATGACGAGAATACGGATCAAACCATGGCGCTGATGGATATGCTGCTGGCGAAGAAGCGTTCGGAAGATCGCCGCAACTGGCTGCAGGATAAAGGTGACATGGCCGACCTGTCGGTCTGATGCCCAGGGGCCGGGATACCGGCCCCTGCCTCAATCCCGTAGAGGCGCGGCAGACTGCGCCCGATATTCAGGGCGGAAAGCATGAAAATTACCCTCGACGAATTGCTCGCGTTCACTTCGGTGGTCGATAGCGGCTCCATCACCTCCGCTGCGGAACAGCTTGGCCAGACCACTTCTGGCATCAGTCGTGCGCTAAGCCGCCTGGAAAAAAAACTCAACACCACCTTATTACGCCGAACCACCCGCCGCCTGGAACTGACCGAAGAAGGTCAGAGCTTTTTGGCTAATGCGCGTGAGATTATCAACTCGGTGGAGAATGCCGAAGAGCAGATGGCGTTGCGTCGCCAGATCCCGGCCGGTCGGCTGCGGGTCAACGCAGCGGCACCCTTTATGGATCGCGTGATCGTGCCGCTGGTGGCGGGTTTTCGCCAACGTTTTCCGCAGATTGATCTGGAACTGCATACCGATAACCAGATTATCGATCTATTGGAGAAGCGCACCGATATCGCCATTCGCATCGGCACATTGCGCGACTCGACCATCCACGCGCGCCTTCTTGGGGCTAGCCGGTTACGTATTCTCGCCAGCCCGGAATATATTGCCCGCTTCGGTGCTCCGCAGAGCGTTGACGAACTCAATCAGCATTGCCTGCTGGGGTTCACCCAGCCAGAATCGCTGAATCTGTGGCCGTTGCGCAACCAGCAGGCGGAGCATTTTGCCATTACCCCAACGCTGTCGGCGTCCAGCGGTGAAACGCTGCGGCAACTGGCACTAAGTGGAGTAGGCATCGTGCAGTTAGCGGATTTTATGACGCGGGAAGATCAGCGGGAAGGGCGGTTGATAGTGCTACTGGAAGAAGAAACGCTGGACGTGCGCCAGCCAATCAATGCGGTGTATTACCGCAATACGCAATTGGCCGCACGCATTACCTGTTTTCTGGATTATGTCAGCGCAAACCTTGATGTGCAGACGCTGTAGATCTGTGTGAGAGATAAGGGGGCATGCTGCTAACCTTTAAGCCTAACCCTTGTATGTTTAAAGGCACTTAAGTTAGTTAGCCGCCCAAAGGCGGATAGACTTTAACCGAGTTGTACCTGACGCTACAGCCCGATTTCCCTCTGGGACAACAAGCCCGTGGGAGAGCTTATGGCGTGGCGTCAGTTTTCCTGTTAACCCGAACAGCTGCCAGGGCGGCATCAGCCAGCCCGTATCTTACAAGGCCGGGAGACTTGAAATGACTGAACATGCAACCGTCGGTATCGACATTGCCAAAGACACTTTTGACGTATACATCGACCCAACTCGTCAGCTTCTGCATCTGGATAACACACCGGAAGGCCATCAACAGCTGCTGAGTTCGCTCTCTGCCATCACCGTCAAGCTTGTCGTGATGGAGGCGACAGGCAGATATCACTCATTACTGGCCGCCACGCTTGAGTTGGCTGGGTTACCTGTGGCCGTGGTCAATCCACGCCAGGTGAAGAACTTCGCTCGTGCGCTAGGGACCCTGTACAAAACCGACCCGAATGATGCGCGTATCATCTGCGAGTTTGGCCGGAGAATGGAGCCCGAAGCCCGCGCCACACCGGACGAACAGACGCAGCGTCTGGCCGGGATGGTGACCCGCCGTCGCCAACTGGTCGATAACCGGACCATGGAGATAAACCGCTATAAAAGCTGCGATGACGTGGTGGTCTCAGCGGGCATCAAGCGGCATATCGACTGGCTGACCGCTGAAATCCGGGATGCCGATGACGACATCGACAGGCAAATAAAAGTAATGCCTCTGTGGCAGG
Source organism: Serratia sp. YWN4 (assembly GCF_055790845.1). NCBI lineage: Bacteria > Pseudomonadati > Pseudomonadota > Gammaproteobacteria > Enterobacterales > Yersiniaceae > Serratia > Serratia sp. YWN4. Next base: position 784,783 of record NZ_CM147696.1, read on the forward strand.
AAAAGGCGACGTTGTTGGAGGAAGTCAAAGGTATCGGGCCGACAACGATGGCGGTGCTTCTTGCGATGTTGCCGGAGCTGGGGAAGCTGAATCGGCACAAGATAAGCGCGTTGGTTGGCGTGTGTCCCTATGCCCATGACAGTGGAAAAATGAAAGGGAAGCGAAGTATCTGGGGAGGGCGAAGCGCGGTGCGTTCAGCGCTATACATGGCGACCTTGTCAGCGGTGCGGTACAACCCGACAATCCGGGAGTTCTACGAGCGCCTGACAGGGCGTGGAAAACCGTTCAAGGTGGCGGTGACCGCCTGCGTGAGAAAGCTGCTAACCATCCTGAATGCGATGTTGCGGGATAATAAAAAATGGGTGACAAATTAATCATCACCCGTTGACTTTAAACACAGCTGCTCTCCCTTGGGGAGCTGTCTCTTATACACAACTCCCCGACATACTCGTCGGGGGTTTTTGAACTTTTTTCCTGTCTGTTGATCTGTTTTGATATTCTCCCTTCCTTCGGTTTTTAGTATGGTGCTTTCTGATTGTGATTCATGGGCTCAAGACACTTTCGGTCTTGCTCAACTCGGCGACAAACGCAGGACTCATCGCCTGGTGAAACTCACTGCTTCACTGGCTCAACACACAGGACTTTCTATTGTGAAATCATCACATTCCCCTGCCGAAGTCGAAGGCGCATACCGCCTCATGCGTAACCCCAATGTCTCGCCGGAAGCCGTCGCTGATGCGGGTTTCATCGCAACGGCAAGCGCCGCCAAAGAGCACCCACTTCTCCTTGCATTAGAGGACACGACTTCCATCAACTTCAGTCATCCCACGGCTTTTGACGAACTCGGCAATACAACGACCAGCCCTAAAATACGGGGGCTACTGGCGCATTCTGTCTTGCTTTACTCACCCAAAACGGCACAAGTGGTGGGCCTTATCGACCAGCAGCGCTGGAGTCGTGACATCGCTGAATACGGTAAGAAACACCAGCGAAAACAACACGCTTACGAAGAAAAAGAAAGTTACAAATGGCAGCAGGCGTCTGAACTCATGGCGCAGCGGCTCGGCGATACGCAACAGCAAGTTATCTCGGTCTGTGACCGGGAAGCCGATATCTGGCATTACCTCGACTATAAAATCAGCCAGGGCCAGCGCTTCGTCGTCCGGGCGGCACAAAATCGCCGGCTTGAAGACAGCAGTGATAAACTCTTCGAGTTGCCTGCCACACTCACACAAACAGGCAGCCATTGGCTGAATGTCGTTCAAAAAGGAGGGCGCGCAGCCCGTCAGGCACAGATGTTCGTCAGTTACTGTCCTGTTGAAATAAAACGTCCAAACCAGCCCGGAGCCTCCGTACCGTTGACGTATATCTGCTGCCGTGAAGAAGAGCCGGAAGGAGCCTGCTGGCATCTGTTAACCTCAGAAAAAGTGGGCTCGGCAGCAGAAGCGCGCGTCATCATCAGCTACTACGAACGTCGCTGGTTAATAGAGGAATATCACAAAGCGTGGAAAAGTGGTGGGACGCAGGTTGAGGCGTCTCGCATGCAAAGCCGGGCCAATCTGGAACGTATGGTGGTCATTCTTGCCTTTATTGCGGTTCGGGTGTTGGCGTTGCGTCAGGGCGGGCTGAGCGAAGAGACGTTGAATGCGTCCTGTGAACGCGTCTTAAGCCCAATAGAATGGAAACTGCTGTGGGTAAAACAGGAAGGAAAAGCGTTACCGAAGCAAGCGCCGACGCTGAAATGGGCGTATCTGAATCTGGCAAAACTGGGGCACTGGTATGACAGCAAACGAACGGGCCGTGCGGGCTGGGTAGTGATGTGGGAAGGCTGGTTCAAGCTTCAGGATATCGTTGAAGGGTATAATCTCGCGAAGTCTCTTGATCAGGAGATCTGATCAAGAGACAGCCCTGTGGGAGAGGGTTAGGGTGAGGGGCGACGCTTAAGCAAAAACCTCAGCCAGATGCGAGCGGAAACGTGCGATGTCACTCGCGATATCCGGCTGCTTAATCACATCATTACAGATAAAGGTCGGCAGAGCGTCCATTCCCAGGAACTGGTTGGCCTTATGGAAGTGCAGATAAACCCCGTCAACCCCTACGCCTTCGAAGAACTGCTCTGGATCGGTAAAGGCTTGCAGCGGAGCGTTCCAGGTCAGGCTCAGCATATATTTTTTACCCTGAATCAGGCCGCCGGAACCGTATTTTTTCGCCGCATCGGCGCGGGTGCGGCCATCGCTGGCGTACAGGCTACCGTGGCCAGCGGTGAACACTTCATCGATGTATTTTTTCAGGATCCAGGGCTCACCCATCCACCAGCCAGGCATCTGATAGATCACCGCATCGGCCCACAGGTATTTTTGTACTTCGGTTTCAATGTCGTAGCCATCATCGACCACGGTGACCTGCACATCGTGCTTGCCATCGCGCAGAAAGCTTTCCGCTACGTCGCTCAGAGTTTGGTTTAGTTCGCCGTTGGAATGGCCGAATTGTTTCTTGGCGTTAATAATCAGGATATTGCTCATCGGTTCACTGCCCCTGTCAGAATCAGAATAGGTTATGACCACCGCCTAGTAGGGTCGCCATATTGCTGAAACGGAGTGTAATCTTTTACACCTCAGGGAAAAATGCGAACTGGCGCACAACAGTGTTGACTGTGAGTCAATAAAGAGAGCCGTCGATGGCAGGGTTTTGCATAAAATAGATAAATTATCGATGCCGCTGGGCGATCACTGCGCCATCTGTGACAGCTACCCTGCAGATGAGTTACTATCGCGACCAGAATCGACAACCCATTAAATTGTGGGCGCTGTTGTTATGCACCATACACTGCGCCCCATTATCAGGGATAGCCAAACTACGGTCTGAGGATATTTGAGTAATGAGTGAACTGACTCATGACGGTGTTGAGCGTTTACCGCTGCACACATTCACTGAAAAAGCCTATCTGGACTATTCCATGTACGTCATCATGGATCGGGCGTTGCCGTATATTGGCGATGGTTTAAAGCCGGTACAGCGCCGTATCATCTATGCCATGTCGGAACTGGGGCTGAGCAACAACGCTAAATTCAAAAAATCGGCCCGTACCGTGGGCGATGTCTTGGGTAAATATCATCCGCACGGTGACAGTGCCTGCTATGAAGCGATGGTGCTGATGGCACAGCCGTTCTCTTACCGCTATCCGCTGGTGGACGGTCAGGGGAACTGGGGGGCACCGGACGATCCGAAATCTTTCGCCGCGATGCGTTACACCGAATCGCGCCTGTCGAAATATGCCGAAGTATTGCTGGGTGAACTGGGTCAGGGCACGGTCAATTGGGTGCCAAACTTCGATGGCACCATGCAGGAACCCAAGATGTTACCGGCGCGCTTGCCGAACATCCTGCTCAACGGCACGACGGGCATTGCCGTCGGCATGGCCACCGACATCCCACCGCACAACGTACGCGAAGTGGCGGCGGCTGTTATCGCGCTGATCGACAAACCAGATACCTCGCTTGAGGATCTGCTGGAGTTTGTGCAAGGGCCAGACTTCCCGACCGAAGCGGAAATCATCACCCCGCGCGACGAAATCCGCAAAATTTACCAGAATGGCCGTGGTTCGGTACGCATGCGCGCCATCTGGAAGAAAGAGGACGGTAGCGCGGTGATCACCGCACTGCCGCACCAGGTTTCCGGTGCCAAGGTGCTGGAGCAGATCGCCAGCCAGATGCGCGCCAAGAAGCTGCCAATGGTGGAAGATCTGCGTGATGAGTCGGATCACGAGAACCCAACCCGCCTGGTGATCGTGCCGCGTTCCAACCGTATCGATCTGGATCAGGTGATGAACCACCTGTTTGCCACTACCGATCTGGAACGCAGCTACCGCATCAACATGAACATGATTGGCCTGGATAACCGCCCGCAGGTCAAAGGGCTGCTTGAGATCCTCACTGAATGGCTGGTTTTCCGCCGCGATACGGTGCGCCGCCGCCTGAACTACCGCCTGGAAAAAGTGCTGAAACGCCTGCACATTCTGGAAGGTTTGCTGGTTGCGTTCCTCAATATCGATGAAGTGATCCACATCATCCGCAGTGAAGATGAACCGAAGCCGGTACTGATGCAGCGTTTTGGCATCTCTGATACTCAAGCCGAAGCGATCCTCGAGCTGAAACTGCGTCATTTGGCCAAGCTGGAAGAAGTGAAGATCCGTGGCGAGCAGGATGAGTTGGCGAAAGAGCGCGATCACCTGCAAGCGCTGCTGGCGTCCGAGCGCAAACTGAATACGCTGATTAAGAAAGAGATTCAGGCCGATGCACAGGCCTACGGCGACGATCGTCGTTCACCGCTGACCGAGCGTGAAGAAGCCAAGGCGATGAGCGAGCACGACTTTGTGCCTTCCGAGCCGGTGACCATTGTGCTGTCTGAAATGGGCTGGGTGCGCAGCGCCAAAGGCCATGATATCGATCCAACGGGGCTGAGCTACAAAGCCGGTGACAGCTTCCGTGCTGCCGCGCGTGGCAAGAGTAACCAGCCGGTGGTGTTTATCGATTCCACCGGGCGCAGCTATGCGCTTGATCCGCTGACGCTGCCTTCTGCGCGCGGGCAGGGCGAGCCCTTGACCGGTAAACTGACGCCGCCGCCGGGGGCGACGATCTCACAGGTCTTGATGGCGGCCGACGAGCAGAAACTGCTGATGGCTTCCGATGCCGGTTACGGCTTCGTTTGTACCTTCAACGATCTGGTGGCCCGCAACCGGGCGGGTAAAGTGATGATCACCCTGCCGGAGAACGCCAAGGCGCTGCCGCCGATGGAGATCCACGGTGCTGATGACATGCTGCTGTCGATTACCGCCGCAGGCCGTATGCTGATGTTCCCGGTGGCCGATCTGCCGCAGCTATCGAAGGGTAAGGGCAACAAGATTGTCTCAATAGCGTCGGCGCAGGCGGCTTCGGGTGAAGATAAGCTGATCTGGCTGTTCGTGCTGCCACCGCAGACTTCGATCACTCTACACGTAGGCAAACGCAAGCTGACGCTGCGGCCGGAAGATCTACAGAAATTCCGCGCTGAGCGTGGCCGTAAAGGCACCTTGCTGCCGCGCGGTCTGCAACGGATTGACCGGGTTGAACTGGATATGCCGGAGCGGGCGTTGCCGGGTGATAGCGAAGAGTAAGTGGGTATCAGGAGATCATTCGGGTGTAGCAGACTACGCCCGTTTTTTTACCTGTGTTCCCCCAAATAGTTGGAGTGATGGGGTAGATTCCAAATTGTGGGGTTTCGCTGCATAAATGTATTGTGCCGATCGTCTGCTGGCGGGAAAATAGCGAAAACAGCAGAGGCGTAAAGTGCTGCGCTAGCAGTGTGCTAATGAGGTAGTTATGTTGTTGATATTACGTGCGATTTTTGTCGCGATATATTGTATTTTGGTCTGTATTTTGGGTTCGATTTACTGTCTGTTCAGCCCGCGTAACCCTCGTCATGTGGCGACTTTTGGCCACCTGTTTGGCCGTTTGTCAGCGGTATTGGGTATCAAGGTCGCAGTGCGTAAGCCTGCCAGCGCGGCCAATAACGGCAAGTGTATTTATATTGCCAACCACCAGAATAACTACGACATGGTGACGGTTTCCAATATTGTGCAGCCGCGCACCGTGACGGTTGGCAAGAAAAGCCTGGCGTGGATCCCGTTTTTCGGCCCGCTCTATTGGCTGGCCGGTAATCTGCTGATCGATCGGAATAACCGTGCCAAAGCGCACGGCACTATTGCCCAGGTGGTTGAAGCGCTTGCAGAAAAAGACATTTCTGTCTGGATGTTCCCAGAGGGTACCCGCAGCCGTGGCCGTGGATTGTTGCCGTTCAAAACCGGTGCGTTCCATGCGGCCATTGCGGCAGGTGTGCCGGTTGTGCCGATCTGTGTTTCTACCACCAGCGGCAAGATCAACCTCAATCGCTGGAATAACGGTCATGCGATTGTGGAGATGCTGGAACCGGTCGATACGAGTGCTTACAGCAAAGAGCAGGTGCGTGAGTTGGCGGCCCATTGCCGTGAACTGATGAAGGCGAAAATTGAGCAGTTGGATGCAGAAGTGGCCCAACTGGACGCCACAAAAAAATAAAAGTATTCAGCAGGTTAGTGAAGATAATTTAAGGCTGGCCAGTTCCCTTGCTTCGGGGGAGAGAATTAGGGTGAAGGGAATATCACCGAGCTAAAGCCCCTCACCCCGGCCCTCTCCCAAAGGGAGAGGGGGCGTAATATTAGGCATTGCACCTATGTTCGGGTCAGCTGTAATGCTGGTCAGTTAAGACTAACCAGTTCCCTCTCCTTCGGAGAGAGGGTTAGGGTGAGGGGAATTCACTGAACTAAAGTCCCTAACCCCGGCCCACTCATAGGGCGCGCGATATTAGGCATTACACTTATGCCCCGGTCAACCGGGGCTTTTCATACGGTTTAGTTTGGTTTTCTTGGAGAGAATATGTCACTCAGTCGACGTCAGTTTATTCAGGCATCGGGCTTGGCGCTGTGCGCTGGAGCGGTGCCGCTGAGGGCTGAGGCGAGCGGAACGCAGACCCCGTTACCCATTCCCCCCCTGTTGGAATCCCGCCGTGGGCAGCCCCTGTTTTTAACGCTGCAACGCGCCCATTGGGCCTTTATGGACAACCGCAAAACGTCGGTGTGGGGCATTAACGGCACCTACCTAGGGCCAACGGTGCGGGTATACAACGGTGACGACGTCAAACTGATCTACAGTAACCGCCTGACTGAGCCGGTCTCGATGACCATCAGCGGGTTGCAGGTGCCGGGCACCCTGATGGGCGGCGCGGCGCGCATGATGTCGCCGAATATTGATTGGTCGCCAGTGATTCCAATCCGCCAGGCGGCAGCTACCTGCTGGTATCACGCCAACACCCCTAATCGGATGGCTCCGCACGTTTACAACGGCCTGGCTGGTTTATGGCTGGTCGAAGATGAGATCGGCAAAAATCTGCCCTTGCCAAACCACTATGGTGTGGATGATTTCCCACTGATCATTCAGGACAAGCGGTTAGATAACTTCGGTACGCCTGAATACAACCCGCCCACACACGGGGGTTTTGTGGGGGATACGCTGCTGGTGAACGGCGTGCAAAACCCCTATGTTGAAGTCTCTCGCGGCTGGGTGCGGCTGCGCTTGCTGAATGCTTCCAACTCACGGCGCTACCAGTTGCAGTTGAGCGATGGGCGGCCGATCAGCGTGATCGCCAGCGATCAGGGCTTCCTGCCTGTTCCAGTGTCGGTACAACAGCTTTCTTTGGCTCCGGGTGAGCGCCGCGAAGTGCTGATCGACATGTCGAAAGGTGATGATGTGACCATTACTGCCGGTGAAGCGGCAAGCATGATGGATCGTCTGCGTGGCCTGTTTGAACCTTCCAACCTGCTGGTTTCCACCCAGGTGCTGACCTTAAAACCCACCGGCCTGTTGCCGCTGGTTACTGATACGCTGCCGACGCGCTTGCTGCCGGAGCAACTGCTGGAGGGGAACGCAATCCGTTCGCGCGAGTTCACGTTGGGCGACAAGATGGCCGGAATTAACGGCGTGATCTGGGATATGAACCGTATTGATGTGCAAGCGCAGCAGGGCACCTGGGAGCGCTGGACGATCCATGCCGACACCCCGCAGGCGTTCCACATCCAGGGCGTGCAGTTCCTGGTGAAACGTGTCAACGGCGCTCAGCCGATGGCGGAAGATCGGGGCTGGAAGGATACCGTTTGGGTGGATGGCGATGTTGAACTGCTGGTGTATTTCAACCAGGTTTCCTCAGAGCATTTCCCGTTCCTGTACTACAGCCAAACGCTGGAAATGGCCGATCGCGGTTCTACCGGCCAGTTTGTGGTGCAAGCGGCACCTTAAACCCCCTGCGGCGTCCGCAGCATTTTCAGGAACGCCCGTACGACCGGTGTGGCACTTTCGGCATGATAGATCGCATACAGATCGGCCGAGGGTGCCGCCAGCAGCGGGCAAAAACGCACGCCGGGCCATGGGATTCGCCCATAGCTGTCCGGCAGCAGTGTGATGCCATATCCTTCTGCTACCAGCGCCATCAGCGTTTGCGGTTCATTGACCTGATGGGCAATCTCCGGCACAAAACCCTGTTGCAGGCACAGATTGTGCAGATATAACCCCAAACTGGCCTCGTGCGGCGGCAGCACGATAAATTTGTCATGCTGCAATGCTTGCAGCGGGATCGCCGCGCCGTCAGCCAACGGATGTGATACCGGCAGTACCACCGCCATCTTCTCCCGCGCCAACAGCTGGCACGCCAGGCCCGGCAGCGCCTGTTGCTTGGCTTCGCGCCACACGCCAATATCAATATGCCGCTTTTGTAGTGAAATAATCTGTTGGCTGGGGGTCTGTTCGTTCAGCACCCAGGTTACCTTGTCAGCCTGTGCGGTAAAACGCTTCAGCGCTGGGATCAGCCCACCCCACACCGACGTGCCCACCATGCCAATCACCATATGGCCCGCCTCACCACGCCCCAGTTGCTGCACCTGATTGAGTGCGTTGCCAGCCTGATCCAACAGCATTTCAACGTTATGAAACAGCGTGCGGCCTGCCAGCGTCAGCGCTATGGAGCGGGTGGTGCGTTTAAATAATTCTACGCCCAACTGGCTTTCCAGCTCTTTGATATGTTTGCTGAGCGGGGGTTGAGAGATATTCAGCCGCCGCGCTGCCTGTGTGAAATTCATCTCTTCCGCCACCACGCGGAAATAATGCAGCAGACGGAAATTAATCCGGCTTGGGTCGGGCATGGGCTGTTTCATCAGTAGTGCGCCTCCCGGCAGGTATTTATAGGTAAATGGAATAAATCTGCGGGCAATAATGTATTGGTCGCCGCCCTCAATCGCTCTCTACTATGGGGAATACTCCACCCTTCCACAGAAGAGAATACTATGTTTAATCAAGAAGATGCTTTTTCCTGTGCGGATATTTTGCGTACCCGGCTGCCCGGCTTTCAGCCGCGTGCTGCTTTGATTCTGGGATCCGGGCTGGGAGCGCTGGCCGAGGTGATGAAGGATACCGTAATCATCGACTATACCGAATTGCCGGGCTTCCCGGTAAGCAGCGTTGTTGGCCACGCCGGGCAACTGGTGGCCGGTTGGCTGGAAGGGGTGCCGGTGTTGTGCATGAAGGGGCGTGGGCATTTCTATGAAGGGCGGGGTATGCAGGTGATGACCACGGCAATACGCACCTTCAAACTGCTGGGCTGTGAGTTCCTGTTGGCGACCAACGCCGCCGGTTCGCTGCGCAAATCAGTTGCGCCGGGTAGCCTGGTGGCACTGACCGACCATATCAACTTTATGCCGGAATCCCCATTAGTGGGCAGCAACGACGAGCGCTTTGGCCCACGTTTCTTCAGCCTGGCCAATGCCTACGATCGTGACTTGCGTGCGCAGTTGGCGCAGGTGGCGGAAAAGGTTGGGATCCCGCTGGCCGAAGGGGTGTTTGCTGCCTATACCGGGCCGAATTTCGAAACCCCGGCAGAGATCCGCATGATGCAGACGCTGGGCTGCGACGTGGTCGGGATGTCGATCGTGCCGGAAGTGCTTTCTGCCCGCCATTGCAGCCTGAAGGTGCTGGTGGTGTCGGCGATGACTAACTACGCCGAAGGGCTATCGGATGCCCCACTTTCTCACGAACAGACGCTTAGCTGTGCCGCCATGGCGGCCGACGATTTTATGCGCCTGATCCGTGAGTTCTTCAAAACGCTGTAAATATTATTTCCGTCCGATACCCCGCGGCAAACCCTACTTTGCCGCGTAAATCATCGTTAAATCAGAATAACAAGGTGATGGTAATGGCAATAAAAACCAGATTGAAAGTGATGGTCTTCCTCCAGTTCTTTATCTGGGGCGCTTGGTTAGTGACCCTAGGTTCTTACATGATCAACACCCTGCATTTCAGCGGGGTGCAGGTGGGGATGGTTTACAGCTCGAAAGGCATTGCGGCGCTGATTATGCCGAGTTTGGCGGGGATTATTGCCGATCGCTGGATCAAGGCCAATTATCTCTACGGCCTGTGTCATTTACTTGGCGCGGTGGCGCTGTACTGTGCGGCGCAGGTCGAGCAGCCGATGGTGATGTTCTGGGTGATGCTGTTCAACGCCATGGTGTATATGCCCACGATTGCGCTGTCTAACGCCATTTCTTACTTCTGCCTGGAAAAGCACGGCTGCGATACGGTAAAAGATTTCCCGCCGGTGCGGGTTTACGGGACGGTGGGGTTTATTCTGGCGATGTGGCTGATCAGTTTTGGCAAAATTGAACTGAGCAATATGCAGCTGTACCTGGCTGCGGCGGTATCGCTGGTGTTAGCCGCTTATTCGCTGACGCTGCCCCATTGCCCGACCAACAACGTGAGGCGCTCGCAAAGCTGGGTCAGCCTGCTGGGGTTGGATGCCTTTGTGCTGTTCAAACAAAAGCGCATGGCGGTTTTCTTCCTGTTTGCCATGCTGCTGGGCGCGGCGTTGCAGATCACCAACACCTTCGGCAACCCATTCCTGCACGATTTCTCGCTCAACCCGCTGTATCAGGACAGTTTCAGCGTGCGTTATCCTTCCGTGCTGCTTTCTCTGTCGCAAATCTCTGAGGTGTTTTTCATCCTCACGATCCCGTTCTTCCTGCGTAAATACGGCATCAAACAGGTGATGCTGATCAGCATGGCGGCTTGGACGCTGCGCTTCCTGTTCCTAGCCTATGGCACCCCGGCCGGATTCGGTTTTGTGTTGCTGCTGATGTCGATGATCGTTTATGGCTGCGCGTTTGATTTCTTTAATATTTCCGGGGCGATCTTTGTTGAAAAAGAAGCCGACCACCGCATTCGTGCCAGCGCGCAAGGGCTGTTTATGAGCATGGTTAACGGTGCGGGTGCTTACGTTGGGGCGATCGCCAGCGGTGAAGTGGTGGACTTCTTTACTCAAGACGGCGTGAAAGATTGGCAAAGCATCTGGCTGGTGTTTGCGGCCTATACGCTGGTGCTGGGGGTGATCTTCGCGCTGACGTTCAATTATCAACACCGGCCGGAACAGGTGGTTGGAGAGATGCAGAAGGCACACTAAGCGGTGTCATGGCCCGAGATATCGGGCCATGAGCGTATCAGGCAGGAAAGCGCTGTTGTAGCTGTTGCCAGTCTGGTGCGCCTGCCGCTCCTCGGCTAGCGACCACGCAGGCGGCAACGCGGTTAGCGAGATCGACCGCCTGCGGCAGCGGCCAACCGGCAGAAAGCCCGGCCAGCAAACCGGCACAGTGGGCATCGCCCGCACCGATGGTATCGACCACCTCAACCGGATAGATCGGCACATGCTGCGGTGGCTGGTGGCCATCGCAAATCCAGGCCCCGTCACGATCCAACCGGCAGATCAACGTAATATTATGCGCGCTGGCAAAGCGCTGTGCGGCGCTGACTGCATCGCCCTCGCCACACAAGATCGCCACTTCGTCGCGGTTCAGGGTCAGCAAGGTATGGCTGTCGCTGAGCATGGCAAAGAACTCTGCACCCAACTGACCAACCCGTGGGCCGGGGTCGATCAACCGCTGCTGATCGAACGGCAGGCGCGTTAGCCAGTCACGCAATGCTTCGCCCGGTTCACCCACCAATTCGTAACCGTTGGCATACACCAAGGTTTCTGGATCTAAAGGCAGCGTGGACAACTGGGCTTTATTCCACTGTGCCTCACAGCCGGTGATGGTGATAAACGTGCGTTCACCGTTGGGTTCCACTAATGCCAGGCACCAGCCGTTATCCATCTGACCGTGGCGCAGCAGCACCGGCAGATCCAGCTCCTGCATTGCGCTTTCAATGGTAGCGCCCCAATCCCCGTTGCCGACCGGCATACCGTTGATCACCGGCACATTCAGGCGACGTAGCGCCCGCGCCACGTTAAAGGCACAGCCACCAATCTGCCGATCTTGTGGTACGGCTTCAATATCTTCACCGCTGCTGGGCAAGTGTGGCAGCGTGAGCACCAGATCACCCACTGCTCCCCCGACCACCAGAATCGGTTTTACGGCTAACAGCTCACTCATTGGCGCGCTCCGCACTTGGTCAGATACAAACCATAACCGATCAGGCTAACCAGGAAGGAAACGAACAACCCCAGGCTGGAGTCGGCAAACAGGCCTTTTGCCAATGGGCCATCGATAAAGCCGGTTTTGGTCACCATCAGCCCGCAAAAGGCACCGAGGAACCAGCAGAACAGCGGGACTTTACGCACGCCGCGATTCTGGCCGTTCAGACCATACAGCGCGTTGGCATCGTAGCCATGGTGGCGGCGCAGTTTGGTGTAATCGAGGATGAAAATCGCCGCCCAGGCTGCCAGAAAGACGCCGCAGAACACCAGGAACGAGATAAACGGCCCCAGGAAATCTTCAGAGACAAACAGCACGTAGATGGCAATGCCGAGCACCAGAACTGCATCGATAGACACTGCCAGCGACTGCTTCACCTTCACCCCCAGCGTTAACAGGTTCAGGCTGGCGGAGTAGAGGCTGAGCACGGCGATGGTGACAATCCCGGCGGTGGCGGCCAGCAGATAAGGGATGGCCATCCATGTCGGCAGCACTGAACCGATCAGCGCAATCGGGTTGGCAGAGCTGGCCAGATCCGGCAGTTGTACCGACAGCAGGATCCCGGTAAACATCAGCAGCATCAGCGGCAGGCAGGCACCCCCCACCACGGCGGCAAAAATGCTTTTATCGGAAGACTGCGGGCTTTGGTAGCGGCTGTAATCCGCCCCGGCGATGGCCCAACTGATACCAGTACCGGCGGCGATCACCGAAACCGCTGGCAGGAAGCCGGTCAGCCAACTGCCGGAAGGCAACGACAGCACTTTGCCCCATTCGGTGGTAAAGACGATATACAACACCACGATCAACGTCATGGTGCCGAAAATCCGGCTGAACCAGCTCTGCATCCAGACCACGGTATTCTGGCCGAGCAGGCTGACGACGATGGTCAGGCCGCCAAACAGCAGCAGGCTGATGGCGGTGAGGGAATGGCTGGCGCTGATGCCCGCCGCCTGGAACAGGGCGGCCAGCGTCAGCGTGCCGGTAATCACGTTGACCGCCTCCCAGCCCATCAGGTTGACCCAACTGAAGGTGGTAGGGGCAATATTGCCTTTCAGACCAAAAATCACCCGCGATAAGGTCAGGGTAGAGGTACGGCCGCGTTTGCCAGCGAAGCTGGTGTAACCCACCAGAATAAAGCTGGCGACGCCAACCAGAGCGGCCAGGATCGACTGAATGAACGACAGGCCAAAGGCAACGATAATCGCCCCATACACCACGCCAAGAATGCCGATGTTGGCGGCTGACCAGACCCAGAACAGTTCGATCGGTTTACCGGTCTGTTCCGCATCAGGTACGCGATCGATCCCGGTACTTTCTACTTTCCATGTCTCATTGCGGTTGATTTCACTCATCTATCACTATCCTTGGTTGCGCAGCCTGGTAAGAGCCGCTGCGTAAGGCTGAAAATCAATCTGATTGGCACGGTTAATGGTGTCAATCCATTCCGCTGGGAAGGCGTCAATTCCGTGCAGTGCGCCGCAAATTGCCGTTGCCATGGCACCTATGGTATCGGTATCGCCCCCCAGATTAGCGGCCAGCACCGCGCAACGTTGCGGATCGGTTCCGGCCAGTTCAACCAGCGCCAGCGTCATTGGAATGGACTCGATATTGTCCATCCCGGCACCGACCGTATGGTACAGTTCTGCCAGCGCTTCGGCATCCGGCAGCGCGCTGGCTTTAGTGGCACATTCCAGCGCCCAGACCAAGCGGCGGCTGAGCGATGGGCTGAAAGTGGTGATCTGCTGCTGTTGCACCTGTTCTACCCGTTCTGGCAGTTCTTGCTTGATGGTGGCCCAGTCTGCTCCTTCAATGGCTCGGCTAATCGCCCAGGCGACGGTAAAAGCCCCGGCCACGGCGATGTCCGACTTGTGGGTCGGGCTGCATGATAGCCGTACCGCATCGATAAACCGGGGCAGATCGGCGCTGGGCATCAGGCAGCCGATGGGAGCCACCCGCATCGCCGCGCCGTTGGTGACACCATTGGCGGGGATCTCCATCACCGGCTTACCGGCACGCACTGCCAGCAACGCGGCTTTGGAGCTTGGGCCAAGGATGTTTTTATCAAAGGCATTCACCCGTTCCGCCCACAACATGATGTGGTGGGCGATACGTTCCGGTTCAACGCGGCCATCGGCGGCTAACAGCGCATCCATCAACGCTACCGCCTGTTGGGTATCGTCGGTATATTCTCCGGCGGTAAATTCGTTTGCGGCGATATTCTCTTCTGGACCTGGCAGAAATTGAGTGATCCAACCAAAATAATGACGAACCTGCTGCAAGGGCCACAGTTCAGACGGCATCCCCATTGCATCACCTACGGCCTGCCCATAAAGCGCGCCGAGAATGGCCTGGTAGGTGTTATTTTTATTTATCATTTAATTATTTTTTTCCCTGGTGTTGGTGCGTATTGATATAGAACATCAATGCAGTGACATTATAGCCGAAATAAAGCCAATTACAGTCCAATTGGTGAAAACTGTGATACCAATCCAACTCCACTGTAAACCTAGGTCAGGGCCGTTATCTTGAATGTAGCAAATATGGTAAAAACGAGGTTGGAAGAGGAGTACAGAGAGCAGAGGCGGATCCAATGAGTGATTTTATTACCTGGCTGCGTCAACAGTTTTTGCAGGCTGCGGCGGCACCACGTTATATCCAGTTGGCCACAACGATTGAAACGGCGATTAAACAGCATGTGTTGGCCGTCGGGGATTTTCTGCCGCCGGAACGCCTGATTGCTGAATCTCTGGACGTGTCACGCGTGACCGTCAGCAATGCGATGAAGTTGCTGGATGAAAAAGCGCTGATCTCGCGCCAGCAAGGTATCGGCACGCGTGTGGCGATGCACATCGGTTACTCCCTTAATCAGGATCACGGTTTTACCGCGCAGGTGCTGCGCAATGGCGGCAGCGTCAGCAACCAGTGGCTGCTGCGTATCCGCATGGAGGCTCCCGCCGATGTGGCCAAAGCGCTGGAGGTGGCCAATCACAGCGAGGTGATCAAGCTGCGCCGCCTGCGATTGGTTGATGGTAACCCGGTTTCACTGGAAACCACCTATATCCCACCGCAATTTCTGCCCGACCCTGAAGTGCTGGAGCATTCGCTTTATGCGCTGTGGCAGTCGCGCGGCATTGTGCCTGAAGGGCGGCATTTTCGCTTGAAGGCCGTTGCCAGCACTGACGAGATCGCCGAACTGCTCAACGTACACAGCGGTATGCCGCTGTTGCGGATTGTGCAGACCAGCCGCAATGCTCAGGGGGAAGTGTTGGAGCTTAGCGAGACCCTGTGCCGCAGCGATGTGTATGAGTTTGAGGTCAATAGCTGATCAAACTGAGAAATAACCATGCTCTTTTGGCAACGAGTGCGTATAATCGCCGCCCGGCGATAAATTAACCTGCACAAGAGTACCCGCAATGAGCACCACCAGCCTGATCCAACCCGAACGTGAATTGTTCTCCTATAAGCCCTATTGGGCGGAATGTTTTGGCCCTGCGCCGTTTTTACCAATGTCGCGAGAAGAAATGGACCAACTGGGTTGGGACAGCTGCGATGTGATCATTATCAGTGGCGACGCTTATGTTGATCACCCAAGTTTTGGCATGGCGATCATTGGCCGCATGCTGGAAGCGCAGGGGTTCCGCGTTGGGATCATTGCCCAGCCGGACTGGAGCAATAAAGACGACTTTATGCGCCTGGGTAAACCGAACCTGTTCTACGGCATTACCGCCGGTAACATGGACTCGATGATCAACCGCTACACTGCCGATCGCAAACTGCGCCATGACGATGCTTATACGGCGGGTAACGAAGGGGGCAAACGCCCGGATCGTGCCACGCTGGTGTACAGCCAACGCTGTAAAGAAGCTTATAAAGATGTGCCGATCGTGTTGGGCGGTATCGAAGCCAGCCTGCGCCGTATTGCGCACTATGATTACTGGTCGGATACCGTGCGCCGCTCGGTGCTGGTGGATTCCAAAGCCGATATCCTGATTTACGGCAACGGCGAGCGCCCGTTGGTGGAATTGGCGCACCGTCTGGCGGCGGGCGAAAATATTCAGGATATCCATGATATCCGCAACACCGCCGTGATGCGCAAGCAGCCGCTGCCGGGCTGGAGCGGGGTGGATTCCACCCGCCTGGATAAACCGGGCCGCATTGAGCCGATCCCCAATCCTTACGGTGAAGATTTGCCCTGTGCCGACGGCAGCGTGCCGGAACCCGAAGCCAAAGCGGTTGTTGTGCGCGCCGCCAAGCCCAAGCCGTGGGAAAAGACCTACGTACTGCTGCCTTCCTTTGAGAAAGTGAAGGCGGACAAAGTGCTGTATGCCCACGCTTCGCGCATTCTGCACCACGAAACCAACCCAGGCTGTGCTCGCGCGCTGATGCAAAAGCATGGCGATCGCTATGTGTGGATCAACCCGCCGGCGATCCCGCTGACCACGCCGGAAATGGACAGCGTTTTTGCCCTGCCTTACCAGCGTATCCCGCACCCTTCGTATGGCGAAGCGCGGATTCCCGCCTATGACATGATCCGCTTCTCGGTGAACATCATGCGCGGCTGCTACGGCGGCTGTTCGTTCTGCTCGATCACCGAGCATGAAGGGCGCATCATTCAGAGCCGTTCCGAAGATTCGATCGTGCGCGAGATCGAAGAGATCCGCGACAAAGTGCCGGGCTTTACCGGGGTGATTTCCGATCTGGGCGGCCCTACCGCCAACATGTATATGCTGCGTTGCACCAACCCGCGTGCAGAGCAGACCTGCCGCCGCGCGTCGTGCGTGTATCCGGAAATCTGTACTTACATGGATACCAACCACGAGCCGACCATCAAGCTCTATCGCCGCGCTCGTGAGCTGACCGGTATCAAGAAGATCCTGATTGCTTCCGGCGTGCGTTACGATCTGGCAGTGGAAGATCCGCGCTATATCAAAGAACTGGCGACCCATCACGTGGGCGGCTACCTGAAGATTGCACCTGAACATACCGAAGAAGGGCCATTATCGAAGATGATGAAGCCGGGTATGGGCAGCTACGATCGTTTCAAACAACTGTTCGATCAGTATTCCAAGCAGGCGGGTAAAGAGCAGTATCTGATCCCTTACTTCATCTCTTCGCATCCGGGCACCCGCGATGAGGACATGGTGAATATGGCGCTGTGGCTGAAGAAAAACCGTTTCCGCCTCGATCAGGTGCAGAACTTCTATCCTTCGCCGATGGCGAATTCCACCACCATGTATTACAGCGGCAAAAACCCGTTGGGCAAGGTGGGTTATAAGAGTGAAGACGTGTATATCCCGCGTGGCGATCGCCAGCGCCGCCTGCATAAGGCGTTGCTGCGCTATCACGATGCGGCCAACTGGCCGTTGATCCGCAGCGCGCTGGAAGAAATGGGTCTGAAACACCTGATCGGTAGCCGCCGTGAATGCCTGGTGCCAGCGCCAAGCCTTGACGAGCAGCGCGAGGCCAGACGCTTGCAGCGCAATACGCGCCCGGCGCTGACCAAGCATACTGATATCACCCGCCAGCGCACGCCATCGAACAAACCAGCGGTGCGCAAACCAACGCGTAGCGGCAAGGCGTAAGATTAAGAGGGGGCTGGTGGCCTACAGCCCCTTTAGGTATCTCCATATCTCGGAGAACGATTTGCCGATTGTGTTGTGATCATAATTGCAGCGTATTTTAACCGACGTCTAATATCGACAGTTGAGTCGGGCGGTAGAGATATCCAAATCATGCAAACCATTTATCCCCTTTAGAGGATATTTCAGTAATTATCCTTTATTGCGGATATTCAAGAGAAGGGCTTGCTCTTTGGTTGAGATGAAGAACAATCCTGTTTCCTTTTTGTGTTGTCGGATGTTGGAGCCGATACACATATCAACAGCAGCAGCACTGCCCACACTTTTGGCCGGAGTGTTACCTGGGACCAGCCAGATTTGACTGTCAGTTCAGAGCGAGAAGCGGAAGTTGGCGTCTTAAACCACTTGCACAAATTTACCATCTTTAATTATTTCGGTGATTTCTAGCAAAGTTAACCAGCTCCTCGTTGATTAGTACACCCTGATATAAGTAACGTCTTCATTAGCAACGTGTAGGTATTCCCATAAAGAAGCGTTTTCCCTACGAACAGATCATCAGTATTCTACGCTAGGGCAAATCAAGGGTGGGGTGGGAACTCTTAGCGACCAAGCCACTTTCTACAACTAGCGCAGGAAGTTTGGGGTCAGAAGTGAAGCGGCTTAAGTTATATGAAGAGGAGAAAGCCCACCTCAGGAAGGTTCCTCGCTCAACATATGTTCTACAAAATTAACGCGATGTTGGTTTTGAACGAGGAGCTAGATTTCGAATATAACTCCTACAACTGATGAAGGAAATACATGGAACTGCAAAATGCTAATCAAATTTTGAAATATTCAAATATCTAAGTTCAATTCATTTGTTTAAAGAACTGACCGCTCTACCTAGAACACCATTTGGAGTGCCGCTATAGATATTTTCCACTACAAGTTTAGCAGATTGAGTTGCAAATAAATAAAGTATATGTAAAGAGTCTTTAATAAATTCACGATCTAATTTAATTATACTGCCTAAATTCGCGCTGGCATCGGTTTCGCGCAAATACTTCCTATCAATCTTACCGTTGTTATGTGCAATAATATTTCTTGCTGCAATTATCTTCTTTAGTTTGTTAAGTTCTGCCGTGCAATTATCCTTAAAGAAGGAACCAAATTCCAATTTTGCTTTATCTTTTTCAAATACATCCAAAGGATTCCCATAGAACACTCCTCGAATTTTCTCTTCAACTAATCTTTCTACCATTTCATCTTTGTTGGAACAGCTAAGCATTAATTTTAAAAGTTTTTGATAACCAGTATTGTTGCTGTCATCTTGAACTGATGTTAATTTATTTGGTAAGTCTAAATACACCAATTCGATCAAGTCAGACATGTAGTCTTCAAATATTAGAACAGCCTCAAGTAATGTCCGTCTAAAATTACCACGCCGTTCCAATGAACTTAATGCACCATAGGTATTATCTTTATCAAGTGTTTTAGTATTTTCATTTCTAAAGGTATCAATTGTTAAGGTCGGCAACCGATCGTGTTTTATTAAATCCTTAATTCGAGGTGTGTAAAACTCTATAATTAAAAAAGACTCCCATACGTCTTTTAGATCCTTCTGAAATCTCTTATATCTTACATGTAATTTCGGTAAGCTTTTTGATTTATCCATTGCCATTGCTCCATTTAACTCAATATGTTGATTCTGCTAGGGAAGTCGAACAGCATATCCTTTGTTGAAGTGAATCAATTCAATACGTCCGCTATGGCCCCGCGTAGCGGGGAGGACCTTAACCTACTACTCCAAGATAACTCAACACTCTCTCAGGATAAGTGTTCGTAAAAGTCATCTTAAGTTAATCACTTAAAAATTCAATGATGTAAATAAAATCTGTCTATTCTATGAACCTTGCTTGGATAAATCCATATCAGCTTCGTAGTTAGATAAGAGTATGACACGACTCGTTTGAGTAGGAGGAACTGCAAATGCATAGTATGTCCGTTCCTGGCACTTAGCCGCCTGCCAGATTTAGCAACGACTTATCCAATTTATGGATTTTCCCAGTAGTTCAAGCTTATCAAACTGTAGATATAGCTATGCTACAAACCCCCATACGCCGCTTCGACCTTGGCCATATAGCGCGGTGCCTGTGGTGAAGGATGGTGCTGGCGCACGTGCCAGTTAAAGGCTTCTGGGGAAAGGTTGTTGATCATGCTGACCGCTTTCTGACGATCGCTGGAGAAAGTACGCAGCAGGGCACCTGCGCCGTTGACGTAGGCCACTTCGGTGGCATAGCGCAATGTGACCGGATTATCGATGCCGCTGAGTTGGCGCTGTAACGAGGCCAGGTAGGCGGTGCCAAGATCGATATTGATTTGCGGATCCCGCAGCTCATCGTCATCCGGGCAACCGTTTTTGCCTTTGAAACGGTAAGCATCGTAGCCAGCGGTGCTGGCCTTGAGCTGCATCAGACCGATGGCGTTAGATTTGCTCACTGCGCCAGGGTTAAAGCTCGATTCCACCTGAATCATCGCGGTAATGAGTTTCTTGTCGACACCGTATTGCGCCGCAGCCTCTTCAATCACGCTTTGATAGGAGCGCGGCTCGTAATGATAGCTGCTGCTACGGGGTTTCTCGCCCGCACAGCCTGCCAGAAGCAGCACCAGGCTTGTCATAATCAGGCGAGACTGAGCTAAGAGGGTGAGTTTCATGGTGCTCCGTGCGGTTGTTTCAGTGGGGGCGTTGAGACAGCATGATAGCCTCAGTGTAGTGCAATAAAAACGATTAAACATGTTTTGCCTGTGATGCCAAACAGGCAGAAATTCAGAGGTACGGTAGAGTTACCAATACTCTTTTGGGGCAGCCTACGATGTTTACCTGGATCCACATAAATACTAATGGGGGGATAATATGGACACGATTACTGCCGAGCCTACTACTGTAGGTGAAATGTTGAACGAAGAGTTCCTGAAGCCATTAAATATTACCCAGCAACAATTAGCTGATGCGATGAAATTATCACGTAAGGTCATTGGGCAAATTGTCAACAATACACGCCGCCTCAGCGTAGAAGAGGCAAGCAAATTGGCAGCACTGTTTGAACTTGATCATGATTTCTGGATTAACCTACAGGCTGCACACGATCGTTGGGAAGCCCACAACCTGATCGCTACTCACCGCTACCCACCGATTAATACTCTCCTTGCAGCGGGTTGATGCAAATCTGCACTGAACTGAAAAGGGCCGATTCCCTATCGGCCCTTGCAGAGACATACCTCAGGTTGAAATTACATCGACTCGGGATCTGGCCCCAACCGGTTGCCGACGTCCAGCGTGGCGATCTCGCTCAGTTCGTCTTTATCCAGCTTGAAATCAAACACCTCAAAGTTTTCGCGGATACGCGCTGGTGTGACCGATTTCGGGATCACCACCAGGCCGCTATCCAAGTGCCAGCGCACCACGATCTGCGCCGGAGTCTTGCCGTATTTCTCGGCCAATTGTTTGATGATGGGCTGATCGAAAACGCCTTCACCGCCCTGCGCCAGCGGGCTCCAGGATTCTGTGACGATGTGGTGCGTGGCGTTCCAGGCGCGCAGTTGCCGCTGTTGCAGCATCGGGTGCAGTTCGATCTGGTTGATCACCGGTGCGGTGTTGGTTTCATCCAGCAGGCGTTGCAGGTGTGGCATGTGGAAGTTACATACCCCGATGCTTTTTGCCAGCCCTTGTTCACGCAGCTTGATCAGGCCGCGCCAGGCGTCGACATACTGATCCTGCGCTGGTTTTGGCCAGTGGATCAGATACAGATCGACATAGTCCAGCTTCAGCTTTTTCAAGCTGGTTTCCAAGGCTGCTTGTGGATCGCCCTGATCGTCGTTCCACAGTTTGGTGGTGATAAACAGCTCACTGCGCGGGATCGGGGTGGATTGCAGCGCGTCGCCAACCCCTTCCTCGTTTTTGTAGATCGCAGCGGTATCAATGGAGCGATAGCCGACTTCCAGCGCTTTGGTGACCGCATGGGTGGCTTCTGCAATACTTGCCTGCCAAACGCCGAGACCCAACTGCGGCATCAGATTACCATCGTGGAGTTTGATGATGGGTTGCATGCGTTGTCTCCTTAAATAACAACTGCCAAGACAAGGTTAATTTTAGCCGCCAATCTCTGTCATTACCGAGATTACCGACTAAGCGTGCATATCCAATACGATACGATAACGCGCCTTGCCCGCTTCCAGATGCGCCATCGCATCGTTGACTTTGCTGAGTGGAAAATGTTCCACCTGCGGCTCAATGCCATGCCGGGCGCAGAACGCCAGCATATCCGCCAACCGAGAAGGGGCACCGGTTGGGGAAGCAGAAAGCTCCGCCTGTTTGCTGATAAACGCGAACACCTGAACCGGGACCGGATCAGGCACGGCGCCGACGAAGTGCAGGCGGCCTTTGGGTGCCAGCGTGCCGAGGAACGCGTTCCAGTCCAGCGAAGCGCTGGCGGTGACCAGAATAAAATCGAGCTGGTTGGCAATGGCTTTCAACGCCGCGCTGTCATTACTGGCGACCACGCGATGCGCCCCCAGCGCCAGCGCTTCGTCACGTTTGCTGTTAGACGAGGTAAAGGCGGTGACTTCACAACCCCAGGCGTGCATAAAGCGGATCGCCATATGCCCCAAACCGCCGATACCCACCACGCCGACGCGCTGGGTCGGGCGTACATTGTACTGCAACAGCGGGTTGAAAACGGTGATCCCACCGCAGAATAGCGGCCCGGCGCTGGTGATATCGATCCCTTCAGGCAGTGGGATGGCCCAGGCCCAATGGCTGCGGATGCGATCGGCAAAGCCGCCGTGGCGGCCAATAATGGTCGGTTGCACCTTATGGCATAAATGCTGATCGCCAGACATGCAAGGATGGCAGTGCATACAGCTGCCGCGATTCCAGCCGACCCCCACCGCCTGGCCGACTTTCAGCCCTTTGTTCTGCGCGTGCGCACCGAGTTTGACCACTTTTCCAACCACTTCATGCCCTGGAACGAACGGATAGCGGGTGATGCCCCATTCGTTATTCAGCATTGATAAGTCGGAGTGGCAGACGCCGCAGTAGTCGATCGCCACCTCGATATCATCATCGCCTAACTCTCCGGCGTCGAAGCTGAAAGGCTCGAGGGGCTTTCCCTTGCCGGGCGCGGCCCAGGCATGGATGGTATTGTCGGATTGGTTCGCCATAATATTCTCCCATTGGTTAACGAGACGATGTCATGCGATACGATCGAAAGCGCAGTTGGAGCGCAAAACGGTGCCCGGTGATCGGCCGGGCACAGAGAAGAATCAGAAACTAAAGCCTAGCAGGAAACGGTGATGTTGCGCTTAACGTGCGGCCTGATAAATCCGCTGGCTGACTTCCAGCGTGATGTCCTGATGCTCACCCAGCGCGGTCATGCCGTGCTGATGCAGCTTGTCGATCAGCGCCGGGATCGAACGGCCATCGAGTTGATAATCAGACAGGCGGGTCGGCACGCCCATTTTTTCAAAGAATTCGCGGGTAGCGGCGATAGCGGCGTCAATGCGGCTGTCTTCAGCTCCGTCGCGCAGGTTCCAGACGCGCTCGGCGTATTGCAGCAGTTTGGCGCGTTTCTGCGCTTTCTTTTCCACCAGCAGCGCTGGCAGCACGATGGCCAGGGTTTGTGCGTGATCCAGGCCATGCATAGCGGTCAGTTCGTGGCCGAGCATATGGGTTGCCCAATCCTGTGGCACACCGGCACCAATCAGGCCATTGAGAGCCATGGTGGCGCTCCACATCACGTTGGCACGCACCGCGTAGTTTTCCGGCTCAGCTAATGCGCGCGGGCCATCTTCCAGCAGCGTCAGCAGCAGGCCTTCGGCGAAGCGATCCTGCACTTTGGCGTCGACCGGGTAAGTCAGGTACTGTTCAAGGGTATGCACAAACGCATCCACCACGCCGTTGGCGATCTGGCGTGGCGGCAGCGAATAGGTTACTACCGGATCCAGCACGGCAAACAGCGGTTGCACATGTGGTGAGAAGAAGTGCTGCTTATCGCCGCTGCTCTGGCGGGTAATCACCGCACCGCTGTTGGATTCAGAACCGGTGGCTGGCAGGGTCAGTACACAGCCCATTGGCACCGCGCTGGCCACATCGCTGCCTACGGTCTTCAGGATATGCCACGGATCTTGATCGGCAGTGTAGTGGGCTGCTGCGGCGATAAACTTGGTGCCATCAACCACTGAGCCGCCACCGACCGCCAGCAGGAAGTCGATATTTTCCACCCGGACGATCTCCACCGCTTTCATCAGCGTTTCATAGGTCGGGTTCGGTTCAATGCCGGAGAACTCCTGCACGTTGCGGCCTGCCAGTGCGGAATAAACCTGATCCAGCACGCCATTTTTCTTCACGCTGCCACCGCCGTAGGTGATCAGGATGCGGGCTTCTGCCGGGATCTGTTTAGCCAATTCGGCGATCTGGTCTTTACCAAACAGGATTTTGGTCGGAGTGTGGAGAATAAAGTTATGCATGATCGATTTCTCTCGGGGTTCAGGGAAGCGCCAAAGGCGCAAAAATAACTGGAGAGTATTGTTAGTAACTTAGCCCTGTTACACAATGCACATTCCTATCGATGTCTTGCCTATTTCTACTGGGTTCTGTAGAAAATACCGGTTTTCTACCGTTATCTGTGCTGGATTGTTCTGGGTGTAAGAGGGGTTTCATGACTGAAATTGATGAGCTGCGTAGCCGCATGGCGCGCCAGGCAATGCGTTTTGCCAGTGCGAAAGGTTATACCTCTTCGCCAGTGCCAAAGGTGAACATCCTGTACGTCAACGAGCATTGCCAGCGTCAGCCGGTGATGTACGAGCCCGGCATTGTGATCATCTTTCAGGGGCATAAGGTGGGCTACTGTGGCAACAAGGTGTTCCAGTACGATCCGCGCAATTATCTGCTGATGACGGTGCCGCTGCCGTTTGAATGCGAAACCTTTGCCAGCCCGGAACAGCCGCTGGTGGGGCTGGCGGTGAATATCGATATCCAAATGTTGCAGGATCTGCTGATCGACCTCGGTGACGACGATTATCTGATGAAACCGCGCGTCGAAAGCAGCGGCGTCAATCTTTCACCGCTGACGGACGAAATGCTGTGCGCCACCGAACGTCTGCTGGACGTGATGGAAAAACCGCTCGATGCCCGCGTCTTGGGGCCGCAGATTGTGCGCGAATTGTTGTATTACGTGCTGCGCGGCAGCTGCGGCGCGTCGTTGCAGGAGTTGGTCAACCGCCATACTCACTTCAGCCAGATTGCCAAAGCGCTGCGGCGGATTGAAAGCCAGTACGCCGATAACCTCAACGTCGAGCAGTTGGCGAACGAGGTGAATATGAGTATTTCGGCGTTCCACCATAACTTCAAAGCGGTAACCAATACGTCACCGTTGCAGTATGTGAAATCTTATCGCCTGCACAAGGCACGGTTGCTGATGGTGCATGATGGGCTGAAAGCCAGCACGGCGGCGATCCGCGTGGGTTATGAAAGTGCTTCCCAGTTTAGCCGTGAGTTTAAGCGCCTGTTTGGCATTACGCCGAGCGATGAACTCGCCCGGCTGCGGGACAGCAACGTGATGATGATGCAAGGTTAAGCGCTAGCGCGGCTCGCGCGCTTCTTGCGCCAGATCACCAGCATCGCACCGAGCAGGCCGAAGACCAGCAGTGCGACGGGTAGGATCATCAACCCTGCCATCACCTGATCTTCATGGCGTTTTACCAGCGGGATTTGGCTAAAGGCGTAACCCAGGCTGATCACGGAACCGACCCAGAGCAGGCCACTCAGCCAGTTGAAGATCTGAAAGCGCGTACTGCTTAGGCCGGAGATCCCTGCCATGGTCGGCAGCAGCGTGCGGACAAACGCCAGAAAGCGGCCGATCAGCAGGGCCATCAGGCCGTGGCGGTTAAACAGCACGTGGGCTCGTTGATGATATTGCAGCGGTAGCTGTAGCAGCCAGCCTTTTACCAGCGAGGTATGGCCTAACCATCGCCCTTGCAGATAACTCAGCCAGCAACCCAGGCTGGCGGCAATGGTCAGGATAATCAGGGCGGGGAGAAATCCCATCACACCTTTGGCGATCAGCGCTCCAGCCAATAACAGCAGGCTGTCACCCGGCAGGAAGGAGGCGGGCAGTAGTCCGTTCTCTAAAAACAGGGTGGTGAAAAGTACCAGGTAAACCACCCAAATCACGCCGGGTTCGGCAAGGGCAGCAAAATCATGCGTCCAAAGCGCGTGAACAATCTCTTTTAATACATCCATTTTTTGTCCTGCGGTGCCTGATCTGATTCTCTGTAGGCTACCGTGCTTTTAATCATGCTCAATTGAGTGCTGAGTGTAACGCTATTAGCTTAAGTGGACATTAAACAGAACGCAGAAATGTGCAGAGAAAGGGAAAACGCGTAAAAAAAGGCGGCAGAGTTGCCGCCCGCTAACGTTACGAGGCGATGCGTTTAAAACCGGCGGCCAGATCGTCGATCAGATCCTGCACGTTTTCCAGCCCGATATGCACGCGCACCAGCGTGCCGGAAAAATCGATGCCTCCCGCTGGGCGAATGGCCGCCAACTCTTCCGGCTGATTGGCCAGGATCAGCGATTCATAGCCGCCCCAGGAATAGGCCATGCTGAAATGGCTAAAGTTATCGAGATAGTCGGCCAGTTGCTGATCGCTCAACCGCTGTTTCAGCACAAAGGAGAACAGGCCGTTGCAGCCGCTGAAATCACGGCGATAGAATTCATGGCCTTTACAGCTTGGCAGGGCCGGGTGGTTGACCACCGCCACTTCTGGCCGCTGCGCCAGCCACTGTGCCACCGCGATGCTGCTCTGTTCATGCTGTTTCAACCGCACGCTTAAGGTGCGCAGGCCGCGGCTGGCCATATAGGCGGTATCGGCGTCGACCATTTGGCCCATCAGATAGGAGTATTCACGCAACTGATCCCAGCAGCGGGCATTGGCCACCGCGGTGCCGAGCATATAGTCGGAATGACCAATAATGTATTTAGTACCGGCCTGAATCGAAATATCGATGTCAAACTCCAACGCTTTGAACAGCACACCAGCCGCCCAGGTATTGTCGATCATAATGACAATTTCCGGGTTCACGGCGCGAATGGCACTGACGATTGCCGGAATATCCTGCACTTCCATGGTGATGGAGCCGGGGGATTCGAGGAACACCACCTTGGTGTTGCTCTGGATCAGGTCGGCGATCCCGCTACCGATCAGCGGATCAAAATAGGTGGTGGCCACATTCATACGGCCAAGGATATGGGTGCAGAAATCCTGCGTGGGCTCATAAGCAGAACCGGTTACCAGCAGATGATCGCCCGCACCGACGAAAGACAGAATGGCATTCGCTACCGCAGCGGCCCCACACGGATACAGCACGCAGCCCGCGCCGCCTTCCAGTTCGGTCATCGCGTCCTGAAAGGCAAAATGGGTGAGCGTGCCGCGCCGCCCGTAAAACAGTTCACCTTGGGCACGTTTGGCGGTGGCATGCTTTTTGGCGGCAACCGATTCAAACACCAGTGAAGACGCGCGTTGGGTGACCGGGTTAACGGAGCCCTGCGTATAGCGTTTGCTGCGCCCGGCCACGATCAGCGCGGTTTCGATATTTTTTGACGTCATGCTTGATTTCCCTTTGCCTTGCTCCCCTGCGATAGCGCTTACGTTAGCATGGCGTTTAATAGCCATCCAGACGTTTTAACTGCTATGTAAGGAAATGGAGGGATCTCCGCTGCGGTTACGCCTAATACATCACATAGCCACCGAAGATATCAGCCAGCAAGATAGAGCTGCGTTAGGCTAAATATGACTCTTTTGGTTTTTATTCGGTGTTGTTCATTTTATAGTTAATTGCAATAATTACTTTTATTAAATGCACTGCAATATCTTGAGAGAGCAATTTTATGACAACGGAAACTATCGATCATTCTACCTTGCACCGCTTGGTTGAAGCGAGTGCTGTCAGCGCAGCGCATGTCATTGGTACTCCGGGCGGTTGGGTGCTGATGATCAAATATGGTTTGATTGAACGCCCGCTGGCAGCACAACGCAGTCGGCAGGTTCGGCTATTTAAAAAATTGGAAACGCTGGTTGGCTACCTGAAAGGTATTGGTATTGCACAATTTGATGTTGATGCATCCAACTATTCTTCGGATAGCCTGACCCAGAACCCACGTCCAGATCGATCAATTGCGCTGAAACGGGCGCATGAAGCCGCCGCTTACGATACGTGGTTCAGAGAACAGGTGCAGGCATCCATGGATGATCCCCGCCCAGCAGTTTCACATGAAGAGGCGAAGAGCCACTTTGCCGCCCGGAAGGCTGCTTTGCTTAAGGATCGTTAATGCGTGTGGAATGGAAACCTATGTCCCTGGCCGACAGGGAAAGCATTATGGATTATATCGCGCGTGATAACCCACAGGCCGCGATTGCATTGGATGATGCGTTTGAGACGGCGGCAGAAAGGGCGTGTGAGCGGCCTGATATGTATAAAGCTGGCCGGATGAAAGACACCAGAGAAGTGGTTGTACGGCCTAATTACATCCTGATATATCGGATTAATGATGAAACTCTACAGGTTTTACGCATTCTTCATGCGGCTCAACAATGGCCGCGTTCGGAGTGACAACATTTGCAGTGGCTGAGG
This sequence comes from Serratia sp. YWN4, assembly GCF_055790845.1. Classification (NCBI taxonomy): domain Bacteria; kingdom Pseudomonadati; phylum Pseudomonadota; class Gammaproteobacteria; order Enterobacterales; family Yersiniaceae; genus Serratia; species Serratia sp. YWN4. The sequence goes on from NZ_CM147696.1 coordinate 813,109, forward strand.
CATTATTAGGCAAATAGTAATGATAACTACTATCAATTGCGGATTAATTTGATATGATCGCCAGCGGAATTCTTCCGTAAATGTTGAGATGGGTGGAGGCACAGCGTGAAAACGGCTGTCAAAACAATGAATCAAACAGCCTGTGGCGCAGGCCGTGGGCAATGGAGTGCGCTGGGGCGCAAGGTGATCGCTTCACTGGTATTGGTGGTTGGGCTGGCGGGCAGCGTGCAGGCGGCTCCTGCCAATGCACCGGCAATCGCTGAAAGCGTGGCTGCCGCAACGGCTCCGGCGGAAAATACGATGATGCCAGTGAACCCGGCACCGACGATCCAACCGCCAGAAACCCGCGGCATGGATCTCTCCGTCTGGGGGATGTACCAGCATGCGGACGTGGTAGTCAAAGCCGTGATGATTGGCTTGGTGCTGGCTTCTATCGTCACCTGGACCATTCTGTTTGCCAAAGGCGGCGAGCTGATTCGCTCCAAACGCCGTTTGCGCCGTGAACAGCAGGCGCTGGTCGATGTTCGCTCTCTGGATGATGCTTCCGAACTGGCCCAAAGTTTCTCCGCAGAAAGTATCAGTGCGGTGTTGCTGAACGATGCGCAGAACGAACTGGAACTGTCGGAGGCTTCCAACGATAACAACGGCATTAAAGAACGTACCGGCTTTCGCCTTGAGCGCCGCGTGGCGGCTTACGGCCGTCAACTGGGGCGTGGCAACGGTTTCCTGGCGACTATCGGTGCGATTTCCCCGTTCGTTGGCCTGTTCGGCACCGTTTGGGGCATCATGAACAGCTTTATCGGCATCGCCCAATCGCAAACCACCAATCTGGCGGTGGTGGCTCCAGGGATCGCTGAAGCGCTGCTGGCAACCGCACTCGGCCTGGTGGCGGCGATTCCTGCGGTGGTGATTTACAACATTTTTGCCCGAGTGATCGGCGGCCATCGTGCCGAAGTCGGCGATATGGCCGCGCAGGTGCTGCTGCTGTTGGGGCGCGATCTGGATCTGGCGGCCACGATTGAGGCTAAACGCTCGCAGCACCAGCACCAACTGCGGGTGGGGTGATTTATGGCGATGCGTTTGAATGAAGATCTGGACGACAGCGGCGAACTGCATGAAATCAACGTAACGCCGTTTATCGATGTCATGCTGGTGCTGTTGATTATCTTTATGGTGGCGGCACCGCTGGCTACGGTGGATATTCGCGTCGATCTGCCCGCTTCTACCGCCAAGCCGCAGCCGCGCCCGGAAAAACCGGTGTTTCTGTCGGTGAAGGCTGATAAGCAACTGTATGTGGGCGATGAGCCAGTGGTGGCCGAGCAACTGACGTCGGTGCTGGATCAACGCACCCAGTCGAATAAAGAAACCACCATTTTCTTCCAGGCAGATAAGAGCGTCGATTATGAAACGCTGATGAGCGTGATGGATACGCTGCGTAAATCCGGTTACCTGAAAGTGGGGCTGGTAGGAATGGAAGGCGCGGCGCGGTAGCCGTGCCTTAAAAGAGACATTCATATCTGATTTAACGGCGCTCGTAAACCTGCGTCCGTAGAGCTGAAATATAGCTGCTCAACGGGCGCTCATCAATGGCGTAGCGCCTCCGCTTTAGCCATACAACGGCATAATAAATCAACTGCTTCGCCAATCTTTTTATCCCTCCTTCTTCTGACATCTTTCTGTCACACATCCTCTCTAATTTATATGTCTATACGTTTTCAGATGTTGCTAATTAATACAGAAAAGACGTTTACCTGAAGCTTTAAATAGGGAGGTTGAATGAAACGCAATATGCTCTGCCTGATGATTCTCGGCTTGGTTTTTGCTGTAACGGGCTGTAATGACAGTGATTCTGTTACCAATACCAGCAGCGAAACTCCAACACCAACGCCAATACCAACCCCCACTCCCACCAAGAACGTGCTGTTCTTTCTGGGTGATGGCATGGGGATTGCCACGTTAACTGCGGCACGTATTTACAGCGTCGGGGAAGACGGTGATTTAACCATCGACACCTTGCCGGAAACGGCGTTTGTTCATACCTATTCGAACGACGCGCAGGTCACCGACAGCGCGCCTTCCATGTCGGCCTACATGACGGGAATCAAGACCAATAACGAAGTGATCTCAATGTCTCCCGACACCAAGGCAACCAATCCACAGGGTAAGCCTTATCAGGTCAACTTCGACAGCACCTGCCCGCCGGACAACGGTCATGCGGTTGAAACGCTGTTGGAGCAAATGAAAGCGGCCAACTACGGCACCGGGATAGTGACTACCACCCGAGTGACACATGCGACACCGGCGGCGACCTATGCCCATATCTGCCATCGTGATGCGGAAAACACCATTGCCGCCGCGCTGGTGCCGGGCGGCCAAGGGTTCAACACCAAGCTGGGGGACGGTATTGACGTGATCCTCGGCGGCGGAACCAGCTATTTCACGCCAGCGACGGCGGGCGGTACTCGTGGCGATCAGCGCAACCTGATTACCGAGTTACAGGCGGCCAACTACCACTATGCGGCAAACAAGCAGCAGTTCGAGCAACTACCGGTTGATGGCAGCAAGCTGGTTGGGCTGTTCACCCCGAATCATATGTCCTATGACCTGGATCGCGATCCGGCGCAGGAGCCGAGCCTGGCAGAAATGACCGAAAAGGCCATTGACGCGCTGGCCGCCAAAGAAAAAGGCTTCTTCCTGATGGTGGAAGGTGGCCGTATCGATCACGCCCTGCATGCCACCAACGCTCGCCGCGCCTTGCAGGATACGGTGGCGTTCGATGATGCGATCAAAGCAGCATTAGACAAAATGCAGCAGCTTGATCCCGGTTTGAAGAATACCTTGATTGTGGTGACGGCCGATCACGACCACACGTTGCAGATGAACGGCTATGCGCAGCGTACCGGTAAAACGCAAGAGGGCAACCCTGGCGTGCTGGGGGTGGTGAAGAGCTATGTCAACGGGGCCAACTCGACGGACGTGGATGGTAACCCTTATACCATCATCGGTTTCGGCAATGGCCCGGCTCATCAGGCGACCCGTGGGCCGATCGACGAAAGTGCTCTGGAAAGTGCCGATTTCTTGCAGGAATCCGTTATCCCAATGAAAAGCGAAACGCATGGCGGCGGCGATGTTTTCCTCGCGGCGCAAGGGTTGGGTGCTGAGCAGTTCAGCGGAACGCTGAATAACGATCGGGTATTTAACCTGATTAAACAAGCGATTGACTTGCAGTGAGCGCCAGCACGCTAAACATAAATCCCTTTTTCCAGAATGAGCAAAATCATGAAAAAAAGACAATCTGTGGGCAAGATCAATAGCGGTACGCTACTCCTGTTGGGCCTGTTATCGCTGGTTGGCAGCAATGTTCACGCCGCAAACGAAGCCAAGAACGTGATCTTTTTCCTGGGTGACGGCATGGGGCCGGTGACCGTAACGGCCGCCCGTATCTATAAAGGCGAGAAACAGCTGGCGGCTGAGCCGGGTTCGTTGAGCAGCAGTGAACGCGCAGAGCTGACCATGCAGTCGCTGGGCACTGCGGCACGCATCAAGACCTTCTCCAATGATGCCCAGACCACCGACAGTGCGCCGTCGATGGCCGCTTATATGACCGGCGTGAAGGCAAATAATGAGGTGATCTCAATGTCTGCCGATACGCAGGCTTATGCGGCTACGGGTGAGCAATATATTTCGGGGGAAGACAGCACTTGCCAAGCGGACAATGGCCAGCGGGCTAAAACGTTGCTGGAACTCTCCAAGGCGGCAGGGCGTTCGGTCGGCGCGGTGTCAACCACGCGGGTTGGCCACGCCACGCCTGCGGCCACCTATGCCCATATCTGCAACCGTAATGGTTACAACACCATCGCGGAGCAATCGGTGCCGGGTAATCCTAACTACAACAGCGAGTTAGGTGACGGCGTGGACGTTTTGATGGGCGGTGGGCAACGTAACTATTTGCCGAAATCGCTCAACCCCAGCAGCAAGCGCAGCGACAACCAGAATCTGGTGAGCGCCATGCAGAGCGCGGGCTACACCTACATCGACAGCGGTGCGCAATTACGCAGCCTGAATACCGGCTCCGTCAATAAACTGCTCGGGCTGTTCGCTCAAAGTGAAATGGCTTACGAACTGGATCGGGTAAATCAGAATCTGGATCAGCCAAGCCTGGCGGAAATGGCCGAAAAAGCGTTAGAAGTGCTCAGCCGTAATGACAAAGGGTTTTTCCTGATGGTGGAAGGCGGGCGTATCGACCATGCCCTGCACGGCAGCAACGCCAAACGCGCCTTGGAAGATACCTTGGCGATGGATGAAGCGATCAAAACCGCGCTGGCGTTTATGGAAGCCAAAGATCCTGGGCTGAAGAACACGTTGATCGTAGTAACGGCTGACCATGACCACTCCATCGCCTTCAACGGTTACGGCAAGATCGGTAACCCGATTCTGGGCAAGGTGTACGATTACCAGAACGGTGAACTGGCCAAAGCCGCCGACGGTAAACCCTACACGGCATTAGTGTTTGGCAACGGTGGTCGCCCTAATGCCAGCGCCAGCAGCCAGATCAACGTGGAAGATGGCAACGCTCCTTGGGTGGCTCCGGCGCGTGGCGCAGAGCGCGAAGATTTGACCGAGGTTGATACCACGCAAGATAATTTCTTGCAGGAAGTTGGCATCAATCTGGGAACGCCGGGCTCAGAAACCCATGCCGGTGGCGACGTGATGTTGTATGCAGGCGGTGCCGGTTCCCAGATCTTCAAAGGCACCATGGATAACACCAAAGTCTTCTTCAAAGTGAAAGAGGCGGCGGGTTTATGATCCACTGGCGAGGAATATTCAGCCTGGCGCTGCTGACGGTGGTGGCTCTGCCTTTGCAGGCTCAGACCACGGTACAGCCCGCCGCTGCACCCGCGGTGAATCTGCGCTTGAGCTATGAAAACCGCTCGATAGGGCATGACGGCATCATCCGTGATAGCCGCTATACCGATCTGATGTACCGTCGTGCCGGTCTGGTGTGGATTGAACGGGAACTGCCGCAAGGTGTGCGCGAAAGTGAAGCGCATGGGCATGACGATCGCGCTTCTCCCCATGCTGGCCATGCGCACAGTGAAGCGCAGGGCGCACCCTTGCTGATACGCCGCGATGCTGAAACCGGGAAAGTGAGCGTGCAGGCGGTATTGCACAATCTGCGCCGGGTGATTGATGTGGAACTGGCCCATTATGGCAACGTGGGGTATGGCGGATCCTGGGCTGCGGCATATTGGCTGATCGAGCCTGCTGCCTTAAGCCGCATGGAAAAACAGGGTTCGGAACAACAGGGCATCCAGCACTATCTGTTGCAGAAAGGGGAACGCACCACCAAGGTGGCCTGGGACGTGGCCGGTCAGTATGCCCGCAGCATTGAGCAACGCGACAGCCACGGCACATCAGTGCAACGCATGACGGCGACCCCGTTTGCCGATCCGCAGAGCCTGCCCTGGCAGCAACTGGCGGATTATCAACGCGGTGATTACTCCGACCTGCTGGATTGACCTCGACATCGTTGACCAGGGAAGTTGCTTTCCCTGGTCAATACGGCCCGACGGATGCAAAACGGCTAGGTTTTGGCGATTCTTTCGCTCATGCAGGCTGGCCAGCGTTCCCACTGGGTTGTCCAGTCGGTTAATGCGTCGGTCAGCCGCCCGTAGCGGGAGAGACTTTCAGTAATATTCAGCACGCTGCCGCTGAGCCGTTCGACGCGTATTGCCTGAATTTGCCCGGCGTTATCGCGGAAAGTGGTTTTCATGGTCAATGCGCCGCTATCCAGCGGAACCAGTAATACTACGGCGGATAAGACATTTAACGCCGGGCTGACGGGTTGGATATCATAAAGTTCGATATCCATCCGCAGCCCGTTGTTTTGTGAGCCTTTTAGCCGCGGTGTTAAATGCTGGGTGAGTGTTTTATCCAGAGCGTCATGCTCAATAACCTGTTTGTTATTGTCGTCCGTGGCGTGACGTACGGTGACTTCACCGAGGACCAAACCGTCATATTGGCTTGCATCGAAGTGAGGATGGACCGCCAGAACCAACGCGCGGTCTTGCTGCATAATTTTTAAGGAATCTGTTTCTGGAATATTGCGGTATGACGATTCCGGCAATGTGGCACAGCCCGCCAGCATCAGAATAAACAGTAATACACCTGCTTTGAGAGCACTGATATTTTTCATGGGGTTATTCCCTTAACAATAATGGCAACGTTTATTTTTCTTCCTGTTGGCCCATACGCACACATAGCCAGGCCAGGCTTTTCTTGATCTCCAGCCAGCAAGCATCTTCCTGAATGGCCATGCCGCTAAAAATGGCGGTATTGCGTGCGCGCAGCAGCAAATATTGGATACCGGCAAACAACAGCGAAATATTGATATTCCAATTCGCCGGAATGGCGCGATCGCCAGCCAGCCGCAGAGCGAGATCTTGCCCCCATTGTTCACGGGTGGCATCCAAGGTGGCCGTGAGTTCGTTAGGTGCGGTGACTTCCATCGCCAGAATTTCCAAGGTGAGCGGGCGGCTGCGCAGAACATCAATAAAACGCTCGAAAACCCTCTCTAGGCGCTGTGTCAGAGGCAACGATTCCAGATCGAGCCCTTCGAGTAGCTGTTCGACCGAAGGCCAGAAATTCCCAGACAGGCCAAAGGCTTCCAGCAGCTGCGGCATACCGCCGAAATAACGGTAAATCAGAACCTTATCGATATTGGCTTCGTGCGCGATGGCATTCACGCCGATGCCGGTAAAGCCATCGCGTGCCAGAACCCGTGCGACGGCGTCCAGAATCTCGGCTTCTGTCTGCTGGCGGTTACGGCCACGCTTGGTGGCAACTGCTGGGGGGTTATTTTGCTTTACCATGATCTATTCCTGAATGAAGTCGCGGAGTTTGCGCCGGGGGGTTGCGGCTACGGGGGCGGCATAGCCGATACGAACCAGCATTTGCACGCGATGGTGATACGGGTTGAGTTCGAGATGATCATATAAGTCCTGCTGGTGTGGCAGCATTGCAGGGGCTTCGCCAAGCAGGTAGGACATGGGCTGCATCGCGATGCCATACTGCGCCGCCGCCAACTGCAAGCGAACAAAAGCGCGCCCGGCAGCGAGCTGCTGCACATGCTGATTCCCCTGGCTGTACAACCCTATCCAGCCCGCGGCGGTTTTCGCCTGCTCTTCACCCGAAGCGATCATACTGCGCATCAGTCTGGAATCTGGCTCAGGCACGCGATCCCTAGGGAACAGACCCAAAGTGGCGGCCATTTCAGGCAAAAAACCGCTGATGGCAATGCCATCGCGATGGGTTTCAATTTCTTTGCTGCCAATTCTGGTGAGCTGTAAAGACTCTAAAACGGCTTCGTCATTCCCCATTTCCGTCTGCCAGGCACTCGCCGCCAGAGGATTGAGTTTTTGCACTAATGCCGGGGTGACGGATCCGGCGGCATTGATGCCGTAAGCATTTCCCGCAGCCAGCAATGAACCTAAAATATCTTCTGGAATAGCACGTTGGCGATCGTAAGGGTGCCGGTTGGTTCGTCTTTGTTCGGCCATCAGGAATAAAGGATCCGGCAACCTGGGCTGAACAGCGGGAGTAAGACGTATCTGCGCGATAACCGGCGCAATAGGGGTGAGTTGTGGGGCTTCGCCGTCAGGGAACTCAATGATTTCACAGCGGTAACCCTCTGCTTGCGCTGCCATCGATAACAGCTCTAGAAAGCAGCCCAGTGAAATCAGCGTTTCTCTGGCGTAGGGATCGGCGATTGGCAACAAACGCTCGGGATCGACACGGAGTATCAGGCTATCGGTTGAACCACGCAGATCGATCAGCCAAGGTTGGAGATTGTGCGAACTGGGTGCCAGAGCGGCTTTCTGCACTAAGCGCCAGCGTGGATCTGACGCGATGCTGAGGGTTTCCTCTAAAGAGCGCTGTAGCCCTTCGTTTTCCGCTACGAAATGGCGGCCAGCCAGCAAGCCTGCCGATGCTATAACGATGCCACCGCCAATCAGGCGAATACAGCCACGTCTTTGCCGCTGAAAAGCACTGCGGGTTTCCATGAAGTTGGCTTCCTCTATAATGTCACTTGTTAGTGACAAACATAAGTCACCTGCAAGTGACATTCAACATAATTTTATCAATAAGGGGATTTCATCAGTTCACAAACGGGGAGGCTGAGCTTTGATCTTGGTAGGGGCTGGTTAATGGGCAGGGCTAAAAAATAAAAAGCCCGTTCTAGGTAAAACGGGCAAAGTCTAACAGCTTAAAGGAAATCGTTATCCGGTATGAACACCAAACAACTTGGGCAGGAACAGTGAGATCGCCGGAACGTAAGTCACCAGCATCAGCACGCTGAGCAGGGCGATATAGAATGGGATCATGGCTTTCACCACCTGTTCTATCTTCTGCTTACTGACCGCACTGGCGACGAACAGCACTGAACCCACCGGCGGCGTAATCAGGCCGATGCCCAGGTTGACCAGCATGATCATACCGAAGTGCACCGGATCGATGCCCAGGTTGATCGCCACCGGCAGCAGTACCGGCGTCAGGATCAGGATCAGCGGTGCCATATCCATCAAGGTACCGATCAGCAGCAGCATGATGTTGATCCACATCAGGATCACATACTTGTTGTCGGAGATGGAGGTGAAGAATTCGGTGATCCGCGTCGGCAACTGCATGTAAGTCATGATGGCACCGAAGCTGGCGGCAAAGCCAATCAGGATCATCACGATGGTGACGGTTTTCACCGTGCGGAACATCAGCTTGGGCAGTTCAGACCATTTATAGTCACGATAAATGAACATGGTGACGAAGAATGACCACAGGCAGGCGATGGCAGCGGATTCGGTAGCGGTAAATACGCCGGAAAGGATCCCGCCCATGATGATGACCACCGTCATTAATCCCCACAGGGTATCAACGAAGATCTTCACCGCCTGACGGAACGGCACGCGTTCGCCTTTCGGGTAGCCACGCTTGTGCGCGAAGCAGACGCACATCACCATCAGCGTCAGGCTCAGCAGCAGGCCCGGCAGGATCCCGGCGATAAACAGCGAGGCGATGGAAACGGTGCCACCGGTCGCCAGCGAGTAGATCACCGAGTTATGGCTTGGCGGTGTCAGAATCGCCTGTACCGATCCGCTGGCGGTGACCGCTGCGGCGAAATCGCGTGGGTAACCTTTTTTGTCCATCTCCGGGATCATCACCGAACCGATAGAAGCGGTATCCGCCACTGACGAACCGGAAATGGCACCAAAGAAGGTCGAGGCCACGATGTTGACCAACGACAGGCCACCGCGAATAAAACCGACAAAAATATAGGCAAAGTTAACCAATCGGCGGGCGATCCCACCTTCCGCCATGATGGCACCGGCCAGAATAAAGAACGGAATGGCCAGCAGCGAAAACTTGTTCACGCCGTTGGTGATCTGAATCATCACGGCTTCGAGCGGCAGGTCGATCCAGAACGCCCCGGCGACGGCGCTGATGCCGACGGCGTAGGCCACAGGGACACCAATGGCGAGCATCACGCCAAGGGTTAACAACAGAATCAATGCGTCCATAATTTACAGGCTCCTAGTGACCGCTTAGGAATTACCCAGCATAACCACCGGGCGGTGATTCTGCGGGCCAAAAAAGATTCGCTCAATAATGAACAGTAACGTGATAAATGAACCGATTGGCAGCGGCAGGTAGGTTTCCCCTGCGGTTAACACCGGGAATTCAGCCACGGGTTGTTCCCACAGTTCCAGGCACAGGTTATAGCCGTAATAAAGAATAAACAGGCTGATCGCCAGCATCATCAGATCGGTGAGCACTGAGCAGACCTTTTTCATCGGCTCTGACAGGCGGTCGGTCATCATGCTGACCGCAATATGCGAGCAGGAACGGTAACTGACGGCGGCACCGATAAAGGTAAAGGTCACCATACAGATAATGGCCACCGGTTCCGGCCATGACAGACCGGCGTTCAATACATAGCGGGCAAAAATACCGACGGGGATCACGGCGGTCATGACCAGCAGGGCAAGGCCAGAAAGCCAGATGGAACAACGGTAAAGGAAATCCATTAGCGATATATAAGAGTGAGACATGATAATCCCCTACATCCTAGTCAGGAAAAGTGGGGTGGATATTAGCTATCCACCCCCAGGCCATTATTTGACGGCTTCGATACGTTGAATCAGCTCTTGGTAATTCTTACCAAACTGGTCACGCACCGGCTGAGTGGCCTTGTAGAAATAATCGCGATCGATGGCCTGAATATTCACGCTGCCTGCCTTCATCTTATCCAGGGATTCCTGATTGTATTTGGCCCACAGTTCACGCTGTTCGGTCTGAGCTTCTTTCGCCAGTTTGAGAACGAGCTGCTGGTCTTCCGCAGACAGCTTGTTCCATTTGGTTTTGGAGTACAGGAACACTTCAGGGATGATCATGTGGCCGGTCAGGGTGTAGTTTTTCGCCACCGGCATGTAGTTATGCGCCACATAGGTTGGCGGGTTGTTTTCAGCACCATCAATAACGCCGGTCTGCATGCCGCTGAACACTTCACTGACGCCCATGCTGACCGCGTTGGCTCCCATGGCTTTCAGCGTGGCAAGCGCAACCGGGTTACCCTGAACGCGGATCTTCATGCCTTGCAGATCTTCCGGCTTGTTGATCGGATTCTTGGTGATCATGTTGCGCGTACCGCCGTCCATCCAACCGAGGAAGACCATTTTTGACTTGGTGTTATCGGTAATTTTCTGACCGATTTCCTGGCCGATTTCACCGTCGAGCACTTTGTGCATGTGCTCTTCATCGCGGAAGACATAGGGCAGGGTAAAGACGTCGACCTCTGGCAGAATGGCGGCGACCGGTGACATGGAGACGCGGATGATATCAATCGCCCCGATCTGCGCCTGTTCAATTTCCTGCTTTTCATCACCTAACACACCACCGGGGAAGGTTTTGATTTCCATGCGGCCGTCGGTCGCCTGTTTTAACTTCTCACCCATATGCTGAACGGCGACGACGTTCGGGTAACCGGCAGGGTGAACGTCTGCGGCTTTGATCTGCTGTGCGGCAATGGAAGAGTGGCTCATAAGCAACGTTGCCGACGTGAGGCAAAGGCTGAGTAGCGTCTTGGACAGTTTCATTGGGAGATCTCCAGAGGTGAACTAAGGAACCTGGGGGATTCAGTGAATCAAAAGCCTGATGAAATGTGGCCCAGGTCTCATTTTTAATCTGATATTGATCCGGCGTTATTTAGCCATTTTCAATAAGCCTGTTTGAGGCGTGAACTGATCGTCAGACAAGCAACGTCCATACAAATCAGTAGGTTTTTTAATGTGTTGCCAGCTATGTCACAAGCTAATCAGATACAACACAAGGTAACTTATTATACAACTTTGTAAATTGCGTGATATCACAAAAGGGGAAAGTGGGTTTAAACGTTCAATGAATGAATATTCTTTAAAAATAAAACCATGTTTTATTTTTATGTATATGATAAATATAAATTATTATTTATTTATCTGTTTTTTATAGCCTGTGGAGAGGTAAATAACTTGGTTAAAATGGTGTGACAACTTTTCATGGCACCATACTTTCCGGTGCATCTGTAACAGCATTAGGCCCTGTTTTATCTGCGTTATAACGTGCAGCAGAGAGCTGTGGGGTAGCCAGATCGGTGTCGCTACCTTCCCGCAATTCAAATGACCCAGGGATATCAGTCTCATCCTGAAATATTCATTCCCTATAGTTATTAATCATGTTTTCTCTCGGCCTAAAAGCATCACTCGCTATGCTTAACATATTTTTAACCTGACCAGTAAGCAGTGATTGATAGCTAATGGTATGAATTTAAAAATAAAAATTGAAGATCAATGCGTGTGGAAGTCACGCATAGCAATAATTGACAAAAAAAATCATATCCAGCATTTTCTAGATGCAAACAAGTCGAACCTGTCTGACCTGTTATGCCAAATACTAAGGATCCTGTAGTGACGACCAAAATGTCTGTAGTGCAACAAGCCATTCAAGAGATTGAAACGCGGATTGGTGTTGGGGAATGGGCGGTGGGGCAGCGTCTGCCTTCACAGCATGAGTTGGCAAAAATGCTGGAGCTCAGCCGCGCTTCACTGCGAGAAACGCTCAGTCATCTTGAATCGCGAGGGTTGGTCAGCATCAAGCCAGGGAAAGGGGTGTATGTCACCGCGCGCTTACCCACGGAACAGCGGCAATGGGGGTTTGAAAACTACTCGTTTGCCGAGGTGATGGCCATGCGCCAGCAGCTTGAAGGCTTTGCGGCCGCCCATGCTGCCGTAAACGCAGGGGCGGAAGACATCGTTCTGCTGGAAACCTCGATTGCCGATGCTTATCAGGCGGCAAAACAGGGCGATCTGCTGCTGGTTAAGCTGTGCGATCTGGATTTTCACGCTCAGATCATCCGTATTGCGGGTAATCGCCTGTTGCAAGAGATCATCAAGCTGATTCGTCAACCCTATGAGCAGAGTAAAACCCCGCCGCACGGCAGTTTTGAAGATATGGAACCGGCGCTGGCGGAGCATAAGCGGATTTTTTTAGCCATAAAAATGGGTGAGCCTCATTTAGCGCGGACGGCAATGGAATTGCATCTGCAAAATGCCGCCAGACGCGCCAACGTCCAGCTCAGCAAGCCATTTTAATTAATTCTTCAGGAGCTATCATGATAAAGAAATTCACGTTGAGTGTCGGTGCCACGGTGTTGCTGATGGCGAGCATGGCGAATGCTGCCGAACCGGTAAAAACCCTGAAAGTCTGTACGGAAGCGAGCCCCGATGGCTTTGACTACTCCTTATATCATGCCAACTCCACGGCAGATGCCTCCTCCGAGGCACTGTATAATCGCCTGATTGATTTTAAACCCGGCACCACGGAACTCCGGCCTGCGCTGGCAGAAAGCTGGGAGATTAGCCCAGACGGTAAAACCTATACCTTCCATCTGCGCAAAGATGTGCAGTTCCATACCACGCCCTGGTTTACACCAACGCGTAATATGAATGCGGACGATGTGGTTTATAGCCTGCAACGCCAGATTGACCCGAATAACCCTTGGTATAAAACGGCGGTACAAGGCTGGTTTTATGCTCAGGCGATGGGATTTAAGGAGCTGATTAAATCCGTCGAGCGAGTTGATGACTCTACCGTGCGTATTGAATTGAATCGCCCCGAAGCCCCTTTCTTGGCGGATTTAGCCATGGGCTTTACCTCAATACTTTCGCGTGAATATGCCACCCAGTTAGAAAAAGAAAATAAGCTGCGGGATATGGATGTGAAACCGGTTGGCACTGGGCCATTCGTGTTTAAACGCTATAGCAAAGATCAGATGGTGCGTTATGAGGCGAATCCCACCTATTTCCGTGGCAAGCCAAAAATCGATCAGCTGATTTTCAGTATTGCGCCCGATGCCTCCGTGCGTTTGCAGCGCCTGAAAGCGGGTGAGTGCGATATTATGCTGTATCCAAGCCCGCAGGATTGGCCAGCGCTTGAGGCAGAGAGTAAATTTAATCTGATTAAAGGCCAGGCGCTGACCAGCTCTTATTTGCAGGTGAATACTCAGAAGCCGCCGTTGGATAATAAGCTGGTGCGTCAGGCATTAGCCCTGGCGGTGGATCGTCCTAACCTGATTAAAGTGGTTACCGCCAATGCGGCATCATCAATGACCAACCCGTATCCCCCGTCGCAGTGGAGCTATAATACCGACATCAAACCGCTTGAATTGAATATTGATAAAGCCAAGCAACTGCTGGCAGAAGCCGGGCACCCTAACGGATTTGATATGGATATCTGGGTGCGCCCAGGCACCAGCGGTTCTAACCCGAATCCTAAATTAACCGCTGAAATGTTGCAGGCCGACTTCAAGAAAATTGGCGTCAACGTCAATATCAAAACCATCGAGTGGGGCGAGTTGCTGCGCCGCGCGCGTGACGGCGAACATACTTCGGTGGTATTGGGCTGGGCATCGGATAACGGCGATCCAGATAACTTCCTGTCAAATAATCTCTCCTGTTCAGGGTTGGAAGATGGCAGTAATTTCTCGCGCTGGTGTGATAAACCCTTCGATCAGTTACTGAAAGAGGCTCGGGCAGAATCGGATATCGGCAAGCGTACGGAAATGTATAAGCATGCACAGGTGATCTTCCAGGATAATTTACCCTGGATCCCACTCTTCCATCCGCTTAATGCGTTGGCGGCCAATAAAAAAGTCACCGGGGTAGTGGCCAGCCCATTAACCTTAAATAATTATGCCGATGCGGATATAACTAAATAATATTCGAGAATGGCCGCTGTAATTATTTAATACTGTTGATAAACCTCATTGTCCTTATTTTATAAGGATGGTGAGGCGTTATTTTGAGGAAGACTATGAGCCATGTTCCATTAAAAGAGCAGGTCACTCGTCTGAGCGATCTGCTGAACGTGATTAATTTATTAAACTGGGATGCCAGCACCGGTATGCCAAATGGTGCCAGCATCCATCGTGGGCAACAAATTGCCACCCTGAGCAGCCTGGCACAGAATATGATTTTGTCCGATGAGTTGGCCTCGGCGCTGGCGCAGGAGAAGCAACTGGCGGATTTAACCCTGCATCAGCAGCGATCGCATCAGGCGTTAGACCAGGCGATCGCGCATTATAAAAAAGTCCCTGCCAGCCTGGTAATGGAGCAGGCGCAGTTGGTGGCCGTCGCCGAAGTGGCCTGGCGCGAGGCGCGGGAGCAGAATAAATTCCACCTGTTCCAGCCCTATTTAGAGCAGATTGTTGCTTTAAAGCGCCGCTTTGCCGATGTTGTCGGCTATGAAAACCACCCGTACGAAGCGCTGACGCATGAATATGAACCCGGTTTGACCGTGCCTGCGCTGAAAACCCTGTTTGCCCAGTTGCAGGAGCGTTTATTACCGCTGGTGAAACGGGTGCATGCGGCACCTAAACCTGATAATGCCTTTTTACACCGCCATTTTCCGGTGGCGCAGCAGCGTGAGCTATCTACTCAACTGGCAGCGATGATTGGTTATGATTTCCAACGTGGCCGTCTGGATACCACCACCCATCCGTTTGAAATCTCCATCACCCGCGACGATGTGCGCATTACCACGCGCTTTAACCCGCAATTTATCAACGCCGGATTATTTGGCACCCTGCATGAAGCGGGCCACGCCATTTATGAGCAGAATGTTTCCCCGGCGCTGAGCGGTACGGCACTCACGCTGGATCTGTTTGGCCTGTATGCGGTGGCCGGTGCCAGCTATGGCGTGCATGAGTCGCAGTCGCGCCTGTGGGAAAACCGCGTGGGCCGCTCTCTGCCGTTCTGGCAGAACCATTACGCCACCTTGCAGAGCACCTTCCCCGGCGTGCTGGACGACATTTCGCTGGAGCAGTTCCACCGGGCGATTAACCGTTCGGAGCCGAGCCTGATCCGCGTCGAAGCCGACGAACTGACTTACGATTTCCACGTTATGCTGCGGGTTGAGATCGAGATGGGGCTGATCGACGGCAGTCTGAAGGTCCGCGATTTGCCGGGCTTCTGGGCCGAGAAAATCCAGGCCTATCTGGGGGTGAAACCGACCACGGATACTCAGGGCGTGTTGCAGGATATTCACTGGTCAAAGGGCATGATCGGCTCGTTCCCGACCTACACCCTTGGCAATGTCATGGGCTCACAGTTTATGGCCGCCGCTCTGGAGCAGCAGCCGTCATTAGCCACGGCACTGGCTCAGGGGAATTACGCACCGCTCAAGCAGTGGCTGACGGAAAATATTCTGCAACATGGCCGCACCTATTTACCTCACGAGTTATTACAGCGCGCCACCGGTAAGGGTCTGGATGCCACGCCGTATCTGGATTATCTGGAGCAGAAATTTACCAAGCTGTACCAACTTTAACGAGTGCCAGCCAAGGCTAACGTGTTCCCTCTCCCTTGGGGAGAGGGCTAGGGTGAGGGGGGACATCGCGGAGTTCAAGCCCCTTCCCACAGGTAAACAGAGGGATAAGTCATGAAAATTGCAGATATGAACTGGATGCAGATCGAAAGCTACTTACAGCAGGACGATCGCGTCGTCGTGCCATTGGGCAGCGTTGAACAGCACGCCTATTTAAGCGTTGCCGTGGATATGATCCTGGCAGAGAAAGTGGCGGTGGATGCGGCAGAGCCTTTGGGCATTCCGGTTTATCCGGCCATACCGTTTGGCGTTACGCCTTATTTTGCCGCTTTCCCCGGCACCGTGTCTTTACGCGTCGAAACCTACGTGTGCGTGATCCACGATCTGCTGGACAGCCTGGCTCGCTCAGGTTTCAAACGTATCGTGCTGGTCAACGGCCATGGCGGCAATCAGCCCGCCCACAGCGCGGCAACCGAATGGATGCTCAGCCATCCCGAAGTTAAAGTCCGCTTCTATAACTGGTGGAATGCGCCCAACACCTTGGCCAACGTGCGCTCGGTGGACTCTACCTCTTCTCATGCCAGTTGGATGGAAAACCTGCCTTGGACGCGTTTAGCCAATGCGCCGTGCCCGGATGCGCGTAAAGCGCCGATCGACTATCAGCGTTTCCATGTGATGAATGCGGCAGAGGCCAAAGACTATCTGGGTGACGGCAACTTTGGTGGCTACTATCAACGCCCTGCCGAGGTGGAGGAAGCCATGTGGCAAGTCGCAGTCGCTGAAACCCGCGCGATTCTTGAAGGACCATGGCAATGAGTGATTCACCGATTGTTGTATGGGGCGCAGGTGCCATGGGCGGCACGCTGGCTGCCTACTGGATCCGTGCCGGTAAGAACGTGCTGCTGGTGGACAACAATCCGGCTCATGTGGCGGCGATCAACCAGCACGGGCTGCGCATCAGCGGGCCGATTGAAGAGTTCGTCGTCACCGCCAAAGCGCTGTTACCGGAACAGCTTTTTTCCTGTGATGCGCAGGGCGCGGCGATCCCAAACCAATATCCACGCATTTTCCTCTGTACTAAAGCGCAGCATACCGAGGCCGCCTGCCGGGCTCTGGCACCGCATCTCGCGGCACAGGGCGAAGCGATCTCGGTACAAAACGGCTTAAATGAGCTGATCATTGCTGAGATTGTGGGGGAATCTCGCTGTATCGGCTGCTTTATCAACTTTGGTGCCGATATTTTGGAACCCGGCCACATTCACTATGCCGGGCGCGGTGCGGTGGTGGTGGGCGAACTGAACGGTGCCTTGACGCCCCGGTTGGCCGACATTCTGCAACTGATGCAGGTATTTGAACCAAACGCGCTGCAAACGGAACGGATCTTCAGCTATCTGTGGGGGAAATTGGGCTACGGCGCGCTGCTGTTTGGCACCGCATTGACCAATGAATCCATCGTTGACGTGCTGGCGCATCCTGACTATCGCGCGGTGTTGATCGCCATCGGCAAAGAGGTTTGCGCGGTTGCCGAGGCGGCCAATATCCCGCTGGAAGGATTCAACGGTTTCCATCCCCCGGCGTTCAGCGCCAATGCGCCTTTGGCAGAAAGCCAGGCCTCGATGGATGCGATGGTGGCGTTCAACCGGCGTTCAGCCAAAACCCACAGCGGCATCTGGCGTGATTTAGCCATTCACAAACGTAAAACCGAAGTCGATCAACAGCTCGGCGTCATCGTGCGTGAAGCCGCGCAGCTTGGCATCGCCACGCCGCTGTTGCAGGCGGTGATTGCCGGTATTCATCAGATTGAACAGGGTGCAGCGCTATCCTGGGCCAACCTCGATCGGGTAGCGGCCTTACTCAAAAGGAGTGACCAATGAATCTCGATTTTTCACAGCAGACCATCGTGGTAACCGGTGCAGCACAGGGGATTGGTCGGGCGATTGCCCAGTCTTTCGCCGCGTTGGGCGGCAAGGTGTGGGTATGTGACGTCGATGCCGAAACCTTGGCGATCACCCAGCAGGAGTGTGGTGCCATGACCCAGGCGCGGGTTGTTGACGTTACCGTGCAGGCCGAGGTCAGCGCCTTTGTGGCAGAAGTGGGTAAGGTCGATGTACTGGTGAACTGCGCCGGTGGGGTGCGCGGCCAGGAAGGCCACCCGCTGGAAAACGTGACGGCGCAGCAGTGGCACGCGCTGTTTCAGGTCAACGTGGATAGCACCTTCTGGTTTGCCCAAGCGGTAGCGCCCTCAATGAAAGCCGCCAACTATGGCCGGATCATCAATATCTCCAGCGGGGCAGGGCTGGGTATCAGCCTGACCGGCATCCAGGCCTATGCGGCGGCGAAAGCGGCGCAGATTGGCCTGACCCGCCAGTTGGGGCATGAACTGGGGCCATTCGGTATTACCGTCAACAGCGTTGCGCCGGGGTTTGTGCGTTCCAACCCTAGCAGCGAACGCCAGTGGCAGAAGTTTGGCGAAGCCAGACAACAGGCCATTCTGAGCCAAATCGCCATGCGCCGTTTGGGCAAGGTAGAAGATATTGCCAATGCTGTGCTGTTCTTTGCCTCGCCGGATTCGGGCTGGGTGTCTGGGCAAACGCTGTCGGTGGATGGCGGTAAGTAATGGGCAGGTATTGCGATGATTAAATTTATTATCAAGCGGTTACTGATGCTGATCCCGACGTTTATCGGCATCACCCTGATCACTTTTCTGCTGGTCCGTCTGATCCCCGGCGATCCGGTGGAGATCATGATGGGCGAGCGCGGCCTGGATCCGGCCTATCACGCAGAAATGCTGAAAAAGCTCGGGTTGGACCTGCCGCTGCCGCAGCAGTATTTCAACTATCTGCTCAGCCTGTTGCACGGTGATTTAGGCATCTCGTTAACCTCAAACGAGACCGTGCTGCATGAGTTTTTAACCCTGTTCCCGGCAACGCTGGAACTGGCCACCTTGGCGATGATCCTGGCGATTATCGTTGGTATTCCGATCGGTGTGCTGGCGGCGGTAAAGCGCGGCTCTATTTTTGATCATGGCGTGATGGGGCTGTCGCTAACCGGCTTTTCCATGCCGATCTTCTGGTGGAGCCTGATTCTGATCATGTTCTTTTCGGTACAGCTAGGCTGGACGCCGGTATCGGGGCGCATCGATCTGGATTTCGACATCGAACCGCACAGCGGATTTATGCTGATCGACTCGCTGATCGCGCAATATCAGGATCCCGACGCCAATCAGGGGGCGTTCCTGAATGCCCTGAAACACCTGATCCTGCCTTCGATCGTGCTGGCCACCGTGCCGCTGGCGATTGTTTCGCGCATGACGCGCTCGTCAATGCTGGAAGTGCTGCGTGAAGACTATGTGCGCACTGCCTATGCCAAAGGGCTATCGCCTTTCCGGGTGATCTTCGGCCATACGCTGCGTAACGCGCTGATCCCGGTGCTCACCATTATCGGCCTGAGCGTCAGTTCACTGTTGGGCGGCGCGGTGATGACGGAAACCATCTTTTCCTGGCCCGGCATCGGTAAATGGCTGATTGAAGCCATTGGCCGCCGTGATTATCAGGTGGTGCAGAACGGTATTCTGCTGGTGGCGACGCTGGTGATTATCACCAACCTGCTGGTGGATATTTTATACGGTGTGGTTAATCCGCGTATTCGCCATGCTTAACAGGGCCTGATTATGACTCAGACTATTTTGAATACTCTCGGTGCGGCGGCAGAACAGGACGATCTCTCCAGCAGCTACCCTTCACCGCTGAAAGAGTTTTACCAGAGCTTTTTTGCCAACCGTGGCGCGACCGTGGCGTTCTGCTTCATGCTGCTGGTGCTGATTGCCGCTGTTTTTGCGCCGTGGATCGCGCCCTATGATCCTATTACCCAATACCGCGATCATTTAATGCAGCCACCGATGTGGCAAACCGGCGGCAGCGCCGCTTTTCCTTTAGGCACCGATGAGGTGGGGCGCGATATTCTTTCCCGCTTGATGCACGGCGGGCGGCTATCGCTGTTTATTGGCTTCTGTGCGGTGGTGTTTGCCCTGATCCCGGGGGCGATCCTCGGGCTGCTGGCGGCGTTTTACCCACGCGTTATCGGCATTGCCGTGATGCGGTTAATGGACATCATGATGTCCATGCCTACCCTGCTGCTGGCGGTTGCCATCATGGCGGTGCTGGGCCCAGGCTTGCTCAATGCGATGATCGCCATCGCCATTGCCTCCTTGCCCGGTTACGTGCGCTTGACCCGTGCCTCGGTGATGATGGAACTGCACCGCGACTATGTGACCGCCGCCCGCGTCGGCGGTGCCGGTACGTTGCGCCTGATGTTTTTCACCGTATTGCCAAACTGTATGGCTCCGCTGATTGTGCATATGACCATGAGCTTCTCTTCGGCGATTTTAGAGATTGCCGCGCTCGGCTTTTTAGGATTAGGCATTCAGCCACCGCAGCCTGAGTGGGGAACCATGCTGGCCTCGGCGCGTGAATATATGGAGCGCGCCTGGTGGATCGTCACCATGCCGGGCCTGACGATTTTGCTGTCCGTCGTTTCGATCAACCTGATCGGCGACGGCCTGCGTGACGCATTAGATCCTCGGCTGAAGCAGGCAGGATAAGGTGAACCCATGAGTCTGTTAGCGATTCGTAATCTTTCTGTGGAATTCGGCGCGCGGGCAAAACCGTTTCGCGCCGTAGAAAATGTGAATTTAACCGTCGAAGAGGGGGAGATCGTTGGCATCGTCGGTGAATCCGGTTCGGGCAAATCGGTCACCATGATGGCAATGATGGGGCTGCTGGAAAAGCAGGGGCGGGTGTCTGCCGATATGCTGCAATTCAATGGCAATGACATGCTGAACATGTCGCCGCGCGAGCGCCGCAAAATCATTGGTAAAGACATTGCCATGATTTTTCAGGATCCGATGTCTTCGCTCAATCCCAGCTACACCGTGGGCAGGCAAATCATGGAAGTGCTGACGCTGCACCACGGCCTGAAGGGCAATGCGCTGCGCGATCGTACCATTGAACTGATGACGCTGGTGGAGATCCCCGATCCTGCACGCCGGTTAGAGGCCTACCCGCATCAGTTGTCGGGGGGCATGAGCCAGCGCGTGATGATCGCTATGGCGATCGCCTGTAAGCCTAAGCTGTTGATCGCCGATGAGCCTACCACGGCTCTGGACGTCACCATCCAGGCGCAGGTGATGGAGCTGTTGCTGAACTTGCAGAAAACGCAGGGTATGGCGCTGATCCTGATCACCCACGATCTGGCAGTGGTGGCGGAAATCGCCCATAAAGCAGTGGTGATGTACGCCGGGCAGGTTGCCGAAGTCTCTGCGGTGCCTGCGATCTTCCGTCAGCCGCATCACCCTTATACCCAGGCGTTGTTGAAATCGATCCCTGAACACAGCAAAGGTACGGAACGGCTGTTTACTCTGCCGGGGATCGTGCCGGGGCAATTCGATCGCCCGGTGGGTTGCCTGCTGGCTCCGCGCTGCCCTTATGTGCAGGATCAATGCCGACTTCAGCGGCCAGAACTCAGGGTGATGGAGCACTGTGCCGTCAGGTGTCACTTTCCTCTCAGCGCCGAAGGTCAACGATGAAAACAATATTGCAGGCCACCGATCTGACTCGTCATTATGAGGTTGGCCAAGGTTTCTTGAGTAAACCCCAGCGCGTTAAGGCGCTCAACGGCGTCAGTTTTTCACTGGCAACCGGTAAAACTCTGGCGGTGGTTGGTGAGTCCGGCTGCGGTAAATCAACCCTGGCGCGTCAGTTAACCCTGATCGAAGCGCCAACTTCCGGTTCGCTGGTGCTGGACGGGCAGGACGTGGTGGGGGCCAACGCCGCCCAGCGCAAGGCAATGCGTAGCAAAGTGCAGATGGTGTTTCAAAATCCCTATGCTTCGTTAAACCCACGTAGCAAAATTGGCACACAGCTGAGCGATCCGCTGGTGATCAATACCTCACTCAATGCCAAAGAGCGCGAAGAGCGGGTGCGTATAATGATGGCGAAAGTGGGGCTGCGCCCGGAACATTATCAGCGCTATCCGCATATGTTTTCCGGCGGGCAGCGGCAGCGGATCGCCATCGCGCGCGCCATGATGCTCAATCCGAAGATTGTGATTGCGGATGAACCCACTTCGGCGCTGGATGTTTCTATTCAGGCGCAGGTACTGAACCTGTTTATGGATCTACAGGCGGAATTTAATACCACCTATGTGTTTATTTCCCATAACCTTTCTGTAGTGGAGCATGTGGCGCACGACGTGATGGTGATGTATCTGGGGCGTGCGGTTGAGATCGCCAGCAAAACCGCGCTGTATGCGCAGCCGTTGCACCCCTATACCAAAGCGCTGCTATCGGCGACGCCGACCATCTACCCGGAAGATCGGAAAATAAAGATTAAAATCATGGGGGAATTGCCCAGTCCGTTGAATCTGCCTGCTGGCTGCGCTTTCCATAAGCGCTGCCCGTTTGCCGATGAACGCTGCCAGCACGATGAGCCGCAGTTACGCGCTTTTGGCGCTACTCAGGTGGCTTGCCATCACGTTGAGAGAATTAATTGATCGTTTCAGGCCGTTGGTAGCAATGGTCTGTAATCAACCACTTATTAAGGTTATCAAATGCATGTCATAAAACCCGTAATCGTTATTCATGGTGGAGCAGGGACCATCAGCCGCCAGGCGGTTACCGCAGAAAAAGAGCAGGAATATCATGCCGCCTTGCGCAACATTTTGCTGGCGAGCCAGCAGGTTCTCACTGCGGGCGGCAGCGCCGTCGATGCGGTGACCCTGGCGGTAACCCTGCTGGAAGACTGCCCGCTATTCAACGCCGGTAAAGGCGCGGTCTTTACCCATGCGGAAACCCATGAGTTGGATGCGGCGATCATGCGCGGCGAAGATCTGCAAGCGGGTGCGGTTTCTTGCGTCAGCCAGATTAAAAACCCGATCAAAGCCGCGCGCGCGATTATGGAGCACAGCGAGCATGTGCTGTTTGTCGGCGCTGGAGCCGAGGATTTTGCCCAGCAGCACGGTCTGGAACGGGTGGACAGCAGCTACTTCTTTACCGAAGCACGCCGTGAGCAACTTTATCGGGTGCGGGATCATCAGGGGGGCACTGCGCTCGATCACAGTGGCGAAGCCTTAACCGTACAACCCGCGCCAATTGATGAAGAGCAGAAGTTTGGCACCGTGGGTGCTGTGGCGCTCGATAGCCAGGGTAATCTGGCAGCGGCGACCTCCACCGGCGGGATGACCAATAAGCAGGTCGGCCGCGTTGGCGACAGCCCGATTTTTGGCGCTGGAACCTATGCGGATAATCACACCGCTGCTATTTCCTGCACCGGCACCGGCGAAACCTTTATGCGCCTGCTTAGCGCCTATGATGTTTGTGCATTGATGCGCTATGCGGGTTTATCCCTTGAACAGGCCACCAATAAGGTGGTGATGGAAAAGCTACCGTCGATTGGCGGAGAGGGCGGCCTGATTGCCGTCGATGCAGAAGGCAATATCAGCCTCAGCTTTAACAGTGAAGGGATGTACCGTGGTTACGCCTATGCGGGGGAAGAGGATGTGGTCACCGCGATTTTTAAATAAGTGCTCAGGGGCGAGCCAAAGCGTGGGGATTTGTGACACGAATCACCGATCTCAGTCAGCTTATCAAATGATTTCTTCTGATTTTGGATGTTAACGGAATGTAGGCTCGTGGATGGCGGTAAAACACTGTGTTAGGATGATTTGCCGCCATTTCAGGCACTCACTATAACTCTAAAAGGATGCCCCTATGCTTTTAAATAATCGAAAGATTTTTGTCGCCGTTGCCGCAGCCTTATTTGCGGTAAGCAGCTATGCGGCTACGCCGAAATCGGTGGCTATCGTCTCGATCGTGGACCATCCGGCGCTGGATGCGACGCGTGATGGAGTCATTGATGAATTAAAAGCCGCAGGCTATGACCAGAATAAGGTCAAGATTCAATTCCAGAGTGCGCAGGGGAATATGGCTACCGCCGGGCAGATCGCGCGTAAGTTTATCGGTGACAAGCCCGATGCGATAGTGGCGATCTCAACCCCGGCAGCCCAGTCGGTGATTGCCGCCACCAAAACCATTCCGGTAGTGTTTACTACGGTGACGGATCCGGTAGCGGCCAAGCTGGTCAAAAGCTGGGAGCCAAGCGGCACCAACGTGACCGGGGTTTCTGACCGCGTCGCCATGGGCCCGCAGGTGGATCTGATTTTAAAGGTTAAACCAGACGCCAAGCGGGTTGGTATGGTATTCAGCCCTGGTGAAGTCAATTCGACGGTAGTGGTGAAAGAGCTGAAAGAGGAATTAACCAAACGCGGTATGACTCTGGTTGAGGCTCCGGCAGCGCGCACCGTTGACGTGAGCCCGGCGGCGAAAAGCCTGGTGGGTAAAGTCGATGTGATCTACACCAACACCGATAACAACGTGATCTCCACCTATGAGTCGCTGGTGGCTGTGGCGAATCAGGCCAAGATCCCGCTGATCGCTGGCGACAACAGCGTTGCCAAACGCGGCGCGGCGGCGGCGCTGGGGATGAGCTATTACGATCTGGGGCGGCAGACCGGTAAAATCGTTGTGCGCCTGTTAGAGGGTGAAAAACCTGGCACCATTGCGCCAGAAGTAGGCAATAAGCTCAGCCTGAGTGTGAACCCAGCCGCCGCGCAGAAGCAGGGCGTTACCCTGCCTGCGGATCTGGTGCAGTCAGCGCAGGAAGTGATCAAGTAACGTTCCGTATTTGCATAGTTGTTTATACCCAAAATAATTCGAGTTGCTTGTAGGCGGCAACTGAGTGAAACCCTGGGAGCATAGATAAACTATGTGACCAGGGTGAACGAAGGCGGCCAACACCCAAGCAACTTGAAGTATGAAGGGTATATTCTAGGGAATGGCCCGCCAGATCTGGTGGGCCAAGGTTTTTTATGAGGTTTGCATGTCGTTAATTTCCCTGATGGGGGCTTTGGAGATCGGCCTGATCTTTGCGCTGGTGGCGCTTGGAGTGCTGATTTCCTTTCGTTTACTCAACTTTCCCGATTTGACCGCTGACGGCAGTTTCCCCTTAGGCGGTGCCGTTGCCGCAGTCATGATCGTCAGTGGTTATAATCCTTGGCTGGCTTGTGGGCTAGCGGCTATCGCCGGGGCTGGTGCGGGTTGTCTGACCGCCTGGCTGCATGTGCGGCTCGGTATTCTGCAACTGTTGGCCAGTATTCTGGTGATGATTGCCCTGTACTCCATCAATCTGCGCATTATGGGTGCGCCTAACCTGGCGCTCATTGGCTTGCCGAGCGTGTTCACACCTTTCATCAGTCAGGTTGAAGATAATGCCTGGCTGATTCAGCCGTTGCTGCTGCTGGTCGTCGTGCTGCTGGTTAAGCTGGCGCTGGATGCGTTCCTGACATCCGAAATCGGCCTGGCTCTGCGGGCGACCGGCGCGAATCCGCGTATGGCGCGCGCTCAGGGTATTGCCACCAATCGGCTGACGGTGCTCGGCATGGCGCTCTCTAATGCGCTGATTGCGCTGGCCGGAGCGTTGTATGTACAAACCCAGGGCGGTGCCGATATCTCTATGGGGATTGGCACCATCGTGGTTGGGCTGGCGGCGGTGATCATCGGCGAGACGCTGTTGCCTGCTCGTAGCCTTTATCTGATCACCCTGGCGACGTTGCTGGGGGCATTGTTATACCGCCTGATGATCGCGCTGGCGCTGAATGCCGACTTTATTGGCCTGCAAGCGCAGGATCTGAACTTGATCACCGCAGTATTGGTTACGCTGGCACTGGTTCTGCCGAAGTTGAAACAGAAATTGAAAAGCAAGCAAGGAAGGCGATCATCATGATGCGTGCCGAGCAGTTGTTTAAAACCTTTAATCCCGGCACTCCGCTGGAGAACCCGGTATTGCGGGGGCTGTCTCTGAACATTGAAGCCGGGCAGTTTGTTACGGTGATTGGCAGCAACGGGGCGGGGAAATCCACGCTGCTCAATGCGGTCAGCGGTGATATTACCCCCGATAGCGGTCAGCTGTTTATTGGCGAGCAGGACGTCACCGCAATGCCCGCCTGGCGCCGTGCTGGCATGGTGGCTCGGGTATTCCAGGATCCGCTGGCGGGAACCTGTGAAGGCTTGAGCATAGAAGAGAATCTGGCGCTGGCGCTGCAACGTGGTCAAGCCCGCGGGTTTCAACGCGCGGTCAAAAACCAACAGCGTGAACTGTTTCGTGACAAGCTGGCCACGCTGGAGTTGGGGTTGGAGAATCGCTTAGGCGATCACATGGGGCTGCTCTCCGGTGGGCAGCGGCAGGCGGTAAGCCTGTTGATGGCCTCGTTACAGCCTTCCCGGTTACTGCTGCTGGATGAACATACGGCGGCGCTCGATCCTAAAACGGCGGCCTTTGTCTTGGCATTGACCGACCGTATTGTTGCCGAGCAGCAACTGACGGTGCTGATGGTGACACACTCGATGCGCCAGGCGCTGGACCATGGTCATCGAACGGTAATGCTGCATCAGGGGCGCGTGGTGCTGGATATCAGCGGTAAGCAGCGGGCAAACATGCAGGTGACCGATCTGCTGGAGATGTTTGAAAAAACGCGCGGCGAAAAGCTGGATGATGACGGGTTACTGCTGAGCTAAGCCGGTCTGTTGGATTTGCTGCTATACCCGTCAAGGGGATAGCAGCACCCTTGCCAGCGGGTTCGCGGGATAACGATCTCCACGATTTTATGGCCATAGTGGCAAATGTGGCGTCTTCGTAACACCCTAAAGCAATGGTTACTTCAAACCGAAAATAGGGCGGAAACTTCAACAAGCCTCCTCGCTTACCCGCCACTATTTTTAGTGCACAACATGGAAAAAATGAAACCGTGACATATAGTTATCATTGTTACCAAGCCGGTCTAGCTTGTGTCATGTGGTTTATTTTTAAAGTAAATCAATGAATTTAATCTTTCAGTTTAACTATTGTGCAGGCACAGCCTAGATCAAAAAATATCTATTATGTTTTATTTGATGTTAAGGAACGCTAATGACCGCACATTTACTGACTATTTGGGATGTTCTGGCAACGACATTCTCGCTATTCTTTTTTATTGCCTACCTGTTTATTCTGTTCCAAGTCGTGTCCGATCTTTTTCGAGATCACGAGCTAAGCGGTTTTTATAAGGCCGTCTGGATTATCTTCCTGCTGTTCATCCCGCTGTTAACCTCGCTGGTTTACCTGATTACACGTGGCAAAGGGATGGCTGAGCGGCATCGTGCATCGGTGCAAAAAAATGTTTCTGCGACCAAAGAGTATATCCGTGAAGTTGCGGGCAAATCACCCGCCGAGCAAATTTCGGATGCCAAAAAGCTGTGGGATGAAGGGGTTATTACAGAAAGTGAATATTTGCAACTTAAGGCCAAAGCATTAGCCTGATATTTTTAGCTGCTTCTCTTGAGTAAGCGCAGCCTATTGCCAGACTGCGCTTTCATAGAAATAGAATGTGCCACCTGCTCACCCGTAATGGTCAAGTATTACTGCTTTGTAAACACACCAACTTTAGTTCCAGGTAGTTTTTACGATCCTGACCCCGCCCTATCGAAAGTCTGCCATAATAATAACGATTTTATCGAGTTACAGGCTTTTTTTCGTCATTCATTTTTT
This sequence comes from Serratia sp. YWN4, assembly GCF_055790845.1. Lineage (NCBI taxonomy): Bacteria > Pseudomonadati > Pseudomonadota > Gammaproteobacteria > Enterobacterales > Yersiniaceae > Serratia > Serratia sp. YWN4. The sequence goes on from NZ_CM147696.1 coordinate 840,654, forward strand.
ATATGAATCAATAAGATAAAAGCTAGGCCCGATCGCGATTTCTGAGTGGGAATACCTGACGCCACGAGAAAACGAGCATTTACACTTTTTCCGGCAATAGCAGGTCACAACCTCAAAGGTGGGTTTATGACATACATGCCAAAATTGAGTCAATTAAGAGTCTTTGAAGCGATTATAAAATGCGGCAGCATGCATGCTGCCGCCAGAATGCTTAAGCAAACACAACCTGCGGTGACACGCAGTTTGAGAGAGTTAGAGCAGATACTGGGGACCCCTCTTATTATACGTGGGGTAAACGGTATTATCCTTACTGACATGGGCAAGCTTTTTGAACCTCGAATGAGGTTGGTCTTAAGTGAGTTGAAACGTGCGGTTGATGAGATAGGTCAGATGACCCAATCCACGCAGGGCTCGGTTTCTTTTGGTTGCTCCCTTTTGCCAAGTTGCAGCCTTCTCCCCACCGTCATAGAAAGGTTTCACGAAGTGCTGAATAAAGAGGCTCGTATTACCATGACCGAAGGACAGCTTTCTGATTTGCTGCCTTCGCTGCGCTTGGGAAAACTGGATTTCTTTATTGGCGTCACTCCCCCTGATCTTTATCTGAATGAGTTTATTGTGGAACCCCTGCTGACAACCGCGTTCTGCGTTATTGCCAGGAAAGGGCACCCACTGGCAGGCAGCACTTCATTACATGAATTACGTGATGCTAAATGGTATTTACCGATGTCTGAAGCTGGGTATTATGCCGACCTTGAATCACAATTATTCCCCGAGGGGAGAAATAGCAATATTTCTATTTTATTCAGTGACTCACTAGCAATAGGAGAACATCTTATTATTAACTCCGATTATCTTTTTATTGGGCCTGAAATGATGCTTACCCAACCTCACAATGAGAAAGCCTTCTGCAAGGTTCCGGTGAGTGAAAAACTTCCCGATGGCATTTTTAGTTTGATATACAGCAAAAAAACGGCGATGACGCCCGTTGCCAAACAGTTGGCAGATGAAATTCGTTATCAATGTAAAATCTGTACGTAATTGGGGGGTGAGATAGGCGCTGTATAAGTGTGTGGGCTGGTCATATGGGCAGTGAGTCAACGTAAATCGCCATGTTTCACGCAGCAGTTCCGCCACACGTAGGATTATGCTTACGACACTATCTACGACACTATGAGACCATATTCTACGGGTGAAATAATCTACAGGGGTAAGGTATATCTTATTTTTTTAGGCGGCGCATATCTGTCTAAAATATCAGCATATTAGAGGGTGCATGCAGGTAGCCAAATTTTAACGGTACATAAAGCATATAAAATAATAAAAATTCTCATAAATAATTCTTTTGTTGTATTTTTTATTCTGTTATTTTTTTGTATTAAAAATCATCAATAAAATTTATGTGGATTTTGTAAATCAGTAGGTTATGTTGTTTGTTTGGTGGCTGTATTTCTATGAATCATTAGATTTATTTAAAAAAAACAGTTTTTTTATCATTGATAAAAAATAGCCTCTTCACAGTTGAATAGAAAAATCTTATAGTACACGCATTATGATTAAGGTATTAGGATAGATATTATCCTGCTTGCTACTTTACATCGTATAATAACGTGTTGATTTTTCTCTTATTGGATAAAATGAACGTAATACCCTGCTTTAGAGCAATTGACCTTTTTCATTCTGCTCAATACAAAGGCGAAAAATCGCTCTACCTAAAGGTAGATCGGGTAAGCATTAAAAAAGCCAGTGTGCAAAATTGCGATGGGTGAGATTACCCCGTTGAAATGAAAGTCAACTCAGTCAAACTAATTCTGGGGTGCTGGCAGAGGGGAGATATCAATCTGGCAGTGCTGAGTTTCTGCCGAAGAGGCGTTGTACCAATTGTATGATTATTAACCGCGGCGTGCTGGGCAAACGATTACGTTGATTTGATTAAAGCGCTCCATCTGTTTGCCGTGCCTAATGAGTCATGTTACATAATTATTAGCTTGCCTCTCATTATGATACTGAAGCTTTGCCATCAAGGGTTTTGGAGGTATGGAGCATACTATAGTCGTCTGCCGTAACTCTTATAGGTAGGGGAAATGGATGATACGCCACGCTAAATAACTGCGCCTAATACCGCTCCACTTTTGCCAAGCCAGGTTTATTGCCTGGGAATGGTGAAGCAGCTTTCATAAACTGGCCCACGTTTTTCAGCAGTTGCCACATCGTCCGGCAACGGTGATTACGTGTCACTGTTTCATGTAATGCCAACCACAAGAGCTCTATCCTGTTTACCCATGGTGAGTAAACAGGCTGATAAATAACAATAAACTTCGGGTTGTTCTTCAACCAGCCCAAGGTTTCTTTACTCTTGTGAATGATGTAATTATCGACAATCAGCGTAACAGTTTTGGCACTTCGGTAGGTGCTTTTCAGCTTGCGCAACAAACTAATGAATAAGCCTGAGTTTTTGTGTGTTCCACTGACATAATCAACTCTACCGGTTCCTGCATGAAGGGCTCCCGCGAGATAATGTTTTTCATTCTTACCCGGTGTCGGGATGCGTTTCTGTTGACCCTTTTTCTGCCAGTCTGCACCTATTTTAGGGTTTAAGTCGATATCCACCTCGTCTTCGTAAAAGACAGGATGTTCAGGACTGTTATTTTTCAATGCGGTATCGATAGCTGCCAGTTTCTCCTCTTTATCAGGATCTTTGATATGTAATGTCGGGGCCGCTCTGCGCCACACAATCCCAACCCTTGGCAACCAGCGACGAAGTGAGCCAGGGTGTAACGTCGAGTTAAATAACTTATTAATTTCAATCGTTAACATCTCAGTGCTCCACCGAGAGCGCAGATAACCAAAGTCCTGAGGAGAACGCTGAATGAGCAAATCAAGCATCTTCAACATTGCCTCAGTAGGCCATTTTATGGGACGTCCAGGTGAGAGACTTTTCAATCCTTCATAGCCGCATAATGTGAACAAATTGACCCATCGCCCGACAGAGGAACGGGCGGCACACAAGGTTTTGGCCACGTAAGTAGACGTTTCGCCACGGTGTAACATCAACATGGCGATAAGGCGTCTGGCATGATTTTTATCTGGTGTTTTCTGGATGATTTTTTGCATCTGGCGTCGTTCATGTCGGGGGATGGGTGCTATGATCGGCATTGCTCAGTCCGGTTGTGAGGGTTTGTGATGTTTGGCGATTGATCAGATCGCTCAAACCGGATTGAGTTCCCTTCAGTGATCTACTATTAGGCGCAGGTATTTAGTCTTTGGAATAATAGTAATATATTGATAATTAAGTAAATTATCATCATCACTTTGTTGTGAAAAGGAATAGAGCAGAATGGTACAGGCACGTCTTGACAAACAGATAAATCTTAACTGATGCTTTTTATTTAATTTATTGATTTTAAATAAAAAAAATAAAAAATCTAGTTGTTTAATCTTTTTTTTTCAAAAATTCAGAACTTTTGGTTGATGGAGTATTTCTAGTATTGACATAATAAAATCATATTGAATATAAAATGTGCAACTTTAAACGCCTTGAAATTTATTAATTTCAGCATTAAATGCTGAAATGTGTTTTTTAAGAACAGGCAAAATTATTGTTTTAGATAAGTTGCTATGAAGAAAATGATTTATATAATAAGCGACTCAAGGGTGGGTTGTTATTTTTATTATTAAAAGGGAAATAATGAACCGAGATTTGTGTGGAAATGGGAAGTAGACTCTATGGCTTTCTGCTTGATGATAATATTCTATTCAACATTGCTAGTAGAAAACTTTTTTATTACAGTGACGAACCCTCTGAGCACTCCATTTTTTTCAAGGCTGTCTCTTTAAATGAAACTCAATCTCGGTTGTTAATTTGCTTGCTGATAAATAGCCAAAATGCAGTCATTGATAAAAATGACATTATGAAAAATGTGTGGGAAGAGTTTAGTTTATCAGCGTCTAATCAACGACTTTGGCAAACGATCAATGAATTAAGAAAAAAGCTCTCATCTATTGGTCTTCCTGACGATTTTATTGGGAGTGTACATGGCATTGGCTACTCCATAGGGAGCTCTAAAGTCAATTCATTACATATTATATAAATTTTGCTCTATTAATATCAGAGCAAGCTCAACATACCTATATCCTATATATATAGGTATAAATCACCCCATTTTAATGGATGTTAAAATGGTTTAACAATACAAGGTAAGTAGGAATATATATGAAAAAGTTAGCAATCGTTGCGTCCCTGGTCGCTGTATTCGGTTCCGTAGGTCTGGTTCAGGCGGCTTCTACCGGTACCATTACCTTTAACGGTAAGCTGACGGCGAATACCTGCGATGTAGTGGTTGATGGTCAGGCTGCCGATGCTACAGTGACTCTACCAACGGTAGGCATCAACCAACTGGATGAGGCAACCAAGACTGCGGGTCAGACTGGCTTTGTTATGGCACTGAACAACTGTGCAGGCACGCTGAAGACCGCTTCTGCCTTCTTTGAAGCGGGCACTTCGGTCGATACCGTGACTGGCCGTCTGAAAAACCTGACCGGTACCGCCAAGGGTGTCAGCCTGCAACTGCTGGACGCGTCCAGTTCGTCTCGGGCTGTGATCCTGGCCGGTAACCAGAACCAGGTGACTAACACAACCTATAAAGACGTTTCCGGTGGCAGCGCTACTCTGCCATACGCCGTGCGTTACTACGCTGAAGCAGCAACCGAAGCGGGTACCGTGGTCAGCAACGTTGTTTATTCTATTCAGTACCAGTAATGGGCTGTGGGAGGGGATCCCCCTCCCAATCCGGGTGTTCGTCAGGAGTTTATTATGCAGTCTCTTTCTCTCAATAGGCGTCAGGTGTTTACCTTTGCCGCCGCCGCCCTGTTCAGCATTCACAGCCTGGCCAGCGTGGTGATAAGCGGTACGCGGGTGATTTATCCTTCTGATGCCAAAGAGGTCAGCGTCAAGATCAACAATGTCGGGCCGTCTCCGGTGCTGTTGCAAAGTTGGATCGATAACGGTGACACCAACGCCAAACCGGCAGCCATCAAAGTGCCATTTGTGCTGACCCCGCCAATGAACCGAGTTGAAGCGAGCAAGGGCCAGACGTTGCGCATCAGCTACGCGGGCGGCGCGTTGCCGATGGATAAAGAATCAGTGTTCTGGTTGAACGTGCTGGAAGTTCCGGCCAAAAGCCCGGCGAAAGACAGTGAAAACCGTCTGCAGATGGCTTTCCGTACCCGTATCAAACTGTTCTATCGCCCGGTGGGCCTGGAAGGCAATGCCAACGATGCGGTCAAAGCGGTGACCTGGAGCAGCCAGGGTAACCGCGTGCAGGTGACCAATCCTACCCCCTATTATGCTTCTCTCGTGGGGCTGTCGATCAACGGCAAAAAACTCGAAAGCGCCATGATTGCCCCACGTTCTACCATGGTACTGGATTTGCCGGGGCAGGCAGGGAGCAAAGTGATGGGTAGTTTTGTCAATGATTATGGTGCAGTGAATACCTTTGACGCTGTTGTGAAATAAGCCGCCGGATAGGCGTAAATAGAGTTAATTACGGTATCCATCATGATTCAGGAAATAAATTCTTGAAGGGATTCTTTATGTCAAAATCTTTGCAATGTGGCTTATATGGCCGACTCTCCCCTTTGGCGGTGGCCATTTTATCGACTTTTTGCGTGGGGCAAGTCAACGCTGAAATGGTTGCTTCTGCTCCACAGGAAGAGATCGCAAAGAATCTGGAGTTCGATGCTTCTTTCCTGAATGTTGATGATCAAAAATCGGTTGACCTCAGCCGCTTTGCCAACGGGTCTTCCGGGCTATCTGGGGTGTATAGAACCGCTTTATATATTAATCATCAGCTCATCAGTAATACCGATATTGAATTCAAGGCGCGGGCAGATAAATCGATCTATCCCTGTCTGACCCAGGATCTCGCTAAAAATATTGCGTTCAATTATGACAAACTGCCTGCCGACTTTTTTAACCAAAAAAATGGCGGTGAGTTGTGCATAGATCTGGAGCACAAGCTGCCCGAAGCGCGAGTCAACTACGACAGTAATGAACAACGCCTGGATATTGTTATTCCTCAGGTCTATATGCTGAATACTGCCAGGGGAACCGTCAGCCCAGAGTTATGGGATCGTGGTGTGCCTGCGTTATTATTTGGTTATAACGTCAATGGTTACACCAGTGAATCGCATGGCAACAGCTTTAATTCGGTGTTTGCCGGGGTGAATGCCGGGGTGAATATTGATGCCTGGTACCTGCGGCATAACGGCTCTTATACCCGTATGGACAACGGGCCGAACCAGTACAGCAATATCAACACCTACCTGCAGCGGGATATCCCGGCGCTGAAGGCGCGGCTGCTGATGGGGCAGTCAAATACCACCGGGCAACTCTTCGATACCTTGCCGTTCTCCGGCATTCAACTGGCCACCGACGAGCGGATGTTGCCAGAATCCCTGCGTGGCTACGCGCCGGAAATCCGCGGCATTGCCCGAACTAACGCCCGTGTTACCGTGCGCCAGAGTGGCCAGGTACTGTATGAAACCACGGTCACGCCGGGGGAGTTCCTGATCAACGATCTGTACCCGACCGGCTACGGCGGCGATCTGGATGTTACCGTGCGGGAGTCCGATGGCACCGAACAGAGCTTCAGCGTGCCCTATGCCTCGGTGGCACAGTTGTTGCGCCCAGGGGCGTCGCGCTATGCCGTTACGGCGGGCGACGTGCGCAGCGATAGTCTGCGTGGGAAACCGGCGTTGTACCAGGCGACCTATCAGTACGGGTTGACTAACGCCATCACCGGTTATGGCGGCCTGCAGGCGAGCCAGGATTATTATGCGCTGCAACTGGGCACCGCAATTGGTGTGCCGATCGGGGCGCTGGCCTTTGATGTCACCCAGGCGCGCACGCATCTGGGAAAAGGCCCGGTAACAGATGATAGCCAGCACCAGTCGAGCAACAGCCTCAGCGGGCAGAGCTATCAGGTGAGCTACAGCAAGCTCATCAGCGAAACCAACAGTAACCTGTCATTGGCAGCCTATCGCTTCTCCACCCATGGTTATATGGACTTTATGACCGCGATGCAGACCCGTGAGGCGGTCGCGAAGGGGTATTCACCGGATGCGATTTCACGCGCCAAAAACCGTCTGACGCTGACCGCCGGGCAGGGGTTACCCGAAGGCTGGGGGCAGTTGTACGTCAGTGGTTCACTACAGAACTACTGGAACAAAGACGGCAGCGAGAAGCAGTACCAGATAGGCTACAACAATCGTTATCAACGCCTTTCTTACGGTTTCAGCATCAACCGCAGCTTCTCCAGCCTGGGAACGGCGCAAACCAATTACCTGTTGAGCTTTAGCCTGCCGTTGGGCCGCGACGATCAGACATACACCCCTCAATTACGCATGGATTTGTCGCATGACAGTACGGGTCGTTATGGTCAGCAGGCCACCGTATCCGGTATTGCCGGGGGGGAAAATCAGTTCAGCTACGGCGTCACGGCCATGAATGCCAATCAGGGTGTGGGTTCCAGCGGCTCGGTGAGCGGTAACTACCGTAGCCCGGCGGCGGCGCTGAGTGGGACTTACAGCACCGGTAAAAGCTACCAGAGCGCCTCTGCCGGGATAAACGGCACGGTGATTGGGCATTCGGGTGGGGTGACCTTTACGCCGTACACCTCGGACACTTTTGCCCTGGTGGAAGCCAAAGGCGCGGAAGGGGCCAGCGTATCGTCCTATCCGGGGCTGCACATTGACCCATGGGGGTATGCGGCCGTGCCTTATCTGAACCCGTACCAGATGAATGAAGTCAGTATTGATCCGAAAGGCACGGCGGCCAACGTGGAGCTGGACAACACCAGCCAGAAAGTGGCGCCGTATTCCGGGGCGGTGGTGAAGGTGAAATACATCACCAAACAGGGCACCCCAATTCTGGTGAATGCGACCTATCAGGGTGAGCCAGTGCCGTTTGGGGCCGATATTTTTGATAGCCAAGGTAACAGCGTGGGCTCGGTAGGCCAAGGCGGGCAGCTGTATGCGCGTGTGGCAGAGGAAAAGGGCCAGTTGCGGGTGAAATGGGGCGAGGGTGGTGAGAGGCAGTGTACGGTCAGTTATCTGCTTATGCCGATCGCTAAAGGGCAGCAACAGACCCAGATACAACAGTTCAACTCCCTTTGTACGGTGCCAACGTCTGAAGCGGCCCAGCAGTCTAAACTGGCAAAAAATGACGCAATATCGGCGATTAACCAGGGTTAGCCGTCCTGTATGACCGCGACTCGGCGGGTGAAGCCAAATAATTTACGTCGCGCAGACGATATAAAAATATAGCAAGTGTGGCGCATACAGTTGTGCCAGAGGTGAAAGAATGAAGAGAATAATACAGTGTATAGCCGGGCTACTTTTGCTCATGGTAGCCAGCAACAACGCCTTGGCGGTAGTCGCCTGTTCAGCAATAAGTGGCACCTCCCGCACCGATATCGTTCAACTCACCCCCGCAGCGATTTCAGCAGGGGCAGATATTCCTATCGGGACGGTAATTTATCAAGGACGTTGGATTAGTGGTTCAACCGGTATCAGTGTAATGGATTGTACATCAACGGTGGATCCCGCCTCTATCTGGCTTAATGTTGCCTGGAGTGTTGAACAGGCACCTCTGCCGCTCTCCAGTTGGTCAGGCAGTCCTTTCGGGGGCGCGGTGTATGAGACGGGTATTCCAGGTATCGGCATTGCCATCTCCCGCAGCAATAATGGTGATGCGGCTAAGATTGGTGTACCGAACTATCAGTTTCCCAACGATATTGAGAACCCGATAACGGGGGGACATTATAAGCCTTATATGGCGAATAGAATTATCTATGTCTCACTGGTTAAAATCGGCGCTATTACTCCAGGGAATCACATCTTGGATGCGTCGAAACTTCCGGTAGCTGGCCTGACTATTATTAATCCGCTGAGTCATCCGGGAACAACTGGGTTACCTATCACGGTTACCCGGGTTCAGTTTCAGGGGCAGTTGACAATATCAGCCCAGACCTGTACTACGCCGGATGTGAATGTCAACATTGGCAGTTACGATACGCGGGAATACTTTACTGGCCAGGGCGCGACGACTCCCTGGGTTGATGCTTCAATCAAGATGACCAACTGCCCGACCTTCTACGGTTTTTATAATGCTGCCAACAGTACGCTGATGTTCGATTACTCTACCGGTAGCGGGCTCGTTGCCGACTCAACCAATAACAGTATTGGCGTGCGATTGACCCCGGCAACGTCGGTGACCGATGCAGCCAACGGGATAATGGCTATCGACTCGACGGTATCAGGAGCTGCTACGGGCGTGGGGATCCAGATCGGTTGGGGAGATAGCAGCCAAACGCCGACGCCATTTAACTTCTCATCCGAACAGGCAATGACGTTGCCGAAAGATGGCAGTTCGACGATCCGTATCCCTCTGTCAGCCCGTTATATTCAAACTGCGGCGAACAAGGCTAACGTTTCGCCGGGGCAGGCGAATGGTAAAATGGTATTTACGATCAACTATTACTAATAGATAAACGACGATACCTTCGGGAGATTATGTAGGTATCGTCATTATTTATAAAAAAGTAATGCCACCATAGGCATTGGTTACGCGGTTTGAGTGAGTGATTTTTTATTTTCTTAATATGCTTTGCCTTTTCTGTGAATTGATGAAATGGATTTTCTATTTAAACTTGAAGCGGATAATGATTATGTTTTTGAATGTAAGCATAGTAACTGAGAATAATTATTTTTTTATTGGGGCTAAAGAGCACCTGCATGGAGGTGGAAGAGTTGTTAAAAGGGTAAATCATTGTGAATTAAGGAGTATCTGTTGGGGTGATTTTAAGGAAGAGGATGTATTGATATTTCATGCGTCAAATTATATTGATGAATTTTTGTTCTTGGTTTCAACGCCTCTTTTCCTAGGGAAGGTAATATTTATCTCGGTAAATGAAAAGATGAAGTTTGACTTGGGTTTTAAAAAACATGTTTTTTTGGATGCGCGTGCAAACATCGATATGATTTTGAATGAGATGACTAAACCGCCCAACAATGAAATTGCTAAAAAAAATTTAACTCGAGGGATATTAACAAAAAGAGAAAAGGTGATATTGCTTCATACCATCAATGGTATGGACATACAATCCATCAGCCAATTTTTAAGCATTTCAACGAAAACCGTGTATGCACATCGACGGAATGCGCTGCATAAACTTGGTGGGCGAAATTTCTTTGAGATATGGCCGATGAGAGAGAAAATCCTAAGGTCGGTAATGTTTTGATTGTTACAATGCCTGTTCATTCATCACTGGTGCTATATCGGCCTGCAAGCCAGCCAGGATTACTCTGCGCTGCAGTTGGGGATCGCGGTTGGAACAACGATAGGTGCTTTTGCGTTTGATGCCACTCAGGCTCGCACCGAGCTGGATAACAGCAATGACGTGGATGGCCAGCAGATTAGCGTATCCGGGCATAAGCATCGGCTCAGTGTGTGAGACCAACTAACCCCTAAACATTCGCGCAGATTGCCGATCAAGGCCAACCTGAGCCAGGTTCAGGGGCAGTTGATGATATCGGCCCAGACCGGCATTCATACGTATAAGCCGTTTATTGCGGTGATTGCCCCATTTTTACCTGCCAGGCCGGGTATTCCTGTTCCAGCAAGCTGCTCGGCCAGTTGCCATACCATGCATAACCGGTACGACGTTCCCGGGCAATATCGCTGTAGTTCTTCACGCGCACGCTGTCGCGGTTGGCCAAAACCACACTGTTATCCCGCAGATCGTAGAAGCGAGCCCATAACAAAGGCGCATTCTTATCCTCTACCAGACGGCGATCTTTATCCGAAGAGTGCCATTCATATTTTTCCGGTGCCGCGTTGAACGTTTCAACCCTCAGGCCGTGGAGCGCAGAGCGCTGCAACCAGGCCGCACCGGCATTGACACTGGCAATAACTTCCGGGGAAGGAGACTCGATGCTCATCAGGTAACGCAGAACCTCTACCGTTTCCTGCGAGACAATGGAGGGTAATTCATAGGAACGCCCCATCATCGGCTCCAGTGTTTTATCATCGTACTGCCCGGCCCAGCCGGTCTTCACACCGTTTTGTACCACCTGCAGTTTGAGCAGACATTCATCGCCGTGAGCGATCGCCTGCTGGATCTGTGTACGCAGGTTGTCATCCACAAAACTGTAGCGCTCTGGCTGCGCAATAATCTGGCGCAACGTAGCGAGTATGCCCGAGGTGACCTCATCGGCAATGGTGATATAAGGGTGGTATTTTTCCTTCGGGGGAACGGTGTGCGGCCAGCCACCGCAACGGCTGTTTTGCTGGGCCAATGTATATTGCAACCCCTTTAAACTGGCGTCACGGTAGGCCGGGTTGCGGGTTGCCTGATAGGCCTCCGCCAGATAGGCAATCTGGGTATAGGTATTACGGTTATCAAAAGAAATCCGCGGTTCTGACTTCATGGCACGGAATTTTTCCTGATCTTCCTGACTCAGGATACGGGCAGGATCCTGGTTCTCTATCCAACCACCGTTGTCTTTCTGATAGAGCAGCACGTTGTTGGCAATAGCCGTGACATTGTCGTCGGCATAGCGAGGATAGTCTTTACCGTTCTTGTTTTGATAATGGTGGATGGCGTCGTAAAAACCCTCCAGAGACAGGGGCGTTTCCTGCGCCGCGTAAGCGACCGAACTCATAAAGATTGCAGAAATAACAGAAAGTAACAGCGTCTTTTTCATCCCGGTGAACCTCTCAGTAAGTGACCAAGCGGCTCTATTATAACGACCTCATTTGTATGAAAAACACGCTGAAATCACAAGTCAAAATATTCTTTCATTTATTTTAAAACTAAATTTCAAAATAAAGTATTAACAACGTCGAACAAAAAATACCGAACCTTCGCAAAGTTAGACGATCACCATCACACTTTTACTCTGCCATTCCGTGACTCTCGTCACGCGTAACTTATTGGCTTTGTGGCGCCTGCCACACTTTCTCTGAATAAGCCGATTTTTACCTCTACGCCCTCCGGCAGCAACGTTTATTTCGCAGGGGAAATGCTTATGCTCATTTCAAGCCTAAGGCACAGCAATATCGAGTTCTAAACTGCTTGCCAGATGCTGAATTCTTTGCGGATCGAGCAGCAATTTAAAGGTATACGGGTGATGCCATCCGGCAGTGGAAAACCACGCTTCTAGCTCAGTCACAAAGTGACGTAGCTTTTGTAACGCGAGGCATAACTGCTGCCGCTGTTCAGGGTGATCGCCATATTTGTGGAGCCACAAACGGAGCGCAAAAGCCTCGGTGATATGGCTGAAAGCGCGCGTATACCAGAAAGCCCGTTCCCAGGTGTCGGTGAGCGTCTGTTTAAAGGCGTCGGTCAGCGCCAGCGCGGGTAATTTCTTGCTCACCTGAGCGCGCAGATATTCGGCCAGAAAGCGGGACTTTTGTTTTTCCAAGATGATGAGCTGCATCTGTTGGTCGCCAACCGCCTCATCATCAGCAGGCATCAAGGGTTGAAAAGACTGCGACCAGTTGGCGCTGCGGGTATCCATATGTATCAGTTGCAGTGCCTGTTCGAAGTCGCAAGGGGGCTGGCTGTGACGCTGCAATAACCTGCCAAGCAGATTCGGCGTCTTGCACATCCAGTCATAGCTGGAGGTGAAAATGGCAAACAGATCGTCGCCCTCCTGCTGTGACAAAGGGCGAAGGCAATACGCCTCCAGCCACTCGGTAAAGATCGCGCGAGGTGGGGCCGCAGGGGTACGGATCAAACGCGAGAGGCCGAACAGGTTCAGCTCATTAACCGAGCCTGACAAGGCATTGTTCGGAAGCCATTCCCAACTGGTGCGTACGGTTACCGCCTCAAGTTCATCGCCTAACGTTTGGGTAGCCCAGTGCAAGCGGCTTTGCAGTTCATCTAATAGGCAACAGGGAAGCAGTGTCCAGCCATATTCGATGCCCCAGAGATCGAATTCAACCCACTTACGGTAGCCGTTCAGACTGGTCAGATTAGGGTTGTTGGCAAAACCAGGGCGATAGTCCAGTTCTGTGGCCTTCAAAGAGGCCCGCACATCATTAGATAAGACATCTAACGCCATCTTTAACTGCTGGCGGGGCCACTCTTTGTCCTGATAGTCGCGCAGAACTAATTGGCACCGCTGAAGGCGCAGGCTCTGGTAGAGGTGCTGTAGCGCCGTTTCCCACTCGTGCTGGCGCACCGGGGGCGTGGAGAGAGACAGCCGCAGCCCGCGTACCGTGGGCAAGTGGCTCAGTATTTCCGGGAGCGTTTCACCGAAAAAAAGATTAAAGAAGGCCGCATCATTGTGCAGGTCACTGGAAAGAAAGTATTCGGGGAATTTGCAGCGCAGCTCATGGCAATCCGGCATCGCCTCGCCCTGGAGCCACAGCTGAAGATGATTTTCTTCGCAGTAGCGCGCCACTTTTTGCAGATAGTGCAGGGCGTTATTGCGGGCCAGCAGCATGTGTTCCACCGAAGCACGCGGACATCGCGGTGAGGGCTTGGCCAGCAAGGCCATCAGCGATTGCTGATGCAGGATCACCCCATTGAACGGGAATTTTTTGAGATAGCGCATCACGTCGAGAAACGTCTCCCACTGCCACATGGCGGGAGTGTTGACCTCAAAAAACAGCAGAGGTACCGGGCTACCCATGGTGCTGCTCCTGGATGCTGCATGAATGCGCCATAAAAGTATGCGGATAGTAGAACGGGGATGGTGGTGAGTCAATCGCGGTCCTGTGATGAAAAGGAAAGGGGAAACGAGTATGAAAACTTATGCACTGGTCGGCTGCGGCGGGCGTTCAGGGATGTATCTGGAGGCGATTGCGAGCACTTACCGACAATCGGCGCGTCTGGTCGCTTTATGTGATACCAACCAGACGCGCATGGACTATGCGAATCGTAACCTGGAACGGTGGGATCATCCGGCGGTAACCACCTGGAAAGCCGCAGACTTTGAACGGATGATTGCCCAGCAGCGGCCAGATATCGTGATTGTCACCAGCGTAGACCGCACGCACGATCGCTACATTATTCGTGCCATGGAGTTGGGGTGCGATGTAATCACGGAAAAGCCCATGACGATCGATGCTGAACGCTGTCTGGCCATCGTTAAAACGGTGGAGCAGACCGGGCGTGACCTGCGGGTAACCTTTAATTATCGCTATGCACCGCATCACAGCAAACTACGCGAGCTTATTCTCAATGGCACGGTGGGCGACATTTTTTCCGTACATTTCGAATGGTTGCTCAATACTCAGCACGGAGCCGATTACTTTCGCCGCTGGCATCGCGACAAACGCAATAGCGGCGGGCTACTGGTACACAAATCCACGCATCATTTTGACCTGGTTAACTTTTGGCTCGACTCGGTGCCCGAGTTTGTCTTCGCCCAAGGCGATCTGCGCTTTTACGGTAAGGAAAATGCCGAAAACCGCGGCGTGACGGAATTCTATCCACGTTGCTATAACCACGAGCACGCCCGTAACGATCCCTTCGCGCTGCACATGGAGGAACGGGCGATGCTGAAAAGCCTGTATCTGGACGCGGAACACGAAGACGGCTACCTGCGCGATCAAAGCGTGTTTAGCGATGGCATCAGCATAGAAGACACTCTCGCGGTGATGGTCAAGTACCGCAATAAAACCCTGCTGACCTACTCCCTCAACGCCTACCAGCCCTGGGAAGGGTTGAACATTGCCTTCAATGGCAGCAAAGGGCGGCTCGAAATGAAGCTGGTTGAGAATTCCTACGTCAACGGCGGTGGGGAACGCAAGGAGGAAGGCAGCCTGATGGATTGTGAGATCACCTGGTATCCGATGTTTGGCGCGCCTGAGCGCATCGCCGTGGAGTATGCAGCAGGCGGGCACGGCGGGGGTGATGCTCTGATTTTGGAGGAACTGTTTGGCAACCCCGGCCCAGATCCCCTTAAGCGACGCGCGGACTGCTATGCCGGTGCCATGTCCATTCTGACGGGGATCTGCGGCAATTTATCCATGCAACGCAGTCAACCCGTTTATCTCGAACAATTACCCGTCGGCAGAAAACTTTTGTCGCGGCACAACAGGGAGCAATAATTATGGCGAAGGGCGATATTTACTCACTCGAATATCATGAATATATCGATGAGAATACCGGATCGCGGGTAGTCAGGCTGACGCCACCCGATGTGATCTGCCATCGTAACTACTTTTATCAGAAGTGTTTTCTCAACGAAGGGCGCTCGCTTATTTTTGCGGCCGAATTCGACGGGTTTCGCAATTATTACCGGCTTGATCTGGCCAGCGGCAAAGCAACCCAACTGACCGAAGGCGCGGGTGATAACACTTTCGGCGGTTTCCTTTCCCCTGACGAGCAGTATCTCTATTACGTTAAAGGCGAACGTAATCTGATGCGGGTGACGTTACAGGATCTGTCAGAGATCTCTGTTTATCAGGTGGCAGATGAGTGGGTGGGCTATGGGACTTGGGTGGCCAACTCCGACTGTACCAAGCTGGTTGGGGTAGAGATCCACCGCGACAGCTGGCGGCCGGTCAGTGACTGGACGGTGTTTCAGCAGTTTTACGATGAGCGGCCGCTCTGCCGCGTGATCCGTATAGATTTACAGAATGGCAACCGCACCACGCTGCTGCAGGATAACCAGTGGTTGGGGCATCCTATTTATCGTCCTTATGATGATAATACCGTGGCGTTTTGCCACGAAGGGCCGCTGGATAGAGTGAATACCCGCATGTGGCTGATGAATGAAGATGGCAGCCAGATCCGCAAGGTAAAACAACCCGCACCGGGGGAAAGCTATACCCACGAATTTTGGGTGCCCGATGGTTCAGCCATGATGTACGTCACCTATGTCAAAAACAGCCCGGTGCGCTATCTGTGCCGTGTCGATCCTGACTCTGGCTTGGATGAAAAAATCGTGGCTATGCCACCCTGCTCACATGTGATGAGTAATGACAATGGGCAACTGGCGGTTGGCGACGGCTCAGGCAAGCCCATCGATATTGTCGACAATGACAACTATGGCGATGCGACAGATCCCTACCTCTATCTTTTCGATCTGAAGAACAAAAAAACTCACAGGATAGCTAAGCACAGCAGTTCCTGGGCGGTGCTGGATGGCGATCGTCAGGTCACCCATCCCCACCCCTCTTTTACACCCGATGAGAAAAGTGTGTTGTTCTCCTCAGACAAGGATGGCAAACCCGCGTTGTACCTTGCCAGCATTCCCGACTCGATTCTCAGCAGTCTTCAATAATAATAAGAGGGTTTAATGATGTTAAAGACACCAGGAACCATTGCCGCAATCTTGTTGCTCGCCAGCTCCGGTATGGCATCGGCGGAAGACGTAGAATTACGATTTTCATGGTGGGGGGGCAATAGCCGCCATCAGGCAACGCTTCAGGCAATCAAAGCCTTTGAGCAGCAGCACCCCAATATCAAAGTACAGGCAGAATACGCGGGCTGGGACGGTTATCTCTCACGCTTTACCACCCAGATTGCCGGTGGCAAAGAGCCGGACGTGATCCAAACCAACTGGAACTGGCTGCCGATCTTTTCCAAAGACGGCTCGGGATTTTATGACCTGCGCCAGGTCGCCAAGACACTGGACCTGACACAGTATGAACCGGATTCGCTGAAAAGTGTGACGGTGAACGACAGGCTTAACGGTATTCCAGTCGCCCTGACCGCCCGCAGTTTTTATTACAATAAAAAGTTCTGGGAAGAGACCAGTGTTGCCTATCCCCAAAGTTGGGAAGAATTGAAAGCCGCAGGCATGGCCTTTAAAGCCAAGAATAAAGACAGTTACCCCTTGGTTCTGGACTATATGGAGTCACTGACTCTGCTGCACTCTTATATGGTGCAGAAATATACTATTCCGGCGATCGATGAGAAAACTGGAAAGTTCAATTACACACCTGCGCAGTGGGAAGAGTTTTTCCAGCTTTATAAAGACTTAGTCGACAGCCATGTCTTCCCTTCCATGCGCGTATTGGCCTCCCACGGCAAAGCCAATACCTGGGAGATGAAACCGTGGATTAACGGCACCTGGGGCGGAGTTTATATGTGGAATACCAATGCCACCATGTATGAAAACAGCCTACAACCACCGTATAACAAACTTGAGTTGGGGCCATTCTTCATGTTGCCAGGTGCCAAGGACGCGGGCCTGTTCTTTAAACCCACTATGATGCTCAGCATCGGCCGTAGCACCCAGCATCCGCAAGAAGCAGCCTTGCTGATTAACTTCCTGATGAATGAGCCCGAAGGGATCAAAGCCATGGGGCTGGAGCGAGGAGTACCGCTGAGTGAAAAAGCCTATCAGCAGTTGGTACAGGACGGCACGATTCAGGAGAGCAGTATCGCTGTTGCGGGGCTGAAATCATTTATGGCGTTGCCGCACAATGTGCCGACTTCCCCTTACTTTGACTATCCGCAATTTGTGTCGCTCTATCACGAAACTATTCAGAAAATCGACCAAGGTGTTTTATCGGTGCCAGAGGCGGCAGCCAGCTTTGCCAAAAATGCCGAACGGATCCTGAAACGCGCTACAAAATAAACTGCATCATCGTCAAGATGAGTTAAAAAAATAAGCTCCCCGGTGGCAGTTGCATCGGGGAGTGCGGCTTCGTCATTTTCCATGGAACGAGATTATGATTACCTTTAGTGCGACGCTCACCTGCCAGTATGATGCTATTTTCTCCCCGTTCAGTGCCGCCGATTTTTATCAGGGGCTCACTTGGCTGAAAGAGAGTGGTTTTGATGCGGCAGAGCTGTGTATTGCTGATTATAACGATGTGGATATTCCGGCAATTGCCAAAGCATTAGCCGCACAGGGTTTAGGTTGTACCACCATTGCCAGCGGGCAAGCGCGTAAACGGGAGGGGCTGTCCTTGCTGGCCGCAGACTCTGCCGTACTCCAGCGTACGCGCCAACGGATTTATCAACATATTGATGCGGCAGCAACGTTGGGCTCTTTTGTCACCATTGGCTCACTGCGCGCCACCGATAGCCCACTCAGTGCAGAACACTACAACCATTCGCTGGCAGAAGGGCTGAGCCCTTGCCTGGATTACGCACGGCAATGTGGCGTCACTCTGATCATTGAAGCGCTAAACCGCTATGAGATGAGCCATCTCAACAGCGCGGCAGAGATGATGCATTTCCTCGACTTTATTGGCAGCCCATCACATATTGGCATTTTATGGGACGTATTCCACGCCAATATTGAGGATCAGCATTTTACAGCAGCCATTCAACACATGGGCCACTGCTTGCGTCATGTGCATTTCGCCGACTCCAACCGGGCTTTTCCTGGTTATGGCCATCTGCCTTTTGATGATATCTACCGGCAGTTGCAGCTATCCGGCTATCAGGGTGCCATTTCTTTAGAGTGCCTGTGCAAACCCTCCGCGCAAGTGGTCATCGATGAGTCTGGGCCGTTTATCCAACGGCTGCGTCAGATGTGATGGGGATTCCTCTACTCACCCCATCGAGCAGCTCAGCCTGGATGCCTTTGCGGCATTACTGGACACGGTTTATAGACTATCTACCGAAGTATTCTACTGAAAAGTGCTGAAACAGCGAGGATTCACATATCTCTGATAATTGAGATATTGCCTGATATAGAAAGGATTCAATAAATTACTATACAAATTCAGATGATTGAAAAGTCTTGTGCTATGTGTTTTAAATTTACTTGCTATTTTTGCTCTGATATAATTACTTTGCCAGGTTATATAATAACACTAAGAAGTATATTTTATTGTGAGAGCATTATAATGATAGACTTTTTTGCTTTAGGTTATGATTCATTATCAAAAAAGAGATCGAGTGAGTTGTTTTCTCTTAGAAAAAAAACGTTTAAAGATCGCCTCAACTGGAGAGTCAATTGTGAAAGAAATATGGAGTTTGATGTTTATGACAATAAAAATACCACATACATTTTTGGTGTCTATAAGGAAGTTATCGTCTGTAGTTTGCGGTTTATAGAAACAAAGTTTCCTAATATGATAATAAATACATTTAAGCCTTACTTTAAACAATTGAGTTTACCTAAAGGAAACTACATCGAGGCCAGTCGTTTATTTATTGATAAAGAGCGAATAAAGGCGCTTCACCTACAAACATACCCTATCAGTTTACTCCTTTTTTTATCTATGATTAATTATGCAAAAAGTCTGAGTTATCAAGGTATTTATGCGATTGTCAGCCATCCGATGCTGATTATCTTTCAACGATCTGGCTGGCAGGTTTCTGTTGTTGAAAAGGGGTTTTCAGAGAAGCGTCAGAATATTTATCTGATTCATATGCCAGTGGATGAACACAATCAACATATTCTGACAGAACGCATCAACAAAAAATCCCCTCTCTTGAATAGAGAATTAAATGCTTGGCCATTATCATTCAGCATTAGAGAAAACCGGCCTGATAAGCTTCAATTCGACCCCGAGGCTTATGGCATGCTTGGCATTGGTAACACCTAGTTTTTTGATAGCATTACCAACATGATATTTTACTGTGGTGAGTTTTATCCCTAAGATAAGGGCGATCTCTTGATAAGATTTTCCCATGCTTGCCCAGTAAAGTATTTCGTTTTCACGCTTGGAGAATAACTCTT
The DNA here is from genome assembly GCF_055790845.1 of Serratia sp. YWN4. Classification (NCBI taxonomy): domain Bacteria; kingdom Pseudomonadati; phylum Pseudomonadota; class Gammaproteobacteria; order Enterobacterales; family Yersiniaceae; genus Serratia; species Serratia sp. YWN4. The sequence continues at coordinate 860,316 of NZ_CM147696.1, forward strand.
TTGGGTTTGTTTTTTCAAAGTGATTTGTATTGTTAAACTCTTGATAAAGTGTTATCAATTTCTCATGTGCTGTTAGTAACAACATTTGAAGGTCGTTTTTCTTGTCTATTATTAGCGTTTCTATATCGTCATCGCAAGAATTATCCATTATCATAGACAGAACAGCCAGATTATGGTTATGATCGTGAAGTACAAATGTATACCCATTAATGACGTTATAGTTTTTGGCCATGTCAAAAATTTTCGGCATTTTTAACCCTGAGCTGATCATTATATTCTCATCCCAAGGGAAGGGGGTAACACGGTACGATGCAGTAATAAGAACGGGGTCTATGAATTGATAATTGTTTTTAGTGTAAAATTCAAACCATTCTGTTCTATTGGAGATAATGGCAAAATCTGTTGGGTTCTTTTTATTCATTATCGCATAGGCATATTTAATGTTGCTAAACGCCTTCAGGTTTTTCTCCAAATAGTTTTTTATGGATGTATTGATAATCGAGTTATTAAAGAATGAATTGGACACCCAGATATCTCCTTGATAAAAAATCATCATCACGGCAAGAGTATAGCATAAGATACATGCTGTAAAATAATTATCTGATAAATATGAATAACTTTCAGGGGGTGACGTGAGTATTTTATAATATGAAACTGAGAAAATCACGCTGACTATCCCTGTATCATAATACATAAATCTGCCAAACAGGTATCAATCCCGGCCCGCCAGAGAAGAAGCATGGCTGTGCAAATATTGAACGAATAAATATTCAGTTTGATTACGACTGAATGAAAGCCTGTATTATTTATGTTTTAAATAACAAATAGATGGCTGAATTATGGGGCGGCAGCAATACAGAAAAAGCCTTACTCGTATATCACCGAGTAAGACAAAAAATTGACAGATTATTAACTATTCGCAATAATGCTTAAAAATTTCCCTGGTGTTGGCCAAATTGGCGACTGATCCTCTAAGTAGGATCAGTTTTTTTGCATTCAAAACACTTTATTCTTGTGTGGTAATAATAAGGTTTTTTATTAATGAATGCTAGATAGACTAAAGTACAGTCATGCACTGTACTTTGTCGGTAAAATACCTTCATATCGTATTTTTTAATAAACGCGCTAATTCAGTGCGGCCATCGAGTCACAGGGGGGATACTCCCTTTTGCCAGATACCTGCTACTGCTTGGTATTGCCACTCGCTCCTCTGAGCGCATTGCTGCGAAACTGCTTCAAATATCTCTACTTTACACAAAAATGTGGCCCAACCTAACAATTATGCAATCTAAAAAAGCGGGCGTGCCCACTTAAATTTTATACAAGGACTAGTTGCCTGTTTTTGATATGTTCTTCCTGACAATGGAGACAGGCAAATTATGGACGAAAAGAAACTTAAGGCACTCGCTGCTGAGCTGGCCAAAGGCATTAAAACCGAAGCCGATCTCAATGCGTTTTCTCGTATGTTGACCAAGCTCACCGTCGAAACCGCCTTGAATGCCGAGCTGACTGACCACCTCGGCCATGAAAAAAACACCCCTAAAAAAGGCTCGAATGCCCGTAACGGTTACTCGTCTAAAACGCTGCTCACTGATGATGGTGAGTTCGAACTGAATACACCCCGTGACCGTGAAGGCTCCTTTGAGCCCCAACTGATAAAGAAAAACCAGACGCGTATCACGCAGATGGACAGCCAGATTTTATCCTTATATGCCAAAGGGATGACGACGAGGGAAATCGTCGCCACGTTCAAGGAGATGTACGATGCCGACGTGTCACCCACGCTGATATCCAAAGTCACCGATGCCGTTAAAGAGCAGGTTACCGAGTGGCAAAACCGGCCACTGGACTCACTGTATCCCATTGTTTACCTTGACTGTATTGTGGTGAAGGTGCGTCAAAATGGCAGCGTCATCAACAAGGCCGTGTTCCTTGCCCTGGGCATCAACACCGAGGGTCAGAAAGAACTTCTGGGCATGTGGCTGGCAGAAAATGAAGGGGCGAAGTTTTGGCTCAACGTATTGACTGAGCTGAAAAATCGGGGTCTTCAGGATATCCTGATTGCCTGCGTCGATGGCCTGAAAGGCTTCCCCGATGCGATAAACAGCGTCTATCCGCAAACCCACATCCAACTGTGCATTATCCACATGGTACGCAACAGCCTGAAGTACGTGTCGTGGAAAGACTACAAAGCGGTCACCAGCGGGTTGAAAACAGTGTACCAGGCCCCGACAGAGGAGGCGGCCCTGATGGCGTTGGACAAGTTCGCAGGCGTCTGGGATGAGAAATACCCGCAAATCAGCAAAAGCTGGCGTACTCACTGGGAAAATCTCAACACGTTCTTCGGCTATCCAGCGGATATCCGCAAGGCGATCTACACGACCAACGCAATCGAGTCGCTGAACAGCGTGATCCGGCAGGCGATTAAAAAGCGTAAAGTGTTCCCGACAGATGACTCGGTGAGAAAAGTGATTTATCTGGCGATCCAGGCGGCGTCGAAAAAATGGAATATGCCGATCCAAAACTGGCGGTTGGCGATGAGTCGTTTTATTATCGAATTCGGTGACCGCTTAGACGGTCACCTTTAATATGTTGGCAGTTACACAGAATTATGGACAGGCTCCAAAACGCGGACCCACATCAAGCACCAGTTATCCTCTGGTGAATATCCGTCACCCAATTAGTGCCTTAGCTTTCGCTCTAATCTCTGCCAGTTCAGCAGGCGTCACTGTGCCTTTTTTAGTTATCTTCCTTGCTCTCCAGTCAACACAGGTCACTTGGTCCGCCAGGGCTACGCTTTCGCGGCTGCCCGATAATTCTACCTCAAAGGGGTAGCCTTTAACCTTCGTGGTGCAGGGAACAAAAAGCAGCAGGCCAACGGGATTATTGTAAGAAAAAGGGCTAAGCACAACGGCTGGGTGGTAACCTCCCTGTTCGTGGCCTTCCACCGGGTCGAAATCAATCCAGATCAGATCTCCGCAAGTGGGAACAAAGCGTGAAACCATTTAGAGTAATTCCTTTCCAACGGGCACACCGAAAGTTACCTTTTCGTGAAGGTTCTCTGGTGTGATGCCGGATAACAGCGACTCGAGGGAATATTCTTGCGTTTTTACCGGGATCAAAACGATCTGCCCCTCCTCGTTTATTTTCAAATCAAGTTTGTCTTCAACATGCAATGCTGCCGCTTGCATGATGCTGGCCGGTATCCTGATTGATGGGCTGTTACCCCATTTCTTTAACGTGACTGTAGCCATTTTCATTACCTCTTAAGCAAGTATATACACTGTATAGGATAAACAATGTATCTACAATTATGGTGATTAATATGTTAGGTGTTTAGAAACTGCCGAGAATGCTGTTGGGATGTCAGTGGGTTTGATAGAGGACGGTTACCGGTGGAGATCGCCAGTGCTATTGAGGAAACCTGCGGCTTCTTTGGGGATAGAGATTGTAATTTTATAACTAATTAATATTTAAGTACTTTAACTTGACACTGTTACATCTATAGCAAGTTGGGCTAAATCTGACAGGCAGCTTTGTGCCTAGGCTGTGTGAAAACTCTGGCCAAAAGCTAAAATGGGATTATGTCCATGACACACTGCGCGCAAGTATTTAAGTGTTAATGAAGGTGCCGCATGACTACAACAACTCCTGGGGTAAGAAGTGTGTTTCAGGACACCATTACATTTATTTAAGTCTATTTAAATTTAAAAATAAACTTTATTTGTATACTTTACCCATAGAAAATATATTTTTATTAAATTAATATATGAAAAATCAATATTTTCTGGTGATATATGAATATTTCCACTGTAAAATCTATCCTAAAAAGTAGCGAGCATACTGAGTGGGTGCGTAATGTTAACTTTACACACTTTACCTATAAAGCAGATGTTTGTCTAAGAATTGAGAAAACTCAAAGCGCTATTCCAGTAAACAGTGCTTGGGTCAAGGAGTTTCCAAACCCTCACTGTTATGGAGTGATATACACGGTATATTATAATCAGTCAGTTATTAGCGAGCATGAGTATATTTTTATTGATGAGCGTGTAGCTATCCCAGCACAGGCGCATTTACGATTTGAAAAAGACGATGTTAATATGGCTAAAATAATAAATAGTGGTGACTCATTACTCAATGGGTACTTGAAATTCTTAAGAATAGAAACCTGATTAAAAGAGTAATGTTACATTGAAATAAATGATAGCAGTTTCATCAAAGCATTTAGCTAATAAGGTTGTTTTCTATTCTCTTCAGTGATGAGACAAGATCCTGTAGCGACTTGGCACCCAGTTTCTCTAATGCATTCATTTTATGTCGACTGACTGTTTTGATGCTTCTTTGTGTTTTATGTGATATCTGATACTGAGAGTAACCCCGGAATATGTAGCTTAAGACTCGACACTCTGCATCAGTCAAATATCCTCTGTATTTGATACTTTCATTTTCATCATCAATGTAGTCACTTTTAACTAACTTAGAGAAAAGAAGGTTAATGTTATCATTCTTGTAAAGAATTTCATTGACAAAACCGTTGCCAAAAAAGGACTTTGATATCCCTGAAGGTAGGTTCGTCACCAACATAAGGTTAATGCTATCACGGTAAAGACTTAGCCCATTACTCACAAAATCTAACGATTGCATCAAACTGTAGCACTTACCGTTAGGTTCAAGGATTATCGTACCATAATCAAAAAATGGGGGGGTGAGATCCTTTAAGGAATAAAAGCTTACAATCTTTTCATCAGGAATATGATGTTTTTGCAGTACAGCCTTGATGGCATAATGCACAAATTTATCATCATCAATAATAGCTATCTTTTTCATATATTAGCCTGTTAATTTAAAAAGTAATGTGCAATATGCACTAAGTATATAATTTAATTACGTGCCATCACATTATACGATAGCGATATACACACCATTAGCATCAGACCAATAGTAATGAAGTTAAGCGAATTTTTCTCAGGAAATAATTCTATCAACATATTTTCTTGCAGTCGCGGAGAAAGTAGTACAATTTAGGACTTTCCCTCACCGTTAATACACTTTGTCAAAGAGGGAATATAGCGATTCAGTCGGATAAAATTCGCGGTTATACCTGAAATGTACAGACATCTTGCCGCACCGCCAGCAATTGAATAGCCAAGTGGTTGGCCGGGTGTAAAAAATAAGTGATACCTATTTACTGGTAGATCAATGTCATGGTTGCCCTGCCAGACACGCTGCCTGCGGTGCTGGTGGCGGCAGTCGCCTTATAGGTGGCAATCAGCGGAATAGTTAATGTCCCCCCAGCCGTGCCGACGCTACCGATACTAAAGGCGTTGGTGGTACCCACCAGGTCTGAATCTGGCCCAAAATTCAACGGTGTTTGCAGATTATTACGATACAGGGCAATGGCCACGTTAGAGCTGTCCGTTACGCCCTTGGTTAGCTGGTTGGTCCGGTTAGTCGTGGTTTGTGCATCGGTAAACACCACAGAGATCTGGTTGCTGTAAGAACTGGCAGTGCAGTTTATATTGACCGTCACGTTTTGGGTAAGGCTGGAGAGTGAGCCGGCTCCGCCAAGGGTCTTGATATCTGCCGGGGGGAGCGTAACCACACTCGGCGCCGAGATACTACAGGTTTTGTTACGGATAACCACCGTCAGCGGGCGTACATAACTGCCGTTACTGGTACCGGTAATCAATTCAAAAGCACCATTCGGGCCGCCATTTTTTGAAGTAAGAACCCTGTTGCTAACAAAAGCGACCATCGATATGTTGTAGGTCCCAGGGGGGATTTCTGTGCCCAACGTGACTACCGCGCCTGCGGCAAGTCTTGAGTGACCCAGCAACCACCCACCAGGATTACCCGGAGTGTAGGGGGGGGAGAGTATTTGCCTGGCCTCTAGGGGTAATAAGTGGTGTAAAGCTGTATGGCGAGCTATCCTGCTGAATAGACAGGATTACTCCAAACGGCAACGCGGGCGATAATTGATACACCATATAAGTCAGGCCATCGTCGGGATTCACCATCGTTTGCAAAGCGGTTAACTGTGGCGTGGTCTCAGCTTTGTACCACCAGCCAGCAGATTGCTCTCCCGTGGGGCATGTCGAATTGATAAGGTCCCCCGTCCCAACTCGAATCGTCGGCATGGCGCGTACCGGTGTCCAAGGCGGTGGTGAGCCAATAAAAGTGATAGTTTCCCCCACATTATAGGAGAAATCGACATACCTACTTGAAATAGTGCAAACTGCCTGCACCTGCATTGCGCACAATAGCGCAGCTCCGGGAATAATTAACCTACGCACCAGGCTGGTTTTAGGATTCATACTATTTTCCTGAGTAAGGTTACATACAGCTATGTTCAACAGATAATGCAATGAGCATTACCCTGTGCCAAATCCAAGCGTCCTTACTCAGGCAAAGTATAGACCAGAACACATTGTTGCTCTGATGCATCATGCCGCTTCACCCGCAAAGTCTGGAGTACCCACAGGAACAGCATCACTTGACAAAAAATTTATTTATCAATTAATAATGGTGGATAATCGCACTGTCTTATAAATAAATGGTGATACAGCAATAGCACTTAATTAAGGCTTATGATTAAAACACAATACGGCTAATTACTGGTATTTTACATGGCCGGAAAAAATGAGAACATTAATATCTTTCTGGAAGTTTACTCATTTTTAATAACTTCCCGCTCTTGATTTCTATATAGCCCCCTTTTCTAAGCTCTGAGATAATATTCATTACTGTACTTCTGGAAAGGTTTGTCCTTTGCGTAATGAAATCGCAAACATTAATCTTATCAGACAACTCTTCATTACGATGGATATCAAGAATAAAGTTTCTGACCACTTTGTACGAACTATAACCAAATGCCATTTCATCCCTGAACAGCAGGATGTCAATATAGAAAGCCAGAACATGCGAGAAGCTCTCCCACAACCCATTTTCATGGATAATATTCAGCGCGTCTTTGCTCGGAAGGAAGCACACTTCCATATCCGTTTCAGCGACAATATAATAGGGCATGGAGACCAGCAAACCTGCAATCATCGGTGCCTGAACGGTGCCAAGATAGAGGCCATCACTGCTTCTCACGATCGAAAACTGTCCCTTTTTTAGCACCACGCATTTATTTGATTGATTGTCCATAAGAAAACGGCTTTTCGCAGGAATGGTGACTTCATTCGCATTGCGGCCATAACATAAGAGACCATTAATCTTTAATATATGTTTTAATGGTTTCAATAAATTTTTTATCTTTACACCTGACATATTCATTATCACTCAGCCTCATATGTCCATTTCTAAGACCAGGCTATTACATCATTATAATAAGCAACTACCTTACTGGATGGCACAGCGTATGTTCTCTTCGGTAATCTATGCCATCACGCACATGTCATTGAAATCCATCCTGATAATACAGCTATGTGGATTTATCTTAGGTGATAATTCTATCAACATATTTTTCCGTAGTCGCGGCAAAAATAGTGTAATTTAGGACTTTTTCCCGCTTGTCAATCCGTATTGACCTACCAATAGCCTTTGCCAGGAGGTAGGGGATCAATGGGGTAATGCTGCGGGGTAATTACACCTAAGAAATATGGAATGGCAGGTAAGTGGATAAGTACTAAATTATTAATCGTTCGGGTAACAGAGCTGCTCCGTTTGTAGCGTTAACTCCTTTGTCGCTCGCCAGCCAGCCATCCGACATTCTGTGAGATGGCTGGCGTAATATATAAGAAATAATTATTGGTAAATCAACGTCATGGTTGCCCTGCCAGATACGCTGCCTGGGGTGCTGGTGGCGGCAGTGGCTCTATAGGCGGCAATTAGCGGGATCGTTAATGTGCCCCCAGCCGTGCCCAGGCTACCAATGCTAAAGGAGTTGGTGGTGCCCAGTTGATCCGAATCTGGCCCAAAATTCAACGGCGTTTGCAGATTATTGCGGTACAGGGCAATGGCCACGTTAGAGCTGTCCGTTGCACCCTTGGTTAACTGGTGGCTCCGGTTAGCGGCATTCTGCCCATCGGTAAACACCACGGAGAGCCAGTTGGTATACGCACTGGCAGGACAGTTTACGTTTACTGGCACGTTCTGAGTCGTGCTGGAGAGTGAACCTGTGCCGCCAAAGGTCTTGGCATCTGCTGGGGGAAGCGTCACCACGCTGGGTGCCGAGACGCTGCATGTTTTACTACGAATAACCACTGTCACCGCGGGTAGATATGCAATGCCACTAACACCTTGCGATACACCATTTACCATAAGAGTGTTGCGGCTAAAGTTGGTACGAGGAATACTGTAGGTACCAGGGGTAAGTGCCGTACCCAACGTCACTATTGTGCCAGTCATGGACATTGTTGTCCCACCCATAAAGGCGCCGCTATCCGCTGATAATGTCCAGCCCCTAAATGTCTGACCTGTTGCTATAGTAAGAGGAACTATTGTACCAGCAGTACCAGGGGTAGTATTAGTATTAACAGAAGCGATCACCCCAAATTGCGATGTTACTCTATACACCATATAGGTTCGACCATCATCGGGGTTAGATATCGTTTGCTGGTTGGCTAACAGCGGCACAGTGTCGAGCCTTATAGTGCCAGGTAGACTAGGGTTGCAAAATATATTCCCAATGGCTCTAGGTGTCACAAGAGTTTGTAACGGGGTCCATGTGCGCAGCGATTCGACATAGGTTAGATTCGTCCCCTCAGCATAGAAAATTGGGATAGGATTGGTTGCCACAGTACAAGCGGCCTGCGCTTGTAGTGTGCTTAATACCCACAGCAGTGCGACACTGGGAATCATGAGCTTATGGGCCAGACTCTTTTTAAGGGCCATATATATTTTCCTGAAATAAAGTTAACTAAAACTGCACTTAGCGGATAATGCAGCTGGCCTTCACCCGCTCAAAATCTGGGCTGCCCTGTGTTGCCGGTTCAGACAGAGTATAGCTCAGCGCGCACTGTTGCCCTGGTTCGTCACCCCATTTCACCCGCAACTTTGGCTGTGGCTGCTGGCGTGCTCCGGCTTGGTGTGCCAGCAGGATCATCACCCGCCCACCTTGCCCTACCACGCCCACCACTTTGTTTGCTTCATCCAGCACTTCGGCACCGAAAGGCACCTCGCTATTGCTGATATCCATCATCAGCGAACGGCCCACCGTGGTCTTGAATTTCACTAACGTGACCGAGCCTGAGCGCGGCGCAAAGGTCTGCACCGAGCTGTCGAGCTGCACATTCATGGGTAAATTCTGTGGATCGATGGCTAGCGTATTGAGGCGATACGGTAACAGGTTGGTGGCCAACCCCAGGCTATCCTTGCCTATCTTGCTGCTGTTATTGGTGATCTGCGCCCCTTCTGCCCCCGGAGCCTCAATCACCGCGAAGGTTGAACCGAGCCGTGGGCCAAACTTGACGCCACCGCCATAGGCCACTACGCCCCCGGACATCCCCAACGACGCCTGACGGTAATTGCTGGCCAGGCTAGAGGTGCCGTTAATATCGCCATAATCGCTGTTATAGTTCCCCCCCAGGCTCAGGCTACTGTTGCCACGATTTTGAGACTGGCTGGCGCTGGCAAAATAGGAGGCCTTACCGCTATCCCCCAAGCTGCCACTGAGCCCAATCTGATCGCTACGCTGCCTCCCTTTGGTGTCTTGCCCGTGGTTCAGCATCAGCATCTGCGGGCGCTCGCGGCCAATTGGCATGCTCATAGACAGCTGAATATAAGGCTCACTGTTCACACCACCGTTGCCTTCCAGCGAATAAACCCGTGTATTCTGATAGCTTACGCCGAATGTAATACCCTGCCAGTTGGCGTTATAGCCCACGATATAGCTGTCTTGCCGACCCGAGTTCCAGAACTGTTGGCTGGAACCCGTTACATAGATACTTCCCAGTTCGTAAGGCAGTTCCTGGTTAATTGTCGCTTCCAGACGCGTTTTCTGCCGTTGAACGGTCGACGTTGGCATGTTCTGGCTGGCAAACTGCTCCATCGACATCGCATCCTGCAAGGACAGATAGCCAGAGGTAGAATAGCGGTAGGCCGCGAGCGTCAGGTTGGTTTTGGTGGTATCTATCAACCGGCTGAAAGCCGCGCGATAGCTGTTCCCGGAGTAATTGCTGCCATCGGAAAGTGCCGCACGCGAGTGGGTCACCTCCAGAGAAAGTGCCCCGATACCGGTATTGATCGCATTACCCAGCAACAGGGCCTGATAACGCTGTGCGACCTGTGCGCCAAGATAACTTGTCAGGTTGTTGCTGATACCACGTTGGTAGGTCACCTCACCCACCGATGGGTTCAGCGTCCAGGTCTGGTTACGGTACTGGCCTGCAGAAGCACTAAAACGCTGAGCTCCCGGGCGCAGTAACTGTGGCAGTGAGGAGTAAGGCACCGTAATCACTCTGACAGTACCATCCGCTTCCTGGATGTTAACAATCAGGTCACCGGAATAACTGGTCGGATACAGATCGTTAATCTCGAAAGGCCCCGGAGCCACCGTAGTCTGATAGATGATCTGATCATTCTGCATAACGCTGACTTTGGCGTTACTGTTGGCGGTACCGCGGATGGTGGGCGCAAAGCCAGTCAAACTGTCTGGCAGCATGCGGTCATCGGAGTGCAGCGAAATACCACGGAAGCGGAAGCTCTGGAACAGGTTACTCTGAGTGGAAGTGTCCCCCACGCGGAGTTGCGCCCTGAGTGCCGTAATGTCGTGCTCCAGATAAGTGGCGGCAGTGCTGTAATGAGCCTCGCTCGCCGCCCCTGTTCTCTGTGCCCAATTAAGGGTGCCGACATGCCTTAAGCGATAGTCTCCTAAGTTTAGACCCGCCTGTAGGCCACTGTAGAGGCTGGTACTGGTGGTATCACTGGTGTTACTGGTGAACGCGTTCGCGCTGTAATCCAGCATGGCTGCATTGATGCTAGACTGCCACTGTTCTGGTGGCACCCAGCCTCGGGGAGCATGCTGTATATAAATCTGTGGAACGCTCAATGTCAGCTTCTGCTCACCTTGGTCATAATCATAACTGGCTCCAGGTAACATAACGCTAAACGGCTGACAGCTCTTTGTCTGATCTTCTACTACGCCCTTGTCAGCAGCTAATACTCCTTTGGCCGTTGCGTCAGAGGCCCCTGTTTTGGGAACCTTCACCCCTAAAGTTGTATTAAGGAACGTTTCACTCAGGCATGGCTCCGCCGAGGCATTGGCCGCTGCGTTTTCCGGCTGGGCGAATTTAACGTCATAACGGCCAACTACCGTTTGATTAAGCACCAGATCAAGGCGATAAATCCCCGGCGTAACAGGGTTACCTTTGCTATAACGCTCGAGGTTAACATCACTGGAGGGGCCCAGAAAAATTGAATCAAAAGAGACGTCTTGATTGGTACTAAGCGTTTTTTTGTTGGTACTGCTAATGGCAGCAGTCTCGGCGGCGTTCGCAATTGCAGTCGATAATATAGATATTACGGCCAGAGAAACACCGCATAAGCGGAAAGTCTTCTGGGCCACCTTTTTTCTCACAGCCTTATTTTCCCTGACCTTGTCCATTATTATGTCTCATAACACAATTGCATCAACACCCTGATGCCATATCAATTAAATAAAACTTTATTCTCTAAAATAGAGTTTCGCCATAATAAAAAATAGAGTCGGAAATAACAGCCAGTTCCATTCAGATAAAATCCGATGCTGCTATTATCAATCCGCTCTGTCCACCGTTAAAGGGGATGTAGACTACTGGATATTTTTTGCTTTAATGTATTCCAGCCTCAGTGGCTCAGCGTGCCGGTTCTTTTACCTGTGTCAGCGTTTTACCTGACACACCTGTATATTTCTCGACAGCACCATAATCATTGAGCACACCCACATTGATCTTCCCGGCACTGCCATTCAGGTTACTGGCCCCGTTAAGCACAAACTCGGCGGTACTTTTTGGTGTTACCATGCCCCCCCCATCATGCTGATATTTCTTACCCGCTACCGCAAATTCTATCGCGGAAAAAGACACATGGAATGGCGTCGGGTTAACAACTTTAAGGTGGTTTCCTTCCACACTGAAAACAAGCGCGGTTGGCGCACTGAAAATATCCTCTTTCAATTCCACAGGGCGGTAAAAAACTTTAATCCGGTTACGGAAGGCCATCTGTAAAATATTCTTTTCTTTCTCTTCAGCGGACAGTGCCGGTATTTCCAGCGTATTCAGCCAAAAGAGAGATTCCCGATCCGTCGGCAAGGGGGTGCTGTCACCGGAAAATATCAGGCGTATCATCTGACTTTTCTGTGGATCCATACGGAATACCGGTGTCGGTATGGTGAACGGTGTGCGGATATCTTTTGGTGCGGCATTCATATCCCCAGCATCGATCCAGACCTGAACCAGCACCGGTTTGTTATTATCGTTGGTCAAACGCACACTGACGTCCGAAGCCTTCGACATATACACGATCCGCGTTCCGCCAATCACCACATTGGCTTCTGCTTGCATCGTGAGCCCCAACAACATCGTTGCCAGGCACAGACCGACTTTCTTTAACTTCAGGCTAATCATAATATTCCCAAGATTGTCTGGCATCCGGTAAAGGCACGCCACCAGAAGGTAGCATGCTCTAGTGATTTCGCAGTTTCTCGAGCTTAGTTATAAACTACAGAGTATGCGACAGAGGCAGTAACAGCACCTGCAGAAGCTGGGCCGTTAACTGTTTTATAGGCAGCAATATAATTCAGAGTACCCTGGTTGTTGGTAATGGTTGTTGTAGCATTGTTGTTTGTAGTACTAGAACCCAGCATGATTTGTGAGGAGTCAGCTGCGTTCAGGATAGCAACCTTCACGTTGGTTGCTGGAGTAGCGGCGGTGTTGTTCAGCAGGCCGGTAGTAGCATCTACACCTGCACCACTTTCAAACTGCACTTTAGCAATAGAACCGTTGCTACAAGTGGCTTCGCCAGTTGCGCCTAAGTTAATCTGGAAAGGCGTTGTACCAGCAACAGCACCAGCACCAGCCAATGCAGAAGCATCAACGGTTGGCAGGTTAACGATCATATTGGCAGGAGTACCAGATGGATTGCTGTTAACTGAACAGGTAACGCTGCTGACAGAACCGTTAAAGATAATAGTGCCATTCGCTGCATTAGCTGCCGTAGATACGCCAAAGCCCATTACTAATACTGCAATAACTTTTTTCATGCTAGTCATGATAGAAATAATTTCCGTTTATAAAATTTCCGATGAAATCTTTAAAGACTACTATTTGAGATAGCCTTTAACACTATCTTATGTCGCAAAGTGGTGCTGCATAAGTTGGAAATATCATATCACGTGGAGTGATAAATAGAATACATCCGCCACGGCAGATTAAGTAGGACTGATGAGTTGTAATGCTATGAATCTAAAGGGTAAAAATAAAAATAAATAAATAAACACTTAAAAACAAAGGTTATTTTTTTTATAAATCTATTAAGTATAAAAATGGACATAAAAAAATTAATATGGATATTGATTTGTATAAAAATAAATATTCCTGCTTATCACTCTCTTTTTTACTTAAATGAGTTGGCTTTTTATAGCGATTTTAAATGGCTCTAGAGATGCGTAGTTGGGCTAAAAATACGTTTCAGATACCGAACGGTGTTACACCAAAAAATATTTCAAGTTGCCGGTAGCGAGCCGAGTAACAAAGATAGCCCACGTTCCTGGAGTGTGAACGTTCAAAATGAGGTGATGGCACTGAAAGCCTGTCAGCCCTCTATCGCAGACGACAGGCCATCAAGGGTAGGTTAGTTATACACTACCGAATAGGCGACTGCGGCCATGACGGCGCCCGCAGTGGCACCACCGTTGACCGTTTTATAGGCGGCAATATAGTTCAGGGTTCCTTGATTGTTGGTAATGGTTGTTGAGGCATGGTTGTTTGGTGCGCTAGAGCCAACCAGGATTGGTGAGAAATCATCAGCATTTAGCAGAGTGACCTTCACATCATTTGCCGGTAAGTGGGTGGCGATATTATTTAACATTCCGGTAGTGGTATCGACGCCGGTACCACTTTCAAACTGTACTTTGGCTACCGAGCCGTTAGTGCATGACGCCTCACCTGCGTTCCCTAGCACAATCTGGAACGGCGTTGTACCGGCGATGGCACCCGCACTAACCAGCGCCGAAGCATCCACGGTGGGCAAGCTTACCGTCATATTTGCCCCACCGTTAGCGGCCTGGCCGTTGATCGAACAGGTGACACTGCTGACGGTACCGTTAAAGGTAATAGTTCCAGAAGCAGACTGTGCAGTTGCAGAAATGCCCAGACTTATAACAGCAATAGATATGATTTTTTTCATAATTAATATACCTTATAAAATAATGGTGGCAATGAAATATAGGAGAGGTATGTGGTCAGTATACCTCTCTTATTTTAATGGGGAATGAATAAAGAAAGAGATTTATATAGTCCCCTCTGGCTTATGGAAATTATGACCCCTCACGCCTGAAATCGCCTCATCTTCTGTGACTGCCTTACTATTAACAGATGCGGAAATATCCGGAGGTAATAAAATTAGACTGTAGTTTACAGATAGTCAAGCAAGGCCTCTGATATTAAAAAGCTGATGCTATTAGGTGTAGTTAGTGAGTATAATGCTATGTGTACACCTATGGTCTACGGAGTCTATACATGTTGCATAGATATTTTTCGATAGCTTAACCGGCTCTACAGAAAACGCCTTACCTAAGTCGAAGTTTTTAGTTCGCACTTCGCCATTACGAAAGCAGGTATACTTCAGATCGCTACTATCACTAATCACGGTGCAGGTCTTTTCAGTGATAAGCCCTACGAAACTAATCATGCTGCTATTAGCATTTGAATAAGCCATAGTTAACCCAGCAAGAATAGTAAAAACACCGATCGGAAAGATCATTCTTATATTCATGTTGATTACCCTCCTTCTTGATAAAAATATGTTGTTGAGAAATTAATTTATCAGCCCGTTTGCAGTCATGAGAAAAACACAATGTGTTTTTAACTACTCATGGCTACGAGTTAAAATCTAACATTGATAGCCAAATAGGGCACAAAATATAAACTCATATTAATTAACATAAATGGTCATTTTAACTAACAAAAAACAAACAATGCCTGATGGGTGACTAACTGCATGATTTTTAATTAGAAATTAAATTAAATTTTTTTATTTAATACGGAAAATATTTAAAGCCATTTAATGCAGTACAGATGGTGGCAATTAAAGCATAAAAAACAATATGTTAATAACATTGCTCATTATCTGGGTATTGCTCAGTAACGATGGCAGTTGAACTCGAAAAATTTTCCGCCTTGGGAAAAATTAAAACAGTGAAAAAAACTGCGTTGTCAGGAGCTAGTAGCTTTAGGCGAGCGGTGAGGGTGTTTTGAGGCACTGGCGGTTGCTATGAAGATTTTTAGTTGCCGGCCCAGTGCCGTAAATACGCGGGTTGTGGCAGGAGGAATAGCGAGGATCTGCCAGAAAGCCAGCATACTCCTAACCATGAACTGCCGTAACACAAGTCGCGTCAGCTTGTTCAATCACCGATGAACCCTGCTGAATCTGCTTTGTGACGCCATATTTCAAAACACACTGTTGCTCAGGTTTGTTGCCCCATTTAACAACCAAATCACCGGGGGTATGTTTTTGCTTCTTGCTGGACTCAGTGAAGAGCAGAATAGCTCGTCCCCCTTGGCCAACAACTCCCAAGGCCTGGTTATTAATATCCAGTACCTCAGCGCCAAATGGCACATCTTTATTGTTGATATCCACAATTAATGAATGACCCACAGTGGTCTGGTATTTCACCAACGTGACCGAACCTGAACGCGGCGCAAAGGTTTGTACCGAGCTGTCGAGCTGTACATTCATCGGCAAATTCGTCGGTTCGATAGCCAAAGTATTCAGGCGGTATGGCAATAAATTGGTGGCCAGTGCTAAGCCATCTTTACCTACCATACTGGCATTGTTGCCGATCTGTGCTCCTTCTGCTCCTGGTGCTTCAATAATGGCAAAAGTGGAGCCGAGCTTCGGACCAAACTTCACACCACCACGATAAGCTGCGACACCACCAGAAAAGCCGAAAGAGGCTTGCTTATAGCTGTTGGATAAGCTGGAAGTGGCATTTAAATCGCCGTAATTGCTGCGATAGTTGCTGCCCACGCTCACGCTGCTATCGACATTACTACCGTATGAGGCGTTGGAGAAATAAGAGGCTTTACCGGATTGGCCCAAGTTTCCACTAAGGCCAAGCTGGTTGCTCTGGTTACCCTTTCCGTCTCGTGAAGCGTTTAGCATCAGCGTTTTTGTCCGATCAGCCTGGCCGAAAGGAATAGAGACTGAGAGCTGAATATAAGGCTCCGAGCTTGAGTTTCCTGCACCTGACGTAGAGTAGACTTTGGTATTCTGGTACGACAGGCTAATAGATGCACCTTGCCATGAAGTGTTATAACCGACCGTATAGCTATTTTGTTTTTCCGTATTCCAGAATTTCTGGGTAGCACCGGTCACATAAACACTTCCCAACTCATAAGGCAGCACTTGGTTAACGGTGGCCTCAAAACGTGTTTTCTGATGTTCAACCGTAGTGGTTGGCATCTTCTTCTCCGCAAGAGCTTCCATTGTCATCGCGTCCTGCAGGCTGAGATAGCCGGAGGTAGAATAGCGGTAGGCAGCCAGTGTGAAATTGGTGTCGGTATTTTGGAACATTCGGCTGAAAGCCGCACGGTAGCTGTTACCCGTATGGTTACTGTTATCCGAGAGTGCCGCGCGCGAATGGGTCACTTCCAGAGAAAGTGCTCCAATACCCGTATTGAGTGCATTACCCAGCAAAAATGCCTGGTAGTGTTGCACCGCTTGTGCCCCCACATAGCCGGTAATATTGTTACTGATACCACGCTGATAGGTTGCTTCCCCAAAAATAGGGCCAATGTTTTGAATCTGATCGCGGTATTGGCCCGCAGAAACAGAAAAACGTTGAGTCCCTGGACGCAGCAACTGCGGCAATGAGGAGTAGGGCACGGTAATTATTCTGGTGGTACCATCGGCTTCCTGAATGTTGACGGTCAGTTCACCCGCATAGCTAGTTGGATACAGGTCGTTAATTTCAAAAGGTCCAGGGGCGACCGTGGTCTGATAGAGAACCTGGCCATTCTGCGTGACGCTAACCTTGGCGTTACTATTGGCAGTACCGCGGATCGTTGGCGCGTAGCCACTCTGGCTGTCTGGCAGCATACGATCGTCTGAATACAGGGTAGCCCCACGGAAATTCACCCCCTGAAAGAAACTACCCAAAGTGGTGGTATCGCCGACACGTATCTGTGAAAGCAGTGGTGTAACATCGTGTTCCACATAGGTGGATAAGGACTGATAGTTATATTGGTTTGTGTTACTTACCCAGTCTATATTTGCTACATGCCTGCCCCGCCAGCCTGCAATATTTAAACCCGTGTGCAGGCCCGCATAGGCACTGGTATTGGTAACGCCAGCGGCATTACTGGAAAATGTGTTAACATGATAATCCATCATACCTGCATTAATACCTGACTCCCACATCTCTGGAGACACCCAGCCACGCGCCGCCTGTTGCATATAAATTTGCGGGATACTGAGAGATAAGCTCTGTTCACCCTGATCATAACGGTAGCTTGCTCCAGGCAATAATGTTTCTAATGGTGCGCAAGTCTGTTGGCCATCTGGAGTATTAGAGGTGGCTTTCTCAGTGGCTTTTTCGATACTGACCGCGAAACTACGCAACAGGTCTTCAGATAGGCAAGGTATGGCCGTGCTGTCTTTATCCTGGCTTTCTGGTAAGGCAAATTTAATGTCATAGCGACCCATTACACTTTTATTCAATAATAGATCTAAGCGATATAGGCCTACGGCGGTAGGGTTATCTTTTGCATAGCGCGTCAGATTAATATCGCTGTTTGAGCCAAGGAATATAGGGTCAAAGGAAACATCTTCATTGGCGGCTGTGGATGAAATTGCAGTATTATCAGTTTTTTTATCTTCAGCGGCACGAGCCACAGGAGATAACATAATAGATAGTGCGGCAATATAAACGCTGGATAAATAGCTTTTTTTACCCACAGTAATGTTTGCGATGTAGTTGTTAACCAATGACCTTCTCATTATGCTGTCTCACATTGATACTTATTGATGTATGACTTATTTGAAAAGGCGGAGCGATACTATTATCAGGCATATATGCCCATGTTATTTCGCTTTACCCTGGAGATAAAAGCCTGTCAACCACCAGTGCCAGTGCCAGTGCCAGTGCCAGTGCCAGTGCCAGTGCCAGTGCCAGTGCCAGGCCATCAAGAGTGAATTAGTTGTACACGATAGAATATGCAACAGAAGCAGTGACCGCACCCGGAGTGACGCCGCCGGTGGGGGTCTTATAGGCAGCAATGTAGTTCAGGGTACCCTGATTGTTGGTAATGGTTGCCTCGGCATGGTTATTCGGGGTACCGGAGCCTACCATAATTTGTGAGGAGTCATCCGCATTGAGGATAGCAACCTTCACATTGCCCGCAGGGGCAGCAGCGGCGGTGTTATGCAGCATACCGGTAGCGGCATCGACACCGGCACCGCTTTCAAACAGCACCTTGGCGATAGAGCCATCAGTACAAGCGGCTTCACCGACAGACCCTAGGACAATCTGGAAAGGCGTCGTCCCAGCGATGGCCCCGGCAGCGGCCAATGCGGAGGCATCAATGGTTGGCAGGGTCACGGTCATGTTGGAGGTGCCGTTAGCCTCCTGGCCGTTAATGGAGCAGGTGACGCTGCTGACAGTCCCGTTAAAAGAGATAGTCCCGTCAGCGGCATGTGCAGCAGCAGAAACACCCAGACTCATAATAGTAATAGCGATGATTTTTTTCATGACTGATATATCCTGTAATTTAATTAACTGTGCTCAAGATTGGAGAATCGTTTCTTATAGGGTTTATTGTGCTGCGTTCCGTATAAGTTGGGATGACTATATCAGTGAGGTAATAAAAGTGAAAATATCACTGGTGTAAAAAAAGACTCATTAAAGCATCATAAAAAATACTCTTAAATTATAAACCTTTGCCGAGAGTAATCTGCATTTGATTTATTTTCTCTTGTCGGATGATTCTACGTATGGGGCGGAATCAAAAAAACGGCCCGCTCCAGAGCCATACTTGTCAGTTAAGGCTAACCACTTCCCAGAGGGTTAGGGTGAAGGGACGATCACCGCACTAAAAGCCCCCTCACTCCGGCCCTCTCCCACAGGGAGAAGAGGCGACTCCTTTAATAATGGCTGTATGATTATGCAGTATCATGAGTTTCCTGCATTCACATAAGCACTGTAGGTACTATACTAAGGAAAAATCAGGGGTTAGGAGTTGATAATGAATAACAGTGACGACATTTTGAAAGCGAGGTTACCGCCAGTCGATGCACTGAAGAACCTTACAGAGATGGCAAGCGGCTGTGGAAAAAAAACTAAAAAAGCGCACCGATCGATTCTTTATCCATCTAGAACTCATTCTATCTTCTTTGTGTTAAACGGCACGGTCGATATTCTTCAACAAAACCCTTATCGTACCCTCGGTGTCATCATTGCCACTGTGCCTATTGGTTTGATCGAGTTATACTATCCCGGCATTGATTTAGGCTATAAATTAAACTCGGATTCCGAGGTGCTGGAAATTAAACATGCTGATTGGGACTCTTATCTAACAGATAATAACCTGCAGAATGATGTCATAAAGGCTTTGAGCTATATAACTTTCGGCCTGCTCGTTCAAATTCAGGAGATTCACACCCAAGAAAATGCAAACACTATTAAGAATTTGATTCATAGAGTAGATAGGTTAAATAATATATCTCGTGTCGATGTGCCGCTATCACAATTCATTTTAGAGAGAACCAACTTATCGAGGAGTTTAGTGATGAAGGCGATCTCGGAACTCCGCAATACGGGTTATATTGAATTGAAAAATGGCCGGCTCGTTAAAATTCTTAAAAAATTTTAGCCCTTCATCTTACTGAAATTTTTAGTCAATGATACTGAGGTGAGCAATGCGAGAATGGAGTTTTTCAGCAAGGCTGTAGCAGGAATGTATCAGGGGTAAAATACACTCTCTCACCTGAAGTCGGTTACTATTTATTATGACTGGAACAGATGATGAGGCAGGATAAATTTACCTGACGATCACAGTGGAAATTGGTTTTGTCTATGAAATTTTAGATTATAATAAAACGCAATAAGCAATTATTCATCACTTGTTAAGCCACATGATAGCTATATTCAATCCAACTCAATTAGGAACAATCATGAACTTTACTTTGGGTAGATGTTTTTATGCAACGCTAATGCTAGGTTGCGCCTTTACAGCCGTTGCTCAAACTCAGTCGATTGAGTCTGAAGGTGTTCTCTTTGAAAATGTTCGCATTTTTGACGGTAGTGCAAAGCAACTTTCTTCACCTGCCAATGTGTTGATAATCGGTAACCGAGTCAAAACGATTTCAAATGATACTATTGAAATACCACCTGGCGTTCAGCTTACCCGAATACGTGGTGAAGGCCGTACTCTGATGCCTGGATTAATTGATAATCACGTACATATTACGATGAGTGCCAGTAGCCAGAGTGACTTACTCAACCCAGAGATAAGTGCTGAGGTGCTTCAAGCTCAAGCAGCGAAAGAAGCTCACTCTATCCTGCTGCGTGGATTTACTTCTGTGCGAGATCTGGGGGGGCCTGTTTTCGCGTTAAAAATGTCGATTGACCAAGAGAAATCGATAGGGCCGCGGATTTATCCAAGTGGGGCAATGATCTCTCAAACCTCAGGACATGGTGATTCCAGGTTACCCACTGAAAGGTCTCGGCGTTTTGGTGGGGCAGTTTCGCGGGGTGAATTACTGGGTGTTAACTTTATTGCTGACGGTAGAGACGAAGTGCTGACAGCGACTCGAGAAAATCTACGAGGTGGAGCCAGCCAGATTAAAGTTATGGCTGGAGGTGGTGCAGCTTCAGCTTACGATCCGTTAGATGTCACACAGTATACCTTCGATGAAATGAAGGCTGCTGTTGATGCAGCTGACGATTGGGGGACTTATGTCACTGTACACGCCTATACGCCAAAAGCGGTTCAACGCGCAATAGCGGCTGGTGTTAAATGCATTGAGCATGGGCAGCTTTTAGATGAACAAACGATAAAACTGATGGCCGAGAAAGATATCTGGCTCAGCCTACAGGCACTCGATGAAGCACCAGATAGCCAAACTGAAGACGTGAAAATTAAGAAGCATCAAGTTGTTCAAGGTACTGATAATGCGTTTACATGGGCTAAAAAATACAACGTTAAACTTGCCTGGGGAACCGACTACCTGTTTAATCCGGCACAAAATAAAGAACAGAATAGCAACATTATCAAACTGAAGCAGTGGTTTACTCCTGCCCAGATACTTAAAATAGTCACTCATGATAATGCACAATTACTTGCGCTATCGGGCCTGCGTAACCCTTACCCTGGCAAGCTAGGGGTCGTTGAAACCGGCGCCCTGGCTGACTTACTGCTAGTAAATGGAGACCCGATCGCTAACATTAATTTGCTGACAGATCCTGACAAAAACTTCCTGGTCATTATGAAGAACGGTAAAGTTTACAAAAATATCTTGTGATAATTTTTAGAGTAAGAAGATATTTTTAGGACCTCTGGGGTTTAATCGCTGGTAAGCCGCTTATGGAGTTGTACCAAAGGAACATAAATATTGTTAATTGCGGCGATATCAGCACTGTTTCCTTTACTTTCGAGGTCTTTATAGCGCTCTTCTAATATTGTAAAGCTTGTACTCAGGTGATGCTGTGGAACATCAAGCGTATTGCTGACTGTGTTCGCGGCAGCATTGAGGTAAGCCGATACACTGTGCATGAACGGCATAATGGCTCTGTGTTCGCTGATATGTAGTTGACTCAGAGCCATCAGCGCTTCCCTTGCTGGCTGAAGCCAGGTCTGTGGATGAGAAATGCCTTTTTCAGGAGAGGGTGCCCAGATTGACTCGAGTTTTACATGGCGTAACTGAGTACGCATCTGATCCAATAATGACCACGCGGTGATTCGTAATTCCCCCAAGTACGCTGGTTTATTATCAATAGTATCATGTGTATAAGGTAATGATGCCATGCGGGAAAGGTTTTGCAAAAACTGGCTTATTGTCTGTTTTAACCGTTGTCCTTCACGCTCTGGCCATATCCATGAATAAATAATGCTTGAAACGACCACGCCCAATAGAATCCCCAGCATCCGGTCTCTAATTTCTGTCAAATCAACAGTGGGGCCAAATTGATCGAACATTGCTAATGCAAAAGCGAATGCCATTTGTACGCCGATATAGTTACTGTTTTCAGAGCCGGAAGCTATCCAGGCACTGATGGCAATAACAGGGAGTGTGAGCATGAGTAAACCAACAAGGCTGTCGAGGTGAGGAATAACAAAGACGGTGCTTGATAGTGCGAGCAGACTCCCTAATGCACATCCTATAATACGTAAAAAACCTTTATGAGACGTCGCCCCGGCAGAAGGTAAGGCGAGAATAATACACGTCAGCATTGATGTATGAATACCTGGCCAATCAACGCCAGTATAAAAAACGTAGCACAATAAGGTTGCTAACACGCATTTTGTCGCAAAGCGAGCATATTGGGGATTATGCCAGGCATCACTGTTTTGCAATTCACTCGGAGCGTGGGACTCTGCTTTTTTATGTCCAACAGAATGAATAGAGAGGAGTGCTCTTACCATTTCGTTGAGTTGAGCTTCTGCTGGCATAGTCCATGAAGTGAGTTCACTCAATGAGGCTGTAGGATGCCAAGGGGATAACGGGGCATGTTGTAACGCCATGCAGTTTTCTTTAAGGCTGATAATTAAGGCGCGTGTTGCCTGCGATATTGCTTTAGGTTGGCTTATTGAAAGGTGGGCAACGGCGACTAATATTCGTTCAAGCACTCTGACCCGTTGGATGAGTATTTCTTGACGAGCCTGACTGTTTTTACTGCCTATTAATGAAGAGGCCAACTGTTGTTGCATCGTCAGGGTAAAATTGGCTACGTCTTGAGTATCAAGCGGTGTGGCGCTGCCTTGATCTAGCAAGATATCGAGCTGTTTGATTGCGCAGATGAGTATGCGGGAGCCCGTTTCTTGCAATAACACCTGGGGATGTGCTGGCAGCATGAGGGTATTGACCACCAATGTGATCACCACGGGGTAAACGGCGGCAACCCAAGCCCACAGCATCATACGGACAAGGGCTTCAGGGGAAGAGACCGTATCTACCATGCTTTGTGTGTAGCTCACCAGAATAGCCAGAACAAATCCCATAATTCCAAGCTTGCTGATACGGAAAAAATACATTCCTGCAAATATCAGTGCAGCCGAAAAAAAGATACGCCACAACGGAAAATCAAACGTCATTTTCAGTAGCAAGAGTGAGATACCGATGCCAAGTGTCCCCGCGAGGATCATCATTATCCCTGCGATACGGGTCATCACCGTATTGTCTCTGGCCGTAAAAAAAGTCACGATCAGTGAGAGTGAGAGAAAAGGGACCTGGAGGGCCATTGAAATCGTAATGACTAGAGCATGAACTACCAGAAAGCGAAATACAGCCCTGTCACGACCAGGGTAAGGTGCAAACTCCTGACGAATGAAATGCCAGACAGAGGTCTGAATGTCACCAATTATCATTATTCAACGTCCTTTACCACTTTGGTTGAGGTTATCTGAGGTTGAATAATGGCGACCGCAGACGCTCCAATGCGGAAAGACTCAGCTTCCGGTGATATCACGCGTATTTTTACGGGAAAACGCTGTGCGACGTGTACCCAGTTAATTGAGCGGGAAACGGCAGGCAAGCCCGGCGTAGTAATCGAACCATCGGTTGGCATAACGCCGTAACCTACTGAATCAACGACCGCCGAGTAAGATTTATCGCTGTTACCCATAAGGTAAACGAGAGCATTTGTCCCTGAGGTGATGTGTTTGAGGTCGGTTTCCCGAAAATTGGCCACTACAAACCAGGACTCTGTGTTTGCCAGAGTGAATAGGGGTTGCCCCGCTGATGCATATTGTCCAGTGGTGGTGGTCAAACCAATCACTCGGCCATTGAATGGGGCTCTAACCGTCGTTTTTTCCAGACTCAGTCTTGCCAATGAGATATCGGCTTTGAGGATGCTTTTTTGTGCCTCAAGAGCTTCGATACCACTGACCCCTGCCGTCGCGCTTTGTGCATCAAGTAAGGCCGCAGCCAAGGCAGCATCTGCATTCGTCTTATTTGTGCGAGCTTGATCAACTTGTTCAGCAGAAACAAAGTGTTTTTTTAACAGTGGAATAAGGCGATTGAGGGTATCGCTGGCTTGTTTTGCCGTAGCTCTGGCAATATCTACATTTGCTGTAACAGCATTTGCCCCCAGGCGCTGGGCGACAATATCGCGTTGAGTCAGGATTATTTGCTGATCTAGTTGGATTAAGGCGGCTTCGGCTTTATTTAGCACTTCTTGATAATTTCTAGGGTCGATAAGCAGCAGGACTTCATTCTTTCGGACATGTTGATTGTCCTTTACCTTAAATTCAATAATACGTCCATTGACTTCAGGCGTGACATTAATTGTGTCAGCATAAGCATAGGCATCATCGGTACTGGGTTGGGTATCAAGTCGCCATACCGTATAAATACCTGCTGCAATAGCCAGTGTGACCACACATAACGCAATTATTTTCCCTACACGTTTTTTTCTTATAGTGTCCATATATTCCTGTTCCTCTCATCAGTGCTGAAAGAAAAGCAACCACAGTAAAATGGAAAAAAGAGTCGTCATAGCACAATAGACAAGAGATAATACACCCAGGCTATCGAAATAGGTTGTTTTGAGCATCACGGTTCGCACCAAGAGAGTACAGATAATGCCTCCAGTGATACAAAACAGCCAGGCAGGGAAAAATGCGCCCAAGAAACTCACTGAAGGGGCATGGGTGCAGGCACTGAGAGGCAGTGGTGACAACAGTACCATGATTATTTTTATCATTATATTTCCTTGTTGTCTAACATATTAAATTTGTTGATATTTTTCAGGAAAATGGATGTTGCGACCAGAGAGGCACCGCATAAGCGGAAAGCCTTCTGAACCCCCTTTTTTCTCATAGCCTTATTTTCCCTGACCTGGTCTATTATTGTGTCTCATAACACAATAGCATCAACACCCTGATGCCATATCAATTAAATAAAGCTTGATACTCTGCTGTAGAATTGCACCTGAATAAAATTCAGAGGTGGGGAATAGCAGCCAGTTCCATTCAGATAAAATCCGATGCTGCTATTATCAATCCGCTCTGCCCACCGTTAAAGGGGATGTAGACTACTGGATATTTTTTGCTTTAATGTATTCCAGCCTCAGTGGTTCAACGTGCCGGTTCTTTAACCTGTGTCAGCGCTTTACCTGATACGCCTGTATATTTTTCGACAGCACCATAATCATTGAGCACACCTACATTGATCTTCCCGGCACTGCCATTCAGGTTACTGGCCCCGTTAAGCACAAACTCGGCGGTACTTTTTGGTGTCACCATGCCCCCCCCATCATGCTGATATTTCTTACCTGCTACCGCAAATTCTATCGCGGAAAAAGACACATGGAATGGCGTCGGGTTAACAACTTTAAGACGGTTTCCTTCCACACTGAAAACAAGTGCGGTTGGCGCACTGAAAATATCCTCTTTCAATTCCACAGGGCGGTAGAACACCTTAATCCGGTTACGGAAGGCCATCTGTAAAATATTCTTGTCTTTTTCTGCAGCGGTCAGTGCCGGTATTTCCAGCGTATTCAGCCAAAAGAGAGATTCCCGATCCGTCGGCAAGGGGGTACTGTCACCGGAGAATATCAGGCGTATCATCTGACTTTTCTGTGGATCCATACGGAATACCGGTGTCGGTATGGTGAACGGTGTGCGGATATCTTTTGGTGCGGCATTCATATCCCCAGCATCGATCCAGACCTGAACCAGCACCGGTTTGTTATTATCGTTGGTCAAACGCACACTGACGTCCGAAGCCTTCGACATATACACGATCCGCGTTCCGCCAATCACCACATTGGCTTCTGCCTGCATCGTGAGCCCCAACAGCATCGTTGCCAGGCACAGACCGACTTTCTTTAACTTCAGGCTAATCATATTATCCCCAGGATTATTCAACATCCGGTAAAAGGTATGCCACTAGTAACGTGGCATACTTCAAAATTTCGTACTCTGCTAGAGTCTAGTTATAAACTACAGAATATGCGACAGAGGCAGTAACGGCACCTGCAGAGGCACCACCGAGCGGGGACTTGTAAGCAGCAATATAATTCAGGGTACCCTGATTATTGGTAATGGTTGCTGTAGCATGGTTGTTTGGAGTGCTAGAGCCTAATACGATTTGCGAGAAATCATCAGCATTCAGGATGGCAACCTTCACATTACCTGCTGGCGCAGTGGTAGCGGTGTTATTCAGCATGCCGGTAGTAGTATCGACACCCGTACCGCTTTCAAACAGCACTTTAGCAATAGAACCGTTGATACAAGCGGCTTCACCAGCTGCGCCTAAGATAATCTGGAAAGGCGTCGTACCGGCAACCGATCCTGCACCGCTCAATACCGAGGCATCAACAGGCGGCAGGGTAACGGTCATATTGGCAGGAGTACCAGATGCCAGGCTGTTAACTGAGCAGGTAACGCTGCTGACGGCACCGTTAAAGGTAATAATGCCATTCGCCGCATTAGCTGCCGTAGATACGCCAAAACCCATTACCAACACTGCAATAACTTTTTTCATGCTATTCATGATAGAAATAATATCCGTTTATAAAATTCCCGATGAGTTCTTTAAGGGCTACTATTTGAAGTAGCCCTTATCACTATCTTATGCCGCCAAATGGTGCTGCATAAGTTGGAAATATCATATCATGTAGGATGATAAAAAAAACAAATCCACTACGGACGCTTTGGATATGTATAAAAACTAATGTGTTTATTTTTATAAAAAAATAAATAAAAGTCACTTAAAAACAAAGTGAATCTACTTATGGGCCAATTAAGTATAAAAATGGACATAGCAACATTTTACTCATTGGTTTTTTATTAAAAACAGTTGAAAAATACATATCCAGATACCCAACTGAGTTATTCAAAGTCAAGTACAAGAGGCTTATATGGCCCTCAATACAAACTTGGGTCCCTTTTCCCTGACAATGTAGTTACAGGTAGATATTAGTTATACACGACAGAATACGCGACAGAAGCAGTGACCGCACCCGGAGTGACGCTGCCAGTGGGGGTCTTATAGGCAGCAATGTAGTTCAGGGTACCCTGATTGTTGGTAATGGTTGCCTCGGCATGGTTATTCGGGGTACCGGAGCCTACCATAATTTGTGAGGAGTCATCCGCATTGAGGATAGCAACCTTCACATTGCCCGCAGGGGCAGCAGCGGCGGTGTTATGCAGCATACCGGTAGCGGCATCGACACCGGCACCGCTTTCAAACAGCACCTTGGCGATAGAGCCATCAGTACAAGCGGCTTCACCGACAGACCCTAGGACAATCTGGAAAGGCGTCGTCCCAGCGATGGCCCCGGCAGCGGCCAATGCGGAGGCATCAATGGTTGGCAGGGTCACGGTCATGTTGGAGGTGCCGTTAGCCTCCTGGCCGTTAATGGAGCAGGTGACGCTGCTGACAGTCCCGTTAAAAGAGATAGTCCCGTCAGCGGCATGTGCAGCAGCAGAAACACCCAGACTCATAATAGTAATAGCGATGATTTTTTTCATGACTGATATATCCTGTAATTTAATTAACTGTGCTCAAGATTGGAGAATCGTTTCTTATAGGGTTTATTGTGCTGCGTTCCGTATAAGTTGGGATGACTATATCAGTGAGGTAATAAAAGTGAAAATATCACTGGTGTAAAAAAAGACTCATTAAAGCATCATAAAAAATACTCTTAAATTATAAACCTTTGCCGAGAGTAATCGGTACTTGATTTATTTTCTCTTGTCGGATGATTCTACATGTGGGCCGGAATCAAAAAAACAGCACGCTCTAGAGTTGAATTTTTTGCATGATATATAGTGAGTTAGCAGCAACTGCTGTTATTCTGCTGGCAGCAAATCAAGCAGCCTGGATTCAACAAAACAATGGCATGTTTTAGACTCTGTGTTCTGGGGTTCCCAGGTGAGATTTGCCTGGACGCTATGGGCCATGAAAAACCGTCTACAATCGATTCAACCGGTGTAAAGAAAATATTATTAACTACATATTCAATAAGTTGCTTTCCATTCTTGATGAGTATGAGTTGCTAGACTGATCTGCTATTTCTCTGGATGGCAGCAATATTCGTGCGATACGATGCCCAAAAAACATCCCGATAGCGCCAGTGATCATGGCCTGGGTCGATCACAAGGCGGTTACGGCACCAAAATCCATCTGGCAACCAGGAAAAGATTAGAGGCGGGTTTCTATCGCCCCGATAGTTCATTAAATACAGTAAACAGTCATATTATTAGCAATGATATTATTCATGCTCGTAGGGTATAAATCATAGGTCATGGAAATGACTAAAGTACTTACGAGCAGAATATTTCAGGTTAATTCAGTCGATAGTTGTGATATTGGCTTTGTAAATGCCCATACTATAGCAATAAATCGTAAATCCTATATAAATAGCCATTGGCTAATTGTAAAGTAAATGTGTGACATACATTGGATTATCAGTGTTACACACAGAAAACCCTCCTGTTTTCAGTTATAGTTTCTAAAGGAAGGTACGAGCAATAAGTGTATATAGAAAGGTTGGTATTTTCAGTATGCCAAAAATGCAATCATTACAATAAACTGAGTTAACTCATTAAATATGGCGTGAAACAGGTTTTAATATTTTTTAAACGACGAGGGCCAAGGTGGAGTCGACTTATATAACCCGCTTGCATCCCTGTAATTTCATGAAAGAAGTGTATAGCAGCATACAACAAGGATACGGGCATGAAGAGAGTCTATAGTATTATCGCTGTAATCACTCTGATATTCGGGGTTCAGGCAAGGGCAGATGTGCAAGCTAATCATGCACAGAAAACGGGCTCACCTTGGCTGTCTTCACGGCTAATTACTCCACATTTGACCGTGAAAAACGTGGCAGAAAGTAAACATTTTTATACCTCGGTCTTCGGTTTTCAAGTACGCCATGAAAATCTCAGAGAAGGTGTGCCAGTCCATGTTGAAATGAGCTATCACAATGAATTGGCTATCATGTTTGTGCCAGAAAATGTGGCTAACAGCGGCACTCGCGCTCCGGCTTCATTTACTGATACAAAACAAAGAACGGCCTATCAGTATATTTACGTCGATAACGTGGATGAGACGGCTAAGCGTGCCCAAGCTCTTGGGGCAGAAGTCCTTCAACAACCTTATGATTCTCCATGGGGAGATCGTTTTACGCTGCTGGTGGATATTAATGGTTACCACTGGGGGATCGCACAAACTCATGAGCCCGGTTTTCCAACTTTTTTGAAGTAATCTATAATATTATAAAAGGCCAGATGCAGAATTTTTTGAAAAATAAATTTTGTGATCTTTTAAATTTAAACTGCCAAATAGTCATGCCTATTATTATGGCTATTTTTTGTTTGTCAGCATGAAGAAAAGTCTATCAAGGGGTTCTTATGAAATGTGTTCTCGCAATGTTAGGGGGAATCGCTCTGACATTTTCAATCTTTTCATCTGCACAAGAGATAAGTATATCTACCACGGCAATACAGGGCGTTGAGAAAGTGGTAGATGCTGATAATGTCAGGTTGGTGAGTATATTCAAGGATATTCATCAACATCCAGAGCTGGGTTTCATGGAGGAACGTACTGCTGGCATTGTGGCCAAAGAACTCACAACCCTTGGATTCAATGTTCAGACGGGGATTGGTAAAACCGGCGTAGTGGCTGTTCTGAAAAATGGTACTGGCCCCACCGTATTGTATCGTGCGGATATGGATGCCAATGCGGTGGAAGAAGCCACTGGGCTGAATTATGCCAGCAAAGTTCGCGTTTTGCGTGATGATGGTACGGAAGTTCCTGTGGCGCATATGTGCGGCCACGATGCTCACGTTACCTGGATGCTGGGAATGGCAAAAGCGATGGCCGAGCTCAAGAAAGAGTGGAGCGGCACCTTGGTGCTGGTTGCCCAACCCGCCGAAGAACCCATTACGGGGGCCAAGGCGATGGTCGATGATGGGCTATGGACCAAGCATGATCTGCCTAAGCCGGATTACTTTATTGGCATGCACACTGCGCCAGGCCCGGTCGGGATGGTTGTGAGTTCGGGGGGGCCGAAGATGGCTGGAACCGACCAGATCGACATTCTGTTCAAGGGGATCGGAGGGCATGGTTCTATGCCGCAACTTACCAAGGATCCCGTCCTGATGGCAGCCTACGCAGTGGCTGAATACCAGGCTATTGTTAGCCGCATCATTGAGCCGCAGCAGACAGCCGTATTGACTGTAGGCTCGATCCAGGCCGGTTCTGACAACAATGTTATCCCGGCGACAGCGCTGGTGAAGGCCAATTTACGCTGGTATGACCCTAAAGTACGGCAGCAGATGATCGACGGGATACGTAATGTCAGTAATGGTATAGCTCGAACCTATGGGATGCCTGAGGATGAGCTTCCCGTCATTACGATGAAGGGAGGCTCCACGCCACTCGTTAATGACGATATGCTGGCCAAGCGTTTGGCTGCTCCGTTAGCAACGTTGCTGGGTGCAGAAAATGTCGTGACCGATTTCCCCCCTGCCACTGGTTCAGAAGATGTGCATCTCCTCTTGGGCCCGAACACGGACGTACCATTCACCTATTTGATTGTCGGAGTCGCAGATCCCAAGGTGTTTGCCGAAGCCAAAAAACAAGGGAAAGCATTGCCTTATTCGGCACATAACCCAGATTTCATTGTCGATCTGAAAGCCATCCCATTGGGCACCAAGGTGGCTACAGTATCCACACTTGAGCTTATGCGCAAACAGCCATAATGCGCGATCGCACAGCTTTGTGGACGGGGGGGAGATTTAGCGTAATGGAGGGAAATTAATGCACTCGTTTGATTCTATACTGCTCATAGCCACTGGTGCCATGGTGCTGGTATGGGCAGCAGTCTTTTTTAACATCAATGATATAGCCCACTCACTCATCAGCATTGGGCACTGGATTGAAAGCCTGCGATAATGCGCGCCTTTCCTTTGGTTTGCCGGCTACCTAAACCTAGATAGCCGGCAACTTACCGCGGGTAAATACTTACTGGTAAACGACAGTGAAGTTTGCGGTAGTGGAAATAGTGCCAGCAGTAACCGTTGAGTTGGTTGATTGCAGCTTGGCCACAAAATCCAGCACGTTGGTGCCCGTACTCGACAGAGTATAAATACTGGAGTCTGAGTTCGGCGTTACCACTTTCGCTTTGGCATCCAGTACGGTGATCCCGACACCCGCAGCGGTGCTAGAAGCACCAATAGAGAACAGGTCAGAGTTGCTGACATCTGATGTGCCTTCAAAACGTATGCTGGCACCTGAAGCGGCTACCGCTGCCGGGCAACCGGTCAGGCTAATCTGGAACGCTTTAGGGGAAACGGTATCACCGGCATTTTTAAAAGAAGACGCAGCCACGGTGCCAAAGTCTACAGAAACATTGGATGTCGTCACGGTACAGCCTGCATCAATGATCTCACCGGTAAAATTAATCGTGCCGTCGGCGGCGAATACATTACTGGTAGCCAGGAAAGACAGTGCAGCGAAAGATAAAGCGAAAGTGTTTTTCATTAAAATACCTTTGATATATTTAAACGTTACTATTTAATAAATAGTGAAGCGTGATATTGGATAGAATGACATTATTCTACCGTATTAAAACAGTGAAGCAGTGACTCTGAGAACAACCCATTACTTATCGGTTATCTACTATTGAATAACCGGCAACGTGCAGCAAGTTGAACAGTAACCCTCGTAATGGTCATCAATCCGCCCTTGCTTTCGGTGAGGTAATACTATTCTTAAAAGCACAACTGAAACACTGAATTACGCTTACTTAGAAAAACAAAAGAAAAAGGGTGTCCACTTCATTTTATTGAGTCAATGTTGGTAGGCTGGCAGGCGTTGTAGTGCGCACACCAAAGCGGTATCAAGTTTATCAAATAAGAAAAAAGCAGCGTGAGATAAGAATTTCTCTCTTAATTTCAGTATTTTAAGAATATGAATAAGAAAAATTGGCACCTCATGATATCTAAAAGTGAGATCGTTTGATGAATAACCCCCGCTTTTACTGCTGTTGCATGCTCTAAAACATCCAAACTTGAGCAGACTTATGATGCTCATCAATAGAGGAGTAAAGAAAAACGGTGCATCTGACGATGCACTGTAAATATCAACCCGGATCTTTTCCTTGTTCTCACTAAACCCAAAAGCTATCGGTTAGTTTTCTCTAACCGTAACTACGTCAATAAAGCGTTCAGTAGAGCCCGGCATAAGTATAGAGCACTCTTTTTTCGATAAATGATGGTTAGTTAAACAATTTTTTGGTATTAAAATTTATTATTTATTGCGGATTAATATTAATTTGATATTGATGGTGAATCTGTTTATTTAGTCTGATTTTTCCTATTCCCAATATCACGGAAAAGAATTTTTAACAATTTGACACCCTGTATTTTGTATCCTACTTTGATTTATGCAGATTAATTTTTTATCCGCTGAAAAAACAAACGTTTGTCATCAACCTTTGGGCCTTTTAAATAAGGAATTACGATGAAAAAGTACGGTTTCATAGTCGGTATAGGAATGGCCTTCATTACAGCGCCCCCTGTGTTAGCCGGTACCACAACTGGTACTGTCAACGCCTCGCTGATTCTTACGGCGGGCTGCATCGTTAACGGAAGCACAGGAACATCTAGCCTGAATTTAGGGTCACTTAACTTCGGTACCTTTAATGCGGAAACCTTTACTGCCGCAGATGCCTCGCTGACTAGCAGCACCAATAACGCGATAGCGGTAAAGTGCTCTCCGGGTGCTACGTATGCCGTAAAAGTGACCAGCAGTAACAGTGCTCCCAGTGGTGCCGTGTATGGCACCGTGCCCGCTACAGCACCCCGTTATCTGGTTGGGAGTACCTACACCAACGAAGGGGTCGCCTACGTACTGGCTCATAGAGCAGCTTTTGCCGCAGGTGATATCATTGCCGATAATGCCACTTTTCCAGCAGCCAGTTCGTCAGATTCGACCAACGGCGATCTCTACCCTATTTTTGGCCGTATAGTCGGTGTTACTAATAACACCAGCATTCATGCAGATACTTATAACGACGTTATCCACGTACAGGTTGACTACTGAAAGGTAGTGAGTATTGCCAAAGAAGGTGCGAAAAATAACGGGATATTGTGGATGCGAAGAGTGTGTACGTGCATAGGCTGGCTACCGTTATTCTTTTGCCCTCTTTCTCTGGCGTTGCCGACACAAACTTTTCAGGTGTCGGCTAACATTGTTGCCGGGTGCCTGGTACAGGGGAGCAATACTGGGGTATTTGGCGCGATTAACTTTGGCACTTATCCGGGCACTTCCACGGCCCTGGTGAGTGCCAGCTATGTACAGAATGCGACGATTACGCTGGTCTGTACGCCTGGCACCACGCTACAGATGAGTATTGACGGCGGGGCCAATTATAGTGCGGGGCGGAATCTGAAGCGCAGCGGTAATACCGATGTGGTTCCTTATAATATTTATAATAGCGCTACCCATATAGCGATCCCGGTTAATCAGGCTATACCTGTGACGTTTGCTAATGTGAATAATATTGTGCTGCCATTGTACGGGCAACTTACGCTCGGCGGTTATTCCCATGCAGGAAACTATGCGGATACTCTGACGGTGACGCTCTCATGGTAAGCAGACAGCGAGGCTGAGAGTATGTGGTATCAACAACGAGGGGTGTGGCTGATGGCCTGCGGTTTGCTGCTGGCTATTTCAGGTAACGTACAGGCCAGCAAGGTGCTTATCTGGCCGATAGATCCGACTATCACTGACGATCAGAAAGCGACCACATTGTGGATTGAGAATCACGGTACCGAGCCGGTACTGATGCAGGTTCGGGTGCTGGGTTGGTTGCAGATAGAGGGGAATGAAGGGTATCAGGAACAGCAACAGGTGGTTGTCAGCCCGCCGATCGTGCAGGTTGCCGCAGGCAAAAAGCAATTGGTTCGTCTGATCAAAAATACCGAGCCCCCCGTCGCACGGGAGTTGGCTTATCGCGTACTGGTGGATGAAATTCCGACCCCGGCCGGGCAGGGGAGCAGTGCGGGGGCAGGTATTAACTTCCAGATGCGTTACTCCATTCCGCTGTTTGTCTACGGTCAAGGTCTAAGCTATCGCGCGGACATGGCAGCGAATGGTCAGAGCAAAAAGGCGGATACGCTGTATCAACCCCAGTTGAGTTGGCAACTGGTGCAACAACAGGGGAAAAACCTGTTGCAGGTGACCAACCATGGCAATATCCACGCTCGCTTGAGCAGTGTTCGTATTCAACAAGGCACCAGAGAGATGACGGTCACCGACGGATTGTTGGGTTATGTACTGGCCAACTCCACACGCCGCTGGCCGGTTGACATAGCCTCTTCATCCCCCATAAGTTCGCTGGTGATGCGGGTGAATGGCGATAGCGAAGCTAAACCTTATCGCTCAGGCGCTCAGTGATGTTATCAGGCTGTTGGCAGGGACTGTAATGAAGAATGGTATTCAACCTTCGTTCTGGCTAGCGACAGTTATTGCGTTTGGCGGGTTTACAGATTCAGCCTGGTCTAGGGATGGGGATATTTCAACCTCGCTTCCTCCACCTCCGACGGCCGTTTCTGCTAAACAGGCGCTTTCCTATCAATTGGAACTGGTGATCAATCAGTATCCTACAGGCGACGTGGTGGCAGTGACGCTCCGGGACGGGCAGTATTTTGTGGCCGCCAGTGCCATGCGGCATGCGGGAATACGGCAGGACAAACTGACCGCAGAGGAGGTCAACGTCAGCATGATGCCGAAGACCCATGTCCATTATGAGAGTGAATCCCAACGCCTGTTGCTCGACGTTCCTCCTGACTGGTTGCAGTTACAGTCTTTCTCCGGTGACGAGGGGCATCAGCGCTATCCGGCTCAGAGTAATACCGGCGCACTGTTGAACTATGATATCTATGCGGCGCGTGCTGGCAGCGGCAGCAACCCGTTGTCGGTGGGGAATGAGCTGCGGTTGTTTAGTCAATATGGCTATCTGTCCAACAGTGGTCTGGTGAGGTGGGATCAGTCAGAAGACGCTCTAAACGCAGGGAATGGCTATCTGCGCTATGATACCACGCTGGGCAATTTTGATGAGCAGAACGCACTAAGCTGGCGGGCGGGGGATCTGATCACCGATGCACTGGCCTGGAGCAACAGCGTGCGCCTCGGTGGAGTACAGGTTGCCCGCGATTTCTCGCTGCGCCCCGATATGGTCACCTATCCACTGCCACAGTTTTCAGGGGAAGCGGCGGTGCCGACGACGGTCGATCTGTTTATCAACGGCAATCGCAGTGCCAGCACGCAAGTTCGACCGGGGCCTTTTACTGTCAGCAACCTGCCCTTTATCAATGGGGCCGGTGAGGCGACCATTATCACCCAGGACGCCCAGGGGCGACAGGTTTCACTGACGCTGCCTTTCTATGCGAGCAGTGCTTTGCTCAAACCTGGGTTGTCGGATTATTCGTTGGCCGTTGGCGCACTGCGTCAGAATTATGGCATTAAAAACTTCTCCTACGGTGCAGCAGTAACCAGTGGTTCTTATCGCTACGGGATTAATGACTACCTTACCGTGGAAGGCCATGCTGAGGGCGCAAATTCTCTGGCATTGGGCGGAGCGGGTGGTGTTATCAAAATCGCTCACTATGGCATTCTGAATACGTCCTATACGGAAAGCCGACTGAGTGGACAAAATGGTCGCCAGCTAAGTTGGGGCTATCAGTATAGCTACAGTGCGTTCAGTCTCAGCACGCAGCATACGCGGCGAAGCGCAGGTTTTGCCAATCTTGCGCTGTACGGCAGCGCCGATCGGGCCGAACGCAGTGAAGAGGAGGCTGATAACAAGACTTCTTCATTCTCCTTGAGCCGCCGTAGCTCACAGTATTCAACCAGTCTGTCAATGAACCAGTATGGCAATCTCGGTGTGGCCTATATTGATATTACGGACCCGAATGACGAACGCACACGATTGCTTAATCTGTCATGGAGCAAAAACCTCTGGCTGGGTAGCAGCCTTACCCTGTCTGCCAGTAAGAATATCAGTCAGGACGGTTGGTCAAGTGCCATGTCGCTGACGATCCCGTTTGGCTCATACTCCAGCACCGGCATCAGCACGGAGCGTACCGCTGAAGGACGTACACGGCAGCAACTGAGTTACAGCCGGAGCTTGCCCAGTGATGGCGGATTCGGCTGGGATTTCGCCTATGCAAATCAACCCGGTGACAGCAGCTATCAGCAGGCATCATTAAACTGGCGCAATACCGTGCTGCACAGCAAGGCCGGTTTTTATGGCAGCAGGAATAATTATACCCGGTGGGCGGATATGAGTGGTTCATTGGTGATGATGGACGGTTCGCTATTTGCGAGTAATGAGGTTAGCGATGCATTTGTCTTAATCAGCACCAACCGTTATCCCCATGTCAAAGTACGCTATGAAAATCAGCCTATTGGTGAAACGGATAGCCGGGGCTACCTGTTGGTACCGAGGGTGACCTCCTACTATCCGGCAAAATATGAGATAGATGCGTTCGATTTGCCAGCCGACGTAGCGGCAACTGACACCGAACAGCGTCTTTCTGTCCAGCGCAAGAGTGGTTATCTGGTGACGTTCCCGCTGAGAAAAACCCAGGCGGTGACGCTGATACTGCGGGATCTTCAGGGTAAACCGCTCCCCGTTTCCAGCCTGGTGCAGCAAGATGGACGCACTCTGACTTACGTGGGGTGGGACGGTATGGTGTATCTGGAAGAGGTAAAACCTGGAGCGGCACTGAGTGTGACAACGCCCGAGGGGCAACGTTGCCAGGCTATGCTACCCTCTGCACCTGTATCCGGTGTGACGTCTTCTTCTCCTCAACCGCTTATTTGTCAGCCTGCTGGGGCATGAAATGTATAAGAGTATGACAACGTTGATTTTTATGATCCTCACTGTGGCCTGGGGCGTTTCATCGGCAAGGGCGGCCTGCAGCACGCCGATGGTGAATGCCTCGTTTGGCTCTGTGACTTCTTTTGCTGTTAACAGCACGGCCAGCACGTCATCGGGCTCGTTGTCTGTCAACTGTGGGTCGGCGCTGGCGTCGGTTTTCAACACGGATACCATCAGTGTTCGACTAACGGCTTCAACTTTTTCTTCCGATACCCAGGCGGTGATGAAAAAAATCGGTGATAGCAGCGGCGATAATATTCCAATCACCGTCTGTATTTCAGTCCAGAACTGCGGTTCACCGATGCTGATTGGCTCACCGGCAACGACGTTTAATTCGAATCAACTTTCCATTTTTCTGCTGAGCGGTGGGAAGAACTTTACGATACCGCTGTTTTTTACCACTCAGACCGGGCAAACCGTGGCAGCAGGCACCTATACCACGACGTTGAGTCTCCTGACCAACTGGAATATCTGTACCGGAATTGGGGTAAGCCTTGGTGTCGAGTTTTGCCTCATCCCGCAAATCAGTTCAGCGACGTTGTTCCTGACGGTGACTCTGGTGGTTACCAATGACTGTACGACCATTCTTGCTCCGGCAGTGAGTTTTGGCAGTGCGCCCTTGTTAAGTAGTTTCAGTTCGGTAGCACAAACTATTTCAGTCACTTGCACCAAGGGGAGCGTATATACGGTTGGCCTCAACGACGGTATCCATGCGGTAAGCGGCGTGCGCAATATGGCCAGTGGAAGCAACCTGATTAGTTACGATATTTACCAGTCAACAACCAGCAACCGTTGGGGCAGTAGCATTGCCGCGCAACGTTGGTCAAGTACCAATGCCACTTCTGTCAATATCAACCAAGTGACACGTAACTATAACTACACGGCAAGTATATTGAGCGGCCAGACGACACCGGTGGCGGGGAGTTACAGCGATACGATTACCGTGGATCTCTCATTTTGAACGTTGGGCAGGGAAGTTCTCGTTTGCGTAGGTGGGTTGTTATGTACCATAAAAGAATAAATAATAAGTGAAAATATAAAAAATAGAATTAAAAACTAATTATTTCAGTTGGTGTATCGCAATGGGCTGTTTTTGCCTTTGCTTCATGGGGGTTGAATCAGTGTCTCGAGGCGATATGATATACGCTTATCACATTATCTTTCCCTTACTACTATGTTATAGGATTTAATACTAGGCTGTGTCCCTCAATTAAAAATGGTATACTGATCACCTAATTTTCAAACAGTTATCGCTATGGCTCGCTACGATCTTCCTGATGCTGCATGGGCACTCATCCTGCCATTATTACCTCCAGAACGCTCTCAGCGCCCTGGGCATCCCTATAGTGAACACCGTAAAGTCATCAATGGCATGTTTTGGGTGCTGTGCTCTGGGGCTCCCTGGCGTGATTTACCCGAACGCTATGGGTCATGGAAAACCGTCTACAACCGTTTCAACCGGTGGGCAAAAAAAGGCATCATTAACTCTATATTCAATAAGTTACTGTCCATTCTTGATGAGCATAAGCTGCTCGACTGGTCGGCTATCTCTCTGGATGGTAGCAATATTCGTGCAATGCGTTGTGCTGCCGGTGCCCAAAAAAACATCCCGATATCGCCAGTGATCATGGCCTGGGTCGCTCACGAGGCGGTTATGGCACCAAAATCCATCTGGCAACAGACGGAAACGGGCTCCCTTTAAATATCGTGCTGAGTGCGGGTCAAGCTCATGAAAGTCAGTTTGCGCTACGGTTATTAGATGGCATCGGCGTTCTAAGAAAAAATGGTTTTATGAAGCGTCGAGGCAAGGCCGTTCTCGCTGATAAAGCCTATTCAAACAAGGCATTACGTAGTGACTTAAAGCGGAGTGGTATCAAGGTCGTTATTCCGCATAAGTCGAATGAGAAGGCCAGTACAGATGGACGAACCCGATTTGATAAAGAGATTTATCGTAGGCGCAATGTTGTAGAAAGAAGCTTTGGTTTGCTGAAAGAAAACCGCCGCATAGCGACACGTTATGAAAAGACGGCGAGGAACTACCTGTCGATGGTTCAACTGGGCTGTATTCGGCTGTTTTTACGACGAATATGTAATTGAGGGACACAGCCTAATACTTGAGTTCGATAATACAATAGCAGTAATAAAGAAAAGCTGTGCAAATGTCACTGATAAAATCGAGAAGGATTTCGAACTGGTTTCAAGCAATTTATTGGCTGGTACTTTTAACGATTCAGATGTTTTTTTCCAAAAAATATCCACAAGAACAATGACGAACTCGGATAAGGCTATAAGAAATCGCTCCGCTGAATCAGCTGATCTTAAAGGTGCCTACTCCACTCATGCTGCAGGCAGGGCAATCCCTTACTATTTAAAACTTAGACAAGGTTCTGTCATAAAAACAATTTCTGGTTCTGGAAGATTAGT
Source organism: Serratia sp. YWN4 (assembly GCF_055790845.1). NCBI lineage: Bacteria > Pseudomonadati > Pseudomonadota > Gammaproteobacteria > Enterobacterales > Yersiniaceae > Serratia > Serratia sp. YWN4. Next base: position 900,004 of record NZ_CM147696.1, read on the forward strand.
TGAAGCATCTCAAAGAGTAAACTTTGATGAAATTGCCGCATGGTCATACAATCAATTGATTTTAATTAGACAGGGTGGCGGAATAAAAGACTTTCTTAACAACTTTGCACAGCAAAAAGAATTAAACACAGTTTTAAATGTTGCAACTCCTAACGCACTATTAATTGAAAGTACTGCGCTATTTGAAAAAATTAAATCTGAAAGTGCCATTATTAAATACAAACTACCTGATGGCACTGAACGTAGTTTAAATGACAGGCAACTTAATAGATTGTATCGAGAGTTCGAAAGAGTATTTGAAATTGAGGATGGCTTAAACATTCAATTCTCTGTTGGAAAGGGTAAAATAAGAAGAAATTCTAAAACATTAACTATAGACTCAGCAATTTTAAAGAAGTTAAAAGTTTCAACCAGTAGCAAAGATGTCACCCTTCAGAATTTCATATACAAAAATGGATTTTATAGCATTACTTTTACTGATCCTCGCTATATGTATTTCATGGGTAATTGCTTTGAAGATTCTTCAGGCATATCTGAAATTAATAGCATTTTAGACATGCTTGTTCCCAAAGACCCTATTAAAAGAGTATCTAGTGAAAAGGGTTATTTCACAAAGGGAATGACTAAATTTACGGATGACTCAATGTTTGACGTTGTAGAGGAAATACATAATGGAGACGATTATATTTTTTGCGATGACTTAGGTAATGAATGGGCAGATCATATAGCTTTTAACAAAAGCGAATCTTGCATTTCTTTTATACACTCAAAGCATGGTGATAAAAGTACATCAGCTAGCAAACTTCATGATGTAGTTGGCCAAGGTATAAAAAACCTAGGGTATATGTATTTCAGTACTGATGACTTCACTGACAAAGCACGAAGTAAACTTAAAGGTAACTATGTAGGGGTTTATAAAAAACTATCAGTGGCCACACAAATCAAAAAAATAAGAAAAGGCGACACGAGAGGCATGAAAAAATATCTTGAGGAGATTTTTAAAGATGTTAAGTTACACAGAAAATGCATTCTTAGCTGCTCTTTTATATCCAAAAAAGAGATAAAAAAGGAGTTTCTGAAACTAAAATCCAAGCAACCAGTCAAACCACATGTAATTCAGTTGTTATGGATACTTTCTTCCTTTTCACACGCTGTAAGGGAGGCTAATGCAGTGCCGATAATTTATTGCCACGAGTAATTTTAATTTAGAGAGGATTAGTCATCCTCTCTGAACCCACCAGTGTAATACCCATACCCTTCTGGCCCATCACGATAACCATCTCCTCGCGGCTCATCGTCATCGTCAAAAACGGTACTATTGTGATCCGTAACGTGGCTTTCGGTATTACCATAAATTAAAGAACCAAGAACAATAGTCGCGACGATTAATATAATTCCTGAAAGATAGTAGAAAAGAAAAAGTGCAAGAGCCAAAACAATACAGGCGAGGAGAACTCTATTGCTAGTCGAAGCAGGAAGTGTACTCTTAATCGTTTTAAGTTTACCTCTGAAATGCCGATTTTGAATGCGCACGATTGCCTCAATTCCAGAATGTATATGTCAAAGTCTAATCCCAATACCTGATGATGCAACCTATATCGCCTGTTGACCGTCAAATGCAATGTTGATAGCTTGGGCTTGTTGCCATAGTTGTTTACGCAACCAACAAAGCCCTCATGACCTGAAAGGGGCACCTTAGTGGCGGTCATCAGCGAAAGTTTCAGCTGCCTGTGAGAAACGCCATTTGGCGGCTGCATCCGGGATAACCGGCAAAGCTACTCAACCTTTGCAAGTAGCGGGCAAAATCAACGTCCAAGGTTTCAACTACTTCACTACGGTTCGATCAACTTCATCTCATCAATATCAGCTACAGCGCACGGCCAGTTTGCGTGAACGTTTCCGCCATTTGGAACATTTGGCGACGAACGGACCTCGCAAATACAGGCAGAAGCTGCGCGGCGTCACTTGCGTTGGCGCGTAGCAACAACCAAGTGACGCGCGCAGCGCGTATACGTCAACACCACGTAATACGGCCTTCTGCGACGACGCTTACCGTCTGACCAACACGTAGTTCGTTATTACAACCATCCACCACACCAACATCCAATTAACGTTGGCAACTTATCTGAGGAGGAAATCAACGCGATATCAAGGCGACGTCAGCGAACCTGACGGACGGAGGCGTCCTGAGAAATCAGGAACCGGCATTAGCCGCGATCAGCTCTGAGAGCTGTGGAGACCTCGCAACAACTCAACATTTCGCCGCCCCGATGCACAGATATCCGCTGAGACGTAGGAAGCGCAACCTGAAACCGTGCCGTCGGGGTAGAGATGTTTTGGAGGATGTATGTCACGCGGAAACAAGCAGTTCAGCAAGCAGTTGGTAACGCTGGCCAGACAATCTGGCGGCAGCTTTAAAACCGTTGCCGATCGTTCGCATATAGCCGCACGGCTGGCTGAGCAGATGCTGAAACTAAACATCCAGATCAGGGACGTGGATCATATTAAGACGCATCACATCGAGAATTACGTTAGAAGCCGCTTGGCGGAAGATATTTCAAAGCGCACGCTGCAAAACGAGATGGCGGCACTGCGCGCAATTCTGGCCACTGCAGGCAGAACCAAACTGGCCGATCCCAAGCATGAAAAGTTGAGTAACGATGCACTCAACCTGTCCGGTGCCAGTCGATCCGGATCAAAGACGGCAATTACGGACGAGCGCTTTCACGAGGCGCTCGCCCTCGTACGTAGTAAAGACGAAGGTGTCGCATTGGCGATGGAGATTGCGCGTTATCTCGGATTGCGAACGGAAGAAGCGGTGCAGTCGGCTAAATCACTAAAGACTTGGCAGCAGGCGCTGGCGCGCGGGGATGAACGGTTGCACGTGGTGTTCGGCACTAAAGGCGGCAGACCGAGAGATACGACGGTCGTTAGGCGCGAAGAACTGGTGCGTAGCTTAAACGCTGCAGTGGCATATTCGGCAGAACATGGCGGCAAGTTGGTTGATAGAACCGGGCTGAGGAGCGCGATCGATCGCTACCGAAATGTGGCTAAGGATGCTGGGCTCACAGGCAAAGAAGCACCGCACAGCCTGAGATATGCGTATTCACGTGAGGCTACTGAGTTGCATATGAAAAACGGCCTCAGCAGAAAAGAAGCTGAGGCGATGGTTTCGATGGACTTGGGCCATGGTGACGGGAGAGGTCTTTACGTCCGTAAGGTTTATCTTTTATCTGGGGCGGATTAAAGTCTTACTTCTAGTAACATCACCTTCAAAGTCATCAATAGTTTCATTAATAAATAGTATTAATTCGTTAAAGTCTTCAGCTGTTGTTGAAGGCCCTAACATAAAATTAGCCTTCTTCATCTTGTTCGAATTATATAATACATCTATGAATTCTATATCGGTTGGATCATTATTTACTATAGATTCATAATGATTCCAGTAAGGTATTTCATCTGAACGTCGATAAGAATGACTTTTGGGAGATGCCTGCAAAAGGAATCGACATTCCTTTTGAAATGCCCAGCTCTTGCGTTTGAGCAAACAAAAACCCTTGATATATTCAGGTGATATCATTCCATAGTAGTTTAGAAACATATTTACCTTGGGTTCTTCTTGATAAATTACATCACTAAAGAACTCAGGTTTACTTCCCTCTCGAATGATCGGATAGCAACAAGCGTTGTCATTAGTGTGATTCATTATTTGATGATCTTTATTAATTTCAGGATGAATAAAATCAGAATCAATTTCGATCCTTACTGCGAATCTATCTTTAACATACATAGTCCATAATGGAATGCTTTCTTCATCGTCACGGGTCCAGCAACTTGCAAAAAAATATTGAGATTTATGGCCAACATCTGTAGTTAGCCCTTCCTCATAATCATCTACATTTTTTAGGGAGTTAAATCTTATAGTCTTATTTTTGATGATAAGCTTGAATGTTTCAAAGCTAGTGTAATGAAATATTCTCGAAGTCATTTATCAATCCCTTATTTCTTACAAATACTAAAACTAAATTTTCATTATTCGTTTGTGATTTTTTCTGTTACTGTTCACATAACATACAATGCTTCGCGGACCTGAAAGAAGCGCTAACTGGCGGTCCCCATATCCGCACACCTTTAGAGCGGGTGCCATCTTCGATGGTCAAGGTTCTCTCATCACCTCGCCGCACGGCACGCATTACCCACCCTGACGGGGATTTACTCCCGTTAGCGGATAAATCCCCTTTTTTCACATCTGGAGGATTTACCCATGGGCTATTGCCATTGCTTCACCCAACTGAAATCTGTTCCTAACGATCAGTGGTTACTCTTAACCGTACAGCTATCAAACGTGTTTTTGATAATACAAAACCGGCATGTTCCCGGCTATAAGCAACCTTTGGTGCTTTGCACCAGCGATGGCCGCTATCCACTGTTGCAGCCCGCTGACCTGATAGTGCAAAGCGGCATTCGACAACCCGCAATCTCATTTAACGGCGAGGAGAAAGAGAATCTTGAGTATGAAAGTTTCTTCCTTGGCCAACATTCATCTGGCAGTGAATTCTGCAAGACATCGTTTAACTGGTCACCAGACCGGCCTTATGACTTCATGGTGAAAGCCACGCTACTACTGGCACATCGATTTTGCATCGGCTGCTATGACATCTCATCGGATGGCTCGCTTGCTGAATGGCTTGATGTTCAGGAGTGGTTAACTAAGCACTTAGGCGGCCAATGGCCAATACCTGAAGCAATCCTCAATAACCCCGAGTAATCACTCTCAATTTCAACCTGCCCAGTGGCGTATCACTTCGCCATTACGGGAAGGGATACGCCACGTAAGGAGTATCCCATGCCGACCAAACGCAAATCCCGTAAGTCACAAACCAACCAAGTTGATCTCTACCAGCAAGTTACCGATAAAATCGTCGCGTCGATCGAGCGAGGAGTTTTACCCTGGCGTAAACCGTGGCGAGACAGCAAGCGTTTCGCTGAATCACCAATACCATCCAATGCATCGACCGGTCGGCACTATAACGGCGTCAACATCATGCTGCTGTGGCTGTCAGCTGAGGAGCAAGGGTTCAATTCCAATCGCTGGCTAACGTGGAAGCAGGCACAAGCTGCCGGTGGCAACGTTCGCAAAGGTGAGAAAGCGACTGTCGCGGTGTTCTTCAAGCCGTTTGAGGTTGAATCCACCGACAAGGCTGGCCAACCGCGCACCAACGCAGAAGGTGAAACGGTTATGGAGCAACGCATCATGTTGCGCAGCATAATGCTGTTCAATATCGAGCAATGCGAAGGACTACCGGAAAAAATCATCGGCGCTGTGCCTGAGATCCTGGATGATGAATCCGTTGATACGGTGAGCGCGCCAATCTTTAACGACATTGTGACCATTGCAGGTGAAACTGGCGTTCGCGTTAGTTACTCCGAGCAGAACCGGGCTTACTACCACTCAATGAAGGACCAAATTGTCTTGCCTCTGCGTAAGCAGTTTTTCACTGAAGCAGACTTTTGTTCGACCCTGTTGCATGAGCTGGTGCATGCAACCGGCCATCACAGTCGACTCGATCGGGAAGGCATAACATCGACATCGCGCACGTTTGGCGATCCGGTTTATGCCTTTGAAGAGTTGATTGCTGAGCTGGGCAGTGCCTTCCTCTGCGCGCATTTGGGCGTTTATGGCGAGGTGCAGCACGACAGCTACATCGATCACTGGCTGAAGATACTGAAGTCCGATAAGAAAGCGTTGTTCCGCGCCTGCCGTATGGCGCGAGAAGCTTCAGAACACTTGCTTAAACCGCTTCATGAAGCAGCTGAAGAAGACGCAGCATGAAACCAAACCATCTCCTTCCGGGGATGGTTTCTTTTTGCTGGGCAATTTAATCACATTTTTCAAAAATGATTTTAGGCTGTGATTACCTGCAGCCTGGAACGATAGTGCCTCCGATCTGGAGGTGAATCATGTTCCCAAAATTACAAAACAAGTTCAGACGCAGCAATTTTCAGCCTTCGTTACCGGCTGAACGAGAAGGCTACTTCACACCGCAAAATCATCAGTCTTTGCTCGGCACGTCATCACGCCAGGCACTGCTCAAGAAGATCTGGCAGAGCTCGCTGCTCTCCAAATCTGCCTATGACGATTTTTGCCTGGAGCCGCTGCAAAAGCTTGCCGAGCGTTATCAAAATTTGCCTGCCGCGCGTATCGCCGACTGGAACAACGTAGGCGGATTGCTCGATCTCACTCTGCAGCAGATCGTCTCCATGTTGCAGTTATCGAAAGGCATGGTATTTCCTGCCAATGCTGCACCTGAAGATCAGGCCGCGCAGTCCAGCCACTGGAACTGCGTAGTGTTCTGGCTGGCACTTTACTGGCACGTTCCCGAATTACTGTATATCGAAGCAGAGCTAGAAGATGGGCATGTCTGGCAGCCAATTTCGAACGCGCCGGGTATGCAATTTCGCTTCAAAGTTGACCGTCAAACCGAAGCGCCAGCAAAAGACAGCGTTATCAGACTGGCGTTTACCGTCTCAATGTTGCCTAAAAGCGCATTAAATTGGCTGGAAAAACAGCCCAATGCGCGAGATTGCCTGTTTCTTGAACTGGCCGGAATTAATTCTGCGGAAAAGCAGATCCATTTATTAATAAATAAAGCGAAGCGTAAATTATTATCCTGCGAATTAAATGAAGTTAAAAATGCCGTGAAAATGAATACCAATTTATATCCGAAAGTTGTGAGTGAATTGTCCACCGAAATCCCCGCAGAACAGTATGACGACGCCGTTTATGAAGAATACTTTAGTCAGGGTGATGTTATTAAAAATAGCCACTTGGCTAGTGATGGAATTGAAATCAACATCGATGATTTTAAGAAAATCGATCATGGCGCTGATATAGCTGAAATTCACGCCCAGAATGGTAGTCGAATTAATGCGAAAAAGTCTGATAGTGCCGTTAAGCCAACCTACGGATCATCTGAAAGTGATCAAAAATACGTCAGAAATGGTTATCAAAATCAGTTACATGATCCAGAATCGATCCCAGTAACACCTGGGATTACCTCACAGATTTCTAAGAAACAAACCGGCGAGGTGTTTTGGTCCTGGCTGGTTGAGGGTCTCGAAAATGGAACGATAGCGTGCAATGAAGCAGATTCACGCGTGCAACTGGTCGCTGGTTTTGTTTTCCTGCTTGTACCGGGCATATTTTATCGATATCTGAAGCAAACCGGTCAGTCTGCTGATGAGCGTGAAAACGTTCAGGCAGGGTTTGAAAGACTCAACCGACATCGGCGTAACAACGGCAAACGTTTTACGTTTGCCACTCTCTACAACAGTGCCGACCGTAACGGCCCTTACAAACGTGTGAAAGGCTATCTGGTCAAATCCACGATGATCATCCGAAGTTCTGATGTGCTGGATGACAGTCAGTTTCTTGTGGTTCCCTGACGCTTTTCTGGAAGGTGTATGGAGGAGAGCTGCTGCCTGAATGGCGGCAATTTACTTGCTGATTAAAGGAATTGTTATGAGTCAGGTTGATACCAATACAAGCTGGGAACTTTTGCTGGATGAATATTTTGATGCAAAGTATCTACGTCCGGATACGGAATGGAGTTACAGAAAAGTCGTTAATGGTTTCATAAAATACTATGGGACTAATCGCATGCCCAGTGAGGTAACGCGACGCGACGTACAGCAGTGGCGACGGCATGTAATGAATATCGAAGGTTCTTCCGCTAACACCTGGAATAATAAAGTTGCTCACATGCGTGCAATCATGAATTACGCCATGAAAGAGAAGCACGTACATCAATCTGAAAACCCATTCAACGATGTTTTAGTGCCGACTGATGACAAGCGAAAAAAGACGCTATCTAAAACACAATTGACGCGTCTCTATTTACTAATACAGCAGCGCGCGGTTCTGGACCACGAGCTCTCTATAGCAGAAATGAAGCGCTGCGCATTACATCCTGCATGGTTTTGGACCGCAGTTCTGGATACTTTGCGTTATACCGGAATGCGCGTGAACCAGCTAATGCACGTGAGGTTAATGGACATCAATCTCGAAGAGAATTGGATCGAGCTGCGCCTCGACGGCAGTAAAACACATAGAGAATGGCGCGTTCCAGTTGTTGCTCCACTAAAACCTCGGCTTCAGCTGTTGATTAGCCGGGCCATTGAAAATGGTGCCGAATCAGCCAGTGCTATTTTTGACGTCAATAGATTTCTTTGGACGGAGAAGGAAAGGGAAAAGTTACCACCAGTTGCAACATTGCAGCCGGTAAAATCATTCTTCCGACGATTATCCAAAGAATGCGGCTTTGCTGTTTCCCCTCATCGTTTCAGGCATACATTAGCAACTGAGTTAATGAAATCACCCGATCGTAACCTGCAAATGGTAAAAGGCTTGTTGGGGCATAGGAGTATTACAACGACGATGGGATATATTGATATTAATCTAGATGTAACGTGCAGAACTTTAGAGTCTGAGCTGGGCTTATATTTGGATAAAAAATTAGTTGGACAACAAACCTAAGTAGAAATGCATTTTCAATGATTTATGATGTAACCATGTCAATTTCTTCATATATGGGGGGGGTAATGCCCCCATAAAATTCAATCGAAAAACCAATTCAACATCCAATTATTTTAGTAAATTATTTTTCAGTTCATTTTCAATTATCTCTTTAGAAAGATAATAGATTTTATGAATTCTCATTTCAAACTGAATAGGAGTATACTTGTCTACTTCTATTACCAGCCAATCGACTTCATTGCTTACAAGAGGGTCGAATAATTTCTTTTCCTTTGCATATTTTAGCCATTTCTTAATAGATCTGGAGTTATCTTGTCTTTTTGTATTTTCACAATAGGCCTTGCGCATCCGTATATTTACTAGAAGGCAATAGTAAAAATGCATGATCTTCTTGACGGCAGCGATGTCATCCATTGTACCCACGCAGAATTATCTATGAATAATTTTAGGGCGTATTGTTTACATCACAATTTCATATTTCGTCAACCATGTTGGATCAGCGATTACTTTTTAAAACAGACTCATAAATAGAATAAACATATGATTATAATGGAAAAATTATTTAACAGGCTTTTATAATTTTTTAAAAATGATAAGTGACATACTACCTTCGTTACATTAGTTATTATTTTCACCCTTCCTTTTATTAAAGGCACCCTCAATATGTTGTTATTTTTTCATTATATTTCATAATCTTAAATCAGTTCATTTGATTTGAAAAATTCATGATTTGAAATTATTAGTGTGAGCAAAAGCACAGATCTTGAGTGACGGCATTGCCTATCCTCGCAACACAGGAGTAGGGTTCACTCAGGTTGAACATAGTTGTACATAGACAACCATGCCTGACACTGGTCACTAAGAGTCAGGTAATTCGAAAAAATTGGAAGGACAGAGGTACAAGATGCCATTGAATACATCACTTGATCGCGAGCTCATCCATCTGCATCAGGCACCGCAGGACCGTAAAGAGTTGTTCAGCAAAATCACTGACCAGCTCCTTGCCAAAGGGATTGTTGAAGAAAGCTACCGTGAGGCTTTGGTATTGCGTGAGCTGAATCATCCAACAGCGATGCAACTGGAAACGATGGGTGTCGCCATTCCTCATGTTGATGTTGAACATGTACGCGAAGAGCGATTGGTTGTGGTCACTTGCCCTGAAGGGATTGAATTCAACCAGGCTGAAGATCCTGACCTGACAATGAAGGTAAATGTCATTTTCTTCCTTCTGCTCAAAGAAAAAGACGCGCACCTCGAATTTCTGATGAAGCTGATTTCTTTATTCCAGAAAACAGCAGAGATGAACAACCTACTCAGCACAACGTCCGTTGAGGATGTAATACAGATCTTGGCTAAAAATCTCGATTGATCACTGCACTCAGTGCCTTGCAAATCCGATAAAAAATAACGGAGTCTGAAATGAATAAGAAAATCATCTTCGCCTGTACAAGCGGCATCGCTACTTCTGCGGTTGCAACAGAAAAAGTCGTTAGCTATTGCAAAGAGCAAGGCATAAACGTTGAACCTATCCAGTCAAACATTGGCACCATCGCGTCACAGGACGGTATGGCTGACTTGATCATTGTCACCTCGGCCGTAAAAACGCAGCTTGAGACGCCGGTGCTCAATGGCCTGGCTCTTCTTACCGGATTCGGTGAAGAAGAACTCCTCGAAAAAATCGTCGCACTTCTGAAAAAATAACAGAGGACAGGCTGATGCTTCAAACTATCTATGGCGGAATTCAGTACATGCTGGCGCTTGGGCCCACCATCATGTTGCCTATCATCATTTTCATCATGGGCCTGTGCTTGGGAGCCGGTTTCAGCAAGGCGCTGCGCTCGGCACTGACTATCGGTATGGGGTTCATCGGTATCTTCCTGGTGTTTGGACTGCTCTTGGATCAATTAGGACCAGCAGCCAAAGACATGGTTAAGCATACCGGTATAAACCTGCCGGTTGTTGACCTGGGATGGACGCCACTGGCTGCAATCGCCTGGGCCTCGCAAGTAGCGCCGTTCGTGGTGCCGTTGACTATCGGTATCAACGTACTGATGCTGACACTTAAGTGGACTCGTACCGTTAATATTGATGTGTGGAATTTCTGGCACTTCTCAATGGTTGGCGCAATGGTTTACAACGTGACCGGCAGTTTCATGTTTGGACTGTTGATTGCAGGCGTGACGTCAATAATCACCTTGCTGTTGGCTGACTGGTGTGCGCCTATGATTCAGAAATACTTCAACTTACCGGGTATTTCTTTGCCAACGCTGTCATCGGCTATCTTCTTCCCGTTCGGTCTGCTGGGTAACCTTGTTCTCGATAAGATCCCGGGCATCAACAAGCTGAATGCAGATGCCGATACGATTCAGAAGCGCTTTGGTATCTTTGGCGAGCCAATGATGCTGGGGGTCATTCTTGGAGCAGGCATTGGGTTGCTGGCACGTTATGACTTCAAAGGCGTATTAACACTGGCGATGAGCTTAGGTGCAGTAATGCTGATTATGCCACGCATGGTTAAATTGCTGATGGAGGGTCTGCTGCCACTGTCCGACGCTGTTAAAAAGTTCCTGCGTAAGAAGTATCCGGATCGTGATGACCTTTACATTGGTCTGGATATCGCAGTCGCTGTCGGCCATCCATCAGTGCTCTCCACTGCGCTGCTCCTGATACCAGTTGGTGTGCTTTTGGCGGTCATCCTGCCTGGCAACCGTCTGCTGCCGCTGGGCGACCTTGCGAATATATGGGTTCCTATTTCAATGGTGGTGCTGGCATGCCGCGGTAACATCGCTCGTGCTTTCATCTTGGGTATCCCACTTCTGGCGGTGAATCTGTATGTGGCATCTGCAGCGGCACCTATCCTGACCTCTGTCGCGAAGAGCATTCACTTCCCAATTAACACGGACAGTGAGATCTCGAGCCTGCTTGATGGTGGCAACCCATTCCGCTTCTGGATGGTTAAAATCTTTGAAGGCAACCCAATTGCACTGGGTCTGATCCCAGTCATCTTCATCACTTGCATGCTGCTGTACCGCATGACAACCAGACAGCTTAAGCGTGAAGAAATCGAAGAAAACGCGGCTGCTGAGCAACAGGCTGCTTTGTCCAAATAAGTCATAAAGCAATACTAAAAAAAGGGAAAGGCTAAGTGGTATTTCCCTTCTTTATTAATGATTGATGATATTCCCTTCCAGAGGGGAGAGATATGTACGCGATTGGCATAGACGTTGGAACAACAAACTGCAAAGTCTGTTTATATCGGATTGCAGACCTTGAATTAATTAAAAAACACAGTTTTATTACGCCAAAAAAAGTTACTGACCTAGGTAGCGACTTCGAAATTGAAGCGTTATGGCAGGGGATCTCAGCTGGATTAAATACCGTCGCGAAAACGGTTAAAGATCCAGAAAATATCGTCAGCCTTTCAGTAGCCAGTGTAGGTGAGGCAGGCGTTCTGCTTGATGCAGAAGATAATGTAATTGGACCAGTCATGACATGGTACGACACCCGTACGCAGTCACAACTGGAGCGCGTTGTTACCCGTATTAGTGAAAGCCGTCTTTATGAAATTACAGGCATTCCGGCGCACAGTAATTACAGCCTTAATAAAATTCTGTGGTTGATGGAACATCACGCCAGTCAGAAACCAGTAAGCTGGTTATGCATGGCGGAATATATTGCATTCCGTCTGAGTGGCGTCAAACGCGCAGAATATTCGCTTGCCTCCCGTACACTGGCTTTTGATATTACCAGCAATGAATGGTCTGATGAGATTTGTTCCGCGATGGACATCCCACTGACGCTGTTCAGTCCGCTTGTCACAGCAGGTGAGCCAACTGGAATTCTGTTGCCGGAATTGAGCCAGGCCAGCGGAATCTCACCCCTTGCTAAAATATCGATCTCCGGTCATGACCATATGGTTGGTTCCGTCGCGGTTGGACTGACTGAAGAAGGACAAATCCTCAACTCTACGGGCACAACCGAAGGGCTGCTGGTCGTACGGAAAAATCCTGCGGCGACCGACCGCTATTATCAGTCTCGCGTTTCAAATGGCCACCATGTTCTACGTGATGCTTATACCCTTTATGCGTCACTACCATCAGCAGGCTATGCCATTGAATGGTTCACTAATTTATTTAATTTGAAGCCAGCTGACTTTAACTGCATGACAACCTGGTTAATGAATAAGGGAGCAGCGGAAACGCCAACGGACAGCTTCCTGATCCCTCACTTGCGTGGCAGCGGGCCACCAAGAAGAACCATTCATGCCAAAGGGCTGGTTTATGGCGTGGAAGATCAGACCGATCCTGAGGAGTTCCTCAAAGCGGTTTTCCACGGACTCTGCTATGAGCTAAGACACCTGCTTGAAACCTACGAAACACTTACCGGCAACCATTGGGAATCGGTCATGGTGATTGGAGCTGCCTGTCAGAACCCTTACTGGCTTCAGCTGAAAGCAACCATCCTCAACCGGGAAGTCGTGGCGTGCAAAATTCCAGAAGCTGTCAGTCGCGGTGCAGCGATGCTGGGAGCAAGGGGAGCCGGTCATGAACCTGGCGATGCAAAACTTCCAGAAGATGCGCTGATTCGCTACCAGCCTGATGCGAAATCAGCTGAGAGCTTTGCGACGGTATATCACCAGATATACAAGCATCTCTACGAGACCAAAATCCAAATTGAAAATCAGATGAGCAGGACGTAAATCATGAAAGCCAGCGTTTACTACAGCAAAAACGATATTCGTTATGAAGAGCTTCCAGTACCTGAAATTGAGGACGGCGACATTCTGTTGAAAATGAAGAGTTGCGGCCTCTGTGGTACAGATATTCATAAAGCGCAACATCAGACTGTAACGGGTCCAGTTGTCCTTGGACATGAGGTTGCAGCTGAGGTCGTCAAAGTAGGCAAACGTGTCACCAAGTTCCATCCGGGCGATCGCGTTGTTACTGCAATTCATGTGCCCTGCTTCAGCTGTCACTACTGTGATCGCGGACACTTCACTATGTGCGAGCAGTTTAAGCCTACCAATATCGAACCCGGCGGTTTCTCAGAATACATCCGGTTGCCGGAACTTCACGTTAAGCACCTGACCCACAAAATTCCGGAAGGTGTTTCATGGGAAAAAGCGGCGATGGTAGAGCCCATCGGTTGCTGCCTTCATGGCCTGAAAAAAGCCGAGATCACTTCTGGATGCAGCGTGCTGGTTATGGGTTCCGGCACAATTGGACTGCTAAGTGCGCAGCTATCAGCAATGATGGGCGCTTCCAACGTAATCGTGTCCGATCTATCGCCCTTCAAGTTAGACCTTGCTCTTCGACTGGGGATCAATCATGCCGTTAATCCAGCAAAAGAAAATCTTGAAGCACGCATCAGCGATATCACTGAAGGGCTCGGTGTTGACGTGGTGGTCATTGCTGCTGGCGTCTCTGCACTTCTGCCGCAAGCCATTAATTTGCTGCGACGCGGAGGAAGAGTAGTCGTCTTCTCACCGTTCGATCACAACAATATGGTCAATATTGATGCTGGGCGTTTCTTCCGCGACCAGATTTCAGTGATAGGTACTTATTCGCTTTCCTCTTATGAAATGCCTGAAGCGGTAGAAATCATTCGTAATAACCGGATTAACGTTGACGACATGATCACGCACACCTATCCGCTTTCGCAATTAGGGGAAGCCATTGAGTTTGCATCTAACCCGCACAATGACGTGTTGAAGGTCGTGATGCAGATGGAAGAATAAGAGCCAATCTAGAGCCAAATTTTTACGATATTCCCTGATCTGTCGCCATGTTCCATGGACAGAATGGCGCAGATTTTGTGAAGCAGATCGTTTGTTAATACCGGGAAATAAGGTTATGTTCGGGCGATACTTGTGCATAGTCGTACATAGACGATCTTTTTAACTGAGGGAACATCGCATGAATACCGTTTTGAAAGACTCTGAAGTACCACTTTACCTTCAGGTCTCAGAGTGGATCCGTGAAAACATTTACAAGGGAGATCTGACTACCGGTGACCGCGTACCGTCAGAAAACCAGATAATGGATATGTTGGGCGTCAGCCGCGGCACGGTCAAAAAAGCCGTCACCATGCTGGTTAATGAAGGGCTTTTGGTTCAAGTTCAGGGCAAGGGAACGTTTGTTAAAAGCGAGAATATCTCGTACTCCTTAGGTGAAGGGCTTCTATCCTTCGCGGAATCACTGGAAAGTCAGCACCTGCATTTTGAAACAGAAGTCATTGAGTCTCGCCGTGACGTAGCTTCTAAACTGGTGGCATCCAAGCTGGGCATTGAGGTCGGTGCACCTATTTTATACCTGAAACGCGTGCGTAGCGTGGAGGGAGAAAAAGTCATGCTGATTGAAAACCGCATCAACCTGGCCCATTGCCCCGGAATCGAAGACATCGATTTTAACAGCAATAACCTGTTTCCAACGGTAGAACGACTTTCAGGAAAGAAAATTGCATCATCGGAAAGCCGATATGCCGCTAAAATTATTGGCGCTGAGCGCGGCCATTATTTAGAAGTTCACGAAGATGCTCCGGTATTACATTTAGAGCAAATTGTATATTTCGAGAACAACGTTCCGCTGGAATTCGGCAATGTATGGCTGAAATCCGACAAATATTATTTGGGTACAGTTCTTCAACGAAGAGAGAGGTAAATATCATGCCATTAGTAAACGGTAATATTCTGCTGAGCAGCATTCAGGAAAAACGCGTTCTGGCTGGCGCGTTCAACACCACTAACCTGGAAACCACAATTTCTATCCTTGATGCTATTGAGCGTTCAGGTCTGCCGAACTTTATTCAGATCGCACCAACGAATGCTAAATTATCCGGTTATGATTACATCTATGAAATCGTAAAAAAACGTGCGGCAACCATGGATGTTCCTGTAAGCCTCCATTTAGATCACGGTAAAGAATTGGATGACGTCAAGCAGGCGGTTCGCGCAGGTTTCACCTCCGTAATGATTGATGGAGCAGAGCTGCCGTTTGAAGAAAATATCGCTTTCACTAAAGCTGCGGTTGATTTTTGTAAGTCTTTCGGTGTGCCGGTTGAGGCAGAGCTGGGCGCAATCCTGGGTAAAGAAGATGACCACGTCAGCGAAGCTGACTGCAAAACAGATCCTAAGCAGGTACTGCGCTTTGTTCAGGAAACAGGATGCAGCATGTTGGCGGTATCGGTAGGTAACGTCCATGGTCTGGAGGATATTCCGCGTATTGATATTCCATTACTGCAGGAAATTGCGTCAATCTGCCCAGTACCGCTAGTCATTCATGGTGGCTCTGGTATCGATGAAGCCATCATCCGCAGCTTTGTTAAGTACAATGTAGTGAAAGTGAATATCGCTAGTGATCTGCGCAAAGCTTTTATTACTTCAGTGGGCAAAGCCTGGACTGAAAATAATAATGAAGCGAATCTCGCACGAGTTATGAATAGCGCTAAAGCAGCTGTAGAAGCTGACGTATTCAGCAAAATTCAAATGATGAATCGCGCTTCCTGATATTAGTTATAAATTTACCTGCAAAATCGGGAACGAAAATGATTAAAGAAAATATTCGTGTTGTTAACAGCACGGGCCTTCACGCACGCCCGGCGGCCACGCTTGTCAAAGCATTAAAGAAATATGAATCATCAGTGACACTAGTTAATGGCGATAAAACAGTTATTCTGAAAGGCATGATGAGTGTATTGGGTGCTGGAGTTAAGGGTAATTCTGATATTGAAATTATTGTTGACGGCGCTGATGAACTTGATGCCATGAGTGAAATTAAAGGTTTATTTGCCAGTGGTTTTGGCGAGAAAGAATAAACTTTAACACCTAGTTAAGTTAATTAATTGAGGCAATGCTTCAGGACCTCCTGCGTCCGGAAAATGGGGAATCACAATGTCACAAAAGCCATTTCGCAGAATACTGCTGGCCAACGATGATGGTGTGGATGCACCGGGCATCCGTATTCTTGAGAAAGTAGCGGAGCACTTTGCTGATGAAGTCTGGGTAGTTGCTCCTGCAACGGATAAAAGCGGCGTATCGAATTCGGTAAGCCTACGCGAACCGGTAAGAGTAGAAGCCCGTGGCGCTCGTAAATTTGCGGTGCATGGAACACCAGCAGATTGCGTGGCAATTGCGGTCAGATACCTGATGAAACATTCTCCTCCGGATGTTTTGCTTTCGGGCATTAACAGTGGCTCAAACATTGGATTTGAAACTGTGCTGTCGGGAACTGTGGGTGCGGCCATTACTGGCGCCCTGCTGGGCATCCCCTCTGTTGCACTCAGCCAGGATAAAAGGCCGGAAGATCAGCCCGACTGGACGACCTCAGAGGAACAGTGTCGGCCTGTGCTGCAGAAGTTGTTCGAGGCGGGTCTGCCAGCTGAGTGCTGCCTCAATGTTAATTTCCCGAACATACCGGATGGACAAGTTAATGGCGTCAAAGTATCCCGGCAGGGTATCGGTAAGGTAAAGGGGATCACCGTCACGCCGACTGCTGATCCGCACGGGGAAGATTACTTCTGGCTGCGGGTTGAGCATGGGGTGACCGATCTGCCGGAATACAGTGAAGTGTCGGCAGTGGCTGAGGGCTTTATATCGGTTACACCTCTAACATGGGAGCGAACATCCCAACAGGTATGGTCTGAACTGTCTACTCAGCTGAATTTGTCTGGTAAAGGTTAAATAATTAGCCCGCCTTCAAAAGCGGGCCTATTTCACCATCATCCATTAGCTGACGCTTTTTCATCGGGAAACAGTCATGAAAGCACTGAACTTGTATGGTAAGCAGGACGTTAGGCTTGAAGACGCGCCTATGCTGAAAATCGAACGTGATGATGACGTTATCATACGTGTGAAAACAGCGGGAATATGTGGGTCTGACATCTCACGCTTCGGTAAAATTGGTTCTTACAATCCCGGCCTGACATGGGGGCATGAATTCTCAGGTGTGGTGGCGCAGGTTGGCAAGGCTGTCACCAACGTTGTAGCCGGTGACAGGGTGGTGGCCTGCCCCTGCTTCCCTTGTTTCAACTGCGAGCACTGCGGTAAAGCTCAGTATTCGAAGTGTAGCGATCTGCGCGTACTTGGGGGGCATCGTAAAGGGGCCTTTGCTGAATACGTCAGCGTGCCCGCTGCTAATGTCGTGCCAATTCCGGACAGTCTGAGCTTTGATGATGCAAGTTTTGTCGAACCTTCCGCGGTAGTTGTGCATGGACTGGACCAAATTACAATCAGGCCGGGTTGTTCCGTAGCAGTGGTGGGATGCGGAACAATAGGGCAACTGGCCGTTCAGTGGGCGCGCATTTATGGTGCGGGAAAGGTTTACGCACTGGATACGGAAGTTCAGAAACTTAATGTGGCTCGCTCAGCGGGCGCTGATGCCGTGTTTGATGTGACCGAGGCTGACTTTGCGGTTCAGTTCGGAGCGGAAACGCTTGGCAATGGCGTCGATCTGGTCATTGAATCATCGGGCAATGCTGCTGGTATTGTGAGCTCAATGAGCCTCGCCAGAAAAGGGGGAACCGTGTTGCTGCTGGGGATTCCATATGGTGATGTGGCATTTGATCGAACCAATTTTGAAAAAATTATTCGTAATGAATTAACGGTGCGCGGCTCGTGGAATTCTTTGTCAGCACCATTCCCAGGAAGAGAATGGGAAACCTCTCTGGAATATATGAACAAAGGTCTACTTAAGCCTTCGCTTCTGATCACACATCGGATAAACATTGAAGATGCACTCGATATATTTCCAAAATTATATGAGAGAGAGTTCCACTTTATAAAAGTGTTGATTGATATCAAAGGTTGAGTTGTGTGTAATAAATGGATGAGGTCAGGGTAACTGGCTGAGCGCTTTCTCAAAATGCTGAGTGAAGGAGGATGCAATTTTATTCTCCTTTTTTATTTGGCAATTCCTAATGCGGCCTTGAACATTTATTAATAACCTGGAATCCAATGTAGCATGCGGTTTTTTATATGGGTTTTATAAGAGGGGCTTATTTTGGCAAGTATGATATGTCGTGGGCTTAACTGCAGTAATGGCACTGATGTCAATTATCATACTTTCATCATGGCCCATTTGGCTCGGAGCTCTTGCCGCATGGGTGACAACAGGTTCATTTTTCCTACAGGTTGTTCATATCGTCAGGAATAAAGATTCTAGCGGACTATCTCTTGGGATGTGGGCGGCATTGTTTTTCGGAGTCTCCTGCTGGGCGTGGTACGGCTACCGTATGCATGACATACCTTTGATGTTGGCAAACAGTGTGACGGCCTTATTAGCATTATCAGTAATAACATTGAAAATCTGGCATGAACGGCCCAAGCCCAGTGATAATCGTCGTCGGCTTGTACCTATGCCTGGTGTGATTCTTAAGCCACGTATTAATAAGATGCACCCGATTAAAAGCAGTGTTTCAAACATCAGAGAAAGAAAATCCAGCGCGGCCGATACTACGAGATGACTGAAAAACTCGTATCATGCAGACACCAGTTACATCAGTAACCCCCTCTGATGTAACAGATCTGAGTTTGCCCTTCACCTGCAAGTCTCAAAAAGGTTTGAGCAATTTTGTGTTAATAATTTTCTCACTTTTCAGGATTGCTAGATGCTTTATGACGCCATGATGAAAGAGACCATTAACTGGATTTTTAACAATCTTGAAGGGAAAATGGATGTGAGAGATGTTGCAGTGAGAGTGGGTTATTCCAGAGGACATATTCAGCGTGTTTTTAAATTGCACTCTGGAAAAACTCTTGCTTCTTTTATTCGGTATCAGAAGCTCAGGCATGCTTTAATTGAAATCATAATTTCAGAACAGCGTATATTGGATATTGCTCTAAAATTCGGCTTCGAGTCTAATGCAACTTTTACGCGTGCTTTCCGAAGAATTTTTGGGTGCTCACCCAATCTCATTAGAAAGCGAAATTACAGAGCACTACTTCTTGCTTGCATCAATTGAGTTTGAACTTCAATTCGGCTCGCAAGTGATACCATTAATTTTTTGTGAGATGTTGGATTCTCAAGAAATTCATAACCCACTGACTTTCTACTTCTTTTATTAAGCCATCATGTTTACCCATTAATATCGAGCGTTAAATCAGATTCATTTAAAATAAAAGTCTGTTGCGAGCTTTTCACTGTAATATGCCGACAGTCCCTATTCCTTATGCATTACTTCTCTGCTTTACAAATGGATTGCAGTAATAAAACCCATTTACGGCGGTGGACAATGTTGCAAAGAGCAAAGCAGGCTTTCACCCATTATGGAAAATAACGGGGACTGAAACTTAACTGGTGGAGAAATGAAATGGCAGAACTACTTTTAGGCGTAAATATTGACCACGTTGCTACAGTGCGAAACGCACGAGGAACCAATTACCCCGATCCGGTACAGGCAGCATTTGTATCTGAACAGGCAGGAGCTGATGGGATTACGTTACATTTGCGTGAAGATCGTCGTCACATAACCGATCGTGACGTGCGGATTTTGCGTGAAACAATTCAGACGCGTATGAATCTGGAGATGGCGGTCACCGAGGAAATGCTGAAAATTGCATGTGAAACAAAGCCGCATTTTGTTTGTCTTGTACCTGAAAAGCGTCAGGAAGTGACAACAGAGGGAGGTCTGGATGTAGCTGGTCAGCACGATAAAATCAGTGCTGCCGTGGCTCGATTATCTTCAGAGGGGATACAGGTTTCGCTTTTCATCGACGCTGATACTCTACAAATTAAAGCGGCAGCTGAGTGTGGTGCTCCATACATTGAGATTCATACCGGTTGCTATGCAGAAGCACTTGAAGGGCTGCCGCGTGAGGCAGAGCTATCCCGCATTCGCGCTGCAGCCAGCTTTGCCGACGGTTTGGGCCTGAAGGTCAATGCTGGACACGGTTTGACATATCATAATGTGCAGCCGATTGCGGCGATAACGGAAATGCACGAGCTGAATATTGGACACGCCATTATAGGACGCGCGGTTTACAGTGGACTGACCGAAGCTGTTCAGGAAATGAAACGACTTATGAAGGAGTCGCGCCTTTAGCGCAACTCATTTGGGCGAAAACCCTAACGGTCACTTGTATGATGGTAGTAACAATCGTTGAAAGAATATAACTAAATCTTTTGAAATATATGGGTTGGTTGACAGATGCGGTAATGATTGTAATTATTTACGCCAACGAGAAAAGGGCATCAGTGCGACCTGATACCCTTTCTTGAAGATTTTTATGTTCAATCTTGGATGATGCATCTGTCAATGCAGTCACCGTTGCTTTGAACACCATCTTCGTTTAGACACCCGTTAGAGATCTCACTTCTAACCAGTGTGCTTCGATGTATGGTGCCCGGACTCGGAATCGAAATAAACCAATAAAACCTTTGTTATTTAACGATATTATTTTGTTCGATAATTAAAGGGGCCACCAATAGGGCCCCCATGTGGTTTGGCATCAAAAAGGGAATAGGTTCGATACTGTTTTCTCCTGTCGGGGTATTAAATACTGTTTGATGTGGGTCTGAATCGCGGACCCACATCGAGTGCTAGGCTGTGTCCCTCAATTAAAAATGGTATACTGATCACCTAATTTTCAAACAGTTATCGCTATGGCTCGCTACGATCTTCCTGATGCTGCATGGGCACTCATCCTGCCATTATTACCTCCAGAACGCTCTCAGCGCCCTGGGCATCCCTATAGTGAACACCGTAAAGTCATCAATGGCATGTTTTGGGTGCTGTGCTCTGGGGCTCCCTGGCGTGATTTACCCGAACGCTATGGGTCATGGAAAACCGTCTACAACCGTTTCAACCGGTGGGCAAAAAAAGGCATCATTAACTCTATATTCAATAAGTTACTGTCCATTCTTGATGAGCATAAGCTGCTCGACTGGTCGGCTATCTCTCTGGATGGTAGCAATATTCGTGCAATGCGTTGTGCTGCCGGTGCCCAAAAAAACATCCCGATATCGCCAGTGATCATGGCCTGGGTCGCTCACGAGGCGGTTATGGCACCAAAATCCATCTGGCAACAGACGGAAACGGGCTCCCTTTAAATATCGTGCTGAGTGCGGGTCAAGCTCATGAAAGTCAGTTTGCGCTACGGTTATTAGATGGCATCGGCGTTCTAAGAAAAAATGGTTTTATGAAGCGTCGAGGCAAGGCCGTTCTCGCTGATAAAGCCTATTCAAACAAGGCATTACGTAGTGACTTAAAGCGGAGTGGTATCAAGGTCGTTATTCCGCATAAGTCGAATGAGAAGGCCAGTACAGATGGACGAACCCGATTTGATAAAGAGATTTATCGTAGGCGCAATGTTGTAGAAAGAAGCTTTGGTTTGCTGAAAGAAAACCGCCGCATAGCGACACGTTATGAAAAGACGGCGAGGAACTACCTGTCGATGGTTCAACTGGGCTGTATTCGGCTGTTTTTACGACGAATATGTAATTGAGGGACACAGCCTAGATTGGTTTAAATAACCGCCGTTGGTTATGGGAGAGTGAGAATCACTTAGCCAAATTATCAATGGCAGAGATGGTTTCTTTCCAAAATAGCAGCGTTGGATCCAGCAGCGTAAAGTGATCTGCCAGTGGTACAACGACCAGTTTCACATCGTCTCCTGCTACGACAGCTTTGTCTCGATACAGATAACTGACGCCAATCGGGACATTGATATCCATATCTCCGTGAATCAAAACCTGTTTTATGCCTAAAGGTAGCAACTCAATAGGGGAGATTTTCTTCAGGATATCAGAGGACTCCGCCGGATCGGCCCCGATAAACTGGGTAATCGGCGTACCCCTATGTGTACTTCGATGCCCTTTATCCAACAACAGCAGGCCACTGACCCCTGCTACACTGACAACACCGGTTTAACATGTCAAAGGTATTTGATGGTTGCTTGGCACGGGAGGCAGCCTACAACGCGAATCTCTTTTAAAATGCGAAAATAGACTCATTTCCGAGCATTACCTAACTAATAACCATCGCCCATAATGGCTTCTGATTCGCTGTCACGCCGATAGAAAGTACAAAAAAATAGTTAATGCACATGACCTAAATAAATCATATATTGAAATTATCACTTTAATGTCATACGCTAAGGTGCACTAAATCAACCAATATGTATATGAAAAAGACCAATCTAAACTTAACGGATGGGAATTATGGAAAACCAATACATTAATACACTCATAGTTTCATTAGTTGATAGTGATACTAACCGAATTATGGCAAGCGAGGGTGAGGAATCTGGTAAAGGTAGCCAATATATTTGGCTTGGTGTAGATTGCATTGATTTTTTTCCACCTTTAGATAAAAGTAACGAGCAAGAGAAAGTAGCTGACTACACTACCATAAATCTTAATTATATAGACCTTCAACAAGTTCGTGAGGAAAGGGTTACTTATGAGAAGGAAAATAATAGAGATGTAAGGCTTGGGACAGGTAAGTTTAGATATACTAAGATTGCCCGCCCTGGAGATTTAGCATGCATTACAAGAGTTGGTCATAGAAACTTTGAAATTAGAATTATAGGACAAGAGAAAGCTTCTCATGCCAAACTATTTCAATATGCAGTCACCCCTATTGGCCATAAAGGAAAGCGGTTTGGATTTATTAATAGTAATATATTCCTTGGGTTAATTTAATTAAAGGGGCTCAGGGTTGAGGTATTCCCTGGAAAGAGATAGGCATAGAGTTTTATGGTCTTTTGATTATGATGAAATTCAACAAGGTCACCTCTGTGCCTGTCCATGAACCCAATTAATGAGATAAGTTGTGTAATAAAAATTAAAATAATTTATTGGATTCGTTTGGTGATACTATCGCTCTGTGACCCCATTTATGATCTTTACCAATGCGGTATTCAAAGCACATGGTTCTGGCATATCTAATATAACCGCCTCGTGAGCTACCCAGGACATGAGCATGGGTGATATCGGGATGTTTTTTTTGGGCACTGGCAGCATAACGCATTGCACTAATATTGCTACCATCCAGAGAGATAGCAGATTAGTCGAGCAACTTGTGTTCATCAAGAATGGAAAGTAACTTATTGAATATAGAGTTAATGATGCTTTTTTGCTCACTGGTGGAAACGGTTGAGTGCCCATGCAGCATCAGGGAAATCGTAGTGAGCCATAGCAATAACTGTCTGAAAATTCAGTGAGTAGGGTGTGTCCCGTAACCTCCCTACACACCCAAAAGTGCTTTAGGAATCATTTCCAAAATGTGATTTTTGGTTGAGTGTTGAGCGTTTTTAGGACATCTTTGATCGGTTTAGAGTGTTTTTTTGCACAGCTATAACAATGCTGATCTGCATAAAAACAGTTACGGGACACACCCTAGAGTATAGTGCTCCTCAGCTTCACTTTATTGCCAACATACCGACCCCATATGGCCGAATGGTTGGCATCGTATTAAGTAGCTGATATATCAAAATCGTGCAGGGCAGCGATAACTATAGTAATTGCTTAGGCGCTGATATAATGGCCGTTATAGACTGAAATTAGGGAAGGTAAAAATATGAGATATCTTGACACAGGCCGTCGCCGAAAAGAGGATACACTTGCCTATTGGCTGGAAACTGCAACACTGATACAAGTAGCGGAACTTCGACTTCAAACAGGTTTCTTTTCACTAGATGGGCTGGGGTTGCTCATACCAGTTCTTACTCATTGTAAAATAAATAACTTGCCGACAAATATCCTCCTTGGTTCAAATGATTCTGGTACCCTGAGAGGAGACGTTGAGAAATTGATCGAAATTGTGGGTGCACCACGGAGTGGGGCACAATTGGGAGTTGTTAGCTTCAGAAATGGTTATTTTCATCCGAAAACCTACCATATCCGTCGCACTGATGGATCACAGGTTGCATTTGTTGGTTCTGCGAACTTGACCGCATCAGGTCTAGCTTTGCATGTAGAGGCAGGTATTGCTCTCGATACCAAAGAAGGCGATGACCCTAAGATTCTGGATGAGATTGCCAGTGCTATCGACTGCTGGTTTGAAGAAGAACGAGATGGACTCACGGTTATTCCTAATGTTGAAATTCTTGACTTTTTAGTTGAGAATGACATTTTCGCGTTAGCTCAAACGCCACAGACCACTAATCAGCTGAAAAGTGACAAACAGGTTACCGGCATTAAAAAGCGGCTACAGCCTGTTGTTGTACTGCCAAAGGTAGCTGCTGTCACTGCCCTGAGTAGGCAAGTTGAAGTTACACCTGACATGCCAACAAACGGTTATTCTTTGGCCCAGCCAACTGATTCGCCCCCACAGAGTTTATCGTTTTCTACAATCGATGGGTTTCCTCCTTATATCTACTTCGCATTAAATGCAACAAGCGTAACGGTTGGAAGGTCTGCTCTGACTGGCATCCCGTTACCCCAAGAAGCAGCAGGACTCATTGTTCAGTTGAATCGCGATAGCGGACGTCATTTCTCTGGAGGAACGGGGACCGCGAATATCAGTATTCCTGTTGCATCTGTCCAGGCTTTACAATTCGGAGTCTATGGTAAACACAGTCGACCACGTGCACAGTTTAATCTCAGATTACGATATTTAAGTGATGATATCGTTATTGATGGTGGGACTGCTGATACGAACATCATGGGGTATGGTTTTACCCTCACCGAAAGTGGGCATGCTGATATCCGCATGCTTGTTCCTGCTGCAGTAAAAGGATTGAGTACAGCGATCCTAGCTGCTGGATTGACAGTACCAATAGACGGCGATGTGGCACTTCTGGAATGGCCAACCTTCGCTGAGCCTTGTTTTCGACTCAGCTTTCTTGACAGAAATTCAGCGATATCACAACGGACAGCGGCCTTATTTAGTGCCGCTGTCGCTCAGGACGCACTTGTTGGGAATGGTGCCTGTTGGCTATCCCAAAGGTACTCACCTGCATGGTAAGCTATAGGCATTCATGCGTGAGGTATACCTGAGTTAACTGGCTTCAGCTTTCAGTATGATTAATGCCTCCGTTGTGGTTGCATTACTTTGATGTAATCCGTAACGCTTGTATGTTTGTAGCGGTATAGTTTCCACATGCTGCCACCCACGTGATACTGCTAAGTTCGCTAAATGTTGCGGTGTATCAATGTCAAAGCGGGAGCCGCCAAGTACAGTGTGGTTTCCTCCGACAATGAGACCGAAAGGTGCCCCCTGCTTTACAAGCCGTCTGACAGAGGTAAATGCATCCGACATAGCCGAGAAGTATCGATATAGTAAACGGGGAACTACTTGTCTCCTGAAACCGTCAGTTTCAGCAAGGGCTTTTTGTAGCTGTAGGCAAAAATTGGCCTCATTATCAGGTAGTGCATCTCCATTGCTTTCTAGGATTGCCAAAAGTGATTTTTTTCCTGGTCCTCGGATTTCACGACTTCCAACAAGTTCGGCCTCCAATAGCATTACATCTGAGGGAGCTAATAATCCAAGCCATACAAGGCTTAACCTTTGTGTGTCAATATAGGGTAAAGCCGTTGCATACGGCGGACTGGTCAGAGCCAGATCGAAAGCACCAGGGATAAGGCTGGTGTTCCCTACCACTTTTTTGCAATCGATATTGATAGCTCGTTGTTTTATTTTAATAATTCCAAAAGTCTGCTGAAAATCTGATAATTTGCTGCAGAATGCTTGCAACGCTTCTCTGTAAGCTTGGGAAAAAGATTTTTCAGGGAAAGGAGATTTTCTGCGTCTTATGCGTAAGTCATGGGGCTCCTGTAATGAATAATCGCGCAACAGGTTTGATGCGATAACCAGCAAAATATCAGTACTTGAGCTTCCTGATTGTTCGATAATACATCTCAATTTTTCAATATGCTGCAAATAATCTATTGGGAACCATGACTGTAAATAAGCATTTCGTTCGTCATTGGCCAATGGTATCTGTGGATATTTTTCTGCGTTGATAAGACATGACATACCCTCTTTGAGGATGTCTTCCGCCGGGATCTGTAGAGAATGTAATTTGGCATTAGCGATAAATACAGCTAGTGGATTGATATCTGTTCCAACAGCATCAATACCTAAATGGGCACATTCAACGAGAGAAGTCCCGCTACCGCAGAAAGGGTCTAGTGCTGTTTGACCTGGTTGCGCTGTAAATATATTAAGTATTGCTTTTGCGACCTGTGGATTAAACTTGCCTTTGTACTCGTGCAACCCATGGGCGGAGTATCGGGTAGCTTGCCTGTTTATATTGCTACCATTCACTTGCTCCAAAATACGCTGTGTTGTATTGACTAAAGTTGAGTTAGGTTCAGGCGTATAACCTGCGAAATAGACCAATCGCTCAACCATCTCAGCGGTTGCAGGATTGCTTACATTAACTCCCCCGTCGTAGCTCTCGATTGAGTCCGGGTTCAGAAGGCTTTGAATCTCACGAAGTGCCAAGTCTTTTTCGTAAGGATAGTATTTGTAGTTGTGCCAGGTTAGTTGCATATCTTCATTACTTTTTTTGAAACACAAGTACGGTTTCCGTCTTTATGTTTGCGTGGGAGAGATTGAAAGATTTTCTGTTTGCCTTTATAACACGCTCAAAACGCGACACACGCTTCAGCTCAACTTCAGATGCGACCAGATCGATAATGTCACCATTATCGATAATCTTTCCGTGAATTTTCGACCGGCCCACAACAAAGCAGACAAAGCCATCTTGAACTAATACTTTATTAACTAAAGAGAATACTCCCCGCATTTGCTCAACAAACAGTTCTGCAGTATGGTGGTTCTTTTTGAAAAAGTGGGCACGAGCACCGATTTCTTTTTCCTTGACGGAAAGTGGGTCAAAACCAAGCCACCACATACGATATTTGTGATATAGCCAGTACTCATAGGCATTAGGGTACGGGGGTGAGGTGACGACCAAACCGATTGGGATATCAATATCCTCTGGTTGAACCTCTAATATATTCGCTTCTATAACACGCGCTGTCGCTAAGTCTTTCTCCCGGGCTGCTAGTGCTTTCATTATTTTTGCCGCGGATGCGCGGAACAATTTGAAAACATCGTTGTAGGAAATGTTTTTATCAATAGCTGCGTACCGGGTATCGCTATCTTGATTAGAAACGCGAACAAGTATACCTGAGAGTGACAAACGAAGTTGATCCAACCAAGGGAGATATGCTACATCTGCTATCGTTTCAGCTAGGGCACCAACAGCCAGTTGGATTTCTGACTTAAACCAGTGGTCCACGTTTGGAATATCAGGCTTTACTAGTGATTTGATATTGCTGGCACGTTCGATGACTTCTTCAACAACATGCATAAAGTCATCAGGTAACG
Source organism: Serratia sp. YWN4 (assembly GCF_055790845.1). Classification (NCBI taxonomy): domain Bacteria; kingdom Pseudomonadati; phylum Pseudomonadota; class Gammaproteobacteria; order Enterobacterales; family Yersiniaceae; genus Serratia; species Serratia sp. YWN4. The sequence continues at coordinate 927,815 of NZ_CM147696.1, forward strand.
GACTGGTTTTGACTCGGGATATTAGGCACGCAATAGGGTTAAGATCGATACCTACAGAAGGAAGTCCGGCTCTTTGGGATTCTGCCAGAGTTGTCCCTGATCCTGAAAATGGATCGAGTACGCCTGTTCCGAGAGGAATAGGTAGAATGTCAATAAGTGTCCGTGGAATATCACCAATAAATTTTGCAGGATACGGGTGAATTGTTTCGATAGCCGCTATTTCACCCCTTTTCTGGAAACTCCAGTCAATTTCTGCAAGCTTTTGCTGGATAGAGCTAAGCCCGACATCATGCTCCTGCGCCGCTACACTCGCTGATTGTTCTAAAATGGAACCCATTATTTCTCACTTTTAAGGTTGTATAATATTTCTACTGATTGATTAGAATTATTTTTATCAGTTTTGCTAGGGCCATTTAGTTGCCTGTTGTTGCCCTCCAGATATTGCTCAGCGTTCTTTAGGAACCACTCTTTAAGTGATATACCTTCGCTTGCTAATGCAGAGTAAAGCCTGCGCTTTACCTCCGGCTTAACTTCTATAACAATACGGCCACTGTTGCCTATGCTCATGTAATAGCCCACGATAATGTATGTAATGTATGTAATGTATGTAATGTATGTAATGTATGTAATGTATGTAATGTATGTAATGTATGTAATGTATGTAATGTATGTAATGTATGTAATGTATGGTTATGGTACGCCAAACTATTTCATCCGTACAGATTTTTTCAGGGCTATGGTTAATCCTTTTGCTGGAAAGGTTGAAGCGGGGGACTAATGACGTTTCCCTTCCTAGCAGTTGAGGGACACAGCCTAGGCACTTTACTGATGCGAGAATATTAAGAGCGCGTTACGGTTGGAGACGTTGATGATAAGTTATCATTTTTCGCGCCACTAAGGGCTGGTTGCGCCATACAGGATTCGAAAACCCTACATTAAATATTAAATGAAAAATCAATCTTTTTTGCACCAACATTTACAGCTACAAAGGATTTGCGTTGAAATTCAGTTCAGTACTTAGGGTGCTAACATACCTGGATAATGTTTGGCGATGATATCGTTCATCTTGTCCATCAACTCAGGCTTTCTAAATGTCAGATGCGCTGACCCCTTCATGAAATACTTGATTGAAAAATACTCATCTTCATAAACCTCAGCCCTCAGTCGGTGGGCACTGATATGATCATACAGCCGAGCGGTGACATCCATCCGATTATCCGGTATCGCTTTGCCCTCCAACAGGAACAACATCCGTTCAAGATCGGCCAGTTGGTCGCGCCGATAACTGTGGTTCAGTGAAAATCCCCATTGGTTATAACTCACCAGACCGTTTACGATAATTTTCTTGCCAAATTTGCAGGGGCTGTTGGTTTTGTAATGCCAGGACAGCGATTTGAACACGTTGATCACCCCTCGCTCAAATACCTCGCCCTTATCACGGTGCAACTGTTCGAACGTGCTATAGATGCTCTCTGTGCTGATAGCGGGCAAGTCCTTGCTCTCCAGATTTCTGTACCACTGGTCACGCGCCTTGGCATCCATGAGCGACAGCATTCCTGACTTTTTCATCAGATCTTGCCATATGTCGCGATCAAGATTGCGGGTGATCACGGACATGGCTGTTTCTGCTTTCTCCATAAGCCAGCAGCCGCAGCGGAAGTCCTGCCGCATCGCCCAATCTCTTGCCACTCCACCGCCAATGCTGCTGGTGAGGACTGAGATATCTTCAAGCTGATGGATAAGGGCTTCAATCTGCGTCAGCGCGGCATTACGCCCGGTGACGATACGTTCAATACTGGTCGAGCAAATCACCTCGGTGTGGTCGGTGAGGACTTCGGGTTCAATGACAGTATTCAATGTGGTTGGCATCGCTGAGTTCCTTAGAAAAAAATGCCCGCGTTATCGCAGGCAGGGTTAAAGGTTGGGAGAGTGTGAGCTCTTACGGCTTAAACCAGGTTGGGCAGTGTTGTCTGATAAACAGCGATATAGATGTGGCCAAAGCTCCCTAACGTATCGGCATCGCAGGTAAAACTGGCGTGCTGCACGGTGACGCAATGCTGACGGCGTTGATCGAGTTCACCAGACCGCAGGCAGGCCTCCAACTGTTCAATCAGCACAGGGAAAGCGGCATCCAGCGTTTTAAGAGCATCAGGATCAAATGTGCTAACAAAACCGGCACGGTCAGCCAAAAAATGCAGGTGATTACCCTGCTGGACCAACCGGGCTCCCAGGCGTGGCGTGATAGAAGATTGCAAGCCCCAGACAGGCGACGGTGTGCTGTTTGAGTGATTATCAGTATCAGGAGTGGTGTCTTTCATGGCTGAATGTCCTTGTTAATGTACAACGCCAGCGCAGAGGCTGGCGTGTTCGCAGGTGATGGTGAGGGGACTATCATGCCAGGCGGCGAATGACAGGGCTGCGCAGTCCCAGCGCACTGCGGGCACGGAGCATATCTCCACCGTTCAGGGTGGGGTCTTGTGCCATCAGGCTGAAACCGGGGCGATCAATGCGTACCAGATCAAATTTCTCCACCAGTTCATTGACGGTTTTCCGTACCGTGACGCCATGCTCAATCTGCTGAGCAATAGCCTGTTCGTCGTGATACTGCGTATCGTTGAGCTCCAATCCATAACAGTGCTTCAGCAACCAGACGAGTAATTGCTGGTATTCAGTTCGTGCTTGGTTGGCGCTGGGCGTGATGTGGGGTATTTTTTCGAGGGTTTTCATACGGCATTTCCTTAAGAAAGTGGGGAAACCGGTAACTGACAGTGGTGGGTCAACCAGTGAGCGACCTTTCGCCAGTGCTTCACGGGGATATCAGATTCAATCGTCCAGGTAGTGGGGCACTGCGTATTGGCCAACAACAGTGCAGCCATCACCAGCCACTGGTAGGGATAGCCTCGTGTATCGCAGCGGATCAGGGCATAGGGTGTCTGGCGTTGGTAAAGAATGAACGGATCGCCTGCCTGATGAGTAATCAGCTCACCGTTAAAGCCGATCATGCCCAATCCCATAAGGTTGTTGTCGAACCGGTATCGACGGTTGCCGGTGTGTTCACAGATAACCGGTGCAGTGTCTAAATTCAGCGTATCGGGTTGCCAATGTAGCTTTAGATAAGCCGTGGTGATCGCCTGACATAAGGATTACCAGTCTTGCGATGATACGTTGCTGTGTTGCAGAAAATGAAAGACGCCAGGCACGGGCGATGCGCTCGTGTTCATGAGAAAGTTCTCCTTGAGAAATAAAGGGGTAACGCGAGAGTGGAGCGTTGAATGTGAGGCAGTATTACCAGTCGAAGGTGGTAAAGTCGGGTAAGACCTCACCTAGGGCATCGATATGTAGGTAGCTCAGTTGATGGCGTTTCATTAGGGTAGTTACCAGTCGGCGGCAGGTCTTGGACAGCCCCAGCCGTTTGAGTTGCAATACCGGGTGGGTCCACGCATCCAGTCGCAGCAAATAGCCGGTGCCCGAGAATGAGATCCATTCGCCATCGCTAAACTCATCCTGACAATGCGAGATCCGGTATAGCACCGTATTATCATCCTCGCTGATATGGGACGAACTGCATTGCAGACCGAAGCGTAAAAGTGGCGTTGTTACCATTATTGGCTTCCTTCCTTTATTACGCCCCGTTGCGGGTAGCGGCATTGGTGATGCGCCAAGACCTTCTCACGCCATTCCGGGCTGATGACCGGGGCCATCGTCAGGTATTTCTTTGGACAACTGTAATAACAAGGCTGCACAGACTCATCCATCGCCTTGTAGCCCCAACTGCCGCCGGAACCTTGCATCAGGATGCAATGAATGACCGTTTGGGCGACTTTTGCCGGATCTTTGGTGGTACTCTGGACAACCGACCACAGGACATTTCCCCGCAGCGCATGCGCCAGCGTCACGTGTTGATAGTGTTCAGTGTCGTCGGTTTGGATCAGTGCTGCGATCAGTTCACGGCGAGAGCGGTGTGAAAATAACCAACCCATTGGGATACTCCTGGAAAAATGAGATTGGGGAAATGAGAGAGATGACTGTCAGCCAGGCAACCAGCCGCGCTCGGTGAAGGAGACGATATCAAGACCACCTACAATCAGATGGTCCAATACCTTCACATCAACCAGTGCCAGTGCGTTGACCAGCCTTTCGGTGATTTGTCGATCGGCCTGGCTGGGTTCAGCCAACTGGGACGGATGATTGTGAGCTAGAATGACAGCCGCCGCGTTATGGCGAAGTACGGCCTTCACCACTTCACGGGGATGGACTTCCGTACTCCTGATACTGCCGGTGAACAACGTTTCGGATGCCAGCAGCCGGTGCTGATTATCGAGATACAACACGATAAACACTTCACGCTCCTGCCCGGCCAACTGTAACCGTAACCAGTCGCGTGCAGTATTGGTGGAGGTAAATGAGGCGCCTGGTTCGCGCAGGTGCTTTTCCAGCAATGACAGAGCACGTTTGACCGTGCGCTGTGCCGTTAACGGCAGGGCGGTTGATGCCAATAATGTTGAGGAATTCATTTTTGTGATCTCAGTCAATCAGGGCGAAAATGGCGCGGCTGTCGGGATGGTGCAACGCGTATTCCCGCAGGCGATAGAAATGGTCGGTCATGGCTTCGCTCTCGGTGCGGCAGGCGTGGTGGCTGTAGGCCATCAGGCAGGCAGTGATCCCCGCAGCTTCAGGATTCATTTCGGCACCATTCCCATTCATGGGGTTGAACAACCGCCATTTCTTATCGGTATCGTCGTCAACTTCTGGAGCCATAAAGGCCCCGCCGTTACTGAGCGTGTAAAATTCCCAGGAACCCCCGTGGTAGTCGGCACACAGGCGATCCATCCAGCCGAAGACATGAGCCTCCAGAATGAGCCATTGCGGTATGCTGCCGAAGTGCTGTGGCCAGAAACGAGAGCGTTGGTTGCTAGGCACCAGAATGGCGGTCAGTGTGCTTGCCTGAGGGATTGCTGTAGACGGGGTGGAGTGTGTATTCATGAAAAATATCCTTCTGTATGAGATAAATAGCAAAACAGGCCCCACCGGAAAACCGGGGAGCCTGTCTGGAGTGTGGGAAATTTCCCGGGTGTTAACGCAACGTGGGTCAAGGGTACAGGTTGCACACCTGCCTTATACGGTGGGGGCTATGACACTGCCTCGGTCTAACGCCGGGCTTATTCTGACGTACATTCGACAGTGGTCTGGATAAGATAATCAGCAAAGTCCGCTCTCTTGATGACATGCCAGTCACTCCCCCATCCCTTACCGTATTTGGCGGAGATGTTGTTGTAGGCACATTCGCAAATCTCCGTATTGCCCTGCGCCTTGCACTCTCGCATGAATTCGCGTTTTTCTGGATCACCGCAGCCCGATAACATGCCGACCAGGAGCAGGAGAGGCCATTTCGTTTTCATGACTACCTTCTCGCGTAATACGCCAGCATCAGCCCGGCAATGACGCAGAGCCAGATAATCCCGCCGATGATATTCCCAAGGCTTGGAAACCAGGCAACGGGCCAAATGAGCCCCTGACCGATAGCGTACGCCAGACCGCGTGAAGCCTGTTCCCCCCAGAAAGCTTTATAGACGGTGGTGACCAAGCCCAGGAAAAAATAGATCCCCAAAAAACCTTTCATTAATAAATGCCTCCTTTTATACATAATCAAACCCGGCTTAGGCCGGGCAGTTATCCCGGGTCAACGCACTCGCCCGGTTGTGAATGAAACGGCAGCAATATCTCACGGATAAAACGGTAGTGAGGCAGCGCGGCAACAAAATGGGTGTGGGTGATCAGGCTATCGACTGCCTGACAGGGTACGTAACTCTCTTTGGACACAATCACCGCATCAATGTCATCGACAACAATCACCGCGATGCGGCCCTGCCATTCCCCCACCAGATACCAGCCTCCATCGTGAAACATCAGTCGGTAAGGTGCGAGCCGCTCATAACGGCACGCTAGCGTCAACAGCAGTACCCGTTGTCGGGTGGTGATGGTGTCAACCAACGTGCCAAAATGCGTTGAGAGCAGGCTGGCGCGGTGTGGCTGAAAAGCCACAGGCCAGGTGATGCAGGGAGAGGTGTCATCGGCAGACAGCAACGCCTTGATCATCTGACTGTCCAGACCCGGCAGCAGGTCGGCGATACCGATACGTCTCGCAAATGCCAGCACGTCTTTCTCAGCATGGCGCTGGCCGACGCCTGAGGCGAGACGGCACAGACCCTGCTGGTATTCCAGATCCAGATAGATCAGCCGTTCACGAAAATCGCGACGCAAGGTACGCAGGGAAACACCAAACTCGGTGGCCAGGTTGCGGACATTCAGGGTTTCACCGGCCAGCAAACGGCTGATGATCAATGAGAGCCTGACCGCCAGACGATCATGCCGGTGTGCAGCTTTTGGCATTGAGAGGCTCCATCAACGGTCTGAAAATGAGAACCACTGTAAAGAAGGTGTACTTCCGGTGAACTCGTATTTTCATAATAATTTCAGCAGGTAAGATCGGCACCATCCTCCACTGACACAAGGGTGTTTACCGATGCAAAAACAACGATGGTTCATTGACCAGAAAAAACAACACGTCGCCAGTTGGCGCGCCAGCGGCCTTACCCGCCGGCAGTATTGTGAGCTCAACGATATTCCTTTTACCTCCTTTCGTGAATGGCCCCAAGATGTCGCAAAAGCTCAACGACGTGCAAGCAAACCTACTGTTTTGCCCGTTCATATCGTCCAATCCGCTCCACCTTCTGAACCCTTTTCATCTGTGGCGAATGAACCCGTTACGCTATTCCTGCCCGGCGGAATACGGATGTGCTGCCATCCTTCACAACTGACCGATGTCTTCAGGGCGCTCAAGCATGCTGACGCCTGAAAATGTCTTTCTCGCCGTGAAACCCGTTGATATGCGGCGCGGGATCGACACGCTTACGCAGTACGTGCAAGATGAACTGCAGGCGTCCTGGCACGAAGGTGCCGCCTTCGTCTTCACCAACAAGGCTCGCTCCCGCATTAAGGTGCTGCGCTGGGATAAGCACGGCGTCTGGTTGTGCGTTCGTCGTCTGCACAAAGGAAACTTCCGCTGGCCCCGGGCAAATGAGGTTGCCTGGTCACTCACGCCCGATGAGTTCAACTGGCTCGTCAGTGGTGTTGACTGGCAGCAGGTGAGAGGCCACGACCTCGAAAAATGGGTCTTCCGTGGCGAGTCTGAATATGGCTCGCAGAACATGATAACCTCATGAAGAATAATGATTATCCATGTCGGGAGTGGTATAATGATCCGCATGGATATCTCCGTTCTCACCACCATCAGTGACATCGAACAGCTTCGCACTCTGGCACTTGCCATGGTGCAAAATGCAATGTCTGAGAATGCAGAAAAAGAAAAACTTCGTCAGCAAAATACCGGGCTTCAACAGCGTATCGAACTCCTGGAAGAAATGCTGAAACTGGCCCGCCAACAGCGCTTCGGGAAAAAAAGTGAGACCCTGGCCGGGATGCAACGCTCCCTGTTCGAAGAGGATATGGATGCCGATATCGCCGCCGTTGAAGCGCAACTGGATACATTGCTTCCCCCAGAAGAAACGCCCCCCGGCAAAAGTCCGGCACGTAAACCGCTTCCGGCACATCTTCCGCGAAAAGAGATCGTTATCGTTCCCGCATCAACGGAAAGCTGCCTTGACCCCGAATGCCCTGGAATGCTGCACCACATCCGCGATGAAGTGAGCGAAAAACTGGAGTACATCCCGGCCCGCATCGTGGTTAACCGGTATGTTCGCCCGCAGTACGGCTGCAACTGCTGCCAGTGTGTGGTCAGCGGTGACATGCCCGCGCACATTATCCCGAAAAGTGTGGCTGAACCGTCACTCATCGCGCAACTGGTGATAAGTAAACATTGTGACCATATGCCGCTGTATCGTCAGCAGTCGGTGCTGGCCCGGTCAGACATCAGTCTGCCCGTCAGCACGATGGCGGATATGGTCGGGCGTGCGGGCACCGTACTGACGCCACTGGCAGAGACGTTGCACCGGATGTTGCTGACACGGGATGTGGTACACGCCGATGAAACGCCCCTGCAACTCCTCGACACGAGAAAAGGGGGCAAATCCCGCGCCGGTTATCTCTGGTGCTACGTCAGTGGTGAACGAAGTGGCCCGCCAGTGGTGTGCTTCGACTGTCAACCCGGCAGAAGCAGCCAATATCCGGCGGGATACCTGAAAGACTGGGCCGGGAGCCTGGTGGTTGACGGGTACCCGGCGTATGAAACGCTGGCAAACCAGCACAACGGGATAATCCTGTCGGGGTGCTGGGCTCATGCCCGCAGAAACTTCGCGGACCTGTATAAAGCGGGTAAAGATCCGCGTGCAGCCACGGCGATAAGACAGATAGCCAGCCTGTACCGGCTGGAAAAGAAGATCCGGCACCGGCCAGTAGAAAAGGTCCGCCAGTGGCGACAGCGTTATGCGCGACCGACACTGGAAAAACTTTGGCACTGGCTGGAACAGCAGAAAAATGCGTGCCCGGAGAACTCTGCGCTGGGCAAAGCGATCACGTACGCGCTGAAACGTCGGGTTGCCCTCAGTCGCTTCCTGGACGATGGCGGGTTGCCGCTGGACAACAATGTCTGCGAGCGGGCGATCAAACCGGTGGTCATGGGCAGAAAATCATGGTTGTTCGCAGGTTCGGTTGCAGCAGGCGAACGCGCGGCGAAAATCATGAGTCTGCTGGAAACGGCAAAGATGAATGGCCTGGAGCCGCATGCCTGGCTGACGGATGTTCTGCGGCGTCTGCCGGGCTGGCCAGAAGGGCGTCTGGAGGAGTTGTTGCCGCTGCCGGGGTTCACCTTCGCGGGGAGCGACGCCTGCCAGTAATCCCGTGACTTCCCGCACTAAGGACTTGCGGCGCTGACACCGTAAATATCGGGAGCCCGCGTCCCACATGGCTTCAACGGCAGCGACAACGGACTCAGCCCCTGTGCCAAAGCCCCCCAACACCACACTCAGCACTTCACCACCTGACGAACGGCCTCCTGTAAACCAGATGCAGGTCTCATAAACCTGTCAATACGGGTTCACCGGAAGCACACTAAAGAAGGGGGCGGTCAGGGTATGGACACACCGGAAAATATTTTTACAGCAGAGTGATCACAGGAGTGGTGCGACGCACGAGGGATTTCATGCATGTCTGCATCGAATTGTTGTGGACAGGGTGTGGCCGCGAGGCCGTTTCCTGCCACTAGCTCAGCGGAGAAGCCATGAGTCACCCCTCAACGGTGCCGAATGCATGGGATCGGCCACATCATCAGGCGACAGCCTGTTTAAGCTGTTCCGCCATCACCCACAACGCCCGGTTGAGCTTGATATCACTATCAATTCCATTTATCGCACGGGTTTGCGCCCGTTTGCCTGTGGTACTGCGCCCCGATAATCCCCCTTTGATGAGATTCTCTTGCAGCCTTTGGAACGTAGTCCACAAATCGTCTTTCTTGTCTTCCCAACGGCGGGGCATCAGGATTTGTGCTTCGGTGACCGGATGGTGCTCCTCGCCGTAACGGTAGGTCAGTGCGGCGTGCGCCAACGCGTGCTGGTGCGCTGGTGATAACGTTAATGCCTGCATCCCCTCACGCTGTTCTTCTATCCGGTCAAATATCCCCAGGACTTCATAAGCCCCTTCAATGACCTGTCCCGCTATATCGCCTTTGTGAGGGACGCGAATTTCGCCAAAACTCTGGCCGCAAACCAGACCATTACTGCAAATTTGGCGGAACCAGCCTGGGATCATCTGGTAGCTGCTGGAGCCATCGTGACTGTTGAGCAAAACAATCTCCTGCACCTCTTTTTGAGTGATCTGCCCTGACCGACGCAGGCGCAGCATGTGTTTGGTGTGCTCACGTTTGTCCAGATCGCGCACACGGGTCTGGCAGGCGAAGAATGGCTCAAAGCCTTCCTCACGTAACTTATCCAACAACGTAATGGTAGGGATGTAGGTGTATTTTTCGCTGCGGGAAGCATGTTTATCATCACCCAATACGCTGGGCACGTAGTGGGCTAACTCATCAACAGTTAACGGGCGGTCACGGCGAACGGAATTCACCCGACCAAAACGGGAGGCTAATCGAACCATCATCAATACTCCTGTGAAAATGCGTGAGACTGCCGGATAGAGGTAACCCGACAGCAGAAAAAGAAAATGGTCCGGCCTGAGAGGCCGGACCGCAGAGGGACGAACGGGGATGTGCAAATATGTCAGTAAGCGCTTACCGGGGGGATGCGGCGCGTTACCCGAAGAACCAGCCCCACACCGACTTAGCCACCTGGCGGACGGTATTTTTGACTGACTTGACCAGCGTTTTGACGGGCGTGGGCAGCGGCACGCTGTCGATAACCCAGTCGATGAGTTCGCTGACGGTATCGCCAAAATCGTTGCGGGCTTTGTCGAGTACGGCGTCGGTGCGGTAGGTTTCGCGCAGTTGAACGGTCACCGCACTGCTTGCCTGCTTTGGGAGCGCCGTCACCAAGGCCTCCACCAGGTCGGGCAGTTGATAACCGGTGGTGGCACTGACGACCCGGATGTGCACTGGCGAGACCTGAAAGTGCTGGGCAATTGCGTGCACCTTACGTTCAAGCGTGTCCCACTGGCTGGCCGACGGGCGTTGCTGCACACTGTCCCACTGGGCCACTGGCTCGGCCTTGTCAGCCTGGTTGACCACAAACAGCACCGGTACCCTGGGGTTTGCGGCGTTCAGGAGTTGGTGGTAGACGTGTTCATCCACCGCCAGAGCCCGGTCATCGGCCTTGATGACCCAGAGTATCAGGTCAAGCTCAGGAAGTAGCTGCTGGTACAGCGCCTGGTATTCGTCGTCACGCGCCTGGCTTTCACCGACACCGGGCAAATCAATCAGCGTCAGCGCATGGGACCCAAAGGTGAGTTGCAGCCGGGTAGCGGCACGGGTACAGGCCTCGACATTGCTGACCGCGCAGGGTTCACCGCGAAACAGGGCATTACACAAGCTGGATTTACCGGCACCGGTTTTGCCCATCACGCCAATCACGGGCTGATACTGCACCACCTGCTGCAGGCGTTGCATCAGGCGTTCACGCACGGAAGCGGGCAGCAGCGAGAGATGTTCATGGAGTACGGTGACCCCGGAACGTTGTGTTGTCATGGCTGGAGCCTTTGGAGCCTTGAATAAAAAACAGAAATACGGCGAGAGAAAGGGCACCGCCGGTGGCGATGCTCTGAGTGGGGAAGCTATGCAGGTTTAAGGCCGCCAGACGCCCCATTCCTTGTTGGTTTTAGGGTCAAGCAGGTCTTTCAACTCGGCAGGCACCGGACAACCGCCCTCACCGGCATAGCAGGTCGGTGTCCCTGCATCTTTCATCGTGGTCCAGTTATCGTCACTGCCCAGATTGCCATTGGCGGCACTGTTGATGGCCCCTGCGTCACCTTCGGCAAAACAACCCACCGCCTTGTTAGGCTGATACTTTTTCGGTACCTGCAGACAGAAGGCATTCTTGCCGTCGTATTGGAAAATAACGATACGCGGCTTGCCGTCAGCTATTTCGTTCTTGGCCAGCGTGGTGGTGGTTTTCGCCTGAGCAGGGGTGGAGAGAACAGCGAAGGCCAACAGGGCCAGAGGGATAATCGGTTTCATGGTGATGTTTCCTTGTGTGTTATCGAGACGGGTTCTCGATATTCACTTGAGTAATATAGATGTGAAAAATCATTGAGTTATCGCTTGCCTTTCAGTTCTCCACTTTCCTTCACCCGCCCTGCCATCCCGGCGATGTTGATGGGTTCTTTGATAGATAAAAACGATCAATACAGCGTGATTGAATTGCATCATTGATTGATAATAACGATCAATATTGATTTATTGATCTGTATTACCGATCAATGTAGCATATCAACGCAGTGAAATACGCAGGCGACAAGGCGCCTATCTCACTGGTAGCGCTTCATATTGTTTTGCGGATATCGGCCAACGGCACTGCCGACGGTTAAGGGCTGCGCTGTTTTAACATCCGTGAAAAGGCGATTTCTGTATTGTTCCAGGACAACGAAAGATGACGATAACCCCACCCCTTTCCACTGTATCGACGGGGGGCTACCAGGCCCTGTTGCCTGACCGTCGGTTCCCCAATCGGTTGCTGCACCGCGAGCAGGTACAGCGCATCCTGGTTATCAAGCTGCGTCATTTTGGTGATGTCCTGCTGACAACGCCGCTGCTTGGCACGCTGCGGGTCAATTACCCTAACGCCCTGATTGACGTGCTGGTGTATGACGGCACAGAGGTGATGCTGGCGGGTAATCAGGACGTTTACCTTACTTTTACCGTGGACCGCAGCCTCAAACACCAGGGCCTCAAAGCGCAGTATCGTGGGGAGTACGCCCTGTGGAACAGCCTGCGCAGCGCGCGTTACGACCTTGTCATCAATCTGTCGGACCAATGGCGGGCAGCACTGTATTGCCGCCTTCTGAAACCGGCCTTCAGCCTGGGTTTTCGTTACCCCACGCGTAACAACCGGTTGTGGCAAGCCTGCCATTCCCTGCTGGTGACGGTTGATGGACATAAGCAACAGCACACCGTGTTGAATAATCTCGACATTCTGACGCCGTTGGCGTTACCCACCCAGATAACCCGGGTGAAACAGGCCTACCGCCAATGCGATATTGATGAGGTAGACCGGTTCAGCCAGCGTCATCACCTGACGGATTTTGTGCTAATCCAACCGACGGCACGTTGGGCATTCAAGACCTGGTCGGTGATGGGGTTCACGCAGGTTATCAATCACCTCACCACCAGAGGGAAAACAGTGGTGCTGACCGGGGGACGTTCAATTGATGACGTCACCCTGGTCGCCACCATTCTGGCAGGCTGTACCCAGCCGCAGCGGGTGGTCAATCTGGCGGGCCGCCTTGACCTGCCGGAGCTTGCGGTATTGATGAGCCGGGCAACGCTGTTTATTGGCGTGGATTCGGTGCCGATGCACATGGCTGCGGCCCTGCAAACGCCTTCTGTCGTGCTGTTCGGCCCCACTAATCTGGCGCAGTGGTCACCCTGGCAGGCTCCTCATACCCTGTTGTGGGCGGGCGATTATCGCCCACTGCCCGCCACTGACGACGTCGATACCGATACCGAGGAACGCTATCTGGACGCCATCCCGGTTGAGGCGGTCATCCGTGCTGTGGACCATCAACTCGCCACCCTGACGATGTCGGCCACCGCCTCTGCGGCACAGTGACCGACGCCGCCGTGTTCACTCCACCTTGAGAGAAGCCCATCACCATGCCATCAACACACCTGTCTTCCGTATTCCCCTTCACCCCGGGCCGTCTTCGACTGTTCAGCGTCGTGGCATTTTTACTCGGGGTGTCTTTGCCGACGTCCAATGCACTGATGAATATCGCATTGGGCATGGTCGTGGTCTGCCTGCTGTGGCAACGGGATTGTCGTTATGTGGTACCACTGCTAAAACAGCCACTGGTCTGGTTGCCCGCCTTGATGTTTGCCCTGCTGGCGCTTTCACTGCTGAGTTCGCACCATGACTATGGCCCGAAGATGGTTGGCAAGTATCAGAAGCTGCTGTACGTGCTGCCACTGGCGCTGTTTTTCCTGGCTGACCGCCCGTTGCTTACCCGTTTTGTCGACGGCTTTTTGCTGGCCAATGCGGTGATACTGGCCATCAGTCTGGCGTCGGGTATCGGGCATATCACGCTGGGCGGTCTCGACCCGCAGAACCCGACGGTCTTCAAACTGCAGATAACCCAGAATGTGTTCATGGCATTGGCGGCCCTGGTGTGGTTGTCTCGCGCCTTCGCGCAATCTGGCCTGAAGCGCGCGGGATATGCGACACTGGCCGGGCTGGCAACGGCTAATGTGTTGTTGATGGTGCAAGGGCGTACCGGCTATGTAGCACTGTTGGTCGGCGTGGGGGTGTGGCTGTTGTTGACGTTACCCCGCAGGCAACGTCTCGGGGTGTTCGTCTGTGGTCTGCTGGTGGCGCTGGCATTGGTTCTGATACCGAATCGTGCCACGGAGCGCCTGGCATTGGGTCTGCAGGAGGTTCGCCACTGTGTGCTGGCCCCGGCTGAACTTGCCTATCAGGCCTGTGACAACTCAATGGGGCAACGTACCGCCTTTGCCCGTGAATCGTTACGCCTGATAAGGCAGGCCCCTCTGCTCGGGAACGGGGCCGGGAGTTTCTGGTACGGCAACGCCGAGACCGGCTACAGTGTGCATAACCCGCATAATGAATATCTGCTGGAGACGGTTCAGAACGGCCTGCTGGGGCTGGGGGTGTTTTTGAGCTGGATGTTGTGTTGCCTGCGCGCGGCCTGGCGTCAACCGGTCGCTTGCCGCAACTTGCTGGTGGCGATACTGGGCAGCTACATGGCTTGTCACCTGTTCAACTCTTTCCTGCTGGACTCTGCCGAAGGGCATCTGTTTATGGTCATCGCTGCAAGTCTGGTCAGTCTGACGGTAGGCAACTTCAAGTCCGCGCCTAGGTCTGTTTATACTCTCCCCCCGAACAGAAACGCCGAACGTCAATATTGACGTGAGTTGCCTGAGTGCGCCGTCACTCAGGGCGTTTGTGGCTGCAATGAGCTCACTGGATCGGGTGATTTCTGAGGACAGCCGTGTTCGGCGTTGCAAATACCCGTGGTGGCCCTGTTTGAAGCACGCCCGGAGAAATACCGGCGCCGGTATCCGCTGGTGCGCCATGAACTGCTCTATGCCGGGTCTGAGGTCGAGTCGATATCCGTGGACCGCGTTATCGCGGCGGTCTATAGACTTACCGAGTGAAAGACGCGGGCGGGATTTGAGCGTGAGGAAGGCAAGTGGGTGAATACGTTGGGTCGCTTTGCGCCTACTGAGGCGAGTGAATTTGGCTTTAATGGATGGCAAGGGATTAAAGCCGATGTCACAGCTGTTTAGCTGTACGCTAACGAACAACAACACCGTAACGATAGAGAAAGGCCATGTTCAAGTATATTATTCTTACGGCAAGCGGGGTCGCAAACCAGAAATGAGGCTGGATTCGAGTATGGACACGACGTTCTATTACAGCGAGCTGGGTGAAAACTGGAGTAATAACTTATTCCAGTTCATACGCGGCCGATATTCCTATATTGTTTATTCTAATGGGACACGTGCGGGCATGAACGAGAGACTGGCTGTCTTTAAGGAAAATAAAATGTTGATGAATAATAAATGCAGAGGGGAGGCTACTGTGGATAGTATATTCTACAACACCTCACCGGATGATTTTGGTGTCTATCTAGTCGGTAACAATGTGGCGCATATCCTTGATAAAATTCCCAACAGATGGTTATTAACTCAGTGAGCGAGATTTTTGGGTATGGATATCTTCGCCCAAATAGTTTTCATTCTGCGATGGCGACAGTGTGAGTGATATCATTTAAAAATAGCGCATTAGTGAGGGATGCGGGAGGATATTCTTTCAGCTATTAATTGGCAACGGATACCGGGCACCAGTAACCGCTATCCCGCCCCCTGGTCACGGTGCTGATTTACCTTCATCGAACTGGATTTGTCCGGCTCGGTAGGCTGTATCGCGACCTCTGCCTTATCATACCGACGTCCGCCAGTCTTGGCCTTGCGTACCGCAGGTACAACGTCAGATACATCTTCCTCTGCGAACTTGTGCTCAGAGCAGCCAAAACAACGCATCCCGGGCAACATCAGCAAGGAGTTAGCTGCAATTCCCCTATAGCTGTGCGGTGCGCCATGCAGAGGATCAACGCGTATCCTGTTAGCGAGTGTTCTGTAATCGTCGATACACCGATGATGGCCTCGACTCAACGCCATAAACGAAAAGGAAAAGTTGTAACTTAGGACAGCGGCCCACTGAGCATCGTCATGCTGAAGTACCTCTGTCCCCGATTTGGCTTTCTGCCTATGTCTTTGCCTGTTGGGATTGGCCAACGCCATCCAGAAGTCTGCCAACTCTGCCCCATTTTTTACCGTGTAGTCGGCTTTTGAAACAAAAAAGACAATATCAATATACGGTTCACCTGAGCGCTCTTGGAAAAGTAACCATGAATACCCTTTGATGACATGGCTAAATGTACAGCGTCGATAACCATTCAAAAACTTCCTTAAATTATCCTTCAACCATTTGGCATGTGCTCGCTGCTGTACCTCATCGCTCCTTAGCCGGACTTTCCCCCCGAAACAGTCGCTTGGTACAGTGAGGTGAAAGCTGAAGTGGAAACACTTGAGATCGTGGTTTTCCTTCTTAAGCCCTCGACGGTGTTTCTGGAGTTTTTCTGTTGCCGATGCCACTTGCAATAGCTTCTTTTTCATGTCTGCTGAGTTCCGGGAACATGGGAGTATATCGAACTATATCACCGATGTGGTGATTTTAACATACTGTTCTTAAAGTGGTATTATAACTTGTACATTTCTATTTTGTCAATTTTCGCTATTGATCGGGAACTCTGTCGGTTCCCTACGTGTTGTCTTCCAACCCCGATCTAATTAGATCATAGGAGCCACCTGCGGGGCTCAACAACAGGGGTTGAGGTTTCGTGACATAGTAATTGAAGGGGCGTAAAAAAGTACGGAAATCGAGATCGCATACCCGTGCCACGGTCATGAGATTGCGTCGTGATGAACCGACGTTTTTCGTTGAACGTCTTGCCATGGACTCACACCGTCCCGCCCTGGATTGTTCGTCAACGCTTATGTTTCTATTTGTGCTGGATGATTTGAGAATTGCGTACATCGCTAACGTTGGGTCAAGGGCAGTGACCGACGGTGGGGATGCGTTTAGCCATGGGCCTGGTGCCCATGGTAGTGCTCCGGTCAGCAAACAGGAGGAAAGAATGCGTTGGTAAACGCAGGTCAGTGCAAAGGGGTTGTGCTGGTCCCGAGATTTTTTACGGCGATCAGGATTACCATGACGAACATGGTGCCCGGTTGACCTCAGATAGAAAATCAAACAGGGATCCCACCGTGTTCTCTCTAATCCAATCGATTTCAGAGGGCATTAACATGCACAACACCGTAGACCTGACCCACGACCAGTTGGTGGACATGACCTTCATCACCGGCTTTACCGGGCTGACCGATAAGTGGTTCTACAAGCTTATCCAAGGTGGGTTGTTCCCCAAGCCAATCAAATTAGGCAGAAGCTCACGTTGGCTGAAGAGTGAGGTAGAGCAATGGGTGCGAGAGCGTATCCAGCATTCCCGTCCGCAAGCCTAACCTTCGTACGATAACCTCAATCTTCCCCCGCTGTAGTACCAGACCATTCTGCTTTAAAAACCACTTGGCTATTTCTGTCACCTGAACTCGACACCTGAGCGATAATCTTGTCGTTGACCTCAGACTCATTCGCGAGCTGGTTTTGGGTGATATATAATCCTGACCAAGGCTGAGGGGATGGTTATTCAGTGGAGGGGAGTAATGATTTAAATTACAGTAATTCACTGTGGTTCCAGGAGGTATATTGCTCTCGCTCAACAGATCATTTAGGTTATTACTGTTATTTTATAAAGAAGGGGATTTTTTTAATTTAATTGGAAAAGAAGAGATTTTTTAATTTAATTTATCAAGAAGGGTTTTAACTTAGAAAAGGGTTTTCAATCTATTCTTCACTCTAATTTAAACCCTCTTTGAATGCCCCCTTACTGTCCAATCAAAATCTACACCTACTCCAAGTGAAAAGTAAACAGATAACTTTATCACTTACTCTTAGACTGGGGATCTCAACTTACCCTTGTCGAACCTTTCCCAAGGCCTACGTATCCCCTTCCGATGATCTCAAAGCTGGACGGTAAAAAATAAATCCAAGGGGTATCCAGTGACCACGTTAACTATTTCATTCAGGTATCGACTGATGAGCTTCAATACTAATTATCAACCAGACTGTACGCTACGGGATCCCCTGTATTGTCATCAAGACCGCTTATTCGAACGTTACTCCAAACTGCTCATGCTCAGAGTGGACTTTGCTTATCGACGTAACAGTCCGTCCTTCATGCACGCTGACGAGTACCAGCTCAGTGCTGACATGGCCTACTTGCTTGAACGTTGTACCACGCTCTCTGGGCTAGTTGGGGTTGCCTGGGTTATGGAGTTCGGTCAAGATCATCGCTTGCACGTCCATGCCGCATTTTATATCGACGGACAGAAGCACCGCAAGGTATGGCCATTCTGGGAGGCCATCAGCCAGTATTGGAAAACAGTGACCCAGGGGGAAGGCCATGCCCATCGTTGTGAGCCTAAGGCGTGGTATCGCGTGCGGGGAGAGCGGGTGGTGGCGTTTTCAGACCAGCGGGGTCGTAAGGGTATGCGGTATATTTTGAGTTATCTGGCCAAGCAGGAGCAACGTACCGAGCGTCCGGTGTATTTTGCAAGCCAAGTCCCTGTGCCAATCCAGCGCGGTAGGCCCCGCAGTGCCAAAGGGCGGCTATAGCCAGTCGGGGAGTATACCTGGGAGACTGGAAAGTGGATCCGTCAGCAGGGTAGAAAGCGTTGAAGAGTGAATGGTCTAGATTGGGGGAGAGGACTGTACGTTTACCGTTCTCTTTTAGCCAGGTTTATGCCCAAAGGCAGGCTTGGGTATCGATTTGGCGCGTACGCCTCACAGTGCCCCGTACAGCGCGTTTTAACGGCGTATAGAGGCAGTATTTTCAGTGCGTTAGCCAAGGTGTCTTTGAAAAGAAGTATTCGACCGTTTCTTGACGCGTATAGCCCTCCCGGTGTCTCGCTGCCCCCCTCACTTAAATCACCGTAGCACCGCAGACGTCAGGCTAATCGCCGCGTGCGTCATGCCTTTCACCAAGAGCCTAATACCCTGCCATTTGAATCTACGCTATAGCCTGCGTGGAGCAAGGCCTTCTCGCACAGCGCAAGGAAATCAGAATGGCTTAGATCGTTTTTGGCATCGTTGGTACGCCAGACACAAATCACGAAGGATGCCGAGTGGGCTGAGGCCTCAACAGGGTCGAGGGAAGGCAGCTCTAAGGTGCTTGATGTTGGCGCCGATGTAAAATGGAGTCTTCCGCAACCAGGGGAGGCATAGTGATAACGCTTTCTCGTTAACAACGATCTTGGCTGTTTTAAGTTCGGGATACGCCTGGCGACTGGAATACGGTGCACAGCGGCGACCCCACTCCCCCTTGCTGCTGTTTTCAATGGGGCTAAGGCCAGGCAGGATATTACCGGGGGCAAAGGCACCTATTACAACTGTAACCAGAAAAAAGAGACGTATGCCAAGCCCGGCCATTATCGCGATACTGGCAAGTGTGCCGCGTTATCTCACCAAACCCGAGAGTCACAGCCCGTGTAGCCACTGCACAATGCGGCCTCATGGATTGGACTCGCCGTTACTATCCTGCACCTGGGGCTTACAGAGTACATGCTGGGTACTTCTCACTGGGTAAGGCGCTTGACGGTAGTGATCGGCTTACTGTTCAACGACTCGATATCCTTAAACTGGATCACTGGATCACTGGATCACTGGATCACTGGATCACTGGATCACTGGATCACTGGATCACTGGATCACTGGCTCTCTCTACGATCACGTTGTTCTTTGTGACTGATCGGGAACTCTGGCGGTTCCCTACGGTGTTGTCTTCCAACCCCGATCTTATTAGATCATAGGAGCCACCTACGGGGCTCAACAACAGGGGTTGAGGTTTCGTTACATATTACTTCAAGGTACGTAAAAAATTATCGGTAAAGAGAGTTACTTACCGTTAACCACATTGCCTTAGGTCGAATAGCGGTTGTACCGGCAACAGTGCCAATACCGTCATGATCGTGTTGACAGGGCAAGGGGGCAACCAATCGCAATGGCATGGGCGTTAGCCGTCCAGTAACGCCTTGGTGACTGGTCGACACGTTCGCACTGAAGCCTTGCTTCCACGCTTTGGTATCATTAGCTATGCAGCCCGCTCACGTCACCTGTGATTTTTTATATACACCTGCGTATCTGTGTAGCCATCCATACCGAGGTGGCATAACAGGAGTAGGACAAATGTATTCATCACCACTGCCTTCACTGCGCCAGCCAACCGTTACCGATGCACCCTTGACTAAACAGCAGGCGTTACTGCTGCGTCGCTTGACCGAGTTAGGGCAAAGCCGTGCCAAGGGGAGATTTACCGTCACAGGCAATCGAGAGACGGGTCATGTCCGCATCAAGTCGACCGACGAAGCGAGTGATCGCTTGTTATGGTCAATCAAGGCACCCACTGATGCTCACTGTTTTACACACCCGACATTGGCCCTGTTTAACCGCTACCGGGCGCTATTTCCCCTGACGCTCACCCCAGACTACAGCGAAGACGCCTATTGGCGGGCGGCACAGCTTAATAACTTATTGCGTGGTTTTCGTGATGCTTTCCAGTCCCCTGTGCATCAGCAGGCGTTAGCGCATTACGATCGGGAACAGCGAGGAGCACACTGCCCGGAGACTTAATGCGGCCCATTCCGGCAGATTTTTTATGTACATAGCCATCCCTGTGTAACCACCCATACCGAGGTGGCCTAACAGGAATAGAACAAAATGCACTCACCCGTATCACCGTCAACCTCGCGGTGCCCACAGGCCGTTGTCCCGACCGACCCGCTGTTTAAGCCGGAACGCACCTTCCAGACACAGCAGACATTACTGCTGCGCCGCCTAACAGAATTGGGGGAACGCCAGATCGTGGGGGGAGGTTTTTACGTGCAGGAGGACGATATTACCGGCACCAGGCGTGCGCTTCCCAGGGGCGAGGGTGCCAATCGCTTGTACTGGTCGTTGCTGATGATCGCCCGTACCCCGGAATTGTGTGCCAGTGAGCATCCGACACTGCGGCTGTTTGTACACTGTCGGACGTTGTTCCCCTTCAAGCTGAATGAGGAGGAGGAAGACGCACGCTGGCGGGCTGCACAACTTAATAACTTTATACTGGGTTTTAGGGATGCCTTTAGAACTCCCGAGCATCGGCAGGCGTTGGCGCGTTACGACCGGGATCAGGCATGGAACCAGGAGCCTTTCGATGCAATTTAAAAAACTGCGTGAAGCCTGCGATAGCCAAGGGCAACGGGTTCGGGCTGAAACCCTGCCACCGACTAACACCACTCACTATTACTGCGAGGATTGCCACAGCCGATTGGTGCTGCACGTGACGCACACCGCAGGGCGATACTTTGAGCACGACCTGGTGCGTGCAGACCCCACTCTGGCCAAGGGGTGTCGATATCGCCTGACCCAGAGCACTCAACGGCCTTCCCCCAACGTCAGGCAGGCATTTGCGCCCGCGCTAGATAATCCGACGCCCAAGCATTACTTTTGTGTGTTGTGTGACAAGGCGTATTCAGGCTCCAAAACTTGCCCCTATTGTAACGAGCATCACTATACCACTGAGGTTGAGTTACGGGATCTCAGCAGAGTCTTGCCGGAAAAATGGGCGAAGTGAATCCACAGAGATTGTCGCTGTTGATAACTGCCTGTGCGGTAATGGCTGGTTTTTCAAGCGAGGGGCGGCTCAGCGCTTGCAGGGTTCAACCCTAACCAACCGGAGGCCAGCGTAGCTGGTCGGCAGGTACTACCGGTCTTGAGGCTGGTGGCCCATTTGGTTCCGTAAGTGAAGGCCGAAGAGAGGCTTGCAGAGTTGCGAAAAGTGGTGGGCTGGTTACGGTACTTAAAAAAAACCAGTCCTGCTGGACTGGCAAATGGGGTTCACACATAAACACTACATGGAGTTACATGAAGGCGGATCTTCATGATGTCTGATACACATGACTCTAATGCATTTCAGACCCGAGATCCCTAAATCCGTTGTGGAGTTTACCGTTTTTTAACACCGTTATCATTCTTTACAGGCTATTTTTTATTCCCGGTGTCACCGTGTGTTGAATGGGTTCACCCTGGTTTCAGGTTGTGTACCATCAAAACGTCGATGGCGCACCGGTACAAAGCCTCTAGACTTTAACGTTTGCAGAATGACGCTGAAGGGGGCGATTTGAAACCCGATACTGATGGCGATGTACTGGTGATCCTTATAATGGCTGGTATTACATTGATGCCAGTGCCGACGGTGCGTGGGTTTTTAACCTGGCCAAGTGCAGGCAGCGCTCACGGTGGGCAACGGTTTCTGTGCGGGCGGCATCATCAGTACACAAATCCAGTACCAGCAACCACTGGCGAGCGGCACGATACCAAAATTGTTGTGCCTCCAACTGGAGGGCCCGCTTTCGCCGTTTTTCGCACAACTCTACCTGTTCAGGATGGGGTGGCGGCTCCGGTTGGTGTGCTTGCCACCAGGATTCGCCCTCTGCAGTCAGGGTATACTGGCACTGTTCCCCTCGACCCCGGTAGGCAATCCAGTGAGAGTGCTTCAGGCAGATGAGCGCACGCCGTAATTCCGCCTCGCGCAGCGCCAGACGGGCTTGCAGGTATCCCCGTGTTGCCTCTGGATACCGTCGTATTATGCCGAGCACAAGGTGATAGCGAACGAGAATATCATGCTTCATCGATCTCACTCTCTACGGGTAACAGCGTCAATACCGCCAGATTGTTAACATCGGGTTCGCGCTGATAGTGCAGGTGGCACTGTGCCAGGAGTGCGGGAATACCGTTGATATCCCCGGCAAACCGCAATGACATGGGCGTCAGCAATTGTCCCGCCTCATTATAGCTACTTTCCAGTAACGCTTTGGCGGCATATACCGTACTGGTCGACGCGTTGGCCCTGAAGCCTTGCGTCCACTCTTCCTGCGTCACCAGTTCATTCTGCCAGCCCATGGCTTTCAGGGTTTCAAGGAAATAGGTCAGCCTGAATAAATCACTTTGCTGTTCCAGCACGCCGCTGGTGGAGCGATACAGGTAATCGAGCTTGTGACTCAGTTTGGCTGCAAAACCGTATTTTTTACCTTGCATCAATAACCAGGCGATGTCGGAGGCTACGTACTTGGGGAAACGTTTCTGCTTCTGGGCGGTGGTCAACCACTGCATCAGAAACAGGTGCTGTTGCAGTTCAGACAGCGCACGGCCTTGCTGCTGGGCCAGGCGGAGCGCGGCCAGACC
The DNA here is from genome assembly GCF_055790845.1 of Serratia sp. YWN4. Classification (NCBI taxonomy): domain Bacteria; kingdom Pseudomonadati; phylum Pseudomonadota; class Gammaproteobacteria; order Enterobacterales; family Yersiniaceae; genus Serratia; species Serratia sp. YWN4. The sequence goes on from NZ_CM147696.1 coordinate 950,851, forward strand.
ACACCAGGCAAAGCGAGCCAGTTCGGGTAAAATATCCTGGGAAACGCTATCTGAACGCAAATCACACTCCAAAGTCGTCAAAACAAGATGTACAGCCGATTGTTTAGTAAGAAGTTGGGTGGCTTTCATGAGCACCGGATGCGGGCAGTGCCATTTTTTACACACCTGCACAATAAAATGCAATGCATGCTCGGGGTATGAGGTTTCTGATGGGGAAAGGCTGTGTCGCCAAACGGGATGAGGAGAACAGGAAAATTCAATGTGTCGGGATACAGTAAACAGCAGCCAACTGAGATATTGGCTGCTGAGTAAATGCAATCTTACGCTTCGATCGGTGCACGCCAGTCATCAGCACCTGAAGTGCCAGCGGTGGTATGTTCCCAGGTAATTTTGCGGTAGGCCAGTGAAACACGCACCAACTGGGTGAACTCAGCTTTGGTCGGATCCTGGCAATGCGGCATCTTACAGTCGATATCGATAATAGTGGCATCTTCCAGTTTGGTGGTGAAGAAGTGCTCTTGTTTACCTTCAATCGATGTACGGTACCATTTCAATTCAACCGTTGGCAGCATTTCCCCAGAGGCTAATGCGTTATACATCAAAGGGACGGCTTTGTTATATGCTACGGTGAAACGGAATGGCTTGTGTGCACGTTGACCGGAAGGCTGACCTGACTGAGGGTCAGTCGGCACGGTAACGATATGTTCAAATTCCTGGACCAGCATCTGATCTTCGTGGCCTTGAACAAAGATGTTACCGACGGATTCGGCGGTGAAAGCCCCTGCGGTAATATTACCCTGCGTTTTCCCTGTAATAGCGATATAAGCTGGAGTTGGCATCTTAAATATCCTTGATAATTTGCTTCATATTGACCATGTGCTAGTTACTTCCACTGCCCATGCTGACCAGTCCTGAATGTAACCCGCTCTACGACTTCACTTTACTGACGCTACTATAAACAGCCCTTTTGGGAGTGCAAGCTATCGGCGAGTTTTGAAATTTGATTGGAAACATTGATGGTATTAAAAATTATAATATTTGCATAATTGGTGTTTTATGTTGCGTTATTGATTCGTTGTTTTTATGTTAAAAAACAAAACAATAAATTTTTATTATAATTATATTTCATATCTCATTGTTTTAAAAATGAAATAATATTTCAATAAAATTATTTCTTGTGATCATTTACGGTAGCGTAGCTTGATCTCAAAAGGGAGCTGACATCTAACTATAAAGAAAAGTTTATGGACTTTTGCCTTGAAGATCGTAGACGATGTGCTAGTTAAAGCAAGACTGATATGGGATTTTTCCTATAAACCCTGTCCTGTGGGGTATTGGTTCGGTGCTTTTATCATTGAGCTGTTTCTTGCGGCCAGCGCAAGAAACAAAGAAGTTATGGCCTGAGTAGTGATGGATATCCACTGGAGGCATTAAGTCTACTGCACGGGGGTATCTGCGCTTCATTTTACGGTAAGCGTTCGCTATATCTAAAAATGAATACATTGGCTGGCATCCCTTATAGTGACTAAAAGGATGAGTTATGAGTAAGAATAATCAAAGCAGTGTTGCTCCCAAGGAAAGGATAAACATCAAGTATGTTCCGAATACTGGTGATCAAACTGCTGAAATTGAGTTGCCATTAAACTTGCTGGTTGTTGGCGACCTCAAAGGTGTCAGTGAAGATACTCCGATTGAAGAACGTCAGGCCGTTTCTATCAGTAAGAATAACTTCAATGCGGTAATGAACGAAGCCAATATCAATCTGACATTCAGTGTTCCAAATCGCCTGGAAGTGAAAAGCCAGGAAGACATGCCTGTTGAGCTGTCAATCAATTCTCTGGACGATTTCTCACCGGATAATGTGGCGAAAAAAGTCCCAGAACTCCAAAAACTTCTGGAACTGAGGGAAGCGCTGGTGGCTTTGAAAGGGCCGTTGGGTAATATTCCTGCTTTTCGTTCTCGCCTGCAGGACTTGCTTAGCAATGAAGATGTGCGTGAGCAGTTGCTGAAAGAACTCGACATCCTTAATCAAAAGTAATTGAGTCGGTCAAGAGGGAATTTAACGTATGTCTTTACACGAAGAAAATGCGGTTTTAGAAGCAAGGTCTGCCACTACCAGCAGTACGACGAGTAACACTTTCCTACTCGATGAAATCATGTCTCAGACGCGTATGGTGCCGGGCAATGATGGCTATGACGTTGCCAAGCAGGGCGTTGCGGCATTTATTTCCAGCATTCTGGATACGGGAACCCATGAAGAGCCGGTTAACAAACTGTTAGTCGACAAAATGATCATTGAGTTGGATAAAAAACTCAGTGCACAGATGGACGAGATCCTCCATGCTCCTGAATTTCGTGAAATCGAATCATCATGGCGTTCGCTGAAGCTGCTGGTGGATCGTACCGATTTCCGTGAAAACATCAAAATCAATATCATGCATGCAACGAAAGCCGAGCTGCTGGAAGATTTTGAGTTCTCGCCGGAAATCATCCAGTCAGGTTTTTACAAGCACGTTTACTCATCAGGCTATGGCCAATTCGGTGGTGAACCCACGGCGGCGATTATCGGTAACTACGCATTCAACAATAGTTCACCGGATATGAAACTGTTGCAGTATGTGAGTGCCGTCGGTGCTATGGCTCACGCACCATTCCTTTCCAGCGTTTCACCAGATTTCTTCGGCCTCAGCAGCTTTACCGAGTTGCCAGCGATCAAAGATCTGAAATCCGTTTTTGAAGGGCCAGCACACACCAAATGGCGTGCGTTGCGAGAGTCTGAGGATTCCCGCTATCTGGGTTTGACCACCCCGCGTTTCCTGCTGCGCTTACCGTATTCTACCGTTGAAAACCCGATCAAGAATTTCAACTATTACGAAGATGTCAGCAAAAACCATGAGCATTTCCTGTGGGGTAATACCGCATTCCTGCTGGCGGCTTGCCTGACGGACAGTTTTGCCAAGTACCGTTGGTGTCCGAATATTATCGGGCCGCAAAGCGGTGGTGCAGTTTATGATTTGCCGGTGCATCTCTACGAAGCCATGGGACAGGTTCAGGCGAAAATCCCTACTGAGGTTCTGATTACAGACCGTCGCGAATTTGAACTCGCGGAAGAAGGTTTCATTACTCTGACCATGCGTAAAGGCAGCGATAACGCGGCATTCTTCTCCGCGAACTCGGTACAAAAGCCGAAAGTGTTCCCCAATACTCGCGAAGGGAAAATGGCAGAAACCAACTACAAGTTGGGCACACAACTGCCTTATATGTTCATCATCAACCGCTTGGCGCATTACATCAAAGTGCTGCAGCGTGAGCAGATTGGATCGTGGAAAGAGCGCCAGGATCTGGAACGTGAACTGAACATCTGGCTGAAACAATACATTGCCGATCAGGAAAACCCACCGACTGATGTCCGCAGCCGTCGCCCTCTGCGTTCGGCTCAAATTCAGGTGCTGGATGTTGAAGGCGATCCGGGTTGGTATCAGGTTGCGATGCAGGTACGCCCTCACTTCAAATATATGGGGGCGAGCTTCGAGCTGTCGTTGGTGGGGCGTTTGGATAAGGAATAACAGGTTATGGCCGCGCTTCTCAATTGGGAGCGAGGGAGTTCTGCCAGCCTGTTTGAACGTATTCAGGGGAAGGGCTCAGGCCCTTCCTCCAATAGCCGTGTTCAAGAGCTATTGAATTCAATCAAGCAGCATCTGAATGAAGTCCTTAATTCGCGCCCTGGTGCCAGTCAGAGTGCTATAGGTCTAGGGGTTATTGACCTCAATGATGCGACAGCAACGACGTCTGATTTCAGAAAGAGCATTGAACTCGCCATCAAGGAGTGTATTGAGCGCTACGAGCCGCGGATTACTGCCGTTACCGTTCAATCCTTGGTCAATCATGGAGACCCCTTGTTGTTAAGTTTCCATATCAGTGCTCATGTTAATTTCGACAACATCGGCGATGTCGTCGAATTCAATATTCAGTTGGACAATAACCGCCGTTACTGCCTTAACCAGGAAGCATAATGTCGTTCGAAAAGTACTTCAGGGATGAGCTGGATTACCTCCGGCAATTAGGACGGGATGCCGCAGTTGAACGGCCTCATCTTGCTGCATTCTTATCTGAACAGGGTTCGGATCCGGATGTCGAACGCCTGCTGGAAGGGTTTGCTTTTCTGACGGGTAATCTGCGTGAAAAGATTGACGACCAATTCCCAGAATTAACCCATGGTTTGCTGAATATGTTGTGGCCGAATTATTTACGGCCAGTACCTAGCATGACCGTTATTGAGTATACGCCCGATGACAGCGTGGTGACTGAAGCCACTTTGGTCAAACGCGGTAGCCAAGTGATGAGTGTGCCCATTGCACAGGGAACGGAGCATAGCTCGTTTCGCAGTAATAACATTCATGCTGGACCACAGTGTATCTTTACCTTATGCCGAGATATCTGGCTGTTCCCGATGTCCATTCGTGATATTTCAGTAAACAATAGCAATGAGCAAGGGATATTGGGTATCCACTTCGGTGCAAAAGCTGAATTGAACCTGCAGGACCTGCAACTCGGGAAACTGCGCTTTTATTTGGGTGAAGACAATTATACCAGCACGCAACTTTACTTCTGGATCCATCACTATTTTGAGCGTGCAGAGTTGGTCGTCAATGGGGTCACCATCCCGATGCCCGATTTTGATTTTAATCCTGTGGGTTTTGAGCGCGAAGATGCACTGTTACCCTATCCGAAAAACGCCTATATAGGCTATCGCATACTGCAGGAGTATTTTTGCTTCCCGGAAGGTTTTCTCTTCTTTGATGTTACGGGTGTTACTGACTTCCCACCACATTTAAACGCCAGTGAATTCACCCTGAATCTGTATTTCTCCAAGGCGTTACCTCCTGAGGTAAAAGTACGTTCAACCACATTGCGCCTGAACTGCACGCCCGCGGTGAATCTGTTCCAGCACGACAGTGAGGCGATTGAGCTTGATGGAACGCAAACCGAATATCCGCTATGTGCCAGTTACCATCATCCTGAGCGTTACGATATTTTCTCGGTGGATCGCGTTGACAGTTGGCTGAGCGAAAAGGACGCGGTTAAAGGCCGCTCTCGCGGGTATGCAAGAGTGTATACCTCGTTTGAAAGCTTCCATCATCAGATTGAGAATGCACAGGATCGCAATACCCTGTATTACCGTTTGCGTGTAAAGAATTCTTTATTCCGTAAAGGTTTTGAGCACTACATTTCCTTTGTCCGCAGTGATGAATCGAAGCTGGCACTGGCGGAAGAAAACGTGTCCGTCAGTATGACGTGTACTAACCGTGAATTACCCTTGTTATTACGTGTTGGTGATATCAATCAACCGACGAAAGAAAGCCCTTCATTTGCGACCTTCCGCAATATTACCCGGCCTTCCGTACCGTTATATCCGGTGTTGGATGGGAGTCTGCATTGGTCGTTGCTGTCCAATATGTCATTGAACTACATGTCGTTGTTGGATAAAGACGCGTTAAAGCAAATTTTACATACCTATGATTTTCCGAGTCAGCATAACCGTCAATCCGCTCGGGCGTCACAAAAAAAACTCGATGCCATTCAACGCATTGAAACCCAGCCGATCGACAGATTATTCCGTGGATTGCCCGTCAGGGGTCTGCAAACCACGCTCTGGCTGGAGCAAAATGCGTTCAGTTCGGAGGGGGAGCTTTATCTCTTCAGTACGGTATTGGCGCACTTTTTTTCTCTGTATGCCAGTGTGAACGCGTTCCATCTTCTAAAAGTCATCAATCTTGATAATCAGGAATGTTACGAATGGCCGGTACAGACAGGTCAACATGCATTGATGTAAGTGTGGTTGAGGGAGCACCGGAGGAACCGGTGCTGGATGTTTCACGTTATAACTTTTATCAATTGGTTGAGCTTCTCAACCAAATGGCGGTAGCGTGGCAAAATTCCGCCGAGTCGGCTGAACCTGCTAATGAAGCTATCCGTTTTAAATCCACTGCCAGCCTGGCATTTCCTACTCGGGATGTTGTTGCGCTGGAGACGTCTGCTCGTGGTCAGTTTGAACTTGAGGTTTCTTTTCTCGGCCTGCATGGCAGCCAGTCACCGTTGCCGGGTTACTACCTTGATTCTTTAGCCTGGGAAGATGCACAGAATGAAAATCGATTGACGGATTTTCTGAACGTGTTCAACCACCGGTTGCTAACGCTGCTGCATCAGATTTGGCGTAAATACCGTTACTACATCTGTTTTGAAAGCGGCGGTAACGACGTTTTCTCGCAACGCATGTTCGCGCTGGTGGGGTTAGGTAGTGAAGTTGTGCGTAAAAAACTGCAGATTAATCACGGAAAAATGTTGGCCTATGCTGGGTTGTTGGCCAGCCCTGGCAGATCGCCAGAAGTGATTTGTAGCCTGGTCTCGCACTGTTTCAACCTGTCTGATGTCACGTTGCACAGCTGGCAATTGCGAAAAGTCGCTATTGCCCCTGAACAGCAAAATCGTCTGGGAAGCCGGGTGAAAGTGCGCGGTAAAAAATACCAGGAAAAATCGGTACTTGGCGTCAATTTCTCGATTGGTTCACAGGTCGCAGATCGCAGCGGGAAATTTTTACTGTGCATTAACAAACTGACGCGTGAACAGTTTTTGTCATTTTTACCTAATGGTGCCAACTATGCGCCGTTAGTGATGTTTGTTGCCTTCATCATGCGCGATCAGTTCGCGTGGGATTTACGTCTTGGGTTGGCGGAAAAACAGGTTGGTGGAATGGTTCTGGGTACGGAACAGAATAACCTGCTGGGTTGGACCAGTTTCCTCGGCGATCCCGAACAAAAACCCCACGTCATCATCAGCGTTATGCAATGACAATCAGGATTCAGGAATAAAGACCATGGATAAACAGCAGCCAACACTATCATTGCGCGTCATTAACAGCGACAAATTGGAAAGTGGTAAACAGGCCAGCAGCCTGTTTCACACACAGGGTGGGATCGTGGGGAGTGACGGTAGCCACCATTGGTCTATTCAGGATCAGGGCGGCAATATCAGTTCTTCGCAGTTTGCTGTTGAATGGCGTGATGGATCCTTTTGTCTGCGCGTGCTGAATGGTTCGGTGAACATCAATGAGTCAGTATTGACAGCAAACTCGGGGTTTGTCCGCATTCAGCAAGGGGACGAAATTACGCTGGGTAATCTGGCCATCAAGAGCCACATCAGCCGCTCCATGGCTGATATGCTCGATCCGCTGATGGTGTCGCCAGAATCGCTGGTATCCAGCTACAGCAACCCTCTGGAAGCCATGATGGAGGGAGCCACCTCTTCGGCCCATCCGGTGCAAGACAGTCGATTGGCAACCACCGTTGCAAACAGCTTCAGCCACGATCCTTTACGCGTACTGGAAACGGAAAGCCTGACGACTCAGGGGCCGCTCATCGCCAGGTTTGAGGCCGATCACACGCTTGGGCAGGATCGCTATCGTAATCCGCTTTTCTCTTCCCCACTTTCGGATACCGCCAAGGACAGTGCAATGGATCAGGAGTTTATCGATCTACCGCAAATCAGCAGTTTTCTTTCCGGTCAACAAGACCAGCCCGACAGCAAGATGGAACAACAACATGTAGCGATTACGCCATTGATGCGTGGTTTTGATGCACAACTGCCTATCCGCAACAGTCAGGAGGCCAATGACTTTCTGGAAGAGGCCGGTAAAACCCTGAAAGCCACCATTGAAGGTCTGTTAGCACTGCAACGCAGCCAACACGGTCTACGGGATAAGCATTTACGGCCGATTGAAGATAACCCACTGCGCCTGAATATGGATTATGACACCACGCTCAGCCTGTTGTTTGCCGATCAAAAAAGCCCGGTTCACCTTTCCGCCCCTGCTGCTGTGGCTGAGAGTCTGCATAACCTGCGCCTGCATCATCAAGCTAATCAGCAGGCGATTGCGCAAGCGTTGAATACCATGCTGGAGGCCTTTTCACCGGAACGGTTACTGACACGTTTTACGCATTATCTGCGCAGCAATGAACGTCAGGAGAGAGATTCGGCCTGGGCTTGGGAGATGTATAAAAACTATTATCAGGAACTCTCCTCCAGCAGGCAGCAAGGTTTTGAAAAATTGTTTGGTGAAGTCTACGAACAGGCTTATGACCAGGCACTGCGTCAAGGGATGAGGGATAGCGAAGAATGAGCAGCAGCAAAGGCTACCTCCTGACGAGCGTGTTGTACCTGGCATTGTTGTTGTCGGGATGCACGGTAATGAAGGGCAACAAAAATACAGAGCGTGCTGCTGACCAACCCTCTACGGTCAGGCTGACGCTGTTAGCCGAGCCTGACATCAACCCCAATAAAAAAGGGGAACCGACGCCGACCGAGATTGCGGTGGTGTACCTCAGTGATGATTCCAAACTGTTAGCCGCTGATTATGACCAGCTTGGCAGTAAAAAACTGACAAAAACGCTGAGCAAAAATTACATCGACCATCAGGAATACACCCTGTTACCTAATCAATACAAACCACTATTACCCGTTGAGTTGGATGAGAAAAATAGCTACCTCGGCGTCGTTGCCTACTATGCCAACGCTAACCGCACCGAGTGGAAAAAAATAATCAAGATCAATGGAACGGGTCATAACTACCACGTTTTGGTTCATCTGAGATCGAACGATATTGAGCTAAGGAAAGAGGAAGAATAACCATGCCGACCAAGAATCGGGTAATTTGGCGCGAAGGATTGTTCATCAAGCCACAGCACTTTCAGCAGCAACAAAGGCATAACGATTACCAATTACAGCGCCGGATAACTGCACTGCAAGGTTATAGCTACGGCTTTAGTTCTTTGATCCTGAATCAGGAGTTGCTGAAGCTGGGCCGTATTGGTTTGAGTGCGGCGAGCGGCAGCATGGCTGACGGCACCGTGTTCGATATTCCCTATCAGGATAACGTTCCAAAACCGCTGGATGTACTGAACTGTAACGATGCAGCCAGTCGGGATATTTATCTGGCATTGCCAATGCTTAATGATGCGATTAATGAAGTGGCAGGCCAGCAGAGCCAGCAGCCAGGGGCGATCCGCTATCGTGAACATACTGATGATGTGCGGGATCTGCATACCGATGGTGGAGATGTCAGCCAATTGATGTTGGCCCAGTTGGCACCGCGCCTGATGCAAGGATCTGAAGATCTCAGCGCCTATTCCGTGCTGCCACTCTGCCGGATCAAAGAGAAACGTCCCGATGGGGCGTTGATTCTGGATGAAGAGTTCATTCCAACCTGCACCACCCTCAGTGTTTCCAACCCATTGAAAAGCTTTATGGATGAAGTGGAAGGGACATTGGTTGAACGTGCACGCCTGTTGGCCAAACGTATTGGCTCTCCAGGTCAGCAAGGGATTGCTGACGTCGCTGAATTTATGATGTTGCAGGTGTTTAACCGGGCACAGCCGCTGTTCACGCACCTGGCCCATCAGGCGGTGATGCACCCAGAAGATTTTTACAGCCAACTGGTGCAAACCTGCGGTGAACTGCGCACCTTTACCGATGAGTCCCGTCTGGCGGGGGTATTCCCGGTCTATAACCATGACAACCTGACCGACAGTTTTCAGCCACTGTTTCTGGCGATGCGCCAAGTGCTCAGCACGGTACTGACACCGCGTGCAATCTCTATTCAACTGCATCTGCAGGCTCATGGTATTCGCGTGGCGACCATCAACGATCGCGATCTGTTGCGCAGCGCTGACTTCGTGCTGGCCGTTCGTGCGCAAATCCCGCAGGAACAACTGCGCAGACAGTTTATTCAGCAAACCAAAATCACCACGCTGGAGAAAATACGCGAGCTCGTCAGTGTGCAACTGCCTGGCGTGCCGTTGGTGGCACTCTCCGCTGCACCGCGTCAACTGCCTTACCATTCGGGATATACCTACTTTATGTTGGATCTGCAAAGCCCGACCTGGAAAGAAATCCAGCAGAGCAATGCGATTGCCTTCCACGTTTCGGGGGATTTCCCTGAGTTGGACATGCAGTTCTGGGCCATCAGGAGTAGCTAATGAAAATGGATGCCGTCACTGACAATACCCTGCTCCCTGTGCAGGAGCCTGTAACGACCTACCGGCAATATCAGCTCCCGCTGCGTGGCGAAAGCCTGAATGCCATGGTGGATGCCGCCACGCCGTTACTCGGCATGGTGCTGCGCCTGAAAGACATGGAAAACCAGCCGTTACCTGACCAGCTTTATCAGCAAGTGGTGACGGATATCCGTGCGATTGAGCAATTCCTGCAGACCAAAGGCTATGAGCCTGGCGCGATTGTCTCTTTCCGTTATGTGCTCTGTACTTTCATTGATGAAACCGCATTGGGTAACGGCTGGAACACTCAGAACGGCTGGCTTCAGCAGTCGTTGCTGGTGCATTTCCATAATGAAACCTGGGGCGGGGAGAAAGTGTATGTGCTGCTGGAACGTTTGATGGGGGAACCCAAGCGTTATCAGGATTTGCTGGAGTTCATTTATCTCTGTTTCTGTTTGGGTTATCGCGGCCGCTACAAAGTGACCGTACAGAACAGTGATGATTTTGAACGGTTATTCCGCCGTTTGCATCACCAGTTGCACCAGTTGCGCGGTGAGGCCCCATCGACCGTTCTGCATCAAAAGCAAAGTCGCCTTGGTGACCGTTATCACTTGAGTAAGCGTTTGACCATCAAGCATGTGTTGTGGGGCGGCTTAAGCCTGTTGGCCGTCATTTATCTGTTTTATGCCGTCCACCTGCACAACCAGACTCAGGATATTTTGCAGCAGCTAAACAATTTATTGAGCTAGGGAAGCCCAGATGATCCAGATTGACTTACCCACGTTGGTAAAACGCCTGAATCCGATCGCCCGTCACGCATTGGAAGCGGCAGCAGCACATTGTGTCAGTCAGCAGGAGGCCGAAATTACGGTTTCGCAGGTATTGCTGCAAATGATAGCCACACCGTTAAGCGATGTCCGATTAATTCTCGGCCATGCCGGTGTGGACAATGATGAACTGAGAGAATTGCTCGACCAGCGTATTTCGAGCTATCAGTCAGTGACTCAGGCTTACCCGAGCTTTTCGCCTTTGCTGGTGGAGTGGTTGCAGGACAGCTGGTTATTGGCCTCGACTGAGATGGAGCACAGCCAGTTACGCAGCGGCGTAATGCTATTAACCTTACTGCTCAGTCCATTACGTTACCTGACCCCTGCGGCAGGCCGATTGCTATCGCCAGTTAACCGCGAATTACTCCGCCAGAACTTTGCTGACTGGACGTCCGATTCAGCCGAAGCGCCTCAGGTGGATAAAAACACCGGAGCTGGCAAGGCGACAGTCATCAACGGGGAAAGTCTGCTGGCCCGTTATGCCAGCAACATGACGGAACAGGCGCGTAACAATGTGCTGGATCCCGTTTTGTGTCGCGATGAAGAGATCGATCTGATGATCGACATTCTCTGCCGCCGCCGTAAAAACAACCCGATTGTGGTTGGCGAAGCGGGCGTAGGGAAAAGTGCCCTGATCGAAGGGTTGGCGCTGCGCATTGTCGATAATCAGGTGCCAGACAAGCTGCGCAACAGTGAACTGATGACGCTGGATCTCGGTGCGCTTCAGGCCGGGGCGGCGGTAAAAGGCGAATTTGAAAAGCGTTTCAAAGGCATCATGGCGGAAATCGCCCAGTCGGCAACGCCGATTATCCTGTTTATTGACGAAGCACATACTCTGATCGGTGCAGGCAATCAGCAGGGAGGATTGGATATTTCCAACCTGCTCAAACCGGCTTTGGCGCGGGGTGAACTGAAAACCATCGCGGCAACCACTTGGGGTGAGTACAAAAAGTATTTCGAGAAAGACGCTGCGCTTTCGCGCCGTTTCCAGTTAGTCAAAGTCTCTGAACCGAGTGCTGAAGAAGCGACGACGATCATGCGTGGCCTGCGCACCATTTATGAGCAGGCACATGGCGTGCTGATTGATGACGAAGCCTTACAGGCTGCGGCGACTCTCAGCGATCGCTATCTTTCAGGCAGGCAACTGCCGGATAAGGCCATTGACGTTCTGGATACTGCCGCTGCCCGAGTAGCGATCAACTTGAGCTCGGCCCCGCGTCAGGTCTCTGCATTGAAGACTGAATTGAGCCAACAGGCGATGGAAATTCAGGTGCTGGAGCGGGAACAACTCCTCAATTTAGGCCGCCCTGCTGAGCGCTTGTCGGTGCTGAAATTACAGCGTGCGGAGATCGAACAGCAATTGGCAGAACTGAATGCCAGTTGGGAAAAGCAGCGGCAGTTAGTGCAGCAGATTGTCGCACTGAGAGCAGAACTGTTAACGCAGGAAGAAACCGCAACGGACGAACAAGCGGCCAACTTGGCGGAACTGGACAACGAACTAGAGCAGTTGCAGCAACATCAAACCTTGGTCTCTCCGCATGTGGATAAACACCAGATTGCGGCGGTGATCGCAGAATGGACCGGCGTACCGTTAAACCGCCTTTCCCAGAGCGAACTCGCCGTGGTGACCGAGTTACCTTCTTACCTTGGTCAACAGATCAAAGGCCAGGATACCGCGATCCACTGTTTGCATCAGCATTTGCTGACGGCAAGAGCCGATCTGCGTCGTCCAGGCCGCCCGATGGGGGCTTTCCTGCTGGTGGGGCCAAGTGGCGTGGGTAAAACCGAGACGGTGCTACAGATCGCCGAACTGCTCTACGGTGGTCGCCAATATCTCACCACGATCAACATGTCTGAATTCCAGGAGAAACATACCGTTTCCCGCCTGATTGGTTCACCGCCGGGCTACGTGGGCTACGGTGAAGGCGGTGTATTGACGGAGGCTATCCGCCAGAAGCCCTATTCAGTCGTGCTGTTGGATGAAGTGGAAAAAGCGCATCCCGATGTGCTGAACCTGTTTTATCAGGCCTTCGATAAAGGCGAACTGGCTGACGGTGAAGGCCGCATTATCGATTGCAAGAACGTGGTGTTTTTCCTGACCTCCAATCTGGGCTACCAGACTATTGTCGATAATACGGAACAACCAGAACAGCTCAATCAGTTGCTCTACCCGGAGCTGGCGGCCTTCTTCAAGCCCGCGTTGCTGGCGCGTATGGAAGTAGTTCCTTATCTGCCGCTGGGTAAAGACACGCTGAAAACCATTATTCACGGCAAGCTGGAGCGTCTGGATAGCTTGCTGCGCCAGCGTTTCAACGCTGACGTGCTGATTGAGCCAGAGGTGGTTGAAGAGATCCTATTGCGTGCAACCCGCGCTGAAAACGGTGCGCGCATGTTGGAGTCAATTATCGATGGCGCATTGTTGCCGCCACTCTCCTTATTGTTATTGCAAAAAATGGCAGTCGGCGCGGCTATCAGCCATATCCGGATCGCGGCGGAGGGAAATGTGTTTACCGCACAGGTTGAGGAGGCGCTATGAGACAACGGCTGAAAAGCGTCCTTGCCCTGCTGGAGAATGACTCGATTGAACAACTGATCCACTTTTTTTTGGCGGTTAATCACCAGCGTCAACGGTTTAACGCCCTGATGGTAGCCATGTTCAATGCCAGTGAAGGGCGTCTTGACTGTTACCGCCAGCCTGATGAAAACCTGCGTTCGGCAACCAAGCTGGATGCCAACATCGAAGATATCAATCACCCATTGATACAGGTGTTGCGTAATGGTCTGCCCGAAGTGTGGGATTCCCTGTATCAAGGGGTGCGTATCGAAAACGATGACTTTCGCGGGTTTGTTCAGGAACTGCCGATCGGCTGCGGGTTGTACGCCATACCGTTGTTTGACTTTCAGGGCCGTGCTTGCGGAGTGATTGCGGTTTTTGCCGAAAACATTGCGCGTTTTGCCGATACTCGCGGCATGTTTGGTATTTATTGTCAGGTCTTTCAGCATCGCCTCAACAAGCTGCAAGAGATGGATCACCTGAGATCGCAATTGAGCCAGATCCGCTCGGTGTTTAAAGCTCAACAGCAGCGCGAAAAGCAACTGGACGAGTTACTGGTCTCGCTTAGCACGTCTGATATGCATGCGTTGCCGGGGCTATCCCATGACTACAGCAAGATAGACGACCTGACGGAAGCCGTGGAAGCCTTCGAATGTGCCGTATTGACGCAGCGCCAGCGCCTGTACGGTAAGGATAAAAACCGTATCGCTGCCAGCTTGGGTATTGCGCCACGCACCTTGGCTTACAAATTAGCGAAATATAGGTGCTAGCTATGAATACGTGGTTATTGATCGGTTCGTTGCTGTTTTCCGGCAGTCACTCTGCGCTCCTTTGGGCGACAGGGACGCCTGATTCTCCCACTGAAGGCGATGCCCATAAATTGGCGTTGGTGATGGGCTGCCGTAATGAAGCCTCGCCGCTGGTGCGTCTGGACTGTTATGACAATGCGTTATCTGAAATTGCCGGAGAGAAGAACAATTTGGTTAATGCAGGCCCTGCCTGGCAGCGCGCCATGGATCAGGAAAAGGGGCGCACTGACCATTCAACAACCTTCCTGGTAACTGAAGGGCAAGGAGAAAACCCGGTGGTGGTACTGACAACGCCCGCGATTGGCGTGCCGCCGCCCAGGCCCGTGCTGATGTTGAGTTGTATCGATAATATTACGCGCTTGCAGATCGCGCTGGTTGCTCCCCAAAGAGATGGCTCAGTGACGCTAACCGCTGATAACGATCGTTTTGATGTGCAGTGGTTCTTGCGTGAGAACGGCTATTTGCTGGAGTCCAGCCGTGGTTTGGCCGGTATTGATGAGATTAAACGGTTGATGTCAGCACAAACGTTGACGATTAACGGCTCAACCGGTGGCGTTCCGCGCCTGACGTTTAACATTTCTCAGTTGACGCAGGTGTTGAAACCGCTGCGCAACGCGTGCCACTGGTGAAGTCTATGGATATTACCTCACAACATCCCTGGCATGAGTTACTGCTGGCACCGCTAGCTCCTGAGCAGATCGGGCTGGCGCTGGCTGATGACGATCCGCAATGGGAATTCATTGATGGCCAGATGGTTAAGTTGGGTTCATTGGCCCATTCCACACTGAATATTGATGACATCCAGCAACAAGCGATAGCGTTGCTTTCCCAGAAAAGCAAAGACTTCCGCCTGATGGTGCATTTGCTGCGTACCTTACAACACGCCGGTGAACCCGACGAGTTGATGTTGGCTATTTCGTTGTTAGCCAACTATGTGCAGCACTTTTGGGCCAGCGCATGGCCACAGAATTTGCTGCATAAACGGCGTTTTGCCCAACAAATTCTGAAGCGTTTTGACAGCGCCAGCAGCAGTTTCAGCCAGAAAGCCAGTGATGCTCAACGCGAGAATATGCAGGGCTTGTTGGCTCATTTAGCGCAAGTCTGGCATGGCAGTGAACCCGCTCTGGCAAAAGAGGTGGATGGGCTACGTATCAGCTATGCGCGTAAACCCGAGCGCCTCGTTGAGGCGGTGGCGCAGGCTGAAAAAGTTCCTCAGGCAAACACCACAGGGGGAACCGTTTCCACACCGAAGATCAGCCCCAGCTTGACGATCGACAATTCCAATGACAAAGCCTGGCGTCAAACGTTACTGAAAATGGCCGATATGCTGTGCGAGCTTCAGCCAGAGGCGGCGGTGGGTTTTCGTGTGCGTCGCCACGCGGTTTGGGGAACCTTGACGGCACCGCCGATGGCGCAGGCAGATGGTCGTACTCCGCTGGCGGCTGTCTCTGCCGATCGCACAGCAGATTATCTGGCGCGCATGAGCAATGCCGATTTGTCTCTGTGGCAGCAGGTGGAACAGAGCCTGACGTTAGCCCCGTACTGGCTGGATGGGCACGCACTCTCGGCCCAGATCGCCAGCAAGCTGGGCTATGACGCCGTTGCACAAGCCATCCGTGATGAACTCAGCGCTTTTTTAGAGCGAATACCGGCATTAAGAACGCTCTTCTTTACCGACATGACGCCATTCCTCTCTTCTGAATCTGCAAGCTGGCTACAGCAGGATGCAGGGCATCAGGGGGGAGGCACTACTCTTGAACAGGATGAAATTTGGCAATGCTATCAACAGCAAGGGCTGGAAGCCGCGTTACAGACTCTCAACCAGCAACAACAGCAATCCGAACCCAGAGATCGCTTTTACAACCAATTGCTCAGTGCGCAACTGCTCGAGAAAGCAGGACTTACCGCGTTGGCGCAGCAGCAATACCACAGCTTATTACAGATGGGGCAGCAATTGCGGTTAAGCGAATGGGAGCCCACGTTGATGGCTTTGCTGACAGAAAAACAGCGGCAGTTCACACCATGATAGCCAGGGAATGGAACAGGAGTATTAACGCATGAAATTGCCGTCTTTTATTCGTATCGCCAAGCCAGCCATTCCGCGCCTGAGAGCGTCGGTCCCTGTGGTATTGGCTCTTTTGGCCTGCGTGGCATTAATCTGGGTGTGGATATACGGTCCTGAGTGGCAGTGGAAAGGTAACCATCCGTTTGAAACCTTGCTGAGCCGTTGGCTGGTGACCGCAGTTTTTGTGCTGGTGGCGGTTTGCTGGCTGAGCTTGAAGGTGGTGAAGCGTTTACAACAACTGGAAAAACTTCAGTTGCAGGCCAAAACACAGGTTGATGATCCGATCCTCGCGGATATTGAACAGCAGAATCAGTATCTGGATGCCTGGAAGTCCCAGCTACAACGGCACTTGAATACCCCGTCCTCTCTGTACCGATTGCCGTGGTATATGGTGATTGGTACACGCAATAGCGGTAAAAGTACGTTAATCAAAGAAGGTTATAAGCTCACTGAGATAACGGGTTCTGAGGCGATTGATACTGCTGACTTGCGTGTTCGTTGTTGGCTGGGTGAGCAGGCCGTCATTATTGATCCCGCAGGTGAGCTGATAGAGCAACCTACTACGCCGATAGTGGGTAAGGCATCGCTTAATAGCCGTTTATGGCAGAGCTTATTGTCCTGGTTGGTGGAGCACCGCAAGCGTCAGCCACTCAACGGGATTATCCTCACCGTCGATCTCCATCAACTGATAACGGCGAATAAAGCCCAGCGTGAAAACACAGTCGCTGATATTCACCAGCGTTTGCAAGAGGTGCGCTTAAGCGCACACAGCCAGATACCGCTGTATGTAGTTTTCACCAAACTGGATTTGTTATACGGCTTTGAGGCCATGTATCAAGCGCTGGATAAGGCGCAGCGAGAAGCGGTGCTAGGGGTGACATTCAGCCTGAATAGTGCCGATGCCGAGGTTTGGCGTAAAGAGCTACAGCAGTTCTGGCAGCAATGGATCACGCAATTGAACGGTGCGATGCCGGATATGATGCTTAATAGTGTCGATGCCGGGCAGCGTAGCCAACTGTTCAGCTTTACCCGCCAGATGCAAGGCCTGCAGGATTATGTCATCTCACTGCTGGAAGGCATTCTGTATAGCGGCGATCACGCCCAACTCCTGTTGCGCGGGGTTTATCTCACTTCTGCTCAACAGCGTGGGCAGATGGATGATGTGTTTACCCAGTCAGCTGCGGTGCAATACCATTTGGCACCACAGGCTTTCCCCACCTGGCCGGTGGCCGATACCGCACCTTATTTCACCAAGGATCTGTTTAATCAGGTTCTGTTCGCCGAACCTAACCTGGCAGGTGAAAACGGTATTTGGTTACGCAGCTCCAGAAAAAGTATGTTCGTTTTCTCCAGCGTAGGTGCGGTTGTTGCGTTGGTCTTATGGGGTTACTGGCATTATTACTACCAGGTTAACTACCGTGCCGGGCAAGAAGTGTTAACCCAGGCAAAAACCTTCCTCTCAATCCCGACGCCAAAGGGTGATGATCGTTACGGCAACCTACAACTGCCGCTGCTGAATCCGATCCGTGACGCCACCCTGGCTTACGGTAATTATCATGACAGAAATACGCTGCTGGCGGATATGGGGTTATATCAGGGCGGTAATATCGGCCCTTATGTCGAAAGCACTTACCTGCAACTTCTGCAGCAACGCTTCGTACCCGCGCTGATGAGTGGCCTGTTAGAGCAGTTGAATGCAGCACCGAAGGGCAGTGAGGAAAAACTCGAGATCCTGCGGGTGATGCGTATGTTGGAAGATGGCAGCGGTCGCAATATTCCCCTGGTGGAACAATATATGAGTAACCGCTGGAGTGAGCAGTTCAATGGCCAACGTGAGTTGCAGCAGCAACTGATGGGCCATCTCGATTATGCGCTGAAACATACTGACTGGCATGCGGCACGGGCAAGTGGCGACCAGTATGCCATCAAGAGTTTCGTGCCTTATCTCAAGCCGATCCAGTTGGCGCAGCAAGAGCTGAGCAAGCTGTCCATTTATCAACGGGTCTATCAGAACCTGCGGATCAAGGCTCAGGATGCGTTGCCACCGGCACTCGATCTGCGTGACCAGGTAGGCGCAAGCTTTGATGAGGTGTTTGTTGCCAACGACGATCGCTTGTTGGTGATCCCACAATTCCTGACGCGTAACGGTTTGCAGAACTACTTTGCCAAACAGAACGACCAATTGGTTGATCTGACGGTGATGGACAGTTGGGTATTGAATCTCACCAAGAATGTCGAGTACAGCGAGGCTGACCGTAAGGAGATCCAACGGCAGGTCACCGAACAGTACATTGGTGACTATATTGCCACCTGGCGCGCCGCTATCAGCAACCTCTCCGTGAGTGAGTTGAATGATTTACCTCAGGCCATCAGTGCGATCGAGCAGGTGGTCAATGGCGATCAACCTTTCCGCCGGGTACTGCGTACGCTGAGTGATAATACGCGCTCACCGCTCACGCCGGATGCACTCACAGGTAAAGATCGCGATACATTGCTGCAAAAAACTGACTACCAGCTACTGGCACGTATTAACCGCGAGTTTGCGCCACAAACCGGCGTGTTGGCAGAGAACAGCGATAAAGACAGCGTGCTGCAAAACGTTTACCAAAAGCTGACCAATCTGCACCGTTACCTGCTGGCGATCCAGAACTCACCGACTCCTGGCAAAGCGGCGATGAAAGCGGTTCAGTTACGTCTGGATCAAAACAACAGCGATCCGATCTTTGAAGTTCAGCAGATGGCCAAGGGGCTGCCAGAACCACTCAACCGCTGGGTAAGCGATCTGGCTGAACAAGCCTGGCGAGTGGTGATGATGGAGGCGGTGCGCTCGTTGGAGGTTGAGTGGAATGAAACTGTGGTTAAACAGTATCAAACCTATCTGGCAGGCCGTTATCCGTTTGACCCTAACGCGAAGCAGGATGTCCCATTAAGCGAGTTCGAGCGCTTCTTTAAGCCGCAGGGCACGCTTGATGCCTTCTATCAGCAAAACCTGAAACCTTTCGTCGAGAACAACCTGAGTAGCGGTGATGATGGTCAATTGCTGATCCGGCCAGATGTGCTTCAGCAACTGGCACAAGCCCAACGGATCCGTGACACCTTCTTCTCGGCACAAAATGGCCTGGGGACGCAATTTGCGATTGAACCGGTGATGTTGAGTGGCAATAAACGCCGTAGCGTGCTGAACCTCGATGGGCAATTGCTGGACTATACGCATGGCAACAACAACACCGTGCATCTGGTCTGGCCAAACTCCATGCGTGCCGGGGTGGAAAGCAAGGTGACATTGGTCCCGGATGAGAACGATAAATCACCGCGCTCTATCAGTTTCAGCGGCCCGTGGGCACAACTGCGGCTGATCAACGCTGGTGAACTGACTAACGTGGGCACCAATTCGTTCGACGTTCGTTTCAAAGTGGATGGCGGTGAGATGACTTATCGTATCTATGTGGATGAGTCTGATAACCCGTTCGCGGGCGGTCTGTTCAGTAAGTTCACGTTGCCCGACACGCTGTATTAATTGTTGTTACACCGCCTCTCTCACATGCACGTGAGAGAGGCGTGCAAAGGATGAGTGTGCATGAGCGAAACCTCAGAAGATATTGTCATTCAAACGGGTAGCGATCCTCGGCGTTGGCCGGAGTTCAGTGCCCTGCGTGAAGAAATTAATAAAATCAATCACCCGGCACGGCCAGAGGTGAACTGGCGGTTGATTGAGTCGCTGGCATTGACGCTGTTTCGCACCAACGGCGTGGACTTGCAAACGGCGGTGTATTACACCCTGGCGCGCACCCAAAAGCATGGGCTGGCGGGTTTTACCGAAGGCTGTGAGCTGATTTCTGGCATGGTGGTCAGCCAGTGGGGGCAACTGTGGCCCGAGCAACCGCAGGCCCGTTCGGAGATATTGGAATGGTTCAATGCCCGTGTGGGTAACCTGCTGCGGCAACAGGATGTTGACAGTGACGATCTGCGGCTGGTGTATCGAGCTGAACGGGCGTTGCAACTGCTTTGCGACAAGCTGCAGCAGGTTGAATTAAAGCGCGTACCGCGTATTGAAAACTTGCTGTATTTCATGCAGAACACGGCGAAAAGGCTTGAGGCTGCCAATGAGGCCGCGAAGCAACCTCCTTCTGTGCCCCTGAAGATGCCATCGATGGTGTATTTATCTGTTCCAGAGACGGAACCGATCCGCACCACATTACCCAATCTCGACCCTCAACCCCTGCGGGAAGAACCGCCCGAGTCCCAACCTCAGCCGAATGTTGAGGTGCGGTTTATGGCACCAGTGGCCGCAAAACGTTTCTCGATGACCTGGGGTTTTGGTGTAGGCGTCTTGTTCAGCCTGCTGCTGGTGGCGGTGGCCTACGTTGTGTATATCAAACCGATGCAACAGCAGTTGGCGGCGCTGGCGGCGAAACCGGAAGGTGCAGTGCAGTTATGGCTGGCTCAGCCCAATGTGGCGACTTACCGCCAGCAACTGAACAACCTGGAAAATCTTTCACCTTTGGCAGGGTTACGTACTGCCGATCTTTCGGTAGCAATGGCTCGCCAACTCTGGCCGACAGACTCGAATCAGGTAGCGGAAAGCCAGCGCTGGGAGCGGCTATTGCAGGCGCGAGTCGGCAACGGTGTGGCCGATAGCAGTTACTTCCAGTTGCAGCAGCGATTACAGGCCTTGTCGTCGAAGCTGCTTGAACAGGAGCAGATACGCGGCAGCCTGACGATTTCGTATCTGAAAACGGCGGTTTATCAGATGCAGACCGAACTGAACCGTGAAGTGCCGTTGGAAGAATTACTGCGTCAATTGTCTGTGGCAGTGGATAACCATCAGCCCGCCTCCCCGGTGCTGTTGAAGCAGATAGACGAACGTTGGAATGCGTTACTCAGCCGTTATCACCAATTAACGCTGCAGGCAGACGCTGTGCGTTAACATCCAGGAAGGAGAAGCTATGTTTGCAGATGATAAAAAGGCCAACGCCAAGGTGGGCGTACAGCCGAAGAATACTGTCGCCCCCGACGCAGCGCCCTCGTTGAGTGGTGACCTGGTTGCTGAAGTGGCTGGAGGTGTAGGTGGCGCAGTGGGTGGAGCCGCCGGTAAACGCATCAGCCAGGTCGCTGACGTGGCTAAAACCGCCCTGAAGGCGAAAGACCAGTTGCTGACAGGTGGGATAGGTAACGCCGTTGGCGGCAAAACTGGCCAGCAGATTAACCAAGCTACGGGGCTAGCGAAAAGTGCCATGAACACCAGCGCCAAGGCAATAACGGGTGGAACTAGCCCTGGCAGCTTTGTGGCAGGTAGTAGCGCATCGGGTGCGGCGGCTTCGGCTGCCAGTGCCATTCTGGGTGGCGCTCAACCCAGCGGCCTACAGTTCACGTTAACCTCAGCAGGCTTGCCGCCACAGACTTTCGTGGTCGTGGATTTTGGTTTGACTGAAACACTTTCCTCCCCCTTTGTGCTGAATGTGAACCTGGCCAGCGCCGATCCGGCCGTCGACTTTGCGGCGGTGCTGGATGAAGATGCCACGCTGTTTATCTGGCGGGAAGGCGTGCTGCAACGCAGCGTGACCGGCATGGTAGCCAGCTTTCAACAGGGTGATACCGGTTTCCATCAAACCCGCTATAGCATGGTGATCCGTCCTGCCTTGTGGCGTACCAGTTTGCGGCGTAACTCCCGAATCTTTCAGCAAGAATCGATTGAAAGCATCATTACCACTTTGTTGAAAGAAAATGGCATTAACGATTTTGCCTTTGGTCTGCGTAATCCGCACCCGGCACGCGAGTTCTGTGTGCAATATCAGGAGTCGGATTTTGACTTTATCCAACGCCTGACGGCCGAGGAGGGCATTTTCTACTACTTCGAATTCAGCGCGGGTAAGAACACCGTGGTGTATGCCGATGATGTGGGCTCTTTGCCGAAAGGGGCAACGCTGCCGTATAACCCCAACGTAGCAGCGCAGGCACAAGAGCTGTGTGTGACTACCTTTACCCGCAGCGCACAGGTACGCCCCGCGATGGTGCAGTTGAAAGATTACACCTTTAAAAACCCGAACTGGGCGGCGGCCTTCAGTGAGCAATCTGGAGAGTTGCAAAACCAGCGCCCCGATTACGAACACTTTGACTTCCCCGGGCGTTTCAAAGACGAACAGCATGGTCAGGATTTCACCCGCTATCGTCTGGAAGCGCTGCGTAATGACGCCAATCTGGGGCAAGGCCAGAGTAATGATTTTACCCTGCAACCCGGGCAACTTTTCACTTTGACCAACCACCCGCGTGGCGATCTGAACCATCCGTGGCAACTGTTAGGCATTCAGCATAACGGTCAGCAGCCACAGGCGCTGGAGCAGGAGTCGGGCGGGCAGGGCACGTATTTGACCAACCAGTTCAGCTTTATTCCGCACACGCAGACCTGGCGACCTACTCCGTTGCCGAAACCGGTTATGGATGGCCCGCAGATCGCCATGGTGGTAGGGCCACCGGGGGAGGAAATCTATTGCGACGAGTTTGGCCGCGTCCGCCTGCAATTCCTGTGGGATCGCTACGGCAAAAGTAACGACAACAGTTCGTGCTGGATCCGCGTCACCCAACCCTGGGCGGGCCAAGGCTGGGGGATGGTTGCCATCCCGCGTATCGGCCAGGAAGTGGTGGTGGATTTCCTGCATGGCGACCCGGACCAACCGATCGTGACCGGGCGCACCTATCACGCCAATAACCTGCCCTCTATCGGCCTGCCTGCGGCGAAGACCCAGATGGCGTTCCGCTCCAAGACCCATAAAGGGGAAGGCTACAACGAACTGCGGTTTGAAGATGCCAAGGGGGGCGAAGGGCTGTTTATGCATGCGCAGAAGGATATGAGCACGATTGTCAAAAACGATCAGTCCCTTACCGTTGAGTCGGGTAACCGGACGCTCAATATTCTCGCGGGCAACGAAGCCAAAACAGTGAAGCAAGGTGGCTTGTCTGAAGACATTTGTACCCTGCGGAGCACGAGCGCCAACATGGTTCAGGTCAAAGCCAATGCGGGCAAAAGCGGCCCAGGAACGCAGCTTTATGAAGCCTCTGATGACATTACGCTGAAGGTGGGGGCAGGTGAAATAAAGATGACAACCAGCAGCATAAAAATTACCTTTGGTAGTTCATGCATACAGTTGGATGCCGGTGGAATATACGTTGATGGTGCAGTTGTTCATTTGAATAAAGGTGGAGTAGAGGGCGGAACATCAACAAGCCCCTCTGATGCTGCAGCCCCTGCTATTGCAACAAGCCTCTCGGCCCCTTCTTCTGGTGCTACAACAAGTGCTACAGGGGCTCCAAAGAGTTCTCCTTTTACACCTAAAGTTAATAATCTCATCGCAAAATCGCCTACGTTGACGAAAGATTTAAAAACACTTGAAGGTAATGGATGGACAGTAAAATCAGGTGAAGCAGGAAAAGGTAGTTTTGCATTGAGAGAGCAGAAAGAAATCGTGATTGATCGTAATGAGTTGGCCAATCCTGAAAGTTTTACGCAAACATTGTCTCATGAAGCAGGTCATGCTTTGTATACACCTAGATATGATGTTTCATCTCGAGATGCGTACTTGAATAGCACGTTATCTGACGAGGGGGCAGCAACGCTAAAAAATGTTGAGGTGAGAAGAGAGATACTGAAAAATGGTGGCTCTGATATCGGTATTGCGGGCAACAGTGCCAATCAACCAGCCTACAATGCTGTTTATGACAATTATCTGAAGGATAGTGATTCAAAGAAAGCACGTGAAACTATTGGTAGAGTTTTTGGCAAAGGTGAGAAAACATCTACAACTAATCAATCGTATGAAGATTACTATGGTGGCTGGTATGACAAGAACTACCCTGCTAAAAAATAGTGTTCTGCCTTTACTGTTTTTAACACTTTTTCCATGTCACGCAATTCGGAGTGAACAGATGAATACAATCAGCCTTTGGAGTTTTATTCAAGATGTTAAGGTTCAATTACCTAAAGGAATAACACAGCTCACGCCGCCATTTTACTCTTCTTTTGTCAAGGCGACAGAGAATGAAAACTTTTCGGTTTACCAAAGCAAAGGCTTTATACTGAAAGATCAAGTCAATATTGAAAAAATTGAAGCAAAAATATTCAATAAAAATAGTTCTCAAGTTCCATTTATGTTGGTTTTGAAAATCTCAGGTCAATGTATCAACCTGAGTGAATTAAAGTTACATTATCCTGAACTGACTATTACAGATGTTCCTCGTGGGCGTTCATTGGAAGAAGAAACCAGCTATTCAACCAGCAAAGACGCCAATCACTTGAAGTTGGCTTTCGGTTTTGCAGAGAGAAATCCCGATTGTTTACGTAGTGTCATATTCAATATTGAGCAGCATTAAATTATGTAACCTATGTCAAAGGCCAGCAATTGTACTCTAAATAGCTTGAGGTACAGGAGTGTGGCAGGCTTGTGAAGCCCCAGAAGAATAGGTAATTATGTTTCTGGGGGAACAAGAGCAGACAACGTATATGTAACTTAAAGTATGACGAGTATAAATGATTTAGGAATATATCATGGCTGATATGAGTTCACTTTCCCTTTTCCAATTTAACGAAGGCGCTATTGAGTTACCTACCGCCTGGCGAGATCTTAGTGTCTTGGTGCTTAGCGCTGCGGATAATGATCAGAGTGGTATCAGTTTTACTATTTCCAGAGATGTGATCCCATGGGGAATGTCGTTCAGCCAATTTGCTGAGCGTGAGATTTCCAGCCTGTCAAAACAGTTGAAAGATTATCAACAAATCAATCAGGACATTGGGGCGCAAAACGCGCGAGATACGGTGACCTCTGAATTTAGCTGGTCATCCCCGCAAGGGCCGATTCACCAACTGATGATGCTGCTTGATCTCAATCCTAAAGTATTGGTTTTCACTGCCACAGTTCCTGGAAACATGACAGATGAACAACGGCAGCAAATCGGGATGTTGATGAGCACATTTCAATTGCGGGAACCAGCAGCAGCGTAATGGGAGGGAGCGATGAGTGTTGCACAAAGCGTATGGACGGGTGCAGGTGCTGCTGGGGGGAGTTCGGCTGTTCGTCAGGAAGTTATGGGACAACAGCGCGCGGCAAGCCCCCCTAATACCAATGAGGGTGGCGCTGAGTCGTTTAATGAACAAGCCCTGAACTTTATGGAAAGTGAAGGGGTTAACAATACGGTTACCGCTGGGATGGGGGCCTATGCGATTGCAACAGGTGCTGGAGCGCCTTTTGCTGTAGGTTTGGCTGCGGGCTATGTTGGCGCACAAGTGGGGAGCTATCTCGGTGATAAAGCAGGGAACGCTATTGCCGAGTCCCTTGGTTGGAAAAAGGTGGCGACAGAGGGGGATGCGCCAGCGCGCGAAGGGGATTTTATCGCGCACCAGAAGAAAGATCTGGGTACCTGGGGCGCATTAGGGGGGATCTTGCTAGGGGCTGTTGCTGCCGTCGCGGTGGGAGCTTTAGTGGTAGCCACCGGGGGCGCTGCGCTAGTTGTTGTTGCAGCCGCCGCAGCCGCTGGAGGGTTGGTCGGTGGCGGAATTGCCGCTGCAGGTGCGGCAATGGGGCAGTATGGTGAGAATAAAGGCAACATCGTCAAGGGGTCCCCTAACGTGTATTTTGAGGGAAAACCCGTTGCCCGTGTTGGCGACCCCATTGCGTGCAGTGACCATCCAGGTCCTCCGCCGGTTATCGCCGAAGGGGCGAAAACGGTGTATGCCAATGGCAAGCAAATTGCCCGCCTGGGGCACCGCACAACCTGTGATGCCAATATCAACAGTGCTGCCGCTACCATTGTTGAAACCAAAGAAACAGCCCAGGTATTTAAAGTCAAAGACAGCCGTAGCTCAGCCTTGCGCTGGGTAACTATCGTTGCCAGCTATCTCCCGATCCCCAGAGGGAAAAAAAACGACAGAAAACCCAAGACATCGGTTGAGGCTGAAGGATGTAGCAATAACAAATGCACTAAACCCGGTGAGCCGGTGGATGCAGCAACGGGTGATTTTCTGCAAGTGTGGCCGATGATTGCTATTCCGGGCCTATTGCCGCTGAATTTAACCCGCCTCTATCGTTCCAGCGGTCACTTGACTGGCAGCTTTGGCGATAAATGGGCAGATGATTGGGCACAACAGCTTATTGTTGAAGAGGCGGTGATCCGTTTCCGAAACCACGAAGGTGTTCTGCTGACTTATGATGCACCGCAAGACGATGATGAGGTGCAAGCCATCAATCTGCATGAAGGGCATTATCTGCTCTATGGTCAACGCAGCGGTGTATTGCATGTTTTTAACCGACAAACTCAGCAGATCCTGACTTTTGCCAGGCAGCACGGGAATGTGCGCCGTTTGTCTGCCATCAGCGATCGTTTTGGTAATCAGATCCGTTTTCTCTATACCGATGAGCAGCAACTTTCCTGCATCGAGCACAGTGATGGCTATTCACTGGTACTCAGTTATGAGCAACAACAATTAACCCTGATAGAGCTGGTGACATCCGCTCAACGCCAATGGTTGGTAAAGTGTCGTTATGCAGAAAACGGCCTGCTGGTGGAATGCGATACCTTCCAGTTCACTCATCTTTATCATGAGTATAACGCGGCCGGTTACATGACCCGCTGGCATGATACCGACAAGACCGATGCCTCCATTCACTATGACCAACTTGGTAGAGTGCTGTCTACGCGTACTGCTACCGGGCATTATCAGGACCGTTTCTTCTATGATGATGTAGCTCGCTGCACCACCTATCAGGATGCGGAAGGAGGATGTACCCGTTTCTGGTATAACACCGACGGTCAGGTGATCCGCGAAAGTGACCCGCTGGGGCGTGAGCGCCTAATTGAATGGGAGTTCAGTAATAAGCTTTCTGAAACAGACGCCTTGGGGCGCAAGGTGGTATTTCAACGCAATCAGTTCGGTGAATTGGAAGAGATTACCGCCCCGACTGGAGAAACATACCGCTATAAATACAACGGTTTTGGGCAGGTCACTGAAAGTACGTTGCCAGATGGCAAAGGCTGGCAATTTATTTACGGTGAGCAAGGTCAGCTTTGTCATGTTGTTGACCCACAAGGGTTACGGCAAGAATACCGTTATGGTGAACAGGGAGAGCTGGTACGCCAAATCCTGCCTAACGGCGCTGAGTGGCGCTATCGTTATAACGCTCAGCACCAGGTCTGTGAGGTTATTGCCCCCGATGGTGGCGTGACGTTGCTCAGTCAGGACATCTTTGGTCGGTTGCAAGACACCCAGGATGCACTGGGGCACACGACTCGCTATGTTTACACCCCGCTACATGCCAACCCGATGGGCAGCGTTAGCCAGGTTTATCTGCCTGATGGTGTTGAACAGGCTATCGCTTATGACAGTGAGAAACGCATTGCGGCGATGACCGATGGTGCAGGTAAAACCACCCGTTATGACTATGGCGGGTTTGATTTACTGACCGGTTTGGTACGCCCTGACGGGCAGCGGTTAACCTTTCACTATGACAAGCTGACCCGCCTCAATGGCGTCACCAATGCGTTAGGGGAGACTTACCGTTATACCCGCGATCTGGCCGGTCAGGTGGTAACAGAAACAGACTTCACCGGACGCACGGTACACTATCAGTATGATGCCGTGGGGCGGCGTATCTGGGCACGCTATCCCGATGAACGTGTGATCTGCTGGCAGTATTCGCCACGCGATCAGGTCGTGGCGCAACAGACCTGGCGCTGTGGTGAAGTGAGTTCCACCCTGGTTGCTACGGTCAGCTACCACTACGACGAACAGGGGCGTTTGTTAAAGGCCGAAAATGCAGAGGCGGTGGTCGAGTTTGACTACGATGAGGCTGGACAACTTATTGCTGAACGGCTTAATGGTCGAGAAATCAAGCATCAATGGGATAGGTTGAACGGTACGCCACGTGCCCGGCAGGTCGGCGAACTGGGGCTTGAGTTCGACTATGGTATGCAAGGGGAATTGACGCAGTTGACCCTTTCCGGCCATCAGCCACTGAACTTCCAGCACGACCGGTTAGGCCGTGAGAGAGTGCGTGAAAGCGCCGCCGGTTTTATTCAGGCCTGTAACTATACCGCGACCGGGTTGTTGGCGAATCAGGCGGCTGGCCGTAACTCAGCCTTGTTCCAGCAGCAATTGATGGCACCAGAAAGCGCAATGACACCGGCATTGCATGGCAGCGCAATCAACCGCAGCTGGCAGTATGACCGGGCCTATAACGTTGTTGGTATTGATGATGGACGCTGGGGTAAGACACAGTACCAATACGACCTCAATGACCAGATAGTGCGTGCGAATTTCGGCGGTTTCCTGCCGTTACAGGAGCAGTTTAGCTACGACGCCAATCAGAACCTGACATTGCATTCCCACCTGCCTCGTGGGGCAGAGGCCGCCGTACAACAAGCAACACAGCACCAGCAGGCGGGTCGGGTGGTATCCCGTGGCAATAGCCAATACCGTTATGACACTGCCGGAAGATTGATTGAAAAACGCGAACTGAAAGAGGGCTTCCGGCCACAGGTATGGCGCTACCGCTGGAATGAGCAGGACCAACTTACAGAGTTAATGACACCGAAAGGTGAACGTTGGCGCTATGGCTATGATGCCTTCGGGCGGCGCATCCGTAAGCTGCGTGTTATCGATAGCCCGCAACAGACATCATTGCCGGATGAGCAACCTTTGTCATCTGCCAAGCTCGTACTATCCGGTTACGAGTACCTGTGGAGTGGCGATCAACTGATTGAAGAGGTTCCGATCTATGCGGATGGTACCTTGGCCTATGAGCAAGGGATCCACTGGTTATATGCGCCAGGTGCGTTAACTCCGGTAGCCCGTTATGAAAAGGGCAAGTTGCACTATGTGGTGGCTGACCATCTGGGTACTCCCCGTGAGTTACTTAATGAACAGGGGAAAGTGGTGTGGGCTAACCGGCTGAGCACCTGGGGGAAAGCCGAGCTTTGGGGACAAGCCGCCAATGATGAAGATAAGGTTAGCTGCAATCTGCGGTTTGCAGGCCAGTATGCTGATGCGGAATCCGGGTTGCATTACAACCGTTTTCGCTATTATGATGCGGATACTGGGCAGTATTTATGCTCGGACCCGATAGGTTTACTCGGGGGAGTAAATCCATACGGATATGTACATAATCCGCTGGGATGGATAGATCCGTTGGGATTAGCGGCCTGCGATCTGAAATGGGGAAATCCGAAGAGTACACCAACATATGGTCATACATTCACTGAACATGGACAAAAGCTAAAACCAAATCAATTGACTGATCGTGCAAGGAATAAAGGTCATCAAGTAGGTCAATATCTTGACGATAATGCTGCTGCTAGCTTTATAGCCGATACAGCTAAAATGGGGCCAGGTGTTCACGATGTTCCATTACCAGCGACTGTGCAAGGCAGGGGTTATCTCCCCGATGGAACAGAAGTTGTTCCTGATATGGCGAGAGTGGTTGTTAAGCCGAATGGTTCTGTCAGAACATCATTTCCATATAGTTCTTCGCATCCTAATTAAATTAAAAGGACGAAAAGTGAGTGATATAGAGCATATATGTAGAGACCTTAATCTACCGCAAGGAGATGGTTTTACTCAGGATTGGGCGTACGAATTACCAGAAAAATATCGGACAAAAGAATGGCTGAATAAGTATATCATTGCATATTCAAAAGGTTGTTACTCTGAGTCTGGTGGGGACATATTAATGACATTAATGCTTGATGTTGTTAATGACCTGCTAACTCAGGGGGTGAGTAGTAATGATGAGCTGGTTACTGATGTATTAGGACTACTTCTAAAGAATTATCAATTACACTTTCAACTTATTGACTATTGGTCATTAGATGGAGAATTGCTAGAAGATTGTTTCGCATTAACTCCTGAGGTAAGAAAGATAAAGGATCAGATAGGATGATTTTTTATTTATGATTTAACCCTGCCGGGGGGCTCTAAAATCCCCTGGCTGTTTTTACATTACCATTTGATTTACAATGATTTTATTCAGATAAAACTATCAATGTAGGGCGGTAGCGTGATTAAGACTCTTGAGTATGATGCGCCCCTAGCGGAAGTGTACTATCTGAACTGATAGTATGATGCGCTTGAGGGATGCCATCTATCTCCTGACCCGATAGGGCTGGCGGGGGGGGGGGGGGGGAATCCGTATAGTTATGTGCATAACCCTAATAGTTGGATAGATCCGCTTGGGTTAAGAAAGTGTGGGACTGGTTTTTCAAGTGCAGATGATGCCGGGAAGGCCGCGCTTAATAAATATAATCCAATGTCTATTTTCAAAAACAGAGAATATGGTGGGATTATATTTAGAGCAAAAGATGGTACTTATGGTTATACACGAGGTCGAATAGGTACAGGTAGAACAGCTCCAACATTTAAAGACTCTATGGGAGGGTTGCCTAAAGGTTCTACACCTGTTGGTCAATATCATACGCATGGTGATTACTCTGATGCTGGTTTTAATCGGACCAATAAAGCTGGAGATGTTCACAATAGTGATATCTTCTCACCTGCTGATATAAGAATACATAATGGTGCCAATACTACATTCCCAGGTTACACAGACTATCTTGGTACTCCTAGTGGTGTGTTTTGGAAGATTTTCGGTAGTGTTGGTGGTGCTGGCGATGCTACACCTTTATAATCAGGGGGGGGGGGATGACAACCTTAATTAGACTTGATGGTAAATTTACTCCGTTCTTATTTAAGGCTATTAGCGCGGCTAAAAATAGCGAATTTGTTACTTCAGGAAAGTATGATGTGGAGAATTTTCATATATCCTTTGATGACTTAGTGCATGAAAGGGATAATGTGAAATTTTATACTATAAGTTTTTATGCTAAAGAAGTAACAGAGGAAAACTGGATGAATGTATCTTCATATGAGGTTGGTGGAATAAACGTAGATATAGATTTAAGGACTAAAGAAGTCATCAGTGTCTATAGTGATCGATGATATTAGATGTATTAGAGTCGGAGTGTTGTTGCTTTCAACCCTCCGACTTTTATCTACTATAGTTATATTTTTATATGGTTACGGATTTAATCACCACCTTGCCGGGCATTACGCTGATTGAGAATCACCACTCTGCCGGGCATCACGTTGATTATCAGCGGTTGTCCGGTCAGATATAGCTATGTCATCCCATATCCAGTCTACGCTTTCATTGGGGGGTATACTTCAATCAGTTTGTATTTACGTTACCATTTGATTTAAAATGATTTTATACAGATAAAAATTATCAAGGTAAGGCGGTAGCGTGATTAAGAGCCTTGAGTATGATGTATTTCTGGCGGTGTTGTATTACCTGAGCTGGTAGTATGATTCGCGAGAGGGATGTTATCTAGCTCCAGACCCGATAGGGCTGGCGGGGGGGACGAATCCGTACAGTTATGTGCATAATCCGAATAGCTGGATAGATCCGCTGGGGCTAGCTACATGCCCAATTGCAAAACTGAAAGAAAGAGGATTCACTGGAGTAGAGCCCACAAAAAATGGCGGTTTAGATTACTCTGCAAGTAATGCCTTGTATTCCAAGGACGGAGTAAATCCAATCCAAACAATCGAATATACAGGTAATTATCATAAAGATTTCGAACAAGCTAGTATGGCGGCGTTAGGGCAAAAATCTACACCTAAAGGTTATGTGTGGCATCACTTGGATGATTATAATCCGGCAACAAATACGGGTACTATGCAATTGGTTCAACAGAAGG
This sequence comes from Serratia sp. YWN4, assembly GCF_055790845.1. Taxonomy (NCBI): domain Bacteria; kingdom Pseudomonadati; phylum Pseudomonadota; class Gammaproteobacteria; order Enterobacterales; family Yersiniaceae; genus Serratia; species Serratia sp. YWN4. Next base: position 982,893 of record NZ_CM147696.1, read on the forward strand.
CTCACAGCGGAATTCCACATGTTGGTGGGGTTAGTCAATACAAGGCGCATACTGGCATAAGTTATATTTTTAAAACATGGTGATATTATGAGTGAACTTAACTTTATTGATTTCTTACCACCGGCGACCGATGATGAAATTATCAACCTGGAAAGAATTATCGGTTCTAACTTGCCAAGTGAAATGAAGCATGTTTATAAAAAATATAATGGTGGTCAGCCTCAACCATCATTTGTACATGACGATAAAAACCTTTACCCAATCAATTCATTTTATTCCATACCTGAAATTATTGAGTCGTTTAATGATTTTGAAGATGAGTCATTGCCCGATGGTTTCAGTAAGCATGAAATGTTACCTTTTGCCTATGATCCTGGTTCTGGTATCTATTCTATCTCTTTGAGGAAAGTTGATTTTGGTAAGGTGTATTTTTATGTCTTACATGAAGAGGCTGAAGTTTTTGGTGTGTGGGATTCATTTAAGTCATTTGTTGAATCAATAGTTGATGCATCCTGATGCATAATTAATAAAAGCCTGTAAGATCCTCTTTGGATTTTACAGGCTATTCCCGGGGGAGTAAATCCATACGGATATGTACATAATCCGCTGGGATGGATAGATCCACTTGGTTTATCTGGTTTCTTTACACCGTCAGTTTTCAATGCACCATCAGGTAATACACATACTGTTTATCAGCAAAACATTGATTGGGATTTACCTATAAATACCAGAAATGGTGTAAAAACAAACCTTCAGCTAGTTTTGGAGGAAGGTAGAAGCCCAATGGTTGTCAAGAATGGCGAATACTCAATAGTGAATCTTCACCATTCTAAGCAAGACGGAAAAGGTTCATTATTTGAACTATCAGCAGATACACATCAGCGATACTACGGTAGCAATGCTCTTCATCCGCATTTACCGAATGCTCATCCTGAGAATCCTGTTGATCGCTCTTTGTTTGATATTGATCGAGAAGCCTACTGGAAACAACGTGCAGAGGCTGAAGTAAATAGCAGGCGTGCTAATAGTACATGTGGGGGATGATATGGGTTCCGAAAGAATTAAAGAATATTGTAAAAGTCGTGGGTGGTGGTTTGATGATACAACTAAAGACTATGAAAATGCTTTATTGGGGCTAAATATTGACTTAGATACTGATTTTGCAAAATTCTATTTACACGTAGAAGATGGCCCTACGTTTTATAGTGGAAAGCGTGAGATTTATCAAATTTGTTGGTTTATTATTAACTCTAATTACATGTTGGATATTAAAAGAACACATGAGGCATTACATTTGCCAAAAGAGTATATTCCATTAGACAGTTTTGAGGGTGGGTATGGTTTTTATTATAATAGGAATACACATGAGGTGTTAAATGTTGAGTTAGGTAAAAGTATTACTGAGTTTTACGAAGGACGTATCACCCCGCAATGGAAGGATTTTAATACTTTTATTGAGTGGTTTTTTGAGTTAGAAAACTGATTCAAGTAGAATTTGTATGGAGGGGGAAATGAAGTATTATGTACTTATGAACGATTACTCATCTTCAGTCGTACCAAAATATCTTCATGCGATTGTTGATGTAAAAAAACAAGTGAGTGAACATTGGGAGTATGAAGGCTCACAATACTCATTTCCTCATTGCCTAGCAGATGAAAATTGTCCTAGTGAGTTATTTCTTCTTTGTAATAAGGATATTGGTGCATTAAGGTTTGAATATTATAATCATAACAAATCCCATATCCTATCTAATTCTTTATTGAGAGTATTTAATAGCAAATCTTCAAGTCAGTATATATCAAAGAAGCTATCTGCCACATCTATAAAAAATGGTGATATATTGAGAGATGATTTGAACTATATGTATTTTATTGGGGGTGATGATTTAGTGAATTTCGGGCTTTCAGAGTTGGAAGAGGACCGTTTTGGTGACATCGTTCCTTATAAGCTGGTTTTTAATCACCAAGCAAGTGACTATGATTTTTTCTCCATACGCAAAACCCTATTAGGGGGGTATATCTTTGTTTCTGAAAATTTCGCTATAGAGATAGAAAAGGAAAAAATAAAAGGTATAAAATTAGTTGATGCAGATAAGGCATTCGACCAGTATTGCATTGACAATAGGTATGATATCAATGATAGAAATTAAAAAGAAATTACCTTAAATAAGAAAACCTTTCTGGAGGATTGCAGTATGCTGACTTGGTAATCTATGGGTTACTGGTCAGTATGCTGAATCTGGGTTGTATAATAACTGCTTTCGCTATTATGATGTGGATACCGGGCAGTACTTATGCTCGGACCCGATAGGTCTGGCGGGGGGCGATAATCCTTATGCTTACGTTCCGAATCCGAATAGCTGGATAGATCCGCTGGGGTTGGTGACGTGCCCTCCTGTAGGAAATACAGATAATGCTATTTTTGGGGCCGCATGGAACACTGAAAAATGACACGCGTCCGGGACAATCTCACCATTTGAACCTAGATGCTGCATTCCGTGATGTGATTCCAAGGGGTAGTGGTGCTGCTATTAAATTAGAAGGTAATGCCTTTACTCAGCCAGGTACGCCACACTATGAGGCACATAGATCTCTTGAACAGTTCTGGAATCAATATAGACGTGGCGGAGAATTACATGGGCAACTCCCGAATAATCTTCAGTACACACAAGCTCTAAAACACTCACTAGAGGCTGCTGGTCTGCCAGATCATCAAGTAACCAAGCTGTCAGAAGTAGTATCTAGAATAGACTTCAAGATGGTTTACTAGGAGTGCAAAACGTACCTAGGATACCAGGAAGAATAAATCAGGTGAAACCATGAAAATATCTCAGTTAGCAGTTGATAGGCTCTTAAAAATTAATTGGTTTTTAGAAATCGGTAAAAAATTTGTCATGCCTGATGTTGTATTGGCAATATCTGCAAGTGAGGCAGGTTATTATTTAGCTGAACCAGAGTGGGAAAATGTCACTCTGGAGGAGTCGAATGAAATATCAGGATATATAGCGGCTAAGCATACTGTTATATTTCAAGAGTGGAATGATGTGGCTAAAGAGGCAAAGCTATTTTTTGAAAAAAACATAAAGCCTAAACTTCCTCATCTGAATGATTTTGATAATATACTATTGCACCAATGTTTGGAGTGGGATGTTGTCCATTATTTAATTGAGGGTTTTTATAGTAAAAAATTAAAGAGAGAATTATTCTTTAATAAACTTATATCTATTTATGAGTCTGGTCATATGCCTTGTGGTTGGGTAGGTGATTGGCCTAATGGGAAGTTGGTTGTATATTAATGTTATCTATTGGCCGAGAATATTCTACTTGGATATTCTCAGTTTTTATTTTTCACGACGACAGAGTTTTCTCTTGATGAACGAGAATTGCCACCTGACTGTGAATCACTCCTATTGTCAGTGGTTCCCGGGTTGGGCCGCTTTGCATCAACTACTCCCCCTGCCAAATAGAGCTCGTTGTTATCACTCATCCAGTTTAAGGCTGTCCAGGTGGCTGAGCTTACTTGTTTGATTTCAATGAAGTTGAAATAATATTTAGTGGAAGTTATCATGGTTATATTGGTGTGTTTAGTGTTATGAGAAACCCGTTTTTTTATATTAATATCATTCATTTTTTCATTTTATAGAAATAAAATTCAATAAGGAAATTAAATGTCAAGCTTGATTTACCTCTCTCTAAAAGGCAAAGTTCAGGGGCTTATCTCTGCTGGTTGTAATACCAAGGAGTCAATAGGGAATAAATTTCAAAATGCGCATAAAGATGAAATACTTGTATACAATTTCCAGCATATGATAACACGACAAGATAACACTAATCATCAACCAGTTATCGTTGTAAAACCTATTGATAAGTCATCACCATTACTTGCTAAATGTATCACTAATAATGAAGAGTTCGATTGCTTGTTTAGCTTTTATCGAACAAATGAAAATGGTGGGGTTGAGCTTTATTACAAAATAAAACTTGGGCGTGCGACACTGGCAAGTTTAAAAACAGACTTCCCTCACTCATTGAATAACAACAATTTGACCCCCCAGGAGATTCTATCCATTAAATATAAAGATATAACATGGATAAATGTCGCCTGTTCAACAGAATCATACAGTATCTGGGATGAAAGGGTCTACTAGTGGAAAGTTCAAAGGACATAGCTAAGAATATGGTTTCTGCTATCAGCGAGGAAAGTGCTGAAGGTGGATGGCTAGTTGAGTTAACTCAAGGTTTAATAGATCTCCCAGTGGATTTTTACTATTTAGGATATGACTTTATAGATACTGAGCATCGTTATGAAAATAATAATGATAAGTATAGATTTGCTGAGTTAGTCAAATCAGGGTTAGTTAATAGAGAATCCATTGAGAAAATACTTAGAGTGGTTTTGAATGAGTATTTTGATAAGCTAGATGGAAATCAAAGGAAAAAACTTCTCGAAGCTAAAGTTGCCAGGTTTGTTGGTGGAATGATAACCAAGAGTATATTACTAGGAGATATTGGTGCGATCTTTGCCTCTCGGCTAGCATTTAAAATGGCAAGCGGCTTTGTTTTTACCTCTATCTTGGGGCTAGGAGCTATGGTATCTAGAGCTGTTTATACCTCAAGGGCATTAATGGAGAAGTCACCTAGCGTATATTGGAAATTAAGAGGTGAAGGTAACCTTGATCTTCTATATTTTTTAGTTGAAAATACAGCGGAACCATTTATGAGAGCTTTGGCTACTTATGATTCTGACAAGGAATTTTTTGATACTGTTTTTGATGAGTTTATCATGGCATTGGAGAAATAATGATGAACATACTGCTTAAGTTTTTTTCTATGGTTTTCCATGGTGTGGGGCAAGCATTGTTTGGTGGTGGCATTATCATGTTTGTCTATTTTGTATTTTTTTCAAATTCAGATGGTAAATATATTTATGCTGCCATTTCTGTCGTTTGTATTGCTGTTTCACTAGGTGTTTATTATTTTGGTGAAAAAATTAGTGATAGATTGTTTTGGCATAAAAAAGACAAGTTGCTAGAGTCAAATAAAAAGCAAGCCAATAAGTGATAATCTGTATTTATACTGTTCAATCTAGTGTTTTTAATATCTAGATGTTATATATAACCCCATCATTTAGTATGATTAGGTAGTTAAAATATCAGATAGTAGAGACATAATCGATTCATTGTCGTTTATTTATAAAAACTGATAATACGGATATGTTCAGTTATCCACGGATATAGAAGATTCTTAATGGACGGACTTCTATTATGTTTGAAAAACTAAAAAAATCTAGGAACCACCGCACTGCGTGGACAACTACCGAATTGACGTTTGTAGAAACTCACTATGGTACGATGCCGACGGCTGATATCGCTCGACATCTTGGCCGCACCTTGGCCGCAGTAAGATTGATGGCTCAGGGGCTAGGATTGTGCAAGGCACAGACTCCTTGCTGGACTGAGCAGGAAATAGACATTCTGCATACCCATTATGCAGAGGGTGCAGGGATTACTTATGTGCAAACGCTGCTACCTAGTCGCGGAAAATCGGCTATCACAGTAAAGGCTAACGAGTTGGGTATAACCAGTGCCCGCAACTGGCATCCTGATGAGGTTCGGATACTTCGGGAGTTTTACCAGAAGATAGGTACTCAGGTAGCCCACAAACTGCCACGCAGAAGTCGCGAAGCAGTCAAAATCAAGGCAAGTCAACTAGGGCTGAGATATCATAAGCTGAAGCCTCGTCAGGACCCCTTTAAACCCTGGACCGACGAGGAATGGCGCTTGCTGGAAAATAGCCTTGCCTTGCCGTATGACGACCTGATGCCATTGTTTCCAGGTCGTACAAAATCAGCATTAGAAAAAGCCAAAGATCGATTAAGGAAGCTAAAGAGGCGGAGGGATGGGCAGCGTTTGGCTGGCTTGGATAAAGAGTAGATAATTGAGTTTGGAAAGTATCCAGTGGGACTGCACGGTGAAATGAAAGAAAATAGTCCAAATACATATATTCTCCTCGGCTCAAGTGTGAACCGAGGAGAATATTAACATGTGACTTTCCGTTTCGTGATTAAAATACTCTTATAAAAATGTATCATAGTCATTCTATTACGGGGATGTCACCTGCTACATTAGGATAAACGTAACCTAATTGCTGGATGTCCTGAGAGTAGCCTTGGTTACTCATCGCGGTTAATTGAGACTCAGGGAATATCGCATAGTCATCACGACTGGAATGATACGCTCGTATCAGTTGTACGGTCCCTGCTGGCGGATAGTGATCTTTTGAGTAGAGATACCCTTCCAAGCCATCAATCTTATATCCCACATTTTTGAAAGATTGTATCTCCGACTCCGTTGCCAACAAGGTATCCATATGTCGATTGTTTTTACATGGATAAGAGACACCGTTAGGCGCTTTATCACCACATTTCCAACTAAGACGATAGATAGGTTCCAGAGGCGTATAGTTATCAAGAGGATTTTCATGGGTGGTAAATAGCCAAACTTGTGCCAATGGAGTACTCATCGGCGCAGGCCCTATCGAAGCACCACCCGAGTTGAGCCCAGGAAAGCTTGGGTATCCATTAATCGGCGTACCATAAGCCGATTCATAGCCATCTTTATAATACTCTGTACTGCTACCGCTCACAAAATTACGTGGCATCAAGGTGCCTCCGATAGCGGCACGACCCATTTGTGGTACGGTGGTATAAAATGAATCTTCTCTCATCTGACTATAAAAAGAAAATAAAGGGGTCAATCGACGGGGATTAGTAGCTAGCGCAGCATCGACTGCCAATACAGCATTAGGCATGCCATAGCCTAATTCATCCGTTCGATCATTAGCAAGATTGCCACTTTGTCGGATGATATTCATGACTTGTGCAGGGCTTAAACGCGGATTCACCGACAGAATTAAGCCAGCCAATGCTGTGACATGCGGCGCCGCCATTGAGGTTCCGGTACAGGTGCCAAAACCATCACCGTAAACACCTGAAGCGTCATAAATAACACTTTTAATGGGTGGATATAGCCAGCTTGGGGTACCCCCCCCGCCTGTGATAACTGCCGCATCCCCACATTTTACCCACTCTTTATCACCGTTATAATATTGACTCCCCACTCGGATAGTCGACAAGATATGCTTGGCTGGAGCCACCACTCCATTGAGTGTCGCATAATTAGAACCAGAGGCAGTTGCAGAATTTAAATGTGGATCGTCATATGTCCATCTTGACCTGAAATACTGATCCGTCGAAGGGCTAATAACCTGAGAGCCAGCAACAGGCAAAATAGCAAATTTTTCAGCCACACTCATCGGAAAAGGAAGTTCATTTTCTTTCTTATTAAAATTACCCGTTGCCTCAACAATCAACATTCCGCTATGTTGTGCATAGGATAAAGCATCACAAACTTTTCCACTAACCCACTTATAATCAACACTACCAACATCACATTGAGTAGAGGTTGTGAATAGTGTTCCTGGATCGCCACTCCAATTGAGTACCTGCATACCTGTGTCTACAGCCAGTTTAATAGCAGCCGCGATAGAATCTCTTTTGAGCTCATCGCTTCTGGTTTTATCGGGACTTAGAGGACTCAAGACGGTATTGTTGTCATAAGAAAACGCAGTAAGGCTGCAATGGACACAGCCTCCGGCCACCCCTCCCGTCATGCCGAAACTATCATACGAACCGCCATTATTCGCTTCAGCAACAATGATGCCAGCAACATGCATAGCATGGTCGCTAGTAATCTCTGTATTTGTACTGTTCATCGGTTTACCTGTGAGAAATTGTTCACGGTAATTGGAGCGTAATTCAGGATGGACTGAAATCACCAATTGGCTGTTAATAGAGCCTGGATACCCCAGTTCTAATAAACCGATTTGCGCATGTCCGCGAACCCTATCCCAGGCTTGCTCAAAATTCATGGCTTTTAGCCCCCATTGATAATATGGACTTGCATCATCTGCTGGTCCAACAGAACCCCATTCTGTGAAGTAACGATCATTAGGTGCCCAGGAAATAATTGCTGAATTACCTTGAGTGCGATAAACGTAGGGTATGATGTTAGCGGATTGAGAAAGGGGAGAAGCGATTGAGCGCAATAAATGAAAGAACTTCAGTGGATCGTTGTTGACAGGGTCAGTCTGTGTTGCGGCGAACGATAATTGGCTCGTCATAAGTACCAGAGGTAAATACAGTAGTTTGCTAAAATGCATAACTCGTTCCTTGAATAATATACATATAAACAGGGCAGCCTGATGGTTGAAAATTGAAAACTAGTTATCTTCCCACCCCGTAGTTGTGGGTATGGACGATTTCCTGGACTGATTTATCGTGTGAGCCCAAGCTGTCGCCGTGCATTTCCGGGCTGACTGCGCCCAGTGACAGTTTAATACCTCGTTCGTTACACCACCGGATGTAAGCATACACACTGGTATGAAGTTTTCCGGCTCTGTTGCATTAAGTGCATGTCGGTTAACATGCTGTTTTTTTTATGGTTTTACCTGACGATGTGGCCTCTTCAAACGTCTACACCATCCAGTCGATGTTATCGCGCAATGTGTTCGCCGGTATCTGGTTTGCTTATTCCGGCGAACGTGAACTGATGTGTACTAGCAATAACGGATACTGCTATTTGTTCTCTTATTAAGCAGTCATTCGATAATAGTTCATGGTGAGGAAGTTGGATCCATTTTTTTCTCTTAGGTTAGAGGAAAAAGATGGATATAGGACTATGAGGTTCATCAGCTCAGCATCACTCTGTAGTTAAGCTTATAACGTACTGCTCAAACCAGCCCTTGCCATAATAAGGTGTCTGAAGCCCATTAGAGGGATATTTATGGCAAAAAATAAATAATTGGAGAAACCAACAACGTCAGTAAGGATACTGGCGTTGTTAGCTTTTTATAATGGATTACTGAGCAACTGGAAGGCTCGGAATGATTTCCTCGTGTTCCAGACTGTCAATGTAATCAGCATACCACTGCATCATTTCCCGCCTGTCGTCCAGATACTGCGCATGGTTATACGTTCCCCGGATACTGTTCTTGTCCACATGCGCCAACTGGAGTTCAATCCAGGCCGTGTTAAACCCTTTCTCATGCAGGATTGTACTCAGCGTATGGCGGAAACCATGCCCCGTTGCCTTGCCATCATAACCGATACGTTTTAGCACCATGTTGACGCTGGCTTCACTCATCGGCTTGTTGACGTCATTACGGCCAGGAAAAACCAATCGGTAGCTGCCAGTGATCGCTTGCAGTTCTTGCAGGATAGTGATGACTTGCTCTGACAGTGGAACCAGGTGTATTCGCCGCATCTTCATGCGTTGGGCGGGAACCTCCCAGAGGCGCTGTTCAAAATCAAACTCTTTCCACTCAGCAGCGCGGAGTTCAATAGTGCGAACACCGGTCAACAGAAGTAGCCGAGTCGCCAGTCGGGTGAGGGGGCTACCATGATAAGCTTCCAAAGCGGTTAAAAACGCAGGCAGTTCTCCCGCAGTGAAATGGGGAAAGTGTGCAGACTTGGGCGCGGTCAGTGTACTGGTGAGTTCTGCCGCAGGGTTGACCTCGGCGCGTCCGGTAGCAATAGAGTAGCGGAATATCTGATTGCAAGGTAATCCCCCCATATTTAACGGAGGTAATAAGTAGAGTCAGGCCATGCGTTGTCTATGCTGCATCGGTGTGTAGCCATTCAACGCCATATTGGGCCGTTCGTGATTATAAAACCATTGCCACTGCGTGGCATAGTTCTGCAATTCATCCAGCGATGAAAACAGGTGCTGTCCCAACCAATCATAGCGCACCGTTCGGTTGTAACGTTCGATATAGGCATTTTGCTGCGGATTACCAGGCTGGATGAAGTTAATCTGGATCCCTTGCTTACAAGCCCATGATAGTAATGTCTTACTGGTATATTCCGGCCCATTATCACACCGTATTGCTGCTGGCTTACCTTTCCATTCAATGAGATGTTCCAACGTTCTCACGACCCGATTTGCGGGCAGGGAAAAATCCACCTCAATGGCCAGTGCCTCACGATTAAAATCGTCAATTATATTCAGTAAACGCACTGAACGACCATCTGATAACTGATCGTGCATAAAGTCCATTGACCAGCATTCATTGCTGTTTGCAGGCACGGTCAGTGGTTCGGGTTTATCCCGTTTCAGGCGTTTTTTGGGCTTGATCCGCATGTTCAATGACAGCTCGCAGTAAATTCGATATACCCGTTTGTGGTTGAAACGAAAGCCTTTTACGTTACGCAGATATAAAAAACACAGGCCAAACCCCCAGTTACGTTGGCTATCCGTAATACGGAGCAGCCAGTCGGCAATGGCGTCATTTTCTTCACTCAATTTAGCCTGATAGCGGTAGCAACTTTCGCTGACAGCAAATAGCTGGCAAGCAAAGCGAATGCTGATGTTTCGGCTCCTGACAGCGTTCTGAGCCATCTGCTTTCGACACGATGGCTTCACCACTTTTTTGCCATGGCTTCCTGAATAATTTCGGCTTTAAGTCGCTCTTCGGCATACATCTTTTTGAGGCGGCGGTTTTCGTCTTCCAGCTCTTTCAGACGGGCCATCATGGAGACATCCATGCCGCCAAAGCGTGAACGCCATTTGTAGAAACTGGCATTGCTCATGCCATGTTCGCGACACAATTCAGCCACTGGCGTTCCAGCCTCGGCTTGCTTAAGGATGGCCATGATTTGGCTATCGGTAAAACGCGATTTTTTCATAGAAATCTCCTCCGTTCAGATTACGAGAAAATTCTACTTATGAACACACCGCTTTTTCGGGGGGATTACCCTTCTGTTCGCTGGGGTCGAGGCCATCAGTGAGCATTTTACGTGCTTCATCACGTTTAAGGCGAGCATCCGCCAGTGAGAAGTCGGGGTAGACACCGATAGCGAGTTTCTTTTCTTTACCGGCGATACGGTATTTGAGACGCCAATACTTGGAACCATTCGGTTTTACGAGTAGATAAAGCCCACGTTCATCAGTGAGTTTATACTCCTTGTCTTTCGGCTTGGCAGTCTCGACTTGTCTGGCATTGAGTGGCATTTGGGGGCCCCAAAATAACGTTGAACAAGATGAGCCCCCAGATGGGCCCCCAGCGAGCACTTGATTGAGGTGGATGCTGGTTGACTTCTGTGGAGTTCATGATGTGATTAAATCGAGTATAACAAGGATTTTAAAGGAGTTTACTTGAATTCAGGAGACTTGGGGAGAAGTGAAAGTGGTGCCCGGACTCGGAATCGAACCAAGGACACGGGGATTTTCAATCCCCTGCTCTACCGACTGAGCTATCCGGGCAACGGGGCGCATTAAACCGTATTTGGCCGTATCTCGTCAATCGCTTTCTGTCACAAACACGATCGGTTGCTCTATTTTCATTCAGCCAGTGGACGCATTTTGTCGGCATAAGACAAATAGATATGCAATAAAATCGTGTATTTATATCATCCTATTTCCCAGGTTATATTTTTATAGCGTTAAATTACAAAGAGTTATCATCCTAAGGTGAACCTCGTAATAGTTACTTGAACCTCATAAAAAAACGTGCAATCATTGCGCGAATTTTGTTATCCATCCATCAAGCTATGGTGATCAGGCTCATCAAAATCAGGGGGTTACAGACATGACTGGTTTCGTTATTCAAGCATTGCTGTGTGCCAGACATCTGATGATGCCGTTATCCCGCCGCTGTTATTCCCGAATAATATTCCCGCGATTGCCGCTGCACACTATGCGGTAAGGCCACCCTATGCTCGCTGTTAGGCATTATTAAAAATAGAGCTAATGCTCTGATTTTACTGATGTCTATCGGTCGCTGCCGATCCCAGCCCTCGATAGCTGCCTGATGCTTGCCCGCATCAGTTGGCCCTGTTTGCGCCTCAGGCTGCAACACCGTGCATCACTTTGCCGGGATAATCTTGGTTATCTCATTATGTGCCCTGTGGCACACCCTCATCCTTAACCGTTTGAGAGTCAGCACTATGAAAGAATTGAAAATAGCAACAAGCGCCAGCCTGGTCGCCAGTATCGAAACCCTGCGCCAGATTGTCCGCGTGGAACAGACCGACTATACCGATGTGGCAGCGGCGGTGGTGTCCGTTGAGGACGTGAACGCTGGTATTCTTGAAACGCTCAAGGCGACCGGTTTTGGCATCCCGATGTTTGTTGCTGTGGAAGGGGATGAGCATCTTTCTCCAGATTACCTGCCGTTGATCAGCGGGGTGTTTGCGCTTGCTGCGGCGACCAAAGCGTTTTACATGGCACAGTTGGAGGCTGCCGCCGATGCTTACGAGCAGGCATTGTTGCCACCGTTTTTCAAAACGCTGAAAACCTATGTGGAAATGGAAAATTCGACCTTCGCTTGCCCAGGGCACCAAGGCGGTGAGTTTTTCCGTAAGCATCCGGCTGGGCGTAAGTTTTTTGAATTCTACGGTGAGAAGATTTTCCGTTCTGATATGTGCAACGCCGATGTGAAACTTGGCGATCTGCTAATCCACGAAGGCTCGGCGAAAGATGCGCAAAAGCATGCCGCCAAAGTGTTCAATGCCGATAAAACCTACTTTGTACTGAACGGCACCTCGGCGGCGAATAAAGTGGTGACCAATGCGCTGCTGACGCGCGGCGATCTGGTGCTGTTTGATCGCAACAACCATAAATCTAACCATCACGGTGCGTTGATCCAGGCCGGTGCAACGCCAGTGTATCTAGAAACCGCGCGCAACCCGTTTGGCTTTATTGGTGGGATCGACTCCCGCTGTTTTGATGAGCGTTATCTGCGCGAGCAAATCCGTGATGTCGCGCCAGAGAAAGCCAATGCGGCACGGCCTTTCCGCTTGGCGATCATCCAGCTTGGCACCTATGACGGTACGATCTATAACGCACGTCAGGTGATCGACACCATCGGTCATCTGTGTGATTACATCCTGTTTGATTCCGCCTGGGTGGGTTACGAAGGGTTTATCCCGATGCTGAAAGAGTGCTCGCCGCTGTTGCTGGAATTGGATGAGCTCGATCCCGGTATTTTCGTTACGCAGTCGGTGCATAAACAGCAGGCCGGGTTCTCGCAGACTTCGCAGATCCACAAGAAAGACGATCATATCAAAGGCCAGAAGCGCCACTGTAATCACAAACATCTCAACAATGCGTTTATGTTGCATGCTTCGACCAGCCCGTTCTATCCGCTGTTTGCCGCGCTGGACGTCAACGCCAAAATGCACGCCGGGGCCGCTGGCCGCCGCATGTGGATGGAGTGTGTCAAGCTGGGGATTGAAACACGCAAACAGTTGCTGGCACGCTGCACGCAACTGAAACCCTTTATTCCGCAGCAGGTGGCTGGTAAAGACTGGCAGGATTACGATACTGATCTTATCGCTAACGATGCACGTTTCTTTAACTTTGTGCCGGGCGCGCAATGGCACGGATTTGAGGGCTATGCGCAGGATCAGTATCTGGTGGATCCTTGCAAACTGCTGCTGACCACGCCGGGCATTGATGCCACAACGGGGCAATACACCGAGTTCGGCGTACCGGCCACCATTCTGGCCAACTTCCTGCGTGAGAACGGCATTGTGCCGGAAAAGTGTGATCTTAACTCGATCCTGTTCCTGCTGACCCCGGCGGAAAACCCGGCGAAGATGGACCATCTGGTGGATATGCTGGTGCAGTTCGAGCGTTATATTGAACAGGATGCACCGTTGAGCGAAGTTTTGCCGACGGTGTATCGCAAAAACGAGCAGCGTTACCGGGGTTATACCATCCGCCAACTGTGCCAGGAGATGCACGATCTGTACGTCAGCTTCGACGTGAAGCAACTACAGAAAGAGATGTTCCGCCAGGATCATTTCCCGCCGGTGGTGATGAACCCGCAGGACGCCAACGTGGAGTTTATCCGCGACAACGTCGAACTGGTGCCCATCGGTCAAGCGGAAGGGCGCATTGCGGCGGAAGGTGCGTTGCCGTACCCGCCCGGCGTGCTGTGTGTGGTGCCGGGGGAAGTGTGGGGCGGGGCAGTGCAGCGTTATTTTCTGGCGCTGGAAGAGGGCATCAACCGCTTACCGGGTTTTTCCCCTGAGTTGCAGGGCGTCTACATCGAGAAGAAAGATCACGGCTGGAAGCGCATTTTCGGCTATATGATCAAGCAGTAAAACAGCAGGGCCGATGAGATTACGCATCGGCCCTGATGGTTTATGGCGCTAGGTTACTTGCGGCGATAACTCTTCTGCGCGTTATTCACCTTCACCAGATAGCGGCGTGATTCGCTCGCCGGGTGCTTGGTGGTTAGCGTCTGATAAATATCACCGGGCTGCATGCCGTTGATAATCGTCACCGCCTTGGCTTTGTCGCTGTTGAACACCCGCAACACGCTGCCCGCTCCGCCGTTGTAAGCGGTAATAACCGCATAGCGACGTGAGGTCGGGTTCTGAATCCCGCCCAGATAGTTGTTCTGTAGAATGGCCAGATACGCCGTACCGGCATCAATGTTGTTTTCCGGATCGAACAGGTAGCTGCGGCTTGGCGTGCCCCATTTACCTTGCATCTGGAACACGTCTTTACCGGCGGTATGCTGCACTACCTGCATCAGGCCCAACGCATCGGAACCGCTTACTGCATACGGGTTAAAGCTGGATTCGGTCTGCATGATGGCCAGGATCAGCGATTCTTCAATACCGTATTTCGCGGAGGATTTACGTACCATCGGCAGGTATTTGTGCGCACGCTTGTCCAGGTGGTTAGGCACCAGTTGGATGGTGACCGAGGTGATTACGTGCAGGCCGGAGGTGCGCTTTTGCAAACGGGTTTGCAGCAGGTAGTCGGCGAAATGCGCCGCACGCCATTCCCAGCGGATTGGTTGGCCGTTGTTATCCAGCACCTGACCATACAGGAACGGCTCTTTACTGATCTGGATATCGTTGACGTCGGAATAAAGGTCGATAGACCCCGGATCGTCGCCCATCAGCAAGGTGCTGATAATCGCCTGGCGCAGGCGGGTGGCCGGATCGGTTGTGGCAATGGTTTCGACCGTGATGGTGCCCGAGTCAAAGTTGATGTGGCTACGGGTCTGATATTGATCGGTATACTTAACGTAATCTTTTGGCCCAGCGATCAAGACCTCTTTCAGGCCCCAGATATTCTCAATGTTGTGGGCAAACTGGCCCATCAGAATCTCGAAGCCGTTGGTATCTTTGACAATGGCCTCGCTGGCCTCTTCACTTTTTTGGCCGGAACAGGAGATCAGCAAAGGGGCTATTACTAGCAGAGCTAAAATTTTCTTCATTTTAAAGCCGTCTACGAGATTAAAAGGGCCAGCGCCTGGCCCGGAAAATATTATTCGCTTGGCGGTGTGTAACCTTCGATATGAACCTCATGCCCTTCGAACAGAAAGCGGATCATCTCTGCCTCCAGCAGTTTGCGATCATCAAGGTTCATCATGTTGAGTTTCTTCTCGTTGATCAGCATGGTTTGCTTTTTCATCCATTCGCTCCAGGCTTCTTTGGAGATCTCGTTGAAAATACGCTTGCCGACGTCACCTGGATAGAGCTGAAAGTCCTGCCCTTCGGCATCGCGCTGTAGGAAGGTACAAAAAATGGTTCTGCTCATGCTAATTCCTCGTCAATGGCGCTGTTGCCAAATAAACCTTGTTGGATCGGTGGCTGCTTCGCCAGTTGTTGCAACAGGCGTTCGACCGGTGCGGCCAACCCGACCGATGGCGGCTGCGCTAAGTTATACCAGAGACCGGCACCCTCATCCATGGCGCTGGCGGCTTTGTCGATATTCAGCCACATTGGCACAATATCCAGATGGAAATGGCTGAAGGTGTGGCGGAAAGCGGTCAGTTGTTCCAGGCGGTTCCCCTTCAGGCCGCGTTGCTGCAACCAGAATTCCAGGTCGATGCGGGTACTGAACTGCGGAAAGCAGAACAGGCCGCCCCACAGCCCGCTGCCGGGGCGCTGTTCTAGCCAGACACCGTCGCCGTGTTGCAGCAATAAAAAGTAGGCGGTTTTTTCCGGTAATGTCTGCTTGGGTTTTTTGCCCGGATACTTGGCCCAACTGCTGTTGCCGTTAGCGAGGCAGCCGGTATTGAGCGGGCATAAGTCGCATTTCGGTTTGGAACGGGTGCAGACCATTGCCCCCAGATCCATCATTGCCTGGTTGAAGTGGCCGACGCCTTGCGCGGGAGTCACTTCTTCACTGATCTGCCACAGGCGGTTTTCCACCTCTTTTTTGCCCGGCCAGCCTTCAATGGCGTAGCAGCGGGCCAGCACGCGTTTTACGTTGCCGTCGAGGATCGGGTAATGCTGCCCCAGCGCCAGAGACAGAATCGCCCCGGCGGTTGAGCGGCCTACACCGGGCAGATCGACGATTTCTGCAAAGGTTGTCGGGAACTCACCGCCGTGCTGTGCGACAATGGTCTGAGCCGCTTTGTGCAGATTTCTGGCGCGGGCGTAGTAACCCAGCCCGGTCCACAGATGCAGCACTTCATCCAGCGGCGCTTCAGCGAGGGCACGCACGTTCGGAAAGCGCGCCATAAATCGCTGAAAATAAGGAATAACGGTGGCAACCTGAGTTTGTTGCAACATCACCTCAGAGAGCCATACTTGATAAGGCGTTTTATCGAGTTGCCACGGCAGCGTTTTGCGGCCATAGCGCTGGTACCAGTCAAGCACCACGTGCGAGAACTGTTGCGCTTGCATCATAAGCGGGTTTCGCTATTCGGCTGATATTTGATGCGCGATTCCAGCATAGTGTGCGAGTGCTGTAAACCGTAACTTTCCTTAGCAGCACACGATGAACGCTTGCTAAACCAAGGTATCTTTGCATAATGCGCGTTTCCCTAATTGGCAGCCAAACAGACAGAAAGCACTATGATTAATGACGTCATCTCTCCGGAATTTGATGAGAACGGCCGCGCGATGCGCCGTATCCGCAGTTTTGTTCGCCGCCAGGGGCGGTTGACCAAAGGCCAGCAGTATGCGCTGGACCACTATTGGCCGGTGATGGGCGTGGAATATCAGGCTGAACCTGTTGATATCTCCACTTTGTTCGGGCGCGAAGCGCCAACCGTGCTGGAGATCGGTTTTGGCATGGGGGCTTCGCTGGTCACCATGGCGGGCCATAACCCGCAGCAGAACTTTTTAGGGATTGAAGTGCATTCGCCGGGCGTTGGTGCCTGCCTGGCAGATGCCCATGAAGCCGAATTGAGCAACCTGCGGATCATGTGCCACGACGCGGTAGAAGTGCTACAGAATATGATCCCAGACGGCTCGCTGGATATGGTGCAGCTGTTCTTCCCGGATCCGTGGCACAAAGCGCGCCATAACAAACGCCGCATCGTACAGACGCCGTTTGTTGAGCTGGTGCTGAGTAAATTAAGAGTGGGTGGCGTGTTCCATATGGCCACTGACTGGCAACCCTATGCGGAACACATGCTGGAAGTGATGAACGGCAGCGCAGGATATCGTAATCTTTCCGAGAGCAATGATTACGTGCCGCGTCCAGAATCACGCCCAGTGACGAAATTTGAATTACGTGGCCAGCGTCTGGGACATGGCGTTTGGGATCTGATGTTTGAGAGGGTGGAATAATGGCTAAGAATCGCAGTCGTCGTTTGCGTAAAAAGATGCACATTGAAGAGTTTCAGGAACTGGGTTTCTCCATTGCCTGGCGTTTTGCCGAAGGCACCGATGTTGAAGACATCGACAGCGCGGTGGATGCTTTGATCGACGAAGTGATCGAGCCAAACGGCCTGGCATTTGACGGCAGCGGCTACTTGCAGTGGGAAGGTTTGATCTGCCTACAGAAAATCGGCAATTGCACCGACGCGCAGCGCGAACTGGTTAAAAACTGGCTGGAAGCGCGTAAGCTGAGTGATGTGAAGGTCAGCGATCTGTTTGATATCTGGTGGGATTGATTTCTGCCCGACAAGCGTTGATTCAAGGTGCCTTCATGGCACCTTTGTTTTATCTGGAGTGTAACCTCGGTGGTAACAACATTGGATAACGCGTTGCTGGATGAGATCCTGCAACAGGTGCGCCCGCTGATTGGCCAAGGTAAAGTCGCGGACTATATTCCTGCCTTGGCAGAAGTGGCGGCCGATCGTCTGGCAATCGCCGTTTGCACCGTCGATGGCGAAATGTTTCAGGCGGGGGATGCCACAGAGCGTTTTTCCATCCAGTCAATCTCCAAAGTGCTGAGTCTGACGTTGGCGCTAACGCGCTATCAGGAAAGCGAAATCTGGCAGCGGGTAGGCAAAGAACCTTCCGGCTTGCCGTTCAATTCGTTGCTGCAACTGGAAATGGAACAGGGCAAACCGCGTAATCCGTTTATCAACCCTGGCGCGCTGGTGGTGTGCGATATGCTGCAAACGCGGCTTAGCGCCCCCAAACAGCGGATGCTGGAAGTGGTTCGCCAGCTTGCGGGGGAGAATGATCTGGCGTACGACGTTCGCGTTGCGCGCTCTGAATTTGAACACTCCGATCGCAATGCCGCTATTGCCTATCTGATGAAATCGTTTGGCAACTTCGAAAACGATGTACTGACCGTGCTGCAAACCTATTTCCACTATTGTGCGCTGCGCATGAGCTGCGTGGAGCTGGCACGCAGCTTTGCCTATCTGGCCAATCAAGGGCGTGCGCTTAACGGTGATGAGATCATCAGCCCATTGCAGGCACGGCAGATTAACGCCCTGATGATGACCAGCGGTATGTATGACGGTGCCGGTGAATTTGCCTACCGGGTGGGGATGCCGGGGAAGTCTGGCGTGGGTGGCGGCATTATCGCGATTGTGCCGGACGAATTGTCGATTGCCGTCTGGTCACCGGAGCTGGATGCGTCTGGCAATTCGCTGGCGGGAACTGCGGCACTGGAACTGTTGTCTCAACGCATTAGCCGTTCGATTTTTTAACTCCATCGCGGATGTGGGTGGAAGGGAGTCAGGAGAAATGATGTTAAAGAAAACCGGGTTAGCCTTGCTGTTGTTAGTGGCCTCGCAGGCGCATGCCGAATATCAGTGCAGCGTCAGACCCCAGGATGATGTGATTATCAGCCCGCAGAACGTACAGGTGACTGGCGCCAGCGGTAACCTGCAAATTTCCGCCGATGGTGACGTCACCCATAACGGGCAGGTGCTCAGCCTGAATGATACCCAGCGCCAGAAAGCCTTCAGCTACCAGAGTGCGTTACGCAAAGATTTGCCCTGGATCGATCAGGGCGCACAGCAGCACTTAGAAAAGGCTCGTGCCGCATTGGATAGCATCATCGTCCAGCAACTGGGTAGCAGCAGCAACGTGCGTAACCGCCTGACTACGCTCAATACGCAGCTCAAACAGCAGATGAACCGTATTATCGAACATCGTAGCGATGGCTTGGTGTTCCACCATAAGGCGATCGCGCAGGTGGAGCAGGACGGGCGCAACCTGGTGCAGCAAAGCATGGGTGGCGTGCTACAAGATAGCCTGAACGAAATGGGCATTAAACAGGCGGCCAACACCAACGGTAATCCGCTACAGGCGCTGATGGGCAACCTGGGTGGCTTGCAACAGGCCATTCAGAGCGAATGGAGCAAGCAGGAACAGAGCTTCCAGAACTTCGGTAACGATGTGTGCAACCGCGTTACAGCGCTGGAAACTCAGCGTAAGAGTTTGATTAACGCGTTGAAGTAAAAAGTATTTGATAGAACTCAACTTTTGACGCCTTAGCGGAGAACTGGCAATCTGGTTAAACTATAATCAACCAGTGAAAGGATTTGCGTTGATGCCAGTGATATTGCGTTTCAGAGGCTATAAATTTTTTTTCTATTCAAATGAAGGGACTCCACGTGAACCTGCCCATATTCATGTCAGGGATGTTCAATTTGAGGCGAAGTTTTGGTTAATGCCTGAAGTTCATTTGGCCCGTAATGACGGTTTTAATGCGAAGGTGTTGAAAGAGCTGCTCGAAGTGGCGGAACTGCATCGCGCTCAGTTTCTGGAGGCTTGGAATGACTATTTCAGCTAAGAGTGTTCGTTTTGATGAGCTCAATATGTGGGTTGAGCTTAATGATGCCAGAACTATTGGCGTGCCTTTGGCTTGGTTTCCGCGTCTTTTACAGGCGAGTGTTGAACAACGAGCCAATTATGAGCTCAGTGCTCGGGGCATTCATTGGGAGGAGCTTGATGAGGACATCTCTGTCGAGGGGCTTCTCAAAGGGCGGGGTGATATAACTCGTCGTCCACATCATGCTGCCTGAATGAACTGACAGATAAAAAGCGCTGAACTCTCAGCGCTTTCTCTTTACTCGTCCGGTAGAAAAAGCTCCAGCAGCGAATTGAGGAACAGCTTGCCTCTCTCGGTGATCTGCCAGTGTTCCGCCGTCTCTGCCAGGTAACCTTGTGCCAGTGCCTCGTCCAACTGCGTGCGGATCACACTTTCATCCAGCCCGGTATAGCGGGCGAATTCAGCGCGCGGAGCCGCTTCCAGCAGACGGAAACGGTTCATAAAGAACTCGAACGGCCGGTCGTGATCTGCCACTTCATGCAGCTTGTCGCGATACTCTCCGCGCATAAAGCCGCGTGGATGCTTGGTTTTGCTGGTACGCAGAATGCGGCCATCGGCAAAGGTGAGTTTACCGTGCGCGCCGCAGCCAATCCCCAGATAGTCGCCGAAGCGCCAGTAGTTGAGGTTATGTTGGCACTGATAACCCGGTTTGGCGTAGGCCGAGGTTTCATATTGCTGATAACCGGCGGCGCTCAGCAGTTCGTGCCCTTGCTGATAGATATCCCACAGTGCATCGTCGTCCGGCAGCACCGGCGGGCGTGAGCTGAACAGGGTATTCGGCTCAATGGTGAGCTGATACCACGACAGGTGCGGCGGATTCAGGGCAATCGCCTGACGCAGATCGTCCAAGGCTTCTGCCAGTGATTGATCCGGCAGGCCGTGCATCAGATCGAGATTAAAACTGCGCAGGCCCAAACCGGTGGCCAGATGCGCCGCGCGCTTGGCTTCATCCGGCCCGTGGATCCGCCCCAGACGGGTTAACTTCTCGGCGCTGAAACTCTGCACGCCAATCGAAATGCGGTTCACCCCGGCGCGCTGATAGCCGCTGAAGCGATCGGCTTCCACGGTGCCGGGGTTGGCTTCCATAGTGATCTCCGCATCGGCAGCCACGTGAATGCGTGCACGTACTCCGTCCAGCAATGCCTGCATGGCTTCGGCACTCAGCAGGCTTGGCGTGCCACCACCAATGAAGATGGTGCTGATTTCACGGCCGCTGGTGAGCGGCAGATCGGCATCCAGATCGGCCAGCAGATGATCGACGTATTCCTGATGCGGCACTTCGCCTTTTAAGGCGTGCGAGTTGAAATCGCAGTATGGGCATTTCTGCACGCACCAGGGAATATGGATATACAGGCTGAGCGGCGGCAGTTGTACGGGGTTAACGGGCATTACGCAGGGCTTCCAACATCAGTTTCAATGCCTGACCACGGTGTGATATTGCACTTTTCTTCTCGCGTGATAGCTCAGCCGCCGTGCAGCCCAGTTCTGGCACGTAGAAAATAGGATCGTAGCCAAAGCCGCCTTCACCCGCAGACTCAAAGGTCACTTCACCCGCCCAGGTACCGTGGAACACCAGCGGGGTCGGATCTTCCGCATGGCGCATATAGACCAGTACGCAGTGGAACTGTGCCGCGCGTTGGCCTGCTGGCACGTCTTTCAGCGCCACCAGCAGTTTATCCAGATTCTGTTGATCGCTGGCATCGACACCGGCATAGCGAGCGGAATAAATCCCCGGGGCGCCACCCAGCGCATCCACTGCCAGGCCTGAGTCGTCGGCAATCGCGGGCAGGCCGGTGATTTGCGCGGCATGGCGGGCTTTCAGGATGGCGTTTTCAATAAACGTCAGGCCGGTTTCTTCGGCAGAGTCTACGCCCAGTTCGGTTTGTGCCACCACGTCCAGGCCGAAATCGGCGAGCAGGCTGGCGAGTTCACGCACTTTTCCGGGGTTTCCGGTGGCAAGAACGACTTTTTGCATGATGATTACCTTGAAAATTATTCAATAAGTGCTGCGATCGCGGCAGGGATCTGTTGCGGATTGATGATGCGTAACTGCTTGTGCCGCCCCAGTTCGCCCTTCTCAATGATAACGTTGCTTTTCGCCACCTTGAACTGCTTGGCGATAAACTTGATCAAGTGGGCGTTGGCCTGGCCATCAACCGGTGGGGCGGTGATGGCGACTTTTATCTCGTCGCCATGCAGGCCGATAATCTGGTCGCGGCTGGCTTTCGGCTGAATATAAAGCCTGATAGCCAGCCCGTCCAGCACGGGAGTCACTGCACTCACAGCAGGAACCAGAGCTCGCCGAACAGATCCATCCCCAAGTAGTTGATGAGATACAGGATCAGAATCACCACCATCGCGGAAAAATCAATGCCGCCCATGGCTGGGAGGATGCGGCGGATTGGCGACATCAGCGGCTCGGTGAGTTGATACATCACATAATCGATCGGGCTGCGGCCCTGGCTGATCCAGCTCATCAGCGCACGGATAATCATCACCCAGAAGATCAGGTAACCGGCGGATTTAATCAGTGAGATCAGGCCAAACAGCAGATTGTACGGGCTGAGCGACATAGCTCCACCCTGAATCAGCAACAGGAGCGGATACTTGATGGTCATCAGCAAAAATGCCAGCAGCAGCGATGCACTGTCTACCGGCCCCAGCGAAGGAATGATGCGGCGCAATGGGCCGACAAGCGGCTGGGTGATTTTCACCACAAACTGCGAAAACGGATTATAAAAGTCAGTGCGCGTCAATTGCATCCAAATGCGCAGCAACAGCACCATCACGTAAATATCAACAACGGTTTTGACCAGGAAAGTCAGCGTTAGCATGTGAGTTACCCTTCTCCTTAACTCTTGGTTATCCCTTGTGTCTTTCGGGCAGTAACTGCCTGAAATTCAGTCGGTAGCGTTAAAATAGCTTTTCCATTTCCTGCGCGCGGGAAACGGCCGCCTGCATCGCTTTGGCGACGGTTTCAGGCAGTTGTTGTTCGTTGAACACCCGCAGTGCCTCAGCGGTGGTTCCCCCTTTGGATGTCACCTGCTCACGCAGCGTAGACAAAGGTATTGCCGGGTTGGCAGCCGCCAGCGCGGCGGCACCGATGGCGGCCTGCTGCACCAGTTCGCGTGCTGCGGTGCTGCTAAAGCCCATGCGCTCGGCTTCCTGCTGCATCGCATCCATAAACAGGAAGAAATAGGCTGGTGCGCTGCCTGCGGCGGCGATCACCCCGTTGATGCCGTTTTCGTCATCAACCCAACACACTTTGCCGACCGAACTCATCAAGTCGCGGGTGTAATCGCGATCCTGCTGGCTGACCTGCGCTGGGGCATACAGCCCGCTCATGCCTTTTCCCACCAAAGAAGGGGTGTTAGGCATAATACGCACGATATTCAGCGGTTCCCCCAGCATCTGATAGAAACGGCTGACCAGAATCCCGGCGGCGATGGATAGCACCAGCTTGCCGGAGAAATTAACCTGTTGCTGCAACGGGTTGCACACATCCGCCATCATCTGCGGTTTTACCGCCAGCACCACCACATCGGCGGCCTGTGCGCAACTGATGTTGTCGGCGCTGCTGATAACGCCATAATCGGCGGCCAGCGCGTCGCGGTTTTTGGGTGAAGGCGCGCAAACGCTGATGGATTTGGCCGGATAGCCCCCTGCAACCAGGCCTGCAATGATAGCGCGTGCCATATTACCGGCACCAATAAAGGTAATCTTGCGATGTTGCATCAAATTCCTCGTTATTCGGTTGTGCCATCAAGCCCGCGAATAGTCACGGGCTCCAAAAATTGCGGTGCCAATACGCACCAGGGTGCTGCCAGCAGCAATTGCGGCGGCCATATCGTCAGTCATGCCCATCGACAGCGTATCCACCTGTGGATAGCGTTGCTTAAGGGCCAGGAAAGCCTCATTCATCTGGCCAAAAACCGCCAGTTGGCGCTGATAATCAGCTTCCGGTGCCGGGATCGCCATCAGGCCGCGCAACGCCAGGTTAGGCAATGCGGCGATGGCCTCAGTTAATACCGGCAGTTCATCCAATACAATGCCAGATTTGCTCTGCTCATCGCTGATATTTATTTGGATCAGCACATTGAGCGGCGGCATCCCCGCCGGGCGCTGATCGTTCAGGCGCTGAGCGATGCGCTGGCGATCAAGGGTATGACACCAGGCAAAGTTTTCTGCCACCAGTTTGCTTTTGTTGGATTGCAACGGGCCGATAAAGTGCCATTCCAAACCTGCTCCTTCCGGCAATGAGGAAAAATGCTGGATCTTATCCACGCCTTCCTGCACGTAATTTTCGCCAAAGGCGTGCTGGCCAGCGGCGATGGCTTCTGCGATCGCCGCCACAGGCTTGGTTTTACTGACTGCAAGCAATATCACTTCTTCTGGAGCACGTGCGCAGCGTTGAGCTGCCACCGCAATACGGCTCCTGACATCTTGCAGGTTCTGTTGGATAGTGCTCATTGTTGACCCAGGAGATTGATATGGATATCGATGAATTTGTGGCTCTTAGTGTAAAGCATAATGCTTCCGATCTGCACCTTTGTACCGGTCATCGGCCCATGTTACGCATTGATGGTGAACTTAGGGCCGTGGCAGAGGCAGAAAGTGTTTCGTCATTGCAGATGGCAAACTGGTGCGAAGCCTTGTTGACTCAGGATCAGCGGCAGCAGTTACAGCACAATGGTCAGCTCGATCTGGCGCTGGCATTGGCTGGCGGTATTCGCCTGCGCGCCAATTTCTTTTTGCAAAACGGCGGGCTGTCGGTGGCGTTACGGCGGATTGCCAGCGAATGCCCGACCTTGGCCGAACTGGGTACTCCCGAGATCGTGCCAGCGCTGGTGCAGCGGGAAGATGGCCTGATCCTGGTCACCGGAGCCACCGGCAGCGGTAAGTCCACCACGCTGGCGGCGATGATTGATTTTATCAACCAGCGTCAGCGCCGCCATATTCTGACGCTGGAAGATCCGATCGAATTCATCCATCACAGCCAGCGCTCGCTGATCCAGCAGCGCGAGTTGGGGCGCGATACCCATAGTTTTGATGAGGCGCTGCGGGCGGCACTGCGTGAAGATCCTGATGTGATCCTGTTGGGGGAACTGCGTGATACCACCACGATCCGGCTGGCGCTGACTGCGGCGGAAACCGGCCATCTGGTGCTGGCAACGCTGCATACCCGCAGTGCGCCGCAGGCGGTAGAACGGCTGGTGGATGTGTTCCCGGCAGAAGAAAAGCCCTATGTGCGTGCGCAACTGGCAAGCAGCCTGCAAGCGGTGATTGCGCAAAAGCTGTTGAGCAAGCCTGGCGGTGGGCGAGTTGCTATTTATGAGATCCTCACGGCCACGGCTGCGGTGAGCAGCATGATCCGCGAAGGTAAAACGCACCAGCTTGCCAGCGTATTGCAAACCGGTGCGCAATCAGGCATGCAGACCTTTGAGCAGGGGTTGCAGCAGCGTATTCAGGCCGGGTTGCTCAGCGGAGCGGCTTAGGTGAGGTGGTTAACCCAGTTGCTGTTCAAACCAGCTTTCCAGAATAACCACGGCGGAAGCAGAGTCGACGCTGCCTTTGTCCAGCGCACGGAAACCACCGCGATCGAACAGATGGGCGCGAGCCTCAACCGTGCTCAGGCGTTCATCGTGCAGGGCGATTTGCACACCAAAGCGGCCGTGCAGGCGGTTGGCAAATTTACGGGCGCGTTCGGTCAGCGGTTGTTCTGTGCCATCCATGTTGAGCGGCAGGCCGACCACCACCAGATCCGGCTGCCACTCTTTCAGCAACCGCTCAATCTTCAGCCAATCCGGCGTGCCGTCCTGTGCTTTAAAGGCGGTTAACGCCCGAGCCGTGCCGGTAATCTCTTGGCCGATGGCGGCACCGATGCTTTTGGTGCCGAAATCGAAGGCAATAATGGTGCGGCTGCTCATCAGGCGTGTCCTGCTTGGTTGGCAATGCTGCGAATATCGATGCCAAGGCGGTTCGCCGCTTCGCGCCAGCGGCTGGCGATTGGCGTATGGAACAAAATATCGATGTCGGCTTCGGTGGTCAGCCAGGCGTTCTCTAACACTTCCTGTTCCAGTTGGCCCTCTTCCCAGCCAGCATAACCGAGAGCCACTAATACGTCTTTGGGTTGATCCGGGGTCCCGAGGGTTTCCAGCACGTCTTTGGAGGTGGTGATCATGGTTTGCGGTGAGATCTGAATGCTTGAAGCGAATCCTTTACGCGGCGAGTGCAGAATAAAACCACGATCGTCGGCCAATGGTCCACCGGCAAACACCGGTTTATCCAAGCTAATGGCGGGATCGCGCGGTGAAGGTTCGATTTGGAGTTTGTTTAATACCGACTCCACCGTGAACTGCTCCACGGCTTTGTTGATGACTAACCCCATGGCGCCGCTTTCATTATGCTCACAAATGTATATCACCGAACGTTTGAAGCGCGGATCTTGCATCCCAGGCATGGCAATAAGGAAGTGATGCTGTAAATTCATGTCGTTATACAAGGCGTTATCGATTAGAGAATAAACAGCCGTCAGTATGCGGTTATACCCGCCATACTTCAAGTTGCGTTATTTGGGGTGAATGCACGTGAACCTCAGGAGAGCCTGGAGGTTCACGAAGCTTAGGCTAGACAGGCGTCGGCTTATTTCGCCGCAAGGCGTTTTTCAATGGCGTCCATCAGCATACCGGTGACGGAAACCGGGAAGGCGGCTTCAATTTCACGGGCACAGGTTGGGCTGGTGACGTTGATTTCGGTGAGACGATCGCCGATCACATCCAAACCAACGAAAATCAGGCCCTTTTCTTTCAGCGTTGGCGCAACCGCACGGGCGATCTTCCAGTCGCTTTCGCTCAGCGGGCGAGGCTCACCACGGCCACCGGCAGCCAGATTGCCTCGGGTTTCTCCCTGGGCAGGAATACGTGCCAGGCAGTATGGCACCGGTTCACCATCCACCACCAGAATACGTTTATCCCCGTCCTTGATGGCTGGCAGGAAGTTTTGCGCCATGCAGAAGCGGCTGCCGTGCTCGGTCAGGGTTTCGATAATCACCGACAGGTTAGGATCGTCCTGCTTCACGCGGAAAATCGAAGCTCCACCCATGCCGTCTAACGGCTTGAGGATAATGTCGCCATGCTGCTGGTGGAATTTACGGATATGCGCTGCGCTGCGGCTGACCAGCGTGTCCGGCGTCAGTTCCGGGAACCAGGCGGTGAACAGTTTTTCGTTGCAGTCGCGCAGGCTTTGCGGTTTGTTGACCACCAGCGTGCCTTTCACTTCGGCGCGTTCCAGAATGTAGGTGGCGTAGATGTATTCGGTATCGAAAGGCGGATCTTTACGCATCAGGATCACGTCCAGATCCTGCAACGCCAGATCCTGTTCGGCTGCAAAGCTGAACCAGCTCTCTTTATCTTCTTTTACGCTCAACAGGCGCGTACGGGCGCGGCCATCACCAGCGTGCAGGTAGAGATCGTTCATCTCCATGTAATGCAGTTCCCAACCGCGGCGCTGTGCTTCGAGCAGCATGGCGAAGCTGGTGTCTTTCTTGATATTGATGGAGGTAATAGGGTCCATCACGATGCCGAGCTTAATCATCTTTTCTCCTTACGAGCCGGTATTAACAGGCTCTTAGCCCAGGTCGCCGAAACGGACCTGCAAAGCGGTAATTGCGGTAAGCGCTGTGGTTTCTGTACGCAAAACGCGTGGCCCCAGCAGAATATCAGTAAATCCGTAACCTGTAGTCATAGCGATTTCTTCGGCGGATAGCCCGCCTTCCGGCCCAATCAACAGACGAACGTGGTCCACCGGCAGCGGCAGCGTATTGATGCTCTGGCTGGCTCGTGGGTGCAGGTTCAGTTTCAGGCTGCCATCCTGCTCGGCGCACCAGGCTTCTAGCTGCATCGCTTCACGGATTTCCGGGATGCGGTTGCGGCCGCATTGCTCACAGGCGGCGATGGCCATTTTTTGCCACTGTTGCAGCTTTTTCGCCAAACGTTCGCCGTCCAGCTTAACGCCGCAGCGTTCGGAAAACAGCGGGGTAATCACGTTCACCCCCAGCTCAATGGATTTCTGAATGGTGAACTCCATCTTTTCGCCGCGCGAGATTACTTGGCCAAGATGCAAATTGAGTGGCGATTCGCGATCCTCAATCTGCCCGGCGCTGACGCGAACCAGGAGGTTCTTTTTATTCACCTGGGTGATTTCGGCGTCGAACACCTGATTGCTGCCATCGAACAGTTGCAACGCCTGCCCGGCGCTCATACGCAGCACGCGGCCAACGTGGTTGGCGGCATCCTCGCTCAACGCGATTTCGGCATTGGCGCTTAAAAGGTCTGGATGGTAAATGCGGGGTATACGCATAGTGATTATCAGATCCTGGCTCGATGAAACGGCGCTGCCAGCGGGCAGCGCGAAAGCTCTATAGTAGGTCAGCCTTTTCGCTGCTGACAAGCTTGTTGAATATAAGGGTTATGGTTGCCCTGGATCTGTGCGATGCGTGCTTCTCGCGTACATTCCCAGGTGGTTGCCGGGTATTGGCGATTCCAGGCTTCAAACAGTTGAGTTTGTTGACGCGAGAGCTGCAACTGATAGCGATCGCGCATATAAAAGTAGGTGCGGGCAATGGCACCGCGCGCTCGTGCCGGTGGCTCGGCCTGTTTGTTTTTGAAATCAACCTTCATGGGGCACTGGCCATACTGGCCTTCACCGCCGCGCCATTGGCTGTACATGAAGTTGTTGCGATCGCCATTCACTTCACCAATAGCGGGTTGCAGGTTATGCAGGTCAGTTTCTATCTGGCGGTAAAGCGGGTCTTTGTTGCAATTTTTACGCCCGCCGTCTTGCCAACATTGCAACTGGTGGCCGAACTGCCAGGCCGGGACTACGTGTTCCCATTCAATGCGTTCGGCGCGCTGGGCGCTTTTACGCACCTGATAGCCACAGCTGTTGAGATCGGGAATACCTTTTTTGCCCTGCCAGTCGATCTTGCAGCCACAATAGAAACTGCCGGGGGCATCCTGATTGATCTTGACCGCGGCGGCTTTGGCTTGGGTGAAGTTATTGATTTGCGCCAGCGCGCTGCCTGAGGAGATCAAGACCACCATAAACAAAATTTTGCGAAGCATATTCCAAAAACACCTGAAAGCGGAAAAGCGGGCAGGGTAACGGAAGTAACCAGTGGGCGCAAATGGTGATAACGGTTGGTTCTAGGAACGTATCAGATTGTCTATTAACGGTTTTCGTTAAGCAGAGAGCGCAGTTTTTCGCCGCACTGGCGACAGCGATACTCACTCTCGCCGCGCAGCACGCGATTATGGCGGCGCACGGTTAACTGGTGCTGCTGACAGGCGCACTGATAAGGGAAGGTTTTGCTCTGTACCGAGCTGATTTCAAACTGATGGGTACGGCTGGCGGGCACTTGCAGCACGTTTTCCATCATCCAGCGCCATTCGCGGCCATGCGGCGGCACGCGGCCAAACTGGCGAAATACCAGCAGATGGGCCAGTTCATGGGGCACAACTTCGTCGATAAACGGCTGCTGGTTTTCGAGCAGCAATACCGGATTGAGGCGGATTTCCCAGGCTTGCAGCCAGGCAGTCCCAGCGCTGGTGCCGCGTTGCTGGTAGACGAGCTTTGGCTCTGGGAATTCGATAGCAAAATGCTGGCACGCCAACTGCATTTTTGCCCGCAGGCAGCGCATCACCGCTTGTTGCAGCGCAATAGGGATTCTTACTCTGTTCATTGTGCTTAGCTTAAGCAATGGCGTAACGGCTGGCAACTGTAGAACCTGTTAAGCCGTTATTTCCCCACAATGATAACCCGATCGACCCGTGTGGATTGTAATCAATGTGTTAACTGCGGGATAATAAAGCGTGCAGGATGAGTCTGTACCCGCAGTGCTCACCGGATGAGGTCAGAAAAGCTCCTGAGCTTTTAATTCCCTACGTTAATAAGGGTATAGCGGCTGTTTTGCGATTTGGCGCAATAACTGGCTACCTAAAAATACGTAAGGTGTGGGAAGTTTTTTTGACGCAGCGCACCCCGAGTACGCTGAGTGAGTGTGAATTTAACGCAGCTGATGTTGCAAGTGAGAGATTAATGTCGAATAAACCGTTCCATTATCAAGATCCGTTCCCGCTGAAAAAAGACGATACCGAATATTATCTGCTAAGCCGTGAGCACGTTTCTGTCGGCGAGTTTGAAGGCCAGGAAATCCTCAAAGTTGCCCCGCAAGCCCTGACCCTCCTTGCTCAGCACGCTTTCCACGACGCTTCATTTATGCTGCGCCCGGCGCACCAGCAGCAGGTGGCTGATATCCTCAACGATCCTGAAGCCAGTGAAAACGACAAGTACGTTGCGCTGCAATTTTTACGTAACTCAGAGATCGCCGCCAAGGGGATTTTGCCAACCTGCCAGGATACTGGCACTGCGATTATCGTCGGCAAAAAAGGCCAACGCGTCTGGACCGGCGGTAGTGATGAAGAAGCTCTGTCGCGCGGGGTGTACAACACCTTTATCGAAGACAACCTGCGTTATTCGCAAAACGCCGCGCTGGATATGTATAAAGAGGTCAATACCGGCAGCAACTTGCCAGCGCAGATCGATCTCTATAGCGTGGATGGCGAAGAGTATAAATTCCTGTGCATCGCCAAAGGCGGTGGCT
The DNA here is from genome assembly GCF_055790845.1 of Serratia sp. YWN4. Classification (NCBI taxonomy): domain Bacteria; kingdom Pseudomonadati; phylum Pseudomonadota; class Gammaproteobacteria; order Enterobacterales; family Yersiniaceae; genus Serratia; species Serratia sp. YWN4. The sequence continues at coordinate 1,013,607 of NZ_CM147696.1, forward strand.
CGGCCAACAAGACCTACCTGTATCAGGAGACCAAGGCACTGCTGTCGCCGGGTAAACTGAAAGATTATCTGGTGGATAAAATGCGCACGCTCGGCACCGCCGCTTGCCCGCCGTACCATGTCGCCTTTGTGATCGGCGGTACTTCGGCTGAAGCGACGCTGAAAACCGTGAAACTGGCTTCGACCAAATACTACGATGGCCTGCCAACCGAAGGGAACGAACACGGTCAGGCGTTCCGCGATGTCGCCTTGGAACAGGAACTGCTGAAAGAGGCGCAAAACCTGGGGTTGGGTGCTCAGTTCGGCGGTAAATACTTCGCGCATGACGTGCGTGTGGTGCGCCTGCCGCGCCACGGAGCCTCCTGCCCGGTCGGCATGGGGGTTTCCTGCTCGGCCGACCGCAATATCAAAGGCAAGATCAACCGCGAAGGGATCTGGCTGGAGAAACTGGAGCACAACCCAGGCAAATTTATTCCGCAGGAACTGCGTCAGGCTGGCGAAGGGGAAGCGGTCAAGATCGATCTTAATCGCCCGATGGCCGAGATCCTTAAGCAACTGTCGCAGTATCCGGTCTCGACCCGTCTTTCTCTCAGCGGAACCATCATTGTTGGGCGCGATATTGCGCACGCCAAACTGAAGGAGCGCTTGGATCGTGGGGAAGGTTTGCCACAATACGTGAAAGATCACCCGATCTACTACGCGGGCCCGGCCAAAACCCCAGAAGGCTACGCTTCCGGTTCGTTGGGGCCAACCACGGCAGGCCGTATGGATTCGTACGTCGATCTGTTGCAGTCGCACGGTGGCAGCATGATCATGCTGGCCAAAGGCAACCGCAGCCAGCAGGTGACTGATGCCTGCCATAAACACGGTGGGTTCTACCTCGGCAGCATCGGCGGCCCGGCGGCAGTATTGGCGCAGCAGAGCATCAAGAGCCTGGAGTGTGTGGAATATCCTGAACTGGGGATGGAAGCGATCTGGAAGATTGAAGTGGAAGATTTCCCGGCATTCATCTTGGTGGATGATAAGGGTAATGACTTCTTCCAGAAGATCCAGGAATCACAGTGTACGCGCTGCGTGAAGTAACCCGATAATCATCGTTGCCGTGCAAGATCACACAGGCCCGCGTATGCGGGCCTGTTGTTTATCTATATATGCCTAGCTACTACGCTGCTTGATAAAGTAGCCGATACCAAGAATGGCAACCCAAGCTGGGATCAGCAAAACGGAAATCTGGATGCCAGGCGTGAAGTACATGATCACCAGAATCCCAGCCAAAAATGCCAGACACAAATAGTTGCTGAATGGATACCAGAAGGCCTTGAACTTCGGTTGTACGCCTTCACGATTTTTGGCCGCGCGGAATTTCAGGTGCGCCAGGCTGATCATCGCCCAGTTGATCACCAGAGCAGAGACCACTAGCGCCATCAGTAGTTCGAAGGCACGGCCAGGGATCAGGTAGTTAATCAGCACGCACAGCGCGGTGGCCAGCGAAGAAAGAGCGATGGCAATCACGGGCACGCCACGGCCATCTACTTTCAGCAAGGCTTTCGGGCCATTGCCCTGTTTTGCTAGGCCGTACAGCATGCGGCTGTTGCAGTAGACGCAGCTGTTATACACCGACAGCGCCGCCGTCAGCACCACGATGTTCAGCACGGTGGCTACCAGATTGCTGTTCAGAGCATGGAAGATCAGCACAAACGGGCTACCGCCTTCAACCACTTTGCCCCAGGGGTAAAGTGACAGCAGAATGGTCAGGGAACCGATATAAAACAGCAGGATACGGTAGATCACCTGGTTGGTGGCTTTCGGGATGCTAGTTTCTGGGCTATCGGCTTCGGCTGCGGTGATCCCCACCAGTTCCAAACCACCGAAGGAGAACATGATCACCGCCATCGCCATCAGCAGCCCCATGGTGCCGTTCGGGAAGAACCCGCCTTGCGCCCACAGGTTGGTGATGGTGGCTTCCGGGCCGCCCATGCCGCTGAACAGCAGATAGGCACCAAACACGATCATGCCGATAATCGCCACCACCTTGATAATGGCGAACCAGAACTCCATTTCGCCATATACTTTCACGTTGGACAGGTTAATGGCATTGATGGCGAGGAAGAATACTGCGGCAGAAACCCAGGTTGGGATTTCCGGCCACCAGTATTGCACGTAGATCCCGACGGCGGTCAGTTCCGCCATCGCCACCAGCACATACAGCACCCAATAGTTCCAACCTGACGCGAAGCCAGCAAAATTCCCCCAGTACTTATAGGCAAAATGGCTGAAGGAACCGGCAACCGGCTCTTCCACAACCATTTCACCCAACTGACGCATGATCAGGAAGGCAATAAAACCACCAATCGCATAGCCAAGAATGACCGATGGACCGGCCATTTTTATTGTTTGAGCGATACCGAGGAATAACCCGGTACCGATAGCGCCACCTAAGGCAATAAGCTGAATATGGCGGTTTTTCAAGCCGCGTTTCAGCTGATCGCCATGTTGTTGACCATCCATCAATAAACCCTCTGTTGTTGCATAACTCTCACAGCTGTAAAGCAATGATTACGAAGTGTGTTATTTTTTGTTTACGGCGTTGTCGTGATTAATTCTACGAAGCCGCTACCGTTTGGCAAAGAATAATGATAAGCGGCAAGGTTTGCACCTGCTTTGTTGCGTGAGTGATTAAGATTGCAGCAGTTTAGGCAACAAAATGCGGGCTGTGTGACGAGAGAAGGGGTTTCGTGCATGAAGTAAGCAATAAATCACATAAAGCGCAAAAATAATCATTTTGCTTGCCTAAATAATGGACGCTCAACTGCTTCTGTTGTAGCTGAAATCAGCCATGCCCCACAATTTAATCATCACCTAATAAAGCTCGATGATGGTCCGAAATATACCTAACCAGAGGTTTCGCAAACGTTAAATTCGCCATCTACCTCGTAAATGGTATTACCAAGATTGCGTTATCAGCATGCAGCAGCCTAGAGGCTGAGTTGTTAAAATGTGCGGGAAACCATGATTTCAATCAAGGCCTATATGGACAGCAGGTGAATACTTTGTTACTTTACCGTCACGTTTTTGAAATTGGTATTACCAATTGACTACGCGCCATTCGCAGAGAAGAAATCACTCATGGCCTACAGCAAAATCCGCCAACCCAAGTTGTCAGACGTCATCGAGCAGCAGCTTGAATATCTGATCCTCGAGGGCACGCTACGCCCAGGCGAAAAATTGCCTCCAGAGCGCGAATTGGCGAAACAATTTGATGTTTCCCGCCCTTCTCTGAGAGAGGCAATCCAGCGCCTTGAAGCCAAAGGACTGCTCCTGCGCCGTCAGGGCGGTGGCACCTTTGTACAAACTAATCTGTGGCAGAGCTTCAGCGATCCGCTGGCTGAACTGTTGGCTAACCATCCCGAATCACAATTCGATCTGCTCGAAACCCGTCATGCCCTCGAAGGTATCGCAGCCTATTACGCAGCGCTGCGCGGCACCGACGAAGATCTGGCGCGCATCCGCGATTGCCACCATGTGATTCAGCAGGCTCAGGACAGCGGCGATCTCGACGCCGAAGCCGATGCGGTCATGCAGTATCAAATCGCCGTCACCGAAGCTGCCCATAACGTTGTGTTACTGCACCTGCTGCGCTGCATGGGGCCGATGCTGGAACAGAACGTGCGTCAGAACTTTGAATTGCTCTACTCGCGCCGTGAGATGTTGGCAAAGGTGAGCAGCCATCGCGCCGGGATTTTTGAGGCGATTGTGGCACGCGAGCCGGAAAAGGCTCGTGAAGCCTCGCATCGCCATTTGGCGTTTATCGAGGAAATTTTGCTGGACCTCAGCAGAGAACATACCCGGCGCGACAGATCGCTTCGGCGTCTCCAGCAACGCAAGGATTAAGAGTGGTTCTCCTCAAGGCACACCAGCTTGGTGAGATGAAGCTCGGAGTGCTTAGTTAAGTACTTAAGCGGCAACTAAACTGATGAGCCTGTCTTCGTGTGTTTTGCTTCAGAACGCAGGAAGACAGGCTCCAAACAAACCATTAGACAGATAAGGAATACCACCATGTCAGAACGTTTAAACAATGACGTGGATCCGATCGAAACCCGCGACTGGCTGCAGGCGATCGAATCGGTCATCCGTGAAGAGGGTGTTGAGCGGGCTCAGTTTCTGATTGATCAGGTTCTGGGAGAAGCTCGCAAAGGCGGTGTTAAGGTTGCGGCAGGCTCGGCAGCCAATAACTACGTCAACACCATCGCGGTAGAAGACGAACCTGAATACCCAGGTAATCTGGATCTGGAACGCCGCATCCGTTCAGCGATCCGCTGGAACGCCGTGATGACCGTGCTGCGTGCGTCCAAAAAAGATCTGGATCTGGGTGGCCACATGGCTTCCTTCCAGTCTTCCGCGACCTTCTATGAAGTCTGCTTTAACCATTTCTTCCGTGCGCGCAACGAGAAAGATGGTGGCGATCTGGTGTATTTCCAGGGCCACATCTCTCCGGGCGTTTATGCACGTGCCTTCCTTGAAGGCCGCCTGACCGAAGACCAAATGAACAACTTCCGCCAGGAAGTTCACGGCAAAGGCCTGTCTTCTTACCCGCATCCAAAACTGATGCCGGAATTCTGGCAGTTCCCGACCGTTTCCATGGGCCTGGGCCCAATTACCGCCATTTATCAGGCCAAGTTCCTGAAATATCTGGAGCATCGCGGCCTGAAAGACACCTCTGGCCAGACCGTTTATGCCTTCCTGGGCGACGGCGAGATGGACGAACCGGAATCCAAAGGGGCGATTACCATCGCTACCCGCGAGAAGCTGGACAACCTGGTGTTCGTCATCAACTGTAACCTGCAACGCCTGGATGGCCCGGTTACCGGTAACGGCAAGATCATCAACGAGCTGGAAGGCATCTTTGCCGGTGCTGGCTGGCAAGTGCTGAAAGTGATCTGGGGCGGGCGTTGGGATGAACTGCTGCGTAAAGACACCAGCGGTAAGCTGATGCAGTTGATGGGCGAAACGCTGGACGGCGACTATCAGACCTTCAAATCCAAAGACGGTGCTTACGTGCGTGAGCACTTCTTCGGCCGTTACCCAGAAACCGCCGCGTTGGTGAAAGACATGACCGACGACGAGATCTGGGCACTGAACCGTGGTGGTCACGATCCGAAGAAAGTCTATGCCGCACTGAAAAAAGCACAGGAAACCAAAGGTAAAGCGACCGTGATCCTGGCCCATACCATCAAAGGTTACGGCATGGGTGAAACGGCGGAAGGTAAAAACATCGCTCACCAGGTGAAGAAAATGAACATGGAAGGGGTTCACCACTTCCGCGATCGTTTCAACGTGCCGGTTGCCGATGCTGATATCGAAAAACTGCCGTTCATTACCTTCGATAAAGATTCTGAAGAGTCCAAATATCTGCACGAACGTCGTCAGGCGCTGGAAGGTTACGTGCCAACCCGCTTGCCTGCGTTCACTCAGAAGCTGGAAATGCCCGCGCTGGCAGATTTCAACTCCCTGTTGGAAGAGCAGAATAAAGAAATTTCTACCACCATCGCCTTTGTGCGTGCCCTCAACGTGATGCTGAAGAACCCGTCGATCAAAGATCGCCTGGTGCCAATCATCGCCGATGAAGCGCGTACCTTTGGTATGGAAGGCCTGTTCCGCCAGATCGGTATCTACAGCCCGAACGGCCAGCAGTACACCCCGCAGGACCGTGAGCAGGTGGCGTACTACAAAGAAGACGAAAAAGGCCAGATCTTGCAGGAAGGGATCAACGAGCTGGGCGCGGCCTCTTCATGGCTGGCGGCAGCAACGTCCTACAGCACCAACGATCTGCCAATGATCCCGTTCTACATCTACTACTCGATGTTCGGTTTCCAGCGTATCGGTGACCTGTGCTGGTTGGCCGGTGACCAACAGGCGCGTGGCTTCCTGATCGGCGGAACTTCAGGCCGTACTACCCTGAACGGCGAAGGCTTGCAGCACGAAGATGGCCACAGCCACATTCAGTCGCTGACTATCCCTAACTGTATCTCCTACGATCCGGCTTACGCGTATGAAGTGGCGGTGATTATGCATGACGGCCTGGTACGTATGTACGGCGACGCGCAGGAAAACGTCTACTACTACCTGACCACGCTGAACGAAAACTACCACATGCCAGCCATGCCACAGGGCGCAGAAGAAGGTATCCGTAAAGGTATCTACAAACTGGAAACCCTGGAAGGCAAGAAAGGCAAAGTACAGTTGCTGGGTTCCGGTGCGATCCTGCGTCATGTGCGTGAAGCGGCACAGATCCTGGCGAACGATTACGGCGTGGGTTCTGACACCTACAGCGTAACCTCCTTCACCGAACTGGCGCGTGATGGCCAGGACTGTGAGCGTTGGAACATGCTGCACCCAACCGAAACCCCACGCGTACCTTATATCGCTCAGGTGATGAACGATGCGCCAGCGGTGGCGTCTACCGACTACATGAAGCTGTTCGCAGAACAGGTTCGTACTTACGTTCCTGCCAGCGACTATCGCGTACTGGGTACCGACGGTTTTGGTCGTTCTGACAGCCGTGAAAACCTGCGTCACCACTTTGAAGTTGATGCTTCTTACGTGGTGGTTGCTGCACTGGGTGAACTGGCCAAACGTGGCGAAATCGATAAGAAAGTGGTCGCTGATGCGATCGTCAAATTCAATATCGATGTAGAAAAAGTCAACCCACGTCTGGCATAAGAGGTAAATAGAATGTCTATCGAAATCAAAGTGCCGGACATCGGTGCAGACGAAGTTGAAATCACCGAGATCCTGGTGAAGGTCGGCGATAAAGTGGCCGTTGAGCAATCGCTGATCACCGTGGAGGGCGACAAAGCCTCCATGGAAGTGCCATCCCCGCAGGCGGGCGTGGTGAAAGAGATCAAAGTTGCCGTGGGTGACAAAACCGAAACCGGCAAGCTGCTGATGATTTTTGAAGCAGAAGGTGCAGCAGCACCTGCGGCCAAGGCGGAAGAAAAACCTGCGGCGGCTCCGGTAGCCGCTGCCGCCAGCGCAGCTAAAAATGTTGAAGTACCGGATATCGGCGCTGACGAAGTTGAAGTTACCGAAATCCTGGTAAAAGTAGGCGATACCGTTGCTGCTGAGCAGTCGCTGATCACCGTGGAAGGCGATAAAGCTTCCATGGAAGTGCCAGCTCCGTTCGCAGGCACTGTGAAAGAGATCAAAATCAACACTGGCGCTAAGGTGAAAACCGGCTCGCTGATCATGGTGTTCGAAGTGGCTGGCTCAGCCCCGGCGGCTGCGGCAGCACCAGCAGCGCCTGTTGCCGCTCCGGCCACCAGCGCAGCGAAAAACGTTGAAGTGCCCGATATCGGTGGTGACGAAGTCGAAGTGACCGAAGTGATGGTGAAAGTGGGCGATAAAGTTGCCGCTGAGCAGTCACTGATCACCGTTGAAGGCGACAAGGCTTCGATGGAAGTCCCAGCTCCGTTCGCTGGCACCGTGAAAGAGATCAAAATCAGCACCGGCGCTAAAGTGAAAACCGGCTCGCTGATTATGGTGTTCGAAGTGGAAGGGGCTGCACCTGCCGCTGCTCCAGCTCAAAAAGCAGAAGCTGCACCGGCTCCGGCCAGGCAGGAAGCGCAAGCTGCCGCTCCGACTGCCGCCGCAGGCAAGGGCGAATTCGCTGAGAACGATGCTTACGTTCACGCCACACCGGTCATCCGCCGTTTGGCGCGTGAGTTCGGCGTAAACCTGGCGAAAGTGAAAGGCACCGGTCGTAAAGGCCGCATCCTGCGCGAAGACGTTCAGGCTTACGTGAAAGACGCGGTGAAACGCGCTGAAGCAGCTCCAGCGGCAACCGGTGGTGGCCTGCCAGGCATGCTGCCATGGCCGAAGGTGGACTTCAGCAAGTTTGGTGAGATCGAAGAAGTTGAACTGGGCCGCATCCAGAAAATCTCTGGTGCCAACCTGAGCCGTAACTGGGTGATGATCCCGCACGTGACTCACTTCGACAAAACGGATATCACCGATCTGGAAGCATTCCGCAAGCAGCAGAACGAAGAAGCCGCCAAGCGTAAGCTGGACGTGAAGTTCACCCCGGTGGTGTTCATCATGAAAGCCGTTGCTGCTGCTTTGGAGCAACTGCCGCGCTTCAACAGCTCGCTGTCCGAAGATGGCCAGAAGCTGACGCTGAAAAAATACATCAACATCGGTGTGGCGGTTGATACGCCAAATGGCCTGGTGGTTCCGGTGTTCAAAGATGTGAACAAGAAGAGCATCACAGAGCTGTCCCGCGAACTGATGACGATCTCCAAAAAAGCGCGTGATGGCAAGCTGACCGCAGGCGAAATGCAGGGCGGTTGTTTCACCATCTCCAGCCTGGGTGGGATCGGGACAACCCATTTTGCACCGATCGTTAACGCACCGGAAGTGGCTATCTTGGGTGTCTCCAAGTCTGCTATCGAGCCGGTCTGGAACGGTAAAGAGTTCACGCCGCGCCTGATGATGCCGATGTCGCTCTCCTTCGACCACCGTGTGATTGACGGTGCCGATGGTGCGCGCTTTATCACCATTATCAACAATATGCTGGCTGATATTCGCCGTCTGGTGATGTAACTGTAAGGGGCGCTCTGGTAGCGCCCCTGTCAATCCTACTACCGGTTTTGTCGGGTTATTGCATGACTCGACAGAATTGTTGAGACACGGGTCACCCGAACACGCTTTGCAGACTATTAACAATTCTGTAAACTGCTCGCGGTGTAAGCGTCCCGGTGGATGAAGGGCGTTATGAGATCGATTAGTAATAAAAATGACGTCTGACCCGCCGGACAAACAATTAAGAGGTCATGATGAGTACTGAAATTAAAACTCAGGTCGTGGTACTTGGGGCGGGCCCGGCAGGTTACTCTGCTGCCTTTCGTTGCGCTGACTTAGGTCTTGAAACCGTTCTGGTAGAGCGTTATTCCACTTTGGGGGGGGTTTGCCTGAACGTGGGTTGTATCCCTTCCAAAGCACTGCTGCACGTTGCTAAAGTGATCGAAGAAGCCAAAGCGCTGGCTGAGCACGGCATCGTTTTCGGCGAGCCGAAAACCGACATCGACAAAGTGCGTATCTGGAAAGAAAAAGTCATCAATCAGCTGACCGGTGGTCTGGCTGGGATGGCTAAAGGCCGTAAAGTGAAAGTGGTTAACGGCCAAGGTAAATTCACCGGCGCTAACACCCTGGTTGTTGAAGGTGAAAATGGTGCGACCACCATCAACTTCGACAATGCCATCATTGCTGCGGGCTCTCGCCCGATCCAACTGCCATTTATTCCTCATGAAGATCCGCGCGTGTGGGATTCCACCGATGCACTGGCGCTGAAAACCGTTCCAGAACGTTTGCTGGTGATGGGCGGCGGTATCATCGGCCTGGAAATGGGCACCGTATACCACGCGCTGGGTTCCAAGATCGACGTGGTTGAAATGGCCGATCAGGTGATTCCAGCCGCTGATAAAGACGTGGTGAAAGTCTTCACCAAGCGCATCAGCAAGCAGTTCAACCTGATGCTGGAAACCAAAGTGACGGCGGTAGAGGCCAAAGCAGACGGCATCTACGTCACGATGGAAGGCAAAAAAGCTCCGGCAGAGCCACAGCGTTACGACGCCGTGCTGGTGGCGATTGGCCGTGTGCCAAACGGTAAACTGCTGGATGCTGGCAAAGCCGGTGTGGAAGTTGACGAGCGTGGCTTTATCCATGTCGACAAGCAGCTGCGCACCAACATGTCGCACATCTTTGCTATCGGCGACATCGTCGGTCAGCCAATGTTGGCGCATAAAGGCGTGCATGAAGGCCACGTTGCGGCTGAAGTTATCGCTGGCATGAAGCACTACTTCGATCCAAAAGTCATCCCATCCATTGCTTATACTGAGCCAGAAGTGGCATGGGTTGGCCTGACCGAGAAAGAAGCGAAAGAAAAAGGCATCAGCTACGAAACCTCCACCTTCCCGTGGGCAGCTTCCGGCCGTGCTATCGCTTCTGATTGTGCAGACGGCATGACCAAACTGATCTTCGACAAAGAAACTCACCGTATCATCGGTGGTGCGATTGTTGGCACCAACGGCGGCGAACTGCTGGGTGAGATCGGCTTGGCAATCGAGATGGGTTGTGACGCAGAGGATATCGCTCTGACTATCCACGCTCACCCAACCCTGCACGAATCCGTCGGCTTAGCCGCCGAGATCTACGAAGGCAGCATCACCGATCTGCCAAACCCGAAAGCCAAGAAGAAGTAATTCTTCCGGCTTGAAGGGTTGATAAGCGGCTCCTGAAAAGGGGCCGTTTTTATTGGGCTCAGTAAAAGGCCGCTTTGAAAAGCGGCCAGTAGCTTACTTGTTCTGGATTATGACGTTGAAGTTGAGATGGTTGCCGGAAACTGACCAGCCGCCATTACTGACCCCAAACGCCGAACCCAGTACAATGAGCAGGATAAAGAAAGAACTCCTTTTCATTGCGCGTTCCTTGTGGAACCACGACCACCGCGACTTCACCGGGAAAGCCCCGGTGGAACAAGCACTTGGTAGTGCTAGTATCGCAGTAGTTGCAGCACTGTTCTCAAGCCCGATGATCGGCTGCTAAACCGACAGAACAGACCCGAAATCAGGGTACATAAAAAACAGATTCTTTACATCCGGTTGGTTGATTTTTTAACCAATTTTACGCACAATGTTGCTGCTTGGTAGTGCTTGTATCGTTTTAACGATGTAAAAAATCCGTTCGGTGCCTGCTAACACCGTATGGATACAAAAGAACCGTCGTAATTGGCGGTTTTTTTGTATCTGCTGCTTGCAAATCTCCCCTCGACACAATCAATAACCATTGTAAAAATATGGATGTTGTGTTGTTCTCATCTGGCTGAGCGTTTGGACCGTAACTAACGTCACGCCTGCGTTGCAGCCGATTACGCTGCACTCAACGATTCAGCAAAGATTTAATGTTGCTTTTATGTGAACGAATTAACAAGCGTTTCAGATCCTGATATGCTGGCCGAGCGGAACCGGGCACTGTACCTTACAGGCCAGGATATCGACAGCAGTGCCCCGTCAGGATTATGCCTTTCATATTTGCAGCCAAAACAGCGCAACTCGAACGATGAAGGGTATAAAACGCCAGGCACCATAAATGACAATGAGAGCGAGGAGAAAGTCGTGCTAGAAGAATACCGTAAGCACGTGGCCGAGCGTGCTGCAGAGGGCATCGTCCCTAAGCCATTAGATGCGACACAAATGGCGGCGCTGGTTGAATCATTAAAAAATCCGCCAAAAGGCGAAGAAGAATTTCTGTTAGACCTGCTGATTAACCGTGTACCACCGGGCGTCGACGAAGCCGCCTATGTCAAAGCAGGTTTTCTGGCCGCTATCGCCAAAGGCGAAGCCACTTCTCCCCTGGTTACCCCCGAAAAAGCCGTTGAACTGTTAGGCACCATGCAGGGTGGCTACAACATTCATCCACTGATCGACGCGCTGGATAATGCCAAACTGGCACCGATTGCGGCCAAAGCGTTATCCCACACGCTGTTGATGTTCGATAACTTCTACGACGTAGAAGAGAAAGCCAAAGCAGGCAACCCGCACGCCAAGCAGATCATGCAGTCCTGGGCCGATGCCGAATGGTATCTGTCACGTTCACCGCTGGCAGAAAAGATCACCGTTACCGTGTTTAAAGTTACCGGTGAAACCAACACCGATGATCTGTCTCCGGCGCAGGATGCTTGGTCACGCCCGGATATCCCGCTGCACGCTCTGGCGATGCTGAAAAACGAACGTGACGGCATTACCCCCGATCAGCCGGGTAACGTTGGCCCGATCAAGCAGATCGAACAACTGAACAAAAAAGGTTTCCCGCTGGCTTACGTCGGTGACGTAGTGGGTACCGGCTCTTCCCGTAAATCCGCTACCAACTCGGTGTTGTGGTTTATGGGTGACGATATTCCTCACGTGCCGAACAAGCGCGCTGGTGGTGTGGTGCTGGGCGGCAAAATTGCGCCAATCTTCTTCAACACCATGGAAGATGCTGGTGCATTGCCGATCGAGGTGGATGTATCTGAACTGAATATGGGCGATGTGATTGACATCTTCCCGTATAAAGGCGAAGTGCGTGACCACCAAACCGGCAAACTGCTGGCCAGCTTCGAGCTGAAAACCGACGTGCTGCTGGATGAAGTGCGCGCCGGTGGCCGTATTCCGCTGATTATCGGCCGTGGCCTGACCACCAAAGCGCGTGAAGCGCTGGGCCTGCCGCACAGTGACGTATTCCGTATTGCCAAGCCGATTGCGGCCAGCAGCAAAGGTTTCTCGCTGGCGCAGAAAATGGTGGGCCGCGCCTGTGGCGTAGCGGGCGTTCGCCCTGGCGAATACTGTGAACCAAAGATGACTTCCGTAGGTTCACAGGATACTACTGGCCCGATGACCCGTGATGAGCTGAAAGACCTGGCTTGCCTGGGCTTCTCTGCCGATCTGGTGATGCAGTCATTCTGCCATACCGCTGCTTATCCTAAGCCGGTTGACGTGACTACCCATCACACTCTGCCAGACTTTATTATGAACCGCGGCGGTGTTTCGCTGCGCCCTGGCGACGGTATTATCCACTCCTGGCTGAACCGCATGTTGCTACCGGATACCGTCGGTACCGGTGGTGACTCTCATACCCGTTTCCCAATCGGGATTTCCTTCCCGGCGGGCTCCGGCCTGGTGGCGTTTGCTGCCGCGACCGGCGTGATGCCGCTGGATATGCCTGAATCGGTGCTGGTGCGCTTTAAGGGTAAAATGCAGCCGGGTATCACCCTGCGCGATCTGGTGCATGCCATCCCTTACTATGCGATCCAACAGGGCCTGCTGACCGTTGAGAAGAAAGGTAAGAAAAACATCTTCTCTGGCCGCATTCTGGAGATCGAAGGCCTGCCGGAGCTGAAAGTCGAGCAGGCATTCGAACTGGCGGATGCTTCTGCTGAGCGCTCTGCTGCCGGTTGTACCATTAAACTGGATAAAGCGCCGATCAAGGAGTATCTGAGCTCCAACGTCGTGATGCTGAAGTGGATGATTGCCGAAGGCTATGGCGATCGTCGTACTCTGGAGCGCCGTATTCAGGGCATGGAAAAATGGCTGGCGGATCCGCAACTGCTGCAAGGCGACGCGGATGCAGAATACGCGGCAGTGATCGAAATCGATCTGGCCGATATCAAGCAACCGATCCTCTGTGCGCCTAACGATCCAGACGACGCACGCCTGTTGTCCGATGTAGCCAACAGCAAGATCGATGAAGTGTTTATCGGTTCCTGCATGACCAACATCGGCCACTTCCGCGCGGCGGGTAAACTGTTGGATCAGCACAAAGGCCAACTGCCAACCCGCCTGTGGGTTGCGCCACCTACCAAGATGGATGCGGCTCAACTGACCGAAGAGGGCTATTACAGCGTCTTTGGCAAGAGCGGGGCGCGGATCGAGATCCCAGGCTGTTCACTGTGTATGGGTAACCAGGCACGTGTGGCCGATGGTGCGACCGTGGTTTCCACTTCGACACGTAACTTCCCGAACCGTTTGGGGAATGGTGCTAACGTTTATCTGGCATCCGCAGAGCTGGCGGCAGTGGCATCGCTGCTGGGCCGTTTGCCAACGCCAGATGAGTACCAAACTTACATGGCGCAGGTCGACAAAACGGCAGCGGATACCTATCGCTACCTGAACTTCGACCAGTTGAGCCAGTACACTGAAAAAGCTGATGGTGTGATTTTCCAGACCGCAGTGTAATTCGGTAAGTTGTTCCAATATTAGCGGGAGCCTTTTGGTTCCCGTTTTTTTTGCCGCTCGGGAAGAGGGTTCCTTTTAAAGCCCCGATGAAACCGCTATATTGCGCGGCTGTTTTATTTCACCCAGTTACTCACTTTGCGAGCTTTCACTGAGACAGTCGCGAATTAACGTTTAAACTAATAAAAACGGCTCAGGAGGGCATGCTATGGATTACGAATTTCTGCGTGACGTTACCGGTCAGGTGATAGTCAGATTTTCGATGGGGCATGAGGCCATCGGGCACTGGATCAACGAAGAGGTTAAAGGCGATTTCAATCTGCTGGATCGTATCGAAGCCGGTGCGGCAGAAGTCAAAGGCAGCGAGCGTCAATGGCAGTTGGAAGGCCATGAATACACCCTGCTGATGGATGGTGAAGAAGTGATGATTCGTGCCAATCAACTGGAGTTCGAAGGCGACGAAATGGAAGAGGGAATGAATTACTATGACGAAGAAAGCCTCTCTTTCTGCGGTATAGAAGATTTATTGGCGGTGCTGAAGGCTTATCGTTCCTTTATGTTGAATTACTGATTCCCCCTATTTAAAGAGGTGCCTCCTGCCGGAGAGTGCCTCTTTCACTTCATGCTGATTAAATTAAATCAAAAAATCATAATTCTGATTTTTCAATCTGAGACTCAGCGCTCGTTTTGTCTTTTTTGATTCAATATAATCAATTTGATTGAAAGTAATCAAAAATGAGAGGGAAGGATGAAAATTAAGGCGGCAATAGAGAGAATCCCTGGAGGGATGATGGTTGTCCCACTGGTGCTTGGCGCAATGATCAACACCTTTGCTCCGCAGGCGCTGCAAATCGGCGGTTTTACCACGGCGCTGTTCAAGAACGGCGCAGCTCCGTTGATTGGTGCTTTCTTGCTGTGCATGGGGGCAGGTATCAGCTTCAAGGCGGCTCCACAGGCGCTACTGCAAGGCGGTACGATCACGCTGACCAAATTGTTGGTTGCCATGGCATTGGGATTAGGCGTTGAACATCTGTTTGGTACAGAAGGGATTTTTGGTCTTACTGGCCTGGCGATCATTGCTGCTATGAGTAACTCCAACGGTGGCTTATATGCGGCACTGGTGGGGGAATTCGGTAATGAACGGGATGTGGGGGCGATTTCGATTCTTTCGCTGAATGATGGGCCATTTTTCACCATGATCGCTCTCGGTGCCGCAGGCATGGCGAACATCCCGATGATGGCACTGGTAGCGGTACTGGTCCCGCTGTTGGTGGGCATGCTGCTGGGGAATCTGGATCATCAGATGCGCGATTTCCTGACCAAAGGCGGCCCGATCCTGATCCCTTTCTTTGCATTTGCTCTGGGTGCGGGGATCAATCTGGAAATGTTGTTGCAAGGCGGCGTTGCCGGGGTGCTGCTCGGCGTATTGACCACGTTTGTCGGCGGTTTCTTTAACATCAAGGCAGATCGGCTGGTGGGCGGTTCGGGGATCGCCGGTGCGGCGGCATCAAGTACCGCAGGTAATGCGGTGGCCACGCCGTTGGCAATTGCCCAGGCGGATCCTTCATTGGCCAGCGTGGCCGCTGCTGCTGCACCGCTGATCGCTGCTTCGGTGATCACCACCGCCATACTGACCCCGATACTCACCTCCTGGGTGGCGAAGCGTAATGCTGCGAAGGGCACTGCGGTGGAGAAAACGGTATGAAGATGATTGTGATCGCTGATGATTTTACCGGTGCCAATGACACCGGGGTGCAATTGGCGAAAAAGGGCGCGCGTACCGACGTGGTTCTCAATGGGTTACTTCGTTCCACACAGCGTACGGATGTGCTGGTGATCAACACGGAAAGCCGGGCATTAACAGCCTCAATGGCTAAAACCAAGGTTGCCGAAGCCTTGCGGCCCTACGGCCAAAGCGCTGTTCCGCCATTGGTGTATAAAAAGATCGACTCTACCTTTCGCGGTAACGTGGGGGCCGAAGTAGAAGCCGCCATGGTTGCCAGCGGTGCGCAACTGGCGATCGTTGCCGCCGCGATTCCTGCTGCTGGTAGGGTGACCCGCAATGGCCAATGCTGGGTTAATGGGGTGCCGCTGGCTGAAACCGAGTTTGCCAGCGATCCGAAAACGCCGATTGTGTCTTCACACATTAAGGCCTTGATTGCGTTGCAGAGCGATTATCCTGTTTATGAGTTGGATCTGCTGACGGTACGCGCTGGCAAGTTAGGTGCTGAATTACAAAAGATCGGCCAGATAGGCCCAGCGATGGTGGTGGTTGATGCGGAAACTGATGGCGATCTGGCGCTGTTGGCACAGGCAACCTTGCAACTTAGCGCGCGCTATTTACTGGTAGGGGCTGCCGGGTTAGCCAATGCGCTACCTGCAAGTTGCTATCTTGCCGCTCGTCAGCAGTTGCCGGTGCTGGTGGTCGCCGGTTCGATGAGTGAGGCTACCCAGCAACAGATTGTTTTTGCAGCAGAAGAAAAATTGCTGGGCGTAGTGGATGTAGATGTTGAAGCGTTATTGCAACCAGACCACCAGAATGCGCTTGCAGCGATCACCCGTCAGGCAGCAGCGGTGCTAAGAGACCGGCAACACTGTGTGTTGCGTACCTGTCGGGATGCCAATGCCCGCCAGATGATCGAACTGCTGTGTGAACGGCACCACCTTACGCGCCAACAGTTAGGCGACCGGATCAGCGAGGCATTGGGTGCGATCACGCTGGCGATTATCAATCAGTCACAAATTGGTGGGTTATTCCTTACCGGTGGAGATATCGCGATTGCGGTTGCCAGAGCGCTAGGTGCAGAAGGATACCGCATCACCCATGAGGTGGCCCCTTGCGTCCCGTGCGGTACTTTCGTTAATAGCGAAATAGACGATTTGCCGGTGATCACTAAAGCTGGCGGGTTTGGCGGCGCGTCAACGCTGCGTGATGCTCTTTATTTTATTGAGGAGATGTACAGTGGGAAATAACACGATTGCAGTCACTATGGGGGATCCGGCAGGCATTGGGCCAGAAATTATCATCAAGGCACTGTCTGAAGGAGAGTTGGCGGGAGCGCCTGTGGTCGTAGTGGGTTGTCTGCAAACGTTGCAACGTATTCAGGCTTTGCGGATCGTGCCAGCAGTGGAATTAAAGCCGATCCAACGCGTTTCGGAGGCACGCTTTGCACCCGGAGTGCTCAACATTATTGATGAACCGCTGGAGGATCCCGCTGCGCTGATACCAGGGAAAGTGCAATCGCAGGCGGGCGATCTGGCCTATCGCTGTGTAAAGCGTGCCACCGAGCTGGCGATGGCTGGCGAGGTCAAGGCGATAGCCACTGCGCCATTGAACAAAGAAGCATTGCATCTGGCTGGGCATCTGTATCCTGGTCATACCGAACTGTTGGCGCACCTGACCAATAGCCGGGATTACGCCATGGTGCTGTATACCGACAAACTGAAAGTCATTCATGTTTCCACGCACATTGCCCTGCGTAAATTCTTGGATACCTTGAATGCAGAACGCATTGAGACGGTGGTGGCGATGGCGAGCACTTTCCTCAAGCGTGTTGGTTATCAACAGCCACGCATTGCCGTTGCCGGGGTCAATCCCCATGCGGGTGAGAACGGCCTGTTTGGTGATGAAGAGATCACGATTGTCGGCCCGGCTATCGCGGCGGTAAAACAGCGTGGGATCGATGTTTATGGCCCATGCCCGCCGGATACCGTGTTTTTGCAGGCGTATGAGGGGCAATATGACATGGTGGTAGCGATGTACCACGATCAGGGCCATATCCCGCTTAAGCTGCTCGGGTTTTATGATGGGGTGAATATTACCGCCGGTTTGCCGTTTATTCGTACTTCCGCTGATCACGGTACTGCGTTTGATATTGCCTGGACAGGTAAAGCCAAGTCTGAGAGCATGGCGATCTCGATTAAACTGGCCACGCAGTTGGCATGATCAGACGGATGTTATGAAGCCACAAAGTCGTCAGAACCAGATTCTGGAGTTCCTGAAAGCCCATAATCTGGTCACCGTTGAGCAATTGGTCAGCGCTATTGATGCTTCTCCTGCCACCATCCGGCGCGATTTGATCAAGCTGGATGAGCAAGGGATTATCAACCGCAGCCACGGCGGTGTGGCGCTCAACCGGTTTATCCCTGCACAACCGACTACCAACGAGAAGCAACTGCGTTATCCGCAGGAAAAACGCGCGATCGCCCGCCATGCCGTGACGATGGTTAAGGCTGGCGACTCGCTGGTGCTGGATGCCGGAACCACCATGTTGGAACTGGCTCGGCATTTAACCCATCTGCCGTTGCGGGTGATCACTGCCGATCTGCATATCGCCCTGTTTCTTTCAGGGTTCAAGCAGATAGAAGTGACGATTATCGGTGGCAGAATTGACGATAGCAGCCAGTCCTGTATCGGCGATCATGGGCGCAGATTATTGCGGGGGATTTACCCGGATATGGCTTTTGTCAGTTGCAACTCGTGGAGCATTGAGAAAGGTATTACCACCCCCACCGAAGAGAAGGCGGGCCTGAAGCAGGATCTGATGGCCAATGCGCGGCAGCGCGTATTGCTGGCAGACAGCAGCAAATACGATGCCTACTCGTTATTCTGCGTGGCACCGCTCAGCAACCTGACGGATATTGTGACCGATAAATCTTTGCCCGTAGCAGCGCAGCAACAACTGGCTGATTTACCCTGTGGCTTGCATCTGGTGTGAAAGACAGGGCCGGTTTGGTTGTCCCACATTATCGCGCCATCAAAGCGAACACACCCCATCCAAGATATTCACGCGTATACGTAACATAGCGTTTGGGTTCTAAGGTCAAATGCGCTCGAATCTCTTTCGCAAAACCGTCGTCAGGGTTAGCTTTGAGCCATTTACGCATGGTGAGCCACATGGCTGCCGAGTATCTATCCCAGCCTTCCTGATCAGCCAGAACCATTTCTACTAAGTCATAACCGAGGGTTTCGAATGATCCAATAAGCTCTGGGAGCATGAGGAAGTCGGAAATGGCATTGGCTCCGCATCCCTTGGCTATGTCTTCCGTTGGCGGTAATTTCAGCCAATAAGGTTCACCGATGAGAATGATGCCTTCGGGACAGAGGCTTTTTGCCAAAAGTTCGATGGTTCCGGCAACGCCACCACCAATCCATGTGGCACCAACACAGGCAGCTACTCCGACTTTTTCGTCGGTAACATAACCGGCAGCATCTGCGTGGACGAACTGGACCCTGTCGGCGACGCCAAGTTCTTCAGCTCGGCGTTCCGCTTGAGTGGAGAACAGTTGGCTCATATCGACGCCGAGGCCGGTGATTTTATGGTCACGCGCCCAGGTGCATAGCATCTCGCCCGAGCCGCTGCCAAGGTCAAGTACTCGAGTCTCCGGCTTCAAGCGCAAGGCAGCTCCGAGCGTGGCGTACTTTTCCTGCGTGAACGGGTTATGGATGCGGTGAGCGCTTTCGGTAATAGTAAAAATACGTGGGATATCCAAGGTAAAAACCCCTTTTTTCTCAATTGGTTGATACTGGTGATATACCAGTAGCGTATGAAGTATGGAGGGGGAATGCACCCTATTCATCGTTTCAGAAAGGAAAAAGCGCCTTAAACCAAGTTAGGGCGCTTTTATTTTTAGCCGTTTTTACTGGCATTAATGATTTTGTATATGGTTTTTTCTGACAAGAAATATTGTTCCGCCAAGTCACTAACAGAACAACCAGCCAGACGTCTGGCTAGAATTTCCTTGTTCCTTGCCTGGAGACTTTCCCTCGTCTCGGTATTTGTACCCCACGGCAGTTTGTTGTCTGCTTTACGTGGAATATAAATATATTCGCCGTCTATATACTGCTGAATCGCATGTAATAAATTATACGGTAATATATTGTTTGCTTTTTTATAGCTCATTATGCCTCTCCTAATGTTGTGTCAGGATGGAGCAAGAGCTATTGCTTGAAAGGTTATGTTGCTATGCAATAGCTCTTGCTATGCATAACGAACCCAATCCAATTGATTAAACATTCAGTCACCTTTAATTTAATATACTTTTTTATTACCAATAAGGCTTGTGCCTTATTGGTAAATATATGCCAGCCAAGTGATCTGGTCAATATACGGCATGCAGAGTTTTATTACCGGCCCCCAAAATTTTTTACCGTCCGTTTAATATCCATCAGTATTCACAGATTTTGTTGGTCTAATAGCGAGTAAAATATTTGTAAAAACATTTCTTATCTATTAATTTTAGTTTGTTAAGAAATAACAACAACTCGTACAGGGCAACGCCCGTTGCCCTGTTCCCTCGAATTACAGATGCGGAATATTCCGCCCGTAGTAAATTTCCTGCATCTCTTTCCACAGCAGATCGGTAATCCTGTTACGTTCGGTGGTGCTTAGCTCTTCCGGCTTGGCGTTGAACAGGTAGTGCTTCAGATCGAAATCCTTCAGCAGCATCTTGGTATGGAAAATGTTTTCCTGATACACGTTTACATCCATCATGTGGTACAGCGACTTCATATCTTCCGACATAAAGTTCTGGATCGAATTGATCTCATGATCGATGTAATGTTTTATGCCGTTCACGTCGCGGGTAAAGCCGCGTACGCGGTAATCCATGGTGACGATGTCGGATTCCAACTGGTGGATCAGGTAGTTCAGCGCCTTGAGCGGTGAAATTACCCCACAGGTAGAGACTTCAATATCGGCGCGGAAGGTGCACAGGCCGCCTTCGGGATGGCTTTCCGGGTAGGTATGAACGCAGATATGGCTTTTATCCAGATGCGCGACCACCGTTTTCGGCAGCGGGCCAGGGTGCTCCGAGGTATCGACATCTTTAGGATCGACCGGTTCCTCGCTCACCAGAATCGTCACGCTGGCGCCCTGCGGTTCATAATCCTGACGCGCGATATTCAGAATATTGGCGCCAATGATCGAGCAGGTTTCGCTGAGGATCTCGGTCAGGCGGTTGGCGTTGTATTGCTCGTCAATGTAGGCGATATAGCCATCGCGGTCGTCCGCAGTTTTGGCGTAACAAATATCGTAAATACAAAAACTCAGGCTCTTGGTCAGGTTGTTAAAGCCGTGCAGTTTTAGCTTATGCAATTGGGTTCACCTTCCTTATCTTCTCGCTTAACGTGTCACGTTCAGTGCGTTGAGCAAATACTGTGGCAGAGCAAAACTACCCACATGAATTGCCGGGTTGTAGTAGCGGCAGTGTAAATCATTCTGAGTCACGCGCTGTTGCAGCGTGGCCGCATCAAGCTGGCGCAGTGCTGGGTTCTGGCTCGCCCAGGCAAAGGTCATGATACCGCCGTAATAGGTCGGGATCGCCGCCTGATAGAAGCTGACATCGTTGAAGTATTGGCTCAGTCTGGTATGGCTGTTGACCGCTTCGTCTTGCTGTAAGAAGCAGACGCCGTTTTGGGCTACAAAAACACCCTCTTCATTCAGGCAGCGTGCGCAGCCTTCATAAAACGCAGAGGTAAACAGGCTCTCACCGGGGCCGATCGGATCGGTGCAATCAGAGATAATCACATCGAATTTTTCAGCGGTTTGAGTCACAAAGTTGACGCCATCATCGATCACCAGCTTGAAACGCGGATCGTCATAGGCACCGGCATGGTGATTAGGCAAGTACTGGCGGCAGAACTCAACGACACCAGCGTCGATCTCGACCATGGTGATCTGTTCAACACCGGCATGGCGGCTGACTTCGCGCAGCATGCCGCCATCGCCACCGCCGATGATCAGCACTTTCTTCGCCTGGCCATGCGCCAGCAACGGCACGTGGGTCATCATTTCGTGATAAATAAACTCGTCGCGTTCGGTGGTTTGCACCACACCGTCGAGCGCCATCACGCGGCCCAGCACCGGGTTTTCGAAGATCACCAGGTCCTGATGCCCGGTTTTTTCACGGAACAACACTTTCTCAACCGAGAAGTACTGGCCGAAGTTGGCATGTAATGTTTCATACCAAATATCTTTCTGGGTCATGTGCGGGAAACTCCGTAAACAGCCATGAAAATGGGCGAAATATGATAGCTAACTCTGCCGGAGGATGCACGGCAGAATTCAGAATCGAGGGCGTTGAAAACAGGGGGATGTTTAATTCGCGTAAGCCAACAGGCTTAGTGAGTCGCGGGCCAGAGACTTGCATTTGTTAGCGGTTGGGATAGCAATCCCGCTGAGATCGCGATAACTCTCTTCGCCCAGCATCTTCATATTGAAACTATTGTAATTGCTCAAATCCCAGCGGTTCTGCTGAGCGAAATAGACAATGGCGCGTTTGATTTGCGCATTAGGCAATTCATTGTATCCGCACTCATTTTTAAGATAGACAAAAACTGCCGTCAGATCGGCCAGATCTTCTGCCTCAGATTCATTCAGCGCCAGGCTGGTATTGGAAAAGCCCAGCGTGGTCAGCAAGAGCATCAATAACGTTGTTTTTTTCATCATAAAATAGACCTGTTCATTATTCACTGACGTTACCACACTTGCCTGCAAAGGCAGCAAATTTATTACTTATTCAGAGTATAACCAAAGTGCTTGGTCCCGTAGTCGCATTGACAACATCTTTAAATCTATTGCTTGACCTTCCAGCAAGGGGAGGGTTTAGGCTACTGGCGTTGAGCTATCAATCACTGAAAAAGGGAGTCAGCGATGTTACGCCGTGATTTTATTAAATTGACCGCTGCGTTGGGCGCAGCCAGTGCCTTACCTCTGTGGAGCCGTGCTGCCAGGGCAGCCGAACAACCCGCTTTGCCGATCCCACCGTTATTGCTGCCCGATGCGCAGGGCAAGATTGCACTGACGTTGCAAACCGGTGAAATGAACTGGCTGCCAGCCGCCGCAACTCGCACCTGGGGGATCAACGGCGCGTTGCTGGGCCCGGCGGTGCGTTTGCAGCGTGGTAAACCGGTTACAGTCGATATCAATAATAAATTGCCAGAAGCTAGCACCGTGCACTGGCATGGGCTGGAGATCCCCGGTGATGTCGACGGTGGCCCGCATGCATTGATCCATCCAGGGAGCACGCGCACGGTGAGTTTTACGGTCGATCAACCTGCCGCCACCTGTTGGTTCCACCCGCATACCCACGGCAAAACCGGCCAGCAGGTGATGATGGGGCTGGGCGGATTGGTGCTGCTGGAAGATGATGAAAGCAGCCAATTGCCGCTGCCGAAAACCTGGGGTAAAGACGATATTCCGGTG
This sequence comes from Serratia sp. YWN4, assembly GCF_055790845.1. NCBI lineage: Bacteria > Pseudomonadati > Pseudomonadota > Gammaproteobacteria > Enterobacterales > Yersiniaceae > Serratia > Serratia sp. YWN4. Next base: position 1,036,575 of record NZ_CM147696.1, read on the forward strand.
ATCTTGCAGGACAAGCGCCTGGGTAAAGATGGCCAGCTCGAATATCAGTTGGACGTGATGAGTGCGGCCATCGGTTGGTTTGGCGATCGCATGTTTACCAACGGCGCGGCCTATCCGCAGCACGCTGCCCCGCGTGGCTGGCTGCGTTTGCGCTTTCTCAACGGCTGTAACGCGCGCTCACTCAATCTGGTTACCAGCGATAACCGGCCTTTATATGTGATTGCCAGCGATGGCGGTTTCCTCGCTGAGCCGGTAAAACTGACCGAATTGCCAATCCTGATGGGCGAGCGTTTTGAAGTGCTGGTGGATGCCTCTGATGGCAAGCCGTTTGATATCGTGACCCTGCCGGTGGTGCAGATGGGGATGACGCTAGCGCCGTTCGATCAGCTGTTGCCGGTGCTGCGCATTCAGCCTTCGTTGGCGCAGGGCGTGAAAACCATGCCGGATAGCCTGGTAAAATTGCCCGCACTGCCGCCGTTAGCGGGCTTGCAGGATCGTTTGCTGCAACTGTCGATGGATCCCAAACTCGATACCCTGGGAATGCAGGCTCTGATGGATCGCTATGGTCACCAGGCGATGGCGGGCATGAGTATGGATCATGGCAACGCCAGTAAGGCGAGCAGTGACAGTATGGCCGGGATGGATCATGGCGATATGAAAGGCATGGATCACAGCAGCATGCCGGGAATGGATCACGGTAACATGGCCGGGAAGAACCACGGTGAGAAACCCTTTGATTTCAGCAATGGCAATATGATCAACGGTAAAGCCTTTGACATGACCAAGCCGATGTTTACCACCAAGCGTGGTCAGTATGAGAAGTGGACCATTTCTGGTGAGGGCGACATGATGCTGCATCCGTTCCATATTCATGGCACCCAGTTCCGCATTCTGTCGGAAAACGGCCAAGCGCCAGCGGCACATCGCGCAGGCTGGAAAGACACCGTGCTGGTGGAAGGTAAACGCAGTGAAGTGCTGGTGCGTTTCAACCATCTGGCCAATGCGGAGCATGCTTACATGGCCCATTGCCATCTGTTGGAGCATGAAGATACCGGCATGATGCTGGGCTTTAACGTGATTGACTGATCGTCGAGCAAGCGGTGGCGATGCACTCGCGTCGCCACTGTCTGCCAGCTATGCTAAACTCTGCGCCTTTCCTCCGGCAACTGACCTGAAAACTATGAAACACACCGTAGAAGTAATGATTTCCGAGCAGGAAGTTAAGACCCGTATCGCTGAACTTGGCCGCCAGATCACCGAAGATTACCGCGACAGCGGCAGTGATATGGTGTTGGTCGGGTTGTTGCGCGGTTCTTTCATGTTCATGGCCGATCTGTGCCGCACTATTGAGGTGTCGCACGAGGTCGATTTTATGACCGCCTCCAGCTATGGCAGCGGTATGTCCACCACGCGCGATGTGAAGATCCTGAAAGATCTGGATGAAGACATTCGTGGCAAAGACGTGTTGATCGTTGAAGACATCATCGATTCCGGCAACACGCTGAACAAAGTGCGCGAGATCCTGGCGCTGCGCGGGCCGAAATCCCTGGCGATCTGTACGCTGCTGGATAAACCGGAGCGCCGCGAAGTGGATGTGCCGGTGGAATACGTCGGTTTCGCGATCCCGGACGAATTCGTGGTGGGTTACGGTATCGATTATGCCCAGCGTTATCGCCATCTGCCGTATATCGGCAAAGTGGTCTTGCTGGACGAATAAGCGATCTGGCACAAGGCGCGGTAGCCGCGCCTTGCTGGCAGGTTATAAGCCTTTGTCCTGCAACAGTGTGGCTATTGCCTTGCGGTAGCCCATCTCCAGGCTTTCGCGGCTGGTGGCGGTCACTTCCAGGTCGCGCAAGCGGCCGTCCTGAATCCCGTATACCCAACCGTGAATCATCACTTTCTGGCCGCGTTTCCAGGCGGACTGCATGATGGTGGAATGGCCCAGGTTATAAACCTGTTCGATCACGTTGATTTCGCACAACACATCCAAGCGCTGTTCCGGCTCCAGTTCGCCCAGCAGTGAACTGTGTTTGTACCAGAGATCGCGGATGTGCAGCAGCCAGTTATTGATCAAACCCAGTTCCGGGTTTTCTACCGCCGCTTCTACGCCCCCACAGCCCAGGTGGCCGCAGATGATGATATGCTCAACTTCCAGTACGTCGACGGCATATTGCACCACCGACAGGCAGTTCAGGTCGGTATGGATCACCAGGTTCGCCACATTACGGTGTACGAACAGTTCCCCTGGTTCCAGGCCGGTCAGGCGTTCAGCGGGAACGCGGCTGTCGGAACAGCCAATCCATAAGAATCGCGGCTTTTGCGCCTGTGATAAACGTTCAAAAAAGCCGGGGTCTTCCTGATTGATGGTGTCGGACCAGGTATGGTTGTTGGCGATGAGCCTTTCGATTTCTTTCATGGCGGTTATTGGCCTGTAATGAACGAATTGCGTTGATGTAATATATGGCAAGCGTCACAATTTGGAAATCGGAACAGTGAGGCTAATTTTTCGCACGGATTCGACGTAGTCAGAATGCGGCTGATGGTAAACTCGCTCTCATTGTCAGACACAGCAGCATACACATCTCCACAAGGTACTCTCTAACCTATGAATTATGCACTGGAAATAGCGCGGTTGACCAAAACTTACGCGGGTGGCGTAAAGGCATTGCGCGGTATCGATCTGAACGTCGAGGCGGGGGATTTTTATGCCCTGCTGGGGCCGAACGGCGCCGGAAAATCGACAACCATCGGCATTATCAGCTCACTGGTCAACAAGACCTCAGGCACCGTGCGAGTGTTTGGTTACGACATCGATAAAGATATCGTTAACGCCAAACGTCAGCTTGGGCTGGTGCCGCAAGAATTTAACTTCAACCCGTTTGAAACGGTGCTGCAAATTGTGGTCAACCAGGCGGGTTATTATGGCGTAACGCGGCGCGAGGCGCAGGTGCGGGCAGAGAAATACCTCAATCAGCTCGATCTGTGGGGCAAGCGCAATGAGCGGGCCCGTATGCTCTCCGGCGGCATGAAACGCCGCCTGATGATCGCTCGCGCCTTGATGCACCAGCCGAAGCTGCTGATTCTGGATGAACCGACCGCCGGGGTGGATATTGAACTGCGCCGCTCCATGTGGGGGTTCCTGAAAGAGCTGAACGCCCAGGGCACCACCATCATCCTGACCACCCACTATCTGGAAGAAGCAGAAATGCTGTGCCGCAATATCGGCATTATCCAAAACGGTGAACTGGTGGAAAACACCTCAATGAAAGAGCTGCTGGCGAAGCAGCAGTCAGAGACTTTTATTCTCGATCTGGCAGCGAAAAGCCCATTGCCGAAGCTTGACGGTTACCCTTGCCGCTTGGTGGATACCTCCACGCTGGAAGTGGACGTGATGCGTGAGCAAGGGCTGAACGGTTTGTTCACTCAACTGAGTGCGCAAGGTATTCAGGTGTTGAGTATGCGTAACAAGGCTAACCGGTTGGAAGAGCTGTTTGTCACCCTGGTTAACGGTAATGGGGAAAAATCATGATGCATTTGTATTGGGTGGCGTTGAAGAGCATCTGGGCCAAGGAGATTAACCGGTTTACGCGTATCTGGATCCAGACTCTGGTTCCGCCGGTGATCACCATGACGCTCTATTTCATTATCTTTGGCAACCTGATTGGTTCGCGTATCGGTGAAATGCACGGTTTTGATTATATGCAGTTTATCGTTCCCGGTCTGATCATGATGGCGGTGATCACCAACGCCTATGCTAACGTGGCGGCGTCATTTTTCAGCGCCAAGTTCCAGCGCAACATTGAAGAGTTGCTGGTTGCTCCGGTTCCTACCCATGTGGTGATTGCCGGTTATGTTGGTGGGGGCGTTGCGCGTGGTGTTTGCGTGGGCATCCTGGTGACGGTGATCTCGCTGTTCTTCGTTCCGTTACAGGTACATGCCTGGTGGGTGATCGCGGTGACGCTGCTGCTAACGGCGATTCTGTTCTCTCTGGGCGGCCTGCTTAACGCAGTGTTTGCCACCACGTTTGATGATATCAGCCTGATCCCGACCTTTGTGCTGACGCCGCTGACCTATCTGGGCGGGGTATTTTACTCGCTGACGTTGTTGCCGCCGTTCTGGCAGGCGGTATCGAAACTGAACCCGATCGTCTACATGATCAGCGGTTTCCGCTTTGGTTTCCTCGGTATTTCCGATGTGCCGTTGGTGTTTACCATGGCGGTACTGGTGGCCTTTATCCTGGTGTTCTACGCGCTGGCCTGGTATCTGATCGAACGCGGCCGCGGTCTGCGCTCTTAGTGGGAGCCGGTTCCCTCTCTCTTCCGCTTGCGGAGAGAGAGGTTTGTTTGATCTGACACAGCTACTAACGAAATCTATAGAATTGCATTAATAACCCCTTTCTCTCCGTTCTAAAAATCGTGTTATGCTGACGCTCCACATTTTCTCCATTTTTCACTATGTACTCGTAAGCAGAGCAAATCATGCGGCCTCAACATAAAATAGCGGTGATGCTACTCGGCATTTTTATGTCGTTGATAGCACCGGCAGCGTTGGCGAATTTGCTGTCGGAAGGCGGCGCTGTTAAACCTGAATACATGGAAGTGCAACGCGATAGCGAAGTTTATTCGCTGATCGGTGAGCATGTTATTCCGGTGGGGGAAGTGAAGCGGGGGCAACTGCTTAAGGTGTTGCCTGCGGCTGCGGAATACTATGAATTCAAGTTTGGTCACGGTACCGGTTTTATTGATAAAAATGATGTGCGGGGCACCAGTAAATCGCGAAAAAAGATGAAGGACGATTTGGGGGAACTGAATAAGCCGCTGACCAACCAGAACCTGATTACCCCCCGGCCACTCAACGTTTACACTGCCGCTGATAATCAAAGTGAAGTCTTCGGCGTGCTCGAAGAGAACCTGCGTTACCCGATCATTGGCAAGCTGAAAGACCGGTTGAATAACACCTGGTATGAAGTGAATATCGGCGAACGTCTAGGATATGTCAGCGAACTGGATGGCGAGATCGACACCGGGATCCCGGTACTGACCTATCACCATATGCTGAAGAACGAAGAGAACAAGCGTTTCCGCAATACCTCAACCACCACTTCAGACGTTGCATTCAGTAACCAGATGACCTACCTGAAGCAGGCGGGTTATGACACTATTTCTCTCTATCAGCTGGAAGCCTATCTGAATAATCAGATTAACCTGCCGGGCAAAGCGGTGGTGCTGACTTTCGATGACGGGTTGAAATCGGTGTATCGCTATGCCTATCCGGTGCTGAAGGCCTACGGCTTCCGTGCGACGGCGTTTGTCATTTCTTCGCGGATCAAACGTCATCCACAGAAATGGAACCCAGATGCGTTGCAGTTTATGAGCATTTCTGAGCTGAAGGAAATTCAGGATGTGTTTGATATCCAAACACATACTCATTTCTTACACCGGTTGGACAATAAGCGTCGGCCGATTTTGCTGAGCCGCTCGCTGCATAATATTGAATTCGATCTTGAGCGTTCAAGGCGTGCGTTGTCGCAATTTAATCCGCATGTGCTGTATCTGGCGTATCCGTTTGGTGGTTATAACCAGAATGGTATTCAAGCGTCAAAAGATGCCGGGTTGCATATGGCGCTGACCACCGTGCAGGGGAAAGTGAAGCTCGGGGATAATCGATATACGTTGAAACGGTTATATATTCTGCGCACTGATTCCATTCCGACCATGGCGGAGCGGATTGCCAACAAGCCAGGCAAGCTGGTAACGCAATAAAGAAAAAACCGGGTGCAGAAGCGCCCGGTTTTAAGCCGTTGCGGGTTTCAGGCAACCTGAACCGGCACCGCTTTCGCTTTACGTTGCAGGCGGTTTTCGCCTTCAAAGTAGGCGACTTTAGGATGATGTTGGCGAGCATCGGCGTCGCTCATCTGCACATAGGAACAGATGATCAGTTTGTCGCCCACGCAGGCGCAGCGGGCCGCGGCTCCGTTCACCGAGATAATGCGTGAGCCACGTTCAGCGGCGATGGCATAGGTGGAGAAACGCTGACCGTTATCAACGTTGTAAATATCGATGGCTTCATATTCCAGAATCCCTGCGGCTTCCAGAAAATCCTGATCAATGGCGCAGGACCCTTCATAATGCAAGTCAGCCTGAGTCACTTTCACTCGATGCAGCTTGCCTTGCAACATAGTACGTATCATGGCTTTACCTAACTGAATATCGGCCTTTTCAGGCGACCGGGGTTGAATATTCCTTGCAAGGTCTATCGTCACCAATAAACTCGCTCAGTCTACCGCTAACCAGCTAAAAACGGCAATGAGCGTACAAAAAATAGCTTAGAGTGTGAGATCAACCTGCTGATTATCGATCAGGCGCGCTTTGCCTAACCAGGCTGCCATCAGCACTACCGCGCGGCGGCTTTCCACGTTGAGCGGTTGCAGGCTGTCGGCGTCACGGATAAACAGTTCGTCCGGCGTAAAACCGGCGACGCGCAGCTGCTCTGCGGTCTGCTCCAGCAATGCGTCAATCTGGCGTTCACCGTTACTGAGTTTATCTGCCAGTTCATGCATGATCTTGCAGAGCTGGGGGGCGATTTTACGCTCTTCAGCACTCAGATAGCCGTTGCGTGAGCTGAGCGCCAGCCCGTCTTTGGCCCGCACGATCGGCACACCGACGATGCCGATGTCATAACCCATATCCGCGACCATTTTGCGGATCAGCGCCAGTTGCTGGTAATCCTTCTCACCGAAGCAGGCCAAATCCGGTTGAACCAGGTTGAACAGCTTGCTGACGATGGTAGAAACACCGCGGAAATGCCCAGGGCGGCTGGCACCTTCCAACATGGTGGAAATGCCAGGGACATCAACGTAGGTCTGATCGTGCAGCCCTTGCGGATAAACTTCCGCCGGTGCCGGGGCAAAAACCAGATCAACATTACGACGGTTCAGCTTTTCGCAGTCTTCCTGTAGCGTGCGCGGATAGCGCGCCAGATCGTCCGGGCGTTCAAACTGCATCGGGTTAACGAAAATACTGACCACCACCACATCGGCACGGGCGCGCGCCTCTTCAACCAGCGTCATATGGCCTTCGTGCAGGTTGCCCATGGTGGGCACCAGCACGATGCGCTTGCCCTCCTGTCGCCAGCGCCGAATCTGTTGGCGCAGCAACAGCAGGGTTTCGATGATTACCATTGCATAACTCCTCGATCTCTTTTTTATTTCTGCTCTACACCGGCAGTGAGATCATGCTGTTAATTAAAAGAGTGCTCTTCACCGGGATAGGTGCCTTGCTCGACTTCCTGAATATAGAGCTGCACGGCGCTGCGGATATCGCCGCTCTGTGCCAGGAAGTTTTTGGCGAATTTCGGCATATGGCTGCCAGTGATCCCCAGCGCATCATGCATCACCAGAATCTGGCCATCGGTAGCATTACCGGCACCGATACCGATCACCGGGATCGACAACGCTTCAGTGACCTTGCGTGCCAGGGCGGCAGGAACGCATTCCAATACCAGCAGTTGTATGCCAGCCAGCTCCAGATTTTGCGCGTCTTCCAACAGCTGTTTGGCCGCCAGTTCATCACGGCCCTGAACCTTATAGCCGCCAAACACGTTGACCGACTGGGGGGTTAAACCGAGGTGACCACAAACCGGCACCGCGCGTTCGGTGAGCATTTTCACCGTTTCGTACAGCCAACTGCCACCTTCCAGCTTGACCATGTTTGCACCAGCTCGCATCAGCTCGGCCGAACTGGAAAACGCCTGTTCCGGGGTGGCATAACTCATGAAGGGGAGATCGGCCAGCAGCAGGCAGGCTGGTGCACCACGGCGCACGGCGCGGGTGTGGTAGGCGACGTCGGCGACGGTCACGGGCAACGTGGAGTCGTGGCCCTGCAACGTCATGCCCAGCGAATCGCCAACCAGCATCACTTTGATTCCTTGCTCTTCAAACAGCCGAGCAAAGCTGGCATCGTAGGCGGTAATGGTAGCAAACTTGCGTTGCTCCTGTTTCCACTGGCGTAAATGGCTCACGGTGGTGGGTTTCATCACAACGTCTCCTGAGAATAGCCGCGCAGCACAGGGCTGCGGTACGGGTGCAAAGTGCTGACATTCTACTGTAACCCTTCCGGGGTGGGTAGCACCGATCATGATGCTTAAGAGGTTCTTAAGAACCTTGTGATGTAATGAACAGTGAAAACTAAAAGGGGATCGCATGAGAATTCTGCTGATTGAAGACGATAAACTGATTGGTGATGGCATCAAAGCCGGGTTAACCAAGCTGGGGTTTAACCTCGACTGGTTCACCGATGGAGCGATCGGCAAAAATGCGCTGGAAAGTGCCCCCTATGATGCGGTGATCCTCGATCTCAGCCTGCCGGGCCTTGACGGGCTTGAACTGCTGCGCCAGTGGCGCCAGGCCGGGCATGACGTACCGGTATTGATCCTGACGGCGCGCGATGCCCTGGAGCAGCGGGTTACCGGCTTACAGAGCGGTGCCGATGATTACCTGTGCAAACCCTTTGCCTTGGCGGAGGTGGCGGCGCGTTTACAGGCGTTGATCCGCCGTCGCCATGGCCAACTGACTCCGCAACTGGTACACGGCAATGTCATATTCGACGTGGCAGCCCGCACGGTAAGCCGCAACGGGGATGCCGTAACGCTGACCCCGCGGGAGCTGGCGGTACTGGAACTTTTTATTAACAACAAAGGGCGCGTGCTGGCACGACCGTTGATTCAGGAAAAACTGTATAACTGGGACGATGACGTGAGCAGCAACGCGGTTGAAGTGCATATACATCATTTGCGGCGCAAGCTGGGCAACGGTTTTATCCGCACCGTACATGGTGTGGGCTATACGCTGGGGGATGCGGAGTGAAACGTTTGAGCCTGCGGTTGCGCCTGATCCTGATTTTCAGCCTGTTGGCGTTATTCACCTGGTGTTCCGCCAGCGTGGTGGCGTGGATGATGACGCGTAACAAGATTAACGAAGTCTTTGATACCCAGCAGATGCTATTTGCCAAAAGATTGGCCACGACCAATCTGGGCGATCTGCTGGCCAATCAGGATGCACGCAGCCTGCCGAAGACCAAAAAAATCTTGCGCCATGGCAAACGTGGTGAACAGGAAGATGATGCGTTGGCGTTCGCCATCTTCTCCCGCGAAGGCAGAATGCTGCTCAACGATGGCGAAAACGGCGAAGATTTTCTGTTTGACGGTGAGCATGAAGGTTTTATCGACGGCCAACGCAAGGGTGACAATGACAGTTGGCGCTTATTGTGGCTGACCAGCCCCGATGGGCGCTACCGCATTGTGGTCGGCCAGGAGTGGGATTATCGGCATGAGATGGCGCTGGGAATGGTGACGGGGCAATTGATCCCCTGGCTCGTGACGTTGCCGCTGCTGATGCTGCTGATTGCCCTGATGGTTGGGCGCGAACTGCGGCCGTTGAAGACCGTGGCCGCTAGTCTGCGACAGCGTGCTCCAGATGATGCTACAGCGCTGAACGGCCAGCAGGTGCCGACCGAAGTCCGCCCACTGGTGGAGGCGCTTAACGCGCTGTTTGCGCGCATTAGCGCCATGCTGGTGCGTGAGAGGCGCTTTACCTCAGATGCCGCCCATGAACTGCGCAGCCCGCTGGCCGCGCTGCGGGTGCAGACGGAAGTGGTGCAGTTGGCGGGCGACGATGAACAGATGCGGCAACATGCGGTGGAAAACCTGACGATCGGTATCGATCGCGCCACGCGGCTGGTGGATCAACTGCTTACGCTGTCGCGGCTGGATTCGCTTTCCGATCTGGGTGAGTTGGAGCAGGTTGATTGGCAGCAACTGGTGCCGATGGTGCTGGCAGAACAGGACCGTTACGCCCATGCAGCAGGCGTCACACTGCGTTATGAGCAGCAAGGGATGCCACCGCAGCCGTTGCCAGGCCAGTCGCTGCTGCTGTCACTGCTGGTGCGTAATCTGGTGGATAACGCCGTGCGCTATACGCCCGCAGGTGGCACGATCAGCGTCACGCTCAGTTCGCAGCAGTTGCAGGTGGAAGATAATGGCCCTGGGGTCACGGTGGAACACTTGGCGCGGCTGGGTGAGCGTTTTTATCGCCCGCCGGGGCAGGAACAGATCGGCAGCGGGCTTGGGCTGTCAATCGTGCAGCGAATTGCCAGCCTGCATGGCCTGCGGGTGAGTTTTGCTAATCGGGCTGAAGGGGGATTTTCTGTAACGGTAATGTTCTAGAGATGCCAGGCTATCGATGCCACAGCTCCATGCCGTTGCTTGGCACTCGTTTAAGGCAAGCGGCCAAGGTTTCCCCGTCAGGGAAAACCAAGTCAGGCGCTATTTCGGCCAGCGGGTAGAGCATAAATTCGCGCTCTTTCAGGCCGTAATGGGGCACCGTCAGACGATCGGTATCAATCACTCGATCGCCATACAGCATGATATCCAAGTCCAGCGTGCGCGGGCCCCAACGCTGATCTTTACGCACACGGCCCTGATTGCGTTCTATCGCCTGGGTTTCATCGAGCAGTTGTTCCGGTGGCAGCAGAGTATCCAGTGCCACCACCGCGTTGAGAAAGTCCGGCTGGTTTTGTGGCCCCAGCGGCTTGGTGCGGTAAAACGACGAGCAAACGATCAATCGGCTACGAGGAAGATGTTCCAATGCCTCCAGCGCAGTGTTCACCTGTTGCAGCGGCTGCGCCAGATTGCTGCCCAGCGCGATATAAACGCGGATCATCATGCCCCGTCTTTACTACTTGGAGCCCTGCGGCGCGGGCGGCGCTGACGCGCACGGCGTGGTGCGGGATCGTCACCCAAGGTACTCAACATGTTTTTCTGCACTGCCGCAGTGGCATCCTGGAATTGGTCCCACCATTCGGCAAGGCGCAGCATTTCCGGGTTGTTCTCTACTTGTGCGCGCAGTGCCAGCAGATCGTAAGCCGCCCGGAATTTTGGATGCTCCATCAGCTTGTGCGCACGCTTGCCCTGGCGGCGGGAAAGGCGCAGCTGCAATTGCCAGATATCGCGCACCATCGTCGTGATGCGCTTAGGGATGGCCAGTGAACGGCACTCTTCGTCCAGCACATCGTTCATGGCTAGCGCAAACGCGTCGTAGTAGGCTAACCCGCTTTCCTGTGCCAGTTTCTGCGCGTGCTCCAGCAGCGGATACCACAGCATGGCGGCAAACAGGAACGCCGGGTTAACGCGCATGTCGTTTTGCAGACGGTGATCGGTATTTTTCAGTACCTGCACCAGAATGCGCTCCATCGGCGTGTCGTGATTCGGCGTAAAGTGCCGTGCGATCAGTGGGAACAGCGGTTGGAACAGCTGGTATTCACACAGCTTGAGGTAAGTTGGGTAACCAAAACCGGACTGCAACAGTTTCAGCGACTCTTCAAACAGGCGCGCAGGCGGGATCTCATGCAGCAACGACGCCAAGCGCGGGATCGGCTCGGCGGTTTCAGCGCTGAGGGTCATATCCAGCTTGGCGGCGAAACGAATGGCACGCAGCATGCGCACCGGATCTTCGCGATAGCGGGTTTCCGGATCGCCAATCAGGCGGATCACGCCCTGTTGCAGATCGTTCAGACCGCCTACATAGTCACGCAGGGTGAAGTCCGCTACGCCGTAATACAGGCTGTTGATGGTGAAATCGCGGCGCTGGGCATCTTCTTCGATCGAACCGAAGATGTTATCGCGCAGCAGCATGCCGTTCTGGGCCTGCTGTGATGAGTTCTTGTCTGATTCCGGGGTCTGTTCGTGATGGCCACGGAAAGTGGCAACTTCAATAATTTCCGGGCCGAACATCACGTGTGCCAAGCGGAAACGGCGGCCAACCAAGCGGCAGTTGCGAAACAGTTTACGTACCTGCTCCGGTGTGGCGTTGGTGGTGATATCGAAATCTTTCGGCTTTTTGCCGAGCAACAGATCGCGTACGCCGCCGCCGACCAGATAGGCTTCATAACCGGATTTATTCAGGCGATACAGCACTTTCAGCGCGTTCTCGCTGATGTCTTTACGTGAGATCGAATGCTGTGCGCGTGGGATCACGGCCATTGAGCGCGTCCCTTCAGCGGCAGGCAATGGCGGGCGTTTGTGCGCCGCCGGGCGGCGAGCAGAAGTCTCTCTACCGTTATCGGCAGTGCGCTGTGGCGCGGCTTGCTGCTGCTCTGCGGGGGCACTTTCTTCGCGGACTGGGTTTTTATCGTTGTCCGGCGCATCATCGCGGGTCAACTTGTCATCGCGGATTAGTACCTTACGGCAGAAATTGGCTACTCGGGTAAAAATGGTACACCTCGATAGTGACGGATCAAAATGGCGCTAACAAAAAAATAGCGGCTAATCATAGCTCACCATGGCTCCTTTGAGAATGCTGTTGTGTTTTCGCGCAGGGGCATAGCTAACCGGCGCGGCACATTCTCCCATTGCCAGTGTTGGATTGCCCAGCCCAATAATAACGGCAGATCAAGATCTTGCCAGCTTTCTGGCAGTGGCTGGTGCAAAAACTTCAGCGCTTCAACCAATATCGGGCGCGGATCGCCAGTAGGCAGCGCCGGGGCGTGGTTTTGCTTCGATAGCTTAATCCCATTCGCGCCCAGCGCCAGCGGTAAATGGAGATAAGCCGGAACCGGCGCTTGTAACTGATGATAAAGCGCAATCTGGCGCACGGTGGGTTCGATCAGATCGGCCCCGCGCACAATCTCGGTCACGCCCTGGAAATGATCGTCGATCACCACCGCTAAATTATAGGCAAACAGGCCATCGCGGCGGCGGATGATAAAATCCTCCTGTGCTAATGCCGGATCTGCCCGCAATTCACCCTGCAACCGATCGTGAAACGCAAATACCGGTGCCGATTGGCGTAAGCGGATCGCCGCACCCTGTGGGCCCAGCTGCAAACTGCGGCAGTGGCCGTCATACAAACCACCGATCTGCTGGATACGGCTGCGGGTACAGGTGCAGTAATAGCTGAGATCCTGCTGCTGTAGCCAGTCAAGCGTTGCGCGGTAGGCTTCTTGGCGTTGGGATTGGTAGATGATCTGGCCGTCCCAGTGGAGGCCATAGTGCTCTAAGGCAGATAAAATACGGGCGGCGGCTCCGGCGACTTCACGCGGAGGATCGATATCTTCAATACGTACCCGCCATTGCCCGCGTTGGGCACGAGCCTGGAGGTAGCTTCCCAGAGCGGCAATCAGCGAACCGAAGTGCAGATCCCCGGAAGGCGATGGGGCAAAACGCCCCACATAATGACTTTCTAACATATCAGAAGGGAGTGGTTCCCTTGGTTCTGTGCGGCGCGCGTAGTGAGCACGCGCCGCCAACGATAACAACTGATTAGCCGGCCATCTGCTTTTCGCGGATTTCGGCCAGCGTCTTGCAGTCGATGCACAAATCGGCAGTCGGACGCGCTTCAAGGCGGCGAATACCGATCTCCACGCCGCAAGATTCGCAGTAGCCGAAATCTTCGTCTTCTACTTTCTTCAGCGTTTTCTCGATCTTTTTAATCAGTTTGCGTTCACGGTCGCGGTTACGCAATTCGAGGCTGAACTCTTCTTCCTGCGCGGCACGATCGACCGGGTCTGGGAAGTTGGCAGCTTCGTCTTGCATATGCGATACGGTACGGTCTACTTCGTCCCTGAGCTGGTTGCGCCATGCTTCAAGAATGCGCCTGAAATGCGTCAGCTGAGCGGCGTTCATATACTCTTCGCCCGGCTTCTCTTGGTACGGCTCCACCCCAGCGATGGCGAGAATGCTCAAGGACGAGGTTTTACGGGTTTGCCCTTCTTGCATATTGCTTCTCCTACATACACACGCACTATACCCATCATCGATCAAGGTGCAGGAGTGTGGCTGCCTTCTTTCTCCCTGGTGACTTAGTGAACTAAGCTGCCAGGGATTCGTTCAGTTGCCGCCTACCTGCATCTCAAATGCTATAGGGTATGTCGAATCCCCAATACGGGGGAAAAACAGGCCGCTATAAATAACAGAAGGGAAGGGGGATGGCAATTATTCCTGTCACCTGCTTGACAAGGGTGTGAAGGCAGGCGTATTTGCGACGCAATATCCAGCGATCAATTGATGACTACCTGGAACTGCTAATCGATAAAAAACGGTAATTTCCCGCAGAGAGAGATACCGTCAGGTGATAATGTCGCCCCGTAACAAATCACTTCCACTCCTGACTGCCGAACCTGCGCTAGTAGTGCCGCATAACGTGCATCTATGTGATGTGCCGGAGCGACCTGATCGATACCCGTGTGCAACACGGCAAAGAACAATACCGCCCGCTGGCCGTTTTCAACCACGCTTTGCAACTCCCGTAAATGCTTCTGCCCTCTCAGCGTTACGGCATCAGGGAAGTAACCACGTTGATGTTGCAATAGTGTGACTGATTTCACTTCAATATAGCAGTTAACCCGGTTTTCTGCCTGTAATAACAAATCGATACGGCTATTTTCGCTACCGTATTTAACTTCGCTGCTGATTTTACTGTAACCGGATAATTCATTGATTATATTCTGTTCGATCGCCTCGCGTACCAAGGTATTGGCCCGCAGGGTATTCACACAGATCCAGTCTCCTTGTTGAGTCTGCGTGAGCTCCCAACTGTGGGCATATTTGCGCTTGGCGTTGTCCGATGTGGAATACCAGATAGTGTCACCCGGCGTGGCGCAGCCGGTCATGGCCCCGGTATTGGCGCAGTGCAGGGTAAAGGTTTCGCCCTCGGGAGTGATGGCATCGGCCAGAAAACGCTTGTAGCGCTTAATCAGCGTGGCGGGCTTCAGGGGCGGTGTGAAGATCATGGATTATCCTGGTTATTAAGCGGCCACTGCGCCAACTGATGATAGCGGGTGCGGCCATGCTCAACGGCTGACTGGTACAAAGAAAAATGGTCAGCGCTGAAGTTCCAACCCGGCGTGGCTAGCGGAATGGCAACCGGCTGGGTCGCGGCACGCAATAAGGTGATATGCGGGTGAAATGGCAGCGGGCTTTGATAGCAGCCGCTGCGTGCCGCCTGCGAGCGTAATAACTCTGCCAATTGCAGCAGTGCGCGTGGCGCACGCTTGGTGCCGAGCCACACCACGCCGGGGCGCGGCCAGTGGCCGAGATCGTCAAGGCAGACGTTAAAGCCGGTTTGCCTGATGCGCCCAGCCAGCGTTTGCAGCGCCCGCTCTTTCTGCGCGCTGACATCGCCGAGAAACGCCAGCGTCAGATGCAGATTGGCGGCGGCAACCGGGCGGCCATCTTCGGGTTGAAAAGCCTCGGCGCGCCAGCGGATCACCTGTTGCTGCAAGGCTTCGGGTAACGACAGGGCAAAAAACAGGCGGCGCGAACTGGACATAAATCCCCGGTAACTAAATGAAACGCTGGCCGTAATGCTACAATGTGCGCCGTCCATTAACTACCCCATGGAGAGTTTTGTGTCTTCACTGCCCGTCAGCGCGGTTCTTGATGAGTTGCTCGCTGCACTGCAATCCGCCCCGCAGGTGCTACTGCATGCCCCAACCGGCGCAGGCAAATCGACCTGGCTGCCGCTCCAGATCCTGGCTAAAGCCGGGCTGCCGGGGCGTATCATTATGCTGGAGCCACGGCGGCTGGCGGCCAAAAACGTTGCCTACCGGTTGGCGCAACAGCTTGGCGAAGAACCCGGCCAGACCGTGGGTTACCGCATGCGTGCCGAAAGCAAAAGCGGGCCGCATACCCGATTGGAAGTGGTGACCGAAGGCATTCTCACCCGCATGTTGCAGCAGGATGCTGAGCTGCAAGGTGTTTCGCTGATCATTCTCGATGAATTCCATGAACGCAGCCTGCAAGCCGATCTGGCGCTGGCGCTGCTGCTCGATGTGCAGCAGGGGCTGCGTGACGATCTGAAATTGCTGATCATGTCGGCAACGCTGGATAACGCGCGCCTGTCGCAACTGCTGCCGGAGGCACCGGTGGTGATGTCTGAAGGGCGCAGCTACCCGGTCGAACGGCAGTATCAACCGCTAGCCAGCCATCAACGGTTGGAAGATGGCGTAGCCACGGCGGTGAAACGTTTGTTGGCCGAACAGCCCGGCTCGCTGCTGCTGTTCCTGCCCGGCGTCGTGGAGATCAACCGCGTGCTGGAGCGGCTCACCGGGGAGGTGGCAGCCGATACCGATCTTTGCCCGTTGTACGGCGCATTGCCGCTGGCACAGCAGCAAAAAGCGATCCAACCGGCAGTTGGCGGGCGACGTAAAGTGGTGCTGGCAACCAATATTGCTGAAACCAGCCTGACGATCGAAGGCATCCGGCTGGTGGTCGACAGCGGCCTGGAGCGTGTGGCGCGTTGTGACGTGCGTAACGGCCTGACCCGGCTGGTGACGCAGCGCATCAGCCAGGCGTCGATGATCCAGCGCGCCGGGCGTGCCGGGCGCTTGGAGCCGGGCATCTGTTGGCACCTGTTTGCCAAAGAACAGGCAGAACGCGCAGCGGAGCACGCGCAACCAGAGATACTGCAAAGCGATCTCGCCAGCTTTTGGCTCGAATTGTTGCAGTGGGGCTGCGTGGATGCCGAACAACTGACCTGGCTCGATCGACCACCCGCTGTAGCGCTGGCGGCGGCCCGCCGTTTGCTGCAAACCCTTGGTGCCATCGACGACGCCGAAAAGTTAACCAGCAAAGGCCGTCAGATGGCCGGGCTGGGCTGTGAACCACGCTTGGCTGCAATGCTGTGCGCCGGTGCTGCCTTGGGTGCCGATGGTTTAGCCACGGCGGCGATGTTGGCAGCGCTGCTGGAAGAGCCACCGCGCAGTGGGCAGATGGACATCAGCTATTGGCTGAGCCGCCCGCAGCCGCACTGGCAACGCCGTGCTACCCAACTTAGTAAGCGCTTACCACAAAAAGCGGGGCAGATTGATGCCGATCTGGCGGCTCCACTGTTAGCGCAGGCGTTTGCCGATCGTATTGCTCAGCGGCGCGGGCAGGATGGTCGCTATCTGCTGGCTAATGGGATGGGGGCTGCGATGGATCAGGACGAAGCGCTATCAAGAACCCCTTGGTTGATTATCCCCAGCCTGTTGCAGGGCCATAACAGCCCGGATGCCCGTATCCTGTTGGCGTTGCCGGTGGATATTGACGCGCTGGTGGTTCAGTTGCCCGCGCTAGTCAACAGCCAGACGGCGGTGGAGTGGGATGAAGAGAAAGGCTCGTTGCGCGCCTGGAAGCGCCAGCAGATTGGCCGCTTGACGCTGCGTGCTCAACCCTTGGCGAAACCGGCCGATGAGGAGCTGCAACAGGCGCTGATTAACTGGGTGCGGGCGCAGGGTTTAGCCGTGCTGAACTGGAGCCTGGCCGCCGAGCAGTTGCGGCTGCGCCTGCAATGCGCACAGCGTTGGCTGCCAGAGGCCGCATGGCCTGCGGTGGATGATCAATCCTTGCTTGATACGCTGGAAACCTGGCTGTTGCCCTCGCTGAATGGCGTGCGCGATCTGCGCGGGCTGAAGCAGGTCAATATCGCCGAAGCGCTGGGTCGCCTGCTGAATTGGCAGCAGAAACAGCGGTTGGATCAGGCGTTACCCACGCATTACACCGTGCCGACCGGCAGCCGCCTGCCGATCCGCTATGATGCCGACAACCCCCCCGCTCTGGCGGTGCGTTTACAGGAGATGTTTGGTGAACAGCGCAGCCCAATGCTGGCAGAAGGGCGCATCGCGGTGGTGTTGGAGCTACTTTCACCTGCACGTCGGCCGTTGCAGATCACCGGCGATCTGGCGGCTTTCTGGCAAGGAGCCTACCGCGAAGTACAAAAAGAGATGAAAGGGCGCTACCCCAAGCACTCATGGCCTGTTGATCCTCTGGCGACTCCGCCAACTAAAAAATAAGTCGACTTAGGGTTTTTGGAGCGCGTTAACGCCATCAACCCAGGTTGCCTGCCTCTGTTAATGTGCCGTAGCACCCTCTTTGGCGCTAATTAGCCATGTCCCCGCCTGGTCAATAGTGAACTGTTTCTGATAGCGATATTGATCGGTGCGCACTTCTGCCTGGTATTGGCCAGCGGCCAGTTTTAGATAAACGAGGCCGTTTTCGTTCGGCGTAACCTGCTGCGGTTTGCCATTAATGCTAAGTTGTTCATCCGGTTGCAGTTTGAAATACACTACGGCAACCCAGGCTGGTGCGGCAGCTTCAGGCGCTGTAGGTGCTGGCGGTTGTGGCCCAGCAACGGGCGTGTTTGCCGCCGCTATGGGGGCAGTGGACGGTTCACCGCTCAACCAGATGATGACTCCGGCGAGTGACACGGCTGCCACAGCTGCGCCGATCATCAGTGGGCGAAAGCGCTTGCTGCTACGGGGAGGGTAAGCGGTAACCGCCGCCTGCGTTTTGGTTACGGGCATCGGGCTGACTGCGGCAGCTCGGGTGCTGATGATTTCATTCTCGCTGGCGATCGACAGATGCAAGCGTTCCGCCATGTCACCGATGGTTTGCGGCCGATCTTCGGGCTTTAACAGCAATGCCCGATCGATCGCATCCAGCAGATCTAACGAGTACCCTTGCGGACGACGCTCGGTCAGCGGTTGGTAGTGATCCTCGATGCTGCGCACCACGCTGACGGGAGGGGGCGCATCCACGATCAACGTATGCAGAACAGCACCGAGAGCATAAATATCGGACCACGGCCCTTGTTCACCATCGCTATTTTCAGTGTATTGCTCAATCGGGGCAAAACCGGGTTTGAGCATGATCTCGGTTTGATCAGACAGGTTACCGATCTCTTTGCGGGCAGAACCAAAATCCAGCAACACCGGTAACTGATTTTCCTGGATCTGGATATTGTCGAGCGAGATATCGCAGTGCAGATAACCTTCCTGGTGGATCGCGTCGATCGCACTGAGCAAGCCGGGCAGCAAATTGCGGATCCAGGTTTCGTTGATCTTTTCTGGGTACTGAGCCTTGAATTTTTTCAGCGTGGTGCCGGTATAAAACTGCGTCCCGATATAGGCGGTACCATTGGCTTCCCAGAAGCGCAGGACGTGGAGCAGGGCCGGGTGTGAAAACCGCGCGAGCAGGCGGGCTTCCTGAATAAAGCTGTTCAACCCGGCTTGAAACGTGTTGCTAAAGCGCTCACTGCGCAGGCTGAGCGTAAGATCTTCATTGCGTGTAACCAACGTGGAGGGAATGTACTCCTTGATGGCGACAATGCGTTCTAGCTGGTGATCGTAGGCTCGATACACAATGCCAAAACCGCCTTCACCAATGACCTCCTTGATCTCAAACTCATTAAAACGATAACCGATGGGCAAGCTGTTTGAATTGGCTTTTATTGTTTCGTGTCCTGACATAATAACGATTCTCTGTAATCAAGGCTGGCCGATGTGATGCCTGAAATGGGCAGTTAACCCTGCGGTTCTGCATTGAAATATCAATGCGCATCATCCTTAACGGACAGATAACTGCCGCTGGCAGGATCGGCACGCTCAATGGCCAAGGTTTCCACCAGACGGAACGTGAGAGGCATTCCCGGTACGGTGATCAAGGGCCGCCAACTCTCGCGGGCGTGGGCGATTTTCTGGTCGACTTCCGCCTGGTTGGCCGCTTGCGCGCGCGGCATTTCAATAATCACTTCCCCCTGAAATGCCCAGGCGTGTAGCTGCGGGTTAAAGGGCAACACCAGAGAACTGTCTGAGGCTCTCAGGATCAGGCGTTGGGCATTCGCACTGACCACATTCAACGGGCGATTATCAGGGGCGAGCTTGAGTAGCGGATACCCTTGATAAAAGGCGATGTTGTACGTTTGGGGAATGCCTTCCTGCTGAATAATTATCGTGCCAAGGCCATTCAAGAAGCTGTTGCTATCGCAATGCAGTGCATCCGTGCTGGGCAGTGAGATTGTGCTATCACTGGTGTCGCCGTTCCAAGAGGTACGGAACTGGCAGCCTGATGGCAGCTCAAAAGATGAAATCGTGTCTTGGGCGGCTAAAGGCGACGTCACCGCAACCGCCGCGGGAATAGCGGCGGTTGCCTTGGGCGGTTGGATTATCGGTTGCCAGCGTTGGCTTTTTTTCGCGCTGCCCGAGGCGATCTCATTGCCCTGTGTGTCGGTCAGCAGCCAGGGGAGTTGTGTCACCTTGGGGCACTGTTTTTCTAATAGCATACCCACCCGCGGCAGAAAATCGGTCAGCACCTGTGCATCGCTCTGCTGCGCTGAAGTAATGCGCAGCGGGATGCTGCTGGCGCACCAGCTTGCGGGGGCGCTGTTTTTGACATTATCGATAAACACTTCAAGTTTCAGGCTTGGCGAGTGTACCAACTGATAATTTGCCGCCTGTGCTGCCGGGATCATCAGCAGAGCGAGCATCCTGGGTATCCAATATTTCATAGTCGGCCTTGGACGTGGTTCGAATTAATTGTGGGAAAGAAAACGTTCAGCATCAGCAAGCGAGTGCAACAAGGTGGTTTCTTGCGGCGAGCCAATCCAGACGGCGATCGCGCTGTAGTTATCAGCGTTGGCACCCTGGCCATTGTTATCCCAGGCTTGTTGCAGCAGAGAGAGCCATTCGCCGGGAGAGTTCACCATATGCAGCGCCTGTTCCAGCTCATGGTGGGTAAAGTTGTGCCAGAAACCGTCGGTGCACAGCAGGAAAACGTCGCCGTCCTCCAGTTGTAGCACATCGCCATAGCTGGCATCGCGATCCTCATTGAGCCCTAAGGCGAAATACAGGAGATTGCCGTTGATCCCGCTGGTTTGATAACCCGCATCGGCCATTTGTTGCACCAGACTGTGATCGCGAGTGACGGCATGCAAATAGCCACGGCGAAACAGATACAGGCGGCTATCGCCTGCGTGCGCCCAGTAGGCGAGCTGGTAGTCACGATCGACAAACAGGCTCACCAGCGTGGTTCCCATCTTGCTGTACTGTGCGGATTGCTGCTGTTGCCGCTGAATGGCCTGGTTGGCCTGCGAAATATGCTGGCGGATGCTTTGGGCATCCATGTGCTTTTCGCCATCAAAATGGCGCAGGATGGTATCTCGCGCCACTTTGGCCGCAATCTCTCCCCCTGGCAGACCGGCAATGCCATCACAAACCACAAAACAGGCGGAGCGGTTACCGATCACCTCACCGATCTGATCCTGATTGGTCATGCGTTGCCCCTGATTGGAGGTGGAGGCGATGGTGATATTCATTGGGCCTCCGGTTTAGTCTGTGAATCTTTGTATTGGTTGGCTTCGACGGCATAGGCATGCAGGAAGGCTTCACCAAACAGCGTATGGAAATCATCTTCAAGCTCACCGGAAGTTTTGCGGTAGCTTTTAACGAAGTAATCCCACAGCGCGGCCTTGCGGCTGGAAGGTAATGCCAGCCGTGGGACCATACCTTCCTGGCGTGCGGCCTCTTCCAGCAGTTCGGGATTAAAGGATTGCAACATGGCGGCGATAATGGCCCGAATACCGGCGATCATGCCGAGTTGATGAGCCTGCAAGTCGATCAGCGCATCACGCACCGACGGTTCAGGTGGGATAAAACCCGGCATTTTGCTGCCAAACATTTGCATTAGCACGGTTTTACCCGAAGGCAACAGTTTGAAAGGGTTGTTGGCTTCATCGAGGATCATGGTCATTTCTGCTTTTACGCCGCGTTTGAGGATCGAGCGGGAAGAGAGTAATGCCACCGTGCCCTGTGAAAACAGGCTCAACAGACGGCCCACCTGGTGTAGTTGTTGCTCGTCAAAATGCGGCGGTGGTTGCAGGTCATACAGACCGAGCCCTTGCAGTAAGGCTTTCAGCAATGGCCCTTCCAGCGTTTCGCCGTTAGAGGCGGCAAGGCTTGGCGGTGGTTCCATTGAGTCGGTAATAGGATCGATCCCTAAACGGTTTCCTGGGCGGCTCCTCGGTTTTGCCGGTGCAGTCTGTACCTGAGCCCTTGGCGGTTCGGGCCGGGTGGTGGCCGCCTGCATCGGGGCTTCCGACGTGAGAGATAATGGGGTTTCTGCCGCTGATACGGCACCGCTGAGCAGCAGGCCGAGCGGATCGTCACCGCTGTGGCGATCCGGCACCGCTGAAGAGGATGAGGTGCCAAACAGAGCCAAAGGATCCAACTCTTGCGCATTGGCGTGATTTTCCATTGAGCAAACGGGGTCAGGCAAATGGCCCTCTGCCAGTAAAGTGCTTGGCGTGGTATCAGCCAGAATATGCACTTGGTCAAAAGGGGTATCAGCGTTGAATAACGTGGCCGGATCGATCTGTCTGGTCTGCAAATGTTGTAGGTCGATATTGCCGGTCAACTGTTCCAGCGGGTCGTTAGGGTTCAGCTCGACGCGCGGTTCTGCCAGTAACGGATGATGATTTTCGTGGTAACTGGCCGGTGTCGGAGAAGTCTCTCCTGGGGGGAATTCCTGTATCAGGCTATCCCAGATCTCATTGGGCACCGACACCGTGTTGGGTGTAACCACCGGCTCAATATTGACGCTGTTGGCCGTGGTGGGTGCTGGCACCGACGGTTGCTGTAGGCTGCTGACCTGAATCTGATAATCATCGATCCCCAGAATGTCACCGTCCTGCAATTCAACCTGGCGGCCACGCTCTAGCGGAATATTATTGAGCTGTACGTTGGTGACATTGCCACGGTTGGTAATCCGGCATCCACCATCAACCGAAATATGTACGATGGCCTGTAGGCGAGATATGGCCCGCTCTTCGTCTGGCAACACCAGATTATTATCCACGCTGCGGCCTATGGTTCCGCCTGGCGGCAGGAAATCACAGCTACTTTGTGGAGGGATCTGACCATTTTTGTTTTTTACAATAACAAATCGCATAAGTCATTCCTGCTGATTAAGGCGCATACCCAAAATATGTGATACAGGTAGGCGGCAACGGGATTACCTTTGAAAAATGAATTTAATCAAATAGTTGTGGATACTGGCCGCCACGACCAGCGCTTGAGCCACTCTCGGGATTAAACAGTAACGAGAACAGTTGCACGGTAAGGTTGCCACTGTGTGCATGGGGCGAGAATAGGCGAGCATCGGCTTGATGGGGCCACCAAAAGCTGATGTACTGCGCGGGCTCAAAACCATCAGCAGCCTGTTGCCATACCCGCCTGCCCTCTGGCTGATGGGGTAAACCGATAATCGAGAGAATCTCAGACTCCCCGGTGATAGCGGGAATCGGCAGCTCTGGCAGAGCGAGCAGCGCCTGATCAATTTGCTCGGCGGAGCGACCGTGACGCACGCCGTTCAAGAGCGTCTGGCCGAGTTGGTGATACCACTGGGCGGCGGTGAGCAACTGTTGTTGGTGCCAGTCATTCAGGTTCCACAGGCGCATCGCACAAACGGGGTAATAACGGCCAACGCGGTCACGGGCGGGGAGCAGGCAGCCCATCTGTACATACTGGTTGCCCAGCGGGGCGGGTATGACAAAGTTCCAGATCGGAGCCTGCTCGAAGGGATGTGTGCTGTTGCCAGGCCATTCCTGTTGCAGATTCAGTAAGCCGCTGTGAAACCAATCGGCCCAGCGGTTAACGACCGCCTGGGGCAGACGGCGCTGGAGAAAATCTCCTTCAGCGGGCACTTTGCCATACCAGCCAATCTGCGTCGTTAGGTTTGGGTTGTGAACCATTATCATCACCTCTCGGGCTACGGGCAGGAAAATGCAGGTAGCTGGAAAGGATTGCGAATGCTGTTGGGGGTAAACTCCAACGTCACACTTTGCCCATCCAGATTAAAGGTTGCCTGTCGGCTCAGCGTGCTGCTGCTAGCAGACAATTTTGCCCGATCGACCAGGCGGTTAAGCGCCCATGGCCCTGTGGTCACCATGCTGGCGGTGGTGCCGTTGGCCAAGGACAGTTGCAAATGCACCTGATTGGTATTGCGGGTGCCCGGCCAACTCACCACCAGCGGGACTTGCGGGCCGTGACTGTATTTGAACAGTTGGCCGTCGATGTCCAGCGTCAGGTTTTGGATCGCGCTATCCATGCGCACCGGCCGTATGGTGACGCGGTAAGAGGGTACGGCAGTGCCGTTGGCAAAGAAGGCATCCCGAATGCGTTGTGCCTGCTGGAATGAGGGTAGAATGCCCTCTCCTCCGGGCAGGGTTTTGCCATCGACGCCCGGCGTAAAGCGCCAGCTAGGGTGAGTGGTGTCGACTTTACCTTGCAGGTTATCGCGAAAAAAACTGTCCATCAGGCCGGTATTGGGGGCAAACATCCGCGCTAAATCGTCCGGCGTCACATCCTGCTGTGCGCGGGGGTTAAGCGGATAACGGCCCGCAATCGCCTGGCGGCAGAAGCTGCCAACCTCAACGCTGATGCGTTTTTTGATATTCTCCATCTCTTTGCTTTGAGTATCGCTGCTGGCGCCAATCGCCAGCGACAGCAGCATTTGTTTGAACGGGATAGGCAAGCGCCCTGATTCTGCCTGTAAACGTGGAATAATATCGCTGGGAGGGACGGCCATACCGCTGTTGGCCGCGCCCTGAACGGCAGTCAGGTAATTGTAGAGATCATCAACCTGCTTGAGTACGGCATCAAACGGGATGGTTTTACCGTCTTCTCCCTGACTTTGCGCCAGCTCCAGCAGCGGCGCAAAGTGTGCCATAACCACCTGTTCCGGCTGCGTGGACACATCTCCATCAGCAGTGACCGGGCGCGTGGCAAAGAGTGTTTCCAGCGTGTGGTTGGCCCCCTGATTCAGCTTGTCTTCGGCTTTTCCTAGCAACGAGCGCCGATCGGCGTCACTTTTCTCGTCACGCAGGGTGATGTATTGCCTTAGGTTCACCAACAGGTTGCGCATAGGGGAAGGGTTGCCAGAAAGCAAACGAGCGCTGCTGATGCGCTGGCTTAGCTCACTGATATTCGCCAGTTGTATGTCTGCCAGCAGTGCATCCCAAACGGCGATAAAATCCTGCATATAGAGCTGGCGCACCGTTTTCGTCAGGTCGGCACTTTTTTGTTCCGACGCCGTGCGGGCATTCAGCACCCAGCTATCTTCCTGATGCAGCGTTTCGGTGACCTGGCTGATATTGCTATCAAACGCTTTCCAATAGCCTTGCGAGGTAAAAAGCCCGGGTATGCTGTCGGTCACGGGTTTGCCACTTTTGCGCGAAAAAGCCAACTCTGCCTGTGGCCCCGCTAAATCCACCAGGCTGACCGGTTTGATCTCGCTTTGCTGTAACAGTAAACGCTTCAGGCGGCTATAGACCCGCTGGGGGAGAGACGAACGCCCGAGGGTGGATTGCGTCTGTGTCACGAGTGATTCATCTTTGGCATAAGGCGAGGACTGGATTTGATCGTCAAGCAATTGGGCTAAATGCCACTCTAACCGCTGTAACTGTTGTTGAGTGACACCCTGGCGCAGATGGCGGCGCAGGTTAAGCATCACCCAGGCACGCAGAAATTTCCCATCATATTGTTTGGGCAGATAGAGCATCTGATACGCCTTTAACGCTTCGTAGCTGAAATCCGCATCGCTGTGATCATCCTGGCGCAGCGTCAGGGTAATCTGCTGCGCTACCTGTGGCAGCAGCAGCTCTTTCAGCGCCTTTTGGTAGAGCGCATTGCTGGCATAGCTGAGCTGTTCGCCCCGGTACAATCCCATACGGTAAGAGAAGGGAGGGTCTTGCAATGAAAAGTGCGGCCTTTCGGGTAAATTCAGAATGCCGTTAAGGAACGGGATCAGGGGCAACATATCGCCAAAATCCAGCTGAGCCAGCCCTTGCCCTTGACGCTCCAACTGCGGCACTTTAGCCGCTATTTCTGTCAGGTACTCTTTGTTGTTGCCGTAGCTGATAAACCAGCCGCTTGCCAGAATGACCAGCAGGCCCACCAGAGAGAGATAACCAGCCCAGTGCCAGGCACGGTTACGGTATTCCCACCAGCGGTTGCTCCCCGCCAGGCCCGCTTCCTGAAAGATCACCGTTTCCAGCATATCCTTCAGGAAAAAACTTTGGCCTTTGGCCGCGGGGATCGGCGCTTCATGACTGAGGCTGTTCCAATGGGAGTGCGCCGCTTCTGCTGATGGAGCGGTGGACAGTTGTAAATAGCGATTCAATTCACCCATCACGCGGTCAAAGGGCAAGCCCTCTTGGGTGCCGCTGGTGAAATAGATACCACGGGGAGTGAAACAGGTTTCAAAGTTGGAGTGGGTGAAAACCCGCTCCAGATAGTGGTGCAGCAAGGGGCGTAAAGCCGCAAATTCCTGCGGGAACAGGTAACACCCGGCGCGTTGTCGGACATCGTGTTCGAGTAGGATTGTCTCCGGCAGTGCCGCATTCAGCCGTTGCTGTAACAGGGCATATTGTGATTCGAAAGCCTGATTGAGGTCAAAATCAGCCTGGCGGGATTGCTCGTAAGGGAAGGTAAATCCCCAGATTTGCTCGCGCTGTGCTTTATCGAACTGGCTGAAATAAGCCATGAAGCCGTGCAGTAAATCGGTTTTGGTGACCATCACATATACTGGAAAGCGAATCCCTAACTGCTGATTCAGCTCAAGCAGCCTTTTGCGTAGGGCATCGGCCTGCTTGGCGAGCGCTTCACGGCTTTCGCTCAGCAAATCGGCCACGCTGATGGTGATGATCACCCCGTTGATCGGTTGACGGGCACGGTATTTTTTTAACAGTTCGACGAAGTTTCTCCACTCTTCGGCGTCCTCTAGACGCTGGCTCTCCTGCGTGGTGTAGCGCCCGGCGGTATCCAGCAAGATCGCCTCATTGGTAAACCACCAGTCGCAGTTACGTGTGCCCCCGACGCCGCGCAGGGCGGATTGCCCAAAGCTCTCCGCCAGTGGAAAGTGCAGCCCTGAGTTACTTAGCGCGGTGGTCTTCCCGGCACCGGGAGCCCCGATGATGACATACCAGGGTAATTGATAGAGATACTGGTGATTAAAGCGGTTCAGCCAAGGGTGCTTGCCCCCTTGGCCTGGGGCGAAGCGGGCTTTTTTTAGCAGTTGCACCGCTTCATCAAACCGCTGTGACAGCAGGGGATCCTGCTGAAGCGCGGCTTTGGCCTGCCCCTTGGGGCGTTCCTGGGTAGCTCGTAGGTTGCTCAACAGTTTGCTGTTGAACCAGAGGCTGTAAATACGTGGAATGATGCGTAGTAAAGCCCAGAGCAGATAAATAATGCCGATCGCGATCTGCCGGTTCAATTCTGGTTCGAGAGGGCGATAGTCGCCGATGGCGAGCAGTGGGCCTATCACCCAGATGATAAAAGCCAACGCGGTAATGCCTATCGCCCCCCAGAGCAGGCGACTGGTGATTATGGAGAATAACGTCCTGAACATTACTGTCCGTTCCCTTGCTGCGATCGGTTGAGTTCTGCCTGTGTGTTTCCTGGTGCAACCAACAGGGTGATTTCCACCCGGCGGTTTAAGGCCCGATGCTCTTCACTGTTATTTTCCGCGACCGGATTGCTTTCGCCGCGGCCTTCCGTTTTGACCCGCAGCGGATCATCCAGATGTTGTTGCAGTTGTGCGGTGACGGAGGCGGCACGCGCCAGCGAAAGCTCCCAGTTAGAGGCGAAGCGGGTACTGCGGATGGGAATGTTATCGCTGTATCCCGTCACCAGGATTTTGCCGCTGACGCCATTCATGGCGCTGGCGATCCGATCGATGACCGGAATATACGCCGAACGTACCGTGGTCGCCGCCGAGTCGAACAGCCCATCGCCTTTGAGGATCACCACGCTCTGTTGCGCTTCATCACGCACCGCGACCAAACCTTCGGCAATCTCCTGGTGCAGAAGACCTTGCAGATCCAGCATCGGCGGTGGCGTGGGGGCCGGATTGCTGATGGTCATTGGCGGCAGATTGGCCTGATAAATGGAGGCCAGCACGGGAGAGGTTGCTTCGCCGAGGCGCCAGTTGAGAACAATAAACAGCAGTGAGGCAATAAACCCCGTCAGCGCGGCACAGGCCCAGAGTGGCACCAAGGGGCGCCAGTGTTTTTGCAATACGGGGAGATCCCGCGCATTGGGCGAGAGTGCGGTGGCATAGCTGCCCCGCACCGAACGTATCATCTGTAACAGACGCTGCTTGATGGTTTCTAACTGGGAGCGGCCGTTTTCGATGACCCGATAACGGCCTTCGAAACCCAGCAGCAGGCAGTAGTTGATCAGTTCCAGCAGTTGAATATGTTCGCGTGGGTTCTGCGAAAGCTTTGCCAACAGTTGGAAAAACTTTTCGCCGCCCCAGGTTTCATTATGGAAAGTCACCAGCAAGCCACTGCCGGACCAAACGCTGTTACTGCCCCAAGGCGTTAAGGCCGCCGCTTCATCCAGCGCCGTACACAGGCAATAACGAGCCCCGATGATCACTTCATAGGCCAGGTTTTCCCTCTTTGCGCGCACCTCGAAGTGGCGTATTTCATCAATCAACTGCTGGCGTAGCTGCGCCGGATCGGCATGGGTTGCCGATTGCCGGATCTGCAAAATCGCGTTCAGCAGTGGGTTAGCGGTGAGGATCAGCGGGTTGTCCCATGGGGTTGCTTGAGTCATAAATTACCGATCCTGACCATGGGGGGTTTGTAAACCGCGAACCGTGGCCACAATATGAGCGGTCAGTTCATCAGGAGATAATTGCCATATTTTGTAGAAGTTGGTTTCGGTGGGCTTGGGCAGCGGCAATGAAAGACGCCAGGTTTTACCGTCCAGCTCGCGGTATTCGGCAATAATGCCGATATAACGGGCATCCAGCGTACTTTGCCCTGCCAGGGTTTTGCCTTTTTGCCCTGGAGCCAGGAAGAATTGATCGCTCTCGATCAGGCTGTTGCCGAGTACGCTTTTCACATCGCCTTGCAGGGTAAAGAAGTCGGTTTCCATAAATTCAGCATCAGAACGTAACAGCAACACGCGGACTTTGACGGGGGCCGAGGATTGACCATCGCCCGCGTTGATCTGCGGATCGGCATCAAAGATCAGGCTATAACGCGATGGCACGCTTTTCGCGGAAGACATACAGCCGCTGAGCATGAATACCGTGAAAATCAACAGCAACTGAGGCCAACCGCGCTGGAAGAGTGGTGATTTGATCATGATGTCTCTCATCATCAGCGGTGGATTACTCAAGGATCCAAGTGGCTGACTTGGTGTCCTGACAGGCTTTGCTGTTCTTATCCAGGGTCACGCAGTTTTCAGCACTCTTTGTGGCACCGGCATGGCGGGTGCGAGGGCGATCTTTACGGATCGTCGCCCGGTATTGGCCTTCAGCAACCCCGGCATTGCCCTGGATATAACCCATCAATTCCCCCCCAGGCTCCTGCGAAATGGCCAGCCATTTATTTTCAACTTCGCCCAAGGCAAAGAAAGGGGTGGCATTTTTCAGCCTGCCGAGCACGTTGCCGTTGTATCCCGGTTCGCTCATGATGCTGGCGCTGTACAGGCTGCGATACTGTTCATTGATCGGTTTGAACTGTGCTGGTGGGGAAATCGCGGCGCGGTGTGTCAATGTCACGCCATCCACCTGATGGCTGACCAAAGCATCAGTAGAGATCGCAGGTTCTGAGCGTTTAGCACAGGCGGTGAGGAGTAGCAGCGAAAGCAGTAGTAGCGAAATCCGTATTTTCACAAGAGCCTCTTGGTATCTTTTGGAGTTGTAATGACTCATTCAATTAATTGCAGGTCGTACTCTTTGCGCTGGCCCGCTGTAATATCGTTTGAAATATCTGGCAATGAGCGGAGTTAACGTTGTCCAGCGAGCATCAGTGAACTAACAGCTTTGGAAATGCCGTTTTTTGATGGTTTTTGGCGTCATTCGCATTCGAAAACCCTGCAAGCGTTATACAACATTAAATAATGTGGGAGTCATAAGTTTGCGTGTGGCGCTGTAGTTGGGATGTTTCCCGTTAATTGTCTAAGATTAATACGGTGCTTATTGAGTTCCCTTACCCTTTAGGCATGGCTACCGCACGGAATCTGCCATGAAAGATTCTGAATGAAATAAAACCATTGTTAATCAATGCTATGAAATGATATTGATAACTCACTTTAAAAGACCTGCCAGCAAAGCATCTGCTCTTCAAAAGTGGACGTGATGCATAAAAACTGGCTGTCATATTACGAATAGTGACGGTTAATAATTTAACGCCATGGTTTAGTTCAGATATTTCTTTATTTTGTTGGCATTTTCACTTAATCCACCATTGTTAATTTGATGTTATTAAAACGCTTGAGTTTAGGTGTGTCAAATACCTTGTAGGGATATTTCCGCGATAAAGCATTCTCTAGGGCTATTAAACTAGCGTTATTAATTGAGTCACCTTGACCTTCCCAGAATTGAATGTAGAACTCCGTGAGTCATGTCTGGTTTTTATTGTTAATATTCCCGCCTTGTCTAAATTTGGGATTATTCTTAACAATTCCGTGGCTAGCTGAATGTGTTTGTAAAAATGAGAATGATTGGCGATACCTTATCACGGCCGTTATTATCCTGGTTGGCAACGGTAGGCGGCATAAAATGTATTTTATTGATTCACAATGTGATTGTGACTTTAGTCGTACGAGTCGGTAGCAAAATCCCTGTTAAGAAGGTCAAGGTTTAGTGCTATTCTGTCACCCTTGTGTGAAGTGGGAAGAGTATCAGTGTGCTTATCGAATAAATGACATATTGCATTGATTTTAATTGAATAATGCCTGATAGGGTTGGTTAGATGAACTGGCCAATACCGCGCCCACCAGGCGCACCAAAAATTACCAGCAAAACAATTCAGATGTTTCTTCTGTTCAGCCTAGAGGCATAAGAACAGATTAAGCGACAAATATCGGCTACCAGTGCCGTAAGCGTGGAGAACGACAGCAATGGCTGGGGATGACCGCGAACCTATTGGGCGCAAAGGGAAACAACCAAAACGTAACGTGCCGCGCAAACCGGTGCGCCGTCGTCGCGATGACGATTATGACGATTACGAAGACGACGAGTATCAGGATGAGTATGACGATGATGAATATGATGACGAAGAGGAACGCATGCCACGTAAGGTAAAAGCGCGTCCTCCACGCAAGAAGCGCCGCTGGCTTGGCCTGCTGATCAAGCTGTTCCTGGTGGTCGCGGTGCTGTTGGCGATCTACGGTGTTTATCTGGATTCCCAGATCCGCAGCCGTATCGATGGCAAGGTCTGGCAGTTACCGGCGGCGGTGTATGGCCGCATGGTCAACCTGGAACCCGGCATGCCTTACAGCAAAAAGGAGATGATCAGTCTGCTGGAAGGGATGCAATATCGCCAGGTGAGCCGGATGACGCGCCCAGGCGAATTCACCGTGCAGGGCAATAGTATTGAGATGCTGCGCCGTCCGTTTGATTTCCCGGATGGTAAAGAAGGCCAGATCCACGCACGGCTTGATTTCCAGAATAATGGTTTGGCAAAAATCGTTAACATGGAAAACCAGCGCAGCTTTGGCTTTTTCCGCCTCGATCCACGCCTGATCACCATGTTGCAGTCGCCAAATGGCGAGCAGCGGCTGTTCGTTCCGCGTGCGGGGTTCCCCGATCTGCTGGTGGATACGCTGCTGGCAACCGAAGATCGCCGTTTCTACGAGCATGATGGCGTCAGCCCTTATTCTATCGGCCGTGCGGTGCTGGCCAACCTGACCGCCGGGCGCGCGGTGCAGGGGGGGAGTACCCTGACCCAGCAGTTGGTGAAGAACCTGTTCCTGACCAACGAGCGTTCATTGGCGCGTAAGCTCAATGAAGCCTATATGGCGCTGTTGATGGATTACCGTTACAGCAAAGACCGCATTCTGGAGCTGTATCTGAACGAGGTGTATCTCGGCCAGAGCGGTAGCGATCAAATTCGCGGTTTCCCATTGGCCAGCCTGTATTACTTCGGCCGCCCGGTAGATGAACTGAGCCTGGATCAGCAGGCGCTGCTGGTGGGTATGGTGAAAGGCGCATCGCTGTATAACCCATGGCGCAACCCGCAACTGGCGCTGGAACGCCGCAATGTGGTGCTCAAGCTGTTGCAGAACCAGGGAGTGATCGACGCTGAGCTGTATAACATGCTGAGTGCGCGCCCGCTGGGCGTGCAGCCGAAGGGCGGGGTGATTTCACCGCAGCCAGCGTTTATGCAACTGGTGCGTCAGGAATTGCAGAACAAGCTGGGTGACAAGGTTAACGATCTTTCCGGCGTGAAGATTTTCACCACGCAGGATCCGGTTTCACAGGATGCGGCTGAAAAGGCCGTGGAGGACGGTATTCCCGCACTGCGTGCCGCGCGTCACCTTGACGACTTGGAAGCGGCGATGGTGATCGTCGATCGCTTTACCGGCGAAGTTCGTGCCATGGTCGGCGGGGCTGACCCGCAGTTTGCCGGTTTTAACCGGGCGCTTCAGGCTCGTCGTCTGGTGGGCTCGCTGGCTAAGCCGCCAACCTATCTGGCGGCGTTGTCAGAGCCGGATAAATATCGCCTTAATACCTGGCTGGCGGATCAGCCATTGTCGATCAAATTGCCGAACGGCAGCCTATGGCAGCCGAACAACTACGATCGTCAGTTCCGTGGCCGGGTGATGCTGGTGGATGCGTTGGCGAACTCGCTCAACGTGCCCACGGTGAATCTGGGTATGTCGGTCGGGTTGGCTCAGATCAGCGCCACCTTGCAGCACTTGGGCATTCCTAAAACGGCGATTACTCCGGTGCCTTCTATGCTATTGGGGGCGATCGGCCTGACGCCGATGGAAGTGGCGCAGGAATATCAGACCATCGCCAGCGGTGGTAACCGTGCGCCGCTGTCGGCTGTGCGCTCGGTGATCGCGGAAGACGGTGCGGTGCTATATCAGAGCTTCCCGCAGGCGGAACGCATGGTACCGGCCCAGGCGGCTTATCTGACGCTGTATGCAATGCAGCAGGGCGTGGCGCGCGGGACTTCCCGTTCGCTGTCGGTGAAGTTCCCGAACTACAATCTGGCGGCGAAAACCGGTACCACCAACGATCTGCGTGACAGCTGGTTTGCCGGTATCGACGGCAAAGAAGTGGCGATTGCCTGGGTCGGGCGCGACAACAACGGCCCGGCCAAGCTGACCGGTGCTAACGGTGCCTTGACCCTGTATCGCCGTTATCTGGAAAACCAGACGCCGTTGCCGCTGATGCTGCAACAGCCGGAAGGGATCAGCCAGATGGGGATCGATTCTGCCGGTAACTTTATCTGTGGCGGCGGCAGTTCACGCACCATTCCGGTCTGGACTGAAGATCCTCAACGGTTATGCCAGGCCAGTCAGGCGGTTGAACAGCAGCAACAGCAACCGTCAGGTGAACAGAAAGATGCCAATGGCGTGGCTGGCTGGATTAATGAGATGTTTGGCCAGTAGTCGTTAAGCTGATTTGTGTTATCAAGCCCGTGACTTTTTGTTGCGGGCTTTTTTCTTGTTTTCACTCATTTTATTTCCATTCGGTTAACGCGGCTATTTTACCGCTTCCTGTGCTTTTTCTGGCTGAAATACGCTTGCAGTTCCCGTTGGCTTGCGCATAAAATGCGGCGCTTATAATAATTATTATCGTTTGCATTCGTCATCAATTCACATCAGAGAAATCAAACATGCCATCGAAGCGCCACGCCACATCATTTGCCAAACTCGGTTTTCGCCCGCTCAGCGGGTTAGCGGTCACCATCGCTACAGCACTGACTCTGCCAGCGCTTGCCGCACAGGCTGATGCCCAGGAAGACACCATCACGGTAGTTGGCGACAGTAATCATGCCCAGCAAGAGAGCGCCTGGGGCCCGGTAGGCACCATTGTGGCGAAGCGCAGCGCGACAGCGACCAAAACCGATACGCCATTGGTGAAAACGCCGCAGTCGATCTCGGTGGTGACACGTGAACATATGGACACCTTGCAGCCGACAACGGTGAAAGAGGCGCTAGGGTTTACGCCGGGTGTGATGATCGGCAGCCGTGGCAGCTCTAACGCCTATGATGCGGTGTATATTCGTGGTTTTGGTTCCGTAAACCAGAATGAGTATTTTAACGGCCTGAAACTGCAAGGGGATTTCTTTAACGAAGCCGCTATCGATCCCTATTTCCTGGAGCGGGTTGAAGTCTTGCGCGGGCCGTCTTCGGTGCTCTATGGCAAGAGCAGCCCTGGTGGCGTGGTGGCATTGGTCAGCAAGCGGCCAACCACGGAGCAACTGCGTGAAATTCAGTTCAAAATGGGCAGCAATAACCTGTTCCAGACCGGTTTCGATTTCAGTAACGCACTGGATGATAACGGCGTTTATTCCTACCGTTTAACCGGTTTGGCCAGCGACGCTGACGATCAGCAGGAAATGGCGAAGCGTAAGCGTTATACCATTGCCCCGGCATTCAGCTGGCGCCCGGACGATCGCACCAACCTGACGATCCTGTCCTATTTCCAGGACGATCCGAACGTGGGTTACTACGGTTGGCTGCCAAAAGAGGGAACGGTAGAAAATGCCCCTTACGGCAAATTACCCACCGATTTTAACGAAGGCGAAGCCAGCAATAAGTTCGCTCGCAAGCAGCAGATGATCGGCTATAGCTTCGATCATGACTTGAACGATACCTTTACCCTGCGCCAGAATCTGCGCTACAGCAAAATCCACTCCGATCAGGACAGTATCTACGGTGTCGGCATTCAGGCCGCTAATCCCAATATGTTGAACCGTTCAGTGAGCATCTCTGATGAGCACCTGAACAGTTTCACCGTGGATACGCAAGGGCAAGCCAAGTTTGCTACCGGCCAGATAGAGCATACGCTGCTGGTGGGGGTCGATTACCTGCGGATGCGCAATGATATCAATGCGTTCTTCGGTTCGGCCAATCCGCTGGACTTGTCTAACCCACAGTTTGGTGACGACAGTAAATTCAACCTTAGCCCGACCAACCGCCTGGATCGCCAAGAGCAAACCGGTATCTATATTCAGGAGCAGGGCGAATGGAACCACTGGATCCTCACTGCCGGTACACGTTATGACTGGGCGAAAACCGCTACTGACGATCGCGCTAATCATAAAGCCACCGAGCAGAACGATACCAAGCTGAGCAGCCGCGTTGGGCTGAACTATCTGTTCGACAACGGTCTTTCTCCGTATATCAGCTACAGCGAATCCTTTGAGCCGCAGGCGGGGGCAACTTACGATAGCGTGCCGTTTGATCCGTCACGCGGTAAGCAGTACGAAACCGGCGTGAAGTATATGCCGAAAGATCGCCCGGTCTCCGCCACGCTGGCGGTGTTTGAACTGACCAAAACCAATAACCTGACGTCAGATCCGGCTCATCTTTACGCGAGCGTACAGGGTGGGGAAATCCGCTCTCGCGGCGTCGAACTGGAAGGGAAAGCGGCTCTGACGGCGAATATTAACCTGTTGGCTTCCTATAGCTATACGGATGCAGAATACACCAAAGACAACAGCTATCAGGGTAACCGCCCGGCGATTATTCCTAAGAATATGGCGTCATTATGGGGCGATTATACCTTCCATGAAACCGCGCTCAGTGGGCTGACGTTAGGGGCCGGTGTACGCTATACCGGTTCTACCTACGGTGATGAAGCCAATACCTTCAAAGTGCCGGATTACACCGTTTGGAATACCGCGATCAAGTACGATCTGGCGCGTTTCAATCTGCCGGGCTCTTCCGTCGCGCTTAACGTCAACAACCTGTTTGACAAAGAGTACGTGGCAAGCTGCTTCGCGACTTATGGCTGCTTCTGGGGTGCAGAACGCCAGGTGGTCGCCACCGCAACCTTCCGTTTCTAACCGCATAAGCGGGGTGGTTTTATGCCACCCCGTCTAAAGCAGGGCCTATGCAGGATAAACACCTTAATCGCGACGCAACGTTCCAGCTCGATAGCGTGAGCTTTGCCGTTCCAGGCCGTGTGCTGCTGCAACCGCTGTCGCTGACTTTCCCACAGGGGAAAGTGTGCGGGCTGATTGGCCATAATGGCTCCGGCAAGTCCACGCTGCTGAAAATCCTTGGCCGTCACCAACATCCCACCGCTGGGCAAGCCAGCCTTAACGGCCAATCGCTGGAACAATGGGACAGCAAAGCCTTTGCGCGCCAAGTGGCCTATCTGCCACAGCAACTGCCTGCCGCCGAAGGGATGACGGTGCGCGAACTGGTAGCGGTGGGCCGCTACCCGTGGCACGGCGCGCTGGGGCGTTTTAAGGTGGGCGATCGCGAACAGGTAGAAGAAGCGATTGGGCTGGTAGGGCTGAAACCTTTTGCCAATCGGCTGGTGGACAGCCTTTCTGGCGGCGAGCGCCAGCGCGCCTGGCTGGCGATGATGGTCGCGCAGAACAGCCGCTGCCTGTTGCTGGATGAACCTACGTCTGCACTGGATATCGCTCATCAGGTTGAAGTGCTGGCCTTGATCCAGCGCCTTAGCCATGAACGTGGGCTGACGGTGATTGCGGTGCTGCACGATATCAATATGGCGGCCCGTTATTGCGATCATCTGGTGGCATTGCGCGGTGGCGAAATGATCGCGCAGTGTTCCCCACAAGAACTGATGCAGGGGCCGGTGCTGGAGCAAATTTATGGTATTCCGATGGGGACATTGCCGCACCCGAGCGGTGGTGCACCAGTGAGCTTTGTCTATTGATGGCCTCTTCTTGCCATTTTCAGCATGATCCGCTGCGCCGCCGTTTGCTGGCGGCGATGGCGCTTTCACCCTTGCTGTTTTCCCTGCCGGGGCGATCCGCTGACTTGCCGGATATCACCCGCATCGCCGCATTGGAATGGTTGCCGGTTGAGTTGCTGATCGCTCTCGGCGTGATGCCGTTGGCGGTGGCGGACATTCACAACTACAACCTGTGGGTTGAAGAACCGAAGCTACCTGATTCGGTGATTGATGTCGGCCAGCGCACCGAACCGAATCTGGAGTTGTTACAGCAGCTTAATCCTTCGCTGATCCTGCTTTCCAAAGGGTATGGACCTGCGCCGCAAAAGCTGCAATCAATTGCCCCGACCATGGAGTTTAGTTTCAACGACGGCAGCGGTAAACCGCTGACGGTAGCCAGAAACTCACTCCAGCAACTGGCGCAGCATTTAGCACTAGAGGCGCGAGCTGAAGCACATTTGCAGCAATTTGACGCTTTTCTACAGGATGCGCGTGGCCGTTTGCAGGCTTATACCCAGCAACCGCTGTTGCTGTTCTCTTTGCTGGATACTCGCCACGCATTGGTGATTGGCCAGCAGAGCCTGTTCCAGCAAGTGATGGATCAGTTGGGCATCAAAAATGCCTGGCAGGACGAAACCAATTTTTGGGGCACCTCGGTGGTGGGGATTGAGCGTTTGGCGGCGGTAAAGAATGCGCGGGCGATTTATCTTGATCACGGCAATCAGGCGATGATGGATAAAGTGAGCGGCACGCCGCTGTGGCAGGCTCTGCCGTTTGTGCGCCAGAACCAACTGCGGCAAATGCCCGCCGTGTGGTTCTATGGTGCAACGCTGTCGGCCATGCGCTTCTGCCGCTTGCTGGAGCAGGCGCTGGAGAGGCCATCATGAATGCGCGTAGCTTGCCGATCACGCTGATTATTTTGCTGCTGGCGGCTGCCAGCGGCCTGACGGCATTCAATCTGTTGCACCAACTGCCGTGGGCGCAGTGGCCACAGGCACTGAGGCTGCCCGATCTCAACGATGTTAACCAGATGCTGTTTCACTACAGTCTGCTGCCGCGCTTGGCTGTGTCATTGCTGGTGGGCGCCGGATTGGGGTTAGTCGGCGTGTTGTTCCAGCAAGTATTGCGTAATCCCTTGGCGGAACCCGCAACGCTGGGCGTGTCTGCCGGTGCCCAGCTTGGGCTGACTATTGCTACGTTGTGGATGCTACCGGGCGGTGAACTGACGCGGCAACTGGCCGCTATGGTGGGTGCGATTATCGTCGGTGGGTTGGTGTTTGGCGTCGCCTGGGGCAAACGCATGTCGCCAGTGACGCTGATCCTGGCCGGGCTGGTGCTGGGGCTTTATTGTGGAGCGGTCAACAGCCTGCTGGCGCTGTTTAATTACGATCAGCTACAGGGTCTGTTCCTGTGGAGCACCGGGGCGTTGAATCAGCAGGATTGGGGTACGGTGCAGTTTATCCTGCCACGTTTGTTGCTGGCTGCGGTGCTGGCCGCATTACTGATCCGCCCGCTAACGCTGCTGGGGCTGGATGACGGCGTAGCCCGCAATCTGGGCCTTGGTCTGGCACTGTCGCGCTTTGGGGCATTGGCGTTGGCGATTGTGTTCAGTGCCATGCTGGTGAATGCGGTTGGCGTGATTGGCTTTATCGGCCTGTTTGCCCCGCTGCTGGCGAAGATGCTGGGCGCGCGCCGCTTGGCGCATCGCATGATGCTGACCCCATTGCTGGGAGCATTGCTGCTGTGGCTGACCGATCAGGTGATAATCTGGCTCACGCAGGTGTGGCGCGGGATACCAACCGGTGCGGCCACCGCCTTGATCGGGGCTCCGCTGTTATTGTGGTTGCTGCCGCGCCTGCGCAGCAGCGCGATCCCACCGCCGATGAATCTCGGTGATAAGGTGCCTGCTGAACGTGGGCATTTGGCATTCTGGATCGTACTTGGCAGTGTGTTGCTCTTGGTCGGGATCGCCGTTGCGCTGATGTTCGGGCAAAACGCTGCGGGTTGGCGCTGGAGCTCAGGCGCTGAACTGGAAGCGTTAATGCCATGGCGTTGGCCGCGAGTGTTGTCTGCTTTGGCCGCCGGTATGATGCTGGCGGTTGCCGGGACGCTGATCCAGAAATTGACCGGCAACCCGATGGCTAGCCCAGAAGTGCTGGGCATCAGCTCTGGAGCGGCCTTTGGCGTGGTGGTGATGCTGTTGATCGTCCCAGGCGATGCCTTCGTTTGGTTACTGCCTGCCGGTAGCCTGGGCGCAGCGGTAACGCTGTTGGTGATCATGATCGCAGCCGGGCGCGGTGGTTTTTCGACCGAGCGCATGCTCTTGGCGGGTATCGCACTCAGCACCGCCTTCACCACCACCATTGTCCTGTTGCTGGCCAGTGGCGATCCGCGTATGGGCGGTCTGCTGACCTGGATCTCTGGTTCAACCTATTCGGTAGATGCTTCGCAAGCGATCCGGACGGCGGTCATTGCCGCCGGATTAATGGTGCTGGCACCGCTGTGCCGCCGTTGGATGACCATCCTGCCGTTGGGTGGTATGACTGCGCGCTCGGTCGGTATCGCGTTAACGCCGGTCAGGCTGACCATTTTGCTGTTGGCCGCAACGCTGACGGCGACGGCAACGCTGACCGTTGGCCCGTTGAGCTTTATCGGCCTGATGGCACCGCATATGGCACGAATGCTTGGCTTCCGCCGCGCATTGCCGCAAATGGTGATCGCCGCATTATTGGGTGGCCTGTTGATGGTGTTTGCCGATTGGGGTGGCCGGATGGTGATGTTCCCGTATCAAATCCCTGCCGGGTTGCTGGCGACCTTTATCGGTGCGCCGTATTTCATCTATCTGCTGCGTAAGCAAACCTCGTAGTTTGCATTAACATTTTGCGAGTTAACACCAAGGCTCAGCATGGCTGGGCCTTTGGTTTTTCAGCAGGTTGCAACAGGTTGCGTGGCACTGCGCAACCCTGGCATTTACCTGTAAAACGGTCGTTAATCATACCGGAGAGATGAATATACTGCGCGTGGGGGCTCTGGATCTTTGTCTCTGGAGCCTGAGCGAGAGGGATAAAGAGCCTGACCGGCTTTAGGTTATTCAGGAGTCTGTCTGTTGACGAATGACGCACTCTTGGTGACGCGGATCATCATGACACTCTGTTAAACCGCTCTCGCATCTCATTCATCCCTTATTTATGGTGTACATAGTACTTCAATTGGTGTACTGTGTACCCTTGTACGGAGAGCGTTCAGTGAGTCACGCGATAGAGTTTATCGAGACCCCAATGTTTACCCGACAGATAAAGCAGATCGCCACTGACGATGAGCTTAAAGATCTTCAGAAGGAGCTTATTGCATACCCTGATAGAGGCGAGCTGATACAGAAAACGGGTGGGCTGCGAAAAATCAGGATGGCGACGGGTTCTCAGGGAAAGAGTGGCAGCGCCAGAGTAATCTACTTCTTTGCAACTGAGGAAGTTATCTATCTCGTGATGGCCTACCCGAAGAGCACCAAAGATAGCCTGACTGATGCGGAAAAAACTGAGCTGAAGAAACTAACGAAATTACTGAAAGATGAGGTGCGAGATGAGTTTTTTTGACGACCTGAAAACATCTCTGGAAGAAGCTGTAGACATCAAGAACGGTATCAAAGCGCCAGCTAATGTTACCCGTTACGAGATAGCAGATGTCAGGGCTATCAGAGAACAGCTTAATGTTTCACAGGCTGAAATGGCCAAGGCGCTGGGAACCAGCGTTGATACGATCAAAAGCTGGGAGGCCAAGCGGCGTAACCCAACCGGCCTGGCGGCGAAAGTGCTGGCAACCATTCAGGCTAACCCTGCCTTCTTTCGTGAACTGGCAGCGCATTGACCATTCACTAAAACAACAACGGCGAGCCAGTGGCTCGCCGTTGTTACTGCTGTAATACAGACTTACTTCAGGCCAGCCGCTTCGCGCAACTGAGCGGCTTTATCCGTTGCTTCCCACGGGAAGTGCTCGCGGCCAAAGTGGCCGTAAGCCGCGGTTTCGCGGTAGATCGGCTGCAACAGATCCATCATCTGGATCAGGCCGTATGGGCGCAGGTCAAAGAACTCACGCACCAACAAGGTCAACTGTTCGGTAGAGACTTTCTCGGTGCCGAAGGTTTCCACCATGATGGAGGTCGGTTCTGCCACGCCGATAGCGTAGGAAACCTGGATCTCACAGCGATCGGCCAAGCCAGCAGCAACGATGTTTTTAGCTACATAACGTGCCGCGTAGGCGGCTGAGCGGTCAACTTTGGATGGATCTTTACCGGAGAACGCGCCACCACCGTGCCGTGCCATGCCACCGTAGGTATCCACGATGATTTTACGCCCGGTCAGCCCACAGTCGCCCATTGGGCCACCAATCACAAAACGGCCGGTTGGGTTGATGTGATATTTGGTGCTGGCGCTGAGCCATTCTGCTGGCAGAACTGGCTTGATGATCTCTTCCATCACCGCTTCTTGCAGATCTTTCAGTGCGATATCTTCACAATGCTGGGTAGAAAGCACCACGGCGTCGATACCCACGATTTTGCCGTCATCGTACTGGAAAGTGACCTGGCTTTTGGCATCTGGGCGCAGCCAAGACAACGTGCCGTTTTTACGCACTTCGGCCTGACGCTGAACCAGACGGTGTGCATAAGTGATGGGGGCAGGCATCAGCACGTCGGTTTCGTTGGTGGCATAGCCAAACATCAGGCCCTGATCGCCAGCACCCTGTTCCAGCGGATCGGAACGGTCAACGCCCTGATTGATATCCGGCGATTGTTTACCGATGGCGCTCAACACGGCACAGGAGTTGGCATCAAAACCCATATCGGAATGGACATAGCCAATTTCGCGCACGGTTTTGCGGGTGATCTCTTCAATATCAACCCAGGCGCTGGTAGTGATCTCGCCGCCAACCAAAACCATGCCGGTTTTCACGTAGGTTTCACAGGCTACGCGTGCTTTCGGATCTTGTTCCAGAATAGCGTCGAGAACGGCATCAGAGATCTGGTCGGCAATTTTATCCGGATGCCCTTCGGAGACAGATTCGGACGTGAAGAGGTGTTTAGCCATTGTGTTCTTTACCTTGCATAAGACGGGTTAGAAATTACTGCACAGCGCTGGAGATCCGGGCATCAAAGCGAAGGGTCTTCCGCTGATGGCGAGATATATCCTGCAACGCCCCTCAGGCAAAGCCGTTAAGCAGTTTATCAGTTAACCAGTATGGACGGATTAACATCTGGACGTCTATTTTAGGTCAGCCTTTGGCCGGATTGCCAGCAATTTTTTGCCATAGCGCTCTTTTACATTAGGCCTCGGGCGCCATTTTCATCGCTTGAAACAGTTTCTGGCAAATTTTCATTTTGCATTTTCCCCTGGTGTTCGGTATAAACTGCGCGCGCGGTTCATTTGATGCACAGCGCGGTTTGGGTTAAATCCCTGATTGCAGCATCATTAACAGCCGTAGGCACCGATAGCGGTGCTGCCGCTTCACTGAACGTTAACGTTCTTACACTACATTAGAGGCTTAGTCGTTCATTGCGAGCGACGTGCGTGGAGGTGGTTGGATTAATGATCCGTTGTCTACCGGTTGTTGGCTCTCAACAGCAGTGCCGTTCTGGCGCCTATTCTTCTGTTATTTCCCGTCTTGTCTCCACACCATCTACCCGATGTTATACACATATGGGCGCTACTCAGGATTCTCGGGCCGGCTAACGGTCATCTGAAGAACCTTTCCTGTGGGATCTTTTTTGACCCGATTCACGAGGTTTGAATAGGGTGTCTTACAATAAATCTATTGGGTATCAACCGATCGTGAACCACGAACGGCAGATTAATTCACTGCCAAAATAGCGGTTTGCTGGGTTGTTCTCACGGATTTTAGCTGCGATAGTGGCTGACTGTATCGCCAGTGCGCGATATGAGGCGAGTAATGTCTGATGATCTGTTGATTCACCATCCGTCAGTAGCGGATGAACATTTATCTTTGCGCTCCATGC
This sequence comes from Serratia sp. YWN4, assembly GCF_055790845.1. Taxonomy (NCBI): domain Bacteria; kingdom Pseudomonadati; phylum Pseudomonadota; class Gammaproteobacteria; order Enterobacterales; family Yersiniaceae; genus Serratia; species Serratia sp. YWN4. The sequence continues at coordinate 1,079,074 of NZ_CM147696.1, forward strand.
AGGAGGTTGCCATGAATGATCTTAATGCCAGCAAGATGCTGCGTACTTATAACGTCGCCTACTGGGGCAACAATTATTATGACGTCAACGAACTCGGCCACATCAGCGTGTGCCCGGATCCGGACGTTCCGCATGCGCGTGTCGATCTCGCCGAACTGGTGAAAGAACGGCGCAAAGACGGCCAACGTCTGCCCGCCTTGTTCTGTTTCCCGCAGATCTTGCAGCACCGCCTGCGTTCAATTAACGCCGCGTTCAAGCGCGCGCGTGAATCTTTTGGCTATGAAGGTGGCTACTTCCTGGTTTATCCGATCAAGGTTAACCAGCACCGCCGGGTGATCGAATCCCTGGTCAATTCCGGCGAGCCGCTGGGGTTGGAGGCCGGTTCCAAAGCTGAACTGATGGCCGTGCTGGCCCATGCCGGTATGACCCGTTCGGTGATCGTCTGTAACGGCTACAAAGACCGTGAATATATCCGTCTGGCACTGATCGGTGAAAAACTGGGACATAAAGTCTACCTGGTGATCGAAAAGATGTCGGAGATCCAGCTGGTGCTGGAAGAAGCCGAGCGTTTGAACGTGATTCCGCGCCTGGGCGTGCGGGCGCGCTTGGCCTCACAGGGCTCGGGCAAGTGGCAGTCGAGCGGTGGTGAAAAATCCAAGTTCGGTCTGGCGGCGGTTCAGGTGCTGAAACTGGTGGAAACCCTGCGCGAAGCGGGCCGCCTCGAAAGCCTGCAACTGCTGCACTTCCACCTGGGTTCGCAGTTGGCCAACATTCGTGACATCGCTACCGGCGTGCGTGAATCCGCGCGTTTCTACGTGGAACTGCACAAGTTGGGCGTGAACATTCAATGCTTCGACGTTGGTGGTGGCCTGGGTGTTGATTATGAGGGCACCCGTTCGCAGTCTGATTGCTCGGTGAACTACGGCTTGAACGAATATGCCAACAACGTGATCTGGGGGATCGGTGATGCCTGCAATGAACATGGCCTGCCGCATCCTACGGTGATCACCGAATCTGGCCGTGCCGTGACGGCTCACCACACGGTGCTGGTCTCCAACGTGATTGGCGTTGAGCGCAATGAATTCTGCGATCCGGTTCCACCGGCGGACGATGCGCCGCGTGCGCTGGAAAGCATGTGGGAAACCTGGCAGGAGTTGAACGAACCGGAGAACCGCCGCTCACTGCGCGAATGGTTGCACGATAGCCAGATGGATCTGCACGACGTCCATACCCAGTACGCTCATGGTATGCTGGATCTGACCCAACGCGCCTGGGCCGAGCAGCTGTATCTGAACATCTGCAACAAGATCCAGCAGCAGCTTGATCCTAGCAACCGTGCGCACCGCCCGATCATTGATGAACTGCAGGAGCGGATGGCGGATAAGTTCTACGTCAACTTCTCGTTGTTCCAATCCATGCCGGATGCCTGGGGCATCGATCAACTGTTCCCGGTTTTGCCGCTGGAAGGGTTGGATAAGCCACCAGAAGGCCGCGCCGTGCTGCTGGATATCACCTGTGATTCTGACGGCACCATCGATCACTATGTCGATGGCGACGGTGTGGCAACCACCATGCCAATGCCGCCGTACGATCCCGAAAATCCGCCTGCGTTGGGCTTCTTTATGGTCGGCGCTTATCAGGAGATCCTCGGCAATATGCACAACCTGTTTGGAGATACGGCCTCGGTGGATGTGTATGTATTCCCTGATGGCAGCGTGGAAACCGAGCTGTCTGACGAAGGCGATAGCGTCGCCGATATGTTGGAATACGTACAGCTCGATCCGAAGGTGCTGCTGGCCCGTTTCCGCGATCAGGTGAAACAAACCGATCTGGACAGCGAGTTACAGGCGCAGTTTGTGGAAGAGTTTGAAGCCGGATTGTATGGTTATACATACCTTGAAGACGAATAAGTAGTCATCAACGGCTGGGCGTTGTCTCTGCGCTCAGCCGGTTTATCCTCTCACGCCCCCTCTGATTTATCATTTTCAATCATCCCGAGTTATCACAAATTAGTTAACTCTCCGTGAGGATTTGGTCTAGGTTTTCCGCGTAAATTGTCATCATCGGTTATTCACTGAGGTAACGACGATGATCAACAGACGGCATTTTATTTTGGGTGGTGGTGCGATATCCGCCGCTTTCGCAGTGGGGTTGTTGCCCACGTTTTTCTCACGGGCCGCCAGCAAAGAACAGTTTGAAATCAGCTATAGCGATGAGCAATGGCAGCAGCGGCTGAGCCCGGCGCAGTATGAAGTGTTGCGCAAAGAGGGCACAGAGCCGCCTTACAGCAGCCCGCTCAATGACGAACACCGCAACGGGATATTCTCCTGTGCAGGCTGCAATCTGCCGCTTTTCTCTTCCCAGACCAAATTTGACAGCCACACCGGTTGGCCGAGTTTCTATCAGCCGCTTGACCATGCCGTGGCCACGCGTCAGGACGGCTCATTCGGCATGATCCGTGACGAAGTCCACTGTTGCCGCTGCGGTGGCCATTTGGGGCATGTGTTCGATGATGGGCCGCCGCCGACCGGGTTGCGCTACTGCATGAACGGTTTAGCGATGGTGTTCACGCCGCAATCGGCATAGCCAGATAAGTGAGGAATAAGATGAACAGTGGAAACAGATTGATTTTATTGCTGCGTTCTTACGGAGTCTGGGGAGCGTTGCTGCTGGCGATGATGCTAGGTTTTCAGAGTCTGGCGGGCGCGTTTGACGGCCCTGAAACCGCAGTGGCAGTTCCCGCACCGCTCAAGGATGAAGCACCGGCCACGTCACACAGTGAAACCGCCATCTTTGCCGGTGGCTGTTTCTGGGGCGTGCAGGGCGTCTTTCAGCATGTTAAAGGCGTGACCAACGCCGTATCGGGTTATGCCGGTGGCACGGCACAAACCGCCAATTACGATACCGTCAGCGGGGGGAATACCGGGCATGCGGAATCGGTGCAGGTCACCTTCGATCCTACGCAGGTTTCTTATGGCCAACTGCTGCAAATCTATTTTTCGGTGGCTCACAACCCGACCGAGCTTAACCGCCAAGGGCCGGACAGCGGCACGCAATATCGCTCCGCTATTTTCCCCCTGACCGAGTCACAACGGCAGGTGGCCGAAGCCTATATTGCGCAGTTGGATGCCAGCCATAGCTTTACCAAGCCTTTGGCAACCCGCATTGAGAACAATGGACATTTTTACCCTGCCGAGGCTTACCACCAGAATTTTTTAAACGACAATCCTAATTACCCCTATATCGTGATCAACGATCTGCCGAAGGTAAAACAGCTCCAGCAACTTTTCCCACAACAATATCGCCAGGATCCGGTGCTGGTTAACTGAATCTGGGGGCGTTTCTTCTATACTTGGTGGCGACGAGTGTCTTGAAGCGCAAGCGAAATGCGGCGATAATCCGCTCCTATCGGCAGTACTGATACAGACATTGAATCAATCCCTTTCTCGTCGGGCTAACGACGCGGGAGGGATTTTTTTTTGCTACCGCCTGAGCGATTGATTGCGGGCGAACCGTTGAAATATGAGGATTTACTATGAGCACCTTAGGCCATCAGCCCGATAATTCTTTAGTGTCCAACGCCTTTGGTTTCCTACGCTTTCCGCTGAATTTTATGCCTTACAGCAGCGATGCAGAGTGGGTCATCACCGGTATTCCATTCGATATGGCCACCTCTGGTCGCGCCGGTGGCCGTCATGGTCCGGCGGCTATCCGCCAGGTATCAACCAATCTGGCCTGGGAAGGTGCACGTTGGCCGTGGGGTTTTGAGCTGCGCGATCACCTGAACGTCGTCGATTGTGGTGACATCGTGTTCAATTTTGGCGATGCGCAGGATATGAGCGACAAATTGCAGGCGCACGCAGAAAAACTGCTGCAAGCTGGTAAGCGCATGCTCTCTTTCGGCGGTGACCACTTCGTCACGCTGCCGCTGCTGCGCGCACATGCCAAGCACTTTGGCAAAATGGCGCTGGTACATTTTGATGCTCACACCGACACCTATGCCAACGGCAGCAAGTTTGACCACGGCACCATGTTCTTCCATGCGCCGAACGAAGGCCTGATCGACCCGCATCGTTCGGTGCAGATCGGTATTCGTACCGAGTTTGATCGCGACAACGGTTTTACCGTACTGGATGCGGCGCAGGTTAACGATCGCGGCGTGGGCGATCTGCTGACTCAGATCAAACAGATCGTCGGTGATATGCCGGTATACCTGACTTTTGATATCGACTGCCTGGATCCGGCTTTTGCGCCAGGAACCGGTACTCCGGTGATCGGCGGCCTGACCTCCGATCGCGCGTTGAAGCTGGTGCGCGGCATGCAATCATTGAACATTGTCGGGATGGACGTGGTAGAAGTGGCACCTGCCTACGATCAGTCGGAGATCACCGCACTGGCCGCCGCCACGCTGGGCCTGGAAATGCTGTATCTGCAAGCGGCTAAAAAGCAGGGGTAATGCCCGGCACCATGGAGCCGGCAGCTGTTTGCCGTGAAAATAAAATGGAGGAACCGTGCTGACTAAACCATCTACACGCCTGAATAAATATATCAGCGAGAGCGGTATCTGTTCGCGCCGCGAGGCCGATCGTTACATCGAGCAAGGCAATGTTTTTATCAATGGCAAGCGGGTCGGGTTGGGCGATCGGGTGTTTGCTGGCGACGTCGTCAAGGTTAATGGCCAGCTGATTGAGCCGCGTAACGAAGACAACCTGATCTTTATTGCGCTCAACAAACCGGTTGGCATCGTCAGCACCACCGAAGACGGCGAGAAAGACAATATTGTCGATTTCGTCAACCACAGCACCCGCATTTTCCCCATCGGGCGGTTGGATAAAGATTCTCAAGGGCTGATCTTCCTCACTAACCACGGCGATCTGGTGAACAAGATCCTGCGGGCGGGCAACGACCATGAGAAAGAGTATCTGGTCACGGTCAACAAACCGGTGACCGATGACTTTATTCGTGGTTTGGGTGCCGGTGTACCTATGCTGGGAACGGTGACCAAAAAGTGCAAGGTGAAGAAAGAAGCGCCGTTTGTGTTTCGTATCGTACTGGTGCAGGGGCTTAACCGTCAGATCCGCCGCATGTGTGAGCATTTTGGCTATGAGGTCACCAAGCTGGAACGCACGCGCATCATGAACGTTGGCCTGGCCGGGCTACCCTTGGGGGAGTGGCGTGATTTAACCGACGATGAGTTGGTCGATCTGTTTAAATTGATTGAAGGCTCTTCCTCAGAGGCCAAACCGGCGAAGAAAGCCAAACCTGCGCCAGCGGCAAAAAAACCGGCGGGCAGTGGGCCGAAAAGCGCCGAGAAACCAAGCAGTAACACGGCAGCGCGCAAGCGTTTTGCCCAGCCTGGGCGCAAAAAGAAAGGGCGCTGATCTGAATTAAGGCGCGGATTGCAATGGGCGAAGGGGCTGCCCGTTGCGATTCCGCGCTGTATTAATTTAACCGCTCTTTACTGGTTTCTTTAATAAAAGTGAAGGCGAACAGCGATAGGCTGCAACCGGCAATCACATAGAAGGCCGGTGCTGCCGCATTGCCGGTGATTTTGATCAGATAGGTAGCAATTGAGAGTGCAAAACCACCGAAAATACCCACTGCGACGCTATAAACCAGAGAGAGCCCGGAGGTTCTGACATGGCGCGGGTATATTTCCGGTAAAATGGTAATGGAAGGAGAGGCTCCAATAATATTAATCGTGCTCAACACGATCATAATGGCAAACATAAGATGCACGCTGGGGTAACTGCTTAACAGATAAAAGGCTGGGTAAATTAATAGGATAAGGACGATCCTGGAACCGGCAATCAGCGGGCGTCTGCCGACCTTATCGGACCACATTCCCGCCAGCGGGCCACCAATCAGAGTAATTAATCCGCCGATGGCACCTATCAGCATGCTATAGCCGGTATCCAGCTTTAAAATACTGATCGCATAGTTGGGAAGATAAAACATAATAATCATATGAGGGATAGTTCCCCCAATGGTTAATAAAATACCGGATAAGGTTTCTTTATAATAAGTAGTGATGACTTCAATTAACGGGATTTTAGCGGCTTTCTCTTCCGTAGCCTGCAATGTGTGGGTTGCGGTTTCCTCCAATTTGGAACGGATATACAAACCGATAGGCGCAATAATGACCCCAAGCAGGAAGGGAATACGCCATCCCCAGTCTTGAACGCTCTCGGTGGACATTACGTTGACCAGGATCACCAGCGTCATGGCAGCAAACAGATTCCCTGCACCCTGGCTGGAAACCTGCCAGCCGCCATAGAATCCACGATTATGGGGTTTGGCATATTCCACTAATAGCGTGGTAGATGCGCCTAATTCACCGCCAGCAGAAAAGCCTTGTACCAACCTGGCCAGCGTAATAATGATCGGGGCGGCAATACCAATACTTTGATAAGAGGGCGTGATACCGATCACCATGGTACTGAGGCCCATCAGCAAGAAAGTGAGCGTCATGGCGGGCTTACGCCCTTTTTTATCCGCATAGTGGCCAATTACCAGCGCGCCGATCGGCCTGGCGAGATAGCCCATGCCAAAGATCATGAACGAGGTCATCAGGCTGACTAACGGATCTGATGCAGGGAAATAGGCTTTGGCGATGTAAGTGGCGAAAAAGGCGTACAGCACCAGATCAAAAAACTCCAGTCCATTCCCTAATGTGGTGGCTAAAATCGCTTTTGCCGGTGAAATCTTTTTCTTGGCACTGTCCATAGTCTGTCCTTTATTTTAGAAACGCCTGGGTTAACGCGCTCCAATAAGCAATGCCACGAGTAATAATCGCATCATTAAAATCATATCCAGGGTTATGCACCATGCAGCTATTTTCACCCGCGCCGTTGCCTAAGAGTAAATAACTGCCTGGCCGCTGTTGCAGCATAAAGGCAAAATCTTCGCTGCCCATTAATGGCTCGGGTATGTCGATAACCTGATCGCCGTGCTGTTCGCCCAACATATCCAATGCGACCTGTTTGGCAAATTGCGTCATTTCGGGCTGATTCACCAATACCGGATAGGAACGAACGTAATCAATGCTGACGGTGGCACCAAAGGCCGCAGCCTGAGCATTGACCAGCGTTTTAATCCGTTCCTCCAGCAGATCCCTGATTACTGGATCCAGCGCGCGCACGCTGAGTTTTAATACCGCAGAATCGGCGATCACATTATTGGCAATACCGCCCTGAAATGAACCGACCGTAATCACCCCTGATTCTTGCGCACTCAAATTGCGTGAAACGATGGTCTGTAATGCCATAACGATGCTGGAACCGACTACCACGGCATCAATGGTGCCTTTGGGCATGGCACCATGCCCGCCTTTGCCATGGATCCTGATGGTGACATTATCGCTGGATGCCATAAATGCCCCTTCGCCGAACACAAACTGCCCTTCAGGGAATCCCGGCATGTTATGCATGGCAAAGATGGCATCGCAGGGAAATTGTTCAAATAAGCCATCGTCCATCATCTTCTGTGCGCCTGCCAAGCCTTCCTCTGCGGGCTGAAAAATGACATTTAACGTGCCATTGAAAGAAGGGTGATCGGCCAGATAATGTGCTGCACCGAGTAACATGGCGGTATGACCATCGTGTCCACAGGCGTGCATGATGCCGTGGTTCACGCTGCAATAAGGTAAACCGGTATTCTCGACAATCGGTAGCGCGTCCATGTCGGCCCGAATGCCGATCGCACGTTGGCTGTCTCCCTTTTTCAACGTGCCGACGACGCCGGTGACACCCAGCCCGCGCGTGACCTGATACCCCCAGGCCGCCAGTTTTTCTGCCACCAGATCGGCGGTTTGCTGTTCCTCATAGCCCAATTCGGGGTGTTGGTGAATATGCCGACGAAGAGCTTGGCTTTCTGCGGCATACTCTTTGAAGATATCTGGGTTTATTGCATTAAACATCATACTGATAGCCTCTGGATACGGGATCAAAGTGGGACTTCCAAGTCTCCTGTGCAGCAACGCTTTGGCTGCATATGAAGTTTATGGAGTTTATCAATCTGCTCTGAATTGAATATATATTTCTCACTTTTCATTTCAGCACTTACTTTCGTGATCCACTCCGCATTTGTAACTTTTAAACAACCATTCATTAACATTTCACCCATTGCTGACTTGACGAGAAATTCACCAGACTTATATTGAGTGTATTAAATAAGAAACTGAGTTTCATATATGAAACAATCAGATAGGAGACAAGAAGCAATGAGCTGGAAGAAAGTGTGTGAAGTGTCTCAGGTGACAGAGGATTTTCCTTTCTCTGCCAATGTGGAAGGAAAAGAGGTCGGCGTGTATTTGATCGACGGTCAATATTACGCGCTGGAAGACGTTTGCCCGCACGCCTATGCCTTGCTCAGCCAGGGATTTGTTGATGACGGTAAGGTGGAGTGCCCGCTGCACGAAGCCTTGTTCGATGTGCGCACCGGCCAATGCCTGCGCGAACCGGGTGGCCGCGACCTGCAAATCTATCCAACCCGGGTGATCGACAACCAAATCCAAATCACCTTTATTGCGGAGGAATAAGCATGCAGCACATTACCGATATCAATCCTTGGCTGCCGGACACTCAGCAGGTGGCTCCGGCGCGTGAGGGCGGCAATGGTCAGATCCATCAACCAGGTCAATACCAAAACGTTATTTGGCAAACCCGTGCGCGAGTACCGGACGGTTTTGAAACCGCGTTGGTGGCAGCGTTGGAAGAGATCTTCGATCAGGGGGCGGAAGAGCTGGATCAGATCGTCAGCGCGTTGAATCAGCGCCGCCTGTTTGATCGCAGCGGCCAGCCTTGGAATGAAGCCACGTTCCGCGAATTCCTTCACGTTAACGGTTTCTGAGCCGCACAGGGAGAAGACCATGACAGCAAATACAGCATCCTCCACACAGACATTGCAGAACTATCTTGATCAGGGATTACGCGGCATCTGGTATCCGGTGTTAGCCAGTTGGGAAGTGGGCAACAACCCGGTGGGGATCACCCGTCTTGAGCAACAGATTGTGCTGTGGCGTGATAAAGACGGTGCCATCCACGCGCTGGAAGACCGCTGCCCGCACCGTGGCGCGCGCCTTTCAATGGGTTGGAACCTGGGCGATCGCATTGCCTGCTGGTATCACGGCGTTGAAGTGGGCGGTGATGGTGAGGTAAAAGACGTTCCGGCGGTGGATCGCTGCCCGCTGGTGGGGCAAAAATGCCTGCGCTCTTATCCGGCCAAAGAAGCCTACGGTGCCGTGTTCCTGTATTTCGGCATTACCGCCGACGAAGAACCTGCCGAACTGACCTTCCCGAAAGAACTGGCGGATGAAGCCAGCTACAGCAACTTCCTGTGTACCGCCAGTTGGGACTGTAACTATCAATATGCGTTGGAAAACGTGATGGATCCGATGCACGGCACCTATCTGCACTCTTCATCACATTCGATGGCGGAAGGGGATCGCAAGGCCGATATGGCATTGGAACCTACCGACAGCGGTTTTATCTTTAAAAAGAACGGCCAGATCGGCGTGAACTTCGACTGGGTCGAATTTGGCAGCAGCGGTGCTTACTGGATGCGCCTGTCGATCCCGTACAAAAAACGCTTTGGGCCGGGTGGCCACTTCTGGATCATCGGCATGGTGGTGCCGGAAGACAAAGATCATTGCCGCGTGTTCTTCTGGCGTATCCGCCAGGTGAAAGACTGGCAGCGTGACATGTGGCGCTTTATGTACCGCAACCGTTTGGAGCAATTGCACTGGGACGTACTGGAGCAGGATCGCATCGTGCTGGAAAACATGGCGCCGAACGCGCGTGGTCAGGAATACCTCTACCAGCATGACGTCGGCCTTTCTCGTCTGCGCCGCATGATGCAGAAAGAAGCGCAGAAACAGCTGGCGATCCTCAACGAGTTGGAGGCTGCACAGTGAGTGGCTTGCTGGCGGGCAAACGCGTGGTAGTGACCGGCGCGGCACGCGGCCTGGGGCGCAGCTTTGCGGCGGCGATCGCCCAAGTGGGTGGCCGCGTGGTGATGTGCGATATTCTGGCGCAAGAGCTGCAAGACAGCGCCGCTAGCCTGCGTGAGCAAGGGGCGCAGGTGGAAACGCAGGTGATCGATCTGGCATCGCCGCAGTCGATCACCGAGGCGTTCCGCAATATTGCTCGCGGCGGGGCGATCGACGGGTTGGTGAACAACGCGGCGCTGGCGACCGGTGTCGGTGGCAAAACCATGATGGAATACGACATCGACCTGTGGGACAAAGTGATGCAGGTCAACGTGCGGGGTACCTGGTTGGTGAGCCAGGCGGCGGTGCCGTTGTTGGCACAAACGCCGCACGCCAAGATCGTCAATGTCGCTTCGGATACCGCTCTGTGGGGAGCCCCAAGGCTGATGGCCTATGTGGCGAGCAAAGGGGCGATCATCTCGATGACCCGTTCCATGGCGCGTGAACTGGGGCAGCAGGGGATTTGCGTCAACGCTATTGCACCGGGTCTGACGCGCGTCGAAGCCACCGAATATGTGCCTGCCGAACGCCACCAACTGTATGAACAAGGGCGGGCGCTGGCGGGTGCGCAGCATCCTGATGACGTGAACGGCAGCGTGCTGTACCTGCTGTCGCCGCTGGCTAACTTCGTGACGGGCCAGCTATTGCCGGTAAACGGCGGATTCGTATTTAACTGATTGCCCGACCGATAGGTTAAGGAGCACCACATGGCAGAAGATCAAGCGTGTAAATATCTGATCCCAGGTCTGGATCGCGGTTTACAACTGCTGCTGGCATTCAGTGAGCAGCATAAGGAAATGACCTTTGCAGAATTACATCGCCTGGTCGATATGCCGAAGGCGACTGCCTACCGCGTGGTGCAAACGCTGGAGCATCTGGGATTTCTGGAGCGCAACCCGCGTACCAACACCTTCGGGCTGGGGATCAAGGTGTTGCGACTAGGTTTTGAATATATCGCCTCGCTGGATGTCGCCCAGGCGGGCCAGCCGGTGATCGAACAACTGCGCGATCGCAGCCAGTGCAGCAGCCATCTGGCAATCCGCGATGGGTGCGATGTGATCTACATCGCCCGCGTTAGCGCCGCCGGTTCGCAGATCAATCAGGTCAGCGTTGGCACCCGTTTGCCGGTACACCGTACTTCTCTTGGCCGCATGCTGCTGACCAGCACCAGCCGCGAAGAGTTCGAACGGCTGTTCCCAAATGACACGCTGCCGGATGCGGCACTGGGTACTCCGGCCAACCGCGAAGCGCTGTGGCAGATGGTGCAGCAGGATAAGGCGCGCGGCTACGTGATCGGCGAATCTTTCTTCCGCCACGGTATTTCTTCGATCGTCTACCCGATCTTTAACCGCGAACAGCGGGTAGAAGCGGTGGTCAGCATCATGGTGCCGTCCGACGAGATCCCCAAAGCGGATCGCGAACGGTTGCGCATGGAAGTACGAGACGCGGCGGAGAAAATCTCCGGATTTTTGGGCGCAACGCCGCAGGCGAAAGTCGGCTAGGCATCTCCGCCAGCCAGACTGAATTTTTGACTCAGGCAGGGATAAGACTCATAGCAATCATGGGTCAGGGTTTGATCATGCCTGAAAAACGCATTCAGCGAAAACGTGAGGCACAATAATGAGCATAACTGGAATCGAAAAGCTGGAATTTGGCGTTGAAGATCTGCCAACGTGCGAAAAATTTATGCAGGACTTTGGTTTGCAACCGATGCTCCAACACTGGGGGGAACCACGCCGTGAATTCACCACCTTGAGCGGTGCCAGCGTGGTGTTGCATCAGCAAAGCAGTACAGAGTTACCGGCAGCATTTGAAGCCGGTTCTACCCTGCGCCGCATGACCTGGGGCGTTGACAGCCCGGCAGCATTAGCGGCGTTACAACCAAGGCTGGAAAAGATGCCGGGTTTCCTCCAGGTGGGGGAAGAGCTGGAGTGCCGCGATCCTAACGGTATGACGCTGCGTTTTGGCGTCACCGCCCTGCGTGAGGTTGAACTGCCAGTCACACCGATCAACCAGTGGGGCGATGTGCGCCGCATCGATCAAGCCAGCCCGGTGTACGCCAAGGCTGAACCGATCAATATTGGGCACGTGGTGTTCTTTGTTGAAGATCTGGAAGCCACCGAAAGCTTTTACTGCGAACAACTCGGTTTTCAGGTGTCGGATCGCTATATCGATCGCGCGGTTTTCCTGCGTACTCAGGTACGCGGCGGGCATCACAACCTGTTCCTGCTGAAGTTACCTAACCGCCCGCGCGGCCTGAACCATGTGGCCTTTACCGTGCGTGATATTCACGAGGTGATCGGCGGCGGTATCGCAATGAATAAAGAAAACTGGAGCACCTTTATCGGCCCCGGCCGCCACCCGATCTCCTCGGCCTATTTCTGGTACGTCAACAGCCCGACCGGCGGCGCGTTTGAGTACTACACCAATGACGACTACCTGACGGAAAACTGGCAGCCGCGCGAGCTGGAACATTCGCTGGTGTCGTTTACCGAATGGGCGGTAGAAGGGGGGATCGATCACGACACGCGCCGTCAGCATAAGAAAACGGGGGCCGCATGAACCAACCAATCCAGGCGGGCATTGTCATTATCGGCGGTGGTCAGGCCGGAGGTTGGGCCGCCAAGACGCTGCGCGATCGCGGTTACGGCGGCAAGCTAACGGTGGTGAGTGATGAGCCCTATGACTTTTACGAACGCCCACCGCTGTCTAAAGCGGTCTTGCTGGATGGCGCTGCGCCGCTCAGCCGCCTGTTCAGCGCAGAGGTGGTTGCCGGGCTGAATATCGACTGGCACCGCCCGTTGCGTGCCGAGGCGATCGACAGCCAGCAGCAGATCGTCACGCTCAGCAACGGCGCGCAATTGCAGTTTGATCAACTGCTGATCGCCACCGGCGGGCGACCACGCTTGCCAAGTGCCGAATGGGCTCATCACCCTCAGGTAATGACGTTACGTTCCTGGGATGACGCAACGCGGCTGCGCCAGGGGTTACAGCAGTGCAAAAAGCTGGCGATTGTCGGCGGCGGTTGGATTGGCCTGGAGATCGCCGCATCGGCACGCAAACTGGGTGCCGAAGCCACGGTGTTTGAGCGCCAGCCTGCGCTGTGTATGCGCAGCGTTGGGGCCGAAGTTTCGCAAGCGTTGCTGGAGTTGCACCAGCAGCACGGCGTCACGCTGCTTTGCGGCTGCGGTGATATCCGGCTTGAAGATCGTCAGGGCACGCCTTGGATCGGCAGCGATATCAGTGAAGCGCAGCCGTTCGATCTGGTGGTGGTGGGCATTGGTGTTGAACTGAATCTGGAACTGGCGCACAGCGCCGGGTTGCGGGTTGAGGCGGGCATTGTGGTGGACGGGCAGGGGCGCACCAGCCATCCGGCCATTTTCGCTGCCGGTGACGTGGCACGCCATCCCCAGCTTGGCCTGTGCCTGCAATCCTGGGCTTATGCCCAGAATCAGGCCATCAGTACCGCTTGTGCGATGCTGGATGCCTGTGCCGCGCCTTACGATGACGTTGCCTGGCTATGGTCGGATCAATACGACGCCAATATCCAGATCCTCGGCGTCCCGGCTGGTGGCGTGCATCAGGTGGTGCGCCGCACGCCACAATCGCAAGTGTTTTTCACCCTGAATGCCGATCGGCAACTGGTGCAGATGGTGGCGTTTAACGATGCGCGCACTATCAAGCTGGGCAAACGCTGGCTGGCCAGCGGCCGGGTACTGGATCCGCAGCAACTGGCGGATGTGGAGTTTTCTCTGATGGCGTTGAAATAGCGCCTGACCCAAGGGAGCGTTTTATGACTACGCAAGATATTGACGCCCACGGCAGTCGGGCGGGGGATGCTGTTGCCGAAAATCAGCCCACCAGCGTGCGCTGGTCAGTGCCAGCAGCCCTGTTTGCCTGCGTTTTGTTGGCGTTTTTCGACAAGATCAGCATTGCGGCACTGTTTTCTGATAGTGGATTCCAAGAGGCGATGGGCATCGGTTTTGATCCCACCCGGCTGGGGCTCTTGATGAGCGCCTTTCTGTTCTCATACGGCTTCTCTTCCATGCTGTTGAGCGGCATTGGCGATCGGCTGAACCCGGTCAACGTGCTGATCGGCATGATGGTGGTGTGGGGCGTGCTGATGGTGTTGATGGGGTTGGCTCGTTCTTATCACACCATGATGACCCTGCGCATTCTGCTAGGCATCGCCGAAGGCCCGTTAATAGCGATCGCTTATGCGATTGTCCGCCATGCTTTCCCGCAGCGCTTGCAGGCGCGTGCCACCATGATGTGGCTGCTGGGAACGCCGATAGGCGCTGCGCTGGGTTTCCCGGTAACGCTGTTTATCCTGAACCGCTTTGATTGGCAAACTACCTTCTTCTTTATGGCATTTCTGACCTTGCCGGTGATGTTGCTGGTGATGTTTGGCTTGCGCCACCTAAACGTGGCTCGCCCGGCGAAAAGCACCGTCACGCAACCGGCGATTGCCGAACGCAAACAGCTGCGACGTGAGCTGTTCCGTACCCCGCATTTCTGGATGATCTGCCTGTTTAATATCGCCTTTCTGACCTACCTGTGGGGCATGAACGGCTGGCTGCCCAGTTATCTGATCAACGGTAAGGGTATTCATCTGGAACACGCCGGTTACCTGTCATCGCTGCCGTTTATCGCCATGCTGCTGGGAGAAGTGGTGGGAGCCTGGCTTTCGGACAAACTGGATCGCCGTGCGTTGGCCTGCTTTATCTCACTGTGCGGTGCCGGGCTTGGGCTGGGGATCGTACTGCACCTGCAAGGCACGTACAGCGTGATCGCCGCGATGTCTTTCAGCACCTTTATGTGGGGCGCCGGTGCACCGAATATCTTCGCCCTGTTGGCGAAGGCCACCAGCAGCCGGGTCAGCGCTACCGCAGGCGGTGTTTTTAACGGATTAGGTAATTTTGCCGGTGCTTTGGCACCGGTGCTGATGGGGGCGCTGATCGCCGCCACTGGCAACATGGATAACGGCCTGCTGTTCCTGGTGGTGACGGCCTTGGTCGGCAGCACCATTCTGCTGCCGTTGCTGAAGAAATACTGACAACGAAGGAGAAACAACATGTCCCAGGTTGAGAATAAAACCGGCATCAAGCCGCAGGATCTGTCGATGGCGCAGTGGGTGGAATCGCGTATCGCCCGCTTTGAAGGCCGCAAATATGACTGGAATGCGCTGAAGTTCCAGGCGGATTACGATCCGAAATACCGCCGTGCGCAGATGCGCTATATCGGCACCGGCGCGACCGGCGTGGTCAGCGACACCAACACGGTTGCGGCGGAGCATTTTACCTTTTCCACCATGGTGCTGCCGTCCAAATGCGAAGGGCCACTGCACCTGCATGACGATGTGGAGGAAGTGTTTTTTATGCTCAAAGGCAGCATCACGCTGATGATTCAGGATGGTGAAGAGTATTACGAAACCAAACTGAAAGAGCGGGATCTGATCTCGGTCCCGGCAGGGATTTATCGCGGCCTGTTTAACCATGGTGAAGAAGAGGCGCTGATGTGCGTGATGCTCGGCACCTCCAAGCCGGAAACCCCGACCTACCCGGCTGATCATCCACTGTCAAAGGTGAAACGTTACTGATGAGCAGATTACCGGAACGCCAGCAGGAAGATTGTAGTGGCTTTTGGCTGGGTTGGCGCGAAGCCGGGCACGGCCGGGCAGTGGTACTGCTGCATGGTATCAGTTCCGGTTCCGCGTCCTGGGTGAAGCAGTTTGGCGATCGTGCCTTGACCGACGGCCACCGCCTGATCGCCTGGGATGCACCAGGCTATGGCGGCAGTGCGGCGTTGCCACTGGCTGAGTCAAAGGCTGCCGCCTATGCCAACGCGTTGGCGGCGCTGATTGCTGAGCTGGAATTGGAGCAGCCGCTGATTGTCGGGCATTCGCTCGGGGCATTGATCGGCAGTGCCTATGCGGTGGCTTATCCAAGCGGGTTGAGCGGGTTGGTGTTAGCCGATCCGGCGCAGGGTTATGCCAACGCCACGCCGGAAAAGCGCCAACAGGTGTATGACCAACGCAAACAGATGATCGAAACACTGGGCCCACAGGGTTACGGTGAACAGCGTGCGGCCGCGTTGCTGCGTAGCGGTGCCGATCCACAGGATATCTCCTGGGTGCGCAGTGGTATGCAGCAGCTTAATCCGGCGGGTTTTCTCAGCGCCGCCTGGATGCTGGCGAATGACGATATCAGCCACTACCTGCGGCATTACCGCGGCCCGTTACAGGTGTGGTGCGGGCGTGACGATCGCATCACGCCACCGCAGGGGGCTCAGGCGCTGGCGCAACAGCAGGATGCCCAGTTTCGCCTGATTGACGATGCAGGGCATGCCAGTTATCTCGATGCTCCGGGGCAATTCAACCGTTATGTGCAGGATTTTACGGGGGTGATCCAACCATGAATTTTCAGATTGAAAAGCGGGTAGCGGTGGTGACCGGCGGTTCTTCAGGGATCGGTTTTGAAACACTGCGTCTGTTGTTGGCGGAAGGGGCGAAAGTGGCCTTCTGTGGCCGCAACCCGGACAAACTGGCCAGCGCCGAAGCCAGCCTGCGTGAAGAGTTCCCGCAGGCGGAGATCCTGGCGCTGCGTTGCGATGTACTGGACGCAGAGCAGGTGGCGCAGTTTGCCCAGCAGGTCAGCCAGCATTTCGGTGCTGTGGATATGCTGATCAACAACGCCGGGCAAGGGTTTGTCGCCCATTTTGACCAAACCCCGCGCGAAGCCTGGCTGCATGAGGCCGAACTGAAACTGTTTGGCGTGATCAACCCGGTACAGGCTTTTTTACCCGCGCTGGAACGTTCGGATATCGCTTCCATCACCTGTGTTAACTCGCTGCTGGCGTTGCAACCGGAGGAGCACATGATCGCCACCTCTGCTGCTCGTGCCGCGCTGCTTAACATGACGCTGACGCTGTCGAAAGAGCTGGTGGGCAAGGGCATTCGTGTTAATTCCATCCTGCTTGGCATGGTGGAGTCTGGCCAATGGCGGCGGCGTTTTGCCGAGCGTGAGGATAAAGAACAAAGCTGGGAGCAGTGGACGGCGGCGATCGCGGCGCGGCGCGGTATCCCTCTGGGGCGCTTGGGTAAGCCGCAGGAACCGGCGCGGGCATTGCTGTTTCTGGCTTCGCCGATGGCGTCATTTACCACTGGCGCAGCGCTGGACGTTTCCGGCGGCTTCAGCCGCCATCTGTAATCAGGGCCGAAAAGATGAAAAAGATCATGATGATTGGCTACGGCGCAATGGCGAAAGAGGTGCTGGCACGCCTGCCGGAAGGGGTAGAAGCTGGTTGGATCGTCGCGCGTGAAAAACACCATGCCGAGATCCAAACGGCCTTTGCCGGGCGGGTACAGGCGCTGACGCACCCTGAGCAGTGCAGCGAACAGCCAGATTTGGTGCTGGAGTGTGCCAGCCAGCAGGCGGTGGCCGAATTTGGTGAAACGATCGTCAAGCGCGGCTGGCGACTGGCGGTGATTTCTACCGGAGCGCTGGCAGATGCGGCGCTGCAACTGCGGCTACAACAGGCCTGTGTACGCTTTCATGGGCGCTTGATTGTGCTGTCTGGCGCGGTGGCTGGTATGGACGGCTTAGCTTCGGCGCGGGAGGGCGGGTTGGAAAGCGTCACCTATCAGTCCAGCAAAAGCCCCGCCAGTTGGCGCGGCAGCATGGCGGAGAAGCTGATCGATCTGAGTGCCGTCAGCGAAGCGCGGGTGTTCTTTGAAGGATCGGCGCGTGAGGCGGCGCAGATGTTCCCGGCTAACGCCAATGTGGCGGCCACCATTGCCCTGCACGGCATGGGGATGGACGCCACGCGGGTGCGTTTGCAGGTGGATCCTCATACCCAGCGTAATACCCATCGCCTACAGGTGTGCGGCCAGTTTGGTGAATTCCAGATTGAGCTGTGCGGTAACCCGCTGGCGAGTAACCCGAAAACCTCCACGCTGGCGGCGCTGAGCGCGGTACAAGCCTGCCGCTGTCTGGTGGATGGCGGTTTTATTGCCTGAATGGCAGGAGCAACGGATGGAAACGTTAAAGATTTTTCTTGCTGGCCGCTGGTGCGAAGGGCGTGGCGAAGCGATGAGTTCAGTTTTTCCGGCCGATGGCAGCATTAACGCCCGTTTACGGGCGGCCAACGTCGAAGATGTTAATGAAGCAGTAGAAGCTGCTGAACGCGCCTGGCGCGATCCAGCCTGGCGCGGGTTAGTGCCGCATCAGCGCGCTGCGATTCTGCACCGCGTCAGCGATTTGATTACCGCACAGGTGGAGGAATTGGCGCAGCTGCAAACCCGCGACAACGGCAAGCCGCTGGCGGAAACCCGCGGTCTGGTGATGAGCGCCGCCGCTACCGCCCGCTATTTTGCTGCGGCCTGCGAAGTGTTGGAAGGGGAGTTACCGACTCAGCGCAACCGTGAAGTAATGACGCTGAGCCAGTATCAACCGCTGGGAGTGATTGCGGCGATCACGCCGTGGAACTCGCCGATCGCCAGTGAAATGCAGAAAGTGGCACCGGCATTGGCTGCGGGTAACGCGGTGATCCTCAAACCGGCGGAAGCCACGCCGCTGATGGCGCTGAAGCTGGCTGAACTGTTTGAACAGGCGGGATTACCTGCCGGGTTGCTCAGCGTGCTGCCGGGCAAAGGTTCGGTGATTGGAGAGGCATTGGCGCGCCATCCGTTGGTGAAAAAGATCTCCTTTACCGGCGGCACCAGCACCGGCCGCCATTTGGCGCATATTGCCGCAGAAAAACTGATCCCGACTTCGCTGGAACTGGGTGGCAAGTCACCCACCATCGTGCTGGACGATGCCGATCTGGAACAGGCGGCGCGCGGCATCTGCTACGGCATATTCAGCTCTGCCGGGCAGGCCTGCATTGCCGGTTCGCGGCTGTTTGTCCACCGTTCTTTGTATCAACCGCTGCTGGCGCGGTTATGTGAACTGACCGCCGGGCTGCGTATCGGCAATCCGTTTGAGTCAGGGGTGCATCTGGGCCCGCTGATCAACGAAAAACACCGGCAGAGCGTGGCGGACTATGTGGCTCTCGCCAAGCAGGAGGGGGGCCGCGTGGTGATCGGCGGCGAAGCGCCTGCCGATCCGCAACTGGCGCAGGGCAGTTATTACCTGCCGACCATTATCGAAGGGCTGAGCAACAGCGCGCGTACCTGCCAGGAGGAGATCTTCGGCCCGGTGCTAGTGGCGCTGCCGTTTGACGATGAGCAACAGTTGATCGAGCAGGCCAACGACTCGGTCTATGGATTGGCGGCCGGGATCTGGACGCGCGATTTTACCCGCGCCATGGCGCTGGCCGAGCAGTTGGAAACCGGCACCGTGTGGATCAACACCTACAAGACATTCTCGATTTCTACGCCGTTCGGCGGATTTAAACAAAGTGGTTTGGGGCGTGAAAAAGGGTTGCATGGCATTCAGGCCTATATGCAGCAGAAGAGCCTGTACTTGGCTCTTAGCAAGCAGGCTAACCGCTGGAGCGATTAACTCGCGATCCCTACGACATAAGATAATTAAGAAGGCAGATGATGAGCGAAAAAATAACGGTTGGTGAGGCGATAGCCCGAACTCTGGAGCAGTACGAGGTGGCCGCGATGTACGGCATCATCTCGATTCACAATCTGCCGATTGCCGATGCCATTGGGCAACGCGGGGCGATCCGCTTTGTGCCCGCGCGCGGCGAGGCTGGAGCGGTGACGATGGCGGATGCTCATGGGCGTTTCTCCGGCCTGGGCGTGGCGCTGACCAGCACCGGAGCCGGTGCGGGCAACGCGGTGGGGGCGATGATCGAAGCGCTGAATGCCAATACGCCACTGCTGCATATTACCGGTCAGGTGGAAAAGGCTTATCTGGACGCCGACGCCGGGTTTATCCATGAAACCAAAGATCAACTGGGTTTCCTGCGCGCCTGTTCGAAGCAGGCTTACCGGGTGAACTCCCCCGAGCAGGCGGTGGCGGTGATCCAGCGGGCGATCCAGGAAGCGCAAACCGTTCCTTGTGGCCCGGTGGCGGTGGAGATCCCGATCGATATTCAGAACAGCCTGGTGCCAGCCAACCTGGTCGGCAAAGCGATACGGCCGCCAGCGTTGCCTGCGGCGGATGAAGCGGCGGTTGAACGTCTTTATCAACAGGTGAAACAGGCCAAACGCCCACTGCTGTGGGTTGGCGGCGGTGCGCTGGCCTGCCGCGATGCGGTGAAACGGCTGGCGGATGCCGGAGTGGTGGTGATGTCCAGCACCCACGGACGTGGGATTTTGCCAGACAGCCACCCGCGTAGCCTGCGTGCCTTTCACAACTCGCCGAGTGTTGAAACCATCTTGAAGCAGTGCGATCTGACGCTGGTCGCCGGTTCCCGCCTGCGCAGCAACGAAACCCGTACCTGGACGCTGCCATTGCCGCGCCCGCTGGTGCAGATTGATATCGATCCGGCAGCGGCCAACCGTAACTATCTGGCGGATGAGCAGGTTAATGGCGACTGTGGCGCATTGCTCAACGCGCTAGCGGCCCGCTTGGCTCCCGGCGAGAAAGTGAATACCGAGTGGGATGCCGAAGTGGCCCAAGCGGTGCAGCAGGCCGAAGCGGCGCTGCGCCAGCAATCGGGTGAATATGCCAAACTGAACGATGCGATTGCTGCCGCATTGCCAGCAGACGGCCTGCTGGTGCGCGATATTACCGTTTCCGGCAGCGTGTGGGGCAGCCGATTGTTCCGGGCGATCTCTCCGCTGTGCAATATCCACTCCTTGGCTGGGGCGATCGGCATGGGGCTGCCGATGGCGATCGGCACCGCGATTGCCAACCCGCAGCGCAAAGTGGTGGGGCTAGTGGGTGACGGCGGTTTGGCGCTGGGCTTGGGGGAACTGGCGACCATGGCGCAGGAACAGGCCAATATCACGCTGCTGATCATGAACGACGGCGGCTATGGCGTGATGCGCGGCATTCAGGACAAGTATTTCGCCGGGCGTCAGTATTACAACGATCTGCATACCCCGGCATTTTGCCAGGTGGCAGAAGCGATGGGGTTGAAAGCCTGGAAAGTCAGTGATGCTGCGCAGTTCAGCGGTGTGCTGGCGGAGGCGATCAACTATCCGGGGCCGTCGGTGGTGGAAGTGGATATGAAGAGCGTCGGGCCACTGACGTTCGCCGGGCCGCCGCAGAAGCTGTATTGATTGCTTGATTGGGGGGATAAATATCGTCTTGTCGGTTATCCGGTAAGCGATTTATCCTCTCACCCTGGCCATCTATCTTCGGGAGTGGATGCAGTGTTTTGGTTAGATGCGGAAGTTAATTTGTAGCACGGTTAGTCCCCTCTCCCTGAGCTGTCTCTTATACACAACTCCCCGACATACTCGTCCTGTCTTTCATACACAAATCCCTCGATTTTCATCGAGGGATTTTTTTTTGAATCTTTGTCTGCATTGCCGATCTTAATATCAAATAAACAATTGAGATAAAGTATGGTGTTTTTAACGGATGCAGAGCTATGGGCAAAAGACACTTTTTCACGCGCGGAACTGGGGGATAGTCGGAGAACTAAGCGACTGATTAGTATCACCTCTTCCCTTGCTAATCACATAGGGCAATCACTTGTGCAATCACTGAAAACGCCAGCGGATATTGAAGCGGCTTATCGTTTCACCCGTAACCCGTCTATTGAGGCTAAAGCGATTTCTGCTGCCGGTTTTGCGGCGACGGCAGAGCAAGCTAAATCTTATGATTGTTTGCTTGCATTAGAAGATACAACCTCACTGGACTTTACTCACCGGACAGTCAGAGATGAAATGGGTTACACCACCTCAAGAAAAAGTGCCAAAGGCATGCATGCCCATTCTGTGTTGCTTTTTGCCCCCAGAGAAGAACATGTCGTTGGTCTAATTGAACAAGAGCGTTGGACGAGGGACATCAATCTTTATGGAAAAAAAGCTCAACGAGCTTGCCGGGCTTATGCAGATAAGGAAAGTTATAAGTGGGAAAGCGCCTCCCAAGCGATGGAACAACGATTAGGCTCTGCTGAGATGGAAAAGGTTATCTCAGTCTGTGATCGTGAAGCCGATATTATCGAGTACCTGACGTATAAAACAGGTAACCATCAGCGCTTTATCGTTCGTTCTA
This sequence comes from Serratia sp. YWN4, assembly GCF_055790845.1. NCBI lineage: Bacteria > Pseudomonadati > Pseudomonadota > Gammaproteobacteria > Enterobacterales > Yersiniaceae > Serratia > Serratia sp. YWN4. The sequence continues at coordinate 1,101,187 of NZ_CM147696.1, forward strand.
TGCAAAGCCGTTGTATAGAAGAAAGTTCGGACAAGCTTTATCAATTTAGCAGCGGCTTACAGTCAGCAGAGCAAAGGAAGGTTCAAGTAAAACAAAGAGGGGGGCGTAAAGCACGTGAGGCTATTTGCGATGTGCGCTATGCGAAGGTGACCGTCAAAATACCCGCCAATAAACAGGGTCAATCGGTACCGCTGTATTATGTTGGTTGCCAGGAAAGTGGGGATGACAGAGGGCTGAACTGGCATATTTTAACGTCAGAACCGATAAACAGTCCGGGGGATGCACAACGTGTTCTGGATTATTATGAAAAGCGCTGGCTGATTGAGGAGTTCCATAAGGCCTGGAAAAGTGGAGGGACACAGGTAGAAGCCTTGCGAATGCAAAGTAAGGACAATTTGGAGAAGATGGTCGTCATCTTGGCGTTTATTGCCGTACGGGTTCACCAATTACGCTATCTGGGCCTCAACAGAGAAGAAGCGGAAAAGCAAAGTTGTGAGACGCTCCTCAGTCCGTTGGCGTGGAAGTTACTGTGGTCAAAACAAGAGAAGAAACCCCTGCCAAGAAATGTACCAAGTGTTTACTGGGCTTACATAAATCTGGGAAAGCTAGCGGGCTGGTATGACTCGAAACGCAATGGTCGTGTTGGGTGGGAAAGATTATGGGAAGGATGGTTCATGTTGCAAACCATCCTTGAAGGTTACCTGTTAGCCAAGTCTTTTGACCTGTGAAAAGTGATCAAGAGACAGGACATACTCGTCGGGGGTTTTTGAACTTTTTTCCTGTCTGTTGATCTGTCTTGATATTCTCCCTTCCTTCGGTTTTTAGTATGGTGCTTTCTGATTGTGATTCATGGGCTCAAGACACTTTCGGTCTTGCTCAACTCGGCGACAAACGCAGGACTCATCGCCTGGTGAAACTCACTGCTTCACTGGCTCAACACACAGGACTTTCTATTGTGAAATCATCACATTCCCCGGTAATCCCCCCATATTTAACGGAGGTAATAAGTAGAGTCAGGCCATGCGTTGTCTATGCTGCATCGGTGTGTAGCCATTCAACGCCATATTGGGCCGTTCGTGATTATAAAACCATTGCCACTGCGTGGCATAGTTCTGCAATTCATCCAGCGATGAAAACAGGTGCTGTCCCAACCAATCATAGCGCACCGTTCGGTTGTAACGTTCGATATAGGCATTTTGCTGCGGATTACCAGGCTGGATGAAGTTAATCTGGATCCCTTGCTTACAAGCCCATGATAGTAATGTCTTACTGGTATATTCCGGCCCATTATCACACCGTATTGCTGCTGGCTTACCTTTCCATTCAATGAGATGTTCCAACGTTCTCACGACCCGATTTGCGGGCAGGGAAAAATCCACCTCAATGGCCAGTGCCTCACGATTAAAATCGTCAATTATATTCAGTAAACGCACTGAACGACCATCTGATAACTGATCGTGCATAAAGTCCATTGACCAGCATTCATTGCTGTTTGCAGGCACGGTCAGTGGTTCGGGTTTATCCCGTTTCAGGCGTTTTTTGGGCTTGATCCGCATGTTCAATGACAGCTCGCAGTAAATTCGATATACCCGTTTGTGGTTGAAACGAAAGCCTTTTACGTTACGCAGATATAAAAAACACAGGCCAAACCCCCAGTTACGTTGGCTATCCGTAATACGGAGCAGCCAGTCGGCAATGGCGTCATTTTCTTCACTCAATTTAGCCTGATAGCGGTAGCAACTTTCGCTGACAGCAAATAGCTGGCAAGCAAAGCGAATGCTGATGTTTCGGCTCCTGACAGCGTTCTGAGCCATCTGCTTTCGACACGATGGCTTCACCACTTTTTTGCCATGGCTTCCTGAATAATTTCGGCTTTAAGTCGCTCTTCGGCATACATCTTTTTGAGGCGGCGGTTTTCGTCTTCCAGCTCTTTCAGACGGGCCATCATGGAGACATCCATGCCGCCAAAGCGTGAACGCCATTTGTAGAAACTGGCATTGCTCATGCCATGTTCGCGACACAATTCAGCCACTGGCGTTCCAGCCTCGGCTTGCTTAAGGATGGCCATGATTTGGCTATCGGTAAAACGCGATTTTTTCATAGAAATCTCCTCCGTTCAGATTACGAGAAAATTCTACTTATGAACACACCGCTTTTTCGGGGGGATTACCCCCCTGCCGAAGTCGAAGGCGCATACCGCCTCATGCGTAACCCCAATGTCTCGCCGGAAGCCGTCGCTGATGCGGGTTTCATCGCAACGGCAAGCGCCGCCAAAGAGCACCCACTTCTCCTTGCATTAGAGGACACGACTTCCATCAACTTCAGTCATCCCACGGCTTTTGACGAACTCGGCAATACAACGACCAGCCCTAAAATACGGGGGCTACTGGCGCATTCTGTCTTGCTTTACTCACCCAAAACGGCACAAGTGGTGGGCCTTATCGACCAGCAGCGCTGGAGTCGTGACATCGCTGAATACGGTAAGAAACACCAGCGAAAACAACGCGCTTACGAAGAAAAAGAAAGTTACAAATGGCAGCAGGCGTCTGAACTCATGGCGCAGCGGCTCGGCGATACGCAACAGCAAGTTATCTCGGTCTGTGACCGGGAAGCCGATATCTGGCATTACCTCGACTATAAAATCAGCCAGGGCCAGCGCTTCGTCGTCCGGGCGGCACAAAATCGCCGGCTTGAAGACAGCAGTGATGTTGCCTGCCACACTCACACAAACAGGCAGCCATTGGCTGAATGTCGTTCAAAAAGGAGGGCGCGCAGCCCGTCAGGCACAGATGTTCGTCAGTTACTGTCCTGTTGAAATAAAACGTCCAAACCAGCCCGGAGCCTCCGTACCGTTGACGTATATCTGCTGCCGTGAAGAAGAGCCGGAAGGGGCCTGCTGGCATCTGTTAACCTCAGAAAAAGTGGGCTCGGCAGCAGAAGCGCGCGTCATCATCAGCTACTACGAACGTCGCTGGTTAATAGAGGAATATCACAAAGCGTGGAAAAGTGGTGGGACGCAGGTTGAGGCGTCTCGCATGCAAAGCCGGGCCAATCTGGAACGTATGGTGGTCATTCTTGCCTTTATTGCGGTTCGGGTGTTGGCGTTGCGTCAGGGCGGGCTGAGCGAAGAGACGTTGAATGCGTCCTGTGAACGCGTCTTAAGCCCAATAGAATGGAAACTGCTGTGGGTAAAACAGGAAGGAAAAGCGTTACCGAAGCAAGCGCCGACGCTGAAATGGGCGTATCTGAATCTGGCAAAACTGGGGCACTGGTATGACAGCAAACGAACGGGCCGTGCGGGCTGGGTAGTGATGTGGGAAGGCTGGTTCAAGCTTCAGGATATCGTTGAAGGGTATAATCTCGCGAAGTCTCTTGATCAGGAGATCTGATCAAGAGACAGCTCCCTGAGGGAGAGGGTTAGGGTGAGGGGGGATTATTTCCCCGCTGCGATACGCTCACGGATATGCTGCGCGCGAGCTTCTGAAGGCGGGTGGCCGTCAAACATGCTGCTCTTGCGGCTGCCTTCCATCTGTGCCAACTTCTCGAAACTGGTCACTAATCCGTTCGGATCGATACCGCGCTTCTTCAGCAGATCAAACGAATAATCGTCAGCCTGGCTTTCCTGTTTCTGCGAGAATTGGGCGTTGACCAATTTTTCGCCCAGATCGGCCAACTGCGACTCAGACAGTGAACCCACGATGCCGCCAGCCGAAGAAGCTGCGGTGCGCAGTGCCACGGTGCCGTAAGCTACCTGCATCGCTTTGCGGGTATGACCCAACGCCACGTGGCCGATTTCGTGGCCCAGCACGCCTTCGACTTCGTTGTCGTTCATCAGATCCATCAGGCCGCTGTAAACGCGGATACAGCCGTTGGCCATCGCCCAGGCGTTCACGTCTTTTGTCAGGTAAACCTTGTAGTTCGCAGAAGTACCGTCGATATTATCACCCAGTGCGGCTGCGATCTTGTTCAGGCGCTGCGTGTAGGTGCTGTCTGCTGGCGCGATTTGCGCCTGGCTGTCCATCTCGGCGCAGGATTTATCACTCAGCGCTTTGACATCGTCATTACTCAGCGTGGCAGCCTGGAAGGCTTGCGCCCCAGATTGCATCAGAGTATCGGTATTCAGGTTCTGGCAGCCGCTCAACAGAGTGGTAATGCTTAATGCAATCAAAGAAGTACGGATCTTCATAAAGCTATCTTCCCGTGATAGTAAATAAAATAAGTAGTGGTTTGTGCAATGTTCGTTGACGTCATTTCTGTCGCACGAGCCTATTGTACGTCAAGTGTGGCGGGAATAGTGTTATTCCGAAAAACTGACCGAACGTGCTAATAAGTTGTGAACTCGCTCTCATTTGGCATTAGGGATTGCCGTTTTAATGCTGAGTCTGAGAAAATAGAAAACTAGACTGCTTTTTTAATCCGACCTGGAGTAAAACATGTCCTCTCGTAAAGAGCTTGCCAACGCGATCCGCGCCCTCAGCATGGATGCCGTGCAAAAAGCCAATTCCGGCCACCCTGGGGCCCCTATGGGGATGGCAGATATCGCCGAAGTCCTGTGGCGTGACTACCTGAACCATAACCCGACTAACCCACACTGGGCTGACCGTGACCGTTTCGTGTTGTCCAATGGTCATGGCTCCATGTTGATTTACAGCCTGCTGCATCTCACCGGTTATGACCTGCCGATGAGCGAGCTGGAAAACTTCCGCCAACTGCACTCCAAAACGCCGGGCCACCCGGAATACGGTTATACCCCTGGGGTAGAGACCACCACCGGCCCACTGGGCCAGGGGATTGCCAACGCCATCGGTTTTGCCATTGCCGAACGCACGCTGGCCGCGCAGTTCAACCGCCCAGGCCACGACGTTGTCGATCACCACACCTATGCCTTTATGGGTGACGGCTGCATGATGGAAGGTATTTCTCACGAAGCCTGTTCGCTGGCTGGCACCATGAAGCTCGGCAAACTGACCGCGTTTTATGATGACAACGGCATCTCCATTGATGGTCACGTAGAAGGCTGGTTTACCGACGATACCGCCCTGCGTTTCGAAGCCTACGGCTGGCACGTAGTGCGTGGCGTTGATGGCCACAATAGCGATGCCATCAAGGCCGCGATCGAAGAAGCGCATAAAGTCACCGACAAGCCTTCCCTGCTGATGTGTAAAACCATCATCGGTTTCGGTTCACCGAACAAGGCCGGTACTCACGATTCTCACGGCGCTCCGCTGGGTGAAGCCGAAGTGGCTGCGGCTCGCGTGCAGTTGGGCTGGAAATACCCGGCGTTCGAAATCCCGCAGGATATTTATGCCCAGTGGGATGCTAAAGAAGCCGGTAAAGCGAAAGAAGCGGCCTGGAACGACAAGTTCGCTGCCTACGCCAAAGCCTTCCCAGAACTGGCTGCTGAGTTCAAACGCCGTGTGAACGGCGAACTGCCAGCCAACTGGAAAGCGGAAGCGAAGAAATTCGTTGAGCAGTTGCAGGCTAACCCGGCCAATATCGCCAGCCGTAAAGCCTCGCAGAACGCATTGGAAGCCTTCGGTAAAGTGCTGCCGGAATTCCTCGGCGGCTCCGCTGACCTGGCTCCGAGCAACCTGACGCTGTGGTCTGGCTCCAAATCGCTGAGCGACGATCTGGCAGGTAACTATATCCACTACGGCGTGCGCGAATTCGGCATGACCGCCATCACCAACGGTATCGCGCTGCACGGTGGTTTCCTGCCGTATTCCGCGACCTTCCTGATGTTTGTGGAATACGCCCGTAACGCGGTGCGTATGGCGGCGTTGATGAAAATCCGCAACGTGTTTGTCTACACCCACGACTCTATCGGCCTGGGCGAAGACGGCCCGACGCATCAGCCGGTTGAGCAACTGGCCAGCCTGCGTGTGACCCCGAATATGAGCACCTGGCGCCCTTGCGATCAGGTAGAGTCGGCGATGGCCTGGCAGTACGGTATTGAGCGCAGCGATGGCCCAACCACGCTGGTGTTCTCCCGTCAGAACCTGACCCAGCAGCCACGTACCGCCGAGCAGTTGGCGAACGTTTATCGCGGGGCTTACGTGCTGAAAGATTGCGCTGGTACGCCAGAGGTGATCCTGATCGCTACCGGTTCCGAAGTGGGTATTACCGTACAGGCGGCTGACAAGCTGAGCGCCGAAGGGCGTAAAGTGCGCGTAGTCTCAATGCCGTCTACCGACGCGTTTGACAAGCAGGATGCGGCCTACCGCGAATCTGTGCTGCCATCTTCCGTGGCTGCCCGTGTGGCGGTGGAAGCGGGTATTGCGGATTACTGGTACAAGTACGTGGGCCTGAACGGCGCGATCGTAGGGATGCATACCTTCGGTGAGTCTGCGCCAGCAGATCTGCTGTTCAAAGAGTTCGGCTTCACCGTTGATAACGTGGTGGCCAAGGCTCAAGCGCTGTTGAAATAAATCCGCTGGGGCTGCGTGCAGCTCCTATGGTTTTTTAGACGACGATCAAAAAGCCCGGTTCCCCGGGCTTTCACTGACTCAGAGCGGAGTCAGTCTTTTTACTTCCAGGCTCACCAGCTTCCCTTCCAACTCGGCCAGGAAGGCATCATGGTAAGACATTGCCATATGTTCTTTCAGCGCCTGCTCAGAAGTCCAACGCTCGATAAACACGAAAGCGCCTGGATGGCCCTGTTCTTCATGCAGATCATACTGGATGCAGCCTGGCTCAGAGCGGCTTGGGGCAACCATGGCGCGCACGGCTTTATCCACGGCAGCACGGTGTTCTGGCTGGGCTTTGATCAGGGCGACTACTTTAACTTCACTCATTTCTGCTCCTTGTTGTGCAACATTGACCACAAAAAATAGCGATTTATACCCATCGTCTTTCAAGACGTAGCGGATTGCTTCCCGCCCTCAGGGGCACCCGACAGGCTAACAGTTTCCCTCAATAAATGCTGAATTTATCTTAAGTATCTTACCCTTTACGGCAGCTTATTCGCTCGCGGCCCGTGTCGATGATGCTATTGGGGTTAAGGGGATAAAAATGTGCGCTAGATCATTTTATTTTCGCAAAATCACCTCCAGTCGACAGGCTTGTGGTTACACCTGTTCCTTTTAGCAAAGCTTTGGTTTATTCTCGGCTGAAGCGTTTCAGTTAGCGCAGTACGCAACTGAAATGCCTGAGTGAGCGGTTGCGATGAGCAACAGGATTTGACGAATAATGTAATGCAGCGATTCACAGCAGGCGGTACGCTACAGTACTCTAGGCGGATAATGACAACCCGACCTGTGGCCGGAACAACGCCGGCAGGGAAGGCCCTCTTTGACAGGGAGTAGCATGACAATCCGCATAGCGATAAACGGCTTTGGCCGTATCGGCCGCAGCGTTTTACGCGCGCTGTATGAATCGGGACGACGCGCTGAAATTTCTGTAGTGGCCATCAACGAACTGGCGAACGCCGAAGGGATGGCCCATCTGCTGAAATATGATTCCAGCCATGGCCGCTTTGCCTGGGATGTCCGCCAGGAAGCTGACGTGTTGAGCGTGGGGGATGACAACATCCGGCTGTTGCATCAACCGGCAGTGGAGCAACTGCCCTGGGGCGAACTGGGTGTAGATGTGGTGCTGGATTGCAGCGGTGTGTTTGGCAGCCGTGCCGATGGCGAAGCCCACTTGGCCGCCGGTGCGAAGAAGGTGCTGTTTGCCCATCCGGGGGGCAACGATCTGGATGCCACCATCGTGTTTGGGGTTAACCACCAGACGCTGCGTGGTGAACATCGCATCGTGTCTAACGCATCCTGTACCACCAACTGCATTATTCCGATTATCAAACTGCTGGACGATGCCTATAGCATCGAATCCGGCACGGTGACCACCATCCACTCCTCAATGAACGATCAGCCGGTGATAGATGCTTATCATCAGGATTTGCGGCGTACCCGCGCGGCGAGCCAGTCGATTATTCCGGTCGACACCAAGCTGGCCGCCGGTATTACGCGCATCTTCCCGCAGTTTTGCGATCGTTTTGAAGCGATTTCCGTGCGTGTGCCAACCATCAACGTCACGGCTATTGATCTCAGCGTCAGCGTGAGCTCAAAGGTGCTGGTGACAGAGGTCAACCAGCTGTTGCAAAAGGCCGCACAGGGATCATTTCGTGGTATAGTTGACTACACCGAACTACCCTTAGTTTCGATCGATTTTAACCACGACCCGCACAGTGCCATTGTCGATGGCACGCAGACCCGGGTCAGTGGGCAGCACCTGATAAAGACCTTGGTCTGGTGCGATAATGAATGGGGCTTTGCCAACCGGATGTTGGATACAACACAGGCAATGGCCGCAAGCGGTTTCTAATAAGGCACCATCAACGCGGTGTTGATGTGCTGTTCAGGCAACTTTATAGAGAATCAACCAAGAGGGTTCACCATGTCTGTAATCAAGATGACCGATCTGGATCTGGCCGGTAAGCGTGTTCTGATCCGTTCCGATCTGAACGTACCAGTAAAAGACGGTAAAGTGACTTCCGATGCGCGTATCCGTGCCTCCCTGCCGACCATTGAAGCTGCGCTGAAGCAAGGCGCCCGCGTGATGGTGACTTCGCACCTGGGCCGTCCTACCGAAGGCGAGTACAACGAAGAATACTCCCTGCTGCCGGTGGTGAACTACCTGAAAGAGCATATGAAATCCCCAGTACGCTTGGCGAAGGATTATCTGGACGGTCTTGAAGTTGCAGCAGGTGAACTGGTTGTTCTGGAAAACGTGCGCTTTAACAAAGGCGAAAAGAAAGACGACGAAACCCTGTCCAAGAAATATGCGGCGCTGTGCGACGTGTATGTGATGGACGCCTTCGGCACCGCACACCGTGCGCAGGCATCGACCCACGGCGTGGGCAAGTTTGCTCCAGTGGCCTGTGCGGGCCCGCTGCTGTCTGCCGAGCTGGAAGCACTGGGCAAAGCCCTGGGCAACCCGGCGCGCCCAATGGTGGCGATCGTGGGCGGTTCTAAAGTGTCGACCAAGCTGACCGTGCTGGGCTCTCTGTCCAAGATTGCTGACCAACTGATCGTTGGCGGCGGCATTGCCAACACCTTCGTGGCGGCTCAAGGCCACAACGTTGGCAAATCCCTGTACGAAGCAGACCTGATCCCAGAAGCGAAAAAACTGCTGGAAACCTGTGATATCCCGGTGCCTACCGATGTGCGCGTAGCGACCGAGTTCTCTGAAACCGCAGTGGCGACCCTGAAGCCAGCCAGCGAAATCAAAGACGACGAGCAAATTCTGGATCTGGGCGATGTTTCTGCCGAGCGCCTGGCCAAAATCCTGAAAGACGCTAAAACCATTCTGTGGAATGGCCCGGTTGGCGTATTCGAGTTCCCTAACTTCCGTAAGGGTACCGAAATTGTCGCACGCGCTATCGCTGATAGCGAAGCCTTCTCCATTGCAGGCGGCGGCGACACCCTGGCAGCGATCGATCTGTTCGGTATTGCTGACAAGATCTCCTACATCTCTACCGGTGGCGGTGCTTTCCTCGAGTTCGTAGAAGGGAAACAACTGCCTGCGGTAGTGATGCTGGAAGAGCGTGCTAAGAAGTAATTCAGATGACGGGCGCAAGCCGCCCGTCGGTTTTATTCCGCCCGGTTTACGGTGCGGAATGCAACATAGATTTCCATTCCTACCCGCTAGATTTCAAGCCGCAGCCAACGGCGCAGTGGCTTGAAACTGAAGGGTATAACGGCCAACGAAACAGGACAAAGTCGCATGTCTAAAATATTTGATTTCGTAAAACCTGGTGTGATCACCGGTGATGACGTTCAGAAAGTATTCGCAGTTGCTAAAGAGAACAACTTTGCTCTGCCAGCGGTAAACTGCGTGGGTACTGACTCCATCAACGCCGTGCTGGAAACAGCCGCGAAGGTGCGTGCTCCGGTTATCGTTCAGTTCTCTAACGGCGGCGCGGCGTTTATCGCAGGCAAAGGCGTGAAGAGCGATATTCCACAGGGTGCTGCTATTCTGGGTGCGATCTCTGGCGCACACCACGTTCACCAGATGGCTGAACATTACGGAGTGCCGGTGATTCTGCACACTGACCACTGCGCGAAAAAACTGCTGCCATGGCTCGACGGCCTGCTGGATGCGGGTGAGAAACACTTTGCCGCCACCGGTAAACCGCTGTTCTCTTCTCATATGATCGATCTGTCTGAAGAGTCCCTGGAAGAAAACATCGAAATTTGTGGCAAATACCTGACTCGCATGGCGAAGATCGGTATGACGCTGGAAATCGAACTGGGTTGCACCGGCGGTGAAGAAGATGGCGTAGACAACAGCCATATGGATGCTTCAGCGCTGTACACCCAGCCAGAAGACGTGGCTTACGCCTACGAAAAACTGAACGCCATCAGCCCGAACTTCACCATCGCGGCGTCCTTCGGTAACGTACACGGTGTGTACAAGCCAGGTAACGTGAAGCTGACCCCAACCATCCTGCGTGATTCTCAGGACTACGTGTCCAAGAAATTCAACCTGCCGCACAACAGCCTGAACTTCGTGTTCCATGGCGGTTCAGGTTCCAGCGATGCTGAGATCAAAGAGTCCGTCAGCTACGGCGTGATCAAGATGAACATCGATACCGACACCCAGTGGGCAACATGGGAAGGTATCCTGAATTATTACAAAGAGAACGAGGCTTATCTGCAAGGCCAGTTGGGTAACCCTAAAGGCGCAGATCAGCCGAACAAGAAATACTACGATCCACGCGTATGGCTGCGTGCTGCCCAGACATCTATGATTACCCGTCTGGAACAGGCTTTTAAAGATCTGAATGCCGTAAACGTGCTGTAATCTTTGCTTTACCTGATGTTGAGAGGCTCCCATTTTGGGAGCCTTTTTTGTTACTGGAAACAGCACCGTAAGTTGAAATATGGCGGGTATAGTTTAATCAGAACAGAAGGTTATTTTATTTGCGATGATTGGCACAGCGCGGAAATGTTGGTTACCCTTAAAAACGTGTTTTCCTTACTGGCGCTATTGTGGTCAGTACCGTTGTGAATCCCCTCGGTTGAGGGAATAAAGCAGGATATTAGAATGAAAGATCTCAATATCATTGAGGACATCAATAGCGCTGGCAGTTGGCTGGTGGATCATCAGGATCTGTTGATCCAGTATGCGGTAAACATCGTTGCTGCGATCGTTATTTTCATCATCGGTTCGATCATTGCCCGTATCATCAGCAACGCGGTCAGTCGCGTAATGAAGTTGCGGGGCATTGATGCCACGGTGGCAGATTTCCTGGCGGCGATGGTGCGTTACAGCATTCTGGCGTTTACGTTGATTGCGGTGCTGGGGCGGATTGGCGTGCAAACCACCTCGGTGATTGCCGTCTTGGGGGCCGCCGGTCTGGCCATTGGTTTGGCGCTGCAAGGGTCGCTGTCTAACTTCGCGGCCGGTGTGCTGTTGGTCGCTTTCCGTCCGCTGCGCGCCGGTGAGTTTGTCGATCTGGGCGGTGTGGCCGGTACGGTTGATCAGGTACAGATTTTCTCTACCACCCTGCGTACTCCTGATAACAAAACCATCGTGGTACCGAACGGTAAAATCATCTCTGGCAATATCATCAACTTCTCACGCGAGCCGAACCGCCGCGTGGATATTGTGGTGGCGGTGGCCTATAACGCCGATGTTGATCGGGTGAAGCAGGTGTTGGGTGATGTGATTGCCGCCGACAAGCGCATTATGCACGACAAGGGCGTGACCGTGCGCCTGAACGAAATGGCACCACCGGCGCTGAACTTTGTCACCCGCTGCTGGACCACGAATGCCGAGTTCTGGGATGTTTACTTTGATCTGATGGAAAACTTCAAACGCCAGTTGGATATCAACCAGATTGGCGTGCCGTGCCCGCAGATGGATGTGCATGTCCGTCACGTAGCCAAATCGGCCGAACAGCCGGAATAACCGCACTTTATCAGTAAGGCCACCGCTATGGTGAATGCCGGTCAGTTAAGGCTAACCAGTTCCCTCTCCTTTGGGGAGAGGGTTAGGGTGAGGGGAAGATCGCTGAACTAAAGCCCCTCACCCCGGCCCTCTCCCACAGGGAGAGGGAGGCCACACCTTCAGCACCTGCTGCCGTTTTGCGCTTAGCAGACCGGCATTAACCGTTAGGGTGGCCTTAACCTGCTGACCTATTTTTAATACAACAACCCCAGCCCAAAGCGGTCATCTGTAACCATCGACAGGATGCCGCCATTGGTGGTGTAACTGCCGCTGATGGCTCCCGTTGCCGTTATCACGCCCAGCACCGGCTGGTTATAGGTGAGTACGCCATAGCTATTAGCCTGAAAAACCGTGGTTCCACTCAGTTCGGTATCAAACAGGCTGCCATCGCTGGTACTGACACGATAGTGACCATCTGCCGCACCGGTGGCCAGAGGCAGAGCGGAAGGCTGCGGTGCATAAAACCCCATACCGTAGGTTGTCTCTGAACGGGTCAGAACCAAGGGCACCGGTTTGCCATTGACCATACCGCTAATCAGCGAGCCGCTTAGCTTGCCATTATTTTTATCGGGGGTACCGCCGACAAAATAGTCAAAGGCATTACGACTGCTGTTCCAGGCGATATAGCCTTTGGTGCTCACCGTACAGTTTGCATCGTAGGTAATAAAGCCTTGCGTGCTGGGATCTTGGCAGGTTTGCCAAGTGGCTGCTGATGAACGCAGCCGCGCCGAACCGCTCAGCGGTGTGGCACTGTCGTTGCTGACGCTGTGCTGGATACCGCTGACATTATAGATATCAGCGACCGCCTTGTAATCGCTGCTGATATTCTGGAACGCCACCAGTGGCAGGAACTCTGATCCTGAGACTTTTGCTATGCCACCCGACAGCACTCCCCCGCCGGTGAAGGTAAACAGCGCACCATTCTCCTCACTGCTGAAAGTACAGCCATCGTGCGCTAGCAGCGTGCCACTGCGCACCGTACCCGCAGGGCGTTGCAGGCTGGCATCGATAGTCATGCTGTAGTTCATGGTGGTGGGATCGAACTGTACGCTCAACTCTTCGCCAAACGTATTCCCGCCTTTATAGATGGTGGTGGCGGTGGGCAGATTGGCGCAAGCCTGTGGGATGACATTGCCGCTATCGGTACAGCTGTAGTTGATGGCGGCATCCAGACTGCCTGCACCTTTAAACTTCGGCCAGGAAGGATATTGGCACAGCGGTCTGGTTCGCCCATAGGTTTGCGCATTGGTATCCATCACCCAGCGATTACCCGGTGCCACACCGCGCTCAACCCAGTTTTCCAATGCCGTTAATGAGTTCCAGGCTGGCAGAAAGCTGCCGGTGCCATGCCCCATGCCGGGAACGGTATAAAAGTGAACGCCCTGATTGGCCGCCTCCTGCCCAACCCGATCAGCCATGGCCTGATACCAGGCAATGGTGGAGTTTGGGCTAATGACTTCGTCAGCCAAGCCATGCAGCAGGATCAGGCGATGACTATGGCCAAGAAACTCGGAGATGTCGGGATTGGTGGCATCGGTTATGGCAGAAACCTGTTGCACCTGGCGGGTGTAGGCACCGGGGTTAACGGGATTAAAGGTCAGGGCATCGAACGAAGGATCGCGGGTCACAAAATATTTAACCCACTGATCGCCAGTAACATACATATTGGCATCCGCCTTGGCGGCGGGGTTCGCGGGAACCGGGCGAGTTCCCAGATTACGGGTGGTAAAGGGGCCAGCAACCAGCGTGCCTTCCAGCAGGTTATAACCTCCAGCTACGCGCACGCCGTTGGCCAGCGGATAGTCTAACTGTAAAGGTGATTCGATCACTTTGACGGTGGCAATCTGGGCATCGGAGAGGCAGGTATCACCGCTGTCTACTCCACCGGCGCAACGCAGCTTGGCCAGCACCTGCGCACTCCCCGCGCGGCAGCCTTCAACATTACTGATGACATTGTCGGCTGCTCCATCCAGTCGATCGCAGGCATCCATAGCCGCCTGCTGCACCAGCAGGGTTTTATTGATGTTCAGCCAGCCCGCACCATCATTGAGATACAGTGCGCGGCCCACCGCCACGTTCGACAGGCGAGTACCGGTGTAATTCAGCGCCGGTTCATTGGCAATCACGCCATCATAGTCGAGCGGCCAGCGCTGGATATAGCCCAGCGCATCGCGCCCACCGGTGGAAGTGCCGAGGAAGTAACTATGTTGCGGCATGTTCTCGTAACGCTGTTGCAGCAGCAGTAACGCCACGTCATGGGTTTTCTTCAGGGTATCACCGCCGTAGTTGGCCAGCGCCTCATCATCCATGGCAAAACTGCCATCGGTAATGCTGCCGCTCTGGTGACCGGAATCATCGCCCCAGGTGGCATAGCCCTGCGCCAGCGGAGCCGGATTATTTGGCAGGGAAAAACGTACTTTCTCCGTGCCATCGATCAGCCTGCCATTAAAGCCACCACCACCAAAGTGAATGGCTTTATTATTCCACTGCGTGGGGAGATTAACGGCAAAGTTGATCTCTGGCGCGCTGGCACTGAAGGGGAAGATCTTGCCGCGTACCTGACAATATTCACCCAAGGTATTGCCGCTGGCATCCGCGAGGATCAGCGTCGCCGTCACCACTTGCGCCCCTCCGCTGGGCAAAGTTAAGGCAGAGGCGGGTAACGTGACGCCATTGAGCCGATCGCAGGCCTGCTGTGCGGTAAGTGCAGGGTTTGCGGGCTCAACGGGGTTCTCTGGTGTTACAGGATCCAACGGGGAAACAGGATCTACGGGCGTTGCGGGCTCGCTCGAGTTATTGGCGGCAGACGGCGTATCTTGCGTCGAACTGGAATCACAGCCAGCCAGTAATGTGCAGATGAGGCCGGTGAGCAGCGGATATTTTATGCGGTTTATTATAGTTTTATGCCAAAGCGTAGGCGGGGTTTTCATGGGCGGAATGTCCTCGTGACATGAATTGAGCAATGTGGCGAAATTGAAACGGCATTTTAACATTCTAAAACAAGCCACTATTTGAACTCATGCACGGAATTAAAGTTTGCTATGCCAAGGCAGGGGAAATGGGTTCCAGCGGAGGGGGGGAATATTATCTCGAGGGAGATGGGACGCTCTGGCGTCCCATCTGGCTGCCATCAAACAAAAGCAGCTAATGGATCGGCGGCGGCAAAGGCCACTTCTCGTTCGGCTTTCGGCGGATAGATCAATTCGTTGGTGATGGCGACTTTGATTTTCTTCGCCTCTTCTTTAGTGGATTTAACCACCTGATCCCAACCTTCGGTATAGACCGCGCCCCAGGCTCCCAGATCCAGACAGGTGACATAATTCACCTGACGATAAGGCAAGGGGGCAACGCCGAGCAGATCGGCGGCCACGTTATGGCCGACAAAGCGCCCCAGCATAATTGCGTGCTGGCAAGTCATCAGGGCATGATTGCCCAGATCGTCCGTGGCGGCAAAGGCGACATCCCCGGTGGCATAAACTTCTTGCAGGCCCGCGACGCGCAAATGTTGATCAACATGTAACCGGCCCTGCGGATCGCGCTGTGCTGGAATCTGCCGGGTTAGCGCACTGGCCTGCACGCCCACGGTTGAGATCACCGTGCTGGAGGCAATATGTTGGCCGTTTTTCAACGTAATGCCTTTTGCATCGATCGCCATGATTTCAGCATTAAGCAACCACTCCACTCCGAGTTCATGGGAAGCCTGCTCAATAACGCCGCGCAGTTGCTCGCTGTAGCGCCCGCCAATCACCGGGCCGCGTTCGACGACAATCACCTGTATCGGAGTGCTATTCCCCAAAACGGCTCGCAAACGTGCAGGTAACTCGGTAGCCATTTCAATCCCGGTAAAGCCGCCGCCGCAGACAATGACGGTATTACGTGCTGCGCTATCCGGTTGCTCGGCAAGGGCATTGAGGTGGTGTTCCAGACGAGCGGCACTTTCCAACTGATCCAGATCGAAAGCGTGCTGCTGCGCGCCGGGTAACGCAGGGCTGATCTGGCTACCGGTGGCCAGGATCAGACGATCGTAACTGGCGATGGCAAGCTGCTCTTGCGCATTGTGATACCAGACCTGTTGGTTTTCGCTATCGATCTCACTGGCGGTGCCTGCCAAAAACTTCACACCGGTCACGCCGAATAACGGCAGCAGCGGTGCGGCGAAGGTTTCGACCTTGGCCTCATAGAAGCGTGGGCGGATGCGCAACTCGGGCTGCGGTGCCAATACGGTGATTTCAATATCTGTACGATTGTGCAGATCCGTCATCCGCGCCGCGCTCAATGCGGCCCACATCCCAGCAAAACCTGCACCCAGGATAAGAATTTTTTCTTTCATGCTCTGACTCCGTTAGTCACCCTGTTAAAGGATGAGTGATTTATTAACTACGACTATAGTGATCGTAGTTAAATGTAGCAAGCGTTTTGTTAAGATTGAATAGGGTCTTATTTAATGATGTGTTCGGTTAAAAATTGCATCGGTGACGGGAAGAAATTACTATGTAACTCAGACTTAATTTTGCGGAGATACGATGGCGTTCTACAGTTCCGGGGTGGAGTACGGCATCCACAGCCTGATGTGCATGGTTGATGGTAAAGGGGAAGGGCGTGAAATGAGCGTGCGTGAAATCGCCGAACTACAGGGCGTACCCTATGATTATCTGGCCAAGATTTTCACCAAGCTGTCTAAAGCCCAACTGGTTGAAAGCACCGAAGGCAAAGGGGGCGGCTTCCGCCTGGCGAAACCGGCCGATCAGATCACCGTGCTGGATATTGTGGCGGCTATCGACGGTGAGAAATCGATTTTTGATTGCAAAGAGATCCGCCAACGGCTGGCCGTATTTGATGAACCCGCGCCGGACTGGGCCTGCGAAGGCCTGTGTGGGGTGCGCCAGGTGATGCAGGTCGCTCAGCAGCGTATGGAAGAGGCGCTGGCACAACACACGGTATTGGATTTGGTGCGGCGGATGTTCAGAAAAGCGCCAGACGTGTTCCCGATTCAGATTGAAGAGTGGATAGACCGTCGCCGCAACGATTGAAATGGGTAAGGTCAGCGGTCTCCCTTACCCATCCTTCAACCACTATTGCCCGTAATAAGCGTTCTTGCCGTGCTTGCGCAGGTAGTGCTTGTCCAGCAACACCTGCTGCATAGGGTTGATGCCCGGCGTCAACTGGCGTGAAAAAATCCCCATATAGGCAATCTCTTCCAGTACCACTGCGTTATGTACCGCGTCAGGCGCATCTTCTCCCCAGGCGAACGGCCCATGGGCATTGACCAGCACCGCCGGGATAGCGCTTGGGCTGATGCCGCGCCGGTGGAAGGTTTCAATAATCACCTGACCGGTTTCCCGTTCATAATCGTGTTCGATCTCGTCTACGGTCAGCAAACGGGTACAAGGGATAGCGCCATAGAAATAATCGGCATGGGTAGTGCCCCAGGCGGGAATATCCAGCCCGGCCTGCGCCCAGATGGTGGCGTGGCGCGAATGGGTATGCACGATACCACCTATCTCACTGAACTCACGGTATAGCGCCAGATGAGTGGCGGTATCCGAAGAGGGTTTTTTGCTGCCTTCCAGCGTGCGGCCAGTGGCGAGATCGACCACCACCATATCGTCCGCCGTCATCTGCGCATATTCCACGCCGGAGGGTTTGATCACCACCAGCCCGCGTTCACGATCGACCGCGCTGACGTTGCCCCAGGTAAAGGTCACCAACTGATGGCGCGGCAGATCTAGGTTGGCTTCCAGCACCTGCTGTTTAAGTTGTGGCAGAGTTAGCATGTTATCCCCCCTTGCTGCATTTTCTGTTCGATAAAGCGGCGCGCCTGTACGATCTCGGTCACTGGCTCAGCGGCTTTTTCGGTCCACATTTCAATCAGGAAAGCGCCGCGATAGTTGAGCTGCTTTAGCGTGCGGAACAGCGCCACAAAGTCCACACAGCCTGCGCCAAAAGGCACATCGCGGAACTGGCCCGGCGAGCTTTCTGTGACCGGAAAGGTATCTTTGAGATGAATGGCGGCGATGCGGTCGATGCCCAGCTTCAGCTCCTGCGCCACATCGTTGCCCCAGGCGCTAAGGTTGCCAACGTCCGGGTAAACCGTGAACCACGGCGAAGCCAGGCAGGCATCCCAGGCTTTCCATTTGCTGATCGAGTTCATAAACGTGGTATCCATAATTTCTACCGCCAGCATCACCTGCGCGGCGGCGGCCCGCTCTACCGCCCACTGCAAACCTTCGGTGAAGCGGGCGAGGGTGCCTGCGTCCTGCTGTTCGTAATACACGTCGTAACCGGCGAGTTGAATGGTGCGGATGCCGACGTCTTTCGCCAGTTGGAGAGCCTGCTCCATGATGGTATAAGCCTGTTGGCGCGTGGCTTCGTCGTGGCTGCCAAACGGGAAACGGCGGTGGCCAGAAAGGCACATGGATGGAATGGTGATGCCGGTTTCCAGCGTCGCGCTTACCAACGAAAGCCGCTGTTCTTTGCTCCAGCTCAGGCGTGCCAGCCGTTCATCGCTTTCATCGACCGACATCTCGACAAAATCAAAGCCGCAGGCTTTGGCCAACGCCAATCGTTCTGGCCAGCTTAAGTGCTTCGGCAAGGCTTTCTCGTAAATCCCCAACGGATGCTGACGCATATCAACCTCTCCAAATGTCATCAATGGCGCTACGGAACTGACGCGCGGCGGCGATCGGATCTACCGCTTCGGCCAGCGCGCGCCCGGCGATAAACGCCGTAACGGCGATGTCTTTAAACAGCGGTAAATCGGCTGGTGTGATACCGCCGGTGACCGAAAGCTCAATGCCTAAATCAGACAGCGCCTTCATGGTGTCCAAATCCTGCTGGCCCCAGTTTTGCCCGTTGGCCTGCGCGTCGCGCCCCCGGTGGTAGATCGCTTGTTTGATACCGAGATCAAGCCAGTGTTTGGCATCTTCCAACGTCCAGCGGCCAAACAGTTCGATCTGAATTTCCCCCTGATGGCGCGCTGCCACTTGTTGCGCGCTGGCCATGGTGGCCAACGGGGCGGCGCAAATCACCGTCATCCAGTTAGCTCCCTGCGCAAAGGCTTGTTCTGCCAGCGTGGCACCGGCATCGGCTACCTTCAGATCGGCCACCAGCGTATGTTGTGGGCAGCGCTCACGCAGGGCGCGTACCGCCTGGATCCCGGCGCTGATGCACAAGATGGTGCCTGCTTCGATAATGTCGACATGCGGACGAAGGCGCTCTACCGTTTGCAGGGCGGCATCCAGCCGGGTGTGATCGAGCGCCAGTTGCAGGCGCGGTTTGATGGTCATAAAGCCTCCTTGGAGTGGCCGGTTTGCAGCGTTTGTAACGCGCCAATCAGCGCCTGATAACGTTGGTATTTTTGCTGGTAGGCTTCCTGCGCTTGTGCATCGGGCAGCACGGTTTCAATACGCGGAGCCAGAGCCCGCTGGGCAGCGGTAAAGTCTGGGAACGCGCCGGTGCCGACCATGGCAGCCATCGCCGCCCCCAGGCAGCCGGTTTCTTCTATTTGTGGCAGTTCCAGCGGCAGGCCGCTGACGTCCGCCAGCATCTGCATCCACGGGGCCGACTTCGCCGGGCCGCCGGTGACGCGCAGCGCGCGGGTGTGCGGGAAGCGTTGCAACATGCGGTTCAGGTGGGTCATATGGCAGAACACCACCCCTTCGAAGATCGCCTGCACCAGATGTTCGCGTTGGTGGAAGGCCTGCATACCGTAGAAGCTGGCGCAGAGGCCCAGCCCGGCGTTAGAGCCGTAGAGGAAAGGGGCGAACAGCAACTGGCTGCCCGCTTTCGGCAAGGCCGCCACCCACTGGTTGAGTTGCTCATAATCGTGCAGCCCCCATTGCTGGCAGAACCACTCCAGATTGGCGGCGGAGGTTGGGCTGGCTTCGTGAACGATGTATTGGCCTGCTTCGGCATAGCGGCCATAGACAAACGGATGATCGAAGCCGGTTTCAATCGCTTGGGTAACGCCGCTGGTTACCGACCAGGTGCCCATCACCGCGTTCAGCCGGGTTTCATCCTGCAACCCGGCGCACAGCGCGGTAGAAACCACGTCGAACAGCCCACCGACCACCGGCGTACCTGCCAGCAGGCCGGTTTCTGCGGCAGCAGCGCTATTGATCCACCCGGCGATCTCGGCGGAACCGACGATCGGCGGCAGAGCGGCCATGATTTCGCCAATCCCGAGCTGCTGCGCCAGCGCCGGGTCATAGCGGCCACGCGCCATCTGGTACAGATTGGACTCGGAAATATTGGTCTCTTCGCAGGCCAGTTCGCCGGTCAGGCAATAGCGCAGATAATCGTGCGCCATCAGCACGCTGCCGATCTGGCGATAACGCTCCGGCTGATGTTGTTTCACCCAGCGCAGCAGCGAAACCGGGTGACCGGTCCACAGCGTTTGCCGGGTTTGCTCATACAGCACCTGCGGAATACCGGCTTTTTGCCACGCCTGCACCAGTGGCAACGCACGCTGATCGGAAGAGAGCATGGCATTGCCCAGCGGCTGGCCCTGTTTATCCAGCAGGAACAGCCCTTTCCCCTGAGCCGAAATCCCTATGCCCTGAACGGCACCGGCATTGATGCCGACGCGCTCCAGTACTTCGCGGATCACCCCGGCGGCGGTTTGCCACAACGTAGGCATATCCCGTTCCGCCCAGCCGGGCTGCGGCGCGATAATGGTCAGATTCCTGCGGGCAATCCCCAGTTCCTTTCCCTGTAGGTCATACAGCCCGGCTTTAATAAAGGTGCCGCCGCAATCCAGCCCTAGCCAGCATTTCATGACGCGCTCCCCGCGCGTTGGTCGCATCTGTTCGGTAGCATTAATGCCAGCACCGAGGTAATCGCCAACTTACCGCCGGGCATGGCGAAAGCGATATTAACGCGATCCATATAAGAAATAATGCAGGTAATAAGAATAGGGGGCACTATTCGCAACCCGCGTAATTTAGGTATGGCCTGGCTACGGCCAACAGAAATAGAGGCTGTATTCATGTTATTGATACCTTCACATAAATAGGAACATTGCTTGAAGCGGTAACTCCAAGTGCTCAGGGCATCGTTCGGAATAAATCCGTATGGCTATTAATTTCCCAGTAATAAAGGTTTTATCTTGTTACTTTCCTTTTTCGGCGCAGAAATAAGTGCCAGAGATAAGCTCTGGTTTTATTTTTCTTTACATCGCTAAAATATATTTAGAGTTAGGTAATCACTTTCATTTAGCCATATCAGAAAGGAATCCCCCCTTTTATAAATTAAAGCGCCTGAATACGCGCCCAAACCCGGTCGTCCACCGGGATACCATCGCGTTGGTTTTCAGCACGAATCTGCGGGAATTTGTGGCCCGGCAGGCGAATGGTCACCTCGGGGTTATCGCGCTCGGCGTTGGTGATGTAATCCATGATGCGCTGCAATTTTTCATCGCGGGTTTTGCCGTCGATCAGGCGTTCGATCTCGATGGCGATAAACACCTGCGAAACGCCGTATTCATCGCGGTGATCTTCGGTTACTTCGGCCACGGAACAACCGCCGGAAAGCAGGGTGGCGATCATATCCAGCACCACCGACAGCGCCGAGCCTTTCCAGTAGCCCATTGGCAAAATGCGCCGATTTTCTTCGATAGTGGCCGGATCGCGCGTCAGGTTGCCGTTATTATCAAAACCGCCGTCCACCGGCAGCGTTTTGCCCGCCAGGCGGTTCAGTTCCAGCGCGCCGTAAGAGAACATCGACATCGACATATCCACCATGGTGATCGGGTTACCCGGCACGGCGACGATCAGCGGGTTGGTGCCGATGCGGCACTCTTTGGCTCCCCAAGGTGGCATCACGGCGATCGAGTTGGTCCAGCAGATGCCGATGTAACCTTTTTCCGCCGCCTGCCAGCCGTAGCTACCACCGCGCATCCAGTGGTTGGCATTGCGCAGCGCTACCAGGCCGATGCCGTGTTGATCCGCCAACTGCATGGCGCGCTCCATCATCTGGCGGGCGGTCAGGTTGCCGATCCCCTGCTGGGCATCCCACTGTTCGATAGCGCCCAGCGCCAGCAGCTTGCTCGGTTTGGCGTCGGGGATAATGTCACCGGCTTCCAACTGCTGAATAAAGCGCGGGAAACGGTTTACGCCGTGAGAATAGACGCCGCTTTCGGTGGTTTCTGCGAACATTGCGGCGCACTCATCTGCCGTTTGTTCCGCCACGCCCCGTGCCAGCAACACACGCTTGAATTGCTGTTTTAGCTCGGTGTAACTCACTCTCATGCTGCTTCTCCGTTACGGCGTTCTGTGCGTTTTGCACTCTTTAAATTTCATTATACGAAATTGCATTTCAAATAAATGCTATACCCGCATCGGAGCGAAGTCAAAGTGAGGTGATAGAAAATTAATATTTAAAAACAGTGGGTTAAATTAGTATGGTGATTTTGTGATCGGCGGCACGTTTTGGGGCTTTGCCGTGCTACAGGCGTAGTAAAACAGGGTGAGGCGGGCTCACCCTATAGCCAAAAGAATGCTGACTACCCGTAGGTATTCAGGGCAATCCGATACAGCGAAGTGGTGGCGGTGATGTACAGCTCATTGCCGCTTGGCCCGCCGAAGGTGCAGTTGGAAACCCGCTCCGGTACGGCGATCTTGCCGGTTTTCTGGCCTTGAGGGTTAAAAATGGTGATGCCATCGGCACAGCTACAGAACAGATTACCGGCGGCATCCAGGCAAAAGCCGTCTGGGAAACCGGGCGCAACGTGGGCAAAATGGCTGCTGGCCCCCAGTTTGCGCCCTGCTACCGGGTAGACCCGCAGCTCGCTGCGCCCAAGCGTGGGGAAATCGACAATCGACATATCGGCCACGTACAACAGGCGTTCGTCCGGTGAAAACGCCAAACCGTTTGGCCGCTGTAGATCGCTGGCGGCAATGTTCAGCGAACCATCGTGGGGATCGAAGCAGTACAGATAGCAGCCGATCACCTGGCTTTCTGACTTGTAGCCCTCTTCATCGCCGACGATGCCGTAGGGCGGATCGGTAAACCATAAAGTGCCGTCGGAACGCACCACCACATCGTTGGGGGAGTTGAAGCGTTTACCGTCAACGCGTTCCACCAGTAAGGTGAGGCTGCCGTCATGCTCGGTGCGGCTGATGGCGCGCCGCCCATGTTCACAACTGATCACGCGCCCCTCATTATCACAGGCATTGCCGTTGGCGTAGTGCGAAGGGGAGCGCCACAGGCTGAGTTCCCCATTGCGCGCCCAGCGAAACATACGGTTGCCTTTCACATCGCTGAACACCACGGCATCCTGTTGTGGCAGCCATACCGGGCCTTCGGCCCAGATGGCGGGCGAGCATAAACGTTCCAATGATTGTGCGATCATGCCAGCCCCTCCGTTTATTTTACGCCCCAGATGGTTTTGTAATGCTCTTGGTAGCCGTTCTGCGGGTCATACAGGTTATCGGCACTGATATTGTCACGTGTAACCAAGTGCGCCGGGGTGACATAGCCAGAAGGCGGCTGTTTGGCAAACGCGCGGTTGAATTCATCCAGCAACTGCCAGCCGTGCAGTTTTAGCGGTTCCGGCACGGTGGCGGATTGGCTGTCGCCCGAGCGGATGCGTTGATAGGCGGAAATAGAGCCGTCACCGGCCGAGATGTTATACGGGGCATGTTGGCCGCCTTTACCGGCGGTTTTCAGCGCCGGAGCCATAAAATCGAAATACAGGTCGTTGATCGCCAATGCGTACTGGAATTTATCGCCGTATTTTTGCAGCAGGCTGAAGGTCATGGCGGGCATACGGTTGGCTGTGTCCGCCAGCGGCGTATCGATGAATTCCACCACTGTGCAGCCGCTGCATTTGCCGATCTCTTCTTTCATTACGTTGGCCTTATCCAGCGCGATCTGGTACAGCGAATCGGTAAAGATCAGCACGCTGGCCTGCCCGCCGGATTTCACCACCGCGTATTGTGCCGCGATGCGCGCCACTTCGTTAGAATCTGAGGTGACGTTATAGAACACGTCGTACTTGGCGATCGGCCCCGGTTCCGGCACCGCATGCCAGGCGGTGAGCACGATGCCCTGCTGGATCGCCTTCTTCAGCGGGATCTTGGCCACGTTGGGGTTCCAGCCGCCAATGACGATGCCGTCCGGCTTCTGGGCGATCGCCTGATTAAGTGATGACAGCTGATCCTTCACCGAACCGCCACCGTCCAGCGTTTCCAACCGCCAGCCTGCCGCTTTGGCCGCTTCGCTCAGCCCTTGCTGCACCCCCTGTACGCCGCCGTTTTTCATGTCGGAGGCAATAAAGATGATTTTCTTGTTCGGCACTAACTGTGGGCCGCTGGTGGGGCCATCCCACTGGCTGGCGCTGGTCGTGGCCTTATTCACCGCCGCCGTGGCCTGATCGAGATAAGCATCGGCCCATGCCGGTGCGGTGGTTAATAGCAACGTGGTGAACCCTGATAACATCCAAAAACGTTTCATACGTAAACTCCTGATTAAGGATTAATCGCTTTCTGGTTATTTTTCTCGGCCAAAGCCGCCTGACTGTGTTGTACCGCTTTTTGATTGAGCAACCGGCGGCGCTGGGCATAGCCCGCCAGCGTGATGGAAAGCAGCAGGGTGGCACCGTTGAATAACGGCTCGACCCAGAACTCGCCGCCAAACTGCTGGATACCGGCAATGCCGATCGCCAGAATGGCAATGCCGACCACCGTACCCCAAACGTTGACCCGCCCCGGACGGATGGTGGTGCTGCCGAGGAAGGCACCGACCAGCGCCGGTAACAAGTAATCCATGCCGACGCTGGCCTGCCCGACGCCTTGCTCCGCAGCGATCAACACGCCGCTAAAGCCGGTGAGCACGCTGGAGGCAATAAAAGCACCGATGGTGAAACGGTTGACGGAAATACCGTTCAGCCGCGCCGCCGCCGGGTTGCCGCCCACCGCATACATGCAGCGGCCGAGCGGCGTGTGTTCGGTGATTAACCACAGGACGATCGCCACGATCAGCACATAGAAGGCGACAATCGGGATACCGGCAATTTCGGTGTGATGCAGGGCGATAAAGGCGTCGGGTAAATCCCCGACGATCTGCCGCCCGCCGGAGTGCCACAGGGCCACCGCATACAGCACGGTGCCGGAACCCAGAGTGGCGACGAAGCTGTCGATATCTGCCAAGGCCACCAGAATCCCGTTCAGCAGGCCATACAGCGCGGAAATCACCAACACGGCTAACACCGCCATCTGCCAGGAAAAGCCGTATTCCACTTGCAGGGTGATCGCCAGAATGTGCCACAGCACGATGCCGAAACCGACGTTGAGGTCGATCTTGCCGACGATCATCGGAATGGTGGCCGCCAGCGCCAGCAGGGCGATTTTGGCTTTGCTGGACAGGATCGCCTGTAACGTCAGCATCGAGGCAAACGACGGCGTGGTGAGTGAAAACAGGATCACCAGCATAATGCACAGCAACAGCAGGCCGTAGCGGGTGAGGATCTGCATCAGCCACGGGCCAGCGCCGTCCTGCGCCAGGCTGACGCGCTGTTCTAATGCCGTTGATTTAACGGATGTTTTATTCGACATGCTGTTTCTCCACCACAACTTCCCCGGCGCTGGCAGAGGCCAGCTCCAATAAATTGGCAAACGAGACCTGCTGGTTCTTCAGTTCGCCGACCACGGTTCCCCGGTTGAATACCAAGGCGCGGTTACAGATATGGGCGATCTCCTCGAAATCGTTGGAGATCACCAATATCGCCACGCCTGCGGCCAGGGATTGATTTAATAGATGATAGATTTCTGCCCGCGCACCAACGTCGACACCGGCGGTAGGATCTTCCAGGATCAGCAAGGGCGCACCCAGGTGCATCCAGCGCGCCATCACCACTTTTTGCTGGTTGCCGCCGGACAGGGCGCTGATATCGATATTGACGTCCTTTGGCCGCACGTCGAACAGTTGCACCTTCTGCTCGCTGGCCGTGGTTTCGGCGCGGCGACTGTAGCGCGCTAATAGCTGGTGGCCGCTGGCGCAGGGGTTGATAAACAGGTTTTCGCGCACGCTCATCGACATCACCAGGCTTTCACCGGTGCGATCGCCCGCGACCAGCGAAACGCCGCAGGCGATCGCCTGTTGTGGGCTGGTGGCGGCGTAAGGCCGATCGCGGAACTGGATTTCGCCGCCGTCGCGCTGGCGCAGGCCAAACAGCAGGCGGCCGATCTCTTCCTGCCCGGCACCGCGCAGCCCGGCTAAGGCCAGCATTTCACCCGGTTGCAGGCTGAAACTGACCGGGCCGATCTCACCGACCACCACGTTACTGAGCCGCAGCACCGGCGGTTGCTGCTCCGGCAGTGGTTCGCGCTGATCGCCCGTTATCGCTTCGCCGACGATCGTTTGCACCAGATCGCGCAGGGAATAATCAGCGGTGTTGCCCCCGGCAACGTAGCGCCCGTCGCGCATCACGCACACCCGATCGGCAATCTCAATCACCTCATCCAAGCGGTGGGTGACATAAATCATGCCGACCTTTTTGGCCCGCAGCCGGTTGATCACCGCAAACAGATGGCGCACGTCGTTGGCGGGCAGCGATGCGGTGGGTTCATCCAGCACCAGCAGTTCGGCGTTTACCGCCACCGCTCGGGCGATCGCCAGCAGCGATTTCTCGGTGCGGGAAAGTTCAAACACCCGCGCGTCGGGATCCAGCGCAATGCCGACATCCTGCAAGGCTCCACTGGCGCGTTGGCGGATGGCGCGCCAGTCGATCAGCCCGAAACGGCGCGGGAAGCCCATTACCAGCGCCATATTCTCTGCCACCGTCATCCATTCGATCAGCCCCAGATCCTGATGGATAAAGGCGATCGGCTGGCGGCTGGCGCTTTTTAGCGCTGCTGCTGACACAATACTTTGGCCTTGAAAGCGAATATCACCGCCATCGCGCGGGTAAACGCCAGCCAGCACCTTGATCAACGTCGATTTGCCAGCCCCGTTTTCACCCAGCAGCGCCAGCACTTCACCGGGCATCACCTGCAAGCTGACATCGTTAACCGCGATGTTGCCGCCAAATCGCTTCACGATGTTGCTGAGTGTCAGAATGGGTTGATCCGCATTGCTATGAGTCATGTGATGCACCCTTGATGTCCGGTTCGCGCAACTTGTACGCGGCAAGTTGGTGAATTTTTGGTGGTTAAATCTACGATATATTTCATTATGCGAAATTCAATTTCAAAAATGATATGCCTAACCTTGCGCTAAAGCAAAGCCGGGCGGGTTTTAATTATGTTTAATAAACAATGGGTTATTTTTATCTTTGCGAATATGTGACCTGTCACTCACTTCGTAAGTTACCAGAATGTTGCGCGTTTTAACGCTGCTACTGACAATGAAACGGCGTTCCATCTTCACCTGATGCAACCATTGGAGTAACATCCCCGGTAAAGAGCCTGCCGATCGTGCCGTAGCATAGACTGAGGGTTCGACATTGGAGATATTTCGCTATGAGCCTGAAAGCTGTTGATGAAAAAGATGATAAGAAAGACAAACCGCTGGGCAGCCAAAGCCTGTTCCGTGGTTTGCAACTGATTGAGATATTGAGCAACTTCCCCAATGGCTGCCCGCTGGCTCACCTTTCCGAACTGGCAGAAATGAACAAGAGCACGGTACACCGCCTGTTGCAGGGGTTGCACGCCAGCGGTTACGTCACGCAGGCACCGTCCCCCGGCAGCTATCGGTTGACCACCAAATTCATTTCTATTGGCCAGAAGGCGCTTTCCTCGCTGAATATCATCCACGTAGCGGCACCGCATCTGGAGCAGTTGAACCTGGAAGTGGGCGAAACGGTGAACTTCTCCAGCCGCGAAGACGATCACGTGATCCTGATCTACAAGCTGGAACCGACCACTGGCATGATGCGTACCCGCGCCTATATCGGCCAGCATATGCCGCTGTACTGCTCGGCGATGGGCAAGATTTTCATGGCCTACGGCAAAAGCGATTACCCGGATCATTATTGGCAAACCCATCAGCAGACGATCCAGCCGTTAACGCGCAATACCATTACCCAATTGCCGAAAATGTATGAGGAACTGGCGGATATTCGCAAACAGGGCGTGGCGATGGACCGTGAAGAGAACGAACTGGGTGTCTCCTGCATTGCTGCGCCAGTGTTCGACATTCAGCAACGGGTGCCTTATGCGGTCTCGGTTTCTCTGCCGACCGCCAAGCTGCAACAGGTTGGGGTGAAATCGCTGATGAAACCTGTGCTCGCCACTGCGCAGCGCATTTCCCAAGAGCTGGGGTTTGTGACCTACGGCTGAACATTAGCTCTACTGATGCCTGATTAGAAATATCCATTTCCCCTAATAATTATCTCTTCGTATGATGCGCGTGTTGAACAGCACGCGCCGCTTTTCTGGCATTATCGCCTTAGAGGCATCGCCAAAAGCCCTGCATTCTATAGCCAGAGGAAACAAAATGTTAACCATCTTTTTGCAAGGCTTTGCCTTGAGCGCCGCGATGATCCTGCCGCTGGGGCCGCAAAACGTGTTTGTGATGAACCAGGGGATCCGCCGCCAATATCATCTGATGACGGCTTCGCTGTGTGCGTTGAGCGATATCGCCCTGATCTGCGCCGGTATTTTCGGCGGCAGCGCCTTGTTGAGCCGCTCGCCGCTGTTGCTACTGCTGGTGACCTGGGGCGGGGTGGCGTTTCTGCTGTGGTACGGCTGGGGCGCTTTCCGCACCGCGTTCAGCCAGCGCTTGGCATTAGCCACCGCCGAAGAGATGAAACAAAGCCGCTGGCGCATTGTGATCACCATGTTGGCGGTCACCTGGCTGAACCCGCATGTGTATCTCGATACCTTTGTGGTGCTCGGCAGCCTTGGCAGCCAATTGGCACCGGAGATCCGTTCCTGGTTTGCCTTTGGTGCGGCCAGTGCGTCGATCGCCTGGTTCTTCGCCCTGGCTTTGCTGGCTTCCTGGTTGGCTCCGTGGCTGCAAACCCAGCTCGCACAACGGATTATCAACGTTCTGGTCGGGCTGGTGATGTGGGCTATTGCACTACAATTAGCCTGGAATGGCGCAAGTTTATAGAATTTGTCACTAATCCGAATTTAAATTCCCGCCGGATATGTTAGGTTCTAGGTTCAGTAATGAGCCATTTTAAGGAGACACTGTGAAGCTGAAAGCATTGGCCATGGCCGCAATGATTGGATTTGGGGCGTTACCTTTAGCGTTGCAGGCGGCGGAATTACCCGAAGGGCCGCACGTAGTCACCTCCGGTAGCGCCAGCGTGGAGGCTACCCCGGATATCGCCACGTTGGCGATCGAAGTTAGCGTTACCTCCAAAGATGCCGCCCAGGCGAAAACGCAGGTCGACGAGCGCGTGGCGCAATATTTCGATTTCCTGCAAAAAAACGGTATTGAGAAGAAAGACATCAACGCGGCCAATCTGCGCACTCAGCCGGAATATGATTACCTGAAAACCGGCGAGTCGGTGTTGAAAGGCTATCGCGCGGTGCGTCAGGTGCAGGTGACGTTGCGCCAGTTGGATAAGCTGAACGCACTGCTGGACGGGGCGCTGAAGTCTGGCCTCAATGAGATCCGCTCGGTTGAGTTGGGTGTGGCCAACCCGGATGTTTATCGTGAACAGGCGCGCCAGAAAGCGATTGAAAACGCTACTCAGCAGGCAGCTTCATTGGCGAAAGGCTTTAAAGTTACCTTGGGGCCGGTTTACAGCATTCGCTATCAGGTCGCTAACGCTCAACCGATGCCGGCAGCACGCATGTTTAAAGCGGCGGCTGCACCGGAAAGCGATGCGGCACAAACCTACGAGCAGCAGAGCATTCACTTTGACGATCAGGTGGATGTGGTGTTTGAGTTGCAGCGTAACGCGGCACAGTAATCGCTAGCAGGGCGCAACCATTGCATTGCGCCCTGCTATCTAATCCTGCCTTAATACCTGATGCCCATGCGCCAACAGCGCGTCGGTGACCTTGCGCATCATGCGGCTTTCTGGCGCAAAACGGTGCCAGAACAGCATGCGGCGCTGGAACAGGCCCGGCGTCAGATCGATCAACTCCCCTGAGGCCAGCTCTCTCTCTATTTGCAGATGCGGGATCATACAGCAGGTGGTGCCTTGCCGTGCCAACTGCACAAAGGCTTCTGAAGAGTTAACGATATGGCACGGCACGCTGCCCGGCGAAAGATCGAAGTTCTGCTGCAAAAATGCCTGATGCATATCGTCAAGATGATCAAAGGCTACCGCGGGCGCTTTCAGCAGGGCGGAGCGGGTCACGCCGTTGGGGAAATAGCGCTCGGCAAATCCTTTGGACGCGACAAACAGATAATCCAGTGCGCCCAATTGATCCACCAGGCAGCTCGGCAGCGGCTGCGGTTGGATACTTACCGCGCCCACCACTTCACCCCGGCGCAGGCGCTCTTGGGTGCGGGTTTCGTCTTCGACCTGCAAATTCAGGCGGATCGGCGAGTCTGTCAGAACGGATTGCAGCGCCGGTAACAGCCAGGTTGCCAGGCTGTCGGCGTTGACCGCCAGCGACAGCAGCAACGGGGTGTCAACGCCGTTATCATTCCCCAGCCACTCTTCTTCCAACAGTTCAACCTGATGCAGTAACGCCAGCAGTTTCTGCCCCTGTTCTGTCGGGCGCGGCGGCACGGTGCGCACCAACAGCGGTTGGCCGAACAGGTTTTCCAACTGTTTGATACGCTGGGATACTGCCGATTGGGTGATACACAGTTTTTGTGCCGCGCGCTCAAAGCCACGCTCACGGATCACCGCGTCCAGCGCTTGCAGCGTTCGATAGTCTGGGCGTTTCATCGGAGAGATATCCCTATAAAAATAAATTGATATCGGCACTATGCCACATTTTTACGCTTTCTCGGGTGAAATAAGTGTGATCCTGTCTGAGTGCAAAACGGCGATTTACCCTATAATACGCGCACGTTTTCGCACACAGGTAATGAACACATCATGACTCAGGATGAACTGAAAAAAGCGGTAGGTTGGGCGGCGCTGGAATATGTGAAACCAGGCACCATTGTGGGGGTTGGCACCGGTTCTACGGCGGCTCACTTTATCGATGCGCTCGGCTCGATCAAAGATCAGATCGAAGGTGCGGTATCCAGCTCCGACGCCTCTACCGCCAAACTGAAAAGCCTGGGGATCCACGTTTTTGACAGCAACGAAGTGGATTCGCTGGATATCTATGTTGACGGCGCGGATGAGATCAACGGCCATATGCAGATGATCAAAGGCGGTGGCGCAGCCCTGACCCGCGAAAAAATCATTGCCGCGATTGCCCGCCAGTTTATCTGCATTGTCGATTCAACCAAGCAGGTTGATGTGTTGGGTAAATTCCCGTTGCCGGTGGAAGTGATCCCGATGGCGCGTTCTTATGTGGCGCGTGAGCTGGTGAAACTGGGCGGCCTGCCGGAATATCGCCAGAACGTGCTGACCGATAATGGCAACGTGATCCTGGATGTACATAACCTGAACATTCTCGACGCGGTAGCGCTGGAAAATAAGATCAACGGTATCGCGGGTGTGGTGACCGTCGGTCTGTTTGCCAACCGTGGTGCGGATGTTGCACTGGTGGGTACGCCGGATGGCGTTAAAAAAGTGGTGAGATAACCACGCTTTCAGGGGCGCAGTCGATCGCGCCCTGATGATTTGCCGCTTGCCTGTTTCTTGAGATTTTCGGCTAAAAAATATCTTATCTTAAAACTGCCAAATTTAGTGATATATGTCACGTTATGGCAATAACATCCGCTAAGCTCCTGGCAAATTCTTTCACTATGGCATCTTCCACCAAAAACCACCGGCATCAATGAGCCTTGTGCCGATCGGCGAGCAATCGTTTGTATTGCTGGGCGCGTTATTTTTGTTATGTTGGGGGGATGTGCTGTTTTGTGACAGTCGTTTCTGAAGTCTGAATATAGGGTCGGGTAAATGGCAAAAGTATCATTAGGAAAAGACAAGATTAAATTCTTGTTGGTGGAAGGGGTTCATCAAAGCACGGTAGACAGCCTGCGTGCGGCCGGATATACCAACATTGAATATCATAAAGGTGCGTTAGACACCGAAGCGCTTAAGGCATCCATCCGCGATGCACACTTCATCGGCCTGCGTTCGCGTACCAATCTGACCGAAGAGGTCTTTGCTGCCGCAGAGAAACTGGTGGCAGTGGGCTGTTTCTGTATCGGCACCAACCAGGTTGATTTGAAAGCGGCAACCAAACGCGGTATTCCAGTGTTTAACGCCCCCTTCTCCAATACCCGTTCCGTGGCTGAAATGGTGCTGGGCGAACTGCTGCTGATGCTGCGCGGGATCCCAACGGCCAACGCCAAGGCACACCGTGGCCAGTGGCAAAAACTGGCCGTGGGTTCGTATGAAGCGCGCGGCAA
The DNA here is from genome assembly GCF_055790845.1 of Serratia sp. YWN4. NCBI lineage: Bacteria > Pseudomonadati > Pseudomonadota > Gammaproteobacteria > Enterobacterales > Yersiniaceae > Serratia > Serratia sp. YWN4. The sequence goes on from NZ_CM147696.1 coordinate 1,133,521, forward strand.
GAAGCTGGGGATCATCGGCTACGGCCATATCGGTACTCAGCTCGGTATTCTGGCAGAAGGCCTGGGTATGAAGGTGTTCTTCTACGATATCGAAAACAAGCTGCCGCTGGGTAACGCTCAGCAGGTGCGCCACTTATCCGATCTGCTCAATATGAGCGATGTGGTAACGCTGCACGTGCCGGAAACGCTGTCGACCAAGAATATGATTGGCACCGAAGAGCTGGCACTGATGAAGCCGGGGGCGATCCTGATCAACGCCTCACGCGGCACGGTGGTGGATATTCCTGCGTTGTGTAATGCGTTGGCGAGTCATCATCTTTCTGGGGCGGCGATCGACGTTTTCCCAGAAGAGCCTGCGACCAACAGCGATCCGTTCAATTCGCCGCTGTGCGAGTTTGACAACGTGCTGCTGACGCCGCATATCGGTGGTTCGACCGAAGAAGCGCAGGAGAATATCGGTGATGAAGTAGCCGGGAAACTGGCGAAATACTCCGACAACGGCTCTACGCTGTCTGCGGTTAACTTCCCAGAGGTTTCGCTGCCGATGCATGGCCCGAACTCCAGCCGCCTGCTGCATATTCATGAGAACCGCCCAGGCGTTCTGACGCAGATTAACCAGATCTTCGCGGAAGAAGGCGTCAACATCGCCGCTCAGTATCTGCAAACCGGTGCGGAAATCGGTTATGTGGTGATCGATATCGAAGCAGAAACCGAGCGTGCTGATGCGGCGTTACAACGGATGAAAGCGATCGAAGGCACTATCCGCGCACGCTTGCTGTTCTGATAAAGGCTACGCTAGACCTAAAGGCCGGAGCAATCCGGCCTTTTGCTATTCTACAGTCTGCCAAACCCAGTTTTGCGAAGGCGTCACGATCTCCGGCAGTGGGATATCCCAATGTTCCACCGGCAGCTGTTCTACCTGCTGGCAATCATGCGCCAACCCCATCGGGTACGGGCCGCCATGCTGCCAGTTCTGCAAGGTGCGATCGTAAAACCCACCGCCCATGCCCAACCGTTGGCCTACAGCGTCGAATGCCACCAGCGGCGTCAGAACCACATCCAGCTGCAACACCGGTAACACATAACGCACATCCAGCGCGGGCTCCAGAATATTGAAGCGGTTGCGCACCAGCGGCGTATCTGGCGTATAGCGCAGGAACAGCAAATTGCCAGTGCTGAACGGGTGCAATACCGGCAGGTAAACCTGCTTGCCCCGTTGCCATAGCTGCTCAATCAGCGGGCGGGTATCGAGTTCACCATCAAAGGAGAGAAACACCGCAATGCGTTGTGCGGCCTGGATGCGCGGATGCTGTGTCACACGAATGGCAATCTGCAACGCAAAGTCATGCTGTTGCGCGGGCGTTAAAGCGCGGCGCCGTTGGCGGATTTCATGACGGATGGTTTGGCGTTGCTGAACAAACTGAGGTTGAAAAGGCATAGTTGCGAGCTTGCGTGGTAGACCACGAGTGAAGGGAATCTCCGAGATGCCGTCGCAGGCTGTAACCCTTGAACCCATGGTTCAAGGTGAACATGATGTCGCAATCTTAAGGCTTCTCGGACGGACCGAGCATGCACACCGATCACGAGTCATCACATTCTATTGGTACTAAATATCGGCTCAGGGGACGGGCCCGCTGGCAAACATCTCAGAGAAATTTTTTACTCATTGCCGAAACCTTCAACTTCAGCAACTTAAGTTATTCGAATTGTGCATCCTGACGTTCAGAGATGCGACCCTGTTCAAGCAATGCCTGTTCAATGGTCTGTTGCAGCATACGAATTCGTTGTTCCATATTGGCCGCATAGTCACGGGTTTTCAAGCGCTCTTGAGCGAGTTCGTGACAGACGTTCAATGCCGCGATGAAAACGAGTTGCTCTGTATTTGTGACTCTAGTGCGAACTTTAAGATCTTGCAACCGCTGGTTAAGATCTTCTGCTGCCATATTCAACGCATCTTGTTGTTCTGGCGGGCAATTAACTCTTAACGAACGGCCAAAAATTTGAATATCTACCGGTTGTGCAGACATGCCACCTTCCTGCCTAAATTTCGCGCCAGCTCCGGCCAGCCTGTGCCGTGCAACTCAAAGCGGGCGCCACTATATATATCTCGGTACCAAGATTCAACACTTTTTCAGTGCTGGTTTTAATCGATAGCGCTTAACATTACCAGATAAAAAAGGGTTTCAAAATGCATACTTACCGCGATTTTGCCCGGTGGAAATGCCAAGATGCTCTGATGGTAACCTGCCACTGAGGTAGTGCACTCAACTGGTATAGCGACGGACCTTGGTGGTAGCATAACACGAACTTATCCTGCCAACGACGACGAATGCGCATGTCCATACAGAATACATTTCCAAGTTACCAATCTTTGACCGTTGCTCTCAACCAGCAGGCGGTAGCCTTAACGGCCGCAGAAATGCACGGCTTGATCAGCGGCCTACTGTGCGGTGGCAACCGTGATGCCAGTTGGAAGACGCTAGTATTCGATCTGACCAACGAAGGTATTGCTTTCCCACAGACGCTGGGTTTGCCATTGCAGCAACTGCATGAAGCGACTCGCGATACGCTGGAAGATGACGAGTTCATGTTCCAGCTGTTAATGCCGGAAGGCGATTCGGTCAGCGTTTTTGAACGTGCCGATGCGTTGGCCGGGTGGGTGAACCATTTCCTGCTGGGGCTGGGCATGATGCAGCCCAAATTGGCGCAGATGAAAGACGAAGTGGGTGAAGCGATCGACGATCTGCGCAATATCGCTCAACTGGGCTACGACGAAGACGAAGACCAGGAAGAGTTGGAGCAGTCGTTGGAAGAAGTGGTTGAGTACGTGCGGGTTGTCGCGCTCCTCTGCCATACCGAATTTACCCGTCATAAGCCGACGGCGCCGGAAATTCACAAACCGACATTACATTGATTGCCCGGACTGCGCGGTAGCCGCGAGCACAGGTAAACCGATTTCAGGAGAAGGTGATGACTCAACAGTGTAACTAATTGGTTTTTTTACTTGTTAATCAACTCGCATTTTAGTTTATTAATTTGATTTAATTGAATTTTAATGCGATTTTGTCGTTTCTTGCTGTCTCATCAAATCCCATTGGAAACCGCTAAATCCTACATTTTATTGTAGGTCAAAATGTAGCTTGTAAGCTTGCCTATGGTATAATGTGTGTCATACAGCAGTGACAACGCATGGAGCCAGTCAGGTGGAAAAAACAGAGAAAAAGCCACTATCAACCAAAGCCATTGAAGCAATGAAACCCGGTGACAAAGACAAAGCTGATACTGGCGAAAATCGAGGGTTACGGTTCGCTTGTGGCGCTACTGGCATTAAAACTTTCTTCTACCGCTATACCAGTCCCCTCACTCACAAGCTCACTCAAGTTAAGATCGGTCACTTTCCTAACATCTCTTTGGCACAGGCTCGCGCTGAATTGCAAGTGCTTAAGCAGGTAAAGAATGAAGGTCGCTGCCCTGCTAGTGAACTGAAAGCTGAAAAACAGCAAAAGCAGCAGGCGGAATTAGCAGCGCAGAAGTCTATTTTCACCGTCAAAGATTTGGTTGAACTGTATCTGACTCAACGCATTGAAGATCGCCATGGGAAGGATGGTCGCGTCATAAAAGGCGTACGCAAACTAGAAGGTCAGCAGGAGGTTCGCCGTATGCTGACTAAGGATGTGGTCGATAAAATTGGTCTGCGTCCTGCCCAAGATGTTACTCGTAAAGATGTGACTGACCTTATCATGGTTGTTGTTGAACGTGGCGCAAATGTGCTGGCTGGTAACATTCTCCGTGAACTCAACTCCGCTTATGAGTTTTCCATTGGTTTAGGTTGGTTGGACGAAAATTTCGCTAATCCTGCGTTACTGGCGAAGGCGAGTCTGACTCAAGCAAGAATCAAGTTGACGCCACAGTCAGGTAAACGTGTTTTGTCAGACGCTGAGTTGATACGGTTATTACACTGGCTACCTGATTCTAAGTACCCAAACAATGTTAAAAATATATTTTACTTAACGTTATTGACGGGGTGCCGAACTGGGGAGATATGCGATATCGCATGGTGTGATGTCAACGTTGAAAATGGCACTATTCACTTGCGTGAAACTAAAAGCGAGAGCGAGCGGCATGTGCAGTTATCCAGACAGGCTGTTCAATTTCTCCAATCACTTGATACAAAAAACGGGCAATTTGTTTTCCCTTCACGGTTAACTCATAAACCGATCCGGCAAGGCTCTTTGAATGTTGCTGCTGATAAGTTGCGTACAAAAGGTTTAATGTTGGACATCCCCCACTGGACACCGCACGACCTGCGCCGAACCGTGCGCACTGGCTTGGCACGTCTTGGATGCCCCAGTGAGGTCGCAGAAGCCGTTTTAGGCCATTCCCGCAAGGGTATCGAGGGCACCTACGATCTTTATCGCTACGAGGCTGAGTGTAAAGTTTGGCTGCAAAAATGGGCGGACTATCTCGACACGTTGAAGGCGTAAGTGTCTAGCTCATGCACTGGCGTACCTGAATCACTTTTTCTTCTGCTGATAACGGCTAAACTCAATCATATACCACCGATATCAGCACCAACGATATTGGCACTCTCCAACTGCTGACGAGTTGCCGTCATAGCCGCGAGGTATATGCACATTCAAGGGGGCTCTTTTGTCCAAATATGATTTATTCAACAAAGCCGCATGATCCTCAGCGTGGAAAAAATCAAGTATCTTTAATGAACACGGGTATAAAAGAAAATAATAGAATGCATATATCTTTCCGCACTTACGGAAAGATATATATTCAGTATGATATAAGCATTAATTGGCAGTCTTTTCTTTATTTGGCACCAAATTTAAAAGACTTAAGTCAGTAATGTATTTTTGGATAAGTGACGGCGTAATATGTGGTATATCAATCGATAATGCTTTCATGGCATCTGAAAACCTATCAGAGGGTATTATTGATCCGGGCACAACATCTTGTGGCTTTTTAATTCCATATAACAATGGGAGGTAAGTGTATTTTTTTAGATTTTCTGGTAAGTTATTCATCGCGTTTTCAAAATTAATTAGCCAGTTATCATAATTCTCAATTCTTTCAATGTTGACGCCAGAGTTAATTAACCAATCAACCATAGTGTCAAGGGAAATACCGTCGTTATGGGGGTTGACCAAGTTATAAGTAAGGTATTTCTTCGTATTATTTTTGGCTAAAGCTACTATAGATAACGTGGTGAAATCTACAGGTAAACCATCATAATGAGGTTTTATATCTTTATGGAAATTATAAAACGTTTTGGGAGCGATACCTGTGTTGCTAATACTCATTAATAGTCTTGTGAACATATCAGGAATATTAAGTTGCCCTTCATAGTCACTATGCGAAAGGATCATGCTTGACCTAAATATGGTTACCGGTAAACCATATTTTTCATGCGCTTCTTTTAGTAACACTTCTCCAGCCCACTTACTGATTGCATAACCGCTTGCATATTCACCAGTGATCTTTTGATAGGGAATAGCCATCCTGATGTCCGCATACTCATCAAGCTTTATTGGGGCGGCAACTGCTATACTCGACATGAAAATCAGCTTTTTAATGTGTTTCGACAATGCAAGCTCGATAAGCTCAGTTGTGCTCAACACATTAGCATCAAAGATATTGTCGTAAGACAATACGTGGTTAACTAAAGCACCCACATGGTAGATTGTGTCGATTTCATCCGACATATATTCCCACGATTCATCATCTAAACCGAGTCGCGGCTCAGAAATATCACCAGCAATAACAATGAGGCATTGATCCGCGAGCGACCTAAAATAAGCACCTAACGGACTATCAGAAGGGCCAAAAGTACTTTCTAACCTCAATCTTGCTGAGTGTGCATCTTTACCTCGTACTATGCAGATAAGTTCACCATTAATCTTGCTCAAGTCCTCCATTAATTTTAGGCAAAGAAAGCGACCTAAATAGCCGCTAGCACCGGTTAGTAATATTTTTTTAGCCTTATTGCTCTTAACACTTAAATGGCCTGCTTGCTCCAAAACCGTTTGCTCTATAAACTTATCTAGTTTTAATTGATTGGCATAGACTTCCGTTGGCACTACGCCATGTATAGAAGAAAAATTAGGTCTGGTACTTTTGCTATTTTGCATTGAATCAATATATTTTGCAATATCACCGAGGCAGTATACTGGGCTAACAATTTTATCTATAGGCATCTTAATACCAAAAACCTCTTCCAAAGTCAGTGAAAAACTGACTGCTGACAGTGAGTCCCCTCCAATTTCTCTGAAATTAGCAGAAGGTTCGATTATCATGCCATCAGCTTCGCCAACTAAACTACCCACTATTTGTAGAACCGTTTCAATCGTGCTCTGATGTGCTTTATTTTTATAAATATTGAATAGCTCATTTATTTCATTACGAGACAACTTTTCATAAAGCATACTCAGTACACCGTGGTAGTGGCTTCTTAGATTAGGCCAGATAGGCTTACCATGATCAGAAAGCAGTCCATTCTCTTGGCTAAAGGGTTTCGATTCTATAATAAAATCTCTCGGGATCTCGTAAGGTCTTAAGCTGTGATTTTGTGCAATTTTACGTATTGATTCCCTGATGAGTCTCTTTAGTTCTTTATCATCAGAATGATATTTACTCAGAGCCTCCTCTGTGGGTACAATAACTGCCAATAAACTTGACCACTCACTGTTAGCATAGATAAAAATCTGTCTAATTAGTGTGCTGGTACTAAATTTAACCTCAAGGTTAGTAATTGCTACAAACTCACCCTGCGATAGCTTAATGACGTTTTTCCTACGGTCGAGAAATTGTAAGTGTTGATCGCCAATTTCCTCTACAATATCTCCTGTAATGTAGTAGCCATCTTTATCGAATAGTTCATCATTTAAGTCGGAACGATTATAATATCCGGGAATAATCGACTGTGTTTTCAATAATAATTCACCTCTAGGGTATGGCAAGTCGGTTGTGAAATACCCCAATTCAGGAACATCTATAATTTTATAGTGAGTGACAGGGGGGGTTAATAACTTATTGTCAACCCAAATTACGCCTGCTTCAGTTGAGCCGTAAATATTATGCAGTTTTATCTTTAACACAGATTCGATAAAAATATGTAGTTCTTTAGATAGCGGTGCTGAAGCGCAACCAGCCCACTCAATTCTTCCCCCCAAAAACTTAACTCGCATTTCTTCCTTTAAATCTGACTCAATTTTCTCGTTGTCTCCCCCATTTAACTTGCGTTTAACTAGTTCGCTATTATATTGTTGATAGATCATCTCGCACACTCTGGGAACCATAGATAATTCCGTCGGTTTGACTAATGAGATGTCATCAAAGAAACTGCTTAAATTACTTTTTGAGGTAAAATAACTGACACCTCCCCTTGCGATGGTGTTTTTGAGTGATGAGTGTCCCGCTACATGACTCATGGGCATGTAATGAATCGTAGTGGCGATTTTATCCGAGAAAATTTTTGACCAGTTGCCTCCCCACATACCTGAGGCTAATTTTTCTGTATAGATAGCCCCTTTAGGCGCCCCCGTGCTACCAGATGTATAAATTAACATTGATAAGGGATCTTCCTCTGTTTCATTAGGGAATGGAGCAGGAGGGAGTGCTGTAGCAGTGTTAATTATTTTTTCCAACGTCTCAACAGCAAATGGAAATCGGTCTTTTTTAAGTTGGGTGTTTAATTCCTCGACAGTATTAACATGCATGTCAACACTTTTATGGTAATCAAATACCACAATACGCTTAATCGAAGGGGTTGTCTTTGCTAGCTCTGTAGCAATACGCACATATTCTACACTTGCCGCGATCATTGTTGGTTTCGTTTCGTTTATAATCGTTTTCATCTGCTCTTTTGCTGAGCTAGTTTGTAGATGAACTGAAACTGCTCCAAGCCTTATACAGGCAATATCAATAGCAGCATAATCAGCGCTGGTAAATGCTAATATAGCAACTTTATCACCATCCTTAAGCGGGTAAGACAAATGGTGGTGCCATTCGCTAGCGATTGCTTCAACTTTATCCTGTAATTTTTTAAATGTTTGTATATTATATTTTGGCAATAAGTTAATAAAAACCGTATGTTCAACAGGATCTTTTTTATACTCATAATCTCTTTCAGCTATTGCTGGGCGCTCTGAATATTTTTCCATTATTTCAGTTACAATGTGAGCTAGACGCATTTTACTCTCCTATTATTATGATCTTATTAGTATTTAATAATCTATTCGGAAATTGCTTTCGGCACCCAAATGATTGCTAGGATAGCGACGATTAAGGTCAAAATGCTTGCCACCACAACAGCAAGATGCATCCCACCAATGAAGGCTTGCTGAGCTTGTTCAATCACTTTAGCTGGTAACTCAGAATGGTTTAACGTTTCATTTAGCGTTCCGGCAATATTTGGGCCAGAAAACCTGAAATAGAATGCTGCTAACGAACCGAGTACGGTTATTCCTAATGCATTGCCGATTTCGTTGCTGGTTTCAGCCAGGGATGCTGCAGCACCGGCACGCTCAGGTGGTACAGCAGAAACGGCAATCTCGGCAACCAAACTGAAAGACAAACCATAACCTACACCAGCGACTATCGTTGAAGCCATGACGGCAAAAACACCATGCTCAGTATTGGTGAAGAGTAAGATAGCTACGCCTAAACTAATAAGTAAGTGAGTAATAACTAAGGCATTTTTTCTACCAATCCGATCTACAATTTTATTAGTCCATATACATGTTGCCGTTAAAACAATCGCACCGGGTAAAGCAAATAAAGCAGCTGTAAAAACACTGAACCCAAGAACAGATTGAAGATAAATACCAGTTAAATATCCACTGGCAGACCAGACGACTAAGGATAATAATCCTGTCGCAATGGCGATTGAGAAAACACGATCTTTAAATAAAGACATATCAAGAAGTGGGTTTTTAATATGGTTTTGTCTTTTGACAAACCAAATTAGGCCTATGATGCCAATTAATCCAATCAATAACTGATTGGTTGAGATACCGTAGGCTGCTGCCGTCTTCAGCGAATAGGTAAATAATAAAATTCCAGCGAAAGAAAGGATGAGGCTTAAGATATCTATTTTTCCATAATGAGACTCTTTCACTTCCTTAAGAACGACAGGAGCAAAAATAAGAAACAATACGATCACGGGAATATTAATGAGAAAGACTACTCCCCATTCAAAACGGCTAAGAAGTAATCCGCCAATAATTGGACCAATCGCAAACCCAGCAGCAAATGTTGCTGCAAAGATCCCAATAGCCTGAGCGCGCTGCTTGGGGTTTAAAAATAGATTACTGAGAATAGCCAAACCTGATGGTAACAGAGTTGCTCCCCCCAGACCCATAACTGCACGACTGATGATTAACATTTCAGGACTGCTCGAAAACGCGGCACCGGTAGAGCCTATTCCAAATATAATAGCACCACATATAATTAATTTCAGCCTACCGTAATGATCGCCGATATTACCGAATGCAACAAGTAAAGAGCCAACAACAAAGCCATAGATATCTAGAATCCACAAAGATTGATCGGCGGTTGGTATGATTGAAGAAATGATCTTTGGCATAGCCAGATAGAGTACAGATCCATCCATAGCAACAAGAAGTACGAGCGCTAGCACTGTTATTAAACCAAACCATTCTTTCTTTCCTGCCTTTATTTGTATACTTTCTTCATATAGAAGGTCAGTATTTTCCATAGTCATTGATTTATCCTCTTTTAGTTTATAAGTGTTGATTTATCCATGAGCCAATAGTTTATTCTCATTGATAATTTCGAGTAGTCTTAACTCTAATATATTAATGCCTCTTTGCGTTAATATTGACTCTGGATGAAATTGCATTGATGAGAAATTATTACCTCGTAAAGCATGTATCTCGTGATTTTTTGTGTCCTTACTTATTTCAATAGTACCGACGTTTTGCATTGAAATATTTTCATTTTTTGATATACCTGAATATGAATTGTAAAAGCCGACTTTCTCTATTTCACCAAATAAGTTTATTTTCTTCTGAGTGCCTTGATTTGGTTTTTCCCTTAAATAAACAGGCAAACCTAAATGTAAACATAAAATCTGATGACTCAGACAGATCGCTATAAATTTTGATTCATACTTGATCAGTTCTGCAATTATTTTCTTAATCTTAGATACACGAATATCGTCACTATCATTAGGGTTTCCAGGTCCTGGGCCTAATACACATAAGTCATAGTCATTAACGTTAAAGTGTTCATCAAACCGTTTCACTGTAACATAGAGGCCGAGAGACTTTAATAACTGATAAAGCATAGAGGTAAACGTGTCTTCAGCATCGACGATCAAGGTTTTTAGCCCTACTAATGCAGGGTTTATATAAGTATTAGGATTGTTATGTACCTTCTGCCAAAATTTGGAAATGGATTGATTTCGCTGCATTAATGCTTTTATTACCAGGATGTTATTATTGATACTGTGCTTTCTTTTTCCTGAAGTGATATCAGAGGTAGGATTAACCTTGCTAATTGCCGTTAATAGGCTTGTTGCTTTCGCTTTGGTTTCCAGACATTCAGACTCTGGGTTAGAGTGACGTACAAGCGTCGAACCTACGCTAAGGTTAAATCTACCGTCATTACTAATATGAGCTGTTCTAATTATAATAGAGGAATCTAATTCTAACATTCCATTTAAGCTTCGACCAATAAGTGCGATTACGCCACTGTAATAGCCTCGTCCTTCTGGCTCGTATTTTTTAATAACGCGGCAGGCATTTTCCAACGGGCTACCGGTAACCGTTGGGGCAAATAGTGTCTCTTTTAATATCTTTTGGGGTGATAATTTAGTTCTGCCTTTTATGAGATATTCTGTGTGGGCAAGGTTAGCCATTTCTTTAATGTAAGGTCCATAGATAGTGCAACCAGTATCGCAAAGACGAGACATCATTTTTAACTCTTCGTCTACTACCATGTAGAGTTCCTCTGTCTCTTTCTGATCGTTAAGAAAATCTAAAACGCCGTTAACAGACAGTCCTGACTTTGGGTAGCGGTAAGTGCCGCTAACCGGGTTCATAGTCACAATTTGCTCAGATAAACTAATATGACGCTCTGGCGTTGCACCAACTAACACCTGCTCTCCGGTATAGACAATAAATGTCCAATATGCTCCAGATTCGAGGTTTAGTAGCTTTCTAAATATGGATAGCGATTTTGTAATATCATGGTTTTTAATATTGGCAGAGTACTTTCTCTTCAGGACAAAATTGGCGCCCGCACCATTGCCTATTTCATCTGAAATTATTTTTTTTACAGTGATTTTATATTCTTCATCAGTGGTATCATAGTGTTCATTATCTAAATCAATTGGGGTTTCCTTGATGATTTCTAAAATTTTATTTTTACTTAGTGTAGTGTGCTTTTTTATCTGTATTGCAATTAAAGGCGTATGATCGTTAATATAATCAAAATTCCTCTCTTTAATTTGACAATAAGGAATTAACGTCAATAAATCATATCCATTATTTAATTTTGAATTATTATCCCCGACCGGTAACTCATCTAATGTTTCACAGATGAAAGTATCCCCTATAAATAAATCTATGTGTTCAGCGTTAACTTCTGGGCGATATATAATAGCAAACGGAGGAGGATTTTCTGAAAAAATAGAAGAGAAATCGTTATTAATTTCACTATGGTTAATCGCAACTTTCATACGGTTATATCTCCAAAAGTCGTTACAACAGCACAGCGTTTAGCGGAATAGTTCAACATCATATGATGGTCTTCGATAGAAAAATCAGCGATTGCATCAGCAACAATAAATGTCTCTATATCGTTGGCGTAAGACTCCAGGGCAGTCATTAATATACCTATATGACCATAAATACCGGTAATAATTAACTGATCTCTGTTGCATTGACGCATGTTCTCCAAAAGAGTAGTTTGAAAAAAAGCGCTGTATCGCCATTTTGTCAATATCCAATCTTCTACAGATGGGTATATTTCTTCAGGGATTTCTCTGTCCGCCTTAGAAACCTCCATACCCGGCCCCCAAAAATCTTTTAAAAGTCCTCTCTGTTTTTCTGTCATGCTTCCCGGCTGCGCTGAATAGGCAATAGGTATATTCTTTTCCGCAGCCCACTGCCTAATTAAGCCAACATTCTTTATTAAATTGGCCTTCATGCCATTGTCAAAAGGTCTAAGAAAATAATGCTGCATATCGTGGATAAGCAATACTGCTCGACTAGGATTAACTGTCCATGCTGCAGTGTTAGCAGGAAGTTCATTTTTTTCAGGAAGTTGGTAAGAAATCATTGATGGGATGAATGTCATTTTTAGTTTAATCCATTTAACTAATTGAAATATAAATCAGGGGGTGTCGTCATGATAAAAGTGTCTCTCTGTGACAAATGTCAATCTATGACAAATGGCGTTAAATGACAAGAACATGTTTTAAAAAAATTAGTAGTGTGTGAAGATAGGTCAACAGTGGGGCTTGGTTTTGAGAAGAACTAACCTACACAAATTAAAAGCCATAAAATTCATATGGTTATATAAAAATAGCAACTATATATTCGTAATAGAGGTTTTTGTGGATATTACTACTAGCCACCGGGAAAGAAAGAAGTTGCAACTACGGGAAGATTTGATCGAGGCAGCATATAGTCTTTTTGTCAAGAAAGGGTTTGATAGCACAACAGTTAAAGATATAACTGATTTAGTAAACGTGTCTTCTCGCACATTTTTTCGTTATTTTGCCTCTAAAGAAGATGTCGTATTAGACTACCAAATTGTTGAATATGAGGAAATTATTATTGCATTAGCTGCGCGTCCGAAGAGTGAGCCTATTTTAACCGCACTGCGGAAAGCATCGGTTAGTGTAACGAGAAGTTGTGAGGAAGGCGCATATGGTATTGATCCAAAAAGATTTAAAACCCTAAGGGATCTGATTAGGAATCACATCTTGATTCATGCTAAAAATATTGAAATGCTACATACTAAGAAAGAAGCGCTGATCACATTAATCGCAAAAAAAATAGGTGTCGACCGTTCAAATGATATTAGACCGCAGACTATCGCAACCATTTTAGAATTTGTCTATAGTTCAGCTTATGACTCTTGGAAAGTGCGAAAAATAGACGTGGCTTATTATGATGTCCTTGATGAGGTATTTTCTCTTATTGAGGGAGGGCTAAACTATTCTTGCGAATTATGACACTCGTGCTGTAGCTGTCCAGAATAGCAACGTGCTTATTGGGATATTAAGTAAGAGACTGTAATTTAATTTGTGTAATTGCCTGTTTTTGATATGTTCTTCCTGACAATGGAGACAGGCAAATTATGGACGAAAAGAAACTTAAGGCACTCGCTGCTGAGCTGGCCAAAGGCATTAAAACCGAAGCCGATCTCAATGCGTTTTCTCGTATGTTGACCAAGCTCACCGTCGAAACCGCCTTGAATGCCGAGCTGACTGACCACCTCGGCCATGAAAAAAACACCCCTAAAAAAGGCTCGAATGCCCGTAACGGTTACTCGTCTAAAACGCTGCTCACTGATGATGGTGAGTTCGAGCTGAATACACCCCGTGACCGTGAAGGCTCCTTTGAGCCCCAACTGATAAAGAAAAACCAGACGCGTATCACGCAGATGGACAGCCAGATTTTATCCTTATATGCCAAAGGGATGACGACGAGGGAAATCGTCTCCACGTTCAAGGAGATGTACGATGCCGACGTGTCACCCACGCTGATATCCAAAGTCACCGATGCCGTTAAAGAGCAGGTTACCGAGTGGCAAAACCGGCCACTGGACTCACTGTATCCCATTGTTTACCTTGACTGTATCGTGGTGAAGGTGCGTCAAAATGGCAGCGTCATCAACAAGGCCGTGTTCCTTGCCCTGGGCATCAACACCGAGGGTCAGAAAGAACTTCTGGGTATGTGGCTGGCAGAAAATGAAGGGGCGAAGTTTTGGCTCAACGTATTGACTGAGCTGAAAAATCGGGGTCTTCAGGATATCCTGATTGCCTGCGTCGATGGCCTGAAAGGCTTCCCCGATGCGATAAACAGCGTCTATCCGCAAACCCACATCCAACTGTGCATTATCCACATGGTACGCAACAGCCTGAAGTACGTGTCGTGGAAAGACTACAAAGCGGTCACCAGCGGGTTGAAAACAGTGTACCAGGCCCCGACAGAGGAGGCGGCCCTGATGGCGCTGGACAAGTTCGCAGGCGTCTGGGATGAGAAATACCCGCAAATCAGCAAAAGCTGGCGTACTCACTGGGAAAATCTCAACACGTTCTTCGGCTATCCAGCGGATATCCGCAAGGCGATCTACACGACCAACGCAATCGAGTCGCTGAACAGCGTGATCCGGCAGGCGATTAAAAAGCGTAAAGTGTTCCCGACAGATGACTCGGTGAGAAAAGTGATTTATCTGGCGATCCAGGCGGCGTCGAAAAAATGGAGTATGCCGATCAAGAACTGGCGGTTGGCGATGAGTCGTTTTATTATCGAATTCGGTGACCGCTTAGACGGTCACCTTTAATACGTTGGCAGTTACACAGAATTATGGACAGGCTCGTTTGCTTTATACATTTCCACCCACTCACTGGGGTAATTTGATATAATTAACATCTCAACGGGATTTTTCTTGTTTAATATCATGTACGAATATTTAAAATCCCCAAAAGGGGACAGCTTTCGATTCAGATAGTTTTTTATCGCACCATTGACGTTCTCATTATCAGAAAACAAGATTGACATACAGTTACCTCCAAATGAAATAGTCACTTCCCTGTAATAATTAAAGTATAGTACGAAACTAGACCTAAGTCTAACTATCATCATGTCATAAAAAACCTATACTTTCTTTACTAACTTACTGATAACGAAATAACAAAAAAAAACCTGACTACATTTGAGTCAGGCTGCCGAATAGGCCAACACTAGGGAATCTTTAAAAAATATCATATAACTATACTATCAGCAGGGGCAAGGTCTCTCTGCTGAATTTTTTTGTGAATGATCCTCTTCGCCAAGTGTTGCAAAGCCTAACTGAATACACGGATACAAAAAATAAGCGATAGCAGAGACTAAAAACACCAGTAACTACACTGGCATTGTTGGTTTTTCATGACCGACGACTACACAACAGGTAGCGTTGGTATTTCCAGGCTATCGATGTCGTCAGCATTCCACTGCATCATGTTTCGCCGCTGTTCCAGATACAAACCATGAGTATGAATACCCGTAGGTTGTTCTTATTGACAAGTGCCAACTGTATTTCAATCCAGGTAGTGCTAAAACCTTCCACATTCAAGGTTGTACTCAGCGTATGTCGGAAGCCATAGTCGGTAACTGCCTGAGCTTGGCAAAATCAAACGGACTCACTGATTTTTCCTATTTGCATCCAGATAATCCGCCCACCGCTGCAACATCAGTCTGCGCTCATCCAGATGTTCAGCCTTGTGGATGTACGCAGCACGAACGCTGTTACGTTCCTGGTCGTTCTATTGCATCCTTCGACCATAAGCCCGACTCGATTAACGAACTACAGGCCATGGTGCTGAAGTCGTGGTCGCAAACATCCACTTTCGTATCGTACCCCATCAGGTGTAATAGTGTTGATGATGTTTTATCCATTACTCGGAATTCTCTGCAAAAAATAACAAAATCCTGACCCACTTCTAAACTGTCGATGTAATCGGCATACAACTGCATCATCTCCCGCCTACCGTCCAGATACAGAGCATGATTATAGGTACCACGGATGCTGTTCTTATCCACATGCGCCAACTGGAGTTCAATCCAGGCCGTATTGAACCCTTCTTCGTGGAGGACCGTACTCATCGTGTGCCTGAAACCATGGCCTGTCGCCCTTCCTCCATAACCAACGCGACGAATTAACACATTGAGCGACATGTCGCTGATAGGTTTAGCTCGCTCCAGTCTCCCAGGGAAAACGAATGTATAGCCCCTTGTCATTGTTTTAAGCTCTTCCAGAATAGCAAGTGCCTGCTTAGATAACGGAACAACGTGAGGGCGGCGCATTTTCATTCTCTCTGCAGGAATCTCCCAGATTGCATGCTCAAAATCCAATTCTGACCATTCTGCTTTGCGCAACTCCCCTGGACGCAGCCCGGTTAAAATGAGCAACTTCATCGCAAGCTTAACAAGAACATTGCCTGTGTATGCCTGTAACACCGTTAAAAAATCAGGTAATTCTACAGCATTCAGATGAGGATAGTGCTCTTTCTTGTGGGGCATCATGACACTCGCCAGGTCGGGGGCAGGATTATTTGACGCCCTCCCCGTCGCTATTGCGTACTTCCAAACTTCACCACAACGTTGACGCACCTTTCGCATTTTTTCCGTTGCTCCCCGCTCTTCAAGTCGAGTCAGAACCCCCATGAGCTCCATTGGAGTTATTGAATCAATGGGCCGATGCCCGATATGCGGGAAAACATCTTTTTCGAAAGTGGCGATCATTTCTGTACGATAGGATTCGGCCCACAAATCGTAGCGGCGCTGATACCATTCCCGAGCGATGGATTCGAAGGTATTACCTAGCTTGTCCTGTTGAGCCAGTTTCTTCTCTTTTCGAGTATCGCTAGGGTTAATTCCGGCAGCTACAAGCTCTTTCGCTTCATCACGTTTTTTCCTTGCATCAGCCAAAGACACCGCCGGGTAAGTCCCCAGAGATATCAGTTTAGCCTTGCCTTCAAAACGATAGCGAAAGCGCCAACCTTTAGCACCATTAGGATCGATTTGCAGGGATAAGCCACCACCATCTGATTTTGTATATGTTTTTACTTCCGCCTTAGCACGGCGAATCTCAAGGTCTGTAAGAGGCATATGTATAGTTTCCTCCTCTAAAATCGCTCAACGTGTATAGTTCTAAAGTGTATAGGCGAAACTATACATAATTTTATACACAATGGCTTGTTGATTGGGGGTAATGTCGGTTGAATTGAGTTGACGTGAAAAACGATAAAAATTCAGTTAAATCAGTGGGTAGTTGACGTCTGTGGAGTTCTGAAGAGTTGGAAATGGAGCGGGTGAAGGGAATCGAACCCTCGTATGCAGCTTGGGAAGCTGCCGTTCTACCATTGAACTACACCCGCTTTGGTGTGCGGTTGGCATTATAACCGGTTCTCCGCGCCGGGCAAGCGGAGAAAGCATTTAACTGCTGATGTTTTAAGCGGTTAGCAACAACATAGCTCTTCTACACGGTTCAGACGCAAAAAAACCGGCACAGTTGCCTGCACCGGTTGATTGATTCACGCAATGTTACTTGGTCGGGCGCATCGCCGGGAACAGGATCACGTCGCGGATAGTGTGGCTGTTGGTCAACAGCATTACCATACGATCGATCCCGATGCCCAGGCCCGCAGTTGGTGGCAGGCCGTGTTCCAACGCGGTCACGTAGTCTTCGTCGTAGAACATCGCTTCATCGTCGCCTGCGTCTTTCGCGGCTACCTGATCAGCAAAACGCTGTGCCTGATCTTCTGCGTCGTTCAGCTCAGAGAAACCGTTACCGATTTCACGGCCACCGATAAAGAACTCGAAGCGGTCGGTAATTTCCGGGTTCTCGTCATTACGGCGCGCCAGCGGGGAAACTTCCGCCGGGTATTCGGTAATAAAGGTTGGCTGGATCAGATGGCTTTCCGCCGTCTCTTCGAAGATCTCGGTAACCACACGGCCCAAACCCCAGCTCTTTTCGACCTTGATACCAATGGATTCAGCAATCGCTACCGCTTTAGCCATATCGTTCAGATCGTTCAGATCGGTTTCAGGGCGATACTTTTTGATCGCCTCTCTCATGGTCAGCTTTTCAAACGGTTTGCCGAAGTCGAACACTTCATCGCCGTACTGCACTTGGGTATTCCCCAGCACATCCTGCGCCAACGTGCGGAACAGCGCCTCGGTCAACTCAATCAGGTCTTTGTAATCCGCATACGCCATATAGAGTTCCATCATGGTGAACTCTGGGTTATGGCGCGGAGAAACGCCTTCGTTGCGGAAGTTACGGTTGATCTCGAACACGCGCTCGAAGCCACCCACCACCAGGCGCTTCAGATACAGTTCTGGCGCTATACGCAGGTACATGTCGATGTCCAGCGCATTGTGATGAGTGACAAACGGGCGAGCAGACGCACCGCCAGGGATCACCTGCATCATCGGGGTTTCGACTTCCATAAAGCCGCGGCCCACCATGAAGTTACGGATCCCCGCCATCACCTGAGAACGGATCTTGAAGGTGTTGCGGGATTCGTCGTTGGCGATCAGATCCAGATAGCGTTGGCGATAACGGGTTTCCTGATCCGCAAGGCCGTGGAACTTGTCCGGCAATGGGCGCAGCGCTTTGGTCAACAGACGCAGTTCGGTACAGTGAACGGACAGTTCGCCGGTCTTGGTTTTGAACAGCTTACCGCGTGCGCCGAGGATATCGCCCAGATCCCATTTCTTGAACTGCTCGTTGTAGATACCTTCGGCCAGATCGTCGCGTGCCACGTAAAGCTGAATGCGGCCACCCACGTCCTGCAAGGTAACGAACGAGGCTTTGCCCATAATACGGCGGGTCATCATGCGGCCAGCCACGGTCACTTCAATGCCCAGTGCTTCCAGCTCTTCGTTGTCTTTGTTGCCGTATTCTGCGTGCAATTTGTCGGATGTGGTATCACGACGGAAATCATTCGGGAACGCAATGCCGTTTTCGCGCAGCGCGACCAGTTTTTCACGGCGTGACTGCAGCTCGTTGTTGAGATCCAACGCCTGCTCGGCGCCTTGTGCTTGTTGCTCAGACATTTCTGTTCCTCATAACCCGGCTTTCAAACTTGCCTCAATGAATTTATCCAGGTCGCCATCCAGTACGGCCTGCGTATTACGCGTTTCTACGCTGGTGCGCAAATCCTTGATACGGGAGTCATCCAGCACGTAAGAACGGATCTGGCTACCCCAACCGATATCGGATTTGCTGTCTTCCAGCATTTGCTTGTCAGCGTTTTTCTTTTGCATCTCATATTCATACAGCTTGGCGCGCAGCTGTTTGAAAGCCTGATCTTTGTTCTTATGCTGAGAGCGATCGTTCTGGCACTGCACCACAATGTTGGTCGGCAGATGGGTAATACGCACCGCTGACTCGGTTTTGTTAACGTGCTGACCACCCGCGCCAGAGGCACGATACACGTCGATGCGCAGATCGGCCGGGTTGATGTCGATATCGATATCGTCATCCACTTCCGGGTAAATAAACACCGAGCTGAACGAGGTGTGGCGGCGGCCA
Organism: Serratia sp. YWN4; assembly: GCF_055790845.1. NCBI lineage: Bacteria > Pseudomonadati > Pseudomonadota > Gammaproteobacteria > Enterobacterales > Yersiniaceae > Serratia > Serratia sp. YWN4. The sequence goes on from NZ_CM147696.1 coordinate 1,152,811, forward strand.
CCAGAATCGAATGGGCTCTTGCGTACCAGGCGATGCACGCCGGTTTCAGTACGCAACCAGCCAAACGCGTAGTCGCCGATAATTTTGATGGTGGCAGACTTCAGGCCCGCGACATCGCCGTCGGACTCTTCAATCACTTCCGTTTTAAAACCTTTCGACTCGGCCCAACGCAGGTACATGCGCAGCAGCATGCTGGCCCAATCCTGCGCTTCGGTGCCGCCGGAACCGGCCTGGATATCCAGATAGCAGTCCGCGCTGTCGTATTCGCCAGAGAACATGCGGCGGAATTCCAACTGCTCCAGCTTGGCGGTCAGTTGATCAAGCTCAACCACCGCTTCATTAAAGGTTTCTTCGTCTTCCGCTTCGACCGCCAGCTCCAGCAGGCCGGAAACGTCTTCACAGCCTTGCTCCATCAGATCGATGGTTTCAACAATGGCTTCCAGCGCCGAGCGCTCTTTGCCCAGCGCCTGCGCGCGATCGGGTTCATTCCAGACGTCCGGCTGTTCCAGCTCGGCGTTGACTTCTTCTAGGCGTTCTTTCTTGGCATCATAGTCAAAGATACCCCCTAAGAACGGCCGTCCGCTCGGACAGGTCCTGAATGCGGTTTTTTACCGGATTAATTTCAAACATGATTTTTAGCGTTCTTACGTTGATGTCGTCGATGGCGAAATGCCATTGGAACCGGTAATTCTAGCGGATCGCGCCGCCAGTTTATAGCGAGTTGGTCAGTTTTTGTGGGGAGAGTGGTAGGGGCGCCTAAAGGTACCCCTAGAAAAGACTAGCGCGGCCAGAGATGTTGGATCAGCAACTGCACATTGCGGTTGCCACGGAATTCGTTGACCTCCAGCTTGTAGGCCAGCTCCGCTTCTTTCACGCTGCTGTCAGGCCACAGCGCCGTATCGATGTTAAAGGCGATGCCATCCAGCAACGGGCCACCGCCGAGCGGCTCCACCATCAGTTTCAGGTGTTTTTCCCCCACCAGCCGCTGTTGCAGAATACGGAATTTACCGTCGAAGGTCGGTTCTGGGAACGCCTGCCCCCATGGCCCGCCCTCACGCAACAGTTCTGCCGTGGTTAACGTCAGTTCCTGCATTGCCAGTTCGCCATCGGACCAGATCACCCCTTCCAGCATCGCCGGATCGAGCCATTCGCCCACCAGGTCGCCGAAACGCTGGCGGAACTCATCAAACTTGGCTTCTTCGAGCGATAAACCGGCCGCCATCGCGTGGCCGCCAAACTTCAGCATCAGCCCAGGGTTCAGGGTATCAAGCCGCTCCAGCGCATCACGCATGTGCAACCCGGCCACCGAACGGCCAGAACCTTTCAGAATGCCGTCACCCGCCGGGGCAAAGGCAATCACCGGGCGGTGGAAACGTTCTTTAATGCGTGAAGCCAGAATGCCGACTACGCCCTGATGCCATTCCGGATGGTACATTGCCAAGCCATAAGGCAGTGCGGTGGTAGAGCGCTCCAGTTGATCGCACAGTTGCAGCGCTTCCACCTGCATACCCTGCTCAATTTCACGCCGGGTCTGATTCAGCGCGTCGAGATCGTTGGCCTGCATGCGTGCCTGAGCGATGTCGTCGCTCAGCAGCAAAGCCACGCCGATCGACATATCATCCAGCCGCCCAGCCGCGTTGAGCCGTGGGCCAAGAGAAAAACCGAGATCGCTCGCCGCCAACTGGCGCGCATCACGATTCGCCACCTCCAGCAAGGCACGGATGCCTGGCCGGCATTTACCAGCGCGAATGCGGTTCAGGCCCTGATGCACCAGAATACGGTTATTGGCATCCAGCGGCACCACGTCCGCCACCGTGCCCAGCGCCACCAGATCCAGCAATTCTGCCAGATTAGGCACCGCCAATGCCCGTTGTTCAAACCAGCCGCTGTCGCGCAGCCGGGCACGCAGCGCCAGCATCAGGTAAAACGCCACGCCGACACCGGCTAAGGATTTGGAAGGGAAATCGCAGCCACGCAGGTTGGGGTTAACGATCGCTTCCGCCGCAGGCAGCGTTTCGCCCGGCAGATGGTGATCGGTAACCAGCACCTGCATCCCTTTGGCGTGCGCCAAGTCAACGCCCGCATGGGAAGAAATACCGTTATCCACGGTGACGATCAGCTCAGCGCCGCGCGCCGCAACCTGTTCCACCACTTCTGGGCTCAGGCCGTAACCATCTTCAAACCGGTTTGGCACCAGATAGTCGACCGCATTGCAACCCATGCTGCGCAATGCCAGCACCGTCAGTGCGGTACTGGTGGCACCGTCGGCGTCGAAATCACCCACCACCATAATACGGTGGCGATCGATCAGCGCCTGCTGCAGGATGGCTACCGCCGCGTCAATGCCGTCCAACTGTTGCCAGGGCAGCATCCCTTTAACGCCACGTTCCAGTTCCTGTTCACCCTTAACCCCACGCAACGCGTATAGGCGGCGCAACAACGGGGGCAAACTGGCGGGCAGATGGCTGGCGTCCGCCGCCTCGCGGCGGCGTAATTGGGTTTTAATACTCACTGGCTCTTATTTCTTTGCGGCTGAGGCTGCTTGTGCATCCAGCATCGCCAGCATTTCTTTCGGGCCCTGATAGCCTGGGATCATCATGCCATTTTGCAGCACGATAGCGGGGGTGCCCTGAACGCCAAACTGTACGCCCAACGCATAATGCTTGCTGATGTCGGTTTTGCAGGTGGCCGGGGAAACTGCATCGCCTTTCAGGGCCGCATCAAAGGCTTTGGCCTTATCGGCAGCACACCAGATAGACTGCATGTCTTTTTCAGCCTGCGAGTTCAGACCCTGACGCGGGAACGCCAGATAACGCACGGTGATCCCCAGTGCGTTGTACTCTTTCATCTGCTCGTGCAGTTTGTGGCAGTAGCCGCAGGTGATGTCGGTAAACACGGTGATCACGTGTTTTTCTTTTGCAGCTTTATAGACGATCATCTGATCTTTCAGCGCTTCCAGCCTGGTGATCAACAGTTGGTTGGTCACGTTCACCGGCTCTGCACCACTGACGTCATACAGCGGCCCTTGCAGCACATGTTTGCCATCTTCCGTGATATACAGCACGCCGTTCTCGGTCAGTACGGTTTTCAGACCAGCAGCCGGTGAAGGTTGCACGTCGGCCTGCTTGATACCCAGGCTAGCGAGCGCTTTTTGAATCGCCGCGTCGTCAGCATGAACTGCGCCGGTAAATGAAGCCACCAGCATAGAGAGCAGCAATAAACCTTTTTTCATTCTTCCAATCCTTCCTAACCCTGCACGTCAAGCGCGCGGGTGATGCTGTTGATGTAGCTGTTTCAATCGTTCGGTCGCTACATGAGTATAAATTTGCGTGGTCGAGAGGTCACTATGCCCCAATAACATCTGTACGACACGGAGATCGGCACCATGGTTCAGTAAATGGGTGGCGAAAGCATGGCGCAGCACATGCGGAGACAGCCGCTCGCTGTCAATACCGGCTAGGATCGCATAGTGTTTGATGCGATGCCAGAATGTCTGGCGGGTCATTTGCTGGCTGCGGTTGCTGGGGAACAGCACATCCAGCGTTTGGCCATTCAACATCCACGGGCGACCATATTCCAGATAATTTTCGATCCAGTACACAGCTTCTTCGCCAAGCGGCACCAATCGCTCTTTATTGCCTTTGCCGATCACCCGGACCACCCCTTGCCGCAGGCTGACGTCGCTGATGGTCAACCCTACCAGTTCCGATACGCGCAAGCCCGTGGCGTACAACACCTCCAGCATCGCTTTATCGCGCAGTTCCAGCGGCTGATCGACGCAGGGTGCCTGTAGCAGTGCTTCAACCTGCGCTTCGCTCAAATCTTTCGGCAGCCGCTGCGGCAGCTTGGGTGAGGCTAGCAGCGCGGTAGGATCGTCTTCCCGCAGCTTTTCACGGTAAAAATATTGGAATAAACGGCGCATCGCGCTCAACAGACGGGCAGAGCTGGTGGCCTTATATCCCCCCTCAACCCGCTCGGCGAGAAACGCCTGCAAGTCCAGCGCTTCGGCCTGCAACAGGCTGCTGTTATGGTGCTCAAGCCAGCCTGCCAACGCCTGCAAATCCAGCCGGTAAGAAGCCAGCGTATTCTCCGCCAGATTGCGTTCAAGCCATAGCGCATCCAGGAATTGCTCAATCAGCGCACTTTCTTGCTGTCGCATCGGCTCCTCTCTCTTGTTACGTTTATGCCCCGGCATTATGCCTGAAGCCAGCACAAATCTGGTACACTCCTGGTCATTCTCGCTACGGTTATATAACGGTTTATACATGAAGATTGGTCTGTTTTACGGCTCCAGCACCTGCTACACCGAAATGGCAGCAGAAAAAATCCGTGAGATTCTGGGTGAAGACCTGGTCGACCTGCACAACCTGAAAGACGTTTCCCCCAAGCTGATGGAAGATTACTCCATCCTGATCCTTGGTATTCCTACCTGGGATTTCGGCGAACTGCAAGAGGACTGGGAGGCCATCTGGCCGCAACTGGGTGAGCTTGACCTGCAAGGCAAGATTGTTGCCATGTACGGGATGGGCGATCAGTTAGGCTACGGCGAATGGTTCCTCGATGCGCTGGGGATGCTGCACGATCGTCTGGCCCCGCTCGGCGTGCAGTTTATCGGTTTCTGGCCGACCGAAGGCTTTGAATTCACCAGCCCGAAACCCCTCTGCGCCGACGGCAAACACTTTGTCGGCCTGGCGCTGGATGAGGTGAATCAGTACGACCTGAGCGAAGATCGCCTGCAACAGTGGTGCGAACAGATCCTGCTGGAGATGGAGCCGCTACTGTAAGATCAATGGGCGCACACTATGCGCCCAGAAGAAACATTACTTCCACAACCTAAAACGACCCTCACCATTGCTGGCCGGTGTTTCGCCAGTTTCTACTGTCGCTTCTGCCGTAACAGCATTCCCTTTCAGCCGCGCCGCATCGGCCACCTGATACCAGTCCAGCTTACGCGTCAGCAACATGATGCCCGCCAGAACGACAAACAGCAGTACCGACCCTAGCACCAGCGCGTTATCTTCCGACTGCAACAGCAGGTACAGCACGCCATACAGCAACAACAGACTGGCGGCGAACAGCGCACCGCGCAACTTGCTGCGCAGCACCGCACTCAAGTAGAAAGCAATCAGCCCGCTGCAAGCCAGGCTTGCCAGCAAATAGGCGATATCAAAGCCAAGATGTTCCGAGAAGGCCAGCAGAATCAGGTAGAACAACACCAGCGCGGCCCCCACCAGCAGGTACTGAATCGGATGCACCCGCAGCCCGGTCAAGGTTTCGAATAGGAAGAACGCCATAAACGTCAGCCCGAGGAACAACACCGCATACTTCACCGCGCGCTCGGTCAGTTGATAGTGATCCACCGGTTCGATCAGGCTGGTGGTAAACGTAGGCAATTTCTCCTCGTCGATCATGCCGTTATCATAGAGAAACGCACTGTTGATATTGTTGGCAAACCAGGTGCTGCGCCAGCGGGCGGTAAAACCGTTCTCCGTCACTTTACGTTCATCGGGTAGGAAATTGCCGAGGAAATTCGGATGCGGCCAGTTACTCTGCAATACCAGTTCAGAACTGCGCCCCAGCGGCACCAATGACAGACTGCTGGTGCCAGCCAGAGTCAGCGTGAAATCCGCCTCTAACCCGTGTTGTTGCAAAGACTCCAGCGCCAACGGCGCATGAATGCCCTGAGAAAGTTCGCTCACCAGCGTGCCAGGTTCAAACGCCGCCTGCTGCTGCACGCCGTTCAATGTTGAAATACTCTTGATACCCCGTGAATCGCTCAGTGACACCAGCAAGAATGGCTGACCGATGGTCACATTGCTGCTTTGCAAATCTTCCAGCTCGGGTTGAGCAAATTTTACCTGAAACTTCAGTGGCCCCTGATAAACCTGCGTCTGATAGATCCCTAGCTTGCGGACTTCAACATTTGGCTTGCCATCCACCAGCAATGATTCCGGCAACACAAAGCGCTGATGGCGGCTCACCTGTACATAAACTTCCCCTTTATCATCTTTCTTCTCTTCCCGCAGGGTATAGGGGATAACAATCAACGGCCCGAGGATCCGCTGTGCCCGGCTGGTGCTTTCGCTCACCTGCCCAACCACGCTCTGGCGATAGCCGCTGCGCTCCTGCACCACATCCATCAGTTGTGCTACGGGGATCATCATCAGGATCATCAATCCTAACAGGGTGGTTATTTTCCAAAACAATACCGATTTAAACATCGCTGCGTGCTCCTTGTAGGTAATGACGCAACGATAAAACCGGCAAGTGAAAACAGAATGTGGTTATGTGAAGGGAAGGTGAAGTCAGACTGATAAAGTGAAAATTGCCGCCACCCCATGCGGTTGCCGGTTGTGCAAACGGATGGTGCCACGGTGCAGGCGCGCCACTTCCTGCACAAAGTTCAGCCCCAGGCCGCTGCTTTTGGGTTTATCTGCGCGTGCCAGCGAATAAAAACGTTCGAACACCTTGTCCAGCGCGTAATCTGGGATACCGCTGCCGGTATCGCTGACGGTGATCTGGTAGTGCTGTTCCAACCGCGCCCCTTGAATGCTGATGGTTCCACCCGCCGGGGTAAAATCCAGTGCATTATCCAGCAGGTTGCTCAACGCTTGGCTAAGCAGAAAAGCATCGCCAGTCAGAGTGGTTTCGGCCAGTTCCCCAACGCGGAGCGTGACACCGCGCTGTGCGGCCTGTGCCTCTTTGCCAGCAATCACCTGCCGCAATAACGGCTCTAATGCCACCAGAGTCAACTCAAGGCCCGGTCGGCTTTCCAATCGTGCCTGAACCAGCAGTTTATCGACCAATTGCTGGATGCGGGCGCTCTGCTGTTCGATGTTGGTCAGAAAACGTTTGGCCGTTGCCGGTGGTGGCATTTCCTGCAACAGTTCGGCCGCACCGCGAATCGCCGCCAGCGGGCTTTTCAATTCATGGGTCAAGGTATGTACGTATTGCTCGATATAGGCTTTGCCTTCCAGCTTCATGCGCATGCTTTCCAACGCCCGCGCTAACTGTGTCAACTCAATGCTGCCCATGTGCGGCAGCGGAACGGCGTCGCCTTGCGCCACACCGTTGGCGTAGCGTACTAGGCGGTTAATCGAGCGGTTAATCCACCAGACAAACCCCAATCCAATAGCTAGAGCAATCCCCAGCAGCACCGCCCCCGCCAGCAGGATCCGCCGCTCGCTGCGCCGGATAACCGGCGTCATGCTGCTGTTCGGTTTGCCGACGCTCAGCACGCCAATAATCTGCCCCTGCTCGATCACCGGAGCGGCCACGTACATCACCGAGCTGTTTTCATCATCCGCGATCATGCGCGTACTGCGGGCACCGTACTGGCCGCGCAGCGTTAGATAAACGTCATTCCAGCGCGAGTAATCCTGCCCCAAAGCCTGGCCGCCGGAATCAAAAATCACCTTGCCACGGCTATCGGTCAGATAAACGCGGTATTCATTACGATCTTTGCGGATCCCGGCAATATTGGCACCAATCGGCCGCTGATTAAGCTGGGCAAACGCCTGCGCCAGTTGGCCGTAAGCGGCATCGCCGCGTTTCATATCCAAGCGTGCGATCTGCGCCAGCAAATTAGCAGTATCCACCAGCGTGCCTTCAGTGGCGCGCCGTACCCCCGGTTTCACTTCCTGCACGAAAATGCTCAAGACGAAATAACCGGCCACCGCCACAATCAGGAAATACCCTAACAGCAGGCGCAGGCCGATCCTCATGGCTGGCGGCTCACGCTGTAGCCCAACCCGCGATGGGTATGGATCGGCGGTTCCCCGGCATCAATCACCCGCAGTTTGGCGCGCAGCGTTTTAATATGGGTATCGACGGTGCGATCCAGGCTCTCTTCCGCCTGCGCCCAAACGCTGTCCATCAGTTGCTGACGCGAAAACACCCGCCCTGGTGCCAACAGCAAGGTTTTCAGCAGCAGGAATTCGTAGCGGGTCAGCGGTAACGGTTGGTGGTGATAGCAGATAGCCGCGCCCTCTTCGTCGAGGGTAAAAGCACCAAACTGATACAAGGCAGGCTGTTGCAAGCGCTGTTGCTTTTGCAGCCGCCGCAGGATGGTCCTGACGCGGGCGCTGACTTCACGCGGGGAAAAGGGTTTGGCGACATAGTCATCGGCACCAATTTCCAAGCCAATCAGACGATCGACCTCATCGCTGCGCGCGGTAAGGAACAGAATGGGTAAATCTGCCGCCTGCGCCAACAGCCGACGGCAAAGTTCAAAACCATTGATATCGGGCAGGCCGACGTCGAGGATCGCCAACGCCGGTGCCCCTTGCTGCAAAGCCAACAACGCGGGTTCACCGCGTTCAAACCAACGCACCTGGAAACCTTCGCTCTCTAAGGTATAAATCAGCGTATCAGCAATGCTGGGCTCATCTTCCACCAGCCAGAGCAGCGGTTTCATTATTGGCTCTCGCTCTCAGCGGATTGCGCAGACAGCAACAACTGGCGCAGATGGCGCCATTCAGACTTGCTCAGGCAGTCTGAAGCCAGCCACAGCCGATGGCGTTTCTTGCCGTTAACCTGTTGTAACGTCAGCAAAACACCAAACCCCGGCATCCAGGGCTTTTTCAGCATCAGCCATTCTTGACCACGCCACTCAACCCGCCGCTCCGCCAGCCACCGCAGCTCTCCCTGCCTGGATCCAATGCGCTTCTGGCTACGAATGCATTCAAATACCACCAGCGTCAGCAACACCAGCCAGACCGGGCCATAGCCTTCTGGCCAAGGCGAGATCAGGATCAGGAGTATCAGTGCGCCATGGGTCAGCAGCGAGAATAACTGGGTACGCCAGGAAATGCGGACATCACAACGCCACTGGGCCACGGTCTTTATTTCGCGTTTGGATCAGGGAGACCATTCTCTGCAGTTCTTTGTCCTGCGGAGCGCCATGATTCATCAGCCAGTTGAATAAATCGGGATCGTCATTCTCTAGCAGGCGAATAAACAGTGCTTTGTCTTCGTCGTTCAACGTATCGTATTCGTACTCGAAGAACGGCATGATCGAAATGTCCAGCTCACGCATCCCACGGCGACAGGCCCAGTGAATGCGTGCTTTGTTATTAATATCCATGTTGTTATGACTAACCTCTTTTCGGCATGTTTTGCCAACGCAGGGTTCAACCGACACTCTGTATGGCAACACGCGCGCAATATAATTCCATCGGTTCACGAAGAGTTATCGTTGGCCGTAAGTATATAGGGTAACAATTTGACATACTCGCCGGAAAGGCAGTTCTCCGATCTAAAGCGCAAAAATGTCAAAAAAAGCACTGCGTCGTAATAACTGTTTGCAAACAGAGCCACCTCTTTTACCATGCTGTTAACCCTTTCAGGCAATCTGAATATACACTTCACACTTCAAGTTGCTTGGGTGTTGGCTACGCTCTGTCGCCCCAGTCACATAGTGGACTATGCTCCTGGGGTCTCCAGTGCTTGCCGCCTACAAGCAACTCGAATTATTTTGTGTACATGAAGCAGGAACTCATTATGGCGTTCAATATTCCTTTTCCACCTCGTCAACCCTCCGCCTCTGCCCAACTGCCACTGACGCTGATCTCGTTAGAAGATTGGGCGCTGGTGCGGCTTAACGGGCCGGATACGGTGAAATACCTTCAGGGCCAGGTGACGGCCGATATCGATAAACTGGCGGCCGATCAACATGTGCTGTGCGGCCATTGCGATGCCAAAGGCAAGATGTGGAGCAACCTGCGTCTGTTCCATTACGGTGAAGGCTTTGCCTATCTGGAGCGCCGCAGCGTGCTGGATAGCCAGTTGGCGGAGATCAAGAAATACGCCGTATTCTCCAAAGTGACCATCGCAGCGGATAATGATGCCGTGCTGCTGGGCGTGGCGGGTTTGCAGGCACGAGCTGCACTGGCGGAAATATTCACGACCCTGCCGGATGCAGAGCAGCAGGTAGTGCAAAATGGGGATACCACCTTACTGCACTTTGCCCTGCCGGCAGAACGGTTTCTGCTGATCACCAGTGCAGAAATCGCGGGTCAGCTTAGCGCCAAACTTGATGGCAATGCCGCGTTGAACAACAGCCAACAGTGGCTGGCGCTGGATATAGAAGCGGGTTACCCGGTAATTGACGCAGCCAACAGCGCGCAGTTGGTGCCGCAGGCCACCAACCTACAGGCGCTGGCAGGCATCAGCTTCAGCAAAGGCTGTTATACCGGGCAGGAAATGGTAGCACGCGCCAAGTTCCGCGGTGCCAACAAGCGCGCTCTGTATTGGCTGGAAGGCAATGCTGAGCGAGTACCGGTGGCAGGTGAAGATCTGGAACTGCAACTGGGCGAAAATTGGCGGCGTACCGGCACCGTTTTAGCGGCAAGCGCGTTGGATAACGGCACGCTGTGGGTGCAGGCGATACTGAATAACGATCTGGATGCCGATAGCGTATTGCGCGTGCGGGAAGAAGCGGGCAGCCAGTTGGCTATCAAACCGTTGCCGTACTCGTTGGCGGAAGAAAAGTAACTGAATCAGCCGCAGGTACAATACCTGCGGCACTTTGGCTTAGACGTACAGGTAAATCGCCAAGAAATGGCACAGGCTACCACCGAGCACAAAACCGTGCCAGATGGCGTGGCCGAAGCGAAAACGCTTCGAGGCATAGAAAATTACCCCCAGCGTATACACCACACCACCGACGGCCAGCAGGGTTACGCCGCCGATCGCCAGCCGGGTAGCCAGCTGATAGATCACGATCAGCGACAGCCAGCCCATGGTCAGATAGGTCACCAGCGACAGCACCTCAAAGCGGTGCGCAAATGCCAGTTTGAAGATCACGCCGAACAGCGCCAGCCCCCAGATCACCACCATCAACCCTTTCGCTAACGGTGAGTCCAACCCCACCAGCAGGAAAGGCGTATAGGTTCCGGCAATCAGCAGATAAATGGCGCAGTGGTCGAATTTTTTCAGCCAGTGTTTGGCCTTTTGATGGGGAATGGCGTGATACAGGGTGGAAGCCAGGAACAGCAGAATCATGCTGCCGCCATACAGGCTGTAGCTGGTGATGGCGGTCACATCAGCACCGGTGTTCACCGCCTGAACCAGCAACAGCACCAAACCGACAATCCCCAGAACCAACCCAATGCCGTGGCTGATGCTGTTCGCAATCTCTTCAGCCCATGGATAAACCGTGCCAGCCAGCTTATCAGACTCGGTCTTTATTTCATCCGCTTTACCCATAATGCGCAAACCCTCAAAGCAGCCAATATTGTTTGAAATTATCGCAAAAGAGCTTAACTGAGAATAATTTCAGTGTACACGTGTACGCTAAAATAAAACTGTGAACGCTTGTAACACCGCACAAGCGTCGAAATTATCGGCACGCTGAGCTACAATCAGCGGGTTTTTCCCGCTACTAACCTCGAGGTTCGCCCCATGTCATCCGCTGTACCCGCCTTAGATTTTGGCTCCATGACTCAAGTCATCCAATTCCTGATGGAAATCGACAAACTGAAAGATGTTCAGCGCCGTACCAAAGTGCTGGGCAGTCAACGGCAGGAAAACTCGGCCGAACACAGTTGGCATTTTGCCATTGCGGCCTTAAGCCTGGCCCCTTATGCCAGTGCAGAGGTCGATATTCAGCGCGTGATCCAGATGGCCCTGCTGCACGACATCGTCGAAATCGATGCCGGTGATGTGATGGTTTACGATCTGGCTGCACGTGCAGCGATCCACGATCAGGAAGTGGCGGCAGCGAAACGCCTGTTTGGCTTACTGCCGGAGCCTCAGCGTGAGTCTTTCACCGCGTTGTGGCAGGAATATGAAGACGGCGAAAGCGCCGATGCCCGCTTTGCGCTGGTGTTGGATCGCAGCCTGCCAATGCTGATGAACCTGCATAATAAAGGCCAAAGCTGGGTAGAGAACGACATCAGTCTGGAACAGGTGCTGGCGCGCAATGCGATGATTGCCGATATCCATCCAGAGTTGTGGAAGCATCTGCACCAACATTTACAGGATGCGCAGCGCAAAGGCTGGTTAAAATAATAGACAAGGGCACCGATGGTGCCCTTGCTGATTCAGCGCCCGCCGGAGGCCTCAATAAAGCTGCCGGTCACGTAAGAGGCCGCATCGGAAAGCAGCCAGGCAATCGCTTCGGCCACCTCTTCCGGTTGGCCGCCGCGCTGCATCGGCAACGCCGTTTTAACGCGATCCACCCGCCCCGGTTCACCGCCGCTGGCATGCATCTCGGTATAGATACAACCCGGCCGCACGCCGTTGACGCGGATCCCCTGCGCCGCCACTTCCAGCGCCAAACCGGTGGTCAGCGTATCCACCGCCCCTTTCGACGCCGCATAGTCGATATACTCCCACGGAGATCCCAAACGTGCCGCAGCAGAGGAAACGTTGACGATCGCCCCGCCCCGCCCGCCATGCCGTAGCGCCATACGTTTTACCGCTTCGCGACAGCAGAGAAAATACCCGGTGACGTTGGTGGTTAGCACCTTATTGATACGCTCGGCGGTGAGTTGCTCAATCCCTGTCTGTTGGAACAGAATACCGGCGTTATTCACCAGTGCATCTATGGGGCCAAGCGCCTGTTCCAAGGCAGAAAACATCGCCACTACCTCGTCTTCCTCGGCAATATTGGCCTGTAGCGCCAGCGCCTTGCCACCTTGCTCACGGATCTGCGCGACGACCTGCTCCGCCGCAGCGTGATCTTGCAGATAGTTCACGCCGACCGCATAACCTCTCTGGGCCAGTAATAATGCCGTCGCGCGGCCTATGCCACGGCTGGCGCCGGTGACTAATACCACTTTCGTCATATTTGCTCCTTGCTCTTTAAGCCAATACCGACATGCGGCAATAAAAAAGGGACACCGCATCATGCAGTGCCCCTCGCTCGTTCATTTGACGGATCGTGTTATTGGTATTCGCTCATCGGCACGCAAGAGCAGAACAGATTGCGATCGCCATAAACATCATCAAGGCGCTTCACGCTCGGCCAGTACTTGTTCTCACGTACACCGGCAACAGGGAATACCGCCAGTTCACGGCTGTAAGCATGCTGCCAGTCGCTGACCAGTTCGGCCTGAATGTGCGGCGCGTTAACCAGCGGGTTATCTGCCAGCGGCCATTCGCCTTTATGCACTCGGTCAATCTCGCCGCGAATCGCCAGCATCGCATCAATAAAGCGATCCAGCTCCACTTTGCTTTCCGACTCGGTCGGCTCCACCATCAGCGTGCCCGCAACCGGGAACGACATGGTTGGTGCATGGAAGCCGTAGTCGATCAGGCGTTTGGCGATATCCATTTCGCTGATGCCGGTTTCTTCCTTCAGCGGACGGATATCCAGAATACATTCGTGCGCCACGCGGTGATCGCGGCCGGTATACAGCACCGGATAAGCCTCTTTCAGGCGGGTCGCGATGTAGTTGGCGTTCAGGATCGCCACCTGGCTGGCCTGCTTCAGTCCTTCCGCCCCCATCATGCGAATGTACATCCAGCTGATCGGTAGAATCGAGGCACTGCCGAACGGTGCGGCAGAGACTGCGCCCTGCTGCGTGGTCACGCCGTCGATCTGCACCACGCTGTGGCCAGGAACGAACGGGGCCAAGTGTGCTTTGACACCGATCGGCCCCATACCTGGACCGCCGCCGCCGTGTGGGATACAGAAGGTTTTATGCAGGTTGAGGTGTGAGACATCAGCACCGATATAGCCCGGCGTGGTAATCCCCACCTGGGCATTCATGTTGGCGCCATCGAGATACACCTGGCCGCCGAACTGATGCACGATCTGGCACACTTCGCGGATGGTTTCTTCATACACGCCGTGGGTCGATGGGTAGGTCACCATGATGCAGGAGAGTTCGTCCCCTGCTTGCTCGGCCTTCAGCCGCAAATCGTGCAGATCGATGTTGCCATTCTTGTCACAGGCCACCACCACCACGCTCATACCCGCCATCTGGGCAGAAGCCGGGTTAGTGCCGTGCGCGGAACTTGGGATCAGGCAGATATGACGGCCCGCTTCGTTACGGCTTGCGTGATAACGGCGGATCGCCAGTAAACCGGCATATTCACCCTGCGCGCCGGAGTTCGGCTGCATGCATACCGCATCGTAGCCGGTCAGTTGCACCAGCCATTGCGAGAGTTGACCAATCATCTGCTGATAACCGGCTGCCTGCTCTGGCGGGCAGAACGGGTGCAGTTCGGCAAATTCAGGCCAGGTGATCGGGATCATTTCCGCCGCGGCATTCAGCTTCATGGTGCAGGAGCCCAGCGGGATCATCGCCTGATTCAGCGCCAGATCTTTGCGCTCCAGGCGATGCATATAGCGCATCATCTCAGTTTCGCTGTGGTAACGGTTGAATACCGGATGGGTGAGGATCGGATCTTTACGCAGCATCGCCGCCGGGATTGATGAGCTACCGTTGCTGACTGCCGCGTCCAACGCATCGATATCCAGATCATGGTTATCCCCCGCCAACACCGCAAACAGCGCCTGCACGTCTTCGCGCGAGGTGGCTTCATCCAGCGTGATGCCCACTGCGCCGCGAATGTCGGTGCGCAGGTTGATGCCAAAACTCAGCGCACGCTCCAGCACCGCCGCCTTGTCTTTCACTTCCACGGTCAGAGTATCGAACCAGGTTTTATGGCGCAGTTGCAGACCGGCTTGTTGCAAGCCAGCGGCCAGAATATCGGTCAGGCGATGGATGCGCCCGGCGATACGCTGCAAACCCTGCGGGCCATGATACACCGCATACAGACTGGCGATATTGGCTAGCAGCACCTGCGAGGTACAGATATTCGAGTTAGCCTTTTCGCGGCGAATATGTTGCTCGCGGGTCTGCATCGCCATGCGCAGCGCGGTGTTACCGGCAGCGTCGCGGGAAACACCGATGATCCGGCCCGGCATGGAGCGTTTGAATTCATCACGGCAGGCGAAAAACGCCGCATGTGGGCCACCGTAGCCCATCGGCACGCCAAAGCGCTGTGCAGAGCCGAACACCACGTCCGCACCTTGTTTGCCTGGGGCAGTCAACAGCACCAGCGCCATGATATCGGCCGCCATGCTGGTAATAATTTTGCGGTTCTTCAATTCAGCCAGCAGAGCGCTGTAATCGTGCAGTTCCCCGGTCGTGCCCACCTGTTGCAGCAGCACGCCGAACACGCCTTGCAGCTCCAGCACTTTCGCCGGTTTATCGACGATCACTTCAAAACCGAAGGTTTCGGCACGAGTGCGCACCACGTCCAGCGTTTGCGGGTGCACGTCGTCAGCCACAAAGAAACGGTTAGCGTCTTTCAGCTTGCTGGCGCGTTTCGCCAGCGCCATTGATTCTGCGGCGGCCGTCGCTTCATCCAGCAACGAGGCGGAAGCCAGATCCAGCCCGGTAAGATCGAGCGTCACAGTCTGGAAATTGAGCAACGCCTCCAGACGGCCCTGCGATACTTCCGGCTGATAAGGGGTATAAGCGGTGTACCAGCCTGGGTTCTCCAGCATATTGCGCAGGATCACCGGCGGCGTCAGCACCGCGCTATAGCCCATACCGATATAGGATTTGTAGCGCTGATTCTGCGCCGCAATCGCCTTCAGCTCGGCCAATGCCTGATGTTCAGTGACCGCATCGCCCACCGGCGGTGGCCCAGGCAGTTGAATGTCTGCTGGCACAATCTGTTGGATAAGCGCGCTGAGCGTGCGTGCGCCCACTGCATCCAGCATCTGCTGCTGTTGCTGCGCAGAAGGGCCAATGTGGCGTTCGATAAACGCTTCGCTGTGTTCAAGTTGGCTGAGTGTCTGGGTCATTGCTACGAATTCCTGAATGCTTGCGGGGTACGGGATCTAGCCTGAACTGCAAAACGCCCCTTGTGGAGTCACATGCGGGGCGTTGAACTTATTACTCGTCGATAGAAGCCTGGTATGCATCGGCATCCAGCAGATCGTCTAACTCTGCTGCGTCAGAAGCCTTGATGCGGAACAACCAGCCATCGCCATACGGCTCGCTGTTGACCAGTTCCGGGGAGGCTTCCAGATCGCCATTGACGGCAATGACTTCACCGCTGATTGGCGCATAAATATCCGAAGCGGCCTTCACGGACTCCGCGACGGCACAATCATCACCGGCAGAAACGGTGGCGCCCACTTCCGGCAGATCGACAAATACCATATCGCCCAGCAGCTCCTGCGCGTGTTCGGTGATCCCCACCACGTATTCGCCGTTGCCTTCATCACGCACCCACTCATGGGATGCGGCGTATTTCAGTTCTGTTGGCACATTGCTCATTGACCTGCTACTCCTTCAAAAAATAGAAACTAATTGATCAGGGACTTACCGGCGCGCACAAAACCAGGTTTAGTCACTTTTACTGGCATTTCCCGGTTACGGATCTGTACCACCGCCTGCTCGCCGATACCGGCAGGCACACGCGCCAACGCAATACTATAGCCCAAGGTCGGTGAGAAGGAGCCGCTGGTAATCACACCTTCATGCACCAGACCGGCTGCATCGGTGAAACGTACTGGCAATTCATTACGTAACACGCCTTTTTCCGTCATGATCAAACCAACCAGCTGTTCAGTGCCCTGCTCACGCTGCTGTTCCAACGCTGCACGGCCGATAAACTGGCGATCCTGCGGTGCCCAGGCGATAGTCCAACCCATATTGGCGGCCAGCGGCGAGATCCCCTCGTCCATTTCCTGCCCGTACAGGTTCATACCGGCTTCCAGGCGCAGAGTATCACGCGCCCCCAGCCCGGCGGGCTTGACGCCAGCGGCCAGCAGTTGCTGCCAAAAATCGACCGCCCGCTCTTTTGGCAGGGCAATTTCATAGCCCGCTTCACCGGT
Organism: Serratia sp. YWN4; assembly: GCF_055790845.1. Classification (NCBI taxonomy): domain Bacteria; kingdom Pseudomonadati; phylum Pseudomonadota; class Gammaproteobacteria; order Enterobacterales; family Yersiniaceae; genus Serratia; species Serratia sp. YWN4. The sequence goes on from NZ_CM147696.1 coordinate 1,169,618, forward strand.
GTAACCGGTGGTGGCGATAAACAGATCCCCAGCCTGCACACCAAAGAAGGGCTTCATGCCTTCCACAGCCTGCTTTTGCTGCGGGGTAAATAAGGTGGCGGCACGCTCTTTGGCCTGCGGGCCTTGCACCGCGATCAGCGCCAGATCGTCACGCACCGTCAGTTCAACGCCGTAGGGCGCAGCATGTTGTTCGATCCAGGCTAAGTCTTTGTCACGCGTGGCGGAATTCACCACCAGGCGGAAATAATCTTCGGTGAAGAAGTAAACGATCAGATCGTCAATCACGCCGCCGGACGCATTCAGCATGCCGCTATACAGCGCTTTGCCCGATTGAGTGAGTTTGGCGACATCATTCGCCAGCAGATAACGCAGAAATTCGCGAGTGCGGGCACCGTGCAGATCCACAATGGTCATGTGGGAAACATCAAACATGCCCGCATCCTGGCGCACCCGGTGGTGCTCATCAAGCTGAGAGCCGTAATGCAGCGGCATCATCCAGCCATGAAAATCGACCATGCGCGCACCGCACGCCACGTGCTGATCGTACAGTGGGGTTTGCTTTGTCATCTTTTCCCTCTTTCCACTCAAAAAGCCGAAGACAGGGTGTTGCTACGCAATGAGGCAGGTGTGGCTCGTGGAACGTCTTACGGGCCTGATTGCGTGGCGCACGCTGACTGCTCAATACACATTGCCGTGCTGGCATAAGCAGCAAACCAGCACGACGCAAACGATACCTTGACCTTGAACTTACCACCGAACGAACGCGTTAACCATAAGTTAAAATATACTCAACATCGTTCAAGCTCCGTAAATTGCCACGCTAGTGTGCAGAGTTTTACACTGGAAAACTGCGCTTAAAGGCACAAAAGACACAATTAAAGCGGTATAAATCCGAAGTTATGTAACAAACAGGCGGTCAGCCGGAGGGTTTTGGTTTTTCATTGCCAACCATGAGATTAGAAAAAGTAATGGTAAAAAGTAACCGAAATTAGAATTTTTCAAATGAAGGGGAGATAAAAGAAAGCAATGGCTATCTGACCGGACAAATTTTAATGCGGGGGAAATACGAAGAGGCCAGGAATCTGGCCTCGGTACAGAAATTAAACCAACCACTCGGGCAAATCATTCAGGCCCATCGCCTGGCGTACCAGCTTGGGCTTCACGCCCGGCAGGCTGTCTGCCAAGCGCAATCCAACGTCGCGCAGTAACTTTTTAGCTGGGTTATTACCGGCAAACAGTTCGCGGAACCCTTGCATACTGGCCAACATCACCGCTGCACCATGTTTGCGACGGCGCTCATAGCGGCGCAGATACAGGTGTTGACCGATGTCTTTACCCTGACGTTGCAGGCGTTTAAGTTCGGATATCAGTTCGGCGGCATCCATAAAGCCCAGATTCACCCCTTGCCCTGCCAGCGGATGCACGGTGTGCGCCGCATCCCCCACCAGCGCCAGACGATGGGCGGCGAAGCTGCGGGCATAACGCCCGGTGAGCGGGAAGGTCAGGCGTTCACTTTCCAGCACGCAGTTGCCCAAACGCATATCGAAGGTCATGGCCAGTTCGCGGTTAAACGCTGTTGGTTCAAGCTGCTTTAGCCGTTCGGCTGCTTCTGGTGCTACCGACCAGACAATTGAGCTCAGATGCGGATCGTTAAATGGCAGGAAGGCCAGAATACCGTCGCCGTGGAAAATCTGGCGCGCCGTGGCAAAATGTGGTTCTTCTGTGCGGATAGTGGCCACCAGTGCGCTGTGGCGGTAATCCCAGAAGGTCAGCGGGATATCGGCATGCTGGCGCAGCCAGGAATTGGCGCCATCGGCACCCACCAGCAAGCGGGCGGTCAACATCCGGCCATCTTCCAGCGTGATAAAGGCGTCATTCTCGCCCCAGGCCACCTGTTTCAACGCCGCAGGGGCGATCAGCGTTACCTCGGCCAGCGCTTGTGCCTTTTTCCACAACGCCTGCTGGATAACCTCATTTTCAATAATATGGCCCAAATGGCTGAAACCACATTCATCGCCCCGGAAGGCGATCTTGCCGAAGCTGTCGCGATCCCACACTTCCATCGCGTTATACGCGCTGGCGCGCAGGTTGAGAATGTCATCCCACACGCCAATCTGTTGCAGCAGGCGCTCGCTGGCAGCATTAATGGCGGAGACGCGCAGCGCCGGAAGCTCCTGCAACGGCGAGTTTTCCGGCTGCCGCTGTTCCAGCACCGCCACGCGCAGGCCACTGCCCTGCAAACCGCAGGCCAGCGCCAACCCGACCATACCGCCACCGGCGATAATCACATCAAACGATTGCATGCTGCTTTAATTCCTTAAATTAGCGGACGCCCAAAAACGGGAAATTTAGCGCTCAACCCAGCCCAAGGTGCGTTTGGCGAAAGCGTCACGCACCGCCGGTAACTGCTCCATCGCCATCAGCCCCAGATTACGCCCGGCAACCAGCGGAGCATAGTCGTTGGCAAACAAGCGGATCAAACCGTCGGTTACGCCAATGGTCGCCTGCTGATCCTGCTGCCGCCGCTGCTGATAACGGCTCAATAGCTCATAAGCCCCCAGATCTTCACCGGCCTGTGCCGCTGCTGCCAGCGTTTCTGCCAACGACATCACGTCGCGCAGGCCCAAGTTGAAACCTTGCCCGGCGATCGGGTGCAGCGTCTGCGCCGCGTTCCCCACCAGCGCCAAGCGGTGGCTGACATGCTGGTTCGCCATCAATAGACTTAAAAGATAACTGTGGCGCTGGCCCACTTGCAGTATTTTTCCCAACCGCCAGCCGAACGCCTGCTGTAGTTCCCTAAGGAAACGCGCATCGTCCCAGCTATCCACCTGCGCCCGATCTGCTCTGGCATGACACCAGACCAGCGAACTGCGCCCCTGCGACATCGGCAACAGCGCCAGCGGCCCGAAACGGGTAAAGCGCTCAAAGGCTCGCCCCTGCGGCGCTTGTGCGGTAGTGACGTTGGCGATGGTCGCAAACTGCGGATAATCACGTTGCTGCCACTGTATATTACAGGCCTGCGCCAATGCCGAGCGTGAACCATCCGCCGCCACCAACAGTTGCCCGCTTAAGCGCCGCCCATTATCCAACAGCACTTCAGCATGGGTAACGGTACGCAGCACATCGACCACTTTAGCCGGGCAATGCAAGGTGACGCCTGGCGCTTTCGCCAGCAGCGCAAACAGCCGCTGCCCGGCATCGTGCAGTTCAATCACCTGCCCCAGCGCGTCAACCTGATAATCCTGCGCATGCAGATTCACAAACCCGGCATGGCCGCGATCGCTGACGTGCACATGGGTAATCGCCGTGGCGCAGTCGCGCAGCGCGGGCCAGATACCAATACGCGCTAACTGCTGGCAGGTTCCCTGCGCCAGAGCGATGGCTCGGGCATCGAAACCAGGATGAGCACCATCTTCGGGCCAAGTTGCCTCAACCAGATCGATCGCCACCTTGCCCTGAGTCAGGGATGAAATCGCCAACGCCAGCGTTGCGCCCGCCATCCCGCCGCCAACAATAATAATGCTCATGCTATCTCGCCGCCGCCATCAGGGCTTCGATCGCGTCAGGATCCTTCACTACGCTGGCAGTGAGGTTTTCATTGCCGTCTTTGGTAATCAGAATGTCATCTTCGATACGGATACCAATGCCACGGTATTCCTGCGGCACGTCGGCATCCGGTGCGATATACAGGCCAGGCTCGATCGTCAGCACCATTCCCGGTTCCAGAATACGATCGCGGCTCGGGGAGCCGTAGTGACCAACGTCATGCACATCCAGCCCCAGCCAGTGGCTCAGGCCATGCATAAAGAACGGGCGATGCGCCTGTTCGGCAAACAGCTGATCCACCTCACCTTTCAACACGCCCAGTTCAACCAGGCCAGCGATCATGATGCGCACCACCTGATCGTTCACCTCGCGGATGCTGATCCCCGGTTTAAATATCTCCAAGCCGCGGTTGATCGACGCCAGCACGATGTCATACACCGCACGCTGCGGCTTGCTGAACTTACCGTTGACCGGGAAGGTGCGGGTGATATCACCGGCATAACTACGATATTCACAACCCGCGTCAATCAGCACCAGATCGCCATTGCGCATTGCGCATTCGTTTTCGGTGTAATGCAGGATACATGCATTCTCACCGCTGCCGACGATGGTGTTGTAAGAAGGATAACGCGCGCCGAGACGGCCGAGTTCGTGCAGGATTTCTGCTTCCAACTGATATTCGAACATCCCTGGGCGGCATTTTTCCATCGCGCGGGTATGGGCCAGCGCGCTGATCTCACCGGCACGGCGCATAGCGGCCACTTCTTCCGGCGATTTGAACAGGCGCATCTCATGCAGCCACGGGCGGTAATCGGTCATGGTCGCCGGAGCTTGCAGGTTCTGACGAAAGCCCTTACGCAACTTATCCAGCGCAGCAAACAGGATTTCATCCGCATAAGCATATTGCCCCTGTGCGTGATACACCACGTCCAGGCCGTTGAGCAACAGGTGCAACTGCTCGTTGATCTCATTGAATGCCAAGGCGCGATCCACGCCCAGCTTTGCTGGCGCGGCCTCTTGCCCTAAACGGCGGCCAAACCAGATTTCTGCCGTCAGATCGCGTACCCGGTTGAACAGGACGCTGTGATTATGAGTTTCATCGCTTTTTACCAGAATCAGCACGGCTTCCGGCTCGTTAAAACCGGTCAGATACCAGAAATCACTGTTCTGACGATAAGGGTATTCAGAATCCGCATTGCGTGCCACTTCCGGGGCAGCGAAAACAATCGCTGCGCTGCCCGGAGCCATCTTCGCCAACAGCGCCTGACGGCGGTTGTGAAATTCCTGCTGAGTCAATAAATTATCCTCATTGATTTAAATCATGTTTTTAGATGGTTTTTTATAAAGTTCAATTTTGACCTATACTTATTTAACCATCTGATTTTGAATGATTTACTGATGGCGATAGATTAACAGCTATCAGCAAGTTTACTTAGCTTACCCTCACTCATTTGAGGTTGCCAGTACCATCATGCGTGGATACCATCAGCATCAATTCTACCCAGCTTAGTGGCATCAATTGCAACACCTCCCGACCAAACTACCCACGACCTTGCCCACCTCGCTTTTTATGCGCTTGTTGCGTTAAAGACCGCTGTTCAGGATGGTGCTGTAGCTTCTCCAATGGCAGAGCACCTTTTTATCGTCCGCTGGCTGGCTACTGCTCAAAAGCAGAAGCGTTTTCCCAAAACAGTGGCGATTGATATTCAACTGCTGTTGGATAAGGGCCGTAAACAAGGTATAGGGGCTAAGCTTAAATCTCATCTTGGGTATGTTTGGCACTCATGCAACGGCGACCCACGGCAACAAAGTGACCTCTTTAGGCTGACCTATACACTTGAAAACCTCAAAGCATTGGGTTGGCGTAACGAGTTGGTAACGCCTGCTGAATGGGATTCTGGGGCGCTGGATGAAGCTACTTCTGTTGGGTCTGCGCTTTATGTGATCAGGGCTGCATTACAATCAGCTTTCACCAGTGAAGGGTGTTTGATTACACCGCTTGCATTCAAGATCGCGGGTGATACGCAAACTGCTGTTGATGCGTTGACAGCCAGCAGCCTAACCGCTGATTGCCTAGATAATGTGGTGACACTCACGCCTTAACGTTGACCATTTATCAACGAGGTTTTAGCAGAGATCGGGCCGAGATAGCGCTTGTACGCCAATTAGACACGTTAAATCTGCTGATTGATGTGATATTAGATAACTCGTAGCAGTACCAACTCTTTCTATGAGGGAACATGATGAGTATCAAAGAGCGTTTGTCACAACTCAATATTGAACTACCGCAGCCTTGGACTTTACCTCCAGGGATTAAGATCCCAGCGGTGTTTATACGCGTGCGCCGCCAGCGAGTTCTCGTATCTGGTCATGTGCCGATTGACCAACAGGGTCAAATTGTTGGGCCATTTGGTAAGGTCGGTGACGCTGTTTCAATCGAAGAAGCACAAACGGCAGCTCATTTAACCATGCTGTCCATATTTGCCAGCCTGCAAAGAGAGTTAGGTGACTTGGACCGTATCGCCGCTTGGATCAGGGTTTCTGGTATGGTGAATTCGTCACAAGGCTTTGTTGATTTTCCAAAAGTAATCAACCCTGCATCTCAACTCATTGAAGATGTTTTCGGAGTGGAAATAGGCTCTCATTCACGAATTGCGATTGGTGTCGCGGGTCTACCATGGAATGTCCCTGTAGAGATTGAAGCTGAGCTAGAACTTCTATGATCTAACTCAGAATCGGAATATGGCTTGTTAACGAGGTTTTAGCAGAGATCGGGCCGAGACAGCGCTTGTAAGCCAGTTAGACGCCTTAAACCTATCAACGTATGCAACTGGCAACGCAATGCAGATCAACACTACTCGGCTGCGTGTGGGCTGCGCATGGTGGTAGGTTGGCTATTGGGCAAAAGTGATTGCTGAATAGTGAATGGCGAAGTACAAGCCTGCACCACTCAGACAGGCAGGCATTCACTTTTCAAACGGGTCGCTTACTTCTTTGCTCTCAATTGCACTTTGCAAGGGATTTCACTGGGTGCCGGTTTTTTACCATCCAATATCGGGGTAATGATTGCCCGGCATTCCCCCGGTGAGTTCGATTGAACGTAAAAGGTGTTATTGCTTGTAGGGGGGACTTCGGGAGCGTCATCTTCTGATTGCAATAGCCATAAAAAAGCAATAGTAATAATGACGATGATAACTACGGCAATGAGTTTGGTTTTTATTGGGAGCATGGCGTATCACCGCAATCAACATTGGACAGGTTACAAAGCACACCGGTATAAAATGCAGCACAGACCGCATGATACAACACACGCGATGGATTATCCCAACAGGGAATAAAATGCGCGTCTGGAATATCCCTCGTTAAATGATAGTCTGGATGCACCAGAATAAAATTGATGGTTTTTGATGCGCTGGCAATATCAATCAACTTTTCACTTTCCTGGCTGTCTATGATGATGATATTTAAATCCACGTAGTGACCATGCGATTCATACTCTTCTGCCGAAGATATCGTGTTATAGAAAACATCACGGTTAAATCCGGGTAACTGACTTTCATCTATCATTTCCGGGTTATCGGTGAATATATTCACTTCAAGCTCGAACACTGGCATCTTTAATGACAGAGGTACTGAAAAATCTAAATACCTGCGCCTAATAGTAGATCACTGAAGGGAACTCAATCCGGTTTGAGCGATCTGATCAATCGCCAAACATCACAAACCCTCACAACCGGACTGAGCAATGCCGATCATAGCACCCATCCCCCGACATGAACGACGCCAGATGCAAAAAATCATCCAGAAAACACCAGATAAAAATCATGCCAGACGCCTTATCGCCATGTTGATGTTACACCGTGGCGAAACGTCTACTTACGTGGCCAAAACCTTGTGTGCCGCCCGTTCCTCTGTCGGGCGATGGGTCAATTTGTTCACATTATGCGGCTATGAAGGATTGAAAAGTCTCTCACCTGGACGTCCCATAAAATGGCCTACTGAGGCAATGTTGAAGATGCTTGATTTGCTCATTCAGCGTTCTCCTCAGGACTTTGGTTATCTGCGCTCTCGGTGGAGCACTGAGATGTTAACGATTGAAATTAATAAGTTATTTAACTCGACGTTACACCCTGGCTCACTTCGTCGCTGGTTGCCAAGGGTTGGGATTGTGTGGCGCAGAGCGGCCCCGACATTACATATCAAAGATCCTGATAAAGAGGAGAAACTGGCAGCTATCGATACCGCATTGAAAAATAACAGTCCTGAACATCCTGTCTTTTACGAAGACGAGGTGGATATCGACTTAAACCCTAAAATAGGTGCAGACTGGCAGAAAAAGGGTCAACAGAAACGCATCCCGACACCGGGTAAGAATGAAAAACATTATCTCGCGGGAGCCCTTCATGCAGGAACCGGTAGAGTTGATTATGTCAGTGGAACACACAAAAACTCAGGCTTATTCATTAGTTTGTTGCGCAAGCTGAAAAGCACCTACCGAAGTGCCAAAACTGTTACGCTGATTGTCGATAATTACATCATTCACAAGAGTAAAGAAACCTTGGGCTGGTTGAAGAACAACCCGAAGTTTATTGTTATTTATCAGCCTGTTTACTCACCATGGGTAAACAGGATAGAGCTCTTGTGGTTGGCATTACATGAAACAGTGACACGTAATCACCGTTGCCGGACGATGTGGCAACTGCTGAAAAACGTGGGCCAGTTTATGAAAGCTGCTTCACCATTCCCAGGCAATAAACCTGGCTTGGCAAAAGTGGAGCGGTATTAGGCGCAGTTATTTAGATAGTAAACATTACCTTCTACATAATAGGTTTGCATATGATTGCTCTCAAGTTAAATGGCGGGGGAGTAAAATGCAGGCAGACAGACAGGTGGGCATCAATAAACTGACGGCCATCCAATGGACAGCCGCCTATGTGTTATAAACCGTAAACGTTAATATAAAACTGACCGTTATTGTCATCGGTCTTTTGAATACGGTAGGTTATCGGTTTAGATAAATTAAGGAGCCTGTCCATAATTCTGTGTAACTGCCAACGTATTAAAGGTGACCGTCTAAGCGGTCACCGAATTCGATAATAAAACGACTCATCGCCAACCGCCAGTTCTTGATCGGCATACTCCATTTTTTCGACGCCGCCTGGATCGCCAGATAAATCACTTTTCTCACCGAGTCATCTGTCGGGAACACTTTACGCTTTTTAATCGCCTGCCGGATCACGCTGTTCAGCGACTCGATTGCGTTGGTCGTGTAGATCGCCTTGCGGATATCCGCTGGATAGCCGAAGAACGTGTTGAGATTTTCCCAGTGAGTACGCCAGCTTTTGCTGATTTGCGGGTATTTCTCATCCCAGACGCCTGCGAACTTGTCCAGCGCCATCAGGGCCGCCTCCTCTGTCGGGGCCTGGTACACTGTTTTCAACCCGCTGGTGACCGCTTTGTAGTCTTTCCACGACACGTACTTCAGGCTGTTGCGTACCATGTGGATAATGCACAGTTGGATGTGGGTTTGCGGATAGACGCTGTTTATCGCATCGGGGAAGCCTTTCAGGCCATCGACGCAGGCAATCAGGATATCCTGAAGACCCCGATTTTTCAGCTCAGTCAATACGTTGAGCCAAAACTTCGCCCCTTCATTTTCTGCCAGCCACATACCCAGAAGTTCTTTCTGACCCTCGGTGTTGATGCCCAGGGCAAGGAACACGGCCTTGTTGATGACGCTGCCATTTTGACGCACCTTCACCACGATACAGTCAAGGTAAACAATGGGATACAGTGAGTCCAGTGGCCGGTTTTGCCACTCGGTAACCTGCTCTTTAACGGCATCGGTGACTTTGGATATCAGCGTGGGTGACACGTCGGCATCGTACATCTCCTTGAACGTGGAGACGATTTCCCTCGTCGTCATCCCTTTGGCATATAAGGATAAAATCTGGCTGTCCATCTGCGTGATACGCGTCTGGTTTTTCTTTATCAGTTGGGGCTCAAAGGAGCCTTCACGGTCACGGGGTGTATTCAGCTCGAACTCACCATCATCAGTGAGCAGCGTTTTAGACGAGTAACCGTTACGGGCATTCGAGCCTTTTTTAGGGGTGTTTTTTTCATGGCCGAGGTGGTCAGTCAGCTCGGCATTCAAGGCGGTTTCGACGGTGAGCTTGGTCAACATACGAGAAAACGCATTGAGATCGGCTTCGGTTTTAATGCCTTTGGCCAGCTCAGCAGCGAGTGCCTTAAGTTTCTTTTCGTCCATAATTTGCCTGTCTCCATTGTCAGGAAGAACATATCAAAAACAGGCAATTACACAAATTAAATTACAGTCTCAAGCAAACAACTATCAACATATAGACCCTGTTGTACTCAACGCGCTCAATAGAGTCTCTTCTTTCTCATGGGATGAAAACCTGTCGCTCAACTCTCTTCATAACTTTTCAAATATTTTCAATCTGTCAAAAAAATATAACATTATTAATGGATATACTTTTGTGTTGCATGATCATAACAATAATCTTGCCATGTTGTCCATTATGATGGATGAAATAAAAATCATAGAGATAGAAGAGAAAATAGAAGAGAAAAAAGACAGCTTGCAGGCGTTGCTGATTACTGTGCATGAGAAAATCATCTCCCTATATAGAGAGATGATTAAAAGCACCCATCATGGTTTATCAAATGATAAAGATATTCTGTCAGAGCGGGAAAATGAGATCCTGTATTGGGCCAGCATGGGGAAAACCTATTCGGAAATTGCACTTATTCTGGACATCAAAGTACCGACGATAAAGTTTCATATTGGTAATGCCGTAAAAAAATTAGGCGTATTAAATGCCAAACATGCGATACGCCTTGGCATCGAATTACAACTTATCAAGCCAGTTTCTCCGTCATGAGTGAACAAACCAGGGGCCACGATGCTAGTCTGCTTTTTTCAACGCTGACTGTGCGTTGAACTCGCTCGATTAACGCATTTTGGTTTTTGGTATCAACGGGTAAGTTCAGCAGATACACTTTTTCGTTTTTTTCTGATACACCTTGCTCAATCACCGAGACTCCCCAACCGGAGCGTTCCAGTATGGTCAACATCGGGTGACTGACAATCGTCAATATCCCATCGTAGCTGAACTCTCTTGCATAATTGATCATCGCTAAAAAGAAAAGTGTACTGATAGGATATTGGCTACATCCCACCTTTCTTGCTCGGATTTTATCGACAAAGAATCGGCTGGATTCAATATAGTTTCCTTCTGGAAGAGTAAAACCCTTAAAATAAGGTGCGAATGTTCCTGCAATCATGTTGGGATGTTTCATTTCAATGAATCGTAGACTACAAATCACAGTGTTGTCTTTTATACCAAACAAGTAGTTAGTATTGTGATTATCATACTCATCAAACTCCATACCATCAATACAGTTCACTGCCCAGTTAAGACGATCTTTGAAGGTCTCTTTTCTGAGAGTAAACAACTCTTCTGATTTTTTATCTGATAATGAAGTGTAATTGATATCGAATATCTCTAACATATTTCCTCCGCTAAGTCCCTTAATGCTCCATATTAAACTCGTTAGATTATCCTATCCAGTAATACTTCTTTGACGGTTAACCCCTCTGAAATACTTTTGCTATTTTGCTCTTTTTCCTTGCCTTTGTACACCAGTGATATCAATCTGAAAGTATTGTGGAGGCAGCAGTGAACGGGACGCGATATATCTGTGAATAACCGTCATACGAGATCGGTCTATCGGCGTTAAGGACACGCAATAATGTAGAGGGATACGGCTTGAATGGCCATATTTTGTTCAGGTACGGTCACCTTGACCAACAGCAATTGCCCGAATAGTTGGGGATTGCCCAACAGACGATGGCGTATTACGAAGGGGATCGGTTGGGGATCACTGTCGTCACCGACGGAGCCACCTGGGATGCGCTATGTTATTACAGTAATGATGGATTGGCAGAGCCCGACAACAACGCTACCGAACGGGCGTGAGGGCAGTCTGCCTGGACAAACAGAATTATATCTTCTTCGGTAGTGATCATGGTGGCGAATGCGGAGCACTGTTGTATGGGCTGATCGGCACATGCAAACTGAGCGGTATCGATCCAGAGGCTTACCTGAGGTATATCCTGAGCGTGCGACCGAAATGGTCATCCAAAATAAGGTGGCTGATCGCCTGCCATGGAACGTGGTTCTCACCGGTAAATACCCTGTTCTCCGGGGGTAAAGCTTGCCCGGTAGCCAGGGCGTGATGTCACCGGCTTTTCCTTATTGTTGACAGTAGGGGGTTGTGTCGCACTAAGGCGTCGTCAGAAACCTACATCAAAAATCAAAGGCCAGTAGAAGTATCTGTACCGCGCGGTGGATACTTAAGGCCAGACCATCGACTTTCTACATGTCCTATAATCAAATATGGAACTCTTTACATAGCCCGCAAGAAAGAACGGCTTTATATGATTCTAATGGAGTATATCTAGGAGAAGCAAAAGCCATTAGTTATGGTATTCTTGATATCCAGGCTTTGCAATATATCTATGGCGAAAATCATACCTTCAATGCTGATGACACAACCTATAAATACACACCAGGGAAACTCAATTTCTTTGATACTATTTGGGATGGTGGGGGTAATGACACGCTTGATTTCAGTGCCTTTAATCTTGGATCGGTTATTAATCTTAATGGAGGGGTTCGCAGTTCAATATATGTTGATGTCTCTAAGCTTGCCCCGGAAAAATCATACTTAAATTCAATAGCCTATGATGGGACAAACGCCATTGGCATAGCCTATGGTGCAAATATAGAGAATGTCAACGGAACTCAAGGTAATGATGTTATATATGGCAATGAATTAAATAACATCATCAAGGGGAACAATGGTAATGATACTCTCTATGGTGGGAAGGGTAATGACATTCTCTACGGTGGTTCAGGAATAAATACATTAAGTGGGGGTGATGGTGATGATGTTATTTATATAGAAAGCAATAGCATCAACTATATTTTTGGTGGGAGTGGTGATGATAGATACGTAATAGGTGAAGCTAATGCCAATTATGAAATTCACGAAGATGAGAACAGTGGATTATGGGATGTTATTGAGTTTTCAGGAGGTATTTATGCGAATACATCTTTTTATCTGCCAGAGAATGTTGAAAATTTCAGAATGAATAACATGCTGGCATTCAATAATTCTCAGGCTACATTGATAGGGAATGATTTGAATAACTCAATATACCCGATTAACTTGAAGACGCTTGCTTTAGCACCTGAAAATTGTCATTCAGCCGGGACGATAATGAACCCGCCATCTCAGGGAGCGTTGTCGTAAAAAAGTTAAATATAGCCGTTCGGAAATCAGGCTTACTGGCAAAGTAACGGTTGTTCCTTGCACATTCGTGCATCAGCTTCCATAACCGTTCTATGGGATTCAAGTTGGGGCTGTAAGGTGGCAGGGAATGCAATTTTATATTGCAGACAAATGCCCAATCTTTGACCAGGTTTGTTTTGTTATACCCCGCGCCATCCAGAATAATATGAATTGGCTGCTTATAGTCGGGATAACATGTTCTTATCTCATTGAAAAATTGACAGATAGTGTATTCATTAATCGTTTCGTAATCATGAATGACTGGATGGGCAGCATCATTCAGATCCAGCGCGCCCAGAATGTTCATCCGAGTACGGCTTCCTGTTGTTTCAACAGTCTTTTTTTCCCCTTTTTTTATCCAGCCGAAGCTCAGTTTTGTCGCCTGAGTCGGATGCACTGCATCCAGAAAAAGGATCGGTTCACCTCTCGTGGCAACTTTTAATTCTTCATAATATTCAATGAACTGTTGCTGTTTCTCTTCACTGAATTTATGGGGTACGCCTGAGGGTTTCTTATAGCTGAAGCCATGCCGGTGCAGCCATTTGTTCATTCCTGGGACGCTGTATATGACACCCCATTTTTGTGCCACGTAGGCCACAATCTGGACAGTATGATGGAATAAATGTTGAGTTAAGTGGCTGATAAGCTGTTCGGTTTTTTCTGTGCTGAGCATGCCATCAGAGCCACCATTTTCGGGTTTCAACTTCCCTTTATTCAGATATTCGCTGATATGGTGGTCAACAGTGGTCTGATGCAGGCGCAGAGCCTGAGCAATCATGACCGAACTCCAACCTTCGGAGGCGAGAAGTACGGCTTTAATACGATCGCAAACGTGTTTGTCCCGGCTGGAATCATGCCGGCGTTCGAGTTCGATTTTTTGCTCAGCGGTGATAAATATCTTCATGGGATGAAAGCATGATCCTCTTCATCAACAAAATCAAGCATCTTCAATGATCACGGGTATAAATGGCAGCATCTATGCCAATGATATAATAATTGGAGGTAAAGGAAATGATACGCTACAAGGTTATAATGGTAGTGACTCTTATATCTTTAATAAGGGGGATGGGCAAGATGTCATCTGGGAGTATAACAATGACACCTTTGGGAAAGGTGATGTAGATACATTAATTTTAAATAATATTGATTTAGACCAACTTTGGTTTGGTCGTGTTAAAGGTTTTACGGGGGATAGCGACAATCTTGTTATTTCAATATTGAATTCCTCTGATAAAATAACGATACACCATTGGTTTGATAATGGTAACAATCCTGTTTTTAGTAATGGAAAGCTAGAGAGTGTAAACACTGCCGATGGGAAGTCATTAAATATCCATCAGGTTGAGGATTTAGTGGGGATAATGCAAGGTAAGTTACCTCCGTCGTCAGGTAACACATCTATCATTGATGAGTATCTCTCACTGAATTTTGGATCTGTCATATAGTCGGTTTTCGTGGCTACGTTAATTAAATTATCAGCATGGTGAGGTTAAACGAGAGCTTAAAATTAAGCTCATAAAACTTTCCTCCATAGGAGTAAGAATAAAATTTATATCTTGTCCTGTGGTTGATACTCCAAGTGTTTATTATACTGAGATGCTGATTTAATGGGAGTAGGATTTTGAGGCAGAGTTCTGGGGGGAGCTTTTAAGCACGGTAAGCATAATGTAAACTTGAGATTAAGAAATTATTCCTTTACGGTTGCAGGGAAATGCTATGCGGGTAAAAAACAATGGCGGCAGCGATGCGCTGCGTCAGCAACAGTTATTGACGCAGTTGATTCAACAGGGAAGAAAAGAGGAAGCCTGGAGAAAAATTCGCGCTCGTCTACTGTTTGCACCTAATGACGTTTGGTTTATTCATGAGGCTGCTCGTCTGGCGCGGCGAAATGGTCAGCTTGAAGAGGCAGTGCGTTATTATCAACGCGGGCTGCGTCTCATGCCACAAGATGCTGGGATGCTGAATGGGCTGGGGCTTACTCATTACGACGCAGGCCGCCTTGACGACGCGGAACAGTATTACCTTGCGGCGCTGAAAGCGCATCCCGGTTACGATGCATGCCATAATAACTATGCCATTTTACTGGACAAAACGCTGCGCTACGATGAATCACTAGTGCAGTACCAACACGCTTTACAAGCAATGCCAGATTATACCGAAGCACGTTACGGTATGAGTGCCGTATTAGCGTATATAGGGCGGCTGGATGATGCCGAACGTGAGATGCGTCAAGTACTGAAAATACGGCCTGACGACCAGCGTTGTAATACTTCATTAGGTATGGTGCTGTTGCAGAAAGGCCAGTATGCCGAGGGCTGGCGACGCTATCAATCCCGCTATGCTGCTAACAATACGAAACGCTTCTTTGCTTTACCGGAATTAAAACAGCCTTATTGGCAGGGTGAAAGTCTGGCAGGCAAGACGATTTTAGTAAAAACAGAACAAGGAATGGGAGATGAAATCCAGTTCTGCCGTTATCTGACACGCTTAAAGGCCGAAAAGCAGGCCGCGCGAGTCATCATGATTGGGCGTAACGCTCTGCGTCCCTTAATCAGTCAGCTTCCGGGCCTGGACGAGTACTTAGTGGTGGCGGACGAACAACCGCTCCCTGCCTTCGACTGTTGGAGCATGCTGCTGGATCTGCCGCAGCATTTTATCGCTTCATCTCAACCTTTTGCACCAGAAGGCCGTTATCTTTACTGCGATAAGGCTCATGATGCCCGTTGGACACTGGCTGGCAACAAACTGAAGGTGGGGCTGGTGTGGAAAGGGGCTGTTGGACATGCCAACGATCGCAACCGCTCACTGCCGCATCTATCTGCGTTAGCCACGCTGCTGGAGTTACCTGATATAGAATGGGTGAGCTTGCAAAAAGGGGCTGGCGAAGATGAGGTGGCTGAATGGCCACAGTTGCGCCCATTCGGTGCCATGTTTAACGACTACCTTGATACAGCATCGGTTATCGAGCAATTGGATCTGGTTATCGGTGTGGATACGTCGGTGATCCATCTGGCAGGGGCGATGGGGAAACCCTGCTGGGTCATGTTGGCTGCAACGGCAAGAGATTGGCGTTGGCAGGCACACAGGGAAGATTCATCATGGTATTCCAATACCCGATTGTTTTCACAGGAATACGGTGAGAAAGACTGGTCAGCCGTCATTGCCCGCCTGCAACGTGCCTTGCTGGTATAGGGCGCTCCTAGACATGAAAAACTATACATATGCTGCTTACTGGCCTTGAGAGCCGCCGTACTCGGGATGTTCATTTAAACATTAATAAAGTTAAACTTTCTGTTATACAAATTTTCCAGCCGTTTTCGGTGCTATTTTCATGGCCTACATTGGTTATGGAGATGTTTATGAAAGTATTAATTCCGCTTCTGTTAGCGTCATTCAGTTTTTCGGCTGTGGCGGCTGTTACCCCTAACCCGCTGAGCGTGCATGTGCTCAACCAGCAGACCGGCCTGCCATCCAAGGGCATGGTGGTCGAGTTGGAAAAGAAGCAGGGCAGTGGCTGGACGCGCCTGGCAGAGGCGGTGACGAATGACGATGGCCGAATTGGCGCACTGTATCCGGCAGGAAAGGATATGGATGCTGGCATATATAAAGTCACGTTTAAAACGGGGGATTATTTTTCTGCGATGAAACAAGAAACGTTTTTCCCAGAAGTCCCGGTTATTTTCAACGTCAGCACCACCAACCAGAAATTACATATTCCTCTGTTGCTCAGTCAGTACGGTTATTCCACCTACCGAGGCAGTTAATTCTTTAGCTCGGGAACGGAGCCACTCCGTTCCCGAGGTCTTACTGTAGAGAGAAAAACGAGCGAGCGTTTGCCGCCAGAATCTGACGCTTGCTCTCCTCTGGCAGGGCAGAGTGGCTGACCAGATGGCCGACCTGCTGCTCGCCCAGCGGGAACGGTGCATCTGAACCTAACATCACCCGATCGGCCCCCATGGTATCCACCAGTAGCTGCAAAGCCCGTGGATCGAACACGGCAGAGTCGACGTAGAAACGATCCAGATAGCTCGAAGGTTTCTGCGGGCAATCTTCACGCACGATATCGCGCTGTTTCCAGGCGTTATCCACTCGGCCCATCAGGTAGGCAAAGCTGCCGCCGCCGTGGGCAAAGCACAGTTTCAGGTTGCGCGGCAGGCGTTCGAAGGCACCGGAGAGGATCAGCGACAGGATCGCCAACTGTGTCTCTGCAGGCATCGCCACCAGCCACGGCAGCATCCACTTCTTCATGCGATCCGCGCCGCCCATCATATCCCAAGGGTGCACCAGCACCGGGATCTCCTCCTTGGCGCAGTGGGTCAGAAAGGTAATCAGCGACTCATGATCCAGATCCTTCGCGCCTACGTGGTTACCGATCTGCACGCCAATGTGGCCACACGCCTTCGCCCGGCTGGCTTCGCGGCAGGCGGCATCGCTATCCTGCAACGGCACCTGTGCCAGCACTTTCAAGCGCTGCGGGTTGGCAGAGGCCATCTCCAGCGCCTTATCGTTCATCAGTTGCGCCCAGGGCAGGGCGCGTTCGATGGCGACGTCGTAGGCAAACATCACCGGCGTGGCACACATGATCTGGATATCGATCTGCTGCTCGTCCAACTGTTCCAGACGGCGATCGGCGTCCCACAGCGCGTCATAAACCGGGCGGAACGGTTGATCGTTCAGCATGATCTGGCCTTCGCGCCCGTCGATTGCCAACCAAGGGGCCCGCTCAACGTCCAGTCTGGCGGCCTCTTGCTGGCTGATTTTCGGGAAGAAATGCGAGTGAATATCTATTTTCATCGGTTTTCTTTTGCCTTGAGTATGCGATGCCAGGTCTGCCAGTCGCGGCCTGAATGGATTTCACCGCACTTGTTGCAGCGGCGTTCTTCATCGCTGGTTGCATAAAATTGTTCATAAACCGGGGGAAGATCCGTCACGATACTTTCCAGATCCATCTCATAGCGTTTAATCAGGGTGCCGCAGGCGGCGCATGACCACTGCAATGCGTCGACTTCCCCTTCCGGGCGTACCCGCTCAATCACCAGGCAAAGGCTGCCTTCTTCTGGCCGCTGCGGGGAGTGGATCACATGGGGGGCCATCAGGAAAACGTCCCCTTCATGCAGATCGATCCGGTCATAATGGCCGTTATCCCAGATGTTCAGGTAGGCGTTTCCCTTAAACTGGTAGAAGAACTCTTCCACCGGATCGTCATGAAAATCGGTGCGCTGATTTGGCCCACCGACCACGGTGACCATAAAATCGCTGTCCTGCCAGATCTGCTGGTTATTCACCGGTGGCTTGAGCAGATGGGTATTCGTGTCTAGCCAGTTCTTGAAGTTGAGCGGAAATCCATATTTGAAGTTAGACATTATTATTCTCCGATTTGTAGGGCAGAGGATACAAACTGCTTATTGTTGTGGTTTATAGGCGATTGCCTTGATTTCAATTAACAAATGCGGGTGGGGCAGTTGATGCACCGCGACGGTGGTCCGGGTAGGGCCGTCGTAGTCAAAATAGTCGGCATATACCGCGTTATAGCCGGCAAAATCGTTCATATTGACCAGAAATGCGCTGATCTCGACCACATCGCTCAGATCGGCACCGACGCTGCGCAGAATATCGCGGATATTATCGAGCACCGCGCGGGTCTGAACGTCGATATCCAAACGGGTGGCGCCCATGGCATCCACTTCGGCACCGGCAATGCTGTTGTCCGGCAGCCTCGAACTGGTGCCGGAGACAAACAGAAAATCACCGGCCCGTTTCACGTGTGGAAAGCGCCCGCGCGGGGTCGCTTTGCCTTTAACTACGACCGCCTGGCTGCTCATTGTCCACCTCCGGTATGAAATGCTGTCCGGCCAAAACCGGAGATATCGACGCTGACGTGCAGCCCTGGGCGCAGCGCTTCGGCGGCGGTGGCCGCACCGGCCAGGATCACCGATCCCGCAGGCAATACGCGCTCTTGCTGATGCAGCAGGCTGGCGATCTGCACCAGCGCACGCAGCGGATGCCCGAGGATCGCCGCCGTGCTGCCAACCTGCACCGGGCGGCCGTTAAAGTTCATCACCACGCCAAGGTTATCGATGGCGCGCTGCGGGCTCTGCAAAGCACCCACGACGAATTTGGCGGATGAACAGTTGTCGGCCACCACGTCTTCCAGGGTGAAGCGGAAGTCCCGATAGCGGGAATCGATGATCTCCAGCGCCGGGCCCACCCCTTCCAGCACCAACCCTGCTTCGGCCAAGGAGAGCGGGCTGTTGATCTCTTTACGGGTGATAAAGTAGATCTCAGGCTCAACGCGCGGGTGGATCAGCTCGCTCAAATCCAGTGAACCGCCTTCTTCAATCTGCATGGCGTCGGTCAGTTCGCCCCAGATCAGATGGTCAACACCCATTTGCAGCATTTTGGCGCGGCTGGTAAAGCCCAGTTTCAGGCCGACGCGCCGCTCGCCACGCTGTTCGCGCAGGTGGATCCCTTCGGCTTGCACGCGGTAGGCGGTGGCAAGATCCAGCGCCACCTGCCCGGTTAACTGGGCTGCGGCTTCATGGCGCAGCGTGGCTTGGTCCAACTGGGTGGCCAAGGCGGTTAAATCGATTACTTTGCTCATACGGTTTTCTCCGGTTGCCCGTTGCGCTGCGCCAGCAAATCCAGGGCGACATCGACGATCATATCTTCCTGGCCCCCTACCATGCGGCGGCGGCCAACCTCCAGTAAAATATCGGCGGCTTTGAGCTGATAACGCTCTGCGGCGCTCTCGGCGTGGCGCAGGAAGCTGGAATAAACCCCGGCGTAGCCCAGCGACAGGCTTTCGCGATCGACACGCACCGGGCGATCCTGCAATGGCCGCACCAGATCGTCGGCGGCATCCATCAGTTGCAACAGATCGCAACCGTGGTTCCAGCCCAGGCGTTCGGCGGTGGCGATAAATACCTCGAGCGGCGCATTGCCTGCCCCAGCCCCCATACCTGAAAGGCTGGCATCCACGCGGTCACAGCCTTCTTCCACCGCGACGATGGAGTTGGCAACGCCGAGCGCCAGATTGTGGTGAGCGTGCATGCCGAGTTCAGTGCTCTCGTTAAGCACCTCGCGCAGGGCGCGGAAACGATCGCGGATATCCTGCATCAGCATGGCACCGCCGGAGTCGACTACGTAAATACAGGTAGCGCCGTAGGACTCCATCAGTTTGGCCTGCTGCGCCAGTTTTTTCGGCTCAGCCATATGGGACATCATCAGAAAGCCGACGGTATCCATCCCCAGTTCACGGGCATAGGCAATGTGCTGGCGTGAAATGTCGGCTTCGGTGCAGTGGGTAGCAACGCGCACTACGCGCGCACCGGCGTCATAGGCATTGCGCAAGTCATGCACGGTGCCGATGCCCGGCAGCAGCAGCGTGGCTATTTTGGCGTTGCTGACCGACTCGGCGGCCGCGGCAATCCACTCAACGTCGCTGTGCGCACCAAAACCGTAATTGAGGCTGGAGCCGGACAAGCCGTCACCGTGAGCCACTTCGATCGACGCGACTCCGGCGCGATCCAGCGCGCTGGCGATCTGCCGCACCTGCGGCAACGAATAGCGGTGGCGCATGACGTGGGAACCGTCACGCAGGGTCACGTCGGAGATATACAGTTTTTTCATCTTCATGCTCCCTGACTGTGCAGCAGACGGGCAGCGATATGTTCACCGCAGGCCAGTGCGGCTGACGTCATGATATCGAGATTGCCAGCGTAGGCGGGCAGATAGTGGGCAGCCCCTTCGACTTCGAGGAAGATAGAGACTTTCAGGCCACCTTCCGGCCCCAGATCCGGGTAGAGATGAGCGTCGGCGGCAGAGATATCTTCAAACTGCACTTCCTGTTTCAACCGATAGCCGGGCACGTACTCCTGCACTTTGGCTGCCATGGCGGCAACCGCCGCGCTGATAGCGTGCCGATCGCTGTGCGGCGTCAGGCAGAAAACGGTATCGCGCATCATCAACGGCGGCTCGGCCGGGTTGAGGATAATGATGGCCTTGCCGCGCCGTGCTCCACCCACGGTTTGCAGCGCCTGTGAGGTGGTTTCGGTAAATTCGTCGATATTGGCGCGGGTGCCGGGGCCAGCAGAGCGGCTGGAAATTGAAGCCACGATCTCGGCGTAGTAAACGTCGGTCACGCTGGCAACGGCGGCCACCATCGGAATAGTGGCTTGCCCACCGCAGGTGACCATATTCAGGTTTGGTGCATCGCCCTGAGTCTCCAGGTTTACCACCGGCACCACGTAAGGGCCGATGGCTGCTGGGGTCAGATCGATCACCCGCACGCCGTGCTGTTGCAGCAGTTGGTTGTGGTGCGCGTGGGCTCCGGCGGAGGTGGCGTCAAATACCACTTTGATGGCGCCGAAATCGGGCAGAGCCAGCAGCCCGTCAATGCCTTCATGGGTGGTTGCTACACCGAGCCGGTCGGCACGCGCCAGGCCGTCGGAGGCGGGATCGATGCCAACCATTGCCGCCATTTTCAGGTGTTTGCCGTGGCGCAGGATCTTGATCATCAGATCGGTGCCGATGTTGCCTGAGCCGATAATCGCGGCAGAAATCTGGGCTGAGTGGCTCATTGCTGGCCTCCTGTGGCCTGCGCAAAGCGGGCGCTGACGTGGCCAAGGCCTTCAATGCGCGCGGTAAACACTTCTCCTGCGCTGGCAGCTACCATCGGCCCCAACGCGCCGGTGAGGATAATATCGCCAGCTCGCAGCGCATCGCCGCGCTGTGCCAACGTGTCCGCCAACCACAGCGCGGCGAGCAGCGGATTGCCCAGGCAGGCTGCTCCAGCACCCACCGAAACCGGCTCGCCTGCACGTTCCAGCACCATGCCGCAGCCGAGCAGATCCACGTCTTTCAACTGCACCGGGCGGTTACCCAGCACGAACAGGCCGCAGGAGGCGTTATCGGCAATGGTGTCGGCTAGCGAAATATCCCAATTGGCAATGCGGCTGTCGACGACTTCAATGGCGGGCAGCAGATAAGCGGTGGCACGGATCAGGTCGGCGAGGGTGTGTTTTTCATGGGGCAGATCGCGTTCCAGCACCAGCACGATCTCGGCTTCTACCTTGGGTTGGATCAGGCGGCCTGCGGCAATTTCTTCTCCGTCACACAGCGCCATATCGGCGAACAGTCGGCCAAAATCCGGTTGGTTGACGCCCAGTTGCCGTTGCACCGCCGGTGAGGTCAGGCCGATTTTGCTGCCAACCAGGCGGCGGCCTTGCTTGATCTGGTGGTCGTTATTCAACCGCTGCACCGCGTAGGCGGCATCGATATCGGTGGAACCAATCAGGCTGCGTACCGGCGCGCAGGGCAGGCCGCTGCTGGCAGCCTGCCTGAGCATGTTGGCGGCTTCTTGGTATTCAGGCTTCAGTGGGTTTGACACATGGCTCTCCTGTTTGTGTGCCACGGATCACCACCGGTGACCGTGGGAGATATTCCTTGCTGATTTGCAATAGCCTAGTGTTGGGCATATTGGCAGTCTAGCCAGTCTGGCAATAAGCGAAAATGAATAAAGGGGCTTTTGCTATTCCCTAAAGTTATGCCATAGTCGCCTTGGTCAGACGACTTTCAGGAGTAAGCGACAATGACTGAACGCGCCCCTTTTACCGTTAGCGACATGATCCTCAACCGGCTCAAGCTGCGCCCGCTGCTGATTTTTGACCGGGTATTGCGTAACCAGTCGATTGCGCGCGCGGCGCGGGAGCTGAATCTGACGCAACCAGCGGTAACCAAAGCGATCCGCGAACTGGAGCAACAACTGGATACGGTGTTGTTCGATCGTAATAACCGCGGCGTAACCCCGACCGACTGCGGGGTGTTGCTGGGGGAGCGGGTGAAATCGGTGATTGCCGAACTGCGCTACCTGACCGATGAACTGAACACCTTTAAGGGCGGTGTGGTCGGCCATGTGGTGGTGGGAACCCAGATTTCTGCCAGCGCCCGTTTGCTGCCGCGCGCCATCCTGTTGCTGAAAGCGCGCGCGCCAAAAATCCTGGTGACGGTGCGGGAAGGGCCGCAGGATTATCTGTTTCCTGCGCTGGCCAGCGGCGAGTTGGATGTGGTGGTAGGGCGTTTGCCGGAGCCTGATTCCCCGTTGACCGCCAGAATGGCCTTGAGCCACCGGGCGCTGTACCGCAATAGCCTGTGTGTGGTTGCCGGTGGCCACCATCCGTTGGTCAGTCAAAGTGATCTCAACCTTCAGCACTTGGGCGAATGGCCGTGGATCCTGCCGCCGCTCGATTCGCCCGCCCGGCGGGTGGCCGATCACTTCTTCAAAGAGTCCGGGCTGGCAGCGCCGGAAAATATTGTCGAATCCCTGTCGCTGCTGACCAACGTTAACCTGCTGGTGGATTCCTCGTTCCTTGGGCTGATGCCCACGGCGGCGGCGCGGCGTTTTATTGCCGCGGGCCTGTTGATCCAACTGCCGCTTGGCGACGTAGGCCCACCGGCGGAAGTGGGGTTCTCGATCCGCGAAGATAAGCCATTGACCCCGGCGAGCAGGCAACTGATCGAATGCCTTAAGCAGGCGGTTCAGGAAGACAGCGACCTGCCTGGCTATAACTAAACAGAATAGCAAAGCCCGCTTTATTCATTTTCAACTTATTTCAACGGCTCCTTACACTGCGTGACGATACCCAGCCGAAGGTTCCTGCAACGGCGTTGCATTCAGACGCGAATGGAGGGTTCCTTCGTGCTGATTTGTGACTCAGGAGGAACAGTGCCGTGGCAACTTATCAATCCGCACCGGATTTACCCTTGTATATCGACGGGCAGTTTGTCGATGGGATCCGGCAGTTCGACAATATCAGCCCGGTTGACGGGCATCTGGTTTCGCGCGTTGCCGAAGCCGGTGAGGCGCAGGTCGCCGCCGCGGTAAAAGCCGCATATGCCGCGCTCTCCGGCCCTTGGGGGCAACTGAGCGTACCTGCGCGCACCGCGCTGATGCATCGGGTGGCCGATGGCATCGAAGCCCGTTTTGATGATTTCGTCGCGGCCGAAGTGGCGGACACCGGGCGGCCAGAAAACCTGGCGCGCACGCTGGATGTGCCGCGCGCTATCGCCAACTTCCGCACCTTTGCCGACTTGGCGGCCACCTCGGTCAGCGAATGCTGCGAAACCCCGCAGGCGGACGGCGGCCTGCTGTTCAACTATACGGTGCGCAAACCCCTTGGCGTTGTCGCCGTTATCTCTCCTTGGAACCTACCGCTGCTGCTGCTGACCTGGAAACTCGGGCCAGCGCTGGCGATGGGTAATACCGTGGTGTGCAAACCTTCAGAAGAAACCCCCTCTTCGGCCACTCTGCTGGCAGAAGTGATGCACGCAGCCGGTCTGCCTGCCGGGGTGTTTAACCTGATCCACGGTTTTGGCCCCGGTTCGGCAGGGGAGTTCCTGACCCGCCAGCCCGAGATCGCCGCAGTCTCCTTTACCGGTGAATCCCGTACCGGCAGCGCGATCATGAAAGCGGTGGCGGACGGGGTAAAAGAGGTTTCCTTCGAACTGGGGGGGAAAAACGCGGCGGTGGTGTTTGCCGATGCCGACTTTGATGCCGCCGTGGCAGGCGTGGCACGTTCCTCATTCTTCAATACCGGGCAGGTATGCCTGTGCTCCGAACGGGTCTATGTGCAACGCCCAATCTTCGATCGTTTTGTTGCGGCCTTGAAGGAGCGGGCTGAAGCGTTGAAGATCGGTTATCCCGATGAAGAAGGGGTGGATCTTGGCCCGCTGGTATCGCACAAACACCGGGATAAGGTGCTTTCCTACTTTGCGCTGGCGCGCTCCGAAGGCGCTAACGTGATCACCGGCGGTGAAGTGCCGGTATTCGGTGACGCGCGTGATAACGGCTCCTGGATCCGCCCAACCATCTGGACCGGGCTGGGCGACGATGCCCGCTGCGTGCGGGAAGAGATCTTCGGGCCGGTGTGCCATATCGCGCCTTTCGATGACGAAGAAGAGGTGCTGGCGCGGGTCAACGACAGCCAATACGGCCTGGCCTGCGCGCTGTGGACCAGCCAGGTAGGGCGCGCCCATCGTCTGGCGCGGCGTATTCATACCGGGATTGTCTGGGTCAACAGCTGGTATGCCCGCGATCTGCGCACCCCGTTTGGCGGCAGCAAGCTGTCCGGCATGGGGCGCGAAGGTGGTCGCCACTCTCTCGATTTTTACTCTGAAATCAGCAATATCTGCATAAAACTATAATCGACCACCGGCCGCTGCCAGACCGGTTGGCGGCCTGCTGAGTCTTGCCCTATACCCAGAATAATTCGAGTTGCAGGAAAGCCAACGCCGCTACAACTTGAAGTATGACGGGTGTCGCTGACAGGAGCGTTACCTCATGCCTAACCCTACATCGCTAGATATTGAAGCCTTTATCGATCGTACCAAGTTTTCCCCCTTCCAATGGTTACTGCTGTTGCTGTGCTTTTTAGTGATTTTTATGGACGGCTATGACATGGCCGCCATTGCCTATGTGGCCCCTTCGCTGCTGGATGATTGGGGGTTGCAAAAAGCGGAGCTTGGCCCGGCCATGAGCGCCGCGCTGTTTGGGCTGGCCTTTGGCTCGCTGCTGTCTGGGCCGCTGGCGGATCGGATTGGCCGCAAACCGGCGGTGATCTACTCCGTGCTGCTGTTTGGCGCGTTCAGCCTGGCGACGGCCTGGTCTTCCTCGATCGGGTCTTTGACCGTGCTGCGCTTTGTCACCGGATTAGGGCTGGGAGCGGCGATGCCTAACGCCATCACGCTGCTGTCGGAATACTGCCCCAGCAAGCGCCGCACCATGATCGTCAGCGCCATGCTGTGCGGCTTCCCGCTGGGTGCCGCCGCCGGTGGCTTGCTGGCAGGCTATCTGATCCCCGTATTCGGCTGGCGTTCGGTGCTGGTGGTGGGGGGCGTGGTGCCGATCCTGCTGTGCGGGGTATTACCCTGGGTGCTGCCGGAATCGGTGCGCTATATGGTGCTGAAAGGCTACCCTAACGCCAGCATCCGCGCCATTCTCCGGCGGGTGAAGAGTGAGGGAATGGAGCAGGTTGAACACTTTGTGATTGCGGAAAAAATTGCCGACGGCCATTCCGCCATTCGCGCCATTTTAACCGCGCCTCATCGCACCATCACCGGCCTGCTCTGGCTGAGCTGTTTTATGAGTATGCTGGTGTTTTATATGATCGTCAGTTGGATGCCGCTGCTGCTGAAAGAGGCGGGGTTGGCGGTACAGCAATTCTCCCATATCAGCGCGCTGTTTCCTTTAGGTGGCGGGGTGGGTTCAATCCTGATCGGCTGGGTGATGGATCGCCGTGAGCCGAACAAGGTGCTGGCCTTCACCTATCTGCTGGCCGGGCTGCTGGCCTATGGCGTAGGGTTGGCGGTGGGTAACGTCGATCAAACGCTGATATTGGGTTCGCTGGTGTTTTTTATGGGCTTTGCTTCCGGTGGCGGGCAGTCTGCATTGGCTTCGCTGGCAGCGTCGTACTATCCCACCAGTTGCCGCGCAACCGGGGTGGGCAGCATGTATGGGGTGGGGCGTTTTGGGGCCATCTCCGGCGTGCTGGCCGGTGCCGAACTGCTGCGCTATCAATTCCCTGCCACCACCATTTTCAGTTTGTTGCTGATCCCTGCCTGGCTGGTTTGCCTGGCGTTGATGCTGAAATACTACAGCGGACGGCGGCGTGAACCTTTGTTGACCCGTTTGCAGGATAAACACTGAGTGCATCACCCGCCGCGATGGCGGGTGACTCTATTCGGCAACAGGGAAAATAGGCGCTATTTCAATACGTTTATGACTTTTTTCATTTGTATCGATGAGTGCAAACAGGGCCGCTAGCATGCTGGCGACATCCTGCTGCACCATCACAATGTCATGGCCTAACAGCATCACAAACGGATCCCAGTCAAAACAGCCCATTACCGGCTGTTTGTCACCGCGATAGCCCGCTGAAATCATCCAGCGCATCACGCCTTCAAGGGAGATCGTCGAGTTCACAAACAGCCCGGTATGGAGGTTGCCACCTTTGGCGATAAAATCGCTGAGCACCCGTTCTGCCTTGCCGGGGGAATAGCCACAGGTCAGGATATTTTCTTCAATAACGCCAAGACCTAGCTGCTGATGGGCATCCCTGAAGCCTCTTAGCCTTTCCATGGTGTTATGGTCGTTGCCGCGCCCACCCACGAAAATCAGCGGTTGTGCCTGCCCCAGCCGTTTTTCACCATTAGCCAGAATGCGCAGGGCCAATTCTTTGGCACCAGAATAGTTATCGGTAATCACCGAAGGGGCCAAGGTGCCGGGTAAATCCAGATTAAACGTCGGCACACCTGCGGCAGCGCAGATTTGCGTAATGCTGTCCGGGGCTGTCGCGCCCGTCGAAACGATCCCATTCACCTGGTAAGAAAGCATGGTGCGTGCCGCTTCGATCTCCAGTTCAGGATCGCGGTTGGTGCAGGTAATCACGGGGAACAGGCCGCGTTCACGAGCCATTGACTCGAATAACTCGACGATCGAACCAAAATAGCGGTTGTCATATTTTGGCACGATCATACCGATCATGGTTGATTTCCGGCGGCGCAGCAGGCTGGCCTGCTGGTTTAGCGTATATCCTTGCTGTTCAGCCAGTTGTAACACTTTCTCTGCCAGTTGAGCGCTAATCCGCCGCTTTTTCCAACTGCCATTGAGCACCGCGCTCACCGCGCTTGAAGAGGCTCCGGCCAGCTCGGCCAGATCGTAAATGGTCGTTTTTTTTGATTTGAAGTCAGTCACACATTTTGCTCCAAAATTTTCTATATCTTGACAGCAAAAAATTAAAGTAGCAATTTTGCTCCATCGATTGAGCTGGTGTGCGCAATTGATAAAGCCTATGACAAAGTGAGAAATAATGAACAGTGAAAAAAGCAGCGGAAATCATGCAGGCGAGCAGGTCGTGATTGGTGTTGATGTGGGTTCAGGTAGCGCGCGGGCCGGGGTGTTTGATCTTTCCGGCACTATGTTGTCGCACGCCAGCCAGGAAATTACCCTGTTTCGCGGCCCGGAAAATTTTGTCGAACAGTCGAGCCGCGAGATCTGGGGCGCGGTGTGCAGCAGCATAAAAAGTGCGGTGTCTCTAGCGGGGGTACACCCTTCGAGCGTTGCCGGAATAGGTTTTGATGCCACCTGTTCGCTGGTGGTACTTGATGCAGAAGGTGAACCGCTTCCCGTCGGTTGGTCGGAGGATCCCGATCGCAATATCATCGTGTGGATGGATCACCGTGCCACCAAACAGGCGGAGCGGATTAATGCGACCGGGCACCCGGTGCTCAAGTACGTTGGCGGCAAGATTTCACCAGAAATGGAAACGCCTAAGATCGCTTGGTTGAAGGAAAACAAGCCCGCTGTTTACGACAAAGCCTGGCAGTTTTTCGATCTCGCTGATTTTTTGACCTGGCGTGCCACCGGCGATCTGGCGCGTTCGGTCTGCACGGTGACCTGCAAATGGACCTATCTGGCCCATGAAAAACGTTGGGATGCGGATTATTTCCACACCATCGGTCTGGGGGAACTCGCGGATGAAGATTTCCGGCGCATTGGTGCATGCATCGTAGAACCCGGAGCGCCTTGCGGCAATGGCCTGACGGCCGCTGCCGCTGAGCAAATGGGCCTGCCGGTGGGCACCCCGGTTGCCGCAGGGATGATCGACGCACACGCTGGCGGCATTGGCACCGTGGGTATCGGCGGTGGCGCTACCAATAATCTGGCATACGTTTTTGGCACCTCTTCATGCACCATGACCACGACGAAAAACCCGGTCTTCGTTCCCGGCGTGTGGGGGCCTTACTATTCCGCCATGGTGCCGGGGTTGTGGCTGAATGAAGGTGGGCAAAGCGCTGCCGGAGCGGCAATTACGCAACTTGTCTCCTTCCATCCGGCGGCGGCCGAGGCCACGGAGCAGGCCAAAGCTACGGGCGTTTCGTTACCGACTTTTCTGGCCAATCTGGCGCTGGAAAAAATGCCTTCAGCATCAGAGGCGGCCAAGCTGGCGGATGGCGTGCATGTGGTTCCTGAATTCCTCGGTAACCGCGCACCTTTTGCCGATCCTCACTCCCGCGCCATCATTGTCGGCTTGGGGATGGAGAGCGATCTCGACAACCTGCTGTCGCTGTATATGGCTGGCATCTGCGGTATCGGTTATGGCTTAAGGCAAATCATCGAGGCCCAGGCGCAGATGGGAATCACCATCGACAAAATAGTGATCAGCGGTGGGGCAGGCCGACACCCGTTAGTTCGCCAACTGATTGCGGATACCTGCGGCTGTACCGTGTTGGCGACCAAGGCCAGTGAACCGGTTTTGCTGGGGTCGGCTATTTTAGGGGCCGTGGCGGCAAAACTTTTGCCGTCAGTCCAAGCCGCCATGGCACATTTTTCAGTGTTAGATAATCAGTATCCGCCGGACGCCAATTTCAGCAAACTGCATGCTCAGCGTTATGAGGCTTATAAACGGCTGCAACACAGTGCAAAGCTGATCCGCGATGAATGGCAGTAAGCATATTGATCACCCTATGCATATGAAAAAACAAATGTGTTATTGACTTTGCTTACCACCGCCCTAAGATAACCCCAGTATTCAGCCTTGGAGTTTTCATGATCGCCCTCACGCCGTTGCAGCTGTTCAAAAACCTGTCAGACGAAACCCGCCTGAATATCATCCTGCTGCTGCGGGAATCCGGCGAACTGTGTGTTTGTGAGCTTTGCAATACGCTGAATGAGTCTCAGCCCAAGATTTCCAGACACTTGGCGATGTTAAGAGAATCCGGGCTGTTGCTGGATCGCCGTGCAGGCAAGTGGATCCACTATCGTTTGTCACCGCATATTCCCGCCTGGGCGGCAACGGTGATTGAGCAGGCTTATCTCAGCCAACGCGATGAAGTCGCCTTGCTGGCGCGCAGGGGCGGTAAGGCTGTTTGCTTCTGATAGATTAAAAAATTTGCTCATTCATATCTGATTTTTCATATTTGAATGGCGATGTGGCAGTCAAATGCACGGGAAGAAAGTCTGCACGGCTGAGCTAACTGGCCGGTGGTGTTTAACTCACTATTATTTTCAGGGCAAGGGTTCGCTCTTGGCCTTTTGGGGGCGTTATGTTGTTGGCAGGGGCTATTTTTGTTCTGACCATTGTGCTGGTGATCTGGCAGCCTAAAGGATTGGGTATTGGCTGGAGCGCCACGCTCGGCGCGATACTGGCGCTAGTGAGCGGCGTGGTTCATCTCGGTGATATTCCGGTGGTCTGGCAGATTGTCTGGAACGCCACAGCAACCTTTATTGCCGTGATCATCATCAGCCTGTTGCTGGATGAATCAGGCTTCTTTGAATGGGCCGCACTGCACGTGGCGCGCTGGGGCAATGGCCGGGGGCGTTTACTGTTTACCTACATCATCTTGTTGGGTGCAGCGGTGGCGGCGTTATTCGCC
Organism: Serratia sp. YWN4; assembly: GCF_055790845.1. Taxonomy (NCBI): domain Bacteria; kingdom Pseudomonadati; phylum Pseudomonadota; class Gammaproteobacteria; order Enterobacterales; family Yersiniaceae; genus Serratia; species Serratia sp. YWN4. Next base: position 1,199,975 of record NZ_CM147696.1, read on the forward strand.
AACGATGGTGCTGCACTGATCCTGACGCCGATTGTAATTGCCATGCTGTTGGCGCTGGGGTTCAGCCGTGGCGCGACCTTGGCCTTTGTGATGGCGGCGGGTTTTATTGCGGATACCGCCAGCTTGCCGCTGATCGTGTCGAATCTGGTGAATATTGTCTCGGCGGATTTCTTCAACCTCGGATTCACGGAATACGCGGCGGTAATGGTGCCGGTCAACCTGGCGGCGATTGCCGCCACGCTGGTGATGCTACATCTGTTTTTTCGCAAAGAGATCCCCGCCGTTTACGATTTGTCTCTGCTGAAAGCGCCGAAAGAGGCGATTCGCGACGTGAACACCTTTAAAACCGGGTGGTTGGTGCTGGTTCTGCTGTTGGTCGGCTTCTTTGCTCTGGAGCCGCTCGGCGTGCCCGTCAGTCTGGTCGCTGCCGTGGGCGCGCTGATTCTGTTTGCCGTTGCCAAGAAAGGGCATGCCATTAATACCGGCAAAGTGCTGCGTGGCGCGCCCTGGCAAATCGTGGTGTTCTCGCTGGGAATGTATCTGGTGGTGTACGGCCTGCGCAATGCCGGGCTGACCCACTACCTTTCCGCCTTGCTGAACCAGTTTGCCGAGCAAGGGCTGTGGGCGGCCACGCTGGGCACCGGGTTCCTGACGGCGTTCCTGTCCTCCATCATGAATAATATGCCCACCGTTCTGGTGGGGGCACTTTCCATTGATGGCAGTGCTGCCAGCGGCGTGATTAAAGAGGCGATGATTTATGCCAACGTGATCGGCAGCGATCTGGGGCCGAAAATCACCCCGATAGGCAGCCTGGCCACCTTATTGTGGCTGCATGTGCTAGCGCAAAAAAATATGACTATCACCTGGGGATATTACTTCCGGGTGGGCATTGTTATGACGATCCCGGTGCTATTCGTTACGCTGGCGGCATTGGCCTTGCGTTTATCCCTTTCCCTGTAAACCACCACTTCAATAAGAGAACACCCAGATGAGCAATGTGACCATTTATCATAATCCGGCCTGTGGAACATCGCGTAATACGCTGGAGCTAATTCGCAACAGTGGCACTGAACCGACGGTTATTCACTATTTAGACACGCCGCCAAGTCGTGAGGTGTTGGTGAAACTGATCGCGGATATGGGGATCGCGGTTCGGGCGTTATTACGCAAGAATGTCGAACCCTATGAGCAGCTTGGGTTGGCGGAAGAGTCTTTCAGCGATGAGCAGTTGATCGATTTTATGTTACAGCACCCGAGCCTGATCAACCGCCCGATTGTGGTTACGCCATTAGGGACCAAACTGTGCCGGCCTTCTGAAGTGGTGCTGGATATTTTACCCGATGCCCAACGTGGTGCTTTCACCAAGGAAGATGGCGAGCGGGTGGTGGATGCCCAAGGGAAACGTGTGGAGTAATGAGAAGTGGCACAGTCTTGACCCATAACAAGGCGGTGCAGGCATCAGCCTCTTTATAATCACACCTGTTTGTCTTCTCACAGGTGTGAACGTATGGCTTATCAACTGAACCTTAACTGGCCCGAGTTTTTAGAAAAGTATTGGCAAAAACAACCGGTTGTACTGAAGAATGCCTTCCCTGACTTTGTCGATCCTATCACGCCGGACGAACTGGCCGGTTTGGCGATGGAAGCGGAGGTCGATAGCCGCTTGGTCAGCCAGGAAAACGGCCTGTGGCAGGCCAGCAACGGGCCATTTGAGCACTTTGATAATCTGGGTGAAACCGGTTGGTCGCTGCTGGCTCAGGCGGTTAACCACTGGCATGCTCCGTCTGCCGAGCTGGTGCGCCCGTTTCGCGTGTTGCCGGACTGGCGTTTAGACGATCTGATGATCTCCTTTTCCGTACCGGGCGGCGGCGTTGGGCCGCATATCGATCAGTACGATGTTTTTATCATCCAGGGCATGGGCAGCCGCCGTTGGCGCGTTGGTGACAAGTTGCCGCTGAAGCAGTTTTGCCCGCACCCGGCGTTGCTGCACGTTGAGCCGTTCACGCCGATCATTGATGAAGACCTGGCACCGGGCGATATTTTGTATATTCCACCGGGCTTCCCGCACGATGGTTTCACGCATGAAACCGCGCTTAACTATTCCGTCGGCTTCCGTGGCCCTAACGGCCGGGATTTGATCAGCAGCTTCGCTGACTATGCGCTGGAAAACGATCTCGGCGGTGAGCACTACAGCGATCCTGATCTAACCTGTCGGGAGCATCCGGGCAAGGTTGAAGATTATGAGCTCGATCGCCTGCGCCAGATGATGATCGACATGATTAAGCAGCCGGAAGATTTTAAGCAGTGGTTCGGCCGTTTTGCCACCACGCCGCGCCACGAGCTGGATATCGCCCCCGCGCAGCCGCCTTACGAACCGGATGAGATTATCGATGCCCTGTTGGGCGGTGAAATCCTGACGCGCCTGAGCGGGTTGCGGGTGCTTCACGTCGGCGACAGCTTCTTTATCAACAGCGAACGGCTGGAAACGGTGGAACCTAAAGCCGCTGATGCCCTGTGCCGTTACACCGCGATCGGTAAAAAAGAGCTGGGCGATGCGCTGCGTAACCCGGCGTTCGTTGTTGAGCTAACCGGGCTGATTAATCAGGGTTACTGGTTCTTCGAGGAATAATCGGGCTGTTGATAACGGCTTCCAGAGGCGTGTATTGTGGCGCGATCTGGAGGCCAGTTATTGTGCTGTAAACTGGGTTAAACTTTACTCCCCTGCCTGCCTTGCTACACAGATAACGCTCAAAAGTGCAGTACAATAAGGACGCTCGGTTCGGCTGTTTTCCTATTTCACTCAAATAGGAAAATCTGGAACAGGCGAGCAATCTCTTCTGGTACGCGTCTTCGTTATCGCCTAATATTGGTATGAATCGGTACGATTTGTACCTTTTAAAATCAATGCTGGGGATGACATATGCACAGTTTTACGGCCAGTGAAGCCAAGATTCAGTTTGGGGAAGTCATCAGCAAAGCGATACGCGAACCCGTATGCATTACCAAAAACGGCCGCCCGAAGGTGGTGGTAATGTCATATGAAGACTTCAATGCTATCGAGGAACTGAAACTGCAGAATCTGAAAACTGTCTTGGCGAAGTCCATCGCTCAGGCTGAAAATGGCCAACTGCACGACATTGACGATGTGTTTAGCGATCTGACGCCAGATGAATTGGATCAGGCAGAGGGATAAGGATGACGGTCAGGTTTACCACGGATGCCAAGGTGCAGTTTCGTAAAATCCGTGCCTATTCACAGCATCGGTGGGGAAAGGAAGTCGCCGATCTTTACGCACAAGCTATCCGCACTATTCTGACTCAAACGCTCGACCGCCACCCGTCCCCAGGTTTTGCTCGGGAAGAACTAGGGCCTGGGATTATGAGCTTTCCCTGCGAAAGCCATAGGCTTTACTACCGTGAAACTTCATACGGCATAGAGGTGTTGGGCGTTCTTCACCAGGCACAAGATCCGGTTCGTCACCTGTAAACTTATTGAGTTTTGCTTGCACAATGCTTGGTGAAAGGAAACTCATCCCTGAGCTTCCTCACTCGGTTGTTTGAGCAGATCTTGCGCGCCGTCATTCGCTTTTAGCAGCCTCAAGAACCGTACCAGGAATATCAGGCTCAACACGCCCGCGACAAGCCCCATGCTGTGAAACAGCTCTTTATTGCCATGCTGATAAATCCATCGGCCCAGTTCAATGCTCAGGGCAATGGTGCTCAGCACGATAATATTGAGGCTGGCAGAGACGGTTCCCTTGGGGGAGGTACTGGCAAACAGCGTGCGCCGGAACAGAATCGGGAAGGTCATGCCGATGCCAAAGGCATAAAGGCTGACCCCGATAATTGACCAGGCCCAGACGTGGGGGATAAAGAGATTACCGAGCAGCGCGACACTCAACCCGACAAGCTGAATAGGCAGGCCAGCCCACAGGATGCGATCGGATGGCTGTTCGCCGACCAGCTTGGCCACCATCAGGCTGCCGAGGATCACTGCAACAAAGATCGGTACCTGCGTCCAGGCATATTGCGCGGAAGAGAGCCCGCCGTCGTCAATCAGGATCACCGGTGAGGTGGCCACCCAGGACATCATGGGGATATAGGCACAACTGATGGCGAAGGCACCCGCCAGAAAACAGGGGCTACGGAAAACCTGTTTAAAATCGGTGGCAATCCCTGCAAGGCTGAACGTGCCGCGTTTGGCGGTAACGGTTTCCGGCATATTGCGCCATAAACCGATCGAGGCGATCAGTGCCAGCAGGGCAATCAGGGCAAACATCCCTTTCCAATGGGCGATCTGGATGAAGGCGGCACCGGCTAACGGGCCGATAATCGGGGCGATTAACGTGACAGAGGTGATCAGGCCCATCATTTTGACGCCGTCCTTCTCGCCAAACACCTCCTGCACCGCGACATAGCCCACGGTGGCAATAAAGCACATGCTGGTGCCTTGAAGAAACCGCGTCAGCAGGTATTGCTCCATGCTATGGGTAAACAGGGTGGCGATGCAGCCGAGGGTGAACAGCAGCGCACCGGTCAGCAACACCGGCCTGCGGCCGATACGATCGGAAAGGGGCCCCAGTAACCACTGCAATATCATGCCACCGGCCATATAAACGCTGATCGAGGCCGGTGCCAGGCTGACATCGGCATTAAATTCCTTGACGATATCAATGATGCCCGGTTGCACCATATCGTTGGTCAGATAGGCGGCAAACTCAAACAGGATCAGTGAGATCGGAAAGAATAGGGTTACCGAACGGCTTCTATGATTTTGTAAACGACTTTCTTGCATCCTGGCTCCATTAATTCCTGAGGCGTTATGGTTTTTTAACGCCATGTAATACGTACAGCTTCCCTGTAAAAGTCTCGCCCGCTGGCCAGTCGTTGGCTGCCAATTGGTTGATGTGGCCTATCCCCAGAGCGTGTAAACTCTGCCGGTATTCTTCATCGTGCCAGGCTTGCATATGGCTGGCAAAAAGGGAGACTTCTCCGGTTTGTTCGATAATCCACCAGGCGGCTGAAGCGATATTGCGCTGTTCGTCCCAGGCATTTTCTGTGAGTACCAGATGCGGTGTGAGGGAGAACAACCCCTGTTGGTGAGATTCCCAACGGCTATCAGTTTCTCCCTGGCGTTTCACTTCTTCCAGGGTATGGACCTCCAGAATCAGTTGCCCACCAGGTTTCAGCCAATCCGTCAGGTGGTTAAGCAGCGCCAACCCATCCGCTTTGCTGAATACGTTGAATTCACCGAAGGTCATCATGATGCAGTCATACTGTTCTTCGGGTCTAAACTGGCGGATATCCTGACAGTGATAGCGGATCTCAAGCCCTTCGCTCAGTGCCTGTTGGCGGGCATGGTGGATCGACGCAGGTGAGAAATCCACCCCGGTACACTGAAAGCCTGCCTGAGCGAGGCGTTGAAGATAAAAACCTGGGCCACAGCCGACGTCGAGGATCTGCGCCTGTGCTGGTAACTGGCACTGGACCCAGGCAACCTGTTTGTCGATAAGTGGCAGGCGGCGACTGGCCCAGTCATGATCTTGGGCAAGGTGGTTTTGCAACATGCGTTCACTGAAAGCTGGATCATGCCAGGGGATTTTTTCCGCATCTTCCCAAGCATTAAGTGGCCGTTGTTTATGAATAATATCGGTGAGTGTCATCTTTCATATCCTTTTAAACTCTGAACCCCGGCATAATCGCCAGTGCCAAAGGTCTACAACGAAGTTCGACGCAGGATAAAGGCAAAAGAGCGAAGCATGATGGGTATAAATCCGTTTCCAATGGCAGGAGTACAGCCCAGTGCGGGGTATCTATGCGGCGAAAGTCTACAGCAGCGGTTATTTAAACAACAGGCAGAGAGCTTGATATAAATCAATAAAATAGGTTGTTGCCAGACCCGGCTGGTATTTTTGATATCAAGATAAATGCCTGGTGGAAACGCCAAATACTTTAGGCATACCCATCGCACTTCAAGTTACAGCCAACCAGGCTGCAACTTGAAAGATAACGGCGTTACTTCATTGAATGCAGGCCGATCACATTGCCTTCCGTGTCTTTTGCAATCGTAATATGGCCATTTTCGCCGATGGAAAACTTCGAACGCAAAATCTCGCCGCCGTTAGGCACAATTCGTGCCTCTTCTACCGCACAGTCTTCGCACATCAAGTACACCATGGTGCCGCCTGGCCCGGGCGGAACGCAGTCCATTTTAACCAGCGCACCGCCTGCACCTTCACTCCCTTGCTGATAAGGAAATAGCCAGTACTCCATCTCATCACTTTCCATTTTTTCAAATTGAGTATTGAAAACAGACTCATAGAATTTTTTCGCCCGTGGCATATCAGCAACATAAATTTCAAACCAACCAACGATATTCGTTTTCATTACACTCTCCTGTAGGTTTCTGATTGACTTGTTTCCTGGCAAGGATTGTCACTAATAATGTATATCCATACAGTGATCTGGATCATGCAATCAGTACAAATTACGCTCGTTTTATCGGTTGCGATTCCATTCGTCTTGGGTGATTTCCCAGATCTCAGTTTCCATACGGCCACCGACAAAATCAGCCCACTGGGTCGCAACCACGCGCATACCGCTGCGCTCTGATATTCGCCTTGAAGCCAGGTTGGTTTTCGCCTTGGGCACACGCAACACAGGCTTATCAAGCTGGTTAAACCAGAAATCGGTAACGGCTTCACTGGCTTCGCTCATCAACCCCTGATGCTGCCATTCCGGCGTCAGCCAAAATCCACGGTTGGCATTGGGAGTATCGCAAAGATTGATGACGCCAATTAAGTGACGATCATCCTCCTTGAGCCGAATAGACCAGTACCAGCCAGAACCCTCCTCCATATTGGGTTGCGCAATCTCTTGGATAAATTGCCGTGCTGCGCCTTCTGGATAGGGCCAGGGGACTTGATTAGTGATGTATTGCACGATTTCCCAGTGTGGGAACAACCGTTGAACGTCTTCTGCGTCGGATAATTCTAGTGGTCGCAATATCAGCCGGCAGGTTTTTAACGTCGGGATGGCAGGCTTTTTTTCTGTTGTCATCAATCACGTTTCCTTGAGACCGGCGTGGAACATTGGTTATCAACGATACTCACGTTACTCATCCGAAGTAGGAAAATCAATATAACTAGTAACATACTTATCAAGTTATTTCTTAAAGATGCTTGCTGTAAATTCTGATACTCATTTATTACTCTATTTGTGTTTGAAAACAGTAATGCTTTATGTGAAAAAATGTCATTTAAGAAATATTCCTGTTTTTTTAAAGAAATATCCTGAAGCTGTGCTTAAAAATGTACTAACGTTGACTCTGGATTTTCTTTATCACTATAATCCCAACGTCTTGAGTCATGGTAATAACCTATTGTTATTAATCAGTAATGGATGGTTGAAGTATTATCTTCGTTATTAATAACAATAAACTTAAGATAGGCTTTATTATTTCACTATAAGGATATTTTTATGAAAAAGTTAAATGTATCAGAAGTATCAAGCATTGTCGGTGGCGCTAATAGCTGTCTGATTACTTTCGAAAGTGCAAAAGTAGGTGATGCTACAACTTGTCAGCAAGTGACTACCTGCAAGGGTAAATATGGCGATACAGTCACTCGTGCCACTGCTGATTCAGCTCTCTGTACTGTAGCAACACCAGTAGCGTAATAAACTCATATTTTAAAATAATTTGAGACAGGTAATGTTTGCGGTTTTTTTTAATCCGTAAGGTGTTCTGAGTGGTACAATGACACCATACCTGAAGAAAGAAATAGTATGTCAACTCACCGGTGCGCTGGTGGGTTGACTCATAAATAATATATTTATTAAGGTGCGACACCTTATGCTGCGCCTTATTTACCCCGCAGTACGGCCAATATTTCTCTGTGATTAAAATTAACCGCAGCATTCTCTACACACCAAAATTTCAGCAAGCGTTAACGGCGGTAGTGAGATCTCTCTCTCATTTTGTCACTGAAAGCAGAGTGTGATCTCCGCACCAAATCCCATAGATAACGCTGACTAAATGTTAATGTATTGTTATTTTAATTTATCGGTCAATGTCAAAACTGCCTCAGCTATCAATTCTCAGTGGTGGGAGCGATAAGCCAGTTTCTCTTTTGTTGCTTATGTTTCAAGGGGTTAATTATGGCAATTTCTACACAGATCAGGGATGCATGCTTCGAAGAGTGGTTAGGGCAGATCAATTCTGCCTGTGGTCGGTTTGGTGCCAAAACCTTAGGGCCGGGTTTTAGCGGCGCGGTACAAGAATTCCGTGCCCATGCGTTGCGCCTGAGCGTGGTTGATATTGCCCAAACCCGGCTTTATCGAACCCGACGTGAGATTGCTCAGAGTAATGATAGCTCGCATTTTTTTGCTGCCTTCCAACTGCGCGGTAGTTCGGTGATGGAACAGGGGTACCATCAGACCCGGTTGTCGGCTGGGGATATTACTTTTATCGATGCTTCGCAGCCCTGTAGCTTTATCTATCAGCAGGACTCACGCCAGCTCTCTCTCGTGTTACCTCGCAGCTATATTGAACAACACCTGAGATTCATCACTCTTCCCTGTGCCCAGCGGCTTGGCACTGAGGCTGCGGCGGCGAAACTCAGCCTGCAGTTGGTATTAGGTAGTATGCAGAATCCTGAAATGAGTCTGGTGGAAAGCGAAGCGGTACTTAACGCCGTGGCGATGTTGTTGAGGCCAGTGCTGGCAGGGGGCGAAGAGCGGCAGGATACCCATGAGCGGAATTTCACCCGCGCGTTGGCGTTTATCGACAAACATATTCAGTCGGAACAGCTGCGGCCAGAGTGGATCGCCGGTGAGGTCGGGGTTTCCGTGCGCAGTTTGTACCGCATGTTTGCCCGCAAGGGGCTGGTTGTGGCGCAGTACATCAAAAACCGCCGCTTGGATCTGTGCGCGCAGGCGTTACGTCAGGTAAAAGAGCGGCAAAAGCTCGCCAACATTGGCTATGACTGGGGATTTGCCGATCACAGCCATTTCTCTACCGCGTTTAAAGCCCGCTTTGGCGTTTCACCAAGTGCGTATCGCAAGCAGTACCAATAACCCCCCAACCTTTGCCCCGTTCGTGCGCTTGCCGTGCAGATTGTCAGTAACGACAAACAGGATGGCAAGCACAACAAAATATCCCCGCTTGAGAGTTGCTATGTTGGCATAGGGCCCTGCCGATGGCTTCACCACAACAATAACGGATATCGATGTTTCTTTGATTCGTGACGGGGGAATGATGAACTCTAAAACAACAATCATGGCGACCCAACGCCTGCCAGCGGCCATTGCGCTGGCATTGGGGCTGCTGGTAGGAACGGGATGGCAGACTGCGGCGTTGGCACACGGTGCTGAGGCCAAGATGGTGCCGATGCAAAAAACGCTGGAGGAGTTCGGGGCCAGCGTACAGTGGGATGATTACGCGCGTATGTTTGTGATCGTCAAAGACGGTGCCTATGTGAAGGTTAAACCGAGCGCTCGCGAAGCCATCGTCAATGGTAAACCGCTGAAATTGCCGGTGCCGGTGGTGTTCAAAGGTAAAACGGCCTATATGTCTGAGGGATTCATTAACGATGTTTTCCAGTCTGGGCTGGATCAGACCTTCGCCGTTGAACACCGGGCACATCCGTTGAATCCGCTGAGTGCGGCTGAGATCAACGCGGTGGTTGCTATTATCAAGGCTGCGCCGGAGTACAAAAATAACCTGCGCTTTACCGAGATTTCGCTGCGTGAACCGCCGAAAGATCAGGTCTGGCAGTTTGTGCTGAACGGCAGCAGCATCCAGCAGCCACGGCAGGCCGAGGTCACCTTGCTGGATGGCGTTCATGTGATTGAAAGCGTGGTGGATTTACCGCAGAAAAAGGTGCTGTCCTGGCAACCGATCAAAGGGGCTCATGGAATGGTGCTGCTGGATGATTTTGCCAGCGTTCAGGCAATTATCAACGGCAGCAAAGAGTATGCCGACGCATTGAAAAAGCGCGGCGTGCAGGATCCTGCCAAAGTGATCACCACGCCGCTGACGGTGGGTTATTTCGACGGTAAAGATGGCCTTAAGCAGGATCAACGGTTGCTGAAAGTGATCAGCTATCTGGACGTTGGCGATGGCAACTACTGGGCGCATCCGATTGAAAACCTGGTGGCGGTGGTCGATCTGGAACAGAAGAAAATTATCAAAATCGAAGAGGGGCCGGTGATCCCGGTGCCATTGAAGCCGACGCCGTATGATGGCCGCGATCGCTTGGCACCAAATATTAAACCGCTGGAGATCGTTGAACCCGAAGGGAAGAACTACACCATCACCGGCAATACCATCCACTGGCAGAACTGGGATTTTCACCTGCACCTCAATTCCCGCGTCGGGCCGGTGCTTTCAACGGTGACCTATAACGATCATGGCCGCAAACGCAAAGTGATGTACGAAGGCTCGTTAGGGGGCATGATTGTGCCTTATGGCGATCCGGATATTGGCTGGTACTTCAAAGCCTATCTGGATGCGGGGGATTACGGCATGGGTACGTTGACCTCGCCGATTGCCCGTGGCAAAGATGCCCCGCAGAACGCTGTATTGCTGGATGAAACCATTGCTGATTACACCGGTAAACCGACCGCTATCCCGCGCGCCATTGCCCTATTCGAGCGTTACGCCGGGCCGGAGTATAAGCATCAGGAAATGGGCCAGCCGAATATCAGCACCGAGCGCCGTGAGCTGGTGGTGCGCTGGATCAGTACCGTAGGGAATTACGATTACATCTTCGACTGGGTATTCCACCAGAACGGCACCATTGGTATTGACGCTGGGGCGACGGGGATTGAGGCGGTAAAAGGCGTGAAGGCCAGAACCATGCAGGATCCGACCGCGCAGCAGGATACGCAGTACGGTACGCTGATCGATCACAACATCGTCGGCACCACGCATCAGCATATCTACAATTTCCGGCTGGATATGGACGTAGATGGCGAAAATAACAGTCTGGTGGAGCTTAACCCGGATGTGAAACCCAACGATCGGGGTGGCCCACGCACCAGCACTATGCAGGTCGATCAGGTGAAGGTCAGCACCGAACAGCAGGCGGCGCAGAAGTTTGATCCTGCCACCATCCGTTTGCTGAGCAATACCAGCAAACTGAACAAGATGGGTAACCCGGTTTCCTATCAGTTGATTCCGTATGCGGGGGGAACGCACCCGGTCGCCAAGGGGGCCAATTTTGGCAAGGATGAGTGGTTCTATCACCGCCTGAGCTTTATGGATAAGCAACTGTGGGTGACGCGTTACCACCCGGATGAGCGTTACCCGGAAGGTAAATACCCGAACCGTTCGACGCAGGATACTGGGCTGGGGCAATACACTGCCGATAACCAGTCAATCGACAACAGCGATGATGTGGTGTGGCTGACCACCGGTACTACCCATGTGGCGCGGGCGGAAGAGTGGCCGATCATGCCAACGGAGTGGGTGCATGTGCTGCTCAAGCCCTGGAACTTCTTCGATGAAACGCCGACGTTGAATCTGAATGGTAAACCGCAGGATTGATCGAAAATATGACAGGGGCACTGCAAGCAGTGCCCCTAAACATTGGCGCTAGGCTTAATAACGAATACAGACCGACTTCGATTCGGTGTAAGCATCCAGCCAGTCCGGGCCGAAATCGCGCCCGGAGCCGGATTGCTTGAAGCCACCAAACGGCATATTGGCGTCGATCAGCGTATGCGTGTTAACCCACACCGTGCCCGCCTGAATACGCGGCGTATAGGCCATTGCCGCCTGTAGGCTGGTGGTCCACAGGCTGGCAGTCAGACCATAATCGGTATCATTGGCTTTTTGTAACGCTTCTTCGGCATCAGCCACGCGGATCAGGTTAACCACCGGGCCGAAAACCTCTTGCCGCGTCAGGTTCAGGCTATCGTCCGGGTTAATCACTAAAGTCGGGGGAATATAGAAACCCTGCGCATTCGGCCCGGCAGCACCGCTGATCAGCTCCGCGTGCTTGTTCCTGGCGTCGTCCAGATAGGCCGCCACCTTGTTACGATGCTCCTGTGAAACCAGCGGGTTAATCTGTGTGCTGCCATCCATGCCCGGCCCGACAGACAGCGACTTCACCGCCTGTTCGAAACCGGCCACCAGTTGATCGTAAATCGGTGCCTCAATATAAATACGCGAACTGGCGGCGCACACCTGCCCCTGATTGAGGAAACTGCCCGCCATCAGCCCTTCGATCACCTGTTGCAGATCGGCATCTTTCAGCACGATGGCCGGGTTTTTACCGCCCAACTCCAAGGTGACGCGGGTTAAGCGATCGGCCGCCGCGCGAGCGATGCTTTTGCCCACCGGCGTAGAGCCGGTAAAGCTGACTTTGGCGATCAGCGGGTGTTCGGTCAGCGCTTTACCGCACAGCGAACCTCTGCCGGTCACTACGTTGAACACACCGGGCGGCACGCCCGCTTCGCTGGCCAGTTCCGCCATGCGCAGCAGAGTCAGCGGGGTGGTTTCTGAAGGTTTGATCACGATCGAACAACCGGCCGCCAGCGCGGGCATCACCTTCCACATCCCGATCAGCAGCGGGAAGTTCCACGGCACGATGCCTGCCACCACGCCGATCGGCTCTTTGCGGGTATAAACCTGATATTTGGCACCCGGCGGCATCGGAATGGAAACGTCGAGGGTTTGGCCGGTGATTTTGGTGGTCAACCCCGCGGTGTAACGCATCCAATTCAGGGTACAACCTACCTCGAACGCCCGGGAGATAGCGATCGATTTGCCCTGTTCCAGGGTTTCCAGTTGGGCCAGCTCTTCGGCATGTTGTTCCAGCAGATCGGCATAGCGCAGTAAAATACGTTCGCGTTCGGCAGGCAGGCGCTGCGCCCAGATTCCACTGGTGAACGCCTGATGAGCCGATGTGACCGCCAGCGCCACATCGGCGGCATTGGCATCGGCGGTGGACGAGATTTGTTTGCCGTCGGCGGGGTTATAGACCGCCAGCCGGGCTTCCGCCTGCGCGGCCTGCCACTGGCCGTTGATATACAGGCCGTGCTGACGATCGAGAAAACGCACTACGCTATCCAGTATTGTTACGGAATTGTCAGGCATATGCCCTCCTTGTCATGCAAAATAAGCTTATTGACGAGATGGTTAACCTTAAAAGTCTACAACCTTACGCCCAAACCCGCTTTTATCTGCCTGACATTGGGTTTGTGCTGCGTGACAGCGTGCTCAGCAGCGTGGCGTGCTGGCCAAAGTTGAAGTGGTTGCAACGCTGGCAAAACTCTTTCATGGCGGGCGGTGCGTCCATCATTGGTAATTTCACCTCGATAAAGGCCAAGCGAGCCTGCCTTGATGCCTGCTCCAGCGCCATTTCCAACTGCTGGCTGGTCTCGACTGCCACGCAGAACGGCGCTGCCTGGCGATTCAGCACCGCAGGCAGTTTGGCGTAATCCCATGAGCCGATATCGTTATAAGACGATGATTCACCAAGGATATAGCGCTCAATGGTGTAACCCTCGTTATTAATCAGGAAGATAATCGGCTTCAGATCGCAGCGCAGCAGGGTAGAGACCTCCTGTGCGGTAAGCTGGAATGAGCCATCACCAATAAACAGCAGATGTCGGCGCGCAGGGGCCGCCATCAGGGTGCCGAGCAGCGCGGGCAGGGTATAGCCGATCGCGCCCCAAATGGGTTGATTCACCAGCGTTATGCCGTCCGGCATGCGCATCGCCCCCATTGCCGCGCCAGAGGTGCCGTTTTCGACCACCAGAACATCATCCGCCTGAATAAAGTGGCTGATACGCTGCCAGAAATAAGCCTGATCGAGCTGGGCATCGCTGGGTACTGCCAATGTGTGATGGAGCTTTGGCAGCGCGGCCTGCGGTGGGGCGCTAGTGTCCTCCGCCAGTTCCAGCAGCGCACGCAGCAAATCCGCTGCCGTCACCGCCGGATACGTGGTGTTATCCAGCCGCAGCAAGTAGGGTTGGATATCCACCATCGCCTGCGGAAGGATTTGCTGGCTGAAATAACCGGTGGTGGAGTCCACCAGGCGCACGCCAAAGCTGAGTATGCAATCGGCCTGAGCCATCTTTTCGAACAGCTCAGGGGATGAAAAATCGCCGCTGTAGCCACCTTGCCAACCCGGCGTGCTCTCGGGGATCACGCATTTTGCCGTGGGCATATTGGTTAATGGAATGGCGAACTTGTCTGCGATCGCAAGCACCAACGGCTGTAGCTGAAAACGGTCAACCATCTGATCGATCAGGATCATCGGCCGCTGCGCCAGTTGAATGCGTTTGAGTAATGCCGCTGCCGCCAGGCGCAGAGTGCTGGCATAGCTGTTGGGTAAGTGCGGTGAGAGAATATGGGCTACCTCAATTTCGACGTCGCAAATGTCGGAAGGCAATTGCAGGTAAACCGGTTTTTTCTGCTGCCAGGCAGTGGCGAGCACGCGAGGGATCTCGCTGGCCGCATTCTCTGGCGTGATCAGCGCCTGCGCTACGGTGAATTGCTTGAAGCAGTTCATCACATTGTCAAAATTGCCGTCTGCCAACGAGTGATGCACCAGAGCATGGTTTTTCATGGCATACAACGGCGGTGTGCCCGCCAGGCAGACAACCGGGACCGATTCCGCGTAGGCTCCGGCAATGCCAGGGAGCGCGGCCAGATCGCCCACGCCGTAGGTGGTAATGAGCGCGCCAGCCCCATTGAGCCGGGCATAGCCATCGGCGGCATAAGCCGCATTCAGCTCGTTACAGTTACCGATAAATTCAACGTTGGCGTCGTGTTCGATCAATTCCAGCAGGGCTAGATTGTAATCACCGGGCACGCCGTAGAGATGTTCTACATTCAGGACACGAAGCTGTTGCAGGAGAAATGCACCTATGGTTATTTTCATTGCTGTACCACATTTTAATTTGTTGTTATTTGAAGGAACACAGCAAAGAAACTGCTGGCGATGTTGTTCCTTTAATCGTTGAACATGAGAGTGACTCAAGGCAGTCGGAATGTGCTTAGTCAGCATTAACAGTTGGTGAAAGAGGAAACTTGTTCAAGTTTGCCCGGCTTGCTGGCCAAGATCGTATCGTATGCGGGAATTTACGCTCTAAAAGGCTACAGGATCGTGGCTGAGAAACGCGGCGGGTATTTCTCTAAAGCAGAGACTCTCTGCCTATTTGAACGTAATGCTATAGAAATACCGTGGTCAGAGGGCGTTGAGAATAAATGCGGTACTTTTCTTGGTATACAACCATCCTGATTCAGCAATGTTATCCATAAAAAATAAAATGAATAATTCATGATAAATCTGATGAATGATGCCTTATAACCGCGAGTGGCAGAACTGCTTTACATTTCTGCGTGTTGCCGAGTAAGCCTGATAACCCGCCGGTTAGCGTGGTAGGATGCACCGCATTGCACAGGGGGCTTGTAGGAAAGATCACGTTTTCTCTCGGCGTACTGTCAATATTTTGCCACGTCAGCCATTGAAGAAAAACGCCAAGTCATTCAGCCATGGACTGATAATGTAACTTTATCTTTCAGGGGGAATGTTAATTTTTTGCTATAATACCTTGATATTTAAGCATAAGAAAAAAGAGTATTCTGACAGACAAGCCGATGAAAAATGAGTAGATTAGCCGTGGTTTCTCTGCGGGAAACTTGCCTGGTGGCTGATGTAAGTAAAATCTCAATCAGTGGCTTAAAAGCGTCGAGCAAATAAGATACGGCTTGATCTCGGCATGGCGATCGGTAAAAATCCCCCGCTTATTTTTACAGGAGCTACATGATGTATTTTGAAAGGACTCTTTTGGCATGTTCGTTGGCGTTGGTATTTCCTGCACTGCCTTCTTATGCTGAGGTTAGTGCAGAAAATAGCAATACTGCGACGGAAGAGCAGAACTGGTGGGGGCGTTTTAAGAGTAACGTTGCCGAAACCTGGAATGATTCGCCGAATAAAGAGCTCTATCTGCCAGCCATTACCTGGCATAACCGTTGGGCGTACGATCAGGAAAAAATTGATAGCTACAACGAACGTCCGTGGGGCGCGGGGTACGGTATTTCGCGTTTTGACGCAGACGGCGACTGGCACACTATCTACTTTATGGTGTTCAAGGATTCGTTTAACAAATGGGAGCCGATCGGTGGCTACGCCTATGAGAATATCTGGCGGCCGATCGATGGCGAAGATTTTCGTCTTGGCCTTGGCTTTACCGCCAGTGTGACCGCGCGCGACAACTGGAGCTATATTCCGCTCCCGGCTCCGCTGCCGATGGCCTCTATCGGTTACCAGCAGCTTACCTTCCAGGCGACCTACATTCCAGGCACCTACAATAACGGCAACGTGTTCTTTGCCTGGCTGCGCTGGCAGTTCTGATTAGAGTCAGTACTCATTATCGGCGATGGGGTGATAGGGTTCTGTTCCTTCCCCCGACAATCTTAATGGCAACTGCCCGCCCTGATGCTCCGCTACGGAGAGGGTTGCTGAACGGAAACTGCAACCGCTTCTGAGATCTTTGATCTTCATAACATATTCACCAGCCGCATCCATTTTCACCGTGAAACTGCCCGCAGCGGGGATAAACACCTCGGCAGGCTGCCGTGGCGTCAGAGCATTCTCCAGTTTGACCAGCACGGCAAAAGCGTTGTGCCGGTTATCCAGAGTGAACTCCCGCAGGGAACTGCCGGTTTGCCATTCCGGCTGATGCAGATAACCAGCAACGGCAGGCCAGGGTTGCCCTTGATTATCGTGCAGCGGCCCACCGCAATGCTCACGCGCCTCCCGCAAAGGAACTTCGCGCTGGATCAGGTAATGCTTTGGTGTAACGAGCGCCGCCCGTTCTTCATGCTGCTGTGCGTACAGATGGCGTTTGGCGGCAAAAATGCCCGCGGCAATCAGCATGAAAAAGATCAGTATCGTCAGGCGATTTCTGAAGATTGGCGCAAACAACCTGCCTGGAAGTTGAAACAGCCAATTGGCGATTCTCAATAACATCATTCTCCCTTAGCGCCCAATTGAATACGCTGGCGGTGACACTACTTTTCCCAGTATAGCCAACATCTTGCCAGTGGTATTATTGTCACAAAGCGAATGCGAACCGCAGGTGACACACTGCGGCGGATATCTCTATCACCCCAGGAGAATGATGATGAAAATAGCCCATGTTGCGATATGGACGCAGGATATTGAGGCGCAGGTTGCTTTTTGGCAGCGTTATTTCAACGGTGTGGCGGGGGAAGAGTACGTGAGCAAAAACCGCCCTGGTTTTGTTTCCCGCTTTGTTAACCTGGCTGAAGGGCCAACGCTGGAGATCATGGCCGTTCCCGGCCTGCTGCCGGGCAAGCCAGGGGAGGAGCGTATCGGTTGGGCGCACATTGCCCTTTCATTGGGCAGTGAGGCGCGGGTGGACGAACTGGCGCAGCGGGCTAAACAGGCCGGTATTCTGCAGGCGGCACCGCGCCGGACTGGCGACGGCTTCTATGAGGCGATTATTCGCGATCCTGACGGTAATGTCATCGAGATCACAGGTTGATGACATAGGACACTAAATCAATTAGTTACTTACCAGAGTTGGTTAAGTAATGCTCATAACGTACAAAAATGTCCGATATCCAAACTGACCCCTGATACACCCTTCTCGCGAGAGGAGGGGAGGGTGCCTTTCGCTGTGTACGGACAAAGTACGGACATTTGACGGAGCGAAAAATAAGCGTTATATTAACTACCGTACATTGTACGTACTTAAAATATTAAATTACTTTAAATTAAAAATATGAATAACTTCAAATGCATACATTAAATACTCAACTAAGCACTCAATTAAGGATACATATCATGCCATTAGCACTCGCTTTAGTTAACCATGGAAATTTAGTTCGGTCCGTCGCAAGCAGCCTTGTAAATCTAGATGTAGTTTCTAACGTTCGGCATCGAAGACAAATATGACCACTAAGGAGGTGTATTGATATTACAGGCAAATATATAAGGGCAATTTTATGAGAAACAACCACTTGGCTGGTGGTTCTGCTAGCACGGCTTCGGCCACCGCTATTAGTACGAAAGAAGTTTTAACTTCATCTGAAGTGAAAAGTACACGTCTGGAGGTTCGCGCAACCACAGATTTCAAAGAAAAGATCCGCTCCGCATCTGCAATAATGGGTATTGATATGAGTTCGTTTATTGTTTTAGCAGCCACGGAATTAGCTCAGAAAACGATTGAAAAACAACGCATTCGTTTGCTAAGTGAGCAGGCTTGGGACAAACTAAACGCGCTAATTAACGCGCCTGTTGTTGAGTTGGATGACGAATTGGAGCGGCTCATGATGGAGAAACCCCGTTATGTTGCAAGACCATGAGACAGACAGTAAAGAAGGAAAGGTCCCACAGCCGTTTGTGATCGAAGCCTTTACAGAAGGTAAGATTTACAAAGGGTTGAAGTCCTTCGATTGTGGTGACGATGTTCTTAATCGTTATGTTAAAGACAATCTGAAGCGCGATGGTGTACGTGACAACAAGATGTTAATTCTGCTTCTCGATCCTAATCAATCGGATAAGTTAGTCGGGTTCGTCAGTGTTCAATCGTATGTTATGGAAAAGGACAAATTGCCAGCACAATCATTTCCGCACTCACTTCCCCCGTTGGTGCCAGTAGTAAAATTCTCGATGATCGCCGTCACTAAAGAGTATCAAAAAGACGGCTGGGGAAGGCAGTTACTTCGCGCGGCGCTGGACCGCGCAATTAAAATTGCTTCAGTGGCCAATGACGTCAAGGCAGTTGTCCTTGATGCAAAAGAAGATGCCGTAGCATTTTATCAGCGCTATCGTTTTACATTGGTCGAAGCCACCCCGGATGAGAACGGCACATGCTTTATGTGCTTGTCCATTCGTGATCTGCTGGCGATGGACGCCAAGCGTAAGCAACTGGAAGAATCAGCTGCGTCGTAATTAGTAACCACGAGCTACCAGGTCTTGCGGGAGTAGTGAATAAGGCTCAGTATTTTTGCTGAGCTACGCAGGCCTATCATCATGCCATTCGCTGATATTTACGCTTCTTTACTGTGCAATCGATTGAAATATCAGCACTCCTGCTACATATAATGGAACCTTCAGCCAACAAGGAGGGTGTATGGGAATCAGCGAAGAAGAGTCGATCCGCCGCTTAACCCACGAGAAAAATGCCGTAGGGAATTCGGCAAAATGGGTGGCGATTGTTTCAGCCGTTTATTTTATTTTGATGGTGTTTTATGACCATCCCGCTGGAGTGCTGGCCATGTCTGGCACCATTTTTGTTGTCTCTGCCACTACCTGGCTGAAGAAACGCAGAAAGGTGAAGGCTTACCGCATGGCGCTGGCAAAAATCAGCGATAACGAAACACCCTGAAGCGCGTTTACAGCCGCCAATAAATAAATGGCAGGTAAAGCTGTCTATGAATTTGTTACCCATTACGGCAAAGGCATTAGCATCACCAGCTTCAGCCCATGGTGCTCGGCAGGATAGAAGGTCACTTGCTGATAATGCAGCGCCCCTTGTTGCGGATGGGTAAAAGTGCGTTCTCCCCCTTCGCGCGCCATAACGTCCTGCTGCTTCCACCAATGATGAAATGATTCACTGTTGTGCGTCATATTGCGCACAAAGGCGCGTATCTCTTCGGTTCCCTGATGATGGCTGGTTTCAGCACGGAATTCTGCCACCACGCGCCGGGCGCGATCTTCCCAATGGCTGACCAATTGCTTTGCCTGAGGGTGGAAGAACATAAAATGTAACAGGTTCGGGGTCTTGGCCTGATCCAGCCAGCCGCTGAACAGCTTTTCCGCCTGCTGATTCCAGGCCAGCATATTCCAGGTGAGATCCAGCAGATAACAGGGCACTGTCATTTGATGCACGCTTTGCAGCACGGCGGCGTTAACTGTTTCTTGCTGCTGTTCCAACTCCGGATCGGTGATGCGTGCCAGCGTAAACAGGTAGTGGCGTTCGGCATGGCCGAGCCGCAGCGCTTTAGCAATACGCGCCAGCGTGTAAGGCGAAATGGCTACCTCCCGCCCCTGTTCGATCCAGGTATACCAAGTGGCGCTGATGCCGCTGATTTGTGCCAGTTCCTCACGGCGTAAACCGCTGGTGCGGCGGCGCGGGGCCGTGGGCAGGCCCAGCATTTCTGGCGTTACCCGTTCCCGGTGTGCACGCAGAAAAGCCCCGAGGGCTTTTGGGCCGGATAAAGTGTCTGATTCCATAGGGTGGTACCTGTTGATACTAGGATAAATGGTCATATTGTACCCGTATAGTAAGTTAATTATAGTCACTCCAGAACATCCATAACGGGAGTAAATATGAGCATCAGCGACAGCCATAAGAATGCGGTCGAACGTCAGTTCGGCGAACAGGCTCAGGCCTATTTGAGCAGTGCCGTACACGCACAGGGGAAAGACCTGCAACGCCTGGCGCGCTTGCTGGCAGGCAGCAGTGAAGCTCGGCTGCTTGATTTGGGATGTGGTGCCGGGCATGCCAGTTTTGTTGCCGCGGCAAAGGTCGCCCAGGTGGTGGCGTACGATCTGTCCGCGCAGATGCTGGCAGTGGTTGGCAAAGCCGCCACGGAGAAAGGGCTGGGGAACATTCAGGTACAACAAGGTGTGGCTGAATCGCTGCCGTTTGACGATGCCAGTTTTGATATAGCGATCAGCCGCTATTCGGCGCATCACTGGCACGACGTTGGCCGGGCATTGCGCGAGGTGAAACGGGTATTGAAACCCGGTGGCCGAGCCATTTTTATGGATGTGGTTTCGCCGGGCCATCCTTTGCAGGATATCTATTTGCAGACGGTAGAAGTGCTGCGCGATACCTCACACGTGCGCAACTATGCGCCGGGCGAATGGTTGGCGATGTTGACTGAGGCTGGGCTGGTGGTGCGGGAAGTGACTTCGGATCGTCTGGATCTGGAGTTCAGCAGTTGGGTGGCGCGGATGCGTACCCCTGAACATTTTGTCACCGCGATCCGCGCCTTGCAGCAAGGGGTAACAGAGGATGTACGGCAACATTTCGCCATTCAGGCCGATGGTTCGTTTACCAGCGACATCATGATGTTTGAGGTGACAAAGGGGTAAAGAATGGCAGGGCAGCCAAGAGGGCTGCCCTGAAAATAGTGCTTACTTTTTGTCTTCCAGCAGACAGCGGTAAATCAGCCCGCCAACAATGCCGCCGACTAATGGCACTAACCAGAATACCCACAGCTGTTGCAATGCCCAGGTGCCCTGGAAAATTGCCACGCCGGTACTGCGCGCCGGGTTAACGGAGGTATTGGTGACGGGAATGCTGATTAAGTGAATCAGCGTCAATGCCAGGCCAATAGCCAGTGGGGCAAAGCCTGCCGGTGCGCGTTTATCTGTCGCACCATGAATGATGATCAGGAAGAATGCGGTCAACACTAGCTCAATAACGATAGCGGCCTGCAAAGAATAGCCGTTTGGTGAATGCTCACCGTAGCCATTGGAGGCAAAGCCACCGCCGGTAGCGTCAAAACCGGTTTTACCGCTGGCGACTAAATAAAGCACCGCCGCTGCCGCAATACCACCAACAACCTGAGCAATAACATAAGGAACCACGTCTTTTGCCGGGAAACGGCCACCGGCAAATAATCCTACGGTGACGGCCGGGTTAAAGTGCCCGCCAGAAATATGACCGACAGCATAAGCCATGGTGACCACGGTGAGACCAAACGCTAAAGCTACGCCGGTAAAACCAATACCCAGTTGCGGGAATGCGGCGGCCAAGACTGCGCTGCCACAACCACCGAACACCAACCAAAATGTGCCAAAAAATTCGGCAAAGAGTCGCTTTGACATAGATTGCATCCTGCAGGGAGAAAATGTATTAGCATCGGCACTAAAAACTCTACAACCTCTGTTTGTTATTACAGGGTTTATACCCAACAATCGCAGGGAGCAGCAAACGATCAAAACCTGATGAACTTACTCGAGTAAGGGTTCCGGGTTCGTGAACGTAGCCAGCATCTCTGTGACTCAAAATGATGGATATAAGTAGTTGTGCCTGATATGCCCTCAATTACGGCCGGTATTAAATCCCTATCTTTTTATTTTGTCTATATCAATGTATTGATTTTGAGAAAATACCTTCCTTCACTGATGTTTTTACTTTTGTCCAGGTGATTTTCTTGGTTTTTGTCTGATAAATTCTTAATTTTACCGGTTGTTATCTGACAAGTTCTTGATTTTATTTTTTGTGGTCTATGCTTTAAATTTAATTATTTTAATCAGTGATGCTTGGTGATGGGATATTTGCTAAGCGTTAGTTATTATTACTCATGTTAATATATTAACCATACTGAAAATTGCAGATGTTTTGACTGTTCAGGCTCATTTTGCACCTCAGTGATGTACTGGCAGCGGCGTTTGCTGCGCGAAATGCGTTCTCATCCGGCAACTATCGCCATAACCAGACGTTTAAACAGGACGTTGGCCAATCTGGGCCAAGGTGTATGATGCAGTGTCGGTGCCAAAGGTAAGTAAAATTTGTTAAAAATGAAGGCACTTGCCCCACTCGGGTAAATATAATTTTTATTTCTACCAAACAGTGCATAAAATTACTCTATACATGGAGTTCAGCGCTATCAGGAAATAAAAGTTCTCATTGTCTCCTTTTTTTACTCACAATGATTGAGTTTCTTTACATTGGATGACGTCCGTTTTCATTGGCTGTTCGATAATTAACGCCACTGAGAGCGAGTTAATAAGCAAAATAACGGAGTCAATCATGAAACTATTACCTTGTATTGCTGCTGCACTGATCGCCACTGCTTCATTCTCCACTCTGGCAGCGGATATGTCCGTTAAACAGGTCGACAATACCCAGGCCAGCACCATGCAAAGCATGGGAGTGGTCTCGGTCTCTGGGATCGCTGGTTCACCAGATGATGCGATCCGTGCGTTAAAACAAAAAGTGATGGAAGACGGCGCAACGCATTATCGCATCATTGGTCTGGATAACCCTGGTGACTCCAGCGATTGGCGCGGTAATGCGGAAATCTATCGTTAATACATTAACGGTAATAAATTTATCATCTGATCATAAATCTTGGCCAATATAATAGAAGGCTGTGGATAATAATCTGACCAATAATGCTATGATTATTGATTGATTATTACCGCAGCTTTTTTTGTCTGCTGGTTGCATTTGATTACAACTGTCTCTGTGCTTTTAGCGATTATGTTAATGAAACCTTAAGGAATTCAGTCCAGATTAGAGGAACTCAACCAAAGGATACCTCAATGTTACATGCGACACGGATGCAACTGAAAAATCACTTAACTTATCTTCAGCAATTTATGGCCTCCCCCCGCACGGTAGGTTCGTTGGCACCTTCTTCCCCTTGGTTATGCCAGGCGATGCTGAATCAGATTGATTGGACGCAGGCTTTGTCGATTGCCGAACTGGGTGCGGCAGATGGTGTGCTGACCAAACGCATTCTGGGGCGCATGCGCGCCGATGCCCAACTGGAATCCTATGAAATCAAACCCAATTTTGTCCGCCGCTTGCGGCTGATTGATGACGAGCGTCTCCGGGTGATGGCCTGCTCAGCAGAAAACTTGGGGCGCAATTATGATGTGATCTTTTCCTGCCTGCCGTTGCTGTCGCTTCCGCTAAAGGTCAGCGTACGTATTTTGCAACAGGCGCAGCAGGATTTGCGGGCGAGCAACGGCACGCTGGTATTGTTCCAATACAGCCATCTGTCAGAAAAGCTGCTCTCGCGCTATTTTCATTGGAAAAAGCAGCTTGAAGTACGCAATTTTCCGCCCGCGTTGGTGTATGTCTGCACGCCACGTTAGTCAGAACCGTTTTTCTATCACGACCACGTTAGCGCGGTTTAGCCTGCTGTTTTTGCCTGCCACTCGAATTGTGTAGAGTTTTACTGACTGTAACAATAGGTTCCTGCTATCGGGAAAATCTGCTTAAATAGCGCGCTCTGAACCAACAGGATGAACGATTGCGGGCCATGTTGGCGCAGGAGCCGCTGCGCTATGGCATTTACACTGTCGTAAAGATTGAAATACAGTGTGAGGGCGGTATGATGCAGCAGCCATCGTTCGATCTGCCTGCCAGATATCTTGCTGGCAAACCAACGCATTCACGTTACCGCATAAGGGACAACCCGTAATGACACAAACCATTTTTATGGTAGGCGCGCGCGGAGCCGGTAAAACCACGGTGGGTAGCGCGTTGGCGCAGGCCCTGGGTTATCAGTTCATTGATACCGATCTGTTTATGCAGCAGGCTGCGCACATGAGCGTGGCGGAAATGGTGGCGCAAGAGGGCTGGTTAGGGTTCCGCCGCCGTGAAACCTTGGCCTTGCAACAGGTGGCTCAGCCGTCAACCCTGGTTGCCACAGGGGGCGGTGCGATTCTGGCGGAAGAGAATCGCCGGTTTATGCGCCAGCACGGTACGGTGATTTATCTGCGCGCACCTGCCAGCGTGTTAGCGCGGCGGCTGGAAGAGTACCCGGAAGATGCGCAGCGCCCGACATTGACCGGCCGCCCCATCGCCGAAGAAATGCTGGAAGTGTTAGCGGCGCGCGAAGCGCTGTATCAGGAAGCCGCCCATTATGTGATGGACGGTACTCTTCCTCCTGCGCAGGTGGTTGAACAAATCCTCGCGGTTTTGCAGTGTGAAACGGTAAAATAAACTCCTTCAGGGGCACATCTTCTGGTGCTCCGTTTTCTACCATAGCCCTATTTACTGAGGTAAAAAGTGAAGGGCTAACGCGTTCCTCTAATTCATTCTCATCATTTTTCGTTAGTCATAAAGAGTTAACCTTCGATATTAATAGCCTGTTTGATCATTCTTGGTGGAATTATCTTTATTAGCATTTTGTGCTGATATTTATATTTCCTAACGGATATCCACTAGCTTTCATCGGCAATAACTCTGCGATCTGTGCTGTGTTTTATTTATCGAAGCATTATTTTCTGCAATGGGTTGCGCATATAAAAAATAAACTGCTTGACGATAAGTAGTACGGGTTTTAGTTTCTAACTATTGATTAGGAACTGAGTTCCATATAATGGAACAAGGCGTGCCATGACCACCTTAGAAAATGCCACGGCGGTGTTAAAGCTATTTTCTCAGCGGCGTATGACCTACGGCCAGCCGGGGATTTCGTTCAGCGATGTGGTTGAGCAGCTTGGTTTGCCGAAAAGCACGGTTTCGCGCCTGTTACAAACCATGGAAAGCCAGGGGATGCTGGAACGAGATCCGGTAAGCCGCCTGTATAAGATCGGGCATCTGCTGCTTTCGGTGGCCAGCCATTATCTGTCAACGCCGCTGGTAGAAAGTGCGGCGGTGCTGATGGCACAGCTTAACCAACTGACCTTCTGCACGGGCTATATTGCGATGCTGGAAGGGAGTGAAAGCCGGGTGATGCGTACATTCCCAGGGCGTCATTTTTTGCAGGTGGTCACACCGGTTGGCGTCTGTTCACCGGCGGCTGGCACCTCGGTAGGCCGGGCGATGCTGGCGCGGGAAAGTGATGAGCAGGTGTGTGAGCGCTTTGCGGCAGGTTATCAGGCCGCTTCTCCTAACTCACCGCAAACGCTGGACGCGTTGCTGCAAAAGCTGGCACAGGTCAGGCAGCAGGGCTGGTCATTGGCGCGTAACGAAACGCTGCCGGGGATCAGTTCGCTGGCAACGTCGGTAACCAATAAACACCGCAGTGAGACGGTGGGGTTATGTTTATCTTTTCCCTCTCAAACCGACGAGCAACCTTACTCGCCTCAGGTTCTTGAGGCATTAATGGCGGTTTCCCGGCAGTTGGCAGAAAGGCTTGGTGATGAGTATTGGCAGCAGATTGTTTAGGAATCCCCTTCACCGAGAAAACAGCGTTACGGCTTAATTAATTGGAATGCTAACACCAGGGGCATGTGCTGACGGTTTAATTACCGGGCGGCAATTAATCAGGCCAAGGCAGGCAGTAAATAAATCATTTCACTGTAAGTTCCAAATAATGGAACTGCGGCGGCAGCTTCTGCCCGAAATATTATTTCGCCCAATAACAGGGATATTCAGGGACACTGTTTATGAAACCAGAGAAAGCCATTAATCCGTTAAAAGACATCGGCACGCTGCTGGTGATGGTCGTGTTGTCCATCATCGGGGCCATTATCGGGGTGCAACTGATCACGACTTTGGGCGTAACGCCCAATACTTCGATCATCGGTGCGCTGTTTGCCATGTTGCTGGCGCGTATTCCGTTGCAGATGTTCCAGCGTTACCGCTCCATACACACGCAGAACCTGGCGCAGACGGTGATCTCTTCTGCCACCTTCGGCGCGGCCAACAGCCTGCTGATGCCGATTGCCGTTCCTTACGTGATGGGGCAACCCCAACTGATCATGCCGATGTTTTGCGGCGTGGCGGCTGCGATGCTGCTGGATGCCTATCTGCTGTATCGCCTGTTTGACACCAAAGTGTTTCCTGCTGCCAATGCCTGGCCACCGGGCGTGGCGGCCGCAGAGGCCATCAAGGCTGGCGATCGGGGCGGCAAACAGGCATGGCTGCTGGTGGTGGGCGTGGTCGTCGGGGTTGCCGGTTCGATGCTCAAGATCCCGATGGCGGCTTTCGGTACCGCATTTATCGGCAACATCTGGGCGCTGAGCATGTTCGGTGTCGGTTTATTGCTGCGCGCCTACGGCCAGCCGCTGACCGGGGTGGATCTCAACGCGCAGTATATTCCACACGGTGTGATGGTCGGAGCCGGGCTGGTAGCGCTGATTCAGGTGGTTCAGGTGATCCGCAACAAGCATGCGGATACCATCTCCACCCATACGCAGCCTGACAGCGAGGTGCGTAAAGCGCTGGGGCTGGGGGCGGTGGGTTATGTAGTGATCGCCGCACTGTTGGCGCTGGCAGGGGGGCTGTACAGCGAAATGTCGCTGACCATGCTGCTGCTGTTTGTGATTTATGCCGCTTTTGCCGCCTTTGTGCATGAGCTGATCGTCGGGATTGCGGCGATGCATTCCGGCTGGTTCCCGGCCTTTGCCGTGGCGCTGATCACTCTGATTATCGGTATTTTGATCGGCTTCCCGCCGTTGGCGCTGTGTATTCTCACCGGTTTCACCGCCGCGACCGGCCCGGCGTTTGCCGATATGGGCTTTGACCTGAAAGCGGGCTTTATCCTGCGTGGTTACGGTAAGGACTTGCAGCAGGAACTGCTGGGGCGCCGCATTCAGTTGATTGCCGCGATGATTGCTTTTGTGATTGCCATTCCGGTGGTTTATTTCTCTTACAGCAGTTATTTCCTACAGGAACTGGTCCCGCCGGTGGCGCGCGTGTATGCCAAAACCATCGAAGCTGGTGCGCAGCCGGGCATCGCCTTCAGCCTGCTGATTTGGGCTATTCCGGGAGCCATCGTGCAGTTTATCGGTGGGCCAAAACGCCAGTTGGGTGTGTTGCTGGCAACCGGTTTGCTGATCAACAACCCGTTGGCCGGTTGGGCGGTGGTGGTGGGGATTACGCTGCGTATTCTGATCATCAAGCGTTGGGGCGATAAAGGCCGTACCCCGATGGAGATTATGGCGGCCGGGTTTATTGCCGGTGACGCGTTGTACAACTTCTTTAATTCGATTTTTTCCAGCAAAGGGAAATAACGCTGGGCGCATTGATACATAAAATTTGCGAGGTATAGAACATGAGTTTGCAACAAACGCTGCAGGTTTTTGAGTTAATCGACAACGCACACGTCAGCGGCCAGGACATTATTGATTTATTCGCGCCATATCCGGCGGTTAAGGCCAGCACCCAGCGCGCCAGCGGGGCAAAAGGGTCGACGGATTTTGTCCGCATTGAGATTGTGGGTAACGCAGGCAAAAGCGTAGGCGGTAGTGCTCCGACGCTGGGGATCATTGGGCGGTTGGGGGGCATTGGTGCGCGCCCGACGCGTATTGGGCTGGTCTCTGACGGTGATGGTGCCATTGCGGCGATCGCCTGTGCCCTGAAGCTGGCAGAAATGCAGCGCAAAGGCGATGTGCTGCCGGGGGACGTGATCGTTACCACCCATATTTGCCCGAATGCGCCAACGCGCCCGCACGATCCGGTGGATTTTATGGATTCACCGATCGATGACGTCACGATGAATGACCATGAAGTGGTGCTGGAAGCGGATGCCATTTTGTCGATCGATACCACCAAAGGTAACAGGATCATCAATCACAAAGGCTATGCGCTGTCGCCGACGGTGAAAGAGGGGTACATCCTGCGGGTGGCGGAAGACCTGCTGCGTATTATGGAGATGACCAGCGGCCGCGCGGCGGTGACGTTTCCGATCACCATGCAGGACATCACGCCCTATGGTAATGGTGTGCACCATCTCAACAGTATTTTGCAGCCCTCAACCGCCACCACGGCGCCGGTGGTGGGCGTGGCGATCTGCACGGAGTCGGTGGTGCCGGGTTGTGGCACCGGGGCCAGCCATGAAACGGACATCGCGTTAACGGTGAAATTTGCCGTGGAAGTGGCGAAAGAGTTCGGGCGCGGTACCTGTAGTTTCTATGATGCCGCAGAGTATGCTCAACTGCTGGCGCTGTATGGCAGTATGAGCCATCTGCAACGGCGGCAATAACCGCATTATCTGAACCTGTTAATTTTTCTTTTAGACTTGTTAATCGCTTGGGGCCTTTTGGCCCCGTTTTTTATTCTGCACGGATGTTCTGGCCAGCCAGGAAAAAACGCTGCAACCTTCCCGTGCGCCGTGATCGCATTTCGTGTGAAAAACCAGTGACAGATCAGGCTCAATCCCCCAATATGGAACTCCACTAAGATGATAATGCGGGGGCCAGTCTATGCTGAAAGTGAACGAGTATTTTGGCGGAAAAGTGAAGTCTATCGGTTTCGATAGTAGCAGCATCGGTCTTACCAGCATCGGTGTGATGGAGGAGGGGCAGTACACCTTCAGCACCGCACAACCGGAGGAAATGACGGTGATCACCGGGGCATTGAAAGTGCTGCTGCCGGGCGCACCGGACTGGCAGGTCTTTACGCCAGGCGAAAAATTCTTCGTGCCGGGGCACAGTGAGTTCAACCTACAGGTTGCTGATGCAACCGCATACCTTTGCCGTTATCTGAGTAAATAATTTACCGCCGGGATGCAACCATTGCATCCCGGCGGCTTTGCTACGCTTTATCGCTGCGCTTCGCCACCCAAGGCTTCAATGGTATTGCTGATCAACGCTGCCAGTTCGCTGGTCATCAGGATGAAATCGGCATCGAAACGCTGAGCGAAATCTTCACGATCGATATCATCGTTCTGCTCGCGTAATACATCGGCAAACTTCAGGCGCTTGAGAGAGCCATCGTCGGCCAACACCAGTTGGATCCGCTCCTGCCAGTCTACCGCCAGTTTGGTCACCAGCTTGCCCGCTTCAATATGCACGGCGATCTCATCGCTGATCAGGTTCTGTTTTTTGCAACGGATCACGCCGCCGTCTTCCAGAATGGCTTTCAGTTCGGCTTCATCCTGAATGATAAAACCGGCTGGCAGTTCACCGGAGCGCACCCATTCGGTCAGCGTCAGCTCGATCGGGCTTTCCATGGTCAGCGGCACCACCGGCAGCGAACCCAGGCTTTTGCGCAGCAGTGCCAGAGTATCTTCGGCGCGTTTGGCGCTGGCGGCATCCACCATGATCAAACCGTTGACGGTATCGATCCACATAAACGTCTGGTTAAAACGGCTGAAGGCGCGCGGCAACAGGCTGTGCAGCACTTCATCTTTCAGCGAGTCTTTCTCGGTTTTTTTCAGCTTGCGGTGCTGCTCGCCTTCCAGCTTATCGATCTTCGCTTGCAGTTCCTGCTTCAACACTGGAGAGGGCAGGATCTTCTCTTCTTTACGGGCGCAGATCATGATTTGGCCGTTAACGGCGTGCGTCAGTGCGTCGCTGCGAGAGCCCATTGGCGAGACCCAGCCGGTTTTCGCCATATCCTGGCTGCCACACGGGGTGAACGCAAAGGCGCTGAGCTGTTTTTCCATTTCATCCGCGTTTAGCGCAACGTCGCGGCTCAAACGGTAAACCATCAAATTCTTAAACCACAGCATAATGTTATCCCAGGCTGGGCGTGCACTTGTACCCCGAATACCTCTTGCGGGTCGCACGCTGATTCGTCAAAAGCAGGGCGGCATGATAACGAATTGACGCTGAAAAAGCGCCTTATTCCCGCCGATTTGCGGCGGTTCCCGCGTTTCTGTGGCGCGTTTTCTGCAACGCTAACAGTGAGTAAAAGATTTTTTATCTGGGTTACATTAGGCTGTATATCTATTGTCGTCGTGCGTTGAGGAGAAAAATCGTGCGCATTGGTATTGATCTGGGTGGCACAAAAGTTGAAGTGATCGCGTTAGCCAATGACGGGCGGGAACTGTTCCGCCATCGTATCGCCACGCCGCGTAATGACTATCCGCAGACATTGGCAGCCATTGTTGGGCTGGTGAGATTGGCGGAAGAAAAAACCGGCCAGCAAGGCTCGGTTGGCGTCGGCATTCCCGGTACGCTGTCGCCTTTTACCGGGTTGGTGAAGAATGCCAACTCAACCTGGCTGAACGGCCAGCCGCTGGATAAACACCTTTCGGCCATGCTGGCGCGTGAAGTGCGGCTGGCGAATGACGCCAACTGCTTGGCGGTGTCAGAAGCCACCGACGGTGCCGGAGCGGGCAGCCAAACGGTGTTTGCGGTGATCGTCGGCACCGGCTGCGGCGCAGGCGTGGCGATTAACGGGCAGGTGCATGCCGGAGGGAACGGTATTTCCGGTGAATGGGGCCATAACCCGCTGCCCTGGCTGGATGACGACGAACTGCGTTTTCGCGCCGAAGTGCCCTGTTACTGCGGCAAACAGGGCTGCATTGAAACCTTTATCTCCGGCACCGGTTTTGCCACCGACTATGCGCGGCTGAGCGGGACCAGGCTGAAAGGGAATGAGATCATGGCGTTGGTGGCGCAGCAGGATGCCACCGCTGAACGGGCGATTGCGCGCTACGAAATGCGGCTGGCGAAGTCTTTGGCGCACGTGATCAATCTGTTTGATCCCGATGCGATCGTCCTCGGGGGCGGTATGAGTAACGTTGAACGCCTGTACCAGAATGTGCCGCAGTTGGTGAAGTCTTGGGTGTTCGGCGGCGAATGTGAAACCCCGATCCGCAAAGCGATCCACGGCGATTCCAGCGGCGTGCGCGGCGCGGCATGGCTGTGGCCGCAGTGATTACTTTCGCCAAGGGCTGAAGGAAACCTCACTCCTTGGCGATGTAATTGCCTTCGCTTTCGCTGCGCACCCGTTCAATGTGGATGGTCAGAAACATCATCTCTTCACGGGTCAATTGGTGCTGATAGTGCTTTTCAATGTGCTGGTTGATTTTGCCAGCACAGGCGAAGGATTCGTGATATTTGTCCTTCACTACCTGATACAGCGAGTCATCGTCGCTGTCGACGTAGTTTTTCCCCAACAGGCGCTGGGCGAAGAATTTTAAATGGGTGACGAAGCGGTGATAGCTGAGCGCCTCTTCATTGTAATCAAAGCGGAAATGGTATTTGACGATATTCAGGATCTCCTGCATCACGCGGGTGATATGCAGGGTGTTGTGCATCTCGTCATTAAGCTGGGCGTTGACCAGATGCAGGGCAATAAATCCGGCTTCATCTTCCGGTAGCTGGGTTTCCAGGCGCTGGGCGATGATTGTTAACGCCTCCAGCCCGAGGGCGAATTCGTTCGGGTAGAGCTTTTTGATCTCCCACAGCAGCACATTCTTGATGTCCAACCCCTGCGTATGGCGCTGCAACGCGAAGTGGATATGGTCGGTCAGCGTAATGTAGACGATGTTGTGCAGTTTCCCCGGCAGCCTTTGGCGGGCAAGGGTGATAATGCGATCGGCGGTGGTAATGCAGGCCAGCGGTATTTCCGCCAGCAGCTCTTTGTAGCGCTCGCTCATTTCGCCGCTGTTGAGGGTAAACACCTTCTCGATCAGGCTTTCATCGAGGCTATCACCGGCTTTCTTTTTAAAACCAATGCCACGCCCCATGACCACCGTTTCTGCCTGATGGTCGCTCAGCGTAATCACTACGTTATTATTGAGTATTTTAGCGATTTTCATGGCTATTCCTGGCTTTTCAAACCCGCTGAAAACGAAAAAACCCGACGTCCAGGAGCGATCCTAGAGGTCAGGTTTTGCCTGTTTATTTACAGTGACAATCCTTTTATCTGCCGCATGATAACCATTGTCAGCCGTGGCTCAACGCTTTTCGCCTTGTACTGCCGCCGCGATCACATTTCTTATCGCTCCAGCGGGCCGTTTATTCGATGCGGAATTGCGATTCCAGCCTGCTGACGCCCAGCCCGTTGACCTTTTTCACCTTAATCTGCACCGGAATGCGCTCTTTCATGGCTTCGACATGGCTGATCACGCCGATGGTTTTGCCGGTGGCATTGAGGCTGTCGAGGGCGTCCAGCGCGGTATCGAGCGTTTCGGCATCCAGCGTGCCGAAGCCTTCGTCAAGGAACAGCGAGTCAATGCTGGTTTTATGGCTGACCAGGTCCGACAGCGCCAACGCCAGCGCCAGGCTGACCAGGAAGCTCTCGCCGCCGGACAGGGTGCGGGTATCGCGCAGAGCATCGGCCTGCCAGGTATCCACCACCTGTAGTTCCAGCGCATCGCTGGTTTTACGCTGTAACAGGTAACGCCCGTGCAAACGGCCAAGCTGGTGGTTGGCCAGATACACCAGATGATCAAGCGTTAACCCTTGGGCAAATTTGCGGAATTTGTCGCCCTCTTTCGAGCCAATCAGCTGATTGAGCGTGCTCCAGTCGTCGTACTGCTGTTGGCTTTGGGCAATCTGCTCAAACAGCGTTTGCTGGTTCAAACGGCGCTCTGCATCGCTGCTTAGCTGGTTGCGCACTTCCCCTTGGCGCAGTTGCAGCGTTTTTAGCTGTTCGACCAATTGGTTCAGGGCTTCCGGGGTGGCAAGCGCCTCGTCCAGATCCGCCGGGCGGCTTTGGCGTTGCTGCTCCAGCGTTTGCACCGCCTGGGCCAATAGGGTGCTTGCTTGCACTTGGCGCTGCTGTAGCCGTTCTTTCTCTTGCTGTAATTGCTGGCGCACGCCGTCTTCAAGCAAGGCGGCGCGCAGCGCCGCTTCATCGGCAAATTCGCTGCTGGCGAGCGCCTGCTGCCAGTGCTGCTCAGCATGTTGCAAGCGCTCGGCATACTGCTGTTGCTGTTGTTGCAAACCGGTCAACTGGCCCATTAGGCGATCGCGCTGTTCCTGCGCTTGGCTCAGTTGTGCTGTGGCCTGTTTCAGGGCGTGATCGCCGGCGGTTTGTGCCGCCTGCAACTGTTGGCGAACCTGCACTACCTGCTGTTCACCAAACAACGCGCTGCGTTCGCGATGCAGTTCAGCCAGGTTTTTCTCCTGTTGTTGCACCAACTGTTGTAATTTTTCCAGCTGGCGCTGGGTTTCTGCATGATTTGTTTGCAGCAGGCTAAAACGTTCGTCCAGCAGCGCGATGTCCTGCTGGTTTTTTTGCTGTTCCTGTTGCAGCGCGTTCAGTGCATCTTTGGCCTGCTGAACGGCGCGAGCGGCCCGATCGTGCTGCAATAGCCACTGCTGAGCTTGATTTTCTTCGCTGTCGCAGGCCGCCAACCAATCGTTCAGGTGCTGTGTGTCGTGCAGGGTAAAATCAAACGCCAGCGGCGCGCTGAGCGTTTGCCAGCTTTGCTGATGCTGTTCCTGCTGCTGTTGTTGCTGTTGCAACCGCTGCTGTAGTTGCTGCTGTTGCTCTTTCAGGCTTTCACTGCGCGCACGCAGTTCGGTGCCCTGCGTATGCAGTGCATCGTCTGTTGCACGCATCTCGGCTAGGCGTAGCGCGGTTTCCGAGGGCTTAACCGCCTGATATTGGGCGATCGCCGGGTGCTGGGTGGAACCGCACAGTGGGCAGGGTTCGCCGGTTTGCAGCCGGGCGCGCTCGGCTTCCAGGCTAACGATCAGTTTTTCCAGTTCGTGGGTTTTCTCAACGTCATTGAGATGGTTTTTGTGCTGCTTGTATTGTTGGCGGGTTTGCTCAAGCTGAGCTTCTGCCTCAGCCAACTGTTTTTGGCGCGCGTCAAACTCCAGCCGTTGCTGCTCCAACTGCTGCTGGCCTTGTTGGAACAGCAGTGCCAAGTTGGACAACTGTTGGCGCACCGGGCGCAGCTCGGCCAGCTCGGTTTGGCGCAGGCGCAGTTTCTCCTGTGGAGATTGCGTTTCCAGTGCTGCCTGCTGTTGCCGCTGTTGCTCCAGTGCGCTGGTCAGTTCGGCCTGCTTTGCCTGCGATTGGCCCGCCAGAGTGGCAAGCTGTGTGCGCTTGGTGGTCAGTTGCTCCAGCGTGCGGCGTTGTTCTTCATGCTGCTGCTGGCTTGCCTTATGATCTTTTTGCGTCTCGGCCAGGGTGCTTTGTAACTGGCTAATCTGCTGGTCGAGCGGCACCACTTTATCGATCAGGTTCTGCTGCTGTTGTTGATGTTCAACCTGCGCCTGTTTGGCGGTTTGCGCCTGCTCGAACTGCTGTTGCAGCGGAACAATTTGCACCAGTTGCTGTTGCTGCTGTTGCGCTAACAGCGCGATCTGCTGTTGCAGGGCTGAGTTGTCCTGCTGGCAGCGGTTGCGCTCATCCAGCCGCGGGCGCAGCTTTTCTGCCGGTTCGCTACGCGCCAACTGCTGCAACTGCGGTTCCGCCTGCTGGTAGTCCTGCTGCACGGCGTTGAGCTGTTGCTGATATTCCTGTAATTGCCGCTGGGCGGTGTGCCACTGTTGCAGCCAGTTCAACTGATGCTGGCGCTGCTGCGCCTGCTGGCTAAGCTGCTGTTCCTCCGCGCTAAGGGCGCTGAGCTGGTTTTCCAGGGTTTGGCGCTGTTCATCATTCAATAGCTCAATGCCGCTGGCACGATGATGCAGCGCATCCAGATCGGTTTTTGCCTGCTTGTGCTGCTCAAATACCCGCTCGGACAACCGGCCATAAATCTCGGTGCCGGTCAGTTCTTCCAGCAGTTCGGCGCGATCGTTGGCGTCGGCGTTGAGAAATGCGGCAAATTGCCCCTGCGACAGCATCATCGATTTGGTGAAACGGCCGAAATCCAGCCCGGTAATCGAGGCGATCAGATCCAGCTTATCCCGCACTTTATCCGCCAGGATCTTGCCGCTTTCCCGTAACGCCAGTTCCACCTTCGGAGCCTGTAAGTTACCGGTGGGATCGTTTTTGGCGCGGCGCTGGCTCCAGAAGGCGCGATAGCCGATGCCTTTCACCTCAAACTCCACTTCTGCCAGCGATTCGGCGGTATGGCGCGTCATCAGTTCGTTTTGGCTTGGCGTCACGTTCAGCCGCGGCGTTTGGTGATACAGCGCCAGGCAAATTGCATCCAGCAGCGTGGTTTTGCCCGCGCCGGTCGGGCCGGTAATGGCAAACAGCCCGTTGCTGGCGAAGGGTTCGGCGGTGAAGTCGATTTTCCACTCGCCCTGCAACGAATTGAGGTTTTTCAGCCGCAGGCTCAGGATCTTCATGCTGAGTGCTCCTCATCCTGATGTAAGGTTTCAACCACCTGTTGGAACATCTGGCGCATCCTTTGCTGGCGCGGTTCTGCCATTTCGCTCTCCAGCGCCAGCCGCCGTTCGAATACGTCGCCAACGCTCAGTTCATTCAGGGTTTCTTTGTCCTGCTGGGCGATCACCAGGCGGCGTTGCTCTTTGCTGCGCCGCAGCAATAGCACCTCGACCGGCAGTTCATCGGCCAGTTGCTGGATGCGGCGTTGAATATCGCTAAGGTAATCCTGCGTGGCGACTTCGATATCCAGCCAAACCGGCAATTCCCCCTGATGATCGGCAAATTGCCGCAGTTGCTGTTCGATCTGCTGTAGATCGCCTTTGAGCAACTGCATCGGCTGGAAGGTAGGGACTTCCAGCGCAGTCACCTGTTGCAGAGCACCGTCGGCGAAGTCGACCATAAATACGCTTTTGGCTTTGCCGAGTTCGTCAAAGCTGAGTGGGATCGGCGAGCCGCTATAGCGAATATGTTCGGACTTGGCCACGTTCTGGGCACGGTGAATATGGCCGAGGGCAATGTAGTCGGCTGGCGGGAAAGCCTGCGCCGGGAAGGCATCCAGCGTGCCGATGTAGATATCGCGCACCGAATCGGAGGTGGTCACCCCCACGGTGGTTAAGTGGCCGGTGGCGACGATCGGCAGTTGCAGGCCCAGCGCATCGCGGCGCGCGCAGGCGGCCTGATACAAAGAGTGGTAATGCTCGGCAATGGCTTCCTGCAAGGCCTGCTGCTTTTGCGTGCCGGATTCCCCGGCGCGGCTGGTGAGCAGATCGCGCGGGCGCAGGAACGGGATGGCGCACAGCACCGCACCCGGTTGGCCGTCGCGCTGCTTCAGCACCAGGATCTGCGATTCGATCGCCGTTTGCGCATTGGCAATTACGGTCGTATTCAGGCAGGAAAGCAGTTCACGCGATTCATTCAGCGTGGCCACGGAATCATGGTTGCCCCCCAGGATCACCAACTGGCAACCGGTGCGCTGCAATTCCACCACAAAGCGGTTGTACAGTTCGCGGGCGTAGCTCGGCGGGGAGCCGGTATCAAACAGATCCCCGGCGACGATCAGCGCATCTACCTGCTGCTGTTCCACCTGTTCGATCAGCCAGCGTAAGAAGCCCTGGTGCTCGGCGGCGCGGCTTTTGGTGAAAAAGTATTGGCCCAGATGCCAGTCAGAAGTATGAATCAGGCGCATGATACTCCCTGCGT
Organism: Serratia sp. YWN4; assembly: GCF_055790845.1. Taxonomy (NCBI): domain Bacteria; kingdom Pseudomonadati; phylum Pseudomonadota; class Gammaproteobacteria; order Enterobacterales; family Yersiniaceae; genus Serratia; species Serratia sp. YWN4. The sequence continues at coordinate 1,236,772 of NZ_CM147696.1, forward strand.
AAAATATAATTGAGGGGCTAATGCCCGCTGTTGTGACGTAAGCATTATGACATCTAAATGATTTTTCTTTGATCGTTAGAATAATCACTATGCTTAGAGCCGCAAAGGCAGTGGTGATTTTCATAAAAGTGTCACAAAACTGACGCATAATGGCGCCGCAACAAGGGCGCGATAGAGATCGCTAACACATTGGCAGGATTGACGATGGCAAAACGCATACTGGTGGTGGAAGACGAAGCGCCGATCCGTGAGATGGTGTGCTTTGTGTTGGAACAGAATGGTTACCAACCGTTGGAAGCCGAGGATTATGACAGTGCCATTGCGCGCCTGTCCGAGCCGTTCCCTGATTTGGTGTTGCTCGACTGGATGCTGCCCGGCGGTTCTGGCATTCAGTTTATCAAGCACATGAAACGTGAAGCGCTGACCCGCGATATCCCGGTGATGATGCTGACCGCACGCGGTGAAGAAGAAGATCGGGTGCGCGGCCTGGAAGTGGGGGCGGATGATTACATCACCAAACCCTTCTCGCCAAAAGAGCTGGTGGCGCGTATCAAAGCGGTGATGCGGCGTATTTCACCGATGGCAGTGGAAGAAGTGATTGAAATGCAAGGGCTGAGCCTGGATCCTTCCTCACACCGGGTGATGGCGAGCGGTCAGGCGCTCGATATGGGGCCGACCGAATTCAAGCTGTTACACTTCTTTATGACTCACCCGGAACGGGTTTACAGCCGCGAACAGTTGCTTAATCACGTCTGGGGCACTAACGTTTATGTAGAAGACCGTACCGTTGATGTGCATATTCGCCGGCTGCGTAAGGCGCTGGAGACCACGGGTCATGACAAAATGGTTCAAACCGTTCGGGGCACCGGCTACCGGTTCTCAACGCGCTATTAATCGCGCAATGTTGGAGCAGATGCCGTGTTAGAACGCCTATCGTGGAAGAGGCTGGCGATTGAGCTGGCCCTTTTTTGTTTGCCTGCTTTACTGCTGGGGCTGATTTTTGGCTATTTGCCCTGGTTCCTGCTGGTTGCGGTGCTGATTGCACTGGTGTGGAATTTCTATAACCAACTCAAACTCTCTCACTGGCTGTGGGTCGATCGCAGCATGACGCCGCCGCCGGGGCGCTGGAGCTGGGAGCCACTGTTTTACGGCCTGTATCAGATGCAGCAGCGTAACCGCCGCCGCCGCCGTGAGCTGGCGCTGTTGATCAAACGCTTTCGCAGCGGGGCGGAATCTTTGCCCGATGCGGTAGTGATGACCACCGTTGAAGGCAATATTTTCTGGTGTAACGGTTTGGCACAGCACCTGCTGGGCTTCCGCTGGCCGGAGGACAACGGCCAACATATCCTCAACCTGCTGCGCTATCCGGAATTCAGCCAATATCTGCAACAGCAGGAATTCTCCAAGCCGCTGACGCTGCAACTGAATAATGAGCACTTTGTCGAATTCCGCGTGATGCCCTATTCCGAAGGGCAACTGCTGATGGTGGCGCGTGATGTCACCCAGATGCGCCAGTTGGAGGGCGCTCGTCGTAACTTCTTCGCCAACGTCAGCCATGAGCTGCGTACCCCGCTGACGGTGCTGCAAGGCTACCTGGAGATGATGAGCGATCAGGAACTCGACGGTTCACTGCGTGGCAAAGCGCTGAGCACTATGCAAGAGCAAACCAAGCGTATGGACGGGCTGGTGAAGCAGTTGCTGACGCTGTCGCGCATCGAGGCGGCACCTAACGTTGATATGAATGAGAAGGTCGATATTCCGCTGATGCTGCGGGTGTTACAGCGTGAGGCGCAGTCGCTCAGCAATGGCAATCATGCGATCAGCTTCCGGATCAATGAAAACCTCAGAGTGTTTGGTAACGAGGATCAACTGCGCAGTGCGGTATCCAACCTGGTGTACAACGCGGTTAACCATACGCCGCCGGGCACCCATCTTGAAGTGAGCTGGCAGCAAACGCCGCAGGGCGCGCAGTTCCAGGTGAGCGATAGCGGGCCGGGCATTGCTGCTGAACATATCCCACGGCTGACCGAACGTTTCTACCGCGTTGATAAAGCGCGTTCGCGCCAGACCGGCGGCAGCGGGCTGGGGCTGGCGATCGTCAAACATGCGCTCAGCCACCATGATTCACGGCTGGAAATATTGAGTGAACCCGGTATCGGCACGCGTTTCATCTTTACCTTGCCTAATCGGTTGATTGTGCCCGCCGCTTTGTCAGAGAATGCGGTGAAAAATTAACGCGTGGACTTGGTTATGGCCCGACTCACCCAAGGATTGCTGTTTTGCCTGATGCTGTTGCTCAGCCCTGGTGCGTTGGCGCAGCCGGACGGCATGCTTTCCGGCAATCTCTCCAGCGCCGGTTCCGACACGCTGGCTAATCTGATGGCGCTGTGGGGGCAGGATTTCAGCCAGCACTATCCTAACGTTAACCTGCAAATTCAGGCCGCCGGATCCTCAACGGCCCCGACCGCCTTGGCGGCGGGCGCGGCGCAACTGGGGCCAATGAGCCGGCCGATGAAAGCGGCGGAAGTGGCGGCGTTTGAGCAGCGCTATGGCTATCCGCCGCTGGCGGTGCCGGTGGCCGTTGATGCGCTGGTGCTGTTGGTGCATCAGGACAATCCGTTGCGTGGGCTGAATTTGCAGCAGCTCGATCAGATCTTTTCTTCCACCCGCCGCTGTGGCGAAAACACCGCGATTCAGCGCTGGGGCCAACTGGGGTTACAGGGCAGTTGGGCACAGCGCACTTTGCAACGTTTTGGCCGCAATTCCGCTTCTGGCACTTACGGCTATTTCAAGCTGCGCGCGCTGTGTGGCGGTGATTTTATGGCGCGGGTGAACGAGTTGCCCGGCTCGGCTTCGGTGGTGCAGGCGGTGGCGGGATCGTTAAGCGGCATCGGCTATGCCAGCATTGGCTTTCGTGCCAGCGGCGTGCGCTTGTTGCCGCTGGCGGAATCAGGCAACAACTACGTGGCCCCGACGGAAACCAATGTGCGCAACGGTAGCTATCCGCTGGCGCGTTATCTGTATATCTACATCAATAAAGCGCCTAACCAACCGCTGGAACCGCTGACCGCCGCGTTTCTTGATCGCGTGCTTTCGGTGCAGGGGCAGAGGTTGGTGAATCACGACGGTTATCTGCCGTTACCCCCGGATACGTTGCGCAAAACGCGCATGATGCTGGGGCTGGAGCAGGCCCGTTGAGTGGCAAAAACTGAGCGCATAACACGCATTGAATGATCGGTTTTTGGCGTTGTCGCGCAATATTTAATGCTATGTTTCACACTCTGTGAGATTGTTGCTTAAAGATAATACAAATCATGTAGTGCATATTTATTGATAACCCCTACGATCGACTGGCTGCAAAATATTATCTGGACGATCGCTCTGCTTTCTTCGCTGCATCTTGTCTTTTGGCGCTATAAACGCTTAACTTAGCCCCCGTTGCTGGACTAAACCTCCATTCACCCTTTGGTCTTTCAAGCCGGTTGCCGTTGGCTACAGCCTGAAATCTGCCGGGGATATAACTTCTAAAACTCTGCCCATCATCATGAGTGGTCATCTTGCGAGCCAGGACGAAACGCCAGGTATTGTGCGTTTTTTGTGCTTATTGGTTTCTTGATGCAATGGCAGGCCAGCAACCTCATTCAGGCATTTTGCCACCACACTGGCGGAAATTTATTCATTTTTACAGGCAACACAACATCCTATGAGTCAGCGTTTAACATCAAAAGATATTCTGGCGTTGGGGTTTATGACCTTCGCCTTGTTCGTCGGTGCCGGGAACATTATCTTCCCGCCGATGGTGGGTTTGCAGTCCGGCGAGCATGTTTGGACTGCGGCACTGGGTTTCCTGATCACCGCCGTGGGTTTGCCGGTGATGACGGTGATCGCGCTGGCGCGCGTGGGTGGCGGTGTTGATGCACTGAGTTCGCCGATTGGCCGCAGCGCGGGTTTACTGCTGGCGACGGTGTGCTATCTGGCCGTCGGCCCGCTGTTTGCTACCCCGCGTACTGCCACCGTTTCCTTTGAAGTGGGTATTGCCCCATTGACCGGTGATGGCCCTCTGCCGCTGTTTATCTACAGCCTGGTTTATTTCGCGCTGGTGATCGGTATCTCGCTGTATCCGGGCCGCCTGCTCGATACCGTGGGCCATATTCTGGCTCCGCTGAAGATGGTGGCGCTGGCTATTCTGGGTATTGCCGCGCTGGTGTGGCCTGCCGGGGCACCGATCCCGGCGGTAGAGGCTTACCAGAGCGTGCCTTTCTCCTCCGGCTTCGTGAATGGTTACCTGACCATGGATACGCTCGGGGCGATGGTGTTCGGCATCGTGATCGTCAACGCTGCACGTTCGCGTGGGGTGAAAGATGCCGGTCTGCTGACCCGTTACACTATTCTGGCGGGTTTGATCGCCGGTATCGGCCTGACGCTGGTGTATCTGAGCCTGTTCAAACTGGGTTCCGGCAGCGGCGTGTTGGTGCCTGATGCCACCAACGGCGCGGTGATCCTGCATGCTTATGTGCAGAATACCTTTGGCGGCTTAGGCAGTTTCTTCCTGGCGGCGCTGATCTTTATTGCCTGCATGGTCACGGCGGTGGGCCTGACCTGCGCCTGCGCCGAGTTCTTTGAGCAGTACCTGCCGTTCTCTTACAAGACGCTGGTGTTTATTCTGGGCCTGTTCTCGATGTTGGTTTCCAACCTTGGTCTGAGCCATCTGATTAAGATCTCGATCCCGGTGCTGACCGCAATTTATCCCCCTTGCATCGTGCTGGTAGTGCTGAGCTTCACTCTGCGCTGGTGGAACAGTAGTTCGCGAATTGTTGCGCCGGTGATGTTAGTCAGCCTGTTGTTTGGTATTCTTGACGCCGTGAAAGCGTCCAGCTTCCAGCATCTGATGCCAGCCTGGACCGATAATCTGCCGCTGGCGGTGCAGGGTTTGGCATGGTTGCCACCTTCGCTGCTGATGTTGGCGCTGGTCGCAATTTATGATCGGGTTTTTGCACGCAGCCGCGAAGTGACTGTGCACTCATAAACCTGCGGTCTTAACTTTGGGCCACGGACTTGTCCGTGGCTTTTGTTCGTTTAAAGGGACAGGTCATTTCCATGCAACAACAGTCATCCACCGCAGCACCGGCCAACAAGCTGAAGCGTGGCCTCAGTACGCGCCACATTCGCTTTATGGCCCTCGGCTCCGCTATCGGTACCGGCTTATTTTACGGTTCCGCAGAAGCCATCCGCATGGCAGGCCCCAGCGTTCTGCTGGCTTACCTGATCGGCGGTATCATCGCTTTTATCATCATGCGCGCACTGGGCGAAATGTCGGTCAACAACCCGCAGGCAGGTTCGTTCTCACGCTATGCCCAAGATTACCTTGGCCCGATGGCCGGTTATATCACCGGTTGGACCTACTGCTTTGAAATCCTGATCGTCGCCATTGCCGACGTGACGGCGTTCGGCATCTATATGGGCGTCTGGTTCCCCGAGGTGCAGCACTGGATCTGGGTATTGAGCATTGTGCTGATCATCGGTGCGATTAACCTGATGAGCGTGAAGGTGTTTGGTGAGCTGGAGTTCTGGTTCTCCTTCTTCAAAGTGGCCACCATTATCGTCATGATCGCAGCCGGTGTCGGTATCATTATCTGGGGCATTGGCAACGGCGGCCAAGCGACCGGTATTAGCAATCTGTGGACGAACGGCGGTTTCTTCAGCAACGGCTTTATCGGCATGCTGCTGTCGCTGCAACTGGTGATGTTTGCCTATGGTGGCATCGAGATTATCGGTATTACTGCCGGTGAAGCCAAAGATCCGAAAGTGTCGATCCCGAAGGCGATCAACTCGGTGCCATGGCGCATTCTGGTGTTCTATGTAGGGACGCTGTTTGTCATCATGTCGATCTACCCGTGGAACCAGGTCGGCACCAGCGGCAGCCCGTTTGTTCTTACCTTCCAGCACATGGGGATCACCATGGCGGCAGGCATCCTTAACTTTGTGGTGATCACCGCGTCGCTGTCGGCGATCAACAGCAATGTGTTCGGCGTTGGCCGTATGATGCACGGCTTGGCAGAGCAGGGCCATGCACCGAAGGTATTCAGTAAAATCTCCAAACACGGTATTCCGTGGGTGACGGTAGTGGTGATGATGGCGGCGCTGCTGATTGCCGTATACCTCAACTATGTGATGCCGAAGGACGTATTCCTGGTGATTGCCTCACTGGCGACCTTTGCTACCGTGTGGGTGTGGATTATGATCCTGATCTCGCAGATCGCTTTCCGCCGCAGCTTGAGCAAAGACCAGGTGAAGAAGTTGGACTTCCCGCTGCGTGGCGGCGTGTTTACATCAGTGATTGCCATCATCTTCCTGGTGTTTATCATTGGTCTGATCGGCTACTTCCCAACCACCCGCGTTTCTTTGTATGCCGGGTTGGTGTGGGTCGCGCTACTGCTGCTGGGTTACTACATCAAGGTGAACCGCCAGAAGAAGCAGGCAGGATTGGCAACACAGCAAGACTGATGTGAAAAATATCGGCCCTGATCCGCAGGGCCGATATGGTTAGATAACTCCCCCTGCCAGAAAACTCTCCATATCAAAAGTGCCTTAGCTAAAAGGCAACAGGGTGATTTTACCCTGGGATCCGCATCTCCACCCCTCAACTCATCCCTGAGTTTGTCGAACAGAGAGGAGGGGAAATGGCACTCGACGTGGCATTGTTCGGGGCATTAAATAGTGCCGTCTATTACATCAGGAGAACCTTAATGCTTAACGCCTGGCATCAACCCGTTCCCCCCTTCGTGGTGAAGAAAGGGCAACGTCTGGAGATCACACTTTGGGTGCAGGGGGATGATCTGCCCGAACAGATCCTCTTACGCACCGAGTCGGACAATGAGGAATGGCTGCTGAAAATGAAGGCGCAGGCCGCGGAAGGCTTGTGGCGCTATCACGCCAGCCTGACATTAAATGAGGGCGAGGCCACCCGGCGTTACTGCTTTAAGCTGCTGTGGGCCGATCGTCAGCAGTGGTTTGGCCCGCAGGGTTGGTCGCTGATCCCGCCGGGGCAACTGGCTCAATTTGCGGTCGATGAGCCGAATCATAGCCCGATGTGGGTGGCCGATCAGGTGTTTTATCAGATATTCCCCGATCGTTTTGCCAGCAGCGGTGCCGCGCATGGTATTAAAAGCGGCAGCTATCGCCATCATGCGGCGGGTTGCAATGTGGTACGCCGCGATTGGCAACATCCGCTGGAAGAGAAACATGCGGCTTCGACTTTCTACGGCGGCGATCTGGATGGCATTAGTGAGAAACTGCCGTACCTGCAACAGCTTGGCGTGACGGCGTTGTATCTCAACCCGATCTTCACCTCACCGAGCGTGCATAAATATGACACAGACGATTATTATCAGGTCGATCCGTACTTTGGCGGCAATGAAGCGCTACAGCGTTTGCGAGTAAGCACTCACCAGGTGGGGATGAAAATGCTGCTGGATGGGGTTTTCAACCATACCGGCGATTCGCATCCGTGGTTCGATCGTTATCAGCAGGCCGAACAGGGCGCTTGCCACAACCCGGATTCCCCTTATCGCGGCTGGTTTAATTTCTACCCGGATGGCGAGGCGCTAACCTGGAAAGGCCATACCAATCTGCCCAAGCTCAATTTTGCTGAACCACAGGTGGTGGATGTTATTTATCGCGCCGACAGCAGCGTGGTACGCCATTGGATGCGGCCGCCTTACAGTATCGACGGTTGGCGGCTGGACGTGGTGCATATGCTGGGGGAGAACGGCGGAGCGGAGGGCAACTTGCATCACTTGGCCGGGATTTATCAGGCGGTCAAGCAGGAGAACCCAGAGGCTTACGTTCTGGGCGAGCATTTTGGTGATGCCCGCCGCTGGTTGCACGCCGGGGTTGAAGACGCCGCCATGAACTATGTGGGTTTTGCCTTACCGGTGCGGGCGTTTCTGGCAGGGCAGGACGTGGCCTATCATCCGGTACAGATTGATGCGGCCGTTTGCGCAGAGTGGATGGACGGTTATCGTGCCGGGTTGCCGCACAATCGTCAGCTTATTCAGTTTAACCAACTGGACAGCCACGATACCGCACGCTTTTTGACGATGCTGGAAAATAACACCCGGCGTATGCAGATGGCGGCGGTGTGGCTGATGAGCTGGATCGGGGTGCCTTGCCTGTATTATGGCGACGAAATTGGCTTGGACGGTGGTAACGATCCGTTCTGCCGTAAGACCTTCCCGTGGGATGAAAGCCAGTGGGATCACCAACTGCTACATCTGTTCCAACGCCTGATTGCGCTGCGTAAGCAGAGTAAAGCGCTGCGGCGCGGCGGTTGCCAGGTGCTGTATGCCGCAGGAGAAACGCTGGTGTTTGTACGTACTTACCAGCAAGAGCAAGTGCTGGTGGCGTTGCAGCGCAGCGGCAGCGGTGAAGCGGTATTGCCATACAGCCCGCTGCTGGCCAAAGGGCAGTGGCAACGATTAGAGGGGGAAAGCGAACTCAATGCGGCAGACAATGGGCTGCAACTGCGGCTAGGTGCTGAATCTGCTTCGCTCTGGCGGCTTAACCGCTGAATCTTTAGCTACGATCTCTCCAACAAGCTGAGCGTTGCTATTGATCGCAACGCTCAGTTCATCCCCTCTCCTTTTTCCTTAACGTCCGCCCCTAGATAGTGTGATCACGATCGGAGTCTGTAGTAGTTTTAGACTAGATGTTAATGAACTGTGACTTTGTTCAAACATTTGTTTTACGAGCTTTGGTTATATGATGTTCAATGTTTACGTTGTCATTTATGGTTTAAGCGGGTGTGATGTGTCTAATTCAATGAAATATATCGATTAATAGTTATTTCTGTATTTTTTAAATCAAAAATGACAACGTCAACATTTTGATTTTTAGCCTGATAAAGTTACTAATGGAGAGTGAAATGAACCAGTTACCAGAGAAGATGCGAGCGGTGGTTTGCCATGGCCCACAGGACTACCGTTTTGAACAGGTGCCGACGCCGCTGCCAAAAGCGAAGGAGTTGGTGATCAAAGTTGAAGGTTGTGGGATCTGCGCCGGGGATTGCAAATGTAGAAATGGCGCTCAGATGTTCTGGGGTGAAACGCCCTGGGTAAAACCGCCGGTGGTGCCGGGCCACGAGTTTTATGGCCGCATCGTCGCCATGGGCGCAGGTACTGAGAAAAAGTACCAGATTGGCGAGCGGGTGATCGCCGAGCAGATCGTACCGTGCTGGGAGTGCCGTTACTGCAAGTCCGGCAGCTATTGGATGTGTGAAACGCATAATATCTACGGCTTCCAGAAAGATGTCGCCGAAGGCGGCATGGCGGAATACATGCGTTTTTCGGAAAACGCCATCGTGCATAAGATCCCAGAAAGCCTCAGTCACGAAGATGCGGTGCTGATCGAGCCGATGGCCTGTGCCATCCACACCGTTGCGCGCGGCGATATCCAACTGGATGACGTAGTGGTGCTGGCCGGGGCCGGGCCGCTGGGCTTATGCATGGTGCAGGTTGCCCGGCTGAAAACGCCGAAAAAGCTGATCGTGATCGATGCCATTGATGAACGCCTGGAGCTTGCCAAAGAATTTGGCGCAGACGTGGTGATCAACCCGCTGAAAGAAGATGCCGATAAAATCGTCAAGGCCTTAACCGGCGGCTATGGTTGTGATGTGTATATCGAAGCGACCGGAGCACCGATTGGCGTTACCCAGGGCCTGCAGATGATCCGTAAGCTGGGGCGCTTTGTTGAGTTCAGCGTATTTGGCAAAGAAACCACCGTCGACTGGTCAATTATTGGCGATCGCAAAGAGTTGGATATCCGCGGTGCGCATTTGGCACCTTACAGCTATGAAATCGCCATCGATCTGTTTGAGCGTGGTCTGGTGACATCCTTAATGATCCCCTCATTTTTAGAGACTCAAATAATTCCAAGTGTGCGGGTATATAACCGATGCTGCCTCAGGTAATAAGTAAACTTCTCCATCAACAACGTCGCGTAGGCTTCTTTCATTTTAGGCAGCAACTGATAGTAGATGACACCCTGTCGGAAAAATGAATACGTTCGGCTTTTGCTGGTATTGACCTTGATCGTTCGTTCCAGACCCACGCTGTCACCCGCCTTGCCCAGCAGCGTCAACAGGACTATCGCCAGCGCACTGAACAGAAATAATCGGTCGCGTCGTGCCGGATTTTTGACACGAACCTGACCCATTCCCATGCCAAATCTGTAGTCCTTGATGTCCCGAAAACTGCTCTCGATACCCCAGCGCTGACCATACAGACTCAAGGCCTTGGCAGCGCTCAAATCGACGCGATTACTCGCCAGAAACCACGGCTCTTTCATACCGCTCTTGTGACAGCAATAGACCCGCTCGACCCGCTGTCGTTGCCCGGTAAGCTCCACCTCTTTGAGCGTGCGAGTTCGCCCGGTCGGGGTAAGCCATTCAGTCGCCGGCACCTGAGCCATACCTGGGTAGCCAACGAGAATATTGCTTTTAAAACGAATGATATAGGCAAAACCCAACTCTTGTTCAAGACGTTCAAACAACGCCATATAACCGAAGCCACGGTCCGCCACGACGGTGACAAAAACCCCTTGCGGCAAGGTCTTCCTGAGCTTGGTTAACAGCGCCTTTTCATGAGCGTTGCGTTGCCCTTTGAGCAAGGATTTCTGGTGGGTTTTCCACAGGAGCGGCGTGTTGCGTCCATGGTTGGTTTGCAAGCTGATAACCAGGGTGCTGTGGTCATCAGTATCAAACTCAGTCCAATCCATGGAGACGACGATGTCAGTACGTTCAGCCACCACATAGGGAACCCAGTCATCAAACAGGCTCCAGACGTTTAGTTTAGTGTTGGTGAGCAGTCTATCAACCTGCTTGACGGCGTGCTTTCGCTCAAGGCCGCTTGCCAAAGAGAGCCCATTGCCAATTGCATGGATGGCCAATGAGCCCGACTCAATCACCCCGTGGGTTGCATTGGCGAGCGACAATACACGCTTGGCATGCATGTCCTGCCCGAATATGTCATCAATGTGGTTAAGGATTATTTCGTGGTTAAGCATGGAGATTGTCTGCTCGTTATTAGCGGGTCAATAACGGAGATCATACCTCAGAAGCCGTACCATGCCTCACTCATATGAGGGGATAGCTAAGGGTGACATCCAGAGGCGTGGTCACCCACAGTTATTCATTAAACGATTGGGATCAGGCTTTTGCAATCGCTGACTCAACGGATTCTATTAAGGTTATTTTGGTTCCTTAATACCAGATTTTTTAAACGACAGTTTTTAATGCTTTTTATCAAGTATGGGATGTTATTGCTGTTAAATAGGTAAATTCATATTGTTGTTCTGATAATAATGACTACCCTACAGGAGAATAAAATATGTTTTCTTTTATCAAAAAAACGCTACCGGTTATTCTGGCAGGCGGCATGCTGATTGCCAGCCAATCCGCAATAGCCAAGCAAATTACGATTGGTGTTTCTTTTCAGGAGATGAATAACGAATATTTTGTCTCAATGAAGCAGGCATTAGAACAGGCGGCGAATGATATTGGTGCCAAGGTGTATATCGCCGATGCCCGCCATGATGTGTCAAAGCAGATTAATGACGTTGAAGATATGCTGCAAAAGAAAGTGGATATTTTGCTGATTAACCCGACGGATTCGGTTGGCGTGCAGTCGGCGGTGATTGCTGCCCATAAAGCCGGGGCGGTCGTGGTGGCGATCGACGCCCAGGCCGAAGGCCCGCTGGATTCCTTCGTCGGTTCAGAAAACTATGATGCCGGTTTCCAGGCCGGTGAATATCTGGCGAAATCACTGGGTAACAAAGGCAAAGTGGCGATCCTGGATGGCATTCCGGTAGTGCCGATTCTTGAACGCGTGCGCGGCTTTGAGGATGCGATTAAAAAGCACCCGGAGATGAAGATCGTCACCAAGCAAAACGGCAAGCAAGAGCGTGATACCGCGCTGACGGTGACCGAAAATATGCTGCAATCCACGCCCGATCTGGCCGGTATTTTCAGCGTTAACGACGTCGGTGCCTTGGGAGCCTTAGCGGCAATTGAAAGCAACGGTGCCAAGGTCAAGCTGGTGAGCGTTGATGGCCACCCAGAAGCGATTAAAGAGATCCTGAAGCCGAACTCACCGTTTATCGCCACCTCCGCCCAGTTCCCGCGCGATCAGATGCGTATTGCCTTGGGGATTGCGCTGGCGCGCCACTGGGGTGCCAACGTACCGAAGACCATTCCGGTGAAAGTGAAGCTGATCGACAGCAGCAACGCGGCCGGTTTTAGCTGGTAAACGCGTGGTATCGTTCTGCCCGGCGGTAGAGCGATAGATACCCTAAATAATTCGAGTTGCAGGAAGGCGGCAACGCAGCGAATCCCCAGGAACATAGTCCACTATGTGACTGGGGTGAGCGAGGAAAGCCAACGCACATGCAGCTTGAAGTATGACGGGTATACTCGGAGGAGTTTATCGTGACGGCATTATTAGAGTTAAAGCAGATTAAAAAATCCTTTCCGGGTGTGAAAGCATTGGACGGTATTGATCTCACTATTCAACCCGGCCAGATACATGCCTTGCTGGGGGAGAATGGTGCCGGTAAATCAACGCTGGTTAAAATCATGTGCGGCATTCATCAACCGGACTCCGGCGAAATAATTATCGAAGGTAACCAGCAGCGCTTCGATAATTACCGTCAGGCTATTGATGCCGGTGTGGGAATAATATTTCAGGAGTTCTCATTAATTCCTTACATGAACGCCATCGACAATATATTCCTCAATCGGGAAATCAAGAACCACTGGGGATTATTAGACCGAAAAGCCATGTGCAGAAAGGCCGAGTCGATATTCAAACGCCTGGCGGTGAATATCGATCTCGATTGCCCGGTTGAACAACTCAGCGTTGCTCAGCAGCAGTTTGTCGAGATTGCCAAAGCGCTGTCGCTGGATGCGCGCGTTTTGGTGTTGGACGAACCCACCGCTACGTTAACCCCCGGCGAAGCCGAGCACCTGTTCAGCGTAATGAACGATCTGAAATTGCTTGGCGTCGGCATGGTGTTTATTTCGCATCATCTGGACGAAATCTTCACCGTCTGCGACCAGATTACCGTGCTGCGCGATGGCACCTATGTGCAGACGTTGCCTACGGCTGCGGCCAACGTGGATGAACTGGTGAAGCTGATGGTTGGCCGCAAAATCGAGAACGCTTTTCCGCCGAAGCTGCACGCGGTAGACACCTCGGTACGCCTGTTGGAAGCCAGCATCCAGCGCAGCAAACAGCAGCAGGAAGATAATTTCCACCTGTTCAAAGGGGAAATTCTGGGCTTTGCCGGGTTAGTAGGCTCAGGCCGCACAGAAACGGTATCCGCATTGATTGGTGCAAGTGCTTGCTATCGCAAACGGGTCAGTCTTTGTGGGCAAAGCGTAACGCTGTGCAACCCGGCAGAGGCGCTGAAGCAAGGTATCGGTCTGCTGCCGGAAAGCCGCAAAACCGAAGGGTTGGTATTGCCGTTTTCCGTGGCTCAGAACATCACGCTGAATCGCCACGAGCGGTTCGGCACGATTTTTGTTAATGGCCGCAAAGACAACGCCAATGTGCAACGTTTGATCCGTGAAGTTGGGGTGAAAACGCCGGATCCGGATACGGCGGTTAACACCCTGAGTGGCGGTAATCAACAGAAAGTGGTCATTGCCCGCTGGCTGAACAATGACTGCAACATTCTTATCTTTGATGAGCCCACGCGGGGGATTGACGTTGGCGCGAAGTCTGAAATCTATCAGATGATGCAACAGCTCACGCAGGAAGGCATTTCTATCATCATGATTTCATCAGAGTTACCGGAAATTATCGGCGTTTGCGATCGCGTTCTGGTATTCCGCGCTGGCCACATCGTTGCCGAATTAGCCGGTGATGAAATCGAGTCTCACAACATCATGCTTCACGCGACCGGGAGTGCATTATGATCGGAATCGAACAGTCTCCAACTACCGGCTATGCCCCAAAGCAGAGCCTCGGCAAGCGCTGGGATAAATGGCTGCACCACCCTGCCGTGCTGCCATTTATCGGCTTTGTCATCCTGTTCTTATTGATGAGCCTGTTTAATGACAGCTTTCTTACGGTCAATAACCTGACCAACGTAGCGCGGCAGGTATCAATTAACGCCATTATCGCGGTGGGGATGACCTGCGCGATCCTCACCGGGGGGATCGATCTCTCGGTCGGGCCGGTGATGGCGCTGTCTGGCTCGATCGCCGCCGGATTGATGCTCGGTGGCGTCCCGATTCCGCTGGCGATGGTCGCTGCGCTGCTGATTGGCGCTCTGTTCGGCCTCGCTAACGGCGCGTGCATTGCTTATCTGCGCATGCCGCCGATCATCGTGACGCTGGCGTCGATGGGCATTGCCCGTGGTTTGGCGCTGCTGTACACCGGCGGCTATCCGATTTCCGGCCTGCCAGAGATGTTCTCCTTCTTCGGGCGCGGTGCGTTCCTGGGCATTCAGGTGCCGATCCTGATCATGGCCGGTGTGTATGTTCTGGCATGGCTGATGCTCAACCATCTGCCGTTCGGCCGCTATGTCTACGCCATTGGCGGCAACGAAGAGGCTGCCCGCCTGAGCGGCATTCGCGTATCTCGCTATAAGGTGTTGGTGTACGTGGTCAGCGGGGTTACTGCGGCGCTGGCCGGGTTGGTATTGACCTCGCGCCTGATGAGCGGGCAACCGAACGCCGGTGACGGCTTTGAGCTGGACGCCATCGCTGCCGTGGTGCTGGGCGGGGCGGCAATCTCCGGTGGCCGGGGCGCGATTATCGGCACCCTGGTCGGCGCGATGATGCTTGGCGTGCTGAACAACGGCCTCAACCTGATGAGCGTATCACCCTACATTCAGAACGTGGTTAAGGGCGGCATTATCCTCGCGGCCATTTACCTCAGTTCTAGCCGCCGTAAGTAACGGCAGGGGCACAGCGATGAGATATTTTCTGGGCGTTGATATTGGTGGCACCGTGATCAAGGCGGGGTTGTATTGCGCTAACGGTGAGGAAGTTGCCGTCGCGCAATGTGATGGTGAAGCCTTGTCCTTGCAGCCGGGCTTCAGCGAGCGCGAGATGGAAGCGTTATGGCGGGATTTTTGCTCCACTGTCCGCCAGGTGCTGCACAAGGCAGCGGTAAGCGGTGAGCAGGTGCGCGGCGTCAGTTTTTCGTCGCATGGTAAAGGGCTGTATGCGATTGATGCGCAGGGCAAGCCGGTACGCAACGGCATCGTTTCATCGGATACTCGCGCCGCTGCGATGGTCGCCGATTTGCAGCAGCAAGGGGTTGAAGAGATCGCTTATCCCCGCAGTTTGCAACCCATCTGGAGCAGCCATCCGGCGGTGCTACTGCGCTGGTTGAAGCAGCATGAGCCTGCGCAGTATGAAGCGATTGATGCGGTGCTGATGGCGCATGACTATCTGCGCTTTCGCTTGACCGGCGAGGTGGCGGCGGAGGTGACCAATATCTCCGGCAGCAACCTGTTTAATCAGCAGCTTGCGGACTACGATCCGCTGCTGATGGCGGCCTTTGGCATTGAGGAGGTGGCCGATAAAACCGCGCCGCTGTTGGGATCGGCCGAACTGGCCGGGCAGGTCACCGCCAGCGCCGCTGCGCAGTGTGGATTATCTGCCGGAACGGCGGTGTATGGCGGTTTATTTGATGTGGTGGGCGCTGCGCTCTGTTCCGGGGTTGTTGATGACCGCATTCTGAGCACGGTAGCGGGCACCTGGTCGATAGCCACCTGCGTGACCGAAAGCGTGATCCCCTCTGCGCATCCTTTCGCCTGGGGGCGTTACTGCATGGCGGACCGCTATTTTGTGCATGAAGGTAGCCCAACCTCTGCGGGCAATCTGGCCTGGTTCTTGCGCCAGTTTTGTGACAATGACCAGCAGCGTTATGCGCAATTCAACCGTTGGGTGGCTGAACGCAGCCAGCGACCCAGCGATATCGTGTTTTTACCCTACCTGTATGGCTCCAACCTCGGCAGCAATCTGCCCGGCGGGCTGATCGGCCTGGGGGGCCACCATGATATGGCCGATATTGTTCATGCGATTTATCAGGGCATCGTGTTCTCGCATCTGATCCATCAGGATCGCATGGTGGCGCTGAACCCCCGGGTGGAACGGATCCGTATGACCGGCGGCCCGACGCAGTCGGCTATCTGGATGCAGATGTTTGCCAACGCGGGCAATTTGCCGCTGGAGGTGGTGGATATTCAGCAAAGCGGCTGCCGCGCCGCCGCGCTCTGTGCCGCCGTGGGCGCGGGCGAATACGCCAGCTTTAGCGAAGCGGTGCAGGTGGTTCAGCCTGAATTACACACCTATTTCCCCGATGCGGCCGCCAACCGGCGTTTACGCGATCGCTTTGCGGGCTATCTGGCGATCGCCCAGGCATTAAGTGAGGTCAATAATGCAAACCACTAACACCCTGTGCCTGGGGCTGTATGAGAAAGCCTTACCGGCACAGCTTGATTGGGCGCAACGGCTGGATATCGCCAGTGAGCTGGGCTTTCAGTTTATGGAAATCTCCATTGATGAGCAGCCCGAACGCCAGCAGCGTTTGGACTGGGATCGTCAACAGCGTTTAGCGCTGATTAACGCCCGCTTTAACAGCGGTATCGCGTTGCCCAGCATGTGTTTGTCCGCACACCGGCGTTACCCGTTTGGCAGCGCCGAGGCGGCCACTCGTCAGCAGGCGCGGGTGTTGATGGAAAAGGCGCTGGAGTTTGCGGTGGACCTCGGCATCCGGAATATTCAACTGGCGGGCTATGACGTCTATTACGAAAGTTCAGATCGCCATTCGCGTCAGCGTTTTATCGAAGGTATGCAGTGGGCGGTCGCGCTGGCGGCCAAAGCGCAGGTAATGCTCTCGGTGGAGATCATGGATACCCCCTTTATCAACAGCATCAGCAAATGGCGTGAATTCTCGCGGCAGATTGCCAGCCCGTGGTTCACCGTTTATCCCGACATCGGCAACCTGAGCGCCTGGGGCAACGATGTGGCTTTTGAGCTGGAACAGGGCATCGATAAGATCACCGCCATCCATTTGAAAGACACTTTAGCGGTGGCACCCGGCGCGACGGGGCAGTTTCGCGATGTGCCTTTTGGCAGCGGCTGCGTCGACTTTGCCCATACCTTTGCCGTGTTAAACCGGCTGAACTATCAGGGGCCGTTCCTGCTGGAAATGTGGGCGCGTAACGATGGTGAAGATAAGCAACACATCGCTCAGGCCAAACGCTGGATTGAGCAACAGCGGCAAATAGGGGGCATGACATGTTAAGTGAACTGAAACAGCAGGTGCTGGCGGCGAACCTTAGCCTGCCTGGCTACGGGTTGGTGACTTTTACCTGGGGGAATGTGTCGGCGATCGATCGCCAACGGGGGTTGGTGGTGATCAAACCTTCGGGGATCGCCTATGAAGCGATGACGCTGGCCGATCTGGTCGTGGTGGATTTGAACGGCGTGGTGCAGGAAGGGCAGCGCAAACCCTCTTCCGATACCGATACCCATCTGGCGCTGTATCGCGCATTCCCGCATATCGGCGGTATTGTGCATACCCATAGCCGTAACGCCACCATCTGGGCGCAGGCCGGGCAGCCGATCCCGGCGTTGGGTACCACCCATGCCGACTATTTTTATGGCGATATTCCCTGCACGCGGCCAATGAGTGAGGCAGAAATTGCCAGTGACTACGAGCGGGAAACCGGCAATGTGATCGTTGAGACTTTCCAGCTTACCGATCGCGATCCACAACAGGTGCCGGGGGTGCTGGTCTATTCGCATGGCCCGTTCGCCTGGGGGAAAACGGCGGCCGATGCGGTACACAATGCGGTTGTCATGGAGGAAGTCGCCGCCATGGCGATGGCTACGCGGCAGTTGGCACCGGCGATCTCACCCATGCAGCCGGTTTTATTGGATAAACACTTTCTGCGCAAACACGGTAAAAATGCCTACTACGGGCAGTAGGAACTCGCAGGTTGCCGTCACCACGGCAACCTGACTTTTATTTAACCAGTAATTTCCCAGTAAAAAACTCACGCCTGAGAGGTTGATCGTTAGGGGTCTCTTTAATGGCATTGAACAGCAGTTCTGCGGCTATTTCCCCCAACATTTGCGTGTCATGATAAACCCCGGCGATCTGTAAACCGTAATCACAGGCTTTGGGTGGCTCATCAATCGAAAAGAATTTTATCCGATCATAAATATTAAGCTGGTGGCAGAGTGAAATGGCACCGAGCGTAATAATGCCATTCAGGCCGACAATATAGTGCGGCTGGTTTTGCGCATCAGCAAGATACTCTTTTACCTGTGCCACCTGTGAAATAAAATCATAGTCACCATTAATGATGGTGATTTCACTATTTCTGTTTGCCAACGCATCGATAATTCCCTGGATTCGCGTCAGGGTAATTTCTGAATCAGCGGGGCCGCCGAGAATAAGAATTTTACTGTCTGGCTGCTCGGCGAGGTATTTCCCAGCCAGGTTACCGATTTCCCGGTTATTGAGAAACACACCGCTCAGCTTCTGGTTATAGATATCGCGGTCAATCAGGATCAATGGGGTGTGATAGCGCTCGGCCTGGTTCAGGTAGGCGGGTTGATAGTGTTTATCATCGCGTACGGCAGATAACAGAATGCCGCGTGCTTTATAACCAAACAGCGCCTGGATCGCCTGCATTTCTGCCACTTCACTGCCGTCGGTATCAAACAGCATAATCTGATAGCCCTGCTGGCGGGCAATACGCGATACGGTTTGAATTAAGTTGGAATAAAACGGGTTATATAAACTGCTGGTGACAATACCAATAATCTGACTGCTGCTTTTTTTTAATCCCTGAGCAAAAGCATTGGGAACGTAATTAAGCTCTTTGGCGATAGCATGGATTTTTTCAAGCGTCTCCGGCTTTAATAATTCAGGTTTATTAAAAGCGCGGGAAACAGTGATATTAGTCACGTTAGCTCGGCGGGCAATATCTACAATAGTCGCATTTGAGTTTGCTTTCGACACCGTCAATCCTTGCTTTATGCATCAACAGAACTCCATTGTAGGGAAGCAACCTACAGGATGCCAGGCGAACTTTGCCGCCTGGCGGTCACTGGAAATCAGTATCCCACGGCTGAACCGGCCGGGCGGCGCACGTCGTTGGCGCCATACAGGTAACCTTCGCGCACTTTGCCGGAAACGGCGGAATCATTACCGGAGTTGGCCGGGGCAACACCGGCGGCACCCGGTAAGCCCACCAGAATCAGCTCGGCGGCGCCCCAAGGGTTCTGCTCAACCATCTTGTACCCCATCTCGTGCAGAATTTTCAGCGTATCGGCGGACACGCCGCGCTGTTCGTAATACACCTCATCTGGCAGCCACTGATGGTGAATACGCGGGGCATCGACCGCTTCCTGCGGTGCCATGCCGTGGTCGATGACGTTCAACGCGGTTTGCAGCGTGATGGTGATGATGCGTGAACCGCCCGGTGAACCGAGCACCATAAAGATTTTGTTGTCTTTGGTCACCAGCGTCGGGCTCATCGAAGATAGTGGGCGCTTACCGGGGGCGATGGCGTTTGCCGTGCCCTGTACCAAACCGTAAAGGTTTTTCTCGCCCAGTTTGACGGTAAAATCATCCATTTCATCATTGAGGAAGAAACCGGTGCCCGGGGCGATCACCACCGCACCGAAACGGCCATTGACGGTGTAGGTGGTAGACACCGCATTCCCTTGGTTATCGACGATGGAATAGTGGGTGGTTTCCGGTTTTTCGTGCGGTTCCATACCGGGCTGCACATTTTCAGAAGGCGTCGCTTTATTGGCCACAATCTGCTTGCGGATCTGCTCGGCGTAGCTCTTGCTCACCAGCCGATCGAGCGGATTATTGATAAACGCCGGATCGCCGAGGTAGGTATTACGGTCCATATAGGCATGGCGCATGGCTTCGGTCATGGTGTGGATCGCCGCCGCCGAGTTAAAGCCCATGCTCTTCAGATCGTAACCTTCGACAATATTTAGCGTTTCGCACAGCGTCACGCCGCCGGAGCTGGGCGGTGGTGCGGAAACGAATTTATAGCCGCGGTAGCTGCAAGTGATCGGGGCGCTTTCGGTGACTTTATAGCTGGCAAAATCGGCCGCCGTCAGGATCCCACCGCCTTGTTTGGCTGCGGCTTCCACCGCCTGCGGGATTTTGCCCAGATAGAAGGCTGACGGGCCTTGTTTAGCGATCGCCTCCAGCGTATTGGCCAGATCGGTTTGCACTAACAGATCGCCCGGTTGCAGCGGTGAGCCATCTTTACGCAGGAAGATTTTCTCTGCCTCTGGATCCTGCTTGAAGTGGGCGATGGTGGTGTCGAGAATATCGGTGTCGGCCCGCGTCAGGATAAAGCCTTCGCGCGCCAGCTTGATTGCCGGTGCGAGCACTTGCTCACGGCTCAATTTGCCGTATTTCTCGCGTGCGGTTTCCATCCCCAGCACCGTGCCTGGCACACCAGAAGCCAGATAGCCGTATAGGCTGGCGTCTTTTTTTACCTTGCCGTCGGCATTCAAATACATATCGGCACTGGCGGCGGCTGGGGCGGTTTCGCGGAAGTTGATAAAGGTATCGGTGCCATCGGCCAAGTGTACGGTCATAAAGCCGCCGCCACCGATATTGCCGCAGCAAGGGTTAACCACCGCCTGGGCGTAACCCACAGCCACTGCGGCATCCACCGCATTGCCACCCATCTTGAGAATATCCACGCCGACCTGTGAGGCCAGATGTTGCGATGTCACGACCATGCCATTCTTGGCTTCTACCGCCGGATTGGAAGCGGCGTACAGGTTGCAGCTGACCAGCAAGGCCGCCAAGGTCAGTGGTTGACTCCATTTTTGCAAAAACATAACGACTCCTGTTTATCCTGTCAGGTTTTTTATAGTGATTGATGTACCTGTCTGTAAAGCAAAGAGCAGGCCAACGTATTGATAATAGTTACGGAGCAGGGACGGAGCGGAAGGCAGAGTCTAAAATGTGAAGCGAAACAGGGGAATATTGCACAAATGAGGGCAGGTGCACTAAAAGCAGGCATAAAAAAACCGGCCAGCAGGGCTGACCGGTTCGCACGCACGCAAGCTGAAATTACAGCTTGGAAGCGTTCTCAGACAGGTATTTAGCTACGCCGTCTGGAGAGGCACCCATACCTGCTTTACCTTTTTCCCACTGAGCTGGGCATACTTCGCCGTGCTCTTCGTGGAATTGCAGTGCGTCGACGGTACGGATCATTTCGTCGATATTACGGCCGATTGGCAGGTCGTTAACGATCTGCGAACGTACGATGCCGTTTTTGTCGATCAGGAAAGAACCACGCAATGCCACACCCGCGTCTGGATGTTCGATGCCGTAAGCTTTCTGAATTTCGCGCTTAACGTCAGCAACCATGGCGTATTTCACTTCACCGATGCCGCCTTTGTCGACAGGGGTTTTACGCCATGCGTTGTGGACGAATTCTGAGTCGAAGGAAACGCCTACAACTTCAACGCCGCGCTTCTGGAATTCTTCATAACGGTGATCGAAAGCGATCAGCTCAGAAGGACATACGAAGGTGAAGTCCATCGGCCAGAAGAAGACTACGGCTGGTTTGCCGTTCAGGTGCTTCTTCAGGTTGAAGTTTTCAACGATTTCGCCGTTGCCCAGTACGGCAGCAGCGGTGAAGTCAGGGGCTTGACGAGTTACCAGGACCATAATTACTCCTGTAATAGTTGTTAGGGGGTTGATGTAAAAGCAAGAGCCAGTATAGGGGCCGTGACTCGGTGAATAAAGGGTAAATGACCAATCGATGAGATAGCTTTTACCTATCAAACCGAGAGATTAAATTTAGCAAGTTTTAAAAATAACCTTTTCGCATAAAAGGGCAAGCGTTAAAAGACAATTTCTTGTGATCCTGCGTGCTGTATAGCATTTAGGCAGCGGATTACAGCGCCTTGTTTTTCGCCTGTTGCATAATCTGCGGGTAAAACTGCCAGAAGTGTGTTTCAAGCTGATGATAATGGCGCTCCACGTCGGCAAAAGAACCCGCCAGAGCACCCAGGCGCGGGCGGCGGCTAGCCATGCCTTGTAACACCATCGCGATAAACGGCAGTTCGGCATAGCGCTCCAGCCAGCGTTCCGGCCAGAGGTAATGGTTCAGATTCTGGAAGCGTGCAGGCGTCAGCGGCAGATGCGGCATAATCTGGCCACGTGCTTCCTGAGTGAAGCTATGCAGGCTGTGGGTGGGTTCAAGCTGCTGCCAGTGGCGCGCCAGAAAGTGATCCCACACCACATCGAGCGTAATCGGCGCAACGCGGCGGAATTCGGCGCTGAAATAGTCTCGGCAAGCCCGGACTTCAGGCAAGGTATCGGTCAGCACGTCGACGCGGCGGTGCATCATAATGCCAGCAACCACCTCGGGATCGTAGTCCCCGGCAGGGTTGCCACGCACGAAATCGGCCAGTAGGTTGCCCAGTAACGAGCTTTCGGCAAGCTGGGCCAGATGGAGATGAGCAAGAAAATTCATTTGGCAACTATAACGCAAGTTATGCAATGCCTCCTTATTTCTTGCTGCTGGCCGCTTGCGGCTTTAGACTGTACCGCCTGTTTTTCCCCAATTTAGCTATATATTGAAGAAGTGAATACCCATGCGCGTCGCCGATTTTTCTTTTGAACTCCCCGAGTCTTTGATTGCCCACTATCCACAGCCGGAGCGTAGCGCTTGTCGTTTGCTGCAACTGGACGGGCCGACCGGAACCTTGACGCACGGCGTATTCACCGATCTGCTGGATAACCTGGAAGCTGGCGATCTGCTGGTGTTCAACAACACCCGGGTGATCCCGGCGCGCCTGTTTGGCCGCAAGGTCAGCGGTGGCAAGATTGAAGTGCTGGTGGAGCGGGTGCTGGACGATCACCGCGTGCTGGCGCACGTGCGGGCATCCAAAGCGCCGAAACCCGGTGCTGAACTGCTGCTGGGCGACGATGAAAGCATTGCCGCTACTATGGTTGCTCGCCATGACACGCTGTTTGAACTGCGTTTCAATGACGATCGTGACGTTTTCACTATCCTCAACGCGGTTGGCCATATGCCATTGCCGCCGTATATCGATCGCCCGGATGAAGATGCCGATCGCGAACTGTATCAGACCGTCTACAGCGAAAAACCGGGTGCCGTTGCGGCACCTACCGCCGGGTTGCACTTCGACGAGCCGCTGCTGGCGGCGCTGCGTGCCAAGGGCGTTGAAATGGCGTTTGTCACGCTGCACGTCGGCGCTGGCACCTTCCAGCCGGTGCGGGTGGAAACCATCGAAGAACACGTGATGCATGCGGAATACGCCGAAGTGCCGCAGGAAGTGGTAGATGCCGTGTTGGCCTGTAAAGCGCGTGGCAAACGCGTGGTGGCAGTGGGTACTACCTCGGTGCGTTCGTTGGAAAGCGCCGCCAAGGCCTGCCAAGGTGCGTTGATTGCCCCGTTTTTTGGTGATACCCAAATCTTTATCTATCCCGGCTACCATTATCAGGTGATTGATGCGCTGGTGACCAATTTCCACCTGCCGGAATCGACGCTGATCATGCTGGTTTCTGCCTTTGCTGGCTATAAGAACACCATGAATGCCTATCAGCAGGCGGTGGCCGAGCAGTACCGCTTTTTCAGCTACGGTGATGCGATGTTGATCAGCCGTAATCCGCAGGCGGAAAACGAATCCGTCGGCGAGTGAAGATGAATCCCTGGGTTACGCGCACCGCGTGGCCCTGTTTTAATGTCATCGGACTGTTTTTCCGGTGCTGGAGGTTTTGTGAAGTACGAATTACAAACAACCGATGGTCGTGCTCGCCGTGGCCGCCTGGTCTTTGAGCGTGGCGTAGTGGAAACCCCGGCCTTTATGCCGGTGGGCACCTACGGCACGGTCAAAGGTATGACGCCGGAAGAAGTGAAAGAAACCGGCGCGCAGATCCTGCTGGGTAACACCTTCCACCTGTGGCTGCGCCCCGGGCAGGAGATCATGAAACTGCACGGCGATCTGCATGATTTTATGCAGTGGCACGGCCCGATCCTGACCGACTCCGGCGGTTTCCAGGTGTTCAGCCTGGGAGCGATGCGCAAGATCAAAGAGGAAGGCGTCTATTTCCGTAACCCGATTAACGGCGATAAAGTGTTCCTCAGCCCGGAAAAATCGATGGAAATCCAGTATGACCTGGGGTCTGACATCGTCATGATTTTCGATGAGTGTACGCCTTACCCGGCCGATTGGGACTACGCCAAGCGCTCGATGGAAATGTCGTTGCGCTGGGCGCAGCGCAGCCGTCAGCGTTTTGATGAATTGAATAATAAGAATGCTTTGTTCGGCATTATTCAGGGCGGGGTTTACGAAGATTTACGTGATGTTTCAGTAAAAGGGCTGGTGGATATCGGCTTTGATGGTTACGCTGTGGGCGGCTTGGCGGTCGGTGAGCCAAAAGAGGATATGCATCGCATTCTCGAACATGTTTGCCCGCAAATTCCGGAAGATAAGCCACGCTATCTGATGGGGGTTGGCAAGCCGGAAGATCTGGTAGAAGGTGTGCGTCGCGGTATCGATATGTTCGACTGCGTGATGCCAACGCGTAATGCCCGTAACGGCCATTTGTTCGTGACTGACGGTGTGGTAAAAATCCGTAATGCCAAGCACAAGGATGATACTTCTACGCTGGACAAAGACTGTGATTGCTATACCTGCCGCCATTACAGCCGCGCCTACTTGCATCATCTCGATCGCTGCAACGAAATATTAGGTGCCCGATTGAACACAATTCATAACCTGCGATACTACCAGCGCTTAATGGCGGGTTTACGCCAGGCTATTGAAGAGAGTAAATTAGAGCTGTTTGTTGCAGATTTTTATGAGCGGATCGGTAAGCCGGTTCCATCTTTAACTGCTTGATTCAATAATTAATAACTTAATGAGGGATTTTCAATGAGCTTTTTCATTTCTGACGCCGTCGCATCCGCAGGGGCTCCGGCTCAGGGAAGCCCGTACTCTCTGATCATTATGCTGGTGGTATTTGGTCTGATTTTCTATTTCATGATCCTGCGTCCACAGCAGAAACGCGCTAAAGATCACAAGAAACTGATGGACTCCATCGGCAAAGGTGATGAAGTGTTGACCACCGGTGGCCTGATTGGCCGCGTCACCAAAGTGGCTGACACCGGTATCATTGCCATTGCGCTGAATGACACCACGGAAGTGATGATCAAGCGTGACTTCGTGGCGGCCGTTCTGCCGAAAGGTACTATGAAGGCCCTGTAATTTTGTTTTCCCTAAGGGAACTGCCGTGCTAAACCGTTATCCTTTGTGGAAGTATCTGATGTTGATCGTCGTGATCCTCGTCGGTCTGCTTTATGCACTTCCCAACATTTACGGTGAGGATCCGGCCGTACAAATCACTGGCGCGCGCGGTGTCGCCGCCAGTGAAGCTACGCTGGACCAAGTCCGTAACGTATTAGAAAAAGATAATATTGCGAGCAAGTCGATTGCGCTGGAAAACGGCGCTATCCTGGCTCGCTTTAAAGATCCTGACGTTCAGCTGCGCGCCCGTGAAGCCTTGATGGCGGAATTGGGTGATAAATATGTTGTGGCGCTGAACCTTGCTCCGGCAACGCCAACCTGGCTGCGGCTGCTGAACGCAGAGCCGATGAAACTGGGTCTGGACTTACGTGGTGGTGTGCACTTCCTGATGGAAGTTGACATGGACACCGCGCTTGGCAAGTTGCAAGAACAAACCATGGATACCCTGCGCAGCGAACTGCGTGAAAAGGGCATTCCCTATGCTGCGATCCGCAAGCTGGAAAACAACGGTGTAGAAGTCCGCTTCCGCGACGATGCTGCGCGCGATCAGGCGATCGGCTTCATGACCCCACGGCAGCGCGATCTGGTGTTTTCAGCCAATGGCACCAACACGCTGAAAGCGACGATGACCGATGCTCGTCTGAGCGAAGCGCGTGAGTATGCGGTGCAGCAGAACATCACCATCCTGCGTAACCGTGTCAACCAGCTCGGCGTTGCCGAACCTTTGGTACAGCGCCAGGGTTCTGACCGCATCGTGGTCGAACTGCCAGGTATTCAGGATACGGCACGTGCCAAAGAGATCCTGGGGGCGACCGCGACGCTGGAATTCCGCCTGGTGAACACCAACGCGGATGCCACCGCAGCAGCAAACGGCCGCGTACCGGGTGACTCCGAGGTGAAATTCACGCGTGATGGCAAGCCGATCGTGCTGTATAAGCGCGTGATCCTCACCGGTGACCACATCACTGACTCCACTTCCAGCACCGACGAATACAACCAGCCGCAGGTTAACATCTCGCTGGACAGTGCCGGTGGCACCGCGATGTCTAACTTCACCAAGGATAGTATCGGTAAACCGATGGCGACCCTGTTTGTGGAGTACAAAGACAGCGGCAAGAAAGACGCCAACGGCCGTTCGATTCTGGTGAAGCAGGAAGAAGTGATCAACGTGGCGAATATTCAGTCGCGTTTGGGCAACAGCTTCCGTATCACCGGCATCGACAATCCGAACGAAGCTCGTCAGCTTTCGCTGCTGCTGCGTGCCGGTGCGTTGATTGCGCCTATCCAGATCGTGGAAGAGCGGACTATCGGCCCAACGCTGGGTCAGCAGAACATCACCCAGGGTCTTGAGGCTTGTCTGTGGGGTCTGGTGGCATCCATCGTGTTTATGGTGGTCTGGTACCGCAAGTTTGGCCTGATTGCCTCAAGCGCGCTGATGGCTAACCTGGTCTTGATTGTCGGCGTGATGTCGCTGTTGCCGGGCGCAACGCTGACGATGCCGGGGATTGCCGGGATCGTGCTGACGCTGGCGGTGGCGGTCGACGCCAACGTACTGATCAACGAACGTATCAAGGAGGAACTGAAGAATGGACGATCCATTCAGCAGGCGATCCATGAAGGCTATAAAGGCGCGTTCTCCAGTATCGTTGATGCCAACGTCACTACCCTGATTACCGCGATCATTCTGTACGCAGTGGGTACCGGTTCGATTAAGGGCTTTGCAATTACCACCGCAATCGGTGTGGCGACGTCCATGTTCACCGCGATTGTCGGTACCCGTGCCATCGTCAACCTGCTTTACGGCGGCAAGCGCATTAACAAGCTGTCTATCTGAGGAGTGCGTTGTGGCACAGGATTATACTGTTGAACAACTCAACTACGGCCGTAAAGTCTATGACTTTATGCGCTGGGATTACGTGGCCTTCGGCATCTCATTGCTGCTGCTGATCGCGTCTATCGCCATTATGTCCGTTCGTGGTTTTAACTGGGGCCTGGATTTCACCGGTGGTACGGTGATTGAAATCAACCTGGAGAAACCGGCGAATCTGGATCTGATGCGCGATACGCTGGAAAAAGCCGGGTTCAAAGATCCGATTATTCAGAACTTTGGCAGCAGCCGTGACGTGATGGTGCGTATGCCACCCGCGACCGGTACCGCAGGCCAGGAACTGGGTAATAAAGTGATCGGCGTGATCAACGAGGCCGTTGACAAGAATGCGACCGTCAAGCGTATCGAATTCGTTGGCCCGAGCGTAGGGAGCGAGTTGGCACAAACCGGCGGCATGGCGCTGCTGGTGGCGTTGATTTGTATCCTGATTTACGTTGGCTTCCGCTTCGAATGGCGTTTGGCGTTGGGGGCGGTTATCGCTCTGGCGCACGACGTGGTCATCACTATGGGCGTGCTGTCGCTGTTCCATATTGAGATTGACCTGACGATTGTCGCTTCCTTGATGTCGGTTATCGGTTACTCGCTGAACGACAGTATCGTGGTTTCCGACCGTATTCGTGAGAACTTCCGCAAGATCCGCCGCGGAACGCCTTACGAGATCATGAACGTGTCGCTGACCCAGACGCTGAGCCGTACCATCATGACTTCCGCTACCACGTTGATGGTGGTTCTGATGCTGTACATCTTCGGCGGCGCGATGTTGCAGGGCTTCTCACTCACCATGCTGATCGGTGTGTCCATCGGTACCGTATCCTCTATCTACGTGGCGTCCGCGCTGGCGTTGAAACTGGGTATGAAACGTGAACACATGCTACAGCAGAAAGTGGAGAAAGAGGGCGCAGACCAGCCTTCGATCCTGCCGTAATGCTAATCTGCTGTACGTTCAGCTGAATAGAAAGAGCGCCATTTGGCGCTCTTTCTTTATCTGTCTGCGGGGCCAAACATTATGCGAGGGTCACTGCGTCACCGCCTTCCAGCAACTCGAATCATTTAGGGCATAGGCTCATTCGTGGCAATGGCTCGCAACAAATATCCGCTGGCCTTTGTTGTGGCCCAACTTCGGGGTAAACTGTTCTTAACTATGAAAACGTTTATCAGGACGAGTTATGCATTGCCCTTTCTGCGCTGCCGTTGATACCAAAGTTATTGATTCTCGCCTGGTGGGGGATGGATCGCAGGTGCGCCGTCGTCGCCAATGTCTGGTTTGTAACGAACGTTTTACCACTTTCGAAGTGGCCGAACTGGTGATGCCGCGAGTGGTTAAAAGCGATGAGGTCCGTGAACCCTTCAACGAAGATAAACTGCGCCGTGGCATGCTGAAAGCGCTGGAAAAGCGCCCTGTCAGCGCTGACGACGTAGAAAGTGCCATCAGCCATATCAAATCCCAGTTGCGTGCTACCGGTGAACGTGAAGTCCCCACCAAAATGGTCGGCAATCTGGTGATGGATGAGTTGAAAAAGCTGGATAAAGTGGCCTACATCCGTTTTGCTTCGGTGTACCGCAGTTTTGAAGATATCCGTGAATTCGGCGAAGAAATTGCCAAGTTGCAGGATTAACAGGATCCGCATGCATAACGATGAGTTTTACATGGCACGCGCCTTTGAACTGGCGCGGTTAGGGCGCTTCACTACCACACCTAATCCCAACGTAGGCTGCGTGATCGTGCGCGATGGCAACATTGTGGGAGAAGGTTACCATTTACGCGCTGGCGAACCCCACGCAGAAGTTCATGCCTTGCGTATGGCGGGTGAACAGGCGCGTGGTGCCACGGCTTATGTGACGCTTGAGCCTTGCAGCCATCATGGCCGCACGCCGCCCTGCGCCGATGCTCTGGTTGCTGCGGGCGTCAGCCGCGTGGTGGCAGCGATGCAGGATCCTAATCCGCAGGTGGCCGGTCGCGGGCTGTATAAACTTCAGCAGGCCGGTGTCGAGGTTCATCATGGTGTGATGCTGGCAGAGGCCGAAGCGGTCAATCTGGGCTTTTTGAAGCGTATGCGTACCGGGTTCCCCTATGTGCAGTTGAAGTTAGGGGCGTCACTGGATGGCCGCACGGCGATGGCATCTGGCGAAAGCCAGTGGATCACCTCTCCGCAGGCCAGGCAGGACGTGCAGCGTTTGCGGGCTGAAAGCTCGGCAATCCTCAGCACCCGCGCCACCGTGCTGGCGGATGATCCTGCATTGACGGTACGTTGGGATGAGCTGGATAGTGCAACCCGGCTGATTTACCCGCGTGAAAACCTGCGGCAGCCGGTGCGGATTATCCTCGACAGCCAAAACCGGGTCACACCACAACATCGGTTGATACAACAGCCGGGATCAACCTGGCTGGCACGCCTGCAACCGGACGATCAGAGCTGGCCGCAGGGCGTTGAGCAATTGCAATTCCCTGCACTGGGTGGCGGTATCGATCTGGTGGTGATGATGATGCAACTGGCCAAACGCCAGGTGAATTCCATTTGGGTTGAAGCCGGTGCCAAACTGGCGGGTGCCCTGCTGCAATCAGGGCTGGTGGATGAGCTTATTTTGTACGTTGCACCAAAATTGCTGGGCGACAGTGGCCGTGGCCTGTGCCAGTTACCGGGGTTGGAGCAACTGGCCGATGCGCCGGAATTTGTCTTCAGCGAAGTGCGCCAGATCGGCCCCGATCTGCGCCTGCGTTTGAAAGCCAAACCTCAAATATGATCTTCGCCTGCCGTGCGGCCAAGGTTTTAAAAAACCGCCGCGCAGGCAGGTAAAGAATATGATAGAATCCGCCCCCCTGCGGGGTATTGAACCCATTTTTAAGGAAAGCCCATGAAAGTTATCGAAGGTGTTGTTGCTACTCCTAATGCCCGTGTGGCGATCGCAATTGCACGTTTTAACAATTTCATCAACGACAGCCTGCTGCAAGGTGCCATTGATGCGCTGAAGCGTATTGGCCAGGTTGCAGATGACAACATCACCGTTGTCTGGGTTCCAGGCGCTTACGAGCTGCCGTTGACCGCACGCGTGCTGGCGAATACCGGCAAATACGATGCGGTGATTGCGCTGGGCACCGTGATCCGTGGGGGCACCGCGCACTTCGAGTATGTGGCGGGTGAAGCCAGTTCTGGCCTGGGTAATGTTTCGCTGAATAGCGAGATCCCGGTTGCCTTTGGCGTTCTGACCACCGAGAGCATCGAACAAGCGATCGAGCGTGCCGGTACCAAAGCGGGCAACAAAGGTGCAGAAGCTGCCCTGACCGCACTTGAAATGATCAATGTAATCAAAGCTATTAAAGCCTGAATTTAGTCTAAGGGGAATTCCGTGAAACCTGCTGCTCGTCGCCGCGCTCGTGAGTGCGCTGTTCAAGCGCTTTACTCTTGGCAGTTGTCTAGAAATGACATTGCCGATGTTGAACACCAGTTCCTGACGGAGCAGGATGTCAAAGATGTTGACATCGCCTATTTTCGTGCGTTGCTGTCCGGTGTGGCAGTGAATGCAGGTATGTTGGATGACCTGATGGCTCCGTACCTGTCACGCCAGCTCGATGAATTGGGCCAGGTGGAAAAAGCCGTCCTGCGCATTGCGCTGTTCGAGCTGAAAATGCGTGAAGACGTCCCTTACAAAGTGGCTATCAACGAAGCGATCGAACTGGCGAAAACCTTCGGCGCTGAAGACAGCCATAAGTTTGTGAATGGGGTGCTGGATAAAGCGGCACCTAGCATCCGCAAGAAAAAATAAAATTTAAGGCCGGTTTTCCGGCCTTAGTTTCATTGGAATATTGACCATGGCATGCGGCGAATTTGACCTCATTGCCCGCTATTTTGACCGGTTTAAGAGTCTGCGCCGGGACGTACAGTTGGGCATTGGAGATGACTGCGCACTCCTGACAGTGGCAGAGAAACAGCTTTTAGCCATCAGTACCGACACCTTGGTTTCAGGTGTTCACTTCTTGGCGGATATCGATCCGGCCGATCTCGGCTACAAAGCATTGGCAGTTAACCTGAGCGACCTGGCAGCCATGGGTGCCGATCCGGCGTGGCTATCGCTGGCGCTGACGCTGCCCGAGGTTAACGAAGCCTGGCTCAAAGCCTTTAGCGACAGCCTGTTCGAACAGTTAAATTACTACGGCATGCAGCTGATCGGTGGCGACACCACCCGTGGCCCGCTGAGCATGACCTTGACCATCAACGGCCTGATCCCGGCTGGGCGCGCGTTGACGCGTGCTGGTGCGCGTATCGGCGACTGGATTTACGTGACCGGTATGCTGGGTGATAGCGCCGCTGGGCTGGCGATCCTACAGGATCGTTTGTCGGTCGATAATCAGGTGGCTCGTGAATATCTGCTGAAACGCCATCTGCGCCCGCAGCCACGCGTGTTGCAGGGCCAGGCGTTACGCGATCTGGCCAGTTCGGCGATCGACATCTCCGACGGCCTGATTTCAGATTTGCAGCACGTGCTGAAAGCCAGCGAATGTGGTGCGCGCATCGAGTTGGACGAACTGCCCATGTCGCAAGCGTTAACCGGCAATACCGATGCCGAGCAGGCGCTGCGTTGGGCGCTGACCGGTGGTGAAGACTATGAGCTATGCTTTACCGTACCGGAAATCAATCGCGGGGCGTTGGAAGTGGCGTTAAGCCACTTGGGCGCGGATTATACCTGCATCGGCCAGATTGGCCCGAGTTCCGAAGGCATGAAGTTCTACCGTGACAACCAAGAGATTACGCTGCCATGGAAAGGTTTTGATCACTTCACCGCAGAGCCAACCCTATGAAAGATGAAGCAAAAAGCCGGTTGCGCATGAGCAATCCGTGGCACCTGCTGGCGACCGGTTTTGGCAGCGGGCTTTCGCCGATCATGCCGGGAACCATGGGGTCGCTGGCGGCGATCCCATTCTGGCTGTTGCTGATTCAACTGCCGTGGCAGCTCTATTCGCTGCTGGTGATGCTCAGTATCTGCATTGGTGTCTATTTGTGTCACCGTACCGCGAAAGACATGCGGGTTCACGATCACGGCAGCATCGTCTGGGATGAGTTCGTCGGGATGTGGATTACCCTGATGGCGTTGCCAGTCAACAGTTGGCAATGGGTGGCTGCCGGGTTTGTGGTGTTCCGTATTCTGGATATCTGGAAACCCTGGCCGATCCGCTGGTTTGACCGCAACGTGCACGGCGGTACCGGGATCATGGTCGATGATATTGTTGCCGGGGTGCTCTCTGCCGGTATTATTTATCTGATTGGTTATTATTGGCCGGTTGTGCCGATTTGACCTTGATTCAGCGGAGCCAAAAATCGTTGGCTCCGCTGGATTGGCCCGTTCTGCTATTCAAAACCTACAACGTGATGCGGCACATAGGCCGTTTCCAACTCGCTAATCTCTTCGGGGCTGAGCTTAAGTTCGACGGCGGCAACGGCGTCTTGCAGATGTTCACTGCGTGATGCGCCAATAATCGGCGCGGTAACGACCGGTTTACTCAGCAACCATGCCAGCGCCACTTGCGCCCGAGGAACGCCGCGTTTTTCTGCAATATTCGCTACGTGTGCGGCAATCAGCGCGTCGATCTCTTCCGTTTTGTCATACAGCGTTTTGCCATAGTGATCGGAAACCAGCCGTGCTGTGCTTTCGCCCCAAGGGCGCGTCAACCTGCCGCGTGCCAAGGGGCTCCAGGGCAGCACCGCAATCCCTTCGGCCGCACACAGCGGGTGCATCTCACGCTCTTCTTCGCGCTGGAGCAGGTTGTACTGGTCTTGCATGGTAGCAAAACGCGTCCAGCCGTGCAGATCGGCGGTATACAGCGCTTTGGCAAACTGCCAGGCGAACATTGAAGAAGCGCCGATATAACGCGCTTTACCGGCTTTCACTACGTCATGCAGCGCTTCCAGCGTTTCTTCCAGCGGGGTTTCATAGTCCCAACGGTGGATTTGCAGCAGATCAACGTAGTCGGTTCCCAGGCGTTGCAGGCTGTCGTCGATGGACTGCATGATCTTAGGGCGCGACAGGCCACGTTCCAGATTGCTCATGGCGTTATAAACTTTGGTGGCAATCACCAGCTCTTCGCGGCGCGTGTAGTCGCGTAGCGCACGGCCAAGGATCTCTTCGCTGCTGCCATCGGAATAGTTGTTGGAGGTATCGAAAAAGTTGATACCAGCATCCAGCGCCTGCTTAATCAACGGGCGGCTGTTCTCTTCCGGCAGCGTCCAGGCGTGATTACCGCGCGTAGGTTCGCCGTAGGTCATACAGCCCAAACAGATGCGAGAAATATTCAGAACGGTGTTACCCAGCTTCAGATATTGCATGCCTATCTCCTGTTTAGCATTCAGACGATAACGATACAGAAAAGGCTATCGGGCGCATATTGCGCCCGTATACAGGATGAAGAGAGTGGTGGGGGAATTATGCCAGCCAGTTTTCGATCTGGCGTTGAATGCCAGCGGCGTCCAGCCCCAGATCGCTGCGGATCTCTTCCTGGTTGCCCTGTGGGATAAAATCATCCGGCAGGCCGATATTCAGTACCGGCACCACCCGGCGTTTGGCCATCAGCAACTCGTTAACGCCGCTGCCTGCGCCACCCATAATGGCATTCTCTTCCAATGTGACCAGCACTTCATGGCTGGCAGCCATTTCCAGCACCAACTGTTCATCCAGCGGTTTAACAAAACGCATATCTACCAGCGTGGCATTCATTGCCTCGGCGGCGGCGGCGGCTTCCGGCAGCAAAGTACCGAAGTTGAGGATTGCCACTTTCTCACCTTCACGGCGTACAATGCCTTTGCCGAGCGGCAAAGCAGCCAGCGGTTCAAGCGTGGCACCCGTACCGCTGCCGCGTGGGTAGCGCACTGCGCTTGGGCCATCGTTATAGTGGTAACCGGTATACAGCATCTGGCGGCATTCGTTTTCGTCGCTCGGCGTCATGATCACCATATTCGGGATGCAGCGCAGGAAGGAGAGATCGAACGCCCCTTGGTGAGTTTGCCCGTCGGCCCCGACAATGCCGCCGCGATCGATAGCGAACATCACCGGCAGATTCTGGATCGCCACGTCGTGGATCAGCTGATCATAAGCCCGTTGCAGGAAGGTGGAGTAGATCGCCACCACCGGTTTGTAACCGCCGATCGCCAGACCCGCGGCGAAGGTCACCGCGTGTTGCTCGGCGATCGCTACGTCGAAATACTGCTGCGGATAATCGCGGGAGAACTGCACCATACCAGAACCTTCACGCATGGCGGGGGTGATGGCCATCAATTTGCTGTCTTTGGCGGCGGTTTCACTCAGCCACTCACCAAAGATCTTCGAGTAGGTTGGCAAGCCGCCAGCGCTTTTCGGCAGAGTACCGCTGGCCGGATCAAACTTGGGCACCGCGTGGAAGCTGATAGGGTCTTTTTCGGCTGGAGCATAACCACGGCCTTTTTTGGTCATGATATGCAGCAACTGCGGGCCTTTCAGATCGCGCATGTTTTTCAGCGTGGCGGCCAAGCCTTGTACATCATGGCCATCCACCGGGCCGATGTAGTTAAAGCCCAGTTCTTCAAACAGCGTACCGGGAACCACCATGCCTTTCAGATGTTCTTCCGTGCGTTTCAGCAGTTCTTTGATCGGCGGCAGGCCGGAAAGCACCTTCTTGCCACCTTCGCGCAGCGTGGAATAGAGCTTGCCGGACAGCAACTGCGCCAGATGATTGTTCAGGGCACCGACGTTTTCGGAGATCGACATTTCGTTGTCGTTCAGCACCACCAGCATATCTGGAGTGATGTCACCGGCGTGGTTCATGGCTTCGAACGCCATTCCGGCGGTGATAGCACCGTCGCCAATGACGCAGACGGTACGGCGGCCTTTACCTTCACGCGCCGCTGCTACCGCAATGCCGAGACCGGCGCTGATCGAGGTAGAAGAATGACCAACAGAAAGCACGTCATATTCGCTTTCGGCGCGCCATGGGAAGGGATGCAGCCCGTTTTTCTGGCGGATAGTGGCGATGCGATCGCGGCGGCCGGTCAAGATCTTGTGCGGATAAGCCTGATGCCCGACGTCCCAGACCAACTGATCAAACGGCGTGTTGTAGACGTAATGCAGCGCCACCGTCAGTTCAACGGCTCCCAGCCCGGACGCAAAGTGACCGCTGGAGCGGCTGACGCTGTCCAGCAGATATTGCCGCAGTTCATCACACAGCTTCGGCAGGCTTTCTTTTGGCAATGAGCGAAGCTCATCCGGGTTTTCCGCTAGCGCCAATGTCGGGTATTTGGCTATATCAAGAGTCATTCGATACTCATATCAGAGGATTAACGTCATACGTTAATTGTCGCGTTCAATGATGAAACTGGCTAACGCACGTAATGGCGCCGTATTGTAAGATTGTGCTGCCAAAGACTCTAACGCAGCCAAGGCTTCCTGATAGAGATCCCACGCCTTTGCCCGCGCGCTGTCAAGCCCAAGTAAGGCCGGGTAGGTACTCTTTCCATGTTGCTGGTCCGCGCCTTGGCGTTTACCGATTTTTTCGGTTTCGCCCACCACGTCCAAAATGTCATCCTGCACCTGAAACGCCAGGCCGATCGCCGCAGCGTAACGATCGAGCTGCGGCAGCGCCGCACGGCCCGGTTCACCGGCGGCTAAGGCTCCCAAACGAACCGCTGCACGAATTAACGCGCCGGTTTTGTGGCGGTGGATCTGCTCTAACGCGGCCAGATCGACGTGCTGGCCTTCCGCTTCCAGATCCAGCGATTGGCCGCCACACATTCCGGCAACGCCGCTGGCGGTTGCCAGTTCAGAGATCATGGCCAGCCGATCGCGCATCGCGACATCGGGCATATCCGCATCGGCCAGAATCGAGAACGCCAGCGTCTGCAAGGCATCACCCGCCAGAATGGCGTTGGCTTCACCGAATTTGACGTGGCAGGTTGGCTGGCCGCGACGCAGATCGTCGTCGTCCATTGCCGGTAAATCGTCATGAATCAGCGAGTAGGCGTGAATGCATTCTACCGCAGCAGCGGGAGCATCCAGATTATTCAGTGACAGGCCAAACATTTGCCCGGTTGCATAAACCAGGAACGGGCGCAGGCGTTTGCCGCCCAACAGCGCGCCGTGGCGCATGGCTTCAACCATCTTGCCGTTATTGAACGGCAGCGGCGCAATATAGCCTAACAACGCGCGATCGCTGCGTTGGCGGAAAGCCTGTAACTGATGGTGAAAATCAGACATCGTAATTACTCAGCGTCCGGGGTAAAAGGTGCCAGAGCAGCATCGTCATTGCTGTCGTTGAGCAGGATTTGTACGCGTTGCTCTGCCTGTTGCAATTTTTGTTGGCCCTGACGCGCCAGTTGTACACCACGCTCGAACTCGTTTAGCGCGTCTTCCAGCGGCAATTCACCCGATTCCAGGCGTGTCACGATGTGCTCAAGTTCGCTAAGGGAGTTTTCAAAGCTGATGCTTTGCTCTTTACTGTCTGATTGTGCAGGTTTTTTCGGCATAATTTTCTTTTTACATCATCATGTGAACAGTGGTGCCAGAGCCTATCCTAGCGGATCTCGATTAGCAAATCATGGCGTGAATGTATGGTTTTGCGCGCGGCGCGCGAGCAGATAGTGATATACTTCGCGCCCAGATAAGAATGATAAAAGTTCGTCAGGCTCGAAGTTTTATCATTCTTATCGCCATTGTATACCTAATAGCTTTTAAGTTGCAGCCAACTGCCGCCGCTTGAAAGATTCAGGATATAAATCTTTTACCCCGTAATTCTTATCAGACAATAAAAACCGCCATGAAGTTTATCATTAAATTGTTCCCAGAAATCACCATCAAGAGTCAATCTGTGCGCTTGCGCTTCATTAAGATTCTGACGACCAATATCCGTAACGTACTGAAGCAGTATGATGAAACGCTGGCGGTGGTCCGTCACTGGGATTTTATCGAAGTTCGTGCCAAAGACGAAAATCAGCGCCCGGCGATCGCCGACGCGTTAACCCGCATTCCCGGCATCCATCACATTCTGGAAGTGGAAGATCGCGCTTACACCGATGTGCACCATATCTTCGAGCAGACGCTGGAAACCTACCGTGAACAACTGGAGGGCAAAAGCTTCTGCGTGCGGGTTAAGCGCCGTGGCAAGCATGAGTTCAGTTCGCAGGATGTGGAACGCTACGTGGGCGGCGGCCTGAATCAGCACATCGAAAGCGCGCGCGTTAAGCTGTCGCATCCGCAGGTTACGGTGAATCTGGAAATCGAAGACGACAAGCTGATGCTGGTTAAATCCCGCCGCGAAGGCATTGGCGGCTACCCGATCGGCACTCAGGAAGATGTGTTGTCACTGATTTCCGGTGGTTTTGACTCCGGTGTTTCCAGCTACATGCTGATGCGCCGTGGCTGCCGCGTGCATTATTGCTTCTTTAATCTGGGTGGCGCAGCGCATGAAATCGGCGTCAAGCAGGTGGCGTATTATCTGTGGAATCGTTTTGGCAGCTCGCACAAGGTGCGTTTTGTGGCGATCGATTTTGAGCCAGTGGTGGGTGAGATCCTGGAGAAAGTGGATGACGGCCAAATGGGCGTGGTGCTCAAGCGCATGATGGTGCGCGCCGCTTCCCAAGTGGCAGAGCGTTATGGCGTGCAGGCGCTGGTGACCGGTGAAGCGCTGGGCCAGGTATCCAGCCAGACGCTCACCAACCTGCGCCTGATCGACAATGCTTCCGACACGCTGATCCTGCGTCCGCTGATCTCGCACGATAAAGAGCACATCATCAAGGTGGCGCGTGAAATTGGCACTGAAGACTTTGCCAAAACTATGCCGGAATACTGCGGTGTGATCTCGAAGAGCCCGACGGTCAAAGCGGTGAAAACCAAAATTGAAGAAGAAGAGGGTAACTTTGACTTCGAGATTCTGGATCGGGTAGTGCGTGAAGCGCGCAATGTGGATATCCGTACTATCGCAGAAGAGGCGCGGGAGCAGGTTACCGAAGTGGAAACCGTTGCGGAATTCGCGGCTGACGAAGTGATTCTGGATATCCGCTCCGTTGATGAACAGGAAGAGAAGCCGCTGCAACTGGCGCAGGTTGAGGTTAAACCGCTGCCGTTCTATAAACTGAGCAGCCAGTTTGGCGATCTCGACCAGAGCAAGACCTATCTGCTGTATTGCGATCGCGGTGTAATGAGCCGTTTGCAGGCGCTGTATCTGCTGGAACAAGGTTACGCCAACGTTAAGGTCTATCGCCCGTAAAAGGTTGTATCGGCAGGCGATCTGTTCTGCCGATACAAATTTAACTGCTGAAATCGTACATGCCGGGGATCAGCACCAATTGTGTTGCTACCTCTGCGGCCTTGGCTTTACCCAAAAGTAAATCAATCAGCTTTAGCGCAAACTCCATTGAAGTACCCGGCCCTTGGCTGGTGAGCAGGTTAACGCGTGAGTCAAAAACGACCCGCTTTTCTATCCACTGATCCGGTGGAATTTGTTCTTTTAAACCGGGGAAACCGGTCATGTTACCCACCGGGAACAGCTTATGCTGCTGCAATACCAGTGCAGGCGCGGCACAGATGGCGGCAACAATCTTGCCTTGTAGGTGCATCTGGCGGACTTTTTCTACCAGCAACGGGCTATCGCGGAAGCATTCAGCCCCTTTAAGCCCGCCCGGCAGGACGATGGCATCGAAAGGCTCATCAACGATCGCCACCAGCGGCGCATCAGCCAGCAGTTTCACACCGCGTGAACAAACGATGGTCAGGTTACCATCACCGGCCACGCTAGCAGTGGTGACCTTCACCCCGGCACGCACCAGGAGATCAATAGCGGTAACGGCTTCTGTTTCTTCGCTACCAGGTGCTAGGCAAACCAACACCGACACGCTCATATTCATTTTCCTTTCGTTTAATCAATTCGAACAAACGGGTATTTTCTGGCAACGGAATGCCGTGGCTGCGTCCGCGCCGCAGTAAGTAACCGGTAATGTAGTCGATTTCGGTATGCCGCTGGGCGCGGATATCCTGCAGCATTGAGGAGATGTTATCCGCAGTGAGCTGGATCACCTGCATAACGTAGGACATCAGGTCTTCGCACGAAGTATGGTGGCCTTCCATCTCCATCACGCTGGCTACTTCGCGGCAGAGTGTTTCTATCTGTTCCGGGTAACGCTGCAGATCGCCGTTGTGGCAACCATACAGAGCAGTCAGCGGATTGATGACGCAGTTAACCGCCAGCTTGCGCCAACTGGCGGAGGCAATGTGGTTGTGCCAGGCAACGTCCGGTAGCGCCTGATGCAGCATTTCGGCCAGATGGCTGAGATGTGTGGCCTGCTGAGTGATAGGGCCGATATGAGTCACCCCGTTAGCTACGTGAACAATAGTGTTGCCATCATGGCGAGCTGCATGAGTGGTGGTACCTTGCAGTATCGGCTGATTATGCGGGGGCAGTTCGTCCTGCGTTCCCATGCCGTTGTGTAATAGCAAAATGGCGCAACGTGAGTTGAGCTTAGGCAGTAACGTAGTGACGGCACCGGAAACCTGCCAAGCTTTCAGCGTCACCAGTAGCAGTTCACTCTGCGCAAGATGTTCAGGATCGTTGGTGGGTAAATTACGATTGAACGATGTGCCGTCAGGCTCGATCACGTTCACCGCACAAAATGGTTGGGGAACCCGTAGCCATCCCTGTACATCGTGGCCCTGCTGATAGAGCCGGGAAAGCCACAGTTGTCCGAGCGCACCGCAACCAAGAATAGTTATTTTCATTCAATCTCCTTGGTGTCCGGGAATTCCGCTGATGAATCTACCTATTATAGGCTTTTCTGTTGCTAAGCGTCTTGTCCGGCAGTGATATCGGAGTTTTGCCAAGGGCGATAAAGCAGGTATTATGCACCGCATCGAAATCGCTTAGGCTCTCATTCAGGAGGAAGAAGTATGCCATCTTTCGACATCGTTTCCGAAATTGATATGCAGGAAGTTCGCAATGCCGTTGAGAACGCGACTCGCGATCTCAGTACGCGTTGGGATTTCCGTAACGTACCGGCCAGTTTTGAGCTGAACGAGAAAAATGAAAGCATCAAAGTAGCCAGTGAGTCTGACTTCCAGGTACAGCAACTGCTGGATATTCTGCGTGAAAAACTGAGCAAACGCAGCATTGATGGCGGTGCTCTGGAGATCCCAGAGGAACTGACCCACAGTGGCAAAACCTACAGCGTTGAGGCCAAGCTAAAGCAAGGCATCGAAACAACGTTGGCGAAGAAAATTGTGAAGCTGATTAAAGACAGCAAGCTGAAAGTGCAGGCGCAGATTCAGGGTGATGAAGTGCGCGTCACTGGCAAGGCACGCGATGATCTGCAAAGCGTGATGGCGTTGGTGCGCGGTGCCGATCTGGGGCAGCCGTTCCAGTTTAAAAATTTCCGCGATTAAAAAAACCGGGGTCGCTTAAGCGGCCCCGGTTTTCTACAGCGCGTTGACCAGCGCTTCCAACTGACCACGATTGGTCTGCTTGGTATCGACCTTCACATAGGCACTGCGTTCTTCCGGTACTACAACGGCCTCTGCTACGCCCGGTTGGGCCATCAGGCGGCTTTGCAGTGCTGAATCTTTCACGGCCAATTCAGAGAGCGTGATGCGCAGGCTGCTGACGTATGGCGGCTCTTTCATGGTGCTGCTGACTACAAACCAGATGGCGGCAATCACCGCTCCGGCGATAAACACCAATCCTGCGCCCTGTACCCCATACAACCAGCCCCCCAGGCTACCGCCGATGGCGACACCGATAAACTGGCTGGTGGAGTAAATGCCCATGGCTGTACCTTTATAACCAGCAGGAGATTCTTTGCTGATCAGCGAAGGCAAAATCGCTTCCATCACGTTAAACGCCATAAAAAACAACTGCACACCGGCAATGATGCCCCACAGGTGTAGCCCGGCAAACCACAGCAGCACTTCGGCACAAAACAGCACCGCGACGCAGCCCATGAAAACCTGCTTCATGCGGCGATATTTTTCAGCATAGATAATGAAAGGCACTACGGCGGCAAAAGAAACCAGCATGGTGACCAGATACACTTTCCAGTGATCGCTGGCGGCCAGCCCGGCGTGTTGCATGGCCAGCGGCAGGGCAACGAAGCTCGACATCAACAGGATGTGCAGGCACATGATGCCGAAGTTGAGTTTCAGCAGACGCGAGTTGCTCAGCACCTTACTGAAACTGCCACGCACGATACTCGACTCGCGATTAAGAACATGATCGTCGGCAGAAGGAACCACCGTCAGCGTAATCACGATCCCCGCTAATGCCAGCACGGCAATCATCCAGAACAGCGCATGCAGGCCGAAGGCATGGGTGACGATCGGGCCAACCACCATTGCAATAGCGAAGGTAATGCCGAAACTGACGCCGATAAATGCCATCGCCTTGGTGCGATTTTGTTCGCGGGTTAAATCCGACAGCAGCGCCATCACCGCGGCGGCAATCGCCCCGGAACCCTGCAAGGCGCGGCCAAGAATGATCCCCCAGATAGAATCGCTGACGGCGGCGATCACGCTACCAAAAGCAAAAATCAGCAGGCCACCGACGATCAGCGGTTTACGCCCGATGCGATCGGAAACCAGCCCGAACGGGATCTGAAAAACGGCCTGTGCCAAACCATAGATACCGATCGCGATACCGATCAAGGCTTCACTGGCACCGTTCAGCGCCATGCCATAGGTGGTGAGAACCGGCAGTACCATAAACATGCCGAGCATGCGCAGCGAGAAAACGGTTCCCAATCCCCATGTTGCGCGGCGTTCTTGGGGCGTCATTACATTGTCGTTCATTGTGACCTCAATAAAACCTATTCCATCAGGCTAGGAAGATTAAAGCCTGATGGAATAGCTTCTGGCAAGCTGTGTCATTTTAGTGTGTGGGGGAAGGGGGGTAAATTGAATGTTGTTTAACAGATATTACAGCTAAGTGGTTTTTCTGCGAGGTAAATAAAATGGGCCGCTGAGCGGCCCATTCACAGATTTCCGGCTTTACCAGGCGTAGCTTAACAACGTCTCCGGTGAAGCCCCTACGCTGAAGTCGATAGACATCATCACGCTCAGCGAAGTAATGGCAACAATCGAGAACACAAACAGTTTGCGTGCCCAGACGCTGTCATTTTCGGTTTTGTAACCGCGCAGTGCCATACCTAGCCACCATACGCTCACCGCCGCTGCGACGATCAGGTATTTATAGCCAGCGTAACCGCCCAGAGTCAGCATCAATGTCGCGATCATAAACGCCAGAATGTAGACCGTAATATGGTTTTTAGCGACAGAAATACCCTTCACCACCGGCAGAACCGGAATGTTGGCTGCCTGGTAATCCTTAAAGCGGAAGATGGCAATCGCATAAGAATGCGGCATCTGCCACAGGCTAAAGATCGCCAGCAGGATCAGCGCACCAGCGTCAAATTCGTTGGTGACCGCACAATAACCGATCACCGGTGGAGCCGCGCCTGACAGGCTGCCGATTAGCGTGCCGTATACCGAATGGCGTTTCATGTACAGGCTATAAACGCCGACATAAACCACGAAACCCATCACCGCCAGCCACATGGCCAGCGGGTTGGCGGCGATATACAACAGTGCAAAACCAGCAATACCCAACAGGGTAGCGTAAACCAGGGTCACACTCGGCGCGATCAGGCCTTTTACCAGCACCCGATTCTTCGTTCTCTCCATTTTCTTGTCGATGTCACGATCGATGAAGTTGTTAAAGACACAACCCGAGGCGACCACCAACGAGACACCCAGCAGGGTGGCGAGAAACAGGGGATAGTTGATGCTCCCTTTGGAAGCAAGCAGGAAACCCCCAACGACAGAAATTAAATTGCCGAAAATAATTCCTGGTTTAGTGACTTGCAGGTATTGCTTAATCATCGCGTACGGCTCTTAATCGACCATCATATTGAGGTTGAGGTTGTACATAATCCAGAGTGAACCCACAACAACGATACCGATGA
Source organism: Serratia sp. YWN4 (assembly GCF_055790845.1). Lineage (NCBI taxonomy): Bacteria > Pseudomonadati > Pseudomonadota > Gammaproteobacteria > Enterobacterales > Yersiniaceae > Serratia > Serratia sp. YWN4. The sequence continues at coordinate 1,279,970 of NZ_CM147696.1, forward strand.
TCATAATGGTGAACAGTAGTGCCACCAGGTTCCAGCGCTCTTCCGATGAGGTGTTCATGTGCAGGAAGTAAACCAGGTGAACAATCACCTGGATAACTGCCATACCGACCACGACCGCCAGGATGGTGGAGTGAGAAGCGGTGCCACTCATTACCATCGCAAATGGAATTACCGTCAGAATGATCGACAAAATAAAGCCGGTCAGGTATGACTTCACGCTGCCGTGGCTTGCGCCACCGTGAGAGGTTTCATGGGATGGATGGCTCATGGCATAACCCCCAGCAGGTAGACAACGGTAAATACGCAGATCCAGACCACATCCAGGAAGTGCCAGAACAGGCTCAAGCACATCAGACGGGTTTTATTGGTTGGATTCAGGCCGCGTTTGCTGACCTGAATCATCAGCACCACAAGCCAGACCAGACCAGCACTCACGTGCAGACCGTGGGTGCCGACCAGCGCAAAATAACTGGACAGGAACGCGCTGCGATCGGGACCAAAACCTTCAGCGATCAGGTGATGGAACTCATACACTTCGATCGCCACGAACGCGAGGCCGAACACGAAGGTCAGCATCAGCCATTTGTTGACGCTGGCTGCCTGGCCTTTGTTCATGCCGATCATCGCCATACCGTAGGTGATGGAGCTGAACAGCAGCAGGAAGGTTTCAACCAGGACCAACTTCAGATCGAAGATGTCCTTGCCAGAGGGACCACCAGCGGTCCCGTTCACCAGGACTGCATAAGTTGCGAACAAGCTCGCAAACAAAATACAGTCGCTCATCAGGTAGATCCAGAATCCGAAGACTTTGGTTTCTCCTGCATCGTGGTGCCCATGCTCTGCATGGGCTGCGTTATGCTGAGTCAGGATATCAGTTGACATGTTTCACGCCTGCTTTGCTGAGTTGTTCATAGCGCTGATTTTCAATGCGCTCGATTTCATCAACCGGTACATAGTAATCAACATCTTCATCGAAGCTCTTGGCAATCCAGGTAACGATCATGCCGACAAAGCCAGCGATCGCCATCCACCAGATATCCCAGATCATCGCGAAACCAAATACCAGGCTGAAGCCAGCAATAATCACACCGGCACCGGTATTCCTCGGCATATGAATTGGCGCGTATTGCGCTGGCTTCTTGTACGCTTCACCTTTCTCTTTCATGTCCCAGAAAGCATCACGATCGTGGATCTCTGGTACAACAGCGAAGTTATAGAACGGAGGAGGGGAGGAGGTTGACCACTCCAGCGTACGGGCACCCCATGGATCACCGGCCAGATCACGGTTTTTCTCGCGATCGCGCACACTGACCAGAATCTGAATTACCTGGCACAGAACGCCACAGGCAATCAGTGCGGCACCACTGGCGGCAACCAGCAACAGCGTGTGGAACTCAGGGTTAATATTCTGGCTGAGGCGGCGGGTCATCCCCATAAAGCCCAAGGCATACAGCGGCATGAAGGCAACGAAGAAGCCGATGATCCAGAACCAGAACGCACGGATACCCCATTTTTCATCCAGCGTAAAGCCGAAAGCCTTCGGGAACCAGTAGGTCAGGCCAGCGAAGCAACCAAATACCACACCACCGATAATCACGTTATGGAAGTGGGCAATCAGGAACAGGCTGTTGTGCAGTACGAAGTTGGCCCCTGGTACCGCCAGCAGTACGCCGGTCATCCCACCGATGGAGAAGGTGATGATGAAGCCAACGGTCCACAGCATCGCAGAGTTGAACTGGATACGGCCCTGATACATGGTGAACAGCCAGTTGAAGATTTTCACCCCGGTCGGGATGGAAATGATCATGGTGGCGATACCAAAGAAGGCGTTAACGTTAGCGCCGGACCCCATGGTAAAGAAGTGGTGCAGCCAGACGATGAACGACAGAACGGTAATCGCGATGGTTGCCCATACCAGTGAGGTATAGCCGAACAAACGTTTCCTTGAGAAGGTCGCGGTGACTTCGGAGAATACACCGAACACCGGCAGAACCAGGATATACACCTCTGGGTGACCCCAGGCCCAAATCAGGTTGATGTACATCATCATGTTGCCGCCCATATCATTGGTAAAGAAATGGGTGCCCAGATAGCGATCCAGGGTCAGCAACGCGATGGTGACGGTCAGAATTGGGAATGAAACAATGATCAGGATGTTGGTACACAGCGCTGCCCAGGTGAACACCGGCATCTTCATCAGAGGCATACCAGGGGCACGCATCTTCAGAATAGTGGCGAAGAAGTTCACACCGGTCAGCAGAGTACCCAGACCGGATATCTGTAGACTCCAGATCCAGTAATCGACCCCGACGCCAGGGCTGTATTCCTTACCAGAAAGCGGCGGATACGCCAGCCAACCAGTCTGGGCGAACTCACCCACCCCCAGAGAGACGTTGATCAGCACGACACCCACCACGAAGAACCAGAAGCTCAGGGAGTTCAGGAACGGGAAGGCAACGTCGCGAGCGCCAATTTGCAGCGGCACGGCAATGTTCATCAGGCCTACCACGAAAGGCATGGCCATGAAGAAGATCATGATGACGCCGTGAGCGGTAAAGATCTGATCATAGTGGTGCGGCGGCAGGAATCCGGCCTCACCCGCAGACGCGAGCGCCTGTTGACCACGCATCATGATGGCATCGGCAAAGCCACGCACCAGCATCACCATCGCGACGATGATGTACATGATACCGATTTTTTTATGGTCGACAGAGGTCAGCCATTCGCTCCACAGCCACTTCCATTTGCCGAAATACGTTATAAGCGCCAGCAGTGCCAGGCCTCCAACGAGAATTGCGGCAACGGTGACCATGACGATCGGTTCGTGAATCGGAACCGCATCAAGTGTTAATTTTCCCAACATCAGATTATTCCTCAGCTCCGGCGTGAGCATGTTCGCCCATGTTCATACCCTGGCTCATGTCCATGCCTTCATGCGCGGAAGTTTCTGCGCCTTTGTGCATGTGCATATCACCCATGAATTTGCCAATAGTCTCTTTGAACAAATTCGGTCTGACACTGGAGAAGTACTCAACCGGGTTGTTTTCACTCGGCTCTGCCAGTTTGTTAAAATCGCTGGTGGCGTTCAGGGTATTAGGCGATTCCTTCACCTTGGCCACCCACTGATCGAAGTCGCCTTCGGTTGGTGTGACAATCGCGGTGAATTTCATACCGGAGAACCCATGGCCGCTGTAGCTGCTGGAAATACCGTTGTATTTGCCCGCTTCGTTGCCAATCAGGTGCAGTTTGGTCTGCATCCCGGCCATCGCATAAATCTGCCCACCTAACTGAGGAATAAAGAACGAGTTCATTACCGAGTTGGAGGTGACTTTAAATTCGACGGGAACATCTTTCGGGAACGCCAGTTCATTAACGGTCGCGATACCTTGTTCTGGATAGATGAACAGCCATTTCCAGTCTAACGACACCACTTCAATGGTCATTGGCTTTTTGTCAGTGACAATCGGCCTGAATGGATCCAGTGCGTGGGTTGTTTTCCAGGTAATGGTGCCAAGGATGGCGATGATAATGATCGGAATGGTCCAGACGACCGCTTCAATCTTGTTGGAGTGTGACCAATTGGGTGTGTACTTGGCCTCTTTATTGGAGGCACGGAACTTCCAGGCAAACGCGAACGCCATGAAGATCACCGGAACTACTACGATCAACATCAAGCCGATCGCGGTAAGAATCAGTGTCCGTTGTTCAACACCTATTGCTCCTTTGGGATTCATCAAAACCATATTGCAACCACTGAGCATTACTGTGGCTACAATTAATGACAGCATCCCAATACTTTTATTGTATTTCTTAAGTCTCATCTAACGACCCCAATTACAAAGGCACTATCGTCGTTTCATGTGTGCGGGCATTTTACGGGAAGGTTGCAGTACTGTAAACATGCTTAAGGGAGTGTCAGTGTCTTGTTGACACTTTCTGTTAAGGGGGTCACAGATATAACGTCAGGTGATAATTTACTAATGGCAACAATGTGTTGGCAGGCTGAATCGTGCCGAGCAGGCGGTATATCAAGGAAAACCAACGGTATGCTGGAGGAGATCGATAAATCCTCCAATTTAAAATATGAGAGAAAAGTATATTTAATGTAAAATAATTGTATTTAAAAAGTGAATTTATTTTTATTTCCGAGTAAGGCAGTCGGATAAAAAATAATTTGCGAGGTAATATTATTTTTTCAACAGAATAAATTCATTTCTCTGATGCATTTTTGTCGGCCAGCATTTCGCCAGCCGACAAAAAATCAGGCTAATTGTGTGCGGCGCAGTGCCAAATAGTCCAGAGCGCTACCCATCACAATCCCCATCAGGCTCAGCAGAGCTCCCGTTTGCAGTATCTGAATGGCAAGGTTTGGCCACTCGGTCCAGCCAAGCGCGTTGGTGATCAGCAAGAGCAACCACAGACCGAGCAGTGAACAACCGGTCGCCAGCAGGCGCAGCGCCCAGCGATAGCCTTGGCGGAATTCAGTACGTGGCATGAAATCGCCGGTCTGCTGGGTGTATTCCAGCGTCTGGCGACAAATGGCCAGCAGCAGTAAACCAGGCAGTGCCGCAACGATGGAGAACAGATAGAACAGCGGCCAACCGTGGGCCTCGACAAACCAGCCAGCGATCGGGCCGACGTAGACACGCCCAACGGCGGAAAGCGCCGAGAGCAAGGCAAACTGGGTCGCGGAAAAGGATTTGTTGCACAGCGTCATCAGCAAGGCGACAAACGCCGCAGTACCCATACCGCCACACAGGTTTTCCAGGAAAATAGCGCTGCCCATAGTGATGATATTTTTATCGGTAACCGCCAATAGCCAATAACCAATATTGGAAACCGCCTGCAAAATACCGAACAGCATCAGAGCGCGGAACAGCGTCAGGCGCTGCATCAATACGCCGCCAAACAGCGCACCGACGATAGTGGCAAACAGCCCGAGCGTCTTGTTTACCAGCCCCACTTCCCCGGCATCAAACCCCACACCACGGATCAGGAAAGTGGTGCTCAGGCTACCCGCAAAGGCATCACCTAATTTGTACATCACAATCAGCAGCAGGATCAGCCAGGCATTATTGCGTGAGAAGAAGTCTTGAAGCGGTTCTACTACCGCCTGTTCCATAGTGCGTGGTGCCGGAATACTGTTATCCGGTTCTGGCGCCATCAGGGTTGCGGCGACGCCGATCAGCATCAACCCGGCCATCAGCCAATAAGTTGCCTGCCAACCTAGGTAGCGATCGGCCAGCCACAGAGCCAAACCGCCGGAAACCAGCATCGCCAACCGGTAACCCAGAACCGAAACTGCCGCACCGGCACCGCGTTCTTCCGCCGACAGTAGATCTGTTTTGTAGGCATCAAAAACAATATCCTGCGAGGCAGAGCAAAACGCTACCAACACCGCCAGCGCAGCCAGCCACCATAAATGTTGCGTGGGGTTCATAAATCCCATGGCGACAATCGCTACCACCAGCAGCAATTGGCTGATTAATAGCCAGCCGCGCCGCCGCCCGAGAAATGACGGGGTGTAGCGATCCATAAACGGTGACCACAGGAATTTGAACACATAAGCCTGACCCACCAGCGAGAAGATCCCGATGGTTTTCAGATCGATATTTTCGACGGTCATCCAGGCTTGCAGCGTACCGGAGGTCAAGGCCAATGGCAGTCCTGAAGCAAAGCCCAGCACCAGCAGCATGATGGAGTTACGCTGAGTAAAAATATTCAGATACTGTTTAGACATGAGATCCTTGTTTGCGCTGCCCGAAAAATCAGGCAGCACAAGGCATTAACGGATTAACGTGCGTTCTGCTTGATAAATTCGTTGACGCTGGTGTCCTGTGCCATATCGGCAATGACATCGCCCAGCACGGTGTTAACCGCATTAGTGATTTTTTCGTTCGTTGCGGTGAAGGCACCCTGTACGTTATAGGTAGAGCGATAGTTTTTCACCTGTTTGCTGCCGTTCTTCGCCTGAGCGATGATGGAAATGTCCGCTTTGGTGGTGATGTTGTAACGCAGGTTGCCTTCGGAAACGTCAGCAAACAGATTATTTACCACGATCTGCAGATCCACTGCGCCAGCCGGGCCAATCATATAGCCGCGTGCGCCCATTTGTTTTTCCAACACCTCTTGCAACAGGAAGCGCAGATCGCGTGAAGGGAGCAGGGTAATCAACTGGCCATCGCGGTTCACTTTAGCCAGCGCCTGGTCTTGACGCTGGTCGGCACCATTGATGCTGATAGTGATACCTTGCAGAGTCGGATCCTGCTGCGGCAGGACGATCTTCGGGGTCACGTTCAGCGTATTGGTGCTAGCGGCACAACCGGCAAGCATCAATGCAGCCAGCAGTGGAAGAAAAAGTTTTTTTAACATATGACTGTCTCATCAATCGTGGTTATTAGTTATGGGCGCGTATCGGCGCTTAGTTATCAAAGCGCTAGGGTCAACAACAAATTGCCGACATCATAGCATCGTCGCCAGCGGGGGGAAGCGTTGAACGTGGCCGAGTGATAAATTTTTACCCGGCGTTGATAAAATCATGCTTTTTCGGCCAACTCAATCAGATAAACTCCAAGTGGTACATCATGTTGGCATTTTTCTCCGCGTAGGGCAGATAAATTTACGCCAGGAAGAGTCTGGCGGGAGCAGAAACGACTAATATTGAACGAGATGGGTAGGGTATAGTGCGCCAGTGTTGTAAGGAGAACCTATGATTCGCGAGCAAATAGAAGCAAAATTAAGGGCGGCATTTGAGCCCGCGCATCTGGATGTGGTTAATGAAAGCCATAACCATAATGTCCCAGCGGGTTCAGAGAGTCATTTCAAAGTTGTCATAGTTAGCGATCGCTTTGTCGGCGAACGCTTTCTGACGCGCCATCGTTCTATTTATGCCGTGCTAGCGGAGGAGTTGGCGGACGGCGTACATGCGCTGGCATTACATACCTATACCCTCAAAGAGTGGGAAGGGCTGCAAGATACGGTACCGGCTTCACCGCCTTGCCGTGGCGCAGGGACAGTGGCGTGATGGCTAAAATTTACGGTATCAGTGGAACTTTCACCCTGATTTAAGGTATTACTACTGGCGAATTTTGCGACGGCCTGCGGGCCGTTGTTGTTTTTGACGACGACAAAGCCGATGTGGAATGCAGCTCCGATGGTCTTGGTTCGACGCTATTTTGGCGAAAACCGGCAAAAGTGTGATTTTTAACGCACCAGTACCGCCTTGCCATCCTCGACTCGCTACGCATGCGCCGCTATAATGTCGCGTCTTATTTTTCCGGAATGGTTTCGGGCACTTCTGACATCAGGGAACTCGGTTCTGTAATGTAGCCGTCCTGGTTCTTGGAACGGAGTTGACCGAGCACTGTGATTTTTTTGAGGTAACAAGATGCAAGTTTCAGTAGAAACCACTCAAGGCCTTGGGCGCCGTATCTCTATTACTGTACCCGCTGATGTTATCAAGCAAGCGGTGAAGAAAGAGCTGATCAACGCAGCGAAAAGCGTGCGTATCGACGGTTTCCGTAAAGGCAAAGTGCCGATGAACATCGTTGAACAGCGTTATGGTGCTTCAGTTCGTCAGGATGTGTTGGGCGAACTGATGCAGCGCAACTTTGTTGACGCCATCATCAAAGAAAAAATTAACCCGGCTGGTGCACCAAACTATGTACCGGGCGATTATAAAGAAGGCGAAGATTTCGCTTTCGCGGTTGAGTTCGAAGTGTATCCAGAAGTTGAGCTGAAAGGCCTGGAAAACATCGAAGTTGAAAAGCCAGTTGTTGACGTTAACGATGCTGATGTTGACACCATGCTGGACACCCTGCGCAAGCAGCAGGCAACCTGGAAAGAGACCGATCGTGCAGTCACTGCTGAAGATCGTGTGACCGTTGATTTCTCCGGTTCTATCGATGGCGAAGAGTTTGAAGGCGGTAAAGCGTCTGATTTCGTGCTGGCGATGGGTCAGGGTCGTATGATCCCAGGCTTTGAAGAGGGTCTGGTTGGGCACAAAGCGGGTGAAGAGTTCACCATTGACGTTAACTTCCCAGAAGATTACCACGCAGAAAACCTGAAAGGTAAAGCGGCCAAGTTTGCTATCGTGCTGAAGAAAGTTGAAGAGCGCGAACTGCCAGAATTGACTGAAGAATTCATCAAACGTTTCGGCGTGGCTGATGGTTCTATCGCAGGTCTGCGTGCTGAAGTGCGTAAAAACATGGAGCGCGAGCTGAAAGGCGCCGTGCGTAACCGCATCAAGTCTCAGGCTATCGACGGCCTGGTCAGCGCTAACGAAATCGACGTACCTGCTGCGCTGATCGACGGCGAAATCGACGTTCTGCGTCGTCAGGCTGCACAGCGTTTCGGCGGTAATGAGAAGCAAGCGCTGGAACTGCCACGTGAACTGTTCGAAGAGCAGGCTAAACGTCGCGTTGTTGTCGGCCTGCTGCTGGGCGAGGTGATCAGCACCAACGAGCTGAAAGCTGACGAAGATCGCGTGAAAGCCCTGATCGAAGAAATGGCCTCCGCTTACGAAGATCCAAGTGAAGTGATCGAGTTCTACAGCAAAAACAAAGAGCTGATGAACAACATGCGTAACGTGGCTCTGGAAGAACAAGCGGTTGAAGCCCTGCTGGCAAAAGCGAAAGTGTCTGAAAAAACCACCACTTTCAGCGAACTGATGAACCAGCCTCAACAGGCGTAATGCCGGTTGAACGTAGGGGCGCAACCTGTTGTGCCTATGGTGCTAGCGTGTTGGCACCCTACGTTGTGAAAAGCCCGTAACCCCGGTTACGGGCTTTTCTTTTGCCACGTGACTGATTAATCTCAGGTTCACTGTGGCAATATGCACTATATTTATTTTGTTATGGGTTACAGATGGCGGCGGAAAGCCTGTCGTCGTAGCCTTGCCACACAGGGATGCCGGTGAAAATAGTTCACCGGGCTTGAAATTCTGTCTGTGGCCCCAACTTCTACAACAGCATGAGCTGTTTTGATGATCACGCCGTCAGGTGAGCGTGGAGTCTGTCTTTTGCTTGAGCGTAGTCATGGTGAGCGTTCTCAAGTAGAATCGACGGACAATGGCGCCAAGGCAATTTCTATTAGGAGACGGTAATGTCATACAGTGGCGAACGAGATCAATTTGCACCTAACATGGCTCTGGTGCCAATGGTGGTAGAGCAGACTTCACGCGGGGAGCGTTCTTACGATATTTATTCCCGCCTGCTGAAAGAGCGTATTATCTTCCTGACCGGTCAGGTAGAAGATCATATGGCTAATCTGATCGTGGCGCAGATGTTGTTCCTCGAAGCAGAAAGCCCGGAAAAAGACATTTTCCTGTATATCAACTCACCGGGTGGCGTGATTACTGCGGGCATGTCAATTTATGACACCATGCAGTTTATCAAACCGGACGTTAGCACCATCTGTATGGGCCAGGCGTGCTCAATGGGCTCGTTCCTGTTGACCGCAGGTACTAAAGGCAAGCGTTTCTGCCTGCCGAATTCACGAGTGATGATTCACCAGCCGCTGGGCGGTTATCAGGGGCAGGCGACGGACATTGAAATCCATGCGCGCGAAATCCTCAAGGTGAAGGCCCGCATGAATGAGCTGATGGCGCAGCATACCGGCCAATCGCTGGAGCAGATCGAACGCGATACCGAGCGCGATCGCTTTATGACCGCAGAAGAATCGGTAGAATACGGTCTGGTAGACAGTATTCTGACGCACCGCAGCTAGAACCACGCGGCTGGCGAAGTATAAGTGCGAGCCGATAGACTATAGTATTCAGAGTGAGCTACGCTCGCTCTGAACAGTATTATCGGCGTTCCCGGTATGAAGTTTGGATGCACTGCCGCCGTAAATTCCTGCGGGACAAAGACAAAATAAGAGGTTTTACTCATGACAGATAAGCGCAAAGACGGTTCAGGAAAGTTGCTGTACTGCTCTTTCTGCGGCAAAAGCCAGCATGAAGTGCGTAAGCTGATTGCCGGGCCGTCAGTGTATATCTGCGATGAATGTGTTGATCTGTGTAACGACATTATTCGCGAAGAGATTAAAGAAGTTGCCCCGCATCGCGAGCGCAACTCATTGCCAACGCCGCACGAAATCCGCCATCATCTGGACGATTATGTCATTGGTCAGGAACAGGCGAAGAAAGTCTTGGCGGTGGCGGTGTACAACCACTATAAGCGCTTGCGCAATGGTGATAGCAGTAACGGCATCGAATTAGGCAAAAGTAATATTCTGCTGATTGGCCCGACCGGTAGCGGTAAAACCCTGCTGGCAGAAACCCTGGCACGCCTTCTGGATGTGCCTTTCACCATGGCCGATGCCACCACGCTGACCGAAGCCGGTTATGTGGGTGAGGACGTGGAGAATATTATCCAGAAACTGTTGCAGAAATGTGACTATGACGTGCAGAAAGCCCAGCGCGGTATTGTCTACATCGATGAAATCGATAAGATTTCCCGCAAGTCAGACAACCCTTCCATCACCCGCGACGTATCGGGTGAAGGCGTGCAGCAGGCACTGTTGAAGCTGATCGAAGGCACCATTGCCGCTGTGCCGCCACAGGGTGGGCGTAAGCATCCGCAGCAGGAGTTCTTGCAGGTTGATACCTCCAAGATCCTGTTTATCTGTGGCGGAGCTTTTGCTGGCCTGGATAAAGTGATCGGCCAGCGGGTGAATACCGGTACCGGTATTGGCTTTGGTGCCACCGTTAAGGGGGAATCAGAAAAAGCGACCGAAGGCGAACTGTTGTTGCAGGCTGAACCGGAAGATTTGATTAAATTTGGTTTGATCCCGGAATTTATCGGCCGTCTGCCAGTGGTTGCAACGCTGAGCGAACTGAGCGAAGAGGCGCTGATCCAGATCCTGAAAGAGCCGAAAAATGCCCTGACGAAACAGTATCAGGCGTTGTTCAATCTGGAAGGTGTGGAACTGGAGTTCCGCGATGAAGCGCTGAACGCCATTGCCAAGAAAGCCATGACGCGTAAAACCGGGGCTCGCGGCCTGCGTTCGATTGTTGAAGGCGCACTGCTGGACACCATGTATGACCTGCCGTCGTTGGAGAGCGTGGACAAAGTGGTGATCGACGAGTCGGTGATCTCTGGCCATTCCAAACCGTTGCTGATTTACGGTAAACCGGAAGCACAGGCATCTGGTGAATAATTAGCCAGTCAAACCAGAAAGTTATTAGCAAAATGGGGGATTTTATCCCCCATTTCTTTTTCCATACATTCTTGCCGTTGAATGTAAGAGATTCATCCCCATATACTCATAATCCAGATTTTGTGAAACGTTTGATGCTGGCGTCTCATGAGATTCCCCCTCAACCTGGCGGAAATTAAACTAAGAGAGAGCTCTATGAACCCTGAGCGTTCCGAACGCATTGAAATTCCCGTTCTGCCATTGCGCGACGTGGTGGTTTATCCGCACATGGTGATCCCGTTATTTGTTGGCCGGGAAAAATCGATTCGGTGCCTCGAATCCGCAATGGATCACGATAAAAAGATCATGCTGGTGGCACAGAAAGAGGCCTCAACGGATGAACCTGGCATTAACGATTTATTCTCTGTCGGTACCGTAGCGTCGATTTTGCAGATGCTGAAGCTGCCGGATGGCACGGTGAAAGTGCTGGTCGAAGGCTTGCAGCGTGCGCGCATTACTACGTTGTCCGACAGCGGTGAGCACTTTGCTGCCAAGGCAGAATACCTTGAGTCACCCGCGATCGATGAGCGTGAGCAAGAAGTTCTGGTGCGTACCGCAATCAATCAGTTTGAAGGCTACATCAAGCTGAATAAAAAAATTCCACCGGAGGTGCTGACGTCATTGAACAGCATCGACGATGCTGCGCGCCTGGCGGATACCATCGCTGCGCATATGCCGCTGAAACTCAGCGACAAGCAGTCGGTGCTGGAGATGTTCGACATCACCGAACGTCTTGAATACCTGATGGCGATGATGGAGTCGGAGATCGACCTGTTGCAGGTTGAAAAGCGCATCCGTAACCGCGTCAAGAAGCAGATGGAAAAAAGCCAGCGCGAGTACTATCTGAATGAGCAGATGAAGGCCATTCAGAAAGAATTGGGCGAAATGGATGATACGCCAGACGAGCATGAAGCGCTGAAGCGTAAGGTCGAAGCGGCAAAAATGCCGAAAGAAGCACGTGAAAAGACCGAAGCGGAACTGCAAAAGCTGAAAATGATGTCGCCAATGTCAGCGGAAGCCACCGTGGTGCGCGGCTATATCGATTGGATGTTGCAGGTACCGTGGAATGCGCGCAGCAAGGTGAAAAAAGACCTGGTCAAGGCGCAGGAAGTGCTCGATACCGATCACTACGGCCTGGAGCGTGTCAAAGACCGTATCCTCGAGTATCTCGCAGTACAGAGCCGCGTCAGCAAAATCAAAGGCCCGATTCTGTGCCTGGTTGGGCCTCCGGGCGTGGGTAAAACCTCGTTGGGGCAATCGATCGCCCGTGCCACCGGCCGTCAGTACGTGCGTATGGCGTTGGGCGGCGTGCGTGACGAAGCGGAAATCCGTGGTCACCGTCGGACTTACATCGGCTCTATGCCGGGTAAACTGATCCAGAAAATGGCCAAAGTCGGGGTGAAAAACCCGCTGTTCCTGCTGGATGAGATCGACAAGATGTCCTCTGACATGCGCGGAGATCCGGCTTCTGCCCTGTTGGAAGTGCTGGATCCAGAACAGAACGTGGCGTTTAACGATCACTATCTGGAAGTGGATTACGATCTGTCTGACGTGATGTTCGTTGCGACGTCGAATTCGATGAACATCCCGGCACCGCTGCTGGACCGTATGGAAGTGATCCGTCTTTCTGGTTATACCGAAGACGAAAAGCTGAACATCGCCAAACAGCACCTGTTGCCGAAGCAGCTTGAGCGTAATGCGCTGAAAAAAGGTGAACTGACGGTTGATGATAGCGCCATTACCGGCATTATCCGTTATTACACCCGCGAGGCCGGGGTGCGTAGCCTGGAGCGTGAAATCTCCAAGCTGTGTCGTAAAGCGGTGAAATCGCTGTTGATGGATAAAACGCTCAAGCACATTGAGATTAATGGCGATAATCTGAAAGATTACCTGGGCGTTCAGCGTGTCGACTACGGGCGTGCCGATACGGAAAACCGCGTGGGCCAGGTTACCGGTCTGGCATGGACGGAAGTGGGCGGCGATCTGCTGACCATTGAAACCGCCTGTGTGCCGGGCAAAGGCAAGCTGACCTACACCGGTTCTTTGGGTGAGGTGATGCAAGAGTCCATCCAGGCTGCATTGACCGTAGTGCGTGCTCGCGCCGAGAAACTGGGCATTAATGCGGATTTCTACGAAAAACGCGACATCCACGTGCACGTTCCGGAAGGGGCAACGCCGAAAGATGGCCCAAGCGCAGGTATTGCTATGTGTACCGCTTTGGTGTCCTGCCTGACCGGCAATCCGGTGCGTGCCGATGTGGCGATGACCGGTGAGATCACGCTGCGTGGTCTGGTATTGCCGATTGGCGGCCTGAAAGAGAAGCTGCTGGCGGCACACCGTGGCGGTATCAAAACCGTGCTGATTCCTTACGAGAATAAGCGCGATCTGGAAGAGATTCCGGATAACGTCATTGCTGACCTGGAGATTCACCCGGTGCAGAAAATTGATGAAGTTTTGAACATTGCGTTGCAGAACCCGGCCTTCGGCGCACTGCCTGTCGCAGTAAAATAGTGACGGATCGCAAAAACCATTGATAAAACTTATGCTGGCAAGCCATTTCGGACTTGCCAGTATTTTTTTGTGCCGCTAAGTTAGATCCCTGTCGTGCCACGTTTCGCCGCTGTTTGGTGGCTTGCCAAGGCTCGACAGGATTGATATAACAGCTGCGCTGTCGCAGCCGTAGGGATTTTCCGGTGCGACGTTTGAATTCTAGAGGGGATGATAGAGTGAATAAGTCACAACTGATCGACAAAATTGCCGCAGGCGCTGATATTTCTAAAGCGGCAGCCGGGCGTGCTTTAGATGCAATTATTGCATCCGTTACCGAATCCTTGAAAGAAGGGGATGATGTAGCTCTGGTTGGTTTCGGTTCTTTCACCGTGCGTGAGCGTTCAGCTCGTACCGGCCGTAACCCACAAACCGGTAAAGAAATCAAAATTGCGGCAGCCAAAGTTCCGGCATTCCGTGCAGGGAAAGCGTTGAAAGACGCCGTAAACTGATTACCGCGTCTAAACGAATAGCAACACATAAACAATCACCTGACGCAGCGGTGCTGGTGAGGTAAGATACAAGGCGCATCAGATTGATGCGCTTTTTTATTTTTGTCGCAGGGAACGCGCCTGCACAAGGGTTTTTAATCCACATCACAGCGGAGTGTTGTCACACTATGATGGACAATTTACGCGCGGCTGCTAACAACATCGTGCTAAAAATCATCCTGGGCCTGATCATTTTGTCATTTGTTCTGACAGGGGTAGGCGGCTACCTGACCGGTGGTTCCGGCGATTATGCAGCGAAAGTCAATGGGCAGACGATCGAGCGTGCTCAACTGGAGCAGGCTTTCCAGAGTGAACGCAGTCGTATGCAGCAGCAATTGGGTGACCAGTTTTCCGCATTGGCGGGCAACGAAGGTTACATGCAGCAACTGCGCCATCAGGTGCTGTCACAGTTGATCGATAACTCGCTGCTCGATCAGTATGCCAAAAAGCTAGGCCTGAACGTGAGTGACGAGCAGGTGAAGGACGCCATCCGCAAGGCGCCTTATTTCCAGACTGATGGCCAGTTCGATAACGCCAAATATCTCGATCTGATTAGCCGTATGGGGTACAGCGCCGACAACTATGCGCAATCCATGCGCCAGCAGCTGATTAACCAGCAGATGCTCCAGGGCTTTGGCGGTTCCGGCTTTGTGCTGCCTTCCGAGTCTCAAGCCATGTCAGCGCTGATGTTGCAAGAGCGTGATGTGCGCTTGGCGACGATCGACCTGAAAGCATTACAGGCCAAGCAGACCGTCACAGGCGATGAGCTGAAAGCGTATTACGAGCAGAACAAGAACAGCTTTATCGCACCAGAAAAGGTGAAGGTGAGCTTTATCGCGCTGGATGCTACGGCGCTGCAAGATAAAGTTACCGTCAGCGAAGCGGATATCAGTGCCTATTACGACCAGCATCAGAGCAATTACGGCCAGCCGGAGCGTAGAAATTACAGCGTGATCCAGCTGAAAACCGAAGCGGATGCCAAGGCGGTTCTGGATGAGCTGAAAAAAGGCGCTGACTTTGCCACGCTGGCGAAAGAGAAGTCTACCGACATCATTTCACGCCGTGACGGTGGTGTACTGGGTTGGCTCGAGCCGGAAACCACCGCTGACGAACTGAAGCAGGCCAATCTGGCCGAGAAAGGTCAAGTGTCTGGCGTGGTGAAATCTTCCGTGGGTTACCTGATTGTCCGTTTGAACGACATCAAACCGGCAGTAGTGAAACCATTAAGTGAAGTGCATGACGCCATCACCAAGCAGGTGAAGCAGGAAAAAGCGGTCGATGCCTACTATGCATTGCAGCAGAAGGTGAGCGAAGCGGCGACCAGCGATAACGAGTCGCTGGCCTCTGCGGAAGAAGCCGCCGGTGCCAAGGCCGTGCAAACCGACTGGTTTACCCGTGATAATGTCCCGGCAGCGCTGAATTTCAAACCGGTCGTGCAGTCAATCTTCGACGGTTCATTGATTGGTGAGAATGGTTCACCGGGCAGTAACTCAGATGTGATCACCGTAGACGGTGACCGTGCATTTGTTATCCGCGTCACAGGCCACCAGCCAGAAGGCATTGAGCCTTTCGACAAGGTGCAAGATCGCGTTACTGAGATGGTGAAGCGCAACAAAGCGTTGCAGGAAGCGAAACTGCAGGGTGAGAAGTTATTGGTTGCACTGCAACAGGGTAAAGGCGATGACGCGATGAAAGCGGCTGGCCTGAGCTTTGGCAGCGTGCAGAAAATGACGCGCAATTCAGAAGAGCGCCAACTGGTGGAAACCGTATTCTCATTGCCTCATCCGCAGGATGGCAAATCAGTTTATGGCATGTCGCAGGATCGCCAGGACAACGTAGTGTTGATCGCGTTGGATACGGTGCGGCCTGGAACGTTATCGGCAGATGAAATGAAGACCTTCGTCAGCAAAATGGAAGAGAGTGCGACGGGTATTGCCCTCGATTCACTGCTGTCTAATCTGCGTAAAGAAGCCAAAATCACCATGGGTGCGGCAGAGCAACAACCTCAATAAGCGCCGCATTTCTCTGCAACAAAATGTAATTCACAAAGGCCGCTTTCGCGGCCTTTTCCACATTTAACATCTGCCATTTGCTGAATATTTGCCGCTGCGGCAAGGTAGCCTCGCTGTTAAACATAAGGAGGATACAGCATGCAACTCAACGAAAATAAAGCGATTATCCGTTTCTCTCATTCCGCAAAACTTCTGTTGGCGGCGGCCTTGTTCAGCCTAATGGGGGCATCGGCAATCGCCGCAGAGAAAACGCCACCAGAGCCGCAACCGGTGGTTCAGAGCCCGCCCAAAGTCGAGCGGCAGGCTGCCGTTGAAACGCCCTCCGAAGGCGAGGCAACGGTCAATATCAACGAAGCGGATGCCGAAGAACTTGCCAGCATATTGAATGGCGTTGGGATGAAAAAAGCAGAGGCTATCGTGCGGTATCGGGAACAGAACGGCCCCTTTACTCAGGTTGAACAACTACAGGAGGTGCCAGGAATCGGGCCAACGTTATTGGAAAAGAATCGTGCTCGGCTGAAAATGTGATCCCGATCGCGGCTGCGTGGCAAAGTGCGCAGGCAGCCGCTTTCCTCTGCTACATTCTACAGGTCGTACCAGTTTCATCGTCGATGAAGAGGATAAACTCGAACTTACCAGGGCGCGATGCGCCCGTGTTAACCCATGATCACCAGAGGCAGGAGCGATCGTTTCACTATGCACACCTATATTAAAGTTCGTGGTTACCATCTTGATTTTTATCAGCATGTTAACAATGCCCGCTATCTGGAGTTTCTGGAGGAGGCGCGTTGGGAATGGTTGGAAAATCTGGATGCGTTTCACTGGATGACGCAAAACAATATCGCGTTCATCGTAGTGAACATCAATATTAATTACCGCAAACCGGCGGTGCTGGGTGACAAGCTGCGCATCGACAGCCAAATGCAGCAACTGAACGGCAAGAGCGGAGTATTGAGCCAGCAGGTGACGCTGGAACCTGAGGGAACACCGGTAGCGGATGCAACACTGACGTTTGTCTGTGTCGATCTCAAGACTCAAAAGGCATTGCCGATCGAAGGAGAACTGCGCGAGCATTTAATGGCGTTGCAGCAGAAAGATATGCAGGGCTGATGTCGTGATCCACCACATTGTGTGGGCAGCAGACCTGCCGCCCACAAACCCGCGTTAAACCAGCCCGGTTTTCTGCTTCACACTGTCCATGACCGTGGTTTTATCCTGTAGGTACTGATGCAAGCCGTTAGCCCGCAGGTGGCAAGCCGCACACTCGCCGCAACCGTCACCTTGCACGCCGTTATAACAGCTCAGGGTATCTTGGCGGACAAGTTCTAACTGCTGGTAATAATCGGCCAGTGCCCAGGTTTCGGCCTTGTTGAGCCACATCAACGGCGTTTCAAAGCGGATATCGCGTGCGATACCCAACACCACAGCATGATTCAGCGCTTTAACGAATTCGTCACGGCAGTCCGGGTAACCGGAGAAATCAGTCTCACACACCCCGGTTATCACGGCTTCCGCTTCCACCTGATAGGCATAAATCGCCGCCAGCGTCAGGAACAGGATGTTGCGCCCTGGTACAAAGGTGCTGGGTAGCGCGTCTTTCTGCGTACTGTCGAAGGCGGGAACCGGGATGCTATCGCGAGTCAGGCTGCTGATCGCCAGCTCATTGAGTAATCCCACATCCAGCACTTTGTGTGCTTTAGCGCCCAATCGTTGGGCCAAGTTCTTGGCAATATCGATTTCGGCACGATGGCGCTGGCCGTAATCGAATGTGATGCAGTGAACTTCATCGTACTGTTGCAATGCCTGAATTAAGCAGGTCGTGGAGTCTTGTCCACCGCTAAAAACGACGACTGCGCGTTTCATAGAATCAACCTTCTGTAGATGAGCCATTCCCGATGTACATTCGGGCGGCCGGTTTATCCCTTCCGTGAGCAGTTGGCATCACAGAAGAGCGAATAACATTTGCGGTGGCGATGGTAGCAGATTGGGCGTAGCTACCCTAGAGCAAAGCTATCACCCGTTATCCGCCAACGGTGGTGGTAACCAGGCCTGGCAAAAGTCGAACCAGCCGTGAGCGGTGAGGGTTACCCCCTGAATACGAGGTGGTGCGCTGACCTGATATTGATAATGAAACAGCGGCGTCAATATTGCTGCTTTCATCAACTGCTGGTAATAGGTTTTCAACAGGTCGTAGCGCTGTTGCTGATTCGGAAACTGCTGAATATGGCGCAAAACCTGCTGTTGGTGCTGCCAGTTCTCCTCGGTCAGAATACCTTGCCAGAGCACATCACGGCGTAACCAGCTTTCCAGCGTGGCTTCCGGTGCTTCACCAATCAGGTTATCTGCCAGCAACAGATCGGCCTGTGCCAGTTGTTCGGTGCTTTGCCAGCGTTTATCGGGGCAATAATGTATCTCCAACTCACAACCTTGTTCCGCCAGCAACTGTTGCAAAGCCTGTGTCAGCGTTTCAAGCTCGACGGGGGGGCGATAAAGCAAGGTTAGCCTGGCGGGCAGCGTGACCTTTTCTACCTGATGCGCGGGGATCGCCCATCCAGGCAGCATTTCATGGCTTGGGGTGATCACGCTATTGGGGATTGGCAGGTTAGCCAGCAACCCCGAGCGCTGGATCAGCATCAACAGCTTTTGCCCTTGGGCTTCGCTGAGTCCCCCTCGCCGCTGGTTGAGAGCCAAGTAGCACCAACCCAGGCTCATGCTGCGTTGTACCGGCCGCGCCTGCGCCAATTCCTCCTGTTGGCCGATGGTTATCCGCACCGGATGCTGGCAACTGGTGTCATTACCACTGGTGAGCAAATCTGGCGTGATCCAATACTCGATGCTTTCCAGATAAGGGTGTTGCAGATGGTAGTAAGGGTGCTGCTCCAACCGCACCATTTGCGGATCATTCAAGGCCAGTTTGAACGGCCCTGCGCCGATCATCGGGTATTCTGGATGGGTCATCAGACAGGGTAATTCTGCCAGCCGGTGTGCCAGCCAGTAATCCGGCGTATGCAGATCGAATTGAATACACAGCGCATGTGGCAAGCTGATGGTTTCCACACTGCTCAATAATGGTTGGCTACGCGGGTGCTGATGCAGTTTGCTCAGCGTTTGCAGCAATTGCTGGCCGGTCAGGGGCTCCCCGTTATGCCAGCGCAACTGGCTGCGCAGAAAGAACTGCCAGTGCAAACCGTCCTCACTGATCTGCCAATGATGCGCCAAATCTGGCTGGGGCTGCGGGCTGCCGGTGTTGAAGCGGGTCAAGCCAGCATACAGGGTGGCGACTAAATGTTGTTCGGCCCGGCCGCTTAACGTGAGTGGATCGAGTTTTTCCAATGTGCGGTAATAGGGGATACGCAGCGTAGGGCTGCCTTCCTGCCATTGGCCACCAAGATGCGGGCTCAACAGTTCCTGCAAGTGCTGGGGGGCAAGCTGCGCCATTTCCAGAGCACCCTGATGATCGCCGATCTGCAACAGGCGTTGCAGATGGGTGGCACGCAATTCATCAGGCGTTTTCAGGCATTGCAGTTGCGCACGTTTACCGCGCCCGGCTTGGGAATGCCAACTCAGCCAGCCCTGTTCTTGCAGTTGTTGTACCAGCGTACGCGCATGACGTTCGCTGCAATAAAACATCGCCGCCAGTTCTGCGACGGTGATGCCCACCGGCGTGCTACCGAGCTGTTGATACAGGCGTTGATACTGGCTGAGGCGATGAACCAGACGCATAGCAATATCCTTTATCTTTCAAGCCGTAACTTGATTATAAATCCGGAAGTATTTTCCTGAATTGTTCACTATTACTTCCGTAAATACCATCCCATACTGTTGCGATTATCATAGTGCTCACCTGACAGTCTTTGAGAGGTTTTTATGTATCGTCTGGCTGCTTTCGATATGGATGGTACTTTGCTGACGCCCGATCACCGGGTTGGGCCGGAAACGCTGGCCGCGTTGAATCAGCTAATCGACAGAAACATGGTGGTGACTTTTGCCACCGGGCGGCATTATCTGGATGCGCAACCGATCATGGCGCAGCTTGGCTTGCAGGGGTATCTCATTACCGGCAACGGCACGCGCGTCTATGACCAACAGGGGCAGCAATTGCATGCCACGGATTTGCCTGCCGACGTTGCCGAAGAGGTTTTGCAGACCCACTGGCAGACCCCAGCCAGCACGCATGTATTCCGCGATGAAGGCTGGCTGACCGATCAGGCGCTGCCGGAGATGTTGGCGGCTCATCATCTCAGCGGTTTTCATTTCCAACTGACCGACTTGCGGCGTTTGCCTGCGTTAGGTAACAGCAAAGTCTGTTTCTGCGGCCCCCATGAAGCCTTAATCGAATTGCAGGTGCAACTGCACGCGCATTTTGCGGGGCGTGTTGATTTATGTTTCTCAGCTTACGAATGTCTTGAAGTGTTGCCGTTGGGCTGCAACAAAGGCTCCGCGCTGGAAAAGCTGAGCGGCCATCTGGGCCTGACGTTGGCAGATTGCATGGCGTTTGGCGATGCGATGAATGACAAAGAAATGTTGGCCAGCGTGGGTCACGGCGTGGTGATGGGTAACGCCTTGCCACAGTTGAAGTCGCAACTTCCTGACCTTCCGGTTATCGGCCACTGCGAAAAGCAGGCGGTGGCTCACTATTTGCAACATTGGCTGCGTTCACCACGCTCCCCCTATACCCCCGTATAAAGGAGCCTTTTACAGCCAGCCGGGTAGACTACCCGGCTTTTTTATTCTCTTCGCTTAAAGGTCGGCCAGTTGCGCCAAATAAGGCGTTAAATCACCGATATTATTGCTGACCCACTCAGGGTTGTAGTAAGTATCCAGATAGCGTTCCCCGCTGTCGCACAGCAGAGTGACAATTGCCCCTTGTTCGCCTTTTTCGCGCATTTGCTTTGCCAGTTGCAGCGCGCCCCAAACGTTGGTACCAGTAGAAGCACCGACTTTACGGGCCAAGACTTTTTCCAGCCAGTGAATGGTGGCCACGCTGGCGGCATCCGGCACGCGCAACATGCTATCGATCACCGAAGAGATGAATGAGGGCTCGGCGCGTGGGCGGCCAATGCCTTCGATACGGCTGCCACAGCTGCCGATAATGGTGCGATCGCCATGGTGGAAACAGTCGTAGAACACCGAGTTTTCCGGATCGACCACGGTAAGTTGCGTATCGTGCCCTTGGTAACGAATATAGCGCCCCAGCGTGGCGGAGGTGCCGCCGGTACCGGCGCTCATCACGATATGTTTGGGAATGGGGTAGGGTTCACGCGCCATCTGGCGGAAAATGCTGTCGGCGATATTGTTATTGCCACGCCAGTCGGTGGCGCGTTCGGCGAAGGTAAACTGATCCATATAATGGCCGTTCAACTCTTGCGCCAACTGCTCTGAAACAGCGTAAATCTGCGCTGCATGATCGACGAAATGGCAGCGTCCACCGTAGAACGCGATCTGCTCCACTTTGCGGCGTGCGGTGCAGGAGGGCATCACGGCGATAAACGGCAGGCCGATCAACCGGGCGAAATAGGCTTCGGATACCGCGGTACTGCCGGAAGAGGCTTCAATAATGGGGGTGTCTTGGTTGATCCAGCCGTTACACAGCCCGTAAAGGAATAGCGAACGTGCCAGACGGTGTTTCAGGCTGCCGGTGGGATGGGTGCTTTCATCTTTCAGATACAGGCAGATGCCGGGAAACTCCGGCAGGTTCAGGCGTATTAAGTGCGTGTCGGCGGAGCGCTGAAAATCCGCTTCTATTTCACCGATAGCATATTTTACCCAAGCGTTTGTCATGGTTGGTTCTCAGAATAGGGGGGCTTATTGACGAGTAGCATAGCGTTTCACCGGGAAAAAAGGATTGCCATTTTTCCTGTTTAATCGCCTAATAGGAGAAAAATTTTCTCCGGATTGGGCTATGTTGGACAAAACAGACCGCAAATTGCTGTGTATGCTGCAACAAGACTGTACGCAATCGCTACAGGTTCTGGCCGAAGCGGTGAACCTGACCTCAACCCCTTGCTGGAAACGGCTGAAAAGGCTGGAGGATGAGGGCTATATTCGCGCACGCGTCGCGCTGCTGGATAATGAAAAGCTCGGGCTTGGGCTGACGGCGTTTGTCCTGATTAAAACCCAGCAGCACAGCAGCGAGTGGTATCAGAAGTTTGTTGAGCTGACGGCGCAGATGCCAGAGGTGCTGGCATTTTACCGCATGGCGGGGGAATACGATTACCTGATGCAGGTCGAAGTAGCAGACATGAAAAGTTATGACAATTTCTACAAGCGCCTGGTGACCGGCGTGCCGGGGTTAATCGATGTGACTTCCAGCTTCGCGATGGAAAAAATCAAATACACCACCGCACTGCCGGTGCCGGAGTGAAAAGTTCACCAAGTAGCCGCTTTACCGGTGCTATTCTATGCCGCTAAGGCAAAAAAGAGAAAAACCATTACCCTTCTGGAATAAAACTGCGTGAGATTATTTGCTCAAATCGGCTGGTACTTCCGCCGCGAGTGGCGCCGCTACCTTGGCGCGGTGCTGCTGCTGATCATTATCGCCATTCTGCAACTGCTGCCGCCTAAACTGGTGGGGATCATTGTGGATGGCGTGACCGGCAAACAGATGTCTACCCGCGTGCTGCTGGCCTGGCTGGGGCTGATGCTCGGCACCGCGATCCTGGTTTATCTGCTGCGCTATGTGTGGCGGGTGCTGCTGTTTGGTGCGTCTTATCAGTTAGCGGTAGAACTGCGTGAGAATTTCTATCGCCAGCTCAGCCGCCAGAGTCCGGCTTTTTACCTGCGGCATCGTACCGGCGATCTGATGGCGCGGGCCACCAATGACGTCGATCGCGTGGTGTTTGCCGCCGGTGAGGGCGTGCTGACGCTGGTGGATTCGATGGTGATGGGCTTGGTGGTATTACTGGTGATGAGCACGCAGATCAGTTGGCAACTGACGCTGCTTTCGCTGATCCCGATGCCGATTATGGCCATTGCCATCAAGCACTATGGCGATCAACTGCATGAGCGCTTTAAATCGGCGCAGGCGGCGTTCTCCAGCCTGAACGATCAGGCGCAGGAAAGTATGACCAGCATCCGCATGATCAAAGCCTTTGGGCTGGAAGATCATCAATCCAGGCAGTTTGCCGAGGTGGCAGCGCAGACCGGTGCGAAAAATATGCACGTAGCGCGCGTTGACGCACGTTTCAATCCCACCATTTATATTGCTATCGGCGCTTCCAACCTGCTGGCGATCGGCGGTGGCAGTTGGATGGTGGTCAACGGTTCACTCACCCTTGGGCAACTCACCAGTTTTGTAATGTATCTCGGCCTGATGATCTGGCCGATGCTGGCGTTGGCATGGATGTTCAATATCGTTGAGCGCGGCAGCGCGGCCTATAGCCGCATCCGCAGCCTGCTGGAAGAAGCTCCGGCGGTGAAAGACGGCGAGCTTGAATTGCCCGCCGGGCGCGGCAAACTGGCGGTAGAGATTAACGCTTTCCACTACCCGGAAACCAGCAAGCCAGCGCTGCATGACGTAGCGTTGCAGCTGCAACCGGGGCAAATGCTTGGCCTGTGCGGGCCGACCGGCGCGGGGAAATCGACGCTGTTGGCCTTGATCCAGCGTCAGTTTGATATCGATGATGGGCAAATCAGTTACCACGGCCTGCCGCTCACCCAGATCAAGCTCGATCAATGGCGTTCACGCCTGTCGGTGGTCAGCCAGACGCCGTTCCTGTTCTCTGACAGCGTGGCCAATAACATTGCCCTTGGTAACCCTGCGGCCACGCAGGAGCAGATCGAGCAGGCCGCACGCCTGGCCAGCGTGCATGAAGACATTCTGCGTTTGCCGCAGGGGTATGAAACCGAAGTGGGCGAGCGTGGCGTGATGCTGTCCGGCGGTCAGAAACAGCGTATTTCCATTGCGCGAGCGCTGCTGCTGGAGGCGGAGATCCTGATCCTTGACGACGCGCTTTCGGCGGTGGACGGTCGCACAGAACATCAGATCCTGCATAACCTGCGCAGTTGGGGGCAAAACCGCACGGTGATCATCAGCGCACACCGCCTTTCTGCCCTGACCGAAGCCAGCGAAATCCTGGTGTTGCAGCAGGGTACGGTAACCCAGCGTGGGCAGCATGGGGGATTGGCGGCACAGCCTGGCTGGTATCGCGATATGTATCGTTACCAGCAACTGGAAGCGGCGTTGGACGAAGCCCCGGAAAGCGCTGAGGAGGCGTTGGCTGATGAGTAAGATGCAAAAGATCTGGCCAACGCTGAAGCGGTTGCTGGCTTACGGTTCGCCTTACCGTAAGCCGCTGGGGCTGGCGGTGTTGATGCTGTGGATCGCCGCAACTGCGGAAGTCGCCGGGCCAATCCTGATCGGCTATTTCATTGATAACTATGTTGCCAAAGGGCAACTGCCGCTAATGGTGGTCAGCGGGCTGGCAGTGGCTTATATCTTGCTCGAGCTGCTGGCTGCCACGCTACAGTATTTCCAGGCCCTGCTGTTTAATCGGGCTGCGGTGGGCGTGGTGCAGCGCTTGCGGACTGACGTGATGGATGCGGCGCTGCGCCAGCCGCTGAGCGCCTTTGATACCCAACCGGTCGGGCAATTGATATCGCGAGTCACCAACGATACCGAGGTGATTAAAGATCTGTATGTGATGGTGGTGGCCACCGTGCTGAAAAGCGCGGCGCTGATCGGTGCGATGTTGATAGCGATGTTCAGCCTCGACTGGCGCATGGCGCTGGTGGCTGTCTGCATCTTCCCGGCGGTGCTGGTGGTGATG
Organism: Serratia sp. YWN4; assembly: GCF_055790845.1. NCBI lineage: Bacteria > Pseudomonadati > Pseudomonadota > Gammaproteobacteria > Enterobacterales > Yersiniaceae > Serratia > Serratia sp. YWN4. The sequence continues at coordinate 1,304,987 of NZ_CM147696.1, forward strand.
TGGATCTATCAATACTACAGCACGCCGATTGTGCGCCGGGTACGCAGCTATCTGGCGGATATTAATGATGGCTTTAATGAAGTGATCAGCGGCATGGGGGTGATCCAGCAATTCCGCCAGCAAATACGTTTTGGTGAACGTATGAGCGCCGCCAGCCGTTCACACTATATTGCGCGTATGCAGACGCTGCGTTTGGACGGTTTCCTGCTGCGGCCACTGCTCAGCCTGTTTTCGGCGCTGGTGTTGTGCGGGTTGCTGATGCTGTTTGGTTTCAGCGGTGAAGGGGTGATTGGCGTGGGCGTCCTGTATGCCTTTATCAACTATCTTGGCCGTTTGAATGAGCCGCTGATTGAACTGACTTCGCAGCAGTCGATACTGCAACAGGCGGTAGTGGCCGGTGAACGCATTTTTGAATTGATGGATCGCAGCCAGCAGAGCTATGGGGCAGACGATCGCCCATTGGAAAGCGGCCGCATCGAGATTGACGATCTGAGTTTTGCCTATCGCGATGAGCAAAAGGTGTTGCAGCATATTTCGCTGACCGTACCATCACGCGGTTTTGTGGCGCTGGTCGGGCATACCGGCAGCGGCAAGAGCACCTTGGCGAACCTGCTGATGGGCTACTATCCGGTGAACAGCGGCGAAGTGCGGGTTGATGGGCGCCCATTGTCCACGCTTTCACATCGCACCTTGCGCCAAGGTATTGCCATGGTGCAACAGGATCCGGTGGTGGTCGCCGAGTCGGTGCTGGCGAACGTGACGCTGGGCCGTAACATCAGCGAAGAAGCCGTGTGGCAGGCGCTGGAAGCGGTACAGCTGGCGGAACTGGTGCGTTCATTCCCGCAGGGGATCCAGACGCGCCTTGGCGAGCAGGGCAATAATCTTTCCGTCGGCCAGAAACAGTTGCTGGCGATGGCGCGCGTGTTGGTGCAGGCTCCGCAGATCCTGATCCTGGATGAAGCCACGGCCAATATCGATTCAGGCACCGAACAGGCGATCCAGCGTGCATTGCGGCTGATCCGTGAGCACACCACGCTGGTGGTGATTGCTCACCGTCTTTCCACCATTGTTGAGGCTGACTCGATTCTGGTGTTGCATCGCGGCCATGCGGTGGAGCAGGGGAATCATCAGCAACTGCTGGCGCAACAGGGCCGTTATTACCAGATGTATCAGTTGCAACTGGCCGGTGAAGAACTGGCTGCTGCCACGCATGAGGAAACTCAACCGGCATAAGGTTGCCCGCCAGCGCGTGCCGCTGGCGGGGGTTCCTGATTTCTCGCACCACCAACAGGCATTCTTTCCTTCTTCCTCCTGCTTACTGCACTTTTTCAACGCGCTATGCACCACAATGGTGCGTAATAAGCCATCAGCGATTCGCACCACCGCCCATTGATGACCTAGACAGCTTGTAATGAGTCGAATTCGTATACGAAATCATTTATGGCATAGCCTTTGCTTGGTAAGACTCGTACCGGGGGTGAGTTTTTGGGCTTAATTCGTGGAGAGGCAATATGAAGCTGGTTACCGTGGTGATTAAACCATTCAAGTTAGAGGACGTGCGTGAAGCCCTATCCTCTGTAGGTATTCAGGGGTTGACCGTAACTGAAGTCAAAGGGTTTGGTCGCCAGAAAGGTCATGCAGAGCTTTACCGCGGGGCCGAATACAGCGTCAACTTCTTGCCTAAAGTCAAAATCGATATTGCTATCGCCGACGACCAGTTAGATGAAGTGATTGATGTGATCAGCAAAGCAGCCTACACCGGCAAAATTGGCGATGGCAAAATTTTCGTTGCCGAATTGCAACGTGTCATTCGTATTCGCACCGGCGAGACAGACGAAGCCGCACTGTAATCACAGGCTCAGTAAAGTAAACGGGGATGGTTAATAATGAAAAAACTTTTATCCATGTTGGGCCTGAGTACGGTAGCCATGGTTCCTTCTTTGGCGCTGGCCGCTCCGGCGGTGGCAGACAAAGCTGACAACGCTTTCATGATGATTTGCACCGCCTTGGTGTTGTTCATGACCTTGCCGGGCGTCGCTTTGTTTTACGGTGGTTTGTTGCGCGCCAAGAACGTGCTCTCCATGCTGACACAGGTCACCGTGACCTTTGCCTTGGTGTGCGTGCTGTGGGTGCTGTATGGCTACAGTTTTGCCTTCAGCGAAGGGAATGCCTTCTTTGGCGGCTTCCAGACGGTGATGCTGAAAGGGATCGGTATTGACAGCGTAACCGGCACCTTTAGCCAGATGATCCATGTAGCGTTCCAGGCTTCCTTTGCCTGTATTACCGTGGCGCTGGTGGTGGGGGGCTTTGCCGAGCGTATCCGCTTCTCCGCCGTAGTGATTTTTGCCGCTATCTGGTTCACCATTTCCTACCTGCCGATTGCGCACATGGTATGGGGCGGTGGTTTACTGGCAAGCGACGGTGCGCTGGACTTTGCCGGTGGTACGGTAGTGCATATCAACGCTGCCAGCGCGGGGCTGGTCGGTGCTTACTTGCTGGGTAAACGTGCCGGTTTTGGCAAAGAAGCGTTTAAACCGCACAACTTGCCAATGGTGTTTACCGGGGCCTCTATCCTGTATATCGGTTGGTTTGGTTTCAATGCGGGTTCTGCCAGCGCGGCCAACGGCATTGCCGCCCTGGCGTTCCTGAACACCGTGATAGCGACGGCGGGTGCGATCCTCTCCTGGACCTTCGCCGAGTGGATCCTGCGCGGCAAGCCTTCTCTGTTAGGAGCCTGTTCTGGGTGTATCGCGGGGCTGGTAGCGATTACGCCAGCGGCGGGAACTGTCGGTGTGGGCGGGGCATTGATTATCGGCCTGGTAGGCGGTGTGGCTGGCCTGTGGGGCGTGGTGACACTGAAGAAATGGCTGAAAGTTGACGATACCTGTGATGTGTTTGGGGTCCACGGCGTATGCGGTATCGTGGGCTGCCTGTTGACCGGCGTGTTTACGGCTTCTTCACTCGGTGGTACGGGCTACGCTGCTGGCGTTACCATGGCGCATCAGATGTGGATCCAGTTGCTGAGCGTGGTGATTACCCTGGTGTGGTCAAGCGTTGCGGCGTTTATTGCCTTCAAAGTGGCGGGTGCAGTAGTTGGGCTGCGTGTGCCGGAAGAGCAAGAGCGCGAAGGCCTGGACGTCAACAGTCACGGCGAGAATGCCTACAACCAGTAAGTTTGGCAAGGGCAGTCGGCTAAATTATCACTGATAAAATACCGGGGCGATGGCGACATCGCCCCGGTATTTTTATGCGTCGCGCTGGCGGATAACGCCTTCCTGCACCGTGGTGGCCACCAACACCCCTTCACGGGTATAGAACTGGCCGCGTACAAACCCGCGGGCACCGGAGGCCGAGGGGCTTTCCACCACGTACAGTAACCAGTCGTCCAAGCGGAACGGGCGATGGAACCACATCGAATGATCGATGGTTGCTACCTGCATGCCAGGTTCAAGGAAGCCCACGCCGTGCGGTTGCAACGCCGTTGGCAGGAAGTTGAAGTCTGATGCGTAGCCCAGTAAATATTGATGGATCCGCAGGTCATCCGGCATGGTGCCATTGGCGCGGCACCACACGTGGCGATAAGGCTCTTCCACACTACCTTTCATTGGGTTATGAAATTTTACCGGGCGCATTTCGATCGGTTTCTGGCCAATAAACTTTTCCCGCACCTTTTCCGGCAGCATGTGTGACAGCTTTTGGGCAATTTCCGATTCTGACATCAGCCCTTCTGGCGGTGGCACATCCGGCATGGTGTTTTGGTGCTCAAACCCTTGTTCCGGGGTTTGGAAAGAAGCGGTCATGTAGAAGATCGGCTTGCCATGTTGAATGGCGCTGACGCGGCGCGCGCTGAAGCTATTGCCATCGCGCAGGTTTTCTACTTCATAAATAATTGGTTGGCTGCTGTCACCAGGGCGCAGGAAATAGCTGTGGAATGAGTGTACGCTGCGCTCTTCAGGAGCGGTCTGTTTGGCGGCATACAGCGCTTGACCAACGACCTGGCCGCCAAATACCTGGCGTAACCCTAGATCTTCGCTTTGGCCGCGGTACAGGCCTTCTTCAATTTTCTCTAAATTCAACAGGTCGAGGAGGTTTTGCAGTGCCTGACTCATAAAGTGGTAACCCTTTTCATCATCATGGTGCGCAGTGTGCGGAATATTACGGCAAAACGTCAATATATTGCATTGATATCCTTTATCCATGAGGCTAGAGGATCCGTTGCTGGCCGGGCTCTTACCAACGCCAGCTATAAATCAGTAGATCGATGCTGCCCTGCGCGGTGAACGCAATGCCTTCGGCAAGCAGAGCCTGTTTTTGTCTGGTGTGATCCTCGCCACGTAATGAAATCTGGCCGTGGCGATTAATGACTCGGTGCCAGGGTAGGGTGCTGCCTTCCGGCAACTTTTTCAGTACCCCTCCCACCTGACGTGCGGCGCGTGATGAACCCGCCAAGCGGGCGACTTCGCCGTAAGTTGTCACTTTGCCGTAGGGGATGGCGGCCACCACGTGAAATACGCGCTGACGAAATGTAGCGTCTGCTGGTGCCATGTCTCTCTTCCTGCTGCATCAATCCATAAAAGGAAGTGTGCCACAGCCTGGGTGGGTAAGAAAACAGCGGTTGGCCTGGGTTGGCTTGCTATTTGGGTAGCCATCGCTGATAATGCCCACCGCTTCGCAGTTAATGAAGCCGTCAATGGGGGCCCTGTTGGTTCTCCCGCAACACTAACTTGTGAACTCGGTCAGATCCGGAAGGAAGCAGCCGTAGCAGGTAACGTGTGTGCCGGGATGTAGCTGGCAGGGTTCCCACCAATTTCACTTTCCCCCAAAATCACTGACTAATACCTTCTCTCGTTATTTCATCTGCACGATGAAGTAATAGATATCGATAAAGACAACCTGTTCGACACTTAATTCTTTTTAACAGCAATCATTTTGACCATGAGCCATGTTGGTGGCGTTGATGGCAATGGGGTGTTGCAGGAAATTACCGTGTTTTCGAACAGAAACATCAATGGATTAGCGTTGGCAGATAGTCATCCGCCTGAAATTAATGTCGTGCTATCAGACCGGTTTCCCTGAAATTCTGTATGGATGAGTTTGTTTACAATTAGCCGCCACTATTTTTACCGTAGTGACATATAGCCCATCTAAATGATGAATAATTAACCGCTATTCGTTTACAGCAACCGTTACTTAACGGCACTGCGGCGTTAATACGCAGCGCAAAAGAAACCACCATCTTTAATTGAAAAGCATTTCCAATTATTTCAAAAAGATTGTTTGCGGCATAGGAAAACCCCTGATTTTTTAAGATAAATACCTAGTCAGGGTAGCAATTGAAGCCGATAGCAATATCGGCCCAACGCGATGGTGTTTTGATTATCTTACAAATTTCCAAACGGCAACGGGGATCTTATCGTACAGCTTGTTCATGGTCAGTTCGGCCAGGCGATGGTCTGCTGCAGAGTAGAACAATTCCAGCTCATCGTTAGAAAGTTCGTACTTATTTTTCTCAATAACTCGCTCAAGAGTGTCAATCGTGGTGCATTTACGCAAACGCATCAGATAGTCAATTTTTGTCATGGTAACCTTTAATCTTATTAACCGTAAAATTGTTTGAGGATAATTATCCCCTAAGTTTTCATCGTCGTACAGATGCCCTCTCCTGAGAACATTCTGAATAATCGCGCCTTGGTTTTTTGCCAGCGGCGCAAATCGGAGTCATTAATACCGTAACTGCTGAACAGTGTATAGGTATCGTCGAGATACTCTTCAACTAACTCCGACAAATCACTTTCGTCCATGTATTTAATTCTAAAGCTCATTACAAACGAAGCAATATGTTCAATCAACTCGTTAAGCTGCAGATTGACGGAAGACGTTGGATCGTTTACCCAACCATGGCTGCTGTCACCTAAAGTGACCATACCTTCCTCATACAAATTCTCACACAAGAATTTGAGTTGTGCAATATCATGCCTTTTAGGCGAATACTCATCCATATCATCCCCCGTAAGTCTTAATTTCGGTGTTGATAACACTCTGTGAGTACACTGATTTACATCATAGACGGATGCAGCTTAACAAGGACTAAATAAACTATCCGTATAATTAATATAAGTCATTTCTTGCCATTTGGCCTGTTACTATTACTGAAACTTACAATTCATTAGCAACTGATGGAGCAAGTTATCGATAACACCAAATACCTGGCTCTTTTCACTAGAGTAAATGTACGGGTATCATTAATGTATTCACCACCGCTGATATCCCGATATGTGTTAAAAATTGACCTTTATTGGCGATAACCTATTGAATCATCTACGTTGTCTAAAGCTTCAGCTCAAGTGTTTCTAATGGGTTTCCGGAGTAATGCACATTCTCTGAATAAACATACAACCTGCTGTTAGCATAAGTATCTACTTAGATTACTTATTATTAATCATTTTTTTAATTGTTTCACTGCAGGTGTGCCTACTCTGAAACAACAGATCAATGTCACATACGTGGAGTACCAGGTTGTTGCACGATTCACCCTTCTATCTTACTCCTTTTTTGCCCATTGGTGGGCAAACTTTTCGTTGAATAAGTTTTTTTACCGTTCGCTAACGTTTGTACATACCTTAATAACCGGATTGATCACTGGTGTGACAAACAGAACCGGGGGATGTTTACGACAATCAATGTTGTGATGAGGGGATATGAAAAAGCCCCGTTGAGCAACCACGGGGCGTTGATACAGATAGCACTTCAGGCGTTAACGCTTTTTCTTGTGCCCTTGTACTGCTTTGAATCGTGGATTGGATTTACAGATTACATAGATACGACCATGGCGGCGTACCACTTTGCAATCTGGATGACGATGCTTTGCCGAACGCAATGAACTCAAAACCTGCATGATGACCCCTGTTATTTTTTGTTGCCGAGGAAACTGCCAAAACGTTGCTGGAAACGGGCGGTGCTGCCTTCTTTTGAGAACTCTTTCTGCTTGCCGGTATAGTACGGATGCGAAGCAGAAGAGACATCGATCGTGACATAGGGCCAACGTTGGCCATCAAGATCGATAGTACGCTCGGTTTTAATCGTCGAACCTACTTTAAAATAGGTATCGGCGCTGAGATCGTGGAATACCACGGTGCGGTAGTTGGGATGAATGCCTGCTTTCATGATGAACTCAATTGTTATGTTATAATATATCATTAAATATAAATTGCACCGAGGGGAGGATCAAGGAGAAAATGCGTTTGCAGGTTATTTAATGAGAGTAGTTTGCATTTACAGCATGACAAGCAAAGAAAAAGGCCGCATCAGAGCGCGGCCTTAGTGTTGATAAAGAAGAGGATCAGTGATGCTCAACCGGATGATTGTGTTCCAGGTCTTCAGACTTTTTACTGAAGCGGCGGCGAACCACCACGAAGAACACCGGTACAAAGAAGATAGCCAAGACGGTTGCGGCGATCATCCCGCCCATCACACCCGTACCTACGGCATTCTGTGCGCCAGAGCCTGCACCGCTGCTGATAACCAGCGGCATTACCCCTAGGATAAACGCCAGCGAGGTCATCAGGATGGGGCGCAGACGCATACGTACCGCTTCCAGCGTGCCTTCAACCAGACCTTTGCCCTCTTTTTCCATCAGGTCTTTGGCGAATTCCACAATCAATATTGCGTTTTTCGCCGATAGCCCAATGGTGGTCAATAGGCCTACCTGGAAGTAAACGTCGTTCTCCAGCCCACGCAGGGTTGCAGCGACCAGAGCACCGACCACCCCCAATGGCACCACCAGCATCACCGAGAAGGGTATCGACCAGCTTTCATACAGTGCAGCCAGACACAAGAACACCACGATCAGCGAGATAGCATACAGTGACGGAGCCTGGTTACCGGACAGACGTTCCTGATAGGACATACCGGTCCAGTCATAGCCCACGCCGCTTGGCAGTTTGGCCGCCAGTTCTTCCATCATGTTCATGGCTTCACCGGTACTTTTGCCAGGTGCTGCCTGACCGAGGATCTCCATGGATGGCAGACCGTTATAGCGTTCCAAACGTGGTGAACCGAACTCCCATTTCGCACTGGCGAAAGCAGAGAACGGCACCATCTGGCCGGAACTGCCACGGACATACCAGTTATCAATATCACCCGGCAACATACGGAACGGGGCTTCAGCTTGCAGATAAACTTTCTTCACGCGGCCACGATCGATGAAATCGTTAACGTAAGATCCGCCCAGTGCCGAGCTTAAGGTGGTATTGATATCGCTCAGGGAGACGCCCAAAGCCAGCGCTTTCTCCTGATCGATCTCCAGTTTGAACTGCGGTGTATCTTCCAGGCCGTTCGGGCGCATACCGACCAATAAGTCGGGATGCTGTGCCGCCATGCCTAGCAGTTGGTTACGGGCTTCGGTCAGTTTTTCATGCCCCAGGTTACCCTGGTCGATCAACTGGAAGTCAAAGCCGGTCGCGGTGCCCAGTTCAACAATCGCTGGTAAGTTAAAGGCGAATACCAGACCATCCTTAATCTGTGAGAACGCCCCCATGGCACGGCCGACGATAGCGGGCACCTTGTTTTGCTCGCCGCTACGTTCAGACCAGTCTTTCAAACTGACGAATGCCAGACCGGTGTTCTGCCCTTGGCCGCTGAAACCGAAGCCGTTAACGGTAAATACCGAGTTAACGTTGTCTTTTTCATTGGTCAGGAAGTAATTATTTACTTCCTCCAGCACTTTTTGGGTCCGTTCCTGAGTGGCACCTGCTGGCATTTGTACCATGGTTAACAACATGCCCTGGTCTTCTTCCGGTAGGAATGAAGAAGGTAGACGCAGGAACAGCAGGCCCATACCGACCACGATCAGCAGGTAGATCACCAGATAACGGCCGGTGCTGCGCAGGATATTTGCCACGCTGTCGGTGTAGTGGTGCGTGCTCTTTTCAAACAGGCGGTTAAACCAGCCGAAGAATCCGGTAGTCACACCGTGATCGCCTTTCGCGATCGGTTTCAGCATCGTGGCACACAGTGCAGGCGTCAGAATCAACGCCACCAGCACCGACAGCACCATGGCAGAAACGATGGTAATTGAGAACTGACGATAGATCGCCCCGGTTGAGCCGCCGAAGAAGGCCATCGGGACAAATACCGCCGACAGCACCAGTGCGATCCCCACCAACGCGCCCTGGATCTGATCCATAGACTTTCGGGTGGCTTCTTTTGGCGGCAAACCTTCTTCCGCCATCACACGTTCGACGTTTTCCACCACCACGATGGCATCGTCTACCAGCAAGCCTATCGCCAACACCATACCGAACATTGTCAGGGTGTTTATCGAATAGCCAAAGGTGGCCAGAATGGCGAATGTTCCCAGTAAAACCACCGGTACGGCGATCGTTGGGATCAGCGTGGCGCGGAAGTTTTGCAGGAACAGATACATCACCATAAACACCAGGATGATCGCTTCAATCAGCGTTTTTACCACTTCGTGAATCGAGATTTTAACGAAGGGGGTGGTGTCATACGGATAAACCACTTTCAGGCTGGACGGGAAGAAAGGCTCCAGCTTGGCCAGCTCTGCTTTAACAGCGGCGGCCGTATTCAGCGCGTTGGCACCGGTCGCCAGCTTGATACCGATACCGGAAGCCGGTTTACCGTTAAAGCGGGCAATCACGTTGTAGCTTTCACCACCCAGTTCAACCTTGGCAACGTCGCGCAGGAGCACCTGTGAACCATCGGCATTCACTTTCAGCATGATTTTGCTGAACTCTTCCGGCGAAGTCAGGCGGGTCTGTGCAATGATCGACGCGTTCAACTGCTGGCCTTGAACCGGTGGAGTCCCACCAAGCTGGCCTGCCGCGATCTGGTTGTTCTGCACTTTGATAGCTGCGATCACATCTCCAGGCGTCAACTGGAAGTTGTTCAACTTGTTCGGATCCAGCCAGATACGCATGGCATATTGGGAACCGAAGAGCTGAACAGTACCGACACCAGAAGTACGGCTGATAGGATCCTTGATGTTGGAACCTACGTAGTCCGCGATATCTTCCTGCGTCATGCTGCCGTCTTCAGAAATAAAACCGGCGACCATCAGGAAGCTGCTGCTTGATTTCTCCACGCTCACGCCCTGCTGCTGCACTTCCTGCGGCAATAGGGGCATGGCCAGTTGCAGTTTGTTCTGCACCTGTACCTGAGCGATATCCGGATCGGTACCCGAGTTGAATGTCAGCGTGATCTGAACGTTGCCAGACGAATCACTGCTGGAGGACATATACAGCAGGCCATCGATACCGTTCATGTTCTGTTCGATAACCTGCGTTACGGTATCCTGCACCGTTTTGGCGTCAGCACCTGGATAGTTGGCGGCGATAGTCACCGCCGGTGGCGCAATGGTCGGATATTGCGCGATAGGCAGCTTCATTATCGACAAGATGCCTGCCAACATAATAATGATGGCAATGACCCATGCGAAAATGGGGCGATCTATAAAGAACTTAGCCATGTATTACCGGCTCCTTTTTTATGACTTCTTCGCGGATTCAGGCTGAGTCTGAGCGGGGGCCTGGCTGTCAGCTTCTTGCGCTTTCACCTGGGCACCTGGTCTGATCTTCTGCAAGCCAGTGACAATCACACGATCGCCAGCTTTCAGGCCAGCAGTCACAAGCCATTTATCGCCAATGGCCTGTGCGGCGGTCAGCGTACGCAATTCCACTTTATCGCCAGCGCCAACAACCAAGGCCGTTGCTTCGCCACGCGGGTTGCGTGTTATACCCTGTTGTGGAACCAGCAAGGCTTCGTTACGCACCCCTTCGTCCAGACGGGCACGGACGAACATACCGGGCAGCAGGGCATCATTTGGATTAGGGAAGATTGCGCGGATGGTGATGGAACCGGTGGTTTGATCAACGGTAACGTCCGAGAATTCCAACGTCCCTTCATGCGCATATTCCTGCCCGTTTTCCAGCAGCAGTTTCACCTTGGCTTTGCCGTTTTCCTGCTGAAGGGTACCATCAGCCAGTTCCTGTTTCAGGCGCAGAAAATCATTGCTGGACTGGGTGACATCCACATACATCGGATCAAGCTGTTGTACGGTGGTCATGGCAGTCACTTGCCCGGTGGAAACCAGCGCCCCTTCGGTCACGGTAGAGATGCCAGCACGGCCGGAGATCGGCGAAGTGACCTTGGTGTAAGCCAGATTGATGCGCGCAGCCTCTACTGCGGCCTTGGCAGCCACAACGGCAGCATTGGCTTGCAGCTGAGTTGAAACGGCAGTGTCATAATCCTGCTTACTGACGTAATTGGTGCCCAGTAAGGGTTTGTAGCGCGTCACCGTCAGACGGGCGATTTCCGCAGCGGCCTGGGCTTTGGCCAGATCGCCTTTGGCGCTGTCATAAGCGGCCTGATAGGTTGCCGGATCGATTTGATAGAGTGAAACACCGGCTTTGATATCGCTGCCTTCGGTAAAGTTACGTTTCAGGATAATGCCGCTAACCTGAGGGCGAACTTCGGCGATGCGGTATGCTGCGGTGCGGCCAGGAAGATCGGTAGTGATGTTGAGAGGTTCAGCCTTCAATGTCACGACACCCACGGTAGGAGCGGGGTGTTGGGCACCTTGTTGCTGAGTTTCTTTATCGTTACATCCTGTAAGCACTAAGCTGCCTGAAAGCATCAGAACTGCCGCCAGAGGCGTTAACCCTCTGTTTTTGTTCATAGAAAAACCTCAAGTGTCCGATTTCAAAATGATCAATGGATCACAAGCTTTAAAACCCATTGCTGCGTTAATTTTATGTGCGTGCTATGGTACATACATTCGCGAATGTATGTAAATCACACTTCCCCTAAAAAGCAACGTCATGGCACGAAAAACCAAACAGCAGGCGCTAGAAACACGACAACAGATTCTCGACGCTGCAGTGAGAGAGTTCTCTGAACGTGGCGTTTCAGCAACGTCACTGACAGATATTGCTACCGCGGCGGGGGTCACGCGTGGTGCAATTTACTGGCACTTTAAAAATAAGGTAGACCTGTTCAGCGAGGTCTGGGAATTGTCAGAGTCGAAAATAGGCGACCTGGAGATAGAGTATCAGACAAAGTTTCCTGATAATCCACTGCGTATTTTAAGAGAGATTTTGATTTACATTCTGACAGCTACGGTGGATGACTGCCGTCGTCGTGCTCTGATGGAGATTGTTTTTCACAAATGCGAGTTCGTGGGCGAAATGATGCCGCTGCATGACGCGCGCAAAATACTTTATCTGGAAGGTTACGATCGTATCGAATGCGTATTGCGCAATAGCATGGATCATGGCCAGCTACCCGCCGATTTGCACACCCGTCGTGCCGCTATCATCTTACATGCCTATGTCACGGGCCTGATGGAAAACTGGCTGTTTATGCCGGAAAGCTTTGATCTGAAAGCCGAAGCGAGTGTATTAGTAGATACTTTCATCGATATGGTGCAACTCAGCCCAACCCTGCGCGTGCAACCGCAGGAACGCCAACCTTTATAAGGAGAGCTTTATGTCATCCGTTTTACTGATCGCCAATGGCGCGGCTTACGGCCAGGAGTCATTATTTAATGCGTTGCGCTTGGCCATTACCCTGAAAGAGCAGCAGCCCGATATTGATCTCAAGCTGTTTCTGATGTCCGATGCGGTTGTTGCCGGTATTGCCGGGCAGCAGCCGCGTGAAGGCTATCATTTGCAGCAGATGCTGGAGATCCTGACGGCACAGCAGGTCACGGTAAAACTGTGTAAAACCTGTGCCGACGCGCGCGGTGTCAGCCAACTGAAACTGGCCGATGGCGTCGAGATCGGTACGCTGGTGGAACTGGCGCAATGGACGTTGGCGGCCGAAAAGGTGCTCACCTTTTAAATCTTAACGGTACATCACCGGCAACGTTTTTCTTATTCATTACCCGCCTGCGATCCTGTAGTCTGATTTTCCCATTGTCAAACCGATGTTAAATCATGAATCGCAGGTTCATCACAGTATCTTCTCAGACAGTTTCTCTGTTGCGCGGAGCAGATATGACCCGCACTATCGCCCTATTTCTGCTGTTGTTTGCCATGGTCTTTCTGCCACCCGTTGCCAATGCGGCGCAGAATGGTGATATTCCTTCCCGCAGTGACATTCAAAGCCAGCTTGATTCGCTAAGCAAACAGAAAACCCTGACGCCAGCGGAGAAGCTGTCGCAACAAGATTTAACCCACACCATAGAGCTGCTCGATGCCATTGATCGCACCCGGCAAGAGGCGAATGATCTTAAGCAGCAGCTTCAGCAGGCTCCGGTAAAATTACAGCAGATCACCAAGGCGCTGGAGGCGCTGAAGAACCCGGCTAATGAGGCTCTGACCCGCGCTGAGTTGCAGCCGCTTTCCCTGCGGCAGTTGGAAAGCCGCCTGTATCAGACGCTGGACGAGTTGCAGAACACCCAGGAAAGCCTCTCCACCTACAACAGCGAGCTTATTTCGTTGCAGACTCAGCCTGAGCGGGTACAGAGCACCATGTATACCGCCTCGCAGCGCCTGCAAGAGATCCGCAATCTGCTTAACGATCGCTCGCCAGGGCAGGCGGCGTTGCGCAGCACTCAACAGGTGATGCTCAATACCGAGCAGGTATTGCTCAACGCCGAGATAGAGTTGCAGCGTAGAAGCCTGGAGGCCAACACCACGTTGCAGGATCTGCTGCAAAAGCAGCGTGATTACACCACCATGAGCATTGATGCGCTCGATCACCGGGTGCAGGTGTTGCAGGATGTGGTGAATAACAAACGCCTGACGCTGTCGGAAAAAACGGCGAAAGAGGCGCAGAATCCAGAAGATACTACAGACATTCAGCACGATCGCCTGGTGAGCAAAGAGCTGGACGTTAACCGCCAGATCAGCCAACGGCTGATTGCCGCCACGGAAGAAAGCAACACCCTGTTCCAGCAGAATATCCAGGTTAAGAACTGGCTCGATCGTGGCCTGCAATCGGAACGTAATCTGAAAGAACAGATCCAGGTGCTGAAAGGCAGTCTGGTGCTGTCACGCATCCTTTATCAGCAGCAGCAGAACCTGCCGCCAAGGACGCTGGCATCGGACATGAGCACTCAGATCGCCGATCTGCGCTTGGAGCAGTTTGAAATCAATCAGCAACGCGATGAGCTTTTCAAGGGTGATGATTTCATCAACAAACTGGTGGCCGCCAGCAAAGAAAAGGCCAGCGGTGATGTGATTGATGCGCTGAATGAAATTATCGATATGCGCCGCGAGTTGCTCGATCAACTGAATAAACAGCTCAACAATCAACTGTCGCTGGCGATTAATTTGCAGATTAACCAGCAGCAACTGACCAGCGTTTACACCTCAGTGCAGGACACGCTGACCCAGCAGATTTTCTGGGTTAACAGCAATCGGCCCATCGATCTCACCTGGCTGAAGGCGATGCCGGGGGCGATCGAAGAGCAGCTTGCCGCGCTGAATTTCAAGTTTGAACCCGGCCAGATGTTGATGGGCGGGCTACAGGCGCTGGTTTTCCTGATCCCATTGCTGGTTGTCATTGGGCTGCTGCGTTGGCGTTATCGCCTGATCGATAGCCATTTACAGAAACTGGCCAATGATGTCGGCCAGTTAAAGCGCGATACTCAACTGCATACGCCGAAAGCCATCCTGCTGACGCTGCTGAAGGTGTTACCGGGCTCGCTGTTGCTGTTGGGGGCCGGGTTCTGGTTCTATCGGGCAGAATTCACGGTCAGCGATTTTATCTGGGCGCTGTCGCAACAGTTGGCGCTATTCTGGCTGGTATTCGGCTTTGCCTTCCGTATGCTGGCACCAGGTGGTATTTCAGAGCGTCACTTCAATATCCCAATCGATCGCTGTGAGCATTATCGCCGCCAGACGCTCAGGCTGGGTCTGACCCTACTGCCGCTGATCTTCTGGTCGGTGCTGGGTGAAAAGGCACCGCTGCGGCTGGTGGAAGATGTCATTGGTCAGGTGGTGGTGACTTTGACGTTGTCGCTGTTGTCGGTACTGGTATTTCCGCTGTGCCGCGATAGCTGGCGTGAGAAAGGCCCTCATGCGGTGAGACTGGTGGTCTTCACTATGATTGCCGTTATGCCTATGATCCTGATGGGGCTGATGTTTGTGGGTTATTTCTATACCGCGCTGCGTTTGGCGGGGCGCTGGATTGACAGCCTGTATCTGTTCTTCCTGTGGAATGTGGTTTATCAGACGGCCATCCGTGGCTTAAGCGTGGCGGCACGTCGTTTAGCCTATCGTCGTGCGTTGGCGCGGCGCCAGAATCTGGCAAAAGAGAAAGAAGGGGCTGAAGGCAGTGAAGTGGTGGAAGAACCCCCATTGGCGCTGGATCAAATCAATCAGCAGTCGCTGCGTTTGACCACCATGGTGCTGTTCCTGGTTTTTGCCACCGCGTTCTATGCGATCTGGTCGGACTTGGTGACGGTATTCTCTTATCTCGACAGTATTTCCCTGTGGCATTACGCCAGCACGATCGCGGGCACCAGTGTGCCGCAGGCGGTCACCTTGGGGAATATGTTGATGGCGATCGTGACGGTGATTGTCACCTATGACATGACGCGCAACCTGCCGGGGCTGCTCGAAGTGCTGGTGCTCTCGCGCCTGCAACTGCGGCAGGGAGCCTCTTATGCCATCACCACCATTCTGACCTATCTGATTACCACCGTGGGAACGATCACCGCGCTGAGTTCGCTGGGCGTTTCCTGGGATAAACTACAGTGGCTGGTGGCGGCGCTGTCTGTAGGCCTGGGGTTCGGGCTACAGGAGATCTTCGCCAACTTCGTTTCCGGCCTGATTATTCTGTTTGAACGCCCGGTGCGTATTGGCGATACCATTACAATCGGCACCTTTTCGGGCACGGTCAGTAAAATCCGCATTCGCGCCACGACCATCACCGATTTTGACCGTAAAGAGGTGATTATTCCCAATAAGGCGTTTGTGACCGAACGGCTGATTAACTGGTCGCTGTCTGACACCATTACCCGCGTGCTGATTAAGGTCGGTGTGGCTTATGGTTCCGATCTGGATAAGGTGAAAGCGGTGCTGTTGCAGGCGGCGCACGAAAACCCGCGCGTTATGACCGATCCTGAACCGCAGGTATTCTTCCTTAACTTTGGTGCCAGCACGCTGGATCATGAGTTGCGTCTCTACGTGCGCGAATTGCGCGACCGCAGCTATACCGTGGATGAACTGAACCGCTCAATTGAGCGTTTGTGCCGTGAAAACGATATCAATATCGCCTTTAACCAACTGGAAGTGTATTTACATAATCAACAGGGGAATGAGGTGCAGGAAGTGAAGCGGACGCAAGCTCAGAATAATGGTGGTCAACCAGCGGTTTAATTTAGCGGGCCGACAAGGCGGTGCTGTACAAGTGAAAGTCAGTGCACCGTCATTGTTGGCCAGTCGGTTGATAGAGCGACGTCATGCCTGCACGCTGTACTTTTTCCTGATAATCCTTTTTGACAATGTCCAATGCAGCCAGCGCCGTTGCCGGATCGATTTCGTTACATTCCAGCAGATAAATCAGATCTACCGCCAGTTGTAATTCTGGAGAAGCATTATCTATAGACATAAGTCCAACGTGTCGAGTGAATGAGTGATATACCGTTCTGGCTGAGTATAGTGAACATCGCGTTGGGGAGGGAATAATCATTCAAATAATGTGATAACTATTCAAAAACCGTTTTCTTTTCGTTCAATATTACGCTCAATACGCGCTAATGCTTGCCGACAACGCACTAATCGGCCTTCGAACGCCGCCAGTTCCTGCTGGAGCTTTTTCTGCGCTGCGAAGGTGGTTTGCTGCCCCAACAGGTTTTCCCGATCCTCAATCATCGCTATCAAACGGCGTTCATACTCCTGATGTTCGGCCAGCTTGTGATACAAATCGACGGCGGCCACCTCTTTGGGTTGATTCTTGCGCCTGAGCACCTGGGTAGCCATTTCGCGCTGTAATGCGGTGAGCTGTGTGACCAGTTTTTCCGCCAGAAAGGCGACGTGAGCGGTGCGGTTATCCTTTACCGCGCTCTGTAACTGGGCAAAGTTCTTTTTTATTTCGGCCAGATAGTCACGTAAACGCGTACCGTGGTTGGAAAACAGCGCAACGTCAAAACGTGCCTGGGGGATCGGCACATCGCCACGGGGTTGCACTTCGCTGGCTAATGCGGCGATCTGCTGTTCGAGGGCTTGTAGTAAGCGCTGCGTACTCACGGGATGTCCTTCGGGGAAACGTTTGTTGCTAAGCTTGCCCGTGAACGGCATCTGAAACAAGCCGCGTGTGGATAAACCGGTCAACTGGCAGAGTAAAGGCCCAGAGTGATACAGTACGCGGGCCATCATGATGATAAGGACAGGCATGACGCGTTGGTTATTAATGTTATTGGGTTGGCTGGCGGTGCTGCTGGCAACGCTGGGCGTCGTGCTGCCGTTGTTGCCGACCACGCCGTTCCTGCTCTTGGCCGCCTGGTGTTTTGCCCGTTCATCGCCGCGTTTTCATCACTGGTTGCTGTATCGCTCATGGTTTGGTGCCTATCTGCGCCACTGGCAGCAACATCGCGCATTACCACCGGGGGCCAAATGGAAGGCGGTACTGCTGATTGTACTGACGTTCGCCGTTTCACTGTGGCTAGTGAAGCTCTGGTGGGTCAGGGGCGTGCTGTTGGTGATGCTGGCTGCCCTGCTGACCTTTATGCTAAGGCTGCCGGTTATTGATCGGGAGCAACAAAAAACGCGCTGATTGTGCTGCGTCAGTTGCATTTATCGCGCATTTTGCATAGATTTGGGCGTTTTCGTGCGCAGGCTTCTCCCCCTCTGATTATTCTTGCCCAAGGCATTGCCCTGCCGGGGTTTGAGGAGCCTGTGTGGAAGTTATCAGGTAGTTTTATCAGGCAATAACTATGACCGCGACTGCACAGCAGCTTCAGTTTATTAAAGACAGTATCAAAACCATCCCCGACTACCCGAAGCCGGGCATTCTGTTTCGTGATGTGACCAGCCTGTTGGAAAACCCGCTGGCTTACGCTGCCAGCATTGAACTGCTGGTTGAGCGTTACCGCGAGGCGGGATTTACCAAGGTGGTGGGTACCGAGGCGCGTGGTTTCCTGTTTGGTGCTCCGGTGGCGCTGGCGTTGGGCATTGGTTTTGTGCCGGTTCGCAAACCGGGTAAATTGCCGCGTGCCACCCTCAGCGAAAGCTATGAGCTGGAATACGGCACTGATCGGTTGGAGATCCATACCGATGCCATTACCGCCGGTGACAAAGTGCTGGTGGTAGACGATCTGCTGGCGACAGGCGGCACTATCGAAGCCACCGCAACGCTGATCCGCCGCCTGGGTGGTGAAGTAAAAGACGCGGCCTTTATTATCAACCTGCCGGATCTCGGTGGTGAAACGCGCCTGAATGGCCTCGGCATTGATTGCTACTGCCTGGTCAACTTTGCAGGGCACTGATTTGTAGCAGCGGCTCGGCATTACCATAACGGCCTCGCGGAACGCCGCGGGGCTGTGTTAGCATGACCCTCCAGACCACTCGACTTCTCCGGTATCAATGAGCTATCAGGTTCTAGCCCGTAAGTGGCGCCCTCAAACGTTTGCAGATGTTGTCGGACAGGAACACGTCCTGACGGCGTTGGCTAATGGCCTCTCTTTGGGGCGGATCCATCACGCCTATCTGTTCTCGGGCACGCGCGGCGTGGGCAAAACCTCCATCGCCCGCCTGCTGGCCAAAGGCCTGAACTGTGA
Source organism: Serratia sp. YWN4 (assembly GCF_055790845.1). Taxonomy (NCBI): domain Bacteria; kingdom Pseudomonadati; phylum Pseudomonadota; class Gammaproteobacteria; order Enterobacterales; family Yersiniaceae; genus Serratia; species Serratia sp. YWN4. The sequence continues at coordinate 1,323,732 of NZ_CM147696.1, forward strand.
AACCGGTATCACCGCCACCCCTTGTGGCCAATGTGATAACTGCCGCGAGATTGAACAGGGGCGCTTTGTCGATCTGATCGAGATCGACGCAGCGTCCAGAACCAAAGTGGAAGACACCCGCGATCTGCTGGATAACGTGCAATACGCCCCGGCGCGTGGTCGTTTCAAGGTTTACCTGATCGATGAAGTGCATATGCTCTCGCGTCACAGCTTCAATGCGCTGTTGAAAACGCTGGAAGAGCCGCCTTCGCACGTCAAGTTCCTGCTGGCGACTACCGATCCACAAAAACTGCCGGTGACTATTCTTTCGCGTTGCCTGCAATTTCATCTCAAGGCGTTGGACGTTGAGCAGATCCGTACTCAACTGGAAACCATCTTGCAGGCGGAACACATCACCAGTGACGCCCGAGCGCTGCAACTGCTGGCGCGCGCTGCCGACGGCAGTATGCGTGATGCCCTCAGCCTGACCGATCAGGCGATTGCCATGGGGCAAGGGCAGGTGACGACTCTCACCGTTGGCCAGATGCTCGGCACGTTAGACGATGAGCAACCGCTGGCCATTCTTGAAGCCTTGGTCAGCGCCGACGGTGAAAAAGTGATGGCGCAGGTGGCTCAGGCCGCATCACGCGGCGTCGATTGGGAAACCCTGCTGGTAGAAACGCTGGCCTTGCTGCACCGCATTGCGATGATTCAGTTGCTGCCCACCGCGCTGGATAACCACTACGCCGCCATTGAACAGCGTTTGCGTGAATTAGCGCGCACTCTGCCACCGGCAGATCTCCAGCTTTATTACCAAGTCCTGCTGGTTGGGCGTAAAGAGCTGGCCTACGCGCCGGATCGCCGTATGGGCGTTGAGATGACCCTGCTGCGTGCGTTGGCATTTCACCCGAAAGCCGTGATCCCTGAACCGGTCGCCATGGTGCAACAGGCTCCAATGGTGCAACCGCAAAGCCAGATAGCACCTGCACCGCAACCACAGTTTCAGGACGCGCCGCCACCTTTAGGGCAGGCGGCAGCGCCACAGAATCATCAACCAACGAGTTTACCCGATGCTACCGCGCAACTGCTGAAAGCGCGAACCCAGTTGCTGCGGCAACAGGGGGCATCCACACCAAAAAAGAGTGAGCCGGCTGCGCCTGGAACAGCGCGGTCGGCAAACTCAGCGCTGGAGCGGTTAGCTTCCGTGACTGAGCGCAGCCAGCAGCGTCAGGCGGAAAAGGCGGTGGCGGAAAAGCCCGCCAAACCGGAAGCCTATCGCTGGCGTGCGCAGACCGAACCGGAAGCCGCTCCTGAGTCATTGGCCACCCCCAAAGCATTACGCACGGCGCTGGAGCACGAAAAAACGCCCGAGCTGTCAGCTAAACTGGTGGTTGAGTCGATTGCGCGTGATGCTTGGGCGGCGGAAATCGATCGGTTGCAGATACCGAAACTGGTGCAGCAACTGGCGTTGAATGCCTTTAAAGAAGCGTTGGAACCAGGCAGAATTTGTCTCCACCTGCGGTCTTCGCAGCGCCATCTGAATTCGCCTTCGGCGCAGAAGACGCTGGCTGATGCGCTCGGCGAGCTGTATGGCAGCCCGGTTGAACTCAGCGTGGTGGAAGACGATAACCCGGCGGAGCGGACTCCGCTGGAGTGGCGGCAAGCCATTTATGAAGAAAAACTGGCGCAGGCTCGCCAGTCCATTGTTGCGGATACCCATATTCAGACGCTGTGCCGGTTTTTCGACGCGGATCTGGATGAAGACAGTATCCGCCCTATTTAACGCGGCGCACCGTGCGCGGCCAATGCTATGTGAGAGACGACTATGTTTGGTAAAGGCGGTCTGGGTAACCTGATGAAGCAAGCCCAGCAAATGCAGGAAAAAATGCAGCAGATGCAGGAAGAAGTCGCCAAATTGGAAGTGACGGGCGAATCCGGCGCTGGCCTGGTGAAAGTGACCATCAACGGCGCGCACAATTGCCGCCGCGTGGAAATCGATCAAAGTCTGATGGAAGACGATAAAGAGATGCTGGAAGATCTGATCGCTGCGGCGTTCAATGACGCGGCGCGCCGCATCGAAGAAACCCAGAAAGAGAAGATGGCATCTGTTTCTAACGGTATGCAATTGCCGCCTGGCTTTAAGATGCCGTTCTGATGCAAACCAGCCCGCTGCTTGAATCCTTGATGGAAGCGTTGCGTTGTCTGCCGGGCGTTGGCCCGAAGTCGGCGCAGCGCATGGCGTTTCAGCTGTTGCAGCGCGATCGTAGCGGCGGTATGCGCCTGGCGCAGGCGTTGACCCGTGCGATGTCGGAGATTGGCCACTGCGCCGATTGCCGCACCTTTACCGAGCAGGATACCTGCACCATCTGCAACAATCCGCGTCGGCAGCAAAACGGCCAGATCTGCGTGGTGGAAAGCCCCGCGGATATCCATGCCATTGAGCAGACCGGGCAGTTCGCCGGGCGCTACTTTGTGCTGATGGGCCATCTGTCGCCGATGGACGGGATTGGGCCTGGCGATATCGGCCTGGATCGGCTGGAGCAACGGCTGGAAAAGGAAAGCATTAGCGAAGTGATCCTCGCTACCAACCCGACGGTGGAAGGGGATGCCACGGCGAACTACATCGCCGAAATGTGCGGCCAATATGGCATTCTGGCCAGCCGCATTGCCCACGGCGTGCCGGTAGGCGGCGAACTGGAAATGGTTGATGGCACCACGCTGTCGCATTCTCTGGCGGGCCGCCACGCGATCAAGTTCTGATGTTTTTCTGCGGGGCAGCTGGCTGCCCCGTCATCGCTTCACAAAAATTCCCCGCCAGTCGCTTGAAAACCCTCATGGTTGACCCCACTTAACATTCATTGTCTGATTTGGTCATTACTGTCTTTGAGGTAATCAATGAGTATGAAAGGTCAAGAAACCCGTGGGTTCCAGTCTGAAGTAAAACAGCTGCTGCATTTGATGATTCATTCGCTGTACTCCAATAAAGAAATTTTCCTGCGTGAGCTGATCTCCAACGCTTCCGACGCCGCCGACAAGCTGCGCTTCCGCGCACTTTCCACCCCCGATCTGTATGAAGGTGATGGCGAACTGCGCGTGCGTCTCTCCTTCGACAAAGACAAGCGCACGCTGACCATTGTCGATAACGGCATTGGGATGAACCGCGAAGAAGTGATTGAAAACCTGGGAACCATTGCCAAATCTGGCACCAAAGCGTTCCTGGAGTCGATCGGTTCCGATCAGGCGAAAGACAGCCAGTTGATCGGCCAGTTCGGCGTCGGTTTCTATTCGGCATTCATCGTGGCCGATAAAGTCACCGTGCGCACCCGCGCAGCCGGTGCGGCGGCAGATGAAGGCGTGTTCTGGGAGTCTGCGGGTGAAGGTGATTACACCATCGCCGATATCAGCAAAGCCGATCGCGGTACTGAAATTACCCTGCATCTGCGCGAAGGCGAAGATGAATATCTCGACGGCTGGCGTTTGCGTTCGGTGATCGGCAAATACTCCGATCACATCGCGCTGCCGGTAGAGATCGAAACCAAAAATGAAGAAGACGGTACCGTCACCTGGGAGAAAATCAACAAGGCGCAGGCTTTGTGGACTCGCAGCAAATCAGACGTTACCGACGAAGAGTACAAAGAGTTTTATAAACACATTTCCCATGATTTCACCGATCCGCTGAGCTGGAGCCACAACCGTGTGGAAGGCAAGCAGGAGTACACCAGCCTGCTGTACATCCCGGCGCAGGCGCCGTGGGACATGTGGAACCGTGATCACAAGCACGGCCTGAAGCTGTACGTACAGCGCGTGTTTATCATGGATGACGCCGAACAGTTCATGCCGAACTACCTGCGTTTCGTGCGTGGCCTGATCGATTCCAACGATCTGCCGCTGAACGTTTCCCGTGAAATTTTGCAGGATAACCGCGTAACTCAAAGCCTGCGCGGCGCGTTAACCAAACGCGTCTTGCAGATGCTGGACAAGCTGGCGAAAGACAATAGCGAAGAGTACCAGAAGTTCTGGCAGCAGTTCGGTCTGGTGCTGAAAGAGGGCCCGGCAGAAGATGGCAGCAATAAAGAAGCTATCGCCAAGCTGCTGCGCTTTGCCACAACCCATAACGACAGTTCGGCGCAAAGCGTCTCGCTGGAAGAGTATGTCGGCCGCATGACCGAAGGCCAGGACAAGATCTACTACATCACCGCCGACAGCTACGCCGCCGCCAAGAGCAGCCCGCACCTGGAGCTGTTCCGCAAGAAAGGTATTGAAGTGCTGCTGCTCTCCGATCGCATCGACGAGTGGATGATGAGCTACCTGACCGAATTCGACGGCAAAGTGTTCCAGTCGGTCAGCAAAGCGGATGAAGCGCTGGATAAACTGGCGGATGAAACCGCAGAGCAGAAAGAAGCCGAGAAGCAGCTTGAGCCGTTTATCGATCGGGTGAAAACGTTGCTGGGTGAGCGGGTGAAAGACGTGCGTCTGACGCATCGCCTGACCGATACTCCGGCCATCGTCACCACCGATGCCGATGAAATGAGCACCCAGATGGCGAAACTGTTCGCCGCAGCGGGGCAGCAGGCTCCGGAAGTGAAGTATATCTTTGAGCTGAACCCAGAACATGCGCTGGTCAAACGCGCCTCTGACGTGGGCGATAACGAGCAATTTGCCGAATGGATCGATCTGCTGCTGGATCAGGCCCTGCTGGCAGAGCGCGGTACGCTGGAAGATCCAAACCAGTTTATCCGCCGGATGAATAAGTTGTTGTCTGTGTAACTGATAACACCGCGCCCTTAACCCAACGGTTAGGGGCGTATTTTTTATTCTCTTTCTCTCCTGCCTCGTTTCAGCCAACTTTTTCCGCCCCCGATCTCTTCCGCCTACCTTGAGCCAGCACCCTGGTAAATGGTATGGTTGAGTGTTTTCGCAATTTTATAAAAACTACATAGCAAGGGGATTTACGCAATGCGTATCATACTGCTGGGCGCTCCGGGCGCAGGTAAAGGTACTCAGGCTCAATTCATCATGGAGAAATACGGTATCCCGCAAATTTCCACCGGTGATATGTTGCGCGCAGCCGTGAAAGCTGGCTCTGAACTGGGCAAACAGGCGAAAGAAATCATGGACGCCGGCAAGTTGGTTACCGATGAACTGGTGATTGCGTTAGTTAAAGAGCGCATCACTCAGGAAGACTGCCGTAACGGTTTCCTGCTGGACGGTTTCCCGCGCACTATTCCACAGGCTGATGCAATGAAAGAAGCCGGCATCAAAGTGGATTACGTGCTGGAATTCGACGTGCCGGACGAACTGATCGTTGATCGTATCGTTGGTCGCCGCGTGCATGCGCCATCTGGCCGCGTGTATCACATTAAATTCAATCCGCCGCAGGTGGAAGGGAAGGACGACGCCACGGGCGAAGAACTGACCACCCGTAAAGACGATCAGGAAGAGACCGTGCGCAAGCGTTTGGTGGAATACCATCAGATGACCGCGCCGCTGGTGTCTTACTATCATCAAGAAGCCGACGCGGGCAATACGACTTACCACAAAATCGATGGCACACGTAAAGTGACCGAAGTGAGCGCTGAACTGGCGAACATCCTGGGCTGATCGGTTTGATTGTTGTTTAGAACGCCGGGCCTGACGCTCGGCGTTTTTTTGTAGTACGACTTTAAGTTCTGAGGGGAATACCTCTGGTTGATATCGGTTCCGGCTCAACACTTTTTCGCTACAATAGGCGCCATTAATCACAGAGAATTAGCTAGGCAGGAAAAGGGAACTGCGATGAAGCAAGAGAAACACGGGGTGTTGCTGGTGAACCTGGGCACGCCCGATGCCCCAACCCCGCGAGCGGTCAAACGTTATCTGAAAGAGTTCCTCAGCGATGGTCGCGTGGTCGATCTGTCACCACTGCTCTGGTGGCCGATCCTGAACGGGGTCATTTTACCGCTGCGTTCGCCGCGCGTGGCCAAGCTGTACCAAGCGGTATGGATGGACGAAGGTTCACCGTTGCTGGTTTACAGCCGCCGCCAGCAGCAGGCGTTGGCGGCACGCATGCCGAATACGCCGGTAGAACTGGGGATGAGCTACGGTTCACCGAGCTTGGCGCAGGCGATCGACAACCTGCTGGCGCAGGGCGTGACCAATCTGGTGGTGCTGCCGCTTTATCCGCAGTATTCCTGCTCGACCAGCGCGGCGGTGTGGGATGGCGTTGCGCGGGTGCTCAAAGGTTATCGCCGTCTGCCATCGATCGGTTTTATCCGCGATTACGCCGAACATCCTGCCTATATTGCTGCATTACAGCACAGCGTCGAGCGTTCTTTGGCCGAGCACGGCCAGCCGGATCGCCTGATCATGTCATTCCACGGCATTCCCAAGCGTTATGCTCGTTTAGGAGATGACTATCCGCAGCGCTGTGAAGACACCTACCGGGCGCTGGCGGCCACGCTACCGTTAGCTGCGGATCGGGTGAAGCTGACCTACCAATCGCGCTTTGGCCGCGAACCTTGGTTAACCCCTTACACCGATGAAACCCTGAAAGGCTTGCCAGCCCAGGGTGTTAAGCATGTGCAGCTGATTTGCCCCGGTTTCTCGGCAGACTGCCTAGAAACGCTGGAAGAGATCAAAGAGCAAAACCGTGAGATCTTCCTCGAAGCTGGCGGTGAAAAGTTCGAATACATCTCTGCGCTTAATGATGACTCCGCGCATATTGATATGATGCAGCAACTGGTGGCACAGCGGTTTTAATCAATGAGGCAGGAATATGCTAATATTCCTGCCTGTTCACAGCCAATTCCGCCAATCACATGAAATTTCCTGGTAAACGTAAATCCAAGCACTATTTCCCGGTTAACGCCCGCGATCCGCTCTTGCAGCAGGCACAGCCAGAAAATGAAATCGGCACCTCTTATATCGTCGGCATCGATCAGACGCTGGTGGATATCGAAGCGAAAGTGGATGATGCGTTTGTCGCACGCTACGGTCTGAGCCTTGGCCATTCACTGGTGATTGAAGATGACATCGCCGAAGCTCTATATCAGGAACTGCTAGACAACAACCTGATCACCCATCAGTTTGCCGGTGGGACGATCGGCAATACCTTGCACAATTATTCGGTGCTGGCGGACGATCGTTCGATCCTGCTGGGCGTGATGTGCAGCAATATCAAGATTGGCAGCTATGCCTACCGCTATCTGTGTAACACCTCCAGCCGTACCGATCTCAACTACCTGCAAGCGGTGGATAATGCGATTGGCCGCTGTTTCACGCTGATCACGGAAAGCGGTGAGCGCACCTTCGCCATCAGCCCAGGGCAGATGAACCAGTTGCGCCCGGAGAGTATTCCTGAAGAGGTGATTGCCGGGGCTTCGGCGTTGGTGCTGACCTCTTATCTGGTGCGCTGCAAGCCGGGCGAGCCGATGCCAGCCGCCACCATGCAGGCGATCGAATATGCCAAAAAGCACGATGTGCCGGTGGTGCTGACGCTGGGCACCAAATATGTGATTGCCGACAACCCGCAGTGGTGGCGCGATTTCCTCAATGAGCACGTCTCCATTCTGGCGATGAACGAAGACGAAGCCCTGGAGTTGACCGGGCTCAGCGATCCGCTGATGGCGGCGGATATGGCGTTGGATTGGGTGGATCTGGTGCTGTGTACCGCCGGGCCGAGCGGCCTGTATATGGCCGGCTATACCGAGGAAGCCAACAAGCGTGAAACCCAGCATCCGCTGCTGCCGGGCCAGATTGCCGAGTTCAACCGTTACGAATTCAGCCGTGGCATGCGCCGCGCAAGCTGCGAAAACCCGTGGCGCATCTATTCGCATATAGCGCCTTATATGGGCGGCCCGGAAAAAATCATGAATACCAACGGTGCCGGAGACGCGGCCCTGTCGGCCTTGCTGCATGATATTGCGGCCAACGGTTATCACCGCAACAACGTACCGAACTCCAGCAAGCACGTGCGTAGCTACCTGACCTATTCGTCTTTGGCGCAGGTGTGTAAATATGCCAACCGCGTCAGCTATCAGGTGCTCAATCAGCATTCACCGCGCCTGACGCGCGGTTTGCCTGAGCGGGAAGACAGCCTGGAAGAGTCTTATTGGGAAAGGTAAAGGAAGTAGCAGGAGCGCCGTTCTGGCGCTCCTGTGGGCTTATCGGTATCAGATCGGGCAAGCGCCCATTTTCTCTTCTTTCGACAGCGTTTCCAGTTTGAGGCTATTTAGCATGCTGTTGGCGATCTCACGCTCGCCCATCACTATCTGATCAGCCCCATGTTCAGAAAGGTACGAGATTTCGTCATCATAATGGGCGCGGACAATGATCTCGATATTCGGCCGTTTGGCGCGTGCAGAGGCCACGATCTCACCGGCTTCGTAACTGTTTGGAATGGTCAGCAGCAGCCAGCGTGCGCAGTCCAGGCGCGCCAGATCCATCACTTCTGGATTGGCCGCATTACCCAGTACCGCTTTGACCCCCTGTTCACGCAAAGCCTCAACCCGAGAGCGTGAGTTTTCAACCACCACCAGAGGAATACCCGCCTTGGCGAGCTTGGCTCCCAGCAGGCCGCCAACGCTACCAGAACCGACGATCAGCGCATGGTTACACATGTCCACCGGGATCTGCTTTTCTTCTTCTACCGCCTCTTCCAGGGTTTGATCTTCCATGGTTTCGGTTTTTGCCAGATAGCGCTCCAGCAGGGTAAACAGCAGCGGATTGAGCATAATCGACAGAATCGCCCCGGCCAGCACCAGATTACGGCTGTGCTGATCCATCAGGCCGAGGGTCATCCCCAACCCGGCAAGAATAAAGGCAAACTCACCGATCTGCGCCAGACTGGCGGAAATCGTCAGCGCGGTACGCTTGGAGTGGCCGAACATTTTTACCAGCAGGAACGCCGCCAGTGATTTACCAAACACGATAATCGCCAGCGTAGCCAGCACCGCCAAGGGTTCGTGGAGCAGAATCATCGGATCAAACAGCATCCCGACGGAGACAAAAAACAGCACCGCAAAGGCGTCGCGCAGCGGCAGCGTATCGTGAGCCGCACGGTGGCTCAGTTCCGATTCGTTCAGCACCATGCCCGCAAAGAAAGCACCCAGTGCAAATGAGACATCAAACAGGCCAACGGCACCGTAAGCAATCCCCAAGGCCAACGCCAGCACCGCCAGCGTAAACAGCTCGCGTGAACCGGTACTGGCGGTTTTAGCCAGGATCCAAGGAACCAGACGGCGGCCAACCACGATCATCAGCGCGATAAAGGCGATCACTTTACCAATGGTGATGGCCAGTTCGGTCAACAACTGCGTGGAGCTGGTATTCTCGCTGCTGATCATGTTGGCGAAGGCAGGCAGCAGAACCAGTGCCAACACCATGGCTAAATCTTCGACGATCAGCCAACCGATAGCGATTTGCCCGCGCTGGCTGTCAATCAATTGCCGCTCTTCCAGCGCCCGCAGCAGCACCACGGTACTGGCGGTCGACAAACACAGACCGAATACCAGGCCGGAAACCAGATCCCAACCCATTAATTTCGACAGGCCCATGCCCAACAAGGTGGCGACGGTAATCTGCGCGATGGCACCGGGTATAGCGATAGATTTTACGGCAAGAAGATCTTTAAGAGAGAAGTGGAGGCCAACACCGAACATCAGAAGGATCACACCGATCTCTGCCAGTTCGGGTGCCAGCGAGATATCGGCAACAAAACCTGGGGTAAACGGGCCAGCGAGGACGCCTGCGGCCAGATACCCTACCAGAGGAGAGATGCGCAGGCGGTTTGCCAGCATACCAAAGAGGAAAGCGAGTACTAATCCTCCGACAATCGTGGTGATCAAGGGTGTTGAGTTGTGCATCCAGACTCCTTCTAGTGGTAAATTGCCTTCAATTTGCGCAAAGAGCCATTGAGTTTATTGCATTTGCCTTATTGGTGTTTAGCTAATTTTATCATTTATGTAAAAAAAGCAGAGAATTTCACTGTTTTTACACCAACCAGGTGATTTAAGGTCTGATAAGGCAAATAATGTGGGTTTACAGAGGGAATAACCCGAATGAATAAATCAACTAAATCGGGTTATAAGGGGGTTAGCGGCGCTTATGATCTACATTTGGCAGCAATGCGGTAATAATCCCGATTAACGGCAAGAAAGCACAGATTTGATAAACCAGCTCGATGCTGGTCAAATCGGCAACATAGCCAAGAACGGCCGCCCCTAAACCGCCCATACCGAAAGCAAAGCCGAAGAATAGCCCGGACACCATGCCCACTTTGCCCGGAATAAGATCCTGCGCATACACCAGAATGGCGGAAAACGCCGAGGCCAGAATAAGCCCGATGATCACCGTCAAAATCCCGGTCCAATAGAGAGATGCATAGGGTAAAACCAGGGTAAATGGCGCTACGCCAAGGATCGAGCCCCAAATAACATACTTGCGCCCGAACTTATCCCCCAATGGCCCGCCAATCAGGGTTCCGGCAGCGACGGCAAACAAGAAGGCAAACAGATGAAGTTGTGCATTCTGTATCGAAACGCCGAACTTATGCATCAGATAAAAGGTGTAATAGCTGTTGATGCTGGCAAGATAGAAGTATTTGGAGAAAATCAGAACCAGCAGAATGCCTAACGAGAACACCACGGTACGTTTTGGCAGCGGCAACCCCTGTGCTGGCGGTTTTGGCCTGCTTTGAGCGGCCCGATGCTGCTGCTGATACCATTTACTGACCTGCAACAACACCACAATGGCCAGCAGTGCCGCGAGCGAGAACCAGGCCACATTGCCTTTGCCATAGGGTGCGATCACCAGAGCCGCCAGCAACGGGCCGAGTGACGTGCCGAAGTTGCCACCCACCTGGAACAGTGATTGCGCCAGGCCGTGCCGCCCGCCGGAGGCCATACGCGCCACCCTAGAGGATTCCGGGTGGAAAACCGAGGAACCGGTGCCCACCAATGCCGCCGCCAGCAGCACCAGTGGGAAGGTGTTGGCAACCGAAAGCAGCAATAAGCCGGAAAGGGTAAAACCCATGCCGACGGGCAGCGAATAAGGCTGCGGATGCTTGTCGGTGTAGTAGCCAATCAGCGGTTGCAGCAGTGATGCCGTAAGCTGATAGGTAAGAGTGATCATGCCGATTTGCACAAAGCTGAGATTGAAATCGGCGCGCAGGATCGGGTAAATCGCCAGGATCAGCGATTGAATCATATCGTTGAGCAGGTGAGAAACGCTGATAGCACCGAGAATCGAAAAAACGGTGCCCTTAACCGCACTGCCTCTGGCTGATGGCAGGGCGGTTTCGCTACGGTCAGTCATATTATTATTAGCCTGATAAGTGGATGACAGAATCGCCATCTTATACCGTTCACCTTTCGCGCGACAACGTTGTTGGTATGGTGTTTCCTTATCCAACCCGTGTCACAAAAATTTGAAATAGCTTGCTGCTAATTCGCGTTACACTTCTGCACACATCAACAATAGCTGTTATCAATAATGGAGATCCGCCATGCGTTTTTCGCTAAAAACCACCGCATGTGCGTTGGCCGCGTCCCTGACTTTGCTTTCAGGAACGGCCAGTGCCTGGGAAAAGGATAAAACCTACGACATCACCATCCTGCACACCAACGATCACCACGGCCATTTCTGGCAGAACGATCACGGTGAGTACGGCTTAGGCGCACAGAAAACGCTGGTGGACAGCATCCGCCAGGAAGTGGCAGCCAAAGGGGGGAGCGTGCTGCTGTTGTCCGGTGGTGATATCAATACCGGCGTGCCGGAATCTGACTTGCAGGACGCAGAGCCTGATTTTCGCGGTATGACACTGATTGGTTACGATGCGATGGCGATCGGCAACCACGAGTTTGACAACCCGCTCAGCGTGTTGCGCCAGCAGGAAAAGTGGGCCGCTTTCCCGCTGCTGTCGGCCAATATCTATCAGAAAAGCACCCAACAGCGTTTATTCAAGCCTTACGCGCTGTTCGACAAGCAAGGGATTAAAATTGCAGTGATCGGTTTGACCACCGACGACACCGCCAAGATCGGTAACCCGGAATATTTCACCGATATCGAATTCCGCGTTCCGGCGCAGGAAGCCAAGCAGGTGGTTGAGCAGTTACGCAAGGGCGAAAAGCCCGACGTGATTATCGCCGCCACCCATATGGGCCATTACGATGATGGCAATCATGGTTCTAACGCAGCGGGCGATGTGGAAATGGCGCGCAGCCTGCCCGCGGGCTACCTCGATATGATTGTGGGGGGCCATTCGCAGGATCCGGTCTGCATGGCCAGTGAGAACCACAAGCAGGTGGATTATGTGCCGGGAATGCCATGTGCGCCGGATCGCCAGAACGGCACCTGGATCGTGCAGGCGCATGAATGGGGCAAGTACGTTGGCCGTGCTGATTTCCAGTTCCGCAACGGTGAGTTGAAGCTGGTGCATTACCAACTGATCCCGGTCAACCTGAAGAAGAAGGTAGAGAAAGCCGACGGCAGCAGCGAGCGCGTCTATTACACGCAGGCGATTGCCGAAGATCCGGGCATGATGAAGCTGCTGACGCCGTTCCAAGACAAAGGCCAGGCGCAGCTGGCGGTGAAGATCGGCAGTGTGAACGGTAAACTGGAGGGCGATCGCAGCAAAGTGCGTTTTGTGCAGACCAACCTGGCCCGCATGCTGCTGGCGGCGCAGATCGAAAGAGCCAACGCCGATTTTGCCGTGATGAGCGGTGGCGGCGTGCGCGATTCTATTGAGGCTGGCGATATCACCTATAAAAACGTGCTCAAGGTACAGCCGTTTGGTAATACGCTGGTGTATGCCGATATGAAAGGCAGTGAAATAGAGCAGTATCTGGCGGTGGTGGCGAATATGAAGGTGGATTCCGGTGCCTACGCCCAGTTCGCCAACGTCAGCCTGGTGGCAGACGGTAAAGGCGTCAGCAACGTGAAAATCAACGGTGAACTGCTACAGGCCGATAAAACCTATCGCCTGGCCACGCTGAATTTCAACGCGTTGGGCGGTGATGGTTATCCGAAGATCTCTACCCTGCCGGGCTATGTGAATACCGGCTTTATCGATGCAGAAGTGTTGAAACAATATATCGAAAAGCATTCACCGCTGGATGCGGCGGCGTTTGAACCGAAAGGTGAGATATCCCGCAACGGTTACACCAGCAATTAACCGGGCTTGATAGCCTGGGGCTTCCCGTCACGCAGCCGTCGCGCAATGAAGTGATTATCACCCCCGGTGAAACGGGGGCCGCATGAGAAATAAGCGGCGAAAAGTGCTAAAAACACTGCAAGAAAGACGCAGTTTAAAGGGTTATGGCATGGCGCGGCTGGTAAGAGAGCCTTACAGGCGCCTATGAAAAACCTCCGGCTATGCCGGAGGATATTTATTTTGCTGCCGCGGGCCAACCCCTAAACTTATTAACCGACGGCTTAATAAGCTTAGGGGTTATCAGGACTGCTCTAGACTTAAATTAACATTAATGATAAGTTATTTTTATCTGTACTGGATATATGAAAAAGGGATTAACATGAGTGATATTGATGAAATATCAACTAGGATAGCAGATATTATATTATCACCAGAATCTATCAATGGTCTCATTAACGGCGCGCTAACTATCCCTCTAGATTATGGATACCTCATTTACGGATATTTAGATACAGACTCTAGATACATTCATGAAACCGCTAGAATAAGAATGGCAAATGCAGTAAGGCACGACATCCTTAACTATGATCACATCACTAATGCTATAAAGATAATATTCGAAGAGTTCAATAAATACGTATCAGAAACAGAGCAGAATAATATATACAGGGGGGATGTAACGTCTATAGCTGGAAGGCTAGCTATGAACTCAATAATTGCCAAGATCGCTTCTGTTGTTATGGCAAGAGTTTCATTCATTTCAGCAAGTAGCAGTTACAAGGTTATAGCCATCGTAAGCACCTTTTTACTCGTTGGCGGCATGACTGAAAGATCTATCAGAACCTCTGAACGGTTAGCGATTGAATCCCCAGAAGTATATAGATTATTAAGGAGTAGGGATTACGATCTCTTATACTTCCTGTTTGAACCCTCCGTTCAACCTTTTGTAGACGCTATTCATGTGAGAGTGACACAAGGGGAATCTGCATTTTCTAATCTTATTGAGTTAACGGAGACAAAACTCAATGGCTCTCGATAAAAAAAACTCCTCCTTTGGAGTCATAGGGAAAATATTTGTATTCTTTCTCTCTCATACCTATGAGTTTATAATTGGCCCGCTTGTGGTTTTTGGTTCTATATTTTGCATAGTGTATTTTGAACCCTGGCCTTTAAAACTTATATGCATGGCTCTATGGAATGCCTTACTATATTTCCTGGCTAAAATTTTTAGTAAATTAACTAAAAATAATCTCAATTAACAATATCAATATATAAGGATATACCCGATTAACTTGAAGACGCTTGCTTTAGCACCTGAAAATTGTCATTCAGCCGGGACGATAATGAACCCGCCATCTCAGGGAGCGTTGTCGTAAAAAAGTTAAATATAGCCGTTCGGAAATCAGGCTTACTGGCAAAGTAACGGTTGTTCCTTGCACATTCGTGCATCAGCTTCCATAACCGTTCTATGGGATTCAAGTTGGGGCTGTAAGGTGGCAGGGAATGCAATTTTATATTGCAGACAAATGCCCAATCTTTGACCAGGTTTGTTTTGTTATACCCCGCGCCATCCAGAATAATATGAATTGGCTGCTTATAGTCGGGATAACATGTTCTTATCTCATTGAAAAATTGACAGATAGTGTATTCATTAATCGTTTCGTAATCATGAATGACTGGATGGGCAGCATCATTCAGATCCAGCGCGCCCAGAATGTTCATCCGAGTACGGCTTCCTGTTGTTTCAACAGTCTTTTTTTCCCCTTTTTTTATCCAGCCGAAGCTCAGTTTTGTCGCCTGAGTCGGATGCACTGCATCCAGAAAAAGGATCGGTTCACCTCTCGTGGCAACTTTTAATTCTTCATAATATTCAATGAACTGTTGCTGTTTCTCTTCACTGAATTTATGGGGTACGCCTGAGGGTTTCTTATAGCTGAAGCCATGCCGGTGCAGCCATTTGTTCATTCCTGGGACGCTGTATATGACACCCCATTTTTGTGCCACGTAGGCCACAATCTGGACAGTATGATGGAATAAATGTTGAGTTAAGTGGCTGATAAGCTGTTCGGTTTTTTCTGTGCTGAGCATGCCATCAGAGCCACCATTTTCGGGTTTCAACTTCCCTTTATTCAGATATTCGCTGATATGGTGGTCAACAGTGGTCTGATGCAGGCGCAGAGCCTGAGCAATCATGACCGAACTCCAACCTTCGGAGGCGAGAAGTACGGCTTTAATACGATCGCAAACGTGTTTGTCCCGGCTGGAATCATGCCGGCGTTCGAGTTCGATTTTTTGCTCAGCGGTGATAAATATCTTCATGGGATGAAAGCATGATCCTCTTCATCAACAAAATCAAGCATCTTCAATGATCACGGGTATATAACATGTAAAACCCCGCTTATCTTTGGCTAGTCGATGAAAACGGTTCACCTATCGTCGGAGGCTCTTTAGTCTCTGGCCGAACCGGATCAATTGAACTGAAGTCAGTTAACCATCACATGACTATCCCCACCGATGGAAATACAGGCCGACTTACAGGCACAAGAATACACTCACCGTTTTCTATGCAGAAAGAGTTCGATAAAACAACGCCTGTTTTATATCGTGCATTGAGTGAAGGGGTTACGTTAAAATCTGCAACAATAAAAATGTATCGTGTTTTGGATTCCGGCCTTGAAACAGAATACTTTAATATTATTCTAGATAACGTCAAAGTAACGACAATAACACCAAGTTTACACCCAAGCGGGCAAACTGGAATGCATCTTGAAACCATTCAGTTACGTTATGAAACTATCACATGGAAATATTGTGATGGGAACATCATCTATAAAGACTCATGGAATAATCGCGCAATAGCGTAATGAAAGGCAGTATCGTTTACCAGTAAAGGAATCGCCACATTGGCTAAGCGCAGTCTGGTAACAGGTTGCGCTTAGCCGATAGTGAGCCTGCTGCGAAGCAAAAATTAAGATAACAGGAAAATTGGGCTTTCCGGTTTAAAAGTGAAATTGAACGGTTTTCTGGTTCCCATCCCATTTCCAACTAACCAAAATAGGTATTTATTTCGAAGTGTGAAATATATCTTGGTATTCGTTATCTCCCTCTGTTAAACATCCCTTATGTTTTAGAAGGCTTGGAGTCTTCCAAGGTGTTTGCTTTTCTACTCGGAGAGGGATTCTGTGATAAAGACGAAAAGTGTAATCATTAGCGTGCTTGTTTCTTTAGCCTTGGTTGGCTGCGATACGGCTGAAAAAAGCACTATGGATAGCAGCAATAATAGCGGGAGCAACAGCAGTAATAATAACGGTAACAACAATGGTGGTAATAATAATGGCGGTGAGATTCAACCGCCCACGCCTAATACCACCCTGCCTTACTTTGCCGACTGGGAAAACGTTAACAGCGTAATCAAAAAAGATCCGGCCATGGAGGCGGAAATTCAGCGCATCCTTGCGATGATGACGCTGGAAGAAAAAGTGGGGCAGATGGTACAACCGGATTTACGCGATGTAACGCCCGAAGAGGCAGAGCAATATAAATTAGGTTCTATCTTGAACGGCGGCGGTGCGGCGCCAGGTAATAACAAGTACGCCACCGCTGAAGAGTGGGCGAAAGAAGCGGACAAATATTGGTTAGCACTGGAACGTGTTTATGAAGGGCGCGGATTCAGAATCCCCTTTATGTGGGCGACAGATGCGGTACACGGCCATAACAATGTGTTTATGGCAACGGTTTTCCCGCACAACATCGGTCTGGGGGCGGCGCGTAACCCCGATCTGATCGAAAAAATCGGTGCAGTCACCGCGCGTGAGATTGTCGCGACCGGCTTGGACTGGACGTTTGCGCCGACGGTTGCCACACCGCGTGATTATCGTTGGGGCCGTGTATACGAAGGCTATTCTGAAGATCCCGAGATCGTTTACGAATACGCCAAACGCATGGTGCAAGGCATTCAGGGCGGTGAAGAAGGCCTGAAAGGCGAACTGAACGTGATTTCGAACGTTAAACATTGGGTGGGTGACGGCGGGACCCTGCAAGGTGTCGATCATGGGCAAAACCGTTACACCGAAGAGTATCTGCGCAATATCCATGCCATGGGCTACATCGGCGGCCTGAGTGCGGGTGCGCAGGTGGTGATGAGTTCATTTAACTCATGGTGGAACCCGGCCAACGTCGATCCGATGGTAGATAACCCCTATTATTCTGCTGCCGATACTGACTCTGGCTACATGCAAAACCAGAAAATCCATGGTTCAAAGTACCTCATCATTGATGTGCTGAAAGGCAAAATGGGTTTTGATGGCTTGGTGGTGACCGACTGGAATGGCCAGGGTGAGATCAACGGCTGTTCAGCGGCTAACTGCCCGCAAGCCGTTATCGCGGGTAACGACGTTTTCATGGTGACATCGCGCAACGATTGGCACGCGTTTTACCAGAATGTGATTGATCAGGTTAAATCCGGCATTATCCCGATGGAACGTATTGATGATGCGGTAACCCGCATTCTACGCGTTAAGATGCGTGCCAACCTGTGGGCAAAACCGATGCCCAGCCAACGTGCTTTAGCGGGTAAACAGGAAATACTCAGCGCCCCTGAACACGTTGCCGTCGCGCGCCAGGCGGTATCCGAATCACTGGTCTTGTTGAAAAACCAAGCGCAAACGCTGCCACTGAAGAAAAAGGCTAAATATCTGGTGGTGGGCTCTGCTGCCAACGATATCACCAAGCAAACAGGGGGCTGGTCACTATCATGGCAGGGGGATGGCAACACCATCGAAAAAGACTTCCCGCACGCTCAGACCCTGTTAATGGCAATGAAAAGCGTTGTAGGCGCAGAAAATGTCATTACCGAGGTTGCTGCCACCACGCCTGAAGAAGCGGTGGCGGTGGTTGTGATAGGCGAAGATCCCTACGCGGAAATGTTCGGTGATATCTCAAAAGCACAGACGCTTGAGTTCGCTGCGCTGAAAGCGAAATACCGGCAAGATTCAGAACTGATTAAATCGCTCAAAGAGCGGGGCTATAAAGTGGTCACGGTGTTCTATTCCGGGCGTCCGCTTTATGTCAACGAAGAGATCAATAACTCTGACGCGTTTGTCGCTGCCTGGTTGCCCGGTACGGAAGGCCTGGGTATTACGGATGTGCTGTTCGGTGATAAGGACTTTAAAGGTAAATTGTCCTACACCTGGGGCGCAACCAAGTGTTCAACCACCATTAACCGCGCTGCGCCAAATATTGCAGGCTATATCACTCCCGTTGATGGGATCACCGGCCAGGTTATTGAGCAGGAACTTGACGGTGAATATAAACAACTCTTTCCCTACGGCTATGGCTTGAACTACGCGGGTAAAACCGACGTTGCCGCGACCGAAGAAGACTTGAATAATCTTCCTCTGGATCCTCGTGATTATGGTTGTGGTATCGCTGCGCCTGATACCGGTGTTGCTGACTCCCCTCTAGAGATCTACGGTAAGAATGCTAAAGGCGAGTTTGTGGCTTTAATGTCAGGGGATATTAACGGCTGGTCCAAGCATGAAATCACCAAAGGTGAAACGACCATTGGTACGATAACCACCAAAGGGATCGACTATCAAGGGATGCAGCAGTCGGCCTTGAACGTCAATTTCACCGGGGAAACCGATGGTTTTGCCGGTAAATCGGCGGCGCAAATCTATATGCAGACCGTTGACGAGAAAGGCGCTGATTACAATCGCTATGTGAATGCTAATGCGACTATTGAGTTCGATATTCGCGTCAACTCGGGTCATCCGGCCCTGGTTAATTTGTCTACCCACTGTGAATATCCTTGCCGTGGCGAAGTGAACATTGCCAATGTTCTACCTAAACCCTCAAGCGATTGGTCGACAATTAAAATCCCCGTTCAATGCATGGTAGAAACGGGTATGTCGTATCAGATGATGAACACGCCTTTCCTCATCTATACCGCAGAGGCGATAAACTTCGATATCGGTGCCATCCGTTATGTGCCGCAACCAGAGGGTTTACCTAAAGACGCCATTCCCTGTGCGACCTTCCATGAAAGTGAATTACCCCCGCTAGAAGGTGCAAGCTACGATATTCTGGCTGACTTCGGTGCGATAACGGTCACCAGCGATCAGTACAATACGGATGACTGGCAACCCTTACCGGAAGGAGTTACGCATATGGTCGCCACAGCAACCGGGTCGGTTGTCAGCGTGGCTTACAATGCGAATAGCCCGGAGTCGTACAAAGGTCTATTGCACTTTAATTTCGCACCTCAGAACCTCAAGCAGTTCGCCAGCGGTAATCTACAGTTCGATATCTTCGTTAAGTCGCTAGGCGCGCAAAAGCAAGACTCTGAGCAAAATGGGTTAGTGATTAAAGTCGGCGGTGATAAAGGTGATACGGGGGATATATTGGCTGACTCGCTAGCAGGAGCCAAGCTGGCGATGGGCGAATGGAGAACCATCGTGGTCCCGATGAGCAGCATCACGGCTAAAGTGAGCAACGCGTATTTCGATCAGAGTATTAAGAGCTTCACGGTATTCCCGGCGTGGGCGAATACACAAGCAGGCTTCGAGTTCGAGATTAAAAACATCAAGTTTATCAAGTAAGTCTAAGGTGCAATCGACGGTGGCGGCGATGCGGCCACCGTCGATACCCTTCATACTTCAAGTTGCTTGGGTGTTGGCTGCGCTCTGTCGCCCCAGTCACATAGTGGACTATGCTCCTGGGGTCTCCAGTGCTTGCCGCCTACAAGCAACTCGAATTATTTTGGGTATATACGTGTGATTTATGGGGAAGCGCCGGTTATTCAATCCCGCTTGGCGATATCCGCAAAGCTGCCGGTCAGTAAACGGCATAAATCGCTGGCGGCCAGTTCGATATCCAGCCCGCGCTTGCCGCCGGAAACAAAAATCGTGGTGAATTGCTGTGCCTGGCTGTCGATCACCGTTGGCAGCCTTTTCTTTTGCCCGAGCGGGCTGATGCCACCCACCAGATAGCCAGTTACCCGTTGTGCCTGCACCGGGTCGGCCATCTCGGCTTTTTTGGCCCCCAGCGCTTTGGCGACCTTTTTCAAATCCAGCTGGGTAGCTACCGGCGTTACCGCGACCGCCAGATTTTTGCTATCGCCATTAAGTGCAACCAACAGGGTTTTGTAGACCTGTTCGGCATTCAACCCCAGCTTTTGCACCACTTCGTCGCCGAAGTGGGTTTCTTCGCTGTCGTGATGATAAGGGTGAAGGGTAAAGGCCACTTTTTGCTTTTCAAGCAGAACTACGGCGGGCGTCATAAGGTATTTTCCTAAACGGTGGGAAAGTTGCAGTTTGAGGCCATAAAATGACAAAAGTATAACCGGCTAAGCAACCTGTGCCGAGCGTAAGTAAAGGCGGTTGCCAATAGGTTCACCGGGTTGCTACTCTGCTGATTGTAACCGCTAACAGGGTTACGATGCGTATAACTAAAATATGAGAAATTCCTCTTTGACTGGCCAATAGCGATATTGGCCACTTTTTTAGCCAGTTTGCAGCATGGCAGGCAGATTATCTTCGCCATACAGATGCAGGGCACCGACGGCCACCACATAATTACCCGGCGGTAACGCTTCCAATTTTTGCTGCCAATTGCGGTTGCGGCGGTGCATCAGCACGTCATACAGCTCGGCGCTAAAGGTGGAGGGCAAGGTTTCCAGCGTGGTGTTCGGCTTGGCGTCCAGCCACCAGCTCACCATGGTTTGCAGCAGCCGCGCATTAGTATGCCAATGTTCCAGCGTATCGTGCAGCAGCGTCATTCCCCCTTCCGGCAGTTGTTCCAGCAGGCTTAATTGTTCCTCAGCCCCTTCCAGCTCAATCACCGGTTTTTGCTGCGCCTTGGCGGCCTGCAACAACTGATAATCGATACCGCATTCGGCACGCAACCCCAATTGTTGTGCCTGTCGCGCTTGCATCATCAGGGCAACCTGCCACCCAGGCAGGGTAGAGAACGTTGCCACATCGGTTCCCAACTCCTGACACAGCGTCTGTAACTGGCAAAATTCCTCGGCGGAGAGGCGTTGTTCCAGTGCGATTTGTTCGTTGGTTTGATTAAATGGTGAGGAACAGTCGGTGATATCGGCTTCAACGATCAGTGCATCGGCCTGCTGCAAACGAGCAATCAACCGCGCTGGCAACGGCGACATATTAACCGTACCCATATGAATGCTGCCCACCAGATGGAACTGACGATGGCCCGGCAGAGTGATGTCTAGCGCCGGATAGGCATGAACCACCGGGGAAATGATGCCGAAGAAAGTGGCGATGCGGCGTAACAGTTGACCCATACGGCGTGGCTCCTGATTAGCGTTTGCCCCATGCTAAACGCTATCTGCCATATAAGAAAGTCTGAACAGTGAAGGAATAATCCCAAAGCCAAGCGGAGCGCAGTAGGTTGCGCTCCGCTTTCAGGCTACTGTTTAGGGGTAAAGCGCAGCAATCGGTTGGCGTTGCTGACCACGGTAATTGACGAAAGCGCCATGGCGGCACTGGCCACCATTGGGCTCAGCAGGGTGCCGGTCAGCGGATACAGCACCCCGGCGGCGATCGGGATACCGAGCGTATTGTAGATAAATGCCCCGAGCAGATTCTGCTTCATATTACGCATGGTGGCTTTTGACAGCGCCAGCGCATCGGCAACCCCGTTCAGGCTGTGGCGCATCAGGGTAATGGCAGCGGTTTCAATCGCGATATCGCTGCCGCCACCCATGGCGATCCCTACGTCTGCCTGTGCCAGCGCAGGGGCGTCGTTGATGCCATCGCCCACCATTGCCACGCGGTGGCCCTGAGCCTGCAACTGTTTGATAGCTTCTGCCTTGCCATCCGGCAAGACACCGGCAATCACCCGGTCGATACCGGCCTCTTTGGCAATCGCATTGGCGGTGATCGGATTGTCGCCGGTCAGCATGACCAGTTGATAACCCTGCTGATGCAGGCGTTGCAGCGCCTTCACGCTATCGCTGCGCAAAGGATCGCGGATGGCGATCAACGCCGCCGGTTTGCCATTGGCGGCCAGCAACACCGGGGTGATGCCACGCTCGGCCTGTTGCTGCATTTGAGCATCCAGTTCGCTGGTGGTAGCGATCTGGTTTTCCTGCAACAGTTTGGCATTGCCTAACAGCAGCGGCACGCCTTCCACTTCACCGCTGACGCCGGAGCCACGCAGCGTGCGAAACTGCTCCACCTGTGGCAAGGTTTGCTCGCCGGCATGTTCAACGATGGCGCGTGCCAGCGGGTGGTTGGCCCCTTGTTCCAGCGCGGCCGCCCAGCGCAGTGCCTGCTGTTCGCTCACCTGGTTAAAAGTGATGATTTCTACCACCCGAGGCTGGCCTTCCGTCAGCGTGCCGGTTTTATCGAACACCAGGGTATCCAGCACGCTGGCCTGTTGCAGCGCATCGGCGTCGCGGATCAGCACGCCAAACTCTGCCGCACGGCCCACGCCGGAGATGATCGACATCGGCGTTGCCAACCCTAATGCACAAGGGCAGGCGATGATCAGCACCGTGGTGGCGATCACCAGCGTGTAGACCAGTTGCGGTTGCGGGCCAAAGAAGTACCAGACTGCGCCGCTGAACAGAGCGATGGCGACGACGGCAGGGACGAACACCGCCGAGACCCGGTCTGCCAGTTTGCCGATCTCCGGCTTGCTGCTTTGTGCCTGACGCACCAGCTTGATAATGCGTGCCAGGGTGGTTTGGCTGCCGATGGCCGCCGCGCGGAACAGCACGCTGCCGTCATCCACCACCGTACCGGCATGCACTTTATCGCCAAGCCCTTTCTGCTGCGGCACGGCTTCACCGGTCAGCATGGCTTCATCGATCCACACTTCGCCTTGCAGGATTTCGCCATCCACCGGAATGCGATCGCCGGTAGTCAGGCGCAGGGTCATCCCCAGTTGCACTTCGGCCAGCGGGATATTCTGCTCTCCGCTTTCCGTCACCAGCCTGGCGGTTGGCGGGGTCAGATCGAGCAGCCGTTCCAGCGCCTGGGACGAACGCTGCCGCGCGCGCTGTTCAATGGCATGACCAAGGTTAATCAAGCCGATGATGATCGCACTGGCTTCGTAATACAGATGCCGTGCTTCCATCGGGAAGAAGTCGGGCCAGATATTCACGCTGATGGAGTACAACCAGGCAGCACCGGTGCCCAAGGCCACCAGCGTATCCATGGTGGCACTGCCGTTCAGCAGCGCGCGCCAGGCGTTGCGGTAGAAGTGCCCACCGGCAAACACCATCACCGCCAGGGTGAGCATGCCGACCAGCAGCCAGAGCCGCTGGTTTTCCGGCGTCAGCGACATGCTGCCGCCAAACAAATCCCACAGCATCAGTGGGATCCCCAGTGCTAACCCCAACGCCGCCTGCCAGCGGAAGCGCTTCATGTTGGCTTGGGCGGTTTGCTGCTGGCGTGCGCGGCGTTCGGTTTCGTCCTGGATCATCTCCGCGCCATAACCGGCTTTTTCTACCGCCGCGACCAGAGCCTGAGGTGTCGCGCTGCCGGTGATCAGCGCACTGCGTTCTGCCAGATTAACCCGCGCCTGCTCAACACCGGGGACGCTTTGCAGTGCATTCTGGACCTTGCTGACGCAGCTTGCACAGCTCATGCCGCTGAGCAACAGCTGTATGCTGTCATCGTCTGTTGCCGGAAGGGAGGAAAGTGCCGCTGCCTGAGTTTCCGGCAGAGTAGGATCAGATACAGTCAGCGGCTCAGTTTTTGGGTGGCTGGTGCCCTCGGCCAAGCTGGCATGAAAGCCTGCATCTTCTATGGCAGCGATCAACTGCTCTGCGTTGGCATCGCCATACACGTTGGCCGCCTCAAGCGTCACTTCGGCGCTGGTCACCCCCGGCACCGCTTCCAGCGCCTTGCGGGCGCTGCCAACGCAATGCATGCAGGAAAGCCCTTGCAGCGTTAAGACCGTAGTTTGGGACATAATATATCTCCTCGTAGAACGTGCTGTTGCTTAAGGCTTGACCGCCTTGATGATTATCATTAAGAATGAGGTTAAACCTTCCAGCAAGGGTAAGGTCAAGGGGCTTCCATGAATATCAGTGATGTTGCCAAAAAAACCGGTTTAACCAGCAAAGCGATCCGTTTTTACGAAGAGAAAGGCTTGGTCACCGCGCCAATCCGTACGGAAAACGGCTACCGCAGTTACGATGCAAAGCATATTGAAGAGTTGACGCTGTTGCGTCAGGCGCGGCAGGTGGGGTTTAACCTTGATGAGTGCCGCGAACTGGTGACGTTGTTCAACGATCCGGCGCGCCACAGTGCCGATGTTAAAGCGCGTACTCTGCAGAAAGTGGCCGAGATCGAAAAGCACATCAGTGAATTGGGCGAAATGCGCCAACGGTTGTTAGCGCTGGCGGAACAGTGCCCGGGGGATGAAGGTGCAGACTGCCCGATCATTAACAATCTGGCAGGCTGCTGCCACAAGCATTAGCGGTTAACGGCGCGGATCACCAGCGTGACGCCTTCAACGGCAACGACCTCAACTTCGGTACCGACCGGCAGATCTTCGTTGGCCTGCGCGCGCCAACTGCCATCGCCGATGTTGATGCGGCCGATGCCGTTGTGCATCGGCTCGGTTAACGTGGAACGGATGCCAATCAACTGGCGGTTACGCTGGTTCAGCACCTGCGAGCCGCTGGTGGCCGCCGCAGGCCGCTGGTGCAACCAGTACCACCACAGATAGGCCACGGCGATGGTCAACACGGCAAAAATGGCACCCTGCCACTCCCAGTCGAGCTGTGGCAAAAACCAGACGACAATCCCGACCAGCACTGCCGACAGGCCACTCCACAGCAGATAACCGCTGGCACCGAGCATTTCGGCTGCCAGCAGCAACCCACCGAGAGAGATCCAGAACCATTGCGGGTTTGCTGCGATCTGCTCAACCATGATTATTTGCCTTTGCTGTCTTTCAGCAGTTCGGTGATGCCGCCGATGGAACCCAACAGACTGCTGGCATCCAGCGGCATCATGATCACTTTGCTGTTATTGGCGGAACCGATTTTTTGCAGCGCGTCGGTGTATTTTTGCGCCACGAAGTAGTTGATCGCTTGAATATTGCCGCTGGCAATGGCGTCAGAAACCAACTGCGTCGCTTTTGCTTCCGCTTCGGCGGCACGTTCACGCGCTTCGGCCTGTAAGAACGCCGATTGACGTTCCCCTTCGGCTTTCAGGATCTGCGACTGCTTATCCCCTTCGGCACGCAGGATCGCCGCCTGGCGCACCCCTTCGGCTTCCAGAATATCGGCACGTTTGGTACGTTCAGCCTTCATCTGCGCGTTCATCGCCACAATCAGTTCGGCCGGTGGGCGCACATCACGGATTTCGATACGGGTGATTTTCACGCCCCAAGGATTGGTGGCTTCATCGACGATATGCAGCAAGCGGCTGTTGATGCTGTCGCGCTGTGACAGCATTTCGTCCAGTTCCATGGAACCGAGCACGGTACGGAAGTTGGTCATGGTGAGGTTAACGATCGCCTGCTCCAGGTTGCTGACCTCATAGGCGGCACGCGCCGGATCGACCACCTGAATAAAGCACACCGCATCAATTGCCACGTTGGCGTTATCGCGCGAGATAATCTCTTGGGAAGGGATATCCAGCACCTGCTCCATCATATTGATTTTGCGGCCGATACGATCCATAAACGGCACAACGATGTTTAAGCCTGGCATCAGGGTTTTGGTGTAACGACCGAAGCGTTCTACCGTCCATTGGAAGCCTTGCGGCACAATTTTTACGCTGGCGAAGACGATAATCAACGCAACAACGATCACAACCGGAATAACGGTAAACATGGCACAACCTCCTGTTAGACGTATTAACAGATATTACGTCAACGGTGGGATAAAGCCTAATATCTGCTCAGTCTTAATTTTTTTGTAAATCAATTAATCGCGAAGTGGGGGGAAGAACGCGGGGCGTTTGTCAGGGTGCGGCTGACCGCACCCTGATTATCGAAGGATCAATACAATAAAGAATAAAGCTGACGGCGATATCTGGCAGCCAGCGCATCACCGGTGCCCAGTGCGGCCAGAATATCCATCAACGTCTTGCGCGCATTGCCGTTCGCGGCGGCCAGATCTTTTTGCAGATGGCCCATCAGCAGTTCCAGCGCTTCTTCGTTACGGCCAACCTGATGCAGTTGCAAAGCGAGCTGAACCGCCAGCTCGACGTTCTGTGGCTGCTGCTGTACCTGCTGCTGCAACTGCTGGATTTCTGGCGTATCGGCAGCCTGTTTCAGCAATTCAATCTGCGCCACCAGCCCTTGATAGCGGGTATCGCGATCCTGCAATGGAATGGTTGCCAGCACAGCTTCGGCGTCTTCCGTCTTGTTCAGGGCGATTTGCGTTTCGGCCAACGTCAGGCCGATATCGCTGCGCTGGTTGCTGGCTTGCCAGGCCTCTTTCAGCAGCGGCAGGGCATCGATGGCACGATCTTCTTGCAGCAGTTCCATCGCCTCTGCCAGTTTCAGGTCTTCGGTTTTGGGCAGGAAACGTTGCAGGAATTCACGGATCATCTCTTCCGGCTGCGGGCCTTGGAAGCCATCAACCGGCTGGCCGTCTTGGAACATATAAACGGTTGGGATCGAGCGCAGCCCAAACTGAGAGGCGATCATCTGTTCGGCGTCGCAGTCTACCTTGGCCAGAATGAACTGACCGGCATATTCCGCCGCCAGCTTGTCCAGAACCGGGTTGAGTTGCAGGCAGTGCTGGCTGCGATCGGACCAGAAGTAAAACAGCACCGGGATCGACATGGACTGTTCCAACGTCTGGTGCAGGTTAGTTTCGTTAATATCAACAACAACTGGAGCTAGCATGGTTTTTCTCTCTGATCTTGCGGAGCGATTTGATTTTAAATGGGGGCAAACTGCCGTACTTCAAGCCTAGCCATTGCTGCGCATCAGCCAGTCTATGGCACGGCCGGGCAGCAGGCGGCGCAGGATGCTGATGGCGTGGGCCAGCAGCGTCACCGGATAGCGCAGTTTGGCCTTCGGGCTTTCCAGCGCGTGGCGCAGCTTCGGCAGCACGGCTTCCGGCGGCAGCGTCAGCAGTTTGGCGATGCGGGGATTATGCACCGGGCTATCGCTCTGCGTCTGATTAACGTTCTGAGTAAAATGCGTGGTGAGCGGGCCGGGCTCGATCAGGCTGACCTGAATGCCCGTACCGTGCAGCTCCATCCGCAGCGCATCCGACCAGGCTTCCAGCGCAAACTTGCTGGCGGCATAAGCCCCGCGACCGGCGCTGGATACCAGCCCCATCACCGAACTGGTTTGAATAATACGCCCTTCGCCGTGCGGCAGCATGGCTGGCAGCAGCAACTGCGTTAGCTGATGGGTGCCGAACAGGTTGGTTGAAAACTGCTGTTCCAACTGCTGGCGTGAGATGGCACTCAGCTTGCCATAGACGCCGTAACCGCCATTGTTAAACAGGCCATACAAGCGCCCTTGGGTCATTGCGATCACCTGCGCTGCGGCACGTTCTACGCTGGCGCTGTCATCCAGATCCAGCTCAATCCCTTCCAGCCCGAGTTGCTGCATGTTTTCCACGTCCTGCGGTTTACGGCAGGCGGCCAGCACGCGATAGCCGCGATTACGCAGATCCTGCGCGGCAATCAACCCAATCCCGCTGGAACAGCCGGTTATCAATATCGCTTTTTGCATAACTTTACCTAGTCGGCAGCCCTATTTAGTGAGACTCATGTTTTACTAGAGGTTCCAGCCGCTCTGCCATCCAGGTGGCGATAAACGGCTGGGCATCCTGGTTAGGATGTAATCCGTCATCCTGCATCCATTCTGGTTTGATCACCACTTGTTCCATAAAGAACGGCAATAGCGGAATGTTGAACTGCTTGGCCAGTGCCGGGTAGATGGCACCGAAAGCGTCGGTGTAGCGGCGGCCATAGTTTGGCGGAATATGAATTTGCATTAGCAGCGGTTGTGCACCCGCCTGCTGAACCTGAGTGATAATCTGGCTGAGATCGCGCTGAGTATCCTGAGCCGGGAAACCGCGCAGCCCATCGTTAGCGCCCAGTTCAATCATCACCCAGCGCGGCTGGTGCTGTTTCAACAGTTCAGGCAGGCGCGCCAGCCCTTGGGCTGCGGTGTCGCCGCTGATACTGGCGTTGATCACCAGCGGGCCGCTGGGCTGTTTTTGCCAACGGTTGGCCAGCAGCGTTGGCCAGGCTTGGGCTACCGGCAAACGATAGCCAGCACTTAAACTGTCGCCAAGAATCAATAGGCTATCGGCGGCGGCGGTACGTAAACTGAATAATCCCAACAGCAAAAGGAAGGGAAGATGCCAGCGGAAAACGTTCTTGAAGTTCATCATCTTAGTAAACACGTTGGTCAGGGTGAGCATCAGCTCACCATCCTTACCGGAGTCGAGCTGGTTGTCAAACCCGCGCAGACAATTGCCCTGATTGGCGAGTCCGGTTCGGGTAAATCGACGCTGCTGGGGATCCTCGCCGGGCTGGACGACGGCAGTGAAGGGGATGTGCGCCTGTTGGGCGAGTCGCTGACCGCGCTGGATGAAGAGGGGCGCGCGGCCTTGCGGGCGAAAAACGTCGGATTTGTATTTCAATCCTTCATGCTGGTGCCAACGCTGAATGCGTTGGAGAACGTACAATTACCGGCGTTGCTGCGTGGCGAGAGCGATCGCCAGAGCCGCGAACAGGCGGTGCAATTGCTGGAGCAGCTTGGCCTGGGCAAGCGCCTTAGCCACTTGCCCGCGCAGCTTTCTGGCGGCGAGCAGCAGCGTGTGGCGCTGGCGCGTGCGTTCAGCGGCCGCCCGCGGGTGCTGTTTGCCGATGAACCAACCGGTAACCTCGATCGCCAGACCGGTGAGCGCATCGTCGATCTGCTGTTCTCCCTCAACCGTGATTTTTCTACCACGCTGATCCTGGTCACTCACGATGAAACGCTGGCGGCGCGTTGCCAGCGGCGGCTGCGCTTGCGTGAAGGCAAGCTGTGGGAGGAAGCATGATCTGGCGTTGGTTCTGGCGTGAATGGCGTTCGCCTTCGCTGCTGATTGTCTGGCTGGCGCTGACCTTGTCAGTGGCCTGCGTGCTGGCGCTCGGCAGTATCAGCGATCGTATGGACAAAGGTTTGAGCCAGCAAAGCCGCGATTTTATTGCCGGTGACCGCGTGCTGCGCACTGCACACCCGGTGCCGGAAGGCTGGCTCCTTGACGCACAGCAGCAGGGGTTGCAGGTTAGCCGCCAACTCAGCTTCACCACCATGACTTACGCCGGGGAACGCCCACAGTTGGCCAACGTGAAGGCCACCGATGTGGCTTACCCGCTGTATGGCAAATTGGAAACCCACCCGGCCAATATCAAGCCGGAGCCCGGTACGGTGCTGGTGGCACCGCGTCTGTTGGCGCTGTTGGATATCAAGGTTGGCGATAATCTGGACGTGGGTGATACCACCTTGCGTATCGCTGGTGAAATCATTCAGGAGCCGGACTCCGGCTTTAACCCCTTCCAGACTGCGCCCACCATTATCATCAATCTGGCCGACGTGGATAAAACCGGCGCGGTGCAGCCGGGCAGCCGCTTGACCTATCGCTATATGTTTGCCGGTTCGCCGGAGAATATTCAACGCTTTGAGGAGCGCCTGAAACCACAGCTGAAGCCGGATCAGCGCTGGTTTGGCCTGGAGGAATCTGGCAGTGCGCTGGGGAAATCGCTACAGCGCTCACAGCAGTTCCTGCTGCTTTCGGCGTTGCTGACGCTGTTGTTGTCGATTGCCGCCGTGGCGGTGGCGATGAGCCACTATTGCCGCAGCCGTTACGATCTGATTGCGGTGCTGAAAACCCTGGGGGCCGGGCGCAAGGCGTTGAGCAGGCTGATCGTTGGCCAGTGGCTGGCGGTGCTGTTGCTGGCAGGGGTCTGCGGCGGCCTGATCGGGCTGGGGTTCGAATCCTTGCTGATCCGCCTGTTGGCCCCGGTGTTACCAGGGGCGTTGCCCGCCGCCGGAGTTTGGCCGTGGGTGTGGGCTATGGGGGCACTGGTGATGATTTCGTTGCTGGTCGGCCTGCGCCCGTACCGACAACTGTTGGCCACCCAGCCGCTGCGTGTGCTGCGCCGTGACGTAGTGGCTAACGTCTGGCCGCTGCGTTATTTCCTGCCGGTTACGGCGGTGATTGTGGTGCTGCTGCTGACCGTGCTGATGGGGGCGAGTACGCTGCTGTGGGCGATCCTCGCCGGGATGGTGGTGCTGGCACTGCTGCTGGGGGGGATTGGCTGGGGCAGCCTGCTGCTGTTGCGGCACATTACGCTGAAAAACCTGGCGCTGCGCTTGGCGGTGAACCGCTTGCTGCATCAGCCGTGGGTGACGATCAGCCAGTTGGCAGCATTTTCGCTGTCGTTCATGCTGCTGGCGCTGTTGCTGGTGCTGCGTAACGATCTGCTCGACCGCTGGCAGCAGCAGTTGCCGCCGGATAGCCCGAACTATTTCCTGCTGAACATGACGCAAGCGCAGGTGCCACAGGTTAAAAACTTCCTGCAACAGCATCAGTTGAAGGAAGAGACTTTCTACCCGATCGTGCGTGTGCGCCTGACCGAGATTAACCAGCAGGTGGCAACCGAAAGGGTGCATGAGGACGATCTGGGTGGCGAAGCGGTCAACCGCGAACTGAACCTGACCTGGCAGACGGATCTGCCGGATCATAATCCGTTAACGGCGGGTACTTGGCCACCGCAGAGCGGGGAAGTGTCGATGGATGAAGGCATTGCCGGGCGACTCAAAATCAAATTGGGCGATACTTTGACCTTCAGCGGTGATACCCAGTCGTTCAGCGCCAAAGTCACCAGTCTGCGGCAGGTGGATTGGGAAAGCCTGAAGCCGAACTTCTACTTTATCTTCCCGCCGGGTGCCTTGGATGGCCAGCCACAAACCTGGCTGACCAGCTTCCGTTACGACGGCGATGGCAAGATGCTGACCCAGCTCAACCGCCAGTTCCCAACCTTGAGCCTGCTGGATATTGGCTCGATCCTGAAACAGGTGGGGGGCGTGTTACAGCAGGTGAGCCGTGCGCTGGAAGTGATGGTGGTGCTGGTGGTGATCTGCGGTGGTTTGCTGCTGCTGGCGCAGGTGCAGGTAGGTATGCGTCAACGCAGGCAAGAGTTGGTGGTTTACCGCACGCTGGGGGCGGGCAAACGCCTGCTGCGTGGCACGCTATGGTGCGAGTTTGCGCTGCTCGGGCTGGTAGCGGGTATTGCGGCAGCGGTGGGTGCCGAAGCGGCGCTCTGGCTGTTGCAAACTAAGGTATTCGACTTCCCGTGGTCGCCGACGCCGGTGCTGTGGTGGGTATTGCCGCTGCTCAGCGCTTTGCTGCTGTCGCTATGTGGCGGCTGGCTGGGCGTGCGCCTGCTGCGCGGGCAGGCGCTGTTTCGCAGTTATGAAGGTTAAGTAAAAATGGTGAGCAGGTGAACCATGCCGGGGGGTTAATAACCTGGCGGGTTTGCAGTTTTCAGGCTTGAATCGCCTCTTCTGTTAGGAGAGGCGTGTCCAGTATTGGGCATAATGTTAAATTGCGCTTAAGAGTTGGGGGTTGTATGCCACTTTATGGTGCAGATAAAGCGACTTAATTAAGAGTAAAAATAGATATAAAATAGTAATAATCAATATTTAAACAATTAATAAATCTGAGTTTTTTCTTAAAAAATATTCAGTACATCCTTTAACTCCAATTTAATACCTATTAAGAGGTATTTTGTTTGACTACGTTTTAAAACATGGATATAGTTGGGTCATTATGTTTGAGTTGTTAAAGTCGTGGTGTAAATACGTATCTTGGTATTCTGATTTTGAATGTGCATCTGCACCTTGGGAGGTGCGGATGTAATAATATTTACATTCCTATGTGCGGGCATAAAAATGATTACGCTAAACCCAAACCGTTATTTCGTCGCGCAACAAATCACAGATATCTCTGAACCTCTTCTCTTTCGCACGTTAACGGGCGAAGAACGGTTATCTGAAATTTATGAATTCGATGTTGAACTGCTCTGTCCAAATAATACCGTTGATTTAAAGTCACTGCTCGGTAAGTCTTTTACTATTACAATTAATGATCTACCTGGTAACCCACGGTATTTAAACGGTAATATTACCGGCATGTCGCTGGCTGGCCGTGAAGAGAGTGGCGAAAAATACTATCTTTATCACGCCACGCTGCGCCCGACGCTCTGGTATCTGACACAAAATCAGGACTGCCGGATTTTCCAGGGTAAAAGTGTGCCAGAGATCCTCATCAGCATATTGAGCGAATACAAAGTCAAAGTTGAAAATCGCCTGAGCTATGATTACCGCTCTTGGGATTATTCAGTGCAATACCAGGAAAGTGATTATGATTTTATCTGCCGCCTGATGGAGCATGAGGGGATCTATTTCTATTTCACCCATCAGGCCGACGGGCACACCATGATCCTGGCCGATGCGCCTCAGGGGCATAACGTTCTGGCGGGCTATGACAATATCGTTTATCGCCTGACAGAAGGGGGATTAACGCAAAACGACGCGACGATTTATGAGTGGAACGTTTCCGATATTATCACCCCCAGCCTGTACAGCATGGATGATTACGATTTCCGCAAGCCGCGGGCAAATCTGTTAGAGAATCGCCGTAATCCGCTGTCCTACGCGAAAGAAAAAGCCGAGATTTTCGACTGGCCGGGGTGTTATACCGATCAGAGCCATGCGCAGTTTTACACCCGCGTTCGGCAGCAGGAATTTGAAGCCAATCATGAACACATGAGCGGGCGCGCCTCTTCGCTTGGCCTGGCACCGGGATACCGGTTTATGCTGGATAACGCCCCACGCCTGGAGGACTCCCGCGAATACCTGACCATTGCGGCACGCTATTTCTTCCAAGAAAACAGTTACGTCAGTAATGACGAAGATGATACCGAACATTACATCGATTTTGAGGTTCTACCGGCCAGCACCCAGTGGCGGCCAAAGCGGAAGACCGCCTGGCCAAAAACCCATGGCCCGCAAACCGCAGAAGTGGTTGGCCCGGCGGGGGAAAGTATCTGGACCGACAACTATGGCCGGGTAAAACTCAAGTTTCGCTGGGATCGCTACAGTCAGGGCGATGAAACCAGCTCATGCTGGGTAAGGGTTTCCAGCAACTGGGCTGGGTGGCAATATGGCGGCGTGCAGGTTCCGAGGATTGGCGAAGAAGTGGTGGTCGATTTCATCAACGGCGATCCTGACAGGCCGATGATCACCGGGCGCGTCTATAACGAGGACAATATGCCGCCGTGGGATTTACCGGCCAACGCCACGAAAATGGGGATTATGAGCCGCACCACCGAGGGCAGCATCTCGAATGCCAACAGTCTTTATATGGATGACGCGCCTGGCGTGGAGAGCTTTAGCCTGCACGCCGAACGGGATATGAGTATTTCGGTGGAAAACAACTTGGATCTACTGGTTGAAGGGGATGCCACCTCGATGATCCAAGGTTTTTCAACCGCATCGGTCGTCGGTGACGCCGTAGAGAGCTATGCCAGCAACTTGACCACGACGGTGGCACAAACGCATCTGGAAGCGACGTCGTTAAAAGTCTTCGCTGCCGGGATGAGGGTACAAGCCATAGGGGCCGATATCCGGGTGCGCGGAATGCATATTGATTCCACGCAGTTTGAAGCGCAGGTTATTCCCACTTATCTGGGGGTCACCAAAGCTAAAATATTGGCCGATGATACCGTACTGAAAATATTCAAAGCCCAAATTAATATTGGTATGTTGGAGTTAAATGCCAAAGGCCTGGTGCTTTATCTCTAATTAGAACGGCATCAAGGGGGATATTCCCCCCGGAAATACGCTGTTTTCAATGCTCCATGATGTTGTGGCATTGAATAACTAATGGGTAATTAAAAAAGATAATACTTTTCTGTTAAGCGTGATATTTCGCATGCTTTTTACTGATTGCCATCTGGAAGGCGAACTATAAATGAGAATTATCAAACCGCTGCGTCTTGGAATTATGAATCGCCCTTGCTTTTATAAAGCGCATAAGCCGTATTTGGGCGTTGCCGTCTTGGCATTGGTGGATATGGGGGCACAACCGATGCTACGCCCGGAGCCAGAATTATGGCAACTGGCACAAAGCGAATTATCCAGTACGGGAGGCGTGGTGGATACCGCCTACCCCAAATATTACGCCGAGTTTCTGGCCACCGGTCAGGCTTATCCGCACGCCTGTTTGGTCGAGAACGTTTGCCGCGTCAGTATTACGCTGGGTGAAAAGCAAAAATCATTAATTGTTTCTGGCGATCGGCAATGGCAAGACGCAACGCCGACTTCTCCACGTCCATTTATCTCTCTACCCATTGATTGGTCACACGCTTATGGCGGCCCACACATCGCGGCTAACCCGCTAGGCATTGGCGCAGAGGCCAATGGCGCTCCCCAGCGGTTGCCCAATATCGAATCGCCCGGCGAACGTATCACATCACCTACACAACAGGTCACCCCTGCCGGGTTCGATGCCATTGATATCACCTGGTCTGCTAGGCAGGCGTTTATTGGCCGCCGTTACGATGAGGCCTGGGTGCAGCGCGGGGCGATCGGCTTAGCCGATGATGCGGACTTCCGGCTGTTCAACATCGCCCCTCAAGATCAGCAGTGGCAGGATCTGGCGGAACTGCCGCGCGGCACGCCGTATCGGATCGAGAATATGCACCCTGAACATGCCCTGCTGGAAGGGCAACTCCCTCCGTGGAAAGCGCGCTGCTTTGCCCATCATACGGAAAAGGGGGAAGAGGTTTTCTCTGAACTTGAACTGCGTCATACCACAGTGTGGTTCTTGCCGCATCTGGAAAAAATGATCCTGGTGTATCACGGCGAACTGTCGCTTGAGGCGGTGGAAGACGATGGTTACAACGTCCATATGCTGATGCCCGCACTGGAACATGCTGATCGGCCACGTTCGTTAGACCATTATCGGGACGTGTGGATCAAGCGCAGCGATCGGGAAAAAGGCAGCGCCTTCGCGTTTCAGGATCATGACCTGCTGCCGGAAGAGATCCTCGGGGCGTGGATTGATAACACGCCTGAGCCGGAAATCGAGCATCCGTTGCAGCAAAACCTTGAAGCACGTAAGCAAGCCATCTACCAGGATGCCGATAAGCGCCTGGAAGCGGTGGACACCACGCTGTACGCAGAAGCCAAAGAGACGCCGGATATCAAACGGCCCATGCTGTCCCAGTTGCCTGAATTTATGGCGCAAATGGAAGGAATGGCCACGAAGGCGAAAGGCGACGCCATGCAGCAGATGGAACAGCGTATGCCGGATCGGGATGGTTATGATTCGCGGCGGCCGACCGGGCCAGAATCCGTTAATAAAATGCTCACGGCGTTGAAACAGCAGCAGGGCCGCCTGTATCCCGGCCAGGAAGAGGGGTTGCATCAGCTTTATCGCCTTGGTGTGTCAAACCAGAATGCCGCTCCGCGGCTGAACGGTGAGCGAGCCGCGCAGTTGAGAGCTTGGGTGATCGATAAAATGGCGCAGGATCGTAACTTCACCGGTTGCGATCTGACCGGTGCCGATCTTTCCCATCTCGACCTGAGCGGTGCCAACCTGACCCGCGCCATGATGGAGAGCGTGGATCTAAGCCACAGCGTGCTGGATCACGCCACGCTGATGCAGACCATTCTGGCTCGTAGCGTCTTGAACCACACTTCGCTGCGCCATACCCTGTTCCACGAAGTGACGCTGGCGCTGGCGATTTGCAGCGACTGTGATTTTACCGGCACCGACCTGAGCAATATCGAAACCGAGGGCACACAGTTTGAGCGCTGCAACTTCGGTCAGGCGACGATAGCCGATCAGATGTTCACCCAGACCTCGCTGACCGACTGTGACTTCAGCGCGGCTTCTCTGGACAACGTTATTTTCAACGGGATCACGCTGGAGAATCCCCGCTTTTCCGCCGTGCGGATCAACAAAGGCACTTTTATCGACAGCCAGTTGCAGCAGGCGGTGTTTGAAAATGCACGGCTTAAGCGTTGCTCACTGACGAATTGCCAGGCCGATGGCATCGATTTCACCCGCGCCCAGTTGGAGAATTGCGCCTTTGTCGCGGGCAGCGTGCTGGAAAGCGCCTGTTTCACCCACGCGGTGCTGATGCACTGCAACCTGCGCCAAATGCCGCTTAGCGGGGCCGATCTGAGCTTCGCTACGTTGGAGGGCTGCGATCTGTCCGAAGCCACGCTGCGGCAGGTTAGCCTGCACCGGGCGCAGGTCAGCGATTCACTGTTTATCCGCACCAATCTGGAAGGGGCCGATCTCAGACAGGCCAGCCTGATCGGCAGCCGGTTACAGAAATCCCGGCTCATTGGCTGCGATCTTACCGCTGCCAATCTGTTCCGTGCGGATATCTCACAGGCAGAGATCGATGACACCACCCTGATGCGTGATGCCTGGGTAAAACAGATGAAGGTCTACCCGCTGCGCAGTAGCCAAGGAGCTGAATAATGGATGCGGTTCAGCTACAGCAAAAGGTCAAACAGGGGGAAGTGATTGAAGAGGCGACGCTGTGCGGCGTCAGCCTGGTTTCTGGCGATCTAGCCGGTGGCATCTTCAGGCAGGTGGATTTCAGCAACGCCGACTTTACCGATTGCAATCTTGAACAGTGCCTGTTCATTGAATGCATTCTAACGGAGGCGATCTTTACTCGGGCACGGTTGCAGTATGCGCGTTTCAGTGAGTCTTGCCTGCGCCACGCCAATTTTAGCGGCGCTGCGCTGCCCGGCCTGATCTTCAGCGAGTGCAATCTGCAACACGCGGATTTCAGCCAGATCCAGGCGGCGAAAATGCAGTTTATCGGTTGCCGCCTGGATCACTGCCTGTTTCGGCAGGCGCAGTTCGACAAGAGCGCCATTTCCGAATCGACGATGGAAAAGAGCGATTTCACCGGGGCCAAACTACAAAAAACCACGTTTTATCAAACGGATTTGCGTCAGTACATCCCCACCGGCGCGTGTTTCGAACAGGTTAACTTTTTTGAGTGCCAACAGCAGGGGCTTGACTACAGCGGCCAGTCATTAATTCAGTGCATATTTACCCGTAATCAGCTCGACAACGCTAATTTTGCCTCGGCGGTGCTCAAGCTCAGCCTGTTTCATGGGACATCGTTGCAGAAGGCTAACTTAAGCGGCGTCCAGGCCGATGGTGCCCAGTTTGTGGATGCCGACCTGTCTTACGCTGATTGCCACGCCAGCCAGATGAATCAGTCGACGTGGATTAACGCCTGCTTGTCTGCAACCAACTTTGCGGGTTGTCAGCTTATGCAGGCGCAGTTCAGCAAAAGCCGGGCGCAGGGGGCGTTGTTTACCGACAGCCAACTGGTCTATGCCAATTTTTCGTATGCCGATGTCAGCTATGCCGATTTTGGCGGAGCGCATTTTAACCAGACGCAATTTCACCGGGCCGTACAGCAGGAAACCCGCTGGGGAGATAAAACCGGCGTGTTAGCCAACGACCCTGAACTGTTTGCTGCCGAAAGTTGGAGTGAGCAGTTCGACCATGCGGATCACGGATAAAAAGGAGAGTTTAATGAGCACCGTAACCACATCACACGCTCTGCCGGTCTATTTACCGCAGCAATTCAGCGGCCGGGTAGCGGATATTTTATCCGATGGCAGCATGATCGTCGAAAGCGAAGGGCGCGGTTGGCACTGCCGCCGGGCGGCCAGTTGCCTGTTGACGCCGGAGGCGGGTGATACCGCGTTGATCGCACGTTCCAACGACGAAAAACTCTGGCTGCTGGCGGTGCTGGAACGGGCTAAACCGCAGCAGGCAGCGCAAATCATCGTTGATGGCGATCTGAATATTGCTACGCGCGGCGGTTCGCTCACCCTGAACAGTGAACGCCAACTAGCGCTGGAGAGCCATCGGCTACAGGTGAAATCCGCCCACGGCGATTGCCGCATCGGCAACCTGGAATATTGTGGCGACGAACTCAATGCGCGCGTCACCCTCAGTCGCTGGGTTGGGGAGCGTTGCGAATCCGTCTGGCATACCCTGACGCAGCTCAGCGACGTGATCTTCCGCCAGGTCAGAAAGACCGAGCATGTTCGCGTCGGGCAACTGGATTATCAGGCCGAAGATTACGCGCGGCTTCATGCGCGCAGCACGATGATTACTTCGGAAACCATCACCAAAATAGACTCAGAACAGATTCACGTTGGTTAGATAACCCACAATAATTGACTAACAAGAAGGAACTTACTGATGCCTGCAAATTGCCAACTGGCTGGAACAGATTTTGCCGTCGTCGATGTTTGTATCACGCCGCCAGTCGTGCCGATCCCGTATCCCAATTTTGCACAGGGATGTACAGCCATTCCGAACGTGCTGCATATCCTGTTTAGTGCCATGCCCGCGCACAACCTGTTGACGATCATCCCCTTCACCAGCGGTGATTCGCCCGGCGTGCTCGGTGGCGTGTGTTCGGGAACCGTCATGGGCCCGTCCCGGCATATTACCGGCGTGCTGACGTTTTTGGTGGCGGGATTTCCGGCAACCCGCTTGACCAGCCTGACACAACAGAATCTCACCAACGTTATCGGCCTGCGTATTCTCCCCAGCCAATTGACCATCTGGTTACTTGGGCTATAAAGCAACTGGGCGGGTTGCCGACGGCAACGTGAAACTATTTTGCGGCGTGACGGAGAACGGGAGAAACAATGAAACAGGCAGCGTGTTTTTGGGTTCAACGCGGGAGGAGAGCGCTGGGTGTCATCATCACTGGCCTGCTGCTCTGCGGCTGCATGAGCGTGAGCACCAAAAAGGCCGAACCCGTGGTGGCGTCTTATCGCATCACCTTCTCCGCGACCCGCGAAGCCAATATCAACCAACAGAAGAATCCGGCTCCGCTAAAAATCAGCGTGTTTTACCTGCGCTCAGATACCGGCTTTATGAGTGCGGACTTTTTCGCCTTACATAATAAGGCGGCCGCCGTGTTAGGTGAGAACTTGCTGGGCACCGAGCAGTTCTTTTTATTGCCTGGCGGAGAAACCGTCAAAATTTCCGGCGAGAAAAAGAGTGAGCGTTATTACGTTGGCGTTACCGGGGAGTTTCAGGATTTAAATAATAAAACCTGGCGCATCATCATTCCGATCCCCGATCTGGAGAAAGTGTCTTTTTATAAATTCTGGCGCGGTCAGCCTCCGCCACAGGAAATCAAGGTTGTTGCCAACGGGCAAGGGCTGCGCGTGACGGAAAACAGCAATAAAGAAAAATAAGCCCAAAAACGGTAACCAACGTATTTCAAGCTGAAATACGGCGTGTATCAAGTAATGCCGGTCAGTTAAGCAGAAAGTGCATAACCCTGCGCACAATATTGAAAGTTGCGCCCCCTCTCCCCAAGGAGAGGGGATTGGTTAGTCTTAATTGACCGGCATAAGTGTACCAAGCGCTTTTTATTTCCAAGGACCTCGGTAATGAAACGAGTACATAAAGTCGTCTGGACGGAAGGGATGTTTTTGCGTCCGCACCATTTTCAGCAATCTGAAAACTACCTTGAACACTATATCCGTTCATGGGGCATGGCACAGCAAGAGCATTACTGGGGTTTTATCTCGCTGGATGTTGATGAGAGCGCCATGCGCTTGGGGAATATCGCGCTTAATTCCGCCAGCGGGATTATGCCCGATGGCAGCTTCTTCTCTTTTTACGGTGCCGAGGAAGCGCCGCCGCCGGTCAAAATAGCGGACGGCAAAAGCATTATTAACGTGATGCTGGCCCTGCCGGTGCATCGCGCTAGCAGCCGTGAGGTGGCGTTTAGCGACTCGCCCGACTCACTGGCCCGCTATGTGGCTTATGAAAGCGAAGTGGAAGACATGAATACCATTTCGGTGGGCAGTGCAGAATTGCAGTTTGGCCAGTTGCGCTTGCATCTGATCCCGGAGAGTGAACTGACGGCCGATTGGTGCGCCATTGGCGTGCTGCGGGTGTTGGAGAAAAGTGCGGATAACAGCCTGAAGATCGACGCGGGCTACATTCCGCCGATGCTGGCCTGCCAGGAAAACCCCTTGCTGAACACCTTTATCAGCGACGTGCTCGGCCTGTTGCAGCAGCGCAGCCAGCAGTTGGGGCAGCGTCTTGGCCAAAGCGGACGGGGCGGCGTGTCGGAAACCTCGGATTTCATGATGTTGCAGCTGATCAACCGCTACGTGGGTATCACGCATCATGCGCGCCACTGCAATCAGTACCACCCGGAGCGGCTATTCACCGAGTGGCTGGCGCTGGCCTGTGAATTGATGACCTTCTCCCCGGCGCGCATCGCGGGTGAGGCATTGCCGGTGTATGACCACGACGCGCTGGCGTTCAGCTTTAACGCGCTGATGAACTGGCTGCGGCAAGGTTTGTCCATCGTCTTCGAAGAGAACGCCATTCAGCTACCGCTGATCGAGCGCTCACACGGCCTGAATATCGCCACCATTCCTTATGCCAACATGACAAACGAATTTGGCTTCGTGATCGCCGTCAATGCCGACGTGCCGATGGATACCATTCGCACCCACTTCCCGGCTCAGCTGAAAGTCGCACCGGTTAACAACATCCGCGATCTGGTTCAGTTGCAACTGCCGGGGATTGGCTTGCGCAGTATGCCTGCCGCCCCGCGCCAACTGCCTTATCACGCGGGATATACCTACTTCGAGTTGGAAAACAGCGGCGAACTCTGGAAACAGATGAGTAAATCCAGCGCCTTTGCGTTGCATCTCGCCGGGGATTTCCCTGGCCTGAATATGGAATTTTGGGCGATTCGTAATCCGTCGGCATAAGGTTCAGGAAACAGGAATGTTCCATGCAAAATACTCACGCTAAAGCAGCTGGCGATGATCTTGCCGCGCCTCTGGTGAATGTGCAGGCTTCAAACAATCTGTTGGTGACGCTGGCAAACCCGTTACTTAACCGGGTCCCGTTTATCCGGGGTCTGGCCAGCCGCCCCGATCCGGCGAAGCTACGCCAGACGCTGATTGATGATATCCGCCGGTTCGAAGTTCAGGGCCAGCAGGCGGGGTTGCCGTACGACGTGCTGATCGGCGCCCGTTATTGTCTGTGTACTGCACTGGACGAAGCCGCCATGTTTACCCCCTGGGGCAAAAGCACCGTGTGGTCCACCAGCGGGCTGCTGGTCACCTTCCATAACGAAACCGGAGGCGGGGAGAAATTCTTCCAACTGCTGGCGCGGCTGTCTAAACAGCCGCAGAAAAACATCCTGCTGCTGGAGCTGTTAAACTACTGCCTGCTGCTTGGCTTTGAGGGCCGTTATCACATTATCGAGAACGGCTACTCGCAGTTAGAAACGCTAAGACAGCGTCTGGCACAGATTATCCATTCGGTACGCGGCGAGTATCCCGTGCCGCTATCCCAACATCCTACCGATCTGCCGGTGGGCAAAAAAAACTGGCGGCCGATGCTGCCAGTGTGGGCCTGCGCGGCATTTCTGGGGCTGATGTCCTGCCTGTGGTTTATCTCGCTGGACTGGCGGCTTGGCGAAGCCACCACGCCAGTGGTGGCCTCTATTTATCAGCTCGAACTGCCGCCGGTGCTCTCGGCGGAAATACCGGCTCCATCGACGCCAGCCATTGCCAGCCTCAAAGGCTTCCTGCAACAGGAGATCGATGGAGGTCTGCTGAGCGTACATGATGAAGACCAGAAAAGTATCGTGGTGTTGCGCGGCGATGGCCTGTTCGATTCAGCCTCCACCTCGGTACGTGCTGCCTATCGGCCGATCCTTAGCCGGGTGGCAGAAGCGCTTAACAAGATCGACGGGAAAGTCATGGTCACGGGATATACCGACAGCGATGTCATTCGCAAAGCACGCTTTGCTTCCAACTACGATCTCTCGCTGGCGCGTGCGGATTCCGTCAGTGCTCTGCTGAAGAAGTCTCTGGCACAGCCAGACCGGCTGATGATCGAGGGGAAAGGCGAGCAGGATCCGGTGGTGCCTAACAGCAGCAAAGCCAATAAGGCACTCAACCGCCGGGTTGAGATCACGCTGCAACTGGCGCCGGGTGCCGTCCAAAATCCGACGATGTCGCTCTAGATGGGGGTCAGATGCTGAATTCAATCATTGCCATTATTACCAGTCGTTTCTTATGGGGTATGGTGGGCGTAGGTTCCATTTCGATGATCATCTGGTTCATCGGCCCTTACGTTGCCGTAGGTGACTATCGCCCCTTGGAGTCGACGGTTAACCGGCAGATCGCGATCGCCATCATTTGTGGCGTCTGGCTGCTGTTCCGGCTGATCGCCGCCGCCTGGCGCGCAAGGCGTAACCGCAAAATGCTGACGCAGATGTCAGAAACGCCAGCGGAAAACGCGGCTAAAGACATGGAGCGCGACGATCCTAAGCTGGTGGAGCGCTTTGAAGAGGCCACCCGCCTGCTGAAAAAGGCGCGTTTCAACGGCCAGCAGTCGCGCTTTATGCCCGGTTGGCTGAGCCGTTTTGGGCGGCAATATCTCTATCAACTGCCGTGGTATGTGTTGATCGGCGCGCCCGGTGCCGGGAAAACCACCGCGTTGGTCAATTCCGGCATTAACTTCCCGCTGGCGGATCGCTTCGGCAAAACGGCGCTGCGCGGCATCGGTGGCACCCGCCATTGTGACTGGTGGTTTACCGAAAATGCGGTGCTGCTGGACACCGCCGGGCGTTATACCACGCAGGAAAGCGACCCGACGCACGACGCGCAGGAGTGGGGCAGCTTCCTCGGCCTGCTGAAGAAATACCGCCCACGGCAGCCGATCAACGGCGTGATCGTCACCGTCAGCCTGAGCGACTTGATGAATGGCACCCCCGAGGAACGTCAGGAACAGGCTCAGGCGCAGCATAAGCGTTTGGTGGAGCTGCGCGAGTCGTTAAAAATCGACTTCCCGATCTACATCATGGTCAGCAAAGTTGACCTGCTGCGGGGCTTCCTCGCCTACTTCGGCCAGTACGACAAAGAGCAGCGCAGCCAGATCTGGGGTTTCACCTTTGCCCGCAGCGACACGCAAAAAGCCGGTTTCGAGCTGATGGCGGCGTTTGAGCATCACTTTACCCTGCTGCTGCAGCGCCTGAATTTCGGGCTGGCCGACACCATGCTGACGGAGCAGGATCAGCAAACGCGTGCGGAAAGCTACCTGTTCCCGCAGGCCTTTGCCCGGCTGCGCCAGGTATTGGGGGATTACCTCAACACCCTGTTTGCCACCTCCAGCTTTGAAGCCTCCTTCACGCCACGCGGGGTGTATTTCACCAGTGGTACGCAAGACCGGATGCCGTTCGACAAGATGATGTCGGAAATGAACGGTTCGCTGCACCTGAATCTGACCCCGCGCTCTGTTGAGGAAACCGGCCGCAGCGGTGAGGCGGAAGAAGAAAAACAGACCCAGGGCAAAAGCTACTTCCTGAAAAAATTTCTGGAAGAAGTGGTGTTCCGCGAGTCGGAACTGGCCAGCAACAACCGCTGGTGGATCTACCGCAACACCACGCTGCACTGGGTTGGCTACCTGCTGCTCGGGGCGATCTTCGCCACGGCGGGGCTGTTCTGGTACTCCAGCTATATCAACAACCACGACTACCTGAAAGAAGTGACCACTCACATCCCGGTGCTGGAAAAGCAGGGCAGTGAAATGGAACTGTATAACTATCAGGATGTTTTCACTCTGCTGCCTTATCTCAACGGCTTGCAGCAGTTAGGCGGCAGCGAAAGTTTTTCACTGGAAGATCCGCCGCTCAGCTACCGCTTGGGGCTGTATCGCGGCGCTCAGGTCGAAACCGCCAGCCAGGCGTTGTATCAAAAAGCGCTGAAAAACATGCTGTTGCCTTTTGTCGCCTGGCAGGTGACCGCCATCTTGCGCAACGATATGGGGGCCGACGCCGATTTCAGCTTCGAAGCGCTGAAAGCCTACCGGATGCTGTACGAACCGGAACATTACGATGGCAAATTCCTGCGCGCCTGGGTGATGTTCAACCTGCATCGGGTCTCCGGGCCGGGCACCAGCAAAGCGTCGTGGGAAGTGCTTGATGGGCACCTGAAACAGTTGCTGGATGAGCGCATTCAGTCCTCCCCGTATGTGCGCGATAACCTGTTGGAGCAGTCTGCGCAGCAGCGCTTGAGCCAGGCACCGTTATCGGTGCGTATCTATGGGCGGTTGAAGCGCATTCTGCTGAAGGAACCTTCGCTGAAAACCGTTTCGCTGACCGATCTGGCTGGCGCACAGGCGGAGCTGGCTTTCCGGCGTAAAAGCGGCAAGCCTGCGGCCGAAGGCATTCCGGGGCTGTACACCCCAAAAGGCTACTGGCTGGCGTTTAATAAACGCATCGATAACGTGGCGCAGACGC
Organism: Serratia sp. YWN4; assembly: GCF_055790845.1. Taxonomy (NCBI): domain Bacteria; kingdom Pseudomonadati; phylum Pseudomonadota; class Gammaproteobacteria; order Enterobacterales; family Yersiniaceae; genus Serratia; species Serratia sp. YWN4. Next base: position 1,368,210 of record NZ_CM147696.1, read on the forward strand.
TGCTGACCGAAGACGGCTGGGTGATGAACGTCAACGAAAGCGCGTTGGCCAAAGAGAGCCGCGCCGATCTGCTGAAAACCGTGCGTTTGCTGTATATGCAGGATTTCATCAGCGCCTGGGATACGCTGCTGGGCGATATCGAGCTGAAGAACATTGCCAACCTGAGCCAGCGCATCAACACCGCGCGCTTGCTCTCTGCCGGGGATTCGCCGTTACGTAACTTTCTGATCAACACGGTGAAAAACATCAAGCTCACCGACGAGCAGGAGCGTAAAGATAGCGGCCTGAAGTTGAGCAGCGGCGAGAAAAGCAGCGCGGGCCCGGGCCATTTCCTCGACACGCTGTTTTACAGCACATCGTCTGAAGACGTTGGTGATATCTCTTCCCTGCCGGAGCAGGTGGTGATCAAGCATTTTGCGCCGATTATCGAACTGGCGCAGAGCAGCGATGAAGCGGCGAAAAGCATCCCGTTCGATACGGTGCTCAAACAGGCCGATGGCCTCTATAACTACCTGATCGCGGTGCAAAGCGCGGCCAACAGCGGCATGGCACCGCCACCGGGAGAAGTGATTCTGGCGTTGCAGGCCGAATCGGGCCGTTTGCCGCAGCCGTTTAAAGACATGATGCTTTCACTGGCAGTCGGTGCCAGCAGCGATTCGCAGATGAAAGAGCTGGAAGGGCTGCAAAAGCGCGTCGGGTTTGAGGTCGGCAGCTTTTGCAAGCAGGCCATCAGCGGGCGCTACCCGTTAGTGCGCAGCGCTCAGCAGGAGATCGCCAGCAGTGACTTCTCGCGCATGTTCGCCCCGAACAGCGGCATTATGGACAGCTTCTTCCGCCAGAATCTCGAAGGCAAAGTGGACACCTCGCGCGGCGGATGGCGCTTCAACCCAGGGGTCGACGGCAAAACGCTGTCCGGCGGCGGCAACATGCTGCGCTCCTTCCAGCAGGCTCGCGACATCCGCGATACCTGGTTCAGCGGGCAGAATCAGAAACCCTCTTACCACCTGACGATCAAACCCGTCAGCATGGATTCCGACATTCTCAGCATGACGCTGGATATCGACGGGCAAATTTTCCATTACAGCCATGGCCCGCTGGTTCCGCTGGTGGTCAGTTGGCCCGGCACCGGCAACACCAATCAGGTCAGCCTGCAACTGGCGCTGGTCAACGGGCAAATGGCCACCCTGGTGACCACCGGAGATTGGGCACTGAACCGGCTGATCGACAAGGCAGCGTTGAAATCCAGCGCGGCGTCGTTGACCCAGACGGCGACCTTTAACCTGGAAGGGCATCGGGTGGTGTTGGAGCTGACGCCCGACAGCATACGCAATCCCTTCCAGCCCACCGCCTTCAATTGTCCTTAGGAGGCGAATCATGACGCAACAGGCAACCTATGCACCACTACAGGACAACGGCATCGGCTGGTACGGCAAGATCCCCAGCTGTGGCGACTTTGTGCAACGTCGCCTGCCCGCCACGCTGATTAATCAGTGGGCGCACTGGTGCCAGTCAGGGCTGGCGGCCCGGCAGCTTTCCGCCCCGCGCGATGGCCGTTATTCGCTGCTTGGCGCGCCGATGTGGAACTTTGTGCTGCCCGCCACCTTGGGCACGCCGTTCGCGCAGTTGGGGTATCTGCTGCCGTCGCAGGATCGCGTCGGGCGTCACTACCCGCTGTTCGCCATGTGGCTGGTATCCCCTGAGAACTGGCGGAACGAACATCTGCTGCTGGCGGCGGAGCGCTATTACTGCATCGGGCAGATTTTGCAGCGCGGGGTTCATCAGTGCCACTCCGTTGAGCGTATTGACCGGGCTTTGCAGGCGCTGCCGCCGCTACCAACGGTGCTGGAGCAGCAAGATGATGCTGAAGTGACGTTGGGTTGGCCAATGGCGGTTTCGCACTTTGATCCGCACCAATACGGCAGTTTCTGGTGGAGCGCACCGGGCGGTGGCAAGCCGTTTGATACCTATATCCACAGCGGCAATCTCACGGTGCAGCTTTTTCACCATCTGTTTGAGCCTACCGGCGACGTAAAGCATGCGCGCCAGGGGCTTTACGGGCCCATGTTTGACTAGGGAGAGAAGTCATGACGATTGAACACTTACTGACCCCGGTTACGCCGGAAGTCAGTTGCGGTGAAAACCTGGAGTATGACGCCGATTTTATGCGCATGGCGCAGACCGCCGCAGGCAAGCCGGAACAGCAGTTTGGCGACACCATTATCCCGGCAGAAGCGCCCGATTGGGGCGCGGTGGAGCGCTTGGCCACCGGCCTGCTGCGCCGCACCAAAGATCTGCGGGTGATGTTTTTCCTCACGCTGGCCTGGACGCAGCTGCGCGGGTTGCAGGGCTATGCGGACGGCTTACAGCTGATCTATCTGGCGATCGAACGTTATTGGCATCAGCTCCATCCGCTGCTGGAGAGCGACGGCGTGCGCGATCCGATGTTTCGCATCAATGCGCTGGCCGAACTGGGGGATAACACCCAACTGACTCATGCGGTGCGGGCGACAACCCTGATTAAAAACGGCGGCAGCGAGCTTGCGGTGCGCGACGCCGTGGCGCTGCTGGACGGCAGCAAGCAGGAACTCCCCAACTTCCCCAATGGGCTGAGCTTCCTGCGCAGTGAACTGAGCAATCCACAGCAGGCCAACATCCAGACCGTGCAGGCCATTACCCGCACGTTGCCCAAATTGCGCCATGCCATTCAGCTTCATCTTGGCGAGAGCGCGTTACCGGAGATGACGCTGCTGCAAAAAACCTTCGATAGCGTCGCTCAGGCGATTCAGCAGCCTGAAAACCACGGCAGCCACGAGGCCGATCCCGCGCTGATCCTGACGCCGGAGGCGTTAAGCCTGCCTGGCGATCCGTTGCCGCTGCCGTTGGGCGAGTTCGGTTACGGCCAGGTGCAATCCCGCGCGGACGCCCTGCATCTGCTGGAGAAGGTGAAAGGCTACTTCGAACTCTATGAACCCAGCCATCCGGCACCGCTGATGATCGAACGGCTACAAAAGCTGATCAATCTGAATTTTCTGCAAATCGTCAGCGATCTGGCCCCGGACGGTTTACGTCAGTTGGAGGTGATTCTCGGCACCAGGGAGAAACAGGACGGAGAGAACTAGTCAGGCAAAGTGGTTACCGCACAATGCGGAGTGGATGTTATCAAAAACCTCTAATAACAGTGTTTTATGGAGAAAATAATGGCAAATGTCAAAACTCGCAGCGGGCAGAAATTTATTGCCCGCAACCGGGCACCCCGCGTACAGATCGAGTACGACGTCGAGATCTACGGTGCGGAACGCAAGATCCAGTTGCCTTTCGTGATGGGGGTGATGGCCGATCTGGTGGGAACGCCCCTTGAGCCACAGCCCAATCTGGAAGAGCGCAAGTTTCTCGAGATCGACATCGATAACTTCGACGATCGCATGAAATCACTCAAGCCCAGAGTCGCTTTCCAGGTGGAGAACACCCTGAATGATGACGGCCACCTGAACGTCGAACTGGTCTTTGAAAACATGAACGATTTCTCTCCGGCAGAGATCGCACGCAAGGTCGAACCGCTGAGCCACCTGCTGGAAGCCCGTACCCAACTGTCGAACCTGCTCTCCTACATGGACGGCAAAAACGGTGCCGAGGAGCTGATTACCAGCGTACTGAGCAACCCGGCGCTGTTGCAGTCACTGACCCGGGCACCCAAACCGGAAACCGATAGCCCTGCCAGCGTAGCCCCGGTGGCGGAGGAGTAAACCATGAGCCAACTTGAGCACTACACCGCGCCCGCGGCCAAAGCCTATACCAGCGATGAGTTCAACTCGCTGCTGCAAAAAGAGTTTCGCCCCAGAACCGATCAGGCGAAAGAAGCGGTGGAAAATGCGGTAAAAACGCTGGCACAGCAGGCGTTGGAAAATACCGTCACCGTGTCTGCCGATGCCTATCGCACCATTCAGGCGCTGATTGCGGAGATCGACAATAAGCTGTCGCGGCAGATCAACAAAATCATCCACCACGAGAAATTCCAGAAACTGGAAGGTGCCTGGCAGGGTTTGCACTACTTGGTCAACAACACCGAAACCGACGAGATGCTGAAAATTCGCTTTATGAGCATCTCCAAACGTGAGCTGGGCCGGGCGCTGAAGCGCTATAAAGGCGTGGGTTGGGATCAGAGCCCGCTGTTCAAAAGCATCTACGAGCAGGAATATGGTCAGTTCGGCGGCGAGCCGTTTGGTTGCCTGGTGGGGGATTACTATTTTGATCACAGCCCGCCAGACGTGGAGCTGCTCGGTGAAATGGCCAAAATCAGTGCGGCTTCGCACTGCCCGTTTATCTCTGGAGCATCGCCCAGCGTGATGCAGATGGAGTCCTGGCAGGAACTGGGGAATCCGCGCGATCTGACCAAGATCTTCCAGAATACCGAATACGCCCCGTGGCGCAGCCTGCGTGAATCGGAAGATGCACGCTATATCGGCCTGACCATGCCGCGTTTTCTCTCGCGCTTGCCTTACGGTATCAAAACCAACCCGGTGGATGAGTTTGATTTTGAAGAAGATACCGACAGCGCCAACCACGAAAACTATACCTGGACTAATGCGGCTTACGCGATGGCCACCAACATCAACCACTCGTTTAAGGAGTACGGCTGGTGTACCGCCATTCGCGGCGTTGAATCCGGTGGTGCGGTAGCCGATCTGCCGTGCCACACCTTCCCCAGCGATGATGGCGGCGTGGACATGAAGTGCCCGACTGAAATTGCCATCAGCGATCGGCGCGAAGCCGAACTGGCGAAAAACGGCTTTATGCCGCTGATCCACCGTAAAAACTCCGACTTCGCGGCGTTTATCGGTGCTCAATCGCTGCAAAAACCGGCGGAATATTACGATCCCGATGCCACGGCCAACGCCCAACTGGCGGCCCGCCTGCCTTATCTGTTCGCCTGCTGCCGCTTTGCGCATTACCTGAAGTGCATCGTGCGCGACAAGATCGGCTCATTCCGTGAGCGCAGCGATATGGAAGTGTGGCTGAACAACTGGATCATGAATTACGTCGACGGCGATCCGGCCAACTCGTCGCAAGAGACTAAAGCCAGAAAACCGCTGGCGGCGGCAGAGGTACAGGTGCAGGAAATTGAAGATGCGCCGGGATATTACTCGGCGAAGTTTTTCCTGCGTCCCCATTATCAGCTGGAAGGATTGACCGTTTCGTTACGCTTGGTTTCGAAACTGCCGTCATTAAAACAAAGTTAATTAAACAAGAACGAGCCCTGATATTTCGATTGCGGGTCATTAATACCAAAATTTTAACTTCAGGGCATAAAGAACAGCATGGAGATCGCAATTTTCGTTTCCCGGAAGGTTGGGATTTCTAATGCCGTGAACCACCGTTGCTTCATAAAACGGAATTTACTTAACTCTAGACCCAAGAGGCTTTAGCTATGGCAATTGATATGTTCATGAAAGTTGATGGCGCTAATGGTGAATCCAAAGACGCTAATCACAAAGGTTGGACCGACATTATTTCCTTTACCTGGGGCGCCTCTCAGCCGGGAAATATGGGCGTTGGCGGTGGCGGTGGTACCGGGAAAGTCTGCTTTAACGATCTGCATATTAAGGCATTGATCGATAAATCCACTCCGGCCCTGCTGAAGCATTGTGCTAGCGGTAAACACCTGGGCAAAGTCGAATTATCCGTCTGCAAAGCCGGTGGCGGGCAGATGGAATACGCCAGAATCACGCTGGACGATGTTTTGGTCACCAATATTCAATACACCGGTGCCGATGATGAAGACACCGTGGGTATTCTCTATTCCTTCCAGGCTGCCAAAGTTCAGCAGCAATACTGGGAGCAAACCGAGCAAGGAGGCAAAGGCGCAGAAAGCAGCGCTGGCTGGGATATTAAACAGAACTGCGAAGCGTAATTGATCAGGACGATTTCCTTGGTTTCCAGGGAAATCGTCCACTTTATCCGCTGTCTTTCAAGATGCAGGGGGGCGCTGCCTGCATCTTGAAATCCATTGGGTATAAAAAATAAAGCAGCGACTCTGGCAAGAAAATATAAAAGGGAAAGTGTCTATGCGGCTAACGATGATCAGGAACCGGGACAATGAACGGTTACCCCAGAATTACTGTGACTTTACGGCACCGGGTGGAACCATTGGGCGCGATACCAACAATACGCTGATCCTGCCTGACCAAAACCGGGCGATTTCCCGTCTGCAGGCCGTTGTGCACATTGCTCCCAACGGGGAAGCCCACATTACGCAGCGGGGCAGCACCACCGCGCTGCTGCTGAACGGCGGTGAACTGCCGCATAACGTTCAGCAACCGCTGGCTGAAGGCGACGTTCTCGACATCGCGGGTTACCAGTTCAGCGTGAGCCTGATGGATCACCCGGTTTCCCTGGCTCCGCTCTTACAGTCTCATGGGGCGGCGTCATCGGTTAATGACATCGATGAAGCGGTGTGGGACAACCTGGAAGCCGAATTTCTGTTGCACCAACCGCAGCATAAAAGGCCGTTACCTCACGATCCGAGCCATCCCCTGTTTGCCAATGAACCGGACAACCGTTCTGGGAAAGATCCGTTGGCGATGGCGGAAGAAACCGAACTGGCTTCTTTACATGAGAGAATGGTCGATCCAGACCGCCTGTTTGCGCTGGATGATCCCTTCTCCCTGCCGCCGATTATGAAGGACACCACGCCCAGCGTGCTGTCGGTGAACCGCAAATGGTCCGCAGAAGATCACGCCGCGCCTGAGACCGCGCAGCCACCGGCAACGGATCATGCGCCACCGATCTTGACTCTGCCGGATGAACTGGCGGCAGAGTGGGCACTGAATGCCGACATTGGCAGCGAAGACGACGTGCTGCTCGGCCTGTTTGCCGACAACGCGGTGCCACTCGCCTCAACCATGGACGACGGTGCCGCCTTTGACCCGACGCTGGCGACATGGCCCGCAGCATCTAGCCCCGTTCCCGCGGCGGATGCGCCTGCGCCGCCACAGGCAGAAACCAGGCCGGAAGCGCTCGCCCAGCATGAAGATCTCACCTGGGCGGAGCAGATCCGCGCTGCCGATCACTTTTCCCTGAATGATTTTGCCGCCCAGGAGCAGGAGATCTCCGGTAGGGAACCTGCCGAAGCACAGGTGGGTGATCTATCGGCCGCGTTGACGCGGCTAGGGGTCGATCCGGTACGGCATCAGCCGTTCAAACCGGCCAAATCCGCCTCGCAGGAACAGTTGCACGGTGAGCTGTTCAGCGCGTTTGTGGCCGGGCTGGGGCTGGATGATGCGGTGCTGCAACCGGACTTTTCGCCAGAGCAGCTCTACCTTGCTGGCAAGCTGCTCAGCCTGTTCTCACAGGGCACCGTGGCGCTGCTGTCGTCGCGCAGCATTCTCAAGCGCGGCCTGAAAGCCGAAATGACCATGATCCTGGAAGAGGAGAACAACCCGTTCAAGATGCTGCCCTCGGGCAAAACCGTGCTGTTGCAGATGTTCAGCACCCCGATGCCGGGCTTTATTCCGCCGGAAAACGCCGTGCGTGACGCGATGATCGATCTACAGGCCCATCAGTTGGGCATGATTGCCGGAGTGCGCGCCATCATTGCCGCCATGCTGCAAACCTTCCACCCCGATAACCTGGAGAAAATGGCGGCGGAGCAGGGCATGCTGCCAAGCAAAGGGGTGTTCTCGGGCAACCGTAAGGCGGCGCTGTGGGACGCGTTGAAAAACCACTATCAGCGGGTGGCCAACGAGGTGGAGGATGATTTTCACACCCTGTTCGGTGAGGCATTTCTCCACGCTTATGACCTTGAGATCCGTCAATACAAAGCGTCTCAAAATCAGAAGGCACCGTAATGAAAATAGAAGCCGTCTGGTGCTCGAACCAGGGCAGCCGCGCGCAGAATCAGGATAAAACCGGCGAGTATCTGGGTGAACAGGCGGCCTGTTTCGTGCTGTGCGATGGCGTGGCAGGCGATGCGGGCGGGGGGCAAGCCGCCGCGCTGGCCTGCCAGTTTCTGCTGGATCACGCCGGGCAGGGCAACCCCTGCCAGCCCGATGAGGTGCCTGCGCTGATCGCCCAACTCCAACAGGTGATTCAGCAGGCGCAGCAGCAGGATCAGTGCTACAGCCGCATGCGCACCACGCTGGTGGCGCTGTTTATCGATCGCGCCACCCAGCAGGCCCATTGGGTGCATGCTGGCGACAGCAGGCTCTACCTGTTCCGCAACGGCTACCTGTGCCAGTCCACCACGGATCATAGCCTGGTGCAAAAAATGAAAGATGCCGGTTTTCACACCGGGGGGCTGCCCGACAACCTGCTGTATGCCGCTCTCGGCACCGGTAACCATCAGGATGCCACTTACAGCCCGACGCTCTCCCTGGCCGATGGCGATGTGTTTTTGCTGTGCAGCGACGGCTTCTGGAAACGCTATAACCTGGCGCAGCTGGAATATACGCTGCGCCTGGCCCATACCCCCAGCGAGTGGCTGACGCTGATCGAACACTTGGCACCGCCGCTCTCACAGCAGGATAACTACAGCGCGATCGCCGTCTGGATCGGTTCCCCGCAGGAATCCACGCTGTTGCAGATACTTCCCCTGGAAGAAAAGGTCGTCTTCCAGACACCGAATTGCCAAAGAAGCAGGAGATAAACCGTGAAATCATTGCTCTCTGTTCTGAAAGGTCAACCGTTAGCCACCGCCCTGGAGCATAGCGAAGCGGCGGTCAAAGCGGCTCCCGCCGATGCGGACAAACGCGCCGAATGGGTCCAACTGTTGCTGTTGCACGGCGATTGGCACCGCGCCAACACCCAGTTGCAAGCCTGGCAGGCGTTGACGCCACAGGCTACCCCCACCACGCAGCAGTTGGCTGACTGCGTAGCGGCAGAAATGCAGCGCGAGCAGGTGTTCAGCGGAGAAATCGCCCCGGCGTTCTTTACGCCGCCGCAGGAATGGCTGTTGCTGTTGGCAGAAGCGCTGCGCGCCGCGCCACAGCAGGCCAGCCAGCTGCGCGATCGCGCTTTCGAACTGGCGGCTGAGAACGCCGGTCAGTTCTCGCTCAACGGCGATGAGGAATCCGCACCGGCCAGCTACTTCGCTTGGCTGGCAGACGCCGACAGCCGCCTGGGGCCGGTTTGTGAACTGTTTCTGGACCACCGCTACTACTGGGTGCCGTTTCATGAGCTTGAGTCGATCACCTTCCAGCCACCGCAAAATGTGGTTCATCTGATCTGGGCGCATGCCATGGTGAAATGGCGCTCCGGCAAGCAGCAGGTGTGCCAGATCCCGGCACGTTATCCGCTCACCGAAGGTAGCGAAGATGCCCACCGCCTTGGGCGTAAAACCGACTGGCAGACCCTGAGCGATAACGGCCACTATGCGGGGCAGGGGCAAAAATCCTGGATCACCGATGACGATGAGTGCGCGCTGCTGACCCTGCGGCAGGTGCAGTTCACCACGGATGAGCCGTAATGACTGATACCACCAACGAGCGCACAGCCGCCCCGGTGGGTTCGCCCGCCGTCGCGGCACGGGTTGGCCGGAGAAACAGCGACGGGGTGTCTTCCCGCGATCGGATGCTGCCCGCGCTGTTTGATCGGCTGACGGATTTTGAACCGCAGAATAAGCGGGAAGCGGACAGAAACAAGACCATTTCGCACAGCATGCTGCGGAAAATGATCCTGCGCGATTTGCAGTGGCTGTTTAACTGCAACAACAACGAGCCGATGATCGATCTGCAAGCCTTTCCCGAGGTCCGGCGTTCTACCCTTAACTACGGCATTACGCCGCTGGCGGGGAAAAGGATGTCGGAAATTGAGTGGCCGGATATCCAGAAAAACCTCACTCAGGCCATCCTCAACTTTGAACCGCGCATTATTCCGGAGCAGTTGAAGCTGCTGTGTATTTCCGGCAGTGATGACTTGGATACGCACAACGTCCTGTCGATCGAGATCCGTGGGCTGCTGTGGTGTAGCCCCCATCCGCTGGAGTTCTGTTTTCGTTCTGACGTCGATTTGGAAAACGGTTATTTCAATCTCAAAGACATAGGGTGAGTACATGGACAGTAAACTGCTTGAGTACTATAACCGTGAGCTGCTCTATCTGCGCGAAATGGGCGCGGAGTTCGCCGAAAGCTACCCGAAAGTGGCGGGCCGCCTGGGGATGCAGGGGATTGATGTTGGCGATCCTTACGTTGAGCGCCTGATGGAAGGCTTTGCCTTTCTCACTTCGCGCATTCAGCTGAAGATGGACGCCGAGTTCCCGCGTTTCTCGCAGCGGATGCTGGAGGTGATTTACCCCAATTACCTTTCGCCAACCCCGTCGATGGCGGTGGCCGAGCTGCACCCGGATGGCCGCAAAGGCAACATTAACGCCGGTTTCCTGGTGCCGCGCGGTACGGTGATGACCTGCGACACCTTCAGGAAGAACGGGGTGGTCTGCAAGTACCGCACCGCCCATGACGTGATGCTTTATCCGCTCAGCATCAACCAGGTTTCGTTGGGCGCGCTGCCCGCCGATATCGTCAGCACCGCCAAGTTTAACCGTAACGCCAGCCGCCATGCGCTGCACATCCGCCTGCGGCTGGACGATAACGTCACCTTTGACAGCCTGAATCTGGATAAACTGATGTTCTACCTCAGCGGCCAGGATCTGGAAGCCATGCAACTGCTGGAGCTGCTGATGCAGCACACCACCGGGATTATCTGCCAGCCGGTGGGCGCGGTTCCCCAGCAGCGCCTCTATCTGCCGAAAGAGCGGCTGAACCATGAAGGGTTCGACGCCGATCAGGCACTGTTACCCGATGATCTGCGCAATTTTGACGGTTATCGCCTGCTGCAAGAGTATTTTGCCTTTCCCGCCCGTTTCCGCTTTTTCAGCATCTCTGGGCTGGCCGCGCTGTTTGGCGCGGGCAAAACGCAGAATGCCAGCGTGCGGGAGTTTGAGATCGTTCTGCTGCTGGATAAAGAAGTCCCGTCGTTGGCCAAGCGCGTTGACGCCAGCCACCTTTCGCTGCACTGCACGCCGGTGATCAACCTGTTCCCCAAGGTGGCGGAGCGCATCACGCTGAATGATAAAACCAATGAATACCATCTGGTGGTGGATAATATTCAGCCGCTGGATTTTGAGGTGTTCTCCGTGCAACGGCTGTGGGGCACCCCGGCCAACAGCCAGCAGGAACAGGAGTTCCGGCCGTTTTATTGCACCCAGGGGCGCGACGGGCAGAACTACGGTGCCTATTTCTCCCTGCGCCGTTCGCCGCGCCCGCCTTCGGTACAAAGCCAGCGCCAGGGGACACGCAGCAGCTATCCCGGATCGGAGGTGTTTCTGTCTCTGGTTGATGCCTATCACACCCCTTGGCGCAACGAACTGGAGTACATCACGGCAGAAGTGCTGGTCACCAACCGCGATCTGCCCCTGTTGCTGCAACGGCAGGAGGCGCTCTCTTTTGTGGTGGCCGACTCGATCCCGCTGCGTCAGGTGACGTTGAAAACCCCGCTGTCACCGCCGCGAGAGGCGCTGGCGGAAGGCCGCATCTCCTGGGGGTTGATCAGCCAGTTGCAGTTGGATTATCTCAACCTGATGGAAGGGGATGACGAACAGGGCGCACGGGCGCTCAGGGAGCTGCTGACGCTGTACGCCAAGCTGGATGAACCGCAGATTACCAAGGAGATCAAAGGGGTGCAGCACTGCCGTCTGTCGCCTGCTTATCACCGTGCGCCAGCACCTGGGCCGATCGTGTTTTCACGCGGCGTCGCCATTGCGCTGACCATCGATGAACAGGCGTTTTCCGGCAACACGCCTTACCTGCTCGGCTGCGTGCTGGAGCGCTTGTTCAGCCGGATGGTGACGATGAACACCTTTGTGACCACCTCACTGAGCACCCCGCAGCGCGGTAAGATCGCCCAGTGGACGCCGCGGATTGGCAGGAGAACCCTGATTTGAACACTCGCAGCAACCAGCGCCTGCCGGAGGATTTCTGGACCTCGCTCACCGAGCACCCGTATGAGCACGATCTGTTTCAGATCCTGCGGCGCCTTGACGCGCAGGGCGGGCTCGACTGGCCTCTCGGGCGCGCACCGCATCCGCGCCAGGAGCCGATCCGCCTGGGGCAGCAGCCTTCGCTGTCGTTCGCGCCCTCCACGCTGGCCAGCGCCGGGCCAGCCAATAATTCGCCGTCATACCAGTTGCTGATCTACAGCTTCGGGCTGTTCGGCCCCAACGGCCCGCTGCCGCTGCATTTTACCGAATATGTGCGTGAACGTTATCTGCACAATCAGGACCGGACGCTGCTCGACTTTATCAATCTGTTCCACCATCGCCTGATCCTGCTGTTTTATCGCGCCTGGGCCAACAGCCAGCCCACCGTTTCGCTCGATCGCGAAGACAATCAGTCCTTTACCCGCTACCTTTCCTCGCTGGTGGGCTTGGGCGCAGACTCATTGCGCCCAAGGGACAGCCTGCCCACCCACGCCAAATACTATATGGCGGGGCACCTGGTGCGGCAGGGGCGCGATGCCGAAGGGCTGGCCAAGATCCTGCGTTACTACTTTCAGGTGCCGGTGCGCATCATCGAGAACATTCCCGTCTGGTTGGCCATTGCCCCGGAGCAGCAGACGCAACTGGTGGCGGGCCAGGCGCTGCAACTGGGGCGCGATGCGTTTCTTGGCCGCGCCGTGCGCGACGTTCAGCACAAGTTCCGCATTGAGCTGGGGCCGATGTCGCTGGCGGAGTATCACCGCTTTATGCCCGGCGGCCCGCAGGCGATCGCGCTGCGCGACTGGGTGCGGCACTACGTCGGCATCGAATATATCTGGGATGTGCGCCTGATCCTGCGCAAGGAGGAAATCAGCAGAGCAACGCTGAGCGGCGGGCAGCGCCTTGGGTTGAGTAGCTGGTTACGTGATGCGGAAGGTGACAACGATGCGGGCGATCTGATTTTTTCACCCGAGCCGCTCGAAGGTCAGTATTGCCATTAACATTCGTTAAAACAAATCATTAAGGTGTAAGCATGAGAGAGATCAGCCGCGCAGTTCTGTTTGGCAAATTAAACGGCCTGTTACTCAGCAGCCTGGAAAATGCCACCTCATTTTGCAAACTCAGGGGCAACCCCTATGTTGAACTGACCCACTGGATCCATCAGTTGCTACAGCATCCAGACGGCGACTGGCAGCAGATTATCCGCCACTTTGGCATCAATGCGGGCAAGCTGGGTGAGGATGTAGTTGCCGCCATCGATCGGCTGCCGCGCGGTGCCAGCTCGGTGTCGGATCTGTCGGAACATATCGACAGCGCCGTTGAACGTTCGTGGGTTTACAGTTCGCTAAAATTCGGTGCCCAGCAGATCCGCGGCGGCCACTTGCTGTTGGGGATGCTGAATACCACCAATCTGCATAATCAGCTGTTGGCGATTTCGCCCTGCTTCAGCCAGATCAACAGCGAAAACCTGTTGCAGCAGTTTGAGGCGATCCTGGTTTCTTCTTCTGAAACCGCGATGGCCGCCGCGCAGAGCAGCAGCGCTTCGGCATCACCCCGCAGCGGTGAAAGCATGCTTGAGCAATACGGCAGCAACCTGACGGAAAAAGCGCGCCGTGGCGAGCTGGATCCGGTGACCGGGCGTGATGAAGAGATCCGGCAAATCGTCGATATCCTGATGCGCCGTCGGCAGAACAACCCGTTGCTGACCGGCGAGGCCGGCGTGGGGAAAACTGCGGTGGTGGAAGGGCTGGCGGCCTATATCGCCGCGGGCGATGTACCGCCTAAACTGCGTGACGTCACGCTGTATCAGCTGGATATGGGGATGTTGCAGGCGGGAGCGGGTGCTAAGGGCGAGTTTGAGCAGCGCCTGCGCGCGGTGATTGACGAGGTGCAGTCCAGCCCGTCGCCGATCATCCTGTTCGTTGATGAAATCCACACGCTGATCGGCGCAGGCGGCGCGCAGGGCACCGGTGATGCGGCCAACCTGCTGAAACCCGCTCTGGCGCGTGGGCAGTTGCGCACTATCGGTGCTACCACCTGGTCGGAATATAAAAAATACATCGAAAAAGATCCGGCTTTGACGCGCCGCTTTCAGGTGGTGCAGGTACTTGAACCTGATGAGAATAAGGCGGTGCTAATGCTGCGCCACCTGCGCCACACGCTGGAAAAACATCACCAGATCATCCTGCTGGATGAAGCGGTAGAAGCGGCGGTGCGCCTTTCCCACCGCTATATTCCTGACCGCCAATTGCCAGACAAAGCCATCAGCCTGCTGGATACCGCCTGCGCCAGGGTGGCGGTCAGCCAGCACGCCGAGCCGGGCCGGGTGGAAAGTTGCCGCCGCCATATTGAAGCGCTGGAAACCGAACTGGAAGTCGCGGTGCGTGATGTGCGCATCGGGGCCGGTGATGCGCAGCGCCCAGAGCAGATCAAACAGCAGTTGGCGCAGACGCAGCAGCAGTTGGCCGCTCTGAACGCCCGTTGGAACGACGAGCGGGTGCTGGTGAACGAGATTATCGAACTGCGCGCCAGAATCTATCGCCCCGGTGAAATAGCGGATGACGAGGATGCATTGCGCTCGGATCTCAACGAACTACAACAACAGTTGGCTGCGGTGCAGGGGGACGATCCGCTGTTGTTCTCCTCGGTAGATGCCAACACCATCGCCTCGGTGGTGGCCGACTGGACCGGCATTCCGCTGGGCCGCATGATGAAAAATGAAGTGGAAGCGGTGCTCAAACTGGCAGACAGCTTAAACGAACGGGTGATCGGCCAGAAACACGGTCTGGAACTGATCGCCCGCCGCCTGATTACCTCGCGCGCCAGCCTGGATGACCCGAACAAGCCCATCGGGGTATTTATGCTGTGTGGCCCCTCCGGCGTGGGAAAAACCGAAACCGCCCACGCGCTGGCAGAAAATTTCTACGGCGGGGAGCGCAACGTTATCACCATCAACATGAGTGAGTTTCAGGAACCGCACACCGTGTCCACCCTGAAAGGCGCGCCTCCCGGCTACGTGGGTTACGGCGAAGGAGGTGTGCTGACCGAAGCGGTGCGCCGCCGCCCTTACAGCGTGATCCTGCTCGATGAGATCGAGAAAGCGCACTCCGACGTGCATGAGATCTTCTATCAGGTGTTCGATAAAGGCTGGATGGAAGATGGCGAAGGGCAACGCATCGATTTCCGTAACACCATCATCATTCTCACCTCCAACGTGGGCAGCGAGGTGGTGAACGCGCTGTGCGCCGATCCGGCCCTGCTGCCGGAATGTGAGCAACTCACCGCCGCGCTGCGCGATACCCTGCTGCGGGCGTTCCCTGCCGCGCTGCTCGGCCGGTTGAACGTGATCCCTTACTACCCGCTGAGCGACGCGGTAATGGGGGATATCGTGAAGCTGCAATTGGAGCGGATCCGTAAGCGTTTGCAGGAAAGCCACCACATGACTTGCTCGTTTGATGATGAGGTGATCCAGCAGATCGTCAACCGCTGTACGGAGGTGGAGTCCGGCGGGCGGATGGTGGATACCATCCTGACCAATACCCTGTTGCCACAGATCAGCCATCGTTTGCTGACCGCCAGTACCGAGTTGCAGCAGTTCCGCCACCTGCATATCAGCTATGGCGATAAGGCCTTTGTCTATGACTTCCGTGCGTAATCAGACGGAGAACCGGCCGTGCTGACAGAGTATGAAGGGTTGGCCACGGAGGTGTTCGGGTGCGGCGCTCAGGCGCTGCCTCCGGGCTATCGCTTTGCACAGTTAGAAATTCAGCAGGTGATCGGCGAAGGCGGCTTCAGCATCGTTTATCAGGCTTTCGATCACCGGCAGCAGCGTTTTGTCGCCGTTAAGGAATATATCCCTACCACGATCGCGATGCGCAACGATGATGGCTCGGTGACGCCGCGCAACCCTTTCCTGCTGCCGACGTTTAACGCCGGGCGGGACTATTTTCGTCAGGAAGCCAAAATACTCGGCAGCCTTGCTCACCCCTGTATACCGCCGCTGTTGGATTTCTGGCAGGAAAATGGTACCGCCTACATCAGTACGCCGCTTTACGGCGGCACCACCCTGAAAAAATGCTATGCGCAAAACCCTGCGATGGTGACCGAAGTTTGGCTCAGAACGTTACTCGCTTCGCTGCTGCATACCGTGGCGGCGGTGCATCAGCAGGGCTGCCTGCATCGGGATATTTCATGGGATAACATACAGGTTGAGGAGCACCATCAGCCGATTTTGCTGGATTTCGGCTCCGCCTGCTTTCTGGCAGCGGATGGCCAGAAAAAGACCAACATCGTGTTAAAACCCGGCTTCTCCGCGGCGGAACTCTATTGCAACACCGGCGGATATGCCCACGGCCCCTGGTCCGATATCTATTCCATCGGTGCGCTGGTGTCTACGCTCATCACTGGCCGTTTACCGCCGGTTAGCCTGACGCGCTGCATTGAAGACACCTATCAACCCTTGGCACAGCGACAACTGCCCGGTTATTCCCTGCCGTTTTTGCGAGCCATCGACGGTGCGCTTGCGGTTAACCCGGTCGATCGGCCACAAGATATCGCTGCCTTGGCTCGGTTATTGGCTATCAACTTGAACGGAGAGGTTATTCAACCACCGCATTGAAGGGATTGATGCTCCCGTAGTCGTTGACAAAGCTGCCGCTAACCTTGTTGCCAGCCTGGGCTGGCAGATCTAATACCAGCGTGGAATAAGGGGCTACTATGGTTCCTTCGAGTTTTTTGCCATTGACCGACATATTCGCGAAAGAGACGTAATAGGGCGTAGGGTTGTTGGCTTGCATGCGGCGGCTTTGGGTACTCCAGGTGATCGCTTTGGCAGCATTATTGGCATCACCTTGCAAACCTGCCGGGCGATAGAACAGTTTGATACGGCTACGGTAGGCTATCTGCGGGCGTTTGGCGTTGGGCTCTATCTGGCCCTTGGACGGGATTTCCAGCACGTTCAGCCAGAACAGCGACTCTTTATCCATCGGCAGATTGTTACCGGTGTAGTTGATGCGCAGTATCTGGCTTTTACCCGGTTCGAGTGGGCTTGTCGGTGGGCTTAAAAAGAAGGGCACTTTGCTGGTGGCCGGTTTGGCGTCAGCATCGCCATCATCGATCCAGTTTTGTAGCAGCACGGAGGATGAACCAACGTTTTGGACGTAAAGATTGACGTCTTTGGCATTCGACAGATAAATCACACGGGTACCGTTAAGTAATATGTCGGCCGGGGCAGCGGTACTGAACAGGGCAACCATGGCGAAAGTACAAGTCTGACGTCTATTGGGCGAAAAAAGTTTCATAGAACACTCCTGGCTCAGATGCAGGGATACACAGACTGACTACTGAATAGAATAGACGATGTTGAATTAGGCAAAGCCGTATTGAAGAGGTATTTGCCCCCGTAAAGGGGGCGATTGGCTGGTTTGAACGGAGGGGATTTGGGGAGCCATTACCCCAGCTTTTGTTGCGCCCAGGCCAAACCACTTTGGTATTCGGCTGGCAGCAAGGGTGCCAAGGCTTGCAATGCCTGCTGTAACGATGCGGCATCGGGATCGTTGAGATTCAAGTGCCCAACCTTGCGGCCTGCGCGCACCTCTTTCTCATACCAGTGCAGATGCACCAGCGGCAGAGCCAGCCATTGCAGATTCACCGCCGTGCCAATCAGGTTGACCATCACCGACGGCGTATTGACCACCGGCGTGGGCAGTGGCAAATCAAGAATGGCACGTAAATGCAGTTCAAACTGGCTGATCGATGAACCGTTCTGCGTCCAATGCCCGCTGTTGTGTACCCGTGGTGCCAGTTCGTTGATCAACAGGCGATCGCCGACGATAAAGCACTCCATCGCCATCACGCCAACGTAGTTCAATTCATTGAGGATCGCCGACAGCATCTGCTCAGCCTGCTGCTGCAACGCCGGGTTTGGCTGCGGCAGAACCACGCTGGTGCGCAGGATGCCGTCTTCATGCAGATTGTGGGTCAACGGATAGAACACCGACCGGCCATCATGGCCGCGCGCGCCCACCAGAGACACTTCGCCAGAGAAATTGATCCCCTGTTCGACAATACATTCGCCGTAAGCATCGGCCGGTAACTGGTTTTGCTGGCCTGGGCGTAAACGCCACTGCCCACGACCATCGTAACCGCCGACGCGGCGTTTAACGATCGCCAATTCACCCAAATTGGCAAACACCTGTGGCCATTGATCGCTGCTTGCCAGCAGTTGCCACGGGGCGGTAGCCAGATTAAGTTGATCGAGCAGTTGTTTTTGCGTCAGGCGATCGGCCAAACGTGGGAAAATATCGCGGTTGACGAAGTTGCTGTGGGTGGCGAGTTCGCGCGTTAGCGCGGTTTCTGGCCAGCGTTCGATCTCGGCGGTGATCACGCTGTTCTGATAGGGTACCGCTTCCGGTTCGGCGTCGATGCCTACCGGATAAACCGCAATCCCCAGTGGTTCGCCAGCCTGACGCAGCATGCGCCCCAGTTGGCCATTACCCAGTACGCAAACCGGCTTCATGCTTCCTCCCGCGGGTCTGGGTTATTCAGCACATCGTCAGTTTGCGCTTGACGCCAGGCGGCTAAACGCTGTGCCAGTGCTGCGTCGTGCAATGCCAGGATTTGCGCCGCCAACAAGCCAGCATTCGCCGCACCGGCTTTACCAATCGCCAGCGTGCCGACGGGAATGCCGCGTGGCATCTGCACTATCGAATACAGGCTGTCGACGCCGCTCAACGCGGCGCTTTGTACTGGAACACCCAGCACCGGAACCAGCGTTTTCGCCGCCAGCATGCCCGGCAGATGCGCTGCACCACCGGCACCGGCGATGATCACATCCAAACCCTTGGCGCTCGCCTGTTCGGCAAAGCTGAACAGTTTGTCTGGCGTGCGATGGGCGGAGACGACTTCGACATGGAACGGGACATCGAGCATAGTCAGGACTTCGGCCGCAAACTGCATGGTGGCCCAGTCACTTTTTGATCCCATTACAATTGCGATTTTAACCTCAGCATTGGTGGCTGAAGCAGCGTTGGCTCCCATGTGGGTATGGCTCCTGTCGTTGTACAGATGTCGGCCCGGCAGGCCGGATGAGGGCCTAGAGCATATCATGAGTGTATGGCGAGGAAAACGGTTGCGTCGTGGGTTTTGCCGTCAAAAGTACCGAATTGTCAGAAAGGGAATGCGATCAGTTCAACGGCTTCTGGCGTCACTTTAATCATTGAACCTTCCACATGCCAGGCTCCTAGCACCGCACGCTGGGCCTTGCCCGTACTCAGCGTAAGCGGATGGATCGCTGGGCGATGGGTGTGCCCGTGGATCAGCCAGTGTACGTTGTGGTGCAGCATCGCTTGCTCAACGGCCTGTGGATTAACGTCCATGATCGCTTCAGACTTATACTGATTGGTTTGTTGGCTGCGCGCGCGCATTTTGGCGGCGATATTCAGACGCCAGCGCAACGGCAGAACCAGAAACAGCTTCTGGATCCAGGTGTTATGCACTTTACGGCGGAATTCCTGATACGCTTGATCGTCGGTACACAAAGTATCGCCGTGCATGATCAGGATTCTGCGGCCATACAGCTCAACCACCTGTTGTTCCGGCAGCAGGATCATGCCGCTGGCCTGGGCGAAACGCTCGCCGAGCAAGAAATCGCGGTTGCCGTGGATAAAGTAGCAGGGGGTGCCAGCCAATTGCAGCGCTTTTAACGCCGCGGCGATTTCACCGTGCAAAGGTTCAGGATCGTCGTCACCAATCCAGGCTTCGAACAGATCGCCCAGAATGTATAACGCATCGGCGTGAACGGCTTCACGCTGCAAAAAACGCAGAAAACCGGCAGTGATTGCCGGTTCCTGTGCGCATAGATGCAAATCTGCGATAAACAGTGTGCTCATGCGGCGGCGATTACTCGCTGATGGTAACGCTGGTGATCACCACATCTTCCACCGGCACGTCCTGGTGCATGCCGCTGCGGCCGGTTTTCACGCCTTTGATTTTGTCGACCACGTCCAGGCCTTCTGCCACTTCGGCGAACACGCAGTAACCCCAACCCTGGGCGTTTTCGCCACGGAAGTTCAGGAAGTCGTTATCCACCACGTTGATAAAGAACTGTGCGGTAGCAGAGTGTGGATCGTTGGTACGCGCCATCGCCAAGGTGCCACGAGTGTTTTTCAGGCCGTTGTTGGCTTCGTTTTTGATGGTGGCTTTGGTGTCTTTCTGACGCATGCCAGCTTCAAAACCACCGCCCTGCACCATAAAGCCGTTAATCACACGGTGGAAGATGGTGTTGTCGTAAAAACCTTCACGGCAGTAGCTCAGGAAGTTTTCAACGGTAACCGGCGCTTGCTCAGCGAAGGTTTTGATAACGATGTCGCCGTGATTGGTGTGGAAAGTAACCATAGTTTAGTCCTAACAAGATGAAGTGAGATTTCACATCTGAGGTGAACGATCAGACCGGCTTTATAACATATCTCAATGAGTGAGTCAGCAATCGAACCCATGGGCGGAACTCTGATTTTATGCCGCTTTCTGTCGCTGAAATCAGCAATCCTTGGGCTTAACCTTGCATTAGCTCAGCCTTTCGGGTTTCAATACGTGGGTTAACCCGATCAACATTGCACACCACGGAATACCCTGATGCTAAAGATCTTCAATACCCTGAGTCGTCAAAAAGAGGAATTCAAGCCTATTCATGCCGGTAACGTGGGCATGTACGTGTGCGGGGTAACCATTTATGACCTGTGTCACATCGGCCATGGGCGTACCTTTGTGGCTTTCGACGTGGTGGCGCGCTACCTGCGTTATCTCGGCTATTCGCTCAACTATGTGCGCAACGTCACCGATGTGGACGATAAAATTATCCGCCGCGCGGCAGAGAACGGCGAAACCTGCGATCAACTGACCACGCGGATGCTGGCAGAGATGCATGCGGATTTTGATTCGCTGCTGATCGAGCGCCCGGATCTGGAACCGCGCGCTACGCACCACATCCATGAAATTATCGAGATCACCCAGCGTTTGATCGCGCGCGATCACGCGTATGTCGCCAGCAACGGCGATGTGATGTTCTCTATCGACAGCGATCCAGACTACGGCTTGCTGTCGCGTCAGGATCTGGAGCAGTTGCAGGCCGGGGCGCGTGTTGAAGTGGATGACGTGAAACGCAACCCGATGGACTTTGTGCTGTGGAAAATGTCCAAACCGGGCGAACCAAGCTGGGAATCCCCGTGGGGCGCTGGCCGCCCAGGCTGGCACATTGAGTGTTCGGCGATGAACGGCAAACAGCTTGGCACCCATTTCGATATTCACGGTGGCGGTTCCGATCTGATGTTCCCGCACCATGAGAACGAAATCGCCCAGTCCAGCTGTGCGCATGACGGCCCGTACGTCAATTACTGGATGCACTCCGGTATGGTGATGATCGATAAAGAGAAGATGTCCAAGTCATTGAACAACTTCTTCACCATTCGCGACGTGCTGGCCTATTACGACGCAGAAACCGTGCGTTACTTCCTGATGTCTGGCCACTATCGCAGCCAGTTGAACTACAGCGAAGATAACCTGAAGCAGGCGCGTGCCTCTCTGGAGCGTTTATACACCGCGCTGCGCGGCACCGATGTTAATGTGCAGCCTGCCGGTGGTGAAGCCTTTGAAGCCCGCTTCCGCGAAGCGATGGACGATGACTTCAATACGCCAGAAGCCTATTCAGCGCTGTTTGATCTGGCGCGTGAAGTGAACCGCCTGAAGAGCGAAGATTTGGCGGCGGCGAACGGGCTGGCGGCAGAACTGCGTAAGTTGGCGAAGGTGTTGGGCCTGTTGCAACAGGATCCTGAGCAGTTCTTGCAAAGTGGTGCGCAAACCGATGATGCAGAAGTGGCCGAAATTGAAGCACTCATCAAACAGCGTAAAGATGCACGTCTTGCCAAAGATTGGGCGTTGGCCGATGCGGCCCGCGACCGTTTGAATGAGATGAACATCGTGCTGGAAGATGGCCCGCAGGGGACGACCTGGCGCCGTAAATAGCGTAAGAGCGAGATAATGAAAAAGCCGGGGAGCGCGAGCCACCCGGCTTTCTTTTTGCTGCTTGAACGATCAGGCTTTGACCGTGACGTTCATGCCTTTATAGTTGACCTTCTGGCCATCAACGATCTTGCAGCGCTTACGCGTTTCTACTTGGCCGTTAACTTTAACATGCCCTTCGGCGATCGCCTCTTTGGCGGCACCGCCGCTCTCACACCAGCCCTGAAACTTCATCAGATCGCATAGCTCAACGTGAGGGTGATTTTCCAGATTAAAAATTTCCATACTGCCTTAACTTATTTAGGTTGAACGTCGTGATATTCCTCGCAGGCTTGCAAGGTATTTTGGATCAGTGTAGCCACGGTCATGGGGCCAACGCCACCCGGAACCGGGGTAATGTAGGACGCACGCTGGCTTGCGGCTGCGAAATCCACATCGCCGACCACTTTACCACTTTCCAGACGGTTGATGCCGACATCGATCACGATAGCACCAGGTTTGATCCACTCACCCGGAATAAAGCCCGGCTTACCGACGGCGACGATCAGCAGATCGGCATGTTCGACATGGTGGCGCAGATTTTTGGTGAAACGATGCGTGACGGTGGTAGTGCAACCAGCCAGTAACAGCTCCATGCTCATCGGGCGGCCAACGATGTTGGAAGCCCCGACTACCACGGCGTTCAGGCCGTAAGCATCGATGTTATAGCGCTCCAGCAGCGTGACAATGCCGCGTGGGGTGCAAGGGCGCAGTTTTGGCGCGCGCTGACACAGGCGGCCAACGTTGTAAGGGTGGAAACCGTCCACGTCTTTATCGGGATGAATACGTTCCAGCACTTTGACATTATCGATCCCGGCGGGGAGGGGGAGTTGCACCAGGATGCCGTCAATCTCGCCGTCGGCATTCAGCTTATCGATCAGCGCCAGCAGTTCAGGTTCGGTGGTGGTGGCGGGCAGATCGTAAGAGCGGGAAATAAAGCCCACTTCTTCGCAGGCTTTGCGTTTGCTGGCGACATAAATCTGCGAGGCCGGATTCTCACCGACCAATACCACCGCCAGGCCCGGAGCACGTTTGCCTGCTGCCAGACGTTGTTTAACTTGCTCAGCCACTTCGTTTCTAACCTGCTGCGCAATCGTTTTACCATCAATAATCTTTGCTGACATCAGTGAGGAAATCCATCATTTAAGAAAAGCGGGGGAATGTGACTATTTTGTCAGAAGAGAGGCGCGCTGTCAGGCGTTGAATCAGCGTTATGCCGAGAATAGGCCGACGATTGCGTTACGATTTATAATTTTTTTATATCAACAGAGTGATCCTCTACGCTTTTTTTATCTTCTCCGCCTTACCCTTTTCTCTAGCATCACAGGGTATTTCGTTTTATCGCAGCGTTACGGAGCCTGAATCATGATGATCATTACTCGGCTTTATCCATTGCATCGACCCATTAACCACCTGCCGGATGAACAACGGCATATTGGTGAAACGGTATTTGATTCGTCACTGCATCCGGCACCGGTGGCGTTGCTGCAAATGCTGCATCAGCTAGGTAAAGTGAAGCCGGAACGCCCGTCCTTGAGTTGGCGTGTGGTGCAATGGTACAGAAAGGGCCGCTAATGAGTGGTTTTGGCCCTTGTGAGGCGTTCCGCGCGATAACAGGGATTAGCACAGGCAGATCATTGCGTTAGGGTTATCTATTACCGTTTTGTGTGCGAAAAATCACCATAAAGCACGCCTGCCGCTGCCACATCATGAAAAGGCATTGACTCGTTAACCTCTGACCGTATAATCCAACTCCGCAACCTCGGTTGCCACATCCGCATCTCAATGCGCCCTTAGCTCAGTTGGATAGAGCAACGGCCTTCTAAGCCGTAGGTCACAGGTTCGAGCCCTGTAGGGCGTACCATTTTTACTTCTCCCAACGTCTACTAAAATCTACTAAACCCCCTTATAATGCAGGCTATAGCCTTTCTAAAGTCTACTATGGTGTACTGAGTTATCTCAAAATCTACTCTCATCAGGGGGCATAATAGGGGGCATTACGTGTTCGATCTTTGAGGTGCCCCCAAATGAAGTTGAATGCAAGACAGGTAGACTCAGCTAAGCCTAAAGAGAAAACATACAAGCTCGCTGATGGCGGCGGTTTGTATTTGGAGGTTTCAACTAGCGGTTCTCGTTACTGGCGCCTCAAATATCGATTCGACGGGAAAGAAAAACGTCTTGCGTTCGGAGTCTATCCTGATGTTTCTCTTGCTGGCGCTCGATTCAAACGAGAAGAAGCAAAAAAGCTTTTGGCTGCAGGAATTGACCCTTCAGAAGAGAAAAAAGCAGAAAAACAAGCCAGAAAAGTCAATGTAGAAAATACCTTCGAAGCACTAGCAAGAGAGTGGCACGCCTACAAAGTGCCAAACTGGTCTAAGGGCTATGCCGAAGATCTGATGGAGTCTTTCGAAAAGGATATTTTCCCCTTCATCGGCAAGCGGCCCGTTGCTGATATCAAACCCCTTGAGGTTCTGGAGGCGCTGCGCAAGTTAGAGAAGCGCGGCGTTCTCGACAAGATGCGTAAGATTCGCCAAGCCTGCAGCCAAACGTTCCGTTATGCGATCGTTACCGGCAGGGCAGAGAATAACCCGGCCAGCGAGTTAGCGGGGGCACTCGCGATACAGAAGCATAAGCATTACCCGCACCTAGTAGCGGCAGAGTTCCCTGATTTTCTTCAATCCCTGAATGAGTACACCGGTAGCCCTGTAACAAAAATAGCGACTCGGTTATTACTACTGACTGGCGTCCGTACAATTGAGCTACGTGCCGCCGAGTGGGCAGAGTTCGACCTAGATAAAGGGATTTGGGAAGTACCTGAGGAAAGGATGAAGATGCGCCGTCCGCATCTGGTGCCACTTTCTGAACAGGTTCTGATCTTGCTTCGCCAGCTACAGGAAATCACAGGGCGCTTTAAGCTGGTTTTCCCTGGCCGCAATGACAGCACCAAGCCGATGAGCGAGGCGAGTATTAACCAGGTGATAAAGCGCATTGGTTATCACGGCAGAGCAACCGGTCACGGCTTCCGCCACACCATGAGCACCATTCTGCACGAGCAGGGCTATAACACTGCATGGATTGAAACTCAGCTTGCTCACGTCGATAAGAACAGCATCCGGGGAACGTACAACCACGCCCAATACCTGGATGGACGCCGGGAGATGCTTCAGTGGTACGCCGACTATATGGACAGCTTGGAGCAGGGCGGCAATGTGGTGCATGGCACGTTCGGGAAACTTGCGTAAATACCACTGGACGAGTAAACAGTGGTGATCTATATTAGACGTAGGTAGACGTTTTTTTGCTCTTTAAGTTCGTTGCGCTGAAAAGCGCGTTGCTCTTTAAACATTTTTGGTGGCCGCAGAGAATGTGGCAAATCGGTACCCGCAAGGTACCAACGTTCATTTGTAAATTTACTGCTGGTTACTCGACAGCACACTTGTGCCACCACTTCAATCGAGCGCTGAAAAGCGCATATATCTTTAAATAACCCAATTATCCCTTGCTGAAAAGTAGGTGGAAATATAGTGATATATTCGCAGATCGATAAAATAATAGTTGTAATATTTTTATAACTTATCTGAAAAATCTATTTTTTTGTTAAAAACCACACATGTATTCATGTTGTGGTTTTTGTTATATCTAAAATCTGACGAAAAGCCCTGCCAATTATGGTTGGGCTTTTTTTATACCTAAAAATTATAGTAAGGGTAAATAAAATGCCTAAATCTTTTATTCGACTACCAGAAACTATGACTCGCACTGGGTATAGTCGTTCTGGTCTTTACAAACTAATAAGCCAAGGTCGTTTCCCTAAGCCTGTAAAAATCGGTACTCGCGCTATTGCTTTCGTTGAAAGTGAGGTAAACGAGTGGATTAATCAACGTATTGCTGATTCTCGCGGGGAGGTTGCGTAATGCAAAAGAAAACCCGCACAGAGGCGGGAATTATCGGACAGATTAGCGCTTACGATAATACCGCCATCCCCGCCATCAAGCCAGCACCGAAGAAGCACCGGGCCCGCCGCTATATGTTGTTCAGCGGGGTTAATGGTTTCACTGAAAATGAAATCCTGCGTTACTGCCGCTTATCGTCAGCAAGAAACTACGCCACCGAATTAGAACGCAGGTTGGTTATCACTCTGGAACGCCTGGACGAGAAGAACCCGGACGGCATTGGTAGCCATTTCCGCTATCGCTTCACCTGCCGCGCTGACGTTCTGCGCGTGATCCAGTTGGTAAACCATAACGCCAGCGCAGGCGGCTATTGTGGCCTGTCACAGCAGGAAGTTAACGACATTCTGAGCCTATACCCGGAATTTACCGCCGCTTAATCGGAGCCTGAAAAATGAAAATCGAAAAAAGCAGATTAATTTCTGAGGAATCCCCTCAGCCTATCGGTAGCCAGAAAGCTATTTTCACCGCTGATGAAAGTGATATTTCCGTTATTAAATTCGATGGCGCTATGGTACGAATTGTTAACGTCTACGGGGATCCGTGGTTTGTTGCCTCTGATGTGTGTCAATCGTTAGAAATCAGCAATCCCACCAGCGCGGTTTCATCGTTGGATAGCGACGAAGTAATGACCCTAGTTTTAACTGAGGGTCATTCTGGTAAGCGTGGCGGTGCGCGTAGTTGGAACATGGTTGCCGAGTCTGGCTTCTACAAACTGATCGCCCGTAGCCGCAAGGCCAGCACTGCAGGAACATTCGCCCACCGGTTCAGCAATTGGGTATTTCGCGAAGTTATCCCATCCATTCGTAAAACTGGCGCATATGGTGTCCCATTCGCCTTCCTGAACGACCACAGCAAGCGTAAAGCCATATATGCCAAGAAGGCCAGCAAGCGGGGCCACGCCTTACAGTCATGCAAGGCAGAGAAGCAGGCTTTAGCGCATGAGGAAGCGGAGCTATGGCGCAAGTATCAACCGGATTTACTGGAGGTTCACTAATGACCACCAGCAAGCCGCAGCCTAACCAGCGCTACAAGGATGCCCACGGCCACCGGGTAACAGTGACCCATGCCGATTACCAGCGCGTGACGTTCTACCGCGACGGGTACGAACACCCATGCGTACAGCCGTTGGAGCGTTTCAGTAAGGATTACCAGTTGATCGCCGGGGGTAACGATGAATAGCGCAGCCTGCCAGAAAGAAGCCTTTCCCCTGGCTGGCCTATTGTCACAGCTTGGCACCGGTAATGCCTGGAACCTGTCAAAACCTGACATGCACAGCCGTATAGCTGGTGGCGCGATCCTAACAATTCCTAAGGTTTACCGTGCCGCCGAAAAGGTGATTTTTCTCACCTTTGATGATGGTGTGGAAGGTTTTTCTGACATCACCACGCTAGAGAGAAAGGATGTTTCGGAGTCCATAAAAAAGGGCAGCATTTCAAATGCCACCCTTTGGAATGGTGAGCTGCCAGATCGGGACTTTTGCAGAATGCAAAAAAGCATTCTGGAACAGAATCAATCAATTACTAACTCTGGTTTTCTGACAGAAATCAGAGAAATCAAAGGATTGGCGGTAACTACGATATTTTCGCAGTTCGGTACCAGTCGCGTCTTTAGCAAGGGGCAAAAGCGCAGCTTAGAACAGAATCAGCAGATCGCAGCGCCGCAGGTTAACCACGCCGGAAACATTGGGGGGATTACCTACGAAAATTTTGTAGGTCAGCCCTCTGGCGTGTCTTTGGCCTTCTTCCGTTGCTCACCTTTGAGCTTACGTCCGCAGGCATCCAGCACCCAGGCAGAGAAGTTGGCAGAGGGGTTTTCTGGCTTCTCTCGCTCTACGCTTGCGTCAATATCGTCTATTAGCTCGTTTGGGAACCTAATCCCTTTGTATGTCGATTTGCCGTTTTTATTCCCTGTAGCCATTTCAAAACCTATAGTTAGCGATGGTGGTGTTTATACAAAATACAACATGGGAGGAACAAAAAAAAGAGTTGATTTGTTTACACACCATGAGTTAACTTTGTTTACACACCTTATCCACAGGTGTTGCACAAATAGCGAAGCCCGGCAGTGGTGGAACACTAACCGGGCCTCTAACCACAACGATAGACTGACTATCGAGGTAGCTGTTATGGATATTACCACACCCTTAACCGGGCGGGTTTCACTCACCCCGAATAAGTTCACCTGGCGCTTTCTGGCGATTTCTCGCATTGATCGCAACGCCAAGCCCTGCCGCATGTCTGTAGAGGCATCAACCGAACGGGAAGCCCGTCAACTCCTGGCCCCTCATTTCATCCTGTCATTTTCTGCGCGTCTGCCGGTTATGGAGGCTACTCATGCGTAATTTACCTATCCCCCAGGCACCGGCAGCCACCATCGAATCGACGGCGGTTATCAGTGGCAAATTGCTTGCCGCTGACGCATCACCAGCAGAGGCGATCAGTGAGTTACGCCGGTACTTTAACGAACTTGCTAAGCACCAGGAGTTTATCGCTATGGCTTGGTGCCAACGCTACAAGGTCGGCTTAGAAATCAGAGATCCGATGAATGCCCGCATGAATGGGGCTATGGGGCAGGTAAGCGCCATGATCTGCATGGTTGAGAACCAGTTGAAGATATTGGAGCGGGCGAAACAGACCGCGCAGAACAGCAGCCTAATCGGCGAAGCGGTGGGGGTGCGCCATGTGTAGCCTTCCTGATAACAACTTGGCCTATGCGCCAGCATTCACGCTGCCACTGGTAGGCGATCGCTATACACAGAACCTTGACGGTAAGCAGGTCATTGTCAGAAAGCATGCTGATGGCCGCGTAGTGTTCTCTTACGAACAGCACCCTAACGCCAGCCATG
Source organism: Serratia sp. YWN4 (assembly GCF_055790845.1). NCBI lineage: Bacteria > Pseudomonadati > Pseudomonadota > Gammaproteobacteria > Enterobacterales > Yersiniaceae > Serratia > Serratia sp. YWN4. The sequence goes on from NZ_CM147696.1 coordinate 1,397,026, forward strand.
ATTATTCACTGGAAGCATTCACGCACGAATTTACCCGCGTGGGGGGCGGCACACTGAGAACCTACGATTTACATGTGAATCCCACTGAGCTAACCGGGCGATTAATTTCCCTGGCTGAATTGATGAGGGATGTACAAAACAGCAATTCAGATGGCAGAAATGAATACCTAGAGGTACTTATCTACCTGTTAGAGGGGGCTATTTGCGAACAGCATAATCTTTTTACGCTAAACGAACTGCCGAGCGTGAACGCGCTTGACTCTCAAACCTATAACGAGATTAGCCAGCACCTTAATACTGTGATTGCCAGCGCCAATGCGGTCGAGGGTGACACGCCGGCAGTAAAAACGCATAACCGTCTCATGCGCATTCAGGCTATATCAAGCTACGTTATCAGCGATGTTCTACCCAATATCGCAGACGTTGCCGCACGTGCTGACCTTAATGTGTGGCTGGATGATATCCACACAACCAGCAAAATTGAAGGATTGGAAGAAAAGGCGGTAACTCATGGCTAAGCGCAACGTTCAACAGACGCAGGAAGGCCGCAGCATGAACAAGTTAGAACTCATTGATGCCCGTTGTCGCGTGAAACAAGCGCAGGCCGTTCTCGGTGCTTGGCTCGAAGTCGCAACGGGAACAGATAGCGATGTGTCATTGATTGGCGCTGTTACATCGTTGCTGGAGTTGGTGCCAGAGGCAATGGAAGAAGCAGAGAGCGAACTGGCTGAATACGTTATGCGCGACCGCCGGGAGGGTAAATCATGATCCGAGAAATCACACTGGAACAGGCAGCAGAAAGAGCGCATCAAGCCGAAATCGTGTGCCGCATGATGGAAAGCTTCCCTCACCGATTGGTTGAAAGCGAAATTACCGCCATTGCCGCGTTATTAGCCAGGCTCACTGGTGATGTGGCGGCATGGTTGATTGAAGAGCAGGCGCAGCGGGAGGGTGGGAAGTGAGCATTCAAGCCATGACAGGCAAGCGCCGTTGCCGCGTTTACGTTACCGCTGTTGATGGGGCTGGTGGCCCTCTCAACCTTGTATGGGAAGGCAGCGCCAGCGATCCAACCAATGCCGTTGAGCAAGCAAGAGCGGTAGGCCGGGATTACGGTTTTACCGATCTGACCATTACAGCAATCAAAGTTAAGTCACAGCAGGGGGAAATGACCGCATGAGCGACGTGATTAAACTCAAAAAACCGGGTTTTTCCGGCCTATTCCACATAGAGGCCAAGCCAGACGGTATCACCTTCACAGCACTGAACGATGAATGCGCTTCCCTGCCTGCGCGATTGTTGGGTTATTCCGCTTTTATTCGCAGTCTTGATGAAGGCGAGTTTGACGCCATGCCGATTGATGGATTTAGCGCGATAGCGGTGATCCACACGGCCAACGTTAACGGCTGGTTTAATCCTTCCAATGAACAGATGGTGATTGTTTGGCGCTGGATGGTGGCGTGCATGTTCATCGGCGATCAATATGAAAAAAATGGTGTTGCCGAAGTGGAAAACGAGAACGGCGGAACTGACAAGGTTGTTCTCTATCTCGGTAAGTACGGATCAATGCCGATTTACCCCATGACCGAGCGCTGTTCTCTAGCTATCAATATCGAGGGTGTAGCTATTGAGAAGCACGGCTTAGAGGAAGGCTTGAGGATGGCTAGCATTGTTTATCAAAACATGGCTTACGTTGACCCAATAGACCAGTTACTGAAACTGACGGATTGGGGCCGCGCATCACTGGCAGAAATGCATGATGGTTTTATCCTGCAGCTAAACACCGAAGGCTTACCACCAGAGCCGACAACTCACTGAGGGGAAACCATGAAAATTGATTACCTCGACAGTGGCGCGATAGCCAAGCTGACCATTACGAGCTTAACTCTCGAATACTGCAGGCATAACCGGGTACTTGATGCCGTGTTGCTGTCTGCGAATGTCACAGCATCCAGGCGCATTGGCTTGTTGATGAAAAGCACCGATACGGGCAAGACACCCGCAGTAATGAGGGCGTACAAGGCAGTGCTAAGGGAGCTAAACCGATGAACCTGATAACCAAAAACTTTCGCCTTAATGCGCTGGCTAATCAGTATGCGGCGGCGCTGTACAACCGTATAGCGCAGCAGAGCGGCGGCGAGTTCTTCAACGCCAAGGCGGGTGGGCAGTCTATCCGCGTGAATATTCTAGGCGGTGTGTCGGGGGTTCGTATGCTTGTAGATAGTTACTACCTGGAAGCACTACAGCAGAATTACCCTCAGTGGGAACCATTGGCGATCCATCTGTTTGGCCAATACCTGGATGGTAACGATCTGACGCCTACCGGGTGGCAAATCTGGCAGAGCATGGTTAACGACATGGGCGCAACCCTGGCACGGAATGGAGGGCGGCTTGATGCGTAACATTGACCTTATCCGCGAAGTAACCAAGGCGGCGGCGGGGCGCTGGCCTGATGTGCTGCCGATGGTGGGGATTGACGTTCCCGCCAGCCCACGCGCACAGGTGGCCTGCCCGGCATGTGGTGGGCGCGACCGTTTCCGGTTCGATGATAACGGGCGCGGTTCTCACTTCTGTAATCAGTGCGGCGCGGGTGACGGCCTAGACCTCGTTCGGAAGGTGAACCAGTGCGACGCCACCGAAGCGGCGCGGTTGGTTGCTGACGTGCTGGGTATTGATTACCGGGCAGCAGAAACCGGCAACAACGCCACCAGCCAGAGTAGGGCCACCGTGGACGCAGACCAGCAGCGCCGGGAGGTGGAGCGCCAGCAGGCCGAAGCCGTAGAGCAGGAGCAGAAACGCCAGAAGTTTACCCGGTGTTATACAGCGTTATACAACAGCGCTTCACCGGGTGAATCGGCCTATCTCACCGCCAAAGGGCTGACGGGGTTCACCTTCCCCATGCTGACAGATGGCCGCTTGCTGGTGGCCCTCACCGATGAAACCGGCACCGTAACGGCAGCGCAGACCATTACCGCCACCGGGGAAAAGCGGCAGGTTACGGACGGGGCCAAGCGTGGGGCATTCCATACCCTGGCAGGTGGGCCAGAACAGCCGCAGGCGGTGATTATTGCCGAAGGGCTGGCAACCACCTTAACCGCTCACTTGATGCGCCCTGATGCGCTGACGGTGGCCGCTATCGATGCCGGGAACCTGCTACACGTTGCGGAGGCGATGCGCCGTAAGTATCCAACCGCGCAGATCATCATTGCCGGGGATAATGACTGGCACCTACCGGGTGAACTGGACGAGTACGGCAAGCCGAAGAAGAACAGCGGGAAGATAGGCGCAGAGAAGGCGGCCGCCGCTGTTTCTGGCTGGGTATCATTGCCACCGACAGAGCATAAAGCCGATTGGGACGACTACCGGAAGGAAAACGGCCTAGAAGCCGCTACAGGTGTTTTTAATGAATTCATGTATCAACCAGAGGGGGAGGGCGTGGCCGCTGAACTGAAAGCCATTGATGGCGGCAAGAAAGACGGAACCAAGCGCGATCCGTTAAAGCCTCACATAGTCAGCCGGAAAGATGGCGTTTTCTGGGTAACGCCGAAGGTGGATACAGAGAGTGGAGAAGTGATTAATCATGAAAGCTGGCTATGTTCACCGCTGGAAGTGATCGGCACCGGGCGGGACGACAAAGATCAATATCTGGTTATCCGCTGGTTACCGGCGGGAGAAGGCACCCCCACCACCGCCGCGATCCCCCTGGCTGACATTGGCGAGCGGGAGGGCTGGCGAACGCTCAAGGCGGGTGGCGTGAATGTGACCACGAAAAACACCCTCAGGGCCATTCTGGCCGACTGGCTACAGTGTGGCGGCTCTCGTGAGATTTGGCGCGTGGCACAGGCTACAGGCTGGCAGTGCGGGGCATACATCATGCCTGATGGGGAAATCATCGGCACACCTGAAAGGCCGGTGCTGTTCAATGGTCGCAGTGCGGCCGCTGCTGGGTACACCGTCAAAGGAACGCCGGAAAGCTGGCGTGATTCGGTGGCACGTTTGGCACGGGGCAACCCTTCCATGATGGCCGGGATCGGTGCGGCGTTGGCTGCCCCCCTCATTGGGCTGGCAGGTGTTGACGGGTTCGGCATTCACTTTTACGAACAATCAAGCGCCGGTAAGACGACCACCGCCAATCTGGCCAGCAGCCTGTACGGTGAACCAGACGCCCTGCGCTTAACCTGGTTCGGTACCGCGCTAGGGATCGCCAACGAAGCTGCCGCACACAATGACGGGCTGATGCCGCTCGATGAGGTAGGCCAAGGCGCTGACCCGGATAGCGTGGCGAAATCGGCCTACACCCTGTTTAACGGTGTCGGCAAGCTCCAGGGGGCCAAGGAAGGCGGTAACCGGGATCTAAAACGTTGGCGCACGGTGGCCCTCAGTACCGGCGAAATGGACATTGAAACCTTCATTGCTACCGCTGGCCGCAAGGTGAAGGCGGGGCAACTGGTGCGCCTGTTAAATATCCCACTGGAGAAGGCGCAACAGTTCCACGGCACGGCCAACGGCAAAGCACATGCCGATGCCCTGAAAGATGCCTATCAAAGCCACTACGGGGCCGCCGGGCGCTTCTGGATCAAGTACCTTGCCGACCACCAGCAGCAGGCCATAGCCGCCGTGAGAGAGGCGGAGAGCCGTTGGCGTTCACTGATACCGGCAGACTACGGCGAACAGGTTCACCGGGTGGCGGCGCGGTTCGCCGTACTGGAAGCAGCGTTGTTGCTGGGCTGTGTGGTAACTGGCTGGGATGCGCAGGAGTGCCGGGACGCGATACAGCACAACTTCAACGCCTGGATCAGAGAGTTCGGCACCGGCAACAAAGAGCACCAGCAGATTATCGAGGCTACTGAAGCCTTCCTGAATGCCTACGGCCTGAGCCGGTTCGCACCGCTGCCCTATGACCCGCAGAGCCTGCCTATACGTGACTTGGCCGGGTACCGGGACAAAGGGAAGCATGATTGTGATGCCATGGTGTTCTACACGTTCCCGGCAGCGTTTGAGGATGAAATAGCGCGCGGGTTCAACTCGAAGCATTTCGCCAAGGCGCTGGCAGAGGCCGGTATGCTGACACCGCCAGCCAGTGGGAGAGGCTTTCAACGGAAATCACCGCGTATCGACGGGCGACAGATTAACGTGTACGTGATCCACCACCTACCGGAGAGCGACCAGCCAGAGGAATAACTTTTCTACACGTGAGGCAAAAACATGTTGGTTCAGTCGGTTCAGTTGGTTCAATTTGTAAAGATATCTGTTTTTAAAGGATATTATTTTTCATAAGTGCCGTTTTTGAACCAACACTGAACCAACAAATGGCTGTTTTGAACCAACAAATAAGCCCATTTCTCCCGTAACCAGTAATATTATCGCGAACATTCATCGCTAATCTTCTCCAGGCCCACGCTGTGGTGGGCTTTTAAACTGAGCAGGAGATAAAAATGAATCAGCAAAATATTCAGCCGTTACTGATTACTCGCGATGCTGTCCAGCACTTACTTGGCGGCATATCGAGAACCACTTTTTGGCGCAGGAGAAAAACATGGGAAGAACAAGGCACACCGTTCCCGCAACCTGCTCCAGGCACCAACCCTATTCGGGGAGGGGAACAGTACCGATATAAAGAGGTGATGGATTTTTTCAGGCAAATAAAGTTAATAGATGATTATTGAATTATATCTGAAGCTGATTATTAACTAACTATATGAATAAGCCTGCTTTTAGCAGGTTTCAGATTGATGACAAAGTCCTGGCCGTGAGGCCAGGACTTTGATCTAATAAGGTCAGTGCAAAAAATGGACTGACTGCCATGCTCAAAACACCCTCTCCCCAGCAATATCAGTTTGAAACCATCACCCTGGATGAGTTGGTCCCCGAAGACCATCTGGTTCGCCAAATCGATGCCGCCATCGATTTTGAATTTATCCGCGACGCCGTTGCTCATCTCTATTGTCCTGATAACGGCAGACCCGCTATTGACCCCGTTCGCCTGATTAAAATGATGCTGCTGGGTTATCTCTTCGGTATCCCCAGTGAGCGCCGTCTGGTCAAGGAAATACAGGTCAATGTCGCTTATCGCTGGTTCCTGCGTATGGCCCTCACCGAAAAAGTCCCTGACGCCTCGACCCTGAGCCAGAACCGCCTCCGCCGCTTCAACCACAGCGATGTCTTCCAGCAGATTTTTGACCACATCGTGGAACAGGCTCTCAGCCGCGGCATGGCCAACGGGCGTGTTCTTTACACCGACAGTACCCACCTGAAAGCTGACGCCAACCCTCGCAAGGCAGTGAATGAAGAACGTCCGGTGGGCGTCAGTGAATATCTGGAGCAGCTTGATGCTGCTGTAGAGGCCGACAGGAAGAAGCACGAAAAAAAGCCGCTGCCCGTCGTAAAAAAGATGCCAGAAAGCGTCGCCGTTAAGAACACCAAAGTCAGCACCACCGACCCGGAAAGCGGCTTCATGCACCGGGATAACAAACCGAAGGGCTTCTTCTATCTGGACCACCGCACGGTGGACGGGAAGCACGGCATCATCCTGGATACGCATGTGACACCGGGCAATGTGCACGACAGCCAGCCCTTTATCGGACGGCTTGAGCGGCAGGTCGAGCGCTTCGGTCTGGAGCCGGTGGCGGTGGGCGTGGACGCGGGTTACTTCACCGCTGCGGTGTGCCATCTGACACAGGAAATGGGTCTCGCGTTGGTTCCCGGCTATCGCAGACCGCACAAAGGTCAGAATGACTTCCAGAAAAAGCACTTCAGGTATGATGAGGCACGGGAAGTGTATGTGTGCCCGGCAGGCGAATTGCTGATATATAGCACGACAGACCGTAACGGTTATCAGCATTACCGTTCAGACCCGGCAGTGTGCCAAGGGTGTGAGCAGAGAGGACAGTGTACGCAGAACAGCAAGGCGCAGAAAACGATAACGCGGCACGTCTGGGAGGCGTCGAAAGAAGAAGCGAACAGGTTACGGCTGACGAAATGGGGCAAGAAAATCTACGCGCGGCGCAAAGAGACAGTGGAGAGAAGCTTCGCGGATGCGAAACAGCACCATGGCCATCGATATGCGCGGTTCCGTGGCCTGTCAAAAGTGCAGATGCAGTGCCTGCTGGCGGCCACAGCGCAGAATATGAAAAAGATGGCGCTGCTGGCGCTTCTTTATTGTCTTTACCGGTGGTGGAAAGCGTCTTGGGAAGGCCAGAAAGGTGCCTTGGGCGAACAGAAGTCGCCAATGACGGGGTTATGGAAAAATATCGCGATCGCGACCTGCGGTCGCTAAAAAAGAAGAACTCCACCTGAAGAAGTGGGGTTAGTCAGCAGTCTGAAGCCTGCTTTTAGCAGGTTTTTTTGTGTCACTGATCAAAGGCCGAGCATTTTGATATGGCTATGTAGCCGTCTGTAGAACACAGTAGATGTACTAATGCGGAATCGCCGGAGCGCGTGTCGCTCATTCAATTCGGGTAAATGTACGTTAGGCACCACCTAAAAGGTAATAATATCAAATGGATAATTTGAATTTAGTGCTTTCTGGGCAACAGATAGAACTGGAGCTGTACCCCATAAAAGAAGCCGACATTGACGGCGTGCAGATGGGCGTTATGAATGACGGCTCTCCTTTTTTAACATTACGAGGATTAGCAAGGCTCTGTGGTGTAGATCACGCCCCATTGCTCAGGTTTACTTCTAATTGGCAGGAGGAACGCAGCAAGCCAAGAGGCCAATTTGTTGACGCTCTTTTAAGAAAGCAAGGGTTAAATCTACAGAAGCTTTTCACAAAGACAATTATCCAAGGTATTGAGGCAAATGCTTTTCCAGATACTGTTTGCATGGCGATCCTTGAATACTATGCTTTTGAAGCCAATCAGGCAGGCAGGGACATAGCTCTTGACAACTTCAGAAAACTAGCCGGTTCACAACTCCGTAGGTTTATATTCCTTAGTGTTGGAATAGACCCTGAAAACCCTAGGCGCGGAGCAATGGAGTGTTTCCATGAGCGCCTGCTGATGAATGACCAGATACCTTTTGGCTACTTCTCAGTTTTCCGAGAGATGGCTGACTTATCCCTTAAAATGGTCAGAAACAACTTCAATTTTGGCCCTAGCGCAATCCCAGATATCAGCGTAGGTCGGGTTTGGTCTGGTTACTGGGAGAAAAATGGTCTTGATGCTAAATATGGCCCAAGGACAAAGCACCCCCATGTGTATCCAGATTGGTTCCCACAACACAAAGCTGGTCCAGTGGATGCCTGGATCTACCCAGATGATGCCCTTGGTGAGTTCCGGAGATGGATGCAAACTGAGTATATTGAAAACAGACTAGGCGCATACCTTGTCAAAAAGTCTGGTGATGGCGATCTTCCAAGGATTGATGCTGAAAAAATCGTACTTTCAGTTAAAAAACCGCAGCTACCTAACCCAAATTAACTATTCACCAACCCGGCGCGGGCCGGGTTTTTGTGTCTGCCGGTAAGCGTAAGAAATCAGTAGCACCACAGAAGGCCACCAGCGCCACGGAGAAAGACGCAGCACCTAACCATTTGAAGGTCACAGCCAAACATGTGGAGGCACTACAGCGGCCCGGAGAGGTGGGAAAAACCACTAAGTAAGCAGGCAAGGTAAGCCAAAACAGAAAGAAGATCGGGAAGCTGGCGGAGCACTGGCCGAAAGGCTTTCCCCTGGCTGGCCGCCCGTCCGTTGAGTATTGGCATTCAGGAGGCATTGATTAACGATGCCAAGGCGCGGGACTTGCCGATCACTGAGAGCCAAATTCGTTATTGCTTGAGTGCCTACACCAAGCGCCCGGACTACATGAAAGCCCTGTCCGCTGGTGGCCCACGTTATGACCTGAACGGCCAGCCGTGCGGTGAGGTATCGACAGAGCACCAGGAAGAAGCACAGCAGAGATCGAAACAACCGGCAGAAACCGCGAAGCCGTAAACAGAGGGCAGATTTCTGCCATTTACCTCTCATCTTCCCCGCGCCAACCAGCGCCAATAAACCCCGAATTCTCACACCAAAAACTGCGCAATCCGCACAAAAAAATTGCGCAGTAAAATTGCGCAGTGCGCAGGCCGATTAAAGCCAATTGAGAGCGGATTGAGCGCCAAACCAAAAAACACTTTGTTGCTGAATATCTTTAAGATTCAAATGTTCACAAGCAGCTATCCATGTGGGTTACAGCAATAAAATAGTGTATTCAATTAGTTATAGGATGTTGATACTTGGCCTCCAAGAACCTGATAAAACCTGAGGTATAAAAAACCTTACGATCCCCTCCCGCCTGTTAGCAAATGTTAAGGTTACGCAGTGCCTGGTAGGTAAAAGGAGGCATGCTATCAATTGCTATGGTTGCGTAGTGCCTATGGGATCGCCAATTTACCATTCCACAATTAGCAGCATTGATTGTTATCATCCCTACTTATGCAATAATGATAACTGTATAAAAAATCAGTGAGGCATTAAGAATGGCAACTACAGCGAACGTGAAACCTGTTCTTTTGTCTGGCGACCAGATAGAAGCGATCCTACAGATTCAGCGCCAAGAAAAACAAAAATCCCCGCTTGGCATCTGTCCGAGCATCCATGTGATCGCCCGTGGGCTGGTGGCTAAGGCGCTGTCTGAAACCGTGGGGGCATCGAATGACTGAACAAACATCCCGCCTTGCCATCGTCATTGACAGCACCGGGGCAAAAAAGGACGCCGAGAGCCTGAGTGATGCGCTTGTATATCTGGCTACCAAGGGGAAGTTAGCCAGTGAAGAACTGGACGGCCTAGGTAATACGGCAGATGAGCAGGCGGCGAGTTTACGCAGGCTGCTACGTCAGGTTGACCCGGTAGGCGCGGCGTTTGAGAAGCTATCCAAACAGCGGAAACTGCTTCAGGACGCCTTTGATAAAAAGTTACTGCGCGAGGACGATTTTAAGCGCTTTGATTCGATACTGGTTAGTCAGCAGAAGTCCATTAGTGGGATTGGCGATCAACTCAACAAAACCGGCATATCAGCCAAACAGACTGCCGCAGCAATGCGCATGGTTCCCGCTCAAATGACGGACATTATTGTCAGCCTGCAGGGTGGGCAAGCACCGCTCACAGTGCTTTTACAACAGGGTGGGCAGCTAAAGGATATGTTCGGCGGCATTGCTCCGGCAGCCAAAGCCTTGGGCGGTTACGTTGCTGGCATGATTAACCCGCTTACCATTTCAGCGGGTGCGGCTGGGTTGTTAGGCGCGGCGCTATATTCAGCAGAGAAACAAGTTTCAGCCTTAAATAAAGCAGCAAACAGCCTATCAAATATCAGCGGCATGAGCCTTAACCAGATAAGGGCGCTTGCTCAGGGTGCGTCTGCGTTAGGTGTTTCATATGGCGATGCCGTTACATCAGTAGGGGCTCTCACTCAAGCTCTCAGTTCTAATTCAGACATGTATCCGCGAGTAATTAAGGCATCAAGCGATTACTCAAAAGCCAGCGGCCAAGATTTGAATGAAGTTATCGGCTTATTCAATCAACTGTCATCGAGTGGCGGAAAATCCATTGATGATTTAGACGATAAATTAGGCTTCCTGACCGTGGAACAGAGAGCCCAGGCTGATGAAGCTTTGCGAAGCGGTAATATTGCAGATGCGCAGAGAATAGCGTTTGAAGCTCTAACCGGGAAGCTTGAGGATCTAACCAGTAAACTAAACCAGGGTGCGACTGGTTGGGATAATTTCTGGAAGGCCGCAGGTAGCGGGGCATCTGGCGGCTGGGGAATGTTCAAAGAGATAGTTGGAGGCGATTACCTAAATAATCAGGATGTAGTTCGCTACCAGCAGCGTAAGCAGCAAAGGGATGTCGGGATTAGTTTAGATAAGTGGACAGCAGAAAATGAGCGCCACTATCAAATGCTAAATAACGCTTCACCGGCTGTCAAAGCCTACATTCAGGCGCAAGAACAGTTATCAAAAACAACAAAAGAAGCGGCAGGCGGTAACTATCTAAAGGATCTGAGCAAGCAAGTATCAGATAACGCCGACGCAGTAACCAAGGCAAAAGAGGCAATAACCGCGCTTGATAATGCTTATAAAAACCAGCCAAAAGCTGTACAGGAAAGCGGAGCGGGGAATTATCAAGCACGCCGCTTACAGTTGGAAAGTAGGCTGGCAGATGCTGAGAAAGCGGCTAAAAATAAAAATAAGACCCCAAAAGGCAAGGCGTACACCGAGGATGCCGCCACGCGCCTGCTTGATCAGCTCAATCAGCAATCATCAGCACTGCAAAATCAATTCGATACCACGGAGAAGATCGGCGCAGCGCAGCAATCGCTTATCAAGTGGGAGCAACAGCTTGCTGATATAAAAACCAAGAAGATACTCACTGCTGATCAAAAGTCATTGCTTGCTAACCAGGAAAGCATCACGGCTAAGTATCAAGAAAACGCCGCCTTGGAAAAACAGGTTGCTCTGAGAAAGGAGCTTGAAAAGCTAACCGCTTTCAAGAATACGCTTTCTTCTGGCCTGCAAAACGATGCAGCCATGCTTCAGAACAGTCTCAACAGCAACACCGTTCTTTCTAAGGAGCAAAAGCGCCAGCAAGAGCTAACCAAGATATCTACCGACTTTCAGAAGAAGCAGACGGAACTTACCAATCAGCGCACAACCGGTCAAATATCAGGAGACCTTTACAAGCAGGAAACCGACGCATTACAAGCAGCGCTTAATCAGCGCCTTGCTATGCAACAGGCGTATTACATGCAGCTTGATCAGCTAAACGGCAGCTGGCAGATGGGTGTTCAGAATGGGCTACAGTCCTACATGAACAGCGTGCCAAGTCTGTATGAGTCGGTTACAACTGCTACAACCTCGATCCTCAGCGCTACTGAAACAGCCATATCATCAAACCTTGCCGCAATGCTTCAAGGCACGGAAAGCCTGAGCGATGGATTTAAGAATATGGCGACCGGCATGGGGCAAGCTGTCATTGAGGCACTCACAAATATGGCAGCCCAATGGCTAGTTTATGAGGCCGTTCAGTTGGTGGTTGGAAAAACGGCAGCAGTATCTTCCAGTTCAATGCTTTCTGTAAATGCTCAGGCTATGGCGAAAATGGCTGAACTGAACGCTTACGCATCAACAGCAGCAATACCGATTATTGGCCCAGGCTTGGCTCTTGCCGCTGCTGGCGCTGCTGCGTCATTTGCAGAGCCATTGGCTGCGGCTGTAAGCTCTATTTCTTTGGTTGGCATGGCTCACAGCGGCATAGACTCAGTTCCTTCGACTGGTACATGGTTGCTTGAAAAAGGCGAAAGGGTTATGACAGCACAAACATCAGCAAGGCTTGATGCCACGCTGGAGAACTTGCGAAAGAACGGAATGGACGCCACGTTAAGTAAGCCTGGCTTCGGCACTGGCGCGCAGAACGTTTCGAATAGCGCCACAAACTCGATTAAGCAGAACAACAATATCACTCAGAACTACAATGTTCAGGGTGTTACGCCAGACCAATTAAGTAGTGCGCTCAGTCAGAGTAATAAGCAGATGTTAAAACAGCTTGAGGGTAAATTGACTAGTGAGGTTATCAGCCCGCAGAGCCAGTTCGGTAACGCTCTTAAAAATAACTATGGCAGAAAAGTTCCGAGCTAATCACCATTGACGCCATTACATCACCCGCCATCGTGGCGGGTTTTTGCTATCCAGATCTCACGCTTTCGAATTGTCATGACTAAGACGTCTGCTAACATGTAACAAACTTTTATGAATGGGGTATTGGTGTGGAGATAGTCATCATTGCGGCTGTGCTGGGTTTTATCCCTGCATTTATCGCGAGCGGGAAGGGTAGATCTGTTTTCTTGTGGTGGGTTTATGGAACTTTGTTGTTCATTGTGGCGCTAATCCACTCGCTACTACTCAAGAAAGATGTGGCAACACTGGAGCGGGAGCAAATTAATAACGGCTTTGCCAAGTGCCCATTCTGCGCTGAGATGGTAAAGGCAGAGGCTATCAAATGTAGACATTGCGGCAGCGATATAAGCGAGCGCGTTAAAGACAGCATTACTTCTGAATTTCGCGTCAAGGACGTTGATAACACTACACTTTATACAAAAGAAGGTGAATCATTATCACTTAATGATGATGGGATAAAGAATTTGGTAGGAAAGATGAAGAGTAATTCTAAATCAACCAATCCCGGTCATATTTTTGGTGAATATCAGGAAGATATTAATTATGTGAAATATCTTCTACCGGTTACTTTACAGAATGACTTCACCAAAAGAATCAAATATTGGCTTGATAGATAGCTGTTATGCTGAATGGCAGTAAGCAAAAAGAGGCCCATTCAGGTGGGCTTTTTACTGCCCTGCGATACCCCCACGCTGGTGGCGCTCCCTGGTACCCATCTTCGATTTATACAAACACTCATATTATTTCGTATTCAAAGAACTGGGGGCTATGCAGATGAGAGAGCAGACCAGGAGCTACACAAACGCGCTACCCTGCATCGGGTTAACGTACCTGGGTAATATGCGCCGGGGGTTGGCAGATGCGCCAGACGGCTACGCCACCCACACCACAACCGAAAGCGGGATATTGTGGATCACCAGGAACGGCGACAGATACGCGGCCACTATCAACGGGCATTCGTTCACGCTATCACTGGCAACCACTCAGGCCGGTTACGGTGTGCGGCACTGGTATCTATGCCCACACTGCCACCAGCGATGTGCAAAGCTCTATATCGGGCGTAAAGATATCGCCTGCCGTAAGTGCTGGAGACTTCGCTACGCCAGCCAGAGCGAGGACGGGTTAGCCAGAATGCGCCGGTTAATCAGAAGTAAGCGCCTTGCAATCTGGCCCCATGACACACCGGAGCTAATGAACCTGTTTAAGGCTCCTGTCCAGTTCTACAAACCAAAGGGCATGAGGTGGGAAACGTTCGAGCGTAAGCGATCGGAACTGTCCAGGCTTGAGGAACGGTACTGGAAAGCATTTGCGCCGATAATCGACCAGATGACTGTTAGAATTAGCGGGCTTTGATTTGTGAGTGACTAATGGTCACGCTCAAACGGGTAAATCCGATCACCACCTGGAGGCAATGCCATGTTAGACCGCCAATCCATAGAACTGACGCTAATCAGCGCAGCGCAACAGCAAGGCTTCACACTGAACGGCAAAGATATGTTGGATATCCGCACCAACGTAGCGGCATCACTGGCAGCCAAAGAACGCCACCGGCTGAGGATGGTAGCACCGGCCTACCAGTGGAAGAAGCCAGCGCCGAGGCGGTGACTTTGCTACATGGCGATTTGATGATTGTTGTGTGGCTCCCTGGTAAACGATATTGACCGCTCTACAGGTATCTACTGGGTTATTCTGGAATCTACTGATACTTACTGATCTTTACTGATATCTAGTGACGGTTACCACAGTTTGTGTAAAGATTGTATTGCACAATACAGAGCGTAATTCACCCAATCGTAAACCAGCCAGAGGAGGAAAAGTTATGCCACGTACAACCGCAAACGCCCTCTTAAGCAATGTCTGGGGTGATCGAGGGTTCCCTGTAGATCCCGTGTGGATTGCTAATGAATTAGGCCTGGATGTTGTTGAAACTCAGATTAGTAATGAAGTTTCTGGCGCTTTACTGAAAGAAGCGGAACAAGACCCCGTTATAATCTTGAATCAGAACGATAGTAATGTTCGTAAGCGCTTTACATGCGCACATGAGTTAGGTCATTACATTCGGCGCACAGAAAACGGTACGTCTTTGGAATATGAATTTATCGACTATCGTGACAAGCTTTCATCCAAGGGGATTGATCCAGAGGAAGTATTCGCTAATCAGTTCGCAGCCTGTCTGTTAATGCCAGAAAAAGAGGTTAGGCGATTAGCAGCAGCCAAGTATTCCCCTGTAATGATGTCTTCCTATTTTGGTGTTTCTGACGATGCGATAAGGTTCAGGCTTAGCAAGTTAGGGTTGCGTTAACCCCCTATGCAACCTAGTGAAAAAGAAGTACTGATAAGGGAACTCCAGCAAGCGGCAAGGCAAGCCAGAGGTGAGCCTGCCGCCGTTTCCTCTCCTAAGGTTACCCAGCTTTCTTACATCAACGACGAAGACCCAGCCAAAGCCCACCAGCGAGCAAAAACTAAAGACTTAAAAACAGATATAAAGCTCAAAAAGATTTTCGCCAAATGGTTCATCGGGATTTTGATTGGTCAGCTTGTTGTGATGAACGGTATTTTCATTTGCATTGGCGCAGGGTTACTTCATTTCAGTGATTTTGTTATTAATCTCTTTATGGGCGGTACACTCGCAGAGGTTTTTGGGATCGTTTTGGTTATGGCGCGGTATCTGTTTTCAAAGCATGAATAATTCGCACGGTCAGTATCACAACAACACCATAACTCATTGATTTTCTCGATAGCGCAAAAATGCGCTTGGCATACGTGACTATCAAGCCAGTGCGGCAGTAATCAGGCTGGCGTTATTGCCCTGTCGCTTCCAGGCGCTGTAAATATCCTTATCCCATGCCTTAGCGCCTTTGGTCTGATAACCGGCATCATTCAGCCGTTGAGCGATGATCCGGCCATTGTCCAAACCTTCCCCGATAGTCTGGGCTACAATGGCAACTACGGCCTTTTCGTTGTATGGGTGCAGAGGAATGCCAGACTTACCGACAATCAGCGCCGCCGCTGCCGTTTCCATTCGTTCCACCAGCGCCAATATACGCTTATCAGAATCAGCCACAGGGCGATTTAATTTGCTTCTGATGGCATCGACCAGCCAAGACGACTTATCGCCACCTGATGCCGCCACGGCCTGATTAAAGGCATCCTGTAAATCAGATGGAACCCGGAACGCCACTAAGTTGGATTTGCTCACCTTCACACCTCGATAGCCAATTGATAGGCATACAGTGTACTACTGTATAACAGCGTTATACATAGCTGATGTTGGCAATTTACCGGGAGACATAACCGGGCCACCGTATGAAATCACGGCGTGGAAGTTTCTTTCCTGGCTGGTGGAGTTGCGCCTAAGGAATGATCGGCGTAGGGCTATGGCACTGAACCAACACGAAAACCCTCTTTGTTGGTTCAAAACGGCCTTGTGTTGGTTCACTTTTTGAAAATAAAGTCATATAAAACAACCATCTTTACAAATTGAACCAACTGAACCGACTGAACCAACATACTTTTGCTTGTGTATAGAGAAATATCAGGGAGCTAAAAACGCTTTCAAACGGTGGAATGCGGCCTGGCGGGGAGCGCACCCCCTAAAACATGTGACATGTATCACAAAGTGATTTTTGCCGCTTTTGGTGATTGATGACATTCACGCCTGTAATGTTGGTTCGCGGGGGAGAGGTTCGCACACAGGTTCGCACCGAAAACCCACTTTCATGATGCGAACCAAGTACAGGGGGCGTGCTAAAATCAGCTTAAACTTTTGACAGAGTATGACGGAATCACGATAAATGGCGACATTACCAACAGAGGTTAAGGCTTTCATTGTTCAGGCGCTTGCCTGTTTTGATACGCCGTCTCAAGTGGTTAAGGCTGTACAGGCAGAATTCAACCTGAACATAACGCGTCAGCAGGTGGAATCACACGACCCCAATAAAGCCAATGGTAAGAAGCTGGGCCAGAAGTGGATTGAGCTTTTCCACTTCACCCGTCAAAGACTCCAGAACGAAATCGCTGATATTCCAATAGCCCATAAGGCTTGCCGGTTGCGGTCGCTTGATCGGATGCTTGAGCAAGCCGAAAGGGCGAAAAACTACGTTATGGCGGCGCAGCTTATAGAGCAGGCGGCTAAAGAGGTCGGTGACGCTTACACCAACCAACAAAAGCGGGGGCGATCCAAGGGGTGATATTGGTTGCTAAATGTGAGGTTGCCAGGTTGGTTGCCACCGAAAAGAGGGTTTCAGATTGGCAACCACGGTACGCATAGCAGAGGTACGCAGGTAGGTACGCAGCGAAAAGGCATGCTTTAAGGCGCGTACCGGGGAATCGGTTGGTATCCAAACGCGAGGTATCCACTTTGGTATCCACCAGATCGGTACTATCTGAGCGGATACCGATAGCGTGGCAGCGTGATATCGTACCCACTCTATTCTACCCGCACAGCCTCACCCTCGATCGCTTCACGCCTCCCGCCATCATCACGCCGCAGATTACAGGAACCGGGCAGGCCATAACGGGAGCAATTACACCAAACACCCGCGCCGTCACCTGATTGCGTAGTGTCTTGCCGCTGCTCGTAGCTGATTACCTTTTCTAACAGGCCGTCTTTAGTCATTGCCTCCAGCGTTCGCCGGGTAGATTCGATCTGGTGGCGGCTATCGAGAGAGGTTGTACCGTGGAGCAGATAGGCCACACCAGACACGTCGAAAGGTGGCGGGCCAATCTCACCCGTTACCCATTCAAGGCTACCCGGTTCGAAATAGCTCAATATCTCTTTTTTGCGGCTGGTCATTCTCATGGCTGGAGGGTTCCTTAATGTAGGTTCCATCTATCCTACAATAAGAAATCACAACCGGGGGGGGGCATTCTTCACCATGATGCGGGATTATCCCGTATGTACCCAAATGGACGATGACGGATCTCAGAGGTGGAATTGGTTGATGAGGATAAGCAGGTTTTACCCTAGGTGGCATGTTAGAGTGAAAAACGAGCAATATTGACGGTCGCAAAAGCATTTGGGGGCATAATTGGGGGCATGTGGTTAAATTGAACTTAAAAATAATCAATTAAAACAATTAATTATTGTTTATTATCTAGCCCTGTAGGGATTTCTACTTCTCCCAACGTCTACTAAAATCTACTAAACCCCCTTATACTGCCTGCTACAGCTGATATCACCGTATCCCAACGTCTACTAAGTTCTACCGAAATCTACATGCATGTGGGGGTATGTTTGGTGGTATGTCCAGGTTCAATAAAGTGGGGTACCCCCAATGAAGCTAAACGCCCGACAAGTAGACACTGCCAAGCCCAAGGACAAGCCTTACAAACTTTCTGATGGTGGTGGCTTATATTTGCTCGTTAATCCGACTGGTGCCCGTTACTGGCGTCTGAAATATCGTATAGCTGGAAAAGAAAAGCTCTTAGCCGTGGGGGTATATTTCTTTGCATATCGACCTGCGACCATTCCAGATTGATAATGTTTGAACGCCGCAGCCCGGTAGCCAGCACAAAGACGACAATATGCCTAAAGCTATCTGGCATGCATTTGATCAGCGTGGCAGCTTCTTCCTTCGTCAGCCAACGCCCGCGTTTACTTGTCGGCTTCCTTATAACGGCAAGGCAACCGGCCACGGCTTCCGCCACACCATGAGCACCATCTTGCACGAGCAGGGCTATAACACTGCCTGGATTGAAACCCAACTGGCTCACGTCGATAGGAACAGCATCCGGGGAACGTACAACCACGCCCAATATCTGGATAGACGCCGGGAAATGCTTCTGTGGTATGCCGACTATATGGATAACTTGTTCAACAAAGACTATAGCGAACACCTGAATTTTGCTGCTGGCAACAGCAGTTTCGGCTATTCCGCGAATACGTCAGTTAATGAACCTGGCCGTATCTTCTGGGTAAAAGTTAAGACGCTGTCTGAGACAGTGACAGTCGGCCCTGACAGTTGCCTGGGCCATCAAATTTCAATATAAACAATGGATTATTTCCTTGGCGTGTTTTTTACATCACTGATCTTCACCCCTTCATACCCAATAAATGATTTATAATTCCATTAAATTTAATTTTATTAGATAATAATGCTATGTTAATTTTTTTAACTAATATAAAAAATTAGAAATGAATAAATAATCAGAGCTTAACTGTGGGTAATAAATCTTAAAAATAATAAGAATAGCCTTATGATATTTTTAAAAAACAAAGATATCTCATTGAATAATAATGTAATTATATGAAATCAGGAAGAATTGGACAATATTGACACTAAGAAGTTATCGCAGGTATTATTTGTCTCAGGTTAACAAGCAATCACCACCCAGACATTAACAATGAGATTTAAATTCATTGTATATTATTATTGCCTGATAAATATGCCGTAATAAATGGCACGGTTTAACCGAACATGGATAGAGAGATTTAATAATAACGCCATTCTTACGGTAACAGTGTCATCTAATCCTGTTAAACTAAGCCGTGGCTGAGCGGAAGGCTATTTATGATGTTGTATGTTAATACTTCCATGTGAAAAATATTCAGTGGCCTGCGTTGGGCTGCCGACATTGTTGCGCAGTGATTTCATTGTTATCTAATAGATGAGTTATTTATCGTTTAGTGAGGCTAATAAAACTTTTAAATCTATTACTACCAGATTGTGAAAAATATACTGTCGAACAGACCGATGCGATGACGCAGCGGAACACCATCTATACCCGTCATACTTCAAGTTGCCTGCGTTAGTTCGCCTAGTGACATTGATATGCTAATGGGCACTCAAATTTGCCGCCTTAATGCAACTAAAATTATTAAGCGTATAGATTAAGTCAGCGTGTTTACTGTTTTTATATTTATTTTAGTGTTTATAAATAATCATTCAAGGATGCATGGTTATTACCGGCTTATATGGTTTTTCCTGAGGGAAAATCTATATAAGACTTAAAGGATTTGATAGTTCCGGTCAGGGATCGACTGGTTAATTATCTTAACTATCGTTAATTTAAGGATGTTTTAATGAAACTCAATACAATCGCTTCTTCTCTGGTTGCTACCATCGTTCTGGCAAGCAGTGCCGCTTTCGCTGCTCCAGTTACCGTACCTGGTGGCGTAGTTCACTTCCAGGGTTCACTGGTAAACGCAGCTTGCGCAGTAAGCACCGAATCTGCTGACCAGATCGTTAAACTGGGCCAGTACCGTACCGCAGCTTTCACTGCTGTTGGTGACGTTTCTGCTAATACCCCGTTTAACATCGTTCTGAATGACTGTGATACCAAAGTTTCAACTAACGCTTCCGTTGCGTTCTCTGGTGCTGCTACTGCTGGCAACCCAAATCTGTTGGCGGTTGCTTCTTCAACCAACACCACCACTGCAACTGGCGTAGGTATTGAAATTCTGGACCGCACTTCTACTGCGCTGACGCCAAACGGTACAAGCTTCTCTGCGGCACAGACGCTGATCAACGGTACCAACA
This sequence comes from Serratia sp. YWN4, assembly GCF_055790845.1. Taxonomy (NCBI): domain Bacteria; kingdom Pseudomonadati; phylum Pseudomonadota; class Gammaproteobacteria; order Enterobacterales; family Yersiniaceae; genus Serratia; species Serratia sp. YWN4. Next base: position 1,417,157 of record NZ_CM147696.1, read on the forward strand.
CCCTGCCATTCGTCGCGCGTTATAAAGCAACGGCAGCTACAACTACCGCGGGTCAGGCGAATGCTGACGCGACCTTCATCATGCAGTACAACTAATCACTGACTGCTAGCTATTCACGGATGATTATAGCCTCATGGATGAGGCTGTTTCTTTAACATTGACAAAACAATGACGAAATAAGGACGAATTATGCATTGTTGTTCATTCTCAGAGAATTAACGATGACGGGGGGCGTAATTATACACCCGCAGAGATGACTGTTTTAACAGGTTGTATAAACAGTCGTGAACAATTTTAAGCGCCTCTGGTCTTCTCACTTTCCATTGCTTTTTTCAGAATGGTCAAATTTGGAAATACCCTCTCTGACGATGGATGCACGTCGATTTATTTCTTTATTGTTTTAATAGAAAATACAAGGATAACCATCGTTATGAATAAGATTTTTAAATGTACGATAGCTATCGCCATGTCTTTAGCTATGGTGTTGCCTATGGCAGCCTTCAGTGCCAAAGGGACCGGTGGCATCGCCTTGGGCGCAACGCGCGTCATTTACCCCGCCCTGGCCAAGCAGACCTCGATAGCGCTGAATAACTCGGATGCAAAAAACCGTTATTTGGTTAACGCCTGGGTTGAAAACATCAACGGTCAGAAGGAAAAAACCTTTGTTGTCACTCCTCCACTGTTTGTCAGTGAACCGAAGAGTGAAAACACGTTACGTATTATTTACGCCGGGCCGCCGTTGCCGAATGACCGCGAGACGGTTTTCTGGTTGAACGTAAAATCTATTCCCTCGGTGGATAAACAAAGTATCGAAGGGAAGAACGTCCTTCAGTTGGCGATCCTGTCGCGTATCAAGCTGTTTGTTCGCCCGGAAAGCCTGCCTATTCAGCCGGAAGAAGCGCTTAAACACGTGCGGTTTAAGCTGTCTGGTGGAACGCTGAATATCACTAACCCATCACCGTATTACATCTCTATGGTCAACCTGACCGTCGGCGGCAAGAAGCTGGCTAACACCATGGTCCCGCCAATGGACAGTGCGCAGGCGGCGGTTCCAGCTGGTGCTTCAGGCAGCATTTCGTTCCAGGCCGTCAATGATTACGGTTCACTGACACCGCTACAGAATGGTGTCACGCAGTAAAGAAGAGCTCTTTGTCAGCGGAAGATTATAGAGGCAATGATGAAAAGGTCAGTTAGACGTGACATTTTTGAAGCAAAGGGCAAGATGCCCCATTTTAGCTCGTTGGCCGCAGCGCTTATGGCCATTCTTTATTCCGGCATGAGTTCAGCTGAGAGCTATTTCAACACGGGATTTTTATCTGATGACGTGGCTAAAGTCTCAGATCTTTCGCGTTTTGAAAAAGGCACCGACCAGGTTCCGGGCACCTATCGCGTTGATATTATTGTCAACGAGGAGCTGATAGCTACCCAGGATATGAATTTCATTGCTGCCCCCCGTGGAGCGAGTGTCAATCCTGCGGCTGGCGGGCTCGAACCCTGTATGGATCAGCGTTGGTTGAAACGCATCGGTGTGAATATTGCCGCCCATCCTGACTTGAGCAAACTCAAGCCTGAAGCCTGTGTGGATCTGCTGAAAGAGGTCACCGGTTCAGAGGTCACGTTTGATTTTGCGCGCCAACGCCTGACCATCAACATACCGCAGGCTTCACTGCTTAACACGGTGCGCGGCTATATTCCACCGGAAGAGTGGGACGAAGGGATCCCTGCTGTATTGCTGAACTATAACGCTTCCGGCAACCGTGGTTCGAGCGGAGACAGCTATTACCTGAACCTGCAGAGTGGTGCCAATGCGGGCACCTGGCGTCTGCGTAACAACAGTTCGTGGAGCCACAGCACGGGGGCCGATGGCAATACTTACAACCGCTGGACATCCATCGGTACCTCTGTTCAGCGTGCCATTATTCCGCTGAAAAGCACCCTGGTGATGGGGGACAGTAATACCGACAATAGCCTGTTTGACAGTACGGGGTTCCGGGGGGCGCGGCTGTATTCTACCGACAGCATGTACCCGGATGCCTTGCAGGGGTTTGCCCCCACGGTGCGTGGGATTGCCAGAAGCAATGCCAAAATCACCATCCGCCAGAACGGGTTTGTCATTTATCAAAACTTCGTGCCGCCGGGGCCGTTTGTGATTGACGACATGAACGCGCGTATCTCCAGTGGTGACCTTGAAGTGACCGTTGCGGAAAGAGACGGCAACAATCAGGTGTTTACGGTGCCTTACTCTACCGTGCCGATGCTGCTGCGCGAAGGCCGATTCAAGTATGACGTGGTGGTAGGGAAGTTCCGTAGCGGTAATAACCAACAGTCCGAGCCTGCGTTCTCCCAGGTGACCTTGATTGGCGGGTTGCCGAACGGCTATACCCTGTACGGCGGTGGGCAGATTGCGGAACGCTACGCCTCTGCGGCCATCGGGATCGGCAAAAACCTGGGCAGTTGGGGAGCTATCTCGTTTGATGCCACCCATGCGCACAGCAAGCTGGCGGATGACAGCAACTATGACGGGCAGTCGATACGTTTCCTGTATGCCAAATCTCTCAATGAATACGGTACCAACTTCCGCGTGCTGGGGTATCGCTATTCCACCCAGGGCTTCCACACGCTGAGTGATGTCGCCTATAAGCAACTGGAAGGGTACGATAACCAGCTGGAGATTGACGGTAACTACGGCAAAATACCGATCGTTGCCACCTATTACAACCTGCGTTACAACAAGAAGCAGAATTTCCAGGCCAATATCACCCAGTCGTTGGGCGAGTATGGTTCTCTGTATCTATCTGGCACCCAGCAGACTTACTGGGGGACCAACCGGACCAACATCCTGTATCAACTCGGGTATTCCAGCGGTTGGCGCGGGATCAATTATGCCCTCGGCTTCTCCTGGAACAAAACGCTGGATACCAACGCGAACAACCGCATCATGTCGCTCAACGTGTCGATACCGTTCAGTGTGCTGTTTGGCCGCAGTTATTCGACAGACTCCGTTCTGGACCGGGCCTATGCCACCGTCGCAACCAGCCATGATTCCGATGGGAAAAATACCTGGCGGACCGGGCTGAGCGGCACCTTACTGGAAGGGCGTAACCTGGCTTACAGTGTGACCCAGAACAGCGGCAGCACGACCGGGGGCAATGCCAACCTCAACTGGCAGGGCACCTACAATACCCTTGGCCTCGGTTATAGCTATGGCAGCGGCCAGCACGATCTGAACTGGCAGGTTGCCGGTGGGGTAGTAGGGCATGCCGATGGCGTGACCTTCAGCCAGCCGTTGGGCGATACCAACGTGTTGATCAAAGCCCCTGGCGCTGCTGGCGTGAGAGTGGAAAACCAGACCGGCGTGAAGACCGACTGGCGTGGTTACGCGGTAGTCCCTTATGCCTCAAACTATCGCTATAACCGCATCGCGCTGGATACCAACTCGATGGACGAACACACCGATATGACGGACAACGTTGCCAGCGTGGTGCCTACCGAAGGTGCGCTGGTCCGGGCAACGTTCGATCCGCGCATTGGCGTTCGTGCACTCTTCACCGTGAAGCGTGGCAATAACCTGGTGCCTTTTGGCGCGGTGGTGCGTGAGGAAACCAGCGGAACGACCAGTATGGTGGGCGAAGATGGGCAGCTCTATATGAGCGGATTGCCGCTGCAAGGCAAGTTGCTGATCTCATGGGGCAAGGATGCAGGCTCGCAGTGTAACGCGTCTTACTCGCTGCCTAAAGAAAACCTGAAGCAGGCTGTCATGGCCGCCACCGCTACCTGTCATTAACCGACAAGCCAGGAAAAGCAGAATGAATATCAAAATGTATTTTGCCGGGGCGGTGCTGCTAGTGGCAGGCGCTCCGGCCTATGCCAAGGTGTGCGCCCCGGTCGGTGGCGTTAAAGATCTCCCTTATGATTTATCGAATGCTTTTAGCGCATCCAATAATCGAGTCGGTCAGGTTGTCAATTTAACTGGATATAGCGGTCTGGTCGGTGTCAGGGCTATCTGTCCACCGGGAACCACGGGCGAAACCACCATGCGCAGCTATGTCACTGATTTACCCGTAGTGGCAACCATCGATAATTATAAGTACTTGCAGCTTAATGATTACCTGCAAGGCGCAATGCAAATCACCGATCATGGTAACAACGGTGACCAAGTGTTCTATCCCCCGACGAATTACTTCCAAATGGGGGCGGACATCCGCGTTCCGATCAATCAGACTTTCGATGTTTTGGACGGTGGACTGGTCTTCAGACTGAGGGTCACCAAGCCGTTTATCAATATGGTGGCAATCCCCAGAAAGACCTTGTTTACCGTTTATGTGACGACCACCAATGCGGATCCACTGATCACCCCGGTTTATACCATCAGTTACAGTGGCAAGATTAATGTGCCACAAACCTGCGAGCTCAACGTTGGGCAGATAGTGCAGTTTGATTTTGGTGATATAGCCTCAACACTGTTCAGCCAGGCGGGCGCGGGTAATAGCCCAGCAAGGGTCACGCCGCAAACAAAATCTGTGGCGATCAAGTGCACCAACGTTGACGCCCAGGCCTATCTCACCCTGCGGTTGGAAGCCGAAAAAAACTCCGGCGATATCATGGTTTCGGATAACCCCGATCTTGGCTTCAAGGTGTCAAGCGGTACCGGCAGTGGCCCGGTGTTTATCCCCAATGACGCGACCAGCAAGCTCGGTTTCCAACTGGATGATGCGGCCAAAGCCAACGTGACTATCACCGCCGTACCGGTGAGCGTAACGGGCGTCAAGCCTCAGACTGGGCCTTTTACTGCGCGCGGCTACCTGCGTGTGGACTATGACTAAGGATAACGCGATGCAAAGTATGCAAAAACTCGGCCTGCTGACGCTGGCCGCATACCTGCTGGTGGGGGGCGCACGTGCCGATACCGCGTTGGGTGAGATCAACATACAGCTGACCGGTAATATTGTGGACAGAACCTGTATTGCAGCACCGGGTGATGTAGACAAAACCGTCAATATGGGGACCTGGGCAACCAAGCAGATCCGCAATGCGGGGGACACGTCGCGTGAGATCCCGTTTTCCCTGTCACTGATGGGCTGCCCAGGGAGTGGTAAAGCGTCGATCACCTTTTCAGGCACCGCTTCCACCAGTAACCGTGAGCTGTTGGCGCTGAATGGCAGCAGCAGCGCAACCCATATTGCTTTGGAACTGCGTGACAGCAACCGCACCCGGCTGCCGCTCGATCAGGCAAGCCTGGAAATGGCGACCGATGCAAATGGCGATGCAACAATGGTCTTTTATGCCAACTATATCGCCATTGCCAACGATCCACAGCCGGGCATTGCGAATGCGGATGCGACATTTGTGATTAATTATGAGTGACGGAAAACAGCAATAAAGCAGCCTAAGTCTTATAGGTTGTGTCTCATGGATGATGGCAGAATGCGGTATTGTCGTTGACCATTCTACGCTTCACCGTTGGGTTGGCCTAGCGGCATGAAATCACTCAGGCCGCTATAACCGCCTTTTACACCAGGATCTGGAACAACACGGCGAAGAGAATAATATTGGCGAACACCACCGCCCAACCGTTGTAGAGCATATATTTCAAATGCGTGGACTGCGCCAATCCCATCTGGCCAAACATATCCGACGAAGGGAATGGGCCAAACCAGTCCACTTGCGATGACGCCAGCAGTACGGCAGTGATCCCCTGCGGCGGAACCCCGGCGGCCATCAGCATGGGGCCAAAGATCTTATGCGTAAACGTCATCTGGGCGACCGCGGCACCGGGCACGTGGCCAATAATATTAAAGGCGAAAATAGTAAAGCACAGCCAGGCAGGAGATATGCCCTCCAGCAGCGGCCGGGTGTAGTCCAACAGACCCTGATAGGCGTGCAGCCCGTCCATCAGTTCCAGAATGGGGTTATACAACCAGTACAGAATAAACATCCACACCAGGCGACCACAGCCGTGATAAAGCGCTTGTAATATCTCTGTCGGGCGTAGCCCTCCCACCAGGCCGGTAATCAGCGCCACCAGCAACATAACGATAATGGCAAAACTAAAACCGGCCTTGATGACTACGCCAATGACTGCCATCACAATAATGGTTGCAGCGAATGCCAATGCGCTCAATTTTCTGCGTCGGGCCTGGGGGGTGTTTTCTTCTTCTTGCTGCTTTTCAGCAAGGTCGACCTCATAACGCAGCTTTCCTTCGGTCATTTTCTGAATGCGCCCTGACATGATCCAACCCGCCAGCAAGGTGACGGCACTCATCGGCAGACCTACGTACAACAGATAGTCTGGATAGCTCAACCCACCGAGTTTCAAAATAGTGACGGTACTCGGGGTAAACGGACCGGTAAAAAGACCGATGGAACCGGCGGTCATCATCAGTGCCGCCACCGTCGGTGGAGTCAACCTCACCGCAGCAGCCACAGGAATAATCACCGCGACGATAATCGCGTTGCCCCCAGCCATAGTGCCCAGCGCGCCGCAGATCAGAATCGAAGAAATGACGATACCCAATTTAACCCGCGTCTGGCTGGAGAGGCCAATGCGATGAACCACGAATTTAACCAGTTCTACCGCTGCACCGGTTCGGGTGGCGACTTCGCCCACCCCGGCGCCAAGCATAATAATCAGCCCCACGGTGGCGATAAAAGAGCCGGTAGATTTCGCCAACAGCGTGCCCATTTCGGGCAGGCTGGTGGAGGTCATAATCATCGCAATAATAATTGACGATATCACAGCCAGCACAATATCCACGCCAATAAGCGACAGTAATGCGAGTGCCACCAGCGGCGTAAAAGCCAATAATCCCAGTTCATTATTAGGCTGACCATGGCACCAAAATGCGATCAATAAAAACAGTCCCAGCAGCAGGCCGATAATGATATTTTTTCTGGTGATATTTCGTTGGGTAATCGGGTTGTGAGAGAGGGTTGAGTCACTCATATAACTCCTTAAAGCCAATAAGACCGACCTCCATTCTGGTCGGTACATTTGAACCTGCTCAGAAAATATCCCCCTCGTTGTCATTGTTGGCTTTAAACCTGAGAGGGTGCTCGAGTACACGAAATATTGTTTCGAGAATCTAATGTGATGATGGGTGATTAAATTTGTGTTAATTCTATGTTAATTGAAAATGACTTTTTATCTGATCTCTATAACCCTGAGTTAACTCATCATGAAACTACGTCACCTGGAAATCTTCCACGCCGTGATGACTTGCGGCACACTTTCCCGAGCGGCAGATTCGCTGAATATCTCCCAGCCTGCTGCCAGTAAAACGTTGAAAAACGCCGAACAGAAACTGGGTTTTAAACTGTTTCAACGCGTGCGTGGCAAACTGCTTCCTACCAGCGAGGCGCTGGCGCTGTTTGAAAAAGCGCAGAATATTTATCAGGATCTGGATAACTTGCGCCTGCTCGCCGACAACCTGGCTCGGGATACGCGCGCCAAAATCACCCTCGGTTGCCTGCCGAGTCTTGGCCTGAGCCTGGTACCGGAAATCGTCACCGATTTTTATCAACAAAATGCCAATCTGGTGATGACACTCACCACCGAGCACACTGAGACCCTGATCAAAAAACTGGACTTACGCGAGATCGACCTGGCCCTGACGCTCCAACCTGTTCAGCAAGGTGAAATCGTTGCTACCGCTATTGCCGAGGTGCCATTGGTCTACGTGGATCGTGAATATCGTCGGGGAGTGGTGTTTATTGACGAGATAGACCAGCAGCGTTGGATCTCTCCTGGCCCTCATTCACTCTCTGCGGCGATTGCGACGCGCCGTGACTTCTCGACCACCCGTCTGAACGTACAGACCTATTACATGGCGACCGAATTTGTGAAACGCGGCATGGGGTGCAGCATTACCGACATATTCTCTGCCCGACATAACCTGGTGCCTGAGATGATTCACCCCATTTCACCGCCAATCACGATCACGCTTTGCCTGCTGCGCCGGGCGGATGTTTCCCTAAGCCCGATCGCACAAAAATTTGTCGATTTTCTCTGTAAACAGCTGCGTCAACAGATGCACGACATTAACCTGGAGTTATACCCTGAAAATAAAAAGTCAATTGCGCAGTTAGGGTAAATGTTTTGACATAACGCCAATGCATTTATCAGCGGCGAATATAGCAGTCTATGAAAAAACGTATTGTCATTATCGGTGGCGGTGTTATTGGATTAACAACGGCCTATGTATTAATTAAACATGGTCACCAGGTACAATTGCTGGAGCGTGATCCACAGCCGGGTAAGGCCACCAGTTTCGCCAATGGTGGCCAGCTTAGTTATAGGTATGTGGCTCCGCTTGCCGATCGTGGCGTGCCCCTTCAGGGCATAAAATGGATGGGCAAAACCGGCTCACCGCTTAATATGCGTTTGCGGTTGTCATTTGACCAATGGCGTTGGTTGCTGCAATTTCTACAGGCCTGTAATAGCCAGACGAATAAGGTCAACGGCGATCATATTCTGCGCCTGTCGTTACTCAGCCGTCAGGTGATGCAGGAATGGCTAGACCAGGATGATTTAGCCGATTTTCACTGGCGACGTTCAGGGAAATTAATCGTTCATCGTCGCGAGTATGATCTCAGTAAAGCAGTGAAGGGAATTGACCTTCAATATCAACAATCACTGAATGCTGATGAGTGTATTGAACTTGAGCCATCGCTGAAATATATCCATTCTTCACTGCATGGCGGTATTTATTCGCCCGGTGACGAAACCGCAGATTGTCACAAGTTTTGTCTGGCGCTGCTTAAGAAACTCAATGCCAGTGAAAACTTTACTCTGACCGGCAACTGCGAAGTTCTGCGGCTGAATAAAAAAAACGATCGAATTTATTCGGCAGAAACCAGCCGGGGGGCTGTCGTTGGCGATGATTATGTGGTGGCGGCAGGCAACGGCAGCGGCCCGTTGCTTTCCGCAACCGGCGTTCGCGTGCCGCTATGTGCCCTTAAAGGTTACAGCCTGACGCTTCCCTATCCTGAACAACCCGGAATTGCGCCTAACGTTAGCGTCACTGACTATGGCAATAAGGTGGTTTACGCCCGGCTCGGTGACCAGTTACGCATCGCGGCGATGGTCGATATCGGCTATGACGGCGATGAGTTGCGCCCTGAACGCATTCTGGCATTGAAAAAGATCGTCGCCAGCAGCTTCCCTGAGTTACAAGGGTTAGATGACGCAGAAGCCTGGGCTGGCATGCGGCCTTCCACCCCTGCGGGGCCCCCACAACTGGGGCGAACGGGTTATCAAAATCTGTGGGTGAACCTTGGCCAGGGGAGTCTGGGCTTTACGCTGGCAGCCGGTAGCGCTGTGGTAATGGGGGCTTTGCTCGCGGGTGAAAATCCCGCAATTGCTTTAGAAGGCCTTACGTGGGCACCATCAGTATGAAGATCATACGCGGTGACCAGCAGCCTCGCGTTTCTGACCGCGTTGGAGAGTAACGTGTCAAAAATTTATTCATCAGAATTGATAAGTGTAAATAATCCCGCCTGGATTTTGAAAGCCGTTGCGCTGGAGCAAAACAGTGGCAGAGTTGTTGTTTTCTGAGGCAATATAAGAGAATTGCGTAAAATAAATCAGGGAATGATGATGACACTCTATAGTATCAAGCCCGCCTTTCAGGCGCTGTTACGGCCAATAATGTATTGGCTGGATAAACGCCATGTGACGGCCAACCATATTACTCTGGCGGCCATGCTGCTCTCGTTTCTGGCGGGGGGGCTGCTGGTGCTATACCCGCAGCCGGGCCTGTTTTATCTGCTGCCGATAGTCTTATTTGTTCGCATGGCGTTGAATGCGCTCGATGGCATGCTGGCCCGTGAGTGCCACCAGAAAAGCCGCCTCGGTGCCGTGCTCAACGAAATCGGTGATGTGCTCTCCGATGTTGCCCTGTATCTCCCCTTTATCTTTCTGCCGGGCAGTTACGCGCCGCTGGTGTTGGCCATGCTGTTCTGCGCGGTGCTGACCGAGTTTTGCGGCATTCTGGTGCAAACCATCAACGGTGTGCGCAACTATGCCGGGCCGCTGGGTAAAAGCGACCGGGCGCTGCTGTTTGGCGCCTGGGGGCTGGTGCTGGCCATCTGGCCGCAGGTGGTGGAGTGGAACAACCTGCTGTGGGGGATAGCGACGCTATTACTGATCTGGACGGTAGTGAATCGCTGCCGCAGTGCCTTGGTTAAGGAGCACCAATAATGTTGTTGGAAAAATCGTTGGCAGTCATTTTCGCTCTGCTGCTGTTTGCTACGGTGGTGAACGGCCTGCTGGTCTGGCTGCGCCCGCAGAAAGACTGGCATGAACTGACGCTGCGCATCCGCACCTGGTGGGTGATCATCGTGCTGTTTTCGCTGGCGCTGATCAGCCCGCACTGGCTGGCGCTGACCTTTTTCGCACTGGTCAGTTTTATGGCGCTGAAGGAATTCCTGACGCTGGTTCCCTCCCGGCATTCCGATCGGATGCCGATGCTGTGGATGTTTATCGTCATCCCCATTAACTACTGGCTGATCGGTATTGGCTGGTACGGCATGTTTATCGTGTTTATCCCGGTGTATGTCTTTTTGTTCTTACCGGCGCGCATGGTGATTGCCGGTGATACGCAGGGGTTCCTGAGCACGGCGGCGCAGCTGCATTGGAGCCTGATGACCACCGTTTTTGCCTTCAGCCACGTGGCATGTCTGCTGGTGCTGCCCGCCGATGGCCTGCAAACCGGGGCGCTGCTGGTGCTGTTTCTGGTTGGTCTGACCGAGTTTAACGATATCGCTCAGTATCTGTGGGGCAAATCGCTGGGGCGGGTTAAGGTGACGCCGAAGGTCAGCCCGAATAAAACCCTGGCAGGGCTGGTGGGAGGCATCGGCAGCACTGCGCTGGCGGCGCTGCTGCTTGGCCCGCTGCTTACGCCGTTAAGCTGGTATATGGCGCTGCTGGCGGGGCTGATCATTGGTGTGACCGGGTTCTGCGGCGATATTGTGATGTCGGCGATTAAGCGCGATATCGGCATAAAAGACAGCGGCACGCTGCTGCCGGGCCATGGCGGCATTCTCGATCGTCTGGACTCACTGATCTTCACCGCCCCGGTTTTCTTCCACTTTATCCGCTACTTCTACTACTGACGCTATGATGAAAAAATTCCTCAGAACGCTGTTTTCGCTGTGTATCGTCTGGCCGGTGATCTGGCTGTGGCTTGGGCTGCGGGTGAAGCACCGGGAACGGTTGCCGCAACATGGCCCGGCGATCGTGGTGGCGAATCATAACAGCCATATGGATGTGTTCGTGCTGTTGTCGCTGTTCTCGATCGGCCAGCAGCATAGGGTGCATCCGGTCGCGGCCGCCGACTATTTTCTGCGCAATAAATGGATGGCGTGGTTTTCGCTCAATATTCTCAACATTATTCCGGTTACGCGTCAGGGGGGCGAGGCTAATCCACTGGCGCTGTGCGAGCAGGCGTTGCGCGATAACAAGATCCTGATCCTGTTCCCAGAAGGCACGCGCGGCGAGCCGGGGAAACTGGCACCGCTGAAGTCGGGGTTGTGGCATCTCAGCCAGAACCTGCCAGAGGTGCCGATCGTTCCCGTCTGGCTAAAAGGCACCGAGCAAGTGATGGCGAAAGGCAACCGTATCCCGCTGCCGCTGTTTATTGATGCCAACGTGGGGGAAGCGCTGTATTTCCACCCCGATAAAAACCAGTTTAAGGACGCGCTGTTGCAGCGTTTACTACAACTCCGCCCAGAGACAAAAGGAAATGAACCCCATGGACAATAGCCGCACGCCAGACGAAAAAATCTTTCTGACCAGCGACAACACGGAACTGTTTTACCGCCACTGGCCAGCGCAGGAGAGCGGGGCGATACGTAAAGTCATCGTCTTATTCCATCGCGGCCATGAGCACTCTGGGCGCTTGCAACATATCGTTGATGAACTGGCGATGCCGGATACCGCGTTTTACGCCTGGGACGCGCGCGGCCACGGACGCTCACCGGGCCAGCGCGGCCACAGCCCATCGCTGGCTTGCTCAGTGCAGGATGTGGATGAGTTCGTCCGCTTTGCCGCCGCCGACAGCCAGGCGGCGCTGGAAGAGGTGATCGTGGTGGCCCAGAGCGTTGGCGCGGTGCTGGCGGCAACCTGGGCGCATGACTATGCCCCCGCGATCCGCGGCCTGGTGCTGGCGTCGCCCGCCTTTAAGGTCAAGCTGTATGTGCCATTTGCCCGCCCTGGCCTGGCGCTGCTGCACCGTTTGCGCGGGCTGTTTTTCGTCAACTCTTACGTCAAGGGCAAATACCTGACGCACGATCCTGATCGGGTGGCGAGTTTCGATCAGGATCCGCTGATTACCCGGCCGATAGCCGTCAATATTCTGCTCGATCTTTACCGCACCGCCGAACGGATCGTCAGCGACGCGGCGGCGATCACGCTGCCGACGCAGTTGCTGGTTTCCGGCGCAGACTATGTGGTCCATCGCAAGCCGCAGTTGGATTTCTATCAGCGCCTGCGCAGCCCGTTAAAAGAGCTGCACGTGCTGCCCGGTTTTTATCACGACACCCTCGGCGAGCGCGATCGTCAAATAGCGTTCGACAAAATGCGTGCGTTTATCGACACGCTGTACGCCATGCCGACGCAGCGCTTCGATTACCAAAATGAAGATCGCTGGAGCCCCGGTGCAGACAGCTGGCGCATGTTGAGCGGCGGCCCGGCCCCTTATTCCCTTGATGATGTGGCCTATCGCGCCATGCGTTACGGCATGAAAATGCTCGGCACCCAGTCAACCGGCGTGAAGCTGGGGTTTGAGACCGGTTTTGACTCTGGCAGCACGCTGGATTACGTCTATCGCAATCAACCGCATGGCAGCAGTTGGCTGGGGCGGCAGATTGATAAAAACTACCTCAATAGCGTGGGTTGGCAGGGTATTCGCCAGCGCAAAGTTCATTTGCAGCAGTTGATCCAGCAGGCGGTGGCGCAACTGGCGGAACAGGGCAAGCCGGTGCGGGTAGTAGACGTTGCTGCCGGGCATGGCCGTTATGTGTTGGATGCGTTGGCGGGCGAAGCGGCGGTCAGCGAGATTTTGCTGCGTGATTACAGCGAACTGAACGTGGCGAAAGGGCAGGAGATGATCGCTGAGCGCGGCATGGCGGATAAAACGCGCTTTGAGCGTGGTGATGCTTTTAACCGCGCTGAACTGGCGGCATTAGCGCCGCGCCCGACGCTGGGCATCGTTTCCGGCCTGTATGAATTGTTCCCAGAAAATGCGCTGGTGCGTAACTCGCTGGCCGGGTTGGCGGACGCCATCGAACCGGGCGGGATCCTGATCTATACCGGGCAACCTTGGCATCCACAGTTGAAAACCATCGCCTGGTCGCTCACCAGCCATAAAGACGGCAAGGCCTGGGTGATGCGCGTGCGTACTCAGGGTGAAATGGATGCGCTGGTGCGGGAAGCCGGTTTCGATAAATGTACCCAGCTCATTGATGAGTGGGGGATTTTTACCGTCTCGCTGGCGGTACGTCGCCACTCATGAACATTTCAGTAGCGCGTCGTAAGCTGCTGATGCAAGGCGTTGGCTGGTTGCTTCTGCTGGCGCCGTTTTTCTTCCTCACCTATGGCCAGGTGAATCAGTTCACCGCGGGCAGGGTGGGGGTAGGCAGCGTGGTGTTTGCCTGGGAGCGGCATATTCCTTTTATGCCGTTGACCATTATTCCCTACTGGAGCCTGGACTTGCTGTATGGCCTGTCACTGTTCGTCTGTTTCTCGCTCAGCGAACAGCGCCGTCTGGTTTGTCGGCTGGCGTTGGCTTCTGTGGTGGCCTGTGCCGGGTTCTTGCTGTTTCCGCTGCGTTTTAGCTTTGTCCGGCCGCCCGTTGCCGGTTTTTCCGGCTGGCTGTTCGGTCAACTGGAGCAGTTTGATTTACCCTATAATCAGGCACCTTCGCTGCACATTATGCTCTGCTGGCTGCTCTGGCGTCATTTCAGCCGCCACTTGGCTGGCCACTGGCGGCGATTGTGCGCCGCATGGTTTCTGCTGATCGCCACCTCGGTACTGACCACTTGGCAGCACCATTTCGTTGATGTGATCGCCGGGCTGGTGGCCGCAATGGTGATTGACTGGCTGGTGCCGGAGCAGGGGCGGTGGCGCTGGCAGCGCCCGGACGATGCCGGTAAAACGTTGGCCGGGCGCTATTTATGTGGCGCGCTGATCTGCTCGGCGGCAGGCTGGTTTTTTCCGTGGCTGTGGTGGCCAGCGCTGGCGCTGGGCATCGTTACACTGGGATATGCCGGGTTTGGCGTTACTGCGCTGCAAAAAAATGCTCAGGGGGCACTCTCGCCAGCAGCCCGTTGGCTGCTGCTGCCTTGGCGGTTGGGAATGTTGATTTCCCGGTTACGCTACATGCGCCGTTTACCCGCGGTCAGCCCACTGACGGAGGGGGTTTTCCTTGGTTTTTATCCCCGTAGCCAGCCCGCGCAGCAGGCGGTGCTGGATGTGACCAGTGAATTTCCCCGGTCGCGCCACCTTACGGGCGTGGCTTACCACTGCGTACCGATGCTGGATCTGGTGTGCCCGGATGATATGCAGCTCCGGCAGGCGGTAACGGCGCTGGAACAGCTGCGGCAATCTCAGGGGACGGTGCTCGTCCATTGCGCGCTGGGGCTGTCGCGCAGCGCGATGGTTGCCGCAGCCTGGTTGTTAGAGCAACAGCCAGCGCTGACGGTGGCTCAGGCGGTGGCATTTATTCGCGAGAAACGGCCGCAGGTCGTTTTCACCTCTCAACATCTGGAGCGGCTGGAACAATGGCGAACGAACGTGATGAAGTAGCCAAAGAGTGCGCACTGCAAGCGGCGCTGCTTGAACGAACGCTGGCAAGCTGGCGCTTTTTGCTGCTGATGGCTGCGCCACCGCTGCTGTGGGTGATTTTTGCCGCTGCGCCTGGTGTGCTGCGTGCGGTGATCGCGCTGCTGAGCGGCGCGAGTGGTTACGGCTGCTGGCGGCTGTGGCTGGATGCGGGGTATTTTGCGCGCTTCAGCGAAGCGCAGAATCAGCAGGCAGGGGAAGCACTGGCGTGGATCTGGCAGCGGGAAAAGCTGGCGCGGCTGTCATTTCCCGAGCGGCAGCAGGGTGCTGTACGTCAACTCAGGCGCACTATCCTGGTAACCGCGCTGTTGTGGGTGTTTTGGCTATCGGCCCTGACGCTGTACTAGGAGCAATTACAGACCCCTAAGTATTTGCCAAAAGATCCATCTTTCCACTGTATTCCTGACGAAAGCGTACTCGCCCTGTCATCCATTGAGCCAACGAATAGGTGCTGCCAAGGGTAGAACGCCCAAGAAGGCGGCGATGGTCCTATCATAACGTGAGACATAGGCTGATGTGTGCGTTTGACATGCAGGTAATTACCTGCATATAATCCTTTACGCACAAACACAACGAATGGACGTTGACAACGGATGGACGCTGACAAGATTTTCAAGGCGCTGGGCGACCCGACTCGCAGAAAACTGCTCGACCTGCTGTGCGAGAGCAATGGGCAGACGCTGGGCCAGCTCTGCGAGCAGTTGGACATGGCGCGGCAGTCGACCACCCAGCACATCAAGATTCTGGAAGAGGCCAATCTGGTGAGCACGGTCTGGCGGGGGCGGGAGAAGCTGCATTTCATCAATCCGGTGCCGCTGCACGATGTCTATGAGCGGTGGGTGCGCAAATTCGAACGTCAGCGGCTCAGTCTGCTGCACGACCTGAAGAAAGAACTTGAAGGAGAATGACGATGAGCAAAGAGCAAACGAGTTTCGTTTATGTGACCTACATCCGTTCGACGCCGGAAAAAGTGTTCGAGGCCATCACCAGACCGGAGATCGCGCGGCGCTACTGGGGCCACGAGAACATCTCAGACTGGCAGCCTGGCTCGGTCTGGGAGCATGTGCGCGCCAACGAGCAGCGCACGGTCAATATTGTGGGCAAGGTGGTCGAGGCGGTGCCGCCGATACGCCTGGTCATCACCTGGGCAAGCCCATCGCAGGCCAGCGATCCGGCCAGTATCAGCCGCGTGAGCTTTGATATCGAGGCTTACGATGACATGGTGCGCCTGACCGTGACCCACGATGAACTGGAGGCAGGCAGCAGTATGGCCATGGGCATCCAGCGGGGCTGGCCGATGGTTCTTTCCAGCCTGAAGTCGCTGCTGGAAACCGGGCAGGGCATCGACGTTTTCGCCAAGCCGAAGGCGACCTCAAACGGGGAGCGTTCATGACCCAACCCTACACTGGCGGATGCGCGTGCGGTGCGATCCGCTACGCGACCAGGCACGCGCCCATCTTCCAGAACCACTGCCAGTGCCGCGGCTGCCAACGGCGAAGCGGCACCGGGCACGGTTCCTGGCTAACCTTTCCCGCGCAGGCGGAAATGACGATCACTGGCGAGGCGGCACACTGGGAGGTTGCGGGAGACAGCGGCAACGTGAAGATCCACGCCTTCTGCCCGGTCTGCGGAACGCCGATCTACCTGCGCTTTGCCGCGATGCCGGAGCTGATCGCGGTTCCTGCGGGTAGCCTGGATGAGCCGGAACGATTCTTGCCGCAGGCGCTTACCTACAGCATCCGTGGGCTGGCGTGGGATTCCATTGATCCCTCGTTGCAGGCATTCGAGCGGATGCCGCCTTAGCCTGAAACAAGCTATTTATTCTGTGAGCTGAATTATACTTTTGCTAAAAAGAGCCTCTTTATTGAGTAAGCTAGAGATAAAAACTTGAACTCTGTCGCGAAAAAAAGATAAGAATACGATTTAATGAAACAATGTTTTGTTATTTTTGGTATGTTGTTTTCATTGTTATTTTTATCGAGGTTTTTTATAAATAAATGCGATGTAAGTGATATTTCTATCTGATTTTTACAGGTAAATCTATACCTTGAACACTTAATGCTAGGTGTGTAAAACGGCTTTTTTTTAAGAATGCGATAATATTTCGTAGGGGGTTTTATTGTATTTTAAAAAAGCACCCTGATGCTGTTTTTGCTGTTAATTCTATTTTTAGCCTTTTCCTGAAAAAATTGGGTTCACGTCTGGCCCTAAATAATTCGAGTTACAGATAGGAGGTTACGGAACGCGGATTGAAAGGTAACGGATATAAAGGAGAAGGCTCTTAGTGCGTGATATTCATCATACAGGAGGTTGCATGTTTTATTCTTTACCCAAAATTCGTCTGACTCTTGGTGCCATTGTGGTTCTAAGCGGCCTGATGGTGGGATGTGATAACGGTTCGAGCAGTGATAACGCCTCGAACAACAGTAACACTTCGGACAACAGTAACGCTTCGAGCAACAATAACAATTCGGAGAGCAATAACGCTTCGGAAAACAATAACAATTCAGAAAACAATAATACTTCGGAAAACAATAACAACTCGGGCGGTAACAGCGTTGTAGATCGTTCCGCTGCGCCGCAAAAGGTTCAGGTACCTACGCTGGCCTATGATGAGGGCAGTGTGGTTCTGGTATGGGAAAAGCCTGAACAGTACAGCGATATCAAAGATTACAACGTTTACATGAACGGCCAACTGATTGGCAGTGCTAATGCTAATCACGATCTCCACTCACCGGCCAAACCTTATATCGATAATTTCTATCAGAATATCGACAGCGAAAACTGGCACACCAAGATTGGCTTGCATAACTTTACGGTAACCGGGTTAACGCCAGCCACGGAGTACAGTTTCACCGTCCGCGCGGTTTATGCCGATGGTAAAGAGTCGGTAGACAGCGAAACCGTGAAGCAGGAAACCACGGCTAAACCCTATCTGATTGATGTGAAAGACTTTGGGGCAAAAGGGGATGGCGCGACGTTGGATACGGCCGCGATCCAGAGCGCCATCGATGACTGTACGCTGGAGCGCTATTCCCAGGGCTGTAAGGTGCAACTTACGGAAGGGACCTATAAATCCGGTGCGTTGTTCCTGCACAGCAACATGACCTTTGAGGTGGCCGAGAATGCCGTGCTGCTGGGTTCCGCCGATGCGGCTGACTACCCGCTGGAAAACGGGTATATCCTGTATCCTTATACCGTACCGGCACCGCTGCCAAAACGCCCGCCATCGCTGTTGAACGTGTTGGAAGCGAACGATCAGGGTAGTACTCATGCGGGGACTTTTGAAAATATCCGTATCGTGGGTAAAGGCACCATTGATGGCAATGGTTGGACGCGCGGCATCAGCTCGGACGGCGTGGATGAGATTACCGATGAAGTCGGTAATAAATTACCGCAGTACCGCGCCAGTAAAGAAGACAAAGTTCACAACGACGGTATTCTGGCGAAGTCCCAGGTTGCGGTCGCCGTGGGTGAGGGCATGTCGCTGACGGAGGCGTACAAAAACCGCCGTTCCAGCCTGATGACCCTGCGCGGGGTGCGTAATCTGTACGTTGATGGCCTGACGATCCTCAACCCGGCGTTCCACGGTGTGATGGTGCTGGAGTCTGAGAACGTGGTGATGAATGCGTTATCGCATACCACGTTTGATGCCAACAACGCCGACGGCATTGAGTTTGGCAACAGCCAGAATGTGATGGTATTCAATAACTTCTTTGATACCGGCGATGACTGCGTCAACTTTGCCGCAGGCTTTGGTGCTGGCGTGCAAGAGTTTGGTCAGAAAGCGCAGAGCGGAGCCTGGATCTTCAATAACTATTTCCGTAACGGCCATGGTGCGGTGGTGGCAGGGAGCCATACCGGCGCATGGATTGAGAAGATCCGTGCAGAAGATAACGTGATGTATCTCACCTTTGTCGGCCTGCGCATGAAGAGCCGCCCTTACTATGGCGGCGGCGCGCGTGACGTGCTGTTCCGTGATAACGCGATGGTGGCAATTAACGAACAACCGTTTGTTTTCACCATTAAATACGCTGCAGATGTCAATGATACGGTGCCTGCCAGCGAGCCTGCGCAGTTCCGCGACGTGACGGTGAAGAACGTGACGATTGACGGCACCAGCAAGAAAAACAGTATCCTGGTTGATGGCATGACCATCTCCGAGATGGAGAGCGCTTACGGTTTTGCCTTTGAACGCGATGCTTTCCACAGCGGGTTACATTTCGAAAACGTGAAGTTTAAGAATACCAAAGCGACGGATATTTCATTCCTGAGAGACAGCCAGTTTAATCAGGTGATATTCGAAAACGTGCCAGCGGCATGGAAATTCATGCAGGCAATCAATATCGCTCTGAAAGACAGCGTTAACTCTGATGTGATTAGCGTTACAGGTGCTGGAGTGATGACGTTGGAAGCAGCAACTGAATAACGAGGGTTTTACCTGCGTCTTTGGCGCGTAATGCTTGCCAGTTAAGGCTAACCAGTACCCTCTCCCTCGTGGCTGTCTCTTATACACAACTCGGCATCTTGCTGTTTTTTAATGTAATTATTTTAAGCCTGTCAATTTTCCGCTCGAAAAAATTATCTTTAAAATCAGCCTGCTATGTTTCTCAAATTGCGGCTATTTGACCGCAATTTGAGATGTGTATAAGAGACAGCCCTCGTGGAGAGGGTGAGGGGAGTATCACTGAACGAGAAGCCCCTCACCCCGGCTCTCTCCACAGGGATAGGGGGCGTCACGGTTATCATTGTGCCAAATGATTATGCTGACTAAATCTCTTTTCTACCCAGATATCTTTCCTTCATCAGCGACAGAGCGATAGCCGCATCAAGCACTGGCGAAGGCGGCAGATAATTCGCTTTGCCAAGCTCTAACATTGCGCCGATCAGCGGATTGTCATGGCCTAGCGCATAGTCGGCCAACAGCGTTCCGGCGATGGTTTGCTTAGAAACACCTGCACCGTTACAGCCGCCTGCGGTATAAATCCCTTTTTTCAATTCCCCCCAAACCGGTGCGCCATTGCGGGTGACGCTGATGGTGCCGGACCAGGTGCGGGTGATCGGCACATCTTTCAACTGCGGGTAGATTTTATTGAATATCCGCTGGTGTAACTGGGTGGCTTGATAGGTCTGCGCGGCGGTGATTCTGCCGTTCAAGGCCGGTGTCACATGCTGGCGGATTAAGAAACGGTGATCCTGGGTATAGCGCAATGTCGCACCGGCAATCGCATTGACCGGGGTTAACCCCCAACTGCTCATCGCCGGGAGTTTTTGCCGTTGTTCTGCGGTTAATGGCGCGGTGATGCTGGCGAAGGTCGCCATGGCCGCCTGCTGGCTGGTGACCGGAGCAAGCTCTCTGGAAAGGGCATTGGTCGCCAGCATGATTTTGCCAGCTTTAATAGTGCCGTAAGGGGTGAGCACTTGGGCAATCTTGCCGGGGCGGATCTCCAGAACTGGCGTATGGTTATAGACGCTCACATTATCCGGCAAATTATTCGCCAGGCCGGTAATCAGGCTGGCGGGATTCACCAGAATAGCGCTCGGGGTATAAATGCCTTTATGGTAAAAACGGCTGCCTAATTTCTGGTAGAGCGCATCTTGATCGAGAATGTGATACGGCTCGCTCATCACATCAAGGTTATCCGTATATTCCTTCAGCACGCGCTCATTGCGGGTATCGACCTGGCAATGATATTTACCGACATTCTCCCACTCACAGTCAATTCCCTGTTGTTCAATCAGGGTGGCTAATTGACGGATGCCCTCTTGCAGCAAAGCACGATAAGACTGCGCCTTTTTGAGTTCTGCCGTTGAGCTGCCGATATTATGCGGTAACCCGATAATAAACCCTGAGTTTCTCGCCGAGGAACTCTCTGCCGCGCAGGCTGCATCGATGACGATGATCTTCAGGTGCGGCGCATGGGTTGCCAGCCTTCTGGCGAAGGAGATACCAGCAAACCCGGATCCGACCACGACCCAGTCCGCCTCGGTAGCGCCGATCAGCACAGGGTAAGCCGTGGGTAACCGATCGTCTTTTAGCCAACCATTCTGGTTCTGATTTAACGGCACTGATGCATATTTCAAACGTATTGTCCTTGTTAAAATTCTGGCTCGCGCCGGGCTAAGATCGTTCAGCCCATGATACATGGAGCGATGCTCCCACTCACCCGCCTTGGCTGTCATTGACCGGAGTCAGGTCAACTCAAATGAAAGATAAAATAAAGCGTATTGGCTGCTTGCACCACCCCACTCCGAGTCTGTCGTGCTCAAAAAAATCTCACTTATTAATTGACTGACCGTCAGTCAATAAGTATTGTGTCGATATTAACTACACAACACAGGAAAGGGTTATGGCTCGTACGGTGAAAAAACCAGAGGTGCGCCGGGCAGAAATTCTGAATGCGGCGGGTAACCTGTTTCAGACTCAGGGGTATGAAACCACCTCTGTCGATGAGATTGTCCGCGCGGCTGGCATCGCCAAAGGGACGTTTTATTACTACTTCAAATCAAAGGAAGAGATACTTGAGGCGTTGGCGCAGCAGATGTGTGCCGATATTACTGCCCAATCACAAGTTATCGCTGACGATCCACATCTGGGGGCAATTGAAAAATTCTGCGCCATCATCGCGGCGCAAAATCAAACGGTAGACAGCGGGCAGTCGCTGGTCGAGGATTTACATCGCCCAGAAAACCGCGCGCTCCATGAACGCAGCAATATTGAAACGGTATTGGTTTTTGGCCCGGTGCTGGCAGCGGTGGTGGAGCAAGGTAACCGAGAAGGGGTTTTTCAGGTCGAGGATCCGTTATCCACCGTGCAGTTTATTTTAGCCGGTTCGCTGTCGCTGTTTGGCCATCAAACTTTTCATTGGACGCCCGAAGAAGAAGCCGCACATATGCAGGCAATGTTGCTGCTGATTGAGCGCGCTTTCGGCGCCGTTCCCGGATCGTTTGCCAACGTGCTCGGTGCCAGTATTCAGGGGCAGGGGTGAGGTATGGCCAATCTCACCCATTCAATCCGTTATTTCCCGCTGCGTTTTTTTGGCCTGGCGCTTGGATTGTCGTGGTTACCATGGATGGTAGCCGCTTATATGAGCCATTTACCGGATAAACAGCCACTGACCACGGCGATAGCTCTGGTGGGTTTACTCGGCCCGGCCGTTGCGGCAGGGATCATGATCCGCCCAGTTGGCGACAGCAGGCTGTGGCAAGACTGTCGTAAGCGGTTGTTTTCTCTGGCGGGGGTAACGCCAAGCCGCTTGTTGATGATGTTCGGGCTGATCCTGTTGCCGTTGCTGGTGGCAACCTGGTTATCCGTGCGGATGGGGCAGAGCACCGCCCAGTTCTCTCTTTCCGCTGGATTTTTGCCAATGTTGCCATTGGCGCTGATTGCCGCGCTATTGGAGGAACTGGGCTGGCGCAGTTATGGCGTGGATAGTTTGAGAAGCGTCTGGAGAATGCTCTTACCGGTTACTCTGGTATTCAGCGGATTATGGGCGCTCTGGCATCTACCCTTATTCTTTATTCAAGGGACTTACCAGCATCAATTATGGCAGGCAGGCGGTATATACGTTGCCAATTTCTTTATCAGTATGTTTCCTGCCACCGTAATGGCTAATTGGTTCTATTACCGCTGCCAACGCAGTATTCCGGCTGCCGTTCTATTTCACTTTACTCTGGTAATGGCGGCAGAATTATTACAGATAGAACCTTTGACCAAATGTATCTGGACCGCAATATTACTCTTGGTCGCAGCATTATTGATTGCCATTGAACAAGACTTTTTCTGTAAAGAATAATTCGCACTCTTTAATTACAACACTTTAATTCACTAAAAAGCGCTGTTCAGCGCTGACGGTACACTTTTAACTAAAATACTCTGGGAACTTTATTATGACTCACTCAACTTATTGCTCTATCCGTCCCTCATTGCTGTCAGTTGGCGTATTTTCACTAGCAACCCTATTATTCACCGGCAGTGTACAGGCAGGGGAATGGTCCGTAGGGGCAGGCGTGGCGGCAGAACAATTAGCCTATCGGGATTATGATACGCAGTTTATGCCAGTACCGATTATCACTTATCAAGGGGAGCAGTTTTTTATTAGCGGCCAAGGCGCGGGGATCAATATTATTAATACCGATACCCACGGCTTGAGCTTTAATGTTGACTACTCACCGCTGAGTTTTAAACCCTCAGACAGCAGTGACCCAGCAATGAAAAAACTGGATAAGCGGCGCGCCACTGCCATGGCAGGTATGGGGTATCAATATAATGCCGACTGGGGAACCGTCAGCGGTAAAGTGGCGACAGATGTTCTGGGTTATAGCGACGGGGTGCTGGTGGATGTCGGCTATCAGTATTTATTCCAGTTTGGCAAATTACAACTGGTGCCGGGTGTCGGCATGCAGTGGCAAAGCCGTTCTTTTAATGATTATTACTTTGGTGTCAGCAAGCAGGAATCACAACGCAGTGGAATAGCGGAATACCGTGCGAAGAGCGGCGTCTCCTCTTATTTATCCCTCACCAGTTATTATGTGGTTAACGATAATTGGCAACTGTTCCTGATGGGTAACTATGAGCAGATGAGTGATACGGTGAAAGATAGCCCGATGACCGAGCGCGATTATAGTGTCACCGTAGCCACCGGGGTTTTATATAAGTTTTGATCGGGCGGTGTTTCTGGCGCGCAAGGGCGCGCCAGAGCCTAAGCTACTGCATTCGTGCCGCCTCTTGCGCCAGATCGCGGCTGTAGCTGCGGCTGGCATCGACCAGCATAGTGGTATAGGCGGTTTTTGGCGTATTGGTGGTCAAATCACCGGTATCCAGCGTTTCGAGAATGCGCCCGTATTGCATTACCGCCACCCGGTGGCACAGATGGGCGATCACCCCCAAATCATGCGTTACCATCAGATAGGTCAGCTTCTCCCGCTGTTGCAGCTCCGCCAGCAGGTTGAGGATTTCCGCCTGCACCGAAACATCCAACGCCGAGGTGGGTTCATCCAGCAGCAGCACCTGCGGCTCCAGGATCAGCGCGCGGGCAATCGCCACGCGCTGGCGCTGGCCGCCGGACAACTGGTGCGGATAACGGCTGCGAAACGCCGTGCTTAGGCCCACTTTCTCCAGAATGCTATCGATGCGCTGGTGGCGATCGCTGAAGCCATGAATCGCCAGCGGTTCTTCCAGAATCGATTCCACCCGGTGGCGCGGGTGCAGCGAACCGTAGGGATCCTGAAACACCATCTGCACGCTGCGGCAGCGCTGGCGCTCTATCCGGTGTTGCAAAGGATGGCCGTCGATCGCCAGTT
The DNA here is from genome assembly GCF_055790845.1 of Serratia sp. YWN4. Lineage (NCBI taxonomy): Bacteria > Pseudomonadati > Pseudomonadota > Gammaproteobacteria > Enterobacterales > Yersiniaceae > Serratia > Serratia sp. YWN4. The sequence continues at coordinate 1,441,299 of NZ_CM147696.1, forward strand.
CGCCCGTCCAGTGGTTAAACAGCCCGGCGAGGCATTTCAACACCGTGGTTTTACCGGAGCCAGACTCACCGACCAGGCCAAAAATCTCACCGCTGTTCACCGCCAGGTTAACGTCGAACAGCACCTGATTCTGCTGGCTCCCTTCGCCGAACGTCAGATTAAGGTTGTTCACTTCAATCATGGTTGCAACTGACATAGGTTTGCTCCTTAACCATCGAGCCAAGCGGGATCGCGCACCATCACCGGCAGCGTTGCCCGGCGATGTGCAATATCCGGCAGCGCATTGAGTAGCCCACGCGTATAAGGATGCTGGGCGTTATCCAGATCGCAGGCGGCGATCGATTCCACTACCCGGCCAGCGTACATCACCAGCACCCGATCGCAGAAACTGCGCACCAGGTTGATATCGTGGCTGATAAAAATCAGCCCCAAGCCGCGTTCTTCTACCAGATCGTCAAGCATCGCCAGCACCTGCAAGCGTATCGAAACATCCAGCGCGGAAGTCGGTTCATCGGCGATCACCAGTTCCGGGCCGGTGATCAGCATCATCGCAATCATGATGCGCTGCCCCTGGCCACCAGAGACTTCGTGAGGATAAAGCCCGTAAACCCGCTCGGGCTGGCGGATCCGCACCACGTTAAGCATCGCCATCACCCGCTCTTTCGCCTCGGCGCGCGACACCTTATGGTGTGCCAGATAGGCTTCGGCGATCTGATCGCCGACGCAGACCACCGGGTTCAGCGAATATTTAGGGTCTTGCATAATCATCGACATGCGTTTACCGCGCACCTGGCGCATGGTGGCTTCGCTCACCTCCAGCAGGTTGGTATCGGCGAAACGCAGCTTCTTGGCCGTAATGCGCGCACTGCCTGGGTGCAGGCGCAGCAGCGCCCGCCCGACGGTGGATTTGCCGGAGCCCGACTCCCCCACGATCGCCAGTTTCTCTTTACCCAGGGTAAACGACACTCCGCGCACCGCATCGGTCACCCGCGCGCCGTTGACAAAGCTGACGCGCAGGTCTTCCACCTCCAGTAACGGGGCGGGTTTATTCAGTTCTAGGATCGAGGATGTCACGTAAGCCATCTCCTAAAAAGTTGAATGCCAGGCTGTTCAGCAGGATCGCCAGCCCAGGAATGGTCACCAGCCACCAGCACTCCATCATGTAGCGCCGTCCGCTGGAAATCATCGCGCCCCATTCCGGGTCAGGCGGCTGCGCGCCCAGGCCGAGGAAGCCCAAACCGGCGGCGGTCAGGATGATCCCGGCCATATTCATGGTGATACGGATAATCACCGACGGCAGGCAGAGCGGCACGATATGGCGCAGCAGAATGCGCAGCGGGGAAGCCCCTTGCAGTTTCACCGCCGAGATAAAATCCGCGTTGCGCAGCGAAAGGGTTTCCGCCCGCGCCAAACGCGCAATCGGCGGCCAGGCGGTCAGCGTGATCGCAATCACCACATGCTCCAGCCCTGGGCCTAACGCGGCGACAAAGGCCAATGCCAGCACCAAGCTAGGGAAGGAGATGAAGATGTCGGTCACGCGCATCAGTACCGTATCCACTTTGCCGCCAAAGTAACCTGCCACCACGCCGAGCATCAGGCCGATGGGGCCAACGGTGACCGAAACCAGCGCCACGATATACAGCGTGATGCGCGAGCCATACACCAAACGGCTAAACTGATCGCGGCCAAACTCGTCGGTGCCGAACCAGTGTGTGGCCCCCGGCGCTTGCAGGGCGTTAGTCAGATCCTGCGCCAGCGGATCGTGGGTCGCCAGCCATGGGGCAAACAGCGCTACCAGGATCAGCAGGAAGACAATCGCCGCGCCGATGGCGGTGAGCGGGTTCTTTAGCATCAACACCAGGAAATCCAGCACACCGCGCAGGAAAAGCCCCAGCTTGCCGCTGGCAGCGCCCGGCTGGCGCGCTTGCAGGGCCGGTTCAGAGGAGATATTCATGCATTAGTCCTCGGATCGAAGAATTGATACAACATGTCGGAGATCAGGTTGAGCGTCACGAAGATCAGCCCGACCAACAGCACGCAGCCCATCACCGCATTCATGTCGCCAAGCAGCAGGCTACCGGTCAAATAGGAACCGAAGCCGGGCCAGGAGAAGACGGTTTCGATCAGCACCGCCCCTTCCAGCAGTGAGCCGTAGGCCAGCGCCACCACCGTCAGTAGTTGCACCAGAATATTGCGGAAGGCGTGCGACCAGAGCACGCGAAACTCCGACAGCCCTTTCACTCTGGCGGTGATGATGTACTCCTGCGACAGTTGCGCCAGCATAAAGCTGCGCGTCATACGGCTGATATAAGCCAGCGAATGGAAACCGAGGATCGTGGCGGGCAACACCAGGTGATTCAGGGCGCTGCGAAACACTTCCCACTCGCCCGCCAGCGCGGAGTCGATCAGCAGCAGGCCGGTGCGGTTATCCACCAAACCATCGAAAGCCATGTCGACCCGCCCCGCGCCGCCCACCAGATTCAGCCAGGCATAAAACACCAGCAGCCCCATCATGCCGACCCAGAAGATCGGCGTGGAATATCCCGCCAGGCTGATAAAGCGCACGATATAGTCCGCGATCTTGCCGCGCCGTGCTGCCGCCATCACCCCCAACGGCACCCCTAAACCGGCACCGACGATGATCGCCATGGTGGCCAGCTCAATGGTGGCAGGGAACACGCGGATAATGTCGTCCACCACCGGGCGCCCGGTCAGCAGCGCATTGCCCAAATCCCCATGCAGCAGCGAATTCAGATAGATAAAGAACTGTGTCCAGAGCGGTTTATCCAACCCTAACTGCTGATAAACCTGCTGGTAGGTACTTTGATCCGCATCCTGCCCGACGATCGCTAATACCGGATCGATAGGCATTACCCGGCCGATAATAAACGTCAGTATTAATAAACCAAACAGCGTCACGATCACCTGTAATAAGCGCTTACTCAGGCGGCGTAATAAGCCATTAGGTTGTAACCAATCAGAGAAATTCATGTTTCCCTCTCGATATGATGCGGGAAATAATACCTAAGTCCGTCAGGCGTTATTTCCCGGTTTAATCAGATGCGAGTCGCAGGCAGCGGTTAGTTTAATTAACCACCACCCCTGGATAAATAAATTAACGCTGTTTATACACGCTACGTAAATGCGTGGTGGAAGACGGATGTGGAATATAGTCGACGACATCCTTACGCACGACCACGGAATCGACCATCTGAGAAATTGGCAAAATAGCCGGGTACAGCGCGTCGTAACGGTTCTGCACCGCGATATACAGCTGCTTCTGCTTCTCCTGATCTTTCTCGACCAACGCCTGATCGATCATCTCGTTCAACTGTTGATCATAGAATGACGTGCGCCAGCCCTGGAAGTTGGTCAGCTTGGCCGCATCGCTATTATCCGGGTTATAGGCAATCGAGCGCAGGCTGGAGTGCGGGTGCGGATCAACGCCGCCACCGCCGCGCCCAACCAGCATGTCGAACTGGCGATCGCGCATGGCACCATAAACCTGGTTGCCGGTGCCCGACATGATCTTGGCATTGATACCCGCCTGAGCCAGCGTGGACTGCACGGAGGTGGCGATATTGATAAACGGCGGATCGGCCAGCACGCGCATTGTGGTGGTAAAACCGTCAGGATAGCCCGCTTCCGCCAGCAGCGTTTTGGCCCGCGCGACGTCCAGCTTATAGCCAGGATCCGGCAGCGTGGCACTCATGCCTTTTTGGATTGGCCGCTGATGGTAAACACCGTAACCGGGCATGATGGTGTTGTTGATGCCGTCGTAGTCAATCAGGGAACGCACCGCCTCACGGACCTTTGGATTGGCGAAATGCGGCTCTTTCAGGCTCATGGCCACGTAATAAATGGTGCCTTTGCTGACGTCGTCAATGACGATCTGCGGATCGCTCTTCAGCGCGTTGATATCAGGCACCGACATGCCGGTGGCGATATCAATATCCCCTTTTTCGATCATCAGGCGCAGCGCCTGTGACTCGGTCATATGGCGGAAAATCACGCGCTTCATCTTGGCATCGTCGCGCCAGTAGTCGTCGTTGCGGCTCATGCGCAGCACGTCTTTCGCCTGCCAGACATCCAGCTTGAACGGCCCGGAACCGGCCTCATTGGTGGTCAGCCAGCCGTTGCCCCAGTCACCGTTTTTCTCATGCTGCATGATCGTGGCGCGATCGAGAATCGAACCGCTGCCCAGCGTTGCCAGCGAGTAGATCACCAGCTTCGGGTCGGTCGGTTTGGGCAGTTCGATTTCGATGGTCAGCGGATCGGTGGCCCGCACCATTTTCTCTACGTTGTCGGCGGTAAACCCGTAGGATTTCCAGGTGGTGGCCTGCGCCATATTCAGGTTCAACAGGCGCTTCATCGACCAGGCAAAGTCTTCTGCCGTCAGTGGATTACCCGAGTGAAACTTGGCCCCTTCCTGCAAGTGGAACGTGATCAGCTTGCCATCTGCGCTGATTTCCCAGCTTTTCGCCGCGCCGGGCAGCACGTTGCTCAGATTGGTAGGGTCCAGCTCAACCAGTGAATCATAAAGGTTAACAATAATGCCGACGGCGTCGTTACCGGTCATGGCCGCCGGATCGAGGGAGAGCAGGTTGTTCATGTTCATCCCAACGATCAGCTGATCGTTGGGGGTTTTGGCGCTGACCACGGCAGGGAGCGCCGTGGCAACCAGTAGGGAAAGACAGAGGGAACGTAATATCAATGTTGTTTTCATGGACCATCTCCAGGTGGGATAGGACTCAGATTTTATATTGTCAGAAAACCGGGCTTATTCCTGTGCGACCTGATGCGCCTCGATATAGTCGAAGTTGATATCCTCGCCCAATCCAGGCCGCGTCGGCAGATGCACAAAACCTTCGGCATCCATCGGATCAATGATGCTGTTGAGATAGGCCGCAGGCTCGTCATAGTCGAGGAACGGATGCAGCAGGCCACGCTCATACCAGCGGCAGTTGCGGATGGCTCCCACCACCGCCAGGTTCGGCGCACCGTTGCCGTGGATCTCACAGTCCATGCCGAAGGATTCCGCCAGATGCGCCACTTTCAGGCAAGGGGTGATACCGCCGACGCCTTGCACACCGGCGCGCAGGATGTCGCAGGCACCGGCCTTGACCCAGTCCGCACGGCTGAAGTACTTGCCTGACAGGCTTTCCGGGCCGATCACGTCGATGTCCAGGTTTTGCGTCAGCCAGACGTAAGAAGCCATACTTTGCTCCTCCATCGGCTCTTCAAACCAGGCGAAATTGAGCTTTTGCAGCTCACGGCCGATGTAAAGCGCATCGCTGCGGCTGTACCAGTGGTAACCATCCAGCATCAGGGCGATGTCTGGCCCCACGGCTTCGCGCACGGCGGCGCAGGCGCGTACATCCATTTTCGGGCTGGGTGAGAAAGACACCGGCGGCATCCAGGTATGCAGCTTGATCGCCTGATAACCGCGCGCCACCAGTTGTTCGGCAAAGCGGCCGTACTCTTCCGGCGTTGACAGACCCCCGCTCAGCTCATCGCCGCACATGGTGCTGCCGTAGGCTGGCACCTTCTCGCGGTAGCCGCCCAGCAGCTTGTGTACCGGTAGATCGAGCTTGCGCCCCAGCAGATCCCAAATTGCCTGTTCGGCGATGGCCAGCGCGCGGTCGGTCAGCTGATTGGCGCTGCCGCGTTGCCAATGCACCAGATCGTTCCACAGCCGCTCGCGGTCGAACGGGTTTTGCCCGATCAGCACCTTACGGAAAAAAGCATTGATGATATGCGGGCGGATCACCTCCGGCGGAGCAAAGGCATAGCCCGCGCTGCCATCGTCGCAGGTGATGGTCAACATCGCCATTTTTGCCAGCGACTCTTTGCCTGGGTGGGAATGCCCTGCGCTATCGGAAACGCGACGGGTGGGATAGGTAAATACCTGAACGTTAACAGACTCTATTTTCATTGTGTTACCTGCCTCGAATATTGAACCCTGAATATCTGCGATGAAAAAACCTTATTTAGATTAATGTTATTTACCTAATTTCAATAAAATAAAACATCGTTCCATTTAAAAAGAAATAATATTTCACGTATTGAAAGTATTGAGGATATTCATCCAAGAGTCATTAGGAAATTAATGCGAATTACTCCGAGAATAGGGTTGTCACTTGGGCGGATGCACAAGGGGCTGTGAGTCGTATCACAATGAGAGCAGGAAAGCCCCTATGTGCAGGTGCCGTGCCATGGCACCGTTTACCGATATAGAGGCGTAGTATTCGGGGCGATGTATCTCGTTACGCGAGCTAAAGACATTTCTCATTTACGCCAGGGCAAGTGGCATCGCGTCTTTGTCTCCTGGTTGCGCTGGGGAACGTTGCAAAGTTTTTTCATATACCGAAGGCATGACGATAATGGTTTAAAACACGCCTCCAGCCGAGCACCAGGGTATATACGGCATAAATTGCTTTATTTTGAAACGGAAAATCCTGAGGTCAGCTTGTTGCGGCTACCGTTCACGGTTTGAGAAAAGCCTGAAGCGAGTCTACGCTAACTGATATCCAGAAGGAGTTTTCCTCGGTGACCTGCAAACCTGTTGTTGTGTGGATTAATATAGTCTTACAACTGCTATTGCCGTTGAGCCTATCTTTTTACCCTGCAATAGCCAAAATGCTGACGCCTTCCCCACAGACAGTTTCGGCTATGCCGAATGAAACGGTGTCCTACACCATGGCCGCGGGGGAAAATGTCTCTCTGGTGGCGAAAAAATATCACCTTACGGTCGATGAATTAAAAAAAGTTAATCAGTTTCGCGTATTTTCCAAACCCTTCGAGCAACTGGGCAGCGGCGATGAAATTGATATTCCGCACGGTGCCTCGCGGCCGTTGAAAACCCAGCAAGAAAATACTCAAACGACGCCGCCTGCTCAATATCAAGAGCGCTTGGCGCACAATTTGTTGAAAGGCGCGACGCTGGTGGCTGATGACAACACGCCGCTGGCGGCCGCCGGTATGGCGCGCTCGATGGTGGTCGGCGAAGCCAACGATTCCGTGCAGCATTGGCTGAGCCAGTTCGGTACCGCACGCGTCCAGCTCAGTCTGAATGACCAACTCAACCTTGAGGGCAGCTCATTCGACATGCTGGTGCCGCTTTATGACGATCAGCAATCCTTGTTTTTCAGCCAGTTTGGTCTGCGCAATAAAGACAGCCGCAATACCGTCAATATTGGCGCGGGCATCCGTACCTTGCAGGATAACTGGATGTACGGCGCTAACGCTTTTTTTGATCGTGATATGACGGGCAAGAATAGCCGGGTGGGTTTTGGCGCCGAAGCCTGGACGGATTACCTCAAGCTCTCGGCGAACAGCTATTTACGCATGACCGGCTGGCATCAGTCCCGTGATTTTGCTGATTACAATGAACGCCCGGCCAACGGTTACGATCTGCGTGTCGACGCTTATTTACTGGCTTACCCGCAGTTCGGCGGTAATTTGATGTATGAACATTATTGGGGTAATGAGGTGGCGCTGTTCGGCAAGGATGACAGGCAGAAGAACCCCTATGCCTTCACCGCGGGGATCAACTACACGCCAATTCCCTTGATCACCATCGGGGCAGAGCACCGCGCCGGTAAAGGTGGCAGAAACGACAGCAATATCAGCGTTCAACTGAATTATCACCTTGGGGAACCTTGGCAGACACAGATCGATCCTTCCGCAGTGGCCGCCAGCCGCACGCTGGCCGGTAGCCGTTATGATCTGGTGGAGCGTAATAACGATATTGTGCTGGAGTATCAGAAACAGGATTTAATCCAGTTGGCATTACCGGATCAAATAACCGGCAGCGCGTTTGAGATTGTTAAAATAGATGCGCAGGTAACGGCGAAATACGGGCTTGAGCGAATCGATTGGGATACCGCATCGTTAGTGGCGGCGGGCGGCGTGGTGCAACAAATCTCCTCGCAAAGTATCTCAATAAAACTGCCGCCGTATACGGCAGGTAGCAATATTTATACGCTGGGTGCCGTGGCCTACGATAGCCAGGGTAATGCCTCAAACCACAGCTCGACGCGGATTATTGTCATGCAGCAAGTGGTCAGCAAATACAATTCCAGCTTAGAGGTTGCCCCGGCGGAAATACCGGCGGATGGCGTTGCCGACAGCCAGATTACCCTGAATTTAAAAGACGTGAATAATCTGCCGGTGAAGGGCATGGCGGATCAACTGACGCTGGATTTACATTTTACGCCAGATGCGACGGCAGCCCAGCCAACTAACCAACCGCTGCTGAGTGCGGTGGCTGAAACCGCGCCGGGTGTTTATACCGCTCAGTTAACGGCAGGTTTCACGCAGGGGGAAGCCATTATTGTTCCAACTATTCAAAACATCTCTCTGGCATCAGCTAAAGTTATTTTAACAGAGAGCAGCCACACACCGAACGTGGATAATTCTTCTTTCAGCGTTGAGCCTGCCGAGATTATTGCGGATGGCGTGCATACCAGCACCCTCAGCTTTAGCGCCCAGGATAGTCACCATCAGCCGATTACAGGATTAACGGTGGCCTTTGACGTCACCGGCGAGCCGGAGGTCACTCTGAGCGCAGTCACGGAAAATAATGGCGTGTATAGCGCGACACTGAGCGGGGTTGTGGCTGGCACCGTAACGGTGGCCCCGACGGTGAATGGCGATGCCATAGCGGTGACATCACACGAAGTCACGCTCATCGCCGATCACAACACCGCCACTATTGGCCTGACGGTCATTAACGATGAGGCGTTAGCGGATGGGGTTGATGTCAATAAAGTCAAAGCGCGCTTGACAGACCAACACGGCAATCCTCTCGAAAATGTGCCGATGGAGTTTGAGGCCGACAACGGTGCGACGGTGATACCACCCGACGGCATTACGGATGCCGAAGGGGAGGTGACGGTGCAACTGGCCAATATCAATCCGGGCGTGACCACGGTGACCGCGTTCACTGGTGGGCATGAGGAACGGGTTGAAATCTATTTCATGCCAGAGACGCCGGAGAAATTGTTGATCTACCACAACGGCGCTGAATTGACCGAGCACCCGGTGGTTGGGGATACCCTGGTGGCCGTTGCGATGTGTTCGATTGCGCTGTGTAACGGGGTATCAATGAATTATCAGTGGGAAGTTGAGTCTGCTGTCGGTTCAGGGGTGTTCATCGCTATTCCTGGTGCCACTTCAGAAACATTGACGGTGACAGGTGATTTACAGAAACGGGCTATCAGAGTGGTTTCGCATTAATCCTAATGCTGGTCAGTTAAGCGCAAAGCTGCATAATTATGCAGCAGGTGCTAAAGGTGTGGCCTCCCTCTCCCTGTGGGCTGTCTCTTGATCAGATCTCCTGATCAAGAGACTTCGCGAGATTATACCCTTCAACGATATCCTGAAGCTTGAACCAGCCTTCCCACATCACTACCCAGCCCGCACGGCCCGTTCGTTTGCTGTCATACCAGTGCCCCAGTTTTGCCAGATTCAGATACGCCCATTTCAGCGTCGGCGCTTGCTTCGGTAACGCTTTTCCTTCCTGTTTTACCCACAGCAGTTTCCATTCTATTGGGCTTAAGACGCGTTCACAGGACGCATTCAACGTCTCTTCGCTCAGCCCGCCCTGACGCAACGCCAACACCCGAACCGCAATAAAGGCAAGAATGACCACCATACGTTCCAGATTGGCCCGGCTTTGCATGCGAGACGCCTCAACCTGCGTCCCACCACTTTTCCACGCTTTGTGATATTCCTCTATTAACCAGCGACGTTCGTAGTAGCTGATGATGACGCGCGCTTCTGCTGCCGAGCCCACTTTTTCTGAGGTTAACAGATGCCAGCAGGCCCCTTCCGGCTCTTCTTCACGGCAGCAGATATACGTCAACGGTACGGAGGCTCCGGGCTGGTTTGGATGTTTTATTTCAACAGGACAGTAACTGACGAACATCTGTGCCTGACGGGCTGCGCGCCCTCCTTTTTGAACGACATTCAGCCAATGGCTGCCTGTTTGTGTGAGTGTGGCAGGCAACTCGAAGAGTTTATCACTGCTGTCTTCAAGCCGGCGATTTTGTGCCGCCCGGACGACGAAGCGCTGGCCCTGGCTGATTTTATAGTCGAGGTAATGCCAGATATCGGCTTCCCGGTCACAGACCGAGATAACTTGCTGTTGCGTATCGCCGAGCCGCTGCGCCATGAGTTCAGACGCCTGCTGCCATTTGTAACTTTCTTTTTCTTCGTAAGCGTGTTGTTTTCGCTGGTGTTTCTTACCGTATTCAGCGATGTCACGACTCCAGCGCTGCTGGTCGATAAGGCCCACCACTTGTGCCGTTTTGGGTGAGTAAAGCAAGACAGAATGCGCCAGTAGCCCCCGTATTTTAGGGCTGGTCGTTGTATTGCCGAGTTCGTCAAAAGCCGTGGGATGACTGAAGTTGATGGAAGTCGTGTCCTCTAATGCAAGGAGAAGTGGGTGCTCTTTGGCGGCGCTTGCCGTTGCGATGAAACCCGCATCAGCGACGGCTTCCGGCGAGACATTGGGGTTACGCATGAGGCGGTATGCGCCTTCGACTTCGGCAGGGGAATGTGATGATTTCACAATAGAAAGTCCTGTGTGTTGAGCCAGTGAAGCAGTGAGTTTCACCAGGCGATGAGTCCTGCGTTTGTCGCCGAGTTGAGCAAGACCGAAAGTGTCTTGAGCCCATGAATCACAATCAGAAAGCACCATACTAAAAACCGAAGGAAGGGAGAATATCAAGACAGATCAACAGATAGGAAAAAAGTTCAAAAACCCCCGACGAGTATGTCGGGGAGTTGTGTATAAGAGACAGCCCTGTGGGAGAGGGCCGGGGTGAGGGGCTTTAGTTCAGTGATGTCCCCCTCACCCTAACCCTCTCCCCGAGGGAGAGGGAACTGGTTAGCCTTAACTGACAAGCATTACGCATTAACCCTGGGTTTTTATCACCATTCCAGGTGGTTCTGGAATGCTATTCAAACATTGATTTTGAGTACAGATAGAGGATAGAAAACGATGAAGCATAAAATTGGCTCTCTGCTATCGGGGATGTTGCTCAGCATGTTGATTATTGGCTCGGCATGGTCGGCTGTCACATCCAGCCCGACGACTACCGTAAGAGGTCGTGCCCCGGTGGTGACGCAAACCACTATTATTTCTGACGATGCTGGCGGCAATGGTCTGGTTGATGTCGGCGATACGTTGAGTATTGGCACCCCAGGGACGTTCAGCGATGAGGATGGCGATGCGGCGATACCGCAAACCTACCAATGGCAGGCCGATGGAGCCGATATTCCTGGGGCAACCGGCAATACCTACACCATTGTTGCCGGTGATTTGGGCAAAGCCATCACGGTGGTCGTGACCCCACATACCGATCCGACCATCACCGATCCAGCCGAAGGTTTAGCCGTTGCGTCTAATTCCCTGACGGTGGTTGAGGGTGGCATCGTCACTAGCGTAGAAGTGACCGGTGAAGTGGGTGGCTATCCACAAGTTGATACGGCTCTGACCGCAACAGCAACCTGTGCGGGCGGTACCTGTATCGGTGTGACCTACCAGTGGCAGATCGAAACTGGCGTAGGCACCAATACCTTCACCGATATCAGTGGCGCAACCAGCAGCACCTATACGCCAGTGCGGACCGACCAGAGACTGAGAGTCCAGGTGGTGGTGGGTAACTCACCGACTCAGTAATAAAGAGTCAGTTCAGGCAGGCTTGATGTGGTATCAAGCCTGCCTACTTAACCAATCAGTATGATGGATACGCTGGATGCTGCGCTGTGCTCATATCTTCAATGATTTTTTATTCAGGATATTACTGGTTCTGACCATCGTCATGAGCCAGGCGGTGCAGGCCGTCCAGCAATCCACTACGCCAGTTCACGGGCGAGCGCCAACGGCGACGCTCTCGGTAAATAACACACAGCCACAGGCTGGCGATGTTATTACGGTCACCTCGGCCTTCAACGATGCAGATGGCGATGCCGAACAGGGAACAACCTATCAGTGGACGCTGGACGGTGCCGCGATCGGCGGGGCGACAGCGCCAAGTTATACTCTGGATCTCAGCGATATTCTGGCGGGCAGTGAACTGAATGTGATCGTCACCCCGCAGACCGACCCTGATATCACCGTACCCAGCGAAGGCTTGCCGGTTCAGCTAGCTACGCCGATCAATATCAAATGGCAGCGAACTATCGCCAGCCTGGCGTGGGTGGAAGCGCCATTGGGCGTGGTGGCCGATGGGCAAGCGGTAAATACCGTGCGCGCGACCGTGCAATATCTGGATGGCACCCCCGCCGTGGGGGCCACGGTATTGTTTGATGCGGACAACCTGGGCGCAGTCTCTGCCACTGCGCAAACGGGCGTTGATGGCGTAGCGACGGCCTACGTGACCAACGTGATCGCCGGTACTACTCATGTAACGGCCAGCATTGATAATGACGTTCAGTCTATCGATACGCTGTTTGTTGCTGGCCCGGCCTATGTCGTCGATACGGAAGTGACCCAGAACAACGCGCTGGCCAACGGCACTGACGATAACAATGTGCTGGTCAGCGTAGAGGATAGCCAGGGCAACAGTGTGGTGGGCGAAACCATTACTTTCACCGCGACCAACGGCGTGACGCTCAATACCACCAGCGCTCAAACCGACAGCGAAGGCGAAGTGACCTTATCATTGACCAGCGAATCGGCGGTCAGCAGTGAGGTGACGGCTACCGCCAGCAACGGCGTTTCCTCTACCGTTACCGTTGATTTTTCTGAGGAATTGCATATGACGCATATCCTGGTCAACGGCGCTTCTTTCTCGGTTAATGACGGATTCCCTGGCACAGGATTTGTCGGCGCCGCATTCCAACTGGTCATCGGCGAAACACCGGCAGATAACAGCGCTTATAACTGGAGCACCAATCAGAGTTGGGCCAGTGTGGATGGCAGCGGCAACGTCATATTCAATCAGGAGCCGACATCGGGCAATAACAGCGTCACCGTCACGGCTGAACATCCAGACAATGGCACCACATTAACCTACCAGTTCACCGTGAATCGCTGGTTTAGAAATAATGACTTCAACATTATGACATACAGCGCTGCCGCAGCCTGGTGCAGTTCCCAAGGCAGCGGTTACGCAGTGCCGGGCTATAGCCAGATGACCGATAGAACCCCGGCCAGCCAGACCGGTGCCAACCGGGATGCCGACGGCAGACTGTGGAATGAATGGGGCACCATGAACAGTTACTCTAACGGCTGGTTCGCCGGTAACTATTGGGTGACTGAACTGGTCAGCGGCGGTAACGCCCGGCATTACGTTTATCTGGGGAATGGCAGCTTGTTCAGCTTCCCGTTGGATGGCGCAACCTATGTTACCTGTTCGACATCGCTGTAAGTCAGTGTGCTAAACGGCGGCTTCGGCCTGCTCTGCCACCAGTTCGAGCATTTGTGTCAAACCGGGGCTGTTATTCTCTTTGTGCCAGGCCATCAGTAATTCGATCTGCGGAGCATTGGCCGGTAATGGCCGGAACACCACGTTCGCCGACTGAAAATGGCAGACATAGCGCGGCACAATAGAAATCCCCAGCCCCATCCCCACCAGATTCATGGTGACCAGAATATTGGTGGCGGCCTGCACGGTATTGGGCCTGCTCTGGGCTTGCGCCAGATAAGTTTCCACCATCTGATACAGCGCGCCAGAGTGAGCCGGATCGGTGCTGATAAAGTTTTCGCCATGCAGATGTTGCGGGGTGAGCTGTGCTTCTTTGCTCAACGGGTGATTGACGTGCATCACCACCAACAGCGGTTCACGATAAACTACGCGATAATTCAACTGGTTACTGATAATCGGCCGCCGCATAAAGCCGACATCAATTTCCCCTTTCAATAATTTCTCTTCCTGCTGAGTGGTAATGATACTGACCAATTCGATACAGGCAGCGGGGAGCCGCTGGCGCAGCTGTGGCAGAACCTCGGGCAGAATATTCACTTCTGCACAGGGAACAAAGCCGATGGTCAGCCGTACCTGTTCTTCTATCGCCTTACGCGCCAACTGTTTGGCCTGTTCGGACAGTTCAAGAATATTGATCGCCTGCTGTAAAAACACCTCACCCGCGCGGGTCAGTGAAACCTGGCGATTATTTCTGGCCAATAACGGCACACCGATACAATTCTCAAGATCTTTGATCTGGCTGCTCAGGGAAGGCTGCGACGTATGCAGCTTTTCTGCTGCCCGCGTGAAATTAAGTTCCTCGGCTACCGCGACAAAATAACGTAAGTGCCTTAGCTCCATACTTTTTCCCCTCATCATAGAAAAAATGTCTAGTACGGTAGATTTTTACTATTTCACAAACTAGCAACTGGAAAGCAACATCCTTTGTGCAACCCCTACGAAGGTCAATACATCTCTTGGATGAGGATTAAATAATATGACCACGAGCGCAAAATTAGACATCTACAGCTTGATCGACGCTAAAAACGGGCAGGTTACGCCTCGTATATATACCGATCCAGAAATTTATCAACTGGAACTGGAGCGGATTTTTGGTCGTTGCTGGCTGTTTCTGGCCCATGAAAGCCAGATCCCAAAACCAGGAGACTTCTTTAACACCTATATGGGTGAAGACGCGGTGGTGGTGATTCGCCAGAAAGATGGCTCCATCAAAGCGTTTCTCAACCAGTGTCGGCACCGCGCCATGCGCGTCAGCTATGCCGATAGCGGCAACACCCGCGCTTTTACCTGCCCGTATCACGGCTGGTCCTATGGCATTGACGGCGAACTGGTCGAAGTGCCACTGGAACCGCGCGCCTATCCACAAGGGCTGTGCAAATCACACTGGGGGCTGAAAGAGGTGCCCTGTGTGGAATCGTACAAAGGCCTGATTTTCGGCAACTGGGACACCAGCGCCCCTGCGCTGACGGAATATCTGGGTGATATGGCCTGGTATCTTGACGGCCTGCTGGATCGTCGGGAAGGCGGCACCGAAATCGTCGGCGGTGTGCAGAAGTGGGTGATTAACTGTAACTGGAAATTCCCTGCTGAGCAATTTGCCAGCGATCAGTATCATGCCCTGTTCAGCCACGTCTCGGCGGTGCAGGTGTTAGGCGGCATGGCGGACGGCAGTGATAAAAAACTCGGTGACGATCAGACCCCTCGTCCGGTGTGGGAAACCGCCAAAGACGCGGTGCAGTTTGGCCAGGATGGCCACGGCTGCGGCTTCTTCTTCACCGAGCAACCGGATGCCAACGTGTGGGTCGATGGTGAAGTTTCGCGTTACTACCGCGAAAGCTATGCCGAAGCGGAACAGCGCCTTGGCAAGATCCGCGCTCTGCGTCTGGCCGGGCATAACAACATTTTCCCTACCCTTTCCTGGCTTAACGGCACCGCGACTTTGCGCGTCTGGCACCCACGCGGGCCGGATCAGGTCGAAGTCTGGGCGTTCTGCATTACCGACAAAGCCGCATCGGACGAAACCAAAGCTGCGTTCGAAAACAGTGCTACCCGCGCCTTCGGCCCGGCCGGTTTCCTCGAACAGGATGATTCAGAAAACTGGTGCGAGATCCAGAAACTGCTCAAAGGCCATCAGGCCCGCAACAACCCGCTGTGTTTGGAGATGGGGTTAAATCAGGAAAAACGCCGTACTGACGGTGTCCCTGGCATCACCAATTACATCTTTTCTGAAACCGCCGCGCGCGGTATGTACCAGCGTTGGGCGGATTTACTGAGCAGCGATAGCTGGAAAGAAGTACAAGAGAAAACCGCTGCGTATCAACAGGAGGTGATGAAATGAGTATGTCCGTCTCTTTTGAGCTCCATCATCAAATAAGCCAATTTCTCTATTACGAAGCCGCGCTGCTGGATGATTGGGAATTCCGTGCCTGGTTGGATCTGCTGGACGATGATTTGCGTTACACCATGCGCACCACCGTCAATACCCAGACTCGCGATCGGCGCAAAGGGGCGCAGCCGCCGACCACCTGGATTTTCAACGACACCAAATCGCAGCTGGAACGCCGGGTCGCGCGTCTGGAAACCGGTATGGCCTGGGCTGAAGAACCGCCGTCGCGCACGCGCCACTTGGTCAGCAACTGCGTGGTGACTGAAACCGCACAGCCCGATGTGTTCTCCGTGCGGGTGAACTATCTGCTGTACCGGGCGCAAAAAGAGCGGGATGAGACTATCTACGTGGGTACCCGAACCGATCTGTTACGCCGTCGCGAAACATCGGCAGGTTGGGGCCTGTGCGGGCGTGAAATCATTCTGGATCAGGCGGTTATTACCTCCCACAACCTGAGCGTACTGTTCTGATGAAGCGAATTCATGCCTGTTTTGCTGGAGAACTGCCGGAGGGGGAAGCCCTCCGGTTGGATACTGAGCCGGTGATCGCACTGTTCCACGTGGGCGGTGAATACTATGCGATCAACGATCAGTGCAGCCATGGCAATGCCTCGATGTCTGAGGGGTATATCGAGGATGACGCCACCGTGGAGTGCCCGCTGCATGCCACCAGCTTTTGCCTGAAAACCGGCAAAGCGCTGTGCTTGCCCGCCACGATACCGTTGCAAACCTACCCGGTTACCGTCGCAGAAGGGGCGGTATTTATCGATATCCCAGAGGAAGCCTGATGTCCGATCTCAACGATGAGGTAGTGCTGATTACCGGCGGGGGCTCGGGTTTGGGGCTGGCGCTGGTGGCACGTTTTATAGAAGAGGGCGCCCGCGTGGCGACCCTCGAACGCTCGGCAGAGAAAGTCAGCCGGTTACAGCAGCAGTTTGGCGAGCAGATTGTGGCCGTTCAGGGTGATGTCACCAGTTTTGCCGATAATCAGCGCGCGGTTGAGATGACGCTGTCGCGTTTTGGCCGCCTGGACTGTTTTATCGGCAATGCCGGGATCTGGGATCACAACGCCTCGCTGCTGGCGACCCCGGCGGAACAGCTGCAATCCGGTTTTAACGAACTGTTTGGCGTCAACGTGAAAGGCTATCTGCTGGGGGCCAAGGCCAGCGCTCCGGCGCTGATCGAATCCGGTGGCAGCATGATCTTTACGCTCTCCAATGCTGCCTGGTATCCGGGCGGCGGCGGCCCGCTGTACACCGCCAGCAAGCATGCCGCCGTGGGGCTGATTCGCCAACTGGCCTATGAACTGGCGCCCAAGGTACGGGTCAACGGCGTTGGGCCGTGCGGCATGGCAAGCGATCTGCGTGGCCCGCAGGCGCTGGGGCAGCAGGACACTTCGATTATGCAGTCCCTGACGCCAGAAAAGATCGCGGCTATTTTGCCTTTGCAGTTCTCTCCTGCGCCGGAAGATTTTACCGGCCCTTATGTCATGCTCGCGTCGCGCCGTAACAATCGCACGCTGAGCGGTGTGATGATCAATGCCGATGCGGGCCTGGCAATCCGAGGTATCCGCCACGTTGCTGGTGGCTTGTCGTTATAGGAGCCTAAATGAAACAGATAGTGATTATCGGCGGCGGTCAGGCGGGAGCCATGGCTGCTGCCGCGCTACGCGCACAACAGTTTACCGGCAGCATCACCTTAATCAGCGAAGAGCCAGAGATCCCTTATGAGCGCCCGCCGCTGTCGAAAGACATGCTGCTGTCGCCAACCCCGCAGTTGCAAGACATTCTGCCAGCCACCTTCTATGAAGAAAATCGCATCACCCTGCGCAGCAATGCGCGGGTGGTGGCCATTGATATCAACCAAAACAGCGTGGTGTTGGCCGATGGTGAAGAGCTGGTGTGGGACAAATTGCTGTTAGCGACCGGTGCCAAAGCGCGCCGTTTGGCGCAGTTGGATGCGTTGGGCGAGAAATCACACAGGCTGCGCACGGCGGCAGATGCCCGGCGGTTGCGCTCTGTGCTGAACGAAAACCAGCAGATCCTGATTGTCGGGGCGGGCACCATCGGTATGGAACTGGCGGCCAGCGCCACGCAGCGCGGCTGCAAGGTGACGGTAATTGAACAGGCACCGATAGTGATGGGGCGTAACGCACCGCCGCCGGTGCGTGATTACCTGACGAACCTGCATCAACAGCATCAGGTGCGTTTTTGCCTGAATGCGCGGATTGAGCACGCCGCCATCGAGCAGGATCGGGTGGTGCTGACCTTGCAGAGCGGCGAGCGGCTGACGGGTGATGCGGTGATCTACGGCATCGGCATTGAAGCCAACGATCAACTGGCTACTCAGGCCGGGCTGGCGACTAACAACGGCATCATCGTTGACGATCGTTGCCGGACTTCGGTTGCCCAGATTTACGCGGCCGGTGATGTCACGTTGCGCCGCCAGGGGGATCAACTGGTACGCCTGGAAACCTGGGACAACGCCAACCAGCAAGCGCTGGTGGCGGCCTGCGCCATGTTGGATAAACCGCTGCCAGCACCGGTACCGGTGTGGTTCTGGACCGATCAGTTCGACAGCAACATCCAGTTTGTTGGCGCGATGCAGAGCGAGCGCTGGTTGATACGCGGCAATACCGAGGGGCACAGCGCGATCTGGTTTGCGCTGCAAAACGGCAAGTTGATCGGAGCCATCACGCTGAATCAGGGCCGCGAAATCCGCCATTTGCGCAAGCTGATCCAACAGGGCGTAACGGTGGATGAAAAACAACTGGTTGACCCGCAGGTGGCGCTGAAAAGCCTGGTTTAGCGCGGTGACGCTTTTCCCCTCACCCCAAGGGAAAGGGAGTTGATGCGGTGCTGATTTTCAGGTTTAGGGGAAACAGTGGCACTGATGCTCCCCTCTACCTGTAAGAGATGTCTTGTGTGAGGGGATCTGGCTCGGCGCTTGACCTCAGGCACAGGATAAACCCGTGGCGCGGACAGTTCCCTCTCCCTGCGGGAGAGGGCTAGGGAGAGGGGCGCTTAGGCACTATGCCCAGATATTTCCCGGCGTATGCCCGCTTCAATCTGTCGTGCGGTTTCCTGTAGCGCAGCCAGATGGCGCTCGACGGCCTGCTCAATGGACATCGCTTTGGCGATATACACCAGGTTCAGGCTGGCGATCACCCGCTGTTGGCTATGGATGGGCACGGCAATTGAGGCGATCTTCTGCTCCTGCTGCCAACCCATGTAGTTTTCGCCGTAACCACGTTGCCGAATACGTTGCAGGATGCTGCCCAAGCGCAGCGGCTCCCGCGCCAGGCGGTATTCCACTTCATCGCGGGTGGCCAGCAGTGAGATCAGCGCTTCCCGCTCATGATCCGGGCAAAACGCCAGATAGGTCAGCCCGGAAGCGGTCAACAGCAGAGGCAGGCGGCGGCCGACCATTGAGCGGTGGAACGACAGGCGGCTGAAACGGTGGGTGGTTTCACGCACCACCATGGCGTCGACATTCAGGGTAGTGAGGTCAGTGGGCCACACCACCTCTTGCAGCAGTTTCCCCAGCAGCGGGGCCGCGATGGCTGAGATCCATTGCTCATCGCGGAACCCTTCGCTCAATTCACGCACCTTGAGCGTGAGCTGGTAGCTGTCGTCCGAGGGGCTGCGGCGCACATAACCCTCTTCCTGCAACGTTTCCAGCAGGCGACGCACGGTGGTGCGGTGCAAAAGTGTGATGGCGCTCAACTGCGCAATGCTGGCACCGCCGTCCAACCGATTCAGCACGTTGAGCAGCGCCAGCCCGCGCGTCAGGCCGCGCACGGTTTTGTATTCGGTATTGTGGTCGGGTTGCATGATTAGCCTCAATAAATCCTTTTAAAACATTGTAGTGCACCTGGTGCACAGCTTAAGGGGTTTTCATTGTAGGCGAAAAATGCGCCTCATATACTCCCAAAACAATAAAAAATTGTTAACAAGTGAGTAACCTATGCCCTACAGCAATTCTTCAGAACAAAGTCTGGTTGCCGATTACCAGACTCAGGTCGCTATTGTCGGTGCTGGCCCGGTCGGCCTGATGATGGCGAATTATCTCGGCCAGATGGGGATTGAGGTTCTGCTGATCGAGAAGCTCGATACCCTGATCGATTACCCGCGCGCCATTGGCATTGACGACGAAGCCCTGCGCACCATTCAGGCCGTCGGCTTGGTCGATAACGTGCTGCCGCATACCACCCCGTGGCACGCGATGCGCTTTCTGACGCCGAAAGGGCGCTGCTTTGCCGACATTCAGCCGATGACCGATGAATTTGGCTGGTCACGCCGCAACGCCTTTATTCAGCCGCAGGTGGATGCCGTGCTGTTCGATGGCCTGAAGCGCTTCCCTAAGGTGCGCAGCATCTTCTCCCGCAGCCTGATGGCGTTCAGCCAGGATGCCACCGGCGTCACGCTACAAATTGAGGATGACGAAGGCCAGCGCGAAACGGTGCGTGCCGCTTGGCTGGTGGCCTGTGACGGCGGCAGCAGTTTTGTGCGCCGCACTTTGGGCATCACTTTTGATGGCAAAACCGCCCCCAATCAGTGGGTGGTGGTGGACATCGCCAACGATCCGCTGAGCACGCCGCATATCTATATGTGCTGCGATCCGGTACGGCCCTATGTTTCGGCGGCGTTGCCCCATGGCGTGCGGCGTTTCGAATTTATGGTAATGCCGGGCGAAACCGAAAGCGAACTGAGCAAGCCGGAAAAAATGCGCGAACTGCTGGCGAAGGTGCTGCCCGATCCCGATCGGGTGGAACTGATCCGCCAGCGGGTTTATACCCATAACGCCCGCCTGGCGGCGCAGTTCCGCGTCGATCGCATTCTGCTGGCAGGGGATGCGGTGCATATCATGCCGGTGTGGCAAGGGCAGGGCTACAACAGCGGCATGCGCGATGCGTTCAACCTGGCCTGGAAATTGGCGATGGTGGTCAACGAACAGGCAAAAGAGACGCTGCTGAATACCTATCAACAAGAACGCCGCGATCATGCCAAAGCGATGATCGATCTCTCAGTCACCGCCGGGCATGTGCTGGCTCCGCCACACCGCTGGCAGGGAAAAGTGCGTGATGGCCTTGCTTGGGCATTCAACTACCTGCCGCCGATCAAACGTTATTTCCTCGAAATGCGCTTTAAGCCGATGCCGCAATACCAAACCGGCGCGCTGGTGGCGGGTAAAGAGAAAAATTCACCGGTCGGGCGCATGTTTATTCAGCCCAAAGTCATGCTCAGTAGCGGCCAGAAGCGGCTGCTGGACGACGTGATTGGGCCGCACTTTGCCATTATCGCCTGGGGCTGTAACCCGCAATGGGGCTTGAGCGACGAGCAGATTGCCCAGTGGCAAAAGGCAGGCACGCAGTTTATTCAGGTGGTGCCGGAAGTACAGCTACCGGCCGTAGGCCAACGTCCGGCCGGTGTGATTTGCCTCGGCGATACCACCGGCCGGCTCAAAGAGTGGTTCGCCAGTCAGCAGCATTCGATTGTCGTACTGCGCCCCGATCGTTTTATCGCCGGTATAGCGACGCCACAGACGCTTGGCACCCTGATGGATGCTCTGGCCGTGGCCGTTTCGCTGCGCTCCCCGGTGCTCACTCCCATTATTGAAAATAAGGTGGCTTGATATGAACGCTTATCTCCATTGCCTCTCTCACTCACCGCTGGTGGGGTACGTTGATCCGGCTCCCGATGTATTGGCGGAAGTGGAAAAAACCATTGCTGATGCGCGGGAGCGGATCCGCGTATTCGATCCCGAACTGGTGATTCTGTTCGCGCCGGATCATTACAACGGTTTCTTCTACGACATTATGCCGTCGTTCTGTATTGGCACGGCCGCGACGGCGATCGGTGATTTCAGCAGTGCCGCGGGTGAAATCCCGGTTCCTGCCGAACTGGCCGAAGCCTGTGCCCAAGCGGTGATGGATGCCGGGGTGGATGTGGCGGTTTCCTACTGTATGCAGGTGGATCACGGTTTTGCTCAGCC
This sequence comes from Serratia sp. YWN4, assembly GCF_055790845.1. Taxonomy (NCBI): domain Bacteria; kingdom Pseudomonadati; phylum Pseudomonadota; class Gammaproteobacteria; order Enterobacterales; family Yersiniaceae; genus Serratia; species Serratia sp. YWN4. Next base: position 1,463,117 of record NZ_CM147696.1, read on the forward strand.
GCTGGAATATCTGCTCGGCGGCTTGGCCAATTACCCGGTGCTGCCGGTGTTCGTCAACGGCGTGGCACCGCCGATGCCAAGTTTCCAGCGCACGCGCCTGCTGGGTGAGGCCGTTGGGCGTTTTGCTCGTGGCCTCAATAAGCGGGTGCTGTTCCTCGGCTCTGGCGGGCTCTCGCACCAGCCACCGGTGCCGCAACTGGCCGGGGCCGATGCTCACACGCGTGATCGCCTGTTGGGTAGCGGCCGCCACTTACCGCCAGACGAGCGTCAGGCACGCCAGCACCGCGTCATTTCTGCGGCGCACGGTTTTGTGGAAGATAACAACTCGCTGCACCCGCTCAACCCGGTTTGGGATAACCAGTTTATGGACATCCTTTCCAGCGGCAAGCTCAGCGAGTTGGATGCGCTCGGTAATCAGGAACTGTCAGACATTGCGGGCCGCTCGACCCATGAGGTTAAAGCCTGGATGGCCGCCTTTGCGGCGCTGTCGGCATTTGGCCCGTATCAGGCCGAAAACCGTTATTACCGCGAGCTGCCGGAGTGGATCACCGGATTTGGTTCCCTTAGCGCTGCGCCACGCCGCTGAAATCACCAGGATGACAGGAGAAAGTCATGACATCATTTACTGAAGAAAACACCAGCCACTTCGTGCAAATCCGTGAAGGCGAAGCCGATCTGCGAATCCATTACAACGACTGTGGCAGCGGCGCAGAAACCGTGGTGATGCTGCACGGCTCTGGCCCCGGTGCCAGCGGCTGGGCCAATTTCAGCCGCAACATCGAACCACTGGTGGCGGCCGGTTACCGGGTGATCCTGCTGGATTGCCCCGGCTGGGGCAAAAGCGACTCGATCGTCAGCACCGGTTCCCGTTCGGATCTCAACGCCCGCATCCTGAAAGGGCTGGTGGATGCGCTGGATCTGCAACAGGTACACCTGCTGGGGAACTCGATGGGCGGCCACAGCTCCGTGGCCTTTACCCTGACCTGGCCAGAGCGCGTTGGCAAGCTGGTGTTGATGGGCGGCGGTACTGGCGGGGCCAGCCCGTTTGTGCCGATGCCGACCGAAGGCATCAAACTGCTGCAAGGGCTGTACCGTGAGCCCAATATCGACAACCTGCGCAAAATGATGAACGTCTTTGTTTACGATCCGAGCGATCTGACCGAAGAACTGTTCAAAACGCGCCTCGACAATATTCTGGCGAATCGCGATCACCTGGAAAACTTTATCAAAAGCCTGACGATCAACCCGAAACAGTTCCCGGATTTCAGCCCGCGCTTAGGCGAGATCAAGGCCAAAACGCTGATTGTCTGGGGGCGTAACGATCGCTTTGTGCCGATGGACACCGGCCTGCGCCTGCTGGCGGGCATCGCCGGATCGCAGTTGCACGTGTTCAGCAACTGCGGGCATTGGGCGCAATGGGAACATGCTGAAACCTTTAACCGCATGGTGCTGGATTTCCTCAGTCATTAATCAGGGAGCGAGTCATGAGTGATTACAGTCTGGAGCAGTTGGCCGAGGCGTTGCGCCAGTCAGAGACCAGCGGCAAGGTGATTGAACCCTTGCGCGATCGTCTCGGCGTTGGCAATGGCGAAGCGGCTTATGCCATCCAGCAACTGAACGTGAAACATTGGCAGGCCGCTGGCCGCCGCGTGGTGGGGCGCAAAGTGGGCCTCACCCACCCTAAAGTTCAGCAGCAACTGGGGGTGGATCAGCCTGACTTTGGCACGCTGTTTGCCGACATGTGCTACGGCGATAACCAGGGCATCCCGTTTTCTCGCGTGATGCAGCCGCGCATTGAGGCAGAAATTGCCCTGGTGCTGAACCGCGATCTGCCACATGCCGATACCACCTTTGATGAGCTGTGCAGCGCGGTGGAATGGGTGATGCCCGCGCTGGAAGTGGTGGGTAGCCGCATCAAAGATTGGTCGATCAAGTTTGTTGATACCGTAGCGGATAACGCCTCCTGTGGCGTCTACGTGCTGGGCGGCCCCGCGCGCCGCTTTGCCGGGCTGGATTTGCAGAATTGCGCCATGCGGATGACGCGCAATAACGAGGTGGTGTCTACCGGGCGCGGCAGCGAGTGCCTGGGGCACCCGATTAATGCGGCGGTTTGGCTGGCACGCACTATGGCGAGCCTGGGCACGCCGCTGCGAGCGGGTGATGTGGTACTGACCGGAGCGCTGGGGCCGATGGTCGCGGTGAGTTCCGGCGACAGTTTTAAGGCAGAAATTGACGGTGTTGGCACGGTAGCGACCTATTTTTATGAGGATAACGCGTCATGAGTAAGAGAAAAGTGGCGATCATCGGTTCCGGCAATATCGGTACCGATCTGATGATCAAAATTATGCGTAACGCCAAACACCTGGAAATGGGTGTGCTGGTGGGGATCGACCCAGAGTCGGATGGTTTAGCACGTGCCCGCCGCTTGGGCGTGCCGACCTGCCATGCTGGTGTGCAGGGGCTGATCGCGATGCCGGAATTTGCCGGGATCGACTTTGTGTTTGACGCCACCAGCGCCAGTGCGCATGTGAAGAACGACGCCGTACTGCGGGCGGCTAAACCGGGGATTCGCTTGATCGATCTCACCCCGGCGGCGATTGGCCCTTACTGCGTTCCGGTAGTGAATCTGGAACAGAATCTCAGCCAGGGCAACGTCAACATGGTGACCTGCGGCGGGCAGGCGACCATTCCGATGGTGGCGGCGGTCTCTAGAGTGGCTAAAGTGCATTACGCCGAAATTATCGCCTCGATCGCCAGTAAATCCGCCGGGCCAGGCACTCGTGCCAATATTGATGAATTTACCGAAACCACCAGCAAAGCGATTGAAGTGGTGGGCGGTGCCGAGCGGGGTAAAGCCATCATCGTGCTGAACCCGGCAGAGCCGCCGCTGATGATGCGCGATACCGTTTATGTGCTGAGCGAAGCGGTGGATCAGGCCAAAGTTGAGGCGTCGATCAATGAAATGGCCGCCGCCGTGCAGGCCTATGTGCCGGGTTACCGCCTGAAGCAGAAAGTGCAGTTTGATGTGATCCCGCCAGAAGCCCCGCTCAATCTGCCGGGGATTGGCCGTTTTTCCGGCCTGAAAACCTCGGTATTTGTGGAAGTTGAAGGGGCGGCGCACTATCTGCCTGCCTACGCTGGCAACCTCGATATCATGACTTCTGCTGCGCTGGCGACCGCCGAGCGTATGGCTCAGGCGATGGGAGAACGGGTATGAACGGGAAAAAAATCTACATTTCGGACGTGACATTACGCGACGGGATGCATGCGATTCGCCACCAATATACGCTGCAAAACGTGCAGGACATTGCCCGCGTGCTGGATGCGGCGAAGGTGGATTCGATCGAAGTGGCGCATGGCGATGGCCTGCAAGGCTCCAGTTTCAACTACGGCTTTGGTGCGCATACCGATCTGGAGTGGATCGCCGCAGCGGCAGACGTGACCCAACACGCGAAGATCGCCACTCTGCTGCTGCCGGGGATCGGCACCATTCACGATCTGAAAGATGCCTATAACGCCGGGGCGCGGGTAGTGCGTGTGGCAACCCACTGCACCGAAGCGGATGTGTCAAAACAGCACATTGCCTATGCGCGTGAACTGGGGATGGACACCGTGGGCTTCCTGATGATGAGCCACATGACCACGCCGGAAAATCTGGCGAGCCAGGCCAAGCTGATGGAAAGCTACGGCGCGACCTGTATCTACGTGGTGGACTCCGGCGGTGCGATGAATATGAACGATATTCGTGCCCGTTTCCGCGCGCTGAAAGCGGTGCTGAAGCCGGAAACCCACACCGGTATGCATGCGCATCACAACCTTAGCCTTGGCGTGGCAAACTCGCTTGTCGCAGTGGAAGAAGGGTGCGATCGCGTGGATGCCAGCCTGGCAGGCATGGGAGCCGGGGCAGGCAATGCGCCGCTGGAAGTGTTTATTGCGGCGGCGGATAAGCTCGGCTGGAACCATGGCACCGATCTGTATGCGTTGATGGACGCCGCCGACGATCTGATTCGCCCGTTGCAGGATCGGCCAGTGCGTGTCGATCGTGAAACGCTGGCGCTCGGTTACGCCGGGGTTTACTCCAGCTTCCTGCGCCACTGCGAAGTGGCGGCGAAGAAATACGGCATCAACGCGGTAGATATTCTGGTGGAACTGGGTAAACGCCGGATGGTGGGCGGCCAGGAAGATATGATCGTTGATGTGGCTTTGGATTTACGTTCTCGATAATTATAAGCAGGCCAGCCAAGCTGGCCTGCACTCTATCTGCTTATTCGATCGCCAGATCGAAGGGCTGCCTGCGTTTGAATATCTTCACCTCATCGAATAATCGCTTATTCCAAAGGTATCTTTATGAATGTCGCTTTGTCTAAAGTCGATTCACGTTTGGTCATTACGATAGGTTTATGTTTCCTGGTTGCCCTGATGGAAGGGCTGGATCTACAGGCAATGGGGATTGCAGCCGTTGCCATCGCTCAGGTATTCGAGCTGCAAAAGATGCAAATGGGCTGGATTTTCAGCGCTGGCATTCTGGGGCTGTTACCCGGTGCCTTCGCTGGCGGGCGGCTGGCCGATCGCTATGGCCGCAAGAAAGTGCTGATAGGCTCGGTGGCGCTGTTTGGTCTGTTTTCCATTGCGACAGCACTTGCCTGGGATTTCAGTACGCTGGTGATTGCCCGCTTGATGACGGGCATTGGGCTAGGTGCGGCACTGCCTAATCTTATTGCACTGACCTCTGAGGCGGCTGGGCCTCGCGTGCGCGGGTTTGCTGTCAGCATGATGTATTGTGGTGTTCCGCTGGGGGCGGCATTGGCTGCAACCGTGGGGATCGCGGGGGTGACCTTGCCCTGGCAAACTATCTTCTGGATTGGCGGTGTGGTGCCGTTAATCCTGGTGCCGTTATTGGCCTGCACCCTACCCGAATCTCGCCTGTTCAGTGAACATCGGCAGGCGATCGCCGCATTGCCCTTGGCCGATCTGTTCCGCCACGGAGCCGCTCTACCCACGTTATTGCTGTGGCTCAGCTACTTTTTCACGCTGCTGGTGGTTTACATGCTGATTAACTGGTTGCCAACCTTGCTGGTTAACCAGGGGTTTCAGGCTGCGGAGGCATCCTGGGTGGTGTTTACCCTGCAGATTGGTGCGGCGGTTGGCACGCTTATTCTAGGGGCTTTGATGAACAGGTTACGCCCGTTGGTGATGTCGGCACTGATTTACGTTGGCATGCTGCTCTCACTGGTTTCGTTGGGATGCTCAACCCATTTTGACACCATGCTGGCCGCCGGATTTGTTGCCGGGTTGTTCGCCACCGGTGGGCAAAGCGTGCTCTATGCTCTCGCTCCGCAGTTTTATCCTACCGAGATACGTGCGACAGGCGTTGGTACCGCCGTCGCCGTTGGCCGCTTAGGGGCGATGAGTGGCCCATTGATCGCCGGTAAGATGCTGGCATTAGGGACTGGGACGGTAGGAGTGATGGCGGCATCGGCGCCGGGGATCGTAATTGCTGGGATTGCCGTATTCTGGCTGCTTAACCTCAACCGGCGCAATGTGGGTTGAAGAACCGATAGCGGTGATGGATGTTACAGCTAGGCCAGGTATTTTTCCTGGTGAGATTTCCATGATAACTATAAGGGCAATACCTTGCGGATGAGTGGGAGAAAGGCATGGAACTGAGGCAATTACGCTATTTTGTGCGAGCCGTTGAGTTAAGCAGTATGGGGAAAGCGGCACTCGATCTGAATATCGGCGTTTCTGCTCTGAGCCAGCAAATCAGCCGTCTGGAAAACGAACTGGCCATCCGCTTATTGCAAAGAACCTCGCGCGGCATTGTGGCAACGGATGCCGGTCTGGCCTTTTTCTCCCAGGCTCAACTGGCCTTGCGCCATGCCGATGATGCGGTGCGGGCGGCAAAGCAGGCCCGGCTCTCCGGGCACGTCAGCGTCGGCATGGCACCCAGCACCGCCTCGGTGCTCGGGCTGCCTTTTATGCAGGCGATGCAGGAGCGTTACCCGCATATCCGGCTGCATATGGTGGAAAGCCTGTCGGGCAATCTGGCGGCGATGATTAATACCCGCCAGTTGGATTTGGCGATCTTGTTTCAGCATAAAACCATCCAGACCTGGAGTGCGTTGCCGATTTTGGCCGAACGGTTATTTCTGATCGGCAGGCAGGAGATCGTCGGGCGCTTTCAGCATCAACCCATCACGCCTGAAGAGTTGGCCAGCTTACCGCTGATTTTACCCAGCCAGACGCACGGCTTGCGGGCGTTGCTCACCACGGTTTTTGCCCGGCAGCGGGTAGAGTTGAATATTCTGGCGGAGATCGACGGTTTGGCGATGTTGATGGATGCCGTTCGCCATGGGCTGGGGGCCACCATTCAGCCGGGTGCGGCGGTGTCGCGCATGGTGGATGACAATCTGAAGGTGATCGCCATAGATAATCCGCTGTTAAGCCGCCCCAATTTTCTGGTCAGCCTGTCTGATGATGAACTCTCCCCGGTTGGGCTGGCCGCCAGAGTGGTGCTGCAAAGCGTGATCTGCCAGTTGGTAACACAAGGCAGTTGGCCGGGGGCGGCCCTTCACGATCGCTAAACCCCCGTTAAGCGCTACCCGCTAGCTGCCGTTTAGACCACAGGTTACATTTTAGTCACAAAAGGATAACACCGAGAGTGTGACAATGTTTGATGTTGTGGTCATCGGCGGGGGCAATGCGGCGCTGTGCGCGGCCCTCACCGCCAGGGAGCGGGGGGCTTCTGTCCTGCTATTGGAAGCGGCACCCAAAGAGTGGCGCGGCGGGAATTCTCAACACACGCGCAATTTACGCTGCATGCATGATTTGCCGCAGGATGTGTTAGTCGACAGCTATCCCGAGGAAGAATTCTGGCAAGACCTGCTGAAGGTGACCGGTGGGTTGACCAACGAACCGCTGGCCAGAATGACGATCAGGGCATCCGCCACCTGCCGTGGTTGGATGAAGCAACACGGCGTTCATTTTCAACCGCCGCTTTCCGGCGCATTACACGTCGCCCGTACCAACGCCTTTTTTATGGGCGGTGGGAAAGCATTAATCAATGCTTACTATCGCAGTGCAGAAAAACTGGGCGTGGTGATCCGCTATAACAGCCCGGTAGATTCCCTGGAGTTGCAAAACGGGCAATTTGTTGCGGCGCGGATTGGCGAGCAGCGCATTGAGGCCCGCGCCTGCGTGCTGGCCGCCGGTGGGTTTGAATCTAACCGTGATTGGCTGCGTGAGGCCTGGGGGCAAAACGCCGCCGGTGAATGGCCCGCAGACAACTTTCTGATCCGTGGCACCCGGTTCAATCAGGGCGTATTGCTGAAGTTTATGATGGAGGCCGGGGCGGATGTGATCGGCGATCCTTCCCAGTCCCACTGTGTGGCGATCGATGCTCGCGCTCCACTGTATGACGGCGGGATCTGCACCCGCGTCGACTGTGTTTCGCTGGGGGTTGTGCTGAATCGCCAAGCGCAGCGTTTCTATGATGAAGGGGAAGACTTCTGGCCGAAGCGTTATGCGATCTGGGGCCGCCTGGTGGCGCAGCAGCCCGGTCAAATTGGTTACTCTATTATTGATAGCAAAGCCATTGGGCGCTTTATGCCGCCGGTATTCCCTGGGGTGAAGGCCGATAACCTGCACGATCTGGCAGTGAAACTGGAGTTGGATCCCGAGCCGTTTATCCAAACCATAGAGGCTTATAACCACGCCTGCCAACCAGGAACCTTCAACCATACCCTGTTGGACGATTGCCACACCGAGAGCCTGACTCCGGCGAAAACCCACTGGGCGTTACCGATCGATACCCCTCCTTTTTATGGCTACGCGCTACGGCCGGGCATCACCTTTACCTACCTGGGCCTGAAAGTGAATGGGCAGGCTGCGGTGCATTTTAACGGCCAACCTAGCCGCAATCTGTTTGTCGCCGGAGAAATGATGGCCGGTAACGTACTGGGCAAGGGCTATACCGCAGGCGTTGGCATGTCTATCGGCACGGCTTTCGGTCGTATCGCCGGTCATCAAGCGGCACTGGCCGCACAGCAGGAGGCTGAGTATGCAACAGCTTGAATTGTTGATCCGCGAGGCGCAATCCCTGACCGATAACGAGCAGGAAGTGGAACGGGTGATGCAAATCTGTAACGCCTGCCGTTACTGCGAAGGCTTTTGCGCCGTGTTCCCTGCCATGACCTACCGGCTGACGTTCGGCAAGGCGGATATCAACTATCTGGCCAATCTTTGCCATAACTGTGGTGCCTGCCTGCACGCCTGCCAATACGCACCGCCCCATGAGTTCGGCGTGAATGTGCCGCAGGCGATGGCCAAAGTGCGCGTCGAAACCTATCAGGAATACGCTTGGCCAGCCAGATTGGGCACGTTGTATCAGCGGGCGGGAACGGCGGTAGCCGTGGCGCTGGTTTTTGCTCTGGGGCTGTTTTTGCTATTGATGATGTTTATCAATGGCTCACTAATTCATCCGCCGCTGGCCGGTGATTTCTATCAGATATTCCCGCATAACCTGCTGGCGGTGATGTTCGGCAGCGTATTTGTATTTTCCCTCGGTTCACTGTTGTTCAGCACCCGCAAGTTCTGGCGCGAGATTTCATCGGTGGCGGGAAACCTGCCTGCGGTGGCAGAAACCACCCGTAATGTACTGACCTTGACCTATCTAGACGGGGGGCATGGTGAAGGCTGCAATGATGAGGACGATGCCTTTACCTTGCGACGCCGCCGGTTCCATCACTTTACCTTCTACGGGTTTATGCTGTGCTTTGCCGCCACGGTGGTGGCTACCGGTTATCACTACCTGTTGGGAGAAGAGGCACCCTATGACCTGCTGAGTTTGCCGGTGATCTTGGGCACGCTGGGCGGCATAGGGTTGATTATCGGCCCGGCAGGGCTGCTGTGGCTGAACCTGCGCCGCAACCCGGCTCATGGCGATGCGGCGCAAAAGCCGATGGATCGTGGTTTTATTCTGTTACTGCTGCTGGTGAGCGTGACCGGCATCGCATTACTGATTGGCCGTGATACTGTGCTGATGGGAGCATTGCTGGCTATTCATTTGGCAACCGTGATGGCGCTGTTTTTATTGCTGCCTTACGGCAAGTTTGCCCATGGTTTTTATCGTACTGCGGCATTATTAAAGTGGGCGATAGAAAAAAGGCGTAAAGCCTGATTCAACTTGCAAGGTGTTTAATAAATCTACCCTACATAATTTTACCCTGAATAATTCGAGTTGCAGGAAAGCCAACGTACATGCAACTTGAAGTATGACGGGTATATATAAATATGGCGACAAATGATTGCCATGGAGAATATACATAATGGTTGAAAATACAGTTAAAGCGTCTAATCCGCGCTTTGCCAAGCTGGGGGCGATCCTTCGCGTAACCAGCGGGAATTTCCTTGAGCAATTCGATTTCTTTCTGTTCGGGTTTTATGCCACCTATATTGCTAAAACCTTTTTCCCAACTGATAATGAATTCGCCTCATTGATGCTGACATTCGCCGTATTTGGTGCCGGGTTTCTGATGCGCCCGATCGGGGCCATTGTGCTCGGGGCTTATATCGACCGGATTGGCCGACGCAAAGGGCTAATGGTAACGTTAGCTATTATGGGCTGCGGAACCTTGTTGATCGCCATGGTGCCCGGTTATGACACCATCGGTTTATTGGCCCCTGCGCTGGTGCTGCTGGGGCGTTTGCTGCAAGGGTTCTCTGCCGGTGTGGAACTGGGGGGCGTATCGGTTTATCTGGCTGAAATTGCTACGCCAGGAAATAAGGGTTTTTATACCAGTTGGCAATCTGCCAGCCAGCAAATCGCTATTATTGCGGCGGCGCTGATTGGTTATTACCTGAATGCCCATCTGACACCGGCGGAAATATCCGCCTGGGGTTGGCGGATTCCATTCTTTATTGGCTGCATGATCATTCCATTAATCTTTGTATTACGCCGCTCGCTGGTGGAAACCGAAGAGTTTCTTAATCGTAAGCATCGGCCTGATACGCGGGAGATTCTGTATACGGTGGTGCAAAACTGGCAGGTGATCCTGGCTGGTATGCTGCTGGTAGCCATGACCACTACTACTTTCTACTTTATTACCGTTTATACGCCCACCTATGGCAAAAGCGTGCTGCATCTCAGCGCCGAGGACAGCCTGATCGTGACCATGCTGGTGGGCTTGTCCAACTTCTTCTGGCTGCCGATCGGCGGGGCGATTTCCGATCGCATTGGCCGCAGAGCGGTCTTAATGACCATCACCGTATTGGCATTGCTGACCACTTATCCGGCATTGGAATGGCTGACTCAGGCACCGAGCTTTGAACGCATGACGGCAGTACTGCTGTGGCTGTCGTTTTTCTTTGGTATGTATAACGGCGCGATGGTGGCGGCATTGACCGAGGTGATGCCTGTCTATGTACGCACGGTCGGCTTTTCGTTGGCCTTCAGCCTGGCAACGGCGGTGTTCGGCGGCCTGACGCCGATCATTTCAACCGGCCTGGTGGAGATCACCGGGAGTAAAAGTTCGCCTTCCTACTGGCTGATGTTTGCCGCGTTTTCTGGCTTGCTCGCTACCTGGATGCTATTTTTCAAATTAGCTAAAAACGGTAAGGCGGTGAGTGAGGCGGGTTAGCGAATCAGGCTATTTCCCTTCTGTTGATGGCTGCGCTAGGGCGTGGCCATTGTCATTTATCCGCTAACAAAGCTAATTACAGATTGGTTAATTTGCGAGCTTGATCACTTGACCGATCAAGTGATCCTATCCTATGTTGAGAACACCTTCTTTTCCGATCCAGGGAGCGGTTCTCATGGGATCCATTCGCACGCTAAACGGTGATATTGACGCCAGCCAACTCGGTGTGACCTACAGCCACGATCACATCTATTGCATTCCACCTTATTGGGCAGAACGTCAGGATGACGATTTGCTGCTGGATGATCCCGCCGCTTCCGAACGGGAACTGGCGGATTTTTATCAGGCGGGTGGGCGGGCCATTTACGATGCTACCGCCCCCGACTATGGCCGCCAGGTGGTTACCGTTGCTGAAATGGCCAAGCGCCAGCAGGTGCACGTTATTGCTACCAGCGGCTTTAACAAAGGATTCCTCTGGAGCAGTAACCGGCCCGGCTCAACACAAACCTTTGCCGACTGGATTGAACGCTCGTCGATCGAGGCATTGGTGGAGCACGTTTGCCATGAGGTCACAACGGGCATTGAAGGGAGCCATTATCGCGCCGGAATGGTGAAATGCGGCACCGGCTACAACACCATTTCCCCTTTAGAACGAAAAACCATGGAAGCGATCGTCAGGGCCCAGCAATGCACTGGCGCGCCGATGCATAGCCATACGGAAATGGGCACCATGGGGCTGGAACAGGCACAGATATTCCGAGGTTTGGGGCTGGATTTTTCCCGCTTATGCTTTGCTCATATGGATCGTAATCCCGATCCGTGGCTCCACCGTCAGATTGCCAACACCGGGGCATTTCTCTCCTTTGACGGGATGAGCCGTATAAAATACTACCCAGAACATGTCCGCACGCAGGCCATATTAGCACTGTGCAAACGCGGCTATCAGAAACAAATTTTAATTGGCGGCGATTTCGCCCGTAAATCCATGAGTGCCCACTACGGTAAAGGCGGCCTGGGGCTGAAGTTTATTCTGGCCGATTGGCGGCCAAGATTTATTGCCGAAGCTCAGGAAGAGGGAATGGATGGCGAAGCCTTGCTGCATGACTTTCTGGTAGAAAACCCCGCCCGTTATTTTGCTTTCGGCTAAGGAGGCACCTTGAAACTGCATGAATTCAATGAGCAACAGGCCAAACAGGCGCTGGCAAAGGCGCAGATTGCCCTGCTGCCGCTGGGCGCGGTGGAGCCGCATGGCGATCATCTGCCGTTGGATACCGACAATCTGCTGGCCGAACGTTTTTGTGCCTTGCTGGATCAGCAACTGGGAGAAGCGGCGATCAGCCTGCCGGTAGTGCCTTACAGCCAGGTGTGGTCACTGCGCGGGCACGCGGGGGCGATCGATATTGGTCACGATCTGCTGGTGCAATTGCTGGTGGCGTTGGCACGCAATATGGCCAGTTACGGTATTGCGACCACGGCGGTGATTAATGCGCATTACGGCAATTTTGACGCCATCAAAGCCGCCGCAAGAATGCTGAAAGAAGAGGGCATTACGCTGCTCAGCTATAGCTGGGCCGGTATGGACGCCTGCGTTAGCCAATTACGCACCTCTGCCGTTGCCTACCCTGGCTATATGCATGCCGATGAGATTGAAACCTCCCTGATGCTGGCATTGGCACCGGAACACGTCGATATGGCGCTGGCGCGAGCGCACTACCCGCGATTCCCAGAGAATTTCCGCTATCGGCCGGTACGCTGGACGGAGTTTTCTGACTATGCGGTGTTAGGGGATCCTGGTTGTGCCACTCAGGAAAAAGGACAGGCATTTGTGCAGCAGGCGCTGGAGGCCACGCTGGCTTCCATCCGCCTTCATTTGGCAGAAGGAGGCAACAATGATCGTTCGGCAAGCCATCAGTATTGATTATCCGGCCAGCAATGCGGAACAGGCCATTCAGGCAGCGGGAGACGCGCTGTGCCAAGCGGGTGCCTGCCAGCCGGAATATGTGCAGGCGATGGTGGCCAACTACCGGGAGTTTGGCCCCTACTTTGTGATTGCCCCCGGTTTGGCAATGCCACATGCCCGCCCGGAGCAAGGGGCAATCAAGCCACAGTTCAGCCTGATACGGCTGCGCGAGCCTGTGGTGTTTGGCCATGCCGAAAACGATCCGGTACAGGTGGTGCTGGGGCTGTCTGCCACCAGCAGCGATCGGCATATTCAACTGATTCAACACATTGTCACCCTGCTGGCAGACGAAAATAACCTGCATACGCTAATGAATTCCCGCGATCCTGAGCAGCTTTATCGGCTGATGGCCTGCGCGGTATAACCCGATCTTGATGACTTAACACGGAGTGAAGAGCAATGAAAATTCTGACGGTGTGCGGTTTGGGTATGGGATCCAGCCTGATTCTTAAAATGAACGTGGAGTCGGTGTTAAAGCAGCACGGCATTCAGGCTTCTGTTGAACATATGGATGTCTCTTCGGCGGCCTCGGCCAGTGCCGATGTGGTGATCACCAATGCAGAGCTGGTGGACAATCTGCGGCATATGCCGTGCCCGGTGGTGATTGTGAATAACTATATCGACAACAAAGAGATCGCCCAGGCGTTGGAACAGGCCGGTATTCTGCAACAAGGAGCATAGCCATGAGCGAGTTTCTGGGGGTATTGCGCTGGATTACGGTCAATATTTTTGGGGAGGCTTCCATTTTAATCGGCCTGATTGTGCTGCTGGGGCTGGTATTACAGGGCAAACCGCTGGCGGATATTGTCTCTGGCACGCTGAAAGGCATTTTGGGATTCCTGATTATTGGCGCGGGGGCAGGCATTATCGTCTCGGCGCTGCTGATCTTTCAGCCCATCTGGACGGAAGTGTTCGGCCTGAGTTCGATGAACTTAACCAATATCATCGGGCAGGTGCATTTCACCGAGCGCTATGGCAGCAGCGTGACTATCGCCATCGCCGGGGGATTCGCGCTCAACCTGCTGCTGGCTCGCCTGACGCGGTTTAAATATATCTACCTGACCGGCCACATGATGTTCTGGACCACCATGATTTTTGCCGGTGTGATGGTGAACAGCAACCCGGCGATTTCTGGCCTGCAACTGACGCTGATGCTGACGGTGATCATGGGGCTGTATTGGACGTTACAACCGGCGCTGGTGCAGCCTTGGGTGCGCAAAATTACCGGCAACGACAATGTGGCCTTAGGGCACACCTCGGCTTCTGTCGCTTTGTTAGGAGCGCTGTTTGGCCAGCTTTTCTCGGCAAATAAAATCAGTTCTGAAGACATCAAGGTGCCGAAAAAGCTCGGTTTCCTGCGCGATTCCAACGTGGTTACTGCGCTGACCATGTCGCTGCTGTTCTTTATCGGCACCTTTATTCTGCAAATCAAAGGCACGCCAAAAGCGGCGGAAATTCTGGCGCAGTCTGGCGACTTGAGTTTCTATATTTATGCGTTGAAACAGTCGCTGATGTTTACCGGCGGCATTGCCGTGGTGCTGCTCGGCGTGCGGATGTTTATTGGTGAAATGGTGCCTGCTTTTAACGGCATTGGCTCGCGGCTGGTGCCCGGGGCCAAACCCGCGCTGGATTGCCCGATCCTGTTCAACTTTGCCCCTAATGCGGTGGTACTGGGCTTTGTGGGTGCCTTTGTTGGTTCACTGTTGTGGCTCACCCTGATTGGCCATTATACCGGCTATGTTTTCATTCCCAGCATGATTGTGATTTTCTTCCACGCGGGTACGGCGGGGGTGTTTGGCAATATCACTGGCGGGTATAAAGGGGCGTTACTGGCCGGGTTTATCACCTCTACCGTGGTGGCCTGGGGGCAATACTTCTGCGTCAATTACTTTATTAGTGACACTATTCCTGATACCGCGCTGTGGGCCGGTGACAGCGATATGTTTATGCTGGCGCCGTTGATTAGTGCGCTGACCAAATTACTGACATTCTGATGAGGAAAAACGATGAGCAAGGCATTAAGCCAATACTACGATCAAATCCGGCAGAAGTTGGCACAGTTGGAACAGCAGCCGGAAACCATTAACCGCGCAGCGGAAGTGATGGCAGAAACGGCGCTGGCTGGCCGCAACCTGTTTGTGTTTGGTGCCAGCCATGCGGGCATTCTGGCGGAGGAGATGAGCTACCGGGCAGGGGGGTTGGCTATCGTCAACCCGTTGTTTACCCCGGCATTGATGCTCAACGTGCGGCCATTGACGCTGACCAGCGCCGTGGAGAATGTGGAACATCTGGGCAGGGTGCTGATTGAGCAATCACCGCTGCAAGCGGGCGATACGCTGTTGGTTCATTCGGTGTCTGGCCGTAATGCCATTACCATTGATGTGGCTCTGGCCGCCAGAGCCGTGGGTGCCAAGGTGATTGCCATTACCAGCCTGGCTACCGCCGCGCGCGTCAGTTCGCGTCATTCCAGCGGCAAGCTGTTGGTGGATATCGTGGATATCACTATCGACAACCAGTGCGACTATGGCGATGCCGCTGTCAGCCTGCCGGGTTTGGCGCAAAAAGCCGCGCCGCTGTCGACCATCATGGGGGCGACCATCGCCAACAGCCTGGTGTTGCGTATTTGCGAACTGATGCAACAACAACAGCGCACGCCGCCGATCCTGGCGAGCGCAAACATAGACGGTAATCAGCAGATAAATCAGGATATACTTGACGCTTACAGGAGCCAAATACACTACCTCTGAGTGGAGCATGAGTATGTTTGAGTCTGACGGACTTCCACTGTATCTCAGGATAAAAGGTATTATCCTGCAACGAATCATCACCTTTACCTATAACGATAAACTCCCCGGCGAGCTGCTGCTCGCCGACGAGTTCAAAGTCGCGCGCGGTACCATCAAACAAGCGATTGATTCACTAGCCAGCATCGGCATGGTTTACCGCGAGCAGGGTAAAGGCACCTTTATCAATCGTGATGCGCTGCATAAACACTATACCGATCTACCGGAGGCCTTGGTGACCTTCAACTCGGCAACGCCGGTTGAGGTGGAAATCCTCTCCCTGTTATCGACCATGGCCAGCCAAGAAGTGGCGGAGCGGATGGGGTTGGACTTAGGCAGCCAGTTGATGCGCCTGGAACGCGTGTTTATGCAGGGGGAGAAAGTGGTTGGCCATGCGGTCACCTATTTAAATGGCCGGGTGTATAACGATCTGAGCCATGTGGACAATAGCAGCCCGTTGTATGGGCAACTGCGGGAAACCTTCGGCTATTCCCCGACCAAGGCAGCGGAGCGCTATTCACCGGCGATCTGCGACGCCAAATTAGCCCATTTGTTGAACATCGAGCAGGGTTGCGCACTGTTTAGAATCGAACGCACCGCCAGTAACCTGGATGATGTGGTGCTTGAGTACAGCGTTACACATATGCAGGATGCGGCATTATCGTTACAGATCGTTGCTAATCAGAGCGTGGTGAACCAGCAATGGAATTGTACCATCGATAAAACCCGGTAGGCTTTACCGATGGAGCCAGCCATTACACCATCGGGCGGATGATCGCCCACATCCGTTCCCAGTTAATCAGCACCAACAATACGGCGGCAGCGAACAGGACAAACATGATCCTCGAGAACATATCAACACTCCTTGTTAATAACATCAGAACTTTTCACGCCAAGTGGCTGATAGGCAGTGTACAACTGGATCACGAGGTTATATATACCCGTTCGATGATTTCAGAATAGATTAGGTAGATGGGTGGGGCGGCGAGTTTGCCGCCCTAAATGTCAGAGAGTTAATTCAGAATACCGTTCAGCACCAGCATGGTAATCATCCCGCCAACAGCCGGGATCAGCGTGCGGCGCACGATCATAAATGGTGAGCACTCACCGGCTTTACTGACGGCAATAATGACGCCTGCCACCGGGGAAATCGATCTTCCCATCCCCGCCATGAGTTGCATCGGCAGGATCATGCTCACGGCGCTTTCACCAAACTTGGCGGCAATACCGGGTGCCAGGCCGGAAAACGAGAAGAAAGCAGCCACGCCAGAACCGGTCAGTGCAGCGGTTACGCAGACCAACAGCGCCATCACAACGGTCATATTGCCGAAGCCAAAACCGGCGGCCTGAACGGTTTGGATGATAAAGTCCACGGCACCGATGATTTGCAGCCCTTGAGCGAAAACGTCGGCACATACCAGCAGAGAGACGATGCTGGTGAACATCGAGCCCATCCCTTTGAAAAACACCTGAATACCTTTACAGGCCGCTTTGAAATCCCGTCTGACCAGCAGTTCGCAGAAAAATGCCAGCAGGGTGCCGATAATCATCGCGGTGACCACGTCGATCTTGATACTGCTGACAAGCAGCGGGCTGAACACAATCACCAGAATCACCGGGAAAACCGGCAGGAAGGCATAGAATGCTGGTACTTTTTCGCTGCTCTCATCGGCCTGTGGCTGGTGGTATTGCTGAGCAACCACGTGCCCGTCTTTGGCATCAAAATAGCGCGCGGTGAAGAAGATCAAGACGGACACGACCAGCATGACCCCGGTGGCTACCGGCAGTTGGTAGTGAGCAAAGTAGATCGCCGTTTCCATACCGGCATGTTTTGCCGCCAGGTTCGCGGTGCCCACCGCCGGGCCGAGATCCATAAACGCCGACATACCGATCATCGACGCGGCTGCGGCTTTACTGACGCCTAAGCCCACCAATACCGGGAAGAAGGTGACCAATAACAGCATGGCCAAGCCTGCTGCACTGGAGATCGCCACGTGCAGCAACTGGGACAAGATGTAGCCGATTGCCAGGATCAGATAAGGAGCCTTGATCATCTGCAACGGTTTGATGCACAGATTTACCATCGAGTTAGAGGCTTTGATGTGATCCATATAATCGGCAAAACCACCTGCCGCCATAATGATCAAACCGATACCGGCGATCTGGGTGGTCAACGACTCTTTAACAAACGCGAAAATATCCCCGCCGACCCAGCCGATGGATTTTGCTTTGCCGTACAGTATTGATTGTTCCGGAAAGAAGATTGCCGTGATGAGCAATAAACTCAACCCGGCCAACAGCAGTACGGCCTGTGGTTGGTAGTTTTTGATAATAAACCAGGCGGCAAGTACGGTAACGATTATGCCGATTATAAATCCAGTCATCATAATCCCCTATTTTCAGTGATTGGCGATAAATTCATGCAGCAAAGCGTTGTAATATTCCGGGGCCTGAAAATAAGGCGCATGGCCCAGACCGGGCATATCAATGTGTTGGGTATAGGACACCAGTGCTAACAGATCGGCTTTTAATTTCGGCTGTACTACGCCATCTTTTTCACCGGTCAAGATTAACGTAGGCACGGCTATTTGCGGCAGCAGAGGGCGGTTATCAGCCAGTTGCAGCATCCGCGTTGCGCGTCTCAGGCCTTCCAGGTTGGTTTCAGCCGCAATTTCAGCGGCATAATCCAACACCGAGGCAGGCACCTCCGGGAACGGTAACAAATCACGCGCGCGGTTTTTGCCATAGGCTTCGCGGCCGATTTCGGCCAGCTCTCTAAGCCGTATTTCCAGCTTTTCTGAGATCGGTGCTGTCGCTGGTGCGCCATAGCCCGGATGGGTGCAGGACAATACCAGACTCTTGATTTTGTCGGGATGCCGGGCAGCGTAGCGGCTGGCAACGGTTCCCCCCATTGAGTGCCCGACCAGGGACACTTTTTTATCACCAAGGTGCAAAATCAGGTCATGCAACATCTGCTCATAGGCATCAATATCGGCGGCCACCAGCGCGGAGTTGGCGTAACCCGGCGCATCCCAGGCGGCAATACGATAAGAGGGGGATAGCGCGGCAAACTGGAATGGCCAGGCTTTGGAACTGCCGAGAATACCGTGCAGGAAGATAATAGTTTCACCCTCTCCGCAGGTGCGGAAGGATAAATTCCCCTGTGATGTGGTGAGTGTTTGTTGCTCAGGGCAAACAGGAATCTCTCTGTTTTCACTGCTCATAATAAAAACCTCGTTGAATAAAATAAATACCAGTGCTGGGTATCGCTAATTTCAGATAAAAGCTGCCCGTAGATAAAGAAATTATTTATCTTAAAGTTAATTAATTGCTATTTATTTGCTAAAAACATTAAAGGCTTCAAATAAGGATTCCATAACGTGGAAGTTGTCACCCAATTCAGTATCGGTAACCTCCCCCATATAATTCACCAGCGCTTCAATCAACACAAATCCGGCGCTGCGGCTACTGAACAGCCCGCTGTGCTGGCTCTCCATCAGCAACAGTGCGGTAGCGAAGTGGCTGAACGGATTGACGGCGTTATCGGTGATCACGATGGTATCCCCGCGGTTTTGATAAAACCATTTGATCAGCCGCGTAGTCACGCTGGAGAAACGGTAATAGGAGATGGCAAGTAACACATCACCTTTGCGTGAGTCGATTAATTTATGCGGCAGGTTGGCAATATTGGCATCAAGCAGCACAATGTCTTTCTTGATATATCGACCAAGCAGATAAAAATATTCTGCCAAAGCGTGCGCTGTTGCGCTGCCAATCACATAAAGCCGCTTTTCCGGATCGCAAATCAGCGAAATGGTTTTCTCCAGATCCTTTCTATTGATGTTCTTTAGCGTATTGTTAATATTGTTGGTGATTTCGCTACAGTGTTTCTCAATATAATCAATGCCATTCTTTGTGTTGTTTTTTTTATTAAAACGCTCGATGGGCGAAATGTTTCTGCGCAGCTCGGGCTCACTGGTGGATTCTTTAAAATCTCGGAACCCGTTGAAGCCGATTTTCATCATAAATCGCCCCAGCGTTGATTTGGCAATATCGACTTCATTACAGATATCAATGACTTTACTGTAGGGGATTGACTCAAAATGTTTGTCAAAGTAGTCAATGATACGCCTGTCGGTATCGGTAAGGTTACCCAGGCTGGCAATGCGTTGAGAGAAATCAGCTCTGTTCATGTCATCTTTCCCTCTGCGCTAATGCTTTATCCATTAATAGCAAAACCCAAGGTGGAAAAAAGGGGAATCAAAAATTCCCTTGTCAGAAGTGTGTGTCATCTCTCATTCCCTTCAGATCCACGCTGCTGCCGGGCTACGGCTGTACCTTGAATTCGCCATGTTGCTCAAACCAGACCACCGTAAACGGAGATCTTCTCACCGTTATGCCCTATGCCCGGCAGAGTAGCAAAGCGCTTGTGAATGGAGAGGGGGAGGGCGGGAGATCAAGCTATAAATGATGCGGTAGGGTTTCAAGTACCCATCATTTCATTAAGTAACCCCCGCACAATATCATCGTTCAGCATTGTGCGGGGGGGGTCAGCCTGGTGGCAGAGTTACTTTTTTTCTACGGCAGTCTGGATGGCATCAGCGAGGGAGCCAATGTATTTTTCTGCCGTCTTTAATTGGTATTCAACACCGTTGCCGTCATTAGTGTCAGACAGCGTTGCCTTCAAGAGTTCCAGTGCCGCCTGCACGGCCAGTAATCTGCGCTTTTGCTCTTCTGTTGGTGCGAGCCCGGAGCCAAAATAATTCTCTAACATATTCGTTTTCCTTTGCTAGACCTACCGAAATGGCAGACAACATGCTGTATATTGAGGTTATCTCCGCGTTTTTCAAGGTATTTTCTGAATATTTTGCTGTTTATTCAATGGTTGATGCAACTCGCTGATAATTCCATCAGAAGTTACATCTATCAGAGTAGCCTTACTTTTACATGACAGTTCTATACATTTTTGCTGGTAGTTTAGAACTTACCCGATGATGTTGTGTTATTTCTTTTCTGTAGCGTATAGATATCCCTAATTGACGTTTATCCCGCCTTGTGCGGGATTTTTTTATGCCACGCAGGCTCAGCCGTTCGGGAGAAGAACCGCTGTGCAAGTGCGTCGTCGTAAGGTGGGGTCTGCAAGAAGCATGGATCAAGCCAATGATTGCGGCGGGCTTTTTTGATTGCGCTTTGGGGGAAGTTGCAGGAAAATATGTATAAGCACCGATAAATATTAGAAAATATGTTACGCCCTTTCAATTTATCAGCATTAGCTATTTTTCGAGTTGTAACTTTCTAAGCTATGCTTACATAAGGCGTTTTTATTAAGGACTTATTCTGGTGAATGCGAACCTCTAATTCCCCAAAAGTGAATTAAGCTGATTCCATTAAATAAGGAGCTGTACAGTTTTCTGATTGATTAATCTGGTTTTTTTAGATGAGAACTGGATTTTTCATTCTCACTTTGCCGGGTAAAGAGAATATGCACAAAATAATTATGGTTATTTCAACTTCGTGGTTCAGATCATGAACGTTGGATTACATTCGACGCAACGTTTGCCTGCCATGATCCTGCTGATAAATCTTTTTATGCTGGCCTTCGTGCTTTCTTTGGTGGGTATTTTTACTCGCCCTTTGGGAGCACTTTCGCTGTTTTGGCCAGTGAATGCCATTCTGCTTGGGTTGTTGCTGCGTAAACCTGGTTATGCCACGGTTGTGGGATGGGGAGCCATCTACCTGGGCATGGTTGTTGCCGGTTTGGTCACCGCAGGGGGATGGTCGCTCGCGCTTTGGCTCAACGCCTGCAATATGGCGCTGATTGTTACCGGTTATGTGGTGATGTTGAGGTTGCCACAATCCCAGCGACGATTAGGGAAACCGCAGGCGATTTTATACATGTTCACTGCGTGTTTTCTCGGGGCGGCGATCTCTGCCACGTTGTCGGTGTTGCGTCATGACAGCCTGTTCAATAACACGCCCTTTATTGCCTGGGGAGCGTGGTTCAGCGAGCAATTCTCGACTAACCTGCTGATCTTGCCTGTGATCCTGGCCGCTCCGCGCTTGAGACAACTGTTACGTATTCAGATACATTGGCAATGGCGTACCAGTATGCCGTTACTGACGTTGTTGTGCTCGCTGGCGTTCAGCGTGTATATCGGTGGGCCGGGAGCGATAGCCTTCCCTATTCCGGCATTACTTTGGTGTGCGGTGAGCTATCAGTTGTTTGCCGTCACTTTGCTGACGTTACTCACCGGTATTACCCAGATTATCACCGTTGCTACCAACATGATGTTGTATGAAATACCAGGGCCTCAAGTTGCCATGCTGGATACGCTGATGTCAGCCCGTTTGGGGATTGCCATGTTGGTGATGGGGCCGCTGATCCTCGCCAGTTCGCTGGTCGTGAACCGCAAACTGCTGCGCCAACTGAACCACACTGCCAATCATGATTTGCTCACTGGCGCATTGGGGCGCAGTGCATTTACGCGTAAAGCCAGGGAATTGCTGGAGCATAAGTATCAAGCGAAGGAGGTGGTATCACTACTGTTACTCGACATCGATCATTTTAAACTGATTAATGATATGTATGGCCATGTGATCGGCGATCAGGTGTTGGCAACATTTTCCCATCTTCTGCGGCGTGAATTGCGCCACGATCAGCTGTTTGGCCGTCTAGGTGGTGAGGAGTTTGCCATCATGATGCCGCGTGCGCTGGCCGTACAAGCCGTGGCATTGGGGGAGCATCTGCGCAGGCGAGTGGAAAATGCTGATATGAACCCAACGGGTAAAACACCGCTGCGGATCACCATAAGCGTCGGTGTTGCCAGTTTGGCAATGAATGAGGTGAAATCCCTCGAACAACTAATGAATATGGTGGATATTGCGCTGTATCGTGCCAAGTCTCAAGGCCATAATCGTGTTGAATCTTTTAACATGATCAACAGTAATACACTGAATCATAACATGTTCAAATAACTTCAACCCTGTTTCGGCGTGAACTGTGTGCCGCAATTAGGGCAGATCAACGTGATATTTTTGCGCAGTTTAGAACATTGCTGTTTGGTAACATAGCTGCACTTAGGGCAGGCAATCTGAGTGGTGCGGTTGTTAAAACCTTTGACGCTAATGGATTCAGACATGGCATGTACCTGTGTCAGGTGAAAGCCCACGCTAACACAGGTGATATTAAATAGCTTTAATTGTTTTTCAACTGCTTTACAGCGCTTTTAATGCCTGCAGCGTTTCATCAATATCGACTTCATGTTCTGAGAAGGTGTGGGTCGCATTCTGGAATGTGGTAATCGACAGCATACGCAATGTCTCCATCGCCTGCGGTGTTTCAGCCACTTGCGGGCGGATACGGTTCATCAGTAAACCGACCGAGAGCACGGTGTTTTCTTTATCAACATCCGCCTTTACCGGCACTTCTTTGCTGAAGGTATGAAAGGATTTGATGCTGGAGATTTTGATTCTTTCATTAGCAATAGTGATGTATTTACTGAGTGCCTGCACTTTGACCGCGTAGGCGGATGGCCCTTTGGTATTATTGGTGGGTTCAAACGTCACCAGCGCATTTTTCTTAATCAGCTCTGGGTTTTGCACTTTAATCACGTGAAAATAACGATTTTCCCCGTTCTCGTCGGTGATAAAGCCGAAGCCTTTGTCTTCAAAAAAAGTCGTTATCTTGCCGTTCATCATCATTCTCATAAAGTCGTTCGTAACAGTGTTTATAATAGCGCGGAATGCCCTGTTGCGACAGGGGGGCGGTATTCTGCGGTAAAAGCAGAGCGGTTCTCAGAGGATCGGGCTGCTTTGCTAAAGATTGCTGATTGTAACAATCAATTTACTGCGCCGATTACGGACTTTTTCACTTTTTATCGATTTTATGTGATCTCGGTTGTGGACAAAATCCCATCTAATTGCTGTACTGTATTGGACACACGTTTTGTGTCTTACATTCACGTTAAAGGTAAGTTTGATGTCTAAGATTAAAGGTAGCGTTAAGTGGTTTAATGAATCCAAAGGTTTCGGCTTCATTACTCCGGAAGATGGTAGCAAAGACGTTTTCGTCCACTTCTCTGCCATCGCTAGCAATGGTTTCAAAACTCTTGCTGAAGGCCAGCGTGTAGAATTTGAGATCACGAACGGTGCCAAAGGGCCATCTGCTGCTAACGTTATCGCTATCTAAGCTACAGTAGCCGAAATTCTTAAAACCCGCTCCATGAGCGGGTTTTTTATTGCCCGCTCAGCCAACTGACCAGCATGAAAGCCAGCAGCGTCATGGCCAGTGAACCGGCCAGGTTGAGCAGCATATTGGCGATTGCCCAGACCAGCCGCCCATCCTGCAACAGATAAACCACCTCGACAGAGAATGTAGAAAAAGTGGTTAATCCACCACAAAAACCGGTGGTGATCAGCAACTTCCAGGTTGGATCTATGTGTGTCATACGCGTAAACAGCGCGAGAGCCAAACCGATAATGAACCCTCCGAGCAGGTTTACGGTCAGCGTGCCCAAGGGAATATGCTGATGCAATGGATTCATCTTCATACTCACTATCCAACGCAACGCACTGCCTAAACCACCGCCAATAAACACGGCCAGTAAAGAACTCAACATGATCGAAAACCCTTTCACAAAAAATTGAGGAAACTCAGAAAGGTTCAGGCGTAACGCTACGCACCCCTCTGAGAGGTTACGTAGACATCATCAGCCGGTGAGGGCGGTTATGGAGGAATGTCATCTCCGTCTGTCGGCTCAGGTATTTCCCCAGGCCCGAGGGATTTTACACGCTGTGGCGGCGGTTTTGTAGTCTGACCATTCAGTCAGGGCTGGGGGATCGCGAGTTCTTGACGGTTGCGACCATTATTTTTAGCCCGATACAGGGCACCATCGGCCGCTTTCAGCCATTCCTGATAGCCGTGCATCCCTGATTGATACTCAGCGATGCCAGCACTGATATACAACTTTAACTCAGGAGCTTCGCGGAAAATGATTTCGCTTAAACGTTCCTGAATGCGTTTCAAGGCCAGGCTGGTTTGCTCGGCGGTGGTATTCGGTAACACGGCGCCAAATTCATCACCGCCGTAACGGCCTACGATATCAACCACGCGTAATCCCAAGAGCAACTCTTCCGCAAGAACGATCAGCGCTTCATCTCCCAGAGCATGGCCGAAGGTATCGTTAATCGTTTTGAAGTGATCAATGTCTATCAGGATCAGCGTGGCTTTACGGTCATAACGTCGGCAACTGTCAAACTCATTGTGCAGCAGATGTTCCCAATGACGACGGTTATAGAGACCCGTCAAACCATCCCGCATACTAATACGCAATAGCTCCTGCTTTTTGGCTGCCAAGTGTTTGGCGGTATTAAAGGTGACAAAACCAAGAAATGCCGGGTAGATGAAGATCATGGGTAAACAGAGATACACCTGCTGTGGTGTGGTTTGTGGGTAGAACGGGAAACCCAGCGCGGTGCTGGTCAGCACGGCCCCAATAATCTGTGCTAACAGTCCTTTAAAGAACAGTGACAGCCCACCGGAAGCAATGTTGTTCATGCCCATCATTGACAGGATCACGACCGCTGGCAGAGCATTAAAGCCCATAACGGCCGCCCAGGCACCGCCCATCAAGGCATCTATCAGCAGATTGCGGGTTTCGGTGGCAAAGGGGTTTTCAGAACGGAGCGACCACTGATAAGCGATATGCGGCCAGATAAAACCATTAAATGCCAGTAGGATCCACATGCCAAGCGGTGGATGTAAGGGGAAGATTGCGGCGAGCACGCAAAAAAAACCAATCCCCAGACCGACAATGCGTGGCAGGTAGGTGCGCTTGGCAAAACTGATACCCGAACGTCGGGTATTGGTCGCTGATGGAGCGATGGGCATCCAACGCCTCCCCTGTGATTAATGATGCAGCGTATCATGCACTTGAGAAACGCTAAATAGAGATATATGCCCCATAATGTAAGCATAGAACATCTCTGGCAGATCTCACTCTGTTACATGTTGTTGTTGTCCTAAAGGGGAGAAAGTCGCTAAATATTGATAGGCAAGGCTTGTTCCCTCGCTGCATCTTGCAGCCATAATGAAAAAGAAGGTGAATATGGAAGGTATCAGTATTACCAAACTTCTGGTGATTGCGGTGTTGATCGTCTTGCTGTTTGGCACCAGCAAACTGCGCACTCTCGGGGCGGATTTGGGTGCTGCGCTGAAAGGCTTCAAAAAAGCCGTGGGTGAGGATACGCCACCAGCGCAAAACACGGCTGAAAGCCAGTCTGCACAACAGCAGAGCGTTGAGAAGAAAGACGTTTAATCCTGTTTTGCACTAACGCAATAAAAAACGGATGCCGTGAGGACATCCGTTTTTTGGCGTTTTTATCCGCCGAAGCGTAACAAAAGATTACGCGTTATTTCACTTCCATACCTTTCGCCTGCAAGTCAGCATGATAGGAGGAGCGCACAAACGGGCCGCAGGCGGCATGGGTAAAGCCCATCGCCATGGCTTCTTCTTTCATCTCGTCAAACTCTGCCGGGCTGACGTAGCGCTGCACCGGCAGGTGATGGCGGCTCGGTTGCAGATATTGGCCCAGAGTCAGCATGGTAACGCCATGGCGGCGCAGATCGCGCATGACTTCTACGATTTCTGCATTGGTTTCCCCCAGGCCGACCATCAGGCCCGACTTGGTTGGGATATCCGGATGCGCTTCTTTAAAACGCTCCAGCAGCTTCAGTGACCACTCATAGTTAGCACCTGGGCGCACCTGGCGATAAATACGCGGCACGTTTTCCAGATTGTGGTTGAACACGTCCGGTGGGGTCGCCGTCAGGATCTCCAGTGCGCGATCCATACGGCCACGGAAATCGGGCACCAGCGTTTCAATCTTGATATTCGGGCTTTTGGCACGGATCGCCGCGATACAGTCGGCAAAGTGCTGTGCGCCACCATCGCGTAGATCGTCGCGATCAACCGAGGTAATAACCACATAACGCAGCGCCATATCGGCAATGGTCTGTGCCAGTTTTTCCGGCTCATTGGCATCTGGCGCGACCGGGCGGCCATGAGCCACGTCGCAGAACGGGCAGCGGCGGGTACAGATGGCACCCAGGATCATGAAGGTTGCCGTACCGTGGTTAAAGCATTCAGACAGGTTTGGACACGAAGCCTCTTCGCACACTGAATGCAGACCATTTTTGCGCATCGCCGCTTTGATGCCCTGAATGCGCGTAGAGTCTGCCGGGAGTTTGATCTTCATCCACTCGGGTTTGCGTAACAGCTCCTGCCGTTCGGTGACCACCGTTTTTACCGGGATCAACGCCATTTTGTCTGCATCGCGGTATTTGACGCCGCGTTCCATCTGAATTGGTTTACTCATAATCGTGCAGGTTCCAGTTACGAAGCTCGACCGTCTGGTAGCCGAGTAAATGAACAAATTCCTGTACCAGGATTGGATGAACGTCTTCTAGGCTCACGCCAGGCACCAGCGCACTGACTTGTGTCATCTGCATTCCTGCATAACCACAGGGGTTGATACGCTGAAATGGGGCCAGATCCATGGCGACGTTCAGGGCCAGGCCATGAAATGAACTGCCTTTGCGGATGCGCAAACCCAGTGAACAAATCTTTTGCTCCCCCAC
This sequence comes from Serratia sp. YWN4, assembly GCF_055790845.1. Lineage (NCBI taxonomy): Bacteria > Pseudomonadati > Pseudomonadota > Gammaproteobacteria > Enterobacterales > Yersiniaceae > Serratia > Serratia sp. YWN4. Next base: position 1,490,135 of record NZ_CM147696.1, read on the forward strand.
ATAAACGCCGGGCGCATCTGGGCGTGCGCGCGATGTTATTTTGAAATAGGTGAGGGTATTGATAACCGTGTCTTCAAGGGCGGTGACCAGTTGGCGCACGCCAACTTTGTTGCGTTTCAGATCCACCATCACGTACAGCACCTGCTGGCCAGGGCCATGGTAGGTTACCTGGCCGCCGCGATCGCTCTGCACCACCGGGATATCCCCCGGCATCAGAACGTGTTCCGCTTTGCCTGCCTGCCCCTGAGTAAACACGGGCTGATGCTGCACCAGCCACAGCTCATCGGGCGTGGATTCGGTGCGGCTGTCGGTGAAGTTGTGCATGGCTTGGGATACAGGCTCATAGGGCTGCAACCCCAGTTGACGCAAAATGATCTTATTATGTTGCAAACGAGTCATCGTCAGGTTACAGAAGTGAGAAAGTCATTATACCGAGCGCTCTGGCTCACGACCAGCATTTATCCCTCAACACACTGGCACAACTCGAACAGGCTGTGCCTGTGTGAAATTACAGCACCATGCGGACAATCTCAATGTTGCCCAACTCTTCGTATAACGTTTCCACCTGATCGATATGGGTAGCGGTAATAGTGATGGAAACGGAGTGGTAATTGCCTTTGCTGCTCGGTTTAACCTGCGGGTTATAATCCCCTGGAGCATGGCGTTGCACCACTTCAACCACCTGGTCTACCAGCTCGGGGTGTGCCAAGCCCATTACTTTGTAGGTAAAGGTGCAAGGGAATTCGAGCAGTTCGTTCAGTTTAGTTTTTTGCATGTGAATGCGCTCCGTGGGCAAAGCTGACTATAAAGTATAACTCCCGCCTTAGCGGGAGTGAGTGTTAATCATCATATGGGGGTTGAAATCCCCGGTTTCAAGCTTTAGCCAAACCAGTGGTGGAACATCAGGCGGATGTAATCCACCAGACGGCTGAAGATGCCGCCTTCTTTTACTTCGTTCAGCACCACCAGCGGGCGTTGATCGATGGTCTTGCCATCCAACTGGAAATTGATGCTGCCGACAACCTGGTTTTTGGCCAGCGGCGCGTGGATTTCTGGCGTGCTAAGCACATAGCTGGCTTTCAGATCTTTCATCCGGCCGCGTGGGATGGTCAGGAAAACGTCTTTATCCACGCCCAGCTCGACACGATCGGCATCGCCAAACCAAACAGGTTCGGAGGCAAACTCTTTACCGGCCTTGAGCGGGGAGACGGTTTCGAAGAAGCGGAAACCCCAGGTCAGCAACTTTTTACTTTCGGTTTCACGGCCTTTGAAGGTTCGGCCACCCAGCACGGCGGAGATCAACCGCATCTGGCCTTCGGTGGCGGAAGCCACCAGATTGTAGCCTGCGGCGTCAGTATGACCGGTTTTGATGCCGTCAACGTTCAGGCTGGTATCCCACAGCAGACCGTTACGGTTCATCTGGCGGATGTTGTTGAAGGTGAATTCTTTTTCTTTATAGATGGCGTATTCATCTGGTACGTCACGGATCAATGCCTGGCCGATCAGCGCCATATCGCGCGCAGAGCTGAACTGGCCTTCAGCATCCAGGCCGTGCACGGTCTGGAAGTGGGTATTTTGCAGGCCAAGCTGTTTGACGTAGGTGTTCATCAGGTTAACAAACGCATCCTGGCTGCCGGCAACGTAATCGGCCATGGCGACACAGGCGTCGTTGCCCGATTGCAGGTTGATGCCGCGCGTCAGTTTGGAGACCGGCACCCGATCGCCGGGTTTCAGGAACATCAGCGAGGAGCCTTTAAACACCGGATTACCGGTGGCCCAAGCATCTTGGCCGATGGTGACCATATCATCCTGGCCAATCTTGCCGGACTTCAACGCCTGGCCGATGACATAGCTGGTCATCATTTTGGTCAGGCTGGCGGGGTCACGACGGGCGTCGGCGTTAGATTCTGCCAATACTTTACCGGAGTTGTAATCAATCAGGATGTACGCTTGCGCATCAATTTGCGGGACACCTGGGATCATGGTTTTGATATTAACATCGTCTGCATGGGCAACTGACGCTGCGCTTATCGCGATGACGGTGCCGAGTGTTATGCTCTTGATTAAGCGAAAAGAAGTTACATGTTTCATGATCGGAACGACAACATCCGTGAGATTAAGTTAAAAAACGAGCCACACTATAACAGATGGGATCCCGGCAGGCATTAAGCATTCACCCGGCTGATAGTGGTTTAGCTGCAAGAAAATGTTTCAGCTAAAAAACGGGCTATCAGCCGTGATGGCTTGGCGGGCTTCACGTTTTAGGGTGCAGCAGTGATGAAAGATTGTTGTTGTGCTTCACTGGCCAGGCGTTGCTGTAGCTGTGCTGCCTGCTGACGGTTACTGAACGGGCCTAACTGCACGCGGTAGATATTGCCATTGGCAGATACTTTACCGGGAACGCCAAACTGTTGACTCAGTTGCTGCTGCCAGCTTTGCGCGCGCTCGGCGTTGCTCAAGGCACCGACCTGAACCACGAAATTGCCGCCTTCACTGGCCGTGCTTGCCACTACTGGCGCGGCAACGGCAGGAGCGCTGATGATCGGTGGTGGTTCTGAGCCTTCCAGCACCCCAGCTGGCAAGGCGCTTGGCGCACCCAGGAACCCGCCTCTGCGAACAGGCTCGCTGCTGCTGTCATCAACGTTTAGGCTGCTGTTGTCAATCGGGCGTACGGCTGCACCGTTGGTGACAGGGGTTTCCTGCTGTATGGGCATACCCATGCTGCTTGAGCCGAGATCCGGGCGCTGCGGCAGGGCGTAACTCTGTTTGGCAACCACGGTGCCGATGGTGCCGGGGCCGCTCAGTGATCCATCAGGGGCAACGCTGATAAAGTCCACTTTCACCTTGGTATTGCTCGTCAGGTTAAGACGATCGGCAACCGCTTTTGACAGATCGATAATCCGGCCTTGCGTATAAGGGCCGCGATCGTTGACACGCACCACCAACTGGCGGCCATTGGCCAGATTGGTGACGCGCACGTAGCTTGGGATCGGCAGAGTCGGGTGTGCGGCAGTCAGGGCATTGGGATCGAATCGTTCACCAATGGCGGTGGTATTGCCGTTGGCCTCTTCGCCATACCAGGCCGCTAAGCCGGTCTGCGAAAAGTTTTGTGGATCTTGCACGATGCGATAAGTATCGCCATTAACCTTATAGTCCTGCAACGTGCCAGGGTTATAGGGTTCATAGTGAGGTTCCACACCGCCGATTTCGGTTACTGGCCCGCTGTAGGGTTGCTGCTGTGGCGGAGCCTGTGTTTCTTCCTGCGTGGTGGTACAGGCTGAAAGTAATACCGCAACAGCCACTGCGCCGATCCAAAGCCATTCCTTACGCATTACTCACCTCTTATAGATTTTTAGACAGCATTTTCCGGTGCGTGTGGATCGACATGACGATGCCGAACCCGGCCATGAGGACGATCAGCGCCGATCCCCCATAGCTGACCAGAGGCAAAGGTACGCCAACTACCGGTAAAATACCACTGACCATGCCAATGTTAACAAACACATAAACGAACAGTATCAGCATCAAACCACCGACCATGACGCGGCCAAAGGTGGTTTGCGCCCGCGCGGCGATCATCAGCCCGCGGATGATCACCAGCAGGTACAGCACCAGCAACACCAGAACGCCGATCAGGCCAAGCTCTTCTGCCAGCACCGCGAAGATAAAGTCGGTATGGCGTTCGGGCAGGAATTCCAACTGCGACTGCGTACCGTGCAGCCAGCCTTTACCGGACAGGCCACCGGAACCGATGGCGATTTTTGACTGAATAATGTGGTAGCCGGCCCCTAAAGGATCACTTTCCGGATCGAGCAACATCATCACGCGATCCCGCTGATAGCCATGCATCAGGAAGAACCACAGCACCGGAATAAAGGCTGCCACCAGTACGGCGGCAAACGCAATCAGCTTCCAGCTCATGCCAGACAGGAACAGCACAAACAGCCCGGAAGCGGCGATCAGAATCGAGGTGCCGAGATCGGGCTGTGCGGCCACCAGCAGGGTGGGCAGGAAGATCAGCACCAGCGCGATACCGGTATTTTTCAGCGAAGGCGGGCACACGTCGCGGTTCATAAAGCGGGCCACCATCAGCGGCACGGCGATTTTAGCGATTTCCGACGGCTGGAAACGGACAAAACCCAGATCCAGCCAGCGCTGTGCCCCTTTACTGATCTGCCCGAAGGCATCCACCAGAATCAGCAGGATGACGCAGAAAATATACAGATACGGCGCCCAGCTTTCATACACGCGTGGTGGGATCTGCGCCATGACGCCCATGACGATCAGGCCCATCAGGATCTGGCCGATCTTGCGTTCCATCATGCCGACATCCTGGCCGCTGGCGCTCCACATCACAACGGCGCTGTAGACCAGCAAGGCCAGAATAAATAACAGGAAAGTGGGGTCGATATGGATTTTGGTCCAGATGGAGCCCTTTTGTTGGCTTTCAGTCATGTTCTACCTTAATCACCTTCTATACCTGGTGGCAGTGGGGCTGCATCCGGTAATTGCGTATTGTTGTCGCCCAACAGGATATGGTCGAGGATCTGGCGGGTGATGGTACCTACCGCCGGGCCTGAACCGCCGTTCTCCAGAATGATGGCGACTGAGACCGTCGGGTTGTCGTACGGGGCAAAGGCGGTCATCAGTTTATGGTCACGCAGATGCTCTGCGAGTTTGTGGGCGTTATAGGTTTCATAACCGAATACCTGTGCGGTCCCCGATTTGGCTGCGGCTTTATACGGGGTTCCTTCAAAGTACTTGCGGGCCGTACCGTTTGGCCGGTTGGCAACGCCGTACATACCGTCTTTGGCAATTTCCCAGAAGCCAGAATGGATATCACCAATCTGCTTGTGTTCTTCCTGTTGATACGGCACCAGAACCCCGTTGACTTTGGTGCTCTGCTGTAGGTGCGGTATTTTGACATTACCGTCGTTGATCAGCGTATTCAGTGCTTTGGACATCTGGATCGGCGTAGCGGTCCAGTAGCCCTGGCCGATACCCACCGGAATAGTATCCCCTTGATACCAAGGTTTCTTGTAACGTTTGAACTTCCAGTCGCGCGTCGGCATCAGGCCGGAGCGCTCTTCAGAAAGATCGATACCGGTGTAATCACCGTAGCCGAATTTGCTCAACCAGGTTGAGAGGCGATCGATACCCATATCATAGGCAACCTGATAAAAGAAGGTATCCGCAGACTCTTCCAAGGCTTTGGTGACGTTAAGGCGGCCATGGCCCCACTTTTTCCAGTCACGGAAGCGCTTTTCAGAACCGGGCAGTTGCCACCAGCCGGGATCGAACACGATGGTATTGCGGGTGATCACCCCGGCGCTGAGGGCCGATACGGCAATATAGGGTTTTACCGTTGACGCGGGGGGATAGACCCCTTGCGTGGCGCGGTTGATCAGCGGGCGGTTCGGATCGTTGAGCAACCCTTGATAATCTTTGTTGGAAATACCGTCAACGAACAGGTTCGGATCGTAGCTGGGGTTGGAAACCATCGCCAGAATGCCACCGGTGCGCGGATCGCTGACCACTACCGCTGCACGGCTGCCCACCAGCAGTTGTTCAATATAGCGTTGCAGGTTGAGATCGAGTGTCAGATAAACGTCTTTACCGGCGGAAGGCGGTTGCTCATGCAACTGGCGGATCACCCGGCCACGGTTGTTGACTTCAACCTCTTCATAGCCGGTTTTACCGTGCAGGGTATCTTCGTAAAAACGTTCAATACCCAACTTGCCAATATCGTGCGTGGCGGCATAGTTAGCCAGCTTGCCATCTTTATCCAGGCGTTCGACGTCGCGATCGTTAATCTTCGACACATAGCCGATCACGTGGGTGAGGGCAGAACCGTAGGGATAATAGCGACGCTGATAACCTTTCACTTCCACGCCGGGGAAGCGGAACTGGTTGACGGCAAAACGAGCGACCTGAACTTCGGTCAGCGCAGTTTTAACCGGGATCGAAACAAAACGGCGCGAGCGTTTGCGCTCTTTCTCAAAGTTGACGATGTCTTCATCGGTAAGATCCACGATCGGGCGTAACGCCTGTAGCGTGGCGTTGAGATCGTCGACTTTTTCCGGCATCAGCTCCAACTGGTAAATGGTGCGGTTCAGCGCCAGCGGCGTGCCGTTACGATCGTAAATAATGCCGCGGCTGGGTGGGATCGGTACCAGCTTGATTCGGTTTTCATTGGAACGGGTACGGTAATCCTCAAAGCGAACGATCTGCAGATTATACAGATTGGCAATCAGGATGCCTGTCAGCACCAGAATAACCAAAAGCGCCACCAGGGCGCGGCGTACAAACAGGGCAGATTCTGCCGTATAGTCGCGAAAAGGGTTACGATCTATGTTCATCCCGTTACTTTATTTCACTCTGTTACTGTCACCAGCGGTTATTCCCGGTGGTAAGGATGATTGGTGGTAATACTCCAGGCGCGGTAGAGACTTTCAGCCACCAAAACACGCACTAAAGGATGCGGTAACGTCAATGGCGAGAGCGACCAGCTTTGTTCTGCCGCCGCTTTACACGCCGGAGCCAGCCCTTCCGGGCCACCGATCAGCAGGCTGACGTTGCGGCCATCCTGCTTCCAGCGTTCGAGCTGTTGCGCTAACTGGGGCGTCTCCCACGCGGTTCCTGGGATATCCAAGGTGACAATGCGGTTGCCCTTGCCGACCGCTGCCAGCATCTGTTCGCCCTCTTTTTCCAGAATGCGTTTGATATCCGCATTCTTGCCGCGCTTGCCCGCCGGGATTTCGGTCAGCTCAAACGGCATGTCTTTCGGAAAGCGATGCAGGTAATCCATAAAGCCGGTCTGCACCCAGTCAGGCATTTTGCTGCCGACTGCAATCAATTGCAGTTTCACCGCTTAACTCCAGAGCTTTTCCAGTTCGTACAATTGACGGCTTTCTTCCTGCATCACGTGCACAATCACTTCGCCCAGATCAACCACCACCCAGTCAGAAACTGCCTGGCCTTTCATGCCAAACAGTTCCATCCCGATGGCTCGGGCTTCATCTACCACGCGCTCGGCAATCGACATCACGTGACGGGTTGAGGTGCCAGTGCAGATGATCATGCAATCGGTGATGCTGGATTTGCCCTGTACATCCAGAGCGATAATATCTTGGCCTTTCATGTCATCAATTTTATCGATGACGAAATCTTGGAGCGCTTTACCTTGCAAAGGTTCCCCCTCGGGTATGTTCTGTTTATCAAGCCGCGGTGTGGCCTGAATTATGATGGTATCGGTAGGATCCTACTCTGTGACTTCTGGTCACCGCCCGGTCAACCAAGGTTTTCAGCGGATACCTGAAAAAGAGCGGCGCAGTATAGCACTATCTGTATAAACCCTGTAACTCGATATAGCGTTGCACCGCGCGCGGTAACAAATCATCACAGCTGATGCCCTGATGGCGGCGCTGGCGTATTTCGGTGGCCGATATTTCCAGCTGCGGGGTATCGGCCAGATAGACATAACCCTGCGGCTGCTGGCTGAGCTGGCGGGCATCGGTAACCTGATGCTGTTCCAGCCAGTGCTGCAACTCTGGCGTATCCATCCGGCTGTTATAGCCGGGGCGCGCCAGTACCAGCAGATGACAGACCTCCATCAGCGCCTGCCAGCGATGCCATTTGTGCAGCGTCAGCAGTGAATCCTGGCCAATGATAAACGCCAGAGGCAGCGCGGTGCCACGTTCTTTACGAATCGTTTCCAACGTATCAATGGTGTAGGAGGGAGTGGTGCGATGCAGTTCACGATCGTCCACCGTAAACAACGGATTGCCGATGATCGCCAATTCCACCATTTTCAACCGTTGCTGTGGGTTAGCTTCCGGCTGCGGACGGTGAGGGGGCACATGATTTGGCAACAGGGTTACCTGACTCAGGCTAACTTCTTGAGCCAGAGCTTCAACCGGGCGCAGATGGCCGTAGTGAATCGGGTCAAAGGTGCCGCCAAAAAAGGCATGCAGCGTATTGGCATTTTCCGGTTTACTGACCATCTGAGAGACTCGTGATAAGAGGTTTGCCGCAAATCAGCATCGATAGGGATTCCAGCTCCGACCAGACAGACTGACCGTAATCCTGCTTAAGGGTAATTTCAATCTGTGCCAGCAGGTGAACGGCCTGCTGCAACTGCTGGCCCGACAGGCGTTGCAGTGCCTGGGTAATCAGGCTGCGGCGATTCTGCCAGACTTTGTGCTGGTCGAACAGCGTGCGCAGCGGGGTGTTTGCCATACGGCGCTGAAGGGTCAGCAGCATCAGCAGTTCGCGTTGCAGGGTACGCAACAGAATCACCGGTTCGACATCCTCCTGCTGCAATTGTTGCAGGATATGCCAGGCGCGCTTGCTCTTGCCTGCCAGCAGGGCATCCAGCCAGTGAAAGGGGCTGAAATGCGCGGCGTCGTTAACTGCCTGCTCAACGCGCGGCAGAGGCAACTTGCCGTCTGGATGCAGCAAGGAAAGGCGCTCCAGCGCCTGTGACAGTGCCAGCAGGTTGCCTTCATAGCAATAACACAGCAGTTGATTGGCGGCGTCATCAAGTTCCAACTGCATGGACTTGGCGCGCTGCGCCACCCAGCGTGGCAGTTGCGCCTGTTCAGGGGTTTGGCAACTGATCAACGCGCCGTTCGGGCTGAGCGCTTTAAACCAGGCGCCGTTTTCCTGCGCTTTGGTCAGGCGAGGGCCACGCAGCACCAGCAGAATATCGTCATGCAGCAAACCCGCCAGCTTGACCAACTGCTCGCCAATCGGCGCGGTTGGGCCATTTTCCGGGAAAATCAGCAACAGGGTTTGTCGGCTGGCAAACAGGCTCATGGCCTGGCAGATGCTGAAAATGGCATCCCAGTCGGTATGGACATCAAGGGAAATACTGTAATGCTCGGTAAACTGCTGTTGCTGAGCCGTTTGGCGGATCAGATCCTGGCTTTCTTGCAGCAGCAGCGGATCGTTACCGCTCAATAAATAACAAGCGCGCAACCCCTCACGGAGCTGCGCGGCAAGTTGTTCAGGATAGAGACGAATCATTGCGCTGATTGGCTTGCCGCTTTTTCATCGGCGGCAGCCGCTTTCTGTTGAATACCTATTTCCGCGGCATGCACTGTCATCAACTTACGTACCAGCTGCTGCGCGGCCTGCTGGCGCATTTCTTGCAGAATGATTTCCTGCTCGGCGTCTTTGGCCAGTGCGGTCAATGGGTTATCAAAGAACGCACGAAACACGGTGACGCTCAACGGATAGATATCACGACCCGGGATCAAAACCTGGGCCTGAACGGTCATCACCATCTGGTTTTCTGCCGTTTTACCATCCTGGAAGATCGAAACCGTATCCTGGGTCTGGGTCGACGTGACGATGCGCAGAGACGGCACATCCTTGCGAGCAGTATCACTCACAATGGTGACGCCGTTGATACGCAACTGAGAACGCACAGCACGCGTCAGCGGGCCAAAGGGATCGTAGCTGTCCAGCATCAGCTGGTGCATTTCAGTAGGGACCTGCGTGGTGCCACGCAGGTGAAAACCGCAGCCAGCGGTGACCAGCACCGCCAACCCCAGCAACAACGTCAGAATACGATGTCGCACAATGCCTCCTTGTGTTAACCCACAACCAGGTTAAGCAATTTGCCTGGAACGTAGATCACTTTACGTATCGTGACCCCTTCCAGATATTTGGCCACCAGATGCTCTTCAGCGGCGCGCTCACGCACTTGCTCTTCGGTTGCATCGGCAGCCACGGTGATTTTAGCGCGGACTTTACCGTTGACCTGTACCACCACCAGCTTGGAGTCTTCCACCATGGCAGCCTCATTGGCCACTGGCCAGGCGGCGGTATCCACATCACCTTCGCCGTTCAGCGCCTGCCACAGAGTGAAGCAAACGTGCGGAGTGAATGGATACAGCATACGGACTACCGCCAGTAAGGCTTCCTGCAACAGAGCACGATCCTGTTCGGTTTCCTGTGGCGCGCGGCCCAGCTTGTTCATCAGTTCCATCACGGCGGCAATCGCGGTGTTGAAGGTCTGACGGCGGCCGATATCGTCGGTCACTTTGGCGACGGTTTTATGCACATCGCGGCGCAATGCTTTCTGATCTTCATTCAGCGCAGCCACGTTCAACGGCTGAACAGCCCCTTTCTCAACGTGATCGTAAGCCAGTTTCCAGACGCGTTTCAGGAAGCGGTTCGCTCCTTCAACCCCGGATTCCTGCCATTCCAACGTCATTTCTGCCGGTGAGGCAAACATCATGAACAGGCGAACGGTATCCGCGCCGTATTTTTCCACCATCAACTGCGGATCGATGCCGTTGTTCTTCGACTTCGACATTTTGCTCATGCCCGCATAGACCAATTCGTGGCCTTCTGGGTCGGTGGCTTTGGTGATGCGGCCTTTCTCGTCGCGCTCAACGATGGCATCAGCCGGGGAAACCCAGATACGCTCGCCGTTGCTGCCGCTATAATAGAACGCATCGGCCAACACCATGCCTTGGCACAGCAGGCGTTTGGCGGGTTCATCTGAATCCACCAGGCCAGCGTCACGCATCAGTTTGTGGAAGAAGCGGAAGTACATCAGGTGCATGATCGCGTGTTCGATACCGCCGATATACTGATCGACCGGCAACCAGTAGTTAGCGGCCGCCGGATCCAGCATCCCTTCGTCGTACTGCGGGCAGGTGTAGCGCGCGTAGTACCAGGACGACTCCATAAAGGTATCGAAGGTGTCGGTTTCGCGCAGCGCTGGCTGGCCGTTAACGGTGGTTTTCGCCCACTCAGGATCGGCTTTGATCGGGCTGGTGATGCCGTCCATGACCACATCTTCCGGCAGGATCACCGGCAGTTGATCTTCTGGAGTTGGCATCACGGTGCCGTCTTCCAACGTCACCATCGGGATCGGTGCGCCCCAATAACGCTGGCGGGAAACCCCCCAGTCGCGCAGGCGGTAGTTGACTTTGCGCTGGCCAACGCCGAGGGCAACCAGTTTATCCGCGATAGCATTGAAGCCCGCGTCGTGCTCCAGGCCGTCGAATTCGCCAGAGTTGAACAGCACGCCTTTCTCGGTCATCGCTTCGACATGAATGTCTGGCTGGCTGCCATCCAGATTCAGTATTACGGGTTTGATCAGCAGGTCATACTTGGTGGCGAATTCCCAGTCACGCTGATCGTGGGCAGGCACTGCCATTACGGCACCGGTGCCGTATTCCATCAGGACGAAGTTGGCCACCCAGATTGGCAGCTTCTCACCGTTCAGCGGGTGAATGGCAAACAGACCGGTGGCCATGCCTTTCTTCTCCATGGTGGCCATTTCAGCTTCGGCCACCTTGGTATTACGGCATTCGTCGATGAATTCAACCAGTGCCGGGTTGTTCACTGCGCCAAGCTGTGCCAGCGGGTGACCGGCCGCCACGGCCACATAGGTGGCCCCCATAAAGGTATCTGGACGGGTGGTGTAAACGGTGACCTGCTCGCTGCTGTTGGCCACGCTGAAGGTGATCTCTACGCCTTCGGAGCGGCCAATCCAGTTACGCTGCATGGTTTTCACCTGCTCTGGCCAGCTTTCAAGCGTATCCAGATCGTTTAGCAACTGATCGGCGTAAGCGGTGATTTTGATGAACCACTGTGGGATCTCTTTGCGCTCAACTTTGGTATCGCAGCGCCAGCAGCAGCCGTCGATCACCTGTTCGTTGGCCAGCACGGTCAGATCGTGCGGGCACCAGTTCACCGCAGAGGTCTTCTTGTAAACCAGGCCTTTTTCGTAAAGCTTGGTGAAGAACCATTGCTCCCAGCGGTAGTAGTCTGGTTTGCAGGTGGCGATCTCGCGATCCCAGTCATAACCGAAGCCCAGCAGTTTCAGCTGGTTCTTCATATATTCGATGTTGTCGTAGGTCCATGGGGCCGGTGCGGTGTTGTTTTTCACCGCCGCGCCTTCTGCTGGCAAGCCAAACGCATCCCAACCGATCGGTTGCAGGACGTTTTTGCCCAACATGCGTTGGTAGCGGGAGATCACGTCGCCAATAGTGTAGTTACGCACATGGCCCATGTGTAGGCGACCAGAAGGGTATGGCAGCATGGAAAGGCAGTAATACTTTTCCTTGCTCGCATCTTCGGTAACCTTGAAAGTTTGCTTCTCTTGCCAGTGAAGCTGTACGTTCGATTCTATCTCTTCGGGGCGGTATTGCTCTTGCATGGCGGCCGGTGGTCCTGTAGGTGTGAAACAGCTACATCCGTAGCATTCTGTTGAGTACTGAGATCCGCATAGCATAGCTGATAAGACCTCCCGGCAACAACACCAAGCGCCCCGCACGGCGTATTTAAAAAAAACATCGCCATGATGTGATCCACAACCGGTCAATCTCTCACACTAACCAAGTGTCATCAGGGTTTTAAGGCTAAAATGAAAGGATAAGTCCTGTCACGGCAGTTCATCGAGGAGAGACTATGAACAAGGTTGCTCAGTATTACCGCGAATTGGTGGCATCTCTGACGGAACGTTTGCAGAACGGGGAGCGTGATATCGACGAACTGGTTGCCAGCGCCGAGAAACGTTTGGACGAAGTGGGTGAGTTGACTCGCACAGAGGTGGAACAGGTTACTCAAGCCGTGCGCCGCGATTTGGAAGAGTTTGCCCGCAGCTATAAAGAGAGCCAGGACGATGTCACCGACAGCGTATTTATGCGGGTGATTAAAGAAAGCCTATGGCAGGAACTGGCGGATATCACCGATAAAACCCAGTTGGAATGGCGTGAGGTTTTCAAGGATGTCAGCCATCACGGCGTGTATCACAGTGGCGAAGTGGTCGGGCTGGGCAATCTGGTGTGTGAGCAATGTCATCACCATCTGGCATTTTACACGCCGGAAGTGTTGCCGCTGTGTCCGAAGTGCGGGCACGATCAGTTTCAGCGTCGGCCGTTTGAGCCTTAAGGGAGATTAAGTAGAGAGCGCCCCATAGCGGGGCGCATTAGGCGCTTTAATGAAGAATTTTGGCCAGGAAGTCTTTGGCGCGATCGGACTGCGGATTGTTGAAGAAATCGTCTTTATTACGATCTTCAACGATTTTCCCTTCATCCATAAAGATCACCCGGTGAGCCACCTTACGGGCAAAGCCCATTTCGTGCGTCACCACCATCATGGTCATCCCTTCTTGCGCCAGTTTCACCATTACGTCCAGCACTTCGTTGATCATTTCCGGGTCGAGCGCGGAAGTGGGTTCATCGAACAGCATGGCGATCGGATCCATACAGAGCGCACGGGCAATCGCTACGCGCTGCTGCTGGCCGCCAGACAACTGACCGGGGAATTTGTTGGCATGTGCGGAAAGGCCCACGCGCTCAAGCAATTTCAGCGCTTTCTCGCGTGAGGCTTCTTTATCGCGCTTAAGCACTTTGATCTGCGCCAACGTCAGGTTTTCAATGATCGACAAATGGGGGAACAGCTCAAAATGCTGGAACACCATGCCGACTTTGGAACGCAGTTGCGCCAGGTTGGTACTTTTGTTGTTAACCTGCGTGCCGTTAACCAGGATATCGCCTTTCTGAATCGGCTCCAGCCCGTTGACCGTTTTAATCAGGGTAGACTTGCCTGAGCCTGAAGGACCGCAGACCACCACTACTTCGCCTTTTTTGACTTCGGTGGTGCAATCGGTCAGAACCTGAAAGTGACCGTACCACTTAGAAACATTTTTCAGGGATATCATCAAACAGTCCTTTTCTTCAAATAACTTACCAGTGCCGACGCGGCGATACTGATAACAAAATAGACAAGACCCGCAAACAGGATCATTTCAACCTGCGTGCCGTCGCGCTCGCCAATGGTTGAGGCGGTACGGAAGAAGTCGGCCAGGCTCAGCACGTAAACCAGCGAGGTATCCTGGAACAGCACGATCCCCTGGGTCAACAGCAGTGGCACCATGGCGCGGAACGCCTGCGGCAGGATCACCAACCGCATCGACTGCCAGTTCGTCATCCCCAAAGCCAAGGCCGCTGAAGACTGGCCGCGTGACACGCTCTCAATACCGGCGCGGATAATCTCCGAGTAATAGGCCGCTTCAAACAGGGAAAAGGCTACCATAGCCGAGATCAGGCGAATATCGGTTTTCGGTGATAGGCCTAGAACCTGTTGTAATAGGCTTGGCACCACCAGATAGAACCACAGCAGCACCATCACCAGCGGAACGGAGCGGAACAGGTTGACGTACAGCGCCGCAAACCAGCTGATCGGCTTGATCGGCGACAGGCGCATTACCGCCAGAACGGTGCCCCAGAGGATACCGAAGACGATGGCGATCACGGTGATTTTCAGCGTGATCATTAGCCCTTGCAGCAGATACGGGAAGCTCGGGACAATCGATCCCCAATCAAATTCGTACATTATTTACTCCCCATATTGCCAGGTAACTGCACTTTCTTCTCGACGACACGCATAAACAACATAATCACGGCGTTGATACCGATATACGCGAGAGTGATGGCAGTAAAGGATTCATAGGCGTGCGCGGAGTAATCGAGCAGTTTACCGGCCTGGGCGGCCATATCCACCAACCCGATGGTGGAGGCGATGGCGGAGTTTTTCACCAGGTTGAGCATCTCCGAGGTCATCGGCGGCACAATCACCCGGTAGGCATTCGGCAACAGCACATAGCGATAGGTTTGTGGCAGCGTCAGGCCCATCGCCAACCCAGCAGCACGCTGGCCGCGCGGCAAGGATTGGATCCCGGCGCGTACCTGCTCGCAGACGCGGGCAGCAGTAAACAGCCCAAGGCACAGCATGGAAGAGACGAAAAACTGAATGTTAGGGTCCAGCTCGGTTTTAAACCACATGCCGAGATCGGCTGGCAGCAGTTCCGGCATGACCAGATACCAGGTGAAAAACTGTACGATCAGCGGCACATTACGGAACAGCTCGACGTAGCAGGTACCCAGTGTGGAGAGAAAACGGTTTGGCACGGTTCGCAAGATACCGAACAGTGAACCGACAAAGAAAGCGATAATCCATGCACAGACGGAGAGGGCGACCGTGACCTGAAAACCGGACCAAATCCAGCCAAGGTAAGTGGTGTTCCCAAACGGGGCCTGCTGCAGGAAGATACCCCAGTTCCAATCTATTGACATAACAAACTCCGTTAAACAGGTGCAGAGCACCTTAAAGCTTGATGACTATTCAGTAGGGGCCCCTGAGTGAAGGGAGAATGCGGGAGGGGAACGGCCTCCCGCAGTCCTGTCTGCCCATTGTCAGCCATCAACAAAGCCGGTTGCTCCGGCCTTATACCCGTCATACTTCAAGTTGCATGTGCGTTGGTTTTTCTCACTCACCCCAGTCACTTACTTATGTAAGCTCCTGGGGATTCGCTGCGTCGCCGCCTTCCTGCAACTCGAATTATTTAGGGTAAATCTTTTATTAGTTCAGTGCTTTGTCGTTAGGCTCTTTGAACAGTTGCTTCATGTCGTCAGACAGTTCGAAGTTCATGTTGAGATTTTTTGGTGGGATTGGTTGTTTGAACCAGATATCAAACCGTTTGGCAGATTCACCCGAGGTCTGTGCCTGAGCGATGGTATCGTCAACCAGCTTTTTGAATTCCGCATCGTCTTTACGCATCATGCAGCCATAGGCTTCTTTGGATTGCGGTGTGCCAACGATTTCCCACTGATCGGGTTTCTTCGCCTTCGCACGTTCACCCGCAAGCAGAGCATCATCCATCATAAAGGCCACTGCACGGCCGCTTTCCAGAGTCCGGAAAGAGTCACCATGGTCTTTGGCGCTGATGATGCGCATCTTCATCTGGTCTTTGTCGTTCAGTTTGTTGAGCAGCACTTCAGAAGTGGTGCCCGAGGTCACTACGACGGCTTTGCCCGCCAGATCTTTGAACTCTTTGATGTCGGAACCTTTCTTCACCAGTAGGCGGGTGCCTACGACGAAGATGGTATTGGAGAATGCGGCCTGCTGCTGGCGCTCAAGGTTGTTGGTGGTGGAACCACATTCAAAGTCGAAGGTGCCATTTTGCAACAGGGGAATACGGTTTTGCGAGGTGATCGGCAGCATTTTCACCTGCAAATTCGGCGCATCCAATTTTTTCTTAACTGCATCAATAATCAGGTTTGAGTAATCCTGAGAATAGCCCACCACTTTCTGCTGGTTATCGTAGTAGGAGAACGGAACTGAGGATTCACGGTGACCAACGACAATCACACCGTTGTCTTTGATTTTCTTCAGCGTACCGGTCAGTTCTTCCGCATGGGCTACGCTACAAGACATACCGATAAGCAGTAGCGATAACGCCAACTTGCGCATTTGCATGGTCCAACTCCTCTGATGTTGTGATTGCCCGAGCTTAGCGAGCATCGGGTGAAAACGGCTATTACCGACTTGTGTTATAGAGACTCTTAGACGGATTACCGATAGAAAATAGCCGATTGTGAACAGTATGAAACTAAATTGTTTCATTTTTTGCGACATCACGCGCACCAAATGGATGCAATAAACGGCCAGTGCACTGTGAAGGTGCATATTATGCTCTGGCGTTGTGCACCAAGTGCCGCACGACATCGGTAAAAGTAAATCAGCAACCTACACAGAATAGTTAAAGCAAGGAACGTGCCAGAAAAGGGAGGAACAGCGGTGAGGCAGGGCGCATGAGCGCCCTGAAAAGTCATTACTGACGACGTAACCCAGCGATCAGTGCAATGCCACCCAGCAGCACGGTGATGATCCAAACCGGTGTGGAACCGAAGCGGGCATACGGTGTGACGCCGGTGGTCGGGGTGACTTCCACCGCCAGCACTTTGCGGGTGAACTGCGGGATCGACGCCTGCACTTCGCCCAGCGGGCCAACCACTGCGGTAATCCCATTATTGGTGCTGCGCAGCAGAGGACGGCCCAATTCCAGCGCACGCATGCGCGCCATCTGGAAATGCTGCCACGGGCCGATGGAGTGGCCGAACCAGGCATCGTTGGAGACAGTCAGCAAGAAGTTGGTATCTGGCCGGAAGTTGTCACGCACCTGCTGGCCAAGCACGATTTCATAGCAGATGGCCGCCGTCAGGTTGAACCCCCGTACGTTCAACTGCGGTTGCACGTAATCGCCACGGCTGAAAGAGGACATCGGCAAATCGAACAACGGCGCCAGCGGGCGCAGCAGCGTTTCTAATGGCACGAATTCGCCGAACGGCACTAAATGGTGCTTGTTGTAGCGATTGGCTGCCGGGTAGTTGTACGGCGTTTCTTCACCCAGAACGATCACGCTGTTGAAAAACTGCGTGCCTTGCGGGGTGGCGCGTGCATCAACAATCCCGGTAATCAGGCTGCTGTTTTTGGCGCGCATTAAGTCGTCCATCATGGTGAGAAAACCGCTCTGGTTGCTCTCCACGTCTGGAATGGCCGATTCCGGCCAGATGATGATCGGTGCTTTGCCCATAAATGGACGGCTTTCATCCAGATAGGTTTGCAGCGTACTGACCAGCACCTTGGGATCCCACTTCATCGATTGTGCGATGTTGCCCTGCACCATGGCGATGTTTACCGCTTTTTCCGGCAGTGGAGTAAACCAGTGAAGCTGGCGCAGCGGCCAAGGCAGCAACAGCATGGCGATGGCAATCACCGCCGGAGCGATACGGCGCTGAGCCACGGCAAACACCAGCAGGCCGCTGAGAGACATCAGGATCAGGGTGATGGCATCCACGCCCAGCAGTGGCGCAATGCCTTTCAGCGGGCCATCGATCTGGCTATAACCAAATTGCAGCCAAGGGAAGCCAGTGAGCACCCAGCCGCGCAGGAACTCCGTCAGTTGCCACAGGGCCGGTGCGGCAATTGCCAGCCGCCACCAGGTGGTGCGTGGCCAGATGCGCGTCAGCAACCCGGCAAACAACCCGGTATACAGCGAAAGATAGGCCGCCAGCAGCGCAACCAGGAAGATATTGATGGCAAACGGCATGCCGCCGAAATCGGCAATGCTGACGTAAACCCAGTTCACACCGCTGCCGAACAGCCCTAATCCCCAGCAGAAGCCGAGCAGGGCAGATTGGCGGGTGATGCGGTTGAGAGTTACGGCCAGCAGGCCAAACAGCGAGACAATGGCTGCGGGCCAAAAATCGTAAGGAGAGAATGCCAGCGTGCCGCAGGCACCTGACAATAGCGCCAGCAGGGCGCGAACCCGCTGGCGTTCAAGTAAATAGGCTTTAGCCATGTGTGATTTATTCTTCCAGTTTCGGTTGCGGAGAATCGTCCGGAATTTTGACATGCACTTGGATGATGCGTCGGCTGTCGGCCATCGCCACTTTAAACAGGTAACCTTCGATTTCAATGGTTTCCCCGCGTGCAGGCAGGTGGCCGAAGGCTTGCATTACCAAACCGCCAATGGTGTCGACCTCATCATCGCTGAAGTGGGTGCCGAAAACCTCGTTGAAGTCTTCGATCGGTGCCAGCGCGCGCACGGTAAACATGTGGCGGCTGAGCTGGCGCACATCCAGATCGTCTTCATCGTCATATTCGTCTTCAATTTCGCCGACAATCAGCTCCAGAATGTCTTCAATGGTCACCAGGCCGGATACGCCGCCGAATTCATCAATGACGATCGCCATGTGATAACGCTGGGAGCGGAACTCCTTCAGCATCCGGTCAACCCGCTTGCTTTCTGGCACCACCACGGCGGGGCGCAGCACCTTGTCGATGCTGAATGGCTCGGAATCGGCGCGCATAAACGGCAGCAGATCCTTGGCCATCAGAATACCTTCGATGTGATCTTTATCTTCACTGATCACCGGGAAGCGCGAGTGGGCAGATTCGATGATCACATCCAGGCACTCTTCCAGCCGCTGGTTGCGCTTGAGCGTCACCATCTGGGAGCGCGGGATCATGATATCGCGCACGCGCTGCTCGGCGATATCCATCACGCCTTCCAGCATGTCGCGGGTATCAGGGTCGATCAGATCGTTTTGCTCGGAATCACGGATTAGCTCGACCAGATCGCCACGGTTCTTAGGTTCACCGTGGAATAGCTGGTTAAGGATAAGAGTAAAAAACCCCTTTTTGGGACTGGGGCTGTCATTGCTTTGTGAATGGTCGTCGCTCATGGCGTTTAGTGAATATCACTCATGTCAGAGTTAAGGTAGTCAGCTTCAGCGCCAGATCGGGGCTGATGCTGACGTCAGTTGGGGTCTTTTTCCGCCAGATAAGGGTCTAGATAGCCCATATCTTGCATGATCTCGGTTTCCAAAGACTCCATTTCTTCGGCTTCATCGTCTTCAATATGGTCATACCCTAGCAGATGAAGGCTACCGTGAACAACCATATGCGCCCAGTGCGCTTCAAGCTGCTTCTGTTGCTCAACCGCTTCCTGTTCAACCACCTGGCGGCAAATGATCAGATCGCCCAGCAGCGGTAGCTCGATCCCCGGCGGCGCTTCGAACGGGAATGACAGCACGTTGGTAGGCTTATCTTTACCGCGGTAAGTCAGGTTCAGTTCGTTGCTTTCCGCCTCATCCACCAGGCGAATGGTGACTTCGGCTTCTTCCTGAAACTGCGGCAGCACGCCCTCTAGCCAACGCTGGAAGGTGGCTTCATCCGGCAGCCCTTGGCTGCTGGCGCAGGCGATTTGTAAATCCAGGATCACTAGGCTCATGGAGCCTCCTGCTCAGAGGCGATGTATGCCTCGCGTTTACGTTGCTCGGCGACCGCGTCTTTGCGTTTCTGCTCGGCGGCCTCCCAGGCTTCATAGGCGATCACCACACGGGCGACCACCGGGTGGCGAACTACGTCTTCACTGTGGAAAAAGTTGAAGCTGATCTCTTCCACTTCAGACAGCACTTCCACCGCGTGGCGCAGGCCGGATTTCTGGTTGCGCGGCAGATCGATCTGGGTGACATCACCGGTGATCACCGCTTTTGAGTTGAAACCGATGCGCGTCAGGAACATCTTCATCTGTTCGATGGTGGTGTTCTGGCTTTCATCCAGAATGATAAAGGCATCATTCAGGGTGCGACCGCGCATATAGGCCAGTGGGGCCACTTCGATCACGTTACGCTCGATCAGTTTTTCTACCCGCTCAAAGCCCAGCATTTCGAACAGGGCGTCGTACAGCGGGCGAAGATACGGGTCGACTTTCTGGCTCAGATCCCCCGGCAGGAAGCCAAGTTTTTCACCGGCTTCAACCGCCGGGCGGGTCAGCAGAATACGGCGGATTTCCTGGCGTTCCAGCGCATCAACGGCTGCGGCGACGGCCAGATAGGTTTTACCGGTACCCGCTGGGCCAATGCCGAAGGTGATGTCGTGAGCGAAAATATTGGCGACATACTGCGCCTGATTGGGCGTGCGGGGTTTAACCATGCCACGCTTGGTTTTGATGGTGACCGCTTTGCCGTAATCCGGCACGCTGTCGGCAACCTGCTCCAGCACCCGGCTCTCTTTGATCGCCAGGTGAATCTGTTCCGGGTCGATATCCGGGATCACTCCACGGATCGGGGCAGTATCCACATACAGGTGACGCAGGATATCGGCGGCGGCAACCACGCACAGGTTTTTACCCACCAGCTTGAAACGGTTGTCGCGGCGGTTGATTTCAATCCCCAACCGGCGTTCGAGCTGTTTGATGTTGTCATCAAACGGGCCGCACAGGCTCAACAAACGTTGATTGTCTGCGGGCTCTAACAGGATTTCTTGTGTTGCGACGTTCAAACTATTCCTCAAGGCTCACACAGGGCCTGGTTGATGTCACGTAACGCGTTTTCAACGCGCGCGTTCAGGGCAAACCCCGAACTCTCTTTCTTGAATTATTCATGGTGTACAGCATGGGCGCAAGTTTACCCAGATCTATCTGTGCGCCAGGAAGAGAATTCAAGAGGGGGAAAGTGATGAGGGCCAACAATTTTGGCCCTTGCAACCGGGAAGGATCAGTTCTTTTTCACAAACTCGGATTTCAGCTTCATCGGGCCAAAGCCATCGATTTTGCAGTCGATATTGTGATCGCCTTCCACCAGACGGATGTTTTTCACTTTGGTGCCGATCTTCAGCATGGAAGAGCTGCCTTTGACTTTCAGATCCTTGATCACGGTCACCGCATCGCCATCGGCCAGCAGATTGCCGTTGGCATCTTTGACGATCAGCGTATCCGCGTCTTCTGCCGCGGCGCTATCGCTCCACTCATGGGCGCACTCAGGGCAGATGAACAGATCGTTGTCCTGATAGGTGTATTCGGAGTTGCACTTCGGGCAGTGTGGGAGTTGCATTATTGTATTGCCTCATCATCAAAATAAAAAATCGCCGGGCAAAAACAGCCCGGCAGAGAAAAAGGGTTGCAGGGCAGATGTGGTTGCCCGGTGTTAAAGCGTTATCAGGGCTGGTAAGTGCCGACGCCCAGTTCATTTTCCTTACGGGTACGTGCGATCACCGCGTGGGGTGATTCATGCACGCGCAGATCCATCTGCTGCTCGGTGCGCACCACGGTGCCGCGCAGTGAATTGGCGAGTACTTCGGTAATTTCGACATCGACAAACTGGCCGACCATCTCCGGCGAACCTTCGAAGTTGACCATCCGGTTGCACTCGGTACGGCCAGCCAGATGCATCACGCTCTTACGCGATGTACCTTCTACCAGAATGCGCTGTACGGTGCCCACCATGCGGCGGCTGAATGCTAATACCTGCTGATGAATACGATCCTGGAGGATATACAGCCGCTGCTTTTTCTCTTCTTCGCTGATATCGTCAGGCAGATCGGCGGCCGGTGTGCCAGGGCGCGGCGAATAGATAAAGCTGAAGCTGTTATCGAATTTCACTTCGGCAATCAGGTTCATGGTCTGTTCGAAATCGGCCTGGGTTTCGCCAGGGAAGCCGATGATAAAGTCGGAACTGATCTGAATATTGGGGCGCACTTTGCGCAGCTTGCGGATAATGGCTTTGTATTCCAGCGCAGTATGCGCGCGTTTCATCATGGTCAGAATACGATCTGAACCGCTCTGCACCGGCAGATGCAGGAAGCTCACCAGCTCCGGCGTGTCTTCATACACTGCGATAATATCATCGGTAAATTCGATCGGATGGCTGGTGGTGAAGCGGAGGCGGTCAATACCGTCGATCGCGGCAACCAGACGCAGCAGTTCAGCAAAGGAGCAGATCCCGCCATCGTAGGTTGCGCCACGATAGGCGTTAACGTTCTGGCCGAGCAGGTTCACTTCGCGCACGCCCTGAGCCGCTAACTGGGCGATCTCAAACAGCACGTCGTCGCTCGGGCGGCTGACTTCTTCACCGCGGGTATAAGGCACCACGCAGAAAGTGCAGTATTTGTTACAGCCTTCCATGATTGAGACAAAAGCGGTCGGCCCTTCGGCTCGGGGTTCCGGCAGGCGGTCAAACTTCTCGATTTCCGGGAAGCTGATATCCACGATCGGGCTGTGCGTCCCTTTGACGTGGTTGATCATCTCCGGCAGGCGGTGCAGCGTTTGTGGGCCAAAAATGATGTCGACACAAGGCGCACGTTTACGGATATGTTCACCTTCCTGCGAGGCGACACAGCCGCCTACACCGATAATCAGCTCTGGATTCTTCTCTTTCAGCAGCTTCCAGCGGCCCAGCATACCGAAAACTTTTTCCTGCGCTTTTTCGCGGATCGAGCAGGTATTCAGCAGCAACACGTCCGCTTCTTCAACGTTATCAGTCCATTCGTAACCGTGTGTGCTTCCCAGTAGATCGGCCATCTTGGATGAGTCGTACTCATTCATCTGGCAACCCCAGGTTTTGATATGCAGTTTTTTCATCATTGATTTGCCATTACTCAGTGCGAAGAGAAAATTGCGTTAAGCGCCATGCAGGAAAGGTATTGTAAACATTTGCTGCGGTTGTGACCAGCAGAGCGACCTGAAGCCAAATTAAAAATCCGTTACACTGGCGGGAAATGCCGTAACCGGTCGGGCGGCGCTCAATTAATCGAAAAGTATGGCCAAAATGAAGACTTCGCAAAAACGGGTTGATGTGGTGGTGGTCGGCGGCGGTATGGTTGGCGCGGCGGCGGCCTTGGGGTTGGCGCAGGCCGGATTATCTGTTGCGTTGCTGGAGCATCAGGCTCCAGATGCATTCGATGCACAAAGCCCGCCGGATCTGCGGATTTCCGCTATCGGCTGCACTTCTGTGGGGTTGTTGAAACAGCTGGGTGCCTGGCCAGCGGTGGAAAAGATGCGTTTGGCACCCTATCGCCGGTTGGAAACCTGGGAATGGGAATCCTCACGGGTGGCGTTCGATGCGGCCTCGCTGGGGCTGCCAGAGCTGGGTTTTATGGTCGAGAATCGTATTTTGCAACTGGCGCTGTGGCAGCAATTGGAACAGTGCGAGAATTTAACGCTCTATTGCCCTGCCAAGCTGCAATCAATGCAGCGTGCTCATGACCGCTGGCAGGTGACGTTAAGCTCGTCTGAGACCTTGCAGGCGCGTTTGGTGATAGGGGCGGACGGCGCACACTCACAGGTGCGCAAACTGGCGGCGATTGGCACCAGCGGTTGGCAATACCGCCAGTCCTGCATGTTGATCACCGTGGAAACCGGTGCGCCGCAGCAGGATGTGACCTGGCAGCAGTTTTTCCCTTCTGGCCCGCGTGCTTTCTTACCCTTATACGATCAATGGGCTTCGCTGGTGTGGTACGACAGCCCACAGCGCATTCGTCAGCTACAGGCTTTGCCACTGGAGCAGCTTGAGCGTGAAATTGCTGCGGCTTTCCCGGCGCGCTTAGGTGCCGTTAAGGTGCATGCGGCCGGATCCTTCCCTTTGGTGCGCAGCCATGCGCAGCGCTACGTACAACCCGGGTTGGTACTGCTGGGTGATGCTGCCCATACCATCAATCCGTTGGCCGGGCAGGGCGTTAACTTGGGATACCGGGATGTGGATGCCTTGTTGGAGGTGGTAAGCGGCGCACGTGAGCTGGGGGAAGATTGGGCCAGCGAAGCGGTATTGATGCGCTATCAGCGCCGTCGGCGTACTGATAACCTGCTGATGCAAAGCGGTATGGATCTGTTTTATACCGCTTTCAGCAATAATCTGGCCCCGCTGGGCGTGGCGCGTAATCTGGCGCTGATGGTGGCGCAGCGGGCGGGCAAGCTGAAGGAACATGCGCTGAAGTATGCGTTGGGGTTGTGACCTTCTGTTGGTAAGGCTCAGCAATCGGCTGGGCCAGCCGATTGCTCAATCGTAGAAAAGCAAAAAGCCCGCCGAAGCGAGCTTTTCTGAATTTGGCTGGGGTGCCAGGATTCGAACCTGGGTATGCTGGTATCAGAAACCAGAGCCTTACCGCTTGGCGACACCCCAATGGAGCAGACTACAATGGTGGCTACGACGGGATTTGAACCTGTGACCCCATCATTATGAGTGATGTGCTCTAACCAACTGAGCTACGTAGCCATTGTTACGTATTTTACTCATTGACGATGTTGTATGGCTGGGGTACCTGGATTCGAACCAGGGAATGCTGGTATCAAAAACCAGTGCCTTACCGCTTGGCGATACCCCAATAACACAATCAAATTTTTATACAGCGCCCCATCCTGAAAAAGATGGCTGGGGTACCTGGATTCGAACCAGGGAATGCCGGTATCAAAAACCGGTGCCTTACCGCTTGGCGATACCCCACCTGCTGTTACACAACGCGATGAAAGAAAATGGTGCGGGAGGCGAGACTTGAACTCGCACACCTTGCGGCGCTAGAACCTAAATCTAGTGCGTCTACCAATTTCGCCACTCCCGCAAAAAGATGGTGGCTACGACGGGATTCGAACCTGTGACCCCATCATTATGAGTGATGTGCTCTAACCAACTGAGCTACGTAGCCATCTTTTTTCGCGCAACCTTCATCGGCGTTGCGGGGCGCATTATGCGTATATGGTCGTTTTGCGTCAACAAGTTTTTTCCCGAAAAAGCACCTGAACGTCTCGTTTGTCTGGGTTGTGAACAGGTTGGCGACAAAACCAGCAATTAGGGCAATTAATGCGTGAAAACAGCAACAAAAAAGCGGGCCTGAGGCCCGCCGAGGGTAAAAAAGAGGAAGATCTACTTATAGGCCGACTGGTGAACGCCAACGGCACGGCCAGACGGATCGTCCATCTTTTTGAAGGACTCATCCCATTCAATGGCTTTTGCTGACGAACAGGCCACAGACGGGCCGCCAGGAACGCATTCAGCCGCGCTTGGCAGCGGGAACAGCTCTTCGAAAATCTCGCGGTACAGGTAGCCTTCTTTCGAACTTGGCGTGTTGTACGGGAAACGGAAACGTGCGGTTTCAAGCTGTTGATCGCTGATCTGCTGGGCAGCCACTTCTTTCAGCGTATCGATCCAGCTGTAGCCTACGCCGTCGGAGAACTGCTCTTTCTGGCGCCAGGCGACGCTGGCTGGCAGGTAGGATTCAAAACACTCGCGAATAATGTGTTTTTCCATTTTGCCGTTGCCGCACATTTTGTCTGTCGGGTTAAGGCGCATCGCCACATCGAGGAAGTTTTTATCCAGGAACGGCACGCGGGCTTCCACCCCCCAGGCCGACATGGCTTTGTTGGCTCGGGCACAGTCATACATATGCAGCGCCAGCAGCTTACGCACAGTTTCTTCATGGAATTCTTTGGCATTCGGCGCTTTATGGAAGTACAGATAGCCGCCGAACACTTCATCAGCGCCTTCGCCGGACAGCACCATTTTAATCCCCATCGCTTTGATTTTACGCGACATCAGGTACATCGGCGTTGAGGCGCGGATAGTGGTCACATCGTAGGTTTCGATGTGGTAAATCACGTCACGGATCGCATCCAGCCCTTCCTGCACCGTGAAGTGGATTTCATGGTGTACGGTGCCCAGATGGTTAGCCACTTCTTTGGCGGCACGCAGATCCGGTGAGCCTTCCAGGCCGACGGCAAAGGAGTGCAACTGCGGCCACCAGGCTTCGCTGCGCTCGTCATCTTCCACGCGGCGTGCGGCATATTTTTTGGTAATGGCAGAAATCACCGAAGAATCCAGACCGCCGGAGAGCAGCACGCCGTAAGGCACGTCGGACATCAGGTGGCTTTTCACCGCCTCTTCCAGTGCATTACGCAGCGCGTTGGCATCGGTTACGTTGTCTTTAACGTTGTCGAAGTCAAACCAATCACGCTGGTAGTATTCACGGATCTCCCCATCCTGGCTCCACAGGTAGCTGCCTGCCGGGAACTCTTTGATGCTGCGGCACACCGGCACCAGCGCTTTCATTTCAGAAGCGACAAACAGGTTGCCATGTTCATCATGGCCCATATACAGCGGGATGATGCCGAGATGGTCGCGGCCAATCAGGTAGGCATCTTTTTCTGCGTCGTACAGAGCAAAGGCGAACATGCCTTGCAGTTCATCAAGGAAGTCTGGGCCTTTTTCCTGATACAGCGCCAGAATTACTTCACAGTCGGAGCCGGTCTGGAATTCATAGCGATTGCCCAATTGCTGGCGCAGTGCCTGGTGGTTATAAATTTCACCGTTGACGGCCAAAACGTGGGTGTGCGCAGCGTTATACAGCGGTTGGGCACCATTGTTTACGTCGACAATCGACAGGCGCTCATGCGCCAGAATGGCTTTATCGCTGGCGTAAACGCCGGACCAGTCCGGGCCGCGATGGCGCATCAGGCGAGACAGCTCCAGCGCTTTTTTACGCAGTTCAACCGGATAGGACTTCAGATCGAGCACACCGAAAATAGAACACATACAAACTCTCCTAACGACTTTTCTTGGGCTGTGATGTTTAGGTATGGCATTACCGTTTTATCAATGATAGCGCGGTTTTGTTGCCTTCTGATGATGAAAATGCGTCAAAACCTGAGGAAGATGCAAGTGTTTTAACGTTGTGCTGAGAAATAGTCAGTTGGGTAGTGGCTGGAATTAGCGGATATTCAGTTTTATACGTAGAAAATTAGTGAATGTGCAATTTTTAAGAGAGTACATGGATTGCCGGTAAAATTTTCCGACAATCCATTGAGCAGATTTACGTCACTGCCAACAACGCTGTAGCTGGATAGGCGCAAGGACTATCAGGCGATTAATTGCCACAGGGTGAGGGCAGCAGTCGGTGTCCAGCTCGCATTCGAAGTATGCGCTTGAATGCAGGTATATTTCTTACCTTGATAGGTGACTAGGTCACCGGCTTTATAAGCGTGGTTGATTTCCCACTCGGCTACGCCTGGATTCGGTGGCGTGGTGCCATCGTCCGCAGTTTTTACCGTCAGTGGGTTGCTCGGCAATGATTGATTACCTTTACTGTCGGTTGCGGTGACAAAGTAACTGTATTGGGTGTTGGCGGTCAGGCCCCTGTCTTGCAAACTAAGGTTACCTGTTTGGCCAATAGCATTACCGTTGCGATAAACGGTGTAACTAATGACAGGATTACTGCCGGTAGCGGCAGACCAGCTCAATTGTAATGAAGTCGCAGCCAAGGCGGAAACGGTCAGCGCCGTGGGGGCACTGGGTTTTTCTGGCTGCGGTGGGAGCACGCCTCCCTGAATTAACTGGGCGTAGCGTTTGGCAAATTCCCAGTTGTATGTTACACCCGCTTTGCTTTTACCGTTGTCCCAGTTAACGGACCAGGTCATCAAGCCTTTGATCGACAAATTATTAGCATCCAAGCGGTTGAACGCGCGATAGACCACCTGCGGATCGACCACGTAACCGGTCGCTGCTGCGTCGATATTGCTTGGCAGGCCGATAACAAATTTAGCGGGTGAGATTTTTGTGTAACCGCGGGTACCGGTGACCAGGCTTTCTGTCAGGTAATACAGAAAATCTTCTTTCATCGCATCATTGTTCTGGGTAATCCAGGCACCTTTGCCGCTATTGGCTTCATCAACCCAAAGACCATCACCCCCTTGATTGTAGTATTGTGGCGCGATAAAATCATAATAACCTTCTAGCGCGGAAATATAATCCAGATAACTACCCGCCGTCCGTAAATAAGGGAATTCTGGTGCCATGCTGATAATAAAGTTTTTACCTTGGGTAGCGTAATAGTCTTTTACTTTCTTCAGTGCAGTGGGTAAGACGGTTTTATTGTTGGCGGCACCAATTGCTGCTTGTTCCAGATCAATATCCAGTCCGTCGAAACCATAGGTTTCTACCAAGCGGATAATTTCATCTTTTAGCCTGTCTTCATCGCCGGTTTTTAATTCGATATGCGCATCGGCACCGCCGAGAGAGATTAATACCGCACGCCCTTGGCGATTCAATACGCCAACCTGGCGGCGGAATTCAGCATCGGAAAGGTTGTAGGGCTTAAAGGTGGGGATACCTTCGCCTTTCATAAACGCTACGGCAATCACATTGTATGCATCAGGGATATCGGTCAGATTCATATTTGCGAATTGGCCTTGCTGATAGCCGTCGCTGTTACCTGCCTGCCAGTTATGCCAAAAACCCATCATGATCTTTTTGTTCCGCATATCCGGCATAGTAGCGGCGTCGTCGGTTAGGGTTCTCAGAACGGAAGAATTAATATCAGTCATCATTAACCTCGTTATTTGTGAAAACAGGATTTAGTTAACATGCCGCAAATAAAGTTATTGGGCATGAATCTAGAATGCCGTTTTTTTACCTGGTGAGGATGAAAGCTTTATTCACCGCAGATAAATAAATCTCACGTTGAAAATAATCTGAGGCTATTAATTGATTTTTGCATGGAGGGAAAATAACCGGGCGACTGAGATCGTCGCCCTGAGGATCAAAAGATATTGATATCTGCCACCGAAGGGAAAATATAACTCGGGCGGAACGGCATGGTTTCGACATCATTCAACGTGGAAACACCGGATAACACCAAAATGGTTTCCAGCCCGGCCTGGAAGCCAGCTAAAATATCGGTGCGCAGGTTGTCACCGACAATCACAGTTTCTTCCGAATGGGCCTGCAGTTTGTTCAGCGCGGCGCGGATAATCCATGGGCTCGGTTTACCCACGTAAAACGGTTTACGCCCGGTGATCTTTTCGATCGGTGCGCATAGCGCTCCGCAGGCAGGAACAAATCCGTGGCCGTGGGTATCCGGGTTGGTGGCAATGAACCGCGCGCCATTGGTTACGAAGTAGGCCGCTTTATGCATCATATCCCAGTTGTACGAGCGCGTTTCACCGACGATCACGAAATCCGGGTTGATATCGGTAATGGTAAAACCGGCTTTATACAGTTCGTGAATCAGAGCGCCTTCACCAATCACATAGGCTTTTTTACCTTCCTGGCGACGCAGGAAATCGGCGGTAGCCATGGCCGAGGTATAAAATGCACTTTCCGGCACATCCAGCCCGGCGGCGGCAAAGCGGTTAGCCAGATCCTGTGCAGTCTGCGACGGGTAGTTGGTCAGCATCACCAGCGGCATACCCTGCTCCTGAATGCGTGCCAGGAACAGATCGGCACCGGGAACGGCAGTGTTGTCGTGCATCAGCACACCGTCGATGTCACATATTACGTTTTTAATCATCATTGTTGCTGTTTCTCTTGATTGACTTGCCGGAGGGTGGTTCAGCTTTCCAGCAGCCGCTGTAAGAGCACACCATTGAGCATAGCCCGTTTGGCCAGAGCGAAAGCACCGATCGCCGAGCGATGATTGAGTTCTGAGGTGACCACCGGCAGATTCTTGCGGAAATCTTTCAGTACCTGAGTATTGATGCAGCTTTGGATCGCTGGCAATAACACTTTGTCCGCTTCGGTAATATCGCCAGCAATGACCACTTTTTGCGGGTTGAACAGGTTGATGGCGATCGCTACCGCTTTACCCAGATAACGGCCGACGTGTTCGATCACTTCGCTTGCCAGCAAATCACCACGGTTGGCTGCTTTGCAGATGGCGGCGATGTTACAGTCGTCCAGTGTCAGTTTGCTTGGGTAACCCTGCGTGAGCAGATGGCGCACACGCTGCTCGATCGCTGCGTTAGACGCTACGGTTTCCAGGCAGCCAAAATTGCCGCAGTGGCAGCGTTCGCCGAGGGGATCGATCTGAATATGGCCGATCTCGCCGACGTTGCCATTATTACTCAGGAAGATTTGGCCATTGACGATAATCCCGGCACCGGTGCCACGGTGCAAACGCACCAGAATGGAGTCTTCACAATCCCGTGTGGCACCGAAATAATGCTCCGCCAGCGCCAGGCTGCGAATGTCATGGCCGACAAAACTGGTGATGTTGAAGCGTTGCTGAAGGTTATCAACCAGCGTCCAGTTGTTGACGCTGATGTGCGGCATGTAGTGCACCACGCCCTTGGACGGAGCGACCAGGCCGGGCAGGATCACGGCAATGGCGATCAATTCGCGCAGTTTGCGCTGGTAGCTGTCAATAAACTGCTCAATAGCGCTGAACAGTGCGTTTTCCAGTGTTTCCTGAGTACGTTCCGGCAGGGGATAGTGCTCCTCGCCCAGTGACTTGCCGCTCATGTCGTACAGCGTAATGGTGGCATCATGGCGGCCAAGGCGCACGGCTACGGTATGGAACTGGCGGGTTTCGGAGACAATGGAAATCGCACGGCGGCCGCCGGTGGAGGCTTGCTGATCAACTTCTTTGATCAGCCCGCGCTCCAACAGCTGACGAGTAATTTTAGTGACGCTGGCGGGGGCAAGCTGGCTGAGTTCAGCAATCTGAATCCGCGAGATCGGGCCTTGTTGGTCGATCAGGCGGTAAACTGCTGCGCCGTTAAGTTGTTTGACTAAGTCAACGTTCCCTATTTGTGCCTGTCCGCCTGTGCTCATCAATAATTTTACTCTTTGTCTATGAGTTAAACCTCGTTACCGTTAACGAAGGTTTTTGTGATCTGGTAATCACGGGTGAATGCGGTCAGGTTTGCCACCTTACCAGCTTCGATCGTGCCTAAGCGTTGTGCAACGCCGATGGCGCGCGCTGGATACAGCGTGGCCATACGCAGCGCTTCGTCCAGTACGATACCCACGTGTTCCACACTGTTCTGCACCGCTTCGATCATGGTCAGTGCGGAACCACTCAGGGTACCGTTTTCATCAACGCATAATCCGTCGCGATAGTATATTGTTTTTCCAGCGAAAATAAATTGGTCAATCTCCGCGCCTGCGGGTGCGGTGGCGTCGGTAACCAGAACTAATTTATCACCTTTTGCCCGTTTGGCGTTACGGATACTCGCCCAGGCGACGTGGTGCCCGTCGGCAATAATGCCGGTATACACTTCAGGCGTGTCGAAAATGGCGCCCATCAGGCCGGGTTCTCGCCCGGTAATATACGGCATGGCGTTGTACAGATGCGTGGCGAAGGTAATGCCCGCCGCGAAACCGATACGTGCCTGATCGTAGGTGGCGTTTGAGTGACCCGCGGAAACCACGATACCGGCCTGGGTCAATTGCTTGATGAAATGAGGCTCAACCATTTCCGGTGCCAGCGTCACTTTGGTGATCACGTCGGCGTTGGCGCACAGGTAATCGATCATCTCGCTGGTCGGCTTGCGGATAAACGCCGGGTTGTGCGTTCCTTTCTTGATCGGGCTCAGGTATGGCCCTTCCAGATGCAGGCCAAGTGCCTGATTCGGGTTGTTCTTCAAATAAGCGCGCATCACGTTGATGCCGTGCTTCATAAAGTCGTCGCTACAGGTGATCAGCGTAGGCAGATAACTGGTACAGCCCGATTTCTCATTGGCACGCTGCATGATTTCCAGCGTTGTTTCCGAGATGGCTTCCAGCGAGTCGTTGAATTGCACGCCACCGCAGCCATTAAGCTGAACGTCAATAAAACCGGGGGCTAGGATGGCACCACCCAGATCGCGCGTTTCAATACCCGCAGGCAGTTCAGCCAGCGGACAGACCCGTTCAATCAGACCATCAGCAATCACTACCGCATGGTTATCAAGCACGTCTAGGCCGGTAAAAATCCGGCATTGGGTTAAAGCGAACATGTAGCCCCCTGCAAAAATTAAAGACTATTAACGCTTTCCGCTTCTAATTCACGGAAGTATTTAACGGTTTTCACCTTGAGCTCCATGGTAGAAGGCTCATCGCAGACCACAACGGATTTTGCGTGCAGTTGCAGGCAACTGATGGTCCACATGTGGTTGACACAGCCTTCAACGGCGGCTTCCAGGGCTTGTGCCTTGCCACGGCCGATCACCAGGATCATCACTTCTTCCGCATCCAGCAACGTGCCGACGCCTACGGTCAGGGCGTATTTCGGTACCTGGCTGACGTTGCCGTCAAAGAAGCGGGAGTTGGCGATGCGGGTTTCTTCCGTCAGCGTTTTGATGCGAGTACGTGAAGACAGGGAAGAGGCTGGCTCATTGAACGCAATGTGCCCGTCAACGCCCACGCCGCCCATGAACAGGTGAACTTTACCGTAGGATTTGATCTTGGCTTCGTACTGGCGGCACTCTTCGTCCACGTCTGGCGCATTGCCGTTCAGCAGATTGATATTTTCACTTGGGATATCAACGTGATTAAAGAAGTTGCTGTACATAAAGGTATGATAGCTTTCAGGGTGTTCCTGCGGCAAGCCAACATATTCATCCATGTTGAAGGTGACCACGTGTTTAAAGCTGACTTCCCCTGCTTTGTGCATGGCAATCAGATGCTTGTAGGCTTCAAGCGGGGTGCCGCCGGTCGGCAGACCGAGTACAAACGGGCGATCGGCCGTTGGTTGGAACGCGTTAATACGCTGGACGATATGGCGTGCAGCCCATTTGCCGACTTGTGCAGTATCTTTCAGTGGGATAAGTCTCATCATACACCTCTTGGTAAAATAAACTGTGGCTATACTGTGATGGGGTCAGAGTTGGAGTCTTAAGCGTAACCCAGCTTTGCGAAGCTCGCGTTAAACGTCCGCGCCCTTTGATTTTTTGAATGATAAAATAAGTTTTGTGCGATGGCTAGCAATGTGGCAGCTTAAGACTGCTTTTTGGTGATGTAAATCACAAAAAAGGAGGTTTTAATTTGCGATACGAAATAATTTTTTTACACTCCGCATTAAGAGAATGTATCCCACCATTAATCCGGTTGAGATACGGTCTGTTAGGTACCACGCGTTGTTTATTTCTAAAAAGGTAGTGAGTTTTCTCAATAAACTACTAATAGGGTCCGTCCGCGGACGAATAGGGGGAAAAGGTGAACATTCTTAGTTATTTGCAAAAGGTAGGTCGGGCCTTGATGGTTCCGGTCGCCACATTGCCTGCCGCTGCCATTTTGATGGGCGTCGGGTACTGGATTGACCCTGTTAGTTGGGGCGGTGATAACGCTCTGGCAGCATTGTTTATCAAATCTGGCGCAGCCATCATCGACAATATGGCGGTGCTGTTTGCCGTCGGTGTAGCTTATGGTATGTCGAAAGACAAAGACGGTGCCGCTGCGCTGACCGGTTTTGTCGGTTTTCTGGTATTAACCACCCTATGTTCACCGGGTGCCGTGGCGATGATCCAGAAAATCCCCGTTGATCAGGTGCCTGCTGCGTTCGGTAAAATTCAGAACCAGTTCGTCGGTATTCTGGTAGGGATCATCTCAGCCGAAGTTTACAACCGTTTCAGCAGCGTTGAACTGCCGAAGGCGCTGTCGTTCTTCAGCGGCCGTCGCCTGGTGCCAATCCTGATCTCGTTCCTGATGATCCTGGTTGCTTTCATTATGATGTACGTCTGGCCGGTGGTCTTCAGCGGCTTGGTGAACTTCGGTGAGCACATTCAGAAGCTGGGTTCCGTTGGCGCGGGTATCTACGCGTTCTTCAACCGTCTGTTAATCCCGGTGGGTCTGCACCATGCGCTGAACTCCGTATTCTGGTTTGACGTTGCCGGTATTAACGATATTCCTAACTTCCTGGGTGGCCAGCAGTCAATCGAATCCGGTAAAGCCGTTGTCGGTATTACTGGTCGTTATCAGGCAGGCTTCTTCCCAATCATGATGTTCGGCTTGCCGGGTGCGGCATTGGCGATTTATCACTGTGCCCGTCCTGAGAACAAAGCCAAAGTGCTGGGTATCATGCTGGCAGGGGCTTTTGCGGCCTTCTTTACCGGTATCACCGAACCGCTGGAATTCTCCTTCATGTTCGTGGCTCCGGTGCTGTATGTGATCCACGCTGTGCTGACCGGTATCTCCGTGTTCATCGCCGCTAGTATGCAGTGGATTGCGGGCTTCGGTTTCAGTGCCGGTCTGGTGGATATGTTCCTGTCAACGCGTAACCCGCTGGCAACCCACTGGTATATGCTGATCCCACAAGGTTTGATGTTCTTCGCTATCTACTACGTGATATTCCGTTTCACTATTAACAAATTTAACCTGATGACCCCAGGCCGTGAACTGGCCGTTGCCGGTGACGAAACCGATGGTTATGACGTGAATGTGAATAGTGATGCAGGTAAAGACGAAAACGAAACCACAACCTTGGCTCGTCGCTATGTTGGGGCGATCGGGGGTTCTGAAAACCTGACGGGTATCGATGCCTGTATCACTCGTCTGCGCCTGAACGTGAAAGACTCTGCATTGGTTAACGATGCCGTTGCCAAACGCCTGGGTGCTTCCGGTGTGATTCGTCTGAACAAGCAAAGTGTGCAGGTTATCGTTGGCACCCGTGCCGAACTGATTGCCAGCGCTATGCGCAATATCGTGGCCGCAGGCCCGGTAGCCGCCACTACGGCACCTGCCGCTGTTGCAGCAGCAGAAGTGAAGCCGCAGGCGGTGCCTAACGTGCAGAAAGCCTCTTTCCAGGTGTTGGTAGCGCCGGTAACCGGTGAGGTTGTGGCGCTGGACCAGGTGCCTGACGAAGCTTTTGCCAGCAAAGCGGTGGGTGACGGTGTGGCAATTCGCCCAACCGACAAAATCGTGGTAGCGCCAGCCGATGGCACCGTGGTGAAGATTTTCAACACCAACCATGCTTTCTGTCTGGAAACCGATAAAGGCGCGGAAATTGTGGTGCACATGGGTATCGACACCGTGGCGCTGAATGGCCAGGGCTTTAAACGCCTGGTGGAAGAAGGCGCAGAGGTGAAAGCAGGTCAGCCGATTCTGGAAATGGATCTGGAATACCTGAATGCCAATGCGCGCTCAATGATCAGCCCAGTGGTGGTCAGTAATGCGGATGATTACGCAGGCCTGACGGCGCTGGCAACCGGTCATGTGATTGCTGGCCAGACCAAACTGTTCGAGATTCAAAAGTAAGCCTGTTTCCCCCGAGTTATTTCGGGCGTTAAACAAGTCATAACCTTGGCGGGAAAAGAGCGATCTTTTCCCGCCTTTTTGTTTTTGTACGGCGCAGCCTATTTTCGTGAAACTAACGGTTGTTTCCAGACGTGGCTTGTTGGAACATAGGTGGTTATGTGTAGCGCTTTGCATTCGAGGAATAATGACATGAGTGAGGCAGAAGCCCGCCCAACTAATTTTATCCGTCAGATCATTGATGAAGATCTGGCGTCAGGCAAGCATTCGTCGGTACAGACCCGCTTCCCGCCGGAGCCGAACGGCTATTTGCATATCGGCCATGCGAAATCCATCTGCCTGAATTTTGGCATTGCGCAGGATTACCAAGGCAAGTGTAACCTGCGTTTCGATGACACCAACCCGGTAAAAGAAGACATCGAATTTGTTGATTCCATCAAACACGATGTGGAGTGGTTGGGGTTCAAGTGGAGCGGCAACGTTCGCTATTCTTCCGATTATTTTGATCAACTGCACCAGTATGCGGTTGAGCTGATCGGTAAAGGCTTGGCCTATGTCGACGAACTGACGCCTGAGCAGATCCGCGAGTATCGCGGCACCCTGACTGCACCGGGGAAGGACAGCCCTTACCGCAACCGCTCGGTGGAAGAGAACCTGGCGTTGTTCGAAAAGATGCGCAACGGCGAGTTTGCCGAAGGCAGCGTGTGCCTGCGTGCCAAAATCGACATGGCATCACCGTTCATCGTCATGCGCGATCCGGTGATCTACCGCATCAAGTTTGCCGAGCACCATCAGACCGGCAATAAATGGTGCATCTACCCGATGTATGATTTCACCCATTGCATTTCCGATGCGCTGGAAGGGATCACCCATTCGCTGTGTACGCTGGAGTTTCAGGACAACCGCCGCCTATATGACTGGGTGCTGGATAACATCACTATTGCGTGCCATCCACGCCAGTATGAGTTTTCACGCCTCAATCTTGAGTACGCCATCATGTCAAAGCGCAAGCTGAGCCTGCTGGTGACCGAGAATGTGGTGGAAGGTTGGGACGACCCGCGTATGCCGACCGTTTCCGGCCTGCGTCGCCGTGGCTACACTGCTGCGTCTATCCGCGAGTTCTGCCAGCGCATCGGTGTGACCAAACAGGACAACAACGTTGAGATGATGGCGTTGGAGTCCTGCATTCGTGACGATCTCAATGAGAATGCCCCACGTGCCATGGCCGTGCTGGATCCGGTAAAAGTGATCATTGAGAACATGACGGATGATGTGCAGATGGTTACCATGCCTCACCATCCGAACAAGCCAGAAATGGGCAGCCGCGAAGTCCCCTTCAGCCGTGAAGTGTATATCGATCGTGCCGACTTCCGTGAAGAAGCCAACAAACAGTACAAGCGCCTGGTATTGGGTAAAGAAGTTCGCCTGCGTAATGCCTATGTGATTAAGGCCGAGCGCGTAGAGAAAGATGCCGCGGGTGAAATCACCACCATCTTCTGTACTTACGATCCTGAGACATTGAGCAAAGATCCTGCCGATGGCCGTAAGGTGAAAGGTGTGATCCACTGGGTGTCTGCGGCACACGCGCTGCCAGCGGAAATCCGTCTGTACGATCGCTTGTTCAGTGTCGCTAACCCGGCAGCGGCAGAGGATTTCTTGGCTACCATCAACCCGGAATCGTTGGTGATTAAGCACGGCTTTGTTGAACCAAGCCTGGCGGCGGCACAGCCAGAGAAAGCCTATCAGTTTGAGCGTGAAGGCTATTTCTGTGCCGATAGTCGCTACTCTTCTGCGGAGCATCTGGTGTTTAACCGCACCGTTGGCCTGCGGGATACCTGGGCTAAAATGGGCGAATAAACGCTGATTTTGTCACTGTTTTAAAGCGCAACTTAGGTTGCGCTTTTTTATTGCTTGAAATAACTCGTTTTTCCTCTGTGGCACTCCCCTTTTTTCACCGATAACGTGGCGTTATCTCTGCTCTTTCGCTGTGAAATCCCCTGATGTTGATATTTTGCACTGCGGGTATAACTCTCTTCTATATATTCGCGATGCAAATTAATATCATTTGTAGAGCGCTCTCATTTTTTTCATAAGTATTTGTTTTTATCAGGCTGAAATCTTTCTTTTCTTAGGGTATTTACCTGGATATCAGTATTTATTCTGATTTTATTGAATTTTTTATTCAAAAAAAGATATTGCTCATTCGTGTAACAAAATCTCATCGATATGTGCTCTTTGTCATACTTTGACAATTCTCTCTCATTTTTCATTTGATAATTCGCGTCGCGAAAAATAGTCTAGCGCTAGCAATAAAGCTGAGCGGAGTTTTCTCCTATCAGCAGAACTTTTACCCGATCGGGTTTTTATTAGCGGCCGTTCAGGGCAGTGGTGAACACTGGCGGGCGCACTTTTAAAGTCAAGTCAAAGAGGAATTTTCTATGGGTACGCACGGTGCTCAGCGTAAAACGCTGGTACTCGCCATCGCGGGTGCATTGTTAGGAACAGGGTTTGTTATGGCGCCTGAAGCGCAAGCGGCAGGGTTTATCGATGATTCGACGATGACCGGTGGGGTTTATTACTGGCAACGTCAACGCGATCGCAAAGACGTTGAGAGCGGTGAGTTCAAAACCAACCTTTCCCACTCAACGTGGAACGCCAACCTCGATTTCTCGTCTGGTTATGCGGCCGACATGTTTGGTGTCGATGTGGCGGCATTTACCGCCATCGAAATGGCAGAGTCGAGTGAAAGTGGCCACCCTAACGAAATCGCCTTCTCCAGCCGTAATCGTACCTATGATGAAGATTACTCCGGCGATAAAAGCGGTATCAGCCTGTACAAAGCCGCCGGTAAATTCAAATATGGCCCGATGTGGGCTCGTGCGGGTTATATCCAGCCAAGCGGCCAGACGCTGCTGGCTCCACACTGGAGCTTTATGCCAGGCACCTATCAAGGGGCTGAGGCTGGTGCCAACTTTGACTACGGTGACTCCGGAGCTCTGAGCTTCTCCTACATGTGGACCGACAAGTATAAAGCGCCTTGGCATCTCGAGATGGATGATTTCCGTCAGAATGACCGCACCACCCGCGTTTCCTACCTGCATTCACTGGGCGCCAAGTACGATTTCAAAAACGATCTGGTGCTGGAAGCTGCTTTCGGTCAGGCACAGGGGTATGTGAATCAGTATTTCACCAAAGCCTCTTACAAATTTGATGTTGCGGGCAATCCACTGACCACCAGCTATCAGTTCTACGGCGCTGAAGACCGCGTCAGTGACAGCCGTGACCCTAACAGCATTTATGATGGTCTGGCTTGGTTGCAGGCGCTGACCTTCGGCTATACCACCGGTCAGTTCAACTGGCGCCTGGAAGGCACCATGGTCAAGGCTGAGGGTAACCAGGGCTTCTTCCTGCAACGTATGACCCCGACTTATGCCTCTTCCAACGGCCGTCTTGATATC
This sequence comes from Serratia sp. YWN4, assembly GCF_055790845.1. NCBI lineage: Bacteria > Pseudomonadati > Pseudomonadota > Gammaproteobacteria > Enterobacterales > Yersiniaceae > Serratia > Serratia sp. YWN4. The sequence goes on from NZ_CM147696.1 coordinate 1,528,677, forward strand.
TGGTGGGATAACCGTTCCGACTTTAACGCCAACGGCGAAAAAGCGGTTTACGGCGGCGTGATGTATGACCTGAGCAAGTGGGATATTCCTGGCATGTCGGTCGGTGCCTCTTATGTTTATGCCTGGGACGCGAAGCCAAGCACTAACCCGATTTACGATCAGAGCCAGCGCCTGAGAGAGAGCGCTTATAGCCTGGATGCGGCCTATACCTTGCAGGATGGCCGTGCCAAAGGCACGCTGTTCAAACTGCACTTCACGCAATACGACAACCATTCCGATCTGCCTAGCTGGAGCGGTGGTTACGGCAACATTTTCCAAGATGAGAGAGACGTTAAATTCATCGTTATTGCCCCATTCACTATCTTCTAATGTTTTCCCCGGTGGCCATGCCGCCGGGAAATCACGCTTTAAAAGCGAATCTTGCCGCCACCTGTTCTAAAGCAAAGGCACGCAGCGAAAAATCGGGCAAGAGATTCGCGATAACAACAACGGATTACCGAAGAGGTTGAAGATGAACAAGTTCAAGATGAGTGCTCTTGCAGCCCTGACCGCCACCGTCGGGCTATTTGGCAGCGTGGGTTCAGCCATGGCTAACCAGCAGGTTGTTGATCAACTCAGCCAGCTGAAAGTGAATCTTAAGATGCTGGATAACCGTGCAGCTGATAATGGTGTTGATTGCGCCAAGCTGGGTGCCGATTGGGCATCTTGTAATAAGGTGTTGATCACTCTGGCCAACGATGGCCAGGAAATCAAAGATAAAGACTGGGCAATTTATTTCCACAGTCCGCGTCAGACGCTGAAAGTGGATAACGAACAGTTCAAGATTACCCATATCACTGGCGATCTGTACAAGCTGGAACCTACCGACAAATTCACCAGCTTCCCGGCCAAGCAGGCCGTTGAAATCCCGATTATTGCCGAATACTGGCAGGTGTTCCACAGTGATTTCTTGCCGCGCTGGTATGCCACTTCAGGTGATGCCAAGCCTAAGATCCTGGCGAATACCGATACCGAAGATGTGAACCAGTTTGTTACCCCGTTCACCGGTGACCAGTGGAAGCGTACCAAGGATGACCATAACATTCTGATGGTGCCAGAAAGCCGCTTCACCAAGAATCAGGATCTGAAAGTGCTGCCAGCGGCAGCATTGCGTGGCCAGATTATGCCAACGCCGATGGAAGTTAAGGTTCATCAGCATGATGTGGATCTGAGCAAAGGTGTTGCCTTGGATCTAAGCGCGTTGACCAAACCAGCGGCAGATGCGGCAGCCAAGCGTTTTGAACTGCTGGGCGTGGCAAACCATGCTGGTGGTTATCCAATCAAAACCGATATTCAACCGGGCGCATTTAAAGGCGATCTGGCGGTTCCAGGCGCTTACCAACTGAAGATTGGTGAGAAAGGGGCTGCGATCACCGGCTTCGATCAGGCCGGGGTGTTCTATGGCCTGCAATCCATTCTGTCGCTGATCCCGTCTGACGGCAGCAAGAAGATTGCCACGCTGGATGCCAAAGATGCACCGCGTTTCCAATACCGCGGCATCTTCCTGGATGTGGCGCGTAACTTCCACCATAAAGATGCGGTGCTGCGTCTGTTGGATCAGATGGCGGCCTATAAGCTGAATAAATTCCACTTCCACCTGACGGATGATGAAGGCTGGCGTATTGAGATCCCAGGCCTGCCGGAACTGACCGAGGTGGGTGGCCAGCGTTGCCATGACCTGAGCGAAACCACCTGTCTGCTGCCGCAATACGGTTCAGGCCCAGAGCCGCACGGTGGTTTCTTCTCCCGTCAGGACTATATCGACATCGTTAAATATGCTCAGGCACGCCAGATTGAAGTGATCCCAGAGATTGACATGCCTGCGCATGCCCGCGCTGCGATCGTTTCCATGGAAGCGCGCTACAAGAAACTGCTGGCTGAAGGTAAAGAGAAAGAGGCGAATGAGTTCCGCCTGGTGGATCCGACCGATACGTCCAATACCACCTCGGTGCAGTATTTTAACCGTCAGAGCTACCTGAACCCGTGCCTGGATTCATCCAAAAACTTTGTTGATAAAGTGATTGGTGAAGTCGCCCAGATGCACAAAGAAGCCGGTCAACCACTGCAAACCTGGCATTTTGGTGGGGATGAAGCGAAGAACATCCGCTTGGGTGCCGGTTATACCGATGTGAAGAAGCCGGAAGCGGGCAAGGGCATTCTTGATCTGAGCAAAGAAGACAAGCCATGGGCCAAGTCTGAGGTTTGTCAGGCGATCATCAAAGACGGCAAAGTGGAAGATATGGAACACTTGCCGAGCTACTTCGGGCTTGAAGTCAGCCAACTGGTGAAAGCGCACGGCATTGACAGCATGCAGGCGTGGCAGGATGGCCTGAAAGATGCCAAAGACTCGAAAGCCTTCGCGACTAAGAATGTTACGGTGAACTTCTGGGATACCCTGTTCTGGGGCGGCTTCGACTCAGCCAACGACTGGGCGAACAAGGGCTATCAGGTGGTGATCTCCAACCCGGATTACGTCTATATGGACTTCCCCTATGAAGTGACCCCGGAAGAGCATGGTTACTACTGGGGCACCCGTTTCAGCGATGAGCAGAAGATCTTCAGCTTCGCACCAAACAACCTGCCGCAAAACGCTGAAACCTCGGTTGACCGCGATGGCAACCATTTCACCGCCAAGAGTGACAAATCATGGCCGGGTGCTTATGGCCTCTCAGCTCAGCTGTGGAGTGAAGTTGTGCGTACCGACCAGCAAATGGAATACATGATTTATCCACGTGCTCTGTCTGTTGCGGAACGTGCCTGGCACCGTGCGAGCTGGGAGCAGGATTATCAAGCCGGTCGTGAATACAAAGGTGGCGAAACCCATCATGTCGATACCAAGACGCTGGAAAAGGACTGGCTGCACTTTGCCAACCTGATCGGGCAACGTGAGTTGGCCAAGCTGGATAAAGGTGGCGTGAGCTACCGTCTGCCAGTGCCGGGAGCACGCGTTGTTGATGGCAAGCTGGAGGCTAATATCTCCTTGCCTGGTTTGGCTATTGAATATTCTACCGATGGCGGCAAACAGTGGCAGCGCTATGACGATCGTGCTCGCCCGGCCGTTGCGGGTGATGTTCAAATCCGTGCGGTCAGCCCGGATGGCAAACGTTTCAGCCGTGCCGAGCCGGTAAAAGCCTAAGCCAAAACTCAGCCCATCTGCGTGTCGGCGGATGGGCTGTAGGTGTAGTCCGTGTCAGAAAGAAGTGCTGCAAGAGAGTGCAATATTTGGAATTATCATTTTCCCCGGCCTGTCCGGGGATTTTTTTGTCTGTAAATCGCAGGCACAAAAAAACCGCCATTAAGGCGGTTTCTCGATTCTGGCAGGCCAGAGTTATCGCTTGTCATGCAGCGTATCGTTTTCGCGGCAATCACCTACTTCACAATGGCCGTACAGGTACAGGCTGTGATTGGTGAGCTTAATACCGTGCTGTTTGGCGATATCACGCTGACGCACTTCGATAGGTTCGTCGCTGAACTCGATCACTTTGCCACAGTCCAGGCAAATCAGGTGATCGTGATGATGCTGCTGGGTCAGTTCGAACACGGATTTACCGCCTTCGAAATTGTGACGAGTCACAATGCCCGCATCATCAAATTGATTCAGTACGCGATAAACCGTTGCCAAGCCGATTTCCTCACCCATATCTATCAGTTTTTTGTACAGATCTTCCGCACTGACGTGATGGCATGCCGGATCCTGCAAGACTTCCAGAATTTTGAGTCGCGGAAGCGTGACTTTTAAGCCGGCCTTCTTCAATGCGTTATTGTTGTCAGTCATGCGGATTCAGTCCTGTTACTGTGCTAATCAAGTTGGGGCGTTTTCGCCTATGGCATTGGTCGGCACAAAAAGAATTAATTGCGTCTCATTATAGAACCGCTTGCTCTAAATAGAAACCGTCGGTTGTTAACAAAGGTATATCTGCACTATTGCATAAGGGTATATGCAACGTCTTGATGGATGGGATAAACCGATGCCGCAGTTTACCCTGATAGTGCGGGAAGTTACAGACTTGTAGCTTCTATTACTCTAATCCGTGATACCGATAGCAGCCCTGTAGCCGACACTATGCGCTTTGCAGGGCTTTTGTACAATATCTGGAGGGGGGCTTAGCCGACGATGTCGGCCAGGCTCAGCTCTTCGCTGATTTGTTTAACCCAGGCATCTACGCGTTCGTTGGTCAGTTCAGGCTGACGATCTTCGTCGATAGCCAAGCCGACGAAGTGATGGTCGTCTGCCAAGCCTTTAGAGGCTTCGAAGTGGTAGCTTTTGGTTGGCCAGTGGCCGATGATCGCAGCACCACGCGGTTCGATGATGTCACGGATGGTACCCATCGCATCGCAGAAATATTCTGCATAGTCTTCTTGGTCACCACAACCAAACAGCGCCACCAGCTTGCCGTTGAAGTCAATATCTTCCAGCGTTGGGAAGAAGTCATCCCAGTCACACTGGGCTTCACCGTAATACCAGGTGGGGATGCCGAGCAGCAGGATGTCGAAAGCTTCCAGATCTTCTTTACTGCTTTTGGCAATGTCGTGAATTTCAGCCACGTCTTTGCCATATTTTTGCTGAAGATTTTTCTGGATCATCTTGGCAATGTTTTCGGTATTGCCAGTATCGCTGCCAAAGAAAATGCCTACATGAGCCATATTGCAGATAACCTTTTTAATTCAGTGGATATACCTTTGGTGTTCGTGGGTTGCTTACCTGCAACGTCGAGCCTTTGGGTATCGTCTTACGTAAGATCAAGGCAAGAGTTCAACGTGGTGACTCTCTCTTACCGGTAAATAACCATCATGCCAGAAATGTGCTCTGGGGTTTTATCGCATTTATGCGATGCGGGGGGATCAGTACCAGCGGTGTTGATCCGGCGTCATCCTTAACGCCGCGCCGCGCGTGCGGCTGAAGAGATCATGATTCTGGCTGTTCTTCCGCCAGTTTTGCCAGCAGCATTTGCTCAATCAATTCGCTGCGACTGATATCGCGCTGATCCGCCAGTTTGTTCAGAGCATCCACGGCGTCTGCGTTGATTTTCAGCTCCACACGCCGTAATCCACGCACTTTGTCACGCCGTAGCTGATTACGCTTATTGATTCTAAGCTGTTCATCACGGGAAAGCGGGTTGGTTTTCGGTCGCCCCGGACGGCGTTCATCTGCGAACAGATCCAGCGTCGTGCGATCCGTTTGTTCTTTTGCCATTGTTGCGGACTACTGCAAGGGAGTTTGCATCAGAAAGCGTTTTCACACTTCCAGACGGTTCAGTTAACACCATTCGGGCCAATAAACCCTAAGCCAAATTTACCTCCAGCCAAGTGCTTGTTTGCACGTTGAACTGGGCGGCAAAATTATATCCCCGCAGGACCCAAGCTATAGCAGCTTGAAAGACGTCGGAAATAGCGCGCCATATTACCCCAGCAGATAGAGCAACGACAATGCTTAACTTAGCCAAAAACGCGCTAACTCGTTCTCTTTAGCACGTTTTTTCACCACTTTGTTTCAGGCTTCATCAAGGAAGCGGCGGATGGCCCGTAACACAGCGTCCGGTTTTTCCGCATGAACCCAATGGCCGGTACCTGCGACGGCGTAAGCTCGGGCCTGCGGGAATTGGCGGGCAATGTCTTCGCGGTACTCATCCTGCACATAAGGCGAAAGCCCACCGCGGATAAATAGCGTTGGATGTGGCCAAGAGGGGACATTTTGCCAGCCGATCATGCTCGCGTATTGTGCGATCAATACCGGCAGGTTGAAGCGCCAGGTTCCGGCATGAAAAGACTTTAACAAGAACTGGATCACGCCTTCTTCATCCAGATATTCGCGCATCAGCTGTGCCGCCGGTTGCCGTTGGCTAATACCGGCATCGGTGACCGCTTGCAGAGCAGCAAAAATCTTGTCGTGGCGGCGGGTGTTATAAGCCACCGGGGCGATATCGATCACAATCAGCCGTTCAACCCGCTCAGGGGCTATCGCCGTGAGCGCCATGGCGGCTTTACCACCCATGGAGTGGCCGATGACGATGACCTTATCCAACTGCAAATCATCCAGCAACGTCAGCAGATCCTGCGCCATCGCCGGATAGGTCATCTCATCAGCACGCGGCGAAAGCCCATGATTGCGCAGATCGACCTTGATCACCGTATGCTGTTGATTCAGGTCGCGTGCCAGTATGCCAAGGTTATCCAGGTTGCCGAACATGCCGTGGAGCAGCACTATCGGTAATGTGGGAGCCTCGGCAGCCAAGAGTTGATAATGTAATTTCATGGTGAAGTTTACGATTTAAAGACATTGGGTCAGGGTATCATGCTTAGGTAGGTATTTATAAGTTAGATAGATGTTATCAATACCTTTCTGGCAGCACATTGTTGATGCCAAGCTACTCAGAAGAAAGCCACTGTGAAAGCAGAGCATGAAGCTGCGAAGGCTCTAATGGCTTAGATAACACCAGGTAACCCTCTCTTTCCGCTTGTTGCAAGATCTCCGAATTAAATTCGCCGCTGACCATCGCGCCACTGGCCTGTGGTAAACGTTGGAGTAACTCCTGCAAAATATCGAAACCACTCTCACCTGAACGCAAGCGCTGATCGCACAAGATCGCCTGCGGAGAAAAGCCGCTCTCAAGCACGGCAAAAGCTTCGTTGGCAGAAGCGACGCAGCGAACCGTCACTCCCCAAGCCTGCATCAGGCTCTCCCAGGCAGAGGTAACCAAGGGATCGTCGTCAACGACCAAGCAGGTTCCGGAAAGCGTTCTATGCGGTGCGGATAAGGATTTTTGCTGTGCGGTTAATGGCGCTATGGCTGCCATTGTGTCGCTGGCTGGCAGAAGCATCCAAAAACGTGAACCTTTCCCTTCTATCGAGCTCATTCCGCACTGTACTTTCATCAGTTTCGCGCATCTTGCTACTACCGCCAGGCCCAGTCCATGCCCGGCACTGTCTATACGCCAGGCAAGCTCCGGGCGATAGAAGGGAGAGAAAATCTGGCTTTTTTCAGCATCAGCAACGCCAATTCCGGTATCCCAGACTTCGATCAACCACTCTTTGCCACGCGGGCGAACAGAGATCAGCACCCCACCTTGTGGGGTGTATCGTAGTGCGTTGTGCGTCAGGTTGATTAACGACTGTTTGAGCAACGAGAGATCGCCTAAAGCAACGCAGCGTTGCCGAGGGAATCTCGAGCGTAGCGTTAAGCCCCTATTATTCGCCTCTTCACGAAACAGAGTGATGATCGAGTCGATTAATGGCACTAACTCCACGTTTGTCTGCGGGACATTGATGGCATTGTTTTCTATTATTGTCAGGTCCAACAGTGAGTTAAACATTAAATGTAACGAACGCACACTCTCTTGCAGATCATGGAGCTGCGGGTTCAACCGGGGATCGCGATTCTTGTGCACGATCGCTTCAATCAAAAATCCCATTGCGTGAATCGGTTGGCGGAGATCGTGGCTGGCGGTGGTGAGAAACAGGTTTTTATCATGTAATGCCTGTTCCGCCTCCTCTTTCGCCACACGGAATTTCTCAGCCAATAAGATGCTGTCTTCTTCCAGTCTGACCTGTTGCAGGAAGAAGGCGTGTGAGGTTAAAGCATGACGATAAATAGCAACGGCATACAGTAGATTAAGCAAGAAAATGATTGGCCAGACTTCACCCGATCGCCACGGGATCAGGACCAACAACATTCCCCAACAGCTGATAAAAAACCGCTGGAATGCACCCAATAGCGGGGTCAGATGTGTCGCGTTGGCGGCGATGATAGCGGCAATACTGATATTGAGCAGCAGAGTGAAATCAAAGGATTGGCTCATGGCTGTCACGATCATCAACGAAGACAGGCCGATACCGTGCAGCAAGGCTACCCGATTCACCAAGGTAACCACTGGGCCAGCATGATGGTGTCAGCCGTTGTACTCAGTTTCTGGTGATAGCGGTAGTGCCAAATCCTGACGAGCACGGCGGCAATAAGATAGAGAACAATCCAACAGATAACGGGCGTCAGCGGCAGTTGCAGCTTATAGAGCCAAATGGCAAACACCATACCGACAAAAGGCACAGCATTGATGCTAAAAACCAATCGCGCTAACACATTGTTCAACAAACGGAGCTGCGAGTGCGGCTTGATGCCGTGCGGAGATTTATCACTGAGGGTTTTCATCATAGCGTGAAGCGTCTTCCCTGAAGTAACGTGATAGCCTCGACTCGGTTATTGACGCCAAGCTTACTGAGAATACCGGTAATATGCTCTTTGATCGTGGGTTCAGACACTGCCAGCGTCATGGCAATGCGTTTATTTGAGAATCCCCGTAGCATCATCGCCAGCACTTCCGCCTGACGCTTGGTCAGCCCGAATTCCTGATAATTAACCGTTGGTGAGGATAAAGACGGTAATTCCGAGGCTTCCGGAAACCAGAGTTGCCCGTTTTGCAGTGCCGTAACGGCTTGATTGAAGATCTGTGGGGAGTCGTGTTTATGAACAAAACCGTGCGCACCCATCTCACGAGCCTTGTGTTGAACATTGTTATTCTCATCCCCGCTGATCACCAATAGACGAATATTGGGATTTTCCTGTGGCAGTTTCTTAATTAACTGAAGGGCAGTGCCATCAGGTAACCAGAAATCTAAGACCAGTAATTGGGGAGGGCCTTTTTCTTCTATCAGGCCATCGCACTCTTGGCGGCTGGCGGCGACATACACCTGCTGGTAACCACAATGTGTGCTTAAGAACGCGGCAATTCCCCCAGCCACCAACGGGTGATCGTCAACGACTAAAGCGTAAGGTTTACTCACGTCACTCTCCCTTTGTCACCCATGTAACGTCCGCGTTGACTTTTGCGTGCCATGATCTACGTTTATCTGATGCCAACTGGAGTGCAGGCTGGCACGCATGTAACTTGAGGTAAGCGAGTATACGGCAACACATAGGCTTATGCTGAATCATACCTAGATTAACGATACTCTCGAACCCTACCTCGGTAGGGTTGTGGCCTTTGCCTTATGTACATATCATTTCAATGCATTAGCAAGAGCCTGCTGTAATAAGCAAGTATTGGGTAATGTTCTTATGGCTTGCCAATTATTCGCTAATACTATTGACATAAAAAGGCTTCGGGTAACTGTACCATTCCGTTGGTATTATTGCTCAATGTATTTTTCTTATACATTGAATTGCTCTTACTGATTTACAGTTATTAATGCAAAAAAACAGCTGATGACTCCGGTTATTAGCATTAATAAGTAGTTAATCAACTGGATTGAAATATGCGCAAGTATTTATGGGGTGTGATGGTGGTTTTGCTTCTTGCTGGATGCAGTTCCATGGGGGAAGATAAATTCAGTGCATCGTATGTGAAGGCACATGTTATACCTAAACAGACAACCAAGGCGCAAGTACAGGCAATTTACGGTGTGCCGGATGAGCAGAACGTTCATTCTAGTGGTAATATGTCATGGGAATATGAAGTGAGAGGTAATCTGAGCACTGCCTCTTCCATTGTCGGTTATATTCCTGGGGCAAATGCAGTCTCCAATGCTCTTGGCATGGCTAACACGGCATCGAATGCTTCGGACAGTGCCACCAAGGCATCTGCTAAAATGTCAGGAAATACGGAATACCATGCGAATCGTCTTTATATTAGCTTCGATAGCACCGGTGTGGTTGATAGTTGGTTTATGTAGTTCAGGAAATTACTCTCTATTTAGAGTGTCAGGTATTAAAAGGGAGCGGAGTTCGTGATTGATTAATAGGCGAAAGATTGCTTATTGTTGACACCACTCGATGAGTGATGTGCGGGTGTATGAAAACGAACTCTGCTCTTTATATAATATACTCAGGTGATAGTGACGTGCAGGCGTATAAGTTACCTAGACGGTAACGTAATTGAGTAAAGGCTTCCTTATCGGGAGCTTTTGTATTTCTACAGCTGTGAAAATAATTCATCTAATAACATCTGAACGCTTATTAAACTCATTGGAGGAGTTGCTCTGTATGAATAAAGTTTATCGCCTCGTGCGCCATCGCCGCACTGGTTCTCTGGTCCCCGTTTCTGAACTGTCCCGCAATGGTGGCAAATCATCTCAAAATCGCAAAGTCGGTATTGCTCCCAGTCTGTTTCTGGCCATGGCCATGGCCGGTATGGTCGGTTCAGCAGTCGACGCCAGCGCTGCTGAAATCGTGATCGATGGCGGTACGGAAGAGACCGTGCCGGGTACCAAGCCAGACGGTTGGAAAACAGGTAACCGAGTAGATCTGGTTATTGGAGACACCAGTTCAGGCAAGCTAACCATCAGCGAGGGGGCCAGGGCAACCACGGTCGGTGCTGGCTATCTGGGCAGAGAAGTTGGCTCCGTGGGAGAGGCGTCAATTTCGGGGGCAAACTCTTGGTGGAAACTTTACAACTATGACCCCCTTTATGGACAGGATCTGAAAGTCGGTGTTGGTGGTGAGGGTAAGGTTTCCGTACTGGATGCCGGAACGCTGGAAGTTTCATTTATTGAACTGGGCGTAAAGGAAGGTTCCAAAGGCACTCTGAAGATATCGGGGGTTGGCTCGCAGCTCTTGGGCCATCAGGTGATAGTTGGCAATCAAGGGAGCGGTGAATTCAACATTGCTGACGGCGGTAAATTCCTGCTGGATACCTTCGATAAGGTGATCGTTGGTTACGGTGCCACTGGGCAGGGGACCATCAACGTCGACGGTGCGGGGAGTGAGCTTTATTACAATAAGTTCGGCTCTTCAAACATGTATGTGGGCTACGCCGGTAAGGGCGTGATGAATGTGACCAATGGTGCGAAGGCGGGGGCGCTGGAACTCAGCCTGGGTTCCATCGCCGGTGCCTACGGTGAACTGAATCTTTCGGGCGCGGGATCGGTCGTGACCTCTGCTGGTGGCACCATCGTCAGGGTGGGGGAGAAAGGGGAAGGAAAGGTCAGCATTACCGACGGCGCTCTGCTCAATGGCGGCACCTATAGCAGCTATCTGGGTGATGGCATTGGCGGCAAAGGAACTGCGCTGGTTTCTGGGACGGGTTCAACTTGGAAGGCCTCACAGTTAACGGTTGGTAATAATGGTGAAGGGCAAATGCAGGTCATCGATGGCGGCCGCATTGAGGCGTCAGGTATGACCATCGCTTCGCGCGTTAAAAGCCAGGGCAGCGTTGTTATCAGCGGTGCAGCCTCTTCGATGAAGGTTGTTGGGCTTGATGTCGGTGTGGATGGCGTTGGTAGCCTGACGGTCGCCAATGGTGCGCAGGTGACGAGCACAGGGGCGGATAAATACAGCGGCATTACCATCGGTGAACGCGTGTTCTACTCGGGAACCTCGCCTGCCAGCGGTAGCATTCTGGTCAAGGATCAAGGAACGCTACTATCGGCCGGATATATCAATATTGGCGGAACCAACGGCGACGGCACCTTGACCATCGCTGACGGCGGCGTGGTGAAGGTCAACAGCACTGGCGAAGTGCGCGTAGGGGATAGTCCCATATCCGGCGGCGGTTCGCTTAAACAGGCGGTGCTCAACATTGGTACGGGTGGCAAAGCCGGCATCCTCGAGACCTCCAGTGTTTTTCTTCACAGCCGCGGTATTTTGAATTTCAATTACACGGATAATCAGGATTTTTCCCCCAAGCTAAGCGGCATGGGCACCATCAATCATCTGGGCAGCGGGATTACACGCCTGATGTCCAAAGATAATATTCTCGGTGGTCAAGTGAACGTTGTGGCTGGCACTCTACAGGCGGGTGTGGCAAATGGTTTTGGTGCTAACCTTTTTAGCCCCGCCGTTTTTAACGTTGCCAAGGCAGGAACGCTGGATCTGGCGGGTTTCAGTGCTTACTTCAGCGGATTGAGTAATGCTGGCGTTGTCAATCTGGGCGGCAACGGTAACGCTGGTATGACACTGACTTTGTCTAACGCCACTTTCTTTGGTGGTGGCGACGGCAGCTACAAAGGCGAAGGTGGCACGCTGAAGTTGAATACGGTACTGGGTGGCGATGACTCAGTCACCGATGGCCTGGTGATCACCGGCGGCAGCAGCGGTCAATCTTGGTTGCAGGTCAATAACGTCGGGGGCCAGGGCGCGAGTACCGTTGAAGGTATTGAGGTTATCAGCGTGGCTAAAGAGTCCAACGGCGTATTTAACCTGCAAAAACCTGTTGTTGCTGGCGCATACGAGTATCTGTTGCATAAGGGAGGAAAACAGGAGCCTGCCAACGGTAACTGGTACTTGCGTTCTGAGGCCGTGAGCACGCCACAACCGCCTAACCCCTTGGTTCCTCAGCCTGAAACACCCATACCAGAAACGCCAGATCCTTTGGTGCCTCAACCTGAAACTCCTGCGCTTGGAGCTACAGATCCCTTGATCCCACAGCCAGGAAACTCGCCTTCTTTGCTACGCGTTGATGCGGCAGCCTACCTGAATAACCAGAATGCGGCGGTGCATATGTTCGATCATACTCGCTCCGATCGCATGGGCGAGCCTGGATTGGGTGCCGTAGGCAAGGAGGGCAATGGGGCGGTCTGGCTACGTGCACATCGCAATAACCTGGATGCTGGCGTGGTTGGCGAGCAGTTGTCGGTTGAGACGGATCTTGACGTGATGCAGATCGGCGGAGAGTTGCAGCATACTCTTGGTGAAAGCCGGTTGCACACGGGGATAATGCTGGGTTATGGCAGCGCCGATACTCAAGCGAGTTCCGATCTGAGCGATCGTAATGCCAAAGGTAAGGTCACGGGAACCAGCTTTGGTGTTTACGGGAGTTGGTACCAGCATGCCTCTTCGCCAGTCGGGCTTTATTTGGACAGTTGGCTGCAATATGGCCGCTACGACAACGAAGTCCAAGGCAGCGGGCTGGCCCGCGAAGAGTATAAATCCAATACCTGGAGCGGATCGTTGGAGCTGGGCTATGCACTGCCACTGTATGAAGGCATTAGCCGCGGCCTGTATCTGGAACCACAGGGCCAGATGATTTTTACCCGCTATAGTGGCGATGCTCATACTGAAGAGAATGGCACCCGGATCGCGGAACAGCGCAAAAATCAGACTACTACCCGTCTTGGTGTACGGTTGTTCAGTAATGCATTGGATCCTAAAGCAAATCAGATCCAACCGTTCCTGCAACTGAATTGGTGGTCAGGTGGCAACGACGCGACGGTTGAGATGAACGAAACTAAAGTTCGCCATAAGCTGGCTGACAATGTGTATGAAGCTAAAGCTGGCGTTCAGGTTGTGCTGGGCAAAGGTTGGAGCGCTTCTGGCAATATCGGGGTCCAACGGGGCAGTAATGATTTTAAGGACGTTAATGGTCAATTAGGGTTGAGATACAGCTTCTGATCAATGACCGCCCTGGCACGCCTAGGGCTATGATGGGGCACATTCTGTGCCCCATCTTTCTGACCACCTAGAATTGTTCAAGTTTGCTCCCTCTTCGTCTGCTACCGCCCTAACCTGATAACGGGCTTTATCAGCAGCCTGACAAAGCTCGATTTGCCACCGCATCACCAAGGCACGCTCTGAAAGCCTCCTTTGTTTAATAGCTGCTGGATATCAAGCCAGAAAAACTGGTGGTGACAACCCAATGTCACTGCGGGGGAAGTTGGCTGGCCCTCTAGAGTCTGTTAATCTACGCCAAAGCAGTGAAATATCGTAAAACCAGATGGTTGGAAAAATGTAGGTCAACATTGAGACTTTCTTTAATGACCGTCAAACATTATAAAAATCAATTGAATTATTGTTTTGGATAAAGATGAAAACTATAGAAGTCGACGAAGAACTTTACCGTTATATTGCCAGCCACACGCAGCATATTGGTGAAAGTGCGTCCGATATTTTACGGCGTATGTTGAAGTTTACCGCTGGGCAGCCGGTGCGCATTGCGCCAGTCGCCGCAGGCATCAAGGCTACGGAGCCTGCCGTTGCGGTACCACCTTCGCGCGATCGCGTGCGTGCCGTACGCGAACTGTTGTTGTCAGATGAATACGCCGAACAGAGCAGAGCTGTAAATCGTTTTATGCTGGTACTTTCCACACTGTATACGATTGATGCAGTGGGTTTTACCGCGGCGACCGATGCATTGCATGGCCGTACCCGTACTTATTTTGCCGGCGATCAGCAAACCTTGCTGGCAAATGGAACGCATACTAAACCGAAACACGTTCCGGGCACGCCTTACTGGGTAATTACCAATACCAATACCGGCCGCAAACGCAGCATGATCGAACACATCATGCAGGCTATGCAGTTCCCGGCGGAACTGATCGAGAAAGTTTGCGGAACTGTCTAATTTAGCAAACAGCCCGTCACGGTGGCCGTCAGCGACACATTGCCCGGCTGCGGTACTGGCATTAGGGAGAGAGTCGATGGCGAATGACCCACGTGCCGGGCAACCTGCTCAGCAAAGTGATTTGATCAACGTAGCCCAACTGACATCACAGTACTACGTGTTGCAACCGGAAGCGGGTAATGCCGCTCATGCGGTAAAATTTGGCACCTCAGGCCATCGCGGCAGTGCGTTGCGCCAAAGCTTCAATGAAGCCCACATTCTGGCCATCGCTCAGGCGATTGCTGAAGTACGTCGTCAGCAGGGCACTACTGGCCCTTGCTATGTGGGTAAAGATACCCATGCCCTGTCTGAACCGGCCTTCATTTCCGTGCTGGAAGTGCTGACGGCCAACGGTGTGGACGTGGTTATTCAGGAAAACAACGGCTTTACCCCAACGCCTGCGGTTTCACACGCGATCCTGTGCTACAACCGTAAGGGCGGCGCGCATGCCGATGGCATCGTCATCACCCCGTCGCACAATCCGCCAGAAGACGGTGGCATCAAATATAATCCACCTAACGGCGGCCCGGCCGACACTAACCTGACTTCGGTAATCGAAAAGCGTGCTAACGAACTGCTGGAGATTAAGCTACAGGGTGTTCAGCGCCAAACGCTGGCGCAAGCCTGGAACAGCGGTCATTTGCATGCGCAGGATCTGGTGCAGCCGTATGTAGAAGGGCTGGTTGAAGTGGTGGATATGCCAGCCATTCAGCGCGCTGGTCTGAAACTGGGTGTTGATCCGCTTGGCGGTTCCGGCATTGCCTACTGGCAGCGCATTGCCGAGCATTACAAGCTGGATCTGACGCTGGTGAATGATTCCATCGATCAGACCTTCCGCTTTATGCACCTCGATCACGACGGCATTATCCGCATGGATTGCTCGTCCGAGTCGGCCATGGCAGGCCTGCTGGCGCTGCGTGACAAGTTTGATCTGGCGTTTGCCAACGATCCTGACTACGACCGCCACGGTATCGTCACGCCAAAAGGCCTGATGAACCCGAACCACTATCTGGCCGTCGCGATTAATTACCTGTTCCAGCATCGTCCACGCTGGGGCGCTGACGTTGCCGTCGGTAAAACGCTGGTTTCCAGCGCGATGATTGACCGCGTGGTGGCCGATCTGGGCCGTAAGCTGGTGGAAGTACCGGTCGGTTTCAAATGGTTTGTTGATGGCTTGTTCGACGGCAGCTTCGGTTTTGGCGGTGAAGAAAGCGCCGGGGCATCGTTCCTGCGTTTCGATGGTACGCCATGGTCCACCGATAAAGACGGCATCATCATGTGCTTGCTGGCGGCAGAAATCACCGCCGTAACCGGTGAGAATCCGCAGCACCACTATGATGGGCTGGCTGAGCGCTTTGGTGCGCCGAGCTATAACCGCTTGCAGGCACCGGCCACTTCGGCGCAGAAAGCGGCGCTGTCCAAGCTGTCACCTGAGATGGTCAAGGCCAGTATGCTGGCTGGCGATCCCATCACTGCGCGCCTCACTGCTGCACCGGGTAACGGCGCTTCGATCGGCGGGCTGAAAGTGATGACCGACAACGGCTGGTTTGCCGCGCGTCCTTCAGGCACTGAAGAAGCGTACAAGATCTATTGCGAAAGCTTCCTGGGTGCTGCGCACCGCGAGAAAATCGAGCATGAAGCGGTTGAGATCGTCAGTGCGGTATTAGCTTCAGCCAAATAATCTCTCCTTTCTACGTTGAGAAAGCGCTGTTTTTACAGCGCTTCAGACTGCTGACTAACCCCACTTTTTCAGGTGGGGTTCTTCTTTTTTAGCGACCGCAGGTCGCGATCGCGATATTTTTCCATAATACCGTCATTAGTGACTTCTGTTCGCACAAGGCTGTTTTCTGGCCTTCCCAAGACGCTTTCCACCACCGGTAAAGACAATAAAGAAGCGCCAGCAGCGCCATCTTTTTCATATTCTGCGCTGTGGCCGCCAGCAGGCACTGCATCTGCACTTTTGACTGTCCACGGAACCGCGCATACCGATGGCCATGGTGCTGTTTCGCATCCGCGAAGCTTCTCTCCACCGTCTCTTTGCGCCGCGCGTAGATTTTCTTGCCCCATTTCGTCAGCCGTAACCTGTTGGCTTCCTCTTTCGCCTCTTCCCACACATGCCGCGTTATCGTTTTCTGCGCCTTGCTGTTCTGCGTACATTGCTGCCTCTGCTCACAGCGCTGGCACACTGCCGGGTCTGAACGGTAATGCCGATAACCGTTACGGTCTGTCGTGCTGTAGACCAGCAACGTGTCTGCCGGGCACACATACACATCACGCTTCTCATCGTACCTGAAGTGCTTTTTCTGGAACTCATTCTGACCTTTGTGCGGCCGCCGATAGCCGGGAACCAGCGCGATACCCATTTCCTGTGTCAGATGGCACACCGCAGCGGTGAAGTAACCCGCGTCCACGCCCACCGCCACCGGCTCCAGACCGAAGCGCTCGACCTGCCGCTCAAGTCGCCCGATAAAGGGCTGGCTGTCATGGACATTGCCCGGTGTTACATGCGTATCCAGGATGATGCCGTGCTTCCCGTCCACCGTGCGGTGGTCCAGATAGAAGAAGCCCTTCGGCTTGTTGTCCCGGTGCATGAAGCCGCTTTCCGGGTCGGTGGTGCTGACTTTGGTGTTCTTAACGGCGACGGCGTTTTCGGGTGTCTTTTCTACGGCGGGCAGCGGCTTTTTTTCGTGCTTCTTCCTGTCAGCCTCTACAGCAGCATCAAGCTGCTCCAGATATTCACTGACGCCCACCGGACGTTCTTCATTCACCGCTCTGCGAGGGTTGGCGTCGGCTTTCAAGTGCGTGCTGTCAGTGTAGAGAACACGCCCGTTAGCCATGCCACGGCTGAGAGCCTGTTCTACGATGTGGTCAAAAATCTGCTGGAAGACGTCGCTGTGGTTGAAGCGGCGGAGGCGGTTCTGGCTCAGGGTCGAGGCGTCAGGGACTTTTTCGGTGAGGGCCATACGCAGGAACCAGCGATAAGCGACATTGACCTGTATTTCCTTGACCAGACGGCGCTCGCTGGGGATACCGAAGAGATAACCCAGCAGCATCATTTTAATCAGGCGAACGGGGTCAATAGCGGGTCAGCCGTTATCGGGACAGTAGAGATGAGCAACGGCGTCGCGGATAAATTCAAAATCAATGGCGGCATCGATTTGGCGAACCAGATGGTCTTCAGGGACCAACTCATCCAGGGTGATGGTTTCAAACTGATATTGCTGGGGAGAGGGTATTTTGAGCATGGCAGTCAGTCCATTTTTTGCACTGACCTTATTAGATCAAAGTCCTGGCCTCACGGCCAGGACTTTGTCATCAATCTGAAGCGCTGTTTTTACAGCGCTTTTTTCATGCATACAGTTTCAGGGCATAAAGCGATAGCCAACGCCGGTTTCAGTCAGTAAATGCTTGGGCCGCGCCGGATCGGCCTCCAGCTTTTGTCGCAGATGGCCCATATAGATACGCAGATAGTGGCTGTGCTCGACGTAATTCGGCCCCCAAACGTGGCTCAACAACTGGCGCTGGGTGATCACCTTGCCGGAATTGGCCAGCAGTTCGGCCAATAAACGGAATTCGATGGGCGTCAGGTGCAGCTCTTCATCGTTGCGCAACACGCGGCGGTTGATCAGATCAACGGTAATTTCAGAAAAGGTCACCAACGGGCTTTCCTGCTGACTACTTGAGTGGCGGCGCAGTGCCACCCGCACGCGAGCCAGCAGTTCGCCAATCCCAAAAGGCTTGCTGAGATAGTCATCGGCCCCGGCATCCAGCGCGGCAATCTTGTCTTCTTCAGCATGGCGGGCAGAAAGCACGATCACCGGAATGGCGCTCCATTGCCGCAGATCGCGGATATAGTTCAGCCCGTCGCCATCCGGCAACCCCAAGTCGAGGATAATCAGATCCGGCTTGCGCGTACCGGCTTCGATCAGCCCACGCTGCAAGGTTTCGCTTTCAAATACCCGCAAGCCTTCGCTTTCCAGCGCAGTACGCACGAAACGACGGATCTCTTTCTCATCTTCAACAATCAGAATGTTGATTGGCGTTGTGGTCACGGTGCCTCATCTATAAGTCAAAGCCTTCACCTTCCAGCTCGGGCGGGGTTTCCAGCGGCAGCATAAAGTGGAAACTGGCACCGCCATTCTCGCCGTTTTCTGCCCAGATGCGGCCGCCGTGGACTTCAATAATGGCACGGCAAATCGCTAAGCCCAAACCGACGCCCGGAATAGCGGACTCTTTATTACCGCGGGAGAACTTATCAAAAATAAGCTGCTTCTGCTCAGCGGGGATACCGGGGCCGTTGTCCCAGACCTCTACTTCCAGCCATTCTGGCAGTAGACGGGCGCGAATGCCGATAACCGCCTCGGCACCAGCGTATTTATTGGCGTTTTCCAACAGGTTGGTGAATACCCGCTCCAACAGGCTGCCATCGCAGTTGATCAGCACCATCTCGGGGGGTAACTCAACCTTGATCTCGTGCAGGGTCAGCAGCGGTTCCAGCATATGCAGCGATGCGCCGACGATCTCTTCTAACGACTGCCACTCTTTGCGCAGGTTAAAACCACCGGACTGAATTCGCGCCATATCCAGCAGGTTGTTCACCAGCCGGGTGGTGCTTAACACCTGTTGGCGGATCTGGCTGGCCTGCGGTGCGTGGCTGGAGCCTTCTGCGGCCAGATCCAGCGTCAGGATTTCCGCCTGGCCGAACAGCACGGTGAGCGGCGTGCGCAGATCGTGCGAGAGGGCAGCCAGCAGTGAGTTACGCAGTTGCTCGCGCTCAATATCCAGCTTTGCCGCTTCGGCACTGCGCGCCAGATGCAGGCGTTCCAATGCGCTGGCGATCAGCACGGCAAAAGTCTGTAGCAAACGCTGTTGCTCTGGCACCATCAGTTGGCGCAGGTTGGTTGGCTCGATCGCCAGCAGACCGAAGGTTTGCTTTGAGGTCTTGAGCGGTAACAACTGATAGGGAACGCCGGGCAGCGTATCGGTACCGGCACCCGCTGGCAGGCCTTTGTCATAGCTCCAGCGGGCGATGGCTTCGTCCACCGACAGCAGGCCGCCTTCTTCCCCCACCATTTGCTGCAAGGAACCGTCTTCTTGTGGCAACAGCAACAGGGTTTTTGCCTGGAAGCTGCTGGAAAGGAAGTGGCGGCTGGTTTTGGCGATATCCTCACTGTTCAGCGCCTGGCTAAGTCCGCGGGACATTTCATACAGATGCCGAGCCCGCTGTTCCCGGTAACGAGCTACCCGCGCCTGGTAGCGTACACCGGCGGTCAGGTTACCGATGGTGATGCCGACGGTCAGCATCACGGCAAACGTCAGCAGATATTGCACATCGCTGACGGCAAACGACCACTCCGGTTGCACGAAGAACAGATCGAAACTGGCGACGTTAATCACCGCTGCAAACACCGATGGCCAACGGCCAAAGAACAGGGCAACGATGGCCACGCCCAGCAGATAGACCATCACCAGGTTAGCCGAATCAAAGCCCGGCAATAGCCATTGAGAGAGCAGCGTAATGATGGCGCACAGCGCCACGGCGACGGCGCAACCGCGTAGTTGAAAACGCCATTTCTCGCTAAAGGTACGGCTATCGTGCTCCTTGTTTTGCGGCAAGGGGGCATCGTTTTCCAACGCGACGATCACCAGATCAAGATCCGGGCCGAGATGCCCCAGGCGATCGGCAAAGCTGCTGCGTATTTTCCAACGTTGCTCGCCTCGGCGGCCGATAATGATCTTGCCCAGATTATGTTCGCGGGCATAGCGCAGCACGGCGCGTTCTTCTGAAGGATCGGAAAGGGTGGCGGTTTCTGCCCCGAGTTCCTGCGCCAAGCGTAACGCCCGCAGAATCGCCCGGCGTTGGTTCTCCGGTAAGCGATGTAACTTGGGGGTTTCCACATACACCGCATGCCAGTGGCAACCGAGCCGGGCCGCCAGCCGAGCGGCGATGCGCACCAGCTTTTCGCTGCCGCTGTTATGGCCGACGCATAGCAGGATGCTGTCGCGGGTATGCCAGACTTTTTCTCGCCCTTGGCTGTCGCGAAAAGCCCGCATTTGGTCATCGACGCGATCGGCGGTGCGGCGCAACGCCAGTTCGCGCAGGGCGATCAGGTTACCTTTGCGGAAGAAGTGCTCGATGGCCCGCTCGGCCTGGCCGGGAATATAGACTTTGCCCTCGTTCAGCCGCTGGCGCAGATCGTCCGGCGGCAAGTCCACCAGCACCACTTCGGTAGCCTCATCAAAGACGTGATCGGGCACCGTTTCTCTGACCCGCACGCCGGTCACGCCACCCACGATGTCGTTGAGGCTTTCCAGATGCTGCACGTTAACCGTGGTCAGCACGTCAATCCCGGCATCCAGCAGTTCTTCCACATCCTGCCAGCGTTTCGGGTGGCGCGAACCGTAAGCATTGCTGTGCGCCAGTTCATCCATCAGGATCAGGGCCGGGTGGCGCGCCAGCGCCGTATCGAGATCGAACTCATGCAGCAAGCGCCCGCGGTGCTGAATGCGCTTTTGTGGCAGGTTCGACAGCCCTTCCAGCAACGCGGCGGTTTCGCTGCGGCCGTGGGTTTCCACTACCCCAATCAGCACATCAAGCCCCTGGGCGCGTTGGCGCTGTGCCTCTTGCAGCATCGCATAGGTTTTGCCCACCCCGGCGCAGGCACCGAAGAACACCTTCAGCTTGCCGCGCGGCTTTTCATTGGCTAACGCCAGCAGGCTGTCTGGATCGGGGCGTTGCTGTTCTTCATCCACCATTAAGAGTTCCTTTTACCTACGCAAAGGGTTATTGCCGCGCATCCAGCGCCATATTCAGCTTCAGCACGTTGACCACCGATTCTCCCAGAAAATTGGGGGTGGCACGCTCGGTATTTTCCTCAACCAGCTTGGCGACCTGCTCCGTTGGTAACTGGCGGGCACTGGCCACTCGAGCCACCTGATACAGCGCTGCTGCTACAGAAATCTGCGGATCCAGCCCGCTACCGGAAGCGGTCAGCAGATCGACTGGAATTGGTCCTCTCATGGCCGGGTTTGCCTGGCGCAGCTGTTTCACCCGTTCGGCGATGGCTTTATCCAGCGCGGGATTAGTGGTTGCCAGATTGCTGCCACCGGATGCCATGGCATTATAGGCCGAATCGGCCGTGGCAGAAGGGCGGCCCCAGAAATACTCGGGTTTAGAGAAGTTCTGGCCGATCAACGCAGAGCCGACCGCTTGATCCCCTTGATATAACAGTGAGCCGTTGGCAGTACGACTGAACATGAGCTGTGACAGCCCGGTGGTCAGCAGCGGGTAGGCGATGCCGGTGATCAGCGTCAGCAGGATCAGCATCACCAGTGAAGGGCGTAAGTAAGACATCATCATTTCCTCATTATCTCAACCGGCCATATGCAGCGCGGTTAGCAGCAGATCGATCAGCTTAATACCGACAAATGGCACCAGCAGCCCACCCAAACCATACAGCCACAGATTGCGCCGCAGCAGTGCCGCTGCGCTCATCGCTTTATAACTCACCCCGCGCAGCGCCAGTGGGATCAGGAATACGATCACCAGCGCGTTGAAGATCACCGCCGACATAATGGCAGATGATGGTGAATGCAAGTTCATGATGTTCAGCGCATTCAGTTGCGGATAGGTAGCGGCAAATGCCGCCGGAATAATGGCAAAGTATTTCGCCACGTCGTTGGCGATGCTGAAGGTGGTCAGCGAACCGCGCGTCATCAGCATCTGTTTGCCAATATGTACCACTTCGATCAGCTTGGTGGGGTTGGAGTCCAAATCCACCATATTGCCTGCTTCTTTGGCTGCCTGAGTGCCGGAGTTCATGGCAACCGCTACGTCAGCCTGTGCCAGCGCTGGGGCATCGTTGGTGCCGTCACCGGTCATGGCAACCAGGCGGCCTTCGGCCTGATATTGGCGGATCAGCGCCAGTTTGGCTTCGGGGGTGGCTTCTGACAGAAAATCATCCACACCGGCTTCGGCCGCGATGGCGGCGGCGGTCAGGCGGTTATCCCCGGTGATCATCACCGTTTTGATGCCCATTTTGCGCAGTTCGGCAAAGCGTTCTTTGATCCCACCTTTCACGATATCTTTCAACGCCACCACGCCCAGCACGCGCGGCCCTTCGGCCACCACCAGCGGTGTACCGCCGGTGCGTGCCACGCTTTCTACCAGATCGTCGACGGCGCGCGGGAAGTGGCCATTATTCGACTCCACATGGCGGCGAATGGCGTCCACAGCCCCTTTGCGGATCATCCGTTCCTGTACGTTGACGCCGCTCATGCGGGTTTGCGCAGAGAAGGGCACGAAGGTGGCGTTCAAAGCCTGTAAATCACGTTCACGCAGGTTGAAGCGCTGCTTCGCCAGCACCACAATGCTGCGGCCTTCTGGGGTTTCATCTGCCAGTGAGGAAAGCTGCGCGGCATCCGCCAGTTCCTGCTCTTTGACGCCCGGCGCAGGCAGGAATTCCGAAGCCTGGCGGTTACCTAGCGTGATGGTGCCGGTTTTATCCAACAGCAACACATCGACGTCACCGGCGGCTTCCACCGCCCGGCCGCTGGTGGCGATCACGTTGGCCCCCAGCATGCGGCTCATCCCGGCCACGCCAATGGCGGACAGCAAACCACCAATGGTGGTCGGGATCAGGCAAACCAGCAACGCCACCAGCACGGTGATGGACACCACGCTGCCGCTGCCTGCGGCTTCCACGCTGTATTGCGAATAAGGGAACAAGGTGGCGGTTGCCAGCACGAAAACGATGGTTAATGCGATCAGCAGAATGGTCAGCGCCACCTCATTGGGGGTTTTACGGCGTTTAGCCCCTTCCACCATGGCGATCATACGATCGAGGAAGGTTTCACCTGGGTTCACGCTGCACTGTACCACCAGCCAGTCGGACAACACGCGTGTCCCGCCGGTCACAGACGAAAAATCACCGCCGGACTCGCGGATCACCGGTGCGGATTCACCGGTAATGGCGCTTTCATCCACCGAGGCTCCACCTTCCAGCACTTCACCGTCGCACGGGATGGTGTCACCGGCCTCTACCAGCACGATATCCCCTTTACGCAGGCTTTCGGCCGAGACTTTCTCGCTGGCTGCATCGCGTTTTGCGCTGGTAAGTTTTTTCGCCCAACTGGTTTTTTTGGTGCCTCTCAGGCTTTCGGCCTGGGCTTTGCTGCGCCCTTCGGCCAAGGCTTCGGCAAAATTGGCAAACAGCACGGTAAACCACAGCCATAGCGAGATACTGCCGGTGAAAGCGGCGTTACCGTCGGTTTTGCCTGCCAGAATAGTCAACCAGATGGCGCTGGTCAGGATGCTGCCGATGTACACCACGAACATCACCGGGTTGTGCCACTGCACACGCGGATCCAGCTTTTTCACTGCATCAATCAGTGCGGTACGGAGCAGTGCTGGCTCAAACAGCGCACGTTGTTTACGAGTCATCGTTTTATTCTCTCTATGACTGTGAGTTTGCCAACCAAAGCTGCAAATGCTCGGCTACCGGGCCCAGCGCCAGCGCTGGAACGAAGGTCAATGCACCGACCAGCAGGATGGTGCCGATCAGCAGGCCAATAAACAGCGGCCCGTAAGTCGGCAGCGTACCGTTACCCGCCGGTTGGCGTTTTTTGACGCACAGCGAACCGGCAATCGCCAACACCGGCAGGATCACCCCGAAGCGGCCGACGAACATGGCAAACGCCAGCAGCAGGTTGTAGAACGGCGTGTTGACGCTCAAACCGGCAAAGGCACTGCCGTTGTTGTTGGCGGCGGAAGACACGGCATACAGCACTTCGCTGAAACCATGTGCGCCGGGGTTGAGAATACCGGCACGGCCTGCGTCGGTGGCAATTGCCAGCGCGGTTCCGAGCAGCACCAGCGTCGGGGTAACCAGGATCGCCAGCGCGGTCATTTTCATGTCATAAACATCGATCTTTTTGCCGAGATATTCCGGGGTGCGGCCAATCATCAGCCCGGCAATAAACACCGTCAGCAGCACGAACAGCAGCATGCCGTACAGGCCGGAACCGACGCCGCCGAACACCACTTCACCAATCTGCATCAACCACATCGGCACCAGGCCGCCCAGCGGGGTAAAGGAGTCATGCATGGCGTTGACGGCGCCGCAGGAGGCCGCCGTGGTGACTACTGAGAACATGCTGGAGGCGAGAATGCCGAAGCGGGATTCTTTACCCTCCATATTGATGTTGCTGGCGCTGCCTAGCGCGCTCAGATGCGGATTACCGGCCAGTTCGGCGTACATCACCACCATCACCGCAATCACGAAGATCAGCGCCATCGCCCAGATCAGCGCATGGCCCTGGCGGTTTTCACCGGCGACCTGACCAAATGCAAAGCACAGTGCGCAAGGGATCAGGAAGATCGCCAACATCTGCACAAAGTTGGTCAACACCGTTGGGTTTTCGAACGGGTGTGCGGAGTTGGCCCCGAAGAAACCGCCGCCGTTGGTGCCGAGCATCTTGATCGCTTCCTGCGAAGCCAGCGGCCCCATCGGCAGCGTTTGTTGCGCACCTTCTAAAGTGTTCAGATGCAGGTAAGGCAGGAAGTTTTGCAGCGAGCCCTGGCTGACAAAAAACAGCGCGATAAGCAGCGACAGCGGCAACAGTACATACAGGGTAATGCGCAGGATATCGACCCAGGCGTTACCGATGGTGGCACTGGAGCGGCGGGCAAAGGCGCGGATCAGAGCAAAGGCCACGGCAATACCGGTGGCGGCAGACAGGAAGTTCTGCACCGTCAGCCCAACCATCTGGCTGAGATAGCTGAGGGTGTTTTCACCGCTGTAAGCCTGCCAGTTGGTGTTGGTGACAAAGCTGACGGCGGTATTGAAGGCCAGATCCCAAGACAACCCGGCGAACCCTTGCGGGTTAAGCGGCAATGAACCTTGGGCCATCAGCAGCACAAATAGCAGCACTAGCCCGAGGATATTGAACCACAGAATAGCCAAGGCATATTGCCACCAGTTCATTTCTGCGGTGTCACTACCGCAACAGCGCCAGACGGCGCTTTCAAAATGACGCAGCACCGGTAGCGGTTCGCCTTCGATCAGCCGGGCGATAAAGCCGCCCAGTGGACGGGCCAGCAACAGAAGCACCAGCATAAAGCTGGCAATCAGTAAGAAGGCTGAAGCTGCCATCAGAAGTCCTCCGCATTGAACAGGGCATAAATCAGATAACCCAACAGCAGCAGAACCAACAGCGCACCACCAATAACGCTGAAACTCACGGGACACCTCCAGAGGTGTGGTTTTGGATAAGCTGAGTGTAGGGAGCGGGGTGGAAAGAAGATGAAAAAATAGCGCCGTGAGGTGTAAAGAAAGTATAAAAATGGCTGAAATTAAAGCAAAAAAGCGCGTTACAGAGCGGTAAAGATCGACGTGGTCGATTTTGTTGCCGTTATTTAAGGTAGAAAAACTGCGTTATCAAAAAGTAAATGCTTAGTAACTGATAATGGGGTTTTATTAACGATAACGTAACAAAATTACGCGATAGGCTTTTTTTCTGCGATTTTTTAACCAATTCAGTGGTCGGATGAGTAGTAAAGTTACAATAATTGCGCTAAAATTTTGCTCAGTTTTCAAATCATCTTATTTTAATTCTTACGCCCGTACGGTTTCCTGATAGTTCCGCAGCTGGTGTTCCAAGGAGGTTCGCATGTCTAACTATCACGCTTATCCATTGCATCGGATCCTCCTGCGCCGCAGCGCAGTGCTGCTGGCGCTGCTGCTGACTCTACCGGTGATGCTGTTCTTTTCAGATCGCGCCCGTTTTTACAGCTATCTGCACCGTGTCTGGTCAAAAACCAGTGATAAACCGGTTTGGTTGCAGCAGGCAGAAGCCGCGTCTGGCGATTTTTATTGATTGCCGTCAGCGCTCCGCACTGAAACCCTCGTCCTTTTTGGCGGGGGTTTTTTGTTTCTGCATTACCAGGTCGTACTAACGCGCGAATTCCTCTACACTTTTTGCATCATCCAACATTTTAGGGCGTGAAATATGAGTGATAAAATTCCGGTAGGGATCAGCGCTTGCCTGTTGGGCGGAACCGTACGTTTTGACGGTGGCCATAAGCGGCTGGAGTTTGCCGTTGAACAGCTGGCTCCGTATGTGCGCTTCGAACCCATCTGCCCAGAAATGGCCATTGGTTTACCCGCGCCACGGCCTGCGCTGCGGCTGATGAAAAAACAGCAAGAGACGGTGTTGTGCAACAGTAACGACAGCACGGTAGATGTCACCGACAAGATGCAGCAGTTCTCCGAGCAGCGTGTCGCCGGTCTACAGGATTTATGCGGCTACATCGTCTGTGCCAAGTCGCCCAGCTGCGGTATGGAGCGGGTTAAGGTGTATGGTGAGAACGGTGAAGGGGCGCGCAAAAGCGGCGTTGGGCTGTTCACCGCCGAATTGATGCGCCAGATGCCGTGGTTGCCGGTGGAGGAAGATGGCCGCCTGAACGATCCGGTGCTGCGTGAGAACTTTGTCGAGCGGGTGTTTGCGCTCTATGAGCTGAACATGCTGTGGCGTAAAGGTTTGACGCGCGGCGGGCTGATCGCTTTCCACAGCCGTTATAAACTTTCACTGCTGGCACATTCACAGCCCGAATACCGCGAACTGGGGCGTTTTGTGGCAGGCATTGAAAAGTGGGCATCGCTGGAGGAGTTTACCGTGGAATACCGTAGCCGCCTGATGGCGTTGCTAAAGCACAAAGCCAGCCGCCGCAACCACACCAACGTGCTGATGCATGTGCAGGGCTACTTCCGCCGCCAGCTCAATTCCGCTCAGCGCCAGGAACTGGCACAATTAATCGATCGCTATCGCCAGGGGATGCAACCCTTGTTAGCACCCATCACCCTGTTGAAACATTACATGGCTGAATATCCTGATAGCTATCTGGCGCAACAGCGCTATTTCGAACCCTACCCAGAAGCATTGCGCTTACGTTACGGCCATTAATCAGCAAGGAATGCTATGACTACCCATTTGATCTGGTTGCGTAACGATCTGCGCATCACCGACAACAAAGCGCTACAGGCTGCCTGTAGCGATCCTGATGCCAAAGTAGTGGCGGTGTTCGTTGCTACCCCTGAACAGTGGCGAAAGCATGAGATGGCTCCCCGCCAGGCGGCCTTTATCCACGCCAACCTGTTACAGGTTCAACAGGCGTTGGCGGAGCGCGGTATTGAGCTGATTTGCCATCAGTGCAACGATTTTGCCGATTCAGCGCGCTGGCTGGTGGATTTCTGCCAGCAGCGGCAGGTCACCGCACTGTTTTACAACCGTCAGTATGAAATCAATGAACGCCAGCGTGATGCGCTGCTTGAACAACAGTTGGCGGGCAAGGTGATTTGCCGCAGCTTTGACGATAGCCTGCTGTTACCACCGGGCAGCGTGCAAACCGGCAGTGGCGAGATGTACAAGGTTTACACGCCGTTTCGCCGGGCGTTTATCCAACGCCTGACCGAATCCGATGTCAGTTCATTACCTGCCCCGCGTTCACGCGGCGAGGCGGTGAACGTGGTTGCACCGCAAGCGTTTGATTATCCCTTGGCGGATGCAGGGGAGGCTTACCCGGCAGGTGAAGAGGCGGCGTTGCAGCGGTTGCGCACTTTCTGCCGCGAACAGGTGCAGGATTATCCAAAGCAGCGCGATCTGCCGGCGATTGCTGGCACCAGCAGTTTATCGCCATATCTGGCCATCGGCGTGCTGTCGCCCCGCCAGTGCTTTAACCGGCTGCGCGCCGAATGCCCAGAGGTATTGGAAAACCCGGAAAGCGGCGCTTTCTGCTGGCTGAACGAACTGATCTGGCGCGAGTTTTATCGTCACCTGATGGTGGCGCATCCTGCGTTATGCAAGCACCGCCCCTTTATCGAGTGGACCGATAGGGTATGCTGGCA
The DNA here is from genome assembly GCF_055790845.1 of Serratia sp. YWN4. Lineage (NCBI taxonomy): Bacteria > Pseudomonadati > Pseudomonadota > Gammaproteobacteria > Enterobacterales > Yersiniaceae > Serratia > Serratia sp. YWN4. Next base: position 1,556,926 of record NZ_CM147696.1, read on the forward strand.
GGCTGATGACCGGGCATTACTGGCTTGGCAACAGGGCCAGACCGGTTACCCGATCGTCGATGCCGCTATGCGCCAGCTCAATCAAACCGGTTGGATGCACAACCGCTTACGGATGATCAGCGCCAGTTTTCTGGTGAAAGATTTGTTGATCGACTGGCGTGCCGGTGAGCGTTATTTCATGTCGCAATTGCTGGATGGCGATCTGGCGGCCAATAACGGTGGCTGGCAGTGGGCCGCTTCTACCGGTACCGATGCTGCACCTTATTTCCGCATTTTCAATCCGACCACACAGGGCGAACGTTTTGATCCGCAAGGCACTTTTATCCGTAAATGGTTGCCTGAACTGGCGGATGTACCGGACAATGACATTCACCAACCTCATCGCTGGGCAGAAAAACAGCAACGCGTGCTGGATTACCCGCTGCCGATTGTCGATCACAAACAGGCCCGGCTGGATACGCTGGCGGCCTTCGAAGCGGCCAAGCGAGGGGGATCTTAAGGCAACACCAAGGAGTTTCCTGATGATGAAAAAAATGCTGGCTTTGTGCCTGAGCGGTTATTCCGCACTGGCGATGGCTGGCTTTGACCTAGTGGCGCTGGGCGTCGACGGCGGCGTCAGCGATGGCAATCTGACCTCTTACCTGATCCGCAGCGACAACCAAACGCAATATCTGGCATTGGATGCCGGTTCGCTGCTGCCGGGCATTGCCAAGGGGCTGCAAAAGGGCAGTTTCCCGCAGGTGACGCCTGAACTGGCGGCCCCTTATACTCCGCAGGGTTACGTGTTCCGCCAACTGATCGGCAGTTACTTTATCAGCCACGCACACTTGGATCATGTTGCCGGGTTGATCATTGGCTCACCGCAAGACAGCAAGAAAACCATTTATGCGCAGGCGGATACCGTTCTGACGCTGCGTAACCACTATTTTAACTGGAAGGCCTGGCCCAACTTTACCGATGCGGGTAATGGCGCGCGGCTGGGGACGTACCGTTTGCAAACGGTACGTCCGCAACTGCGTTTTACCTTGGGGCTGACCGGCTTGAGTGGCGTAATGTACCCGCTCAGCCACGATCGCTACCCTTCTTCAATGCTGCTGATTAGCGATCGCGAAGGTTCATTTGCTTATTTTGGCGATACCGGCCCGGATGCGTTGGAACAATCACGTAATCTGGACGCCATCTGGCGCGTACTGGGGCCGCTGATTGAGCAGAAAAAGCTGAAAGGCATGATTATTGAAACCTCTTACCCTAACGGTGTGGAAGATAAATCGCTCTATGGCCATCTGACACCCGCCTGGTTGCTGAAAGAGCTGAAAAACCTGCAGCAATACATTGGTGAAGAAGGTTCGCTGAAAGATCTGCCAATCGTGATCGGCCATATCAAACCTAGCCTGAAGCAGGGGGAGGATGTGCGTGTTACCATCAGGCAGCAGCTAGAGCAAGGTAACAAGCTGGGGGTGAAGTTTATTTTGATGGAGCAGGGCGACCGGCAACAATTTTGAAGATACCCGTCGTCTTTCAAGTTGCAGGGGTGTTGGCTGCGTTACTCGGCCCATGCTGGGCCTCGTCCCTTCGGGACCGCTGCAAGCAGCGTTCAAATCTGCTTTCGCAGATTTGTCACTCACCCCAGTCATTTACTTGAGTAAGCTCCTGGGGCTTCGCTTAGTTGCCGCCTACCTGCATTTTGAAATCCATAGGGTAAAAAAAGTGAGATGAGTATGCATAACCTCGATCTGGAAAATCTGATCAACACCGAACTGAACTGCGCCGCTTTTCAGGACTATGGGCCGAACGGCCTTCAAGTGGAAGGGCGCGCGCAGGTGCAGCGTATTGTCACCGGCGTTACGGCGTGCCAGGCGCTGCTCGATGCTGCTGTGGCACACCAGGCCGATGCCATTGTGGTGCATCACGGTTATTTCTGGAAAAACGAAGCACCGTCGATACGTGGCATGAAGCGTAATCGGCTGAAAACGCTGTTGAGCAATGATATCAATCTGTACGGCTATCACTTGCCGCTGGACGCGCATCCGTTGCTGGGCAATAACGCCCAACTGGCCCAGCTGCTCGGGATCCGTGTGCTGGGTGAGGTTGAATCTTTGCTACCGCACGGTGAGCTTGAGCAACCGCTAAGCGGCAGTGAGCTGCAACAGCGTATCGAAAATTGCCTGGGCCGAGCAGTGTTGCACTGTGGCGATAATGCGCCTGAACAGATCCGCAAAGTGGCCTGGTGTACCGGCGGTGGCCAAGGCTTTATCGACAGCGCCGCACGATTCGGTGTCGACGCCTTTATCAGCGGCGAAGTTTCTGAACAAACCATCCATACGGCGCGGGAAATGGGCCTGCACTTCTTTGCTGCTGGCCATCATGCCACCGAACGCGGTGGGATCAAGGCGCTAGGAGAGTGGTTGGCGCAGCAGCATGGCTTTGATGTGACCTTTATCGATATCCCGAATCCTGCCTGATTTTCCTTCACGGGTTCGCTTGGCCGAACCCGTAACCCATTCTAAACCCTTACTTTAGCAAAGGTTGTTCTATTGACAGCCGGGCTGCTGTCACGCATAACTGATGCGTTTTGCAATAAATTAAGGAGAACAAGGTGCAGCGAGCACAATATTACCTGTTAGGGGAAAGAGCAGTCGTGCTTGAATTGGCACCACCGGTTACGTTGCAGAGTCAGCAACGTATTTGGGCATTGGCGGAAAAGCTCAACCATCATACTGACGTGCGCGAAGTGGTTCCGGGCATGAATAACCTGACGCTGCTGCTGTATACGCCGCAGGCGGATGCCGAAGCCATGTTGGAACTGCTGCGGCAGGGGTGGGAAGATAATGAAAGCCTGGTACCGGAATCCCGCGATGTGGATATTCCGGTGATCTATGGCGGGGAGGATGGCCCCGATCTGCACGAAGTGGCACAGTACACGGGCATGACGCCGCAGCAGGTGGTGGAATGCCATTCCTCGGTGGCCTATGTGGTGTACTTCCTCGGTTTTCAGCCGGGTTTCACCTATCTGGGGGGGATGCCGGAACGGTTGGCGATGCCACGTCGGGCAGAGCCGCGCTTGTCAGTTGCCGCTGGTTCAGTGGGCATCGGCGGCGGCCAGACGGGGATTTATCCGCTCGTCACGCCCGGTGGCTGGCAACTGATTGGCCGCACGCCGCTTGCCCTGTTTAATCCCAATGAAATGCCGCCGACGCTGTTACGCCCTGGCGACAACGTGCGCTTTGTGCCGCAGAAGGAGGGAGTATGCTGAAAATTCTGCGTGCCGGTATTTACACCACGGTTCAGGATTTGGGCCGTAACGGTTTTCGCCGCTTGGGTATCAGCCAGGGCGGAGCGCTGGATGTGCCCGCGCTGAAAATTGCCAATCAGCTGGTGGGTAACCCGGTGGAGGCTGCCGGTCTGGAGATCACGCTTGGGCAATTCAGTGCTGAATTCACCCAAAGTGGTTGGATTGCCCTGACCGGTGCCGGTTGCGATGCCCAACTGGATGGCAACCCGCTGTGGACCGGGTGGCGTTACCCGGTCAAAAAAGGCCAAAAGCTGACGCTGAAAACGCCTAAACGCGGAATGCGCAGTTATCTGGCCGTGTCGGGCGGGATTGCGGTGCCAGAGATGCTGGGCTCACGCAGTACCGATCTGAAAGCCGGTTTCGGCGGGTTTGGTGGGCGACAGCTGAAAGATGGCGATGCTTTACCCTTGGGGAACAGCCACAAATTACCGGCCACGAGCCTGGGTGTGAAGCAGTTGCTGTTCAATAACCGGATCCGGGCGTTACCGGGGCCGGAATATCACGAATTCAGCCAAGAAGCGCAGGATGCCTTTTGGCGCACGGCCTGGCAGCTTAGCCCGCAGAGTAATCGGATGGGATATCGTCTGCATGGCAGCACGGCGCTGGCAAGAACCACCGAGCGTGAAATGCTCTCCCATGGGTTGTTGCCGGGCGTGGTGCAGGTGCCACATAACGGTCAACCGATCGTACTGATGGCCGATGCACAGACCACCGGGGGTTACCCGCGTATTGCCTGCGTGATCGAAGCCGATCTCTACCATTTGGCGCAGATTCGGCTGGGTGAGGCGATCCACTTTATCCCCTGCACATTGGCCGACGCGCAGCGTGCCAAAGCCGAGCAGGATCACTTTATTCAACAGATTGCCTGGGGGTTAAATGATCGTTGATTTGAACGCCGATCTCGGCGAAGGCTGTGCCAATGATGAGGTATTGCTGCAACTGGTCAGTTCCGCCAATATCGCCTGTGGCTTTCACGCCGGTGATGCGCAAACCATGCGTCAGTCGGTGCGCTGGGCGCTGCAATACGGCGTAGCCATCGGCGCACACCCGAGTTTCCCTGATCGGGAAAACTTTGGCCGTACCCGTATGCAGTTGCCTGCGGAAACGGTTTACGCGCAGGTGGTTTATCAGCTTGGCGCGCTGGCGGCGATCGCCCGTGCCGAGGGCGGCGTCATGGTGCATGTGAAACCCCATGGCATGTTATATAACCAGGCTGCCGTGGAGCCCGAGTTGGCGGAAGCTATTGCCCGCGCCGTGCTGGCGGTGGATCCGGCATTACGTTTGGTCGGCTTGGCTGGCAGTGAGTTGATTCGTACCGGAGAGAAGCTGGGGCTGGCAACACGGCAGGAAGTGTTTGCCGATCGCGGTTATCAGGCCGATGGCACTTTGGTGCCGCGCGGTCAGCAGGGCGCGTTGATCGCCAGTGATGAGTTGGCGCTGGAGCAAACGCTGGAGATGGTACGCCATCACCGAGTACGTGCTGTGACAGGAGCCTGGGTCGCCGTTCAGGCCGAAACGGTTTGCCTGCATGGCGATGGTGAACATGCGTTGGCCTATGCCCGTAAACTGCGTGAGAGCTTTGCCGCACAGCAGATCCGTGTCAGTGCGGATTAACCCGGCCGTATTGTTATAAAAATAAGAAACACAACCTATAAGGGATGAAAACTATGGAACAAACAGTAAACCTCTGGCCACTGATTGGTATTGCCGCCATCGTGGTTGGATTCGTTCTACGCTTTAACCCGGTGCTGGTGGTGATCGCCGCCGGTATCATCACCGGGCTGGCGGCATTGATGCCATTAGACGTGATTCTGGAAAAACTGGGTGAGGGCTTTATTAATACCCGTAACTTGCCATTGATCCTGCTGTTACCGCTGGCGGTTATCGGCCTGTTGGAACGTCATGGGCTGAAAGAACGTGCGCAGGCGTGGATCGCCAAAATCAAAAGTGCCACTGCCGGGCGCTTGCTGATCGTCTATCTGTTCGTGCGTGAAGCCACCGCAGCGATGGGGTTGACCAGCCTGGGCGGGCATCCGCAGATGGTGCGCCCGCTGCTGGCACCAATGGCCGAAGGTGCGACGGAAAACCGCTACGGTGAGTTGCCCGAGCGCGTGCGCCATCGGCTGCGGGCGATGTCTGCGGCGACCGATAACGTCGGTTTGTTCTTTGGTGAAGATATTTTCGTGGCTTTTGGCGCGATCATCTTCATGCATAACTTTATGCTGGAATCTGGTGGTATTCAGACCGAGCCGCTGCATATTGCGCTGTGGGGGATCCCAACGGCGATCTGTGCCTTCCTGATCCACGCTTTCCGTTTGTATCGCATGGACAAGCAACTGACCGCAGAGCTGAGCAAGCTCAATCAAGCCGCGCTGCAAGCGAAAGGAGCTGGCAAATGAATTTCCAGCAACAATATCTCTATTGGTTGGCCGGTGCGGTATTACTGATCGTCGCGGTGATGTCGTTCCGCGATCGCGCTAACCCACGTCGTGTGACTACCGGCCTGTTCTGGATGCTATACGGTTTGATCTTCCTGGTGGGGGACTGGACCTACGGGCTGTTCGGCAGCGGTGCTGAAGCCAAACGCCAATTGCACATTACGGTGGGTGTGCTGGTGGTGGTGATGGCATTGATCGCCGGTTTCGGCGGTGTCCGCCTGGGCAGTTACCATCAGCGTAGCCCGCAAGAGCGGGAAGCCAGCGCACAAAGACTGGGTAACCGCCTGTTTATTCCTGCGCTTGCCATTCCAGTGGTGACGGTGATCGGTGTGCTGCTGTTTAACAACATTCCGGCATTGCAAAACGCGGTGTTTGGCAGCGGCAATCATGCCACGCTGATTACGTTATTCTCGATGGCGGTCGGCTGCGTGCTGGGCCTGCTCATTGCCGTAAAAATGACCCATGAAAAAGCCTTGCAGCCGGTTCAGGAAGCGCGCCGCCTGCTGGACTCCATCGGTTGGGCGTTTATTCTGCCGCAGATCCTGGCCACCTTGGGCTTGTTGTTCACCACTGCCGGTGTTGGTGTCGCGATTTCTCATCTAACGCAGGAATACCTGGCGGTAGACAATCGTTTCATTGCCGTGGCGGTATACGCTATTGGTATGGCGGTGCTGACCATGGTGATGGGCAACGCGTTTGCTGCGTTCCCGATTGTTACTGCCGGTATCGGTATCCCAATTCTGGTGTTGCAACACGGCGGTAATCCGGCGGTGATGGCTGCCATCGGCATGTTCTCCGGCTATTGCGGCACGTTGATGACGCCAATGGCGGCTAACTTCAACATTGTGCCAGCAGCATTACTGGAATTGCCAGACAAGAACGCGGTGATCAAGGCGCAGATCCCTACCGGGGTAACCTTGCTGATAGTGAACGTCTTCTTGCTGTATTTCCTGATGTTCCTGTAGGAGAGCTTATGCAAAAAGTATTAATTACGGGTTTTGAGCCGTTTGGCGGCGAGCAGGTGAATCCTTCCTGGGAAGTGGTGAAGCAGCTTAACCAACGGGAAGTGGCTGGTGCGCGTATCGTTGCGCGCCAACTGCCTTGCGTGTTTGGTGAAGCGTTAACGGTGCTGAACGCGGCCATTGATGAATTGCAGCCGGTGTTGGTGCTGGCGGTCGGTCAGGCGGGCGGGCGCGTCGATATTACTTTGGAACGTGTGGCCATTAACGTTGATGATGCGCGCATTCCCGACAACCAAGGGCAACAGCCGATCGACCAGGTAATTGTTGAGCAAGGGCCAGCGGCTTATTTCAGCACCTTGCCCATCAAAGCGATGGTGAATGCGCTGCGCGAGGCCGGGATCCCAGCTTCGGTTTCGCAGACTGCTGGAACCTATGTGTGCAACCACGTGATGTATGGCTTGTTGCACCGTTTGCGTGGGCAGCAGGCGGTGAAGGGCGGTTTTATCCATATTCCGTATCTGCCAGAACAGGCCGCGTTCCACCCTGGTGCAGCGAGTATGGCGGGCCAAACCGTATTGATTGCGCTGGAATTGGCTATTTTGATTGCGCTACAGGTTGAGCATGATTTGAAAGTGGTGGGTGGAGCCACGCATTAAGGCGCTGCCATGAGCTAAAATCTGAGGGCTCTGTACGCAGGGCCCTTTTCAATCAAGGAGTGTGGTATGCCGGAAGGACCGGAGATTCGCCGGGCGGCAGATAAACTGGCGGCGGTGATGATTGGGCAACCGCTGACCGAGGTCTGGTTTGCCTTTCCCCAACTGAAATACTATCAGGCTGATTTGCTTGGCGAATGCATTACCGCTATCGAACCGCGGGGAAAAGCCCTGTTAACCGACTTTTCCAACGGTTTGACCATGTACAGCCATAACCAGCTTTATGGCGTGTGGAAAGTGGTGAAAGCCGGAGAGACACCGGAAACCAAGCGCGATCTGCGCGTTCGGTTGGAAACCGCTGATTGGGCGATTCTGTTGTACAGCGCTTCCGATATTACTCTTGCCCCGCGTGGTGAAATTGAGCAGCATCCGTTTTTAAACCGCATCGGCCCTGACGTGCTGGATATGGCGTTAACGGTGGGGCAGGTTGAACAGCGGCTGTTGTCTGCCAAATTCTGCAAGCGGCAATTGGGGGGAATGTTGCTCGATCAAACCTTTTTGGCGGGGCTGGGAAATTATCTGCGAGCTGAAATTTTGTGGCAGGCGCAATTGGCACCCAAGCATAAGCCGCAGGACTTAGCGACCGAAGAGTTACACCGATTGGCACAGGCGTTGCTGGAAATTCCCCGCTTGTCTTATCAAACCCGAGGTCAGGTGGATGACAATCGCCATCATGGCAGTTTATTCCGTTTTAATGTGTTTCACCGCAGTGGTGAGCTTTGCCCACGATGTGGGGTGATGATCGAGAAAACCGTCCTGTCATCCCGGCCGTTTTATTGGTGCCCGGAGTGCCAGAAATAGCCGATAAAAAAGCCGCCCAACGAGTGGGCGGCCTGGTATAAGCAGAGATAAACAGAGCTTATTTATTGTTCTGCGGTTTGAAATCACGTTCGGCATAGCCGGTATACAACTGACGCGGGCGGGCAATCTTGATGCCTTCGTCGTGCATTTCGTTCCAGTGTGCGATCCAGCCGATGGTACGGGCAATGGCGAAGATAACGGTGAACATGGAAGACGGAATACCCATGGCTTTCAGGATGATGCCAGAGTAGAAGTCGACGTTCGGATACAGTTTCTTCTCAATGAAGTACGGGTCGTTCAGCGCGATGTGTTCCAGTTCCATCGCCACTTCCAGCAGGTTGTCGTCTTTCTTGTTCAGCTCTTTCAGCACTTCATGACAGGTTTCACGCATCACGGTAGCGCGCGGATCGTAATTTTTGTAAACGCGGTGACCGAAGCCCATCAGGCGGAACGAATCGTTCTTGTCTTTGGCACGCTTGATGAATTCTGGAATGTGCTCAACCGTTTTGATCTCTTCCAGCATCTTCAGCGCGGCTTCGTTGGCACCGCCGTGCGCTGGCCCCCACAGGGAAGCGATACCGGCCGCGATACAGGCAAATGGGTTAGCACCGGAAGAACCGGCGGTACGCACGGTCGAGGTTGATGCGTTCTGTTCGTGGTCAGCATGCAGGATCAGAATACGATCCATCGCGCGTTCCAGCACCGGGTTCACCACGTACTCTTCGCACGGCGTGGCAAACATCATGCGCAGGAAGTTACCGGCGTAAGAGAGATCGTTACGCGGATAAACAAAAGGTTGGCCGATAGAGTATTTGTAACACATGGCCGCTACGGTCGGCATTTTGGACAGCAGGCGGAAGGCGGTAATTTCACGGTGACGCTCGTTGTTAACGTCGAGTGCATCGTGATAAAACGCCGCCAGCGCGCCAGTTACGCCGCACAATACTGCCATTGGGTGTGAATCACGGCGGAAACCGCGGAACAGATGGGTAATCTGATCGTGGATCATGGTGTGGCGGGTAACGGTAGTTTTGAAGGTTTCAAACTCTTCTTTGGTCGGGGCTTCGCCGTACAGCAGGATATAGCACACTTCCAGATAAGAGGACTCTTTTGCCAACTGCTCAATAGGGAAGCCGCGGTGCAACAGAATACCTTTGTCACCATCGATAAAGGTGATCTTGGATTCGCAGGAAGCGGTAGACGTAAAGCCGGGATCAAATGTGAAATAACCCTTGGAGCCCAAGGTGCGCACGTCAAGGACATCTGGTCCTAGTGTTGGGGTGAGCACGCCCAGTTCGATCGTAGCTTCGCCATTATTGATACTTAGCGTCGCTTTCTTATCAGTCATTTACAGTCTCCTTAGCGCCATATTTTAAAAACCTCTAACCACTGAAATACCTTAAATCTCGGCAAGTTGCCCGCAATAAAATGGTGCGAACGCTAACTCTGTGAGCGACTGCGCAAATGCGCGGGTTGGGTACAGAGTGCTAACCCGGCGAGCGAGATGGGTTACCAGTTGTTAACGATTCTTCGGGATTCGTTATTTTCTATTAATCATTACCTACGACATGTTGGGAATGCTAGCCAGACACACTGTTGCATAACTTAAGCATAGGGGGAAGTGTATCTGTTGAGCGGTAGCGCATCATAGGGCTGATTGCTACCTTATTTGTAATGGAAATGTTGATCTCTTGTCAAATCAGATAATTAATTTAGTGCAAAATGTGAAAATCGTGATCTGAATCACTGTTCGAGGGAAATGTCCCCAAAGGGATTGTATGGGAATTGTAATAAGAATGTGATCCTCCTATACTGCCGCCAGGTCTCCGGATTACCCTGAAGTAGGAGCACCCAGCGTTATCACTACGCGCCGTTTAAGCACAGTGGAAGTCGATGTTTGAGCGCGTGACGTGTAAGGGTTTTGGCTCTTAACGCTGTCTGATCCCCACCCAGGCCCGGAGGAAGGAAAATAATAAGAGCTGTGTGGGCAAAACCGTGAAAAAACAAAGACCTGTCAACCTGGATCTGCAAACGATCCGGTTTCCCGTAACTGCGATAGCGTCCATCTTACACCGAGTCTCTGGCGTAATTACCTTCGTTGCCGTGGGCATTCTTCTCTGGCTGTTGGGCCTGTCTCTCTCTTCTCAAGAGGGCTTCCTGCACGCCGCCTCCATCATGAATAGCTTCTTCGTGAAATTTATCTTCTGGGGGATCCTCACTGCGCTGGCCTATCACATTTGCGGTGGCATTCGTCACTTGTTAATGGATTTTGGCTATATCGAAGAGAGTTTAGCCGCAGGTACCCGTTCCGCCCAAGTGGCGTTCGGTCTGACCGCTGTGCTGTCAATTCTGGCTGGAGTCCTCGTATGGTAAGCAACGTTTCTGCATTAGGGCGTAACGGCGTGCACGATTGGTTGTTGCTGCGTGCTTCCGCGATCATCATTACCCTGTACGTTCTGTATATCTTGGGCTTTGTCGTCACCGCTCCGGATATCACCTATGAAATATGGCGCGGTTTCTTCGCCACCTCTATTACGAAAGTATTCACTTTGCTGACGTTGCTGTCGATCCTGGTTCACGCCTGGGTCGGGATGTGGCAGGTGCTGACGGACTATATCAAGCCACTGGCGTTGCGCCTGGTACTGCAACTGGCGATCGTTGTCGCGTTGCTGGTCTATTTACTGTACGGAACAATCGTAGTGTGGGGTGCTTAAATGAAACTGCCAGTCAGAGAGTTTGATGCAGTTGTTATCGGTGCGGGTGGCGCAGGTATGCGTGCCGCACTACAGATTTCCCAGGCGGGTTCAACTTGTGCCCTGCTGTCTAAAGTCTTCCCGACCCGTTCCCATACCGTGTCAGCCCAAGGTGGTATCACCGTAGCCCTGGGTAACAATCACGAAGATAACTGGGAATGGCACATGTACGATACGGTGAAAGGTTCCGACTACATCGGTGACCAGGATGCCATCGAGTATATGTGTAAAACCGGCCCGGAAGCGATTCTGGAACTGGAACACATGGGCCTACCGTTTTCCCGTCTGGACGATGGCCGTATTTATCAGCGCCCATTCGGCGGTCAGTCGCTGAATTTTGGTGGCGAGCAGGCAGCACGTACCGCCGCTGCTGCGGACCGTACCGGCCATGCTTTGTTGCATACCCTGTATCAGCAGAACCTGAAAAACCACACCACCATCTTTTCGGAGTGGTACGCGCTGGATCTGGTGAAAAACCAGGACGGCACGGTGGTTGGCACGACTGCTATCTGTATCGAAACCGGTGAAGTGGTGTATTTCAAAGCCAAGGCGACCATATTGGCCACCGGCGGTGCGGGCCGTATCTATCAGTCGACCACCAATGCGCACATCAACACTGGTGACGGCGTTGGTATGGCATTGCGTGCTGGCGTACCTGTACAGGATATGGAAATGTGGCAGTTCCACCCGACCGGTATCGCCGGTGCGGGTGTACTGGTGACTGAAGGTTGTCGCGGTGAAGGTGGTTACCTGCTGAACAAGCATGGTGAGCGTTTTATGGAGCGCTATGCGCCTAACGCCAAAGATCTGGCAGGCCGCGATGTGGTCGCCCGTTCGATCATGATTGAGATCCGCGAAGGCCGTGGCTGCGATGGTCCATGGGGCCCACATGCCAAACTGAAGCTGGATCACTTGGGCAAAGAGGTACTGGAATCTCGTCTGCCGGGTATTCTGGAACTGTCTCGTACCTTTGCTCACGTCGATCCGGTAAAAGAACCGATCCCGGTTATCCCAACCTGTCACTATATGATGGGCGGTATCCCGACCAAGGTGACCGGCCAGGCATTAACCGTGAACGAAAAAGGCGAAGACGTGGTGATCCCAGGGCTGTTTGCCGTCGGTGAAATTGCCTGCGTATCGGTACATGGGGCTAACCGTCTGGGCGGCAACTCGCTGCTGGATCTGGTGGTGTTTGGCCGTGCTGCTGGTATGCATTTGCAGGAGTCACTGACAGAGCAGGGTGAAAGCCGTGACGCCAGCGATTCTGATGTAGAAGCGTCGTTGGATCGCCTAAACCGCTGGAATAACACCCGTTCAGGTGAAGACCCGGTTGAAATCCGTAAAGCACTGCAATCCTGCATGCAGAACAACTTCTCGGTGTTCCGTGAAGGTGATGCAATGGCAAAAGGGCTGGAAGAGCTGAAGGTGATCCGTGAACGTCTGAAGAATGCACGCTTGGATGATACCTCCAGCGAATTCAACACCCAGCGCATCGAATGCCTGGAGTTGGATAACCTGATGGAAACCGCGTATTCCACCGCCGTGTCGGCCAACTTCCGTACCGAGAGTCGTGGCGCACATAGCCGCTTCGATTTCCCGGATCGTGATGATGCCAACTGGCTGTGCCATTCGCTGTATCTGCCGCAATCGGAAAGCATGACGCGTCGTGAAGTGAATATGCAACCGAAACTGCGCGCGGCATTCCCGCCGAAAGTGCGTTCTTACTAATTGCGGAGCCTGATTGATGAAACTTGAATTTTCTATCTATCGCTATAATCCGGATGTCGACGACGCTCCGCATATGCAGGATTACACCCTGGACGCGGAAGAAGGGCGGGACATGATGTTGTTGGATGCGTTAATCCAACTGAAAGAAAAAGATCCGACCCTGTCGTTCCGCCGCTCCTGTCGTGAAGGGGTGTGCGGTTCAGACGGTATCAACATGAACGGTAAAAATGGCTTGGCCTGTATCACACCGATCTCGTCGCTGCATAAAGGCAACAACAAGATTGTGATCCGCCCATTGCCAGGGTTGCCGGTAGTGCGCGATCTGGTGGTGGATATGGGGCAGTTTTATGCCCAATATGAAAAGATTAAGCCGTTCTTATTGAATGATGGCAAGAATCCTCCGGCGCGCGAGCACCTGCAATCGCCAGATCAGCGGGCTAAGCTGGATGGTTTGTACGAATGCATCCTGTGTGCCTGTTGCTCAACCTCTTGCCCATCGTTCTGGTGGAACCCTGACAAGTTTGTTGGCCCAGCAGGTCTGTTGGCAGCGTACCGCTTCCTGATCGACAGCCGTGATACGGAAACTGAAGCACGTTTGGATGATCTGAACGACGCTTTCAGTGTTTTCCGCTGCCATAGCATTATGAATTGTGTCAGTGTATGTCCTAAGAGCTTGAATCCGACGCGTGCCATCGGTCATATCAAGTCTATGCTGCTGCAACGCGGCGCATAAACGGAATGAGATGCTGCGCCGGGCACTTTTCCGGCGCACATTCTAAGAGAGGGAGCCTCTAAAAACTGACGCATGATTGTCGTTTTAGGCAGTCAGGCTGGTCCCGCCGGTTTTTAGAGGTTCCTTGTAAGGGGCCGCAAGGTCCAAAACAGAACGTGCATTTAAGCTGTATCAGGTTATAAGCACGTCGAGTGAACCGTTTTTACGGCAAACCGTACCATCACGGTAATTATGTTAACCACGGCGAAAACTGAAGCTTTAAAAGCTTAAGGGATCATAATGCAGAACGGCGCAATGAAGGCCTGGCTGGATTCCTCCTATCTGGCGGGCGCGAACCAGTCCTACATAGAGCAGCTCTATGAAGACTTTTTAACCGATCCGAGTTCCGTTGAAGATAGCTGGCGTTCCATTTTTCAACAGCTACCAACCGCGGGTGTTAAACCCGATCAGCTCCACTCCCAAACGCGAGATTACTTCCGCCGCCTGGCGAAGGATTCTGCGCGTTACAACACCACCATTAACGATCCTGAAACCGATGCCAAACAGGTCAAGGTATTGCAACTGATTAACGCCTTCCGTTTCCGCGGGCATCAGCATGCAAACCTTGATCCACTCGGCCTGTGGAAACAGGAACGGGTTCCCGATCTTGGTCTTGCCTATCACAACCTGAGTGAAGCCGACTTCCAGGAAACCTTCAACGTGGGTTCTTTTGCCATTGGTAAAGAAACCATGAAGTTAGGTGACCTGTATAGCGCGCTGAAGCAGACTTATTGTGGTTCTATCGGTGCAGAGTATATGCACATTACCAATACCGAAGAAAAACGCTGGATCCAGCAGCGCATTGAATCGGTAGTGGGGCAGGCCAGTTTCACCGTAGACGAGAAGCGCCGCTTCTTGAACGAACTGACCGCAGCCGAAGGGCTGGAACGTTATCTCGGTGCTAAATTCCCAGGGGCGAAACGCTTCTCGCTGGAAGGTGGCGATGCATTGGTGCCAATGCTGAAAGAGATGATTCGTCATGCAGGTAAAAACGGTACCCGTGAAGTGGTATTGGGCATGGCTCACCGTGGCCGTCTGAACGTGCTGATCAACGTGCTGGGTAAAAAACCTGCCGATCTGTTCGACGAGTTTGCCGGTAAGCATAAAGAACATCTGGGCACCGGTGACGTGAAATATCACCAAGGCTTCTCTTCTGATGTTGAAACGGAAGGCGGCATGGTTCACCTGGCGCTGGCGTTCAACCCGTCACACCTGGAGATCGTCAGCCCGGTAGTTATGGGTTCGGTGCGTGCCCGTCGCGATCGTCTGGACGAAGCGCGCAGCAATATGGTGCTGCCAATTACCATCCACGGTGATGCGGCTATTACCGGCCAGGGGGTGGTTCAGGAAACCCTGAACATGTCTCAGGCACGTGGCTATGAAGTCGGTGGTACGGTACGTATCGTCATCAACAACCAGGTTGGTTTCACTACCTCCAATCCGTTGGATGCACGTTCTACCCAGTACTGTACCGACATCGCCAAAATGGTACAGGCACCGATCTTCCATGTGAATGCTGACGATCCAGAAGCGGTAGCCTTTGTTACCCGCTTGGCGTTGGATTTCCGTAACACCTTTAAACGTGACGTTATGATCGATCTGGTCTGTTACCGTCGCCATGGGCATAACGAGGCCGATGAGCCAAGTGCAACCCAGCCGGTGATGTATCAGAAGATCAAAAAACACCCTACGCCGCGCAAGATTTACGCTGACGTCCTGACCGAGCAGAAGATTGCCAGCCTGGAAGATGCCACGGAAATGGTCAACCTGTATCGCGATGCACTCGATCGCGGTGATTGTGTGGTTGAAGAATGGCGTCCGATGAACCTGCACTCCTTTACCTGGTCACCGTATCTGAACCATGAGTGGGACGAAGAGTACCCAAGCAAGGTTGAGATGAAGCGCTTACAGGAATTGGCACGCCGTATCAGTACCGTACCTGAAGCGATCGAAATGCAGTCGCGCGTAGCGAAAATCTACGGTGATCGTGCCGAGATGGCAGCGGGTAATAAAGCATTCGACTGGGGTGCGGCTGAAACGCTGGCTTATGCCACGATGGCAGACGAAGGCATCCCAATCCGTATTTCTGGTGAAGATGCGGGTCGTGGCACCTTCTTCCACCGCCATGCTGTGGTGCACAACCAGAAAAATGGTTCGGTTTACGTTCCGCTGGCTAATATTCATAGCGGGCAGGGTGAGTTCAAAGTTTGGGACTCCGTACTGTCTGAAGAAGCTGTGTTGGCATTCGAATACGGTTATGCCACTGCCGAGCCACGTACTCTGACCATCTGGGAAGCACAGTTTGGCGACTTCGCCAACGGTGCACAGGTGGTAATCGACCAGTTCATCAGTTCTGGTGAGCAGAAATGGGGCCGGATGTGTGGTCTGGTGATGCTGCTACCACATGGTTACGAAGGCCAAGGGCCAGAGCACTCCTCTGCGCGCCTGGAGCGTTATTTGCAACTGTGTGCCGAGCAGAATATGCAAGTGTGCATCCCGTCCACGCCTGCACAGGTCTACCATATGCTGCGTCGTCAGGCGTTGCGTGGTATGCGTCGTCCGTTGGTGGTGATGTCACCTAAGTCTCTGTTGCGCCATCCGTTGGCGACTTCTTCTCTGGAAGAACTGGCGAACGGCACTTTCCAACCGGCTATTGGTGAGATCGACGAACTGGATCCGCAGGCGGTAAAACGCGTAGTGCTGTGTTCTGGTAAGGTTTATTACGATCTGCTGGAACAGCGCCGCAAGAATGACCAGAAAGACGTTGCGATCGTACGTATTGAGCAACTGTATCCATTCCCGCATCAGGCAGTTCAGGCGGTGCTGGAGCAGTATGCCCATGTGCATGATTTCGTCTGGTGTCAGGAAGAGCCGCTGAACCAGGGCGCTTGGTATTGCAGCCAGCATAACTTCCGTGAAGTGATCCCATTTGGGGCTTCTTTGCGTTACGCCGGACGCCCGGCCTCCGCCTCTCCGGCGGTTGGCTACTTGTCCGTACACCAGAAGCAGCAGCAGGCTCTGGTGAATGACGCGTTGAATATTGATTAGTATCCCTAGATTTCAGGGTGTAGCAAGGCGGTAACTGGACGACTCCCCAGGCGCTATAAGTGGCTGGGGAGAGAGAACAGCCAACCCCGCGACAACTTGAAAGATGAAGGGTAAAAAACTTAAGGGAAAGCTTAATGAGTAGCGTAGATATTCTGGTTCCTGACCTTCCTGAATCGGTTGCTGATGCGGCCGTAGCCACTTGGCATAAAAAACCAGGCGATGCGGTAAAGCGTGATGAAGTTCTGGTTGAGATCGAAACCGACAAAGTGGTGCTGGAAGTGCCAGCCAGCGAAGCGGGGATCCTCGATGCGATTCTGGAAGACGAGGGCGCAACCGTAACCTCGCGCCAGCTCATCGGCCGTATCCGCCCGGGCGACAGCTCTGGCAAACCGACCGAAGGGAAAACGCAGAGCAAAGAAGCTACCCCGGCACAGCGCGCCACTGCTAGCCTGGAAGAAGAAAACAACGACTCACTCAGCCCGGCGATCCGCCGCCTGATTGCGGAGCACGAGCTTGATGCTGCGGCGATCAAAGGCAGTGGTGTCGGTGGTCGTATCACTCGTGAAGATGTGGAAGCACATCTGGCTGGCAGCAAGAAAGCAGATAAGCCTGCTGCTGTTTCTGCACCAGAAACTGCACCGCAGCCTGCTTTGAGCAGCCGCAGTGAAAAACGCGTACCGATGACTCGCTTGCGTAAGCGTGTGGCCGAGCGCCTGTTGGAAGCGAAGAACAGCACCGCAATGCTGACCACCTTCAACGAAATCAACATGCAGCCGATCATGGATCTGCGCAAGCAATACGGTGAAGCCTTCGAAAAACGCCATGGTGTACGCTTGGGCTTTATGTCCTTCTACATCAAAGCGGTAGTCGAAGCTCTGAAACGCTTCCCTGAAGTGAATGCCTCTATCGATGGTACCGATGTGGTTTACCACAACTACTTCGATATCAGCATTGCGGTATCTACCCCGCGTGGGCTGGTGACCCCAGTGCTGCGTGATGTGGACACCATGGGCATGGCGGACATCGAGAAGAGAATCAAAGAACTGGCGGTCAAAGGCCGTGACGGTAAATTGACGGTAGAAGAGCTGACCGGCGGTAACTTCACTATTACCAACGGCGGCGTATTCGGTTCACTGATGTCTACCCCGATCATCAACCCACCGCAGAGCGCTATTCTGGGCATGCACGCCATCAAAGATCGCCCGATGGCGGTCAATGGTCAGGTTGTGATTCAGCCGATGATGTATCTGGCACTGTCTTACGATCACCGCCTGATCGACGGCCGCGAGTCCGTGGGTTATCTGGTGACGGTCAAAGAGATGCTGGAAGATCCCGCTCGCCTGCTGTTAGACGTTTAATTCCTGCCTGGGTGCGGCAATTGCCGCACCCACACTCTGTGCTATGTGGCCTGTACTCAGTCGCTTGAAGATGACAGGCTAAAACTTTTCAGACCTGAATGGATAGAACATCATGAATTTACACGAATATCAGGCAAAACAACTGTTTGCTCGGTATGGCATGCCTGCACCAACCGGTTATGCCTGTACCACACCGCGTGAAGCAGAAGAAGCCGCATCTAAAATCGGCTCCGGCCCGTGGGTGGTGAAATGTCAGGTTCATGCTGGCGGCCGCGGTAAAGCTGGCGGCGTTAAAGTTGTTAACAGCAAAGAAGACATTCGTGCTTTTGCTGAAGCCTGGTTGGGCAAGCGTCTGGTGACTTATCAGACGGATGCGCTGGGTCAGCCGGTTCACCAGATCCTGGTGGAAGCGGCAACTGACATCGACAAAGAATTGTATCTGGGTGCCGTGGTTGATCGCGCAAGCCGTCGCGTAGTGTTCATGGCTTCGACAGAGGGTGGCGTTGAAATTGAGAAAGTTGCGGAAGAAACGCCGGAACTGATCCACAAAATGACCATCGACCCATTGGCAGGGCCACAGCCTTACCAAGGCCGTGAACTGGCGTTCAAACTGGGTCTGACCGGTAAGCAAGTCAGCCAGTTCGCCAAGATTTTTATGGGATTGGCAACGTTGTTCCTAGAGCGTGACCTGGCGATGGTTGAGATCAACCCGCTGGTGATCACCAAGCAGGGTGATTTGATCTGCCTGGATGGCAAACTGGGCGCTGATGGTAATGCGTTGTTCCGCCAGCCTGAACTGCGTGAAATGCGCGATCCTTCTCAGGAAGATGAGCGTGAATCCCGTGCGGCTCAGTGGGAGCTTAACTATGTTGCCCTCGACGGTAACATCGGTTGCATGGTGAACGGTGCCGGTTTGGCCATGGGTACCATGGATATCGTAAAACTGCACGGTGGTGAGCCAGCTAACTTCCTGGACGTGGGCGGTGGTGCGACCAAAGAGCGCGTAACCGAAGCGTTTAAAATCATTCTGTCTGACGACAAAGTGAAAGCGGTTCTGGTTAACATTTTCGGCGGTATCGTACGCTGCGATCTGATCGCCGACGGTATCATTGGCGCCGTTGCTGAAGTCGGGGTTAACGTTCCGGTGGTGGTGCGTCTGGAAGGGAACAACGCCGAGCTGGGCGCCAAGAAACTGGCGGACAGCGGTCTGAATATCATTGCTGCGACCAGCCTGACTGATGCGGCTCAGCAAGTTGTTGCGGCAGTGGAGGGTAAATAATGTCCATTTTAATTGATAAGAACACCAAAGTCATTTGCCAGGGTTTTACCGGTAGCCAAGGATCCTTCCATTCCGAACAGGCTATCGCTTACGGCACTAAAATGGTCGGCGGTGTGACGCCGGGCAAAGGCGGTACAGTGCATCTGGGCCTGCCGGTGTTCAACACCGTGCGTGAAGCGGTTGAAGCGACCGGTGCAACGGCCTCGGTGATTTATGTTCCAGCCCCGTTCTGCAAAGATTCCATTCTGGAAGCGATCGATGCAGGCATTAAACTGATTATCACCATTACTGAAGGTATCCCAACGCTGGATATGCTGACGGTGAAAGTGAAGCTGGATGAAGCCGGTGTACGTATGATCGGCCCGAACTGCCCAGGTGTGATCACGCCGGGCGCATGCAAAATCGGTATCATGCCAGGCCATATCCATCTGCCAGGCAAAGTGGGTATCGTTTCCCGCTCAGGTACACTGACCTATGAAGCGGTGAAGCAAACGACCGATGCAGGTCTGGGCCAGTCAACCTGCGTAGGTATTGGTGGTGATCCGATCCCAGGTTCCAACTTTATCGATATTCTGAAGATGTTCCAGCAAGATCCGCAGACTGAAGCGATCGTGATGATCGGCGAGATTGGCGGTAGCGCTGAAGAAGAAGCGGCAGCTTACATCAAAGATCACGTGACCAAGCCGGTTGTTGGTTACATCGCCGGTGTTACTGCGCCTAAAGGCAAGCGTATGGGCCATGCGGGTGCCATCATTGCTGGCGGTAAAGGCACTGCGGATGAGAAGTTCGCGGCGCTGGAAGCAGCAGGGGTCAAAACCGTGCGCAGCCTGGCTGACATCGGTGATGCAGTGAAAGCCATATTGAATCGCTGATATTTCACGATAAAAACAGTATCTCGACATGTTTGGCCACCCTTTGGGGTGGCTTTTTTATCCCTTGAATTATCGCTCACAACGCACCCAAGAATGAGGTTTCTGACGTTAATCGGGGCAGTTTCTGTAGCCAATACCATGTATTTGCAGGATTTGCGATCAACCTCTCAACATAGTCTATGACTAATTAATCTGAAGCTGATTTGTGAGTTAACTCACTGCAATTATTTATTGGAAATAAAAAGTTAATATATTTCGAATGAAAATCTTCACTTAATACAATCGTGGTTATTTTAAATTACATTTATTTAACACAAAAATATCAATAAAAAACAATTAAACTATTATGCAACATGCCACCAGGAAAATTACGCGAAAACATGTAATAGAATCTGGAAATAATAGGCAGATAGGCTTAAATTGCTCTAGATCAAAATAAGCTGGAATACCTCTTTTGGCTTCTTTTTGACCTGTCGCCAAAAGTCTAAGCCACGTCACGTAAAAACCTATTTATTGTATGGGATTTGGCGAGTATCATGCCATTGTGTAATTAGGGATGGTTGATCTTGTTGCATTTGTTACCCGCTGTCGGTTTTCATAGGTGCGTTTTGCTCCCGGCCACCGTGGTCAGGCTGTGAATGTGCGATTGAAAGCAAACAGGCTGGATCAAATTTGTTGTTTTTAAGGGCATTCACTGCGGGGCGTTACCGGTTACTCTTTACGGAGCCGTACCGATAACCGCAAGTCGGAGTCTTCCTGCCAGGAGCAAGGAGTCAAGATGTTTGATATTGTCGAACTGTCGCGCTTACAGTTTGCCTTAACGGCGATGTACCATTTTCTATTTGTTCCATTAACGCTAGGTATGGCGTTTTTGTTAGCAATTATGGAAACGGTATATGTGCTGTCTGGCAAACAAATTTATAAAGATATGACCAAATTCTGGGGCAAGTTATTTGCAATTAACTTTGCTCTGGGTGTGGCCACCGGTTTGACCATGGAGTTCCAGTTCGGGACTAACTGGTCATATTTCTCTCACTACGTCGGTGATATCTTCGGGGCCCCGCTGGCCATCGAAGGTCTGATGGCGTTCTTCCTGGAATCAACGCTGGTCGGCCTGTTCTTCTTCGGCTGGGATCGTCTGAGCAAAGTACAGCATCTGACGGTAACCTGGTTTGTGGCTCTTGGTTCAAACCTGTCCGCTCTGTGGATCCTGGTTGCCAACGGCTGGATGCAGAACCCGATTGCTTCTGATTTCAACTTCGAAACCATGCGTATGGAGATGGTCAGCTTCTCCCAACTGGTACTCAACCCGGTTGCACAGGTGAAGTTTGTTCACACCGTGGCTTCTGGTTACACCACGGGTGCCATGTTCATTCTGGGGATCAGCTCTTACTATCTGCTGAAAGGTCGTGACATTGCGTTTGCTAAACGCTCCTTTGCCATTGCTGCCAGCTTTGGTATGGCTGCGATCCTTTCCGTTATCGTACTGGGTGATGAATCTGGTTACGAAATGGGTGACGTGCAGAGAACCAAACTGGCTGCTATTGAAGCCGAATGGGATACTCAACCGGCACCGGCGGCATTTACTCTGTTCGGTATTCCGAATCAGGAGCGAATGGAGAACTCCTTTGCTATTCAGATCCCATGGGCGCTCGGCCTGATTGCTACCCGTTCTATTGATACCCCGGTTATCGGTTTGCGGGATTTGATGGTTCAGCACCAGGTTCGTATCCGTAACGGTATGAAGGCATACCAGTTGCTGGAAAGCCTGCGTGGTGGCAATACCGATCCGGCAGTGCGTGCTGAATTCAATAACATCAAGCAGGATTTGGGCTATGGTCTGTTGCTGAAGCGTTATACCGAAAACGTTACCGACGCGACAGAAGCGCAGATCCAGCAGGCAACCAACGATTCAATTCCACGTGTTGCTCCGCTGTATTTCGCCTTCCGTATCATGGTGGCCTGTGGCGTGATCATGCTGTTCATTATCGGCATGTCGTTCTGGAGCGTATTGCGTGGCCGTATCGGTGAGAAGAAATGGCTGCATCGCGCAGCGCTGTACGGCATTCCATTACCTTGGATTGCAGTAGAAGCAGGCTGGTTCGTGGCAGAGTATGGTCGTCAGCCGTGGGCGATAGGTGAGGTACTGCCAACCGCAGTTGCCACTTCTTCGTTGACCGTAGGCGATATACTGTTCTCGATGGGGCTGATTTGCGGCTTGTACACCCTGTTCCTGGTGGCTGAAATGTACCTGATGTTCAAGTTTGCGCGTCTGGGTCCAAGCAGCCTGAAAACTGGCCGCTATCATTTTGAACAACCGACTGCCACCGTGCAGGAAGCGCGCTAAACAGGAGTCCACTTATGTTTGATTATGAAGTACTACGATTTATCTGGTGGGTTCTGGTTGGCGTATTGCTGATCGGTTTCGCAGTCACGGATGGTTTCGATATGGGTGTCGGTATCCTGATGCCTGTTATCACCAAAAACGATACTGAACGCCGGATAATGATCAACTCCATTGCTCCGCACTGGGATGGTAACCAGGTGTGGCTGATCACCGCAGGGGGCGCACTGTTTGCCGCGTGGCCAATGGTTTACGCCGCTGCGTTCTCGGGCTTTTATATAGCCATGATCCTGGTGTTGGCCGCGTTGTTCTTCCGCCCGGTCGGTTTTGACTACCGTTCGAAGCTGGAAAACAGCCGCTGGCGTAACATGTGGGACTGGGGCATCTTTATCGGCAGTTTCGTGCCTGCTGTGGTATTCGGTGTGGCGTTCGGTAACCTGCTGCAAGGGGTTCCGTTCCACGTTAACGAATATCTGCGCCTGTTCTACACTGGCAACTTCTTCCAACTGCTTAACCCGTTCGCGCTGTTGGCTGGGATTGTCAGCCTGACGATGCTGGTAAGCCAGGGTGCAACCTATCTGCAGATGCGTACCACGGGTGAACTCCACCTGCGTTCACGTGCTGCGGCACAGATTGCAACTCTGGTGATGGCAGTCTGCTTCTTGCTGGCCGGTGTATGGCTGGTGAAAGGTATTGATGGTTTTGTGGTGACCTCAGTTCTGGATACTGCGGCGGAATCTAACCCGTTGCGTAAAGAAGTGGCTCATCAGGCAGGTGCCTGGCTGATCAACTACAACAAGTATCCGATTCTGTGGGCGCTGCCAGCGCTGGGCGTGATCTTGCCGTTGTTCACCGTTCTGTTCTCCCGCCTGGAGAAAGGGGCTATGGCGTTCCTGACTTCATCGCTGACGATTGCTTGTGTGATCTTGACGGCCGGGGTAACCATGTTCCCGTTTGTTATGCCTTCGAGCACCATGCCTAACGTCAGTCTGACCATGTGGGATGCGACTTCCAGTCTGCTGACGTTGAAAGTGATGACCGTTGTGGCGATTATCTTCGTGCCAATTGTTCTGGCGTACACCTGCTGGTCGTACTACAAAATGTTTGGGCGCTTGGATAAGAAGTTCATCGAAAACAACAAGCATTCACTGTACTAAGCAAAAGGAGCTAAACCATGTGGTATTTTGCCTGGATCCTCGGAACGCTTCTTGCCTGTGCCTTCGGTATCATTACGGCTCTGGCGCTTGAGCACATTGAAGATTCGCAAGCACAGCAAGACAGTAAGTAATGAGTTCATCGCTTACTGATAGGCTGTACGCTATCACTGACAAGGGCCCGATTCGGGCCCTTTCATTGGTGCTGGCGTTGTTTTTAGCGGGATGTATATTCTGGGATCCCAGCCGTTTTGCGGCGCGCACCAGTTCGCTGGAGATTTGGCAGGGCCTCCTGCTAATGTGGGCGGTGTGTGCGGGCATGGTTCACGGCGTTGGTTTCCGGCCTCAGAAGATGTTCTGGCGCGCATTTTTTGCGCCATTGCCTGCAATTGTAATCCTGGCCGCAGGATTACTTTACGTTTCTTTATAATCTGCAGCATATCCGCGTGTTATGGGCCATTCAGGCCCATAATTATTTGCATTCCCATCCGGTAACCCATTCCCAACCCGATCTGTCTTGCGTATAGTAGCAACGTTAAATTGCATTGGCTTGGAAGTATCGTGAGTAATACGTTGTTTCGATGGCCGGTTCGTGTCTATTACGAAGACACCGATGCCGGCGGTGTGGTTTACCATGCCCGCTACGTCGCCTTTTACGAAAGAGCGCGCACAGAGATGCTGCGTCAGCATAACTTTCATCAACAGCAGCTGCTCAGTGAACATGTCGCTTTTGCTGTCCGGCGCATGACGGTGGATTATCTGTTACCGGCTCGTCTCGATGATCTGCTGGAAGTACAGAGTGAAATCACCTCAATGCGTGGGGCCTCTCTCACGTTTGCTCAACGCATTGTCAATTCTGACGGTACTCTTTTGAGTCAGGCCGATGTGTTGATTGCATGCATTGATCCACACCAAATGAAGCCGATAGCGCTTCCTAAGTCTATTGTCGCGGAGTTTAAGCAGTGACTGACATGAACATCCTAGATTTATTCTTGAAGGCAAGCCTGCTGGTTAAGCTTATCATGTTGATTCTGATAGGCTTCTCAGTTGCCTCCTGGGCGATTATCATCCAGCGCACCCGCATTTTGAATGCGGCCACGCGGGATGCCGAAGCCTTTGAAGACAAGTTCTGGTCCGGTATTGAGCTTTCCCGTTTGTATCAGGAAAGCCAGGCGCGCCGCGATAGCCTGATGGGCTCGGAACAAATTTTCCATTCTGGCTTTAAAGAGTTTGCCCGTTTGCACCGTGCTAACAGTCACGCACCGGAGTCGGTGATCGAAGGAGCGTCACGTGCGATGCGTATTTCGATGAATCGCGAGCTGGAAACTCTGGAAACTCACATTCCTTTCCTCGGCACAGTCGGTTCCATCAGCCCGTATATCGGCCTGTTTGGTACCGTGTGGGGGATTATGCATGCCTTTATTGCTTTGGGCGCAGTTAAACAAGCCACGTTGCAGATGGTGGCACCGGGTATCGCTGAAGCGTTGATCGCCACCGCGATTGGCCTGTTTGCTGCGATCCCTGCCGTTATGGCTTACAACCGCCTCAACCAGCGTGTTAACAAGCTTGAGCAGAATTACGACAACTTTATGGAAGAGTTTACCGCTATTCTGCATCGTCAGGCCTTCTCC
This sequence comes from Serratia sp. YWN4, assembly GCF_055790845.1. Classification (NCBI taxonomy): domain Bacteria; kingdom Pseudomonadati; phylum Pseudomonadota; class Gammaproteobacteria; order Enterobacterales; family Yersiniaceae; genus Serratia; species Serratia sp. YWN4. The sequence continues at coordinate 1,582,071 of NZ_CM147696.1, forward strand.
AGCGACAGCAAATAAGTAGGAGGTAGCATGGCGAAAGTTCGTGGTCGTAACCGTCGTGAGCTGAAGTCGGAAATCAATATTGTTCCGCTGTTGGACGTGCTTTTGGTGTTGTTACTGATTTTTATGGCGACTGCACCGATTATCACCCAAAGCGTTGAGGTTGATTTGCCTGACGCCACGGACTCCAAAACGGTGTCCAGCGACGATAACCCGCCGGTGATTCTAGAAGTTTCCGGCGTGGGCCAATACACCTTGGTGGTGGATCATAATCGCATGGAGCTGTTGCCGCCCGAACAGGTTGCGGCTGAAGCGCGGTCGCGTTTGGCGGCTAATCCGAAGACGGTCTTCTTGATCGGTGGGGCAAAGGAAGTACCCTATGATGAGATTATCAAGGCATTGAATATTCTCCATCAGGCGGGCGTAGCTTCCGTGGGGCTGATGACCCAGCCAATCTGACCGTAAGGTGAGAGGCAACCCGGTTTCTGCCGATGGGGCAGAAACCCCGTTTAAGCACCAGTTTTTGGGACTCTATTTTGGTAAAGGCAACTGAGCAAAACGATAAGCTGAACCGCGCCGTTATTGTTTCGGTGGTTCTGCACATCATATTGATTGCCCTGTTGATTTGGGGATCGCTGCAAGAGAACGCCGAAATGAGTGCTGGCGGTGGCGGCGACGGTTCCGTCGTCGGTGCAGTGATGGTCGATCCTGGGGCGGTGGTGGAGCAGTACAATCGCCAGCAGCAGCAGAGCAGCGATGCACAACGTGCCGAAAAGCAACGTCAGAAGAAGGCGGAGCAGCAGGCAGAAGAATTACAGCAGAAACAGGCTGCGGAACAACAGCGTTTGAAAGAGCTTGAACAGGCACGCTTGGCCGCGCAGGAAAAAGCGGCGCAGGATGCCAAAGCACAGTCAGAACAGCAGAAGAAAGCAGCCGAACAGCAACAACAGGCGGCTGAGCAGCAGAAAGCGGCTGAAGTTGCCGCGGCTAAGGCTAAAGAACAACAGAAAGCGGCTGAACAAGCTGCGGCAAAAGCCAAAGCCGAGGCGGATAAAATAGCCAAGGCTCAGGCAGACGCACAGAAGAAAGCAGAAGCGGAAGCCAAGAAAGAAGCTGCCGCCGTCGCGGTCGCCAAGAAGCAGGCGGAAGAGGCGAAGAAAGAGGCCGCCGCCGCAGCTGAACAGAAAGCGGCTGAAGCTGCCGAGAAAAAAGCTGCTGCTGATGCCGAGAAGAAAGCGGCAGCAGAGGAAGCGAAAAAAGCCGCTGCTGCTGAGAAGGCGGCGGAAGCCAAGAAAGCGGCAGATGCCAAGAAGAAGGCAGCGGCAGAGGCGGCTAAACAGTCTGCTGACGTGGACGACTTGTTTGGTGATTTGGCGGATGGTAAAAACGCGCCGAAAGGTGGCGGTGCTAAAGCAAAAGGCGACGGTAAACCAGCAGGGCAGGGTAATGCCAAAGCTGCGGGGGCAAGTGGTGCTGAGATTAATGGCTACCTAGGGCAGATTACTTCTGCAATACAGAGCAAGTTTTACGATGCTGATTTATACAAGGGTAGAACCTGTGATTTGCGTATTAAATTGGCTCCAGATGGTTTGCTGATTGACGTTAAGGCTGAAGGTGGAGATCCTGCATTGTGTCAGGCTGCAATTGCTGCGGCTAAACAGGCTCGGATTCCTAAACCACCTACTCAGGCCGTGTATGAAGCGTTTAAGAATGCTCCTCTTACATTTAAGCCACAGTAATGGTTGTTATAACTGAGTAAAACGCAAGGATGTACTAAGGTAACCAACAGGGATTTTACCCATTGTTTCTCTGTTTGCAGCGTTGTTGGTTGAAAGCTCTGGATTCTTTGGGTAAACGTAGTTTTGTTTGCGTTGGTTTGTTAAAATTCTGCTAATTTATCGCGGGCATCCCGCCTGGATAAGGGAGATGAGATGAAGCAGGCATTTCGAGTAATGTTAGGTTTGTTAGTCCTGTGGGCATCCGTGCTGCACGCGGAAGTTCGCATTGAAATCACCCAAGGGGTCGACTCTGCTCGCCCGATTGGGGTGGTGCCATTTAAATGGGCGGGTCCAGGCACGCCTCCAGAAGATATTGGTCAGATTGTCGGCGCAGATCTACGCAACAGCGGCAAATTCAACCCTATTGATGTGGCACGTATGCCGCAGCAACCGAGCACTGCGTCTGAAGTGACGCCAGCGGCTTGGACTGCGTTGGGCATCGACGCCGTGGTTGTCGGTCAGGTGCAACCTGGCGCTGATGGCAGCTATCTGATCTCCTACCAACTGGTAGATACCTCAGGCTCTCCAGGCACCGTTCTGGCACAGAACCAGTATAAAGTGACCAAGCAATGGTTGCGTTATTCTGCTCATACCGCCAGTGATGAAGTGTTTGAAAAGCTGACCGGTATCAAAGGTGCGTTCCGTACCCGCATCGCCTATGTGGTGCAGACCAACGGTGGGCAATTCCCGTATGAGGTGCGCGTATCAGACTATGACGGCTTCAATACGTTTGTAGTGCACCGCTCACCAGAACCATTAATGTCGCCAGCCTGGTCACCAGATGGTAGCAAACTGGCTTATGTGACCTTTGAAAGTGGCCGTTCAGCGCTGGTTATTCAGACTCTGGCTAACGGTGCTATCCAACAGGTAGCTTCTTTCCCACGTCATAACGGTGCCCCTGCATTCTCACCAGACGGCAGTCGCCTGGCATTTGCTCTCTCCAAGAGCGGTAGCCTGCATCTGTACGTGATGAACCTGGGTTCTGGCCAGATCAGCCAGATCACCGATGGCCGCAGCAATAACACCGAACCTAGCTGGTTCCCTGATGGCCAATCGCTGGCGTATACCTCCGATCAGGGTGGGCGTCCTCAGATTTATAAAATCAGCGCAAGCGGCGGTGCTCCACAACGCCTGACTTGGGAAGGTGCTCAGAATCAGAACTCTGATGTGAGCCCGGATGGCAAGTTCCTGGTGATGGTGAGTTCCAACAGTGGTGCTCAGCATATCGCCAAACAAGATCTCACTTCGGGAGCGGTTCAAGTATTAACGAACACACAACTGGATGAAACACCAAGTATTGCACCAAACGGTACCATGGTGATTTATAGCTCCACGCAAGGTATGGGCTCCGTCCTGCAGTTGGTATCGACTGATGGGCGTTTCAAAGCGCGTCTTCCGGCAACCGATGGACAGGTCAAATCACCTGCCTGGTCGCCGTATCTGTGATGCATGTGTAAAATATGTATAGCAAACTATAAAAGGATCAAAGAAATGCAACTGAACAAAGTGCTGAAAGCTTTACTGCTGGCACTGCCAGTTCTGGCTGTGGCGGCCTGTAGTTCTAACAAAAGCGCAAACAACGACCAATCTGGTATGCTCGGCGCTGGCACTGGTACAGAAAATGGCAGCAGCAACCTGTCTTCTGAAGAACAAGCTCGTCTGCAGATGCAAGAACTGCAGAGGAACAACATTGTTTACTTCGGTCTGGACAAATACGACATCAGCTCTGAGTTCTCTCAGATGCTGGATGCGCACGCTGCATTCCTGCGTAGCAATCCATCCTACAAAGTGACCGTTGAAGGCCATGCGGATGAGCGCGGCACGCCAGAGTACAACATCGCTCTGGGCGAGCGTCGTGCTAACGCAGTTAAAATGTACCTGCAAGGTAAAGGCGTTTCTGCTGACCAGATCTCTATCGTTTCTTACGGTAAAGAAAAACCAGCAGTACTGGGCCACGACGAAGCGGCTTGGGCTAAAAACCGTCGTGCCGTTCTGGTTTACTAAGAGAATCGCATGAACAGTAACTTCAGACGTCATCTGTTGGGTCTGTCGTTACTGGTTGGCGTAGCGGTCCCATGGGCCGCTACTGCCCAAGCGCCAATCAGTAATGTCGGCTCCGGCTCGGTCGAAGACCGTGTCACTTCTCTTGAGCGCATCAGTAATGCTCAGGGCCAGCTTTTAAATCAACTCCAGCAACAACTCTCTGATAATCAGCGTGATATTGATACTCTCCGTGGGCAGATCCAGGAAAGCCAATATCAGTTGAATCAGGTGGTTGAACGCCAGAAACAGATCTATCAGCAGATGGATAGCCTCAGCCAGGGTGGCGCACAGAATTCCACAGATGCAGCAGCAGGTGGTGCCGCAGCTACGGCTGCGCCCGCTGACAGTGCCAGTAGTGCACCTGTGGCAGCGGCAGCCACTCCGGCGAGTACCGGTGATGAAAACAGCGACTACAATGCTGCTGTTTCATTAGCGCTGGAAAAAAAACAGTACGATCAGGCGATCTCCGCTTTCCAAGCTTTCATAAAGCAATACCCAAAGTCTACTTACCAACCTAATGCTAACTATTGGCTCGGTCAGTTGTTCTACAACAAGGGTAAGAAGGAAGATGCGGCTTACTATTATGCGGTGGTGGTGAAGAGTTTTCCCAAGTCACCCAAGTCACCGGACGCTATGTTTAAAGTTGGGGTGATCATGCAGGAAAAAGGCCAGGTTGATAAAGCCAAAGCTGTTTACCAGCAGGTGATCAAATCCTACCCAACCAGCGATGCGGCCAAGCAGGCAAAGAAACGCGCAGCCAGCCTGTAAATAAAAACTGAGCCCAGAACTTAGTCGTTTTGACCGATTTCTGGGCTCATTCGCGTGAAGAACAAGCAGTTGAACCTATTGCGCCAAAATTTAGGTTGCGCTGCCAAGATAAATTAGTAATATATGCCGCCGTTGCCAAGACATCTTGCAAGATGTTAAAGCAGCAAGGAAATTGGGTCGTTAGCTTCGTTAAGTAGAGCAGTTGACTTCAAATCAATTGGCCGCAGGTGCAAGCCAAGCATTAGCGAAAAAGCATCGCGTAAGCGATAGTAAGTAAAGCGATGTGAAGCTGAGTAATCCTGTTTGCCACTCCAGTTTTCTTCGATACGGATTTTCCATTCTGTATTAATCAGCAGTAAACCACGACAGTGGGTCGTTAGCTCAGTTGGTAGAGCAGTTGACTTTTAATCAATTGGTCGCAGGTTCGAATCCTGCACGACCCACCAATTCTTAATGAGTTGGTAGAGAGTGGAATCGTAAAGGATGAGAACCGTAAAGGTTCGAGCCGAGCGAAGCGAGACAACATCGCGCAAGCGATGGCCCGAAGGGCGAGGCGAAGCCGAGTAATCCTGCACGACCCACCAATTCTTAATGGATTGGAAGAGAAAGTTCTTCACGCGGTTCAGTAGTAAACCACAACAGTGGGTCGTTAGCTCAGTTGGTAGAGCAGTTGACTTTTAATCAATTGGTCGCAGGTTCGAATCCTGCACGACCCACCAATTCTTAATGAGTTGGTAAAAAGTGGAATCGTAAAGGATGAGAATCGTAAAGGTTCGAGCCGAGCGAAGCGAGACAACATCGCGCGAGCGATGGCCCGAAGGGCGAGGCGAAGCCGAGTAATCCTGCACGACCCACCAATTCTTAATGAGTTGGTAGAGAGTGGAATCGTAAAGGATGAGAACCGTAAAGGTTCGAGTCGAGCGAAGCGAGACAACATCGCGCGAGCGATGGCCCGAAGGGCGAGGCGAAGCCGAGTAATCCTGCACGACCCAGCAATTCTTGATGAATTGGTAAAAAGTGGAATAGGGCAAGAGAGAAATTCAGTAGTAAACCACAGCAATGGGTCGTTAGCTCAGTTGGTAGAGCAGTTGACTTTTAATCAATTGGTCGCAGGTTCGAATCCTGCACGACCCACCAATTCTTAATGAATTGGCAAAGAGTGGAATCGTAAAGGATGAGAACCGTAAAGGTTCGAGTCGAGCGAAAAAGAAATTCAGTAGTAAACCACAGCAGTGGGTGATTAGCTCAGTTGGTAGAGCATCTCCTTTACACGGAGGGGGTCGGCGGTTCGAGCCCGTCATCACCCACCACTTCTGCGGGTCGTTAGCTCAGTTGGTAGAGCAGTTGACTTTTAATCAATTGGTCGCAGGTTCGAATCCTGCACGACCCACCAATTCTTGATGAATTGGCAAAGAGTAGAATCGTAAAGGATGAGAACCGTAAAGGTTCGGGTCGAGCGAAGCGAGACAACATCGCGCCAGCGATGGCCCGAAGGGCGAGGCGAAGCCGAGTAATCCTGCACGACCCACCAATCTTAAAGATCCTTCACATCTTCTTTCAAACCCAACGGTCTGATATTCAGTTTAAGTATCCCACATTACAATCCACAGCTTTATCTCTTTCAACCCCCTGTCTTACTCTTGCAGAATTTTAATCCATTAAACAATAACCACTATAAATTAAAAATATCAGCGACTTCTCACTCAATTTTAGGTATTTTGTTTAGTATATAAAACGAAGGTGTTTGCAGGGGGCAAGATATCGCCTGATAAGCAGACGAACAGCCTAGCACAGAGATGATAGCGATGAGTGAAATGTTTGATATCAACGCGGCGGTGTATCCTTTCCCGCCGAAACCGGTGCCGTTGGACGTAGCCGAGAAGGCTTTCTATCGGCAAAAAATCAAAACCTTGCTCAAACAGCGTGATGCGGTAATGGTAGCCCACTACTATACCGATCCCGAGATCCAGGCACTGGCAGAAGAAACCGGTGGCTGCGTGGCGGATTCACTTGAGATGGCGCGTTTTGGCAGCAATCATCCGGCTTCAACCCTGTTAGTCGCCGGGGTGCGTTTTATGGGGGAAACTGCCAAGATCCTCAGCCCGGAAAAGCAGGTACTGATGCCGACGCTGAACGCCGAGTGTTCGCTCGATCTCGGTTGCCCAGAGGCGGAGTTCAACGCGTTTTGCGATAGCCATCCGGATCGTACCGTTGTGGTTTATGCCAACACCTCGGCAGCCGTAAAAGCGCGCGCTGATTGGGTGGTGACCTCCAGTATCGCGGTTGAGCTGATAGAACATCTCGACAGTTTGGGTGAGAAAATCATCTGGGCACCTGACCGTCATCTTGGCCACTATGTACAGAAGCAGACTGGCGCAGATGTGCTGTGCTGGCAGAGCGCTTGTATCGTTCATGACGAGTTTAAAACCCAGGCGCTGATACGCATGAAGGCGCTATACCCAGAGGCTGCGATATTGGTGCACCCGGAGTCGCCCCAGGCGGTTGTCGATCTGGCCGATGCCGTGGGTTCTACCAGCCAACTGATTCAGGCGGCAACAACGTTGCCAAATCAGCAACTGATTGTCGCCACCGATCGCGGTATTTTCTACAAGATGCAGCAGGCTTGCCCAGGCAAAGAACTGTTTGAGGCTCCGACGGCTGGCGAAGGGGCAACCTGCCGCAGTTGCGCTCATTGCCCGTGGATGGCGATGAACGGCCTGAAAGCGATTGCCGAAGGGTTGGAACAGGGCGGTGCCCAGCATGAAATTTTTGTTGATGGCGCAGTGCGTGAAAAAGCGCTGATCCCGCTCAACCGTATGCTGGCGTTTGCCGCACAGTTGAAGATGCTGGTGAAAGGGAATGCCTGATTGCCGATTAGCCGTTTGATAAGGATAGCGAGATGAGTTTTTTTAGTACCAGCAATATTTTGGTTCACATTCCGCTTGGCGCAGGGGGTTACGATTTGTCATGGATTGAAGCCATCGGCACGCTATTTGGCTTGCTGTGCATCTGGTATGCCAGCAAAGAGAAAATCATCAACTACCTGTTTGGTCTGATTAACGTGACGCTGTTTGCCGTCATCTTTTTCCAGATCCAGCTTTATGCCAGCCTGCTGTTGCAACTGTTTTTCTTCGTGGCCAATATTTACGGCTGGTATGCCTGGAGCCGCCAGACGCAGGACAATCAGGCCGAACTGAAGATCCGCTGGCTATCGTTGCCTAAGGCGTTGATGTGGGGCGCGCTATGCATCGTTGGTATTGCCTTAATGACCTTTAATATCGATCGCGTATTTGCTTATCTGACGCAGATCGCGGTAACGGTGATGCAGGCACTTGGCCTTAGCGTGCAAATGCCAGAACTACAGCCGGATGCCTTCCCATTCTGGGATTCAACGATGATGGTGTTGTCGATTGCGGCGATGATCCTGATGACGCGCAAATACGTTGAGAACTGGTTACTGTGGGTGGTGATTGATGTGATCAGTGTGGCAATCTTTGCCTACCAGGGGGTTTACGCGATGGCGCTGGAGTATGTTATTCTGACGCTGATTGCACTCAACGGCTCCTGGTTGTGGATCCGCAGTGCTTCCCGGAATCATTCGCGGCCATTATCTTCCGCAGCATAATGCCGCAATGAGAACTCAGAGGCTGGCCCTCTGAGTTCAAAATACTTGGTAATCACACAAGCTGGAGCGATACAGCCGCCACAAGCCAAACAGGTTGAGCAGCAAGCTTGCTATGGCGATGAACGGCATTCAGATATCCACTACTGGCTGCATTTGGTAGAAACGCCATACCGCCTCTCACAGGAAGAATACGGCGATCGCCCGCATTTGCCGCATTTGCCACGCCAAAGGTGATTTACAGCGCCAGTTTCACAGGCTAGATTGTTGGGATCTCATGCTGAATGCTGCGAAATACACCTCTCGATACCGAATGGAAAAGTTATGAATTACCAAAACGACGATTTACGCATTAAAGAAATTAAGGAACTCCTGCCACCTGTGGCCCTGCTGGAGAAGTTTCCGGCCAGCGAACAGGCAGCGGAGACGGTGTCGCAGGCGCGCAATTCGATTCACAAAATCCTTCGTGGCAATGACGATCGCCTGCTGGTGGTGATCGGCCCCTGCTCGATTCACGATACCAAAGCGGCAAAAGAGTACGCGGCCCGTCTGCTGAAACTGCGGCAGGAACTGAGCGGTGAGTTGGAAGTGGTGATGCGTGTTTACTTCGAAAAACCACGCACTACCATTGGCTGGAAAGGGCTGATCAACGATCCGCAGATGGACAACAGCTTCCAGATCAACGACGGCCTGCGTTTGGCACGTAAACTGCTGCTGGACATCAACGATAGCGGCTTGCCTGCGGCGGGTGAATTCCTCGATATGATCACCCCGCAATATCTGGCGGATCTGATGAGCTGGGGCGCTATCGGTGCGCGCACCACCGAATCCCAGGTGCACCGCGAGCTGGCTTCCGGCCTGTCTTGCCCGGTAGGGTTCAAGAATGGTACCGACGGCACCATCAAAGTGGCAATTGACGCGATCAACGCCGCTGGCGCGCCACACTGTTTCCTGTCTGTCACCAAATGGGGCCATTCGGCGATTGTTAATACCGGTGGTAACGGCGATTGCCATATCATCCTGCGCGGTGGTAAAGAGCCAAACTACAGCGCGGCACATGTCAAAGAAGTGAAAGAAGGGCTGGCGAAAGCGGGCTTGCCAGCGCTGGTGATGATCGATTTCAGCCATGCCAACAGCAGTAAACAGTTTAAGAAACAGATGGAGGTCAATGCAGACGTCTGCAAACAGCTCCGCGGCGGTGAAAAAGCCATTATCGGTGTGATGATCGAAAGCCACCTGGTGGAAGGGAATCAGAACCTGGAAAGCGGCGAACCGCTGGTTTACGGTAAGAGCGTTACCGATGCTTGCATTGGTTGGGAAGATACCGAAACCGCCTTGCGTGAACTGGCCGCAGCGGTGAAGGCGCGCCGCAGTTAATTCCCGGCAACAGCTAAAAAAGAAGCCCTCGGCCAGAAACCGAGGGCTTTTTGCCTTCAGCAGCGAATCATTATTTCGCTTTGCCCTGGTTAGCTACCGCAGCCGCTTTGGCGGCGATCTCATCGGCATTACCCAGATAGTAACGTTTAATCGGTTTAAAATTCTCGTCGAACTCATACACCAGCGGCACGCCGGTTGGGATGTTCAGCTCAAGGATTTCATCCTCGCTCAGATTATCCAGATATTTCACCAGGGCACGCAGCGAGTTGCCGTGTGCTGCTACGATCACGCGTTCACCGCTTTTAATGCGCGGCAGGATTTCTGCGTTCCAGTAAGGGATCACGCGATCGATAGTCAGCGCCAGGCTCTCGGTGGTTGGTAACTCTTTATCGGTCAGTTGCGCATAGCGCGGATCGTGGCCAGGGTAGCGCTCGTCATCTTTGCTCAACTCTGGCGGCGTCACGGCAAAACCACGACGCCATTGTTTCACCTGCTCATCGCCGTATTTTTCAGCGGTTTCAGATTTGTTCAAGCCTTGCAACGCGCCGTAATGGCGTTCGTTCAATTTCCAGGATTTTTCGGTCGGCAGCCAAGCCTGATCGAGTTCATCCAGAATGTTCCACAGAGTATGGATAGCGCGCTTCAGCACGGAGGTGTAAGCGAAGTCGAAAGCGAAACCTTCATCTTTCAGCAGTTTACCTGCTGCCTGCGCTTCGCTGCGGCCTTTGTCGGACAGATCAACATCATACCAACCGGTGAAGCGGTTTTCATTGTTCCACTGGCTTTCGCCGTGACGCACCAGAACCAGCTTGGTTACAGCCATAGCTTAACTCCTCAATAATCTGATAATTGAATGATAACGCGAATCATTATATTACTGCGGCCGGTGGCTCGGCAATCGATATACCCGGCTACTTGAACTGTTGGGCATCTGGTTTAACCATAGTCAATTTCTTGCCACAAGGCATAGGAGGAAAGCAGGGAAAGTGGGGGGAAGAGGCAACGGCGTGAATGAGAGAAACTCAAACACGCCGAAGAGTTAATGCGATCAGGCTGATTTTTTCAGGCAGTTGCTCATAAAGGCTTTACGCTCATCGCTTTTCAGGCTCTTTTGCGAGGCTTCAGCGTTGCAGTTTTTCATTTTCTGCTGTTGTGGGGTGAGGGCTTTTTCCGTTTTGTGTCCTTCGGACTTCAGGCAACTGCTCATGAAGGTGGTACGGTCAGAACCTTTCAGCGATTGGCTGGAGGCCTGTTGATTACAATCGGTCATGCGTTTCTGCTGGGCAGCCTGCGCCGGTGAAGGCGTTTTTGCTGCGGTATCGGCAGCCATCAGATTGGTGCTCAGCATTAAACCTGCCAGTAATGGAAGTGCAGTAATCAGACGCATAGGTGTTCCTTCAGCTATTAACCGGCCTGGATGGCCGAAAATTATGACTAAGCACAATAGGTTGTGCTTATCACCGCTGTCTGATTCTAGTCCTGGCTTTGGAATAAGGAAAGATCACTACCGACGGGATGGAAGGGGAATTCGATATCGATACCGCCCCTTGCCGCGTGGCGAGGGGCGTGGCGGGTCAAATAGGATTAAACTGATAATGCGTGGCGCTCTGATAACGCTGGCCGGGTTGCAGCCAACAGCTCGGCTGTGGCCATTCTGGATGATTCGGGCTGTCGGGCAAGAACTCACTTTCCAAGGCCACACCGGCATAGCTGGCGTAAGTGCCGCCATCACGCGCTGGCGTGCCAGCCAGATAATTGCCGCTGTACAGTTGCAGCGCTGGCGCACTGGTAAATACGGTTAACTCGACTTTGCCGTCGGCCGACCACAGATGCGCCGCTGGGTTTTCCAGCGCGCTACAGGTGCGGTGCAGCAAGTAGGCATGGTCATAGCCTTTGACCCGCTGCTGATCGCGATCGCGCAAAAAATCCTGCAATAGCGTTTTCGGCTGGCGAAAATCCATTCCGGTGCCTGCAACCTCGGTCAAACCGGCACTGGGGATGCCTTCGCTGTCTACCGGCAGATAGCGGTCAGCGAACAGTTGCAAGCGCTGCTGGCGCGCATCGTGGCCCGCGCCATCCAGATTGAAGTAGGCATGATTGGTCAAGTTGACCGGGCAGGCGCGGTCAACCTGAGCCTGATAGCCAATCTCCAACCGGTTATCGGCGGTCAGCCGATAGGTCAGCGTAACGTCCAGATTGCCAGGGAAGCCCTGATCGCCATCTGCGGAATGCAACTGATACACCACCTGTTGCTCATTTTGCGCCACGATCTGCCAGCGGCGGGCGTGGAAACCTTCTGGCCCGCTGTGTAACTGGTGTTCTCCCTGATTAGCCACCAACGGATGCGGTTTGCCGTCGATCGGCAAGCTGGCATAAGCGATGCGGTTGGCATAGCGGCCAACGGTTGCCCCCAGATAGGCACTTTGATGCAGATAATCCGCCGGTGTTTTGCAGCCGAGCAGCAACTCACGGTTTTCACCCGATTTGAGCGGCAGCACGGCGGAAAGCCAGGTTGCGCCCCAGTCCATCAGCGTAACCGTCATACCCCCGGCATTACGCAGGGTAGTGAGAGTAAACGGCTGGCCGTCGGGGGCGTTTGAGAGTGAATCGGTCAGCATGGGCCCGCTCCTTGCGATGCTTTACAAACGTAGAAGGTTTCTTGCAGGCCATTGGTTTGCAGCGGATATTCCCGAGCTACCGCTGCGCGTACCGGCTCCACCAAATCCAGCGGCATCAGCGCCACGATACAGCCGCCGAAACCGCCGCCGGTCATTCGTACGCCACCGCGATCGCCAATGGCTTTTTTAACGATCTCAACCAACTTATCGATTGGCGGAACGGTAATTTCGAAGTCATCACGCATGGAGGCGTGTGATTCAGCCATCAGTTTCCCCATCAGTTTGAGATCGCCTGCGGCCAGCGCATCGGCAGCGGCCAGTGTGCGTTCATTCTCGCTGATCACATGGCGCGCCCGCTTGGCTACGATAGGATCCAGTTCGTGCTGGATTGGGAAGAATAGCTCCGGGCTGACATCACGCAGCGCTTTAACGCCAAAGAAGCGCGCCGCTTCTTCACACTGCTTGCGACGGGTATTGTATTCGCTGTCGACCAATCCCCGTTTCACATTGGAGTTGATGATCACCACCGCCACGTTTTTCGGCATCGGCACCGCACGCGTTTCCAGCGAACGGCAATCGATCAGCAACGCATGATCCTGTTTACCCAGGGCGGATATCAACTGATCCATAATGCCGCAGTTACAGCCGACAAACTGGTTCTCGGCTTCCTGGCCGTTCAACGCCAGAGCCACACCGTCGAGCGGCAACTGATACAGCGCTTGTATTGCCTGGCCGACCGCCACTTCTAGCGAGGCTGAAGAACTGAGCCCGGCCCCTTGCGGCACATTACCGCTGATCGCCAGATCGGCACCGCCAAAACGGGCATTGCGCAGTTGCAGATGTTTGATCACCCCACGCACGTAGTCGGCCCAGCGCAGCTCTGGGTGGCTGACGATAGGGGCATCCAGCGAGAACAGATCCTGTTGATTGTCGTAGTCGGCGGCCAGCACGCGGATCTGGCGATCGCTGCGCGGGGCACAGCTAATTACCGTTTGGTAATCGATGGCACAGGGCAGCACAAAACCGTCGTTGTAATCGGTGTGCTCGCCAATCAGGTTTACCCGGCCCGGAGCCTGAATGGTGAGGGTAGGTGCATAGCCAAAGTGTTGGGCAAAGAGGGTTTGGGTAGTATTTTTGAGGCTCATTATTTCACTCCGGCTTCACAGTAATGAATGTCACTGACGGCGCGCAGGCGTTCTGCGGCCTGTTCTGCGGTGAGATCGCGCTGGGTTTCCGCCAGCATTTCGTAGCCCACCATAAATTTGCGTACCGAAGCGGAGCGCAGCAGCGGCGGGTAGAAATGGGCATGCAGTTGCCAATGGCGGTTATCGGCAGCGTTAAACGGTGCACCGTGCCAGCCCATCGAATACGGGAAGGAGCATTGGAACAGATTGTCGTAGCGGCTGGTGAGTTTCTTCAGGGCGATCGCCAGATCGCCACTTTGCGCTGGCGTGAGATCGGTGAGGCGTTGCACCGCCGCTTTCGGCAACAGCAGGGTTTCGAACGGCCACGCCGCCCAGTAAGGCACCACCGCCAGCCAGTGCTCAGTTTCCACCACGGTTCGGCTGCCATCGGCCAGTTCACGCCGTGCATAGTCCACCAACAAAGGGGAGTGGTGCTGTTGGAAATAGTCCTGTTGCAGGCGATCTTCGCGTTCGGCCTCGTTGGGCAGGAAGCTGTTGGCCCATACCTGGCCGTGCGGATGGGGGTTCGAACACCCCATCGCCGCCCCTTTGTTTTCAAACACCTGTACCCAGGGATAAATGCGACCCAGATCGGCGGTTTGCGCCTGCCAGGTGGCGATCACCTGTTCCAGCGCCGGTAATGAGAGCTGCGGCAGCGTTTTACTGTGATCGGGCGAGAAACAGATCACTCGGCTGATGCCGCGTGCGCTTTGGCAGCGCATCAGCGGATCGGGGTTCTCTGGTGCTAGCGGTGTATCGGGCATCAGCGCGGCAAAATCATTGGTGAAAACGTAGGTGCCTGGGTAATCAGGGTTTTTATCGCCGGTAACGCGCTGATTACCGGGGCACAGAAAACAGTCGGGATCGTGTGCAGGTAAGGTTTCCTGCGCGGGTGCTTCTTGCTGGCCCTGCCATGGGCGCTTGGCCCGGTGCGGAGACACCAGCACCCACTGACCCGTAAGCGGGTTGAAACGGCGATGTGGGTGATCGATAGGGTTAAAATCGGGCATAACGCTTCCTTCATCTACCTGTGCGGTGTTATGTAATCGCTTTCACTGTTTACGTGGCCGATTGTGACTCAACGCATTGCGGAAATAATGGGGGAAAAGATAGCATGCCCGCGAAGATAAAAAGGTGATCCATCGCCAATAATGGAATCGTTTACATTGGCCGGGTTTCTCAATAACAAACGGACTAGCAGCAGATTGAAGCCAAAGAAAAGAGAGTGTGTGGTAACGCTTTCATTCTATTGTTCGGCAGGGAAAACCTGCCGAACAGCAAGGCTATGGATGCTGATACAAAGGATAGGTGAAGAACAGCAGATGGGTCAGATTGAGGCCAAAGTGGAAAGTAATCGGCACCCACAGGCGGCCGCTCCACATCCAGGCTAGGCCATAAATCACCCCGGCCAGCGTAGCGAATGCCACCATTAGCATCCCACCGGCAAAGTGCGCGGCACCAAACAGCAGGGCAGTGATAATTAGCGCTGGATAAGCGCCGATCCACTGGCGTATGCGTTGCTGCAAATAGCCACGGAATAGCGCTTCTTCGGCCAGAGAAACAAAAAACAGATTGGCCATCATGAATGCCAGGATCCACGGCGGCATATGCAGCTCAATCTTCAGGCCGCCGAGCGCGACGGCCAGCAGCAACAGTGCTGGAACCGCCAACGCCAGAATTACCCAGGCGCTGACACCGACCTGTTTGTCGGCCTTGCCAGCATTAAACAGCGTCGGCAGGCAGGCAAACAGCAGGAAGGGCACTAACGCTTTGTCGAAGTTGTAATACAGGGAATAGGGCGCACTCAGTGGCCCGACTTTTTCCTGTACGACCATCAACGGGTTGTTGAAGCCCGGTATCAGGTGAGAAAACAGCGCCAGAGAACAGGCAACCAGAAAGATTTCCAGAATGAGTGCGACAGCGCGCTGCTCGCGGTATTGGTGATGCAGCCAGACCGCAAGGGCGATCGGTGCCAGACAAGCCAGGCTGAGTGGCGTGAGAATGTGATGGTAGATCCCCATCCCCACAGCGGCGGCCAAAACGGCCCAGGCAAGCAGCCGATTAAACGGTAAAAAAAACAATGAAGCCGAAAGTACGCCCCACATAGTTGCTATCCCTTTATCTAGAAACACCACACCCAATGCCGAAGGTTCGGCGTGTTAGTGACTTGTGAAATGAGTGCTAACCGGGATAGTAGCACAGGGAAATTAATGTAATGGCTAGGACAGCGATGAAAACTGCTATTAAATCGAGGCGTTACCCCCTCTTGCTCGTCAATGGTAGCAGGAGCAAACCGGCATTCAGCCCTGCATCCAGGCTTGCGAACGTATGACTCTGCCGAGGTTTTGCAACGTCTCCAGGCTTTGCTGGTGAATATCTTCCGTTGGTGCCGTGCAGAGATCTTGTAATACCGTGACCTGGAAACCATTATCGTGTGCTTGCCGCGCGGTGCTTTCGATCGCCAGTGACGTACTGATGCCGCCCAGCAACAAATGATGGCAGCGGTGTTGCTGTAACCACGCTAACAAATTGTTACCGGCAAAGGCCGAAGTTGCTTTTTTTTCGAACTGCAAATCCTCTGGTTTTACCTCCAGCCCTTTCAGCCAGTGGCAACCCCCGTTGCTTAAACGCAGCGCGCCGATGTGTTTCAGGTGGTTGAACAACGGTGAATGGGGCGGAATATCGTGATAGTCATCGGCAAAACCGACCCGTACCCAGATGACCGGAATTTTGCGCACCCGCGCGTAAGCGGCAGCCGCATTGGTGTGGGCGATAATATCCTGCGTTACCAACTGTTCACGGCAGTGATTGGCCCGCCCTTTCGGGCCGGCCAAGTCTTCAATCAGGTCAATAATAATCAGTGCGGCGGACATATCCTCTCCAGAAAATCACTCTGCATACCTTTATGATAAAAGGCTAAGTGTGATGTGCTGCGGGGAAGTGTTGCCGAATATGTCACCGGATGAGGGGCTAGCCCTCATCCGTAGGAAGTTTATGCCAGCGTATCGTACTGATAGCGATAACCGTCACCTTCAGCAACAAACGTCAGGCGGTGGGTGATGCATTGCGGCGCATCTTCGGCGTGGTGCGAAACAAACAGCAGTTGGGTAGCACCTTGCTGAATCAGGACATCGATAAAGCGCCGCACCAGTTGGCGGTTCAGCGGATCCAGCCCCTGCAAGGGCTCATCAAGGATCAGCAGCGCCGGGTGTTTAACCAGCGCGCGGGCGATCAGCGCCAGCCGCTGTTGACCCCAGGAAAGGCTATGGAATGGCGCATCACCTTGCACCCCGCCAAGCCCGAGCAGACTCAGCCATTGGGTGGTCAGCTTTTGCTGGCGATCGGAAACCGCCTGATAGATACCGATCGAATCGAAAAAGCCTGACAGGATTACGTTACGCACGCTGGAACTGATGCGGTAATCCAGATGCAGGCTGCTGCTGACGTAACCGATATGGCGCTTGATGTCCCAGATGGTTTCACCGCTGCCGCGTCGGCGGCCGAACAGCGTCAGATCGTTGCTGTAGCCCTGTGGATGATCGCCGGTAATCAGGCTTAGCAGCGTGGATTTACCCGCACCGTTCGGGCCGACGATCTGCCAGTGCTCGCCGGGATTCACCTGCCAACTGAGCTGGTTGAGGATCGGGCGATCGTTATAACTCACCACGCCATCGCGCAGCACGATCAACGGTTGCTCGGCTGGCAGCGTGGTTTTCTGCGTCGGATCCTCGGTTTCTGGCAGCGTCAGGCCGCTGAGATTCTCGCTGTGTGCCAACTGAGCGACCAGCGCGTCGGCCATCACTTGCTCACGCGGCCCCTGGCTGGTAAGGGTACAGTCTGCCAAAACGCCGACCTGCTGAATAAAATCCGGGATCTCATCAAAACGGTTGAGCACCAGCACTAGCGTATAGCCTTGCTGTGCAAGTGTTCCCAACAGCGTAGCGAGTTGAGCCCGTGAGTTGACGTCCAGGCCATCGAAGGGTTCATCGAGGATCAACAAGTCCGGCTGCGGCATCAGGGCTTGGCACAGCAGCGTTTTACGCGTTTCGCCAGTGGACAGATACTTGAAACGGCGTGAAAGCAGGGGAATAATGCCAAACTGTGCAGCCAATTGCTGGCAACGTGCCGGATCCTGCACTTCTTCCTGAATGATTTCTGCGGTGGTACGGCCGGTATCGTCTTCGTCGGGGCTGAGCAGGTCGGTATTGTTGCGTTGCCACTCATCGCTGACCAGCTTTTGCAATTGCTCGAACGAAATCCGTATCACGCGGTGAAAATCGCTGTGACGTTCGCCTTGCAGTAATATCAATTCATCCGCCAACGCGCGCGCCAGAGCCGATTTACCGCTGCCATTGGCACCGACAAACGCCCAACTGTCGCCGGATTTAATCTCCAGTTGATCGAGCTGCAACGTGCGAGTATCGCTTAAACGAAATGAACCTTGCGAAATGTGCAACAACGACATCATTTATTCCCTGTTCTGCAATTATTTGCTTTAGAAATAGGCGCACAGGGAAAAGATGTCAATCGACAATACTGCAACATCATGTTGCGCTTAACACAACGTGGCAACAATCACCCGATCGGCATTGAATAAGGCGTGTACCGCCGAGCCAGCGCTCAGCTTTAGCTGTGCCAATTCTTGATTGCCGATGGTAGCGCACAGGGTTTCGCCTCCTTTCAGCGTTACCAGCACCTCGCTGTGTTCGCTGCCTGGCTGAATGCTGGCCACCGTGCCTTCCAGCGCATTGTCGGCCAGCCCGTTCAGCGCCGGATCGGTGTTGAGTTTGACCCAAGGGGCTTTAATCAGCGCCAGCACCTCTTTCCCAGGGGCCAGGAGCAGCCGATCGGCACTTTGCTGGGTGACGGCGGCGGTCAAGCGGGTGTGGCCATCGGCCAGCAGCAGGCTGATATGTTGCTGCACCTGCTGGTGATCGCGTTCAATCACGGTGCCGAAGAACTGATTGCGGGCGCTGGTCTGCAATGAGAAACGGGCGATCGCCGCCAGCAGGCTGTCGAGCGGCAGGTTGTCCTGTTGCAGCACGTCAAAGGCTTTTTGCTGGATCTGGCCCAGCAGATCGTAAAGCTGGATCAGCCGCTGGCCGTAGTGCGTTACCTGCGCACCGCCTCCGCCTTTACCGCCGGTCGCGCGTTCTACCACCGTCTGTTCCGCCAACTGATTCATTTCGTTGATGGCATCCCAGGCGCTTTTATAGCTGATGCCCGCCAGCTTGGCCCCTTGGCTGATCGAACCGGTATGCTCAACCTGTTTAAGCAGCGCAATGCGGCGCGGATCGGCGAACAGTTTCTGCTGGAGTTTTAAGGTGAGGAGGATCTCGGCCTGCATGATAGGTTCCATCGGCGGCTAAAAGGTTATTGTCGCCGATTTGGCCGAAAGCACCAAATGAGCACGTTTCGCAGGTGCTAAATTTCTCTCAGTCTTTAAAATAACGGGGTTTTTGCATGCTTTTTGGTTTACAGTGAAACCTGCGCAGCCGTTTAAATAAGCAGTACAGTGAGGCTACTATGTTGGAATTATTGAAAAGTCTGTTGTTTGCCGTGGTCATGGTGCCCGTCGTGATGGCCGTTATCCTTGGCCTGATCTATGCTCTGGCAGAAGTGTTTAACGTCTTCTCCAAAATCGGCCATTCAAAAGAAAAACGCAGCTAATCCCCATCTCTGACGCCCGCTGGGTCTTTCGGCGGGTGTTTCTCAAGCTACCTCTCGCTTTGCCGATAAACCACATGACAAGGTTCCGTATTGCGTTATATTATTTTTTATATAACGAGGGTCATTCCTGGAGAAAATAATGAAACAACAATGGTCCAAGTGGATTGGCGGTATGGCATTGGCTGCTGGTTTGGTGGCACAGGCAACGGCGGCAGAAAAAATCACCGTTTTTGCTGCTGCTTCGCTGACGAACGCGTTGCAGGAGATCGCCACCCAATATCAGCAAGGCAAAGATGTACAGGTGGTCTCCTCTTTTGCTTCTTCATCCACCTTGGCACGCCAAATTGAACAGGGGGCTCCGGCGGATCTGTTTATCTCTGCCGATCAGCAGTGGATGGATTACGTGATTGATAAACAGCAGATGGTGAAAGATACCCGCTATACCCTGTTGGGTAACGAACTGGTGCTGATCGCCGCCAAATCGGCCAAACAGAGCAAAATCGCTATCAGCAAAACCACCGATTGGGCCAAGTTACTCAACGGTGGCCGTTTGGCGGTGGGCGATCCGGATCACGTCCCGGCCGGGCTTTACGCCAAGGAAGCCTTGCAGAACCTGGGGGCTTGGGCCGTGCTGGAGCCAAAACTGGCGCGTGCCAACAACGTGCGTAGCGCCATGGCGCTGGTGGAACGTGAAGAAGCGCCATTAGGGATTGTTTATGGTTCCGATGCCGTTGCCAGTGATAAAGTGAAAGTGGTTGGCCTATTCCCGGCAAGCAGCCATAAGCCGGTTGAATACCCGATGGCGATAGTCAAGGATCGCCAAAACCCAAGCGTCAGCGCTTTCTACACCTATCTGCAAGGCCCGGAAGCGGCTGTTATTTTCCAACGTTATGGATTCACCCCGCGTAAATGATCTTGAGCGAGTATGAGTGGCAAGCCGTTGAGCTGAGCCTGAAAGTCTCCAGTCTGGCGGTGATTTGCAGTTTGCCGCTGGGCATTCTGATGGCCTGGATCCTGGTGCGTTGCCATTTCCCCGGTAAATCCTTGCTGGATAGCATCATTCATCTGCCGCTGGTCCTGCCGCCGGTGGTGGTGGGTTATCTGTTACTGATCGCCATGGGCCGACGCGGTTTTATCGGCGAACGGCTATATGACTGGTTTGGTTTCAGCTTCAGTTTTAGCTGGCGCGGTGCGGCGCTGGCTTCGGCGGTGGTGGCTTTCCCGCTGATGGTGCGTGCTATCCGGTTGGCGCTGGAGGCGGTGGATACGCGCCTGGAACAGGCCGCCCGCACGTTGGGCGCGAATCCGTGGCGGGTGTTTTTCACCATCACGTTGCCGCTTTCGCTGCCCGGTATTATCGTTGGCGTGGTGTTGGCGTTCGCCCGTTCTTTGGGCGAGTTTGGCGCAACCATCACCTTTGTTTCCAATATTCCCGGTGAAACCCGCACTATCCCATTG
Source organism: Serratia sp. YWN4 (assembly GCF_055790845.1). NCBI lineage: Bacteria > Pseudomonadati > Pseudomonadota > Gammaproteobacteria > Enterobacterales > Yersiniaceae > Serratia > Serratia sp. YWN4. The sequence goes on from NZ_CM147696.1 coordinate 1,602,586, forward strand.
GCGATGTATACCCTGATAGAAACGCCCGGCGCAGAGGCTGCCGCTGCGCGCCTGTGCGTGATTGCTATCGTGCTCGCCTTGGCTGCCCTGATGGTTTCCGAATGGCTGGCCCGCTGGGGCCGCAAGCGTATGGGGCTATAGATGTTAGAACTGGATTTCTCCCAGCGGCTTGGCGATCTCAACCTCAATGTGCAGGCTAACCTGCCCGCGCAAGGCATTACCGCGATCTTCGGCCTTTCCGGTGCGGGTAAAACCTCCCTGATCAATGCCATCGGCGGCCTGACGCGTCTGCAACAGGGGCGCATTGTGCTCAACGGCCGCACGCTGGTGGATACCGCCAGCGCTATCTTTCTGCCACCGGAAAAGCGCCGCGTTGGCTACGTTTTTCAGGATGCGCGCCTGTTCCCGCACTATCGCGTGCGCGGTAATCTGCAATACGGCATGGCGGCCAGTATGCGCAGCCAATTCGACAGCATTGTTGAACTGCTGGGGATTGCGCCATTGCTTAACCGCCTGTCATTAACCCTTTCTGGTGGCGAAAAACAGCGGGTGGCAATCGGCCGGGCTTTGCTCACCGCGCCGGAGCTGCTGCTGATGGATGAACCCTTGGCCTCACTCGATCTGCCGCGCAAGCGTGAACTGTTGCCCTATCTGGAGCGGTTGGCACAGGACGTCAATATCCCGATCCTCTACGTCAGCCACAGTATGGATGAGATCCTGCGGCTGGCGGAGCAGGTGATGGTGCTAGATAATGGCCAGGTGCGTGCATTTGGCGGGCTGGAACAGGTATGGGCCAGCAGCGCACTGCGCCCTTGGTTACAGCGTGAAGATCAGAGCAGCGTATTGCGCGTCTGCGTGCTTGAACATCATCAACATTACGCCATGACCGCGCTGGCGCTGGGCGATCAACGGCTGTGGGTCAGCGGTATTGATGCGCCTGTCGGCACTCAACTACGCATCCGCATTAACGCCGCCGATGTTTCGCTGGTGCTGCAACCGCCGCTCAACAGCAGCATCCGTAATATTCTGCCCGCAAGGGTGGTGGAGTGTCTGGATGTTGATGGGCAGGTGGAAGTGAAGTTAGCGGTAGGGGAAAACGTTCTGTGGGCACGAATTACGCCCTGGGCGCGTGACGAATTGCTGATCGGGCCAGGGCAGTGGCTGTATGCGCAGATCAAGAGCGTTTCGATCAGCCGCGAAGGGCGTTGAATCTTGCCTCTTCTGCCAGAAGAGGCAAGCAGCTTACAGCCCAAGCACCCGCGTGCGGATCACCTCAGCAATACCGGGTTGCAGGTGATCGGCGATCGTCAGATCGGCGCGTTCTTTAACCGCATCAGCGGCGTTGCCCATCGCGACGCCCAACCCAGCGGCTTCCAGCATGCTCAAATCGTTGTAGTTATCGCCAAATGCCACTACCTGATCCATACCTAAACCCTGTGATTCTACCCACTGTTTTAGGCGATTGCCTTTGCTGTTACCACCTTTGGCGATATCCACCTGATCGTGCCATGACCATTCGCAGGCCAAGCCCAGCTCTTTTTCCACGGTGTCGGCAAAGCGATGCAATGCCGGGATATCGTTGTGCGAGGTAGCGAACTTCCAGATCGCCTGCGCCTCGTCGGCAGCTTGAACCAGACTGTTGACCTGCAACAGCGTTGGGCGCTGATCCTGCGGCAAGGTTTCCGCCCACGCCAGCGAACGCGTCACATGGCCGCTGGTTTCCTGATACAGCATGGCATCATCCACATACATCAGGCCGTGGATGTTGCTCTGTTTCAGCATTTGCAACACCAGCTTGGCCTGATCCTTGGCCAGCGGATCGGCGGCCAGCACCTTTTTCTGCTGAAAATCGTACAGATAGGTGCCGTTGCAGCAGATGGCAGGGGTATCGATTTGCAGTGCCTGATAAAACGGATGGATGGCAACGTGGTGTCGGCCGGTAACGATCACCACCTGGATCCCGGCGGCGCGGGCTTCCGCCAGGGCTGCCAGCGACTGTGGCAAGATGCGTTTCTGGTTGTCCAGCAGGGTGCCGTCTAAATCAAGGGCAATAACACGGTAGCTCATAGCGATCTCATGGTTGTTGGCAAGGAAACTAACCGAGATAATATGATTTATAGTGTAATAAAATCAAAGAATTATTTATGACAGACCAAGACCTGAATATGCCTCAGACGCGCAGTCGCCTGCATCGTGAGACGTGGCTTCGCAACATGCTGAATGATCTTGAGCCTGTTTACTTCGCCTTTATAGTGCATTGAAAGGAAGATTTGTGTATCAGCCATAAATAAACAAAAATGTTTAATCTTTCTCTTGTGCGTATAAACAAAAATGCTTACTCTGGTTTCAAGCGAAATAAACAGGAGGAGGACGGTGAAGCAGAGTGAGTTTCGGCGGTGGCTGGAGGCTCAAGGGGTGGAGTTCAGGAACGGTACTAACCACCTAAAACTTTACTTCAAGGGTAAGCAATCGACGATGCCGAGACATCCGGGGAAGGAAATATCGGAACCGCTTCGGAGAGCAATACTGAAGCAGCTAGGCATCCAATAATTAAACTGGCCCTTCGGGGCTGGTTGTTACTCACGAAGGTTCACCGGAAAAAATATGCGATATCCCGTAAAATTCGAAGAAGACGTAACAGGTTGGGCGGTAAGCTTTCCAGATATCCCAGAAGCACATACGGGCGGAGCGACCAGAGAAGAGGCGCTATCTGAGGCGTTAGACGCTCTGGTCACTGCGTTTGATTTCTACTTTGAGGATCGCCGCCCCGTTCCAATGCCGAGCACTGATGGTGATGATTTTGTCCAAGTACCCGCCAGCGTGGCGGCTAAAGTGCTGTTGCTTAACGAGATGCTGGCTACCGGAACGACAAACTCGGAATTGGCCCGCCGTTTGGGGACGCGACCGCAGGATGTGCAGCGGATCGTTAACCTCGGGCATGTGACGAAAATCGACACGATAGAGACAGCGCTCAGAGTGCTGGGCAAGCGGTTAGAAATAACCGTTATCTAATAATCCTAACCGGAACTGGATTTTTCAGGCTCACTTCGGTGAGCCTTTACCATTTTTATCAGAAAGGAAGGCGCAACATCATAGGTTTGGTGAGTGGCGATCGCGTAATTCGCTGCTCGAAGAGCAGGTTAGTTAGAGCAGCAAGCAGCCATAAAAATAAGCGATAGTGGCATCTTGAGCTGTACTACTGAGAAGGGTTGTTATGTGACGGATGTCAGGTAAGCTAGAGCAAACCGCAAAACTGAAACCGGTTACTCTTTCTCACTTAAGGAGCGCAAATGAAGCAAATCGTTTATGTTGCCAGCCCGGAAAGCCAGCAGATCCACGTTTGGCAGTTAGACGACCAAGGGGCGCTGGCGTTGTTGCAAACGGTTGATGCACCGGGGCAGGTGCAACCGATGGCGATCCACCCGGACAGAACTCATCTGTACGTCGGTGTTCGTCCGGCATTTGGCATTGTCAGCTATCGCATTGAGGCAGACGGTTCGTTGCAGGAAGCGGGTATGGCCCCTTTGCCGGGCAGCCCGACCCATATCTCGACCGATTTGCAGGGCCGTTATCTGTTCTCCGCCTCTTACAGCGGCAACTGCGCCAGCGTTAGCCCGATTGGCCGTGACGGCGTCGTCACTGCCCCGATCCAGCAGATTGATGGCCTGACTGCGCCGCATTCGGCGAATATCGATCCCACCAACCAGTTGCTGCTGGTGCCGTGCTTGAAAGAAGATCGTATCCGCCTGTTCAACCTGAGCCAGCAAGGTAAATTAGCGCCACACGCTCAGGAGGCGGTAGCGACCGCCGCCGGTGCAGGCCCGCGTCATATGGCGTTCCATCCAAACCATCAGTTTGCCTACTGCGTGAATGAGCTGGACGGCACGGTAGACGTGTTCTCCATCAGTGAAAACGGCGGCAAATACACCCTGGTGCAAACGCTGGATGCGATGCCAACTGATTTTACCGGCACCCGTTGGGCGGCTGATATCCATATCACGCCGGACGGCCGCTTCCTGTACGCGAGCGATCGCACTGCCAGCATCCTGACTATCTTTAGCGTTGCCGCAGACGGGAGCCGCATCGCGGTGGTGGGGCATCATGCAACGGAAGAGCAGCCGCGCGGGTTTAATATCGATCACAGCGGCCGCTTCGTGATTTCTGCCGGTCAGAAATCTGGTCATATTGAAGTGTGTGAAATCGATCAGGCCAGCGGTGTGCTGACTACGCTGGGGCGCTATCCGGTAGGTAAAGGCCCGATGTGGGTGAGCGTGCTGGCTAAATAATCAAACCGGTTGTGACATTTCCAGGGTTCAGCGTGCTGAACCCTGGAGGTTGGTGATAAAGAAGTCTTTTAACCTGATATGTGTGGGTTTTGTGCTCTTAGGGATAGGATAGAGCATACTCTTAGGCCTAACTGTAAACCAACATTAAAGTCGCTCAAGCCAGCTTTCGGTGTTGACGGTTTATACCGCTGTGACACCATTGAGATGTTCTCTCTAGTAACAGGTTTTGTCAGTAGCTTGAAACTCAGATGTTCTTAGTTTAGAAAGTATTAGCGTGGGTGCGTCTGGACATGTCTACATAGTTACGGATGTTAGCTAGGGACGTTTTTTACAGGAGTTGGTGGCATGAAAATGGTTCTGCCCGTTGAGGGCTATTCATCTGCTGGTGAGTTGATGTCGGCGTTGCAGGGAAGCCAGGGGGATACTTTCTGGTTGTTCAAACAGCAGGGCCACTGGCACGGTGGGATCCACCTGAATGACCGTTTCTATGCCGGTGGTGTGTACAACCCGAGCGGTCAGGGCCATAGCGGTCTGAAAGCGATGACCGATGGCCACATTGTCGCTTACCGGCTAAATGATGATTATCTGACAGCGGCGTACAAGCACAATTCCCTCCCGAAAGCCTTTCGCTTCACGTCAACGTTTGTGCTGATCAAATCGACCTGTACGCCCGATGTGGAGAAGCCGGATAACGCGCTGGATTTTTACACGCTGTGGGTGCAGTTGGCTCCGTTGTCGGTGTATGGCGTGGGGGCTAACCCGACCGCCAAGGTGGCGGCGAGTTCGCTGAAAGTACGGCAGGACAACCCAACTCCTGGGTGGGTACGCAGTGGATTGCCCCAAGGCGCGGCTATTCCGACATCGACGGAGGGGCGGCTCCCTTATGCCGTTCCGGTCGAGAGCCAGGCTGTTCTGGCGCGTGGCAGTGTGGTGGAGATCCTGGAGGAAGCGAATTTCTTCCTGAATGGCAAGGTGGCCCCGTTTGTGTTCATGCGGGTGAAGACGGTGCCGGAGGGGAGAACGTCGACCGTTGAAGCTGGCATGACGGGGTGGGTGTCCGGGCTGGCCAAATACCTGAAGCGAGAGCAGCGGTTGGTGCCGGTATGGATGGAGGCTGCGCGAAAGAAAGGGATTCTCAATGAGGTGGTGACGCTGAAGGGGGATGAGGCTATCCGGGTGAACGCCGGTGACGTTATCGGGCATATGGGGCGGCATGAATCGCCCTTTGAAGCCCCGTATCACTTTTGCCATCTGGAAGTGTTCAGTCAGGACAGCCGGTTGCCGGATTTTGTGGCCAACAAGGCGGGAGTGACGAAGGGAGAGCCGCTTGTCCGGTCACTGGCGGGGAAAACGCGGTATCTGTACAGTGAGAGTGAAAACCGGTTTGTGGTGTGTGGCGAGGAGGGTGATCCGTTAACGACCCATGAAGATCGGTTTACCCCGATGGGGAAGTCCGATAAAAAGACGGTGGAGGGCAAGGACTGGTACTACATCGCGGGTGAAAATTCCTGGCTACCTGCTGACGAGGTGACGGTCATCAATCAGTTTGACCTGGCCAAGCGGGGTTTTGTACTGCTGACGGAGGATGCGCCGCCGCAGGATGTGTTGAAGGCGAGGCAGGAGCCGTGGTTCCGGGATGTGTTTGAACGGCTGAAGGTGCAGGCGGACAGCAACACAAAAGGGATGTACTCGGCCACGGTGTCGGAAGGGTATCAACGGCTGTTGAGACAGATGGACCTGGACGGAGACAGGAAGATCTCTAACAGTGAGCTGTGGAAGCATCTGCATTGCCGGGAGAAACATATCCAGGATCAGCTGCAGCGGTTTATTGTGAAGCATCATAGCGAATGGGTTCATGATGCGAGTTCGGCGCTGTGGCAGGGGACGCTGGCCGAGATGGCGAAGCGTTATCCTGGGGATGCTGAATACAACCGGCAGCATATCAACGCGATGGTGTGGATGAAGCATATGCCAGAGCTCCGCAGTGGAGAGGCGTTGTGGCATCTGCATCCGGTGGCTTTTTTATCCTCATTACAAGATAATGGATACCCAAGAACGCCGATTGACGGAAGTTTGGTTCCGCTAGAATTTTTATCATTCTACAGCAATGATAAAATCGATAATTCTGATTATGTTAAAGCTTCTGAAATTTTAATGTGTGAGGTTGCAGCAATTAAAGCTGTTGCAAAAACTGAGACCGGTTCATCAGGAAGTTATTTTAAATTTCAGTCGGATGATGATTATGTTCCCGCTATTTTGTTTGAACGGCATCATTTTCATAAATATACAGATGGTCAGTATGACTCTCATAGTGATATATCTAACTCTGTTGCAGGTGGTTATGGGAGAGAGTCTGAGCAATATCCAAAACTAATTAGAGCTTATTTGTTAGATAAACGGGCTGCTTTAATGTCTGCTTCTTGGGGGAAATTTCAAATACTAGCATCTAATTACTCAACTGCCGGGTATGCTAGTCCTGAGGATTTTGTTTTTGCTATGAGTAAATCAGAAAAAAATCAGTTGCGGGCTTTCGTTAAATTTATTGAGGCAGATGCTGTGTTGCTAAGTGCTATCCGGTCCAAGGATTGGCTGGCCTTTGCAAGAAGGTACAATGGCCCTAGACAAGAAGGATACGATTTGAAAATGGAGAGGCATTATAATGAAAATTTATAAGTATGTTTTTTTATTGTGTTGTTTTTTTCTGTATGGAACAGCATTTGCTGAAAATGTTTATTTCTCCTGTGAAACAGGAAAAGGGAATGTGTTATTATTAGAGAGTGAAGGCGTTGTTAAATATAAAATGGAGAAGGACGGTCGTTCAGAACTTACTTTTCAAGCGAAGTTAAATATGAACCCTGGCTTTTATTATAACCATTATTCTAGATTTCAAACTGACTACTTTTATGTTTCTTTTGTGAATAAAGGATATAAGTATACTGTATTTAGCAATTATGAAGATGGTCAGTATAATAAAGGAGTTATGGTTTTAAGTTTAAAAAGTAAAAAAGAATCCACGTATCAATGTAACGTTACAAGTGTTGATCGTCTAAGTGAATTATCGTCAAAAGTTAGGTGTGATAAAGATTCTGCTTTAGGGTGTTAATGTGAATGAGGGAAAGGATCCTCTTGAGATCCTTTTGTTCTGCGCGTAATATCTTGAGAGGTATTGCTTGACTTCGTCTATCAGGGTTTTACTCAAGTGCCAAGGCCAAGGCCAAGGCCAAGGCCAAGGCCAAGGCCAAGGCCAAGGCCAAGGCCAAGGCCAAGGCCAAGGCCAAGGCCAAGGCCAAGGCCAAGGCCAAGGCCAAGGCCAAGGCTTGCTGGATCAAATAATGATAAGCAAGAGCTGATTAATTATATAAGAAACACTCCGGCCATTTCTCAATATGAGGAAGGTAGACATCGAGTGAGATATTTGGAGAATGCAGAGTGAAAAAGTATATTTTAATTATTTTGTTTTTTTCGCCTTTCGCTTTTTGTGAGGATTTCTGTAATGCTGTTAACAATAGTAATCAAGTATATTTATGTTCTAAAGAGAATAAAAATGTCGCTGACAGCAAGTTAAATAAGAAATATGAACTATTAATATCCAAGATTAAATCTGTATATTCAGGTCATGGTGATTTAAGAGATACTTACTTGAATAAAATTAAAGTTTCTCAACGTGCATGGATAAAATTCAGAGATGGTAATTGTGAAATTTATGCTTTTCAAATAGATAAAGTGAGTCAAGCATATGAAACTACAATTAATCAGTGTGTAGTTGAAATGTCAGATAAAAGAACTGAGGAATTAGCAAAGATAATCAATAGTATTTAGAGTATTCGCCTTGTTCTGTCACTTTTATGTTGAGGTGAAATATACGCTAATGATCTCGTTCTGGGGAGGATCTTTTGATGCTCCTCTTTATATCCTTTGGTTCTGCGTATATTGTTGGAAGTGTTTAACGTTTAAGGGGGATTTGTTTGAGTACACCGACCCTTGTGATTGGGCTAAAGGGCTTCAGCGAGCAGGATATGCTACATATCTGGGCTATGCAAACAAATTAATCATCATCATGAGAAGGGGGGTTATTGTGAGGTATGCATTTGCATTGTTATTTCTCATTACATCGTTTTTATCGTGGGCAGGGTGTGATGAAATTAATTCCCTGGCTGAGAGATATGAATCTATCATTTTATCAAATGAATCAGGCTATGTAGTCAGTGGCAGTAAGAAGGTTTATTTTTATAGTGCTCCTGATGAAGGTTGTAAAATAAAGGGGCTGTTTATTGTTAAAGGTGATTTAGTTAATGCTTATGCAGATTATAAAGGCTTTTCATCTATTATGTACTTTAAAAAAAATGGCGAGCAAGTTAGTGGTTGGATTCACTCTGACTCAATAAAACCAACGGGTACTGGTATAGGGCCAAAACAGTAATATCAAAAGGAGCTTCTTGAGATCCTTTTGTTCTGCGCGTAATCTCCTGCTCTATAAACGAGAGAAATCGCCGAAAAAGAGCCATGTAAAAGTTGCAGGAAAATGTGTAATTAACACACCTGCAACTTGCCGTGTAAGAATGTCAGTTGTATATCACGGTCAAGCTGGCGTTGCCCAAGCTGTGGAAGTGAATATTGAATCCCACCATGGCACCGCTCGCGCCTTCATCCACCTCAATAGTCTCTACGTCTAGCGCATGAACCGTGAACTGGTAACGATGGCTTTCGCCCTGCGGTGGTGCAGCACCGCCATAACCGGCCTTGCCAAAATCGGTACGGGTCTGCACGGCACCTGCTGGCAAACCAGCCAGACCAGAGCCAGCACCCTGCGGCAGTTCATGCACGCTAGCCGGAATATTCGCCACTACCCAGTGCCACCAGCCAGAACCGGTCGGGGCATCAGGATCGTACACCGTCACAACAAAGCTTTTGGTGCCCTGTGGTGCGCCATCCCAAGCCAGGTGTGGCGAAAGATTATCGCCGTGGTAACCTATGCCGTTAAATACCTGCCGTTCCGGCATTTTTGCGCCGTCTTGCAGATCGTGACTGTACAAACGAAACGCCATAATGACTCCCAGTTGTCGAAGGTGCCGAGCGTTTAAGCTAGATCGTTTTGCCCGAACAATCCAACCCTATCATTGCGGGTTATTCTGCCGCTGCGGCGATCGCCGCCGTCAGGCGCGTGAGCTGTTCCGGCGTAATAATGTAAGGCGGCATCAGGTAAATCAGTTTACCGAATGGCCGGATCCACACGCCGCGCTCAACAAATCCGCGCTGTAGCGCAGCCACATCCACCGGTTCATGCATCTCCACCACGCCAATTGCACCCAGTACGCGCACATCTGCCACTTTTGGCAAGGTTGCCAGTGGCAACAACTGTTGCCTGAGTTGCGACTCTATAGCTGCAACCTGCTGCTGCCAGCGGTTTTCCTCCAGCAATGCCAGGCTGGCACTGGCTACCGCACAGGCCAGTGGGTTGCCCATAAAAGTTGGCCCATGCATAAAGCAGCCTGCCGCACCGTTGCTGATAGTTTCTGCCACCGAACGGGTAGTCAGGGTGGCGGAAAGCGTCATATAGCCGCCGGTCAGCGCTTTGCCCAGGCAGAGAATATCCGGCACGATGCCCGCATGTTCACAGGCGAACAGCTTGCCGGTGCGGCCAAAACCGGTGGCGATCTCATCGGCGATCAACAGGATCTGGTGGTGATCGCACAACTCGCGGACCCGTTGCAGATAGGTGGGGTGATAAATCCGCATGCCACCGGCACCTTGCACAATGGGCTCCAGGATCACCGCAGCGATTTCCCCACTGTGTTGCTCCAGCAAGGCGGCGAAGGGGGCGATATCCTGCTCATTCCAAGGCTCATCAAAACGGCGTTGGGGCGCGGTGGCAAACAGGTGCGGTGCGAGATAGCCCTGATACAGGCTGTGCATGGAATTATCGGGATCGCACACCGACATGGCACCAAAGGTATCGCCATGATAACCGTGGCGCAGAGTCAGGATCCGCTGCCGCCGTTCCCCACGCGCCTGCCAGTATTGCAGTGCCATTTTCAACGCGACTTCCACCGCTACGGAACCGGAGTCTGCCAGGAAGACGCATTGCAAGGCTTCCGGCGTCATCGCGAGCAGCTTGCGGCACAGCGCAATAGCGGCCGGATGGGTAATGCCGCCAAACATCACGTGCGACATTTTCTCCAGTTGCTGTGTTGCCGCCTGATTCAGTTGAGGGTGATTGTAGCCGTGGATGGCGGCCCACCAGGATGACATCCCATCTACCAGCAGGCGGCCATCCGCCAGTTGCAGCTCAACGCCGCGAGCCGCCTCCACCGGATAACAGTGTAACGGATGGCTCATCGAGGTGTAGGGGTGCCAGATATGGCGTTGATCGAAGGCGAGATCGTCATCAGTGAGGGACATTGTTGTAAACCAAAACAAAACAGAATGGTTGACAGTATATCCGCAATATTTACACTGACGACACTTTTTCTTCTCTTTGGAGACGCCGTCAATGGCCGATCGCATTCACTGGACAGTAGAGCACGCCCAAGCCCTGTTTGATAAACCCTTGCTGGAACTGCTGTTCGAAGCGCAAACCGTTCACCGCCAGCATTTCGATCCGCAACAGGTTCAGGTCAGCACGCTGCTGTCGATTAAAACCGGGGCCTGCCCGGAGGACTGCAAGTATTGCCCACAAAGCTCACGTTATAAAACGGGGCTGGAATCCGAACGGCTGATGCAGGTGGAGCAGGTATTGGAGTCTGCGCGTCAGGCCAAAGCCGCCGGTTCGACCCGTTTCTGCATGGGCGCGGCCTGGAAAAACCCGCACGAGCGCGATATGCCTTATCTGCAACAGATGGTGCAGGGGGTAAAAGCGCTGGGCATGGAAACCTGCATGACGCTGGGCATGCTGGATGGCACCCAGGCGGAGCGCCTGGCCGAGGCGGGTCTGGATTATTACAACCACAATCTGGATACCTCGCCGGAGTTTTACGGCAGCATCATCACCACCCGCACCTATCAGGAACGCTTAGACACGCTGGATAAGGTGCGCGAGGCGGGCATCAAGGTCTGTTCTGGCGGCATTGTCGGGCTGGGGGAAACGGTGAGCGATCGCGCCGGGTTGCTGGTGCAACTGGCCAATTTACCCAAGCCGCCGGAGAGCGTGCCGATCAACATGTTGGTTAAGGTCAAAGGCACGCCGTTGGCCGATAACGCTGACGTTGATCCGTTTGATTTTATCCGCACCATTGCCATTGCGCGCATCATGATGCCGTCGTCCTATGTACGCCTGTCTGCGGGCCGCGAGCAGATGAGCGAGCAGACCCAGGCGATGTGCTTTATGGCCGGTGCCAACTCGATCTTCTACGGCTGCAAACTGCTAACCACCCCAAACCCGGACGAAGACAAAGATCTGCAACTGTTCCGCAAACTGGGGCTGAACCCGCAGCAGACCGCCACCGCACATGGCGACAATCAGCAACAGCAGGTGCTGGCAGAGCAGTTGCTGCATGCCGATACCGCTGAGTTCTACAACGCGGCGCTGTAATGAGCTGGCAACTACGCATCGAACAGGCCTTGGGCGAGCGGCAACGTGCCGCCGCTTACCGTCAGCGGCAGGTCAATCAGGGCGGCAATGGCCGCCATTTGCAGCTTAACGATCAACGCTATCTTAACTTTTCAGGCAATGACTATCTGGGGCTTAGCCAACATGCCGAGGTGATCGCCGCCTGGCAGCAGGGCGCTGCGCGCTATGGCGTTGGCAGCGGCGGTTCGGGCCATGTCACCGGTTTTTGCCAGCCGCACCATGAGCTGGAACAACAACTGGCAGATTGGCTCGGTTACCCGCGTGCGCTGCTGTTGATCTCCGGTTATGCCGCCAATCAGGCTTTGCTGGCAGCGCTGATGCAGGCTGACGATCGCATTCTGGCTGATAAACTCAGCCATGCGTCAATCTTGGAAGCTGCCGCCCACTCACCGGCTCAGCTGAGGCGTTTTCGCCATAACCAGCCGCAGGCATTGGCGGCATTACTGGAGAAACCCTGCATTGGCCAGCAGTTGGCGATCACCGAAGGCGTTTTCAGCATGGATGGCGACAGCGCGCCGCTGGCTGAACTGCACCGCCTGACGCAACATGCCGGAGCCTGGCTGATGGTGGATGACGCGCACGGTATCGGCGTGCGCGGTGAACAGGGGCGTGGCAGTTGCTGGCAGCAGGGAGTGCGCCCAGACGTGCTGGTGGTGACCTTTGGCAAAGCGTTTGGCGTCAGCGGTGCCGCGATCCTGTGCGATGAGCCGTTGGCGGAATATCTGTTGCAGTTTGCCCGCCATCTGATTTACAGCACCGCCATGCCACCGGCGCAGGCCTGTGCTTTACAGGCGGCGTTACGCTGTATCCAGCAAGGGGACGAATTGCGCAGCCAGTTACAACGTCATATTCAGCGTTTTCGTGCCGGGGTGGCTAGTTTGCCGTTAGCGTTAACCGATTCAGATACCGCCATCCAACCGCTGTTGGTGGGGGATAACCAGCGCGCACTCGACTTGGCGCAACGCCTGCGTGAGCAGGGGCTGTGGGTCAGCGCCATTCGCCCGCCAACGGTGCCGCCGGGCGGCGCACGCTTGCGCATTACCCTCACGGCGGCCCATCAGCCACAGGACATCGACCGTTTGCTGGAGGTGTTGCATGACGTTAGCCGCTGATCGGGTGAACAAGCCAGCGGTGGCTGCGGCGTTCAGCCGCGCGGCGGAAAGTTATGATGCCGCGGCAGTGTTGCAGCGTGAGGTGGGTGAACGCTTACTGGGGATGGGGCGGAACCATTCTGGGCAGCAACTGTTGGATGCCGGTTGTGGCACTGGCTATTTCAGCCGCCGCTGGCGCGAATTGGGCAAACAGGTGACGGCGCTCGATCTGGCTCCGGGCATGCTGGCCTTTGCCCGCCAACGGCAGGCGGCAGATCACTACCTGCTGGGGGATATCGAGCAGATCCCGCTGCCCACAGCGGCGGTCGATATCAGTTTCAGCAGCCTGGTGGTGCAATGGTGCGGCGATCTGCCGCGTGCGTTGGCGGAACTGTACCGCGTGACGCGGCCCGGCGGCGTGATTCTGTTTTCCACGCTGGCTGCGAACTCGTTGCATGAGCTGGGAGATGCCTGGCAACAGGTGGACGGCGAACGTCATGTGAATGATTTTCTCTCCCCGTCGCAGATCGCCGCCACCTGTGGCGACTATCGCCACCATCTGCAAGCCGAGTGGCAAACCCTCGAATACCCGGACGTGATGGCGCTGATGCGCTCGCTGAAAGGGATAGGTGCCACGCACCTGCATCAGGGGCGCGAGGCCGGGTTACTTTCCCGCCAGCGGTTGGCGGCATTGCAGGCGGCTTATCCGCGCCAGCGTGGCCAGTTTCCACTCAGTTATCATCTGATTTATGGAGTGATTTACCGTGATTGAGCGCTTTTTCGTTACCGGAACCGATACGGAAGTCGGCAAAACCGTGGCCAGCAGCGCGTTGTTGCAGGCCGCCAGTGCGGCAGGTTTGCGCTGTGCCGGTTATAAGCCGGTGGCCTCCGGCAGTGAGATAACGCCCGATGGCCTGCGCAATACAGATGCGCTGGTGTTGCAGAAAAACAGCAGCGTGCCGTTGGATTACGCCGAAGTAAACCCCTACACCTTTGCGGAGCCGACGTCGCCGCATATCGCCAGCCTGGCAGAAGATCGGCCGATTTCTCTGATCCGGCTTTCTGCTGGTTTACGCCATCTTGAACAGCGCGCCGACTGGCTGCTGGTGGAAGGGGCAGGGGGATGGTTTACCCCGCTTTCGGAGCAGCATACTTTTGCCGACTGGGTGCAACGGGAGCAGTTGCCGGTAATCCTGGTGGTGGGCATCAAGCTGGGTTGTATCAACCATGCGTTGCTCACGGCGCAGGCGATTCAGCAGGCAGGTTTACGCTTGGCTGGCTGGATTGCCAACGATGTCACCGAACCCGGCAAGCGCCACCAGGAGTACCTCGCTACGCTGCGCCGTATGCTGCCAGCACCTCTGTTGGGAGAGATCCCGCACCTGCCGCAGGTAGAGCAACAGGCGCTGGGTCAGTATCTCGATCTTGCTGTCTTGCAATCCGCTGGCTGAGTTGCCAAAAGCCTACCCTGCCAGATAGGTATTAATTAACTCTTCATCGAGCTGTTCCAAGGTGCCGTTAGCCACGTTGCGGCCTTGATCCATCAGGAAAAAGCCATCCGCCACGTGGCGCACAAACGGCAATGTATGCTCCACCAGCAAAATGGTCATGCCTAATTCGTGGTTCAGCCTGCGGATAATATTGCTGACTTCGATCGCCTGTGAAGGGGAAATGCCCATAGTTGGCTCATCGAGGATCAGCAACTCCGGTTCCAGCACCAGTGCGCGGGCGATCGCCAGTTGTTGCTGCTCATCGCCACACAAATCCCCGGCACGATACAGCAACATGGCCCGCAACTGGGGAAACAGGCTGTAAATCATCGGCGGAATACGCCGGGTTTTGTCATGCCCGGCCAGCAGCGCTATCTGAAGGTTTTCCTCCACGCTCAGTTGGGAGAAAATTTGCCGCCCTTGCGGCACGTAGCTGATCCCCAGTGCCGCCCGCTTTTCCATCGGCTGTTGCAACAGATTTTGCGGTGGTTCATCGGCCAGTTGCCAGGTCATGCTGCCGCTGACAATCGGCAGGTGCCCCATAATGCAATTAACCAGCGTCGTTTTACCCACGCCGTTGCGGCCAAGCAGCGTGGTACATTGCCCACGCGGTAGTTCAAGGCTGACATCCCACAATATATGGTTATGCCCATAATATTGATTTACTGCGCGTAAACTTAGCATTTTGCATTCTCCTCAAAGAGGCGTGTTCACTCGTGGATGGGATGAGCCACTCCGTTTTCGGGTGCAGTTGCGCGGTGTGTAAAAGAATTCAGCAATTCTCAGGCCAACTTTATGGGTATAGCGCAAAATGGCCAGTGTTGCCGATTTGTTAATTGCTGCGGCTGTGCTGGCGGAGCGGGTTGCGGGAGCCGGAAAAAGATCCGCCACGAGCACGAGCGTTTTCTTGCACTTTTGTGGTGCGGCGTTGACGGGAAATGGTGCAAGTTCCAGCAGCTGGTAACAACAGGCAGCAGCCTGGAATGGGAAGAGAGAAAATGAGATCCAGGCAATGACTCTTTTTAGTATTAATTGTCATAACCAAAGCCAGATTTTTGTGAAAAAATAACTAAAAAATCGGCTTAGACGACATTTTAGCGAGAAAACCGTTCTTTCTGTAACTCCCGGCCCCCATGGGGTGGTGTGAGTTATCCACCATTCCTGTGGATAACCTTGTGCATTATCCTTAGAAAAGCGGCGTAAACAGAGAGCGGACGCGGGTTGTGTTCGTGTTGCCCGTATTCTCGTCTTTTTTATAAAATATATAATTATCAATAAGTTAATTAAAATCAAGCAAGCCAATAACGGCTGGACGATCTACGCGTCATTTTTACTCTGAATGCTATCGAGATGTTAATTATTGCCGGAGTCTGGGGATAAAATGGTGGTTGACAATAAAAATGTCACGCTACCCTAACCTCCTTGGTGCGCAGACGCAGGGTTAACGCACGTTAAAGCGACAAATCCACTTGAAGCTGGTTTTATATCCAGTATTATAAGCGCTGGCGGAGATCGCTAGGGTTTTCCATACTTAGGAGCCGCTGCTCGCAGATGCTATCCTCGTCGCCCGGTTGCCACTCGAATTATTCAGGGTATATATGAGCAAAATTTTCAAACTGCATTCAGAATTTGCACCGGCCGGCGATCAGCCGGAGGCCATTCGCAAGCTGGAAATGGGGCTGGAAGATGGCCTGGCACACCAGACCTTGCTGGGGGTGACCGGGTCGGGCAAGACCTTTACTATCGCTAACGTGATCGCCGATCTCAACCGGCCAACCATGGTGCTGGCGCCGAACAAAACCCTGGCGGCACAGCTCTACGGCGAGATGAAAGAGTTCTTTCCCGAGAATGCGGTGGAATATTTTGTCTCTTACTACGATTACTACCAGCCAGAAGCCTACGTTCCCAGCTCCGATACCTTTATCGAGAAAGACGCTTCAATAAACGAACACATTGAACAGATGCGCCTTTCGGCCACCAAAGCGCTGCTTGAGCGGCGTGATGTGGTGGTGGTGGCCTCGGTTTCCGCAATCTATGGTCTGGGGGATCCCGATCTTTACCTGAAAATGATGCTGCACCTGACCAAAGGGATGATCATCGATCAGCGCTCGATCCTGCGCCGTTTGGCTGAGCTGCAATATACCCGTAACGATCAGGCATTCCAGCGCGCTACCTTCCGCGTGCGCGGTGAAGTGATCGATATCTTCCCGGCGGAGTCGGACGAACTGGCGCTGCGCGTCGAATTGTTCGACGAAGAGGTGGAACGCCTGTCGCTGTTTGATCCGCTCACCGGCCAGATTGAGCAGGTGGTGCCCCGTTTCACCATCTACCCTAAATCCCACTACGTCACACCGCGGGAACGTATCTTACAGGCGATGGAAGAGATCAAGGTGGAACTGGAACAGCGGCGCAAGGTGTTGCTGGCGAACAATAAGCTGCTGGAAGAGCAGCGGCTGGCGCAGCGTACCCAGTTTGATCTGGAGATGATGAATGAGCTGGGCTATTGCTCGGGCATCGAAAACTACTCGCGCTATCTCTCCGGGCGCGGTGAGGGCGAGCCGCCACCGACGCTGTTCGACTACCTGCCTGCCGATGGTCTGCTGGTGGTAGACGAATCGCACGTCACTATTCCGCAGATCGGCGGCATGTTCAAAGGCGACCGTTCGCGTAAAGAAACGCTGGTGGAATACGGTTTTCGTCTGCCTTCGGCGCTGGACAACCGGCCGATGCGCTTTGAAGAGTTTGAGGCGCTGGCCCCGCAAACCATCTATGTTTCTGCCACGCCGGGTAAATATGAGCTGGAGAAATCCGGTGGCGATATTATCGATCAGGTGGTGCGCCCAACCGGCCTGTTGGATCCGCTGGTGGAAGTCCGCCCGGTCACTACTCAGGTTGACGATCTGCTTTCCGAGATCCGCAAACGTGTGGCGATCAACGAACGCGTGCTGGTGACGACGCTGACCAAACGCATGGCGGAAGACCTGACGGAATACCTGGAGGAACACGGTGAGCGGGTGCGTTACCTGCACTCGGATATTGACACCGTAGAACGTGTTGAAATCATCCGTGATTTGCGCCTTGGTGAGTTCGACGTGCTGGTGGGGATCAACCTGCTGCGGGAAGGATTGGACATGCCTGAGGTGTCGCTGGTGGCGATCCTGGACGCCGATAAAGAGGGCTTCCTGCGTTCAGAGCGCTCGCTGATCCAGACCATCGGCCGTGCAGCGCGTAATCTCAACGGCAAGGCGATTCTGTACGGCGACAGAATTACCGATTCCATGGCCAAGGCGATCGGTGAAACCGAACGCCGCCGTGCCAAGCAGCAGGCGCATAACGAAGCCAACGGCATTGTACCTAAGGGCTTGAACAAGAAAGTGGCCGATATTATGCAACTGGGGAACCCGAGTTCGCGTAGCAAGCACAAAGGCAGAGGCAAGGCGGCAGAAAGCGCGGCGCAGTACAAACACCTCACGCCAAAAGCGTTGGATCAGAAAATCCGCGAGTTGGAAGGCCAGATGTATTCCCATGCGCAGAACCTGGAGTTCGAACAGGCCGCCGCCGTGCGCGACGAAATCCATCAGTTGCGCGAGCAGTTTATTGCGATTTCATAACTGTGCTAGCTTGAAAGGTGGCGGGGATAAACTCCTTGCCGCGTATGCGTTTGCTGATTAAGGTATGCGCCCCAATTATTGATATGAGTTGCCGAGCATGACTGCACATCCATCAAAAGATCCGTTACACGGTATTACGCTGGAACAATTACTGAACAAGTTGGTGGAACAGTATGGCTGGAGCGGGCTGGCTGAACGCATCCGTATCAACTGTTTCAGCAGCGATCCGAGCATCAAGTCCAGCCTGAAGTTTTTGCGCCGCACGCCGTGGGCGCGCAAGCAGGTGGAAGATCTCTATATCGACACCGTCAGCGATAACCCGTGGCACCGCGGCAAGGATTGATCTAGGTGCGGGTGGCCAGTTGCACCAGTGCCTGCTCCAGCGCCAGGCGCAGTAACTGGCGATCGTGACGGTAAGGAATGTCAGCGGCTTCCAGCGGTTGTTTTACCACGATGCGATCGTGCATTTCATCCGTGTTGATATGCGGGCCAACCACCACCGCATCAATCATTTTCCGGCCGATTTTCTCTTCCATCAGCTCCAGCTTTTGTTTGAGCGTCAGTGCTGCGGCAGCAACGCTCAGCTCACGCCCCAGATTACCGATATAGATCATACTGGCGCTGCTGCGGCGCAGGGCTTGGGTCAGATCGTCAAGCAGTAACAGCGGCATCAGGCTGGTGAGAAAACTGCCTGGGCCAATCAGGATCAGTTCAGCTTGCGCAATAGCATCAACCGCTTCACGCGTGGCACGCACTGCATGCGGGGAGAGCATCAACTCCTGCGGCATCTGCGCCAGTTGGTCGATATTCACTTCGCCATAAATCTGATTGCCTTCGTGATCGTGCGCCTCCAGATCCACCGGCTGTTCCGACATCGGGATCAGCGCTGCATCGACTTTCAGCAGATTGCGTACCAGATTGATCGCCTCCAACGGGCGCACGCTGAGATGATCCAGCGCTTTCAGCATCAGATTGCCCAGGTTATGCCCGGCCAGTTCGCCATTACCGCTGAAACGGTATTCAAACATCGCAGAAGCCACGCTGGGTTCGGTGATCAGCTGATTCAGGCAATTACGCGTATCACCCCAGGCGATACCGCCTTCGGAACGGCGGATGCGGCCGGTCGAACCGCCGTTATCGGTCGTGGTGATAATGCCGGTTAAACGGGAACCTAAAGACGACAGAGACGACATCACGCGGCCAAGACCATGACCACCACCTAATGCCACCACCCGATCGAGATCGGCAAGAGTTCGATTACGCATAAAATTCCTTAATACACTGGGCGTTGACTGCCTGCATAAAGTAGCGGATCTGACGAGAAAACGCGAAAAAGAGTGTGGTTTGCGTGATTCTGGTCAATTCGCCTGCGTAACAGGTGTTTACTATGGTTAACCAGATTTGGATTCGTAAAAAACGCTGTATACATAATTATATAGCGTAATTGCGCGTTGGCTATCGCATTTGTTTCGCGCTAGAATTCTGCTGAAAACCACGGTTTCATCCGGGTTACCTCGGTAATCGGGATTGAAATCCAAACTCCTAGCCCTTGTGCCTACGTTGTTCGACAGGAACGATAGGGTGCCTGGGCCGTGGCGAAGTCAGCCACCAGGGTGCAGAGTGGAAACGCTCGCATCTCCCGTATTTGGAAGGTGTTATGGTACCGCAACTCATTGATGCTTTTGAGCGCAAGTTCTATTACTTGCGCCTATCGATTACCGACGTGTGTAACTTTCGTTGCACCTATTGTCTGCCGGATGGCTACAAACCGAACGGCAGCCCCAAGACCTTTCTCTCGTTGGACGAAATCCGCCGCGTCAGCCGCGCGTTTGCCGAACTGGGTACTGAAAAAGTACGCCTGACCGGCGGCGAGCCCTCTTTACGCCGCGACTTTACCGAGATCGTCGCCGCCGTGCGCGAAAACCCGGCGATACGCACGCTGGCGGTGACCACCAATGGTTACCGCCTGGCGCGTGACGTGGCCCGCTGGCGCGATGCTGGCTTGACGGCGATTAATGTCAGCGTCGACAGCCTCGATCCACGTCAGTTCCACGCCATTACCGGGCAGGACAAATTTCGTCAGGTGATGGCCGGTATCGACGCCGCTTTTGCTGCCGGTTACCGCAAGGTGAAAGTCAACGTGGTGCTGATGCGTGACGTTAACCACCAGCAACTGGCCGCGTTCCTTCATTGGATCAAGGATCGCCCGATCCAACTGCGTTTTATTGAGCTGATGGAAACCGGCGAAGGCAGTGAACTGTTCCGCAAGCACCATATTTCCGGCAACGTGATCCGCCAGCAACTGGAGCAGCAGGGCTGGCAACGTTTGGCGCGTGGCTACAGCGATGGCCCGGCGCAGGTGTTCAGCCACCCGGATTATCAGGGTGAGATTGGGCTGATCATGCCTTACGAGAAAGATTTCTGTGCCAGTTGCAACCGGCTGCGGGTGTCCGCCGTTGGCAATCTGCATCTGTGTTTGTTCGGCGAACAAGGTATTACTCTGCGCGATCTGCTGGTGGATGATGCTCAGCTCGAAGAGCTGAAAATGCGTATTCAGGGCGGATTGCTTAGCAAAAAGCAGACGCATTTCTTGCATCAGGGTAATAGTGGCATCACGCAGAACTTATCGTTTATCGGCGGCTGATACTAACCAAGTTCCCTCTCCCTGGGGGAGAGGGTTAGGGTGAGGGGCTATGCGCCGATCCCTTTGTCAGGCTACGGCTTGAAACCTAGTGGGTATCCATAATAGGGGAGCATATTTAGCTATGAGCCAGACCAGCAGCGAATTTATTCCAGCAAAAATTGCCATTCTGACCGTTTCGGACAGCCGCGGCGAAGCGGAAGATACCTCCGGCCAATACTTGCAGGAAGCGGCACAGGAAGCCGGGCATCAGGTGGTAGGTCGCGCCATCGTTAAAGACAATATTTACCAGATCCGTGCGCAGGTTTCCGCGTGGATTGCCAGCGATACCGTGCAGGCGGTGTTAATCAACGGTGGCACCGGTTTTACCGCCGGTGATAACACGCCCGAAGCCTTATTGCCGCTGTTTGACCGCGAAGTGGAAGGGTTTGGCGAACTGTTCCGCATGGTGTCGTTTGAAGAGATTGGCACCGCGACCATTCAGTCGCGTGCGCTGGCGGGCATCGCCAACCGGACGGTGATCTTCGCCATGCCGGGTTCCACCCGCGCTTGCCGCACCGCTTGGGAACGCATTATTGAAGAGCAGTTGGATGCGCGCCATCGTCCGTGCAATTTCCTGCCCCATGTGAAGAAATAATTTATGACCCAGTTAACCCATATCAATGCCGCAGGCGAAGCCCATATGGTGGACGTTTCTGCCAAGGCGGAAACGGTGCGTGAAGCGCGTGCCGAGGCCTTTGTTGAAATGCATGCCACAACGCTGGCGATGATTATCGATGGCAGCCACCACAAAGGGGATGTGTTTGCTACCGCGCGCATTGCCGGTATTCAGGCGGCGAAACGCACCTGGGAACTGATCCCGCTGTGCCACCCGTTGATGCTGAGCAAAGTGGAAGTGCAGCTTGAAGCGCAGCCGCAACATAACCGCGTGCGCATCGAAACCTGCTGCCGCCTGACCGGCAAAACCGGGGTGGAAATGGAAGCGTTGACCGCCGCTTCGGTAGCGGCGCTCACCATTTACGATATGTGCAAAGCGGTGCAGAAAGACATGGTGATCGGCCCGGTGCGGCTGCTGGCGAAAAGCGGTGGCAAGTCCGGTGATTTCAAGGTGGAGCTATGATCAATATTCTTTTCTTTGCGCAGGTGCGTGAACTGGTTGGCACCAGTGTGCTAAGCGTGCCAGCGGAATACCCTACGGTAGAAGAACTGCGTAAAGCGCTGTGCGAGCGCGGCGAACGTTGGGCGCTGGCGTTGGAGCCCGGCAAGCTGCTGACGGCGGTCAACCAATCGCTGGTGGCGAGCGAGCATCCGCTGCGCGCCGGTGATGAAGTGGCGTTCTTCCCGCCGGTCACCGGGGGTTAAGCGTGGAAAATACCCGTATCCGCGTCGGCGCTGCCCCGTTTAGCGTTGGCGAAGAGTACCCATGGCTGGCGCAGTGTGACGACGACGGCGCGGTAGTCACCTTCACCGGCAAAGTGCGTAACCATAATCTGGGGGATGGCGTCAGCGCCTTGTCGCTGGAGCACTATCCGGGCATGACCGAAAAAGCGCTGGCAGAGATTGTGGCCGAAGCGCGTGCCCGTTGGCCGTTGCAGCGGGTCACGGTGATCCACCGCGTCGGCGATCTGTTCCCTGGCGATGAGATTGTGTTTGTCGGCGTCACCAGCGGGCACCGTAGCCAAGCGTTTGAAGCCGCACAGTTCATCATGGATTACCTGAAAACCCGCGCGCCATTCTGGAAGCGCGAAGCCACGGAACAAGGGGAGCGTTGGGTCGAAGCCCGCGATACCGATCGGCAAGCGGCAAAACGCTGGTAAATCCCGCATCAACAGCGGAAATAAATCAATACCTTTGCCGGTTCCGCATAACGTTTTCTGTGATACGCTTATTACTGGCAGGGGTGTTTCCCCAAAACTTAGTTCACATGTAAAAGGTAACCGTCATGGACCGATATCCACGTAATGGTTCGATCGTCGAGCGTGCCAACAGCGGCATTCAGGCTTATATGGCGCAGGTTTATGGCTGGATGACCTGTGGCTTGCTGTTGACCGCTTTTGTGGCCTGGTATGCTTCACAAAGTGAAGCGATCATGTCTTTTATTTTCTCCAGCAACATTACTTTCTTCGGCCTGATTATCGCTCAGTTAGGGCTGGTGTTTGTGATTTCCGGTATGGTGAACCGCCTTAGCGGCACTGTGGCTACCGGGCTGTTTATGCTCTATTCAGCGTTAACCGGGCTTACTCTATCCAGTATCCTGTTGGTTTATACTGGCGCGTCGATCGCCAGCACCTTTGTGGTAACCGCCGGGATGTTTGGTGCCATGAGCCTGTACGGCTACACCACCAAGCGCGATCTGAGCGGCCTTGGCAGTATGCTGTTTATGGGCTTGATCGGCATTGTGCTGGCGTCGCTGGTGAACATCTGGCTGAAAAGCCCGGCGCTGACCTGGGCGATTACCTATATCGGCGTGGTGGTGTTTGTCGGCCTGACGGCGTATGACACGCAAAAACTGAAAGCCCTGGGCGAGCAGTTGAATGCTGATGACCGAGATGGCTTCCGTAAATACGCCATCGTAGGCGCGCTAACGCTGTATCTTGACTTCATCAACCTGTTCCTGATGTTGCTGCGTATTCTGGGCAACCGCCGCTAATACCCGTCGTCTTTCAAGCCGCAGCGTGGTTAGCTGCGGCTTGAACCCTCTGTTAAGCAATCTTCCTTCTAAACATCGCATAAGCCGCGCTGCCGGTAGTGGCGGTGATCGCCAGCAATGGCCACAGGCTGTGCCAGATGATGCTGAAGCTGGCATCTTTGAGGTAGATTTGCTTGGTAATATCGGTGAAGTGACGAATAGGATTCGCCCAGGTGAGGTGCTGCAACCACACTGGCATATTCTCTACCGGTGAAACATAGCCGGAGAGCAGGATCGCCGGCATCATAAATACGAACACGCCGATAAACGCCTGCTGCTGAGTGGCGCACAATGACGAAATCAGCAGCCCGAATCCCACCAGCGAAAGCCCGTAAATCAGCATGGTGGCGTAGAACAGCAACAGCGAACCGGCAAACGGGATCTGATAGGCAAAGATACCGATAAACAGCACGATCGAAGCCTGAAAAGTGGCGACCACCAGCGCGGGCACCGCTTTACCGATAAAGATCTGCCAGGTGGTCAGCGGCGACACCAGCAACTGCTCCAGCGTGCCTTGCTCACGTTCACGCGCTACCGAAAGCGAAGTGACAATCATCACGCCGATGGTGGTGATCATCGCAATCAACGAAGGCACCACGAACCATTTGTAATCCAGATTCGGGTTATACCAGTTGCGCACTACCAGCTCACTGTTATTGGGCTTGGCGCGCCCGCCGATCAGCTCGTTCTGATAATCCTGCACAATCTGCTGCACATAGTTGGCGGCGATCTGCGCGCTGTTGGAGTTGCGGCCATCGAGGATCAACTGCAACGCTGCCGTATTACCGCTGGCGATATCGCGCGAAAAGTTGGCCGGAAAGCGGATTAGCAGCAGCGCTTTCTGGTTATCGATGGTGGTTTTGATCTCCTGCGGGCTGCGCAGCAGCAAGACGTGCGAAAACGCTTTGGCTTTGGCAAAGCGCTGGGTCAGCTCGATCGATGCCTGGCCGCTGTCCTCGCTGTACACCGCAATGGTGGCATTGGTCACTTCCAGCGTGGCGGCGAACGGGAACAACAGCACCTGTAAGATCACCGGCATCACCAGAATGGCGCGGGTTTGCGGATCGCGCAGCAGCGACTGCATTTCTTTGACGATCAGTGTCCAGAGACGGTGAAACATATTCTCTCCTCAATCCAGTCGTCGCGGGGTTTTCCAGGCCGTCAGGCCGATAAACACCACCGCTGAAGCGATCAGAAACAGCAGGTTAACCAGCAGAACGCTGCCGATATTGCCCGCCAGAAACAGCGTTTGCAGCGTGCTGACAAAATATCGCGCCGGAATGATATAGGTCACCGCGCGCACCACGGCGGGCATGCTGTCGATCTGGAAAATAAAGCCGGAAAGCATAATCGAAGGCAGAAAAGCGGCGTTCAGCGCCACCATTGCCGCGTTGAACTGGTTGCGGGTGATGGTGGAAATCAGCAGCCCCATACCGAGCGTGCTGGCCAGGAACAGGCTGCTGATGACAAACAGGATCAGCAATGAACCCCGGTAGGGCACGCCGAGCACAAACACCGCAACCACCATGCACAGCACCATGGCGATCATGCCGAGGAAGTAGTAAGGCACCAGCTTGGAGAGCAGCAGTTCGCTGCGCGTCACCTGAGTGGACAGCAGTGCTTCCATGGTGCCGCGTTCCCATTCACGGGCGATCACCAGCGAAGTCAGAATCGCGCCAATCACCGTCATAATGATGGTGATCGCCCCAGGGATAATAAAGTGCCTGCTGATCGCCGCCGGGTTAAACCAGTAACGCATCTGCACCTCGATCAGCGGTTTATCTTCCCGCCCCCCATCGCTGGAGCGCTGCTGTTGCCAGATCTGCCAAACCCCCTGGGTATAACCCTGCACAAAGTTGGCGGTATTGGGTTCGCTGCCGTCGGTAATCACCTGCAATGGTGCGCGATCGGACGGCCGTGCCATATGTTCGGCGAAGTCGTTCGGGATCACCACCAGCCCACGGATGCTGCCCGCCTGCATCATTTGCATCAGCTGCTGGCGGTTATCGCTGATGGTCGGTTGAATATAGGGCGAACCGGCAAAGGCGTTGGCCAGATCGCGGGCTTCTTCACTGTGCTGTTCCAGCAGGATCCCCAGGCGCAGTTTGCTGGAGTCCAGATTGATGCCGTAACCGAAGATAAACAGCAACATCAGCGGGATGACGAAGGCGATCAGGCCGCTGCTCGGATCGCGCAGGATTTGCCGCGTTTCTTTCAGGCACAGCGCGCGCAGGCGCCGCCAGGAAAAGCCGCTGTTATCGCTCATAAGGTTTCCTCCCGATCGTAACCCTGTACCAGCTCGATAAACGCCTGTTCCATTGAAGGATTGGGATTTTCAGCACTGGCAACCTGCTGTTTGAGATCGTCCGGCGTACCGGCGGCGATAATCTTGCCGCGATACACCAGCCCGATGCGATCGCAGTATTCCGCCTCATCCATAAAGTGGGTGGTGACCATCACCGTGACGCCTTTATCCACCATGCCGTTGATATGCAGCCAGAACTCACGCCGGGTGAGGGGATCAACTCCCGAGGTGGGCTCATCAAGAAACAGAATATCCGGCTCATGCATCAGCGCGCAGGCCAGCGCCAGCCGCTGTTTGAAACCGAGCGGCAGCGAGTCCGGCGCTTGGTTGAGGATCGGGCCGAAGTTGAAGGCGGTGGACATCTCGTGGATTTTGTCGCGCTGCGCTTTGCCGCTCAGACCATATACGCCGGAGAAAAACTTCAGGTTCTGCGCCACCGTCAGGTTGCCGTACAGCGAGAACTTCTGCGCCATATAGCCCAGGTGCTGGCGCGCTTTGCCGGAGCTGGTTTTCAGATCCATCCCCAGCACCAGCGCTTTGCCATCGCTTGGCACCAGCAAGCCGCACATCATCTTGAAGGTGGTGGATTTACCGGCCCCGTTGGGCCCAAGCAGGCCGAAGATTTCACCCCGTTGCACCTTGAAATCCACATGGTCGGTCGCGGCAAAATGACCGAACCTTTTGGTTAACCCCTGTGCTTCAATCACCGTTTCCGCGCTATCGCCCGCCACGGTGGGCATGATTTCCGCGCTATCGCCCGCCACGGTGGGCATGATTTCCGCCAATGCCGACTTGCTGTTTGGCCCGCCGCCGAGCAGATCGATAAACGCATCCTCAAAACGCGGATCTGCTTCAGTCAGTTCGGCAGTGGGTAGCTCCAGCTCGCGTAATATCTGCTGGTGGTCTTCTCCCGGTTTCAGGATCAAGCGCAGATACTTGCCCTGAATCACGCCATCGCTGACGGTAGGCAGGCAGATCGCCCGTTGCAGCAGCGCACGGTGGCTGCCAGCCGGAACCTCGATCAGCACGGTGCGCCCGGCCATGCGTTGGGTAAGCTCCTGCGGCGCGCCGCTGAACAATAATTCGCCCTCGTTCATCAGCAGCACTTCGCGGCACTGTTCGGCTTCGTCCAGATACGAGGTGCTCCACAGGATCAGCATGCCGTCGTTGGCCAGTTCATGCACCATGCGCCACAGTTCGCGGCGCGAAATCGGGTCGACCCCAACGCCGGGCTCGTCCAGTAACAATACCTGCGGTTGGCCGAGCAGGGTACAGGCCAGCCCGAGTTTCTGCTTCATGCCGCCGGAAAGTTTGCCCGCCAAGCGTTCGGTAAAACGGGTCAGATCGGTAAAGGTCAGCAGCCGTTCGAAGGTTTGTTTGCGCAGATCGCCGGTGACGCCGCGCAGGTCGGCGTACAGCGTCAGGTTTTCCATCACCGTCAGGTCTTCATACAGGCCGAATTTCTGCGGCATGTAGCCGAGAATGGCGTGCAGTTGGCGATCTTGAACGATCGGATCCAGCCCGGCGACGCGCAGTTGGCCACTGCTGGGTTTCAGCAATCCGGCCAGCATGCGTAACAGGGTGGTTTTGCCCGCGCCGTCGGGGCCGACCAACCCGGTGACCGCGCCGCTGCGCAACGTAGTCGTCAGGCTGGCAACCGCCGGTTTGGCGAGTGACGGGAAGCACTTCTCCAGCGCCACCAGTTCAATGGTATGTGCCTGTTCCATCACCCTTCCTTACGGCTGTGTGAAACGGAGGGTGACCGGCATGCCTTGGCGTAATGCATCGTCGGCATCGGTGACAATCACCCGCAGGCGATAAACCAGATCGGTACGCAAATCCGGCGTTTCGACGCTTTTCGGGGTAAATTCGGCCGTCGGTGAAACAAAACCAATCTTGCCGTGATAAGGCTTGCCGGGGCGGCTGTCGGTATAAATGCTCAGTTCCGTCCCTGGAACCGCTTTGCCTAGGCTAGCTTCATTGATATAGGCGCGTACCCACACTGGTTGGGTCAGCGACAGGGTAAATACCGTGCTGCCTGCGCCGAGCATGGTGCCGGGCTCAACCGCACGCGTTAGCACGGTGCCAGCGGAGGGGGAAATCAGCGTGGTGTCTTGCAGATTCAACTGCGCCTGTGCCAGCACCGCTTCGCTTTGTGCCAGATTGGCTTTGGCTTCGGCGATTTCTTGCGGGCGGTTGCCGCTCAGGTATTGCGCCAGTTTATCTTTTGCCGCTTGCAGGTTGGCCTGCGCCTGATTGCGTAGGGTACGGGCGTCTTCCAACGCATCGGCGGAAGTGGCCTTTTTCGCCCACAAACCCTGCTGCCGCTGGAGGAAGCTATCGGCATAGTTGAAGGCCGAGAGGCGCTGCGCCACTTCTGAGCGCACCTGGGCGATCTCTTCATCACGATAACCGGCCTGCAACAGCGCCAGCTTAGCGGTAGCGCTGGCGACGTTGGCCTGTGCCTGCTGCAACGCATTAAGGTTAGGGGCATCATCCAGTTTGCCGAGCAGTTGCCCCGGCTGCACGCTGTCCCCTTCGTCAACCGCCAGCGTGGCGAGCCGCCCGTCGACGCGGAAGCCCAGATTCACCGTGCGAATATCCACGTTACCGTACAGCGTCAGCGGTTTTTCCTGCTGCTGTTGGTAATGCCAGATGCCGTAGGCGGCGGTAATTAACAGGATAACGATGCCAATAATGCCAATTCTTTTCTTGTTCATAATGCTTCCTGCCGGTTGCAGTGTGAAAGAAGGGATCTATGCGCCGTAACGCTGGCGCAGCCCGTTAACCAGAATCTCGATATGCTCTGCCAGCACGGCGCTGATTTGTGCGGCTTCTTCGCTGCCAATCTGCTGCCAGCCCGCCTGACGGCGCACGGTTTCACGCCCGACGCGGAACGACAGCACCTCGCCAATCAGCGCATGAGTGTGCAACACAATCTTGGTCGATTGCGCATCGAGGCCGGTATAGCCCGCCAGCAAACGGCATAGCATCTGGTGCAAGGGCGCAATTACCTGCCGGTGGATCAGCGGATAGGCGTCGGTGGGGGAAAGCTGTTCGCGCGACATGATCTTGCTCATGTTGAGCGTCTGTGGCTGAGTCATTAACTCACTGAAGTCCAGCAAGCCACGCTTGAGGTGGTAGAGATACCGCTCCGGCGGGCGCTGTGGCGCAGGCAGCAGCCAAAAATCTTCGACTTCCTGGCTCTGCGTGCGGAAGGTTTGCTGAATAAAATCGGCGATCCACTGTGCAACCGCCAGATACAAGCCCTCTTTCGAGTTGAAATAATAGGTGATGGCAGCGATGTTCTGCCCGGCGCGCTGGGCGATTTCCCGCGTTGTGGCTCCCAGAAGGCCGTATTCGCCGAACACTTCAATGGCGGCTGCGAGCAATTGTTGGCGCGCCTGTTCACCGCGTGCCCGGCTGGGCGTGTGCTGATGTTCTGTTGATGGCATGACTGACTCACAAAAGTTAATCATATGATTGATTAACTTTAGGCCCGGAAGTACGAAATGTAAACAACAGCTTGGGCTCATTATCGGATCGCGGGCTCTTATTACGCAAAATTGCTTTTTTTTGTTTGATTTCTGTTACAATCAGCCGCTTGGTGCACTGCAGTTTGTGCCAATCCCTCGTGGTATGCCGAGGTTGTGCCGCAAACAGAAACGCGAGCGCCGCCTTATGCCCCGTCTGATCATCCTCCCAGGAAACTGCACCGAACATTGTTAGGTTAGGGGGGATCTGGAGTTTTTCTCTACTATGTCATTTGAAAACCTCGGCTTAAGTGCCGAAATTCTGCGCGCTGTTGAAGAACAGGGCTATCGCGAACCTACGCCAATTCAACGTCAGGCAATCCCTGTGGTATTGGCAGGCCGTGACCTGATGGCCAGCGCCCAGACCGGTACTGGTAAAACCGCTGGTTTTACCCTGCCGCTGTTGCAATTGCTGAGCAAGCATGACCACCCGATCAAAGGCCGCCGCCCGGTACGGGCGCTGATCCTGACGCCAACCCGCGAGTTGGCTGCACAGATCGGCGAAAACGTCGAATCCTACAGTAAACACCTGCGCTTGCGTTCACTGGTGGTGTTTGGCGGCGTGAGCATCAATCCGCAGATGATGAAGCTGCGCGGCGGCGTCGATATTCTGGTGGCAACACCGGGTCGCTTGCTGGATCTGGAACATCAGAACGCGGTCGATCTGTCCAAAATTGAAATTCTGGTGCTGGATGAAGCAGACCGCATGCTGGATATGGGCTTTATCCATGATATCCGCCGTGTGCTGTCCAAGCTGCCAGCGAAGCGCCAGAACCTGCTGTTTTCTGCCACCTTCTCCGATGAGATCAAAGGGCTGGCCAGCAAACTGCTGCACAACCCGGCGTCGGTGGAAGTGGCTCGCCGCAACACCGCTTCCGAGCAGATCGAGCAGAGCGTTCACTTTGTGGATAAAAAGCGCAAGCGTGAACTGCTTTCCCAGATGATTGGCGAAGGTGATTGGAAGCAGGTGCTGGTATTTAACCGTACCAAGCATGGCGCGAACCATCTGGCTGAACAGCTGAATAAAGATGGCATTACCGCCGCGGCTATCCATGGCAACAAAAGCCAAGGGGCGCGTACTCGTGCGCTGGCCGACTTTAAAGACGGCAAAATCCGCGTGCTGGTTGCCACCGATATCGCCGCGCGCGGTCTGGATATCGATCAGTTGCCGCACGTGGTGAACTACGAGCTGCCAAACGTGCCGGAAGATTACGTGCACCGCATTGGTCGTACCGGCCGTGCCGAATGCACCGGTGAAGCGATCTCGCTGGTGTGCGTGGATGAACACAAACTGCTGCGCGACATCGAACGCCTGCTGAAGCGTGAAATCCCACGCATTGCCCTGCCGGGTTATGAGCCGGATCCGTCGATCAAGGCGGAGCCGATCATCAACGGGCGTCAGGGCGGTGGCCGTGGTGCGCCACATGGCAACGGCGGTGGTCAGCGTGCGGGTCACGGTGGGCAACGCAGCGGCAATGGCGGCGGTCAACGCGAAAATCGCGGTGGCGGCAGCGCCCGCCCGCAGGGTGATGGCAAACCGCGTTCCGGTGCTCCTGCGCGCCGTCCGCGTAGCCGCAAGCCGGGCGAATAAGCTACTCCAACGCAATATCAGGCCGCCAAATTTCTGGCGGCTTTTTTACGCCTGCCAGAAGGCCATAATATTACGTAAGCCGGGTTAGGTTTTTATCGGCTCGCGGCTTGTCTGGTGCGGCCTTTCGCCCGTATCATTGCGCGTCTTTTTCAGCAGGAGTTGGCATGCGCGTATTTTTAGCTCCGATGGAGGGGGTTCTCGACTCTCTGGTGCGGGAATTGCTCACCGAGGTGAATGATTACGATCTCTGCATCACCGAATTCCTGCGCGTGGTCGATCAACTGTTGCCCGCAAAATCCTTCTATCGTCTCTGCCCCGAGCTTGAACAGGCCAGCCGCACACCCTCTGGCACGTTGGTGCGGGTTCAATTATTGGGCCAGTATCCACAATGGCTGGCGGAAAATGCCGCTCGTGCCGTAGAACTGGGGTCGTATGGCGTCGATCTGAACTGTGGTTGCCCTTCAAGGCACGTTAACGGCAGCGGCGGTGGTGCCACCTTGCTGAAAGATCCTGAACTGATTTACCAAGGGGCCAAAGCGATGCGCGCCGCGGTGCCCGCCCATTTACCGGTTTCGGTTAAAGTGCGCTTGGGGTGGGATTCGAGCAGCCGCAGTTTTGAAATCGCTGACGCGGTGCAACAGGCCGGAGCCACCGAGCTGGCAGTGCATGGGCGCACCAAAGTGGATGGTTATCAGGCCGATCGCATCAACTGGCCCGCTATCGGTGAGATCCGCCAGCGGCTGTCTATTCCGGTGATCGCCAACGGTGAAATCTGGGATTACCAGAGCGCGCAGGACTGTATGCAGGTGACCGGTTGCGATGCGGTGATGCTGGGGCGCGGTGCGCTGAACCTGCCTAACCTGAGCCGGATGGTGAAATACAATGAACCGCGCCTGCCGTGGCCGCAGGTGGTGCAGCTGCTGCAAAAATATATCCATCTGGAAAAGCAGGGCGATACCGGTTTGTATCACGTGGCGCGCATCAAACAGTGGCTGAGCTATCTGCGTAAAGAGTATCAGGAAGCCAGCGCGCTGTTTACCGAGGTCCGCGTGCTGAAAACCTCGGGCGAGATCGCGCGGGCGATTAACCGGGCGAACTGATCGGCTTACCCTTGATCATAAACGGCGAACCCATTGCGGTAGCGCAGCGGCGAAACGTTCATCTTGTTACGGAAGAAGCGGCTGAAGGCGGCCTGAGAGGAAAAGCCGAGCAGTTCGCTGATATCGCTGAGGGTAAGGTTACGCTGTTGCAGCAGGCGGCAAGCCTCTTCCATTTTGGTCTGCTGTGCCAACTCGGTAAAATTCTGGCCTTCGTGCAGCAATTTACGTTGCAGCGTCCAGCGCGGTATCGACATCTTCTGGCAAATCAGCGAGATCTCATTGGCCGGATTGGGTTGGTGCGATATTGGATTCTGGTAATGCGCTCTGAGGCAGTTTTTCACCTGCATAGTGAGTGGGGCAGCGTTGCTGCTCAGGGTGTTGATCTCGCTATCGGCGGCTTTCTGGATAGTTTCAAACAGTTTACGGTTATAAAAATCATAAGGCCTGTCTATATGTTGCTTGCTGAAAGTGAGGGTGTTGCGTGCGGCACTCATCTGGCAACTGAAACCCAACAGCGCTGACAGGTGCTGAGATTGCCTTGCGCTGGAGCAGGCACCTTTCAGCGTAACCTGAATCGAAGCGTAAGTTTGCCGATCGTAGTGGCCGATGAGTTCCGCCAGAATAATAAAATTGCCCAATGGTGATGCCAGCGAAGCGCTCAGTATTTCGGGGCCGCTGTTGAGGTATTCCAGCATCAGTTGCTCATCATTTTCATAGACCTGAATATGATCGGTCTGCCCAATGATATCGCGGTATTTCAGGTAGTTTGCCACCCCTTGGCGCAGGCTGCCGCTGTTGGTCAACAGCGAAGACAGGGTGCCCCAGGAGCGGAAAATATCCGTTAGGGCGAAATCCGGTTGATAGTTGTTAAACAGGAATTCACGCTTTTCTTCCACCAGAATCATCAGGCGATAGTGCTGCGCCGCAGAAACCCGGCTATCTGATTGGGTTAGCTCATAGGGGGAGATCCCGGTGCGGTGATGGATCAAGGCTGCGGGTACGTCTAGCTGTTGCAGAAAGGAAAACAGAGTTCGGGAAACAATATTGGAAACCGTTTTGCTGTTATTCATGCTGTTATCCCGCGATCCATGGCAAGGGAGGGAGTGAAATACCCGAGGGTATTTCACTCTTATCACCAACCTACACGCTGAGCAAGCGCCTATTTAGCAACCTGAATTTGTGCAATTTCCTCTACGCTGCTGGCAGACGAACCCAGATACACGGCGCGCTGGCCGCTGGCAACCTGCCATTGTGCGGTGTTGATATCCCAATAAGACAACGCGCGTTTTGCGATCGGTATCGTCACCTTGGTGGATTCCCCGGCGGCCAGTTTCACTTTGCTGAACCCGGCCAACGCTTTTTTCGCCATCGGCACCGCTGGGGTGGCTGGGGCACCTAAGTAAACCTGTGGAACATCCACACCGGCGGTTGCCCCGGTATTGGTGACCGAGAAACTGACGCTATAGCCGTCTGCGGTGGCGGTCACGGTCGGTTCACTGTAGGAGAACTGGGTGTAAGACAAGCCATGGCCGAACGCGAAACGCGGGGCGACGCTGTGTTGATCGTACCAGCGATAGCCAACAAATATCCCCTCTTCGTAAGTCACCGTGCCGTCTACGCCAGGGAAACTTTGCGGCTCGTTGGCTGGGGTATAGTCTGCCAGCTTGAACGGTATCGAGATCGGCAAGCGCCCGCCCGGCGATGCCTGACCGAACAGGATCTCCGCCGTAGCATCGGCCCCTTCCTGGCCGGGATACCACATGTTCAGCAGCGCAGCAGGCTTGTGCGCACCATCCAGCCAAGGCATCTCAATGGATGAACCGACGTTTAGTACCACCACCGTATTCGGGTTGGCTTCTACCACCGCCTGGATCAGGGCATCCTGATCTTCGGGGAGGTTGAGCGACTCAATCAGGTCTTTCCCTTCGTTGCCTTCGGTATAGGCAAATAGCACCACGTTTGAGGCTTTTTTGGCGGCGTTGACGGCATCGTCAAACCGCTGCTGCTTCAGCTCCGGGGTCATCCAGGCCAGCCTGAAACTGGTGGGTTTCAGCGGATCGGCCAGATCGGTGGCAAAGTCACTGCCAACGCCTGGGATGGCGGTGATGGTAATCGGCTGTGGCACGCCTGCCTCAAGGTGGATTTTATAACCCGCCCATTGCAGCCCATCGCGGGTGGAGATCAGCGAGATATCGGCAAAAGAAATCGAACTGCTGTCGGCAATGCCGATCTGCGGATTGCCATTCTGATCGCCAGTATCGATTTTCAGGCTGGCACCGCCATTTTTCACCTGAATCTTCAGTTCATAATCGCCAGTGGTTGGTGCCGTCAGGTTACCGGACCAGGTGATCACTTGTTTACCGTTGGGGGCCAATGGGTTGAGATTGGCGGTGGTGAAATCGAGCGCGTTGTCGACTGCGCCATCATTTCTCAGCAGCCCAGGTTGCCCATCGTGGCTTAGTGCGGATGCCGGGATGGCGATGCCGTCGAGATCCACGCCGGGTTGATAGCTGACCTGCCCGCTAGCAAGCCGTTCCTCAATCGAGGCGAGCGGTGCTTTCATATTCAGCGGCTTAACGCGCGAACTGCCACCGCCGCCATAGTTGAGGCTGGCTGCCGTTTGGCCAATCACGGCCAGCGATGTGATGCTTTTGGCCTGTAGCGGCAGTGCGTTGTTGTCGTTGACCAACAACACCGCCCCATCAATCGCGGTTTCTTTGGCAATAACGCTGTTCTGATCTTTCAACTGATCGATGGTTTTCTTGGCTGGAGGCGTGCCATCCAGCAAATGGAACTTATCCATCTGGGTCAGAATGCGGTATACCGCTTTATCGACGGTAGCGACCGGCATCTCCTTATTCTGTACGGCATCAATCAGCAGGGTGCCGAACATGTTGCCCCCTGGCATTTCCATATCCAGACCGGCGCTCAGCGGGGCTGGCGTCAGCGCTTCCAGGCCTTGTAACCCCGGCAGCACGGCGGCGTACCAATCCGTCATCACAAAGCCATCGTATTTCCACTGAGTGCGCAGAATATCCGTCAGCAGCGTCTTGTTGGCGCAGGCGTAATCGCTGTTTTTGCCGTCGATGGCCAGGCGGTTATAGGAGCACATAAAGGAGGCGACACCGGCATTAACCCCCTGTTCAAAGGCTGGCAGATAAATCTCGCGCATCGTGCGTTCATCAACAATGGTGTTGATGGTCATACGATCCGTTTCCTGATTGTTGGCCGCAAAGTGCTTAATGGTGGCCATCACTCCTTGATCCTGAATACCGGTAATCTCTGCGCTGGCCATTGCTCCGGCCAGCAGCGGGTCTTCACCGAAGGTTTCAAAGTTACGCCCGCCCCCCGGAATTCTGACGATATTGACCATCGGGGCCAGCAGCACATCCTGATCGATCGCGCGGGCTTCTGCGCCGATGGCCGCGCCGTATTGCTTGGCAAGCTCTGGGTTAAAACTGGCGGCAAGCGAGACAGGAGCAGGCATCGCGGTGGTCAAGCCTTTGGTGTAGCGTGCTCCCGCAGGGCCATCGGTGAGCCGTAACGGTGGGATATTGAGCCGGGGCACGCCAGGAATAAAGCCGACGTTGGCTTTGTTTTCCGGGTCGCCAAAGTCCGACATATCAAAGCCTTTAACCAATCCGTGCAGGAAAGAGGTTTTCTCTTCCAAGGTCATTTGCGCCAGCAAGCGCTCAATTTTATCGCCGTTTTGCTGGTTACTGGCGTTGTTGGAACCGTTGTCGCATCCAGCGAGGGTTAATGCAGAGAAACAGAGTAGCCCAGAGAGGAGTTTCAGCGTTTTTTTATCCGGGTGATTCATGCAGTTAATTGGTTTTTTCATATTTCTTTCCATGAATTCAGA
This sequence comes from Serratia sp. YWN4, assembly GCF_055790845.1. Taxonomy (NCBI): domain Bacteria; kingdom Pseudomonadati; phylum Pseudomonadota; class Gammaproteobacteria; order Enterobacterales; family Yersiniaceae; genus Serratia; species Serratia sp. YWN4. Next base: position 1,638,352 of record NZ_CM147696.1, read on the forward strand.
TGGGTAGGGTGAGGTAAAAAACCAGAGTATCCGAGGACTAATCTATATTTTTCGGGCATCAAAATATTACCCACGAAGAACGTTTTTTTAACTTGATAATACAGTTTGGCTTAAATTTGACTGCGGTCACACCAGAGGTGAAACAGGCGGGATCCTGGAATGGATGAGGGTAAAAGTGTTGTATAGCAGAGTATTACAGCGGCGTGGCGCGGTTATCTACGGCTTGCTGGGTTCAACAACGCTTATGCTTACCTTGCCCATTCAATAGCAAAATACTGTCTCAATGCTTCCCGGCGTTCTTCTTCGGAATGCAGCGTGGATTCCTTTCGGCGATGATTTTCCGTAATGATCAACTTTGAATCGCTGAGGGTGATGCGTCCTTGTTCCGTTGGGCGTGAGCAGACCAGTTTCTGGGTAAAGTGTGACTGCGGCGAAGTGTAGTGGTAGTGACACATGGCGTTAAAATCTTCCGCTGCCCGTGGTTGCAGCGTGAAGCGATAAAGCGTTTTGGCGCGTGAGCGCTGGTCACCATGGCGGCGTTCCAGACAGTAATAATCCCCTGTCAACTCAAGGCTGAAGGTGCCGCTGACTTGGGGTTGTTGCTCGGTGGTGGTGATTTTCAGTGGGGTGAGGAAAGAATCGCCAAACCCGACATCCACCAGATAGGGCTGATCCAGTTGCACAATCAGCGCCATATGGTCAAACGCTGGGCCGAAAGAACCCTCTCTGGCACGGACTTCACCGGAAATAAACTGCACCTTGAAACCGATCTGCTCCAGCAGCAGGGCAAATATCCGGTTCAGTTCGTAACAGAATCCCCCGCGATGATGTTCAACGATTTTGCTGAACAAGGCGTTTTCTTCCAGATGAATTCCCTGACGATAAATGATGCTCAGATTCTCAAACGGAACGGCCAGCATATGGCAGCGGTGTAAGGCTTGCAGCGTTGGGAGATCGACCTGCGGAACCCCGGTGAAGTGAAGATGTTGTAGGTAACGTTGTATATCCACAGGAATTCTCGCTGAACGGGAAATTTTGCATAAATTAGCGGGAATTAAGGCGGAAATGGGAGCAATACGTGCTGCATCGGCAAGCAAAGGGGAGCCACTCGTGCGACCTGAAAAGTCGTTAAAATTTCCGTTTCACAGAGAAGTTAGCCTGATGAAACCGGCTGCTCCATCAGCCGTTCCCTACCCAGACATGCAGAGCCGGTAACAGCTAGGTGTGAAGCTCTGGGGACAACGTAGCCGCCGATATTCGGTACACCGAACCGTGAGGATAGGTGGAATCTGCCAGCACGAAGGCGGAGAGGAGCAAGGGATGAACAGGTACGATCAACATATGTGAACTTCCGTTTAATTGCCGTTATTCCTGACAAGCCAAACGTGCTGAGAGGCTTGAACCAAAATGGTATGCAGTCGGGTATGGCCCTGGAGTGGTGGGACATCATGGACAATATGGCTGCCGGCAATCAGGAAGGATCCGACCTGCTCTGAAAGATTAACGAAACAGGGTAAGCCCATAGCACTGCCATCTGATGGCAGGCAAACCGTAAGGAGCGCTGTTGGTGTTGTGGGTAAAGGAGTGCGGAGAAAGCGAAGGCCTGACTGTAATGGTCAGGATACAGGTTGAAAGATTACCTGACGCGAAAGCGGGCCTACTTCCGCATGGTTATTCATGGCGAGAAAACTTTGACCAATCGTTATATGAGGAAAAGCAGATGACGGAAAAGGTAGCGAAAGCGCCTTATGCTGGTGCATCCTCTCACGAATCGGGGTTGTGGGAACAGGCTAACTGGGCTCGAATTCAGATGGAAGTGCAACGACTTCAGGTGCGTATCGCCAAGGCAACGCAGGAAAGTCGATGGGGCAAAGTCAATGCTTTGCAACGTCTACTGACCCGCTCGTATTGTGGCAAGATGCTTGCCGTAAGACGTGTAACTGAGAATAAAGGCAAAAGAACTCCGGGGGTCGATGGCAAAATATGGTCCACTCCCGGAGCCAGATGGAAGGGAATGTTGTCGCTACGGCATCGCGGTTACAAAGCAATGCCGTTACGCAGAATATATATTCCCAAGAGTAACGGTAAGAAGCGACCGCTGGGTATCCCGTGTATGCGGTGTCGTGCCATGCAGGCATTATGGAAGCTGGCATTGGAACCCATATCCGAAACTCTGGCGGATCCGAACTCCTATGGTTTTCGGCCCTATCGTTCAACTGCTGATGCTATCGGGAAATGTTTCAATGTACTTTGCCGGAAAATCTCGGCGGAATGGGTACTTGAAGGCGATATTCGTGGCTGTTTCGACAATTTCAGCCATGAGTGGATACTGAAACATATACCAATGGATAAAGCTGTTTTACGTAAGTGGCTTCAGGCCGGATATATTGATAAAGGAACCCTGTATGAGACGCGGGCGGGAACACCACAGGGCGGAATTATTTCCCCTGTGATAGCCAACATGGTATTGGATGGTCTGGAATCTACGGTTAAAGCCTTCTCAGGTCTGTCCCGAAGATCGCAAAAGAAATTCAAGATCCATGTAGTCCGCTATGCTGATGATTTCGTGGTAACCTGCGCATCAAAGGGAATGCTCGAAGAGCAAATACTCCCGGCGATCCGCCACTTTCTGACGGCTCGCGGTCTGGAACTGTCGGAAGAGAAAACCCGGATTACACATATCGCGGCAGGGTTCGATTTTCTGGGGCAAAATGTACGAAGGTACAAAGATAAACTTCTGATCAAACCTTCAAAGCGAAGTATCAGCGAAGTTTGCGCAAAGCTCAGGAAAATAATTAAAGAATGTGCGCATGTCACTCAAGATCAGTTGATTCGGAGGCTCAACCCGATAATACGGGGCTGGGGGATGTATCACCGACATATAGTGGCTAAAGCGACGTTCTCATCAATAGACTCTTACATTTGGCACAGACTCTGGCGGTGGGCAAGATACAGACATTCCACCAAAGGGTTGCGATGGATAAAGAATCGGTATTTCCGGGTTGGAAGATATCGCTCGTGGATTTTTAGTACGAAGCCGACCAGCGATGTTCGAATGAGAGAACTTTTCAGGATGGCATCTATTCCGATCAAGAGGCACACCAGAATACGGAGTGCCGCTAATCCTTTCGACAAGGATTGGGAACCCTACTTAGCTCGTCGCAATATTGCCAACACTTGAGTTAGGTTGCCCGGTGCCAGTTAACGGTGCTGAGGAATGGCTTGAGCCGTATGCGGAGTGATCCGCACGTACGGTTCTTAGGGGGCGGTGGCGTAGTAATACGCTGCTGCTACCCGACATTTACCCAGCGGCGCACCGTGGTCATCAAAAGCTGCATCAGTAACTGCTTGAGAATGATATGAGTTTCAAGGGATGAACTATAATTTTAAGCAATTCAGGTTCGTCACTCATTGATAAGTGGCCCGTATGATTAAACTTTGTGCCCGTCGTTTTATGCTGTTATTGCTGCTGCCCGCCGCTGCGTCGGTGCTGGCGGCTCCCCTTCCTGCCGTTACCGTCGCTGTGATCGAACAACGCCAGCCTGAGCGGGCGCTGCATTATCTGGGGCGGATTGAGTCGATCCAGGCAGTGGACGTGATGACCCGGACCGAAGGGTTTATCGCCAAACGGCTGTTTACCGAAGGGCAGATGGTGAAGGCGGGAGAATTACTGTATGAGATCGAGCCTTCATTGCACCACTCTGCCGTGGCCCAGGCCCAGGCGCAACTGGACAGCGCCACCGCCACCGCTCGCCTGGCGCAGGTGAACCTGAACCGTTTGCAGCAGTTAGGTAATAACCGCGCGGTGAGCAAAGCCGATGTTGATGCTGCCGTGGCGCAGCGTGATACCTCCCAAGCCGCCGTCGCGCAGGCGCGGGCGATGCTCAATGCGCAGCAGTTACAGCTCAGCTATACCCGTATCGAAGCGCCGATCGCCGGGCGTATCGGCCACAGCCGTTTTCACGTTGGCAGCCTGATCAACGCCAGCAGTGGCTCGTTGGTGAATATCGTTCAGCTTGATCCGATCCGTGTGGCGATCGCCGTGAATGAGCGCGACTACATCACCGCCGTCTACCAGCGCAAGAGCGGAGAGGGCAAGTTTGCCGAGGGTAATATCGCCATACGTCTTACACTGGCAAATGGCAAATCTTACCCGGAGTTGGGCAGTTTTGAGTCGGTGGATAATCAGATTGATGCCCATACTGGCACCGTGACGCTACGCACCCGTTTTGCCAATCCTAATCATCTGTTGCTGCCGGGCGGGGTGGCAAACGTGATCCTGACGGCCACGCAGTCACAGCCGATCACGCTGGTGCCGATTGCGGCGCTTCAGCAGAACAAACAGGGCCACTTTGTGCTGGTGGTGACGCCCGACAATCTTGTCGAAGTTCGCCCGATTATTCTGGGTGAACAGCATCAGCAACAATATCAGGTGACTTCCGGGCTGCACGCCGGGGAACGGGTGATTATCGCCGGTGTGCAGCATGTCCGGCCAGGTATGCAGGTGAACGCCGTGCCCGCCAGCGCTGCTGCGCCACAATAAGGGGATGGTGATGCTGCATTTCTTTATTCGTCGCCCGAAATTCGCCATCGTGATTGCGTTGGTGATCACCCTGGTAGGGATGGTTTCTCTGCGGGTGATCCCGGTGGAGCAATACCCTGATATTACGCCGCCGGTGGTTTCTGTCAGCGCACTCTATCCCGGTGCCAGCGCGCGCGACGTGGCGCAGGCGGTGGCTTCGCCGATCGAGGCGCAGGTCAATGGCGTCAGCAATATGCTGTACATGGAGTCCAACAGTTCGAATAACGGCGGTTATCAACTCAGCATCACCTTTGCCAGCGGCACCGATCCGGATATGGCGGCGGTTGAAGTGCAGAACCGCATTTCGCAGGTGAGCGCCCAGTTACCAGCGGAAGTGAATAACAACGGGGTTTCGGTGCGTAAACGCGCCTCGAACCTGTTGCTGGGCGTCAGCGTGTTTTCCCCCAAAGGCAGCCTCGACACGCTGTTTCTGAGCAATTACACCAGTATCCAACTGCGCGATGCGTTGGCACGCATCAGCGGCGTAGGGGATGTGCAGGTATTTGGCGCACGTGATTACAGCATGCGGGTATGGCTCGATCCTCAACGGATGGAAGCGCGCAACATCAGCGTGCAGGAGATTGTGCAGGCGTTGCAGGAACAAAACGTGCAGGCCGCCGCGGGCCAGATCGGTGCAGCCCCGTCGCCCGCGCAACAGCAGCAAACCCTGACCGTCAGCGGGCAGGGGCGTTTGGCCGATCCGCAAGAGTTTGCCAGGGTGATTATCCGCAGCGGTGCCCACGGCGGTACGGTGCGGATAGGGGATGTGGCGCGTGTTGATCTAGGGGCGCAAAACTATCAGGTGAATGCCGCGACCAACCAGCTGGAATCGGCGTTTCTGGTGGTTTACCCCACGCCGGGGGCCAACGCGCTTAACGTCGCCAATGCGGTGCGGCAGGAAATGGCGCGGCTGTCGCACGCTTTTCCTGACGATATGAGCTACGAGATTAAATATGACTCCACCCGCCCGGTAACGGCGACGCTGCATGAAATTGCCATTTCGCTGGCGTTGACGCTGACCGTGGTGTTGCTGGTGGTCTACCTGTTCCTGCAAAGCCTGCGTGCTACGTTTATCGTGGCGCTGACGATCCCGGTTTCGCTGCTCGGTACGTTTGCCGTGCTGTACGCTTTCGGCTATTCCGCCAATACCCTGAGTTTGTTCGCCATTATTCTGGCGCTGACCATTGTGGTGGACGACGCCATCGTGGTGGTGGAAAACGTCGAGCGCCTGCTGGCGCAAGATGTGTCCCTTAGCCCGGCGGAGGCCACCCGCAAGGCGATCGGCCAGATTGCCGGGCCGATCGTGGCTACCACGCTGGTATTGATGGCGGTGTTTGTACCGATCGCCGTTCTGCCGGGGATTACCGGCGAGCTGTATCGCCAGTTTGCCGTTACGCTGTCGGCGGCGGTGATCCTCTCCAGCATCAATGCGCTGACGCTCTCCCCGGCGCTGTGCGCCACGCTGCTACGGCGGCGGGAACTGGCACAAAGCGGTCTGTTCGGCGGCTTTAACCGGGGAATGGATCGCCTACGCGATGGCTATGTGCGGCTGGCCGCGTTAGCCAGCAAGCGAGCGCTCACCAGCATCGCGGCGTTACTGGTGATCGGCTTGAGCACCTGGTATGGCTACAGCCGCTTGCCGACCTCGTTCCTGCCGGAGGAAGATCAGGGCTACTTCTTCGTTAACGTACAGTTGCCGGATGGCGCTTCCCTTGAGCGCACGCAGGCGGTGATGGATCAGATGCATCAGCAGGTGGCGCAGAACCCGGCGGTGGAAGATGTGATCAAGATCACCGGTTTCAGCCTGCTGAGCGGCGGCAACTCACCGAACGCCGGTTTTGCCATTGTGATGCTGAAGCCTTGGGGCCAGCGGGAGCACGCCGACCGGGTGTTGGCGGAGTTGCAGGGCAGGCTGGCGGCGATCCCATCGGCGATGATCATGGTGGTTAATCCACCGGCGATCGCCGGGTTGGGCAATGCCGCCGGTTTTGACCTGCGCATTTTGGCGCAGAGTGGGCAAACGCCGCAGCAGATGGCGCAGGTCAGCCAGGGGATTATTTTTGCCGCCAACCAGCGGCCAGAGCTGACGCGGGTGTTTACCACCTACAGCGCCGTGGTGCCTGAAATCAGCCTGGAGGTGGATCGTGAACGTGCGGCCCTGATGCAGGTGCCGGTCAGCCGTATCTTCCATACGCTGCAAATTTCGCTCGGTGGCCTGAACGTGGGGGATTTCGCCCTGAATAACCGTATGTTCAGGGTGCAACTGCAACAGGAGATGGATTTCCGCCAGCGCAGTGAGCAGATCAACCGCATCAACGTGCGCAGCGATTCCGGGGCGTTGGTCAGCCTGGGCAATCTGGTGCGGCTTACGCCCTCCGTTGGTGCGCCTTTTATTAACCAGTTCAACCAGTTCCCGTCGGTGGCGATCAATGGTTCAGCCGCAGCGGGCGTCAGCTCCGGGCAGGCGATGAAAGTGATGGAATCCCTGTTGGCAGAACAGTTGCCGCAAGGCTATGGCTACAGTTGGAGCGGCCTGTCCTGGCAGGAACAGCAGAGCGGTAATCAGGCTCTGTTGATCTATCTGGCGGCGCTGGTGTTCGCCTATCTGTTCCTGGTGGCGCAGTATGAAAGCTGGAGTATTCCGCTGGTAGTCATGCTGTCGGTGATTTTTGCCGTGGCGGGGGCGGTTGCCGGTTTACGACTGATGAGGTTCGCCAACGACGTTTACGCGCAGATTGGCCTGGTATTGCTGATTGGGTTGGCGGCCAAAAACGCTATTTTGATCGTCGAATTTGCCAAAGCACGGCGCGAAGAGGGGGCGAGTATTGCTGAAGCCGCGCAGGACGGTGCGCGGCAACGCTTTCGCGCGGTGATGATGACCGCGATCTCCTTTATCCTCGGGGTCATGCCGCTGGTGTTCGCCTCCGGTGCCGGGGCGATGAGCCGCCGGATCATCGGTACCACGGTGTTTGGCGGCATGCTGTTAGCGACGCTGGTGGGGATCTTCTTTATCCCCGCGCTGTACCTGCATATTCAGCGGTTACGCGAATGGGTGAAATCACGCTTCGCCCAGTGATGTTTTTCGTTGCTTTTGCTTTTACTGACGCGCAAATTTGAACCCTGGATGCCGTGGAGAACAGGGATATGATGAGCGAAACGATGTTGTCAGTATTGAGCATTACCGGCGCGATTACGCTGGGGGCGATGAGCCCAGGGCAAAGTTTTATTCTGGTGGCGCGCACCGCCGTGGCCTCGTCGCGCCGTGATGGGATGGCGGTGGCACTCGGCATGGGGATGGGGTGTTTTATCTTCGCGCTGATCGCTCTGTTGGGCTTACAGTCGCTGTTGCTGGCGCTGCCTTGGCTTTACACCACGCTGAAAATGCTGGGTGGTGCTTATCTGATCTATCTGGCGTTCAGGATGCTGCGTGGCGCCAGCCAGCCATTAACGGTGGAGACGGCTGGCGGGCCGCAGTTGGGCTTTCGCCGGGCATTTACCACCGGGTTGCTGACCCAGTTGGGCAACCCGAACACCGCCATCGTGTTCGGCAGCGTGTTTGCCGCGCTGCTCAGCCACACTATTTCTCCTGTGTTGTATATCGTGCTGCCGCTGATTGCCCTGACGGTTGATCTGCTGTGGTATGCCTTTGTGGCATTTGTGCTGTCATCGCCACGCCCGCGCCGTGTTTATCTGCGTTTCAAAGCCTGGTTTGATCGCTTGGGCGGCAGCGTTCTGGCGTTGCTGGGCTTGAAACTGATGTTCAACAAATAGCTTATGCCTGACGTTTGCGCCGCCACCAATAGCGTAGCAGCAGGATGGCGGCGATCACCAGCGCACAGAACAGCAGGCTGTAGAGCTTTTTGTCGTAACCACTGACGAAGCTGCCGATAGCCTGACCACCAAAATAGCCGAGCAGCACGAAGAGGGTGGCCCACAGGATCGCGCCGAGGATATTCAGCGGGATGAACAGCGAAGGCGGCAATTTGCTGGCCCCGATCAGCACCGGGCCGATAATGCGAAAGCCATACATAAAACGCACGCCGATCACGAACAGCATCGGGTGGCGGGCAATCAGCCGTTGTGCGCGCGCAATACGTTGCTGTTGATTCTTCAGGCGTGAAATGACCCGGCCACCAAAGTAGCGCCCGGCAAAATAGAGCAACTGATCGCCCAAGGTGCCGCCAAGTGCCACCACCGCAATCACCAGTGGTAAATGCAAAAACCCGTTGTGTGCCGCAATACCCCCCAGCAGCGTGATGGTTTCCCCTTCCAGCAGGCAGCCGATGAACAGCGCCCAGTAGCCATATTGCGTGATATAGTGGGCCAAATCCGTCATTTTATTCCTTATTGATTGCCACCAGGGGCTGATATTAAGCGTTCTTTGCGAGCCTGGCTGGATAATAGGGTCTTGAATCTCTTGGCTCGATATTAATAAATAAATTTAAGAATAACATGGAATTATTATGCTCAAGGTCGGTATCTGGTTGATTTTATCTTTACTCTCAGGCAGTGGGCTGGTTATTTATGCCTTGCAGCAGCAATATGAAGAGCAATCAATTGATTTTCGTATTTTACATCGCGATATCACGGTAAAACTCTCTCAGCATGAAACGATCCTGTCATTACTGTCCGTGACCAGCGATCCTTCGGTGATCCAGGAAAAGTTTCCCCAGATCCTGGCCTGGAAACCGCTGCGGTCTACAGCATCAAGCAATACTCTGTTGCCCGCCGGTAATGGCACTTATTGGCTCAATGCGCAGCACTTTGCGTTGCTGATCGATCTCAACGAGTTACTGGCGGAACTGCCGCAGAGCCACTATTTTCGACACGTTCGCCTAAGCTGGCAGAATGCACCGCTGGTCGAATTAGGCGGCACCTGGCAACCCGCTTATTGGCAGTGGGATAAAGAGGTGGCCAGCGCTTTGCAGCCTTTTGCACTCTCTGCCAGCAGCGAGCCTGACTGGGCGCGGTTACCTTGGCTACTGCTGCTGTTATCGTCACTCGGCTGGGCGGGGATCGTTTATTTTACCAGCCAGTACCGTGTGCAAAAACGCCAGCGCAATATTGCCGTTTTGCGTGAGCATTTCTCGGAATTGACCCGGCTTAATGCCATGGGGGAAATCACCACCGGTATTGTTCACGAACTGAACCAACCGTTAACGGCGATTCTGAGCTATAACCAGGCCGCGCTGCGCTTGCTGGATCAACAGCAGGCACACCAGGTACCACCGCTGTTGGATGCGGCCGTGATACAGATAAAACGCATCAGTGCATTGTTGTTGCAGTTCCGGCAAAAACTGACCCATGATCAGGTGGCTTTGCAAGCGGTTAATCTGGGTAAAATCTGGTTGCGCGTCACCATGTTGCTGGAAAACGAGATCCAAACTGGGAAGGTCAAAATCATCAACCGGATACCCGAAAATTTGCCCAACCTGCTGGCGGAGCCGCTGTGGATTGAGCAAATCCTCCATAACATCCTCACTAATGCCATGCAGGCGCAGCAGCACCAGGCGGCCGGGTCTTCCTGGGTGGCGATCGGCGCAACAGCTTCAGAGCAAGGCATTACGCTGGTGATTACGGACGGCGGGCCAGGGCTTTCCGAACAGGCGCTGCAACAGGTGTTTATGCCTTTTTTCACCACGCGCCCAGAGGGTTTAGGGCTAGGAATGGCGCTGGCCGAAACGCTAATTCAGCGCCTTCACGGCAGTATTAAAGCGGAGAATATTGCCGGGCAGGGTGCCTGTTTCACCCTGTGGTTCCCTTTTAACGCTCAGGAGGCGTGATGGAGCAGTTTATCTACCTGATTGATGACGATCAGGCCATCCGTTGTTCGCTCAGTTCATTATTGGCCACCATGGGTTGGCAAACCCTTGCGTATGAAAATGTGCTGGATTTTCAGCAACAGATGCAGGAGCCACAGGCCTTGTCGGGCTGTTTGCTGCTGGATATCCGCATGCCGGGTAAAAGCGGGCTGATGCTGCTGGAAGAGTGGCAACGGCAAGGGTTGGATATTCCCGTTATCATCATGACCGGCCACGGCAATATTGAACTGTGCCGTCGTGCTTTTAAAAATGGCGCTTTTGAGTTCCTGACCAAACCTATTGACGCGGATTTATTGATCGAAACGGTGAGCGCCGCCTTGGAACATCAGCGTTTATTAGAGAAACAACGCACAGAAAATACCGAATTAACAGACAGGCTCAGTACCCTGTCTGCGCGTGAATATGAAATAACCCTGCTTATTATGGCGGGTAAATCCAGCAAAGAAATTGCCAATGATTTAGCCCTTTCACCGCGTACCGTTGAAGCGCATCGCGCCAATCTGTTTGCCAAACTGGAGATTAATTCCTTGGTTAAATTGATTACTATTTATGGCGGGCTGCTGACTAAAGATACGGACTAGGTAAAAATACCTAGAAAGTTAGGTAATCGACCGAATTGTTTCCTCGCTCCAGGCTGGCTATTTTAGCCGCATCGATTGCGATGATTGCGCTGTTGTACATCATCATTCATTTTCTTTAAAGTGAGGAACGCATGAATATTAAACCTCTTGTGCTGGTTATTTCTTTAGCGGCTGTTTCCGGCCAGGTTTTTGCTGATGATGCTTTGCAAGGTTATTACGGCTCATTGAAGTTACTGCATGTTGAGCAATCGGCAAAAAATATGGATACCAGCAGCCGCCCAGGCGTTGGGAATTTTGTCAGCGGTAACGAAAGAGAGAGTTTCTTTAACGGTGCCGTTGCGGCGGGTTATCAGTTTGGTAATGGCTGGCGCACCGAAGGGGAATACGTTTTCAAGAAAAAAAGCGAATACACCAGCGGTTCAACCACTTTTGCCAGCAGCTTTAATCACCATAAAGTGGATGTACAACGTTTAATGCTCAACGCTTACCGTGACTATGCGCTGGGTTATGACTTCTCAATTTATGGCACTCTTGGTTTAGGTATCGCTAAAGTTGAATCTGATGGCTGGCAGGGTAATACCTCGCGTCAATATGGTTCAAATACCCAAACCAACCTGGCTTACTCCCTTGGTGCCGGGATCAGCTATGCACCGATTGAACGCCTGAACTTCGATCTGGGCTACCGTTACGTTGATATGGGCAACGTTGAAAGTGGCTACAATAACTTCAACAACGTTAGAGGGCTGAAAGACGAACAAATGAAAGCACGCTTGGTTTCCAGCGAAGTGGTGCTGGGCGCTCGTTATCTGTTCTAATCTTTGCTGAGCTTTATTGATTGCCGCTGTGTCTATTATTACCTCGTGTCTATAATGATTTCCCGCTTGCCAGACTGGATAAGCGGGAAATCATCGCCTCCTTATCGATACCCTGCGTTCTTCTAACCGTGATCCATATCGGCCGCGATTTGTGCCACCAAAGCGTGCCGTTTCAGCAGGTTTTCCGCCATCGCTGCCTGTACCTGTTGAACAATTGCAGTAGGAGCCAGTTCGGGGGTACCGCCTTTAAACGGCGGGGCTGGAGCATATTCCAGCCCGAGCTGGATCGCCTGGGCGGCTTCTGCGCCGCGTAGTTCGGCAATCAGCGCCAAGGCAAAATCAATACCGGCAGTGACACCGCCACCGGTGATGATATGCCCGTCACGCACCACACGCTCGTTGCTGGGGATGGCACCGAACAGTGCCAGGCTTTCTCGCATCGACCAATGGCAGGTGGCGCGCTTGCCATTGAGCAACCCTGCGGCGGCCAGGATCAGCGAACCGGTGCAAACCGAGGTGAGATAACGCGGCCCGGCCGCCAAGCGGCGAATCTGCGCCATATAGCGCTCATCCTGCATGGCCTGGGTGCAGCCTCCGCCACCGGGAACACAGAGGACATCGCAGCGTTCAATCTGTTCGAGCGGTTGCAGGGCAGAAAAATGCAAACCATCGGCGCTCACCGTCTCTCCACCCAATGAAGCCACTATCACTTCAGTATTCGGCAAGCGGGACAAAAACTGGTATGGACCGGCGAAGTCCAACAGAGTCACCCCCTGATAGATCGGAAAAACAATCACTAACGCTTCTGCCATAATAGTCACCTCGGTTTTTTTGTTCGATCTGAGTGATAATAGCTGCCATGCCCCATCGGTGTAACGCAGTGGAGGAGTAGCAAATGTATCAGGATTTTGACAGTGAGTTGAGTTGGGCGATGCGCCATATGCCGCGCACTCGTGCGGCGGTTGCGGCATTGCCGGATCTGCACGGTGTGCGTCTGGCCTGCAATATGCACCTGGATTTGAAAATGGCACCATTGGTGGCAGGGTTATTGGGCAAAGGGGCGGCAATTTATCTCACCACCTGCAACCCGACAACGGTTCAGGACGATGTGGTGGCCTGGTTGGAACGCCACGGTGCCGAAGCCTATGCCTGGCGTGATATGAGCGATGCCGACTGGTCGGCGTCTTTTGATCGCGCGCTGGCCTGGAATCCGACTCACCTGTGTGAAATGGGGGCCGATCTCACCACGCGCTTGCACCAGTCAGAAAGTGGCCCGCAGATCAAAGCCGGGCTGGAAGCCACCGGTTCAGGCATCAACCGTTTGGGCGGCATTACGCCGCGTTACCCGATTTTCAACTGGGATGACCTACCGGTAAAAGAGGGGCTGCATAACCGCCATATGGTGGGCCTGACCGCTTGGCACACCTTTTTCCAGACCACCCATTTAACACTGCACGAAAAATGCGTGCTGGTGATCGGTTACGGCCTGGTGGGCCAGGGCGTGGCTGCTGCCGCGAAGGCCTATGGTGGGCAGGTGATTGTGGCAGAAATCGATCCGGCGCGGGCTTTGCAGGCGCGTTACGATGGCTGGGCGGTGGTCGATCTGGCCGCTGCCATGGCACAGGCCGACGTGATTGCTACGGCAACCGGGGCGAAGAATGTGCTGTCTGCCGGGCACTTGCAGCAGGCGAAGGAGGGGGTATTTATCCTCAATGTGGGCCATGTGGCGGAAGAGATTGATGTCGGTTTCCTCCAAGCCTTGCCGTGCAGCGAACCGCTGCCGTTTGTTAACGCTTACCAACTGGCAGGAAAAACGCTGTATCTGTTGGCGAATGGCTCAATGTTTAACCTGACGGCGGGTTATGGCGATAGCCTGAATGCCTTTGATGTCACTCTGGCCGTGATGGCGGCGGGGATTGGCCATATTGTCGGAATTGGCGCACAACAGCCCGCCGGGGTGTATCTGTTGCCGCAAGCGGCCTGGCAACCTGCACTGTAACTTTTGCTCTGCGGGCGTACAGGCCAGTGCGCTCGCGGTTTGCACAATTTTCCCTTCGACAGAATTTGTCACAAATAGCCACTAACAATCACAGTGCCAATTCCATATCCCTCACTTATAATTCAACGCATTAGGTTTCCCTCTTTTTCCGTTAAGAGACATGCATGTGAAAATCCGAGTTTTGGTTCTAACTTTGCTCGCTTTGCAAGTGGGCACCGGCTTGGTGCCGCGCGCGCTGGCCAGTGAAAAAACTGCTGCATTGCACGCCACCCAGCCTGAGCTGGCTTCAGGCAGTGCGATGGTGCTGGATATGCAAACGCATAAGGTGATTTATGCCCGCAACCCGGATGAAGTGGTGCCGATTGCGTCGATCACCAAGCTGATGACGGCCATGGTGACGCTGGATGCCCATTTGCCGCTGGATGAAGTGTTGGCGGTGGATATCAGCAAGACGCCGGAAATGAAAGGGGTGTATTCACGCGTGCGTCTGAACAGTGAGATCAGCCGTAAAGATATGCTGTTGCTGGCGCTGATGTCGTCAGAAAACCGCGCGGCTGCCAGCCTGGCGCATCATTATCCTGGTGGTTATAACGCTTTTATCAAGGCGATGAACGCCAAGGCCAAATCTCTGGGCATGACGCGCACCCATTACGTAGAACCGACCGGGTTGTCGATTCACAACGTGTCTACCGCGCGTGATCTCACCAAGCTGCTGCTGGCGACCAAGCAGTATCCGCTGATCGGCCAGTTGAGCACCACCACTGAACGTATGGCGACGTTCAAAGATCCCAACTACACCTTGCCGTTCCGCAATACCAACCACTTGGTTTATAACCAGAAGTGGAATATACAGCTGACCAAAACCGGCTTTACCAATCAGGCCGGGCATTGCCTGGCGATGCGTACCGTGATTGGCAACCGTTCGGTGTCGCTGGTGGTGTTGGACGCTTTTGGTAAATATACCCACTTTGCGGATGCCAACCGTCTGCGTACCTGGATTGAAACCGGTAAGGTAACGCCGATCCCGGCGGCGGCGCGTGACTATCGCCGCCAGAAAGACGGGCGTTTGGCAAAAAACGAGACGGAATAACCTATCTGCATCACCTGCCGGGGTGCGGCAGGTGATTTTCCATTAAGACCGATCGCCAGTGGCCGGAAGAGTGTGATCTCCTTCACCCAGCGTGCGTTGCATGATGTGGGTATCCAGCCAGCCACCAAATTTAAAGCCTACGCCACTCAGCGTGCCGACGCTGCTGAAGCCGAGTTTACTGTGCAGCGCCAGCGAGCCAGGGTTGCCCTTGGCATTGCCAATAACTGCCAGCATCTGCCGCCACGGGCCCAGTTCGCAGCGGGCAATCAGCGTGCTGAGCAGCGCTTTGCCAATGCCGTGCCCTTGCATCCCTTCGGCGATATAGACCGAATCTTCAACCGTGTAGCGGTAAGCCGGGCGTGGCCGGTAGGGTGTGGCATAACAATACCCCACCACGTGTCCGTCCAGTTTGGCCACCAGCCACGGTAACCCAGCCGCTAGCACTTTGCTGCGTCGTTCCAGCATTTCATCCTGCGAAGGTGGGGTTTCTTCAAACGAGGCAGGTCCATATAGCACGTGATGGGCGTAAATCTGTTGAATGGCGGCCATATCCTCAGTGCTGGCATCATCGATAACCAGTACCGCCTGCGGGGTTGCAAGTGACATAGTGATCCTTGTCTAGGGGGTAAATCAGCACATTATGCGCTGTGCTAGGCAAGCAGGTAAATTGGCTTTTTATGTGTTATTGATAAAAAAGATATGGCAGAAAACCGCCACTCTGTGGCGTAATGCTGGTCAGTTAAGGCTAACCAGTTCCCTCTCCCTTGGGGAGAAGGTTAGGGGAAGATCACTGAACTAAAGCCCCTCACCCCGGCCCTCTCCCACAGCTGTCTCTTATACACAACTCCCCGACATACTCGTCGGGGGTTTTTGAACTTTTTTCCTGTCTGTTGATCTGTCTTGATATTCTCCCTTCCTTCGGTTTTTAGTATGGTGCTTTCTGATTGTGATTCATGGGCTCAAGACACTTTCGGTCTTGCTCAACTCGGCGACAAACGCAGGACTCATCGCCTGGTGAAACTCACTGCTTCACTGGCTCAACACACAGGACTTTCTATTGTGAAATCATCACATTCCCCTGCCGAAGTCGAAGGCGCATACCGCCTCATGCGTAACCCCAATGTCTCGCCGGAAGCCGTCGCTGATGCGGGTTTCATCGCAACGGCAAGCGCCGCCAAAGAGCACCCACTTCTCCTTGCATTAGAGGACACGACTTCCATCAACTTCAGTCATCCCACGGCTTTTGACGAACTCGGCAATACAACGACCAGCCCTAAAATACGGGGGCTACTGGCGCATTCTGTCTTGCTTTACTCACCCAAAACGGCACAAGTGGTGGGCCTTATCGACCAGCAGCGCTGGAGTCGTGACATCGCTGAATACGGTAAGAAACACCAGCGAAAACAACGCGCTTACGAAGAAAAAGAAAGTTACAAATGGCAGCAGGCGTCTGAACTCATGGCGCAGCGGCTCGGCGATACGCAACAGCAAGTTATCTCGGTCTGTGACCGGGAAGCCGATATCTGGCATTACCTCGACTATAAAATCAGCCAGGGCCAGCGCTTCGTCGTCCGGGCGGCACAAAATCGCCGGCTTGAAGACAGCAGTGATAAACTCTTCGAGTTGCCTGCCACACTCACACAAACAGGCAGCCATTGGCTGAATGTCGTTCAAAAAGGAGGGCGCGCAGCCCGTCAGGCACAGATGTTCGTCAGTTACTGTCCTGTTGAAATAAAACATCCAAACCAGCCCGGAGCCTCCGTACCGTTGACGTATATCTGCTGCCGTGAAGAAGAGCCGGAAGGGGCCTGCTGGCATCTGTTAACCTCAGAAAAAGTGGGCTCGGCAGCAGAAGCGCGCGTCATCATCAGCTACTACGAACGTCGCTGGTTAATAGAGGAATATCACAAAGCGTGGAAAAGTGGTGGGACGCAGGTTGAGGCGTCTCGCATGCAAAGCCGGGCCAATCTGGAACGTATGGTGGTCATTCTTGCCTTTATTGCGGTTCGGGTGTTGGCGTTGCGTCAGGGCGGGCTGAGCGAAGAGACGTTGAATGCGTCCTGTGAACGCGTCTTAAGCCCAATAGAATGGAAACTGCTGTGGGTAAAACAGGAAGGAAAAGCGTTACCGAAGCAAGCGCCGACGCTGAAATGGGCGTATCTGAATCTGGCAAAACTGGGGCACTGGTATGACAGCAAACGAACGGGCCGTGCGGGCTGGGTAGTGATGTGGGAAGGCTGGTTCAAGCTTCAGGATATCGTTGAAGGGTATAATCTCGCGAAGTCTCTTGATCAGGAGATCTGATCAAGAGACAGCTCCCACAGGGAGAGGGAGGCCACACCTTTAGCACCTGCTGCATAATTATGCAGCTTTGCGCTTAACTGACCGGCATTACACTCTGTGGCGGGGATAATAGGTTGCTGATGCATTATCACAGCACTCATGAGGCGGGCCGCGATCCCACTTGTTGCATCAGTTGTGCAATGCATTCACGCAAGTAAGCCAGCAGGGGTGGCGTGAGCCAGGTGCCTTCAACCAGCGTCGGTTCCTGTTCCATCGCCTGACGGATTTTCATCTGGGTCGCCGGGTTGTCGCTGGCATAGGAGCGGAACAGTTCCAACCAGTGAGCGGCCAGTTGTCGCGCCTGTTCCGATTCAGCGGGGACTCCCTCGCTCATTGCCTGCCGGAAGCGGGCGATCAACCCCGGCCATTCCTGCATGCGATCAAAATAGTGAGCACGCACGTAGGCATATTCCTGCTCGTTGAGATATTTGCTGTAAATCTCCAGTTTGGTTTCGGCAAAGGCACGAGTCACGTAATCGGTCATGGCCGAGGTAATGCCGGTTTGTTCGCGCATCAAGGGTTCATCGGCATGCATGGTATTCAAACGGGTTAGAAACGCGGGATTGCCAGCGGTATCGCGCTCCAGCGTGCGCATCCAGCGGCGCGCAATGGCCTGAGCGCGTGGATCTTCTGCGTTGATACCGCTTTCCATCAGCACAGACACGCTGCTGACCATCTCTCCCCATTCCTGATTGCGTGCTTCATCAGCCTGGTAGAAGGGTAACTGTGCCAGTTCGTCGGCGGTAAAATATTTATCGTACATCGTCATTGACTCCAAGGTTGTCAGCCAGTCGTTTAATTCGGGTTCATTGCCCATGGTCAGTTGCGTATGCATATGCTGCAACCGGCCACGCAAGGCGGTGATCTGCACCAATTGCCGATCGAGCATGGCAATCTGCTGCTCGATCACCGTGGGCAGTGACAGCTCTGAACGTGCCAGAAGGGCTCCGACCTCCGCCAGCGTGACGCCCATACGGCGCAAGGCCTGAATATGGTGCAAGCGGGTAATATCAGCCCGGTTATACAGACGATACCCGGCGTCGGAGCGCGCAGAAGGGATCAATAAACCAATGCTGTCGTAGTAATGCAGCGTTCTGACGGTAATTCCCGAACGGCGCGCCAGTTCGCCCACTTTTAATCGCATTTGATTACCTCCTGCGGCTTCAAGTCATAAGGTATAAGGCCTGACGTGGCGTAAGGGTCAAGAAGAAAAACGAGGGAGCCTGCAACCTGTACTACCAACCTTTTACGGCACCGCCGTTGAAGATTTTTTCTGCGGCTTTGGCCACTTCATCAGATTCATAGGCTTTCACGAAGTTCTGCACGTTCTGCGCATCTTTATTGTCTTCGCGGGCCACCACAATATTGGTGTATGGCGACTCTTTATCTTCAATGAAAATGCCGTCTTTGGTGGGGGTCAGGCCGATTTGATTGATATAGGTGGTGCTGATGACCGCGACGGCGACTTTCGGATCGTCCAGCACATGCGGAAGCTGCGCGCCCTCCAGCTCCATAATCTGGTAATTGTGCGGGTTGGCGCTGATATCCAATGAGGTCGGCAGCAGGCCTTTACCTTCTTTAAGATCGATCAGCCCGACCTTTTTCAACAGCAGCAGCGCGCGGCCCAGGTTGGTAGGATCGTTGGGGATAGCAATCACCGCGCCATCCTGTAACTCTTTCACTGAGGTGATTTTTTTCGAGTAACCCGCCATCGGGAACACAAAGGTATTGCCGACGGCCACCAGCTTGTAGCCGTGATCGTGATTTTGCTGAGCCAGGAACGGGCGGTGCTGGAATACGTTGGCATCCAGTTCGCCTTTATCGGTGGCGTCGTTGGGCAGCAGCGAGCCACTGAAACCGACCAGTTCTACTTCCAGGCCATATTTCTCTTTGGCCACCTGTTTGGCGACTTCGGCCACATCCTGCTCGGCACCGTTAATCACACCGACTTTGATATGGTTTTGATCGGCTTGTTGATCGCAGCCCTGTAATAGCAGCGTTGCCGACAGTGCTGTCGCCAAGGCGGTAAAGCGCCAGGTTATGGTCATAGGAATCTCCCTGAAAAAACAATGAAATCAGTGGGTTTAGTGCTGATAGATAAACCCGGCTTTAGGGTGAAGTCAAACGATTACTCAGTATAAAGAAGCATTGCAGTTCTGCGCATCTTTGCTGAACGCTGTACTGAGCTTCTGTAGTAAACACCGGTCTGCGGAGAGCGGCGATTATTATTATGAGAAAATACGCCTTATCAATTTGAGAAATTGAACGCGCTACCGGGGAATTGTGGATTTTGTTACGTGGGTTTTTCTTCGCCGATTAAGGCGTTATGTGGCAACAGTGGCAAAAATAAAGCGTAAAAGTCAGACATCGTATTCTTGGCATAAATATTGGATCTGTTGACAGTGAGGAGGCTTTGCCCGTGGGTTAATTGCTACCGCCTGTCATGGCTAAACCGGGTTTGCCATCAACGGACGATAATAGGGGAATGTTATGTGTGCATTACGTTCAGCGCTGTCAGGGCGCGTGGATGGCATGGCAAAAGTTAAGGGAACTGCCATTTACGGTGATGATATCGTTTTGCCAGGAATGTTATTTGGAGTTTGCCGCTATGCGGATATTCCCGCCGGTAAAGTGGAGCAGCTTGATCTGAGTGACGCCCTGCTGGTTGCTGGGGTAGTCAAGATCGCCACCTACCAAGATATTCCCGGTACGCCGGCTGTTGGGGTCATCGTCAAAGACTATCTGCCGATTATTAAAGACGAAGTGGTGTTTCACGGCGATGTGATCGCCGTGGTGGCGGCAACCAGCTATGCGGCGGCCTGCGAAGCCGCCGATAAAATCCACGTGCGTTACACGCCCTATACACCGATCACCGACGTCGAGCAGGCCTTGGCACCGGGAGCGCGCCTGATTCACCCCGAACGGAGCGACAATATCGCGGCCTATCATCATACCCTCAAAGGCGATGTTCAGCAGGGATTTGCTCAGGCCAGCCACTTACTGGAACGTGAATATGAGGTCGGTTTTCAGGAGCATGCCTACATTGAGCCGGAAGTGATTCTCACCTGGCTTGATCCCACCGATGGTAGTCTGATTATTTCCGGTTCTATTCAGAACCCGCATCGTGTGCGCGGCTTTGTGGCGAAGTTTATGGGGTGCCCGCAGAGCCAGATTAACGTTAAACGCGCGGTAATGGGGGGCTCATTCGGTGGCAAAGACGACGTGATCGATCATCTGGCCTGCCGTTCGGCGCTGTTGACGCATCTGACCGGGCGGCCGATCAAGTTTGCCTATAACCGCGAGCAATCGATCATCGAAAGCTGTAAACGTCATCCCTATAAAATGAAGTACAAAGCTGGCTTTGATGACGAAGGCCATATTTTGGCGATTAAAATCGATATTCTGGCCGATAGCGGCGGCTATGCGGCGTCGACGCCGTTTGTCACTTGGCGCTCCTCGGTGCAGGCGGCTGGGCCTTACCGTATTCCTCATGTGCATATCGAAGTGACAGGGGTTTACACCAATAACAGCTATACCTCGGCGATGCGCGGCTTCGGCTCTCCGCAGGTGGTGTACGCCAACGAATCTTTTATGGATGAGATTGCCGACTATCTGCAGATGTCACCGATAGAGCTGCGCGAAAAGAATGCCCTGCGTCAGGGGGATGCTTCGGTGACGGGGCAAGTGTTTGATAAACATACCGTCTCGGCCGTGGAGGTGCTGAAAAAGGCGACAACCTCGGCGGAGTTTATGGCTAAGCGGCAGCATTACCGCGAGTTGAATCAGCAGGGGGGAGTTAACCGCTACGGTATTGGTCTGGCGCTAAGCTATCGCGGCTGCTCTATTGGTGCGGAAGGTGTCGATACCTCGACGGCGCTGATTCAGGTCAATGAAGACGGGAGCGTGAATATTTCGACCTCGGTATCGGAAAACGGCCAGGGTCTGCAAACCACCATGTCGCTGATTGCAGCGCAAGCCTTTGGCATTGCGCTGACGGAAATTCACTTCAGTGAACCGCCAACCTCGGTGATTGGCGACGGTGGCTCCACTGCCGCCACCCGCGGGACCATGGTTGGCGGTGGGGCTATTCTTGATGCGGCGGAGAAGATCAAGCAGCGCATTCTCAGCGTGGTTGGCGATAGCATTGGTACGCAGAGCCTTGCCGACACACTCTGGCAGGGCGGCGATATCATCAACAAGCAGGATGAGAGTCAGCGCATCGATTTCAAAACAGCGGTCAACAGCACCAAATGGGCCTGTGTCAGCCTCACCGAATATGGCTGGTTTGTGCCGCCGCCTATCCACTGGGATGAAGAAAAAGGCTGCGGCAGCCCTTATTTCACCTGGGTTTATGGTTGTCAGATAGCCGAAGTGCGGGTCAATACCAGTACCGGTAAGACCGACCTGCTGCATGTGACTGCCGCGCACGATGTCGGGCATGTTCTGAATCCAGTCGGCTTTGAAGGGCAGGTCTGCGGCGGGATCGCGCAGGGTTTCGGCTATGCGCTGCTGGAGGATTTCAACATTGAAAATGGTCAGGTGAAGTCGGAGAACTTTGACAGCTATCTGCTGCCGACCATCAAAGATATTCCGCCGATAACGGTGATTGGCGTCGAGAATCCGGATATCGCCGGGCCGCTCGGGGCTAAAGGGATCGGTGAACCGGCTACGGAACTGGCGGCGGCGGCGATTAACAACGCGGTCAGCTTTGCGCTGGGTACGCGCTTCAACATCTTACCGCTCACGCTGGAACAGGTGATTCTTGGCTATAACCTGAAAAAACCGACCCGTCAGAGTGAAATGATGCTTGAGGCGGAAAACAAAAAACAGGTATTGCGCCTGACTGATGTGACGATAACGCGTCCGCATAGCCTGGAGGAAGCGTTAGCGCTATTGGCAAATGATGGCGTCACGGCCATTGCCGGTGGTACGGACGTTATCGTGCAGGGGAGATTGCAGACCCGGCCGATGAAGCTGGTGGATATCTCTCGCCTGACGGCGTTGACCCAGGTGAGCGAAGATCCGCATACCCACGAGATAGCTATTGGTGCGGCGGTGACCTTCAATCGCATTACCGATCATCCGCTGTTGCGTGAACGTTACCCGCTGCTGGTGCAGGCGTGCCATACGGTGGGATCGCACCAGATTCGTAACCGGGCAACCATCGGCGGCAATATCGTCAATGCTGCTCCTTGCGGTGACTCGATCCCGCCAGCCATCATCTACGACGCGCACGTGGAGTTGCGTTCCCACAAGGGCGTGCGCACGCTGTCGCTTGGTGAATTTTTGCTCTCTGGATATAAAACTCAGCGCCAGCCGGACGAATTGCTGACCAGGGTGATATTGCCACCGCTGGCCAGGCCGAATGCGCAAGGCTTTTACCATCAGCTCGGGCGGCGTAACGCGCTGAATATTACGCGTCAGAGCCTGACTGCGTTGCTGGAGTTTGATGCTGGCGGGGCCGTTAGCTACTGTCGGCTGGTGGATGGAGCACTGTTCAGTAAGCCGCAGCGGATGCTGGACGTAGAGCGCTGCTTGCAGGGCCAGAAGCTGACGAGTGAAACCATCGCCAGCGCCTGTGAAGTGTTGGATAAGCTGATTTATGCCGCCATTGGTAAACGCTGGTCGGCGGCTTATAAGCAGCCGGTGTTCATCAGTATGTTCCGCGACATGATGGCGCAGGCGCAGCAGATGTGTGGGAACTGATGCTGTCGTGCCCGCCCGTGTCGTTTAACCGGGTGGGCAATCACAGGGCGAGGTCGCGCTCTGCATAATGGGATAAAATAATGAGCACAATCAAAGTGAAGGTGAATGGCAAACTGGTGGAAGCCAACGTAACAGGGAATATGCGTCTGTTGGATCTGGTGCGCGATACTCTGCATCTGACCGCTACCAAAGAGGGGTGTTCGATTGGTGAATGTGGCGCCTGTACGGTGATCATGGACGGCAATGCGGTCTGTTCCTGTCTGGTGCTGGCCGGGCAGTGCGATGAGGCGGAAATCACCACCCTGGAGGGGCTGAACGATAATCCGCTGACGCAAAAATTGCAGGCGGCGTTTGTTGCAAAGGGCGGCGTGCAGTGCGGGTTCTGTACACCCGGAGTGCTGGTGAGCACCACTGCTTTGTTGAGCAAAGAACCGCAGCCGACCGATGAGCAGCTCAAGGATGCGCTGGAGGGTAACATCTGCCGCTGTACCGGCTATCAGCCGATTATTGACTCTATTCACCATGCGTTGGAATCGTGATGAAAATTCTCCGGCCCAGCTAAGCGGCGGCCGGGGAGCCCCGGCCGCCTAGGCTTATTGTTGATAATCCACCCTAATATCCGCCCGTGGACATAGGGCATGACTACGCTGACCCGCTATTGAATAAGTTGCGTGCGCCATTCCCGTCCTCTGAGAATGATGGTCTTTTCCGGAATATCAATTTTGATGTTATCAACAGTTAACTGCCCAAGATGCAAAGTCCATCGCGAACCTCGAACGGGTAGTGCTGTTTCAAATCGAAGGACAACTCCTCCCTGTCCACCATTCAGGTTTATGGTTTCCGCCTGCAATGCTGAGTAGGTTACGGCGGGTCTACTGCCTGCGGAGGATGTTGTGCCACTGCACCGCTTAGAGGGTATGCCTCCCGTCTTTAAGCTGAGATCATCGTAAAACTCTGAATCGGAGATGATTCGTTCTCCATTTTCCTTTTTTATATAAGCTCTCTGACTTGAGTACATTATTGGAGTTCTAGCGTTGTGATTTGCCCGGCTGTAGTTGTGCGCATAGAGAGATATCCACAAAGCAGATTCGTCGGCACAGGTTATGTTTATTATGATTTCGATAATTTCTTGCTTGCCATTTCTTTCAACTTTGACCTGATGGGCACTGGGCCAATCTGTGTCCCCCTCAAACCAGGGGGCAGGCGGAATACTTACGACACATCCACCGAGTGTTAAGGAAAGGAAGCAGGCCATCATGGCTAACGTCAATTTTCTATACATGGACATACACCGAGATTATTGGCTTAACAGGGATTGGTTAGACGCTGACACTTGCCAGGTTGCTCAGGTGCGGAGTTGCCGAGCATGTATGCGTTGCTGAGACAGCGATTAGGCCGGGTTGGTTTCGTCAACCCAGCGCTTTTTCGCCGCATGGTGATTTAACCCATTGCGCTTTCGCGCAGTCGGGCTTTTAGCTTGTTGTACTCTTCAACCACATACTGTTCGGCGGCGCGCTGATCGGCAATCCTCTCAATGTTAACGGCGCAGTACTTATACTCTGGCGTTTTGGTTATCGGGCTCAGGTTATCCGCTACCAGTTCGTTACAGGCGCCAATCCACCACTGATAGGTCATGTAGATCGCCCCTTGGTTCGGCCGATCGCTGACCTGCGCGCGGGTGATGACGCGGCCCTTACGCGAGTTGATCCACACCAGCGCTTCATCCGCAATGTTCAAGCGTTCGGCATCGGCGGTATTGATCTGCGCGTAACCCGGTTCATCCGCGAGCAGTGCCAGGGCCGCGCAGTTACCGGTCATTGAACGGCAAGAGTAGTGGCCGACTTCGCGCACGGTGGAGAGCACCAGTGGATATTCATCGGTGAGTTTGTCGATCGGTGCTACCCAGTCGCAGGTGAAGAACTGCGCCAGCCCGTTCGGCGTCGAAAATGTCTCTTTAAACAGATAAGAGGTGCCCTGATCCGCTGCGGATTCGTCGCGGCAGGGCCATTGTATATACCCCAGTTCGCCGATTTTCTCATAGGTGGCACCGTAGAAGTTCGGGCACAGGTGCCGCAGTTCGTCCCAGATCTCCTGGGTGTTGTTGTAGTGCATCGGGTAGCCCATGCGGGTGGCGATTTCGCTGATAATCTGCCAGTCGGTTTTCAGATCCCACTTCGGTTCCACCGCTTTAAAGAAACGCTGGAAGCCGCGATCCGCAGCGGTATAAACCCCTTCATGCTCACCCCACGAGGTGGAGGGCAAGATCACATCCGCCGCTGCGGCGGTTTTGGTCATGAAAATATCCTGAACGATAACCAGCTCCAGATCGTCAAACGCCTTACGCACGGCAGGCAGTTCAGCATCGGTTTGTAACGGATCTTCGCCCATAATATAGGCGGCCCGCACTTCCCCTTGCGCTACGCGGTGCGGCAGCTCGCTGATGCGGTAGCCGGTGTGCTCAGGTAGGCTGTCTACGCCCCAGGCTTTGGCGAACTTTTCGCGGTTTTCTGCGAACTTGACGTACTGATACCCCGGATAGGTATCCGGCAGCGCCCCCATATCACAAGCGCCCTGAACGTTGTTCTGGCCACGAACCGGGTTCACGCCGACGTTCGGTCTGCCCAGGTTGCCGGTCAGGATCGCCAGGCTGGTCAGCGAACGGACGGTTTCTACGCCCTGATAGAATTGGGTTACGCCCATGCCCCACAGAATGACGGCGGATTTGGCTTTGGCGTACAGGCGGGCGCAGGCGCGAATTTGCTGCGCGCTGACACCGGTGACATCTTCTACCGACTCCGGCTTATAGCCTGCGACGAGGTTGCGGTACTCCTCGAAGCCCTCGGAACGGTTGGCGACAAAGGCTTTATCGTACAGATCTTCTTCAATAATCACCTGCCCGATGGCGTTGAGCAGCGCGATGTTCGAGCCGTTGTTCAGCGCAATGTGCATATCGGCGATGCGCGCGGTTTCGATTTTGCGCGGATCACAGACAATAATTTTCGCCCCGTTGCGCTTGGCGTTAATCACGTGATTCGCCACGATAGGGTGCGAGTCTGCCGGGTTATACCCGAAGATAAACACGAGATCGGTGTGATCAATCTCTGTGATGGCATTGCTCATGGCGCCATTACCGACCGACTGGTGCAGACCTGCAACCGAAGGGCCGTGTCAGACGCGTGCGCAGCAGTCAACGTTATTGGTGCCGATAACGGCGCGCGCGAATTTTTGCATCACATAGTTGGTTTCGTTACCCGGCCCGCGGGAAGAGCCGGTAGTCTGAATCGCATCTGGGCCATACCGATCTTTAATGGCGCTGAGGCGAGTGGCGACGTAATCGAGCGCTTCCTCCCAGGAGACGGCTTCTAACTTGCCGCTTCGCTGACGACGGATCATTGGGGTTTTCAGGCGTGGCGTGAGGATCTGCGTATCGTTAATGAAATCCCAGCCATAGTAGCCTTTCAGACACAGGGTACCCTGGTTATTTTTGCCCATCGCCGCTTCGGCACGGATAATTTGCCCTGCTTCGGTCACCAGCTTGATCTTACAACCGGCTGCGCAGTAGGGGCACACGGTGATGACGTCTTTCATGAGAATGAGGCTCCTTTTAATGTTTCAGCAACGCTGCGGCAAACCAACATCTCATCATTCGTCCTGTTGTTGCTGCTGTTTGATCTTGCGCATCAGCAACCACATGCGAACCGTACGCGGCTGACGCTTAACGGCGTGGCTATCGGGGATCAGACCGGTGTGTTTGTTGTAACCGTTGAAAAACAGATTCAGAGTCACGGCGCTGAAGGTGGCCAGCATGATCCCGCTGTGCAGTAGGGGTTGCAGGACTTCTGGGAATTTAGAGAAGAAATCGTGCGATAGCGTTGGCGTCAAGCCCACGCCAAGGCTAATGGCGACGATATAGAGGTTATAGCGGTTGGTGGAATAGTTGATGCGAGCCAGGATACGGATCCCCGTTGCCAGCACCATGCCAAACATCACCAGCCCGGCACCGCCCAACACAAACTGTGGGATTGATGCAACCAGTACTGCCATTTTCGGCACCAGGCCGAAGGTAATCAAAATTCCGCCTGAAGCGACGCAGACCCAGCGGCTATGAACGCCGGTGACGCTGACCAGCCCGATATTCTGCGAAAACGATGTGTGCGGAAAGCTATTAAATACGCCGCCGAATAAGGTACCGACAGCGTCTACGCGCAGGCCGCGCACAATATCCTGCGGCGAGAGCTTGCGCCCGACAATTTCGCCCAGGGCCAGAAACATCCCCATCGACTCAATAAACACGATGATCACCACCGCGGTCATGATAAGAATCGATACCGGGTCGAAAACCGGTGTCCCCAGAGCCATCGGCGTGACAATGGCGAACCATTTAGCGTCATGCAGGCCGTTCAGGTTGACTTCATTCATCATCATCGACAGAACAAAACCGAAAATAATCCCCAGCAGCACCGCGACGTTAGAGAGAAAGCCTTTGGCAAAGCGGGTTACCAGCAGGATAAACAACAGCACGGCAAACGAGATGCCAAGATAAACCGGGCTGCCATACTCTGGATTGCCTTTACCGCCCGCCGCCCAGTCGATGCCGACCTGCATGATGCTCAGGCCAATAGACGTAATGATTACGCCAGTCACTAGCGGAGGAAACAACGGCATCAGTTTGCCAATCAGCGGTGCGATAAAGGTGGTGATAATACCGGCACCGATGGTGGCACCAAAAATGCCCATTAGCCCAATATCAGGACGGATACCGATAGCCAGCATTGGCGTGACGGCCGCGAAAGTGACCGACATGATCACCGGCAGGCGGATCCCCATTACCCGCCCAATACCGATGCATTGCAATAACGTCACCACGCCACAGCAAAACAGGTCAGAACTGATCAGTAGGGCGATAGTGTCCTTACTTAAACCTAGCCGATCACCAATCATCAGTGGGACGGCAACGGCTCCTGCGTACATAACCAGAACGTGCTGTAACCCCAAAATAATCAGTTTTCCTGGGGGGAGGACACGATCCACCTCATCTGTCGCATGGGGGCTACCAGTGATTGAGGGGGGTTGAGAATCAATGGCGCTCATAATTTCTTTCTCCTTGAATGTCCAACAGATAGCCGCGAGCGGCCATCTGGGAAGAGTGGCGAACAAAAATGATGAAAAAGTCCGCTATATCCATGCTTAGGGAATGCCAGTTTTTTATTCTAAGGCGATAAATTTGTTGAAATGAGTCAACTATCACAGAAAAAGTCGTTCCCGGCTGGCGATGGGAGGGTTATCGGGGAAAGGGACAGACGGTAGGTTTCTCATAATGAGAGGAATCGAATCATTCTGGATCGCCACATGATTCTGTAGCGGTTTTTTTGATACGCCTCGTGCAGCCGAACGGTGTGTTTTTTTGAGCCAGTTCGCAAAAATAAACTTCTGCCCGTTCGAGAGGTAAACATCGCCTGATTATTGCATCGCGACCTTATGTGAATGTCAGAATGATAAAAGGGAGCAAATGAATAAGTTTATTGTTGCCGATGTCGCGAACTGCATTGGTTGCCATGCTTGTGAGATCGCCTGCGTAACCGCACATCATCAGGATGCCTGGCCACAGCAGCGTCGTGACTTCCTTCCGCGCATCCACGTGGTATCCCAGCGTAACGCCAGCAGCGCCACCACCTGCCGCCACTGTAACGATGCCCCCTGCGTCGCATCCTGCCCGACGCAGGCGCTCTGGCTGACTAACGACAGCATTCAGCTTAAGCAGGAGGCGTGCATTGGCTGTAAAAATTGTGTCATGGCCTGTCCGTTTGGTGCCATTGAGATGGTGGCTCATGGCGATGACGCGCCACTGCTGGCGCAGAAGTGCGATCTGTGTCGTCAGCATCCTTCCGGGCAGCAAGCCTGTGTAGCGAGTTGCCCGACCTTGGCGTTGCACCTGGTGGATGAAGCCGCGCTCAATCAGCTACGCCGCGAACGACAAATTCGCGCTGCTCAGGGGCAACCGTTGCGGAAGCAGCGAGGCGCGCGACGTGAGTCATTTCTGGGGCAATCGCCACGCGTTGGTGCGAACAAGCGGGATGCTGAAACGCGAAAAACCCACTTCGAAGAGATATACCACCCGTTAGGGGCATGCGCCGCCGAAGACGAGAGCGAACGCTGTCTCTATTGCGCACAAAAAGCATGGTGTAACTGGACCTGCCCGCTACACAACGCTATTCCAGATTTTATTCGGCTGGTTAATGAAGGAAAAATTATCGAGGCGGCGGAGTTATGCCACCAGAGTAGTTCGTTACCAGAAATTTGTGGCCGGGTTTGCCCGCAGGACCGGCTTTGTGAAGGTGCCTGCACCTTGAAGCAGGCGGGCGGTTCCGTAGCCATTGGTAATCTGGAAAGTTATATCACCGATACTGCGCTGGCGATGGGGTGGCGCCCTAAGGTGGGCGATGTTGCACCGCGTAAAGAGCGGGTGGCCGTGATCGGTGCTGGCCCTGCCGGGCTAGGCTGTGCCGATATTCTGGCGCGTTCAGGGGTCCAGGTGGATGTCTTCGACCGGCATCCGGAAATCGGTGGGCTGCTGACCTTCGGTATACCGCCGTTCAAGCTGGATAAAGGCTTGTTGAGCGTCAGACGGGAAATCTTCAGCGAGATGGGCATTCGCTTCTATTTGAATCAGGAAATTGGCCGCGACGTAGCGTTCAGCGATCTGGTGGCTAACTACGACGCTGTTTTCCTCGGCGTTGGCACTTACGGCATGATGACCGCTGGTCTGGCAGGAGAAGACGCCCCAGGGGTGATTCAGGCGTTGCCATTCCTGATTGCCAGCACTCGCGAAGTGATGAGGCTTGCAGAGAGCGCGGAATATCCGCTCACCGAGATTAAGGGCAAACGGATTGTGGTATTGGGCGGAGGCGATACGGCGATGGATTGCCTGCGTACCGCGATCCGCCGCGGTGCTACCAGCGTGACCTGTGCCTACCGTCGCGATGAGCTCAGTATGCCGGGTTCGAAGAAAGAGGTGGTCAACGCTCGGGAAGAAGGGGTGGAATTCCAGTTCAATGTCCAGCCGCAGTACATTCTGCGTAATCGTAAAGGGCAGGTGAGTGCCGTTGGGATGATTCGCACCGAGATGGGTGAGCCGGGGCCAGACGGGCGTCGCCGCCCGCGAGCGATTGCCGGTTCAGAGTTTGAGTTGCCGACCGATGTGCTGGTGATGGCTTTTGGTTTCCAGGCGCATGATATGCCGTGGCTACGTGGGCACGGTATCAAGCTCGATCGTTGGGGGCAAATCTGTACTGGCGGTAAAGGGCGCGGAACGATGCAAACCGGTAACGACAGGATATTTGCTGGTGGCGATGCGCTACATGGCGCAGATCTGGTGGTGACGGCGATGATGACCGGGCGTCAGGCGGCACAGGAGATGCTGGCCATGTTTACGCAGAAGGAGGGGATATGACCAGTTTTATTGCTGCCAATCCGCAGGCCTGTATCGGTTGTCGCACCTGCGAAATAGCCTGCGCGCTGGAACATGTGGCTGAAGGCGCAGAGTTTCATCCGCGCCTGAAGGTGCTGCGTCTGGATAACCTCAGCGTGCCGGTGATGTGTCACCAATGTGAGAATGCGCCGTGCGTGACAGCCTGCCCAACCGGTGCGTTGACGATGGGGGCGGAGCGGGTGGAGGCCGATGCCGGGCGTTGCATCGGTTGCCAGGGTTGCGCGCTGGCTTGCCCGTTTGGCACAATTACCATTGAAGTTACTGCGGAATATCCGCCCGTGATAGTGAAATGCGATCTGTGTGCGGCGCGTGAGCGCGGCCCCGCCTGTGTGGACGTTTGCCCAACGGCGGCATTGAGTAAAGTGACCGAAGCACAGTTGGCGGCATTACAAAAGCAGCGCAAAATCGCTACCGCCAGCGTGTTGAACCCAGTGGTTTTTTGTGTTGATAGATAAACCCGGCTTGATAGCGGGTCAAACGTTCGTTCAGTATAAAACTAACCACCGAATCCAGCGCAGGCAGAGATTAACGCGGGCGTAATACCACAATGCCCGGCGTATTCATCACGTAAGCGCTAAACGGCGAATCCACCACTTGCATATTTTCTTTACGCGAAGAGGCATTGCGCAGCACCGGGCCATCCTGCGTCATAATAAAGAAACCGGTGTGGGTGACGTCCAGCCCGGCCAGTTTGGTATAGATGCCGATGTAGTCGCCGGTCTGTAACTGACTCATCACCCGATCGTTCACAAATTCACTGGGGATATAGGTAATACTGCGCTCCACCACCGGCAGGCCGGGCAGGTAAGCCTCGCCATCGGCTTTACGATTGAGGTGTTTCACGATGGTGACGGCGTGCGGGCTAAGCTGCGCGGTAATATCGTCGGCGAGCACCTGCTCTTTTTGTGCCCAATCGCTGAAGAAATGTTTGCGATGCAGGAAATCGATCTCACCCTTCACGTAGCGGGTTTGGATCAGGTTCTCGATAAATTGCCCGTCGGTAGCGGCTTCTCTGAGTGCTTCAACGTAATCCAGGTAGGTGAAACAGTCCAATCCGCGAAAATCGATCACCAACTGTTCCGGCGTGCTGGCAGTGCCGATCAGCATATTGGCAACATAAGGGGTGCCAAGGAAAGTCTGCGAGAGCAGATCGATCGTCTGGCCTTTATCGGCTTCAGGAACCGCCGCGTGCAGCGCCAGTATGGCGTGCAGTTTGTTGACTGTGTCATCGTCCATTTTCATCGCTATCTTCTGCTGGTTAGCCGTTTCCGGCGTTAATTCTACCGGGTTCTCGACAGGTTTTTTAGCGCTGCATCCTACTATTACCGGGATCAACGTGATTAAAAGCAATCGGCGCATCTTTTTTCCTACCCTAGCGTTAAATGATAACGGTTATCATTATTGCAGGGGGGAAGTAAACTTAGCATAAACATAACGGCAATCCACTCGATGCCCATTGCCTGATTCAATTAATCAAGCTCCCTCAACAGCTTGGCCGGATTACCGGCATAAATGCCTTTACGGCTGATATTTTTGCTGACCACAGCCCCGGCACCGATCACCACATCATCGCAGATTTCAACGGCCAGCACGGTAGCGCCGGAACCGATGGAAACCCGGTTGCCGATCCTGGTGCGCCCCCAACTGGCCGGATCGGCGTTGGGCGCGCCGTTTTTGAACAGATCGTTGGCGAACATCACGCCATGGCCGATAAAGCAGTCTTCACCGATGGTGACGTATTCGCAGATAAAGCTGTGGGATTGCACTTTGCTGCGCGCGCCCACGCTGACGTTTTTCTGGATTTCGACAAATGGCCCGACGAACACATCGTCACCCAATTGGCAACCGTACAGATTGCTGGGTTCGATCACCATCACGTTCTGCCCGGCCTGAACTTGATTAATCCCGCTTTGGCGGGTGCGGATTTTAGCTGACATAGAGTCCCTCCATTAAAGTAGTGCAACATCTTGACTATACACTGATTACTTGAAGTTGCAGGCAGGTAACTGCATCGCGCTATTTGGCCCTTCCCGCCGCTGCGTACGTTTTTTCAACCAAAGACTATACTGGATACAAGGAAGGTGCCCCGTGGCCGCCATCCTCGTGCGGTATGTTATCCGTTAAAAATGTTAATGGTTCGCCGCTGGCGCTCTGCGGTGAAATGAGGAGGTGTTTCATGGTTAATCATGTTTGGGGACTGCTGGCGCATCCCCGCACCGAGTTCAAAAACATTCAAAGCGAGAATGAAAGCATCTCGCACCTGTACACCCACCACGTTCTGTTAATGGCGTTGATACCGGTTGTCTGTACCTATATCGGCACCACGCGGCTGGGGTGGCTCTCGGGGAGCGGCAATGCCATCCGCCTGGATATGCTTACCGCTTTCTACACCGCTATCGCCTTTTACCTGCTGATGCTGGCCGGTGTGGCGGCTATGGGGAAAGTGATCCACTGGATGGCCCGGCGCTATGAGACTCGCCCCAGCCTGCACCGCTGCATGGTGTTTGCCGGTTATGTGGCGACGCCGATGTTCCTCAGTGGGGTAGTGGCGCTGTATCCGGTGCTCTGGCTGTGTCTGTTGGCCGGTATTATCGGCCTCAGTTATTCCGCCTATCTGCTGTACATCGGTATTCCGAATTTCCTGAATATCGATCGCAAAGAAGGGTTTATCTTTTCCAGTTCGACGTTGGCTATCGGCGTCCTGTTACTTGAGCTGTTGCTTGGGTTGACGGTGGTGCTGTGGGGGTATGGTTCCTGGTTCTTCTGAAGCTTGCAATAGGTTCTGTTATTGCCCCTTATGCTGTTGCGGCATAAGGGGTTTTTGCGTTTTAAGGCTTGCGAGTTATCAGCGACGATCGCCCCAGAACTTCTGCTTGCTGGTTTTACCCAGGCCGGGGTTAAAACTGTTGGTGGGATCGGCCTCTTTATAGAAGGCCTGCAACTCCGGCTTGGCGTGATACAGATGGCCGACGTTATGTTCGGCTGGATATTCCGCACCGCGCCGATCGAGGATCGCCAGCATCTGTTCTTTTAATGCGTGGCAATCAGCGCCTTTTTTCACCACATAATCCTGATGGAACACGTGGCACATAAAGTGGCCGTAATACAGTTTATGCACCAACTGACTGTCGATTTCCGGCGGCAGGGTTTCAAACCATTCGCTGTCGTTGCGGCGCAGGGCGATGTCCAGCGCCAGAATATCCTCCACCTGATTGTTATGCACGGCCTGGTAGCGTATGGCGGCACCCGCCGCGGCAAAGCGATGCAGGAAGGCTTTCTTGCCTTCTTCCGGTGTGCAAACGAAGAAATCCCCGTTGGCCTGCGCGAAGTAGCTTTGCAGATACTGTTGCGCTTCTTCCACCCCAGGGCCCGACATTTTCAGCAGCAGATGGTGCTCAAAACGGATGCGGTACTCTTTCATCCGTTTCGGCAGATGGCTGGGTGCCAGCTTGCTGAGCTTTTGCATTACGCAGTCGGTGAGATTGCGCGGCAGCAAAGGCAGTTTGTTGAGGCGGGCATCCACAAAGCCTTTCAGGGTGAAGAAACGAGGTAGCTGGTCGGTGCCGAGCTTGTCGATCATCATAAAAGTGTCTTTGCCGTACACTTCGGCAATATCGAAGATATCGCGGTGCATGTACTCACCGGCCACCGGCAGATTTTCGAACTGGCTGAGCATATGGCGGCGCAGTTCGGTCAACACCGCCGTGTCGTTGGTGCCGATATAGAACACTTGCTCTTTATCTTCTTTGGCAAAGGTATCCAGGCGCACGGCAAACACCGCCAGCTTGCCCGCGCAGCCAGAGGCTTCGTATAAACGGCGCTTATCGGCGTTGAAGCGGGAAGGGGTGTCGGCATCTACATCGCGCACCCGGCTGGCGTATTCGTTGTCGGAGGCGCGCAGTTCGCCGTATTCGACATCTTCTGGCCGGTAATCCCCTTTCTCTAAACGGTTGAGGATCTCTTCTGGCGTATCACCGAGCTTAATCCCCAGATGATTGACCAACCGCAACTGACCATCGGCATCCAGCTTGGCGTACAGCGCCATTTCGGTGTAGGCCGGGCCGCGTTTGACCAGCGAGCCGCCGGAGTTGTTGCATACGCCGCCGATCACCGAAGCGCCGATGCATGAAGAACCGATCACCGAATGCGGTTCGCGGCCGTAAGGTTTGAGCAATTTTTCCAGTTTATTCAGCGTGCTGCCGGGGAAACCGATCACCTGTTTGCCCTGATCCAGCACCTGAAGCTGATCGAGCCGCAGGGTGCTGACAATCACGATCTCGCGATCGTAATCATTGCCGCTGGGTGTCGAACCTTCGGTTAAACCGGTGTTGGCGGCCTGCATGATGACAATTTTATCGGCATCGACGCAGGCTTGCAGGATCTGCCACAGTTGCAGCAGGCGGGTAGGGAACACCACGGCTAACGCTTTGCCCTCGCCGGAGCGGAAGCCCTTGCGATAACGTTCGGTGTTGCGTTCGCCGGTCAGCACTTGCATGTTGCCAACGATATTCTTGAGCTGATCGATAAATGCTTGGTCAGCGGACTTGGTCATGGCTAGCTCCCTGTTATTATTGAGTCGCGATCTTGCATATCCTGCCTGGCGCTCTTCGTCACGCAGCATCAGGATTTCCACGCCGCTAGTGGCGATCGCCTTGGTTAATCATAGGTTCGGATAGTAATTAACAAAACATATTTGATTTATATGGTTTTTTAAAGCTACTTTTTTAAAAGTTTAATTTTAGCTTCTAGTGCTAAGAGCGGGAAAGTATTTCTTAGAAGACATGAAGATAATTATCTAAAAAACCATTTAAAAATCTTCTCAAGAATCCCTTTTTCCTGCTTTTGCGGTTTTGATGAAGGAGTGATGCCAGGCCCGCTTGGGAAGGGGGCTGAAGGTAGGGATGGCGACACTTTTGTTGGAGCAACATGCGGTGTTGATACTTTTGCCTGAACGGTATGTGGTGCCGATGCCCGTATCTTGTTAAGAACCGCTTGGTTTGCTGTAGAAGTCGGGGGGCTTGAAATCTGCGGGGTTACTGAGGTCTGTTTGCCCTTTATTCGCTCCAAGGTTTCCTGGTTACTGCTTGTGGAGATTACGGCTTGCTGAGTGATTTTGGGGCCAGCAAGACGCCAACGGGCATCGGTGTCTGAGAGAATTGTCATCTGGCCGACGGTTGTTACCGTAATTGAGAGATGTGAATACTTGTATTTATCGCTAACATAGGGCGGTTCCATAAGACCGATAACGCTTATCCATTTTCCGACCCATGACGAATCGGGTTTAGAATATAAGGTATTAAGACCTTCACTCCATATCGATATCTTAAAGATACGGCCACGCCAATCCCCGAAATTAATGAAGATATATGGCTTGCCGTTCCGTGCCTGGTTGAACTTTATTTCAATGATTTTTCCGATGACCTCCACCTTGTAGCCTACACGTCGCAAGCAAGCGTCGTAATCAATAGCGGACAGTATATCGTAGGCACCGATGTAGACAGGTTTCGGCTTGCCAGGTTGAACTACTCCAGTAATATTGAGCACTGCTACCGATGCGGGTATGTTCTTACCGGCAATGAAATTCGCCAATGTAGGCGTTTTCTCCATTGACGAAGTGCAGACAGCAGCAAAATTCTTGATGTCGGACGATAGAGCCTTGCTGCAAGCGAGCATACCTATGACGGAGGACGACTGCGGATCGGAGAAATCATTAGCTCGAAAAACGATTGCATCAAGTTCCGAATTTGTCTTATCCCATATTGATGGGTCAGCTTGCAGGGCTTTAAGGCTCAGCCAAAGAGAGATCAGCGAGAAACGGTCTAGCGTATGATCGAACGGATTCGTAGCCTTGCGCTTGGGATGTTGGAAATTGACATGACCAAGCTCAGCACTTCCTAGTGTTTTGATTTCATCAACGAACATCCCGTCGTAGTCGATCAGTTGCACGGTTGCGCCACCGTTGGAAACCATCAGATTTCCGGTTTGGAAATCTCCATGTGCAATTTTTTCTTTTTCTAGGAAGGCTGCGAGTGACTCGAGCGATGCTGAAAGCTTCGTTATAGCTTGCGGAGAATTCCTGTTAACCTCGAGGAACTCACCAAGTGTTTCCCCTTTCGCCCAAGCCATCTTGACGATAGGGTACGGTTTGCCTTCGATCATGATCCCATGCGGCTGAAACTGGAAGTCGAGAAAGTACGGCGAATGCAGGCCAGAAATTCTCCTGGAGATCGCTTCGTAGCGACGTTCCAATGCCTTTGATTCCCGATGAAAGCAGCGAACGGCGTATTTTTTAACTCCTGCTTGGATCGTATAGGTCAGAGCAAAGCCACCGCTGATGGCGAGTGGCAGACCTAACCCTGTAGTTGTGATCGTACCGGCCCTTAACTCAGGATCGCTCAGTAACGTAGAGTGAGCCTGGAAAGCTTGATTGTATTGCTCAAGAGACGGATAAGGCATCTTTCTTTCCGCATTAGAACGACAGGACAAGCAGTGTCGAGTCGTCGACACGCATCCGTTTTACTGCTCGTTCCCTAAGGACCAGCTCTGAGAGCTGCTCCTCCGTTTGAAGTGAAAGCAGCTCGGTAAGGCCGGAGCCGCCAGCCAGTGCCTCTCTGAGTGCCCATTCGCCGAGAGCGTCGGTCATACACATTAGCCGAGGCTCGGTAAGGTTTTTGAGATGAAAGGTTTTCCCATGCGATGTCCAGAAACCGCCGCCGCCAATGAAATCGTTGTGCCCGGCGATAGTTGCAAGCAGGGTCGGGCGCTCTTTGAATCTTTCAGGATCCATGAAAGGCCATCCACGAATGAATTTTCCTCCGTCGGTCAACATGGCGATGCTATCTCCAATGGCGAGAATTTCCACGGCATTGTATTCCTCGAATTGCTCAACACCTAGGAGCGTCGCGAAACTGCCTCGCTCGTATGCCGCCTGTTTGGACCAAGACATCGATTGAAAGTCATGAGCGGCTGAGTATTCCACTAAAGTGGAAGTCACCCACTCAGGAGTGACTTTCGGATCGGCTACGAATCTGTGGGCGAGTAGAGAGGCCCACAACATCGAGTTGAAGGATTCGCTTGCTCCATCGCAGAGAGCGAGCCTTCTCCCGTCTTCGGAGAAGGCGAATTTATCCTCATTTGCCTCGGGGCAACCAGAGTCCTTCGGAACTGTTCCTGAGAATTCCCGCTTCATCCGTAGTTCAACGCAATTGCGAAGCACGGGTTCCGATGTCGAAGAAATCGACGAGTTCGGCCGCCTCGGCGTTGAACATGAAACCGCGGGATTCCATGCCGACGGTATGGCCCTTCTCCTGCGAGAACCGAACCAAATGCTCGGGCAGTGGGCTGGACATCCGGAACAGCAGCTTAGCGTAGTCATCCGGCAAGCCGATGTCCGAAGCGGGGAAACGGATCGGATCGTTTCCGAGGGAACTGACATGGATGTTGAGAATCAGGACTTCTCCGTCGTTAGTGCGGATTTGGCGCAAGTGGCTGGCGATTTCTTCTGGATCTCCATCAGTAGATTCACCGTCAGTAACATGCAGGATCGTTGGAGGATAGCAGTCCGGATGAGCGTCGCACCAAACCACAAGTTCTTCGGCGGCTTTGGTCAACGCCTCGCGCATAGGTGTACCACCGCTAGCGATAGGATCGAACCACACTGGAAATTTTATGGTTGTCTCAACGATACCGCCTGCGCCATCGTCCATTTTCCGCTTGCGATCTTCCACGCGAGCTGGATTCTGCTCAAGGGCGGAGATTGGATTGAGGACGTGGCCTCCAAGCGAGCCGGAGAAACCGTTAGAAACGCCTTGGCCGCCGTAGCCTAAAACACCAACTTCGAAGTAGTCTCGAACACCTTCTGACTTGGTACAACGGGTGACGAGATTCATTAAGGTACGGTTAAGCGCGTCAGCGACGAACTCCGCCTTGCTTCGGCCAGAGGACATCTTATCGGACATGGAGCCCGATTGATCGACGACGAAAAGGAATGCTGTCGGGTTATTGCGGCTGATTTGAGCTTCGTAAACCATGGATCTTTCTCCCCCTAAAAATTGTGCCTATTATATCAATTAGATCGGTTAATGCGAGAAGCGTCTCTCCAGAATATCCCGGAATATTAACAAATATCTGATTAGCATCACTGTGTGCCAAAAAGTTGGCTACCACTTTGCTGGTTGATACCGGGTAAGCGGTTAATTTGAGGGGATTGGTATCCACGTACTTGGCGTTAAAGAGAAGAATTTGTAATAACAGACCGGCAGGAGTGATTGTTATGACTTTTATGAATAAGTCATGGCTTTTTTCTATAGGCTTCTGGATTGTTTATTCAAGAAAGTAACTGCCTATAGTCTATAAAGTGGGTCAGGATATGTAATCAATATGCGCTGACCCACTCCAATCTATACCGGGTGTTTACTGATAAATAATCGTGAACTGGGCGCTAGCATTCGCAATGCCAGCAGTAATGGTGTCAGAGATCGCCTTGTAACGGGCAACAAAGTTCAGGTTGGTGACAGAGCCAACGCCGGTTTCCAGCGTGTAAGGTTGGGAGTTCTCAAACAGATTAACTACCTGCTGGCTGGCATCAGACAGTTCGATGGCTACGCCTTCAGCACTATCTACGCCAGAGGTCAGTGCCAGTACACTGTTGTCGCCAGCAACGCTGGCACCGTCAAATTTCACCACTGCGGTGGTGGCTGCTACCGGGCAATCTTTCAGCACCAGTTGGAATTGGGTGGGTGCTGCTTTACTGCCGATGCCGTTGAAAGCGTTGGAGGAGACTTTGCCTAAGGTTACCGTCAGGTTCTGCGAGTCGGTATCAACCGTGCAAGCCACGTCAGTAATTTCACCGACGAAATTAATGGTACCATCAGCAGCAAATACGGCTGGAGTGGCAATAACCAAAGAGAGCAGTGCAGCACTAATGATGTTCTTTTTCATAAAATCTCTATTCAATCCGTCTTTAGGCATTATTTAATGCCGCTTCATGTGATTAAACTCAATGACATTCTGCTGATAGGCATCGTCATCAAATTATTCTTTCGCCATCTGTTTTCCGATGAATAACCAGTGGCATCATTTAACGCTGAGCAACATCAAGCTCTAAATGATGGGTTGAGCTTACGTTTATTCCCAGACTCTTGATGGGGATTTTGGTTGCCCCTTTGTTGTTATTTGTACAACCTGTAAAAAAATGTAAGTGCCAACCGTCGTTCCTATTTATTGATAGGTGATGTTCAGCATTACCGGCGCCAACGAGGCTAAGCCAATTGAAATAGTTCTATGAGTTATCAGGCAGGTGAAGGCGAAGTTACTCGAGAAAGGTCAAAGAGCAACGCTCGACGTGTTCTTTAAAAAAACAATGCCAGCCACCTTAAGTGACTGGCATTAAGCCGTAGGGTGCAGGCAATCACGATCGCAGTCATCGCCGTTGGGTGGGGAATCTTCGGTTAAACCGACGAATGGCGTCTTATTCAGTAGCGCTCGGTATACCCGGCCTGGCGCTCTTCGTCACGTAGCGTCAGGATCTCCACCCCGCTTGCGGTAACCGCCACGGTGTGCTCCCATTGGGCAGACAGCTTTTTGTCGCGGGTGACCACCGTCCAGCCATCTTTCTTCTGCTTGATGCGGTGATCGCCCTGGTTAATCATCGGTTCGATGGTAAACACCATTCCTTCCTGCAATACCGTGCCGGTTCCCGGCTGGCCGTAATGCAGTACCGCCGGGCCTTCATGCATTGCGCGGCCAATGCCGTGGCCGCAGTATTCCCGCACGACGCTGTACCCGGCCTGTTCGGCGTGGCGCTGGATCGCGTGGCCGATATCCCCCAGCGTAGCCCCCGGTTTCACTGCGCGAATACCTTGCCACATGGCCTCATACACGTTGTTTACCAACCGCTTGGCGACCGGAGCGATCTGACCGATAGCGTACATTTTGCTGGAGTCGGCAATAAAGCCGCCGTTTTCCAGCGTGATATCCACGTTGACGATCATGCCGGAACGCAGGATTTTACTGGCCGAAGGCATGCCGTGGCAGATCACCTCGTCGATCGAGGTATTCAGCACGTAAGGGAAATCATACTGGCCCTTGCTGGCGGGGCGTGATTTCAATTCATCGACGATAAACGCCTCGGTGCGATCGTTAATCTCCATGGTAGTGATGCCTTCGCGGATCGCCCCATCGAGCATAGCAAACACCTTGGCCAATAGCGCACCAGAGTGGCGCATTTTGGCAATCTCTTCCGGCGTTTTGATGACAATCTCTTTCACCCGATCATTTCCTTTAGTGTCAATCCATAAGCGATTTGTAGGTGAATTATATACGGTTTGCAGGGGAGGGGTTGGTATTCCTTGGCGCAGGCCAATGCGTTATGCATTGGCAAAGAGAAGTTTGAGTTAGTTGGCGGAAGATGGTCCGTTGCCAGGGGCTTCAGACTACAGAACTTCAATAAACACACGTAAAACCTAAAATTGCCTGACAGGTGAAAGAAAAAATATGTGAGAGAGACTGAAAAGTGCTTCCAATACGCTTTAGAGCACCAAAAAACTCATTGGTTTATTTAATAAAAATCAGGTTATCAAAATATTTTATACGCTATAAGAAAATGTTGTCTTTACGCTTCCGTTCTAACTTGTAAACTATGTGCATGTTCTATTGCTACAGCAGGAAGAAGCTAAAAACTTGCACAAGTAGACATAATGCAGGACGCACTGTAAATCACTAGGAATCATTTTTGATAGCTGCTCTATAGCCTGAGAAATACCATTGTAAAGTATTAAAAATAAGCAGTTAGGATTTTCTAAACCGATACCCTTACAAATAACATGAGTAAATGCTGAGCTTGAATTAAATAAATCCAATCACCACTTTATCAATAATGTCAAGGCATCATAAATAAGTAATAAATTGATTTCTTCTTAAAATTTTTTCACTTGTAAAAAACCATCAATATTAATTTGACGGATTTAAGACGATTTAATGAGTTTTTTCAAAATGAATGCATTGAAAATAACCTTTTTTTAAGGGTTATTCTCATGTTGTTCATCAAAGAGCACAAGTCTGGATGGCATTTAATTTAAAATGATGTCGCCAGTTTATTTATATTCAAGGAGTTTTATTTAATGAAAAAGAATTTTATTGCTATGGCTGTACTGGCCTCTTCTTCCGTATTTAGTGCTTATGTGGCAGCAGCCGATGCACAGGTAAAATTCACCGGTGAAATTACCGATGTTGCCTGTAAGGTTGACGCTGCATCTCCATCACTGGAAGTGAATCTGGGGAAAATTGCCAAGACAGCCTTCACTGATGGTGCGGGTTCCAAGGCGTCAGCAACCAAGTTTACCTTAGAACTGACGGACTGTCCTGACGCTGCCAAAGGGGCACGTGTGAAGTTTGACGGTACTTCCGCTGCGGGCGACAACAGTGTACTGATGCTCACTAACGAAAGCGGTGTTGCAAAAGGTGTTGGCATCCAGCTATCTGACGATTCGAATACCGTGTTGCCACTGTTTAGCGAGTCTAAATCCTACACTTTGGCAGAAGGTGTGACCAACAAGCTGAACTTCGTAGCAAGCTATATCGCTATCTCTGACTATACCTCGATTGAAGCAGGTAAAGCGAACGCGACTGCCAACTTCACCATCAACTACAACTAAGAGCCAGTATCAGCCCTGCTTGCAGGGCTGATACTGCCACTCTTGGCAGACACAGAAAAAATGTGTCTGCCTATTTTTTCTCAAGATTGGAATGTGTATGAAAATTTTTACTACCGTGCTGTTCGCATCGCTGCTTGTGGCTGCCAGCACAGTACAAGCCGGTGTGGTCGTGGGGGCTACTCGCCTGGTTTATGACGGAGCCAAAAAGGAATCTTCATTAAGCGTCAGTAACCCAGACAACGTACCTTACCTTATTCAGACCTGGGTAGAAGATACCTCGGAAGTTGGGGCGAAAACGCCTTTTATCGTCACACCGCCGCTGTTCCGACT
This sequence comes from Serratia sp. YWN4, assembly GCF_055790845.1. Lineage (NCBI taxonomy): Bacteria > Pseudomonadati > Pseudomonadota > Gammaproteobacteria > Enterobacterales > Yersiniaceae > Serratia > Serratia sp. YWN4. The sequence continues at coordinate 1,680,763 of NZ_CM147696.1, forward strand.
TAATGGCGGACAGCAAAACGTCCTGCGCGTAGTTCGTGCGGGGGGTAATTTGTCTGAGGATAAAGAGTCGTTATTTTGGATGAATATAAAGTCTATTCCAGCTGCCAAAAAAAGTGATGTTGAGAACCAGAACGTATTACAAATAGCCATAAAGACGCGCATAAAATTGATTTATCGCCCAGATGGTTTAAAAGGCAGCCCAGAAGAAATGGCTGACAAACTCAGTTGGCAGCGCAGTGGCAACAGTCTGAAAGTGACCAATCCAACGCCGTTTTATATGAACTTTCAAGAAGTGAAAGTGATGGGTAAAGAAGTGACAGAGGCAACCTATGTAGCTCCTGGGGCAACGGCCAGTTTCACTTTGCCAGCGGGGAGCAGCGGTAACAGCGTGACTTGGAAAGTCATCAATGACTATGGCGCTTCTGGCAAAGAACATAGCAGCATGCTGTAAATAATATTTCTGAACATAGGACACAAGAAAAAAACATATTCAAGCATTTGGTATCAGTGAAAGTTCGTGGAGATTAATTCTTCCAGTTAATATGTAGGATAAAATAGATGAATAATTATAAAAATCAGACTGGAAGACTACCACGTATCAGCCAGTTGTCGTATTTAATTACCGTGATGTTGGGGACGGTTTCTTTTGAAACCCAGGCACGTGACTATTTTAATCCAGCACTGCTGGGAATTGATAACCCTCATCAGGCCACTACAGATCTGACCGTATTTGAAGATGAAAACTTACAAGCTCCAGGCACTTACCGAGTCGACATTTATCTCAATAACGAACCGCAGGGCGCAAATGAGGTCGAGTTCCGCCTGTTAAAAGATGCCCAAGGCAAAGAAAGCCTACAGCCTTGTTTAAGCGTGACACAGTTAGCGGAAATGGGGGTTAAAACCCACCTGTTCCCAGGCATGGGCGATAAGGAAACAGAATGCGCCGATCTAAGCGTGATCCCTCAAGCCAGCACTGAGTTTCAATTCGCTTCCCAGCAATTGATGATCAGTATTCCGCAGGCCGCCATTTCCTCAAGTGCGCGAGGTTATGTGCCAGAAAGCCAATGGGATCAGGGGATCACCGCGTTGTTGCTTAATTACAGCCTGAATGGAGCCACTACACAGGCGCGCGAGGGTAACTCTGCCAACAGGAACAGCCAGTTCGCCAATCTGCGGCCTGGGTTTAATGCCGGATCGTGGCGCTTACGCAGCTACACCACCTGGAATCGCGATAGCGACGGGCAAAATACGTGGAATACGGTTTATACCTATGCTCAACGCGATCTCATCGCCTTAAAAAGCCAACTGGTTTTAGGGGATGGAACGTCACCCAGCGATGTGTTCGACAGTATGCCATTTCGCGGTGCGCAACTGGCTTCAGATGAAGACATGATGCCCGACAGCCTGAGAGGCTATGCACCGGTGGTGCGTGGCATTGCCCGCACTAATGCGCAGATCACTATCCGTCAGAACGGCTATGTGATTTACCAGAGTTACGTGACGCCCGGCGCGTTCGAAATCAACGATATGTTCTCTACCGGGGGCAGTGGTGATCTGTTTGTGACGATCAAAGAAGCTGACGGGGGCGAGCAGCAATTAGTGGTGCCCTTTGCCTCGTTGCCGATACTACAGCGCGAGGGCGCTTTAAAGTACGCCGTGACCGGTGGGCAATATCGTTCCTATGACAGCAGCGTAGAGAAGAACTCTTTTGCCCAGGGAACGGCAATCTACGGTTTGCCATTTGGGCTGACAAGCTATGGCGGTATGCAGTTTGCGCAGAACTATCAGTCTCTGGCATTCGGCATTGGGAAAAACCTGGGTAGTATCGGCGCGCTGTCGACCGATATTACTCATGCTAAATCCACGATGCAAAACGAGCCCAAAGAACAGGGTCAGTCATGGCGCATCCGCTACAGTAAAAACATGGTGCAGACCGGCACTAACTTTGCGATTGCAGGGTATCGGTACTCTACCGACGGTTTCCACAATATGCAGGAAGTCATGGATACCTACCGTGACCAGAATAGCGCCCCAGGTATTGAACGCAGGCGCAATCGTGCCGAACTTACGTTGAGCCAGAATCTGTGGCAAGGGGCGGGTGCCCTTTCACTGAGCCTGATTAATGAAGACTATTGGAACAGTGAACGAAACCAGCGTTCGATCGGCGCGGGTTACAGTAACAGTTGGAACGGTATCAGCTACGCTCTGAATTACAGCTATAACGAGAATTCAACCGCCAATAGCGATGCAAGTGGTGAGATCTACGACAGGAATCATCTGTTCGCATTCAATGTCAGCATACCGTTGAACCGCTGGTTGGGGAACACCTACGCCAGCTACAGCATGAATAGCAGCCAGAAAGCTGGCACCATTCACAACGTGGGGATCAATGGCTCTTCATTGGCAGGTAACAATTTAAACTGGGGTGTGCAGCAAGGCTATGACAGCAACAACAGTAGCAACAGCGGCAATTTAAACGCCGATTACCGTGGCAGCTACGGCCAGATCGACGCCGGTTATGGTTATGACCCGCAGAGCAGACGCGTAAACTATGGTCTGCAAGGCGGTGTGATAGCGCATAGGAATGGTGTGACCTTCGGACAACCGTTAGGGGAAACCGTGGCGCTGGTCAGCGCTCCGGGTGCCGCAGGCGTTGGTGTCAATAACACCAGCGGCGTGAAAACCGACTGGCGGGGCTATGCCATCGTGCCTTACAGCACCCCCTACCGTAAAAATCAGGTGCAGTTGAATACCGAAACTCTGCCGGATGAGGTCGAACTGGCACAAACCACTCAGAACCTGGTACCAACCCGCGGTGCGGTAGTGCGAGTGGGCTTTGAAGCACAGGTGGGAGCACGTGCCATGATGACGTTGCTCAAAGCAGATGGATCTCCGCTGCCATTCGGTGCCACCGTGAGTGACCAGGCACAAAAAAACGCCCAGGGGTTTATCGTCGGCGACAATGGCCAGGTCTATTTGACCGGCCTGGCCGAACGTGGCCTGCTCACCGCCAAATGGGGCAACGAACAGCATCAAACCTGTCAGGTACATTATTCTCTGGCAAAACAGCAATCAGCGACTACGGGCATTCATGAACTGAATGGCCAATGCAAATAATATAAAAAAGATGATATTCAAAATGGTTAAAAAAATATTCTTACCCAAACTGTGGTTAGCATTAGGTCTGATTGGGTTTTCTTCGCTCAGTCACTCTGCTGTGACGTGCACGCGATATACTTCAACGGCTTTTACTTTTTCTAGCATCACGCTCACCGTCCAAAGAGATACGCCGTTGAACTCGCCAATCTCTGACTTGATATACAACCCTAGCACCGCTGAGGTATTTAGATGCAGGACAACTCTACAGGGTGAGTGGGCTAACGTGGGAATAGCGACAAACTTGAGTTTTCATTCTGTTATAGATAATAGAAACATATACTCCACCAGTATACCCGGAGTAGGAATCGCTATTGGTGGAAGAGCCGGTTACTCAGGTAAAGGGTACATATCCGGGGATATATTTATTCGCCCTACGGGTAATTTATTTGGAGATCCTAATGGAGCCGCCGTTTTGGGGCTTACTAATGTTAATATGGAATCTCTGCAATTTCAGCCTATGATCCGATTTTATAAAATAGGCCCGATTAGCTCGAATATCTTTTATGGGAAGATTGCTGAAATTAAGGTAGGAGGTACTACCCTGCTATCATCCGCAGGTAGTGTTCCAATTTCTCTGGATATGGTACGCGTCAACAATGTGGCATGTACCATTAATACTCCGGTGATCCAGGTACCGTTGTCCGATGTGAATGTTAATGATTTTACAGCCATTAATAAGACGCTTAGCCCAAAAGGTTTTTCTTTAGGGCTCAATTGCGATGCTGGTACCAAGATCAACGTCAAGATGATCGGTGAGAAGAATACGGACACCTCCGCCGATGGCGTATTGCAGCTAACTGATGCCAGTTCTCAAGCAGCTGCAACCGGGGTGGGGATTCAAATTCTTTATAACTCCAAACCGCTGGTTTTGGATAATAATCTTGTGCTAAAAACTTCAGCCGGTGGTCAGGAAATCTTCCCTTTTACGGCGCAATATTACCAGACGAAAAGCAAGGTGACCGGTGGCACGGCCAATAGCGCCATGGTCTTGGATATCACTTATCAATAATATCAAGTGAATTGGCTTTTCGAGCATACCCATTATTTAGAGCAGAGATTATGAAAAAAAGCAGAAAAAAATTTATCTTATTCATGTTGATATTGAGTTCGGGTCTTCAGCAGGCCTTAGCCGATGCCGTTCAGGTTAATATCACCGGCAAAGTCATCGCATCACCTTGTACGCTGGACACTGCGAATTCTGACTTAACTGTTGATCTGGGTAATATTAAAGTCGCCAGCATGAAGGTAGCAGGTACTTATGGTGGCACAGAGCAGTTTTTTAACATTGCGCTGAAAAACTGCCCAACCGGAACCAGTAGAGTAGTAGCAACATTCTCCGGTGTTCCTGATGAGGACGACGCCACCCTGTTTGCCAATACTGGAAGTGCGACAGGGGTAGGGATTAAGGTCAAGACACATGATGAACCCTATACAGGGACTACGGTGCGGCCAGATCAGTCAACCTGGGTATTACCCGTTGAGGCAACCACCAGAACCACGAGTTTTGCTTTTGCCGCCAGAGTGTATACCAGTACGGGAGAGGTCACCCCTGGCACGATCGGTGGTGTTATGCAGGTAGCGTTCACCTACCAATAATGATCACTGGAGAAATGTATTATTAAGAAACACATGCCTAATGAAACCGGAGCAACACGGTGGAAAGTAATGTTCAGTATCATGTCTAGCACTGAGTATTATACTCATCATGCTTTAAGTCGCACCGATGTTGGCTGCGATCGATTATTTTATCCATCTTTTTGCCGGGTCCATTTGAAGCCACTGTAAGCTGCGTTCAAGTCTGCTGCCGACAGATTTTTCATCCTGGTTGCATAATTTTCTATGCTTCTGATGGCGCACACTCTTACTACTTAAATATAACCATACTTAATTAGGGTATATGCAATCAGATGGTGTTTTTGCTGTCTAAATAATTTTCAAGATAATGCCATTTTTTGCATAAACACATAAAGCTACAAGCCTCATATTTTAATAGCACCTGTTGAAATGTACGATGCTAGTCTGTTGAAAATAAAACAAAAACATCATTTTAGCGAATGTTATGAAATGCTATTCAATCGATATTGATTATGTTTTTTTATCGCATATAAAAAAACGTTGCTTCCTGAATCAAGATAAATAAATTAGAATTTTCTTAGTAAAATAAAATCCAAAATCACATCATAATATGTGAGATTACTGGGTTAGGTTTTTATTTTATGTGTCCTTATTAGATGGTTTACCTGAGCATAAATCAGCACCATAGCTCTACTTTTCGAAGGAAGATAAACGGTAGTTCTACATAGAGATAAATCTCAACAGCTAATAAAAATAACTTTCATTGCAGCCGGTTTTTTTCACAGAAAAGGTTTTGCTGAACATATGAATGAAAAACTCAATATATAAAATGAAACTGAAAGGTAAAGATAGATGAAAAAGAAAGTAGTAATAAAAGGCTCATGCAACTTCATTAAAGTAGGCCTTGAGCATTTATTGAAAGAGCAGTCTGAACATAAAGCAATAAATTCAGATATAGACGTTAGTGTATGTAAAAATAACAACCTCACCTTGCCAAAATCAGGGTGTGATATTGTTTTTTTAACTTTTCTTTATAACGACTACGCTCCAGGGTTCCTGCTGAATCTGACAGGGAGTTATTTTCATAACCTCTCAGCCAATTGTAAAGTAGTCATAGTCACGGACTCAATGTATTTGGGGGTATTAAAGCATTACATGCGGAATTTTAGTGATTCCTGCATTGTTCTGGATGTCTCAATGAAATTAAGAGAGTTAGAAGATAACATTATTTCTTTTTTGAACAAGGAAAATAATCCTGGTAATAATAAAAAAGCAACAGAAAAGTTGAAACTATCTCAACGAGAAATGACTGTCCTACACCATCTTCTGAAAGGAAAAGACATGAAGTGTGTCGCAAGTCATTTAGGGATTAAATATAAAACCGTAAGTAGCCACAAACGCGCGGGATTGTCGAAACTTGGCATTCGATCACTGCACTCTTTTGTTATGCCTAACAATAGATTTAGTACTTTTAATCAATGATCTTTTTAATTAATGCGTTAATTTTTAATATCATATTGAAATTCTGCCGATGAAATTTATTTATCCAATTTAGGGATAAGTGTTAATGAACATACTTCCTAAAGTAAATCAGTTACAAGTGTTTATGGCTATAGTGAAAAATGGAGGTTTCCGCAAGGCAGCAAAAATACTCCATTTAACTCAGCCTGCACTTACTCATTCAATGCAGGAATTAGAGAAGAATTTAGGTGTTCCCCTATTTGTGCGGAGGAAACAAGGTGTTAATCTTACCAAGGCTGGAAAGGTTCTTGAGGAGCGTGTTCAATTTTTAATTAACACATACGAGCTAATTATTAATGATGTAAAACGTGTCAGTGAAGATAAGATTACAGAAAAGCTATCTCTGGGAGTTTCCTCTTTCTCCTTATTTTCAGCGTTACCAGAAAAGATCAGTGATTTTCAAATTAACTCCCCCGAAACAGAAATAAAAATTGTCGAGGATGAGTTAATGACATTGCTTAGGATGCTGCGCGCTGGGCAATTGGACTTTATCATTCATCCTTCCAGTGAGCATTTTATTAACAACGATCTCGTTGAAGAGGTTTTTTTTAACGCTAGAATGTGTATTCTAACAGGTACGGATAACCCATTGGGCAGTGCTAACTCAATAATTGACTTCAATGATTCAACGTGGTTTTTACCAAAATCAAAAGTAGACTACTATAAAAATCTTAAATCTTCATTTGAAGATAAAATAAAAATTGACAGTCCTGTTTTTTTCGGCGGTGGAATAATGTCTTTATTGATGACTTTAGAATCTGATTTCATCACTCTGGTTCCAGAGGTACTGATAGAAAATAGTTTATTAGGGCGCCAGTTTTATAAAGTTAACATTAAGGAGAATCTCCCTGATATATCGTATAAGATTGTATATTTACGCCATTTCCCATTAAAAAAAACAGCGACAGAATTCATTACTGAACTGCGGGAGATATGCCACTGAATAGGTGCGTAGGATAATAATTTGCACCGAAAGGAAATAGCATCCTGGTCAATTTCTGGGTGTGCTATCGTTAAAAGGAGTTATACTTTGATGCAGGAAACTATCTATACAGTACAGGGTAATGATCATGTACACAGGTTCATCGTTTGGCTACTAACGTTGACTTGGTATCACGATGAAAACCCCATGTTTTACTCACATAACGTGAATGTTCAGTTGAAAATAGACGCGAACTAGCAGTTATGTGATTGGCAAGTTTCAATATTATTTCTATTTATCGTGAATTAGCCATGTATGACGGTATTAGCCAATATTACATGGCTCAAAAACCCAATATCATAGTTGCTGTTTGCTATAACAGCAGTATAGTAATGCATAGCACTTTATGGGAATAGTCATTCAATTCACCTAATGGATTAATAGTCAAGTTAAACCTCAGAAGCCTATTCAGATACCCCTAAAAAATGAGTTCTAGGTAAATAGTATCCGTAGGCTATGCGGCTTGTACGGGCACAAACTTAAAATTAGTTTTTTTGTAACTCGAATATATACTTATACTATAAGACATGGTGTGCAAAGTAAAAGGTAATACTTCATATGATTAAGTTACAGCAAATGAAAGTCTTTCAAATGGTTGCTGACTTAGGAAGCATAAGAGCTGCGGCTGCTGCACTGCACCTTACGCAACCCGCTCTAACACGCAGCCTCAAAGAGCTAGAAGCGTCATTAGAAGTTGATTTAATAATCAGAGGGACAAGCGGCATTACGCTAACTGAGGCGGGTAAAGTATTTAAAGTACGCATCAACCAAATACTCAGAGATATAGAATCAACAAAAAATGAGGTCAGAGATATTGTGAAGTTTAGAGATCGCAGTATAACGTTTGGTTTTTCATCCTCTCTAACCTATACGGTTTTACCTGAAACTATAAAGCGTTTTCAAAAGTATTTTCCTGATATTAATATTAATCTCGTGGAAGGTCAACTGACAGAGTTGCTGCCTAAGGCGCGCAGTGGTGAATTGGATTTTTGTATTTCTATCATAGCGGATAATATATCAATAAGCGACTTTATCATCGATGCTTTTTTTAGCATGCCTTTTTATATTGTTGCACGGAAAGGACATCCATTAGAAAAAAGTTCATCAATAAAAGACCTTAGTAACGCAGATTGGTGTTTGCCTTCAAACACATTCGGCTACCAGCAGGAAGTGGAATCTGTAATACTTCCCGACATTGGTAATAAAACAATACTTAGGGGAGAGTCCGGTGAAATCAGGCTAAGTATGGTCTTGAATACGGATTACTTAACGCTTGCACCGGCGGCTATTTTTACAGGTTCGTTCTTTAAAGATAACTTAATCACGATTAACGTCGATGAAAAAATACCGAGCGCTTTATATTGTGTAATGCATCAGAGTAAGTTTCCGCTATCTCCAGGTGCACAATGGTTATTAGATGAGTTTAAAATTAGCATTGGTAAACATTGCGATTACTGGGAGGCAGTAAATAACTTTGACGGCCAGTGTAATTTAGTTTAGGGGGCTGCATCAATAATAGGCAATCACGTTTTCAAGGCCATCAGGCTGCCTGAGGTCTTGTCAGTGCCACCCGCCTTAAAGGTGGCCGAGCAGTTGTATTTGCGCCAGATAAGGTAAAACTGCGTCATCGCCCGGAGGTTGCAGGTATCTAAAAACTTTACTCTTCAGCACGAGGGTTTTCCTGAACGCAGGATTGCTGGTGCCAACCAATACGTTTATTGTGATGAGTGGCTTTTTTGCCATGACTTTTCAGAAGGATTTCGGGCGTGACTAAACTACGTGTTGGGGTGATCTTTGGCGGTAAATCGGCGGAACATGAGGTTTCGCTCCAGTCGGCAAAAAATATTCTGGATGCAATCGACAAAGAGAAGTTTGACGTCACGCTGTTGGGGATTGATAAAACAGGGCAATGGCACATTAACGATGCCTCTAATTTCCTGCTGAATGCGGAAAATCCGGCGCTGATTGCGCTCAATCATTCCAATAAAAACGTCGCGCTGATACCGGGGCAGGAGAAGCAGCAACTGATTGCTGCCGACGGTGCCGGTGCGCTGGGCCAGCTCGACGTGGTGTTCCCGATCGTCCACGGTACGCTAGGGGAAGACGGTTCGCTGCAAGGGTTGCTGCGCATGGCCAATATACCCTTTGTTGGCGCGGGGGTGCTGGGCTCGGCGGTCAGTATGGATAAAGACGTCACCAAACGCCTGCTGCGCGACGCCGGGCTGGCGATCGCCCCTTTTGTGACGCTGACGCGCGCCAACCGCCACCAATACGGTTTTGCGCAATTGACGGAGGCGCTGGGGCTGCCGCTGTTTGTTAAACCGGCCAACCAGGGCTCTTCCGTTGGCGTCAGCAAAGTGCACGACTTGGCCGAATTTGAACGGGCGATCGCGCTGGCGTTCAGCTTTGATCACAAAGTGTTGGTGGAATCGGCGATTGTTGGCCGTGAGATAGAATGTGCGGTGCTGGGTAACGATCGGCCGCAGGCCAGCGTTTGCGGTGAAATCGTGTTGAGCGATGAGTTCTACTCTTACGACACCAAATACATTAACGAGCAGGGCGCTCAGGTGGTGGTGCCAGCGGCACTCGATCAGGCGACCAGCGACAAAATCCGCAGCGTGGCGTTGCAGGCGTTCAACGCCTTGGATTGCCTGGGGATGGCGCGTGTCGACGTATTCCTGACGCCAGATAATCAGGTGATCATCAACGAGATCAATACGTTGCCGGGGTTCACTAATATCAGCATGTACCCGAAACTGTGGGGAGCCAGCGGGGTGAGTTATACCCAGTTGATTACGGTGTTGATCGAGTTGGCGCTGGAGCGCCATCAGCAGGATCGCGGCTTGAACAGCTCGGCGTTTGATCGCGCGTAAGTGATTATTTTGCCCCTCACTCCCTTGTTGGGAATGAGGGGCAACGGCTTACTTCACCGTCACATCAATATCACCAAAATACTTCTTCGACAGCTCGGTGATCGTACCTTGCTGCTTCACTTTGGCGATGGCTTCGTTCAGCTGTTTCAGCAGCGCGGCATCGTCTTTGCGCAGGCCAAACGCGATGCCTTCACCCAGGATTTTGTCGTCCTGCACCGCATTGCCGACAAAGGCAAAGCCTTTGCCATCCGGGTGCGCCAGGAAACCGCTCTGCCCGGCAGGGGCCATGATCAGCGTGGCATCCAGGCGGCCAGAGGTCAGATCAAGATACACCTGGTTCTGATCCTGATAAGACACCACGTCAACGCCCTGCGGAGCCCAATGCGCATTGGCATAGTTTTCCTGAATTGAGCCTTGTAAAACCCCTACGCGCTTACCGGCCAGTGATTTGGCGTCTGGCAGCAGGCCGCTGTCGGCTTTGGCGATCAGCCGGTTAGGCACCTGATAAATCGAATCGGTGAAGGCAATCGCCTGGCGGCGCTGATCGGTAACGTTCATCGCTGAGTTGATCGCTTCGAACTTACGCGCCTGCAACGCTGGGATCAGGCTGTCGAACGAGGTTTCCACCCAACTGCATTTCAGTTTTGCGGCGGTGCAGACGGCGTTGCCCAGATCGATATCAAACCCTTCCAACTGGCCGCTGGCGGATTTGGATTCGAACGGCGGATACAGCGCTTCAATACCAAAACGCAGGCTGTTTTCCGCGGCGAAGGTGGAACCGGCAGCCAGCAGGCAGCCCGCGGCGATCAGCGTATTCAATGTTTTCTTCATCAATGCCTTTTTCCCATGGTCAAAAATCAATGGATTACACCTGGCACAGGCGGCGTGCGCCTTCCAGCAGGGTGTCATTATCTTTCGAGAAACTCAGCCGGATAATGCCGGTATTGGTGCCATCGCTGTAAAACGCCGACAGCGGGATGGTGGCCACCTTGGCTTCACGGATCAAACGCACCGCAAAGTCGTTGTCACTTTCGCTGCTAAAGCCGCTAAAGCGAGCCAGCATAAAGAAACTGCCATAGCTTGGCAGTAATTCAAAGCGCGAATTCTGCAAGGCGCTGGCCAGCAGATCGCGCTTCTGCTGGTAGAAATCTGCCAGCCCCAGATAGCTTTGCGGGTTATTCAACGCGGCGGCAAAGGCATACTGCATCGGGGTGTCGGCGGAGAACACCATAAACTGGTGCACTTTACGGATCTCATCCATCAGCGCCGCCGGTGCCATGCAATAACCCACGCGCCAACCGGTGACGTGGTAGGTTTTGCCGAATGAAGAAACGATCACGCTGCGTTCCGCCAGGGCCGGGTGGCGCGCCATGCTGTGATGGATACCGCCGTCGAACACCACATGTTCGTAGACCTCATCAGACAGAATAACGATGTCGGTGTTGCGCGTCAGCGCGGTCAGGCGCTCGATATCCTGTTCGCCAAACACGCTACCGGTGGGGTTATGCGGGCTGTTGACGATGATCATGCGCGTTTTGCTGTTGATCGCGGCAGCCACTTCGTCCCAATCGATCTGCAAGTCTTGCAGCGAAAGTTTGATAGCGACCGGTGTCGCACCTTGCAGGCGGACGATCGGCGCGTAGCTGTCGAAGGCCGGTTCAAAGTAGATAACCTCGTCGCCTGGGTGCACCAGCGCACTGATGGCGGAATACAGCCCTTCGCTGGCGCTGGCAATCACGGTGATTTCGTCGTCAGCGTCGTAGCGCGCGCCGTACAGGCGTTCCACTTTTTCTGCCAGGGCATGGCGCAACGCGGCCACGCCGCTCATCGGTGCGTATTGGTTATGACCTGCACGCATGGCTTGGGCAACGCCTTCCACCAGCAACGGATCACAGGCAAAGTTCGGCGCGCCCTGGGACAGATTCAGTGCCTGGTGTTCGGCGCTCAGTTGGCCGATCACGGTGAAAATGGTGGTGCCGACGTCCGGCAGTTTCGAGCGTTGAGAGCAGGCGCTCTGCATGATGGGCTCCGGGCAAAAGAATGAAGTGTGGAACGATTAAGCATGAGTTAGGATCGGGGAACAAGAGAAAATTCGTCATGCTAGCCATGCGTTTTTATCATGGCTAAGCCAGAGTTTTGCATTAACAAAGAGACTCATCATGCAGATATCGTTGCCGTCGCTCGACGTGCTGAAAACTTTTGTGGTGGTGGCGCAGCGCCTTAATTTCACTCATGCGGCGCAGGCGCTGCATCTGACGCAGGGGGCGGTCAGCCGTCAGATCCTTGGCCTGGAGCAGCAATTGGGCTACCCGCTGTTTAGCCGCCGGGCGCGCGGGTTGGTGCTGACCGTGCAGGGAGCTTCGCTATTGGCACCGGTGCAGCAGGCGTTGGGCCAATTGGACGAGGCATTGGCACGGGCTGGTGCGCAGCCAGGCACGCTGCGGATCAAATGCCCGACCTGCGCGATGCGCTGGGTGCTGCCGCGCATTATCCGTTTGCAGAATGAGCAGCCGGAGATGCATATCGAACTGACCGCATCGGTATCGCACGGCGTGGATTTTGGCACCGAGCATTTTGATGCCGCCGTGGTGTTCGGTGAGCCGCAGAGAAAACGGCTGGTGGTGCAGCATCTGTTTGACGAAATCCTGACCCCGGTTTGCACGCCCACTTATCTGCCCGCGCTGAATCGGCCGCCGGAACCTGCCGATCTGGCGCAGAAAACCCTGCTGCACCCAACGCGCGATCGCCGCGATTGGCTGCTGTGGCTGAAAGCGGCCGGGCATGAGGCGTTGCCTTCCGCCAAGGCGCAGCATTTTGATACGCTCGATCTGGCGACCAGTGCGGCGTTGCAAGGGTTCGGCATTGCGATTGGCGATCTCTGCCTGCTGGAAGAGGATATTCAGGCCAACCGGATTGTGACGCCGTTCCCGCTTAGCGTGCTCAGCGGTGCAGCCTATTATCTGGTTTATCCTGAACGCGTGGTAATACCTGCTGCATTGGCCGAACTGGTGGATTGGCTTGGGGAAGAGGCGCAGGCCAGCCGCGCCAGATTGGAAAAATACCGCCCGATGACCCCTTTACTCTGACAGGGTAAAGGGGCTTGTCAGCCGCTACTTCTTCATCATCGCTTTCAGATTGGCAAACGGGTTATGTGTCGCCAGGCCAACGTCTTTTTGCGCGTCTTCGCCAGCGATAACCGTTGAGCCGTACTGATCGGCTTCGGTGTATTTGGAGTGCTCGTGATCGTGGCAATACAGGCACAACATCTCCCAGTTGCTGCCGTCTTCCGGGTTGTTGCTGTGGTCATGATCGATATGGTGAACCGTCAGTTCACGCAGGTTGGAATAAACAAATTCCCGCGAACAACGCCCGCATACCCAAGGGAAAATCTTCAATGCCTTTTCGCGATAACCCACTTCCAGCTTCGCGTAGTTTTTTGGAATGTATGCCATGTGATGCCTGCTGTTGAGAACAAAGTTATGGCTAATATTATCACAAACGGTCGGGTTGCCGAGCGTGGGCCGCTACGCACCCTTATAATCCTGGCGCTTTCCACAGCGAGGTGGTTAAACCGTGATCGATCAGCGTGAGCTGATCGGCATACACCTCCTGCCAGGTCAGGGTTTGCTGGCGATAAAGTTCGTGGTTGGCGCTATTGGGTTGATATTCACGTTCCCAACGCACCAACCGCTCGCCGGTTTCTGCCAGCGATTCGTATAGGCCAGCACCGACACCTGCGGCAATGGCGCAACCCAGCGCGGTGGCTTCTTTTACCACCGGTACTTGAAGCGGCAGGCCGGTGACGTCGCTAAGGATCTGGCACCACAGCTTCCCCTTCGAACCGCCACCGGCGAACACCAGCGAGCGTGGTTGCACGCCAGAAAATTTGGCGATTTGTGCCAGATTGCAGGCAGAAACAATCGCGGCATTCTCCTCTAGCGCGCGGAACAGCGTCTGTTTATTGCAGCGCTCCGGATCGATCGACATATTGATAAACGACGGTGCAGCGTGATACCAGGTTTTAAAGTGCATGGCGTCAGAGAAGATCGGCATTACGCCATAAGCCCCCGGCGGCACGCGTGCCGCCATCTCTTCTAACAGGCTGTAGGCATCCACGCCGAGGCGTTCTGCCAGCAGTTTTTCTTCGGCGCAGAAGGCGTCACGGAACCAGCGCATGGTCAGCCCGGTAAAGAAGCTGATGGATTCTGCCTGCACCATGCCGGGGATAACGTGCGGGTTGATGCGGATGTTCATGTCTGGATCGGTGATCGGTTGCGGCAGGTTGACGATCTGCTGCCAGAACGTACCGCCCAGCACCGCCGTTTGCCCGGCGTGGACAACGCCCAACCCCAGGCAGCCAAGCTGCACATCGCCGCCTCCCATCACTACCGGTGTCCCGCGCAGCAGGCCGGTTTGCTGCGCCGTCTTGGCGGTCACCTGGCCCAGCAGCGTACCGGTTTCCTTCACCGGTGAGAGCAAATCGGCACGCAGACCGGCCATGTCCAGCAGTTCTGGCCGCCAGTTGCGGCTGACCAGATCCAGCATGCCGGTAGTACCCGCGTTGGAAGGATCGACCGCCAGTTCGCCGCTGAGCATATTGGCCAGCCAGTCGCTGATCATCGTCACCGTGGCGGCCTGGCGATAAATATCTGGCCGATGGTGGGCCAACCACAACAGGCGCGGCATGGCGCTTAACGCCAGCGTCTGGCCGGAGTAGTGGTACACCTCTTGTTCGAAGGTGAAGTTATGCAGCTCTTTCAGTTCGCTGACTTCACGGCTGGCGCGGGCGTCGACGTTAGCGCAGGCCCAGATGGGCGTGCCTTGCCGGTTATACAGCACAATTCCCTCGCGCATTGAACAGCAGGCGATGGCGCGGATCTGTTGTGCACTGGCATTGGCGCGCTGTAATGCCTGACGGATACATTGGCAAACCAGTTGCCAGTTATGGGCAAGATCGAACTCCATCGAACCGGGAACCCCCTCTACCGCCAGGTGCTGCCACTCTGCCTGACCGTGCGCGATCTGGTTGCCTGCCAGATCAAAAATCACCGCGCGAATGCTGCCTGTTCCTGCGTCCAGTGCCATCAAATAGTTCTGCATAGTTCACACTCTCAGGGGTTCAGATCTTAACTATAGATGTCGCTCTTCAGGGATGCGGTGGCTGGGGGATAACGATCTGTGAGCTGCGCTGCAAAATTACCGCCAAGGAGAGGCAACGGCCGTAAATCCCCCCTAGGGTTGGTTTATCGGCAAGACTCAGAAAAGGAGCAGTTATGCACGTTACGCTGGTGGAGATTAACGTTAAGCAGGACAAGGTTGACGAATTTCTTGAGGTATTCCGCGCCAATCATCTTGGTGCTATCAACGAACCGGGTAACCTGCGCTTTGATGTACTGCGCGATGAACAGGTACCGACGCGGTTTTATATCTACGAAGCCTATAAAGATGAGCAGGCGGTGGCCGCGCACAAGCAAACGCCACATTACCTGTTGTGTGTGGAAAAGCTGGAGGCCTTGATGACCGGCCCGCGTAAGAAAACCACCTTTATTGGTATAATGCCGGTGACTTAAGCCAGGAAAAACATAAGAATACGCTACGATCTTTAAGGTGTGAGGTAGGGATGACATTGCGCGATCGGTTGTTGGCGTTGCTGGTAGTGATTATCTGGGGGATGAATTTTGTCATTATCAAATACGGCTTGCAGGGAATGCCGCCGTTTCTGTTGGCTGGCTTGCGCTTCTTACTGGTGGCGTTTCCCGCGATATTCTTGGTGCCCAAACCCAAACTGCCATGGAAATGGTTGGCGCTCTACGGCCTGACCATGAGCTTTGGGCAATTTGCCTTCCTTTTTTGTGCCATCAAGGTGGGAATGCCTGCGGGGCTGGCCTCGCTGGTGCTGCAAGCACAGGTTTTCTTCACGTTGCTGTTGGGGATGCTGGTTTTTGCCGAACGGCTGCGCGTGCATCAGGCGATCGGAATGGCGGTTGCTACCTTGGGGATGCTGTTGCTGGCACAGGCCAGCCTGCGTAATCAGGGGGCGTCTGCGGTGCCTTTGGCCGGATTATTGTTGACGCTGGGCGCGGCATTTTCGTGGGCTACCGGTAACCTCACCAACAAAAAAATCATGGCGATATTTCCACAGCAGGGGATCTTACCGCTGGTGGTGTGGAGCGCGCTGATCCCGATCGTGCCGTTCTTGGCCTGTAGTGCGCTGTTTGACGATCGCCAGCAGGTGCTTGATAGCTTGCTGCATCTGCAAATGAGCAGCGTAGGGGTGCTTGTCTATCTATCGTTTGCTGCCACCCTGTTGGGTTATTCCATCTGGGGCAGTCTGTTGGCGCGTTACGAAACCTGGCGTGTGGCCCCGCTGGCGCTGCTGGTGCCCTTGGTGGGGCTGGCCAGCGCCTGGCTGCTGATGGGGGAGACGCTGTCTTCCCTGCAAATTGGTGGTGCATTGTTGGTATTGGCGGGAATGGCGGTGAACACCTTCGGCTTGCCGCGTTGGCGAGTGGCTGCCAGAAAATAGTCGGCGAAGGGCAATTTCGTTCAATACTCTCTCGCCGCGAAGCGGCACGCTGGCACCTGTGAATTTTTTACAGGTGCTGAATATGACGCTTTATCTTTCTATGGCCGCCTTTGCTCTGGCTTCTTCCATTACTCCCGGCCCGGTGAATATCGTGGCGCTCAGCAGCGGGGCGCAGTTTGGTTTTAACGCCAGCCTGCGCCATGTTACCGGCGCTACGCTGGGTTTCACCTTGCTGCTGGTGTTGATCGGCCTCGGTTTGCATGAGCTGTTGGCGCTGTGGC
The DNA here is from genome assembly GCF_055790845.1 of Serratia sp. YWN4. NCBI lineage: Bacteria > Pseudomonadati > Pseudomonadota > Gammaproteobacteria > Enterobacterales > Yersiniaceae > Serratia > Serratia sp. YWN4. Next base: position 1,697,680 of record NZ_CM147696.1, read on the forward strand.
CAGGGTTGACGCAGGTGATCCTCTGGGCTGGCGTGGGTTTTCTGTTTTATATGGCCTATCAGCTTGCGGCTGACGGTGGGCAACTGGGGCGGGGCGATCGGCAAAAAGCGCCTTCTTATTGGTATGGTGCGTTGTTGCAATGGCTGAATCCGAAGGCCTGGCTGGCTTCGGTGGCCAGCATGGGGGCGTTTGTCGGTGACGGTGAGATGCAGTTGTTATGGCAGTTTGCGGCGATCTACTTTGTGATTTGCTATGTTTCGGTGGCCTGTTGGGCCTATACCGGTGCGATGCTCAGCGGCCTGTTGCAAAGTGCGCGCAACGTGCAGCGCTTTAACCGTTTGATGGCGCTGCTGTTGGCGGCCAGCGCCTGCTATTTATTGGCCGAAGGGGTTTGATATTGGCCGGGTGTGGCCGCCAGCAGTTGTTTGAAGGTACGCTGAAAGTGCGCCTGATCGGCAAAGCCGCTTTCGCTGGCGGCAGCGGCGATGGGGAAGCCGCGTTTCAACAGCCGATGGCCATACTGAATGCGTTGATTGACCAGATAGGCGTGCGGCGTCATGCCATAGCGTTTCTTGAACGCGCGGATCAGGTAGGAGGGCGACAAGGCTGATGCCTGGCAGATCGCCTCCAGCGTCAGCGATTGGGTGCAGTGGTTGCGGATAAATGCGGCGGCCGTTTCCAGCTTGGGGTTGATCTCTAGCGTTATGGCTGGTGCGCTTCCCAGGCGCAGCGGCAGTTCGCTGAAGTAATCCACCAACGCAATCTGTTTTTCCAAGTGGCTGCGCAGCGGATCGATCAGCAAGGCATAAAGGTGATTTAGGCCGCTGAATAAGATCGGATCCTGGCTGGCGATGGCAGTCAATGGGGTAAACCCTTGTTGCGTATCGCGCGCATTTTCCTGCTGTAAACTGGCAAGCCAATCGGTGTCGATATAAAACATGATATAGGCCCAGCGCCGATCGCCAATCGGGTTACAGCCGTGCGCCTGCTGCGGGTTGATGATCACCACATCACCGGTTTTTACCTCCAGGCGTTGTTCACCATTGAGGTAGCTACTGGTGCCAGCGGTAATGGCGCCAATAGAGAAAAACTCATGGCTGTGCAGTGAATAACAGACCTTGCGGCCATCGGCGATGGCACGCGCTTCAACAAACGGCAGGCGTGGGTCGCGCCAGAATTGCGGGCAGTGATCGGCCATGCTGTGTTCCTTGGCGGCTGGAGAGGTGTGAACTGTTATAGCCTAAAGTGCCAGGGCAGGGGAATGGTCGTGTTAATCTTTGGGCGCATTTCTGCAAGCTGCTTGAAATCCACTGAACATAGGGAATACAACACAATGAAAAAATGGACTCACTGGCTGACTCTGCCGCCGGTGGTGCTGGTGGCCTGCGCTGCGGGCATGTTGGGTACGCATAGCCTGTCTGTTGAGGGCTGGCAGTGGCATCTTCCCACCCTGTTGGGGGCTGCCTTGCTGTTGGTGGCCTCTGTTGCCATCACGTTCAGCGCCTGCCTGCATTTTTTCCGTGCAGGAACCACGCTGCATCCAGAAAAACCGCAGCAGGTGAAGGCACTGCTGGTCAGCGGTATTTTCCGCTTCAGCCGCAATCCGATCTATCTGGGGCAGCTACTGCTGTTGGCCGCTTGGGCTGTGCTGTTGGGGGGAATCGGCGTCTGGCTGTGGTGGTTACTGTTCTTTATCTATCTGCACAAGGTGCAAGTTCCGCGTGAAGAAGCGTTTCTCAGTACGCGTTTCGGGGCTGAGTATGCGGCGTTTTGCCAGCGGGTGCGGCGCTGGCTGTGACCTGGTTTCAGGCTGAAACTCCCCGGCGGTTTGCCGGGGGAATGGATTACTCTTCGTTTTCGTTACGCGCCTGCAACTGGCGTTGATGTTCATCGCTGGCTGCCTGGATTTCGTCCAGTACCGAGCTGACATCGGCGCGTTTGTTGCTTTCGATAAACTTACCGGTCAGTTCGGTTTCCGGCGTCAGATTCCCTTCCTGATACAGCGCCCAAATCTCTTTGGCGTACTTGCTGCCCAGCAGTTCCGGCGCATATTGGCCGTAATACTGGGTCATATTGTTGATATCGCGCTCAAACATGCTTTTGGCATGATTGTTGGCAGCCGCGTCCACCACCTGCGGCAGATCGATAATCACCGGCCCGTTTTTATCCATCAGCACGTTGAACTCGGAGAGATCGCCGTGCACCAGGCCAGCGCACAGCATACGTACCGCATAGTTCATCATCAACGCGTGATCGTTGAGCGCCTGTTCCGGCGTTAAGGTCACGTCGCTCAAACGCGGAGCCACCAGGCCTTCGTCATCGGTGATCAGTTCCATCAGCAGCACGCCGTCCAGACAAATATCCGGCTGCGGCACGCGCACGCCTGCTTTAGCCAGCAGGTAGAGCGCATCCACTTCGGTATTCTGCCAGGCTTCTTCCTGCTGCTGGCGGCCAAATTTGGAGCCTTTGCTCATGGCGCGTGCATCGCGGCTGTTGCGTACCTTGCGGCCTTCCTGATAATGCACGGCCTGCTTGAAGTTACGTTTTTCGGCTTCTTTATACACTTTGGCGCAGCGGATCTCTTCACCGCAACGCACGATAAATACGTCGGCTTCTTTGCCACTTTTCAAACGGCGGATGACATCGTCGATTAAACCATCATCTACCAATGGCTGGAGTCGTTTTGGAATTTTCATGCAGCCTTGTACCCTATTTAGGCTCTGGTGTGAATGGTTTGCTTATGCTGATACCGTAATTTAGACCAGAAAGGCAAAAGTGAGTTTACCGCCGGTATGATATCAAATGCTGCCACACCGGCCAGAGTTTACATTGATTCTGCCAATACCCACAGGCTAACGCTGCCGCCGTTGACCGGGAAGGCGGCGTTGCCCTGTTCGTCGGTCATGATATCGTCCTGACGGTTGCCTAGGAAGTCGCGCCAGGATTTATGCGCAAAATTTTCGCCCAAGGCGATGGTTTTGCTGCTTGCTACCCCGTTAGTCAGTATCACCACGCAGCCAGGGGCTTCGGCGGTGCCACTGCGGCTGAAGGCGATGCAGTTTTTGTCGTCAAAATAGTCAATCTGCGCGCCATTGGCAAAACGCTGGCGCGCCTGGATCAGCTTTTCCAATTCAGGGATAATGGAGAGTTGGATATGATAATCACCGCCATCATCACCTTTGTCAGTATAACTGGCCCCGTACAAATCCGGATAAAACACGCAGGGAACGCCTTGTTCACGCAGCAGGATCAGGGCATAGGCCAGCGGTTTGAACCAGGGCTCGACCGGTGCTTCCAGCGCCTGCAACGGTTGGGTATCGTGATTGGCGACCATCGTCACCGCATGGGCCGGATCGGCTGCGGTCAGCGTATCGGTGAAGATCTGTGCCATATCGAATTGATCGCTTTGCTTCGATGCCAGATGGAATTTCAGGTGCAGCGCCACGTCGAACAGCATGACTTTACCATCTATCAGATCCAAATACTGTTGCAGCGTCGCCAGATCGTGTGACCAGTATTCCGCCACGATAAACAGATCGCGCTGTGCCACGTTGCGCACGTGATCGACCCATTCCTTAAAGAACCAGGCCGGGATATGTTTGGCGGCGTCCAGACGGAACCCGTCGCAGGGCAGCGTTTCCATCAGCCAGCGTGCCCAGTATTTCAGCTCTTCGGCGACGGAGGTGTTGCGCAGCTCTACGTTGGCTCCCATCAGGTAATCAAAATTGCCTTTCTCGCCGTCAACCTGATCGTTCCAACCGGTATCGCCATAGTCATTGGCGATCTTGAAGACGCCTTTTTCTTCCGGCTGTTCGATGTAATCGATCCCGCTGAAGCATTTGTAATCCCAGATAAAGGTAGAATAGGCCCCTTTTCGCCCAGGGAAGGTGAAGCGGGTATAGGCCAGCGCGTCGATGCCTTCGTCGGCGATATCGTTACGGTTATTGGGATCGACCTTATAGACATGCACCGACTCTTTTTCATCGGCGCCGATTTTGTGGTTGAACACGACATCGTGAATCACCCGTATGCCGTGGTCACGCAGCACGGTGGCGGCATGAACCAGCGCCTGTTTATCGCCGTATTTGGTGGCGCGAGTGCCTTTTTGATCAAATTCACCCAAGTCGAACAGGTCGTAGCAGTCATAACCCACCGAATACCCCCCAGAGGCCCCTTTATAGGCCGGTGGCAACCAGAGATCCGTGATGCCCAACTTGGCCAGAGCGGGTGCCCGCTCGGCGGTCTCTTGCCACAATTTACCGCCATCAGGGTAATACCAATGGAAAAATTGCAGCAATGTGGTTTTTTTTGTCATGAGCCAGCATCCCAGTTAGCCAGAAAAAGAAAGTAAGCACAGTCAATAACCGTTATCAGGCTTTATACCCGTCATACTTCAAGTTGCTTGGGTGTTGGCTGCCTTCGTTCACCCCAGTCACTTACCTGAGTAAGCTCCTGGGGCTTCCCTCAGTTGCCGCCTACAAGCAACTCGAATTATTTTGGGTATATACCCGTGATCATTGAAGATGCTTGATTTTGTTGATGAAGAGGATCATGCTTTCATCCCATGAAGATATTTATCACCGCTGAGCAAAAAATCGAACTCGAACGCCGGCATGATTCCAGCCGGGACAAACACGTTTGCGATCGTATTAAAGCCGTACTTCTCGCCTCCGAAGGTTGGAGTTCGGTCATGATTGCTCAGGCTCTGCGCCTGCATCAGACCACTGTTGACCACCATATCAGCGAATATCTGAATAAAGGGAAGTTGAAACCCGAAAATGGTGGCTCTGATGGCATGCTCAGCACAGAAAAAACCGAACAGCTTATCAGCCACTTAACTCAACATTTATTCCATCATACTGTCCAGATTGTGGCCTACGTGGCACAAAAATGGGGTGTCATATACAGCGTCCCAGGAATGAACAAATGGCTGCACCGGCATGGCTTCAGCTATAAGAAACCCTCAGGCGTACCCCATAAATTCAGTGAAGAGAAACAGCAACAGTTCATTGAATATTATGAAGAATTAAAAGTTGCCACGAGAGGTGAACCGATCCTTTTTCTGGATGCAGTGCATCCGACTCAGGCGACAAAACTGAGCTTCGGCTGGATAAAAAAAGGGGAAAAAAAGACTGTTGAAACAACAGGAAGCCGTACTCGGATGAACATTCTGGGCGCGCTGGATCTGAATGATGCTGCCCATCCAGTCATTCATGATTACGAAACGATTAATGAATACACTATCTGTCAATTTTTCAATGAGATAAGAACATGTTATCCCGACTATAAGCAGCCAATTCATATTATTCTGGATGGCGCGGGGTATAACAAAACAAACCTGGTCAAAGATTGGGCATTTGTCTGCAATATAAAATTGCATTCCCTGCCACCTTACAGCCCCAACTTGAATCCCATAGAACGGTTATGGAAGCTGATGCACGAATGTGCAAGGAACAACCGTTACTTTGCCAGTAAGCCTGATTTCCGAACGGCTATATTTAACTTTTTTACGACAACGCTCCCTGAGATGGCGGGTTCATTATCGTCCCGGCTGAATGACAATTTTCAGGTGCTAAAGCAAGCGTCTTCAAGTTAATCGGGTATAGCATGGGCTACTTTAGGTAAAAGGGGAATAAGAGCATGGCTACTTGGCAGCGTCAGGTTATTACGCTGGGTGAGGCGAGAGCCTTTACGCCAGCGGTAAAGCACTCTTCATCTATATAGCCTGCACGTAATTTTATCTGACCTTGGCGGTGGCGTGTTGGCCTGCTTAATAACGCTATTGTAGCGGAAAACATTTTTTCACGATGAAATTCAGAATCTTACTCTCGTTTTCAAGCATATTATTGGGGATGGTTTTTAAAAGCTCCTCTTTCTCTTTGGTTCTTACAAAGAATAGCGAGGTGTTTGAGAAGAAAGAAGGGGTTACCAGATAAATAGAAACACCCTCGTTGTACAGCTCCATGTAGTTGCTACCGAAAAGTGATTTTTTCTTTATGATCTCAGTGTATTTTTTAGTTAGAGTGGTACTGAGAATACCAAAGTAATCACTTTTAAATTGCATTTGTAACGCGACTAAATTCTTATTCTGATCAAACAAAACATAAACATTTCCGAGGTCTTCAAAAACGATGTCTTTACGTACATCTTTGTGATCGTTAGGCATTTCTTTGTAGATGTTACCTTTCAGCTCTTTATTAAAACCTATTTTTACGGCATTAGGGTGAGTTTCCTTATACGAATCCTCCGTTGTCTGACCAAACTTCACCGTAAGTGTGCCTGTACTGACTGCACTTGCGTAGCCACAAAAAAGGTAACTTAAGAAGATGAGTAAAAGGGAACTTGAAAAAAGCCTAACATTCATAATCAAATCCTATGGTTATAATGAAATTTAATTAATCCTTATCTATTTTTGGAGGCGGTGCAGTCAGAATGTTTGATACCACCAGTTCCACTATTTGGTTTTTAACTGTCCTATTACTTCGATTTAATCTGCTATACATTCTCCATTAAGTGATATTACTGACTAATGCTTTCAGTCTAAGATGATTATCTTTTGTCTGAATGAGCGTATCTATTTAGTTACGTTGGCACTAAAGATAGAGTGCTGTCAATATGGGATGTCTGAAAGAGCATTACTCGGTGCCTGGTAACTTTTTTAATAATATTCTGATTGATTTCAGCGTCTAAATATTCCTTACGATAACCACTTGAGGTGCGCTAAAAATGGCGGCAACCATATTAATATGAATCAGTATGGCTCGTTGAATTGTGAGCGTCTTCACCAAACAGCCCTTGTCCTTGTGTGAATATACAACCTATTGATAACAAAAGAACAACGTTAAACAGGGAGTAACGGGCATGATGTGGCATCCAATGGGAGTTTCTGCGTTGGTTACCCTGGTGGTGATCGCGCTGTGGGCGACGTCCCGTTTGCCTGAATACCTGGTGGCTCTGCTGTTTTTTGCCGCGGTAATGTTGTTACAACTGGCACCGGCCGGTGTGGTGTTTTCCGGCTTTGCCTCTTCGGCATTTTGGCTGGTGCTGAGCGGGTTTATTTTGGGCACCGCCATTCGCTCCACCGGGTTGGCCGATCGGCTTGCCAACCGCATTTTGCCTCATCTGGCCGGTTCCTGGTTACGTTTGGTGGGCGGCGTGGTGGCGATCAGCTATGCGCTGGCGTTTGTCATGCCATCGAATATGGGGCGCATTACCCTGCTGATGCCGATCGTTATGGCGTTGGCGGAGCGCGCCGGGCTGGCGGAAGGCTCACGTGGCCGTTTTGGTTTGGCACTGGCGGTGGGTTTTGGCACTTTTCAACTGTCTGCCAGCATCTTGCCTGCCAACGTGCCTAATCTGGTGATGAGCGGGGCGGCAGAAAGCGCCTTCGGTATTCACTTCACCTATATTGCCTATCTGATGCTGCACGCGCCCATACTTGGAATCGCAAAGGGCGTGCTGCTGACGCTGTGTATCTGCTGGCTGTTCCGTGCTACCCCGCAGAAAGTGGAGAAAATGCCGGAGCAGGCTGCGCTCAGCGCGGCGGAATGGCGGTTAATCCTGTTGCTGTTGGCCACGGTACTGCTGTGGCTCACCGATCGCTGGCATGATATTGCCCCGGCCTGGGTTGGCCTGGCCGCTGCCTGTTTTTGTTTGTTACCGCGCATCGGTTTCCTGACCGGTGAGCAATTTGCGGCCGGGGTCAACATCCGCACCTGTATTTATGTGGCGGGGATCCTCGGGCTGACGGCGCTGGTGAGCCATTCCGGGCTGGGCGATTGGTTAGGGAATGCGTTGCTGAGCGTGATGCCGCAAAATCCGGATCGACCATTTGTCGCCTTTGCGTCACTGATTGGCATCACCACCATGCTGAATTTTGTTGTGACGGCCAACGGTGTGCCCGCCTTGTTCACCCCATTGGCGCAGGTGCTGGCGGATGGCAGCGGCCTGCCGTTGATCACGGTGCTGATGACGCAGGTGATCGGTTACGCTACGCCGCTGCTGCCGTATCAGGCATCGCCGATCGTGGTGGCGATGGGCATGGGTAAAGTGCCGCCGCGTGAAGGATTGAAGCTGTGCCTGCTGCTGGCGGCGTTGACCTTTGGGCTGCTGGTGCCGCTGGATTACCTGTGGTTCAGATTATTGGGCTGGATGGGCTGAACAGAGAAGGGTGGTGGGATGGAAATGCTACGCGCTGCGATTGAAAAACAGGTGCTCAGCCTGACCGGGCTGGCACTCGGCGGAGTCGATTTTGAGAACCCGCGCGGCGATCCAGGGCTGTTTGGCCCGCAGTCGGTGACCTGGCAGGTCCACAGCGACTTCACCTCAATGCTGTGCGGTGGCGTCAGCGCGCTGCTGCTACAGATGCTGCATCCGCTGGCGTTGGCCGGAGTCTGGGATCACTCCAATTTCCGCGAGGATATGCTGGGCCGCCTGCGCCGCACCAGCCAGTTTATCTCTGTCACCACGTTTGGCCCGACGGCGGAGGCCGAACGCCTGATCGCCAAGGTTAAAGCCATCCATTTGCAGGTCAAGGGCGCGGATAGCCGTGGTGAACCCTATGCTGCCAGCGATCCCTATTTGCTGACCTGGGTGCATGTGGCAGAAAGCAGCCGTTTTCTGGCTTCACACCTGCGTTACCGCAATCCGCATCTTTCCCTCACTAAACAGGATGAGTATTACCGCGAAGCAGCCCGCGTCGCCGAAGCCTTGGGGGCGCGTGAGGTTCCTACTTCATGCGCGGCGGTGGCCGATTATCTGCAACAGATGCGCCCGCAGCTGGTCTGTGATGAACGTACCCTGGAGGTGGCACGTATTCTGTTGGCGGCACCGGCTCCCAGTGCGCTGGCGCGGCCGTTTGGTGCTTTGGTGATGCAGGCGGGCATCGATCTGTTGCCCGATTGGGCGCAGCAGCAGTTGGGGTACAATCCGGGGAATCTAAAACGGCGGCTGGTACGCGTTGGGGCCAGCGGTGTCGGGCGGGTGTTACGTGCTGCGGTGCGCAATGGTGCTTATCAGCGGGCGATGCGGCGGATGGCGAAAACGGCGGGTTAACGCGCCATCTCGGCCAGCAGAATCTGTGCCACACCGCTATATTTGGGTATAGTGCGCAGCATTATTCTGCGCCGTAATCTGATTGAGGTGATATGAACGAGTCAACCCTACTTGCTGAAGTGAGTAATGAGAACCAGACACTGGTCGCGGTGGTTCAGCAAGACAGTCGTGCCGCCTATTTTTATATCTACCCCACGGAAGAACAGGCGGAGCGTTTTCAGGTGCGGGCCTGCTGGCTGCGCAACCTGGGCCTTGCTCCCTTGCAGGAAGATCGCGCTGCGCTGGAAGCCGGGCTGCCACCGATGCTGGCCGCTGAGTATTGCCGCAATCCGGCCGGGGAAGCGCCGCTGGAGGCAGAAGGGCTGACGGTGATCTGGGCGGAAAGCGATGATGGTGCCGCATTGTGGTATCACGGCCAACTGCTGGCGGTGATACCCGGTTGGAGCCTGTATATCGATCACTCAGTATGCTATTCCGCCAGTTGTATCAAAGAAAGCGCGCTGGCCTACCCGCTGGGCTGTGCCTCGACCAATACCCAATATGCGCTGGCGGATAATACCCGGCAGTTCTGGCGCAGTTGGCAGCGTGAAGAGGGCAACCCGTGGCCGAAAATGCAAAGTGAGTATCAGGCGCGTTACGCACAGCATTTTGGCCCTTCGGTGAAGTATTACGCTATCGATCAGGGCAAGTGGCCGCCGATGGCCATCACCCAGCATGAGCGCGACGGTATTTACTATTTTCTGACCATCGGGGTCAGCATCCGGCCGATGCCGTGGGTGGAGATCCTGTTCAATGACGATGCCTCACAGTATCGCCGCATGGAAATGGGTATCGCCATTGATGGGCAGTATCTGACCGAAGAGTATGCCATTCAGATGGCCAGTGCGCTGGCAGGTTTTGCGCATGTGCCTTGGGCGAAGCTCACCTGGTTCGGCGAAGGGCATACGCTGGTGTCTGAAGTGGCTCCGCTGGGTTATGAAGGCTATGTGCTTTCTTCCTCGTTTTACCCTGACAATGGGCGTTTGGTGCTACCGCAGCAGTATGGCGATCCGGTGAATATCTTTTGGGCCAGCCCGGTGTTTGCCACTGAACGTGAACGGGCGCAGGCCACCCCGAACGGCGGGTACGAACTGGTGAACAAACTGCGTGAACAAGGGGTTGACCATATTTTCCGCCCGCGGCAACCGCTGGCGTGATCGTCTGAAGCGTAAGAATCACCAGATAAGCCACCCGCCTGAGTGCCGGTGGTTTTTTTCTTTCTGGCCGATCGTGATTTGGCATAGTATGAGGCGGGCATAAAACTAACGGAGAGGGTCATGAAATCAGCGCTGTTGATTATTGATGTGCAGAAAGGATTGTTTGTACCGCCACCGGCAGAAGCCGATGCGGTCATCGCGCGAATTAACCAATTGAGCGAACGCGCCCGCCAGGCTGGGGTGCCGGTGATTTTTATTCAGCACCAGACCGCGCATGATGAACTGCTGCATGGCAGCGACGCGTGGCAAATTCACCCCGATTTGCAGGTGCAAGCCAGCGATCATCGCATAGATAAAACCACGCCGGATTCATTCCTGCGCACTCATCTGGGCAAACTATTGATTGCCAACGGCGTGATGCAACTGGTGATCTGCGGCTATTCCACCGAGTTCTGCGTCGATACCACCACCCGCCGCGCCGCTGGGCTGGGGTATCCGGTGGTGCTGGCGGCAGATGCGCACACCAGCCACGACAAACCGCACGCCAGCGGGTTGCAAATCCGCGCCCATCACAACGCCACGCTGTCGAATATTCAAAGTTTTGGCATTCCGATCCGCGCGGTTGCGGCAGAAGAGATCTGTTTCTGATGATCGGTAACGGGCCTGAACGGCCCGTTTAAATTGCCGCAGTGCGGTGGTGTGAACCGAAGATAATGACCTTATCAGGCCGCTTTGTCGGTAATCGGCTGTTTGACAATAAACACATAAGACAGCGCGCCGATAAGGGTCACGCAGGAACAGATGGTTAAAGCCAGGCTGAATGAATGGGTAGTATCCAGTATCCAGCCGGTGACCACCGGGGCGAACGAGGCGAACACAAAGCTGGCAAAGTTCTGAATGCTGCCCACCGAAGCGGTCATGCGTGAAGTGACCGCCACGTGGATCAGCCCCCAACAGGATGTTCCGGCAAAGTGGATGCAGAACAGTGCCATGCTGATCAGGGCTACGGCGCTGGTGGTGGTGGTCGCCTGAGCCACGATTGAGGTAAACGCGGCGGACAACAGCATACCGGCGACGATACAGATTTTGCGGCTTTTGAGCGGTGCCATGCCACGGCGCACCAGGAAATCGGTGACGAACCCGTTAGACAGCATGCCTGCGGCACCAAACAGGAATGGGATCGCCGCCAGCATACCGGTGCTTTTCAGATCCAGATGGTAAGTGGTTTGCAGATAACCCGGCAACCAGGCCAGATACAGCCAGGCGGTATAGTTGATACCGCTAAAACCGATCATCATCCCCCACATGGTGCGGTTCCTGAACAGTGAACGCCACTCCTTGAAGTTCATCGGTTCACGGCCTGCGCTGACGCTGCCAGCATTAAGATAGTTTTGCTCCTGCTCACTCAAATTGATGTCTTGGCGGTTGCGGTACAGCATGTACCAGCCAATGGACAGCGCAATCCCCATTACACCGATGGTGATGAACATGCCACGCCAGCCGAGCAGCAGCATCATGGCGGTGAGGATCGGTGGGCTGATGGCCAATCCGATGGTGGAAGCCGAGTTGAAAATACCCATCGGCATACCGCGATCTTTGATGTTGAACCAATCGTTAATGACTTTTACGCCGCACGGGTTCATTGGCGCTTCGCCGATGCCGAGGCCGATACGCACCCAGATAAACTGGGTGAAGTTATGGATCATCCCAGAGAAGGTTTGGAACAGCGACCAGACGAACATCCCGAGGCCGAGCATAATGCGTGGCCCTTTGCGATCCAGCAGCGGCCCGCAGGGCAGTTGTGCAATGCCATAAGCCAGTGAAAAAGCCGAGAGCAGCAGGCCGATTTCCGTGCCGCTCAGGCCCATTTCTTCGCGGATCGTGGAGTTCGCCACGGAAAGTGAACTGCGATCGAGGAAATTAATTACCGCCGCAAGAAATAAAAGAATCATCGCGGTAGTCTGGATTTTTTTAATTCTTGCCGAACGCGCTATTATTCCGCCAAGTGGCATCGGGTGAATGGAATCGGCATAATTCTCCTCCTGTTCCTTTCCATGGCTGATGGTGTTTATTTTTTCCATTCTTTTTTTCTCCGGCATTCCACATTAATAATATTTATTATTCCTGGGTATGAGCCAGGATAATTTGTAGGGTGACAGCAGTCTTGTTAGCCTTGCGAAAATAAGCCTAGGTGGCGAGAATGTTCGGCGGTGATTTTTTTAATCGGTTCCGTGCGGCAGTTATAATTTTCCTGTTTTTTATCGGTTTTAAATACCGTTTTAAGGTGTTTTTTATCGATAAAAAACAGAAAATTTTAGACAGCATTCTGCTGGATAGAACGAATCATCGACTGTTTGGCCGTATCGAGGTGGCGGTGCAACTCGCGGGCGGCATCCTGATCGCTGCGGCAGATCAGCGCGCTTAAAATAGCCATATGTTCTTCAATCGCAATGATATTGCGTTGTTTGAGATCGGTTTCATCCCACTGGTAGTGAAAGTGGAAGATCACTGAAATGATCTCCAGCGACTGGTTGAAGAAAGGGTTATTGGCCGCAGACAGGATCAGACCATGGAAATCCCGATCCAGCTCGGAGAACAGCCGGTAATTATCGCTGATGGTGTCACGTAACTGACGGTGGCGGCTCAGCAGTTCTTTGGCTTGCAGCCAGCGTTCATCCTGGGCAGGCAGGTTGATAAAGCGCGATAGGGCGTGGGTTTCCAGCATCTGGCGCAGTTCAAAAAGCTGCTCGGCGTAGTTCTGATCGAGCTTTTTCATGCACCATTGGCCGCGCCGCACGTTGTCGATCAGATTGTAGCGGCTAAAGCGCAGCAGGAATTCCCTGACCACCATCGGGCTGACGTTGACCGTGCGTGAAAGTTGCAGTTCGGTGAATGAATCACCAGCACGCAACTGTTTCTGGTTGATCATCTGAAAGAAGGCTTTCTCAAACGCCTTGACCTGCTCCTCCAGCGATTGGCTCGTGCAGTCGAAACCGTCCTCTGCCAGGGGCATCCGCAGGATCACATAGTTATCGTTGACCTTCTCCAGCACGCCCTGCTGGTAGAGATGTGTCAACGTGTGGCGCACCGTGGTGCGGCTGATGTTGTACATCTCCGCCAGCGCGGCCTGGGAGGGCAGCGGCGATCGGATATGCCCTCTGATGATGCCGTCGAGCATCTGGTTCACCACGTTCTGTCTCAGGTTCTGGGTTCTGCTCATGTTTTTTCTCAAAGGAAGGTTTTTTACGCATTTAAAACCAATTTAAACCGGTTTATTTTGTGCTGACTCACAAATATTCGTTGTCAGGCAACCGTTGTCCCTGTTTTTCATTGATAACAGCTGGCATATCACAGGAGAGCAAATCATGGCCACAATGAGTACGTTAGTTTGTCAGGAACCGACCAAGCTGGTTTATCAACAACGGCCGATCCCGCAACCCGCCCCGCACGAAGCGGTGCTGAAAGTGATCACGGTAGGTATTTGCGGCACGGATATCCATGCCTGGTCGGGCCAACAACCTTTCTTCAGCTACCCACGGGTGCTGGGCCATGAAATCTGCGGTGAAATTGTCAGCGTTGGTGGCAGCGTCAGCGGGTTGCAGATTGGGCAGCGTGTGGCGGTGATCCCCTATGTTTCCTGCCAGCACTGCGGTGCCTGCAACAGCGGCAGGCCCAACTGCTGCGAAAATATTTCGGTGATCGGCGTTCATCAGGACGGTGGTTTCAGTGAATATCTCAGCGTGCCGGTGAGCAATCTGCTGGCGGTGGATGATGTGGAGCCGGAAGCGGCGGCGCTGATTGAGCCTTTTTCCATCAGTGCCCATGCGCTGCGGCGTGCAGCGGTAGTGCAGGGCGATCATCTGCTGGTGGTGGGCGCGGGGCCGATCGGGCTGGGCGTGGCGGCAATCGCCAAGGCGGACGGGGCAAAAGTGGTGGTGGCGGATACCAGCGCGCAACGCCGTGCCCATGTAGAGCAGGTGCTTGGGCTGACCACGTTGAACCCGGCAGACAGCGGCTTTGAAGCGGCCTTGCGGGCGCAGTTTGATGGCATGTTGGCGGCAAAAATCATTGATGCCACCGGCAATCAGCAGGCGATGAACCACAGCGTCAACCTGATCCGCCACGGCGGCAGTATTACCTTTGTCGGTTTATTTAAAGGGGACTTGCAATTCTCTGACCCGGAGTTCCATAAAAAAGAAACCACCATGATGGGCAGTCGTAATGCCACTAAAGAAGATTTCGTTAAAGTGGGGCGACTCATGGCGGCAGGGAAAATAACGGCAAAAATGATGCTTTCCCACCAGTTTGACTTTGCCACTTTGGCAGAAAAATACGAAGTAGACGTGATTAATAATAAACAACTGATTAAAGGCGTTATTCGCTTTAGCTAACTTTAACTCTATTTTACTGGATGCAGGAGCCATCATGAAACAATTAAATCGCAGTGAATACCCTGGCGCACACTATCCCGATCGTATTATTCAGTTTGGCGAAGGTAACTTTTTACGTGCCTTTATCGACTGGCAAATTGATTTATTGAATGAACACACCGGCCTGAATGCCGGTGTAGTGGTGGTGCGCCCGATCGATAGCGATCAGCCTCCTTCGCTGAATACCCAAGATGGCTTGTACACCACTATTATTCGTGGGCTGAATGAGCAGGGCGAGGCAGTTTGCGAACCGCGCCTGATTCGCTCCGTCAACCGTGAAATAAACGTTTATCAGGACTATACCGGTTATCTGGCGCTGGCGCGTGACCCGGCGATCCGCTTTGTGTTCTCCAACACCACGGAAGCGGGCATCGCTTATCTGCCGCAAGACCGCTTGGAGGATGCGCCCGCGGCCAGTTTCCCGGCTAAATTGACGCGTTTGCTGTATGAGCGTTTCAGCCATTTCGCCGGTGCCGCTGACAAAGGCTGGGTGCTGCTGCCGTGCGAACTGATCGACTATAACGGTGAAACGCTGAAAGAGTATGTGCTGCGCTATGCGCAACAGTGGGAACTGCCGCAGGCGTTTAGCGACTGGCTGAATGAGTGCAATACCTTCTGTTCCACTTTGGTGGACCGCATCGTGACCGGTTATCCGCGCGGTGAAGAGGAGCAATTGCAGCAGCAGTTGGGCTATCAGGATCGCTTCCTGGATACGGCTGAGCATTTCTATCTGTTCGTGATTCAGGGGCCGCAGTGGTTGGCGAAAGAGCTGCACTTGGATCAGCTCGATTTGAATGTGCATATCGTTGACGACATCAAGCCGTACAAAGAGCGCAAAGTGGCGATCCTCAACGGCGCGCACACCGCGCTGGTGCCGGTAGCGTTCCTCGCCGGGCTGAATACCGTGGGTGAAGCCATGAGCGACACGCAGGTCGGTGATTTTGTGGCACGCACTATTGCCGAAGAGATCATGCCGGTGCTCGATTTGCCACAGGAAGAACTGCGGCCGTTTGCCGAAGCGGTGCAGAACCGTTTCCGTAACCCGTTCATTCAGCACCAACTGCTATCTATTGCGCTGAACGGGATGACCAAGTTCCGCACGCGTATCCTGCCGCAGTTATTGGCTGGCCAGCAGAAGAACGGCGTGCTGCCAAAGCGGCTGACTTTTGCGTTTGCGGCGTTGATCGCGTTTTACCGTGGTGAACGGCAACTGGGCAACTATCCGCTACAGGATGATGCTCATTGGCTGGAGCGCTATGCCACGCTGTGGGCCGGGGTTGCACACCGCGATATCCAACTAACCACTTTGGTGGAAACCGTGTTGGCCGATGAGAATCACTGGGAGCAAAACCTCAATGCGGTGCCGGGCCTGACCGCTGCCGTGACCGCCAATCTGCGGGTAATTCTGGAAGACGGGATGCGCACCGCGCTGTACGGCCTCGACAAGAATTAATCGGTACTTCTAAAACAGGAAATGGCGTTTAACGTCATTTCCTGTTGGTTATATCCTTATTTTTCTGCAAAGCCGGTTTTATTACCGCTGAGCAGCTTTTCCGATCGGTTTAATAACTCGTACGCAACCAATCCTGACGATCCCATATCAGGATACCTGCACCCGCGCCGTTGATTGGGCTATTCAGCCGGTTAACGATCGCAGGAACGTATTCTGGATGATATTCATATGGCAGAGAGGTGAAACCATTCCAGGCGAATGGAATGATTGGCGCTTGATTTGGGCCCAATGGGCTATCTGGATCATCGCTGCTGCCATTAAATTGCAGATCACCCAATATATACATGATGTTTTCCGCTTTGATTTTGCCGGTATAAGCGGGAGGAGTGCCTGACTGTTGGTTATTGCGTAAGGGGTAGCGAACACCATTGATGTAGGATTGTTCAATCAAGAGGGCACCACCTTCTGTCGACAGTGAGCCGTTGCTAATCACATCAAAGTGGAAACCTTCGGCTGCAATGAGCGCTGCCGCCTCTGGTGGAATACGATTCTTCACCTCCCAGTTGCTCGAACACTCCATCATAATATTGAAAGCGTGTGCATTACCCGCACGTAAACGCGGCATACGATCCTGCGCATTGTGGTAGTAGTTGTGGTGCAACGTCAGTTGCAGAGCTGCATTGCTGGCCTCCATGGGATTGGCACCAACAAGGTGGGCTTTTTTATGCCCTTGTACTACCGCAGCAATATCCACTTGAGAGATACCCTGCTTGCGAATGAAATCGTACATCGGATATTGAGGACGGTTAGCCTCCATTGCGCTGAGTTGTTGTCTAACCCAACCGTTTGCAGCCCCATCGTCACTCTTGAACATTGACCAGGAAATCGTGACACCGGAAGTCCCTGCTTTCATGTCTACAATACCGTCGTAGGCTTTGTGGAATGTGCAATGGTCTATCCAGACCTTATTATCTTCCTGAAGGGTGATATAGTCCCAATCCTGCTCATCATAATCCCCTCTGGTTTTTTCATCCCACTCCCAGAGTTCGTTAAATTCAAGGTTTCGAACAATCACATTATTGCTGCGTCTAATATCTAAGGCTGCATGTTTTATCGTGGCGCCGTTGGCTGAGAAGATAGTGAGGCCATTTTTAAAATCATCGATATAGATTTTAGTCACCCCGGTTCGGATAAGGACGGGATGGGTCAATGGCGCTTTGTGCGATACCATCTTGCTGCCAGCGACTACTTTCACCTCCTCTGGGATCTCGTTCCAACCCAGATCCAGGTCATTCATGATTTCGATAACTTTATATCGGTTCTGCCCCCTAATGGCCGTAGCAAAATCCAGGGCGCTATACACTTTTATATAGGCAGGATCTGTTTCTGGGATCACCCCTCCACCTGTATTACCATAAGCAAAGCCAGTCAGGTTATATTCTTGTGCTCCAGCAAAGGTATCATTCATTAGTAAATCATCCTTATTTAAATAAAAGATATATGATCAGGCTAATTATTAGGCATGCCTACCGATGCTTGTTCATTACTGCATTACCGATAGCGATGCCAAAATTGATTATAGTCAGCGATGAAAAATGGGTATGAATTTCACCAATTTATTTTTGAGTTTATTAACTCATAAAAATAGCTGGGTTAATCGGGTTGAAAATGGTTGACTAATAATAATTCGAACGGGTTTTATTCCGGTTTAAATATGGCTTCGTTTCAAAAAAAATGAAACCAGGCGTTGAGGTTATCAGGTGGATTGATATTAATGATGAGCCTCCAATGATTATTTTAGGTTCAGCCAGAGAAACGGGTTTCTATTAATTAATGACTATTATTAGTCAAGACGAAAAGATTAAAAACGAGTGTTAGCTCAAGCTATTTAACAAACAACGCTATGGCTTCTCTGGGTATCGATCTCGGTAAGCCTGCCTTCCACGTGCATTAGCCGGGGGGCGCAAAAGCATTAATTCTCATCGGCCAGCCGATATTGGCCGGTGGAAATCCGATTGAGAAACCCCCGCCGGATCCCTATACTGCCGCACATGTAAGGTGTAGCAACATCTACACCTCCCCGGTTGATAAGCTAAAGGCAATTCCATGATCAATAATGATGTGCTGCGCAGCGTGCGCTACATGCTGAGTATTAACGATGCGAAGATGGTTGAGATCGTCAAACTGGACGGTTTTGACGTCAGCGCGGCAGCCATGGCGGCCTACCTGATCAAAGAGGGCGAACCGGGTTTTGAGCAATGTCCAGACGAAGTGATGGCCCATTTCCTTAATGGCCTGGTGTTCTTCAAACGCGGCAAGGACGACAAATTCCCTGCGCCTGAGGTAGAACTGCCGATCACCAACAATCTGGTGCTGAAAAAACTGCGCGTGGCGTTTGAGCTGAAAGATATCGATCTGCACCAGATTTTCACCGCGGTGGAGTTCCGTATTTCCAAGCCGGAGCTGAGCGCACTGTTCCGCAAACAAGGCACTAAAAATTATCGTCCGTGCGGCGATCAGATGCTGCGTTATTTCCTGAAGGGGTTAACCCAACGCATACGCGGCGCGTAACTTTCCGCATTGCTACATCAAGCGCCTTCATTGAGGGCGTTTTTTTTGCCCGTTCACCGCTTGCCCTGTCTTTTGCGCGCTTAGGTTTTGTGGATCATACTCTGTACGATACCGGTTCAATTCTGGGCTTGATGAGTTGGGCAATGGGTAGGACATCGTCTGATGACTGTGGAATTAAGATAATAATATGACAACTGCGCCAGCGGATATTCAGCAAAAACTACACAGCACTGAAATCGAACAAAAAATCCTTAAGCGATCAATTTACTGCACGCTATTTATTGCCAGCGCAGGCATTGTGTTTGGCATTGTCTGCGGTTCCATGTCGATTGTTTTTGACGGCATGTTTTCTGCACTGGATGCCGGTATGTGTTCATTATCGCTGCTGGTATCGCGCCTGCTCGGGCAGCCCTACAGCCGCCGTTTTCAGTATGGATTCTGGCATGTTGAGCCGCTGGTGTTAGCGTTTAACGGTAGCTTGCTGACCCTGCTGTGCCTGTACGCCTTCGTGAACGCCATCAAAGGGATTGCCGACGGCGGGCGCGAACTGGAATTGGGCTGGGCGATGGTATATGCCGTCACCGTCAGTATTTTCTGTTTCACGCTCTATTTTAAACAGCGTCGGCTGAATAAAAAGGTGCAGTCAGAACTGATTGCGTTGGATACCAAAAGCTGGTTGATGTCGGCCTGTATCAGTTCCGCGCTGTTGGTGGCATTTATTTTTACCTGGCTGATGGAAGGCACCCGCTACGAATACCTGAACGTGTATACCGATCCCTTTGCGCTGGCGGTGTTGACCCTGGTACTGATCCCAATCCCGATACAAACGGTCAGATCTGCGGTAAGAGAAGTGTTGCAGATGACCCCCGACAGCCTCGACTGCAAAATCGAAGCCATTATGGCGCAGCTGACGTTGGAATATGGCTTTCTGGATTATTCTAACTACGCCACGCGCATGGGGCGCGGGCTGTTTATTGAGATCCACATCGTGGTTCCCGAAAGTATGGAAGACAGCGGAATATACAAGTTTGATCAAATCCGCGACAAGATTGCCGATGCCATCGGCGAAGATGGCCCGCACCGCTGGCTGACCATCTCTTTTACCCAAGATCCGAAGTGGCTGTGAGTGGCAGCGTCTTGGCCATATACCAGAGTTCCACCGACTGACTGGCGGTGGTAAAACGATTCTCGCCAACGATCGCCATCCCTTGCCGTTGATAAAAGCGCTGAGCGGAAACGTTGGTTTTCAGTACATCCAGCCAGAGTATTTTTTGCTGACTTTCAATCGCTCGCCGTTGTACTTCGGTATATAAACGCTCGCCATAACCGCGCCCGGCGAATCCCAGCAGGAAATAGATTTTCTGTAGTTCCGCGCCGCGGGTGGCGGTTGCCGCCAGCGGGCTGTCGAGGTTCAGCCGGGCGAAGCCCACTGGGGTTTCTTCTTCATAAGCCAGTAACCAGCAAACCTGCTTATCCTGCAAGGTATTGGTCAGCGCGGTGACGGAAAAATCTTTGGCGAGAAAATCTTCCATTTCGCTCTGGCTATGCCAAAGCGCGCCGAAATGGGCAATATAACTGGCGATACCGATCTCGCGCACGGTGGTTAAATCAGCAAGCTGTGCCTGACGGACAGTGAACATAAGCGTATCCATACCAAGGAAGAGAGGGGAATTATACCCTCGAGTTCACCTCATGGAACAGCGCGGTGGTATCCAACGGCGCAGAGATATGCCCCACCGCGTAGCACTGCGTTTGCGCATTGCTCTGCTGTGGCCGTTGGGGCCACAGATGGAAACTGACCAACTGCCAGTGTGCCGGATCGAACGCCACAATGCTGGCTAAGGCCAATGGATTAGCCTGTTGCTGTGCGCGCAACAGGGCGAGATCGCTATAAGCGGCAATCGGCAGGACTCCAGCGTGGCATAACGGGCCTCGGCGAGGTTTTCTGGCACCATCTTCACCACCCAGGGCAGCCAATGGCTAACCTGCGGCCAACCAAATGCCTGGCTGACTCCTCTGAAGCCGTTGCCGGTGAGGAAATTGGGCGGCGGTCAGCGCCGGATTGGGCGTCACGGTACGTACCGATGCCGGGTTGCCACCGGGGTTGGCCCGCTTGGCACCCGAAGCACTGCCCGCGCTACAGCAGATTGGCGTGAAACTACATCGGGCCGAGGAACAGCCGGATGATGCCATCCGGCAATTGGCGCAGATTATTATTGAGCGATTACGCGAGTAAGTTAAGCATCACCTAGTCTTGGGCGATGGGTTGGTTGCCGCTCAGCAAACCCCATTCGCTCCAGGCACCGTCATACAATTTCACCTGATGGGCATCCAGCGACTGTAAACCCAATGCCAGCACGGCGGCGGTAACGCCAGAACCGCAACTGACGATGATCGGCGCGGTGATATCCACGCCTTTCTCGAGGAAGGTTTTTTTAAGCGCTGCCAGTGATTTGAAGCGGCCATCTTCCAGCAGATCGCCATACGGAATATTGATGCTGCCGGGAATGTGCCCACGGTGCAAACCGGGGCGGGGTTCCGGGGCTTGGGCATGAAAACGCGGTGCTGCGCGGGCGTCGAGGATCTGCACTTTATCCTGCATGGCCTGCTCAACCTGCTGCATATTGACCACCGCCTCGACGTTAAAGTGGGCGTTGAAGGTGGCAGGTTTGGGCTCGGCCGCGCCGGTTGCCAGCTCGTTGCCACGGGCAACCCAGCCGTTTAAACCTTGGTCCAATACGTAAACGTTCTGCGCACCAAAGTTGCGGAATGTCCACCAGCCGCGCGGCGCGGAGAACTGGTTGCCTTCATCGTAGAAAACAATGGTGTGTTGTTCGCTGATACCCAGCTTAGCGGCTGCGGCGCTGAATTCCTCCGCCGTTGGCAGCATATGGGGCAACGAAGTATTTTTATCGGCCACGTTATCAATATCGAAATAGACCGCGCCAGAAATGTGGCCGCGTGCAAATTCGGCCAGCATATCCTTTTTGGGCACCAGGCCGACCGGAGACATACGGACGTCGACCACCACCAGATTTTCATCGTTAATATGTTGTTCAAGCCACTGCGCAGTCACCAAAAATGGAGAGTTCATTGTTGTTATCCGCCTGTTATCAAATCGGGTTTTTACTATACACCAGCGCCAAGGCGACATGTGCAAGATGAAGAGGATATGATGTTTATGGGGAGAAATTTGAGGGTAAATGCGGATGATTGACCACGACTTTGGCGGCGCAAAAATCGCGCTGCTGTGCGGCGAGGGCGTGCTGGTATATCAGCGTGACGAAAAGCCCGGTATTCCGTGGCCCGGCTGCTGGGATCTGCCCGGCGGCGGGCGCGAAGGAGAAGAAACGCCGTTGCAGTGCGTGCAGCGAGAAACCCTGGAAGAGTTCGGTATTCGGCTTTCAGCACGCCAGATTCTGTGGCAACAACGTTACGCCGGGATCCACCCCGGCTATCCACCCACCTGGTTTATGATTGGTAAAATCACGCTAACGCAGATCGCCGCTATCCGTTTCGGTGACGAGGGGCAACGTTGGCAAATGATGCCCATGACCGAATTTGTGCAGCATCCACAGGGCATCGCCCATTTGCGCCAGCGGCTGGCGGACTATCTGGCACAACGTTAGGCGTGTTCAACTGCCTCAACGCGGGCGATCAACATTTCAACCTGATGTTCGGAAAACACCTCAATGCCGTTCTGGCGCAACAATTCTGCGGTAACACCGCTACCGGGCTGTGTCTGGCCGCCGAATGAACCGTCATAAATCGTCTGGCTGCCGCAGGAAGGGCTGCGATCGCTGAGCAGCGCAAAGCGGCAATGGTGCAGGCGCGCGGTATCCAGCGCCAGATGCGCCCCCAGCAGATAGGGTTCGGTCACATCGTTGCCGCCAGCGTCAATCACGCTGGCCCGGCGAGCAATCACTTCAGCACCGTTAGCTGCGGCGGCAATTTCAGCCGGTGGGCGCGGTGTGGAAAAGCCCGCCGCCAGTTCGGGGCAGCAAACCACCAACCGCCCTTCCTGCTGCCAGCGTTCCAGCGTGGAATTGACCAGCGTTTTATGGGATGCGTTATAACGCACCTTGAAACCGGCCAGGCAAGCACTGACTAAGATCTTGGGTTGCATACTGATCTCCCGGTAAGAAAATGGTGATAATTTTTCACTCTGGCGCACTGAAGTCCACTTGTTTTACGGGCTCGGACTGGCTCTGCATAATCTGTGCGATGGTCATACCAATCTGTTTCACCGCGCGTTCAACGTCAGCGGTCAGTTTTTGTGCGTAGTTGATGCGCAGGCAGTTACGGTATTTGCCTGCGGCGGAAAAAATACTGCCGACGGCAATTTGCACTCCTTTATCTTCCAGATAGCGGTTGAGGCGCAGGGTATCAAATTCCTCATGCAGTTCGATCCACAGCATAAACCCGCCTCGCGGCTGGCTGACGCGGGTACCGGCGGGGAAGTATTGGGTGATCCAGCAGGTCATCAGATCGCGGTTTTGCTGATAGCGGATACGCATGCGGCGCAGGTGCTGCATGTAGTGGCCGTGACGGATAAATTCGGCAATCGCCAGTTGCGGCTGAGTGGCCGTTGCACCGGTGCCGATATATTTCATGTGCAGCACGCGTTCAAGGTAGCGGCCAGGGGCGATCCAGCCAATGCGTAAGCCGGGGGCCAGCGTTTTGGAAAACGAACTGCACAGCAGCACCCGCCCGTCATCGTCGAAAGATTTGATGGTGCGCGGCCGAGGGTAGCTGTAGGCAATGTCGCCATACACGTCATCTTCGATAATCGCCACGTCGTAACACTGTGCCAGCCTCAACAGGCACTTTTTACGGGCATCCGGCATGATGTAACCCAGCGGGTTGTTACAGTTCGGGGTCAGCAGGATCACTTTCACCGGCCACTGTTCCAAGGCCATCTCCAAGGCTTCCAGGCTGATGCCGGTCAGGGGATCGGTCGGGATCTCCAGCGCTTTTATACCCAAGCCTTTCAACGTTTGCATGGTGCCGTGATAACAAGGGGAGTCGACCGCAACGATATCCCCGGCTTGGCAAATGGCGCGCAACCCGGCGGAAATCGCTTCTTGGCAGCCGGTGGTGATTATCAGTTGTTCAGCATCAAGCTGGCAGCCGGAATCCAGCAGCAGGCGGGCGATCTGCTCGCGCAGGCTGGCTACACCTTGAATGTTGTCGTAATACAAACTGCGCAAGTCGCCGTGGCGGGCGGTGTTGCTCAGCGCCTTAAGCAGTGGTTTGAGCGTGGGTTCGCTGACGTCTGGCATCCCGCGCCCCAGTTGCACCAGATCGCTGCGCGGCTCGTTACGGATCAGCTCCAGCACCTGCTCCCATTGCGAGATATCCACCGGGCGCTGCGCCGGGCGGCTCACCGCAGGCAGTTCTGCGATCAGATGCGGCCTGCGTACGAAGTAGCCTGATTTTGCTCGTGGCTCAACCAACTGGTGCTCTTCGAGCAGGCGATAAGCCTGCTGCACGGTGCTGATACTGACGCCGTGCTCCAGGCTGAGCGTGCGTACCGAAGGCAAGCGCTCGCCTGCGGCATACAGCCCTTGTTCGATGCGTTGTCTGAGAATGGCGGCCAGGGTGGCGTAGCGTGTCATACAGATTTCCAGAATTACGTTAACCAGCAAAAAACCGGTACAGATGGTTTTAAAATAGACCATTCAGCGGCCTGAAAACAGCCTTTGTATGGAAAAAATACCACTTTGTTGAATCTGTATTCTTTTCGGCTGGCATTGCATCATCAACCCAGGTGATAAACATAGGGAGATCATAATGATGACAATATCTGTCGAATGCCAACCCGCTCAACGCAAGGCGTTATGGCGCTGGTTACAATCTTGTCTGCAACGTCACCAGACACGCCGAGCGCTGCTGCTCTTGAGCGATGAGCAGTTGGCTGATATTGGCCTAAGCCGGGCGCAGGCACGGCATGAAGGGCGTAAACCTTTTTGGCGTAAATGAGGGATATCGATTAACGCTTTTGTCACCAACACCAGGGTCTCTATCGCATAATTTGAAATAAATATTCTGCCTTGCTTTGCAAGACTAAATTCACTGTTACATCAAAGTCGGCAGCGTTCTATGAACGCTATCACGGATATGAGGTTAACTTTGCTGCGGGCTTGTTATTGAAATTTAAATTTCATATATATAAATATAAGAAAATTAATTCCATTAATGTGGCGTCAGCGAAGAGTGGCCCAGGAGAAAGCGATGAAACAGGTGCGCGTTGGATTGATTGGCACCGGCTATATTGGCCGGTGCCATGCTATTGCCTATGCCCAGGTAAATACGGTGTTCCCGTTGAAAGGGGAACTGGTGCTGGAGATGTTGGCAGAGGTCACACCCGAACTGGCTGCACAACGGGCGGCGGAGTTTGGCTTTTCACGCTCAACCGCCGACTGGCGCGAGCTGGTGGCCGATCCTGCCATTGACGTGGTGGATATCTGTGCGCCGAACTTCCTGCATAAAGAGATGGCGCTGGCCGCTATTCGCCACGGCAAACATGTGTACTGCGAAAAGCCGCTGGCGCTGAATGCGCAAGATGCCGCTGAAATGGAGCAGGCGGCACGGGCCAAAGGGGTAAAAACCCTGGTCGGTTTCAACTATATGAAAAACCCGACCAGCCAGTTGGCGCGGGAGATTATTGCCAACGGCGAGATCGGTGAAGTGGTGCATTTCTACGGAACCCATAATGAGGATTATTTGGCCGATCCACGCACGCCGATCGACTGGCACTGTCGCAAGGCCAGCGCCGGGTTGGGGGCGCTGGGCGATCTGGCGGCGCATATCGTCAATATGGCGCATTATCTGGTGGGGGAGATTGTGGCGGTTTCCGGCGATCTGCACACCTTCATCAAACAGCGGCCTGACCCTAAAAACCCGGCAGTGCTGTGTGATGTGGAAAACGAAGATCAGGCCAGTGCGCTGGTGCGCTTCGCCAACGGCGCGATGGGCACGATAGAAACTTCGCGCATTGCCTGCGGGCGCAAAATGGGCCTGAGCTATGTGGTCACCGGCACCAAAGGCACGCTGAGTTTTACCCAGGAACGGATGGCGGAGCTGAAACTGTACCGGCACGATGAGCCAGCGGAACGCCAAGGGTTCAAAACTATTCTGGTGGGGCCGCAGCATCCGGATTACGCCGCATTCTGCATCAGCGCCGGGCACGGTATTGGTTTTAACGATCAGAAAACGGTCGAGATCCGCGATCTGGTTAACGGCATCGCCGCCGGGGAGAAAATGTGGCCAGATTTTGCCGAAGGTTGGAAAGTCTCCTGCGTGCTGGATGCGATCGCCGCTTCTGCCGAACAGCGCTGTTGGAAATTTTTGTCACAGTACCCATAATGTTTTATCGATTCTGTCAGATAAACAGGGATATAGCGACATGAACATCCGGTCATGTGTACTGGTTTTAGCATCACTATTTTTGCTCGCAGGTTGTGGGAATCGCTCTGAAAATCGGGAAATAGAGATTATTAACGGCACCAATTCGGCGCTATTGGGAAAAAGTTTTGTGCTTAGCCGCAAGCAGTGGTTAGAGGTTTCAGACACCCTTCAGCGTGACAGAAATGCCTTTATCATCATTACTTATGATGTTGATGATAAAGGGGCATTGCAAAACGTACGCATGATTGGCTCTGAACCTTCTGGCCAGTTCGGCGAATATATTGCGGCTTCAATGCGCCGGATGAGCTTCCCTGCTCATGCCGCGCAAAAGGAAAAAATCGTTAGAGTGAGTTTCCCTAAACAACCGAAAATACAGGCGATTGCCGATGATGTGACGGCGCTAAGCATCAATGTTCATGCGCAACAAATACAGTCGGCCATCACGGAGAAAATGTATTTACCCAAAAGTTATCAATCGAAAACCTGCACTATCAAACTACATTTGCTGCCGGATGGTTCACTGCAAGGTTTTGAGGTGCTCCAAGGAGATAAAGAATTATGCCAGGCGGCCAGTAACGCCGTACAACAGGCTGAGTTGCCGAGGATGAACCGTGAGCAAGATTACCTTGCTTTCAAAAATGTAGTGATCGAGTTTGCCCCGCGTTAGTTGCTGATTTTTAACTTTGCTTTGCCACTTTGGTTATTTTGCCCGTCGAACCGGTTCGCAGATACTGAGGGAAATCTCTCACTGCGAGCCGGAAAATGTCTTCAAATTACTCACACAGTGTTTATCTGCACGGCGCACAACGTACCTGGATCCAACAGCTTGCCCGGCAATGGTCTTGGCGGCTGGAACTGCCGACCTGGGGCATTATTGCGCTGGTGTATGGCAGTTGGTTTGGCGTGGTGCATTACTGGTCACTGCTGGGCCCCTGGTTGGGCACGCCGCTGCTGATTGTCGCCACCACCGGTTATATGTCGTTACAGCATGAGCTGATCCACGGCCACCCGACACGCTGGCCGCGCCTGAATCATCTGCTTGGCCTGCTGCCGCTGGCGGTGTGGTACCCCTACGGGCTGTATCGCGATTCCCATCTAAAACATCACCGTGATCAATATTTAACGCTGCCGGGAAACGATCCGGAAAGCTATTACTTCAGCCAGGCACGGTGGCAGCGCTGGCCAATATTGCTGCCGTTGCTGGCTAAGGCACGTAACACCCTGATTGGCAGAATAGTGCTTGGCCCGGCGCTGGACATTACATCCACGCTGATCAACGCGTTGAGAGCCATTCTGGCGGGGGATGTGCGTACTCTGGCGATGTGGCTGGTTCATGGCGCGCTGCTGGTGCCGATGTTGATCTGGTTGCAGGCTCAGGGTCTTTCTGCCGGGTTTTATCTGCTGGCGGTGAGTTATCCGGCGCTGGGCCTGACTAAGGTTAGATCGTTTTTTGAACATCGCGCGGTGGAAGCACCGCAGGCACGTTCTGTTATTAACGAGGCATCTTGGCCATGGCGCTTGCTGTTCCTCAATCTGAACTATCATTTAGTGCATCATGATTTACCTGGCTTGCCATGGTACGGATTGCGTAAAGTGTATCTGGCGGAGCAACAGGCTTACCGCCAGCGCAGCCAGGGGTTTGTGGTAGCGGGATATGGCGTGTGGTTGGCTGATTATGCCTTTACGCCGATCGCCGTTGAGGTGCATCCGTTTGCCGCTGCGGATTTGGCAGACGGCGAGCAGCGCGGCTGGCCAACGATATCACTCGCGCGCTGGGCCGGTGCTGCTCAGGATTTTCCAACCGATCATTAATCAGAGGAACAGGCATGGCGATTACCTCATTACGTGGACGTTTTCTGGCTTTGGCGCTGAGCTTGCTGACGGCGAGTGCAGCGCAAGCGGCGGATACGGTGCGCGTTGGCTCCAAGATTGATACCGAAGGATCGTTGCTCGGCAACATCATCGTGCAGGTGCTGGAAGCTAACGGCATCAAAACCACCAATAAACTGCAACTGGGCACCACCAAGGTGCTGCGCGGTGCCATCACCTCCGGCGAAATTGATATCTACCCCGAATATACCGGCAATGGGGCTTTCTTCTTCTCCGATGAAAAAGATCCGGCGTGGAAAGAGGCCAATGCCGGTTTTGAGAAGGTGAAGAAGCTCGATTACGACAACAATCATATCGTCTGGCTGGATGCCGCCCCGGCGAACAATACCTGGACCATTGCGGTCCGTCAGGACGTAGCGGAAGCTCATCATCTGCAAACCCTGGCGGATCTCAGCCAGTGGATCAACAGCGGCGGTAAGTTCAAACTGGCGGCATCGGCAGAGTTTATTGAGCGCCCGGATGCCTTACCGGCTTTCCAGAGCGCTTATGGCTTTAAGCTGACTCAGGATCAGTTATTGTCGCTGGCCGGTGGCGATACGGCGGTAACCATCAAGGCGGCGGCAGAGCAGACTTCGGGGGTGAATGCGGCGATGGCTTATGGCACCGACGGCCCGGTGGCGGCTTTGGGGCTGCAAACCCTGCAAGATCCAAAGGGTGTGCAGCCTATTTATGCACCGGCACCGATTATTCGTGAAGCCACGTTGCAAGAGCATGCCAATATTGCCGAGCTGTTGAAGCCGGTTTTCGCTACGCTGGATGGCCCAACGCTGCAAAAACTGAACGCGCAGATCGCCGTGGAAGGGCAGGATGCCAAACAGGTGGCGGCAAACTACCTTAAAGAGAAAGGGCTGATTAAATAGCCTTAACTCTTGGGAATTGGGGCCGGTAAAACGGCCCCAACGGGTAATGGAGCGGGGAGTCGCTTTGATTATTGCTTTAAAAAACCGCGTACTACTGACCTTATTCATCATGCTGCTGCTGGCGGCCTTTGGCCTGCCGTTTCTCAGTTATGCCCCCAATCGCCTGCTGTCTGGCAAGAGTATTTCCCTGATATCGCTGTTACACGGCCCGGCGCTGTGGCTGCTGTTGCCCCTGTTGGTTCTGGCCGTTCTCAGCCTGCTGGCCTCTGTGCGGCGCAATGCGTTGCTGACGGCGTTAACGGCCAGCCTATTGTTGGCGCTGATCTTTTGGTTAAGCGGCCATGCGGCGCAGCAGTTGGCATTGCAGGGCTCGTCGCTGGCGCGCACCTCGTGGGGCAGCGGCTACTGGCTGATGGCGGCGCTCTGTGGCTTGATTGCCGCCGATGCCATGGCGCGAATTACCCCTTCGCACCTGTGGCGCATGTTGGGCAATCTGCTGGTGATGCTGCCTGCGCTATTGCTGCTGTTCAGCGGCCAGTTGGATCAGCTTTCGCTGCTTAAGGAGTACCACAACCGGCAGGAGGTGTTCGACGCGGCGCTGTTGCAGCATCTGACTATTTTGCTGGCTACCATGATTCCGGCGTTGCTGGTCGGCGTGCCGCTGGGCGTGCTGTGTTATCGCTCAGAGCGTTGGCAAACGCCGATTTTCTCTACGCTGAATATTATCCAGACCGTGCCTTCTATCGCGTTGTTTGGCCTGCTGATCGCCCCGCTGGCCTGGCTGGCGGCGGCGCTGCCTTGGCTGGCGAAGCTGGGCATCAGCGGCATTGGGATGGCACCGGCGATCGTCGCACTGGTGCTGTATGCCCTGTTGCCGCTGGTGCGTAGCGTGGTGGCGGGCCTGCAAAGCGTTCCGGCCAGCGTGATCGAGTCGGCCAGCGGTATGGGGATGACGCGCGGGCAGGCTTTTTTCTGCGTACAACTGCCGTTGGCGCTGCCGCTGTTTCTCACCGGCGTGCGCATTCTGGCGGTACAAACCGTGGGCATGGCGGTGGTGGCTGCACTGATCGGTGCCGGTGGTTTTGGTGCCATCGTGTTCCAAGGGTTGCTCAGTAGCGCACTGGATCTGGTGCTGCTCGGGGTGCTGCCGGTGATCGCCATGGCGGTGATCCTGGACTCGCTGTTCAAATTCATAATTTCACTGCTGGAAGTGACACGCTGATGATTCGCTTTGATCGGGTAAGCAAGATTTTTCAGGGTAAACCGGTGGTTGATGACCTCTCGCTGCATATTGCAGAAGGGGAATTTACCGTGCTGATCGGCACCTCCGGCTCCGGCAAATCTACCACCTTAAAGATGATCAACCGGCTGATTGAACATGACGAAGGCAAAATCTATTTCGCTGGTGAAGAGATCCATAAATTCAAGCCGCAGGATCTGCGCCGCCGTATGGGCTATGCCATTCAGTCGATCGGCCTGTTTCCGCACTGGACGGTGGAGGAGAATATCGCCACCGTGCCGCAATTGTTGAAGTGGCCGCGGGCGCGCATCCGCGATCGGGTCAGTGAATTGATGGAACTGCTGCATCTGGAGCCGGAGCGCTTTCGCCGCCGTTATCCGCATCAGCTTTCTGGCGGGCAGCAGCAGCGGGTTGGCGTGGCGCGTGCGTTAGCCGCCGATCCTGAGGTCTTGCTGATGGATGAACCCTTCGGTGCGCTCGATCCGGTTACTCGGTTGACCTTGCAGAATGAAATCGCGCGGATTCATCAGCTTTCTGGCCGCACCATTGTGCTGGTAACCCACGATATTGACGAAGCGCTGGGGTTGGCGAACCGCATTGTGTTGCTCGATCAGGGTCGGGTGGTGCAGCAGGGCACGCCGCTGGCGCTGCTGACCGAACCGGTAAATGATTTTGTACGAGACTTTTTTGGCGGTAGCGATCGCGGCATCAAGCTATTGGCGCTGGGCACGGTGGCTGAGCGTATGCGCCCAGGCAGCGCCGCAGGGGAGCCGATTCAGGCGGCGATGAGCCTACGCGATGCGCTGTCGGTATTTGTTGCTCGTGGCAGCGAACGCCTGCCGGTGATTGGCGAGCAGGGTGAAGCGCTTGGCGTGCTGCATTTCAGCGACTTGATCGCGCAAAAGGCACTGTCATGAAAAGCTGGTGGCGCGATCCGCTGCCGTGGACCTT
Source organism: Serratia sp. YWN4 (assembly GCF_055790845.1). Lineage (NCBI taxonomy): Bacteria > Pseudomonadati > Pseudomonadota > Gammaproteobacteria > Enterobacterales > Yersiniaceae > Serratia > Serratia sp. YWN4. The sequence continues at coordinate 1,728,735 of NZ_CM147696.1, forward strand.
TGCCCTGTTGCTGGCGCTGGTGTTTGGTATGAACCACCTGCATTGGCTGTTTGCTGCCTGGTTCCCCGAGCTGGACAGGCCGGTGTATCAGCAGGACAGCTTTTTCTCGCTGGTAGAAGCACATTTGCTGCTGGTGGCGGTATCGAGCGTTATTGCGGTGCTGATTGGCGTCAGTGCCGGGGTTGCCGTGACGCGCGAGGCGGGGCGTGAGTTCCGCTCGCTGGTAGAAACCGTGGTGGCCGTCGGCCAGACTTTTCCACCGGTGGCGGTGCTGGCGATTGCGGTGCCGGTGATGGGCTTTAGCGAACAACCGGCGATTATTGCTTTGGTGCTGTACGGCCTGTTGCCGATTCTGCAAGGAACGCTGAGCGGGATCGAATCGGTATCGGCCGCCACGCGCGAGGTGGCGCAGGGGGTGGGGATGAACCGCTGGCAGATCCTGTGGCGCGTTGAGCTGCCGCTGGCGGCTCCGGTGATTGTGGCGGGTATTCGCACTTCGGTGATCATCAATATCGGCACGGCGGCGATCGCCTCCACGGTGGGCACCAAAACGCTGGGCTCGCCGATCATCATCGGGCTGAGCGGTTTCAATACGGCTTACGTAATCCAAGGGGCGGTGGTGGTGGCGCTGTTGGCGATCATCACCGATATGCTGTTCGAACGCTGGGTGCGCTACCTGACCACTTGGCGTGCGGTGTTATCTTCTGCGGGGTAAACAAAATGCAGGCAGTCTCTTTGCCCATGTATGGCGTCAACCATCAACAGGTTGAACCCTTCTGGCAGGCGTTGCGTAATAAATTACGGCAGCTTGGTATGGTTGAGGTGCCACAGGCATTGAGCTGGCCGCAGGATCTGTTGGCGCACTGGCAGAGCCCGGATCTGCTGCTGAGCCAGACCTGCGGTTATCCGTTGGCGGTGATGTTGCCGCAGGTACAACTGGTGGGCACCTACCATTATCGCGTGGAAGGATGCAGCGGTGCGAATTACAGCAGTTGGCTGGTGGTGCGAGATAACGAACCGGGGGAACGGCTGGAGGATTTTCGTGGTCGGGTGGCGGCCTATAACAGCCGGGATTCGCAATCCGGCTATAACAGCCTGCTGGCGTTGATTGCGCCGCTGGCGCGGCAAGGGCAATTTTTCCGCCAGGCGATCGCTTCCGGTGCTCATTATGAATCAATAAAGATGATCCACCGCGGGCAGGCGGATATTGCGGCGATCGATTGTGTCAGCTTTGCCTTGCTCAAACGCGCACAGCCGCAGGCGGTGGCCGGGCTGAAGATTATTGGCCGCACCGCAGCGGTGCCAGGATTGCCGCTGATTACCGCAGCGGGCACAACGCCACAGCAGTTGGCGCTGCTACGCGCGGCGGCCAGTGCGATGGTCAGCAATCCGGCCAGTGAAAGCCTGTTGATCGGTGATTTCAGCCTGGTGCCGCGCGAGGCCTATCAGATCATCCGCGAACATGAGCAACAGGCGGCAGCGCTGGGGGTGACGGCGCTATAGCACCATCACTTGGTCTGAAGAGTGGCTACCGGAGCGGTGCTGGCAGGCGCTGCTTCAAGTGGAGTCGTGGAGCGGGTATAGATATTCAGCCCGGCCAGGAATACGCCGCCCAGAGAACCAAAGGCACATAGGGCGATGACGATGACGAACGCTTTTTTCAGCATGAGTTATATTTCGCAGGTGAGTCAAAACAGCGGGAATTATAGCCCCTTCAGCGAAACAATCATCGTTTATCTTACTCGGGCGTTTTTGCTACCTGAGCGCGCTGCACCTTGGCCGGGCGGGTGAACAGGTATTTGCCCAGCGTGACCAGCACCACCGCAGAGACGATCACCACCAGAGCCAACCATTCACGCGCCGCCAGCGTTTCACCAGCAAAGCCGACGCCGAGTAATACCGCTACCACCGGGTTCACATAGGCGTAGCTGGTCGCCACCGCCGGGCGCACATTTTTCAGCAGGAACATATAGGCGCTGATCGCCAGCATTGAACCGAATACGATCAAATAGCCAAGGGCCAAAAAGCTGCTGAGGCTGGGCATGCTATCAAGATGTTCGCCGCTCAGTTGGCTGGCAACCATCAGCACTACCCCGGCCACCAGCATTTCTGCCGCACCGGCCATTGGCCCGGCGGGGAGTGAAATACGCGAACTGAGCACCGAACCAAAGGCCCAACTGGCCGATGCCAGCAGGATCAGCAGTGCGCCGGTCGGGTTGCCCACCAGATTGTTACCGGTATTAAGCAGCACGATGCCCACCAGGCCAAGTGCGATGCCGGTCCATTCCAGCTTGGTATTGCGCATTCCCCATAACATGCTGAAACACAGGGTAAACAACGGTACGGTTGCCACCATCACGGCGGCAATGCCGGAGGGCACGTTCTGATGTTCTGCCACCGTGACCAGGCCGTTACCGACTGCCAACAACAGGATGCCGATGGTACCGGCGGCAACCCACTGTTTTAGCGTCGGTAACGCGTGGCCGCGCAGCACCAGGAAGCTGAACAGGATAATGCCCGCCACCAGAAAGCGGATACCCGCCATCATCAGCGGTGGCCAGCTTTCGACCCCAACACGGATAGCAAAATAGGTCGATCCCCAGACAATATATAGCGTGAACAGCGCTCCAATTAATGGCAGGAGATGACGGTTTTGTTGGCTCAGCATGGGCTCTTTATTCGGTAGGCGGTGATTTATTAGGGCACTCAGTAAACCCTAACGTGGGGAGGATAAGCAATGCATTTTTGTGCTTGCCGCAGGAGTGGGGAAAAGAGCGTGTTGTTGGGGCGTCATGCCACATAAGGCGGCTCTCTCCCGGTGAGAGAAAGCCGGGAGTAACTATTGTTTTTCAAAAAACAGCGTCACTTTGGCGACTTCTACCCCAAATTTGCGCAGCGATGTCACGTTAAACAGATGGTTTTCATCCTGACGATACAACCAGTCGTCAAAGTGCAATTTCACCGTGCCATTCTCGGTTTTCACGTTCATCGCGTAGCGCCAGTTGAAGGCGTTGCCCGCGGTGTTACCCTGCGCGACACCGATGATATCGCCAGCCGTGCCCTGATAGCTGCCATCTTCATTTCTGATGATGCGCCAGACGCGGGTTTGACGCTCGCCGTCGTTATACACAAACTTTTCTTTCAACGTCAGGGTATTGCCAACAACCTCGCCCTGAATCACTACTTCAAAGCGGCGGATTTGTTTGTTCTGATAATCCTGCACCATTCCCCAGGCGCGGGTTTCGCCGCTAAAGTAGCCGAACAGGTCAAAAGTGGGCTTATCGTGCTGATAGTCACTGATATCTGCGCTGCACCCTGCCAGCAAAAACAACAACGCCATTAACAGATGTTTGATATTCATCATGAGTCTCCAGTCAGCTGTTGCCGCATGGTGGGGAATTGGCTGGCGGGTGACAGCCATATCGCGAGAAAGGCATCGCGGAAAGCGCCGTCGAAGCGCTCACCGATCGGTTGGATGGGTTGACCCGGCTGTGGACGATAATAGAAACGGCCACCGTCATGGTCGCCCACAAAGGTGAGTTGGCTACCGGGCTGCACAGAGGGCCAGATAGCGCTCATCTGGCTGAGCCAGCGCTGCTGTTGCGCAGCTGGCACCGTTATTTTCATCGCCTGCCACTGTTCCTGCGTGGCTTTTACCAGATCTTCGGTGGCGATATCGCGCTGATAGTTAATGCTCAGCGCCTGCGGCCAGTTATCCGCCCGATAACGCCCGTCTGGCGTGCGTAATACCGAGAAATAGATGTCAAACGGCCCCCAGCGCAGCGTGGCGCTGCCTACTGTCGGCCAGGTGACCCATTCACTGGCCTGTGCCGCCAGGCTGCTCAGGCAGAGCAACAGAGTGAACAGCATCTTCATGGCATTCCCCTACGTAACATTGGCCAACTGATTACGGGCAGATAAATCGCCCAACCGCAGGCCAGGGCAAGGATCATCATTTCTGGCGCAATCTGCGGTGCCATTGCATTGAGTTTCCAACCAATCACGTAAGCCAGCGGGCCGCTAACTGCGCCCAACAGCACCAACATTGGCAGCGTCAGCCTGATCCGGCTCAGTAAGCAAGACCACCAGCAAGCGAACGTGAGCCACAATGCGCACATCCACAACGGCACGCCATTTTGGCCGGTAAATTCGAATAGGCCGAAGTAGCACCACAGAGCATCCATGGCAATGCCGAGCAGCGCCGCCAGCAACACCCATTTACGCCGCCAGGCTGGGGTGAAGGCCAGCGCCAGCGCTGCGCCGACCAACAGCAAAGGAAGCCCGCGTTCGCCCCAGAGGATGGCCAGCGTCCAGTAGGCATTGAAGCCCAGGTTGGTCAGCCAGAATCCCGTACCTAATTTCATCGGCGTTCAGCGCTGAGCTGTACCGTGCTGATGGTGCGCGCCAGGAAACCGGCTTCGCAGTAGCACAGATAAAAACGCCACAGCCGCTGAAAACGTTCATCAAACCCTTGGCTGTGCAATGAAGGCCAGTGGTGCTCAAAGCGCTGCCGCCACTCTTGCAGCGTGCGCGCGTAGTCGCGGCCGATATCGTGCAGATCGCACATCACCAAATCGCTGTGGCGTGTCAGGGTTTCGCATAACGCGGTGACAGAAGGCAAAAAGCCGCCGGGGAATACGTAACGCTGGATAAAATCCACGCTGCGGCTGTATTGCTGGTAGCGCTGATCGGTAATGGTGATCGCCTGCAACACCATTTTGCCTTTGGGCTTGAGTAACTGCTGGCAGCGCTTCACAAACAGCGGTAAAAAGCGTTTACCTACGGCTTCGATCATCTCAACCGATACCAGCTTGTCGTACTGGCCGGTGAGCTGGCGGTAATCCTCAAACAGCAAAGTGACGCGATCTTTCAGCCCGGCCTGCTCGATGCGCTGGCAGGCATAGTCGTACTGCGCCTGCGAAATAGTGGTGGTGGTAACCCGGCAGCCGTACTCGCGGGCGGCAAATTCTGCCAGTGCGCCCCAGCCGGTGCCAATCTCCAGTAGGTGATCTTCCGGTTGCAGATCCAACTGTTCACACAGGCGGCGCATTTTGGCCTGCTGTGCCTGTTCCAGCGTCATGTCGGCTTCGCGGTATAACGCGCTGGAATACAGCATTTCGCGGTCGAGAAACTGCTGATAAAAATCGTTACCCAGATCGTAATGCGCCGCGATGTTGCGCCGCGCCTGGCGGCGGCTATTGCTGCGCAACAGATGCACCAATCCGTGCCACGGAGCGGTCAGCCAGCTCAAACGTGCCTCCAGTTTATCGACCAGTTGCATATTGCTGGCCAGCAGTTGTAAAAGGCCGGTGAGATCGGGGCTGCTCCAGTCTCCGTCGATATAGCTTTCGCCAGCGGCGATGCTACCACCCAGCAGGATCCGCCGGTAAACGCGCAGGTCATACACCTCGACTTCGGCCTGTAACGGTGCGCTGGCATCGCCAAACTGGATTTCACCGACACCGGGCTCACGCAACAACAGGCCACCGCCCTGCAACTGCTGCAATAAGGTAAAAATAATACGGCGTGCGCCTTTACTGCGGCCGGAAATAGCTGTGCTACGGCTCAGGGAGTATTCCGGTGAACTCATGGTTTATCCTTGCCGCCAGAGGCGGGGTGAGGGTAGATGGGCGCGCGTTTCAGCCATAATTTCAGTGCTTGCCAGTAAATGGCCGCGGCGGTTTTCAACGTCATCAACGGCAAGCGCCACAGCTGTTGGCGCAGGGTGGCCCGCGTCAACGGCTGCCGGTAAAGCAGCAGGGTGGCGTCGAACTCGCGGCTGGTTCGGTGATTTTCGATATGCACGCGTAGCCGCTGGGCAGGGGGGGAGAGCCGCCAGCGGTAGGTCATGTCCATCGGGTTGAACGGCGAAACGTGAAAGACTTTGTCCACCGGCAGCGTGCCGTCTGGCTTTACCGCATAGGTATGACGTTCATTCCATGGGGTATTGCGCACCTCGGCCAGCAGCCAGCGCAGTTCGTCGTCAGCGTTATACAGATAATAAAAGTTGACCGGGTTGAAGTAACAGCCCAAATAGCGCAACTGGCACAGCAGCATAACGCGGCCGTTCAGCCTTTCGCCGGTCAGCTCGGCAATGCGCTCCTGTGCTTTGGCTTTGATATCACCGCCACCCAGATAGTCGCGGCGATAAAACGACGCCGGAGCAAAGCGTTCTAACGCAATGCCGAGAGCAGGCAGCTGTGCCAGTTCGTCGAGATCGATCAGCGGCATAAACAGGCGGTAATCGAAGCTGTGCAGCACCGGGCTGAAGCGGCGATGGCGCACATGGCCGACGTACAGGGCGCTGTTCATGCGGCTTTTACCTGCAACAAGGTCTGCGTGACGTCCAGCGCACTGCGCACGCCATCTTCATGAAAACCGTTGTACCAGTAAGCCCCGCAGAACCAGGTGTTTTGCTGCCCGTTTATCAGCGCGCGCTGCTGTTGTGCCAGTGCGCTGGCCTGATTGAATACCGGATGGTGGTAGCTGAAGCGGCGCAGGATGTGTGCCGGGTCGATCGGCTGTTGCGGGTTAAGCGTCACGCAGAAGGTGTGCGGTACGTTGAGGCCTTGCAGGATGTTCATGTTGTAGGTCACGCTAGCACGCTGGTTTTCTAACTGCTCGCTGCTGGCGGGCAGCAGATAGTTCCAACTGGCCCAGGCACGGCGCTGACGCGGCAACAGGCGTACATCGGTATGCAAGATCACTTCATTGGCCTGATAGGGTAACTGGGCCAGAACGCGTTGTTCCAGCGGGTTGGCATCGGCCAGCAATTGCAGTGCCTGATCGGCATGGCAGGCAAAGATCACCTGATCGAAATGCTGCTCACCCTGGGCGCTGTGGATCACTACCCGCTGTGGCTGGCGTTCTACCCGCCGCACCGGCGTATTCAGGTGCAGCGTCAGGTGGCCCGCCAGTGCCGCTAATATACGGCGCACATACTCGCGCGAACCGCCGGGCACCACAAACCATTGCGGGCGATTGGTGACATCCAGTAGGCCGTGGTGATCAAAAAAGCGCAGGAACAGCGCCAACGGGAACTGCCGCATGTCCGCCATGGAAGAGGACCAGATCGCGGCCCCCATCGGCAGCAGGTAGTGCTGGGCAAAATAGGTGGAAAATCCGGCCTGTTGCAGGAAGTCGTTCAGCGTTTCGTTGCCAGCTCCGCCAGCGGCCAGGCGTTTTTTGCACTGGCGGTTAAAGCGCACAATCTCTGCCAGCAGGCGGTAAAAACGCGGGTTAAGCAGGTTACGGCGCTGGGCGAACAGCGTATTGAGCGTATGGCCGTTGTATTCCAGCCCGCTGCGCGGATGGGTGACCGAAAAACTCATTTCCGTCGGCTGGCCGCTGATGCCTAACTCTGCCAGCAGCGCAATAAATTGTGGGTAAGTGCGCTCGTTGTAAACAATAAATCCGGTGTCGATAGCGTAGCTGCGGCCTGCCAGCGTGACGTCCACGGTAGCGGTGTGGCCACCAGGGTAATCGTTGGCTTCAAACAGCGTCACCTGATGTTCATGGGCCAGTTTCCAGGCACAGGTCAGGCCAGAAATGCCGCTGCCAATAATGGCGATTTTCATTAAATTACCTCACCATGCGCTTAGCGAGCCAGCGTTGCACGGCCTGTGGTAGTAAGGCTGCCAGCCGTAATAGCGCGGCGAACAGCGGAGGGAAGGCGATTTCGGCAGCCCCTGTTGCCAGGCCACGGCGGATATAGCCGGAAGCCTGCTGGGGCGTGATGATCATCGGCATGGCAAAATCGTTGCGATCGGTGAGCGGTGTAGTGACAAAACCGGGTAGCACCAGAGAAACGCCGATACTGCGCTTTGCCAGATCCACCGCCAGGCTGCGGGCAAAATAGGCCAAGGCGGCTTTTGAGGCACCGTAGGCTTCGGCACGCGGCAGGGGGATCAGACTGGCGGTTGAACCCACCAGGGCAACCCGCGCACCGGGTGCCAACTGTGGCAGCAGGGCATCCAGACAATTGACCGGCCCCAACAGGTTGGTGCTGAGCACGCGGGCCACCTTTTCCGCCTCTACCACGCCGTTATCCAGATATTCACAGGTTCCGGCGCACAGGATCACTAACTCAGCCGGGCAGTGCGCCAAGGCTTCTCGGGTGGCCGCCAGATCGGTGATATCGAAACGACGCGAGACGATGTTGGAATTCTGCGTGCTGAGTGCCGCCAGCCGGGCGGCATCGCGCCCGCAGGCGATCACCTGCCAGCCCTCGGCGGCATAGTCGAGCGCCAATTGCTGCCCTATACCCGAACTGGCCCCGGTGATCAGCACGCGTTTCATCATTGGAGCCTCTTCTTGATGCTGAGCACGGCTTGGCCGAGCAGCGGGATATGTTCATAAAGCATGGCACCCAGATCGTAGTAGTCGCGCTGAAAAACGATGCGCTGTTCGGCAAAGCGCAACTGGCTGACGCCTTCCAGCGTGAGGACACGGCCACGGCGCAGGCGTGGGTGGGCATAGGTCATGTGCCAGCACACGTAGGCCTGCTGTTGATGCTGCTGAATATCGGTGATGGCAAAGTGGCAATAGCTCAGATTGCTGAGTGATTGGCGAAAATAGGCATCCAGCGCCTTTAGGCCCAGATGCTCACCAACGGGATCGACAAAACGGATGTCGGGGTGATAAATCTCGGGCAGATCGACCAGTTGGCTCTCATCCAGCCGGGTATAGAAGTGTGAAAAACGTGCCAACAGTGCTTCAGGGGTGCTCATGGGGCTGCTCCATGGGAAGAGTTAACAGAGCGTTGTTGTCAATCAGTGTGATATCCAGCCCGGCTTCGCGCCAGGTGGCCAATTGCCGTCGTTTGGCGGTATTGAGCACGCCTTCGGTACAAATAAAATAGCGATCGGCCTTGAGCATTGTCAGTTGCGGATGTTCCAAAGGATCCGGCAGGATATCAACGCGCATATTGCTTTTGGCCAGTTGGATGGCGACCATCCACAATTCGGTGCGATCGGAGTTTCCCCAGCTCAACAGCAACGCGCTTGCACCGGGCTTTTTACGTGCTCCGACCATGCAAAAGGCGGCGTATTCAATGATCACGCCATCCAGCAGGCTGTGCAGCATGTGCAACAGTTCATGGTGATTTTTGAGCTGTGAACGCAGCGGCCGCAGCACATGTTCGATCAGGGCCTGGGGAGGATATTCGCGGCCCAGCTCAAAGATGCGGCTACGCAGTTTGGCAGGCGAAGGGATCTGGAGCAAGGCCAGGAGTTGGCGTTGCAGCGTTGCCCAGTTGGTGCTGTGGTCGGGTACTGCGGAGCCGTCCAGCAAAGGTTTGATCTGGCTGACCGGTACGCCGCGCTCAATCCAGCGGAGAATATTGTGGATGCGGGCCACATCTTCTTCGTTGAACTGGCGATGGCCGCCTTCGGTGCGCTGTGGTTTCAGCAGTCCATAGCGCCGTTGCCAGGCGCGCAGCGTAACCGGATTAATGCCGCAAAGTTGTGCAACCTCGCCAATCGTGTATAACGCCATGCCATTTTCCCTGCTTGGAACACTCACTACATTAACCATAGCGGCTTAATGCAAAGTTGTACAAAAAAATAAAAACTGTACAACTTTATCCAAGCAAGAAACGATACATACCCTTTATACTTCAAGTTACTTGGGTGTTGGCTGCGCAACTCGGCCCATGCTGGGCCAGGGGCCAGCACAAGTGTTGTTCGAACACGCGTTACGATTTTATCAAGCAACTCGAATTATTTTGGGTAGAGCAGAAACGACCTGCTCAGGCTACATAATTAGCCAATCACAACTGAGTGGCGCCACGTTCAAGGTAAGATGGGGGACTGAAGAATAACTGGTATTTTTGTTTGACTATGTAATAATGGCCCTCGATTAATAAAGATTAAAAATTGTGCTCCGGGCAGTTTTTATACTACATAGTTTAAGGGCATTTTCGTAGGCTATAGTAGAGTTTTTAATCATTCTCAAAAATCCAAAACTACTTCTATCTTGATTTACTCACTTGTCATGGGTACCACGAGGTAACGGGAATTCATTAAAATATCCCGAGATACTTCAAGTAATTAGATTTTTTTCCAAATCTTTCATAAGGGTTAATCAATGCCACGCATAAAATCAAACTGTTTCCAACATAGAGTCACATTGCCATGCCTGAGTATTGTACTGTTGTCATTGACAGGTTGTGCAACAACTGATGGGTTAAAATCGCTAAATGACGGGTTAAGCTCGGTGAATGGTGCAATGAGCTCCCTGAATGATACCGTTAGTGGATATGGTAATGCCACCGCAGCCTCTCTAGCTGATTTGCGGGCCGATGAGAAAAAAAATGTGGTACAGGCCAAAAAGAAATGGAGCGGAAAAACACTGTTATTTACCGGGACGATCACTGATATCAAGTCGGAAAGTGGTAAATTTGACCTCGATACTCTGAAAACCAAAAGAGATGAGTACAGTATAGTCTTCAATGATTCGAAGGCACCGGATTGTAGTGCAATAGTCAATCTTCCTGACCGAATGGCTTCGGCGAAACTGGCAGAGTCTCTGGAGTTAGGGAGCAAAGTTCAAGTCATAGCCAAAATAACCAAGGATACTTTTGATTCACAAACTAACTCTGGAATGGAAATGTTAAACGAATTATGTAATTTCCATTTGGGTGAAGGCCGGGTAACAAAACTCTGATAACTAAATATACCCTTCCTACTTCGAGTTGCTGGGGGTTGGCTGTTTTCATTCCGCATAGTCACATAGTCACATAGTCACATAGTTACCTATGCTCCTAGGACTTCACTCCGTTGCCGCCTACAAGCAACTCGAATTATTTTGGTTATAGTCGATATTGTGAGAGGAGCCTGGCAGGTGTTTTCGCCAGGCCCTATGAGATTAGAGAAAACCTTGAAAAGCCAACAGCCTTAAATTCAAACGAGGCAATTAGTCGCCCTCCGCTGGTGTGTAGGCCGATTGTAATGCAGCCTTAACTACATACAGCATAGGCGTAGCATCACCAAATTCCCCGAAATCCGATTCAGCAGCAATTCCAACTCGTTACGCCAACCCGCTGGTCACTGTAGACACTAAACTGGCAACGGCGGGATAGCGCAACGCTCAATTCGGAGCGGGATAAACAGGCCGCATAAATCAATCTTGGGCGACAACTTCATTTACACTTACAGCCTTAGAGGCTCTGCCGGGGTAAAATCCGGTAGGCGCAGCGGCGTGCGCCGGCAAGAATATGTTCGGAACGCTCAACCCGTGCTTGCAGCACCTCGGTGAACACATTCAGCTCAGCCTGGCAAAATGCCTGGCAAACTCGGGCGGCGGTGCAAATAGGGCAGTGGTTCTCTACCAGCAGAAAGGTTCCGTCTTGCAATTCGCTCCATTCGGCCATGTAGCCTTCGTGGCAGCGAAGGGTCGCCAGGCGTGCAACGCGCTCACGTAAATTGCTAGCCCCGGCCATCGCCTGTTGATAATTGCTGCGGGTTTCCTGTTCGCGGCTGTCGATCAATAAATCTAGCGCCTGTTCCCCCAGCTTGTTGCGTACGGTGCGCAGCAGTTGGGCCGTCAGTTCGGCATGAGCATCAGGAAAGTGGGCATTGCCTGCCGGGGTGAGATACCAGAGCTGCACCGGGCGGCCAACGCCACGGGTTTCGGCTTTAGCCTCGACTAACCCATCCTTCGCCAGTTTGACGAACTGCTGACGAGCGGCTTCACCGGTAGTGCCAAGCACTTTCCCGGCTTCTGAAGCCTGTTGTGGGCCGCAGGTTTTCAATAGCTTGAGCAAACGGTCACTGACCGAATGTGCTGTGCATTCCCCGTTCTCTAAGTTGATTCTCGACATATTTCACCGTCCGGCCTGGTGTATTCCAAGATGTTGCTTGTTAAATTTAACGCAATCGTACAGCCAACTCAATATTATTCCCCTTAAAACATGACAACAACCGTGATAGCCGGAACTAAAAACGGCTGATGCGGCTTTTTCCGACAAAAACATCTTTTCAGCACGGGCATATCTGATTCTCGTTTGTTCGATTGATGCTAATGAATAACGATAGTATCGCTATTTAATTAAGATCAAACCGCTTTAAGGATCACGAAAATACCTCAGATTGATAATCATAAATCTGAAATTTTTCTTTAACAGTAAAATGGCATTATTTTTGATAAATCAACTAAGTGTGGGGTTTTTATGCAAGCACTCACAGAAAGTATTTATTTTCTCTGGTGATATTCTGTCTGTTACTGAGAAAAATAAAAATATTAGGCCCAATACCGAAAGGACTCTCTGGATGAAAAAATTTATAACACTGACTATGCTGTCGATGATATCACTGCTGGCAGCCTGTGATAATAACCATTCCACGCAAGCTGTAGAACAGGATAAAAAAGCCGTTGAACAGCCTTTGGTGATTGCTCATCGGGGTGCCAGTGGTTATCTCCCTGAGCATACATTGGCAGGCTACCAACTCGCCATACAGATGGGGGCTGATTATATTGAGCCCGATCTCCAATTGACTCTCGATAACGAGTTGGTGGCAATGCATGATGATACGTTAAGCCGAACGACCGACGTTGCTGAATTATATCCACCGCGTAACGGCGGATATAAAGTGGCTGATTTCAGCTTATCAGAGATTAAAACGCTAACGGTGAAACCGGTGGGAACGGCCAAAGAAAGCTATCCTGGTTTTACCCCCAGCGCCGCCAGCCCGTTCGAGATTCCGACATTTCAAGAGGTGATCGATTTTGTTGAACAGCAGAATGCAGTAACACAGCGCACAATCGGTATTTATCCTGAGGCCAAACAGGCCGATCCGATAATGGAGGATGCGATCCTCGATATCCTGTCGCGTAATAACTACACGGCCAGCAGCAAAGTGTTTATTCAGTCGTTCAGCGATGTCACTTTGCGCAGTATGAGGAACAAAGAACAGGCGCAGAATAACCCAATGCCGCACATTGTTTTGGGTGTGGCATCCATGGGGGACGATGGTATTGCCCGTTTGCGCATTGCGGTGGGTGAAAAACCACTGCTTTCTTTTGAAGATATTGCCAGTTTTGCCGAGGGGATTAGCCTGCTGATCAACAGTGCCGATTACCCGATCGCGAAGGAATATATTGAGCAGGCACATGCGGCAGGTTTAAAAGTGCATGGTTGGACATTTGCAAAAAATGATCCCGCTGCTGCGGCTCTGGAATATAAGGCCTATCTTGAATTGGGGATGGATGGCATGTTTTCGAACTACCCAGACCTGGCGGTGAAAGCGCGTAATCTTTTTATTCAAGGGCCAGGAAAATAGCGCTTATTGGCTGTACATCCTTGTGGCTGTGAAGTGCGTTGTTGATGCCGGTGCTTCTGGTATCGTGGTGGTGACAACGTTAAATTGCCAGAGTAAAGTTAGCAGGCTCAGTAGAGCCTGCTGTTTTTTAAGCAGACAATAAAAATTTCAAATCAAAGCGTTAATTTATCCGGCTTAAACGCGGGTTTATTCAAAAAGGTAAATGTATTGACTTATCAATCAACTCTCGCAGAACCGCCAATGCTGCGCTTGCGCCCGGCGTTGCAGGGAGCGGTGGCGATCTTGCCACTCTGCCTGGCGGTGTTGCCCTGGGGGATCCTGGCGGGCTCAATGGCCATCCAGAGTGGTATGACGGGGGCCGAGGGGCTGGGGATGTCGGCGATTGTTTTTGCCGGTGCATCACAGCTGGTCGCCATGGGGATGCTCAAGAGCGGAGCCGGTTTGCTGGCGATCCTGGTTTCTACCTTCTTTGTTACCGCGCAGCATTTCTTATATGGGTTGCGCCTGCGTGAATGTATTGCTCCGTTGCCGTTGAGATGGCGTGTCCTGCTGGCTTTCCTGTTGACCGATGAACTGTTTGCACTGACCGGTAATCAAGGCCCGGAACGCTTTAACCGCTGGTATGCGCTGGGTGCCGGGCTGGCGTTTTATCTGTGCTGGTTCTTTGCCACGTTGCTGGGAGTGGTTGCTGCCAGCAGTGTCAGCAATCTCGACAGCTACGGGCTTGATTTCTCGATCGCCGCCACCTTTATTGCGATTGTGGTGCCGATGATCCGTAACCTGCCGGTGCTCGCCTGCGTACTGACGGCGCTGGTGTTGTCGATCGGCCTGCACCATTATCAGGTGCCGGGAGCGTTGATTATCACTACCGTAGCGGCCATGGTGGTTGGGCTGCTGTGCAGCAGGGGGCAGGCATGATTTGGCTGACCATTGTGCTGATGGGGGTGATCGTCTTTTTCAACCGTTATTGCTTTTTAGCGCCAAGCCTGCCGGTACGTTTGTCGCAACGTATGAGGACTCTGCTGAGTTTTTCGGTGCCAGCGGTGCTGACGGCTATCTGCGGGCCGATTATTGCCTTTAACGGTGATGAATGGCGTGCGTTGCCTGAGAATCCTTATCTGTGGGCCGCGGTGTTTGCGGTCGTTCTGGCTTTCTTCCTGCGTAATATGCTGGCGGTAGTGGTGTTGAGTATGTTGATGTTTACCCTGTTACGTGCTTTGTTCTAAATTCTATGCATCTGGCCCTGAGCCAGCCATTACACCTTTGTGATCTGTAGGCCATAACCATGATTGAGATACAGCAACTGGATGCTAACGCAACGCAAATCGCTATTCCTGAATTAGCCGAGATATTACATGCCAGCGTATTACAGGGAGCCAGCATTGGTTTTGTACAGCCCTTCAGTCTTGAGCAGGCGTCCGCTTTCTGGCTGCGCCTGCTGCCAGCGATCGATCGTGGCGATCGGTTGATACTGGTGGCGTGCGAAGCAGGCCGGGTAGTCGGCACCGTCCAACTGTTGTTGGATATGCCGGATAATGGCCGCCACCGGGCAGAGATCGCTAAATTGATGGTGCATCCGTATGCACGGCGTAAAGGGATCGCCCGCCAGTTAATGCAGCAGGCTGAGTGCTTGGCCGTTGCTCACCAGCGGCAGTTGCTGGTGCTCGATACCCTGAGCGGTGATACGGCGGAGGGGATGTATCGCTCACTGGGATACCAACTGGCCGGAATGATCCCGTACTACGCCCGCGCCAGCAACGGCGCTTCGCTGGATTCAACCAGCTATATGTATAAATTGCTGTGATGCTGACGATTTAAGGGCAGGGAATGAACATTGAAGTCATAAGGGCTGACTATGGTAACCCGCAGCACGCAGGGTTAATTATCGAACTGTTGGATCATTATGCCCGTGATCCTATGGGGGGCGCGGAACCGCTAAGTGATTATGCCCGTACCCATCTGGTGGCTGAACTGGCAAAACGGCCGTTTGCCCTGACGCTGCTGGCGTTGGTGGAGGGTAATGGAGCCGGGTTGGCCAACTGTTTTGAAGGTTTTTCCACCTTCAGTTGCCAGCCGTTGCTGAATATTCACGATCTGGCGGTTGCCTCTGCTTTTCGTGGTTTGGGCATCAGCCAGCATCTGCTAGCGGCGGTAGAGGTTGAAGCGCGCCAGCGTGGCTGTTGCAAGATCACGCTGGAAGTGCTGGAGGGGAATGCAGTGGCGCAAGCCAGCTATCGTAAATTTGGTTTTGCCGGTTATCAATTACAGGAAACGACGGGGCGTGCTTTATTCTGGCAGAAAACACTGTCATGAAAAAACCGGGCGCAGCAGCCCGGTAAAGTAATTCAATAAGAGAAATTTGCAGTGGTGGTTACATATTAAAACTGATAGGTCAGAGCCACAGCGATCACGTTATCCGTTTTCAGCCCCAGCTTATTATCGCTGTTGAGCCGATTGATTTTATAATCCACATAGGTGGACATGTTTTTATTGAAGTAGTAATAGCTCCCGACATCAAAATATTTTACCAGATCGGTATCGCCGATATTTTCAATATCTTTAGCTTTGGACTGTACGTAAGCCAGCGATGGGCGCAGGCCAAAATCAAATTGATATTGGGCAACCAGTTCCACGTTCTGGGTTTTATTGGCAAAACCACTCACTTTGCTGGCCGCATTATTAATGGTTGCGGTACCTGAAATCGCCGTCAGGTTATGGGTTTCGGCATAGTTGGCCGCCAGATAGACGCTGTTGGCATCATACTTCACCCCGGTTGCCCAGATTTCAGCCTTTTCACCCTTACCGTAACTGCTCAACTTCTGGCCTTCGGTTCGGTTAGAGGCTGCATAGGCAGCACCAAAAGTCAGGCCATCAATGATTTCATAGCTGGAAGACAGACCGAAACCATCACCATTGGCTTTGCTGAGGTTATCGCCGCGATCGTTCTCGTTTTTCCCCTGATATTGCAAAGCAAACTTCAGGCCATCGACCATACCAAAGAAGTTGCTGTTACGGTAGGTTGCCACGCCGGTAGTTCGGCCGGTCATAAAGTTGTCGGTCTTGATAAAGGAGTCTGCACCAAACTCCGGCAACATGTCGGTAAATGAGCCGACATCATAAATGACGCCGTAGTTACGGCCATAATCAAACGAGCCAAAATCTTTCATTTTCAGACCGGCAAAACCGAGGCGGGTTCTGGTGTCTCTTGTGCCATCAGCTTCGCTGTGGTTGGCCGCAATCTGATATTCCCACTGGCCATAGCCGGTCAGCAGATCGTTAATTTGTGTCGCACCTTTAAAACCGATACGGACGTAAGTTTTATCACCGTCGCTACCGGTATCATCAGAAAAATAATGCAGTGCTTTTACACGACCATAAAAATCAAGCTTATTGCCGTCTTTATTGTAGATTTCTGCTGCCTGTGCGGCCTGAGCAATTAAAAGTGCCGGAATAATAACGGCAAGAAGATTAGGTTTCATGGTTTTCCCTGCTTTATATGATTGAAAGACGCTTATCATCAGTTGTGTTACGGCTTTAATGTGCTGCCTGATCGTTCGCAACGCAGCATTTTTACCGTAGTTGTGTGATCTATTTATGACAGATTATTTATATCTGTATGGCAGGGGGAAATAATGTGTTGGGTTAATGCTGTTTCGGTTAAGGTTAACCACTTCCAGACTGGATTTACCGGTGCCGATCTTGCCTATTACGCCAATTATCGACTGATACTGCACCGCCTGCTACAGGTGCTTCCCTTCTCCCTCCTGTTATGCCATTTCAGTGATGCTGATATGATTTTTGATAGATAAAAACGATCAATACGGTTTGATTGAACCATGCTTTTGGTTGATTATAACGATCAATATTGATTTATTGATCTGTATTATCGATAGATGTAGCATGCTAACGCAGTGAAATACGCAGGCGACGAGGTGCCTGCCGAACTGATGACTCTTCACGCTGTTTTGCGGAGATAGGCCAACCGTATTGCCTACGAGTGAGGGTTGTCTCGATATCCGTGAAAAAAGGAGGCTTCTGTATTGTTCCAGGACAACGAAATATGACGATAACCCCATCTTCAACCTTATCGACGGGGGCTTGCCAAGCCCTGTTACCTGACAGTCGACTCCCCAATCTGTTGCTGCATCGTGAGCAGGTACAGCGCATCCTGGTTATCAAGTTGCGTCATTTTGGCGATGTCCTGCTGACCACACCTCTGCTCAGAACGTTGCGGGTCAATTACCCCAATGCGCTGATTGACGTCTTGGTGTATGACGGCACGGAAGCGATGCTGGCGGGTAATCGGGATGTTTACCTGGCTTATACCGTAGATCGCAGTCTTAAACACCAAAGCTGCAAGGTACAATATCGTGGTGAACACGCCCTGTGGAACAGCCTACGTAGCGCTCGCTATGACCTGATCATCAATCTGTCCGACCAGTGGCGGGCGGCCTTGTATTGTCGTTTTCTGAAACCGACCTTCAGTCTGGGCTTTCGTTATCCCACACGCCACAACCGGTTGTGGCGTGCCTGCCATTCCCTGCTGGTGGAGGTTGATGGGCATAAACAACAGCATACCGTGCTGAATAATCTCGATATTCTGGTACCGTTGGCCTTACCTACCCTGATAACCCGAGTGAAGCAGGCTTACCGGCAGTGCGATATTGATGAGGTTGACAGGCTCAGCCAGCGTTATCCTTTGACGAACTTTGTGCTGATCCAACCCACTGCCCGCTGGGCGTTCAAGACCTGGTCGATTTTGGGATTCACGCAGGTTATCAACCACCTCACCGCCAGGGGGGAAACTGTGGTGCTGACCGGAGGGCGCTCTGCGGATGAAATCGCCATGGTTGCCGCCATTCTGGCGGGGTGTACCCAGTTGCAACGGGTGGCCAACTTGGCGGGCCGACTGGACTTACCGGAGCTTGCGGCGTTGATGGATCGGGCGAAGCTGTTTATCGGTGTGGATTCGGTGCCGATGCACATGGCGGCGGCCCTGCAAATCCCCTCAGTCGTCTTGTTCGGCCCCAGTAACTTAGCGCAGTGGTCGCCCTGGCAGGCTCCATATACCCTATTGTGGGCAGGAGATTATCGCCCGTTACCCATGCCTGACGAGATAGACACCGATACCCCGGAACGCTATCTGGAGGCTATCCCGGTTGAGGCGGTCATCCGTGCCATTGATCATCAACTCGTGAACTCGGCCACAGCGTCTGCTGCACAGTGACCGACACCGTGCTCAATCCACTCTGATATAAGTCTATCGCCATGTCATCGACAAACCTGTTTTCTGCATCCCCCTTCACCCTAGGCCGTTTTCGGTTGTTTAGCTTCACCGCATTTTTACTCGGTACCTCTTTGCCAACCTCCAACGCACTGATGAATATCGCGTTGGGGCTGGTCGTGGTCTGCTTACTGTGGCAACGGGATTTTCGCCATGTGATGCCATTGCTCAAACACCCGTTGATCTGGTTGCCTGCCTTGATGTTTGCCCTGCTGGCCCTCTCGTTGCTGACCCAGCATCATGACTATGGCCCGAAGATGGTCGGTAAATATCAAAAGCTGCTATATGTGCTGCCGTTGTCGCTGTTCTTCCTGACTGACTTTCGGTTACTTACCCGGTTTATCAACGGATTCTTGCTGGCCAATGCTGTGATACTGGCCGTCAGTCTGACGTCGGGTGTCGGGCATGTCACGCTGGGCGGCCTTGATCCATTGAACCCTACGGTTTTCAAACTGCAAATAACCCAAAACGTATTTATGGCGTTCGCTGCTTTGCTGTGGCTGTCTCGTGCGTTTACGCAATCTGGCCTGAAACGCGCGGGATACGCGGTACTGGTTGGGTTGGCGACGGCCAATGTGTTGCTGATGGTGCAAGGGCGTACCGGTTACGTGGCGCTGTTGGTCGGTGTGGGGCTTTGGCTGTTGTTGACGTTACCCCGCTGGCAACGTATCGGGGTTTTCGTGTGTTGTCTGCTGGTTGCCCTGGCTCTGGTTCTGATACCGAATCGTGCTACGGAACGCCTGACGCTGGGCCTGCAAGAGATTCGCCACTGTGTGCTGGCATCGGCTGACCAGGCTTATGAGGCCTGTGACAACTCAATGGGGCAGCGTACCGCTTTCGCCCGTGAATCGTTACGCCTGATAAAACAGGCTCCACTGTTGGGGAATGGGGCTGGCAGCTTCTGGTACGGCAACGCGGAGACGGGCTACAGCGTACATAATCCGCATAATGAGTACCTGCTAGAGACGGTCCAGAACGGTCTTCTGGGATTGGTGGTATTTCTGGGCTGGATGCTGTGCTACTTGCGAGCGGCCTGGCGTCAACCGATCGCCTGCCGCAATCTGTTGGTAGCCATGCTGGGTAGCTACATGGCCTGCCATCTGTTCAACTCGTTTCTGCTGGACTCTGCCGAAGGGCACCTGTTTATGGTGCTGGCGGCGATACTGGCGAGTTTGACGGTAACGCAAAGTATAAGCTGCCCCAGACTGTGTGCCCGGGGAAAACATGCCGACCACCAGACTTAAGCCAGGCGTAACATGTCAAGGTAGGTGAGAGGCGAATAAGCCATAAAGCGTATTTTGATAATCCAGATTGACTGTCACTGGTTGCGTTAGCTGTTTTTATACACCGATATTTCCTGTAATCCGAAAAACATCGTGTTACTCGAATAAAAGGAACTTGTCAGAATACGTAGCATCCAACGCTATGATTCAGATAACTGACGCCTAATTGACGCCGCCATTTTGCAGATATACTGGAGTTTTTCCGTTATGAGCACTACAAATCGTTTATTGCTGGCGCTAGCCATGACCACCGTGATGGCTGCAAATACCGCTCAGGCAACTGGGCTGATGGATACCCTCAACAGTGCCGCCAGTCAACTGGGTAAATCAGGGGGCAGTGCTAACAGTGAGGGCATGTCCTTATCTTCATTGACCGGGTTGCTGAACGGAGGGGAAAAGGCGCTCAGCGCTGGCAGCATGACCAACGCGGCAAGCATCCTGCAATACTGCGTGAAAAACAACCTCCTTTCTGAGAGCGGCACCGAAACCGTAAAGGATACGTTGCTTGGTAAACTGGGGATCACCAGCACGGCTAACGCCAAGAGCGAGGATTATCAGCAAGGCCTTGGCGGTTTGTTGAATACCGGTGATGGCAATAAACTGGATCTGAACAACTTGGGCACCTCGCAAATCACCGAGAAAGTGAAGCAGAAAGCCTGTGACCTCGTGCTTAAACAGGGCAAATCCTTTATCTCCTGATCCACTGAGTGGTGGCGCAGTTCTGTGCCACCGCCCGGTTTCGCTCACCGTAATAGTCATCGCCTCCAGGTTAACGCAGTTTTAATGCGGAGGCGTTGGCATCTGAAGGGCCGTTGCCCGCGCTCCATAACTGCGTCTTTACCCATTATCTCTAGCATTGCCGCGTATCGATATGATGCAGATCTGGCATAAGCGGACACATAACGATCGGTTACGCCGCTGCGCGCGCTGAAAATTCACCAGCATGCCCAGGCTCTGGCCGAAAGTCGTACTATGCTTGATATATTGAGCCATCGAATTCAGCCTCCAACGTTGTGATATGCCACATAACTTTTTGTATATTCTTTATATTAAACATGGACTGATGATATGACGCTTGCAGTAAAAGACACTAGAAAACGTTCGACCGATCTTCTCGTACTGGTTTATTTTCTTGTTGGGGTGGTT
The DNA here is from genome assembly GCF_055790845.1 of Serratia sp. YWN4. Lineage (NCBI taxonomy): Bacteria > Pseudomonadati > Pseudomonadota > Gammaproteobacteria > Enterobacterales > Yersiniaceae > Serratia > Serratia sp. YWN4. The sequence goes on from NZ_CM147696.1 coordinate 1,749,728, forward strand.
GGGATGGGATCGGTGCTTGGCGTTTTAACCGGCCCCGATGCCTGGTACGCCAATTTGGTGAAACCGTCCTTTAACCCGCCTAATGCTCTATTTGCGCCCGTTTGGACGTTGCTCTATATCATGATTGCGGTTGCTGGTTGGCGGATCTGGCGGCATGCATCCAAGAGCCTCGCAATGGTTTTATGGGCGATGCAAATGGCACTGAACTGGCTCTGGTCCCCCGTATTTTTCTTGGAGCATCAGCCTGCGAAGGCACTGATTATTATCACGTTGTTGCTGATTACGGTGTTACTTTTTATTATCCAGGCGCAAAAACACGACAAAATAGCCTCATGGTTGTTTATTCCCTACGCGGTATGGATTGGATTTGCCACGATCTTGAATGCAGCGATTTACTGGCTCAACTAAAAGTATTTCCGCTCCGTGAGTTATCTTGGATCTGAGAAATGGAGCGAGCGTTTGCCGAATAATTCCCTTCAAAAATAAAGACATCCTGCCCGTTTACCGGTCAGCGGGGGAGGTGGCACTATTTAAAGGAGCTTGATGTTCAGCTTATTTGAACTCAAGTCTGCTGATAATAAAAACATGTTCTTAAAAACAGTATTGACATACATGGAAAAGAACGTAAATTAGCGTTTAACAGCGGTGCATTAATGATTCGCTGTTTATATAAAGAGTTCTTAAAACGTGTTCTAATAGTTTATTTAGTGTTTTTTGCGATAAAGGCTACGAAATAGTTTTTGTATGGGATAATTGCAGTTGGGTATAAGTAACAAACTCAACTCAATAATGTTTTAAGGCCATGTAGTCAGTATCGACAATCGCAGGGTGTGTACGATAACGCGATGATGTAAGGCTATGTTTTATTGTGGTTTGTTGATGTTGCGGTTTGTTAAAGAGATGTTGTAAAAATATCGCAACGAAAGTAAGGCCATGCATCAAAATCTTTATATCGCGAGGGGGAATGTGCCAGTTTAACCTACTCTTGCTTTAGATGTTGTTCTGTGGCGAGTAGGAATTGTATCAATCAGTCAGTATATGGGAGGATGGAGTTAGTTTTCTTAGTGCCCAATATTATCTGTGATAAACGAGTACATTTGAAATAGTATCGAAAGTAACACAAAGTCAGTAAGTTGATTAATGTTAAATCTTAAATCTGTAGTACCCTAAAAGCCCTGACTGCAACGGTCGGGGCTTTTATCATTTATCGCTAAGCTAAACACAATGCTCAGCGCATGCAGCCAAACAGGTCATTCCAATAAAATGACGGGTTTTATTGCTTCTGGGGATGGCAGCAACGAGCTATCCGTACATCACTCAGCGGTCCATCGTGACGATTTTAAAACCTCAGAGGGTTCATTTAGTGCGGGGCGCTGCGCATTGTTGGCAAGCCTGCCGTAACTCGGGCTGACGCCGCTGGCAGTCTGTGGGACAATAGCGCCATCATTTCGTTTAGATAAGAGTTGAATGGCGCTCTCCCCCGCAGTTAAAGATCAGATCGGCCAGTGGTACAAAGCCCTGCAACAACAAATACCGGACTTTATTTCCCGCGCCCCACAGCGGCAGATGATTGCTGAAGTGGCGAAAACCCTTGCCGGGGATTACCAACGCCATCTGGCGATCGAAGCCCCGACCGGCGTAGGCAAAACGCTCTCGTACCTGATTCCGGGCATTGCCGTTGGCCGTGCCGAGAGCAAACCGCTGGTGGTCAGCACCGCCAACGTGGCGTTGCAGGATCAGATCTACAGTAAAGACTTGCCGCTGTTGAAAAAGATTATCCCGGATCTGAAATTTACCGGCGCATTTGGCCGTGGGCGCTACGTTTGCCCGCGCAATCTGGCGGCGATGAGCACCGACGTGGCCGAGCAGGGCGATCTGATGCTGTATCTGGATGAGAATGAACTGGCGCCGTCCAATGGTGAAGAGCAGGCGTTGTGCCAGAAACTGTCGAAAGCCCTCAGCCGCCATGAATGGGATGGCCTGCGCGATCATTATCAGTTATCGATCAACGATCCGTTGTGGGCCAAACTGAGCACCGACAAGGCCAACTGTCTGGGCCGCAACTGCCATTACATCCGCGAATGCCCGTTCTATATTGCGCGTAAAGAAATCGAAACCGCCGATGTGGTGGTGGCCAACCATGCCCTGGTGATGGCGGCGCTGGAAACCGAGTCGGTGCTGCCGAACCCGAAAGAGTTGCTGCTGGTGCTGGACGAAGGCCATCACCTGCCGGAAGTAGCGCGGGATGCGCTGGAGATGGAAGGGGAGATCACCGCGCTGTGGACCAATATGCAGCTCGATATGATCGTGCGCCAGGTGGAGCAGTGCATGACGCAGTACCGGCCAAAAAATCCACCGGGGCTGGCGAACAGTGAACGCTTGAAAAACCACTGCGAAGAATTGCGTGAGCTGATCCAGATTTTTGAGCATCAGGCTAACGCTTATTTACCGCTCGACAGTAGCCATGCCGAGCACCGTTTCGAAATGGGCGAACTGCCTGCGGAGATGGTCGAGATCTGCGCGCGCCTGTTTAAACTCACCGATGGGTTACGTGGCCTGGCCGAATTTATCCTTAACGATCTCACCGAACAGACCGGTAAACACGATATTGTGCGCTTGCACCGTTCGATCATCCAGATGAGCCGCACGCTGGGCTACTTGGAAGCAATGAGCAAGCTGTGGCGGCTGGCGGCGCTGGATAAATCCTCCAACGCGCCGATCTCCAAGTGGGTGGCGCGTGAGTTGCGCGATAACGTCACACATCTCTACCTGCACTGCGTGGGCATCCGCGTCAGCGATCAGTTGGAAAAACTGCTGTGGCGCAAAGTACCGCACGTGGTGATCACCTCTGCTACGTTGCGTTCGCTCAACAGTTTCTCGCGCCTGCAAGAGATGAGCGGATTGAGCGAGAAGGCGGGCGATCGCTTCGAAACTCTGGATTCGCCGTTTAACCATGTTGAACAAGGTAAGATCGTCATTCCCAAAATGCGCTTTGAACCGGCGATGGTCAATGAGGCCGAGCATCTGGAAGAGATGGCGCGGTTCTTCCGTGGCGAGCAGGCCAGCGGCAAGCATAAAGGGATGCTGATCCTGTTCAGCAGCCACCGGGCCATGCAAACCTTTTTGAGCTACGTGATCGATCTGCGCCTGATGCTGCTGGTGCAGGGCGATCAGCCACGCTATCGGCTGGTGGAGGAACACCGCAAACGGGTGGAGAAAGGCACCGCCAGCGTGCTGGTGGGGTTGCAGTCGTTTGCCGAAGGGCTGGATCTTAAAGGGGAACTGTTGACTCAGGTACATATTCACAAGATCGCTTTCCCGCCGATCGACAGCCCGGTGATCCTGACCGAAGGTGAATGGCTTAAATCGCTGAACCGCTATCCGTTTGAAGTACAGAGCCTGCCGAGCGCGTCGTTCAACCTGATCCAACAGGTGGGGCGATTGATTCGCAGCAATCAGTGCCACGGTGAAATCGTGATTTACGATCGTCGCCTGTTAACCAAAAGCTACGGTTCGCGGTTGCTGGCGGCGTTGCCGGTGTTTCCGATCGAACAGCGCGAGGTGCCTGAAGCCGATAAGGCGCATCTGGCGGCACTGAAGTCTGCCGCCAGCGCGGCGAAAAAAGAGAAAAAGGGCAAAAACCCGTTTGCCCGCCGCCGTGCCCGCTGATTAGAGCGGGGGTGGCAAGCGGCGTTTTACCGGTGTAGTTTTCACGATTGAGGTGTTGCACTGCGCGCTCTCGGCCAGCTTATCCATCACCTGATCGAGCTGTTCCATCGAGTGTGATACCAACCGGGCGATAAAGCAGTCTTCACCGGTGACTTTGTCGCACTCGATCACTTCCGGTATCTGTTGCAGCATCAACTCCACTTTTTTCAGCATACCGGGTAAGGGCTTGATGCGTACCAGTGACTGAAAACCATAGCCAAGTGCTTGCAGATTGACGTTCAGCGTGTAGCCCTGAATCACGCCGCTTTCTTCCAGCCGTCGCAGCCGTTCCGAGGTGCTGGGGGAAGAAAGACCGGCTTGGGCACTTAATGCTTTCAGGGAAATGCGCGCATCTGTAGTCAAAATGGTCAGAATCTGACGATCGATATCATCCATAATCTCTCCATTAGGTAAATTCGGATTTTAACCTGCGTTATAAAGGCAGTTAAGCATATCTGCCTTTTTTATGCCATGGAAAGCCGGGCCGGAAAACCGCAAGCTAATACTCAGTTTATTTGGGAGGAATTGAGGATGAATGCAGAGATAAAACGCGGTTCGCTGGAGATGGTGGTTGCTATGCTGATCTCCGGCAGCATTGGCTGGTTCGTGCTGATGTCGGGCCAGCCAGTCATTAACGTGGTGTTCTGGCGCTGCGCTATCGGCGCACTGGTGCTGTTAGCGGTATGTGCTCTGCTGGGCCAGCTAAAGCGCGAGCGGTTAACGCGCGGCACTTTGCTGTTGGCGATTGCCGGTGGCGTGGCGCTGGTGGTGAACTGGTTGTTGCTGTTTGCTGCCTATTCGTATGCTTCCATTTCCATCGCTACCGCGGTGTACAACACCCAACCTTTTATGTTGGTGGGGCTTGGGGCGCTGTTTCTTGGGGAAAAGTTGACGGTTCGCAAACTGTTTTGGCTGCTGTTGGCCTTTATCGGCACGATGCTGGTGGTATTGGCGCAGCCGAACTCACCTAGCGGGCAGCAAACCTATCTGTGGGGGATTTTGCTGTCGCTCGGTGCAGCATTTTTCTATGCGTTGATGGCGTTAGCCACAAAACGCCTGAAGGGAACGCCACCCCATCTGATCGCCTTGATTCAGGTTACGGTAGGGGTAGTGATGCTGTTGCCGTTTGTCAATTTTCACGCCCAGGCTAACCCTGCTCAATGGGGGATGTTGGCTACGCTTGGCATAGTGCATACCGGCTTGATGTATGTGCTGCTGTACGGGGCGATTCAGAAACTGCCGACCCATCTGACTGGCTCGCTATCATTTATTTACCCCATTGCTGCTATGGGAGTGGATCGGCTAGCGTTTGGTCACCATTTGGTGGCGCTGCAATTTGCTGGAGCGGCAATGATTCTGCTGGCTGCCGCTGGGATGAATCTGCTGGGTGATGGGCGTGCGCGGCGGCTTAAATATGATAAGCCGTCAGTTGAGTCGTAGAAATAAGCCGCTTTGGGCTTTGGTAAAAAAACATAGCCCGGTTAATATTGGACTTTCGTTTTCCAGCTATATCGTGTGCCCAGGTGAAATATGATTGACGTTTCCACACTGCTGTTGTTTACAGGTGCCTGTCTGGCGCTGACGGTGACTCCCGGCCCAGATATGTTGCTGATTGCCTCTCGCAGCCTCAGCCAGGGGCAGCGTGCTGGTTTTGCATCGCTGGCGGGGATTCAGGTGGGCACTTATTGCCACGCGTTAGCGGCGGCGCTGGGCCTTTCGCAACTGTTTGTCGCTGTGCCGTTGGCTTATGATGCGTTACGTTTGTTGGGGGCAGCCTATCTGCTGTATCTGGCATGGAAAACGCTGCGTTCGGGCAGTCACTTGCAGCTATCTACTGGGTTAAAACCCATTCCAGCAAGGCGGATCTTCCAACAAGGGTTACTGACTAATATCCTCAATCCCAAAATGGCGCTGTTTGTGCTGGCGCTGTTTCCACAGTTTATCGATCCACGGGCGGGTTCGGTGGTGCTACAGATGCTGGTTCTGGCAACCCTGCTTAACCTAATGGGCTTGGTAGTTAACGGAGCGGTGATCGTAATGGTAAACAGGATGAAAAGCCGCTTTACTGGCCAGCGATTCAGCGCCCGCTGGCCTAATTATCTGCTGAGCAGCGTGTTTGCCGGGCTGGCCTGCAAGCTGATTTTTGATAGTCGTAAATAATCGTTTTGTACGTAAAAGTGGATTGATTCAGCGCCACGCCGTTTATTCTGGCGTGGCGCAATTGTTACCAGCCGCCGCCTCCACCGCCACCAGAACCACCCCCTGACGATCCGCCGCCGGAAGAACCCGAACCACTGGAGCCTGAGCTCGAACTCGAGCCTGAACGGCTGGTGGGGGTTGCCATAGAGGATGAACGGCAAGATCGGCTGAAATGATGCACGTTATCCCAATCCGCATTGGCAAACACCTCCGACATGGCCCCGGTGCTGCTTAGGTATTGCGCGAAGGTATTTGCCCAGGTTTTGCCAACCCCGAGCGCTAGCGCATAAGGGAGCATACGTTCAAAGTGGGGAACCAGTTTATCGGGCGGGTAAAGTGCCTGGTAGCGATGTTTTTCTGCCGCGCCAAGGTACAGTTTCAACCCTTGGGCCGTGGCTAAATGATTCAACCCTTGCTGCGTGTAACGCGGTACTGCACAGCAAAAGATCATGCAGAGCAGGATGGCGGCCAGCAGAGCACCAACGTACCCAGCAGGAAATTGCGTCAAAGGCAACATGCCAAACATGAAAATGCCACTAAAAAAGGTGGTGAAAGGCCCAAATACCAGCGCTAGAAACAGCGGGATACCTCCCCAGGTATTCAATATTTTCCTCGGGTTAAATAAGAATCTCAGCGGTAAAGAAAGTAATGTCATACCTAATAACAAGAGCAATAAGGCTGGAATGGTGACTATTGCCACACCAAGGTTGAATAGCGCGCCGCAGATAACAGGCACCAGCAGCATGAGGTATATGCCGTGCCGTAGAGGTTTAGCCCATTTACTGAATAACAGATCCCGCTGCTCTTTACAGCGTTGCTCCAACTCCTTACGGGCGTTCTGCATTGGCCGCTGATAGGCCTTGCTGAGATTAATGTTTTTGCGATTACTGATAAACAGCGTACTTAGCAACTTTTTGTCATTAGCATTTAACCGCTCTCTACTCTCTCCGGACTGTAGCGATAACCACTGTTCTTCCACCGTACGGCCTTTGGCAAACCAGAATCCTTTCGATTGAGTTTGTTTTACCTTAATAGCCACCGCGCGTTTAGCCACGAGGTTCAGCAGATCGCTACTGAAAGCAACGTCATCGTACTTACGCCGAGTGATATAGCGCAGATAACCCGGCGACATATCGGCAGGGAGCGCGTACAGCGGCACAATTGGCGGCATTTTTAGCCCGGCGGCAGTCACATTCTTACGCCACCAAAGCAGGTAGTAGCCGATCAGCAGGAACACCGGTATCCACAGCGCGCAGGTTTTCGCCGTTGGTAACAACAAGTGCACCAACGGTGAAGCGGCTTCCGGTGCTGGCGCGCTGGCAAGAATGCTGCGTGGCCAAGTGTAGACGACGGTCAGCCCTTCACCCTGTTTTAGCGGTTGCACGGTTCGCGCGCTGCCATCGGGTAGGATCCGAGCATTTTGCCCTTTAGCACCTTGTTTACCGGTATAGATATCAATGGATCGCAACCGCGTGTCTTTGCCTGCGCTGTTCAAAAATGCGCTGGCTTCGGGCAGTTCCAGATGAAAACTGGCTTTATCAATAGAATATGCCCAGTCGTTGCCGGTCACATTCCAGTAAAGCTCATCCCAATCGGGGAATCGGCTGAAGTGGTTACGGGTTTGATACTGGATCTCATAGCTGTAAATGCCGGGTTCCAAGAAGCGTTCAGCGTTGCCAATACGGACGGTGAGCGTCTTCCCTTCTTTAACTACGCTGAAAGGTTCAGCCACACCATCGCGTAAGACGTTCTTGATCTGATAGTCGACGCTGAAAATTTTACCGTCCTGTCGGTTCCAGCTTAACGGCAGCGTGCGGAAAATCCCCCGGCGTATTTGTTGGCCCAGAGACTGTACTTTGATGTTTTCGCTCATCAGCATGCTGCCGTCGGCATTAAAACGCGCACGGACATCAAACGATAAAATATGCTCATAATCGCGAACGAAATGAGCGGTATCCTGCGGCGTTTCGCTTTTGGTCGCTGCGGCAACCGGCACGCTGATGGCAAGATCATCGGTAGCCGCCTGAACGACTCCCGCAGCAAACACTAAAAGCAGCCAGAAAATGCGTAATATCCTGCCAGACCAGCTTGCCATCCGGTTATTCCATCCGTGGTAACTTGGCATCTTCAGGATCCTCAAGCTCAAAAAACGCGTCCACGTTAAAATTAAATGCGCGGGCCAGCAGTAAGCTTGGGAAAGACTCCACCAGAATATTGAAATCGCGCACCGTGCTGTTGAAATAACGGCGCGCCATTTGCAATTGCTCTTCTATTTCCGCGAGGGATTGTTGCAGAGACAGGAAATTCTCGTTGGCTTTAAGCTCTGGGTAGGCTTCTGCCAGGGCAAAGATACGCCCCAGAGTGCCGGAGTATTGCCGCTCGCTCTCGGCAATCTGGCGCGTGTTGCCCACCAGGTTGCTACGTTGGCGGGTGATCTCTTCCAGTAATTCTTTCTCGTGCTGAGCATAGCGTTTGACCAGGCTCAGCAGATTCGGTGCCAGATCGTGGCGGCGCTTGAGTTGTACCGCAATACCGCTCCAGGCTTCGTCTTTGAAACGGCGTAGGGAGATAAAGCGGTTATAGGTGATGATTGCCCAGATCAGCACCACGGCAATGACGGCTAAACCGATATAAATTTCCATTTTTTCAATCCATATTTGGCAAAAGCAACATAATTCCTTGGAATATCTGCGGATATTATCTCACTCGGGTATCTGCGGTAAATCGTGATACATATATAAAAACTTTCCTGACGATAAGGACGTTACCCGCTATGTATCAACCCACCTCATTCCGTGAAGACGATTTTGAAACCCAACTGGCATTAGTGCGTGCCAACCCGCTGGGGCTGTTAATCAGCTACGGTTCTCAGGGGCTGCTGGCGGATCCGGTGCCTTTTCTTGTTGATGTTGATCCGCAAGGGCTGGTGACACTGAGAGCCCATGTGGCACGCGCCAACCCTCATTGGCAGGCGCTGCAAACGGTGCAGGAGTGTATGGTGGTGTTTCAGGGGGCGGAGGGTTATATCTCGCCGGGCTGGTATGAAAGCAAGCGCCAGAACGGCAAAGTGGTGCCAACCTGGAATTATGCTGCGGTGCAGATGTGGGGTGTGCCAACGGTGACGGAAGATCCGCTCTGGCTGCGCCAGCAGTTGGAAGGGTTAACGAGATTAAACGAAAGTAAACAGCCGGAACCCTGGAGCATTGATGATGCTCCTGCCAACTATATTGCCGGTCAGATGAAGGGCATTGTCGGGATTGAAATTGTTGTCATACGGCGAGAGGGCAAATGGAAAATGAGCCAGAATCGCAATGCAGAAGATGTCAGCAGTGTGATCGTTGGGCTGCGGGCAGGTGACAGTGCGCAACAGCAGTTGGCCGATGAGGTTGAGCGGTGTCGTGGGTAAGTTATGCTATGGCAAAATGAATCAGCGGAACTGAATGATGGATTACACAAAAATTATCAAAGAAGTAGGTCGTGGTAAGAATCATGCACGCGATCTGGATCAGGAAACCGCGTTTCAGCTTTATCAGGCGATGCTGGCGGGGGAGGTTCCAGAGTTGGAGTTGGGCGGCATACTGATCGCCATGCGTATCAAAGGAGAGGCCGAGGCTGAAATGCTCGGTTTCTATCAGGCGATGCAGCAGCGGGTAATGCGTTTGCAAAAGCCTCAAGGCCGCCCGATGCCGGTGGTGTTACCAAGCTACAATGGCGCGCGCAAACAGGCCAATCTGACCCCCTTGCTGGCTTTGTTGCTGGCTCGAGTAGGGTTACCGGTGGTGGTGCATGGCGTACTGAATGACAGCACGCGCGTCACCAGTGCGGAAATCTTCCGCCTGCTTGGCGTGCCGTGGTCTGAAGACTCTTGTCATGCACAGCAGCGGTTGGAGAGCGGTCAGCCGGTCTTTATCCCAATATCTGCGCTTTCCCCCTCAATGGAAACCCAGTTGGACCTGCGCTGGAGGATGGGCGTGCGTAATAGCGCCCACACCTTGGCTAAATTGGCCACGCCGTTTGCTGATGAAGATGTGCTGCGTCTTGCCAGCGTTTCACACCCGGAATACGTTGGGCGTGTGGCGTCGTTTTTCCGCCAGATCGGCGCGCGCGGCTTGCTGATGCAGGGTACGGAAGGCGAAGCCTATGCCAATCCGCAGCGCTGCCCGCAGATTCATTATATCGTTGATGGCGAACAACGGATTCTGTTGGAGCGGCCGCAGCAGGATGCCCCGGTTGAACTGCCTGCCGCCAAAGATGCGGCAACCACCGCCCGCTGGATTGAGCGTTGTCTGGCGGGTGAAGTGGCGATCCCGGAGCCTATCTCCCGGCAGATCGCCTGTTGCCTGGTGGCAACCGGTGAAGTGCAAACCTTGGAGCAGGGGCTGGCCCGTCTGCGTTGAGAAAGTCTTTGCGCACCCAGTGCCGAAAAGTGAACTGAAACGGTATCGGCAGTGTGGCATGGTTTGTTTATCGGCAAGAAAACTTTAAAAACGCAGGTGTATAACTTTACAAAAGTGGATTACACTCAAAAAGGCATTTTGGGGTAGTGGGGGGTATCTGCCTGATGAAACTCGAAATAGATCTACTTGATGAGGTAGATCCCCCAGTTCTGAACCATTCAATGTTGTAAAACAGGGTTCGCAGACTAATATATCTAAAACGCATGAGAAGGGGCGCTTAAATGCTTGTGCAGTAATGTATGCGTATTGGGGATTGTGAATCACGTTTTCAGCATGGGCAATTTGCATGCATTGCATAGAATGCGAAGTCTAATCTTATAGGTATGGATGATGAGCAAATATGATGATGTTCAGCAGTTCAAAGATAAAATCAATATGAAAGATATTGATTATAAAGAATTTCCTAAGGACGATGGTTCATTGGCGCTGCACCGTTGGGCTATCGTTGAGCAAGTGGCGGAAGGGGGCAATGGCGCTTCTTCTGGCATTGAGCGCAGCATGCAACCGACGCCGGTGAGTGCCACCGAATTCTCCTCTACTCCGCCCTTGAGTTTGAACCAACCCACACAGCCGAATGTTGCTCCAGCCCAAAATCAAGCATTGCCTGGGCATGCTTTCCATGATTTTAAACAGATGATCCCTCCGGTTGCTGAACCAGGCAGAGCTGAACCGCGTGCAGTACCGGTGGTTTCCTCTGCGCCGCCGTCGCCTTCTCAACCGCTGGATACACAGCGTTTTAAAAAAATGTTCAGCAAGAAAACGCCTTCTGCTGGAGAAGCCACCAATACTGGCCGTGATACCTTACTCAAGCCACTTTTAGAGATTATTGCCTCATGCCGTTAGTCTGCGTTTGTTCTCCCAAGGGAGGGGTAGGGAAAACTACCGTTGCCGCTAATTTGGCTTATGCTTTGGCCCGCAGCGGCAGTAAAGTTTTAGTGGTGGACTTTGATACGCAGAATGCACTGCGCCTGCATTTTGGCGTACCTATTGCCGATAATCGCGGCTTTGTTGCTCAATCAGGAACCTTGTCTGATTGGAGTCAGTTTATCCTCAAAGTCGGGCCAAACCTGTTTCTTTTACCCTGTGGTGAAGTGACGGAAAACGAGAGGATCCTGTTTGAGGATAACCTGATGAATGAACCGATGTTCATTCAGCGTGGTCTCAGCGCAGTGCTTCAGATTCCAGATATGGTGGTGATTGCCGATATGCCTCCAGGCCGCAATGCTGCGCTGAAAGCCATGGAAACAGTGGCAGATATGCGTATTGTTGTCCTGCTGGCCGATACGGCCTCTCTCAGCCTGCTGCCGCCTATCGAACAGCATAAGTTTATGAGTCAACCGCTCAATAATAAAATGGGCGAGTATTATGTGGTTAATCAGAGTGATATGAGACGCACTCTGAGCAGGGACGTAACGCATTTTTTTGAGCAACGCTTACAGAATAAATTGTTGGGTACGATTCATCGCGATGAGTGCGTACCTGAAGCAAACGCATCACAGCGGGCGATCATGGACATCAGTCCTGTTTCGGCAGCCGCATTCGATCTTGATCAGATTAGTAAAAAAGTAGCAGTTATTTTGGGGCTGAGTGTGGGAGATGGTTCTTATCATCATACTGCGTCTATTTATGGTTCTTAATAAGGACAGTTTGGTCAGCTATGAATAAATTACTTTTTTCTTTCTTACTACTGTTGGCCTTACCCTTGATTGTTCTTATTATCATTGTGCCAATGAGCAGTGATAATCAATACATCTTTGGTTTCATTTGTATCGCCATCGTATTTATTCTAGGGGTGAGTAAAAGCAAAAAAATCACCCTGATCATGATCGTCATGTCGACGCTGATGTCATTACGCTATATATATTGGCGCGCGACAGAAACCCTGCATTTCAATTCGACCCTGGAAGCCGTGCTGGGGATCGCCTTGTTTATGACCGAACTGTATGCTTTGGTTATTTTGCTGTTTGGCTATATACAGACGACCTGGTCATTAAAGAGAACCATTGAACCGTTGCCTGATGATGTTTCACTCTGGCCGACGGTGGATATTTATATTCCTACCTATAACGAAAGCATGGATGTGGTGCGTGATACGGTGCTGGCAGCACAATGCATTGATTATCCCAAAGACAAAATGAAGATTTATGTGCTTGATGACGGTAAACGTAATGAGTTTGCCGTATTTTGCGCTGACGCTGGTGTGGGATATATCACCAGAAATGACAACAAGCATGCCAAAGCGGGCAACCTTAATAGCGCAATGAAAGTGACTAACGGTGAATTGATCACGGTGTTTGACTGTGACCACGTGGCCACCCGGGCTTTCTTGCAGGCCACGGTGGGCAGCTTTTTAGTTGATGAGCGTTTGGCATTGATCCAGACCCCGCACTATTTCTATTCACCCGATCCTTTCGAGCGCAATTTATCTGAAGCGAGCAAAGTGCCTAACGAAGGGGCACTGTTTTACGGGCCGGTACAGCAAGGTAATGACAACTGGAACGCGACGTTCTTCTGCGGTTCCTGTGCGGTTATCCGCAGAAAGGCGTTGGAGGAAGTGGGCGGATTTGCTGTTGAAACCGTTACCGAAGATGCGCACACCGCGCTGAAAATGCAGCGTTTGGGATGGGGTTCGGCTTTCTTGGCACTTCCTTTGGCTGCGGGCCTGGCGACAGAGCGTCTGGGGCTGCATGTGATCCAGCGAACTCGCTGGGCACGCGGAATGACGCAGATTTTCCGGGTAGACAACCCTTTGTTTGGGCGCGGCCTGACCTGGCAGCAGCGTTTGTGTTATTTGAATGCCATGCTGCATTTTCAATACGGTTTGCCTAGGGTGATATTCTGTACCGCACCGTTGATTTATTTGTTGTTCAACCTGAATATTATTGCGTCATCGGCGGGGTTGATTTTCGCCTACGTATTACCTCATCTGGTGATGTCGATCTATATCAACTCCAGAGCAACGGGACGATACCGTTATTCCTTCTGGGGGGAAGTCTATGAAACCGTCATGTGTTTCCATCTGGTTATTCCCACCTTCTTGGCAATGATTTCGCCAAAGCATGGCAAGTTTAACGTAACGGATAAAGGGGCGTTGCTGGACGATAACTATTTTGACTTCCATATTGTGCGGCCGCACATTATTGCCGTATCGCTGCTACTTTTGGGCACGGCATGGGGCGTTATTCGCCTGGTTATGCCCGAACACTATGGTGCAAACCCCCAGGTTATTATGCTGAATATCGGCTGGGCCAGTTTCAGTATGATTATACTGCTCGCTTCCATTGCGGTGGCGCGGGAAACACGCCAGGTCAGAAAAACTATCCGTATTGATGCCACCATTCCTGCCGTTCTCTATTTTGCCAGCGGTGCAGCGATGCGTACCGAAACGCTGGATCTTTCAATGGGCGGGGTAAGGCTGAAAACTCCGGATGAGCGTTTCCTGGACGATCCTATTGAAGAAGTTGAGTTGGCCTTGAAGTCTGGTGTGGTTTCTTTCCCTGTAGAAGTCATTGATGTCGATAAATCGGTTACCCGGCTGATGTTTCAGGAACTGCCGATCGAAAAACGGCGGGAACTGGTGAGAGTGGTTCTGGCCAGGGCTGATGCCTGGCTCCGTGATAAGCCCCATGCGCCCGATCGGCCATTGCGTTCATTCCTTGGGATCCTTCGCTGTATTTTTGAGCTGTTCTATTTCTCTTGGCAGGATCGTCGGGCAAAGAAACAGCAGCGTAAGCAGCAGCCTGATGTAAAACAGGGCCAGGAAAAGGAACAAATAATATGAGTGTAGTGGGAAGAACGCTACCAACCGCCATGGTTCTGGCAAGCAGTCTGTTTTTGTGGTTTTGCCTGTCTGATTCATTGAAGGCGGCGGAACCTGGGGTGCCTGTTTCTCCAGGCAGCGAAGTTCAGGGTTTACCGTCGTTACCCCGGCCAGTTGATCCCCCGGTGCAGCCAGAGGGGGTGCCGGTGACGGGAGATCAAACCGCCGCAGGGAGCACTCAGGCTGATAGTGATGCAGCACAACCCGCGCTAGCCCAGGCTGCTTTAAATCAGTCGGTTGAATCGACTCTCAGCATTACCGAGATGGGGCAACCGGCCGGATTAACGCTGAGCAACTGGCAGCCGCAATCGGGGATTACGTTTACCTTGCCGGTGGATTCGGTGGTGACCGCTGCCAGCCTGTTGCTGGATGTGGAAGTCTCACCCGCCCTGATGGAGGGGGATACTGAACTGCATCTGATGCTTAACGGGCAGCCTCTGAGCCAGCATTTGCTGAACAAACTGCATCAGGCCAAAGTGACCTACAAGGTCTCTATCCCGGCAGCCATGGTGGTGGCGCATAACAATCTGAGCTTCAGTATTAAAAACAGTAATGATGCGGCCATGCTGTGTGAAAAGGGCGTGTCGAATAAATACTGGATAAAAGTGCTGCCGACCAGCCGTGTGCAGATGGAAGGCCAGGTGCTGAATATCGGCCAAAATCTTGGCCGTTTCCCACGCCCATTTTTCGATCCCCAGGCTATGCAACCGTCGGTGGTGAACATCGTTTTCAGCCAGGCCAAAAGGCCGGAGGATGTTGGCGCAGCGGCGATGGTCAGTTCTTACCTGGGTATATTGACGCGTCATAACAATCTTGATTTCCAGGTATTACAGGACGCACTCCCTGAGCAGAACGGGATTATTTTTGCTCGGCCAGGGGAGCAGATTGGCGAACTGACGTTACCGCAGGCCGATGGCCCCACGCTTCAGGTCATCGATAATCCGCTGAACCCGGTTTATAAGTTGTTGCTGGTGATGGGGAAGAGCAGCGCCGAGATGCGTCAGGCTGCCTATCGCCTGGTCAGCCAGCCGTTACCAGAGAAAACGCCGATGTTGGCGGTGAAGCCGGTGACGATCCCTTTGCGTCTTCCCTATGATGCTCCGCGCTGGATCAACACCACCCATCCGGTCAATTTTAGTGAGCTGGTGGCTGATGTTGATGAACTGACCGTCAGCGGTGTTTATCATGACGCGGTACGTATTGCTTTCCGTGCGGCGCCGGACCTGTTTATCTGGGACGGCAGAAACGTCCCGCTGCAAATCAATTACCGTTTCCCTACCGATAGTTGGATTGATGAAAGTAAGTCACAGTTGAGTGCCACGCTGAACGGAACTTTTTTACGTAACTTGTCGGTGAATAAATCGGGGTTGCTGGAACTATTGTGGCGCGAATTTGGTGGGGATACCCGTCAGGAGAGCTACAGCCTGCCTTTACCGCCCTATCTGATTTACGGCGATAACATGCTGGAACTCTATTTTTCTATTGTGCCTAAAGATAGTTCCTCCTGTAATCCTGCGGACAGCGACAGCATCAAGAGCCGTATCGGCCCCGATTCTTACATCGATCTGAGTAAAACGTATCATTTCACCGAACTGCCAAATCTTTCCTATTACGTTGGTGCCACCTTCCCGTTCACCAGGCTGGCTGATTTTTCTCAGACCGTCCTGTTATTAGCTGAAAAACCGACTATAAATGAGATTCGAGCGTTGCTTAATCTGGCTGCTCGGGCAGGCGCTGCGACCGGAAATGCCATCAGCAATGCCGACATCAGGTTCGGGTTGAAAGGCAATGAAGTGGACGATCCTGAATTCAGGGGGCGGGATGTGCTGGTGGTGGCCTCTCTGGCCCAGTCAGCGTTTTATCAGCGGCTGTTGCAGGATGTGCCGTTTGCCCTGGATCCGAGCGGATTGCTGACGGTTAAGCCACAGTCAATGAGGGAAAAACTGCAAGCCTATCTGAAAGGTAACTGGCAGACACAGGGCATTGATGCGGATCGCTACCTGTCTTCACTCGCTGACTGGCGAGGTTTTCTCAGCTTCCGTTCCGCTTGGGATCCCCAGCGGGTGGTGGTGGTGGCCAGTGCTACCGATGATGGTGGGATGAGCAAGATTTATACTGACCTGAAATCATTGAAGATTAACGCCGGGATCCGTGGCGATCTGGCTGTGATTACCGATCAGAACGGTGTGCACAGTTTTCAGGTTGGCGCTCAGTTCCCCAGCGGAGAGCTTCCTTGGTATCTGATCTTTATCTGGTACGCCAGTAAACACGTGGTGCTTTTATCGCTGGGTGGTTTAGTGATTTCCGTGGTGTTGGGGTTGAGTCTTTATGTTCTGTTAAGAAGACATGCAGCCAAACGTTTAGGGAGAGATGCAGAAGATGAAAATTAAAATATGTCTCGCCCCAGAGTTATACAGGAGCTGTCCATGGAGTATAACCAATTGAACTTATTGCTGAAAAAGAAACTGTACTCGGTCTCTTTGGCTGGCTTGACGGTATTCTCAGTCTCTGCGATGGCCGATGACAGCAATCCGGCGCTGAAAGCCCTCTTTGAACAGGCAGCCTATTGGCATGATAAATCTCATGATGAGTTGGCCCAGGGGGCTTTGCAGAAAGTTCTGCTGATGGATGAGAACAATACCGAGGCAATGTATCTGTTGTCTTTGTATGCCATGCAGGGCGGAGATAAGGCCAAGGCTGAACAATGGCGGAAGAAACTGAGTACGGTAGCGCCCAACGATCCGCGCTTGAAAGCGCTGGATGGCAATACGGTGGCTCAGTCGCCAGCGGCGAAGAATTTGTTGGCTCAGGCCCGGCAGTATGCGGCGAAGGGGAATTTCCCCCAGGCGATTGCCAGCTATCAGGCCATTTTCAATGGCAAAACCCCGCTGGACAACCTGGCCAATGAGTATTACCTCACCTTGGCGGGAACGCCCGCAGGCAGGCAGGAGGCGATTGATGGCCTGAAACAGCGCCTTGCCTTGCAGCCCAATGACACTCAAACCCAGGTGGTGCTGGGGAAAGTCATGACTTATCAGGAGTCGACACGCCGGGACGGGATTAATCTGCTGGCTAGCATGGCTCCTACCAACACAGATGCCGATCAGGGCTTGAAGCAGGCTCTATTATGGTTGGCGCCGCAACCCGCCGATAAGCCACTGTACGATGCCTATCAGCAGCGGCATCCGGTAGATAAAGCCGTTGCGGCTTATTATGAGCAGAATATTGCCGGAGCCGCGAAGAGCGCCGGGTACGCCGAACTGAATAAAGGGGCGTTGGGGGGAGCGAAAAGCCAGTTCGAAAGTATTCTGGCCAGTAACCCCAATGATAAGGATGCCTTGGCAGGCATGGGGTTTACCGCTATGCGCAGTGGCGACTTCAGCCAGGCAGAGAGCTATCTCACTCAGGCGGCGAAACAGGGCGGCCCACAAAGTGCGCAGTGGAGCGCCTTAGCTCAGGATGCCAACCTCTATGGCTCATTAGCCAAAGCCAAACAGGCGGTTAATGCGGGTAGGCTGGACGAGGCTTTGGCCCTCACCGCGCCGCTGGTCAATGCTACGGGTGATAAAGGCAGTGCCGTTACGCTGTTCCGAGCGGATGTTTCCCGCAGAAAAGGGGATTTTGCGGCGGCAGAGCAGAGCTATCGTGGGCTGCTGGCGCAGAACCCGCAGAATAATGATGCGAAGCTGGGGCTCTATTATCTGTTACTGCAACAGCGTAACAAGGATAAAGAGGCAGAACTGGTTTTACAGACGATCCCTGCCAATCTTCGGCCTAAAGTCATACAGGCGGTCGCGGGTGTCAACGTCGAACCATTGCGCAAAGAGGCTGCCTTGGCGGTGCAGAGCAATGATGCCCCGCGTGCGCTGATGATTCTGCAACAGGCTTTGGAAAAACAGCCATCGAACGTTTGGGTACGTTTGGATATGGCACGCATTCTGTATAAACAGGGGCAGGAACTTCAGGCTCAAACCTTGATTTCCCCTCTGATGCAGGTAGGAGCCCCAACAGACGGGCTCTATGCTGCTGCCCTGTTTGCCTCTGAACGCAATGACTGGCTGAACGTTTCTACGCTGATGGCGCGTATCCCGGCTTCGAAGCAGACTCGGGATATGCGGGAATTAGCCGCAGTGGCTTCCGTCAATCAGCAACGTGCCAGTGCCGAAAATTACATTCGGCAGGGCAATACCGCCAGTGCTGCCGTGATCCTGCGCCAAATGGCGCAGAAACCGCCAACTGAACCCGCAGCGTTGGGGGAGTTGGCTAAAGATCTGATGGCGGTTGGTGATACCTCCACGGCGGTGCAACTGGTGCGTGAGAATATGCGCCACGGGGTTAAAGGCAGTGCTGGCGATTATGCAGCCCAGATCGCGGTGCTTAATCAGGCCGGGCTAAGCCAGGAAGCCGATGCATGGTTGAACAATCCGGCGCTGCTGGCAAAAAGTTCTGCAAGAGAGATCGGTCAGTTACGCAGCGGTGGCGTGATCAATGAAGCCGATAAACTGCGCCTGCAAGGGCAATATGGCGCTGCCTATGACAAATTGATCGCGGCCCTACAGAGCGACCCGCAAAATGCCGACATCATGCTGGCCATGGGGCGCCTCTATCAATCCGGTAAAATGAACAAGGAAGCCGGGCAGGTCTATAACTATCTCTTGAGCCGTAACAGCCTGAATCAGGGGGCGCGTGAAGGTGCAGCAGGGATTGCGTTGGCTGATGGGGATGTCAGCAGAGCTAAACAGTTGGTGGGTGGGTTACCGGCGATAAAAACGCCGGATCAACTGTTGCTTGCCGCCCGTGTTGCCCAGGCCGATGGCAATTACACGCAAGCCATGTCTCTGTTGCGCGAAGCGAAAAGCCGCCTGAATGGCGTGAACGTCTCGGCCGAGAACGGGCAGGCGTTGATTGGTGGGCTAAGGCTGGCGGACAACCCGTTTGCTGGGCAGGCATTTACGCCATCCAACCTGAGCACTACGCCTTCTGCCTATGGTGAGGTGTTGCCTTGGCAGGTAGCGGCCCCTGCTCTGGCAGGCAGTTACGCTACCGGTGCCCCACGCCTACCGGTCAAGAATCCTACGTTGCAGCAGATTGAGCAGCTAATGGATGAGGTGCAAAACAAAACGGCGACCTGGGTGCAGGGAAATATCGCGTTGCGTGATAACAGCAGCGGTGAGAGCGGGTTAAGTAATATTACGGAAATAAAAAGCCCGATCAGCGTGTCGGGTATGCCAATCGATAATGGGCGAGTCACCTTTAATGTGACTCCGGTGATGTTGAAATCGGGCACCCCGTCCAACGCTGCTAATGTCCGCTTTGGTACCGGTGCTTTGCAACAGGCCAAGGCCGTAGAGGCGGCGACGCAGGCATCGATTATTGCCTCGCAGAATTCCATTGCCGCTGCGCAGGCGGCCGACCTGCGTTATCAGGAGATTCACGCGACGCGGGATCACCTGTGCTCGATCGATTCCACCTCGGCAGAATGTGATGCTGCAACGATTGCGCAGGAACAAGCCTATGCGGATAAGCAGTTGCTTGATGGCCAGGTGACTCAGCCACAGAAGTATAACCCTAATGATTTCTATGCTGATTCCCCAGGGCAACAGCAGGAAACCGGCGTTGAACTGGCGTTGGCACTGAGTGGCGACAGCTACAAACTGGATGTAGGCAGTACCCCGCTGGGTACAGGGATCAGTTCGGTTATCGGCGGTGTGAAATGGTCGCCCAAAGTCGGCGCTCACACCACGTTGGATATGACGCTTGAACGGCGAGCGGTCGCTGATAGCCTGCTCTCTTATGTCGGTACTGAGGATGTGATTACCGGCAAGAAATGGGGGGCAGTCACCAAGAACGGCGGTGGCCTGAATCTGGGATTTGATGATGGTACCGTCGGTGCTTATGGTGGGGCGGGTTATTACAGCTATCTGGGCGATAATGTTGCCAGTAATAAAAGTATCAATGCCATTTTAGGGGCTTATATTCGCCCTTATAAAGATGATGAAGATGAGCTGAAGGTTGGCGTCAACGTCAATTATATGAACTTTGACAAGAACCTGAGTTACTTCAGCTATGGTCAGGGGGGATATTTCAGCCCGCAGGATTATATCAGTATCTCGCTGCCGGTTGAATTTACCAAGAAACAGAATGAGTTCACTTATATGCTGGGTGGAAACGTGGGTTATCAGTCTTATCACAGCAAAGAAAGCGAGTATTTCCCCAATGATCCCGATCTTCAGTCACAGTTAGAGGGATTGGTCAGCCAAGGCTATGGTAAGGAAGCTATGTATGCCGCTGAAGATAAAAGCGGTATTGGCTACAGCCTGAAAGCCGGGGGAACTTATAAAGTTACGCCAAGTATGTTGGTCGGAGGGCAGTTGGGTTATGACACTTTCGGCAGCTATTCCGAGAGCTCTGCTTTGCTCTATTTTAAATATCTGTTAGATGGGAAATAACCATGCAAGATATTAATAATGCGTCCTATGAACTCGATTATTACCGTCGCCAACAGTTTAAACCCGGTTGGCAGAGTCTGATAGCCGTGATTTTTTCTGGCATTTTTGCTTCTGCCGATAATGCGGATGGTCGGGATTTTCTGCGCTTGATGGGGGGGCAGTTGGCGGAGAAAACACCTTTACCCGAGGCACAAACGGTAGGTGAGCTTGAGGATGGCATCAACGCGGTGCTGGGCCATTTTGATTGGGGAAGGGTACAGGTTGAGGCTGGCGAACAGGAAATAGTGCTGACACACTATGCCTACCCCCAAGCACCCGAACCTGACAATGAGCCGATGTGGAACCTGTCTTTTGCGACCGTGCTGGAAGGGGCATATGCCACCTGGCTGCTGGCTCAGGGCGGGGCGCCCCATGTTTCTCTGCGCCAAAGCCATCAATCTGAAGAACGTACCTTGGTTTTTAGCTACAGAAACGGGTAATTAAAGGTGAATGTTGTGGCGAAATATACTCAGGGCTGGATCCGAATTTTGGCTCTACTGACGGGGTTACTGTTTTCCTTTTGCACGCTCGCGGAAGATAGCGGCTGGGCACAGTATAAACAGCGTTTTTTATTACCTGATGGGCGGGTGGTTGATACCGGCAATAATAACATCAGCCACACCGAAGGGCAGGGTTATGCCATGTTGCTGGCGGTCTATAATAATGACCGGCAGGCTTTTGACAGTATGTGGCAATGGACGAACGCAACGTTATATCGCAAAGATATCGGGCTGTTTTCCTGGCGTTATGAACCTGGCAAAGCCGTTCCAATAGCGGACAAAAACAATGCCACCGATGGCGATATCTTTATCGCCTGGGCATTGTTAGAGGCGGGTAAAAAATGGAATGTCAGGGAGTATCTCAGGAGCTCTTCTGAAATCCAAAAGTCACTGCTGCGGCATACGTTAGTAAAATATGCCGGTTATAACGTGATGCTGCCGGGCGTCAGCGGTTTTAAGCAAGCTAACTCGATAACCGTGAATCCTTCTTATTTTGCTTTTCCTGCATGGAAGGCATTTTACGATTACACGCATCTGCTGGTGTGGAAAAACTTGAGTGACGATGGTCTGGCTTTAATCAATAAAATGTCATTCGGCAAAGCGCGGATCCCAACAGATTGGGTCACGTTATTTGCCGATGGTCATATGACTCCTGCGAGTGGCTGGCCAGCGCGTTTCGGGTTTGATGCGGTGCGCATTCCCTTATATATCCACTGGTATCAGGATAATAACCCGGCGCTCACCCCTTTCGTCAGGTTCTGGCAAGGCTATGACCGCCAAGCCGTTCCCGCCTGGGTTGATGTGATGAGCGGTGCGCGTGCCGGATATAACCAAAGCCCCGGCATGATGGCGGTCAGGGATCTGGTGTTGGGGGCCGGGGGACAATTGACCAACCGTTTGGCCGCGGATGAAGATTATTATTCTGCCAGCTTGTATCTGCTGACCTATTGGTCGGTGGCCAGCCAGCGTTAACTCTGCTAAGTGTTCAGCCTGTAATGGCAGTAGGCTGAACGCTGAGCTCTAGGGCTTACGTACATCCGGGCGCACCAGATCAAAGCGGTGTTGTTCGGAGATACCGTAATAGGCAGTAGGGCCCCCGGCGCGCAGTACCGGCTGTGCGGCTGCGGTTTGATAAACGCCATGTTCATCCAGCAGCGTTTGGTCGATATGTACCGCCACCACTTCCCCCAATACCAGCCAGGTTTCGATGTTTCCCCCAGCGGCATTTTGCAACTGAATGCACTGCGTTAAGCGGCATTCAAAGTTCACCGGGCTTTCCGCGACCAACTCCGCTTTCACCCGTCGCCCAGGGATTGGCGTTAATCCGGCGAAGGCAAATTCGTCTTCACCGCGTGGCAATGACGCCGAGCTGTTATTCATGGCTTCTGCCAATGGCCGCGTTGTCAGGTTCCACACAAACTCACCGGTTTCTACGATGTTGGCAACGCTGTCTTTCCAGCCGGTGCTGGCAAAACCGATGATAGGCGGGCGATAGTTGAAACAGTTGAAGAAGCTGTAAGGGGCCAGATTGCGTTGACCCGCGGCGCTTAGGGAAGAAATCCAGCCAATCGGGCGTGGGCCGACAATGGCGTTCAGCGGATCGTGCGCCAAGCCATGGCCTGCGGCGGGTTCATAGTAATAACGCGGTTTGCTGCTCATAATCGCTCTTGTAGGGAAAGATCAAACCTCCATTCTGACGTTTTTCACCTCGGCTGCAAGCGCCTTGCCGCTCTTTTTAGCGGGCTTTGTGCTATCTTACGCGCCAGAAAACCCTTTCAGAGAGCCCGCCACGGTGGAAAAAAAGAAAAGCTTCCCGCAACAGAAAAGCGGCCTGCACCCGCGCAATCGCCATCGTTCACGCTATGATTTCCCAGCGTTGATTGCCAGTTGCCCGGAGTTGGAACCTTTTGTGAAACCCAATGCCTGGGGCGATATCTCGGTAGATTTCGCCGATCCGGCGGCGGTAAAAATGCTTAACCGGGCGTTGTTGCAGCATTTTTACGGTATTGAACACTGGGACATTCCTGCCGATTATCTCTGCCCGCCGATCCCTGGGCGTGCCGACTACGTGCATCACCTGGCTGACTTGCTGGCAACCAGCAACGGAGGCGTGATCCCACGCGGTAAAGGGGTGGCGATCCTGGATGTTGGCGTCGGGGCCAACTGTATTTACCCGATCGTTGGTCAGCGCGAATATGGCTGGCGCTTTACCGGTTCGGAAACCGATCCGGTTTCCCTGAATGCCGCCAAAATGATTGTTGCTATGAACCCGACGCTGAAAAACACGGTACGCCTGCGCCAGCAAAAGCAGCCGGAGTTTATTTTCACCGGCATCATTGGCGTGGCGGAGCGTTTTGACGCCACGCTGTGCAATCCGCCGTTCCACGGTTCTGAGCAGGAAGCGCGCGCCAGTACGCGCCGCAAGCTGCACAAACTGGGCAAAGGGGAAGTCGCTGACAAGCCGGTGCAAAACTTTGGCGGCAAGAATAATGAATTATGGTGCGAAGGTGGGGAAGAAGCCTTTGTGCGCAAGATGGTGGAAGAGAGCGTCAGCAAAGCGCAAAACTGCCTGTGGTTTACTTCGCTGATTTCCAAAAACACCACCTTGCCAGCAATCTATTTTGCGTTAAAGCAGGCGGGGGCGGTTGAGGTGCGCACCATCGAAATGGCTCAGGGGCAGAAGATCAGCCGCTTTGTAGCCTGGACCTTCTACAATAGCGAGCAGCAAGCCGCTTGGGCAGCAGAACGTTGGCAATAAAAAAGCGGGCATGCTCAGTGCCCGCTGGTTTGCTGTAATCGATCAGGAAACGTGTTGCAGGAACTCGCGCAGGCGCGGGCTCGGTGGGTTATTGATCAGATCGTGCGGGTTGCCATCTTCGGCGATTCGCCCTTTATCGATAAAGATCAGGCGTGAGGCCACCTTTTCAGCAAAGCCCACTTCGTGGGTGACGATCACCATCGTCATGCCTTCTTCGGCCAGATCCTGCATTACCTTCAAGACTTCGTGGCGCAGTTCCGGGTCGAGGGCCGAGGTTGGCTCATCGAACAACATCATTTTCGGCTTCACCGCCAACGCACGGGCGATCGCCACGCGCTGCTGCTGGCCGCCGGAAAGCTCGGAAGGGTAGTGGTGAGCGCGCTCGGCCAGCCCGACTTTGGCTAACAGTTCGCGCGCCAGCTTTTCAGCATCGGCCTTTTTCAGACCACGCACGCGGGTCGGGCCGAAGGCCACGTTTTCCAGCGCGGTCAGGTGCGGGAACAGGTAGAACTGCTGGAATACCATGCCCGCTTCCTGGCGGATCAGGCGATCGTCCACTTTCGGATCGTTAACCTTCAGGCCGTCGACGATCAACTCACCGCTGGTGATTTCTTCCAGCTTATTGATGCAGCGCAACAGGGTGGATTTACCGGAGCCGGAAGGCCCGATAATCACCACCACTTCGCCCTGGGTAATATTCAGGTCGATATTGTGCAGCACCTGGGTTGGGCCAAAGTGCTTGGAGACGTTTTTAAATTCAATCACAGGATTTTCATCCTTCTTTCCAGCCGACGCAGAACGAAGCTCAGCACCAGGGTAATAATCAGATAAATAACCGCCACGGCGCTCCAGATTTCCAGCGCGCGGAAGTTACCGGCAATAATCTCCTGGCCCTGACGGGTCAGTTCCGCCACGCCAATCACGATAAACAGCGACGTGTCCTTAATACTGATAATCCACTGGTTACCCAGCGGCGGCAGCATACGGCGCAGCGCCAGCGGCATGATCACATAGCGGATGGTTTCACGGCGTGACAGCCCCAGCGCCAGCCCGGCTTCGCGGAAACCGCTGTGGATCGACAGCACCGCACCGCGAGTGATTTCGGCAATATAAGCACCGGAGTTGATCATGATGGTGACCACGGCGGCGCTGAGCGGATCAATGCGTAAATTGCTGAACGCCATCGGCAAGGCGAAGTAGATAAACATCACCTGCACCACAATCGGCGTGCCGCGGATCACTTCAATGAACACCAGCGCCACGTGGTTGGCAATCCAACCGCCGTAGGTACGGGCAAAACCGGCAACCAGGCCGATGAACAGGCCACCAATCAGACCGAGGACCGAAATCCACAGGGTCATTTTGGCACCTTCTAACAGAATGGGGATGGCAGGCCAGATGGCACTCCAATCGAACTGCATGGTATTTTCTCCCGGTGATCCCAAACGAGGGAATCAGATACAACAAAGCGCAGGGGTGGGTACACCTCCCCTGTGCTTAACTTAATGACTGACCAATTTAATCAATTACTTAGGCTCGGTACCAAACCATTTTTTGTAGATTTCGTTGTAGGTGCCGTTGTCACGCAGGGTTTTCAGCGCGGCGTTCACTTTTTCACGCAGTTCGTCGCTGCCTTTCGGGAATGCGATGCCGTATTGCTGGGCTTCCAGCGATTCGCCTACGGTTTTGAACTTGCCAGCGCCAGCGGTTTTGATGAAGTACAGGATGTTTGGCGTGTCGTGCAATACCGCATCAGCACGCTGGGTGCCCAGTTCCATATAGGCGTTGTCGATGTTCGGGAACTGACGCAGGTCTTTGGTTTTGATATGCTGCTTGGCGTAATCCACCGAACCGGTGCCGCTCTTTACTGCCACCACTTTGCCATCCAGATCGGCAATGCTTTTCACGCTATCGTTATTCGCATTAACCATCACCAGTAAGCCGCTTTTGTAATAGCCATCGGAGAATTCGATCGCTTTTTTACGTTCGTCGGTAATGGTGATCCCGGCCAGTGCCAGATCGACGTTCTTGGTTTGCAGCGCAGGAATGATGCCGCTGAAGTCCATTGGCTTCAGGGTGTAATCCAGCTTCAGCTCTTTGGCGATAGCGGCCCAAAGGTCGATATCAAAGCCAACATATTGGTTACCCTGCTTGAATTCGAATGGAACGAAAGCGGTGTCAGTGGCGACAACCAGTTTGTCTGCGGCGTGGGAGCTAACGGTGAAGGCCAGGGAAAGTGCGGCCAGGGAAACTTTAAAAATTGACTTCATGAGAGGAATTCCTGTACAGGTTGCGGATTACCCATTTTCTATGTTGCATTTAGTGCCATGGAAGAATCGTGCCAAGTTTGCAATCATTTCAAAAACAAATGGTTATGTTGTAATGTTATATCCAGAAGGATATATCTTATTATTATGCACCATTGTGGGGCACCATAATGGTGCAATGTAACGACCATGGTGCACCGGGCTATCATTAACCAAAGAATGGGTGTGAAACAACCTATAATTAACAGTTATGCTTCAATATTGATAACTAACTCTAACTTTGCTCCTGCAACATGTTTGTCTCTGGTGCAGGAGTGTTCGAACCGCACGGCAAAACGGGGGTGGATAGGGCCGCCCGCCTCTCAGTGCACTCTTTCAGTGTAATGTGGGTTGTTTATTATACAACCCTGGCTGCGGATAAAAGAAAATAACCTGCAAGTGCTTATTCCTGCGGGGTGTTTTCCTTTTTGAATTCATATTGATAGAGAATGATCGCTTCGATAGAATTTCCTGCCCTCCAACAAGCAGGCCGAAGAGATGAAAGTTAACGTAGTGGGCACCAGCGGCAGTGGTAAAAGCACCGTGGCGCGCCAATTGGCGCAAAAACTGGCGGTGCCTTATATCGAGATGGACAGGCTCTATTGGCGGCCTGACTGGCAGGGAACTCATGGTGACGAGTTTCTGGCGCGGGTTAACCTGGCGTTGGCAGAAGCCACTGCGGGCTGGGTACTCGATGGCAACTATACCCGTACCAAAGCGCTCAAGTGGCGCGAAGTCGACTGGGTGGTCTGGGTCGATTACGGTTTCTGTCGCACGCTGTGGCAAGCCACGCGCCGAGCCATACTGCGAGCTTGGCGGCAGACTGAATTGTGGCCCGGAACCGGAAACTGTGAGAGTTTCCGTCGTTCCTTCTTCAGTCGTGAGTCGATCCTCTGGTGGACGTTAAAAACTTACCGCCAAAACCGTAGAAAGTATCTGGCCGAGATGCAGGAGGCTGGTAACAGCCATATCCGCTTCATTCATCTGCGTTCACCTGCTGAAACGGCCTCCTTCCTTGCTAACCTGCCTTAATTAGCTTTATCGTTTCAGCTATGGCTGGGCGCTTTCATATCATCTTTTGTTTTAGCTGAAATATTTCAGCTTTCCTGTCTGAAAAAAGCGACATAAATCTAGTTATTCTGCAAGTAAAAAACATCCATTCATAAAAAAATATGACCTGAATAGGGAAATTAACGTTCTTTATGAACGTAGTCTGGGAAAAGTGACCCATCTCGCATTTTAATTTGAGTATAAAATCTACTTTGTGATGGCATTAGCTAAAACCATTCAGCTAAACAAAAAGGATTAATAAATGAAAAAGCTTGTTGCAGTTTCGATTGCTATCTCTTTGATTT
Source organism: Serratia sp. YWN4 (assembly GCF_055790845.1). Classification (NCBI taxonomy): domain Bacteria; kingdom Pseudomonadati; phylum Pseudomonadota; class Gammaproteobacteria; order Enterobacterales; family Yersiniaceae; genus Serratia; species Serratia sp. YWN4. The sequence goes on from NZ_CM147696.1 coordinate 1,777,319, forward strand.
CTGGATATGCCGGTGCACAGACGATTGTGTTGACCGACGGTGAAAACGGTATTGAATTGGGCAACTGGCAGATAAGCAGCCAGAAGCTGAACATTCCGGGGCCACGTTTCAGCTTGCAACAGCAAGTATTGCATGGTGGCAAGCAGGAAGGCTCCAAAGTGATCACTCTGACCAGCCCTGGGTTGACTATTGCTCTTAGCCCGACACGTGGCATGGATATTCTGCACGTGAATGGCTCAGGCGTCAGGCTCGGCTGGGATTCACCGGTGGATGAGGTGGTCAACCCGGCTTATATCAACCTGGAAAGCCGTAATGGCTTGGGCTGGCTGGATGGCTTCAACGAAATGATGGTGCGCTGCGGCTATGAATGGACCGGGCACCCTGGCGTGGAGAATGGCACGCTGTACACGCTGCATGGCCGTGCCGGTAATACACCTGCCTCGAAAGTGGTGGTAGAAATTGCTGAAAGAGCGCCTTATGAAGTTCGCATTCGCGGTTTACTGAAAGAGAATACCTTTAAGAAAAGCAATCTGGAAACCTGGACTGAGTTGCGTTATGTGCCTGGAACCCAGCAGTTCACCGTTCACGATCGCCTGACCAACCGCGCTGACTATCCGCGTGATTATCAGATCATCTATCACAGCAATTTTGGCAAACCTTTGCTGGAGCAAGGGGCGATATTCAGCGCGGCAATCAAGGAAATCTCACCGTTTAACGATTATGCCAAGAGCGGCTTGAAGGATTGGCATACCTACCTTGGGCCGACCAAGGGTTTCGACGAAATGGTGTTCAATATTGTGCCTTACGCTGATGCACAGGGGAAAACCCTGGCGATGATGAACAATAAGAACGGCGATCGCGGCGTGGCAATAGGTTTTGATACTCACCAACTCCCAGTGCTGACATTGTGGAAAAATACCGATGCTGAACGCCAAGGCTATGTGACCGGTATTGAACCGGGCACCAGCTATGCCTATCCGGTAAAAATTGAGCGTGAGCAGGGGCGTATCAAGCAGTTGCAGCCAGGGCAGAGCACGGACTTCGAACTGACTTACACTTTGCTGAACAGTGCTGAAAAGGTAAAAGAGTACCAAAACAAGATCAAAACATTGCAGGGTGATCGCGAGGTGAAGTTGGTGGAAACACCGATTGCTGTTGAGTAATTTTTAGAGGTAATTGAGCCGGTCAACTGACCGGCTCAACACCGCTACAGCAGCAACTCGTAATGCACTTTCACCACTACTTTCTTGATATTTTTTGCCCCATGCACTTGGCATCCGGGCTTATGCGGTTCCAGCGGGAAGAAAATCACATACATACCGGGGGTGAGGTTTAAAATTTGCGGGCTGCGTTTGATGTCCAGCATTTGCAGGTCTTTACTGGCATCGTAGGGGTCGTCACTGTCCCAACTGCCTGGCAGACCATAGTCAATCCTTTCCTCGCCACCGATCAGGATTTGAATATCCAGATACTCCTGGTGAATCTCAGCGCGCTTGTTTTCAGCGGGTTCTGTCACTACTTCCATAACATTCATAAAAACGCGGTCGCCATCGATCTCGTGCCGCCCCAGCGCCAGGCCGGGTAAATCGTATTGGCGAACGGTATTGAGGATATTGGCTAAAACGGGTGAAAGGCCGCGTCCAAAGCGAGGATTGTACAAACTACCGTATATCATCCTGATTCTCCGTAATGAATTATACCTTCCCTTCTCTAAGCTGCGGCGTTGTTGTTGGCGCAACTTGCAAGCTCTTGGGTATATAACGTAATGAAATTAGAAAATTACCACAAAAGACCTGTCTCAAGTATGTCCATTGTCAAACTCAGAAACAGTTAAGTCGATTGCAATCACGCAACAGAATCAGGATTTATTTTCCCGCAGCAAAAGGTTAAGAGAGGCTCTCAATCTGCGGTTTGGGTTTGATGGTCAGCGTAGCGCCCATTGACGCGGCGATAATGGCCGCTAATGCCAGCCATTGCACATGGCTGAGATGCTCATTGAGGAAGATCATGCCCGAAAGCGCGGCCAGCGCGGGTTCCAGGCTCATCAGCGTACCAAAGGTGCGCGCAGGGATCTTTGGCAGCGCGATAATTTCCAGCGAATAAGGCAGTGCGGTAGAGAGAATGGCGACGGCTAGCGCCACAGGAAGAATATCCACGTTCAACAGCGCGCTACCGGCCTGCCAGGCACCGATCGGGCAAAACACGATGGCAGCGACTAACGATCCGACAGCCACGGTGCCCGGCCCGTGATCTCCCCCGGCTCTCTGGCCGAAGATAATGTATATCGCCCAACAGGCACCGGCGCCCAGAGCGCATGCGGCACCAAAGAGATCGATACTGCCCATGTCGTGGCCGAACGGCAGCAGGAACGCCAGGCCGATAACCGCCAGTGCGACCCAGACAAAATCCACAGGGCGGCGTGAAGAAAACATCGCCACCGCCAGCGGGCCAGTAAACTCCAGCGCCACGGCAATGCCGAGCGGAACCGTGCGGAGGGAAAGGTAAAACAGGTAATTCATTGCGCCCAGCGACAGACCGTAAATCAACAGCGGTAGCCTGCTGCCAGCCGCAAAACGCATTCGCCAGGGGCGGAAGATGATAAACAGAATCAACGTGCCGATGCCCAGGCGCAAGGTGGTGATCCCTTCGGCGCCAACCAGCGGGAACAGGCTTTTCGCCAGCGAGGCACCGCTCTGGATCGAAATCATCGCGATGATAAGCAAGCAAACGGGCAGCAGCGTGGAAGATGCTTTAGCAGTTCTAGATGGAGACATCCATTCAAGCCTTGTGGGGGCTTCCCAACTCTTGAGAAAGCATAACGAAAACAGGTGGGCGTCAGTGTAAATGAATTGGTGTCGGGGTGTCTGAGAAAAGCGTGTTATCGCAATGAAACTGTCAAAATTTTGCACAGAGATTGAGCAAGTGTGTGAAAAATAGTCCTCATCTAAGCGTTCTATCTCGATTGAATAGGTGATTTTTGTCACAAAAACGCGTAGGATGCGATTGAAAATATAGGGAAATTGAATCGACGCAGTGTTCTTGTAATCTTCTGTTACACGATACAAAGCTTTAGACACTGTTTTAAAAGCAGAGTTTCACGCTGATTTTTGCTATATTTTCAATGTATGAACAAATGGTAGTATTTAATAATAAAACGTGTTTGAGGTGGTTTATGAAAAAAATTGCATGTCTTTCCGCAGTAGCAGCTTGTGTATTAGCCGTTAGCGCCGGTACCGCATTCGCCGGTGAGAGCACTGTATCCGCTGGTTATGCTCATGGTGATTTCCAAGGCGTTGCTAACAAAGCCGATGGTTTCAACCTGAAATACCGTTACGAGTTCGACAACAGCCCGCTGGGTGTGATCGGTTCCTTTACCCATCTGGAAAAGAACGGTACTGAAAGCGGTTTCTACGACAAAGTACAGTACAGCGGCATCACTGCTGGCCCTGCTTACCGTTTCAACGACTGGGCGAGCATCTATGGCGTGATCGGTGTGGGTTACGGTAAATTCACCAGCAACGCTAAAGACGGTTCTAACAACAACAGCAACAGCGATTACGGTTTCTCTTACGGCGCTGGTCTGCAATTCAACCCAATGCAACAAGTTGCTCTGGACTTCGGTTACGAGCAGAGCCGCATCCGTAGCGTTGACGTTGGTACTTGGATGGTTGGTGCTGGTTACCGCTTCTAAGTTTTCTCCACGCCGTTGGGCGTGAGCGTGTGGCTTTAGTGCCACACCCGTTGAAAAATCCGCCTTTGGGCGGATTTTTTTGCTTTTGACGAGGGCGAATTGGCTGATTCGTAATCTCTTTCTCATAGCAAACGCTGCATCACCACAATCGGTCGCTGGTGATACTCACTGCGGTGGTTTTCTACAAAGCCCATTTTTTTTGCCAGCCCAAGCGACGGACGGTTTTCTGGCGAGATAATGCAGACCGTTTTCCCCTGCGGGAAATGGTCGGTTGCCCAAGCCAGCGCGGCCAGCAGCGCTTCGGTGGCATAGCCTTTGCCCTGGGCGGCGGTGATTAGCGTCCAGCCCATTTCTGGCGCATCCAGCGCGGGAGCGATCTCGCGGTGATAGTCGGCAAAACCGATACCGCCAAGGTAGTGGCCACTGGCTTTCTCACGCACCGCCCAATAACCGTAACCTAACAATGGCCAATGACCAATGTAACGCAATAGACGGCCCCAACTGTCTTCCTGACTGCGCGGTGTGCCGCCGATATAACGGACAACGGCAGGGTCGGCCCACATGGCCGCCAGATCGGCAAAATCGTCCAGCCGGTGGGCATCCAGTATCAGGCGTTCGGTAATCAGCGTGGGTGCGGTAGTGATGGTGGTCATGAAGATCTTCCTGAACAAGGGCTGAGGCTTAAGTGTAGGGGCGAAGAGATTCGCCCCATTAATTTACCTCATATACTGTTTTGGCACATCATCAGCACATGGCTATACCGCCAGCCACAGCAACCAGGTGAACACGAAGCCGCTCAGGCCGAGCAGGGTGGTTAATACCGTCCAGGTTTTCAGGCCATCGGCCACCGAAAGACCCAGATATTTGGTGACGATCCAGAAACCAGAGTCATTAACGTGAGATAGCCCCAGGCCGCCGAAGCAGGTAGCGAGCGTGACCAGCACCAGCTGTAGCTGATTAAGGCCGGTAACCGCTTCGGAAAGCAGCCCGCCGGTGGTCAGAATTGCCACGGTGGCTGAACCCTGCGAGGCACGCAGTGCCAGAGAGATGATAAACGCCGCCGGGATCAGCGGCAGGCCGATAGTCGTGAGCACTTCCGCCAACGCTTTGCCGACGCCGGATTCCACCAGCACTTTACCGAACACGCCACCGGCACCGGTGACCAGGATCACCACCGCCGCGGTAGGCAGCGCAGCGCCCATGATGTCACTGGTGTGTTGCAGGCTCCAGCCACGGCGCATTGCCAGGAAGTAGAACGCCAGCAGCAGGGCGATCATCAGGGCCACGGCCGGTGCACCGATCAAAGAGAGCACGTCACGCAGCGCCGAACCCGGTTCCAGCAGCGTGGCTGAAACGGTGCCGAGCATAATGATGGCGATAGGAATGACGATCAGCGCGGCAATCAGCCCGGCACTTGGCGGGTTGATGCGATCGCTGAGCGGTGTTTTGCTGTCAGATGTGGATTCCGGCGCAGCCAACTGTAGCTGCTCCAGCACTTCAATAGAAAGCGGATAGGCTTTGCGGTTCAGGTACTTCGCCGCAAAGTAACCGATAACCCCTACTGGAATACAGATCAGCAGGCCAATAATGGTCAGCCAACCGATATCCGCGTGCAGCAACCCTGCCGCCGCCACCGGGCCGGGGTGCGGCGGCAGGGCAACGTGTACCGTCAGCATTACGCCCGCCATCGGCAGGCCGAATTTCAGCGGTGAGACTTTGGCTACTTTGGCAAAGCCGTAGATAATCGGTGCCAGAATGATAAAGCCGACATCGAAGAACACCGGGATACCCAGGATAAAGGCGGCAATGGTCAGCGCGGCGATGGTGCGTTTTGGCCCCAGCGCTTTACTGAAGCGTTGCGCCAGCGATTCGGCACCGCCGGAGTGTTCGATCATCCTGCCGAGCATTGCACCCAGACCGATGATAATGGTTACTGAACCCAGCACGCCGCCCATACCGGCGGTCATCACTTTCATCACTTCACCGGTCGGGATGCCGCTGGCCAGCGCGACTAACAGGCTGACAACCAGCAGGGCGACGAACGGCTGAACTTTGGCCTTGATCACCATCAGCAGGAGCAGCAATACACCCAGTAGGGCAATGATCAGTAGCATAGAGGTAGACATGGTAGCGCCTTTATTCTGATAAGAGTCCGGCACCGCGATCGCCCTAAGGCGATACGGGTGCGTTTGATTTTTATGTTGTTAATCACTGGTGTTGGTGAACTGCCCGCTTTACAGGTACGGCTTCACCCAGCCGAGCCCGGCGTTGGTTTCACCACGCGGTTTATATTCGCAGCCGATCCAGCCCTGATAACCCACCTTGTCCAGCAGCGCGAACAGCCAAGGGTAATTCAGCTCTCCGCTATCGGGTTCGTTGCGATCCGGCACCGAAGCAATCTGGATATGGGCATAGCGCCCGGCCAGCGAGGTGACCAGATTGCTGATGTTGCCGTCCACCAATTGCGCATGGAAGAAGTCGAATTGGACAAAGACGTTTGGCCGATCGATCGCAGCAACCAGATCCGCCGCTTGATGCTGGCTGGAGAACAGATAGTTGGGTTTCACCGGCGGGCTGAGCGCTTCGATCAACACCTTGATGCCATGGGGAGCGAAGCTATCGGCGGCATAGCGCAGATTGCTGATGAAGGTTTCCCGGTAACGGGCAATCTCCTCATCCGGTGGCACCACGCCCGCCATCACGTGTACGCATGGGCATTGCAGTGCAATCGCGTATTCCAACGCTCGATCAATATCTGCGCGGGCATCTGCTTCGCGGCCGGGCAGTGCCGCCAACCCCCACTCACCGGCAGCGGTATCGCCAGGGGCGGTATTGAACAGCACCTGTTGCAGCCCATGCTGGCGCAGTTTTTCTGCCAGCAGATCGGCCGGATATTCATACGGAAACAGGAACTCTACCGCTTTGAATCCGGCAGCCGCGGCGGCGGCAAAGCGATCCAGAAACGGCAGTTCGGTAAACATCATCGATAGATTGGCAGCAAATTTTGGCATTTTTCAGCTCCGTAACTCGGCAATTTCATCATCGGTTAAATAACGAATCGGGCGGTTGCCGAGGGTGAAAATCAGCTTCGCCGCATCTTCCATTTCTTCGGTATTATTTGCTGCTTCGCGCAGGCTTTCGCCAGTGACGACCGGCCCATGGTTGGCCAGCAGGAACGCTTTATACGCCGGTGCCAGCTTGGCGAGATCTTCCGCCAGCCGTAGATCGCCAGGGCGATAGTAAGGCACTACCGGCACTTGACCGACGCGCATCACCACATAAGGAGTAAAGGGCTTGATGGCATTTTCCGTATCCAACCCTTGCAGGCAGGAGAGGGCGGTAAGGTAAGTGCAGTGCAGATGCACCACCGCCTTGCAAGCCGGGTTGTGCTGATACAGCGCACGGTGAAAGCTGATCTCTTTTGACGGCTTATCACCAGAGATCCACTCACCGCTCAGGCTGACTTTTGACAGCCGATCGGCCTGCAACTCCCCTAAACAAGAACCGGTGGGGGTAGCCAGCAGGGTGCCATCCGGCAGCAGCAGCGACAGGTTGCCCGCTGAACCGGTGGCGTAGCCGCGTTGGAAGAAAGAAGCGCCCAAACGCACCATTTCTTCTCTGGCCTGCTGCTCGGCGGCCGAAGGTTGGCCAACGGTGGTCGTCATACAGGAAACTCCATTTGTGCTCTGGCGAAAAAGTTTTCATCGCCGAAATTGCCCGATTTCAGGGCCAGTGAGACAGGTTGTTCGATAGCACGCACCCAAGGTACACCGGGCGAAATACAGGGGCCGATATGGAACCCGCGGATCCCCAGCGCCTGGGTAACGACGCCGGAGGTTTCACCGCCCGCGACGATAAAGCGGCTGAATCCCTGTTGGCGCAGGCGTGCGACCACGTCAGCAAACAGCGCTTCCACCGCCAGGCTGGCCGCTTCAACGCCATATTGCCGCTGAGTCTGTTGCAACTGCTCCGGTTCGGCGGTGGCGTACAGCAACGGGGCCAGTTCGGCTGCTGCATGTTGCTCCACCCAACGACTGAGTTCGGCGGCATAGGCGCTGCGATCGGTAGTATTGATGCAGCGCGCCACGTCGATAGCCTGCGCCGTAGCCTGTTGGCGATAGCGGTTGACCTGTTTGTTGGTCATGGTTGAGCAGGAGCCGGAAAGCACCACGGCTTTGTTACCCTGCGGCGCACCGGCTGACTGGGCTTTTTCCAGGCCCGGTTGCGCCCATTGGCGGGCAATGCCGATCGCCAGCCCGGAACCGCCGGTCACCAGCTTCATGGTTTTCAGCGCTTCCCCTTGGGTGAGCAAATGCTGCTCATTCAGGGTGTCCAGCACCGCATAGCGCACGCCTTGCTGCGCTAACTGCTGTAGTTTTTCTTTTACCGCACCAGCACCGCGATCCATCTCCGCTGTATTCACCAGCCCACAGCGCCCGGTTGCCTGCGCTTCCATCAGCCGCAACAGATTGCTATCGGTCATCGGCGTGACCGGGTGGTTGCGCATGCCGGATTCAGACAGCAGTTGATCCATCACGAACAAGTACCCTTGATACACCGTGCGTCCGTTGACCGGCAGCGCGGGGGAGATCACCGTTTGTTGTTCGCCCAGCGCATCAAGTAAAGCATCGGTCACCGGGCCGATATTGCCCTGCGCGGTGCTGTCGAAAGTGGAGCAGTATTTGAAGTAGAACTGGCGGCAGCCTTGGCGTTGCAACCAGGCCAGCGCCTGCAACGATTGTTCGATCGCCTGATCGACCGGGCAAGAGCGTGATTTCAGGCTGATCACCACCGCTTGGGCGCTCACTGGCGCATCGTCCTGCGGTACGCCGTTCAGTTGGACGGTGGGTAAACCGTTTTCTACCAGGAAGCTGGCGATATCGGTCGCGCCGGTAAAATCATCGGCAATCACTCCGAGCAGCATTATGCGTTCCTCTTGTTATCTGGCAGGTTGATGCCAGAAAAAATCTTGATCACCGCGCTGTCGTCTTCTTTGCCATAACCGGCATTGCTGGCGGAGGTGAACATATTGAATGCCGTGGAGGCCAGCGGCAGCGGGAAGTGCAGCGCCTTGGCGGTGTCGGCCACCAGCCCGAGGTCTTTAACGAAGATGTCCACGGCGGATTTTGGCGTATAGTCGCCGTCCACTACGTGGCGCATACGGTTTTCAAACATCCAGGAATTACCGGCGGCGTGGGTGACGACATCGTACATCACGTCCAGCGGGATACCGGCGCGTGACGCCAGCGCCATCGCTTCGGCCCCGGCGGCAATATGCACCCCTGCCAGCAGTTGGTGGATGATTTTTACCGTAGCACCCAGGCCGATTTCTTCTCCGATGCGGTAGACTTTACCGGCGACGGCGTCCAAGACCGGTTGCAACTGGGCGAAGGTGGCTTCACTGCCTGATGCCATTACCGTCATCTGGCCTTCTGCGGCCTTGGCTGCGCCGCCGGAAACCGGGGCATCCAGCATGTTGAGGCCGAAGGTTTTCAGCCCCTGTTCGATCTCTTTGGCATCGGCGGCGGCAATGGTGGAAGACACCATCACCGGCGTGTTGGGTTTAAGCTGTGCTGCCAGGCCGTGGTCGCCAAACAGAATGTGTTTCACCTGTGCCGCATTGACCACCAGCAGCAGCACGGCATCCAGTTCAGCCGCAAATCCTGCCACGCTGGTGGCTGCCTGCTTGGCCCCGGCCTGTTGCAGAGTGGCCAACGCCTGTGGGTTGAGATCGACACCATAAGTGGTGAGCCCGGCATTAATGCACGACTTTGCTGCCCCCATGCCCATAGAGCCCAAGCCGACGATGCAAACTGAATAATTTCCTGGCTGTGTCATAAAACACTCCTGTTAATTTTAGTGATTATTTGTTTTGTTGTGTTAAATGTAAGCGTTCTAGCGGCGGTTATCGGTGATCATCTTCACAATTATTAACAATAAAGAAAAAGGCCATACATAGCAGAAACTTTCCTTAACATAATGCTTTTAAATGTTTTTTGTGATTATGATGGGCTTCACAGCCTGGAAAGCTTTGCTTTCTCTGCACGAAAATTGACGTAAAATCACAATTATTATCACTGCGGTTATTGAGAGGGAATCGTGATACCTGTTGAACGCCACCAACAAATTTTAGCGCTGGTATCTGAGCGCGGCGTGGTCAGCATCGCCGAACTGACCGAAAGGCTGGGGGTGTCGCATATGACTATCCGGCGCGATCTGCAAAAACTGGAAGAACAAGGCACCGTGATTACCGTTTCTGGTGGCGTACAGTCGGCTGAACGGGTGGCAACAGAACCTTCGCATCAAGATAAAGAGGGCATGTTCAGCCAGCAGAAAGCGGCGATTGGGCAACTGGCCGCGCGCCAGATCCCGGTTAACAGCTGCATTTATCTGGATGCGGGCACCACCACGCTGGCCCTGGCCCGGCAGATTGGCGATCGTGACGATATCACCGTGGTGACCAACGATTTTGTGATCGCGGCTTACCTGCTTGAACACAGCCAATGCAAGCTGATCCACACCGGTGGAACCGTCTGCCGTGAAAACCGTTCCTGCGTGGGGGCCGCAGCGGCCCAGGCATTGGGTCACCTGTTTATCGATCTGGCGTTTATCTCGGCTTCTTCGTGGAGTATGCGTGGGCTGTCAACGCCCAATGAAGATAAGGTGGTGGTGAAGCAGGCGATTGTTGAAGCGAGCCGCCGCTGTATCCTGCTGAGCGATACGTCCAAATATGGCAAGGTGGCCACCTATCTGGCGCTGCCGATCGCGGTATTTGATGCGATTATCACCGATGGCAATCTACCGGAAGCGGCACAGGAAGCGATTACGCAGGCGAATATTTCGCTGCTGATGGCCAATATTTGACCAACATTTATGAGGCATTGTCCCTTCATTGGCCCACCAGTGACACCCACATGCCATCAAGGGACACAGCCTATTACTTGTGTAATCGCAGTGACTGCCCAGCTTAATTTCCTTTGTTAATATTTTGTCATCGATCTGCGAGATGAAGTGACGTTTTTGGAGAGAGAATTCGAAGATTTCTATTTTCACTTGAGCGTTTTCAACACTGAACCACATTGATTTCAAAGCATAAGCCCCGTTTGAAACCGCTATTTGCTCTCATTTTTTCGTAAAGCAAAAGATCTCACTTCTTAAAGCATCACTATTTTTACATTAAAATTTACTTAAACAGATGATTTATATCTGTTTTGAGCTTAAAAATTGTTATTTACAAAATAAAAATCTAACTTTTGATTGTTTCATATATAAATATATCAATGTGCGGCGTGTTTGTATAACCTTTGGCTCGGGTTATGAGAAAATTCTTACTCCAAGGAAGGAAAAAAACAAGATAGTCCTCTTTGGTGTTAAGACATTGATACCAAAGTATAAAGTAGGATTTACCAAAGTTAGCTTTTTACACTTTAGTTAATGCTTTATTAACAACAGATGCCAGGATTAGGCTGTTCTTATAGTGAAAACCCGTGAATAACATGAAATATAGATTTAATGACCGTATTCTTTTCGACGCTGATAACGGAGCGTTGAGCCTGTGTGATTTCTCCGATGAGCCCTTACCTATCTCGAATCCTTCAAAACGTCTGTTGCAGTTGTTGATTGCCCACCATGGCGATGCTGTTAGCCGAGAAGTGATATTCAAGAAAGTATGGGATGACTACGGTATGGTCTCCAGCAACAATAATCTTAATCAGTGTGTCAGTAAATTACGCAGAGTGATCAAGGCATTAGGCATTGATGATGAGGTTATTGTTACCGTGCCTAAAGTGGGCTTTATGTTGCGGCACGAAATACAGGTGGAAATCTGTAAAAAAGAGGATGAGGCGTTTGTTAGCGACGATGTACCGTTAGCCAAACCCACGGTGCATACGGAGGTGAAACCACTGTCAGCAACGGCTCGTTCTTCACCAGCGAGACATATTCATTACGGTTGGGGAATTCTGGCGTTTGTTTTTGTTGTGATTAGCGGTATTGCCATTTATAGCTTTAGCTCGGTTTCCCGTGAGGAAACGTATTTGGGCAAGGCAGGCGAGTGTAAGGTGTTCATGTCAACCTCGGCAGATACCGGCGTTGGTGATGATGTTCTGGCTTACGCCGAGCTGCAAAAAGTGCAGTGCAATGCAGATGAGTATCTGCTGCTGGTACGTAGTAATCAGGTTAAGTCGTATATATCCGGTATCTCCAGGCTGTTTTTTCTGCGCTGTAAGGTTCTTCGTGAGCATAAAGTAGAAATTTGCTCCGGGTTGGAAAGTGAAAACTCACCGCTAATGTAATCATTATCATCGGGTGTCAGGATGAAACACCAGCAGGGGAAATGGAATATGCCACCAAGAACACACTATTAAAATCAAATAATTAATCTCAATGCAGCGCATTAAAAAATGCCCTTTTATATTTTGGCATTCAAGAGGCTATGCTTTGCGTTTTTTCCAATATTCTTACAGTTATTCGATGGTAATTTGTTATGAAGAAAGCTACTTATGAAGGTGATTTCATTTTTTTTGATCCTTCTCCTTGGGTGAGAAAAGGATTACAGACGCTGATTGATCCTGAGCATACTCGCACTTGCAGTTTTCAACACCTGAAAGAAATAGAAATTGCGCTGGGTGATAACGAGAAACAAACCGTTATCATGGAGCTCTATAGCCATTCTGAAAACTTGTATAACGTTACTCAATTTGTTTTAACCTCCAGAGTATTCTGGCCGGATGCTGCTTTTGTGATATTCACCGATATTACGCATACTGGCATTCTTGCTATTCTGGCAATGGAGCCTCACTTGTCCTTGGTGTCCAAACGTGATGATCTGGATTGCCTGTCTACCGCTATTGATATCAAGGGGTATCGCAGTCTATCTATCCAGAGCCTGCTAGGGCAACCGATACAGCCGCTTTCGCACAGCGAATGGCGTATTCTGGCTCTGATGACGAGCGGTGCCGATCCTCAGCGTATTGCCGATGTTACCCAACGCAGCTACAAAACGGTCAGTACCCATAAGCTTAATATTATGCGCAAGCTACAGTTAAATCAGGCGGATTTTATGCGCCTTATTCTGGTATTCCGTACCCGCTATTACCCTTTATAAATGCCGGGTAACGACTCTTTTTTTTGCTATATTCTTTCTATATTTGCCACCAAGATTACGGTATTAAAGTTAACGGTATAAACTGAATAACGGTTGATTGTCACAGAGCGTTACCGTTACCTTGAATGACATATAACGACGACAATTGCCGCCGTTGCGCTCAGTACACCGGAACCGAAAAACGGAAACAGGCACCTGCGTGCGGTTGTTCCACTAGTGTGATATCGCTGTCATGTAATTGCAGGATGCGCTTTACAATCATCAAACCCAAACCTCCGGCGTGGCGGCGGGCGTTATTCAGGATTGACGGGCGGATAAACAGATCTGCACGTAATTCTTGTGGGATCCCCGGCCCGCTGTCGTTCACCTGTACCATCACCTTATTGCCCTGTGTCCATAGGCGGATGGTGATTTCGCCGGTTTGAGGCGTATGCCGGATAGCGTTGTCCAGCAGATTGGTCAACACCCGCTCCATCATGCTCAGATCGGCATTCACCAGTGGGATCCCCGGCTGAATATCGGCACGCAGCTGCTGTTGGCGCGCTTCGGCGGCCAGCTCAAACTTCTGGAACACATCTTGTACCAATTCACTGAGTGAGAACGGTTCCTTCTGCGGTTTTACTACCCCATATTCCAGCCGCGCCAGTTCGAACAGTTCCTGCGCCAACCGGCCTACCTTGCGGCTTTGTGCCAGTGCGATCTCCAGATAACGTTGGCGATCGGTTTCCGCCAGGCTGGCCGATTTCACCGACAGCGTTTCCAGATAACCATGCAGCGAAGTGAGCGGCGTGCGCAGATCGTGCGAGATATTGGCGATAAACTCGCGCCGTTGCTGATCCTGCTGTGACAGTGCCTGCCACTGCTCGGCAATCCGCTGCGCCATACGGCGAAAGGCTTGTTGCAACTGGCTGACTTCGTCGTGGCCGCTACTCTCAGGAGTGTTATTAGCGTAAGCCTGCAAGGCGGCGATACCGTCGCTGTCCAGTTCGCTGACCTGCTGAGTCAGGTGGCGGATCGGGCGAGTTACCCAACGGAAGGCAAAAGCCCCCGCCAGCAGCCCGAACAGCACGACCAGCCCCATTGACCACAGCGCCGAATAAAGTGCGGAATTCACCTGCGCATTGTTGGCCAAGGCATCGTAATCCTCACCGAGCAGCACCACATACAGGTAGCCTTCGATCTCACCGTTGACCTTCAGCGGGGCAACGCTGAACACTTTGTTGGCGTTCAAGTTGCGTGGGTCGTCACCATAAATCGGCATTTTTGCCCCGCTCAGCAGCGCCTGGATGGGAGCTAGATCGACTTTCTGCCGTTTCAGGCGCCCGGCAGGCGCGGCATTGCCAACGATATTGCCTTGTTTATCCAGCAGGTAAACTTCCACGCTCGGGTTGACCGCCATCAGGCGATCAAACAGGGTATGCACCGAGTGGTCGTCCCATCCTTTGGGGCTCAGCAGTGGATTGCTGGTGGCAATATGCAACGCCAGATTGGCAGAAAGCCGTTGAATCACCGCCTGGCTGTATTGGGTGCTGCTGCGCACCTGCAATACGCCGGAGATCGAACAGCAGATCAGCAGCAGCAGTGCGAAAACCAACGTCAGGCGTTGTGTGAGCGTGAGATTTTTCATGATTCACTCTTGCGGCGTGGCCGCGAATTTATAGCCCATGCCCCAGACGGTGAGGATGCGCTCGGGTTCAGCCGGGTTGCTTTCGATTTTGATCCGCAGCCGGTTGATATGCGTATTGACGGTATGTTCATAACCTTCATGCTGGTATCCCCACACCTGATTCAGCAAACTGAGGCGCGAGAACACTTTGCCCGGATGGCGGGCGAAAAAATACAGCAGGTCGAATTCGCGCGGCGTCAGCTCTACCGGTTGCTGGTTCAGATGCACCTCACGGGCGATAGGATCGACGATCAGCCCGTGGAAACTCAAGGTGCCCGCTTCCATGCGCAGGTTGCGTGTCATCGCTTCCTGGCGGCGGAATAGCGCCTTGACTCGTGCCACCAGTTCCAGCATCGAGAAGGGCTTGGCGAGATAATCGTCAGCACCCAGCTCAAGCCCCAACACCCGGTGAACTTCGCTGGAGCGTGCGCTGGTAATGATGATCGGGGTATAGCGCGTCATGTTGCGTGCACGGCGGCAGATTTCCAGCCCATCAATCCCCGGCAGCATCAGATCGAGGATCAGGGCGTCCCAGCCGCCTTGTTCCAGCATCGCCATACCCAGGTTGCCATCGGCGGCGTGGCTGATGTCATAACCTTCGTCGCGCAGATGCAACTGCAACAGTTCGGCGATATTGGCATCGTCCTCGACGATCAAAATGCGTTTTGCCTTATCCATTCTTCCCACCGCGTTTTTTAGCCATTACTGAAGTCTACACAACCCCTGCCATCAGAGTTGTCACATTTTATTTAACTTTACGTGAGGTATTGGGGAACAAATATGGCTAATACTTAATTCACCGAAACAGGTTCTGCCAGGAGAGACACCATGAGTATGTCGATCACGCCAGAGAAAACCAGCCTTATCCACCCGCTGTGGCTGCGGTTGACGCACTGGCTGAATGCGTTGGCGATGCTGATTATGGTCACCAGCGGTTGGCGGATCTACAACGCCTCACCGTTGTTTAACTTCAGATTTTTTAATGAATTAACCTTGGGAGGCTGGTTAGGCGGCGCATTGCAGTGGCACTTCGCCGGGATGTGGCTGTTTGCCCTCAACGGCCTGTGTTATTTGCTGATTAACCTGTTTAGCGGCCGTTTTAAACGCCAGTATTGGCCGCTCAGCCCACGTCAATTCTTTATCGATCTGTGGGCGGCGCTGCGCGGCAAATTGCAACATGCCGATTTGCGCCACTACAACATGGTACAACGTGCGGCCTACCTGTTTGTGATAGTCGTCAGCATCTTGATCGTGCTTTCCGGGCTGGTGGTGTGGAAGTCGGTGCAGTTTCCCCTGCTGCGCACGCTGCTGGGTGGTTATGACATGGCCCGCTATATCCACTTTTTTGCCATGTCGGCGCTGGTAGGGTTTGTGGTGATCCATCTGGTGATGGTGGCACTGGTGCCCCGCACTCTGCTTGCCATGCTGCGTGGGCGCTAAGGAATATGCGATGAAAACAGAAAAACAGCCAATTAGCCTGCAAGAAGATCAGAGCCTAGTTAAAGAAGCGCAGCGCCTGCTGGCACGCCAGCTCGAATCCTCATCCCGCCGTCGCTTTTTGCGCAATGGGCTGACGCTGGGGGGCATCGCAATGCTTACCGGGTGCGATCTGAGTGATAACACCCATGTAGAGCAGGCATTGAGCCGGATTTCACGGTTTAACGATCGGGTAC
This sequence comes from Serratia sp. YWN4, assembly GCF_055790845.1. Classification (NCBI taxonomy): domain Bacteria; kingdom Pseudomonadati; phylum Pseudomonadota; class Gammaproteobacteria; order Enterobacterales; family Yersiniaceae; genus Serratia; species Serratia sp. YWN4. Next base: position 1,793,455 of record NZ_CM147696.1, read on the forward strand.
AGGGCTGGCTGTTTAATGCCGATCATCTGGCACCGGTCTACCCGGAATCAATGATGACCCGGCCATTCCCGTTCAACGCGTTTTATGCCGAGGATGAAGCTCCAGAGATCAACGGCGACGACTATAAGCTGGAAGTGGCTGGTCTGGTGCTGCACAAACAGCCCTGGACGCTGCCGCAACTGCACAAAATGACGCAAATCAGCCAGGTCACGCGCCATATTTGCGTTGAAGGCTGGAGTGCCATCGGTAAATGGGGCGGGGTGCCTTTTGCCGCCTTCCTGCAAGCGATTGGTGCCGATCTTAATGCCAAATATGTCAGTTTTAAATGCGCTGACGACTATTACACCAGCATCGATATGGCCACTGCGCTGCATCCGCAGACTATTCTGGCGTTGACCTATGACGGGCAAATCCTGCCGCGTAAATACGGCTACCCGATGAAGCTGCGTATGCCTACCAAATTGGGTTACAAAAATCCGAAACATATTCAGGTGATCGAGGTCACCAATCGCTTCCCTGGAGGTTACTGGGAAGATCAAGGTTACAACTGGTTTGGCGGCAGTTGATCGCTGCTCTAAATAACTCCATGCACTGAACGGTGCCTTCTAAATAACCAAAGGAAATATCATGAAAAAGTTATTCGCAATGATGATGTGTAGCGCGTTGATGTTGGGTGTCTCCGGGGTTTATGCAGCAGACAGCATGAGCCACGATGGCATGAAAAAGGATGAGATGAGCCAAATGTCCCACGACGGCATGGCCAAAGACAATATGGCTAAGGACAGTATGAAAAAAGAGCACATGAAGAAAGACCATATGGCCAAAGATGCCATGCAGAAAGATGAAATGAAGAAAGATCATATGGCTAAGGATGCCATGAAGAAAGATGAAATGAAGAAAGATGCAATGAGCCAGTAAATCCTAGCCAAGATCCGGCGGCTTAGGCCGCCGATCATTTCCAGTTATCGAGAGGTTTATTATGAAAAACATCATTTTGGCCGTAGTTCTGGCCTGTATTGGCAGTACCGCTCTGGCCGCTACTCCGGTGAGTGCCATTGATGCGCAAAAGTTACAAAAAATCGGCGTGGTTTCCAGCCAGGCAACCACGTTGAGTGGTTTTGAACAGATGATCGCCGCTGAAGCTCAGCAGCAAGGGGCCAGCGCTTACCGCATTACGTCGGTTTCAGTGAATAACCACGTTTACGGCACGGCGGCGCTGTATAAATAGGGAGAGTTATGCCTTCAAATTCCGGCATATCAAGTTAGAGGGACGTAGTCTGACTGCGTCCCTTTTGCTATGAAAGTCGCTCAGCGCTGCCCCATCCATTGGGTGCATTTACCATCGGTACATTTGCCGCTGTACAACAGATGCAGGCCGGGTGATTCGTTATGGTAACTGTTGTTCTGTGGATATGATTCAGCCACACTTGGTGGTGACGTACGGCGATAGACCGCAGGGGTTGCGCCAAACTGCTTTTTGAATGCCCGCGAAAATGAAGGCTGGGAATCAAAGTGAAATTGCAGGGCGATGTCCAGAATCGAGCGAGGGGTGGCGCGTAGAACCTGCGCGGCCTGCGAGAGACGGCGCTCGCGGATGTAACTGCCAAGTGCATGACCGGTGGTACTGCGGAACATGCGTTGCAAGTGCCATTTGGAGTAGCCCGATTTTGCTGCCACGTTGTCCAGCAGCAGCGGTTGATCCAGATGTGTTTCTATCCAGTCCATCAAGTCGTGAATGATATTGGCACGATCCATTGTTTAAATCCTCCCGCAGGTACGACATTCAGGTCACAGTAAAATAAGATTAATAATCCAAGTTTATTCTTTGATAATAGGCCTGCATGACAGGTGACGCAAGTGCTAACTGGGGAATTCCGCGTGGCGAAAAATGCTCTACAGGGAGGAAGGGAATAAATCGACCAGGGTATCAGTGACAGCAGATCTGGCAGAGCCTGGTCCAAAGATATCTGTGAGAAGGGATAGCCCGTTTGGCTATCCCCAAGCGTCGTTAGGCTTCGCGGGCAGGAATATTCACTCCACGCTGCACCGCTGGCCGGGCTAATCCGCGCTCCAGCCATTGGCCGACCAGTGGGAAACTGTCGAATTCCACCAGTTCACGTGCCTGATAGAAACCAATCAGGTTGCGTACCCAGCCGAGCAGTGAAATATCGGCAATGGTGTAATCGGCACCCATGATCCAATCGCGCCCAGCCAAGCGGCTTTCCAGCACGCCGAGCAGGCGCTTGGACTCTTTCTGGTAGCGTTCCAGCGGCCGCTTGTCTTCATATTCGCGCCCGGCGAATTTGTGGAAAAAGCCAAGCTGGCCGAACATTGGGCCAACCGCCGCCATTTGGAAGAAGACCCACTGGATAGTTTCATAACGCAACGCAGCATCTTGCGGTAAGAACTTGCCGCTTTTCTCTGCCAGATACAGCAGGATCGCGCCAGATTCGAACAGTTCGAACGGTTTGCCGCCGGGGCCATCGGGATCGATGATTGCCGGGATTTTACCGTTCGGGTTCAGCGACAGGAATTCCGGCGTCCAGGTTTCGTTGTTACCGATATCAACCAGATGTGCCTCATAAGGCAAACCGATCTCCTCCAGCATGATGGACACTTTCACCCCATTCGGCGTTGGCAGCGAGTAGAGCTGTAATCGATCAGGGTGCTTAGCAGGCCAGCGTTGAGTAATGGGGAATTGGGCTTGATCAAACATGGTCACTCCTCAGGTTTTACGGATTCGCAAACAGGATACTCAATGAATCAGGCTGTAAACCTAGCCTGTTATCGGGTTAAACGGATATGCCAAAATGTGCGATTAGCGCCTTTTTACCCGCCGCAGTGAATTGCAGTGCGCGGCTGTCAAGTTGGCGCTGGATCCAGCCACGCTTTTCGAACCCAGCTAGCAGTGCGGCACCGAGTGCGCCGCCAAGGTGGGCTTTGCGTTCGCTCCAGTCCAGGCAACCGCAGGCAAAACGCCGCCGAGAAAGCACCGGGGAACAGTCGATACCCAACTGTGCCAAGGCTGTTTGCCCCTGGTTGCTGAGCTGATAGTCGTTGTCGCCGGTCAACCATGCCAGCTCAAACAGGCGGTTATGCAACAGAACGGCGACTTCGCCCGCCATATGGTCGTAGCAGGTGCGGGCAAAGCGTAATGAGGTTGGCGTGGTGCTTTTTACGACCGGCCGCTCAACGCCAGCCAGCGCCATCAGGGTTTCCAGTACATCGGCCACTGGCTGACCAGCTAAGCGGTAAAAACGGTAGCGCCCTTGCTTCACGCAGGCGATCAGGCGTTGTTCTTGTAGGCGTGCCAGATGATTGCTGGCGGTTGAGGCAGCCACATCCACCGCCGCGCTCAGTTCGGTGGCCGTATAGGCGCGGCCATCCATCAGCAGGCACAGCATGCGTGCTCGCGTATGGTCAGCGATGGCAGCGGTTAACGCCGCGAGGCGATCTTCAATATCGGTATCATTCATATTTCGAGCATAAGCGAAGTGTTATCGTTCGTCTAACGCCACAATGCCAATTCCTCTGTTTAACCTGAAGGAAATATCTCATGACGGTCTGCCCCTTTTCCGTTGTCACGCGGCAAGCGGTACGTGAAGCCTTGACTCATGCCGATCTTGGCGTGCGCCCGCCACATGAACCCGTGCCGATGGCGCTGCTTAACACCCCGGCGCAACTTGTGTTTGCCGCCTTGGTTCGCATGCGTGACGATGCTGGGCACAGTGAGCTGAAGGCTGCCATCAGCACGGTGTTAACCTCGTTCAGTGATAATGAGATTCGCCAGGTAGCGACTCGGGTGGCACAACAATTGGCCCCCGGCGCGCTCACGGCCGAGCAACTAACCCGTTTCAATTACGCCTTACCGATTGGCGTATTGGCGGAGATGCTGGGCGTTGCCTATCAGGAACGTACGGCGCTGGTGGATAATGTATTGGATTTTATACGCTGCATCGCCCCTGGCGGCAGCGAGCAGCAGATGGCGTGCGGTGCCGTTGCCGCCGGAAAATTGCATGAGTGGATGCAGACTGCCGATGGCCCATTATTCACCCGCTTGTGCCAACATATTGGCGATCGTTCGGTGGCGATCGCCAATGCCATCGGGCTGTTTTTTCAGGCCTGTGAGGGCACCGCCGGATTATTAGGGCAAACGCTGTTATTGATGCAGGAACGGGATGTGGCAGCGGAAGATGGCCTCGCTGCCGTGCTACAGGAAACGCCGCCGATTCACACCACTCGCCGTTTTGCGTTGCGTGAGACCGAACTGGCTGGTAAGCGGTTGACGGTTGGGCAAGTGGTGCTGATTCCGTTGAAGACGGCTGAAGAAAGTTTTGCCTTCGGCTGCGGCAGCCATCAGTGTCCTGGGTCCGATTGGGCGCAATCTATTGCCTTGAGCGGCATTCGTCATTTATTGGCGCTCAATCTTGAGCCAGAATTATTGGCCCACTTTCGCTGGCGCGTTTCGCAGAATGCGCATGTGCCGGAATTTTTTACTGTTGAGGAGTGATGATGATCGCGGTCATTTTTGAATTGCAGGCTGCCGAAGGGCAGCGAGAAACCTATCTTAATCTGGCGGCTGAACTGAAGCCGCTATTGGCAGAAATCGACGGATTTATTTCTATTGAGCGCTTTCAGAGCCTGAGCGATCCACAAAAATTGCTGTCGTTATCATTCTGGCGCGATGAAGCGGCGGTGCAGCAGTGGCGTAATCTGGAGCAGCACCGTAAGGCGCAGGCACGCGGGCGGCACGACGTGCTGGAATATTATCGGCTGCGGGTGGCTGATGTGGTGCGTGACTATGGGCTGGAACCGCGCGAACAGGCACCGGCAGATAGTCAGCACTTTCATCAGAAGTAGAAGTCTGGGGCGAACCTGAAGATAGCACTTACCCAAAATTATTAAAGCGGCTTTGTCGCGCCAGCCTGAACAATCGGTGTCAGTTGGGCCTGTTCCAGCGTAACGATTTTACCTTGCTGGGTTATCAGCACCTGTTGCAGTGGCTGGCCGCTTTCTTTTTCTGTCAACATGACATGGGGCTTATCGCCAAGCAGATACTTGTGCCCCCATTCCATCAACGCCATCAGGATCGGCCCCAAACTGCGGCCTTTTTCGGTTAACACATATTCATGGCGCTCCCGTATTCCCGGTTCTTGATAGGCGTTTTTGCGCAATAAGCCATCTTCAACCATGGCCGCCAAACGGCTGCTCAAGGCGTGCCTGGATGCGCCAATATCCACGCGTAAATCTTCGAACCGCGTCACGCCATAGAAGGCTTCACGCAGGATCAAGAGCGTCCAGCGATCGCCGATGGTTTCTGCGGCCTGGGCTAAACCGCATAATTCAGCCGAGAGAGGGGGGATCCGGAGCATTTTTGACATGAGCAGTGACCTTGTTTATTCTGAGTCTGATTATCAGACTTATATCAATGCAAGGAGATTAGCGTGCCTTTTGTTAATGTGCAAACCATCAAAGGAATTATGAACGAAGAGCAAAAAAGCGAATTGCTCAAGCGTATCACCGATTTGATGGTGGAAATTGAAGGGCGGGGCGATCCGGCTTTCAGAGCGTCAGTCTGGGTCAGAATCGATGAACATGAGCCAGAGCAATGGAGCCTTGGCGGGCTGCAACCCAGCGCCGCGATGATCGCCGCCAAGTTTCCGCCACGAGAATAAAATACTGATCATTGCGGAGATACTCCTTGAGGAAATATCTCCGCAGCTTCCCCATCGCACAAATCTTCATCAAAACTCCCCACGATATCTGCGTTTCGTTATGGCATAATGCGCGCCAAATCACATTCCCTATGATATGAAGAGCGAGCGCTGTGTTAAGCACTAACAACATCACTATGCAGTTTGGCAGTAAGCCGTTGTTTGAAAACATTTCCGTCAAGTTTGGCGGCGGTAACCGTTACGGTTTGATCGGAGCCAACGGCTGCGGTAAATCCACCTTTATGAAAATCCTCGGCGGTGACCTGGTGCCAAGCGCCGGTAACGTGTTCCTCGATCCGAACGAACGCCTGGGTAAACTGCGTCAGGATCAGTTCGCGTTCGAAGAGTTCAGCGTGCTGGATACCGTGATCATGGGCCACACCGAACTGTGGGCGGTAAAAGAAGAGCGCGATCGCATTTACGCCCTGGCGGAAATGAGCGAAGAAGACGGCTATAAAGTGGCCGATCTGGAAGTCGCCTACGGTGAGATGGACGGTTACACCGCTGAAGCCCGCGCGGGTGAACTGCTGCTCGGCGTAGGTATTCCGGTAGAGCAGCATTACGGTCCGATGAGCGAAATCGCCCCAGGTTTTAAGCTGCGCGTATTGTTGGCGCAGGCGCTGTTCTCTAATCCAGAAATTCTGCTGCTCGACGAACCCACCAACAACCTGGACATCGATACCATTCGTTGGCTGGAGCAGGTGCTGAACGAGCGTAACAGCACCATGATCATCATTTCGCACGATCGTCACTTCCTGAACATGGTGTGTACCCACATGGCGGATCTGGACTACGGCGAACTGCGCGTATACCCAGGCAACTACGACGAATATATGACAGCAGCCACTCAGGCGCGTGAGCGTTTGATGTCAGACAACGCCAAGAAGAAGGCACAGATTAACGAATTGCAGTCATTCGTTAGCCGCTTCAGCGCCAACGCCTCCAAATCCAAGCAGGCGACGTCTCGTGCCCGCCAGATCGACAAGATTCAGTTGGAGGAGGTGAAAGCCTCCAGCCGTCAGAACCCGTTTATCCGCTTCGAGCAGGATAAGAAACTGTTCCGTAACGCGCTGGAAGTAGAAGCGTTGAGCAAAGGTTTCGACAACGGCCCGCTGTTCAGCAAGCTCAACTTGATGATTGAAGTGGGTGAGAAGGTGGCGATTCTGGGTGCCAACGGCATCGGTAAATCGACCTTGCTGAAAACCCTGGTAGGGGATGTTGAGCCGGATAATGGCACCGTGAAATGGTCAGAAAACGCCAGGATCGGTTACTACGCGCAGGATCACGAATACGAATTCGATGATCAACTGACGGTGTTCGACTGGATGAGCCAGTGGAAGCAGGAGAAAGACGACGAGCAGGCGGTACGTAGCGTGCTGGGCCGTTTACTGTTCAGCCAGGACGACATCAAGAAGCGCGTGAAAGTGCTGTCGGGTGGTGAGAAGGGCCGTATGCTCTTTGGCAAGATCATGATGCAGCGCCCGAACATTCTGGTGATGGATGAACCGACCAACCACATGGATATGGAATCCATCGAGTCGCTGAATATGGCGCTGGAAATGTATGAAGGTACGTTGATCTTCGTTTCCCATGACCGTGAGTTTGTCAGCTCACTGGCCACCCGTATTCTGGAAATGACCCCGAACAAGGTGATCGACTTTACCGGCAACTACGAAGATTATCTGCGTAGCCAGGGTATTGCTTAAGTCTTTCATGCATCCTCAGCGTCGTTTTTCATAAACAACGCTTGATTTTTGTAAATTAGGTGCAGGATCCAAAGGGTTCCCTGCACTTAATCACCACCCCATCCTTCAATCTCCAATCATGCCAGTTAAACTGAAAAAACATTCAATAACCATAAAAAATGAAAGTATAGTAGTCATGGATACTCCCCATGCTGTTTGATTGTCGAGTACCACTATTCTGGCGTTAGGCCACCCTAACGATAAACCAGCAGGGAAATATGACACCTAATCTCCCCATCAACATCAACGATCTCCTTCACCGCCGCACGGTGGAGAGCGAACGTATTGAGTATAAGGAAGGCTGGAATCCTGAGTCCATCCTGCATACCCTATGTGCCTTTGCTAATGATTTCCACAACTTGGGTGGTGGTTATGTGGTGATTGGCGTTGTTGAGGCCAATGGTCAGCCCGTGTTGCCACCCGTAGGGTTGGAGCCCACGCAGATTGATGCCATTCAGAAAGAGTTACTAAACCTGGGGCATTCAGCCATAGCGCCACATTTTCATCCATTAACGGCGGCTTACCAAATTCAGGGTAAAACCATTTTGGTACTTTGGGCTCCGGGTGGTGAAACACGCCCATATAAAGCCAGAATCAGCTTAAGTGATAAAAAGGGTGACTGGGCGTATTACCTGCGTAAGCATACCAGCACTATTAGGGCAACAGGTGAAGACGAACGGGAGTTATTAAGCCTGGCGGCTACCGTTCCGTTTGATGACCGCTATCGGCAAACCGCTACTCTGAACGATCTTTCCCCCTATTTGATGCGCGACTTTCTGCATGAAATTAATAGTGAATTGGCAAGCGAAGCTCGCGAGCTAGACATTGAAGCCTTAGGGCGCAGGATGAATGTGGTGGGTGGTCCGGCTGAAAGGGCATTCCCTAAAAATGTCGGGCTACTGTTTTTTAATGAGCAACCAGAGCCGTTTTTCCCAGCAACCCAGATTGATGTGGTTTATTTTCCCGACGGTGCCGGTGGTGACCGTTTTGAGGAGAAGGTGTTTAAAGGCCCACTAGGGCGTATTACTCGCGATGCTTTGGACTATATCAACCGCAACTATGTAAAAGAGGCGGTGCTTAAACATGCGGATCGCCCTCAAGCGGAGCGTTTCTGGAATTTCCCACTGGCGGCGATTGAAGAGGCCGTAGTGAACGCGGTGTATCATCGCTCTTATGAAATCCGCGAACCCATTGAAATTCGCATTGATGCTGAAGAACTGATGGTGCTGAGTTTTCCAGGCCCCGATCGCTCTATCCGTATGCAAGATCTGCAAGCAGGTAAAGCGGTGAGTCGCCGCTATCGTAATCGCCGTATTGGTGAGTTTTTGAAAGAACTCGATTTAACCGAAGGTCGTTCTACTGGCGTGCCAAAAATTTTGCGAGTGATGCAGGCTAACGGGTCACCTGCCCCGGTGTTTGAAACCGACGATGAACGCAGTTACTTTTTGATTCGTTTGCCTGTGCACATGGGGTTTATTGGCGTTGAACAAGTTCCCCAGCCAGTCACCCCCGAAGTCACCCCCGAAGTCACCCCCGAAGTCACCCCCGAAGTCACCCCCGAAGTCGAACGATTGCTCAGGGTATTGCTCGGTGAAATGGGACGTATTGAATTGATGTCAGCTTTAATTCTAAAAGATGAAAAGCATTTTAGAGAATATTATCAGCAACCCGCAGTGAGTCATGGCCTGATCGAGATGACTATTCCTGAAAAGCCAACGAGCCGCCTGCAAAAGTACCGCTTAACTGATTTAGGTAAACAGGTGCTTGCCGCCAAGGATAAGCACGGATGAGCACTTCGGCTCTTGTTCCCGGGTTTGACGTTGTGCTACTACGCAGTGTTTCCACCACACACTTCACACTGCGGATCCTTCGGCAGTTTCATCTCGCGAAACTGCATGCTCATGGCGTCAAACATCAGCAATTTCCCCACCAGCGGTTGGCCGTAATGGGTCAGCAGTTTGATCGCTTCCATCGCCTGTAGCGTACCGATAGTGCCCACCAAAGGCGCCATTACCCCAGCCTCCACGCAGGTGAGCGCGTTCTCACCAAACAGGCGGCTCAGGCAGCGGTAACAAGGTTCCTCCGGCTGATAGGTAAACACGCTGAGCTGGCCTTCCATGCGGATGGCAGCACCCGAAACCAGCGGTTTACGCTGCGCATGGCACAGGCGGTTCAGCAGATCGCGCGTTGCCACATTATCAGTGCAGTCCAGCACCACGTCGCAGGCAGCAATTAGCGCCTTATCCGGTTGACCATTGACGGTATCGATACGGATATGTGGGTTGATCGCGCTCAGCTCACCGCGCGCCGAGTCCACTTTGGGCAGGCCGATACGGGCATCGCGGTGCAGGATCTGGCGCTGTAGATTGGAGAGCGAAACGGTGTCGAAATCAACCAAGGTCAAGCGACCGACGCCTGCGGCAGCCAGATAAGGAGCCGCCGCACAGCCTAACCCGCCGAGCCCGACGATCAGCACATGGGCAGCTTTCAGCTTTTCCTGGCCGTCGAAGTCAAAACCGCGCAGCACGATCTGGCGGTTATAGCGCAGCGCTTCGGCATCGGTTAATTCCGGCAGCATATTCAGCTCCTCAACAGAGCGTTGAAAGGTTCGACATCCACCATTTCACCGGCGGCCACTGAGCCGCGCTCACGCTCCAGCACGATAAAGCAATTGCCTTGGCTGTAGGAGCTGAATACGTGTGAACCCTGATGGCCGGTGGTACTCACTTCCAACTCGCCTGCGGCGTTGCTGGTGAAAATACCGCGTTGGAAATCGAGGCGGCCCGGTGATTTTTTCAGCGGCGTCAGAGCGCGGGCTTTCAGGCGTGCCGGTAAATGCCATTCGCTATGCCCAGCCAGCTTGGCGAGCAGCGGTTGCACCAACTGATAGAAGGTCAGCGCGGCAGAAACCGGGTTGCCCGGCAGGCCACAGAACCAGGCGTGTTGCAGCTTGCCGAAAGCGAAAGGCTTACCGGGCTTGATCGCCAGCTTCCAGAAGCCGACTTGGCCGAGTTCATCCAACATCTGCTTGGTGTAATCGGCTTCACCCACGGAAACGCCGCCGCTGCTGATCACCACGTCCGCTTGGCTATCAGCCTGGTTGAACGCGGCGCGCAGTGCGTCTTGATCGTCGCGGATAATACCTAAGTCGATCACCGTGCAGCCGAGCTGTTCTAGCATCAGGCGAACCGCAAAGCGGTTGGTATCGTAGATCTGGCCAACTTGCAGCGGTTGGCCGACGGGTTGCAACTCGTCACCGGTAGAGAACACCGCTACCTTCAACTTGCGCATCACCTGCACCTTAGCTACGCCGAGCGAAGCCAGCAGCGGCAGTTGTGCGGCCCCCAGTTTTACCCCGGCGGGTAAGACGCCTGCTCCCTGGCGGATATCTTCTCCCGCCAGCCGAATATTCTGCCCGCTGCGTACCGGCGCGTTGAAGCGCACACCAGCATCGCTTACTTCCGCCTGTTCCTGCATGATCACCGCATCGGCACCGGCCGGAATCGGGGCACCGGTCATGATGCGAATACAGGTATTGGCTGGCCACTCGCCGGTGAATGGCGCACCGGCAAAGGCTTTGCCCGCCACCGGTAATAGCGCGTTAGCGTTTAATTCATTGGTGCGTACCGCATAGCCGTCCATCGCCGAGTTGGCGAAGGGGGGGACATCGATAGGGGAAATCACTGCCGCCGCCGTAATTCGCCCGGCGGCGCTGGTCAGCGCAATGGATTCGCTCTCTTGTAATGGCGCAACCTGGGAGAGCATTGTCTCCAGTGCCTGCTCAAGGGTGATAAGGTCAGAAGTATGGCAATGATCCATTAAGTCAACTCCGTAATCAGCGTGCGCGAGTTTTTCGGCAAAGTGCGGCTATTATGGCAGATAACGTCGGGTGGGAGAATGATGCCATCCTGAGGACAACAACAGGAAACAACCATGCACAGACAGATACTGGATTTTTGGTTTACCGAGATTGACCCGGTGATGTGGTTTAAAAAAGATGATGACTTTGATCGTCTGTTACATAGCCGCTTCGGCCAGGTTTGGCATGCGGCGGCACAGGGAGAATTGGCGCACTGGCGCGCGACGATCGAAGGGCGGTTGGCGGAGATTATCGTGCTCGATCAGTTCAGCCGTAATCTGTTTCGCGACACACCGCGTGCTTTTTCCTGTGACGGTATGGCATTGGTATTGGCACAGGAAGCGATCGCCAGCGGATTATGCGAACAACTCAGCATTGAGCAGCGCGGCTTTCTTTATTTGCCGTTTATGCATTCCGAATCAGCGCAGATTCATCAACAGGCGTTGGTATTGTACAGCGAATTAAATCATCGCGATCGGCTGGAATATGAATTACGTCATAAAGCCATTATTGAACGTTTTGGTCGTTATCCACATCGTAATGCGATATTAGGCCGGGAATCTACGCCAGAGGAGCGGGAATTTCTGCTGCAACCAGGATCGGGGTTCTGAATATTTTTGCCCGCGCCCAGTTGGCTGGGCGCAATGACATGACGCGGTAGGTGCTGAGATAACAGGCTGTTTTTATTCTATTAAGCTCTTTCAACGTACAAAATAATCTAAGCAGATGTCTGCCCAAGAGGCAGCGGATACTTTGCGCTTTACATCACATGCGGGGCTAAATATAGTCGGGAAAGACAGAACAATAGTTATTCATGGGTTCCAGCGGATATTGGGCAAATTGGGTTAACACAGGACGTCAGTTCAATGAGCAAACCAGTGATTGCCATTTATGGCGAAATGACTCGTGCCATATTGAGTGCTGAAAAGGAACAACCTTATATTCAGGCGCGTTTTGCCATGGGCGCTGTATGACTAATTCCATCATCCTGCCGCCGCAGCGCGTGCTGGCGGTGAGCGACCTGAGCGTGCAATTCCGGCAAGAGGGTGAAACCGTTGCGGCGGTGCGCAATCTGGCCTTCAACGTGGATCGTGGTGAAACGCTGGCGATTGTCGGTGAATCGGGTTCCGGCAAATCCGTCACCTCGCTGGCGTTGATGCGTTTGGTGGAGCAGGGCGGTGGTGAACTGACCAGCGGTGTGATGCAGTTCCGCCGCCGCAACGATCAGGTTCTTGATCTGGCCCAGGCCAAACAGAGCACCCTGCGCACTCTGCGCGGTGCTGATATGGCGATGATTTTTCAGGAGCCGATGACCTCGCTCAACCCGGTATTCCCGGTGGGGGAGCAGATTGCCGAATCCTTGCGCCTGCATCAGAAGATGGATCACCGCAGCGCCAAACGTGAAGCGCTGCATATGCTTGATTTGGTGCGTATCCCCGAAGCAAAAAATGTGCTGGAGCGCTACCCGCATCAGCTTTCCGGTGGCATGCGCCAGCGGATAATGATTGCCATGGCGCTGTCGTGCAAACCGGCGTTGCTGATCGCCGATGAACCCACCACCGCGCTGGATGTCACTATCCAGGCGCAAATCCTACAGTTGATCCGCGAGTTGCAGCAGGAAATGCAGATGGCGGTGATCTTTATTACTCATGATATGGGCGTAGTCGCGGAGATTGCCGACCGGGTGCTGGTGATGCATCAGGGCACCAAGGTAGAAGAGGGCGAAGTCCGTGCGCTGTTTGCCGCGCCGCAACAGCCCTATACCCAAGCGCTGCTGGCGGCGGTGCCAAGGCTGGGTTCGATGAAGGATCAAGACCTGCCAGCCAAATTCCCATTACCCGGCAGCGAAGATAATGGCGCACAGCAGAACACCTTGCTGGCCGGAGCGGCCCCGATCCTGCGGGTGGAAAACCTGGTCACGCGCTTTGACTTGCGCAGCGGCATTCTCAACCGCGTAACGCGCCGTGTGCATGCGGTGGAAAACATCAGTTTTGACCTGTATCCCGGCGAAACGCTGGGGCTGGTGGGGGAATCCGGCTGTGGTAAATCCACCACCGGGCGCGCGCTGTTAAAGCTGGTGGAAAGCCAGCACGGTACCATTACTTTCAACGGCCAGCAGATCAATCAGCTCAAAGGAGCGGCGTTGCAGCACCTGCGGCGCGATATCCAGTTTATCTTTCAAGATCCTTATGCCTCATTGGATCCGCGTTTGACCGTGGGTTTCTCGATCATGGAGCCATTGCTGGTGCATAACGTGGCGCGCGGTGCCGAGGCTGAAAAGCGCGTAGCTTGGCTGCTGGAGCGCGTTGGGCTACAACCGGAACATGCGCGGCGTTATCCGCACGAGTTCTCCGGCGGCCAGCGCCAGCGGATCTGCATTGCGCGTGCGTTGGCGCTCAACCCGAAAGTGGTGGTGGCGGATGAGTCTGTCTCCGCGCTGGATGTGTCGATACAGGCGCAGATCGTCAATCTGTTGCTCGATCTGCAACGTGAGTTCGGCATTGCCTTCCTGTTTATTTCTCACGATATGGCGGTGGTGGAGCGCATCAGCCACCGCGTGGCGGTGATGTATCTTGGCCAGATTGTCGAGATCGGCCCGCGCCGCAGCGTATTTGAAAACCCGCAGCATGCGTATACCCGTAAGCTGATGGCCGCCGTGCCGGTTGCCGATCCGGCTCATGCTCATCAACGCCAGCCGCTGCTGGTGGATGAAATACCCAGCCCGATCCGCGCATTGGGCGATGAACCCGTTACCGCACCTTTAGTGCAGGTTGGGCCGGGGCACTTTGTGGCCCACCATCCCATTGCCGGTGCCTTTTAGCCTTGCCTCAGGAGAGACAACGATATGACCATGCAGAGATTCAAACGCAATGTTTTGGCCGCCGCTCTACTGGCTGTGGCCGCTGGCCCGGCCTGGGCTGCCAAAGATGCGGTGATTGCCGTGGCCTCCAACTTCACCACGCTCGATCCGTACGATGCCAACGATACCCTGTCGCAGGCGGTGGCTAAATCCTTTTATCAAGGGTTGTTCGGCTTCGATAAAGACATGAAACTGGTCAACGTGCTGGCGGATAGCTATGAGGTGAGCCCAGATGGCCTGACTTACACCATCAAGCTGCATCCGGGGGTGAAATTCCACGATGGCAGCGATTTCAACGCCGAAGCGGTCAAAATCAACCTGGATCGCGCCAGCAACCCGGATAATCGTCTCAAGCGTTACAACCTGTTCAGAATGATCGACAAGACCGAAGTAGTGGCACCGGATACGGTCAAAGTGGTGTTGAAAACCCCCTTTGCAGCGTTTATCAACAACCTGGCGCACCCGGCGGCGGTGGTGATCTCCCCGGCGGCGCTGAAGCAGTACGGCAAGGAGATCGGTTTCCATCCGGTCGGCACCGGCCCTTATCTGTTTGAAACCTGGAACCAGACCGATTTTGTCAAAGTGAAGAAGTTTGACGGTTACTGGAAAGCCGGGCTGCCGAAGCTCGACACCATCACCTGGCGCCCGGTGGTGGATAACAATACCCGCGCAGCAATGCTGCAAACCGGTGAAGCGACCTTTGCCTTCCCAATCCCGTATGAGCAGGCCAGCGTGCTGGAGAAAAATGCCAAGCTGGATCTGGTGGCCGCGCCGTCGATTCTGCAACGCTATATCAGCATGAACGTGACGCAAAAGCCGTTCGACAACCCGAAAGTGCGTCAGGCGCTGAACTACGCCATCAACAAAGATGCGCTGATCAAAGTCGCGTTTTCAGGCTATGCCGTACCGGCCGAAGGGCCAGTGCCACCGGCGATCGACTTTGCTACCCGCTACCAACCTTGGCCATACGATCCGGCCAAGGCGCGTGAACTGCTGAAAGAAGCCGGTTACCCGAACGGTTTTACCACCACCTTATGGTCTTCCCACAACCACAGCACCGCGCAGAAAGTGTTGCAGTTTGCTCAACAACAGTTGGCGCAGGTTGGGGTGAAAGTGACGGTCACGGCGATGGATGCGGGCCAGCGTGCGGCACAGGTAGAAAGCGTGGGCGTGAAGGAGACCGGCGTGCGGATGTTCTATACCGGCTGGTCGGCGTCCACTGGTGAGGCCGATTGGGCGCTGTCACCGCTGTTCTCAACCCAGGCGGCACCGCCGAAGCAGTTCAACACCGCATTCTACAGCAACCCGCAGGTGGATGAGAATCTGGCGGCGGCGCTGGCAACCACCGATCGCACCAAACGGCAGGCGTTGTACCAACAGGTGCAGGATCGTATCTGGGCCGATGCGCCTTGGATCTTTCTGGTTACAGAACGCCTGCTCTCGGCAAATAACAAGCAGTTGAGCGGTTTTTATGTGATGCCGGATGCGTCATTCAACTTTGACAACGCAGACCTGAAATAAGGCACCCAGCCCAATCTCTTCCGTTGGGGGAGGTTGGGCTGAGGCGGATACGCATGCTTAATTACTTTCTCAAACGCCTGCTGGAGTTGATCCCGACGCTGCTGATTGTGGCGGTGCTGGTGTTTCTGTTTGTCCATCTGTTGCCGGGCGATCCGGCACGATTGGTGGCCGGGCAGGACGCCGACCAAGCGGTGGTGCAACTGGTGCGCCAGGATCTGGGGTTGGATAAACCGCTGCCGCAGCAGTTTGTGCGTTTCTTCGTGAACATTTTACAGGGCGATTTCGGCACGTCGATGGTGTCCAAACGCCCGGTCAGTGAAGAGATCGCCTCACGCTTTATGCCAACATTCTGGCTAACCCTCACCAGCATGGTGTGGGCGGTGATTTTTGGTATGACGATCGGCATGACTTCCGCCGTGTGGCGCAACCGCTGGCCGGATCGGCTGGGGATGACGCTGGCGGTGTCAGGTATCTCTTTCCCGGCCTTCGCGTTGGGGATGCTGCTGATGCAGGTATTCTCGGTCAACTTGGGCTGGTTGCCCACGGTGGGGGCCGACAGTTGGCGGCACTATATTCTGCCCTCTGTCACACTGGGCGCGGCGGTGGCCGCGGTGATGGCGCGTTTTACCCGCGCCTCGTTCGTGGAGGTGATGCAGGAGGATTATATGCGCACCGCAAGGGCCAAAGGCGTGCGCGAATCGCTGGTGATCGTCAAACATGGGCTGCGCAACGCGATGATCCCGGTGGTCACCATGATGGGCCTGCAATTTGGCTTTTTGCTGGGTGGTTCGATCGTGGTGGAAAAGGTGTTCAACTGGCCGGGATTGGGGCGCTTACTGGTGGATTCGGTAGAAATGCGTGATTACCCGGTGATCCAGGCCGAAGTGCTGCTGTTTTCTTTGGAGTTTATTCTGATTAACTTGCTGGTGGATATGCTGTATGCGGCGATCAACCCTTCCATTCGCTACCAATAGGCGGCCGCATGATTAAGCATTGGCGGCGAAATGCCGCACTGAAAACCATGCCGCAGGTGAATCCTAATGCGGTGCGTACGCCTTGGCATGAATTCTGGCGGCGTTTCCGGCGGCAGCATATTGCGTTACTGGCCGGGCTGTTTGTGCTGCTGCTGGTGGCTGCGGCGTTGTTGGCCCCGTATCTGGTGCCCTATGATGCGGAAAACTACTTCGATTACGATCGGCTGAACGACGGCCCTTCGTTGCTGCATTGGTTGGGGGTTGACTCTCTCGGGCGCGATATTTTCAGCCGCATTCTGATGGGCACGCGTATCTCTCTGGCTGCCGGGGTATTTTCGGTTTTGGTGGGCGGGGCGATCGGCACGCTGCTTGGTTTGCTGGCCGGATATTATGAAGGCTGGTGGGATCGCATCGTGATGCGCATCAGCGACGTGCTGTTTGCCTTCCCCGGTATTCTGCTGGCGATTGGCGTGGTGGCGATCATGGGCAGCGGCATGGCTAACGTGATTGTCGCCGTAGCGATTTTCAGCATTCCGGCGTTTGCCCGCCTGGTGCGTGGCAACACTTTGGTACTGAAACACCTGACCTACATCGAATCGGCGCGCAGCATCGGCGCTTCTGACTGGACCATTATCATGCGGCATATTCTGCCGGGCACCATTTCGTCCATTGTGGTCTATTTCACCATGCGCATTGGCACCTCGATTATCACCGCCGCCAGCCTGTCGTTTCTTGGCCTGGGCGCACAGCCGCCAACGCCGGAATGGGGCGCGATGCTCAATGAAGCCAGAGCCGATATGGTGATCGCGCCGCATGTGGCGATCTTCCCCAGCCTGGCGATTTTCCTCACCGTGCTGGCGTTCAACCTGCTGGGCGATGGGCTGCGCGATGCGCTGGATCCGAAGCTGAAAGGTTAGGGGGGTATTCAGAGATTTAAGGAAATCAGTGAGTTTCAGGCGTAAAAAAACCGACTGGTGAAGTCGGTTTTTTTACTTACCGGAGCGGAGTTGGTAACTCTGACCGTGATGAAGCAGTCCACATCTAACCCGATCAGTATAGGCCACATCTCTCTCATGTTCAAATCGCTATATAGTCGGTATCATCAGCCGGTTAGCTCTGTTTACTGCTGAACTCTGGTATGCGCGTAAACGTATTCAAGCCCTGACTGGATTACGGGTGGTGCCGGTTCCGGTGCTCTGGCCGGAGTGAAGCAGTCCACATCTAACAATGAAGGGCAGCCTCTGTGACAGGCAGTGTAAGGGTAAGCAGGGGTGTTCTCACTCCATTTAATGGAGAAACGGGTGAAAACTTTGATTGATAAAGTTCTCATCGTTCTGAAAGTGCTTGTTGCGCTGCTGGAACTGATCCGACAGTTCATCGATTGATGATCGTGGAAACGTAACTAAGGCCGGGGGGCTAACCACTCCCCGGCCTTTAACATTTCTGTTCATAAATGCAGTAGTAGCGGTTATTTCTGCATCCAAGTAACCTCATAATGGTAGTGGCTCGCCGTCAGCAGAAAGTCGGGGCTGACGCTGGGGCTCCAGGAGTCATCGCCGCCAACACCCATATGGAAGCCGTCGAGGTTGAGCCAGGTACCGGCTTCTTCGCGCAATAAATGCTGATGCGTGGTGTCCATAAGCTGCCGCTGACTGTAACGGCTCAGGCCAAAGTGGAAACGGCCCTGCCATTGCCAACGGCCAAAGGTTAACCGGCGGGTATTGCAGCGTAGGCCATTTTCGCTGGGGAAAATGTACGGCGTGTGCAGGGCGGATAACGGCAGCGTCCAGCGCCCTTGCTGTGCCGATAGCTGGCGATCCGGGTAGTTCTCATGCGGCCCCAGGCCCAGCCATTCAACCGGTGCGGCTGTTTCTGCCAACTGGCAGGTCAACCCGACGCGCGCGGGTGCCGGTATTCCCCAGGCGACATCAACATCTACGCTGATATGCAGTTTCCCCTCACCATCAAGCAGATAGGTTTTGCGGCTGATAAACAGTGGCTGTTGTTGGCTGCTGTAGCTGTGCGTGGTTGAGATCTGCACGCCATGCTCAAGGGTATCGGCGCTGAATGACAGCAGTTGGCTTTCCAGCGCGTACATACCGGCTTTTTTCCAGCGCTCTACCCAAGCGTTGGGATCGATACGCGTCGCTTCGCTGACACCGATATCGTTATCCAGCGGTGCGCGCACAAACTGATCCTGTAGCGGGCTCAATAGCTGCTGCTCACCGTCACGCCACCATTGGGTGAGCAAACCGCTGGTGGTGCAAAATTGCCAGCGCTGCTGGCCATGGGTGATTTCAACCATATCCGGATGAGTGACTAACTGCGGCAGTGGGCCAGTGCTGACATTAGGCAGCGCCAGTGCGTGCGGTAAGCGCCACTGATCCCAGGCGCAGCGATGGCCCGCGTCGGCCCAGACCGTTGCCTTTGGTTGGCGGACTTCGACATTCAGCCACAGCTCACCCTTGCCTTGCACCTGCGGCATCTCACCCAGCACCAGCCGTTGGGTGCCCTGCGGTGGGATCTCCAGCAGCAGATCGCCTTGCGCGATGCACTGCCCGTCCAGCTCCAGCCGCCAGAACAGTTGTTCGTTATCGGTGGCGCGGAACAGATATTCGCTGGTGATATCAAGGGTCAGCGGCGCTTCTGGCTGGTGTTGAAATTGGAAAAACTGCTGCGCACGCTGTGCCTCATACAGCGCGGGATGGGGAGTGCGATCTGGGAACACCAGGCCGTTCAGGCAGAACTGGCGGTCGTTAGGGGTATCGCCGAAATCACCGCCGTAGGCCCAGTAACGCACGCCGTCTTCGCCGGTTTTGGTCAGCGCCTGATCCACCCAATCCCAGACAAAGCCGCCTTGCAAGCGCGGATGTTTACGGAACGCCTGCCAGTAGCGATCAAAACCGCCGAAGCTGTTGCCCATCGCGTGGGCATATTCACACAGGATCAGCGGACGATGCTCATTCGGCAGGCCGATCCATTTTTTGATCGACCACTTCGGCACCTGCGGGAAAGGTTGGTCCTGGTCCACGCGCGCATACATCGGGCAGACAATATCGGTGGCGGCGGTATCGGCTCCGCCACCTTCGTACTGTACCGGTCGGGTTGGATCGCTGCTTTTGACCCAGCGGTACAGGGCGTCGTGCGCGCTGCCGTGGCCGGATTCATTGCCCAATGACCAAATGATAATGCAGGGATGGTTGCGATCGCGCTGCACCATACGCGTGACGCGCTCGCTCAGAGCCGGGAACCATGTCGGATCGTCCGTCAGGCGGTTCATTGGTTGCATGCCGTGAGTTTCGATATTGGCTTCATCCACCACGTATAGACCGTAACGATCGCACAACCGATACCAAAGCGGATGGTTAGGATAGTGCGAGCAGCGCACCGCGTTGAAGTTATGCCGCTTCATCAGCAGGATATCCTGCAACATGGTGGCTTCATCCATCACTTGCCCATGTTCCGGGTGATGCTCGTGGCGGTTGGTACCGCGGATCAGAATGGGCTTGCCATTGACCTTCAGCAGGCCGTCGCTGATGTCGACTTGGCGGAAACCCACGTCATAGGCTTCCGCCTCAATCAATGAATCGTCGGCCGCCAGCAAGGAAACCACGGCGCGATACAGGTGAGGTTGTTCGGCACTCCACAGTGCGGGCTGCGCAACCGGCAAACGCAGGGTGGTGCGATCGTCATAGCAACCGCGTTCGTCAATAATTTCACTTCCGAGTGGTTGCTGGTGTACGGCAGTCAACTGATCACCTTGCCAAAGCTGAACGCGCACGGAACAACCCGCCGTTGGCGATTGAACCTGCACCAGTGCTTCCAGTTCTGCATGATAAAAACCGGGGGCCAGATGCGTGCGCAACTGAATATCGCTCAGATGGCTGCTGGGTTTATGCAACAGGCTGACATCACGGAAGATGCCGCTCATGCGCCACATGTCCTGATCTTCGAGATAACTGCCGTCGCTCCAGCGCAGCACCATCACCGCCAGGCGGTTTTCACCGGGCCGTAACGCGTGGCTCAAATCAAACTCGGCGGGCAGGCGGCTGTCTTGCGAATAACCGATCCAGATACCGTTGCACCACAGATAGAATGCCGAATTGACGCCGTCGAAAATAACTCGCGTCTGCCCCTGTTGCAGCCAGCTTTCGGCAACCTCAAAGGTGAGCGAGTAACAGCCGGTAGGGTTCTGCTGCGGCACATAGGGCGGCGTAACCGGGATCGGGTAGGTAATGTTGGTGTAGATCGGGGCATCGTAACCGGCTATCTGCCAGTTAGACGGCACCTGTAGCGTATCGGCATCGCTCAGATCTTGCTGCAACCACCGTTCTGGCACGGCTTCTGGCTGCGTGAAATAGCTGAATTTCCAGGCACCGTTGAGCAAGGTTCGCTGTGCTGAAGGATGATCGTATCTCGCTTGTTGTTCGCTACGCCAACTGGCAAACGGCGGATGTGCAGGTAAGCGGTTGTAGTGGGTGCAGGCCGGGTTTTCCCAGTCGCGCCGGGCAAGAGTTGAGGCTAATAAGGCAGGAGCAGACGGAATACCAACAGGATTCATGAGGATACCTTGGCTGAAAATGTTACGCGTTCATGATGTGGGGTAACATGAAGGGCAAAGATCCGGTTGTAAAGGCGTTCACGCAGGTAAAGCGAAGAGGATCACAAATGGGGTGCAGCCCGGTAAAACGGGGGCGGGAATCGCTGTTTGTGGCCGCAGGATGCGGCCACAAACCGGCGAAATAATCAGCGGAACAGATGCTCGGCGTGGAAGCGCAGGTGATCTTCCACAAACGTGGCAATGGTGAAATAGCTGTGATCGTAGCCCGGCTGGGTACGCAACGTTAGCGGCCAGTCGAGCTGGCGTGCCAGTTCGGCCAGCTTCGCCGGTTGCAGTTGATCGGCCAGGAACTGATCGCCATCCCCCTGATCCACCAGAATAGGCAGTTTTTCTGCACCGTTTGCCAGCAGGTGGCAACTGTCGTACTGCAACCACTGGCTTTCGTCATCCCCCAGGTAAGCGGCAAAGGCTTTGCGTCCCCACGGAACCTGACAAGGGTTAACAATCGGCGCAAAGGCCGATACGGAACGGAAGCGCTGTGGATTACGCAATGCCATTATCAACGCGCCGTGGCCGCCCATCGAATGGCCGAAGATGGATTGACGATCGCTGATGCTGAAGTGCTGCTGAATCAGCGCGGGCAGCTCATCGCTGATGTAATCATACATGCGAAAGTGCCGATCCCAAGGGGCCTGGGTCGCGTTGAGATAAAAACCGGCCCCTTGGCCCAGATCGTAACCTGCATCATTGGGCACCTCGTCGCCGCGCGGGCTGGTGTCGGGCATCACTAACACCAAACCCAGCTCGGCAGCAATGCGTTGGGCACCCGCTTTCAGCGTAAAGTTTTCATCATTACAGGTCAGCCCAGACAGCCAATACAGCACCGGCGGTGGATTATCATCACGCGGCGGTGGCAGATAGATGCTGAAAGTCATGTTGCAATTCAGGCTGTGCGCCGCGTGGCGGTAACGCTGTTGCCAGCCACCGAACATGCGGTGCTCTTCGAGAAGTTCTAATGACGTGCTCATCTCTCTGCCTCCTGGCTTATTTATCAAAATGGATCACCGAACGGATCGATTTACCTTCATGCATTAAATCGAAGGCGTCGTTGATCTGCTCTAACCCCATGGTGTGGGTAATAAAGTCATTCAGGGCAAATTCGCCATCCATATAGCGCTGCACAATGCCGGGCAACTGGCTGCGACCTTTTACGCCACCGAAAGCAGAACCGCGCCAGACGCGGCCAGTCACCAGTTGGAATGGACGGGTTGCGATCTCTTCACCGGCACCGGCGACGCCGATAATTACCGACTCGCCCCAGCCTTTATGGCAGCACTCCAGTGCCGAACGCATCACGTTGACGTTACCGATGCATTCGAAGGAGAAATCAACGCCGCCGCCGGTCAGCTCAACGATCACTTCCTGAATCGGTTTGCTGTAATCTTTTGGATTGATCAGATCGGTAGCGCCCAGCTTACGCGCCAGTTCAAATTTACTGGTGTTGATATCGACACCGATGATGCGGCTTGCACCGGCCATCTGAGCGCCGATAATCGCCGAAAGGCCGATGCCGCCCAGACCGAAAATTGCTACGGTGTCGCCCGCTTTCACTTTGGCAGTGTTGAGTACCGCACCCATACCGGTGGTGACGCCGCAGCCCAGCAGGCAGACCTCTTCCAGCGGCGCTTCTTTGCTGATTTTGGCCAGCGAAATTTCTGGCACTACGGTGCGTTCCGCGAAGGTGGAAGTGCCCATATAGTGGAAAATCGGCTTGCCGTCTTTGAAGAAGCGAGTGGTGCCGTCTGGCATCAAGCCTTTGCCCTGGGTGGCGCGGATCGCCTGGCACAGGTTGGTTTTGCCGGATTTACAGAATTTGCATTCGCCGCATTCTGGGGTGTAGAGCGGGATCACGTGATCGCCGACGGCCACGCTGGTCACGCCTTCACCGATCGCTTCCACAATGCCACCGCCTTCGTGGCCGAGGATCGCCGGGAATACCCCTTCAGGATCCTTGCCAGACAGCGTATAGGCATCGGTGTGGCAAACGCCGGTGGCGACAATGCGCACCAACACTTCGCCTTTCTGCGGTGGCATCAGGTCGACTTCTTCGATTGTCAGCGGTTGGTTCGGGCCCCAGGCCACGGCCGCACGGGTTTTGATCATTTCCATTCTACTTCTCCTCAGTATTTTTAGTGGCCATCGTTTCAGCCTGTTCAATTATCAGTTCTTTCAATGCGCGGACGTTAGGCCCGAACGCATCGCGCCGCCACAATAACCAGGTGGCGGTTTCAGCAATTTCTGCCGGTAACGGGTGCACTTTCACCCGTTCGAAGCTCGGTAACAGATTGAGCACCGAATGTGGGATCATCGCCAGCCCGGCACCGCTGGCCACGCAGGCCAGCATAGCGTGATAGGACTGGATCTCCATGATCTGGCCGGGCATAGCGCCGCTGTGCTTGAACCAGGACTCCAGCCGCAAGCGGTAAGAACAGCTAGCGCGGAAGGCGAACAGGGTTGCCCCTTTGGCATCGTGCGCGTTTTCAATCGGGGCATGGTCCAGGCTGGAAATCATCACCATGCGTTCCGGGAAAGCGATGCAGCCGTTCAGTTCAGCGTGCTGCAATGGGCCATCCACCAACGCCGCTGCCAGCGTGCCCGCGCGTACCCGCTCGATGATCTCGCCAGAGGTGCCGGTGGTCAGCGAAAGCGCGGCCTGCGGAAAGCGCTGGTGATAGGCTGCCAGCAAGCTGGGCAGGCGGGTGGCGGCGGTGCTTTCCATCGAACCCAGGGCAAAGTTGCCCGCCGGTTCCCCGGCGTGGGTGATGCTCATGGCTTCTTCGCTCAGCGCCAGAATACGCTGGGCGTAACAGAGAAAATTATGGCCCATTGGCGAAAGACGCAGGCGCTGTTTTTCACGAATGAACAGATCGGTACCCAGTTCCTGCTCAAGCTGGCGCAAACGCGTGGTCAGGTTCGACGGTACGCGATGCAACTGCTCGGCGGCACGGGCGACGGAGCCGGTTTCGGCCACGCTGCAAAACATGCGCAGTTGGGTCAGATCCATAGCCTTCTCTTTTTGTGATGAACTTGGTGAGTATTATTCAGTTTTTGTGAGTTTAATCCTGCTGCATGATAGTCGCAACTTTCTTCTAACAATCAGGACGCGCAGATGGCGTTAAGAATTGCGTTGAGTGGCTTTATAGCCTTGGTTGTGGCGATGGGGATTGGCCGCTTTGCCTTCACGCCGCAGGTACCGCTGATGATTGCTGAACAGCAGTTTACCCTGACCGGAGCCGGGCTGGTGGCGGCGTTAAACTATTTAGGCTATCTGTGCGGCGCTTTTGATGCCATGCGCGCCAGCCGCCACGTGGAGCGCCGCCTGTGGCTCGGCGTCTGGGGCGTGGTGATCCTCACCCTGTTGTCCACCGTGGTGGAAGGCGTGTGGTGGCACGGTGCGGTGCGCCTGGTGATTGGCTGGGCCAGCGGTTGGTCGATGGTGCTGGTGGCGGCATGGACCAACGAACGGTTGGCGCACTATGGCCGCCCGGCGTTGAGCGCCGCCGTGTTTGCCGGGCCGGGAGCTGGCATTTTTATCAGCGGCATGCTGGCGGTGGCGATCCACAGCCTGGCGCTGAGCGCCGCGCAGGCTTGGCTGGTGTACGGCATGCTGGCCTTGGTGCTGGTGGCAGCCATCAGCGTTAATCTGCCACGAACCGGGGAGCTGCACCGCCCGGAGACGGCCCCGGAACCGCTGGTGTTGACTCCGGCATTGAAGCGGCTGGTGTGGAGCTACAGCCTGGCCGGATTTGGTTACATCCTGCCCGCCACCTTTCTTTCGCAGATGGCGGCGGCGCGTTTCCCCGGCAGCCTGTTTGCCCAGTTTGTCTGGCCGATTTTTGGTGGCGCGGCGGTGCTGGGGATTGTCATCGGCATTCTAGCCCGCCATAAGTTCACCACGCAGACCCGGCTGGCGATCACTTTGTGGGTACAGGCGTTAGGGGTGTTATGTGCCGAAGTGGTGCCGGGTGTGATCGGATTAGTGCTGGGTGCGCTATTTACCGGCGGTGGTTTTCTCAGCGTGGTACAGCTTTCCATCCAGCATGGCAGGGAACTGGCTCCCCACCATGCGCGTTACATGGCGGGGTTATTAACCACCGGCTATGCGATTGGCCAACTGGTCGGCCCAATGCTGTCGGCGGTTTCAACCGCGCTGACCCAACGGTTGGAACCTGCGCTGTATGTGGCGGTGGTGGGGTTGGTGATCGCTGGCTTGCTGGTCATTAATACCCCTGCGCGAGGCAGTGTGCGTAAATCGGTATGAGGCTGAGTGAAATCCATACAAAAAACAGGGAATAGCCGCAGCCAGCCTGCCCAGGCGGCATGCGGATATTTCACGCAATCATGAAACACAATCACTGGATAAACGTCTCACTCTCATCTAGAGTGGGTGAAAATCTTGACCGGGCTCACGCTATAGCGCATCTGAACCTGGTAGTTAAAAAAATGAGACACCGCAAATCTGCTAGTTATCGGCATAACAGGCATTGTCGGAGCCGCCTGCTGGAGATAGATACCCATGACATCGTTAAGTAATGAAGCTGCACTGGTTCACGCTGCGCTTGAAGCCCGTGGCCTGGAAACCCCATTGTGCGGGGAAATGCTGGATCGAGAAACGCGTAAAAGCCGCATCAAACAGCACATGACGGAAATCATGAAGTTGCTGAATCTTGATCTGTCCGATGACAGTCTGGCAGAAACGCCGCATCGCATTGCGAAAATGTATGTTGATGAGATTTTCTCCGGCCTGGACTACGCCAACTTCCCGAAAATCACCGTCATTGAGAACAAAATGAAGGTGGATGAAATGGTCACGGTGCGTGATATCACGCTGACCAGCACCTGTGAGCACCATTTTGTGACCATCGATGGCAAAGCAACGGTGGCCTATATTCCGAAAGACGCGGTGATTGGCCTGTCGAAAATCAACCGTATTGTGCAGTTCTTCGCGCAGCGCCCGCAGGTGCAGGAGCGTTTGACCCAGCAGATCCTGGTGGCGCTGCAAACCTTGCTCGGTACGAATAACGTGGCGGTATCGATTGATGCGGTCCATTATTGTGTTAAGGCACGTGGGATCCGCGATGCGACCAGCGCCACGACCACCACTTCTCTGGGGGGGCTGTTCAAGTCCAGCCAGATCACCCGCCAGGAGTTTCTGCGCGCGGTGCGCCATCAGAGTTGATGGATGCGTTAGTAACGAAGAGAACAGGCGCCTGAGGGCGCCTTTTTAACGACTAAAATATAGCGGTATAAAATGAATCATCATGAAACAGCACCGCTGCCGCGTATTGCGACCTTGGACTGTGCACGGGGTATCGCCATTCTCGGCATTCTGCTGATGAACATCAGCGCGTTTGGCCTGCCGAAAGCGGCCTATCTCAATCCGGCTTTTCTTGGGATCCCTTCGGCGCGCGATGCCTGGACCTGGGCGTTGCTGGATCTGTTTGCTCAAGCCAAATTTTTAGCGATGTTTGCCCTGTTGTTTGGGGCGGGTCTACAACTGCTGCTGCACCGCGGCAAAGTGTGGATACGCGCTCGCCTGTCGTGGCTGGTGCTGTTTGGCTTGGGGCATGCGATTTTCCTGTGGGATGGTGACATTCTGCTGGCCTACGGGCTTATCGGCCTGGTGTGCTGGCGCATGATTCGTGATGCTAAAGATACCATTACGCTGCTGAAAACCGGTGCGGTGCTGTATTTGATCGGCGTGGCGATCTTGCTGCTGTTGGGGTTTATGTCGCACGGTGAGCCGGGTAATTTCTGGCAACCGGGCGTGGCGCAATTGCAGTATGAGAAATTCTGGAAGCTGCAAGGGGGCGTGGAGGCCTGGCGTAGCCGCCTGGATTTGCTTTCCTCCAGCCTGCTGGCGATTGGCGCACAGTATGGCTGGCAACTGGCCGGTTTGATGCTGTTTGGCGCGGGGTTGATGCGCAGCGGCTGGTTGCGGAACAGGTATACCCCGTCCCACTATCGGCGCTTGGCCGCTTGGATGATACCGCTTTCACTGTTGATCCAACTGCCTGGGGTTGCGCTACAGTGGCATCTGAACTGGGATTATCGCTGGAGCGGTTTTTTGTTGCAGGTGCCGCGTGAATTAGGGGCATCATTGCAGGCCATCGGCTATCTGGCCTTGGTTTATGGTTTTTGGCCCACCTTTTCCCGTTCGCGTATCAGTCATTGGTTGGCGCAGGTTGGGCGCATGGCGCTGAGTAATTACCTGTTGCAGACGTTGATCTGCACCACGCTATTTTACCGTTTTGGCCTCTACCAGCAGTTTGATCGTTTGCAGCTCCTGGCGTTCGTTCCACTGGTTTGGCTAGTTAACCTGTTGTTTTCCAACCTGTGGTTGCGTTACTTCACGCAGGGCCCGATGGAGTGGCTGTGGCGCAAGCTGACGATTTTGGCTGCCGGTGAGCAGGCCGATCAGAAAGCAAATTGAGATCTGGCGCAGGTAGGTTAAAAAAATGTATGTAAACGTTTTCTTTCCTGTGACGTAATTCACGCTGATGAGCAGTTTAAACGGGGTAGGATAGCGCCATTGTCCACTTTCCCGACTTCAGGATGCTCCATGAATTCTGTCCATCCGATCACCATTCGCGACGTCGCGAAGCGTGCAGGCGTTTCTGTGGCTACCGTCTCACGTGTGCTCAATAACAGCGCCCTGACCAGCCCCAAGACGCGTGAGCTGGTGTTGCAGGCGGTTGCGGAATTGGGTTATCGGCCAAATGCCAACGCACAGGCGTTGGCCACGCAGAGCAGCGATACGCTTGGCGTGGTGGTGATGGATGTCTCCGATCCGTTTTTTGGTGCCTTAGTGAAAGCGGTAGACACTGTGGCGCAGCAAAACCAGAAATACTTGCTGATTGGTAACAGCTATCATCAGGCGGATAAAGAACGCCATGCGATCGAGGTGTTAATCCGCCAGCGATGTAATGCTTTGATTGTGCACGCAAAAGCGTTGAGCGATGCGGAACTGATCGCCTTTATGGATCAGGTGCCAGGCATGGTGCTGATTAACAGGGTGGTAACAGGCTACGAGCACCGCTGCGTTGGGCTGGACAATGTGTTTGGGGCTGAGATGGCGCTGCGTCTGCTGCTGTCACAGGGCCATCAGCGCATTGGCTATCTGGGGTCCAATCATCCGATCGAAGACGGCCCGCTGCGCCAGCAAGGCTACAGTCAGGCCATGGCAGCGGCGGGTATTTCGCCGCCGGACAGTTGGCGTGCCTATGGTTCACCAGATTTGCAGGGGGGCGAAGCGGCGATGGTGGAGCTGCTTGGCCGCAACCTGCACCTGAGCGCGGTGTTTGCCTACAACGATGCCATGGCCGCCGGGGCCATGGCGGTATTGAAAGAAAACGGTATCACGGTGCCGCAGCACTTCTCGCTGGTGGGATTCGATGATATTCCCATTGCGCGTTACACCAGCCCAAAGCTGACCACCATTCGCTATCCCATTGTTTCCATGGCTACCTTGGCTACTGAACTGGCGTTAAAAGGCGCGGCCGGGTTGCTGGAGCCACAAACCTCGCATATTTTCATGCCGACGCTGGTGCGCCGCCATTCTGTGGCGCCGTGGCAAAGTGAGGCGGCGGTCACTCTCTAAACATTTAACGTTGTGTAACCGTTTTCAATCTGTGAGAAAATTCACAGAATATTAACATCGCGCTGTCTATGCTCTATAACCAAAGTATTGGAAGTTGTCGCGAGCACCGCTGCAACTTCCTGTATGACGGGTATGGCTCTAATACCAAGTACGACCCTATATAAACCGGAGACAGACAATGAATAAGAAGGTTTTCACCCTGGCCGCGCTGGCCGCAAGCATGATGTTTGGCGCAGTCGCTCACGCAGAAACTCGTATTGGTGTCACCATTTATAAATACGACGACAACTTTATGTCGGTAGTGCGCAAAGCCATTGAAAAAGATGCCAAGGCGTCTCCGGACGTCACGCTGTTAATGAATGACTCGCAGAATGACCAATCCAAACAGAACGATCAGATCGACGTGCTGATTGCCAAAGGGGTGAAAGCGCTGGCGATCAATCTGGTGGATCCGGCTGCGGCCCCGGTGGTGATCGATAAAGCACGTGCCAGCGATATCCCGGTGGTGTTCTACAACAAAGAACCTTCCCGCAAAGCGCTGGACAGCTACGACAAAGCGTATTACGTCGGTACTGATTCTAAAGAATCCGGCGTGATCCAGGGCGAACTGATTGCCAAACATTGGAAAGCCAGCCCGAACTGGGATCTGAACAAAGACGGCCAGATTCAATATGTGCTGTTGAAAGGCGAACCGGGCCACCCAGATGCGGAAGCACGTACCACTTACGTGGTTAAAACGCTGAATGAGAAAGGCTACAAAACTCAGCAGTTGCAGATGGATACCGCGATGTGGGACACCGCTCAGGCTAAAGACAAGATGGATGCCTGGCTGTCTGGCCCGAACGCCAACAAGATCGAAGTGGTGATTGCCAACAACGATGCGATGGCAATGGGGGCAGTTGAAGCCCTGAAAGCGCATAACAAAACCAGCATTCCGGTCTTTGGTGTAGATGCATTGCCAGAAGCGCTGGCAATGGTGAAGTCGGGCGCGATGGCCGGTACCGTGTTGAACGATGCGGACAACCAGGCGAAAGCCACTTTTGAACTGGCAAAAAACCTGGCTGCGGGTAAACCAGCGGCAGACGGCACCCAATATAAGATTGAAAACAAGATCGTGCGTATTCCTTACGTGGGTGTAGATAAAGACAATCTGTCTCAGTTTGTTAAATAAGCACATTGCGATGCAATGACCCCGCCGATTATCGGCGGGGAATTCATTATTAGAAAATCCAGGTATATTTATGGCCGATAACTCTCGTGAGTGGCTGTTGGAAATGGCCGATATCAATAAGTCATTTCCCGGCGTAAAGGCATTGGATAATGTTAATCTGCGCGTTCGTCCGCACTCCATTCATGCGTTGATGGGGGAGAACGGTGCGGGTAAGTCGACGTTATTGAAATGTCTGTTTGGCATTTATAAAAAAGATTCCGGCAGCATCCTGTTCCAGGGGCAGGAAATAGATTTCAAGAGTTCTAAAGAGGCGCTGGAACACGGCGTATCGATGGTGCATCAGGAATTGAACCTGGTTCTGCAACGCACCGTGATGGACAACATGTGGCTGGGGCGCTATCCGACCAAAGGCCTGTTTGTCGATCAGGACAAAATGTACAAAGATACCAAGGCCATCTTCGACGAACTGGATATTGATATCGATCCACGTGCCAAAGTGGGCACGCTGTCGGTATCCCAGATGCAGATGATCGAAATTGCCAAAGCCTTCTCGTATAACGCCAAGATCGTGATTATGGATGAGCCAACCTCTTCATTGACGGAGAAAGAGGTCAATCACCTGTTCACTATTATCCGTAAGCTGAAAGACCGTGGCTGCGGCATCGTTTATATCTCCCATAAGATGGAAGAGATTTTCCAGCTGTGTGATGAAATCACCATTCTGCGTGACGGCCAGTGGATCGCCACCCAACCGCTGGAAGGGCTGGATATGGACAAGATCATCTCGATGATGGTGGGCCGTTCGCTGAGCCAACGGTTCCCCGATCGCCAGAATACGCCGGGAGAGGTGATTCTGGAGGTGAAAAACCTGACTTCCTTGCGCCAGCCATCGATCCGCGATGTCTCTTTTGATCTGCACCAAGGCGAGATCCTGGGGATTGCCGGGCTGGTGGGGGCCAAGCGTACCGACATCGTGGAAACCCTGTTCGGCATCCGCGAGAAAGTGGCGGGTACCATTAAGCTACACGGCAAGAGCATCAATAATCACACCGCTAACGAAGCCATTAACCACGGCTTTGCACTGGTGACGGAAGAGCGCCGCTCAACCGGTATTTATGCTTATCTGGACGTCGGTTTTAATTCGCTGATTTCTAATATCCGTAATTACAAAAATAAAGTTGGCCTGCTGGATAATGCCCGGATGAAAAGCGATACCCAATGGGTGATCGATGCTATGCGGGTAAAAACGCCGGGTCACCGCACCAATATCGGTTCGCTCTCTGGGGGCAATCAGCAAAAGGTCATTATTGGCCGCTGGTTACTGACTCAGCCGGAAATATTGATGATGGATGAACCGACGCGCGGTATCGACGTGGGTGCTAAATTTGAAATTTATCAGTTAATGACCGAGTTGGCGAAGAAGGGCAAGGGGATCATTATTATCTCTTCTGAAATGCCGGAGCTTCTGGGAATTACCGACAGAATACTGGTGATGAGTAATGGTCAGGTTGCGGGCATTGTGAATACCAAACAGACCTCGCAAAATGAAATATTGCGATTAGCCTCCTTGCATCTTTAAGGATCGTGATTATGAACGCGCTTAATAAAAAAACTTTGTTCACCTATTTTAAAGAGGGTGGCATTTATGTGGTATTGCTGGTGCTACTGGCAATTATCATTATTCAGGATCCGACGTTTTTAAGCCTGATGAACCTGAGTAACATCCTGACCCAATCTTCGGTGCGTATCATTATTGCGCTGGGCGTGGCCGGGCTGATTGTCACGCAAGGGACCGACCTTTCTGCCGGGCGGCAGGTGGGTTTGGCGGCGGTGGTGGCCGCGACCTTGCTGCAATCGATGGATAACGTCAATAAAGTGTTCCCGCACATGGAAACCTGGTCGATTCCGCTGGTGATCCTGCTGGTGTGTGCGATAGGTGCGGTGATCGGCCTGGTGAACGGCCTGATTATTGCCTACCTCAACGTGACGCCGTTTATCACCACGTTGGGCACCATGATTATCGTCTACGGTATCAACTCGCTGTATTACGATTTTGTGGGTGCTTCACCGGTGGCGGGGTTTGATCCGAAATTCTCCACGTTTGCCCAGGGTTTTCTGCGTTTTGGTGACTTTAAGCTGTCGTATATTACCTTCTACGCCATTATCGCGATTATCTTTGTCTGGATCCTGTGGAATAAAACCCGCTTTGGCAAAAATATCTTCGCCATCGGCGGTAACCCGGAAGCGGCCAAAGTCTCCGGCGTTAACGTCCCGCTGAACCTGATTATGATCTATGCGCTGTCCGGGGTGTTCTATGCCTTCGGCGGGCTGCTGGAAGCGGGCCGCATCGGCAGTGCCACCAACAACCTCGGCTTTATGTATGAGCTGGATGCGATCGCCGCCTGCGTGGTGGGTGGGGTGTCGTTTGCCGGTGGGGTAGGAACGGTGTTGGGGGTGGTGACCGGGGTGATCATCTTCACCGTGATCAACTACGGCTTGACCTATATCGGGGTTAACCCCTACTGGCAGTACATCATCAAGGGCGGCATCATTATCTTTGCGGTCGCGTTGGATTCACTGAAGTACGCCAAGAAGAAATAATCTTTTATTTACCGCGCCCTTCAGCCTGAAGGACGCGGTTCCTCATGTTTTACCCTCGCCGTATACCAATTACCCCGATTTGACCGCTTTGCTTTCCCGATCCGCACGTGCTTTGCCGCAACAGCCCAATAGGCCGAAAGCGGAGCAATATACAGCGCAAATGTGTTGTACCGGTCAGTGATTCGACCCGCTTGGCGGCGGAATCCGTTTAATAATCAAAGAGACACCCTCTGTACTTTTCAACCAAGAGAATCGCTATGCACTTTACCCAAGCCATTGCCCGATTGCCTGCCGATACCTGCGGTGCTGGCCAGACCACCGCCCAGTTAGGGGCGCCCGATGTGGCTGAAAGCCGCCGCCAGTTTCTGGCATATGTGAATGCGCTACTGCAACTCGGCCTGAAGGTGACGGTATTGCCTGCCGCTCCGGCATTCCCCGATGCGCACTTTGTTGAAGATACCGCGGTGGTGATGCCAGAGTTGGCGGTAATTACCCATCCCGGCGCGCCCAGCCGCCAGGGTGAAGTAGAAACCATTGCCCCGGTGCTTGCGGGTTTTCGCCCGCTGGTGCAGATGAGTAGCCGCGGGCACCTTGACGGTGGCGACGTGCTGCTGGTCGATCGTCAGTTTTTTATTGGTCTGACCGCTCGCACCGATGAGGCGGGGATCAGTGAATTTGCCGCTGCGGTGGAACCGCATGGTTACCGGGTTACTGCCATTGAGGTGAGCGCCGGGCTGCATCTGAAATCGATCGTCAACTACGTTGGCCGCAATACGCTGCTGCTGACCGAAGGCTACCGGCAGCATCCGGCCTTTGCCGCTTTCAATATTGTGGTGATCCCGGAAGAAGAATCCTATGCGGGCAACACGCTGTGGATCAACGATACTTTGTTGACGCCGCAGGGTTACCCTTACACTTTGGCGCAATTAGAAAAATTGGGCATGCCGATTGTCGCGCTGGATACCAGCGAATTCAAAAAAATGGACGGTGGGTTAACCTGCCTGTCACTGCGTTTCTGAGTTTGAGTCAACGGGGATGAGATCATGAAAAAATGGTTTAGGGTTTTGCTGACGAGCGCAGTGCTGTGCGCGCCGCTTTCCTCCAAGGCATTGGATACCATCAGCTTTGGCGTGGATGGCGGTTATCCGCCATTCGACGTACTTTCCCCCAGCGGTGAGATCACCGGCTTTGACATTGATATCGCCAATGCATTGTGTACGCAGCTGAAAGCAAAGTGCGTATTCGTCAAACAGCCGTTTGAGAGCATGATTGCGGCGCTTAACGCCGGTAAGTTCAATGCGATTATCGCTTCGCTCAATATCACCGAAGATCGCCAGAAAGAGGTCGACTTTACCGACCGTTATTATCGCAGCGCTGCTCAACTG
The DNA here is from genome assembly GCF_055790845.1 of Serratia sp. YWN4. Classification (NCBI taxonomy): domain Bacteria; kingdom Pseudomonadati; phylum Pseudomonadota; class Gammaproteobacteria; order Enterobacterales; family Yersiniaceae; genus Serratia; species Serratia sp. YWN4. The sequence goes on from NZ_CM147696.1 coordinate 1,827,506, forward strand.
GTGGCGCGCAAAGGCAGCCCGCTACAGCCCGATGTGCAAAGCCTGAAAGGCAAAACGGTGGGTGTGCAGACCGGTTCGGTGCATGAGGCTTACGCGAAAAAACAGTGGGCCGGGAAAGGGGTGAAAATTGTCTCCTATGCCTTAATGATCCCCTCATTTTTAGAGACTCAAATAATTCCAAGTGTGCGGGTATATAACCGATGCTGCAATGATCCCCTCATTTTTAGAGACTCAAATAATTCCAAGTGTGCGGGTATATAACCGATGCTGCCTCAGGTAATAAGTAAACTTCTCCATCAACAACGTCGCGTAGGCTTCTTTCATTTTAGGCAGCAACTGATAGTAGATGACACCCTGTCGGAAAAATGAATACGTTCGGCTTTTGCTGGTATTGACCTTGATCGTTCGTTCCAGACCCACGCTGTCACCCGCCTTGCCCAGCAGCGTCAACAGGACTATCGCCAGCGCACTGAACAGAAATAATCGGTCGCGTCGTGCCGGATTTTTGACACGAACCTGACCCATTCCCATGCCAAATCTGTAGTCCTTGATGTCCCGAAAACTGCTCTCGATACCCCAGCGCTGACCATACAGACTCAAGGCCTTGGCAGCGCTCAAATCGACGCGATTACTCGCCAGAAACCACGGCTCTTTCATACCGCTCTTGTGACAGCAATAGACCCGCTCGACCCGCTGTCGTTGCCCGGTAAGCTCCACCTCTTTGAGCGTGCGAGTTCGCCCGGTCGGGGTAAGCCATTCAGTCGCCGGCACCTGAGCCATACCTGGGTAGCCAACGAGAATATTGCTTTTAAAACGAATGATATAGGCAAAACCCAACTCTTGTTCAAGACGTTCAAACAACGCCATATAACCGAAGCCACGGTCCGCCACGACGGTGACAAAAACCCCTTGCGGCAAGGTCTTCCTGAGCTTGGTTAACAGCGCCTTTTCATGAGCGTTGCGTTGCCCTTTGAGCAAGGATTTCTGGTGGGTTTTCCACAGGAGCGGCGTGTTGCGTCCATGGTTGGTTTGCAAGCTGATAACCAGGGTGCTGTGGTCATCAGTATCAAACTCAGTCCAATCCATGGAGACGACGATGTCAGTACGTTCAGCCACCACATAGGGAACCCAGTCATCAAACAGGCTCCAGACGTTTAGTTTAGTGTTGGTGAGCAGTCTATCAACCTGCTTGACGGCGTGCTTTCGCTCAAGGCCGCTTGCCAAAGAGAGCCCATTGCCAATTGCATGGATGGCCAATGAGCCCGACTCAATCACCCCGTGGGTTGCATTGGCGAGCGACAATACACGCTTGGCATGCATGTCCTGCCCGAATATGTCATCAATGTGGTTAAGGATTATTTCGTGGTTAAGCATGGAGATTGTCTGCTCGTTATTAGCGGGTCAATAACGGAGATCATACCTCAGAAGCCGTACCATGCCTCACTCATATGAGGGGATAGCTAAGCTCCTATGCCAATCAGGACAATGTTTATCTCGATCTGATGTCTGGGCGTATTGATGCGTCGCTGCAAGACAACATCCAGGCGGGCAACAGTTTTATTGATACCCCACGCGGCAAGAATTTTGCCTTTGCTGGCCCGGTGATCCGCGATCAGACCATCTCTTCGGAAGTGGGTATCGCCGTGGCGAAAGCCAACCCGGCGCTGCGCGATGCGCTTAATGAGGCGATCAAGGCTATCCGCGCCGATGGCACTTACGACGCCATCCAGAAGAAATATTTCAGCTTTGATATCTACGGCGAATAATGCGTTCAACGCTGTGGGCCTATTGAGCTAACGGAGGTTCGGGATGGTAATCGACTATTTGCCGCTGCTGTTGCAAGGTGCCGGGCTGTCGCTGTGCGTGATGCTGTTGGCACTGGTGCTGGCGCTGATCCTTGGCCTGATCAATGCGCTCATCAAGCTGTTTGGCCCGCCGTGGTTACGCTGGCTGTCGACCGGCTATACCACGCTGGTGCGTGGTATCCCTGAGCTGGTGATTATGCTGCTGCTGTTTTTTGGTGGCGAGATGCTGGTGAACGGTTTCCTCGGCCTGCTGGGTATTGGCCCGGTACACTTCAATACCTTTCTCTCTGGCGTATTGGCGATTGGCTTTGTGTTCGGCGCTTATTATACCGAAACCTTTCGTGGCGCTTTTCAGACGGTGGATCAGGGCCAATTGGAAGCGGCCGTGGCCTACGGTATGCGCCCAGGGCAGGTGTTCCGCCGCGTAATGCTGCCGCAGATGCTGAGCTTTGCCATTCCCGGCATCAACAATAACTGGCTGGGGTTGATGAAGGCGTCGGCGCTGGTGTCGATCCTGGGGCTGGAGGATATGGTGTGGCTGGCAGAGCAGGCCGGGCGCGCCACTCAGAAACCCTTCCTGTTCTATTTCCTGATCTCGCTGATCTATATGGTGATTACCGCACTTTCCGGCTGGATGTTCAGCCGCCTGGCGCGGCGCTATGCGCTGTATTCCTCAACGGCCAGAGATACATACTGATGAATCTGCAAACGATACTGGATGCGGTACCCACTTTTCTGTGGAGCGACGGCAACGATGTCACTGGGCTAGCCGTGACCGCCAAGCTGTTCTTGCTCTCGGTGGTGCCCGGCATGATGTTGGCGATCATGATGGCGGTCGGTCAGGTTTACGGCCCGCGCCCGCTGGCGATGCTGATCCGCAGCGTGAGTTACTTCTTTCGCAGTACGCCGCTCTATCTGCAACTGATGCTGATTTACTACGGCCTGTCGCAGTTCGATGTGGTGCAACTGGGCTGGCAGAACGATCAGCCCTTCTGGCTGCTGTTCCGCGATGCCACTTTCTGTGCCACGCTGGCGCTGGTACTCAATACCAGCGCCTATGTGGCCGAACTGCTGGCCGGGATGATGGTGACCTTTCCGCGCCAAGAGTGGGTGGCCGGTGAAGCCTTTGGCATGAGCCGCACACAGATTATCCGCCGGTTGGTGCTGCCCGCCACCTTGCGGCGCGGTATTCCGGCGTTAAACAATGAGATGGTGTTTTTGCTGCATGCCACTTCTCTGGCCAGCACCGTCACGCTGTTGGATATCACCGGTGTAGCACGCTCCTTTTATGCGGCGACCTATTCACCCTTTATTCCCTTTTTGCTGGCGGCAGCGCTGTACCTGGTCTGCACTTTTGCGCTGATTTTCCTGTTTTCCCGTGCGGAACGGCGCTGGTTGGCGTTTGCCCGTCGGAGTTGATTCAGGAGCGTTTGATGGTTTGCAATTCGGTCAGCGTCATGATTTTGTCTACGCGGAATTTTTTGCTGGTCAGCCAGGTGTCGGCCAACTGGCGGTAGTGCTCCATGCTCTGGCAACCGATGCGCACCAGAAAATCGAAGCTGCCGCTGACCAACCAGCAGTCCAGCACCTCTGGCGCTTGGCGCATTTCCTGCTCAAACGCCGATTGCGACTGGCCGTGATCGGCCAACGCAATTTGCGCCTGTACCACAAACGCATGCTCCGGTTCCGGCAACTCAATCAGGGTGCTATAGCCACGGATAATGCCAGCGCGTTCGAGCATCCGCACTCTCTCCAGGCAGGGGCGGGGCGTCAGGTTGACCAACTCGGACAGCTTACGATAGGAAATACGGCCATCCTGGCGCAGTATTTCAAGGATCTTTTTATCAATTCGGTCAAGCCGCGTTTTCTTTTCCATAGATGGGACGTCCAATGAAAATCAATCACCATAACCTACCTGAACACGCGCTGGGCGGACAGCGCCGATTAACCAGTTTTCATTTCGGCCAGCCTGGCGTGGGCAAGAAAATTTACCTGCAAGCGAGTTTGCATGCCGATGAACTGCCGGGGATGTTGGTGTTGCACTATCTCAAAAGGTTGCTGTGCCAGGCGGAGCGGCATGGCGAAATCCACAGTGAGATTATTTTGGTGCCGGTCGCCAATCCTCTTGGGCTGGCGCAGGTGTTGCTCAACGGTGGCGTTGGCCGTTTCGATCTGGTCAGCGGTGGCAACTTTAACCGTGATTTTCCCGATCTGGCGCAGTGGGTGCGTGATTCATTGCTGCCACAAAGTTTCACCGATGCTAACGACTATCGGCAGCAGGTACGCAGTGCCATGACTGCGGCGCTCAGCGCAATGCCCGCTGGCACTGAAGTGGCCGCACTGCGCCAGCAGTTGCTGTTGCTGGCGTGTGATGCCGATCTGGTGCTGGATTTGCACTGTGACGATCGGGCGATGTTGCATATGTATGCCGATCCGGCTCACCGCCAACAGGCGGAGATTCTGGCGCGTTTTATGGATATCGGTGCCGTGTTGCTGTCGCAGGACAGCGGCGGCGGTTCGTTTGATGAGGCCTGTGGCTTGCCTTGGCACCGGCTGGCGGCCAGCCATAGCGCGTGGCACCAGTTTGAACCGGGCTGTATGGCGGTTACGCTGGAGCTACGTGGTCAGCAGGATGTCAGCCACGCGCTGGCCAGCGCGGATGCCGAGCGCCTTTACCGTTATCTGCAATATTGCGGGGCAATTGCCGGGGAAACGCCGGTAGTCCCTGAGCGGGAAACGCTGATGTTGCCGTTTGCTGCCGGTGAGATCGTGCGTGCCCCTGCCAGCGGCATTCTGCTGCTGTTGCGCCAACCCGGTGATTGGGTTGAGGCGAATGAGATTGTGGCAGAAATTATCGATCCGCTGACGGATACGGTAAAAGCCGTGTATGCCCAGGCTGGTGGCCTGATTTATGCCTGCCGCAGCGCGCCTTTTGTCACCTTGGGCGCGGAGATCGCCAAGATTGCCGGGAAAACGCCTTTTGAAGGGGGCGGTGGTTTGGCGGCCTGATTAGGGTTTTGGCGCTGCTTTGCGCTTTTCTGCCGCCAGCTTGTGCTCCAGTTCCACCAGTTGCTCTGGCGATACCGCCGGGTAACCCTGGGCGTCTTCTGGCACGTCGTGCATCGAAGAGATCGGGATCAGCGGGCCGAGGAAACGCGGCTCGCGCTTGAGGATATACAGGTCGGTCAAGGCTCCCAAGCGGGCAAAGATCTCACGGGCGCGCACCGTCATCATGTCTTTCGGCGAGGGCACCGCATAACACTGCGCCTGAATGCCCATATGCAGCGCGATAAACAGCGCGCGTTCGCAGTGGAAGCGTTGGGTGATGATGATGAAGTCGTTGGTATCGAACACCTTACGCGTGCGCACGATGGAATCGAGAGTGCGGAAACCTGCGTAGTCGAGCACGATATCGCTTGGCGCAACGCCAGCGGCGATCAGATCGCGGCGCATGGTCATGGGTTCATTGTAACTTTGCTGGGCGTTATCACCGCTCAACAGCAGGTATTTCACCTTGCCGCTGTTATAGGCGTTAAGCGCCCCCTGAATGCGGTAGCGGTAATACTGATTGATCACACCGGTACGGTAATATTTGGCGGTTCCCAGCACCACGCCAACCTGGCGGTGCGGCAACCCTTGCAACTCGTCATAAACGTAGGGTGCGGTCTTCCAACTTATCCAGCGATCGAGCGCGATAGCCGCTACCATCAACAGCGAAGTGATGATTAATAGGCTAATTATCAGGCGTTTCCACATAGTGTTGCCTTACGCGCTTAATGGTAAAAACAGAATTCAAGGCTACTTTACCTGTCTGGTTGAAGCAAGCGCTGTGCCGCTTGCAGCAGGTATTACGCTGTATTTTTCAGCGTTTCGTGCAGATAAGGGAATGAAAGAGTAAATTGGGGGCAAGATGTGCCCCCAAGCTTTAAATCTTAGAACGATGTGCGTTTGTAGCTGCGATACTGCGGACGCCAGAAATTGTGCTCAATGGCTTTTGACAGCGCCTCTTCTGAGGTGACCACCGCCATTCCCTGCAACTGTGCGGCTTTACCCACCTCCATGGCGATGCATTTGGAAACGCCCTGAATATCATCGATATTTGGCAGCAGTGCGCCGTGGCCGTCGGTAGCCAGCGGTGAACAGTCGGCCAGCGCACGGCTGGCAGCCATCAGCATTGCATCGGTTACGCGTTTTGCCCCTGCGGCCAGAACGCCCAGACCAATCCCTGGGAAGATATAGGAGTTGTTGCACTGGGCGATCGGGAATACCTGATCTTTATAGGTGACCGGCGGGAACGGGCTGCCGGTAGCTACCAGCGCAGCACCTTCAGTCCAATTGATGATGTCTTCCGGCCGCGCTTCCACGCGGGAGGTTGGGTTGGACAGCGGCATGACGATCGGGCGCGGGCAATGCTTGTGCATTTCGCGGATCAACTCTTCGGTGAACAGCCCTGGCTGGCCGGAAACGCCAATCAGAATGGTCGGTTTGGCGTTGCGTACCACTTCCAGCAGGGAGATGGCGTCGCTTTCCACCTGCCATTGCGCCAGATTTTCGCTTTTCTGCACCAGTTTGCTCTGGAAGTCGAGCAGGTTCGGCAATTTGTCGGTCAGTAGGCCGAAACGATCAACCATAAATACCTGCGCACGCGCCTCTTCTTCGCTCAGGCCTTCGGACTTCATCTGGGCAATGATTTGCTCGGCGATACCGCAACCGGCGGAACCGGCACCGAGGAAGGTCACGGTTTGATCGCGCAACTGGCAGCCAGCAGCGCGGCTGGCGGCGATCAGGCTGCCGAGTGTAACGGCGGCAGTGCCCTGAATATCGTCGTTGAAACAGCAGATTTCATCACGATAGCGGTTAAGCAGCGGTGTGGCGTTGTTCTGCGCGAAATCTTCGAACTGCAACAGTACGTTTGGCCAGCGGCGTTTCACCGCCTGAATGAATTCTTCGACAAAGGCGTGGTATTCGTCGCCGGAAATGCGCGGATGACGCCAGCCCATGTACAGCGGATCGTTCAGGCGCTGCGGGTTATTGGTGCCCACATCCAGCACCACCGGCAAGGTGTACGCCGGGCTGATGCCACCGCAGGCGGTGTACAGTGAGAGTTTGCCGATCGGGATGCCCATGCCACCGATCCCTTGGTCGCCGAGGCCGAGGATGCGTTCGCCGTCGGTCACCACAATCACCTTCACGTTCTGCTTGGTGGCGTTTTGCAGCATATCGTCAATGTGTTCGCGGTTCGGGTAGGAGATAAACAACCCGCGCGCACGGCGGTAAATATCTGAGAAGTGCTCGCAGGCTTCGCCAACCGTCGGGGTGTAGATGATTGGCATCATCTCGCTCAGATGCGCATCCAGCAGGCGATAGAACAGGGTTTCGTTGGTGTCCTGAATGTTGCGCAGGTAAATGTGTTTGTCGTTATCGTTTTTGAAGTCCTGGTACTGGCGGTAGGCGCGTTCAACCTGTTCTTCGATGGTTTCCACCGCTTCTGGCAGCAGGCCATGCAGGTTGAAGTGGTTGCGTTCCTCTTCGGTAAAGGCGCTGCCTTTGTTCAGCAAAGGGAATTCCAGCAGAATCGGGCCAGCGTATGGGATGTAGAGAGGGCGTTTGCTTTCGTATTCAAGTTCCATCAGTTTTACTCTTAAACGTATCAGATAGCTTTAATAGCCGCAGATCCTAAAAGATCGGCAGAAGATGTACAGCAATTGTTATGGGTTTATGAAGCAAATTGACGTAATTATCGGCAGTTAAACGACTTTTTAATCAAAGAAAGTGTTTTGGCAGGGATAAGGGCGGAACTGCTGGGTTCCGCCGCAGGGATTAGAAAGTGACTCGGCTGACGTTTTGGCAGCCCAGCGCTGCCAGTGTGGCTTGGGTGGCGTCCCACTGGGTCAAAATGGCACCCTGTGCTTCAGCCAACACCGCGCGGCGGATGTGCAGGCAGTCGCCACCGGAGAGATTCATCAGCACCAGCGCGGCCTGTAACGGTGGCAGGCTGGGGTTGAATGCGGCATTTTCTGCATAGCGGCCCGCATACACCGTGCCATCTTCGGCTTCCAGCGCTACGCCGCTGTGTGCGTTGCTATAAGGCGCATGGCTGTGGTTGGCCGCCGCCAGCGCGCTTTTTGCTAGTTCATCGTCCAGCGTCAGTTGGAAACCGTGGTCGATCGGGCTCATCAGCCGCTCGCTGATTTCAAGATCTTGCGGGCCGAAGGCGTATGGCAGGTAATCACCCAGAGTGGCCGCTGCGCGCCCTGGTTGCAGAATCTGCAAATGTGTTCCGCTATTGAGCTCGTTCATAAACTGTCGGCAATGGCCGCAAGGGGTGTAGTTGACGGTAATAGAAACCAACCCGGTTTCGCCCCGTAGCCAGGCGTGAGCGATCACCGATTGTTCAGCGTGCACGGTTTGTTGCAGCGGCGCACCGCTGAATTCCATATTGGCACCAAAATACAGGTTGCCACTGACGCCGCGAGCCACCGCCCCGACGTGGAAGTGTGAAATAGGGGTTAACGAATAGGTTGCCGCTAATGGCAGCAGGGCAAATGCCAGCGCATCATCATCCAGCCCGCAGTGCTGCTTGATTGCTGCCACCTGATCGGCTTGAAACATGGCTGGGAAATCGGGCGCATCGAAATAAGGCAGCAGGGCAGATTGCAATGCCGCAGGCAGTTCGCTGTAAACAGTGTGAAAACGCGGGTGCATAGAAAGTCTCTCTACAGGTTAACGGGATATGCGCTTATTACGTGAGGTTGCAGTTCTGTTGGCTGCGGGCGCTTACCCCAGTCATTGACACATTCTAGGTAACCTTCTCACAATCGAGTGTGATTGATGTCTTTTTTTTAATGAAATAAATGTAATTAAAACCGAGTTTAAGAGATGTCTCGCAAGTTTTGCATGATTACCCGAACAAATGCAGCAGTATTGGGAACAAGAATGGGGCAGCCAGTGAAGTAATAATCCCGCAAATCACCAGCGCTAATGAGCTGAATGCGCCTTCCTGATAATCGATTTCTGCGCTGCGCGCGGTTCCCAGCGCGTGTGATGCAGTACCCATCGCCAAACCGCGTGAGGATTTGGTGGTGATTTTCAGCAAATTGAGCAGTGAATGGCCGAAAACCGCCCCCAAAATACCCACCAGAATCACGCAGACCGCACTAATGGCGGGGATGCCGCCAAGCGACTCAGCCACTGCCATGGCGATCGGCGTCGTCACTGATTTAGGCATGATGGATGCTGCGATATCCGGCTTTGCCCCCATCAACAGGGCGATAGCACCACCGCTGATCATTGCGGTCATACTGCCGATAAAGCACACGATAATGATGGATTTCCAGCGGGCGCGGATCTGGTGGAGCTGTTCATAAAGCGGAAAGGCGAGCGCGACAACCGCGGGTTGCAGAAGATCGTTAAGGATTTTACTGCCCTGGAAATAGTGCTCGTAAGGCGTCTTGGTCAGCAACAGCAGGGGGATGATCACCGCCATGGAAACCAGTAGCGGGTTAAGCAGCGGCATTTTAAGCCATTGTGACAACTTGCGTGCGCCGAAGAACACTATCAGCGTCAGCGGTAGAGACCACCAGATATCATGGCTCATTTATCTTCCCCCGCGTTCTGGTTCTTGCTGAGAAGAGTGCGTTCGCGGTGGAAATAGTGCGAGGTATAGCCGACCACCACAAACACCAGCAGGGTGCTGAGCAGGCAGGACACCACCAGCGGGCCGAGATCGTCGATAATCTGGTCATAATACTGCATCACGCCGATGCCGATCGGCACAAACAGCAGCACCATGTAGCGGATAAGCAGTTGGCAACCCGGTTTGACCCATTTGGCGGGCAGGATTTGTGAGGAGAGCAGGGCAAACAGGATCAGCATACCGATGATGCTGCCGGGAATGGCGATAGGCAACAGCGACGCAATGGCGTTGCCAGCAAACAGACTGAGATAAATCAGCACGATTGCCCGAACATATTTCCAGCACAGCATGAATACGTTGCCCATAACCCCTTCCCGTTTAGCTTGACGTATTCATCATACAATTAAACTGTGAGCTACGCCACAAAACGCATCATGAATGACCTTTGCGGATAGTATGCCACTTCGGCAGGATCCCGATCTGTTTAAGTGTAGGCATTGCACTTATTCCACGTTGCTGAGGGTGGAAAGTGGCCGCTGGCGTTCTGCCAAGCGGTGGCCCAGAAAAAAGAACAGCAGGCTGAACAGTGCCGCAGCAATCAACACCAGGAACATCACCGGCGGCGGCGCGTAGCTCAGCAGAAAGCCGCACATGACCGGATTGATCGCGCCGCCCAGATTGCTGAGGCTTTGCACCCCGTAATAGCTGCCTTTCAGGTGTGCTGGGGCGATGAAGTCGATAAACATATATTCGACCGGGATCACGATGATCTCCCCAAGGGTGAAAACGGCCATCGCCGCAGCCCATAACCCTATTGATTGCCCTGCCAGCATAAAGCCGATCAGCCCCAGAACGAAGAACAGGGTACCCAGCGCCAACCAGCGCAGCATGTTGTCCTGACGCATACCTCGGCTGAACAGATATTGCAGTGCGATCACAATACTGGCGTTGACGATCATCACCACGCCGATGACTTTATAGGCAAATTCGGCGTTGGATACGGTGATCAGATATTGCGACAAATAGCCGGTGAACTGGCCGAACACTACCGCACCCAGCGCGCTGCCGATGGTGAAATAGATCAGCCGCCGATCGTGGCGCAGAATACCCACCGTCTGGCGAAAGTTGGGCACGGCAAGCGGGGCAGCATAAGTTTCCGCCATCGGAGAAGAAGGCTGATAGCGCAAGCGGAAACTCAGCACCGTCACCGTCAGTAACGCCAGCACTCCGGAGAGGTAGAACGGCAGCAGCGGACTGTAACCGGCAACCATAACACCCAGTGATGAACCGACCGCCCAACCGACGTTAACCAGCGTGTAATTCATCGAGAAGGCTTTGATGCGTTTAGCCACTGGCAGCCAATGGGCAAAGCAGGCTTTGATGGCGATGCCAAGTACCGCATAGGCCGTATGCAGGATGGCCAAGACGGCGATGACTCCCCCCGGGCGCGGGATCCAGGGAATAGCAAAGAAGCTCAGGGAAAATAAAAGGATGGCAAGCAGGATCAGGAAATTTTTATTAAAACGATCGACCAGATAGCCGCCATAAAAACTGCTGATGATACCGATTGCCAGGCTGATGCCGAGAATAATCCCTACGCTTTTCGGTAGCAGGTGGAAGTGCTCGGTAAGATAGATGGTGATAAAAGGTAGCGTCACGCCGCGACCGATAGTCAATACCAACGAGCTTACCAGCAACGTGTTGATCAGCGGAGGGAATCCCTTCATAACCTACCCTGTTAATGCATACAGTTATTTAACCCAGGTTGATACATTAACTGATTTTGCGGCACTGGAAAGGGGGGATCTGAAAAATTGTTTAAAAAAAGAGGCTACGGCTGTAGCCCGTCATAAACCTCCCAACGAGTAATAAAGGGCTGACGACTTTTTGGAATCAGGAACGCAATGTGCGTTTGAACGGATGGCTAAGCCGAAATTGTGGCGATAGGCTTCGTTGCGGAGGTGTTGATGAAGAAAGTAACCGCTTTGAGCACGGCCCGTCGTTTAAGATCCTGCATGACAGAGGCAGAAAAAGCGTTGTGGCTGCAACTGCGCGATCGCCGTTTCACAGGGTTTAAATTTCGCCGGCAATTCCCTGTCGGGCCCTATTTTGCTGATTTTCTTTGCTGGCAAGCTAAGTTGATTATTGAATTGGATGGTGGCCAGCATGCGGAGCAGGTTGTTTACGATCGGCAGCGGACCCGTTTTCTTGAGCAGCAGGGATTTACGGTGATTCGCTTTTGGAACAATGAAATTTTTCAAAACTGGGAGGGGGTCGCGCAGATTATTTTACAGCATTTGCAGAGCAGCCCCTCACCCCGACCCTCTCCCCGAGGGAGAGGGGGCAAAGGACGTTAGGTGAGATGGCGACTGAGTAATTCACGGAATAGTTCCCGAAGGGAGGGCAAAGGAAGTTAGGTGAGATAAAATTGCTGAGATGTGCGCTGAACAGTCCCCTCTCCCTGGGGGAGAGGGCTAGGGTGAGGGGACTTGCACGGATGCTTTACTTCACTTGCATACCCGGCTGCGCACCGCTATCCGGGCTCAGCAGGAAGATCTCTTTCCCGCCAGGGCCAGCGGCCATCACCATGCCTTCGGAGATGCCGAAACGCATTTTGCGTGGGGCCAGATTGGCCACCATAATGGTCAGGCGGCCTTCCAGCAGCTTCGGTTCTGGATAAGCAGAGCGGATGCCGGAGAAAATCTGGCGGGATTCGCCGCCCAGATCTAACTGCAACTTCAGCAGCTTGTCGGAACCTTCCACAAACTCGGCGCTTTTGATCAGCGCTATCCGCATGTCTACCTTAGCGAAGTCATCAAAAGTGATGGTTTCCTGGATCGGATCATCCGCCAGCGGACCGGTCACCACTTTTGCGGCGGCCATGTCTTCCTTCGAGGCGTTAACCATTTCATTCACTTTGTCGAGATCGATACGGTTGAACAGCGCTTTGAAGGTGTTCACCTGATGGCCCAGCAACGGCTGTGCAAGGGTATCCCAGCTCAGTTCACAGTTAAGGAAGGCTTCGGTACGTTCGGTTAGCGCAGGTAATACCGGCTTCAGGTAGGTCATCAGGATGCGGAACAGATTGATGCCCATCGAACAGATCGCTTGCAGATCGGCGTCACGCCCTTCCTGTTTCGCTACCACCCATGGAGCCTGCTCGTCCACATAGCGGTTAGCCAAGTCGGCCAATGCCATGATTTCGCGGATTGCGCGGCTGGTTTCGCGGCTGGCATAGGCTTCTTCAATGCTGGCTGCGGCGTCAACGAAGGTCTGGAACAGGGCCGGATCGGCCAGTTGGTCGGCCAGTTGCCCGCCAAAGCGCTTGTTGATAAAACCGGCGTTACGCGAAGCCAGATTGACCACTTTGTTGACGATATCGGCGTTCACACGCTGTACGAAATCTTCCAGATTCAGGTCGATATCGTCGATGCGCGAGGACAGCTTGGCGGCATAGTAGTAACGCAGGCAGTCGGCATCCAAGTGTTGCAGGTAGGTGCCCGCCTTAATGAACGTACCGCGCGATTTAGACATTTTTGCGCCGTTCACCGTCACATAACCGTGCACAAACAGGTTGGTTGGCTTGCGGAAGTTGCTGCCTTCCAGCATCGCTGGCCAGAACAGGCTGTGGAAGTAGACGATGTCTTTACCGATAAAATGATACAGCTCGGCGGTGGAGTCTTTGCGCCAGAACTCATCAAAATCCAGATCGCCTCGTTTGTCACACAGGTTTTTGAACGAGCCCATATAGCCGATCGGCGCATCCAGCCAAACGTAGAAATATTTACCGGCAGCATCCGGGATTTCAAAGCCGAAATACGGCGCATCGCGGGAAATATCCCACTGTTGCAGGCCGGATTCGAACCATTCCTGCATCTTGTTCGCGACCTGTTCCTGCAACGCGCCGGAACGGGTCCAGGCTTGCAGCATGTCGCTGAACGCAGGCAGATCAAAGAAGAAATGTTCGGAGTCGCGCATCACCGGCGTCGCGCCAGAGACGACGGATTTCGGTTCGATAAGCTCGGTCGGGCTGTAGGTTGCGCCGCACACTTCGCAGTTATCGCCATACTGGTCCGGGGCTTTACACTTCGGACAGGTGCCTTTCACAAAACGATCGGGCAAAAACATGCCTTTCTCAGGATCGTAAAGCTGAGAAATAGTGCGTTTCTTGATAAAGCCGTTCTCTTTCAGACGGCCGTAGATCAGGCTTGCCAGCTCACGGTTTTCTTCGCTATGGGTTGAATGATAGTTGTCATAGCTGATGCCAAAACCGGCGAAATCCTGTTGGTGCTCGTGGCTCATTTCCGCGATCATTTCTTCTGGCTGAATGCCCATCTGCTGTGCTTTCAGCATGATCGGCGTGCCGTGTGCGTCGTCCGCACAGATGAAATGAACCTCGTGGCCGCGCATTCGTTGGTAACGAACCCAGATATCTGCCTGGATGTGCTCGAGCATGTGGCCGAGATGGATGGAACCATTTGCGTACGGTAGCGCGCACGTCACCAATAATTTTTTCGCGACTTGAGCCATAGTGAGAACTTGCTTTCTGTAATGAATAAAAAGGGGCTTTGATGTTAACCGATCGCGCTCTTTGCTGCCAGAGCGGTTTCTTTCGGGTTATACGCGCGAGTTACCTCACAGTTCTGATATGCTTGTGAGGATGCTATTCATTTAAAAAATCAAGGAGCCGGGATGAACGCAAAATCCCCCGAGCAGACCAACCCTGAAGTTCTGCGTGCCCTGGTGACCGGTGTATTGGCCGCCTTTGAACACCCGACGTTAAAAAATAACCTGACTGCCCTGAAAGCGATCCACCACTGTGCCATGCTGGACAAGGTTCTGCATATCGAACTGATTATGCCATTCGCCTGGCACAGCGGTTTTGAAACGCTGAAAGCGACGGTTAGTGATGAATTGCTGCGCGTAACGGGCGCACAAGCCATCGATTGGAAGCTGAAACAGGACATCGTTACCCTGAAACGGGCCAACGATCAGGCCGGTGTGAAGGGCGTGCGTAACATTATTGCCGTCAGTTCCGGCAAGGGCGGGGTGGGGAAATCCAGCACCGCCGTCAACCTGGCGCTGGCTTTGGTGGCCGAAGGGGCCAAAGTGGGGATCCTCGATGCGGACATTTATGGCCCGTCGATCCCGAATATGCTGGGTACCGAACATGAACGGCCAACGTCGCCAGACGGCCAGCACATGGCACCGATCATGGCACACGGCTTGGCTACTAACTCGATCGGCTATCTGGTGACTGACGACAACGCCATGGTATGGCGCGGCCCGATGGCCAGCAAAGCGCTGCTGCAACTGTTGCAGGATACGATTTGGCCGGATCTGGATTATCTGGTGCTGGATATGCCACCGGGCACCGGTGATATTCAACTGACGCTGTCGCAGAATATCCCGGTTACCGGCGCGTTGGTGGTGACCACGCCGCAGGATATCGCATTACTGGATGCCGCAAAGGGCATTGTGATGTTTGAGAAAGTGCATGTGCCGGTATTGGGCATCGTCGAGAACATGAGTATGCATATTTGCAGCAACTGCGGTCATCATGAACCTATTTTCGGCACCGGTGGTGCAGAGAAGCTGGTGAAGAAATACAACAGCCGCCTGTTAGGGCAGATGCCGTTGCATATCTCACTGCGTGAAGATTTGGATCGCGGCCAGCCAACGGTCATCAGCCGCCCTGATAGCGAGTTTGCCGAGATGTATCGCCAACTGGCGGGGCGCGTTGCGGCGCAGATGTACTGGCAGGGTGAAGCGATCCCGACCGAGATTTTCTTCCGCGCGGTATAAGACCGTATTAGTTATGACAACCCGGCATCATGCCGTAATGCTTGTCAGTTAAGGCTAACCAGTTCCCTCTCCCACAGGGAGAGGGTTAGGGTGAGGGGAAGATCACTGAACTAAAGCCCCTCACCCCGGCCCTCTCCCACAGGGCTGTCTCTTGATCAGATCTCCTGATCAAGAGACTTCGCGAGATTATACCCTTCAACGATATCCTGAAGCTTGAACCAGCCTTCCCACATCACTACCCAGCCCGCACGGCCCGTTCGTTTGCTGTCATACCAGTGCCCCAGTTTTGCCAGATTCAGATACGCCCATTTCAGCGTCGGCGCTTGCTTCGGTAACGCTTTTCCTTCCTGTTTTACCCACAGCAGTTTCCATTCTATTGGGCTTAAGACGCGTTCACAGGACGCATTCAACGTCTCTTCGCTCAGCCCGCCCTGACGCAACGCCAACACCCGAACCGCAATAAAGGCAAGAATGACCACCATACGTTCCAGATTGGCCCGGCTTTGCATGCGAGACGCCTCAACCTGCGTCCCACCACTTTTCCACGCTTTGTGATATTCCTCTATTAACCAGCGACGTTCGTAGTAGCTGATGATGACGCGCGCTTCTGCTGCCGAGCCCACTTTTTCTGAGGTTAACAGATGCCAGCAGGCCCCTTCCGGCTCTTCTTCACGGCAGCAGATATACGTCAACGGTACGGAGGCTCCGGGCTGGTTTGGATGTTTTATTTCAACAGGACAGTAACTGACGAACATCTGTGCCTGACGGGCTGCGCGCCCTCCTTTTTGAACGACATTCAGCCAATGGCTGCCTGTTTGTGTGAGTGTGGCAGGCAACTCGAAGAGTTTATCACTGCTGTCTTCAAGCCGGCGATTTTGTGCCGCCCGGACGACGAAGCGCTGGCCCTGGCTGATTTTATAGTCGAGGTAATGCCAGATATCGGCTTCCCGGTCACAGACCGAGATAACTTGCTGTTGCGTATCGCCGAGCCGCTGCGCCATGAGTTCAGACGCCTGCTGCCATTTGTAACTTTCTTTTTCTTCGTAAGCGTGTTGTTTTCGCTGGTGTTTCTTACCGTATTCAGCGATGTCACGACTCCAGCGCTGCTGGTCGATAAGGCCCACCACTTGTGCCGTTTTGGGTGAGTAAAGCAAGACAGAATGCGCCAGTAGCCCCCGTATTTTAGGGCTGGTCGTTGTATTGCCGAGTTCGTCAAAAGCCGTGGGATGACTGAAGTTGATGGAAGTCGTGTCCTCTAATGCAAGGAGAAGTGGGTGCTCTTTGGCGGCGCTTGCCGTTGCGATGAAACCCGCATCAGCGACGGCTTCCGGCGAGACATTGGGGTTACGCATGAGGCGGTATGCGCCTTCGACTTCGGCAGGGGAATGTGATGATTTCACAATAGAAAGTCCTGTGTGTTGAGCCAGTGAAGCAGTGAGTTTCACCAGGCGATGAGTCCTGCGTTTGTCGCCGAGTTGAGCAAGACCGAAAGTGTCTTGAGCCCATGAATCACAATCAGAAAGCACCATACTAAAAACCGAAGGAAGGGAGAATATCAAGACAGATCAACAGATAGGAAAAAAGTTCAAAAACCCCCGACGAGTATGTCGGGGAGTTGTGTATAAGAGACAGCCCACAGGGAGAGGGAGGCCACACCTTTAGCACCTGCTGCATAATTATGCAGCTTTGCGCTTAACTGACCGGCATTAGGCATCATGCCGGGTTTTTTAATGGTGCTTTGTGGCCGCAGGTGAGGTGGTTTTGCTGTGCAGATCTGCGCGCACAAAAGGTTTGTGTACGGGGGCGATGGTCACGGCAATCCGCTCCAGTAACCCCTGAGTTGGGGCGGCGGTGCCGGTGTTGATCAGGAGCAGTGGCAGAACCAGCGTGGCGGCGATCTTGCGGTAAGAAAGCCGAGGCGGCGGAGTGCCGCGCTGAAGCAGCAGGAAGGTGCTGCTGACGATCAGGCCTAATAGCAGGCCGGTGATCACTTCAGAGGTGGAATGGACATGAATCGCCAGGCGCGAATAACCTACCGCGATCGCTAGCACATACCCCACAATCACCGCCACGCGCCGCACTATTGGTGAAAAACGCCCGCTGAGTAACCACAACATCACAGGCCAGATGCTGGCAGACAGCGCCGAGTGGCCGCTGAATCCGGTGAAATCAAACTCGCGGCTGCCGATGCCCCAGCCCATAAACGCCAATTTTGATACGCACACCACGGCTCCGACGCCGCCGAACAGCAGTGTCCATTCCCAAGTGGGTTTTCTGCTGGCGGGTGAGAACATCAAAATAATAAAGATAATGGCTGCGCAGGGCAGCAACAGCATGCTGTCACCGAAGAAGGTCAGGAAATGCCAGTTCATCTGCGGCGGCACTCCACGGCGGAAGATAAATAGCGTTGTTTCACAGGCTTGAAGACTCGTTGAAGGTGAGCAGGATAATAGTAGAACGATTGTACGCTGAGAACCGGGTTGGCAGTAGCGTAAATGTTCTGAAAACGCCGTTCACTCTCTCTGGGGATAAACACTGGCGTCATATGGGGTAACTCCCTATAATCAGCCCGTTCCAGTTCCCTCTTTCCTCACTATAAATCAGGTCTTCAATTTTATGACTGACAAGCCGCATCAGTGCGTCATTATTGGTATCGCTGGCGCATCTGCCTCCGGAAAAAGCCTCATCGCCAGCACTCTGTATCGTGAACTCCGCGACCAGGTGGGTGATGAACATATCGGTGTGATCCCGGAAGACAGTTACTATAAAGACCAGGCCCATTTGACCATGGAAGAACGGGTCAAAACCAACTACGACCACCCGAGCTCCATGGATCACGATCTGCTGTTTCAGCATTTGCAAATGTTGAAGGCCGGTCAGGCCATTGAATTACCGCTGTACAGCTACACCGAGCATACGCGCAAAAAAGAGACGGTCCTGCTGAAGCCGAAGAAAGTCATTATTCTGGAAGGTATTTTGTTGCTGACGGATATCCGCCTGCGTCAGGCGATGAATTTCTCGATCTTTGTCGACACGCCGTTGGATATTTGCCTGATGCGCCGCATGAAGCGCGACGTGAATGAGCGTGGCCGTTCGATGGACTCCGTGATGGCACAGTACCAGAAAACCGTGCGCCCAATGTTCCTGCAATTTATTGAACCTTCCAAACAGTATGCCGATATCATTGTTCCGCGTGGTGGCAAAAACCGCATTGCGATTGATATTCTGAAAGCCAAAATCAGCCAATTCTTTGAATAACATCCTTTAAGGGCTGAAAACGCGTGTTTTTCCAGCCTTTGGCGAGCTAGTTTGCGCTCTGACATAGACCTTCGGTCTGTTATGTGGCAATTTTTGTATGAATTTATGCGCTTTGATGGAATGGAGAGAACTAAATGAGACTGTGCGACCGCGATATAGAAGCCTGGCTGGATAGCGAAAAACTGGTCATTTCGCCTCGTCCACCGATTGAGCGTATTAACGGGGCCACAGTGGATGTCCGCTTGGGCAATCAATTCCGCGTGTTCCGTGGCCACACCGCCGCATTTATCGATCTGAGTGGGCCCAAAGATGAAGTGGGCGCAGCGCTTGATCGCGTGATGAGCGATGAAATTGTGTTACCGGAAGGGGAGGCTTTCTTCCTGCACCCCGGTGAACTGGCGCTGGCGGTAACGCTGGAGTCGGTGACGCTGCCAAACGATCTGGTGGGTTGGCTTGATGGCCGTTCTTCTCTGGCGCGCTTGGGTTTGATGGTGCACGTCACTGCACACCGTATCGATCCAGGCTGGCGCGGCCGAATTGTGCTGGAGTTCTATAATTCAGGTAAGCTGCCGTTGGCGTTACGTCCTGGCATGTTGATCGGTGCCCTGAGTTTTGAACTGCTTACCGGGCCAGCTGCACGCCCTTACAACAGCCGTCAGGATGCGAAATACAAAGATCAGCAAGGGGCAGTTGCCAGCCGCATCGATAAGGACTGATCGCGCTGGGCGTTTGCCGGTGTTGCGCTGATAATGAGGATGGCATGAGAAGATTACTGACAGCTGTGGTGATTTTGCTGGTAGTGCTGGTGGCAGGTATGACCGCGTTGGTGCTGCTGGTCAATCCGAATGATTTCCGTGCCTATATGGTCAAGAAAGTTGAGCAGCGCAGCGGTTATCACCTGACGCTGGAAGGTGACCTGCGCTGGCATGTCTGGCCGCAGCTCAGCATTCTGGCCGGGCGCATGACGTTGACCGCGCCGGGGGCCAAAGCGCCGGTGGTCAGCGCCGATAATATGCGGCTTGACGTTAAACTGTTGCCGCTGATTTCCCACCAACTGTATGTCAAACAGGTGATGCTGAAAAATGCCGTCATCCGCTTGACCCCCGATAGCGAAGAACAAACGCAGCCGGATGCACCGATCGCTCCTGGCGGTAACCAGGCAGATGATACCACCGAATCCACGTGGAAATTTGATATCGATAATCTGCGCGTGGTGGATAGCCTGCTGATTTGGCAGCGTGCCAATAACGAACAGATTAACGTTCGCGATATCAATTTGACCCTGCAACAAAACGGTTTGCGCCAGGCGCAGATGGAACTTTCCAGCCGGGTGAACCGCGATCAGCGCGACCTGACGTTTATGATGGCCGCCGATCTCGATCTACAGCAATATCCTCGCCAGATTGGCGCCAAAGTCACGCAGTTCAGCTATCAGCTTGAAGGCGCAGATATTCCTGCCACAGGCATCAAGGGTGAAGGTAGCGTACAGGCGGTGTATCAACAGTCGCCACAGCAGATCGCTTTCAGCCAACTGATGTTCAGCGCCAATGACAGCCAACTGGCCGGTGATGCCAGCGCGCAGTTAGGATCGATCCCTAGCTATACCCTGAATCTCAGTTCAAGCCATCTTAACTTTGATGCGCTTTCTGGCTGGCAGAAAAAAACCTCTGATGAAGCACAACAGACGGCGGCGATGACGTCTGCACCCGTTATTGCCAATCAGGTAGACGATCCACAACAGAATTTGCAGGTGCTGCGTGATTTTAACGCCCAGTTGAATCTGAAAGCTGAACAGGTGATCTACCGTGGGTTGAGCATCAGCCAACTGGTGGCGCGAGCTGATAATCAACAGGGATTACTGGCGGTAAAAGCCTTGTCTGGCAACGTGGCTGGCGGGGATTTTGCCTTACCGGGTTCGCTGGATGCTCGTGGCAGCAAACCGATCATCAAGCTGCAACCCGTCTTGCGCAAGGTTGA
The DNA here is from genome assembly GCF_055790845.1 of Serratia sp. YWN4. Taxonomy (NCBI): domain Bacteria; kingdom Pseudomonadati; phylum Pseudomonadota; class Gammaproteobacteria; order Enterobacterales; family Yersiniaceae; genus Serratia; species Serratia sp. YWN4. The sequence goes on from NZ_CM147696.1 coordinate 1,847,987, forward strand.
ACTGCGGGACGTGCTTAAAGCGTTCGGTATGCCGTTGGTGCTAACCGGAACTTTCAGTATGCAGGGCGATTTGACGGGCGATCGCTTGACTGCCTCTTCTTTTGAGCATCGCTGGCAGGGTACGGCTGAAATGGCCATGCAAAACGTCCAGTTGCACGGATTGAACATTCAGCAACTGATTCAGCAGGCTGTGGCACGCAATGACAGCAGCGTGCGCGGGCAGGATAGCTATCAGCGCTATACCGAGGTGAAGCAGGTGAGTGCCAAAGGCAGCCTGCGTAACGGAACTATCAGCCTCAGCGATCTAGCGGCAGACTCTGAACTGTTCAGCCTGACCGGCGGCGGCACGCTGGACATGCCGGGTAAACAGTCTGATATGACGCTGAACGTGCTGGTGACCGGTGGCTGGCAGGGTGACAATGCCTTGATTGCACAACTGAGGAAAACGCCGATCCCACTGCGGGTTTATGGGCCATGGGAAGAGCTTAATTATCAGCTACAGGTCGATCAGATTCTGCGTAATGCGTTGCAGGATCGTGCCAAAGATGCCTTGAATCAGTGGGCAGAGAAGAATAAGAGTTCGCGTGAAGGGCAGGATCTGAAGAAACTGCTGGATAAACTGTAACTTTGCTCTGACTGATGCCCAATGCGTTTTGCTTGAGTGAGAAGGTTCAAGTTGTCTTCCTCAAGGGATTTGTCACCAGTGCTCATTGAGCGTTCTGACTACTATTTTTTAGCCCCCTCGTCTTTGGGTGAGGGGATTCTACACGCTATTTCGCTTATCAAGACCACCACAATTCCGCCTGAAGTTTCATTATTTCCTGATAGTTTCCTCTCGCAACTTTGATGAATGTCATAATATCCTGTGCCGATTTTCTGCAGAGTGTGGCGGTATTCTTCGGCCATTGCGTGTTGAGCTGAAACAAAATAATCAAGTAGAGGAATTATGATAGAACTTCTGATTGGCGTGGTGGTAGCGGTAGGTGTTGGTCGTTACATTATCAAAGGTTATTCGGCCACTGGGGTCTTGATGGTCGGCGGGCTGATGCTGTTGACGATCAGCGTGTTGATGGGCAAAAACGTGTTGCCCGCCAGCGCAACCTCAACCGGCTGGCGTGCGACCGATATTGTCGAATATGTGAAAATCCTGCTGATGAGCCGCGGTGGCGATCTTGGCATGATGATCATGATGCTATGCGGTTTTGCCGCTTACATGACGCACATTGGTGCCAACGATGTGGTCGTGAAACTGGCCTCGCGCCCGTTGCAGATGATCAACTCCCCTTATTTACTGATGATCGCCGCCTATTTCGTTGCCTGCCTGATGTCGTTGGCAGTGTCTTCTGCCACCGGCTTGGGCGTGTTGCTGATGGCAACGCTGTTCCCGCTGATGGTGAATGTGGGGATTAGCCGCGGTGCGGCGGCGGCTATCTGTGCCTCCCCGGCGGCGATTATCCTGTCACCAACCTCCGGTGATGTGGTGCTGGCGGCCAAGGCTGCTGAAATGCCGCTGGTTGATTTTGCCTTTAAAACTACGCTGCCTATTTCGATTGCCGCTATTGTCTGCATGGCAATCGCTCATTTCTTCTGGCAGCGTTATCTCGATAAGAAAAACAACGAACAGCATCATATTGTCGATGTGAGTGAAATCACCACTCATGCGCCGGCTTTTTACGCCATTTTGCCGTTTACGCCGATCTTGGGTGTGCTGGTATTTGACGGTAAATGGGGCCCAGAACTGCATATCATTACCATTCTGGTGATCTGCATGTTCCTGACGGCAGTAATTGAGTTTATCCGCAGCTTCAATGCCAAAACCGTATTTACTAGCCTGGAAGTGGCTTACCGTGGTATGGCGGATGCGTTTGCCAGCGTGGTGATGCTGCTGGTTGCTGCGGGGGTCTTTGCGCAGGGGCTGAGCACCGTTGGGTTTATCAGTGGCTTGATCGGCCTGGCGCAGTCGTTTGGCACCGGTGGCATTATTATGATGCTGGTTCTGGTGGTGATTACCATGCTGGCGGCAATGACCACTGGCTCCGGTAATGCCCCGTTCTATGCGTTTGTCGAACTGATCCCGAAACTGGCCGCCCAGATGGGCATTAACCCGGCTTATCTGGTGATCCCGATGTTGCAGGCATCAAACCTTGGCCGAACGCTGTCGCCGGTTTCCGGGGTGGTTGTGGCGGTGGCTGGGATGGCAAAAATATCGCCGTTCGAAGTAGTAAAGCGCACTTCTGTGCCAGTGATCGTAGGGCTGATTGTGGTGGTAGTAGCGACTGAACTGCTGGTTCCATTGCGCTGATTGGCAATACCGGGCATCCAGTGGGATGCCCGGTAGGATTCAAACTTCGTAGTTTTCTTCCGGCGCGATCAATGGGGTGATTTTTACTTTCATGATGCGGTGGCTGCTGATCTCCAGCGGTTCAAACAGATAGTCACCAATATGCAGTTGTTCGCCCTCTTGCGGAATGCGCTGGCAGTGCTCCATCAATAAACCGGCCAGCGTATGGTATTCACGCTTTTCTTCTATCGGCAGCGGCACGTACAGCGCCAGGTCTTCCAGCGGCATGTGGCCATTGGCGAGCCAGCAGCCATCGGCAGTTTGTTGGATGTCGTGGCGAGCGTCGATCTCCTCATCCGCCTCTGGCAGGTTACCGGCGATGGTTTCCATAACGTCGGTCAAGGTGACGACACCTTCGATCGAACCAAACTCATCGACGACAAAGGCAAAATGCGTTTTTGCCTGGCGGAATTGCTCCAGTGCGGAGAGTAGCGTCAATTGCTCAGGGAAGATCAGCGGTTGGCGCACCAACGCCCGCAGATCCAGTGAATCCTGCTGCAACTGTTGTTTCAACACATCGATGGTGTGGATCACCCCCAAGGGTTCATCGCTGGCGTTGTCTTCGGTTACCACAATGCGCGTATGCTGGTTCTTCTCCAGCAACAGCGTCAGCTTTTCTTGCGGATCGTTAAGCGCCAGATATTCCACATCATGCCGTGAGGTCATGATACTGCTGACCGTACGCTGCGCCATGCCCAGCACGCGCTCGATCATGTGGCGTTCCTGCTGGTTGAAAATCTCACCGCTTTCACTGGTGCTATCGGCCAGCAGGCTGGCAGAGTGGCTGTCTACTTCTGCCTCTTCATGTTTGCCGCTCAACATACGTAATACCGCTTCAGCGGTACGTTCACGCAGGGGGCGAACCTTGGACAGAAAGCGACGCCGGTTGAATTGCGCCAGTTGGTTCAACGCTTCGATCATTACTGAGAAGCCAATCGCAGCGTAGAGATAGCCTTTCGGGATATGATAGCCGAACCCTTCCGCAACCAGGCTGAAACCGATCATCAGCAAGAAGCTGAGGCACAGAATAACGATGGTGGGGTGCGCATTAACAAAGCGCGTAAGCGGCTTGCTGGCAAGCAGCATCAGGCCAATAGCGATGCAGACGGCGATCATCATTACCGCGAGGTGATCGACCATCCCGACAGCCGTGATCACCGAGTCCAGCGAGAATACCGCATCAAGCACGACAATCTGCGCCACAACCGGCCAGAAACGTGCCCCTTTACGCTGCCCGTGCTGCTCTTCGTCTTTGCCTTCCAACCGTTCGTTCAGCTCCATCGTGGCTTTAAACAGCAGGAAGATACCGCCGATCAGCATGATCAGATCCCGGCCACTGAACGGGTGACCCGCGGCGGTAAACAGGGGCTTGGTGAGGGTTGCCAGCCATGAGATTGAGGCAAGCAGAGCCAAACGCATCAGCAGTGCCAGCAAAAGGCCAACAATGCGAGCTTTATCTCTTTGTTTTTTAGGTAATTTTTCCGCCAGAATGGCGATAAATATGAGGTTATCTATCCCCAGTACAATTTCCAGTACAACCAGGGTGGCCAAGCCGGCCCAAATTGTTGGATCTGCGATCCATTCCATACGCCCAATTTCACCTTTATGTTCGACGGCTCATGCCGCACTGGGAATGATGGACGCTGAGAAAGGGGAATTCAACTTTAAATCAACATATAGGAAGTAAGGCAATAGAAAAGGTGAGTAATTAAGCATTACAATGGCTTTTTGACTGGCTGACAGGTGATGCAAAAAAATCGGTCAGCTTTCTAGGCTGAATCCCAGTAGTCAAATAATATCCATTTAAATCAATGAATTATTTCTGTTGCAAAATGCAATAATGTGCACGTTAAAACCACAATAGTAGTCTTATTCTGAAAAGGCTTATACATGTTTATCTAAGGCTTGTTTCAATGGGTCAATAGTATAAGAATCTTAGCGCTCATATGGATGGTGATAAGTGCCGTTTACCTGGTCAGCAAGACGCTGCCTGTTCGTTTTACTGCGACCTGTTCCTCATCACATTTAGTGCAAAACCCTGGGCTCACCATAAATGTGTGGCGAGAGTCACGCTTTTTTGATTCAAACATTGTCTACAGTGCATTGGTAGCTGAAAGCCAAGGGCGGTAGCGTGTCAAAAATTAGCATAATAGGGCTATGATTTTTTATAACATAATGATTTAAAATAAAAATCAATAAGTCGCTAACATCGCTGCTCTTTCTGGTTTTGATATACTTCTTGTTATTTTTTGGTGGAAAGAAATTATGCAAAAAAGATTAAAGGCCGTGATTCCCGTAGCGGGTCTGGGTACTCGTATGTTGCCTGCGACCAAGGCTATCCCGAAAGAAATGCTGCCGGTGGTTGATAAACCACTGATTCAGTACATCGTTAGCGAATGTGTGGCGGCAGGAATTAAAGACATTGTATTGGTCACGCATTCATCTAAAAACGCGATTGAAAACCACTTTGATACCTCTTTTGAACTGGAAGCTGTGCTTGAGGCACGTGTAAAGCGCCAACTGCTTGCCGATGTACAAGGGATCTGCCCGCCGGACGTTACGGTTATGCAGGTGCGCCAGGGGCAAGCTAAAGGCCTCGGTCACGCAGTGTTGTGTGCTAAACCGATGGTGGGTGATGAACCTTTTGTGGTGCTGCTGCCGGATGTGCTGCTGGATGATGCCACTGCCGATTTGCGTAAAGAAAACCTGGCCAAAATGATTCAACGTTTTGCGCAAACCGGTTTCAGCCAGATTATGGTTGAACCTGTGCCTGAGCAGGATGTGTCTAAATACGGGGTTGTAGACTGCGGTGGCGCAACGTTAGCCGCTGGTGAAAGCACCCCGATGACCGCAGTGGTAGAAAAACCCGCGCGGGAAGATGCCCCTTCAAATCTTGCTGTGGTAGGCCGCTATGTGCTTTCGGCCGATATCTGGCCACTGCTGGAAAAAACCCCGCCGGGTGCGGGTGATGAGATCCAGTTGACCGATGCAATTGCCATGCTGATGGAACAGGAAACCGTTGAGGCTTTCCATATGACCGGCAAATCGCACGACTGCGGTGACAAACTGGGCTATATGAAGGCTTTTGTGCAATATGGCCTGCGCCATCCGTCTGAAGGTGAAGGTTTCACCCAGTGGTTGAAACAGACGCTAAACAGCAAGTGACAGCTAAAACTGCTGGCATGATCAGAAGACTCAAAGAGGATTATCATGACTAAGATGTTGAAAGCCGTCATTCCTGTTGCTGGTTTGGGTATGCGCATGCTGCCAGCAACCAAGGCGATTCCAAAAGAGATGTTGCCGATTGTCGACAAGCCGGTGATCCAATACATCGTGAATGAGTGCGTTGCCGCAGGCATTAAAGAAATTATTCTGGTGACGCATTCTTCCAAGAATGCGATCGAAAATCATTTTGATACCTCTTACGAACTTGAGGCCATGCTGGAAGCGCGCGTGAAGCGCCAACTGCTGGAAGAAGTGAAATCCATTACCCCGCCGGGCGTAACCTTGATGCACATTCGCCAGGGTCAACCTAAAGGGTTAGGGCATGCGGTGCTTTGCGCCAAGCCTTTGGTAGGTGATTCACCTTTTGTGGTGCTGCTGCCGGATGTTTTGTTGGATGATGCGAAAGCCGATCTGGAAAAAGACAACCTGGCGCATATGATCGCCCGCTTTAAAGAAACCGGTTTGAGCCAGGTGTTGGTGCAAGCCGTAGATGAAAATGTGCTGTATAACTACTCAGTGGTTGAATGTGAAGTTAACACCTTGCAGCCAGGTGAAAGTTCGTTTATGACGTCGATCATTGAAAAGCCGAGCCGTGAAATTCAACTGAAATCTAATTATTCTGCCGTTGGCCGCTATGTGCTTTCTGCCGATATCTGGCCGATTCTGGAACAAACCAAGCCTGGAGCCTGGGGGCGTATTCAGTTAAGCGATGCGATTGCAGAGCTGCTGAAGCAAAAACCGGTAGAAGCCATGAAGCTGGTCGGGGAGTCATTTAACTGTGGTGAGAAGCTGGATTACCTGCGAGCGTTTGTGACCTATGGCTTGCGTCACCCGACGCAAGGTAAGGCATTCCGCGAGTGGGCAGAGAAGTTGGAGTTGTAAGAATTCATAGCTGATTGCTGTTCACTTAAGCAAAGAAATACATCATCAAGTAGTACCATCAAGTATAAATGAGCGCCCCCTCTCCCAGCGGGAGAGGGTTGGGGGGAGGGGCATTAGCCACAATTGGGCTTGCAACGAGATGCGTGTTGTCTGCAAGCCTATATATAATCAGCAACAATTTTCCCCCCTAGCATTAATGCGTTTGCTGCAGAGGTTTTATAAAATCGAAATCGCTATTTGGCCTTATCTTCGCAATCTGCAAAATTTCAATTACTTTTATTAAAATCAAATAATTAAAAATTATTTTCTACGTAAGAAACTGTGTGCCGACACGCCAATAGTGGTCTTATTCTGAAAAGGGTTATACGGCTTATCTAAGGCTTGTTTCAATAAGTTAATAGTATAAGAATCTTATCGTCACAGTTTGAAATTAGTTCGGATTTTGTCCGGTGATGAATAGACTTTGTATTCGTGATGCTATGACGGATTAGATATTTATATCTTTTTGATTTCCATAAAAAAGCATGAGGCTGCCAGGCATTTACGCTCAAGAAATTTTCGCTAGCAGTACATTGTAGCTAAGAGCGATAGCGTGTCTGTATCATCTGGATTGGGAGTTATAACTGTTTGATTATGGTGAGAAAATGCAAGAATCAATGGTGGTTTTCTTCGGTGCGCTTCTGATGTTGCTGGGGGCAAGAAAGGTCGCGTTTTATATTGGCTTAGTGGATAAACCTAGCGCTCGTAAAAAGCATGATGGCCATATCCCGTTAGTTGGGGGCGTCTCCATTTATTTAGCATTATGGGTACTTTATATATTGCACCCAGACTGGATACCTCAATTTAAGCTTTATATGATTTGTGCAACAATTTTACTGGTTGTTGGTGTGTTGGATGACCGGTTTGATTTACCCGTGCTGCCAAGGGTTGGGGTTCAGGCTTTAGTAGCTGGTGCCATGATGTGGTCTGGGTTGGTTTTGACAAGCCTCGGGCATGTTTCTGCTGATATCGAGTTGGTATTGGGAGTGTTTGGTTATTCGGTGACTTTGCTTGCGGTATGGGCCGCCATCAATGCTTTCAATATGGTTGATGGCATTGATGGCCTGCTGGGGGCATTATCATGCGTTACGTTTGCTGCCTTAGCCGTAATGTTCCAACTCGGTGGCAACTCAGAACTCGCTAAATGGTGCGTGTGCCTATTAGTGGCATCTTTGCCGTACATTATGTTGAATCTTGGTATCCCAATGGGGAAAAGATTCAAAGTATTTATGGGGGATGCGGGTAGTACACTGATCGGCTTCACCGTTATTTGGCTGTTGGTGTTAGCTACCCAAGGTGATAAAGCTGTGATGCGACCGGTATCGGCACTGTGGGTCATTGCGGTACCATTAATGGATATGGCAACAATCATGGTACGCCGGATCCGCAGAGGGGATAGTCCATTTAAACCTGACCGTGAGCATCTTCACCACATCCTGATAAGAGCCGGGTTAGGCCCACGCCAAACGCTGTTGGCGATTGTTGGTTTTTCAGCGTTGTTGGCGGCAATTGGCATTATTGGTGATAATGCCGGGGTGCCTGAATTGCTGATGCTGGTGGGATTTTTGGTTGTTTTTGCAGCTTATTTTTGGTCTATTATCCGGGTTTGGAAAATTTTGACCTGGATCCGAAAGGCAGGCCGCAAGCAAGGGATGAGTGAGATCGGAAATTCGCCTTCAAACAAGTGATTAGCCACTTGTCAGGTGCTTTGCTCTTTTTGAGCAGCCTTCCGTTTATAGAACTCGAACGTTAGATTGGATTGCTTTCCTTATAATAGTGAATAATTGGATGACAAAAGTTACGTTTAAACTGATATCAGTACTGATATCTGCAAGTTTTATCAGTGGATGTACCATAGTGCCAGGGTCACATCTTTCGACATCAGGCAAGACTGTTGTAAAGCAATCCGATGCAGATTTTAATATCGACAAGCTGGTCAATGTCTACTCGATGACGCCGCAGTTGATCGAGACAATGCGGCCGAAAGCGGTTGTGGCCCAGCCGAACAAAGATTTAGAAACTGAACTTAAAAATTACGAATATCGTATTGGGGTTGGCGATGTTTTGATGGTGACAGTTTGGGATCACCCAGAGCTAACAACGCCAGCCGGGCAATACCGTAGTGCTAGCGACACCGGTAACTGGGTTAATTCAGACGGTACCATTTTCTACCCTTACATTGGTAAGCTAAAAGTCGCAGACAAGACGATCGCCGAAATCCGTACCGAGATCGCCAGCCGTTTGGCGCAATATATTGAAAGCCCGCAGGTGGATGTGAGCATTGCGGCTTTCCGTTCGCAAAAGACGTATGTGACGGGCGAGGTGGCGAAATCTGGCCAGCAGCCTATTACTAACGTGCCGCTAACCGTGATGGATGCGATTAATGCCGCTGGTGGCCTGACCGAAAATGCAGATTGGCGCAACGTGGTGTTAACTCACGATGGCAAAGAGAAACGAATCTCCCTTCAAGCCTTGCTGCAAAAAGGCGACCTGACCGAAAACCACCTGCTTTACCCCGGCGATATTCTTTACATCCCCCGTAATGATGACTTGAAAGTGTTTGTGATGGGCGAAGTTAAAAAGCAAACCACGTTGAAGATGGACCGCAGCGGTATGACCCTGACGGAGGCGTTGGGTAATGCAGAAGGTATGGACCAGGCAATGGCAGATGCGACTGGGGTGTTTGTGATCCGCTCATTACGCGGTAGCGAAGGCAAAAAGCTGGCGAACATCTACCAGTTGAACGCAGCAGATGCCAGTGCGTTAGTGATGGGTACCGAATTCCAGCTTCAGCCTTATGATATTGTTTATGTCACCACAGCACCAATAGTCCGCTGGAACCGCGTTGTCAGCCAATTAGTGCCAACAATTACAGGCATTAATAATATGACTGAGTCTGTGCGTTGGATAAGGACATGGCCTAACTAATATGTTTAATTCGATTCTTGTGGTATGCGTTGGCAATATCTGCCGCTCCCCAACTGGGGAGCGGCTGTTAAAAGCCCGGTTGCCCAGTAAACGGATTGATTCTGCCGGGTTAGGTGCATTGGTGGGTAAACCTGCCGATGCTACCGCCAGCGAAATTGCCAGCCAAAATGGCGTTTCACTAGTGGGGCACCAGGGGCGGCAGCTTACTGCCGAAATGTGCCGGGAATACGACCTGATTTTGGTGATGGAAAAAGGGCATATTGAAGCTGTTTGCCAGTTGGTGCCAGAAGCCAGAGGCAAGATTATGCTGTTTGGTCATTGGCTGGCCAAACGGGATATTAACGACCCTTATCGCCAAAGCCGTGAGGCATTTGAGTTTGTATATAATCTTCTTGATGCATCTGCCCAAAAATGGGCAGATGCTTTGAGCCGCTAGTAGCCGGGATTTATAATGTCAGAGAAAAACAGAATAAACATCAGCAGAAACGAAAAAAATGATGAGATTGATTTAAAGCGCCTATTCGGCGAGATTCTTGACAACCGTTGGCTAATAATGGCTGTCACTTCAGTCTTTTTGACATTCGGGATCTTGTATAGCTTATTGGCAACACCTGTTTACCGTGCTGATGCTTTAGTACAGGTGGAACAGAATGCAGGTAATTCGTTATTAAAGAATATTAATCAGATGTTACCAAGCGGGCAGCCAGAATCTGCCCCAGAGATTGAATTGCTTAAATCTAGAATGATTTTGAGTAAAACGGTTAGTGATTTAAATTTAGATACAATAGTCGAGCAGAACTATTTCCCTATTTTCGGCAAAGGAGTTGCACGCTTAACCAAAAAAAACAAAGCTGAGATTGCTGTATCTAGATTAATGCTCCCAGCTGAATGGGAAATTGACCCTACTGTAGAAATCGTAGTAAAAGATGATAAGCATTTTAGTGTTAATAGAGATGGAGAGTTATTTGCAGAAGGTACTGTTGGGGTTGTATTAAAGAAAGGTGACTTTTCAATACTCGTTAGTGATGTTAATGCTAAACCCGATACATCCTTCTCTGTTACTAAAGTTCCAGAGTTAGAGGTTGTCAATTCTATCTTGGATGTATTTAATGTTCAGGATAAAGGTAAAAATACTGGAGTGCTAGGGCTCAGCTATAGCGGTAGTGACCCAATATTAAATCAGAAAATATTGAATAGCATAACAAATAACTATCTTGCACAGAATGTTGAAAGAAAGTCTGAAGAAGATGCCAGAAGCTTAGATTTTTTAAGGGACCAGTTACCTAAAGTACGTAGTGCACTCGACACTTCAGAAAATTTATTGAATAAGTATCGTCAACAGAATGATTCTGTTGACCTTTCCTTAGAGGCCAAGTCAGTATTGGATTCTATTGTTTCTGTTGATGCACAACTGAATGAACTGACGTTTAAAGAAGCAGAGATATCTAAGTTGTATACTGTGGAACATCCGTCATATCGTGCTCTTTTAGAGAAAAAGAAAGTCTTGGTAGACGAGCGAGATAAATTGAACAAGCGGGTCAGTAGTATGCCAAAAACTCAGCAAGAGATTTTAAGGCTAAACCGTGATGTTCAATCTGGGCAAGAAATATATATGCAACTCTTGGCTAAGGAGCAAGAGCTTAGTATATCCAAAGCTAGTACCGTAGGGAATGTGCGTATTATTGATCATGCGGTAACGCAGAGTAACCCGATTAAACCTCAAAAGTTTATGATTATAGCGCTAAGCTTTATACTTGGTGGACTATCTTCAGTTGGGTATGTATTAGTGCGCTCATTTCTCTATAATGGAATTGAAACGCCTGAGCAGTTAGAAGAGTTAGGGATAAATGTCTATGCCAGTGTACCTCTATCGGAATGGCAACGTAAGCAAGATATAGCCTTTACGAATGGGAAGAGGAATAAGAAATCAAATGCGAGTTTAAATTTACTACTTGCATTTGGTAACCCTACAGACTTAGCTGTTGAGGCGATAAGAAGTCTGCGTACTAGCCTACATTTTGCCATGATGGAGTCTAAGAACAATATATTGATGATTTCTGGTGCGAGTCCTGGTATTGGTAAAACTTTCATTAGTGCTAACCTAGCTGCAGTGATTGCACAAAGTGGTCAAAGAGTCTTATTCATCGATAGTGATATGCGTAAAGGTTATGCTCATGAGTTAGTTGGTTCGAGCACTAAGTGTGGTTTATCTACAATTTTAGCTGGTAAATTAGGGGCAAATGAAGCTATTCAAAAAACTCAATATGAGAATCTTGACTTTATCGCCCGTGGGCAGATTCCGCCTAATCCCTCTGAACTATTGATGCATGAGCGGTTTTCTGAACTATTGGAGTTCGTATCTGAAGAGTATGATCTAGTGCTGGTAGATACACCACCAATTCTAGCTGTTACGGATGCAGCTATTATTGGTAAGCTAGCAGGGACTTCTTTAATGGTGGCTAGGTTTGAAGTAAATAGTCCAAAAGAGGTTGAGGTTAGCTTTAGGCGGTTTGAACAGAATGGTATTGAGATTAAGGGTGTAATTCTTAACGCAGTTGTAAGAAAAGCATCTAATTATTATAATTATGGCTATGACTATTATAATTATGAGTATAAGTCTGAAGAAAAATAGATAGGATTTAAAGCTGGTGGTGGGTTGAAATTATTATAGAATGAAGTTCGGTACTATAATTTTTTACTAGACGAGGTAATATTAAGATTACCTCTCATTTGATTGAGAATAATACAGGCGGCTTTATGAAAACTGTTGTTTATGTTTCTGGTACATTTGACATGTTTCACAATAATCATTTACGAATGATTAATTATGGCCGAGGTCTAGGCGAGACACTTATTGTTGGTGTCAGTACTGATGAGCTTGTATCTTCTTATAAAAAACCGCCAATTATTCCATTTGAAGAAAGAATTGCGATAATTTCAGGTTTAAAAAATCCGGACTTGGTGATCCCTCAGCACACGTTAGATCACAAGGAAACAGTAATAAAACTTAATATTGATATATTTGTTATAGGAGATGATTGGTATCCTAAGTATGATTATTTAAAAGATCTTGGTGTGAAGGTTTTTTATTTTCCATATGGTTCAGGGGTTAGTTCAACTGAATTGAAGAAAAGAGTATATGAGCAGTATAAAAAAATACTTGTAGATGTCGATGCGCATCCAATTCCGAATCCTAGTACTCATAGTTAATAAAAAGTATAATGTAGCAGAAGAGGGGAGAGGCAATGATGAAATTGTTAATTACTGGTGCGGGTAGTGATCTGGCTCAATATATCAATAGTAAAGTAAGCCAAGATTTTGACATTGAGTTAGCTACAAGAGAGAAGTTAGATGTAACATCAATTGCATCTGTGCATGAGTATTTTAATAATAAAAAATTCGATGTGGTATTAAATTGTGCAGGGACTCTCTATGAATCTAGTGTTGTTAGCTCAGAGCCTGAAAAATGGATTAATGACATATCAGTAAATTTAATTGGAGCATACTTAGTTGCACGAGAAGCTCTTATAAGAAATGGTAATTGTATTCTTATAAATATTTCATCAACGGCAGCATTTAATTCATATAGTAACTGGACATCATACTGTGCAGCAAAATCTGGGGTGTTAAAGTTATCATCGGGTCTGTTTAATGATGGATACAGAGTGATAACTCTGTGCCCGGGGGCAATTGAAACTAAAATACGGAATAGTACTAAAGTTATTAATCCAAATATTATGAGTTTAGAAGAAGGGTGCAAGCCGATAATAGACTCATTATATGGACGTTATAATTTTGGCGATGTGATTTTTTATAGGAAAAACGAAATAATAATTAATCCTGATTCCGAGTGAGTATCATAACTGGGTATATGGGACTTTTAGTGTTAAAAAGGCTGATGTGGATGAAATGTAACAAATAGTCATGAATATTTAGGTATATGTAGTTTTAGTTAATGCAGAAGGTAATAATTAGCGTGCCCTATACTTAGGATTGAGTTAATGTATACGCAAAGTGGAAATCGGCTTTTTAGTGTGTGTTTGTTTTTCTCTATTTTTTGTTCCTTTAATTTTCTTCCGTTCATAAGTGCCGAAATTCAACCTGTAATTGGTGTTTTTATTATTCTCCTAGGTTCTTTGTGGATTCTTAGAAAAGCAACTGTTGACAAAGTCCTGGCCTATATGATTACTTTTTTCTTATTGTTATTGCCATCATTAATGGTTGGTATGAGTAATAAGCCAAGTAATATACTCGTTTACTTTTTCTATATGCTAGGTCCTGCAATATTTTATTATTTCTATATTAATTTTAACAATCTCAAGTGCAATCATTTATATTTATTTTGTTCGGTTTTTCTTACTATTTCAGTTATTCAAGCACTATCACCAGCATCAATATCTTCTGCGCTTAACCCTATTTTGGGTATTATTATCAAGCGCTGGCAGTTAGGTTTCTATGGTGATGTTAGAGGGGTAAGTGCATTGTATTCTGAACCTGCACACTCCGCAAAATATATTTATTTACTTTTGTGCTTATTTATTTGTATGCTATCTACGCCATATCTTTTTAATGTCAATAATAAAATTTCATTTTCAGGTAAGGTATTTATTGTGTTTGCTCTTATTATTGTATCTTTCTTAAATAAGAGTGGCACATTATTTTTCTTAATATTAATAAATTTATTTGTTTATTTTTTTATTTATAATATAAAAATAAAAGCAAAAAAAATACTATTAATAGTGGTTATTGGTTCCTTTTTCTTAGTTATACTAATATCTGTATCAGATAGCCTAGGGTATTTTATCTCGGAAAGATTACTTTATATGTTTGATTCTTATATGGAGGTAAAGGATCATTTTACCATAGATGACATTCAGTATTTTGGTAGCATTAGGTTGATTTCAGTTCTTGCCGGTTACACTGGAGGTGTATTATACCCATTTGGAGTCGGTATAGGTGAGGGGGGGAGTAGGATCTTTGAAATTATGGACTGGTTAGGATTTGATCTAAATTCTATAACTTTTTTAGCCTCACAGGATGTAGACTCTTTAAAACCGAATGCCTATATGGCCCAGATAGTTTTAGAGTCTGGCTTTATTGGTTGGTTTTTTGCTATTGCATTGCTTTTGTTTTGCTTAAAAAAAGTTTCTATAGAAAATAGCGAAAGCTGCATATATAGTTCGATATTAATTACATCTGTCATACAGATTCTTTTCTTTAGTACAACTACTGTTACATCACCATGGATGTCGTTAGCATTAGGCTTGTATGGGCTTAAGATGTTAAAATTAATGAAAGAAGATAAAAAACTCTCTAAGTTATAATCTTTAATATTTTTTTAAAAAAGATATTTTATATTTAAAATTAATTCTCAAACATAATATGTAAGAATAAATTTTGATACCATGCGATAGTCATTAAATATGTTAAGGGCTACAGGAAGGAATATGGGTTTTATCTACGATTATTGGAGCTTTTTTGTAATCCCATTTTTATATGGAATGATGTTGCTAATTGAGTTTGTCTCTCAATTTAGCCGTGTAGCAGGCTATTTCTTAAATAAGAATGCTATTGGCTATTCAATACAAAATGCTACCTTTACCTTAACAAGGTTATTTTCAGTATTATTGATGCCATTAGTCGGTTTAATGATTGATGCTGACTTTTCTCCAGAGAAATATATAATATGTATATTGATATCTTACTTTTTTGTTGCTTTACTTGGATGGATTGTATATATTTATAAATTATCTATCAGTATATTCTATATAAAATTTATCACTGTTTATATTAATAAGGGAAAGCTATTCAAAAGCATCTTTCACGTTTTAAAAGACAAAGACGATGATAAGTTGGATAAGATTGAACTAGGTCAATTTGTCTTTCACAAAAAATATTTCATGATATCTTGTTTTGTTTATAGTATCCATGCGTGTGGTGTTTTTTTGACTTTCTATTTTGCACTTATATCACCATCACATAAAGTAATGATCACTCAAATGTCCGGGGTTATTAATGCTTTTGCTACGATATTACTTACATTCAAAATTGACCCTGCGCTTTCAATAGCAATTGAAAAGAAAAATGATTTCATTTCAGCATTCTTATCTATTTTTATAGGTAGGATTTTTGTCTTTTTAGTTACGGCCCCATCTATAGTATTAAGTACATATATCATTACGAGGTAAAATGTGAGATTTTCAATTATAATACCATTATATAATAAAGAAAAACATATTAAAGATACTATCTATTCGCTACTAGAACAAACATATAGTGACTTTGAAATAATTGTAATTGATGATGGTTCTAAAGATTCAGGTCCGGAAATAGTTAATTCTATCAGTGATGATAGAATACGACTCTATCACCAAGAAAATGCAGGTGTCTCTGTTGCAAGAAATATAGGTATTGAATATGCTAAAGGAGAGCACCTTTTATTTCTGGATGCTGATGACATATATCTATCTGATGCATTAGAACACTTTGACTATTTAATTTCAAAGTATCCTCAAGCACATTTTTATTGCTGTAACTATTATAGAGTAACTGGTAACGGTAAAAAGTCTGAGGCAATAAAGGTTAATTCAATTTTATCTAACTCATTTCAAGATGGAATTATTAATAACTTCTTCTATATTGCATCATATCATCCAGGCTCATTCCCATGTCATGTATCTTCTTTTTGTATTCGAAATGACTACCTTAAGAAGCATCCTGAAATTAGATATCCAGCTGGTGTCACTCATACTGAAGACGTAAGTTTTTGCTCATTACTTGCAATGTACTGTGTGACGGTTTTTTCAAAAAAATGTGTACACGAGTATCATTTAGGTACTGAAAATAACTCAAGAGATTTAAGGCCGACTAAGTCTAGATATATAATAACGCTGCTTGACTCTCTAATTAATGCTGACAGCAATACCCCATATTTAAAGTCGTTTGCAACAAAAAACATTATACATCTTCTTTACAATTGTATTGAAATGAATGATAATGTTAGTTTCAATTTACATAAAAAGAGTGAACATTTTTCATTTTCTCATTCACTTGCTAAGTATAAGCTTCACTATATTATACTACGCTTCATGCCATTCGGACTCCTTTCATCCTTATATAAATTCATAAGGAAGTGATGGTTTGTTAATATATTACTCCTTTTAGGATTGCAGCGTAAATGGCTAAACTATTCCGCTTTTTTACTAAATTATCTATCGATATGTTTTTCCTTCTTTTATGTATTCCTTTACGGTTTTTTAAAAAAGAAAAAATTTCCTTTTTTTCACCTCAGGGAGAGAAAGGGAATGTAAAATATTTATATGATTACTATCTTAATATTAAGAAGAATCCCCATGTGAGTTTTATTCACTTAAAGGATATAAGCCTTTGGTCTTATGTAAAACTCTCAGTACATTTGGCAAGATGCCGTTATTTGTTTTTAACTCATGGTTTAGGTGGTTTACCACTTACATGTTTTTTTTCTACGCGTATTCAATTATGGCATGGATATCCGTTAAAGAATATTTTGTTAAATTGTAAAGAGGACTCGAAGCCATTTAAATCAAATTTTTTAAATCTTATATATTTTAATTACTATAAGATGCGCATAGCAATATCCTACAATTATCTTGTTACCTCTGACTCGTTTCTAGGCACTACATTAGTTCATTCTTTTGGGTTCCAAGAGGGTCGGAAAGTTAAATATTTAGGTACTCCTTCACTGGATGCAGCCTATAGAGAAATGTTAAGTAATAAGAATAGAGAAGTTAAAGATCAAAAGTGCAAAGTGTTGTATTTGCCTACATGGCGACATGATAAGTCATTAATTACTCAGACTTTAAGCGACTTGAATGCTGTGGTAAATAAAATAGAAAAAATATCGATAGATGTTAAATTGCATCCTTTTGATATGGGTAAGGTCGAAACTGATACGCTGGAAAATATAAATATACTTAAGGATGATGTCGGTGACATGATCTGCTTTATGAATTCGTATGATTGCTTGATAACGGATTACTCCAGTTGTTGTTTTGAGTTTTACCCACTACAGAAACCTATCATTTTCTATACGCCTGATATAGAGGAATACTTATCCTCAAGAGGTATATCTATAGATTTTAATAAACTAATAGGTGCTAATAATTTGACTCTCGATGCACGTTCACTTGAGGAAAAACTTCAGCTAATTGCTAATGGTGAGCGAGAGAAGTTTATTCATGACTTCAGTAATTATGTAGGAGATAGTTCGAATAGCATGGAGAGAATATATGTTACATTTAGCTAATGAAAATGCACTAGGCAGAGAAAGGTTTTCAATAATAATGCCTGCTTATAACGCGGCTAAGACTATCTCTGACAGCATTAATTCTATATTAACTCAAACATTAACCGATTTTAAGCTATATATAGTTAATGATAATTCACAAGATTCAACAGAAAGTATAATTCGCTCATTCTCTGATGATAGAATAGTATACATGAAGAATGACTCTAATCTTGGGGTAGCATCTTCACGTAATAGAGCCTTAGAAGCAGCATCTGGAAAATATGTGGCTTTCTTGGATAGTGATGATCTTTGGGATTGTGAAAAACTAGAGAAACAAGAAAAATTTTTTGCTCAAGGGTGGGATGTTGTATGTTCCCATTACATTACTTTCAGTGGTCCAGACAAAAAGCAGGTTAATAAACGAAAGTCACCAGAGATTATAACCTTTGAAGATATGCTGAAAAGTAATTTTATCGGTAATCTGACAGGCGCATACAATGCGCAGAAGATAGGAAAGATATATCAAAAAAAGATCGGTCACGAAGATTATGTTATGTGGCTGGATATATTAAATAAAGTGCAACGAGCATACTGCATACAGGAGAGTCTTGCAAGCTATAGATTGTCACCAGCCTCAATGTCAGGAAATAAAATTAAGGCTGCACGCTGGCAATGGAATATATATAGAGAAGAACTGAGCTTTTCAGTTAATAAATCAGCTTATTATTTTTTACAGTATATGAAAAATGCTCTTAAAAAGAGAGGGTAATTATTATGGGATTGGTTAGTATAATCGGTGGTTCAGGCTTTATTGGTACGCGACTTGCTAGGATTTTTAGTGAAAGTAATATTGATTTTCAAATCCTTGATAAGAGCAAAAGTGTCGATTTTTCGGATAAGTGGCGTTATGCAGATGTTACAAAGCCTGAATCACTTGACGGCGCTCTTTCCGGTTCATCTGTAATCATAAATTTAGCTGCTGAACATAAGGATAATGTCAGTCCAGTTAGTTTATATTATGATGTTAATGTTAAAGGTGCTGAGAATGTTTGTACAGCTGCAGAACGACTTAATATAAAAACGATTATTTTTACCTCTTCAGTCGCTGTATATGGGTTTGTTGAGGAAGAGACTACTGAAAATGGTGATTATAATCCGTTTAATGACTATGGGAAATCAAAGCTAGATGCTGAAAAGGTCTACGATCTTTGGCAAAGAAAAAGTTTGGAACATAAATTAGTTATTGTTCGACCTACTGTCGTTTTTGGTGAGAATAATCGTGGCAATGTTTATAATCTGTTTAGACAGATAGCTACGGGACGTTTTTTAATGATAGGTCCGGGAAATAATGAGAAATCTATGGCGTATGTAGATAATGTGGCAGCTTTTTTAAAACATTCTATGCTGTTATCAACAGGGCGTCATGTTTTTAACTATGTTGATAAGCCTGATTTTACTATGAATGAGTTAACTAATGTTATTTGCAATGCACTAGGGAGAAATAAGAGCAATATAAGAATACCTCTTGCTCTTGGCCTTATAGGTGGTCGTTTTCTGGACTTCTTGTCAAAAATAACAGGAAAAGAATTTCCTATCAGCTACATTCGAGTGAAAAAATTCTGCGCTCGTACTCAGTTTAAATCAATTCACATATCGGAAACAAATTTTATAGCACCTGTTACTTTGGAAAAGGGCATTCAAAATACAGTGCAACAAGAGTTTACTAAGTAATTTCTTAATGCATCTCTAAAACCTATTATTCAATATTTTAAATAATAAGTTCTGATTTATTTTGGTTATGTATATTTGTTGTTAGTGAACTAACACTATAAATTCTTTTGAGCTCTTTTTCAGTGAACATTGATTGAGTTATCTAAGTATGGACATTTTTTGATATTTACTCTCGGCTAGAGTTTATTATAGGGTGATGTTATTTTGCTCTTGATAACGGCAGTGTGAGTCTGGTTTGAGTGTTCGCGAACATACACTCAAGCATTCACACTGCCGTTTTCTGTTGGCCAAAATTTTCTACCACACCAGAAATTTTGAGTTTAGTTAAGTACTATTGTTAACTCGGTGGCTAGAATAGACGAAGAATTTCCCATTTTTAGTGCCAAGATCGCGAGCAAGGAGTTCACATGGCAATTTTAGTCACCGGCGGTGCCGGCTATATTGGTTCCCACACCGTTCTGGCATTGCTGGAGCGGGGCGAGGACGTGGTGGTGTTAGACAATCTGTCGAACGCGTCTGAAGAGTCACTGCAGCGTGTTGAACAACTAGCGGGCAAAGCGGCGATATTTTACCAGGGCGATGTTCAGGATGCCGAATGTTTGAACCGCATTTTTGATGGTCACAAGATTTCTGCGGTGATCCACTTCGCAGGGCTGAAAGCGGTAGGGGAATCGACTAGTAAGCCTTTAGAGTATTACCAGAACAACGTTACCGGCACGCTAGTTTTGCTGGATGAAATGCGTCGTGCCGGTGTGCACCAGTTTATCTTCAGCTCTTCCGCTACGGTATATGGTGCCAACTCACCGGTGCCTTATGTCGAAACCACGCCGATCGGCGGCACAACCAGCCCATATGGCACTTCTAAACTGATGGTTGAGCAGATCTTGCAAGATTTCGCCAAGGCAGATCCACAGTTTTCTATTATTGCCTTGCGCTACTTCAACCCGGTTGGGGCTCATGAGTCAGGGTTGATTGGTGAAGATCCTAATGGCATCCCGAATAACCTTTTGCCATACATTGCTCAGGTGGCGATCGGCAAACTAGAAAAACTAGGGGTTTTTGGCGGTGATTATGCAACCAAAGACGGTACCGGTGTGCGCGATTATATCCATGTCATGGATCTGGCAGAAGGCCACCTGGTGGCGATGGATCACCTGCAAAAAATTTCTGGTTTTAAAGCCTATAACCTTGGTGCAGGTGTTGGGTATTCTGTGCTGGATATGGTGCATGCTTTTGAGAAGGCCTCTGGAGTGACTATTCCTTATCAGATTTTGCCACGCCGTGATGGCGATCTCCCGGCTTTCTGGGCTGACGCCAAGCTGGCCAAGCAGGAACTTGGTTGGGAAGTGAAGCGTGGCATTGATGCCATGATGCGCGACACTTGGAACTGGCAGAGGAAGAATCCGAAAGGTTACTGTTAACAAAAATATGTTGCATCAGAAAGAGTGATTCTTTCAGAGAAAACAAAGTATTTGATGGTGTGGCAAACACGCCATATCTTGAGAAGGCAGCAGCCTATCCGCTGAGTGTATAGTAAACCAACTTGGATGGTGAAATTGCCATCAGCTAAATCTAATCTGATGTCCTGATTATTCTCACTGTTGGGTTTTCAGTGAATATGGCAACAATTTTATAAAGACTATGTAGTGCTTGGGCAAAGAGCGTGATGCTCTGAGGGTGGTCTATAAGACAGTGAATTATAGAAATTACTATGGGCATAGTAGGGGACTACTATGCCCATAGTGTTTATTTGTGCCTGATCTTACTTGGTAATAGTGGATACGATATCTAAGTGAGTAAACTCTTACGTAATCATCCTGCTAAAAACGTAGGCTTTGTCAAGCATGACCGAGGAATCACTGCAACGCGTGGAACTCTGTACGGTATCTGGGATTGGCATAAGCCAGACCCATGAGGCTACCACATAGTTTATGCTTCTATCCGTCTGTTTACCCATTATTGCCTGTATTCCGATAGCAGATAGTAACAGATCCTTGTACAATGCCATCTCGCTTCATTGGGGGCAGGGGGGCTTAGTGCATTGATTATTAGGTTTATTTTTGTGCTGACTCTCTGATGAACAGAATTACCATCCAGCTGTGTGTGCTGACTTTTGGATTATTAAAGACGGGTGTTGTAGTTGAAGTCGGAACGTATCTTGTGGCTTTCATAATTTTTTCTTTTGTCAATGAAAATGTTTCTTTACCATGCCCTTGCGATACCCTAACCCGATTGGTGCCTATAAGTTAGAGGAGTGCTTAACAGCGTTTGGAGTGATCTTTTGCCACACACAACCCTTAAAATGGCCATTCGTTGGGGAAGTTTGCAGCGGAGAAACTATGAAATTGACTCATCTAGCGCTTAGACATTAAAAGTAATCAACTGATTAATATTCATGGATTTTTATGACTGCTCAAAATTTATCGCTCGGAAAGCGAGCATGAGATTGGGGGGCAACGCTGAAAAAACCGATAATGTACAGGTGTTTTGATAGTTAAGGTGATAGCATGTGCCACAAAAATGTTGTCCCATTGATACATATAAATGGTTTGGATGACAATTGAGTGAACTCTGATACGGCGAGGTTTAAAAGTCACAACTTGCTGAAAATATTGGGAAAAGCTTTGAAATTTATAATTCACTTCAGTCCTTTGGTAGCTGTCGAGCCAAGGGCGGTAGCGTGCTTTTTTAGCCATGAAGATTCTCAAGATGGTTTTTGGACTTTGAATAAATTGTATATCAGTCGTGTGATTAAGTAGGCCTCAATCGCTTGCAAAAACTAAAACCATGCATGACTTATTAAAAAGCAAATGGGATAAAAAACAATCAACGATTTGAGGCTGAAAGCAAAAGCTGAAACTGACATGTTTTGATTAAGTGATTGTATTACTAGAAGCTATTTAGCTTAGTGTAATGAAGGATAAAAAATGTTACTACCCGTAATTATGGCAGGAGGCACTGGCAGCCGGCTATGGCCAATGTCGCGTGAGCTCCATCCAAAGCAGTTTCTTCGTTTGCATAGCATCCATTCGATGCTGCAGGAAACATTGAGGCGGCTTGATGGTGTTGATGTCAGTGAACCTGTCGTAATCTGTAACGAAGACCACCGCTTTATGGTTGCCGAGCAACTCCGACAAATTGACATGCTATCACGCAACATCATTTTAGAGCCAATGGGGCGCAATACTGCTCCGGCGATCGCGTTGGCTGCATTAAATGCGATTGCTCAGGGTAATGATCCGATTATGTTGGTATTGGCTGCGGACCATATCATTAATGATATTGATGCGTTTCACAGCGCAATTGATTTAGCACTTCCTTTTGCGGCGAATAAAAGCTTGGTGACTTTTGGCATTGTCCCTACCGGGCCAGAGACTGGTTATGGTTATATCCAGCGTGGAGAGCGTGTACAAGGTAACGCTTCGACGGTTAAGCGGTTTGTAGAAAAACCTGATAGTGAAACTGCGCAAAATTATATCGAAACCGGAGAGTATTATTGGAACAGTGGTATGTTTATGTTCCGAGCGCAACGTTATCTGGAAGAGTTGGAAAAATTTCGTCCGGATATTCTCGAGGCTTGCCGTAAATCTCTCGATAACATCGAATGTGATAGGAACTTTATCAATGTTGATCGTGAAGCGTTCTCGGCTTGTCCTGATGATTCGGTTGATTATGCTGTGATGGAAAAAACGCATGATGCGGTGGTTATTCCTCTTGATGCCGGATGGAGTGATGTTGGCTCCTGGTCGGCATTGTGGGAAGTCAGCAAGAAAGACGCTGCCGGTAATGCATTAACTGGTGATACCTTCCTCCATGATTCCCGCGATTGTTACATCAATACTGATGATAAGTTAGTCGCTGCGGTTGGCGTAGAGAATCTGGTGATAGTGAACACCAAAGATGCCGTCTTGGTTGCTGATAAGTCTAAAGTTCAAGATGTCAAAAAGATCGTAGAACACTTGAAGAAAAACAAACGTTCTGAGTACCGTCGTCACCGGGAAGTGTATCGTCCTTGGGGGCGCTGTGACATTCTGGTTGCAGAAAAGCGCTTCAATGTGAACCGTATTACTGTGAATCCAGGGGAAGCATTTTCATTACAAATGCACCACCATCGTGCTGAACATTGGGTTGTGCTTGCAGGAACGGCAAGAGTGACCACAGGTGATAAAACATTCTTGATCACCGAGAATCAGTCAACATTCATCCCTATTGGTGTTATCCACAGATTAGAGAATCCAGGCAATATCCCGCTAGAACTGATTGAAATTCAATCTGGTTCCTATTTGGGGGACGATGATATTATTCGTATAAAAGATCACTACGGACGTTGCTAATTTTTGAGGTTTCAATGAAGAGTTTAACTTGCTTTAAAGCTTATGATATTCGCGGCCAACTGGGTGAAGAACTAAACGAAGATATTGCATACCGTATTGGGCGTGCTTATGGTGAATATTTAAAGCCGAAGCGTATTATCGTGGGTGGAGATGTACGTTTGACTAGTGAAGCGCTGAAGTTGGCTTTGGCTGATGGGCTGCGTGATTCAGGTGCCGACGTTTTTGATATTGGTTTAAGCGGCACCGAAGAAGTGTATTTTGCTACGTTCCATCTGCAAATGGACGGTGGAGTTGAGGTTACAGCCAGCCATAACCCAATGAATTATAATGGTATGAAGATTGTACGTGAAGATGCTCGTCCAATCAGCGGTGATACAGGCCTGCTTGACATACAACGATTAGCTGAAGCTAATCAATTTTCTGCCGTGGATGAAGAGAAACGCGGTGCCTATAAGCAAATTTCGGTGCTAGATGCTTATGTCGATCATCTGATGGGCTACATTGACTTTGCACATTTTAAGCAACCAATGAAGTTGGTGATCAACTCTGGTAACGGCGCTGCTGGTCATGTAATTGACGAGATTGAGAAGCGCTTCCAAAAGGCCAACGTACCTGTCATTTTCATCAAAGTTCATCATCAAGCTGATGGCAACTTTCCCAACGGTATTCCTAACCCTTTGTTGCCAGAGTGCCGCAAAGACACGTCTGACGCTGTTCGCGAGCATAAGGCTGACATAGGGATTGCCTTTGATGGTGACTTCGACCGTTGTTTCCTGTTTGATGAAAATGCCGAGTTTATCGAAGGTTATTACATCGTTGGTTTATTGGCAGAAGCGTTCCTGGAAAAAGAGCAAGGAGCGAAAATCATCCACGACCCACGTTTAACTTGGAACACAATTGACGTGGTGACCAAGGCTGGTGGCATTCCTGTGATGTCAAAGACTGGGCACGCGTTTATTAAAGAACGTATGCGTAAGGAAAATGCGATTTACGGCGGTGAGATGAGCGCGCATCATTATTTTCGTGATTTCGCTTACTGTGACAGCGGCATGATTCCGTGGTTAAAAATTATCGAGTTATTGTCCCTATCCTCACAAACGCTCTCTCAAAAAGTATCTGACTGCATGAGTCAATATCCTTGTAGTGGAGAAATTAACCATAAGGGGCACGATGCAAAAGGAGTATTACAACGCATAAAAGAATATTACTTTGATAAGTGTGAGCAGTTCGATACTACGGATGGCTTGAGCTTTGAATTTGCTGATTTCAGATTCAACGTCAGAACATCGAATACCGAACCATTACTTCGACTGAATGTGGAAACCCGAGGCGATAGCGAGTTGCTGCAGCGTGAACTTCGCACTCTTGATTCATTGATTAAGTTTTAAAAGTCTTTTCATACGGAGATTTGATAGTGAAAAAGAAAGTAGCCCTGATTACTGGTGTGACTGGTCAGGATGGATCCTATCTCGCAGAGTTTTTGCTGGAAAAAGGTTATGAAGTGCATGGGATCAAACGCCGTGCATCACAGTTTAACACCCAGCGTGTAGACCATATCTATCAAGATCCGCACGAGTCGAATGTTAATTTCAAGCTGCATTACGGTGATCTGACTGATACTTCTAACTTGACGCGTATTATTTCTGAGGTTCAGCCTGACGAAGTGTATAATCTGGGTGCACAGTCACATGTAGCTGTCAGTTTTGAAACACCAGAATACACGGCAGATGTTGATGCGATTGGTACCTTGCGTCTGCTTGAAGCCATTCGATTCCTTGGTCTGACTAAAAAGACACGTTTCTATCAGGCGTCTACATCTGAACTCTATGGTTTAGTTCAGGAAATCCCGCAGAAAGAAACTACACCTTTCTATCCGCGTAGTCCTTACGCTGTCGCTAAAATGTACGCTTACTGGATCGTCGTGAATTACCGTGAAGCTTACGGCATGTATGCTTGTAACGGGATCCTGTTCAACCACGAATCACCGCGTCGCGGCGAAACTTTCGTAACACGTAAAATTACCCGGGGCTTAGCTAATATAGCCCAAGGCTTGGAAAGCACCCTGTTCATGGGGAACATGGATTCCCTGCGTGACTGGGGTCATGCGCGTGACTACGTTAAAATGCAGTGGATGATGTTGCAGCAGGAGCAGCCAGAGGACTTTGTTATCGCAACTGGCGTACAGCACAGCGTACGTGACTTCATTCGTATGTCTGCTATTAAACTCGGTATTGAACTCGAGTTTAAAGGGCACGGCGTAGATGAAGTGGGCGTTATTTCTGCCATTACTGGTGACAAAGCGCCTGCGCTGAAAGTAGGGGATGTTATCGTCAAAGTTGACCCTGGCTATTTCCGTCCGGCAGAGGTTGAAACCCTGTTAGGTGACCCGACTTATGCCAAGACCCGTCTTGGCTGGACACCAGAAACAACGCTGGACGAAATGATCAAAGAAATGGTTGATCATGATCTGAAAAATGCTCAGCAACATGCCTTGTTAAAATCCCACGGATACACTGTAAACGTCAGCGTAGAATAAAGAGACTCGTTATGAGCATGATTCCGGTATATCAACCGAGCCTGAACGGCCGTGAAAAAGAATATGTGATGAAATGCATAGATACAACTTGGATTTCATCACGTGGCGAGTTCATTTCGGAATTTGAGCGTGCTTTTGCCGCTTATGCGGGATGCGAATATGCAACTACCGTAGCCAACGGCACAGTTGCATTGCACTTGGCATTGGAAGCCTTAGGGATTGGTGCAGGGGATGAAGTTATTGTTCCTACTCTGACTTACATCGCATCTGTCAACACCATAGTGCAAACTGGTGCATCGGTCGTCTATTGTGAATCAGAGGCCGATACATGGAACGTTGATGTTGAGGATTTACGTAAGCGCATTACACCTCGTACTAAGGCAGTCATGGTCGTTCACCTATATGGTCTGTCATGCAAAATGGATGCTGTTGTGGCTCTGTGTAAAGAGCACAACCTTTTCCTGATCGAGGACTGCGCTGAAGCATTTGGTTCACGCTTTAATGGTAAACACGTTGGCACGTTTGGCGATGTCGCAACTTTTAGCTTCTTTGGGAACAAAACTATCACCACAGGTGAAGGTGGTATGGTGCTGTGCCGTGATCGCGAAGTTCATGAACGCGCGTGTCATCTCAAAAGCCAAGGCGTATCGAAAACTCGTGAATACTGGCACGATGTGCTGGCCTACAACTACCGCATGACTAACATTTGTGCCGCTATTGGTCTGGCGCAACTGGAACAGGCGGACCAGATTATCGCACGTAAGCGTGAAATTGCTGCACAGTACACCAGAGAGCTTGCTGGGCTTCCACTGCATTTACAGCCTGAACCTGAAGGTTACTTCCATACTTACTGGATGTGTTCAATTTTGCTGGATGAGGCTGATGAGCGCGTTGGTTTACGTAATTATCTGAAAGAAAAAGGCATTGAAACACGACCACTGTTCCCGCCAGCACATACTATGCCGCATGTGTTCAGCAGCGAAAGTTTCCCTGTGGCCGAATCGTTAAGCGGACGTGGGATTAACTTACCCAGTTATCCAGCATTAACAGCAGAACAAATTACGTTCATCTGTAATGCGATAAAGACTTATTTTAATAAGTAACTAAAATAGTGCTCACTTTTGTGAGCACTTTACTATTGAAAGGGTAATATGATTAGCTATTTTCAAGGCGTTTGGGATGCACGCTATTTTTGGGTGCATCTCTCGTTATCAGATTTACGCTCTCGCTGGAGACGTTCTTTTTTTGGTGTGCTGTGGTCTATTATCCAACCGCTTGGTATTACCATTCTCATTTCTATCGTATTTGGAAAGATGTTTAACACACCGATTACGACTTATGCGCCTTATATTCTCTCAGGGATCCTGATTTGGGATTACTTAATGACATGCGTCACTGGGGGATCTCTATCTTTTGTTCAGGCTGATGCTTACATTAAGCAATGTAATCATCCATTAGCCATCTACACTTTACGCACGGTTTTGACTGCGAGTTTTATTCTGGCTATTGCCAGTGTCTCATTGATTGGTTGGACTCTAGTCGTATTGCCGGAAAACTTCGGTTGGTGCTGGTTGGCTGCCTTGACTATCTTCCCTATTCTTGCACTGATTGCTTGGCCATTATCTACAACGCTGGCTTACGTGGGAGTACGCTTTCGCGATGTGCCACATGCGTTGGGGCTAGTGATGCAAGGCTTGTGGTTTATTTCTCCCGTCTATTTTGAAGCCAGAATTTTTCGTTCAGGCGGTCTACATGTTTTGATTGATTATAATCCGATCTATCACCTGTTGCAGATTGTTCGTGCACCATTATTAGAAGGCAAATGGCCAACAGTAGTAAATTATCAGTACGCTTTGGGTACAGCGATCGTTTTCACTATTATCGCTGTACTGGTAGGCCGCAAATCAGAACGCAAGGTTATATTCTACTTATGAGAAATTTTATCAAATTGGAAGGAGTTAACCTTCACTACTCTTCAGTTGCATATCAAGAGCGTTCACTAAAATCCTGGTTAGCTAAGCTGGCGAGGGGAGGGGATCGTAAGCAAGCTGTTGGTGATGTGCACGCACTTAAAAATATTAACTTAGAAATTAATGAAGGCGAACGTATTGGCTTGTTAGGTCACAACGGTGCAGGTAAAAGTACATTTCTAAAGACAGTCGCTGGCTTATATCCTACCTCCAGCGGCAGGTTGCAAGTCCAGGGTAAAGTCCGCTCTTTGTTTGATCTTAGTCTGGGATTTGAGCCTGACGCATCCGGTCGTGAGAATATTCTATATCGTGGATTACTACTTGGGCTATTGCCAAAATATATGCGTCGTATTCAGGATGAGATTGTAGAATTTGCTGACTTAGGCGAGTTTATCGACTATCCCATTAAAACATATTCAGCGGGTATGCAGGTTCGTTTGGCTTTCGCGATTTCAACTGCAGTAGGCGGGAATATCCTTCTGCTGGATGAAGTCATTGGAGCAGGAGATGCGAACTTTATGATTAAAGCCAAAAAACGCATTACTGCCCTAATCGAACAGGCTGAGATATTAGTACTCGCATCTCATGACTTTGGTACTCTTAAAGAGATTTGTCAACGTGGGCTTGTTTTTCACAAAGGGCAAATTGTATTTGACGGTCCAATTGACAATGCTGTGTTAAAATATAAGGAAGTAAACGGAATCCTATGAGCAATAAAAAAAGAGTTATGTGGCTTCTTAATCACACAACTGCTCGAAAATTTGAAGTTCCGATGCTTAAAGAGTGTGGTTTTGATGAAGTTTTTTTGCCTAAGTCTTTTCCTGCTGACCCCAGTTTTCGCAGCGCATCAATTGATTGGTCTGAAGATGAGCATTTAACTATTCCTTTAGATGAGCTAGAGGTTTTAAACTCCACTGATTGGTATTCAGGTGGTACAAAACAAGCGTGGGAAATAGCAAGTAAATGGTTTCATGCTGTTTTTTTCATACCTTCGGATAAAGATAACATTAAAAATATGGCTGCATATTTTAATGGTGTCTGTGTTTTAAGAGCATATGGATTACTTCAGCCATTTAATTATACCGCATGGTTATCATCTGTTTCTGCCGGTAAAGGTGCAGAGTATATTAGAAAAATAGGAAGGCGATTTATATTTGGCATTGCATATGACCATCTTGCAGAACTCGAATCGCCACTTTTAAAAGATAGAGCAGTTTACTTACCTTTAGGAATGGTGGATACTAAAATAATCGCTAGCACGTGGACAGGGGAAAATAAAAATATATTATTTGTTTGCCCCGACATTGCTATTAACGCCTATTATAATAAAGTTTATAAAGATTTTATAAAAAATTTCAGTGGGTTTGATTATATCATTGCTGGTGCTCAACCTATCGAGGTGATGGATAAAGGAGTTCTAGGTTATGTGACTAACGAACAGCATAGCCAGAATATGTGCCATTCCAGTGTGATGTTTTATCATTCTCAGGAGCCTTATCATGTCCATTTTCATCCTTTCGAAGCAGTAAAAAATGGTATTCCATTGATTTTTATGGCCGAAGGTCTACTTGATAAGCTCGGGGGGGGGGATCTTCCTGGTAGATGTAGAAATATAAAAGAGGCCAGAGAAAAAATAGAGGCCATACTTAATTGTGATAGTAAATTAATTAAAAAAATTATTGGCACACAGTATGTTCTTCTTGAAAAGATGAATTTTGAAAAACTAAAACCTTTCTGGAGTGGCGGTGTTTCGCAACTGTTAAAGTTAAAAAAAGAACGTGTTCAACTTTCAAAAAGCATTTATAAAAATAAAAAAATAGCTGTCATTCTTCCCGTTGGTTATCTTGGTGGAAGCCTACGAGGTGCGCAGATGTTAGCTAGCGCGATTAAGCGCGGTTCAGAACTAAATGGCGAGGCTTGTCAGGTTGTTTTTTATCACCCAGAGAGTGATATTTATAATAACCTTATATTCACAGATCTCGAAAGCTCTGTATCAATCAGACCATTTAAATGGAAAAAGATTGCTGCTGAAGAGGCTGTAAGAGCCATGGAGTACGCAGGGTATGAAGGTTGGCGACCCGATAATGATTATTACATCATTCCTGACGATGGTATTAATTATGGGTTTGATTGTGCTCTTTGGCTAATTGTATCAGATCGAGTTGAAGCACCTTTATTACCCGTTAGGCCTGTGACCTTTATGGTTTATGACTACTTGCAAAGACGTAACAATTTCCTTGAACAGGGGATTAATGGGATCTTCATTGATGCAGTCCGTCGCGCTGATAAAGTCTTGGTAACTTCTGAGTTTACCTATCAGGATACATTGCAATATGCTGGTGTTAAAAAGGAGAAGTTGAGCAAAGTACCCATGCTTATTCCTGATTTCTCTTTAGGGCCTGAATGTGAAAGTGAATATGAATTTTCAACAGGCAGCAGTTCGGAGGAACTAGAAGAACCATACTTTGTATGGACAACTAACACAAACCCTCACAAAAATATCGATAAAATATTTGAAGCCTTCAAAATTTACTATGAAGTTTATAATGGTACATTGAAGTGTATGATAACTGGAGTTGATACGGAAAATATTCTTCAATCAACCGGTGAGCATCTCGTGAAAGCCAAAAGAATTTATTCTCTTTCAAAGCTAATGAAAAAGAATGTTATATTTAAGGGTAATCTTCCTGATGATGAGTATAAAGCCATATTGAAATCATCTGAGTTTTTATTGCATTCTGCTAATGGTGATAATGGTACGTTTTCAGTAGTGGAAGCAGCATTTTATGGTGTGCCATCACTGTCTAATTTTTATCCTGCGATAGATGAAATGAATGAAAACTACAATTTAAACTTGTCGTATTTTAATGTTTTCGATAAATATGATTCTGCTAGAAAAATTAAAAATATGGAGTTAAAGAGCAAGGAGTTAAAACTACAATTACCCAGTGTTGACAGTTTAAAAGAATATACTTATGAAAACTATGCTGTGAACTATTGGGATGAGTTGAAAGGATTATTATGAAGACTTACGGAATTTATGTTTGTTATCAGCCGACAGTAACTTTAAAGCAAGAAGGGTTAGGTCGTTATCTTGCAGCGTTTATTAAAGGTGCGAAAGATAAAGATGATGTACGGTTTAGCATTGTTTGCCCTAGTTGGTCTAAACATGACCTTATCGAACTTTTCGAAAGTGAAGGTGTTTCCCTTGACTCAGTAACTATTCATGCTCCAGAAAACCAACCTGTTATTCTCAAAATTTATACGCTTCTTTCTGAATTAAAAAATAGAAGTAAGAGAGCTAAATCAAGTTTTTTTGGCCGATATTTGGATAAGTTACGCCATTCTCCATTTTTTTTCTTAGGGAGAATTGAGAGAAGAGCTGTGAGCTCATATAGTTTTTGGGCTCTATTCCCAGCGATAATTGATATTCTAATGGTTCTTTTGATTTTTTTATTTGCATTACCTTTCATTACGGTTGTCGGTGCTGTTTATTATCTTATAAAAAAAATCAAGACGAGCAAGTTAAGTCATTATGTGGCATTTGCCAAGAGGAAAATGGTTAAGCTTTTCAATAACCCTAAAGACGATGGCTTTGTTTTAAATTTATATCAGTCAATGGTTTCTGAAGAAGCGAATAGGATGCTAAAAATAATTAATAGCATCGACTCAGTTTCTGCATGGTATTGCCCTACCGCTTTTTGGGAAACATTTTCGCATATTGATGCTCCGCGTTTGCTTTGCGTTCCTGATGTTGTATTGACACGCTTTCCTAGTGGTTTTTCACAAATAGGTGGAGATCGTGTTCTCCAGACATTTAAAACCATTCAGCGAACGATTAGTCAAAGTGAGCATTTTGTTACATACAGTCAGGATGTTAAAGAGCATACATTGGTTGAGCATTTTAATGTTGATGCCGACAATATATATGTAGTTAAGCATGCTCCAAATCGGCTCGATAATTGGTTAAATATTAGCGGCTTTCAGGATATTCAAGCTAGTTCAAGGTGTTATGCCGAGAGACTGTTTGCAACAGCACTATTAAAAAATGCCAATCCTTATATTAAAGGGATGAATGCTGGTTTTAAATTCATTTTTTATGCAAGCCAGTTTAGGCCGAATAAAAATATAACTAGCCTTGTGAAAGCGTATAAATATCTACTCGATAAGAAATTTATTCAGCATAAATTAATATTAACCTGTGCTCCGGGGCATTTAAAAAATTATGTTAAAGAGAATAATTTAGAACGTGATGTACTATTTATGCATAATCTTTCAGTCCAAGAGCTCGCAGCCTGTTACAAGCTCGCGAATCTCGCTGTTAACCCCACCCTCAGTGAAGGTGGCTGTCCTTTCACCTTTACAGAGGCGCTTTCCGTGGGCACTCCAGTGGTTATGGGGCGCATAGGTGTAACAGAAGAGGTTTTGACTGATCCTCAACTACAGGAAATGACTTTCTTTGATCCTTACGATTGGCAGAATATGGCCGATAAGATTGAATGGGCCTTGGATAATCTAGACTCGCTACGTGCAGTTCAGCTCAAAACCTATGAGCTGTTGATGAAACGAACATGGGAAGATGTTGTTAGTGAGCATATAACAGCGATGGATGAAATTGCAGAAAAGTTTTATGCGAATAGGAGCAACTTAATTGAACAAAAACATTAAGGGAGTGCTGTTTTACGGTTTCGGTGGGCACGCTCGTAGTATTGCTGACGTTGCTTTAGCCAATGGTATTGAAGCGCTTCTTTTTGTTGATGATAATGCCCGTCAAGGTGAAACCTTCGCCGAGTTTCCTGTTGTGAGTGAGTTTCCGCAGCATTTGCCCCAGGGCTGGATCGCGTTTCCAGCCTCGGGGCAGGGAGCAAAACGGTTGGCACAACTAGAAGAGATTAAACGGCGAGGATGGGCGACAGGAAATATTATTTCGTCCACCGCGACAATCGGTATACTCTCCCAAATTGAAAACGGATGTTTTGTTGGACATCACGCACATATTGGCCCAAACGTAAAAATAGGCAGTGCATGTATCGTGAATACGGGCGCTGTTATTGAACACGATTGCATTATCGGCAACTATACTCATGTTTCTGTTAATAGCACGATAGCAGGTGGATGTGATATAGGTGATTTTTGCTTTATCGGTGCAGGTGCTACAGCTATAAATGGTGTTAAAGTCGGTGATAATATTGCGCTCGGTGCTGGCGGGTGTTTTATAAAAGATGTTTTACAACCAGGTGTTTATGTAGGGATACCAGCAAAACAATTAAGTAAAGGGTGATTGTTTTTTATGCGTATTCTTCATTTTTATAAGACTTATTATCCCGATTCATACGGTGGAGTTGAACAAGTTATTTATCAGCTTACTGAAGGCAATAAAGCAGCAGATATTCAGACGTCTGTGCTTTCGCTGAGTCGTGCTCCAGAAAAAAGCACTGTTACCCTCGAGTATTCTAAGTCGGTTAAGGTTAAAGAGTTAATCAACATTGCTTCTACGCCATTTTCTCTGGATGCTATCTCAACATTCCGTTCTATGGCTGCCGAGGCAGATGTCATTCATTACCATTTCCCTTACCCTTTCATGGATATGGTTCATTTTCTAGCAAATATCGATAAGCCAACTGTCGTCAGCTATCATTCTGATATCCTAAAGCAAAGGTATTGGTTGAAGCTTTATCAGCCGTTAATGAAAAGATTTCTTTCATCTGTGACTCGTATTATAGCGACATCACCCAATTACTTTGCAAGTAGCTCAGTATTACAGGCATTTAAGGAAAAGGTATCCGTTATTCCAATAGGCATCGATCCTGAACCTTATCTCTCTATTGATGAGCAACGAATAGCATATTGGCAAAAAAAACTTCCTGTGCGCTTTTATCTTTTTATCGGCGCATTACGTTATTATAAAGGTTTAGATGTACTTCTGGATGCTATGCGTTCAGATGACATGTCAGTTGTCATCATGGGCTCTGGGCCAAATGGAATCCATTTAAAACAAAAGGCAGAACAATCTGGCATCAAACATATCCATTTTCTTGGTTCATTGGCGAATGAAGATAAATATGCTTTGCTAAAGCTATGCTATGGGATCGTTTTTCCTTCGAACTTGCGTACTGAAGCTTTTGGTATAACCTTGCTTGAGGGAGCATTATCTGCAAAACCATTAATAACCTGCGAAATTGGTACCGGTACTACCTATATTAATCAGCACCAGAAAACAGGATTAGTTATTCCGCCCTCTGATCCCTATGCATTGCGTACTGCAATGCGTGAGTTATGGGATAACCCAGACTTGGCAATGAGGTACGGACAGGCTGCACAACAGCGTTTTTACACGATTTTCACGGCAGAGAAAATGACGAGTCAGTTTGATGAGCTTTATCGTTCTTTGCGCACGTAAAATTTTGTTATTTCAGTGCTGTAAATTCCAGTCTAAATAGCTATTTCACAGTAGATAACAACTGCCGTTTCGGAGTCGACGTTGTAGCGGCAACGTTTTTTAGATGTCAGAGAACTTGTGTCGAGTGGTCGTTCAGGATAACGCTACTGGTTTCTAATGGAGACCGACGACATCAACCTTCTCCATTAATACATCCAAAATGCAAGGCATACACTGACACTAAACCTGCGTCACGGCTGGGGAGTCTGTCTGCCAAGGAGCATATCCAGACCTCTTTTACTCCAATCGATAAGATATTGACCTATCGCACCAATCACTACCCCCCGGCCTCAATCCTGAGTTAACATGTGCGCCACATCAAAAAACCTGTTGGCCACGAGCCGTGATACAGGTGCTATCTTCAGACAGGAGTTCTTAATGTCCAAACAACAAATCGGCGTTGTCGGCATGGCGGTGATGGGCCGCAATCTGGCATTGAACATCGAAAGCCGTGGTTACACCGTTTCTATCTTTAACCGTTCAGGCGACAAAACTGACGAAGTTATTGCTGAGAATCCGGGTAAAAACCTGGCCCCTTATTACACCGTCGAAGAGTTTGTCGCATCGCTGGAAAAGCCGCGCCGCATTTTGCTGATGGTGAAAGCGGGCGAAGCGACGGACAAAACCATTGCCTCTCTGACTCCACACCTGGAAAAAGGCGACATCCTGATCGATGGCGGTAACACCTACTATCAGGACACTATCCGTCGCAACCGTGAACTGTCTGCTCAGGGCTTCAACTTCATTGGTACCGGCGTTTCCGGCGGTGAAGAGGGGGCGCTGAAAGGGCCTTCTATCATGCCGGGGGGCCAGAAAGAAGCTTACGAACTGGTAGCACCTATCCTGAAGAAAATCGCTGCCGTAGCCGAAGGCGAGCCTTGTGTGGCTTACATTGGTGCCGATGGTGCCGGTCACTACGTGAAAATGGTGCACAACGGTATCGAATACGGCGACATGCAGCTGATCGCAGAAGCCTACTCTTTGCTGAAGCAGGCGTTGAACCTGAGCAACGAACAGCTGGCTGAAACCTTTGCTGATTGGAACAAAGGTGAACTGAACAGCTACCTGATCGACATCACCAAAGACATCTTCACCAAGAAAGATGAAGAGGGTAAATACCTGGTTGATGTGATCCTGGACGAAGCGGCCAACAAAGGCACTGGCAAATGGACCAGCCAGAGCTCGCTGGATCTGGGTGAACCGCTGTCGTTGATCACCGAGTCGGTGTTTGCACGTTACCTGTCTTCACTGAAAGACCAGCGCGTTGCGGCATCTAAAGTGCTCACCGGCCCGAAAGTGGCTGCTTTCAGCGGCGATAA
Source organism: Serratia sp. YWN4 (assembly GCF_055790845.1). NCBI lineage: Bacteria > Pseudomonadati > Pseudomonadota > Gammaproteobacteria > Enterobacterales > Yersiniaceae > Serratia > Serratia sp. YWN4. Next base: position 1,883,997 of record NZ_CM147696.1, read on the forward strand.
AGCCGAGTTTGTAGAGAAAGTGCGTCGCGCTCTGTATCTGGGCAAAATCGTTTCCTATGCGCAGGGCTTCTCTCAGTTGAAAGCCGCTTCTAAGGAAAACAACTGGGATCTGAACTACGGTGAAATCGCCAAGATCTTCCGTGCCGGTTGCATCATCCGCGCCCAGTTCCTGCAGAAGATCACCGATGCCTACGCGGAAAATGCCGACATCGCTAACCTGCTGCTGGCACCTTACTTCAAGCAGATTGCCGACGAATACCAGCAGGCGCTGCGTGATGTGGTTTCCTATGCGGTGCAGAACGGTATCCCAACGCCAACCTTCTCTGCGGCGATCGCCTACTACGATAGCTACCGCTCAGCGGTGTTGCCAGCTAACCTGATTCAGGCGCAGCGTGACTACTTTGGTGCTCACACATATAAACGTACCGACAAAGAAGGCGTATTCCATACCGAATGGATGGAGTAATCCCGATAGTTGAACGATAAAAAAAGCCGCCGAGGTTAACGCCCGGCGGCTTTTTTATTGGGAATGTAAATACACCGATTTTAGTGCTCGCGGTGAGTCACCAAAAATAGCCCAGTAAACTCGATCGGTTCCCTCTCCCTGTGGGAGAGGGTTAGGGTGAGGGGGGATTTGGTGGCTGAGCCGGTACTACTTCTGATGCCGCTCCCGCAGGCGGCCAATCACTTTACTTAAGTCCAGATCCTGGTCCTGCAACAATACCAGCAGGTGATAAATCAGGTCGGACGCCTCATTGGTCAGTTCTTCGCGATCGTTCACCGTGGCGGCCAGAGCGGTTTCTACCCCTTCTTCGCCCACTTTCTGCGCAATACGCTTGGTGCCGCTGGCGTACAGCTTGGCGGTATACGAGCTTTCCGGGCTGGCGGTTTTGCGTGAGGCCAACAACTGCTCAAGCTGATACAGAAAGCCCCAGTCGCTGTTCGCCGGATGGAAGCAACTGTTGTTGCCCAAATGGCAGGTCGGGCCGATCGGGTTCGCCAGGATCAGCAAGGTATCGTTGTCGCAGTCTGGCGTAATGCTCACCACGTTGAGGAAGTGGCCGGAGCTTTCGCCTTTGGTCCACAGCCGTTGCTTGGTGCGCGAGAAGAACGTTACTTTGCCGCTTTGCTCGGTCACCGCCAGCGCTTCCTGATTCATATAGCCGAGCATCAATACTTCGCCAGAAACGGCGTGTTGGACGATCACCGGCAGCAGATTGTCGGTTTTTACCCAATCCAACTGATTTCTTTGTTGTTCTGTTAACACAAACGCATCTCCACGCCACGTTCCGCCAGGAACCTTTTCAGTTCGCCGATATTAATGATTTGCTTATGGAATACCGAAGCGGCCAATGCACCGTCGACGTCCGCATCGCGGAAGGCTGCCAGAAAGTGTTCCATGGTGCCCGCACCGCCGGAGGCGATCAGCGGCACTTTGCATACGTCACGCACTTTCCTCAGTTGTTCCAAATCATAACCGTTACGCACGCCGTCCTGGTTCATCATGTTAAGCACGATCTCCCCAGCGCCGCGTTTCTGCACTTCTTGCACCCAATCGAGGGTTTGCCACTCGGTCACCCGGGTGCGGCTTTCGTCGCCGGTATATTGATTAACGTGATATTTGCCGGTTTCGGCTTCATACCAGGTATCGATACCGACCACGATGCACTGCACGCCAAAGCGGTCTGCCAAGCGGCTGATCAGGCTTGGGTCGGCCAATGCGGGTGAGTTGATGGAGATCTTATCCGCGCCAAACGATAAAATCTGGCTGGCGTCTTCGGCACTTTTGATGCCACCGGCCACGCAGAATGGAATGTCGATCACTTCCGCCACTCGCGATACCCAGCTTTTATCCACCACGCGCCCATCGCTGGAAGCGGTAATATCATAAAACACCAGTTCGTCAGCCCCTTCCTGCGCATAGCGCTGGGCCAGTGGGACGATATCGCCAATGATCTCGTGATTGCGGAACTGTACGCCTTTCACCACTTGCCCATCTTTAACGTCCAGGCAGGGGATTATCCGTTTTGCCAGCATGCGATTGCCTCCTCGACGCTGAATTTACCATCCAACAGGGCGCGCCCGACGATCACCCCTTCAACACCGCTGCCGCGTAACTGGGCGATATCATCCAAGTTACCGATACCGCCAGAAGCCTGGAAGGCGATCTGCGGATAGCGCTCGCACACTTCCTGATACAGCGCCACGTTGGAACCTTTCAATGTGCCATCGCGCGAAATATCGGTGCACAGCACGTGTTTCAGGCCGAATGGCAGGTATTGTTCCACTACCTGTTCCAGCGTGGCGTCCGAGTTTTCCTGCCAGCCGCTGATGGCCACGCGCTTGGTGCCTGTGGCATCAATGCGCACGTCCAGCGCCAGCACCATGGCGTCGGCCCCGTAACGCTCGAACCAACCCTGTACCATCTCCGGCTGTTTCACGGCGGTAGAACCAATCACCACGCGGGTGGCACCGGCTTCCAGTAGCGCTGCAACGTCCTGCTCATTACGAATGCCACCGCCAACCTGCACCGGTACGCTGATGCCAGCCAGCAGTTTGCGCAGCAGCGGGATCTGGCGCGCGGCCGGATCTTTAGCGCCGGTCAAATCTACCAGATGTAACACCTGTGCGCCCTGGCGCTGGTAATCTTGCAAACGCAGCAACGGATCGTTGCCGTAGTCGCGCTGCTGGCCGTAATCGCCCTGATGCAGGCGCACCACATTGCCGTCGATCAAATCCAAAGCGGGAATAATCATGCTGCCTACATCTCCAGAAAGTTTTTCAACAGTTGTGCTCCGGCCATGCCAGATCGCTCGGGATGAAACTGCACGCCAAAGAAGTTGTCTTTTTGTACGGCGGCGGTGAATGGCTCGCCGTAGTTCGCCTGAGCGATGGTGCTTGAGCATATCGGCATCGCATAACTGTGAACAAAGTAGAAGTAAGCACCGTCCTCGATGCCACGAAACAGAGGGTTACCCGCCTGCGAAGTCACCTGATTCCAGCCCATGTGCGGCAGTGGCAGGCCGAGGTCGTTCATCTGCTTCACCGGGGTATCGATAATGCCCAGCGCTTTGATGCCGCCACTCTCTTCACTGCTTTCTGCCAGCAACTGCATACCGAGGCAGATGCCTAGCACCGGCTGAGTGCAGGCTTTGATCAGCTCGATCAGATCGCGCTGTACTAACTGCTCCATGGCCGCCTGCGCGGTGCCGACGCCGGGCAGAAATAGCTTATCGGCGCGCAGCACGATCTCGGGGTCACGGCTGACTTCTGGCCGATAGCCCAGCCGCTGTACCGCATAGTTAACCGAAGCAAGGTTGGCGCAACCGGTGTCCAGGATCACCACGTTCATCACAGCACCCCTTTCGAGCTCGGGAGGGTATTGCCCTCAACGCGGATCGCCTGGCGCAGCGTGCGGCCAAATACTTTGAACAGGCTTTCGACGCGGTGATGGTCGTTCTTGCCCTTGGTTTTCAGGTGCAGGGTGCAGGCCATGGTGTAAGACAGCGAACGGAAGAAGTGCTCGACCATCTCGGTGCTGAGATCGCCCACGCGCTGATAGTTGAACTCGGCGCGGTATTCCAGGTGCGGACGGCCAGAGAGATCCATCGCGCAGCGTGCCAGGCATTCATCCATCGGCAGCACAAAGCCGAAGCGTGCGATGCCGCGTTTGTCGCCCAGCGCTTTGTTCAGCGCTTCACCCAGCGCCAGCGCGGTGTCTTCCACCGTGTGGTGATCGTCGATGTACAGATCGCCATTCACCTGAATGTCCATGCGGAAGCCGCCGTGGGTGGCGATCTGATCCAGCATATGGTCGAAGAAGCCGACGCCGGTCTTAATCTTGCTGCCGCCTTCGCGATCCAGCCAGACGTTAACGTCAATCTGCGTCTCTTTGGTCACGCGGTTAACGTGGGCGTGGCGATCGCGCTGGGTCAACTGCTGGGTAATGGCTTTCCAACCCAGTGTTTCACGCTGGTACAGCAGCCCCTGAATGCCCATATTGTCGGCCAACTGGATATCGGTCTGGCGATCGCCAATCACGTAGCTGTTGGCGGCGTTCATCACGCCCGGTTGCAGATAGCCTTTCACCATGGCGATTTTCGGCTTGCGGCAGTCGCAGTTGTCTTCCGGCTTGTGCGGGCAGATCAGGATATCGTCGAATTTCACGCCCTGTGAACTGAGGATCTGCATCATCAGGTTGTGCGGCGGATCGAAGGTTTCCTGCGGGAAACTGGCGGTGCCGAGGCCGTCCTGATTGGTGATCATCACCAGCGTAAAACCCGCCTGCTGCAACGCCAGCAAGGAAGGGATCACGTCCGGCTCCAGCGCCAGTTTATCCAAACGGTCAACCTGGAAATCTTCAGGTGGCTCAGCAATCAGCGTGCCGTCGCGGTCAATAAAGAGGAATTTCTGGCTCACATAGGCTCCTTTGTGCCAAGCAGGGGTTTGAGCGCGTCAACGACGCGTTGGCATTCTTCACGCGTGCCAATGGTGATGCGCACGCAGCCGGCAAGACCGGGCTGTTTATGTTGATCGCGCAAGATAATGCCCTGATCCCACAGCGTTTTAAACACATTGCTGGCAGCGTTGCAGCGCACCAGCAGGTAGTTGCTGTCGCTGGTGAACACCTGTTCGACGCAGGCACAGTCTTGCAGCGCCTGTTGCAGCCAACTGCGGTTAGCGCTGATTTCTGCTACTCGCTGGCGCATCAGGTTTAGCCCTTCGGTGCTCAGCGCTTGGGCGGCGATATCCGCCACCGGGGTAGAGAGTGGATAAGGGGCGATCACTTTCAGCAGCAGGGCGATCACTTCGGTATTGGCCAGGGTAAAACCACAGCGCAGGCCCGCCAGCGCAAAGGCTTTCGACAGCGTGCGCAGAATCACCAGGTTAGGATAATCGCTCAACCAGCCCGCGACCGAAGCCTGTGGGCAGAATTCGATATAGGCTTCGTCAACCGCGACGATCGCTTTGCCGTTGGCCATTTCCAGCAGTTCACGCAGGTCGTTTGGATCCAGCAGATTACCGGTCGGGTTGTTCGGGCTACAGGCGTAGATCAGCTTGACGTTATCCAGGCTGGCGGCAATGGCGGGCAGATCGAGCTGCCAGTCGGCTTTGGCCGCCACGGTGCGGCGTTCAACCCCGAAGGTTTCAGCACTGACGGCGTACATGCCGTAAGTTGGCGGGCAGAACAGAATGGCGTCTTTACCCGGCTCACAGAAGGCGCGGATCAGCAGTTCGATGCCTTCATCTGCGCCACGGCTGACCAGCACCTGCTCCTGATTCACCCCGGCGTAAGCGGCATAGCGCTCGATCACCAGCGCTGGTTGGCATTCCGGGTAGCGGTTGAAGGTTTGCGCGGTTAGCTGAAACTCTGGTGCGACCGGATATTCGTTGGCATTCAGCCACACATCGCCCTTGCCACCCAAGCGGCGCGCCGACTGGTAGGGGGTCAGCTCGCGCACGTTTTTACGTGCTAATTGTTCAATGCTCATGCTTGCTCCTTCAAGGCGGCGACGCGTAAGGTCACGGCGTTTTTGTGGGCGATCAGTTGCTCGGCAGCCGCCAGCGTTTCTATAGTGGCGGCCAAGTTCATAAAGCCCTGCGGCGTTAGTTCCTGTACCGTCATGCGCTTCTGGAAGTCCGCCAACCCCAGGCTGGAGCAGGTGGCGGTATAGCCGTAGGTCGGCAGCACGTGGTTGGTGCCCGAAGCGTAATCCCCGGCAGATTCCGGCGACCAGTCACCGAGGAACACCGAACCGGCGCTGGTAATGCTATCTACCAGATCGCGCGCGTTGCGGGTTTGGATAATCAAATGTTCCGGGCCGTATTGATTACTGATGGCGATACATTCGGCCAAATCCTGCGTGACGATCAAGCGGCTGCTGGCCAGCGCCTGGCGGGCGGTTTCTGCGCGCGGTAATGCGGCCAACTGCTGTTCAACCGCTTGCGCCACCGCCTGCGCCATGGCGGCATCCGGCGTCAGCAGGATCACCTGCGAATCTGGCCCATGTTCGGCCTGTGACAGCAGATCGGAAGCGACAAACGCCGGGGTTGCGCCGCTGTCGGCAATCACCAGCACTTCGGAAGGGCCAGCAGGCATATCAATTGCCGCGCCGTCCAGTCGCTGGCTGATTTGGCGTTTGGCTTCGGTCACAAAGGCGTTGCCCGGCCCGAAGATTTTAGCCACCTGCGGCACAGAATCGGTGCCGAACGCCATGGCAGCAATCGCCTGCGCGCCGCCGACCTGAAACACTTCCTGCACGCCGCACAGCTTGGCGGCATAGAGGATCTCATCGGCAATCGGCGGTGGTGAGCACAGCACCACGCGGCGGCAACCGGCGATGCGTGCCGGAGTCGCCAGCATCAATACGGTGGAAAACAGCGGTGCTGAGCCGCCAGGGATGTACAGGCCGACCGAGTCGATCGGGCGGGTGACCTGCTGGCAGCGCACGCCGGGCTGGGTTTCCACATCCACCGGCGGCAGTTTTTGCGCATTGTGAAAGGTTTCCACGTTGGCGACGGCGACGGCCATCGCCTGTTTGATCTCGTCACCCAAGCGGGCGCAGGCCTGCTCGATCTGCTCTGCGGTAACGCGTAGCGCACCCACTTCGGTTTTATCAAACTTGGCGCTGTATTCACGCAGCGCGCTATCACCGTTGGCCTTCACGTTGTCGAGGATCTCGCACACCGTGCGGGTGATGCTGCCTGAAGCGGAGATCGCCGGGCGCATCAGCAGTTCTGCACGCTGTGGTGCGCTGCATTCTGCCCAATTGACGATGGTATTGAAGTTCGACATGGCGTTACTCCATCATCTTCTCAATTGGCAGCACCAGAATGGAGCTGGCACCCAGGGTTTTCAGTTTTTCCATGGTTTCCCAGAACAGGGTTTCGCTGCTCACCATGTGCATCGCAACGCGGTTCTGCGCACCGGCCAACGGCAGGATGGTAGGGCGCTCGGCACCCGGCAGCAGGGCGATGATCTCATCCAGACGATCGCTTGGCGCGTGCAGCATGATGTATTTGGATTCGCGTGCTTGAATCACCCCTTGAATACGGGTCATCAGGCGATCGATTAACTGCTGTTTAGCCGCTGGCATTTCGCCGTCGCGCTGGATCAGGCAGGCTTTCGAGCGATAAATCACTTCCACTTCGCGCAGGCCGTTGGCTTCGAGCGTGGCGCCGGTGGAAACCAGATCGCAGATGGCATCCGCCAGGCCAGCACGTGGTGCCACTTCCACCGAACCGTTCAGCAGGCAGGATTTAAAACGAACGCCTTGTTTATCGAGGTATTGCTTCAGCAGGTGCGGGTAAGAGGTGGCGATGCGGGAGTCTTGCAGGCTTTGCGGGCCGCTATATTCGCTGTCCAGTGCGGTAGCCAGCGACAGGCGGCAGGAGCCGAAATCCAGGCGGCGCAGGGTGAAGTAACGCGGATCTTCGCCTTGCGCACGGCGGTTGAGCAGCTCTTCTTCCAGCACGTTCTCACCGATGATGCCCAGATCGACTACGCCATCCATCACCAGCCCAGGGATGTCGTCATCACGCACGCGCAGGATATCAATCGGCATATTCTCGGCGAAGGCAATCAGGCGTTGCTGCTGTAAGTTGATTTTGATACCGCAGCGGGCCAGCAGTTCCTGAGAGTCTTCACTCAGGCGGCCTGATTTCTGCATTGCTATCCGTAAACGTGTTTTATCCAACATGGTAACCTCTGTTTAAACTGTAATTTTATGAATTTATTGTAAAAACTATTTTTCTGTCTGTCCGGAGCCAAAAAAAAAGCCCTCGGAAGATATCTTCCGAGGGCTTTCTCTTGCGTTTGTTAGGTTCTACGCGCCACTGGAAGATTTTAAACCGTCTTCCAGCACACATCGCCCGAAAGACTAGTCTGGGTGATGGTGATGATGGTGGTTGAACTGAACGCGAGTCATGTGTTTTCTCTTTAAAATAAATCAGCCAATGCTGAGTTGCTGATTAACCTAAACTATCAGCATGGTCTCGCGCAACTGTTTTTTATCAACATAAATTTAATTCATTGAAACAGGCTGAATTATTAGCCAGCTACGGCTTTACGAACCTTTACCTGGGTTGATTGTATCCCTATGCCGAGTGGCGTAGCCTTAATCACCGGGCGTTATCATTTTCAGGAGAATTAAGTTAATGAAAAAAATCGCCATTATTGGCCTGGGCTGGTTGGGCATGCCGCTGGCTTTATCGTTAATGAGCCGCGGGTTTGAGGTGGTTGGCAGTAAAACCACGCCGGACGGTGTCGAAGCCGCGCGGATGAGCGGTATTGAATGTTATCAGCTCGAACTGACGCCTGAACTGATTTGCGAAGCTCATGACCTGGAACAACTGCTGTACGCTGATGCGCTGGTGATCACGCTGCCAGCCCGGCGCACCGTGGAAGGCAGCGAAGGCTACTTTAATGCCGTGCGCATGCTGGTAGACAGCGCGATGGCGTTCGGTGTGCCGCATATTATTTTTACCAGTTCGACCTCGGTGTATGGCGAAACTACCGGCCTGGTGCGTGAAGATTCACCGCTGCAACCGGTGACCCCTTCGGGGCGGGTGTTGGCAGAGCTGGAGCGCTGGCTGCATGAATTGCCGAATACCTCGGTGGATATTTTGCGCTTGGCGGGTTTGGTCGGTGCTAATCGCCATCCGGGCCGTTTCCTGGCGGGCAAGATTGACGTCAAGGGCGGGGCGCAGGGGGTCAACCTGGTACATCAGGATGATGTGATCGCCGCCATTCAACTGTTACTGAAATTGCCCAAAGGGGGGCATGTTTATAATCTCTGTGCGCCAAGCCATCCGACCAAACGTGAGTTTTATCCGGCGCTGGCGGCACAGTTGCAGCTGCAACCCCCGCAGTTTGCCGAAGAGCCGGAACAGGCAGGGCGGCTGGTGGACGGCAGCCGTATCTGCAAGGAACTGGGGTTCGAATACCAACACCCGGATCCGGCGCGTATGCCGATCAGTTAAATCGAGTTTTCAGCGCAGCGTGTTGCAATGTGGCACGCTGTCGGCCAGATCCGCTAACAGCGCCGCCAACGATTTTTTTGGCTGACCGGGGCGTGTAACCAGGCTTAACTGCGCCTGGTAAGTGAGCGGTTGTCCTCCTAGCTGTTTCATCAAACCCTGTTCGACCCAACGGCTGGCAAAATGGGTAGGCAGATAGCCCAGGTATTCGCCGCTGAGGATCAGATGAGCCACGCTTTCCATGTGGTAAGCCATGGCACCAAACTCCAGCGGTGCTACCGGGCAAAGCTGTTGTGCCAGCAGGTAACCGCGTTTTACCCAGCGGGCATTCTCGATTTGCTGGCGGTTTGGGGCATCAAGGGTAAACAACGGGTGCTCGCTGCTGCAATAAATCGCCTGCGATTCCTGGCACCAGGGGTGATAAACCAGTTCGTTCAACTGCTGGCCGAAATAACCAATCCCCAGATCCAACTGCTGGTTCAATAATCCCTGCTCAATCTCCGCGGGTGAACAGATACGGCATTGAAACTGCACGTCCTGACGGCGGCGGCGAAATTGCCTGATGGCTTGGCTAAAAGGGATCCCCGGCAGCGAAACCAGATTATCTACCAGGCCGATCATCAGATCGCCGCTTAGCATGCCATTGAGCGATTGGCTGACGCGCGTAAAATCGCGCGTTGCATTAAACAGCGTGCGGCAGGCGCTCAGCATTCTTTCTCCTTTCGGCGTTAACTGAAAGCCGGATCGCCCGCGCTGGCACAGCCTGAATCCCAAGCGCGTCTCTAACGTACTGAGATGAGTGCTGATGGTGGATTGATTCATCATCAGGGCGTCCTGCGCGGCGCTAACTCCCCGAGCTTCCGCTACCGCCACGAATACCCGCAGCAGTTTGAAATCGATATCGCTGAGATTGGTGATCATCTTCGCACTCCTTGAATATTCGCCATTTAACGCCACGGCAACATTCCTGCTGCGCGCGCTAGCGCTCGGTGATTTTTCCATTCTTTATGTCTGCGAATAAAATAAAAATCAACAGGTCAAGGTGTTATGACACATTGGCTTTCCCAATGCTTACATTAAAAACAGGGAATAGTAACGCGGGTCGGTTAGGGCATAGGCTGTGATTGTTGCTGAAATGTTACGCATCGATGATTACCTGATAAGGAAAACCTATGCTGAATCAACCTCAAAGCGGTAATGACATGCCGCGTTTTGCTGGCCTGCCCACCATGATGCGTTTACCTGCTGCTGACAATGCACAGGGGTTGGATGCCGCCTTTGTTGGCATTCCTCTGGATATCGGAACCTCCAATCGCAGCGGTACGCGTTTTGGGCCGCGACAAATCCGCCAGGAGTCGGTGATGCTCCGCCCTTACAACATGGGGAGCGGCGCTGCGCCGTTTGAGCGGTTACAGGTTGCCGACTTGGGTGATATTGCCACCAATCCCTATAACCTGGCAGACAGCGTTAGCCGCATTGAGCTGGCGTACGACGAGATCCTGCGCCACGGCTGCATCCCTCTCACGCTCGGTGGCGATCATACCTTGACGCTGCCGATTCTGCGTGCGGTGGCGCGCAAGCATGGCCCGGTCGGGCTGATTCATATCGATGCCCATTCCGATACCAACGACGAAATGTTCGGCGAAAAACTGGCGCACGGCACTACCTTTCGCCGGGCGCATGAAGAGGGTCTGTTGGCTCCGCAGCGAGTAGTACAGATTGGCCTGCGCGGCAGTGGTTATGCTGCGCAGGATTTTGACTGGTCAAGGCAGCAGGGGTTCCGCGTGGTGCCAGCAGAAGCCTGCTGGTATCGATCACTTGCCCCGTTAATGGCGGAAGTGCGCGAGCAAATGGGGCTGGGCGCGGTTTATCTCAGTTTTGATATTGATGGGCTGGATCCGGCTTTTGCCCCCGGAACCGGCACCCCGGAAGTCGGGGGATTATCCGTCTGGCAAGGGCTGGAAATCGTCAGGGGATGCCAGGGGCTAAACCTGGTGGGGGCGGATCTGGTGGAGGTTTCCCCGGCATACGACAGTTCCGGCAATACCGCCTTGCTGGCGGCCAATCTGCTGTTTGAAATGCTGTGCGTGCTGCCGACTAAACGTTCCATATAACCCAATAAATAACAACATGATAGGGGATACTTTATGCAACTCGATCTGTTTGTGGTGGTGCTCTATTTTTTGGTTATCGGTGCGGTGGGCTGGCTTGGCGTCCGTAAAGCCACCACCAAGGAAAATTATCTGGTCGCTGGCCGCAATCTGGGGCCGGGTTTGTATTTAGGCACGCTGTCAGCGGTGGTGCTCGGTGGGGCTTCGACGATTGGCAGCGTAAAGTTGGGTTATACCTACGGCATCTCCGGGCTGTGGCTCTGTTTCGCGCTGGGTATGGGCATTGTGGTGCTGAGTACCGTCTTGGCCAAGCCCTTGCTCAAGCTGAAGCTCTATACCGTTAGCCAGGTACTGGCGCAGCGCTATCATCCGGCGGCTAGGGTCACCAGCGGTATCATTATGCTGGCTTACGATCTGATGGTGGCGGTGACTTCGATTATTGCCATCGGCAGCGTAATGCAGGTGATGTTTGCGCTGCCGTTTGCCGCCTCAATACTGATTGGCGGTGGGATGGTGGTGCTCTATTCAACGCTGGGGGGCATGTGGTCGCTGACGCTGACGGACATTATCCAGTTTATCATCATGACGGTGGGGATGATGCTGGTGCTGATGCCGATGAGCATTGTCAAAGCGGGCGGATGGGAGATCTTTACCCAGCAACTACCGTCGAGCTATTACCAACTGTCCTCCATTGGTTTCGACACCATCATTCTGTTCTTCCTGATTTACTTCTTCGGCATCCTGATTGGGCAGGATATCTGGCAGCGGGTATTCACCGCCCGCAGCGTGCCGGTGGCGCGCTACGCTGGCTTGGGTGCGGGTATCTACTGCGTACTTTATGGCGTTACCGGCGCGATGATCGGAATGGCGGGGAAGATCGTGCTGCCGTTGCTGGATAACAGCGATGGTGCGTTTGCCGCTATCGCTCAGGCGGTACTGCCCGCAGGCATCAGCGGGTTGGTGGCCGCAGCGGCACTGGCTGCGCTGATGTCAACCGCCAGCGCCTGCCTGTTGGCCTCTTCGACCATTGCCTTGGAGGATGTTCTGCCCGCCATTCGCCAGCGGCCATCGGGTGGTTTAGCCGCGGGGCGTTTAACCACGTTGGTGATGGGAGTGGTGATGCTGGGGTTGGCTTTTCTGGTGCGGGATGTGCTGTCGGCTTTGACGCTGGCTTACAATCTGCTGGTGGGTGGGATGTTGATCCCGCTGGTGGGGGCGATTTTCTGGAAGCGCGCTACCAGTACCGGCGCGATAGCCAGTATGGTGATGGGCAGCCTGTGCGTGTTGGGCTTTATGTTTTATCACGGGATTCAGGCTAACAGCCCGATCTACAGCGGTTTACTGGTGGGGGCGCTGGCTTTTATCGTCGGCAGCTTATTAACGCCGGAGCAACGGGCCGTGGCAACGGCTTGAATCGGTTGTGCAAAGGTTACGGGAAGGCATCACGCCATCCCGTAACCTGCCTGATTAGACCAGCGAACCCCAGAGGTCATATTCGTCGGCGTTTTCGATCTTCACTTTGACGATCTCGCCCACTTTCACGCCGGTTTCACCGTTCAGGTAGACCGCCCCGTCGATCTCTGGTGCATCTGCCATACTGCGGCCAATCGCGCCTTCTTCGTCCACTTCGTCGATCAGCACCAGCAGTTCGCGGCCAATCTTTTCCTGCAAGCGCTGGGCAGAGATCTGTTGCTGCAACTGCATAAAGCGGTGATAGCGCTCTTCTTTCACCTCTTCTGGCACCTGATCCGCCAATTCGTTGGCGGCAGCGCCTTCTACCGGGCTGTATTTGAAACAGCCGACGCGATCCAGCTTGGCTTCTTGCAGGAAGCTGAGCAGCATCTGGAAGTCTTCTTCAGTTTCACCAGGGAAACCAACGATGAAGGTGGAGCGCAGCGTCAGATCCGGGCAGATTTCACGCCAGCGTTTAATGCGCTCCAGCGTGCGTTCTACCGCGCCAGGGCGCTTCATCAGCTTGAGGATTTTCGGGCTGGCGTGTTGCAGCGGAATATCCAGATACGGCAGGATTTTGCCTTCCGCCATCAGCGGGATCACGTCATCCACATGCGGGTAAGGATAAACGTAGTGCAAGCGTACCCAGGCACCTAGGCTTGAGAGTTGTTCACACAGGCTGACCATGCTGGTTTTCACCGGTTGGCCATTCCAGAAGCCGGTACGGTGTTTGACATCAACGCCGTAGGCCGACGTATCCTGCGAAATCACCAGCAGCTCTTTGACCCCGGATTCCACCAGGCGCTTGGCTTCATCCAGCACGGAACCGATCGGGCGGCTGTCGAGATCGCCACGCATTGATGGGATGATGCAGAACGTACAGCGGTGGTTACAGCCTTCAGAAATCTTCAGATAGGCGTAGTGCTTCGGCGTCAGTTTCACGCCCTGCGCGGGGATCAGGCTGGTAAACGGGTTATGTTCCGGCTTCGGTACATAGTGGTGAACGTGGTTCAAGACCTGCTCATAGCTGTGCGGCCCGGTAATTTCCAACACCTTCGGGTGCACTTCGCGGATCTGGTTCTCTTTGGCACCCAAACAGCCGGTCACAATCACTTTACCGTTTTCGTTAAGTGCTTCACCGATCGCTTCCAGTGATTCCTGCACGGCACTGTCGATAAAGCCACAGGTGTTGACGATCACCAGTTCGGCGTCGTCATAGCTTGGTACGACCTCATAGCCTTCATTACGCAGTTCGGTCAGGATCCGTTCAGAATCAACCAGGTTTTTCGGGCAGCCTAACGATAAAAATCCAATCTTAGCCATTTTTTGTACAGTATGTTATTCAGAATCCGCAGAGTATACACATGCGCAAATTATCCAGCTATATCCCGTATCTGCTGGGTATCATGTAAATATGCTGCTGCAACCCACGCACTTTTTCAGATCTCGCAAAAGCCCCATATTTACCAAAAGGTTAAGCAGCGGGAATCTTTTACACCTCAATTCATGCGAATTTTAAATAAGGCGGATTGCAAGGCGTTCCAATCGGCTTCGCTGCTGTGGATCAGCTCAATGCGGCTGTCCAGTGGGGCAACGGGGCGTGTTTCGATGTTCAGATCCTGCCCTTGGCGGTTGATCAGTAAGCTCCCTTCGGGAATGCGCACCACCGCTTTAGCCCGTTCAACCGGTGCCAGCCTGATCCATTCCATCATGCCCACGGTGTCGAATAGGGTTTCGCTGTCAAAAATCCAGCCACAGCTGGTATAACCTTGGCCCTGATTCAGGGCTCGGCGCCAGCGCGCATTTTCTGGCAGGCGCAATGCCGCCAAGCCGCGCGTTTTGGCTTGGGCGTGATGATGATGTTGCGCATCCGGCAATTCGCTGTGATTGGTACGCGGCAGGTCAAGCAACGCGACGTCCATGCGCCCTTGCTCGATACGGTGAACCGGCCGCTGCTGGCCATCTTGCGCATGCCATTCCTCCAGAGCCAGGCCATCCTGTGGCTGCCAGGTATCGATCTTATTGGCGATGATGATATCGGCGGCCGCCAGCTGGTCGCGGAAGTTTTCATTTTCACGATACTGGGGCTGGCTGAGCTGACGGGCGTCAAGCAGGCAAATCGTTGCCAGCAGTTCGATCCAACCGGCGTAGGTTTCCTGTGTCAGCAACTCCAGGATCTGTTTTGGGTGGCCAAGGCCGGTGGGTTCAATCAGCAACCGATCGGGTTTTTCCTGCTGTAACAGCATATTCAGCCCAACCTGCATGGGTAGGCCGTTGACGCAGCACATGCAACCACCAGGGATTTCCTTGAGCACGGCACCGCTGTTTGCCAGCAGAGCCCCATCGATACCAATTTCACCAAACTCGTTAACCAGAACTGCCCAACGTTCGTTTTGTGGCTTATTGGCCAGCAGATGACGAATGGTGGTGGTTTTACCACTGCCAAGGAAACCGGTGATCAGATTGGTTTTGGTCATTTTTCATTCCCAAGTATGATGTTTATAATTGATTGATAACCATGGGTTATGCATGTTACATGCGGCTTGATCATTTTATCCGGGCGAAGTCACAAATTTTACATTTGGTTTTGTGCGTTTTTTAACCCGATAGAGTTATCTTGATTTAGGATAATTCCCATTAAAAACGAGTGATTACAGAAATCAATTGTGTCGTATTAATCGCTTTCTCAACCGCTAATGCACCGAATAGCTTCCAAAAAACCCCCCTGGACTTGCGATTATTCCGAAGAAAACATTCTATGATTTAAAGTGACTTAACAAAAAGTGAGGTTGCCATGAATAGCTTACGGTTATTTTTGATCGCAGGAGCGTTACTTTCATGGATGGCAGCAGGTCATGCGGGTACCCCAGGTACCGTTGGTGGGGTCATCAACTTTGTCGGTTCGATTGTTGAAGGCCCTTGTCTGGTCAATGTTGTCAACTCATCAGCTAATACCCAGTGTTATCGTAATGGGCAAAACTACACAGGCACGCAAGCTCTGGCAAGTTTTAACGCTAGCAGCAAAGAACTCCCACTGAACTTAGGTACCACTGAAATGAGGTGGGTGGACCAGCAACAGAAGCTTGCGATAATGACTGTAGTATACCGTTAAGTCGCATGCGTCATGCCGGGCTGATGCCCGGCATGACCTCCCAAAAATCAGGCTAGTTGATCTATTACCCACTCTTTCACCGTCTGACGCGCACCACGATCGCGCAATGACAGATAAGCCTGGGTTACCGCCGCAACAAATTTCTTATCAGCCGGTAATTGCTCCCCGAAAACGCTCTTCATCGCCAGCAACGCAGCCACGCGGGGCTCACCGTCTTGCGAAGCGCTAACTACCTGCTGCAAGGTTGCCAGCATAGGGTCGCGGATATCAATCGGCTGCCCGGCATCGTCAATACCGCCCACATAGCGCATCCAGCCAGCGACGCCCAGAGCCAGCCCGGCATAGCTGCCGCCATGCTGCAAATGCCAGCGGATAGAGTCCAACATGCGTTGTGGCAGCTTTTGCGTGCCGTCCATGGCGATCTGCCAGGTCTTATGTTGCAGCGCCGGGTTGCTGTAGCGTGCGATCAGCCGATCGGCATAGGCGGCCAGATCGATACCGCTCACCCGCAGCGTTGGAGCCTGTTCATGCAGCATCAAGTGATAGGCGGCCCGGCGATAATATTCATCCGCCATGCAGTCATTGATGTGCGGATAACCCGCCAGATAGCCGAGATAAGCCAGAAACGAGTGGCTTCCGTTCAGCATGCGCAATTTCATCTGTTCGAACGGCAGCACATCATCCACCAGTTGCACGCCAGCGGCTTCCCACTCTGGGCGGCCAGCGACAAAGTTATCTTCTACTACCCACTGAATAAAAGGTTCGCAGGCGATGGCGCATTCGTCGCGTACTCCGCCCAGCGCAGCGGCGATTTCATCCAAGGTTTCCGGCGTGCTGGCAGGCACGATGCGATCGACCATGGTGCTGGGGAAGGTGACGTTGCTGGCAATCCATTGTGCCAGTTCCGCATCGCGGGCCTGTGCCAGGCCGGTGATTGCATTGCGTACTATATGGCCATTTTCGGGGATATTGTCGCAGGAGAGCACGCTGAACGCGGGCAGGTTACGTTGGCGCCGCCGGTGCAGTGCTTCAACCAGGATCCCCGGCACGGTGGTGGGTTGGGTCGGGTCAGCCAGATCGGCGCGGATGGCCTCATGCTGCAAGTCTAACTGGCCGCTGCCGGGTTCGATGCAATAACCCTTTTCCGTAATGGTCATCGAAACGATCGCCACCTGCGGCTCGGCCAGTTTCTCCAAGACGGCATTGATATCTTCCAGCTTGCGGTGCACGCTTTCGTGAACGGCACCGATCACGATCGCCTGATTACCCGCCGCCCCTTTTTCCAGCACGGTGTAGAGATGATCCTGAGCGCGCAGGGTTTGGAACAGCTTATCGCCGCCGAACAGGCTGATCTCACAAATCCCCCAATCACCACCTTTACGGTTGAGCACGCGATCGGTCAGCAGCGCCTGATGGGCACGATGAAAGGCACCGAAGCCCAGGTGCACTATACGGCTGCGCAACAGGCGGCGATCGTACTGTGGTTGTTGTACCTCAGCGGGAAGTGATGAGTTGGCGATAGTCTTCATGCATGGCTCCATTACAAGAGAAAGTCCTGGCCGGTAGCTTGCATCAAGTTATCAGACCAGTTGGCCGTGCGCAGTCTGTTGCTGATGCGCCGGTCTCTGTGTGTTGTTATCTGCCGCCACTCTAAGGTGGTTGCGGGGCTAATAAAATGGGTCAGGCCAAAATAAGCCAGAAGCGTGAGTTGGATCAACCCATCAAGATTTCTATTTTGACAGCATGCTGCTAAAGAGTAAGGTTAAAGATGAATGATATCTATCTCAATGTGGTATAACAAGATTGATTTGATTTTGCGATCTACCTCACCACTGACAACAAACCTCAGATGACTGAGCGACTATTCACAAGGATAAATCTATGGAACAAACATGGCGTTGGTATGGGCCTAACGATCCGGTCTCGCTGGATGATGTACGTCAGGCGGGGGCAACCGGTGTGGTGACGGCGCTGCATTATATCCCTAACGGTGAAGTGTGGCCGGTTGAGGAAATAAAAACGCGTCAGGCTCTGCTGGCTGAAAAAGGGCTGGTGTGGTCGGTGGTAGAAAGCATCCCGGTGCACGAGGAGATCAAAACCCACAGCGGCAATTATCAACGTCATATCGCCAATTATCAGCAGTCGCTGCGTAATCTGGCGGCCTGCGGTATCGACACCGTATGCTATAACTTTATGCCGATCCTCGACTGGACGCGCACCGATCTGGAATACCTGTTGCCAGACGGTTCAAAAGCGCTGCGTTTTGACCAGATCGCCTTTGCCGCTTTTGATCTGCATATCCTGCAACGTAAAGGTGCCGAAAAAGATTACAGCGCCGAAGAGCAAACCGAGGCGCGGGCTTATTTCAACGCGATGAGCGCGGCGGAGATTGCCAAGCTGACCGGTAATATCATCGCCGGGCTGCCGGGGGCAGAAGAGGGTTATACGCTCGATCAGTTCCGCGCGCGGTTGGCCGAATATGACCATATCGACAAAGCGCAACTGCGTGAAAACATGGCGGTGTTTTTGCGCGCCATTGTACCGGTGGCGGAAAAAGTGGGAGTGCGTCTTGCGGTACACCCGGACGATCCGCCGCGCCCGATCCTCGGCCTGCCGCGCATTGTTTCTACCATTGAAGATATGCAATGGCTGAAAGAGACCGTTGATAGCATTCACAACGGTTTTACCATGTGCACCGGTTCCTACGGCGTGCGGGCGGATAACGATCTGGTACGGATGATCGAAACCTTTGGCGATCGCATTCACTTCACCCATTTGCGCGCCACCTGCCGCGAGCAGAACCCGAAAACCTTCCATGAAGGGGCGCATCTGCAAGGGGATGTGGATATGGTATCGGTGATTGAAGCCATTCTGAGCGAAGAGCAGCGCCGCTTGCAGGCAGGCGATCGGCGGCCAATCCCGATGCGGCCGGATCATGGTCACCAGATGCTGGACGATCTGAAAAAGAAAACCAACCCCGGCTATTCGGCTATTGGCCGTTTGAAAGGTCTGGCGGAAATTCGTGGTGTGGAGTTGGCGCTGAAGCGGCGCTTCTTCCCGGAATTACTCTGAGTTATTGAAAGGCAGGGCGCACCGCAGCGCCCTGAATCACAGTTAGTCGGCACGGCCCATATAACGGCGTTCGGCAATATGAATGCGGATTTTGTCGCCTGGGCTCAGGTATTCCGGCACCAGAATGGTCAAACCGGTTGCCATGGTGGCCGGTTTGTTACGGGCGCT
The DNA here is from genome assembly GCF_055790845.1 of Serratia sp. YWN4. Classification (NCBI taxonomy): domain Bacteria; kingdom Pseudomonadati; phylum Pseudomonadota; class Gammaproteobacteria; order Enterobacterales; family Yersiniaceae; genus Serratia; species Serratia sp. YWN4. The sequence goes on from NZ_CM147696.1 coordinate 1,902,891, forward strand.
GGCCGAAGCCCCTTTGATGCCCGGTGCGGTTTCGACAATTTCCATATCCACGGTTTGCGGCAATTCCAGCGCCAACACCTGGCCTTCCAGCGTTAATACCTGCATCCCCGGCAAACCCGCCTCAGGAATAAACAGCAGTTCGTCTTCGATCTGATCCTTTGTGAAGATATACGGGGTGTAATCTTCATCATCCATGAACACGTATTCTTCGCCGTCGATATAGGAGAAGTTCACCTTGCGGCGCGACAGGGTAATGGTGTCCAGAATATCGTCACCCTTAAAGCGCTCTTCTACCTTGAGCCCGGTGCGCACGTCAGAGAAACGCATTTTGTAAAGGGTGTTGGCACCGCGTGCGGTTGGGCTTTGGACATCAATGTCCTTCACCAGCAGCAGTTTGCCGTTGTAGTTGATCGCCATGCCACGCTTGATTTCGTTAGCTCTTGCCATTGGAATAACCTGTCGATAAGGAGTTTTGAGAAGTTGCGACAAGTTACTCGTACCGCGCTTTTCAGGCAAGAGCCCCGCGCAAAAAGAGTGAGCAAAGTAGGGGGATTGCAGAGTGCAAAGAGGGCGGCAATCGCCACCCTCTTTAAGCAGTTTTATTTAAACACCGGCAGCATATTCAGCAGGGTGAGTAAGTGAGCGACGGCGTTGATCACGCCAAACAGGATAATAAACAGGATCATGCCATGGCCGCCGGGAGCGCGATACGCAGCCTGCGGGAAGCGGCGGCGGCTGGCACGGGCCATCATGGCAGGGACGATCACCGCCCAGATGGTGGCCGCCAGGCCCGCAAAACCGATGGCATACAGGAAGCCGTTCGGGAACAGCAACGCTGCCAAGGTAGGCGGAACGAACGTTACCAGTGCCGATTTAGTGCGGCCCGCGGTGTTATCGCTGAACTTGAAGAAATCAGCCAGATAATCGAACAGGCCCAGCGAAACCCCAAGGAAAGAGCTGGCCAGCGCCATATAAGAGAAGGCACTGAGCAGTTGGCCAACCACCTGGCTGCTGGAAACGTTGCCCATTTGCTTGAGCAGGCTGCCGATATTGCCACCCTCGGCGATCACCTGTTTGAACGCATCACGCGTGATATTGCCCTGAATCACATACTGCCACAGGATGTAGATCCCCAACGCCAGCAGGGTGCCATAAACCAGGCTGTGCACCACGGCGCGGCTGTCTTGGTGATAATACTTCACCAGCCCCGGCACGTTGCCGTGGTAACCGAATGAGGTCAGCAGATAAGGTAAGGCCGCCAAGGCATAGGGCAGATAACTGGCGCTGCTGTCACCACGGTTGAACAGCACCGCAGGCTGGACGTGGGTAAACATATCGCCAACCGACATCACGAAAGTGATCACCATACCGCCAATCAGAATGGTGCTCAGGCGATCCACCGCCCGGGTCGACAGCCAGACGATAAACGCCACCACCAGGGCAAACACCAGCCCGGCCACCGCCTGGTTGGTGCCGACAATACCTTCCAGCGTGTGGGCGATGATTGAGCCACCGGCCGAGATGTAGGCATAGGTTAGAATGTACAGCACAAAGGTGATGGACAAGCCGTTGATGGTATTCCAGCCTTTACCGAGCAGATCTTTGACGATGGTATGAAAGCTGGCACCGGCCGGATAGTTGAGCGTTGCTTCGAGGATCATCAGGCCAGAAATCAGCATGCAGGCCCAGGTATAAATCAGCAATGCGACGGAGCCGCCAAACCACACGCCAGAAGTGACAATGGGGATAGAGAACATACCGGCCCCGACGGCAGTACCGGCAATGATCATCGCGCCACCGAGTACGGAAGGGCGGGAAAGTTTCTGGGGGGTGTCCGTGGACATTATTGCTCCTGAATGGCCAGATGGGCCTTGAGTTTTTGTGTACTAGCTAAATAGTACATTGCGCAGTGTGTGCATGTAAAGAATCTAATTTGCTATTTTCATGCGCAATAGGTGAGGTGTTGGCGTTTCTATGCAAAGAAAGCATTACCGTTGAAAAGGCGGGGTAGATAAAGATTCTGGTCGAAATAGGATTCTGCTGGCGGCAATTACGGCGTGCTGCTATTGTCCGGCTTCAATTCTGCCAGCTCGCCAGGAGAAGCGCCGATGGATTGCCGCCCTGATTGTGGCGCTTGCTGCATTGCACCGTCAATTTCCAGCCCGATCCCCGGCATGCCCAATGGTAAACCGGCGAATACCCGCTGTATTCATCTGGATCAGCAACTGCGCTGTGGCCTGTTTCGTTCGCCATTGCGGCCCCGCGTCTGCGGCAGCCTGCAGGCCAGCCATGAGATGTGTCACGATCGCCGCGACGAGGCATTAATCTATCTGGCAAAGCTGGAAGTGGATACCGCACCTTAAGCTCAGGCGTCCTTGAGCCGCCACAGGCACAGCACCGCACCTATCACCATCGCCAGCGCGGAATAAAACACCGCATGGTAGCTCCAGATTTCAGCGACGGAACCGGCGATCGAACCGGCAATGATCCAGCCAACGCGCGTGGTGTTGGTAAACAGGGTGGTTGCCGCCCCGGCCTGTCCAGGCATCAAATCCTGAAAGTAGAGCATGCCGATACCCGCCAGCACGCCGATAAACAGCGCATTCAGCAGTTGCAGGGCGATTAACTGCCAGGTGCCGGTAATAAACAGCAGCCCGGCGTAAAACAGCACACCGGCGATCACCGCGCTGCGCATCAGGAAGCGTTTACCGAAGCGCTTGGCAACCATCCCGGCCAGCAGCATGGTGGGGATCTCCAGCCCGGCCGCCGTGCCCATCAAGATCCCGGCCAGTTTTTCTGGCAAATGCAGCTCTTGCACCATATATAGCGGCATATTGATCAGATACATGCCGTTGGCGGTCCACATCAATGTACAGGCAGCAAACAGCAGCAGCGTGTCGCGGCGGTTCTGGCGTGGCGCTTCCAGCGTGGCGTCTTTGGTTGATGGCGTTTTTGGCATCGAGGGCAGCGTTTTCCACACCAAAGCGCCACAGAGAATGAAAGTGGCTGCCGCCGCCAGATACATCACCTGAAAGCCAAAACCCAATGCCAGAGCAAAGGCAATCGGCGGGCCGATCACCCAGGCCAAGGACACCTGTGCGCGCAGGATCGAGCTGAACATCACCGCTTCGCGCCCGGTGCGTTCGGCGTGTTCGCGTGCCAGCGCAAACATTTGCGGGTTGGCGGTGGAGCCGAAGCTGCTCAGCAGCACGCCGACAAACAGCAACAGATAATAGTTACGGTTCCAGGCAAACAGCGCGCAGGCCAATGCACCCAACATGCAGCAGAGAAAGATCAGTGATTTGCGATCGCCTTTTCTATCTGAGCGGCGGGCAAGAAACTGGCTGACCAAAATGCCGATCACCGCGCTGCCGGTAAAGAACAAACCGACCATACTCGGGCGCACGTTCACTTCGGTGGAAAGAAACAGGCTCAGCGTGGGGGTTTGCAAGGCACCGGCAATACCGGTGAGAAACGCCACGACGATAAATGCCAGCGAAGTGAAGTCGGGCAAGCGTCGAGTTATTGCAGTTGAAGTACGCATAGTGGTGAGCAAATAGCCAATAGAGAAACAAGTCGCGCGTAGAGTACGCGTTTTTAAAAAAAACAAAAAACGGTTTCAATCAACAACGGGGTAAAAAGTCTTTTCTGCGGAGAACAGGCTTCAGATTGTGGCGAGATAGGTTTTACCACTCAGCCATAGGGCGATCGCAGCGCGGCTGGCTTCAAAATGCGGTTCCGGCAGAGCGTCAGGAGAGTACCAGCGCCATTCGGCACATTTTTCCGGCTCTTTGAGTTCGGCTTTGCCGCCAGGATGCTGAACCAGCATACAGATGGATACCGTATGTTTGCCTTCAGTCCGCCAGGTTTGCAGATTATTGCTGATGCCAATGAACTGCGGAACATCAATCAGCAGCCCGGCTTCTTCAGCAATTTCGCGCTGGGCGCACTGTTCAAAGGTTTCACCCGCGTCCAGATGACCACCGGGAATCGACCAGAAAGGGGCGTGAGAACCGCAGCGTTTACCTAATAGAATCTGGCCCTGCGGGTTAACGATGATCACGCCAACGCCGGTTGCTACCGTCATGTATTTCTCCTTCAGCAGTGTTTCAGCACAGTATGCCATTTTGCTCTGTGAACAGGGTGTTTGCAGGCAAAAATGTGCGTGAGGTCAAAAAACTATCATATCGAAATTAAGAAAACTTGCTTTCAGCAGAACCTGATTCCACACTAATTGAAACGTTTCAGCGTTATCAGATAGACAAGTTCGGTTCTGGTAACGCTCCTTTTTCCCTATATGGCTGAAACGATTCAATTCAGCAGGAGAGGAGAACTATGTTCCAGTTGTCACAGCAAGACATTCACCTGGGCGCCGCCGCCAGCGGTAAACAGGAAGCCATCCGGCAGGTCGCGGCAGCGCTCACCTCCGCCGGATGCGTCAGTGCCGCCTATGTTGACGGCATGTTGCAGCGCGAGCTGCAAACTTCTACTTATCTGGGCAACGGTATCGCCATTCCGCATGGCACTACCGACACCCGCGATCTGGTGCTGAATACCGGCGTGCAGGTATTCCAGTTCCCGCAGGGGATTGAATGGGGCGAAGGCCAGACCGCCTATGTGGTGATCGGCATCGCCGCCCGTTCAGATGAACACCTGGCGCTGCTGCGCCAGCTAACGCACGTGCTCAGTGATGACAGCGTAGCGGCACAGTTGGCAAACACCACTTCAGCAGAAGAGCTGCGCAGCCTGCTGATGGGCGAGAAACAAACGGCAGAGTTTCAGTTCGATGCTTCACTGATCGCGCTGGACGTGGCGGCTGACTCCTTGATGACGCTACAGGCCTTGAACGCGGGTCGCCTGCAAAAGATCGGTGCGGTCGACGCCCGGTTTGTCAGCGATGTGATCACCCGCAAACCGCTGAACCTGGGGCAGGGTATCTGGTTGAGCGACAGCGCTGAAGGCAACCTGTTCAGTGCGGCAACCATCAGCCGCCCCGCGCAGGCGTTTGACGAAGAGGGCGAGCAGGTTGCACTGCTGCTGACCGTGGCGATTGCCGATCAGCAACCGCTGACGCTGCTGAACTACCTCAGCGATCTGCTGTTGAGCAATAAAGCTGAACGCTTGCTGAATGCCGATGCCGTTGCCGTGCTGGCATTGCTGACCAGTGAGGTGGCCGAAGAGAGTGCGGTGCTGAGCGCAGAATATATCGTTCGTAACGAACACGGCCTGCATGCCCGCCCGGGCACCGCGTTGGTCAACGTGATCAAACAATTTTCCAGCGAAATTACCGTCACCAATCTTAACGGCAGCGGTAAACCGGCTAACGGCCGCAGCCTGATGAAGGTAGTGGCGCTGGGTGTGAAGAAAGGTCATCAGTTGCGCTTTACCGCCAGCGGTGATGATGCTGAAGCGGCGCTGAAAGCTATCGGCGAAGCCATCAGCGAAGGTCTTGGTGAGGGTGCAGCATGAGCAGAAGAGTAGCAACCATTACCCTTAACCCGGCTTACGATCTGGTGGGTTTCTGCCCGGAGATCGAACGGGGTGAGGTTAATCGGGTAAAAACCGCCGGGCTGCACGCCGCCGGTAAAGGCATCAACGTTGCCAAGGTGCTGAAAGATTTAGGTATTGATGTGACCGTTGGCGGTTTCCTGGGGAAAGATAATCAGGATGGTTTCCAACAGCTATTCAGCGATCTGGGCATTGCCAACCGCTTCCAGGTGGTATCCGGGCGTACCCGTATCAACGTGAAACTGACGGAAAAAGACGGCGAAGTGACCGATTTTAACTTCTCCGGGTTTGAAGTCACGCCAGCGGATTGGGAACGCTTCGTGAGCGATTCTCTGAGTTGGCTCGGCCAGTTCGATATGGTGGCGGTGAGCGGCAGTTTACCGGAAGGCGTGCCGCCCGAAGCTTTTACCGAGTGGATGGTTCGCCTGCGTGCGCAGTGCCCATGCATTATTTTCGATAGCAGCCGTGAGGCGCTGGTGGCGGGTTTGAAAGCCGCGCCTTGGCTGGTGAAACCGAACCGCCGTGAACTGGAAATCTGGGCCGGTCATCCATTGCCAACCTTGGACGATGTGGTGGCAGCGGCTCACGCGTTGCGCGATCAGGGGATCGCTCACGTGGTGATTTCGCTGGGAGCGGAAGGCGCACTGTGGGTGAATGCCTCCGGTGCCTGGATCGCCAAGCCTCCTTCCTGTGAAGTGGTCAGCACGGTGGGTGCCGGTGATTCGATGGTCGGCGGTTTGATCTACGGCCTGCTGATGCGTGAATCCAGTGAACATACTTTACGTTTGGCCACCGCCGTGGCTGCCCTGGCGGTGAGCCAGAGTAACGTCGGCGTGACCGATCGCCCGCAGTTGGCCGCGATGATGGCGCGTGTCGATCTGAAACCTTTTAACTGACAGGAGGAAGCAGAATGAAAACGCTGCTGATGATAGACAGTTCGCTCGGGCAGGCTCGTGGTCACCTGGCGAAACGTATGCTCGAAGGCGCTGCGGCCAAAACCGGTCTGGTGCTGGTGGATGTGCTGAACGAGGCTGAACTGGTGGTCGTGGCGGGTCAAACCGCGCCTACGGATGCAGAACTGAATGGCAAAGTGGTTTACGTGGGTGATGTGGAACACGCGGTGCGTGATCCCGATGCCTTTTTGGCGCAGGCCAAAACCGAGGCCAAGCCTTATCAGGCTCTGGCAACAGCACCTGTGAAAGCGGCTGGCCCAAAACGCATTGTTGCGGTGACCGCTTGCCCGACCGGCGTGGCACATACCTTTATGGCGGCCGAGGCCATTGAGAGCGAAGCTAAAAAACGTGGCTGGTGGGTGAAGGTGGAAACCCGTGGTTCCGTGGGGGCAGGTAATGCGATCACCCCAGAAGAAGTGGCGGCGGCCGATCTGGTGATTGTCGCGGCGGATATCGAAGTGGATCTGGACAAGTTTGCCGGTAAGCCGATGTATCGCACTTCTACCGGGCTGGCTCTGAAGAAAACCGCGCAGGAGCTGGATAAAGCGCAGGCAGAAGCCGAAATTTTCCAGCCACAGAAAAGCGGCAGTGTACCAACCGCAGGCAAGAAAAAAGAGAGTGCTGGGCCGTACCGTCACTTGCTGACCGGGGTGTCCTACATGCTGCCGATGGTGGTAGCGGGCGGTCTGTGTATTGCGTTGTCGTTCGTATTTGGTATCAAGGCATTTGAAGAAAAAGGCACTCTGGCCGCTGCGCTGATGCAGATCGGTGGGGGTTCAGCCTTTGCGCTGATGGTGCCGGTCCTGGCCGGGTATATTGCGTTCTCCATTGCCGACCGTCCTGGCCTGACGCCGGGCCTGATCGGCGGTATGCTGGCGGTGAGCACCGGTGCTGGCTTCCTCGGCGGGATTATTGCCGGTTTCCTGGCGGGCTATGTCGCCAAAGCGATCAGTGGCAAACTGCATCTTCCAAAGAGTATGGAAGCGCTGAAGCCGATCCTGATTATCCCATTGCTGGCAAGTCTGACTACCGGTCTGATAATGATTTACGTGGTCGGTACACCGGTGGCGAAAATCATGGAAGGTCTGACCCACTGGCTGCAATCGATGGGCACGGCTAACGCGGTGCTGTTGGGGGCGATCCTGGGTGCGATGATGTGTACCGACATGGGTGGCCCGGTGAACAAAGCCGCTTATGCCTTCGGCGTGGCGCTGTTGAGTTCCTCGGTGTATGCGCCGATGGCAGCGATTATGGCGGCAGGGATGGTGCCACCGCTGGCAATGGGCTTGGCAACGATTGTGGCGCGCAACAAGTTCGAGAAATCCGAACAGGAAGGCGGCAAAGCGGCACTGGTGCTGGGGCTGTGTTTTATCAGTGAAGGGGCGATTCCGTTTGCCGCCCGTGACCCGATGCGCGTACTGCCGTGCTGTATCGCCGGTGGTGCGTTGACCGGTGCGCTGTCGATGGCTTTCGGCGCTAAACTGATGGCACCGCACGGTGGTCTGTTCGTGCTGCTGATCCCAGGTGCTATCACTCCGGTATTGCTGTATCTGGTGGCGATTATCGCCGGTACGCTGTTGGCGGGTGTCGGTTACGCGGTGCTGAAACGCAGTGACGTTGCGGCGGCGAATGTGGCTTAACGCGTTGTAAGCAATAAAAAACCGGCGCTCAGGTGTAATGCCGGTCAGTTAAGCGCAAAGCTGCATAATTATGCAGCAGGTGCTAAAGGTGTGGCCTCCCTCTCCCTGTGGGAGAGGGCCGGGGTGAGGGGCTTTAGTTCAGTGATATTCCCCTCACCCTAACCCTCTCCCCGAGGGAGAGGGAACTGGTTAGCCTTAACTGACAAGCATTACGCTCAGGTGCCGGTTTTTGCATTATGGGAAGAAGATCACTGCTGAGCTTTCAGCCAGGCAATTTCTTCGGCCCAGATATCCGGGTTCACCGTTTCCAGAATCAGCGGGATATTATCAAAGCGCGCGTCGCGCATGATGTAGCTGAACACCGTCTTGCCGATATTACCTTCACCGAGGCTGTGGTGGCGGTCAACGCGGCTGCCAAACTCGCTTTTGGCATCATTAAGGTGCATACCGCGCAGGTAATTGAAGCCCACTACGTTACCCAACTCTTGGAACGTTTTCTCGCAGTCCTCTTCCGTACGTAAATCATAACCAGCGGCGAAGGTGTGGCAGGTATCTATACATACACCGACGCGGCTTTTGTCTTCCACGCCGTCGATGATGGCTGCCAAATGTTCAAATTTGAACCCCAGATTGCTGCCCTGACCGGCGGTGTTTTCGATCACTGCTGTCACACCTTGGGTTTTATCCAGCACCAGGTTGATGGATTCTGCGATCCGCGCCAGGCATTTATCCTCATCAATCTGCATCAAATGGCTGCCCGGATGGAAGTTCAGCAGCGTCAGCCCCAATTGTTCACAACGCTGCATTTCATCAAGAAACGCCTCGCGGGATTTTTCCAGCGCATCCGTGACCGGGTGGCCAAGGTTAATCAGATAGCTGTCGTGTGGCAGGATCTGCCCAGGACCAAAGCCGTATTGTGCGCAGGCACGTTTAAACTTATCAATTACGTCGGCAGGCAGCGGGGCTGCTTTCCATTGACGCTGATTTTTGGTGAACAGGGCGAATGCGGTCGCCTCTAATTCGTGCGCGCGGATCACCGCCTGATCCACGCCGCCTGAAGCGCTGACATGAGCACCGACAAACTTCATTTTCATTCTCCTGTGTTATCGCCGTCATTATGGCATTGATACCGGCAGGATTGAATGGCGGGGCAAAAGAAGCGGGCCCGTAATATCGGGCCCGAGGGGGAAGGGATTACAGCAGAGCCTGAACCAGTTGGTTAATCGCGGCACCGCCGATCACCAGCCAGATAAACAGCAGCGTGGCCAGCAGAATCGGTTTCACCCCTGCCTGACGTACCGCGCTGATATGGGTGGTCAGGCCCAGCGCCGCCATGGCCATCGCCAGCATCCAGGTGTCGGCGGTAATCAAGTGTTGTACCAGTGCTGCCGGGAGCAGGTTGAACGAGTTCAGCCCGGCAACGGCAATAAAAAGCACGGCAAACCAGGGGATGGTAATGGCCGATTTTTCGCTTTTGTTACCCGCAGCACCGCGGCTGATATAGCCGGATAACAGCAGCAGGAAGGGGGCTAGCATCATGACGCGGATCATCTTGGCGATCACCGCAGCGTTTTCGGCATCCGGGCCGATGGCATGGCCTGCCGCAACCACCTGGGCCACTTCATGGATCGTCGAGCCGGTATAGATACCAAAGGTTTCCTGGGTAAACGGCATCCACTGGAAGTGTTCATTCAGGTGATACAGCCAAGGATAGGCAAAGATGGCCAGCGTGCCGAACACCACCACGGTAGAGACGGCTACTGCCACTTTGCTGGAATCTGCTTTTATGACCGGTTCGGTGGCCATCACCGCTGCCGCGCCGCAGATACTGCTGCCTGCGCCGATCAGCAGGGTGGTCTGGTTGTCGAGGCCGAAAACTTTCTTACCCAGCCAGCAAGCCAGCAGAAAGGTGCTGGTCAGGGTGAGGGCATCGATGATGATGCCGCTGGCCCCGACATCGGCAATCTGCTGGAAGGTCAAACGAAAGCCGTAAAGGATAATCCCCAGGCGCAGCAGGCGTTGCTTGGCAAGCTGAACGCCGGTATGGCATTGGGGTTGCAACCATGGATACAGCGTATTGCCGACGACGATACCAAACAGGATCGCCAGCGTCAGTGCTCCTAATCCCAACCCGGCAATCCAGGGGATGTTGCTGGCCCAAATCGCCAGTGCGGTTAAGCCACCGGTCAGTAACAAGCCAGGTAGCAACCGGGGTAGCCCCAACAGTGGGAAATGTTGCTCGGGGTAAGTGTGGGTGGTCTCGCTCGCCATGGTTCAATCCTCTTCTTAATTCTTGGTAGCAAGAGTAAAATTTCGTGACCTAAAAGAGAAATTGATTATATGCTTATAATCTATCTGAATAAGTGGTCGATGCCGTACGATATGATTTGCGGGCACCAGGCCGAATTCTGTAAACGTGATAATCTTAATGGCATGACCGCTGGTTTTATTACCGCGCATCCCTGATTTTTTGTTTTTAATTTCAAAGGCTTTGTTCGGCATCTGCGCCCGGCTGGCCCCTTTTATACCGAGACTGCTATGCATATCACCTTGCGTCAACTGGAAGTCTTTACCGAAGTGCTGAAAAGCGGCTCAACGACGCAGGCCTCGGTGGTCTTGGCCTTGTCACAGTCGGCGGTCAGCGCGGCATTGGCGGACTTGGAAGGGCAACTGAATGTGCTGTTGTTTGATCGGGTAGGCAAACGATTGGTTATCAACGAGCATGGCCGCTTGTTGTACCCGAAAGCGTTGGCACTGCTGGAGCAGGCCAGTGAAATAGAGCAGTTATTCCTGCATGACAACGGTGCGTTGCGCATCGCGGCCAGCAGCACCATCGGCAACTATATGTTGCCCGCGATGATTGCCCGTTATCGCAAAGATTTCCCGACCACGCCATTGGAGCTGAATGTGGGGAACAGCCAGGATGTGATTGGCGCGGTGGCGGATTTCCGTGTCGATCTCGGCCTGATTGAAGGGCCATGCCATATGCCTGAATTGGTTACCCAGCCGTGGCTCGAGGATGAGTTGGTGGTGTTTGCCGCGCCGGATAATCCTTTGGCCCGGCAACCCTTGACCATGGCCGCGCTGGCGAGTGCGCCGTGGATCCTGCGTGAGCGCGGCTCGGGTACGCGAGAAGTGCTGGATCACCTGCTGTTGGCGCATTTGCCAAACTTCCAACTGGTGATGGAGTTGGGCAATTCCGAAGCGATTAAGCATGCGGTACGTCATGGCATCGGTATCAGTTGCCTGTCTCGGCGTGTGGTGGAGGAACAACTGACCAGCGGCGTGCTGGTGGCGCTGAAAATCCCGCTGCCGCCGTTGATACGGACGCTGTATCTGATCCATCACCGCCAGAAACACATCTCCAACGCTCTGCAACGTTTCTTGAGTTACTGCGTTCTGCCTGTCGAGGCCTGATGAGGTAGTCGGTCCGTTGCTAATAATTGTTGCCGGATTATGAAGCTATCTTATATCAGCGCAATGTCACTAGTGCATGGGCGGGTATTTGTTACAATCCGCCCTCATTTTTTGACGGGCAGATAGGGTAAGAATGGCTCAGCAGGATATAAAAACATCGGGGCAGCAAGCACCCGGATTGCGCCGCGAACTGAAAGCGCGGCATTTAACCATGATTGCCATCGGCGGTTCTATTGGTACTGGCCTGTTTGTCGCCTCTGGCGCGACAGTTTCGCAGGCTGGCCCCGGCGGCGCGCTACTTTCCTACGCACTGATCGGTTTGATGGTTTACTTCCTGATGACCAGCCTGGGTGAATTGGCCGCGTTTATGCCGGTTTCCGGTTCGTTCTCGACCTACGGTGCCAAATACGTTGAGGAAGGTTTCGGTTTCGCGCTGGGTTGGAACTACTGGTACAACTGGGCGGTCACCATCGCCGTTGATTTGGTAGCAGCACAGTTGGTGATGAACTACTGGTTCCCAGACACGCCGGGTTGGATCTGGAGCGCTCTGTTCCTTAGCCTGATGTTTTTGCTGAACTACATCTCGGTTAAAGGCTTCGGTGAAGCGGAATACTGGTTCTCGCTGATCAAAGTGACCACGGTGATTATCTTTATCGGCCTCGGCGTACTGATGATTTTTGGTATCCTGAAGGGCGGTGAAAATGCGGGCTGGCAAAACTGGACTATCGGCGATGCGCCCTTTGCTGGCGGCTTCTCGGCGATGATCGGGGTGGCGATGATTGTCGGCTTCTCCTTCCAAGGCACCGAACTGATCGGTATCGCGGCCGGTGAATCTGAGGATCCGGGCAAGAACATCCCGCGTGCGGTACGTCAGGTGTTCTGGCGTATTCTGCTGTTCTATATCTTCGCGATTCTGATTATCAGCCTGATCATTCCTTATACCGACCCGAGCCTGCTGCGCAACGATGTGAAAGATATCGCCGTCAGCCCGTTTACCCTGGTATTCCAGCATGCTGGCCTGCTGTCTGCCGCGGCGGTAATGAACGCGGTGATCCTGACGGCGGTGCTGTCTGCCGGTAACTCTGGGATGTATGCCTCAACCCGTATGCTGTTTACGTTGGCTTCGGAAGGGAAGGCTCCGCGCATTTTCGCCAAGCTGTCGAAAGGCGGCGTGCCGCGTAATGCGCTGTATGCCACTACCGTGGTGGCGGGGCTGTGTTTCCTCAGTTCGATGTTTGGCAATCAGTCGGTTTATCTGTGGCTGCTAAACACGTCTGGGATGACCGGCTTTATCGCCTGGCTGGGGATTGCCATCAGCCACTATCGTTTCCGCCGTGGTTATATGATGCGGGGGCTGGATCTTAACGATCTGCCGTACCGTTCCGGTTTCTTCCCGCTGGGGCCGATCTTTGCTTTTGTTTTGTGCCTGATCATCACGCTGGGGCAGAACTATCAGGCGTTCCTGGAAGACAAAATTGACTGGTACGGCGTGACTGCGACCTATATCGGTATTCCGCTGTTCCTGATCATCTGGTTCGGTTACAAGCTGACGCGCGGCACCCGCGTGGTGAAGTACAGCGAAATGGAATTCCCGAAGTGGGATGCGAAGTAAGCCAATAAAACCTTTGTTATTTAACGGTATTTTTATGTTCGATAACCCAAGGGGCCACCAATAGGGCTCCGGGTGGTTTGGCATCGAAAATGGAATAGGTTCGATACTGTTTTCTCCTACGAGGGTATTAAATGTGACTCAGGGTGGTTCCTAAAACACGGGCCCACCCTGGGTACTCTATCTGCCATTGCGATCATTGTCGGTCGATAGACGATAAAAATCCGGCTGATCTTCAGCGCACGTATCGAGTCATTGATTCGAACTTCGTTATCAACATCCAGATCACTGGTGACTTCCCCTTTATAAAGTACTTTATCGAAAAGTATTCATCTTCATAAACCCCTGACCTATGCCTATTCTTGCTTCTGCGTGCTGTGCGACAAGGCCGATGTAGTGTTGAAACTTGCCCCTCTTTACACCACCGAGGTTAAGTTACGGGATTGCAGCAAGGAATTGTCATCGGGTCTTGGTTTGCGTTAACGGAGCCGCTTCCTTTGAGCATTGCCCGTTGATAAAGTAACCGACAAGCGGATAACGGGGGAAGAACGGGCATGACCGAGCGTATTGAGTATCAGATTGAAAAATACAGCTTCGCGGAAATCAACCAAACGCCGCGTATTGCGCAGCAGTGGGCTGAAGTGATCGAAGAATGCCGTCAGGTGCGGGCTGGAAGTGCCGAGCGCCTGCGTATCGCGTTGCTGAATGTGGATTATGTCACCAGCTTCGAACTGCCTTTTCGTTTGCTGTTGGTGCGTGCCCCGCAACTGATTGCTGGGCTGCGTGATGAACTGCCACTCAGTCAGAAAAGCGCCGTGTTTAACGGCAGGCGTTTTGGCTGTGTTTACAGCGTGAAGTCTGATTTGAGTAAGGTACCTGATGAATTTCAATACCGTCTGTCAACCCGCATTCGCCGGGAAGGATCGTCAGGTGAGACCGCAGCGCCTTACCGGGAGATTGTCAGAGAAATAAAAATGCCGCGTGAGCGGCTTAAGCGGGCGCTGGAGAACGGATTGGCGGTGACGGCGCTGGATGGTCTGTTTTGGTTCGGTATGCAGCGGATCGCCGCCGATGTGGCGGTACTCAGAAAAAAGGGGATGCGTATTGCGACCTCTGAGGTACAGGTATGGGACAGTCTCACCGCAACCCTCCGCCCCATACCGGTCTACCGCTGCGCCTGATGTGCGCATTGTCATTGTTGTCGTCTTCTGCGTGCCTTTTTCGACCCTACCGGCGTTGATGGAAACATGTATTCATTTACGGCGAACACACCGCCGCTGGCCCAATGCACGTTTGCGACCGTTTGGACGGTGCGGAGTTGTCGCCCCAGGTTAATTTATGCGGCCTGTTTTCCCCGCTCTGGATTGAAGAGTAGCGCTAAATGAAGAGCGTCCACCAAATGGTTAACGTGAAAAATAAATTATGCTCAGCTTAAAAAAGCAGAATACATTCGCTGTATGAATGTATTTGTGCGAGAGCGACGCTTTTTAAAATCATGACATCCCCTGTTCCCGACCGTCCTTATAAAAAATATCAGGTAATAAATGCCTTTTTTAACCGAGTTTCCTCCACGTTAATCGGTTGCTGGCCGACTCACTGTTCCGCTCCACACCTTGCCAAATGAGCGCTGGCGATGTTGTTATTGGAAAATTCTTGATAATCATCGCAATGAGAGAGGTCAGAGGATTATTTTAATGAAACATTTTGTTACATTACTGAATTTCACTAATCTAATTAAGGTTTCTACACTGCCGTCGGTGAGTTTTATCCTGACTTTTTAATTATTCAGATAAAGCTTATTTACACAGCGCTCTGCCATTATCCTGCAAGGAATGTGCTGGCTTGTGACCCTCTTTTTCGTCTGCATCTGATGATGCAAAAAGGAAGTTGTTGTCTGGCAGGGTTAGCCATTCTTATTGATTCCCCAGAGCAGACCGTTCTTTATTGTCTTAATTGAACAGGGATAACCATGTCCAATTCCTACCAAAATGAATTGCCGAAGGCGCGCGTTAACATAAAACTCGACCTGCACACTGGTGGCGCACAAAAGAGTGTCGAGCTGCCGCTCAAATTGCTGGCGATGGGTGATTACAGCCACGGGCAGGAGCACCGTCCGCTATCAGAGAGAGAGAAGGTTAACATCAATAAAAACAACTTCGACAGTGTGCTCGCGGAATTCAACCCCCAACTCGCCCTCTCCGTGCCCGATACCCTGTCCGATGACCCGAGCGACACCGCCGTCAACCTCAGCTTCAGCGCCATGAAAGACTTCGAACCGGAGCAGGTGGCGCGCCAAATCCCGCAACTGCGTGCCATGCTGGCGATGCGCAATCTGCTGCGTGACCTCAAATCCAACCTGCTGGACAACGCCACTTTCCGCCGCGAGCTCGAAATTATCCTGAAGGATGAGGCACTGAGCGATGAGCTGCGGATGGAACTGGAAATACTGGCACTCGAAAACTGTTAATCGCCCGGGATAAGGAAAAGACCCATGTCTGGACAGGAAGAAACATTACAAGAAAGAACGGCACAACGTCAGAGTCATACCACTACCGTGCTGGAAAAGAACGCCCCGGCGCCGCACAGCGTTTACGCGTCATTGTTTGAAAAAATCAACCTTAACCCGGTTTCCCAGCTTAACGGCATTGAGGCCTTTCAGGACGGCGATGCCCTGGCGGACGTCTCGGCCGATGAGCGCGTTACCGCCGCCGTCAGCGTCTTTTTAGACTTGCTCAAACAGTCGGCGCAAAAAGTCGAGAAACTCGACAAGAACCTGCTGGACAGCCACATTGCCGCGCTGGATGAAAAAATCAGCCGCCAGCTGGATGCGGTGATGCACCACCCGGAGTTCCAGAAAGTCGAGTCCCTGTGGCGTGGCCTGAAATCCCTGGTGAACAAAACCGATTTTCGCCAGAACGTGAAGCTGGAACTGCTCGACGTTTCCAAAGACGATTTGCGTCAGGATTTTGAAGACAGCCCGGAAATCATCCAGAGCGGCCTGTACCATCACACTTATATTCAGGAATACGACACCCCCGGCGGTGAGCCGATCGGGGCGGTGATTTCCAACTACGAGTTTGATGCCAGCCCGCAAGATGTGGCATTGCTGCGCAACCTCTCCAAAGTGGCCGCTGCTGCCCATATGCCGTTTATCGGTGCCGTCGGCCCGGCGTTTTTCCTCAAAAATTCCATGGAAGACGTGGCGGCCATCAAAGACATTGGCAACTACTTTGATCGTGCCGAATACATCAAGTGGAAATCCTTCCGTGACACCGACGATGCGCGCTATATCGGCCTGACCATGCCACGCGTGCTGGGCCGTTTGCCATATGGCCCGGATACCGTCCCGGTGCGCAGCTTCAACTATGTGGAAGAAGTCACCGGTCCGGACCACGATAAGTACCTGTGGACCAACGCGTCGTTCGCCTTTGCCGCCAACATGGTGAAAAGCTTTATCGACAACGGCTGGTGCGTGCAGATCCGTGGCCCGCAGGCCGGTGGCGCGGTGCAGGACCTGCCGATCCACCTGTACGATCTGGGCACCGGCAATCAGGTGAAGATCCCGTCTGAGGTGATGATCCCCGAGACCCGCGAGTTTGAGTTTGCCAACCTGGGCTTTATCCCGCTGTCGTACTACAAAAACCGCGACTATGCCTGCTTTTTCTCCGCCAACTCGGCGCAGAAACCGGCGCTGTATGACACGGCAGATGCGACGGCCAACAGCCGCATCAACTCACGTCTGCCGTACATCTTCCTGCTGTCGCGTATTGCACATTACCTGAAACTTATTCAGCGCGAGAACATCGGCACCACCAAAGATCGCCGCCTGCTGGAGTTGGAGCTGAACACCTGGGTGCGCGGCCTGGTGACCGAGATGACCGATCCGGGCGATGACCTGCAAGCCTCTCACCCGCTGCGTGATGCGAAGGTGACGGTAGAAGACATCGAAGACAACCCGGGCTTCTTCCGCGTCAAGCTGTATGCCATCCCGCACTTCCAGGTTGAAGGCTTGGATGTGGCACTGTCCCTGGTGTCGCAGATGCCGAAAGCGAAGGCGTAAACGGAGACGGAATGAAAATCTATCGTCCGTTATGGAATGAGGGGGCCTTGCTGTCCCCTCAGCAGTTTCAGCAGCAGTCTGCCTGGGGCGCTTTTTGCAGTTCCGGCGTGGCGGCGCTGACCTCCCCGTTCCCGTGGGGGGTGGAGAACGTTGAGTTTGACGACGCGTTGCTCTCTTCGGGGGTGATCCAGGTCCGTCATCTGCGGCTGTGGCTGGCGGATGGCTCGCTGATTGACACGCTTGAGAGCGACTTGCCTCCTGAGCCTCGTGAACTGAGTGCGGCCGACGTCGCCGGGCATGACGTGGTCACCTTGGTGCTTGCCCTGCCGCTGATGCAGTCGGGGATGAGTAACGTTCAGCAGGAGGGCGCGGTTGCCGAACGCCCACTGCGCTACCGTGAAGAATGGATCACCGTGCCTGATGCCTTCGGCCCGGAAGAAGAGTCGATGGCGGTGGCTCACTTCAACCTGTCGATCCGTTTTCAGCATGAAAGTAACGCCTCGTGGCAAACCTGTCCGATCGCCCGTCTGGTGCGTGACGGGCAAGGGGGATGGCGACAGGATCCGGCCTTTATACCACCGATGGCGCTCTTCTCTGCCAGCGCTGCGCTGCGCGAGCGCCTGGTTCTGCTGAACCGCCAGTTACGTTCCCGCCGCCAGCGTTTGATGTCGATGCGTCGTGAGAGTAACGAACGGTTGGCCGACTTCGCGGTGGCCGATGTTTCCCTGTTCTGGTTGCTCAACGCGCTCAATTCCCATGCCCGCGTGCTGACCGAGTACGAGCGTTTTCCTGCCCGTCATCCCGAGCAGGTGTGGGCAGAGCTGGCGCGCCTGGCGGGGAGCATGTTGACCTTCTCGCTCGAGCATGACCTGGATGCTATCCCAGGGTATGACCATGCCGAACCAGCCAATGCCTTCTCGCCGCTGTTTGATTTGATCACCGGATTACTGGAAGCCAGCCTGCCATCACGGGTGATCGCTCTGGAGATGTCACGTCCTGATGCGCAGACCTGGAGGGCTTCTCTGCACGATATGCGTTTGCGTGAAGAAGCTGATTTGTATCTTTCCGTGCGTTCCGATATTCCGGCCTGGCAGATCGCCGAGCGTTTCCCCTCACTCTGCAAGGCGGGGTCACCTGATGACGTCAATGAAATTTACAGCGTGGCGCTCAATGGCATACCGCTGATTGCCGTTAACCGTATCCCTGCCGCGCTGCCGGTACGTCTGGAGAACCAGTACTTTGCGCTGGACATGGAGAGTGTGGCAGCCCGCGATATGCTGGAGCAGGGGGTGTGCATGTTCTATGTGCCTTCGCTGCTGGGTGCGCTCGAACTTGAACTCTTTGCGGTGTTGCGATCATGAAACAGGATATCGATATTGACCAACTGATGGCGGAAACCTGGCTGACCGTCACCCTGCTGCGCAATGGTGCCACCACGCCGGACGGCAAGGCGCTGTACCAGAATTGCTGCAGGCAGGTTGAACACGTCCGGGAGGCGCTGGCCAGGGCGGGTTACGATGACGACAGCGTCGAACACATCTCCTATGCCCAGTGTGCTCTGCTGGATGAAACCGTGATGAGCCGCAGGCCGAGCAATGGGGAAATCGATGAGGGGCAGATCGCCTGGCGTACGGCCCCGTTACAGGCACGTTATTTTGATTCCCTGCATGCCGGCGAGGCGCTTTGGGATCGGCTTGCCAAGGTACTGCGCCAGCCCGCGCCGGTTATGGCGGTGTTGACTTGCTATCACCGGGTACTTTCTCTGGGCTTTCAGGGGCTGTACGGCGTGAAAACGGTGAGCCAGACACAGCGTGACGAAACGCTGAAGATGCTGAACGAGCGGGTCGCGCCCCCTGTGGCCGATCTCTCACTGGTGGTGCGTAAAACGGGCCGGCGGCGTTACACCCTGTTGCGCTCGGTCTGGTTCTGGGTCGCGTTTGCTGCGGTGGTGACCGGGGCGCTCTGGTGGGGGGGGCATCTCTGGCTTCAGGCCTTGTTGTCGGCGCAATTACCGGAGTTGCCACGTTAATGCGTAAATCCGTCCTTGTGTCCGTGGTGTTTCCGATGCTCGTCAGTGCCACTGCGCTGCTATGGCTATTGTGGTCGTTCTTTCCGCTGGCGGTCTGGGTCAAAGGTGTGGCTACGCTGATATTGCTCGTCGTAGCCTGCCGCCTGGGCTGGCAGCGTGCGGTGCACCTGTCTACAACTGCCGGTACGGCTGCTGCTGCCCATTTACCGCCCCTGACGCAGCAGGGGCCCGTGGTGTTGGTGTGTGGTGATGGGGTGGCGGCGTTGTTTGCCGAACAGCCCCTGAGAGAAACCGCACAAGGTTGCTGGCTGCGCGTCGGTGATGTTGGTGCGTTGGCCGACGTGATCCGCACATTCCAGTTGCAACAGCCGCAGCAGCTCGGGCAGCTTGCCGTGATGTACCACTGCCTGCCGGACGCGCATCAGGATGAGGCGGTATTGCGGGCTTCGCTGAAAGCCTTGCGCCAGCAGATCATACAGCTACGTACCCTGACGGGATGCCCGCTGCCGCTGGTCTTGAACGGCCAGTTTTCCGGCCCTGAAACCCCCTGGACGTTGGTGCGGGGTGACAGCGCGCTTATCTGCCCTACAGATGCGGTGCCGCTTTCGTTACAGGACTGGTTGCAGACTGCCGAGCACCTCACTCGGATGCCGGTTCTGAATCAGGCGTTCAGCTTTATCCGTGACATTCTGCTGGATGAACTGGAGAAAGCGGACCGGTTTTGTCCACCGGTACATGCTTTTGCCGTGGCGTTGCGCATTGGCGCGCCGCGCGGCGAAGACCACACGCTGTGGTCACGTTGGCTATTTCGCCGGACGTGCCTGCGCGTGCCTCATGCCCAGAAGCGTGAGGAGCAGGCCTCGCGTTTTGTCGATCCGCTGCTGCCGTTACTGTCTCCTTTTGCCGTTCCCGCACAGGGGGGGCAAACCGCGCGCCGGGTGGTGGTTCTGCTGGGGTTGTGCGCCATGATGGCGGTGGGGTTTTCTGTGGCCAACAACCGTGCGCTTATCGGTCAGGTCAGCGCAGATTTGCAGCGTTGGCAGGCTATCCCGATGACGCACGCCGTGCCGAAAGCGCAGGCTCTGGTGGTGCTTAAGCAGGATGCGTTGTGGCTTGAACGCTGGCAACGACAGGGTGAACCCCTGCGATATGGTCTGGGTTTATACCCAGGGCAGCGACTGTGGCTGGCGGTGCAACAGGCGATTGACACCTATGTGCCGCCCGCACAGGCGCCTGTGCCTTCCGTCATACAGGCTCCAAACACCCCGCAAACCGTGCGCTTGGACAGCCTGTCGCTGTTTGACACCGGCAAGGCGACGCTCAAGCCAGATTCCACCAAGGTTCTGGTCGAAGCGTTAATCAATATCAAAGCCAAACCTGGCCTGTTGATTGTGGTGGCCGGGCATACCGACAGCACCGGTGATGTGCAGAATAATCAGCAACTCTCGCTCAAGCGTGCGGAAGCGGTACGCGACTGGATGTTACACACCAGCGACGTGTCGCCCACCTGTTTTGCCGTCCAGGGTTACGGCGCTAGCCGCCCTGTGGCAACCAACGAGACGGAGGTGGGCCGTGCAGCCAACCGCCGTGTCGAGATCAGTCTGGTACCGCAGGCAGACGCCTGTCAGGTACCTGGCAAAAAAAACGCATCATCGGCAATGGATGATGCGGTAACCCCTGAAATGGAGAAGTAAACATGGCAATTCCAGTCTATCTCTGGTTGAAAGACGACGGTGGTGCAGACATCAAAGGGTCTGTGGACGTCAAAGACCGCGAAGGCAGCATCGAAGTGGTGGCACAGGATCACAGCCTGTACATCCCGACCGATAACAACACCGGTAAACTGACGGGGACCCGCATTCATACGCCGTTCCTGTTTACCAAGGAAATCGACGCCTCCAGCCCGTACCTGTACAAGGCGGTGACCACCGGTCAGACGCTGAAAAAGGCCGAGTTCAAGTGGTACCGCATCGATGACGCTGGCCAGGAAGTGGAGTATTTCAACACCACACTGGAGAACGTCAAACTGGTGAAAGTGGCGCCGAAGATGCACGACATCAAAGACGCTGCCAAAGAGAAGCACAACCATCTGGAGCAGATCGAGTTGCGCTACGAGAAAATCACCTGGACCTACAAAGACGGCAACATCATTCATTCCGATTCCTGGAACGAACGTACTACCGCGTAAGCCCTGACAGCAGGCGGGAGACCGCCTGCTCTTGGTGTGTTTGGCTGAGTCTCGCCGTGCCGGTACTCAGCCAAACGCATTCACAATGCATCCAATGACCTTATGGGCCTCGGTTAACGGCTATGGGCGGTAGCGTGCCCGCACGGCATCATGGCGGGCAGGAAATGAGAACAGGGAAGAGGCATGAGCACTCACGCAGCACGTTTATTACATCGGTTAAATCCTTACTGTGCCCAGGCGCTGGCGGCAGCGGCGACGCTCTGCCAGACCCGTGGCCATGCGGAGATCACCGTGGAGCACTGGTTGCTCAAATTAGTCGAGCAGGGGGATGGCGATCTGTCGGTGATCGCCCGGCGCTATGACTGGGATCAGGATGCGCTGTGGCAGGGGCTGCTGGCACACCTTGAGCGTTTACCCCATCAGATCCAGGGCAAACCACAGCTGTCGGCCCCGTTGCAGCAGTTGATACAACAGGCCTGGCTGGAGGCCTCGGCACAGGTCAATACGGAGGCGGTGCGTTCGCTGCATGTGCTGATGGCCCTGGTCGCCGCCCCGCATCTTGTTACCCAAAACGCCCCCTGGCCATTGCTCAGCCTCAGTGCCACACAGCTGGCCCACCTGCTGCCGCTGCTGGATGCGCAATCGGAAGAGCGCCCGGAAAAGCCCCCGCGCCTTGAATGGCCGGTTGAGGCCCCGGCGGAGGCCACGTTGCCCCCGGCCGTCGAACCGAATGAGGCCTTGCAGGCCGAGCTGGATAAATTTACTCAGGACCTGACCGCCAAAGCGCGGGCGGGCGAGATTGACCCGGTATTGGGGCGTGACAACGAAATCCGCCAGATGGTGGACATTCTTTCCCGCCGTCGCAAGAACAACCCGATCCTTGTGGGTGAACCCGGCGTCGGCAAAACGGCCCTGGTGGAAGGGTTGGCGCTGCGCCTGGCCGAGGGGGATGTCCCGGCCAGTTTGAAAAACATCGCGATACGCACCCTGGATTTGGGCCTGTTGCAGGCGGGGGCGGGCGTGCGGGGTGAATTTGAACAACGGCTCAAGAACGTGATTACGGCGGTGCAGCAGTCACCGACGCCGATACTGCTGTTTATCGACGAAGCGCACACCCTGATTGGTGCGGGTAATCAGGCGGGCGGTGCCGATGCGGCCAACCTGCTGAAACCGGCGCTGGCGCGCGGTGAGTTACGTACCATCGCGGCCACCACCTGGACAGAGTACAAACAGTATTTTGAGCGTGATGCGGCACTGGAGCGGCGCTTCCAACTGGTTAAAGTCGAAGAGCCGGATGATGTAAACGCCTGCCGGATGCTGCGGGGCCTGAAGGCGCGTTATGCCAGCTACCATGGGGTGCATATCTGCGATTCAGCGGTGAAAGCGGCCGTGACGCTCTCGCGCCGTTACCTGACCGGCCGACAGTTGCCGGATAAAGCGGTCGACCTGCTGGATACCGCCAGTGCCCGGGTGCGCATGGGGCTGGACAGTGAGCCTGAGCAAATCGTGCACCTTAGTACGGAGCTGGCGGCGTTGGCCATCGAGCAGCAGGCGCTTGAGCAGGACAAGGTACTGGACCCCGCCGTTGACCCGGCCCGGCTGGCGGACATCAGCGACCGGCTGCGGGCATTGCAACAGCATCAGGTCCGGCTGGCGGTGCAATACGAGAAAGAGCGGGCGCTGACCGAACAACTGCTGGTCGCGCGTCAGGAAGGCCACCGCCGTGAGGAGTGTGACGCACTCCGGGCGCAGTTGCACGATATCCAGCGCTGTAACCCGCTGCTGTGGCTGGATGTAGATGCGCGGACGGTGGCGACGGTGATTGCCGACTGGACCGGCGTGCCGCTGGGCAGCCTGTTGAAAGACGAACAGAGCGAGTTATTGCAGCTTGAACGCCAGTTGGCGAAACGGGTTATCGGGCAGGACGTGGCGCTGGGTGACTTGGCACAACGGCTGCGTGCCACCCGCGCTGGGCTGACGCCGGACAACGGCCCACAAGGGGTATTCCTGCTGGTCGGCCCGAGCGGGGTAGGCAAGACCGAAACCGCGTTGGCGCTGGCGGACACCCTGTTTGGCGGTGAAGCATCGCTGGTCACTATCAACCTCTCCGAATACCAGGAGGCCCATACCGTCAGCCAGCTCAAAGGCTCACCACCGGGCTACGTCGGCTATGGTCAGGGTGGCATGCTGACCGAAGCGGTGCGTCAACGCCCCTACAGCGTGGTGTTGCTGGATGAAGTGGAAAAGGCCCACCGCGACGTGCTCAACCTGTTCTATCAGGTGTTTGACCGGGGCTTTATGCGTGACGGCGAAGGGCGCGAGATTGATTTTCGCAACACCGTGATAGTGATGACCTCGAACCTCGGCAGCGATGCGCTGACGACGTATCTGGATAAACACCCCGATGCGCCCGAGAGCGAATTACATGAACGGCTGCGCCCGCTGCTGCGTGACCATTTCCAGCCTGCGCTGCTGGCACGTTTCCAGACCCTGATTTACCGCCCACTGGGTGCGGAGGCGCTCAAGCGTATCGTCGCCATCAAACTGGCGCAGCTGGCCCAACGGTTGCAGCAGCATTACGGCCTGCGTTGTGTGATGGAGGACAGTCTGACCGACGCCCTGGTGGCCGCCTGCCTGCTGCCAGACAGCGGGGCACGCCATATCGACAGCCTGCTGAACCAGCATGTCTTGCCGGTATTGAGCCAACAGCTCCTCAGCCAGAAAGCAGCAAAACACCACCCCACCCGGCTGACGCTGAGTTGGGATAAGGACGCGGGCATTATGCTGGCGTTTGATGAACCGAGTACAGAATGAATACTCAAGTAAGTCACCGGAGAGCGAAGGAATCCAATGCATAGGAAACTTGCAGTATGACGGTGTTGCATTTAATGGCTGAAAATAAGCTTCCTTTACAAAAAAATATTAAAAGTTAGTTTGCTTGAGCTGTGCAGAAAGTAATTGATAAATTTTCACTCCATAGATAAAAGAGATAAATAGTATGCATAAGAAGTACTTGTTAGCGACCGCTATTGCAGCACTTTCCTTTAATGCAAATGCTGGGTTATTTGATTCCAATGACTTCAAGTGTGGCAGGGAAGATGCGGTTAAGGCATTTTCAGATTTTATTAAAAGTGATGCTTCTGGCCTGTTGCAAAGTAATTTTCTTACTAACGGCAAGGCGTTTTATAGCAAGCCGCTTGATGTTTATCAGAGTAAGTTGAATGCATTAGAGGTTAATGTGGCCAATGTGTCAACATTGAGCACTAGAAGTGAAACATTATACTGTGGTGCCACTGTTTCTGTTAAATTACCACAAGAGGTTATTGATGTTGTTGGCGATATCCCATCAAAACTGTCTGAAATAAAAGGCTATAGTGGCAAGCTTGTTAATGGGAGCGTGGTTTGGAGTAATGCTAACTACAGCATCAAACTTGCTGATAATAAAAAAGATATTCTTATTAGTGATCTTGATGGAATTAACGCATCCTCATCAATGTACAATGCAGTAGTGATGTCTGCGGATAAAGATAAAATAATCGATAGTAACTCCCAAGGGAAGTTAAGCTCAGCGAAATATAACTACGAAGACTCAGATAGAGAGTTAAATAGAGTATGGAAGGATTTGCCTGATTCCTCACGTGATGCTTTGAAAAAGAGCCAGGTAGCCTGGGTGGGTGAAAAGGCTATAAAGTGTGGGAAGTTGTCCGATGCGAAATTAGACACTGTCAGTGTGCAACAAAAAATAAATACCTATCAGTGCCAGAAAAAAATGACGGATGAGCGAATTAACTATCTTGTCGGGAATAGCAATTAATTACTGTTATTAAATAGTGGAGTACGTTCAGTGGATGAACGTGTCACAGAGCTGATGTCTGCCTGAGGATCTAAATGATGAGTGATTCCGTGATTAATCTGGCGGGACAAAAAATCCAGCAGTTGCTGGGGCAGTCCCGTTACCGCATGGATGTGCATGAGTGCGAGCACTTTCTGGATGTGTTGAGCTTTCGTGCGCAGGCTTCCTTAAGCCAGCCCTGGCAGTATGAGGTCTCACTCACCTGTACTGAAGCGGATATCGCCTGTGAGACGCTGTTGCTGAAACCGGCGTCATTCACCTATCAGACCCCGATGTTCACCGGTGCCCCTGCGGCACCGGTGCGCACGCTCTACGGTGTGGTGCAGTCTTTCCGTCGTCTTGCCACCTCGGCGGATGAAACGCGTTATTCCCTGACCTTGGTGCCACGCATTGCCCTGCTGCAGCACACCAAAGGTTGCGAAATTTACCTTAACCAGTCGGTGACGGAGGTGGTCGAGCAGGTATTGCGCAAACATGGGCTTGAAGGCCCGGACTTTGAGTTCCGCCTGTCGCGTGAATACCCGGCGCGGGAACTGATTACCCAATGGCGGGAAACCGACTTGCAGTTTATTCAGCGTTTGCTGGCAGAAGTCGGGATATTCTGGCGTTTTGAAATGGACAACCGCCTTGAGCAGGATGTGGTGATATTCCAGGATACTCAGGCGCACTATCAGTTCGGCGTAACGCTGCCCTTGCGCTCGCCTTCCGGGATGAGCGACAGCGGCCGGGAGAGTATTTGGGATATCCAGACCGCCCACCATGTGGTGAGTGGCAGCGTGGCTACCCGGGATTATAACTACCGTGAGGCACTGACCCCGCAGGACAGCACGCAGAGCATCAGTAGCCCAGAGGGGATCACCACCGGTGAGGTGTATCACTACGCGGAACCGTTCCTGTCCGAAGGAGAGGTGGAGAGCCCGGAAAGTGGTGCATTTTATGCCCGCACGCGCCATGAGCGTATTCTTAATCGGCAATTTACCGTCAGTGGCCGCACCAGCAGCCCGCTGCTGGATCCCGGCCAGGTACTGGAAAGCGACGGTCTGCAGAGCGGCCTGAAAGACGGTATCGTCATCACTACCGTGCGCTGTCGTGGTTCACGCCAAAGCCCGTTCCAGATGGAGTTTGACGGTATTCCCTACAGCGAAACCGTCTGCTACCGCCCGCCGTTGTATAACCGCCCGATTCTTTCCGGCACGCTGCCTGCGCGCATTGAGAGCCGGGAGAAGCACGATACCTACGCCTGGTTGGATGAGCATGGCCGCTATCGGGTCAGGCTGGATTTTGACCGCAGCAACACTGAACAGGGCTATGCCTACCTGTGGCTACGGCTGGCGAAACCCTATGCCGGTGAGAGTTATGGCTGGCATGCACCGCTGATCGACGGCACCGAGGTCGCCATCGCCTTCAGCAATGGTGATATCGATTTGCCGTACATCGCTTACGCGTTGCACGACTCGGAACACCCGGACCACGTCACCCGTGACAATCACACCCGCAACGTCCTGCGCACTCCCGCGAACAGTAAGCTTCGGCTAGAGGATAAGCGCGGAGAGGAGCATATCAAGCTCGCCACAGAATTTGGCAAGAGCCAGCTTAACTTGGGGCACTTGGTCGACGCACAGCGTGCACAGCGCGGCACCGGGTTCGAGTTGCGTACCGATGAGTTCGGCGCGGTGCGTGCAGCCAAAGGGTTGTTCCTGACGGCAGATGAGCAGCTCAAGGCACAGGGTCAGGTGCTGGAGATGGCACCTGCCATCAACAAGATCAACCAGGCCAACAGTGAAATGCAGGCGCTGAACAGTGCCGCCGAGCAGGCTGGGGCGCTGGTGTCGGATATTCAAAGCCAGTTAAACCTGGTGACAGACCGACTGAAAGACCTTCAGTCTGCGGTGCTGCTGGTCAGTGCCCCGCAGGGCGTAGCGCTGACCTCGGGTGAACACCTGCAACTGACCAGCACTCGTAATACCCTGATTAACGCCGGTCAGCACCTGGATATGGGCGCGATGAAGAACCTGTCAGTGGTGGTTGAAAAGGCACTGGGGCTGTTTGTGCATAAGGCCGGGGCAAAGCTGGTAGCCAATCAGGGCGATGTGGAGATCCAGGCGCAACACAACCAGATGGCCCTGTTTGCCCAGCAGCAGGTGACCATCACCAGCAGTGACGATGAGATAGTGATCAGCACGCCGAAAACCCTGACGCTGAACGGTGGGGGCTCGTACCTGAAACTGAGCCAGGGCGGGATAGAGCATGGTTCGGCGGGGGATTACATCATTAAAACCGCGCGTTATCAGGTGCCGATGAGTGGTGCGTCACTGGATACTCAAGTGCCTGTCTATGATAAAACCTCTCTTGAACTTCTACCTCCTGCTACAGATGGCAATATATCACGCTAAGGATGGTTGTAATGAAAACAAGTGTTTCTATACGCAAACAGAATGACAGCGAATACTCCACTCTGGAAGAGATTATGGGGCGAGTTGCTCGCAAACTACAGGGGCAAGTTTGACCAGTGAGGCTGAAAATTTTAATGTGACTGATATTACATAGGTAAATAAATTCACCGGTAAATCCTTCAATGAGTGGGAATATAGCATGAAGTCATTCAGTTTTACTTTGCGTAATACGTTTTTTTTTATTTTTGTTTTTGTGTTTTCACATTCATCTTTAGCTACTGAGCTTATAGGTCCTGAAAGCACAGTGAGTAATTTTTATAAGGCATATTTAAATGACGACTCGGTGGGTAATGACGCATTAATCAAAAGATATATTTCAGATAAATTAATGAAAAGCATCAACGATTCGGTGATGTGTAATTATGACTCTGATGATTCAGTTTCAGTTGCTGATTTAGAGAAAAGATGTTCTCAGAAACATAAGTGTAAAAAATATAAAGGAAATTACATTTGTGATTGGTATGGTATTTGGGTGGAGTCTGACATCAATTACTTTATAAAATCACAAGACGTCTACCCTTCCTGGAAATCAAATGTTAAAACCAACATCATTTCACAAAAAGGCAAGGAGTCTTTGATTGGCGTAGTTTTAGGTGGCGGTACAACCCCCACAAAAAGACTCAGGGTCACACTAAAACAAGAAAATGATAGCTGGAAAATCATCAATGTAACGGAATAAGAGACTGGAATTATGTGGGATAATGATGCGTCAGTCAGTTATATAAACAGCCATGCTGAGCCCGATGGTAGTCTTGGCAGATGTGCTGCTTATGTAAGAAGAGCAGTGGAAGCAGGTGGGGTCAAAATTCGCATTCCACCACCAAGAATTGGAAATTCTGCATCAGCGTGTGATTACGGTCCTTCTTTTGAGTCAGTTGGTTTTAAGCCTGTATATGTCTATTCAGGAACTGGTCTGACAGATACGGCTATTATACCTGGTCAACAAACTGGCGATGTTGTTGTCATTCAACCCATCGAGGGACATCCACACGGACATATTGCACTATTTAATGGAACCAACTGGGTTTCGGACTTCGTACAGCTTAGAGGATTTTATCCTGGTCAACAATACAGAAACGCTAAGCCTGCTTATACACTTTATCGTTATATAGATGTGAGTGAAAATGAAGGTGCTGGAAGCACAAGATCAACAGATTCAAAGAGAATATGTTTTCCAGCACGTAAAGCTGATGGGAAAGATTACACAACTCTAGAAGAAATAATGGGCTTGATTGGCCGTGAACCACACGGTTCCTGGCTTGCAGGTACTAACCATCTGTGGCATGGCGGTATTCATATCAGTACGGTATCGGCACCTGGTTCTATATTGACTACAGATACCGTAGAAACAGCAGTTCCCTTGCAGTGTATGGCTAATGGGGAGGTGGTTGCCTGGCGTCTGAATCAGGATTACAAAACGGCTGACTATAGTGGTAAGACATTACGCTACTCCAGCACGTTTGTACTGGTGAAATCGTTATTTAAGCCAGACCCGGAAAAAGAGAAAAGCTGGCTAGAATTTTACTCGCTGTATATGGGGCTGGCACCGCTATCTGTGTTCCCAAAGGGGAAGTGCTTTAAAGCGAAAACAACGGTTTCACAGCGTAAAGCGGGTAAGTTTGAGAATAGTGTTTCATCTGACGGAGTCTCTGCTGCCCCTGCAAAATTTGGGCAGCTCAAGAAAGACCAGCGAGTCATTGTGTTGCAGGAAAAACAGTTTCGTAATGGTGACCAGGTTCAACCCTTCGGTCTTGCAAAAAAGCTAAATGGTAAGGGGTACGCCGAGGGAGAGGCATTCTGGGTTACGGTGATGCCCGAGTATATGGAGCCGGATGGTGAGCAGTATTTGCAGATGCCCGTATGGATGCAAAAGGCGGTTGCTCATGGTGAGTTTGATGAGGTAGTGAAACCGCCGACAACGCTGGTAATGGAAGCCGGAGAAGCCATTGGTTTTCTGGGGGAAGATATTGCGCCAGCGGGAAGAGGCAATGTTGACTGTTGCCACTATGCGCATATTGAAGTCATCAGTATGGATCCGCGCATGCCTAATTTTCTGAATAACCCGGCTAATGTCACGACAGGGCAGAAATATATCCAGATCCTGTCAGGAAAATCGTTGTACCAGAAGACGGGGGAGGGAAAGGAGAGCACATTTGAGCTGATGTCGAGCATTGTTTTAAAGGACGGCGGCAAATTCCTTCCTTGGGAAAAGTGCAATCCTCTGGTGGATAAAGAAGGTAAGACATGGTTCGAAGTGAGACCACATAGCTGGATGAGTCAGGATGATGTGAAACAAGTGCATCAGTATGATTTGACTGAACGGGGATTCTCCACACTGGAGGAAAAGCCTTCACCGGATGTATCAAAGTCCCTGCGTGAAGACTGGGTCAAAGGCGCTTACGATTGGCTTTCAGAGCAAGTTGGTAAAGAGCGTGGCATACAGCAAAAGCAGGTCTCGGCGTTTTATAAGAATATGGTCATAAAAATAGATGCTGACGGCGACGGTGAACTTTCAGGAAAGGAGCTTTACAACGCCCTGCATCATCCTGAACTGGGGCTAAGAGATATCGCCGCGCGTCTGGTGGTGAAACACGACAGCGAATGGTTTGGTGGTAGCAGCCATCATCGGTGGAATGTCTTCTTCCAGAACTATGACCGGCTGCGTGCCGATTATGCGAAGCAATGGATTGATGATTGTGAGTGGATGAGTAAGGTATCACCTTTTAATAAGGGCGAGCCGGTGTGGCATTTTCATCCGGTAATGTTTCTCGATGCCTTGCGCGAGTCGAGAAAGAGAGGCTGGGCGCATAGTAAATTTGCAGATTTCCTTGGGAATGTAGAGTCTAAAAATGATTATACAGCTTATAACGTACATGTGACTTATACATCTCATTACAAAACGGATCTGACAAATATGACAATCAAACAGGTAATGGCTTCCCAAGCAGATCCATCGTCAAATGGATTGTTTGCAACTGGTAGATTTCAGATTACTCCAGATGCGTTGGCAGGGGCTGTAAGAGAGCTTAGCTTAGATATTGATGCTGTATATGACGAAACTATGCAGGATAAAATTTTTGAAGAGTATCTTATCAAGATAAAACGCCCGGCAATTATCAATTATCTTGAGGGGAGTGGAAGTGTTGAAGATGCAATCTATGCTTGGGCTAAAGAATTTGCCTCTGCCGGAGTACGTAAAAACAAAGAAATTGCTCCGTCGAAAACAGAGTTTGAGCATAATTTGGATGGTAGTGTAAAAAAAGATAAGTACAATAGGCCAATTCACAAAAAACGCTTTGCACAAGCTGAAGGTGTTTCTTACTACTCTGGTGATGGTGTAAATAAAGCACACATCAAGCCGGATGACATGGTTCGAGTTCTTGAGGAGTCGAAAAATGAAGGCAAATAAAATTTTCTCTCTCTTTCCTGTATTTTTTGTACTATCTGCTTACGCAGACGGTAGCGCTGTTCCTCAATTTAAAAATTATCCAGAGAAAGTCAGTGCTGGTCCATTTGTCAAGGAAATAAACCTAACTCAATCGCAAAGGAATTTCTCAGCCAATTGGCAAAGAACTATGCTGGTGGAGCTTAATAAAAGTGTCAACTTTGCAGGACATTATAGGCTTTACATAAGTGAAAAAGGGGAGTTCCCTAAAGAATGTGGAGATATCGGCTGGGTGTGCGGGTGGGTTATAGATAAAAAAACTGGATATATAGTCTCTGAACTTCCCTTGTTTAATGGGAATAATGCATATTTTTCAGTTATTGATAATGGAACTCCATCGCCAGATCCTTTTTATATTGAGTTTTATCCAGGAAAAACTCTTTTGGTTATTGGTGGGGAAAATACACCGAGATCGAAACGAGGTAATATATCATCTGAGGATAAAAAATGTGCTTATTCTACATATGACTTCAAAGAAAATAAATTTATTAAGCTGTTCTCTGGCAAGTGTGAGATAGATGGTAATGACTCTAAGTAGTAGAAATTATTATTTCCTTTGGCTTTATCATGCAATTTAATTGGGTGTGCAAGTCGTGACGCAGAT
This sequence comes from Serratia sp. YWN4, assembly GCF_055790845.1. Taxonomy (NCBI): domain Bacteria; kingdom Pseudomonadati; phylum Pseudomonadota; class Gammaproteobacteria; order Enterobacterales; family Yersiniaceae; genus Serratia; species Serratia sp. YWN4. Next base: position 1,934,650 of record NZ_CM147696.1, read on the forward strand.
TTAGTGGTAATGATTGATTGTCAGATACCGGTCGATGATCTTGTTGTGCATCTCTTCTGACTTTGAGAAGCTAATGGTCTTGCGGGTAAGCCGCTTAAGATGGGTCCGCAAGTTCAGATTATGCCGTTCTATCCGCTGGGTATATTTCTTGCTGATAACATGGCTGGTTGAGGACAATAAAGTCCGGTATATCGACCGGGCATTGGTCATGTAGAAGGCGATGGTAAACGGGCTCAGCAAGGCCAGAAGACTCTGGAGTGTCAGCGCATTGCGCGGACCAAATACGTGAGCGATGACGCGTTTTCGGATACGGTCATAGGCATAAAACAGCCCGCGCTGATTGCTTTTACAGCGGACATACGACCACTGCTCATCGGTTTCACAGCAAATAACGACTTCTGCTTCTGGCTCAACATGTTGCGCTACCTGATGCGGTGCGAGTTTTTTAGATGACGGAGAACGGTGTTGAGACTTATCCGCAGTGCGCTTGCCGTATCGCGGCATCCAGAGCCGTTCATCGCCATATCAACAAGGATTTGATGGGTATCCGGTTTAGCACCGTTGTAGCGCTAATGGAGCTGAAAGGTCTTCAGGCACAGCTTACAGCGAACACGCGCTTCATCATCAGGACACTGGTAATAGCCATATCGGTGTAGTGAAGCGGTCGGCCACGACCCCGATGCTGAAGCGACTGTAGCGCTCAGAGCCGCCAATCTTCTGAAGGTTCGATTTATTCAACATCAGCAGCAAGAGATATGGTTAATCAATATAGTATAGTATATATACCCGATTAACTTGAAGACGCTTGCTTTAGCACCTGAAAATTGTCATTCAGCCGGGACGATAATGAACCCGCCATCTCAGGGAGCGTTGTCGTAAAAAAGTTAAATATAGCCGTTCGGAAATCAGGCTTACTGGCAAAGTAACGGTTGTTCCTTGCACATTCGTGCATCAGCTTCCATAACCGTTCTATGGGATTCAAGTTGGGGCTGTAAGGTGGCAGGGAATGCAATTTTATATTGCAGACAAATGCCCAATCTTTGACCAGGTTTGTTTTGTTATACCCCGCGCCATCCAGAATAATATGAATTGGCTGCTTATAGTCGGGATAACATGTTCTTATCTCATTGAAAAATTGACAGATAGTGTATTCATTAATCGTTTCGTAATCATGAATGACTGGATGGGCAGCATCATTCAGATCCAGCGCGCCCAGAATGTTCATCCGAGTACGGCTTCCTGTTGTTTCAACAGTCTTTTTTTCCCCTTTTTTTATCCAGCCGAAGCTCAGTTTTGTCGCCTGAGTCGGATGCACTGCATCCAGAAAAAGGATCGGTTCACCTCTCGTGGCAACTTTTAATTCTTCATAATATTCAATGAACTGTTGCTGTTTCTCTTCACTGAATTTATGGGGTACGCCTGAGGGTTTCTTATAGCTGAAGCCATGCCGGTGCAGCCATTTGTTCATTCCTGGGACGCTGTATATGACACCCCATTTTTGTGCCACGTAGGCCACAATCTGGACAGTATGATGGAATAAATGTTGAGTTAAGTGGCTGATAAGCTGTTCGGTTTTTTCTGTGCTGAGCATGCCATCAGAGCCACCATTTTCGGGTTTCAACTTCCCTTTATTCAGATATTCGCTGATATGGTGGTCAACAGTGGTCTGATGCAGGCGCAGAGCCTGAGCAATCATGACCGAACTCCAACCTTCGGAGGCGAGAAGTACGGCTTTAATACGATCGCAAACGTGTTTGTCCCGGCTGGAATCATGCCGGCGTTCGAGTTCGATTTTTTGCTCAGCGGTGATAAATATCTTCATGGGATGAAAGCATGATCCTCTTCATCAACAAAATCAAGCATCTTCAATGATCACGGGTATAGACCCTCTTTAACATCACGTCATATCCAGCGACGAGCTATTGATATGACGATATCAGGTGTTATAGGTAAAGTAATTCTTAAAGCTAATGGGGATAGAGTCACAGTTACAAATAATGCAGGTTTATATCCTGTTGGGGCATCTTATGGCGTCCATAAACTTGTTTCTGATCCTCCCCACTGGTCTGATGATGGGCAGTAATTATAGGTGAAATATGATAAAAAAAATTTTTTTTGCATTGGTCACGATGTGTTCGCTTGTTGAAGTTGTGCAGGCTTCACCCACGACAATAGCCATTGGTATTGCTTCAGTCAATGCTGGCGTGATTTCCATTTCAACTACAAAGGATACGTTGCGTGATAAAAGCGTACTAATATGTATTGGGGTGTCAGATAAATCAGGAGGGTGTTCTTCATTTTTGGGTAGGGATTTCAAGATAGCTACAACTAATGATAGTGTTAATGATGTGGCTTTAGGGAAAGAAATTCATACATTTAAATACCCAATGAATGAAGGGGAGGAGGCAAACAATTCCTATGGGATTGCAGTGATTTACCCATTAAAAAAAGAGGTGAATTATAAATTCACTTTAAAAAATGCTTCAAGGGAACTATCGTTCCTCTCGAGACTGTAATTTAATTTGTGTAATTGCCTGTTTTTGATATGTTCTTCCTGACAATGGAGACAGGCAAATTATGGACGAAAAGAAACTTAAGGCACTCGCTGCTGAGCTGGCCAAAGGCATTAAAACCGAAGCCGATCTCAATGCGTTTTCTCGTTTGTTGACCAAGCTCACCGTCGAAACCGCCTTGAATGCCGAGCTGACTGACCACCTCGGCCATGAAAAAAACACCCCTAAAAAAGGCTCGAATGCCCGTAACGGTTACTCGTCTAAAACGCTGCTCACTGATGATGGTGAGTTCGAGCTGAATACACCCCGTGACCGTGAAGGCTCCTTTGAACCCCAGTTGATAAAGAAAAACCAGACGCGTATCACGCAGATGGACAGCCAGATTTTATCCTTATATGCCAAAGGGATGACGACGAGGGAAATCGTCGCCACGTTCAAGGAGATGTACGATGCCGACGTGTCACCCACGCTGATATCCAAAGTCACCGATGCCGTTAAAGAGCAGGTTACCGAGTGGCAAAACCGGCCACTGGACTCACTGTATCCCATTGTTTACCTTGACTGTATCGTGGTGAAGGTGCGTCAAAATGGCAGCGTCATCAACAAGGCCGTGTTCCTTGCCCTGGGCATCAACACCGAGGGTCAGAAAGAACTTCTGGGCATGTGGCTGGCAGAAAATGAAGGGGCGAAGTTTTGGCTCAACGTATTGACTGAGCTGAAAAATCGGGGTCTTCAGGATATCCTGATTGCCTGCGTCGATGGCCTGAAAGGCTTCCCCGATGCGATAAACAGCGTCTATCCGCAAACCCACATCCAGCTGTGCATTATCCACATGGTACGCAACAGCCTGAAGTACGTGTCGTGGAAAGACTACAAAGCGGTCACCAGCGGGTTGAAAACAGTGTACCAGGCCCCGACAGAGGAGGCGGCCCTGATGGCGCTGGACAAGTTCGCAGGCGTCTGGGATGAGAAATACCCGCAAATCAGCAAAAGCTGGCGTACTCACTGGGAAAATCTCAACACGTTCTTCGGCTATCCAGCGGATATCCGCAAGGCGATCTACACGACCAACGCTATCGAGTCGCTGAACAGCGTGATCCGGCAGGCGATTAAAAAGCGTAAAGTGTTCCCGACAGATGACTCGGTGAGAAAAGTGATTTATCTGGCCATTCAGGCTGCGTCGAAAAAATGGAGTATGCCTATCAAGAACTGGCGGTTGGCGATGAGTCGTTTTATTATCGAATTCGGTGACCGCTTAGACGGTCACCTTTAATAGGTGGGCAGTTACACAGAATTATGGACAGGCTCTTCCTCTCGAAAAATGAAATTCTAAATGTTAATCTCTGTACTAGTGCTGAAGGAGTGCATGTTTATTCTCTGCAGTACAAGGATAGTATGCATCTATATTTAAGCTTAGGATACGAAGTTATTCCAACCTGTCCTGATAAGGTATATCAATAATGTCAAATATATCAAAGGTTATTGTTTTTTTTCTGACGATTTTTTATATTTCCTTTAGTGTGACATCACTGGCGTCAGATATTCCCGATATTAAGACCGGTAAGTAAGTTTATTCTGAGGAGGGTGAGGAACTTATCGATGGTAAAAAAGCAAGTATTACATGGGTTTTTAATGTTAATGAAAAAAGTGAAGTAATCGTTGGTATTTCATCTTGGCATGCGCCTTTCACTTGTAACGGAAAGTACAAAATCACCAAGGCTAATAATGAACTTAATTTAATATGGATAGAAAATGATAATATAGGCATTGATTGCGATACACCACCACCTCAATTCTTTATAAAACAGGCGTCAAACGGTTCGTTATTAATTAAGAGTGAATTATTTCCATGGGCGGAGGGGGGGTGGAATAAACTAAAAAAAATACACAAGTGATATCGTTCAGGTTTTTTATAACTCACAATACAACATCGTTAAAGTTGCTCGTTATCAGGTGCCGATGAGTGGTGCGTCACTGGATACTCAAGCGGTCTATGATAAAACCTCTCTTGAACTTCTGCCTCCTGCTACAGATGGCAATATATCACGCTAAGGATGGCTATATGAAATTTCGTTACCCAATAACCATTATATTATCAATGATATTTTTTTGTGCTTTCATTGAACAGTTCTAGTGCTAATGCTTCTGAAAGTAAGTGTATTTCTCCTGAGGAGACTGTAACTCAATTTTATCATTGGTATCTTGATGAGATAAAAAATGGAGAATACCCTTAAACCCCAAGATATATGGGTGATAAAAGTAAACTCAAAAAGTGGGTTTCTGCATCCTTGCTAAAAGATCTCCAAGATCCGCAATCGCAGGGTGAAATTGATTTTGATTATTTCACTTATGCTCAGGTTTTTTTTGATAGCTGGCTGGAGCATATAAATGCAAAACGTGTTTTTCAGCGTGGTGCTCATTCTAGGGTTAGACTTTCTCTTGGTATAGATAATGAATTGAATGATTATACTATTGATCTTAGCGATGAAGCTTGCTGGAAAATAAAATCAGTCAATTCTGACCAATAATATCTTAGTTTAAAGGGGAATTATGTAGTATGTAACTAAAGACATTAAATATAGTGATGATAATGCAGAACTAACATCTACAGGCTACCGCACTCATTATATCAGAGAGTAATTAGTATAGCCGGACGATATGGTTCGTGTTCTAGAGGAATAAAAAATGAAGGTAAATAAATTATCTTTTCTGCTAGTGTATATTCCATTTTCACTTTCTGTTTTTGCAAATGAAAATGATGCTCCACTATTTAAAGATAATAAAGTCACCATTAACCATGGAGTCTTTACAAAAAAATAATGCTGACACAAAAACAGCAGGAGAGATCAAGTGCATGGAAAAGTAAAATGCAACAAGAGCTTGCTGAAAAAGTAAACTTTGCTGGTCACTACCGTATTTATATTAGCAAGAATGGCGAGTTCCCCAAAGAATGTGGAAGTATTGGATGGGTTTGTGGATGGGTCATAGATAAAGAAAATGGTGAAATAGTTTCAGAGCTACCATTATTTAATGAAAACACTAACTATTATGCGACTGTAGATAATGGAACTCACTCTCCAGACCCATTTTTCTCTGAGTTTTATCCAAATAGTAATTTAATTTGGGTGAATGGGGAGAATATTCCAAAATCAAAAGTTGGGAATATCTCTTATGGGGATAAGAAATGTTCGAATAATGCGTATCTTTTTAAAGAGAATTCATTTGTGAAAGTTTTCACAGGAGAGTGCGAAGTTGATCATGGTGATGACCCTAACTATAAAAATCAGTAAAGACAGGGTTGCTTATTACTCCGGAAATGGTGTAAATAAAGCTCATGTTAAAGATGATGATGTGATCAAATTTGGGGTGGGGTAAAATAACGAAAGAAAATAAATCATCTGTTTTTAATAGCCTTTATAACATTAGCAGTCTCTGTGAGAGAGCGTAATATTCCACAAGCTTTAAACTATCCAGTAGAAGTTAATGTAGAATCTTTTGGTAAAATGCTTATCCTTCAGCACTTCCAGGCTATGAACCCGAGTAGATTCACAGCGGGAGTAATGAATATTAATGCTGACCATGAGCAGACTTAAAAACTCCCTGTTGTACATTAAAATAAAAAATTTGTGTCATTGCCATTTCCTCAAGGAGTTTGGTTATGAATAAATCAATTCCATTTTTAATCTCTATATACATGGCTTGTTTTTCAGGTGGAGTAAATGCGAAGCAGGCATTAAATGGAATATGGTCTCCAAACTGCGGTGGTTTTGGAGGGTCTATTCTGATAAAAAATATAAATCATGTAGAGATTGAAGTTAGTAGTAACAATATCATTGTGCAAGGGGGGATTAAAAAAATAAAGAAAGCTACGATGTATATTTTGTTAGGACACTTGACTTGTCAGGGTCTATCTTTGATGAAAGTGTAATAGATAAAAGCAAACCAATAGCAAATATTAAGTTTATTAATAGTAATGCAATCATGAATTGGAATGGATTTTATGACAAAGAACGATCTTCGTTTGATGTTGTAGATAATTCTGACTTTGTGGTTTTTAATAATGGAAAAAAAGAAGCCATATCGTTGCATAAATGCAATTATTAATGTGAGATAAAGCATCAAATATACGAGGTGAATAAATTTTTTGATGGTTCTACGTGGGGACGTAAACGTATTTGCAATGTCTAAAATTCTTATAAAATAGGAGGTATAATGCAAGGAATTATTCGCATCGGCGATAAAACTACTCATGGCGGAGTGGTTCAGGCCGGTTCTGATACCATGATTTTTGGCGGTATTGGTGTTGCCCGTAAAGGCGATAAAGTATCTTGCCCCATAATCGGTCATGGGCCGACGATGATTGTGGAAGGCAATCCAGATTATCTTGATAATGGTATTCCTGTCGCCTTCCACGGCCATAAATGTGGTTGTGGTTGTACGCTTGTGACGTCGCTGCCGGATGCACTGGTCGGTTAATTATGCCTGTTAATCTTGATGTAATCCCGGCTAAAGCACTGGATATCCGCAGACCCGTTACTATTCGCTGGGTTATGTTTGGTGTTGTGATATTTCTGCTCGGTATGGGTGCTACGCTCTGGTTTTGGCAGGGGGAACGTACGGGGCTAAAGTTCTGGTTCGCAGCGACATGTCTGCCAGCCCTCATCTGGGGCTGCCTTTTTACATTGCGCCGGGCGGCATACAAGCTAGAGTGCGTTGGTACAGCCTCATGGAATAAAGAACGAGAACAGCTGATTGTATCTGAAATAGCCAGAGGGCAGCGTTTTGCCTGGCTAGTGGGGGAGTATCTGGTTAATGCGCTAGAAACAGGCGAACCCGGTGAGGTGAAAACCCATCAGACTGCAATGAATAAATCTTTTATTCTTGAACATGTCATGGCAAGAAACGGGGGCTGCTCTATACGGCATTCTGCATTGCCGGAGCAGGGAAAATCACAAGAGATTCTTGGCGGATATGCAACTGATATCTGTGGTCATGCCAATGATATGCTTGCCGTACTTCCGAGAAATATGCCTTGTTATCTGGCATTTGATGGTAGCGATAATATCGCTGATTTAGCAGATACGTTATTTTCAAATATTAATTTCCCACTGCGAAGAATACGCAATCTATCGGGCTTCAGTATTATGGATTACTGGCTTGACCGGCACTACGATATTCCTGCTGCATTACTCATTGTGAGTGCTCAGATTTATGATACTCCACCGCAGGATAGTGGCGAAGCTATTACCATAATGTTGTTGAGTAACCAACGTTTTTCTGGAATGCCTACACCTTGCGTTCGGATCCATCGCCCACAGGTCAGTAAACAGGACACACTCAACCATGCTCTGAGTCGTGCGATGCTCTGGGGGAAACTGGAAAATACAGCCCCGCTTCGCGGGTGGCTCACTGGTGGGAATTTAGCCAGTGATGAGCTTTGGAGTAATGCCTGTGCCGCTTTTGCCCCAGAGCTCACGGTGCAACGCACTGTAAATATTGATAACGTAGTCGGCTATGCGGGTACTGCTGCGCCATGGCAATCCATGATACTGGCTGCCCGGCAGTGCCAGGCCGATCACGAACCGCAAATGGTTGCTGTAGAATTCGCGCCTTCCTGTCACCAGTTATGTGCTGTGACGCCAGAATAATTATCAGGGATTGTGTAAATAAGTCATGAAACTCTCATCCATTATTGGCTCTATCGCTCTGTTGTTAATCTGCCTGGTTCTGGCTACCGCCGGTATGTTCTGGTTCTGGCCGGAGGCAGTTGCCAGAAGCACGGGGTTTGGGCCTTACGACGGTATGGGAATTGCCCTGTATTGCGCGTTACTCGTTATAACGGTAGGAAGTATTGCCTGGGCTTTGGAGCGTATGTTTGAACGTGCAGGTAAAGCTGGTCTGCACGTCAAATGGCATGCCAATCAACAGGCAGACAGCGTAGAGACAACGGACCACTCTCATTCTGATGTAACAAAAGCTCAGTTTGCCCCAGAATCACTCATCGAACACCTCACCCAGCGCTACGGTCGTCGTTGGAAGCGCAAGGTGCGTATCCTGCTGGTGCAGGGCGACGATAGCGATATTGAACTCGCCGTACCGGGTCTTTGCCGCGATCGCTGGCAGGAGGGTGACGGTATGGTGCTGATCCACGCCGGTGATGCGCAGATGCAACCGAATGAAGCCTTCCTGGCGGAACTGAAACAGGTGCGACCACGTCGCCCGCTGGATGGCATCGTTCAGGTGTTCAATACCACTTATCTTCCTTCTGTTGCTGAACGCGATGCCTATTTACGCCATCGTCAGAAAGCCGACAGAATACTGGGCTGGCAAGCACCGGTTTGGCTGTGGCTGACCGATAAAGCACTCTGGCCCCAGGAGGAGCGTGAAGGTGCTGCTACCGGCGCATTGTTCGGCTTGGGGGCGACAGCGGAAGAGGCGGTGTCATCTCTTGATACCTTGGTGCCGCGCTTGCGCCAGATTGGGATGGCGCAGGTGCTGCGTGATCCGCGTCATGACTGGTTTTTACGCCTTTCTTCCCAGTTGCAGGGCGAACTGAAAGCCCGTTTGTCGGTGCTATTGACCGGGTTAATGCAGGGAGCCAACCCTTACCGGCTGCGGGGGATCATGCTGAGCCCTGAGCTGGCAGACGCGGATACGGCCCCGCACGTTCGCCTGGGCCACCCTACCTGGCAGGCGCTGGAGGAGGATAGCCGAGAGGTTGGGGCGAAAAAAATCACCGTCGACGGGCTAAAAGTGCTCCGTTTAGCGCTGTTTGCCCTGATCGTCCTTTGGGGGGCTGGTACAGCGTTATCACTCAGCGTCAACCGGGCGCAGATTTATCAGGCGCAGGAGACGGCTCGCCTGGCGGCGGATACCCAACAGCCATTGGCTGAACGCCTGCGTAACCAGCTTATGCTCCAGCAGGCCATCGCGCGTCTGCAACATCGCGAAACTACTGGTGCGCCTTGGTATACCCGCTTTGGCCTTAATCAGGACCACGATACCCTGGCGGCCCTCTGGCCGTTGTATGCCCGCAATAACGTGCAACTGATGCGTGATGCCACAGCAGAGCATCTCAAAACGCAACTGAATGCTTTTGTACAACTGCCTCCGGCCAGCGATGCCAGAGCCCAGGGCACACAGCAGACCTACACCTTGTTGAAAGGCTATCTGATGCTGGGTCACCCGGAAAAAGCGGATGCCGAGTGGATGGCGAAAAACGTGCTGACCTTGTGGCCACAGCGTGAGGGGGTACCGACGGGCACTTGGCAGGAGCTGGCTCCGAAACTGCTGGGATTTTATACCCAGCATCTGCCCGATCATCCGCAGTGGAAAACCAAGCCTGACGTTAACCTGGTCGGCACCGTGCGCCAGATCCTGCTTAAGCAGATTGGCCAGCGCAATGCGGAGTCTGGGTTGTATCAGGATATGCTGAAACGCGTCGCCAGCAACTGGCCGGACTTGACGCTGGCGGACATGACTGGCGATACGGATCCCGACACGCTGTTTTATACCGATGAGGTGGTACCGGGGATGTTCACCCGCCAAGCCTGGGAAGAGCAGGTTCAGCGTGCCATTGATGAGGTGGTGAAAACCCGCCGTGATGAAATCGACTGGGTGCTGACAGACAAAACGCATCCAGCGGGAAGCGAAGTCTCGTCGGAAGCCCTGAAAGCGCGCCTGACCGAGCGTTATTTTACCGACTTCGGTAATGCCTGGCTGAATATGGTGAACACCATCCAGTGGCAGGAGGTAAATTCCCTGTCGGAAGTCATCGCCCAGCTTAACCTGTTAGCCGATGTGCGCCAGTCGCCGCTGGTGGCACTGATGAATACGCTGGCCTGGCAGGGCAAGACGGGTCAGAAGGGCGAGGCACTGGCGGATTCGTTGGTGGATTCGGCGAAAAAGCTGATAGGCCGCGAAAAGGATCCCCAGCAGTTTATTGCGCAGGCTCAGGGGCCGAAAGGGCCATTGGACGCGGTGTTTGGGCCGCTGATGGGGCTGATGGAGGGCAAAGATGGTACCGGCAATAACGGTAACCTGAGCTTCCAGTCGTGGCTGGCTCGCGTTACGCAGGTGCGCCTCAAACTGCAACAGGTGACCAGTGCACCGGATCCGCAGGCGATGTCACAAATGTTAGCCCAGACCGTTTTTCAGGGTAAAGCTGTCGATCTGACCGATACCCGTGACTATGGCAGGCTGGCGGCCGCCAGCCTCGGGCAGGAGTGGAGCGGTTTTGGTCAGTCGCTGTTTGTGCAGCCGCTGGACCTGGCCTGGCGGCAGGTGCTGGCCCCTGCCGCGCGCAGCCTGAATGCCCGCTGGCAGAGTACGATTGTCGAGCAGTGGAATACCGCCTTTGCCGGGCGTTACCCTTTTAAAGCCACCGGCAGCGATGCTTCTCTGCCGCTGCTGGCGCAGTTCCTACGTGGCGATTCCGGCCGTATCACCGCGTTCCTGAAAGCCAACTTAGGCGGTATTCTGCAGCAGGAAGGTAACCGTTGGGTGGTGGATCCGTCAGCCAGTCAGGGAATGACCGTGGATCCGGCGTTCCTCAGTGCCATCAACCAACTGGCAGAGATTGCGGATATCGTCTTTGCCCAGGGGGATGCCGGTGTGCGGTTTGAACTGATGGCCCGGCCTTCGCGCGATGTTGCCCGGATGCAACTGACGATAGACGAGCAGAATCTGGATTATTTCAACCAGATGGAAAGCTGGCAGAGTTTCACCTGGCCGGGCGAGAGCTATTACCCAGGGGTACAGCTGAGTTGGCGCAGTGTGAAAGCCGATATGCAACTGTATGCCGACCAGCAGGGGAACTGGGGGCTGATCCGCCTGCTGGATAAAGCGCAGGTCACGCCGCTCGACAGTGGCCGCAGCCAACTGGTGTGGGTCACCCCGGATGGCGAGCAGCTCAAGTTCATCCTGCGCAGCGAACTGGGTGACGGGCCGCTGGTGCTACGCAAGCTCCAGGGTTTCCGCCTGCCAGAGACGATTTTTGCCGTTGAGCCTGGCGCACCGAGCGAGCAACCCGAGCCCTGAAATGAATCTATAAACCGCCGGTGCATCCTTGCACCGGTTTGTATTTCCTCCTTTTTTGACAACGTTTAGGGATCCTGTGCATGGATGATTTGACCCTGCGCTACTATGAAGCCGAAATGCGTTACCTGCGCGAGGCCGGTAAAGAATTTACCCGTGCCCACCCCGATCGGGCTGCCATGCTCAATCTGGATAAACCGGGTGCCCGCGATCCTTACGTGGAGCGCCTGTTCGAGGGCTTTGCCTTCCTGATGGGCCGCCTGCGTGAAAAGCTTGATGACGATCTGCCAGAACTGACCGAAGGGCTGGTTAGCCTGCTCTGGCCGCATTACATGCGTACTATCCCGTCACTGGCGATTGTCGAGTTTGCCCCTGAATGGCAGCACCTGCGCCAGGCAGAGTCTCTGCCGGAAGGGTTCTCTGTGCTGTCCCATCCGGTCGGGCCCCATCAAACCCAATGCCAGTACCGCACGACGCGCGAACTCACATTGCAGCCACTGCACCTTGCCGATGCTCGTCTACAGACCGAAAACGACGGGCGTTCTGCTATTCGGCTGCGTTTTGAATGCAGTGAAAAGGTAGACTGGTCTAAAGCCGGGATCGACAAGGTTGCTATCTACCTCAACGCGGAAAGCCCGGTCAGCGCGGCGCTGCATCTGGCGATGACCCGCCGCGTGCATGCCATGTATGCCCGCCATGCTGGAACACGTGCGGATCGCCAGCAGTTTGACGGTTGGTGCAAACCGATGGGCTTTGATGATAAGGATCGCCTGTGGCCGAAAGGTGATAGCGCTTTCAGTGGTTATCAACTGCTGCTGGAATATTTCAGCTTCCGCCCGAAGTTTATGTTTGTGGAGCTGCGCGGGCTGGAAACCCTCGGTCTTAACCCCGACAGCCGCTGGTTTGAAATCGATATCGTTCTCAGCGAGGCCTGGTCGTCTGACCTGCCGTTTGAAACAGAAAACTTCCGCCTGCATTGCGCACCGGTGATCAACCTGTTCCCGCTGGAGGCCGATCCGCTAACGCCCGATCCGCTGGAAAATGAGTACCTGCTACGCCCCCTGCGTTTGCAGGACGGCCATACCGAAATCTACAGCGTGGATCAGATCCATGGCGCGGTGAAAAACGGCAAACACCCCTATGTTCCCTTCACCAGCTTCCGTCACCGGGGCGGCATGATGCGCCACGATGCACCGGAGCGTTACTACCACACCCGGGTTAAACGCGGGCCTTCCGGCCTGTACGATACCTGGCTGATCCTCGGCGGGCGCTCCTTCGAGCTGGAGCAGTTGGCGGCAAAACCGGAATCGCTCTCCCTACAGCTCACCGGCACCAACGGCCAGCTTCCGCGCAAGGCGCTGGAAAGCACCCTGTTAAGCCGGGTGGTTAAAGCCGGAAAGGTTCCCGTCAAGGTACTGAACCTGTCAGCGCCGACACTGCCACTGTATCCCCCGGCCAACGATCGCTTTCACTGGCGGGTGATGAGCCATCTGGGATCGAACTTCCTCAGCATGATGGATAACCCCGAAGTGTTGCGGGGTACCCTGGCGCTGTATGACTGGACCGATGACGAGATGAACCGCCGTCGCCTGGCCGCGATTGTGGCGGTAAAACACACCCTTATCCGCCGCTTTGAAAAGGGCTTTATGCTGCGGGGCGTGGACATCGAAATCACGCTTAACAGTGATGACTTTGCGGGCGAAGGCGATGTGAATCTGTTTGGTGAAATGCTGCACCGTTTCTTTGCGCTGTATGCGGATATTCATCTTTTCAACCAGCTCACGCTGGTGCTGCAACCTACAGGGAAACGACTGAGATGGCGCGAGAACCACAGTCAGCACGTACCGGGCTGACGCTCTACCTCAACAAGGAGATCTGGCGGGCCAATTTTTACCGTTTCTGCCAGTTGCTGGAGCAGGAAAACCCCGAGGGGCCCAAGCTGGGAGCAACCAGTCATCCCGGTAGCGATCCGGTGCGTTTCCGCCCCTGGCGGGGTATGGGGTTTCCGGTCCGTGAATTAAAAGCAGTGGAGACGGACCCCGATAATCCGGCGTTGCCGCCCACCGTGCGGACCACCTTTCTTGGGATGTACGGCGTTGACTCCCCGCTGCCCAGTAGCTATCTGGATGATATTGCCCAGCAGCAGGAAGGGCACGAGGCCGTCACTGCCTTTCTGGATATCTTCAGCCACCGGATCACCACCCAGTATTACCGCATCTGGCGCAAATATGCCTATCCGGCCACGTTCGAGGCGGGCGGTACCGACGCCACTTCGCAGTGCCTGTTGGGGCTGGTGGGGTTGGGGATCCCGGGTACGGCAGAGCAGGTTGCCACGCCGGTATCGCGCTTTCTGGCGCTGTTGGGCACCATGCGTTTACCCACCCGTAATGCTGAAGGGATCCGCGCGCTGGTCAGCCTGCTGGCCCCGGAGACCGACGCCAGGGTTGCAGAGCACGATCCGGTAAAGATAGCGATAGCCAATCGCAGTGGTCTGGGGCAGGGTAATCGGGTCGCACTGGCCCAACGGGCGTCGCTCGGCAAAACCGGGAAAGAGGCTAATAGCCGCGTGTTGGTCACGCTCTTCACCGAGAACCCGACCGAGGCGGCAGGTTGGCTCCCAGGGGGGCAGTTGCATACCGATCTGCTGGTGCTGATGCGCGTCTACCTGGGTTATCGCAGCGATGTGCGGCTGCGCCTGACCATTCCGGTACGGCTGTTGCCGGAGCCACGGCTGACAAAAAGCCGCCGTGTTCAACTGGGGCGCACCGGCCTGCTGGGGTTGAAAGACGGCAAGCTCAGCAATCACCGTGAAACCCTGACCGTCAGTCTGGGCTGCTACGAAGGGCTGCAATGCAGCGCATTATCCCCGGCAGAAGACGGCCATTACCGCTTTGAATAAACGAACAATCGAAAGGAACTCCTGAATGGCAACACAAATCGGGTGGCGGGCGTTGACGCTGATGGCGTGCACCCTGCTGGCAGGCTGTGGTCTGACCCAGACCGTCAAGGACGGCACCGTCAATGCGACGAAGGCCATTTTTTATAAGCAGATCAAAACGCTGCATCTGGATTTTGCCCCACGCACGGCCATCAACGCCGATGGGGCGCAAACGCCGCTGGCCACCATGGTGTGGGTGTATCAGTTGAAGGACTGCAAGGCGGTGGATGAGGCGAGTTATCCAATGCTGTTGCGCAATGCCGACAAGATCCTGAAGGATGACCTGTTGGTGTCCAAATCCCTGTTGGTGATGCCGCAGGGCAGTGTGACGTTGAACATGCCGATGGACGAGAACGCCCAGTATGTGGCAGTGGTGGGGTTGTTCAACCGTCCGGATCTCAAGAAAAACGGCTGGCGCTTGGTGTTGCGCCGTGACGAGCTTGATCCGGATAAACCACGGACTATCGAACTGGCGGATGGCTTCCTCAGTCTGGTGCCGGTAAAGGAGTAGGGTAATGGACAATGGATGGCAAGGTTTCGACAGTCAGTCACGCTATATGCTTGAAATAAGCGACAGCCCGGTTCAGCCTGATGTGTTGCGCTTGCGTGGCCGGGAGGCACTGAGCACGCCGTTTAGCTGGCAGATTGAATTCACCACCCCGCAGGCCGATATTGCGCCTGAGCAGGTGCTGATGAAGTACGCCAGCCTGCGGATGCGCAGCGGCAAGCTAGTGCACGGCATCATCACCGGGTTTGAGTGGCTTTCCACCTCTGCCGACCAGTCACACTATCGGGTGGCGCTGGAGTCGCGCCTGGCCTTGCTTTCCCGCACTCGCCGTTGCGCCATTTACCAGAATCAGTCGGTGCCGGAGGTGGTGGTGCAGGTGTTACGTGCCCACGGCCTTGAAGGCCCGGACTTTGAGTTTCGTCTGGAATGCACCTATCCACCGCGTGAACTGATCACCCAGTGGCGTGAAACGGATTTGCAGTTTATCCAGCGTATTCTCGCGGAGGTGGGTATCTGGTACCGCTCCGAGATGCAGGCAGCGACGGAGCAGGAAAAGCTGTTGTTTGCCGACCACCCGCTCCAGTATCAGTTTGATGTCCAACTGCCCTACCGTGAACCTGCCGGCCTGTACGATGGCGCAGAAGAGTCAGTGTGGGGCGTGCGCACCTGGCACCGTGCGGTCACGGGCGGGGTCAAAACGCGTGATTACAACTACCGCACCGCCAGCACCCCGCTGGATGCGCAAGTGCGCGTACGCAGCGAAGCGGTGACCAGCGGTGAGCATTACCGCTATGCGGCCCCGTACCGGGAAGCCGGTGATGACGGTGCTCTGGAGCCGGAAACCGAGAGCGGGGCGTTCTACGCCCGCCTTTCTCATGAACGTGAGCTGAATAACGCCAGCCGCCTGCATCTGTTCAGCAACGCCGCCCACCTGGCCCCCGGTCAGGTGCTGGAGCCGCAGGGCAACAGCATTAAGGCGCTGAAAGAGGGCATGCTGATTACACAGGCCACCTTCCGCGCCGCGCGCGACTCCCGCCTGCATGTGTCGCTGTGGGGCATGCCTTATACAGAACGCTTTGGCTACCGCCCCTCTGAATTGCCGCGCCCACACATCCACGGCACCCTGCCTGCGCGCATCGAGAGCAGGGAGAAGCACGATACCTACGCCTGGCTGGACGAGCAGGGCCGTTATCGGGTCAGGCTGGATTTTGACCGCAACAGCACCGAACAGGGTTATGCCTACCTGTGGTTACGGCAGGCAAAGCCCTATGCCGGAGAGGTTTACGGCTGGCACACCCCGCTTATCGATGGCACGGAAGTGGCCATCGCCTATCATAACGGCGATATCGATTTACCCTATATCGCCCATGCGCTGCACGACTCGGCACACCCAGACCACGTCACCCGCGACAACCACACCCGCAACGTCCTGCGCACCCCAGCCAACAGCAAACTGTGGATGGAGGATAAGCGCAATGAGGAGCATATCAAGCTCGCCACGGAATTTGGCAAGAGCCAGCTAAACAGCGGCCACCTGGTGGATGCACAGGATAAACCGCGTGGAACGGGCTTTGAACTGCGCACCGATGAGTACGGGGTGATACGCGTTGCCAAGGGGCTGTTTATCAGCGCCGACGGGCAGGCCAAGGCACAGGGCGAGGTGCTGGACATGGCAACCGCGCTGAAGGAAATCGACATCTGCTTACGCCAGATACAGCAGCTCAACGCCGCCGCCGAACAGGCCGAAGCGCTGAAAGCGGATATCGACAGCCAGTTGGCGATGTTTGAGCAGCGGCTGAAACCATTGAATGACACCCTGCATTTCTCGGCACCGCAGGGGATAGCCGTGACCAGCGGTGAACACCTGCAACTGGCTGCCAGCAAAAACGTGGCCATCAACGCCGGAGGCGATATCAGCGTTGGCGTCATGGGCAATATGACGGCGCTGGCCGGTGAGAAGCTGGGGCTGTTTGCCCGCAGTGGGCAACTGAGCCTGAAAGCGGGTGAAGGGCCGATAGAGATGCAGGCGCAGAACGGCAACCTGCGGCTGTTTGCGGAGAAAAAGCTGACGCTCAACTCGGCCGATGATATCTCGTTTGCTGGGAAGAAGCGCATCACGCTGATAGGCGGCGGCAGCTACGTGAAAATCGAGATGGGGAAGATTGAATACGGCACCACGGCGCAGTATGTGCGCAAGGTGAAACGCACGGCGAAGATGGGGGCGGCAGTGTTACCTCTCCCCTTCAGAAACAAAGGCCTCTGCTTGCGCTGTTTAATGGATGCCGCAACCAACGGTACACCTATTGTTCTGAGAGGAAACTGATCATGGAAGAACAGCATTTTGCTCTTCGGGAACTGATAAAACTGAGAATGGAGCCAAAGGGAGTGAAGTTGTATGCCCTAGTGGATGGTATCCAGTATGACCGTAAAAACGATGAAGAATTAAACGAAGAAACAGGGATATGCTCATTATTCAGTTTGCCTGAAGATAAAGAACTCGCCTTTGCGGGCCCCTGGTTGCTGGATATGGTGGAGTTACCAGAGACCTGGTTCCTGAGGCTCGGTGAACTTGAGAAAAAACTTCCTGCAGTATCCTGGATTATCAGTGAACACCCTTTTGTATCGCTTGCCCGACACCTTGGCACCTGCATGATGGTTACGCTTCCAGGCAAGCAGACCGGTATTTTTCGTTTCTATGATTGCCGTGTGTTGAAGGAGATCCCGGCGCTTTTATCACCCGATCAAATGATGATGTTAATGAAATATACAAGAGAGTGGATGTTTCTTCATGACGGTAAAGTGGAGAGTTACCAGCATGACTCGAAGGCTTTAATGTAAAACGTGTTATGGAATAATTCTGTTAGCAGATAAAGGAATGATAATGGCGGGATACGAATCATTAGATCCGACAAAGATGCCTAACTGTACTGGGGAGATCCGTGAGGCTGGTGTGAAATGTAATCAGCAATTCACACACCAGATTAAATTAATACCCGTTGACGGAAGTAAGGTCAAATTAAGCGCTGTACCTTGGCATTTTATTTTTAAAGATGAAAAACAAAACACTCAAGGCAAGACGGATGCGCTGGGTGAGACACAACGCATTGCTACCGCAAAGCCTGAGAAAGTGACTGCACTGGTCGGCAAGTTAGCCGAAGGATACCGGCGGCGTGGTAATAAATTTGGCTCATTAAAAGAAAGAGAAGAAAGAGAAGTCCACCTTGTGACAGCACCAGGCTCTCCTAAAAAAGAGGTGCCCTATTGCAACGGTTATGATTATATCACCGTGGTCGCAGCCAGGACTGCTCCAAGGGACTGGCGCTGGCAAGGTGGGTATGGCCTTACGGAAGAAAGTAAAGGTAATCAATACCGCTTTATCAACTGTGGCATTCGGCAGTTGAGAGAGTTCCCTGCGCCAAGCCTGGGGGATTATGCGTTACAACGGATCATGGTGGTTTTCCAGCGGGGTTACACTCAAAACGATATTGAAATCATTAACAAATATGCTAAAAATTTGAACTCTCGTGTTGTTTATGTCAGAAACAAAAATGAACTAATTGACTTCCTTAACAAACGCAAGGAGAAGAAGCGACTTATTAAAAAGTTGATTATATTTTGCCACGGTATAATCAATATAGCCACGTACCACTATGCTGGCGATAACGAAGAGGCTGGCGAGTTTAACATTAGTGATATTGATAAAGTGCATGAGTCGACTTTTGATTATGATGCAGAAATTGTCACCTATGCCTGTCGTGCTGGCATATCAGTGGATAGCAGCGATCTGACTGGCAAAGACGCAGGGCAAGCGCAAAGCCCGGCCCAGAAGATGGCGAATACCTGGGATGTGAAGGTGAAAGCCTTTGAAATGCGTTCCAGTTATGTTGGTATTTATGGTACGGATAAGGAAATAAAAGCGGCTACGGGATACGATAAAACCATTAAAAGATACGAAGCTGAAATGATGCAATATCGAGAGGAGGTAGCTAAAGGAAATAAAGATATTAAAATGCCGCAGAAGCCTGAGAATTATGAAGAGAATGTAAGGAGGAGTAAGGATATTAAAACTAGAGAAGAAAATCAAGAACTTGGTGGTCCAATAGCCCCTAATGGTGCCTGGCGATTTCCAACCACAGGGGATACTCCTGCTGGGTTGAAAAAAGGGTTGCAATCATACCAACCTATGGAGTGGCAAAGTGATTAAGTTAAATAAAAAATGGCACTATATTGCCATTGTGTTTTTTTTAATTATTTTATTAAGTGGAGGGTATTATATGTCTATGCAACCATATCAAATGGCTGTTTTTGTAACCCCGGATAGTGAAAGTGATCCAGAGTGGCCAAGCAAGCGCAAGTGGTTTGATGCTAGTAAATGGCTTAAAACACCTCAATATATTAAAGTAAGTGATTTTAATGTATTAAATCTTAAATATATCCCTATCGATGATATCAATGGTTTTGGAATAACACTAGCATTACAGGACGCGATAAATGATTCAGTGAGTTTTACACCAAAATTGTCAGGTCTGCATCGTATGGAGGCTCAGGAGTTTCATCAATATATGAAAGGAAAACTATCTTATGAATATTTGAGAACTAAATTCAATAAAGAGACATTAATACCTACTGAGGACTATTTTCTGATTTACTTCTCCTATAAAGATGTAAAATATGAGGTGCAGCTATTGCGAACAATTTACAATGGAAAGTTCTTGTTTTTGACTAATGGTTCCACGGTTGATAAAGCAGGGGCTTGGTATTCGTCTCTCAATAGATATTCTTATAAAGATTATCTGGCAGGGAAAGCAATAAAGGAAAAGTGATTTTGTACTGAGGTGTAGAGGCTTTTCTAACTTTTAATTACAGACGATTATTTATCGTGGGGGTGTTAAGTTGGGTAGGCTGTTACGTTTAAAGAAACGTTACTACATAGTCATCATACTTATTACGATGGTTATTGGTGGTGGAACATATTATAGCTATATGCAACAATATCAAATGGCTATTCTTGTAACACCAGAGCATGAGACGGACTTTGAGTGGCCAACTAAACGTAAGTGGTTTGATGCCAGTGAGTGGCTTAAATCATCGCAATATATTAAGTTCGATGGCTTCTATATTTTAAATTTATATTATACTCCTATTGATAATTTAAATGACTTTGGAGTAACGCTGACCTTACAGGATACGATAAGTTATTCGGTTGGTTTTTTACTAGAATTATCAGGCCTTAATCGTATGAATGGTCAGGGGTTCAATCAGTATATGAAAGGCAAACTCTATTATGAATGCCTCCAGATGAAGTTTGATAAAGAAACATTAAAATCTACTAAAGACTATTTCCTTATTTAATTTACCCATAACAACATAAAATATGAAGTGGAGTTGTTACGGAAGATTTATAATGGGAGATTTATTTTTTCAACTGATGGTGTCACGGTTGATAAAGAAGGAACTTGGTACTCGTCTCATAATGAGTATTCTTACAGGGATTATCTTATCTGGCTGGGAAGGAAATAAAGAGAAATTGGTACAGCATTAACCCGGTCCTCTATGAAAATTCGTTACCTTTTAAAAGGCACTATTTATGATGGAGTTTGGAGAAAAGCAGGTCGAATTACTTAATTCATTGTCTTTTAAAAACTATGTTAGTGAGGTTTTTGCACACTGCGAGGCAATGTATCCAACATTGGTATCCTCACAAAGTAGAGAGAAGTTTTGCTCTTATATTGAACAGTCTATTACGTTAGCGAAGAAATCCGGGTTTACACAAAGAGGCCCGGTACAGCTTTATATTGATTTGATGATCATACTGGGTTTAGGGTTTGGAGATGATCCTCAGCATCAATGGCTGAAGTTAGAACAATTAAATGGCCTTTCGACTCAGTTAGAAAAAAGTATGGCTATGTACGTTAAGCTTAGCAATTATCTTAATGAGGTTTATGGTGATAAGGGGGTTCTTTTTGATCAAAGTTTAGAACGATTCAATCATACTAATGTGCAGAGCATTTTTACCAGTCAAGACTCTTATCATGAGGATGTACATAAATTATTAAATTATATTTACCCACAGCGCTATGATTTCTTAGGATATACTGCTGTTAATGATCTGATTCTTCTTTCCGATGAGTATGGTAAACAAAATGGAGTAAAGAAAAGTAACCATAAGGCATATCTTGCCCTGGTGATGTTTTTGTTTGGTGGTTGTTTCAATGAAAATTACTTCCGTAACAACCTGGGTTTTGGTTTTCTGCTCGATTATTTTGCTAAACCAGAGAGTAATGGCCATGGTTTTGTCGTTTCATGTTATTCCTGTTTAAAAGTCAATGCCTAATAAGTGATGGATTACATCACCGGGTTCGAGTGGCTTTCCACTTCTGCCGACCAGTCCCACTACCGGGTGGCGCTGGAGTCCCGTCTGGCCTTGCTTTCCCGCACGCGTCGCTGTGCCATTTACCAGAACCAGTCGGTACCGGAGGTGGTGGAGCAGGTATTACGTGCGCACGGCCTTGAAGGCCCGGACTTTGAGTTTCGACTGGAATGCACTTATCCGTCGCGTGAACTGATTACCCAGTGGCGTGAAACGGATTTGCAGTTTATCCAGCGTATTCTCGCGGAGGTGGGTATCTGGTACCGCTCCGAGATGCAGGCAGCGACGGAGCAGGAAAAGCTGTTGTTTGCCGACCACCCGCTCCAGTATCAGTTTGATGTCCAACTGCCCTACCGTGAACCTGCCGGCCTGTACGATGGCGCAGAAGAGTCAGTGTGGGGCGTGCGCACCTGGCACCGTGCGGTCACGGGCGGGGTCAAAACGCGTGATTACAACTACCGCACCGCCAGCACCCCGCTGGATGCGCAAGTGCGCGTACGCAGCGAAGCGGTGACCAGCGGTGAGCATTACCGCTATGCGGCCCCGTACCGGGAAGCCGGTGATGACGGTGCTCTGGAGCCGGAAACCGAGAGCGGGGCGTTCTACGCCCGCCTTTCTCATGAACGTGAGCTGAATAACGCCAGCCGCCTGCATCTGTTCAGCAACGCCGCCCATCTTGCACCCGGTCAGGTGCTGGAGCCGCAGGGCAATCGCATTACAGCCCTGAAAGAGGGGATGCTGATTACACAGGCCACCTTCCGCGCCGCGCGCGATTCGCGCCTGCATGTGTCGCTGTGGGGCATGCCCTATACCGAGCGCTTTGGTTACCGTCCCCCTGAATGCCCGCGCCCGTACATCCACGGCACGCTGCCTGCGCGCATCGAAAGCCGCGAGCAGCGCGACACCTACGCCTGGCTGGACGAGCAGGGGCGTTATCGGGTGAAGCTGGATTTTGACCATGATGACCGCGAACAGGGCTATGCCTATCTGTGGTTACGGCAGGCAAAGCCCTATGCCGGAGAGGCTTATGGCTGGCACACCCCGCTTATCGATGGCACGGAAGTGGCCATCGCCTATCATAACGGCGATATTGATTTACCCTACATCGCCCATGCGCTGCACGACTCGGCACACCCGGACCACGTCACTCGCGACAACCACACCTGCAACGTCCTGCGCACCCCTGCCAACAGCAAACTGCGGATGGAGGACAAGCGCAATGAGGAGCATATCAAGCTCGCCACGGAATTTGGCAAGAGTCAGCTAAACAGCGGCCACCTGGTGGATGCGCAGGATAAACCGCGTGGAACGGGCTTTGAACTGCGTACCGATGAGTACGGTGTGATACGTGTGGCGAAGGGGGTGTTTATCAGCGCCGACGGGCAGGCCAAGGCGCAGGGAGAGGTGCTGGACATGGCGACCGCGCTGAAGGAAATCGACATCTGCTTACGCCAGATACAGCAACTCAACGCTGCCGCCGAACAGGCTGAGGCGCTGAAAGCGGATATCGACAGCCAGATAGCAATGTTTGAGCAGCGGCTGAAGCCGCTGAATGACACCCTGCATTTCGCTGCGCCGCAGGGGATAGCGGTGACCAGCGGTGAGCACTTACAGCTTGCCGCCAGTAAAAATGTGGCCATCAACGCCGGGGGCGATATCAGCGTTGGTGTCATGGGTAATATGACGGCGCTGGCCGGTGAGAAAATGGGTCTGTTTGCCCGCAGCGGCCAACTGAGCCTGAAAGCGGGTGAAGGGCCGATAGAGATGCAGGCGCAGAACGGCAACCTGCGGCTGTTTGCGGAGAAGAAACTTACCCTAAGCTCCGCCGACGATATCTCGTTCGCCGGTAAGAAGCGCATCACGCTGATAGGCGGCGGCAGCTACGTGAAAATCGAGATGGGTAAGATTGAATACGGCACCACGGCGCAGTATGTGCGCAAGGTGAAACGCACGGCGAAGATGGGCAAGGCGGATATGCCAATGGAATCATTAAAACAGATGAAAATGATCACTCAGTACTTTGACCGTAAAATTCGTTTTTCATCAACCGTCAATTATCGTATTGAGAATATGGATGGAAAAGAGATTATTTCTGGCAATGGGAATAATGCTTATATCGGTAAGACCGATAATGAGTCTGAATATTGGGTCTTTATTAGTTAAGTGAGGGTTTAATGAAGGAAATAAAACTGGAAGTAGATGGTGAGTCATACTTGATTGTAACTAAAGATGAAAAGACAGAGTTGGGGATAAAAGGGAAAACAACGCCAGAAAAGGATGAGGCAGAACATGAAGTCGAAGCTCCTAATATTTTAATAGTAACCCGTAAAAATGCAGATGTTTTATTTGTTTTGCGAGGAGGAGAGCAGGATTCATTTAAGATAGTGACAGCCCAAGAGCTTTACGAACAGTTTAAATACCAATGGTTCGAGCCTTTGGCTGATGGTTATAGGGAACTTATTTATGTAAATGAGTCCGAAGATGTGAAGGACGCATATAAACATTTTACGTGGGGCGATATTGTTTCGTTTTCGTTGGTTGCTAGACCTTCGTTGTCATACCGAAAAGGGCAAAGTGGTGATTGGAAAGGGAACCCAATAGCTGGTGCTGGGTATTTACTTGTTATGATTGAAGGGGTGCCATATTGGACTGACGCAGTGGGTCAGATACCGTTTGCTATAGATACGTTTCGTTTGTTTCATAATATACCAGCAACTGTGAGGACGGGGATAACTTGGGCTACTGGTATTCCAACTGATGCATTATTAGGAAAAGAAGATAGCTCTAACGAGTACGATAACTTCTTTGTTTTAAGAGGTACTCTGTATGCAAGCAAAAAATTTCAATATCATACTTCTCAAGGTGGGAATACATATCCGGCAGTGAGGGTTGAGGAGGTCTCTAAAGAGGTAGACCCAGTATCACTTGGACAACCAATTACAAGAAGCGAGTTTGAAAAATATGCAACTTGGAAAAAATAGTATTTTACTTATTAGAGTAATAACTGCATTTCTATGCTCTATTTTATTGGCTGTGAGCTATAGTTTAGCTATATATATATACCAAATGTATTTCGGCCCCATTAAGCATGACATATCATCAGGGATTACAATTAATTCTGTGGTAATTATTTTCTCTTTTACTTTCTTTTTGGTTGTTTTTACAAGACCTAAAGTTGGTATTTTAATTGCATTTTTTACAGTGATTTATATGTATTTCTATTGGTTCCCTACTTTGCCGTACAAAGGCATGTTAATGGTGGCTCTGAGTATTGTATATTACATTTTCATATTTTTAATTTGCCATATGATTAATAAGAAACTCAGCGCGGAGTTAATTAAATAATACGCCGGTCTTAATTGAAATTTGGTTTGTGATTTCATTCGGTTATTTGATATGTATCTGAATTAATGATTGGTTCGGATATATTTTTTTTGGAGTGAGTATTGATGGTTTTGGGTGTTGATTCGGCTATTTTTTATATATTAATGTCGTGATGAAGGTAATGCTTGTAATGATTTATGTGTGATATGCTTTGTTGTTAATTACAGGAGGTAAGGGACTATAAAAAATGCAAAGCTCATTAAGTTATCTTTGCTTTTTGATCTATTCACGGCTTGGATAGTATTGTCGCCGGTAGTTTTTTATGGTGAATTCAACAAAGTTCATGAAGAGGTGAGTTTAGAAGGAAAATATAAGGTATGTTGCATATACAGTCCTGCCAACAACTCGAATGTCACTTTATCAATCGATGATGAATAGTGATTTATTTCTTGTGTTATTTGATGCAAGTAGAAACTACTTTGGTCAAAATTCTCCATTAAAGTTTGATGAGCATGATTGGTTTAATGGTTTGGGAATAACTATTCATGATACATATTCAATAGCTACTTTCCTAGATTATATTTCTATTTCTGGTGATAAATTTAAGGCGAGTGTATTTTTTAAAATACAGGATCACTTTGGATTAGATGTTGGGGATTTGAATGGTAAAGGTTTTGAAAATTCCCCTTGGTTTTGCTCATGGTTTATCCTTCAGCGTTATAAGTGGTATGGTTGTAACCCATTCATTAATGAGGCTATTTTCAATGTTGTTATAGAAGGATGAGGGCATGAAGAGCTTAAGGGTTTTTATTGCACTTTTCATTTTGGGTGCGATATATTTTTTGTATATACCCGATTAACTTGAAGACGCTTGCTTTAGCACCTGAAAATTGTCATTCAGCCGGGACGATAATGAACCCGCCATCTCAGGGAGCGTTGTCGTAAAAAAGTTAAATATAGCCGTTCGGAAATCAGGCTTACTGGCAAAGTAACGGTTGTTCCTTGCACATTCGTGCATCAGCTTCCATAACCGTTCTATGGGATTCAAGTTGGGGCTGTAAGGTGGCAGGGAATGCAATTTTATATTGCAGACAAATGCCCAATCTTTGACCAGGTTTGTTTTGTTATACCCCGCGCCATCCAGAATAATATGAATTGGCTGCTTATAGTCGGGATAACATGTTCTTATCTCATTGAAAAATTGACAGATAGTGTATTCATTAATCGTTTCGTAATCATGAATGACTGGATGGGCAGCATCATTCAGATCCAGCGCGCCCAGAATGTTCATCCGAGTACGGCTTCCTGTTGTTTCAACAGTCTTTTTTTCCCCTTTTTTTATCCAGCCGAAGCTCAGTTTTGTCGCCTGAGTCGGATGCACTGCATCCAGAAAAAGGATCGGTTCACCTCTCGTGGCAACTTTTAATTCTTCATAATATTCAATGAACTGTTGCTGTTTCTCTTCACTGAATTTATGGGGTACGCCTGAGGGTTTCTTATAGCTGAAGCCATGCC
Source organism: Serratia sp. YWN4 (assembly GCF_055790845.1). NCBI lineage: Bacteria > Pseudomonadati > Pseudomonadota > Gammaproteobacteria > Enterobacterales > Yersiniaceae > Serratia > Serratia sp. YWN4. The sequence continues at coordinate 1,960,854 of NZ_CM147696.1, forward strand.
GGTGCAGCCATTTGTTCATTCCTGGGACGCTGTATATGACACCCCATTTTTGTGCCACGTAGGCCACAATCTGGACAGTATGATGGAATAAATGTTGAGTTAAGTGGCTGATAAGCTGTTCGGTTTTTTCTGTGCTGAGCATGCCATCAGAGCCACCATTTTCGGGTTTCAACTTCCCTTTATTCAGATATTCGCTGATATGGTGGTCAACAGTGGTCTGATGCAGGCGCAGAGCCTGAGCAATCATGACCGAACTCCAACCTTCGGAGGCGAGAAGTACGGCTTTAATACGATCGCAAACGTGTTTGTCCCGGCTGGAATCATGCCGGCGTTCGAGTTCGATTTTTTGCTCAGCGGTGATAAATATCTTCATGGGATGAAAGCATGATCCTCTTCATCAACAAAATCAAGCATCTTCAATGATCACGGGTATATACCCGATTAACTTGAAGACGCTTGCTTTAGCACCTGAAAATTGTCATTCAGCCGGGACGATAATGAATCCGCCATCTCAGGGAGCGTTGTCGTAAAAAAGTTAAAAATAGCCGTTCGGAAATCAGGCTTACTGGCAAAGTAACGGTTGTTCCTTGCACATTCGTGCATCAACTTCCATAACCGTTCTATGGGATTTAGATTGGGGCTGTAAGGTGGCAGGGAATGCAATTTTATATTGCAGACAAATGCCCAATCTTTGACCAGGTTTGTTTTGTTATACCCCGCTCCATCCAGAATAATATGAATTGGTTGATTATAGTCGGGATAATATGTTCTTATCTCATTGAAAAATAGACAGATAGTGTATTCATTAATCGTTTCGTAATCATGAATGACTGGATGGGCAGCATCATTCAGATCCAGAGCGCCCAGAATGTTCATCCGAGTACGGCTTCCTGTTGTTTCAACAGTCTTTTTTCCCCCCTTTTTTATCCAGCCGAAGCTCAGTTTTGTCGCCTGAGTCGGATGTACTGCATCCAGAAAAAGGATCGGTTCACCTCTCGTGGCAACTTTTAATTCTTCATAATATTCAATGAACTGTTGCTGTTTCTCTTCGCTGAATTTATGGGGTACGCCTGAGGGTTTCTTATAGCTGAAGCCGTGCCGGTGCAGCCATTTGTTCATTCCTGGGACGCTGTATATGACACCCCATTTTTGTGCCACGTAGGCCACAATCTGGACAGTATGATGGAATAAATGTTGAGTTAAGTGGCTGATAAGCTGTTCGGTTTTTTCTGCGCTGAGCATGCCATCAGAAGACACCATTTTCGGGTTTCAATTTCCCTTTATTCAGATATTCACTGATATGGTGGTCAACAGTGGTCTGATGCAGGCGCAGAGCCTGAGCAATCATGACCGAACTCCAACCTTCGGAGGCGAGAAGGACGGCTTTAATACGATCGCAAACGTGTTTGTCCCGGCTGGAATCATGCCGGCGTTCGAGTTCGATTTTTTGCTCAGCGGTGATAAATATCTTCATGGGATGAAAGCATGATCCTCTTCATCAACAAAATCAAGCATCTTCAATGATGACAGGTATATATTATTTGCACATCGCTTTTTGTTATCCCCTTTACTTCTTTTAGAGTGGGAGTTATTCTTGCCACTCTTGTTTTACTCTGTCTTTTCTGGCTATGGTTTTCTGGCAATCCATATAGAGTAATATTAATCGCAATGTCTGGTGTTTTTTCATACTTAGTTGTTTTTATCATGAAAAAATTAATCGAAGCACATTTCAGATTCTAACGGTATGACAGATTAATTGTATGAGTAAGAATATTGGGTGTTTTATATAAGAATATAAAACTTGGCTATATTTTTAAAATCATAATTTTTTCTTAATGATGCTGATGCTCGAACAATTGATGGATCCAAAGTAAACGACAGTATAGTAACAATGAAATGGGCCAAGAACTTTGAAAAAATTTCATCTGGAATAAAGGCATTGACAGCGGGATGGAATAATTTGAATAGAAGAGAAGTATTAAGGAAGAGGTTGCAGGTGTTAGGTAACTATGAGAAAAAATGTATTTTTATTGGTAATTATGATGATGTAAAGACGTTGGATGCAACTGCTCAAGTTAACTTCATGCGTATCGGTAGTAAGGCTGATACGATAAATGATTGGTATGGAGCAATGGGTAACTGTAACCTTAAAATATGCTTAAAAGGTTATACGTCCACGTTAAGTGGAAAACACATTCTTAAAGTTGATAGTCTTGGTTTCTATCTGAAAGATACTTATGACTTTCTGGATGATAATAAACTTGGGCTCGACATTCCTGAGTTGCTGGGTGTATGGAGAAAGAAAAGTATATTCACTAAAGCCGAAACAGCAATATATATATCTAGTTATACATCAGGATTTTTTGGACGGTTAGCCAGTCATTATTCTGGTTTCGTACCGGTTTTTAATGCAGATTTTAACGAATGGCAGAGAAAATACCATTCCGCGGCGATTTTTTTGTTTTTTCTGATGTTTATGGTTGCCGCTTTTAGAGAAGGACAGGAAGATTGAATTGTGAAAAAAGGAAAATTCATTAAGTTATCTTTTTTCTTTGCTCTGTTCATGATTTGGATAGTCTTGTCGCCGGTGGCTTTCTATGGTGAATTCAACAAAGTTCATGAAGAGATAAGTCCAGAAGGGAAATATAAGATTGTTGCATACACAGTTCTGCCTACAACTCCAATATCACTTTATCAGTCAGTGATAAATAGATGCGCCGTTTTTTCATTGCACATGAAGAAAATGTAGCTGAGAAATAGTAAGAAAATCATTGATGAATGGATACCGCTTACACACGAATGTGATGATGTTTTTTGTGAGAAATAAATCTAAGCAGCCTGATTAACATAAGTGATAGTCCTCATAGTTAACAATATAAGCACTGTAGTGGGTCAAACATTAGGGCACACACAGTTTTCGACGCGGCAGTTTGCTGCCGCGTTTTCCCGCTATCAGAAGTTATAGGTCATGCCAACGGTATAACGGCGGCCATCCAGCACGGTGTTGTAATGATCGTAATCGACGGTTTTGTCGAAAATATTGTATACCCCGCCGGTCACCGTCAGATGTTTGTTGGCCTGATAGCTCAAGCCGGTATCCACGAAGGTATAAGACGGTGTTCCTGTAGCCATCGACGTGCGGCTCAGGTATTCAGAGGTTCTGCTACGGAAGTTGAGACGTGACCACAGGCTGACGTCCTGCGTGGCTTTCCAGTCCAGCGTGGTATTGAACATATGCTTCGGCATCTGATTCAGGGGTTTACCTTGCTGCGATCCGCTTTTCTGTTCCGATTGGGTAAAGGTGTAGTTGGCCGTCAGGTCCCAGTCTTTGCTGATTTCCCAACCCAGAGTGGCTTCAACACCGCGCATATTGGCTTCATCCACGTTGATGCGATCGCTGATAAAGTAATAAGCGGTGTTACCGATGAAGCATTCCGGTGAGCCATTGCCGCTATCGCAACGGCGAACCTCGGTGATTTTGTCTTTGAAGTCGGTATTAAACAGGGTGACACCGGCATTCATTCCCTGTTGATCGTCCCACAGCAGGCCGATCTCCTGGCTCAGGCTCTTTTCCGGCTTCAGATCGGGGTTGCCAATGATGATTGAAGTTCGGCCACCCCCGGTGATCTGCCCCCAGTTGGCGGAAGACTGGCGCAGATCGGGTGAGCGGTAACCGGCAGAAACACCGCCTTTCAGCGTCCATTGCTCCGCCAGATGCCACACGCCGTACAGGCGCGGCGTCCAGTGGTTGCCATAGTTCTGATCCTGATCCATACGGACACCGCTGGTCAGGGCAAAATCGTTAGTTATTGACCACTCATCTTCGGCAAACAGTGCCCAACTCCAGCGCGTCAGGTTGTTCAGGCCGTCGGCGGCGGCAAGCTGGTTGCCTTCATCATGCAGATCTTCATAACGGTATTGCCCACCCAGATTAAGCAGGTGATCGCCGAGATCAAATTGCGTCTGCGTATTGAAGATGGTGTTGTTCAGCTTCATTTTGCGGCCAGGGTTGTTGGTCTCTTCGCGTTGAATATAGCTGTTGGTGTTACCGAAATCGTAATAGCCGTTGTGGGTGATCGAATAGTGGGTGCGCTCGTAGCGGCTGTTGCTGGCACTGTTCGGCGTGCATTTGCCGTTGCGGCAGTTCTCTGCCGCCATTGATACGCCCGGTGTGCTGTCGCGATCCTGCAATGAGCGGCCAATCTCAACGTCAACGCCGTTTTTTTCATCCGGGGTCAGGCTGAACACCGCCGTGCCACTGCGCATCCGCTGTTCGTTGTAGCCGTTGATAATCTGGTCTTCGGCACGGCGCGAAAGCAACCCGTTAACCCGTAGCCCCAACAGGCCGTCGATCAGTGGGCCAGAGGCAAAGGCGTTGGTCTGGAAGATATCACCGGAATGGCGATCTTCCTGAAAGGTGGCATCGCCATGCAGAGAACCCTTCCATGCCTGAGTGGTGGAGGTTTTACGCGTAATGATGTTGATGACGCCGCCCATGGCATCTGAGCCGTAAAGAGAAGACATGGGCCCGCGCACCACTTCGATGCGCTCAATCGCCTGTAGCGGTGGCAACCAACCTTGTTCAATACCGGCACCGTCGCTGTTAGGCCGAGTGCCTCGGGTATCAACACGTTTGCCATCAACCAAAATCAGCGTGTACTTGGAGGACATGCCGCGAATGCTGATATCGCTGCTGCTGGCTCCACCGGTGACGACAACGCCGGGGACATCTTTCAATGCATCGGTCACATCACGATAAGCCCTGGTTTCAAGCTGCTGGCGGGAGATGACTGAAATAGAGGCCGCTGAGTCTTGAATTCTTTGCTGGAAACCGGAGGCGGTGACCACCATGGTGTCCTGTGATTCCGCCAGTGCCGTGCTGCTGGCGAGTGAAGCGAGGATTAATGCAGTCAGTCGGTTATAGCTTGGCTTTCCCATGAGATAAAGGTTCCTGGCCCTAGGTTGTTAATTGATTGATTTAAATGAGATGCAGCTTCTACCGCGACGGTTTTCCGCTCTGTGGGTGAAGCCTCGGGCTATTGTAAGGAAATTAACAAGGATGTAAATGCAAATGATAATCCTTATCATTCGCATGTGTAATTTCGCAGTGTCGTGATATGGCAGAGAAAGGCGAAAGATAAAATACTGGCGCTAATATGTTGCAACCGTGGTCAGAACCTCAATGGCTCCAGGGATGGTCAGAAACCGATGTAGTGAGGGCAACAGGCTGTGCGCTATTGCCCCTCGGTCTTGGCGTGTCAGAAGGTGGTGGGGGTGTGCGCGCTGATGATGCGGCAGACGCGCGTCGACGTATTGCTGAAACTGTGGGGCATTCCAGTGTTGATGGCATAGCTCTGGCCCGCCGTCAGTGGGTAGCTCTGGCCGTTGACCGTCAGCATGATTTCGCCTTCCAGCAGGGTGCCGATCTCTTCCCCCTGATGCTTGATCTTCTCGCCGGTGGTGGTGCCGGGTTGATAGGTTTCCAGCATCATGGCCAGGTTGCGCGTCGGGTTGCCGTTATGCACCAGCTTCATGGATACGCCCTGGCTGCCGATCTCAATCAGATCTTCCGGTTCGATGACCACTTTGGGTTCATCCTGCCGTTCGGGTTCGGCAAAAAATTCAGACAGTGATAATCCATAGACCTTTAGCAGCTTCTGCAACGTACTGATGGCAGGGCTGACTTTGTCCTGCTCAATGGTGCTGATGGCACTGTGGGTTAATCCGGACAGTTCGGCGACCCTGCGCTGCGACAAACCCAAGTGTTGACGGATCTGCGACAGGCGCTTGCCTGGTGCCAAGCTGACTTCGCTCATAGCGGTAGTTCCTTCTGATAGGGGCGACAGGCTGAGGTAATACCCGGAGCCGGGTGTCTGTCGGAGTGATATCGACACAATATGATATCGGTAGTTGGGCAGCTATTGGAAAATATATTGCCCATATTCACCGTGGCTCTGGCGGAAGAAATAATGTACACAAAAATGCCAAACAACGCCTTTTCGGTCAATATTTTATCAATTTAGCAGCCCGTGACGAATAATCAAACGCGATTGTAACATTTGCAAAGCAATTCTGTTAAGGCTATGTTTCATTTAATGGGTGTTATTTCGAGCGCCAGCCCGGCGCACTCTACTAGAGAATTCAGACCATGTGTTGAATCGATCGGCAAGCGAATGCGCGAGCATTCCCAAAAGCACAACGGCGGGTGATGTATGCAAACCAATAGCGCAGCAGTTGAAAATTTTGCACAGCATAGTGAAGACAGGCGAAGTAGCGCGTTCCAAAGTGAGGTTGCTCACTATTTGGAACGCCATCCTGCCACACAGTATATCGATATCCTTCTCAATGATTTGAATGGTTCCTTCCGCGGCAAACGTATTCCCATCTCCGGGCTGAAAAAAATAGAAAAAGGCTGCTATTTCCCCGCATCCGTATTTGCCATGGATATTCTTGGCAACGTGGTGGAAGAGGCCGGTTTGGGCCAGGAACTGGGCGAACCTGACCGGGTCTGTATCCCGGTGCCGGGAACGTTAACGCCATCAGCGGCAGATCCCGAGCATATCGGCCAGGTATTGCTGACCATGCTGGATGAAGATGGTACTCCCTTTGACGTTGAACCCCGCAATGTCCTGAATCGAATATGGCAGACGTTGCGCCAGCGTGGATTATTCCCGGTGGTAGCGGTAGAGCTGGAGTTTTATCTCATCGATCGACAGCGGGATTCTGAAGGCTATCTGCAACCGCCGTGTGCGCCCGGAACGCAGGAGCGCAACGTACAGAGCCAGGTCTATTCGCTGGATAATCTCAACCACTTTGCCGGGGTGTTGAACGACATCGACGCACTGGCACAGATGCAGGGCTTACCGGCCGATGGCGCGGTGGCGGAGGCGTCGCCAGGCCAGTTCGAAGTGAACCTGAACCATACCGACAATGTGTTGCAGGCCTGCGACCATGCGCTGGCGTTAAAACGCCTGGTGCGGCAGGTGGCAGAAAACCATCATATGCATGCCACCTTTATGGCCAAGCCGTATGAGGATTATGCGGGCAGCGGGATGCACGTGCATATCAGCATGGTGGACAGCGCGGGCAAAAATCTGTTCGCTGAGCCGGACGGTGCCGACTCGGCGCTGCTGAAACGCGCCTTGGCCGGGATGATCACCCTGATGCCCGCCTCCATGGCGCTGTTGGCCCCTAACATCAATGCGTTTCGCCGTTTTCAACCGGGCATGTATGTGCCGGTCCAGGCTTCCTGGGGGCACAATAACCGTACCGTGGCGCTGCGTATTCCCTGTAGCGATGTGGATAACCATCGCGTGGAGTATCGGGTGGCCGGGGCTGATGCCAACCCTTATCTGGTGGTAGCGGCGATCCTGGCGGGCATACTCTATGGGTTGGATACCGAATTACCGCTGCCTGAGCCGGTAACCGGCAACGGCCTTGAGCAGGAAGGGGTGCCATTCCCGATCCGCCAGAGCGATGCGTTGTATGAATTTGAACATCAGCATGAACTGACCCGGCATCTTGGGGAACGTTTCTCGCACGTTTATCACGCCTGCAAGATGGATGAACTGATGCAGTTTGAACGGTTGGTGACGGAAACCGAGATCGACTGGATGTTGAAAAATGCCTGAATGGGTAGGCAACATTCGCCGATAAGAGGGTTTTCCGTTCGATCGGCAAAAGAATTTGTGTAAGAAGGTTTCTGGAGCTTGTCTTCCGGTAGTTTTCTAGGGCAAAATATCCCCATGAAGATAGCCGACGTTTTAACGCGTCGGTTATTTTTTTGCATTTACGTTCTACAAACTGTGAATTTCACACACCAAGCGAGGCCGGACATCGAGCCGGATAGATAAATAGGTTCGTCGCGATCAACCAAAACTCTATGGTCGTGACTCATGAGGATTAAGAAAGATGGGGCAATTTTTCACTTTAGCACCGGTGCCCGCCGGTTTCCGCTGCGGCCGCAGCGATTATGGAGCCGTCAAGGCAGTATCGACTGGTTATCCAGCTTCCCTCATCCCCCTTTTAGAATTCAGTCGCACGTTGCGAAGTTTCCCCGCAACCTTAAGTCTTGGCGTGTCTCTTATCCGCAAGGCAGAAGGTAAGGGGGGGCTGCGCGATGTCCGATAACATCATCAGCGCCGCACCAGCCGGCCAGCGCGCTCAGCTGCGCAAAACTCTCACTTTGGTTCCGGTTGTCATGATGGGCTTGGCGTATCTCCAGCCGATGACTATCTTTGATACCTTTGGCATCGTCTCTGGCCTGACCGATGGTCACGTCGCTACCGCCTATGCCTTTGCTCTGCTGGCGATCCTGTTTACCGCGCTGAGCTACGGCAAACTGGTACGCAAGTTCCCGTCTGCGGGTTCTGCCTATACCTATGCTCAGAAAGCCATCAGCCCACACGTTGGCTTTATGGTGGGCTGGTCATCGTTGCTGGACTACCTCTTCATGCCGATGATCAATATCCTGCTGGCAAAAATTTACCTGGAAGCGATCTTCCCCGGCGTGCCTTCATGGATCTTCGTCGCGGTGCTGGTTGCGCTGATGACGGCTTTCAACCTGCGCGGCATCAAGTTGGTCGCCAACCTGAACTCCATTATCGTGGTGGTGCAGGTGGCGATCATGATCGTGTTCCTTGGCCTGGTCATCCATGGGATTTCCAACGGCGAAGGGGCGGGGACGCTGGTCAGCAGCCGTCCGTTCTGGTCTGATAATGCCCATGTGGTGCCGATGATTACCGGTGCGACCATCCTGTGCTTCTCGTTTCTTGGCTTTGACGGCATCAGTTCGTTGTCGGAAGAAACCAAAGATGCAGAGAATGTGATCCCGAAAGCCATCTTCCTGACGGCGCTGATCGGCGGCATTATCTTTATCGTGGTGTCTTACTTTGTACAGCTGTACTTCCCAGACATTTCACGCTTCAAGGAGCCGGATGCCTCACAGCCTGAAATCATGCTGTATGTGGCTGGCAAGTTCTTCCAGTCGGTGATCCTGGTATTCTCCTGCGTGACCGTACTGGCTTCCGGTATGGCTTCTCATGCGGGCGTATCACGCCTGATGTACGTGATGGGGCGTGACGGCGTATTCCCTGAGCGTTTCTTCGGCTATGTGCACCCGAAATGGCGTACTCCGGCGTTGAACGTGCTGCTGGTGGGTGTGATTGCGCTGTCTGCGGTGTCGTTCGATCTGGTAACCGCGACGGCGTTGATCAACTTCGGTGCGCTGGTGGCGTTTACCTTCGTAAACCTGTCGGTGATTTCGCAGTTCTACATCCGCGATAAGTTGAACCGCACCCTGAAAGAGAAGTTCAATTACCTGGTCCTGCCGGTGTTGGGCGCTCTGACCGTGGGCGCGCTGTGGATTAACCTGGAGTCCAGCTCAATGACGCTGGGCCTGATTTGGGCTGCGATTGGCCTGATCTATCTGGCGTTTGTCACCCGCAGTTTCCGTTTGCCGGTGCCGCAGGCGAGTGAAGACGTGGCTTAACTGAAACTGTCTGTTAACCACATGACAAAGGGCGCAATCTGCGCCCTTTGTTGTTTCTGTTAGCCCACCAACTGCTTACCGTAATCAAACAACGCTTTCAATAGCGCGGTCTTCTCTTGATCCCCCTCATGCAGGTTATACAAGGCTTCTAACTGCAACAGATAGTTTTGCACCCGCTCGGCGTTGAGCATGGTTTGGCGATGCTGCAACCAGCGACGCTGCTCGGCATCATCCAGCGTGTTTGGATAATTGCGCGCCCGGTAGCGGAACAGCAGTTCTTTCACCCGGCCATCATTAAAGGTTAAATCCAGCGCGGGCAGATTCTGCGGTTTGGTTTGCTGGATAATTTTCATGGCAGCCCTGTCGGCATCGCTGAAAAAGCCGTCATACAGTTTGGCATCCACATCGTCGATCGGAGTAAAGGGTTCAGCCTCGGCAAACAGAACCACCACCTTTTCCCTGATTTCCGGGTGTTGGCGCAGCACCTGCAAGTTTTGCAGGCAGGCTTGGCGATCGATACCCAATCGTTCAGCATTTTCCGGCAGCAGCGTTTTGGCCGGTGCCAGCACCGGGCATTTGTTGATATGCACCAGTTTAATCGGCACCGGTGCCTGATAGGCGCCCAGCCGATCGCGCCGGGTATAGAGACGCTCACGCAGTTCGTCGGCACTCAGTTCCAGCAGTGGCGTGATGTCACCGGCTAAATCGCACATGATGATCGCGTTTTTATTCTCTGGGTGCCAGGCCAGCGGCGAAACCCAACTGGTATTGCCGCGTGTGGCACCAAACATGCCGGAAACGTGCACTAACGGGGTCATTTCGGCGATGTCGATCAGCGCATTCAGCTTGTGCTTATTGCGGTGCTGTAACAGATAGTCAAACAGCCGGGGTTGCGCCTGCTTGACCAGCTTGGCCATGGCAATGGTAGCGTAAACGTCGGCCATCGCATCGTGGGCATTCTCGTGTTCTATGCCGTTGGCGCGCGTCAGGTGTTCTAAGCGGAAGCTGGGGAAACCCTCTTCATTTTCCGGCCAGTGGATACCTTCAGGACGCAATGCATAGCAGGCACGCATCACATCGAGCAGATCCCAGCGCGAATTGCCGTTTTGCCAACTGTAAGCGTAGGGATCATAAAAGCTGCGATAGAAGATGTTGCGGCTGACTTCATCATCAAAACGAATATTGTTGTAGCCGAGAATACAGGTGCCAGGCACGCTGAACGCTTGGTGGATCTGCCGGGCAAATTCGGCCTCATTCACCCCTTTGGCCAGAGCCTGTTGCGGCGTGATACCGGTGATCATCACCGCTTCCGGATCGGGCAGGTAGTCATCGGCCGGGGCACAATAGATAACCAGCGGCTCTTCGATGATATTGAAATCCATATCGGTACGCACGCCAGCGAACTGCGCTGGGCGATCCATTGATGGGCTTTTGCCGAAGGTTTCGTAATCGTGGATATAAAATGTAGGCGGTGCCTTGCTGCTCAAAATCGCATCTCTTTATTGGCGTAGGTAATATGCCCCTATTGTAACGGTGCCATGAACGATGCCAAGCAGTGGTTTAGTTTAAACGAAGAAATGCGGGTGATTACGCATTGCGATAGTAGATCAGGCGTTGGTGAAAGTAGTTGAGCAGATGAACGGGCACGCTTTCCTCGGCACTTTCTAACCCCGAAGCATGCCCGTAGCGTTCATTATAAATAACGCTTAGGGCTAACAGATCGGTGTGGATCTTTTCGCGTTCTTGCTCGGGCAAGTTATCCAGTTTTCGCACCATATCTTTCTCCTTGAACGATAAAGCATCATAGGATCGCAGGGCGAGTTTGTCGCTACCCCATTTAGGGAGGACGCTTGCAACGCAGAACGATTCTGGCTCAATAGACTATATCAGGGAATTAAATCAGACTTAGCATCAATGTTATATAAACAACTATTATTAATATGAACAGCAGATGTGACTAAACGTCACGTGGATGTTTCAAAATATTCCTTAAGATAACATTAAGAAAATTAATTTCCCGCCCACTTAATTCCTATTTAATTTTCGTTTACATATTCAGGCATACAATCCAGCACATTCAATGCCAATATGGGTATCCAGTATGAAAATGCTTTTGTTAACCGGTGCTACGGGGTTTCTCGGTGGCGCGGTGCTCGAGAAATTACTGAGTGAAAATCAAGATATTAACTATCTTTTTCTGGTGCGTGCCGAGGATAAACAACAGGGTTTGAACCGTATTTGCAGTAATATGGAAAAGTTTAATATTGATAAAAATATTTTGGATAAACTCACAGCAGAAAATATTTTGCTGGGTGATTTAAGCGAGCCCGATCATTTTTTATCAGACACACGTATTAACAATGTCACTCACGTGGTTAACTGTGCCGCCGTGGCTTCATTCGGTAATAATCCGCTTATTTGGAAAGTTAACGTTGAAGGAACTTTGGCTTTTGCGCAAAGAATGGCGCAGGTTAAAGGATTAAAACGTTTTCTGCACGTAGGCACGGCGATGTCCTGCGCTCCTGAACCCGGTTCGTTGGTGGCAGAAAGCGCTGAATTTGAGGAAACCGCCGAGCATCTGGTGGAGTACACCCGCTCCAAATCGACGATTGAGCAACTGATGCGGCAGACTTGCCCACAGTTGCCACTGGTGATTGCGCGGCCTTCGATCGTGGTTGGCCATACACGCCTGGGTTGTCAGCCTTCCAGCAGCATTTTCTGGGTATTCAGCATGGCGCTGATGCTGCGTAAGTTCATGTGCTCGTTGCAGGACAATATCGACGTGATCCCGGTGGACTATTGTGCCGACGCGCTGGTGATGTTGCTGAACCGCGATACGCTGGATAACGACGTTTATCATATCTCTGCCGGGGAAGAGAGCAGCGTCAGCTTTGCGGATATCGATCACGCCATCGCGGCAGCGCTGGAGAAACCACCGGTTGGCGATCACTATGCGCAGGTCAGTTACGAGGCTCTGCTGCAAATGCGCAGACAGCTGAAGGATATCTTCGGGCCGTGCAATGAGCGCCTGATGCTGAAAGCGATGCGCCTGTATGGCTCATTCGCCATGCTCAACGTGCGGTTCAGCAATGAAAAAATCCTCAAGCTGGGCATGCCGAAGCCGCCGCGCTTTACCGATTACATTGCCTGCTGCGTGCGGTCGACTCGTGGGCTGTCGATACCGCAACAAATGGTGGTGGATTTTAAATAACAGACAGGGCATCCGCAGCGATGCCCCGTTTGCTACCAGGATGAGGATGACCAGAAGACGCGGCCCAGCACTACCAGTTGGTCTTTGCGCTGTGGATAGCTGAGATGCTCATCCTGATATTCTTCCCGATTCAGTGAGCGGATAACAACGCCGCCGTCGGGTTGTTCGATCAGGACTTTGACCCGCAACAGATTGCCATGGCGAATGGCGTAGGTTTTCCCTTCGCGGATACGGATATCGGCGGTATTGATGCCCACCACATCGCCATCTTGCAGGCGCGGTTCCATACTGGAGCCGGAAATGCGGATAATACGCGCCGCATTGATCGGTATACCCATTTTATGCAGGTAGTAACGGCGGAATATCAGCGAAAACTCTTCACAATCAACGATTTCATAGCAACCGTCACCGGCAGAAAAATCGATATCCAGCAATGGGATCTCCACAAATTCTTCTTGGTCCTGATCGGTGTCTTCCCAGACGACGGGCCTGAGTCGCGCGGGTTGGAAATCGGATTCCGCCGCAACGTCGGCAAAGGGATGTTCCAAGGCTTTCTCATGAAACACATCAAACCAGCCTTTCGGCAAGTTCAGCTTGGCTTCAATACGCCGGGCGAGGTTATCGCCCAGATTGCGGGAGGATTTCTCACCGGTGATCTGGCTCAGCGTTGGCGCAGAAGAGTCCACCAGCATGGCAAATTCATTCTGGTTGGTGCCTTGGCGGGCGTAATGCGCCATCAGATCGCGCAGATTATTGCGCCTAATTTCTTTAGTTTCCATTGGTCGATGATCGCATCCTTTAGCAAAAAGGTAAATCCTTAGGCGACAAAACAGGGCGTTTGTATTTAGCGTTGAGCTAAATGCCCATAGAGCTTCTCGCAAGGTGGGAAACATCTTTGTACATTCAACGTTATACGTAAGCGTTCTTCCTCCACTAGAATAAAATTTTATGGCATCGTCGGTGATAACAACGTGCGTTTAGACCGAGAAATTTCTTCTTTTGAACGCCTGCTCTATCGCAATTACCGCATTGTTCATGGTGTGCGGATCGGGCTGGCGTTTATCATTACTTTCCTTTTGTTGCGCTTGCTCAGGGTGCCGGAAGGCGTCTGGCCGCTGATCACGCTGGTCGTGGTGATGGGGCCGATTTCTTTCTGGGGCAATGTATTGCAACGTGCGCTGCAACGTGTCTCCGGCATGCTTATAGGGGCAGTTTCTGGCCTGATTGCGCTTTATCTTGAATTTCATTCGCTGCCGCTGATGTTGATCTGGTGCGGCATCGTGATGTTCTTCTGTGGTTATCTGACGCTGGGTAAACGGCCTTTTATGGCGTTGTTGATCGGTATTACGCTGGCGGCGATGTGCGGTGCCGGGGCGGAAAATATGCCGCTTGCTCTGTGGCGTGGTGGTGATGTGATTTTAGGCTCGATACTGGCGCTGCTGTTTACCAGTATCTATCCGCAACATGCTTACATGTTCTGGCGTATGCAGATGGCCGATTGTTTGCAGTCTGTTGGCCAGATCTACGGCGCTTATCTGTCGCCGAATATGCTGGAGCGCCCACGCCTGGAAACGCGGATGAAGCTGCTGCTGGCCGAGGTGGTCAAGCTACGCGGGCTGCTTTTGCCTGCCAGCGAAGAAACTCCGATTCCCGCACAGGTATTCGAAGCGGTGCAAACCCTGACCCGCAATCTGGTGTGTACGCTGGAGTTGCTGGTCGGGGCTTACTGGGCCTCGCGAGAAGCCCGCTTTATTCTGCTGAATGCCAAAACCCTGCGCAGTGCGCAATTGCTGACGCTGCGCTCGATCGAATCGCTGGCGGATATGATGCGCTATGGTAAAGCGCGGACGGAGTCAGGGGATCTGAGTGAGACCGCCTGCGAACTCAAAGCCCTGATGCAGGAAGCCAGCGCTGAGCAGCCTTGTGATGCCTCGATCTGCGGTTATATGTGGCTGAGTATGGAACTGGTGCAACAGCTTGAGGAATTGAGTGATTTGCTCAAGGTATGTACGTCAAGCGTGCGGGAATAGGGTGTCAGATCATGAAGGCGGCGCTTCGGGTTTTGGCTGGGGCGCTAAAGTGGGTAAGATAGGCCAATGAGAGTTGTGCCTGACGGGCACAAACCTGTATCTTAAAGAGATTGTGGCCGTCAGCAAATGAATCTGTGTATTACTAAAGCAAGGGTATGAAGATGGATAATGCAAATAAGCCGAGTTTTCAGGACGTACTGGAGTTTGTGCGTATGTTCCGCCGTAAAAACAAGCTACAGCGTGAAATTACCGACAACGAAAAGAAAGTTCGTGACAACCAGAAGCGTGTGCTGCTGCTCGACAACCTGAGTGAGTACATCAAACCAGGTATGAGCATTGAAGATATTCAGGGCATTATTGCCAACATGCGCAGCGATTATGAAGATCGCGTTGACGACTACATCATCAAGAATGCTGACCTGTCTAAAGAACGCCGTGATTTGTCCAAAAAGCTGAAAGCCATGGGCGACGTGAAGTAAATTTTCTACCGGCAGGGCTGGCACTTTCCAGCCCTGCATGTTCCTGCTGAATCCTCTTGCGCTGCCTGCATTTCTGCTACAAAACCCATTCTGAATTATCGTGTTACGCATTGATTTTCTAAGCTGACATAGCAAATCAGCCTGGACCCGCTACGCTTAGAGTATCGTCTTGCAGCAAACCTTCAGGTGATTGTTTTGACGCAGTGCGGTGGCTTAATCCATGTTGCCGCTGTTTTTAAACAATGAAGTGTAAATCAGTCTGATATTCATAATTTTCATGAATAATAAAAATGGTACTTTACTCATAGATGAGCCACTAATTTTAGCTATGTTGCGATGACGTAGCCCGGTAAAGGGTAACAGGTTCTTTTTATGACAGAACAACAGCTTAGCGCATTGCTCAATCTGGACGACACTGTTCATCCACCCCGCGTGTTGGCACGTGGTGATTGGGTGCTCGCACACTACCGCCTGCTGGAGCCTGGCGTCAGACAATTGCAGACTCGGTTGCCCGATAATGCGGCGTTTGATCTCAGCCAACTGGGCGTTCTGGATACCGCCGGGGCCAAACTGCTAGTCGATCTTCTTGGCATCGAACGGATACTCAATCTCAGCCAGACCGCGCCTTCGCTACCTGCTGAACGCCGCGTTCTGCTGGAAACCGTTGGCCGTTCTCTGCAAGGGTTTGAGCTACCGGAGGCAGAAAATCCACCGAGTTTACTGGTCGAACTGTTGGCTAATATCGGCCAGTCCATGGTCAGTTTCTGGCAAAACTTTATCGATCTGCTGGGATTCATTGGCCTGACCCTGCAAGCCCTGTTTGGTAGTCTGCTGCGTCCTTCACGTTGGCGGCTCACCTCACTGGTGGCCAATATTCAACAAATCGGCCTCAACGCGGTGCCCATCATTATGCTGCTGACCTTCCTGGTTGGTGCGGTTATCGCTTTCCTGGGCTCAACGGTGTTGGCTACCTTCGGTGCCGGTATTTTTACCGTCCATCTGGTGGTGTTTTCCTTCCTGCGTGAATTTGCCGTATTACTCACCGCAATATTAATGGCGGGCCGAACCGCCAGTGCGTTTACCGCCCAGATTGGCCTGATGAAAGCCAATGAGGAAATCGACGCGATCCAGGCGCTGGGGCTGAATCCGGTAGAAATGCTGGTGCTGCCGCGCGTACTGGCACTGCTGATTGCGCTGCCGATGCTGACCTTTGTCGGCATGATCAGCGGGATCTTCGGTGGTGCGGTGGTGTGTGTGTTAACGCTGGATATCTCGCCCACCATGTTTTTGACCATCATGCAGGGCAGTGGGGGATTGCAGCATTTCCTGGTGGGGATGAGTAAAGCGCCGGTCTTTGCCTTTCTGATCGCTATTATCGGCTGCCTAGAAGGGTTTAAAGTCACTGGCAGCGCGGCTTCGGTAGGGGCGCACACCACTTCCAGTGTCGTACATTCAATCTTTGTGGTGATCCTGCTTGATGCCGTTGCCGCACTGTTTTTCATGGAGATGGGATGGTGAACCAAGCAGCCCCTGAAGCCATTATTCGCATTCGTAAATTGCGTAACTGTTTTGGCAAGCAGTGTGTTCACGAGGATCTTGATCTTGATGTCCGGCGTGGTGAAATCCTGGGCGTGGTCGGCGGCTCTGGCACCGGTAAATCCGTGCTGCTGCGCAGTATCGTTGGACTACGTCGGCCAACGGCGGGGCAGATCCATGTTTTTGGCGAAGATCTGATGGCGCTTTCTGGCTTACACCGCTCCACGCTGGAAAGGCGATTTGGCGTCTTGTTTCAGCGCGGTGCACTGTTCAGTTCGCTGACCGTCACCGAAAACGTGGCATTGCCGCTGATTGAATACGCCGGATTACAACGCAGCGATGCGGAACAACTGGCCCAGGTAAAACTGGCGCTAGCGGGTTTGCCAGCCACCGCGGGCAATAAATACCCGGCATCACTTTCCGGGGGCATGGTGAAACGTGCCGCACTGGCCAGAGCCTTGGCGCTGGATCCGGAAATTCTGTTTTTGGACGAACCTACTGCCGGGCTGGATCCGATCGGTGCGGCGGCTTTTGACAGCCTGATCCGTACGCTGCGTGATGCGCTGGGGCTGACGGTGTTCCTGGTCACCCACGATCTGGACACTCTCTATACTATCTGTGACCGGGTTGCCGTGCTTTCGCAGAAAAAGGTGCTGGTGGTGGATTCGCTGGACGTTGTGGCCGCCACCGATGATGCCTGGATCCAAGAGTACTTCCATGGCCCGCGTGGGCGGGCTGCGCAACAGGCCGTAACGAACATTCGAGAGAGGCAATAAGAAATGGAAACCCGTGCTCACCATGTACTCATTGGTCTGTTTACTCTCATTATTTTCAGCGCCGTGCTGTTGTTCAGCCTGTGGTTGACCAAGGCCGGTAGCGATCGTCAGTTCAAACTGTACGATATTGTGTTCAACGAAGCCGTCAGTGGCCTTTCACAGGGCAGCACGGTGAATTACAGCGGGATCCGCGTGGGGGAAGTGGTTCAACTGCGGTTGGACAAAGATGTGCCGAGCAAAGTCTGGGCACGTATCCGGGTGGCGGCTTCGGCACCAATCCGCCAGGATACTCAGGCCCGGCTGGCCGTTGCAGGCATCACCGGGACTTCCAATATCCAACTCAGCAGCGGCACTGAGGCCAGCCCGCTGCTGGAAGGCCAAGATGGTGAAGTTCCGGTGATTATTGCCACCCCGTCACCGCTGAGCCAATTGCTTACTAACGGTGAAGATGTGGTCACCAATATCAATGAAGTGTTGGTGCGCCTCAACCAGGTACTGACGCCGGATAACCAGCAACGTTTGGTTAACACGTTGGATAATCTGGAGAAGATCACCGGCACCGTGGCCGGGGAACGTGAAGATATTCGTACGGTAATACAACAGCTGGCGCTGCTCACCAAACAGGGCAATGACACGCTGGTGCAAACCAATCGTTTGGTGCGCAATGCTAATGGCCTGCTCGATGGGCAGGGCAAGCTGCTGGTCAGTAACGCGGCCAAAACCATGGCATCGCTGGAGCAGACCAGCGCTCTGCTGAATAAGCTAATCAGTGAAAACCAAAGCTCGCTGAGTAATGGGATGCAAGGGTTCAACGATCTCGGCCCGGCGGTTGATGAATTGCGCAGAACGCTGGTGGCCTTGCGCAGCGCCATGAATCGCCTGGAAGAAAACCCGTCAGCCTTGCTCAGAGGCCGTGAACGTACCAAGGAGTTTAGACCACAATGACTGACTTCAGCGTTATCTATGCCCGCTACCGCCGCAACGTCTTACGGCTGTTAGCCCTGATACTGTTTATGCCGCTGGCGGCCTGCACTATTTTGCCGGAAAGCCCGGTGTTGCAGGTTTATTTGTTGCCTGCTCAGCCTGCTACCGGTTCTGGTAGCGGGCAGGTGTCTGGACAATCGTTGCGTATCGTCCAGCCGACCTCCAACCAGTTCCTGAATAGCTCACGCATTGCCGTTCAGCCTCAGGGGGCCGAGATCACTTCTTTCTCCGGTTCGCGCTGGAGCGATCCGACACCGCTATTGCTGCGTAATCGCTTGATTCAGGAGTTCCGTACCGATGGCCGCTTCCTTTCGGTGAGCAGTGATGAAGACAACGTGCAGGCCGATATTGAACTGAACGGTGAGCTGTTGTCATTCCAGGGCGTGTACAGCGGTGATAGCGGTGAAGTGGTGATTCGTTTTGACGCGCGTTTGGTACGCACTGCCGATCGCCGGGTGATCGCCAGCCGCAGCTTTGAAGTTCGGCAGCCAGTAAGCGGCAGATCGATGGACAAGGTGGTGCAAGCATTCGGTTTGGCCAGCGATAGGCTGGCGGCCCAGATGCTGAGTTGGACGCACCAACAGGCGGCAAACTTTCCGGCAAGATAATGGTTTGAAAACCAGTTCGCATAAAACGCCCGGTAGATGCCTATCGGGCGCTGTTATCTGTAATTTGGAGTCAGGCCGTGGTTAGAAATCGTAACGCATACGCACTACCGTCATGTCACCGAGATTATCGGTGCTGGAGGTGAGTACGTGTTCTACGTCAACGCGGAAGCCGTAATCCAGCTGCATCGCAACCCCGAGTCCATTGTCGATGCGCTGATAATCGCGATCGTTGACGTACTCCAGGCGATCCCCCATAAAGTAAGGCATCACCGACTTCACGGCATACTGGCCAATCGGCACGCTATAACCTGCCAGATACTCAATCCCCCAGGCATCACCCGCAAAGTAGTTGGTTTCTGATTGCTTTTTAGTGGTGAGGAAGTTGTTGTACCAACCGCCGCCAAAACTCAGGGTCCAGTTATCCGGTTTCCAGCTCAGTGCCGTCCCGATGATATTCTGATCGTAAGTGGTGCTGCTGCCGTCCGCAGGGCTGCGCATTTCAGCATTGGTGTAGTTCCACGCCGTACCCCAGGTCAGATTCTGCGTCAGGTGATAATCCACACCCAGAGAGCCGCCGCCTTTACGCTTGTAGCGTAGGCTTTTGCCCGGCAGGTATTCGTCGTCGTTGAACAGGTATGACACATAGACGTCCGCATTATCGAAGGTGTTTTTGTACTTCAGCATTTTGCGCGAACGGTAGGAACCGTCGTAATCACCGTTGATCCCATTGCCTGGCGCCTGGGCCAGCATGTCGTAATCCCAGAGATCGGTTTTGATGCCCACCACGTCGTAATACACGCTGTTCTGTTGGCCGAAGGTCAATTGGCCCCAGGTTTTGCTTTTCAGGCCGGTGTACAGCATGCGGCGGGTGGTATTGTTGGCATCCTCGGCATGGTGGTTGTCCCAATTGAACAACGCGGGAATATTCACGCCAAGCTCGTAATAACTGATCCAACTGATATCGTCAAAAAGGTAGTAATCAGCGGCAAAGCGGAAGCGGGTGCCGCCATCAAAGCCATTACGTTTGTAAGAACCGTTATCGCCATCGCCGGTCATGATATTGACCTGCGGGCGGATACTGCCACCAACGGTAAAATTGAGGCGGCTCAGTGGATTACCTGCCTGTGGATCTTGTTTTAGCAGCGTGATTTCAGCTTGGGCGGCGAAGGAAACACTGCCAACGACCAGCGCCAAGCCGATAGCCTGGGTTAAAGAGTGCAATTTTCTTATCATTTTTACCTGACCATACTTACCATAATCACTTGCGCCGCTGCGCAAGTACCCCTTTGCTCAGAAAGACCGTTTTCTGCGCATTTCCATAGGTTTTCGGTGTTGCTGAAATGGGGGGCAGGTATAACATAGCGTGCTAAGTAAAATTTTACTTTTCTTGCTAACTAATTCTCAACCTGTCGAGCAAGTGATGCCAAGAGACAGGGAAAAGGTGGCTGTGCGTGAAGATTTTCTAACCGCTAATCGTTATTTTTATAATATGAACAGCATGTTACCCTGCGGTTTCTCATCAGAGTCAGGTTCTTCACCCCACCACGAGGTATGCACCATGCTTACAGTCGGCTACAAAAAAGTCATTGTTATGCTCTTGTTTACAGTCATGGGGAGTGCCCATGCCACAGACGATCTGGATACTACTCGTACTGCTTTTGGCCAAGCCATGGCAGCGCGGGATGTAGAAAGTATTGCGCAGTTTTTTGATGAAAAAGGCATTCTGGTCAAGCAAGACGGTTCCCTTGCTAAAGGACGAGCCGAGATCAAAGAAGGATTCCGCGAAATACTGGCGGACAAAAATAGGCGTGTCCGGAGCGTTCCTGATTCATCAACCACCGTGCAGAATGGCGATATTATTTTACGCAGCGGCCGCTGGCAGTTAGTCGATATTAATGGAAAGGTGCACGAAGAGTGGTTTGCCAGCGAGGTATTTCGTAAAAATGCGCAGGGTAAATGGGTTTATTTAATCGATAACCCTTATAACAAACTGCCTGATTAATTAGCCCAAAAAACACTCGCCCAAAAGGTGAATCATGGTGTCAAACGGAGATGCTGCCTCACGGCAAACGTTTTTCACGGTGCTGAAATGAAAAACGCCACGGACTGGTAAGAAATCCGTGGCGTTAAATTTGGCTCCTCTGACTGGACTCGAACCAGTGACATACGGATTAACAGTCCGCCGTTCTACCGACTGAACTACAGAGGAATCGTGTGAACGGGGCGCATCATAACGGCGAGCTATGGGTTTGTCAAAGCACTAAAGTGAGAAAAAAGTGTGTTTGCTGGCAGATTGAGCATCCTGGCTTGTTTTTCAGCACTTTTCTTGATCAAACATAGAAAAAATAGCCTACGAATCTTTTAAGGTAATGATATTTATCAATTCGATGTTATTATTCTTTATGTTCCGCATGGATTATTTTTAAGATTATTCTATGCTATTCTGGAAGGTGTTCTGTGATGATAAGGCTATTGTGACCTTTGCGGGCCTTGTCAGGGTTGTGCCTATTACTCTATGCTACGCAAAGTCATTTTTATGGCGGTAAACCACACCGTTCCTTTGTTTCCCGGAGTTTCCCAGTAATGAAAAAAACAATCGCGGTAGCCGCAGTGTGTGTGTTGTTGGCAGGGTGCCAGAATATGAATCAACGCCCAAAAGCCAACACTGCTGCCCCGGTGGCAACGCCGCGCCCGGCCGCTGTGACTCAACCGGTGGTACAGCCTGTAATTTCTGAAAGCACAGAGACATTGGTCGGTTCATGCATGAAAGAGCTGAATGCGTTGCAGCAGGTTAATCAAGCGATGTATCAGACACGCAGCATCGAATTGAACCATATTCTGTCGGAAGCCAAACTGTATATGCGGGTTCGTGACAACGTAAGCACTGATATCCATCAAATCATGGATGCCGCTTATAAATTCCGCATTTCAAAAACCTGCAATCAGATCCGAACCGACCTGACCAAAGCACTGGTTCAGCGCGTTGTTGGTTCGTAAAGCCTCTCTTTAGGGGTAGACCGTATTCAAGATTTCTTGGCATACGTGTTCTTGCAGTAGAAACGCTCTCATTTGGGAGCGTTTTTGTTTTTATCCCTGCCGTCGCCAGCGGCGATACTGTTGAAAAAAACAGCGAAATAAAATGTGATCTATATCGCATTTTTATTGCTGGTTGGCTAACATAGCGCTATTGCCTGCCCCTGCTATGGAATACCTTAATGGAAGAAATCAGTCCTTCCCGCTCAACCGCCTGGATGCGCGTGGTTGTTCTCGCCGTTTCAGCATTTATCTTTAATACTACCGAATTTATCCCGGTCGGATTATTGAGTGACATTGCCCAGAGCTTTGAGATGCAAACCGAACAGGTTGGCCTGATTATCACCATTTATGCCTGGATCGTTGCCACCGCATCGCTGATTTGCATGCTGCTGACCAGTAAGATTGAACGGCGCAAGCTGCTGATCGGAGTATTTGTCCTGTTTATTGCCAGCCATGTGCTTACCGCAGTGGCGTGGAACTTCACTACGCTGGTAATTTCCCGCGCCGGTGTGGCGCTGGCGCACTCGGTGTTCTGGTCGATCACCGCGTCGTTGGCGATCCGCGTTGCGCCTGCGGGCAAAAAAGCACAGGCGTTGAGCATGCTGGCAGGAGGCACTGCGTTGGCGATGGTGCTCGGGCTGCCGTTAGGCCGGGTGGTTGGGCAACTGCTCGGTTGGCGCATGACCTTTATCGGTATTGCCATTTGCGCCACTCTGGCGCTGGTGATGTTGTGGCGTCTGCTGCCGGTGCTGAAAAGCGAGCATTCCGGTTCGCTCTCCAGCGTACCGGTGTTGTTTAAACGCCCGGCGTTAGTCAGCCTGTTTATGCTGACCATTATTGTGGTGACGGCACATTTCACCGCTTACAGCTATATTGAACCCTTTATTCAGAACGTGGCGGCGCTGACGGCAAACTTTACCACGATGATGTTGCTGCTGTTCGGGGCGGCCGGTATTCTCGGCAGCCTGCTGTTTAGCCGCTACAGTGAACGTTTTCCCTCGGGTTTCTTTATTGGCGCGATTGGGCTGTTGGCCGTCAGCCTGTTGCTGCTGTTGCCCGCTTCGGGGAGCGAAACGGCTTTGACGCTGCTGTGCGTGGTGTGGGGCATGGCGATTATGGCGATTGGCCTCTCGATGCAGGCCAACGTATTGCGCCTGGCTCCGGATGCCACCGATGTTGCCATGTCGATCTACTCTGGCCTGTATAACTTTGGTATCGGCGCAGGTGCGCTGCTGGGTAACCAGGTCAGCCTGCATTTGGGGATGTCGAATATCGGTTTTGTCGGCGCGCCGTTGGCGCTGATCGCTCTCGGTTGGTGCGTGCTGAGTTTTTACCGCAGCGAGCGCTTACAGCAGCAGCGGGTTTGATAAGAATTGGCCCCACAGGGCCAGTTTCCTGCCTTGAAACTCTTGAACCTTGGGTTGTTCTAGATGACTTGGTTACCGCTTAAGGGATTTTTTGCCTTCAACGCCGTTACCATCATCATTGATCAAAATATAACTGATACTGTCCGGTTGCCAGTTGGCTTCGCCACTGAGCTCCAGCGTCTTGCTGGAAAAAGGGGCCAACATACCAATGTCTGCCGGGTAGGATTTACTCCCCCCCATGAGTTTGGCTGCACTGAAGGTGGCGTAATAAGGTGAGGTGTTTTCGACTTTAAGTTTCAGCACACCAGGCAGCCTGATCAGGCTGAACTGCTGCTGTTCTGTCAGCTTATCGACATTCGGCTTCAGGTTTTGCGGGCGATAAAACATCTTCAACTGTAGGCGTAATGCCACTTTCACCGCAGAAACACCAGGCGGCAAGTTGGCATCGGTGGGCGGGATCTCGTAAATATTCAGCCAGTATAACGACTCACGATCCTGCGGTTGTTTGATTTGGGTGGCCAGCAGGCGCAGGTTTTTTTTCTCCCCCGGTTCCAGCCGGAAAATCCCCGGTAGGGGTAACACCGGCACGTCTCCCGCCGTTTCCGGTGTCCCTTCTGGTGCTCCATCATCAATCCAGGTCTGCACAATCACCGGATAAGGATTGCCGTTCGACAACAGCAGCGAACGTTCGCGATCGGCCGCAGAAAACACCACCCGCGATGATTCAATAATCACGCCTGCCTGTGTCCAACTGCTGAACAACAGTGCGCCTGCAATACATAATCCGGTTAATTTTCGCATCATTGCACCTGAATAATAACCTGCGCCGTCGCGCTTACTTTGCCCGCGGTAACCGTTTTGCCTGGTAGGGCTTTTAGCGTCGCATTAAGCGTTTTAGTATAGGTAGTGACACCGCTGACGACGCTCCCTGCGGTTGCATCCGTCAATACTGGGTACCAACCTGCATTGTTGCCCCCCAGCACCGAGCCACTCAACGTACTGAGCAGATTCAATACCGTACCATTGGTACGTGAAATTTGAATGCCTACGCCAGTGGCGATGTTGGGATTGGTGCCATAACCATCGGATAAAAGATAGCTGACGCCTGAACCGGCGGTACCAAATCCAGCGGATACCGCTGCCGCTGCATTGGCGGGTTGTACCAAAATCCCCATTGCTGTCTGGTTGGCAGCCACTCCGCTGGCCAATGCCACTAGGCCAGCATTGGCAGGGGCCCCCGTCTGGCAGGCAAACTGAATTGTTATCGGCATCTGGCGTGTCACGCCGGATTTCAGTTCCGCTACCGTAATCAGCGGGAAAACAACCGTAGGGGTCACGTTAGTGACCGAACAGCTCGCCGCCCGGCGGACATAAATGCGGTTATGCAGGTTGACCGCGCCCGGCCAATAAGCGTACCAACCACCGTATATTGATAAGGAGTCTGCGCCAATGCTTAGATTGGAGGAAAGGGTTCCTCCCTTGAAAGCGATATAAGTGTTGGGTTGTGTCCAATTGACAACGCCGGTAGTGGTCGAACCTACGGAGTTACTCAGGCGAAATAGCTCTACTTTGGTATTGCTAAAGTTTTTGGCCTTGACCAGTATCCACCCCTGTGAGTCCGTATCCAGGTTGGTCAAGGGGCGCGCTTTCCAGTAACGAGAATAATATTCGCCAGTAACCAGATTAGTCGCTCTCAGGGCTACGCCATCGATAATAGTTTGATAAGACTCTGGTAAGCCATAGGCAGAGCCTACCTCTACATAGCCTGCGTAGGTTGAGTCTCCGTTGGTGGCATAGTACTCGTACAGCTTTCCAGCTTCGCTGGCGGTGCAGCGGAATAGGATTTGATCTGAACTGTATGTTTGAGCCCCAGATTGTAGGAAGTCAACGATACCGCTGGCAATCAAGGTGCCATTCGGCTGAAAGGTGCTGCTGTTGACATTGATAACGGTCTGTAAGGTACCCAAAGAACCTGCCGCATCAATGGAACCGTCCCAATTGGCTGCCGTGCCTTTGCCCGCTTCGGTATAATAAGGTGAACTCGACGTATTGTTGATGGCCGTGATTTTGTAACACTCCGCCCAACTCGGCGTTGCCAGCGTGATACCCGCCAGCGCCAGCAATGCAGCAGTAAAGGTTTTGCGCATAGTCGTTATCTCACGTTTTGCGTTGAGCGTCAGTGGCTGTTGCATGGTAACTCCAGACGATACAGTGACTGTGTCATGTCCTGACCGCGTAAATCGTAATTCAGGGTGCATTGCTCGCTGGCAGACTCGCCCCACTTCACCCGCAATGTTCCTTGCTTACCTGAGGCGCGGGCATAAATCTGGTTGCCTTGGCCGACCAAGCCGACTACGGCGTTATTACTGTCATACACGTTGCTACCTAATGGCAAATTGCCGCTTTGAGCACCAAGTAACTTGATCAGCAAGGCATAACCTTCCAGCGTTTTAAAGTGGACTTTGACTACCGAACCGGCGTAAGGCGCTATACGCTGCTGGTTCTCGGTGAGTTCGACACTCGCGTTTTCGATCCCTTTGGCATCCAGGCTGATATCGTTATAACGATAGGGCACCAGCGATGGGACAACGGCATAACCGGAGTTATTAATTTTCGCCCCCATACCGTTAATGACCTCTGCGCCTTTGACACCATCGGCTTCAACCAGGGCAAAGGTATCCCCCAGATAAGGGCCAAACGTCACACCACCGCTGTGCAAGACGGCCGCTCCACGAGCGCTGGCTCCACCTTGAGTATAATTTTTACCCTGTGAGAAGCTGCCGCCTAAGGTGGCCATCGACATCTGCTTGGTCACGTTGGTGCCAAAACTGGCCCCCGTACCGCTGGAGTCGAAAGCCCCATTAACAGTATAGCTTAGGCTCTGATCTTCCCCGAGCGTCCCGGCCAATGCGCTTTGGTAGTTAGTATTGCCGTTCTTACCGGTGGCATGGCTTATGCCTGACGACAGGATCGGCGAGCGTGAGCCTGCACCCAGCGGGATGGAAACCGAGAACATAACCATATTCTGCGTGCTGCCGTTGGCTGCATCTCCCGCTGACTGGACACCATAGCGTGTGCTGCCCGTCTGCTGACGGCTGAGCGATAGGTTATAGCTAATATTCTTATAGCTGTGCGAATAGGCCATCTGGTACTGGGTGTCACGTCCACGGTTTCCGCGGTAAGTGCTGGTGGAACCAGAAAAATAGAGCTGACCGTATTCCCCTAAACTTTGGCTAACCGTAGCGACAAACTGGTTGCTTTGCTGATAAGTGCTGGATGACCAGACGTTATTGTTTTCATACGCATTGCGTAATCCCAGAACGTCATTCAAGTCGCGATAGCCTTGGGTCGAATAGCGATACCCGGCCAGCGCCAGCGTGGTAGAGGTTGGTATAAAGGTGCGGCTGTAAGTGGTGCCCAAACGCCAACCATCAAGCGTATTGCCAAACATGTCTGCCCGTGAGTACACCGCATTAACGCCTACCGCACCAAGCTGACTGCTGAACACGGCCCCACCGAGCAATGCCTGGTAGCCGTCAGAAACACGGATACCTGAATTGGTAGTGATAGCGTTGGTTAAACCGGCCTGATAGGTCAAATCGGCAAATGTCGCATTGCTGTCACCGATGTTGCGGACCTGCCCGGCAGCGATGCTCAGGTTTGAATGCCCTGGTCGCATCGAGTCTGGGACGGCAGAAAACGGCACAGTGAAGGAGGAAATGCGGCCATCGGCTTCCTGTATTTCCACCACCAGATCGCCTTGGAAACTGGTCGGATACAGGTCATCAATGATGAACGCCCCAGGTGCGACGGTGGTCTGATAAATCTGGACCCCTGATTGGCGCACGCTGACCTTAGCCGTGGTAGAGGCCACGCCGCGAATGGTCGGCGCGTAACCCCGTTGTGATTCTGGCAGCATACGATCGTCGGTTTCAAACAAGATGCCGCGAAAACCCAGGCTGCTGAACAGGCTGCCCGAAGTGAAACTTTCACCCAGCGTCAACTGCCCCCTGATTGATGGCAGTGGGCGCTGTACGTAGGTGCGTATCGAATTCCACTGGCTGCTGTTTGTGCCTTTATCGCTGTTATAACGCGTAAAACTCGACTGTTGGCGGAATTGCCACAGGCCAAGGTTGATACCCGAGTTCAGGCCCAGATAGGTTGAGTCCGTGGTATTGCCTGATGCTTTGGTCTGATAGTAGTTGGTGTCGTAATTGGTGAACGCCACGGTTTCACCCGAAGAGAGATCGCTGGTCGGCACGGCACCGCGCGCTTCACGCTTCATCAACAGTTGTGGCACGGAAAGATCGAGACGCAGGCGTGCAAAATCAAAGCGGCTGGAGGCACCATCAACCTGTTGTTCCAGGTTCAAGCAATTGGGCACATTCTCCGCTTTGGTTTTTATTGCGCTAGGCAAGATACCCGCATCAAGCAGCATATCCTCTGACAGGCAGGCCGAAACCTGACCTTGCTCCCCAGCGGCGAACTGTAGGGGCTTTCGGGTAAAGAAATCACCGTTGACGAAGATATCAACCTGATAAGTTCCGGGTTCGATGGTGTTAGCCTGATTAAAACGGGCGATGTTCTTTTGTTCTTTGGCACTGCCCACCAACATGCTGTCATCGAATTCAAACTGGCTGTTGGTTGTGGCTGCGAAGGCTTGCGGTATCAGCAGCCCCAGCAAAAGCGCTAACGGCTTGAGCCGAGCCCCATTTATCGGTGAATTGACCAACACTGCCTTCCCTTGGCGAATATCGGAATAGCGTGGGGAAATGGTTATTTTTGTGTGCATTCCTTTAGTCCCTAAAACGCGAAATCCTGGTATTGCGAATTAATGCGGTCGATCAGTTGAGACGGCTTTCTTGGCTGGTGTGACCACCGTAGTCATTGATCAACGTAAATTTAATCTTCTGTGCACCCGCAGGGGACAGGGCACCTTTTTCTAACTTCCAGCTTGCCTGAGACTTCGGTGCTACCATCTCAGCCTTGAATGGCACTTCTTTATTGCCCACCACTGCGGCGGCTTTGATAACGGAAGCGTAATAGCCAGAGTTGTTATTGGCCGTCAGCACCCATTGTCCTGCTTGTTGTTTCAGTGAAAACTGGATTTGTTCTGCAACTTTCTCTGGGCTACCGACGATATTTTTAGGGCGATAGAAAATTTTGAGCCGGTTACGCAGCACCACCAGCATCTGGTTATCTGCATTATTGGCCATATTTTTTGGTGGGATCTGCACACTGTTCAGGTAAAACACCGATTCGCGATCCTGCGGCAAACCCTTGCCGGTAAAGACCAGGCGGACTGACTGACCGGTTTTTGGCTCAATACGGAACAGGGCGGGTACCACGACAAAAGGCCCATCAGCACTGTCAGGTGTTGAGGTGGGACTGTTGATGTCTGACCACATCTGCATCACATACGGAATACTGTCATTATTGGTGAGTTGTATCGTCTGTGATTGGGTATCCGCTGGGTAGATGATCCTGGTGTTGAGCATGACTACGCTGGCGGTCAGAGGGGCAGAAAGTAACATAAGGAATGCGGAGAACGCGCCAAGCACGATCCCTGGATATTTGATCGTCACACGAAGTATCCTCTCGGAATGCCCCTTCCACCTGAGTGGAAGGGGGAACACTTATTACTGATAAGACACTGCGTATTGCACGCTACCCAACACAGAACCTGCGGTGGCGGCGTCTTCAGCATAATAGCGCACGGCAAAGTCATGGGATGCAGAAGTTGCACCATTTGCCAGTGACAGACCATTAGCACCGGTTTGGCCGGTCAGATCCAGAGGAGTTGCTGGTGTTGCAGGGTCAACCAACTGCAGGGACACATTGGTGGCGGAACCGGTGTTGCCCATATTGCCAGTTGAAGTCAGGTTGTTGCCCACAAACACGGTTTTAATTGCGGTGGTACCTACAGAAGCTGTGCAACCGGTCAGGCTGATGGTGAACGGCGTTTGCCCTGCGGTAGCACCTTGAGTACCCAGTGTGGCAGCCGCAACCGTTGGCAGCAGGATCAGCGGCGTTGAAGTGTTGTTGATGCTAATGTCACAAGTCTGGTCAGCCACTTCACCCTGGAACTTAATAGTATTGTCAGCCAGTGCAGCGGTGGATAAAACCAGGCCAGCAGCAACGATCGCGATTTTGTTCATTTTCATGTTAAAAATTTCCCTTAGGTTAAGTCATTGGCGAATTGCTAACTTCGCCGTTTCCTGTGTTTACAGCACTATGTTTTTATTGACCTGATTTTCGGATATTTCCTGAATACAACATGTAACAAGCAACCGATTTACATCGTTTATTCGAGAGGAGTCCGATAACACTGTCTCCATGTGTCAGCCAGCCAATCTATGAAAATGCGCTAAATGCGTTTATTGATTAGCCTGCTGTTGACGAGATATATCCTACTCCAACCGGCTTTAATTGGAATCATTAACTATTAAATGATGTATTTTAAGTTTAATATTTTGCATTTAATGTTTTATTTAAGCTATTTAATGAGTAAGTATCGCACTGATTTCTGAGATAGGATATTTCACTAAGTATTTTCCTAACGTTTTAATCTGAGAAACATCTTATATCGAGTAGGGGGGAGATTGATGCAGGTCAAATATTGCATTGATGGTACGGCTGATATTGCAGGGGATGTTTTTTTAAATTTATTCTTACATTTACTAAGAAAATAACACTTTTGAACGTAACTCTCAGATCTGGGGGGATTATCCTAGTATATCTCTGTTTCCATCAAGCATTAGTGTTAAAGCCTTAACGCGTTTTCACAAGAGATACTTCGTTCAACCGCGCTTGGGCAGTTCCCATGGCTTTAGGCTCAGGGAAGGATGCGCTTGCAGAATGTTGAATGCCCAGTCCACAAAGCTTCTGACCCGTACGGACAAGTGTTTAGTGCTGGGGTAAATGATATTGAGCTGTCGGGGCGGAAAACTCCAGTTCGGCAAGACCGGGCAGAGCGCGCCTGCATGCACCAACGATTCGACGGCGAAAGGAGCCGCAGGGCAGATGCCAACGCCAGCCACACAGGCGGCAATCGAAACCTCGTTATCATCGAATAACCAATCATAGGGCCCGTCGATCTCCCGGCTCTCTTGGGCTGATTGCAGTTGCCAGATCAGTGGACGATGGTTTCGGCTACTGAACCAACTGATTTTCTGGTGTGCTAACAGTTCGTCGGGCGTGTTGATGGGGCCATTAGCCAGAAGGTAATCAGGGGCGGCGTAAAGCCCAAGATGAACATTACAGATGTGCTTCGCAATCAGGCTGGAATCTTCCAGGTGCCCACCTCGGATAGCGCAATCGATCCCTTCTTCAAAAAGATTGCTAATTCTGTCACTGCAACCAAACCGCAGTGAAATATCCGGAAATTTCGCCTTGAATTCGGGTAATCGCGGAGCGAGCAGGTAGCGAGCAATCGATGCCAGCACTTCGACCCGTACCTTGCCCTGCGGATTTTCTGCCTTGCCTTTGAGCGAACCTTCCAACTCTTCTATCTCGCTGAGAATCTCAAGGCAGCGCTCATAGTAGGCGGTTCCCTCTTCTGTCAGGCCCATCGTGCGGGTAGTACGGTGCAGGAGCCTGATACCCAGAAGGTGTTCAAGGTCGGTAATCCTCTGCGATACTCTGGCTTTGGGCAATTCCAGGGCTTCTGCTGCACGCGTGAAGCTGCCGGTTTCAACCACCCGGACGAAAGTGAGCATTGCGGTGAGTTTGTCCATTTGTTCTCAAAAGTTGAACAGCTATTTCATTTAAAGCGTATTTTTCATCAAGTTGAAACCCATTATTCTATTTTCCCTTACCTTCCTGTTGGCGTAGGGCTTATGGAATCGGCCAGTCAGACAGAGTATTTACCGGAGAAACCTAATGATGAAATGCGATCCTGATGCAGGACACTGTACCTTGAACGGGTCAGAATATGCTTCGGCGCTGGCTATTGTGCCACAGATAGAGGGAGTGACCGTCCACTATATTGGCGATCCCATGTGTTCCTGGTGCTGGGGAATTTCACCGGTTGTTAGTCAGATTGCTGATTTCTGTCAGCAGATGGGAATCAGCTTTGCCATCACGACCGGGGGATTACGTGCCGGTGGCGGAGATCCTTGGAACGAGGCCTTCAAGCATTTTTTACGCAAGGAGTGGAGCCACATTGCCCAAGTCACGGGCCAGCCGTTTGGTTTTGACCTGTTGCAGGCCAGCCACTTCGACTATGACACCGAACCGGCTTGCCGGGCGGTTGTGGTCGCCAAACAGCTAATGCGGCAAAGTAACCAGACACCGCGCGAACTATTGGCTTTCTTTGCTGCTGTTCAGCGGAAGTTCTATGTTGAAGGTGGCGATCCGAAAGAAACCGAGTTTTACCGTCAACTTTGTGCACCGAGCGGTTTGGATTTTGCGTTGTTCAGCCATGAATTTAACTCCAGCGCAGCCAAAAAAGAGGTCTATCAGGATTTTGTAAAATGCCGTCAGTGGGGGGTACGTTCTTTCCCCACCTTGCTGTTGGAGAATCATGGCGCAATGAGCCCTTTGAGCACCGGCTATGCCACAGCGGAGCCGATCATTGCGCAAATAAAAACTCAAGTGGGATCAGATATCGTTTAAAGCGGCTGGTCATGAAACCTTAATAAGTCTTAGGAGGATTACCGATGTACTACATTCTTCAAGTTGATTTTCCCTACTCAGGGCCATGGGGAGCCGCTATGCACCAAGCCATGGAGGAACTTGCCCGTTCGATTTCCGAAGAGCCCGGTTTCATCTGGAAATATTGGACAGAGAATCAGCAAGAGAATGAGGCTGGGGGGATTTATCTGTTCAGTGACGAACGTTCTGCGGCGGCGTATTTGAAAAAACACGCCAGTAGGTTAAAAGGCTTCGGCATCCCTAGCGTCAACGGCAAAATTTTTTCGGTTAACGAAGCCTTATCTCGGCTTAATCACGCCCCTTTCTGATAATGAAGGCTATTTAGTTAGCTTAACGCTTTTGGGCCACGAACTGCAGGGGAGGGGATCACCTCCCCTGATAGCAGTCAGATATCGGATAGAAAACAACCGTTCCCATCGAGCGCGCATAGAGGGTTCGTAGCGCGTTCAGATCGCCAGGGGCATAGGTCTGACCATTCTCCCACCACAAAATTAAGATAATTCTCGTAAATATCAACCTGGAATGATCATTGAGAACTATCTTATCACGATGGTTATTTTGGCATTTTTGTATTAAATTAATGAATAAAAATATAAAATTTAGATTTTAATTCTTAACATTTATCATTCAGTGGTTAATGATTCTATTGTGGTGGCTATTGTGTAGAATGGCTCTCGTCAAATCAGGCTAATCAATAAACGCATTTCGTGCATTTTCAGGGATTGGCTGGCTGGCACACAATCGGTGATGTCAGATTGTTCTTATGTGGAGGGAATTCCTCACATGAAGGTTAAAGAGCAATCTGCACATTAAGGCCGATAGAGAGAACGTACTGACGTTGCCATTGGGGAATCAGAACAGCGAGTTGTTCGTCCCTTTACCACTGAATATGAAGGTTGAATACAGAGTATGAAAATGAACAAAATTGCGATTGTTGCTGCTGGCCTGGTTTTTTCTACTGCTGCACTGGCTGATAACACCATTAAATTTCAGGGTGAAGTCGCCGACCAGACTTGTGACATCAATATCAATGGCAACGCTTCAACACCACTGATCCTGCTGCCAACGGTGGCGGCCACATCACTGGCTACATCAGGCACTACCGCTGGGCGGACGCCGTTCACCATCAGCCTGACCGGCTGTACGCTTTCTGGTAGCGCCACCGCCATCAAGACCGTATTTGTGGGTAACAACCTGACCGCTAATGGCCGTATGGGTAACACCGGTTCTGCTGGTGGTGTGTCACTGCGCTTGGTTGACCCAGCAGCGCCAACCACCCCACTGGATCTGACGGGCCAAACCGGGGCAGCGGGCCTGTCTCTGGCGGCGAGCGCCACTACTGCGTCGCATGACTTCGCGGTGGAATACTATTCTGAAGGCGGCGCGACCGCAGGTT
The DNA here is from genome assembly GCF_055790845.1 of Serratia sp. YWN4. NCBI lineage: Bacteria > Pseudomonadati > Pseudomonadota > Gammaproteobacteria > Enterobacterales > Yersiniaceae > Serratia > Serratia sp. YWN4. The sequence goes on from NZ_CM147696.1 coordinate 1,994,422, forward strand.
CTGTACTGGGTAGCGTGCAGTACTCTATATCTTATCAGTAATAAAACATTCCTGTTCAAGCAGGCTGATCAATAAATGCACCTGACGCATTTCCCAAGATTGGCTGGTTGATATACCAATAACACATTGAGATTTCGCTGGTGACTGGGGGTAAATATCCCCCGGTTGAGGAGAGATCTGGCAATAAAATCAATAGAGAACGTATTAACGTTGTCGTGGGCGAATAACAGTGCTGAGTTGGTAATCCCCCCGAAAAAGCGGTGTGTTCATAAGTAGAATTTTCTCGTAATCTGAACGGAGGAGATTTCTATGAAAAAATCGCGTTTTACCGATAGCCAAATCATGGCCATCCTTAAGCAAGCCGAGGCTGGAACGCCAGTGGCTGAATTGTGTCGCGAACATGGCATGAGCAATGCCAGTTTCTACAAATGGCGTTCACGCTTTGGCGGCATGGATGTCTCCATGATGGCCCGTCTGAAAGAGCTGGAAGACGAAAACCGCCGCCTCAAAAAGATGTATGCCGAAGAGCGACTTAAAGCCGAAATTATTCAGGAAGCCATGGCAAAAAAGTGGTGAAGCCATCGTGTCGAAAGCAGATGGCTCAGAACGCTGTCAGGAGCCGAAACATCAGCATTCGCTTTGCTTGCCAGCTATTTGCTGTCAGCGAAAGTTGCTACCGCTATCAGGCTAAATTGAGTGAAGAAAATGACGCCATTGCCGACTGGCTGCTCCGTATTACGGATAGCCAACGTAACTGGGGGTTTGGCCTGTGTTTTTTATATCTGCGTAACGTAAAAGGCTTTCGTTTCAACCACAAACGGGTATATCGAATTTACTGCGAGCTGTCATTGAACATGCGGATCAAGCCCAAAAAACGCCTGAAACGGGATAAACCCGAACCACTGACCGTGCCTGCAAACAGCAATGAATGCTGGTCAATGGACTTTATGCACGATCAGTTATCAGATGGTCGTTCAGTGCGTTTACTGAATATAATTGACGATTTTAATCGTGAGGCACTGGCCATTGAGGTGGATTTTTCCCTGCCCGCAAATCGGGTCGTGAGAACGTTGGAACATCTCATTGAATGGAAAGGTAAGCCAGCAGCAATACGGTGTGATAATGGGCCGGAATATACCAGTAAGACATTACTATCATGGGCTTGTAAGCAAGGGATCCAGATTAACTTCATCCAGCCTGGTAATCCGCAGCAAAATGCCTATATCGAACGTTACAACCGAACGGTGCGCTATGATTGGTTGGGACAGCACCTGTTTTCATCGCTGGATGAATTGCAGAACTATGCCACGCAGTGGCAATGGTTTTATAATCACGAACGGCCCAATATGGCGTTGAATGGCTACACACCGATGCAGCATAGACAACGCATGGCCTGACTCTACTTATTACCTCCGTTAAATATGGGGGGATTACCAGTTGAACAGTTCGCCTATACTGAATCTGAAGGTAAATACAGAGTATGAAAATAAATAAAGTTGCACTCATGGTTGCTGGTTTGGTTTTGTCTACCGCTGCATTGGCTGATAACACCATTAAGTTCCAAGGGGAAGTCGCTGACCAGACTTGTGACATCAATATCAACGGCAGCGCATCAACGCCACTGATCCTGTTGCCAACGGTTGCGGCTACGTCACTGGTTAACTCGGGGACTACTGCTGGGCAAACGCCGTTCACCATTAGCCTGACCGGCTGTACGGCTTCTGACAGTGCTACCGCCATCAAGACCGTGTTTGTGGGTAACAACCTGACCGCCAATGGCCGCATGGGTAACACCGGCACCGCCAGCAATGTCTCCCTGCGGTTGGTTGACCCGACAGCGCCAGCTACGCCACTGGATCTGACCGGCCAAAACGGTGCAGCAGGCCTGACGCTGGCAGCAGAGGCCACTTCTGCGGCGCATGATTTTGCGGTGGAGTATTATTCTGAAGGTGGCGCGACCGCCGGTTCTGTGCTGGGTAGCGTGCAGTACTCTGTGTCTTACCAATAATAAGGCATCCCCTTTCACTGCGGTGGGAGGGGGATTTTGTCAGGGCATTGAACGAGGATGTTTCGTGTGAAAACCAAATGTTCCGGTATCGTCATTAGTGCTTTATCCCTCCTGTTCTTGTTCATTTCTGAACACGCGCTAGCCAGCGTGGTGATGCTCAACACCCGGGTTATTTATCCGTCAGGTTCACAGTCGCAAACTGTTCAACTCACTAATAATGACAACATCCCCTATGTGGTACAGATGTGGTCAGACATCAATAACCCCTCTTCAACGCCAGATAAGGCGGATGGGCCCTTTGTCGTGGTGCCCGCCCTGTTCCGTATTGAGCCGAAAACCGGTCAGTCCGTCCGTCTGGTCTTTACCGGTAAGGATTTGCCGCAGGATCGCGAATCGGTGTTTTACCTCAATAGCGTACAAATCCCGCCTAAAAATGTGGCTGGGGCAGCAGAAAACCAGATGCTAGTGGTGCTGCGTAACCGGATAAAAATCTTCTATCGTCCTAAAGGGATTACCGGTAGCCCGGAAAAAATCACTGAGCAACTGCATTTCTCACTGAAGCAACAGGCAGGGCAATGGGTGCTGACGGCGAAGAATGATTCCGGTTTCTATGCTTCTTTTATCAACGCCGCCGCCGTGGTGGGCAATAAAGAAGTGCCATTCAAGGCTGAGATGGTAGCACCGAAGTCTCAGGCAAGCTGGAAATTAGAGAAAGGCGCGGCGTCGCCCGCAGGCGCACAGAAAGTGAAATTTACTCTGGTCAATGATTATGGTGGGCACACTGTGTACTTCCGGTGAACTCGTATTTTCATAATAATTTCAGCAGGTAAGATCGGCACCATCCTCCACTGACACAAGGGTGTTTACCGATGCAAAAACAACGATGGTTCATTGACCAGAAAAAACAACACGTCGCCAGTTGGCGCGCCAGCGGCCTTACCCGCCGGCAGTATTGTGAGCTCAACGATATTCCTTTTACCTCCTTTCGTGAATGGCCCCAAGATGTCGCAAAAGCTCAACGACGTGCAAGCAAACCTACTGTTTTGCCCGTTCATATCGTCCAATCCGCTCCACCTTCTGAACCCTTTTCATCTGTGGCGAATGAACCCGTTACGCTATTCCTGCCCGGCGGAATACGGATGTGCTGCCATCCTTCACAACTGACCGATGTCTTCAAGGCGCTCAAGCATGCTGACGCCTGAAAATGTCTTTCTCGCCGTGAAACCCGTTGATATGCGGCGCGGGATCGACACGCTTACGCAGTACGTGCAAGATGAACTGCAGGCGTCCTGGCACGAAGGTGCCGCCTTCGTCTTCACCAACAAGGCTCGCTCCCGCATTAAGGTGCTGCGCTGGGATAAGCACGGCGTCTGGTTGTGCGTTCGTCGTCTGCACAAAGGAAACTTCCGCTGGCCCCGGGCAAATGAGGTTGCCTGGTCACTCACGCCCGATGAGTTCAACTGGCTCGTCAGTGGTGTTGACTGGCAGCAGGTGAGAGGCCACGACCTCGAAAAATGGGTCTTCCGTGGCGAGTCTGAATATGGCTCGCAGAACATGATAACCTCATGAAGAATAATGATTATCCATGTCGGGAGTGGTATAATGATCCGCATGGATATCTCCGTTCTCACCACCATCAGTGACATCGAACAGCTTCGCACTCTGGCACTTGCCATGGTGCAAAATGCAATGTCTGAGAATGCAGAAAAAGAAAAACTTCGTCAGCAAAATACCGGGCTTCAACAGCGTATCGAACTCCTGGAAGAAATGCTGAAACTGGCCCGCCAACAGCGCTTCGGGAAAAAAAGTGAGACCCTGGCCGGGATGCAACGCTCCCTGTTCGAAGAGGATATGGATGCCGATATCGCCGCCGTTGAAGCGCAACTGGATACATTGCTTCCCCCAGAAGAAACGCCCCCCGGCAAAAGTCCGGCACGTAAACCGCTTCCGGCACATCTTCCGCGAAAAGAGATCGTTATCGTTCCCGCATCAACGGAAAGCTGCCTTGACCCCGAATGCCCTGGAATGCTGCACCACATCCGCGATGAAGTGAGCGAAAAACTGGAGTACATCCCGGCCCGCATCGTGGTTAACCGGTATGTTCGCCCGCAGTACGGCTGCAACTGCTGCCAGTGTGTGGTCAGCGGTGACATGCCCGCGCACATTATCCCGAAAAGTGTGGCTGAACCGTCACTCATCGCGCAACTGGTGATAAGTAAACACTGTGACCATATGCCGCTGTATCGTCAGCAGTCGGTGCTGGCCCGGTCAGACATCAGTCTGCCCGTCAGCACGATGGCGGATATGGTCGGGCGTGCGGGCACCGTACTGACGCCACTGGCAGAGACGTTGCACCGGATGTTGCTGACACGGGATGTGGTACACGCCGATGAAACGCCCCTGCAACTCCTCGACACGAGAAAAGGGGGCAAATCCCGCGCCGGTTATCTCTGGTGCTACGTCAGTGGTGAACGAAGTGGCCCGCCAGTGGTGTGCTTCGACTGTCAACCCGGCAGAAGCAGCCAATATCCGGCGGGATACCTGAAAGACTGGGCCGGGAGCCTGGTGGTTGACGGGTACCCGGCGTATGAAACGCTGGCAAACCAGCACAACGGGATAATCCTGTCGGGGTGCTGGGCTCATGCCCGCAGAAACTTCGCGGACCTGTATAAAGCGGGTAAAGATCCGCGTGCAGCCACGGCGATAAGACAGATAGCCAGCCTGTACCGGCTGGAAAAGAAGATCCGGCACCGGCCAGTAGAAAAGGTCCGCCAGTGGCGACAGCGTTATGCGCGACCGGCACTGGAAAAACTTTGGCACTGGCTGGAACAGCAGAAAAATGCGTGCCCGGAGAACTCTGCGCTGGGCAAAGCGATCACGTACGCGCTGAAACGTCGGGTTGCCCTCAGTCGCTTCCTGGACGATGGCGGGTTGCCGCTGGACAACAATGTCTGCGAGCGGGCGATCAAACCGGTGGTCATGGGCAGAAAATCATGGTTGTTCGCAGGTTCGGTTGCAGCAGGCGAACGCGCGGCGAAAATCATGAGTCTGCTGGAAACGGCAAAGATGAATGGCCTGGAGCCGCATGCCTGGCTGACGGATGTTTTGCGGCGTCTGCCGGGCTGGCCAGAAGCGCGTCTGGAGGAGTTGTTGCCGCTGCCGGGGTTCACCTTCGCGGGGAGCGACGCCTGCCAGTAATCCCGTGACTTCCCGCACTAAGGACTTGCGGCGCTGACACCGTAAATATCGGGAGCCCGCGTCCCACATGGCTTCAACGGCAGCGACAACGGACTCAGCCCCTGTGCCAAAGCCCCCCAACACCACACTCAGCACTTCACCACCTGACGAACGGCCTCCTGTAAACCAGATGCAGGTCTCATAAACCTGTCAATACGGGTTCACCGGAAGCACACGGCACACTCGCGCCGAAGCCAGTTTGAATTGACCAGGACGCCGTATTCGTTGGCGGTCAGTATCCCTCAGTTAAGGGACTGAAAAAATGGATATAAAAATTACTCCAAATGCTTTAGAACAGCGCCAGCGGATGGCGGGGGGCGACAGCATCCCGGTGAACGTGGCCAGATTAAGACCGCTGGCACTGTTGCTATGGCTGTTGATGCCTCAGGTTTATGCGGAAACGGTCAATAGCGCGTTTGAGTTTGATGACAACATGCTGGTGGGCAGTGCCAAAGAACAAAAGAGTATTGCCCGTTTCAACCAGGCTAACACCATTGAGCCTGGCACTTATCAAGTCGATATCTTCATCAACGGTAATTTCCTTTCCCGCCAATCACTGCTCTTTGCTGCCGGAGAGAAAGGAGTGGTTTCTGCCTGTCTGACAAGGGACGGCATGATTGAGGCGGGTATTTTACCTACTGAGATCAAAGCGAAAGCCGGTGATACTTCACCATGTTTAAATCTGGAACAACAGGTTGAAGGGGCGTCCAGCCGCTTCGATTTCGCGCGTTTGCGCTTTGATCTGTTTGTGCCACAGGCATTGATACAGCGTGAAGCGCGCGGTTCGGTCTCGACCAAAGATTTATCTGTGGGTGAAACCGTGGCGTTTGCCAATTACGATACCAACTATTACCGGACGCAGGCTTCCGGTAATACCACCGAATCTACTTACCTGGGGCTAAACTCGGGTATCAATCTTGGCCTGTGGCAATTCCGCCAGCAATCGAGTTTTACGCGTTATACCAGCGACAATAGCCCAAGTAACAGCCAATGGAACTCAATTCGCAATTATGTGCAGCGCCCGCTGCCGTCGATCGGCAGTCAGTTGACGCTGGGCGATAGCTTTACCTCCGGCAGTCTGTTCAGCAGTATGGGGTTCCGTGGTATTCAACTGGAAACCGACGATCGTATGCTGCCGGAATCGCAACGGGGTTACGCGCCGACTATTCGTGGCGTGGCGGCAACGACAGCCAAAGTCAGCGTGCGCCAATCAGGCGTGCAGATCTACCAGACCACGGTGGCACCCGGTGCGTTTGTGATTGATGACCTGTATCCGACCAGCTATCAGGGCGATCTGGTGGTGGAGGTGCTGGAAGCCGACGGCCGCGTTTCTTCCTTTACCGTACCGTTCTCTGCCGTGTCCGATTCGATGCGGCCAGGGCACTCACGCGTGAGCTTTTCTGCCGGGCAGGTCCGCAACATCGGTAACAGCAATGCAGCATTTAGCGATCTCACCTATCAGACCGGGGTGACCAACGCTATTACGGCGAATACGGGAGTGCGTATTTCCGAGGGCTACCAGGCGTTGCTTGGTGGTGCCGTGCTTGCTAGCCAACTGGGCGCCTTGGGCGTCAATGCCACCTATTCACGGGCGGATATGTGGGGCAAAAACCTTAATGGGTGGCGTGTCGGGGCCACTTACAGCCGTACCTTTGCCCCAACGGCGACTACGCTGGCACTGGCCGGTTATCGCTATTCTACGAGGGCTATCGCGATCTGAGCGATGTGTTGGGTTTGCGTGAGGCCAGTGACAGCAATGAAGTGTGGTTATCCAACACCTATCAGCAGAGTAATCAGCTGGTGCTCACCGTCAGTCAGAGCCTGGGGGAATATGGTCAGGTTTATTTTTCCGGTTCAACCAGCACTTACCACGGTGGACGTGGGCGAGATACTCAATACCAGATGGCGTATTCGCATAGTTACAACAGCGTCAGCTATAACCTGTCACTGGGCCGCCAGCAGACCGGCCGCACGCCAACCGGGGTGGTAGCAGAAAACGAGGTGGATAATGGCCGCACGCAGAACGTCATCATGTTTTCGGTCTCTGTGCCGTGGGGGGCGGGTTCCCGTTCACCGCTGATCTCTGTGGGCGTCACGCATGAAACCGGCGGTAACACTAACTACCAGACGGCAATTGCTGGAACACTCGGTGAGAACCAAAGCCTGAGTTACAGCGTTAACGGAGCCTTTAACTCCGGCGGTGAGGGAGCCAGCCTAGGGGCGAATATGACTAAACAGCTGCCAGTGGTCACCGTGGGTGGCAGCTTTTCACAAGGCAGAACCTACACCCAGGGGGGAGCCAGTGCCCGTGGTGCTGCGGTGTTGCACAGCGGTGGTGTGACGTTTGGTCCTTATCTGGGCGATACCTTTGGGCTGATCGAAGCTGAAGGGGTAAAAGGCGCTGAAGTGATGAACGGAACTGGGTCGAAGGTGAATCGCTTTGGCTATGCTATTGTTCCTTCGTTAGTTCCTTACCGCTACAACGATGTCAGCCTGAACGCCAAGGGAATAGAAAACTCGAGTGCCGAACTGACCGAGAACCAGCAGCGCGTAGCACCTTACGCCGGTTCGGTGGTTAAAGTGCGCTTCAAAACGCTGGAAGGTTATGCCTTGCTGATCAAAGTTCGTGATGAACAAAATGATGGTTTGCCGTTGGGCAGCAACGTTTATGACAGTAATAACACCGTCATCGGGCTGGTGGGGCAGGGGAATCAGATTTATGCTCGCGCGAGCGGGATGCAGGGGCAACTGCTGGTGAAATGGGGCGATTCTGCCAGCGAGCAGTGTACCCTGAGCTATGATTTACGCGGCCAGGATATGAAACAGTCGTTGCATCGGCTGGAATTGCCGTGCACCAGGCCGTGACGCAACATTCGGCCGCCATGGGATTCAGTAGCGGCCGAATTGGGCTCCTTATTTACCGCAGAGCAGATCATATAGCGTTGAGATCGGTAACGCGGTTAAGACTATCGGCTAAAAACACCTCGATTTTACCCGCAATATTGCTGTCTATCGTTTTTAATCTGAGTAAAGGAATACCACTTTTGCGCAGAATATTATTTTTTACCTCATCACGCTCAGTTTGCTGCTCCGTATCATGATGGCCTCCATCGACTTCAATCACTCCCAGCGGCGTTTTTCCCACGTTGAAATAGAGAACAAAATCACAGCTGGCGCGATGTTTCATAAATGTCAGTTCGCGCGGTGTAAAGCTGCCGTTTTTTAATGAAACCAGCTGGATAAGGGCGACCTGCGAATAAAAGGTGATTGCTTGGTAGGCATCTTGGGACAAAATGTCACGCAGCAATCGGGCGGCAATCTGCTCTGACTTAAATCTGGAATCGTTCGGGTTTAATCTGGCATTGAGCCTCTGCAAGGATTGATCGTATTCCTTATAGAGCAGATCAAAAGCAGAAATTACCGGGCTCCGATGAATCTGCTCATCATCCGCATAATATTCGATATAGCGAATTAACGCCGCGATATGTTTATTATTTTTAGCAAAAGCATTGTCACCCGTCACCAGCGTAAACTTCTTTTTGGCGCGGGAAACCGCCACATTAACCAGATTGGGGTCATCGACAAAATCCACATTTTTTTGACTGCTCCATTTCTTATCTAATACGGTGGAGAAAACAATCTCGTCACACTCTCTTCCTTGAAATTTATGCACCGTGGCTTTGATAAAATTCTCAGGAAGATGTGCCTGTGAAAGGTTCACCTGAGCATTGTAAGGCGCAATAAATCCCCGATTCAGTTGCTCATCCCAAGCGAGTGGCCCCAAGGACTCCAACTCTCTGAGATTAGAGAACTTACGGGTGTGATTTCCCTTGGCCGTGATAATCAGCGATAGCGCCTCTTCCCCTTTATCCTGTGTCATAGGGATGAGCTGATTTTTGTAAAACTGCTTATTGCAGAACTGGATGATTTTAGGGTGGCAGCGGTAGTGCTCTTTCAGCAACGTCATCGGGATCCTATCCTTGAATACGCCGACAAACGAGTCCAATAAACTGTATTTAACGCAGTCGTAATATTCGCTGGGGGGCGTAATATCAAGCTCGCTGGGAACATGCGGAAGCTGTTTTCGGTCGCCGACGATCACCAGGTTTCTAGCACACCCCAGCCCCAGTATGCCGGGAACAATATCCTGCTGCGATGACTCATCAATGATCACATAATCAAGCAGTGCGCCTTTGGCAATCGAATTGATAATTGAGTGCGTACTGCTGCCAATAATCGGATAACGCTTTATAAACGTATCGAATTTATTAGGGTAATTGTTTTCATCAAATTTTTCCTGACGCGGAATATGCTGATAAAGATGGTTTTTCAGGTAGCTCATTGATGCACTGGTCAGGTTTTTCAATAGCGTATTGAATTGGTTATCCTGCAATTCTTGCTGATACGCCGCCAGCGATGCTCTTTTGTGCAGCAACGTTTTTTCATAATAGTGAAGTTGCAGAGAATAAATCAGAGACTTGCGTTTTTCCCAATCATCCATGGGTTTTACCCGCAGGATCTTAAAGTGCAGTAACAGTTCGATTCTATCCCTCAGTGCGATACGCTTGGTCGTCAGATAGCTTAAGTAAGCCATCAAATCGGTGATTTTCTGTGGCGATAACTTATATCTTTCGAGCGGTTGAGGCGTTGTGGCTATATTTTCGCGTTGCCACTGCAAGAGATATTTTTGCTCTATGGCTAGCTCATCGATCTCGGCTTGCAGTAGTGCTACCTGATTTTGGGCATAAAGATGCGTTTTCAACTTTTGTAATGTGGCATTGATATGCTGAATATCGGGCACGGATATGGGTTGCTCAGATGGCGCACCTGCGGCTTGGGCAAAAAATTGTTTTCGATTATCCGAACTCCCCAGTTTAGCAACCAGGTAATCCAGCCCCGCTTCGCCTAATTTTTCATAAACATTATCCACTGCCGCATTGTTGTTGGACAAAATGGCCACCGTTTTCTGCTGTAATAAGGCGTTGGCAATAATGTTTAATATTGTTTGGGTTTTCCCGGTGCCTGGCGGCCCCTCAATCAGGCTGATTTGCGAAGAGAAGGCTTGTTCTACCGCTTTCAGTTGGCTTGCATTAGTACCAAACGGATAAATAAAATGTGGTGCAGGTTTCCGTGAGTGGTTTTGTCCTAAACAGTAAGCCTGTAGCGCGGTATCCGGGTGGGGAATCACCTTTTTCAGTTGGCGCAGCACATTTATGGCGATGTTTTTATCGTTCCCTGCTGAATGTGCTATGCGAGCTTCTGCCACGGAGAAGAAATAGTTAAAGATTGCGCCATCTTTGATATCGGTTGCAGAGAGAAGCTCTATGCCATTGGTTTTCATGACATAGGGCTTAGGATTGCCGGGGTAATACACGACGGTGTATTTTTTGCCATAGGTTGTTGCCTGTTCGATGGTGCTCACCACAGCGTTTCCCTTTCTAACCAGAAGGTTTCCGTGCTCTTTCTCTGTGGGGATAACTTCACATTCTGTTATTGGCTGGGTATAGGTCTTGCGGGAATGAAAATGGCAAGTCAGCAGTAATTCATTCTGCTGATCGTCATACCTGAGTGTCCACTTAGCCATCTTCCCGGTTTTGTTCTCGCCGTTCATGTATACAGAAACCATAACTCTCTTATCCATAAGTTATTTTAACGCTTGGCTACTATACCCAATGGCTATGCTGCTTAAAAGTTATACGGTAATAAACCATCCAGGCTGCGTACCGGCACAGAATGAATGACGGATTGATTGGTAAAAATATTGTTATAGATGCGCGAATGGAATCTTGCGATTTGATCAAAAGGTATTTATTGTGTAGATAGATTGTTAATATATTAACAAACTATCTTTCTAAACTATATCATTAGGTTATAAGGGGTTGTATATGATGAGGAATGGCTATGCCGTCTGCCTTCGCTAGTCGACCACCACGCTGGCTGATCCCGCTGCTCGGATCGCTGGTGGCTTTTGGCCCGCTGTCGATCGATATGTATTTGCCCGCCTTACCCGCTATGGGGCAACAGTTACAGGCAACGCAAGGGCAGATGCAATATACGCTGGGGGCGTTTTTCGCCGGTTTTTGCGTCGGTATGTTGCTGTATGGGCCGCTTAGCGATTGGCTGGGGCGGCGGAAATTGCTGTTGAGTGGCATGTTGCTGTTTGTGATTGCCAGCGTGCTGTGTACGCAGGTGACGCAGGTGACGCAGGTTGAGCAACTGGTGGCTTTACGCGCTTTACAGGCCTTTGGCAGCGGGGCCGCCGTAGTCATGGCGCGTGCCATTGCCAGGGATGTTTACACCCACGACGAACTACCGCGCGTCCTATCGTTAATGACGCTCGTCACCATGATTGCGCCATTGCTGGCCCCGTTGCTGGGTGGCGCTTTGCTGACGTTTTTTGACTGGCAAGCCATCTTTATGTTGTTGGCGGTGGTTGGCTGTATCAGTGGCTTACTGGTGTTATGGGTATTGCCTGAAACATTAAAAGCCCGACCCGAGCATTCAGGCAACATCCTGAAGGCGTTTCACAGTTACTGCCTGCTAGTGAGGGATCGAGAGGCGATGGGCATTATCGCCACCCTGGCGTTTTCCTTTGCGGGTATGTTTGCTTTTATCAGTGGTTCCCCCTTTGTCTACATCAGCTATTTTCATATTCCCGCGCAATATTACGGGCTGCTGTTTGGCTGCAATATTATCGGCATGATCGCCGTGCTGTTGCTCAACGTGCGGATGCTGAAAGTTTACAGCCTGCCACGCTTATTGATGATCCAGAGCAGTGCTCAGGTTCTGTTTGGCCTGCTGTTACTGGTATTCCATCAACAGAGTTTGACGGTTCTGGTGATCCTGATTGTCCTGTTTATGTCGCTGGTGAATGCTATTGGCACCAACAGCCTGTCGTTATTGCTGCAACAGCGTGGTCAACAGGCGGGGAGCGCCAGCGCATTGGCGATTTCGCTACAGTTTGGCATGGGGGCGTTAGCGAGCCTGGCGGTTTCCTGGTTACAGGATGACACGCCGTTTGCCATGACGCTGGTGATGGCAGTCTGCGCCGCGCTTGGCTGGATAGGGCAACGATTGTCTGTGGCTCGCTTACGCCCGCAAGTGCATTCGGTCAGTGCTGAAAAAGAGGGTAAGTGACAGGGATTGGTGACGATCGCGCCATCATTCGCCGTGCTGGTTAGGACGAATGATGGCATAGCCCGGTGTTTTTAATTGGCGCTGGCAATGATCCCGCGCAACAGTTTTTTCAAGACTTCGACTTCATCGGCAGAGAAAGCGGCCAACATCTGTTCCTGCTGCTTGGCGGCGATATCTCTTAACACATTGGCCTGACGTTCACCGGCGGCGGTTAGGTGATAGCCGTTCTCAGTGCTCGATATCAGCCCTTTACGACGCAAGGTTTCCTGTGCCTCTTCGATCTCCCTGCTCGACATGGCCACTTCCGCCATCAGGCCCGTCATATCAAGGCAGGCATCGCTGTCCAGCACCAGCAGCATTCTGGCTTCGCTGATACGCAGTCCGGTAGAGAGTTGCTTGGGCTGGTAACTGGCCTGGTAGCTGCGCACTGCCTGCGTAAGTAAATAGTAGACATTTTGATTAAGACGCTCCTGCCTGGCGCTACCCACCGGGTTATCCGCAGCGCGTTCCGACACTTGCTGATAAGGCAGTACCATGGAATAAGCCCCCTGGTGATACACCAGCGGAGCACGGCCCAGATCGTCAAACGCTACCACCTTGCCGATGAGGATCCAGTGATCGCCGCCGTCAACTTGCTGGTATTTTTCACACTGAAAACGTGCGGCACAGTCGGCCAGCAAAGGCGCACCGCCTGCACCGATCTCAGCCTCTACGCCAGCAAATTTATCCTCGCTGGGGCGGGCAAACCGATTGGACAAATCCACCTGATCGGCGGCCAGGATGTTAATGGCAAAGTGGCTGGCTTGCTCAAAGACTGAATAGCTGCCGGAGCGTTTATCAATACTCCACAGCACCAGCGGCGGATCCAACGACACTGAGTTAAAACTGTTGGCTGTCATGCCTACGCGGGTGCCATCCGGGGTTGCAGCGGTCACGACCGTCACACCGGTGGCAAAGTTACCCAGCGCACGGCGAAATGCGCGGGGATCCAGGGCATTGTCTGTGTGATGTGTCATCAAATAGGTTCTCCGGCTTGTTACACCATGGTTGGATCGGGTTCTAACCCCATCAGTTCGCGGCCCAGGATCTGCGCACAGACATCGTAATCGGTATAAGCGTGTGCCCCGGTCATATGCGAGTCGCGGAACAGACGCTGAATTTCATTGTTTTCCATCCAACTGGTGGCTCCTGCTGCGCTGAACAAGCGATCCACTGCCGCAATACACATTTTCACCGCATAAGCCTGATTGGTACGCCAGTAAGTCAAGGTGTTGTGAGTAGGATATTGATGGCGTTTGCCGTGCTCGGCATGTTCTTCCCAGGTTTTCTCCAAGAAGGCACGGGCAGCGGCAACCTGATGGGTCGACTCTGCCAGGCGCATCAGCGCCGGGGTGGCCGTGCCTACGCTGGCTCCGGTGTAAGCGCGCACACGGTTTTGAGTTTTCTCTTTAAATGCCACCAGCATGCGCTCGGCGACGCCCAGGCTGATAGCGGCAAAACCGCAGGCAAAATAGGGGCGATAAGGCGTGTAGAAAATATTGCTGTCAGGATAGAGATCATAACCCGAAGAACGCCCCTGCATCATGTCTTGAGCGGCCTCAATGCGGTGATTGGGAATGAAGGCCTGGTTGATAATCAACGTTTTGGAGCCGCTGCCGCGCATGCCTACCGCATACCAGTCATCACGGATTTCGTAATCGCTACGTGGGATCACGCCAAAGCTATAGATGGGTTCACCGGCGGCATTCTTGCGGCGAAAGCCGACAATCGCCCATTCGGCATGATCGCAGCCGCTGCTCCAGCCCATTTCGCCACTCAGATAAACGCCGCCCTCGGCTTCCTCAATCCGGCCAAAAGGGGCAATGCTGCTGCTGGCGGTGGCGTCCGCGTTTTCTCCCCAAACCTCTTGCTGTAGCTTGGCGGAAAACATCGCCAACTGATGGCTGTGGGTACACAACAAGCTGAAAGCCCAGGCGGTGCCGCCGCAGGCACCAGCCAGTGCGGCGACACAATCGGTAAACTCCGGCAGGGATATTTCCAGCCCACCGTATTGTTTCGGCTGGAAAACACGGTGCATACCTATTCCTTTTAATAACCGGATATTTTCGTCAGGCACTTTTCGCTCTCTTTCTGCCTCTGCGGCATTGGCAGCGATCAGTGGCAGAATGGGCAGTAATTTTTCCAGCATTGGGTTAGGCGTTTTCATCATCGAACTCCCTCAGGAATGGCAGATATACGGCAACTGATCCTTCATCAACCGTCCTGTAAAGCTGCTCAGGAAACGGGATAAGGTGTTAAGCCCATATGGCGGTCATTCGACGAGTATGCGATAAAGATATTTTAATGGAATGTAACATTCAGGTAAAAAATTGTACTTTTCATGTTAAATATCGAAAGCGTGATCTGGCAACACCTGCGCTATTGACGTTGTCGAGTCTCGCTTTGCAAAAGACTCACATCATCAACTGGGGATGCTGTCGACAAAAATCCGCCAGATGCTCAATCAGCGCCCTGACTCTGGCTGGAACATACCGCTGCTGCGCCCATACTGCATAAATTTCCCGTTGGGCACCCTGCCATTCCGGTAATACCTGGACGAGTTCACCACGCTGTAGTGGGTTATGACACAAACTGGCAGGGCAAAACAGAATCCCTAATCCTGCCAGCGTTGCTTGCAGTGCCAGATAAACGCCGTTAACACAAAATTTCCCCTGTGGTTGCCAGCATACGGTTTCCCCACTCTGGCTGTGTCGGATCGCCCAGGTTGATAACGGCGCGCTGACCACTAAATCCCGCAGCCTCAGCGCTTCCATCGATTCAGGCATGCCGTTCTTCGCCAGATAATCAGGAGAGGCCACCAGCATCACTTCCTGGCTTTGCCCCAGTTTTCGCATATTGAGTAATGAATCAGGCTGAGCGCCCACGCGGATCGCCACATCTGCGCCGCTGCCGATCAGATCCTGCGTGTAATTGTTCAGTTCCAGCTCAAGCCGGATTTCCGGGTACTGCGTCAAAAACGACATCCAGGCCGGAGCCAGATTGTCGTTGGCTAAATCTGCCGGAGCCAGTACCCGGATCAGGCCGCTGACCTGATGCAGCGTCACATTCAGCTTCGCCGTTGCCTGTTGCAGAGAATGTACCAGCGGGCGGCACTGTTCGTAGTATTGCCAGCCTTCACGGGTTGGTGTCATCCGGCGGGCGCTACGGTGCAGCAGGCGGCAACCCAGGTGCTGCTCTAACTTCTGCAAGCGACGCGTCAGCGTAGGTGCCGGAATCGACGCTTTTTCCGCCGCTGCCCGCAGACTGCCTGTTTCTACAATGCTCACAAATAGCGCTAATTCATCCAGCATGATTTCATATTCGGAATTTAAGATTATATTTTTCAATCTAGTTTCATTAATCAGCCTTGTCTAGACTTTCTCTCTCGCCGTTATGAACGTATTTTCCCGCCGGAGTATGGGTACAACATTTACCGCAATAGGAAACATCATCATGCAAAGTTATCGTTTCGAACAGTTTGGCAATCTTGAACACTTAACGCTTCATCAGGAAGAGATGCCGGTACCTCAGGCGCGAGAAGTGCTGGTTCGGGTGCGCGCCACATCGCTTAACTATCGCGATCTGGCCATTATCAACGGTCAATACACGTTACCAGCCAGCCCTGGAAATATCCCGTTATCCGATGCCGCCGGTGAAGTGATACAGGTAGGCAAACGGGTTGAGCGCTTTAAGGTCGGCGATCGGGTAGTGAATACCTTTATGCCGCGCTGGTTTGGTGGAGATTTTCAGGCTTCAGCCCGCGATGAACTTTACGGTAGTGACCGCGACGGCTGGCTGACGGAATATAAAGTCGTCAGCGAGGAGTCACTGTTATTGTTACCCGACTATCTTAGCTTCGAACAGGGCGCAACCCTTCCCTGTGCCGCAGTCACCGCTTGGGCGGCACTGAACGGTGATCGACCGATTAAAGCCGGTGAAACGGTATTAACTTTAGGCTCTGGTGGCGTTTCACTGTTTGCAATCCAACTGGCAAAAGCAATGGGGGCCAGAGTTATTGCCACCACCTCTAGCGGAGCCAAAGCCGCACAGTTAAAGGCGCTGGGTGCTGATGAGGTTATCAGCTATGTCCAATACCCTGACTGGAGTCAGGAGGTTCTACGCTTAACCGCTGGAAAAAGGGTTAAGCGGGTGATCGAAGTCGGGGGGCCGGGCACGTTGAATCAGTCCATTCTCTCCATCGGTATGGGTGGCGAACTGGCGCTGATTGGATTTGTCGCTCAGGACGCGGTTGCCATAGACTTTTTCAGCCTGTTTAAAAGCGCCGCTCGCTTTCGGGTGATCAGCGTGGGCTCGCGTGAAGATTTTGAACAGATGAACCGGGCGCTGACGCAGCATAAAATCATACCCGTCATTGATAGCGTCTTTCCGTTTGCCGAAGCGAAACTGGCCTGGCAGCGTTTTAATTCACGCCAGCAGGTGGGAAAAGTTGTTATCAGTCATTAACATAGCGGGAGATCTTGATTGAAAATCGTTCTGATGAGACATGGAAAGCCTCAAATTGACAGGCAAAGCACATTGAATGCTGCAGAGTTCGGCGTTTGGGTTGAGAAATACAATATTGCGAGTATCAATAAGAAGTACGCACCACCACAGACAGCCGTTGAGCAGATCGAACAATGCGCATTTACCGTGTGCAGCAACCTTGTACGCTCGTTGGAGTCAGCGAAAATTCTGGGTGCCGAGCGTATAGATGTTTGTGACGCGATGTTCCGTGAGATGGAAATGCCCCATGCAGCATGGCGTTTCCCAAAACTCTCGATACCATTGTGGTCGGCATTTTTTCGGCTTGCCTGGGGATTGGGGTATTCAGCAAATGTAGAGTCATTTAAAACCGCTAAAGAGAGGGCGCACCGTTGTGCCGAGCATCTGGCCAGAATGGCTTCCTCTCATGGTGCCGTATTGTTTGTTGGGCATGGCACATTAAACTGGTTCATTGCCAGAGAACTCAAAAAAATGGGGTGGCGATGTTCAGGAAAACCACCCAGAAAGTATTGGGAACACACTATTTTTCACTTCCAATAGCATAATGCAAAAAGCCCGCTTAGTTGCCTAAGCGGGCTTTTCTAAATTTGGCTCCTCTGACTGGACTCGAACCAGTGACATACGGATTAACAGTCCGCCGTTCTACCGACTGAACTACAGAGGAATCGTGTGAACGGGGCGAATAATAACGGTGCCTATAGGCCTTGTAAAGTATGAAAGTGTGTAAATGTTTCGATTGCCGATGTAATGAACAAATCGTCTTGTTTTCTAGCAGGTTAGACTCATCTCAAATCCTGACTCTACTCCCATTGGCTGAGGCAATTTAGCAGCGCTTTGCCACCGTTATTTGTACGTAACGCGTAAAAATCGCTTTAGGGAAAGCCAGAAAAGCGTATTGGACAAATTAAGAATATTGATTAGGATAAATCTAGTTATTTTTTGTGATTATCTTAATTAGATAAAATAAGCCAAATATAATCAAATTGTTGGTAGGGCATTATTTTGCCATATCGTGGAAAATTATCAGATGTTTCTTGGCTAATCTATACCATTCGTATAGGTTAACGTGCCTGTTATGGAATTAATCACTATTAATTATAGCTATGGAGAAATAAATATCTATACATGATCCTTTATGAGCGCCGCTTCGGGGTAGAATGATACGGAGAATAGAGATAACTCACTGGCTTCAGGAAGGTTTTTTTATCTAACTGTAATAAAAGGTTTTATTTTGATTAATACCGGTTGGGGCAGTTTATTTTGCGGCAATGAGAAATGATTGAGAACCCACCCTCTGGATTTTAGATATCAATTTTTCTATCGAGAGAGTACCGTTTTTTATACGTCATTTCAGTAGGTAAGTGCTCCCGGATGGTTGCTGGATATCAAAAATATCAGTATTATTTCGCTCTTCTAACCGTTGTATGCTGTGGAACCGATGTTTGGGACTATTTATCCAATCATCGTTGAGTGTCGGCAAGGATTGGATGATTCATCCATTGAGTCAATAAACGGTAACAAACATAGCGGGAATTCGACTCAACTGAGCGAAAAACACTCTAAGTATCATTCCAGGGGATACTTTACTGAAGTGCTATCGCCACTCAATGTCTTGTCCATCAGCGTTGAAAAATTTACAGCATATTCATCAGGGTCATATCCGGTAGCGTCTGCTTCGACATACCGATAACGGAATTTTTTGAAAGGAATTTTTGATGATAAGCAGCCAAAAGAGCCTTTGTTTAGGTGTGTTACTATGTAGCGGCCTGTTGCTGGCGGGTTGCCAGAATAATCAGGCAAAAAGAACGGTATCACAGAATCAACCGCCAGTTACAAACGTACAGGCTCCTCCTCAACAGATTAGCGTGTCGCCACCGCCAGCCCCACCTGAAACCAAAACGAACAAAATTGGTTTGTGCCAGAGCGAATTGGCTTCACTGAGACAAGTCAGCCCTAGAGCCTACGCCGCCAAGAAAGCCCTGTTTGATCGCCTGGTGAGCAACGCCTCCGTTTATAGCGCCGTGCGTGGTGATGTGAACACGGATACCAAAGAAACCCTCGATGCCTTGTATAAATATAAAACCAACCAGCTTTGTGCCGATATTGAGCGTGACGTCCTACAAGGCTTGATCCAACGAGGAGAAAGCGTGAAATGAGAAAGCGCAGGATCTATTGCAGTGCCTTGCTGACCCTGGCGTTACCGCTGGGGGTGGTGCAGGCGGAAGAAGCGGGTGCTTCTGAGGCCAATACGCTAAATTCACTGGACACTATTACACGCCAGGTGGATGAAGCACCGGCACTGCTGTTTCTGACGCCTTCGCAGATAGAGAAAGCAGAACCTGCGAGAACGAGAAATGAAGATGCCAGCAAACCGAATGTGCTGGCAAAATCGCCGAGTGAAAGTAGTGGTGGGCGCATCCGCGAAATGAAGGCATTGCAGGCCACGATCAACCAATTAAAGGCAAAGATCAGTGGGCAGGAAGCGACTCTTGAGCATTTGCGCAATGCACAATCCCAGCAACAATCATCTGCCGCAGAACTCTCGCAGTTGAAGCAGGAGATAAAGCAAAGCCAACAGGAAAATGCTCAATTACAGCAGCAGCTTGCAGCACAAATCAAAGAGAGTGAGCAAAAAAACCAGCAGATAAAACAGCTGCAACAAAATCAGCAGACCATTGTCAAGTTGCAAGAACAATTGGCAGTACAAATCAAAGAGAACGATCGGCAAACTCAGCAGGTGAAACAACTGCAACAAAATCAGCAGTCGCTGGTTAAGCTGCAAGAGCAGTTGGCGGTACAGACCAAAGACAGCGAGCAGAAAACCCAGCAACTGAAACAGTTGCAGCAAGCATTGCAGGAAAAGCAACAGGCGAGTGCCAAGCTCCAGGAACAATTGGTGGCGCAAACCAAAGATAACGATCAGAAAATCCAGCAGGTGAAACAACTGCAACAAAATCAGCAGGCGCTAACCAAGCTACAGGAACAATTGGCGGCGCAATCTAAAGATAACGATCAAAAAGCGCAGCAGTTAAAACAGTTACAACAAGCGTTGCAAGAAAAACAGCAAACCAGCGCGAAGCTGCAAGAGCAGTTGACGGCGCAAACCAAAGATAACGATCAGAAAACCCAGCAGGTGAAGCAACTGCAACAAAGTCAGCAATCGTTGGCCAAGCTGCAAGAACAATTGGCGACACAGACCAAAGACAGCGAGCAAAAAGCGCTGCTGGTCAAGCAACTGCAACAGACACTACAGGAAAGCCAACAGGCCAATACCAAGCTGCAGGGAAACTTGGTCGCACAGGCCAAGGATAGCGAGCAAAAGAATCAGCAGGCGCTGACTAAGTTGCAAGATCAACTCGCTGCGCAGATCAAAGATAACGAGCAGAAGACGCAGCAGGTGAAACAATTGCAACAGGGCCAACAGGCGCTGGTCAAGTTGCAGGAGCAGTTCGCCGCGCGAACCAAAGACAGCGATCAGAAAGCGCAGCAACTGAAACAGTTGCAACAAACGTTGCAGGAAAGTCAGCAGGCGAGCGCCAAGCTGCAAGAACAGCTGGCCGCGCAGACCAAGGATAACGAGCAGAAAGCTCAACAGGTGCAACAACTGCGACAGGGCCAACAGTCATTGGCCAAGCTGCAAGAGCAACTGACGGCGCAAACCAAAGACAGCGAGCAGAAAGTGCAGCAACTGAAACAGTTGCAGCAAACGTTGCAGGAAAGTCAGCAGGCGAGCGCCAAACTGCAAGAACAGCTGGTCGCGCAGACCAAGGATAACGAGCAAAAAAACCAGCAGGTACAACAACTGCAACAGGGCCAACAGGCGCTGGCCAAGCTGCAAGAGCAACTGATGGCACAAACCAAGGACAGTGAGCAGAAAGTGCAGCAACTGAAACAGTTGCAGCAAACGCTACAGGAAAACCAACAGGCGAGGGCCAAACTGCAAGAACAACTGGTCGCGCAGACCAAGGATAACGAGCAAAAAAACCAGCAGGTACAACAGTTGCAACAAGGTCAACAGTCATTGGCCAAGCTGCAAGAGCAACTGATGGCACAAACCAAGGGCAGTGAGCAGAAAGCTCAGCAACTGAAACAGTTGCAGCAAACGTTGCAGGAAAATCAGCAGACGAGCGCCAAACTTCAGGAGCAACTGGCTGCGCAGACCAAGGATAATGAGCAGAAGACTCAGCAGGTGCAACAGCTGCAACAGGGTCAACAGGCGCTGGCCAAGTTGCAAGAGCAGGTTGCCATGCAGACCAAAGACAGCGAACAGAAAGCCCAGCAATTGAAACAGTTGCAGCAAACGCTACAGGAAAACCAACAGGCGAGCGCCAAACTTCAGGAGCAACTGGCCGCGCAGACCAAGGATAATGAGCAGAAGACTCAGCAGGTACAACAGTTGCAACAAGGTCAACAGTCATTGGCCAAGCTGCAAGATCAACTGACGGTGCAAACCAAAGACAGCGAACAGAAAGCATTGCAGGTGAAACAACTACAGCAAACTGTACAGGAAAATCAGCAGGCGAGCGCCAAGCTACAAGAACAACTGGCCGCGCAAGTCAAGGATAATGAGCAGAAGACTCAGCAGGTGCAACAACTGCAACAGGGCCAACAGGCGTTGGCTAAGTTACAAGAGCAGTTCGCTGCGCAAACCAAAGACAGTGATCAGAAAACTCAGTTGGTGAAACAATTGCAGCAAACGTTGCAGGAAAACCAGCAGTCGCTAGCTAAAGTACAGGAGCAGTTTGCCGCTCAGGTTAAAGACAGCGATCAGAAAGCGCAGCAGGTGAAACAGCAGCAACAAACGCTACAGGAAAACCAACAGGCGAGCGCCAAACTGCAAGAGCAA
This sequence comes from Serratia sp. YWN4, assembly GCF_055790845.1. Classification (NCBI taxonomy): domain Bacteria; kingdom Pseudomonadati; phylum Pseudomonadota; class Gammaproteobacteria; order Enterobacterales; family Yersiniaceae; genus Serratia; species Serratia sp. YWN4. The sequence goes on from NZ_CM147696.1 coordinate 2,016,192, forward strand.
CTGGCGGCACAAACCAAAGACAGCGAACAGAAAGCACAGCAGTTGGCACAGCTGCAACAAACCGTGCAGGAAAGCCAGCAGGCGAGTGCCAAGTTGCAAGAACAGTTGACGGCACAAACCAAAGACAGCGAACAGAAAGCACAGCAGTTGGCACAGTTGCAACAAACCGTGCAGGAAAGCCAGCAGGCGAGTGCCAAGTTGCAAGAGCAACTGACGGCACAGAGCAAAAATGGTGAGCAGAAAACGCCGCCTGCAAGCGTAGCTACCTTATCGGAGCCTAAAACCGATCAGGAAAAACGTGATTATGCTATCGGTACTTCATTGGGTAACGACATTGTGAGTTTGCTTGAGAGCAAAAAGTCGCAGGGTGTTGATGTTGATCGGCAATTGGCGTTGGCGGGCGTTGCCGATACGCTCAGTGGTCAGATTAAAATGAATAAAGAGCAAATCGCTAAAGCGCTGTATGAAAGTGAGTTGGAGTTAAATACCCAGCACAAGCAAGTGAAAACAAAGAATGAACAAGCAGGCAAAAAATATATCGATAAATTCAAGAAACAGGCTCGGGTTGTTCAATCACCGCAGGGTTTCTACTACCGTGTAGACTATAAAGGTGATGGAACCATCAGTGATACAGATACGGTTGCCGTTGTGGTTAAAGAAAGCCTGACCGATGGCAAGGTGATCAAAGATATGGATCTGGCAGGCACATCTATTTCACAACCGTTGAGTGCTTATCCGCCGCTGTTCCGTGAGGCAATCAATAAGCTGAAAAACCATGGCAGCATGACGTTAGTGGTTCCACCGGAACTGGCCTATGGCGATAAAGGGATGGCACCGGATATTCCACCGGGTGCAACCATGGTTTATAACGTACGGATCCTGGATGTCATGCCAGCTAATACTAGCAGCGCCGCTGCGGCTCACTGAGTCCAGTCATCGAAAGTAGAAAACGGAACCCCGTATGGAGACATGCGGGGTTTTTAGTTTTGGTGAGAGTGTTAAGCCGTGAAGGATAGATGGCAGCCTGCCGCAGTCAGGAGAGCATGGGTACGGTAAAAAGCAGTAAGGCTGCCGGACATTTAACGAAAAGGCGGTTCGTTGAAAGTGCGCAATTTGCGTGAATGCAAATGTTCACCTTCGGCACGTAGTAACTCGATCGCACAAATTCCGATTTGCAGATGTTCGGAAATTGCTCCTTCATAGAAGCGGTTTGCCTGGCCCGGCAGTTTGATCTCGCCATGCAACGGTTTGTCAGAAACGCACAGCAAGGTGCCGTAAGGAACCCGGAAACGGTAACCCTGAGCGGCAATGGTGGCACTCTCCATATCCACTGCCACGGCTCGGCTCAGGTTAAAGCGCAATGCAGAGGCGGAATATCGCAGTTCCCAGTTGCGATCGTCTGTGGTGACCACCGTGCCGGTGCGTAAACGTTGCTTAACCGCTTCACCTGGCATACCGCTGACTGTCTTGGTGGCGTCGTAAAGTGCGCGCTGTACTTCCGCGATGCTTGGGATAGGGATATCTGGTGGCAGTACCGAGTCGAGGACGTGGTCGTCACGCAGATAAGCATGAGCCAGAACATAGTCACCGATCGATTGGCTTTCGCGCAGACCACCACAGTGACCAATCATCAGCCAGGCATGAGGGCGCAATACGGCCAGATGATCGCAGATGGTTTTGGCGTTAGATGGGCCGACGCCGATATTTACCAGCGTGATCCCTTGCCCATCACGAGCAATCAGATGATAAGCGGGCATTTGGTGGTTCTTCCAGGCGAGATCTGACACTGTCTGCTCTGGGTTAGGAGTTTGTGCGGTGACATAGTGGCCACCCGCGCAGGAAAGCGCCACATAAGGGCTGGCTGGATTGGCAATCTGGCGGCATGCCCAACGTACAAACTCATCCACATAGCGCGTATAATTGGTAAACAGCACGAAAGGCTGGAAATGTTCTACCGACGTGCCGGTATAATGCCGCAGGCGTGCCAAAGAGAAATCTGTACGTAGTGCATCAAAATGTGAAAGCGGCAAATGGGTGGCAAAAGAAAACAGGCCATCCGCATTCTCATCGCCGATCTGGGCCAATTCAGTCGTAGGGAAATGTTTGGTTATCCCCGCACTCATCGAACGATCCAGCGTGAGATCAGAACCATCAATCACATAAGGGAAGGGGATTTCCTGTTTAGAGGCAACCACTTCAATGACTGCGGCATATTCGCTTTCTAACAATGCCAACTGTTCCGAAAGATAATGGCGAAATAGCTGTGGTCGAGTGATGGTCGTTGTGTAGTTACCGGGCCGGGTAAATCGGCCGTAGGCGCGTGCTCTGGGGCTATTAGGTGGCTCGCCATCCCAGCGGACGCGCAATTCCGGGTAAGAAAACAGCCCTTCTGCGCGGGCTTTCTCGTCTGGTAGAGTGCCATGAATGATGAAATCCTTGATGGCTCCTCGTAGCGCGCAAACCGATGCATCGTACATCGCCTCGAGTTTATCGAGGGCTTGTGAGGCCGTTAGAGCTGTATTTGGGTTGTTATTCATAGCTTTTCCTTGGTTCTTGCGATACGTCAGCATAGCGTAATGCAGGTGTCGAATGTATGCCACTACAGTAGGTGAGATGATTCGCTGTTCAAAAATTCGGCAAATAAGCTTTTTTCATGGCGAAAAGCAAAATTAGGCAGGAAAGTTAAAACCGTGCTGCAATTATAACCAGGCGGGGATGAATATTTTTGGAATATTAATGGATGCCATAAACAATTAGCGCTCATAATTTATAATAGGGTTCTTATGGTGAAACTTGAATTATTCATGTTGTGAATTTTAATCATGAAAATAATTCATATGGTGAATTATTTTTGGCTATTTTTCGTTATTCGTACGCATAATTTCTTGATGTAGATCACTTTCAGGAAAAATAGATGAGAATGTGCTTTTAAATGATTCAATAGCGAAATGCGGAAACCTGATTAATCAGATCCTTATACAGTGCGCATTTCTGGTGTTATGGTTGGATTTTTCTTAAATAATAAGACATATTATTTAGCAAATAAAACTCACTAGTCTTATATCTGATGGGAAAATTGATATTGACATAATAATCTCCTTAAGATTATCTTATGTTTTGCAGTGGCTTAAATTCGTCACGCTTTTTTGTGCTATTTCGTAAATATACTTGATGTATTTATGTGTATTCATTCTTGAAATGAATGAGTATCCTGCGTTCATGTCGTTAATGCATAGCAACATCTGTTTGACGCTTTTGTCTGGCAAGGATTGCCGTTGTGCTCAACACCCCAACAGGCAGTCCTTACTTAAATCGTTCAGTGAATAAGGACTGTTATGGCCTCCTCCAGCTACCAAAATGAGATACCACGCGCGCGCGTAAACATTAAACTCGACCTCCACACCGGTGGCGCACAGAAAAAAGTTGAGCTGCCTCTCAAACTCATGGTGATGGGTGATTACAGCAACGGGCAGGAACATCGTGCGTTGTCTGAGCGCGAAAAAATCTCCGTCAACAAAAATAACTTCGACAGCGTGCTGGCGGAATTCAACCCTTCAGTCAGGTTGATCGTAGAAAACACCTTGGCAGGGGATAAGAGCGAAGAAAATATCGCCCTGACGTTCAAAGAAATGAAAGATTTCGAGCCAGAGCAGGTGGCGCGCAACATTCCGCAACTGCGTGCTCTCCTTTCCATGCGCAATCTGCTGCGCGATCTCAAATCCAACCTCCTGGATAACGTGACCTTCCGTAAAGAGCTGGAAGCCATTCTTAAAGACGAATCGTTAAGCGCTGACCTGCGCGCTGAACTGGCCGCGCTTGCCCCGAAAGAAGCGTAAACCCTGAGCTGGATTAACACGAGAGTATGCTGATGTCTGTAAATACTGAAAACACCAAGGAAAGCCAGACCACCGTGCTGGAACGTCCACAGGAAGGCAGCGTTTATGCTTCCTTGTTTGAAAAAATCAACCTGACGCCAGTCTCCGCACTGGGCGATCTGGATGCCTATCAAGATAATACTGCACTGTCCGAAACCACTGCTGACGAGCGTGTCACCGCAGCGGTTCAGGTATTCCTCGAGCGCCTGAAGCAGTCTGGTCAGAAAGTGGAGCGTCTGGATAAGACCTTGCTGGATCACCACATTGCCGAACTGGATCAGATGATCAGCCGCCAACTGGACGTGGTGATGCACCACCCGGAATTCCAGAAAGTGGAATCTGCCTGGCGTGGCCTGAAGCAACTGGTTGACGGTACTGATTTCCGCCAGAACGTGAAAATTGAAGTGCTGGATATTTCTAAGGAAGATCTGCGCCAGGATTTCGAAGATTCTCCAGAAATCATTCAGAGCGGAATGTATCGCCATGCCTACATTCAGGAATATGACACCCCAGGTGGTGAGCCGATCGGTGCGGTGATTTCCAACTATGAGTTCGACGCAGGCCCACAGGACATTGCCCTGCTGCGTAACATCTCCAAAGTGTCTGCTTCTGCGCATATGCCGTTTATTGGCGCGGTCGGCCCGGCGTTCTTTGGTAAATCCAGCATGGAAGAAGTCGCCGCCATCAAAGACATCGGTAACTACTTCGATCGTGCCGAGTACATCAAGTGGAAATCCTTCCGTGATACCGACGATGCCCGCTATATCGGCCTGACCATGCCACGCGTGCTGGGTCGTCTGCCGTATGGCCCGGATACGGTGCCGGTACGTAGCTTCAACTATGTCGAAGAAGTGAAAGGCCCGGATCATGAAAAATATCTGTGGACCAACGCTTCGTTCGCTTTTGCCGCCAACATGGTGAAAAGCTTTATCAAGAACGGCTGGTGTGTACAGATCCGTGGGCCACAGGCTGGCGGCGCAGTAACCGATCTGCCAATCCACCTATATGACCTGGGCACGGGCAATCAGGTGAAAATCCCATCGGAAGTGATGATCCCGGAAACTCGCGAGTTTGAATTCGCCAACCTGGGCTTTATTCCGTTGTCGTACTACAAAAACCGTGACTACGCCTGCTTCTTCTCGGCCAACTCCACGCAGAAACCTGCGCTGTATGACACCGCTGATGCCACGGCCAACAGCCGTATCAACTCACGTCTGCCATACATCTTCCTGCTGTCGCGCATTGCCCATTATCTGAAGCTGATTCAGCGTGAAAACATCGGTACGACAAAAGACCGTCGCCTGCTGGAGTTGGAACTGAACAACTGGGTGCGTGGGCTGGTGACCGAAATGACCGATCCAGGCGACGATCTGCAGGCTTCTCATCCGCTGCGCGATGCCAAAGTTGAAGTGGAAGACATTGAAGATAACCCAGGCTTCTTCCGCGTGAAGCTGTATGCAGTGCCGCACTTCCAGGTCGAAGGGATGGACGTCAATCTGTCGCTGGTTTCCCAAATGCCAAAAGCGAAAGCCTAAGTCGGCATACGGGAGCAGCAGGTTATGAAAATCTTACGTCCGTTGTGGACGGAGGGGGCGTTTTTGTCCCCTCAACAATTTCAGCAGCAGGCGCGTTGGGAAAGTTATGTTAATGACTGCCTGGCGCATCTGTCGTTGAATCATCCTTGGGGGGTGCTGTGTGCCGAATTTGATCAAGATGCGCTGCGTCTTAATCGATTGAAGGCACAGCACCTCCGTTTGCGTCTGCCGGACGGGAGTTTGATTGACACTGACGTGACGGATAACCTGCCACCTGCAATTGATTTAACACAGATACTGACTGGGCCTCAACGTAGCGTTGAGGTCTTGTTAGCGCTGCCGTTGCTGCATGCCAACGGCGGCAACTGCCTGATGATGGAAGAAAGGGCAGAGCGTCCGATACGTTATCGTCAGGAGTGGGTAGCCGCTCAGGACCTGTTTGGTCATGAGGCGGAATCCATCGCGGTTGAGCGCCTGGCATTAACCTTGCGTTTTGATTCTGAAGAGAATGGCGATTACCTGACCTGCCCGCTGGCCAGACTGATGCAGGATGGGCAGGGCAATTGGGTGGTTGATCCGCAGTTTGTCCCACCGTTGCTGAGTTTTAACGCGCATAAGGGTTTGTTGGATCGGCTGGACAGCCTGTTGGTCCAGTTACGGGCGAAGCGTACCCGCCTTATGGGCATGCGCCGTGAAAGCAACCAGCGTATGGCAGATTTTGCCGTGGCGGATGTGTCGCTGTTTTGGCTGCTCAATGCGCTGAATACCCAGGAACCAGTCCTGAACGACTTCCTGGCGCACCCCGCTCTACATCCAGAGATTATCTATCGCGAACTGGTGAAGCTGGCCGGTGCTTTGCTGACCTTCTCACTTGAGCATGATATGGAGGCGATCCCGGCTTATCAGCACGAAAACTTGACCGGCGTTTTTCCTCCGCTATTTGACCTGATCAGCACCTTGCTGGAGGCCAGCCTGCCATCGCGGGTTATTGCGATTGCGTTGGAGAAAGTGCGCGAGAATCAGTGGAAAGCCTCACTCAACGATCCCCGTTTGCGAGACGAAGCTGACTTCTACTTATCTGTACGCTCCAGTTTGCCTGCACACCTGCTGCAACGTCAGTTCCCGCTGTTGTGTAAGGTCGGGACGCCAGACGACGTCAATAATATCGTCAATATCGCACTTAACGGCGTGCCGCTGATTCCACTGAGTCATGTACCAGCGGCTATTCCTTTGCGGTTGGAGAATCAGTATTTCGCCTTTGATCTGACGCATCCAGCGGCAAAAAGCATGTTGGAGGCAGGAATCTGTGCGTTCTATGTGCCGGGTACATTGCCAGATGTGCAACTTGAACTCTTTGCGGTACTGCGCTCATGAAACCAATCAAAGATCTTTCTATCGATAGCCTGCTCTATGACACCTGGTTGATCGTGGTGGAGTTGCGGCGAGGAGTACCCGCCCAGCAGGGTGTGGCACTTTATCAACGTTGTCTACAGCAGGTTATAGAGACTCAAAACCGCTTAACTGAGGCGGGTTACAGCGCCGAAAGTATTGAACATATCACCTATGCGCAATGCGCGTTGCTGGATGAAACCGTTCTCGGGCGCGGAAAGCAGGACGCAGGGTATGCCACCTGGATCCAGACACCGTTACAGACGCATTTTTTCAACACGCTGCAAGCCGGTGAACTCTTGTATGAGCGCATGCGTCAGGTGTTACGCGAACCTGCGTCGGATCCGGCCGTGCTGACCTGTTTTTATCGGGTATTACGATTAGGGTTCGAAGGTGTTTATCACGGCCAGTCGCAGCAGCAACCGCGTGAGCAATTGATGACGGCTCTTGGTGAGCAAGTGGCTGCCTACGATATCGCCCTGCAACCGCCTCTGCTGGTGGATGCCCGGCCACGGCGTCAATACCGTTTATTCCAGTCGGCTGTTTTCTGGCTTTTCCTGGCTTCGTTAGTGCTGGCAGGTGGTTGGTGGATGTTGCATATGCATTTGCAGGAATTTCTCACGACCTTGTTACCAGGGGGCGCTGAGTGAGCGTGATACTGAGGCGATTGTTATGGCTCTGGATCGGGGTGTTGGTTTTGGTCTTGTGCCTGGGCTATTTACCACTGACCCCAATGGGCCAACTCACCGGGGCCGTGGTGATTATTGTTATTACCCTTGTTGCGTTGATCTGGGGGGGGCGTTCAGGTGTTTCCGCACGGGTTGAATCTGATATAAACGCCGCCTGGCTAACTCATCTTCCGGCTGAACGCTATCGTCAACCTGTCGTATTGGTCTGCGGCGATGGGCTGGAACAGATGTTTGCTGGTGTAGCGGTGCGAGAAACACCGGAAGGCTGCTATTTGGCGGTGTCTGAGCTGCCGATGCTGTCCGAAGCGGCAGCCGCATTGCTCAACCTGCGTCCTGAGTGGGCAACACAACTTAGCGCGCTGTTGCTGGTTAATCCATCACAGCATAATGACTTGGCGGTATTGGCGAATCGAGTACAAACTTTTCGCCATCAGTTATCCCGTATGCGTCGCGTAACAGGGACGGATGTCCCCGCGCTGCTATGCAGCTATCTGCCAGTGGGTGCGGCATCTGATGTTGCAGCCGATCAGGTTGAATGGTTTGAGTTCAAGGCTGGCCAACCTTCAGCCACTGTCTGGCATAACGGGCACTCTGCACAACCTTTAGCGCAGTGGGTGGCGCAAGGGGAAAGCGTTGAGCAAACTCAGAAGCTCTTCCGGGCAATAGAGGTTGAAAGCTGGGCGCAGTGGATAGCGCAACAGATCCTGCCGCAATGCTTAACGCGTGAACAGTCTATGCCGATTTGTTCACCTTTGGCGCTGGCATTGACGTTTTTTCCGGCGGTGCCTGAATTGCCAGCTTCCAATCTCTGGCAACAGTGGTTGACGGAAAAAACCACGCTTAACCGCGAAGAAAGCAGTAACGAAAGTGATGAAAACGCCTCATTGCCTTTCCCCGATCCGTTATTGCGTCTGTTGCCACAACAATCCGGCTTTACCCCGCGACGCCGCGCAGTGGTTTATGCCGCAGGGGCATTCACGCTGGCCGGGGTGGTCGCTTTGAATGCTTCCGCATGGCAAAACCGCACGCTGTCACGCCAGATTACGGATGATTTGCAACGCTACCGGGTTATTCCCATGTCGGATACTCAAGCCAAAGCGGGGGCGGTGAAAGCTCTGTGGGCTGATGCTGCGCAACTTGATGACTATTACCGTGAGGGCACTCCTCTTAATCTTGGCCTGGGTTTATATCCTGGTGAGCGTTTGCGGCAACCGGTATTGGCAGCCATCAGGGGTTACATACCGCCGGTGGAAGAAAAGAAAATCGATGCACCAGCGGCACCTGCACAGGTAGCACCACAAACCGTGTTGCTGGATAGCCTGTCGCTATTCGATACGGGCAAATATCAGCTTAAAACCGGTTCCACCAAAGTGCTGGTGGAAGCGTTAATCAATATTAAAGCCAAGCCCGGCTGGCTGATTGTGGTGGCAGGTCACACCGATATCACCGGGGATGAGAAGGCGAATCAAATGCTGTCTCTCAAGCGTGCAGAATCGGTACGCGACTGGATGTTGCAGACCAGTGATGTTTCACCAACCTGCTTTGCCGTGCAGGGGTATGGCGCAACCCGACCTATCGCTTCTAACGATACCGACGAAGGGCGGGCAGCAAACCGAAGAGTAGAAATTAGTCTGGTGCCTCAGGCGAATGCCTGTCAGGGGCCGGGCAGTGTAACGCCGCCGGAACACGCGGGCGGTTTTGATAATCAAGGAGAGTAAACATGGCAATTCCAGTCTATCTGTGGCTGAAGGACGATGGCGGTGCGGACATTAAAGGTTCTGTGGACGTACAAAGTCGCGAAGGGAGCATCGAAGTGGTGGCACAGGATCATAGCCTGTACATCCCGACTGACAATAACACTGGCAAGCTGACCGGAACTCGTATCCATACACCTTTCGTATTTACCAAGGAAATCGATGCGTCCAGCCCATACCTGTACAAAGCGGTGACCACCGGCCAAACGCTGAAAACGGCTGAGTTTAAGTGGTACCGCATTGATGATGCTGGCCAGGAAGTTGAGTATTTCAATACCAAACTGGATAACGTCAAAGTAGTGAAAGTGGCACCGAAGATGCACGACATCAAAGATCCAGGCAAAGAGAAACACAATCACCTGGAACTGGTGGAACTGCGCTACGAAAAAATCACCTGGACTTACAAAGATGGCAACATCATTCATTCCGATGCTTGGAATGAACGCGCTACCGCGTAAAGGTTGGAGCAGACGGTGTTACCGTCTGCTTTTTATTGGTTGTTTTTTCCTAGGGTCTGTTGCAGGCATTAGGCAAAGACAACGTACTTTTATCAGATAACCTTATGGGCCTCGGTTAACGGCTGCGGGCGGTAGTGTGCCCGAGCATGACGGGAAAACAGGGATAGGAACTATGGAAAATCAGTCAGCTATTTTATTACGCCGGTTAAATTCTCATTGCGCGCAGGCCTTGGAAGCTGCGGCAACCTTGTGCCAGACCCGTGCCCACGCGGAAATTACCATTGAACACTGGTTGCTCAAACTGTTGGAATTGGGTGAGGGGGATATTACCGTATTGGCTCGCCGTTATGAGTGGGATATGGACGGTGTGTGGCAATCGCTGTTGGCAAATCTTGACACTTTGCCACGCTCGGTCCGTAGCCGCCCACATCTTTCGGCCGCCTTGTTGAACCTGATCAAGCAGTCTTGGCTGGCGGCATCTTTGGATGAAGATGCTCAGCAAATTCGCAGCGTTCACCTGCTGGGTGCGCTGATGGCAAAGCCTTCGCAGCTGGCGACCGATGGCCTGTGGCCGCTATTGAGCCTGAGCCCAGGTCAATTGAAGCGCCTGCGTCCTTTGCTGGATGCCCAGTCCGATGAGCGCCCGGAGTTACAGCAACAGGCTGAACTGGGGCGTTATCCTTCTGCTTTGCCCCAGCAAGAGTCAGAGTCTGTGGCGGATCCTTTGGTTTCCTCACCAATGCCCAATGAAGCATTGCTGGCGGTGTTGGACAAGTTCACACAGGATATCACCGCCAAAGCCAAGGCCAACGAAATTGACCCGGTATTCGGGCGTGATAACGAAATCCGCCAGATGGTGGATATCCTTTCGCGCCGTCGTAAAAACAACCCGATTCTGGTGGGTGAGCCTGGGGTGGGTAAAACGGCATTGGTTGAAGGGTTGGCCTTGAGAATTGCCGAAGGTAACGTGCCGGACAGCCTGAAAACGGTCAGCGTACGCACGTTGGACCTGGGGCTGTTGCAGGCAGGAGCCGGTGTAAAAGGGGAGTTTGAGCAACGCCTGAAAAACGTGATTGCCGCGGTGCAGCAATCGCCGAACCCGATCCTGCTGTTTATTGATGAAGCGCATACCATTATTGGCGCAGGTAATCAGGCGGGGGGCGCCGATGCGGCCAACCTGCTTAAACCAGCACTGGCGCGTGGCGAGCTGCGCACGATCGCCGCCACCACCTGGTCGGAATACAAGCAATATTTCGAGCGTGATGCCGCATTGGAACGCCGCTTCCAGATGGTGAAAGTGGACGAACCGGATGATGAGAAAGCCTGCCTGATGCTGCGTGGCCTGAAAGATCGCTATGCCAAACACCATGGTGTACACATCACCGATGAAGCGGTAAAAGCCGCAGTGACGCTGTCGCGCCGCTATCTGACGGGCCGTCAACTGCCGGATAAAGCGGTCGATTTGCTGGATACCGCCAGTGCGCGGGTACGCATGAGCCTGGATACCAAGCCACAGCCATTGATGCAGGTCAGCTCCGAACTGATGGCGCTAGACATGGAGCAGCAGGCCATTGAACAGGATCTGGTGCTGAGTTCGGATGCCGATCCGGCCCGTTTGGCAGATATCACCGATTGGCGTGAAGTGTTGCAAAAGCAACAGGTCGAGCTGGAAAAACAGTATCAGCAGGAAAAAGCGCTAACCCAGCAGCTACTGGAGCTGCGCAAAGATCTCAGCCGTTCGGTGGAGCGTGCGCAACTGCAACACCAACTGAATGAACTGCAAAATAACATTCGTTTACTGTCACTGGATGTCGATGCCCGTACCGTGGCGACGGTAATTGCCGATTGGACCGGGGTGCCGTTGGGCAGCTTGCTGAAAGACGAGCAAACTAACCTGCTGCAATTGGAGCAGAGTCTCGGTCAACGTGTGGTTGGCCAGGACGCAGCGCTGTTGGCACTGGCTCAACGCCTCCGAGCGTCCAAAACCGGCCTTACGCCAGAGAATGGCCCGCTGGGCGTCTTCCTGCTGGTTGGCCCGAGCGGTGTGGGTAAAACCGAAACGGCACTGGCGTTGGCAGATAGCCTGTTTGGCGGCGAAAAAGCACTCATCACGATTAACATGTCGGAATACCAGGAAGCGCATACCGTTTCCCAGTTGAAAGGTTCACCGCCGGGTTATGTCGGTTATGGCCAAGGCGGCGTGCTCACCGAAGCGGTACGCAAGCGCCCATACAGCGTAGTGTTGCTGGATGAAGTCGAGAAGGCCCACCGTGATGTGCTGAACATGTTCTACCAGGTGTTCGATCGTGGCTTTATGCGCGATGGCGAAGGCCGTGAAATCGACTTCCGCAACACCGTGATTCTGATGACCGCCAATATGGGCAGCGATCACATTATGCAACTGCTGGATGAGCAACCCGAAGCACCGGATGCCACTTTGCACGAATTGTTGCGCCCAATCCTGCGCGAGCATTTCCAACCCGCCTTACTGGCCCGTTTCCAAACGGTGATTTATCGCCCTCTGGCCGCTTCGGCATTGCGCAATATCGTGGAAATTAAACTCGAACAGGTTGCTCAGCGCCTGCAACGTCACTATGGGTTGAACTGCACTATCGAAGAAAGCCTGTACGATACGCTGGTTGCTGCCTGCCTGCTGCCAGACAGCGGTGCGCGCAACATTGACAGCCTGCTGAATCAGCAGATCCTGCCGGTATTGAGTCAGCAATTGCTGCAACAGTTGGCACAGCATCAGAAACCGCAACACCTGCTGTTGGGGTATAACGATGAAGAGGGCATTACGCTGGCGTTTGACGATCCGAACATTGCGCAGACAGCGTGATGCCCAAGATGACTCACTCTTTTCTGTGTTACTGGTGCTATTGAAACGACGAGGTTTTACTTTGCCGACCAAGATATTCGATGTCAGTGGTAATACACCGGCAGCCCCGACCATTGATGGCCTCACTGCGGAGGTGGAATGATGCTGACACAGCTTATCGCCGCGTGTTTTAAAGATCGTGATGTGTTGGATGAAGCCAAACAGGCAGCCGTATTATGGCAGCGCTGGCTGGAACCTATCGCAGCAGATGCACCGGTTGGCGACGATCCGGGTTATGACGACGATTTTCAGCGTATGCGCGAAGAGGTGAACAAGCTCTCAGGTGCAGACACCGATCTGATTTGCCAATTGGCCGAGAAGCTGCTGACCACCAGTTGCAAAGATGTGCGGGTGGTCACTTATTACCTGTGGGCGCGTTTGCACCGTGATGGCGAAGCAGGGCTGGCGGATGGGCTAACGCTGTTGGCAGGGCTGGTTGAACAATATGGCGAAGCCTTGTTACCCCCGCGCGCCAACAGCCGGAAAGTGGCGTTGGAATGGCTGGCAGGCGGCAAGGTACAAGATAGCCTGATGCGTTACCCGGAAATCGAAAAAGCCGATTTCGAACGCGCCGTAGCCGCGCTGGCATTGCTTGATCATGCTTTTAGCCGTTGGCCGGAACAGGATCGGCCTTCATTTGCCGGGCTCTACAGCGCGTTGGATAACCGGTTGGCCCAGTCGGGCGGCATGGATGCGCTGGTGCCACAAAATAGCGGGGCACAAGAAAGCACGCCTACGCAGGTTCGGCAGCAGGACTTACCCAGCCTGCGTCAGGTGCAATCCGGGCGCGATCTGCTGGATCAGGCGAAAGAGTTGGCACGTTATCTGCGCGAGCAGCCACAAGGGTGGCTTTCTGGCTCAAGATTGATGAAAAGCGTCCGTTGGGACACCGTGCATCAGCTCCCTCCGCAAGACAGCGCTGGCCTGACCCGGCTGGTGGCACCGCGTACCGAATACCGCGCCCAGCTAAAGCGCCTCTACCTGCAACAAAGTTGGGGCGAATTGCTGGAGCGGACGGAAAGCATGTTTGCCGAAGGGGTGAATCATTTCTGGCTTGATTTGCAGTGGTACACCTATCAAGGGTTGAGCAAGCATGGTCATCCCTATGATCTGTGGGCAGACATTATCAAAAACGATCTGGCAATGCTGCTGGAGCGTTTACCGGGCCTGCAAAAGCTGGCCTATGCCGATGGCACACCTTTCGCCGATGAAGTCACGATGGCGTGGATTGAGCAGCAGGTGCAGGGGAGTTCCTCCGCCTGGCTGCCAGAGAATGCCACAGCGGTTGCGGGCGAAGATAGCGATATCCTGGCATTGGAACCGGAAGCGCTTGCCCAGGCAGACAGTGATGGTATTGAGGCCGCATTGGGCTGGCTGGCTGGCCGCCCAGGGATCCACACGCATCGTCAACGCTGGTTGCTGCGGCTGTTGATGGCGCGCGTCGCCGAGCAATACGGCAAGAATGAGATGGCGCTGCATTTGCTGAGTGAACTGGATGGCCCGGTGGAACTCTTTACGCTAAGCCAGTGGGAGCCTGCACTGATGTTTGAAGTGAAGGCCCGGCGGCTGAAATTGCTGCGCATGAAAGCCCAGCGCGGTGACGCAGATAAAGCCGAACTGGCTCGCCAGATGGAACTGCTGCTGAGTGGACTGGTGGCCATCGATCCGGCACGTGCTGCCGTATTGTGTGGTTAGTGAAACGTGGCAGAAAGAGCAACAGAGGTGCTGGTGTTTTCAGGGGCATGACTTGCCCCGAATACCGCAGTAGAGAGATTCCGATGTCAAATATCGCTATTAAATCCGCGCCATTAGTGTCAGGCGTGATTCTGGTATTGATGTTGACGGGCTGTGGCCTGACGCAAAAGGTTGCGGAAGGCACCAAGTCTGTTGCCAGTTCAATATTTTATAAACAGATCAAAACATTGCATCTTGATTTTGCTAGTCGCGCCGCGCTTAACACGGCTGGGGATGACGGCACATCATTACCGACGGTGGTGCGTATTTATCAGCTACGCGACCGCAAAGCCTTTGACAAAGCGGACTATCAAAGCCTGCTGCTGAGGGGCGATGATGTACTCAACGCCGATCTGTTGGCCAGCCGTGAAGTGGTGGTTAAGCCCGGTGGTTCTGCCAGCCTGGATATGCCCCTGGAAAAAGAGGCGAATTTTGTTGCAGTGGTGGGGCTGTTCCGCGCCCCGGATCTGACCAAAAATGACTGGCGCTATGTGATCCCGCGCGAAGAGCTTGATCCAGATAGACCCCGCACGTTAGCGCTGAGCAAAGGCTTAACGCTGCTCCCCCTGAAGGATTAACCCATGACCTCATTGAATCCTTCCCTGTATGAAATGCTCACCGGCAATTTCTCTGGTGAGCTGGGCCTGCACCAGGTCAGTGAAGAGGACCAGGTGATCCTCTCGGTACTCGATAACATGCAGCGCATTCTTAACTGTCGGGCGGGCACGCTTAGCCATCTGACTGATTATGGTTTGCCGGATATGAGCAAAATATTGCAGGGGATGCCCGGCACGGCGCATACGCTGATGACCACGCTTTCGCATACTTTGCTGAAATATGAGCCGCGACTGAAAAGCATCAGGGTTATTCTGCTGCCCGAAACTCAGCCAGGGCATTTGAACTATGCCATTGATGCCGAATTGAAAGGGGTAGGGCTGGTGCGTTACGGCACTGAGTTTGTGCCGGAAGGGCGAGTATTGGTTCGGCATCTAAAAAAACAACAGCGTATGGAATAAGGTAACTGAATGAGCGCATTATCATCAGGAAACAGCATCAAAACCGGTGGCGATCCACGTACTCTGGCAGAGTTCGCCACGCTGAAAGAGGAAATCGCCAAGCTGAGTCACCCGGCGCGCCCGGATGTACACTGGGGCAAGGTTGAACAACTCTGTATGACATTGTTCCGGCAGAATGGCGTGGAACTGCAAACGGTCGCGTGGTTTACGCTGGCACGCACGCAACGTTCTGGTTTGTCTGGCATTCATGAAGGGCTGCAACTGATCGATGGGTTGCTCACGCACCAGTGGCCGGTCTTTTGGCCGCAGCAAACGCACGCCAGGGTAGAGATTCTGGCCTGGTTGGTCGCTCGCTTGCAGCAGGTGTTGCGCACGCAGGAGTTCCAATATGGCGATCTGGCGCAGATTTACCGTATTGAGAAAGTGCTGGAGCATGTGTGCTACGTGTTGCAACGCCTGGATCTGAAGCACCTCAGCAAGCTGGATAACCTGCGCAATCAGATGCACCATGCCGCATTGCGGCTGGAAAGCCTGGAGTCGGCCGCCACTGCAACGTCACAGGCGACTGAAATTCGGATTGAGCCGGAAGGGGCGTTCCAACAGGAAAGTGCAGCATCGCCGCCGTTGGTGTATATCATCAAGGAGTCAGCGCCTGTGCCACCCCCAGCACCTACCCCAATTCCTGCGCCATTGCCTGCTCCCGAACCGGAGCCTGAACCTACCCCCGCTCCCGCTCGCTGGAAGATGTGGCACGGTTTTTTGGCGGGGGTGATCATCAGTGTGCTGGTCGGAGCCGTTACCTGGTGGGGGATTGCTTCTCTTCGGCTGTCTGGCACTGAGCAGGTATTGCGGAATATGGTCAGGCCATTGCCCGTGTTGTTGGAGCCGGGGCAACTGGCGAAGCTTCAGCAAGCGGATCATCGTGCTGAATTGGCCAGACTTGAAGATACGATGGCTCAAACCAGTGGTGAACAACTGCTGCGGCTGGATGCACTGTCTCCGCTTTGGGCACTGAACTACGGCAACGTCTTGGTGCAACAGTTGCACGCACTTTGGCCGGTGAGCCCGCAGGTAAAACAGTTAGCGGAACAGTGGCAACAGCAGCGCGAAGCACAAGCGTTGCCAAAAGCCGCGATGGAAGATTGGCATCAGGCGCAAACCCGCCTGCAACAGTTGGCCGATAAGCTGAATTCGCTGGACGAGCAGCGTGGCCGTTACATGACGGTTTCAGAACTGAAGTCGGTCGTATTCGCCGTGCAACAGCCAATGAATCGCACGCCGCCGTTGGAGGAACTCTTGCGTCAGCTCGAAGAACAACAGCGTGCGGGTAAGGTTTCACCTGGATTGCAAACCCAGATCGACAGCAGGCTGACGCAGTTGTTGAACCGTTATGCTTTGTTGACGGCACCCGCTAAATAAATACTTTCCCGTAGGCCACCCCTTTCAAGCGGAAGGGGTGCGCGTCTTATATTCCCCGGCTCTATCATCCAGTCTGCGTGTTTAATTCCATTCACTGACCATCCGCCAGTTTCATAGGTTGTGCCTGATAGCATCACCATTTTTAATGGCTGCCAGAGCTTTTGCCGCTCAGGGTCTGACAATGACCGCTATAGTGAATTAGGGACTTCGATCTCAGCAAACACTCTGAATTGGAAAACACGTATGCATGTTTTACTGGATAGGCACATTACGGCGATGATAGTCGTCCTCTTATTTTCAGCGATCTCATTAGTGGCCACCGCCGCTGAAAAGGTTATGCAGATGCCTTTTCAGTTGGATGACACCTCTCTCCCGGTGACCCAGGTTGACATCGACGGGAAGCGCCAGACGTTTTCGATCGATACGGGATCATCCATCGCTCTGCATTTATCGAAAGCCGTCATGGCGCAACTTTCTGGGTTGGTCATCGATCCTGAAAAAGAGCGCACTACAGATCTGACAGGCAAAATCTTTCTCAATGACCGATTCCACATTCCACAGCTTTCGCTCAACGGTATGCTATTTAAGGACGTTAAAGGGGTGTCGTTAACCCCTTGGGGGATGGTTTTAATTCCCAATGGGCATATCCCTACGTCAATGGTTATTGGCCTGAACTTATTCAAGGGAAAGGTGGTACTGATTGATTATAAAGGCCAGAATTTGTCAGTGGCTGATGATGTACAAGCATTGAACGTCAACGTATCAGACGGTTGGCTTGCCTTGCCGCTACAGCTTACGCAAGAAGGCCTTGTGGTCAATGTTTCGCAGCGTTTGCAGCGCTACAACATGGTGTTGGATACCGGCGCAACGGTATCGGTTTTTTGGAAAGATAGGCTTAAATCTTCGTTTACTCGCCTCTCTTGCCAGACCCTGATGCCAGAAATGGACAATAAAGGGTGCGAGGCAACTGAGTTCAAACTTGACGGGATGGGCACAGAAAATATCAAGTTGAATGCGGTACTGCTAGACGGTGCATTTGAGCATATGGAAACGGATGGTTTAATTGGTAATAATTTCTTCAAAAACTTCGTAGTCCTTATCGATTTCCCTGGGCAGAAATTACTGATTAAAGACAACCGTCCCCCAGAGGGAAGTTGAGGGAGAGCAGTTCACCCCAGGAACTGAGGGCAATGTCCGTTTCAGACCAATAACGAATGCCAAGGCACGGCTAACGCCCAACCCGCGCCTGTAATGCCGCAGGGTAACGTTTCCCCTGAACGTGAACCGTTTCTAGCGTGGTGGTAATGCTTTGAAGCTAAAGGTTATTCAGTATGATCTCAGCCGCACCCAGGTTTTCTTCCAGGCGGTGGAGTTTGGTGGTTGCAGGGATCGGTACGATCCGTGGCTTAGCCCCAGACATCCCAATCCTAATGCTGAAACTTCCAACCCCGAATTGCCAAGAGTACGTTTTTGCATGTGACGAATCCTTCCTATTGCACGGAGTATGTGGGTGATTAAACATCCAGTTTACGCTTGGTCAGCCACTCAACCATCGCCGGATCGCGATGAGAGAAGAAGGCACTGGTGGCCGTATCCATTGCCGCTATCTGCGTCATTTCCGCGTTGCTGAGTTCAAAATCCAGTACGTTGAGGTTCTCTATCATGCGTTCTTTACGAACGGATTTCGCCAGCGAAACAATGCCACGTTGATAGATCCAGCGCAGGACCACTTGGCCGACACTCTTAGCGTATTTCTTGCCAATCTCTGACAAGAGTGGGTTCTGAAACAGGCCATTGCGGCCTTCAGCAAAAGGAGCCCAGGCTTCTGGCTGGATGGCACGGCTGTTCATCCACGGCACGGCATGAAGTTGCTGGTTAAACGGGTTGACCTCGATCTGATTGACCGCAGGAACGATCGGGTTAAACGCCATCAGATCCGCCAGGCGATCGGGATGGAAATTACTGACGCCAATCGCCCGGATTTTGCCCGCCCGGTGCAACTCTTCCATCGCGCGCCACGCGCCGTGAACATCACCGTAGGGCTGATGAATCAGGTACAAATCAACGTAATCAAGCTGTAGACGGTTAAGCGAGCGCTCAAACTGGGCTTTTGCGCCTTCATAATGGGTGTCCTGCAACCAGAGCTTGGTGGTGACGAAGAGTTCATGGCGCGCAATGCCGCTTTGTTGCAGCGCATTCCCTACCTGGGCTTCATTCTGATAAGAGGCTGCGGTGTCGATGAGGCGGTATCCGCTCTCAATGGCATCAATCACCGCCCGTTCGCATTCGGTTGGATCGGTCATCTGATAAACGCCAAACCCCAGTAAAGGCATCTGAATACCGTTATTTAATGTGACGGTTTGCATGGTGTTGTCCTATAAGCATGTCTTGGTTGCAAGCAGAATAGCGCAGACGCTGTAATAAGATTAGGTGCTATAATCCGCATGACTTTATTAGTGGGGCTAATAAATAGAATGGAGAATTACAACGATCTCGCCGCGTTCGCGTTGGTCGCCAAAGAGCGTAGCTTCACCCGGGCGGCCGCGAAGCTGGGGGTGTCTCAGTCAGCGCTGAGTCAAACCATCAGGGTGCTGGAAGAGAAACTGGGTTTGCGGCTGTTAACCCGCACAACGCGCAGCGTTTCGCCCACAGAAGTTGGCGAACAGATTCTTAACCTGCTTGCGCCACGGCTGGAGGAAATCGAAACCGAAATTGCGCGGCTAAAAGCACAGAAAGAGCGCCCGGCAGGCACCTTGCGCATTACGGCGGGGGAGCATCCTGCGGTTTATATTGTGCAACCCGCGCTAGCAGCGTTTCTGGCCGAATATCCTGATATTCGTGTCGAACTGATTGTGGATTACGGCCTGTCAGACATTGTGGCGGAGCGCTACGATGCCGGTATCCGGCTGGGGGAGCAAATAGCCAAGGATATGATCGCCGTGCGCATTAGCCCGGATATTCGCATGGCCGTGGTCGGTTCGCCGGATTACTTTTCAAAGCATCCGGTGCCGCAGCATCCTCAGGAGTTAACTCACCATAACTGTATTGGTATCAGGTTACCGACCTATGGCGGCATTTTCCCGTGGGAGTTTGAAAAGGAGGGAAAAGAGTTAAAAGTTCGGGTTGATGGGCAGTGCGTTTTTAACACCGTGGCATTGAGGCTCAATTCAGCACTGGCTGGGCAGGGGCTGGCCTATATGCCGCAAGATATTGTGCAGCAGTTTATTGAGGACGGGCGTTTAATCCGCGTCTTGGAGGCGTGGTGTCCCTATTTTGCTGGATATCATCTGTATTATCCGAATCGTCGACATCCTGCTCCGGCCTTTATGCTGATGGTCAATGCGCTGCGCTATACAGAGTAAGGGAGCCGTTGGCTGCTCCCTTATTGGATTATTTACTGAAGGTTTTTCTCTTTCAGGAATTTTGCGACCAGACCGGCAATTTCAAGGTTATTCAGATCGGAGAACGGGAAGTGCGTGTTCCCCTTGATGCCCATTTCCGGCAGATGGATAACCGTTACGTCTCCGCCATGTTTATTCACCACATCCCGCCATTGGCGCGCCACAGCCAGTCTGGCCCGCCAGCTATCCTGTGCGGGCAGCGCCGTCGGTTTATCTGGGATATTATCGCCGTAGATAATCAGGACCGGGATTTTAGTCAGCGCCATAAATTGGGCCAGCGGCACGGATTCCCCTTTGACGGTATCAAAAGCGTTCTTCGTTGGCGGTGGAACTTCACCTTCTGGAAAGACAAAGCTGCTGCCAGGTTCAAACGCGACGATCCCTTTTACCTTGGGGTTCTTTATCGCGGTGAACCAGCCAGGGCCGCCACCTTGGGAATGCGTAAACAGGATCGCGGGGCCAGATTTATCCACTACGGCTGACATGGCATCGGAAATCACATTGATATCAAAGGGGCCGGTATTGGGCGTCATCTGCCGATAGTACTGGTTTAACACCTCTTTATCGTGGGAGAACTGTACGCCCTCGAAGAAATCAGGCCAGACACCCAGGCGAAACTGGTTAAACCATAATTGCTCGTCTGCAACAGGTTTGACGGTTCCTTCCAGCATGCTGCGCCCGGCGTTACCCCGGCGCGGTTGATCGACCAGATAGGTCGAGAAGCCACGGCGCAGGAAAATGTTCTGAAAACCCTCGCGACCGTCCGGTGTGCTTTCCCATGTGCGGGAAGACTGCCCAGCACCGTGCAACATCACAATGGGATATTTGTGCGGGTTCACCGGGATCTGATAAAACACAGCGGCGTGATCGCCATGGTAGGTCTGGCCCGCAGGATCCAATGGTTTTTTAGGATCAAACTGGCCGGGTGTGGTCATAGCCGTTCCACCGGCAGCAAAACTCCCCTGAGACTGGATAACCAAGGGTTTTGTGGGTTCAGCAAGTGTAGATTGAGAAATTAATCCGCCAACCAACATACAGGCGGTGAGTGTTTTCAGTAAGGTTTTCAAGGTCTTTTCCTCATGTGATTGCGGATGCTTGAATCATAGAGAGATTTTCACGCATGACTATGCGGTTAAAACGCATGCGTTAATAAGCTGGGCTAATATATGTTTGAGCACCATGTATTGCGCTAAACCGTGGTTTCATCACTGTGGGTACTGCTCGTCCGTGACTTTTTCCATCCACGTCACGGTGTTACCGTCCAGTGATTCTGAAACAGCAACATGTACCATCGGCTCTTTTGCGGATGCGCCATGCCAGTGTTTTACATTGGGCGGGATCCATACCACATCACCGGTTTTGATTTGCTGGGGCGTGCCTTCCCATTCCTGTACCCAGCCAGTACCGGAAGAGACGATCAGGGTCTGCCCGAGGGGATGCGTGTGCCAAGCCGTTCGTGCTGCGGCTGCAAATGACACGGTACCTCCGGAGATTCGGGCAGGGGCGCTGCCTTTGAATCGTGAGTCAACTTTTGCCGTACCGGTAAAGTTCTCCGGCGCGCCAATAGTCGTAGGTTGTGAGCCTGCACGGCTGATCGTTACCGCTTCCTGCATTGCGGCGATGGCCTGCGTACCAGGCAGTAAGAGTGCGGCCAGTGTGATAAGGAAAATTTTCATATCAATTCAATCCATTAACGTAAAAAAATCCAATTAATCCCTCGAAGATAAAAACTATTTCCCTTCTTTAAATACCTCTTTTGCGATGGATATGGCCGTTACGGCCGTTGGCCAGCCGGAATAGAAGGCAAGTTGGGTGATGGTTTCAACCAACTGTTCTTCGGTCAAACCGTTCTGGCGCGCCAGACGCAGATGGGAGCGCAACTGATCGGGGCGATCCATCGCTACCAGGGCGCTGACCGTTATCAGGCTCCGATCACGCTTTGAAAGCTGTGGCCGCTCCCAGATATCGGCATACAGAACATCGTCAGTGAGTTGCGCCAGCTTGGGGGCGATATCCCCCATCAACTGCTGCGCCCGCGATGGTTTCTTTTCGGCCACATCTTGCGCATGGGCGAGAGAGGTTATTGAAGCGGCAAATAAGAGCGAGGTACAAAACAGACAATGCTGGAGCATTTTTTTCATTATTCATTTCCTTTGTTATTGGCAATGTTGAAAAGAAGATGAATTAAGTTTACCGGAGGCTTCATGTCGTCAGGCTGACAGCGGACTGACCTTAATGATCCCCTCATTTTTAGAGACTCAAATAATTCCAAGTGTGCGGGTATATAACCGATGCTGCCTCAGGTAATAAGTAAACTTCTCCATCAACAACGTCGCGTAGGCTTCTTTCATTTTAGGCAGCAACTGATAGTAGATGACACCCTGTCGGAAAAATGAATACGTTCGGCTTTTGCTGGTATTGACCTTGATCGTTCGTTCCAGACCCACGCTGTCACCCGCCTTGCCCAGCAGCGTCAACAGGACTATCGCCAGCGCACTGAACAGAAATAATCGGTCGCGTCGTGCCGGATTTTTGACACGAACCTGACCCATTCCCATGCCAAATCTGTAGTCCTTGATGTCCCGAAAACTGCTCTCGATACCCCAGCGCTGACCATACAGACTCAAGGCCTTGGCAGCGCTCAAATCGACGCGATTACTCGCCAGAAACCACGGCTCTTTCATACCGCTCTTGTGACAGCAATAGACCCGCTCGACCCGCTGTCGTTGCCCGGTAAGCTCCACCTCTTTGAGCGTGCGAGTTCGCCCGGTCGGGGTAAGCCATTCAGTCGCCGGCACCTGAGCCATACCTGGGTAGCCAACGAGAATATTGCTTTTAAAACGAATGATATAGGCAAAACCCAACTCTTGTTCAAGACGTTCAAACAACGCCATATAACCGAAGCCACGGTCCGCCACGACGGTGACAAAAACCCCTTGCGGCAAGGTCTTCCTGAGCTTGGTTAACAGCGCCTTTTCATGAGCGTTGCGTTGCCCTTTGAGCAAGGATTTCTGGTGGGTTTTCCACAGGAGCGGCGTGTTGCGTCCATGGTTGGTTTGCAAGCTGATAACCAGGGTGCTGTGGTCATCAGTATCAAACTCAGTCCAATCCATGGAGACGACGATGTCAGTACGTTCAGCCACCACATAGGGAACCCAGTCATCAAACAGGCTCCAGACGTTTAGTTTAGTGTTGGTGAGCAGTCTATCAACCTGCTTGACGGCGTGCTTTCGCTCAAGGCCGCTTGCCAAAGAGAGCCCATTGCCAATTGCATGGATGGCCAATGAGCCCGACTCAATCACCCCGTGGGTTGCATTGGCGAGCGACAATACACGCTTGGCATGCATGTCCTGCCCGAATATGTCATCAATGTGGTTAAGGATTATTTCGTGGTTAAGCATGGAGATTGTCTGCTCGTTATTAGCGGGTCAATAACGGAGATCATACCTCAGAAGCCGTACCATGCCTCACTCATATGAGGGGATAGCTAAGCGGACTGACATATTTGTCAGAATTGCCGTTAACTGTATTTTTATTAAAGGAAATATATTTTTGTTATCAATAATATTAAGCACTTTCGATTTTAATCTGCTCCGGCAGAATCGCTGCTTATTGCCAGGGTCAAACCAAAGGTATTAATTCCATTCTGGCTGCTGGCAAACACATCGCCTCGATGCATGATCGCCACCGCCCTGACGATGGAAAGCCCAAGCCCATGGTGTGTATCGCTGCGCGTGCGGGAGGAATCAGCGCGATAAAAACGCTCAAACAAACGTTGCAGATGTGCAGCCGTAATAGGTTCGCCGAGGTTAGCGACCGCTATTGAGGCCAGATTATTTTCTTTGCTGATCGTCACCGTTACGGTGCTGGCAGGTGGAGCATGGCGAGCGCTGTTTTCCAACAGATTCGCCAGCGAACGGTGGAACAGCCGCCGATCAATACGGGCGGTGAGATCGCCGTTCACCTCAATAGACAGGTTTTTTTCGGCAAATGAAGGCTCAACGTATTCCGCTGTTTTGTAGGTTTCTTCACGCAGAGACACTGCGGTTAACTGGGTGGCATGTTCCCCGGCCTGAGCATGGGAGAGGAATAGCATGTCGTTGACGATCGAGGTCATGCGCTCAAGTTCTTCCAGATTGGACTCCAGTAGCTCCTCGAGTTCGTGCGTTTCGCGTTGACGTGACAGGCCCAGCTGCGTTTGCCCCATCAGGTTGGTCAGTGGGGTTCTCAGTTCATGTGCCACATCGGCATTAAAACTTTCGAGCTGTCGCCAGGCGATTTCCTGCCGTTCGAGCACGCCGTTGAAGGCAACGGCCAGCTTTTGCAGTTCATCCGGCAGAATAGCGGTATCCAGACGCTGCCCGTGATTCCCCGGAGCCAGGTGATGCGCCTGATCGCTGAGTTTGTTCAGTGGCCGCATACCGATTCGGGCAATCACAAACCCCAGCAGCGCCACCAGTAGCACGCCCATGGCGGTTATGACGATCAGCGTGCGGGTAAATTCGTTCAGCGTTCCCATATAGGGGGTGGAGTCGATGGCTACCACATAGCGCAGAGCGGGGCGCTCACCCTGAGCAGGGATTTTTGACATCAGCAGAAACAGGGAGCATGACTTTTCTGTTGCGCCGGGCACTTTGCTGAAGCCATTGCTCAGCGAAGCCCAATTTACGCCGCTGGGTGGCAGGCCGCCTATTTGCAGTTGAGGATCATCACTGAGCAGCCAATATTGCACCCGGCCACCTTCAGCCGTGGCCAAATCGGTGAATTTGGTTGCCAGCGTTTGCCAGCCATCCAGCGTGGTACGGGAAAGGATCCAGGGTTCCATCAGTGATTCCCTGAACAGCAGTTCGTTATGCATCTGTTTTTGCAATGAGTCATGCAGGGAGCTTCTCAGCACAATGCCGAAGATTGACACAATCAAGACTGAGACCACAGCAAACATCAGCGCCAGCCGTCCTGAGATAGAACGTTTAATCATGACAGTTCTCGCTATTTTGCCTGCTGCTCGGGGCGGGTTTCAAGGACATACCCCATGCCCCGCACCGTATGCAGCAGCTTGACCGGGTAGGGGGTATCAATTTTCGCCCGGAGGCGTTTTATCGCCACTTCAACCACGTTGGCATCGCTGTCAAAATTCATGTCCCAGACCTGCTCCGCAATCATCATTTTGGATAGGATCTCACCCTGATGCCGCGCCAGCAGGCTTAACAGGGCAAATTCTTTGGCGGTGAGTTCAAGACGCTCACCGGCTCGCGTGACACGTCTCGCCAGCAGATCGAGGTGCAGATCGTTAATGTGCAATTGGGTGACATCTACGCCATCGCTGGGGCGACGCCGCAGCAGCGCCTGGATGCGGGCCACCAGTTCAATCAGCGAAAACGGTTTGGGCAGATAATCATCTGCACCGTGACGCAACCCTTTGACGCGCTCATCAACCGAGCCGCGGGCGGACAGCATCAGCACCGGAGTTTGCTTACTGGCTCGCAGACCTTGCAGCACCGCATAACCGTCGATGCCGGGTAACATGACATCCAGCACAATCGTATCGTAATCATACTCAAGAGCCAGATACAGGCCATCCGTACCGTTGGCTGCGACGTCGACGGTAAAACCCAATTCGCTAAGCGCGCGATTGATATACGAAGACGTTTTTTCCTCATCTTCTACCAACAGTAGCCGCATGTTCGCCCCTCCTTTTCCCCGTTCCACCCATCTTAACCGTTCATGACCAACACCAAGCTGACATTTCCCTGACATTTTTGTCAGGAAAGTATTTATCTAGCTGACAGAAATGTTATCTGGCCGTCATGCTGGTGTCAGCCAGCCCCCCTTAAACTCCCTCTCAAAAGCAATACGTGGGTTATTTGGGATATCTGGAGGATTCTTTCAATGAAATACAACCTTTTCAAAACAACGTTATTAGCGGCAGTGATTAGTCTTTCATCAGGGGGTACCATGGCAGCCGATTATCAATTAAACCCGTTTACGTTGGCCTATGACGGCGCAATTACCGAAAACGTGAAAGGCAAAGTCAATATTCATCCGGTGACTTACAAGCTGAATGGTTTGGATATTTCCGCCAACGTGTATACCCCGGCGAATTATGATCCCGCTAAAAAATACCCGGCAGTGGTGGTGGCGCATCCCAATGGTGGTGTGAAAGAGCAGGTTGCTGGCCTATATGCCCAGCGTCTGGCTGAACAAGGCTACATCACCATTACTGCGGATGCGGCGTATCAGGGGGCCAGCGGCGGTTTGCCCCGCAATGTCGACAAACCCGCTTACCGTATTGAAGACATTCACGGCATGGCCGACTTCATCACCCAATATCCTGGGGTGGACACGGTTCGTTTAGGCCTGCTGGGCATTTGCGGCGGCGGTGGCTACTCCTTAAAGGCAGGACAGACCGATAAACGCTTTAGCGCCATTGCCACATTGAGCATGTTTGACTCTGGTTTGGTCAGACGCAACGGTTATCAGGATTCGCAAATCTCCACAATACAGGAACGCTTAAAACAGGCCTCTGATGCCCAGGCAAAAGAAGCGGCGGGCGGGGCAGTGACCTATATCGGGGATGCCAAACTGACGGATGAGCAAATTGCCAAGCTACCGTTTGATCTTTATCGCCAGGGGTTTGAGTACTATGGCAAGACTCACGCCCACCCCAACTCAACCTTCAGATACACCGCCAGCAGTCTGCTCGACTTAATGAGCTTTGATGCTGCCAGCAATATGGATTTAATCAATAAGCCGTTGCTGATGATGGCAGGCAGCAAAGCGGACTCCCTGTATATGAGTGAAAAAGCCTTTAAAGGCGCAACCCAGGCCAAAAATAAAGAGTTATTCCTGATTGAGGGAGCAACCCATATTGAGACTTATTGGAAACCGGAGTATGTCAATCAGGCAATGGGGAAATTAGAACAGTTCTACGGGAAGAACTTATAAGAAGCCGTCTGTCTCGGTGTCACCGTGATTGCTGTGGCACCATCATCACGCATAAAAGACCCTATATCGGTGAGATGTATGAAAAAATTACGGTCAAACACAGTGGCTAAAAATATAATGATCTTTCTGGCGATTGCTGTTTGCAGCTTAAGCGCTCTAGCCAAGCCAGCCGATCAGCAGGCTCAAAAGATCCTGATTGTCTATTTTTCTCAACCAGAAGAAGTGAAGTTAGACGGGGTTGATGGTGTTTCAGGTGCGAGTATTTTGCAAAAAAACGGTGTCATTCTGGGAAGTACCCAATATGTGGCACAGATTATCCAGAAGGAAACCGGCGGCGATTTATTCCGCATTGAAACGGTTAAACCTTATCCGCGTCAGCATGAACCCTTGTTGAAGTATGCAGAACAAGAAGTGAAAGACGGGGTTCGGCCTGAATTGAAAGAAAAAGTACCCAACCTTGCCGATTATGATCAGGTATTCGTTGGCTATCCCATCTGGTGGTACAAAATGCCGATGGTGATGTACAGCTTTTTTGAACAGCATGATTTTAGTGGCAAAACCCTGATTCCTTTTACCACCCACGGCGGCAGTCGTTTTTCTGACTCTCTGCGTGAAATCAAACGCCTTCAGCCCAATGCACAGCTGGTCACCCAGGGTTTCGCCATCTCAAGAGATGATGTGACGGATGATGATACGCCAACGGAAATACTCAACTGGTTAAAAAAATTACCGAACATGCCGTAATAGCAGGCCAGTGAATGAAAGCAAAATATAAATTCCAGGTGATCCAGGATCTGATAATGGTGATTATCCTGTTATCGCTAATGGGTTTTCATCTGTGGGGAGAAAATATCCATGAGTGGTTAGGCATGGCTTTTTTAATGATCATCCTGCTCCACAATGGCTTGAACATTCACTGGCTTAGAAAACTGGCTCAGGGGGAGTTTTCCGCCTTCAGGTTCATGCAAGTCACCGTAAATCTGTTACTGGTGCTGCTATTTTCAATGGCCATTATCAGTGGGGTAATGCTGTCAAAATATCTATTGCCTGATTTAGCGATTCATAGTTCTTCTGATCTGGTGAGAAAGATCCACATGACCAGTGTTCATTGGGGGCAAATTATTGTTGCAGTCCATTTGGGTATGCACTGGAAAATGCTGGCCAACTTTTTTTGTAAAGTTTGGAATATTTCACCCATCTCGTTTCTCACTACACGATTGATGCCCACCGTTTTCTTCAGTATTGCAGCGTATGGGTTGTATGCTTTTATTTATCGCAATTTACTGCCTTATTTGCTTATTCAAGTCGATTTTGCCTTTTTTGACTTTGAAGAGTCTAAGGTTTTTTTCTATTTTGATTTTTTCGCTATCACCATTCTCTTTGCTTCTCTGGCACGCTTGACAGGGGCTATTTATTCACATTGGCAAGGCTAATGATTTGGGATAAAAACTCGCCCAAAAAATAGTTGAATAACCATTGCTCAGCGCATCAATGGGGGCAGGTCAGAGATACCAGCGTTTTGAATTGTTAGCATGGTACTGAAACGCAAAAATCCCGCTTAGGTAACTAAGCGGGATTTTTTAATTTGGCTCCTCTGACTGGACTCGAACCAGTGACATACGGATTAACAGTCCGCCGTTCTACCGACTGAACTACAGAGGAATCGTGTGAACGAGCGGAATCATAACGGGGGGCCAGAGGGAAGTCAAAGGCGGATTACGCATTCTGTGACTGTTTGCTTACAGAATGCGCAACGTGTTGAGGTTTTGGCAGATTTAGCTTATTACCGCATATTTTAAACGCCGCCAAGGCGGAGATTTTCGCGTATTTTGCCTGCGTGCTGTCAGCCGCGTTCTTTATCCTTCAATGCCTGGCGTCGTTGGCTGAAACGTAGCAAAGTCTGCGCCAACCGATCGTAGGCCAAGGGGGTGATCCGATATGGTGTGCCGCCGGTACAGGTGATTGTCGACGATAAAGGGGCGCTGGATTGTGTCTTGCGCGCTCTGCTGGAAAGCGCACTGATGCGTGCCAGCGAAGCTAACCAGCGGCCATCGATAGGTGCCCGCTGTTGCACTCCCTCCCCGTGATACTCCTCACATACTTTAATGCCTAGTTTCTCCATCATAGTTCGTTGATCGTTAACCTATTAAAAATAATCATTTTTCAGGAGCCTCTGCGGATGAAAAAATCAACGTTGTTACTTTGCCTGCCACTGCTGTTTACCGGATCTGCCATCGCTGAAACCCAAGATTATCAGCTGCAACAGGTGCTGGTGATGAGCCGCCATAACCTGCGTGCGCCATTGGCGAATAACGGTAGCGTATTGGCTCAATCAACGCCGAAAGACTGGCCACAATGGGATACTCCGGGCGGGTTTCTGACCACTAAAGGTGGGGTGCTGGAAGTGTATATGGGCCACTATTTCAATGCGTGGCTGAAGCAGACTGGCCTGTTGCCGCAAGAAGGATGCCCTGCCGATGGCAGCGTGTATGTCTATGCCAACAGTTTGCAGCGGACCGTGGCGACCGCTCAGTTCTTTAGCAACGGCGCGTTTCCTGGCTGCGATATCAGCGTCCATCATCAGGACAAAATGGGGGAAATGGATCCGACGTTTAACCCGATCATCACCGATAATAGCGATGCCTTTAACCAGCAGGCGTTGAGCGCGATGAATGCCGAGCTGGCTTCGCTGAAGCTGGATGCTTCTTACAAGCAACTGGCACAGATTATTGATTACAAGGACTCTGCCGCCTGCAAAACTGACAAACAGTGCGATCTGACCGCCGAACCCAGCAAAATGAGCGCAGTGCCAGGGAAAGAGCCGGGGGTTTCTGGCCCGTTGAAGGTGGGTAACTCGCTGGTGGATGCCTTTATGTTGCAGTATTACGAAGGCTTCCCGATGAAGAACGTCGCCTGGGGCAAGATCGTGACGCCGCATCAGTGGCAGCAACTGGCGCAGTTGAAAGACGGCTATCAGGACTCGTTGTTTACCTCAACGGTGGTGGCGCAAAACGTGGCTAAACCGCTGCTGACCTATATTAATTCGGCGCTGATTAGCGAACGTAAAGCGGGTTCACCGAAGCTGACCGTGCTGGTGGGGCATGATTCCAACATTGCTTCACTGCTTTCTGCCATGCAATTCAAGCCTTATCAACTGCCACATCAATACGAGAAAACCCCGATTGGCGGCAAACTGGTGTTTCAACGTTGGCACGATGCTAAGGGCGATCGCGATCTGCTGAAGATTGAATATGTTTATCAGTCGACTGAGCAGTTGCGTAATGCCACGCCGCTGACGCTGCAGAATCCCCCGCAGCGTGTCACCCTGGCGCTGGAAGGTTGCCCGCTGGATCAAGAGGGTTTCTGTGCCTGGAGCGATTTTGAAAAAACCATGAAGGGGATTCTGTAGCCTGAGTTTCTTCTCCCTCTGCGGAGGGAGAAGAAAGAGTTTGTACCACCAGAAGGTGGCGTTAAACTGCCTCATCTGCACTTTTATCACGGATGAAGCGTGTTCTCTTCCTTTATTACCCATATTGAATGGCTGGCGATCGCCGATTATCCAGGGCTGATTGCCCGTTGCCGTTTTTCTGTAGCGGCTTATCGCGATGATATGTTCCTGCTGGCCGGGATCGGTTTCCCTAAGCATTTAACCCCTGCTGTGGCAAAACGCCGGGCAGAATATCTGGCTGGGCGCTATCTGGCACGGCAGGTGCTGGCAAAACTAGGGCATCATGATTTTACGCTCTTGCGCGGTGAAGACCGTGCGCCGCTGTGGCCGCAGGGGATTGCCGGAGCAATCAGCCATAATGTCGATACGGCGCTGTGCGCGGCCCACCATGAAAACGGCCAAGGGGGCATCGGTATTGATGTGGAAACACTCATGCCCGCCAAACGTGCCGAAGATTTATGGAGCGGGATTATCAGTGAACTGGAATATGAGCGGTTACGCCAACAGCCACAGGCTTTTGAGCAACTGCTGACGCTGGTGTTTTCCGCCAAAGAAAGTCTGTTCAAAGCGCTTTATCCGCAGGTGCGCCGCTATTTTGACTTCCTCGATGCGCATTTCACCCAACTGGACGTGCAGCAACAGACCTTTGAACTGGAGTTGCTGAAAACGCTAACGCCACAATACTATGCCGGTCGCCGATTCAATGGGCATTTCTTGCTGCAAGGTGACACCGTAACAACATTGATTCACTGTTAACTCAAACTTATGGTGACGCGGTTGCCAGCGACTGGACAAGTGGCGTTGAGTGGTTAAAATGTACCTGTGTATTTGTACAGGTATTCATCATGACGCTCGATCTCTTTGAAGATGCATTACCGCCGCCGTGGCGTGAAGAAATCGCACCAGGTGCGGTAGTGCTGCATGGCTTTGTGCGTGACCATGGCCCGGAATTGCTGGCCGCGGTTCACACCGTGGTAGCACAGGTGCCATGGCGGCATATGACCACGCCCGGCGGTTTTGTGATGTCGGTGGCGATGAGCTGGTGTGGCAACGGCTGGACCAGCGATAGCCGGGGTTACCGCTATTCCGCACGCGATCCTGGCAGCGGCAAGCGCTGGCCGCCGATCCCGGCAATCCTGATGGCGTTAGCCGACGAGGCCGCACAGCAAGCTGGGTTTGGCCACTACGTGCCGGATGCCTGTCTGATTAACCGTTATGATCCGGGCAGTAAAATGTCACTGCATCAGGACAAAGATGAGCACGATTTCAGTGCGCCGATCGTTTCGGTATCTCTGGTGCTACCGGCGGTATTCCAGTTTGGTGGCTTGCAGCGCAGCGATAAAACGCAGCGTATTCCATTGGCACACGGTGACGTAGTGGTCTGGGGTGGCTCGTCGCGCCTGTGTTTCCACGGTATTATGCAGGTGAAAGAAGGTTATCACTCGCTGGTGGGGTCGCAGCGCATCAATATCACCCTGCGCAAGGCGCGGTAACGAGCAAATCGCTACAGGTTGCTGTTTCGCATTGCAACTTCTGTGTCATATCAATAAGGCACAGAAGTTGCTTTGGATGGTGTGATAACCGTTTGTTGCTGGCTTAATGTATTGAAATTAAAAACGCCACGGACTTCGTAAGAAATCCATGGCGTTGAATTTGGCTCCTCTGACTGGACTCGAACCAGTGACATACGGATTAACAGTCCGCCGTTCTACCGACTGAACTACAGAGGAATCGTGTGAACGGGGCGCATCATATCCAGCCACTCAGGGTGTGTCAACGCTAAATTGATCGTAACGGTGCGACTGCTCATCATCTGAGCAAACTTAGTTGGGGTGGATCTCGCTATCGGTATATCCGCGTTGCAAACGTGCCAGCGTATCTTGCTTATAAAAGCGGCGGAAGTGGTCATAGATGGCCGGAAAACGGTTTGCCAGCAGTTCTGGTGCGCTAAAGAAATACTCAGACAGCACCGCAAAACACTCCGCCGGATCGCTGGCAGCATAGGCATCCATGCTGGCGGCTTCTTCGCCAACCATATCTATCTCATCTTGCAGATTTTCCATGGCCGTATGCAGGTCATATTCCCAAGCTGCAATATCCCGCAGAGGAATGGGGGGGATGCCCGTTGTGGTGCCACCATTACGCATATCCAGTTTATGCGCGGCTTCATGAATAATCAGGTTGAAACCAGAAAGATCGAAGGAGTCCTGCACGTCCAACCAGTTCAGAACGATAGGCCCCTGTTCCCAACTCTGCCCCGATTGCACCACCGGGCCGGAATGCACCAGACCTAGGTCATCCTGCCACTCATCCTCCACGATAAAAGGGGTGGGATAAAGCAGGATCTCATTGAAACCGTCCAGGCATTCAGCCCCCAGTTCCATCACTGGCAAAGCAAACAGCAAGGCAATGCGCGCCTGCATCAAAGGCGTTAGTTCCAGCCCTTGTAACGGCACGACACGCTTGTTTTGCAAGATCTGGTTAGCAACGGCAACTAAGCGCCGCTGCTCGTCTTCATCTAAAGGGGAGAGCAGGGGAATATCCAGTGCTTCCTGCCACTGGGCAAATGTTTCCGCTTGCGGTTGATGCGCTTTCCACGGCCATTTAATCATCGCATTGCTCGTAAAAGTCACTGGAACTTAGGCTGGGGCTGACACTGCCAGAGTGCCGCAAACAGGGGCACGATAGCAAGCACTGTACGGAGAGATACAGGAGCTCCCCACCATTATTCAATCACTTACAATCAAGTTTGTCTGTGACCAACGTCCCGAAGAACGCAGTTCAAAACCTGGGCGCACAAGACAAATGCTGGGCTGACTCTGATTGGCGTGCGTAACAGCCGCGGTGAATGGGTGGCAAGAGGTATGGGGATCCCCGCAGCAGGGCGGGGATCGGCATGCGCTACTTCGTTGTATTCTCTGCTTTCAGAATTTTATGTATCTCATCCTTGATATGCAGTTTTTCCTTTTTCAGCCGGACGACTTCATCACAGTATCCAGTGCCAGAAGGCCCTTCTAATCTGGAGATTTCATGGTCAAGCTGATTGTGTTTTTCAAACAACGACTGGAAGCGGGGATGGCTTGATTTGAGTTGCGATATTAATTCACGGTATTCAGGAAACATACTCAAGCTCCTTTGAGTAGAACTGTACACTGGAGGTTTCTCCGCTTTTACCTTAACGCACTCCAGATTTTTTTGGAATGGCATTACTGAGCAAAAGGCTATTGTATGGTTTTTATTCTGAAGGCGCCGATTCTCCGCGCATTGCCTATCTTCAGCGTCAAGGGGTGATGCTTATTATTAATTATCATCGAGTTATTGATAGATAACCTTTGTAACCCTCAAGGGCATCTTACTTTTCGAAAAAGAAATCACCACTAAAAACCAGCATTAAATTCTGTTATAGGGATAAATTTATAATCAATATAGCGAAATTAACCTTTTTTTAGTTTACCTCAGATGGGAATGATTTCCTTGCCAGGTTCCGGTTCGTAAGGTTGCTGGAGAAAACTCCACATTCTGGCCATGCCAGGCGAGGGCTTGCTGAAATCGCCACGCACGGGCCACATCAAAACGCCAGTAACGCTCGGCCCCTTCCACACCTATCTTCCCCGGCTGCCATAGGATCTGGGTTTCTCCTTGCAGGTGCAAAATATCCCCCTGCTCGAAGTCGATAAACAGCAGTGCTGCACGCGGTTGTACCAGCAAATTTCCCAGCGTATTCATATAACGATTGCCACGAAAATCCGGTATCCACAGGGTTTCACCATCAAGATGGATAAATCCCGGTTTGCCACCGCGGTGCGAAATATCCGCTCCACCTTGTGGTGAATCGTTCTGTGCATAGCTGGCAACAAAACAGGTATCAGCCTGCTGGATCATTTTGCGCGCCTGATGATCCAATTCGCTGAGGATATTCATCGGCGACGGGCCAGGGGGCACCGGGAACAGTTCACGCCGCTGAATGTATTGCGGGCAGTTACCAAAGCTTTGATGCACTTCAATCTCAACGCGATTTTTGTCCATACGGCTGATGATACCGTTAACGCGGTTACGCCGTCGGTTACTGAAATCGAGCCCCAATGCTCCTACGGGATGGCCCACTTGCAGCGCGGCTTGCGCCGGGTCATCTAACCGGCGCGGCGAGATAATACGCAGATGTGTATCATCAGGCGTTCGCAGGAACCCGGCAAAGCCGCTAAACACGGTTGCAACTGGCCAATGGTGTTCATCCAGCGTGGCAACAAACAGATAAGGCAGTTGAGAAAAGAACTCACGATGTTGAGCGGGCATTGCTGAGTAAATGCTGCCACTGACAGCGTCAAAGCCCGCCAGCGCCTGTGCCCGTAATTCACCGGCGTGAAAGAGAGATTGCGTCATTTGCTTGGTCTGCTAGCCGGTTCTGGCAAAGGTAATGTCGGCA
This sequence comes from Serratia sp. YWN4, assembly GCF_055790845.1. Taxonomy (NCBI): domain Bacteria; kingdom Pseudomonadati; phylum Pseudomonadota; class Gammaproteobacteria; order Enterobacterales; family Yersiniaceae; genus Serratia; species Serratia sp. YWN4. The sequence continues at coordinate 2,051,156 of NZ_CM147696.1, forward strand.
TTGGGAAGAACTTTGGTAACCCGGCAATCTGTCGTATCCAGCGTTGGATCGCGGGGTAAGGTTGCAGAGAGATGCCGCCTTCCGGCGCTACCGCCACATAGCTGTAACAAGCCAGATCGGCGATAGTGGGTTGATGGGTGGCCAAAAACTCGCTGTGGGCAAGGTGCTGTTCCAACTGTGGCAAAAAGCGTTCGCTAATGGTGAGTGCGCTCTGGTAATCCTCTGCGACAGAGAACTGTTTCACCATTCGGCAGGATGCGGGGCCGTAACGCACTTCGCCTGCGGCTTTGGCAAGCCAGAGTTGCACCTGAGCTGCCGCCCAAGGCTCCTCCGGCAACCAATGGCTGCCGGGTGCATAACGCTTTACCAGATAAACCAATATGGCGTTACTGTCGGTCAGCACTTTATCGCCATCAAGCAATACCGGGATCTGGCCAAAAGGATTGAGGCGGAGAAAAGCATCGCTAGAGCGGATCTCTGCGGGAGCCTGACAATATTCGTAAGGCAGATCGAGCATACGCAGCAACAGTTCTACGCGGTGGCAATGGCCAGATATGGGTAGGCCGTACAACTTCAGTTCTTGCATGATATCTCTCCTGTTTGATGTACAACCAGAATACTCTTGCGCTACCTGAAGAGAATCCGGGAAGATGGAAATTGATAATTTCACATATTGGAATAATTCATGGACCGTTTGGATGAGTTGGCAATCTTTGTGGCCGTGATCCAGCACGGCAGTTTGGCCGGGGCGGCTCGCAAGTTGCACCGTTCCGCACCGGCGATCACCAGGGCGATTGCTTCATTGGAGCAGCGCTTTGGGGCGCGATTGGTGGAGCGTACGACTCGGCGTCTGGCACCGACCGAGGCGGGGTTAAGGCTGGTGGAGCGTGCTCGCATATTGTTGCAGGATTATCAGGATGCGCTGATCGGTACCGCAGAAGCTCAGTTGACCGGTTTGCTACGTATCACCGCTCCGGTGCAGTTCGGGCGTAAGCATGTTGCGCCGGTCGTGATGGCGTTTCTTGATCGTTACCCGCAGATCCAGATCGAAATGCAGCTTAACGACCGTAATCTGGACTTGGTGGATGAAGGGTTGGATGTGGCGGTGCGCATTGGTTATTTGCAAGACTCCAGCAAAGTTGCGCGCAAGTTGGGTGAAGTAACGCGTGTGACGGTGGCTAGCCCGGCGTATTTGGCACAACGTGGAGAACCCCAGGTGCCTGCGGAGTTGGTGGATCATGACACTATCGTGGGCACCTTGCACACTTCACTGCGTGAATGGCGTTTTGGGCTACGGGAAAACAGTGAACGAGTGCGGCTGACGCCACGGCTACTGTTAAACGAAGTCGAAACACAGTTATTGGCGGTGCGGGCAGGTAAGGGAATTGCCCGGCTATTGTCTTATCAGGTAGCGGACGATCTGGCGGCTGGCACGCTGGTACGGTTACTGGCGGCATACGAACCGGCACCGATGCCGGTACAACTGGTGGCGAATAACGTGCAATGGATGCCGTTGAAGGTTCGTACCTTTTGGGATTATGCCTACCAGCACCTCAGTCAATTAACGCAACTTCGACCACAGCATTTTTAATCAGAGTTTATTTTCTTGTTTCATGGATGAAACGAAAAATAAAGGTAATAAGTTTCACTGGTAAAACTTATTGCCGGAAATTTTAATTTTATATCGGCGATCACGCATTGCTGTTGCACCCGCCTTGACAATAATTTTTCTGATTGCTAATAGTTAACGCACATCTTAAATAATAAACACAGTTTAATATATGAAACTTCTCGTAGGGGATTACGATAATGGTGCGGCGGTGGATGATGAAAAGGCGATTCTGACGTCTTTTCAATCCCGCAGTCAGCAGGTTTATCAACAGGTGCGCGGTGAGCGTAATATTCCCTATGGCAATACATCGCGGGAGGTTTTTGATTGGCTATATTCCGCCGAGGAACATAAAGGTGTCGTCATATTTCTGCATGGCGGTTATTGGCAGTTTTGTAATAAAGATGATTTTGCTTTTATTGCCGAAGCACCTTTATCATTAGGTTTTGATGTGGTGCTGGTGGAATATACGCTGGCACCGGTTGCTACTTTGGATGATATTTGCCAGCAAATTGGTATCGCGTTGGATGCCATTGCGGCACGTGAAAAGCAGCGTGGTAATCAGCCGATTTATCTCTGCGGCCATTCTGCCGGGGGGCATCTGGCGGCGTATTGGCAGCATCACCCAGGCATTCAGGCGGTTTTCCCCATTAGCGGTATTTTTGAACTTGAACCCTTGTTGAACACTTACGTTAACCAACAACTACAACTGACCGCACAGCAAGTTACAGCACTGAGCCCGGTGCGCAATATTCCTCAGCAGCTTACGCCGATGGTGCTGTTTTATGGGGCCGCAGAGTTACCAGAGCTGATGGGTCAGTCACTTTACTATTACGCGGCACTGAAAGAAAAAGGGCTACCGGTCAGCCGCCATGCGGTGGCAGGAGCCAACCATTTTAACGTTCTGGACGCGCTTTTTGCTGCCGATGGGGCTCTGAGCCGCCAATTGCTTAAGCAAGGAGAAACACCCGATGCGCAAAATTATTGATACCGGCCTGCCTGAGATCGGGCAGCCCTTTTCCTGGGCGACCCAAGGTGGCGGGATGTTATTTACTGCCCACGGCCCGGTGAAAGCGGATGGCACCATTGAAACCGGCAGCCCGGAAAAGCAGATCGCTCTGACGTTTGATAATCTGGCCCAAACGCTGCGGGCAGCCAATAGCCACAGTGATAATGTATTACAGGTTATTGTTTATCTTACCGATATTAATGATGTTAAGTTACTCGATCAGATATATAAAAATTATTTTAATTATCCGTACCCCAATCGTTCAACCGTCATTGTTGAAAAACTGGTTGTTCCTGGCATGAAAATAGAAATAACGGTGAGTGCAATCGCTTAATCGTTTTCCCCCTGCATTTTTCAAGCAGTCTTGTTTGAAACTCGTTGGGTATATCACAAAAATAATATTCACCTGCAAGTTCATTTAAAAATGAATTAAGGACATCGTATGTTTAATCATATTAAACCTTCAGCACCCGATCCTATTATGTCGCTGATGGAAGCGTATATGCAGGACCCACATCCGCAAAAAGTGAATCTGGGTATTGGGCTGTATTACGACCATCAGGGCAATATTCCCTTAATGCGTGCGGTGCATATTGCCGAACAGCGTTTGCTGGAACAACAGCGCCCGCATACCTATCCACCAATTGAAGGTTCGGCGTTGTTCGCCCGCCAGGTTCAAGCGTTGCTGTTTGGCGAGTCGACTCTTCCATCTTCCCGCCATATCGCGACGGTACAAACCGTCGGGGGTTCGGGGGCGTTAAGACTGGGGGCAGATTTTCTTTGCCACTACCTGTCACAGCGCGAAATCTGGGTTTCTGATCCAACCTGGGCCAACCATTGGGCCATATTCGAAGGCGCGGGCCTCAAGGTGAATACCTATCCGTACTTTGATGATGCCAGCGGCGAACTGCGTTTTGACGCGATGCTCGACACGCTTTCCGCCTTGCCGCAAGGCGCGGTGGTGCTGTTACATCCTTGCTGCCATAACCCGACCGGCACCGATCTCAGCCAGGCGCAATGGCGAGCCGTGATTGATGTATTGAAGCAGCGCCGCTTGCTGCCGTTCTTTGATATCGCCTATCAGGGGTTTGGTGACGGGCTGGATGAAGACTGTTTTGCGCTGCGCGAAACGCTGAAAACCGATCTGGATTTTCTGGTCAGCAACTCTTTCTCCAAGAACGTGGCTTTATATGGCCAACGGTTGGGTGGGCTTTCGGTGTGCTGCGGCACGGCGGAAACGGCAGCGAACGTGAAAGGCGCATTGAAGACGCTGATCCGCCGCAGCTACTCCTGCCCGCCAACGCACGGCAGCCAGATTGTGGAAACCTTATTGGCCGACGATCACCTGCGCCAACTGTGGGCGAGCGAACTGGCGAGCATGCGCCAGCGTATCAAGCAAATGCGTATCAGCCTGGCTGCCGGGTTAGAGCAGGGGGGCACCACATTGGATTATCGCCGCATCCGCGATCAAAAGGGCATGTTCAGCTACACCGGCCTGAATGAGCAGCAACTCAGTCAGTTACGGCATCAATATTCCATTTATCTGGTTGCGCCCGGCAGGATGTGCTTGCCCGGATTGAATCAGCACAACGTGGATTATGTGATCGCCGCCATCCTGGACGTTACCCTTCCGGCGTGAAAGAGGTGAACAATCATGAAAGATTCGAAACGTTTTGACGAGATCGCTCAGCGGCAAGGGGGGCTGAAAAAGCAACTTACCGCCGGGCAAATGTCGATGTTGGCGATCGGTGGGGCGATAGGCACCGGCCTGTTTCTGGGCAGTGCTTATGCGATCCAGATGGCAGGGCCGAGCGTATTGCTGAGTTATTTCATTGGTGGCGTAATTGCGTTGCTGCTGATGGGTTGCCTGGCCGAGATGACTTCTGAGCACCCAACGCCGGGCTCCTTTGGTGATTACGCCGAGTTTTATCTCAGCCCGCTGTTTGGTTTTCTGGTGCGTTATTCCTATTGGTCTTGCGTGGTGCTGGCGGTAGGCACCGAGGTAACCGCCATCGGGATGTACATGCAGTTCTGGTTCCCCAGTACGCCGATCTGGCCGTGGGTGCTGCTGTTCTCTGCTGCGGTCATTATCATCAACGTAGTGGGGGTTAAATCGTTCGGCCAGGTAGAATATGCGCTTTCTACCATCAAGGTGGTGGCCATTTCGGCGTTTATCGCTATTGGCATCGGCATTTTGGTGTTCTCCTCCAACCCCACCTTCGGTATCCGCAACTTTACCGCCAACGGCGGCTTCTTCCCTTTCGGGGTGAAAGGCATGTGGTTTGCGGTGATCGTATCGATATTCAGCTATTTGAGTATTGAGATGATCGCGGTGGCCGCCGGGGAGGCCAAAAACCCGGTAGTTGCGGTCAAGAAAGCCTTTAAAGGCACCATTCTCAGGTTGTTTATTTTTTACATGCTGTCGATCGCCCTGATGCTGGCGATTGTGCCGTGGCGTGAGTCTGGCACCGGGGAAAGCCCGTTCCTGGTGGCGATGAATGTGATCCACTTACCCGCCGCCGCCGGGATCTTTAACTTTATCGTGCTGGTTGCCGCGCTGTCGGCCATGAACAGCCAGTTATATATCACCACGCGGATGATGTTCTCACTATCGCGTGCCGGGCAGGCACCGGTGGGGCTGGGTAAGATCAGCCAACGCGGGATCCCGGTGAATGCGCTGGCGATATCCTGCGTCGGTATCGTGGTTTCCATCGTGTTGAGTATTGTCTACCCGGAAAAATCGTTTGCGGTGATGATGTCGATCTCGGTATACGGCGCGTGTTTTACCTGGCTGATGATTTTTGTCACTCATCTGTTTTTCCGCCGCCAGCATAAGGACACGGTGCTGAAGTTTCGCATGTGGGGTTACCCCTATTTCACCCTGTTGGGGGCGATCCTGATGGCTGCGTTGATGATCACCACGCTGTTTACTGATTTCTTCAGAATGACGCTGCTGTTTGGTGTTCCCTTCACCTTGCTGCTGGTGGCGATCTATTTCTACAGCCGCCAAGCGCAGGCCGCCGTTGTGGCCAAGGTGCCGACGCCGGGCATGGAGTAAGCCAACGCTGAGCCGGAGGCCGAAGGGCCTTCGGCTTGGCGATTAAAGCTGGCTCTTGGGAATGATCTGCTCGCCAAAGCTCAGGCGCTGGCGGCCAGGTTCTTCGGCGCTAAGCGGTTCAACTTCTTTCAGGCTGTTTTTACAGCGTTCTACCAGTTCCTGATACTGCCTGGTACCAACGCGTTTCCACGCCAACTCCTGTTCGGTCAGATCGCGGATAACGCGTGCCGGGCTACCGATCACCAGTTTATTGGCGGCGATCTGCGCAGCCGCTTTCACAAAGGCTCCGGCGCCAACGATGGTGTTTTCGCCGATATCGGCACCGTCCATAATCACCGCATTCATGCCGATCATCGCGTTGCGGCGCACCCGGCAGCCATGCAGGATGGCGCTGTGGCCGATATGCCCGTCCTGCTCAACCACCGTATCCTGTTGTGGGAAGCCGTGCATCACGCAGTTGTCCTGCACGTTGGCACCGTCTTCTACCACTAGGCGACCAAAGTCACCGCGCAGGCTGGCATTCGGGCCGATATACACGTTTTTGCCGATAATCACATCACCAATCAGCACCGCCGTTGGGTGAACAAAGCTGCTGGGGTCCACCACCGGCGTCAGGCCGTCAATCTGATACACAGGCATAGTCTAAATTCCTCAAAATGTAGCGCGATCGCGCGGTAGACCGCCAAAGCGCCGGTAATATCCGGCACCAGGGGCAGGTAGGGCACCGATGGTGGTTTCTGCCAACGCGTTGACATAGTCCGTCGCCGCGCGATCCACCCGCTGATAGAGGTTGATGCACAGATTGCGCGCAATCTGCCCTTCCCATTGGGCGGGCAGCAGGGCATCGGGCAGTAGGGGATCTTTCAGCACCACGCGGCGGAAAAAGTGGATCAATAATAGCTTGATCTGGAAACAGCGCTTAGGCGTCAGCACGCTGTCGTCAGCCTCGCGCAGCAGCGTCATTAACGGACGGAAAGAAATGATAAATTCATGGTAGTAGCCAGCCACTTCGCTCAGCGACCAGCAGTTGGCGACCATCTGCCGTAGCGTTTGTTCGGAACGGTTATAGGGATAATCGGCGCGGAAATAGATCACCTGCTCGCTGGCATTAAGTTCCCCGAGCAGCGCCGCCACATCGGTTTGCGCATGGGTAGGGGCGGCCATAAGGTTGTTGGCGATCTGGCCAAAACCCAGCCAGCCCAACTCTTTTTTCAGCCGCGCACGCTCGGTTTTTTCAGCGTTTTCCAACAGCAGTAAATCCCATTTACCATCCCAAGCCGGTTGCTCGCTGAGGTAGATTTTAGATTCAGCATGGCGGAACTGGCGCATACCCTGATCGGTGACGCGGTAATAGCTGCGGCGGCCAATTTTTTCTACGTCCAACCAGCCTTCTTTTTGTAGGCGGAATACCGAGGTACGCACAAAGCGGTCGCCGAACCCCAGCGCTTCAAGCAGCGCACTCAGGCTACCGAGCCAAATCTCACCACCGCGATGGCTCAATGCATCGCCGTATAATGAAATGATCAACGAAGTGCCACTGATGGGCTGTGCGTCTAAAGCATGGCGGATAAACTCATCCAGTTTATGTTCCATATTTTCCCATAGGTTAGCCTTGGCTGAAGCACAACATTAGCATAAAAGGTTGTGATGCCGTAAAGCTGAACCCCTCACGTCAAACCGAGTGAGGGGGAAAATCTAACGTGGCCGCAGATCGATCACCCGCTGGGCCTTGCCTTCTGAACGCGGAATATCACCGCAGTTGGCAATGCTGACGTCGGTACTGACGCCGACAATCGATTTAATATGGTGGCGCAGTTGGTGGCAGATATCGCAACGCTGCTGGTGGCTGAGCGTGAGCGCCGACTCTTTCAATTCCACCCGCACCGACAGCGTATCCAAATGCCCGGCGCGGCTCACCTGCAACTGGTAATGCGGCGACAGGTGCTCAAACTGCATAATCTGCTCTTCCACCTGCGACGGGAACACGTTCACGCCACGGATGATCAGCATATCGTCGGAGCGGCCGGTGATTTTGCCCATGCGGCGCATATTGCGCGCGTCCCCAGGCAGCAAACGGGTGAGATCCCGCGTGCGATAGCGGATCACCGGCAGCGCCTCCTTGGTCAGCGTGGTGAAAACCAGTTCGCCGCGTTCACCATCCGGCAGCGCCATACCATTGTCCGGGTTAATGATCTCCGGTAGGAAATGATCTTCCCAGATAGTCGGGCCGCCGCCGCTTTCCGCGCACTCCATTGCCACGCCTGGCCCCATCACTTCGGAGAGGCCGTAAATATCCAGCGCTTTAATCCCCATACGTGACTCGATCTCATGGCGCAGAGCTTCGGTCCAGGGCTCGGCCCCGAACACCCCCAGGCGCAGCGAACAGTTGCGTGCGTCGCCGCCCATTTTGCGTTCCAGTTCATCGATCAGCGTCAGGCAGTAAGAGGGGGTGACCATGATCACGTCGGGTTTGAAATCCAGGATTAACTGCACCTGTTTCTCCGTTTGGCCGCCGGACATCGGGATCACCGTTGCCCCAAGCCGTTCCGCGCCATAGTGCGCTCCTAGCCCGCCGGTAAACAGGCCGTAGCCGTAAGCAACGTGGATTTTATCTTTGGCGGTGGCTCCGGCAGAGCGCAGGCAACGGGCAACGATATCCGCCCAGTTGTCGATATCGCGCTGGGTATAGCCCACCACCGTGGGTCGGCCGGTAGTGCCGGAAGAGGCATGAATACGCACCACCTGTTCCATTGGCACGGCGAAGGTATCGAACGGATAGTTATCGCGCAGATCCTGTTTAGTGGTGTAGGGAAACAGCGCCAGATCGCTCAGTTGTTTGAGATCGTTAGGGTGAACACCGGCCTGATCGAACTTGCGTTGGTACATCGGCACGTTGTTATAGGCATGGTGTAGGGTCCATTGCAGGCGTTCCAGTTGTAATGCTTCTATTTCGTCGCGGGAAGCAAATTCAATCGCGTCGAGTGGCCGTGGATTTGTGGTCATCTTTTTAGCCTCAGAAATTAGACACGTTCAATAATCATGGCGATGCCTTGGTCAGCGCCGATGCACATCGTGCACAGGGCGTAGCGATCGGCTCGCCGTTCCAGTTCAAACGACGCGGCCAGCGCCATCGCCGATAAAGGCCGGGTTCATGGTTGATCTCCTAAAATGCTGTGGCCCAGGCGATGGGCACGGCCACGGAACCAGGCGACGGTTTTGCCCAGTTGATTGACGATTTCGACGTCATATAAACCGGTGGTTTTGCCCTGATGGCGCACTTCTGCACTGGCGGTGAGGCGATCGCCAGCCAGTGCCGGGCGGATGAAATCGATGGTGCAACCGGATGCCACCGCTGCCAGCCCTTGGCTGTTGCAGGCATAGGCAAACGCGGTATCCGCCAGGCTGAAAAGCTGGCCACCGTGGCAGGTTTGGTGGCCGTTGAGCATCTGTGGGCCGACGATCATGCTGACTTTGGCGAAACCGGCATCCACGGCGTCCACTTGCATACCCATCGCCTGTGCGCAGGTATCTTGCTTAAACATCTGTTCAGCGCAGCGCTGGGCCAGCGCGCGGGGAGTACTGGCATTCATCAGCATTCGGCTCCTGAATAATTTGCAGCATAGCGGCGCAACAGCGGCATGGGGCGATAACGTGGCTCGGCGTAATAGCGTTGCAGGTTTTCCAGCGTGGCGAGGATGTGTGACCAGCCGAGCTTTTCGCCCCAGGCCAGTGGCCCTTGTGGATAGTTAACGCCAAAGCGCAGGGCGTTATCGGTGTCGGCAGCGCTGGCGACGCCTTTGTTCACCACGTCGAGCGCCTCATTGCTCAGCATGGCGACGGTGCGCATCACCAGCAGGCCTGGGTAGTCTGGCAAGTGGATCACCTGCTTACCCAGCGATTGCAGCAGGCGGATCACTTTGGCGGTTTGCGGCGCGCTGTTCTGCACCGCGCTGCTGATAGCGATGACCGGGGCGTGCTGATAGTTGACGGACAGGTCGAACAACACCACGGGCGCTCCGATTTCTGCGGCGATTTGGCTGGCTGCCTTGCCGTTAGTTAACATAAATGTAACATCATCGATGTGCGCTGTCGGGCTGGTCTGGCCAGGATGTTTGATCGCAGCCGCATTTCCGGCTAATAACTGGGCAAACTCGGCCATTGCTGACCAGTCGCCGTGCAGCGTAATCGATTGTGGCAATTCCCCCGTTTCCGCTGCGGCAAAGGTCGGTTGTGGTGCAGCATGATCGCCGCCATAGCGATAAAAGCCGCGCCCACTTTTGCGGCCCAGATGCCCGGCCGCTACCCGTTCCTGCTGCATCAGCGAAGGGGTAAAGCGCCCGTCCTGATAGAACGCGTGGTAGATCGATTCGGTGACCGCATAGTTAATGTCTTGGCCAATTAAATCTGTCAGTTGCAGTGGCCCCATGGCAAAGCCCCCGGCGTCACGCAGCACCGCATCCAGCGTGGCCGGATCGGCAACCTGTTCTTCCAGCGCCCGCAGGGTTTCACCATAGAATGGCCGAGCGACGCGGTTGACGATAAAGCCCGGCGTGGAGCGGCAATGGACGCTGTGTTTGCCCCAATGCTGCGCCAAAGTTTGCAGCGTAGCTAAGGTGCTTGGGCTGGTTTCCAACCCGCTGACGATCTCTACCAGCTTCATCAGCGGTGCCGGATTGAAGAAGTGCAACCCGGCCATACGCTCTGGGTGTTGTAACGCGCTGGCGATGGCGGTGATCGATAGCGATGAGGTGTTGCTGGCAAACAGCGCAGTAGGAGAACACACTGCTTCCAGATCGCGGAACAGGCTCTGCTTGATCGCCAGCTTTTCCGCCACCGCTTCTATCACCAGGTTGCTATCGGCCAACTCACTCAATGAGTGGGCTAACTGGATATTGGCCAGCAGAGCTTCGGTATTGCGGGCATCGGCTTTACCCGCCTCAACCCGTTTACGCAGCCGTTGCCCGAGCAGCTCAAGTGCGCGAGTGGCAGCGGGTAGGGCGATATCGAACAGCTTGACCTGGTGCCCTGCCGCTGCGGCCACCTGGGCAATGCCGATCCCCATGGTGCCTGCGCCGATCACCGCCACTGAAATTCCCGTGATATTCATGGTTATTTCCCGCTGAAATTCGGTGGGCGTTTGGCGAAGAAGGCGCTGACGCCTTCGCGATAGTCGGCACTGCGGCCACCCAGGCGCTGCAAATCGCGTTCTAAATCCAACTGCTGGTCGAGCGTGTTGCTGGCCGAGCTGTAGAGCGCTTTCTTGATCAACCCCAAGCCGTAAGTGGGCTGTGTTGCCAGCTGTTTGGCCATGCTTTGCGTATGTTCAGCCAGTTCTGCGGCGGGCACTATCTGCCAGATCATGCCCCAGGCCAACGCCTGCTGGGCGCTGATTTTGTCGCCCAACATCGCCATGCCCATGGCACGCGCGTGCCCGGCTAAACGCGGCAGGAACCAACTGCCGCCGGAATCCGGTACCAGCCCCAGTTTGCAAAAGGACTGGATAAAGCTGGCATTGTCGGCCGCCACCACGATATCGCAGGCCAGCGCCAATGCCGCACCTGCCCCGGCCGCCACGCCATTGACCGCACACACCACCGGCTTCGGTAGCGCGGTCAGGCGGCGGATCAGCGGGTTGTAAAAACGTTCCACCGACAGACCAAGATCCGGCGCAGCCTGCTCAACGCTAACGTTGCGATCGTTCAAATCTTGCCCGGCGCAGAAACCGCGCCCGGCACCGGTGATCAGCACGCAGCGCACGCTATCGTCACGTTCGGCCAGGGTTAGTGCTTCACTGAGCTGGTGGTGCATCTCATCGTTAAAACTGTTGAGCCGATCCGGCCGATTCAGGGTGATGGTTAGCACCCCGGCTTCGATGTGGCTGAGAATTAATGCGTTTTCCATAAATCAGCGCCCTGTGTAATGCGGTGTGCGTTTTTCGAAGAAGGCAGCAATACCTTCACGGCGATCGTCGGTGGCGGCCAGCGTGACAAACTGCTGGCGCTCCATCTGCAAGCCCTGGCTAAGGCCGATTTCCTGCGCCTGCTTCAGTGCCTGTTTCGCGGCACGCAGGGCCAGCGGTGCCTGCTGGCTGATACGCTGGGCGATCTGCTGGGTGCGTTCCAGCGTCAGTGCATCGACGCAGACTTCGCTCACCAGCCCGGTCTGCTGCGCGCTGCGGGCGTCGATTGCCTCGCCGGTCAGCACCATTTGATAGGCGCGGGATTTACCCACGCAGCGGATCAGCCGTTGTGTGCCGCCCGCACCGGGGATTAGGCCCAGGGTGATTTCCGGCAGGCCGAAGCGGGCGCTTTCGCCACAGATCACGATGTCGCAGGCCAGCGCCAGTTCACAGCCAGCACCGAGTGCATAGCCATTCACTGCCGCCAGCAGCGGTTTACTGAATTGCGTTAAGCGTTGCCAAAGCACAGGGCGATGATCGAGCTGGGCGGCGGCGACATCCTGCTGTTGCAGCTCACGCAAATCGGCCCCGGCGGCAAAGAAGCGCGCGGCACCGGTGATCACCACGGCACCTATTTCAGCGTCGGCATCGGCCTGTTCCAGCAGGTAAACCAACTGCTCCAGGCATGGGGTGCTCAAGGCATTGCGGGCTTCGGGGCGATGCAGCCGCAGCGTGACCACGCGCTGGTGCTGCTCACGTAAAATCCAAGGGGTTTCCATGGCAGCTCCTAAACGTCAAAGTCCAGCACCACGCCTTCACCGCGTGGCCAGGACTGGCAGCTCAAGACGTAGCCTGCCGCCAACTGATCCGGCTCCAGGCTGTAGTTGATCGCCATATCCACTTCACCGGCTTTCAGCTTGCATTTGCAGGTGGCGCAGACGCCGCCTTTGCAGGCGTAGGGTAGGTCGGCCCCTTGGCGCAGTGCGGCATCAAGAATGCTGTCATCTTCGGTGCCGACTTCGATCTTCAGGCGGCGGCCATCAAGCTGGATCTCCACTTGAGTGGCATTGCGGTTGCCGCTATGGGCCGGGCGGGCAGTGATGCCGCTGGTGTTGAAGCGTTCGCTATGAATACGTTCGGCAGGCATCCCCGCCAGCTCCAGCACGGTGTGCGCTTCGTCCATCATCACTTCTGGGCCACAGATAAAGGCATGGTCGAAGTCGTTGAAATCCAGCAGCGTCTTGCCGATGGCGCTCAGGTGTTCACGATCGATGCGGCCGCTCAGCAGTGGGCTGTCGAGGCTTTCCTGGCTGAACAGGTACAAAGGCTGAAAACGTTGCGGATAGCGGTTTTTCAGATCCGACAGCGCTTCTTTGAACATCACCGCGCGGCTGGTGCGGTTGCCGTAAATCAGCGTGAAGCGGCTATTCGGCTCCTGTTGCAGAGTGGCCTTGATGATCGACAGCATCGGGGTAATGCCCGAACCGGCGGCGATCGCCAGATAGTGGCCCTGGGTTTGGGGCTGTGGCTGATAACCGAATCGGCCTTGCGGCACCATCACGTCCAGTTCATCACCCACTTGCAGCGTTTGGTTGATAAAAGAAGAGAAACGTCCCTGATGAATGGCTTTCACCCCAATCTGCAACAGGCCTTCCTGCGGGGCGCTACAGATGGAATAACAGCGGCGCAACTCTTCGCCGTTAACCTTGGCTTTCAGCGTCAGGTGTTGACCGGGTTTATAGCAGTAGTGAGACTTTAATTCGTCCGGCACGCGCAGCGTGATGGCCACGGCATCCGGCGTTTCGCGTTCGATGGCTGCGACATTCAGGCGATGAAAGACCGTCATGGTTGCTCCTAAATACATTTGAAGTAGTCGAACGGTTCCCGGCAGGCGCAGCAGCGATACAGCGCTTTGCAGGCGGTGGAACCGAACTCACTGATTTTTTCTGTCGTGGTGCTACCACAGCGCGGGCACTGCACCGGGCCGTGAACCAACGGTTTTTCACAGCTTTGCCCCTGTGGCGGCGCAACGCCGTATTCCCGCAGCCGCAGGCGCGCCTCGGCATTCATCCAGTCGGTGGTCCAGGCCGGGCTGAGGCTGATCACGATTTTCACCGGACTGAAACCGGCTGCGATCAGCGTCTGTTCAATAGCATTGAGCAAAAATTCGGTCGCCGGGCAGCCGGAATAGGTGGGGGTAAAGGTGATGCGCCAACCTTCACCGTCACGTTCTACATTGCGCACCATACCGAGATCGGTAATCGACAGCACTGGCAGTTCTGGATCGCTAATCTGCTGCAAGCAATGCCAAATCTGCGGAATTTCTGCGTGCTGTAGCCGGGTGATATGCATATTTGCCTCTACCAGTGACAGTTTGGGTAAGCGCGTTGCAGGAACTGCATTTCTGCCAGCATCAAGCCGAGATGCTCGCTGTGTTGCCCCTGCTTGCCGCCGTGACGAAAGGCGTGCTCGCTAGGCAGGGTTAGCGTGGCCTGCTGCAAGGTGCTGCTGACTATCTCTTGCCACGGTGCCTGCAACTGGCGCGGATCGACGGCAATGCCCAGTTCGGCCAGTTCAAGCTCAATTTCATCGGCGTGAAACAGCTCGGCGGTGAAGCGCCACAGATCGTTTAATGACTGCTGGATTTTATGGTGGCTGATCTCATTGCCATCGCCCAGGCGGATCATCCAGCCGCGGCTGAAGCGCAGGTGGTAGTCGGCTTCTTTCAGCGATTTGGCGGCAATGGCGGCCAGTTGGCTATCTTTGCTGTGGCTTAATTCACGGTGCAACAGCACGTGATAGGTATCCAGCAGGAATTGGCGCACCAAAGTGTCGTTGAAACCGCCGTTGGGTTGCTCGGCCAGCAGCAGGTTACGGAATTCGCGTTCGTCACGGCCAAACGCCAGACGATCTTCGCTGTAGCCCGGCCCGGCCAATTCTGCCGCATAGTTCAAAAAGTTGCGCGCCTGCCCCAACAGATCCAGGCCGATATTGGCCAGCGCCAGATCGATCTCCAACTCTGGCGCATGGCCACACCAGCCGCACAGGCGTTGAGCCAGGATCAGCGGTGTGTCGCCCTGGCGCAGGACATAGGTAATTTTGGCATCGGTGATCGTTTTCATTGCCTGCCTCTACATGTTCTTGATGCCGTCGGGGATGGTGTAAAACGTCGGATGACGGTAAATCTTGTCGTCGGACGGATCGAAGAACGCCTCGCGGTCTTCCGGCTGTGAGGCTACCAGGTGGCAGGACTGTACCACCCAGATCGAGCAGCCTTCATTGCGGCGGGTGTAGGCGTCGCGGGCGTTTTCCAACGCCATCCGATCGTCTGCGGCATGCAGGCTGCCCACGTGCCGATGTGCCAAACCCTGTTTGCTGCGGATAAACACTTCATACAGCGGCCATTCAGCGTGAGTCATTTCTCTCTCCTCGGTTAAGCAGCATCTGCCGCATGTTTAACGGCATGGGCCGTGGCGCCATCTCGTACCCAACTGCCTTCATCCCAGGCACGGCGTTTGGCCTGTAAGCGTTCGTGGTTACACTGCCCACGCCCTTTGATCACGTCGTACAACTCGCTCCAGTCGATCTCGCCGCAGCGGTAATGGCCCGTAGCTTCATCCCAGGCGAGATCGGGATCCGGCGCAGTCATCCCCAGCGCTTCTAGCTGTGACACGGTGTTATCAATAAATTTCTGCCGTAGTTCGTCGTTGCTGTGGCGCTTGATCTTCCAGGCCATGCTCTGCGCACTGTGGGGGGAGTCGGCATCGCTCGGGCCAAACATCATCAACACCGGCCACCAGAAGCGGTTGATGGCATCTTGCAGCATGGCTCTTTGTTCAGCGTTGCCTTGTGCCATCGCCATCACGGCTTCGTAGCCTTGGCGCTGGTGGAAGCTCTCTTCTTTGCAGATTTTCACCATGGCTCTGGCATAAGGGCCGTAAGAAGCGCGGCACAGGGCGACCTGGTTGACGATGGCGGCACCGTCGACCAGCCAGCCGATAACGCCAATATCCGCCCAGTTCAGCGTCGGGTAGTTAAAGATGGAGGAGTATTTCATCTGCCCAGCGAGCATTTTTTGGTAGATATCCTGGCGCGAGCAACCGAGGGTTTCGGCCGCGCTGTACAGATAAAGACCATGCCCGGCCTCATCCTGCACCTTCGCCAATAAAACTGCCTTGCGGCGCAGAGTGGGCGCGCGGGTCAGCCAGTTGGCTTCCGGCAGCATACCGACCACCTCGGAATGGGCGTGCTGGCCGATTTGCCGGATCAGGTTCTGGCGATAGGCATCTGGCATCCAGTCTTTGGCTTCAATGGAGGTATCTGCGGCAATCTTGTCGTCAAAATGCTGCTGGTGTTGTGCTTCGATTATCATGCTTGCCTCTTGGTGATTCGTATTTTTCAACTTAATCATAAAAATGTGAATCATTTTACATAACCATGAAGTTACAAGTTGATAACAATAAGATCAAATGGCATAGGTATGTTTTTGCGATGCCCATCACAGGGTTTGTTATTAATATATTGTTTTTAAATGATATTTAAATTCAGTTATTACGGCATTTTGACGTGAAAGGGGGTGGCTTTGCTCGATGGTGTTTAATTTTTGTTAAATTTTAACTTGGCGAGGAGTGAAAAATATGTGATACGTAATTAATATTTATAGTGTCTATTTATGAATTTTGGAGGAGCCAATGCAGCAGCTATACAGTTATCTCTCTGGCGAGTGGGTGTACGGCCAGGGAAAACCCCGCGAGATCCACCATGCTGTCACCGGAGAGCCGCTGTATCAGGTGTGCTCCGACGGGCTGCCGCTGGCGGCCAGCCTGGATTATGCGCGGTTGAAGGGGGGCAAGGCGCTGGCGCAAATGACCTTCCAGCAGCGTGCGCAGATGATGAAGGCGGTAGCTAAGCACCTGCTGGTGCACAAAGAGGCGCTGTATGATATTTCCTATCAGACCGGTGCCACGCGTAACGATAGCTGGGTCGATATTGAAGGGGGGATCGCGACGCTGTTCTCCTATGCGGGATTGGCCGGGCGAGAATTACCGGATGACACACTGTGGCCGGAAGATGAACTGATCCCACTTTCCAAACAGGCGCAGTTTGCCGCGCGGCACGTGCTGACTTCGCGCCCCGGCGTAGCGCTGCATATCAATGCGTTTAACTTCCCCTGCTGGGGAATGCTGGAAAAATTGGCCCCTACTTGGCTGGCAGGCATGCCAGCGATCATCAAGCCCGCCACCGCGACGGCGCAGCTGACCCAGGCGATGGTGAAGCTGATTATCGACAGCGGGCTGGTGCCGCAAGGATCGTTACAGCTGATCTGCGGCGGCGTTGGCGATATGTTCGATCATCTCGATTATCAGGACGCGGTGACTTTCACCGGTTCGGCACAAACCGGGCAAAAGCTGCGTTCTCACCCGCGCTTGCTAGAAAAATCCATTGCATTCACCATGGAGGCCGATTCGCTCAACTGCTGTGTGCTGGGGGAGGATGTCACGCCAGATATGCCGGAGTTTGCGCTGTTTATCAAAGAAGTTTGCCGCGAAATGACCAGCAAAGCCGGGCAGAAGTGTACGGCTATCCGGCGCATTATCGTGCCCGCCGCGCGTATTGCCGAGGTGCAACAGGCGCTATTGCAGCGTTTGGCGGGCGTGCAGATTGGCGATCCGCAACTGGAGCCGGTGCGCATGGGGGCGCTGGTCAAC
This sequence comes from Serratia sp. YWN4, assembly GCF_055790845.1. Classification (NCBI taxonomy): domain Bacteria; kingdom Pseudomonadati; phylum Pseudomonadota; class Gammaproteobacteria; order Enterobacterales; family Yersiniaceae; genus Serratia; species Serratia sp. YWN4. Next base: position 2,068,439 of record NZ_CM147696.1, read on the forward strand.
CAGGAGCAGCGTGACGATGTGCAGCAAAAGGTGGCCTTCCTGCTGCAAAACGGCTGTGAGGCTTTGTGTGGTGCGGCGTTGGATAAGCTGGCGATTGCCGGTGAGCGCGCGCAGGAAGGGGCGTTTTACCCGATCACATTGTTGTATTGCGCCGATCCCTTTAGTCATCAGGCGGTGCATGGCACCGAGGCGTTTGGCCCGGTGGCGACGCTGATGCCTTATCAGAGTACCCAACAGGCCATTGAATTGGCGCTATTGGGGCAAGGCAGCCTGGCCGGATCCCTGATTACCGCCGATGAAGCGTTGGCGACGCGCGTTATCCGCGCCACCGCCTGCGCCCATGGCCGCATGCTGGTGCTGGATCGCCATGCTGCGGCAGAATCTACCGGCCATGGTTCACCGCTGCCGCTGTTGGTGCACGGTGGCCCAGGGCGTGCCGGTGGTGGCGAGGAGTTGGGCGGGCTGCGTGCGGTGAAGCATTATATGCAACGCACGGCGATCCAAGGCAGCCCAGCGATGCTGGCGGCGATTGGCCGTGAATGGGTGCGCGGTGCCAAGGTGGTTGAGGAACAGGTGCATCCGTTCCGTAAATACTTCGAACAGTTGCAGATTGGCGAAAGCCTGCTGACCGCACGCCGCACCATTACCGAAGCCGATATCGTTAATTTTGCCTGCCTGAGTGGCGATCACTTCTATGCGCATATGGATAAGATTGGCGCGGCGGAGTCGTTGTTTGGCGAACGGGTAGCGCATGGCTATTTTGTGGTATCGGCGGCGGCAGGGTTGTTTGTTGATCCCGGCGTCGGGCCGGTCATTGCCAACTACGGCATGGAAAACCTGCGTTTTATCGAACCGGTGAAAATAGGTGACACTATTCAGGTGCGGCTAACCTGCAAGAAGAAAATCCGTAAGCCACAGAAAACAGTGGAAGACCGCCCGCATGGCGTGGTGGTGTGGGATGTGCAGGTGTTCAATCAGCATCAGCAGGCGGTGGCGCTATACAGCATTTTGACGCTGGTGGCGCGGCAGGAAGGGGATTTCCCGGTCTGAACTAATGCACGGCCCTTTCTGGGGCCGTTGCATGTTCCCGGCAGGTTTATCATGACATACCGTGAAAAATCAGAGGCGTAAAAAAGCTCGGCGAAAGTTCACCGGGAACAAAGGTCACATCTGAATATGGTCACATAAACAGCAATGTGGCTGAACCATCCCACACTGCGGCCAGTGCATAGACCAAAACCAGAAACAGCATGAAAGATGTGTTGCTCATGGCGCGATCCTCATCGTGGAGTTTGTTGCGCATAGACCAAGTATAGCTTGTTATAGCAGATAAAAATGACAGCAAAATGACATTAGCACAAATATCGTACAACTAAAATCTGTTGCTGGTGAATGGGTAAACGGCTGGTTTTTTACTATAGTAATAACATGCAGATACGAATTATTGCAGATAGCCCCGCTTTATAGGCCGCTTGGAGGTGGTATTGATCGGGGAACGGAGTGAAAGATAACCATGGGGTGGCGTCGGTGCTGTTGTTGGCTTGGTCGTTGGTTTTCTTTTAGTCAGAAAATAAATCGGGAGAGTAAAAATGGGCATCATTTCCTGGATCATTTTTGGTTTAATCGCCGGTGTTCTGGCTAAGTGGATTATGCCAGGCAAAGATGGCGGCGGTTTTATCATGACCGTCATCCTGGGGGTTGTGGGTGCAGTTGTCGGCGGCTATATCAGTACCTTTTTCGGTATGGGTCAAGTCGATGGCTTCAACCTGGGCAGCTTTGTTGTGGCGGTAGTCGGTGCTTTGGTGGTGCTGGTTATCTACAGAAAAGTCAGAAGCTGATCGAGTCTCGCTTAACAGGGCCGCTGCGGCGGCCCTGTTCTTTTGTACGCCCCGCAAACGGAATTTAGTGCGTCAATACAATCTTGCCAATATGGGCGCTGGATTCCATCAGCGTATGGGCCTGTGCTACCTGTTCCAGTGGGAATGTCTTGAAAATCTGCGGTTTCAGCGTGCCGCGTTCCAATAGCGGCCACACTTTCAGCTCCAACTCTGTGGCGATCTGTGCTTTGTTTTCCACGCTGCGCGCCCGCAGCGTAGAGCCGGTGTGGGTGAGGCGTTTAAGCAACAAAGGCATCAGGTTCAGTTCTTTGGCCATGCCGTGCTGCGTGCCAATCTGCACGATACGACCATCCATGGCGGCAGCCTGATAATTTTTGGCCACGTAGTCACCGGCGATCAGATCGACAATCACATCCGCGCCTTTACCGTGGGTGGCACGTTTGGTCTGTTCGACAAAATCTTCGCTGCGGTAGTTAATGGCCACGTCGGCCCCCAACGCCAAACTGGCCAGGCGTTTCTCTTCTGAGCCCACGGTAGTAATAACGCGGGCGCAGAACGCTTTCGCCAGCATGGTTGCCACTGTGCCGATACCGGAAGTTCCACCATGAATCAGTACCGTTTCCCCGGCTTGCAGATGGCCGCGCTGAAATACGTTCACCCAAACGGTGAAGAAGGTTTCTGGAATGGCGGCGGCCTCGACCATACTGAAGCCCTTCGGCACCGGCAACGCGTTGCTTTCATGCACCTGGCAATATTGCGCGTAGCCGCCACCGGCGATTAGCGCACAAACCCGATCGCCTGGTGCATAGCGTTGCACGCCAGCGCCCACCGCAACCACTTCTCCTGCGATCTCCAACCCCGGAATATCCGAAGCCCCCGGTGGTGGGGCATACTGCCCACGGCGCTGCATGACATCTGGGCGGTTAACCCCGGAAGCGGCAACCTTTACCAGTATTTCACCGGGTGCCAGCGTAGGGATTGGGCGTTCTACAAGCCTCAGAACCTCCGGTTCACCAGGCTGGCTGATTTCAACAACTTTCATGGTATTAGGGAGTTGTACATTGGCTGACATGCTGTTTTCCTTAGCTGGCAAATCGGGTATATGCCCGATTCAGGGAACACCTGCGGCTCATCTTATAGAAATAACAGCGTCGTCATTAAGGAAATGGGGCGGTGTGGCAGAAAGAAGAACAGAGCCGCCGCAAGGGCGGCATAGAATTAATCGTTCGGCGGAATGCGAAAACCTTTCAATGAGACAATAAAGTGTTCTTTCCCTTTGGAAATTTTGGCACCTTTCTCACACCATAAGCTGGCGAGCTGGAAGAAATCGTCACTGTCGATGTCATAGGCCAGCTCGATTTTTTTAGCGGTTCCTGAACGGATCAGCGTTTCTGCTTCCTGATGATTTACAGCTTTAACCATGGTCATAAGCTAAATCCTTGGTATCAACCGAGAGCGGGTAATCGCTGATTATCTTATGGTGGTATTGTGACGTTTTTGTGATGAAAGAATGACAGGGAGCTAAACTGTGGGCTGGCGCATGTTGGGGAAAAGACGTGCTTCATGCTATGGTGAGTGGCGCTACGCTGAAATCGAAGTCATTATGCAGTATGTCATTGAGCTAAATACCGATAACGCCAGCGAGATAACGCTGATAATTTCGCCGGAAGGGGTTGAATACTGTGCGATTGGTCCCGTTTCTGCTCTCCTTAGGCAAAAAGAGTTGCTATTCAACGCCGGGCATGAGTTAATGATTCCCGGCCTGTGGTACAGACCTATTTATGCACGACATTTTGAGTAAAGTAGTTCAAATTTAAAGCGTTATCCTTGATAGCTCTTCTCTGACGAATTTCCTTTCTAGTGCCTCCATAAGTAACTGATGACCGGCTATAACATGCCCATGGCGGCTTAAATTTAATATTGAAGGAATTAGACATGTCTAACATGATCAAAGGTCAAGTGAAGTGGTTCAACGAATCTAAAGGTTTTGGTTTCATTACTCCTGCAGACGGCAGCAAAGATGTATTCGTACACTTCTCTGCAATTCAGGATCAAGGTTTCAAGACCCTGGCTGAAGGCCAGAACGTACAGTTCTCTATCGAGAACGGTGCTAAAGGTCCGTCAGCGGCTAACGTTACCGCTATCTAATCGGCCTCTTGCTGATTAACAAAAACCCGCCAAGGCGGGTTTTTTTGTCTCTGCAGTTTGGCAGTAAGGCAAAAGCCTGTAGCTTTGCGGGGCGAATAAAACCGTTACCGTGTTCTGCTAAGCTTTAACGATGTAGTCAGGGCAAAGTATCGCAGCGGTGTGATTTGCAGCCATGACCAATGATGAGGTAAACCATGAAAGTTAACGATCTGGTGACGGTGAAAACCGACGGTGGTCCACGTCGTGAAGGGGTTGTGCTAACAGTGGAAGTATTTAATGAAGGGACGATGTATCTGGTGGCATTGGAAGACTACCCTGCCGGTATATGGTTCTTCAATGAGATTGACAGTCGCGATGGCACTTTTGTTGAACTGCGTTCAGCAGAAAACGAGTAAACCCTACCTTGCTGTATCTGGTTTTTTCTAGAGGTTAATATTGCTGCATGATATCGGAGTTAATTCTCAAACGAGAATACCCGTCGCGACAGAACGTGCCGGTGCGAACAGGTATTTCAGTTTTGCTGGAGAACGCGTCCAGTAGGGCGTCTGCACGGCTTTAAAGTCGTGGTATTACCTGTATCAACGATTGTTAACGAATATGCCATTAGTCAATGTGTCGGTTAAACGAACAACGTGATAGATAATCTGTTTGTTGTGCGTTTTGATCTTTCTCTTGATGTTTCCCTTATGGGAAGAGACCGTTTTCGCTTTGATCTGCATCTGATCGGAGATCTGAATGGTTCCCTGGCCGGACATCCACATGCGTAGCATATTGGATTCGGTCTGGCTGAGCGTCACCGGTGTCTGGTCGAGCGAGTTTTTTTCAAGGCGGGTGATTCTTTTCTCAAGATAGTGGTTGAGTAACCGGCTCATGGTTTCTGGTTTGATGGATTTTGACGAGATGATAACGTTTTTGCGCACGTATAAATAATCGTCGAAATGTACATTAGTAATTGCCATAAAAATAAAGAATAACGTATCGGGGTGCCGAGAAATCACCTGTTTTATTCTTTCTGTCGCATCGGCTTCATGTATGAAGCAATCTTCGTTCAAAAAAACCAGGTTAGGCTTAATCCTGGTACATTTTTCGTCCAGGCAATCGATACCGGCAGCAGTGTTGATATGACGCTTTTTCACACCCTGTGAAGTCAGATAGTCAGTAAGTCCTAATCTGGTGTAACTGCATGAATCCATGATAATTGTTGGCATATAGCACCTCACTTAAACCTGTTCTACTGCGGTAGTAATAAGAAAAGCCTGAGTTTTAAGGCTAAAAAGGTACAAAAAAATTGCATTTTATGGACGTAAAGTTCTATCAATAAAACAGACACTACTCAATGTCTTTTCGGACTAAATTTTTTAATCCCATTAATCCATCAGTTTAGCTTAAGTCGCCTTATTATAGCGAATGATTGAATATCTGCTCACAATAGCCTTGAGTGTCACTCAGCGATAAGATTAACCTCATTAAATTTATTCAGTATCTCATGAGGGTTATTTCTACGTTAGTAAGATAATTATTAAAAAAATTCACATTTTAACTTTTGCTTAATTTCTGCTGTTTTTTTGAGCGCATGGAGCATTCTCAAGGCATCATAAATTTAGATTTAACATTGAAATTAAATTCATTATATCAATGAATTTATTGAATTGATAATGATAACTCTTCCTATTTGTAGCATTGAAGTCGATTTTTAAGCGGTGAAAAGAGAAAAATTCACATTGAATAGCGTGGTTTTTTGTGCCTTAACCGTGATTTAGTTATACAGCACATTGATTTTTATAAACTATCACGCAGTGTTAAGATAACAGTATTTGCTTATTGTTGTGAGCTTAGGCAGGCACTGGCAGCGTGATGTTGGTAAAACGGGGGCTCCTACGTCGAAAAACAGGAGCCCGTTGGCAACGGTGCAGCTTTGAGCAGCACAGCGTTGCAGTAACACAACGCTGTCTTTACTAATGATTAACCGGCTTCTGGCCGACAGATTTGCATTGATTCTAGCGCCAGAGTGATGTCCCGCTCTTCGGTCATCCAGTTTACCAGTGCAGCGCGAATACCCGGCTGGCCATTATAGTGAGTGGGGGTACAACGTACCACGCCATGCTGGTCTAAACGTGCAAGAAAGCGATCGCGCGCGATTTCTGCATCACCTTCAACTTCCGTTAGTGCAAAGCACACTATGTTCAGATTTACGGGTGCCAGCAGGCGAAAGCCTTCACTGGCCGCTAATCTATTCCCCAAACGGTGCGCCAGCGTGATATTACGTTCAACGATCTCCTGCATGCCGCTGCGGCCATAGGCTTTCAATGCCATCCACAACGGCAGGGCACGAAAACGCCGCGAGTTCTCCGGTGTCAGGTGCAGATAGTTATCCGGCCGCAGGGTTGGCGCCTCGAGATAAGTCGAATGGTTCTGGAATACCTGCATTTGCAGCGCCAGATGGCGGGTGAACTGAATGGCGCTGTCATAGGGTACGTTCATCCATTTGTGAGCGTCCACGGTGATCGAATCGGCCTGTTGCCAGCCTTGCAGCAGATGCGCATAACGAGGGGAGCAAGCGGCTACGCCGCCGAATGCGGCATCAACGTGCAGCCAAAATGGATAGCGCTCGCGCAGTGCCAGCAGGCCAGGTAAATCGTCGAAGGTGGCGGTATTCACCGTCCCGGCGCTGGCTAATACGATAGTAGGTTTGCCTGGCGTTGCGGCAAGGTGTTGCTCTAATGCTGCGATGTCGATTGCTTCCGAGTCAGCCTGCCGAGCGATGCTTTTCAGCGCATCACGCCCGATCCCGAGCATGCTGAGGGCTTTTGCGCTGCTGGAGTGGGCATTGGCTGAAAGCACCTGAATAGGGCCAAGGGCTGCCAGCCCCTGCTGTGATACGTCAACCCCGTGCCGTTGCCCAAGCCATTGGCGGCCGATGGCGATACCGACAAAGTTTGCCATGGTGGCACCGCTGACAAAACTGCCGCTGAAATCAGCAGGCAGATGCAGCAAGGATTTCAGTTGTTCAATCGTGGCTAATTCAAGGGTTGCGGCAAGGGTGTCATGGCTAAGCAGGCTGTTCTGGTCGGTTGCACTAACCAGCCAGTCGGCCGCTAAAGCTGCCGGAGTACCACCGCCGGTGACAAAACCAAAGTAGCGTGGCCCGGCGCTGCCGGAGAACCCAGCGGCATAGTGCTGCCAGAAATTTTCTAGGGCCGCTAGAGCGCCAGAGCCCTCTTCCAACAGGATATCATCCCCGGTTCTAAGCTGCTGCGCAGCCAGTGGTGGGCATACTGGGCGCTGTTCCAGTCCGGCGAGAAATCTTTGTGCCAGTTGGTTGGTGTGGTCGAGTATATGGGGAAAATCGTCAAGATCTTGTTGTAAACGAGGGTGCATGTCTTTTCCTTGGTATAGATAATGTGTAGGGCTATACCATAGAGAGTTTGCATTGGTGCTGATATCGATGAAAAATAGCCTTTTGTGATAGTAAGGCTAACCAGCTATGAACGATCGTTTGCCGATTCATTTTTTACCGACCTTTATCATTGCCGCTCGGTTAGAAAATTTGCGCGCGGCAGCGCAACAGGTACATTTGACTCATGGCGCAGTCAGCCAGCAAATTCAACAACTTGAACAAGCGATCGGCTGCCCGCTGTTCGAACGCAGCGGACGCGGAGTGCGGTTGAATGCTGCCGGGCGCGAACTGCTGGCCGTTGCCGAACCGGCATTGTCAGCTTTGCAGCAAGGTGTCAATCGTGTCAGACGGATTGCGGCAAGCCAGACGCTGCGCATCAGCGTGTTACCCTCTTTTGCTCATTATTGGTTATTGCCTCGGCTGGCGGCGTTTCATCGCGGTTGTTCCGGGATCACACTGGATATTGATGCATCACTGGCGGTACAGGATTTATCACGCAAGGGTTTTGATGCTGCGATCCGCATGGGGGATGGTGCGTGGTCAGGCGTGCAGGCGCAGCGTATTGCTACAGGTGAAGTTGTGCCCGTTGCCACCCCAGAATTAGCTTTGCAGTGGCAGGAGTCTTTTTCTAGCGTTGTTGGGGCACAGGCTCCATTGCTTGAACATGATGCGATGCCTTGGCGCGTCTGGTTTCAGGCGCAGGGATACGCAGGCGGTGGCCAGCAAGTGGCACTGTTCAACGATGCAGGTCTGTTGATCCGCGCCGCTGAACAGGGATTTGGTATTGCCCTGGTGAAAACGGTGCTGGCGGGTGATTCGATTGCTGCGGGCCGTTTGGTGCCGTTGGCGGCGGCGCAGCACTTGGGGAATAACGATATTTATCTGGTGTGGCCGCATGCGACTGGCCTGACGCCCGCGGTTGAAGCCTTGTTGCATTGGTTACAGCAGCAATTGGGGTGAGAGGCGTCATATATTGTATGTTGCCTACAATAGATATAATGAAATAAAGAGAATATGCAGTTTAATATTCGTTTAATAAACTATTCTTTACATCATCACCTTACGTAACTATACTCCCTGCAAAATTTCAGTGGAGAAAATCAATTGGACAGTTGTAGTAGCAGCGAAATAATTAAGGCAAGCTGACCGATCTCTTTCTGATTTGTTGCTTGCCGAACACGGCGGGCAGCACCCCTCTCATGTTATTCCGAGTTGTGCCAACCCGAACATCATTGTTGTACCTGAAGCTAAATCGCTTCGGGAGATTTGATTCGGACATTATTATGGTATTTCATCGCCACAGCCTTTTCCCTCCAGGCACTAAAACGCTAATCCGCTGATTTATTTTCAGCGCAATTTCGCGTGTGCTTAAAAGCACATGATTCACCCTCCTGCTGTTTATTAAGGGGAAGATCATGGCTATGACTCCTTTTGTCTTGAATTTATTACTGGCGATGAGCCTGGGCGCAATTATTGGCGCCGAACGGCAATGGCGCCAACGAATGGCTGGTTTGCGTACCAATGCGTTGGTGGCGACCGGTGCGGCAGTATTTATCCTGAGCTCGGTCACCACGGAGCCTTCCAGCGCCGGGCGTATTGCCGCACAAATTGTCTCTGGGATCGGTTTTCTCGGTGCCGGTGTCATTATGCGTGAAGGCCTCAATATCCGTGGGCTGAATACGGCCGCTACCCTGTGGTGCTCTGCGGCGATCGGCGTGCTGTGTGGTTTGGGCCAACACTGGGAAGCCGTACTGGCAACGCTGGTTATCCTATGTGCCAATATTCTGCTGCGGGAAGCGGCGCAGCGCATTAATCTGCAACCGCAGCAACAGGCGGTCGATCTGGAATTGCGCTACCGCATTCTGGTGACCTGTGGCGAACAGGATGAAATCCTGGTGCGTACGTTAATTCTGCAGGCGTTGAACGGTGTGGCATTACGATTACAATCGCTACGCAGTGCCGATATTGCGATTCCCGGCCAGCTAGAGGTGTGTGCGGAAATTATCGCTAATCCGGTCGCGCAAAAAGATATTGAAAGTATTGTCTGCCGCGTCAGTCTGGAAAGAAGCGTCAGTGCGGTGCATTGGCGTGTCGCTTCTGAATTGCCTGTTTAATTATTACCAACACTCACCTGTAAGGTGATAAGGAGTTGTAATGGACGATCACCCCGGAGCTTTTATTATTCTGCGTTGTTAACGCAATAATAATGACGTTAACAGCGCTAATTCAATAAATTCCACTCTGCGTATATTCACCTGTTAATACGGGTGAGGTCACCCTGTGCGCAGAGTAAAATAAGAGAATAGTGTTATGACCTATATTAAAGAAAAAATACGCCGCCGTGATAAAAGCCGCGAACCTTATGCCATCGCGCTTGAGGCAAAGAACAGCCTCGATCAGACGCTGGCAAATTTGAACTGTAGCCGCATTGGATTAACCCAGGAAGATGCACAAGAGCGTTTGCAACACTTTGGCACCAATCAGGTGGCTCATGAGAAAGCTCCCCATGCGTTGGTGCAATTAGTTAGCGCGTTTAATAACCCGTTTATTTTTGTCTTGATGGTGCTGGCGGGGATCAGTTTCTTTACCGACTATTGGCTACCGGCCCGGCACGGTGAAGAAACTGAGCTTACCGGCGTGATCATTATTCTGGTGATGGTGACGCTGAGCGGTTTGCTGCGTTTCTGGCAGGAATATCGCACCAACAAAGCTGCCGAATCACTGAAGTCGATGGTGCGCACTACCGCCACGGTGCTGCGCCGCAGCAGTTTCAGCGCTCAGGCGCTGGCGGTGGAAATCCCCATCCGTGAACTGGTACCGGGCGACATTATCCAGCTTTCCGCTGGGGATATGGTGCCAGCGGATGTGCGTTTGCTCAGTTCCCGCGATCTGTTTATCAGCCAGGCTATTTTGACCGGGGAAGCGATCCCGATCGAGAAATATGACGCACTGGGTAACGTCAGCCAGAAATCGACCGAAATCGATGCTTCCAGCGAAAGTGAGTTGCTCGAACTGTCGAACATTTGCCTGATGGGAACCAACGTGGCCAGCGGTACCGCATCGGCAGTGGTGGTAGCAACCGGTGGCCGCACCTATTTCGGCTCTCTGGCGAAGTCGATCGTCGGTTCCCGCTCGCAAACCGCGTTTGATCGAGGGGTGAACAGCGTCAGTTGGCTGTTGATCCGCTTTATGCTGGTGATGGTGCCTATTGTCTTGCTGATCAATGGGTTCACCAAAGGCGACTGGTCGGAAGCCGCGTTGTTTGCGTTGGCGGTTGCCGTTGGCCTGACGCCAGAAATGCTGCCGATGATCGTCAGTTCCAACCTGGCGAAAGGCGCTATTGCCATGGCGCGCCGCAAGGTGGTGGTCAAGCGCCTGAATGCCATTCAGAACTTTGGCGCGATGGACGTACTCTGTACCGATAAAACCGGCACATTGACGCAGGATCGTATCATCCTTGAACATCATCTGGATGTGAACGGCAACAAAGATCATCATGTGCTGCATTTGGCCTGGCTGAACAGCTTCCATCAAAGCGGTATGAAAAACCTGATGGATCAGGCGGTGATCCGCTTCGGGCGTGGTAAGCCGGGCGTCGAAGCGCTCGGGCGCTACAGCAAGGTGGATGAACTGCCGTTTGACTTTGTGCGCCGCCGCCTGTCGATTGTGGTACAGGATGAAGAACAGCGTCAGTTGCTGATCTGCAAGGGTGCGGTGGAAGAGATGCTGGAAATCGCCACCCACCTGCGCGAAGGGCAGCAGGTGCTGGAGATTGATGATGCGCGCCGTGCTGCTTTGCAGGCGCTGGCCTGCCAGTACAACGAAGATGGTTTCCGCGTGCTGGTGCTGGCCACGCGCGATCTGGGGCCGGAAGGTTGCACGCTGCCACTCAGCGTAGCGGACGAGCGCGATCTGGTGATTGAAGGGCTGTTGACGTTCCTCGATCCGCCAAAAGAAAGCGCACAGGAAGCGATCGCGGCATTGCAGGAAAATGGGGTGGCAGTGAAAGTGTTGACCGGCGACAACCCGGTGATCACCTGCAAGATTTGCCGTGATGTCGGGCTGGAACCGGGGGAGCCGCTTTCTGGCTTGGAAATCGAACAGATGGATGATGTTCGGCTGGCGCGTGAAGTAGAACAGCGCACGGTATTTACCAAACTGACGCCGTTGCAGAAATCACGCGTGCTGAAGATGTTGCAGGCCAACGGCCATACCGTCGGTTTCCTGGGGGATGGCATCAACGATGCTCCAGCGCTGCGCGATGCTGATGTGGGGATTTCCGTTGATACCGGCACTGACATTGCTAAAGAATCGGCCGATATTATCCTGCTGGAAAAGAACCTGATGGTGCTGGAAGAAGGGGTGATCAAAGGGCGTGAAACCTTCGGTAATATCATCAAATACCTGAACATGACCGCCAGCTCCAACTTTGGCAACGTGTTTTCGGTCCTGGTAGCCAGTGCATTTATTCCTTTCCTGCCGATGCTGGCGATCCACTTGCTGTTGCAGAACCTGATGTATGACATTTCCCAACTGTCGCTGCCGTGGGACAAGATGGATAAAGAGTTCCTGCGCAAGCCCCGCAAGTGGGATGCCAAGAACATTGGCCGCTTCATGCTGTGGATCGGGCCAACGTCGTCTATTTTCGATATCACCACCTATGCCCTGATGTGGTTCGTGTTTGCCGCCAATAGCGTAGAACATCAGGCACTGTTCCAGTCTGGCTGGTTTATTGAAGGGTTGTTATCACAAACGCTGGTGGTGCATATGTTACGTACCCAGAAGATCCCGTTCATCCAGAGCACGGCAGCATTGCCCGTGTTATTGACTACTGGGCTGATTATGGCGCTCGGTATCTATATTCCGTTCTCACCGCTCGGCGCTTGGGTTGGGCTGCAACCGCTGCCTTGGGAATACTTCCCTTGGTTGGCGGCAACGCTGGTCAGCTACTGTGTGGTAGCCCAGTTGATGAAGCGTTTCTACATCCGCCGCTTCGGGGAGTGGCTATAACAGTTTCTTCACCAGTAGACCCAACATAATAGTCAGCGTAAAAGAAAACAGCGTACCGAGTAGCACATATTCGGTACGCATTTTGTCACCGGTTTGCCGCAGATCGCCAAAGCGAAAAATAGACTTGGCTGCCAGTAGAAAACCGATAGCCGGTATCTGGCCGATCAGGACAAACGTTAGGATCAACGTCCTTTCCAGATAACCTATTTGTTTACCGGCGCGCAGCAGCGAATCATCATCAGCTTTGGCACTGAGCGGCATTTGCGGCACCCAGCGCGCCAATAGCTGCCCGATCAGAATGCCCATTGGCGTATAAATCAGCAGATAGGCCAATACCATCAGGCTAAGTTGCCAGCCAGAAATCTGTTGCCATGCGGCATGCAGCAATTGGCCTGCATTAGGGCTGAGATACAGCCACAGGCACAGGATCACGGCCAGATGCAAACTTTGGTCGAGTAAAAGACTGCCTACCGGGCTCATACGGGTGAGCCAAGTGACTTTCATCAAGTCGATCAGGTAATGGCTGATGCTGATGAGCAGTAGAGTGCTCAACACGTCTGGCAATGATAACCCGCCCTGTAGCAATCCAAATACGGCGATGACAAAGGCTGCCAGTGCGCCATGCAACAGGGCATGTAACAGGAGGGAACGTGAACGGCTACGATTCAGGGCTTTATCCTTGACCCAACTGAGTGGCTGCAGGGGAAAGTCGGCAACCAGATGCACGACCAGCAGCCAGATCAACAGTGATGCGTAGGTTAAATCCATCATTAGGTTATCCTGTTTATCGCCGTGATAAATCGCATGATCTCTTCGAAGGCTGCTCGTTTCAAGGTGGCCGATATCGTCGAGGTGGCTTTCTGTAACGCCGCAGCTACGCCTTTATTGGTTTCGGTAAACATTCGGGTCTGAACAATTTTAGCTTCAGTTTGTGACAAGCGACCAATGACATGATCTAACATCGGCAGAAGATCGCTGACAATAACGTTGATTTTTTCATTGTCGGTTTTCAGAGCCAGATAGCAATTTTTTGCCATGTCATCCAGAGAGTTGCCGGAATTGAGGAATGCGCTGCCATAACCGGCGTTTTTCGCCTGCCGGGTGCCCAGACCGATCGCTAGCCGGGCATCCCAATGAACGGCATCTACTGCTCGCAGTGCTATACGGATATAGACTGCCAGGAATAAACCCCGATCTGGTTTCGAGACTATCTGGAAACTGTCACCGCGAAAGATGTCGTATTGTTGCAGGTGCTTGGCCTGTTGCAGTTCTGAGAGCAAACCATCGAGATGGGCGATGTAACTCGCTGTATCAACCTGCTGAGAATTCACCAAATCGCCGGTGATTACGCTGATTTTTGCCTTCATTTTATCGGCCAGTAAGAGAGGAAATAGTCATTGTAAGTTCGCATCCAGAGGCGAATTTGTCAAGTATTCGCCTCCAGATACGAATTCTAGAGTAATTTGTACCTGGAGGCGAATTAATACAGGTGGCTGCTATAAAAAATGTTGGATACTTTATTGTTGGTATTCATGCGATCGGCGCGCTGTTTCACCACTACATTATGCTGGATAACACCCTTATCAGAATGATGCCGGGTAAAAAGTAAAGGATCCAATGTGTTTAGCTGGCTGGGATAAACCGGCATGTGATCTGCAAGGCATCTTTGGTTGATTGTTACGCGTGTGTTACAGAAATGGACTATTGTTTTCTCTCGTTTTGCCAACCAGCAGCGCGTTTCCCCAGAGCGGAGCGCAGGGAGAGAACAGATGAATCAGCGGGAAATAGAAGGCACCATTGTCACCGATTTTTCCAAGCGCATGAGCTATGGCGATTACCTGTGCCTGGATCAGTTACTGGTCTGCCAACAACCTCTTTCCAACCCTCAGCATCACGACGAGATGCTGTTTATCGTGCAGCATCAAACCTCTGAATTATGGATGAAACTGATGCTTCACGAACTACAGGCAGCGCGACTTCTGGTTCAGCAGGACAAGCTCAGTCATTGTTTTAAAATCCTGGCCAGGGTGAAGCAGATCCAGCGGCTGTTGTTTGAGCAGTGGGCGGTATTGGAAACCTTGACGCCATCAGAGTATGTCGAGTTCCGTGGGGTACTTGGCAACTCCTCGGGTTTTCAGTCTCATCAGTATCGTTCAATTGAGTTTTTGCTCGGTAACAAGAATGCGGCGATGCTGGCGGTATTCAGCGCTGATGCAGAAAAACATGCTGCGTTAAAAACGCTGCTGGAAGCGCCCAGCTTGTACGATGAATACCTGCTTTACCTTTCCCGCCAGGGTTTACCCATTCCGCAGGCGTGTATTGAACGTGACTGGACGCAGCCTTATCAGCGTAATCCAGACTTGTTACCCGTGTTCAAACAGATCTACGATCATCCACAAACTTATTGGGAAGCCTATGAAATGGCGGAAAAGCTGGTGGATATTGAAGAGAGTTTCCATCTATGGCGTTTCCGCCATATGAAAACGGTGGAACGAATCATCGGTTTTAAATCAGGCACCGGGGGTTCCAGCGGCGTCAGTTTTCTGAAAAAAGCCTTGGAGCTGACCTTTTTCCCAGAACTGTTGGACGTGCGTACCGAAATTGGTTCCTGACCACTAATGACAAAAGGAGAGGGTGATGGCCATAAGAATTGAACAGAAGGCAGCAGAAAAAGTGGTGGGGTTACGGGTTGTCGGGCCTTATGCGCAATCTATTCCACCAGGATGCCAGCGCCTGATGGCTTGGCAAAAACAGCATGGGATCCCTGCGGGGAAATGGTTGGTGCTGTACTGGGACGATCCTGCTGAAGTCGCCCCAGAAAGGCTGCGTGCCGATGTGGTATTTACCGTCGCAGAAGATTTTACGTTACCAGCGGGCAGTGAAGCGCTGTCTATACAAACTTTACCGGCCGGGGAGTATGCGATCTACCACGTGCGGATCACTGACGGTGATTTTGAGGCGGCATGGGGCAATTTCTATCAGAAGGAATTGCCTGCCAGTGGTTATCAACCGATAGACGGCGTTTGTTACGAACATTATCTCAACGACAACGAAGCCGATGGCTATTTTGACCTGGATATTTATCAGACGGTGAAGAAAGCCTGATCAACGGTGATATCCGATGGGTTGTATCAGGGCGCAAGAGCGCCCTGATCATGCCTTTACTCTTTACCCACGCGGATCACCAGCTTGCCGAAGTTTTTCCCCTGTAGCAGGCCAAAGAAGGCTTGAGGGGCGTTCTCCAATCCTTCTACCACATCTTCACGGAATTTGATTTTGCCCTGGCTGACCCACTCCTCCATTTGCTGCAAGAACTCACCAAAGCGTGGGGCATAGTCGTCGAAGATAATAAAGCCCTGCATTTTGATACGTTTGCGCAGAATCAGGCCTTGCAGCAGCGGTAACCGATCCGGGCCATCGGGTAACCCGGTGGCATTGTATTGGGCGATTACGCCACAGACCGGGATGCGTGCTTTAGCGTTAAGTAAGGGGATAACCGCATCGAATACTGCACCACCGACGTTTTCATAGTAAACGTCGATACCTTGTGGGCAAGCCGTGGCCAGTTGCTCTGCAAAATGGGGGGAGCGATGATCGAGACAGGCATCGAAACCCAGTTCATCGACAACATAGCGGCATTTCTCTTCACCACCGGCAACACCGACCACGTGGCAGCCTTTCAATTTGGCAATCTGGCCCACGACTGAACCTACGGCACCGCTGGCAGCGGCAACCACCACCGTTTCCCCCACCTGCGGCTGGCCGATGTCCAACAGCCCCATGTAAGCAGTAAACCCCGGCATACCCAGCACGCCAAGCAGGCGGGAAGGGTGATCGAGCTTGGCACCCAGGTTACGCAGCCCGAGCCCTTCCGACAGCGCATAGTCTTGCCAGCCATCGTAACCTAATACCCAATCTCCGGTTTTGAAATCAGGGTGCTGTGATGAGACGACGCGGGATACTGTGCCGCCGACCATCACCTGCCCGATTTGCACCGGTTGCGCATAGGAGGGGGCATCACTCATACGGCCACGCATATAAGGATCGAGCGAAAGGTAGACGGTGCGTAGCAATAATTGGCCTGCTGCGGGCTGTGGTATTTCGCTAGTTTCCAGACGGAAATTTTCTGCGTGCGGTTCGCCGTGCGGGCGAGAGGCTAAAACGAAGCGGCGATTCTGGTGCTGTTGCTGAGACATCGGGTGCTCCTTGGCGACAGAGTAGGATTCTCAGTCTAACCAATATGCAGTAATGGGGAATTACGATATGTGCTCATAGGCTTATTGCCAGCAGGGAACTTTCGTTCTAAAGAGAAATAACGGATGCGAATTCGTTTTACCACTTAACGAGCTTTACCTTATCGCCATTTACTGTCGTGAGTTAGAATTGCACCATAAAAAATTAATACCTCTTGTGTGATAATTGCTGTTAGCGATTACTTATTTGCGATGTTGGTCTGGATTTTAATCATCCAGGTCCGCTTAATTTATATCGTAAAATAAGCATAACCAAAGAATGGCTTGGCGATTATCAACGAGAGGCGCTGGGAAATGATACAGCGATTGCCAATCCGCTACAGTGGAATGATCAACACATCAATGCTGCTGGTATTAATAAAGCGCGCGGCAGAACAGGTGACTTTGTTCAGCATGCTGTCGCTGTGGTTGCCACAAATTACCAGATCAAAAGGTTGCCGCTGGTTAGCATAAGTCAGGCAGTCACCCAGTTCGCCGTGAATAATCCGGGTATTGTGGATGGGGTAATCAGTACGCAGCCGTAGCTCCTCCATAAACAGCAGCGTCTCTTCCTCCATCAACGCACGCAGGTCGCCAAGCATCGGGCCCGCGAAGTTGTTATAGATCTCGGGATTGGCGATCATGCTCACCAGCGTGATTTGCCCATTATAAGGGCGCACGATAGAAACAGCCTTCTCTACCAGCCGGTGACTGTCTGCAGCCACTGCTACCGCTACCAACACGTTCTGGTATCCCATGTTCGACTCCTATAGCTCGATTACGTGCTAAAAGGGTAGAGCTTTGGCAGTCCAATAAATGTGTTTCGTATCACGCGCGACAGCAAATCTTGAGCCAGGCAAGAAAATTCGCCATAAAAGACAAAAAAGAAGCGCGCGTAATAGCGGGAAATTAAAGAACCTGTGCCCACAGTGATTTCGGTACTTTTCCTAAGTCGAACAGCTTACCTGAGACCAATTCTGCGCGGCGATGATCGGCTGCGCGATACATGCTACTCATTTCACTATCATTGGTTATGGAGTAATTTAACTTGTCATAGACTTTTTCTAGGCTGTCCAAACTGGAACATTTACGAAATGTCATCAGATAATCGATGGTATGAGTCATGGTTGAAATATAGCCTGTAAATTGTTTTAAGCCGGTAAAGAAAAACATCACCTGCTTACGGGATAACCGTGAGCAGAGATGCGCCGCCAGACACAAACAAAGAAAAATGAACAAACGGATCGCGCTGCAACGAAATATCCTTCATAGCTTCGTGAGCGCACAAAGAATGATAATATGTGATGGTCATGTCGGCAATATTCCTGAGTGCATAAAACATTAATTAGGGATTATCTTAGTCACAATCCAAACAGGGTTTTTGTTGGCCATTCTGCATCTGGCTTGCGTCTAAGCGAGGATTCTGCCTCTAAACACCACTGAGGGCGGCTAAGCTAAACGACGCAGAGCCTTGCTCTGCTGCGATTCTGGTTTAAACTGCCAGTGCAGTGATATTTATTGCGACGGGTTTCTGGTTTGATAACCACTGCCAACGAGGTTTGTTAGGCTCACGTGTCATTTTTCCCTTGGATAATGGTTTCAGACGAGAAACACTACTATTGGAATGGCAGGATCACATACCGATAACGATAAGTCAGCTTATTAGCCGAGTGGAAATGATTCGCATTTTATAATCCATCAGATAATTCATTCAAATTATTTGATGCATGCAAGTAAAACATGAGAGAAGTCATTAGATAAAAAAGATAGAATGAAATGCAATTAAAATTGCACTATTTGTTTTTTTAAGAAAAAGTGAAATCATATGAGTATTAATTAAAAAATAGAATTATTATGAAAATAATAAAAAAAAGTGAAATTTTACACTATTTTCACGGTAACCGTTTTTAGTCTTTTTTGCCTGTGATTATTCTTATCTTTTAATGGTACTTTTCCTTTCATTGAAATAATTAGTTACGTTTGTTTTCTTGTCCAAAGAAAAAAATACTACCGCTTATAAATGATAACTCTCTGAAAAATTGAAGCAGCATGGGTTCTTTCCGTTTCGAATGCAACTCAGGGGTTATAAGCCCTACAGTTTACAAGCATTATCTTCTTTTTCTGATGCCTTTTTATTATTTAACCTTTTGTTATTAAATAACTTATCCTCTATTTTAGGGTTTTTGTTCTGCCATTTGGCTTTGGTAAATATTTTGTTCGAATTAATCTAAAAAAGAGTGTTTTTTAGCGAATAAACGTAGTTTTTAAGATCTTTTTTACCAATGGTTACTTTTTGAACTAAAATAGATCAAAAAACATCCTGACTATTGATGTCAGGTTCAAATATTTTTTATTTTTGTGATATGTCTGGCATTTTTTTTAAAATGACCGGTAGTCCACATTGTGTATGCTAAAGGTTCAGAGGTAGAGTGATATTTCACCCGGAAATAATCTCATCAATTTGTAAAATAGTTTCATGGCAGAAACACTATGAAACTCAGTGGCTGTCTATCTAGACATTCTGATTTATATACATATCGAGTACTGAGTAAAAGCCCTAATGGAGTAAGGCTTCAGAGCTGCCATGGTTGGCATGAAGAGATCTGTTTGCCAACTTAGGGAATAAACCCAAGTCACGGGCGATAAATTTATCACCCAGCGTATGTTTTTAAACATAGTCTGTCGGGATGGAAAATATGGGCACGTCGGAACTACTTAAACATATTTATGATATCAACTTATCCTATTTACTTTTAGCGCAACGTCTAATAAATGATGAGAAGGCGTCTGCCATGTTCCGCCTGGGGATCGATGAAACCATGGCCGATGCATTGTCGCAACTCACGTTGCCACAAATGGTCAAATTGGCAGAAACCAATCAATTGGTCTGCCATTTCCGTTTCAACGATCACAATACTATTGAACGCCTGACCAAAGAGTCCCGAGTGGACGACCTGCAACAAATCCACACGGGTATTTTGCTATCAAGCCATCTACTGCAAGGGTTATCGGCTAAAAGCGGTAGCTCGACGAAGAAAAGAGCCTGATTATGAGCGATAAAAGTATTGTTCAAGAAGCTAAAGACATTCAACTCGCCATGGAGTTAATCACTTTGGGCGCGCGGTTGCAGATGCTGGAAAGCGAAACGCAACTCAGTCGCGGGCGGTTGATAAAACTTTATAAGGAGTTACGTGGCAGCCCGCCACCTAAAGGCATGCTGCCGTTCTCAACCGACTGGTTTATGATCTGGGAACAAAACATTCATTCATCAATGTTTTACAACGCTTATCGATTCCTGCTGAAAAGTGGGCAATGTCGGGGGGTGGACGCGGTTATCAAAGCCTACCGCCTGTATCTGGAGCAGTGCCCGCAGCAACCGGGTGAAGCGCCACTGCTGGCTTTGACCCGCGCCTGGACGCTGGTGCGCTTTGTCGACAGCGGCATGTTACAACTCTCCGCCTGTAATTGCTGTAGCGGCACCTTCATCACCCATGCCTACCAACCACTTAACAGCTTTGTCTGCAGTTTATGCCAACCTCCTTCCCGCGCAGTAAAAAGACGTAAACTTTCTCCGCAACTGGCCGATATTACTCCTCAACTGCTGGGCGAGCAGGTTAAACGCGCGGTCTGATGCAGACTTGCTGAAACCAAAAAACAGCAGTGAAACGCAGGAGCCCGGCACACCGGGGCCATGGAATGGCCCGTGCTGCGACTGTGTCATTCCTCCATGCTGACCTCAGCTTCCATTCTGTGAATTTAAGGAATATGTGTGTTAGTGATCTTGGGTTATCTCGTGGTGCTGGCGGCGGTATTTGGCGGCTATATGATTGTCGGCGGCCATCTTGGCGCGCTCTATCAACCGGCAGAGTTCCTGATTATCGGTGGGGCAGGCCTGGGTGCGTTTATCGTCGGCAACAACGGTAAAGCGATTAAATCCACGCTGCGTGCCATTCCCACACTGATGCGCCGCTCAAAATACAGCAAAGATCTGTATATGGATCTGATGGCATTGCTGTATCGCTTACTGGCCAAATCCCGCCAACAGGGCATGTTATCCCTCGAGTTCGATATCGATAATCCGCAGGAAAGTGAAATCTTCTCTAATTATCCACGCATCCTTGCCGATAACCATTTGGTGGAATTTATTACCGACTATTTACGGCTGATGGTGAGTGGCAACATGAACGCATTTGAAATAGAAGCGTTGATGGATGAAGAGATCGAAACCTTTGAGCAGGAAAGCGAAGTGCCTGCGGGCAGCCTGGCGATGGTCGGCGACTCGTTACCGGCCTTCGGCATTGTTGCCGCTGTGATGGGGGTGGTGCATGCGCTGGCCTCGGCCGATCGCCCGGCCGCCGAGTTGGGTGCCTTGATCGCCAACGCCATGGTAGGGACGTTCCTCGGCATTCTGCTGGCCTATGGGTTTGTCTCTCCGTTGGCTTCGCTGCTGCGCCAGAAAAGCGCAGAAACCACCAAAATGATGCAGTGCATCAAAGTGACGTTGTTGTCGAGCCTGAACGGTTATGCCCCGCAGATCGCGGTCGAATTTGGTCGTAAAACGCTGTACACCAGCGAGCGTCCTTCCTTCGTTGAACTGGAAGAGCATGTGCGCCGGGTGAAAGCGCCAGCGCCGCAAGAGACGGAAGAGCAGGACGCATGAAGCAAAATCACCCGGTTGTTCTGGTCAGAAAGCGTAAAACCCAGCATGCCGCCCATCATGGTGGTTCCTGGAAAATTGCCTACGCCGATTTTATGACGGCGATGATGGCGTTTTTTCTGGTGATGTGGCTGTTGGCGATTGCCAGCCCGCAGGAGTTGACGCAGATCGCCGAATATTTCCGCACGCCGCTGAAAGTGGCCTTGAGCGGTGGCAACAAAAGCAGCGCCGAGAGCAGCCCGATCCCCGGAGGGGGCGACGATCCTACCCAGCAGCAAGGGTTGGTGAAAAAGCAGGTGGATTCACCTGAAATACAGGCAGAGAAACTGCGGTTAAACAAGCTGCGCGAAAAGCTGAACGAATTGATTGAGTCCGATCCACGCCTGAAAACGCTGCGCCCGCATTTGCTAATCAACATGATGAACGAAGGGTTGCGCATTCAGATTATCGACAGCCAGAACCGACCAATGTTCAAGACCGGCAGCGCCCAGGTGGAAAGCTATATGCGCGATATCCTGCGCGCCATTGCCCCGATGCTGAACGATTTGCCGAACAGCATCAGCCTGGCGGGCCATACCGACGATCTGCCCTATGCCACCGGTGAGCGCTATTACAGCAACTGGGAGCTTTCAGCCGATCGCGCCAATGCCTCACGGCGTGAGTTGATTGGCGGTGGTCTGGCCGAAGGAAAAGTACTGCGCGTGATTGGCATGGCATCGACCATGAGCCTGAAAGCGCACGGTGCTGATGATGCTATCAACCGGCGTATCACGATCCTGGTGCTGAACAAAGAGAGCCAGCAGAACATAGAGCAGGAAAATGCGGAGAGCAATGCGACGGAAATCAGTCAGCCCGAAGGCATACAGTCACTGCTGCCAGAAGATGTCGTGACAACGCCGGAGCCTGCGGCTCCCGTTGCCAGCGCTGCTGGGCCGACAACGGCGATCCCGGCCGCACCTGCCGCCACTTTACCGACTAACCGTGACTTACCGCCGAGGTGACCCCGTGAGCATGGACATTAGCGCTTTTTATCAGACCTTTTTCGATGAAGCAGACGAACTGTTGGCCGATATGGAACAGCACCTGCTGGAGTTGGATCCATCGGCCCCGGATATTGAGCCGCTGAATGCGATCTTTCGCGCCGCGCACTCGATTAAAGGCGGTGCAGCCACGTTCGGTTTCTCCATCCTGCAGGAAACCACCCACCTGCTGGAGAATTTGCTGGACGGTGCCCGGCGTCAGGAAATGCGTTTGAGCACCGAGATTATCAACCTGTTTCTGGAAACCAAAGACATTATGCAGGAACAACTGGATGCCTATAAAACCTCGCAACAGCCTGATAGCAAAAGTTTTGAAACTATCTGTCAGGCACTGCGGCAACTGGCTTTGGAAGCACAACAGCAGGGCGCGCCCGCAGCGGAACTGGCCGTAGAAACCGCAACCTTCGTGCCCGCGGCGATCGAAGAGGGTGTGCGTATCTGCTTGAGCAGTCTGAAGCCGAACGAAATTCCGCTGATGCTGGAAGAACTGGGCAATCTGGGGGAAGTACAGAACCCACAGCAGAGCGAAAATAGTTTGGAAGTAACGCTGTTGACTTCCGCCAGCGAAGAGGCGATCAGCGCGGTGCTGTGTTTTGTGCTGGAGCCGGAACAGATCGCGTTCACCAAGCCAGCACAGGCGGTCATACCCGCCAGCGAACCAGAGCCGGAAGTGCTACCTGCCGCAGTGGCCCAACTCTCCCCGGCGGCAGAAACGCCGAAAGCGCGCGCCAAAGCCAGCGAATCCAGCAGCATCCGCGTGGCGGTAGAAAAAGTTGATCAACTGATCAATCTGGTGGGCGAATTGGTGATCACCCAGTCAATGCTGGCGCAGCGCTCTGGCTCGCTGGATCCGGTTAACCATGGTGACCTGCTCAACAGCATGAGCCAGTTGGAACGCAATGCCCGCGATTTGCAGGAGTCGGTGATGTCGATCCGCATGATGCCGATGGAGTACGTGTTCAGCCGTTTCCCGCGCCTGGTACGCGATCTGGCCAGCAAGCTGGATAAACAGGTGGAACTGACGCTGCGGGGCAGTTCCACTGAACTGGATAAGAGCCTGATCGAACGCATTATCGATCCTTTAACGCACCTGGTGCGCAACAGTCTGGATCACGGCATTGAAGAACCGGCGGCACGCGTGGCGGCAGGCAAACCCGCAGTGGGCAACCTGATCCTGTCGGCTGAACATCAAGGGGGAAATATCTGCATTGAGGTTACCGACGATGGTGCAGGTCTGAATCGCCAGAAAATCCTGGCGAAAGCCGCTGCGCAAGGCCTGCCGGTGAGCGACAGCATGACGGATGACGAGGTGGGCATGCTGATCTTCGCCCCAGGCTTCTCCACCGCCGAGTTGGTGACCGATGTTTCTGGCCGCGGTGTCGGCATGGACGTAGTGAAAAGAAACATTCAGGAAATGGGCGGCCACGTTGAGATTCATTCGCAGGCGGGCAAGGGCACGGCAATCCGTATCCTGCTGCCGTTGACGCTGGCGATCCTCGACGGCATGTCGGTCAAGGTGAATGAAGAGGTCTTTATTCTGCCGCTGAATGCGGTGATGGAATCGCTCCAGCCACAGGCAGAGGATTTACATCCGCTGGCCGGAGGGGAACGCGTGCTACAGGTGCGCGGTGAATATCTGCCGCTGGTGGAGCTGTACCGAATATTTGACGTGGCCGGAGCAAAAAGCGAGGCCACGCAGGGGATTGTGGTGATCCTGCAAAGCGCCGGTCGCCGCTATGCGCTGCTGGTGGATCAGTTGATCGGCCAACATCAGGTGGTGGTGAAAAACCTGGAAAGCAATTACCGCAAAATCCCTGGGATCTCCGCCGCAACTATCTTGGGGGACGGTAGCGTCGCGTTGATTGTGGATGTCTCGGCGTTACAAACGTTGAACCGTGAACAGCGTCTGACGGACGTGGCCGCATAACGATTAACTGAGCTTATTAAGGGGATCCAGATGGCAGGATTGGCAGTGGTCAGCAAACTGGCGGGCGAAACGGTAGGTCAGGAGTTCCTGATTTTTACCTTGGGTAATGAAGAGTACGGCATTGATATCCTCAAGGTGCAGGAGATCCGCGGTTACGATCAGGTCACCCGCATCGCCAATACCCCGGCGTTTATCAAAGGCGTCACCAATTTGCGCGGCGTGATCGTGCCGATTATCGATCTGCGCGTCAAGTTCGCCCAGCAAGGGGTGTCTTATGATGAAAACACCGTGGTGATCGTGCTGAATTTTGGCCAGCGCGTGGTGGGGATCGTGGTTGATGGCGTTTCCGACGTGCTGTCGCTGACCACCGAGCAGATCCGCCCGGCCCCGGAGTTTGCGGTGACGCTGGCCACCGAATACCTCACCGGTTTGGGCTCATTGGGTGAGCGTATGCTGATTCTGGTGGATATCGAAAAGCTGTTGAGCAGCGAAGAAATGTCACTGATGGATAGCGTGGCGAAAAGCGCCTAAATGCCATTGAGGTATGAAGGGTATATCCGCATAAACCGCATGAATTCCCCAGGTGATAGGGTATGAAAAATACAGTTTCAGTGCCAAACCGGGAGCCCACCTCGATACTGGCGCAGATGGTACAACGGATGCCGCTGTCGGACGTGCATTTCCGGCGCCTCAGCCAGTTGATCTACCAGCGCGCGGGTATCGTGCTGGCGGAGCACAAACGCGAGATGGTTTACAACCGCCTGGTTCGCCGCCTGCGGATGCTCGATCTGCAAGGCTTTGGCGATTACCTGGCGTTGCTGGAAAGCGACACTAACAGCGCCGAATGGCAGGCTTTTATCAATGCCCTGACCACCAACCTGACGGCTTTCTTCCGCGAGGCGCACCATTTCCCGATCTTGGCAGAACATGCGCGTTCACGGCCAAACGGTTACAGCGTGTGGAGTACCGCCGCCTCGACCGGAGAAGAACCTTATTCGATCGCCATGACCTTAAATGAAGTGCTGGGGCGACGTACCACCGGCACGCTGGTGTGGGCCAGCGATATTGATACCCATGTGTTGGAAAAGGCTGAAGCCGGGGTTTACCGCCAGGAAGATCTGCGCACCCTGACGCCGGAACAGCGGCAGCGCTATTTCCTGCGCGGCACCGGGCCGCATCATGGGCTGGTGCGAGCACGGCCAGAACTGGTGGCGCAGGTACATTTCCAGCCGCTCAACCTGCTGGCCGTAGAATGGGAACTACCGGGGCCGTTCGACGCCATTTTTTGCCGCAACGTTATGATCTATTTCGATAAAGCCACACAGGAGCGCATTCTGCGCCGCTTTGTGCCGCTGCTGAAACCGGGAGGGCTGCTGTTTGCCGGGCATTCCGAGAACTTCAGCCAGCTTAGCCGGGATTTCTACCTGCGCGGGCAGACCGTGTATGGCCTGACCAAGGAGAGGTAATGAATAAAATCAGCGTATTAAGCGTAGACGACTCGGCCTTGATGCGGCAGCTCATGACCGAAATTGTCAACAGCCATACCGATATGGAGATGGTAGCGACCGCACCGGATCCGCTGGTAGCGCGCGATCTGATCAAAAAATTCAACCCGCAGGTGCTGACGCTGGACGTCGAAATGCCGCGTATGGACGGGTTGGAGTTTCTCGAAAAACTGATGCGTTTGCGCCCGATGCCGGTGGTGATGGTGTCATCGCTGACCGGTAAAGGCTCGGAGATTACCCTGCGCGCGCTAGAACTGGGGGCGATTGATTTTGTCACCAAACCCCAGTTGGGGATCCGCGAAGGCATGCTGGCTTACAGTGAATTGATCGCCGAGAAGATCCGCACGGCGGCCAAGGCCCGCTTGCCGTTGCGTTCCAACGCTCCGGTACCGGAGATCCTCAGCCATACCCCCTTGCTGAGCAGTGAAAAACTGATGGCGATTGGTGCCTCAACCGGCGGCACCGAAGCCATTCGCCAGGTGTTGCAGCCGTTACCGGCCAACAGCCCGGCATTGCTGATCACCCAACATATGCCGCCGGGCTTTACCCGCTCGTTTGCCGAGCGGCTCAACAAGCTGTGCCAGATTACGGTGAAAGAGGCCGAAAACGGTGAACGGGTGTTGCCGGGCCATGCCTATATCGCACCAGGCGATCGCCATCTGGAGTTGGCGCGTAGCGGGGCCAACTATCAGATCAAATTGCACGATGGCCCGCCGGTCAACCGTCATCGTCCTTCGGTGGATGTGCTGTTCCACTCGGTGGCGCAGTTTGCCGGGCGTAATGCGCTGGGGGTGATCCTCACCGGTATGGGCAATGACGGAGCAGCAGGGATGCTGGCAATGCACCGCGCCGGAGCCTATACCTTGGCGCAAAGCGAAGCCAGCTGCGTGGTGTTTGGTATGCCGCGTGAGGCGATCGCCAGCGGGGGCGTCAGCGAGGTGGTGGAACTGGATCGCATCAGCCAACGCATGCTGGCGCAGATCGCCGGTGGCCAGGCGCTGCGCATCTGATGCGGCTGAGTAATCAATGATAAGGAGTGAGCATGGCAGACAAAAATCTCAGATTTCTGGTGGTGGACGATTTTTCCACGATGCGTCGCATCGTCAGAAATTTGCTGAAAGAGCTGGGTTTTAACAATGTGGAAGAAGCGGAAGACGGGGCCGATGCGTTGAATAAACTCCGTGCTGGCGGTTTCGACTTCGTGGTCTCGGACTGGAACATGCCGAACATGGACGGCCTTGAACTGCTGCAAACCATTCGCGCCGACGGCGTATTGGCGTCGATGCCGGTACTGATGGTGACGGCAGAAGCCAAGAAAGAGAACATTATTGCTGCGGCTCAGGCGGGTGCCAGTGGTTATGTGGTGAAGCCCTTTACGGCGGCGACGCTGGAAGAAAAGCTCAACAAGATTTTCGAAAAACTGGGCATATAAAAGGAGAGGGCGATGAGAGACATTTCAATGCCTACCAGCGATGCAGCGACAGCGGGTGAGATCATCTTTCGTATCGCCCAACTGACCCGCCTGCTGCGTGACAGCATGCGTGAACTGGGGCTCGATCAGGCGATCGCCCAAGCGGCGGAAGCGATCCCGGATGCCCGTGACCGGCTTGATTACGTTGTCACCATGACGGCGCAGGCGGCGGAGCGTGCGCTCAACTGCGTAGAAGCGGCCCAGCCGCGCCAGGCAGCGCTGGAGTCAGGGGCCAAAGCGCTGAAAGGCCGCTGGGATGCGTGGTTTGCCGATCCGATTGAACTGGCAGATGCCCGTTCACTGGTCAGCGACACGCGCCAGTATCTGGAGCGGGTGCCGGAGCATACTGCCTTCACCAACGCCCAATTGCTGGAAATTATGATGGCACAGGATTTTCAGGATCTGACCGGCCAGGTGATCAAACGCATGATGGACGTGGTGCAGGAGATCGAAAAACAGCTATTGATGGTGCTGATGGAAAATATCCCTGAGCAGCCAGCCAAAGAGCAAAGGCCGAATAGCAATCTGCTCAATGGCCCACAGCTCGATCGGCAGGGAGTTGGGGTGATCGCCAATCAGGCACAGGTGGACGATCTGCTCGACAGCCTCGGGTTCTGATGCCATAACCTTGGCTGAAGGGTGCAGCAACGGTGCCCTTACGGCCAAGGCTCACTCCTCATGCCGCAAATAACCCGCCTTTTCCCCCGTTATTCCCGCAATGAAACCCGCATTTTTTTGCCATGCTGATGGCAATTCTATTCTTTCCGCTCAACAGGAACCGCTTCCTTGGCTGAAGACAGCGATGTGGAAAAAAGCGAGGCGCCCACGCCTCACCGCTTGGAGAAAGCCCGTGAGGAGGGCCAGATTGCGCGTTCGCGCGAACTGACCTCAATACTGATGCTGATCGCCGGGCTGTCCATTTTATGGGTTGCAGGCAGCCATATTGCCCAACAACTGGCAGGTATGCTGAGCGAAGGGCTGCATTTTGACCATAACATGGTCAGCAACGATCAACAGATGTTGCACCAGTTTACCATGTTGCTGCGTCAGGCGCTGTGGGCACTGCTGCCGATCCTGGCCGGGCTGGTACTGGTGGCACTGGCCGCGCCGATGTTATTGGGCGGGGTAGCCTTCAGCGTCAAGTTTGATATGAAACGTATGAACCCGCTGGCCGGGTTTAAGCGCCTGTTTTCTACCCAGGTGTTGGCGGAATTGCTGAAAGCGATCCTGAAGGCCGTGCTGGTCGGCTGGGTAGCCGGTCTTTATCTGTGGCACAACTGGGCGGCGATGCTGCATCTGGTAACACAACCGCCGCTGGAGGCGCTGGGCAATGCGCTGCGGATGGTGATCATGTGCGGCATGCTGATCGTGCTCGGGCTGGTGCCGATGGTAGCGTTCGATGTGTTTTATCAGATCTGGAGTCATTTTAAGAAATTGAAGATGAGCAAACAGGAGATCCGCGACGAGCACAAACAGCAGGAGGGCGATCCGCAGGTAAAAGGGCGCATCCGTCAGCAACAGCGGGCGATGGCGCGCCGCCGCATGATGGCCGATGTGCCGCAGGCCGATGTGATCGTCACCAATCCCACTCATTACGCGGTGGCTTTGCAGTACAACGATAAAAAAATGAGTGCCCCCAAAGTATTGGCGAAAGGCGCGGGGGACATTGCCCTGCGTATCCGCGAACTGGGCAATCAACACCGTATTCCGCTGCTGGAAGCACCGCCATTGGCCCGTGCGCTATTTCGCCACAGCGAGATTGGGCAACAGATCCCCGCCACTCTGTACGCCGCCGTGGCCGAGGTATTGGCCTGGGTTTACCAACTGCGCCGTTGGCAGCGCGAAGGTGGGCTGATCCCGAAAAAACCTGAACGTCTACCGGTGCCGGAAGCTCTGGATTTTGGCCTGAGAGAGTCACCATGATGGCGAATTTAGCCTCCCTACTTCGTTTACCGGCTAATGTTAAAGATACACAGTGGCAGGTGCTGGCGGGCCCGATACTGATCCTGATGATTTTGTCGATGATGGTGCTGCCATTACCGGCGTTTGTCCTCGACCTGCTGTTTACCTTCAATATTGCCCTGTCGATCATGGTGTTGCTGGTGGCGATGTTCACCCAGCGCACGCTGGAGTTCGCCGCTTTCCCGACCATTCTGCTGTTTTCCACCCTATTGCGCCTGTCGCTGAACGTGGCATCGACGCGCATTATTCTGCTGGAAGGGCATACCGGCTCGGCGGCAGCGGGGCGCGTGATTGAAGCGTTCGGCCACTTTTTGGTTGGCGGTAACTTTGCCATCGGCATCGTGGTGTTCATTATTCTGGTGCTGATTAACTTTATGGTGATCACCAAAGGCGCCGGGCGCATTGCCGAAGTGGGCGCGCGCTTTGTGCTCGACGGGATGCCTGGCAAACAGATGGCGATCGACGCCGATCTCAACGCGGGTTTGATTGGCGAAGACGAAGCCAAAAAGCGCCGTACCGAAGTGACGCAAGAAGCAGATTTCTACGGTTCGATGGACGGTGCCAGCAAGTTTGTGCGCGGTGACGCGGTCGCAGGGCTGATGATCATGGTGCTGAACGTGGTCGGTGGGTTGCTGGTTGGCGTGATCCAGCACGGCATGCCCTTGGGGGCGGCGGCAGAAAGCTATACCTTGCTGACCATTGGCGACGGTCTGGTGGCGCAGATCCCGGCGCTGGTGATTTCTACCGCAGCGGGCGTGATCGTCACCCGTGTTGCCACCGATCAGGACGTTGGCGAGCAGATGGTGGGCCAACTGTTCAATAATCCGCGCGTGATGCTGCTGAGCGCCGGGGTGCTAGGGTTGCTGGGGCTGGTGCCCGGCATGCCAAACCTGGTATTTCTGCTGTTTACCGCTGGCTTGCTGGCGCTGGCCTGGTGGCTACGCGGGCGCGAACAGCAAGCGCCGTCAATCAACGTTCCAGTAATCGCGCCAGAGAGCCCGCAGGCGGTTGAAGCCAGTTGGTCCGACGTGCAGTTAGAAGATCCGTTGGGTATGGAAGTGGGTTATCGCCTGATCCCAATGGTGGATTTTCAGCAAAACGGTGAACTGTTGGGGCGTATCCGTGGGATCCGCAAGAAATTCGCTCAGGAGATGGGTTATTTACCGCCGGTAGTACACATCCGGGACAACCTCGAACTGCCCCCGGCCAGCTACCGTATTCTGATGAAAGGGGTAGAAATCGGCAGCGGAGAAGCGCACCCGGGCCGTTGGCTGGCGATCAATCCGGGTAATGCGCTGGGGGAACTGGCAGGGGAGAGCACCGTCGATCCGGCATTCGGTTTGGCCGCGGTATGGATCGATAGCGCATTGCGAGAGCAGGCACAAATCCAGGGCTTTACCGTGGTTGAAGCTAGCACCGTGGTGGCCACCCATCTCAATCATCTGCTTGGCCAGTTCGCCAGCGAGCTGTTTGGCCGCCAGGAAACCCAGCAATTATTGGATCGCGTTACGCAGGAAATGCCGAAACTGACCGAAGATTTCATACCGGGCGTGGTCTCGCTAACCATTTTGCATAAAGTGTTGCAGAACCTGCTGGCCGAGCGGGTTTCTATCCGCGATATGCGCACCATTATCGAAACATTGGCGGAACATGCGCCGATTCAGAGCGATCCTTATGAATTGACCAGCGTGGTGCGTGTTGCGCTGGGGCGCGCCATCACCCAGCAATGGTTCCCTGGCAACGGTGAAATTCAGGTTATCGGCCTGGATACGCCGCTTGAGCGCTTATTGTTGCAAGCGTTGCAAGGGGGCGGCGGCCTTGAACCGGGGCTGGCGGATCGGCTGCTCGATCAGGCCCAACAGGCCTTGCAGCGGCAAGAAATACTCAGCGCACCGCCGGTGCTGCTGGTGAACCATGCGTTGCGTGCGCTGCTGGCGCGCTTCCTACTCCGCACCTTGCCACAGTTGGTGGTGCTGTCGAACCTGGAAATCAATGACGATCGCCAAATCCGTATGACCTCGACGATTGGATCTGCCGGATGAAAACCTGTTTAGCCACCTTTCTCTTACTGCTACCTTTAGCCGCACAGGCGGTGTCTGGCTCCTGGGTGGCGAGTAATGATGGTGTAACGTTGGGTCATGGCCAGATGCGTGCTGAGTCGCAACCGCTACGCCCGCTAAATGCCTTGCCAAGTAACTCTGCCCGGATCACCAGCGTCAGTTGGCGCTATCAGCTATTATCCGCTGAACCGGCCGGATTAAAGGTGCAGCTATGCACTGCTGCCCGCTGTATCGCTCTCGATACAGGCAATGGGCGCAGTGAGGCGCTGAACGGCGATCCGGCTGACAGTGCGTTTCGTTTTGTCTATTACGTACAGGCGCGCGGGGCGTTAAACCCACCGCTGCGGGTGATGGGTAATCAGATCATTGTAAATTATGAGTGAGCGTTTGTGCGTTGTTTGGGAGCCTGCATCGCCCCCTAAACGGCTACAGTGCGCGATTTATTCGAAAGGTTCATAAAATAATAAAAATATAGATAGCGTTATTTTGCCGTAGATTCTTTATGCTCTGTGTTTGTTGTACTCATGTTCCCGTCTTTTCTCGTCTAGAGACACTCCGAGCGGCGCTGTTTACGCCGTTCATTTGCCACTTTATTTTCTGATTAATCCAGACGCTGGCTTAATTATTAACCGATGATGAGCCCACGTGACCGAAACACCGCGTGCCATCGTCAGGATAACTTGATGTTAATTTCTTCCTCTGCCCGAATCGCCAACGGTAGCGTGATTGAACCGGGTGCGATTATCGGTGCGCATGTATGCATCGGCCCTTTTTGTGTGATTGCTGCCGGTGTTGAGATCGGTGAGGGAACGGTGGTTGCCTCGCATGTGGTGATTAACGGCCTGACCCGCATCGGGCGCGACAATCGCATCGGGCGTTATTCGTCGATCGGCGAAGTGAACCAGGATTTGAAATATGCCGGTGAAGCTACCGAGGTGGTGATCGGCGACAGAAATCAGATCGGGGATAAAGTCACGATCCACCGTGGCACCCTGCAAGGCCGGAGTTGTACTACGATCGGCAATGACAATCATATTTCAGACAGCGTTCATATTGGCCACGACTGCGTGGTTGGCAATGACACGTTTCTGGGCAGCAACAGCGGCCTGGCTGGGCATGTTGAACTCGACGATGCGGTACACATCGGTGTTATGTGTGCCATTCATCAGTTCTGCATTCTGGGTGCCTATGCGCGGATCGCCGATCGGTCTGGTGTAGTGCAGGATGTGCCGCCGTTTGTCTGTGCCAGTGGAAACCATGCCTTACCCACCGGATTTAATCTATTGGCGGACGTTTTTCTTGCGGCGGATACTCACCAGCAACAAGTTATTCGTACTCTGTATGACAGGATCTATCATCTGGCGATACCGATTGACGAGGCAAAAAAAGAAGCCGAGCGTTTGGCCACTCAATATCCTTTAGCCACTTTCTTTAACCACTTCTTCTCACGCTCAACGCGCGGCATTATTCGCTGAACATTGAGGCGGTATCCCACTATTGGCCGTGAGCGCCGAGCTGGGATACGGCTAGGTCATCGGCCCAGTCAATTTGACGACAGTTCGTACTTCTTTATTTTGCGATACAGCGTTGCGATCCCGATGCCTAATTTTTCTGCTACCAGTTTCTTGTTGGCGTGATGGCTGAGTGCTTCTTCAATCATCATTTTTTCCATATTCTCCAACCCCAGCGTATCCTGGTTGGTACAGATTTCTGTGGCCTTGCTTGCCGAGGTATTTTGGGGCTGATGCAGGTATTGACCACGGGTTAAATTGGGCGGCAGCAGATAGGTATCAATGATTTCACCGCTGGGCACCACGTTGACCAGATACTCGATTAAATTACTCAGTTCACGCACGTTGCCCGGCCAGCGATACTGGCGCAATATTTTAAGCACCTCCGCTGAAATCCCCGGGTAAATAATGCCGATTCTTTTGGTATGTAAACTGAGGAAATAGTGGACCAACAGTTCAATATCTCCCTCACGTTCGCGCAACGGCGGCAACGAGAGGGGAATCACGTTCAGGCGATAATAGAGATCCTCACGGAACTTCCCTTCGGCGATATATTGTTCCAGATTTTGGTTGGTGGCGGAGATAATGCGGATATCCACCGGAATCGGTTTGCTGGAGCCAATCGGCAGCACCTCGCGAGATTCTACCGTACGCAGTAATTTTGCCTGCAACATTAATGGCATATCGCCAATCTCATCCAAGAATAGCGTGCCCTGATTGGCGGCCTGGATAAGCCCCACCTTGCCATTGGCCGAAGCCCCGGTAAATGCGCCTTTCAGGTAGCCAAAGAGTTCACTTTCCAGCAGTTGATCCGGGATCGCCGCGCAGTTAATGGCGATAAAAGGCTTATCGCTGCGGTTGCTCAGCCGGTGTATGGCGCGTGCTACCACCTCTTTGCCGGTGCCGCTTTCCCCCACTACTAACACGCTGGAAGGGCTGGGGGCGATGCGGGTAATCAACTTCTTTAGCAGGCGCATTGGCTTACTTTCCCCGGCCAAGTGCTCAATACGCGGATCTTCATGGCTCATCGGGTTGTTAAATGATGAGTGTGACTGGTGAAAAGCCATTAAAAACAGTTGATGATCCTGAATCTGGTGCAACTGACCAATCATGATCTCCTGGCGATCATCGAAGGAGATAATATGCTGTAAATGCCCGCTGGTGTAATTCTGATGGAAGGTCAGCGCGTGAATAGTAAAGGTTTTTCCAATAATCTCTTCTTGCGGTAAATTAAATTCTTTCAAGGCCATGGCGTTGGCGAATTTAACCTGATTTCTTTCATTGAGAATTAATACGCCCTGATCCATATTTTCAATCAGGCTGAACAGCACTTTATTTAACCCACCGCTGTTGCTCTGCGTCTCTAATAAGTTGGAAACGAAAACGTTAGATATATTCCGTACGTAATCGGAGAACTCTTGCAGATTGTCGCGTAATCGTTGCTGCTGCTCCAGATTGAAGGCCACCAGGCTGATCACGCCGATGCAGGTGTGTTGAAACAGGATCGGAATACCGAGAAATGCTTTCTCCTGGCACTCTTCTTTGCTGCTGCACCCGTCACAGACCGGATCAAAACGCGAGTGGGTGACTATTTTTTCCTTTTGTGTATCAATCACATGTTTCAATAACCCGGAATTACTGCCGAGCTTTCTGCCAAAGTTTTTGCCATAGGGGCCGGTTCCTGCCACTCGCACCAGATTGGCGTCAACAATCTCTACCTCTAACAGCAACACGCTGGAGAGCATTTTGGTAAAGCGCAAAATTGTCGGCTGGATCTGCATCAGCGCAGACTGGGTATTTGCCAGTGCTATCATTACGAGTCTCTCTTTTTTCATCATCGAAAAAAGAAACGATAATACATTAATGCCTGCGGTAATTTGATTGTCATCAAGCTAATCCTTTAGAAATAGATTGTGCAGTTAGCGTCACATTTTATTATCAAAATGATACTCTGCGGTAATTGCTATCATTTTGGGTTGCAATAGCGGCTGATAATTATAAATAGCCTGCTATAGAATGTTGGCGTGATCGTTTTAGATGAGCGTGTTTTCTGAATCCCTCCCAATTAACCCCGCTGAAAACCGTGAATTATGTGATCGACATCATATTGTCTGTGTGTTTCGCGCCCCATATCCAAGGATTTTTGCCTCTTGGCATGCTTATTGATTGCCTGATAACAGGCGCTGAAAATGCGTATTGGTCATTCTGAGGTTAAACGTCGGTTATTTAGGGGCAAAGATGAGAACAGTTAATCAGTTAATTAAGGACATAAAAGCGTTAAAGTCCAATTTACATCAGAAGGACTTTTTACTGACTTGGGAACAGAGCCGCGAAGAGCTGGAACTGGTGCTTAAATTGGCTGAAGCGCTGAAAACCATGCGTTCAGAAAATATCGCAACCAAGGTTTTCAACAGTGGCTTAGGGATCTCTATTTTCCGCGATAATTCCACGCGCACCCGTTTTTCTTATGCATCGGCGTTGAACCTGCTGGGCTTGGCGCAGCAGGATCTGGACGAAGGCAAATCGCAGATCGCCCATGGGGAAACGGTGCGTGAAACGGCGAACATGATTTCATTCTGCGCCGATGCCATCGGCATTCGTGACGACATGTTCCTGGGGGCGGGTAACGCCTACATGCGCGAAGTCGGCGCGGCGCTGGATGAAGGCTTCCAGAAAGGAGTGCTGCCGCAGCGGCCAGCGCTGGTTAACCTGCAATGCGATATCGATCACCCGACGCAGGCGATGGCCGATCTGGCCTGGTTGCAGGAGCACTTCGGTAGCCTGGACAAGCTGAAGGGCAAAAAAATCGCCATGACCTGGGCCTATTCCCCGAGCTACGGCAAACCGCTGTCGGTGCCGCAGGGCATTATCGGCCTGATGACGCGCTTTGGGATGAAAGTCACTTTGGCACACCCGGAAGGTTACGACCTGATCCCGGATGTGATTGAGGTAGCGAAAAACAACGCGGCGGCTTCCGGCGGCAGTTTCCAGCAGGTGACCTCCATGGCCGAGGCTTTCCAGGGCGCGGACATCGTTTATCCGAAGTCCTGGGCACCGTACAAGGTGATGGAGCAACGCACCGATCTGCTGCGCGCCAACGATTACGCGGGCTTGAAAACCCTGGAGCAGCAGTGTCTGGCGCAGAACGCCCATTACAAGAACTGGCACTGCACCGAAGAGATGATGAAGCTGACCAAGGGCGGCGAAGCGCTGTATATGCACTGCCTGCCAGCGGATATCACCGACGTGTCGTGTAGCGAAGGCGAAGTCAGCGCCAGCGTGTTTGAGAAATACCGCATTGCCACCTATAAGGAAGCCAGTTGGAAGCCTTATATCATCGCCGCCATGATTATGGCGCGCAAATTCTCCAACCCAGGTCTGACGTTGGAGCAATTACTGCAAGAAGCAGAAAGACGCATTAAATAAACCCTCTCTGGCCGGGAACGCCTTTGGCTGTTCCCGCGCAGTGCAAGGTTAATGCGACCCGAGGAGGTAACAGCAATGTCGGTTTTTTCATTGAAAGTGGATATTGAGGATAACCGTTATTTTAACGGTGAAACCTCGCCGCTATTCTCTCAGGCAGAAGCGCGCAAAGCGCGGGCGTTTCATCAAAAAATTACGGGCTATCAGCCAACGCCATTATGTGCGTTGGACGATCTCGCGCACCTGTTTGGCGTAAAGAAAATCCTGGTCAAAGACGAGTCCAAACGCTTTGGCTTAAATGCCTTCAAAATGCTTGGCGGCGCTTATGCCATCGCCCGGTTACTGTGCGAAAAATATCAGATCGATATTAATGCGTTTTCCTTCGAAAAATTTAAATCCACGCTGAGCGGGAAAATGACCTTTGCCACCACCACCGATGGCAACCATGGCCGGGGTGTCGCCTGGGCGGCGCAGCAGTTGGGGCAACATGCGGTGGTGTACATGCCCAAAGGCTCGGCGCAGGAGCGGGTGGATCACATCCTCAATCTGGGGGCCGAGTGCATCGTCACCGACATGAACTACGACGATACCGTGCGCCTGACGATGAAAACGGCGCAGGAGCGCGGCTGGGAAGTGGTGCAGGACACCGCCTGGGAAGGCTACACCAAGATCCCGACCTGGATTATGCAAGGCTACGCCACGCTGGCGGATGAAGCCGTTGAGCAGATGC
Organism: Serratia sp. YWN4; assembly: GCF_055790845.1. Taxonomy (NCBI): domain Bacteria; kingdom Pseudomonadati; phylum Pseudomonadota; class Gammaproteobacteria; order Enterobacterales; family Yersiniaceae; genus Serratia; species Serratia sp. YWN4. Next base: position 2,105,350 of record NZ_CM147696.1, read on the forward strand.
AACAAATGCAGATTGCGCGCCCAACCCATGTGCTGTTGCAGGCGGGAGTGGGGGCGATGGCGGGCGGGGTGCTGGGTTACTTGGCCGAGGTGTTTGGTGCCAGCCAACTGCATTCAGCGATCGTGGAGCCGGAACTGGCGGACTGCGTTTATCGCTCCGGCAAGAAAGGCGAAATCGTCAACGTGGGCGGTGAGATGGCCACCATCATGGCGGGCCTGGCCTGCGGCGAACCAAACCCGCTGGGTTGGCCGCTGCTGCGCAACTGCGCCACGCAGTTTATCTCCTGCCAGGACAGCGTGGCGGCATTGGGCATGCGGGTGCTGGGCAATCCGCTGGGTAACGATCCGCGCATTATCTCCGGTGAGTCCGGGGCGGTCGGCCTTGGCGTGCTGGCCGCCGTGCATTATCACCCGCAACGCGCACAACTGATGAAAAAACTCGGCTTGAGTAGCCAGTCGGTGGTGCTGCTGATCAGTTCGGAAGGCGATACCGACGTTAAGCATTATCGCGAAGTGGTATGGGAAGGGAAATATTCGGTCTGAAAATACCCGCTGTCTTTCAAGCCGCAGCGTTGTTACCTGCACTCGCTCACCCTTGAGTAAGCTCCTGGGGCTGAGCGAGCTGGGTGCCTAGCTGCAACGCGAAATTCTCAGATTATCCGGTCTCTCGTGCAGGTGAGAAGTAATACAAGAGTGGAGAACAGAACACAATGGCAAAGCAAATTCCTTTTGAACTGGTGTTAGAGAAAGCCTACCAATACAAAGATGAAATGACGCGTTTCCTGCGGGACATGATTGCGATCCCGAGTGAAAGCTGTGATGAAAAATTGGTGGTGTTATGTATCAAGCAGGAAATGGAAAAGGTGGGTTTCGACAGGGTGGAAATTGACCCGATGGGCAACATCCTCGGCTATATCGGCCATGGCCCACACCTGATTGCGATGGACGCGCATATTGATACCGTCGGCATTGGCAATATCAAAAACTGGAATTTTGATCCTTATCAGGGCATGGAAAATGACGAGATTATCGGCGGCCGTGGCGCTTCGGATCAGGAAGGCGGTATGGCCTCAATGGTCTATGCGGGCAAAATCATCAAGGATCTGGGGCTCGAGGATCAATATACGCTGCTGGTGACCGGCACCGTGCAGGAAGAGGACTGCGATGGCCTGTGCTGGCAGTACATTATCGAACAGTCGAAGATTTGCCCAGAGTTTGTCATCAGTACCGAACCTACCGACTGCCAGATCTACCGTGGCCAGCGGGGCCGCATGGAGATCCGCATCGACGTACAAGGCATCAGTTGCCACGGCTCGGCACCGGAGCGCGGTGATAACGCCATCTTCAAAATGGGGCCGATCCTCAACGAACTGCAACAGTTGTCCGGCAAGTTGGGTAACGACGACTTTCTGGGTAAAGGCACGCTCACCGTTTCCGAGATTTTCTTCACCTCGCCGAGCCGCTGTGCGGTGGCCGATAGCTGTGCGGTATCGATTGACCGCCGCCTGACCTGGGGCGAAACCTGGGAGGGGGCGCTGGAAGAGATCCGCGCCTTGCCTGCGGTGCAGGCCGCCAAAGCGGTGGTGTCGATGTATGACTACGAGCGCCCGTCGTACACCGGCCTGGTTTACCCGACCGAATGCTATTTCCCGACCTGGAAAGTGGAAGAAGATCACATCACGGTGAAAACTCTGAGCAAAGCCTATCAAGGGCTGTTCAAGAAAAAACCGGTGGTGGACAAGTGGACGTTCTCTACCAACGGTGTGTCGATTATGGGCCGTCATGGTATTCCGGTGGTCGGTTTTGGCCCCGGCAAAGAGCCGGAAGCCCACGCGCCGAATGAGAAAACCTGGAAAGAACATTTGGTGACCTGTGCCGCCATGTACGCCGCCGTGCCGTTGGCCTACTTGGAAGAGTTGGAAAAATAAGAAGCTAATCCTAACCCCTGGGGAGGGGTAGGGGGAACTCAGAGCACCGAGTCAAAGCCCCTCACCCCGGCCCTCTCCCACAGGGAGAGGGGGCGTACTGTTCAGGATTATGGGGAGGGTGATGCCCAGCTAACCCGTGCGGTGAACCAGTTCCCTCTCCCTCGGGGAGAGGGTTAGGGGGAAATAAGAAACACCGATTTAAAGCCCCTCACCCCGGCCCTCTCCCCGAGGGAGAGGGGGCGCACGGTTTAGGATTATGGGGAGGGTGATGCCCAGCTAACCCGTGCGGCGAACCAGTTCCCTCTCCCTCGGGGAGAGGGTTAGGGTGAGGGGGGAACCCAGAGCACCGAGCTAAAGCCTCTCTCCTGGTTTTTCCCTATGAGGAGAGGGGATATTTTCTCACCTATTGCTGCGATTTTTTCAGGGGTGCCAACATGAAGCGGCTGATTAAGAACGGCATTCTGGTGGATAGCGACGGGCAGTATTCTCAGGATCTGCTGATCGAAAATGGGATCATTTGCCAGCGTGCTGTCGGTATCGAACCTGGCGGTGACTGCGAGATGATTGATGCGACCGGCTGCTATGTGATGCCCGGCGGCATCGATGTGCATACCCATTTCAATATCGATGTCGGCATCGCCCGCAGCTGCGATGACTTTTTCACCGGCACCCGCGCCGCTGCCTGCGGTGGCACCACCACTATTATCGATCATATGGGTTTCGGCCCGGCGGGCTGCAATCTCCACCATCAGCTTAATCTTTATCATCAATACGCAGCCGGTAACGCGGTGATTGATTACGGTTTCCATGGCGTAATCCAGCACATTAATGACGGTATTCTCGAAGAAATGGCGGGCATGGTGCATGACGAAGGGATCAGCAGTTTCAAGCTGTACCTGACCTATCACTATAAAGTGAGCGATGCCGAGGCGCTGCGCGCCTTATGGCAGCTGCGGCGGGTGGGGGCGTTGACCACGGTGCATCCGGAAAACGATGCAGCCATTGCCTTTCGCCGCGCCGCGCTGGTGGCAGCCGGGAAAACGGCACCGATTCACCATGCGTTAAGCCGCCCGCTGGAGTGTGAGGCCGAAGCAATAGGCCGGGTGATCAATCTGGCCCGCTTGGCCGGCAATGCACCGCTGTATATTGTCCATTTATCCAATGGCTTGGGGCTGGACTATTTGCGCCTGGCGCGCAAACAGCAGCAGCCGGTGTGGGTGGAAACCTGCCCGCAGTATCTGTTGCTCAATGAGCAGTGCTACCTGCGTGATGATGGCGCGAAATACATTCTCAGCCCGCCGCTGCGCAACCAGCAGGAGTTGGATCGCCTGTGGTTAGGGATTGCCGATGGCTCGATTGACACGGTGGCGACCGATCACTGCACCTTCCCGTATCACCAGCGTCAGGCAATGGCGGCGGGGGATTTTACCCGCTGCCCGAACGGCCTGCCGGGGGTAGAAAACCGCATGCTGCTGCTGTTTTCTCATGGCGTGATGAGCGGGCGGATTTCCCCTTCACGTTTTGTGGCGCTCACCAGCGGCAACCCGGCCCGGCTGTTTGGCCTGTGGCCGCGCAAGGGCAACCTTAGCCTCGGTGCGGATGCCGACGTGGTGATTATCGATCCGCGCCAATCCACGACGATCAGCCATCGCCAACTGCATGACAATGTCGATTATTCCCCTTATGAAGGTTTCCGCTGCCAAGGCGCGCTGGTACTGACGCTGTGCCGGGGCGAGATGGTGGCCCGCAACGGTGAGTTTACCGGGCAGCAGGGCTATGGGCAGTTCTTACGCCGTCGGCCTTTTGATGCAGTAACTGTAACTGATGTAATCCACTGACCGATTCCCTCTCCCTTGGGGAGAGGGCTAGGGTGAGGGGGGAATCAAACATCGTGGTAAAAATGAGGCTCAGCATGAAAAAGAAAATAGTACTGGCATTGGGTGGCAACGCCTTGGGCGAAGGACTGGCGGAACAGATGCAGGCGGTAAAAACCACCGCGCGGGCGATCGTCGATTTAATTGAGCACGGTCATCAGGTGGTGGTCACCCACGGTAACGGCCCGCAGGTGGGCATGATCAATCTGGCGTTTGAAGCGGCGGCAAAAACTGAAGCCCATACTCCGATGCTGCCGATGTCGGTGTGTGTCGCGCTAAGCCAAGGCTATATCGGTTACGATCTGCAAAACGCTCTGCGTGAAGAACTGCTCGATCGCCATATCGATAAACCGGTCGCTACGCTGATTACCCAGGTGATTGTCGACGGCAACGATCCGGCGTTCAAGAACCCCACCAAGCCGATTGGCTCCTTCTTTAGCGCAGCCGAAGCCCGCCTGCTGAGGCAAAACGGCTACAACATGCAAGAAGATGCCGGGCGTGGCTATCGCCGCGTCGTGGCATCGCCCCAGCCGGTGGATATCGTTGAGAAAGAGACGGTACGCGCCATGATGGCCGCCGGGCAGGTGGTGATCACCGTCGGCGGTGGTGGCATTCCGGTAATACGCGAAGGCAACCATTTGAAAGGGGCCAGTGCGGTGATCGATAAAGACTGGGCCAGCGCTAAACTGGCGGAGATGATCGATGCCGATATGCTGATCATTCTCACCGCCGTGGAAAAGGTGGCGATTAATTTTGGCAAGCCGGAGCAGCAGTGGCTGGAGCAGTTGAGCGTGGCTGATGCTCAGCGCTTTATCGAGCAAGGGCACTTCGCCAAAGGCTCGATGCTGCCGAAGGTCGAAGCGGCGGTGGCGTTTGCCGCATCCAAGCCGGGGCGTCAGGCGTTAATCACCGTACTGAGCAAGGCGCAACTGGGTATTGAAGGGAAGACGGGAACGGTGATTAGCCAGTAATGGTTATAACTTTGGCTATTGGAGGGGAACTGATAGCTGGGTGGTAGTGCTAACCAACTTCTTCTTCGGGACTGTTTCTTAATACATAGCACTTTTGTCTATGTAAGATTGGTGTAATGAGAATTGCCGTAAATAGAATGCAATTTCATGAAACACCAGAATACGGCAATTGCAGGGCCCAAGGCGGGGCCCTGCACCCGCGCCAACGCTTAACATGGCCTGCCCGCTGCGCGGGTGCCTTCGCTGCACCCCCGTTGCCGGACGGGTCGGCTCAATTCACGTCCCTGTTCATATCGCCTCAACCGGCCATCCATGGCCGGTTGCCCCTGGCAACGGTGTCTTGCTCAAAAGCATGACATCTATGATTTATATGTATTTTTTAGACTGTTTTATGAAAAGTTGAATTATGACCTATATTTATTTAAGTGTCTGATTTTCAGATAGTTAGCAATAGCATAAGTTTAGCACCTACCAGCAGATGCACCTAGCTTACCCTCACTCATTTGAGGTTGCCACTGCCACCAAGCCTAGATACCATCAGCATCAATTTTAACCCGCTTAGTGGCATCAATGGCAACACCTCCAGACCAAACTACTCACGACCTTGCTCACCTCGCTTTTTGTGCTCTCGTTGCATTACAGACCGCTGTTCAGGACGGTGCTATGACTTCCCCAATGGCAGAGCATCTTTTTATCGTCCGTTGGCTGGCTACTGCTCAAAAGCAGAAGCGTTTCCCCAAAACCGTGGCGATTGATATTCAACTGCTTTTGGATAAGGGCCGTAAACAAGGCATAGACGTTAAGCTTAAATCTCATCTTGCATACGTCTGGCGCTCATGTAGCGGCGATCTACGGCAACAAAGTGACCTCTTTAGGCTGACTTACACACTTGAGGGCCTTAAAACGTTGGGTTGGCGTAACGAGTTGGTAACGCCTGCTGAATGGGATTCTGGGGCGCTGGAAGAAACTGCTGCTGGGCCTACGCTGTTTGTGCTCAAGACTGCATTACAATCAGCTTTCACCAGTGAAGGGCGTCTGATTACACCACTTGCATTTAAGGTCGCGGCTGGTGATACGCAGATCGTTGTTGATGCATTGACCGCCAATAGTCTAACCGCCAGCGGTTCAGGGGATGTGGTGACACTCACGCCTTAACGTTGGTTATCTATCAACGAAGTTTTAGCAGAGATCGGGCTTTGATAGCGCTTGTAAGCCAGTTAGGTGTGTTAAACCTGCTGATTGATGTGATATTAGATAACGCGTAGCACTACCACTCTTTCTATGAGGGAACATGATGAGTATCAAAGAGCGTTTGTCACAACTCAATATTGAACTGCCGCTGCCTTGGACTTTACCCCCTGGGGTTAAGATCCCTGCGGTGTTTGTACGTGTGCACCGCCGGAGAGTTCTCGTATCTGGTCATGTACCGATTGATCAACAGGGGCAAATTGTTGGGCCATTTGGTAAGGTCGGTGACGCTGTTTCAATCGAAGAAGCACAAACGGCAGCTCATTTAACCATGCTGTCCATATTTGCCAGCCTGCAAAGAGAGTTAGGTGACTTGGACCGTATCGCCGCTTGGATCAGGGTTTCTGGTATGGTGAATTCGTCACAAGGCTTTGTTGATTTTCCAAAAGTAATCAACCCTGCATCTCAACTCATTGAAGATGTTTTCGGGGTGGAAATAGGCTCTCATTCGCGAATTGCGATTGGTGTAGCGGGTCTACCATGGAATGTCCCTGTAGAGATTGAAGCTGAGCTAGAACTTCTATGATCTAACTCAGAATCGGAATATGACTTGTTAACGAGGTTTTAGCAGAGATCGGGCCGAGATAGTGCTTGTAAGCCAGTTAGACGCGTTAAACCTGCCAACGTATGCAACTGGCAACGCAATGCAGATCAACACTACTCGGCTGCGTGTGGGCTGCGTATGATGATAGGTTTGGCTATGGGCAAAAAGTGATTGGTTGAAATGTCTGAGTAATACAGTATGCACCTAATCCTGCAATTGGTAGCGCCACATCATCCTTACTTGAACAAGCCTTGAACGTGCATGAACTCGAATGCTAATCTTTTCGTTTGAACAGTGTCCGCTAAGTTTAGCCAGATCATTGATTAAATAATGATAATAAGCTTTATAAACTTACGACCATCAGTATATCTTTAATGTTATTGGAGTATTATATGAAAAATCTATACCGTCAACTTATGTTAATCGGTGCTTGTATTCTGCCTATTTATGGGTATGCAACGACACATCCATCATTTGGCAAAGAATTGCAACGGTTAAATATTGATGAAAAGTCAGATGAACTGCTTATTGTTTATCCTAATCACAACAATAACAATGTGCAATGGAGATTAGTTTCGGAGCCTGTTAAAAAATCGGATGACAGTGATGATTGGACTTCGAAAAACTGTTTTGTTGAATTTCAATATAATGAATTAAAAGCTAAACGTAGTGCTTATAGCTGTGTGCCTATAGATGGTGTTATCAGTATTGATACATATAAGATTGATGATAAGTCAATAATAGTTGAGTTTCGTAGCGAACGAGGTGGGATGGCTTTACTTTTCAGTATAAATCCTGATAATCAAATAAGTAACACAAAGATCCCTTATATGACAGGAGATGATGACGGCATTTCTTTTTACAAGAAAAATAAGGAAATTATAGCAATAAGCACTCATGATAATTTTACTCTCTTACCGAATGAAATGAATGAGTATTATATAAGAAAGTATGAAGGTTCAGGGATTGCTTTCAAAGTTTACTCCCGATAAGCATCTATGATTGTATTTTTATCAGGAGTATAGGTTCGCTTACTTCTTTGCTCTCAATTGCACTTTGCACGGGATTTCACTGGATGCCGATGTTGTGCCATCCAATATCGGGGTAATGATTGCCCGGCATTCCCCCGGTGAGTTCGATTGAACGTAAAAGGTGTTATTGCTTGTAGGGGGGATTTCGGGGGCATTATCTTCTGATTGCAATAGCCATAAGGAAGTAATGGTAATAATGACGATGATAACTACGGCAATGAGTTTGGTTTTTATTGGGAGCATGGTGTATCACCGAAATCAGTATTGGAAGGGTTACAAAGCACACCGGTATAAAATGCAGCGCAGACCGCATGATACAATACACGCGATGGATTATCCCAACAGGGGATGAAATGCGCGTCTGGAATATCTCGCGTTAAATGATAGTCTGGATGCACCAGAATAAAGTTGATGGTTTTCGATGCGCTGGCAATCTCAAACAACCGTTCACTTTCCTGGCTGTCTATGATGATGATATTTAAATCCACGTAGTGACCATGAAGCTCATACTCTTCTGCGGAAGATATCTTATTATAGAAAATATCACGTTCGAAACCGGGTAACTGACTTTCATCTATCATTTCCGGGTTATTGGTGAATATATTCACTTCAAGCTCGAACGCTGGCATCTTTAATGACAGAGGCACTGAAAAATCCAAATAGAAAACATTACCTTCTACATAATAGGTTTGCATATGATTGCTCTCAAGTTAAATAGAATGGAAAGTAAAGTGAAATACAGGCAGACAGACAGGCGGGCATCAATAAACTGACGGCCATCCAATGGACAGCCGCCTAGAGGTTATAAACCGTAAACGTTAATATAAAACTGACCGTTATTGTCATCGGTCTTTTGAATACGGTAGGTTATCGGTTTGGATAAATTAAGCGCAGTGTATTTCGCGTATTTAAAACTCACCTCCGCTTCACACAGGTAAATATCCAGCTTGGCGTTATGCTGTTGTGTCCTCACATTATTAACAGTGATTGCGGGCATATCATAGTCAGACTCTCTTTTACTGGCTGCTATATAAGGTTTTCCGGCAATATCCACCACCAGGTTTTTGGCTTCATCACTGTTACATGTCGGGGTACTGGCGTCACAACCAGACAGCACCCACATTGCCACACAGGCGACAAACACTCTCCCTTTCATGCTATTGACTCCAGATACGCGTTAACGGGCTTATGAAACAGATTGAGAAGCAAGGCGAGTGAAGTAAACAGCGTTGAAATAACCATAACGGTTAACGCAGCTATCCGCCATTTCTTGCTTTCAGTGACCACATGCTTAATCGCAATAAAAGCCGTCACACTCACATAAACAGAGGCCGCATCCAAAAGTAACAGTGAGAAGTTTCTCTCTGTGAATGAATAAAAAATGCTGATTACTGCATTGCAAAGAAACCAATATAGCCAGAATGTTTTTGCCAATCCAAGGTCGCCATTCAGTAGTTGACTCATTCCTTCTTTTTGTGATTTCTGGCCATTTGCGTGTGCTGTTTTAAGCTTGTTGATAAAAGACATTATTTATCCTTATTTAATGAAATGTTATCTTGTCTGATTTGAACAACCAGATTAGCTGCCCGGTTATAACCAATCCTGAAATGATGCTGAACGGCTTTAATGTCGTTATTTAATTCATGGTTGATAATCAGGTTAAGTGTTTGGTCATAAAGCGGGCCTTTATTTAATTCAGTTGACATGATGGCTCTTATCAATAAATTTGAGTCTGTACGTAATGAATTACAAACAGCCATCCAATTTTTTATTTGTAGACGCCAGACAGTGAGTTCCCGGCATTCATGCCACAATAGCTATTGCATTCCTCAGTGGCGCTGACATTAACGCGGCCCTGGCCCCACGTCAGGGTCATCACACAGTGGGCGTTGTCTCGCCATTGCAAGGTGGTGTGTTGCGGCGTATCGGCAATGCCGTTGGCAATACCTTCCATTTCACAAACGTGCGCCTCTACATTGGTATTGATAGCGAATTTTGCTTGCTGGTCATTCCCCGGCACTGCCGATAGCCGGATTTCCCCCTCGGATTTCTGATAAACAAAGGTCTTTCCTTCCATTTTAGCGGCTGTGGCTGCATGGCAAACCAATCCCGCCAGTAATGCGATATAAATGTGTTTCATTGTGGCTCCCTGTCAGTTGATACGGATGTTTTTAACGAATTTCCCCAGCGTCAGCGGCCTGCGCTTTTCCACATAAAAGTAAGCCACATTGAACGCCGATTTCTTATGGTTGCCTTTCCCCAGTGAAGGCCAGTCGCGGAAAGCCTCTATCTGGGCTTCTGAATAGGGCGTGGTTGAGAAGTCGAACAAGACCAGCAAGGCTTTACCGTCGTACTTCATCAGCTTCTTCATTTCCGTGCTGTTGACGGTCGCGGAGACGGTGGATTTCGCGGCGGTGGGCTTGCGTACTGCAAACTCGACCGCCACGTCATCAATCACAAAATCAATGTAGCCATTCCCCGTTAGGGTTCCCGGCAGCTTGCCCTGGACTTCGGGTGCCACCGCATCAGCAAAGCACCCTAATAGGTAGCAACGCACCAACGGAAGGAGTTCTCTTTCACAGTGTTCATTCAACCGCAGGGTTTTCACAAACTCCGGTCGGTACAGTGAGTGGAAGAAGTATTCAAAGCTTTCTGTTACGGATGTAATGGTGGTCGCCATGATTATCTCTTTTTGTCATGAATAGACGGGGGTTTATTGAGATAACGGCTCGGCCACAACTGTTCCGGTGTCATGCCCAACACCTCTGCAATCAGGCGCTCTGCCTTGGGATAGTGCTGACTGAACGCATTATTGAGGGTTCGGGGGCCAAGTCCCTGGTCACGAGACAACTGCGCCAGACTCACTCCCCGCTTGTGTAGGGCCGCCACAATGTCAGCCCGGTGCCAATCGACCAGACTTCCCTTGGGGGGCTTTTTTTGCGATGCTACGTGGTTATTCATGATGTTAACTCCTTTGTATCAGTACAACACCATTAAATGCGAACAAAGCGAACTAATCAAGTTCTCTTTTTGAGTTATCTTGCCGCCTCTTGTTAACGCATTGATATCTGGAATAAAGTTTATGAACGACAGTTTGACGCAAGAAACCAGCCTGCGGGATGATGAGCAATGGCTCTCGGCACAAGCGTTTGTCGGTAAGCCGGGGATGCCGAGCACGGCAAAAGGCTGCCGTTTACGTCTGGAAAAGCTGGCGGCCATGCACCCTGACATCAAAAGGAAGAGAACGGGACATAAGGGCTTTGAGTACCATATCCGCGCGGCGGGGATGCAATTGAAGAGTGAACGTGTGGAACAGCAGGAGCGGAAAACGCAGCCAGCCTCGCCCTATGGGTCGGATGAACAACTGAACCTCTGGGTGCAACTGTTCAAAACCATGAAGCCAAGTTCACGCGACAGGTTGTTAAAACAGGCATTGGAGCAAGTCGCCGATGACCTGATGTTAACCAGCAGCGTAGAGCCAGAAGTGATGATGTTGGCCCGTCAGTTGATGACACTTTCAGCAGCACAACGCCAACAACTTCTCGATACCCTTTCACACGCCAGCCAATAGGGTCTGAATAGTTATTTCAGACCCACATCCAATCATTATTTAATTAATAGTTTCTCAGTGAAACTATTTGCCATGTATTATATTATTTGATAAAATGTCATTGTGGCAAAGTGACTATATTTAGCCAATCAACCCAAACGCAATTTAATTAATCCTTAACGGGAGGAAGCACTGTATTTAAAAATCGGCCAACGGCTTATCCGTATTTAATTCAAAAGGAATATCGTGACTAATATCATCCATCAGGAAGGCTATCGGCTTCCCGTTAATCAACAATTGATTGACCTGTTATATAAAGAGCTGGGTAATATGCCACCCATGAAACAAGCATTGAAAGCCGCCTCATTGATATTCAGAGACAACAGTTATAATGCGGAAACCGGCGGTTATCACCCCGTAGAAATCCGACTGGTCAGAAAAGACGAACACTGGTTTTTTGATTACGTGACTGACTTTGCCTATATGGGCCGGGTTTATCCTGAATTGGAAAAGGAAATTGATTTCTGCTGGTCACAACGTTACGCATTCCATGCCGGATTAGGCAGTGACCTCGGACACCGGGCCGCGTGTGAATTATTTACCCTGTGGCAATCCAACTTTATTCAGTATTACCACCAGGGCGTTTATACCGTTCAGTTTCTTTGGGAAATCTAACCATCAGGGGAAGTATTGTGAGTCAAGAGCGTGATGTTCGTCCGGCCATACAAGGCGAATTAGACTGCCTATGCGGTGTTTATAGCGTGGTGAATATGATGAGCTACCTGTTTGATGGCAAAGTCAGGAGGGTGCCACTGGTGCGCACATTGTTGCGGGAATATCATTGTGAATGGTCACTCGAAGACTGGTTCGCTCACGGCCTCGACCAACCCCGAATGGATTACCTGATTGACCGGGTGCTACGGCAAGGCTACTACCAGAAGCACTTCCCCATCCAAATCAGCCATCCCTTCCGAGAGCGCAAGAGATTGACCACGAAGCGCATACTCACCGAAATGACCGAATACCTTGACCGCCCTGACTTCTCCCGCCTTATCCTGATTAGCGACCAGCGCCATTGGTCAGTCATCACGCGTATTGATGAGCAATACCTCTACTTTTTTGATAGCAGCGGGTGGCAAAAATTAACGCGCAAAAGTTGGTCACTCAACGCTGATACGGCACACCAACTGTTACCCGACAGCATTTACTTTGTTGAACGGGAGTTCTGACATGACTCAGATTGACCGCTGCAATGAAGATCTGATAATTCAACAGGCACAAACCATCATCGAAAATCGCTATATCCGGGGGCAGCGTCTGCTATCAGTGCAAGAGGTACGCGATTACCTGATGTTTACGCTGGCCCCGCTAGAGCATGAAGTGTTCGGCTGCATACTGTTGGACAACCAGCAACACGTTCTCTCATACCAACAACTGTTCAGGGGCACTATCAACGGCGTTAACGTCTACCCGCGCGAAGTAGTGAAGTTAAGCCTCGCGCATAACGCAGCAGCGCTGATCCTCGTCCATAATCACCCCAGCGGCTCACCGGAACCCAGCCAAGCTGACTTGGCCATTACCGAAAGACTGAAAACCGCACTTGAGTTGGTTGATGTGCGGGTTATCGACCACTTCATTGTTGCGGGTACGCAAACTGTATCAATGGCGGAGCGTGGGTTAGTTTGAGAAAGAAATGCACGGAAAGTTTTTTAGTCGTATTAAATTTCAAATTAGATGAATATTTTTTATAATGTAAAATCTCTTTGAAATAGTTATAGTGTATAAAAATTATTTTCCCTCTGCAATTTTCACCTCCACATGTGGCTGGTTATTGAACTCTGGAACACTCCCAGGGTTTACGGAATAGAAAAATATAATAAAAGCGATAATTCCGGCAGCTGACAACCCGGCTGATACAATTCTAATCTTAAATGACCCTGGTACAAGAGAATATATGACAAACCCTAGTCCTGTCGGGATAAACAATCTATAGTTGAACCAAGCAACACCATCAGTTATGTTGCCGGCCTTATATTCATAAATAAAATAGATAACGCAAAAAAGGCCTAGTAGAAGTGTTATTGTTCGCTCAAAATCCCACTTTATTTTATTTAAAGACATTTTATATCGACTCTCAAACCCTATTATTGGAAGGTTGTTTAAACGATATTTTTCCTCTATTACACATGCTCTCTTCTTTCTATGTGTTTTCAAAACAGATTGAGATGTTGAGAGAAAGTTTCCAGATTCATAGGGTGTTTTTAGCCCTAAAGCTTTTGCAATAGCCCTAATCGCTATTGCCATATCTGCACTTGAATCAAGAATGTTCTCTATACTTGTCAAAACATCATTAATATCCACTTTAGATTTGCAATTGCCAGTTTCAGCGGCGTTAGCCACAAAACTCTCGAATGTCGTTATATAATTTGAAAATAATACAGATAATTCATTGTACAAAACAGTGACTCTATTTTTAGACTCACCATCAGTTAACGCAGCCAAAATTTCTCGAGACTTAGCATCAAAGCTCGATTTAATAACAATTACTATAGATTCACTTTCCCTGAGACTTTGCATATTCTTCGGCTGCTGCATATAGTTGTGCTGCTACGGCTGCAGTGCCCGCAGTGTCAATACTTTCAAATGCCTTTCTTGATTTTTTTTCTAAAGCTTTGGCAACGATTATATCAATTTCTTCTTTATTTGATACGCCATCTCGATGAATTGTTACAAGTATCTCATTAATCTCATCTGTGCTAATTTCATCTGCAAGATCATAATGCTCTATGAATCCACGTATCAAGCTTGAGTAGTTGATTGACATTATATTTACTTCCTTTTTGTAATTATCTATGTTCTACCTCGAATATAAACGGTTATACCATTTCACTTATACCTTTTTCAACCAATTAATCTCGTTGACAAGTGTTTTTCTTGAGTTTTTCAGCCCTGAGTCTGCCTATCAGCGTAGCCAACAATGAATGCGTTGTTACTAGCAAACTTGCCTGTTTACACCACCAAAATCCCGCAACACCAGTATGGCTGCGGCCTGTGCAAAGGCTACCTCAGAAAAAGCGGCTACGGGGTAACCACAGTGTTCAACTTGCCAAAAATCAACAAGTGCCTCGGCAGCCCTTGGGGGACAAGGGATCACTGTTAATCAGGCCAATCATCAGGACCGACTGCCCCACACTCTAACCTCCAGAGGCCTTTTCATGCTTCAAGACGTTATCGACAACCTTCCTTGCTGACGACAGCCGTTTCACATCTATTGCTTTCCATTCCGTATCATCCAAATCACTCGGCCTACCTCGTTTATGCTTGGTCATGTAGGCTACGATCTCTTCGGTCGTTTTACCCTCCCAAAGCTTGAGTTTGTAAAATTCATTATAGAGATCGAATAGCTGCCTAGCCTTCGGCTGCTTAAGCACAGGCAGCAACTTATCAAGATAGAACATGTTAATCAGTTCGTCCAACGTCTGGCTGTATATACGTCCAGTACCACGTATCATCGAGTCAATGTTGTCGTGACCGAGCAGCTTACAGATTTCTTTTAGTCGAGCCTTGGTCACATCCCGCATGTGGATTTCCATCGGCTGTCCGAACTTTTCTTGCATGTTCTTACGGCTGCAAGCCTTCACCTCAGCCATTTTCGTTGCTGCTGGTTTCTTCACCGATTTCTTAACTGTTTTTTTCGTTGCCATCGCCATGTCTCGCTATCCGTTATGACCGTCAAACCAATCTTGTAACGATGACGGTCATGAAAGTCAAATGATGACAGTCATCTATATGCTCCATATGACGGTCATCAATTTGTGTATTTTTTGGCAAAAACACGGTTTTTATCAGATTGAAATATAACGTTTTTTCAAGGTTGTAAATGGGCATCTCATTTAACCATATGAGATGACAAAAACATGAAAAATCGTATCTTGCGTCAACCCGAAGTTCTGCAACGCTGTGGTATGTCACGTAGCACAATGTACCGCTGGATCGACGAAGGGGCGTTTCCCCAACAGCGGAGCCTGAAAGGGGCAGGCAAGAAAGGTAAGGCAGTTGGCTGGCTGGAGTCTGATATCGACGCCTGGATTGATAGCCGTATGCCGGTGGGGGAATAAAGTGAAGAATCTCCCCCACATTGCCCAAGTGATCCGCAAGGAGATGGCTAAGTTCGAAACACTGGCCGAGGCAAACGCTGAGAACCGCACTCGTATCACTATTTTGCGCCGTGTCGGTAACAAGCTGGATGAACCGGTTTGCCTTGAGTTGGCTGACCGTCTGGAAGGCTGCATTAAGGGCCATCCTTGCGGCAGTATGGCGTGTTCCCGCTGCTCCCGTCAGCGTCGCCTGCGTTTGGTCAACAAATGGTTGGATTTCTTCCAGACGCACCCAGATTACGTGATGGTAACACTCATTTTCTATGACGAGATGTTCCCGAACAAGTTGTTGCTCGGTTGGGACTTGAATCGCCTTAAACAGCGACTCCGCAAGCAGTTGGAACGAATTGGGTTCGACCGCCCTATCTTGGGCGGTTTTGAGATGGATTACCACCGACATACCCAACAACCGGGTGAAAGCCGTTGGATGCCCCATTTCCATCTGCTGCTTCCCAACGATCCGACTAAGCTCAAGCAGCTCCGCCGCTATATGCTTCGGGCCAAGAACTTGCACCGCCGTAAGGGGAAGGTTAATCGACCTATGCGTGAGGATCCGGTGGTGGATGTAGTACATGCCCTAACTTACTGCTTCAAAACTATGTGGCAGGAACTCCCCCGGTTCGTGAATGCGGAGGGTAAACTGAAGAAACGCAGCAAGTGTCGCCTCAAAGATCCGGTGTTTGCGAAATCACTGGTGAAGCTGGATCGCCTAACCGATTCTCAGCTTACTCTCACGATGAATGTCCACAAGTAAGATCGGAAAATTACGGCTAGATGCCAAGGATGGCCTCGCCGATGCATCAAAAGTGCGATTAGATGGTTCAAAAGTGAAGTTTGAGCAAACGTTGACGGTAACACTGATCAGCATTCTGGGTTATCTTTCTGGAGGCTATATTGAGAGGTATTGGGTGAGGTGATTTAGGTGATTAGGTGATTTTCGCTCGATGGCAATTTCGATTCTGGGGTTGAAAAAGTTGCCATGCTGGCGGTGATTTGGGTGATTAGGTGATTTTTAACAAGGGAAGATCATGACCGAGAAAAAAGTAAAACCGCGTATCGCATTAAACAAGAAAAAAGAAAAACCGGATGTCACATTACTGGCGCTATCGACGATGGACGGTGATAACGAAAAAGCGTACCGCTATGTGGAGTTCTACAATCAAAATAGCAAGAAAAGGGTACGCCGCCTGTTTGCCGCTACAGATATCGCAGATCAACGACTCATCCTTAACAGACTCTTTGCTGAAGGGATAGATCTGAATTTAGACGATCTTACGAAAGACTCCATTTATAATGATCTTCGTCAATCAGTTGATGAGCGTGTCCAGTTGTGCCTCCGGCCCGGATTCACCGAGAGTGACAATTACTTAACTGCCAGTGGTGTGATCCTTGGCGATAAAGAGGGTTTTGGGCCGCTGCCTTATCCTGAAGCCCAAACCTTCTTCCATGATGAACAGGCTAAAGGTGAGCTGAGCGGTTGGCAAAAGAGAGTGGCGTCGTTGGCGCAAGGGAACTCCCGCTTGATACTGGCTTTATCCAGCGCATTTTCTGGCCCTTGTATCCACCTGACGGATATTGAAAGTGGGGGATTTCACTTCTACGCGCCGAGTTCCCAAGGCAAGAGTACCCTGATGCTGATGGCGGCTTCTGTCTTTGGCAACAACCGATTTGTCAAAAAGTGGAATATGACAGATGCCGCGTTCGAACAGGCGGCGGAAGCGCGTAATGATGGCATCCTTTTGCTGGATGAACTGAAACTGTTAGGATCTAAAAAAGGTGAAACAGCCTCTCTGGCGCAAAGCCGTATCTATGTACTGGGATCAGGCGAAGGAAAACAGCGGCACACGGGCTACCAAAAAACGGTAGCCCGCTGGCGACTGGTAATGTTGAGTACCGGTGAGTTTAGTCTGGGGCAACATGCTAGTGATGGTAGCCTAAGCCGAATGGATGGCGAAAAGGTGCGCGTAGTTGATGTGCCTGCTGATGCCAGCGCTGATTTTGGCATCTTCGATATAGTGCCCGAGGAACTCACATCTCGCCGCTTTGCCGAACGTATCCAGCTCCGCTGTAGCTCATATCACGGTACTGCTGGCCCTGACTTCATTACAAAAATGCTGAAAGAAGGCCGTAAATCAGTCAAGAAGAAGATAGACACGTATATTAACCACTTCCTCAAGCATCATGACATTGATGAAGATAATGGCATCGCGGTACGTATAAGTAAGCGGTTTGCCCTGGCTTATGCCGGTGGTGTTCTTGCCAGTGAATACGGTATTTTGCCACTCACCGAAGAAGAAATCATGGAGGGGATTTCGAGCTGTTATAGTGCAGCCATTGGTGATCCAGTGAAGGGGTTTAATTTCTCCAGCAAGTTTAAAGCAGCTCTTGAGTCAAAATTACCAGATTTACAAAAGAAGAAAACCTATACCACAGAAAAACTAGATAGAAAGCCGATCCTATTAACAAAAATGAATAAAATAGAGGTGTACGCAGTAAAGACCGAATACTTTGAGAAAAATATTACCGGTAAAGTGAAATCGAAAGATGTTCTTGAGTATTTATACGGAGAAGGAATGTTACTGACTGACAGTAAAGGTAAAAATACTCGGGCAATCCCTTACAACAGAGCATCATTAACACGACGTCACTGTCTGATTAAAGACAAATTTGATGCGTGGTTAGCGGGCTAAAAACTCTGTGGCTCTTGCACTGTTGGGGGGCCGCTGTAATCGCTATAAATCGCCTGTTAGGCCGCTGAACAGGCGACATGATTACAAGTCGAACTCGCATGCATACCCACTCAGAAATCAATACAAAGCTGTACCTGAAAAATAAACCTCAATTTAGCAGGTTAAATCGCCGGGTTAACAGCATTAACTCGCCTGTTAGACCGCTTAAATCGCCTGTATTTTGAAGGCAAATCTGACTCTCGTACATTGGTAGGGGGGAAACCGGAGATCAACATTTTTCCACCCCATAATCAGAACACCCTCTGTAAACACGTTAATTCTCTGTTTTGAGATAAATAGAGAATAACTCTCAGTGAAACGTCAGATAATTAAGTATGTTCGTGGCTATTATTAACGGCTTATACTATCTGTCTCTGCTGTAGATGTGCCTATTAACAGACATTATAAGGAGGTAGTACCTAGTCCCACTATTGGCTAGCTGTTATTAATCTGGTATATGTCTTTATATGAGGTTTATCTGTATGTCTATGCTCTATATAGCAGGTTATATAGTAGTTATATGTATGTAAATCTATATATGGGATATATGGCTTCCCCATACTATAGCCAGTGTTCCAACATAGCTCTATCTCTGTCTTACCTGGTGCAGGAGGCTAGCTTCCTGCATGTTACTTACCTCATCATCACCATTATTATTATTATTATTATTATTATTATTATTATTATTATTAACTACCAACAACTATCATCATTATTGTTAACTACCTGCTATCATCATCATCTTCGTTATTACCATTAACTACCAACCATCATCCTATATATTTTTTTGCCTGCCTGCGTAATTACAACTGTAAATAAGTGGGGCTAGGTCATACCCACATGTTAACCGCTTAACTGCGGATCGCTTAATCACAAAAAACAGGCAGACAGGCAGACAGGCAGACAAGAAAATATATGAAAGCATATCTTACACACAATAATATTCTGGTGACAGAATACACACTCATGGTATTTATGATGGCAGTATTCAGTATTCCTTTTGATGGGCCAAAAAATTTACGGCGACCCTTTTACCTTGATATCGCCAGATTCCTTGAGCATCTTATTTGTTGTGGCACAGTCAGCCGGAATACCCGTAAAAGGGCTCGCTTCAAAGGTAATAAGAAATGGACGTATTCTGTGCCTTTGCCAGCAGAGAGTCTCGGTAAACCTAAGCTTCCTCGCGTGTTTAAACAATCAAAAGACTTGCCGCATATTCGCGCTCTGGAATTGATTGAGAAAGCCGGGTTAATCAAGATCATCGACTATATTCCCGAGAGTAAATGCAGGGAATTCGCGGTATCTAAGAGGTTCCTGCACAGCTTATTCACCCGAGATCGTGCCAAGTATCTCCGCCGGACTGACCGCCTGACTCACTTGACCAACATCTTCAATAAACCGGCATTATGCACTTGTCGCACAATTCATTTAAAATCAGTTAGTTGCAGCAACTACGACTAACTGATTTTGTATGAATCATAAGTGTTTATTATTTTGCATTGAGTTTAGATTTTCTACATTAGACTTATTAGAATCGTCATTACTTATAATATCATCTTCATCAATATACATGTTTTCTATTGTATGAGATACTTTATAAAGAGGGGTGCTTTCGTTATTTTTCTTACGAGTAGTGAGTGACTTTTCTGGCAACCACCTGTCAAGCAAAGTAATCATGTTGGAAAAAATAGATATATTACCTTCTGATTCTCTTCTGAAAATCGCAATGAGATAAAAAGCTCTTTTCTCAAATATCCTAATAGGTTCATAAAAGCATTCTTTTACTAAGTTCTCATCGAAATCCCCACGAATTACACCAGCAGAAATAAATTCGTAGTAGTTCAATATATAGCTAGCATCACGACATGCATCTATAAGTTCTTTTTTTATCTCTTTACCATCTTTAAGTCCACAATAATATTGTTCTGCTATCTCAGGTGAGATTGTTTGCGAAAGGCCAAAAGATTGGTAAACATTATCTAATTTTTTGAAATAATGCACACTATGTCGTTGGTTCATTATAGTATTAATAGTATGTGATTTTCGTGAAGAAGCTGCATTAATAGTTGCTTGAATC
This sequence comes from Serratia sp. YWN4, assembly GCF_055790845.1. Lineage (NCBI taxonomy): Bacteria > Pseudomonadati > Pseudomonadota > Gammaproteobacteria > Enterobacterales > Yersiniaceae > Serratia > Serratia sp. YWN4. Next base: position 2,125,458 of record NZ_CM147696.1, read on the forward strand.
CACCATCCTGTTCCTAAGACAATAGAACTTATCAGTACAGTTAATGAAGTTTGATAATTTTTACCACTATCAGAAGTTAAGACCATAAAAACAGTAACTAATAATACAAAAAATATGCTAGATATTATCCTAAGTGTTTTCTTGATTTCCGGGTATTTTTTTGAAAGTACAAGACGTGTTATGTCCGTGATGAGAAATGCTAATGTTAGAAAAATACCAAAGTTTATGAGTGTGGACTTGTCAGAGAAAAATTCAAAGGTTTTAGTTTTTATAATTTCTATATTTATAATCATGGAAACAATAAGAAGAATCAACAATACACCACTTGCTAAACCGATTGATAATATTGAAAGTAATATGGAGTCTTCTGATGAAATCTTTTTTTCAGCCATGTAATCACCTAAGATAAAAAAACAGAGCTTGAAGAAGCTCTGTTTAAATAAGTATCAAGTCACATCATTCGTTGCAACCTGATTCGTATTTGATAGTCATTTTTTTGCCTCCTGTTACATTAAAGCCTCTTTATATATACAACACTTTTAGTGTTTAGTCAAGTTATACGATTGAAAAAATAACTCAAACGAGATAAATGGTTAGCTATACAATATCTCTATACAACTTCTTAAAATATTTTTTAATATCATATCAATATTTATAAATTTCTTACTATTCATCATTATCCAAATACCCTCTTTCCTTACAGAATATCCACCAAGGACTATCATCACTCATTTCTTTAGCAATATATTCAGGCGTGAAGAAAGGAACATCAGGGTATGGTATTTGTTTTTCCCCTCTTATGGCTCGTGTTTTATTTTGTATAAACCGAGACAACTGTTCAGCTCGGCGGTCAGATTCTGACATGTATTTTCTTCGTTCAAGATAGTTATCTTCTTCATTCATAAATGGTTTCCTCATGGTTTTAGATGTAACCAACTGTATTTGATATCATTTTCTATCATTGCTTTCACAGATCGATTGGCATTAATTGATAGTCATAGGCTATCATAATAAGTTTATCGATCGTTGTTAGCGATCAATTTCTTGAAATTTAGTACTCAATCGGGTTATCATCATTAGATGAAAACTTGCAAGGAGCACTAAAAAATGGTTATTAATCAGTTAGAAACAAGATGCAGTTACTGTGATGAGATGATTTCATCCAAGGCTAAGAAGTGTAAGCACTGTGGAGAGATCTTAGATCCACAACTACGAGAGATAGAGTCTTTAAAGCGTGAGAACGCGAATAGGGACAAATCCAACATAGTAGTGAGTAACAACAACAATAATAACAACAATCAAGGTTCATCAGGTAGTAAACGGTTTCCTCATATCGCACATTTAATTATGACAATAATTACTGGTGGTTTATGGGTATTCGTTTGGTTACTTCATTACATATTTAGGAACAAAGAAAACTACTCCTGATCTACCTCAAATAAGGATATAACTATGAATATCGCATTTGTTGCATTAATAGTACTTTTTAGTAGTATATTTTTTGTTAGTCAATCTACTATTGAATGCGTAACCAATTCTGATATAGCAATAGTAGATTGTTATAAATCCTCAATAGATACATTAGGTATCACGTTAAAAGATCTGTATAACATTTATTTTATTAAAATTTCAGACCATAAATAAGGTATAGCTATGAAAAAGTTATTACCTATACTACTAATATTATTCAGTAGTAGTACATTATCGAAAGAATCAGTAATAGATAAAGAATTAGCACAATGTAGAAGTAACCCTGTGAATGTATCTGATATGGCAATAGCTGATTGTTATGAAGTTGCTACTAAATCATGGGATATACCCGTGATCATTGAAGATGCTTGATTTTGTTGATGAAGAGGATCATGCTTTCATCCCATGAAGATATTTATCACCGCTGAGCAAAAAATCGAACTCGAACGCCGGCATGATTCCAGCCGGGACAAACACGTTTGCGATCGTATTAAAGCCGTACTTCTCGCCTCCGAAGGTTGGAGTTCGGTCATGATTGCTCAGGCTCTGCGCCTGCATCAGACCACTGTTGACCACCATATCAGCGAATATCTGAATAAAGGGAAGTTGAAACCCGAAAATGGTGGCTCTGATGGCATGCTCAGCACAGAAAAAACCGAACAGCTTATCAGCCACTTAACTCAACATTTATTCCATCATACTGTCCAGATTGTGGCCTACGTGGCACAAAAATGGGGTGTCATATACAGCGTCCCAGGAATGAACAAATGGCTGCACCGGCATGGCTTCAGCTATAAGAAACCCTCAGGCGTACCCCATAAATTCAGTGAAGAGAAACAGCAACAGTTCATTGAATATTATGAAGAATTAAAAGTTGCCACGAGAGGTGAACCGATCCTTTTTCTGGATGCAGTGCATCCGACTCAGGCGACAAAACTGAGCTTCGGCTGGATAAAAAAAGGGGAAAAAAAGACTGTTGAAACAACAGGAAGCCGTACTCGGATGAACATTCTGGGCGCGCTGGATCTGAATGATGCTGCCCATCCAGTCATTCATGATTACGAAACGATTAATGAATACACTATCTGTCAATTTTTCAATGAGATAAGAACATGTTATCCCGACTATAAGCAGCCAATTCATATTATTCTGGATGGCGCGGGGTATAACAAAACAAACCTGGTCAAAGATTGGGCATTTGTCTGCAATATAAAATTGCATTCCCTGCCACCTTACAGCCCCAACTTGAATCCCATAGAACGGTTATGGAAGCTGATGCACGAATGTGCAAGGAACAACCGTTACTTTGCCAGTAAGCCTGATTTCCGAACGGCTATATTTAACTTTTTTACGACAACGCTCCCTGAGATGGCGGGTTCATTATCGTCCCGGCTGAATGACAATTTTCAGGTGCTAAAGCAAGCGTCTTCAAGTTAATCGGGTATAAACTACTTAATGCTGAATACAAGTTACTAATATCTGATACTGAATTAAGTAAAGAATTCAAAGATAGTCTAAAAAGATCTCAGCTTGCTTGGATCAAGTATAAAGATTTATCTTTGGATGCTATTACTAAATTTTACGATAATGAACGTGGTTCATACTGGCAAATTGTTAGTACTGAAAACAAGATGCTTATAACAAAAAACAAGGCTATAGAGTTACATAAACTACGAATTAGTAGTGATCCTTCAGCTCCGGCTGAAGATTAACATAAACAACAAGGAGTATTATATGGAAAGGATTCCAGATAATAGTATTAAGATTTTTTCAATGGTGGTAAATAAAGACCTTTTAATTCAGTTTGAAACAAATACTGAGGAAATATTTTACTTATTCTTAGGTGAAAAAAACGGATATGCAAAAATAGTTCCATTATATCCTGTTGGTTCTTTAGGTGGTTGTTACAAGCTAAAGAATGGGATTACATATCGAATGTATATTAATGTTATATCCGAAATAATCCCAACTAGAGATAATATACCTGAAGAGCTAATCTATAATAATTTTACGATATTATTTAATTCACAAACAGCCGATAGGCCGTGGTGACAATTTTTTTATTAGCAATGCTATATTCCATCCCATATGAACTAATAACTATATCTGTACATGAATATTGAATGTCATTTAAAATAGGTATAGGCTTGCCAATAATAACTATGTAACCTATCTTTTCTAATGCAAAAATATCATTTTCAAAAGCATCTTGACTATTTTTATATACATTAGTTAATAAAAAATCACATTCTGGTGCAGATACTGTTCTTTGACCACTAGGATTTCTATCTTGTGCTATATGTAATATATATAACATTGCCATTTGTTCATCTGTTAAAGTCATAACGCTTACCTTTAATTAAATTAATAGTAAGCGTATTGATAACATATACTTAGTCAAAGTAACAGTATTAGTTACTGTTAAAGTTTTTCCCTCTTGGTTCATTTTTCTTTAGATCTATACGTTCGATCACAGATCTAAAATCAATCTTATGTTCCGCCATCTCCCCCATCAATGATGCAATTATTGCTAAATGATCCGGTACTTTTTCTTTCCCTGCTAAGTTCGAAATACTATTGCGATTCAGTTGCAACAGATCTGCAAACTCTCTTCCTGATAACCCGGCTTTACCAAGTTGGCGTTTAAACTCTTCATAATCCATAGCTTCACCAATAAGTGTTAAAAACACATTTTTTAGTGTGCAATGCTGTTGATGCACACTAATTTGTGTGTTATCTTAACTCTGTAGTGAAGGTTGTTCAACCATACATCATAAGGAAGATCATATGTCTCAGCACTTCTTGTTATCCTCGAAAGCTAAAACATTGTCACTGATGCAAGTTATGGCTCTGAGCGATACCGACGCTTTTAACCTCTTCAAATCACTACGCTGGGGCGATACCCAAGAAATTACATGCCCTCGCTGTGGCGTAATCCATAAACCTTTTAATATCTCTTCCCGTAAACAATGGAGATGCAAACACTGTGACTACACCTTCTCCGTAACCTCCGGTACTATCTTCTCAAACCACAAACTACCACTCAAAGTATACCTCGTCGCTATTGTACTCTTCGTCAATGCCGTTAAAGGTATCTCTGCATTACAACTCTCCAGAGATTTAGGCGTTCACTACAAAACCGCTTTTGTACTTGCTCACAAACTTAGAGAATCCATTAATAATAAAAAAGATAACTCACTACTGAAAGGTGAGGTACATATCGACGGTGCATATATGCATACTACTTTACGTCCTAAAAACAAAAAAGAAGAGCGTGTTGATAGACGCTTAAAAGAAAATCAACCCAAAGATAAATGCTGTGTCCTCGTTATTAGACAAAAAACTCAACAAACTCGTACTTTTGTTATTAAATCAGAAGAAGAAAAAGAAATCCTTAAATTAGTACAAGAAAATGTAGATCCTTCAGCTACTATCTGTGCCGATGAAAATAGTGCCTACAACATCTTACACGGCCACTACAAGGTTAAACGTGTTAACCATTCCAAAGAATACCGCTCAGATGATGGTACTACTAACAACTACGCCGAAAGCTACTTCTCAAGATTTAGAAGAATGCAAATTGGTCAAGTACATAAAATTTCCAACAAATACCTTAACGAATACGCTAACGAAATTGCTTACCGTGAAGATATGAGAACTACTCCTAATGGTATTGTCGTTAAAGATATTCTTTCTAAATGTCTGAATACCAAAACTGATAACCATTGGTGCAAGTACTAATTTCTTAGTAAAGAGTCTTAATTTATTGTATTAGTAATATTGAAAAACAAAATAATAAAAAATTTTAACTATTATTTAAAATTTAATTACCCATAAAAACAATTGGTTATAATGTTTTAATTGACACGTTACAATGCGAATTGGTAGAGTGAGGATGGATACATGGAAGTATTCAGAGCCTCTTACTCTTTATAATTATACTTTCTGGATATAATTGTTTTCATTGAGTAATGCTCTTCACACTTAATAGAGGATTAAAATATGAAAAGTATTACTCAAACCAATTTAATAATTGGCAATATTGCAAGTAAAGTTGCAAAGTGTAAAGAAAAAAATCTTCATATACTTGTCGAAGCATTCCAGTCAGTTCGTTTTATCTGGATTGCAATTGACCGTATTATGAAGGATAGTAATAATGATAAACAAAGAGAATTTCTTTTAGATTTATGTAAAGATATCAGAAATCTTTACTTAATCATAAGAAAAAAAATTTCTTATATATATGGGTTTAGTGACCATTATTACTTTGTAGTATAAATTGGTAAGGAATGCCCTGCGACGATTGCGTGATCGCGTAGGGCATAACTATTTATATTCCAACAATACAGTACCTATCATCTACCTTCTCCAATTTGTTACCTTTCACCAAAGTCGCCAACGCAACTTTTAGTACCTTATCTAATACCTTTTTCTCATTTCCATCTATTGATTTAATTGTCATTATCTCTTTTGCTAACTCATCATAATCCATCCCCTTAATTCGTAAAGTGTCTAATACCAATTTACTTAACTCCCCATGTGAAAATAATTTATTGTTTTTATATACTCGTTTACCTCCCAACTTCCGTAAGTCAATATCATTGTCGAAAATCTTTAAGGTAATGTCCAATGCAGATACCTGCACTTCTAATAACTTGATCTCTTTCTGCTTTAATTCAATAATACCTACCAACTCACTACGCTTACTCAGTATCCCAGAGACTACATGACTCATAAACCCCTCCAACTATCTGTTAATATTAAAGTACTATACAGAAATAGAGAGGGAAATTATTGTGCTACTGGTGCATAATGCCGCAATAAACGCAAAAGCATGACCTTTGATGAATTGATCGGGCAGGCGATCAGTCGTGGCAGCCGGGCTAACCATAAATGGTCTAAACGCGATATCCCGAACGAACCCTTCAGAAACCTTTTGAAAGCCGTGTGGGGCAATCTAGAACCGCTGCATATCAATCTTGATAAGTTGCGGCAATACGTTGATACCCATCATTCCAGCGTTAATGTGATGTTCTACCGCAATTTCCTGTCTCATTTGGCAGAAGTGGGCGTAGACCTGATATCAGACTCGCCGCTGGTTGTTGCATACCGGCAATCGTACAAAGCGGCCAAAATTGGCGGTCGCTCGTTCGAAATCGGGGCTGGCTTCCAAAGTTTGCCTTCCAAGATGAAATGGGCGTGTCTAGCCCGTGGTTACAACTACGATATTAAAGGGTGCCAGCTTGAGATCCTGCGCCGTGAACTACAGTCTATCGACGTTTCAGACAGCAACCTCCGTCTTCTTGATACAGACATGATATGCAAGAAATTGGGGGTAAAAGAAGCGCTGGTTAAGCAGTTCCGCTACGCCAGCGTGTTCAATGCAGGATGCGTCAGCCTTTCCTTCAAAAGTGCGACTGTCCGCCTGCTGAGAAAGGAGTTCGGACGCTCTAAGGCCGAACGTATTCTCCTGCGCTGGCGTGAGCACTTGGTGCCACTTAAAGATGATCTGGCTAGATTGCTGGACGTTTATGAAGCTACGGCGCATAAAAACCGCTACGGGCGTTGTGTTACCAACGCTGTGGGCCAGACCTTCAACTGCACTTACCAATGCGTGACAACGGGTAAGCGTTGGAGGCGTGATGTGATGCGCCGCAAGCTGCTGGCTCATATGCTGCAAGGGTTGGAAAGCTTGGCGGTCTACGAGTTTGTACGCGATCATCCGGGGATAATATGCGCGTTAGAGCACGATGGATTTATTTCTTACCGCTTGATCAATGCTCGTGATTGGCAGCATCCATTTTTGAAAATCGTACTGAAGCATTAGATCAGCGATTAGATGGGAGCAACGTCAGCTTAGCTTATATACGCCGCATTATTCTCTTGTAGCACTATGATTTTTTTAAATTACGATTCGTTTATTATAGTCAGCAGAAGATTGAAATCTGCTGACTATAATTAGATGAAATTTTAAATATTTTTATCCAGTTAGATCTCACCACCAGATAGCTGAATGATAAAATCATCTGAATAAAAGCTCACGCCTAACAACGACTCCAATAAATTAGCTTGTTGTTTTTTAACATCAAACACTGCAATGCCTCGTGAAAAATCCAAACTATCTTCGTCATTCCAACCCATTATCTTTGCAAGGTCTTTCAGTCGCTCTTTGGGAATGTTGACTTCAGAAACCAATTCTTCTGTATCTTTACGGTACACATCGATAGTATAGACAATCATTATTTTTCAACTCTCCTCGAAGGATCTGCTGGTTTTGTTTGTTCGCCTGTCTCTGGATCAAACTCTCCTAGATGATTTCGTCCAGAACGATCATACATTTCTACCGTTCCATGTTGGGAATCCCACTCATAAATTTTCCCTTCCGAATCTTTCCAACGTGGCCGAAGCTTCCCACCGCCTTTTATTGGGGTTTTAGCTGTTGCCTTTTTAGCATCAGGAAACGCAGAAAGGGGAGGTGTACCTTTAGGCGGAGTATAATACTTATGATCATTGCTCAAGTAGATATATACTGGCGGCATATCTGGGATTGGCAAGATCAGGATACAGTCTCGAAAACTCCTCTCTTCCGGGGCAGGGTAAACCTCGATATCACTTCCCACCTTCTCAGGGATCGGCAATACCGTAATTGTTGTCGGCAGATACGGCTCGTCTTGATTACCGGTGTGTGAAGGAACCTCCAGATCCAGCTTCGCAGGGTTCCAGTAGATGGTGATCGCATCGGGGCCGTCCGTGGTGAACTCATAGTTCCCACTGTAGCTGTTGAACGTCATCTCACGCACTGGCACCTGATCTAACCCACTGCCCTCGCTGGTATGATACCCCTTTGGCATCAGACGACCATTACCCGCATCTTCCCAGGCAAAACGCACCCGCGTTGGGGCGGTGCCTTTCGCACTGGCGATCTGCGACAGACGCATCTTGTCGATAAAATCCTGTTCACCTTCATTCAGCTTGCCCGGCATCATGCCAACCAATGCGGCTGCTACTGGCGCACCCACTCCCGCAGCAGCGACTTCACCAAACGCCGTCACCGCACGAATAGCCCAACTGCCCTGCGTTACAAACCGACCACCAAGCCACTCCAACGCCGCCGAACCGGACGGGAACACTTTACTGGCAGGAACCGCTACTGTAGCCGCAACAGGGGCCACATCATCACCTTCACCAAATAGCCAAGTATACCAGCCCGGTTTTGCTTTCTTCGCCGCCTCTGGCGCTACGGGCACAGGTTTGGCGCGTTTCGCCGCCTGTGCGTGTTGTTCCGGTTCGGGAAGCGGCACCGACCGGAAGTAGCCCATTGGCGCGAAATTATCATGTGGCTCCTGCTGCTCTCCTGCATCGGTGCATCCCTCACCACGCTCACAAGATTTGGCAAACACCCGGTTACGCTCACGCGCTTCTGCCTGCTGCTGTTCCTCTGCGGCCTTTCGTTCGACCAGCAATGCAGCCTGTTTTTCCTGTGCCACTTTTTCAGGCGAAGGCCCCGCTCCCAGCCAGCTATTGACCGGGGCAATAATGCGGTTACTGCCATCCGGGCAACCACAGATAACCTTGCAACGGTCTACTGCCGTGTTAATCCCCATGTAAGAACGCCGGGCGCGGGCGCTCTCAACAACCCGCCCGGTTTTCCCACATTTCGGGCAGGGGGTGGTCTGGTCGCCCAACCTGATGACGCCAAAACCAAGAATATTCACCTGATTCAAAGGGATCGAAGAGATAAGGCGTGCGCCCGTCGTCGTTTTATCACAACTCAGCGCCTGCCCCAGCCCATCGATATTCGGACGATAGGCCATCATTCTCCCCCAGACACACGCAGAAAATCCTCCGGCATCGGCACACCGGCCCGACCGATCAGGACTGAAATATTCTGGGGGGTGCTGATGATTTTATCCCCGTTATCCAGCACGCTTCCAACCAGCGCAATCCCTCTGCCATCCATGCTACACAGGCTACCGGCACTGCTGACGATCCGAGCGCTTGTTCCGTCAGGATAAGAAACCGTACAGCCCTCCGTCAGTACACTTACCCATTGACCATTATCGAGACGAATTTTGTGGCCCACATCTGGGGCCGGTTCGAACTCGTCACCGACACCGCCGCGATATGTCAGGCACCCGGCCACGGCCAGCCGGTAAATCGCTATCGGTGGGTGCTCTCGACAGTAAGCTTCTTGTTGGCAAACATGAGCGCGGGCATCTTCATGGAAAGTAGCTAATTGCTCATCGGTAAAGGCAGGCTTATCAATTCCAGATAGCAGCTCTGGCGTAGTATCATTGGTGTACAAGGCTGGTGCAGTGTCTTGCATGCTGATTATCCTTAATCAATTAACGAGAATAAGGTAATAGCATAAACGCTGAGCGCCAACAATCCCACAGAAAAACTGATGGATGGTGGGTATTAACACCGTGTCGTCAATCATGTTATTGAGCACTGACGACACATCAATCAAGAGTAAGCTTGGCTCATGCAATCACTTACGCCTTCAACGTATCGAGATAATCCGCCCATTTTTGCAGCCAAACTTTACATTCCTTATCGTAGCTGTGAAGGTTATAGACGCCGACAATCCCTTTAGGTGAGTGACCTAACACGGCCTCTGCAATTTCATTGGGGCATCCAATACGGGCCAAGCCGGTACGCACAGTTCGGCGTATGTCGTGCGGTTTCCAGCGAGGGATATCGAGCATTTTCCCTTGAGCACGAAGTTGACCACCCGCGGTAGCCAGATATTCCTGCTGGATAGGCTTACGGGTCAATCTTGATGGAAACAAATAGCGCTCTGCCTGGGTATCCAGTGATTGCAAAAACAGGATAGCTTGCTGTGATAGCTGAACATACCGACCCATGCCATTTTTGGTTTCCTGCAAGTGAATAATGCCTTTGTCAAGATTCACATCTTTCCAGGCAAGGGCGCAGATTTCACCGGTTCGGCACCCGGTTAACAGTGTCAGAAATAACACGTTTTTGATGTGGGTCGGGTAATCAGAAGTTGGAAGCCAGCCCAGTAACAGCGTCAATTCCTCTTCAGAAAACACACGCTTACCGGGTTCACAGGTGAGTTTAACCCTTGCCTGAGCCAAACCGGCTTTTGCCTGCAATGCCGGGTTAGCATAATTCTCATCCAAGTATCCTAAACCAAGAGCAAACTCGTAAGCAGCGCTGAGTTCACGCAGCATGTTACCGCCTAATACGTTTGAGCCACGTTCAACCATCACATTGACGAGTTTTATAACGTCTTTGCGCGCGATCTCTTGTGCTGGGCGCTCACCGATGCTGTTCACCACCTCTTTGGTCAATAGACGGCGAACTTCCCGCTGACTGGCGGGTTTTCTCGCTCCCGGAATAATCTTGCCGTCTTTCCCGTGACGGTCTTCAATGCGTTGAGTCAAGTACAGTTCAACCAAATCTTTGACGGTGAATACAGTTTGCTGTTTTTCTAACGCCGCCTGTTGCTTTTGCTGCTTCTCAGCTTTCCGTTCACTGGCAGGGCAGTGACCTTCATTCTTTACCTGCTTGAGCATTCGCAATTCAACGCGAGCCTGTGTCAGAGGGATATTAGGGAAGTGGCCTATTTTAACTTGGGTGAGTTTGTGAGTCAGGGGACTGGTGTAGCGGTAGAAGAAAGTTTTAATGCCGGTAGCGCCACACGTGATCCTTAATCCCCGATTTTCGCCAGTATCAGCTTTATCAGCATCACCGGGTTTCATGGCTTCAATGGCCTTGGTTGACAGTGGTTTTCTCTCTTCTTTTTTCTCTTGTTTTTCCACCTGGTTAGCTCCATGCGTAAGTCACTATAGTATGACTGATTATACCATAGGCAAACAAACAAGCTACATTATGACCTATAATAAAATGTAGGATATGGCGGTTTTCAATGAGATTTGATGGGACAATAAGGGACTAAGAAAACAATATAAATCATTTAAAAACAAGTTAATAAATAATTTTACTCATTGATTTTAGTACCTATAAACCAATAATTAATGCTAATTGCTCAGCAGGCCATGATGCGCTCAACGTCAACACCCGAATCTGTTATCACCGGGCAACATCAGCATGGGTGTTGATAAGAGAACTTAAAGCAGTGCAATCGGTGAGACGTGCACCGGTGTTGACGCCGTGGCGTAGTGAGGGTAGCCGCGCAGCGGCCGCCTGATATGGCAAGGGGCTGGCTCTTGAGCCCCCTGCTCGGGCGCTTTCATCACATTACTGAGTGAACGCAACATGTTTAGCGACCGAAATAAATACTCGTCTAACTTGTGAACAAGCTATCTTCTGCATGGCGCAAAGTTGTACTTAACTGATTCAGATATCAACTCGCAAAAGGTGCCGCGATTACCCCCGCCCCAGCTTCATGATCGCCTCAAGCACCGCACCGCCGATGGCCCGCGCTTTATCCGACACCGTGGTGTAATCCGCCAGCGCACCGCGCGGATCGATATCGCCGATCTTACAGCCGGTTTTCACCTCCAGCCCGGCCTGCAACAGCCCGCGCACCATGCCGGAAAGCGGTGCGATCACTGGTGTTTCACCGCAGTGGGCGACAATATCTCTTTCCTGCACCAAATCCCCCAGCGCCACACAGCACTGCATCACGCCGTCCGCAGGCGCGCGAATCACCCGGCGCGCGGTGTGGCCGCCGATATTGCCGGGGATGCCGGTATTCGGGTGGGTATAACCCTGGTAAATCACCCGCCCCAGTTCATGGCCACGGTTGGTTTCAATCACCGCGTCGCAATCCTGCCCGGCATTGAAACCGGGGCCGAGAGCGACGGTAATGGGGGCCATATTGCGGTGAGTGCCCAGGTTTTGCTTGGCCAGAATGGCATCCACCAGAAAGCGCGGTTTGAGCGGCTCCAAGCACTGGGCCGCGCCGTCGATCAGCAACGGAATTTCGCCACGGTTGATTATTTCGAAAGCCTCGTCGACGTCTTTTGCCAGGCGGCCGGTTACCCCTTCAACGCAGGTTTGGCCGTCAAATATCGCCTGAGCAAAGGCCACCGTGCGGCGGATGGCGGTGGGTTGGGCAATATCCAGCATGATCACCTGGAAACCGGCATGATAAAGCCGCAGCGCCACGCCGGTGGCGATATCGCCCGCCCCGCGGATCACCACCAGTTTGTCGCGCGCCAGCCGGATATCCTCTTTCATCAACCCGCCCGCCGACTGGTTTTTTATCTGCAACAGCTCCGCCAGCACGCTGATGGCGATCTCTTCCGGCGTTTCTGCGCCAATGTTGTAGCCGATCGGGGCATGTAATCTGGCAAGATCGGCTTCGCTGATGCCGCGTTGCCTGAGCATATGGGTAAAGGTCTGCACCTTGCGGCGGCTGGCGAGCAGCCCCAAGTAGCGCAATGGCTGGCCGATCAAGGCGTTTAAGGCTTCGCCATCCTGATTGTTGGTGGCGATGATCACAAAGTTGCCGGGTTCGATATTCATCTTGCTGATGGCAGCCGGGAAACTTTCGCCATGTACCAGAGTCGTGCCCGGCGGGAACAGGGCAGCATCAAGGCTGGCGGGGTAGATATCGGTAACGTGAATATCGAACCCTAAAGGTTTGGCGGCGTTGGCGATAGCGCGATTGACGTGTCCAGCGCCGATCAACACCAGGCGCGGGCGCAGGCCGTGGACATCAATATAGACCGACATCGCGCCGCCGCAGTCGGAACCCACTGCATCCTGGCCGTTGCGCGCCATGCGGCCATGAAACACTCGGGCCTTGCGTTCACTAATGGCAGAAATCGCCTGCTCAATCACCAGGCGTTCAATCATGCCGCCACCGATGGTGCCAATACAGCCGCCATCGGCCATCACCAACATTTGCCCGGAATGGCGCGGCGTGGAGCCACGGCTTTCAATAATCTGGGCGAGCGCAAAGGGCCGGTTTTCTTCTTCTAGTCGCGCAGCTTCGGCGAAGATATTCATGCTGACCTCATCAGTAACTTCAAAAATATTAGAGTGTTAGGCGTCGTAAGCAGTGATGGATCGGCGGGCTGTGCTGCACGGCGCCAAACCAGATGGCGCTGAGCGCCGCATCTTGCTGCAACAGCGCAAGCCAGGCGGGATCGGGTGGATTATCAGAATGAGAAAACTGATTGATCAGCCAAACCCGGCGCGCCTCGGCTGGCGTACCTTTGAACATCCCTTGCGGGTGGGCGATCAAGGTACGGAATGCCCGGTAATCGAGCGGTTCACCGGCAGCGATCCCGGTCAGCGCCGAGAATATCTCCCAGCGGTGAATCTGCTGTGGATCGGCAGGGCGATCGATCACCTGGCCCCCGGTTAACGCGATAACACAATCACTGCTGGAGGGGATGCAAGGTTCATGCCTTGCCGGGGCTTTTAACGGCAAACCGCGAGCGCCGTCGGCCTCCACCAAAATCACGTCGAATTCCCCCTGCTGCTTGATCTCGTCGATCTGCTCGGGGCTAAATCCTGCAACCTTGTTATTTTGCGGCTGATAATGGCTGAAGCTGGCGGTAATTGCCGGTGCAGTGCGGGCGATGGACTGTTGGCCGATAAACAACTGATGATAAGTGGCGGGATCAGGGCGATACATCTTGGTGGTGGTGGTGAACAGCACCTGTTTGCCCTGTTGATAGAACGCCTGCGCCAACCATAATAGAGTGCTGGTTTTGCCACCGGCCCCAATCAGGCTAATCAGCAAGGGTTTGCCGTTATCCAGGCGTTGATATTCTTCACTGAATAATTCCCTGAAGGCCGGGATCATAAATAAGCGATCTCATAAGTTAAAAAATGCTGAACCGTAATATGCCGTTTTTTTATTTCTGATTGGTGGTTTAATCGCGCGAATTTTTTGATGTAATCGAGGTTTATTAGTCATTCACACTTTATCGATTGCGCTCACGGTTTTATTCAAGAGTGTATTTTGGCGTATCAAAGTGATATTGAGAGGTTCTTTTTTGATAATTAACTCTATAGGGTGAATAGCTGCCACTGAGCGCTTGCAGGCACTGATTTTTATTCTCACTTACGCCTGTGAGCTTGTTCACAAATAAAAATAACAATTAGAACTGCTTCACGAATTTTATCGATGTGCAACGCTGCTGGGAGATTTGGCCTGATTGTTGCTGAGTGATGCCTAACCGAGGTGAAAAACCGCAAGCCGGTTTTTGCCGAATTACCATTCAGGCATTTCGTCGCAAGGAGATAAGCTATGGGAGATATCATGCGTCCGGTTCCTTTCAAGGCGCTGCTAACGCGGATTTTCGAGGAATATCATGAGAATCGCTCCATCTTTGGTATTCCGGAACAGCAGTTTTATCGCAAACGTGACGATCGGCAGATTAACGTTTTCAACGAAAGCTGTGAAACTCCGCTCGGCCCGGCGGCTGGCCCGCATACGCAATTGGCGCAGAATATTATCGTCTCCTGGCTGACCGGTGGGCGGTTTATCGAATTAAAAACCGTACAAATCCTCGATCGCCTGGAGATTGAAAAACCCTGTATCGACGCTGAAGACGAATGCTTTAACACCGAATGGTCGACAGAGTTTACTTTGCTCAAAGCCTATGACGAATATTTAAAAGCCTGGTTTGCCTTACATCTGCTGGAAGCGATGTTTGATCCCCGCGCGAAAGGGGAAAGTAAATCCTTTATTTTTAATATGAGCGTGGGCTATAACCTCGAAGGTATTAAGCAGCCGCCGATGCAGGAATTTATCCATAATATGATCAATTCCGCCCAGCAGCCAAAATATGCTGAATATGCCAAAGCTCTGGGTGAATGGGTCAGTAATGACGATTTTATTACCCAGTTTGATTTATCTGCCCAGCGCAGCACATTAAGCCAATTGCCGAGTGCAATTCCTGCGCAATTAGTCAGCGGAATTACCCTTTCCACCATGCACGGCTGCCCGCCCAATGAAATCGAAGCCATCTGCCGTTATATGCTGGAAGAGAAACATCTGAATACCTTTGTGAAATTAAACCCGACGCTGCTGGGTTATCCGCGCGTGCGGGCGATTCTGGATACCTGCGGTTTTGATTATATCGGCCTGAAAGAGGAATCTTTCGAGCACGATCTCAAGCTGGATCAGGCAGTGGCTATGCTGCGCCGCCTGGTGGCGCTGGGTAAACAGCATAAGCTGGGCTTTGGGGTGAAATTGACCAACACCCTAGGGACTATCAACCACAAAGGCGCGCTGCCCGGCGAAGAGATGTATATGTCTGGCCGTGCGCTATTCCCGCTGTCTATCAACGTGGCGGCGGTACTGTCGCGCGAGTTTAACGGTGAACTGCCGATCTCCTATTCCGGCGGGGCCAGCAAATTTAATATCCGCGATATTTTTGAAACCGGCATTAGGCCGATCACCATGGCTACCGATCTGCTGAAGCCCGGCGGCTATTTACGCCAGACCGAATGCCTGCGCGAACTGGATCAATCGGCAGGCTGGCAGATGGCGCGTATTGATATCGCCAAGCTGGAAGCGCTGGCGGAAAAAGCCGTCAGCATGGAATACACCCAGAAACACTGGAAAGCGCAGGACAGCATCGACGCGGGCGGCCCGTTGCCGATGATCGACTGCTACGTAGCACCTTGCGTTAGCGCCTGCGCCATCAAGCAGGATATTCCAGAATATATCCGCCTGCTGGGCGAGCAGCGCTATGCCGATGCGCTGGAACTGATTTATCAGCGCAACGCTTTACCGGCGATTACCGGCCATATTTGCGATCACCAATGCCAGTACAACTGCACCCGTATTGATTACGACAGCGCGCTGAACATCCGTGAGCTGAAAAAGGTGGCGCTGGAGAAAGGCTGGGACGAGTACCAGCGCCGTTGGCACAAGCCTGCGGGTTCCGGCAGCAAACACCCGGTGGCGATTTTGGGCGCAGGCCCGGCGGGGCTGTCTGCCGGTTATTTTCTGGCGCGCGCGGGTTATCAGGTCACGCTGTTTGAGCGTGAAGCCAATGCCGGTGGCGTGGTGAAAAACATCATTCCGCAATTCCGCATTCCGGCCGAAGTGATTCAGCACGATATCGATTTTGTCGCCGCGCACGGTGTGAAGTTTGTCTATGGCTGCGATCCCGATCTGACGGTGGACAAGCTGCAACAACAGGGCTTCGATTATGTGTTTATCGGCATCGGCACCGACAAAAACAGCGGCGTGAAGCTGGCAGGCAATAACCGCAGTGTCTACAAATCCTTGCCGTTTCTGCGCGATTTCAACCAAGGCAAACCGCTGAGCCTGGGTAAACACGTGGCGGTGGTCGGCGCGGGCAACACGGCGATGGACTGCGCCCGCGCCGCGCTGAAAGTGCCGGGCGTGCAGGATGTCACCGTGCTGTATCGCCGCACCCTGAATGAAATGCCCGCTTACCGCGAAGAGTATCTGGAGGCGGTGGAAGATCAGGTGCAGTTTATGTTCCTCACCAATCCGGAACATTTTGATGCTAACGGCACCTTAACCGCCAGAGTGATGGAGCTTGGCGAGCCGGATGAGCGGGGCCGCCGTCGCCCGGTGGCTACCGAACAAACCCTTACCTTGCAGATTGACGCGCTGATCACCGCGATTGGTGAGCAGGCCGATGAAGAAGTGCTGCGCAAGCTGGGCGTGCCGTTGGATGCTGCCGGTTACCCGCAGGTGAATATCACGACCGGTGAAACCACGCGGGCGAATGTGTTCCTGATCGGCGATGTGCAGCGTGGCCCGTCATCGATCGTCGCCGCCATCGGCAGTGCCCGCAGCGCCGCAGAAACGGTGCTGGCGCGGGAGAGTGTCAACACCCATCACCAAGACAAATACTGGTCAAACGTGGATCCGGCGGAAATTTATCGCCGCAAAGGGGCGATTGTGGTCGCGGTGGTGGACAAGGCGGAGCGCGAAGCCTTTGTGGCGCAGGAGGCGCAGCGTTGCCTGGAATGCAACTACGTGTGCAGCAAATGTGTCGATGTCTGCCCGAACCGTGCCAACGTATCGATCGCGATACCGGGCTTCCGCGATCGTTTCCAAACCCTGCATCTGGATGCCTATTGCAACGAATGCGGCAACTGCGCCCAGTTCTGCCCATGGCAGGGCAAGCCCTATAAAGACAAGGTTACCGTCTTTAACCTGCCGCAGGATTTTGCCAACAGCACCAACGCCGGTTTTCTGGTGAACGGTCAGCAGGTCAGTGTGCGCTTGGGCGACAACATCTATCAACTACAGTTGGGGGATAACGGTCAGCTTCAGCAGGTGCCGCCAGAGCTGGAGGAGATGGGCCACATCATCAACCAGGTATATGCCCATCATCATTACCTGCTGGGTCAGGTGGAGGTGTAATTATGCTGATCTTAACTAATGCCACCGCCGTGCAGCTTGAACCCGCCAGCGTTCAGCAGGGGATCGACATCGCCATTGAAGGGGCGTTGATCAAAGAGGTGGGCCAAGGGCTGGCGGCAAAATATCCGCAGGCGGAAACCCGCAATATGCACGGCAAGCTGGTGATGCCGGGGATCGTCTGCGCCCACAACCATTTCTATTCCGGTTTGTCGCGCGGAATTATGGCTAACATCGCGCCGTGCCCGGATTTTATCTCTACGTTGAAAAACCTGTGGTGGCGGCTGGATCGCGCGCTGGATGAAGAATCGCTGTATTACAGCGGCCTGATCTGCTCGCTGGAAGCGATCAAGAGCGGCTGTACCGCAGTGATCGACCATCACGCCTCGCCGAATTTTATCGCCGGATCGCTGAAAACCCTGCGCGCGGGCTTTATCAAGGCCGGGCTGCGCGGCATGACCTGCTTTGAGACTACCGATCGCAACGGCGGTAATCGTGAATTGCAGGCCGGGGTTGAGGAGAATATTGCCTTTGCTAACCTGATCGACGCCGCCAAAGCCGCCGGTAAGGAACCCTATCTGGTGGAGGCGCATATCGGTGCCCACGCGCCGTTCACCGTGGCCGATGCCGGGTTGGAAATGCTGCGCGAAGCGGTGCAAAGCACCGGGCGCGGGCTGCATATTCACGCCGCCGAAGACCGTTATGATGTGTCCCACAGCCATGATAAATATGGCCAAGACCTGATGGTGCGGCTGGCGCAGTACGATCTGCTCGGTGCTAAAACGCTGGTGGCCCACGGCCTGTATCTTTCTGCCACTGATATCGAGTTGATCAACCAGCACGATGCCTTCCTGGTACACAACGCCCGTTCCAATATGAATAACCATGTCGGCTATAACCACCAACTGGCGCAGTACCGCAATCTGGCGCTCGGCACCGACGGCATTGGTTCCGACATGTTCGAAGAGCTGAAGTTTGCCTACTTCAAACACCGCGATGCCGTGGGATCGCTGTGGCCAGACAGCTTTGCCCGCTTCCTGGCGAACGGCAACCAACTGCTGGCGCGTAACTTTGGTGCCCGGTTCGGCTGCCTGGCGGCAGGCTACAAAGCGGATCTCACCATCTGTGATTACCCGTCACCCACGCCGCTGGCGGCGCAAAATATCGGCGGTCACCTGGCTTTCGGCATGGGAGCCAGCAGCGTGAACAGCGTGATGGTGGAAGGCAATATGGTCTATCAGGACGGCAAATTCCCATTCGATGTTGAACCGCTCTACGCCGAGGCGCGCAAGGTTGCGGCCCAGCTCTGGCAGCGTATGGATGCCTTGAACTAAGCCGGTTGCCGCCTGCGAAGATCGGGGCGGTTGACCTTGATGAGGGGGAAAAATGATTGAGCAATTCTATCGGCCAGAGTCGGTGCAGCAGGCGCTGGAGCTAAAACGCCAGTTTCTTGATGAGGCGGTGTACTTCGGTGGCGGCAGCAAGTTAAACGCCACGCCGACCAAAACCGATAAAACGATCGCCATTGCGTTAACGCAACTGGGGCTGGATCAGGTGAGTTGGCAGCAGGGCGAACTGCAAATCGGTGCCACCATCACCTTACAGACCTTAATCGATTCGGCGTTGATCCCGCAGGCGCTACGTGAGGCGCTGGGCATGGTCTACTCCCGCCATATTCGCAATCAGGCCACGCTGGGCGGGGAAATCGCCGCCGCGCCCAAAGATTCGGTGCTGTTGCCGGTGCTGCTGGCGCTGAGCGCCAAAGTGGTGATCGGCAGCGGCAATACCCTCACACTGGAAGATTATCTGGCGGGTTACCAGCAAGAATTATTGCTGACGCTGGTGCTGCCGGATCCTTACCGCTGCTGCGCCACGCGCAAGGTTGCCCGCTCGGCGGCCGGGTTGGCGGTGCTGACCGCCGCCGTCTCCTGCGATGCACAATCAAAGGTGCGCATTGCCCTGAGCGGCGTGGTGGCGCGGCCAAGCCGCCTGCGTGACGCCGAGCAAATCGGCCTGAGCGGCCCGGCATTGGAGAAAGTGGTGGCTGAGTCGGTAGCTCCGCAAGCCGATCTCTGTGGCAGCGTAGCCTACAAGCGCTATATCAGCGGCGTTGTAGTGGCCGATCTGCTCGCCAGTTGCCAGGCGTCAGGAGGGGAACAATGATGAACATTCGTTTTACGCTCAATGACCGTGCCCAAGAGATACCGTGCCAACCCGGCGAAAACGTGCAACAACTGCTGTTCAAGCTGGGGATGCATGCGGTACGCGACAGCGATGACGGATTCGGCTTTGCCGGTTCGGATGCCATTATGTTTAACGGCGTGGTGGTTAACGCTTCTTTGTTGATTGCCGCCCAGCTTGACGGCGCGGTGGTCACCACCGCAGAAGCGCTTGGGAGCTGGAACCAGCTTAGCCTGCTGCAACAGGCGATGGTGGACGTGGGGATTGTGCAGTCCGGCTATAACGATCCGGCGGCGGCGCTGATCCTGACGGATTTATTGGAGCGCATCGCAGCGCCAACGCGGGCGCAGATCGACGATGCGCTGTCGGGGCTGTTCAGCCGCGATGCCGGTTACCAGCAATTTTATCAGGTGGTGGCACTGGCGGTGGCGCGCCGCAGCGATCCTGAGTTTCAGGCTCCGGCGGCTCCTGAGTTTCGCAGCGATCTCAACGTGGTTGGCAAGCTGTGCCCGAAAGTGGACGCGGCGAAAATGGTGCAGGCCAAGCCTTGCTATGTTGAGGATCGCGTGGCGCGTAATGCCTGCATCATCAAGATGCTGCGCAGCCCGCATCCTCACGCGCTGATTACCCGCCTGGACGTCAGCAAAGCCGAGGCGCTGCCGGGCGTGGTGCATGTGATCACCCATCTCAACTGCCCGGATATTTATTACACCCCCGGCGGGCAGAGCGCGCCGGAGCCTTCGCCGCTGGATCGCCGGATGTTTGGTCAGAAACTGCGCCACGTGGGCGATCGGGTTGCGGCGGTGGTAGCCGAAAGCGAAGCGATCGCGCAGGCGGCGTTGGCGCTGATTGAGGTTGAATATCAGGTGTTGCAGCCGGTGATGTCGATTGATGAGGCGATGGCGGAAGGCGCACCGCTGGTACACGATGAACCGATTGTTTACGTCAACGGCGCACCCGCCGATTTGGCCGAGCAGAATCGGGGTTCTGCGCAGCGCGCCGGTGAACATCTGACGATCAACTTCCCGATTGGTGCCAAACCGCATCGCAATATTGCTGCCGCAGTCCATGGGCAGATCGGCAATGTGGAACAGGGTTTTGCCGAAGCGGATGTGGTGCTGGAACGCACTTATGAATCCAAGCAAGTACAGCAGTGCCCAGCGGAAAAACACGTTTGCTACACCTATATGGACGGCGATCGGCTGGTGATCCACGCCTCAACCCAGGTGCCTTGGCACCTGCGCCGCCAGGTGGCGCGCATTGTCGGGCTGAAACAGCATAAGGTGCATGTGATCAAAGAGCGCGTGGGCGGCGGTTTTGGCTCCAAGCAGGACATTTTGCTGGAAGAAGTCTGCGCCTGGGCCACCTGCGTCACCGGCCGTGCGGTCTATTTCCACTACACCCGCGAAGAGGAATTTATCAGCAACACCTCACGCCACGTGGCGAAAGTGAAGGTGAAGATTGGTGCCAAGAAAGACGGCCGCCTGACGGCGATCGATATGAACTTCCTCGCCAATACCGGCCCTTACGGCAACCACGCGCTGACGGTGCCGAGCAACGGCCCGGCGCTGTCGCTGCCGCTGTATCCGTGCGACAACGTCAACTTCCAGGTGACCACCTATTACAGCAATATCTGCCCGAACGGCGCTTATCAGGGCTACGGCGCGCCGAAAGGCAACTTTGCCCTGACCATGATTTTGGCCGAATTGGCCGAAAAACTGGGGCGCGATCCGCTGGAGATTATTGAACTCAACCGGGTGGTGGAAGGGCAGGAGCTGAAGATCCTCGGGGCGATCGGCGAAGGCAAAATGCCGACCTCGGTGCCCAGCGCTGCCAGTTGTGCGCTGGAGCCGATCTTGCGCAAAGGGCGCGAACTGATCCGCTGGAACTCGCCGAAGACGCAAACCGGCGATTGGCAGGTTGGCCGTGGCGTCGCGATTATCATGCAGAAATCCGGCATCCCAGATATCGATCAGGCCAACTGCATGATTAAGCTCGAATCGGACGGCACCTTTATCGTCCACTCCGGTGGCGCGGATATCGGCACCGGGCTGGATACGGTAGTTGGCAAGCTGGCGGCCGAAGTGCTGTGTTGCCCGTTTGCCGATGTGCATGTGATCTCGGGCGATACCGATCATGCCCTGTTTGATAAAGGTGCCTACGCCTCTTCCGGCACCTGTTTCTCTGGCAACGCGGCGAAGAACGCGGCGGAAAATCTCAAGGCAAAAATCCTGTTCCACGGCGCGCAGATGTTGGGTGAGCCGGAAACCGATGTGGTGCTGGTGGTACCCGGCGTGGTGCGCGGTAAACAGGGGGAAGTGTCATTCGCGCAACTCGCCCATAAAGCCGAAACCGGCACCGGTTTTGGCACCCTGGTGGCTACCGCGAGCTATATCACCTCTGATTTTGCCTTCCCGTTCGGTGCCAACTTCACCGAAGTGGCGGTCAATACCCGCACCGGCGAGATCCGGCTGAATAAGTTCTACGCCTTGCTGGACTGCGGCACGCCGGTGAACCCGGAACTGGCGCTGGGGCAGATTTACGGCGCTTCAATGCGCGCCATCGGCCACAGCATGTCGGAAGAGATTATCTACGATCGCCAGGGGGTGCCGATCACCCGCGACCTGCAAAGCTACGGCGCACCGAAAATTGGCGATATCCCGCTCGACTTCCAGGCGTTTCTGGTGCCGAGTGACGATCAGGTGGGGCCATACGGCGCCAAATCGATCTCTGAAATCGGCGTTAACGGCGCGGCTCCGGCTATCGCCATGGCAATTCATGACGCCTGCGGTGTTTGGCTGCGTGAATGGCATTTCACGCCAGAGAAAATCCTGAGGGGGTTAAATAAACTGTCAGCGTGAGCCCAGATGCCCGTCGTCTTGCACTAGATAATTAAAAAGACGACGGGCAGAAGCGATTCAATACTGTTATTGCCGCCATCAAGATAATGAGCGAAGTCAAAATGCTCAGGCTGGCCCGTGGAATTCACATGGCGAAAGTGCAGGGCGTGGAGCAGTTAACGCGTGTCTATTGAATCAGATGATCAAATTTACTGGAAGGGAGTAAAGGGATGTCTGATATACCTACCGCAAGCAGCGATCTTATTTATCACGTCGATGATAAGCCGCCGTTTAACCAAAGTGTTATTAGTGCGATTACCCATTTGCTGGCTATTTTTGTGCCGATGGTGGCTCCGGCATTAATTGTCGGCACCGCGCTGGCATTGCCGCCAGAAATTACCGCCTATCTGGTATCGATGGCAATGATTGCCTCAGGGATTGGTACCTGGTTACAGGTGAACCGCTATGGCCGCATCGGCTCCGGTTTATTATCGATCCAATCGGTTAACTTCTCTTTTGTCACGGTAATGATCGCCCTGGGCAGCACCATGAAAGCCGACGGTTTGCATGTGGAAGCGATGCTCTCCACCTTGCTTGGCGTCTCTTTTGTTGGGGCTTTTCTGGTGGTGGGCTCCGCGTTTATTTTGCCTTATCTGAAACGGGTGATTACGCCAACGGTCAGCGGCATTGTGGTGCTGATGATTGGCCTGAGCCTGATCAAGGTCGGCATTATCGACTTCGGCGGCGGTTTTTCTGCTAAAAGCAGTGGCACCTTTGGCAACTATGAAAGCATCGGCGTTGGCCTATTGGTGCTGCTGGTGGTGATCGCCTTTAACTGCTGCCAAAACGCGCTGCTGCGTATGGGCGGCATCGCCATTGGGATTATCGTCGGCTATGTGGTGGCGCTGTGTTTGGGCATGGTTGATTTTGCCGTGATGCAGAACCTGCCGGTGATCACCGTTCCGGTGCCGTTCAAATATGGTTTCTCGTTTGATCTGCATGCCTTCTTGGTTGCTGGCACCATCTATTTGCTGAGCGTATTAGAAGCGGTGGGGGATATTACCGCCACTGCGATGGTATCCAACCGGCCAATTAAAGGCGATGAATATACCTCGCGCCTGAGCGGCGGCGTGCTGGCCGATGGTTTGGTATCGGTGATTGCTACCATGCTCGGCTCATTACCGCTGACCACCTTTGCCCAGAATAACGGCGTGATCCAAATGACCGGTGTGGCTTCGCGCCACGTTGGCAAATTTATCGCGGTGATTCTGGTCATTCTGGGGTTATTCCCGGTGATTGGCCGTTTCTTTACCACCATTCCCGCCCCGGTATTGGGCGGCGCGATGACGCTGATGTTTTCCATGATCGCCATAGCCGGGATCCGCATCATTATTTCCAACGGATTAAACCGCCGGGAAACCATTATTGTTGCCACTTCTTTGGGGTTGGGGCTAGGTGTTTCTTACGATCCAGAAGTGTTCCGCGTACTACCCGCCTCAATTTACGTTCTGGTGGAAAACCCGATTTGTGCTGGTGGGCTGACGGCTATTTTCCTGAACTTGCTGATACCGCTGAATAATAACGAAAGCCGCAGAGTTGGATCCGCCGAATTGGAAATCACCTCTGCGGAAAAAAATACGGATTAACGTCACCCGTTTATAAGGAATATTGGTATGGAGTGTGAACCCTCAATTAAAGCCGTGCGGGGCAGTTTTCTGGATATTACCCGCACCGTGCAGTGCCCTGAAGAAATAGAAAGCCATCTGCGCTTTATCAAAGACGGCTTATTGTTAATCCGTAATGGTCATGTGGACTGGTTTGGCACCTGGGCCGATGGGCATCACCGGATCCCCGCCAGCATCCGGGTACGTGATTACAGTGGCAAAATGATCGTGCCGGGGTTTGTCGATACCCATATTCATTATCCGCAATGTGAAATGGTGGGAGCCTACGGTGAGCAGTTGCTGGATTGGCTGAACAAGCACACTTTCCCGGCAGAAAAACGCTACAACGATCTGGAATATGCCCGTGAAATGTCGGCCTTTTTCATCAAACAACTGCTGCGCAATGGCACTACCACCGCGCTGGTTTTTGGCACCGTACACCCAGAATCGGTAGAGGCACTGTTTGAGGCGGCGCACCACATCAATATGCGGCTGATCGCTGGCAAGGTGATGATGGATCGTAACGCGCCGGACTATCTGCTGGACACCGCTGCAAGCAGCTATACCCAGAGCAAAGCGCTGATTGAGCGCTGGCACCGCAATGGCCGCCTGCTGTATGCCATTACCCCACGCTTTGCACCGACCTCGACGCCAGAACAACTGGCGGTGGCTCAGCGGCTGCGCCAGGAGTACCCGGATACCTATTTGCATACCCATTTATCGGAAAACAAAGAAGAAATCGCCTGGGTGAAAGCCTTGTACCCAGAGCACAAAAGCTATCTGGATGTTTACCATCACTACGGTTTGACCGGCAAAAACAGCGTGTTTGCCCACTGCATTCACCTGGAGGACGCCGAGTGGGATTGCCTGCGCGATACCCATTCAGCCATCGCGTTTTGCCCGACCTCCAACCTGTATCTCGGCAGCGGTCTGTTCAATCTGCAAAACGCTTGGCGGAAAAAAATCAAGGTGGGGATGGGCACCGATATCGGCGCGGGAACCACCTTCAATATGCTGCAAACGCTGAACGAAGCCTACAAGGTGATGCAGCTCCAAAACTATCGGCTGTCGGCCTATGAGGCGTTTTATCTGGCCACGCTGGGCGGTGCCGATGCGCTCGGGCTGGCGGAAACCATTGGCAATTTTAACCTCGGTAAAGAGGCCGATTTCGTAGTGCTGGAACCCACGGCCACGCCGCTGCAACAGTTGCGCTACGACAACTCAACAACCTTGATCGATAAGCTATTTGTCATGATGACGCTAGGGGATGACCGGTCGATTTATCGTACCTATGTGGATGGCCGGTTGGTATATGAACGCACTTAAAGAAGCGTAGTTGATAACGAATGCAGACCTTCAGAGGGCATAGCAATGTCTAATCATTTTTCGCAAGTGACGTCAGAGAAAGCAACCCGTTCGATAGATGCCTATTTTAACATTACCGCGCGGGGCAGCAGTATACGGCAGGAGGTGCTGGCAGGGCTGACTACCTTTCTGGCGATGGTGTATTCGGTGATCGTGGTGCCCGGCATGTTGGGCAAGGCCGGTTTCCCGCCTGCGGCGGTGTTTGTGGCCACCTGCCTGGTGGCCGGTGTCGGCTCATTGGTGATGGGGCTGTGGGCCAATCTGCCAATGGCCATCGGTTGCGCCATTTCTTTGACGGCATTTACCGCTTTCAGCCTGGTGCTGGGCCAGCATATCAGCGTTCCGGTAGCGTTGGGGGCGATCTTCCTGATGGGGCTGCTGTTTACCGCCATTTCGGTAACCGGCGTGCGCTCGTGGATTTTGCGTAACCTGCCGATGGGCATTGCTCATGGCACCGGGATTGGCATCGGCCTGTTCCTGCTGCTGATTGCCGCCAACGGTGTCGGCATGGTGATCAAGAACCCGCTGGAGGGTTTGCCGGTGGCGCTGGGGTCATTTGCTTCTTTCCCGGTGATGATGTCGCTGCTTGGGCTGGCGGTGATCCTTGGTTTGGAGAAGCTGCGCGTGCCGGGTGGGATTTTATTGGTGATCGTCGGCATTTCCATCGTTGGCCTGCTGTTTGATCCGCATGTGAAATATCAGGGGCTATTTGCGCTGCCGAGCCTGAGCGGGCCGGATGGTCAATCGCTGATTTTCAGCCTGGATATCAAAGGGGCGCTGAACCCGCTGGTGTTGCCAAGCGTGTTGGCGTTGGTGATGACGGCGGTGTTTGATGCCACCGGCACCATCCGCGCGGTGGCCGGGCAGGCCAATCTGCTGGACGAGGATGGGCAGATCATCAACGGCGGCCGGGCGTTAACTGCCGACTCGATGAGCAGCATGTTCTCTGCGCTGGTCGGTGCCTCTCCGGCGGCGGTTTACATTGAATCCGCGGCGGGAACGGCGGCCGGGGGTAAAACCGGCGTCACCGCGGCGGTGGTAGGGGTGCTGTTTCTGCTGATGCTATTTCTGTCACCGTTATCCTATCTGGTACCCGGTTATGCTACTGCGCCAGCGCTGATGTACGTTGGCCTGCTGATGCTGAGCAACGTTACCAAGCTGGATTTCAACGACTTTGTGGATGCGATGTCTGGCCTGGTGTGTGCGGTGTTTATCGTGCTGACCTGTAATATCGTCACCGGCATTATGTTGGGCTTCAGCACGCTGGTGATTGGCCGGGTCTGCTCGAACGAGTGGCGTAAGCTGAATATCGGTACGGTGATTATTGCGGCGGCACTGGTGGCGTTCTATGCCGGGGGCTGGGCGATTTAACCACTGAAGCCAGCAATTTTCTCTCTTTTTGCTAAAACAGGGTCTCTTGATCGGTTTTTTGATCAAGAGACTTTGCGAGCCAGTACCAGAATCTTGGTGGTCATAATAGGAACATATAACAGCCTGTCGTAAATTCAGGGCATGTTAAGTCCAGGATGACCGACATGAAAAAAACCACCACCCCCTCTCTGCATGATGCGGTATTCAAACAGTTCCTTACCCACCCAGACACTGCCCGCGACTTTCTGGAGTTGCATTTACCGCCCGCGCTGCGGCGGTTTTGTGATCTCAACACATTAAAGCTGGAGTCCGGCAGCTTTATCGAAAGCGATCTTCGCGCCTATTACTCTGACGTTCTCTATTCACTGAAAGCAGGAGAAGGGAACGGCTACGTCTATGCCCTGATCGAGCATCAAAGCTCCCCCGACAGGCATATGGCATTCCGTTTGCTGCGTTATGCCATTGCGGCGATGCAGCGCCATCTTACGGCTGGTCACGACCAACTGCCGCTGGTGATCCCGATCCTGTTTTATCATGGGCGGGTCACGCCTTATCCTTATTCCATGAGTTGGCTCGAGGCATTCAGTGAGCCTGAGTTGGCCAGGCAGCTTTATGCTGGCCATTTTCCACTGGTTGACGTTACCGTCATTCCAGATGATGAGATCATGCAACACCGCCGCATGGCCATTTTGGAACTGTTACAAAAGCATGTGCGCCAACGGGACTTGGCCGACCTGCTGGAACAACTGGTCACATTGTTGTTGGCCGGATACACTACTAATGATCAACTGGCATCGTTGATGAACTATGTGCTGCAAGTGGGTGACACGGCCATACCGGAAGCCTTTATCCGTGAATTGGCAAGTCGAGCGCCCCAGCATGAGGAGGTATTAATGACCATTGCACAAAAACTTGAACAACAAGGTATTGAGAAAGGACGACAGGAAGGTCGCCTGGAGGGCCGACAGGAAGGGGAACGTGAAGCCACCTTGAAAATCGCCCGTTCCATGCTGGCTAGCGGTCTTGAGCGCGCGATGGTGATGGAACTGACCGGCCTTTCCGCAGAAGATCTGGCAAAAATCCACCATTAACCGTAATGGCAGCGTCAGCGGTATGAAACCGAGCAGACGCTGCCGATAAGTTTAGTCACCCATGATCAGCCAATAAATTAGCTCGGTGCTTCCTCATCCAACAATTGTGCCTGCTGTACCGCTTTCACGATCGCGGTGTAACCGGTACAGCGGCATAAATTCCCGGCCAAGCCACGGCGAATCTCCTGCTCGGTAAGGCGTTTGCCGCGAAAGCGTTCCACCATCGAGGTACTGGTCATCACCAGCCCCGGCGTACAAAAACCACATTGCACTGCCCCTGTATTCACATATGCCTGCTGCACGGCGGATAGCTGGTCGTTTTTTACCTCGCCTTCAGTGGTGCGGATGGTTTTGCCATTGGCCCAAACCGCCAGATAAATGCAGGTGTCGGTGGCGATATCATCGATCAACACCGTGCAGGCTCCGCACTCACCAACGCTGCATCCTTGCTTGACGCTGTTAAGCCCCTGTTGGCGCAGTAACTCCATCAACGACAGGCGGGGATCCACCGTGAACTGATACCGGCGGCCATTGATCGTGCAGTTGATCAGCATAATAACTCTCCTTCGGCGCGCTGAGCCGCTTGGGCCAGAACGCGTTCTGCCAGCGTACGGATGATTTGCAGGCGGAACTCTTTGCTGGCACGCCAGGACGAGCGCGGCAGCACGTCGTGCATCACCGCCTCACGCACGGCGGCGAGGGTTTGCGCATTAACCGGGCGGCCAATTGCGGCGGCTTCGGCATTGGGTGCGCGGATCGGCGTCGGGGCCGCAACGCCAAAGGCGATTTTCACCGCGCTGAAGTGACCATTTTCGACTTTGCAGGCGGCGGCACAGCCGATGGTGGCGATATCCATCGCGTCGCGCATGGCGTATTTGTAGTAGCTGGCACCATAGTGTTGGTAATGCAGCGGCCGGAACAGAAACGCTACCAGCACTTCACTGTGCTCCAGCGCCACCTTGCCGGGGCCGGTATGGAACCCGAGAATCGGCGTGCGGCGCAACCCTGCAACGGTAGCGATCTCCAATTCGGCCTCCATCACCACGCAAGGTGAGGCCGAGTCCGCGCTGGTAGCTCCGTTGCAGATATTGCCGCCCAGCGTAGCGCGGTTGCGCACCTGCGGCCCGGCGATGGTAGCGGCGGCTTCGGCCAGCACAGGGACGTAGCGCTGTACCAATGGGGAGTCGATAATCTGGCTGAAGGTGGTGCCGCTACCGATGCGCAGCGTGCCATCGGGCAGCAGGCTGATGCTGTTCAAGTCTGCCAAATCATGAATATCCACCAGGTGGCGATATTTGTCGTTCATATGGTGCAACTGGATTAACACATCGGTACCGCCAGCAATCAGCTTGGCCTGGGGATTGGCCGCTAATTGCCGCATGGCATCGCCTATGCTGGTCGCCCGATAATAGTGCGCGATATCGTACATGCTGTTCTCCTGTTACTCGATCAGGCCCGCTTGCGCGAAATGTCGGTACAGCGTTTTTGGCGTCAGTGGTAGCTCATCTATCTTCACGCCGGTTGCCAGCCAAATGGCATTACGGATCGCCGGGGCCGGTGAGATCAGCGGCGGTTCACCCAAGGCTTTGTGCCCGTAGGCGGATTGCGGTTCATAGGTTTCAACAAACGCGCAGTCCAGATCGGGCAGATCGAGAATGGTCGGGAACTTGTAATCCAGCAGATTAGGGTTACGCACGATGCCGCTTTTCTCGTCAATAATCATCTCTTCGAACAGCGTCCAGCCAATCCCCATGCCCATGCCGCCATGCACCTGGCCCTCGGCCAGCAACGGGTTAAGGATCTGGCCGGAGTCATGCAGATTGATAATCTTGTTGATAGTGACTTTGCACAGCGGGATATCGACGGTGAGATCGACAAAGGTGCAGCCAAAAGCCGGTGGGTTGCTGCGGGTCTTGCAGGAAACTTCGGCCATCAGTTGCCCGCCGATCTCCTGATCGTAATGGGCGCTCATGGAAA
This sequence comes from Serratia sp. YWN4, assembly GCF_055790845.1. Lineage (NCBI taxonomy): Bacteria > Pseudomonadati > Pseudomonadota > Gammaproteobacteria > Enterobacterales > Yersiniaceae > Serratia > Serratia sp. YWN4. The sequence goes on from NZ_CM147696.1 coordinate 2,155,720, forward strand.
CCTGCTGCACTGAGAACAGCACCTTATCCGGCTGGGTTTTAAACACCACTTCGCCATTAATAACATCTAGCGCCCACTCGGGCTGGCCGCACATAGTGGCCGCATGCTGGATGATTTTGGCACGCAGTTCGCTAGCGGCTTGGCGAATGGCCGGGGCGGTAACGTAACTTTGCCGCGAAGCGAAGGCACCGGGATCGTAGGCGGTAATATCGGTGTCTTGCGTGGAAATAACGTAAATAGACGAGAAGGGCACACCGATGGTTTCTGCCGCCATTTGGGCAAATACGGTATCCGAACCTTGGCCAATTTCCGTGGCGCCAATTTGCAGGTTGATGGTGCCATCCTGATTCATCAGCAGGCGGGCGCTGGCGATCTCCACACCCACTGGATAAGTGTTGGAAGCATAACTCAGGCAAGCCACGCCAACGCCGCGGCGGATCGGGCCACTTTGATTCAGGCAGGCGGCGCGCCGTGTATCCCATTCAAATAGCTCGCGGCCTTTTTGCAGACACTCAAGAATACCGACGCTGTGGATTGGTTTATGATTCAACGGATTAGTATCCCCCTGACGTGCAACGTTTTTCATCCGCAAATCGAGAGGATCCATGCCTAACTGGGCGGCGGCTTCGTCGATCATGCACTCTAGGGCAAAGGTCACCTGCGGCGCGCCGTAGCCGCGCATTGCCCCGGCGTTAGGCAGGTTGGAGTAATAGGTGGTGGCTTGGTAACCGAGGGCGATACGCGGGTATAAATAAGCGATTTTATTGGCCCCGGCGGCGGCGATCGAATGGCCATGGGAGGCATAAGCGCCGGTGTTGGACAGCACGTCCAGGCTATAGGCTTGCAGGATGCCGTCACTGGTCACGCCCAGCTTGCCGCTGACGGCAAACGAATGCCGGGTGCGGGAGGCTAAAAAGCACTCCTCGCGGCTCAGTTCGACTTTGACCGGTATGCCGCCGAGTTTCCAGGTCAGAAACGCACACATCGGCTCTTCCAGCACATCCTGCTTATTGCCAAAGCCGCCGCCGATATAGGGTTTAATCACCCGGATCGCTGACCACGGCAGGTTCAGCGCCTGGCCGACCACGCGGCGCACAATATGGGGGATCTGGGTGCTGGAGACGATCACTATCCGGTTCATCTGATCCATATAGGCATAGGCGATCACCCCTTCCAGATGGCAATGCTGTACCACCTGCGTTTGGTAATGGCCTTCAACCAATACCTCTGCCGCAGCCAATACCGCATCAGGATCACCCCCTTTTAGCGCGTGCTGTTTCAGTAAGTTGCTGGTGCCACCGTGCAGCAATGGAGCGTCGGCTGCCAGCGCGGTGGCGGCGGTGGTCATCACCGGCAGTTCCTGATAGTCAACTTCGACCAGCAGGGCGGCTTTTTCTGCCGTCAGCGGATCATTGGCAACCACGATCGCCACGCCATCACCGTGATGGCGCACATGGCCGGTCAGCAGTTGCTTATCTGCCACGTCGCGCTTATTGGCATCCAGCGACCAGGCATGGCCTGCGGTCGGGAAACACTGCTGCGGCACATCCTGATAGGTGAAAATGGCCTCTACCCCCGGCAATTGCAGGGCTTTCTGGGTATCGATGCGCGTGACCAAACCGTGTGCGATTGGGCTGCGGACATACTTGGCATAGCGCATGCCGGGCAGGCTGAGATCGTCAGTGTAGCGCGCTCGGCCGGTGACTTTGGCTTCTGCATCAACCCGTTTAAGCGACACTCCTAAAGCCATCTTGCCCCCCTGTTGATAGAAAAAGCCGCTGGTAGGAGTAACAGCAACTTGCAGGCCATAATCGGCTGATTCGCCGGGATAAGGTGAATTTCGTGAGTTGATACCGGTTTTCGGCAGAATCAGTGCGGTTCTGATGGGCGAAAGGAAGGGGGGATGAGGCGATAATTTATCAATCTGATAACGGGATTATCAGGTTGATAACCGCGTCAACTCACTGGTTAGGCGGTAACTGTGACGGCAGATCGATGTCCTGCATGATACCGGGTTGATCAAGAGGCAGCAGATAAACCGATTCGCGGCTGAGGAGTTCACGAGCACCGCGATCGCCGCGTAATGCGCACAATGCGTGGCGCCAGGCGGCAGAAAAACCCACCGGATGGCCCGGTTGCTGTTGGCAGACAGGGCGCACGATACTGTGCTGCTGCAACGCGCTCGCCACTTGCAGAAATACCGCTGGCGTGACGAAGGGCATGTCCGCCAGATGGATCAGCCAGCCGTGCCAATCTGAGGTTGCGGCAACGCCCGCAGCGATAGATTCCCCCAGCCCACCGCTCGCCAGCAGCGTGACCGGCACCTGATGTGCGGCACAGGCGCGTTGTACCGGCAGGTTTTCTGGCCGGGTCACCACCTGCACCGGCAGGCCGGACGCCAGCGCCTGTTGCAGCGTCAGTTCAAACACCGTGCCGTCATGCAGGGCAGCGTTGAGTTTATTCCCTGTGCCACCGGCCTGGGTGAAGCGTTCACCTCGCCCGGCGGCGGCGATCACAATGCCCGTTGTCATGTTATTGATCCGCTGATACGCAAGTTCTGATTGTTACAAAGATGCCAGCGATCGTATACCCAAAACACTCTTACCGTGCATGCATCTGCGGCAGTTGACTGGCATCGTCGTTCACCTCGACGACCAGGGTAAACTCACCGCGCCGTATCTGAATGCGCAGGCCGTTGCCATCCCGCTTCACCTGCATGTCGGTTATCGGCTGTTTATTATCAAAATCCCACACGCAAATAAATTCTGCCCGTGGCTGATGGCTGCGCAGTGTCAGATAGCTTAAATCGGCCACCGCCGGGTTGGCAGGGGCAGAACCTTGCCACAGCATCGCGTCGCCATGCAGCCACAGCGCCTGCCCTTCGCGTGAAACCGCAAAGTGGCGTGGCTGGCTGTTGATCAGCGGCGTCACCCGCGCGTCGTGCATCACCGCCAGCGGCCCATGCTGGCTGAAGTTGGCTGGGTTACCGGTGGCGTCCAGCGCTTTACCCGGCAGATGCAGCGTCCAGTCCAACTGTTGCTGATGCGGGTTTTCTATGCTGCTGATGTCGATCAACGCTCCTTCCAGCCATAGCAGGCGGCGGCGAAAATGGACATCGCGATAGGCTTGGCTATCCCATTCCACTCTGGTATGGCTGTCCAGCACCGGCGGGGCTTTTCGCCAGTCCACTTGCGCATCCAGCCAGCAAAACGCCTCGGCTTCATGATAGTGGAGCACCTGCGGCACCGCCGGAGGTTGATTGGTTTGATTCACCGTCAGCGTGTTATGGGTGGCGCTGTTTTTGTAGTAGGCATAGTGCATCCGTGCGCCGTAGCCGGTGGTGCCGAGATCGGGCAAGATCTCTTTACCCTGGTTGAACAAAATCAGGCTCAGCCGATCGTAATGGTCATGCTCGCCGCCGTAGGGCGTGTGCTTCACCAACAGCGCTCGGCGCTTGGCTGGGTTACGCCAGATGGTGATCCCGCAACTCGGCGCGTGCAGGTGCTGCTGCGGGATCACCTCTAACGGTTGTGCGGGCAGATCGGTGCCATACAGCAATGCATCGATATTGGCACGTGGTGTGTCACGGTATATCGCCTGTAGCGCCGCCGCGTAAGCGTCATCCCGGTAGCAAGACCAGGCAAACTCGTAGACATCGCTGTGATCGAGCTTTTCCTGACCATAGATACAATCGTTAATGCGCGGGAAGTTGCCGTCCGGCATCAGCAGTTGCAGCGGGAAGCTGAGCATTTTGCGGTAGAAAGGGGCATCCAGCAGGCTCCAGCGGCTGCCCTTTGCCAGCTTTTCAAACGCCAGAAAGCCCTGTAGCGCATAGAAGTGATAATGGATCGAACCTTCAAACCATAACCCTTCGTCGAATAGCCCATGTTCAAGCTGATAGCGCAGGCCATAGGGTTGATTAACGGCAAACTCCAGCAACGCTTCATCCTGCAAAATAAACCCCAGCACGCCAATGGCGCTGCCGATCTTCACTTCATGGTTATGCAACTGCGGCGAGCGGTGGGCCATCAGGAATTCCGCCCCGCAGCGCAGCAGGCGGTTTGTGATGTCGTCGCGCTGTTGCGGCGTTAGCGCTTCGGCGATGTAATCAAAACCCAGCGCAAAATCGAGCAGGCAGTTGGCTTCGCACAGGGTTTGCGCATTCATTTTGCCCGGCCCGTTGTAAGGAATATTGCCGTGGATTTGATAATCGGGATAGTACGTTGCGTAGGTGCTTAGAATTGCCGTGACTTTATCCAGATATTGCGCTTCGCCGGTCAGTTGCCACAGCAACCCCAACTGGTGACAGGCTTTGGCATTCAGGCCGTTCATCTCGCGCCACCAGGCACCGTCATAGGGTTCACCGCTAAACAGCCGCCCATCCACCGGGCAGCGATGGCGGGTGGCGCAATCGCGCTCCCACACTAGCCGCACGCCGTGATCCGGGCAAAAATAGTACAGATTCCAGGTGGCCACGGCGGTTTCCGGTACTTGAACCGGGCTATTGAGCACCACGGCGTTTTGCGCTTTCACGTGCTCAATCACCTGCGGCTGCTGGGCTGCTCGCTTCCTTAAGAGAATAAGTTGTTGCGTGGTGAACTGCTTCATCGCTGTTAATCCCTATTCCCAAGCATCAGTGTTTTAATGGGGTGATAAGCGTCGTGATATCATCAGGATAAGTCGCCATCAGCCATTGGGCCTTTTCGCTGAACTGTTTGTCATCGGGCCAGGCGCGGGCGGCGCTCACCATATTGACCAAGGCTTTTTTGCTATCCATTTTGTCGATGTCTTTCCACGGCCATGGCGCCTCGCTGTTAACGAATCCGGCAATGTAGCCGTAGCCTTTACGCAGGCTGTGATCATCGAGGGCGAAATTCCACACGTCGACGCCAGCCACTTCGCCCAAGCGCCCCAGCTTGTTGTAGGCCTCCAGATGGAAGTTGCTGTAATGCCACGGGCGGGTGCGCTCAAGTTCCGCCATCTGGCGGCCTTCGATATCAAAATGAGAGGCAATACGCCGCAGTTGGGTAATTTGCAGGCGTTTTTTCGCTTCGGGAAGATTGCCGCTGAACAGGGCAAATGACGCGGCTTGCAGATCGAAATAGGTGCCGTGGTTGTTATGCCAGTTGTCCTCTTCGAAACCGTTCTGGCTGGTGGTCATCCACTGGTAGAAATCGCCGTACCACTGTTTGATTTTCTGGTAATCGTCCTCGCTGAGCACCTTGGCCGGGCGCAGCAGTTCAACCGCGTCGATCACTTCTACCAGTGTTCGGCTGTCGATCAACCCGATACCGCGCCCGTCGTTAATCCCAGGGATCGCCTGGGCATATTGCAGATTCGGGTTCATGCGGGTTTGCGGGTTGATAAACCAGTTGACGAGCTGGTCGCGTGCCTTTTCGGCGTAGGCCGGCTTTTGGCTGAACTGCCAGGCGAGCGCCAGCGTCCAGACGTCATCACTCATGCTGTTCAGGCGTTTTTTATCGGTGGCATTGCTGTTGGCCGCAGGGTTGGTTTCACCGTCTTTGCGCACATAAGGCAGCCCGTCTTTCTTGCTCGGATCCGGCCACCAATAGGGGGGAAAGCTGTAGTAGTCATGTTTATCGCCGCTGGCGGCGGTCAGGCTCTTGTCCATGACCGAATACAGTGGCTTGCCGATGGCCTTATCTGCCTTGGCGATGAGTGCGTTATAGGCGCCGATAAACGCCGGATTTTGCGCTGCCAGTTGCTGCTGGCTGTACTGCAAATCATCGAGTTTGACGATCAACGGATGTGCATCTGCGGCGTATGAGGCCGTAACTTGCAGTGCAGCGGCGACGGCCAGTGCCAGCCAAGACCCGCGGGGCAATAAAGCCATTGTTATCGGTCGCATAATTTTCTCCATTCATCAGAAAGTAGGGTTATTAATTTTCGGGCGATAAATATCCGCTAACCGCGAGGTTAGAAAATATTACTTAATGCTTTTTGATGTTATTTATTCCCGAAGGAAATGAAAGTGAAATAATGTTTCATGGTGATGATGGCGCAGTGTAAGAGACCGGGTGATTTTTTTTGTGATGTACTTCAAATTTAACGCTGGGATTAAAAATAGCCCTAAAAAATGAGTCATTAATCACGTTAAACAAGTTTTATCAACATTATTTTATTTTTTAACATAAAATTAATGTTTTATAATACATTGATTTTTAATTAATAATTAATTATGTCACTTTTTTAGTCACTTCTTGATGTGATCAATAGCAAGTTTTTCAATTTTGAAACACGATTTCTATTTTGTGGCATTGTGTTTAAAAATGGCATTCGATTTAATGGCTCGGTACTGCTTTAAAATATAAATTTATTGGGTTCACTCCATTTTCGTGATAATCAAACCTCTTACAAAAGGATGTGAATAAAAATGTCTGCGACAAAAATTAAATCCTTATTACTGCTATCCGTACTCGGCTTGGGCGCTGCTCAGGTTTATGCCGAAGAAACGCTCAATATCTGGATCCGGGCCAGCAACGATTCAAAAAACATCTACAAGAAAGAAGCAGAAACCTTTGAGAAAAAAACCGGCATAAAAATTGAGTACTTCAACGCCACCACCGACTTTGAACAGCGCTTGGCGCGAGCTGCGGCGGGGAATGCCTTGCCGGATCTGATTTTTAACGATGCGGTAGCGATTGGGCAGTTTATCCAACTTGGCATCGCCGATGAGATCGATCCGAAAAGCATTGCCGGGCACGACAATATTTATCCGCTCGCTTGGCAAAGCACCCGTTATACCGACGGCAAATACTACGGAGTACCGACCTCCGCTCAGACCTTTGCGCTGTTTGTGCGCAAAGACTGGCGCGAGAAGCTGGGGATACCGCAGCCCAAAACCTGGGAAGATGTGGCAAAACTGGCAAAAGCCTTCACCACGCAAGATCCCGATGGCAACGGTAAAGCCGATACCTACGGCTTTATTCTGCCTGCTTCCACCACCCGCGGTTATGCCAGTTGGTTTATGAGCGCGTTTCTCTGGCAGGCCGGTGGCGATTTCATTCGTGAATCAACGCCGGGCAAGTTTAAAGCTGCGCTGGATGAACCGGCGGCTGCCGAAACATTGCAGTTTATGCGCGGCATGCTGTGCGACAAAGTGGTGCAGCCGGGGGCGATTAACGCCACCACGGCGGACGTGATCCCCTCTTTCCGTTCCAGCCAGAGCGGTATGTTCTTCAGCGGGCCTTATCATATTGCGCTGTTTGATAAAGATCCGGGCAAAGACACCTTCGAAGTGGTCACCTTGCAGGGGCCAAAAAGCCAAGCCACGTTGGCAGAAGGTACCACGGTATTCCTGATGAAGAGCAGCCAGAAGAAGGAGGCGGCCCGCAAGTTCATTGAATTTATGATCTCCCAGGAAGGGCAAGAGATCGGCATGGGTAAAGGCAGCAGCAATATCCCGGTGGTGCGTTTGCCGGTGAACAAGTTGGTGGACACTCAGGCGGTTTACAACGATCCGCGCTGGGCCACCTTCGCCACGCTGTATGCTGAACAGGGCCGCTATGTGCCACAGGTGCCTAACTGGACGCCGATCCGCCAGATTACCGCCGAGGGCTTCAACCGCATTCTGGCGGACTGCAACGGTGATATCGCCGCTGAGTTGCTAGCCACCAACGGCAAAGTCAACGCCGAGCTGGAAAAGCAGAGCGTGCTGGCGAAGTAATGCCCTAAACGGCGCCCAGAGGGGTAATGCCGATCAGTTAAGCAGAAAAGTGCATCATCATTATTCGGCACCATGCTAACAGTGACGCCCCCTCTCCCTGTGGGCTGTCTCTTGATCAGATCTCCTGATCAAGAGACTTCGCGAGATTATACCCTTCAACGATATCCTGAAGCTTGAACCAGCCTTCCCACATCACTACCCAGCCCGCACGGCCCGTTCGTTTGCTGTCATACCAGTGCCCCAGTTTTGCCAGATTCAGATACGCCCATTTCAGCGTCGGCGCTTGCTTCGGTAACGCTTTTCCTTCCTGTTTTACCCACAGCAGTTTCCATTCTATTGGGCTTAAGACGCGTTCACAGGACGCATTCAACGTCTCTTCGCTCAGCCCGCCCTGACGCAACGCCAACACCCGAACCGCAATAAAGGCAAGAATGACCACCATACGTTCCAGATTGGCCCGGCTTTGCATGCGAGACGCCTCAACCTGCGTCCCACCACTTTTCCACGCTTTGTGATATTCCTCTATTAACCAGCGACGTTCGTAGTAGCTGATGATGACGCGCGCTTCTGCTGCCGAGCCCACTTTTTCTGAGGTTAACAGATGCCAGCAGGCTCCTTCCGGCTCTTCTTCACGGCAGCAGATATACGTCAACGGTACGGAGGCTCCGGGCTGGTTTGGACGTTTTATTTCAACAGGACAGTAACTGACGAACATCTGTGCCTGACGGGCTGCGCGCCCTCCTTTTTGAACGACATTCAGCCAATGGCTGCCTGTTTGTGTGAGTGTGGCAGGCAACTCGAAGAGTTTATCACTGCTGTCTTCAAGCCGGCGATTTTGTGCCGCCCGGACGACGAAGCGCTGGCCCTGGCTGATTTTATAGTCGAGGTAATGCCAGATATCGGCTTCCCGGTCACAGACCGAGATAACTTGCTGTTGCGTATCGCCGAGCCGCTGCGCCATGAGTTCAGACGCCTGCTGCCATTTGTAACTTTCTTTTTCTTCGTAAGCGTGTTGTTTTCGCTGGTGTTTCTTACCGTATTCAGCGATGTCACGACTCCAGCGCTGCTGGTCGATAAGGCCCACCACTTGTGCCGTTTTGGGTGAGTAAAGCAAGACAGAATGCGCCAGTAGCCCCCGTATTTTAGGGCTGGTCGTTGTATTGCCGAGTTCGTCAAAAGCCGTGGGATGACTGAAGTTGATGGAAGTCGTGTCCTCTAATGCAAGGAGAAGTGGGTGCTCTTTGGCGGCGCTTGCCGTTGCGATGAAACCCGCATCAGCGACGGCTTCCGGCGAGACATTGGGGTTACGCATGAGGCGGTATGCGCCTTCGACTTCGGCAGGGGAATGTGATGATTTCACAATAGAAAGTCCTGTGTGTTGAGCCAGTGAAGCAGTGAGTTTCACCAGGCGATGAGTCCTGCGTTTGTCGCCGAGTTGAGCAAGACCGAAAGTGTCTTGAGCCCATGAATCACAATCAGAAAGCACCATACTAAAAACCGAAGGAAGGGAGAATATCAAAACAGATCAACAGACAGGAAAAAAGTTCAAAAACCCCCGACGAGTATGTCGGGGAGTTGTGTATAAGAGACAGCCCTGTGGGAGAGGGCCGGGGTGAGGGGCTTTAGCTCAGCGATACCCCCTCACCCTAACCCTCTCCCCGAAGGAGAGGGAACTGGTTAGTCTTAACTGAGTGGTATTACGCCCAGAAGGGCGCCTTGTTAACTCCTTGAGAGCGATGATAACCATGCTGACTTCCCGCCAGAAACGGAATCTAGTGCCGTGGATCTTCCTGGCCCCGGCCCTGGTCATTTTCACTTGGTTTAAATTTATCCCGATGCTGCAAGGCTTGGTGATGAGTTTTTACAAGGTGAATTTTAATCAAGCGAACGAGTGGGTGGGGTTTACTAACTTTACCCGCGCTTTCGCGGATACCGGCCTGCATTCGGCGGTGTTCAATACCTTCCTGTATGTGATCGTGACCATGGTGGTCGGGGCGGTGCTGGCCTTTTTCCTGGCGATGCTACTCGAAGGCCCGGCGCGCCACCTGCGCTTTATCCGTACCGCAATCTTCCTGCCTGCGGTGACCAGTGCGGCGATCGTCGCCGAAATGTGGCGCATCCTGTTCAACCCGACACCGAACGGCGTGATCAATCAGGTGCTGAGCTGGTTCGGCGTTGCCGATCAGGGATTCTTGGCGAGTTCCGATCAGGCGCTGTGGGTGATCATGCTGCTGCATATCTGGAAAGCGGTGCCTTACAACATGGTGATTTTTATCGCTGGTTTGGCCGGGATCAGCCGTGACCTGTATGACGCGGCTAATGTTGACGGGGCCAGTTGGTGGAACCGCCTACGCTATGTGACGCTGCCCGGCATGATCCCGGCGCTTTCCGTAGTGCTGATGCTGTCTTTCATCCGGGGTTTCCGCGTGTTTGCCGAGGTGTATGCCACCACCGGCGGCGGGCCTTCCAACGCCACCGAAATGATCATGACGCACATCTACAAGCTCGGTTTTGAGCAGTTTGATTACGGCTATGCCTCGGCGGTGTCGTTCCTGCTGTTTGCCTTCACCGTGCTGCTGACCCTGTGTCATCTCACGCTGAAAAAGCGCATCACCCGCTATTAAGGAGCCCATTATGCTGAGTAAACGTTGGGATACCATTGGCCGCTGGATGATTTATGCGTTGTTGCTGGTGGTGTTCGTTGGCCCGTTTTGGGGCATTGTTGCCACCGCGTTCAGCGCCGCGCCGGTCAAACCGGGTGAACTGCTGCCGTGGCCGAACGCCTTTTCGCTGCAAAACTTTATCTTTGCCTGGCAAGAGATCGGCGTTTGGCAATATTTGCTGAACTCGATGGTGGTGGTCTTTTTCGGCACCATTTTGCAGGTTTCTGTCAGCGCGCTGGCCGCCTATGCGCTGGCCCGCAAAAAGTTTATCGGCGTATCCTTGGTTAGCCTGGTGATCCTCTCCACCATGATGCTGCCGGAAGAGGTGATCGCCATCCCGCTGTATATGATCATCAACTGGCGGCTGCCGGTGATCGATGCCTCGCTGTATAACAGCTACCTCGGGATGATTATGCCGGTGGTGGGTTGGGCCTTCTCCATTTTCGTCTTGAGCGAATTTATGGCTGCCATCCCCAAAGAGCTGGAAGAGGCGGCGCGCATTGACGGGGCCAATGAATGGCAGATTTTCTTCCATGTGATCCTGCCGCTGGTGAAACCGGCCCTCGGCACCGTGGTCACCTTCGGTTTTATCATGATTTGGGACCAGTATCTGTTGCCATTGATTGTGGTGAATCAGGACAGCCTGAACACCATCCCGGTGATCCTCAGCACCCTGCGCACCGACGAAAGCATCACCCCGAACATCTTTATTGCCATCACGTTATTGGCGATGCTGCCCAGCATCATCGTTTATCTCGGCCTGCAAAAACATTTCAACCGCGGGATTATGTCCGGCGCAGTGAAAGGATAAGGAGCGACACATGGGATCCGTTGTATTGAGCAATGTCTGTAAATCGTATGGCGACACGCATGTCATTAAAGATGTCTCTCTGACCATCCCCGACGGCGAATTCTGCGTGCTGGTCGGCCCTAGCGGCTGTGGCAAATCGACGCTGCTGCGTATGATTGCCGGGTTGGAGGAGATCACCGGTGGGCAGGTGGCGATCAATGAAAAAGATGTCACCGACGTGGAGCCCAAATTGCGTGATATCGCGATGGTGTTCCAGAGTTACGCGCTCTACCCGCAAATGTCGGTGCGGGAAAATATGGGCTTCGCGCTGAAGATGGCCAAGCTGCCGAAAGCGGAAATCAACCGCAAGGTGGACGCCGCGGCAGACCTGCTCGGGCTTGGCGTGCTGCTCGATCGCCTGCCGAAAGATCTTTCCGGCGGTCAGCGCCAGCGGGTGGCGATGGGAAGGGCGATTGTGCGCAACCCGCAGGTGTTTTTGTTCGACGAGCCGCTGTCCAACCTGGATGCCAAACTGCGTACCCAGGTGCGTGGTGAGATCCGCGAACTGCATCGCCGCCTGAAAACCACCTCGGTATATGTCACCCACGATCAGATCGAGGCGATGACCATGGGGCAGATGATCGTGGTGCTGCGCGACGGGCGGATCGAACAGGTTGGCAGCCCGCTGGAACTGTACGATCGCCCGGCCAATCTGTTCGTTGCCGGGTTTATCGGCTCACCGGAAATCAACCAGTTAAAAGGGGAAATTGTGATACAGGGCGATGAAACCCTACTGCGCTTGGCGGATGATTCCCGGCTGCGCCTGCCGGTTGGCCTGCAGGTGCGGGCGGGGCAGAAAGTGGTTTACGCCATTCGCCCGGAACAGGTCAACGTGGTGAATGAAAACGAGCATAGCGGTGCGCTGCAAGCCACCATTACCGCCATCGAAAATACCGGTTCGGATATGCAACTGTTCTGCAATACCGGCGGCGGGGCGTTCACGTCGGTATTCAAACAGCGCCTTGAGGTGCGGGAAGGGGAAACGGTGTGGTTGCAACCAAAACTGGCGGGTATTCATATTTTTGATGCTGAGAGCGGGCAGCGCGTACCTTACCATGCAGGATAAAAGAGAGGGACGGATGAAGTTATATACGCTGGACGTCGCTTGCCTGGAAAATGCCCGGCACCGGTTACAGCAGCCTTTTTCGCCGTTGCAGGCCGCGCTGACCCGGTTGGTCAGTGAAGCCGACGCTCTGCGCGGCCAGCCTCTGGAAACGGTGGTGCATAAGAAGCTGCGGCCGGTGAGTGGCGATCCTCACGATTATTACAGCCTGGGAACCTACTGGTGGCCGAACCCGCGTCGGCCCAACGGTTTGCCCTATATCCGGCGCGACGGGCATACCAACCCACAATGTCAGAATAATGATACCGATACCACGCGGGTTCTCCGCATGTGTGAACGCTGCCTGACGCTCGGGTTGGCGTGGTATTTCACCGATCAGCGCAAATATGCGCTGGCGGCAGCCGAACAGATCCGCTGCTGGTTTCTGAATGCCGATACCCTGATGAATCCGCACTTGAACTATGGCCAGGCGATACCGGGCATTGTCTCCGGGCGAGGCACCGGGCTGATCGACACCCGCCTGATGTGGATGGTGATTGACACCATTGGCCTGATAAGTTCTGCGAATGTGTTGGATACCGACGATATTATCGGGTTGCATCAGTGGTTCCGTGATTTCAACCACTGGATGTATCACAGCGAGGTCGGCCATTCCGAATACGTGTGGCACAACAACCACGGCACCTGGTACGACGCACAGCGCGCGGTGAACGCGCTGTTTTATGGCGACAAAGGGCTGGTAGCGCGGGTTATTCAACAGGGCATCACCCAGCGCATGGCAGCGCAGATCGATCAGGATGGCAAACAGACCATGGAGCTGGAGCGGCCGGTGCCGTTCCATTACTCCTTGTTTAACCTGGAAGCGCATTTGCTGCTCAACCGCTATGCGGAACACGTCGAGTTTGATCGCTGGAACGAGATGCGCGACGGCAGAAGCGTCAAATTGGGGATCGATTATCTGGTGCCGTTTATCGCCGAACCGGATTTATGGCCGTACAGCGACTTGCTGGGGATTGTCTGGGACAGTGCGCTGCGCCTGTTACTGCAATCCATTCGCGGTTACCCCAAAGAAACTCGCTATAAAACCGTGTTGGCGGGATTACCGGAAGAGACGTTCAGTTTGCAAGAGCAACTGATGTGGTGTGGCTAGTGGGGGAACGCCTGCCGCTAGGGAGACTTTCCTGATATTTAGGGAAGCTCCCCCGAAACATCGATCACGATGATAAATATGTGTGATTGTTTTTCTGCTGGTATTGTTTCATTCAGCATTTCTTCCATTGATTTCGCACTCGCTGGTTGAGGGTTTGCGTTTGGGGCTTTGGGAATAGCCTTAGGCGCACGTTTCTCGCCGAACCAAAAGACAGCATAAATACCATAGCCAGCCGCATAGGGATCGCGTGTATATAATCTATCAAGCTGAGTTAACGCCGCTGTCCAAACGTCTTGATGATAATCACGCTTTAGTTCAATGGGTATTTTTTGATCTGCGTATTGGATAACGATATCGGCGCGTTTATCCGCCGCCATATGCCCTTCAGGTTCACAGATAATCCCTAAAGGCCGAAGTTGTACCCGAAGATAATCAATCAATACCGTGCAACAACTCTCTTCAGGCTTGGGTTTCTCAACTCTTCCATACTGGTCTTCATTCCAAAATAATTTATATATATCACTATTTTCGTTAGCAATTCGGTAGGCAATATCTTTTAACTGGTCAATAATTAACTGGTGCAAATCTGCAACACTTGCTGGGGCTTGGTTAGATAACGTAAGAATAGCCTTTCTCCAATCGGCCTGTTGAAACAAGGATTCTCTGCGGCGTGTTTGCTGGTTTGATAATGCGTGCAAGAGTGGTTTTTCATAAGTCGATAGTTGTGGCAATTGACGTAACCGAGCCAATGACTCGCCTGCTTGTTGGGTAGCAATCGCAGAGATTGTATTGATTAACCCCTTAATAAGTTCAGAGCCATCCCAAACATCTCTAGTTCCACCGCTTGAACGAGGATAAGGGGTATTAGGGAAATGAATCGCGGCGGTAGTGATGAGTGTTTCAAGTTGCTCTAATGATAGCTCAAATTGTTGATTAGCACCTCTGTGATTAGAACCTGATAGCCGACGAATGAGCCAAATAATGTCAGGGTTTGCGTTAGCTATCAATTCAAAAGCCTCTTGGCAACGCTCAGGGTTGAGTAAATAGTAACTCGCTAGCCATGCTTGATAGCATTTTTCATCTAGTTTGAAGTGAGGGTTAGTGATGGTTTTATCAACAATTTTTTCTAGATCTGTATATGTTTCAGGATGAGCTAGCAAAAATTCTAATAGATCCTCTATATGTGAGGAGTTATTAGGGTATTTATTAATAAGTTTAAATATAGCAGGGATTAGGCAATTGAGATGCAGTGAGTTTTTATTAATAAAATAATTTAGTGCAGGGATGTGCTGACATTTATGTGCCATTGAAACATCTATAATATGAAAGTATGTTTCGATAAAGATATTTAAGCGTTTCTCAATCGCACATTTTTTCCACTCACGCTGATATTGGCATTGTTTGTTTCCTTCTTTTATAAAAGTGCTTAACCTTAACTCTAATGCAAGTAATGTTTGTAACAGTTCATCATCCCACATAGTTATATCAGGGTTAAGTTTCCAGGCTTCATCACCTCCTGCGAGTATTGCATACCACCAAGAAGGATGTTGCCCATCCATTTCAGTTTGAATAATAGTGTCTAAGGTGGGTAGGTCAGGGCTTGCTAATGTGGCTATCAATCCTTTAATTGCATCAGAGACATTCTCCTCACCTAAAGATGATGCAAGACGCTCAATTGGTGATAAGTTTTCATCTACATCATAATATCGGGAGAAGTATATGTGGGATATATAATGAAGCCATCTAAGATGCGATGCTGAGATGATTTCATTACGATACTTATCAAAGTCAGCTTTATCTTCAATCAGCCTATTATTTTTTTCTACTCTTTTTTCATAATCTCTCTGATTCTTTTCTTGCTGCCAACTATTGACTTCGCAAATGAGTGCTGAATTTCTGATATCTAAAAAATCAGGATCACATCCTCCAAACTCCAAAAGAAACTCGAAAGTAGTTTGTGGTGGATGCTCCAATATAAACAAAACAACAAATGATAACTTATATATAAACTGTGTTTTAAGCGTTGATTCGGTATTAATAGAAATGTAATTAATCAAGCGGTTAAGGATTACCTCATGGGTGATAACACCAAGAAGACTTTCTTTTAAATTATGCAAGAATGAAAAGTCTAAATTTGAGTCATTCAATGAGTCAATCGCTTCATCAATGATGTCGGGATATAACGCTTGGTGGTCTAAAAGTTGCTTCCGTAAACTTTTATCTTTTTTATAATAAGAGTAATTGGAGTGAGTATGGTAATTATGAATGCTAAAATATTGCCAAATCTGTTTTGCTGATAATGGATAGTGTTCATCAAAAAGACGAAGTAATAGGTTCTCAATAATAAAAGAAATTTCATTGTGGTTTAATGAAACTGAAAATCTTTCTTCATCGTTGGTTTTTTGGTGTCGATATAGCTCATCAAAAATGATAGGAATATCGCTGGATGGTATAATATCAACAATTGACCACAGTGTTCCTATTGGCAACTTCTCATCTGAGAAATAAAGAGCTGAGATTAGCAACTCACTGATATTCCGTGGCGAAAAAAATGAATTATAAAGGTGACGAATGATGTGACTACGTAATCTAATATCATCAGAACTATCACCAGTAAGATTATGATATATTACCATCACACTTTTCTGTTCTGTTTCACTCAAGTGAATCAGTGCGGTAAGCGCCTCTTCTCTTTCCGAGTAAGACATGCTTTCTGATTTGACAATATCAATCAGATCATCTTTAAGCTCTGGTATTGGAGGGCTGGCAGACAAAGACTCAAGTACAATCATACGTAACACAGGGCTGATATTATCAGCAGTAAGCATCTGATGTAATAACGGTGCCATGGTATTATCAACGAAGCCGTTTAACGGTGAATAAAGACCGGCAGATCTAAACCATGGGTCTTTTTTTGACAACTCAGATAATGTAATTAGAAGTTTTTGCTTATTTGCAGAGGAGAGTGAAGTCGCATCACCATAGGTTAAAATGCCATAAGGATCTGCATTAATAAAAGCATATGCGCTTTCAGGCAGAAAAACGGCCAACCAGGCATGTAATCCTCGCAATTCTGACGAAGGATATCCCTCAAAACCAAGCAAACTTCTTAAACGCCCAAGGGGCAACCCTTGGCGTATCTTGTCAGCCAACCATTTTGCAGCCAAGTATTCCGCTACTGTTCTATGACTATAATCGACGGTATCAACTTCATCGCCTACAGCGAAAATCCTGCGAGATAACGCTGCCTTAACTTTCTCTGGGTCAGCAAAAGGTATTGTTCGATAGCTAGGGTAATCTAGACAATTATCGTTAGACTTTAATGAGATACCATCAACGTCACTTAATAGGCGTAAAGCGCAAATAGCACCAGTAACAGGCTCCAGTTCTTCACTACTGTACCTGCCGGAGGTACGATGGGTATGCTCTTTATTTTCTTCGATTAAAAGAGAGTAAGTTGCAGATTGAAACAGCTCAGTACGTGTTTTAGGCCAGTCACCTGTTTTTACAGTTTCAGCCAGCATGATCAAATTCTGAGGGTTATTAAGAAACTCGGTTACTGAGTGCTTTTCTGCTTCTAAAATAAAGCTGTTTGGATCTGGAACACCTTGATTCTGCAAAATAATTATCTGTTCTTCTTTTGATAGCTGTTGTAAATGTAAAACAACAAAACCGCCATTTTGCTCAAAATAGGGTAAAAATGCGGAAAGGTCAGAATCACCTAACCAATCTTGCGAACGACAAGAGATGCGCACTCTTTTAGGAGAACAAGCAAAGAGTTTTTGTACAATTTTATCAATGACGTCATCATTCTCATAGCTACTGCGTTTTTCATCGAGAGCATCGATGAAGAGCGTTTCTTCTTTATTTACCGAAGGTATATTAAGAAAGCTACGCGTTTTGATAAATCGGCAGCCAGTTTCTTTGGCGCACTGCGTAAACAGATGTGTTTTGCCAGCACCAGGGTCACCCAATAAAACAATATTTGCATAGGTAGCAAAATCATCAAAAGTGTAGTTTTTATCAATCTTCTCGGGCTGTGGCTCAACTTGGCGTACAAACCTGCTTATCATACTGGCGGTTTCCTGGCTATGAGATCAACTCTTTGATGATAAACATAAGACTCAGCTAAAAACAGGCATTTTAACACCGATTGCCCAAGACATTATTTGAACTTTGCATCACCACAATTACAAGTACACAACCTAGTCACACTTCGTTTGTTCTGGCTCCGCTTATTTAGACATCAGTGTTGCTGGAATAAACAAAGCCAGCACAGTGCTGACAATCAGGGAAATTTTTTCGCCCCGAAAACACAGACTAATACGCTGGCTAAGTATAGGAGGCTGAAAGTGCAATGGCTAAGGTCGTCAGCAGCGCAAAGAAAGCATTAGAGCCATCAATTGGATGCAACCAAGGATAGAACGCCCAAGAAGGAATGTTGTAGCGCTTGGCGATAACGCGAAATCTAGGCTGATGTGCGCGTTTTACATGCAGGTAATTACCTGCATATAATCATTCGTGCACAAATACAACGAATGGATATTGACAACAAATGGATGCTGACAAGATTTTTAAGGCGCTGGGCGACCCGACTCGCAGAAAGCTGCTCGACCTGTTGTGTGAAAGCAATGGACAGACGCTGAGCCAACTCTGCGAGCAGTTGGACATGGCGCGGCAGTCGACCACCCAGCACATTGGGATTCTGGAGGCGGCCAATCTGGTGAGCACGGTTTGGCGCGGTCGGGAGAAGCTGCATTTCATCAACCCGGTACCGTTGCACGATGTCTATGAGCGGTGGGTGCGCAAATTCGAACGTCAGCGGCTCAGCCTGCTGTACGACCTGAAGAAGGAACTTGAAGGAGAGTAGTGATGAGCAAAGAGAAGACGAGTTTCGTTTATGTAACCTACATCCGCTCGACGCCGGAAAAGGTGTTCGAGGCCATCACCAAACCGGAGATCGCGCGGCGCTACTGAGGCCATGAGAACGTCTCCGACTGGCAGCCCGGATCGGTCTGGGAGCATGTGCGCGCCGACGAACAGCGCACGGTCAATATTGTGGGCAAGGTGGTCGAGGTGGTGCCGCCGGTACGTCTGGTCATCACTTGGGCGAGCCCATCGCAGGCCAGCGATCCGGCCAGTACCAGCCGCGTGAGCTTTGACATCGAGGCTTACGACGACATGGTGCGCCTGACCGTCACCCACGACGAACTCGAGGCAGGCAGCAGTATGGCCACGGGAATCCAGCGGGGCTGGCCGATTGTTCTTTCCAGCCTGAAGTCGCTGCTGGAAACCGGGCAGGGTATCGATGTCTTCGCCAAGCCGCAGGCGACCTCAAGTGGGAGCCGTTGATGATCCAACTCCACACCGGCGGATGTGCGTGCGGTGCGATCCGCTACGCGACCAAGCACGCACCTATCTTCCAGAACCACTGCCAATGCCGCGACTGCCAGCGGCGAAGCGGCACCGGGCACGGCTCCTGGCTGACCTTTCCCGCGCAGGCGGAAATGACGATCACTGGCGAGGCTGCACACTGGGAGGTCGCGGGCGACAGCGGCAACGTCAAGATCCACGCCTTCTGCCCGGTCTGCGGAACGCCGGTTTACCTGCGTTTTGCCGCGATGCCGGAACTGATCGCGGTCCCTGCGGGTAGCCTGGATGAGCCGGACCGCTTCTTGCCGCAGGCGCTTACCTACAGTGTCCGCGGGTTGGCGTGGGACGCCATTGATCCCTCGTTGCAAGCATTCGAGCAGATGCCGCTCGGCTAGAGTGTGCCATCAATTAAGCCATACGATGGCCGCTACCAGATGGATGTGGTCATGCTTTTACTGCTGACAGAATCTGACAGTGAGGCCATGCAGAATGCTGTGTGACGGTTATCACACCTGCAACTGGAAGTATGACAGGTATACATAAAACACAGAGGAGCAAGACTATGACGGAACGTACTGGAGGATGTGCTTGTGGGGCAATCAGATTCAGGATCACTGCGCCACTCATGGGGGTTGGGGTATGCCATTGTACTGATTGCCAGAAAGCGTCGGGAGGTGCCCCGAATTACGTTGCACTTGCGCCTAAGGCGTCTTTTGAAATCATCCGAGGAGAAGCCAAAGTTTATTGCAGCAAGGGGGAGAGTGGCGATGACGTTGGGCGTGCCTTCTGCCCTGAATGTGGAACCCCACTATGGGGTAAGCCAACTCAGGCTCCGTTTGTTACGGTTAAACTCGGTGCCTTGGATGATAATGCGGATCTGAAGCCAAACTTGCATTTATATGTTGCGTCTGCAGCGCCTTGGCACCTGATGCACGAAGGGGTACCGACTTTCCCTAAAATGCCACCGCCACTAGCATCAGGTGAATAACGCGTTTTTATCCCTAAATAATTTGAGTTGCCGGTAGGTTGCGGTTCGAATTATCTAGTGGTTTTCGAACAAACAACGCCAGCGCTATATTCCGCGCTGGCGCTCAATTATGACACTCAAGAAAACCTCTTCGCGCCAAAGACACATACCAATACGCCTGCCATAACGGCAATCATCGAAAGCTGGACGGTTTCATGCAATACCAACCCCGCCAGCGCGAGGCCAAAAAAGGGTTGCAGCAACTGCAACTGGCCAACCGCAGCAATGCCGCCTTGAGCCAGGCCGCGATACCAGAAAATAAAGCCGATCCACATGCTGAAGAAAGAGACATAAGCCAAGGATATCCATGCACCGCGGCTTACCTCCGGCCAAGCGTTAGGGGCTGAAAGTACGGTAACTAAGGCCGTTAGCGGCAAAGCGATCGCCAGCGCCCAAGAGATCACCTGCCATCCGCCCAGCTTACGCGTAAGTACCGCTCCTTCCGCATAGCCCAGGCCACAAAGTAGAACAGCGGCAACCATTAGCACGTCACCAAGCCATGAATTGCCTGAACCTTGGCTCAGTGCAAAACCCCCGACTAACACACTACCCAACACGGAAAATAGCCAGAAAGCAGGTTTTGGCCGTTCTCCGCCACGTATCACGCCAAAACAGGCGGTTGCCAGTGGAAGAAGGCCGATATAGACCAGTGAATGTGCCGATGTGGTATGTTGCAACGCGAGTGCCGTCAGCAAAGGAAAACCGATCACCACGCCGAGAGCGACAAAAATTAGCGGCAGGATTTCATGCTGCTGCGGTAGTCTCTGCTTCATTATCAACAGCGCGCAAACGGCCAGTAAACCCGCAATGGCCGCTCTGATTGCCGTCAGGAAAACCGGGTCAAACTCAAGCACTGCCACACGCGTTGCGGGCAAAGATCCACTGAAAATCAACATGCCTAAAAAGCCATTAATCCAACCCTGAGTCGGGTTATTGAGATTATGGGTACTGACCGTTGCGATGGTATTTTCCGTATTCCCATTCATTCTGATACAACTCCACTCTTTTTATATCGTTAATGGTTTTAAGATGCAGATGCTCCTTGTTTCTACCAGAAATTGCCTGGCAGACAACGGTAAAACAATATCGTATTTTCAGGCTAAGTGGTTTAGAGAGATTCGTGATACTGCAAGTTGCAAAAGAGACAGGCGCTGCATGGCAACGCCTGGGTATTGAAGGGGAGAAACGACAAATTAGTTAAACGTGACCAGCATTTCTGTTGAGGCATCAACCGGGCCAATAGGTAAACTGGTGCCACCAGAGCACAACCGCCAGGTCACTTGGTTATTGGTTATTTTGGTGGCCTCGGTACTGGTGATACTCCCCACTTTGAGCTGGGTATTATTAAACGGAATGCCAGTGGTTGCGTTACAATCACCGCTACCCGTCACGCCGTTATCGATTTCCCCGGTGATATAGCCACCGCCCTGGGTGAGTGCCAAGCGGGTAGGCGTTGCCGAATACAGGCCGCTGATGGCACGGAACTGAACGTTAATATTGGCATTAATCCGGTCCGTATCCTGTGAACAGGACACCGTTAAGGGATAAGTCAAACGTGCCAACTCACTGCCAACCTGGGTATTACGCTGCACACCGCCAAAGTTAATATTGGTGGTGGTGGCCACGGTGCAGGCCAATGTGGATATGCGCAGAGTGATCGCCGCCGGTAAAATTACTGCACTTTTGTCATAGCCAGCAGAGGCAGTATAACTCCCTGCGTACATGGCAGGAATGGTGATTTCCCCACTTTTTTGATCGCCAGTGGCAACCATGACCCAGGTTCCTGATATGTTGACATTCCGGTTATAGTTTGCGTCATAAAAATAGGTTATGGCTTCGCTTTGGCGCGGAGGTAAGCACCATTGTTTTTGTGGATCGTAAATAATCGGGTTGGTGATGACGAATCCGGTGTCTGTTCTGCCTTCCGTTTTGGGTAATCCTATTGTACCGGTTAGTGTTTCCAGTGTGCTGATACCACCTACAGTAGCACGGTATTGTGCGTTCCCGGTCGCTCGGGGAATTAACCCTACCCCTGGCGCGATCTGAAATGCGGAATAGCCCGCAATAGCGGTGAGAGCGGAAGCAGACATACAGGTTGTTGATAGATTAGATATAGCTATCATACCATTCGTAGCCAGCATTCTTGATGATCCCATTATGCCCCTTAGCGTTACGTTAAACGGTTCCCCTTCCCATACTATTCCGCTGTTTTTACCGATGGTAATAACCTGGGTTGCAGAGGTGGCTGGTGCAGATATAAGGAGTAACGTCAACATGGGCAGCAGGCGCAGAGCGCCACTATTGTGCCGGTTGTGGCGAAATGATGTGAGTTTGCGAATTCTTTTCATGGTCTTTATCTTCCTGTTCTCGCGTTCTGTGATACTGCTTGTGGCCCTTAGGGATGCCATGGGGTGTTTATTTTCCTTGGCAAAGTAGTGTCAGCATATGTATCGGGTTATTGGCTGATGGCGCTGAAGCGTTTTTCAGGTTGAAAGAGGTTTGGCACTGCTGATTGGCCTCTTTGCCCCAGGTCACCTTGAGTTTTCCTTGTTCCGGCAGGCCGCTCAGGTATACCTGGCCAGCTTCGCCGACAATCCCGGTATTGGGTTTGTTGGTCGCCGTGTTCTCTACGGCCACCAGCGCGCCGAACGGCACCGGGGTGTTGCCAGCCAATTGCAGCGTCATCAACACCTGATAACCCACCTGTGTGGCGAAGTTGGCGACCACCACGGCACCCTTGGTTGGGTAGATGTTCAGGCTCGATTGCGTCACATCCACATCGTCCGGCAAGGTAGCCGGATTCAGGCCGACGTTGTTGAGCTGATAACTCGACAGGTAGGGCACCACCGCATAGCCACGGCTGTCTGTGCGGATGTTGCCGTTCATCACGCTGGTGCCCTTGGCTCCCGGTGCGCTGACGACAGCTACGGAGTTGCCCAGCATCTGGCCGAATGTCACGCCTTCCGGATGCACGACGATGCCCCCGTTGCCGCTCAGGTTCAGGGAACGATTCTGGTTGTTGTAGCTATAGCCCATGCTGGCGGACCCTTTGCTGCCTTGATAACCGGCATTCAGCGTGCTGCTGTTATTGCCTTGCCCATTGGACCAACCCTGCATCACGCTGTAGGAGAGGCGGCTATCGAGCGCGCTGCCGCTAATCCCGGTCTGCTGCTGTACCTGCCCCTGATTGTCGTGGGTCATCTGGTAACTGGCATAGGTATTACGCAGGGCAGGTGAGGCGCTGAACAGGTTCAACGGTACCTGCATGTTCAGCGATAGCTGCCGGTTCTCTGGCCAACTGCTATCCCCTTTTAGCCGGTCAATACTGTAGGCCAGGCCGTAACTCACACCGCGGTAACTGCCGTTGTAACCCGCCGACACCGTATTCAGCACTTTGTCATTGCCCCAGAAATCATTGCGGGAGGCGGACAGATACAGTGAACCCCATGAGTCCAGTTGCTGACAGAGCCGCACCTGGAAATTGGAGCGCTGGCGTTCCAGCGCCCAAGGGACTTGCCCATCGCTGAGCTGGAAGCCGAGATTGTTAAAGTCAGAGAAACTGTAATAGTGGCGAGTCGAGTAGCGGTAAGCGGTCAGATCCACCGCCGTGCCGGTACTCAGCAGGCTTTTGGCATAACGCAGCCGGTAAGAATAGCCTTGCTGATGATCGTCCTGCCCGTGCAGTTTGGCGTTGGAGGCGGTGATGTCTGCCGACAGCGCACCGAAGCTACCCAATGAGAAACCGCTGCCTGCCACGGCGGAGGCATAATCTTTGGCCAGCAGCGTGCCGCCATACAGGGTGACATCGTGGGGCAAGCCATAAATGGCTGTGCCCAGCACAAACTCCGCCTGCTGTGAACCGACCGTGATACCCCCGTTGTAACGGCCTGCCGTCACTTCATATTTCAGGCTGCCCTGCCGCCGCATCACCGGGAGCGATGAAAAGGCCAGCGTCTGGGTGCGGACGGTGCCATCGGCCTCGTTAATGGTGAGCAACAAGTCACCCGCTTGCCCGGTCTGGAACAGATCATTGATACGGAATGGCCCTGGCGCAACGTACGTCTGATAGACGACATTACCGTTCTGGCTCACCGTGATGCGTGCGTTGGTCTGCGCAATGCCGCTGATGATCGGCGCAAAACCGCGCAGGCTGCTGGGCAGCATATCGTCACTGGAATTAAGCTTGACCCCGCGAAACGGGATGCTGTCAAACACGTCGCTTTCAGTGTTGCTTTCCCCTAGCAGAATTTCTGAGCTCCACGGTTTGATATCGCGCTGCAGATAAGTGTTGGAGAACTGGGTGCTCTGGGTGGTTGGCCCCGCCATATTGCTCTGGCTATTGGTGTTGCGAGAGTAGGTCATGTTGCTACGAAGACGCCAGGCTTGCCAGTTAGCACCGCCTTGCACGTTGGCAAACAGGTTAGTCTGGGTGTTACTTTCCATGCCAGCTTGTTCATTCTGCCAGTTGCGCCCGCCATTCAGGTTATAGTTGAACAGCAGTGCAGGCACTCCGTGATCCCATAAATCGGGGTTAACCGACCCTTGCGCATTAGGCTGCATCGCCACCTGCGGGATGCTGATATCCAGGCGCAACTGGGCAAAATCAAACTGGATTGTTGCCTCAGGAATCAGGGCTGCAAGATCGTCAACGGGTTTTTCCGCTGATAACCCGGCAAAGGTCGGCAAAGCCTGCGTGTTCACGCCCAATTGGTGCAGGAAATCTGGCGTGAGTTGCGGCTGAATATCGCCATTACCATTCGCCTCGAATACCAAGGTGTGTTGCCCCTGGTCTATCTGGTTGATAAACAAAGAGACGGTATAGGTGCCTGGCGGCGTTTTCCCCGATGTTCCAAAAGTGCTCAGATCCACAGCGGCCGCGTTGGTTCCCCCCAAGGAAAGTAACCCAGGGTCAAAATAGTCTTGGGCTATGGCTGGGCTACCTACCAGGAGTGTTGCTCCTGCCAGCACCGGCAATAATGTGAGTTCGGTATGTCGTGTTGTCATTATTATCATGTCTATAACGAAATCCAGGTAATTGTTTTTATTGTGTTATTTTAGAGAAACCTACAGGGGGCACTGCTCGGTGGGGGTATCCCAACCATCTTCATCAATCAGTCGCCATGCTACGTTGCCAGCGGCAGCGCTTGGCAGGGCGTAACGCTGCTGGCCTTTAGGGGGAACCATCAAGCGCAACTGCGCCTTATCCAGCGCTGCTGTTCCTACCTTCAGGTGTGAGAATGTCAGCCAATAGGGTGTCGGGTTCTCTACAATCAATTGGTTCCCCTCACGGCGGAATTGCAGCTTAGGGGCCATGTCGGCAACGGCACGTTTAACCAGCCCTGCCGGGCGGTAAAACACTTTCATATTGCTGATGACCGTCAGCACCATCTGCTTCTCTTCCGTGCGCTGGTCCGGTGCCGCCTGGGCGGGGATCGCTTTCATCGAGATAAAGAACACCGATTCACGATCGGCCGGTAACGCCTCGCCATTACGGCGAATACGCAGCGTCAGATCGCTATTGGCCTCAAGACGCGCCAGCGGTGGGGTGACAATAAACGGCATGGCAGGATGTTCGCCCTCGGCCACATTGCCGGTCGCTGGATCAACCGGTTGTATCCACGACTGCATCAGATAGGGATAAGGGGTGGTGTTATTGGCCGTCAGGGTGACCCCTTTTTTGTCGCTCTCAAGATAAATCACGCGCAGCACCTGAAAGGAAATCCCCTTCGGATCAGGGGGGGTCTGTGCGTGAACGGTACTGACACCGGCCATTAACAGACAAAAGGCCAGACCGACAAAGCGCCAACGAAGTAAAACGTTCATTATGATGTTTCCTATAGCGAGGAGAGAGTCTGTTGGCATGGGGTGGATAACCCACCGTAATCAGTCACCGTCTGCCATTCGGCCTGTGTGACTTGCCCCTGAGCCGTGTAATTCTGCGCACTCATCGGGGCCAGCATTGATGGCTGGGCATCAAGGTTGACGGGCTTGCCGTTGAATTTCAGGTGCCCTAACGTCTGGAAATAGGGCGTCGGGTTCTCGATCCGCACACCGTTCATTGCCGAACTTAGCCGTAGGCCACAAGTTGGCGCCATTTTCAGATCTGCCGGGCGATAAAACAGTTTGATCACAAAACGTACCCCCATAGAAACCCGAACCATGGGGAGCTCTTTACCGGAGTGAGCGGGTATGGCGATAACGGCAAGGTAAAACAGTGACTCGCGATCGGCGGGCAGGGCAGTACCCTGCGGGATAATCCGCAGCAACTGCTGGTTGTCGGGTTTAAGTGAAAACACCGGTGGCGTCACGATAAAAGGCGCTGCGGTGCTATCGTCAGGCGTTTGCTGCACCCGGCTTTGGATCAGGTAGCTCTGCTTAGCGGTATTTTTCACCGCCAAGGTTTGCGCTTTATCAGTAGATAAAAAGATCACCCGAGTCTGGCTCAGGCTGATCCCGCCAGCAGGGCTCTGTGCTGCCAGGGTGGGGGCTGAACTCAGCAAACACAAACCGCTAATAGCCACCGCACGATAAAGATGAGTCAAGAACATAGCAGCCTCAGCGATAGGCCAGGTTAAACAGGACACGCGCCGTCAGGGTACCCGGCGTTGGGCGTTCGCTGGTGCATGCCAGGCTGCCGCAGGTGATCCCGGCATAAAACCTGATGTTCTGATCGGGGGGATTTACCCCTGCTGCTGCCAGCGGGATATTGTCTCCATTTTTGACTTCTGTACTGCCATAACCGGGTGGCACATCCGTCTTCACCAGCATGACTCCCACACCGGAAGTGGTGGAGTCGCTGCTACGGAATAACCATTTGCTATCGCGTGCGATCCCATCACCGCTGACGTTGACCACCGGAGCAAGGGCGGCATCGGTTCCGCTGCAATCCTGCACGGTAAGGGTAAAGGGCTGGGCGGCCTGCAAGGTTGCAGGTGCTAACTGTGACAGGTGAACAGAATCCAGCGCCAGCGTGCTTTTATCCAGGTTAAAGGTGCATGTTCCTGGGTTGAGTATAGCGGAAAAATTGAGCGTTACTGCCTGAGCAGGCGTGCCAACCAGGGCCGACAGCGCCCACATTGCCAGCAGAATAGCTCTCTTATGACAGGTTATGATTGAACGCACTGATCCCACCTTCATCGTTAATGGTTTTCCACTGTACTGCGCCCTGCGTCTTTGCCGTTGGGTAGGTATGGCTGCTGAACGGTGCCAGCATAAGGGCCGCAGGCGTGTCCAATTTGAGTGCCTGCCCACCAATGCTGATCTCGGCAAAGCTGACAAAGTACGGCGAGTTATTACTGACCTGAATTCCCCCTTTGCCGCGGGAAAACTGCAGATTCTGTTGTGCTGCCAGGGAGGTAGAAGGCAGATTGTTTGGGCGATAGAACATTTTTATGATGTTACCGATCCCAAATTGAGCAGCGCCGTGTACCCCGGTCTGTTGATTGCTGGATTGGGGGGCCGTGCTGGCAGGAATAGCGCTGGCATGGAAATAGAACACCGATTCACGATCGGTCGGCAAGGTTGCTCCTTGCGCCACAATACGGATCTGATTAACGCTATTGGGTTCCAGGCGAAACAGCGGTGGCCGGGTTTGAAACGGCGCTGGCTGACTTCCATCCTGTGAACCGCTGATTCTGGTCTGCACCAGGTACGGTTGTGTGGCCATGGTATTGCGCACTGTGACACTGATACTGTCAGCGCCCTGGGGGTAAATCAGGCGGGTTGCGTTGATACCAAAACCACCGGTTTGAGCCACAGCAAGTAAAGGTAGCGAAGCGAACAATACTGAGAACAGTGAGAAGATACGGGACATATAACGATTCCTGAGTGCGAGAATTAGGGGGCATGAACTGCCCCCTGGGATAAATCAGTTGTAGGCAAAGCTGAACAGGATTGGAGCGTTGATAGCACCGATATCCACCCCGGTGGTCGTGGTTGATGCCAGACCCGCCTGCAGGCTCAGAGTTTTACCGTTGAAGTCGCCTTGTGCTGGAGTTGCGCCAGCAGTCGCCACCAACAGTTTGTCTCCGCTCTTGATATAAGTCCCTGCTGGAGCAGAAGCCAGGCGCAGCATCACACCGGTGTTGGTGCCAGTGCCGTTAAAGATATTCGGGTTACCGCCTAGAGTCTGGCCAGTCACCACCAGATTAGCGGTATCGCCACCAGACAGAGGAGTCTGGCAGTTGTTGACACCGACGGTGAATGCCTTCTGGCTTGCTACGATTGGCGTTGCTACCGCAGTAAAGTCGGCTGGCGTATAGTTGCCCAGATCCAGATTGTTGGTAGACAGGCTGACGTCACAGGTTGCAGCAACAACGGTACCTGTGATAGTGATTTGGGCGTTAGATGCCGCTTGAGCGCCACCAGCGCTAGCCAACAGCAACAGAGCAACTGGGGTCATGGTTGATAAAATCTTACGCATCATATTTCCTTATAGAGATAATTATATTCCGGATATCCGGAGAGGTTGTGTGGCATAGATATATGTGCCACAGGGAGCATAGGTTTATGTAAATAATAAATATTTACACCTGGTGTGGATATAGAGAAGAATAGAGTGAAAACGTTAAGCGATGAGTGATGGTTCTATCTTGCGCAGGGTCATATTGCGAATGTTAAGGTCACTATCTTGCTACGTATCTTTTGGTTTCATTCTTCTGAAATCAATCTCTGGAATAAAGTCCTGAAAATGATCTCTGGTGTGCGTATATCCTGATTTACTTTTATGGTGAGTGATAAAACACCGTTTTATTAAGAAGGTTATTACTTTCTTAATGCGGCGGATTGTAAAGTGAGCTTCTGGATATTGGGAGATGATATTTTGTTTTATGTGATGCCTTGATTTATATTTTTGAAATAAAATCAAGGGGGAAGCATGGCATGGATATCGTTTTCTACCCCTAAGTAGTTATGTTTTCAGTGAATGAAATATATATTAAACCGGCTGATGACAAAACCCGTATCATGGAAAGAATACCGATGAGTTGATAAAAATCATTACTAATTGAAGGGGTATTTGGCACATCATATCGCGACAGAGAAATAAACCGCGTTGGCTCTCACTCAATAACAGGCGCGCAGGAAAATCGGAGCAAACTCAAGCACTGCCACACGCGTTGCGGGCAAAGAACCACTGAAAATCAGCATGTCTAAGAAACCATTAATTCAGCCTTGATAAGAATTCTGGAGGCTCGGATGAGTGAGATTGGCAACAATAAAACAATGCAGAATTCTCTAGGGTAAATGATGTCAATATAGCGCTGTAAATGGGATTTCTAGTCGATCACTTATAATCGGTTGGTTCAGGGGATCCGCTATTTACTTTATAAAGTGGTATAATTTAAAGTCACTGCTCTTCTTCGGCGAGCTCACAACAATTATGGCATAGAGGTAATTGCCCATGAATACTAGGCTGTGTCCCTCAATTACATATTCGTCGTAAAAACAGCCGAATACAGCCCAGTTGAACCATCGACAGGTAGTTCCTCGCCGTCTTTTCATAACGTGTCGCTATGCGGCGGTTTTCTTTCAGCAAACCAAAGCTTCTTTCTACAACATTGCGCCTACGATAAATCTCTTTATCAAATCGGGTTCGTCCATCTGTACTGGCCTTCTCATTCGACTTATGCGGAATAACGACCTTGATACCACTCCGCTTTAAGTCACTACGTAATGCCTTGTTTGAATAGGCTTTATCAGCGAGAACGGCCTTGCCTCGACGCTTCATAAAACCATTTTTTCTTAGAACGCCGATGCCATCTAATAACCGTAGCGCAAACTGACTTTCATGAGCTTGACCCGCACTCAGCACGATATTTAAAGGGAGCCCGTTTCCGTCTGTTGCCAGATGGATTTTGGTGCCATAACCGCCTCGTGAGCGACCCAGGCCATGATCACTGGCGATATCGGGATGTTTTTTTGGGCACCGGCAGCACAACGCATTGCACGAATATTGCTACCATCCAGAGAGATAGCCGACCAGTCGAGCAGCTTATGCTCATCAAGAATGGACAGTAACTTATTGAATATAGAGTTAATGATGCCTTTTTTTGCCCACCGGTTGAAACGGTTGTAGACGGTTTTCCATGACCCATAGCGTTCGGGTAAATCACGCCAGGGAGCCCCAGAGCACAGCACCCAAAACATGCCATTGATGACTTTACGGTGTTCACTATAGGGATGCCCAGGGCGCTGAGAGCGTTCTGGAGGTAATAATGGCAGGATGAGTGCCCATGCAGCATCAGGAAGATCGTAGCGAGCCATAGCGATAACTGTTTGAAAATTAGGTGATCAGTATACCATTTTTAATTGAGGGACACAGCCTACCCAAAATCAAGCAACATCAGACTCAACGATTTCATTATACCGAGTAGGCGATGTGAATTTTCTGCTGACCTCTGGGCCTGACATGATCAATACACAACTTCGTAAAGGGGAGATGTGGGAACCGGCGACATTACAAATATCGCAGGTGTTAATTGAGGGCATTGAAGAACCCGTTATTGTTGATATTGGTGCAAATATTGGCGCTTATGCTGTTCCTATGGGCAAGAGAATTCTGCCTCAAAACGGTAAATTGTATGCCTTTGAGCCACAGCGCCAGGTGTTCTATCAACTTTGTGCCAGCTTGCTCAGTAACAATCTTAGTAATTGTTATGCCTACCATATGGCAATAGGGGATATTGACGGCGAGATTGATGTCCCGGTTCTTGATATTTTAACCGAGCAAAATTTGGGGGCTTTATCGCTGGATGCAGATATTCGCGCACAACAAAACCTTCTCAGCTCAACCATTAAAGAAACTGAACGCGTAAAGATATCGACGCTCGACACGCTCTCGTTACCCAAGGCAAATCTGGTCAAAATTGATGTTGAAGGATTAGAGCTTGAAGTCTTAAAAGGCGCGCGCCAATGGTTAGCGCATTCCGGCCACCCCGCAATTTTGTTTGAAGTTTGGGGTGACTATATGAAAGGAATGATAGGAAAGCGTAACCGGCTGATGAATTTAGTAAAAAAAGCGTTAGGCTACGAAGTGGTACTCTTTGGCGAACTGTGTATTGCTCAACACCCCAGTAATAAACGCCTGGAGATTAGCCATAGCAAAGAAGGCCTACAATTACGTCGGCTGTAAGCCATCCCAGAGTCAAGATAGGTTTTAGCAGAAACAGGGGCCGACCCGTTCAGCCCAGCCCCTAAATCCCCCTTACAATTTAGCGATTTCAACCAGATTGGTATGTTGCGGATTTCCCTTGGCCAATGGGGAAGGGCGCTGATTGGTGAGGATATTCACGCTGCCGCCGTGATCGATCTTATCCCCAAACATATCGGCCACCAGCCAGGCACCTTGGCCCATGGCGGTGACGCCGGGCATAATCCGTGGGGTGACTTTGGCCTGGAGCCGCGTTTCACCCCGGCTGTTGAATACCCTGACTCTGTCGCCATGCTTGATGCCGCGCGCTTGTGCATCCAGAGGGTTG
The DNA here is from genome assembly GCF_055790845.1 of Serratia sp. YWN4. NCBI lineage: Bacteria > Pseudomonadati > Pseudomonadota > Gammaproteobacteria > Enterobacterales > Yersiniaceae > Serratia > Serratia sp. YWN4. The sequence continues at coordinate 2,187,010 of NZ_CM147696.1, forward strand.
ATCCACACTTCCTGCGGGCAGGCCTGTTGCAGCACGTCAATATTGCCGTAGCTGGAGTGGGTTCTGGCTTTGTAGTGGTAGCCGAACAGTTGCAGTGGGAACTGGCTGCGGGCCGGATCTTCCCAGCTTTCAAAACCGGCGGCGTACACCGGCAGCGGGTGGATCACATCTTCAGCGGCCAATTCCCAGGTGGCAGCAATTTCCGCCAGTCGTTCAGAGTAGATTTCAATCTTGCCCGACGGCGTTTTCAGCGGATTGGCCTGCGGATCTTCGCGGAACTCGCGGAAAGCCACCACATGTTCCTGCGGGCATTTGCGCTTATAAATCCCCACCGTTTTCAGCTCTTCGTAACTCGGCATGTCCGGGTTGCGCTCACGGGTTTTCTCGCAGAGATATTGGATCCACTCCTGCTGGTTGCGGCCTTCGGTGAAGGTCTGTTCGGCTTCTTTACCCACGCGCTTGGCCACTTCCGACAGGATTTCATAAATCGGGCGACGTTCAAATTTGCGTGAAGTGGCAGGCTGCCCGAGGATCACATAGCCCATATTCCCGGCCGACTCATGGGGGATCAGATCTTCCTGCTCGGTCGGCATCAGGTCGGGCAGCAGAATGTCGCAATATTTGGCGGAGGAGGTCATAAAGTGCTCGATGCCGACGATCATTTCGCACTTGCTGTCATCCTGTAGGATTTGGTGTGTACGGCTGATATCGCCATGCTGGTTGATCAGCGTATTGCTGGCATAACACCAGATGAACTTGATCGGCACATCCAACCTGTCTTTGCCGCGAATGCCGTCGCGTTTGGCGGTCATTTGCGTGCCACGTTCGATGGCATCGGTCCAGGTGTAAACAGAAATCTTGGTTTGTACCGGATTGGTCAGCATGTCAAACCATTCCACGCCAAGATCAAAGGAGCCTTCACGGCAGCCGGTGTTACCGCCGTTAATCCCGACGTTGCCGGTCAGGATCGGTAACATGGCGATCGCGCGCGCGGTTTGCTCCCCGTTGGCATGGCGCTGCGGCCCCCAGCCCTGGCAGATATATGCCGGTTTGGTCATGCCGATTTCACGCGCTAGCTGGATAATGCGCGCTGCCGGGATGCCGGTAATACGCGCGGCCCAGGCGGGGGTTTTGGCAATGCCATCTGCGCCCTGGCCAAGAATATAGGCTTTGTAATGGCCGTTTTTCGGTGCGCTGCTGGGTAGGGTTTTCTCATCATAGCCAATGCAGTATTTATCGAGGAACGCCTGGTCCACCAAGTTTTCGCTAATCAGCACATGGGCGATGCCGGAGACTAAAGCAGCGTCGGTGCCTGGGCGGATCGGGATCCACTCGTCTTCCCGGCCTGCGGCGGTGTCGGTGTAGCGCGGGTCGACCACGATCATGCGCGCGTTGGAACGTTCTCTGGCCTGTTCCAAATAGTAGGTGACGCCCGCGCCGCTCATGCGGGTTTCCGCCGGGTTGTTGCCGAACAGCACCACCAGCTTGCTGTTGGCGATATCATCCGGGCTATTGCCCTGTTGCGCACCATACAGATAGGGCATGGCGGCGGTGATTTGTGCGGTGCTGTAGCTGCCGTAGCGGCTAAGGAAGCCGCCGCAGGAGTTCATCAGCCGGTAAGGCACGTTGGAGTTGGTGATATTGCCGCCGTCCACCCCGGTGCCGTACAGCACGTGTACCGCTTCATTTCCGTATTCATCCAGCGTGTGCTTGAGCTTACCGCTGATGGTATCCAGCGCCTCATCCCAACTGATGCGAACGAATTTGCCTTCGCCGCGCTTCCCGACGCGCTTCATCGGGTATTTCAGGCGATCCGGGTGATTCATGCGGCGGCGGATCGAGCGCCCGCGCAGGCAGGCGCGCAGTTGATGGTCGCCATATTCATCGTTGCCGGTATTGTCGGTTTCTACCCAATACACCTCATCGTCACGCACGTGCAGGCGCAGGGCACAGCGGCTACCGCAGTTGACGGTGCAAGAGCTCCAGACCACTTTGTCTGCCTGGGGCTCGCTGTTGGGTGGGTTTTCGGCGGCGGCAGTTTTACGGAACGGTAAAACCAGCCCCGATGTGGCAGCCAGTAAGCAACCGGCAGCGCTGCCGGTTTTGAGCAGTTTTCGTCGGCTGATGGGGTTATTGAGAAGATCCGGATTCTGAATATCGTTCATAAATGCTTCCCTCTTAAAGCCTGTTTTAATCAAGCTGTTTTATTTGCCCGTTGGTGTTGGGCGTAGGGCAATCCTGGATTGATGCATTAATCTTATTTACGTAAGGAATATGAATCTTTCTTGCAAAATAATAGAGTCGGCTGTGATTTAATAATTTCATGCGGCGAGTGTTATTCATCTGCTATCAGGGTATTTCACACCGGCTCACAACGTTACGGATAAATACCCTTACTATACCTTGATGCCGTTACCAATGTTTGTTTGAAGTCAAGTTTTTGGCACCGTAAGTCATATCGATTTTGAAGGTAATTGACTCATTTACAAGTTAATTTTTTAAAATAACAACCCGCACGCCTTTAAAAAATGAACGTGTTGATCGTCATTTCTATTTGGGTGTTTTGATAAGCATATTGAGTTTATTACGGCAGGTGATAGTTAACTTTTTATAACGACTGTGTGTGGGGAACCTTATTAAATCAATAATGAGATTTATTCTTGTTTATTTAAGGTTATTACTGACAACGGTGAAGAGTTGCAAGCTAAATATTTTTTGCTGAAGCGATTTTATTCATGTTATGAAAATATTAATGATTAACCCATTAAAGGTTGATAGAGATCAACACCAGCCACCCTGCATATAACAAAAAATTAACCGCCCGTTCATTTATCGGCGTTTTATAGCGTTATAAACAGGGGATAAATAATAATGCTAAGGGAGAGTCAGTCATTTTTCCAAGATGGCGTTAATCGCCGTGATTTTATGAAACTTTGTGCGGCTCTGGCCGCCACCATGGGGCTCAACAACAAGGCCGCTGCCGAGATAGCACAATCAGTAGGGGCACCACAGCGGCCACCGGTGATCTGGATCGGTGCTCAGGAATGCACTGGCTGTACGGAATCATTACTGCGTGCGACCCACCCAACGATCGAAAACCTGCTGCTCAACGTGATCTCCATGGAGTATCACGAAGTGCTCTCCGCCGCTTTTGGTGAGCAGGCAGAGGAGAACAAGCACCGCGCTATCGAGCAATACAAAGGCCAATATGTGTTGGTGGTTGATGGTTCGATCCCGATGAAAGACGGCGGCATCTACTGCATGGTGGCGGGCCAACCGATCGTCGAGCATATCCGCAAAGCGGCAGAGCATGCTGCGGCGGTGATCGCCATCGGCTCCTGCGCGGCCTGGGGTGGCGTTGCTGCCAGCGGTGCTAACCCGACCGGTGCGGTCAGCCTACAGGACGTGCTGCCGGGCAAAACCGTGATCAATATTCCTGGCTGCCCGCCCAACCCGCATAACTTTCTGGCAACGGTCGCACACATCATCACCTACCAACGGCCACCGGCGCTGGATGCCAAAAACCGCCCCGAATTTGCCTATGGCCGCCTGATCCACGAAAACTGCGAACGCCGCCCGCACTTTGACGCCGGGCGTTTCGCTAAAGAGTTCGGTGACGACGGGCACCGCCAAGGCTGGTGTCTCTATCATCTTGGCTGCAAAGGGCCGGAAACCTACGGCAACTGCTCAACGCTGGAATTCTGCGACGTCGGCGGCGGCATCTGGCCGGTGGGTATCGGCCACCCCTGTTACGGCTGCAATGAGCAGGGGATCGGCTTTACCAAGGGCATTGCTCAACTGGCGAACGTTGAAAACCCCACCCCGCGCTACGCCAAACCGGCGGTGCAGAATGCCGAAGGCGGCCACGTCAGCGCCTCGGCGATCGGCCTGCTGGGGGGCGTGGTCGGGCTGGTGGCAGGCGTCAGCCTGATGACGGTGCGGGAACTGGGGCGGCAGCAAAAACAGCAGCGCAAAGACGACGATCAGCCGCCGCGCAAGGAGTAAGCCGTGAACCGACGTAATTTTCTAAAACTGGCCTCCTGTAGCGCGATAATGGTGGGAGGCGTACCTCCGGCGGTGGCCGGTGCAGAGAATAAGCCACCGATCCCAGACTCGCTGGGGATGCTGTATGACTCAACCCTGTGTGTCGGCTGCCAGGCCTGCGTGAGCAAATGCCAGCAGATCAACCATACCGATTTCCAGGCGCATGGCGAAACTTATGCCTATGCGGGCAATGAGGCCACCTGGTCGAATAACGATAAGCTCAGCCCCTATACCAACAATATTATCCAGGTGTGGAGCAGCGGCAGCGGCCAGCATAAAGACCAGTTGGAAGATGGCTATGCCTATATCAAAAAGCAGTGCATGCACTGTGTTGATCCCAACTGCGTTTCGGTGTGCCCGGTGCAGGCGCTGACCAAACACCCGAAAACCGGCATTGTGCATTACAACCCCAATGTTTGTACCGGCTGCCGCTATTGCATGGTCGGCTGCCCGTTCAACGTGCCGAAATACGACTACGACAACCCGTTCGGCCAAATCCACAAGTGCGAACTGTGCAACCAGAAAGGCGTTGAGCGCCTGGATCAGGGCGGGCTGCCCGGCTGTGTGGAAGTATGCCCGACCGGTGCGGTGATCTTCGGCACCCGCGAGCACCTGTTGGCGGAGGCGAAACAGCGTCTGGCGCGCAAACCCGGTGAAAGCTACCGCTTTCCACGGCAGACCGTGCAGGCCGATGACCACTATGAACACGCGATCCCACATTACCAGCCACATCTGTATGGCGAAGACGAAGGGGGAGGGACGCAGGTGCTGGTGCTGACCGGGGTGCCTTTCGAAAAGCTGGGCCTGCCGCCGCTGGAACCTCTGTCGACCGGCGCGCGCTCCGAGCATGTGCAGCACTCGCTGTACAGCGGCATGGTGCTGCCACTGGCCGCCCTGACCGGCATTACCTTGCTGGCGCACCGCAACACGCGTAAAGAGCGCCGTGATGAGAAGGAAGACGAACATGACGACGCATAAAACGCGCGCGCTTGGCGGGCGGTTGGTGAGCTGGCCGGTGATGCTGCTGGCTCCCTTTGTAGTGCTGTGCGCCTTGCTGATCCTGAAACGCCTGGTGCTGGGGTTGGGTTCGGTGACCGATCTGAACGGTGGCTATCCGTGGGGGATCTGGATTGCCTTCGATCTGCTGGTGGGCACCGGTCTGGCCTGCGGCGGTTGGGCGCTGGCCTGGGCGGTGTATGTGTTTAACCGGGGCGAATACCATCCGCTGGTGCGCCCGGCGCTATTGGCCAGCCTGTTCGGCTATACGCTGGGTGGGCTGTCGATCACCATTGACGTCGGCCGCTACTGGAACCTGCCTTACTTTTACATTCCCGGTCATTTCAACACCTCTTCCGTGCTGTTTGAAACCGCGGTCTGTATGACGATCTACATCGGCGTGGTGGCGCTGGAATTTGCCCCGGCGCTGTTTGAACGCCTGGGTTGGAAGGTGTCGCTCAAATGGCTGAATAAAGCCATGTTCCTGATCATTGCGTTGGGCGCATTGCTGCCCGCGATGCACCAGTCGTCGATGGGGTCGTTGATGATTGCCGCAGGCATCAAGGTGCATCCGCTGTGGCAAAGCTACGAAATGCTACCGCTGTTCTCGTTGCTGACCGCGGGCATCCTGGGGTTCTCGATTGTGATCTTCGAAGGCTCGCTGGTGCAGGCGGGGCTGTTGGGCAAAGGGGCGCGGGAAACGCCGCTGTTTACCCGCATGACCTACATCATTGATGCCATTTTGCTGCTGTTTATCGTGCTGCGCTTTGGCGAACTGATTTACCGCCATAAGACCGGCTACCTGTGGCATCTCGATCGTTTCGCCCTCTCTTTCTGGCTGGAAATCGGTCTGATGCTGTTGCCGCTGCTGCTGTTCCGCTGGAAACGGAACCGCAGAGATTCACGCCTGCTGTTTATCGGTGCGCTGAGCATGATCTGTGGGGCGGCCCTGTGGCGGCTGAACTACTCACTGCTGGCTTACGATCCCGGCAACGGTTACGGCTATTTTCCGACCGCCAGCGAACTGCTGATCTCCATCGGCTTTGTGGCGATAGAAGTGTGTGCGTACATCCTGTTGATCAGGTTGTTACCGGTGCTGCCTGCGCAGCAACACAAGCATGAAAACAACCAGATAGAGGTAGAGCATGAGCCAACGCATCACCATTGATCCCGTAACCCGCATTGAAGGGCATTTACGGATTGACTGCGAAATCGAAGACGGCAAGGTGGTTAAAGCCTGGTCTTCTGGCACCATGTGGCGCGGCATGGAAGAGATTGTGCAAGGTAACGATCCGCGCGATGCCTGGATGATCGTCCAGCGTATCTGTGGCGTCTGTACCACCACCCATGCCTTGGCCTCGGTGCGGGCGGTGGAAAATGCCTTGGGGATGGAAGTGCCGGTTAACGCGCAGTATATCCGCAACATCATTCTGGCGGCCCACAGCATTCACGATCACATCGTGCATTTTTATCAGCTCTCGGCGCTGGACTGGGTCGATATCACCTCGGCACTGAAGGCCGACCCACAAAAAGCCGCCGAACTGCTGAGCGGCTTGTCGAACTGGCCGCTTAACAGCGCCGCCGAATTCAGCCGCGTGCAGCAAAAGATTAAAGATCTGGTAGCCAGCGGCCAACTGGGCATTTTTGCTAACGGCTACTGGGGGCACTCGGCGATGGCGCTGCCGCCGGAAGTCAACCTGATCGCCGTTGCGCACTACCTGCAAGCGCTGGAATGCCAGCGCGATGCTAACCGGGTCGTCGCTATTCTGGGGGGCAAAACGCCGCATATCCAGAACCTGGCGGTGGGCGGGGTGGCTAACCCGATCAACCTGGATGCCCCTAGCGTGCTGAACCTTGAACGCCTGATGTACCTGAAAACCTTTATCGATCGCCTCGGCGACTTTATCGAACAGGTTTATCTGGTGGATAGCGCGGTGATCGCGGCGCACTATCCGGGCTGGCTGGCGCTGGGCAAAGGGGCGGACTGCTATCTTTGCCTGCCGGAGCTGCCAACCGATCGCAAAGGTGACACTTACCTGCTGCCGGGTGGCTTCTTGGAAAACGGCAAATTCCGCCCGATCGCCAACCAGCGCGATGCTTATCTGGTGAATGGCATTCAGGAAAGCGGTAAACATGCCTGGTATCAGGACGATCAGCCGCTAGCGCCGTGGGAAGGGCTGACGCGGCCGAATTACACCGGCTGGCAGGAAGACGGCAAATATTCCTGGGTGAAATCGCCGACCTTCTACGGCAAAGCGGTGGAAATGGGGCCGCTGGCCTGGCTGATGTGCAGCTTACAGGCAGAACATCAGCCGACGCAGAAATACTTCGGCCGCGTCAACGGTGCCTATCAAACCTTGACCGGTCACGCGCTAACCGCCGAACAACTGCCATCAACCTTGGGGCGGATCGTCGGGCGTACGGTGCATGCCTGCGTGCTGCATGAAACCCTCGGCCAGCAGTGGCAGGCGCTGGTAGAAAACATCGGCAAAGGCGATCACGAAACCTTTATCCGGCCCAATATCCCGTTGAGCGGCGAAATTCGCGGCGTCGGGTTTATCGAAGCACCGCGCGGTTCGCTATCCCATTGGGTGGTGATCAAAGACGGCAAGATCGCCAATTATCAGGCGGTGGTGCCTTCCACCTGGAATGCCGGGCCACGCAACCATAACGACGAGCCCGGCCCTTACGAGCGTTCGCTGGTGGGCACACCGGTGGCCGATCCGGCTAAACCGTTGGAAGTGGTGAGAACCATTCACTCTTTCGATCCCTGCATGTCCTGTGCCGTACATATCGTGGACACCACCGGCAATGAAGTCACCCGAGTCAAGGTGCTGTGATGCGTATTCTGGTACTAGGTATCGGTAATCTGTTGTTGAGCGATGAAGCGGTCGGCGTGCGCATTATCGAAGCACTGGAACAGCGCTTTGTGCTACCGGCCTACGTTGACGTGCTGGACGGCGGCACCTCAGGTATGGAACTGATGGAAGTGATGGCCGATCGCGATCATCTGATCGTGGCCGATGCGGTGCTGACCGGCCACGCACCGGGTAGCGTAGTGGTGTTGCACGATGAACAGATCCCCGCGCTGTTCACCCGCAAGATTTCACCGCATCAGTTGGGCTTATCGGACGTGCTGATGGCGCTGCGGCTGACGGAGGAGTTCCCGCAGCGCTTAACGCTGGTTGGCGTGGTGCCGGAATCGCTGGAGCCGGGAATCGGCCTCAGCCCGCGGGTCTCTCAGGCGATTGAACCGGCCTTGGCGCAGGTGCTGGTGGCATTGCAATGCAGCGGTGTGCCGATCTCGCTCAAGGAGGCCGCCGATGCCCGATGCTGTTAGCGGCTTTCAAACCAGCCCGGCCCCGCTGCTGGAGGCGGCGTTTCAGGCTGTCGCAGCCAATGGTATGCGCGATCTGCCGTTTTTCCATTCGCAGATGCCGATTCGCGCCTGTGGGTTTCAACTGTTTGAACAGCAGTGGGTCGGTTGCATGCTCACGCCCTGGATGCTGAGCCTGATGGTGCTCCCAGGCCCGCAGCAGCGGTGGGAACCGCGCCAGATCGGCGAAAAACTGGCGCTGGCGCTGCCCTGCGGCAACGTCAGTTTTACCCTGGGCGAGATCGGTGGTTGTGGGCAATATCTGGCCTGCTCGCTGATGTCGCCGCTGGAGAGTTCGCTGGGGGCCGAGCAGGCGCTGGCATTGGCGGAAAACAGCGCGCGTATGGCGCTATCGCTACCGGTGGTAGACGGCAGTATTCCGAGTAATCCGGCGCGGCGCGCGTTGTTTCGCCTGCCAAGGGGGAACTGACCGATGCATGAAATCAGCCTGTGCCTGAGCACCATGGAACTGATTGAGCAGCAGGCGTTGCAGCACGGTGCCCGGCGGGTGACGGCGGTGTGGCTGGAGATCGGCGCGCTGTCGTGTATTGAAGAGCACGCACTGCGCTTTAGCTTCGCCAGCGCCAGCCGCCATACGCTGGCAGAAGGCTGCCAGTTGCATCTGAGCTATCAACCAGCGCGCGCCTGGTGCTGGAGTTGCAGCACCAGCGTGACGAGCGAGCGGCATGACGCCGGTTGCCCACAGTGCGGCGGCCACGCTTTACGTATTGAGAGCGGCGAAAGCCTGCGATTAAAACAATTAGAAGTGGAATAATTTTAAGAGGTTACATTTTATGTGTACGACTTGCGGTTGCGCCAGTGGAGAAAAATACATCGAAGGGGATGAGCATCATCACCACCATCATGATGACGACCATCATCACGCACATGCCCATCAGGCAGTCACGATCCATCACCATCACCACCACCATTATCACCATCAGGGCGATGTGCATCATCATTACGCCAGCGCTGAAGCGCAGCCGTTTGCGCCGGAGGTACAGCCGCATTCGCAAGACCTGCATTATGGTCACGGCGAGGCAGGGAGCCATGCGCCCGGCATGGGCCAGCGCCGGTTACTGCAGATTGAACAGGACGTGTTGAGTAAAAATAACCACTTGGCGGCGCATAACCGTGAACACTTTGCCACGCAGAATATTTTAGTGCTGAATCTGGTTTCCAGCCCCGGTTCCGGCAAAACCTCCCTGCTGACGGCCACCCTGCAATATCTGGCGGGCAAAGTACCCTGCGCGGTGATCGAAGGCGATCAGCAAACCAGCAACGATGCAGAACGCATCCGCGCGACGGGCGTACCGGCGATTCAGGTGAATACCGGTAAAGGCTGCCACTTGGACGCGCAGATGGTGCACGATGCGGTTCATCGCCTGCCGCTGCAAGACAACAGCCTGCTGTTTATTGAAAACGTCGGCAACCTGGTGTGCCCTGCCAGTTTCGATCTGGGGGAACGGCATAAGGTGGCGGTGCTGTCGGTCACCGAAGGGGAGGACAAACCGCTCAAATATCCACATATGTTTGCCGCCGCAACGCTGATGGTGATCAATAAGATCGACCTGCTGCCCTATGTCGATTTCTCGGTTGAACAGTGCATCGCTTATGCCCGACAGGTTAATCCTGCCATTCAGGTGATTGCTTTGTCGGCTACCAGCGGCGAGGGAATGGATCTCTGGCTCGACTGGCTGGAGGCGCAATAATGTGCCTCGGCGTACCCGGTAAAGTGATCGCGGTTGGCGAAGATCTGCATCAACTGGCAACGGTCGACGTGTGTGGCGTGTCGCTCGGGGTCAATATCGCGTTGGTGTGTGAAGATTCACCGCAGGCGCTGATCGGCCAGTGGGTGCTGGTACACGTGGGGTTCGCCATGAGCCTGCTCGACGAACAGGAAGCGCTGGATACGCTGGCCGCGCTGGAACATATGCGTGCTGTCGGGCTTGAATCCCCGATGCCGGGGGGCAGCGATGCGCTACGTTGATGAATTCCGCGATCCGGCGCTAACCCGAGTGTTGTTGCAGCGCATTGCCCAACTGATGCTTTCGATGCCCGCGCAGCAACGCTTGCCGCTGCAAATCATGGAAGTGTGCGGCGGTCATACTCATGCGATTTTCAAATTCGGGCTCGATCGGCTGCTACCGGATAACCTGGAGTTTGTCCACGGGCCGGGGTGCCCGGTCTGCGTCTTGCCGATGGGGCGCATCGATAGCTGCCTGGAGATTGCCGCGCACCCGGAAGTGATTTTCTGCACCTATGGCGACGCCATGCGCGTGCGCGGGCGCAATGGATCGCTGCTGGATGCCCGGCGGCACGGTGCCGATATTCGGGTGGTGTATTCACCGTTGGATGCCCTGCAACTGGCAGTGGACAATCCGCAACGTGAAGTGGTGTTTTTCGGGCTGGGTTTCGAAACCACCATGCCCGCCAGCGCCTTGACCTTGCAACAGGCGCGGCAGCGTAAGCTGACCAACTTCAGCCTGTTCTGCCAGCACATTACCTTAATCCCCACCTTGCGCAGCCTGTTACAGCAGCCCGATATACGGATTGACGGTTTTCTGGCCCCCGGCCACGTCAGCATGGTGATCGGCAATGCGCCTTACGGCTTTATCGCTGAGCAGTACCATAAACCGCTGGTGGTCACCGGGTTTGAACCGCTGGATATTCTGCAAGGGCTGGTGATGCTGCTGGAACAACTGCGCGCTGGCCACAGCGCGGTGGAAAATCAGTATCGGCGCATTGTGCCAGAGCAGGGTAACCGCTTGGCACAGCAGGCGCTGGCGGAAGTGTTTTGCCTGAAAGCGAGCAGCGAGTGGCGTGGCTTGGGGGAAATCGCCCACTCCGGCGTACAACTGACGCCGGACTATGCCGATTTTGACGCCGAACGGCGCTTTCAGCCTCAGGCGCAGCGCGTGGCGGACGATCCGCGTTCGCGCTGTGGCGATGTGCTGACCGGGCGCTGCAAGCCGGACGCCTGCCCGCTGTTTGGCAAAGAGTGTACGCCAGGCAACGCCTTTGGTGCCTTGATGGTGTCATCGGAAGGAGCCTGTGCGGCTTATTATCAGTACCGCAGGGAGACGGCCTAATGCTTACATCGAACGATGAACGCGAGATCACGTTGGCGCACGGCAGCGGCGGGCGGGCGATGCAAAGCCTGATCGAAGAGCTGTTCTTGCAGGCCTTTGCCAATCCGGCCCTGAACGCGCGGGAAGATCAGGCGCGGATTGCGCTGAGTGAGCTTTGTGCCGCAGGGGATCGGCTGGCGGTATCCACCGACAGCTATGTGATCGACCCGATTTTCTTTCCCGGTGGCGACATCGGCAAGCTGGCGGTGTGTGGCACCGCCAACGACGTGGCGGTCAGCGGTGCGCAGCCGCGCTACCTGAGCTGCGGCCTGATTTTAGAAGAAGGGCTGCCGTTTGCCACGCTGGCGCGCATTGTCCAGTCGATGGCGACCACGGCGCAGCAGGCTGGGATGCAAATCGTCACCGGTGACACCAAAGTGGTGCCCCGTGGGGCGGCAGACAAGATTTTTATCAATACCACCGGCTTTGGTGCCATTCCAGCCAGCGTTGATTGGGGCGTCCATCAGATCCGCCAGGGCGACAGCATTATTGTCAGCGGTACGCTCGGCGATCATGGCGCAACTATCCTCAATTTGCGTGAAGGGCTGGGGCTGGAAAGCGAACTGGCCAGCGACTGTGCCCTGCTGGCCCCGCTGATTGCGCCGTTGTTAAACATCGCTGGTGTGCGGGCACTGCGTGATGCCACGCGCGGCGGCGTGACGGCGGTGCTGCATGAGTTTGCTGCTGCCAGCGGCTGCGGCATGGAGATTGTGGAAGCGGCGTTGCCGTTGAAACCCGCAGTACGCGGGATTTGCGAATTACTGGGGCTGGATGCGCTGAACTTTGCCAATGAAGGCAAGCTGGTGCTGGTGGTGGCTCCCGAAGCCGAAGCCGAGGTGTTGGCCGCGCTGCATCAGCACCCGCAGGGGCGTGATGCGGCGATGATTGGCCGCACGTTGGAGCGCCAACAGGTGAATGTGGTGGGGTTATTTGGCGTTTCCCGCCGCCTGGATCTGCCGTTGGATGAGCCGCTGCCGCGGATTTGTTAGCTGACCAGTTCCCTCTCCCTGTAGGGCGAGGGTTAGGGTGAGGGGGATATCGCTTAATGCTTAACTCGTTCTCTTTGATAAAGGGCTCTATTTTGTTTGTTGGTTTGAATAAGCATATTTTTCGGACGCGCAAGATTTGGCGTTTATCAGGTGGCACCGTGAAAGCGCCCGAGCAGGGGGCTCAAGAGCCAGCCCCCTGCACCCCGGCCCTTGCCATATCAGGCGGCCGCTGCGCGGCTACCTTCACTCCGCCACAGCGCATGACGGCCGGCTACGACAGGCGTCCCTGCCTGTCTCGCCTGAACGCGCCGTCCATGGCGCGTTCGCCTATGCGCCGCGTCTGCGTTCAGCGCCTTCAATGGCGTCAACACCGGTGCCCACCTGTTGTAGTGGTAGTTAGATATCATGGCGCATATTGATACTACAACTACCAACATTAATGGCATTAGCCTGCGGGTGAAAGGCAAGGTGCAAGGGGTAGGGTTTCGCCCCTACGTCTGGCTGCTGGCGCGGCAGTTCGAGCTGCACGGTGACGTCAGCAACGACGGCGCTGGCGTGATCGTCCGGCTCTGGCAATCGCCCAAAGTGGCGGATTTTCTGCACGCCTTGCCGTTGCAGTGTCCGCCGTTGGCGCGGATCGACAGCGTCAGCCAGCAACCGCTGCATTGGCCGCAGGAACCGCAGGATTTCACCATTGCCAGCAGCGGTGCAGGGCAGCTTGATACCCATATTGTGGCCGATGCCGCCACCTGTGACGCCTGCCTGGCAGAACTGAATTCGCCGGACAACCGGCGCTACCGCTACCCGTTTATCAACTGCACCCACTGTGGCCCGCGTTTCACCATCATTCGGCAGATGCCTTACGATCGCCCCAACACCTCCATGCAGCCATTCCCACTGTGTGCTGCCTGCCAGGCGGAGTATGACGATCCGGCCGACCGCCGGTTCCACGCGCAGCCCAATGCCTGCCCGGCTTGCGGCCCGCAGCTGTGGCTGAGCGATGCCAACGGCAAGGCTACCGCCAGCGCGGAAGAGGCGTTGCAACGAGCCGCTCAGGCGCTGCTGGCGGGGGAGACTCTGGCGATCAAAGGTATCGGCGGCTTTCATCTGGCTTGTGATGCCACTAATTCAGCGGCGGTGCAGCGCCTGCGCTTGCGTAAACGTCGCCCGGCCAAACCGCTGGCGGTGATGATGCCGGATGCTGACTGGCTGGCGGCGTGCGTGCAGGGGGCAGACCCTACGCCGTTGCTCAAACTGCTGCGCAGCCCGGCGGCACCGGTGGTGCTGGTGCCTGCGCATCCCGACAGCCCGTTGTGCCGGGAAATTGCCCTAGGGCTGAGCGAAGTGGGGGTGATGCTGCCCGCCAATCCGCTGCAACATCTGTTGCTCCAGCAGGTTGCCCGCCCGCTGGTGATGACCTCTGGCAATCTGTCGGGCAAACCCCCGGCGCTGAGCAACCAGCAGGCGCTTGAGGAATTGGCTGAAATTGCCGACGGCTGGTTGCTGCATAACCGCGAGATCGTCCAGCGTGCCGACGATACGGTGCTGCGCTTCAACCAACAGGGCACTGAAATGCTGCGCCGGGCGCGCGGCTACGTGCCCGATGCGTTGCCATTGCCGCCCGGTTTTAGCGCGCAGTCACCGGTTTTGGCACTGGGTGCCGATACCAAAAATACCTTCTGCCTGCTGTGGGGCGATCGCGCCGTGGTCAGCCAGCATCTTGGCTCGTTGGCCGATGAGGCTACCTGCCAGCAGCAACAGCAACTGATTACGCTGTTCGGGGAGGTTTACGGCGTGGTGCCGCAGGCGATCGCTATCGATGCTCACCCCGGTTATCTCAGCCATCAGCAGGGCCAAGCGCTGGCCGAGCGTTTAGCCATGCCCTGCGTGGAAACGCTTCACCACCATGCTCACTTGGCAAGCTGTTTAGCCGAGCATGCCTGGCCGCGTGACGGCGGCAAGGTGATCGGGTTGGCGCTGGATGGCTTGGGCTACGGTATGGACGGGCAACTTTGGGGCGGCGAATGCCTGCTGGTGGATTATCAGCATTGTGAACATTTGGGCGGGTTGCCTGCGGTGGCGCTGCCGGGGGGTGATTTGGCGGCGCAGCAGCCGTGGCGCAACCTGCTGGCGCACCTGTTGCGCTTTGTACCCGGCTGGCAGGCGCTGCCGGAAGCAGCAGGTATCCCGCAGCCACAGGGCAGCGTTCTGGCGCGGGCGATTGAGCGCCAGATCAATGCGCCGCTGGCCTCTTCCACCGGGCGCTTGTTTGATGCAGTGGCTGCTGCGCTGCAAATCGTCCCACCGCAGATTTCTTGGGAAGGCGAAGCCGCCTGCCTGCTGGAAGCGCTGGCACAACAAAGCTCGCACCATCAGCCGCCGGTTTCTCTGCCGCTGTGCGGCCAGCAGTTGGATTTGCCCACCTTCTGGCAGCAGTGGCTGAATTATCGGGCTGCGCCAGCACAACGGGCTTACGCGTTCCATTGGGCGTTGGCGCAGGGGTTTGCCGCTTTGGCCCGGCAGGCGGCGCAGCAGCACGGTATTCATACCGTCGCGCTGTCGGGCGGGGTATTGCATAACCAGCTGTTGCGCCAACTGCTGGTGCAACAGCTGGATGGCTTGCAGGTGTTACTGCCGTCGCAGTGGCCTGCCGGTGATGGCGGTTTGGCGCTGGGGCAGGCGTTGATCGCCGCAGCGCGTTAGGGCACGTTAATTTTTTTGGTTTTCTATAAGGATGATCAACAGGTGATAACTATGCGTATTAATGTCAAAGCTGTGGCTGTATCCGTACTGGCGCTGTTCCCGATGCTGGCTTGCGCCCACGTTGGCAACGATGGCGGTACTCATCACGTTTTAAACTTCGCCGAAGGCTTGCTCCACCCTCTGACCGGGATGGATCACCTGGTGGCGATGATTCTGGTGGGCATTTGGAGCGCCATGAACACCCAGAAATGGTGGCTTGCGCCGCTGGCGTTTGCCGGGTTGTTGTTGGCAGGCGCGTTGATCGGCATGGCGGGCGTAACGCTGCCTGGCACCGAGCTGATCGTGGCCGCCTCGCTGTTGGGCATTGGGCTGATGGTGGCGCTGCGGCTGAAATTGCGTGCGGTAACCGGCGCGTTGATCATTGGCGCTTTTGCCATCTTCCACGGTTTGGCGCACGGTGCTGAGCTCTCTCATTCGGCGGCGGCACTGTCCGGTATGGTAATCGCAACGGCAGGGCTTCATCTGGTGGGCTTGGGGATCGGCTATCTGCTGACCCTTTCCAGCACTAACCGTTGGTGGGCAGGGGTGATTGGCGGCGGTTCATCTTTACTGGGGATTGGTTTGCTCAGCGGCTTGTTCTGATGCCATAACAGCCTGTTGCTGGCACTGGTTTGCGATGGGTGTCAGCAATATTGTTTATTAATCTCCAAAAGCGGTTGGATTGACGAACACTTTTTGGTTAGATTCCCGCCTAATTCAAGTAATCACAGGGAATGCTGTAATGAGACGAGTTGTTTGGGGGCTGGCGCTGAGCCTGGTTTCTTGTTCCTCCCTGGCGGATTGCCAGGCGCTTTTGCAGGATTTGGCCAAGCCTTTTGCGGCCAAACTGACCAGTAATACCGAGTTTTCTACCTGCAAGGTCTGGCCTTATGCCCCCGATAAAACCATTGCGGTGCTGATGTTGGAGCCGAAGGTTAAAGAAGACCCGGACTTTATCGACTATGACGTTGCCGTTTACGTTGTTGACAGCCAATCCGGGAAAGTCCTGGCTAACAAATACCATCCAAAAGCCATTATGGATGATGCTATCTTTACCAACAGCGTGACCATTGATACCGCGCGCTATCAGCTTTCCCCAGGGGTACGTGCTTTCGGCGTGCGTTTTAACCATCGGGGTTCCTCCTCGGTTAATCCGTTCAACATAGAAAGATTGAATCTGTATTCGCTGAAAGATCATCAACTCGCGTTAGTCCTCAATAATCTCACGATGGACGAATTCAGCGGTGAATGGGACGGCCAATGCACCGGAGAGTTCGATAAAACCCAGCGCGTACTGGCGCTGGGGCCACTCTCGCACCGTGGCTATCGGGATCTGGAATTGCAGGAAACGGTAGACCACATTGTGTCGGTAAAAGACGGGGAAAACTGCGTGGATAGCAAAAAAACATCGGTCAAGACGCCGACTACCTTGGCCTTTGATGGTGAGCGCTATCCGCTAGGTCAGGATAAGCTGCTCGATCATCGTTTTTAACCGCCATTTGCCAAGGTTAAGTCGCTTTCGACCATGAAAAAAATCTTCTTTTTCGATTTGCCGTTTGTCCGGCACGATCTCAATGCACCCAGTGAAAGTAAGTATCGGCGCATTTTGGCCGGGGATAAGGTTTTCTATACCTATAGCAGACAGTTTCTTGAGGCCAATGTCTTGAACCGGTTGGTCGAGGGGGATCGCGTTTATATCGGCGCACATCAACTGGCCGACGGTCGCTATTGGCTGCATTGGCTGGCCAGTGAGGAAAAGGGGGTGTTGCAGCCGAAGGTAGCAGACATCAGTAAACTGAGGGCGACGCTGAAGCTGATGGGCGGATTAGGCGTGATAGGGGCGTCGATCTATGCGGCTTTTAAATCCTACAGCTACCCGAGGTTGGGTAATCGTGAGGGTTTGGTGTATGAAACGGCAACCTTGCCGCATTAGCCGTGTTCTAACGCACCCCGCCAGCAATCAGCCTAAGCCGATGCTGCTTGGGATATTCCCGGCCAATCTGCCGTTGTTGCAGGTGCCAGCATAATTGCTCACTATCGTGCCGCTTGGCATCAAACAGCAACCCCACCACGCTGCCGCTGTGCGCCACGTTCAGGCCGTAAATCCCGCAGCTTTCGCTGATCTCCAACAGCGCATCGAACAGCGGTTTGGGCAGCAACCGCTGGCTGGCGCGGGCGCTGAGGGTGGTGGCTTCGCCTAATTTGCCGCAGTCATGGGTTTTTATCGCCAAAGAAAACAGCGCCCAAGCCTGTTCAAGTAGGGCGGCATTTTCCAGCAGCGCCTGCTGGCGATCGCGGCGATGATAATCGGCGGTGTTCAGAGTTTGCGGGCTTTCCAGCAGCAGAATATCCAGCGGCGGCAGCCAATCACAAGAGATCTGGGTGGTTGCCGCTTGGTGATCGAATAACGTCAGTTGGCGGAACAGCGTGCTGTCGGTGGGTTCCAGTTGCACGCACAGCTTGGCGAGCGCGGGTTCATCCAGCGAATGGCCAAGATGGCGCGCGGTGGCCTGCGCGGTGGCGGCGATATCGGCGGTGCTGCTGGCCAGCCCTTTCGCCACCGGGATGCTGGAGCTGAAATCAATGCGTAAACCGCGTGCGGCACTGCCGGGGTGGCCAAAGTGTTCCAGCACATTGATCAGCATTTGGCGCATCAGCGGGCGCTCGTGGTGGCCCGGTTGTCCATTGGTCACCGAAACGGTGCTGAACCAGTTTACCGGGCAGGAAACCAGCTTTTCACCGCCGAGGATCCAGCCTTGAATCAGTTCGCCGCAAGAGGCGGGGCAGCGCGCCTCAGCCATCGGCAAAAACCTGCCGTAATGCGGCGATCAGCCTGCGGTTAGCGGCTTCGCTCTTTATCGCCACCCGATAGTAATCGGCAGAAAGGCCAGGGTAGTTGGCACAGTGGCGGATCAGAATCTGCTGTTGCAACAGCGCCTGTTGCAGTTCGAGTTCCGGGCGCAGGCAGCGCAGGAAAATATAGTTTGCCGCGCCGGGCCAGACGCGCAACTGCGGGATGGCCGCCAGCGCATCAAATAGCCACGCCCGCTGCTGCGCCAGCCACTGATGGGTTTGCTGAATATAGAGATGATCGTTGAGAATGATCTCCCCCGCCAGCGCGGCAAAGGTGTTAATGGTCCAAGGTTCCCGCGCCTGCTTCATCTGCCGGATGCCTGCCAGATCGCTGCTGACCAGATAGCCGAGCCGCAGCCCCGGAATGGCAAAAAACTTGGTCAGCGAGCGCAGGATATACAACTGTGGGTAATGGGCGATCTGCGGAATAAAGCCCGGCGTATCCGGCAGAAAATCGATAAAGGCTTCATCGACGATCAGCGCGATATCATGCTGCTGGCAGCAGGCGAGAATGGCTTGCAGCAGGGCAGGGTCGGGCATCAGCCCCGTCGGGTTATTGGGGGTGGCGATGAACAGGCAATCGGGGCGCTGCTCGGCCAGCACCTTCAGCAGGCGTTCGTCGGGCTGAAACCCGCTCTCTTCCTCTAACGGGTAATGCTGAATGCGGCATTTTGCCCGCCGTAACGCCCGGCGATATTCGGCAAAACCCGGCGTCAGCAGCAACGCGGTGCGCGGGCGCAAGCGGTTCACCACGGCGTAAATCAGCTCGGTTGCGCCGTTGCCCGCGATGATATTGTCCGGCTGGCAATGGTGCGCCCGCGCCAAGGCGGCATGCAAACGGCGGTATTCAACGTCGGGATAGCATTCGGCGCTGTCGAGCTGCGCAATGATCGCCGCTTTCAGGCTGGCGGGCATGCCCAGCGGATTAATATTGGCGCTGAAATCGAGAATATCCGCCGGATTTAGGCCAGTTTTCAGCGCCATTTCCAGTACGTTGCCGCCATGTTCACTCATGGGGCGTTAAAACCACAGAAGGCAGGGCGATCTGCTCAGGCATAAACGCCAACACCTCACGCAGGTTGACCACCTGGCCGACCACGATCAGCGCCGGTGTGGTTAAACCCTGCGCGGCAACCTCATCAACCAGAGTTTCAAGCGTAGCGGCGGCGATCCGTTGCCGCTGTTGGCTGGCATTCATCACCACCGCCGCGGGCGTGCTGGCCGCTTTGCCCCCGGCGATCAACTGCTGGCAGATGCTGGCCAACTGCGTCATGCCCATCAGGATCACCAGCGTGCCCTCCAGTTTGGCCAGCGTGGCCCAATCCTGCGGCTGATTCCCTTGGCGCAGGTGGCCGGTAATCACGTGAAAGCCCGAAGCATAATCGCGGTGGGTGACCGGGATACCGGCATAGGCCAGCCCGCCGATGGCCGAACTGATGCCGGGGATCACTTCAAACGGGATCTGCGCTTGCGCCAGCGCTTCGGCCTCTTCGGCACCGCGCCCGAACACATAGGGATCGCCGCCTTTCAGGCGCACCACGTTCAGGCCGCGCCGCGCACAGTCAATCAGCAGTTGATTGATCTGCGGTTGCGGCACCGGGTGGTGATCGGGGTTTTTGCCGACGTTAATCATTTCACAATTGCTGGGGGCTTCCTGCAACAGATCGGCGCTCACCAGACGATCGTAAACCAGCGCCTGCGCCTGCCGGATGCAATGCAGGCCTTTAACGGTGATCAGCGCGGCATCCCCAGGCCCGGCGCCGACCAGCCAAACTTTTCCACTTTTCATCGTCGCTCCAGCGGGTTATCAGGCGGGTTGCGGCTGCGGGTCATTGAGCGCCACGCGCACCACGTCGCGGGCGATCATCAACTCTTCGTTGGTGTTCACAATCGCAATCTGCACCGGTGAACCCTCACGCTGGATAAACGGCTGATTGGCATTGTTTTTCTCCTCATCCAGTTCGATGCCGAGAAAGCCCAGTTGATGGCAGATCTGCTGGCGCGCATTGCGGGCGTTCTCGCCGATGCCGCCGGTAAAAATCAACACGTCGATGCCCCCCAACTGCACGATATAGCTGCCAATCACCGCACGGATGCGTTCAGCAAACAGCTTGAGCGCCAGTTGCGCTCTGGGGTTGCCGGTAGCGGCAGCCTGCTCGACATCACGGTAATCGTGAGAGACACCGGATACGCCCAGCAAGCCGGACTGATTGTTGATCAACAGATTGATCTCCTGCGCATTTTTCCCTTCCGCCTGCTGGATAAACGGCAGGATGGAAGGATCGATATCGCCGCTGCGGGTGCCCATCATCACCCCTGCCTGCGGGGTAAAGCCCATGGAGGTATTAACCGAGCGGCCATCGCGAATGGCGCAAATGCTGGAACCATTGCCCAAATGGCAGGAGATAATGCGCAGTTGTTCCAGTGGGCGGCCTAGCCGTTGTGCACACACCGTGCTGACATATTTGTGGCTGGTGCCGTGGAAGCCATAGCGGCGGATGCCGAGTTCCGCGTAATAGCGCCAAGGCAGCGGGTAGAGGTAATGGATATCGCTCAGCGTCTGGTGGAAGGCGGTATCAAACACCGCAACGGAACGGGCGTGGGGCAATGCCTGCTGGAAAACGCGGATCGCCTGGGCGTTAACCGGGTTATGCAGCGGTGCCAGCGCGCCGAGCTGTTCAATCTTTTCCAGCACCTCCGGCGTAATCACCACCGAGTCGCAGAAGGCTTCACCGCCGTGCGCCACCCGGTGGCCAACGCCGCAGATTTCCGTGAGCGAAGCGATAATCTGATGCTCGATCAGTGCATTAAGCAGATGCACGGCCGCCTGATGGCAATCCGTGATCGGCAGGGTGTTGCGCCATTTCTGCTCCCCGGCGCGCAGCGTCACAACGGCGTCCTGCATGCCAATGCGCTCGATCAGCCCCTGGCAGATCACCTGCTCGCCGGGCTGGGAAAATAGTTGAAACTTCAGTGAAGAACTGCCGGCGTTAATCGCCATAATTTTACTAGGCATACGACTCTCCATCAGGATTTAAAAACTGGATCAAATCGGCCATCCCGGCACCGGTCTGCGCCGAGGTGAGAAACACGTTCAAAACACCGGCCTGATGCAGGCGATCTGTCGCCCAGGCCAGTTGATTCGAATGGGTAAGGGTGTCGGCCTTGCTGATAATGCCGATCACCGGCTGGGTGAAAACCTGTGCAAACATCGGGGCAAACCAGCTCTGTTCCGCATCCAGGTTCTGCACCAGCCCAACCACATCTGCCTCGCAGGCGCTGGCGAGCAGGGCACTGTACAGGCAGCGGTTTTCCAGATATTCGCCGGGGGTGTCGATCGCGCAGTCCTGCCAGACAATGGCCTGGGTTTTTTGGTAGTTCAGCGTTTCCCCCTGCAAACGTTGGATCAGCGAGGTTTTGCCGCACTGGCTGGGGCCGATCAGCATGATGCGCTTCATGGCGTCAGGTCCGGGTCAGGTTGCAGGCGGTGAACTTCATCATGTCGCCGAGGGTGTAGATCACCTGTTTCAGCGCATATTCCACCGCCGACACATCGCCGGTGAATACCACCGCACCGGTGAAGCGATCGATAAAACCAATCTCTACCGCGCCGGATTTGGTGGCGATATCGCTGGCAATGATCGACGCCTCGCTGGGGGTGATGGTCAGAATGCCGATGGCATTGCTGGCGTCACTCAGGCCGAGTTTTTTGTAGAGTGCCTTGTTAGGGTTGGCGATCAGGTGGGCCAGGGTGATCTGTTTCCCCGGCACGTATTCCTGAATCACCCGTTCGGTTGCGGTTGGCTTTTCCATCATGCCCCCTGAATCAACTGGCGCCACAGCGCCTCATGTGGGCGCGGGATCACGGTGCTGTAAATCAGCAGGCCGTTTTCGCCCGCGCTCTGGCTGGCGACGTCTACCGCGTTTTTGACGTCGGCAATATCGCCGCTCATCACCTGATAGCACTTACCACCGATGCCAAACGCCATATGGATGCGCACCAGCGTGATATGCGCCGCCTTTACCGCCCGATCGGCGGCGGTGATGCAGGCCACGGCGCTCCAGGTTTCCACCACGCCAACGGCCTGGCGGTTTTCCACCGGGTTCAGCCCGTTCAATGCGGGCAAAACCGACGGGTGGAGGTTGGGCAGTACAATGCTGTCGACCAGCAGATGGCCGCTGTGCTGGGTGCCGTTTTGCACCGACTGCGTTACCGCCCCTACATCGCCCCCCACCATCAGCAGATATTTGCCTGGGCAGAGCGTTTTACTTACCAACAGCTCAACGTTGGCGCTTTTCAGCATCAGGTCACAGACCTCTATGCCCTTGGCGATACTACTTAGTTCAACAATTCCAATGGCTTGTGACATAGCTTATCCTTTGGCGAGGGTGATGGCGGTGGTGCTGACGTCAACCACGGTGCCGCTGATGCTGGCGTGGATCGGTGCGCCGAGCGCGCCTTCGGCAATGTGGGCAATACACTGGCCGTGCATCACTTTTTCCCCAACGGCAACCGTCGGGATCGCCGCCGCGCCGATATGCTGGCGTAACGGCAGCAGCACCTGTTCTGGTTGATAATCTTGCGCACTGAACGGCGCGGCGTGTGCCCAAGCTGTGAGTTCCAGGCGGGTCACCAGCCGGGCCGTTGGCACCATGCGGTATTGCGCCATCGGATCGGCATCACGCAGTTCGCCGCTGTAGCGTGCGCCCTGTTGGCGTAATTGTTCCTTCAGCTGCCGGTTGATGCGCATCGGCGAGATATCCACCGGGCAGGCGTAGCTTTCGCACAGGCTGCACTCCGAGCAGGTCAGGGCGCTTAGCAGGATCTCGGGCGTTGCCACCTGCTGATAATTCACCGCTCGCACCAGCAGATGCGGGGGTAATTCATGGCCGATCAGGTGGCGCGGGCACAGTTCGGTACACAGGCGGCATTGCTCGCACACGGTGCGGGCGATGGCCATGACTTCCCGATCGCTGCGGGTACGCCGGGCGATCAGCAGGTGATCGGCGGGCAGTACTAGCAGGCCGCCGCTGGTTTTGGTTACCGGCTCATCCAAATTGGTCAGCAAGCGCCCCATCATCGGGCCGCCGTTGATAAAGCCGGGGTTAGCTACGGTAGCGCCCCCGGCCAGTGCCAGTACTGCGCGGAAACTGATCCCCAGTGGCACCGTCAGCGTGATCGGTTTGGCAACGGCACCGTTGACCGTGAGAGTGCGGCGGGTCACCGGCCACTGCTGTTCCACGGCGCGCGCGATATTCAGCACCGTCTGCACATTATTCACCACCACGCCAATGCTGATCGGCAGCGCAGCCGGTGGCACCCGGCGTCCGGTAGCCAGCCAGATGGTGATCACTTCATCCCCGGCGGGGTAAACGTCGGGGAGAATGTGCAGCCGGATGTGTGGCGGCAGCAACGGCGTCAGTGCTTCGATCGCCTCAGCGTATTTGGCCTTCAGCGCGATAATCCCTTCCCGCGCCCCGGTGGCGGTCATGGCATATTGCAAGCCGCGCAGCAACCGTTCGGCTTGGCGAGGGATCAGTTGCTGGTCCACTTTCAGCATCGGTTCACATTCGGCGGCGTTGATCAGAAAGATTTCCGCCTGCGCTTGCAGTTTGACCGCCGTAGGGAAACCGGCACCGCCTGCGCCAACCACGCCTGCTTCACGCACCCGCTGGCGGATGGTGTCGGCATCGCACACCTGAACGTTCATAGCAGCGCCTCAAGAATGTCGCGAATGTCCTCTGCCGCCGCTGGGCGTGGCGTGGTTTTGATCGTGGCATCGGCCAGCGTGGCGGCGATCATCGCCGGAATGCGCTGTTCAAGCTGGCTTTCGCTGAGTTTGAGATCGGCAAAATAGCGCGGTATGGCGCACTGGGCTTTTAGCTGTTCAATGCGCTGAATAAGCTGATTCACCGCTTGGCGATCGTCGCTTTCCGCCGGGCTGATACCGCAGACGCGCGCTAAACGGGCGTAGCGCTTGCGTGCGCGGGTTTCGGCGGCGTTGAACTGAATCACCGGGATCAGCAGCAGCGCATTTGCCAGCCCGTGGGCGATATGGAACTGGCCGCCCAGTTGATGGGCGATGGCGTGATTAATCCCCAAACCGGCCTGACTGAAGGCGATCCCGGCCAGCGTCGAGGCGTTGTGCATTTTGCCCCGGGTGATCAGGCAATCGCCTTTCCGGCAGGCGGTGGGCAGATGGCGAAACACCAACTGCGCGGCTTTTTCTGCCAGCGCGTCGGTAAAATCGCTGGCGCGCGGCGAAACATAGGCTTCCAGCGCGTGCGTCAGCACATCCATCCCGGTATTGGCGGTGATCGCTGGCGGCACGCTGGCTACCAGCGCCGGATCGAGAATGGCGATATCCGGGTAGATCTCATCGCTGAACAGCGGATATTTGATGTTCTTTTCCGGATCGCTAATCACAAAGGCGCTGGTCACTTCCGAGCCGGTGCCGCTGGTGGTCGGGATGGCAATACAGGTATCGATATTGATACCCTGCTGGCGGCTGAACCAGACAATCGCCTTGGCCGCATCCAGCGCCGAACCGCCGCCAAAGCCGATCACCACATCGGGGCGCAGGGTCTGCATCTGCTCGATCCCTTTGACCACGGTGGCGATGGTCGGGTCGGGTGTAATATCGCTGAACAGCGCGATCTGGTTATCTTCGTTCAACGCCTGTTTCAGCCGCTCCAGCAGTGGCGACGTGGCCAGAAAGCCGTCACAGATGATCCAGATTTTACGCTGGCGGAAACGCCGCAACGCTTTGAGGCTGTCTTCACCGCTGTAGATCCGCGTTCGTACGGAAAAAGTTTTCATACACCCTCGCTCAACGAATGGAAAACGCGTCGGTCAACACGCAACGACGCTGCCGGGCGAAGGTGCGGGCAGAGGTAGTGCCTTCCCCCGTCGGCGTGGCGATGGTGAAGGTGGTAAAGCCCTCACCGCCGACGCCGATCCCGGCATACGAAGGGCCGTTTTTAACGAAAATTGAGGTCTGTAACCGGCGGGCAGCCAGATTAAGCCGCGTGACGTTCTGCGAGTGCATGATCGCGGTGTGATGCAGACCATCTTCTACCTTCAACGCCAGTGCCAGCCCGGCGTCGAAATCCTTGACGCGCACTACCGGCAGCAGCGGCATTAGCTGTTCGGTGGTGACCAGTGGATCGTCCCCGGCGACTTCTACCAGCAGCAAGCGTGGCGCTTTGGCCGGGCAGGGCAGGCCCGCGGCGGCCAGCAGTTCGGCTGGGCTTTTGCCCACCAGATCTTTATTGGCATGGCCGTCTGCCAGGCACGCTTGGCGCAGGCGATCGACGTCCTGCGGTTGAGTAATCAGTAACGCATCGAAGGCCTGCATCTGTTGCAACAGGCGATCGGCAACGCTTTCCACCACGATCAGCGCTTTTTCGGCGATACAGGGCAGGTTGTAGTCGAAAGAGGCCCCGGCCACGATGTCCTGCGCGGCTTTCACTAGTTCGGCGGTTTCATCCACCAGGCACGGAGGGTTACCGGCCCCGGCACCAATCACTTTCTTGCCGCTTTTCATCCCCATGTTGACGATGCCCGGCCCGCCGGTGATCGCCAGCAGGGCGATGTCGGCATGGCGCATCATTTCCTGCGTGGCGGCAAAGCTCGGGTCTTGCACGGTGACCACCAGGTTGTGAATGCCGCAACTGTTGAACACGATCTCTTCGATCAACGCAATCAGGTCCAGAGACACCTGCTTGGCCCCCGGATGCGGGCTGAAATAGACCGCGTTACCAGCGGCCAGCATGCTGATGCTGTTGTTAATAATGGTTTCGGTCGGGTTGGTGCTGGGGGCCACGGCGCCGATCACGCCAAAAGGCGAATACTCAAACAGCACCATGCCGCCGTCACCGGTGATGGCGGTGGTGGTCAAGTCTTCCACACCGGGAGTGTTTTCCAGCGCTGCCTGGTTTTTCAGCAGCTTATCGGCGCGGTTGCCCATGCCGGTTTCTGCCGCGCCGCGCTCGGCCAGTGAAGGCAGATGCGGTTTGATCTGTTCGCGCAGGGCGCTGATGATGGCGCTGCGGGTTTTCATCGGGCTTTGCTGGTAGCGCAGAAAAGCGCGCTGTGCGGCCCCGATCGCCTCATCGACGGTGGTGAAAATGGCATTGGCACGTTGGGCCGGTACCGTTGCTGGCACCAATTGCTCCGTGAGGATGGTGCGAATGAGAGACTCAAGATCGGTAGGGTTCATTATTCATTCCTCAGGTGTAAAGCTAAAATGGCCGCTTGGGCGATATGCATATCCTGCTCGACGCTGCCGCCGCTGATCCCCAGCCCGCCGATAATCTGGCCGTTACGCCACAGCGGGTAGCCACCGCCAAAGGTGACGACTTTGCCGCCCAGGCTGGCTTCTAACTGGAACAGATCGGCGCCCGGCTGAATGGCGGCGCTCAGTTGGTGAGTAGGCGTTTTCATTGCCACGGCGGTCCAGGCCTTTTTCGGCGCCAGTTCGCAGCTCACCAGCAGGGCATCGGGCATGCGGTAGGTCATAATTAAGTTGCCGTGGCGATCGCTAACGGCGATCACCACCGGAAGTTCAAGTTCAAGAGCGGCAGCCACGCACAGTTTTAATAACTGGTGGATATCCACAAACGTCAGTTCTGCCGTGGTTGGCTCGGCGTGAGTGGCGGCCAGATAGCGGGCCACCACCGTTTGAGTGAGTTGCTGCAACCACTGTTGATGGTCTTCAGCGCGGGCCAGGGCGTACAGGCAATCCGACAGCCGGTTCAGGTACTGCAATAACGCCTGGCGCACCGGAACCTGATCCGCCAGATCAATCAGCCGCCGTTCTGCGCGGCGAGCCAGCGTGCGGGCGAAATGCAGCCGGCTGCCCGCCTCACTGCTGCCCGGCAGGATAAACCCCTGCACCGGCGGCAAGGCGGACATACAGCGATCCACTGCCTGTTCCAACTGTTGGATGTGCGCGTCATTGATGGTTTTGTGCTGGCCGGAAGTGACTGCTTCCCCTTCGCTTGCCAGTTCAGCGCTGAAATAGAACAGTTGATGCTGCACTGCGTCGAGCAACTGCTGGTTTTCTGGATCCTGAACCACCCGTGCGCACAGGCTCAGTGCTGCGTTCAGTTCATCCAGGGTGCCGTAGGTTTCCACCCGCGGATGGCTCTTTTTCACCCGCTGGCCGGTAAACAGTGCGGTGGTGCCTTTATCGCCGGTTTTGGTATAAATGCTCATCACGTTGGCTCTCAGTTAATCCTGTTCTCTTGCACATTGTTGCCCCTCACCCTAACCCTCTCCCCAAGGGAGAGGGGACCGAACGTGCCACAAATGGGCTTACGCAGCTGCCCACGACACCGCATCAACGCCCTCTCCCCGAGGGAGAGAGGGCTGAACGTGCCACACATGGGCTTACGCAACTGCCCACGACACCGCATCAACTCCCTCTCCCTGAGGGAGAAGGGACTGAACGTGCCACACATGGGCTTACGCAGTTGCCCACAACACCGCATCAACGCCCTCTCCCCGAGGGAGAGAGGGCTGAACGTGCCACAAATGGGCTTACGCAGTTGCCCACGACACCGTATCAACTCCCTCTCCCCGAGGGAGAGAGGGCTGAACGTGCCACACATGGGCTTACGCAGTTGCCCACATCACCGCATCAACTCCCTCTCCCTGAGGGAGAGGGCTGGGGTGAGGGGGGAAATACGTGCCATATGGCTGGCTAATAGATACTGACGCTGTCGACGATGGCGACAATCGCCAGATCGATGGCGTCATTCGGTTCGGCAAACACCCGGCGGGCGCTGGAGCCGCCAGACAGCAGCACCAGTTCGCCTTCACCGGCTCCGACGGAATCCACCGCCACTTCGTCCGGCTTATCGCTGGCCGGGGGCAATGAGCCGTCGCCGGTCACGCGCCGTACCAGCAGCAGCTTTTTGCCGATCAGCGTCGGCGATTTCTGCGTTGACACCACGGAACCCACTACTCTGGCTAGCTGCATGATTTACTCCTGCCTTAACAGTTGAATACGGCGCGCTGACAGATAATCCTGCGCCAACGGCGTCACCCTGGTTTTAGGGCTGATAATCAGCCAGCAGGGGCCGAGCGTGGCGATATCGCCATAGCTCAGCAGCCTGCTGGCGCTCAGCCGGATCGGTTGCCCCTGATGATCGCTGAGGCTCAGCGGCAAGCGTTGCAGCGCTTTGCGCGGTAAGCTGGGCAGCAACTGCTGATGCAGGCTGATATGCACCCGCAATCCCCAGGACCAAGCCTCGTGCAGCGCGGCCACCGCCGGTTCGGCGCTGTTACCGGCGGCCAACTGCTGCATAAAGCCCGGATCCGGCAGCAGCAGATGCAGGGTGGCATGCTGTAAAAACACCGCCGGTTCGAGCCCGTGCCGCAACTGCGGCAAACTCACGGAATAAACCCGTTGCTCACGCTCCAGCAGCCGCGCTACTACCAGATTGACCAGCCGCTCCAGATTCATGACCGAGGCACCAAGGTGGCGAAAGCACCAGGGTCGTCCACCCCGGCGGCGTTGGCTTCGTCGGTATCGATATGCAGTTCCAGCCGCATTTCTGGTGAAACGCGGATCGCCACATCGTCAAACACCAGCCGCCTCCCGCCGCCCTGAACCGCGACCTGAATGCGCTCGCCGTGCTGCACCCGGTAAATCAGGGCGTCCAGCGGTGACATATGAATATGGCGCTGGGCCACGATCACGCCGTTTTCCAGCGCCAGTTCGGCAAACGGGCTGACCAGCCGGATGCCCGGCGTGTTGTCCAGATCCCCAGACATGCGCAACGGCGCGGCAATGCCCAGCGTGCGGGCATCACTGCGGGAGATCTCCACCTGGCTGCGCCTGCGCAGTGGCCCGAGAATACGCACGTTGTGCAAGCTGCCTTTCGGCCCGACCAGCGTGATGCTCTGCTCGGCGGCGTATTGGCCGGGTTGCAGCAACGCCTTTTTCTCAGCCAGCGGCTGCTGCGGGAACAACCGCTGGTAATCCTGCTGAGACAAATGCACATGTCGGTTGGAAACCCCAAGCGGGATCGGACGCAGGCGCATCTCGTCGAGGATCTTGCTGACTACGGGTTTCAACAACGCTTTTTCCATCAGGCTTTACCTCCTTTCGCACTGTGCAAGCAATGATCGCGCGGGTCCCCTTTCTTGCGCTGGCAGGCAGGATCCAGGCAAAGATTGCAGCTTGCCTGCGTGCTCGAAAAAACCGGTGCTTCTGCCTGCGTAAGCTCCGGGATCGTGGGTAGATCCTGGGCCTGTTCTTCTACCGCGGCAGGCGGCACAACCGCCGGTTCGGGCTGCTGCGGCTGCCAGTGCGCCAGCAGGGTATCTGCCGGGCGGGCCAGCACCGTTTGCGCCACCAGCCCGTTGCGCTGCTCGGCAAAGGCCGCGCCGGTGGCAATCGCCGCCTGAACGGAAGCCACATCGCCGGTGAGGCGGATCAGCATCCAGCCCGAACCGTTGGTTTTTTCCATCCCGACCAGTTGGACGGATGCGGCTTTCGCCATGGCATCCGCCGCGCCAATCGCCAGCGCCAAACCGCTAACTTCGAGTAATCCCAGTGACGTTTTCACGCTGTGCTCCTGTTGTTACCTTTAGGCTGAGGTAGGCAGAATGGCTTCCACATCGCTGTGCGGGCGAGGGATCACATGGCAGGATTTCACTTCACCCACCGCGCTGGCGGCGGCTGAACCGGCATCCACCGCGGCCTTGACTGCCCCAACGTCGCCGCGCACCATCACGGTGACCAGCCCGGAGCCAATCTTTTCGTAACCGACCAACTGCACGTTGGCGGATTTCACCATGGCGTCGGCGGCTTCAATGGCCGCGACCAAGCCTTTTGTTTCAACCAGCCCTAATGCGTTATTCATGTTGTTTTCTCCTGTGATATTCACTTTTGCAGCGTTATTGGCTGCGTTTATTTAAAGGGCAAACCCTTCACCAAACGTGCGGCGTTGTTACCCAAACGCCGCCACCGATCGTCCTCCTGTGGCCCGGCCAGCCGAAACAGCGGCTGATCGGCAGGTAAATTGCGGTAATGCACCACCATCTCGTTGGCGGTGCAGGCCAACCCCACCAGCAGCAGGGAGCGTGCGGCGGCCTGCCAGGCGCGTTGCACTACCTCGCCATCGGCGTCCGGCTGCCAGCGCCAAGGGATGCCTTCTTCTTCAATGCCGAGCAGCACCTGTTGCCATTGCCGTTCAGTGGCCTCTGGCGCGGCGCTGATCGCAATCGTGGGTGCATCATTGGCGGTAATCATCGTGCAACCTCCCGCTGATAAGAGAGGATCAGGCCGGTGGCGACCGCATTGCGCGGGCCTTCGCAGGCGCGGATGTTGCCGCGCCCGGCCACCAGCTTGTAGTGGGCGAGGGCATCGGTAACCAGTTGTGGGATTTCAAAGTCCAGCGACGAGCCGCCGACCAGCACCACGAACGGAATATCGCGGATATTGCCGGTCGGGCTGACTTGGCGCAGGGCGCGTAGCGCGTTGGTGACAAACACCCGCTGCTTGGCCGAGCGGCGAATATTGCGCACTTTTTCCAGCGAGAATTCACCGGGCAACGGCAGCAGATTTTCTGGTTTCACCACCACTAGGCGGGCAAAAACGTCGGCGGGCAGCGGCTGGGGGAAAAACTGCACGCTGCCATCCTCATGGCGCAGGTGGAACAGGCTTTCTACCTTGGCCAGCGGGTACTTTTTGATATCTTCGGCCAGATAGCGATCTTCCAGGCCCAGTTCCGAAGCGATAATCATCGTCACCATGTCTCCGGCACCGGCCAGATGGGTGGCGATGATTTCGCCTTTTGCGTTGATGATCGAGGCATCCGTTGAACCAGCACCGAGATCGAGGATCGCCAGCGGTGCGCGGGTGCCGGGGGTGGTCATGGCACCGAGGATCGCGGCTTCGGCCTCGGCTCCGCCGACCTGCACGTCGATATGCAACGTCTGTTCGATCTCACTGGCGATACGCGCCATTTGCAGCCGATCGGACTTCACCATCGAGGCGATGCCCACCGCCTGCTCCAGTGAGAACTCACCGGCCAGCCCGCCGGTCACATTCACTGGCACTGAGGTGTCTACGGCCAGCAGATCCTGAATAAAGATTTCCCTGGTGGGCTTATTCGTCAGTTCTGCCATGGTCTGGCGCACGTGTTCCAGCATGCCGCCAATGTTGCTGCCCGCTTCACCGCTAACGTTCTCCATGCGGCGACAGGCGTTGACGGCGTTCATGATCGCTTCACTGCCTGCGGCAACGTCCACCCGTAAAGTGCGGCCATCGGCTGACAGCTCCAGATGACCTGCGGGTATCGAACGTGCCTTGACGTCGCCTTCCGGGGTTTTGACCACCACCGCTGAACGGGTGCCGATCAGGGCGCGAGCCACCGGGACGATATTTTTAGTCTCTTCGGCACTGAGTGAGAACACGGTGGCAATGCCATAGGGGTTGGAGAGGGTTTCGATCACCTTGCCCGGCATGGCCACTTCCACCGCCGCCAGCATCCCCATCGGAATGCGGTCGATATGCAGCACTTCGTCAACGATCGGCAACGGGTGTGCGAGGCGGTTGCTCACCAGCACGCCGTCGTCACGTTGCATAATCACCGCAGTGATGCGGTAACCGGCTCCGTTGGCGGCGTTAACCACGCTGGCGACATCGGCAAAATCCACCGTTTTCGGCACCACCAGAATGTAGGGCTGGGACGGATCGCGCGCTACCAGTTCGGCCAGGGTAATGGTGATACCCACCCCGAGCCCCAGCCCGCCGGGGGTTTTCGGGTTGTGGCCGATCATGGTGGATTCGGTGATGATGGTTTCGGTAATGGTCTCCATCGCCACATCGCCAATCACTGGCGTGGCTTCGTTGATGCGGATCAGGCTGATATCACTCAGGGCGATGCCCGCTTTGGCCACCAGCATGTCCAGCGCCTGGCGGATGCCAAACATATTGCGCTGGGTGCCTTTGATCCCGGTGGTTTCCGTCAGGGTACTGGTGACGAACTCGAGCCGCCCACCGGCATCACAGCGTGCCAACGCCACTTCCGTTGACGAGTTACCGATATCCACACCTGCTATGTAACGCATGTCCCGCCCTCAGTGTTAAATCTGTGCTGGTGGTAACGCCCCCTCTCCCAGTGGGAGAGGGCCGGGGTTGAGGGGCAATAACCACCGTGATCTTCCCCTCACCCTAACCCTCTCCCCGAGGGAGAAGGGACGGGTTGCTTGGCCTTAATCGTCGCCTTTGAGTTTCTTGCGCTGCACGTACAGCGCCGCTGCTTCGCGGACAAACGCCGCGCAGATCTTGGCGTGGTAGTTTTTCTCCAGATCGTCGGCGATGGCGTTCAGCTCCTCTTTGCTGGAGCGGAACGGGCGCAGGGCGTTGTAGATATCCAGCACCTTGTCATCGGGCACCGCCGTCAGCTCCGCCGCTCGCTCAAAGTTCATCGCCAGGCGATCGCGGCCCGCATCGCGGGCGATATCGGCCTGAATGCGCAGGATTTCTGGCGTAATGCGCAAGTCTTGCGGCGTGACGCTGCCGTTGAGCACGTTAGCCAGCGTCAGATCGTCCAGCGTTTTGTTGGTGGAGGTTTTCACCCATTCCGGGTGTTTGTTCGCCAGCGGATAATCGGCCACTTTGGCTTTGCTGCCGTTGCCTGCTGGCGGCGTGGTGGTGGTGACGGTTTGCCCTTGTAAGCTGTTCATTTTGCTCAGGACATCGCGCACCATGGATTCAATAGCTTCGGAATTCATTGTGTTTTCCTTTGTTAAAGCTGCACCCGGAGTTCCTGCGGATTTTTGCCGGTCACCACGTACTTGGTTTCTTTAATGTGCAGAATCGCCGATTTGGCCTGATATTTAGGGCGGGCCATCTGATCGTTCAGCGTCGGTACCGGCTGTGGTGATTCCCGTTTGGCGTAGCGGGCGGCGTTTTTACCGATCATCCGGTAGGTTTCCAGCGTCAGCAGCGGTGCCTGCGGGAACAGCTCCAGGTTGGAAAGCGGCGGTAGCCCTTGCTGATGGATCACCGTGGTGCCTTTCGACTGAACGCCGATGGCAATGCCGGAACCGCTCAGGCGGTTGCCTTCCACCGCCACAAAGGCGACGTCGGACGATTTAAAGCAGCGGATCACCCGCGCCTTGATGCCTTCTTCTTCAATGCCGGCAATCAGTTCGCGCAGGATGTTTTTATGCGGCAGGCCAACGATGTTGACGGTCTGCGACAGGCCAAACGCCGGGCCGACGGCAATAATCACTTCATCCTGGCTATTGCCGGGCTTGGCTTCACCCACTTCGGTCAGGAAGCTGCTGCCGGGGGCCGTTGCAGGCGGTGCGGCGGCGGGTACATCCGGTTGGAAGGAAACCGTTTTTTGTTCCACCTGCATTTCTTGCAGCACGCCTTCAATAATCTGGCGCAGTAGTTTTTCGTTAATATCCACCATGACGTGAACCCCTTAATCGATCGCGTTAGGATCAAGTGCGTTAGGAATGTTTTTGATCTCTTCCCAGCGTGCGCCTTGCAGCCGGTAACCGGTGGCCGGGCCAGCGTAATCGTTGAGATCGTTGACTGCCGAACGCACCTGGTTGTTGCCGACGATGATGGCCGACGTGTGCAGGTAATCACCGGCGATCTTGGCCTTCTGGATGTTGAGCATGTCCTGCGCCACATCTTCGAAGCCGCCCTGCGCCAGCGCTTTAATCACTTCCAGGCCGGTGCGGTTTTTGCTGATCACTTCCTGCGCGAACTTGATGTCTTCGACGATGTTACGTTCCGGCATATCTTTCGAGCCGTGGGCGTAGGTGGCGGCGGTGACTTCTTCATCGGTGATCGGCGGTAGCCCCATACCGGCAAACACCGCTTGCAGCGCGCGTGCGGCTTTGTTGCGGATGGCAACCACGTCTTCTTCGCGCACCGGGCGCAGGCCGCCGTCCACTTTCAGGTCGCGTTGCAGCACGTTGTAATCGTCAAAGTCCTCCGCATCTTCGTTGGAACCGGCGAACATGTTGTCGTAGTTCGGCACCGCGGAATAACCGGAGGAGATGAAGTCGGTTCCCGGCAGGAACTGCATCAGCAGGCGAGCAGTGCGGCGCATGTCCGAGTGGGTAAAGGTCTGGTCGTTACTGGAGGCGCACTCCAGATCCAGCGCGGAGCAGATCAGGTTTTCGGCCAGAATGGCCCGAATGCCGGAAGGCACGGCAGAAGGCACGCCCACGCAACTGACAGAACCGTTTTGCAGCCCTTGAACCCCGGCGGCTTTGGTGATGTAAATGCAGCGGGCTTCCAGATAGAGCATGGATTTGCCTTCCGCATAGCCCATCTGCACTTCGGAGCCGGAGCCGGAGGTAAAGCGCATTTTCAACCCGCGTGAAGCATAGGACGAAGCCAGGAAGCCTTTCGACCACGGGGTGTCATCACCATCGGTAAACACCGGTTCGGTGCCGTACACCGAGATGGTTTCTGCATAGCAGGTGTGGCCCAGCATGCCGAGTTTCAGTTCGGTGGCTTCTTCCAGCGAGCATTGGGTCAGCACGCCAGGGCGGCCAATCTGCGAGCCAACCAGCAGCGCGATGGCGTTGAACGGCGCATAACGGGCGACTGCGACGGTGGTTTCCTGCTCATCAAAGCCGCGGAAGGCACCTTCTGCGGCGTCGGCGGCGATCTGCACCGGGTTGTCTTTCACGTTGGTGACGTGGGCCTGCTGTGACGGAGTACGACGCGCGCGCATTTTCTGCATCGACATCATCATTTCCACCACGTTCATATGCGACACCACTTCGACGATCTTCGCCGGGGTCATTGCGGTGGTCAGCGGCACAATGCTGGCGCGGGAGACGTTAGGATCGCACAGCATATTGGCCAGCTTCACCGAATCCATCGCCATCACTTCTTCCGCACGCGCCAGATTGATGCCGTAGCGGGCAATAAAGTGGTCGATCAGGTCAAACTCGCTCTGCGGTTTGCCGTCCAGCTCGGTGATGACGCCGCCGACGATGGTGATCGACGGTTTGGGATCGTTGGGGCTTTCCATGGCGATAAAGCCTTCCTCGATCCACTCTTTGACAAAGCCGTCCTGGTTGACCGGGCGTTTTGCCAGTGCTTCAAATCTTTTCGATTTCATGAAACAGCCTCACTTGGCATCAGATATAAGAAGGGCGGTCGTTTTTCGGTTCGGCACCCAGCGTAGCCAGAACGGTTTTGCCAATCTCACGAGCGGAAATCACCGCCTGACGCACCGCGCCGGAGTCACCGGAGATCACCAGAATCACTTCGTTGCTGTAGCTGGTGCCCTGTGCCGGTGAGCTGTAGGCTACTACGTCGACGTTGGCGGATTTCACCGCCGTATCGGCCATCAGCACGCCGACGGCGGCAGGAGCGCCGACGATCACCCCGCAGGAGCGGCCCACCGGTGCGCCAAAGGCTTTTTCCAGCGCGTAGCTGGCGCGGGCGGTGTATTGCAGCTCGATATGACCGGCTTCATTGGCGTAAACGTCGCCGAAGGTGCGATCCAGCTCTTTCAGCGCCACTTCCACCGCGCGCTTCACGTCGGAAACGTCGTTGCCGCCGAAGACGATCAGAGAGCCGTGGCCCGCGCCGCCTTTGGTATCGCGCGGCAGTTCAATGCTTACCACTTCGGTATTGGTGGCCTTGACGGCTTCATCCGCCGCCATGATGTGCGGGCCAGCGCCGGTGCGGGCGCCGAGAATGCCGATCGAGCGATAGCTCTTTTCCAGCTTCATGGCGCTCAGCAGGGCGCTATCGACGTTAGCGATAACCAGACCCACCGTGTCGCCAATGGCGGTTCCGACGAACTCCGTTAAACTGCAGGTTTTTTCTGCCATAACCGTATCTCGTGTTGTGTGCGTGAGTGGTGAGGAAGCAGCCGGGGTGTGCTCGCTGACTTTGGCTATCACCTGGGCCATGATTTTGTCGACCAGGTCATGGCTGCTCATTGGCTATTTCCCTTCGGTAAGAATTTTTCCACGTCGGTATGTGGGCGCGGAATGACGTGAGTGGCTTTGACTTCGCCCACCCGGGCGGCGGCAGAGGCACCGGCATCGGTTGCCGCTTTCACTGCGCCCACGTCGCCGCGGACGATAACGGTCACCAGGCCAGAGCCAATTTTCTCGTAACCCACCAGCACCACGTTGGCAGACTTCACCATGGTGTCGGCGGCTTCGATGGCGGCGGCTAACCCTTTGGTTTCCACCATTCCTAATGCTTCTTGTTGCATAAACACCTCTGTCAGGACTGTGATGCAGCGAATATACAAATAAGCAACGAAAAAGAATGGCTGACTTAAATTGTTTGCGGAGAATGGTTGGTGATTGGATAATAAAAACCGGATATGGGAATAGGTTATCTTGCTGTTTTTATGGGAGATATATAATTATCGACGTTAACAAAAATTAGCTTTTTAAATTTCTGTTTTAACCGGAAATTTATTATTAGCGTCGGGGAAGGGAAATTGAGAGCTGGATAGCAATAACGGAAGAAGGGCAGAACAATAAAGTGTTATTTCTGCTTTAAATAAATTGACGCCTACTTCTATGAGAATAAATGACTTTTTTAATGTTCAATAACAATAATCTGCTATTGCCAAGCAAGTTTTTCCCCCGCGGTTTAGCTATTGCAACAACACTTTCGTTTGCCCGCTCCTTATAGTAGCTCGCAGTGTTGCTGTTGCCCGGAAGCCAGCTGATGTGGGCTGATTCCTTATCCAATCACGCAGGGGAAGGTTATGAATGATTCACTAAAAGCGCAATGTATTGCCGAGTTTCTCGGCACCGGGCTGTTTATCTTTTTCGGTGCCGGGTGCCTTTGTGCGGCGAAGTTGGCCGGAGCCAATTTTGGCCTGTGGGAAATCTGCATCGTCTGGGGGCTGGGGATTTCTCTGGCGGTTTATCTGACGGCGGGGATTTCTGGCGGGCACCTGAACCCGGCGATCACCATCGCCATGTGGCTGTTTGCCTGCTTCCCGCGCGGCAAAGTGCTGGGGTATTGCGTCTCGCAGATCGCCGGTGCTTTCTGCGGCGCGGCGCTGGTCTACGCCCTCTACCATAATCTGTTTGCCGAAACCGAAGCGGCGAAAAATATGGTGCGCGGCAGCCTGGAAAGCCTGCAACTGGCCAGCATTTTCAGCACCTATCCAAACCCTACCATCAGTGTATTGCAGGCGTCATTGGTGGAAATCGTCATTACCGCCATTCTGATGTGCCTGGTGATGGCGCTGACCGATGACGGCAACGGCGTGCCGCGTGGGCCATTGGCACCATTATTGATCGGTATTCTGGTGGCGGTAATCGGCGCTTCGATGGGCCCGTTGACCGGGTTTGCCATGAACCCGGCGCGTGACTTTGGGCCGAAACTGTTCGCGTTCTTTGCCGGTTGGGGCAAAGTGGCGATGACCGGTGGGCGCGATATTCCCTATTTCATTGTGCCGATCGTCGCTCCGGTGATCGGTGCCTGTCTGGGGGCGGCGGGTTACCGCTATTTAATTGGCAAAAACCTGCCGTGTAATGCCTGCCAATTAGAAGAAGAAAAGATCTGATTTTTATCTTCCTCACTCCCTAACCGGGGTGAGGATAATTTTTGTGATCTGTTTGGGTTAATCTATTAAAATAGATTTCGGGTTTTTTATTAGTCTGATAGGCTTAAGCGCTGGCTTTTAATACGATTAGCGAATCTTATCTTTTAATTTTTCCGCTGGGGATAAAAGCAAAAAAAATAACAATCTGATAACAGTAGGGATGGCTTGTCATAATAAATAAAACTTCACTTAGGGAGGGCTATAATGATTTCTGCCAGTTTACTTAACTCAGAACTCATCAATAAAATTGCCCAAGACTTTGCTCAGGCTACGGGATTGGCCGTCGTGGTCGTGAACATTCACGGTGAGGAAATCTCCGATCTGTTTAACTTCACCTCATTTTGCCAGATGATGCGCCAGGATCCCGTCAACCATCTCCGTTGCCGCATGAGCGACCGCTGTGGGGGGCTTGAAGCCTCAAAATCCAATGAACCCTGTATCTATCGCTGCCATGCGGGCTTGACGGATTTCTCTATCCCGCTGGTGATTGCCGGTCACCTGGTGGGTTTTGTGCTGTGCGGGCAGGTCAGGCTGCAACAGGAGGTCGGGCTGATCGATATCCTTAGCGTCGATGACTGCTGGCAAAAGGATCCGGCGTTGCTGGATGAGTTCCATAACGTGCAGGTGATGGAATATTCACGGGTGATTGCCTCGGCGGATCTGCTGAAGCTGATCGTGGAAAACTGCCTGAAAAAGCATCTGAACTTTGTGGTGATCAAAGATAATAACGAGAGCAAAGAACAGGCTAAGGCGCGCCAGCCCAATCCGCATGAAGCGAAAATGAAAAAGGCGCTGCGCTATATTGATGCTCATCTTTCTGAAGAGTTACGTCTTGAAGACGTAGCGGCCAAGGTGTATCTCAGCCCTTACTATTTCAGCAAGTTATTCAAAAAATATCAGGGTGTTGGCTTCAACGTGTGGATAAATCAGCAGCGTATGGCCAATGCCAGGGAAATGTTACAGCACAGTGATTGGAGCATTGCCAGTATTGCGAAAAACCTGGGTTTTTCGCAGACCAGTTATTTCTGTAAGGTATTCCGCCAGACTTATAATGTGACACCGCAGGCATTTCGCTCGCTGGCGATTGAGCAGCATAATCTGGTGGAGTAATGCGCGGCGTTATTGAACGATGGCGGCAGATAACAATATTTTGTTATTCACAGGTTCTGAAAATAAGCCTTAAGCCCTTGCTGCCACAGCAATAGCCGTGTTCAGAGAGCAATATTTTACTATCGTATGGCCATGTTTTTTTCGCAAAAAAATAAACTGAACATTTTTTTATTAATTAGCTGACGTATATTAATTATTATCAGTAAGACGTTCGATAGAGAAAGTATTTAATGCTATCGCAATGTTAATAAATTGATAGCTGAAATGAGTTAGGTAAAAGAACCATTATCGCCAACTGGATAACTCACAATCTGAATAAATTGTGATCGGGAAGGGGGTGTTAATCCCCCGCAGCCCCCGCTGCTGTGATGCTGACGATTCCACGGTTACCACTGATCTGTAGATCGGGAAGGTGTGGATGAGGATGAAGCTAAGCCAGAAGACCGGCCAGTTGAGCTAGACATTCAACTCCTTCGGAGGGAAGCGGGTTGTCACTAGATACGTGCAGCGTTGGCGCTGCGCGAGCGTATCTTTTCGACACCGAATCCCGACCGAGTGGCCGGGATTTTTTTATGCAGCTAACGGGCAAAAGGGCTTTTCTGATCGCAGGCACCGGCAGCGGCTGTGGCAAAACCACGCTGACGCTCGGCATCCTACGCGCACTGCAACAGCGCGGCCTACGCGTGCAGCCGTTCAAGGTCGGCCCCGACTATCTGGATACCGGCTGGCACCGTGCCGTTTCCGGCGTGGCATCGCGCAATCTGGATGCCTTTATGCTGCCAGCGGCCACCCTCAACGGCCTGTATAACCAGCATCTGCGCCACGCCGATGTGGCGGTGATCGAAGGCGTGATGGGGCTGTACGACGGCTATGGCATCGACCCCAATTATTGCAGCAGCGCGGCGCTGGCCAAGCAGCTAGATTGCCCGGTGATCCTGCTGGTGGATGGCAAAGCGGTATCCACCTCGGTGGCGGCAACCGTGCTCGGTTTCCGCCAGTTTGACCCGGCATTGAAGCTGGCTGGGGTGATCGTCAACCGGGTGAATTCAGACCAGCATTACCAACTGATTCGTCAGGCCATCGAACGCTACTGCGCCGTGCCGGTGTTAGGGCGCTTGCCGGTGCTGGCGGAGGTGGCGTTACCGTCCCGCCATCTGGGGCTGGTTGCTGCACAAGAAAGCGCTGGCAACGATCCCTGCTGGCAGCGGCTGGCGCAGCAGGTTGAAGCCCATATCGATCTCGATCGCTTGCTGGCGTTGACCCTCTCGGCCCACCAACCGGCCGGACAACCCCCGGCATTACCCGCGCCTGAACTGGCCGCAGGCTTAACCCTGGCGCTGGCTGAAGACGACGCCTTTAACTTCTACTACCCGGATAACCTCGATCTGCTGGAGCAGGCGGGGGTGCGCATCCAGCGTTTCAGCCCGCTGCACGATCGCCAATTGCCGGATTGCCAGATGATCTACCTCGGCGGCGGCTACCCCGAAGTGCATGCCGCGCAACTGGCGGCCAACCCGCCGATGCATGCAGCGCTACAGGCAGCGCATCGGCGGCACATTCCGATCTATGCCGAATGCGGCGGCCTGATGTATCTCGGCCAAGGGCTGACCGACAGCGCCGGGCAGCGCCACCGCATGAGCGGCATTTTGCCGGGGGAAAGCCGTATGGGGGATCGCCTGACGCGTTTCGGCTATTGCCAGTGGCAGGCCCGCTCCGACACCTTGCTGGCTGCTAAAGGGGAAACCTTGCGTGGCCACGAGTTTCACTATTCCGATTTTTCCAGCCCGCTGACGCCGGTATTTGACTGCGCCAAATGGCGCGACGGCGTTGCGGTGCAGCGCTGGCAGGGGGGATATCAGCTTGGCCGCACTCAGGCCAGCTATCTGCATATTCACTTCGCACAGCGCCCCGGCCTGCTGGATCGCTGGTTAACAGCCGCCAGGAGTGTGCTATGACGCTGGCGGCCTGGTTGGTGGCTTTTCTGCTCGACCGCCTGCTGGGCGATCCGTCGCACTGGCCGCACCCGGTGCGCTGGATTGGCAACCTGATTCATGTGCTGCAACGCCTGATCCGCCGCGTTTGCCACAGCGAAAGGGCGCTCAGGATCGGCGGCGGGTTGCTGTGGCTGGCGGTGGTAGGGCTGGTGTGGTTGCTCAGTTGGGGGCTTTTAACGCTGCTGACGCAGATCCACCCCTGGCTCGGCTGGCTGGCTGAAGTGTGGCTGATCTACACCCTGCTGGCCGCGCGCTGCCTGGAGGATGCGGCGATGGAGGTGCATCACGCGCTGGAACATGCCGGGCTGGAAGAGAGCCGCCGCACACTGTCGTGGATTGTCGGGCGCGATACGTCGCAGCTGGAAGCCCCGCAAATCACCCGGGCGGTGGTGGAAACGGTGGCAGAAAACAGCGTAGACGGCGTAATTGCGCCGCTGTTTTTCCTGCTGCTCGGCGGCGCGCCGCTGGCGATGGCCTACAAAGCGGTCAATACCCTCGATTCGATGGTCGGTTACAAAACGCCGCAATACCGCGCTATCGGCTATGTGTCGGCACGGATGGACGATCTCGCCAACGGGCTACCGGCCCGGCTCAGTTGGCTATTGCTGAGTGCTGCCGCTTGGCTGGAGGGGCTGAACTATCGCCGCGCCCTGCGCATTGGCTGGCGCGATCGTTATCAGCATTCCAGCCCGAACTGTGCCTGGCCGGAGGCAACGGTGGCCGGAGCCTTGGGTATCCGGCTGGGTGGGCCGAATGATTACTTCGGCCAGCGGGTAGAAAAACCCTGGATCGGTGACGGCCAGCGGGAAGTGGCGCTGGCGGATATCCCCCGCAGCATTCAACTGATGAAGATCGCCGCGTTGCTGGCGCTGCTGCTGTTTGCCCTGCTGCGCCTGCTTTGGGTTGGCGCTTAGAGAAGGATCGCTATGAACTACCTTAAACAACCACAACACATTGAGCAGCAGAGCTTCAGGATTATCGAGCAGATTATCGCCTGCGAACGCCCGGATTACCGCTTTGCCGATGCGTGGCAGGAAGCGGTGATTAAGCGGGTGATCCATACCACCGCCGATTTCGACTGGCTGGATATTCTGTGGTTTTCCCCGAATGTGCTGCACGCGCTCACTGAGGGGTTGCGCCGTGGCTGCACGCTGTATACCGATACCACCATGGCGCTCTCCGGCATCAACAAGACTCTATTGCAGCAGATGGGGTGCCAATGCCGCTGCTATATCAGCGATCCGCGCGTGGTGGCTGCGGCCAAAGCGCAGGGGATCACCCGTTCGATGGCGGCGGTGGATATTGCGCTGGCGGAAGCTGGGGAAAAACTGTTTGTGTTCGGCAATGCGCCTACCGCGCTGTTTCGCCTGCTGGAACAGCAGGCCAACCCGTTGGCGGTGATCGGCGTGCCGGTGGGGTTTGTCGGCGCGGAAGAATCCAAAGAGGCGCTACAGAACAGCCAGTTACCGAGCATTGTTGCCTGCGGGCGCAAGGGCGGCAGCAACGTGGCCGCCGCGATTATCAATGCCACGCTGTATCACCTGCGGGGGGCGCTATGAGCCTGCAAGACAGCGTGTGGCACCACGGCAAGCGTTACCGCAAAGGTTATACCACCGGCTCTTGCGCCACGGCGGCGGCGAAGGTGGCGGCGCTGATGGTGCTGCGCCAGCAGATTATCCATCAGGTGGCGATCGTTACGCCTTCGGGCGTGACGCTCAATCTGAATGTTGAGCAGCCGCTGATTGAGGGCCAGCAGGCGATGGCGGCGATTCGCAAAGACGGTGGCGATGATGTGGATGCCACGCACGGCATGCTGATTTTTGCCCGCGTTACGCTGCAAAGCGACCACCAGCAGATCCTGCTGCGCGGCGGCGCAGGCGTGGGCACCGTCACCCGTAAAGGCCTCGGACTGGCCATCGGCAGCGCGGCGATCAACCGCACGCCGCGCCAGACCATCGAAGCCGCGGTGCGTGAGGTGATTGGCCCATTGCGCGGCGCGCAGGTAGAGATTTTTGCGCCGGAAGGGGTTGAACGGGCGCAGAAAACCTACAACGGACGGCTGGGGATTTTGGGAGGCATTTCGATTATCGGCACCACCGGCATTGTCACGCCGATGTCGGAAGAGAGCTGGAAGCGTTCGCTGGCTTTAGAGCTGGAAATGAAGCGAGCCGCTGGGTTGGACAAGGTGATCCTGGTGCCGGGTAACCACGGTGAGCGTTTTGTACGCGAACGGCTTGGGTTGGATAGCCAGCAGGTGGTGACCATGAGCAATTTTGTCGGCTACATGTTGCAAGAGGCGATGCGGCTGGAGTTCCGCCATATCGTGCTGGTGGGGCATCCGGGCAAGCTGGTCAAAATAGCCGCCGGGATCTTCCACACCCACAGCCATATCGCCGACGGGCGTATGGAAACCCTGATCGCCCATCTGGCGCTGATGGGGGCACCGCTGGCGCTGCTGCAACAGATCGAGCGTTGCGACACCACCGAAGCGGCGATGGAACTGATCGCCGAGCAAGGCTGGCAGGCGCTGTATCCGCGCATTGCCCGGCGGATCTGCGAGCGGGTGCAGGAAATGCTGCGTTTTAGCGTTAACCCGCCGGGTTGCGACGCGGTTCTATTCTCTTTCGATCAGCAAATCCTGGGCTGCAACCGGCCGCTGCAAGAGATTCTGGAGGTGATGCGATGATCGTTGTGGTTGGCGTTGGCCCCGGCAATGCTGATTTCCTCACGCCACAGGCGCAGGCGGCGATCGCCACTGCCGATTGGCTGGTGGGCGGGGCGCGTCACTTGGCGATGTTTGCGCAAGCTCAGCATCAAACCCGCACCTTGGATGCCGAGCTGGAGGCTTTGCTGGTATGGCTGCGCGGCAACCTCGGCACGCAACGCATTGTGGTGCTGGCCTCTGGCGATCCGCTGCTATTCGGCATTGGCAAATGGCTGGCGGCGCATTTTTTGCCTGAAGAGTTGCAGATCATTCCCGGCATCAGCGCCATTCAATACCTGTGCGCACGAGTCGCCTTGGACATGAACGATATTTATCTCACCAGCAGCCATGGCCGCACGCCGGATTTTGACTGGCTATTGCAGCATAACAAGGTAGCGATGGTGACCGATACGCTGATTGGGCCGCGTGCCATTGCCGACGCCATTATCCAGCGTGGCCTGACGCGTAGCCTGATTATCGGTGAGAACCTGTCGCTACCGGCCGAGCGGATTTATCGCCTGCCACCGGCGGCGGTCGCGCAACGTTACGACATGAACGTGGTGGTGATCCTCAATGAAAGATGATGCATTTTTGCGTGGGCAACGCGTACCGATGACCAAAGAAGCCGTGCGTTTGCTGGCGCTGGAACGGCTGGCGTTGGTGGGGGCCGGGCATTTGATCGACGTGGGTGCCGGGACCGGCAGCGTCGCGCTGGAGGCCGCGCTGCGTTTCCCGGCATTGCAGGTCACCGCGATTGAACATAACCCGGCGGCGCTTGAGTTGATTGCCGAAAACCGCCAGCGGTTGGGGTGCCGCAACGTCAACATTATTGCCGCCACTGCGCCGCTGGTGCTAGAGCTGCTGGCCGATGCGGTGTTTATCGGCGGCAGCGGCGGGCAACTGCTGGCCCTGATCGATTGGGCGCTGGCGCAACTGCGCCCCGGTGGCCGCCTGGTGCTGA
Organism: Serratia sp. YWN4; assembly: GCF_055790845.1. Lineage (NCBI taxonomy): Bacteria > Pseudomonadati > Pseudomonadota > Gammaproteobacteria > Enterobacterales > Yersiniaceae > Serratia > Serratia sp. YWN4. The sequence goes on from NZ_CM147696.1 coordinate 2,231,500, forward strand.
GCTTTATTTTGCTGAACAACTTCACCGAGGCGCTGGCCTGCCTGCAAGCGCGCCACGTGGCGGAAATCTGCGGCGAGCAACTGCAATTCTCGGCCCTGATGCCGCTGGGCCGTGGCCACTATTTTAAGCCGAACAACCCCACCTATCTTATTTCTTGCCGCAAGGAGGGCAGCGATGTCTGAACACCTTTGGGATACACAAAAAGTCTGGTTTGTCGGCGCAGGGCCGGGGGACCCTGAGTTGATCACGCTGAAAGGCTACCGGCTGCTGCAACAGGCGCAGGTGGTGATCTATGCCGGTTCACTGATCAATACCGAACTGCTGAGCTATTGCCCGCCGCAGGCCGAACTGCACGACAGCGCGGGCCTGACGCTGGAGCAGATCATTGCGCTGATGGTGAGCGGTGTGCGTGCGGGCAAGCTGGTGGTGCGGCTGCAAACCGGCGATCTCTCGCTGTACGGTTCGATCCGCGAGCAGGGCGAAGTGCTGGCACAGCAGGGGATCGGTTTTGTCTCCGTGCCGGGGGTGAGCGCTTTTCTCGGGGCAGCGGCGCAGTTGGGGGTGGAATACACCGTGCCCGAAGTGGCGCAGAGCCTGATCATTACCCGCATTGAAGGGCGCACGCCGATGCCGCCGCGCGAACAGTTAGCCGCTTTTGCCGCCCATCAGACCTCAATGGCGATTTTCCTTTCCGTGCAGGAGATGGCGCGGGTGGTGGAGCAGTTGATCGCGGGCGGCTATCCGCCCCAAACGCCGGTGGCGGTGGTGTACAAAGCCACCTGGAAAGAGAGCCAAACGGTGCGCGGCACGCTGGCCGAGATTGCGGAAAAAGTTCGTGCGGCGGCGATCCACAAAACCGCGCTGATCCTGGTTGGAGCTTTTTTGGGGGATGAGTACCACTATTCCAAACTGTATGACGCGGGGTTCAGCCATGAATATCGTCAAGCCTGAAGCCATCGCGCTGTTCTGCCTGACGCCCGGCGGCGTGCGGCTGGCGCAGCGCTTGCAAACCCACCTGCCGCTCACCTGCTTTACCAGTGAAAAACTGCTGGTGCCGGGCTTCCAGCCGTTTAACGGCAGCTTCGGCGCTACGCTGCGCGAGGCGTTCAAAAGCTATTCGGCCTTGGTGGTGGTGGGTGCTATCGGCTTGACCGTGCGGGTGATCGCCCCGCTGGTGAACGACAAAATGAGCGATCCGGCGGTGGTGGTGATCGACGAGCGCGGCCAGCATGTGATCAGCCTGCTGTCGGGCCATGTGGGGGGCGCGAATGCGCTGACGTTGTTCCTTGCCGGGTTGCTGGGGGCCGATCCGGTGATCACCACCGCGACCGATGTTAATGAAATGGCCGCGCTGGATACGCTGGCGGCGCAGTTGGATGCCGAGATGCAGGATTTCCGTCAGGCGGTCAAAACGGTCAATCAGCAACTGGTCAGCGGCCAGAAAGTCGGGCTGTGGTGGGATGAACCTTTGCGGGCGGAACAACCCCGCTGTGATACCCGCGGCTTTGTCCCCGTAGCGGATTTACACAATCTGCCGGAGCTGGATGCGTTGGTGTGCGTCAGCCTGCGCGATTGCTTACCGGCGCTGCCGCTGCCGGTGTACAAACTGGTGCCGCGCCGGGTGGTGGTGGGCATCGGCTGCCGCCGCGCCACCTCATTGAAAACCTTGATCGAGCTGCTGCAACAACAGTTGGCAGACAACCATTTCGATCCGATGGCGCTGCGCGCTATCGGCAGTGTCACCATCAAGAAAGATGAACCGGCCTTGCAGCAACTGGCGCGCTGCTGGCGGGTGCCGTTCGAACTGTTCAGCAGCCATGAGTTGCGCCACCACGAACAACGCTTCCCGGCCTCCGATTTTGTGCGGGCCACGGTGGGCGTTGGCAGCGTTTCACAGCCGGTCGCCTGGCTGATGAGCGGTGGCAAACTGGTGGGCAACACGCTGCGCGAGCAAGGGGTTACCATGACATTGGGAGTATCACATTCATGTTAAGCGTGATTGGCATTGGGCCGGGCAGTGAAACGATGATGACGCAGGAGGCGATCGAGGCGATCCGCGCCGCAGAAATTATCGTCGGCTATAAAACCTATACCCACCTGGTGAAGCCGCTGACCGGCGATAAGCAGGTGATCAAAACCGGTATGTGTAAGGAGATTGAACGCTGCCAGGTGGCGATCGATCTGGCCCTGGCGGGCCACAATGTGGCGCTGATCAGCAGCGGTGATGCCGGGATTTACGGCATGGCCGGGTTGGTGCTGGAGCTTGTCGGCCAGCAGCAGTTGGATCTGGAGGTGAAGCTGGTGGCGGGGATCACCGCCAGCATCGCCGCTGCCTCACTGCTCGGTGCGCCGCTGATGCATGACTTTTGCCATATCAGCCTGAGTGATTTGCTCACCCCTTGGCCGGTGATCGAAAAACGCATTATCGCCGCCGCACAGGCCGACTTTGTGATCTGTTTCTACAACCCGCGCAGCCGTGGCCGGGAAGGGCATCTCGCCCGCGCCTTTGCGCTGATGCAGCCCTATAAAGCGCCAGCAACGCCGGTCGGCGTGGTGAAAGCCGCTGGCCGCAAAAAGCAGGAAAAGTGGCTGACCACGCTGGGTGAGATGGACTTTGCACCGGTCGATATGACCAGCCTGGTGATTGTCGGCAACCAAACCACCTATTGCCGCAACGGGCTGATGATTACCCCGCGAGGTTATGCACTGTGATCCATATCTTCGGCGGAACCCGCGATGCTCGGCTGATTTGCCAATGCCTGGATCGGGCCGGTGAACGCTACAGCCTGTCGGTGGCCAGCGATGCGGGCAAACAGCTTACCGGTAATCTTCAGGGCGAGGTGGTGGTCGGGCGCATGGATAGCGCCGAGATGGCGGATTATCTGCAACAACGTGGCATCCGCTGGGTGATCGATGCCTCGCACCCTTATGCCCACGCGCTGAGCACCAATGTGATGGACGCCTGCCGCCGCCTGGGACTGCGGCTGACGCGCTATCAGCGCCCGAGCGAGATTGACCGGCTGTCGCACCCGCAGTTACATAAGGTGAATACGCTGGCCGAAGCCTGCGCGTTGGCTCAGGGCATGGGCCAACGGGTGTTACTGACCACCGGCAGCAAACAATTGGCGGAATATCAGCGCGGCCTGCCGGGGAAAACCCTGCTGGTCAGGGTGTTACCGACCGCCGAAGTGTTGGCGCAGAGCGAAGCGCTGGGGCTAGGGGTAGATAACATTATTGCCCTGCGCGGCCCGTTTAGCGCGCGCTTCAATCAGGCGCTGTACGAGTTTTGCCAGCCGGACGTGGTGATCACCAAAGAGTCCGGCAGCGAAGGGGGGTATCTGCAAAAGGTTGAACCCTGCTTGGCATTAGACATTCCCTGCATCGTGGTGCGCCGCCCGCAGTCGCTAGAAAACGGGGGGGAGCAGGTGGACTCATTGGCGGCCTTTGCACAGCTGTTGGCCTGCTGGCAGAAACATCAAGGAAAATGACATGAAAAAAGCGCTGTTAGTGATCAGTTTTGGTACCAGCTATGCGAGCACACGCGAAAAGAATATTGAAGCCTGCGAGCAGCAGTTGGCGGCAGGCTGCGGCGATCGCCATCTGTTCCGTGCATTCACCTCGGAAATGATTATCCGCAAGTTGCGCCAGCGTGACGGCTTGCTGATCGATAACCCGCAGCAGGCGCTACAGCGTTTGGCGGAGGCGGGTTATCAGGATGTGGCGATCCAGTCGCTGCACATCATCAATGGCGACGAATATGAAAAAGTGGCCAGCGAAGTGCGTGCCAATCGCCACCGTTTCTGGCGTTTGATGTTGGGTAAACCGTTGCTCAGCAGCTTTGCCGATTATCAGCAACTGCTGCTGGCATTGCAGGGGCAAATGCCGCCGTTGGCCGCCGATGAACGGGTGGTGTTTATGGGGCATGGCACCGGCCATCACGCCTTTGCCGCCTACGCTTGCCTGGATCATCTGATGACCGCGCAGCGCTTCCCGGCGCTGGTGGGCGCGGTAGAGAGCTACCCGGAAGTGGACGAACTGATCGCCCGCTTGCAGCAACAGCGGGTGCGCAAAGTGCATTTGATGCCGCTGATGCTGGTGGCAGGCGATCACGCAATTAATGATATGGCCTCTGCCGACCCCGATTCCTGGGGCTCGCAAATGGCGGCGGCTGGGATTGAAACGCAGTGCTGGTTGCAAGGGTTGGGCGAAAATCCGCTGATTCGCCAGATGTTTGCCGAACATCTGCACGCGGCTTTGTGCCACAACCAGCGGGAGGTGGCCTGATGAGCGGCAAACTGTATGCGTTAGGCGTCGGCCCAGGGGCCAGTGATTTGCTTACCGTGCGTGCCGCCCGGCTGCTTGCTCAGCTTGATGTGCTCTATGCCCCCGCCGGGCGCAAAGGCGGCGATAGTTTGGCGCTAGCGATCGTGCGGGAATACCTGCTGCCACATACTGAGATCCGCACCTGCCATTTCCCGATGAGTGCCGATGATGCACAAAAACAGGCGGTTTGGGACGACGTAGCGCAGCAGCTTAAGGCGGAAGTTGCGCACGGCAAACAGGTGGGCTTTATCACGCTGGGCGATGCCATGCTGTTCAGCACCTGGGTGTTTCTGCTGGCGCGCCTCGGCCGCCCGGCCTGGCTGGAGATTGTGCCGGGCGTGACCTCGTTTGCAGCGATCGCCGCGCGCGCTGCCTTGCCGCTGGCGATGGAAACGCAGTCGCTGGCGGTGATGTCCTGCACGGCAGCGGAAGCCGAACTGGAGCAGGCGCTATTAACCCACGACTGTGTGGTGCTGATGAAAGTCTATGGCCGCTTCGCCAGCATCCAGGCATTGCTGGCGCGGCTGAAGCTGTTCGATCACGCGCTGCTGATGGCAGAAGCCACGCAGCCGGGCGAGCAGTGCTGGCGGCGGCTGGATCAACTGCCTGCCGATCGGCCTTTGCCCTATTTCTCGACCATTCTGGTGAATAAACGTTGGTTTACCGAGGAGTAACCGATGGAAACGCAAACCAAACAACTCTCATTAATGGGATTAGGATTCGCGTTGTTGATGATGTTGCTGCCGCAAGACGCCTTTGCCATGCACATTATGGAAGGTTTTTTGCCGCCTCTGTGGGCGATGGCCTGGTGGCTGCTGTTTCTGCCCTGCCTGTATGTTGGGCTACGGCGGTTGAAGCAGATCGTCAGCGACGACAGCAACCAGAAGGTGCTGCTGGCGTTGTGCGCGGCGTTTATTTTCGTGCTTTCGGCGCTCAAGATCCCGTCGCTCACCGGCAGTTGTTCTCACCCCACCGGGGTAGGGCTGGCGGTGATCCTGTTCGGCCCGGCGGTGGTGGCGGTGTTGGGGGCGATCGTGCTGCTGTTTCAGGCGCTGCTGCTGGCCCATGGCGGGTTGACCACGCTCGGGGCCAACGGTATGTCGATGGCGGTGATCGGGCCGCTGGTGGGTTATCTGGTGTGGCAATTGGCCTGTAAATCTGGCCTGCGCCGCGATGTGGCGGTGTTTCTGTGTGCGGCAGTGGCCGATCTGGCGACCTATTTTGTCACCTCGGTACAACTGGGCGTGGCCTTCCCGGATCCGCAGTTTGGCATCATCGGCTCCAGCGTGAAATTTATGGGGGTGTTCTGCCTGACGCAGATCCCAATCGCCATTGCCGAAGGGTTGCTGACCGTGATGATTTATGACCAGCTGACGAAACGCCGGTTGATCCCGGCCGAGGGGCATTGAGATGAAAAAAACGCTGATCCTGCTGGCAATGGTGGCCGCACTGGTGATCATGCCGTTCTTTATCAACCACGGCGGCGAATATGGTGGATCGGATGGGGAGGCCGAAACCTTGATCCAGCAAACCTCACCGCACTATCAACCCTGGTTTACCCCGCTGTATGAACCGGCCAGCGGTGAGATTGAAAGCCTGCTGTTTACCCTGCAAGGGTCGTTAGGGACGGCGGTGATTTTTTACATTCTGGGTTACTACCGGGGTAAACGCCGTGAGCATGTTGGGGATTGATCGACTGAGCGAACAAAGCCGCTGGCGGCATAGCGAACCGATGGCAAAACTGGCGCTGTATGGCCTGTTTCTGCTATTGGCGATGGTGTTGCCACCGCGCTATCAGGCGCTGTTGCTGGTGATTATCGCACTGCTGACCTGTTACCTGCTGCGCATCGGCCCGGCGCGTTATCTGCGCTGGCTGGCGATCCCGCTGACTTTTCTGCTGGTAGGGATGCTGACCATTATGCTCTCGGTAGCCCGGCAGCCCGATAGCCTGTGGTGGGGCATGCAGGTGGGGAACTTCTGGTTGGGTATCGATCGCGCGGGGTTGGTAACGGCCAATCACACCCTGTGGCGCAGCCTGGCCGCGCTGGCTGCCACCTTCTGGTTTGTGCTGAATACGCCATTTCCGCAACTGATTCAGTTGCTGAAACGCTGCCATGCGCCGCGCCTGCTGACGGAGCAAATTCTGCTGACCTGGCGGTTTATCTTTATTTTTATCGAAGAGGCTGCGGCGATCCACCGCGCTCAGTCGCTGCGCTTTGGCTATGTGTCGCTGGGCAGCAGTTACCGTTCGCTGGCGATGCTGGTGAGCATGTTATTTACCCGGGTGATGATCCGCTATCAGCAGATGATTATCGCGCTGGACGTCAAACTGTATCAGGGGGATTTCCCGCTGTGAGAGCAGGCCGCCGATGTTAAGCACCCGACAACTCAGTTTCAGCTACCAGGATGAACCGGTGTTACAGGATCTGACGCTGGATTTTGGCCAGCATGCGGTCACCGGGCTGTTAGGGGCGAATGGCTGTGGTAAATCAACTCTGTTGATGAACCTGACCGGCATATTGCGCCCGCAGCAGGGGGCGGTGCTGTGGCAAAGGGAAGCGCTCGATTACGGCAAAGCCAGCCTACGGGCGCTGCGCCAGCGGGTGACCACCGTGTTTCAAGATCCGGAACAGCAACTGTTTTATACCGATATCGACAGCGATATCGCTTTCAGCCTGCATAACCTGGGGATGGATCGGCAACTGATTGCCCAGCGGGTGGATCGGGCGTTGACGCTGGTGGATGCGCAGGGCTTTCGGCATAAGTCGATACAGAATTTGAGCCATGGGCAGAAAAAGCGGGTGGCGATCGCCGGGGCGCTGGTGATGGAAGCGGAATACCTGCTGCTGGATGAGCCTACCGCCGGGCTGGATCCGGCGGGGCGGCAGCAGATGATCGCCATCATTGAGCGGATCGTCGCCGAAGGCAAACGGGTAATTATCTCCAGCCATGACATTGATTTGATTTATCATATTTGTGATTACCTGTATGTCCTTTCCCATGGGCGGCTGGTTTGCGCCGGGGAAACGGCGCAGGTTTTCTTACAGCAGGAACAATTATCTGCCGCCGGGTTGGTGCAACCTTGGCTGGTGAAGTTGCACAGTGAACTGGGGTTGCCGCTGTGCAAAACGGAACAACAGCTGTTTGCGCTGCTGCGCCAGCGTGAGGTGGAGAAAGGGTGATGAAACTGTCCGTAATGGTACAGGGAACGGCGTCGGACGTCGGTAAAAGCGTATTAGTGGCCGGTTTGTGCCGGATATTTGCGCAGGATGGTTACCGCTGCGCGCCGTTTAAATCGCAGAATATGGCGCTCAATTCCGGCATTACCGCTAATGGTGAAGAGATGGGCCGGGCGCAGATCTTTCAGGCCGAGGCGGCAGGGATTGCGCCTGACGTGCGGATGAACCCGGTGCTGCTGAAACCCACTAGCGATCGCAAGGCGCAGGTGGTGCTGATGGGTAAAGTGGCCTGCGATATGGACGCAGTTAGCTATCACCACTACAAGCCGCAATTGCAGCAACAGATTAGCGAGGTTTATTACAGCCTGCTTAACGATTATGACGTGGTGGTGCTGGAAGGGGCGGGCAGCCCGGCGGAGATCAACCTGCGCGACCGGGATATCGTCAATATGGGCATGGCGGCGATCGCCCAAACGCCGGTGCTGCTGGTGGCGGATATCGATCGCGGCGGCGTTTTTGCTGCCATTTACGGCACGCTGGCGCTGCTGCGGCCCGAAGAGAAAGCGCGGGTAAAAGGGGTGATCATCAATAAATTCCGTGGCGACATCGCGTTGCTTCAATCAGGATTGGAGCAGATCGAAGCCCTGACCGGCGTGCCGGTGCTGGGGGTGATGCCGTGGCTGAATATCGATCTGGAAGATGAAGACGGTGTGGCGTTGCAAAACGGTAAATACCGCCCGGCGGGGGAGCACTTGCTGGATATTGTGGTGGTACAGCTACCGCATATCGCCAATTTTACCGATTTTAACGCTCTGGCGGCTCAGCCGGGCGTAGCGCTGCGTTATATCACGCATCCTGCGGCGCTGGCCGGTGCCGATCTGATTATTCTGCCGGGCAGCAAAAACACGCTGGGGGATTTGCAGTGGTTACAGCACAGCGGCTTGGCGGCGGCGTTGCTGGCACAGCATCAGGCCGGGACGCCGATCGTCGGCATCTGTGGCGGTTATCAGATGCTGGGTAAACACATTATCGATGGCGTTGAGTCCGGCGTGGCGCAGATGGCAGGCTTGGGATTGCTGGATGTCACCACCCAGTTCGCACAAGAAAAGGTGACCACGCAGGTAATTGCCCGCTGTCAGCCTGCGCTGCCCGGTATTTTATCCGCTTGCGCCGAGCAGGCGTTGGCCGGTTACGAAATTCATATGGGGGCCACGCAACTGGGGGCAGAAGCACAGCCTTTTGCCCGTTTAACCCAGCGCAATGGTGAACCGGACTGCGCCTTTGATGGCGCGGTGAACCGCGCGGGCAACGTGATGGGCAGCTATATTCATGGTCTGTTTGACAGTGGTCCTTTCAGCCGCGCCTTGTTGAATGGGTTACGCAGCAGGAAAGGACTGCCGATTGATCAGGGTGCAGCATTGGACTATACCCAGTATAAACAGCAGCAGTTTGACATTTTGGCCGATGCGATGCGGGAACATATTGATATAGCAGCTATTTACCGCATCATGAGCAGCTATAAAGAGGAGTAACACCAGCCAGTACTAACCAGTTCCCTCTCCTTTGGGGAGAGGGTTAGGGTGAGGGGAATGTCTCTGTACTAAAGCCCCTCACCCCGGCCCTCTCCCACAGGGAGAGGGGGAGACCTAACCATCAGAGGGGAGTGTTTCGTGATCCTGATTACCGGTGGCGCACGCAGCGGGAAGAGTTCACTGGCCGAACGGCTGGCGGGTGCGAGCGAGCAGGTGTTGTATATCGCCACCTCGCTGGTCACCGATGAAGAAATGGCCGAGCGGGTCAGACTGCACCGCCAAAGCCGCCCGGCCCATTGGCGCACCTGGGAAGGTAGCCAGCAATTGGCGCGCGTGATTGATGAACAGGCGGCAGTTGGCGAGGCGGTGATCGTTGAATGTATCACCACGCTGCTTGCCAACCAGATGTTTGCCTTAACGGCCGACACGCCGGTTGAGCAGATCGATTTTGTGGCGGTGGAGCAGGAACTTCAGCAGCAGATAGGCGAATTGCTGGCGGCCTGCGCCCGCAGCCCGGCGGCGATTTATCTGGTCACCAATGAGTTGGGCATGGGTATTGTGCCGGAAAACCGTTTGGCGCGGCATTTCCGCGATATCGCTGGCCGGGTCAATCAGCGCCTGGCCGCCGCTGCTGAAAAGGTGTTTTTGGTGATCTCTGGTATCGAGGTAAAAATCAAATGAGGTTGCGTCTGTTTTTAGCCACCTTGCAGTTTATGACGCGCATTCCGGTGCCTGCCCGCTGGACACAGGGACTGGAGCTGGATCATTACGAGCGTGGCATCGTCGGCTTTCCACTGATTGGGCTGATCGTCGGGGCCATTGGCGGTGGGGTGTTTATCTTGCTGGCCCCTTGGTGCGGGTTTCCGCTGGCGGCATTGGCTTATGTGCTGACCTTGGCGTTGGTCACCGGGGCATTTCATCTCGATGGGCTGGCGGATACCTGTGACGGCGTGTTTTCTGCCCGCAGCCGGGAGAACATGCTAGAGATTATGCGCGACAGCCGCCTGGGAACCAACGGCGGGTTGGCGCTGGTGTTTATTGTGCTGGCGAAGGTGCTGGTGGTTAGCGAACTGGCGCTGCGCGGGCTGCCGATGCTGGCCACGCTGACGGCGGCCAGCGTGGTCGGGCGATCGCTACTGGTGTTGCTGATGTATCGCCAGCGCTATGCTCGCGAGGGCGATGGCTTGGGGAATCTCTATATCGGCCGGATTAACGGCGTGCAAGCGGCAACCACGCTGGCCTGCGCAGCGGTGCTGGTGATGCTGCTGGGGCAGGGAAAAGCGATGTTCGCGCTGGGATATGCGTTGCTCGCCGTGTGGCTGCTGCGAACCTACTTGCACCGCCGCTTGGGCGGGCAGACCGGCGATACCTTGGGGGCGGCAGTGGAAGTGGCCGAGCTGGTGTTCTTAATGGCGCTGCTGTGAGTGATGACGATGCGGTTATTTCTGGTGCGACATGGGCAAACGCTGGCCAATCAACAAGGCATTTTCTGCGGCATGACCGATGTGCCGCTGACCGATCAAGGCGTGATGCAGGCACAGCGGGTGGCGGAATGGCTGGCCGAGGTGCCTTTTGCCCAGGCGACCAGCAGCGAACTGCTGCGAGCGCGGCATACCGCCGAGATTGTGCTGGGGCAACGAGGGCTATCGGCGCAGGTTGACGGCGGTTTTAACGAAATGAACTTTGGCGATTGGGAAATGCGCCATCACCGGGATTTGCAGCAGCAGGACGCCGACGCTTGGGCCAACTGGATGGCGGATTGGCAGCAAGGTTGCCCGACGGCGGGCGAGTCTTTCCCGTTATTTTCTCAGCGCATTCAGCAGCAGGTGCAACAGCTTTTAGCCAGCAACGGCGGCGGTAACCGCCTGCTGGTGGCGCATCAGGGCAGCCTCAGTCTGCTGCTGGCCGGGCTATTGGCGATGCCGGCTGCCGGTATGTGGCACTTCCATTTTGAACAGGGGGCTTACAGCGTGCTGGAGATCCGTGCAGGGTTTGTCGCGCTGCGGGCTTTTAACAGTCAGGCACGTTGGTTGCCTGCAACCAGAGAATAAACTGATGCAAACACTTTCGTCGTTAATCGGTGCCATCGCGCCGCTGGATACGGTTGCCATGCAGCAGGCAGCCACCCGTCTGGATGGGCTGCTGAAGCCGCCCGGCAGCCTGGGCCGTTTGGAGCAGTTGGCCATGCAATTGGCAGGTATGCACGGTTTTAGCGGGATGACCGCCACGCGCAAGCAAATTATCGTTATGGCCGCCGATCACGGAGTGTATGCCGAAGGGGTGGCGGTATCGCCCCGCGAAGTGACCGTAATTCAAGCGCTGAATATGGTGAAAGGCATTACCGGCGTCTGTGTGCTGGCCGCCAATGCCGGGGCCGAAGTTAAGGTGGTGGATGTGGGGATTGACAGCGATCCGCTGCCAAGCCTGATCAATATGAAAGTAGGACGCGGCAGCGGCAATATTGCTCGAGAAGCAGCAATGACGCGCCAGCAGGCGGAGGATTTGCTGCTGGCCAGCGCCCGCTTGACGTTGGAACAGGCAAAACTTGGGGTTAGGCTGTTTGGTGTTGGGGAGTTGGGGATGGCCAATACCACGCCTGCGGCCGCAATCATCAGCGTGTTGACCGGTAGCGATCCGCAAGAGGTGGTGGGCATTGGTGCCAATTTCCCCAGCGATCGGTTGCATCACAAGGTGGCGGTGGTCCGCCAGGCCATTGCCCACAATCAGCCGGATGCCAACGATGCGCTGGACGTGCTGGCCAAGCTGGGCGGTTACGATCTGGCGGGCATGGCCGGGGTTATGCTGGGCGCGGCGGCGGCGGGTGTGCCGGTGGTGCTGGACGGCTTTCTCTCCTACGCTTCGGCGCTGGTGGCCTGTGGTATTGCGCCCGAAGTGCGGCACTATTTGCTGCCATCGCACTTTTCTGCGGAAAAAGGTGCGGCCATCGCCCTCCAGCATCTTCAATTATCCCCCTATCTGCACCTGGAAATGCGGCTGGGAGAGGGCAGCGGTGCGGCGATCGCCATGCATATCGTGGATGCCGCCTGCGCGATGTATAACCATATGGGGCTGCTGGCCGACAGCAATATCATTATCCCCGGCAGCAGCCGCTAGCGGCGGGTTTTATCGGCCTCGGATTGTTGTTGCTCGGCTGAGCGCGCCAGTTCACGCTGGAGCTCAGCCTGAGCGAGCTGTTCTTGCCCCGATTCAACTAGGCGGGCGAATCTTCCATTGAAAAGCCGTTGCCAGAAATGGCGCTGTGCTTCCAACTCCGGTAGCCGTGTCTTTACCTGTGAACGATACAATCCGGCAATCCGCGTCATCATGCCAAGGCTGGCGGGCAGAAGCTGTTCCAGTTTTTCACGTAAAATGCGTGTTAGCGCGGGCGACTGGCCGCCAGAAGAAAAGGCCACCACCAGCGGTGAGCGATCAATTATCGCCGGGAAAATGCAGGAACCACTAGCAGGTGCATCAACGACGTTGACCAGCAGTTGACGCCGTTCAGCCGCATGGGCCACGCTGGCGTTGAGCTGTGGATCGTTGGTGGCGGCGATCGCCAGAAACACGCCGTTTAGCTGCTGTTCGTCAAAAGATTGTGCAATCCAACAGATGAGTGCCGCCTGATGCTGCTGATAAAGCTCCGGCGTCAGCGTTTGTGCCACGACGCGCACTTGCGCCCCGGCACGCAGTAGTTGGGTAATTTTGCGTGTGGCCACTTTTCCACCCCCTACCACCAAAACCGGACGTTGCTTGAGAGTGATAAACAGCGGTAAGTAATCCATGGCGTTTTTTCAGGTGGAGGGAATGGGGAGCTATTATAGCGCTAAAGGCATGTTTTTTTTAAGGCTATTGCGGTTTTTGCTGGAAACTCATCACCTGATATCCTCATCCTATTTTGCACCGTCGTCGCAGCGGGTTTTAGCGAGCCGGTCACCCTTGTTTTATAATCTATGGCAACCAATCAATCAGAAAGTGGTGTTTCTCGCCTCAGATGGGCTCGCTGAGGTAGTATAGCTGTTTGATTGATCAGATCATTGAGCAGAAAACTATGCGACGGGCAAGGGAGTTACTGATGGCACTATGAAAACAGTCAAGCCGCGCCGCCCGCATGGACGGTGGATCTATTACGTTCTGTATGAAGATATTCTGTGGCCATGCCCGGTGAAATGGGAATGGGAGAGCAGCTATGAGGCTTGGTTGCCTTTTTACTATTCGCCAACCCTGGAGTTTATTGCTGGCGACCCCGCAAAAGCGGTTAAGGTAAGCAAAACCAGGGCACTGGACTTACCGCCGAAACGTTTCTCTTACGTTTCTTAACGCTGACCTGATTATCAATCCTCAACCATGATCAATAAAATTTACGCCGTTTGGTGGCATAAATAGAGACTTTCAGCGAGCCTTGGTACAGGCCGGTGCCACCAAGGCGGTTAGCCTAGTCCAGTAAATCACTGACGGTACGGCGAACATAGTGTGTCATTTGCGCTAAATCTTCTGCGGCAACCGGGCCGCCACCGGCACGCACGACCTGCTGTTCGATCTGGGCGATTTCCTGCTCAACTTTGTTGGCGATCTGTACTTTGACGATTTTATCCACTGATGAGAGCAACACTTTCAGGACCACTTTCAACGCAATGTTTTCGCAGAATGAGTCGTAATAATGAACTGCTGGCGGTTCCACCGCTGGTTGAGGTACGCGGGGGGCGAGAGCCTTGAAACTGTCTACATTTTCAATAATAAGATCCATGTCTCTTATTAGTTCATCAAAATCTTTAGACACTGACTTATTTCCCTTTGCAATACGCAAAAATAAACGCCTGACCTTGGCTTAAGAGCAGGCAGAGCACATCTTGAAGCGACCGTGACGTTCAGGTTGTGAATGGCAGGCTGAGTGGCATTTTAACCTTGCAGTCGTTCAGCAACAAGATGGGGCCGATTGATGTTCGGCCCTGGGGATAACTACCGGTGATGATTGCTGGGGTTTTCAGCGTTGGCAGCGCGTTCACTTTGACGTGAAGTGAGTGGCGATCAGTAAGGTACCAAAAGCGATCAGGATCCCGCCAAAGAACCGGTCGATACTTTTGCGCATCCGCAGGAAGCGGGCATTGACGCCGGGTGACGAAAAGAACAATGCCACGAGACTGAACCAGATAACGTGAGCCAATGAAATAAACAGCCCGTAGCCGATCTGCACCGAGACTGGCGTTTGGGAATCAACCACCTGGATAAACAGGCTGACAATAAACAGAGTGGCTTTCGGGTTGAGTAGGTTAGTAAGAAAGCCGGTTTTTAGCGCGCCCAAATCATCGGAGGCGACAGAAGTTGGCGGCACTAACGGCAGATTTGCCTGGCGCAGCAGGTTAATTCCCAGATAAATCAGCCAGATTGCGCTGATAACCTTGAATAAAGAAAATAGCCATAAAGACTGGAGTATCAGCATTCCGATGCCGATGAGGGTATAAGAGATATGAACCAGCACGCCAGCGCCGATGCCACAGGCATTCAGTAACCCGGCACGGCGTGAGAGCAACAGACTATTGCGCGAGACCATGGCAAAGTCAGGCCCAGGGCTTATTACAGCGAATAAAGTAATAGAGATGACAGCTAAGAGTTCGGTCATGATTTTTACGCTCAAAAGTTGATTTTTTGTATTTGATTTATAAGGAAAAAAATGTACGGGGACAAACGATGAAAACTGACCATATTGGTGAGAAATGCTCACGCAAAGTCGGTCGGCAGCTGTCACTTGGCGGGTTACGTTGTTTTGAGGCTGCGGCACGTAGGGAAAGTTTTACGCTGGCGGCACAGAATCTGAGCCTGACGCACGGTGCGGTGAGCCGAGCAGTGCGCGCACTTGAAGATGAACTGGGTGTTGCACTGTTTGAACGCCGTCATCGGCGAGTATTTCTGACCTCCGCAGGCCGCAAGCTGTATCAGGCTACGCAGCAGGCATTCGGTATTCTGGAGGATACGACCCAAGAGTTATACCAGCAGGCGCAGGATGCACCGATCGTCCTCTCCTGTGAGCCCACATTGCTGATGCGCTGGCTGATCCCCCGCTTACCTGCATTTCAGGAGGCTTTGCCGGAAATTAATTTGCAGTTGGTCGCTGGTGGGGGGCCTTTTTCTTTTCGCGATGGCACGACGGTGGCGATACGTCGTAACGATTTTGACTGGGGCAGCAATGTACACAGTGAGCCTTTGTTTGTCGAAAAGGTCGGCCCGGTCTGCAAGCCGGAGATGCTCGAGCAGTTTGTGGTAGACAACGGTGGGGGAAAGCATTTATGTGACAATGCTCTGTTATTGCATGCCTCTACTCGCCCGCATGCCTGGCACGATTGGGCTACCTCACAGGGGCTATCACTAACCAATCGGCCGCAGCAGTATTTCGACCACTTCTATTTCAGCCTGCAAGCCGCAGTGGCGGGCGTCGGCATTGCTATTGGCCCTTGGCAGCATGTGCGGGATGATATCAAGGCTGGTTTGTTAATCGCTCCGTTTGGTTTTGAGCAGGACGGCAGCGGTTACTGCCTGTTGACGCAACACAAAGTGGTACCCGGTAGCCCGGTAGCCAGAGTGATTGCCTGGTTACAATCTAGCTCAGACTCTTGAGCTTTGATCCAACCGCTGTTGTCAGCGGTTGATTGCATTACGTAGAGCGGCAGCCAGATCTGCACCACCGCTAATCGACAGAGGGATAATCAGGCCTTTTTGCGGCGGACAAACTGATAACCGATCCCCAGAATGACGAACCACAGCGGCGTAACCACCAGCGCCTGGCGGGTATCGTCACGCAGTGACAACAACACCAGCACAAACACGAAGAACGCCATACATACCCAGCACATCAGCTTACCAGCAGGCATTTTGTAGATCGATTTCTGGTGCAGCGCCGGGCGCTGTTTACGGTAAACCAGGTATGAGCACAAAATGATGGTCCAAACGAACATAAACAGGATCGCTGAAACGGTGGTGACCAGGGTAAATACCGTCATCACGTTCGGGATCAGGTAAATCAGCACTACGCCACCCAGCAAACAGATGCAGGAGAAGGTCAGACCGTTGGCCGGTACCGCACGTTTGGAAAGATTGGCAAACGACTTTGGTGCGTCTCCTTCCTGCGCCAGGCCGAACAGCATACGGCTAGTGGAAAATACCCCGCTGTTGGCGGAAGAAGCCGCAGAGGTCAACACCACGAAGTTAATCACGCTGGCCGCAGCAGGCAGGCCAATCAAGACGAACAGCTCAACGAACGGGCTCTTGTCGGCAACCACGGAACTCCACGGTGTTACCGACATAATCACGATCAACGCAAACACGTAGAACATGATGATGCGGATCGGAATAGAGTTAATCGCACGCGGCAGCACTTTTTCCGGATCTTTGGTTTCTGCGGCGGTGGTGCCTACCAGTTCGATCCCCACAAAGGCGAATACGGCGATCTGGAAGCCTGCGAAGAAGCCGCTGATGCCTTTCGGGAACATGCCGCCGTCATTCCACAAATGCGAGAATGAAGCAACGCTGCCGTTAGGCGATTCGAAGTGCATGGCGACCATCACCAAACCGGCAATAATCAGGCCGACAATGGCGACGATTTTGATCATCGCAAACCAGAACTCCATTTCACCGAACATCTTTACCGTCGCCAGATTAAGGCTAAGCAACAGCAAAACGCACAGCAGCGAAGCGATCCATTGCGACAGATCGGGGAACCAGAACTGGGCGTAGGCGGTGATGGCGACTACGTCGGCAATGCCGGTCACCACCCAGCAGAACCAGTAGGTCCAACCGGTGAAAAAACCCGCCCATGGGCCGAGCAAGTCGGCGGCAAAATCGCTGAAGGATTTATATTGCAGGTTGGAGAGCAGCAGTTCGCCCATCGCGCGCATCACAAAAAACAGCATAAAGCCGATAATCATGTACACAAAAATGATGGAAGGCCCAGCCAGACTGATGGTTTTGCCGGAACCCATAAACAAACCGGTACCAATTGCGCCACCGATGGCGATCAGTTGAATATGTCGGTTGGTAAGGTTGCGTCTTAGATGATCTTCTGACCCTGGCGTGGCATCCGTTGCTATTTTAGAATGATCTACCATCTGATGATGTCCTGTTTTACCTGTCATGAATGAAGTTGCGAGCTCTGAAGTGGCTCTTTTTTATGTGTTTATCCGGGCGTCCCGGCTTTAATAAGGTAACTCAATATCGCCATCTTTATGCAACATGTGTACAACATTTATGTGCGGGATAACAGTCGATTATTCTTTACACTTTGGCGGCAGATCGGACGTCCAAGGGGCGGAAGATTACTCTTTGCCATAGCAAATGAACAGCGTTGCAAAGTCTTATCTTATTGATTAGACAGCATGTTGTAAAATTCGCATGAAAAAAAGTAATGCGACTAAACACTTAAATTCATGTGCTTGGGTGAAGTGAAATGTTGCACTATGAAGAGTGATTTCAGAAAGGGCAGTTGAGTTTTAATCAGTTTATCGCGGCGGCTGGCGTGGCGCCGAAGAAGATGCGTTGCGCTACTGCGCACATTTCTCTGGTTTTGCAATGCCAGTCACAAAAGTAAAAATCATTGGTTCAATCAGCGGTGAGCAGTGATTTTGCCTCTAGGCTGCTTGGGGCGAGGTGAAATAACGGTATCTTGATTGAGGCATTGCCAAGAAAACATCTGACTGCCCCAAAAGGCTTTTGCAGCATAACAGGCCAATGATAGCGGATGGTGATGATTCTATCTTCTCCTGCCACGCCTCACAAAAGTAGCATAAACCGATTCACCATCCTGTTGCTCGGCAGTAAACTGGTTCCATTACGGTAAATAAAGAAGGGATTGAATATGTACAAGACCATTTTAGTACCGGTAGATATTTCAGAAGATGTGTTGACCGAACATGCCCTCAAGCATGTTGAGTATCTGGCAAAAATTTCTGGAGCCAAGGTGCATTTCTTCCATGCATTGCCCGATGCCTCGGCGTTCGTTACCGCCTACTCCTTTGGTATCAAGGAGTTTGAGAATCAGGCGGAAGTGAAAGCGATTGAAGGGCTGAAAAAAATCATGGCGGAAATCGATCTGCCGCTGGAGAACTTGGCGTATACCATCAGCTTCGGTTCGCCGCGCGACGAAGTATTACTGCTTGCCGAAGAGATAGAAGCCGATCTGATCGTGATTGGTTCCCGCCGCCCAAGTGTGAAAACCTATCTCCTGGGTTCGAACGCCGCCGCCATTGTGCGCCATGCCAAAACGTCGGTGATGGTGATTAGATAACTCATTGGCCCGCCGTTAGCGCGGGCCAATTGTATTACAGGCATAGCGCCACAATCTCATCGTATAACGCCTGTGGTAGTGTGACTCCATGCTGTTGGCTGTGCTGCCGAGCCTGAAAACGCCGTTCTCCTGGGATACGCACCCCTTGTGCCTGCATGCTGGTAAATAGAACTTCCGCGCGGGCGAAGTGCGCCTGTTGATCGGCACCCAGAAAACGTGCGGGATCCATGGCGATAATCAATTCGCCACCGTAAGGGGAAGATCCGGTTTGGGCATCATAAGCCAGCGACTCCTGGCTGGTCATATCGCCAATCAGTGGCCCGGCAATCAGTTCCACCATGGCGGCCAGCGCCGAACCTTTATGACCGCCGAAGGTCAGCATGGCACCTTGCAATACGCTGGCCGCATCGGTTGACGGTTGGCCTTGTTGGTCGATCCCCCAGCCCTCCTGCAAGGGCTTACCCGCCCGGCGATGCAGTTCAATCTCACCGCGTGCGACAGCGCTGGTGGCCATATCAAAGATAAAGTGGGGTTGCTGCGGGCGCGGCCAGCCAAAGGCAATCGGGTTGGTGCCAAACAGCGGCTGAGTTCCGCCCGCTGGCGCTACCCAGGCGTGGCTTGGCGTACAGGCCAGCGCTACTAATCCTTGCTCAACCAGCGGTTCGATATCGGCCCACAGCGCAGAGAAGTGTACGCAGTGGTTAATGGCGAGTGCGGCGATACCGCAATGGCGTACTTTATCAATAAATGTGGGTAACGCAGTCTGGTAAGCCACCAGTGAAAAGGCAGCGCCCGCATCTACGTGCATAATCGCGGGAGCGGTATCGATGAGCAGTGGCTCGGCATCGGCGGAAACCTTGCCTGCATGCAGCGAGCGGACACAGCCTAATACACGATACAAGCCATGGGAGGCACAACCATCGCGCTCCCCGGCAGTGACGTTCTGCGCCACCGCGTGAGCGTGCGCTTCGCTGAAACCATTACTGCGTAGTGCGCGGTGTGCCAACTGATAAGCGTCATCCAGCGATAGATTTACGGTTTGAGTCATTTTCTCTTCCTTTATTCTTCTTCGTCCCCGGCAAAATTCGCCTTAGGCAAGCAGGTATAGGCACCCCAGTAGTAAATGACCAGCGCGATGGCGGCGACCAGCAGGGTATCCCAAGGGTGACTGATGGCACCAATACCGCCAAAGCTGCCCAGATAAGAGGCGACGATAATCAGCGCATAGAAAGCGATCAGCCATAGGGATGAGTGGATTTGCTGCTTCAGGCTGACGGCGTGCGTCGGTACTTTATTCTTGAACAGGATATAGATGAAGAACATCAGTATTTGCAGGCCGAGCAGCCAGGAAACGGTATTCCAGCCAGACCAGTAGACGATCAGCGCCGAGATGATAAACGACAGCGGCCCGAGTACGCAGAAGCCGCGAACCCGGAATGGCCGGGGCAGGTCCGCTGCGTTACGGCGCAGTCCGGCGGCAGTAACCGGTGCGATAGCATAGCTTAACACCAGCGCAGCAGATACCACGCCGATCAGCCGTTCCCACGATGGAAAAGGCAGCGTCCAGAAAATGGACAAGGCGAAGGTTAACCACAAAGCGTGACGTGGGATACCGGATTGGCTATCGACTTTGGTGAATATTTTGAAGAAGGTGCCGGTACGTGCCCAGCCATAAATAACACGCGGCGTAGCATTCATATAAATGTTGCCGGTGCCGCTGGGGGAAATGATGGCATCGCTGACCACCATAAAGGCCAGCCAACCCATACCCAAGGTGACGGCAATATCACGGTAAGGCAGAGAGAACTGCTTGCTGATACCGGCCCAACCCTTGGCCAACATCTCGCTGGGGATACTGCCGAGGAACGCCAGTTGCAGCAGCACATAAATAATGGTGGAAAGCACGACCGACAGAATCAGGGCGATTGGAATGGTGCGCTGCGGTTTTTGCACCTCGCTGGCTACCGAGATGATCGGCGTCAGGCCAAGATAAGCGAAGATAATCCCACCCGCTGAGATAGCCGCTTCAACCCCGGCGGCACCGAAAGGGGCGAAACCTTGGCTGTGCAGGTTCTCCGGTTTAAAGAAGGTAAACAGCACCACAATCACCAAGAGTGGGACGAGAAACTTGATCACGCTGATCAGATTGTTGGATTTGGCGAAGGTTTTAACGCTGTAATAGTTGAGGGCAAAGAAAAAACACAGCAATAACAGTTGTACCAGCCAGCCGATCAGCGTTGGGTCGCTGGAGTCTGGTTGAGTGAGGAACGGAAACCAGGCCGCGGCATACTGGCGTGCAGCGACGATCTCGATCGAGATCAGGCTGGAGAAAGCGATCAGCGTGATAAAGCCCAATAAATAGCCCATCAGTTCGCCGTGAGAAAACACCGGATAACGGATAATGCCGCCAGCGCGAGGTAATGCCGCGCCCAGTTCGCAGTAAACGATGCCGAGCAACAGCACCGCCAGCCCGCCAATCAGCCATGAATAGAGCCCGGCAGGCCCGGCGATAGAGGAAACATGGCTGGCGGCGAACAGCCAGCCGGAGCCAAAAATTGCGCCCAGGCCGATAAACGTCAGATCGGTGAGCGTAAGCTGCTTTTTAAACTTGCCTTGGGTCGCCATAAGAGGTTCCTTCCAATGAGGAGCGGGTATAGGTGCCATTCACCAACCGCAACAGGTTGAGTGGATTGCTGTCCTGTAAGGCGGCTGGCAGCAGAGCCGCAGGGGTGTTTTGCAGGCAAACCGGGCGTAGAAAACGTTCAATGGCCAGCGTACCGACCGAAGTACCGCGTGCATCGCTGGTGGCAGGGTAAGGGCCGCCGTGCACCATGGCATCGCAGACTTCCACACCGGTCGGATAACCGTTGAACAGCACTCGCCCGGCCTTGCGCGTCAGTAAAGGCAGCAGTTCGGCAGCAGCGGCCATATCGCCGGGCTCAACGAGTAACGTGGCGGTCAGTTGGCCTTGCAAATGCTCCAGCGCCGCCAGCAATTGCTGCTGATTCTCTACCGCTACCACGATCGCCACCGGGCCAAACACTTCTTCCTGCAACAACGCATCGTCGTTGAGCAGTAATTGATGGTCTGCCTGATAAAGCTGGGCTGTAGCCAGATGGGCTGGTTGTTCCTGGTTGCCCGCTAGGTGCTCCAACCCCGGATGTTGTTCCAGCGCTTGCAGCCCGTGGCGATAGTGCGCCAGCGTGCCCGCATTCAGCATGTGTTGCGGCGAAGCGGCATTCACTCTGGCTTTTAAATCATCAATGAGCTGGCTGAAGGCAGGGCTGCGAATACCGATAATCAGCCCCGGTTTGGTGCAGAATTGGCCACAGCCCAGCGTGAATGAAGCCACCAGTTCCTGGGCGATGCTTTGCCCGCGTTGAGCCAACGCCTGCGGCATGACGACCACCGGATTGATACTCGACATCTCGGCAAACACCGGAATAGGCTGCGGGCGGCGCATCGCCAAATCAAACAGGGCGCGGCCACCTTGCAGTGAGCCGGTAAAACCCACTGCCTGAATCGCCGGATGTTGCACCAGTTCGGCACCGATCCGTGCGCCGAAAATCATATTGAAGACGCCAGCGGGCATCTGCTGTTGCTGTACTGCCCGTTCGATCGCTTGTGCGGTGAGTTCTGCGGTGATCATATGGCCGCTGTGTGCCTTGAAAACTACCGGACAACCGGCGGCCAAGGCAGCGGCGGTATCGCCCCCGGCGGTGGAGAACGCCAGTGGGAAATTGCTGGCACCAAAAACGGCGACCGGGCCAAGCGCCGTGCGATATTGGCGCAGATCCGGGCGCGGCAGCGGTGTGCGCTCGGGCAGGGCACAGTCGATGCGCACGCCGTGGACATCACCGCGGCGTAGCAGTTCGGCAAACAGACGCAGTTGGCCGCTGGTGCGGGCACGTTCACCTTGCAGGCGAGCTAAAGGCAGGGCGGTTTCCTGCATGGCAAAGGTGAAAAAGGGTTCGGCCAGTGCGTCGATTTCGCTGGCAATAGCACAGAGAAAACGGGCCCGTTGTTCTGCGCTGGTTTGCGAATAGGCCGTGAAGGCTTGTGCGGCGGCCTCTGCGGCAGCAGAGGTTTCCGCGCTGCTGGCTTGATAAAAACGATAACCGGTGGGCTGGTCATTATCGGCCCTCCGGCTGATCAGCTCTGCCGTGCCGCTGGCAATACGCTGCCCGCCGATAAATTGTTGGCCGCTGAGGGTGATGGTATTCGGCATAAGTTCCCCTGTAAGGTTAAGAGAAATACGCCCGGTCAGGCACCGGGCGACGATCAGGGTTTACAGCCCGACCTCGGGCAGCGCGGGGCGGTTTGCCAACGCGGTTTCAACAATGGCGGTGACCTCGCGCAGCGTTTCCCCTTGCAGGGCCAGGCGTGGTGGGCGGGTGACAGCGCTGCCACGCCCAGCCAGTTCTTCGCAGAGCTTGATGCATTGCACCAGATCCGGGCGGGCATCCAGATGTAGCAGCGGCATAAACCAGCGGTACAGCGCCAGCGCCTCCTCGAAACGCTTTTGTTTCGCCAATCTGAACAGGGTTTCGCCTTCACGCGGGAAAGCGTTGGACATGCCGGAGATCCAGCCTTCTGCACCGACCGCGACACTTTCCAGCACTACATCGTCCAGGCCAGCAAACAGCACAAAGCGATCGCCCACCGCATTGCGCAAGTCGATAAAGCGCCTGGTATCACCGGAAGAGTCTTTGAAGCAGACGATGTTGTCGCAGTCCACCAGCGTGGTGAGGATGTCGGGAGTGACATCGTTTTTGTAAATCGGCGGATTGTTGTAAACCATGATCGGCAGATCGGTAGCGCCAGCCACGCTGCGGAAGTGGGCAGCGGTTTCATGCGGTTTGGCGGAATAGACCAGTGCTGGCATCACCATAATGCCGTCGACGCCCACCTTTTGAGCTTCACGCGCCATGTTCTGGGCAAAAGCGGTAGTGAATTCGGCGATACCGGCGATTACCGGCACCTTGCCCTGAGCGGCATCTTTTGCGACTTCGATGACTGCCAGTTTTTCCTGCATGGTCAGTGAGGTGTTTTCTCCTACGGTGCCGCAAACCACTAAGCCGGAAACACCGTCTTTAACCAGGTTTTTGATGACCGCATGGGTGGCATCAAGATCCAGGGAGAAATCGCTGCGGAACTGGGTAGTGACCGCTGGGAATACGCCACTCCAGCTAATAGTTTTAGAGTTCATCGCTTTTATCCTGTTATCTGGTTTTGTTAATCAATGGTGAACTATTGGTGAAATCCGATAACAGATTGACCGCTATTGCCCGAGGCGGCTTGACGTCTTTCGCCGATTGCCATGACGAAATTGGCACAGTGGCAGAAAATAATGTGCAGCGATAAGCCTGACGCGTTAACGCCATCGGTAGTTTTATTTCAAGGGGTTAGATAAGCAGCGTAGTGCGGAAATCGCGTGGTGTTGAACCCGTCATTGCCTTGAACTGGCGGCTGAAAGCGCTGTGATCGGTATAACCGCACTGTAAGGCGATATCGGTAATCGGCAGGTCACTGGCCAGCAGTTCAGTGGCTTTTTCAAGACGGACTTTATGGATCATCTGGCGTGGCGTCAGATGGAAAATGCGTTTGCAGTAACGCTCGATCTGCGCCACAGAAAGCCCCGTCAGCGTGGTCAATTCTTCAGAGGCGATCGGCCTGGCGAAGTGTTCACGGATATAAACATCGATCGCCGCTAACCGCTGGTAAGCCGGGTGGTTGGCTTTGGCCTCCTGCAAGTCGTGCGAGATACCTGCCATACCGATGATTTTGCCTTGTGTATCATGCAGGGCCAGCTTTTGTGTCAGGCACCAACCCGTCTCGCGCCCGCTGTAGAGGTGCATCTCCAATTGATCCTGAATTTGTACCCCGTTGTGTAGAACTCGCAGATCTTGCTCGGTATAGCCAGAACCTAACTGTGCCGGAAAAACATCTGCCGAAGTTTTACCCAATAGCGGTGTGACGGTTTTGAAACCGCAGCGTTTAGCCAGCGTCAGGTTGGCCAGCAGATAACGCGCTTGCGCGTCTTTGATGAAAAATACCACGTTGGGAATGGCATTCAGCAGGGGGGCGATCAACGCCAGGGAGTTGAGCAAGCCGTGCAGATTATCCGGGCGTTGCTGCGCCAGACCCGCACACAGCCGGGAGAGTTGTTCGATGGCAAAAACGTCATCCTCGTTTTCTTCTACGCACCGGGAAGAAAGCGGGCTCACGAGGTATTCAGGAGCTAATCGCATAATCATACCTATTCCAGTGAACTGACAAATTGTTCTTTTTTAACACATTCGGATCAATATTAACTTTTGCATAACTTGGCAAGCGCAATAATTAGCCAGAGATGAAATATGCGAAACGCCGCATACTTTTGCTGGCCGTGATGCTGCGAGCATGCATTGTGGCGTTAACGTGCTTCCGTTCGATAAAATTATTTTTTTAATTAATTGATAAATAAATAGTTATTAATTACCTGTGGTTTTCCAATGTGTCCGAGCCAGTGGGTTAAAGGGGGATTGTGCTGATTTCGGCATTTCTTGCGCTGAAAGACATCAAGCTGCAATCAGCGAGATCGGGCAGGCTTGGAGATGTTGATAACATTTTTTTAACTCCGGAGAGCCTGATGAACCTACCTTCGCACCTGACCACGCTGCGGGCGATTGATTCCCATACCGGTGGCGAGCCGACCCGCTTGATCGTCGATGGTTTTCCCAATCTGGGTACGGGCACGATGGCCGAGCGCAAAGCACGGTTTGCGCAGCATTATGATGACTGGCGCAGTGCAATCATTCTGGAACCGCGTGGTAATGACGTGCTGGTCGGGGCATTGCTGTGTCAGCCCTGTTCACCGCAGGCAACCGCTGGCGTGATCTTCTTCAATAACGCTGGCTACTTGGGGATGTGCGGCCATGGCACCATTGGCCTGATCGCCTCGCTGGCTTATCTGGGCCAGATTGGTGCAGGTAAACATCTGATTGAAACACCGGTGGGTATGGTCAACGCCACATTGCACACCGATGGCAGCGTCACGGTGGAGAACGTTCCTGCCTATCGTTTTCGCCAGCAGGTGGCGGTTGAGGTAGCGGGCTATGGCGGCGTTATTGGCGACATCGCCTGGGGTGGTAACTGGTTTTTCCTGATCGCCGATCATTCTCTGGAAATTGCCCCTAATAATATCGATAGGCTGACGGCGTTTTGCTGGGCAGTGCGTCAGGCACTTGAGCTGGCCGGTATTCGTGGAGAACAGGGTGAGGTGATTGATCATATTGAGCTTTTTGCGCCAGATAAACACGCCGACAGCCGCAACTTTGTACTTTGCCCTGGCAAAGCCTACGATCGCTCTCCTTGTGGTACCGGCACCAGCGCCAAGCTGGCCTGCTTGGCCGCGGACGGTAAACTAGCGCCGGATACTCTCTGGCGGCAGGCCAGCGTGATTGGCAGTGAGTTCAGCGCGTTCTATCAACCCAAAGGTAACGAGATTATCCCTTTTATTCGCGGGCAAGCCTTTGTATGCGCTGACAGCCAGCTGTTGCTGGACGAGCGCGATCCCTTTGCCTGGGGGATCCGTTAATGGCGGCGGCTGATGTTATCGTCGTCGGCGCTGGGATTATCGGGGCGGCCTGCGCCTGGCAGTTGGCAAAGCAAGGGTGCCGTGTGCTGGTGGTGGATAATCGGCGGCCCGGTGCGACTGCCGCAGGCATGGGGCATCTGGTGTGTATGGATGACAATCCGGCAGAACTGGCGCTAAGTGCCTATTCGTTGCGCTTGTGGCGGGAAATAGTGGAACGTATGCCGCAAGACTGCGCCTGGCGGGGTTGTGGCACGCTGTGGTTAGCGGAACATCAGGATGAAATGGCGATTGCCCAGTTGAAGCAACAGCGCATGGCTGAAAGTGGGGTGACCAGTGAAATACTGACTGCTGCACAGGTGGTTGCATGGGAACCGATGCTGCGTAGTGGTTTAGCCGGGGGGCTACGGGTGGCGAGTGACGGGATCGTTTACGCACCAAACGTTGCCCGTTGGCTGATTGCCGATGCCGCAGAACGGGTGACTACCTTTTATGACCAGGTAGTGGCGCTAGACAGGCAAACGGTGCAGTTGACGAATGGTAAGAAACTGACCGCTCCGATAGTGATACTGGCCTGTGGTTTACAGGCCGATCAACTGCTGCCACAGCCTTTGCTGCGTGCCAAAAAAGGGCATTTGGCAATTACCGATCGCTATCCACCGCAGGTTAAACATCAACTGGTGGAGTTGGGTTATGGTGCCAGCGCTCATGCTGGTAGTGGAACTTCGGTGGCATTCAATGTGCAGCCCCGGCCAACCGGTCAGCTATTGATAGGCTCTTCACGTCAATTTGACTCTCTCGATCCGGCTATTGATATGCCCTTGCTGGCAGCCATGCTGGCGCGGGCTAAGAGTTTCCTGCCAGCATTGGCCCAGATGAATATCATCCGTTGCTGGAGCGGTTTTCGCGCAGCCACTGCCGATGGTTTGCCATTATTGGGGCCGCATCCACACCATTCCTGGCTTTGGTTGGCATTGGGCCATGAAGGGCTTGGCGTCACTACGGCGTTGGGCAGTGCGGCGCTGATCGGTGCGCAGATCCACCATCATCACGCGGAAATCGACGATCGCCCTTATCGAGCAGCACGCATGTTCACTGTGGAGGAATTACCGGCATGAGCCAGATTATTTTGACCATTGATGGGCAACGCGTTCTGGTTCCCGAAGGCTTCACCGTGGCGGCTGCGTTCAGCCTGAGTGGGCAGGATATCTGCCGTTATTCGGTGACTCAGCAGCCGCGCGCTGCATTCTGTGGAATGGGAATTTGCCAGGAGTGCCGAGTCACGATCAACGGCCAGCGTCGCTTGGCGTGCCAGACCTTGTGCCAATCAGGCATGTGTATCGAAAGAGGCAAGAATGCGTGATTTACAGTGTGAGGTGCTGATTATCGGCGCTGGGCCAGCCGGGTTGGCCGCCGCACGTGCCGCCGCAGAAAGCGGAAAAAGGATTATGGTGCTTGATGATAATCCTCGCCCTGGCGGGCAGATTTGGCGCGATGGGCCAGAAGTACAGTTACCCGCTGCCGCCATTGATTATCGGCAGGCATTGAATGGCCTTCACAATGTGAAACTGCTTAATGCCACACGAGTGGTTGCACAATATGGAGAGCAGCAGATCCTGTATGAAAGTGCGGAAGGTCATGGCGTGATTACCTATCGGCGGCTGATCCTTTGCTGTGGTGCGCGTGAGCTGCTGCTGCCGTTTCCTGGTTGGACGTTACCCGGAGTCAGCGGTGCTGGTAGCTTGCAGGCACAGATCAAGAATGGCTTATCCGTAAAAGGGCTACGCGTGGTCATTGCTGGCAGTGGGCCTTTGTTGTTGGCTGTGGCCAGCAGTGTAGTCAAAGCGGGTGGTGAAGTGGTGTTGCTGGCAGAGCAGGCACGCTTTCGGCGTGTGATGGCTTTCACCTGTGAACTGTGGCGCTGGCCGACGAAATTGCGCCAGGCTTTTTCTCTGGTTAACCGCCATTATCGGACTAATAGCCAAGTATTGGCGGCAGAGGGGAAGGAGCGTATTGAGTCTGTACGGGTTCGGCAGGGAAAACAGATACATACCCTAGCCTGCGATCGCCTGGCGTGCGGTTTTGGTTTGGTGGCCAATATCGAATTGGCCATGCTGCTAGGGTGCCGCATAGTTAATGAAGCTATAGCGGTCGATCGCTGGCAGCAAACCAGCGTCAAGCAGATATTTGCTGCTGGTGAATGTGCCGGAGTCGGCGGCAGTGAATTGGCATTGGTGGAAGGGGCGATAGCGGGCTACGCCGCGACAGAGAATAAAGAAAAGGCGCAGCAGCAGATGGAGCAACGTGATCGGTGGCAGAGCTTTGCCATGGCGGTGACGCAGACTTTCGCCCTGAATCAGGTACTGAAATCGTTGGCAACGCCGGATACGCTGCTGTGCCGCTGTGAGGATGTCAAACAGGGCCAACTGAGTGACTATACTGACTGGGCTAACGCCAAACTGGGTAGCCGCTGCGGTATGGGGGCTTGCCAAGGGAAAATTTGTGCCACTGCGGTACGCCATTTGTATGGGTGGCCGCTGCCGCAACCTCGAGTCCCACTGACGCCGGTGCGGGTTGAAACGTTGGCCTTGCTGAGCCAATCAAAGATGGAGTAATAAAACTGCTACAATCAGAGGTAGTGATAAAAGAGTACGGGTAGATGAATGATGATAAAGGCTCTGATTACGTTAGGTCTGTGTCTGTTGTTAATGCCCCTGTTGTTGAGGTTGATTGGGCAAGCATTACAAAAAGCCCAACATAAAAAAGCTGAAGGGGATAAACACCGACCAAAAACTGGCATGCCGCATGGTGATGATGAATAGGTTACGCATGTTGTCCTTGCTAGACCCCGCGTGAACACCGATACGAATCATTTTGTCTAAAAAACAATCTTTTCTGCATGCATGTATTTTCTTAACTTACGTTCCTTTCATAAAGGAAATGTATTTTTTTTAAAAAATAATTGATTTAATGAATTTATTTCCAAGGTGAAAATACTTAATTTATGATACTTGCAGTATCGGGCTGTTACTGACTGCGGGCCTATAAGATTTCTAGAGAATGGGGGATCGTTTCAGTTTGAAATTATTAAAGATACGGTAAAATAAGAAGATAATAATAATCCCATTAAATATTTTTTGATTAATTAAGAGTAGTCCTATTGTTCTTTCTAATATTTCCATCACGTTACCGATCTCCAGCGCTTAGACCGAATACTTCTCAGAACGACAGCTTGAGCACCCTTTCACAAAGAGGCCAATCACCTCCATCTAAGCTAAGAGTAGGCACGTTACCTGAAACGGTAAAAAATATTGATAGAGGTGGTGAAAACGAAGGTCAGGCCCGCATAAAGGCAGCCTGATAATGATCGGGATTACTGGCGATACGCGTGTTTAATTTGCAGAATGCTGTTTTTGAAAATCTCAGCTTGGGCAGGATCATCAATCTGAGCGGCAAAACGTTCCAGGTTGATGATGACTTTACCCGCATCTGCCTGGCCAATGGCTTTCAGGATCAGTGTCAGAGTGGCTTTAAGGCAGGCGACTTCTGTTGCCAGTGCTTCCGGATTTGCAGATGTAGTGAAATCAACGTTGCTCATTTTTTCTCCTGAGTTTAAGGCCGAAGCCTGACGCTAAATGCAGGTTAATGTACCTTTTCCGGTTGCCGATTCACTATGGTGGACCGCAGTGCATTTATGTGGGCGCGGAGTATAGCATAGCAAGGGATACCTGCGTCTAGTGACTGGGCGGCTCAGCGCCGTTTGGTGATGAGAAAGCATGGTCATTTTGTGAGGTACGTGTTGTAATTGCTGGCTCTGCTGACTCTACGTTAACGAATAGATATGTCTTGGTCACAGTTACCAACCTAAAGTATATCGTTGGTGTATTTCACAAGGATGAACAAGTAATTGGCTTGTATACAATGAAAAGTACGATCGGTTATTTTAATTGAGAATGGCTCGGTTTCGACGTTGGTGGTGGCTTTGTATTCTGAATAATGCTTTTGTCACAGAGATTTCTGCGTGACTGAAAATGGCGATTGTTTGTTATTTTTTTGTAATTCATATGGTTATGAGTGATGGTTGCTAGCATCGATATTATTATGAGTAGCGATAACTTACAATAAATTTGCCGCCAAAGCGTGTAAAATGGCGTATCATAGAGAAGATGTGCTCTGGGCTGCTGCTAATTGACATGATGGATTTTTATCCGTGTTCAAGCAGATTAATGGTGCCGCAGTGGACTAAAGTTTGAAAAGTTTGGCCTGTTCCGCAGAGTTAATCGTGAGTAAGTATTAATCTGTATTCATTCTTTGCTGAAAACCAAGTAATATCTGTTTAGATGTCAGAGGCTGATTGATTGCGTTACTCCCCTATTTTGGAGAATTTTCCTTGATTAGCGTTCTTCTTGTTGATGACCACGAACTGGTGCGCGCAGGGATACGACGCATTCTAGAAGATATCAAAGGCATAAAAGTTGTTGGTGAAGCGCAATGCGGTGAAGATGCCGTTAAATGGTGCCGAAGCAACTCTGCTGATATCGTTTTGATGGATATGAATATGCCGGGTATAGGGGGGCTGGAAGCCACCCGCAAAATCGTTCGTTATGCGCCCGATATCAAGGTCATCATGCTGACTATTCATACTGAGAATCCGTTACCTGCCAAGGTGATGCAGGCTGGTGCTGCTGGTTACTTGAGCAAGGGGGCTGCACCACAGGAGGTGGTAAACGCTATTCGTTCGGTGCATGCTGGCCAGCGTTATATTGCTTCCGATATTGCGCAACAAATGGCATTAAGCCAATTGGAACCACAGGCGGAAAATCCGTTTAGCACACTTTCTGAACGTGAGCTGCAAATTATGTTGATGATCACCAAAGGGAAAAAAGTGAATGAGATCTCTGAGCAATTGAATCTCAGCCCCAAAACGGTGAACAGCTATCGCTACCGTATGTTCAGTAAACTGAATATCAGTGGTGATGTTGAATTGACCCATCTGGCGATACGACATGGGTTGTTCAATGCGGAGACGTTGTTAAGCAGTGATTGACCGTTTCGATGCGCAGGCATTCCTTAAAACCGTAACCAGCCAACCAGGCGTCTACCGTATGTATGACGCGGCGGGTACGGTGATCTATGTTGGTAAAGCCAAAGATCTGAAAAAACGTCTCGCCAGTTATTTCCGGGCTCAAGTCAGCAGCCGTAAAACAGAGACGCTAGTCAAAAATATCGTGCAGATAGACGTTACTGTGACACATACGGAAACGGAAGCGCTATTGCTGGAACATAATTACATTAAATTATACCAGCCACGATATAATGTTCTTTTACGTGATGATAAATCTTATCCGCTGATATTCCTCAGTGCTGATGTGCACCCGCGGCTGACCGTGCATCGTGGTGCCAAACATGCCAAGGGGGAATACTTTGGCCCATTCCCTAACTCCTATGCCGTGCGTGAAACGTTGGCATTGCTGCAAAAGTTGTTCCCGATTCGCCAGTGTGAAAACAGTGTCTATCGTAATCGCTCCCGCCCATGCTTGCAGTATCAGATTGGTCGCTGCCTGGGACCATGCGTTGCAGGCTTGGTGGGCGAAGAAGAATATCGCCAGCAGGTGGATTACGTACGCCTGTTTTTGTCCGGTAAAGATCAGCAGGTGTTGCATCAGCTAATCGAGCGAATGGAAAGTGCCAGCCAGGCGCTCAACTTTGAAGAGGCGGCGCGTATCCGCGATCAGATCCAGGCGGTGCGTCGGGTCACCGAAAAGCAGTTTGTTTCGGGCAATAGCGACGATATGGATGTGATTGGCGTAGCATTTGATGCAGGAATGGCCTGTTTACATGTGCTGTTTATACGTCAAGGCAAAGTGCTTGGCAGCCGTAGCTACTTCCCGAAAGTGCCGGGTGGTACGGATATGAGTGAAGTGGTGCAGACTTTTGTGGGGCAGTTCTACTTGCAGGGCAGCCAGGCGCGAACTTTACCGGCCGAAATCCTGTTGGACTTCAGCCTGCCGGAAAAAGATCTATTAGCTGAATCATTAAGTGAACTGGCGGGGCGCAAAATTCAGATTCAGAGCAAGCCGCGTGGCGATCGTGCCCGTTATCTCAAGCTGGCGCGCACCAACGCATCAGTGGCATTGGCCACCAAGCTTTCCCAGCAGTCGACGATTCATCAACGCTTGGCAGAACTGGCAAAAATGCTCAATCTTTCCGAGATTAACCGGATGGAGTGTTTTGATATCAGCCACACCATGGGGGAGCAGACGGTTGCATCCTGCGTGGTGTTCGATGGTAATGGTCCGTTGCGTTCTGAGTATCGCCGTTACAACATTACGGGGATCACTCCGGGTGATGACTATGCGGCGATGACTCAAGTGCTGAAACGTCGCTATGGTAAGGCGTTGGAAGAGAAAAAAATCCCTGATGTGATCTTCATTGATGGCGGCAAGGGGCAACTGGGTATGGCGATTGAGGTATTCAATTCGCTGAATGTCACCTGGGACAAAAACAAACCGTTGCTGATTGGTATCGCCAAAGGCAGCGATCGTAAAGCCGGGCTGGAGACGTTATTCTTTGTGCCTGAAGGCGAGGGGATTTCGCTGCCGCCAGATTCACCGGCATTGCATGTGATCCAACATATCCGCGATGATTCGCATAATCATGCGATCACTGGCCATCGTCAAAAGCGGGCAAAAGTCAAAAACACCAGTGCCTTGGAATTGATTGAAGGCGTTGGGCCAAAACGGCGTCAGGTGCTGTTGAAGTATATGGGTGGACTTCAACCATTATTGAATGCCAGCGTGGAGGAAATTGCAAAAGTGCCGGGTATTTCACAAGCATTGGCAGAAAAGATCTACAATGCATTGAAACACTGAAGGCAATGTAGCAACATACTCTTAATTTCCACTCCAGCCAGATAGTTACCGTAGCATTATGCAACTGAATATACCGACTTGGATTACCCTGTTCCGCGTAGTTCTGATCCCATTTTTCGTTGTGGCATTTTATCTGCCGTTCACTTGGGCTCCGGTGGTATGCGCCGTCATCTTTGTGTTTGCTGCTGTAACCGATTGGTTTGACGGCTTTTTGGCACGCCGCTGGAAGCAGACAACCCGCTTTGGTGCTTTTCTCGACCCGGTTGCGGATAAAGTGATGGTTGCGATAGCGCTGGTGCTGGTGGCCGAGTATTACCACACGTGGTGGATCACCTTGCCTGCGGCAACGATGATCGCCCGTGAGATTATTATCTCGTCTTTGCGTGAATGGATGGCGGAGATTGGCAAGCGTAGCAGTGTCGCGGTTTCGTGGATTGGCAAAGTAAAAACGACGGCGCAGATGATGTCTTTGGTAGGCTTGCTGTGGCGCCCTGACCGCACGGTTGAGTACGTGGCGTTTGCGCTGCTCTACATTGCTGCGGTACTGACTTTCTGGTCGATGTTCCAATATTTGAATGCTGCCCGCAGGGATCTACAGGAACCATGATTAATGCGCTGTAAAAAACGGCAAACGAACGTAGTGTGCTAACAATCTTATTGACTCATTATGCCAGGTAAGTAGAATGCAACGCATTGAACGGCAGTAGTCCTTTGCCGAAAGATTGAAAAAAATCAGCAGGTTCTGATTAATGCGGGAATAGCTCAGTTGGTAGAGCACGACCTTGCCAAGGTCGGGGTCGCGAGTTCGAGTCTCGTTTCCCGCTCCAGATTTTCTTCCAGAGTGAACCATCAGGCACCATAACCTGTTGATTGTGCTGATAAACGCACTGTGGAATGTGTTAATGAGTTCCAATGAAATCCAGCCTCAGCTAAGATTTTTTAGTACATATTTTAGTACAAAAAAAGCGGAGCGCAGGTAGTGCGGTTTTATGCTGGGACAATCTGGGCAAGAAACGTATACCTCCACCATCACCAACGATGGGAGATATACGATGGCTTTGACCGATACCGCCATTCGCAATGCGAAACTCAAAGAAAAAACTTACACCCTAAGCGACATCGATGGCTTGTCGCTGCATATAGACCCCAAAGGCTACAAAAACTGGCATTTCCGGTTTTCATGGCTGGGTGTTCAGCGCCGTATTTCACTCGGCACCTATCCTGAAATCAGTCTCAAAGAAGCCCGTCAGCGTCGTGATGATGCTCGCGCACTGGTTGCCAAAGGGATCGACCCGCGTATCCAGCGCCGGAAAGATCGCCAGTCAAGTAATGAAAAAGCCACGCACACCTTTAACAGTGTTTATTTGAACTGGAGCGCCTTTCGTGCCCTGACACTCAAAAAAGGGCGGCAAAGTACGCTGTCCCAGATTGAGCGCATCTTCAATAAAGATATCCTGCCCTGGCTTGGCACACTGTCCATCTTCGACATTACCCGTGCCGATATTCTGGACGTGCTGCGTAAAATAGAGCGCCGAGGCGCACTGACCACCGCAGAAAAATGTCGCACCTGGCTGAACCAGCTTTTTCGCTATGCAATGATAGAAACCGGATTGCTGGTGAATCCGGCGACCGACCTTGATATCGTTGCCGTCCCCAAGAAACCCGTCAAACATAATCCCTGGCTGCGGATGCAGGAATTGCCGGATCTGATCAAGGCACTGCATGCCTATGGTGGCGCTACCCAGACCAAACTCGGTCTGACCCTGCTGTTACTCACTGGCGTAAGAACCGGTGAATTACGCCATGCCACACCCGATCAGTTTGATCTGGAACAGCGGCTCTGGTTTGTCCCCCCGGAGAACGTCAAACAGCTTCAGCAACTCACGGACGAGAACATCGCTCCTTATATTGTCCCGCTTTCCCGGCAGGCGATGGAAATCGTCAAATACCTCTTTGGCGAAATGCATCCCGCCCAGCGTTACCTGCTGACGCATCGTAGCGACCTGAATAAAACCATCAGCGAGAATACCCTTAACGGCGCATTGCGCCGCATGGGGTATGTTGATCACCTGACCGGGCACGGCATCCGGGGAACAATATCTACCGCGCTGAATGAACTGAACTACCCCAAACCCTGGATAGAAGCACAACTGTCTCACAGTGATAAAGACAAGGTGAGCGCTGCCTACAATCACGCGGAATATATCGAACAGCGGCGGGAAATGATGCAAAGCTGGGCTGACCGTCTGGACCAGTGGGCGGAGCACGGTTTTCAGGATGCATCGCCAGTGCAGGCATTACGGAGCGTTCCCTTTGATCCAGTCGTGTTAGCATCTGTCCCTGTGGTCGAACTAGAACAACAGAAACCAACCCCTTTGCCACCGGTGCAAAGCGTATTGACGGTGATCACCCGTAACAAAGAGCGCCCGCAACCGATGGTGACCGACATTCAGCGGGAGTATGCCGAACGGCTCGCCGCCTATGAAGCACCGCATAACCTGCCGCTGCCGACCTTTGCCAAATTGGTGGGTAAATCGCGTGACCAGATTAATCGGGATATCAAGGCAGGAAGGCTGCTGGCCATCAGCATGGGTAATCGGGGTCAGCGCCTGCCGGATTGGCAGCTTGATCCGGTCAGACAGTCACTGGTTCGGGCTGTGCTGGAGCAGGCCAATGACATTGACCCCTGGCAGATCTACCACGTACTGACAGAACCACAAGGAACCGGAGGAAAAAGAGCGATTGACATTGTGACCTTGCGTAACCGGCAACAGATTGTTGATGCTGTCTGTGCGCTTTTACGCGACAACGATATGCCATGCAGATCAGTCAGCAATGGTTGAGAGTTGTGTGAAAAATGTACACCCAGCCGCTTGTCACCGCCAAAAACTTGGCTTAGAGTTATCCGGCAAGCGGCAAAAGCAGCATGCTTGAAGCGCGAGACCCGATAGTGCTGGACACACTACCGGGCCTCTGACCACAACGTTATTGGAGCTAACGCCATGGCTACCCATCAGCATACCCAATCCTGGGTGGAAATAACATTTCCAGACACAGAAAGTCCCATTTCTCCTGCCACACGATGGTTTTTTAGGGGAGGGGATACCTTATGCACAGACTGATTGACAATACGCCTCTGGAACTTGATGAGCTGGCAGAACAGTGTTTTGCACTGGCCTACAGCATGGTGCGCATCGAACAGGCGCAGGTCAGGGAGTCTCTGCTGTTCATTCTTGTGGAAAAACTCTCGGCATTGATGGTGATGGTCTCGAACGACTAGGCAGGCGGTG
This sequence comes from Serratia sp. YWN4, assembly GCF_055790845.1. Lineage (NCBI taxonomy): Bacteria > Pseudomonadati > Pseudomonadota > Gammaproteobacteria > Enterobacterales > Yersiniaceae > Serratia > Serratia sp. YWN4. The sequence continues at coordinate 2,267,543 of NZ_CM147696.1, forward strand.
ACGCTTTGCACGGGTCAGGATGGGGGAGAAGCATTCCCCTGTCCTTTGTTCCTGATGACCCTATTCAAGCGATGATCAAATAAGCGAAGAATCTGTTGCACCCTATCTGATGACAAACGATGGTGTAAAAAGCCTGGTTCGCGGGGGCTATCCCCATGCCGATAGCAAGTGGAGGCAGGATACCGTGGTACATTATGGCCTTCGGGAAAATGCCCTCTTAATTACGTTAAAGCCTCCTCAATCGTAGAGAGGTGCTGCAACATATTTTGCAGTGGCAACCCTGAACAGTGAAATTGACGGCGACGTACAAGACTGGCTAGACAGCTTACAGGTGGGACATGCACATTGACTTCATTACTCTGACGACCGGAAACGGAACCCGTAGCCAGCGCGATGATGTAATAGATCAGACTCTGAAGACACTGGTTCCCTGGCTTGATGATGCCTTGCGGGTTGGCAGGCCAGTAGAGATACCCGGTGCCGGGGGATGTCAGGCCGAGTGCAGAAGTATTGATGGAGCCCTTGTTGTCACCCTCTACGGTCCGCAGCCACAAGTGGGGAAAAGCATTCCCCTGAGCACGATGGGGTAGCCCAGGATGATAAACACGCCAGGCCGCTGTGGGAGCTGCTTTCTTCATCAGCAGGGAAAACGCTGCGCGCAAAAAAGATGCCGGAGGAAATGCCGTGGTGTGGTGTGCTGCCTTATCCTTCCATTCTCATGGTGAAGGGGGTGTCACGCTGGCTGTATGACTTTGAGAAGTGTATTGCCTGGGCATGGGTAACACGCAATCCGGTTATTAAGTCTGTTTAAGGTCTATTCTGCAATGCGCCTGCACCGGCTGTAAAAATATTCAGAGCCGTTTTGTGTACCGCTTGAGGCATTAAACCGCAAACTCCGCTCTCGACAGCGCATTTACCCAATTAGAACGGATGACGTTGTGAATAATGCTGCGTATATCCGTCTTCCAATCCAGGAACGGTAAAACCGTATCCTGTCTCTGTCCCTTTCCACTCTCTTGATTATTTAATGTATTACTTTATTGATATCCGTTATTGAATAGTTGGTAATATTATTAATAAATTCTATAGTGGTTTTTTAAATTTATATTGTATATTTAAATTTCATGCCCACTCACGGAAAGGGAATAAGCCAGCGAGATAACTAATCTATTGCATTAGTTATAAGTCACTTTACATATCCTGTATAAACAGCAAGTCGCTATTTTGCCTCCAGATAAATGAGTGTGGTAAATGCTCATGCTGTCCGAAAAATCAGTTTTTAAAATGATATGTCTCTATCAGGCAGGGGTGTTTTTTTCCAAAAAAACGTGAGGCAATCTGTTGTAAAAAAGTAGGCTTATTAACAAGGGGATATCGCTTTGCTCTCGCTCTTATTAAGAGGGGTGAGCAATCTTACAATTTAGACTGATTAGGTGAATTGGAGATAATGTGATGACGACCTATGAAAAGGAAATGCCTGCTGGAAAACTAACGATTTCGATCAATCAATCATCATTCAGCGCTGATGATATTTTTGATATTGCCCAGAGAGAAAACCCTAAACGGGCGTTTCTCTTTATCAGCAAAATACTGGGTCACCATATACCTGTTGCCCCCCATAAGACACGCAAAGCTTTTCAGGAACTGGTATCGCAGCTTCCTTCTGATATAGCGGGTCCCATCCTGTTTGTGGGTATGGCGGAGACCGCTGTTGCTCTCGCGTGTGGGATCTATCAGGAGGCCCGTAAAAAACACCCTGACAGTGTCCTGCTGCTGACGACACGCCATCCGGTCAACGAAAAAATGTTGTGCAGTTTTAAAGAAACTCATAGTCATGCGACAGACCATTTGCTGTTTTATCCACGCGAGCCGCAGATGCAGGCACGGGTGGATAACGCGCGGACACTGGTCGTGATTGACGATGAAACAACGACCGGGAATACATTTTTGAATCTGTTTGCTGCACTGGAAAACACCCGTGCCACGAAATTTAACCAGGTGATTGCCATCAATCTGTCGGACTGGAGTGATGGTGCCCTGGCCAATCGTATCAAGGTGGATTTTCTGTCGCTCTCCCTGCTTTCTGGCCGGTGGCACTGGCAGGAAAAATGGGACGCGCCACCGGTCACAATGCCTGACGTCAATGTATCGACGGCGGGGAAATTTAATCTGTCACCCCGCCAGGACTGGGGCCGGTTGGGCATGATGGAATGCCATTGTGAGATTGGCAGGCATGTTGAGGTAAAACCCAACGAGCACATTCTGGTCATCGGCACGGAAGAGTTTGTGTGGCCTCCCTTTCTGCTGGCGGAACGTCTGGAAGCAGCAGGGGCGAATGTACAATTCTGTGCGACTACGCGCAGCCCTCTGGCTCAAGGGTTTGCCGTCAGTTCGGTGTTTTCATTTGAGGACAATTATGGACAGGGTATTCCCAATTACCTTTATAACATCGGTCACCAGCATTATGATCGTATCATTATAGGTGCTGAAACCCCCCAGGGTTCAATTTCTCCCCGTCTGTTTGACAGGCTCAAAACTGTATCTCCTACCGTTGAGTGTCTTTATTATGAATAAACCCCTCTGCTTTGTGGATCTGGATGACACGCTTTTTCAGACGCAGGAAAAAATGGAAAAGCATGGATTGTCCGATCCATTTTGTGTTGCAGCCGTTAGCCAGGAGGGTATGCCGCGTAGCTTCATGACGCAGGAGCAATACCATTTTTTTGAATGGTTATTGTCATCAACCCATTTAATTCCTGTTACTGCACGCAGCACAGCAGAGTTAAGTCTTGTCGAGCTGGGATTTCAGTCATGGAGGATCGCTTCACATGGGGGTGTCATTATTACCCCCTCTGGTGAAGTGGATCCTGTATGGCGGAATAAGATGATGGACAGGTTGGAAAGGGGTTATTCAGCAGAACTGAAAGCTATGGCGTATTTTCTGACAGAAAGCCTGTCTGGCAATCCAGATATGGCAATAACACTGCACAAGGAATATGACAATAAGCTGCCGATTTATCTTTCTCTGAAAAGCCGGGAAGGGCTTTCATTCGAAATGGCAGAAGTCCTGATAGGGGACATGTATGCAGAATTTGATATAGGAAGATTTTACACTCACCACAATGAAAATAACCTGCACTGGATACCGAACTGCGTGGGTAAAGGGTCGGCTGTCAATTATCTGCTGGAAATGCTCAAGGAACAATCCGGTCAGTACCCCGTATTGGGATTTGCAGACAGTATCAGTGACTGTAGCTTTTTAAGGTACTGTTCATGGTTTGGTTATCCTGCGCATAGTCAGTTGGCGGGATGGATAGAGGATACCGTAGGATCCAGATAACACCCTGTCAGAGGACTGAAACCAGGAAAACAGATGTTTTCAAGGATGCGAAAAATATCGGCATGGGCCGTGGGACTCCCGCTGGCCCTGTTTGCCATCTACGTCTGTTTTGGGATGAATGCCTTTGTTTTGTCGGTTTCAGTGGTGGTCATTGGGTTGGTGGCCAAGGGGATCCTTGCCGACCTGTATCCCCAGGCACTGATACTGTCCGGTGGTGTGATTCTGCTGTCCCTCACTGCCTGTTTTTTTCCGCAGACGCCCCTTGTTGAATCCAGTACCGGCTCCAGGTTTATGGATGTTTTTGCCAGCGTCAGCAAGGTTTTCAGCAACAATCTCATGAGTCTGGGGCTCACCATTATGGTGATTGACGGGTTTGCCCGTTACATGCTGGAGATTGGTGCGTCTCAACAACTGGTCAAGCTCTCGGTCAAACCTCTCGGGGGGGTAAAGTCCGGATATGTTCTGCTGGGGTGCTGTTTTATTCTGATCCAGTTGCTGGCGCTTTTCATCCCCAGTCCTTCCGGCCTGTCCCTGTTGCTGATTTACACGTTGTACCCGGTGTTGCGTTCTGTGGGGTGCAGCAAAGGGGCGGTTGCCGCCGTGATTGCCAGTATCTGCATCAATTATGGTCCGGCAGAGGTGGGCACCATCCTGATAGCCGAACTGTCGGGGCATGATCTGATCGATCTCTTTTTGCATCAGCAGGTGCCTGTACTGGCGATTGTCTTTCCCGCTATCGGTGTGTTGCATATGGTCATGCAGCGCTATTGGGACAGACGGGAACAACCGGCTGCAGCAGACGACACCTATGACCTGGTAAATGATGCGCCAGCGCCCTGTGTGCCCCGTTATTACGCCGTGCTGCCTGTCATGCCGTTATTGATCCTGTTTATTTTCTCAGACATCGCACAAGGTTTTTTCTCAAGCACCCCAACATTTCATGTCGATATTATTTCCGCCATGCTGGCCTCTTTTTTCATGGCTTTTTTTATCGACAGTGTTCGCTCCCTGAATATCAAAGATTCAGTGCAGAAAGTGAATGTATTCTTTGAACAAATGGGGAAATCATTTATATCCATTGTCTCTGTTCTGATCTGCGCACAGGTTCTGGCGGAGGGGCTGCTTAAAATTGGCTTTATTGAAATACTGTTCAGCTATTTACCGGCGAGTGAGCACACACAGGTTTTGATGGTCGTGTTCTTCTCCCTGTTTATTTTTGTCAGCGCAGCGATCCTGGGCAGTTCGACAACATTCAATGCATTTGCCCCTCTGGCCGCAGAGATGGTCAGAAACAGCGGGGCATCCTCTGTCCGAACCCTGCTCTCCATGTACTACTCGGCAGGCTTTGGCCGGGCCTTTTCCCCCATCGCCGGGTTTGTCATCATTGTGTCCCGCGTCGTTGGCATGAAGCCTGCCGAACTCATCAAACGTAACGCGATACAGCTTGTGGCAGGCTATCTGCTCACCCTGATACTCAACACCTTGCTGGTGCGCTAATCGGGTTGCTTCGTGTCTAAAATACACTATTAAAATGAAGCGGTAACGGATGCAGGTAATTAAAATAGTCTGTGTACTATTTATTATTGAAAATCATCATGAGCACGATCTTTTTATCTGTTTAAAAGGGTTTTTCGTTCGGAAATATTTTTATGTAATATCTGTGGAAGGTTATATAAATAAAATTTAATGAATTAATTGTAGGCCTTTTTTGATTTTCTTTGTTTTGCAGCCGTGAACCATGATTGCTGTCACGCTATTGTGGTAATAACTCTATTACGTTTGTACACAGGCGGATTGGAAATAAACCATCCGTGACCTCCCTGATAAAAAATGACAATTAGGAGCCTGTTATGAACGCAAATGTCGGTATGTTTAACACGTTTCTCACCTGCCACTGGTTCAGCGGTGAAGCCAAAACAATCTGGTCGGATTTTAATACGCTGCAGGGCTGGCTGGATATTGAATCGGCGCTGGCCTGCGCTCAGGCCGAACTGGGCATGATCCCGGCAGATGCCGCACGGGTGATTGCACAAAAAGCCGATGCCGGGTTGTTTGATCTGGACAGAATCTCGCAGGGTATCAAGGAGACCATGCATCCGCTGGTGCCGTTTCTGCGTCAGTACGAAGAGATTTGTGGCCCGGAGGCCGGGGCATATATCCACTGGGGGGCCACCACGCAGAACATCATTGATGCCGGTGCCGTCCTGCAACTCAGAAAATCCCATACATTGATGATGAAAGGGCTGGATGACGTGTTAGGTCGGCTGGCGATACTGGCTGACAAAACCCAGAATATCCCGCAGGCCGGGCGCACACATGGTCAGCAGGCGCTGCCCATCACCTTCGGTTTTAAAGTGGCCGGGTGGCATTCGGAAGTGCGTCGGCACCGTGACCGCTTGAAGCAAGCCGCTCAGGAGGCGTTTATCGTCAGTATGGGGGGCGCGGTCGGGACGTTCGCCTCAATGGAGGGCAAGGGCCGGGCGGTACAGGTGAAGATGGCACAGGCGCTGGATCTCATTTCCCCCGAAGTGCCTGTGCGAACCGCCTGTGATTCACTGTCAGCGTACATCACGACGCTGGGGCTGATGGGGGCAACATTCGAAAAAATTGCCCGGGAAATCATTTTCCTGCAAAGAACCGAACTGGCGGAGGCCGAGGAAGGTTTTTACATTGGGAAGATCGGCAGTTCCACCATGCCACAAAAGCGTAATCCGCAAAGAGCAATGAATATCGTGGGGATTGCCCAGATGCTGCGCGCCAGAATGAGTCTGGCGGCGATGTCGATGGTGCGGATGAATGAAGGGGATGCCACACAGGAAAACGTGATGGACGTCCTGCTGCCGGAAGTCAGCATCTTTGCCGTATCCATCGTCGAAAACATGGCCACGCTGATTGCGGATCTGAGGGTAAGCGAAGAGAACATGAAGAAGAACCTGGCGATTACGGGGGGATTGATTCTGTCGGAATCCGTGATGCTGGCGCTGGCCCGGTACATCGGCAGACCGGCAGCACATCACACGATTTACAACGCCACGCTGGCCTGTGTCTCAAAGGGGATCACGTTTGAAGAGGCGATTAGGGAAGCGCTGGGGGAACAGGCACTGCCCGAGGGGCTCGATGTACAGGCGCTACTGGTTCCGGAAAGTTATCTGGGCGAAGCGGCAGACTGCGTTGCGCTTGAACTCGGACGCTGAAAAAGTCGATGCGTTGATATCAACTGCGCCGCCATCCACTGATGGAGGTTGTACACATGAAAACCGAACGTCATCAAAAAATTATCTGGCTGATTAAAAAGCAGGGTTTTGCCAAGGTTGTCTGGCTGGCTGACCGGCTGGATGTGACCCCGGAAACCATTCGTGCCGACCTGAATGAACTGTCGGCCAAAAACATCATCAGGCGCTGCCACGGTGGCGCGATGATGGATGTGGCGGATCTGGGGGACATTGCGCAGGAAGAAATCATCAAGTGCCTGACCTACGACACCTGGCGTTTTGACCATGATAGGGAAAACGAATTAATGAGTCATAAAGTATGCATTCTGGGGTCATTCAATGTGGATATGATCAGCTATGTGCCCCGGCTCCCCTTGCCTGGGGAGTCCCTGCTTGCCAACCGGTTTTTGTTTTCTGCCGGGGGGAAAGGGAATAATCAGGCACAGGCGGCGAGCTTTGCGGGAACACAGGTCCATTTTATTACCAAAGTGGGCTCTGACCAGTTCAGCGGTTACGCCATGGATTTTATTTCGACCTCAAGGATAAAAACCTCCACAATTTATCAGACGGACCAGCACCGGACAGGAACGGCCTCAATATTCGTTGCGGATGAAAATGGTGAAAATATTATTGCCATTTATCCTGGGGCCAATATGCATATATCGGCACAGGAAGTCAGGATGCAGGAGGATAAAATCAGAGACGCTGACATTATCCTGTTGCAGCTGGAGACGAACAGTGAAGCCTTGAATGAAATCATTGCCATAGGGAAACGGAATAATATTCCTGTCATGCTCAACCCGGCACCGTACAGCGATATTGTTGGAGAGCTTATCCCGCAGATTGATTATCTGACGCCGAACCAGACAGAGGCGAGTTTGATTTCAGGGATTGATATCACGGATATTGCCTCAGCACAGGCGGCGGCCCTGGCGATTTATCAAAAAGGGGTCGGCAAGGTCATCATTACGCTGGGTGAGCAGGGTTCGATGGCGTTTGACGGCAGGGAATTTATTCATTCCCCATCATTTCCCGCCGTTGTCAAAAACACGGCGGGTGCAGGGGATGCTTTCAGCGGCTCTCTGGCGGCTTCACTGGCAAAAGGAGAATCCCTTAAGTATGCCCTGTGCTATGCATCGGCCTTTGCTTCTCTGGCGGTAGAAACCAGCAATGCGTCTGAAATGCCGGAGGATGACAGCGTGCTGCGTCGTATCAAACAGACGGCTTATACCCAGACCGTGACGAGGTATATCGGGAAACCACAGGAAGCATAAATAACCGGGTGAGTGTTCACACCCCTGGCGGTCTTGATTGAACGTCATTAAACGATACCTCTGAGGCAGGAAGCGGGAATTTATTCTTTCCCCCCTGCGTACCCTATTTCTGAATGACTCAAATTCAATACGAGATTGAATGGAGGAGTTATGCCTATTAATTATAAAAAAATACTCATCTGGACATTGAGTATTCCGCTGGTGCTGATTGCCATTTATATGACGATGGGGACGAATGCGTTTATTTTGTCCGTCTCTGTGATGGTGGTGGCGCTAATTGCCAAAGGAATTATTGCCGAGATTTATCCGCAGGCGCTGGTGCTGGTTGGGGGAACGGTGTTGCTGATGCTGGCCGCGTTCCTGTTTCCAGAAACGGAGCTGGTCAAAGTCAGCACGGGGTCACGGTTTACGGATGTGTTTTCCAGTATCCGGACGGTGTTCAGTAACAGTCTGACCAGTCTGGGGCTGACCATCATGGTGATTGCAGGTTTTTCCCGCTACATGCATGAAATTGGTGCTTCCAAAAAACTGGTGGAGATTTCGGTGAAACCGCTCGGCATCATCAAATCCCGCTATCTCCTGCTGGGGTGCTGTTTCATCCTGATCCAGTTGCTGGCGATGTTTTTGACCAGTCCGGCAGGTTTGTCCCTGTTACTGATGTCTACGCTCTATCCTATTCTGCGCTCTGTGGGATGCAGCAAAGGGGCTGTGGCAGCCGTAATTGCCAGTATCTGTATCAACTATGGCCCGGCAGAAGTCGGTACTATCCTGATTGCCGAACTCTCAAAACGGGATTTATTCGATATATTCCTGAACAGTCAGGTTCCGGTGCTGGTGATTGTCTTTCCGTTTATCGGTGTGATGCACATGATCATGCAACGCTACTGGGACAACAAAGACGCGCTGGCTGGGGGAGACACGGGGCAGGATATGCTGGCAGAGGATGATAAACCCACCGCTGGGGTTCCTGTTTATTATGCGCTGTTCCCGGTGATGCCGCTGGTGATCCTGTTTGTGTTCTCAGACCTGGCGCAGGGGATGTTCCCGGAAGGGGTGAAATTCAAGGTTGATATCATTTCAGCGATGCTGATGGCGTTTTTCCTCGCGTTCTTCGTGGATTTTGCCCGTTCGCTGGATGTGAAAGTGGCAGCACAAAAGATCAGCTTTATGTTTGAGCAGATGGGGCAGTCATTTGTAACGATTGTCTCCATCCTGATTTGTGCGCAGGTACTGGCGGAGGGGCTGATTAAAATTGGTTTCATTGATACGTTGTTCGGCCTGCTGCCTGCGGGTGAGCATACTCACCTCCTGATCGTGCTGTTTTTCTCGCTGTTTATTTTCATCAGTTCGGTCGTGCTGGGCAGTGCCACGACATTTAATGCGTTCGCCTCACTGGCGGCAGAAATGGCGCAAAGTGGCGGGGTATCCGTGGTCAAGACGCTGATGTCGATGTATTACTCTGCCGGGTTTGGCCGGGCGTTCTCACCGATTGCAGGATTTATCATTGCGGTATCCGGCCTGGTTGGGCTGAAACCCTATGACCTCATCAAGCGCAATGCGGTGCAGCTTGCCAGTGGGTATGTATTGACCCTCACGCTCAATTATCTACTGGTGAGTTGAGACAACGCGGGGAAATTGAGTGATGGCCGGGGGCGGTTCCCCGGCCATCACGCTCCTGCGGTTATGCTGGTTTTGCCTACAGAACTTCTTTTCGGGAAGGGATAATAATGATGTTGAGATACGGGTTGTTCGGCAGTATTTCATCGATGATGCATGCCGGGTTTTTCAGCAGATAGCCATACAGCAGCCGGGATTTTCTTGGCCCGGTGACATGACAGGTCCAGATATTCAGCCCGTTGGGCTGCTTGCGATGCTGATGCAACAGCTCAAATTCTTTCTGTGCCTGCTGCCAGCTTCCCACCCTGAGATGTTCCTGTGCGTAACGCTGAAACAACCCTGGCGTTACCAGATAAAACGTATCGTCCACCGTATGAACCAGCGCACGGGCATCATTCACGATCAGCTTGCGTGACAGAATGCTGGCACGCAGCCATGTCATGAAAGGGGCATCCGAACCCCCGTCAGGTGTGGGAGGAACCGACTCGATAACAGCAGGCATCGATACCGTTGGTACAGGGGGGGCAGATTCAACGGATACCGGTTCAGCCTCAAGCATATCCGGTAACGGCAACAGCGCCAGCAGGTCATTAAGGGGATCGCTGGAGGTTTCAGGGGCTGCAACAGCAGAATGAGAAACCGATGCTGGAGCAGGGGACTCGGGGGTGAGTGCATCCGGGCTGACCGGCTCGCTTTCTCCCTGTTCAACCGCCACGATCCCTAAAAATTCCGCTGGCCGTTCCCCACTCTCCCAGATCAGTGCGGGAGCAAGTCGAAGGAAGGTAAATCGGTGTGACCAGCCATTGTCGCCCGTCACCCTGGCTGCCCAGATCGCTTTGCCCTCGGGCGTCGCCTGTGCAATCCCATGCTCCTGCAGCACGTTAAAGAGTGCGGTATTGCTCTCAGGGATACCGCTGATCCCCTGCGCCAGCAAATGGGCGCGTAACTTGTCGGAAACCGTCTTGCTGACCAGCCATAAGGCATCTTGCGTCAGCCAGCCGTCAGAGGCTTGCGGCTGGTTCAGTTTAAACTCGGCTCTGAGTAAAAAGCGCAGGCCATCCAGCAGCTTGCGTTGCAGTGCATGGCGGGGCGCTGCCAGTGCGCGTGCCGGGTCACCGCCCAGCGCCTGTGCGACCGATGCCTGGTCTGCCTTGATCACCAGGTCACCCAGCGTTCCAGCATGCTCATACTGCCCGGCCAGTACATACAGCAGCGACGGCCATAAGTCAGGAAACTGACTCAGCCAGTTGAGGATCTGGCTATCCAGCACCTGCATATAGAGCAGCCCGGTTGCCGCGCCGTGCAGGCGGTATTCACGGCCCTCACGATAGCGGAAACGGTAGGGCTGTTGCAGCGGTCCGTGCCAGGGGTGCCAGCCTGAACCATCCTCCTGTTCAACCTCCAGATCCACGGCAATTTTGCCAATATCGTGGAGCAGGGCAGCGTAGGCGACCGCCGCAGACCAGGCTTCAGACTGCGCGGCCTGTACCTCCGACGAGGTGCCAGAGGGTAACAGATGTGATTGGCGCAATTTCAGCGCATAGGCAATGATTTCCAGCCCGTGGTCTAGCATTCCCCCGGGGTAGGCATGGTGGTGAGCTTCAGAGGCCGGGAACTGCTGGACCAGGGAGGCGTAACGCTCAATAGGGGCCAGATAGAGATCGGCAAACTGGGGCCGGGAAACAGCGGTGCGCTGCCAGATATGCGCCAGCAGTTTCTCCCGCCGGGGCGTGGAGAGCAGCCGGTCAGCAGGCAGAGGAACCAGCATATCGCGCGGCAGTGGTGTGGTCATATTTGGGGCGGGGGCCTGGTGACGACGAAACAATGAAAGCATGGTGGTGCCTGTCTGTGGAGAGAATGCGTACACCAATACGCTGAGGCAATAATGAACTAAAGGATAAATAGGTTTCCAGCGATGACGGTTAAAGTCGCGCTATCATTGCGCGTTATTCAACCAATACGCTCCCTTTCACTATGTCTTACCACTCTGGTGCAACCCATAGCGTCAAGGACTCTGGGAGTCTGGAGCAGTCGATGGTGACTGCCGAAGGCCAGCGGATCGTCTGTACGCTGGATTACCACCGTTATACCGACAACGGGCGATTTGAGGTTATCCGCTGGACACTGGAGGGGGAAGGGGTTTCACCTGTCACACAGGATGGGAGGGTGAGTGACGCTGAGGATATTGTCCGGCTTAACCAGTACCACTTTAATGCCGAAGACCTGGTAACCATTAATGCAATGCACAGACGGGTGAGAGTCTATATTGCGATGTTGGAAAAGTGTGAGCCTGCTGTCAGTGATGCATGTCCAGCTCCACTGGTTGTCAATCAGACAGTCGGCTAAGAGAAGCGGACATAGCTGCCCCATGATTAAGGCTCTGGTGTCACAATGAACGCCTTTCTTGCAAAAACGACTATGACAAATGCTGCGAAATCAACCCGACATAGGTCAAAAAGAACCGGAAGAATGAAACAACAGCGGCAGGAATAACCTGCCGCATAATGATTAGTATGGCGTATTGTTAAGCTCCTGGTTCTTGCCTTTATGCTTATTCATCTGTAACGAGCAACGATTCAACCCGCGTTAGCGCCAAATTCCATTCGCGTTGAATCATTGACCACAGCTCATCTTCAAGCCACTTTTTCTCCGGGTTGCCAAACCAGTCTCCACTATGAGCAGCAATCCTGCCTTTGTAGCCACTACCTTGTCCCCATTCTCTCTGGCAACTAATCCAGAAATTTCTATCCTGTTTTAGTTCGTCGCGGAATGATGTTTGACCCATCAGTTGAATTTTAGACAGCAACTCGTCATAAGCTGTCTGAAGTAAGCGCTGGGATTGTCCAAGTAACTCGTTTGCTTCTTCAAGTTCAGGGGTTTCTGCCATGTTCTGGCAAATTTCAGCAAAACCCAAGACTGTAGAACTGAGTGATTGTACTGCTATTTTTCTTGCGCCATATCCCAAGTGATGACCGAAATTAAAGTTGTACCAGTCACCCTCCCGGTTTACAGAGGCTCTGACAGTTGCTGCGTAAGCGTACCCCAATTGCTCAATAAGGCTATCCTGAACATGCATATTCAAATGTTCAGGTAAGCGATGACGATGGATCCAGGTTCGCAGTTGCTGTGCCGCTTGAAGAATGACTTCCTGAGTTTGCGCCTGTTCATAGTTTTGCAGGAGGGCATTGGCGTTACTGATGATTTCACTCAACTGATGGCTGAAAGACCGACGTACGTTATCCAGTCTTTCTGACAGAAATACTTGGAACAATGCTGGATCATCTTGACGAGAGTCAAAAAAGCCGACTGCTAGTTCAGATAAACTAAGAGGTGCCAGGCTCATGGATATTTGTTCATGCTTCAGTTCATAACCTTCTTCTGCATTTTCAACTCTCATCCCCATCTCATCTTTTACTTCAAGAGATTCACCTGAACGTGGGAGTACTAGTAATGCTGCCTTTTGGATAAGACCGCGAACACCTGCATCTTTGGCTCGTTCTAGGAGTAGTCTGGCTTCCGCTGCAGGTGCATTATTAAAGCCAGAACAAAGAATAGCTAGCGTATGAGGATCATCAAGCAGGCATTCGAGGTCCGCTCTAGCTGCTGTACGATCAATACCTTTGGTATCTATAAAGCGTATTGACAGGTTATCAATCGGGAGCAGGTGTTCTGGTACAATTACTTCAATACGTGCTGGAAGTGTAAATTCAGGATGACGACCATTATTAACTTCCTCAAATGTGTCTTTTAACCAATTAAGAGGCTGTTTTCCTGTGCTGGCATCGTACCAAACATCACGGCGGTCACGGCGGGGAAGCTCCATTCTGGACAGAATTTCGACAACAACCTCGCGGATGCTGTCATATCCCTTTGCAAGCTCTTTAGCTTGATCGTGGCGGACAGTTTTTCCATCCTCTCCTTTGCTTTTACTGATTCGTAGTCCGGCAAGATTACGGATAGCTCTCTCAATTTCTTTTGAAATTCCCTGCGATTCTTCTCCGCCCCCCCCTTGGGTACCTGTTCCTCGAATATATTCTGCAAAATCGGTGACATGAGCGCGAATAACGTCATCTAGGCATGGTTCGATAAGAAGACCGTAACTAGGGCCCTGACGAAGGTGTACTTCACAAACTGTAATGCCACCAGCACCAGCCTCAAGTACTGGAGCCAAGGGGAGCGTATCAGTGATGGAGACCTCAAGACCGGTAAGTCTACAGATTGCAGTGGATTTACCAATACCAATACTGCCAATAAATGCTACTTGATGCTCACGTTTGAGTAACAAGTTTGCCGAAGCCTTCAATTCATCTACGTAAGTAGATAGGCGGCGTTCGAAGGCATGTTTGGTGTCGGGTTTTTGGGCTAACTCCATAAGTTGCTTGGCAACTTCTTCTGCTGACCACAAAAGATCCTGATCGGGATGGTCAAGGCTTGGGCGCTCGATTATCTGCCAGTTGCGTTCAAGAATTGTACGAAGACGCAGGGCTTCAGGTGTGGCAATAGCTTCCAATAGCATCGATAGTTCCCCCGACTCTACGGAGCGGTCTCCACTTTCAATACGAGATAAGACGGCTGCACTCCACGTTACCCTGCGGGCCAGCTCGGCTTGCTTAATGCCAGCACGTTCACGGACTAGTGTTAGATACTGACCCAGTTCAAGAGGGGAAATGTTCGTTGTCATGTTTACGCTCCATTTTTCAACTTATGAAATGATGCAGCAACGTTTCTTAAATATCAACAAGAATTGAAGAATCATCTCTGATTCATTGTTAGACTTGGCCTGCTCCCAATTGATTAACACACCCTAGTGTTAACAACGTCCGCTTCACGCACTGAACCGACCATCAAATCTGATTGAATCCAGAGTAGAAAGAATTTCAGCAAAAATGCCTTTTCACCTTTTCGGATAAGGCCTTTCCCCTTGTTCCCCCTTCCATTCTCCCCTTTTGCGCTTTTCCCTTTTGGTCGTCATGTTGAAAGAAAATAAGCATACAGTTGACATGGTAAGGAATATTCCTTACATTTAAAGTGTGAGTAATAAAAAAGAATCAGGAGTCCCGCCATGTCGACTATTCATGAAATTGCCACACTGACTTCCAAGGGCCAGGTGACGCTCCCTAAACCTATCCGCCAGGCGTTGGGTGTTGATACGGGTGGCAAGATTGCTTTCGACCTGCGTGATGGGCAGGTGGTGGTCAGTCGGGCGGATGAACATGAAGACCCTGCTATCGGTGCCTTTCTGACTTTGCTCGAAGCCGATATCCGTACCGGGCAGCATCTCCAGTATTTACCGCTGACACTGGCAAAGAGCATGGTGGCCCACCTTCAGCATCCAGTGGATCTGGACGACGAGATTGACGGGGACGTGGTGCTCTGATGCAACGTCATGGATGGACACTGCTGTTCCATGACGCTATTGTGGAACAACTGAACAAATTGCATACAGCGGCACAGCGTGCAGAAAAGCAGGATCCGGCAGGTTATACGGAAAACGCCAACGTCAAACTGTTTCGCGCCCTGAGTCATCTGATACTGGAGGTTGTGCCAGCAGACCCTGCCCGTGATGAGTACCGCCAGGGAAACACGATGGGCGCGGCCTACCGTCACTGGCGCAGAGCCAAAATCGGACGGCGCTTCCGTCTGTTCTACCGCTACGACTCGACCGCGAAAGTCATCATTTTCGCGTGGGTCAATGATGAACAGACCCTGCGATCGGCAGGCAGCAAAACTGACCCGTATGCCGTATTTGAAAAGATGCTCGGACGTGGTAACCCGCCCAACGACTGGAATGCGCTGATGGCTGCCAGTCGTGCAGAATGGACCACCGTAAAAAAGGATAGTGCGACAAAAGGAGAAAAGTCATGAAGAAAACACGTTCAAAAACCAACCGCGCAGAACGCTTTGGCCGTCGTATGGGGAACCTTTGGCGGTCGATGAAGCAGAAAGAACGCGCTGCGGTGAGCTGGATGACCCGTAAAGGGGTTCCGGCCTGGCTGGCAACGGTGACACCGTGGGGCGTTAAACTGCTTGTGCTGGGGGTAACGTTTTATTTCGCGTCCTGGCTGGTGGTGCTGGTTGCATTGGCCGTGATGGGGATATGGCTGTTGGAAAACAATGAGCCGGATTTTGATGTTCTTTTGGAGGCCCTTTCAGATGAAGAAGATGGACCGCCAGAATTCCGAGAGGATTATGACGGTTTTGGTTGGTATGATAAAAATGGTTTGCGAGTCGATATGAAGGGACCTGACGAACCCTGATATCGACCCGGTTACTTTATTTCACCCCTTCTTTGAAACCGGTTACGGCATCCTTTGCGCCATTGATCATCATCCCTCCTCCCTTTGATCCAGCAGCTTTTGCATCAACCGTAGCAGCGTTTAATCCACTTAAAATATTTCCAGTCCGAACGCCAGCCCAGCCCAGTGCCGCTACCCAAAATCCAGGCAGGATAATAAACATTGTCGCCATCACAAAGTTCAGCAGAACATCCGCATAAGCGTTGTTCAGCCCAATAAATGGGTTGAAGTTGGTATGAGGCGAATCCCAGCCAAAAAGCGCATCAAGGATAGTGCTGTCGATCCAGCGTGCCAGTTGGAACCAGAAATCCACAAAGAAGAGTGCAAACTCCACGCTGCTGATCGTGACCACCGTTTTAAGGTCATAGGTGCCAAACAGTAAAACCAGCGGGATCGAGATCACCAGTGCCATTTTGAGAAACGAGAGCACCATCGGCAGCGCCTGACGCACTGCATCCATCGCCGGGAAAAAACCGATAGCGCCGACTGCGATACCCACATCAGCGGCAACCCGGGTGGTGGCATTGAAAGGCGTCCAGCCAATCTGTCCGCCATAATCGGTATAGGCCTGCCCCTGGTTCATTTCCTGCTGGCGGGGTGAAGCGAGTGCCCGAATGATAGTGTCATCCACCTCATTCTTTGACAGGAAACCGGCCCATTTTCCGAAGCGGTCGAGCAGATCAGGATTCACCTGTTCCAGCAAACGGGAACGCAAACCCTGGCTGCCGTCCGACCACCACTGCGTACAGGTGGGATAACCGCCCCCACTGGGCACCTGTGTCAGCCCGGCATCCCGTGTCGCATCATAAGCCCACTGTGGGCGGGGCGTGCGGGAATGGTAGGTATCATAGAAACCCGCAGTGTTCATAAAATAGCTTGAACCAATCCAGGTGACATCATTCATCTCACCTTCCGAGAGCTCTGGCCGACCCATAAAGAGTTTGGCGCGAGACGGGGCGTAACAGTCACGAGTAAAATCCGCGACCTCCTGTGCCAGCACCGGGTCGGCAATCCGGGTACTGTCGATATCCATCCGCATCTGACGCAAATCGGTGCCGCAGGGAATGGAAGCGACTGCTGCGCCGGTGATGGCCTTGGAAAGTGAGTGCATGAAAAACCACCATATCGGCACCATCGCACTCTGGTTATTGAGTGTGGTGAAGGCATTCGACCAGTTCGTGTCGGCAGGCATCGGCACCTGAACCTGGCACTGTTTCGAGCGGGTATCGTCAAACTTGAGCGTACTCAGATCCACCGGAATAAAGGGCACCCCGGCGAAGAGGATCACCACAATCGCGACCCACACACGGTTTTCAATACGCATGGAGGAGAGCACGCCCTTGTTACCTTCGTCTGCACCCTCGGCACGGGCTTTTAGCCATTCCTGCAGAATAATAGCGAGAAAGGGCAGTGCAAAGACGCCGCTCGCGACCAGCACCTGCCAGATCCCGTTATGGATCACCCAGCCGACCAGCGACAGGTAATATTCCAGATAATCGGTGGTATAAAGCGTCATGGTGTTACCCCTGCAAAAGCACGCTGCCTTCGAGCAGCACAACGGTCAGAAGCGCCGCCACTTCGGCTCGGCGCAGACGGGCGCGTATGGCAAGTGAAGATTCCCGCTGGTAGAGACGCTGGCGCATCCGGATCCAGCCATAGCCTATCGCGCCATACAAAAAGCATCGCCAGACCAAAAAGCCAATCTGATGGGCCTGTAGCCAGTCCTGCCAGCGGGGGATATCCCCCAGCCAGCGGATACCGAGCAGGTTGATGGCAACGGCCCCGACCAGGATCAGGCCCGTCCAGCACAGATGACGCACCCCGCGCCGCTGCCAGAATGCCGGGAGGCGCATCATGGGGTTTTACCTGTATCGGGTTTCTGGATCTGCTCCAGCCGGTTGCGGGTGTCCCCCTGGTAAATTCCGCTGGAACCCGCTGCACGCTGGCTGTGGCGCTGAATAATCGCCATTGCGGCGTTTCCGGCCAGCTCACGCCGTAGCGACAGCTCGGTTTTAAGGTTATTGATTTCCTGCTCCAGTGCGGTGTTCTCCTGTCCGACCGCCTGCAATGCCAGCTCATTGGCGGCGATATTGGGTTCTTTCATTCCGGCCAGCAGGGTGCGCTGCAACAGCAGGGCTTTTTCCAGTACGCTCGACAGTGCTGCCTCAGAGGCCAGCCGTTTCCCCAGCACATCCTGATCAGGCTCATCACGCAGCGATTCAATGACGCCTCGGGTGATGGGGAGTGAGGTACTGCCTGCCGCTTCCAGATTGGCTAATGTTGTGGGCTTACTGCCAGAAACCAGCTCCTGCAGCGCTTTCAGTTTGGCCTCAAACTCTTCCTGGATCAGCGGAGTCAGGCCCACGCCGGGCGTGGTCTGGGTTTTAGTACAGCTTTCACAGGTCCGCTGTTCGCGCTCGCCCAATACTCGGGTCGCCCAGGCGGAAGCGGCCTGCGGTGATGACCAGGTCTGGCAGGAAAGACGGTTGCCACAACTACTACTGTCAATCGTGGAGGTATCGGTAGGGCTGCGGCTATTGAGCAGGTTATACCCGGCGCGAGTGACATCATTGACCACCTTGATCGCATTCTGCCCGGAGCCACCGGCGTTATTGCCCCCGACCCACGGCACCCCATCATTGCCCCGGCGGTTTTCACTTTTCTCGATCGCTGACACGGCATCCAGACCCGATTGCGAAACGGCCTGTTTCAGGGCCATGCCTTCGGCCAATTTTCCCCAGCCAAGCTGCCCCCCGGCCATATCCGCCATCTTGTCCGCCATCGCCCGACAAGTCAGTTTTGAGCGGTCAAAATCCAGCCTTGCCTGCAGAATGCCGTTGGTGAGCAGGTTATAAAGAGCCGGATCGGCACGCTGAATAATCAGCGCAGGGAGTGAGGCTACGGCACTGGTGGCACTCTGGATCACATTGCCCATAATCGATTGAAACCCGTTGGTAATCCCGTTCAACTGGTTTTTAAGGGTGGTATTGATGTCCATATCCCCGCAGATCAGATTGCTGTTCCAGCCAGCACCGACGCTCAGGCTTTGCATGTTGCCTGCACTGCCCATCGAGACTGCCCGGCCACCGCCGATGCTGTAGAGCACATCATCCCCAATCACGCTGCCGCTGGCACTGACCCCGGTTTTATCCAGCGTCAGTTCTGCCGAGGCTGTCCCACAAAGCAGCAGGGTACTCAGTAACAGATAATGAAACCGATTCATGGTATTGCTCCTTAAAAATCCACACTGCCGAGAAAGGTCTGACCCCGACGCTGGCAGCAACTGTAAGGACGCCACAGCGCCCAGGCGTAATCCTCCCGTTCGGCCTGCTGACGTGGCTGGGTATGGGGAAACACGGCACAACTGTTGGAGAGTTTGGGTGTCAGCTCCTGCCATTTGCCGGATTTAGGCTCACTTTCAAGCAGTGCCCCGGCAGGCCAGTAACCGGCGCTGGAGTTGGCCAACAGCGGCTGATACACATGCGGCTGTCCCCAGCGGGTCACGATATCGCCTGCACGCTGGGCGATAACGGCCCCGGCCTTGTAGCCATCCACCTGGTGCAGGAACCCCCCACGGGGATAGACATTTCCCCACAGATTGACGGTGCTGCGTGCGCCGATTTCACGCATTCCGGGGATCAGCGATTCGGGATACAGTGCTTCGGGGAGGGTATAGCGCCAGGCAAGCGTATCCAGCGTGCTTAACAGATAGGGCATCAGCGGAATACCCGCACCGGGACAGGCATAGCCGAATTGCCCGGCAAAGCCCATGAAGACCGCACTGCCCGGATGACCGATCACATCCGAATTCCTGAACGTAGCAATGCTGTTCTCATTGGATTGATTGGTGGTGTTGTTGCCACCAGACAGGGCAGAGGGGTTGGCTGCACTCAGGAGTCTGACTTCCATCCAGGGGTTTTCCCCGGTATTGGCATAACTGGAGACGACTGCATCCGGCACGTAATGCTGGACTTTGATGGAGGTACGTATCCGGCAGCCTTTGGCGTTGCACTGCAACCAATAGCAAATGCCGATCACCCGGTAGGCCAGACAGTCCAGTGATGCCAGCGACGAAACAATCGTGGCGGTGTTGAGTGCGAGAGCGGAGCCCATGTAACCCAGCAACAACAGGGCACTACACAGACGACGCCAGGATAAGGAGCGCTTCATGGCTGCTGCCTCCGGTAGGTAGCGATCCGAGCCTGGGCTTTGGCGACATCGGCCTCGCCATACACCACATAGCGCTGATCAACGACGACGGCGGGGATTTTACGGACATTCAGTTGCCAGGCATCAGTGACACCCTGGTAGGCCGTAGCCAACTCTTTCTGTAGAGAACTGCCGGGTTGCAGACGCTTTTCCAGCAGTCGGGCAGCACGCTCGGGGTCTGCGGGTAAATCCTTTGAAAGGATGGCTTCAAGACGCCCGGGCGCATCCAGTTCAATCAGACGGTCATAGGCTCCGGTAACCGGATGCTGCCGGTCAGTAATGACCCAGGTTTCGGCGCAAACAGGAAGGGTAAAGAGAAGCGCCAGCCAGCAAAGGTGTGCCGGGCGGATGAAAGTAACAGGGGAAGTGTGCATGTCATACCTGCTGAGTGTTTGAAGTTCAGCAGGTAGTTGACCTTAAAATGCAGGGAGACCGCGACAAACAAACCGGTTCTACAGCGTTCCGGTTTTGTTAGGTGGAAGTAAGATGGTTTTTGCCTAACCTATGTTTCGTTATCTGCAAGGCAGATTATAAATAGAGCAGATAGCACAGGGCTTTTCTCCTTATATCTTTGTGGTACATTGATATTCATCAATAACACATATGAAAAATCAAATGTGTTATTGACTTTGATCTTGAGAAGCATAAGATGATTTTCAGTACCCTGTTCTGGAGCCTGGATGATGGCACTCACGCCGTTACAGCTGTTCAAAATCCTGTCAGACGAAACCCGTCTAAATACTGTCTTGTTGTTGCGTGAGTCTGGTGAGCTGTGTGTTTGCGAGCTGTGTAATGCGTTGAATGAATCTCAGCCCAAGATTTCCAGGCACCTCTCAATGCTTAGAGAATCTGGACTTTTGCTGGGTCGTCGTGAAGGCAAGTGGATCCACTATCGCTTGTCACCTCATATCCCTGCCTGGGCTGCGAGTGTCATTGAGCAGGCGTATCTCAGCCAAAAGGATGAAATTGTTTTACTGTCGAGAAACTGTGCGGCGATGAGTGGTAAGGCAGTCTGCTTTTGATGAACTAAAAAATTTAGCTAAACACATATGTTTTTTCATATGTAAATAGCGAAACGTTAATAAAACCGTGGGAAGAAATCAATGAAAACGCTCTCAGTGTATGACCCGGTACTCTGTTGCAGTACCGGCGTGTGCGGCACCGATGTTGATCAGGCATTGGTCACCTTCTCTGCTGATGTTGATTGGCTCAAAAAACGCGGTGTCCCTGTTGCACGTTACAACCTCGCCCAACAGCCTATGGCCTTTATCGACAATACGCTGGTTAAAAATTTCCTCGAAAACTCAGGGGCTGAAGGCTTGCCGCTCATTTTGCTTGATGGCGAGCTTGTCATGGCAGGGCGTTACCCTACCCGTGCTGATCTGGCTCGCTGGTGCAAACTGCCGCTGGAAATCTCCGGCATCGCACCGAAAAGCTGCTGTGGTGGCGACACGTCCTGCTGTTAATCAACGTGTGGAGGGAAGGTCATGAAATTCTTACAACATCCACCGGTGTTTCTCTTTTTTACCGGGAAAGGCGGGGTCGGTAAAACGTCCATTTCCTGTGCCAGCGCGATTACCCTGGCGGATGCCGGTCAGCGCGTCTTGCTGGTCAGCACCGATCCGGCCTCGAATGTCGGCCAGGTGTTTAATCAGCCTATCGGCAACCAGATTACCGCGATCGCAACCGTACCAGGACTGTCTGCGCTGGAAATTGACCCGCAGGCAGCGGCTCAGCTCTATCGCTCCCGTATCGTTGACCCCGTCAAAGGTCTGCTGCCAGAGGCGGTGGTTCGCAGTATCGAAGAGCAATTGTCAGGTGCCTGTACCACTGAGATTGCCGCGTTTGATGAGTTCACCGGTTTATTGACTGACGCTGCACTGCTGAATGATTTTGACCATGTGATCTTCGATACGGCGCCTACCGGGCATACCATCCGTTTGCTGCAGCTTCCAGGGGCCTGGAGCAGTTTTATCGACAGTAACCCGGAAGGTTCTTCGTGCCTGGGCCCGTTGGCCGGTTTGGAAAAACAACGCGACCGTTATGCCCAGGCATTACAGGCCCTGTCCGATGCAGCAAGAACCCGCCTGATCCTGGTGGCCAGGGCACAAAAATCAACGCTCACCGAAGTCGCCAGAACCCATCACGAACTGGCACAGGTCGGCTTACGCAATCAGTTTCTGGTCATCAATGGGATATTGCCTGAAGCTGAAGCGCAGGCGGACAAGTTGGCTCGTGCCTTGTATTGGCGCGAGCAACAGGCGTTGAGTGAATTACCCGATGTCCTCACGGCTTTGCCCAGAGATGATTTGATGCTGCAACCGGTGAATATGGTGGGGGCTGATGCGCTGCGCCAACTGTTAGTGCAAAGCGAAGCCCGTAATTCATCAGCACCTCATAGGGTCGAAGTATTCACCGAATTACCCACACTGTCCTCTCTGGTTGAGGAGATCGCCGCCGATGAACACGGTTTAGTCATGCTGATGGGAAAAGGTGGCGTGGGTAAAACCACTTTGGCCGCATCGATTGCGGTAAAACTGGCTGAGAAAGGGCTGGATGTTCACCTGACCACCTCTGATCCCGCCGCGCACCTGGAGAATACCTTACATGGGCAACTGCAAAATCTGACCGTCAGCCGGATTGATCCTCTGTCTGAGACGGAGCGTTATCGTCAGCATGTTTTATCCACCAAAGGCAAGGATCTGGATGCGCAGGGCAAGGCGTTATTGGAAGAAGATCTCCGTTCCCCCTGTACCGAGGAAATTGCGGTCTTTCAGGCTTTTTCCCGCGTGATACGGGAAGCGGGTAAGCGCTTTGTGGTGATGGACACTGCACCGACCGGCCATACGTTGTTGCTGCTGGATGCCACCGGGGCCTACCACCGTGAGGTCGCCAAACGGATGGGGGAAAAAGGTCATTACCTGACGCCCATGATGCAGTTGCAGGATGAGAAACGCACCAAAGTATTATTGGTGACGCTACCTGAACCGACACCGGTACTGGAAGCCGCCAACCTGCAGGAAGATCTGCGTCGGGCAGGCATTGAGCCTTGGGCATGGGTGATCAATAACAGTCTGGTTGCTGCGACCACTTCATCACCGTTGTTGCAATTGCGTGCATCGCATGAAGTTGAGCAGATAAAAAAAGTCAGAGACTCACTCTCTTCACGCCTGGCCCTCGTTCCGTTGCAGGAAGAAGAACCGATCGGCATTGCGCGGCTGAGCCATCTGGCTGACGGCGTTTAACTTATCATTTTTCCGGGTAAGAGTGCGCTCTTACCCTTTCGGGGGCGTTATGGTTTTGGCAGGGGCTATTTTTGTTCTGACCATTGTACTGGTCATCTGGCAGCCCAGAGGGTTGGGTATCGGTTGGAGCGCGATGCTAGGAGCGGTTCTGGCCTTACTGACTGGTGTTGTTCATTTTGGCGATATTCCCATCGTCTGGCAGATTGTCTGGAATGCCACTGCAACCTTTATTGCCGTGATCATCATCAGTCTGTTACTGGATGAGTCGGGGTTCTTTGAATGGGCAGCGTTGCATGTGGCGCGCTGGGGGAATGGTCGAGGCCGTTTGCTGTTTACCTACATCATCTTGTTGGGAGCGGCAGTGGCTGCGTTATTCGCCAACGACGGTGCCGCGCTGATCCTGACACCTATTGTGATTGCGATGCTGCTGGCGCTAGGATTCAGCCGTGGTGCAACCCTGGCCTTTGTGATGGCAGCAGGCTTTATTGCTGACACGGCCAGTTTGCCGCTGATCGTGTCGAATCTGGTGAATATTGTTTCGGCAGATTTCTTCGAACTCGGATTCACGGAATATGCGGCGGTGATGGTGCCGGTTAACCTGGCTGCAATTGCCGCCACGCTGGTGATGCTGCACCTGTTTTTCCGCAAGGAGATCCCCGCAGTTTATGATCTGTCCCTGCTGAAAGCGCCGAAAGAGGCGATTCGCGATCTGAACACCTTTAAAACCGGGTGGTTGGTGCTGGTTCTGCTGCTGGTCGGGTTCTTTGCCCTGGAGCCGCTCGGCGTGCCTGTCAGCCTGGTCGCTGCTGTGGGGGCGTTGATTTTGTTTGCCGTTGCCAAGAAAGGGCATGCCATTAATACCGGCAAGGTGCTGCGCGGTGCGCCCTGGCAAATCGTGGTTTTCTCGCTGGGCATGTATCTGGTGGTGTACGGCCTGCGCAATGCCGGGCTGACCCATTACCTTTCTGCTTTGCTGAACCAGTTTGCCGAGCAAGGGCTGTGGGCGGCCACGCTGGGCACCGGGTTCCTGACGGCATTCCTGTCTTCCATCATGAACAATATGCCGACCGTTCTGGTAGGGGCACTGTCGATTGACGGTAGTACTGCCAGCGGTGTGATTAAAGACGCGATGATTTATGCCAACGTGATCGGCAGCGATCTGGGACCGAAAATTACCCCCATAGGCAGCCTGGCCACTTTACTGTGGCTGCATGTGCTATCACAAAAAAATATGACCATCACCTGGGGGTATTACTTCCGGGTGGGGATTGTCATGACGCTCCCGGTGCTGTTTGTCACGCTGGCGGCACTGGCCCTGCGGTTATCCATTTCCCTGTAATTGTTTAAAACAACCATGCCAGCCAGCATAACCGGCTGGCGTTTCAATGAGAGAGCATCACGATGAGCAATGTGACTATTTATCATAATCCGGCCTGTGGAACGTCGCGTAACACGCTGGAGTTAATTCGCAACAGTGGCACTGAACCCACGGTGATTCTGTATCTGGAAACACCGCCAAGTCGTGAGGTCTTGGTGAAACTGATCGCAGAGATGGGGATCACGGTTCGGGCGTTATTGCGCAAGAATGTTGAACCTTATGAGCAGCTAGGGCTGGCAGAAGATAATTTCAGCGATGACCAGTTGATCGATTTCATGTTGCAGCACCCCATTCTGATCAACCG
The DNA here is from genome assembly GCF_055790845.1 of Serratia sp. YWN4. NCBI lineage: Bacteria > Pseudomonadati > Pseudomonadota > Gammaproteobacteria > Enterobacterales > Yersiniaceae > Serratia > Serratia sp. YWN4. Next base: position 2,292,418 of record NZ_CM147696.1, read on the forward strand.
CCCGATTGTGGTCACGCCATTAGGGACAAAATTGTGCCGGCCTTCTGAAGTGGTGCTGGATATTTTGCCCGATGCGCAACGCGGTGCTTTCACCAAGGAAGATGGTGAGTGCGTGGTGGATGCACAAGGAAAACGCGTAGAGAAATAGAAAGATAATTCATTGAAGGCACGCGGTGTGCTGCGTGCCTAGGTAACCGAAGATTTTATTCGCTGTCAGCTAACCTTTGTAGCTGAACCAACCCGACAGGGTCTGCCGACTGTTGAGGAACAACAGCGATCCGGTGGCCGTATTTCTTTTCAACCTCAGCAATCAGGGGCAGTTCCCGATTTGATCGGGTAATCAGGAATGGAGAACGGGGTGATGCGGCCGCCAGGCTGTTATTGATCACCCATGCCCAGGGCTCAATCTCTGCCCGACGCAGATCTTCCTGCAAATTGGCCGCTTCCAACACTGGCGTGGTTTCTGCCAACGTGACAATCACCACTTTCGTCTGCTCAGGATCTTGAAGTTGCATCATGGGGGTTAAGGCCTGTTCGCCGCTTTGCCCCATCTGCCGGACCATTTCCCGATGATAGGCCCCGGTGGCATCCAGCAACAGCAGCGTGTGGCCAGTTGGCGCAGTGTCCATAATGACGAAATGATCTTCAGCTTCTTTAATGACCCGCGAGAAGGCCTGGAAGACAGCAATTTCCTCGGTACAGGGTGAGCGTAAATCCTCCTCCAGAACAGCCAGCCCTTCGGCATCCAGCCCCTTACCCTGATGACTCAGAACAAATTGGCGATACTTCTCGGTCTCTACCTTCGGGTCTATCCGGCTGACGGTCAGGTTATTCAGGCTGCCATCCAGGGTATAGGACAAATGGGCGGCAGGATCAGAGGTGGTTAGATGAACTTTATGCCCTTTTTGTGCGAGAGATACCGCAATAGAAGCCGCAATGGTGGTTTTACCAACGCCCCCCTTACCCATGGTCATCACCAGACCTTTGCCTGATGCACTCAATTCATCAACGAGTTGAGACAGTTTAGGAAAGGTCAGATCCTGCTGATCCGCGCGGACGGTTTCCAGCCTTTCGCTACTGTTATCGGTGAACAATTTACGCAACGCATCCAGACCGACCAGATTGAAGGGTTTCAAGGGCAGTTGGCTCATCGGTAAAGCGGAAAGATTCTTCGGCATGTCACTCAATGCTTTCTTCTCTCGGGCAATGATGCTGTCGGCCAGTCTGTCATCTGTGGCCGCTTCGGCAGGCAAGATGCCATTGATCGCCAGATATTGTTGTTTCAGACCAATATTGTAGAGTTCTTCATAGGTGTGAGAGACCTCTTTCAGCGTCGATGCCTGGGCTCTGGCCACCAGGACCAGGCGTGTCAGTTCGGGGTCTGACAGTGCGGCAACCGCCTCAGCATACTGGTCCTGCTGTTTCTCCAGACCAATGAGTGGCCCCAGGTTGGCTGCGGCATCCGGGTTGGCCTCAAGGTAGCCTGACCAGGCACCCGGCAGTTCCAGCATCCGGATCGTGTGCCCCGTCGGTGCCGTATCGAACACAATATGGTCAAAATCTCTGCGCAGAGCGGTATTGGTGAGCAGGCCGGTAAACTCATCAAAGGCAGCGATTTCAGTGGTACAAGAACCAGATAGCTGTTCTTCGATACTTTGCACAATGTCTTTGGGCATCACACCACGAACTGGATCTAACACGCGGTCCCGATAGGCCTGTGCCGCCGCCATCGGATCGACTTCCATTGCAGACAGGTTGGCCACTTTAGTAATGGCCACAATCTGGTGCCCGATTTTCTGGTCAAATACCTGACCCACATTGGATGCCGGATCGGTGCTGACAAGCAGCACCTTTTTGCCGCTGTCCGCCAGAGAAACGGCTGTCGCACACGCCAGCGACGTTTTCCCCACGCCCCCTTTCCCGGTAAAGAAAATAAAGGGTGTCATCCCTTCCAAGAAATTAATTTTCATACTGAACCTCTTCTCACGTTATCGCATTCTTCCAGGGGTTACGGCAGGCGGGGAATACTGCAGCAGGAAGGTTGCTGAGTCGCGGTTGTTTCTGCTGTTAAGGGCGTATCGGTCCAACGGGCAAAATCAGTTCTGGTGGGGAGACGCCCTGCCATGACAACCTTCCCATCCAACAGCGTCAGGGGAAGAGAGTCCGCGCCGGAAGTGTTCAGGAATGACTTGACCACCTCATTTTGCAGGAAGCTTTGCGGGTTTTTGGACAGGTTATGGCGGATAACATCCAGCCCGTTCTTCTTGCACCACTCCATATCGGTGCTGAAAGTGATGGCGTCCTGATTAACAACGACGCTACTGGTGGCGCAGCAGCCAGCCGGTTCAAAGATTTCAATTTTTGACATTGTTGATTCCTCAATGTAGTGGTGAGTAGCCTTACATTGAAGTAAACGAAGGGGGTCAGAAAAGGATTCGCGTTTTTCAGGATATTTTTTTATGGCAACAGACGTGATCAAACTCATCCATCTCAATGGTGCAGATGTCTATCAACTGTTGTTTAAGATGCTGTCTGGCCCGCAGGAGACGAGATTTAACGGCAGGAAGCGACAGGTTCTTCAGGGTAGCGACTTCTTTTTGTTTGTATTCCTGGATATCACAAAGCTCGATGATTTCACGTTCCTCTTCGCTCAACGCCTGAAGCACCAGAGGCAAGCATTCTGTTAATGTCGTGATAGCCGCCGGGCACTCTTCCTGAGAAAAAAGTGAATCGTCCAATTCCTGGTAGGGTTTGGCTGTACGATGCGTATCAATTAACAAATGGCGGGCACAGGTATACAGCCAGGCTCTGGGGTTTTGCATCTGGCAGAAGGTGTCTGAGGCCGCTCTGGCTTTGAGAAAAAGCTCCTGCAGTAAATCGGAGGCCAATTCACTGTCCCCCGTTTTTGCTTTCAGGAAGCGGTGGAGCTCAGTCTGATGCTGAGCCCAGAAGGTGGTCATACAACGATTAAACTGGTGGAGTGCTTCCATCGTCGCCCTAGATTTTCTGTTGATTGACGCGAGCCGACAGCGCCTCTGCGCTTTCTTTGCGCTCGCTGTAACGATCAACGAGATAGTCTGCGTTACCACGCGTGAGTAATGTGAATTTCATGAGTTCCTCCATCACATCGACGATACGATCGTAGTAGGGAGAAGGCTTCATGCGCCCTTCCTCATCGAATTCCTGCCAGGCTTTGGCAACGGAGGATTGATTGGGGATAGTGATCATCCTCATCCAGCGCCCGAGAATACGCATCTGATTGACGGCGTTAAACGATTGGGAACCGCCACTGACTTGCATCACGGCCAGTGTTTTTCCCTGCGAAGGCCGAACAGCACCTGCGGAAAGGGGTATCCAGTCTATTTGCGCTTTCATGATGCCGGTCATCGCACCGTGACGCTCGGGTGAGCACCACACCATGCCTTCAGACCACATCACCAGATCACGCAGCTCCATCACTTTAGGATGAGTATCGGGGACATCATCCGGTAAAGGCAATCCAGATGGGTTGAAAATACGCACGTCAGCACCCATTGCCGTCAGCAAGCGTCCGGCTTCTTCTGTTACGAATCGGCTGTAGGAGCGCTCTCTGACAGAACCGTACAACATCAGAATGCGTGGGGCATGGTTGACTTTTTTACCGGAAAACCTCTCCTCCGAAATAGCCACATCCAGTAGGGATTGATCAACGTTATTTAATGTAGAAAGCAGATGATTCATCGCGTCTTACTTCTCCATGTGTGGTCTGCTATTTAAACTAAAAATAATAAAATCAATTAATAACGATCATTGCTTTTGTTCAATACAACATTCTGCTACCAGAAAAGACATGATCTGGTTGAGAACTTCATATTGCGGCACACAGTACAAAATACGGCCCTCGCGGCGTTGTTGCAGCAAACCAGCGGAGACAAGAGCAGAAATGTGGTGGCTCAAGGTCGAGTTTGGGATCTCCAAACGTTTTTGCAGCTCCCCAACAGGAAGTCCATTCTTTCCAGACCTGACCAGTGCTTTATAAACGCGCAACCGGGTAGGGTGACCCAGTTCTTTCAGGGCGTTTGCAACAGCCTCTAGTTTCATCTTGGCTCTCATTGTAGTATTTCTATATTTCCAGAATAACAGAAATATATATAAACATGAAGTCTATGTTGAAATATTTTGTGTAACTTGAACCCTATTTGATTTAGTTGGCTACTTATCTCATGCGATGGCGCTTCTCCTTGTGTAGCTGCTTCACGCAGAGACCCTTGTGGTTTTCCGAGCCTTGCCAAAGGTTGAAAGATAGAATTTATCTATATGCAAAAACCTCCGTCCAGCACAAGGCCGGAACGGAGGTACAGAAAAAGCAGAGCATAGTCTCAACCCAGTAGGCCATTTTCCATAAACGAAAACGGTGTTCCCTGGCCGATGATAATGTGGTCATCAACATCAATATCGACCAGTTGCAGCGCGGTTCTGATCTTTTCGGTCAGTCGCGTGTCTGCGTCACTGGGTGAGGTTTCGCCTGAAGGATGATTATGCGAGAGGATCACTGATGCACACTTACATTCAAGCGCACGCTCTAAAATAACCCGTGGATAGACTGCGGTTGCATTGAGGGTGCCATAAAAGAGCCGCTCAAACGCCAGTACCCGCTTCTGGTTGTCGAGGAAAATAACCGCAAACACCTCCCGATCGTCCTGCAGGAGTTGCAGGCGCAGGTACTCGCTGGCAGCATTCGGGCTACGAAGCGCCGAGCCACGATGCTGGAACAGGCGTTTTTCAAGTAAGGTAATCGCATAACGGATGATCCAGTCCTCATTTTGGCGACTGAACCAACTAATGAAGGTGGGTAATTTAAAAGACGGGAATAATCTGTACAGCAGGGTTAAAGAGAACATAGCGTGACTCCTTCGGTTGCAGGAGGCTCCAACCCCCTGAAGGGATGAAGCCCTCCAGAGGGAAAGAATGATTAAATCGACGATTGCGTTGCAGCCAGTGCCACAAGGGCATGGATTTTCCAGGTCTCGTGTATGAGGGTTCCCTTCAGATTACTGATGCACTCACTTAGATCCCGCATGGTGCCGTGATTGTCTGCATACAATTCCTTGTACCAGCGGGCGTCGAGAAGGGCGATTTCAGCCTTGATAGCGGCTTCCTCCCTCGGGGTTTGCGCGGGACGATTCCACTGAATTTTTTTAGCGACCACTTTGCCGGTTAATACCGTCTGGCGCGTGTGATCCATGATGGTCACACGTTGTGCCTGAATATCATGAGTGCCTTCTGGCGGAGCCAGAACCTTGATCTCTTCCTGAGCGAGTAATATCGCCTGTTCGATCAGGCTGCATTGACCCAGCGTCTCTGTGCTGCTGGACCAGTATCGGCCATAACGAGGGTCATCCTCGTCACGGCAGATCCGGACATGGCACTGAATGATAAATTGTCTGGCAAAGACATCCTCACGAATGAAGCTGCCTGCCCGATAAGGATCTTCGACGAAGTTAATGCCATCAAATACATGGATTTCATACATGACCGATCTCCGATAGAGAAAAGAGGGAAAGAGCCGCATTCATTCGAATTAAGCCCCCGAGAAAAAATGATTAAGGTGACTATTGCGTCGCAGTGATGGCTGCTATGGCATGCTGCCGCCAGAAGGGATGAACCTGATGTCCTTCCAGTCGAGCCGCTGCTTCGCGCAGCCCTCGTGCGGTTTCGTAGTTGTCCCAACCGCTTTCAAAAGCTGCTTTGGAATACAGGCTGGCGATGTGGCTTGCCAGTTCAGCTTCCTTGTCGGAAGTGGCTGGCGGGCACCAACTGATAGATTTGCCTTTCACCGTGCCGGATAACACCCGTCGGTTGAGGCGGTCACAGATCGTGATCTGTTTCGGCCAAAAATTCAGCACGTCAGATTCTGGAGAAAAGGCAAAATCATTCGATACGAGTGCTTGCTGTATCAGTGACATAGCCTCAGTAATGAGTCCTGTGGTTCCCAGATCAAGACGGATACCTATCCTGTAGGTGCCGTAAATCGGGTCATCCTCTGGATATTCGGCCATACCATCACAGATCACCAGAAACTGACGGCTAAAGACGTCCTGACGAATAAAAACACCCTGCTGATAAGGCGTGGCAACAAAAGGAATACCATCAAAATAGTGGATATTGAGCGTCATGATAATCACCGTTAAGTGCTGAGGGAGACGCTTGTCCCTGACGGGAAAGGGTTCCCGGGGACAGGTAAGAAGAGAGAGCATCCTTCCACAGCGTTACGTGGAGTGTTCGCCAAAGGGATGCGAAGCGAACAGGGCAGGTCATGCGGTGGAAACCGCACCTGGTCTTGAAGACCCTGACCAGCTGGGCATGTCGCTGACAACGTCAGCAGGCATTCAGTTGCTACACAAAACACATCCCGGAATCGCAAAACTGCGTCAGATCAGGCTCGGTGTCCGCCGTAGCCTGTTCCATATTCAGTACGGCATCTGCCAGCGGAATACCCTGGCGGGTCAGCCATAAATGCGGATGCGTCTGTTGCAGCTCTTTTTCGTGTTCGCAGGCTTTCGTAAAATCCTCGGGCACATGGGCCTGCATCTTCAACCACTCGTCTGCCGAACGATTGGGACACATCCAGCAGGCGGAACGGGGCGGGGTGGGCAGGCCGTGCTTTTCCACGATTTTGATCGCTTCTTCCCGGGTGACACGCAGCTCAAACAGCGGATAGAGCCGCTGCCATTTCCCCAGCGTGACCTTGATCCGGCGCGGTTCATCAAATGACATTCCCAGCCACAGATTGACCCCGCGCCGGGTCAGTGCCAGCTCACCGTATTTTCGGTTCAGGAAACGCTCGACCACCTCTTTTTTCCATCTGGAGGAACAGTAACCGGGATGCTTACCCGAGACCCTGCCATCCGGGCGACGGCCTTCCCATTCGGTGTAATAGCCGGGAAGGAATTTGCCGGAAGCCTCATGTACCAGATCAACGTCGGTATAGTCAGACTTGCGGATCAGGTGATATTCCAGCCCGATGGATTCACACAGCGGCTGGATATACTGCTGCTGGTAGGCAAGCACATTGGAGGACTCCCGTTCGGTATCAGCCATCACCACCAGATCCGGTTTGGGGAGCACACCCTGGGCAATCAGGCAGATGAGTGCGCAGCTTTGTGTGCCACCGCCGTTGGAGAGCACATTTAGGCGTGCTGTGTTGTCTCTGGAAAAGATGCTCATGGCTGCAATACCTGCTCAAGGGAGAGTGGTTCAATGCCGCGTGCCCGGTCAATCTTCTCGGCGACCTTGAAGGCGGCATCCAGCTCACTGATGCCGAACTGCTGCATCAACTGAAAACGTTCGGCTTTTTCTTCCGGTTCGGTCATCGCCATCGCCAAATACAAGCTCGGCGGAACGGCGCGAAACAGCACCTCCATCGATTTGGACAGAATGATCCCCTCGGTGAATTTCCCCGCCTCTTTGCGTGCCGAGAGCATCAGTGCTTTCTGCGCGTCGTTCAACTCACGGAAACGGGCAATTTTTTCGACTTCATCAGGGGGCATCGACAAGCAAATCCACCACTCGATCATGTTGAGCATCGGTTCGGCGGCTTTGGGGAAGTCATCTAGGTTTTGGGTGGCGAGCCAGAACCATGCCCCGAGTTTTCGCCACATCTTGGTGATCTTGACGATGTAAGGAGAGAGCAGCGGGTTTTTAGTGACGATATGGCCCTCATCGGTGACATTGATGATGGGTCGTCCCAGGAACTGGTCACGCTCGGCAATGTTATTCACCGTGTTGATCAACGAGATGTAGGCAATCGACAATTGGGCGTTGTAACCTTCGCGCGCATATGTCGCGAGATCCACAATGGTGATATCGGCCTCCGGCCACGGGCTGCCCGGGCGGTTAAACATCTCGCCGTCAGTCCCTTGACAGAACATATCCATCGCGTCCGCCATCTCTAAAAGACGTGTGCGGCGGCTCTCCGGCAGGCTGCTGTCGTTGCCTCTTGCACGCAGGGCATCACGCACATCCTGAGTCAGCACGGTGCGTTTATCGGCCACACACTGTTGTGCGGCGTCCAGAATGCACTGGCGGATCAGGCTGCGGTCTGCCCGGGTCATGCGTGCCTCTTCCTTATCCTCGCCACCGGTGATCATCAGGCGAGCGGTAATTTCAAGCTCTCCCAGCACATCACGCTGCTCGTCAGCTTCCTGCGCATCGGTTGGGGAAACCTGGTCATCATCCAGTGCATCCGCATCCAGCGTCTGTACCTGTGCCGGGGTATCCACCAGACGCCACGCATCGGCAAACGGGGCGAGACTGACGCCAGAACCCGGGGAGAGTTTGACCCGATGAACCGACAGGCCAAGGCGTTGCGCGAAATCACCAAACAACCCGAAGCTGTTGCCAGCCTCAACCACAAACATACGTGGGCGGTAGATGGCGGCAATCTGGTTGAGAATATTGTTCAGCGTCGCCGATTTACCTGAACCGGTCGGACCAAACAGAAACAGATGGGCGTTCATTTGCCGGTCCAGGCGGTTTAGCGGGTCAAAGGTGATCGTCCCGCCCCCCCTGTTGAAAAATGTGATCCCCGGATGGCCGGTGCCCTGACTGCGCCCCCATGTGGGAGCAAGATTGGCGGCATGTTGGGCGAACATGAGTTGGGTGTACCACTGGCGTTTGTCTTTCGCCGGGTCATACACGCAGGGCAGCCAGCGCAGATAACTGTTGAGCGGCGCAACCTCATCTTCTTCACGCACCGGCTGCAATCCGGCGTTGAGCATCACGTTGGCCAGTTGCAGGCCGCGTGCATCCAGTTCCTCAACTGTGTGACCGCGCAGGTAAAACGCCACGCTGCCCCGATAGAGCTTATGGGCGCTGCCAATCAGGGTACGGGCCTGTTGCACATCCTGTCGGGTTTGTTCAGAGGCCAGCGTTTCCCCGACCGATTTTTTAGCCAGATGGTTGAGGTGGGTTTCCAGCGTATCTTGTGGGGTGATCGCGAGCGTCAGACACAATGTTGTATCCTCTGGCATCTGGTCGAAGAGAGCATTGATTGCATCGCCGCCTTTCGCGGTTTCGCCGGTCAGGTGCCCGGTACTTGGTGGCGTGCGCAGCCGGTCCATCACAATCACCCGGTGTGGCATTTCATCGAAATACCACAGACCACCGGCTGCATCGGAACGCGGCTCCCTAAAAAACAGCCGCTGGGCAAAATCGGTGCCGCTGGCCAGTTCAATCTCATCCGCTTCTGTCGTCTCGGGATAACGGGTGAGAGCATAGAACCGGTCACGGTCATTGAGTGTTGGACCCAGCCAGTCTGGACGCGGGTTGAACCAGGTCAGGAGCCACGCATGAATCGCTGCCGCTTCCATGCGCTTCGCTCTGATCCCGGCATTAGCAAGGCCACCGAGCAGCCGGTCGCTGATCACGGTCAGTGCCTGTTCCGGTGACTGTCCGCGCCGGGTAGTATTGGCCGGTGCGCGTCGATAGACCACCATGCGCACCCGCCGCAACTGACCGCGCCACGGCAGGCGGGTGACCTTGGTATCTTCAAACAGCCCACCCGGTTTTGAAATGGCTTGTAGGTGGTGAGCAAAGAAACGTAGATAGAAATCACTGAATGCCGTACCTTGCGCACGCGGTTGCAGGTACTGTTTCAGAGTTTCCAGGTAATGATCCCAGCGGGTTTCATCCTGTGCATACAACTGCACCACCCAGGGATGCTCCTCCAGTTCATCGAATGCATCCTGCAGGGCGTTTTCCAGGGCATCACGCGCCTGCTGTAACCAGGCTTTTTCGCGTCCTTCGGTGCCAACCGGGAGCAATTCAAAGAAGGCAGCAACCGACACCCCGTCATCCAGCAGCATGGTGCGGGACTCCGGCAGGTATTCTGCCCACGGCAGCATCTCGACAAATGAGGGCGCAACGTCATAGAGCGCCGCTTCATCGGCCAGTGTGGCAGGACGTCGCCCCGGTTTGACGGCAGTGCCGGGAGCCGGGATGCCGTGTTCAGCGAGGTCTGCAATGTGCTGCGTCCAGGCATCGTGTGCCTCATCAGGCAGAGGGGCGATATCTGCTGATTTTCCAGGTCGCAGGCGTGAGAAGAGTTTCATCAGTACGCCTCCACCCGTTCGCCCGGCATCGCATACTGCACGCGCTGGTAAAGTGGAAAAACGGTGCTGTAACCGGGCACCGGCACAGGATCCGTGCCTGCCAGATGCGGAAACACATACATCACCAGATCCGGGTTCGGTAACCGTTGAAATTGGCGATAAATCTCATTCTGTGCCGTGCGGGTATAGGCCGTATTCACAGTCGTAACTGCCTGATGATCCGCTTCTGTCAGCGGTCGGCGCAGAGCCTGACGGGTATCAAGCAGTTGCCTTGCCGACTGGCCGCCACGGGTGCTGCCACCACTTCCAGTGTCCCAGACATCCAGCATGGTATTGCCGTTGTGCGGCAGCAGTTCATCCTTATTGGTGGCACACCCGGTGAGCATCAGCAGGATGCCGAACGTGACGAGCGGGTTAATCCAGTTCAAGGTCATGATTGTCTCCACGGCGGTGATCAACACGCCGCCCTTTGGGGTCGTAGTCGATGGTTAAAGGGTGTTCGATATGGACGGCAACTTTGGCACCGGGGGCGACATAGACGGCGGCAAACGCCTGCCCGTAGAGTTTGTTGACCCATTGGGACATCTCCTGCACGCCGGAGGCGAGAATGCGGCCCATGGCTTCGTTGCCGGAAATGCCGACTGAGCCGATAGAGCCGTCACTTTGACTCACCATCGCCACATTGCCGTTGTCTGACTTGATGAGAGAGGCCGCCCCCGCCCCGGCTGCGGTGATCAGTGCCTGAGATCCAAGGTACTGCTGGGCATTACTGCGCCGCTCACCACTGACACAGGGGATACCGTGCGGATCGCTGATCCAGCCGAGTCCCTCGCCGTAGGCACTGTCGCTGTTGCGTGCCGTGCTTTCCTCTTCACCGCTGTTGCGGGTGGTGCTTGGTAGAGTGCGTACCGTGCCATCCTGAAACACGAAGGTGATGCTGCGGATCTGACCGCGCACGCATGAAAGCGTCCAGTCACCGGACGCCGACCCGCTGATAACCGCTCCCGCGACATCCGGCAGGTCAATGCCATTTGCCGTGAGATTGTCCGGGCCAACCAGTACCTTGAACGGATAGGGGTCATTGACTGTCCCATCAATCGGCACACGCCCGATCAGCGCGGTCATTGCAATCGAACCCATCAGCGTTGAGTTAGCCGGGACGGTATAGACCGGTTTGAGGCGGTTCTTTTTCTGGACATCGTTATGACGGATCTGCTCGCCGGGTTTCTCCAGCGCAGTCTGGGCTGGTCCAAAACGGGTCGGGAAGCTCAGCCCCTTCGCGGCACCACTGCGGGGATCGGCAGGCCGCGCATCTTCCGGTTCAACCCAGCGCAGTCCGCCTGTCCCGGATCCTTCGAGGTTTTTACCATCTCCGGCTTCCAGGCCAAGGCCCACCGGCAGATCGGTACTATTCGGCTGCTCCAGATGGTCAATACGCCGTTGCAGCTCCTGCAATAAGCCCTGAGCCTGCTGTTTTTCGGTGGCAATACTTTCCCGATCCTGTTGCAGACGCTGGCGTTCATTATCGAGCGCACTCTGAATACGGGATTCAATGGAGCCTTCACGCTGTCGCAGCCGGTCGTTTTCAGCTTTCTGGGTCTTGTTGTCACCCAATGCGCCCTGGAGTTCGGTGCGCAGTTGCTTGACTTGTCCAACGAGCGTTGCGACCGTGTCACGCGGTGTATCGCCTTCAATGCCGAGGGCTTTCATTTCCTCCGCACTCAGTTTTGGGCCATTGTCTTCTGCGCCCTGATTGCCTCCTTTGCCGGAAAAGAGTTTGATGCCGACAAAAAGCAGCAGAACAAGCAGCGGGATCATTAGCCATTTCAGCAGGCCGTTACTTTTCATGAGAGCCTCCCGCTGGCAGATTCAGCGTGGCATCGACCGGGCTGATTCGGGGTAACAGCGTCCCATCCAGTCCCTGATGACGAGTCACCAGATACACCACCGTGGTGTCTGCGGCGCTGCCCTGGGGACCGAGATCCGGATGCTGGAAGGTCGCCGCCACAAAATCCCCCAACAGGGCGCGGGGGTCGAGTATCAGCGGGGTTGGTGATCGGTTGGTGAGACGCACTGCCGTGACGTGATAATCCTCCAGACGCCAGGCAATCAGCGCCTTTGTATCAACAGGTAACGTTGGCAGCAGGGTATCGAGGGTCAGATCCTTGCGCACCCGAACAGACCGGATACCCGGCAGTGGTTCGACAGTGCGCAACGGCGCATACAGACTTTGTGCGGCGTGACGGGTCAGCACCACCGGGATGGGCGTTTCCCGTCGAGGGGGCGGTGTCGCTTCATCCTCTTCTAGTGTGTCTTCTTCTGCCGGATCCTGACCACCGTAAAACTTTTGCCTGGTGTTTTCGACAATGCGTACCGGCTCCAGTGCAGGAGCGTTTTCTTGCACCGGCAGTGTGGCAATATCCAGCAGGATCAGCGTGCCATCATCCGCATCCTGCAATTGCAGGCGTGTTGGCTCAATCGGTTCGGATGCACGCAGGTAGAGTGCTCCCCCCGCGCTCTGGATACGCAAACGTGCGCCGAGTGCAGCAGGGACACCGATCCGGATATTGCGCTCAATAAAAATGACCCGCTCCTGCCCAACCTGTAGCGGTACGGCCAGCGGCAGACGTTCCCAGTGCAGGATTTCGAGGGCATTAGCGACCAGCGGCAGACTGACTGCCAGCCCGAAAAAGATATGTTTCAATTTTGGAATGTGCGTCATAGCTGTCCCCGTTCTGGTTTGATCTGAGACATTCTTTCGTGTTGGAGAGCGATGTAGGCTGGATTCAATTCAATGCCGATCCAGTGCCTTTCATGTTTGCTGGCGACAATGGCGACGGTGCCTGCACCCATGAACGGGTCCAGCACAATGTCGCCGGGACGGCTGCCAGCCAGAATGCAGGGCTCAATCAACTGCTCAGGAAAGACAGCAAAGTGAGCCCCTTTGAAGGGCTTGGTCGTGACCCACCAGACGCTGCGTTTGTTTCTGCGCCCTGCACCGTTATAAACATTGCCGCTTTTGGTGCGCGATAGCTGACCCTGGTCGTTCCCGTATTTATGCCCCCAAAAACGTGGGAAGGCGGCTTTTATCGGGCCGTTGGTTTTGTCGGGAACGCGGTAACTACCAGCCTGTTGCAGGAGATTGGGTTGTGAGAGTCGTTTGACCGTGGATTCTGCTACCGGCTCTGAAATGGCTTCGGCATCGAAGTAGTACCTCGGAGACTTGGATAACAGAAAGACGTATTCATGTGATTTGGTGCAGCGATCCGTAACACTTTCGGGCATGGAGTTGGGTTTGGCCCAGATAATGTCCTGGCGCAAATACCAGCCATCATCACGTAGGGCAAAAGCCAGACGCCAGGGTATCCCCATCAGATCTTTGGATTTCATACCACGCGGAATACAGGATGTGGTTTGGCCGAAATCGAGACCATGATGTTTAGGAGAGGGTTTCCGGTGTTTGTTGCTTGAGGCGTAGGTATCCCCCATGTTCAGCCAGAGCGTGCCATCGTTGGCAAGTAGCTCACGGACATCCCGGAAGATGTTGACCAGGTTGGTGATGTACTCATCCGGAGAGGCTTCCTGACCGATCTGTCCTGGCATTCCGTAATCACGGAGACGGTAGTAAGGCGGGCTCGTCACTACGGCCTGTACTTTGATACCAGTATCAGCAAGCGCCCGTATGACGGTGCGACAATCGCCCTGATAGCAGTGATTGATCTTCTGGCTCATTATTTGTTGCTCCCTATCGGGTTGCCCGTCGAGGCTGATGAGGTCGTGGAGGGAGGGGTGATCCGCTCGGGTGCCCGGCTGTAGCAATCGAGCGCCAAGCCGAACGGGTTGCGTTCGGGGTCGATATCGAGCCGTACCACCTTGAGGGAATAGCGCACCAGCGCACGCTTGATCTGCTCTGCGCCGTAATACTCATCAGCGGCAATATCCAGCGTGACAATCCAGTCACGGTCAGAGACCACGCTCACCCGGCTGGTAGGGTCATCGCCGTAGCCGCGCCCGGGTATCTCGTAGATCCCACGCACCCGCTGACGCAGCTCTCCGCTGTTACGGCGCTGCTCATAATCCCGTTGTAAAAAGCTCTGGCAGGCTGGGGTCAAATACGCGGCAAGTGACTGGATATTGCGCGGGTAGTCGATGTCGCCATCGACCGGCCAACGATTCAACTGCTGAAAGGTGTAAAAACTAAAGGTGTAGACGGATTCCGGCGGCACTTCCCACCAGGGGCGGGTACTGCCGGAACGCAGGTCTGGCGGGACGTGGATGGTGAGATTACGCGGTGCATGCCACCAGCCAAACCCGAGCACCAGTGCCAGCACAAAGAGCCCGGCAGCGCCCAGCCGCAGCGTGCGGACATGGGCCTGCAGATGACCGATTTCATTTTTAATCCGGCTCATGCGCTACCTCCCCGGCGTGTGCTCCACGCCCCCGAGCGGGTCAGGAGAAACCTGCCTCCGACATAGACGGCTAACACCGGGGCATGCTGGGCCAGCCACCACTGCAACTGACGGTAGAGCCAGGTATCCGGGCGTCCGCGCTTCTGACGTCGCAGAAAACCGCCGCCGATAAACACACCGGCGGCAATCATGCCGACAATCGAGGTCGGGATCAGCGCAATGCTACCGAGCAGCCAGGCAAGCGGGATGCCTGCCAGGAGTCCCAGAAGCGCTGATAGCCCGGCACAGATCCACAGCTCATCGGCGGTCAGACCGCGTACCACCACCGGCTGACGGTTGAGACGATGGGGCAGAAACGCCACCGTCCCGTCTGGCTGGAGGTTAGACGAGACAGTCATTACAGCACTCCCGTTGCTTCAGTGAGCAACCAGATCCCGATCACCAGGAGCATTGCACCGACTGCAACCGACAAACCGAATTGCCCCCATGTGGCACGTCCGGTGTGGATTTCGGAGTAGCGGATGTAGGCGTGGTAACAGACGCCGACAAACATGGAAGCCACCACCAGGAGTGCCACAAGCATCACGATGTCGTAGCCGTAGTTCTGCAGCGTTTGCAGAATGCCGCTTCCGGCCCCCCGGGTTGGATCATCAATTTTGGGCATCCCGGCAGCGAAAGCCGATGCAGGCAGAAAGGCACCCGAGAACAACAGGGTAATAAGAGACAGACGGTTTGATTTCATGACAGATCCTTAAGATTTACGACAACAGGAAAAAGCTCAGTCCCAGGTAGATCGCCAGGAAACGCACGATCACCCCGAGAAACTGACGCTGGTTAATTCGGTTTTCTGTCCAGCCGACATAGGCGGTGCGGATTGCCCACACACCCCAGAGCAGCAGAACAGCAAAGAGGAAGCTCAGAACCAGTGTCGAGACACTCTCGGCACTGAAACCGCCGTTGGCCTGAAACGCGGCCTGCTGGGCGGCATTCATGGTTTTGCCTCACGCTGGTAATCACCAGTGAGCACCACCGGATCACGCGGCTGGGCGCGTTGTGGGGTCAGGTAGTCATGGATACCGATGCGGATACGCTCGATATCCGCCTGCAGGCGGTGGTAGTCAAAGTGGTAGCGTCCGGTTGCTTCAGTTGAAACAAGGGCGCTTGATTGCGCCTGACGCTCCAGCATGTCGAGCTGGCGCAGGATGAGGGTGAGCTGTGCATGCTCGGGTTCGGCCTGCACGCTGACAGAGAGCAGCAGGCCCGTCAGTAGGGCGAGTGCGCCTGCCGTGCGTCGGCGTAAAACAGGGGAAAAGGTATTTGCAGTCATGGCACCATTCCGGGTTAACAGGGAATGGCTTCATGCTGCGAGGATTAGCGCCGGAATGCTGCAATCAATAGGAACAGCAGACAGTCCGGTTTTATTGAGGGGGCAGGAAACCCCAAATAGCAATTTCGTATAACAGGATTTTAAGGCTGGAATATTTCTTTTCAGCCATTAATTAGGAATGGGAGGGTATAAAATAATTACAAAATCATCCAGCTTAATAATTAAGTCATATAATCATGAATTCACAGTAACACCCTAACAAGGGGGAGCCGCTGAATCCTGACGGGAGAAACAGCATGGAAGCGACAAAGTATCTTATGAACCCTTTCACTGGCAGTGTTGATACCGTCGAAGACTGGCAGGACGAGATGTACACTTGGCACGATGACCCTGAAGAGTGTGAGCGCCAGTTCAATACCCTTATTCCTGTAGTACAGGATAATGATGAAAACTGGGTGGAAGCATAACGCCGCTGGAATGCGGCCTGGATAATGGACGCAGTGGAGGCGCATATGCAGCAACAAATGACCCAAATAATCATCCCGGAAGACTTCACCTTTGCCGACCTGCAATTGGCACGGGAACAGGATGGAAGCGTTAGCTTCGATTGGGCTGTTATAGAGCGTATCTGTCAGGTCAGCGGTCTGGCGGTAGAACTTTACAGAGATACTCCTGGAAATAATGTATCGGCGTTGATTATTGGCTGGTATCAGGCACACCGTCAGAATGGCGGCGCATCCGACACTGTAGCCGACGACCTGATCGCGGAAGTTATTGCAGAAGAACAGGCTGGACAACACATCAGCTACCCATCAGGACGCGCATAACATGGCAACACCCGCAGATATTGCCGCATGGCGGCAGCGTATGGGCTACACCCAGCGGCAGGCAGCACAAGCACTCGGTGTGACATTGACGACCTATCAGCGCTGGGAGCGGGGAGCGGATTTTGCGACTGGCAAACCCGTGATCATCGAATGTCGGACGGCGTTAGCCTGTGCTGCGCTTGAGGCGAAGCTGAAACCACTCAAAACAGCAAAATAACTGAAAGCCAATTGACTTAAAATTTAAGTATAATGATAATTAATACACCAACAGGGCGGTTCCCTGAGTCCTGACAGAAGGATATCGTGAGCATCTATACCTACACCAACCCCCACAATCAAACCTTTACTCTCACGCTCGATCAGATAGATACGATCCTTGACCTGCATAAAGGCGGATGGACAGAGGTGGTCATTGAAGCAATGTCTTTAATCGGGATGGAGAAAGAGGCGCTTGCATGGCAGGCAGGTCACGAAAAAATATCCAGACTCCGCCGCGAACAGGATCAGTTTCAGCTTGATCTGGCCCAAAAAGAAGGAAAAACTGGACTGTTCGGCATCATGCTGGCAGGCACAGATACCCCGGAATACAAAAAGTTTGATGCAGACCTGGAAACCCTCAGAAACGAAGAAGATGCCTTGTGGTGCCCGATTGAACAGGCTATTGATGCAGTCAGAGAAGTCTGTCTATCAAAAACTGACGATAAACATATCATCGGCTATATCTTGGCGGGGGGGATTACTGTAGGTACAGTGAATGAGGAGGGCAAATTTGTGTCGCGTTTCTACGGTGGAGATCCCCTGACGCTGGAAAGATGCAAAGAACTATTCACGGAAATTCAGGCGGAGAGCGAGCACAGTTTTAACACACTCACCTTCAGATACAGTGTCAGTCGGCGGGTTGGGCGGTGCTATCTGTCTATAGAGTACAGATACAATCATGCTGCCAGCAGCCTGGATCGCTACATCGGTTACAGCGAATAAAAGCCAATAACACTATCTTCTTGAGCGTCAGGTCGCTGCGAATGGATTCCTGAGCGTCAAACTCTCTTCCAGGATCTGCCCGTGGTTCATATCCTCGCTGTATAACGTCTGGCAGCCAGCGTCTATTGCCGCAGCCACAATACAGGCATCGTAGAACGAGAGTTGGTGACGTTCTGCCACCCAGCGCGCCCGATCATGGATTTCTGCCGTGAGTGGCACCACCTTGCAGAAGCTTCGCACCAGTTCAAGAAACTGCGCAATTTCTTCCCACCCCATCCTGAGTTTGCGCACGCACACATGCGTCACTTCGTTGAGTACCTGCACACTGATCACCGGGTGCGTCTTCAGCAGAGCTTCGGCATGGTCAGCCTTGACGCTGTCACTGGACAACAGATAGAGCACCACGTTGCTGTCGAGAAAGCCCTTGTGCTTAGTCCCGCGCATTCGCTTCATCCCGACTGAACCGGAAATCAGCTGGCAATTTGCCACGAAACGTCCGTAATTGTGCCAGCAGGGCTTCCGACCCTGTTTTCTTGCGTACAGCAAAGGTGCGCATGTCATCAACAATGATTTCAATGTCATCGCCTTCACGCAATCCCAGCGCTTCGACCAACGCCGCAGGCAGGCGCACGGCGAGGCTGTTTCCCCATTTTGCTACTTGCATGTCTGATTCCTTGATGTGGATATACATTTTAATTGTATATCTATCATCTGGAAAATCAATCTCTCTCTGAAATACGGGGGCATCAGAAACTCTTTTATCAACGACACATTTGGCTCTTCACGGCATGCTGAAACCCTGCGTCGCATTAAAATGCTGACCTGACTCCACGAACGCTATAAGGGGAAAAATAATGAGTGATAGAGTGCCTGTCTTATTTCTGCGATTCTCTGAGCAGATGATCCTTGCCGACAATACTGAACCATCCGGATATATTCATTCTTCATCGGGCAATCTGATACTGCTGGATGATAATAGCAACGAAATTGATGTGGGCGTGTTTCAAATCATCCTTGTTGATGTCTGCAGTGCGGTCAATGACAGTATGTCAGTGGTTGATGTTTTTGATTCTGAAAGTATCACGCTGGGCTTTTATGAAAATCTGTACGATTTGGATACTTTAGACGACTTCACACAGACTGTTATTGATACTGCGTTCAGTAAAGATAGCTATTCATATCAGCCCAATCTTGCCATTCTTGAGCGACTGGTTGTCTATCCTGCCTGGCGTGGAAAGGGTTTGGGAGCACTTGCCATTCGGGGGTTGAGCCAGCGACTGAGGGCATCAGCCAAACTTCTCGCACTTAAACCCTATCCTCTTCAGTTCGAAAGTGCGTACCTTGATGGCCCTCATGACTGGGATGATGAGCAGTCTGAAGCCTACCCCAAATGGCAGTTGGAAGATTTTTCTGGTAATCAGGAGGAAGCAACTGCGCGATTAACCCTTTATTATGCCAAACAAGGTTTCAAGGCTATCCCAGGTACAGATTACATGGCGCGTGACATTGAACTGCTTTGAGAAGGCCTGTTGCGCCTACAAGTACTTTTTAAAACTTCCCGCTGTAATATTCACCGCGACACTTAACAGCACTGCGCAGGGCAGCAGCACAAACAACGGATTGAGACTGAACGGCAATACTAGATAGAGCATCCAGGGCAGCACGATAAGCGGTATCAGGCTGGCCCTGGCGCGATGATAGATAAACCCGGATTCACGCCCTGCACCAAAGCGGCGCACATCCCGCCGTACCAGCCCATCGACCAGACCGACAAACGCGGCCATCGTAAAGAGTGGCAGACTTAAGCACAGCACCACGACCCGCACCAGGAACACCAGCACCATATACGCGGCAGCAGTCAGATATGTTTCAAGATGAACATACACCACCCCCACGTAATACCTGAAATCTCGCGTCTGACTGAGGCTGCCTGCGCGTGCCTTGTTTGATGTCTGGGCGATCCAGTTCTGCAACCCGCTTTGCTGCACCAGTGTGTCATACACCCACTCAACCAGCCGTCTGGCGCTGCGCCCGGGTTCCTGCACCACCATACTGCGGGTAAAGTCCGTGGAAAGCTGCTCCAGTTCAAAACCCAGCATGCGCTGTGCGTGCTGCCAGCCCTGTTCCGGCCAGAAAAAATGGATCGCCAGACATTCCAGCGCAATGCACAGCACCAGCGCCCCGCTCAATAGCCCCAGAAGATGAAACGGCAGCATGATGAGACGGCTGATCAGGCCGGGTTTGCGTATCTGCGGACGTTGGGCGAGGGCCGAAGAAGAGGAGGTATTCATGCCTCAGCCTCTTCGCGTGTCGTCTCGATGATATCGTCGAGCAGGTCGGGCGGCAATCCCGCATCCTCTTCCATATGCAAGGGGGCACTGTCCCACCAGGCTTCACGCTCGACATACTGCTGACGCATATAACCGGCGAGTGCCTGCATGTCCCTGGGCATCACCTCATCCGGATCGGGGGCCGGTAACGGCATGCGGACCTTCCACAAATTTCCGCCTTCCAGCAGTGCAAAGGCCTGCCCTTTAGGCAGGGCCACCACATGCGCGGGTTCAATCATTGGCACGCTGCTGGCGCTGATCCGGTCCTGGGTGTTGGACGTAAAGGCGGTGTTACCCTCAACATCTGAACTGTCGGTGGCCCCACTGACCAGTGCCGTGCTGTAGACTTCAACTTTTGGTAGCTGGCGGGTCAGGAGTTCTGCGGTGGCGGTTTCCCGTACCCGCAGCATAATCAGGTTATTAAAGTTACCAATCACCTGACCCGCTTTGGCCCGATTGCCAATTCGGGCTTCAATGTCACTCAGGGTCTGGGTATACGCAGTGACTTGCAGACCGGCACCGCCGCCCTTATTAATTAGCGGGATAAATTCATCGCCCATGAGCTCGTTAAATTCATCTGCATGGATGTTGATCGGCAGCTTCACCTCCCGCGCCGTATCGGGCAGGCCGTCATCAATACCGAACTTGTAAATATGCCCGGCAACGGAAACCAGGTCGCTGAACATTGAGTTCCCCACGGCTGCGGCGACTTCTGCATCGGACAATGCATCAAGCCCTACATACACAATCGCACGCTGGCGGATCACTTGGATCCAGTCAAAAATCGGGCGCGGGTCATTCAGGTCTGAATAGTTGGGTGCGAGTAACTGGGCAATTTTTCCAGTAGTGAGTTTTTCCAACAAGGGGAGAAGGCTTGCAACAATCTTGTCGAAATAGGTTCGGTCATAGCGGACTGCAGAACGTAATCCGTCCAGCACCACATCGTAAATTGGTGCCTGACTCAGGTACTGCTCAATGGCGACGACACGTTTTTCCCGTCCGACCATATGGCGGGGGATGTTTTTATCATTCAGCCGCCCCTCCAGTTGCACGATCGCTTCCCAGGCTTTCGGCTCCACTTTGGCAAACAGATGCTGGGCGTACTCAATAAAGAGCGCGTCGATGTTGACCACATGGCGCTGGATCAGCAGATAATCCGGGCGCTGCCCCAACTCCACCAAAGCCCGAGCAATAATATTCACAAACCGCCATGCAAACTCCTTGAACGCGGCAGAGTTACCCTCATTCGATAATTGGCCTGCGACCCGGGTGGCAACTTCGGAGATGCGGCCAAAGCGGCCGACAGCGTTGTAGCGCGCTGAAATATCCGGCCAGCCCAGATGAAATACATAAAAAGCATTTTCCCGCCCGGCCCGTTTGGCCTCCACGTACATCCGCTTCAATAAATCGGCATCGCCTTTGGGATCCAGCACAATGACGACTTCGAATTCACCACGGGTTTTACGGCGGATATCCTGCGTAATGAAAAGCTCTGCGAGCCGGGTTTTACCGACCCGTGTGGTGCCTAGCACCAGGGTGTGACCGACCCGTTCCCCGAGCGGCAGGGTGACATCCTGCTCATGCGGCTCAATGCCGTGCAGACGGGGAAGGCCGCCAACTGGCGGCAGGGGGCGTACCGGATTGAATGTGGAGTCCCAGCGGCTCAATTTCACCAGAGCCGGAAACGGGAAAGGCGCAAATTCCAGTCGCGCTTCCCAGTCTCGTATCCGACGATAAAGGGCGGTGGGTTCGACGTAACGCCGAAACTCTGGGCGGTAGGTCTGCATCAGCCGATGGGTGTGACGCTGGTCCCAGCGAAAGCCGCACCCCAGAAAAAGCCGCTGCTGACTCACTGGTACATCACGACTGGTCATGACATAGCGCGGCAGGCGGCGGATATTGCGCCGGTAGCGCAGAATGGCCCAGGCCTCACGCAGGCGCACCCCGGCAAACAGTAAAAAGCCACTGGCTGCGCCCCATCCCAACCGGGGGCTGAGGGCCAGCGACCAGGGGGCAAACAGGCATAACAGCGCTGCGCCGAGGCAAACCAGCACGGTGTAGAGTTCAACGGCAGGGCGCAGCAGGACTTCAATGGCGTGGCGCTGTGTCATCGTGATTCACTGCTCCACCCGGGTGGCAGTGATCAGCACCGGATAGTGGCGCAGTCCCAGACGCTGGGCCAGATCATCGCCGGAGACGGGCAGCAGGGAGAGTTCCGGTGCAAGCTGCCGTAGTCTGGCGAGTGCTGCCGGACTTTCTACCTGTACCACCAGTCCCACTGCCTCAAGCGATTCCAGCCTGTTGCGGTGTGCCTTGAGCCAGGCAATAGAACGGGGATCGTCACCCAGCAGAAACAGCGGTGCCAGCCCCGGAGCCTGAATCTCCCGTCCCTCGACGGTGCCTGGCGTCAGATGGGAGGAGCGTACCGGCAGCATATCGGCTTCACTGTAGGGCTGTGTCCTTGAGGGGGATGGCGTAAGTGCGGGGGCTGACACCTCATCCACTTCCAGCGCGGCATAATACGGAGTGGCATCGCTGCCACCAAGGTCAGCGACGACCGTCAGGACGGGTGGCCGGGGCCCAGCATGAAGGGCGGTTGAGAGCAGTAGCGCCAGCCCCCCGAGAAGGTGGCGACAGGAAAACCCAAAACGGTATGGCATGGTCAATTACTCCTGATGGAAAGCAAGCGTTGAAGCATCCGGCAGGATGCGGTTGAGGTGCTGTTTGACGCTGTGCCGGTAACGCCGGGCGGGTTCTCCGCCTGCCGGACGGTGATAGCGCCCTATGGCGAGTAACCAGTTTTCGCCGGGGGTATGGTGTTCGCGTAGCAGCGTGGCGGCGAGGGTCAGATTGCGATACGGATCCAGCAGGTCACAGGGGCGCTGAATGCGCTCCCCGTGATACCCGATATTGATCTGCCCAAGGCCGACATCAATCCGGGTGGCAGGCACACGCTGCAAGGCGCGTAATAATCCCGTACAGGCTGCTGCCCGATTCGGGTAGCGTTCGGCGGTGCCGCCGACATTTAATGTCCACGGCCAGGGTCGCATACGCCCCTGCAATTTCATGCCGCTTTCCTGTAGGGCTACGGCATACAGCACGGCTGAGGGAATATTGGCT
This sequence comes from Serratia sp. YWN4, assembly GCF_055790845.1. Taxonomy (NCBI): domain Bacteria; kingdom Pseudomonadati; phylum Pseudomonadota; class Gammaproteobacteria; order Enterobacterales; family Yersiniaceae; genus Serratia; species Serratia sp. YWN4. The sequence continues at coordinate 2,315,503 of NZ_CM147696.1, forward strand.
TCGCGTGCCGCAAACTGATAAGCCGGTGGCGGTAACTCACTCGCCTGCAACGTGCGTGCTGCCAGCATCAGCGCGATGAGACACAGCCGGAGCATGTGCATCTCAAGGCGATTCCGGCAGAACAACGGGGAGTGCCGTAACAGCTTTACCGAGTGCCTGCCACTGGCCGCTGTCATGATTGAGCGTAATGGTGCGGCTGCGCACCCGTGCCGGGTCGATTCCTGCCTGTGCCGCCCACTGACGGATCCGGCCATCGTCCTGCTGGCTGTCAATCATATACACATCAAAACGCGCGCCCTGGCGCTGCAACTGCTTCACTTTCTGCACACAGGGCGGACAGGTCGCTTTGACAAACACCGTCAGACGACCGGTTTCCGGTTGCGATGCTATCGGTGACATGTTGGGCAGACTGCCTGTCATCGCAAGGGGTAACAGCGTGGGGTAGAGCCGTTTCCAGGCGTCGTCATACGCCTGCTGATAGGCCAGCAGTTTGGCAACGCGCCGACCTTCCGCCTCCACCTGCAGTTCAGCATAGCGACGGCGTTCTTCATCGGTTTTTGCTTCAATGCCGAGTGCGGTGAGCGGATCCAGACCAGGGGAATAGACGCCCAGCGGCCCCTGCATCAGCGTCTGATAGCGTGCATATTCGTCGGCTTTCAGTCCCCAGTCACGCGCCTGCGCCTCTGTCTTATCGACAGTGGAGTCACGCAACTGGCTGTGCTGGATTGCTGCTGGCTGTGATACTGCTGGAGCCGTGTTTTGTGCAACGGCCTGTCCGGTCAGAAACAGCCCTGTCAGGTAAGCTCCCACCAGAGTAGGGGAGCAAAAAAGAACTCTTGTCATGATGGTATGTCCTTGACTTACGGCAAAGGAAGCTGACGTTGCTGGTTGCCGACCCTAAAGGTGGCGTGACGGCTGTCGAGAGAGACCAGTACCCAGTCACCCTCCCCGTCGCCGACCCGCAGCAGGCGCACCTGACTCAGTGTTGTGCTGCCTGATGGCGCAATTGAGAGCCGCTGCTCACCCCCGCGCAGTTCAACCCCGAGCAGGGTAAAAGGAGGGGCGAGCGTCTGGGGCTTGATCGGTCTGGGGCTTCGGCTGGGCGGTGTGGGAGGGGGCACAGGAGGGGGCCGAAGGGTTTCCAGACGCGTCTCAAGCTGATCCAGACGCTCGCTTAACCGGGAAAAAACCTCTTCTGTAGCAGAGGCTGTGTCAGTAGCAGGCAGGCGCTCTTCAAGGGTATTTATGCGCTGCTGCCATGTTTTTTCAATGGTGTGCCAGTTGGCCTGTGTGAGTGATTCAGGCTGGTTGGTAATCTGGCTGCGCAGCTCATTCAGACGGGTTTCCAGCACCGCCAGTTGCGCCGCCTGCTGGCTGTTATCCCCGTCATGCGTCAGTGCTGAAAGACGGCTTTCCTGTACCAGCACCATGGCAGTCAGTACCAGTAGCCAGAGCGCGGCCAGTATCCATAACAGGGAACGCCGGGCAGGTGTTGCAGTCACGGTATTCATGCGTGCCTCCGGGTTGCTGAAGATGCTTCAGGCAGCACCACGGCAGCAGGCACAAAACAGACCTGACGTGCGGTTTCATCCACCTGGAGTTGCCAGGCTGAACCCGCGAGGGTTTGCAGGGCATCGCGCAAGGTCAGTGGCCCCAGTCGCCGGTGTGGGGAAGGCAGCGGAAGTGTGTCGAACAGCGTGGTGGCATCACTGCCCTGACATAACTGATAAGTGTACTTCCGGTGAACTCGTATTTTCATAATAATTTCAGCAGGTAAGATCGGCACCATCCTCCACTGACACAAGGGTGTTTACCGATGCAAAAACAACGATGGTTCATTGACCAGAAAAAACAACACGTCGCCAGTTGGCGCGCCAGCGGCCTTACCCGCCGGCAGTATTGTGAGCTCAACGATATTCCTTTTACCTCCTTTCGTGAATGGCCCCAAGATGTCGCAAAAGCTCAACGACGTGCAAGCAAACCTACTGTTTTGCCCGTTCATATCGTCCAATCCGCTCCACCTTCTGAACCCTTTTCATCTGTGGCGAATGAACCCGTTACGCTATTCCTGCCCGGCGGAATACGGATGTGCTGCCATCCTTCACAACTGACCGATGTCTTCAAGGCGCTCAAGCATGCTGACGCCTGAAAATGTCTTTCTCGCCGTGAAACCCGTTGATATGCGGCGCGGGATCGACACGCTTACGCAGTACGTGCAAGATGAACTGCAGGCGTCCTGGCACGAAGGTGCCGCCTTCGTCTTCACCAACAAGGCTCGCTCCCGCATTAAGGTGCTGCGCTGGGATAAGCACGGCGTCTGGTTGTGCGTTCGTCGTCTGCACAAAGGAAACTTCCGCTGGCCCCGGGCAAATGAGGTTGCCTGGTCACTCACGCCCGATGAGTTCAACTGGCTCGTCAGTGGTGTTGACTGGCAGCAGGTGAGAGGCCACGACCTCGAAAAATGGGTCTTCCGTGGCGAGTCTGAATATGGCTCGCAGAACATGATAACCTCATGAAGAATAATGATTATCCATGTCGGGAGTGGTATAATGATCCGCATGGATATCTCCGTTCTCACCACCATCAGTGACATCGAACAGCTTCGCACTCTGGCACTTGCCATGGTGCAAAATGCAATGTCTGAGAATGCAGAAAAAGAAAAACTTCGTCAGCAAAATACCGGGCTTCAACAGCGTATCGAACTCCTGGAAGAAATGCTGAAACTGGCCCGCCAACAGCGCTTCGGGAAAAAAAGTGAGACCCTGGCCGGGATGCAACGCTCCCTGTTCGAAGAGGATATGGATGCCGATATCGCCGCCGTTGAAGCGCAACTGGATACATTGCTTCCCCCAGAAGAAACGCCCCCCGGCAAAAGTCCGGCACGTAAACCGCTTCCGGCACATCTTCCGCGAAAAGAGATCGTTATCGTTCCCGCATCAACGGAAAGCTGCCTTGACCCCGAATGCCCTGGAATGCTGCACCACATCCGCGATGAAGTGAGCGAAAAACTGGAGTACATCCCGGCCCGCATCGTGGTTAACCGGTATGTTCGCCCGCAGTACGGCTGCAACTGCTGCCAGTGTGTGGTCAGCGGTGACATGCCCGCGCACATTATCCCGAAAAGTGTGGCTGAACCGTCACTCATCGCGCAACTGGTGATAAGTAAACACTGTGACCATATGCCGCTGTATCGTCAGCAGTCGGTGCTGGCCCGGTCAGACATCAGTCTGCCCGTCAGCACGATGGCGGATATGGTCGGGCGTGCGGGCACCGTACTGACGCCACTGGCAGAGACGTTGCACCGGATGTTGCTGACACGGGATGTGGTACACGCCGATGAAACGCCCCTGCAACTCCTCGACACGAGAAAAGGGGGCAAATCCCGCGCCGGTTATCTCTGGTGCTACGTCAGTGGTGAACGAAGTGGCCCGCCAGTGGTGTGCTTCGACTGTCAACCCGGCAGAAGCAGCCAATATCCGGCGGGATACCTGAAAGACTGGGCCGGGAGCCTGGTGGTTGACGGGTACCCGGCGTATGAAACGCTGGCAAACCAGCACAACGGGATAATCCTGTCGGGGTGCTGGGCTCATGCCCGCAGAAACTTCGCGGACCTGTATAAAGCGGGTAAAGATCCGCGTGCAGCCACGGCGATAAGACAGATAGCCAGCCTGTACCGGCTGGAAAAGAAGATCCGGCACCGGCCAGTAGAAAAGGTCCGCCAGTGGCGACAGCGTTATGCGCGACCGGCACTGGAAAAACTTTGGCACTGGCTGGAACAGCAGAAAAATGCGTGCCCGGAGAACTCTGCGCTGGGCAAAGCGATCACGTACGCGCTGAAACGTCGGGTTGCCCTCAGTCGCTTCCTGGACGATGGCGGGTTGCCGCTGGACAACAATGTCTGCGAGCGGGCGATCAAACCGGTGGTCATGGGCAGAAAATCATGGTTGTTCGCAGGTTCGGTTGCAGCAGGCGAACGCGCGGCGAAAATCATGAGTCTGCTGGAAACGGCAAAGATGAATGGCCTGGAGCCGCATGCCTGGCTGACGGATGTTTTGCGGCGTCTGCCGGGCTGGCCAGAAGCGCGTCTGGAGGAGTTGTTGCCGCTGCCGGGGTTCACCTTCGCGGGGAGCGACGCCTGCCAGTAATCCCGTGACTTCCCGCACTAAGGACTTGCGGCGCTGACACCGTAAATATCGGGAGCCCGCGTCCCACATGGCTTCAACGGCAGCGACAACGGACTCAGCCCCTGTGCCAAAGCCCCCCAACACCACACTCAGCACTTCACCACCTGACGAACGGCCTCCTGTAAACCAGATGCAGGTCTCATAAACCTGTCAATACGGGTTCACCGGAAGCACACGGATGAATGGTGCATCCCCCCGTTGCGGATAATTGACCACCGCCGGTGATCTGGGTTGCCACGAGTCGGATTGCCCCACCTGAACCGCCACCGCCGTGTGGGCCGTCTCCACCCTCTCCCTTGGCACCTCCGGCGTGCCCACCATCGGCAAGAATTTTTCCTGTTATGTTCAGCAGGCCGGAGGCCCCAATCAGGATTGCACCGCCTCCGCCTCCGCCGCCAGTACCATGTGAGACATTAATTCCGGATAGCGTACCGCCGACACCACCACCACCGCCTGAACCGCCAATCAGCGGTTGCAGGGTACGTGAGCTATAGTTAAAAGCGGCAGGAATACGATATTGTTCTGCACAATTTAATATTCCAATGGCGTATGCATCTTCAGCATAGGCTCCCCCTGTACCATGACCGGTGTAATAGCGGGGAAACTGGAGGCAGCCATTGCCTTTATCAATTCCACCCAACCCGCCTCCGGGTCCCAGACCATTACCACCGAGTGTCTGTTCGGTGGGGGTGCCTCCTCTTTTAGGCTTGCCACCATAACCGCCTGCGAATCCACCCGGGCCACCTTCTCCCGGCCATCCATCGTCATCACGCAGCCCATCACCGTGATTGCCGACAGAGGTGCCATCCTTTCCCTGAACGTTGATTGTGCCTGCAATGGTGATGTTGCCACTGGCAAGCAGATAGACCGGGGTATTTGTTTCATTCCTGCGGAAGGTGACAGTGACATTCGCAGGAATATCCACCGAGGTGTAATTGAGAATGCCGGAAGGGGGCAGAGATACCTCAATATTGGCCGTCGGTTTGAATTCACCGTCTGCACCGGTACTGCCGCTGTCAAATGCATAGGCAGGTGCGGTGATCAATGCGGTGGTAATGAGTGCAGCAAATGTTTTGCCTTGAGAAGGGGTTGTGCGGGAAGGTTTTGTCATTTCTCTGATCCGGTGAGGGTTTTCTCGTTGACAATAATGTGAGTGGGTTGCGTGTCTGTGGTGCCGGTTTGTGCCGGAGGCTGTGGCCGTGTCGGTTCGCCAAGGTCAATACCGACAGGGTGAGCAAAGACATCAGCAGTGAGTGCGGGTGGTTGAGGCCGTGTTGGCTCCCCCACGTCAATACCCACTGAGTGAGCAAACGCCTCACTGGTTTGTGTAGCGGGTTGAGGCCGTGTTGGGTCGCCAATATTGATGCCGACGGTATGGGCAAAGACTTCGCCGGTTTGTGCAGCAGGCTGAGGGCGCGTTGGGTCACCCACGTCAATACCCACTGAGGGGGCATAGCTGATGCCAGCGTTTTTGATGTCCATGGAAATCAGTACCGTTTCAACAAGCGTGGCAAGAGCGGGGGATTTGATTGTCAGAGTGGTGTTGCCTGCCTTGCGCGGCGTTAAAGTGGCTGTCACCTGAGTTTCCCCTGCCGGGATGGTGATCGAGGTGGGTTCAACATTAGCGACGGTGTCATCTGACATGACTAATGAGAGTATCCGATCACTGACATCGGGTTTGCTGAGCGTCAGGGTTATGGTGTGCGGATGACTGTCCGGCGCGAACTCAAGCGGACGGGGTACAATCGTGAGTGAGGGGAGCGTGGCAGTTGTGACTTTCAGTATCAGGATGTTTGACAGGGCAAACTCACCGGGTTTGTCTGCCGAGGGCGTCCGCACCTGAATGGCAAGAGAGGCTGCTGCTGCCTGATTGGGGAGCGTGGCCTGTAATACGGTTGTACTGACATAGGTTGCAGGCAAGACCTGTCCCTCAATCAGCAATTCGGATTGAGGGGTAAAGTGACGTCCGATGACCGTCAGCGGCACCGCTCCTGCACTTGCTTCAATGGTGCTGGGTTGCAATGACTCCAGTGCAAGCAGAGCGGGGCCAACGGTTAATGCGTCGGGAAGTGTGACGTTACCTGCATCCAGATGCAGTTGAAGCGTTGCTGGACCGGATGAGGCAGCAGGATCCACGGTCAATTGAAAGGACGCGGAATGTGCAGAGCTGCCAGACAACGGCAACAGATTCAAACCAGCACGATCAAAGGTCGCAGAAGTGATGCCTTGCAACTGTTGTCCGGTCACGGTCAGTGTCACGGTTTCTCCCTGTTCAACCGTGTTGGGGACCACTGAAAAGAGGACAGGACTCTGCCCTACGGATAGCTCTCCGGATGCGATGATGTACGGGAGCCCTTCAAGTCCCCAACTGACATCTGTGACAATATCTCCGGGGGGAACAACAATTCCATTTACCGTGTTGCTGCTGGCCTGATTGCCAATCCCGCTGGGCGAGGCTTTCAGATCGATGGTGATGGCGGCACCCTGATGATTTTGCAGGGTCAGATAATCCAAAACGGGCGCGGAACCATAAACCGCCAGACCATGGCCATGTTCAACGATGACATGCTCAAGATGGGTGGATACCGTGCCTGGAGAGAATATCCATTGATCCCAATCGCCGGGTGCAGGGGGAAGACCCTGGCGCACTTTATCTGAGATGACGCGCACGGGGTGTTCCTGTGTGCCATGAATCTGCACGCTGCCTGCCACAACATTAACCCGTGCATCTGCCCCCATATACAGAATGACCCCGGCATCGACCCCGAGCTGTGCGCCATTCTGGATAAGTAATTCACCTTCAATCAGATAGGGGCTGTTATCAATGCCGAGATGGGTGTTCTCATTCAGGCTGCCCTGCAAAACAGTCTGCGCCATGGCAGAAAAAGCGGCCAGCCAGAATAGCAGTCCTGGCAGGAAGCAGCGCAGTACGAAATGTCTTGTAATCAACCGGGTGCAAGCCATATAAAAAGACGAGTGATTTTATTTAAAGCAAAACCTATTTAAAGCGTGGGTTTTGTGTTCTTTATACGAGAGGATTAATTTGGTGCAGTGTCAAGCGTTAATGTGTGTCAGCCATATGGCGTTGATGAATGAGATATCTAGGTTCTTTGAAGATAGAGAGGTGGTTTTTATGTCAAAGTGTTAGTGATTAAGCATATTCAGGAGACTGGAAAGCGCATTCAAATTTTGACTTTTATTTCTTCTAACCCACGGATTAGAAACCAAATACACTATCAAGTCAATGGGGTTAAGTTTTTGCTCAACATAAATATTTTGGGGTGGATTAATAATCACGGTAAAAGTCTGAATGCTTTCCACCACAATTTACAGTTGAGCGTATTTGAAAAGGTTTTTAAGGGAGGTCGAAGAAGTGTTCATGGTTGTAATCCCTTAAATGTTAAAAGAGGATAAGCTGTTATGTCCATGCTGAATGACTGTGATGCGATCTCCGACATGTATATTATGATCCTGCCTTTCCCGCTTATAACAAAAAGCGGTCATGCTGTTGATCTGGAGAAGAATATGATGAGAGGAAATGGCAATGACATCACCTGTGTATTGACCATGAAAATTATCAGTGTTGAGTATTTTCAGAGCATGGTAAGCGGCTGTACGGCTGATGATGTGATAAGACTCATCCAACAGAACACCATCACCCACGATGTAACCCGCCTTTAATTCCTTCAGAATATCTTTCTGGAGCACCCTTACATTTTGTCGGGCACATTGCGCATCAAGTAACATCTTGTACGCCCCATCCAGTTCGGGGTGTTTAACCAGTGCCTTGTCACAAGGCAGCGTCTCGAATGCAACGGCACGCTCGACACTCGCGATGGTGCGAAAAATGTTATGCATGGGAGCACAATGACCGAACGCTAATTGTCTTTCTGCGTGCTTCCAGCTTTGCCTGCTGGTTTTGCTGTAATCCAGTGCGTAGCCAGCCGTCTGTGCGAGCTGCCAGATAAATTCACGTATGGCAATCTCATTTCCGTTGCGAAAAGGGCGTATGCCACTCAACCCTGCGTACACCTCTGTCAGTTTGTCAATGAACGGGACTTTATTCATGCCACGCAGGTAACCGCTGTCTTTGATTGTGTCAGTCACTTTACTGACCTTGGAGAGGATATTTGCCTTCATGGTCTGCAATGTCTGCTCACTGTCTGATCCATCGGGGATCAATGCCACACAGACGCCAGCCCAGTCATAGAGATCCCTGAAGATGCGTCGATGGATGGTTTGCAGATGTGCCATGTTGTAGTGACCGCGCACAGGGCTGTCCCGTAACTCCTGAATGCGAATAGCGGTTATTCCCGGTTCAATCTGCTGTAATATTGCTGAGTCAAAAATATCTGCTCCGCTTTTCGATAAGCGTGTGTCTGAATATGTTTCCTCCACTTGCAAAACAGTCATGGCATATTCCTTTCACATTTATATTGGATATAAAGCGCCACCGCACCATCAGCAGAAAGCTTGCCTGCGATAATCGCTTGCTGGATCTCAATATCCATGTCTGTCTGGTTATACCAGCCTGAAAGGGCAAGGGAAATATTGGCCTGGGTAAATTGTGTCTTGCGTCGGGCCATCAAATCATCAGGCTCAGAAACGGGGGGCAAACTCAGAAGATCAACGTTACAGTCCATATCAAAAGTCATTGAAAAACTCCTGCCGAATTTTTTCTTTAGTCTTTCTGGATGTTTCTTGTGAGATATAAATGAGGATGGTAGTGTGCTTTGAAATAGAACTCGCGCAGCAGTAGTTGTGTCCCCAGCAGTATTCAGATGAATTATTTATACCCTGTCTGCATCATAACATGGAAATATAATTTCTATGCAAGTGAAGTTGTGTTTCCCTTTGAGGGATATAAATGTTCTGCATATTTTCCTGTGAGCTGATGGGCGATTGAGAGATTTATCGTATCAGGTCGCTTCTGTCATAATTGGTGCAGTGTGTCGAACAGGTGTAAAAAATTGAGAGTCAAAGTTTTTCTGGCTGATGATCATCAGCTGCTCGTAGCAGGGTTCCGCGATGTGCTGAAAGACTACGGGATTGATGTCATCGAAGTGGCATACAGCACCGAAGGGCTGGTCAAACGTTTTCTGGACGTGAAGCCGGACGTCCTGGTCATTGATGTACGTTTCGACAGTAAAGGCTGTGGGGAAAACGGACTGGATGTGTGTGAGGAACTTCTGGCCCTTGATCCCTCAGCCAGAATTATTGTTTTTAGTCAGTTCGATGACGAATATATTGTTGAGCATTCTTACAAGCTGGGCGTTCTGGCCTTTGTGCGCAAAGATGAGCCCACCGAAGTGCTGAATGAGGCTATTGTCACGGTAGCACAGGGGAAGGAATACTTTTCACCAGAGATCGCCCGTCTGCTGGCATGGTCGGCGGTAAAAGACAAAGTGCCAGGCAAGCTGCTTGATGATAGTGAGATGCGGGTATTTACCCTTGCGGCGGATGGTGCGCTACAGGCGGAGATCGCTGAAAAAATGGATTTATCCACCAAAACAGTGGGTACGTTCATGAAAAGCATCAAAGCTAAACTGGATATCGAGAGTCAGGCAGACATTACCAAGCTTGCAATCCGTCATGGCATTACAACCACTGCCCGGAAAACGAGAAAATGACGTGTGTTCCGGGCCGTTTGTGATTTGCAGGGTCTGCCGCCTGTATCTTGAGCGTCCCTGCCAGTACCCTGATACGCTCGCGCATATCGATGAGACCAATGCCTGACTGTTCATCACGCGGGGATGTTTTGATCCCTGTCCCATCATCAGTGATGCTCACCTGATAGACATTCAGTGTGCTGTTGTGCTGGATACTGACATGTACCGCCGTAGCATTGGCGTGTTTGATCGCATTGAAAATAGCTTCCCGGATAATCTTGTACAGGCTGAGTGTTGCTTCTTCGGCCAGTGCCGGGCGTTTTGGCAGGTTGTGTTCCAGTGTGATGGTGGGTTTTTCGGAAATACTGGTGTAATGCGCAACCAGAGATTCCAGCGCAGCAGTAAAGCCGATTGAATCAATGACCTCAATGCGCGTATTTTTGATGATATCCCGCATTTCGGCGTAGGCGTCATTGATCATGCCGGTTGCTTTTGTCAGCAGCTCGGTGGCCTTTTCGTTATCTTTGACCAGCAATTCGATCTGCTTGAGGGCATTACGACTCATCAGCAACTGCGGATTCACTTCATCGTGTAACCGGCGTGCCAATATGCGCCGTTCTTCATCTATACGCCGATTCAGCGCGGCCAGTACATGACGTGTTTCCTCGTGGGACGTATCCACACGTTCTACGCTATAGCTATACAGGAGATAGAGGACGCATATCAGTATCAGCGCGACTGCTACATGGGAAATGATATTTGACTGGGGGAGGAAGGGGAGTGCAAAGGGTAACAGGATGGCCCATATCCACAGAAAATAACGCGCTGTTTCATTGCCACGTATAGCAGCAACAATGCTGATGGTATATACGGTCAGTAAAAAAGCACAGCTTACATAAAAGATAATTTCTGTGTGCATGGGCCAATGCCTGCATATCGGCAATCAGCGCATTTTTTTGAGAGCGTCGAGGCCTGAGTCACCCACTTTGACGCCAAGCGTGGCGGCTTGCTCTGATACGGCGACGACTTTGGCTTTGTACATCTCATCAAAGTTATTGACGCCCGTCACGATGGCACAGGCTTCTTTCGTTTTATTACAGGTTTCAACATTGATGTATCCACACCCCAAAGAACCATTAGGGGCTTTGAGGACCAGTAATGGGCGTGCCAGATCAATCTGCACAGCTTCCACGGGTATATTAAATCGCACCATTTCCACGGGAGTATTAAGCCGTACCATTTCCATGTGTACATCCATGTGCTCTTGAATAGCGCCTGCATCCATATGAGATCCTTCGCAATAGAGGAGGGTTGATAAAATCAGTTTTTGTGTTTGCTGTTTTGAATCATCTCGTTGATGGCACTGTTGTCGATAGTGGTTTTGTAGGTATTAACGAAGTGCTCGATATATTCGGTATCTTTCGTATTCATCCGGGAAATATCAATGTTAATACAGATGAAGCCGATCAAACCGTAAACGTCATGAAAAATCGGGATGGTTGTTGATTTGAGTGGGCGTCCATCGTTGAGTGTCAGGCCATAGCCGACGAAGGAGGCTCCACGGCCATTATTCTGACCTTCTCCGTAGCTGTAATTTTTGATGAGCTGGATGCCAAAATTGGTATTGGTATCCCCCAGCCTGCGACCCGAGATTGGATTCTGGATTGCGACAATAGAACGCAGAGGATTCCTTGTGTCATGCAGGACGATCTCAATCGGTGTTCCTGCGAAGGTTTGGCCTACACCATTCACGATATCGACATAGGATTGAAAAATGATATCTTTTTCCCGTTCAACCTCAGAGAGTGCAACGTAATCCGGTTGCTGGGTCAGCAGCAGGTATTTTTCCTTGGTTGGAGGATCGAGAAGCAATGTGACATTGTTTGAGTTGCCGAGGTAAACCAGATCTGCGATGGCGCGGGGGGAGGGGTGTTCAGAGAGGTAGTTGATCGCTTGCACGAACAGTTCCTTATCCAGATACAGTGACCCTTTATGATCGACCTGAATAGGGTAGATATCCTCATAGGTTGCGAGCGCTTTACCCGGGAGAACTTTGTGTTCAATCGGAAGGGGGGTACGAAAGCCCATGGCATAAATGCTGATTGTCGTGATCAGCATGGCGGGTATCAAAACAGACGCCAGACGTTTCAGGTTGATTGCTGGAATAACAAACATGCTCCTCCCTTGACAGTCGAAGTCGTTTTTATGTGATATTCATGTTCGCACTGTAACAGTAATGTATTGATTCGTGTGGTTGCCTTACTGTTTCCTGTGGTGTGCAAATAACACAGGCCTGTTACAATCCAGCATCATAAAATAGAGATGGGTGCCCCGTCTTTGCGGGGCTGGGTGAAGAAAAACCTGGTGTTGGTGCAGGTTCACCCTACCGCAATGTGCATGTATTGTTAAATTGGTTGTGCCGATCAGATTTTCAAAATTGATCGGTTCTGTCGATCAATTATTCCTCAGTAACAAACAGGCTGTGAGGCTCCTTCATCTCCTCTGATGTGATGCCACCAATCCGTCAGCCCGATTGACGCCTGACAAAGGCGGACACAACTCGACGTCTTCACCTCCGGCCAACAAAATATCTGTTTTAAATGTTGTAAACAGGTGTTTGCGTGGATAGTATTTGCACAAATATTCATAACAAATAATAAGCGTTCTCTGACAAGGACTGTTTGATGCTATCCCGCCGTTTCGTTCGCCGGGCGCGCCATTGTCGTGCCTGCGTTATTGCTATGCCTGCATTTTTGATGATTTCCCCGTTAGCGCTTGCTGTGACAAGCAGTGAGCAACTGATCCTGCAACAGCAACGTCAGCGAGCACTGGAACAGCAGTTACTGCCTCCAACGCCTGATGTGCGCTTGTTGCCCCCGGCTTCGCGGTTGGGTAGCCTGGCATTCCCGCAGGAAAAACCCTGCTTCAACATCAATCAGGTGGCACTGAGCGGTCAGGAGGCGTTGCCGCGCTGGTTGCCATTACAGCGTATTGCCAATCAGGCGCAGGGCCAGTGCCTCGGGGGTAAGGGCATCAATCTCCTGATGAGCACGATGCAGAACCGTCTGGTGGATCACGGCTATATCACCACCCGCGTGCTGGCTCCACAGCAGGATTTAAAGAGCGGTACGTTGAAGCTGAACATCCTGCCCGGTTTTATCCGTCAGGTGAAACTGACCCCGGACAGCGGGAGTCATGTCACGCTGTTCAATGCGTTCCCGCCACGAGCCGGTCAATTATTGGATCTGCGCGATGTCGAGCAAGGCCTGGAGAATCTGCAACGCCTCCCAACCGTACAGGCCAGTATGGAAATCGTCCCCGGTGAAAAACCCGGAGAGAGCGACATCATGCTCAACTGGCAGCAGGCTAAAATCTGGCGGCTGGGGGTATCACTGGATGACTCCGGCACGAAAGACACCGGGCGCTATCAGGGCGGACTGACCCTGTCGCTGGACAACCCGCTATCGCTCAGTGATCTGTTCTATATTTCCGGCACCCGTGCGCTGCAACCGGGTAATGACAAGGGCAGCAAAAACGTCACTGCGCACTATTCGGTGCCGTTCCGTTACGCGATGCTGTCGGTCACCGCCAACGATTATGACTATCACCAGACCGTGGCCGGGCTGAACGGGGATTACCGCTACAGCGGCGACAGCCAGAACCTGACGGTACAACTGAGCCGCGTACTGCACCGCAGCGGTAGCCAGAAAACCACCTTTACCTACGATATTCTGGCCCGGGGCGCGAAAAACTATATCAATGACACCGAAGTGGAAGTGCAGCGTCGCCGCACCGCCGCCTGGCGGGTGGGCTTGCAGCACCGTCACTTCATTCAGCAGGCCACATTGGATGCGGGGATCAGCTATCAGCGCGGCACCCGCTGGTTCGGGGCGCTTCCGGCTCCGGAAGAGTCGTATGGGGATGCCACCGCACTGAGCAAGATTATCCAGCTCTCCAGCCAGTTGAACGTGCCGTTTGCACTGGGCAAACAGACCTTCCGCTACAACCTGCAATACCAGCGTCAGATGAGCAACACCCCGCTGACGCCACAGGACCGGTTTGCCATCGGTGGGCGCTTTACGGTGCGGGGTTTTGATGGCGAGCGCACCCTGAACGCCAACGCGGGATGGACGGTGCGTAATGAACTGGCCTGGACGACACCGGTGCCGAATCAGGAACTGTATCTGGGAGCGGACTACGGCCATGTCAGCGGTCGTGGCACCGAGGAACTGGCCGGGACCAACTTGGCTGGAAGTGTCATCGGTGTGCGCGGCAGTGCCTTCAAGACCCGCTATGACCTCTTTGCCGGGGTGCCGCTCTCTAAACCGGACGGTTTCAAGAGCAGCCCGGTGACGCTGGGTTTCACCCTGAACTGGGATTTCTGAGAGGACGAACGATGCAGATAGGCGCTTATGACGTGCATGCCCCGTTGATATTGGGGGGAGACCGCAGCGAAGCCGAAGTATTGGGGGCATCCGTCTGGTTGTGGATGCATTCGCCCCAGCATCGGGATCTGCCGCTGCATGCGTTACCCACGGTGCTGTTGCCGATTATCAAACATCAGCACTATATGCTGGTCAGCCGGGGGACGCAGCCGCTCTTTTTCATGAGCTGGATGTGGCTGAACGCGGAGGCAGAAGCGCGTTATCTCACACAACCGGCCATTCTGGTGCAGGAAGCGGACTGGGCCTGTGGCTACCGACTGTGGATACGCGACTGGATCGCGCCGTTTGGTGACGTCCGGGCAATGCGCCGCCTGGTAGGCAAGACGCTGTTTCCTGACCGCTGTTTCCGTTCTCTCTACCACCGTGGTGCTGAAAAAGGCCAGCGTGTGATGAATTTCAAGGGTGACCAGATCAGTCACGCGCAGGCGCGCGCCTGGCATGCAGCCCACCCCTTATCTATTGCCATTACCGAATACCCGCAGGGCGAATCAAGGATGTTGCCGTGAACAAGAATTTATACCGTATCGTTTTTAATACCGCCCGTGGCCTGCTGATGGTGGTGCCCGATATCGCCGGGGCTGGCCGTGCAGGTGCGGCGTCATCCTCATCCGGCACGGGGCACACCCTCAGCCAGATGATCGGTAAAGTTCATGGTCTGAGTTTTGCCTTGCTGCTGGCCCTAGGAGCCATTCAGCCCGTACAGGCGAATATTGTTGCTGATGGCAGCGCACCGGGCAACCAGCAGCCGACCATTATCAGCAGTGCCAACGGCACCCCGCAGGTCAATATCCAGACGCCAAGTGCAGAAGGGGTGTCGCGCAACGTCTATAGCCAGTTCGATGTTGATAACAAGGGCGTGGTGCTCAATAACAGCCACCTCAACACCCAGACCCAGATCGCCGGGATGGTGACCGCCAACCCGTGGCTGGCAAAAGGCGAAGCCAAAGTCATCCTCAACGAAGTCAATGCCCGTGACCCCAGCCAGTTAAACGGCTTTATTGAAGTCGCAGGACAAAAAGCCCAGGTGGTGATCGCCAACCCGGCAGGTATCACCTGTAGTGGCTGCGGCTTTATCAACGCCAACCGCGCCACGCTCACGACCGGTCAGGCACAAATGACCAACGGCCAACTGACGGGGTACAACGTCGAGCGCGGCGAAATTGTGGTTCAGGGCAACGGCCTTGACAGCAGCTTGCAGGATCACACCGACCTGATTGCCCGTTCCATTAAAATCAATGCCGGAGTCTGGGCTAATGATCTCGCGGTGACCACTGGACGCAACCAGGTGGATGTGGCTCACCAGTCTGTTACAGCAAAAGCCGCTGATGGCAGCCCACGCCCACAGGTGGCGGTGGATGTGTCCCAACTGGGTGGTATGTACGCCAATAAAATCCTGCTGCGCGGCACCGAAGCCGGGGTGGGCGTACATAACGCCGGGGCGCTCAATGCCCTTGCCGGTGACGTGGTCGTCAATGCTGATGGCACGCTGACCAACAGTGGTGCCATCACCGCTTCTCAGGCCGTCCAGGTGACGACCAGCGGGGATATCAATAACAGCGGTAAACTGTACGCAGGGGCAGATACCCAGGTGCAGAGCCGTGGCGCACTGACCAACAGTGGGATTGTTGCAGCACAAGGCAACACCCGGCTTACCGCTGCCAGTATCAACAGCACTGCACAGGGCGTACTGGCCGCAGGCATGGCGAGCGATGGCAAACTTGGCTCCAGCGGCAATTTGACGCTGAACAGCCAGGGGCAACTTACCGCCAACGGGCAGAACTCAGCGGCGGGGCAATTTGTCGCGTCCGGCACAGCGCTGGATTTCAGCGGCAGCCAGACCTACGGCAACACTATCGATCTCCAGGCCACGGTGGGCGATATCAGCACCGCCGGGGCCAATCTGGCGGCAACGCAGAAACTTGCTGTACATACTGGCGGGATGCTCAACAACGACAGCGGCAAACTCAGTGCCGACCAGCTTTCACTGACCGCCAAGTCTCTTTCCAACCAGCAGGGCACGGTGCAGCAGCTCGGACAGCAGGATTTAACCCTCTCGCACACGACCAGCATCAACAACCGTGCAGGCACCATTGCCAGCAACAGTAAAAACCTGACGCTCAACACGGCGAACCTTAATAACGAGAAAGGCACGATTGTGCATGCCGGTGATGGGGCATTGACCCTCCAGACCGGGCAGATGAACGGCGACAACGGTGCAGTGGTGTCCAACGGTAGCCTGGCACTCACGGGCACCCAACTGCAACTGGATAACACCACCACCCAGGCGGGAAATATCACCCTGAATGCAGGTAGTCTGTCGCACCGGGGTGGGCAGATGACCCAGACCGGCAGCGGCACGCTGAACATGCACGTCACCGATCTATTCGACAATCTGGAGGGCTCAGTGTTCTCCAACGGCGCGTTGTCGCTGACCGCAGGAACGCTGAACAACCAGCAGGGTGAGCTCATTGCTGCCGACAAGCACGATTTAACGCTGACCCTTGACGGTGCGCTCAACAACCGCGATGGCCTGATTGCCGCCGACGGGCGTTTGACTTCACTCACGGGTGCTGTCGATAACACGGGGGGGCTGATCCAGGCTGGTTCCGCGTTGAACCTGAACAGTCGTGGCGCGGAGGTGATCAACCGCAACAGCGGCACCCAGGGCGGCATCGTTAGTGCAGGCGATATGCTGCTTGCGACCGGGAACCTCGACAACCGCAACGGTCAGATTGCCGCCAGTACCCTTGAGGCTAAAACCGGCGATACCAATAACGCCGAAGGCAAAATCCTTGCCGATAACGGGCTGATACTCAGCAGCGGTGCCCTCAACAACCAGGCAGGAAGCATCCAGTCTGGTGCAGCGCTGACACTTAACACGCACGGTCAGAACATCAATAACGCGGCGGGGGGCTTGGTTGGGGCGTCAGGCTCTCTGTCGCTTTCCAGCGGTGCGCTCGATAACCGACAGGGGAAACTCGTCGGCGGTAGTTATACGCAGTTAAACACTGGCTTACTCGATAACCGAGGCGGCCAACTGGCTTCCCTCAGCAATCTGTCGCTCTTTAACACAGGCCTCTTTAACGATGACGGCGGTCTGCTGCAAAGCGCCGCCGATCTGCTGATCGACACTCAGGGCGGGACACTCAGCAACACCCACAGCGGCGACCAGGGCGGGATCACCAGCCAGGGTAATCTGACCCTTAAAACCGCTGGGCTGGATAACCAGCAGGGTGTGATCATCAGCAACCAGCAATTCATCCTCACTGCTGGGGCAGTCAATAATCAGGAAGGCCAGATTGCGGCGCTGGGCTACATCAGTGCCCTGACGCAGACGCTCAATAATGCCTGGGGCACCTTGCAGTCCGGCCAGAATTTACAGTGGAATACTCAAGGCGCTGCGCTCGATAACCAGCACGGCACCCTAAGTGCGCAAGGTGACTTGTTACTCACCAGTGCGGACGTTAATAACCAGTATGGACTGCTGGCCTCCGGCGGGGCGATGACGCTCAATACCGCTGTGTTCGACAACAGCCTGCAAGGCAACCTGTTCAGCAAAGGTACGCTTGACCTGACGGCCAGTCGCATTAATAACCAGCAGGGCCAGATCCAGGCGCTGGGCAATATGGCGCTTAACGCCGCCCAGGCGGTGATCGACAACGGGGCCGGGCTGATCCAGGGTGCGTTGAACGTGACCCTGAACGCGGCCACCATTCTTAACCAGAACACCCTCGGCGCACAGCGTGGCATTCAGGGCGGCAGTCTGACGCTGAATGCGCAGGATGTTGATAACACCCAGGGCGCATTGCGTGTCGATGATGCGCTGACGCTCAACCTGAGCGGTAGCCTGAACAATACCTCGGGGCTCCTCAGTGCGCAAAACCGCCTCCAGACCGAGGCACAGCAGATCACCAACAGCGCCGGGTCGATGGAAGCGGGTCAGCAGTTGAACCTTACCAGCGTTTCCCTGACTGGCGACGGTTCGCTGTTGTCGCTGGGGGACATGTCGCTCACGCTGACGCAGGATTTCCTCAACACAGGCAAAATTCAGGCGAATGACAATCTGGCCTTGAGCACTCAGGGGAGTTTCACCAACCAGTCACTGATCCAGGCCGGGAACCAGCTTGATCTGACGGCGACCAACCTGTTCAACAGTGCCACCGCTGAAATCAGCGCAGGCACCACGCAACTCACCGCCACCCAGACCCTGACCAACTATGGTCTGATTGACGGCTTTTATACCCGCATTAATGGCACCACGGTCAACAATATCGGCAGTGGCCGACTTTACGGTGATGCGCTGGCTATTCAGGCCGGGACGCTCAACAACCTGGCAGAAAACGGTCAGGCGGCCACCATCGCAGCGCGTCAGCGGCTGGATATCGGTGTTGGGACGCTGAACAACCGCGACCATGCGCTGATTTACAGCGACGGGTTCATGGCAATTGGTGGGGCGCTGGATGGCAACTACCAGGCCATCGGTCAGGGCGGGGTACTGAATAATCACAGTTCCACGATTGAATCTGCCGGAGATATGGCGCTCAATATCGCGCAGATCAACAACATCAACGACCACTTCTCCCTGGAAAACGTGCT
This sequence comes from Serratia sp. YWN4, assembly GCF_055790845.1. NCBI lineage: Bacteria > Pseudomonadati > Pseudomonadota > Gammaproteobacteria > Enterobacterales > Yersiniaceae > Serratia > Serratia sp. YWN4. Next base: position 2,334,337 of record NZ_CM147696.1, read on the forward strand.
GGTTTCGCAGGAAAACATCTCCGAATACGAGGTGGCGCGTCTGAATAACGGTGTGCGTTACAACGACAAAGACTACACCATCTATATCTACCAGGACGAAGTGAATGTCCTGTGTATCGAAGGGGTGATCTGCCACACCACCAACGGTGACCGTTTTACTCATTACGACTACACCCGCACCATTACCGAAGACCGGGTGAAAGAGACTGATCCGGCCAAAATCATTGCCGGGGGGAATCTCAGCATCAATGCGGGTAGCGTTCTTAACGACAAGAGCCAGATTATTGCCGGTGGGGCACTCGCTCTACAGGCCGGGTCAGTGGATAACGTTGAGGTGGACGCCAACCGGCAGATCAATGATGTCGGCAAGGCCACCTACTATTCCCGTCACCAGCAGAAGGGCGGTGACTCTTCCAATGTTGATGAAACCGGCTACACACCGCCCACGGTGATCCAGGCCATCACTCTGAAACCGAGCACCCTAGCGGAATACACCCAGGGCCAGGGGAGCAGCCTGGTGATTGATGCGCAGCAAAAAGCAGATATCAACGGTGATATCCAGGGTGCAGCAGGCATTAATGCCGCGCCGATTGCCGGACCGGGCGCAGGTAACCTGCTGCCGGTGGTGCCGGGGGCCATTACCCTGCCTGCGGGTAAAACTTTTGAGGTAAACCTCGGAGATTCGGGCAAAGTGGTGCGTCTGGTAGGGCCCAACACCCAACTGCCGGACAATAGCCTGTTCCAGGTGCGCCCGGACAGCAGCCCGTATCTGGTGGAAACCGATCCGCGCTTCACTGACAAGAAACAGTGGCTGGGTTCGGATTACATGATGAATGCCTTCACCACCGATCCGAACAACGTGCTGAAACGGCTGGGGGATGGTTACTACGAGCAGCGGCTGATCCGCGAACAGATTATTTCTCTGACCGGCAACCGTTATCTGGATGGCTTCCAGAACGATGAAGACCAGTTCAAAGCCCTGATGAACAACGGGGTGGAATTCGGTAAGAAATACAACCTGACCCTCGGTGTAGCGCTCACCGCTGAACAGATGGCGCTGCTTTCTGGCGATATCGTCTGGATGGTGGCGCAGACCGTGACCCTGCCGGATGGAAGTACCCAGCAGGTGCTGGTGCCACAGGTGTATGCCACGGTAAAAGCGGGTGATCTCGATGGCAGCGGCGCGTTGCTCGCCGGAAAAACCGTGGGCCTGAACCTCACTGGCAACCTCACCAACAGCGGACGCATCAACGGCCAGCAGAGCACGCAGATCCTCGCAGAAAACATCAACAACCTGGGCGGATTGATCCAGGGGAATGATGTGGCGCTGAAAGCGCGGACCGATATCAATAACGTTGGCGGGGTGATCGCCGGTCAGCAAAGTCTCACCGCGACCGCTGGACGGGATATCAACGCCATCACCACCACCCGCACCGCCGAGAGCGCCGGGGGCAACTTTGCACGCACCACACTCGACCGTGTGGCAGGGCTGTATGTTCAGCAGCCGGATGGCACGCTGGCGCTGCAGGCCGGGCGGGATGTGAATCTCACGGCAGCGCAGGTGGTGAATAGCGGAGAAGGCGGCAGCACGTCCATTACCGCCGGGCGTGACCTGAACCTCAAGACCGTCACCACCGGCAGCAAAGACAACCTCAACTGGGGGGAGAACTGGCAGCACCATTCAAGCAGCCAGCAGGTCGGTAGCGAAATCGTTGGTGCCGGTAACGTCCAACTGGGTGCCGGAAATAATGTGAATATCACCGCAGGCAACGTCTCTGCCGGTGACAAGCTCAGTGTGGCGGCAGGTAACGATATCAACATTCAGCATGGTATCGACAGCACCACGCTTGACCAGCATTACAAGGCTACTGGCAGCAGCGGCATGCTCTCCAAAACCACCACCGAATCACGGGACACTATCAGCCAGCAGAGTGTCAGTGGCAGCCAGTTGAGCGGCGACAAGGTGACCCTGCAGGCGGGACGTGATTTGACGGTGAGTGGTAGCAATGTGGTTGCCACGCAGGATGTCACGCTTTCTGCGGGTAACAATCTGAACCTGCAGGCGGCGACCGAGCAGCGGGATGAAACCCATCTGCTGCAAGAGAAGAAAAGCGGCCTGTCCGGCACCGGCGGGATTGGGTTCAGCTACGGCACCAATGACACCAAAACCACCGATGAGGGTAAATCTCAAACCAGCGTCGGCAGTACCGTGGGCAGTACCCAGGGGAATGTCACGCTGAATGCAGGAAACAACCTGACGGTACAAGGTTCTGACGTGCTGGCCGGAAAAGATATTAATCTGACCGGCAAGGAAGTGAATGTCCTCGCCGCAGAAAACCAGAGTACCCAGAAGCATGTGGTGGAGCAGAAACAAAGTGGCCTGACGCTGGCGCTGTCCGGTACTGTGGGGAGTGCAGTGAGTTCAGCCGTATCGAGTGCCAACGATGCCAGCAAAGAGAGCAGTGGGCGTCTTGCCGCCTTGCAGGGGATGAAAGCCGCATTGAGTGGGGTACAGGCTGCCCAGGCCAACGAACTGCACAACGCCGGAGATGAAAACACCAGTCTGGTGGGGCTGAACCTCTCCTATGGCAGCCAGTCATCTAAATCCGAGCAGACGACCGTTCAATCGCAAAGCCAGGGCAGTACCCTGACCGCAGGCAACAATCTGAACATCCGTTCGACCGGGACTGATATCAACGTTCAGGGTAGCCAGTTGCAGGCCGGAAAGGATATCAACCTCAACGCAGCGCGGGACGTCAATCTGCTTTCAGCGCAGAACACCCAGACGGTGGATGGCAAGAACGAAAGCCAGGGCGGTTCTGTCGGCGTGGGCGTAAACTTTGGCCAGGGTAAGAACGGCCTGACGTTGAACGCCAGCGTGAATAAGGGCAAAGGCTCGGAAAGCGGCAATATGCTGACCCACACCGAGACCACACTGAACGCCGGTAACAATCTCAATATCACCAGTGGTCGTGACACTACACTTACCGGAGCACAGGTGAGCGGCGAGAAGGTGACGATGGATGTCGGTCGCAACCTGACACTCACCAGTGAGCGCGACAGCGACAACTACGACTCCAAACAGCAGAACGTCAGTGCAGGCGGCAGCGCCGGGGTGGGGTCATTCAGTGGTTCGGTCAATCTGAGCCGTGACAAGATGCATTCGACCTACGACAGCGTGCAGGAGCAGACCGGGCTCTTCGCCGGGAAAGGTGGCTTTGATATCACCGTGGGTGAGCATACCCAGTTGAACGGTGCAGTCATTGGTTCGACGGCAACGGCAGACAAGAACAAGCTGGATACCGGTACGCTGGGGTTCAGCAATATCGAGAACCAGGCCGCGTATGATGTTGAGCACCAGAGCGTGGGTATCAGCAGCGGTGGCCCTATCGGTGGGCAGTTCGCAGGGAATATGGCGAATGGTCTCCTGACCGGGGTAAATGGTAGCGGTAGCGCCAGTTCAACGACCCAGTCGGCGGTCAGTGAAGGCACCATCAACATCCGTGACCAAGCCAACCAGAAGCAGGACGTGGCGGACTTGAGCCGTGATGTCGAGAATGCCAATCCGGGGCTGGAAAAAATCTTCGACCTCGAAAAGGAGCAGAACCGGCTGAAAGAAGCGCAACTCATCGGTGAAATCGGCAGTCAGGTCGGTGATATTGCCAGAACCCAGGGTGAAATCAACGCCCAGAAAGCGCTGAATGATCCGCAGGCTATCCAGGCCGCGAAAGATGCGTTGGCGGCAAAAGGCATTACTGCCCCAACGGATAAAGAGCTGACCAACCAGATACGCAATACGGCGATGGCCCCTTATGGTACGGGCAGTGCGTTGCAACAGGGTATTCAGGCGGCGACAGCGGCGATCCAGGGTCTGGCCGGTGGTGATATGGCGAAAGCCCTGGCGGGAGCCAGTGCGCCGTATCTGGCGGAAGTGATCCATAAGATGACCACAGATGCCAATGGCAAGGTAAACACCGAAGCCAACCTGATGGCCCACGCCGTTCTCGGTGCGGTGACTGCGGCGGTGAATGGCAACAGCGCGTTAGCGGGAGCTTCTGGCGCAGCAATGGGTGAGTTCATTGCCCAGCAGATGTACCCTGGTATCAAGCGTGAAGATCTGACGGAAGAGCAGCGTCAGACTATCAGTGCGCTGGGTACTTTAGCAGCAGGGTTGGTGGGTGGTGTTGTGGGTGATAGCAGCGCTAACGCTGTGGCTGGAGGACAGGCTGGGAAGAATGCTCTTGAGAACAATGCACTGAGTGTGCAGGAAAACAAATCCCGCCTTGAGGAGATGTCGCAGTGTGAGGGTAACAGCGGGTGTGAGCAACCCATTACGAATAAATACAAAGAAATATCAGCCAGTCAGCACGCAAGCGTTGAGCAATGCAGTAGTGCAGCCGCATGTGTGGCTAAAGCGAATGAAGTCAGTGCGCTTCAGGCTGAATATACAGACCGTATAGAAAGCCTGAGCGAAAAGCTTCGGGCTGAAGGTAGTCTCAGTGAATCAGAACGAAGTGAGCTTATTTACCTAAAAGCGGTATTGCCTCAGCTTGAAGCTGATCGTATGACGGCGATACACAATGCTCTGATGTCTGGCGATTCATCAGAGGCAAAACAGTTAGCTATCAACAGTCTCGCTCAGGCGGGTGCGGTAGGTGCTGCCGGAGTAGCGGCTGGTATAGTAAAAGGGAGTAGCGGCGGCAAGGGAAGTGCGATGCCTGTACCTGAGCCTGCTAAAACTGCCGATGGGTTATTTTACAAATCAAATGGTAAGCATACCCCCGGGCAGCAAGGCTACCATAGAGGAGCAGGTACAGAGCCGAAAAACTCTTTTGAGTTGTTTAGTAATTCCGTTGAAAGTGGGAAAAAGAGATACTCCGTTGACTCTGATGGCAACGTTCATCAGTTCACCAATACTAATGATGGTACATGGCATTGGTCTGGGAGTACCGGAGATAAGTCTGCTGCATTGAAGAAAAATCAAATACCACCTGATGTAAGAAAAGCATTGGGCTTACCTAGCAAATGGAGATAAGCATGGTTTTCGGTGACCCTAACAATTTTGGAATTTTAATCGAGAAAATGCCCATTTGGAGTGCTGAAAATAGTTATGAAAACGGATTGTTTCATTTTTGTATCGATGGGGGACTGTATCCCCCAAGGGCTAAAGTAGCAAGTTTAGGAGGTGACCTCTTTTATTTGTCGGATGATAATGCATTGATATCATTGCCAGTAGAAAATGAACTCTTTAGCATGGATAAAAAGGAAGCTTTCCTTTCTATGCTGAGGTTGATGCTACCTGATTTAGCCGATCCAGAGGCGGATGTTGATGAGAGTTTCGTTTCCTCCTATTTATATCAAGCTTCTACGCCGAATTTAGAAGAAGATAGCTGTTATGTCTTTGCCGTATCAAATGGACAAGATGTGCGAATTTTAGGCGCTAAACTCAGTGAGCTTGTTGAAAATAACATGGGCGATTATGTCTGGGAAGATAAACGAGATATTCAGGTGAAGGAAGCAATCATTAATAAAAATGAGTTGATTGCCATTGTTAGTCAGGTTAAAAATTATTGCTCATCAATGAGTTAATCTTGCTTGGTTTGATGTGAGCTATGAGTGGAAAGATATTGGAATGAGGAGCCACCGCTGATGGCGAGCCGGATGTAGCGCATCAGTCGCAACTTCTCAGTAATAACCCTCAAAGCGGTTGCCGACCTTGCGGCTTCCGCTGAAGGGATAATCCCCAAGGTAAATACATGAGTGTTTTTTGAGCGAATGTGGTGACCGCAGCAGTTAACGGCCACAGCGCGTTAAACCCGTAGGGCGATACTGCCTTTGCTTTTTACGTGGATTTTGTTTGGCTCAAGAGTTGATTATAATCACACTCCATGTCTTCTATAAAATCCTCTCCAATTGTAGGAAAGCCGTATACAAGATGCTCTTTTGCTTTAACTTTAAATAATTTGTAGAGGTGGCTGTTTCTCTGATGCGAAACATGTACAGAATCGAATGGCCTACTTTGTACAATTTCTTGGTTTAGCTCTACGGCATCAATAATGTTGTATTGGTCTCCAGTTATATCAATTGCAATTTCACCTATTTCTAGCCAATAGTGAGTTATTTCATTATTTTTTCCAGTAGCAGCTATAACACCTTTTAACTCAATGTCTGGCCATAATTTAAGAAAATGATAGGAAAGAAGCATCGAAGAAAGTTTACAACTCATAACTGGAAAGTGGTCTATTACAAGATTGGTTTTTGATTTATCACAATTTTCAAGCAGTTTCCGAAACTTAAACGCTTCTTCTTTTATTTCATTAATTGTTAAGACTCTGTGGCCGCACATAACATTTTGTCCTGATGAATGAAATGGAACACAGAAAGATTTAACCATCTTATTACAATCCTCTGTATTTTTCTGAAAGCCAGCACAAAAAATACAGTTACACCTAGTGGTACAGTGTCTGAAACATTTCGCGTACATCGTCATCCGTCGTGGCCTCAATTGAGGCCGATGCTAAAGTGTGGAAAAAACCGCTACCTTCATTATCGCTTTGTTGTTCCTCTTGTTCTTCCATCTCTACTATCTGCGCTTCAAGTGACAGGATTGTGGAGGTAAACCCGATTTGGTACTTAGCATCAAGTTCTTTTAACGCATCTTTAAGTTGATTCATGTCGTAAACGTCACTACATGAATCACGTTCACTGTCGAGACCGTTTCGTTGATAAGAGCTAAGGCCTTTCTTCAATAGCTGTTCATCTACTTTGGTCCAATTAAGTGCCAATTCAGGTAATTCCAATATATGGTTCCAGTCTGCTGCCCAAGCATGATCAATGTGTGAAAGAAGCCCATCTAGAACGAGACGATAGATATCTATGCCACCATGCCCCATGAACCATGAAGATTCTTTCATTGTGTTGAGTATGTTGATTGTTGTTCTAAACTCGACGTTGTTTGAATTCCAGTGTAGAAACAGTGTAAGGGCGTATGAATGTGCGAGTCCCACATATGCTTTATCTTTGAATTCTTCAGCCCACTTTACTATCCAGCCAAGCTGCAACTCTTTATCTATATCGACGGAATAACCTATTGGACCTTTAGGTGTGGTTATCCAACGAGTCGGCTTAATATTCACAAGGCGTGCTGCATTTAGGCAAAGTATCGTACTATCTTGTCCCCAACAGGTTTTAAGCCTTGAGCCATTAGGTTCCAAAGATAGTTTCCACAGATTGCTTAATTGTTTGAATTGAGTAGCGTTATTTATTAAATCTAGCGCCAATGATGGCGTGTTACATAAAACACTAGCGGTGAAATCTCGAATTGATGGGTTTAAAAAGCTCACATTGCCTTTCGAGTAGCGCAGAAAACCCCCGTCAAGTTCTTTCAATGCAGCCTTGAAATCATCAACATTGCGTTGGCGGTTATAGCGCTTACATGCACCTTCGTGAATAACTTCAAAAGAATATTCAAGGTTATCAATCTCACACTGCTCCCCGAGCGAATAAAGAGTTAATAAAAGGTCGCGTGCAGAATCCGAAATTTGTGATTTGAAAGCATGATCCCAAATATACTCGGGAGATTCCAGAAGGATGAGAATGCGACTTGCATATTTTTCAGCTGGAGGTGAGTTAAGTCGCTTCAGTGAGGAAAGCCATTCGATTAATCGGGGGTTGAAGTGACTATGCTTAATTATGTTAAGGAAAAAGTCATCTTTCAAAATGGCTTTTTTGTAATTTTGGGGTAGGTCACTAAAGTAAAGATGGTTGTAGAGAATTCTGGCTCGCTGCCCAAAAGAATAGTCTTCAAGCTCGAGAATACATTTATAGGCGCTAGCCATGTTGTACCGGAAGCGTTCAGAGATCTGCACTGCTTGTTGTAGAATATGCTCTCGAGTCGTAAGAACAAATCGGCTATTAGGGGTATTACGAATCATCTCAATGAAAGCAAGCAGGGCGGCATCGTGATTGCGCCCGGTGTATGTACGATGGTCACCGAGAAAAGTTTGGCCAAGAAAGTCATCATAGTAAAAAATTTGTTTCCGCTCGGAGTGAAATAGTTTTTTACCTTCAGAAAGGTCGGTCTGAATTATCACCGGATTGTACCCATAGTCTAAATGAGCAAAAAGCAACATTTCAGCAAGTGTTGTTTTCCCAATCCCAGGTTCTCCCGAGATGATAACGATACGTTCGTCATCAAGAATTTGTCTTGCCCGAGTATATGCTTGACTTTGTACAATGATTGGGAGTTTCTTTCTGATTCTAGCGACCTCAAACTGAGTTTGACATTCCTCAGCATTATGAAGGATGCGTTCAAGCACCTCTGTATTTGTCAGCCACAGTTTGAAATTGGTTTTCTCGACGGCGCTATGTCGTGACAACAGCCCATTTAGGTCATCAGCGCCAAATACATCAGAGGCCGACTGTATAAAAGGATTCATCGCTTCCACGATCTTATCCTTATTGGGGGGCGTCAAGCCTAAAGAAGTAACCAAAAAGTATCGATCTGGTTGTAGGCGTTGTACTTTCGCTAGTTCTTTGCGTTTAAGATCAGCCAATAAACGACTAAAAGATGATGAGGCATAATGTTTACACTGAATGATCCAGGTATTGGAATTTGCTTGGGAGTAACGAAGATCAATGCCCTGATCGCGTCCGGTTTTGAACGCTTCAATAGAGATATTCCATTCGGCTTGGAGTAAGTCTCGCGTTAGCTCTTCGAAATCTTGATGCGAGAGAGATTTGAAATCGTAGTGCGCCATAGGATAAAAATCCATTTTTATGTTTTGTCAGGCGAACTTATGTCGTAGCTCACATAAGCGCTGGTGTATGGTGCTAAGTGTACCATGTATCAATTATGTGATAAGAGTGCCATCCGCATACTTTTCACTATCAAAAATAGCCACGAAAAGTGGATTTGCGTATCGGATACACGAGTATCAAGGCCACCTTGACCTTCTCACAGGCATAATGTAGCAATGTTTTTCTTGGGGGAGCACTGCCTGTAACAGATTAGCGAACGGTTTAAAGATGCTCAGTAAATCATCTTTATGAACGGAAAATACGCACTTAGCTGACTGGCGAGTACTTTGTCGAGAGGAGGGGGTTGCTAAGGAAAGATTATTAGTACATAATGCAGTCCATATTGATAGCCGATTTCGTTAAAAATCGTTGAATATCAATAAGTTGCACCCCGAGTGTGGAGTCCGTTTCCCGCTCCATTTCTCCTTCCAGTGGACGCTTTTAAGCGCCATAACTCACTGAAATAAAAGCGTAAACTTGATCAGTGAGTTCCATCCAGCAGCACTGGAAAGTACTCAAATCCAGTACAAATAAGTCCACTGACAAGTCCATCGCAAGGACACAATAAGTCCATCGGACTCTTTTCCTCATCAGCAGGCTGCACGGGCTTTTTGCTCATGGCTGTCTGTTTCCTGTTCCTCGTCACCACGACCTACAACCGGAACAAACAATGAGGAACCCGCAATGGCCCACCTGACCGACCTAGCCGTCCGCCGTGCCAGAACCACCCGCAAACCCTACACCCTCAAAGACGGAGGAGGGCTGTATCTCAACATCAACCCCAACGGTACCAAAAGCTGGCTCTTCCGCTTCTACTGGCAGGGCCGCCAGAAACGCATCTCCTTTGGCACCTATCCGACCATAGACCTCAAAAAAGCCAGATCATTACGCCAGCAGGCCCACGACCAGCTTATGAACGGCATTGATCCCCGCTGGCGCAAACCTCGCAAGCAACACAAAGATAGCCCCATAGAAACCCCGATTGCTGACAGCATCCGCTTTGCTGATTATGCCCAGCACTGGAAAACCTTTAAACTTAAAAAATTGGGTGCCGCCGACCGCCGCCAGAGTACCGCCATCCAGATAGAGCGCTATTTGCGTTTGGATATGCTTCCGATTCTTGGTGACCTTCCCCTTAACACCATCAGCCGCCAGCATGTTCTTGCCGTTCAGCGCAAAATTGAAAAACGTGGTGCCCTCTCCATCGCTGAAAAAGTCAGAAGCTGGCTCAACGAACTCTTCCGCCACGCTATCGCAGAAGGGTATATAGACACCAACCCCGCCGCCGACCTTGACATCATCGCGCTACCGCAACGGCCCACCCTCCATAACCCCTTTCTACGGATTGAAGAACTTCCCCCGTTTCTTCACCACCTCCACCACTACCAAGGTTCCCGCCAGACCCAACTCGGCCTTAAACTTCTGCTATTGACAGGCGTCCGAACGGGCGAACTGCGCTACGCTCTGCCTGAACACCTCGACCTCAAGCATGCCCTGTGGAAAATCCCCGCTGAAACCGTCAAACAACTCCAGAAGCGAGTACGCACCAGCAGCACAGAAATACCCCCTTATATCGTCCCGCTTTCAAGACAAGCTGTAGCCGTCATCCAGGAAATACTCAGCATGCGCTTCACCTCCCAGCGCTACCTCTTCTGCCACCGTACCGACCCCACCCAGCCTATTAGTGAAAACACCCTTAATTCAGGGTTACGCAGAATGGGCTACAAAGACCGTTTAACAGGTCACGGCATCCGCGCCACCCTCTCAACCGCGCTAAACGAACTCGGCTACCCAAAAGAATGGATCGAAGCCCAACTCTCCCACAGTGACAAAGATCAGGTCAGAGCGGCCTACAACCATGCGGAATACGTTGAACAAAGAAGACAAATGATGCAGGAATGGGCGGATCGGCTGGATGAATGGCGGGAACAGGCAACCGAACCCCAAAACCAGCCAATGACAGAAGAACTGTTACAGCGCAGTGTCAAGGGCGGACGTCAGACCGGCGTAGCGCACCCTTGACGCTGCATAGAAAGAAACATACTTGAAAGTGGCTGTCAGAACGGCACTGCCGGGCTGACAGCCTGATAAGCCGCAGTTTTTGTTTGATATCTGCTCTTATAAAGCTAGGAAAGGACAACTTAGCTAACCTCTGTAGCAGAATCTGACAGTCGGCTAAGAGCGAACAGCGGAAGTTCGCGATTGTTATCGCCCAGAGCCAATCAATAACACTACCCTGTGTTAATCAACGGGAACAGTTCAACTGAAAAAAACAGCCCTCTGCCAGAGAGGGCTGTTATCTGATATAGATTGTTTAGTCTCAATGAACCTTACTGTTTAACCTGATAAGATATGATTCGGCCTGATCTATGAAATCAGATAAGATACCTTCAGAATCATTTATCAGGTCTAGGATTCTCTGATAGCTGAAAGATTTCCCAGCATCAGGAAAAGAAAGCTCACCATGTGCAATGGCATTTCTTTTATTCTTAATAATCACTAGGCTTGTTGACTCTTTTTTACTGAAACTAGGATCAAATTCTATTCCATAGACTTTAAACAAAGCCATTGCTCTTCTTACATCAAGATTACCAGAAAATATCTTTTTCTTCTTGATGTAAACTTTCAGAGTTGGAAATTTAAGCTCGTGACAAATATCATCAGATGCATTTTTATCATCAAAATAAAAATTTTTAAATATAGTTGTCAGTTTTACATCTAGCAGAGGGAGTGGGATTTTACTTGCTTCACTATGTATCCGCTCAAATAAAGAGTAGAACGTAGCTTCAACGTTATTATATAAAGCCATAAAAATTGATGACTTTATAATTGAAGATATTTTAACCGTCCCATTACAGTTACTAACACTAATTAAATGTTCATGCAGACACCTAATGTCAGAGCACCTAGATAAAAAATCATTTTTAATGACACTGCTCATTTTATAAAGAACCCATACTCAAGACTTTATTTTTAATAAAATCGATCCTTCCTTTCAATGATTCATTTGAGTGCGTTTTATATTTCCCCATGGTGAAGTTTTTGAAAGCCGGATCTCTCAATAAATGCCTTGCATCTATTTTCTCTTTGATTATTATTTTTGGGTTTTCTTCCAAAGCTAGATGAACACCAACAGATATAGCCTCGAAAAATATCCTAGATGTATCCGTTCCATTATCTTTTGAAAATCCAAAAAGAAAGTTATTATTAACAAAATCAACCATTCTATTAAATGAACAAGACATTATTTCTTTTTCTTCTGGCGTAAATGAAGTGTTTTTATCTTTTATGTAATCATCTAGCGCAGTGCCTACATTTCTAGAAAAAGGATAGAACTTAGGATATCTTTCACCAATTGCAAAGAATCTCAGTATAAGCTCTTCATATTCCTGTCTATTTTTTACAGAACTAGCTAGGTGGACTAGCGATCTAAACTTACTATTCACAGAGCATTCCTTATAAATAAAGTCAGTAAATTCCCCTGTGTAAATACCTTTCCTAACCTCCATCCCTCTAAGGATATCACTGCCTTTATTAATCCTTTCGAAAAGATCGTTCCTCATGTCAGGGGTAGTATCTTCGGATAGAACAATCATACTAATAGCTGTATTATTAAATTTCCTTTTCCTTGACTCATCTAGATCACCAAACCTCTTGCCATTTAATGATGTTACTTTGCCCAGTTCGGAAAGTATTAACTCTTCATTAACAAAGGCACTCAACGTTCTTATTCTTTGAGAACCATCAACTATTTCAAGTCTACCGCTTACATCTTCAGCAACAAAAATAGACGGAATGGGCAGTCCGAGAATTATAGATTCAATCATTTTTGATTGGCGTTCTTCATCCCATACAAAATCCCTTTGATAGTCAGGAACAAAAATCTCGTTCTCACCTTCATCTAAATAACTGCGCCTAATACCGCTCCACTTTTGCCAAGCCAGGTTTATTGCCTGGGAATGGTGAAGCAGCTTTCATAAACTGGCCCACGTTTTTCAGCAGTTGCCACATCGTCCGGCAACGGTGATTACGTGTCACTGTTTCATGTAATGCCAACCACAAGAGCTCTATCCTGTTTACCCATGGTGAGTAAACAGGCTGATAAATAACAATAAACTTCGGGTTGTTCTTCAACCAGCCCAAGGTTTCTTTACTCTTGTGAATGATGTAATTATCGACAATCAGCGTAACAGTTTTGGCACTTCGGTAGGTGCTTTTCAGCTTGCGCAACAAACTAATGAATAAGCCTGAGTTTTTGTGTGTTCCACTGACATAATCAACTCTACCGGTTCCTGCATGAAGGGCTCCCGCGAGATAATGTTTTTCATTCTTACCCGGTGTCGGGATGCGTTTCTGTTGACCCTTTTTCTGCCAGTCTGCACCTATTTTAGGGTTTAAGTCGATATCCACCTCGTCTTCGTAAAAGACAGGATGTTCAGGACTGTTATTTTTCAATGCGGTATCGATAGCTGCCAGTTTCTCCTCTTTATCAGGATCTTTGATATGTAATGTCGGGGCCGCTCTGCGCCACACAATCCCAACCCTTGGCAACCAGCGACGAAGTGAGCCAGGGTGTAACGTCGAGTTAAATAACTTATTAATTTCAATCGTTAACATCTCAGTGCTCCACCGAGAGCGCAGATAACCAAAGTCCTGAGGAGAACGCTGAATGAGCAAATCAAGCATCTTCAACATTGCCTCAGTAGGCCATTTTATGGGACGTCCAGGTGAGAGACTTTTCAATCCTTCATAGCCGCATAATGTGAACAAATTGACCCATCGCCCGACAGAGGAACGGGCGGCACACAAGGTTTTGGCCACGTAAGTAGACGTTTCGCCACGGTGTAACATCAACATGGCGATAAGGCGTCTGGCATGATTTTTATCTGGTGTTTTCTGGATGATTTTTTGCATCTGGCGTCGTTCATGTCGGGGGATGGGTGCTATGATCGGCATTGCTCAGTCCGGTTGTGAGGGTTTGTGATGTTTGGCGATTGATCAGATCGCTCAAACCGGATTGAGTTCCCTTCAGTGATCTACTATTAGGCGCAGGTATTTAGACGTTTATTGTATTTCTGTACGATAATTTCTATCGTGAAGTCTCTTGTGTCAAAATCAACTTCTTTTTTTAATTCTTTTATCTGAGCTTCTACGTCATTCATGCTTTTTTCCTTTTCCATCTTAAAGTATTTAGAACTGCTAATATTCATTTCTATCCAAGGGTTTCTTAACGATGGTCTCCCTCCCTCCCTCCCTCCCTTACTTTTCTTTACTCTTACAGCTTTAATTTCAGAAGTGGGTCGATTTAACATACTCTGAAAAACTATTAAAAGAAAGTGTCTTGTGTTTACATTTCGAAATTATTTTAGCTATCCCTATGATTTCAATTTCATCAAATGGGGATAGAAATTGGCATTGTTGAATAAATTAAACTCCGGACGAGCGTCTCTGTAGCAGGCCAGGTTTTCAGGCAATACGCACGCTTTCAGGCATGCCTGCCTTTGTCATTTTGTTCAGTGCGCGCACCATGGCCAGAGCCTCTGCGACTTGGCCATCGTAGTCACGCAGCGTCAGAGAGCAACCAAACAACGGTTTTACTCTGTACATCGCCGTTTCCGCTATCGGGTGGCGATTGTAATTGACCTGTATCCTAATGTTTAATAAAGAGCAGATTTAGCAATGTCTGTTTCTGGCACACAACAGCCTGTTAAATTCGATCGAGTGAAGAGTAGCAGGAGTGCTAGATTAAGCAAAAATCAGCACAACTAAAAAATATTTATGTCCATAGCATTCCACCAAGAAACACGGTTCTGGAACCTCCTTGCAACTGTTTTTGAACGCCCTATAATCAAGTGGCTTATCGTGCTCGTAGAGCACACACCCATGCGCACCGGTTCCTGTAACGTGCGCGTTCAGAGTTTCTCTCTGAATGGAACCTCCTTGCCGCAAACGCCTTCAACTCTGCGGCAGCGCGTAAGCGAGAAGGCTTATTTATCCTTACAGCCTGTTGGCTGACTCTCATCGCGAAATTTATCTGCGACAGTTGTCACCGTTCTTGCGTTCTGTCATCACAGGCAGAAAATTTGTCATCGCACCACCCATACTCAAAACGTTACATCGCTGCATCAAGCGGCAAGGTCTCGCGACTTGTTCACGATGGCCTGACGGCTAGCATGACTTCACCTGTCGCAGCCAGCCTGCGGCAACCCCTGCACTCACAGGCACACGCCTGCCCCAGCTCAACGCGCCCCGACAGCGCACACCCTATCAACTGCCGCAACGGCAACGCGGCGTCACTTTCAACGCGCAAAGCGAGAAAGTGACGCCGCTCACCACCACCGCGCCAGACCTGACAGAACACCGCTTTCACAGCCTTTTGAGAATCTGACGCACCCTTTATCCCACCTTTTACAGGAGAAAACCGACCGATACCGATGGCGGGTCACACGACCCGGGGGAATACCTGCGAAAGCAGGCGGCTGCACAGCGTGCATCACCGAACCCCACCACACCTAAACCGCATCCCACCGGGTGCACAGGTATCGCTCACGGAAAGCGGCTGTCTTGCTTTCCACAAACCACGCGCCCGGAAATTGCAGTACAGGAACAGCAGAGGAACCAGAGCATGAACACCAAATTGCGTACAGCCCTAAAACACCTTGCTCGACAGGCAGGCGGTAGCCATAAAACCGTCCATGACCGCATCATCATCATCGAACGCCTGTACACCGAACTCCGGCAGCACAACATCCAGATCAAACACATCGACCACCTTAAAACCCGGCACATCCAGCACTACATCCAGAATAGACTGGCGCAGGGCATCGACAAACGCACCCTGCAAAACGAAATGTCCGCCATTCGGGGCGTACTCAAACAGGCAGGCAGATACAAACTTGTTGAATCCCCCCAACTCAGCAATCAAACCCTCAATATTCACGACACCAGCCGTGACGGCACCCGCACCGCCATTACACCCGAACACTACCAGCAGGTCATGCAGACCGCAGAAGCAAAAGATCAAGGGCTGGCGGCAGCGATTCGGCTCGCTCGTGTGATGGGCTTAAGAGGTGAAGAAGCCGTTCAAAGTGTTCAATCCCTGCAAACCTGGCACAAAGCCCTTAAACAGGGCAAACAACAGCTAACCGTCGTCTTTGGCACCAAAACCGGTAAACCGAGAGACACCCATATCATTGACCGGGAAAGGG
The DNA here is from genome assembly GCF_055790845.1 of Serratia sp. YWN4. Lineage (NCBI taxonomy): Bacteria > Pseudomonadati > Pseudomonadota > Gammaproteobacteria > Enterobacterales > Yersiniaceae > Serratia > Serratia sp. YWN4. Next base: position 2,350,344 of record NZ_CM147696.1, read on the forward strand.
TACAGCAGGCCGTAACCCATGCTTTGCACATCGCCAAACAAAGAAATGACCGCTTGATTGACAAACCCGACCTCAAACAGGCCATGACCTACTGGCGCAACCAGACAGGCAGAATAGGGCTGAAAGGAAAACATTCACCGCACAGCCTCCGCTATGCCTGGGCGCAGGAAGCCATTCACCACTACACACAACAGGGCTACACCGAAAAAGAAGCCTTAGCCTTAACATCGATGGATCTGGGCCATGGTGACGGAAGAGGGCGGTATGTAAAGCAGGTCTACGGGGGCATAAACAAATTGGCGTAACCCCTTCAAGAAATTCGGTAACCGTATTTCAAACTCATGCGATACCGATCACATTTCGTGCAAAAACAGCCGGAAGCATTACAACCCTGCCACATGAAAACACTATTCTATTCTTGACTGGAACTTAATCAAAATAAGGACATAACAACATGGCATGGGTTTATCATCAATACTCCGGTGAGCTGTACCATAATGGAACACTGGTTGCGCGTGGCTACAGCGGTAAAGGACTGCATAAAAACAACCCGGCATCGGAATCAGTACGGGGGCAGGGGCCGATACCACGCGGACGATACACCATAGGAGGCAATACCAATTCAAAAGGGCCAATGACCATCATACTGGAACCCTCCGGCGGGAATCACATGTATGGCAGAGATGCGTTCAGAATCCACGGAGACAGCGTGCGCGATCCGGGCAACGCCTCAGAAGGTTGCATCATCGTTGGCCCCAATGCACGGCGTGAAATCATCAGCTCCATTGATCGTGAACTGGTGGTCGAATAATGAAAAAACTGCTTATCCTTATCCTGTTAGCGATACCCGGCATCAGCGCCGCCACCTCAAAAGCACTGGATTACTGTGCTACCGTTGAATCATGGGCTGCCCAAAAAGTTATTCAGCAGCTTGTTCAAAAAAACAAAGACCTTGACCCACAACACGCAACCGCTTTACTGCTGGAAAGAACAGCCTTAAAAGAACAGTCAAAACCGCTTACGCTGGGCGAATGGGGGCCGCTCTATACACAAACAATAAAAATCCAGATCCCGTTTGCAGGCAATAAAAAGCCTTCCATGACTATTATTGCCTCTTCCATTATTTCAGCGGAAGAATGCTCCCTGACAGAACCGTCCTATCTGGATATGGGAATGTAATAAACCGGAACCATTCTGAGCGCTTGGGAAACAGGAAAAACAGCAGTTCATAATCAATATGAATATTGCTGCCTGTCATACTGAGCGCTCAGATAACCGGAAGCGTTGACCTAATAAGATATATCCTTTTAAATGCCATCGAATTAACGAAAATACATAAGCCTTTTCTGCCTACCCTCGCTTGCCAGCAATAACAGCCCACCGATAAATAATGACCCACAAAACACCTTTCCTGACCTTTCTGTGCATATTCACCGCTTTCTACAACATCGCACACGCCCAGATACCCGCCAATCCCCCCGTCACCATCACCATTGAATACGACGCCGAAGGGCAGGTTACCCGCCAGATCAACGGCCTGAACCAGTCAGAGCGCTACCAGTGGGACCGTCTGGGCAACCTCACCACCCAGACCGACGGCGCAAACGGTGCCACCCAAATCATTCGTGACCTGCGGGGCAACCCGATCAGCGTCACCGCCCCCAATGGTGCCACCACCACCTACACCTATAACGGATTCGATCAGGTACTCACCGAAACCAGCCCGGATCGCGGCACCACCACCTACACCTACAACGATGGAGGAGAACTCATCCAGCGGCTCGATCCGCGTAACTACAAAACAGAATACACCTATGATGTCATCGGGCGTCTGGCACAAGAAACCTGGCGTCGTCCCAATGGCACGACCCACAACGAAATCCGCTACGGATGGGACAAACCGTTAAATAATGCTGACAGCGTCACCTATGCAATTCGCCGACTGGCCCAGATCAGCACCTACCGGATCGAAGCCCCCTTCTGGGGGCGCAGCAACACCCTCTACGACTACTTTCTGGATGGCAAAATCCAGCGCCAGCGCGTCACCCTTGATGCCAACCGGATCGTCAAAACCTTCATTACCGAATGGGAACAGAAACCCACCACCGGCCAGATAACCGCACTCATTTATCCCTCCGGCGCGAGACTCCAGTACACCTACGACAATACGGGTCAGCTCACAGACATCAAACTGGATGGCATCCCCGTTGCCGCCAACATCGAATACGAACCCTTTGGCCCTCCCAGCGCCTGGACCCTCGCCAACGGCATTGACAGCATCCGCGCCACCGACACCGCCGGACAAACCGTTGCCTACACCCTGGGCAATGACACCGTCGAACTCATCCACGACGGCGCAGGGCGGATCACCACCCTCAAAGACAAAAGAGCCACCCGCACCCACGATTATGACGCAGCCGGACGACTCACCGCCTACACCACCCCCAGCACCACACTCACCTACACCTACGACACCAATGGCAACCGTACCGGACAAACCACAAACGGCATCTACACCCCGTATACCTACGCCCCACAAACCAACCGCCTCACCCACATTGACGTCCAGCAACTCGCCTACGATGCCGCAGGCAACCTCACCAGCGACGGACAGTTTCAATACACCTATGACGGCACAGGCCGCCTCCAGAGAGTCGAACCGGGTGGCATTCAATACGAACACAACGGATTAGGGCAGCGCTACTACAAACGCAACGCCAGCACCGCACGCTACTTCAACTACGACACCGACGGGCGGCTGATCGGCGAATACAACGCCACCACAGCAGAACCGATAGCTGAATACGTCTGGCTTGAAAGCATTCCGGTTGCAATGAAAGTCTACAACGGCGCAACCAGCCAACTCTACGCTATCGAAACCGATCACCTTGGGGCATCCAGAAGAGTCAGCGACACCCAGAACAGAACAAGATGGACATGGGGCTATGGCCCGTTCGGCGACACCCCGCCGAACACCAACCCGGAAAACCTCGGCGAATTTGAATTCAACCTCCGATTCCCCGGACAGTATTACGACGCGGAAACCGACCTCTTCTACAACTACTTTCGGGATTACAACTCACGGACAGGCAGGTATATCCAGTCTGACCCCATTGGGCTCAGAGGCGGGATGAATACCTATGCCTATGTGGGGGGGAACCCACTAAGCTATGTCGATCCTCAGGGGTTACAATCCATAGCAGCCTGCGCAAATCCTGCGAATGCTGCAGTATGCATTGAAGCAGGGATCATCACAGCACCCAAGCCCGTTCCTATTCCCATCCCACCAATTATTATTCCTGGTGAAACGGAGAATAATGGGGGGCCGATGACTGCTCCTGATCCGGTTGAGGCAAGGAAAGGAAAAGAATCTGGGCGCAATTGGGCCACAGAACTTGCAAAAGTTAATGCTCAGGGAAGTGGTAGAGATCCTTGTGATGAATTAGAAGAGATGCTTGGATGTGAAACAAATCAGAAAAAAATTTCAGATATAATAGAAGCACAAAAATTTATGCATTGTAGAAATATTAATAAAAGAAAGAACCATTACTGAGATTAATGCTGGAGCCTGTTATATGAAGTGGTATGCCGCACATGTATTAATGACAGTCAGGTTAAAAGATGAAAGTCAAAAAAATTTCCCTGCCTGGGAAAATGTATATCTGATCACAGGAGATACTCCTGAAGAGCTTGAAAAAAAAGCGGAAGAACTTGGGCTTAATCATCAGGGCGATAGTGATGGGACATTCTTTTGGGATGATAAGCCTGCTCAATGGATATATGAAGGCATTAGAAAAATAATTGAAATATCAAATCCATATGGGAAACAATGTGTCCCTGGAGATAAAGCTGAAATAACTTATAATGAAATTGAATTTAATAGTTACGACGACATAAAAAAATATGTAAATGGGGAAGAAGTAACTCTGAAAATTATAGACTGATAGCAGATATTTAGAGATATGTTATCGGTTTTTGGTTAAATAAGCTCTCTTGGGTTAGTCACTGCTCAATCTTATAGTGCTTTCCAATAAGGTGCGGCTAAATTTAATCTGGCAGTCTGCAACAGCCAGAAACGGGCTTGCCGACTCTGCAAGACCACTAAGTCAAAATGAAGGTATTACTAACAGCAGGGTGTGTTAATGAAAGTCTTCATCATAGCGTATTTTGTATGCAATCAATTTACTAAAATTTTCTCCATGAGGTCAATTGGTAATCCCTCAGGTGGATGTTATTAAGATAGCATTGCTTGCCATCCTGAATATTCCAAATTATTATTTTTTGCTAATGATTCTTTCAGCCGCTTTAGGGGAGATATCCAGAATTTTGGCGATGGATTCTAAATCGACCCCTTTATCAAGCAAAGCAGTGGCAAGCGTTTTAGCTTGTTCTTTAGCCGCTTTTTCCGCATCTTTGGCTGTTTTTATTGCATCTCTCGCAATCGCCTTCTCTTCCTTCCTGATCTTTTCAATAATCTGATAAGTCGGCACATACTTAAGACTGGCCTCCAGCTTATCCATAAACCCTTCCGCCCGGAAACTCATATACACAACCGGCGTAATAATCAGATGATCAACAAACTCAATATTTAAAATCCGCCCCACCTGAATCAGACAATCCGTCGTATCCAGATCAGCCTCAGAAGGTTTCAAACTGCCGGAAGGATGGTTATGCACCGCAATCACCCGCGAAGCATTCTTCATCACCGCAATTCGATAGACATTCATCGGCTCAATATTGACAGCGCGGAACGTACCCAGCGCCACCAGTTCAATATAGAGGATATACCCGGCCTCATTCATCCCGATAATCCAGAAATGCTCCTTCTCCTGATCGATCTTATTCTCACGCAACAGGATACGCTGCATGATGCCGTAGACATCATTCGTCCCTTCAATCGTGCGCTTATCATTCTTACCAAGTCGGATTTCCATGAATAAAAGACAACCATCAGTCAAAACAAGTGCCTGCCAATATAGCATCGCCCCTTATCGATTGTAAGCGCGGATTCGGGCAGGGAAGGGGGCCAGCTAGTCAGAACCTGCGCATACACTGGAGCACCGCATAGCAGGCACCCTGTACCAGCACAAAATCTGATCGGTCGCACCGATCAATAACCGGAAACTGATCGGCACAACCCATTTCACAAACCGTTTACATCCCGCTATCGTGAACCTGAACCAACACCGGGAACCAAAAAACACCAAGCCCTGCACAGACTAGGCCATCAAACCACAATGACGCATCTGCCCTGAACCAGAGCAGACACCCTCAACAGGGAGGCAAAGATGCCTCCCTGTTCCTTTTTTACCCTGCTGGCAGTAAAAATTTCCCTGCTATACAATCCGCCTCAAACCGCAATAAAACAGCCCATTTACGAACCAACTTGTAGACACAGCAAAACAAGTCTAAAATAAGTCCAGTGACTCGGAACAGAGAGGAAAAACTGTTCGGATTTCAGCGAGTTGAAGAGATTTGGTCGGGCCTCGTTTCCCGCTCCAAATTCTTACTCTGTAGAGTATTATTAATCTCTATAGCTTCTTGAAAAAAGACTAAATTTCATTATTTGGTCTTTTTTTTCGCCTCATGCTCCCCATCGAAATCCGGTGCTATCGAGCAACTTTCAAGTCGAAAATGCAGAATCATGCAAGCCAATGCGGCCTTAACAAATAAGGCGGCATCTTCCGACGTGTTTGCGATGAATCGCCATTAAGTAGAGAAACAACCTACATACTCAGATCTTGATATCGGTTGATTTGCAAAGAGTTGATGATGGAGGGAAAAGCGAGTAACTCGTAGATTTTAAACAAAAAAATAGACGCCTGTTGACGTCTATTGATTTCGTAATGGTACCCGGGGCGGGACTTGAACCCGCACAGCCATAAGCCGAGGGATTTTAAATCCCTTGTGTCTACCGATTTCACCACCCGGGCTCGGGGAATTTGGAGGCGCGTTCCGGAGTCGAACCGGACTAGACGGATTTGCAATCCGCTACATAACCGCTTTGTTAACGCGCCTTAATTCTGTTTGCCTTTTCAGGCTAAGACTCGTGATGCACCAGCCTTATTGAATTTTGATGGCATAAATATTCAAATCTATGCTTTATGCCTCTGAAAACACTAAATTTTCTTAACTACATGTGCTTTCGATGTGCGGGATTATGTACTAATTAAAAAAGGTTGGCAACAAAAAATTGCTTAATCCACCGAGTGCTCTTGTTGTTTGCTCAAAACTTACCTTATCTGAACATAATCTAATCAATTCAGTGTATTGGAAGTTAATTTTTAACGAAATCCTATACAGAAAATCATCAATAATCACTTTCTGTATAGGCTGTTTTCTTTGGGATGAACGCTCAAAAACATTGCCATATCACCTTGAATGATATGAGTTATCCTTCAGTAAAGAGGTTATACAGGTGCTTATGCTCGGCGAGATAGAGTTAGAACGATATACCTAGCCTTCCAGATTAGGAGCGCCAGAACGTGCGCGAGCACAGGATAAGAATGGGGTAAATCTCCAGTCTGCCAAACAGCATTGCGGCACACATCAGCCATTTGGCCGGTGAACTTAAGGTTCCAAAGCCAACTGCGGTTTCGCCAAACCCTAAGCCCATATTGTTAATACAGGCTGCGACAGTGGCGAAAGAAGTCATCAGGTCGTAACCCATCAGGTTTAACGCCCAAATAAAGAAACAGCTGAAAAAGATATAGAGAAAGAAAAAACTCCACACTGAGCGTAAGACCCGATCCTGAATGGGCGTATTTCCTACCTTGATGGTATAAACCGCATTAGGGTGCAACATCTGGTGGATTTCACGCCGACTCTGTTTGTACATGATCAGGAAACGTAGCGCTTTGATCCCGCCGCAGGTAGAACCTACACAGCCGCCAAAGAAGCTGGACGCGAGCAGTATGATCACCGTGTGAGATGGCAGTTTAGCGTAATCTGCGGTTGCCAATCCGTTATCGGTCATCATTGAACTGGTGAGCAGGAATCCATGGACAAAAGCATCTTTGACGCCGTACATCGTTGAACTGAAGAGTTGTAGGCATACCAACGCCATCACAATGGCAAGCGCCAACAGAAAGAAGCGTAATTCAGGGTTTTTGTATAAGGGTTGTAGGCTGCGGCGCTGAGCGGCGACAAAATAAAGCGTAAAGTTGACGGCCGCGAGTATTGAGAAAAGACCGCCAACCATTTCGACGGCGGCGCTGTCATAAAAACCCAGGCTTTCGTTACGGGTAGAAAATCCGCCTAACGAAACCGTCGAAAGGGCATGGCATAAAGCGTCAAACCACGGCATGCCAGCCAGACGGAACGCCAGAACGCAAAGCAACCCAAGCAGCATATAGGTTGACCACAGACTTTTGGCCGTATCGGCCAAGCGCGGGGTCAGGCGTTCTTCTTTAAATGGGCCTGGCATTTCGGATTGATACAGTTTGGTGCCACCAATGCCCAGTAATGGCAGTATCGCCACCGCCAGCACAATGACGCCCAAACCACCGATAAAGTTAAGTTGAGCGCGGTAATAGAGAATGGATTTTGGGACATCGCTAATATCATTCAGTACCGAGGCTCCCGTTGTGGTGATACCAGATACGCCTTCGAATATGGCGTCTGTCAGGCTGATATTCAGGGCGTCATCCAGCCATAACGGCAGAGCACTGATAAGGGAGAAGAATATCCAAAAGAGTACGATGATCAAAAAACCATCTTGAGTACGCAGTTGCACTTTCTTTTGACGCGAGGCCTGCCAACAGGCACCACCCAGCAAACTGGCGATAATCAAGGTGTAGAAAAATGAAAACAGACTACTTTCTTTGTAAATAAGAGCCATTAGCATCGGAGGGAGCATCGAAAGGCTATAAAGCAGAACCAAAAAACTGCAAAGATTGATAACGACTAACGTTTGTTTTTTATTGACCATGGTTTTATGCAGATTACGTCAGCGGCAATCGGACACCTTTGGTGAATCATCATCTTAAAGAATAAAGCAATTGGCGTAAAACGCGTAAGATTTTAATATCGAATGTAAATTGATACTTTTATTGATGTGTTGAATTAATTGCTCATCGCGGGTAATTATAGACAAGGGGAATTAGTCATTCTTGATTAATGAGCCTGCTCATCATCCTTCAAGTTACTGGGCTCTATCTTTTGCTAAACTGTAAACAGGCAGATGTGCTGCTGGGCAACAGGAGGTTCATATGTCTGAGTCCGAACTGCTTCAGGCGTTGTTGCAACGTGTTGCAGCATTGGAGGCCAGAGAACAGTCACTGACCGCCGCCTCAAATGCCTATCAAGCCATTATCACTACCATCCTGGGTAATCTGGATAAATCTACACGCGACAAGATTATTGCGATGATCGATCAGGCCCATGAAATTGCCTACGTGCGCGCCGCGCAGCGTTGTGATGAACCGAAGAAGCGTAAAATCAAGCAGGCTGATGATGTTGCTCAACGCATGTTTATGGTTGCCCAAGGGAAAGTATCACAATCGCGGTGAGTCCGAGATATAACAGTTTAGGGTGGATAGTATCGTAACTGATCTACCTTGCTAAACTGTACTTGTGTTAGCGTGAACAGATATTGGTGATATCCCCTTATTGCTTGAAGCCGCAGCGTTGCGGGCAGCAACTCCAAGTTCTTTGGGAATAGTAATGATGCATTTATGCAAAGGTTATTACGATGGATACGATCAAAAACATCTTGGTGAAAGAAATCGAGCAGATTAACCAGCAAGAGGGGCGTGATGGCAAACCGCGATTCAACAGTGAGTTTGCACGCAACCATCGCTATCTGTGTCTGGCCATGTTCGCAGGCTATTTGGCCGTGGTTGCTGTGATGTATCCGGTGCCTTACATGGGGCTATTGGCGTTCTTTGGTTTTACGGCTTTTGTGCTTTTCATGTTTGCCATGCTGTTGCTTGAGATTAAACCGGTTTACCGTTTTGAAGATATTGGCGTGTTGGATTTACGCGTCTGCTACAACGGTGAATGGTATTTTACCCGCGCATTGTCACCGCAGGCCGTACAGGAATTGCTTAACGAGCCTTCTATCAGCATGGCGTTAAAAGCGCGGATGCAGGAAATCATCGCCAACAAGGGTGAGATCGATTTTTACGATGTTTACGATCTGGCGTATTCAAAGAAGCCAGGTAGCCCATCGGCAACGCTGGCCGCGCTGAACTGAAGGGTTTGCGCCTGTGCGGATGTCGATTATAATCGCCATTTGAAACAGGTTAGTTTGAGGAATTACGATGAGTGATGACATTTTCGATTTTGATATTGATGCCGAATTAGCGAAAGCTGAAGAGAAAGCGGCTCAAAAGGCCAAAGAGGTTCCAGAAATCCTTGAGGATGAAGCGGACTGCGAAGGTTGCAAAATCTGATCGTGACTCCAATAAAAAACCGCTGCGGCGGTTTTTTTACGCCTGGTGAGTAAGACTTAAAAAAAAGCCCGTGGTTTAGACGGGCATAACACTTGAGTATGAGGGCGACTTATTGTTTTTATCAATGCAGATTAAGCATACGCTCAACCGGTATCTGATGGTGTAGTTACATTGTAACAAAATTGTTATCACGTTCCAGCAGGAACTCATCGGATCAATCCAGCATAAATCCCCATAGCAGTAGCCCCGCTACGGCGGCGGCGCACAGTGCTGAAACCGTGAGTAAAATCTTTCCCAGAATGTCTTTCTCTTTTTCTTGTTGTGTCACGTTATCTTACCTAATCAGCATGTTATGAACCCAATTGGCGAGACTCCGAGCCATCACAGCACAAGGTTACAGCCTGATCTTGTGCGGTTGACTCAGGTATTGCGGCAGGCGGAGTATCTGGTTCTTGATAATGACTATCATTAGGAGTTTTCCGGGAAGGATAAGTTCCCGGAGTATTGTGATTAGCGTTGCGGTAGTGACTGATTGGGCTTAATCGGTAACGATCTTGACACCGATCTTGCTGATTTTATTCGCTTCCATCTCTGCGATGGTCCAGGTTAGGCCATCCCACTCCACCTGGTCACCCAGAACGGCTTCACCGCCAATCAACTCAGTAACAAATTGGCCGAGCGTCTGCTGGCTATCAATACCTTCCTGCATATTTAGGCCATAGAGCTGTGAAATATCACTCAGGCGTGCATCGGATTGCAGAATGAAATCGCCGAAAAAACGCTCATCGCGTGTGACAGGAGGGGCTTGACTGAACAATCTACCGAGCATGGGGAGATCGTGCTCATGGCCGATAACACACAAAATATCACCATCAAGCAAACGGGTACTGCCGCTCGGGTGTAATAGCTCTTTGCCACGGAACAGGGCAGCAATATGGGTGCCTGGTGGCATTTTGAGTTCACGCAGCACTGCGCCAACGCACCAGTTTTCTGATGTCAGCTGATAAATAAACTGCTCCCACTGGTTGTCTGGATGAACATCCAATCCCACGCGGGAAATCGGCGTCGGTGCCGGTGGCACTACCACTTTGGCTTTTCTGGCCGCGAAAGAGAGCGTGGTGCCTTGCAGCAGCAGCGAAACCAGCACCACGAAGAAAGCGACATTGAAGAACAGACTTGCATTCGGTAACCCTGCCATCATCGGGAAAACGGCGAGGATCACCGGTACTGCGCCACGTAACCCGACCCAGGAGATAAACACCCGTTCGCGCAAGGTAAAGTTGCGAAACGGCAGCAAACCGAGAAATACCGAGAGCGGCCGTGCAAACAGGATCATCCACAGCGAAAGCAGCAGGGCCGGGATGGCGATCGGTAACAGGTCGTGTGGATTAAGCAACAGCCCCAGAACCAGGAACATACCGATCTGGCTGAGCCAAGCCAGCCCGTCGAAGGTTTGCACGATACCGTGGCGGTTGCGGATGGGGCGGTTGCCCAGCATTAGGCCACACATATAAACGGCCAGAATGCCGCTGCCGTCCAGCGCAGTGGTGAGCGCGAAGATCAGAATACCGCCGCTGACTGCCAGCAGAGGATAGAGTCCTTCTGCCAGCTTGATATGGTTGATCAGCGTCAGCAACAGCCAACCGCCGCCGAGACCTAAAACAATCCCCACACCGAACTGTTGCAACAGGTGAACCAGGAACATCCAGCTCAGGGAGGTTTCCCCTGCGGCAATCATGGCGATCAGCGTAACGGTCAAAAACATGGCCATGGGATCGTTGCTGCCGGATTCAATTTCCAGCGTGGCGCTGACACGTTCGTTCAGCCCTTTGCCACCCAGCAGTGAGAACACGGCTGCCGCATCGGTGGAACCAATGATGGCACCAATCAGCAATCCCTGAATCAGATCAAGGTTAAACAGCCAGGCGGCTGCCATCCCGGTCAACCCGGCGGTGATCACCACGCCGAAGGTGGCCAGGGATAATGCTGGCCACAAGGCGACACGGAATGAACTGACGCGGGTGCGCATGCCACCATCAAGCAGGATCACGGCAAGGGCCAGGTTACTGACCAGATAGGCGGCAGGATAGTTGTCAAAAACGATCCCCCCTGGGCCATCGACACCTGCCAGCATGCCGATTGCCAGGAAGATCACCAGAATTGGAATGCCTAATTTTGAGGAGAAAGAACTGAGGAAAATACTTGCTCCCACCAACACGGCACCGATGATGAACAAGTTGTTGATCGTGCTGGCATCCAAAATAGCGATCTCCTGTGGGCAGAATGAAAGGAAGAGTGCATCAGAGCATCAGCTCTGCATAATAATAGCCTGTTTTTCTGGTAAAACGCCAAGGCTGATTACCAAAAGAATTGAGCTATTATTGCTATCTCGAGAGAGATTTACAGAAAATCGAGGTGAAAGGGGGCTATTTCTGTCTTTTATCTCTATTAATCAGCTGATTGATAGATAGGGATGATAATAAACTCTGGCGGTGGACAAGGCTTAGCGGTGAAAAACCATTAAACCCCGACGGAGATTTAATGGTTTGCCGGTGGATTTTAATGATCGAGTGATTGTAAGGCACGTTTGATCAACTCAGCTGCCAGTTTCCTCTCTGCTTCTGAGATCCCATCGAGATTGAGATTAGCCAGTTCAGCCACCAATACGCTGCGTTCTTTACCACTGATGGAGGCATCCAGAGCTGAGAGCAACCTGCCCAGAATTTTCAGCAGGGTCGCGTTTTCCGGTACTGCTGCGGTGGCCGTGGTGTCTTTATCAGTCATTAAAAATCCTCTCTGTTGTGGCGGAAGGGGCGTAACGCATCCCCTTGGGTCTATCAGCCCAATCGCTACCCTAAGGTAGGGACGTGGATTTTTACTTATGCCCTGTAGTTATAACAACTCAATGCGATATGCTCCAGCATAACTTTGTATCAACCTCTGTGGCCAGCGCTGAATGGCAGGTTCAAACCTCTTACTTTGTTTCAGAAAAAACCATGTTAAAATCCACGCTAGCATTGCTTATTCCCTGAACAATCAAGGTGAAGAATCACGTTGTTACATATCAAATTGTTAGCACGTTTGGTGCTGTTAACCAGCAGCATCGCGGCATTATCCGGTTGTGGCAGCATCATCAGCCGCACCGTACCCGGAGCTGGCCATGGGCACCAATACTATCCAGGGGTACAGTGGGATTTACGCGACACGTCTTGGCGCTATGTCACGGTGATTGATGTACCGCTGTCGATGGTGGTGGATACTTTTATGCTGCCGTTTGACGCCAGGCATGGGCCTTATGAATAAGCGTGGTGGATAGTTAGGGCAGATATATTGTCTGTTTTGCGACGATGATTGTCCGTTAAGCGGGAGCAAGACGTGCTCTGGCAGGAAATAATGGCAGGGTACAGCCCTATTTCTTGAGGAGAATCCTGATGTTAACCCATCCTGCAACCAAGTATCGTCCATTTCCGACGATAGATTTACCGGGCCGCCAATGGCCTGGCCGCACCCAGCAATCGGCTCCCCGTTGGTGTTCCAGCGATCTGCGCGACGGCAATCAGGCCCTGGCCGATCCCATGGACAATACCCGCAAGCATCAGTTTTATCAGTTACTGCTGGAATGTGGCTTCAAAGAGATCGAAGTGGCTTTTCCTTCGGCATCACAGACCGATTTTGATTTTGTCCGCAGCCTGATTGAGCAACGGCTGATCCCCAATGACGTGACAATCCAAGTGTTAACTCAGGCGCGAGACGAACTGATCGATCGCACTTTTGAAGCTCTGCACGGCGCGCCGCGTGCGATAGTGCACCTGTACAACGCCACCGCGCCAATGTTCCGTGACATTGTGTTCAAGCAGGATAAAGCGGCCACCGTGGCATTGGCGGTCAATGGCGCACGGCGTATTCGTCAATGGTGTGAACAACAAACAGAAACCGCCTGGACCTTCGAATATTCACCGGAAACTTTCAGCGCTACCGAACCGGAGTTTGCGCTGGAGATTTGCGAAGCGGTGGCTGACGTTTGGCAGCCTTGTTCGCAACGGCCAATGATTATCAATCTGCCTGCCACGGTGGAAATGAGCACGCCAAATATCTACGCCGATCAAATCGAGTGGTTCTGCCGCCATTTCAGCCAGCGTTCACAGGTGTGTATCAGCGTGCATCCGCATAACGATCGTGGCACCGGAGTGGCCTGTGCTGAACTGGCAATGCTGGCCGGGGCCGATCGGGTTGAAGGCTGCCTGTTTGGCAACGGGGAACGAACCGGCAATGTGGATCTGGTGACGCTGGCACTGAATCTGTACACCCAAGGGATCGCTCCCAAGCTGGATTTCAGCCGCTTGAAACAGGTGGTTGAGGTGGTTGAAGAATGTAATCAACTGCCTGTGCATCCACGCCATCCGTATGCCGGTGAGTTGATCTTTACGGCTTTCTCCGGTTCGCATCAGGATGCTATTAAAAAAGGTTTTGCGGCCCAGCAACTGCGCAAAGACGGCCTGTGGCAAGTGCCTTATCTGCCGCTCGATCCGGCGGATGTCGGCTGTAATTACGAAGCGGTGATCCGGGTTAACAGCCAGTCTGGCAAGAGCGGAGCCGCCTGGTTACTGGAGCAGAATCACGGGTTGGTACTGCCACGTGGGTTGCAAATTGCGTTTAGCAAAGTGGTACAGCTTGCCACCGACGAAAGCGGCAAGGAAATGACCGGTGCGCAGATCTGGCGCTTGTTCCGCGACAGCTATGGCTTGGTGGAAAAACCAACGTTACAGTTGCTCAGCTATCAGACCCAGAGCCAGGGCGCTAATAACTACAGTTTTAGTGCGCTGGTTAACCTGCATGGTGAACAATTGCAGTTACAGGGGGCGGGCAATGGGTTACTTTCCAGCGCGGTGGATGCTCTATGCCAGCGTTTCGGCCTGGTGCTGGCGATAGACGATTACCACGAACACACGTTAGGGCATCAGAGCCACAGCCGTGCGGTAACCTACCTCCGTTGTACGGTGGAAAATGGCGAAGCCACCTATGGGGTAGGGATCGACGCTGATTCTGCCAGTGCTTCGTTGCAGGCATTATTCAACGTTGCTGGCTGCTATTTGAGGTAATCACTGGCTGAGCCTGGGAAAAATAGTTGCTGGGCGTTACGCCTAGCAGGCGGCGGAACATGGAACTAAAGGCACTGGGGCTGTCATATCCCAGGTCCAGTGCCACTTCCAGTACCGAACTGCCCGCGGCCAGGGCGTTTAACGCCGCGAGCAAACGCGCCCGCCGCACCCAATCAGCAAAACTCAGGCCGGTTTCACGCTGGAAACGGCGCGATAGCGTCCGGCCACTGATATTGATCTGCTTGGCCGCTAGCTCCAACTCCCAGGTTTGTGCCAGTGACTGCTGAATGTGTCGGCATAAGGTCAGCAGCGTACCATCGCGGGGTTCTGGTAAGTTCAGCGGCAGAATCGGCAATAGGCGCAATTCATCAAGGATCAGCTCCATAATGCGTTCCTCACGCCCACCTGCGCGGTAATCGGCAGCAATATCTATCGCGCTGACGATCAGTTCGCGCAGCAATGGGGAGATCTGCACTACCTGACAGAGAACCGGTAAATCGGCACGCGCCAACGGATCGACAAACAGCGTTCTCACCGCCACATTGCCGGTAAAACGCAGGTTATGCACCACGTTAGCAGGTAGCCAGACGCCACGGCTTGGCGGCACCACCCAGCTACCCATTCGGGTATTGACCTGCACGACACCGCTGAGGCTGTGGATCAACTGCGCATAGCTATGCTGGTGATCCGGCTCGTAGTCACCATGCCGGTAATCTTTGGCGAAGGGGATAATAGACTGATTTTCTGGCAGATATTGCATCGGGGAACCTGTGTCCATCCATGAAGCGGTCATCGCAGCATGCCATGGCAGGCACAATGACACCAGATGCTGGCCGAGGGAAACGCATTTACTGAACGTTGGTTTAAAGGGGAAGGGCTATGCTGTTTCCACGCTAACAGGAGGGAAAATGGACATGCACAATGCCGTATTACGTATCGCCCGCCCAACCGATCGGTTGCCGGAGATTGCGCAGATGTACTGCTGTGGCCTGGGTTTTGTACGGCTTGGCGAGTTTGAGGACCATCAGGGTTTTGATGGCATCATGCTCGGTCATCCGCAGCATGCCTATCACCTGGAGTTTACCCATCATCGCGGTGTGCGGGTAGGGCAAGCCCCTACGCAGGACAACCTGCTGGTGTTCTATCTGCCAGAGGCGGAACAGTGGCAAGGGATGTGCGAACAGATGCTGGCTGCCGGGTTCCGGCGTGTGCAGGCTTATAACCCTTATTGGGAGGCCAATGGGCAAACCTTCGAGGATTTGGACGGTTATCGCGTGGTGCTACAACAGCAGGCCTGGCAGATATAAAAAAGCCAGCGATAGGCGCTGGCTTTGGAGAGTGATAGAACACCGATCACGCGTTTGCTTTGCCTTGCGTGTTCTCCAGCATGCGGCGAATCGGCACGATCAGCAGAATCAGCACTGCGGCACAAATCACCAGCGCGATAGAGCAACGGGCGAACAGGGTTGGCAGCAACTCTAACTTGTCTGCTTTCACATGGCCACCGATCAGGCCAGCCGCCAGGTTACCCAAGGCGCTGGCGCAGAACCACAGGCCCATCAACTGGCCGCGCATTCTGTCCGGTGCCAACAGGGTCATGGTCGCCAGGCCAATCGGGCTCAGGCACAGTTCACCCAGCGTCAGCATCAGAATACTGCCCACCAGCCACATCGGTGACACACCCGCGCCGCCACTGTTTAGCACATTTTCGGATGCCAGCATCATCACGCCAAAACCTGCGGCCGCAAAGAGAATGCCGAACACGAACTTGGTGATGCTGCTCAGGCGCACCTTGTTACGTGCCAAGGCAGGCCACATCCAGCTAAAGATCGGTGCTAGCAGGATAATAAACAGGGCGTTGATCGATTGGAACCACACCGCCGGGATCTCGAAATCACCGATCATACGGTTGGTGTAGTCGTTGGCGAACAGGTTGAACGATGTCGGTTTCTGTTCGAAAGCAGACCAGAAGAAGGCGGCAGAAACCAGCAGGATAAAGCACACCAGCAGGCGCGCACGCTCTTTGCGGCTCAGGCCAGCGAAAAAGAACAGGTAGATAAAGTACAGTGTGACCGAGGTGGCAATCACATAAACCAGCATGCTGGCAACGGCCACCGGGTTGATCACGATGATGCCTTGAGAAATCAGGCCAACGATGACGGCAACACCCACGGCCAACGCCACGAGCCAGGCACCGACGCCATTTTTCTTGGCGACCGGGCTGTTCCAGGTGGAGTCCAGGCCGACTTCGCTGTCATAGCGCTTCATTGATGGCACGGCAAAGATGCGGAAGATAATCAGTGCCACCAGCATCCCGATCCCACCGATACCAAAGCCCCAGTGCCAACCGTGCGTACGCACCAGCCAGCCGGAAATCAACGGGGCGAGGAAGGAGCCCATATTGATGCCCATGTAGAACAGCGAGAAGCCGCCGTCGCGGCGTGCGTCGCCCTGTTTGTACAGCGTACCGACCATCACCGAAATACAGGTTTTGAACAGGCCGGAACCGAGCACAATAAACATCAGGCCGATAAAGAACAGATCGTTACCCATGAACGCCGACAGGGCGATAGACAGGTGGCCGAATGCGATCAGGATCGAGCCATACCAAACCGCTTTCTGCTGCCCGAGCCAGTTATCTGCCAGCCAACCGCCAGGCAGGGCGGCCAGGTACATGCTGCCAGCAAAAATACCGACGATCGCCGAAGCATTCTCGCGTGCCAATCCCATACCGCCGTCATAAACGGTAGCGGCCATAAACAGGATCAATAATGGGCGGATGCCATAAAACGAGAAGCGCTCCCACATCTCGGTAAAAAACAGCGAGCCGAGCGGGTAAGGATGGCCGAAGAAGGTTCGGTTTTCTTTCTGTGTAACAGAGGATTGCATAAAATCTTCCCGATAAAATGTGCCGCCATAAAGCGGCTGTACTGTGGTATGTGTGTGTTTAACAAAGGTGACCCAGCTTGCGCGGGTTACCTGACAAAACCTCAGCCGTAACGCATGTGAACCATGGAAAACGTGCTGGCCCTTGTTTCACTTGGCCTGAACTTTAGCTCTGGCGTGATATTTTTTAACCAGTTGGTTAGTGGGCAATAATTTCGTCTAGTATCTATATCCCATTTTTTAGACGAAAAGTCGACAAACATCTACTTTCTTGGTTTTTATTTTGTCTAAAAGGGAATTTGCATTAATAGGTGGTTTATTGCTCTGAGTTATTTTTAACTTTCTTAAAAACAAAGTATTGATATCAGGTTTTTCTGAAATTAGCTCGTGCGCGATCGGTGCGATCTGATCAGGGAAAAGTGCGTGAAATAGGACTTAACTGAGAGGTTGTGGCGTAAGTGGCGATAAATCCGGCTATTGTTCTTCTTGTAGCCTGTCTTCGCGCATTCTGGCCGGGCGTCGCTGCAAACACCACCAGGAGTAGAAAACGTTAAACACTACCACCAGTGCAGTGACGCAGAATACGGCGCGGAACCCATAACTGGCCGATACCGCCGCGCCTAGCAGTGGGCCGCTGACATTACCGATATCGCGGAATGATTGGTTATAGCTGAATATCCGCCCGGCAACCTGGTTGGTACAGTTGTAAAGCAACAGGGTTTGCACCGCGGGTAATAATGCGCCATCCGCTGCGCCAAGCAGAAAACGCAACACGCCAAGCTGCCAGGGTTCCTGAACAAATGCCATTGGGATCAGCAGAAGCACGGAAACGATCAGCATACACACCAGAATGCGCTCCGGGCCGATTTTATCCCCCAGTTTACCCAACCTGGGAGCACTCATCAGCGCCGCAACGCCGGGCACCGAGGCGATCAGGCCGCTGATAAACGCCAGATTGTGAATATCGCCGGCTAAATCACGCACATACAGCGTCAAAATCGGCGCAACTGAGCCGGTAGCAATCTGGATGACCATAGAAGTGACAAACAGGCTGAGGATCAGCTTGGGGTTTTTCAGCGAAGCGAATACCTGGCGCGCGTGCAGCATGTCTTTTTTTTGTACCGGTGTGAATTGTTCCTTGACGCAGAACAACGTCAGCAGGAAGCAGATAAACAATACGGCCGCGGTGATAAAGAATACCGGACGCAAGCCATACTGGTCGGCCAGCAAGCCACCAATCAACGGGCCGATCAACGCGCCGCTGACGCCACCGGTAGACAGGGTGCCCAAGGCCCAACCACTGCGGTTGCGTGGCACCTGAGTGGCAATCAGCGCGTTAGCGTTAGGAATAAAACCGCCCAGCAACCCCAACACCGCCCGCAGCGCCAGAAATTGCCAAATGTTTTGCGCCATTCCCATCAGCACCATCACAATCGCCATGCCCAAAGCCGAGCGTAACAGCATCAGTTTACGTCCATGCCGATCGGCAAGGCCGCCCCAAAAAGGCGACGCAATGGCTGAAAACAGGAAGGTAATGCTGAAAACCAGACCGGACCACATATTCAGTTCTTGATGGCCGGTGACGCCAAGGGCTTCAACGTACAACGGCAGGAATGGCATGATCAGACTGAACGCGGCACCGGCCAGAAAACACCCAATCCAGATGATAAAGAGGTTACGTTGCCAGTTAACAGGTTCTGATGCCAAGGCCATAGGTTTCCGTGCAGAAAGTAAAAAATTTTGTAATTACATGAGGTAATAGCGCAAAACAGATAGATAGCCTGATAAGTATGCGCTTAGTTGCACGGGTTATCAATTAACCAGCGAGGGGGATGGGTAAGAAAATGAAATAAAGTTTTAAAAATAACGAAGGGGGTTATTCCCGCACGCGGCACGTACGGGAACCACGGAACTTTTATATGCCAGCCAGTGCTTCAAACCCGCTGGACGTTAGGGTGAGGGCGACATCGGTGATTTCATAGTGGGCCACTGCGTTGAACGGATCCTGCGCCAAAATGGCATCCAGCCGTGCCCGTTCAATACCTTTCACCAGGATCACACCGCCGATACGCGGATTCTTGCGGCCCGAGGCGATAAAAGTTCCGTCCTGATAATGTTGCTTCAGCCAGGCGACATGCCCTTCAAGGTGACTGTCGACTTCTTCAATCGGGCGGTGATAGGTCAGATTAACGACGTACATAGTGGCTCCCTTTGCCAATGATAAAACCATAACATCACACTGTTTGCCCTGCTTCTCAAGATGGTACGGGTAAAAAACCGTTACGCTGAATACAGCGAAGGTTCACCTTCCGGGCGGGTTTTGAAGCGGCGGTGCAACCACATATATTGATCCGGGGCCATCAGGATCTCCTTTTCTACCACTTTATTCATAAACGCAGCGGCTGCATGTTCGCTATCCAGCGGGAAGTTTTCTAGTGCGGGTTGCATGATCAATTCATACCCTTTACCTTCCGGTAGGCGGCGTGGAGTGAAGGGAATAATGGCTGGCTTGCCCATACGTATCAATATATAGCTGCCGGTGGTGGTGGCGGCTTTTTCGACCGCAAACAGCGGAGCGAACACACTGCTGCGCGGGCCGTAATCGTGATCCGGGGCGTACCAGATGATTTCGCCCTGTTTCAGCGCGCGGATCATCCCTTTGACATCTTTGCGATCCAGCATCGATTTATTGGAACGCATACGGCCGCGGGTTTGCAGCCAGTCCATCAGCGGGTTGTCATGCGGGCGGTAGACCCCGATACCTGGATTGTGGATACCAAAAATCCGCGCCCCCAGTTCGAGCGTTAGAAAATGCAACCCGATCAGCAATACGCCTTGCTGGTTGGCTCGTGCTTGCTCAATGTGCTCTAGGCCGCTGATGGTAAACCAGCGTTCGATGCGCCAGTTCGGCCAGAACCAGGCCATGCCGGTTTCAAACAACCCCATGCCCACCGACTCAAAGTTCTTTACGATCAACGCGTCACGCTCGGCTTTTGGCATTTCAGGAAAACACAGATCGAGGTTACGTCGTGCAATGGCGACTCGGCGTTTAAGAAAACGCATAGAGAAGCGGCCCAGCCCAATACCCAAGTGGTAAATAATCGGGTAGGGGAGCAGGACCAGCAAATACAGTAAACCCATGCCGAACCAGGTGAGCCAGTAGCGAGGATGCAGTAAAGATCGATTAAAAGAAGGAACTTGAGTCATGTGTTCTCAGCTTAGAAGCAGTCATTTAACAGTAATCACAGGGAAACTACAGAACCTATAATCCGAAGAGAGTGGCTCATGTGATGATTTCCCTGTCGTTTATGGCTGTGTATTGTGACATTTTTCTAATGCAACAGGAAAACTCACAGCATTAAAACACCATTTTTTGCCTTGAACCGGGTTAGAACGGTGTTTTTTTAGCAAAAACAGCGCTAAAAGACGCCGGGCAGAATGGCCGAAGCGGGCGCTGAGACCCGCTCCTACAGCCGTTAATCGTTTTTAAACAACCCCTTTAGCCCATGTGGTTCTGAACGCCAATATTGTGGTGGTGCCTGCACTTTTGCACCCAACCTAGCCGCCGCATGCCATGGCCAGCGCGGGTTGTAGAGAATACCGCGCGCCAGGGCCACCATGTCAGCCTGGCCGGTAGCAACAATCGCTTCCGCCTGTTCTGGTTCGGTGATTAGCCCCACGGCGATGGTTGGCATGCCGACTTCATGCATGATGGTTGCTGCAAAAGGCACCTGATAATTCGGGCCAAGCGGGATCTGCTGCTGTGGTGATAGGCCACCGCTGGAAATATGAATGTAATCACAGCCCTGCGTTTTCAAGGCTGTTGCCAGTTCAACAGATTGCCGCTCATCCCAACCGCCAGCCACCCAGTCGCTGGCGGAAATACGCACGCCAACCGCTTTTTGCGCCGGGAACACGGCCCGTACTTCACTGAAAATTTCCAGCAGTAAGCGCATGCGGTTTTGCAGTGAACCGCCATATTGATCGTCGCGCTGGTTAGCCAGCGGCGAGAGGAACTGATGCAGCAGATAACCGTGCGCACCGTGCAGTTCGATCAGATCGAAACCGAGGCAATCGGCACGCCGTGCGGCGGCGACAAACTGTGCTTTCAATAGCTCAATTTGCCTCAGGCTCATGGCTTGCGGCGCTTTATCGTGAGGATTAAAAGGCAACCCTGAAGCCGAAAGGGTTTGCCAGCCACCTTCCGTGCTGGGAAGTTGCCCGCCGCCTTCCCAAGGAACGGCGCAGGAGGCTTTACGGCCCGCATGGCCCAATTGGATGCCGAGCGGCATGGTAGCGTGCTTTTTGACCGCCTGAATCACCGCTGCCAGAGCCTGTTCGGTCGCATCATCCCACAAGCCTAAATCTCCCGGTGAAATCCGGCCTTCTGGTGACACGGCGGTGGCTTCAACAATCAGCAATCCGGCCCCTGAGAGCGCCAGATGGCCGAGGTGCATGGTGTGCCATTCGGTGGCTTTACCGTTATCGGCTGAATACTGGCACATTGGCGCGATAATGATGCGGTTGGGCAACCGCAGTTGCCCAAGGGTGATGGGGGTAAAGAGCTGGCTCATAATGTCCTCATGGTCCGTCAGAATAGAGAGTACGGTAATGATTAGGCTTATCGGGATTGGCGAATAACGTCAAGTGCTGTGTGCTAAGCATGGCCGTTGGGTAATGCTGTGTTTTCGGGTATGATGTGCGCCGCGCGCGGGCCTGCGGCCTGAACGCACTCAATCAGTCACCCCTCGAAAGACAGGAAAGTACACCATGCCAGTGTTACATAACCGAATTTCTAACGAGGAACTGAAGGCGCGTATGCTGGCCGAAACCGAGCCACGCACCACAGTTTCTTTTTATAAATATTTTACCCTTGATGACCCTAAGGCGTTTCGCGACAGCCTGTATATTCAGTTCGATAAGCTGAAGGTTTTTGGCCGCATTTATGTGGCTAAAGAGGGCATCAATGCGCAGATCAGCGTGCCGCAGAGCCATTTTGACGCCTTCAAAGCCACCTTATTTGCGGCCCACCCGGCGTTGGATCAGGTGCGGCTGAACATTGCTCTGGAAGACGACGGTAAATCCTTCTGGGTGCTGCGTCTGAAAGTCCGTGAGCGCATCGTTGCTGATGGTATTGACGATGCCACTTTTAACCCGGCGAATGTGGGTGAATATTTACAGGCCGACCGCGTCAACCAGATGATTGACGATCCGAATACTCTGTTTGTGGATATGCGTAATCACTACGAGTATGAGGTCGGGCATTTTGAACATGCGATCGAAGTGCCTTCTGACACTTTCCGCGAGCAGTTGCCGATGGCGGTGGAAATGCTGCAGGAGCAGAAAGACAAGAATATCGTCATGTACTGCACTGGCGGGATCCGCTGTGAAAAAGCCAGCGCCTATATGTTGCATAACGGTTTCAAGAACGTTTATCACGTGGAAGGCGGGATCATCGAATATGCCCGTAAGGCAAAAGAGCAGGGTTTACCGCTGAAATTTATCGGCAAGAACTTTGTGTTTGACGAGCGTATGGGAGAGCGTATCTCTGAAGATGTGATTGCCCATTGCCACCAGTGCGGCGAGCCCTGTGATACGCACACCAATTGCCTGAATGACGGCTGTCATCTGCTGTTCATTCAGTGCCCGAGTTGCGCTACCAAGTTTGCAGGCTGTTGCAGTGAAAGTTGCTGTGAAGAACTGAAGTTACCGCGTGATGAGCAGCGCGCACGCCGTGCCGGCCGCGAAAATGGCGTCAAAATCTTCAATAAGTCCAAGGGATTGTTGCAGACCACGATGCACATACCGGAACCCAAAAAATAGGGCTCAGAAAACTGAGCCCATGTTGCAGGGGTGCGAAATCAGCGCCCTTGTTTATTACTTCTCGCGAACACCTTCCACAGAAATAATCAGCTCAACGTCTTGAGAAGCCGGGCCGAGATCGGTGGTGATGCCAAAGTCTTTCAGCTTGATTTTGCCGTTAGCTTCGAAACCCGCGCGGTAGCCACCCCAAGGATCGTTACCTTGACCTGTCAGTTTGGCATCCAGGGTGACCGGTTTGGTCACGCCGTTCAGCGTCAGGTTGCCGACAACCGCATAGCCATCGCCATTTTTCTTCACTTCGGTGGATTCGAACGTTGCTTGCTTGTGTTTTTCTACGTTCAGGAATTCAGCGCTGCGCAGGTGCTTGTCACGTTCTGCGTGGTTGGTGTCCACGCTGGCGGTATTGATCGTGACGTTCACTTTATCTTTGGCCGGATCCTTTTCATCGAAGGTGAAACCACCGTCAAAGTCCTTGAAAGAACCATATAACCAGCTGTAACCCAAGTGTTGGATGCGGAATTCGATAAAGGCATGTTGCCCCTGTTTATCGATCTTAAAGTTGGCGGCCAACGCGGAACCCGCGCTTAACAGCAGGGCACCAGCAGTGAGGCCTAATACGGTCTTCTTCAACATAGCAATCTCCATAATACCAAGAGGTTAATCGGCGCTGCGACCCAGCATCCGTTTCAAAGTAACATCACCATCAATAAAGTGATGTTTAAGCGCAGCCAGAGCATGCAGTGCTGAAAGCACGACAACAGCCCAGGCCAGGTAAAGGTGAATCGTTCCGGCGGTATCGGCCTGTTGGGGGATACCGGTCAGAGAGGCGGGCACATCAAACCAGCCGAAAACGCTGATCGCCTGACCATCGGCGGTGGAAATCAGGTAACCACTGATCAGGATGGCAAACAGCACGGTATATAACGCGATGTGAGCCAGCACGGCGCTCACGCGCGTGAAACGGCTATAGCTGGCCAATGGTTTGGGTGGCGGGGAAACAAAACGCCAAATGATTCGCACCAGCATGACGATAAACAGCAGAACACCGATGCCTTTGTGGATCTCGGGTGCCGGGTGATACCACGCGTCGTAATAGCCCAGCGTGACCATCCATAGACCGAGGGCAAACATCCCGTATACCGTCAGTGCAACCAACCAGTGGATCAGAACAGAAACATGACCAAAGCGGTCAGCAGTATTTTTCCAGAGCATTAGGCTTCCTTACGTGACTCATTTTCTGGCAGCAATAATTAAACGTTAAAAAACATAAAAGCAATAATAAATTCAACTATGTTACTTCTTTATAATATTAATCAGTGGATTTGTGTGAGTTCTTGACAACTTAATCAAATGAATCGTTGGAGTGAGTATTTTTCTGTGAACATAAAATTCGCATTACTGGTTGAATTTATTTGATTTTACTTATTATTGTCAGGTTTTGTCATGTTGCGTAAATATCATTGAAGACGATGAGAAATAATACGCTAACGACTTTGGTGATTATTTATCCTGCTAAGGGAAATGGGGGATTATCCTTAGCTATCCCCTCATATGAGTGAGGCATGGTACGGCTTCTGAGGTATGATCTCCGTTATTGACCCGCTAATAACGAGCAGACAATCTCCATGCTTAACCACGAAATAATCCTTAACCACATTGATGACATATTCGGGCAGGACATGCATGCCAAGCGTGTATTGTCGCTCGCCAATGCAACCCACGGGGTGATTGAGTCGGGCTCATTGGCCATCCATGCAATTGGCAATGGGCTCTCTTTGGCAAGCGGCCTTGAGCGAAAGCACGCCGTCAAGCAGGTTGATAGACTGCTCACCAACACTAAACTAAACGTCTGGAGCCTGTTTGATGACTGGGTTCCCTATGTGGTGGCTGAACGTACTGACATCGTCGTCTCCATGGATTGGACTGAGTTTGATACTGATGACCACAGCACCCTGGTTATCAGCTTGCAAACCAACCATGGACGCAACACGCCGCTCCTGTGGAAAACCCACCAGAAATCCTTGCTCAAAGGGCAACGCAACGCTCATGAAAAGGCGCTGTTAACCAAGCTCAGGAAGACCTTGCCGCAAGGGGTTTTTGTCACCGTCGTGGCGGACCGTGGCTTCGGTTATATGGCGTTGTTTGAACGTCTTGAACAAGAGTTGGGTTTTGCCTATATCATTCGTTTTAAAAGCAATATTCTCGTTGGCTACCCAGGTATGGCTCAGGTGCCGGCGACTGAATGGCTTACCCCGACCGGGCGAACTCGCACGCTCAAAGAGGTGGAGCTTACCGGGCAACGACAGCGGGTCGAGCGGGTCTATTGCTGTCACAAGAGCGGTATGAAAGAGCCGTGGTTTCTGGCGAGTAATCGCGTCGATTTGAGCGCTGCCAAGGCCTTGAGTCTGTATGGTCAGCGCTGGGGTATCGAGAGCAGTTTTCGGGACATCAAGGACTACAGATTTGGCATGGGAATGGGTCAGGTTCGTGTCAAAAATCCGGCACGACGCGACCGATTATTTCTGTTCAGTGCGCTGGCGATAGTCCTGTTGACGCTGCTGGGCAAGGCGGGTGACAGCGTGGGTCTGGAACGAACGATCAAGGTCAATACCAGCAAAAGCCGAACGTATTCATTTTTCCGACAGGGTGTCATCTACTATCAGTTGCTGCCTAAAATGAAAGAAGCCTACGCGACGTTGTTGATGGAGAAGTTTACTTATTACCTGAGGCAGCATCGGTTATATACCCGCACACTTGGAATTATTTGAGTCTCTAAAAATGAGGGGATCATTGCAGCATCGGTTATATACCCGCACACTTGGAATTATTTGAGTCTCTAAAAATGAGGGGATCATTAAGGGGATTATCTTATTTTACCCCTACGTTCGGCGGTGATTTACCTGCGCCAGTGCGGCAGAGTTTGCTAATATGATAGTTATCAACGGTTCGCGTGGCCGGTTTTACGCAAGGAAATCTCATGGGCAGTTTTGAATTTAATGACCGTAAGCTTCGCTTGATCATGATGCTGGCTATGCTGGTGGTTATTTTGGCCGGAATCAAGGCTGCTGCGGATATTGTGGTGCCTTTCCTGCTGGCGGTGTTCCTTGCTATCGTGCTCAATCCGTTAGTGGTATTACTGGAACGCTGCCGGGTGCCGAGGGGATTGAGCGTGATGCTGCTGGTGATTACCGTCATCGTGCTGTTAATGACGTTTATCAGCATGTTGGGCTCTTCCTTGAATGAGTTTGCTCGTTCCCTGCCGCAGTATCGCGGCATGATGCTGGAAAAAATACGCGAACTGCAATATTACGCCGAGCGTTTCAATATCGATATTACGATCTCCGCCGATGCCATGGTCAAGTTTGTTGATCCTGGTGCCACGATGAATCTGGTCACCCGTCTGTTAGGCCATCTTTCCGGCGCCATGACCAGCATTTTTCTGTTACTGATGACGGTAGTATTCATGCTGTTTGAAGTTCAGCTCTTACCATACAAATTGCGGCAGGCGCTGGACAAACCTAATGAAGGCATGGCGGCCATTCAACGTGCATTGAAAGGAGTGACGCACTATCTGGTGATCAAAACGGCTATCAGCTTGGGCACCGGGCTGATTGTCTGGGCATTCCTGACCTGGGTGGGCGTCCGCTTTGCGTTTATCTGGGGCATGATGGCGTTTATGTTTAATTTCATCCCTAATATCGGCTCGGTTATCGCGGCGATCCCACCGCTGATTCAAGCTCTGCTGTTTAACGGTTTTGGCGATGCCATGGTGGTGGCAGGGGGATATGTCCTGATTAACCTGGTGATCGGCAATATGCTGGAACCGCGCATTATGGGCCGTGGCTTGGGGCTTTCCACGCTGGTGGTGTTCCTCTCTCTGATATTCTGGGGATGGCTTATGGGGCCGGTGGGGATGCTGCTCTCGGTGCCCTTGACCATCATTGCCCGCATCACGCTGGAAACGATGGACGGCGGGCAGAAATGGGCGGTGATCCTGGGCGATGGCCGCTTGGCGCGGGAAGACATTCAAGAGTAAAGAGCGTTCTATCCGTGTCTCGTTCGCTTATTGATGAATTTCCTTGCTGGGTTTTAGCCTGCAACCAGCCAGAACTGGCAAGTTGCAGGAGGGGGAGGATCAGAAGCGTTGCAGGCTGAAAGGGGCAATATCTAACGGAGAGGTCTTGTCTTGTGCGAACAGTGCTGCAATTTCGCCCAGAACGCTGGCGAATTTAAAGCCATGACCGCTCAGGCCAGTGATCACCATCAGCCGTTGGCAATCTGGCAGGGTATCAATGATAAAGTCTTCATCCGGGCTCATGTCGTAGCTGCAAACTTCGCCACGCAAGCAGACGCCGACGCCTGGCAGGAACTGACGCAGAAAACCAAACACTTCAGCGCCATCGCTGGCGACAGTACCAAAAGGCCTGCGTTGCTCAGCGGTTTCAATCGGTTGGCCACCATCGTGTTTGCCTACTTTTAAGCCGTCATTATCAGAGGGGAAACCGTAGTAGCGGCCGCCATCCGATGCTTCGACGGTAAATGCGGGGAATTGATTATTCTCACTGTAACGACCGTCAGCCTGATACCAGGAGAAAACTTTGCGCAGTGGCATGATCGGCAACTGTGGCAACAGGTTTTTCACCCAGGAACCCGCAGCGATCACCGCCTTACGGCCCTGAAAACGCCCTTCAGCGGTTACGACTTCTACACCACCTTCAATCGGTTCAACTGCGCTGACTGGGCAGTTGAACAGTTGCGCACAGCCAGCTTCTCTTGCCAGCCTGATGTAGCTGGCAATTGCTACTTCAGAAAGCAAAACTCCGGCATCGGGTTCGAATACGCCGATGTAGCCCTCAGGAGCATTAAATTCGGCCCAACGCTGCTTTATTTGTTCTGTGCTCAGCAACTGCGTGTTGAGGTTGTAGCTTTTTGCACTGTGTTGCACGTTAGTAATAAACTCGGAACCTGGTGGGCCCATATTGAGCACGCCACAAGGGTGGAACAGTTTTTCACCGCTTTTTTGCTCCAATCCATTCCACAGCGCCTGGGCGCGCAGAATGAATGGCACGTATTTTTCACCTTCACCGTAAGCATGGCGGATAATCCGCGTAGCGCCATGGTGGCTGCCGTTACGGTGTGGCGGTATTGCGCTATCAATCATGAGCACTTTTAAGCCGTTGCTGGTGGCGTAATAGCCCGCAGCTGCGCCAACCGAACCGCTGCCCACGATGATTAAGTCATATTCCACGCGCCTTACCTTCTCTGTTATCTATGGCCTAGGTTTTTATGATAAGAGTTTGGCGGCGGCAATGCACTCGCCGTGCAGGAATAGCACCAAATAAAAAGGCGCCACAGAGTTGCTGGCGCCTTAGAGAGGGGTGATGCATGAATCAGTGTTTTCTTCGGTCAAGATCGTAGTAATCCGTTGATTCTATTTTTGCAATGCCAGCCTCTAAGATATTGATCAATTGGCGGGCGACATCTGTGGTTAGCCAAAGCGTTCGATCCACTTGAGCTTCTTCGGCTGCTTGGTCTAGAGAAGACAGGTAATGAAGACGAATCATCATGGCATTATAAACATCGACGGTACTGATATCCCAGCCAACAAGCGGATGTGTCTGAATAACTTCATCATTTCTGTCCATAAAGACCCCTTATCAAGTAGTGACTAGCATGAGTTACTAACGAGGATCAATGCGACTTATTGCTGTGAAGAACAGTTACAGTATACGCACCCCGGCTTAACTGTGGGGCTTTTCCTGTAATTTATAAAAAATAATTACTTATTTGAACGATTATCAGGCAAACCCGTAAGCAGGCCATAAAATATGCTGCACAAGTTCTATTCCGTAACGGGATTGATGATCTGGTGGTAGGGAAGGTTCTCTAGCTCGATGATTAAATCAGCGGAAATGCCAGCAAGGGTCAAACATGGCAGAAACAAAAAAGCCGGAGAGCGACCTCCGGCAACAACAGCATTGCAGTGTTATTTATTCTGCGCTGAACCAATCGTCGGCACTTTCCCAGGTTTCCTGGAGTATTTCCTCGATCAGGTCTTTATCCGTTTTAGCTCCGCCCAGCACAGACAGCCCATTGGCTCCGGCATAACGCACCTGCACGCTGGTGTCAGGGAACTGGCGGTTTACCCGTTTACTGAATTCGCCAGTCAGGGCTTCGATTGCCCCTGGCGGCAGTGGTTTGGTTTTATCGATAGTGACTTCAATACGCATAATTGCCCCCGAAGCTATTTACTGTTTATTTATACAGTAACCTGTATTCGGAGGCAAGAGCCAACCTAAAAAAAGATCAACAGGCTGCCACAGACCAATTAATGCTTTCCCCGGCCAAGAACGGAACAAGCGATTCACTGCCCAGCACGATCTCTTCCGGTTGGGTTACCGCTACGCGTTGTAGCTCGATAAAGTCTTCGTTAACCGGTAAACCGTAGAAGCGTGGGCCATTCAGCGAACAGAAGGCTTCGAGATGTTCCAGCGCGCCTAGCTGTTCGAATACGGTGGCATAAGCGGGCATCGCGCTCGGTGCGTTGAATACGCCAGCACAGCCGCAGCTGGACTCCTTACGATGCTTGGCATGGGGTGCGGAATCGGTACCCAGGAAGAACCGTTCAGAACCGCTGGCAACCGCTTTACGCAGCGCTTCCTGATGAATGTTGCGTTTCAGAATGGGCAAGCAGAACAGATGCGGGCGGATCCCGCCAACCAGCATATGGTTGCGGTTGAACATCAGGTGCTGCGGGGTGATTGTCGCGCCAAGGAAATGATTGCCTTCCTGCACATACTGGGCCGCTTCTTGGGTAGTGATGTGTTCGAAAACAATTTTCAGCTCAGGGAATTGGCGGCGGATAGGTTCCATTACCTGATCGATAAAACGTGCCTCACGGTCAAAGATATCGATGGCTGAATCGGTCACTTCACCGTGGATCAACAGCGGCATGCCTATTTTCTGCATCTGCTCAAGCAGCGGGTAGATCGCTTTAATATCACTGACGCCGTGGCTGGAGTTGGTCGTTGCATTGGCAGGATACAGCTTGGCAGCGGTAAAAACTCCTTGTTCGAAACCATTAACCAGCTCTGTGGCCGCCAGAGAGTCGGTTAAATAGCAGGTCATCAGCGGTGTGAATTTATGCTCCGCAGGAATTGCCGCCAGAATACGATCGCGATAGCTGATGGCTGCCGCGATGGTGGTGATCGGTGGTGCCAGGTTTGGCATCACAATCGCCCGACCAAATACCTGACTGGTATAAGGCAGAACCGTTTTCAGCATGTCATCGTCACGCAGATGGATGTGCCAGTCGTCAGGGCGGCGGATTTTCAGGGCTTGAGGTTGTGCGGTCATGTTGCAAAGCTCCGGCGGTCAGAAAAATATCGTAATAAAAGCGAATAATTGAGGGTTATTCACGCCGGGGTGTAAGCATAAGCGGAAAGCGTTCAGGATGCATCTGTTTGTTAATGACGAATTGATTTTCAGCGGGAATAAAAATCTATGGTCACCCCCGTTTTTGCAACACTGATTTTGATTTATGATGGGCTTGCTTAAATCTATCCGGCGTCACTATGGGCAAGGATGCCCGCGCCACGATGAGTTCCGCGCCTGATAAACCTAAAAAACCCGGCGGCTTCCAAGAGCCATTTTTTATGTTAGGTTTTTCATCAGGCCGTTTGGCCGTTCATGTCATCAATAATCAGTCTTCGCAAAACCAGATGGGTAACTACTTTAATTAGCGTTAAATCTGTCGGTTAAGGCAGGTTTAACGCTACCTTTCGAACACGGTTTGCCCTGTCGTTACTGCCCACGCTATCCGAGCGAGTTTGTTAGCCAACGCGCAAGCAACGACATTGGAATGCTTTCGTGTCAGTTGCTCTCTGACCCAGTCGGCAAGATGTCCTGACTGGGAGTCAATGTGCTGGAGAAAAACCCTGGCACACTGAACAAGCAACTGGCGCAACTTTTTATCACCGCGTTTACTTATCCCCAGTAACGTATTTTTCCCGCCAGTGCTGTGCTGTCGGGGAACTAAACCTGTTGCAGCCGCAAAATCACGGCTGCGAGCATATTGTTTGCCATCCCCCAGGTGAGAGGACAAAACGCTGGCGGTTATAGGACCGATGCCAGGGATGGTCAATAAGCGCTGCCCGGTATCATCACGGCTCAGCTCTTGCTTCAACGCCACTTCCAGTTCTGTGATCTGTTCGACCAGATAAAGGTAATGGGCGTGTAAACGCATAAGCAGTTGTGCCAGATAGGGCGGAAGCTCATTATCTGCCAGTACCGCAGCAAGGCGTTTTATCACTGCAATCCCGACCGGCATGCTGATGCCAAACTCCAGCAAAAAAGCATGCATCTGGTTGGTTGTTTTGACCTTGTCTCTAACCAGCGACTCCCTGACGCGATGTAAAGCTCGCATGGCCTGCTGAGCCTCAGTTCTCGGCTGTACAAACCGCATGGAAGGACGTGAGGCAGCCTCACATATCGCTTCAGCATCGACGAAATCATTCTTGTTGCTCTTAACAAAAGGACGGACAAACTGCGGAGAAATAAGCCTGGCCTCATGGCCTAAGTCTGATATGCGACGAGCCATAAAGTGCGCACCGGCACAGGCCTCCATAACAACAGTCGCAGAGGAACAGCCAGCGAGAAACTCAAATAACTTGGCTCGAGTAAGTTTTTTACGAAGAAGCGCCCTGCCAGACTTATCCTGACAGTGAACATGGAACGAATGCTTGCCGAGAGCGATACCGATGAGTGTAACGTTTTGCATGATGATCCCCTTCAGAAAAAAAACACCCTGTCAGAGTACCGCTCACAGGGTGGGGGTGACCATCTCATTAACCCGCCAAAAGAGGCGGGTTCTTAATCGCGCAGAGTGTTACTTAATCGTTAACTGGCTGCGGTTTAGTGGCAGGCGCAGTGGCTTGATTTGCCGCTGCATGGCCACCAGCAGAACCTTTGCCTTCAAAATTGAAGGAAGGGCGCTGCCATTCACTGTGCTTCGGTGCTTCTGGCTCGTAGCTTGGAGCTGGTGCCTTGGTCATCGGAGCGGTAGCAATATGCTTGTAGAGCACATCCGGCACGTTCTGAATAGGCGCAGACATTGGTTGCTCAACAACATGCGGTTGCTGCACAGGAGCAGAAACCGTTTCCTGTTCCACTTCTTGAACCGCTTCAGTTTCTACTTCTGCCTGTGCTGCGAATTCCTGTTCAGGAACGGCTGCGAACGCTGGAGCTTTGACTTCTGCTGGCACATCAACTACAAGGCTAATGAATGTTTCAGCCACAGTTTCAACCGGAGCTTCTACAGGTTGTACAACATCTTCGGCCGCTGGGCTGCTGATGGTAGCCTGACTGACTTCGGTTTGTGGTTCTGCATATTCTACAACTGGTTGAGTTTCAACCACTTGCTGCTCCTGCACGACTTCCGCAATAACCGGGGCAGCAATGCTGGCGACAGCGACGACTTCGGTTGTGATATCAGCAGCAGATTCCACCTGAACTTCAGCTGGCTCAGTCAGTTGCGTCACTTGAGTGACAGGGTAACTTACCCATACCTTGCCTGACGCCATTTCTGGTGATGCAAAAGCACCGGCCAACGGCATTGGAGAATGGTTAGGATAACGCTCGTCACGATAACGACGACGACGCTGGCCGCTAACGCGCAAGTGTCGCGGTGAACGGCGTGAACGGCGTGGCATGCCGTTTTCACCGTTATTACGGTTATCTGCCTGTGCATTATCGTCAGAGTGAACTGCAACGGTTTCAGGCAGCAGTTTCACGCTTTCCGCCACTACGGCAACTTGAGACACTTCAGTTTTCACCGGGAGTGCTTTTGGTGCCAGCAGCTCTTCTGCTGCACGATGCAGTTCCTCTTCCGCAGACAGTACACGAACTTTTTGC
Organism: Serratia sp. YWN4; assembly: GCF_055790845.1. Lineage (NCBI taxonomy): Bacteria > Pseudomonadati > Pseudomonadota > Gammaproteobacteria > Enterobacterales > Yersiniaceae > Serratia > Serratia sp. YWN4. The sequence goes on from NZ_CM147696.1 coordinate 2,383,459, forward strand.
GACAGCGGACGACGCTGACGGCGCTGCATTGGCTGCTGGTGACGCTCTTCCTGATCTTCATCGCTGCTGATAACTTCACTATCAACGGTTTCCAGCACTTTAACGTCTTGCGGAGCCTGGCGTTTTTCTTCCTGGCGGCGGCGTTGACGCTCGGAGCGCTGTTCACGGCGTTGCTGTTGCTCATCACGCTGTGCTTTAGCGGCTTCTTCAGTCTGGACTTCATCGGTAACAACAACAGGTGCCGTTTGTTGTGCGTTGCGGCGGTTATTACGACGCTGATCGTCACGACCTTCACGCGGCTCGCGGTTTTCGCGCGGTTCACGGTTATCACGTTCGCGATTGTCACGGTTCTCGCTACGCTCTTTACGATCCCCGCGCTCGCCACGTTCTTTGCGGGCAGTGCCCTGACGGCGTTGACCACGACGATCTTGACGACGGTTGTCACTGTTTTCTGTCTGAACGACTTCGGCCGGTTGGGCTTCGGTTTTTGGTTCTTCTTCGCTGGCGAAGAAAGATTTCAGGCCACCGAACAGACGGCTTAACAGACCGGGCTTGGTTTCCACTGCAACTGGTGCTGCCGGTTTGACGGCAGCTACAGGTTTGGCAACAGCAGGCTCTTCGTCCGGAGGTGGAGCATCAGCAGCACCCAAAGAGAAGGAGGCCAGAGCCGGTTGTTCAGGACGCTTGCGCTCAATTGGCGCATCTTCCTGTGGCTGAGCCATTTCTTCTTCATGCAGCTTCGGCAACAGGTAGCTCAGGGTAGGGGTTTCTTCGCCCTTACGCACGCGCAGCACCGAATAATGCGGAGTCTGCATTTGATCGTTAGGCACGATGATCGCTTTCACGCCACCCTGACGTTTTTCGATCGCACTAACAGATTCACGCTTTTCGTTCAGCAGGTAAGAAGCCACCTGAACGGGAACAATGGCATGAACTTCTTTAGTATTCTCTTTCAGCGCTTCTTCTTCGATCAAACGCAGAATCGACAACGCCAGCGATTCGTTATCACGAATGGTTCCGGTGCCGCTACAGCGTGGGCAGACGTGATGGCTGGATTCACCCAGTGATGGGCTGAGGCGCTGACGTGACATTTCCAGCAGGCCAAAACGAGAGATCCGGCCAATCTGGATACGGGCACGATCCTGACGAACCGCATCGCGCAGACGGTTTTCCACTTCACGCTGATGTCGCACTGGCGTCATGTCGATAAAGTCGATAACGATCAGGCCGCCTAAGTCACGCAGGCGCAACTGGCGGGCAATTTCGTCTGCCGCTTCCAGGTTGGTATTAAATGCGGTTTCTTCGATATCGCCGCCGCGGGTTGCACGCGCGGAGTTGATATCGATAGCGGTCAAGGCTTCGGTGGTGTCGATAACAATGGAACCACCAGAAGGCAGACGCACTTCACGCTGGAATGCCGATTCGATCTGCGATTCGATTTGATAATGGCTGAACAGTGGGATTTCACCGCTGTACAGTTTGATTTTGCTGCTGAAATCCGGGCGGCCCAAGGCGGCGATATGCTCCTTGGCCAGATCGAGAACTTTCGGGTTGTCGATCAGGATTTCACCGATGTCCGGGCGCAGATAATCGCGGAAGGCACGTACGATAACGTTACTTTCCTGATGGATCAGGAATGGCGCAGGGCGGCCTTCGGCGGCTTTTTTAATCGCTTCCCAGTGCTTCAGGCGGAAAGAGAGGTCCCATTGCAGCGCATCGGCAGACTTACCTACGCCTGCGGTACGGACAATCAGGCCCATGCCATCTGGCAATTGCAGGGAAGAAAGGGCTTCTTTCAGTTCGGTACGATCGTCACCTTCGATGCGGCGGGAAATCCCCCCTGCACGCGGGTTGTTCGGCATCAGTACCAAATAACTGCCAGCCAGACTGATAAAGGTGGTTAATGCCGCGCCTTTGTTACCGCGCTCTTCTTTATCAACCTGAACGATAACTTCCTGGCCTTCGCGCAGCACATCTTTGATGTTCGGGCGACCATGGGAAGAGTAATTGCTGGGGAAATATTCGCGAGCGATTTCTTTCAGGGGGAGGAAACCATGTCGTTCTGCGCCGTAGTCTACAAACGCTGCTTCAAGACTGGGTTCGATTCGAGTGATTTTGCCTTTGTAAATATTCGCTTTTTTCTGTTCATGGCCTGGACTTTCAATATCCAGATCGTACAGCCGCTGTCCATCTACAAGGGCAACACGCAACTCTTCCTGCTGAGTTGCGTTAATCAACATTCTTTTCATCTTAACTTACTCGTTATTTTTACATTATCGACAAAGCTGCGGGCAAAATAACCTCATGGCCGGGTTAAAAACCGAAAACCCCGTGTCTTCTCGCAAAGCCGTCAACCTCACGGTTGTCGCCTGCATAGGGGCGCATTATCTCGGTAAGCCTGTATTTCTTTGTGAAAACAGCGCTTTTTGACTCAGGGAATAGCCTCTGATTTACGTCGACAGATCTGATTCCATTTGCCGGCCAAGCTGCAACCCGCAGCCCGCTAATTGTTTGGTTTCACATTACGTCTTACGCCATTGCTGCGTTTTTGTGTAACCAGACAAACTGTATAATTCCACACTTCTCCCTGTTTTAACGGGAATCAGCACGGAAAGTCACTTCATTATTCCATTGCTGACACCGTTATAGCAAGGTGACTTTTCCTTAACTGCGGAAGAAATCGCAAACGTTCAAACCGGCTTGCTGCCTTATTGTTCGCTGTAATTTCTCTTGCAGTCAGAATGACAGTTAAGCACATAAAAAGAGGTGGCGCTATTTACTCGCTCTATTTAGAATCCCGCCTCATGAAAACGAACATTCCCGCAGTACAATTAATCACGATTTCTGACGATGAAGCCGGTCAAAGAATCGACAACTTTTTGCTGGCCCGTCTTAAAGGCGTACCTAAGAGCATGATTTATCGCATCGTGCGTAAGGGTGAGGTGCGGGTAAATAAAGGTCGCATCAAAGCCGAATATAAACTGGCGGCTGGTGACGTGGTGCGTATTCCCCCGGTGCGCGTGGCCGAACGTGAGGACGCGCCGGTATCCGTCAAGCTGGATAAAGTGGCGGCGTTAGCCGATTGCATCCTTTATGAGGACGACCATCTGTTGCTGCTGAACAAACCCTCAGGGACAGCAGTACACGGCGGCAGCGGCCTGAGTTTTGGCGTGATCGAAGGGTTGCGTGCGTTACGGCCGGAGGCACGTTTTCTGGAGTTGGTACACCGTCTGGACCGTGATACGTCTGGCGTGCTGATGATCGCCAAGAAACGTTCCGCGCTGCGCTCGCTGCATGAGCAACTGCGCCTTAAAGGGATGCAGAAAGACTATCTGGCCTTGGTGCGCGGCCAGTGGCCGTCGCACTGTAAGGCGGTTCAGGCACCATTATTGAAAAACATCCTGCAAAGTGGGGAGCGTATTGTGCGCGTCAGTAGCGAAGGCAAACCCTCGGAAACCCGTTTTAAGGTGGAAGAGCGCTTCGAGCATGCCACGCTGGTGAAAGCCAGCCCGATCACCGGGCGTACTCATCAGATCCGCGTACATACCTTGCATGCCGGGCATCCCATCGCGTTTGACGATCGCTATGGTGACCGTGAGTTTGATCGTCAGTTGGCGGGCAGCGGGCTAAAGCGTCTGTTCCTGCATGCGGCGGCATTACGCTTTGAACACCCGGCCACTGGCGAAACGATGCGTATCGAAGCGCCGATGGACGATGAGTTGCGGCATTGCCTACAGGTTTTACGTAAACAAACCGTAAAATAACCTTATACCAGCGGGTTGATCCCTTCAGCCCGCAACATTTCCAGCAGTGCGATCAGCGGTAAACCAATCAACGCATTCTGGTCGCGCCCTTCAAGCCGTTCAAACAGCGCAATGCCTAAACCTTCACTTTTAAAGCTGCCAGCGCAATTAAGGGGTTGCTCCAGGTGCACGTAGGCTGCGATCTCGGCATCGGTTAGCGGTCGAAAATGGACATGGAAGGGCTCACACAGCGCCTGTAAATGCTGGTTGCGGCTATTATAAAGGGCCAGTCCGGTATAAAAGGTGACTTTTTGGCCGCTGGCTTGGCGCAGTTGCCTGCGAGCATTCTCCTCGGTGTGCGGTTTGCCGGTGATATGCCCATCGATGACGCAGACCTGGTCGGAGCCGATAATCAGGTGATCAGGATAAGCCATGGCAAGCGCCTGGGCTTTTGCCGCCGCGAGCCGTAATACCAGAGCTTCGGCATTTTCACCGGCCAGTGGAGTTTCATCTACTTGTGGGGCTGCGCAAATAAAAGGCAGCTGTAATTTTTCCAGCAGCATTTTGCGGTAGGTCGATGTTGAAGCAAGTAATATTCTTTGCATAATTTTTTTTCGCAAACCGTAGCGTAAATAGGGCGACCATTTTAAACTGTCGGCCGCTGTGGAAGCGAATATTGGTGAAAGGTGCCGTTTTACGGCCTTTTTCTTTGACTCTATGTCGTTACAAAGTTAATATGCGCGCCCTATGCAAAAGGTAAAATTACCCTTGACCATTGATGCGGTACGTACCGCTCAGAAACGCCTGGACTATGCTGGTGTCTATACGTCTGAGCAGGTTACACGTGTTGCCGACTCCGTGGTCAGTGTGGACAGTGATGTTGAGGTTTCGTTGTCGTTTGATATCGACAAACAGCGCCTCGCGGTGATAACAGGGCAGGCAGATGTTGCGGTAACGCTAATGTGTCAACGCTGTGGAGTCCCGTTCGCGCATCATGTTCACACAACGTATTGTTTTAGCCCGGTCGTCAATGATGAGCAGGCTGAGGCATTACCGGAAGCGTACGAACCGATTGAAGTTGACGAGTTTGGCGAAGTCGATCTGTTGGCAATGATTGAAGATGAAATTATTCTCTCACTGCCTGTCGTTCCGGTACATGAATCTGAACACTGTGAAGTGTCCGAAGCGGACATGGTGTTTGGCAAACTGCCTCCAGAGGCGGAGAAACCAAACCCATTTGCCGTATTAGCCAGTTTAAAGCGTAAGTAATATTGAGGAGTAAGGTCCATGGCCGTACAACAGAATAAACCAACCCGTTCCAAACGTGGCATGCGTCGTTCACACGATGCGCTGACCACCACCACTTTGTCTGTAGATGCGACTTCTGGTGAAACTCATCGTCGTCACCACATCACTGCCGACGGTTTCTACCGCGGTCGCAAGGTTATCGGCTAAGTTAGCGATACCTTGAATCGTCTAACCCTGGCGTTAGATGCTATGGGCGGGGACTTCGGTCCCTGCGTCACAGTGCCTGCTTCATTGCAGGCACTGGCCTCTAATTTACAGCTTCATCTCCTGCTCGTCGGCGATCCCGACATCATCTCTCCTTTACTTGCCAAAGCCGATCCGCTTCTGCTGGAACGCTTGCAAGTTGTGCCCGCCGAGTTTGTTATTGCTGGCGATGCCAAACCTTCACAAGCGATCCGCGCTAGTCGTGGGACTTCCATGCGTATTGCGCTGGAACTGATTAAAAGTGGTGAAGCGCAGGCCTGTGTCAGTGCGGGTAATACCGGTGCCTTGATGGGGCTGGCCAAATTGCTGATAAAGCCGCTGGATGGCATTGAGCGCCCGGCCCTGATGACGGTGCTACCGAATCAGCGGCGCAGTAAGACCGTGGTGCTGGATCTGGGGGCCAACGTGGAGTGCGACAGCACCATGCTGGTGCAATTTGCGGTGATGGGGGCGGTGATGGCGGAAGAGGTGTTGGGCATTGCGCAACCTCGCGTAGCGCTGCTCAACATTGGTGAAGAAGAGACCAAAGGCCTGGATAATATCCGCGAAGCTGCGGCCGTGCTAAAAAATACTCCGGCAATCAACTATATTGGTTACCTGGAGGGAAACGATCTGCTCACCGGTAAAACCGATGTCATGGTCTGCGACGGTTTCGTGGGTAACGTCACCCTGAAAACCATGGAAGGTGTGATAAGGATGTTCTTATCGTTGCTGAAGTCATCCTCAGAGGGTGGCAAGCAGGCATGGTGGTTGAAATTGTTGGGCCGATGGTTGCAAAAAAGGGTGGCAAAGCGTTTCGGTCATCTGAACCCCGACCAGTATAATGGTGCATGTCTGTTAGGATTGCGGAGCACCGTAATCAAAAGCCACGGCGCGGCGAACCAAAGCGCGTTCGCGGTCGCTATCGAACAGGCTGTGCAGGCGGTGCAGCGGCAAGTTCCTGACAGAATTGCTGCGCGCCTTGAAGCTGTATTACCCAAGAGTGACTGATCGTACATGTATACAAAGATTCTCGGTACGGGGAGTTATTTACCCGTACAAGTGCGCACCAACGCTGACTTAGAAAAAATGGTGGATACCTCTGACGAGTGGATCGTCACGCGTACCGGTATCCGTGAGCGTCGTATTGCTGCTGCCGATGAAACCGTGGCAACCATGAGCTTCCATGCCGCGACCCGCGCCATGGAAATGGCCGGTGTGGCTAAAGAAGATATCGGCCTGATCGTTGTGGCAACCACCACTTCAAGCCATGCGTTCCCAAGTTCTGCCTGCCAGTTGCAGCAGATGCTGGGTATTGAAGATTGTGCAGCTTTCGATATTGCTGCGGCCTGCGCCGGTTTTACCTATGCCTTGAGCGTGGCCGATCAGTATGTGAAGAATGGCGCGGTGAAACATGCGTTGGTGATCGGCTCGGACGTACTCTCACGCACGTTGGATCCTGAAGATCGCGGCACTATCATCCTGTTTGGTGATGGTGCGGGCGCGGTAGTGCTGGGCGCATCCGAAGAGCCAGGGATTATCTCAACGCATCTGCATGCCGACGGTCGTTACGGCAATCTTCTGGCGCTGCCGAATAAAGATCGTCAGAACCCGGATCAACCAGCCTATGTCACCATGGCTGGTAATGAAGTCTTCAAAGTGGCAGTGACTGAACTGGCACATATCGTTGATGAAACGCTGAAAGCCAATGATTTGGATCGTAGCGAGTTGGATTGGCTGGTTCCGCATCAGGCCAACCTGCGTATCATCAGCGCAACAGCGAAAAAATTGGGTATGGGGATGGATAAAGTGGTGGTGACGCTCGATCGTCATGGTAACACCTCTGCCGCCTCTGTACCGTCGGCGCTTGATGAGGCCGTGCGCGATGGGCGTATCCAGCGTGGTCAGTTGGTGTTGCTGGAAGCGTTTGGCGGCGGCTTTACCTGGGGTTCGGCGCTGGTTCGTTTTTGATTTAACAGGAAGATAAAAATGACGCAATTTGCTTTTGTTTTTCCAGGTCAAGGATCACAGACCGTTGGCATGTTGGCCGATTTGGCCGCACAGTTTCCGATCGTGGAACAGACTTTTAGCGAAGCCTCTTCGGCTTTGGGCTACGATCTGTGGCAACTGGTGCAGCAGGGGCCGGTAGAAGAACTGAACAAAACCTGGCAGACCCAGCCAGCACTGCTGGCGGCATCGGTGGCGGTTTTTCGCGTCTGGCAGCAGCAGGGCGGTAAAACCCCAGCCATGATGGCGGGCCACAGCCTGGGTGAATACTCAGCGCTGGTGTGTGCGGGCGTGCTGGAGTTTGCTGCGGCAATCCGTTTGGTAGAGCTGCGCGGTAAACTGATGCAGGAAGCCGTACCGGAAGGTACCGGTGCCATGTATGCGATTATCGGTCTGGATAACGAAGCCATTGCCAAAGCCTGTGAAGAATCTGCTCAAGGGCAGGTGGTCTCGCCGGTAAACTTCAATTCGCCGGGGCAAGTGGTTATTGCGGGTAATAAAGACGCAGTTGAACGCGCGGGGGCTGCCTGTAAGGCTGCCGGTGCCAAGCGTGCGCTGCCATTACCGGTGAGCGTTCCTTCGCATTGCGCATTGATGAAACCTGCTGCCGATAAACTGGCGGTAGCGTTGCAGGACGTGACATTCAGTGCGCCGCAGGTGCCGGTGGTCAATAACGTTGATGTCCGTGCTGAAACTTCGCCAGAAGCTATTCGCAGCGCGCTGGTGCGCCAGCTGTACAGCCCGGTACGCTGGACGGAAAGTGTAGAATTCATGGCGGCAGAAGGCGTGACATCACTGCTGGAGGTCGGCCCAGGCAAAGTTCTGACCGGCCTGACCAAACGCATTGTTGATACCCTGACGGCTGCGGCGGTCAATGACACCGCCACTCTGTCAGCGGCGCTTGAACAATAAAGAGGAAAACAATGAGCTTCGAAGGAAAAGTTGTTCTGGTCACCGGTGCAAGCCGTGGTATTGGCCGAGCTATTGCAGAGTCATTTGTTGCACGTGGTGCTAAAGTGATCGGTACGGCCACCAGCGAAAGCGGTGCGCAGGCGATCGGTCAGTATCTGGGTGATAACGGTAAAGGGTTCATGTTGAACGTTGTTGATGCTCAATCTATCGACAGCGTACTGAAATCGATTCGTGAAGCATTTGGCGAAATCGACATTTTAGTGAATAATGCCGGCATTACGCGTGATAACCTGCTGATGCGAATGAAGGATGATGAGTGGCAGGATATTCTGGACACTAATCTGACCTCGGTATTCCGTCTGTCAAAAGCGGTAATGCGAGCTATGATGAAAAAGCGGTTTGGCCGTATCATCACCATAGGTTCTGTTGTAGGTACCATGGGTAATGCAGGGCAGGCAAACTACGCGGCGGCTAAAGCCGGTCTAATCGGTTTTAGTAAATCTTTGGCACGTGAAGTTGCTTCACGTGGCATTACGGTCAACGTCGTGGCACCTGGCTTTATTGAGACGGATATGACACGGGCGTTGACAGAAGATCAACGCGCAGGCATTTTAGCCCAGGTTCCGGCTAGCCGGCTTGGGGACGTTAAAGAAATTGCCAGCGCTGTTGCATTTTTAGCCTCTGATGAGGCTGGCTACATCACCGGTGAAACGTTACATGTCAATGGCGGCATGTACATGATTTAAAAAATGTGAAAACCATTTGCGTTATTTGCGGCAAAAACCGCAAAATAGCGTAAAATCGTGGTTTGACCAGCCGGGATTTAGTTGCATCTTTTTCAACATTTTATACACTACGAAAACCATCGCGAAAGCGAGTTTTGATAGGAAATTTAAGAGTATGAGCACTATCGAAGAACGCGTTAAGAAAATCATTGTTGAGCAACTGGGTGTTAAACAGGAAGAAGTTTTAAATAACGCTTCTTTCGTTGAAGATTTGGGCGCTGATTCTCTTGACACCGTTGAGCTGGTAATGGCTCTGGAAGAAGAATTCGACACCGAAATTCCAGACGAAGAAGCTGAGAAAATCACTACTGTTCAGGCAGCTATTGATTTCATCAACGCTAGCCAGCAGTAAGCGAACATATCTAGGCGGTCACTCGACCGCCTAAGTTTTTTCTATCCCTAGTGTCATATTTTCCCTCCTTGGAGGACAAACGTGTCTAAGCGTCGAGTAGTTGTGACCGGACTGGGCATGTTGTCTCCTGTCGGCAATACGGTAGAGTCCACATGGAACGCTCTTCTTGCCGGTCAGAGTGGCATCAGCCTGATCGACCATTTCGATACTACTGCCTATGCAACGCGTTTTGCTGGCTTGGTAAAGAATTTTAATTCTGAAGATTTCATCTCGCGCAAAGATGCGCGCAAGATGGACGCCTTCATTCAATACGGCATCGCAGCCGGCATGCAAGCCATGCAGGATGCGGGGCTGGAAATCAACGAGGCCAACGCCAGCCGCATTGGTGCCGCTATCGGCTCCGGTATCGGTGGCCTGGGTTTGATCGAAGAGAACCACAGCTCCTTGGTTAACGGTGGCCCACGGAAAATCAGCCCGTTCTTTGTGCCTTCGACCATCGTGAACATGATTGCGGGTCATCTGACTATCATGTACGGCATGCGTGGCCCAAGTATCTCTATTGCCACCGCTTGTACTTCAGGTGTCCATAACATCGGCCATGCGGCGCGGATCATTGCCTACAATGATGCGGATGTGATGCTGGCCGGTGGCGCAGAGAAAGCCAGCACTCCGTTGGGCGTGGGCGGTTTTGGCGCTGCTCGTGCGCTCTCTACCCGCAACGACAACCCGCAGGCGGCGAGCCGCCCTTGGGATCGAGACCGTGATGGTTTCGTGCTGGGTGACGGTGCGGGCATGATGGTGCTGGAAGAATACGAGCACGCGAAAAAACGCGGTGCGAAGATTTACGCAGAAGTTGTCGGTTTTGGTATGAGCAGCGATGCTTACCATATGACGTCACCACCAGAAAACGGTGCAGGCGCCGCGTTGGCAATGGAAAATGCGCTGCTTGATGCAGGCATAACCGCGTCACAAATTGGTTATATCAACGCGCATGGCACCTCGACGCCGGCCGGTGATAAAGCCGAAACTCAGGCGGTGAAATCCGTGTTTGGCAGCAATGCTAAAAGCGTGATGGTCAGTTCCACCAAATCGATGACCGGCCATCTGTTGGGTGCTGCGGGTGCGATTGAGTCGATCTTTACCGTACTGGCATTGCGCGATCAGGCCGTACCGCCAACCATCAATCTGGATAACCCGGATGAAGGTTGCGATCTGGATTTTGTCCCGCATGAAGCACGTCAGACGAAAGAGATGGAGTACACCCTGTGTAACTCCTTCGGTTTTGGTGGTACTAACGGCTCGCTGATTTTCCGTCGCGTGTAGTTAAGCTCATCAGCAATTGATAAAAGCCCGGTTCATTATGGATCGGGCTTTTTTTATGTGCCCGGCAGTAGTGCCTCTGCTGCTATGGTTTTATGCGCCTGTTATGCTGTGGTGAAGCCTATAGGGAGGGGAACTATGTACTGGATCAACGGACATCAGCATGATGCCTTGGCACCTAGCGATCGCGGTTTGCAGTTTGGTGATGGCTGTTTCACCACGGCGAGAGTCGTGGAGGGGAAAGTCGATCTTTTACCCTGGCATATTGAGCGGATGCAGCAGGCGGCGCAACGCTTGCTGTTGCCTGCCGTTGACTGGTTGGCGTTTGAGCGTGAAATGGTGCATGCGGCAGAATCTATCCCACTGGGCGTGGTCAAAGCGATACTGACGCGTGGCAGCGGTGGGCGGGGTTACAGCCCGCACGGCTGCGAACATCCCACACGTATTATTTCACGCAGTACTTACCCCCAGCATTATCTGCAATGGCGCGAGCAGGGGATCCGTTTGGCGTTAAGCCCGATCCCGTTGGCTCGCAGCCCGTTACTGGCCGGGTTGAAACACCTTAACCGCCTGGAGCAGGTGTTGATTCGCACGCATCTTGACCAGACTGATGCCCATGAGGCGCTGGTGCTTGACACTACCGGCATGCTGGTGGAATGCTGTGCGGCTAATTTATTCTGGCGTAAAGGGAAAACGGTCTTTACGCCGAATCTGGATCAGGCGGGCGTTGCCGGGTTGATGCGCCGACGGGTGATTGAGTTACTGACAGGCAGTGAATATCAACTGTACCTGGTCAGTGAACCGCTGGAAACGCTGGCCGATGCTGATGAGGTTTTGGTGAGCAATGCGTTGATGCCATTGCTGCCAGTCAATGAAGCACAGTCATGGTGCTATTACTCGCGCCAGCTGTATGACTTTTTGCGTCCACACTGTTAATGATGGCTGATTGATGAAGAGAAAAAAGCTCAAAATTGCGTTGCTGGTTCTTGCCCTGATTGTGGCTCTGCCGTTTTGGGGGTACCAGAGAGTTGAACGCTTCGCTGACATGCCGCTGGCGATCCAGCAGGAGACCCTCTTCAAGCTGCCCGCTGGTACCGGACGCGTGGCGCTGGAAGGGCTATTGGTGCGCGATAAACTGATCCACAACGGCAGGTGGTTCCCTTGGTTGCTGCGGCTGGAACCGGAATTGGCCAAGTTCAAAGCGGGTACTTATCGTTTCACGCCGGGGATGACGGTGCGTGAAATGCTGAAGCTGCTGGCAAGTGGTAAAGAGGCGCAATTCAGCGCGCGCTTTATCGAAGGCTCGCGCCTGCGTGACGGTTTGCAAGTGTTGCAGCAAGCCAAATATGTCAAACACACCCTAGCGGGTAAAAGTGAGGCTGAGATTGCGTTGGCGCTGGGGCTACCCGCCGGTAGCAGTCTCGAAGGGCGCTTGTATCCTGATACTTATCTTTATACCGCTGGAACCAGCGATTTGGCGCTATTGAAACGTTCACATCTGCGCCTGAACAAAGCGTTGCAAGAGATCTGGGATGCGCGAGATACCACGTTGCCGTATAAAACGCCGGATGAGTTGTTGATCATGGCCTCGATCGTAGAGAAAGAGACCGGCGTAGCGGAAGAACGGACCAAGGTGGCATCGGTGTTCGTCAACCGGTTACGCCTGGGGATGCGTTTACAGACTGATCCAACGGTGATCTACGGCATGGGTGACAGCTATACTGGCAACATCAGCCGTAAAGATCTGGAAACTCCGACGCCTTATAACACTTACGTGATCGGTGGCCTGCCGCCAACGCCGATTGCGATGCCGAGCCGGGCTTCACTAGAAGCAGCGGCTAATCCAGAAAAAACGGCTTATCTCTATTTTGTTGCCGACGGTAAGGGCGGGCATACGTTTACCACCAATCTGGCCAGCCACAATCAGGCGGTGCGCACTTACCGCCAGGTGTTAAAGGACAAGAATGAAAAGTAAATTCGTGGTTATCGAAGGGCTGGAAGGCGCAGGCAAGACCACCGCGCGCAACACTATCGTCAGCGTGCTGAATGAGCGGGGCATCAACGAGATCGTATTCACTCGTGAGCCCGGTGGCACGCCATTGGCAGAAAAACTCCGTGACCTGTTTAAACGCGGTACTGACGGCGAATTGCCGACCATCAAAGCAGAAGTGCTGATGTTGTACGCTGCCCGTGTCCAGCTAGTTGAAACCGTGATTAAACCGGCGTTAGCGCGCGGTGCCTGGGTAGTAGGCGATCGCCACGATCTCTCCTCGCAAGCCTATCAGGGCGGTGGCAGAGGGGTTGATCCGCAGTTGATGGAGTCACTGCGCGATATCGTACTGGGCGATTTTCGCCCTGACTTGACTGTCTATCTCGATCTGCCGCCGCTGGTTGGGCTGCAACGGGCACGTGCGCGTGGTGAGTTGGACCGTATTGAACAGGAAGCGTTGCCGTTCTTCGAACGCACCCGCGAGCGCTATCTGCAACTGGCCGCACAAGACAGCTCCATTGTGACCGTGGATGCAGCGCAACCACTGGATCAGGTGACCGCCGATATTCGCCAAGTGGTAGCGCAGTGGCTGCAACAGCAGGAAGGGGCGTAATGAACTGGTATCCGTGGCTTAACGGACCTTATCGCCAGTTGGTGGGGCAATATGCGGCTGGTCGCGGCCATCATGCCTTGCTTGTGCATGCCGCACCGGGTAATGGTGACGAGGCGTTACTTTACGCATTAAGCCGCTGGCTGATTTGCCAGCAGCGCAACGGCGAGAAAAGCTGCGGGGAATGTCATAGCTGCCGGTTGATGCTGGCGGGTAATCACCCAGATTATCACGTATTGACGCCGGAAAAAGGCAAAAGCAGTTTAGGCATTGAACCTATCCGTCAGGTGATAGAAATTCTCTACTCACACGCGCAGCAAGGGGGAGCGAAGGTGGTTTGGCTACCGCAGGCCGAACTGTTGACCGAGGCCGCTGCCAATGCGTTGCTGAAAACGCTGGAAGAGCCGCCTGCCAACACTTTCTTCCTACTGGCCTGCCGTGAACCTTCACGCCTGCTGGCCACGCTGCGCAGCCGCTGCTTCTATTGGCACTTGGCGAGCCCTGATGAAGCGCTTAGCCTGCAATGGCTGAATCGCCAGGCTCCAGGTAACCAGAGCGATCGTCTTACCGCACTACGGTTGCATGACGGTGCGCCGATTGCTGCCGAACAGTTACTACAACCCCAGCACTGGCAGCAGCGTACTGCGCTGTGTACGGCGCTGAATAGTGCCTTGCCGCAACGCGACATGCTGGCGTTACTCCCGGTGCTGAATCATGACGATGTCGCTGAACGGCTACACTGGCTATGTGCTTTGTTGGTAGACGCAATGAAGTGGCAACAAGGGGCGGCAGGTTATGTGCTGAACCAGGATCAGCAACCGTTGGTACAGCAACTGGCCAGCCGCCTGAGCAGCACCTCATTGCAGCAGATCGTGCAGCAGTGGCTGCATTGTCGCCAACAATTGCTCAACGTCATTGGTGTTAACCGCGAGCTATTGCTCACCGAACAGTTACTTAGCTGGGAGCAGATGTTAGGCTCCGTTGGCTATTCACAACCCCACTCGTTGTAAAAGAGTTTATTACTATGTTGTTAGTTGATTCGCATTGCCATCTTGATAGCCTGGATTTTGATGCATTGCATCAGAATGTTGATGATGCCTTGGCAAAGGCCAAAGCGCGGGATGTAGGCTACGTGCTGGCGGTAGCTACCACGCTGCCGGGTTACCAAGCCATGACACAATTGATCGGCTCGCGTGCCGATGTGGCCTTCTCCTGCGGCGTTCACCCGTTGAACCTGGAAGATGGCTACGATTACGCTGAACTGCGCCGCTTGGCGGCGGCAGAGCAGGTGGTGGCGTTAGGAGAAACCGGGCTGGATTATTTCTACCAGAAAGACAATATCCCGCTGCAGCAGGCTTCTTTCCGTGAGCATATCCGTATTGGCTGCGAACTTAGCAAGCCGGTAATTGTGCATACCCGCGATGCTCGCGAAGACACATTAGCTATTCTACGTGAAGAGAATGCACAGGAATGTGGCGGGGTGCTGCACTGCTTCACCGAAGATTTACCCACGGCTCAGGCATTGCTGGATCTGGGTTTCTACATCTCTTTTTCCGGCATTGTCACCTTCCGCAATGCGGAGTCATTGCGTGAGGTGGCGCGCTATGTGCCGCTGGATCGCATGCTGGTGGAAACCGACTCTCCTTACCTTGCGCCAGTGCCGCACCGGGGTAAAGAAAACCAACCTGCCTATGTACGTGATGTTGCTGAATATCTTGCCGTCTTGAAGGGCGTAAGCCTGGAAACGCTGGCAGAAGCGACCACGGCCAATTTTTCACGCTTATTTCATATCAAATTGTGATCTTTCGCCTAGGCTTAGGGTGCAGTTGATAGGAACGAAATTCTTTTTAAGCTCGTAATTAATCGCCGAAACGGGTAATGTTCCCACCCGTTTTATGGCGGTGCCTGCTCTCTTTTTCATCTTAATAGACAAAAATTAGGCGATTTAGAGAGAAATCCACGCTCTTATTCATTGAAACGTGACTGCCATCAAACATTACTCGGGGTATTTATTTTACTCTGCGTAAAAATTCAAGGGGTGCTCAGACACCCTGAATTGCAGGGGTTTTTCTCCCCCCCTTGCAGCGCGAAAATTCGCGAGAAGTAGCAAAGCACCATTACTCAGGAGCACACTCAACTATGTTCAAGAACGCATTTGCAAACCTGCAGAAAGTAGGTAAATCGCTGATGCTGCCGGTATCCGTATTGCCTATCGCAGGTATTCTGCTGGGCGTCGGTTCCGCCAACTTTAGCTGGCTGCCGATGGTAGTCTCCCACGTGATGGCAGAAGCTGGCGGATCTGTATTCGCCAATATGCCGTTGATTTTCGCTATCGGTGTGGCTCTGGGCTTCACTAACAACGACGGTGTTTCTGCATTGGCCGCTGTGGTGGCCTACGGCATTATGGTGAAAACCATGGCCGTGGTTGCGCCGCTGGTTCTGAATTTGCCAGCGGAAGAGATTGCAGCCAAACACTTGGCGGATACCGGTGTTCTCGGGGGGATTATCTCCGGCTCCATCGCTGCCTATATGTTTAACCGCTTCTTCCGCATTCAGTTGCCAGAATATCTGGGCTTCTTTGCCGGTAAGCGTTTTGTGCCGATCATCTCCGGTCTGGCCGCTATCGCGATGGGTGTGATCCTGTCCTTTATCTGGCCACCTATCGGTACGGCGATCCAGACCTTCTCACAATGGGCGGCTTACCAGAACCCGGTTGTGGCGTTTGGTATCTACGGTGTGGTTGAGCGTGCTCTGGTGCCGTTTGGTCTGCACCACATCTGGAACGTACCTTTCCAAATGCAGATTGGTGAGTACACCAACGCAGCCGGTCAGGTATTCCACGGCGATATTCCTCGCTATATGGCGGGTGACCCAACGGCGGGTATGTTGTCCGGTGGTTTCCTGTTCAAAATGTACGGTCTGCCAGCGGCTGCAATTGCCATCTGGCACTCAGCCAAGCCGGAAAACCGTGCCAAAATCGGCGGTATCATGATCTCCGCCGCGCTGACCTCGTTCCTGACCGGTATCACCGAGCCAATCGAGTTCGCCTTCCTGTTCGTTGCGCCGATCCTGTACGTGATCCACGCCATCCTGGCCGGTTTGGCATTCCCAATCTGTATTCTGCTGGGTATGCGTGACGGTACCAGTTTCTCGCACGGTCTGATCGACTTCATCGTACTGAGCGGTAACAGCAGCAAAATCTGGCTGTTCCCAATCGTCGGTATCATTTACGGTCTGGTGTACTACACCATCTTCCGTGTGTTGATCGCGAAACTGGATCTGAAAACCCCTGGCCGTGAAGACAACGCTGTCGATCAGGTGGCACAGGGTGGCACAGAAATGTCAGCAGCCTTGGTGAGCGCCTTTGGTGGTAAAGAAAACATCACCAACCTGGATGCCTGTATCACTCGTCTGCGCGTCAGCGTGGCCGACATATCCAAGGTTGATCAGGCTGGGCTGAAGAAACTGGGTGCTGCGGGCGTTGTGGTCGCAGGTTCCGGCGTTCAGGCCATCTTTGGTACCAAATCTGATAACCTGAAAACAGATATGGATGAGTACATCCGTAACCACTGATTCAGGCTGGGGAGCTTATGGGGGAGGCCGATGGCCTCCCTTTTTTTATGGTTTTATATTTAATTATCTATCCACCAGATTGAATCGCGCCTAATACCGCACTACTTTTGTTAAGCTAGGTTTATTGCCTGGGAATGGTGAAGTGGCTTTCATAAACTGACATACGTTTTTCAGCAATTGCCACATCGTTCGGCAACGATGATTGTGTGTAACATGTTTCATGTAAAGTCAACCACAAGAGCTCGAACCTGTTTACTTATAATGAGTAAACAGGCTGATAAGTAAAAATAAACTTCGGGTTCTTCCTCAGGATTTCAAGGTTTCTTTACTCTTTTGAATGATGTCATTATCGACAATCAGCGTAATGGTTTTTGCACTTTGGCATCCGTATGTGAGAACGTGTATTAAAGAGGTTGCCTCCGGCCAGCCAATACGACAAGTCGTCCATGTTTTGTGCCTTCACTTTATGATGAATGAGGGTAACATACTTGTGCTGCAACGGATTCTGGGGCATTCAAACATGTTAGAAACGATGGTCTATGCGCACTTTGCGCCGGACTACTTGGAAGATGCGGTGAGGTTTAATCCGCTCATGAATATATAGGTAGGATGATGGTCAAAATCCCGGATGAAATTGCAAAGGAAGTGTTCGCTGCTGAGGCTGAGAGAAAAGAGCAGATACGCGATAAGCTGTTTATTAAACTTGACAGTCAGGTAAGAAAGGTTACGCCTGAACTATTTGCAAAATTTTTGGATGAAAGGGGAGCAAGTAGAACTTGCCTTTCTTGTGGTTCAAATAAGCTATCCGTTCCAGAGACAACGACCGTGGACAGGGCAAAGTTGCCCGATGATTTTTCTCAGTTATCCTTTGAAGAGCAAGCGAATGCTACGTTTGCTGCGATGACACAATCGGTTAGTTATACCTTTATTGAAGAAGAGTCAATGCCGCGATTGAGCAATGTTAAGTATCAAGTTAACTGTTTGAATTGTGGATTTATAAGTCATTACCGTGCTTTCCCTGTTGTTCAATGGGTGTTAGATCAGGAAGAGGTAAACAAGGATGAGTGATACCAAACGTAAAGAAGTACTGCTAACATTCCCAGAAGAGCGAATTGTGCGCAAAGGCGGTGATGATGGGGGGGATGGTATGTTAGAGCGGCTGGAAAAACGGGTTGAAAAACTTGAAAATGATGTTTCTGTCATCAAAACAGACCTTGCTGTCATCAAATCCAATTATGCCACGAAATCCGACATAGAGGCTATTCGCACTGACCATCAGACATTGCGTGCCGACGTGGTGAAAGAATTAGCGGCATCTGAAAAACGCATTAACGATAAATTCGAGGATCAGTTTGATAGCATCAACAAACGGCTTGATGGTATTAATGATCGGCTTCTTTGGACGCTAATGGTACCTGCAATTGTGGCTATCCTTCTTTGGTTTGTGAAAGAAGCAATCCTTAAATAGTGATCCGCAAATTGATCAAACGCCCAACGCTAGAGTCGATTTTAGCACGCAGTCATAGGTGGTTAACTCATTGATAATAATTTATTTTTTAAGTTACCTTCAGTATGGCAGCGAGTGACTTCTTTTTATTGATTTATAAGGGTTATTTACAGGTTTCACAAAGGAGTTCCTTTTCCCTTTAGGCTGTGTGCTTTGGGCATAAAAAAGCCAGCTCGTTAGCTGGCCCAGATTGTTGATGGACCCTGCATTACGGGGCTTCTGTTATTGGTGGATACCGCTGATTTGCAGCAGTGCTGCCTCGGCTAAAAACGCGGAGCGGCTTTTAAATTCTGGATGTGTGGCGACACAGCGATCGATACGGTCAATTAACGATTTGGGCAGAGTGACGTTAATTTTTTCCGACCCGCCAAGCAGCCGAGAAACATCAATTTCCACGACAGCCCAAGCCCGCAGGTTCACAGTTCAAACCGACGATAGATTCCCCACGCCACCATCAATTAATAACTCGCTACCCACCATGTAGCTGGATTCGTCAGAAGCGAGAAATACGGCAGCTTTTGCTAATTCCAATGTTGTCCCCATACGGCCAATCGGCACCAGTGCGCGGATATTCTCACGCAATGTCTGTTCTGCTTCTGCCTGCAAGCCCAGTTTGCCCAGCGCTGGAGTTTCGGTAGGACCAGGGCTTAGGCCGTTAACGCGAATACCGCGCGTGTGCAACTCAGCAGAGAGCGATCTTGCTAAAGACAACATCCCGGCTTTACTGGCGGCATAAACGCTGCTTTGAGCCAGGCCAATATGTGCACTGACTGAACCACAAAGGATTACTGACGCCGGGTTGGCAAGCAACGGTAACAAGGATTGGATCAAAAAGAACGGGCCTTTGAGATTAATATTCATCAACTGGTCATAACTTGCCTCATCCCATTCTTGCAATGGCCGGTGTGTGACATCGCCAGCATTGATGTAAAGTATGTCCAGTTGTGGCCAGCACTGCGCCAACTGTTTGGCAAGAGTGCTTTGCTGGTCGATATTTCCCGCATCGCTATGCAATAGCAGTACTTTTCCCAAAGCTTCACCTGCGGTTTTTAATCCACTTTTGCTGCGACCGGTGATCGCCACAATGGCACCTTCAGCGATAAACTGGCGTGCAGTCTCCAGCCCGATACCGCTGGTTCCCCCGGTAATTAGTGCATATTTACCTTTTAATCGAGACATAACCTTTCCTTCAAGCGATGAGTTACGCCATTATTATCACCTGAGTATCTTTTGCATAGTAGGTACCGTTTGGATACTAAAAGACAAGGTGGAATGAAATGGCATCAATAGCGAAGGGATGGGCAGAAAAAAATTTGGCGCTACCGCAGGTCAATGAACCCTGTCCGATGGTTAACTTTGTCAACCTGGTTTCAGGTAAATGGGCGATACCTATCCTCTATCGCTTGATTGTGATCGATAGCCCGGTACGCTTCAGTGAATTGCAACGAGCGATCGCCCCGATTGCGCAAAAAGAGCTGACGCGCCAACTGCGCCAGTTTGAACAATGTGGTCTCGTCACCCGCAAAGTGTTTGCACAAGTGCCTCCACGAGTGGAGTACCAGATAACACCACTAGGCAAGACGTTACGCCCAACGCTGGACTCGCTTGCTGAGTGGATGCGCAGCAATGCGCCGCAATTGATCAGTGGCTAGCATAAGCACGTCTGTTCTGATGTGATACCCGCGCCTGTTGAGTAATTCTCCATCACTCAATGCGGAAAATGCGCAATCAGGTTGAAAGCGGTAGAATCTGTCACTCATACTGCGTAAATCTTTTATGTTCACAAGGAGCTTGAGATGGCCGAAGAAACTATTTTCAGTAAAATTATCCGCCGTGAAATCCCTGCTGATGTGGTTTATCAGGATGAGTTGGTCACCGCATTTCGTGATATCGCCCCACAGGCACCGACCCACATCCTGATCATACCGAACGTGCTGATCCCAACCGTGAATGACGTCACTTCCGCGCATGAAGCGGCTTTGGGCCGCATGATCACCGTCGCGGCCAAGATTGCCGAGCAGGAAGGGATTGCGGAAGATGGCTACCGCCTGATCGTCAATTGCAATCGCCACGGCGGGCAAGAGGTCTACCACATTCATATGCATTTAGTCGGTGGGCGCGTGCTGGGCCCGCTGCTGCCACGTTAATTGAGGAACACCATGCGCTATCCCCAAACCTTGCGTTGCTTGATGGCGCTGGTATTACCTGCCGTGATGCTGATGGGGTGCAGTCGCCCACAAGGCATCGCGGTCAATGAACGGCAAAGGGTAGTGATGGATTCGTCGGTGCTGAGTGCGGGCATGGTGGCGGATAACCCGTCGATTGCTGCGGGCTCAGGTGGTTTGCGGGCGAACTCGGTATTGAGCAATAGCCAGAATACCCCGGTAACGGTGCATTACCGCTTCTATTGGTATGACAAACAGGGGCTCGATATTCTGCCTTTTGAACCGCCGCGTACCGTCACCGTTGCAGCGAATTCAGACGTTGAGGTCTATTCACTGAAGAGTAACCTTGATGCTAAACGCGTGCGTCTGTATCTATTCTTATAAGTATTGGGTTCCGTTGAGAGGGATAATGAAAAAGTATCTATTTGTGGCGTTGGCCGCGTTAGTGTTGACCGGCTGCCCGTCGCGCCCACCAGAGCCGCAGCAACCCCCCGTGGTGGTTGAGCCGATCCCACAGCCGGAGCCTAAACCGCAGCCACCGGCTCCTGAACCGGTACCACAGCCGCCGAAACTCCAGCAGCTCGATTGGTTGGGCAGCGTGCAGCCGTTAGTCAATGACATGCTGAAAGCCGATGGCGTAAGCACCGGCAGTGTACTGCTGCTGGATAGCGTCAAAAATAACACCAACGGCGCGTTGCCAATCGCGCAGGCGACTTCTGCCTTGCATCAGGCGTTGGCGTCCAACCAAACCTTCAGTATCGTGCCGGAAGCACAACTGGCCAGCGCCAAACAAACGCTTGGCCTGTCAGCGGAAGACAGTCTGGGCTCGCGCAGCAAAGCGATCGGCCTGGCGCGTATCGTCAATGCGCAGTACGTGCTGTATAGCGATGTCAGCGGCGACGTAAAGGCTCCAACGATGGACATGCAACTGATGTTGGTACAAAGCGGTGAAATCGTCTGGTCGGGTAATGGCGACGTCAAGCAGTGAGGCTCAGCTTCGGCGCTTAATCAGTCACAGGCTACCGGCGGTCAATACCGCCGGTTGTCGTTTCAGCCCGGTGCAGGGGCTGACCGGTGAAAGCTGGCGGATCGAAGGTGAGGGGATACATCTGCTGGCACGCCAGCAGACGCAGGACAAGTACCGGCTTGGCGTCAGCCGCCGCCGTGAAGGGCGCGTGTTGCAGCGCTGTGGCGTTGGGATCGGGCCGCAGATCTTGCTGCAAACGTCTGGCTGGCTGATCGTCGAATGGCTTACAGGCGAGAGCGTCAGTGAATCGTCTTTTCTGGCATTAAATGAAAGTGGCGAACTGGCGGCGTTGATGGCTCAACTGCATCACCAGCCGCTAAGCGGTTATCGGTTGAATTTGCAGCAACAGTTCGCCCGTTATTGGCAACAGCTCGATCGGCGGCGTATTACCCCTGCCTGGCTAGCTTGGCAGCACGCATTTATGCAAAGCACATCGCCGCAGCCGTTAATGTTGGCCCCGTTACATATGGATGTTCATGCTGGCAATCTGCTGGTGCAAGGTGAACGGCTAAGGCTGATTGACTGGGAGTATGCCGCCGACGGCGATATTGCTCTGGAACTGGCCGCACTGTTTCGCTTCAATCAATTCTCACCTGCCGCCCAGCAACATTTTTTACGCCACTACGAGCAGCAGGGCTACTCAGATCGTCGGCAACTGGCTGCACAGGTACAACGCTGGCTGCCGTGGGTGGATTACCTGATGCTGATGTGGTTTGAAGTCCGTTGGCAGCAAAGCGGGGATCGGGAGTTTTTGCGCTGGGGCGCAGCGTTATACCGGCGTTTTTGTTTCTCATCCCCCTGTTCTCAATGAATTAATCAAGTGAGGTGGCCGTGGGCCCAGTAATGCTAGATGTCGTCGGCTACGAGCTGGACGCAGAAGAACGTGAGATTTTAAAGCATCCTTTAGTCGGCGGTTTGATCCTGTTTACCCGCAATTTTCACGACGCCGAACAGTTGCGCGAACTGGTGCGGCAGATCCGGGCGGCATCTCACGATCGGCTGGTGGTGGCGGTGGATCAGGAAGGGGGGCGCGTACAGCGTTTCCGCGAAGGATTCACCCGTTTACCGGCAGCACAGTCGTTTGCTGCGCTCAACGATGCACAGGAAGGCGGGCGCTTGGCCCAGGAAGCCGGATGGTTGATGGCTGCGGAAATGATTGCGCAAGACATCGATATCAGCTTTGCTCCGGTGCTGGATTTGGGCCATGCCAGCGCGGCGATCGGTGAGCGATCTTTCCACAGCGATCCACAGCAGGCGCTGGCGATGGCCGAACGTTTTATACAAGGGATGCACAGTGTGGGTATGAAAACCACCGGTAAGCATTTCCCAGGGCACGGCGCGGTGACGGCGGATTCTCACAAAGAAACCCCGCGCGATCCGCGCCCGTTGGCACAAATTCGTGAACATGATATGTCGATTTTCCGCGAACTGATTGGCCGCGGTTTGCTCGACGCCGTGATGCCTGCCCACGTGATCTATACTGAAGCCGATCCGCGCCCGGCCAGTGGTTCGCCCTACTGGCTGAAACAGATTCTGCGCCAGGAGTTGGGTTTTGACGGTATTATTTTCTCTGACGATCTGTCGATGGAAGGGGCGGCGATCATGGGCAGCTACGCTGAGCGTGGTCAGGCGGCGCTGGATGCCGGTTGCGATATGATCCTGGTATGTAATCACCGTGCAGGTGCGGTCAGCGTGTTGGATAACCTGTTCCCGGTCAAAGTAGAAAAACTGAAGCGGTTATATCATCGCGGTCAGTTCACCCGTCAGGAGTTGCGCGCTTCCGAACGCTGGCAGTTGGCGCACCAGCAGTTGAGCGCGTTGAGCGAGCGCTGGGAAGAGCACAAAAACAGCGTTCCGCAGGGTGAATGATTAGGGCGTCGTCATACGGCGTTAATGATGGGGGCAGGTGGCCCCTAGCTTGTTGCGAGGATCTACATGATTATCTATTTGCATGGCTTCGATTCCAACAGTCCCGGCAATCATGAAAAGGTTTTGCAGTTACAGTTCATCGATCCGGACGTGCGTTTTATCAGTTACAGCACTTTGCATCCACGCCATGATATGCAGCATTTACTGAAAGAGGTGGATAAAGCGGTTCAGCAGGAAGGGGATAACCGCCCGCTGATCTGCGGTGTGGGCCTGGGGGGATTTTGGGCTGAACGTATTGGTTTCCTGTGCGGAATTCGTCAGGTGATTTTCAACCCGAATCTGTACCCGGAAGAACACATGCACGGCAAGATCGACCGGCCGGAAGAGTATCGCGACATCGCCACCAAGTGTGTGGAAGATTTTCGTGAGAAAAACCGCGATCGCTGTCTGGTGGTGCTTTCCCGCCATGATGAGGTGCTAGACAATCAGCGCAGCGCAGAATTGCTGGACAAGTACTACGAGATCGTCTGGGACGAACAGCAAACGCACAAGTTCAAAAATATCTCGCCGCATCTGCAACGCATCAAGGCGTTCAAGGCTCTCGCGTAACAGTTTTATAACGTTATTTCAGGCCACCATGGCGGCTCCCAAAGGGCAGGTGTGGTGGTTTTTTGAGCTTTCTCAGGTCTTTTCTTGTTGGCCAGCGATACAATTCGAAATTGTGATCGGGCGCTAACTATTTGAATCACAATACCCAAAAAATCCCTTCGTCCAGCCTTTAACCAAAAAAGTTTGATGTACATCAATTTTGGTATGACCAAATGACCTCTCATGCTATTCTGGCCTCAGATAGCAGGTTTAATTTAAGCGAACTGACTGTATTCTAAGGATATTATTTCTTTACCCTTAGATAACAATAGGTTCACATTTAGGGGGTTATTTTGACAACGCCAAAGAAGAAAATTGTGATTGTCGGGGGTGGTGCCGGTGGTCTGGAACTGGCAACCAGTCTGGGGCACAAATTGGGCCACAAGAACAAAGCCGAGATCACGCTGGTGGATCGCAACCACAGCCATCTGTGGAAGCCTTTGCTGCATGAAGTGGCCACCGGATCGCTGGACGACGGCGTTGATGCGCTGAATTATCTGGCACACGCCCGTAATCACTATTTCAACTTCCAACTCGGCTCACTGACCAACATCGATCGCGAAAAACAGACGCTGCAACTGACGCAGATCTGCGATGAGCAGGGCACGGAACTGGTTCCTGCGCGTGAATTGAGTTACGACATTCTGGTGATGGCGCTCGGCAGTACCTCAAATGATTTCGGGACTCCAGGGGTGAGAGATCACTGTATTTTCTTGGATAACCCGCATCAGGCGCACCGTTTCCATAACGAAATGTTGAACCTGTTCCTGAAGTTCTCGGCCAAGCCAGGCGATAAAGAAAGCGTCAATATCGCGATTGTGGGCGGTGGTGCTACCGGCGTTGAACTGTCTGCTGAACTGCATAACGCGGTAAAACAGCTGCACAGCTACGGTTTTGAAGGGCTGGACAACAGCGCGTTGAAAGTCACGCTGGTTGAGGCCGGTGAGCGCATTCTCCCCGCCTTGCCACCGCGTATTTCTTCCGCCGCCCATCAGGAGCTGAATAACCTGGGCGTGCGCGTGCTGACCAATACCATGGTGACCAGCGCCGATGAAAAGGGCTTGAATACCAAGGGCGGTGAATTTATCAATGCCGATCTGATGGTGTGGGCGGCCGGAATCAAGGCCCCGGACTTTATGAAAGATATTGCCGGGCTGGAAACTAACCGTATCAATCAGTTAGTGGTAGAGACCACGCTGCAAACCACCCGCGATCCTAACATCTTTGCGATCGGTGACTGCGCTTCTTGCCCGCGTGAGGGCGGTGGTTTTGTGCCGCCGCGAGCGCAATCTGCGCACCAGATGGCATCACGCTGCTTTACTAATATTCTGGCGCTGCTAAATGGTCAGCCTCTGAAGCCTTATGTGTATAAAGATCATGGCTCACTGGTATCGCTTTCGCGCTTCAGCACTGTTGGCAGCCTGATGGGCAACCTGATGCGTGGCTCGATGATGATCGAAGGGCGCGTGGCGCGTGTGGTGTATATCTCGCTGTACCGCATGCATCAGGTAGCGCTGCACGGCTATACCAAAACTGGCCTGATGATGTTGGTGGGGGGGATTAACCGCGTGATCCGCCCGCGCCTGAAAATGCACTGATATTGCTCTGCCGTTTTAGTTCGCTCGATCACCCACGCAGGTTCGCCGCGTGGGTTTTTTTATACCCGCGTGCCGCAGAATGAGTGGTGGATGAGTGATTGACTAGCAGAGAATGCGGTATCTTTAGGTGAACCACTTAAGAATCGTCCCAAATAATAAGGATTGGCGCGGTTTTACTGCTATTTGCTCACTGAGTCTTATTGCGGGGGCTTGGATTATTGCGCAGACTTCATCTCGTTTACAGACGGCGCGTCGCGCACGCCGTAAACCGGCGCCGATGCGCAGAAGAATAAACGTGGTGCAACGTCGGTAGATTTTCCGGTACAAAATGCGTGGTAACACATTCAGGAGGACTTCCTGTGAACAAATCAATGTTAGCCGGTGTTGGGATTGGGATTGCCGCCGCTCTGGGGATTGCTGCCGTAGCCAGTCTGGACGTGTTTTCTGCCGGTCCGCAATATGCGCAGGTTCTCGCCGCAGCGCCAATCAAAGAAACGATTAAAACCCCGCGTCAGGAATGCCGTAACGTCACGGTCACCCACCGAGCGCCCGTGCAGGATGAGAATCGCATTGCCGGTTCGGTGTTGGGAGCCGTCGCCGGTGGCGTAATTGGTCATCAGATCGGTGGTGGCAGAGGCCGCGATGTGGCGACCGTGGTGGGGGCATTAGGAGGTGGCTATGCTGGAAATCAGGTTCAGGGAAGCCTACAGAATAGTGACACAACGACCAGTACACAGCAGCGCTGTAAAACGGTTTACGATAAATCGCAAAAAATGCTGGGTTATGACGTCACCTACCAGATAGGCAACCAGCAGGGCAAAATCCGTATGGATCACGATCCCGGCACCCAGATCCCGCTGGATAGAAACGGCCAACTGGTGCTGAATAAGATCTGAGCTAAACGGTAAAAAATTAACCCCTTGTCTGCCTGAGCAATTCCCTCTCCTATTTGGGAGAGGGGAATATCACCGCACGACAAACACCTCACCCCGGCAGCAAACACACCTATCGTGATACTGCAACATGGACCTTTCAAGCGATTGCACAGGAAGGGTTCACGCCACTCTTTTATCAATCTTTTTTCCAGCCCATCGCCGGTTTCACAGCTGAAAGGTTAATAAAATTAATCACTGGAAGCTATTTTTTTCTGAGTTGTGACAGGCGTGGCATCAAACCATCCTGTTTACTAGTACATATATCGACGTTTATTAAAATGGCACCGAAACACAAGTGAATGAATTTAAATTAAATTAAAGCTGAGATCGCCAACCTTGGCTGGCCTCATTGTGGTTCAAACACAATGCGTATCCACCCTTTTTTAATTTCAGGACAACAAGATACCATGTCGAAAATCTCCAGTTCTCATAATCGTTTGCTTTCCTTAGATGTTCTACGAGGTATGACAATCGCAGGAATGATTCTGGTCAATAACCCGGGTTCTTGGAGCTACGTTTATGCTCCTCTCGGCCATGCCTCTTGGCATGGGCTGACGCCAACCGATCTGGTTTTCCCATTCTTCATGTTCATTATGGGCATCTCTACGTATATTTCTCTCCAGAAAAGCCAGTTCTCCGCCAGTTCAGCGAACATAACCAAAATTCTGACCCGCACCTTGGTTATCTTTATGATTGGGTTATTGATTGCCTGGTTTGCCCTTTTTCTCAGAACCTCCTACAAACTTACTGCTGAGGGAGTTGAATTCTGGCAGCGACTAGGGCCTTCACTGTGGAATTTTGAACATATCCGTATTTTAGGGGTGATGCAGCGATTGGCGATCTGTTATGCAGCCACCGCAATCATTGCCCTTTTGGTCAACCATAAATACATCCCGCATATCATCGTCACGCTCCTGTTGGGATATTTGGCAATTTTGCTTGCAGGCAATGGGTTTGAGCAAAGTGAGCAGAATATTATTTCGCGGATCGACCAGGCCGTTCTCGGCGTCAACCACATGTATAAAGATGCCGGACTGGCGATTGACCCTGAAGGTTTGCTGAGCACCCTCCCGGCGATCGCCCATGTCCTGTTAGGTTTTTATTGCGGCAAAATACTCTCACGCACCAAGGATATTCAGCAGAAAGTACAAACGCTATTTATTATAGGCACCAGCCTGACCTTCATCGGCTTTTTACTCAGCTATGGTTGCCCGATTAATAAAAAGATATGGTCGCCCACTTTTGTCCTGGTGACTTGTGGCTTAGCCGCATCTTTCCTCGCATTACTCATGTGGATTATTGATATTCAGGGCAAGGTAACCTGGAGTCGCTCTTTTGAAGCGTTCGGTATTAATCCGCTGTTTATCTACGTCAACGCGGCCTTTCTTTCTTTGCTGCTAAACACTATCCCGTTTGGCAGTTACGATTCGTTGGTCACGATTCACCAGTTAGTCTACGAAGGATTGTTAAGACCCGTATTAGGTGACTACCCGAGTTCACTGGTTTACGCTCTGCTGTTCCTTTGCGTCAACTGGTCTATCAGTTCAATGCTATATCGCCGGCAAATCTATATCAAAATCTGAATGTAAGCATGGCATTATCACGCCGCCAACGTATGTTCCCTGAAGGCGGCCAGCAGTTCTTCGATAAACTTCAGCCTGGCCGGGCGATCGGTGAGATCCAGCATAAACTTCAGCTTGGCCGGGCCATCGAGGCGGTAAACCTGTGGGTTGCTTTGCAGTAAGCCAATCAGATAGCTCGGGTCGACGCGGTTTTTCTCGCCGAACTCGATAAACCCACCGCGCTCGTTACCTTCAATACGTTTGATCCCCAGTTTCTGCGCATGCTGGCGCATCGCCGCGCTTTGCAACAGATGGCGTGCCGCATCCGGCAGCAGCCCGAAACGATCAATCAACTCCACTTTCAGTTCTTCCAGTTCACCGGTATTTTTCGCACTGGCGATGCGCTTGTAGAAGGACAAACGGGTATTCACATCTGGGATAAAATCATCCGGCAGCAGGGCTGGCATGCGCAGTTCGACTTCGGTCTGATTGCTGGTGAGATCTTCCAGCGAAGGCTCGCGCCCGTTTTTCAGCGCATCGACGGCGCTTTCCAACAGTTCCATATACAGCGAGAAACCGACGGTGGTCATCTGGCCGCTCTGATCTTCACCCAGCAATTCGCCAGCGCCACGGATTTCCAGATCGTGGGTTGCTAGCGCAAAGCCTGCGCCCAAGTCTTCCAACGCGGCGATCGCTTCCAGACGTTTGTGTGCATCGGCACTCATGGTTTTTGGATGCGGCGTGAGCAGGTAGGCATAAGCCTGATGGTGTGAACGCCCAACGCGGCCGCGAAGCTGGTGCAGTTGCGCCAGGCCGAAGCGATCGGCCCGCTCAATAACAATGGTATTGGCACTCGGGATATCGATACCGGTTTCGATAATGGTGGTGCAAACCAGCACGTTGAAGCGTTGGTGATGGAAATCGTTCATCACCCGCTCCAGATCGCGCTCGCGCATCTGGCCGTGGCCGATGGCGATACGTGCCTCTGGCACCAGTTCTGCCAGCCGCTCTGCAGCTTTATCGATGTTTTCCACATCGTTGTACAGGTAATACACCTGCCCACCGCGCAACACCTCACGCAGAATGGCTTCGCGTACTACCAGGCTGTCGTATTCGCGCACGAAAGTTTTTACCGCCAGGCGGCGCGCTGGCGGGGTGGCGATAATCGATAAGTCGCGCATGCCGCTCATCGCCATATTCAGGGTGCGCGGAATTGGCGTGGCGGTGAGCGTCAGGATATCCACGTCAGCGCGCATCGCTTTAATGCGCTCTTTGTGGCGCACGCCGAAGCGGTGTTCTTCATCGACGATCAACAACCCCAAATCTTTCCAGCGCAGATCGCTTTGCAGCAGTTTATGGGTGCCGATGATGATATCCACTTTGCCTTCTGCGGCTTCTTCCAGCACCTGCTGTTGCTCTTTGGCGCTACGAAAACGCGACATCATCTCAATGCGGATCGGCCAGGTGGCAAAACGATCGCGGAAGTTATCGAAGTGCTGCTGCGCCAGCAGGGTGGTCGGCACCAAGACCGCCACCTGCTTATTGTTCTCCACCGCCAGAAACGCGGCGCGCATTGCCACTTCGGTTTTACCGAAGCCGACATCGCCACACACCAGACGATCCATCGCCAGCGGCTGACACATATCGCTCAGCACGGCGTTGATCGCCTGTTCCTGATCGGGCGTGGTTTCAAACGGGAAAGTCTGGCAGAACAACTGATACTGTTCGCGGTTGTGCTTGAACGCAAAGCCAGACTTAGCGGCGCGCTGGGCATAAATATCCAGCAGTTCGGCCGCCACGTCACGCACGCGTTCGGCCGCTTTCTGCCGCGCCCGCGACCAGACATCGCCGCCCAGCTTGTGCAGCGGCGCATTCTCGTCGGCACCCCCAGCGTAGCGGCTGATCAGATGCAGGGAGGAAACGGGTACGTACAGTTTGTCTTCGCCAGCGTAAGAGAGGATCAGGTATTCAGCCTTGATGCCACCGGTTTCCAGCGTAGTCAGGCCGACATAGCGCCCGACGCCGTGTTCCAGATGCACCACCGGTTGACCAGAGTGCAGTTCCGCCAGGTTGCGGATCAGCGTATCGGTATTAATGGTGCGGCGATTATCCTGCCGACGGCGGCTGACGCGTTCACCGAGCAAATCGCTTTCGCAGATCAGCGCCCGGTTGCGCAGGCTATCGAGAAAACCGCGCTCGGAGGCGCCGATCATCATATAGCGGCCGGGCGCTTCCGCCTCATCAAGGTGCTGGATCAGGCTGGTGCTCAGCTTGATGCGGCCCAGCAAATCTTGCAGGGTTTCACGGCGGCCTTCGCTTTCGACCGAGAAGATGACGCTGCCGCTGAAACTTTCGATAAACCGGCGCAGATTATCCAGCGGGGCTTTCTGCTGGGCCTGGACGGACAGATCGGGCAGGGTCTGATAACCCAGATTGGTACTGCCCGCTTTGGCAGGCAGATCGTCAGTTTTCAGCGCCATACGTGGCCAGGCTTTCAGCTCGGCGAACAGTGCATCCACGCGCAGCCACAGCGTGTCGGGGGCGAGCAAAGGGCGCATCGGGTCAACCCGGCGGCTCTCAAAGCGCTGATTCACATCCAGCCAGAAGCGCTCGGCGGCGCTTTCCAGGTTGCCGGTGTTGACGATCAGCGTATTTGCGGGCAGATAGCTGAATAAAGAAGGCAGCGGCTGGCTGAAGAACAGCGGTTGCCAGTATTCAATACCGGCTGGCCAAGTGCCTTTGCTCACCTGCTGATAAATATGTTCGGCGTCGCGGCGCACTTCAAACTGTTCACGCCACTGGCTGCGGAACAGTTCAATGGCGGTTTTATCGGTGGGGAATTCATGGGCGGGCAGCAGATTGATGGCATCTACTTCGCTCAGCGTGCGCTGGGTATCCACGTCGAAGGTGCGCAGGCTGTCGATCTCATCATCGAAAAAGTCGAGACGGTATGGTTCCTCGCTGCCCATTGGGTACAGATCGAGCAGCGCACCGCGGGTGGCGAACTCGCCGTGCTCCATCACCTGATCGACGCTGCGGTAACCGGCCTGCTCCAACTGAGCACGCAGGAGATCCCGTGAAAGTCGCTGACCTTTTTTCATCACCAGCGCATGGCCGTGCAGGAACTCATGCGGGCAAACGCGCTGCATCAGGGTATTGACCGGCAGAATAATAATGCCGCGTTCCATGGTCGGAAGGTGATACAAGCTGGAAAGGCGCGCCGAGATGATTTCCTGATGCGGCGAGAAACTGTCGTACGGCAGCGTTTCCCAGTCGGAAATGCTGGTCACCCTCTGATCGGTAAACTGTTGGATCTCATCACGCAGCCGCAGCGCGTTTTGCATATCCGGGGCGACGAGCATCACCGGGCCGCAATGGCGTTCGGCGATCTCGGCGCATTCCACGGCACAGGCAGAGCCGGTCAGTTGCCCCAGTTGGCGCAAATCACCCGCGCGGTCAGGTAGAGAGTAACGAGAAGAGGGTGAGGCGGAGCGGCGGCTATTATCAGAAGTGCTCATTCAGTTATCTTTAATCAATGAATTGAATAACAGTTTTTGTGGTGTTCACCGTGGTGCTCGACGCGTGAATACCACAAAGCCCTGTTTACCTGGCGCAAATAACAGCGCGCCTTTACCTCCTTTATACTAGCCCAGCGGCTAATAAACTGACACAGGTAAAGCATACACCAGGCTGCTGTTGGGCGTTATTTAACCGCAGGTAAG
Source organism: Serratia sp. YWN4 (assembly GCF_055790845.1). Taxonomy (NCBI): domain Bacteria; kingdom Pseudomonadati; phylum Pseudomonadota; class Gammaproteobacteria; order Enterobacterales; family Yersiniaceae; genus Serratia; species Serratia sp. YWN4. The sequence goes on from NZ_CM147696.1 coordinate 2,415,275, forward strand.
AGAATAAAACCCGCCGGGTGGTTCCATAAACCGGGTGGAGCCATTATTATCCATGCTCATTGTGCTTAAGCTACGGCAACTAAACGGATTTCATGTATCAACCTGTCGCGTTATTCATTGGCCTGCGTTATATGCGCGGGCGAGCTTCAGACCGCTTTGGGCGGTTTGTCTCCTGGCTGTCCACCATCGGCATTACGCTGGGTGTGATGGCATTGGTCACCGTACTTTCGGTGATGAACGGTTTCGAAAAAGATCTCGAAAACAACATCTTGGGCTTAATGCCGCAGGCGTTGATTACCGGTAAGCAGGGTTCGATCAACCCTGAGCAACTCCCGGCGTCTGCCGTGCAGGGGTTGCAAGGCGTGGCCCGCGTTGCACCGCTGACCACCGGTGACGTGGTGCTGCAAAGCGCGCGTAGCGTCGCCGTCGGGGTGATTCTCGGGGTGAATCCGGATGACGCCGATCCGCTGTCGCCGTTCCTGGTTAACGTCAAGCAGCAACAGTTGCAGCCGGGCGAATACAATCTCATCATCGGCGAACAGCTTGCCGGGCAGTTGGGCGTCAAACGTGGCGATCAGCTGCGCCTGATGGTGCCGAGCGCCAGCCAGTTTACCCCGATGGGCCGCATTCCAAGCCAGCGCCTGTTTACCATTATTGGTACTTTCCACGCCAACAGTGAGGTGGATGGTTACCAACTGTTGGCTAACCAGCAGGATGCTTCACGCCTGATGCGTTATCCGGCGGGGAATATCACCGGTTGGCGTCTGTTCCTGCAACAGCCGTTGCAGGTGGATACCCTCAGCCAGCAAACGCTGCCAGAAGGCACCGTATGGAAAGACTGGCGCGAACGTAAGGGTGAGCTGTTCCAGGCGGTGCGCATGGAGAAAAATATGATGGGGTTGCTGCTTAGCCTGATTGTGGCGGTAGCGGCATTCAATATCATTACCTCTCTGAGCCTGCTGGTGATGGAGAAGCAGGGCGAAGTCGCCATTCTGCAAACTCTGGGCCTGACGCGGCGCCAGATTATGTTGATCTTTATGGTGCAGGGTGCCAGTGCGGGCATTATTGGTTCGCTGCTGGGCACTTTGTTGGGCGTGCTGCTGGCCAGTAATCTGAATAACCTGGTGCCGATTCTGGGTGTCTTGCTTGACGGCGCTACGCTGCCGGTGGCGATTGATCCGCTACAGGTGACGATCATTGCCTTCGCGGCGATGGCGGTTTCCCTGTTATCCACGCTTTACCCTTCATGGCGCGCTGCCGCCGTACAACCCGCTGAGGCTTTACGTTATGAGTAACCATCTTTTGTTGCAGTGTGACAACCTGTGCAAGACCTATCAGGAAGGCAATCTGCATACCGATGTGCTGCGCAATGTCAGTTTTGCCATGCAACCGGGCGAGATGATGGCGATCGTCGGCAGCTCGGGTTCCGGTAAAAGTACCTTGTTGCACCTGCTGGGCGGGCTGGATTCGCCGACTTCCGGCGAAGTGATCTACAAGGGCCAGTCATTGAATTCGCTCTCTTCCGCCGCCAAGGCCGAATTGCGTAACCGTCAGCTTGGTTTTATTTATCAGTTCCATCATCTGTTGCCAGATTTCACCGCGCTGGAAAACGCCGCTATGCCGCTGTTAATTGGCGGTACGAAACCGGCGCTGGCGCAGGAAAAAGCGCTGGAAATGCTGGCGGCGGTCGGGCTGGAAAAACGCAGCAAGCACCGCCCCTCTGAGCTTTCCGGCGGCGAACGCCAGCGCGTGGCGATCGCTCGCGCACTGGTGAATAACCCGTCGCTGGTGCTGGCGGACGAACCGACCGGTAACCTCGATCAGCGCACCGCCGACAGCATCTTTGATTTGCTGGGTGAACTGAACGTGCGTCAGGGCACTGCGTTTCTGGTGGTGACCCACGATCTGCAACTCGCCAAGCGCCTGAGCCGCCAGTTGGAAATGCGTGATGGCCATCTGCAAGCGCACCTGACCCTGATGGGGGCCGAGTAATGAGCGCTTCGCCACTTTCCTTGCTGATGGCGCTGCGCTTTAGCCGTGGCCGGCGGCGCGGCGGCATGGTGTCGCTGATTTCGGTGATCTCCACCATTGGTATCGCGCTGGGGGTGGCGGTGCTGATCGTCGGCCTGAGTGCGATGAACGGCTTTGAGCGTGAACTGCAAAACCGCATTTTGGCGGTGGTGCCGCACGGTGAGATCGAACCGGTCAATCAGCCGTTTGAAGGCTGGCCCGAGATCCAGCAGCGGGTGGAGAAAGTGCCGGGCATTTTGGCTGCCGCGCCTTATATCAACTTTACTGGCCTGATGGAAAACGGCACCCAACTGCGTGCGGTGCAGGTCAAAGGTGTGGATCCTGCGCAGGAAAGCCAGCTCAGCGCACTGCCGAAATACGTGCAGGGCGATGCCTGGGCCAATTTCAAAAGCGGTGAACAGCAGGTGATTCTGGGCAAAGGCGTTGCCGAAGCGCTGGGGGTGAAGCAAGGTTCTTATGTGACGGTGATGATCCCGAACAGCGATCCGGAAATGAAGCTGCTGCAACCGAAACGTATTCGCCTGCAAGTGGCCGGTATTCTACAACTCAGCGGCCAGCTTGATCACAGCCTGGCGATGGTGCCACTGGCCGATGCGCAACAGTATCTGGATATGGGTGACAGTGTCACTGGCCTGGCTATCAAAGTCAATGACGTGTTCGCGGCGAATAAACTGGTGCGTGATGCCGGTGAAGTCACCGATGCTTATGTCTATATCAAAAGTTGGATCGGCACCTACGGTTATATGTATCGCGATATCCAGATGATCCGCGCCATTATGTATCTGGCGATGGTGCTGGTGATTGGGGTGGCCTGTTTTAACATTGTTTCCACCTTGGTGATGGCAGTGAAGGATAAAAGCGGTGATATCGCCGTGCTACGTACTCTCGGTGCCAAAGACGGGTTTATCCGTGCCATCTTCATCTGGTACGGCTTGCTGGCCGGGCTGGTGGGTAGCTTAAGCGGCGTGGTGGTCGGCGTTATTGCTTCGTTGCAACTGACCAATCTTATCAAAGGGATCGAAAAGCTGATGGGGCACTCTTTCCTGTCTGGTGATATCTACTTTATCGATTTCCTGCCGTCCGAACTGCACTGGCTGGACGTAATTATCGTTCTGGCGACCGCCATTGTGCTCAGCCTGCTGGCCAGTTGGTATCCGGCCCGGCGTGCGAGCCGCATCGATCCTGCTCGCGTACTGAGCGGGCAATAGTAAAAACCTGGGGCTGATGAATACGCCCCATTTTTTTAGCCTGAGGTCGAGTTATGTACTACGGTTTCGATATGGGCGGCACCAAGATTGAATTGGGTGTGTTCGATGCCGATCTACGGCGTATCTGGCAGAAACGCCTACCAACGCCGCGTGATGACTACCGGCAACTGCTGGCGGTGTTGCGCGATCTCACCCATGAGGCCGATGCGTTTTGCGGTATGCAAGGTTCAGTGGGGATAGGAATTCCGGGCCTGCCGAATGAAGATGGCACTCTGTTTACCGCCAACGTGCCCGCCGCAATGGGGCAACCGTTGCCGCGCGATCTGGGCACGCTGATTGGCCGCGAGGTCAGGGTAGATAACGACGCCAACTGCTTCGCTTTGTCAGAAGCCTGGGATGATGAATTCCGTCACTATCCCAGCGTGTTGGGTATTATCCTTGGCACCGGTGTAGGCGGTGGCTTGATTGTGGATGGCAAAGTGCTGTCTGGGCGTAACTATATCGCCGGTGAGTTTGGCCACTTCCGTTTGCCAGTGGATGCGCTGGAGGTGCTGGGGCGTGATATACCTCGCGTAGCCTGCGGTTGTGGTCATGATGGTTGCATTGAAAATTACATATCGGGCCGCGGATTTGAGTGGATGTACCACCACTTTTATCAACACCACTTGCCTGCGCAGCAGATCATTGCGCATTATCAGGCGGGTGAGCCACAGGCCGTGGCGCATGTTGATCGTTTTCTGGACGTGCTGGCGATATGTCTCGGCAATCTGCTGACTATTATCGATCCGCATCTGGTGGTGATTGGCGGTGGGCTATCGAATTTCGACGCGATCTACCAGGCGTTGCCGCAACGCTTGCCAGCGCATCTGCTGCGTGTGGCTAAACTGCCACGCATCGAGAAAGCGCGTTACGGTGATGCCGGTGGGGTTCGTGGGGCTGCGTTTCTCAATTTGGTGCGTAATAAATAAGGAGAGTTCATGCACACTCGCCATCGGTTGTGTCGGTTTCGCAAGAATAAGCATGTGCTGCATCAGCGTTTTCGCTCACGGATTTTCCACCGAGATACAATGGCAGCGGCAGAGCTGAAAAAGCCTTTTGTCGTGGTGCTGACGGGAGCTGGGATTTCTGCTGAATCGGGTATCCGCACGTTCCGCGCAGACGACGGGTTATGGGAAGAACACCAGGTGGAAGATGTGGCCACCCCGGAAGGCTATCGGCGCGATCCTGCGCTGGTGCAGGCGTTTTACAACGCGCGCCGTCAGCAGCTTCAGCAACCGGGCATTGCCCCGAATGCCGCTCACCGCGTGCTGGCCGATCTCGAAGAGTGGCTGGGGGATAACTTCCTGCTGGTGACGCAAAATATCGACAATCTGCATGAGCGTGCAGGCAGTAAGCGCGTGTTGCATATGCACGGTGAACTGCTGAAAGTGCGTTGTACCCACTCCGGGCAGGTATTCAACTGGCCTGGCGATCTGAACGTGGATGATCGTTGCCATTGCTGCCAATTCCCAGCACCGCTTCGCCCGCACGTGGTGTGGTTTGGTGAAATGCCGTTGAGAATGACCGAGATTTACGACGCGCTGGCAAAAGCCGACTTCTTCGTAGCCATCGGCACCTCTGGCCATGTTTATCCGGCGGCGGGCTTTGTGCATGAGGCGCGATCGGCGGGTGCCTATACCATTGAGCTGAATCTGGAGCCCAGTCAGGTGGAAAGCCAGTTCGATGAGAAACACTATGGCCCGGCCAGTGAAGTGGTGCCGCGGTTTATGCATAAACTGCTGGCGGGTAAACTCGAGCGGGCAGATATCCCCTATGACGGGTCTGGAGCCCAATGAAACGGAAGTATACGCCAAGTACTTTTTTGTACCGATAATGTCAGGTTAGCCGGACAGTTTTAGCACATCATCCTAATGTTAGTTTAAAATGACGATTTAAAACAAATCATAGAGTTGTCGCACTTATAGTGCATAGAAGCCAAGTTGTAATATACGCTTTTGGCTTAAGACCTCCTCATGACCTGTTGGACAGGGACATTTTTTACAGGAGTTGATGGCATGAAAATGATTCTGCCCGTTGAGGGCTATTCATCCGCCGGTGAGTTGATGTCGGCGTTGCAGGGAAGCCAGGGGGATACTTTCTGGTTGTTCAAACAGCAGGGCCACTGGCACGGGGGGATCCACCTGAATGACAGTTTCTATGCCGGTGGTGTGTACAACCCGAGTGGTCAGGGCCATAGCGGTCTGAAGGCGATGACCGATGGCCACATTGTCGCTTACCGGCTGAATGATGATTATCTGACAGCGGCTTACAAGCACAATTCCCTCCCGAAAGCCTTTCGCTTCACGTCAACGTTTGTGCTGATCAAATCGACCTGTACGCCCGATGCGGAGAAGCCGGATAACGCGCTGGATTTTTACACGCTGTGGGTGCAGTTGGCTCCGTTGTCGGTGTATGGCGTGGGGGCTAACCCGACCGCCAAGGTGGTGGCGAGCTCGCTGAAAGTGCGGCAGGACAACCCGGCTCCTGGGTGGGTACGCAGTGGGTTGCCCCAAGGTGCCGCTATCCCGACATCGACGGACGGGCGGCTCCCTTACGCCGTTCCGCTCGAGAGCCAGGCGGTTCTGCCGCGTGGCAGTGTGGTGGAGATCCTGGAAGAAGCGAATTTCTTCCTACGCGGCAGGGTGGCCCCGTTTGTGTTCGTGCGGGTGAAGACGGTGCCTGAAGGGAGGGCATCGACCGTTGAAGCTGGCATGACGGGGTGGGTGTCCGGGCTGGCCAAATACCTGAAGCGAGAGAAGCGGTTTGTCCCGGCGTGGATGGAGGCCGCGCGAAAAAAAGGGGTCTTCAATGAGGTGGTGACGCTGAAGGGGGATGAGGCCATCCCGGTGAACTCCGGTGACGTTATCGGGCATATGGGGCGGCATGAATCGCCCTTTGAAGCCCCGTACCATTTTTGCCACCTGGAAGTGTTCAGCCAGGACAGCCGGTTGCCGGATTTTGTGGCCAACAAGGCGGGAGTGACGAAGGGAGAGCCGCTTGTCCGGTCACTGGCGGGGAAAACGCGGTATCTGTACAGTGAGAGTGAAAACCGGTTTGTGGTGTGTGGCGAGGAGGATGATCCGTTAACGACCCATGAAGATCGGTTTACCCCGATGGGGAAGTCCGATAAAAAGACGGTGGAGGGCAAGGACTGGTACTACATCGCGGGTGAAAATTCCTGGCTACCTGCTGACGAGGTGACGGTCATCAATCAGTTCGACCTGGCCAAGCGGGGTTTTGTACTGCTGACGGAGGACGCGCCGCCGCAGGATGTGTTGAAGGCGAGGCAGGAGCCGTGGTTCCGGGATGTGTTTGAACGGCTGAAGGTGCAGGCGGACAGCAACACAAAAGGGATGTACTCGGCCACGGTGTCGGAAGGGTATCAACGGCTGTTGAGACAGATGGACCTGGACGGAGACGGAAAGATCTCCAACAGTGAGCTGTGGAAGCATCTGCATTGCCGGGAGAAACATATCCAGGATCAGCTGCAGCGGTTTATTGTGAAGCATCATAGCGAATGGGTTCATGATGCGAGTTCGGCGCTGTGGCAGGGGACGCTGGCCGAGATGGCGAAGCGTTTTCCGGGTGATGCGGAATACAACCGGCAGCATATCAACGCGATGGTGTGGATGAAGCATGTGCCAGAGCTCCGCAGTGGAGAGGCGTTGTGGCATCTGCATCCGGTGGCCTTTTTGGAAGCATTGGCCGAGGGGCATAGGTGTGCGTGTAACAGAGATATAACTCTGGATGAGTTGTTGAAGATCGCCCCTAACGCTGACAAAGAAAAATTGGAACAGTATCTGCCGGTGTTTAATGAAGGATTTCGTGAGTTTGGTATGACGACATGTCGTGAGAAGGCTCATTTTTTGGCTCAATGTTGCCATGAAAGCGGTGGGCTGAGGCTGACAGTTGAAGGCGGCGGTAGTGAAAAAGACTATGCTCCGTGGTATGGCCGTGGACTAATTCAGCTTACGTGGCGTGATACATATGAACAATATGGGATATATGCTGGTGAGGACTTTTTATCTAATGGTTTATCAAGAGATAAAGTTGCTACGTATCCACATTGTGTAAAGTCAGCATTTTGGTTTTACTGTGTTAATAAAAGAGTAGCTGGTTTTGCTAGACAAGATGATTTAAATATAGTTACTGCACTTATTAATGGTGGTTTTAATGGCTATAACGATAGAGTTAAATATTTTGATAGGGCGGTAGATGTTCTGAAGGCAACGCACTTAAATGTATTGAGAAAAAATAGTGGTTTTTTATTTGAAGATAGTGAAATATACAACTACCGTGTTTATGCATATAGTTGGGGAAGATACCACGATCCTCTACGAAGCGAAAGTGGAACGGATAAGAACAGAGTAGAGGCAATTAATGCTTATCAGCGTGCGACAACTCTATATCAAAGTAGGAATGATACAGATAAAGTAAATGCGATAAGAGAAAAAATCACGAATCTTGGGTGATTTAATAAACATGATAATTCTCCCCTTCAAGCAAAAAAAGAGGGGGGGTGGGAGCATATGGATGAAGAAGATATATATAGCTTTTCTATTATTAGTTATATCTACCTCTGTTATAGCTAATGAAGAAGAGGCTAGTTCAAAGGGTATAAAGCCTATCGTGATGGCAGTCGTGAAAGCTGGCAGTGTTCAATATGAAGATATATGCAGCTCAATAAAAGAGAAATGTAATGGGAATGGCGATTACTCAATATGGAAAAGTAAGAGTGAGGAAAATACGTTCTATTTTATTAATCGCAGTCCTGAGTTGGTCAAGATAAAAAAAATAAACGATAGCTACCATGTTGATGGCGATTGGAGTTTTAGTAAATATCACCATAGCAATGAAAGTGAGAATCGTAGTGACGATGACTTATCAAGCGGTGGAGTGACTATATATCCAGCAATATACCCATTGAGTAAAGAGAAACAAGCCATAGCATTGGTTTACAAATGGTCAGCATCATATTCTGGAGGAGGGAGGGAATATAATTACGCAGATTTTATTATGCTTAGTAATGATGGAAAGTATAGTGTTGCATTTAAAAATATTTTGTTTTCATCAAAAGAACAAATCAGAGCGTGTTTTACTGAGGCGGATTACTCAAAGAAATCGCATTGTTACGATGAAAACTGGAGTGTTTTGAATATAAAATTCATTGATGATAATAAAGAATATTATTCATGGGGTTTTATAAATAAGTCGTATGATTGGCCTTCGTTTACTGATCAGTCAGGCACGAAAATGAAAATAACGCAGGATATTAAATACCCATTTCAAGGGGGAGAGGAGTAGATCTGTCACCTTTATGCCGAGGGAAAATGTACACTGGTGGTCTCGTTTTGGGGAGGCTCTTTGAAAGATCCTTTTGAGATCCTCTGCTCTGAGCGTAATCTACTGCTCTGAAACGAAAAACCACCTTCGGTGCGTTTCGCCAGATCTTCAACTGGGGAACTGTGTCCGAGTGGTAACGGGATTCTTCGCAAGTACGGTTCTGAGAAGGAGTCGGCAGGTCTACTCAACTAACATTCCTATAAGACTAATGATTTCAGGTAAATCTGATTATTAATGACCTGTCTCAATATTTGATCCGAATCGGTTCCGCATAATGAAACGCGAAATTCTGAGGGCGGAACCATGGATAAACTACTTGATCGCTTTTTTAACTACGTCTCTTTCGACACACAGGCTAAAGCGAACGTCAAACATGTGCCGAGTACCGATGGGCAACTGAAGTTGGCGCGTGCGTTGCGGCAGGAAATGATTGAGTTGGGGTTTGAACAGGTATCGCTCAGCGAGCACGGCTGCGTGATGGGGACCTTGCCAGGCAATGTCGCTTGGCCGGTGCCTACGATTGGATTTATTTCTCACCTTGATACTTCACCGGACTTTTCCGGTAAAAATGTGACGCCACAGGTAGTGGAGAATTACCGCGGTGGTGATATTGCCTTGGGGATTGGTGATGAAGTGCTGTCACCGGTGATGTTCCCGATCCTGCACCAGATGCTGGGGCAAACGCTGATCACCACCGACGGCAAAACGCTGCTGGGGGCCGACGACAAGGCCGGTATTGCCGAAATCCTCACCGCGATGATGCGGCTGAAACAGCAAAAAATCCCACATGGTGACATCCGCGTTGCCTTTACGCCTGACGAAGAGGTGGGTAAAGGGGCACATTTCTTTGATGTGGAGGCCTTTAATGCCGAGTGGGCCTATACCGTTGATGGCGGCGGCGTGGGTGAGCTGGAGTGTGAAAATTTCAATGCAGCATCGGTGACGGTGAAAATTGTCGGCAACAATGTGCACCCCGGCACCGCCAAGGGGGTGATGGTCAATGCGTTGTCGCTGGCGTCACGCTTCCACCAGGCACTTCCGCCTGATGAAACACCTGAAAATACCGAAGGTTATGAAGGGTTTTATCACCTGAGCAGCATCAAAGGGCACGTTGAGCGCGCCGAAATGCATTACATCCTGCGTGACTTTGAGCGTGAAGGTTTTGAAGCACGTAAGCGCAAAATGATCGAAGTGGCGCAAATCGTCGGGCGCGGGCTGCCGCGGGATTGCTATATCGAAGTGGCGATCGAGGACAGCTATTACAACATGCGCGCTCAGGTTGCCGACCATCCGCATGTCATTGCGCTGGCGCAGCAGGCGATGCGCGATTGCGATATTCAACCGGTGATGAAACCGATTCGCGGCGGCACCGACGGGGCACAGCTGTCGTTCAAAGGGTTGCCTTGCCCAAATCTGTTTACCGGGGGATATAATTTCCACGGTAAGCATGAGTTCATTACGCTTGAAGGCATGGAGCAGGCCGTGGGCGTGATTATGCGTATCGCGGCATTAACGGCGGCGCGTGCCAAAAAGTAGGCAGACGTGTTTGTCGGGCGCAGTTTACTGCGCCCGCTTAATATCGATTAGTCGTTAAAATACCAGTAACCGCTGTTGATCAGCGTGGTCAGCAGGGCGAGGAAGGAAGGATCGTTCACCGCGTCGCCCAGCAGGGTTGCATCAACGCTGAAATGTTGGCACAGCGCATCCGCCGCCTGTAGGTGCTGGGTATCAATCAGTTCACCGTTAACAAAACACTGTTCGCCAATGCGCAGCACGCGCAGGCCACCCAAGCGTTGTAATGATTCGCCCTGTTGCAGCAGTTCGTAGATCTCCCCAGCTTGATACGGCGGCTCCGGCGGCGCAATATCCAACTCGTGGCGCGATTGCGAAATAAACTCACCAAACCAGTGCTGGAAATGTTCCGGCTGTTGCACCAGATCCAGCATCATCTGACGCAGCGCATCCACCTCTTGCGGCAAGACGTTGGCCGGATGATCGCGCAGGGTAATGTCTGGATCGCTGTAGCGCTGGCTGCCTAGATCTCGTGCCAGTACGTAATCGGCAAAGCCGCTGACCAGTTCACGGCCATTTGGGGCGCGGAAGCCCACGGAATAGTTGAGCGAGTTTTCCTGCGAATAGCCTTCGTGCGGGAAACCCGGTGGGATATACAGAATATCGCCCGGTTCCATCTCTTCATCGATGATGGCGTCGAAGGGTTCGACCTGAAGCAGATCTGGATGTGGGTTGTGCTGCTTCATCGGCACTTTCTCACCCACGCGCCAGCGACGGCGACCAGTGCCCTGAATAATGAAGACGTCGTATTGATCAAGATGCGGGCCTACACCACCGCCTGGCACAGAGAACGAAATCATCAGATCGTCCATGCGCCAGTCCGGCAGCTTGCGGAACGGGCGCATCAGCGCACTGGAAGGCTCATGCCAGTGATCGACCGCCTGTACCAGCAACGACCAGTTGGTTTCCCCCAGATGGTCGAAACTTTCGAAGGGGCCATGCGCAACCTGCCAGCGGCCATCCTGGTGGCTGACCAAGCGGCTGTCTACTTCGTTTTCCATCGCGAGTCCGGCCAACTCATCCGGGGAGATCGGATCGATAAAATTTTTGAAACCGCGCTTTAGGATCACCGGGCGTTTTTGCCAGTAGCGCTGCAGAAAGTCGTTCCAGTCCAGATCTAATTGATAATCCATGTTCTATTCCAGGATTGAGTGAGCTTGGGGGGATTATAACGGAAGTTCGACGTTGTGGATCGGGGCCTGAACGACAGAATTTACTCGTGATGGTGGGAGTCATGCTGGCGGGCGAAGGTCACTTCCATGCGAGCACCGCCCAGCGGGCTGTCGCTGATGGTAATGTGGCCGTCATACTGTTCGATAATCTCGGCGGCTACCGACAAACCCAGGCCTTGCCCTGGGCGCAGGGTATCGACGCGCTGGCCGCGCTGGAAGATCAGCTCACGTTTGCTCTCAGGGATGCCTGGGCCATCGTCATCAATCACAATGGTCAGGTATTTGTCGGAATGCAGCGAGGTGATCTCCACAAACTCCAAGCAGTATTTACAGGCGTTTTCCAGCACATTGCCCATCACTTCCATAAAGTCGTTCTTTTCGCCCATAAAAGTCACCTCAGGCGAGATATCAAGCGTGATCGCCACCCCTTTGCGTTGGTAGACCTTATTCAGCGCCAGAGCAAGGCTGTCGAGCAGGGCTGAGACCGAATGGATCTCGCGCGTCAGCACGGTTTGACCCGAATTGATACTGGCTCGGTGCAGATAATAACCAATCTGCTGTGAAATACGGCCGATCTGATCAAGCATGATCGGCTCTGCTTCTTCGATGGTGGTCTGCTTGCCGGAACGCAGCGAGCGCAGCGTGGTTTGCAGCACCGCTAGCGGGGTTTTCAGGCTGTGAGTCAGGTCCGACAGCGTGGTGCGATATTTGGTGTAACGCTGTCGTTCATTGCGCAGCAGAATATTGAGATTACGCACCAGCCCGCGCAGTTCGCTGGGGAGATTTTCATCCAACTGTTCGCGTTCGCCATTCTCCAACTGACCGACCTGGCTCACCAGTGCTTTAATAGGCCGCAGGCTCCAATAGGCCGCCAGCCACAGCAGTGGCACCACCAGCAACAGATTAGCCAGCAAGACGTAGCTGAACCATTCCCATACCACGTCTGAACGCTGTAGCTCCTGGGGGATACTGTCTACCACCACAATGGTTAACGCGGGCAGGCGCGGGGTAGCGGCGTAGGTATTGACGGCCACCGAGTGAGTCAGGGCATTCTGGTCTGCGTCATCGTAATCTTTCAGTTGATCCTGGGCTTTCGGGTTATTGCCCAACACTTCACTACTGATGCGGGTATCGGTATCAATCTCATAAAAACCCGACTCTTCCAGCCAGCTTTTCTGGATCAGTTTTTCCAGTTTCGGTACTTCGCGCTGGCTCCACAGCAGGTTGCCTTTATCGTCATAGATAAACACCAGCGTCGGGGAGTTGAGGTCGAGATCGGGCGGAATGGCGATGGTCAGCTTCTGTTCTTTCCATTGCGCCAGGCTGAAAAACAGGTTGCTCTCACCGCGCAGCAGGCGGAAAGCGGTTTTGTCGAAGCTGACGATATAGCCCACTACCGCCACCAGCCCATAGGATAACGACAGCGCCAGGATCACCCCGGCGGTGGCCATCAGAAACCGGGCGCGCAGCGAGAAGGGCTTTTTATCCTTTTTGAACATGATGTTCACTTAGCATCAAAACGATAGCCTTGACCACGCACGGTAGTGATCACCTCCTGTGGATATTCCGCCTGTAGTTTTTTACGCAGGCGGCCCATCAGCACGTCAATGGTGTGGCTCTCACGCAGCTCGGCATCCGGGTAAAGTTGCAGCATCAGCGAATCTTTGCTCACCACTTTGCCCGCGTTACGGATCAGGGTTTCGATGATGGTGTACTCAAACGCCGTCAGCTTGATTTGCTGTTCGTTAACGCTTAACTCACGGCGCGAAAGGTCGATCTGGAAGGGCGGCAGGACGATCACCTGCGAAGCCAGTCCACTGTTGCGGCGCATCAGCGCCTGCATACGGGCGATCACTTCTTCCAAGTGGAATGGCTTGGTGACGTAATCATCGGCACCGGCTTCCAGCACCGCGACTTTATCCTGCCAGCTTTCGCGGGCGGTCAGTACCAGAATGGGCAATTTCATCTGATGGGCGCGCCAGCGGCGGATCAGGCTCAGGCCGTCTTCTCCTGGCAGGCCAAGATCGACAATCGCGATATCAGGCGCATGTTCCTGCAAGAAATAGTCAGCCTCTTTGGCATCTTCTGCCGCATCCACCTGATGCCCCATTTCGCGCATCTGCACGGAAAGGTGGTGGCGCAATAGACCATTATCTTCAACAACCAGTACTCGCATGGGGCAGACTCCTGTAAATACGCGGGTGAAGTTCCGGCTACCCAGAGCGCGCTAAGTTATGGTAGGTATAAACCCGTTGATGCCGCAGGCGGGTGCTGGGAAATCCGTGTTATCACACAATGGGATGCGGCAATTATCGACAGTGAGTAATAAACGCAGGATAAACAGCATAGAGACAAAGGTAAACCAAACTTAAACGAAGGGGATGCTTTTTATACCCAAAAAAATTCAACCTTGCAGCAATCAGATGGAAGACGTTTATGGTGATAAATCAATATGGTCAGCCGGTGGGGGATCCATTACCACAATGGCAACCACGGTTACGGCCGACCGGCGCAACCTTAGCCGGTAAGTTTTGCCAGCTTACAGCGTTAGACGCCGAGCGAGATTTTACCGCGCTATTCAATGCGTACCAGCAAGCAGCGGATGGCCGCGATTGGACCTATCTTATGGGCGAACGGCCCGAAAGTTTGCCGGAAATGCGTGCACATTTGGCAAAGCTCGAAGCCAATACGAGCCTGGTGAATTTGGTGGTGAACGATTCGCATAGTCAAACGCCGGTAGGAACGGTGGCTTTTATGCGCATTGAGGAGGCAATCGGCGTGTTGGAGATTGGCCACGTCAACTGGTCTCCGCTGATGAAACAGCGTTCTTGCGCCACCGAGGCGATTTACCTGATGTTGCGCTACACCTTTGACGAATTGGGTTATCGCCGCTGTGAATGGAAGTGTGACAGCCTGAATGAGCCATCCCGGCAGGCGGCGCTGCGTTTCGGTTTCAGCTATGAGGGGCGGTTTATGAAAGCTCTGGTGACCAAAGGGCGCAGCCGGGATACCGACTGGTTCGCGATGACCGAAGATCGCTGGCCCGCAGTGCGTACTGCGTTCGAACAGTGGTTGGATGATGGGAACTTTACTGCCGACGGGCGGCAAAAACAGCGGTTGCAGGCGTTTATGCCGTAAAAATTAAGGCGACTTCTTCGTAACCTGCTCCCCCTCGCGATAGCGGGGGAAGTCAATTAAAACAATTGGTTAGAGAGATTGCATAGCCTCATTTAGTGCTATCTGGGGCAGTGGTGAACTTTAGGCCGGGGCATGCTTTCCGTTTGGACGGCGATTGGCTGTTGCCGGTTGGGTAAGGCGTATGAACCCCCCATTATGTTATTAGTAAAGTAAAACGCCTTGCATTTAGTGTAAGGTTTTTTACTATACACTCATTGGCTAGGGTTTACGGCATCATTGAAGGGCGCAGCGCTGAACAATATGAATGTGTTAAGAAAAACAATGTCATTACTTGAATGCATCACCGCCCACTATGGCGGCAATCAAGCCGAGTTTGCGAGGGTGTGTGACGTCAAGCCGCAACAGGTAACACAATGGATTAATAAAGGATTCATTGTTGTGGATGGCTCGTTGTATAGCCCGCGCCGGAAACTACCAAGTGTAAACCCTTCAACTGATAATCCGGAAACGGATTAATTTTACAGGTTAATGCGTTTCCGGGTTGGCCTGCGGCAGCAAAAGAAAACCCCGTTTAATCATTATGAATAAGGATTTCAAAATATGGATGACGGTGAGATGAAAAAAAAATTAATAGAACTTGGTATGAAGGAGATAGATGCTAGCACATTAATTAAAATTGCAAGATATAAAAAAACTAGCGTTAGCTGGCAATTCTTCTGGAGTTTATCAGGATTATATTGGTATGCATTTTTTATGATAGTGGCTTATTTCTTTTTCACTCGAGAGATGAATGAAAAAGAATATATATTATTCACAATAATATACATGTCATTATTTGCAATAATGTTTGCATTTACACCATTTCTAAGGAAATTACTCTGGAGTTTGAAGGTTTTATTTACACTAAGAGGACGATAACATGGATGGGTTTTCACTTACAATATTAGAAAGAGAAAAAGAAAAAGTAAATAGAATGGCTAGCGATTTGGCTCATTTCTCTTTAAATGATATCAGGCTTATCAATAGCTTCGTTGTGGAAGAGCATAAATTATCAGATAGTTACATCTTAGATTTTAAATATGGTAAATTGCAATTTCCCAGTGCCATGTTAAAACTTCAAGAGCAATATAATAAGCTTTACAAAACGTATGTAAATTTGCAGATGGGAACTGCGAAATTATATGCCATTGCAGAAAGAAAAAAACAACAAAACTCAGTGTTAAATATCACATTAAAACAAGTTGGTTTTATTAGCGGTGGATTACAAGCATTCGGAGGTGGAGGCATATGCGTTGCAAGTTTAGGATTGGCATGTGGTTCACTAGGAGCACCTTTACTCTTTCATGGATTAGAGAATTCATGGGAAAATGGATACTATCTTGTATATCGAGAAGATCCTACATCCATACCTCTGCGAAGCGCCTACAGACATGCCGCCAAGGCTTTAGGGGGCGACGATAAAGACGGTGATATCGCCTACTCTATAGGCGACCTTTCTCTTTCCGCAGGCTCGCTCTTCAGGTCGGTATTGAAAACAGATTCTTGGAAACTGTTCCGATACATCAGGGATGATTATATTATTGGATGGAGAGATATGGGGGCAGCCGGTCTCATCAGCGAACTGGTAGGAGATTCAGCCACAGGGTTATCCCTCTATCAGTTAATGAGTGGTAACTCTACCAATTGGAATGATTTATCAGAAAAAAAATAACAACAATACCGGTACATAGTAAACAAGCATTATGTACCGATACACTATCAAAAAAACTGTTCAATACACCCTATCTTCCCATAGGCTGTAACCTGTTGTCCCAGCCATATGATGAGCCCATTTTATATCTTGATAGACAACGCTTAATACTTCTTCAGGCTGGCTATCATTGTTAGTTAATGCATGTGGGTAATTCAACGACACACGTTTTAGTTTGGCTTTCCTGATCTCTATGGAAAAATATTTCTCCTGAGCACCAACACTGGATGTCCGATAAAAATCCAGCAGAAGATACATCTCTTCATTATTGGTGATACCCATACCAATCAGAGGTGTGGCCTTATCTACTGGCTTGGTAATTGTAAACGGTTGATGTGCGGTATGCTGTTCTCGGTTGATACCATGAGTCAACGCATAAACCATTATTTGGTCTTCATGTCCAGCCTGAAATTTATTGCCAATCGAATCATAAGAGCCACACCCTGAAGATATTACGCCCTGCTTCTCACCCTTCAATGTCAAATAGATTGAATTAGCCATGTAAGTCCTTTAACAATAAGTAAAAAAATATTTTCAACACATAACCCCAACCTACCGAAGTTGACCAGGTGAACGTGTCGCACCTTCTCTTGTTCGTTCTCCTCCCGTCGCGCAACCTACCTTGCTTATATCAAGGCTTGAGCATGCCGCATCACCAAAGGATTCAGTGATAATACGATCAACTTGCTGGTTGCTGCCAGTGCTGCCGACATGACACACGCCAGCTATTTTTGGTGGGGGTCTCGTTATCCGGCATGCCCTTGCAACAGGTCTAATGCCATTTGCCGCTCATCTGGTCGCAACCTTTCCAGCAGGGCTTTAATCAGCCCCTTGCTTTCCAGCCCCGCTGGGGCTGATGGCGTGCGACCACGTCACATTAAACACCCCGGTTTCACTGCATTCTACGTTGGTGCAGGTGCAATACCGGTCAGCAAATTGCGGAGCTTTCCATACTGACTTACGGATGTGCATCCATGCGCCACATTTGCTACAGGTAATTTTTAGTTGCGCCAGGCCTGCGGGGAACCGGTGAGCGGTCAACACGTCTTGTGCGCTGATATTTTTGCTATTGGCAACCCGCGTAATCCGTTATGACTCCCTTGCTATCCGTTATCACTTGGCCGCAATCCGTGATGATTTCATCACCTGCCCGTTGATTATCTTTCGATCGGTTTTAGCGATCAATTTATGACAATTGATCTGTGTAGCCAATTGAAGGGAAGCGGATTACCCCAGTAGACTGAAAACCAGTCAACAGTGAGGCCGCACCAAGGAAAAGAAGTAAAGAAAGCTTTGCACATCCACCGATGCAGGCCACAGAGCAGTGACCGGCCAGCCTACGGGCTGGCTTTTTTGTGCCAAAAGAAAAGCCCCAGCAATGGGCTTTTGTCGATGTGGTCATTATGTGGACGCGGTTAGAAATAAATCTTTTTATTTCAATATAATAAGACATAGCTAAGGCGACTGAAAAGTCGCCTTGATAGTCTTGCCGCGAGCTTATTTCAACTCATCTACCATGCTGGTGGCACGGCCAATATAGTTGGCCGGAGTCATGGCTTTCAGGCGGGTTTTTTCTGCTTCCGGCAGTTCCAGGCTGTCGATAAACGCTTGCATCCCCGCCGCATCCACGCGCTTGCCACGGGTCAGCTCTTTCAGCTTCTCGTACGGTTTTTCGATACCGTAACGGCGCATCACCGTCTGGATGGGTTCAGCCAGCACTTCCCAGTTGTGATCCAGTTCGTCCAGCAGGTGCGCCTGATTCACTTCCAGCTTGCTGATGCCTTTCAGGGTGGCCTGATAGGCGATCAATGCATAGCCCAGGCCGACGCCCAGGTTGCGCAGCACGGTAGAGTCGGTCAGATCGCGCTGCCAGCGGGAAACCGGCAATTTGCTCGCCAGGTGGCCCAGCACGGCATTAGCCAGGCCCAGGTTGCCTTCGGAGTTTTCGAAGTCGATCGGGTTAACCTTGTGCGGCATGGTGGAGGAACCAATTTCACCGGCAATGGTTTTCTGTTTGAAGTGATTGAGGGCGATGTAACCCCAGATATCACGGTCAAAGTCGATCAGAATGGTGTTGAAACGCGCGATGCAATCGAATAGTTCGGCGATATAGTCGTGCGGTTCGATCTGGGTGGTGTATGGGTTCCAGGTAATACCGAGCGAAGTGACAAACTCTTCGCTGAAACGGTGCCAGTCCACTTCCGGGTAAGCCACGATGTGGGCATTGTAGTTACCCACGGCACCGTTGATTTTCCCGAGGATCTCAACGCGTTCCAGCTGACGAAACTGGCGCTCCATACGGTAAGCCACGTTGGCGAACTCTTTACCGACGGTGGACGGGGTCGCTGGCTGGCCATGGGTGCGGGACAGCAGCGGAATGTCACGATATTCCAGCGCCAGCCCTTTGAGTGCATCAATGATTTTGCGCCAGAATGGCAGCACCACATCCTGGCGTGCCGTTTGCAGCATCAGCGCGTGTGACAGGTTGTTGATGTCCTCTGAAGTACAGGCGAAGTGGATAAACTCTGACACCGCCTGTAGGGCAGGAACCGCTTCCACCTTTTCTTTCAGGAAGTATTCAACCGCTTTCACGTCGTGGTTGGTGGTGCGTTCAATGGTTTTAATGCGCTGTGCGTCTTGCTCGCTGAACTCTGCGACGATTTTATCGAGGTAAGCGTTTGCGTCGGCATCAAAAGCCGGAACTTCCTTGATTTGTGTGCAGGCAGCCAGTTTTTGCAGCCAACGTACTTCAACCTGCACGCGGAATTTCAGCAAACCGTATTCGCTGAAAATGGTGCGCAGTGCGCTGACTTTATCACCGTAGCGTCCGTCAACGGGGGAAACGGCGGTCAGTGAGGATAATTCCATCGGTAGCAACTCCTGGGATCGATTAACAATGAGCAACGAGTTTTTGCGCCTGTTTGAACAGACGATTACGGGAAAACATTAATTGCAGGCGGCTGCCGCCGACCTGCTGCCACAGCACCGCAGCACGAATGCCTGCGAGCAGCGTGGCGCGTACCTTGGCCTGCACCTGCGGATTTTGCAGGATAGCCGGTGAACCGGTGACTTGAATCCGCGGCCCCAGCGGCGCAACCACGTCGACATAAATACCGGCCAGCGCGCTGATGATGGTGTCTGACTCCAGTTCGAAATGCGCCAGCTGGCGCTCTAACTGGCTCAGGCGTTCACCGAGCGTATTCATCGCCGACTTGTTGGCATTCAGCTTGCGCTCCAGCACCATCAGGCTGATGGTGTAACGGGTCAACTCAGCGGCCAAGCCTTTATTGTTGGCATTGAGCACGCTCATCAGCGTTTCAAGGCCCATTTTCAGGTTACGCTCTTCACCGCCGAATACCGCCAGCGTAGAAGGAGGATCCATTTGCAACAGGCTGCTCAGCGAAGTGTGAAACGCTTCGCGATCGGCTTGCCCTTCGTGCGCCAGTTGCTGTACCAAGCGCGCTGACTGGCTGATTCCAGCCATTGCCAACGTGATGTCGTAATAATTCTTCGCCACGATTACTCCTGTAAGCGTTGTTCGATAATGCCGCCGCCCAGGCAAATATCGCCGAGATAGAATACGGCGGATTGGCCTGGGGTTACGGCAGCCACCGGCTCGTCGAAGCGGACTTCAATGCGTTCTGCGTCGATCGGCGTTACGGTGCAGGGAATGTCCTGCTGGCGATAACGAGTCTTCACCGTGCAACGCAGGGCTGCCGTCAATGGCTGGCGATCGACCCAGTGCAGCTGTTGGGCGATCAGGCCAGTGGACATCAGGCGCGGGTGATCGTGGCCCTGGGCAACGATCAGAATATTGTTGGCAACGTCTTTATCCACCACATACCACGGGTCTTCGCTGCTGTCTTTCATGCCGCCAATGCCCAGCCCTTTACGCTGGCCGAGGGTGTGATACATCAACCCCTGGTGTTCACCGATGGTCTGGTCGTCAACGCTGACGATCGGGCCGGGTTGCGCAGGCAGGTAGCGGCCGAGGAAGTCGCGGAATTTACGTTCGCCGATAAAACAGATACCGGTGGAATCTTTTTTCTTGGCGGTGACCAGCTCCAGTTGTTCCGCGATGCGGCGAACTTCCGGTTTTTCCAGCTCGCCCACCGGGAACAGGCTTTGTGCCACCTGCTCGTGGCTGAGGGTATAGAGGAAATAGCTCTGGTCTTTGTTGCCGTCGATGCCGCGCAGCAGGCGGCTTTTACCGTCAACGTCCTGGCGGCGCACATAGTGGCCGGTAGCGATGTAATCTGCCCCCAGATCTTCTGCGGCAAATTCCAGGAACGCTTTGAATTTGATCTCTTTATTACACAGGATGTCCGGGTTCGGCGTGCGGCCCGCTTTATATTCTTCGAGGAACAGTTCGAACACGTTATCCCAGTATTCGGCGGCGAAGTTCACCGTGTGCAGCTCAATGCCAAGTTTGTCGCAAACCGCTTGCGCATCGGCCAAATCGGTGGCGGCTGAACAGTATTCCTCGTCATCGTCCTCTTCCCAGTTCTTCATAAACAGCCCAGCGACCTGATAGCCCTGTTGCTGTAACAGATAGGCAGTAACGGAAGAGTCGACACCGCCGGACATCCCGACGATTACTTTTTTCTGGCTGTTGTCTGACATGGGGATCTCACGAACTTGAACACATGACTGTGTGATAAAAAACAAGCGCAGTACTTTACCATGTTGGCCGCCTGCGCGCACGGCACTTATATGTTGTCTATGCCGTCAAAATGGCCAGTTGAAGCTGGCGACCAGTGATAAAGGATAACGCTCCGGCTGCTGATAACAGCGAATGCTCTCGGCAACTAGCGGGGAACGCAGGTTGCTGGCGGAGAAAATCTCTTCGGCGGTCAGCCACAGGCAACGATCGATATCGCTGTCGTGCGGCTCGGTGGGCAACGGGCTTTCCAGTTCAATCACAAAGCTGAAGCGCAGAAACGGCGTGCTGTCCGGTGCGAGCCACTGATGCATGCGCAGGAACGCCTGCGGTGTGGCGCGAATGCCCGTTTCTTCCCACAGCTCGCGCTCGGCGGCCTGGATCAGCGTTTCATCCGCCTCCAAATGGCCTGCCGGCTGATTCCACAAGGCTTTGTGATTGATGGTTTCTTCGACGATCAAAAATTTACCGGCGGCATGAACCACGCAGGCAACGGTAACGTGTGGCTTGAACATAGCTGTTCCTCTAGTGGTTACAGCGAATCAAGGGTTTGCCATTCACCGGGCTGTAATGTACCCAAGGAAAGGTTTCCCATACTGTAGCGAATCAGGCGCAGGGTAGGGAAGCCGATATGCGCCGTCATGCGTCGCACCTGGCGGTTACGGCCTTCATACAAGGTGATTTTCAACCAGCAGGTGGGTATGGATTTGCGCTCGCGGATTGGCGGGTTGCGTGGCCATAACCACTGCGGCTCCTCCACAAGCTCCGCGCCAGCGGGCAAGGTTGGGCCATCTTTTAACGTCACGCCTGTGCGCAATTGCGCCAAATCGCTGTCCTGCGGCTCGCCTTCCACCTGCACGTAATACACCTTGCCGGTTCTTTTACCCGGTTGTGTCAGTTGAGCCTGCAACTTGCCGTCATTGGTAAGCACCAGTAAACCTTCGCTGTCGCGATCGAGGCGCCCGGCCGCATAGACGTCGGTAAAGGGGATAAAGGCTTTCAGCGTGGTACGCCCGGATTCGTCGGTAAACTGCGGCAATACATCAAAAGGTTTGTTGAATAACACGATTCGGCGCGGCCCCTGCGGCGCTGCGCGAGCGGCGGGTTTGGCTGGGCTGAATCGTTTAACTCGGTGATTTTTAACAGGGAATTTATTCATAGTCGTTGATATTACGGATGATAGGCGCATTATAACCGAATCCGTTTCGGATTGGCGCGGACTGAATATTCAAGTAGTATTGACACGCATCTTACAAAGCATTAACAAAAATTGCGCTTGAAGAATGAAGGAGAGGTTGATGGAAAGCAAAGTAGTTGTTCCGGCAGAAGGTAAAAAGATTACGGTTGATGCCCAGGGTAAACTGGTTGTTCCGCCTAACCCGATCATCCCGTTCATCGAAGGTGACGGTATTGGTGTCGATGTTACCCCTGCTATGATTCACGTGGTTGATGCAGCAGTAAAAAAAGCCTACCACGGTGAACGTAAAATCTCTTGGATGGAGATTTATACCGGTGAGAAATCCACCCACGTTTATGGGAAAGACGTGTGGCTGCCGGACGAAACACTGAGTCTTATCCGTGACTACCGCGTTGCTATCAAAGGCCCATTGACCACTCCGGTTGGTGGCGGCATCCGCTCCCTGAACGTTGCCCTGCGCCAGCAGCTCGACTTGTACGTGTGCCTTCGCCCGGTGCGTTACTACCAGGGCACGCCAAGCCCGGTAAAACAGCCTGAACTGACTGATATGGTGATCTTCCGTGAAAACGCCGAAGACATCTACGCCGGTATCGAATGGAAAGCCGGTTCAGCAGAAGCTGATAAAGTGATCAAATTCCTGCGCGATGAAATGGGCGTGAAGAAAATTCGCTTCCCAGAGCAGTGCGGTATTGGCATCAAGCCATGTTCTGAAGAAGGCACCAAGCGCTTGGTGCGTGCGGCGATCGAATATGCGATCACCAACGACCGTGATTCTGTGACCCTGGTTCACAAAGGCAACATCATGAAGTTCACCGAAGGTGCCTTCAAAGATTGGGGCTACGAACTGGCACGTGAAGAGTTTGGTGGTGAACTGATCGACGGTGGCCCATGGCTGAAGATCAAGAACCCGAATACGGGCAAACAGATCGTGGTTAAAGACGTGATCGCCGATGCATTCTTGCAGCAAATCCTGCTGCGCCCGGCAGAATACGACGTTATCGCCTGTATGAACCTGAACGGTGACTACATTTCTGACGCCCTGGCCGCACAGGTTGGCGGTATCGGTATCGCCCCTGGTGCCAACATCGGTTCCGACTGTGCGCTGTTTGAAGCTACCCACGGCACCGCGCCTAAGTATGCTGGTCAGGATAAAGTGAACCCAGGTTCCATCATCCTGTCGGCTGAAATGATGCTGCGTCATATGGGCTGGTTCGAAGCGGCTGACCTGATTGTTAAGGGAATGGAAGGCGCAATCGCTGCCAAGACTGTGACCTATGACTTCGAACGCCTGATGGAAGGCGCTAAGCTGCTGAAATGCTCAGAGTTTGGCGACGCTATCGTTAAACACATGTAATGGTGTTTTGGCGTTAAATGATTACGGGAGCTTATGGCTCCCGTCTGTTTTTCCCCCTCCAAAAATTCTTCTACAAAACTCCTACAAAACTCTTCTACAAAACTGTACATAAAACAGGCGAATTTTACCCCCCAACGACCTTCCAATCCCTCCCTCGATCATCATTATAACGGTCAGTTTGACGCTGGGACTTATGCCCCAACAGATCTTTGGTATTCACTTTTTGTTCCCTGTACAGACGTTCAGCCAGCGAGCGGATTTCATGAAATGTGGGAGGAGTGCCTTTTTCCCAAGACAGTCCAGAGAGATCACGGATTTTTTTAAAACTGCTGCTTAATGTGTTGGGTTGAACTAATCCTCCACGTCTGGCCATTGATGTGTTGTGAGTGTAGTGAATCAGGTAAGGACTGACGATGTTGTCACGACATTGGGCTATTATCCGATCCAACGTCATGCCAATAGCGTCACAGTGGAGGGATAGCGGGATCGCTAGCTTCGCACCAGTTTTTATCTGCTCAACGTGCAGGTGACCATCCCAGATATCGGAAAACTGCATCTTGCTAATATCACCGACACGTTGACCGGTTATAAGACCCAGTAGCATTGCATTCCTCATGTACTCAAATGGTGGTTCAATAACAGCTAGAATGGCGTTAAATTCATCTAATACCATGCGTTCACGTCCTATTCTGTTGTAAGGGTTTTTAGTCGCTTCGGCAGGGTTATAACCCGGTGGCACTTCACCAGCGTGCTGGGCCTCTTTGAATACATCGATCAGCGTTGTGCGAACCACCTGGGCCATTCTGGAATAGCCCCTATTCTTGTAATCGTCCAAGATGTCGGCAATATCGCGGGTATCAACATCCTTAATCGGTTTTGTAGCCAATGCAGCCCGCATGGCTTTGACCGGGGCGATTTTTTGCTTCACGGTATTTTCCGTGATCTCTTTTGCATCTTTGCGTTCATCTTGGATTTTCAGATAACGATCGAGCCACGTCGAAACGCTTATGCTCCCGCCAACGGCGCGGCTCAACTTGTCACGAACAATCAGCGTGCTTCGCAATAACTGCTCTGCGAATCTGGCGTTTGCATCAATGGCAATTGCCGTGGCTTCGGCCTCATTGTCTCCTAACCCGTGTAATCTCTTTGTGATTGGGTGTTTATAGCGCCAGTATACTTTTTTTGTTCTTGGGTCTGTATAGCAAGAAAGACCCGGAACACTGATGTTGTATTTACGTGGTCTTGCCATCACTTAAAATCCTCAATAGGCGGGGATCGTCGCTTTTCTTAGTCTCAGGTTGGCAGGTCAATCCGGTGAATCGCGCCCCTTTTTCAACCCACCAGGAACGACCGGCTTTCTGCGGCGGTGGGTAAATCATCTTGTTTTTTGCGTAAGTCAAAAGGGTTGAGTAGGCCGGGGGCTTCTCCCCGAACTCTTCCTTTGCCCAGTCGGTGATACGTAGCAAACGAGCCATTGGTCATACCTCAACGATATAACCGGCCAGCAGATTAGCGTGCTGGCCGGTGTGGTTTTGATTTTTGGAAATCAGTTAGCGGACTTGCAGTGAACGGGGTCCGGTTTCGATATGCGCCCCTTTTATGTCAGTGCCGGCTATGATGGCTTTTTTCAGTTCATCCTTTTTAATCTTGTTGACGATCTCGGTATAAGACTCGACAAACTCATCCGGTAGTAACTCTTCGTCGTCAATCACAAGTGATGCCGAACCTTTACGTGCAGTAAAAGTATTTTTTGCAGTTTTCACGGAGTCAGAACCAGATGTTATAAGGCAGTCAAGTATGTATTTTTTCAGTAGATCGGCTTGGCCCTCCCAGCTTTTTTTTCGGGCCGCAAGGCGTTTAGCTTCTGAGTCACAAATTTCCGCTTGGCCCAAGAAACTACGTACGACTGACATAGTTGCATCAAGCTTATCTCCCAGCATGCCCTCAAGCCCTTCGAGCGTGTCCTTGATCATTTCCGGGGTCAGTTCGCCATCTTCCGCCAGCTCCTGCAGCTTTTTCATTTCGATAGCTAAATCTATGGTACGAGTGCTCATTCTGGTTTCTCCGCGTCAAACTTTGCCAAGCATTCTTTCTTGATTTCTTCCAGCCGATGTAAACGACTGTCTAAATAACTCGCAAGTTGGGTATCGCCAACCGCTTTAGCACTCTTGATGTGCGTGCCAATGGTGCGTGTGAGTGATGATGCAACCTGAGCAACTTCATTCTTGGTGACAGCAGAACGCATGGTTTCAGTATTTTTCGTGAACTTCTCATCAAGCTCTTTACGAAGGCGTACTGACTCCTCAGCCTTATCACTTGCATTTTTAATGCCATGCTCGATTGCATTTTCTTGCGAGTATTCGGCATCTTCGAACAGGCCCAAGTAAACGTCCGCACTGAAACCTAGTGACGAAAGGGCTTTTGTTGTGGCATCTGTCAGACTTTTCTTCGACGGTTCTTCTTCAACCGTCAACCCATATTTGCTGGAGTAGAGAGCCTTTGTGTGACCGTATGCAGTGATTTCGCCTCGTTGACCACCATATAGGTACCAGAGAGTGATTTTCATGGTGTGATTGAGAGATGTCATGATCGAGCCATCACCATCCCGCATGACCTTTTTCCCAGTTTCCCTGCCCGCATTATCGATTATGGGTTCCATCAGCGGTATGCCGCGGTCAAAGCGTTCTTCAACCACGTCCACCCCCCAACCAATACCGAACGGCCCAAAGATCTCAGTAGCCCTCATGTATTGGTATACGGGCTTAATGCTCGTTATTGAGCGAGTGACATCGCCTTTACCGTTGGTGGTATCTTGGCGCTTGGTGCGAGCAGGATCGGTGCGTTGAACCTGTTTCCATATTTTCAGGTTTTCAGCCGCGCTACCGGTCTTTGCTGCCAGTTCTTTTTCTAACTCATCAGCACGATTGCGGAGTTCCTCATGCGCGGCACCCAAATCAGCTAATGTAGATTGCGACTCAACGTTTACCGGTACCGTTGCAATATCTGGCGTTTTTGCCTCAGGTATTGGCGCTTTTGTATCGCTTTCAGGCTCTTTTGATGCAGTGCTTTGCTGTGCGCCTGTCAACCCTTCGATTGAGAATTTACTATTGCCAAGACTTTGCACCGCCAGTGGCTTTTCAGTCTGCTGTCCATAGTTCGCCAGTTCGGGGCATGCTGGATTGCCAGCTAAGCGGGATTTAACAAAGTGCAGGCGTTCATCGTCGTTATTGACCAATTTCAGGTTTTTCAGGCCCTCTGAAATAATGGCGTGCCTGGTGTCAACATCAACATTCAGAATGCCGACGATGACGCGAAAAGTTTTATTCCAGGCACGCCATACAGAATCGCGAGAAGCGATAATATCTTTGGCCTTTGTGACATCGGAAGCCTTGGCAGTGGCAGGGTGCTTGGACATGATCGATAGTGCAATGTGTTTTTCGAGAGCATCATAATCCGGTAACGTGGTGCTATCGTCAGTGCTGGTGCTGGTGCTGGTGCTGGTGCCAGACAGTTTATCGCGCTTGTCTGGGTTATCTGTCCAATCTCTGATGAATAGGGTAACTGCTCTGCGGCCTGGCTCTTGATTATCGAAATGTTTATGCAGACCTATAAGCATGTTGTTCAATCCTTCAACATGCATTTGCTTAACTGGGGGGTGTCCAGCCATGGCGTTTAGAATGTATTGGTTAAGGCGACCTTCGTATTCTTCACCGTCGGCATCGCCATTATCCAAATCATTCAGATAGTCACAGACTTGAGAAAACATATCCCCAGTAATGGGCGAGTTACCAAAAAGCAATACAGATGCTTGGCGTTCGCGAGGGCTGACTTTCATTAGATCAATGATTTCATCAGTATCATCATACACAGCACCATCATTTTCATGCACGGATTCACCGGCTAATAGCTGTTCGCCAAATTTTTTGACATCAGGCCATGATGTAAACGCTGGGGAATGTGCCTGGATCGCTTCAATCAATTTTTCCAACGATGCGACAGGCATCGTTTTTACTTGTGGAATACGGGGTAGGCCTTCAATGATGGCGCGTAATGTTGGGTCAGCTTCATCGTTGTTGATCATCTCAAATGCGTTCGACAGGTGTTCTTGATCCACTGTGTCGGGCCTGCTGCCGTACATCAGGACGTAAGTAACCCGAACATCTGTGGATAAATCGAATATTTTCTTTGTACTGGTGATTGGTGTCTCGCCATCATCATCAAGATCAGGCAATGGGATAGGCTCAAACTCTTTGGTTTCTTCGTTCCAACGGTTATGCTTCATCCAATATGAACTGAATTCATTAACGGCAGGGCGGGGCAATCCAACACGGTCAGCACAAATTTTAGGTTTAAAAAAATTGGCAGTTGAATCAGGAAATGCTTCCTCTAAAAGCATTGTTGCTTTCATTTCTGCTAATTTAATGTTTTTAGCTTCGATGGCAATAGCTAATGCAACAGTGCCATTTGCTGATGCTGATTTTTTGGGTAAGAACCCACAGGTAAATAAAGGCATTGGTCATCCCTCGCTTTTAGGTAGTAAAGATTTTATTTTTTCCTGAATGTCTTGAGCTTTTGATTGCGCCTCACGTAATACCGACTCTTTTTCCTCTTCTAACATGTTAATAGCAAGCGCAGTGAATTCTGAGTCGGGGATGTCCATCGATAATTGTGTCTCACACAAAACGATATTAATGACGTCCTTGTTGCGTATCGGTTTATAATCGAAAACATGCACGGTGAATTCACTTTGCCAGTTGTATTTTTGAGCAACGATATACAACGTGGTATTTATTGATTTTGGTAAATCTTGCATGGTTACCCCCATTTGCACTACAATTGCGGCGTCCGATGGCGTAAGCCATTGGTCATACCTCGCTGGAGTCGGTTTGGTCGCTGACTCCGCCGTTCCCGGATAACGTTAAGCCAGTAGACTGGCCCGCCTTGCGCGGGCCTTTTTACATCATATTGAAATGAACCCCATCGCCTTGGCGCCCCCACCAATTGTTAAAGGATGACGTGAGGTTCATTTCAATATCCCCACTATGTGCAGTGGGGAACATGTTCAACGCTTGCTGATAATTGAATCAACTTCATAACAGTTTCCGTTAAATATTCTCCTTTCGAAAATGACATGTTCGCACTCTTGTTTATTGTCATAGACTTCATAAACAACATCAGTACAAGGTGCATGAGCAGGGCAAACAGTTACAACCAATGCAAATAGTATTTCTTGCATATTAATCCCAAGTGTTAGCGTTTAAATTAAAGCGCACCGGTTACCGCGTGGTATTTCTGTTCGTCACCATCGCAATAAAATTCATAGCCGAAAGATTCAAAGCAAAATAGTAAATCCTCAATACAGGTTTTTGAATAATCCATTGGTCAAGCCTCGCATGGTTGTAAAATTTAACGTTGGTTACTTCTTTGGATTTGGAAGTAACGGATGTAATCGTCGAGAGACATCGTAATCAGAAAACGGGGTATCAACTACATTGTCTCCATCCAGCCCCGCAAATTCGTCGACACGGATAATGCTATGGGCCGGACGATTAGGTTGGCCAGCAACACGGCGAATAAAGGTTCCAGTTAATTCACCACTGCCAAAATGCGGCTTTATCAACACGCGCATGCCTGGTTTTAATGAAGTCGGTTTCATCAAGCATCCTTATCGCCATGGTTAATAGTTGCCGGTCTTTCCCGGCTGTCAGGTCCAGGGGGTAACGTCACCGCCCTCGCGCGGTCCCGTCTTTCCGGGGTGTCAGGTCATATCCTCGCTACCGGACTTTCCCGGTGGTCCGTAAGTGCATTGGTTGGAGGGTGTACGGATGTAACACAAAACCAGCCACTTACTGCCAGTGTTTTACACCACCGCTGGCTGGGTGTTGCCTGTCTTTTATCCACATCAAGCTCGGTGGTATCCTTACAGTTCTCACACCATAAGTAAGGAATAAAGATGGCTTTAACTACTAAATGCCCTAAATGTGATTCATCCTCTTTTGAACTGAACAGCAATACAAAAGTAAGCGGATGCCAGCACAAACTACACTTCATTCAATGCGCCGCATGTGGGGCGGCTATAAGTATCGTGAGTGATCGGCACAATGGAATTCTTGAAGGAATCGCTAAGAAGCTTGGGCTTCGCTAGGAGTCGATTCACTGAAAAGCGCTTCAAACGCAATTCTGATTTCCAGAGCCAGTTCTACCGCTGGCTCTTTCACTAAGCCTATGCGCGGATCGATAATTTTTTCTTTTAGCAATTCTGCGGCAATTATCTGAATCTCTATTGGCAGATCTCGAAATTTCACTTTCTCTCTCCTGTTGTCGGTCGACATTGGTCACTACCTCGCGCCGTTATCGCCCGGCTGGCGGAACGTACTACCTACCTGATCAGCATGCTGTGCCGTGAATTTAGCTGGCTGGGGTGTGGTAATCTGGATTTCCCACCCCTGCGTGATAGATTTCGGTTCTCCATCACCCCAACCGGCTAAAAATTTTCGCGATTCACCCGGTGTTTCATACGCTCGCCGGTAGCTACTTCGTGGGCTTTCCTTGCCTTATCGCGTTGGCTGCTTGCCTTTGATGTGATTAATTAAACCATTAGTTTAAATTAAATACAACCATTGGAGTTAAAATATTTAAACCATAGGTTTTAACTTGATGATTTTTTGACGAAAAAAACCGACATAAGTCGGCTTAATGGGAAGGGGTGGTGTTACTTGTCTTTCTTTGCTTGCATTATTTCATCAAGATTTCGTGATTTTAGTAATTCCTTGAATAACTTATCGTAATCTTCAACTCTCACATGCAGTGCTGCTATATGGCTGTCTTTTTCGCTCTCCGGCAGTCTGTCAAACAGTTTTAGAAGGATCTTATGCCTGTCATTCAGTTCGGCCGGGTTGTAATCATCCTCTACTGGCACTGAACTCTCTGACGATTCATCACCCAATAACCAAGTTAGAGAGACACCAAAAGCCTCAGCAATCTTTATGGCTGATTCTTTACTGATATTCCCTGTAGTGAACCACTTACCGGCCGCTTGCGGCGTTATTTCGCAAATCCTCGCCAGCCCAGATTTATTCACCCCAGATCGTTTCATCAAAACATTAAGTCGCTCCGCTAGGGGCGGTGGCATCAAAGATTTTTCTTTTTTCATATCAACAGTATAAGCCATAGGTTGTGAATCAAAAACAACCTAATGGTTGCTTTTTTATTAATCCTAAGGTTTAATCATTAATTGTAATTAACACTGAGGTTTAATCATGAAAAAAACTGCACTACAGCGCGCCATCGACGCCGCAGGATCTTTACGGGGTTTTGCGGCGCAATTAGAGATTTCGGAGCAATCCGTTTGTCGGTGGAAAAATAAGTACAAAGGTAATGTGCCTTCGGGGCGGGTATTGAAGGTTTACGAACTTACAGGGATTACCCCGCATGAGTTGAGACCTGATTTATACCCAAACCCTACTGACGGCCTGCCACCAGGACAATCTACGCAACAAGGAGTTTAAGAGCTGATTTATGGAAATCAAACACGAGCAGGTACGCAACACATTACGGGCATGGGCTGCAGAGGTTGGACAGCGCCGTATAGCTGAATTGGTAACCGCTGCATATCACCAGCGCAGCATGGCCGTTCCGCGCCTGGGCATCATTGAGCGTGCTGACGGCACGATTGATTTTGACGCCTGGCACAACAACAAACAACAGCTTTTCCGCTGGCTGGACGGCGACACAGCGCGGGCGAAGCAGAACATCATGGATTTGTTACCGGCGATCCTGGATGCAATGCCGTCAACGTTACGGGCCCAAATGGTGGCAGGGAACAGCATTGAGTATCTGGCAACCCGTGCATTGAAAGAGCACCAAGACGCGATTACGGCCGCGCTGCTGCATGCGCCTCTGGCTGTATTCGATCGTGAGTGTGATGAGGCTGAACGTGAGTTCGCGAGATTCCGGCAGGTAGCCAGAACGCACCTGCACTAAGTAAGCGAGGAATGACCAATGAGCAATTCAATATTCAATAAAAACAAAACTAGCGCCAGAGTATTGGCGCTAAAGAAAGAAAATTCATTTCGGAAACGTATTGCCAGAAATATTGCTTGGTACGTTCTCAAATGGCTTATGCCTGAGCTTTTTGCACCTCCAGGAGTTGTTTCAATAATTCAGTTGTGGAATCTGAGTCGAGAAGATACTCGGAAAGAGATGGCATCAATGCAATCTCAGTACCTGGTGGATAGCTTTCAAGAGCGGTCACCTCCAGGCAAACACGTGTTTTACCGGTATTAGCATCTCTCGTTACTACTGGATTAGTAGCAATAAATTGATTTTTAACAGTCATGTCGAACCTCCCTTGGTTCCTTAGGTGTAGGAACCGCGAGGATATACCAGGGGAAGGTTCGGCACCAAATATGGGTGAAAACCAATGGCTAATTTCACAAAAGAACAGGTAGAGGCACAGATTCGCGATCAGTTGGTTCGTGATGGTTTCAGTCTTGATGTTGCGCGTTCGGCAGCATTACGCGTTCGGCAGCATTACGCGGTGCTGATCATTACAGCGATCGGCCAAATGCGACGATCGCTAGCAGTTTGGCGGTTGCTAAAACCTATGCCAAGCCATTAAAGCGGGTTAAGGGTAAGCCCGCAATCAAAACGGCAAGGGGGCGTAGAAATTAAATCGGATCTTTAAATCTGGCTTCTACATCTAACGTTGGGAAATGTTTGGTTTTTTCGTATGCGATCTTCAATGCATCAATAAGAGCAGGTATTTCCTCAATAGGAATAGCAACAGAACGGTAGTCATCAGGCATTGGATCGGACGATTGATAGTCGAACTCTTGCTCAGTTCTGTCGATCACCAGGCTAAGTCTATCAGACGATGCGCCAATGCATATCTGAGGCTTATGTTTTACAACCAAAATATCCATCATGGTTATCTCACTGAAATTAACGAAATAATTAGGCGGCAGTATGCGGGACTTCGCAAAAGTATCACCAACATTTTGGATCGGCAAGACCCATAGGAAACTACGGGATGCTGGTGCTGAAGCATTGGTGGTGTCGCTTTATCTTTTAACATCCCCACACGCCCACATGATGGGGCTTTATTACTTACCGCTTCTTTATATCGCTCATGAAACTGGTTTGGGCTTCGAAGGGGCTTCAAAGGGGCTTAAAAGGGCGGAAGATGCGGGTTTTTGCTACTACGACACCGATACCGAGATGGTGTGGGTGCCTGGAATGGCCCATGAACAAATTGGTAAGCGATTAAAGCCCACAGATAAGCAATGTAAAGGGGTGCAAAATGCTTATAACACGCTCCCTGAAAATCCTTATTTATCAATGTTTTTTGATATGTATCGGGATGATTATCACCTTGTCGGGCGACGGGGGAATACGCAAATAATTGATGGAAATAACGAAGGGGCATCGAAGGGGCTTCCGAGATCCTTGGAAGCAAGAGAAGGAGAAGGAGAAGAGAAGGATAAAGAGAAGGAAAAAGAAAAAGAGAAAAAAGCCCCCCCCCAACCCCCCAAGGGGGGGAGCGGGAAGGAGTTTGATTTTAATTCTCTTGAACTACCTGAATGGCTATCACCTGAGATTTGGTGTCAGTGGGGTGAATTCTGCGTTGAGCTGGGGAAACCCTTAAAAACCCAGCGAGGGGCAATAGCCTGCATTGAGCGATTGGATGAGTTCCGGCAACAAGGACATACACCGGAGTCCGTGATATTGCACACAATTGCGAATGACTGGAAAACATTGTCGCCGCCCCACCTGGTGAATCAGGAACGCAGTTTTATTGATTACGATGGTTCTTTTGCCCGGTTAATTATATCCAGCAAGAAGCCAAAAAATAAGGCTGAGGAAATGGCCAAATCGAATTACTCAAAAGCTCGCTTGGGTTTATCACATGACACCACATGCCGTATCGCATGGAGGGGTTATCTGTACCAGGCCTACAAAGAAACCGGCGAACAGCCGTACACAGGAGATTAAATGGAAACGATAAATATCAACCGGGTGGTCATCTGCGATTACTGCGGTAAACCAGCAGAACTGACGCGAGGGTTTGAGATTTACCCGCAGCGCCGAGATTTAGCAAAGCATTATTTTTGGTCATGCTCGCCGTGTGGTGCGTATGTCGGTTGCCACCGTGACAGCGACGCATTGCCGCTTGGTCGTTTGGCTAACGCGCAACTGCGGGCGGCAAAACGCTTGGCTCATGCGGCGTTCGATCCGTTGTGGCAGGAATTCGGTATGAAACGCGCTGACGCGTATCAGTGGCTTGCTGAGAGCCTGGGAATTCCCGGTTCAGAATGCCACATCGGGATGTTTGATGTTGACCAGTGCAGGAGAGTGCAGCGACTGGCCACCGATTATAAAAATTCGCTGTAAGTGCGAGGTATGACCAATGACCAGAATTACGACCAAGCAATTTGTTGATGCTATCCAGGGAAAAAATCTCTCCACGAATGAGATTTACGCCCTGATCAAAACACTCCACCCAGAAAGTGGCATGAACCGGGAACAGGTCCGGATTCGTCTGCGTTCAATGCTCCGTTCACCCAACGTCGAGCTGGTACGAACGGGGCAGGGGAACATGGCCCGCTATCTGCTGATAAGTACCACAGCATGCTTTATCGAAATGGGCGATGCCAACTACCGGGCAAGTGGCAAGGGCACGAAGAAAATTAAGACAACATGGTGTTTCAGTGATGCCGAATTGAAGTTTTGCCACCTGCATAAGTTGTTCGATCGGTTGCTCTCAGATGTTAGAGGGGGAATGACAAATGTCGTTAGAAATTAACCGTCTGATAAACGAACGCCGTATCCCGATGGATGATGGCCGTGACTACTGCAAGACGATCATTGATGGCTGGAATTCGGCAGCGCGGGCCCGCTCAAGAGCCTGCTATCAACAGCCAGCAAAACCGGTTGAAGTCATTGCTCCACAGCTCAGTTCCGGCGCGATCGTCAAAATCGGCAATCGGAATATGTACAGTCGCCGGGTGCTGACTGGGATTTATCAGCTTCACCTTTCCGGCAGAACGCCTGGGCAATTGCCATGATGCTGAGAATGCCATTCTACCGTGTGGAGCATCTGCTGAAACGAGGTACACCGGTTCGCCGCGAAATTTACATGAGCGTGGCGGCAACTCCATTGCCAACCGAAGCGGAAATATTGCGCCGCTTAGCTGCTGAGTCTAAGGCATAAGGATTTCATCATGAGTGAATTAGTTTTGAGCGAGGGCTTTTTTGCCCCGGCATCTACCGACCTGATTGATAACCTGCTCGGTCAGTACAAGCAACTGCGCACGGATATAGAAATGATGTCTGGCATCGTGTCTACCCATACGGCATCTGTACACCATTTTATCAATGGCAATGGTCTTAAGCAGGGCCGGTGCATGCCTAGTGTTTCCGAAGTTTTTAAAGTCGACGGCGCGATCGCCAGCCTGAATGCTGATTTTTGGCAAAAGGCTCTGAATCTCACTGATGTATACGAATACATGCCTCAAAAGCGTCGTGACGAATGGAACGAACAGATCAGCGAAATGAAAACACCGGATTTCGAGGAAGAAACCGCACGCCCGACAATCATGGAGCTGCTCAATTCACGGCAAAAATTCTTTGGTGAACGGGTCGATGGTATTTTCCGGGCGCTGTCTGGTGAGCATGTGACAAACCGCCCTGAGGGGTTCGGCAAGCGCATGATCATTGCAGGCGTTCGTAACAGCTATGACACCATTAACTATTCGGTTGCCGGTTATATTCATGATCTGCGGCAGGTGGTTGCCAAATTTATGGGGCGTGATGAACCCCGGCACGGTTCCACCGAAGCAATGATAAAACAGGCATATCGGCAGACAGGCACCTGGTTAACGATTGATGGTGGGGCTTTGCGGATCCGTTGTTACCTCAAGGGGACTGCTCATTTTGAAGTTCACCCTGAAATGGCATGGCGCCTGAATTGCGTATTGGCGAGCATGTTCCCAACGGCGATCCCGCCAGAATTCCGCCAAAAGCCGAAAAAGAAGCTTAAAGACTTCGAAATGATTTTACGGCCTTTGCCATTTGCCGTTATCGCCGAGCTGGTTGCCCTGCGTAAAGCACCTACCGGTTATTGGGGCGGTTGGTCTGGCCGTGATTGGAAGGCTGGGCTGACTGAAAATAAAAACAGCCGCCAATTCGGGCAAGGTGATTTTGATAAATTTGCCAGAGCGGAAGCTGAAAGAGTGCTCATTTCTATCGGGGCCTCAAAGATGCGTCAGGCTCACAGTGTTTGGTTTGAGTTTGACTATGACCCTACGGATGTGATTGGCGAGATCGTCGCGTCAGGGTGCATCCCAGACCAGAAATCCCACCAATTCTACCCAACACCTGAAAGTCTGGCGATCCGTTGCGTTGAGGCTGCACAAATCGGGCCTAACCACTCATGCCTTGAACCAAGCGCAGGTCTGGGCGGGATAGCCGACTTCCTGCCCAAAGAAAAAACAACCTGCGTTGAGATCTCTGTTCTGAATTGCAAGGTTTTGGAAGAAAAGGGGCATCGTGTTGTTAATGCCGATTTCATCCAATGGGCTGAGCAAGGCGGATGTTTCGACCGGATCGTTATGAACCCGCCGTTCAGCGAAGGCCGAGCACTGGCACATGTGGTTGCTGCTGCATCGTTGACAAAATCCGGTAGCCGGTTGGTTGCCATCCTGCCGGAAGGAATGAAGGGGAAAGATATTTTACCCGGTTGGGACGTGAGTTGGTCTGAACCTATCAGCAATGAGTTCGCTGGCACAAGCATTTCAGTAGTGATCTTGGCTGCGGTGCGGAGGGATTAACTCCATGAAGAAGCTATCTATCGGGGCATGGATATTTTTCGTCTGTAATTTTACCGCGCTGGTGGCATGTATTTGCATGCTGGTGGTGTACGCATGAATGTTGAAAAAGCAATAAAAATTAAATAGCAAAATCATCATTATCGAAAGAAGAGGTATGACCAATGACAAACTCATTTAATAAAATGATTGATGGAAAGGTAATTAAGCGAGGGAAAACATCGCTGTTAATTCGCCTTGATGATATTCACATCAAAGAAGGATTTAACCGCCGAGTCGATAACGAACGCTATCGCGAGGCAAATGAAGAAACTTATCAGTACATGCTGAAAGGTGGGAAAGTCCCGAACCTTGAGGTTACACCTCGTGATGAAGGCGGCGTGTGGGTTGTTGAAGGGCATCGCCGTACATTGACCTATCGCCGCATGCGTGATGAGGCAGGCTTGCCGGTTGAGTGGATAAAAATAGAGCCATTCGAAGGGAACGATGTTGAACGTATTGCACGTATTAGAACCAGCAGTAAGCAATTGCCAATAACTGATTATGAAGAAGCGCTGCTTGTTAAAGATTTGCAGAATCTAAATCTATCACCAAGCAAAATTTCCGAGGTTCTGCATATACCCCTTTATAAAGTAAATAATGCACTGGTATTAATTTCTGCGAACCATGATGTTCATCAATTAGTGGAGGAGGGCGTGATTGATATTCCGCTGGCAGTTGAACGCGTCAAAAAGCATGGCGAAAAGGCCGCTGAGGTTCTGAAAGGTGATGCGAACAAAGCTCAGGACAAGGGGAAAGTAAAAGCCACTAAATCAACAGCTATACCTCAGTTCAGCGCTGCTAAATCACGCAGTCTGGTGAATATTCTGGCTCGGGCTGAGGTGCGTGAAATTGATGGTCGTACAGCCTATATCTTGCCGGAAGGCACAGCATTGGACGTCCTTTATATCTTGGATGAGTACCGTACCCAAGAGGTGAAGCCGTGAAAGCTATTTCAATTCGTCAGCCGTGGGCTTGGCTCATTGTGAACGGCTACAAGGACATCGAAAACCGCACTTGGAACACGAACTATCGTGGGCCTGTACTTATTCATGCATCAGCACATAAGCCAACGGTGGCTGAAATGGCATTAGCAAGGCAAATTCTGCGTAGGGCCAAAGGCGTCCACGTCGCCCTCCAATTACCTGATACCCAATACCTGAAAAAAGGCGGCTTTGTCGGCATGGTAACGATCGCCGATTGCGTCGATAAAAGCGAATCGCCGTGGTTCTTCGGTCCCGTGGGATTTACGTTGGCCAATGCTCGTACCTTGCCATTCAAGCCAATGAAAGGCCGTCTCGGTTTTTTCGAGGCCCACCATCGTCCACACAAAATGTTCAATCTCATTGTGCCTGAAAGCTATATCGATTTGACCGAATTGGAGGTGGCACCCAATGGCAACTAATAGCTGCAAGCCAAAAGTTAGAACAACAACCGGTGCAACCGTGAAGCTGACAATACAGATTTCCAACCTCGGTAGCTGGGGGCCAGATTGCCAAATAGAGCAGGTTTACCGGCAGGCATTACGCGAGGCAGAGGGGCGGCTAAATAAGCTCTTTATCGGCCAAAACATTCGCATTGTCGGCGGTGCATCCGTGCAGGCGATCACTACCGATGTGGAGGTAAAACGTGGCAACCAATAGCGAACTGAAGCCGAAATTAAAACTCGGCGATACCGTTTATATGAACGATGGCGATCGGGGTGTCGTTAACCATGTCTGCGATAACGGCTATGAACTGCTGATGGATAGCACCGGGAAATACCACTCAGTACACCTGAATGGCGATTGCGGGATGTTTGGCGACCCAATTAATCACGCTGTTGATTGGGCTAAAACGTGTGAGGCCCATCATGAAGAGTGACAACCGAACCGACGCCGAAAAGTCAGCAGCGGCAAAAGCCCTGAATGATCGCCAGCGCCACTATGACCGACTTCACCATATGAGGCGATTAATCTGGCTTGAGCAAGTGCCATGCCTGTATGGCGATGGTAGCAAAGTTCCGGAGCACTTCATGCTGACTCTTATTAACGGTTCCCGAGAGTGCCTGAGGCAAATAAACGATCACGGCAGCAGCACAAGCTCAGTTTCTTTAGACAATATCGATTATCTGGCCGCGCTTGATGAGTTTGAAAAGACAGGCGAACTCGTTTGGCAGCACACACAGGGGGAGAGAGGGTGATAGAGCAACTCAGATTTTATATGTGTGTCGCATCGCCAGAATTACTCGAATCCCGCAGGGAATACATCGAGCGGGTGATCGTGGGGAAGCTGAAGGCAGGGTTAGAAAGTATGGGGCGATGGTCGCAAGAGTTTGCGTTCCTCCCCGAATCTATAGAACTAATTCAAGCATATCGGACTGGCTTGGAATTTTTCACCGAAAAAGGATTCAACGGGCAAGTTAACGCCCAGGAGGAAGCAAAGCATGAGTAAGCCGCGCTACAAATTGAAACGAGCAACGTCCGTTTACATTGGTGATCGTGTACCGATGGTTGCATACGGTCACTTGCAGGACTGTATGGTCAACAGAGTGCGTGTGTGTAACGGAGACATTGATATTCGTTTGCACTCACGTGCTGGGGCAAACGTACACCGCTGTGAATCGCCAATGGCCTATCTTCCAGTGAGGATCAACTGATGAGTAAGCAATTCGAAGAACTGAAAGCAAGAAAGCCTCTTGATACCAAAAGTCGGGAGGCCGTGGCGGATGGATATGTCACAGATGATAATTCTGGTGGTTATTACGTTGTTGAGTGCCAAGAGTGCGGCGAGATATACCCGAGCCAGCAATGCGACGGCGGCGGGGAGATTGCTGATACCGGTGATTATAACGATGCAATTTGCCCGCATTGTGGATGCGAATCACCGGACGATTGCAGTAACGCCCCGCTGGTTTGGAATGTGCAGCAGGCAAAAATCAACGCCCTACTCGCAGCGCTGGAAGAGAAAGACCGGCGCATAGCAGAGCTCGAAATATTATCCGAAGCTGAAAGCGCTGGCGCGGATAAGTGCGCGATTTTTTGCGTGGAATGGATGAACAAAGCCAAGGTCGCGGAGCGTCAGGTGGTAGAGCTTGAGCAGCGACTACAGCAGCCTGTCAAGTTGCCGGATAAAAAATTCTGCCCCGCTGAGTACGAAATGAGTCTGTTATGGTCAGAAACTGAAACCTGGAATAAAGCCATTACTAAATGCGCCGCGACGCTGCGTGCTCAAGCCTTCAAGGTCGAGGGGGAGTAATGCAACAAGAAATCAAATCCCCTGCATTGCGGTACCATGGTGGCAAGTTCCGGCTTGCTCCATGGATTATTGAACATATGCCAGAGCACACTTGCTACGTTGAGCCGTTCGGAGGAGCGGCCTCCGTACTGCTCAGAAAGCCACGTAGCTACGCAGAGGTTTACAACGACCTTGACGGCGAGATCGTTAATCTGTTCCGCGTACTGCGTGACCCACTTGATAATCACCGCCTCCGTACGCTTTGCGCGTTAACCCCATACAGCCGTGATGAATTTAACGCAGCTTACACGCCAACGGAAAACCCAATAGAGCGCGCTCGTAGGATGGTAGTTCGGGCATGTATGGGTTTTGGTACAGCGGCGGGAGTGGGGGGGCAATCCGGCTTCCGTAGCGACAGTAAACGCAAATACGCGACAGCCGCGCACCTGTGGGCAAAATATCCGGATAACCTGGCGGCTGTTGGACAGCGTTTTGAAGGGGTGATTATCGAAAATAAAACGGCTCTTGATGTTATCCGCAGGCACGATGCGCCGAATACTTTATTTTTCGTTGATCCCCCATACCTTCCCGAAACCAGGGTTGCTGGCAATCGTTACTACCAGTACGAAATGACCGCCGATGAGCACGCTATCTTACTGGAAGAACTGCTGAAAGTGCGCGGAATGGTGTTGTTAAGCGGTTACGACAGCAAGCTGTATAACGACACGTTAATAGGCTGGAGGAAGGAAGAACGCGAATCGCGTATCAGCGCCGGGCGAGGTACGAAGGTGCGTGTTGAATGCCTTTGGATTAGTCCCAACTGCCAAGAACAGGAGCATGCAGCATGAGCGTATGGCCAACAGAAGTACAACAATGTGCATCATCAGTGATCCCTGTTCACAAACTGACCCCAGAGCGCCAAGCAGCGCTCTTATCAGAAATGAACGATATGTTCCTGCGACGCGTTGATCCTACAGAGATTCAGCAAACTGCACATAAGTGGGCACGGCGGCAAGAAATTGAGATAGCCAGGCCTGATATCGAAAATGGTTTGGTTGTTGTCGGATTTGCCGGGGGTGGTGGCAGTTGTGAGGGCATCAAGTGTGCGCTGGGATATGCACCACATATCGCAATGAATCACAACAAAGTTGCGATGGCTATGCACGCCATGAACCATCCTGAAACATTGCACTACCCAGAGGATATTTTCAGCGTGGATCCTGTCGCGTCTACTGGGGGGATACCGGTACTGCTGGGCTGGTTTTCTCCCGATTGCCGCGATTTTTCAAAAGCAAAAGGCGGGACACCGGTACAAAAAGAGATCAGAGGTTTGGCCTGGGTTGTGCTGCGTTGGGCTTTGGCGGTGCGCCCCCGCGTGTTGATGATGGAAAATGTTGAAGAATTTAGGATGTGGGGGCCGTTGATCGAACGTGCTGGTAAATACTACCCAGACCCAGACCGTCGCGGGGAGACATTCCAAGGTTTTATCGGGATGCTGGGAAGCGGTATTTCTGCAGATCATCCAGCTCTGAAGGAGTGCTGTGAGTTTTTGAATATTGATATCAACAGTCCTGATGCTGATCGGCTGATTGCAGGGCTTGGTTACAACGTTGATCACCGGGAGCGTAAAGCATATATGTCCGGTGCGCCAACGATCCGCAAGCGTCTGTATATCATTGCCCGTTGCGATGGTCGGCCAGTTGTATGGCCAGAGGCAAAGTATGGCGATCCAAAATCAGACGAGGTGAAATCCGGCAAGCTTAAACCGTGGAGAACGGCGGCTGATTGTATTGATTGGACACAGCCGACACGTTCAATTTTGGGGCGTAAAAAACCGCTGGCAGATAATACGTTGCGGCGTATAGTGCGTGGCCTGCAACGTTACGTAATCGATAATCCTGATCCGTACATTGTCCGTATTGGGCAAACCGGGTTCGGTGGTGATCGCCTGTCTTATCCCACCGTTCAACCACTCACAACGGTAACAAGCAAAGCTGAGCATCTATTGCTGGAACCGTTTGCTGTGAAATGCAACCACACCAGTAACCGTACAAGTTACGACTGTTTCCGTGGGCAATCTCTCCATCAGCCGGTACAGACAATTACACAGACTCACGGCTTCAGTTTGGCGGCTCCGGTAGTGGTCCGGCAATTTGGCAATAGCACTGGACACCCGGTAGATGTTCCGCTGGGAACGGTCACTGCTGGTGGTGGCGGTAAAAGTCAGCTTATGTCTGGAGTGCTGGTTGGGGCTGGTGGTCCAAAATATTCAGGCAAACCGCGTGCTGCTGATATGCCGATGATCACCCTACCAACAACGTCTCATACTGCGCTAGCGTCCGCCACCCTGATTCAGATGGGATACGGAGAGAGAGAGGGGCAGGCTCCCCGCGTTCTCCATCTTGAAAAACCATTGGGGACGATCACCGCTGGAGGTAATAAATTCGCTATTACTACGGCGCACTTGATCAAGCACTACGGTGGCAACTATACCGGTTCGGGATTGGGGGCGGATCAGCCATTACACACGGTGACACAGGTTGATCATCATGCGCTTTGCACCTCACACTTATTGCATCTGAAGGGCGCTTGCAAAGACGGGAAACCTACTATCAAACCGGTCCCGACAATCATGTCCGGTGGGCAGCACATCGGCCACGTTCAAGCTTTTTTACAGAAGTATTACGGCAATGAGAGAGATGGGATCGACGTTGACGCCCCGATGCACACAGTTCCAACGCGTGACCGGTTTGGATTGGTAGAGGCACAATGTGATATCGAGCCGTTGACGGACGAGCAACGTTATAATGCATGGTGCGTTGCTCGTCTCGTAGATGAATACAGCGACTTACCAGGCGACTCGTATCTGTTCCCTGAGCCAAGACGCCAGTATATACGCGTTGGCGATTACGTCATTGTCGATATCTGCATGCGCATGTTGATCCCACGTGAACTCTACAATGCGCAGGGGTTCCCACCGAACTACATCATTGACCGTGACCCTGATGGTAAACCGATATCACAGAAAGACCAGGTAGCCCGTTGTGGTAATGCTGTATGTCCGACAGAGGCATGTGACATGGTACAGGCTAACTTGCCGGAACTGTGCATGCGGCAAATGGCAGCATAAATATCACCCCCCGTTTAAACACGGGGGTATCATTTCCAACCGTTCACATATCTTAAGACTTTTCGCTAATTCGCCAAGAAATTTCATCGTAATTATTTCACGTAAACTACTACCGAGTAACGTTAACATTTCATCCGCGACTTTTATTAGCAGTGGTTGTCGATTTTTTTCTCGTAACATTCTTTTCACTTTCCCATAATCCACTCCTAGTTGTTCCGCAAGCCATTTTTTGCTGCGCCTTTTCTTTGTTAATAGCAACAGAATTGCATTAACGATCTCTGTTTCAATATCTGTGTTCATTGGTGTTGTCTAATGGTAAAAATTTAGGGCCACTGAGTGGCCCCGAATGGCGTTTTTATTGGTTTTTTTGTGGCATCTGGGCCACTGAGTGGCCCTGTTTTAAAGTGTGACTCAGGTCACATTGTAAATGCTTGCGGATTATATGGTCATGAGGCAATCTGCACTCAGGGATTTGCATTTATTTACACAAAAAGGAGGTGTGGCTCGTTGATTAATAAGGCTACCTAACGTTACACCATTAAATTAATAATAAAGATATTCTTATAAATAAGTTGTGGTATTTTTTTGTTTTTTAAAAACACCAAGGAATTTAATATAATGCCCAAATTAAGCGCGGGTGATTTTTTATTAAATAATACCTTAGGTGGCTTCTATGCTAAAGAGTGAGCATTACCTCTATAAATTACCCATCAAATTACCTTATGAAGGGTGCACGATCCTTTACACACGGAGTGGGATTGTCACCGCTGCAGAAATCATGAGGAACGATCAATTTGTGGGAACAGTTCGAGGTTTTATAGAGTTGGCAGAGTCGTTGGGGTACACATTTATTGCCCCTAAAATCAGTTAGAACACCACAGAATGCATGTTATAATCAGTAGGTCAGCTTGAACACCTGACGCCCTGAATCAGCATTGTTGTGCCATCAATCCGAGGTGAAAGATGGCACAGTTATCATTTATTAAAACCAGTCATGACACACTGACACCGGCTACGCCCGATGTTAGGGAGTTCTTGCATAACAAGATAAAGATCGGCGCGGTAGTATCAGCCGACTTTAAGCGTGTCCGTAACCCCAAGTTTCACCGCAAGTTCTTTTCCCTCTTAAACCTTGGCTTTGAATACTGGACGCCAACTGGCGGTGCGATTTCGCCGGAAGAAAAGAGCCTGATCCGCGGCTATGTTCGTCATTTGGCTGAGTTTGCTGGTCATGGGGATACATTAAACAGTTTGGCCAAAGGCTACCTGCGAAAAGTTGCGGCACAACGGGCTGATCGTGTGACGTTGCTAAAATCGTTCGATGCGTTCCGGCGTTGGGTCACAATCGAAGCAGGGTATTACACCGAGCAAGTCATGCCGAACGGCGTCTTAGTCAAAGAACCTGTATCGATCTCATTCGCCAGTATGGACGATAACGAGTTTGGGGAACTCTATAAATCTACGCTTAACGTACTGTGGCACTTCATCCTCAATAAGACATTCACATCACCGGACGCTGCCGAAAATGCTGCTTCACAGCTTATGGAGTATGCATCATG
Source organism: Serratia sp. YWN4 (assembly GCF_055790845.1). Taxonomy (NCBI): domain Bacteria; kingdom Pseudomonadati; phylum Pseudomonadota; class Gammaproteobacteria; order Enterobacterales; family Yersiniaceae; genus Serratia; species Serratia sp. YWN4. The sequence goes on from NZ_CM147696.1 coordinate 2,459,511, forward strand.
AGCAAGCTAACCAAGGAAGCTCGTGGGCGTGAGTGTCAGATACGGATCCCCGGCATCTGTAACCATAATGACGAAACCACAGTTCCTGCACACTTCCGGCTTGCCGGAACCTGCGGAACGGCCATCAAGCCACCGGATATACAAGTCGCTTGGGCGTGCAGTGCTTGCCATGATGAAGTTGACCGGCGCACTCGCAATATCGATAACGACACAGCGCGGCTATACCATGCTGAAGGTGTAATGCGCACTCAGTACGTTTTGATAGCTGAGGGCAAATTATGAGGCTCAAATTCGCACTGACGATGGGCGATCCAAAATCTGCCCAGATTGTGGCATACCAAGCAAGATCCACTGGTAATAGCCATTTGTCAAAAATCGACGTACTGACGGCCTTAGGCATGACCCAAGCGCGGTATCGTGGTGGGCTGAGTTTGCTATATGCCAAGTACACCAAGGATCTAGCGTCAGGGAAAATGGCCCTCAATGAATTGACGCAGTATGCCCTAAAGGTATCGAGAAAGCATGTTGGCATAATTGAGGGGGGAAGGTCAGGATATGCACTTAAAACGCTGTCGTCGTTTGTCCTGGCTGATTATTGTCGCACTTTGGACACACCAGGCGAAAAGTGCCGGTGTGGTGGCGTAGGTGAGGTGGTAGACAGAAAGAAAACAGAGAGAACGGGCGTGCTGACCCATAACAACTGCTCTAAGTGCAAAGGAACTGGCCTTAAGCCAATGACTCGCGCCAAGGTGCATCGGGCAATATCAGCTTTGGTACCCGGTGTTTCGCAGCCCACATGGTCGCGACGTTGGAACGCATTTTATGATGACTTGCTGGCGTGGTGCTATGCAAACGAAGCTCAGGCGGAAAGTGAGTATCAACGAATCACTGGCATGTCAGAAATCAGCGTTCATCGTGAAACAGGTATTGACCCGTGAATAATTTTGCCCTAAATTGACTCCCATAGTGGGAGTTTAATACTCTCAATACTACTAAACATCAAAAAACCCGCCTCCGTGCGGGTTTTCGCGTTTCTGGAGGGTTGGATCATGTGACTGTAAAACAGAATTGCTCACAAAAATAACGGCTGCGCTATTGCGTGGCCGTTTTTATTAACAACAACACACCCCGACAGCCGGGAGGTGGAGATCATGAAGATGGACGATAAGTACAGTAACGCCTCATATGGCAGCGCTGGTCTTACTGCCTTCTTTGCCAGCCTATCGCTGCACGATTGGGGATTCATCATCGGCGTGTTTTTTAGCATAGCCCTTGGTGTTTTAACTTATCTGCTGAATCGGCGGGAGCAAATGAAGCGAACAAAGATATTGCAGGACATCTTAAGCAAAACAAGCGCACAGAATCCATCAGCAACAGCGCGTGTAGTTGCTGATCTTGGCGCTAAAGCCCCGAACGAGATTTAACATGACATCCAACTTAAGAAACAAGATTCTCACCGCCGCTGGTGGTGGTGCACTTGCGATCGCGGCTGTGTTGATTGTTGATATCGAGGGTGTCCGTTACGAGCCATATTACGATGTGGCTGGCGTGCTCACCGTTTGTTATGGACATACAGGCAAAGATATCGTGCTCGGGAAAAGGTACACGCCGGCTGAGTGCAAGGTGATGCTTGATAAAGACTTGGTTCCTTTTTCCCGTTCAGTAGAACGTTCAGTAAAAGTCCCTGCAAGTGAACATCAAAAAGCCGCGCTAATCAGCTTTAGCTACAACGTCGGCGTGTACGCGTTCGAGCATTCATCTCTGTTGCGAAAATTAAACGCTGGGGATTATGCCGGTGCCTGCGCAGGACTGCGTCAGTGGATTTATGCGGGTGGCAAGCAGTGGAAAGGCCTGATGAATCGCAGAGAGATAGAGCACAAAGTCTGCACATGGAGCCAGAAATAAAACTTAGATATCTGGTAGTCATTGCCATCTTTATTCTGTCGCTCCTTGGGGGGTTGGCTTATTCAGCATTCCACTACCATGGTCAATACGTTGAGACAGACAAGGCCTTATTTCAAGCCAAAGAAGAAAGAGATAGCGCAGAAAAAATAACAGGAAATGTTATCACCACAATGAACCTGTTCAACGATATCGCCAAGGCTAATGAAGATGCAAAACAGAAAAACGCAAACGACAGTGAGCCTGTCAGAGTGGTCTACAAAACCATACTGGCAAAGTCCGCCTGCTCTCGTGACATTGTTGGTCGGGATGTCGCTGACGGGGTGCTCGATAGAGCGAATAAAATACGTTCCGGTTCCAACAGTACCAATCCCCGCCCGTCTGACCGCTGATTGCATCCCGCCATTGCCTGAACTGCCGTTGACCTACGGCGGTAGTGTCATTTGGAATGATCAGCTACTGGAAACGATAGAAAACTGCAATCTTGATAAAGCAGCAATCAGGGCTATCGAAGATAAACGCAATGGCAGTTAGCTGCCGGGAGAAACCAATGAGCAATCGCATTGATGAAGCTTTACGCCGTGAAGCAGAGATTCTTCGTCGTCGCAAATCTCAGCAATCAAGCACTGACAGCTTGATGAACCCACTAAACCCGGCAAGTCCTGTATGGATAGGCGCGGACTATGGTAGTGGCAGTGATTCAAGCTGTTCACACGATTCTGGCGGCAGTTCTAGTGACTCCGGGTCATGCGGTTCTGACTAACAAACACAGGAATAAATAATGACAAACAAAACAGCAGAAGAAATTAAGAGTGATGCATTGGCGGCGATGCAGGATTACTTCCCGAACGGTGGTCGTGATTGGGATCACATTAACGCGCTATTTGATGCCATTGCTAAAAGTAAAATCCCTGGCATTCAAGCCGTGACCTTAATCCCATCGCGCGAGGAGATGGTTGAATATATAAAGGTCGCCACTGGGGAGGGTTATCAGCCAGAGCATGAGGCAGCGATAAGTGACCTGGGAGTAATTGAGTTGCTGGATGACCACTCCCTGAATCGCGAATACGGTAAATGCTGGTGGTGGTACAACATGGGAGGCGGTATCCATGAAACATTCCAGCAGCAAGAAAAACACGATCATGCCTGCACCAACTGTTTTACCGAGCAAGGGCCATGCCTAGGCGAGTGTGCGGTCAGCGATGAGAACGCTGCGTTGGCATTGAGTTTTGAAGAAGTCGCAAAGCCGCTGATCAAGTGGATGGCTGAGAACGTCCACCCTCATCACACAGCGGTTATTACCTGCACCAGTGCGGAGTTACTCGAAAGCAAAATGTGCAGTCGTACAGATGAGTTCCTGAGGGACTGACAGCATTACAGGTGGCATTCACTGAGTGTCACCGATAATGCGCAAGCAAAGCTGTGTGCAACACCCATCAGCCCACCCTGGGCACTGGTTGCCAGCGCTTTTTTTATTTTCTTCTGTCTATTTGATTTTTACGGGTGGAAATTCAGCACAAACGATCTGTTTTTGAATGCAGTGATTGAAAAATTTCCGAGGTTTGAATTAAAGAAGGCAGCAGAAAATTCTATTTGGAAGGTGGGCGACCGTCAATAGTTGGAGCTACTGACGATCATTCATACCCACAGTACAGGTCATGAGTACGAACCAAGGCCCACTTGCTTGTACAAGCAGGGCCATATTATTGGATCCTCAGAAATGACCACAGTAAAAAATCAGGAAAAGCTTGCAATCGTTTATAAATCATTCGATTCGATGATGGTTTATGCGAAAAACGCGAGAACTCACTCGCCGGAGCAGGTGGAAAAAATAATTGGGAGCATAAAAAAATACGGCTGGACCAATCCGATACTGATCGATGAGTGCGGGGAGGTGATTGCCGGTCACGGTAGATTGTTGGCTGCGGAAAAAATCGGTTTTGACCCGGTACCCACAATTACGTTGTACGGACTGACGGATTCGGAGAAAAAAGCTTACCGCCTAGCGGATAATAAATTGCCACTGGATGCCGGTTGGAATATCGACCTGCTGACAATGGAATTGGGTGATCTGCTGGTGGAAGGATTCGACCTTACTCTGACCGGATTCAGTGCGGAAGAAATCGATCAGATGCTGAACATCGATTTCGCTCCTGGTGATGAGAACGACCAAGGCAAGCTCGACCAATTGGAAGGAAAGCTGTGTCCACACTGCGGGGGTGTCTTATGACTACTCTCACTGTGGACTGGGCAACCCACAAAGCGGCCGCTTATGCCTGCCTGAATTGGCACTACGCCAAAGCGGTACCGGTCGGAAAGCTGGTAAAGGTCGGTGCCTGGGAAGATGGCCAGTTTATTGGCGTGGTGATATTTAGCCGTGGCGCCAACAACCACATTGGCCAGCCTTACAGCTTGCAGCAGGATCAAGTTTGCGAATTGACCCGCGTAGCCCTGAGGGATCACCAATCGCCAGTAAGCCAGATTTTAGCAAAGGCGATTAAATTCCTGGCTGCGGTTTGTCCGGGCCTACGGCTGATCGTCTCTTATGCGGACAAAGACCAAAATCACCATGGAGGCATCTATCAGGCGACCAACTGGATTTATGAAGGTCTGGTCGGTGCAGGAACGTTGGGTGCATTCATCGTCAAAGGTAAAAAAGTCCATCCGCGCAGTGTGGCGGCAAAGGGTGTGAAGCAAAGTATTGATGCCGTTCGCCAACACTTGGACCCCAACGCACAAGAATTCAAGACGTCAGGGAAACACAAATACCTGATGCCCCTCGACAAGAAAATGAAAAAAATCCTCATCGCTCGCCATAAGCCATATCCCAAGAGGGTATAGCCATGGACAAGCCGACGCTCGACAAAATCGAGGCATTATCCGGGCGTGGATTGTCAGAGCAGCAAATAGCCGACGCATTGGATATCGACATTGAAAAGATGCGAGCCGACAAAGACGCGATCGCCACTTACCGCCAGGCAGTACGCAGGGGGAAGGCCAAGGGGATTGCAGACCTGTCGAACGCACTTTACATCAAGGCCAAGAAAGGCGACACGCGAGCCATGATTTTCTTGCTGGAGCATTTAAAACCGAAGTGAGTAAGCCGCATGAGCAAACCAGATGGGGGCGAACTAAAGCGCGATTACTGTGCTGGCGAGATCTCCATCGACAAGGTGGCAAAAAAGCACGGTATAGCGAAGACCACGCTGATCGACATGGCGAAAAAAAACGGTTGGGTACGTAAAAAAAAACCGTCCAAATCGCCGACCAAAAAAGCCGACCAAATCAAAAATGGTCGGTCGGTCGAACGTAAAGCAGCACGGACGGAAGAACGGACGGATCCAGAGCATGAAGATAGCGGTACGGAATTATCGATAGAGCCTGCCGAATACGGCATAACCTTGCAACAAGCTTGGTTCGCCCACTGGTACGTTATCACCAAGAGCAGGGTTGATGCATACCGACAAGCTGGTTACACATGCGAGGGAAATACAGCCTATGCCGCTGCCAGCCGATTGTATAGGAATGTTAAGGTTCGCCAAGCAATTCGTGACCTTGAGGCAAAAGCTTCGAAACGATATCAAGCCGATCTGGATGAGTTGGTCGATCAGCTTATGGCCATTATCAAAGCGGACCCGAACCAGCTCTCTCAATTCCGCCGTGTGAATTGTCGTCACTGCTGGGGTGAAAATTACTTTTACCAGTGGCGAGACATTGAGGAATTCGACAAAGCCGACGCAAAGGCAACGGCAGACAATAGGCCTAAGCCCGAATATGGCGGCTTGGGATTTGTCGAGAATGCGGATCCTAACCCGGATTGCCCTCGCTGCAATGGTGAAGGGGTGGGAGAAACCTTCTTTGCTGATACGCGTGATCTGCAAGGCCCGGCTTTCCAGTACTTCGCAGGTGTGAAGGAAAGTAAATTCGGCATTGAGATCCTGACAGAAGATAAAAAAGCGGCACGGGCACAACTGCTGCAACTCCTGACATTCCGCCGCACTGAAAAAATTCAGTCGCTAGATTTTGAACGCCTCCAGCTGGCCAACGAAAAGCTACGTGCTGAAATCGAAATTTTACGAAATGGTGGCAATGGCAACCAACAGATCATTATTCACAACTCACTGAAGCCACCCGGCAGCAAATAAACGGGGGAGGTATGGAAATTTTCCTTCCGGAATTGCATGCCGGGCAATTGAGGATTTGGACCGAAGGATCTGAGCACCGGTACAACGTGGTGCGTTGTGGTCGCCGCTGGGGCAAAACAGTAATGCTGGTGGTTACAGCATTCAGCTACGCAACCAATAAGTTCACATCACCCAGCACCGGCCAGCCAGAAGGCGGTAAGGTTGGCATTTTCACTGCTGAGTATAGGCAGTATCAGGAAATCTTCGACAAGCTGGTAGAGCTGCTTGGCCCTCTTATTAAGAGCCAGTCACGTAGCGAAAAGCGTATTTTGCTGAAGAACGGCGGCAAGATAGATTTCTGGGTAACAAACGATAATAAACTCGCGGGCCGTGGTCGTGAATATGACGTGGTGCTGATCGATGAAGCAGCATTCACAAAATCACCCGAAATGTTGGAAGAAATTTGGCCGAAGTCGATCAAGCCAACGCTATTGACTACTCGTGGTCGTGTTTGGGTGTTTTCCACTCCTGACGGTATTGATGAGGACAACTTCTTCTACGCACTGTGTAACAACAAAAAACTCGGGTTTTTTGAACATCATGCGCCGACATCTTCTAACCCGTTTGTACCACCTGAAGAGTTGGCAGAAGAAGAAAAGAACTGCGAACCGCGAGTATTTCGGCAAGAGTTCCTGGCTGAATTCGTGGACTGGTCTAAGGATGCGCTGTTCGACATCAACAAATGGCTGGTGGATGGCAAGCCGGTAGCGATGCCGGAAACTTGCGATCTGATCTTTGCCATCGCAGACACCGCACTGAAAGGCGGTCAAGAAAACGATGGTACCGGCTTTGTATATTTCGCCTACACGTACAACTACGTGGAAGAACCTGAGTTGGTGATCATTGATTGGGATGTAACGCAAATCAAAGGCTCATTACTGCCTGAGTACATCCCTAGTGTTTATCAAAACCTCGATCGCTTATCCCGTATCTGCAAGCCCCGCATGGGGAGTGGTGGCCTTTTCATGGAGGATGCTGCTATGGGTGCAATCTTGCTTCAAAAAGCTGATACGGAAGATTGGGACATGAAGCCTATAGATTCTGCGTTGACGAGTAAGGGCAAAGACGAACGCGGGGTGATGGCATCTGGATATCACTATTTGGGCCGATGCAAGATTGCAGAGCCTGCATTTAATAAAACGGTTCCATTCAAGAACGCAGAAGCTAACCACCTTTCCAAGCAGGTCGCCGGATTCCATCTGGCCGACAAAAAAGCACATACGCGGGCCGACGATCTTCTTGATTGTTACATGTACGGCCTGATCATCGCATTTGGTAACGGAGCAGCACTGTAATGGCTGAATTTTCTAACGTCATTGGATCGCAACTGGCCAAAATGCTCATGTGCGATGGTATAGAACCAGGTGACCAAGCCGGTTATGAGATGTGTAAAATCATCTGGGCCCAGCACCCCCTTGGTGGAAAATTAGTTGAAACGCCAATCAATAAGGCCATGTTTAAGCCGCGCATTTACAGCGTGGATGATGACCCGGATGATCGGGTAGTCAAGGCATTTGAAGATACGTGGAAGGCGCTAAAAATAAACGAGAAAATAAAGAATCTCTTCTTTGTTAATCGTTGTTATGGCGCTGCGGCTGTTGGCATCGGTACGTTGAGTGCCGGTAGTGATACAACACTCCCTGGCTTTGGCCTGACTGCTGCTGATATTTTTATCAACGTCTGGGATCCGCTGAACGCCGCAGGCTCAATGGTAACGGAACAAGACCCCAACTCGCCAACATTTCAGCTTCCTGCAAAGTTCCTCAGTATTGCTGGTAAAAAATGGCATCCATCACGCACGATAAAAGTGTTTAACGGTGCACCGATTTACCTCAACTACCAAACGTCTGCTTTTGGGTACACTGGGCGATCTGTATTCCAACGGGCGTTGTACCCGTTGAAGTCATACCTTCAGACCATGGTCACCGATAATCTGGTGAGTAAAAAGGCGGGGGTGTTGATCGCCAAAACAGAGCAGAACTCGTCTGTAATCTCCAACTTGATGGGGGTAGCTAACAAGATAAAGCGCAGCTTCCTCAAGGAGGCTGAGAACGGGAGCGTCATCAATATCGGCAAAGAGGATTCTGTCGAGTCCCTGAACTTGCAGAATATCGATGGTGCCATGAAGACAGCGCGTGACAACATCGTGTCTAACATCGCATCAGCCAGCGACACTCCGGCAATCATGTTGAAGGAAGAAGCATTTGCTAATGGCTTTGGTGATGGCAAAGAAGACTCCAAGGCGGTATCCCAATACATTGATAGCGTTCGGCAAGAAATAGATCCCGTTATCATGTTTTTCGAACGCATTGTGCAATATATAGCGTGGAGTGAGGATTTCTTTGATGCGTTGAAGGAAGAACACCCTGATATTATTCCCGATGATTACCACACTACATTTTTGAAGTGGAGAGGTACATTTAGCGCCAAATGGCCGGAGCTAACCGAGAAGTCACCGGAAGATAAACAAGTGAGTGACAGTAAAGTAATAGACAGTGCCGTTAAATACGTTTCTGCCATGGTGCCATTTGTTGATAATCACAACAGGTGTGCATTAATTGAATGGGCCAATGAAACCATTAATAAGCTGGAAATCTCGAAAGACTCACCTATCGTTTTCGATTACGACATATTGGAAAAGAACGCGCCGCCAATACAGGTAAACAATAATGGCTACCAAACCGAAGAGGAAAAAGACGTTTTATGAAATCCTGACTGATGCAGTTAATTACTATATCGATAATGGTTGGGACTCTGAAAAGTCACTTCTCACATGGTCAAATAAGCTGCGTATCGCGGCAAACAAAGAAACCTTAAATATTGATACCACGCGCAATCATCTAAGGGCTGTTTACAGGCGTTTGGTTATCGATGGCGGTGCATTGCACGATCAACCTGTGGATGGTCCAAGCCGCATCACGTTGAACAACATCAAACCAGACCTGAGGAAGGAGCTAGACCGACGTATTTTCATGGCTGCTGACCTGATTAAGATCAATCGGGAAACGGCTATTGAGAAAACCATACAGCGATTTAAAGGTTGGGTGTCGTCGGTACCGCCCGGGGGCAGTAATGCAATCGACAAGAACGCCCAAAAAGCCGAGATAAAAAAACAGTTGATGGAACAATCATTCATCAATCGCCGTGTTGCTATCGACCAGGGCCATAAGCTGGCCAGCAACATCAACTACCTGATCTCGATACAAGGGGGAGCCATTGCGTTCACTTGGCACTCCCCATGGCGTCGTCCCGGATATAACTATCGGGAAGACCACAAAGAACGGGACGAGAAAATTTATCTCATTCGTGGTTCGTGGGCATTGGAAAAAGGTTTGATAAAACCGGTTAACGGGTATTACGACGAAATCACGGCAGCAGGTGAGGAGGTTTTTTGCAGTTGCAAGGCAATCCCCATTTACGCACCGCAAAAACTACCAGTCGAATTTTTAACTGAAAAAGGTAAACGTGAATTTGACAGAGTTTGAATTGGCCGAAAATATTCGCGATGGCACTATACCTTCCCCTGTTGAGTTTTCCAATATGTGGTTGGTTAATCTCCGAATAACTGGCACTGGCCTAGCCTATAGAACCAGCATTCATGAAAACGTTTGGCGTAATCCAGATCTTTATCTTAACGATGAATTTCTGAAACGTTGTAACGGCTTGCCAGTTATTAGAAATCACCCAGAAGGTGCAAAACTAACAGAGGAAGACTTCAAAAAAAGAGTTGTTGGCTGCGTCATGCTTCCCTATATCAAGGGGGATGAGATATGGGCAGTTGTCAGAATATATATTCGTGACGTCGTTGATGAAATATTGAAGGGTAAGGTATCTACAAGCCCTTCCGTAGTTTTTGACGACAAATCGGGTAACGTTGTAATTGAAGATGGTGATACCACATTGCTAATAGAGGGGAAACCTTTCTTATTAGATCACATCGCTTTAGTAACTGAAGACAGTGGAACCCTGGGTGTCTGGGATAAAAATAAAATCCCGGAAGGTATCGATATTTCTAATACAGGTGATTTGAACATGAATGAAGAAGAACTTAAGCGGTTCCTGGCCGAAGCGATGAGTGGTTTATCAACAACCATCAATACGCGCTTCGATGCTATCGGTGCCCGCATGGACAGTCTGGAATCATCAACCGCAGCCCGGCTTGAGGCAGAAGCGAAAGAAAGGGCGAAGGCCGAAAAAGCCCGTGCTGATGCTGCTGCTGAGGATGAAAAAAAACGCGCCGATGCAGAAGAGGAAGAAGCCAAGCAAAAAGAGGCAGAAGAGAAAGCCAAAGCTGACGCGGCAGCGGAAGAAGAAGCCAAGGCGGCAGAGGAAAAGGCTAAGGCTGATTCGGAAGCAGCAGCAGAAGAAAGCCGCAAGGATGAAGCCAGTTTGACTACGGCACAAGTCGTGGCGGATTCAGCCTACGCAGCTTGCGGAAAGAAAGCGCCATCGCCGTTTGCGGGTGAAAACTCCATGGCGTACCGCAAGCGCATCCTTACTGGCCTTCAAAAACTGTCAGCCACTCACAAAGATCTCGATATCAGAGCTATTGCTGATTCGGCTGTCCTGGCGATGGTTGAAAAAGAGATTTTTGCTGACGCGAAAAACTCCACTGAAAAAGAGATCGCAAACACACCTGGTCATTTGGTTCAGTTCGTCCGTAATGATGAAGCTGGCCGGCCAATCAAAGAGTTTAAAGGTGACATGGATACATGGCTGAACGCCGTTAAGTTCCCTGCACAAAAGCTCGTTGAATTTAACACCCGTGGGGGAAATCACTAATGGCTTTAGATAACGCTTTCAAGTCTGGCCCAGCATTTAAGAACAGCTTTAATCTCGACTCTACCGGGCTGGTACAAGGTGATGCGCAGGACGACCCTGCGATCCGCCTGCTGCTAAACGCCGGTGTTGTTGCCGATGACGTGACTGGTTCTATGTGGGGTGGAATGGGGATTATTGAGTTTATCCCTACGTCACCACAACGTCCGCTTGGTTCCATTATCAAGCAAGCGACTACGGATCTCTGTAACGGGTTCTGCGTGTTCAATCAGGCATTCCACGGCGTTGTAACACCGAATAATAGTGTTCCGCAATTTATGGCTGGTAACGGTATTCACTTTTACCGCCTGGGTTCCGGTGCTCGGATCCCACTTCCTGTTAGCGCTGATGTGGCTGCTTTGGCTACTGGTGCCGTTGCAGTAGACGCCAATAAATTCGTTTGGGATCCAGACAAAGGATATGTGGACGTGGCGGCTACAGGCGGTATTGCGATCAAGCTTTTGTATATCTCGCCATCTGGCAACTTGGCGGCAAAGCAGGACGCCACCACAAAAGATGTCAACTGGAACGATGCCCCGCTGGGACTTTTCCAAATCTAACTGAGGCCACACAATGAGCACATTTGCCCCAGCGTTCAAAACGCTAAACCCGTCAATGATGCTGCCAGAGATTGCCATGCAATACAGCATGGTAACCGGTGCATTCGACTTGCTTCCGAGTACCAAGCCAGAGGTCAAAATTGGTACCAATGACCTGCTGGTCTACCAGAAAACATTGCGACTGACCACGCAGAACAACGTCAGTCAGTCACTGGCAAACCAGCTTTCCTCTTCTTCTGTTGTGCCTGGTTACATGCAGATGAAGACCTACCGCATTTCTACTCGCTCCCAGTATGGGCTTTATGACGATACTGCTGCGAGTGAGTGGGGTTATGCATTGCCTGCGGCGCTTCAATTGGCCGCACGTCAAGGTACCGCTCAGACGTTACGCACAATGCTTCTGTATGGCATGGTGCCAACGGATGGGGAAGGGATTGTCAACGCACCCGGTGCAACGACAGTGAGCCTGGGAGCCGATAGCAATGGCGAAACCACTTACACCAAATGGGACCGCGGTGAATTGGCTCAGGCACTCCTTGGCTATATTGCTGCGTTGAAGATCCGCATGCTGATCCTTGGGCTACCGACCCGGATTGTTATTTGTGGGCCACAGCGTTTCCTGAGCCAGATTTCCTATACCGGCGTTGTCCAGCTAACCAGCTACCAGCGCCCGGGTGCAGGTACGGCTACTGCAGGTGTGGTTGTTAAGGCCATTGCCGACGAGGCTGTAGGTGATGATGTTGTTTTCACCGTGGATGACACGTTGGTTGGTAAGGGGGCCGGTGATACCGATCTGATCGTTATTTCTGCGCCTGTACTGCAGGTTCCAGAGAACAACGCTGCAATCAACACCAACGTATTCGCAGGACTGACGCCAAACCAACGTGCAGTTAATCAGATGTTCTGTGATGTGGCAGCACCAACGGAAATCACTACGCCGATCGCAGATGGTGCACTTACAACCCTGTACACCATGCGAACCACACCGGGATGGAACTTGCGCCCAGAAGGTGTGACGTTACTGTCGGCAAAGTACGAATAACATTCCCACCATAATGGGCGGTGAGAGCCGTCCATTTTTCAAGGATCAACAATGAAACTGTTTATTGCCAACTGCTCAGCTCAGGCCCATTTGTTCAACTACAAACTTCCAGAGCGCACACAGACTTTTTCCCGACCTATCGGTGCCGGTGATCAAGTTGTGATTGATTGCAGCCCTGAAGATTGCAGCTCAATTATCTCTCAGCATGAACCTTACGGTTTCGCAGATGTTGCAAAAATCCCCGCCAATTTCTCAGGGCTGTGTTACTCGCAGGACAAGGAAATCAAACTGACGAAGATGAAGTCAGGCTATGAGGCTCGCCAAGAATTCTTGGATGTCCGCGCACAAGAAATTCGTGATAACAGCGTTTTAGCGATGAATAACGAATTGACCAAGGCAGCGAAAAGCCATGGGAAGGAAGAAATTCCCGGCTTTGAGATGACGATCGAGAGCCAACCGCTTGAACCCGGCCAAGAAGACAAAAAACCGTTTAAGCAAAAATTAAAAGTGGAGAAATAACATGTCAGGGAGCCTGCCGAGCATCGAAGGTTTTTTGATTTTTGTTCGTGAGTATATGAAGGTTCCCAACACAGCTATTTCAGATGATGCCTATGCACTCACGTTTTCCTATAACTCAGCGTTTGAATGGGTGCCACATGATATAGGCCTTAATCTGCTGCCGACCTTGTACTGTTCCTGCGTTTATAACCTGGCCGGATCTTTCCTGCTGAATTATGCCAATGACGTGCCGCCTGGCACTTACTTTGCTGATATACGCAAAGCGCTTGGCCTGGGTAAAAAAATAAACGGGATCATGACATCAGCCGCCGATCAGGGAACGTCTGGATCATCAGTGCTGGGTGATGCAATGAGTAACCTCAGCCTTGCTGATTTGATGATGTTGCAGGATCCATATGGAAGGGCCGCACTAGCCATTCTGATGGAACTGGGGCCGTACTGGGGGCTGACACGGTGAAGGTATGCATGGGTGTGGTTGATATGCCATATGGCTATGGTGACACATCAGCAACGACATATCAGGTGGCGGAGGACTTGGAGGAGTACTACAAGCTGTTTTCCTGCTTTTATGCCGAACATCAGGAAGAGATACTCAAAGAGGTTCATGATGCTGTTACTGACCAGTTGATCAACCACATCAAATACGACGCACCGTTTAACCAGGACGAAATAATTCTAGGGGGCATCGTAAGGGCTTTCACTATTTTTCTTGAGCGGGAAGAAATGGCCGGGTTGAATGTTGATGGAGTTCCCACGCTTGCTGCGCTCGAAGGCATCAACAGTCGCCTGAAAATCCATCATGGCCCACGCAGGCCGTCATTTATCGACGGGGGCCTGTTCCTATCATCATTCAATGCTTGGATAAGTTTCGATGCCTAGCCTAGAAGAAGTTGCCAGTTCTGCAAAAACGGATCTGGCCCAAGTTTTACAATCCGCTGTTGAAACCATCTCGTCAAACCAACAAATAACTTTCACCCTGTACGTTCGGCAGGTTCTACCGCTGGATGGTTACGTTTTTTGGGTCAATGCCAACGTGGTGAAAGCCGAAGAACTGGAGCGGCTTGGTCTGGCTAACGTGGCAAAATCTGTCAAGATCCCCGGTAGTTTGCACCGGCAAGTGGTGAGTGAGCAGACGGAAACCGTTTCACAGTCGATCAATAACATCATTTTCACGCCAGTGGAGAAGATAGACGACTTCAACGTGGTGGGCCCGTCAGCAATTTACCTCGGATATTATGAAGGGGTGCAATTCAACTTTTCCAGAATGGAAAGCAAGTACACCCAATCAGGCATTTTCCATTACCGTGGCACTGCTGTTTTACCCTCGATGCAGCCGCAGATTATTAACGATCCAGATGATATCGATACTGACCTGATTTTGTCGAACAGCACGCCAATATGGATGCGCCTGACGAAGTACGGCACTGTTTACCCATCATTCTTGTCGCCATCTGACATGCCACCACCGTACATCGTTGCAGACGTCAGGGATACCAAGCCGCTACAGGCAGCCCCCCATTACTTGACACGTTCTCAGCACGTACAGGATACGGTGCGAATCACGCTGTACGGCATGAACAATGCCCAGGCGCTTGATTACGTTGATTACATCGTAAACACCGCGCTGGACTTCGAGGAGTTCGGCATCACCAATTCGCCGGTTGTTTTTGACGACAAGTTAAACCAAGTCGAAATAAACGCACTGGCCAAGAAAAAACATATCGATTTCGAGATCAACTATTACCAACAAACGGCCAGGGATATATCCATGAAACTAATAAAAGCAGCGTTTATTCATGTGGGGTTATTGCAATGAGTGATTATCAAATTGTAACGGTAAACGTCTCACAAACGGTTGGACTGATCCCGTCAACGCTACAACAAACCGGGGCGTTTATTTCCACTGGCGCCACGCTATTGGATCATGGCAAAACAGCGCTGATTACCCAGTTATCCGATTTAACCGCGCTGGTGAACATTCCCATCACAGCAATGGCGGTAGCCGATGACGTGTTGAGCGTCACGCTCACGTCACCATTACCTGCCAGCCATGCCGTGGGCACCACGTTAGAGTTAACCATAACAGGTGCATACCCAGCAGCCTATAACGGCACGCACGTAGCGACAGTGGTGAGTGCAACGACATTGACGGTAGCTTTCACACAGACCGTCACACCGGTCACCACGTTTGGGAATGCCCGATTGCCCGGTGCAACAGAGCTATTGGCAATGGGTACCACTTGGTTCGCTCAAGGGGCAAATCAGTCGGTCTATGTTTTGGAGTTGGGCGTTGCTGACGCGGTAAAAGATAGCGTGGCGCTCTTGTCCACTTACATCGATGCACCAACACTGCAGGTCTATGCATATCTCGTTCCACGGGCATGGGATGGTGTTCCTGAATTCATTGCTCTGGTGGGCAATCATGCGGCGAATGAGTCATTACTGTACTTCTTCATTACCACCACCGCAGGCCCGGTAAATCTCTATGCTGGCATCAAGTCAGCCATTACGATGGTGCAAGATACCACGGCTCCAGAAACCGAATGCAGTGTTGCGTCGTTGATGTGGAATTACATCTCGGCCAGTCCATCGGACATCAACAAAGTGCCGCCTATGGCATTCCGTTATCTGATTGGCGTTACCAAGTATTCGGGATCCGGTCCGGCAAAAACGCAACTGACGCAAAACAACATCAACTATGTTGGTACAGGTGCGGAAGGGGGGATCAGCAACACGCTGGTGGTGAGGGGGGTGTCCTCTGATGGCAACGATATGACGTACTGGTATTCGGTAGACTGGATCCAGATCAATACGCATATGGCGTTGGCGAACGAAGTGATCAACGGCAGCAACAACCCAATCAATCCGCTGTATTTCAATCAGGATGGCGTCAACCGATTGCAGAATCGCGCCCAGGCAGTATTCAACTCTGGTGTGACGTTTGGGCTGGTAAACGGCAACCCGGCTGTTGCAGCAGTGCCATTTGGAACCTATGTCAAAAATAACCCGAATGACTATGCAATTGGTCGTTATGCGGGGCTATCTGCTGAATACACGCCGATGCGTGGGTTTACCAAGATCATCTTCAACATCAACGTGACCATGCAGCTTTCCTAAGCGCTGCCATCCGTTCAATAACCCGCCGAGTGCGGGTTTTTTATTGGAAAAAATAAAATGCCGAATCCTTTTGTGCAACAAGGTTTTTTAAACAAGGTCAGAGGGTCGATTAAATTCACTCAATACCCCCAACTTAATATCTCAGCAGCATATTTGACGCAGGATGGTATTGATATCCAGTTCCAAGGTGATGCCGGGGTTTTACTGCCGACAATGACCGGGGGCGTTTCTTCCCCCAATCCCTACCAGATGATTAACGTGCAAATCCATTTGGTGCGATCCCAAGGTATGGCTCAACTGTTCAAAAATCAGATCGAAACCGACACGTTGCTTGGCGATGCGAAAATCTATTCCGATTCAACGGTGCTCGGTGATTTTTCAATTCGTAACGCAACAATTCGCTCGGCTGGTGACGTTAGTTTTTCTGGACGAGATCCGGCTTATCTTATTTCAATTTTTGGCATCTACGATACCAACGCCGCAATGTGGGAGCTGTAATGGAAATTTCACGCAAAATGAATCTGGTTGTTCCTGTTGAAACCGAAAGCGGCAACATTTACGTCCACGCAGTACCGATCTCCAAGGCCGTGTATCGAGAGCATTTCTTGACACTGGGAAAAGCCTTTGCAGCCATCTTTGGGCAGGGGCTAGGCGTCATTGCAGGACCACGAGTTGCCTACCTTATGCTCGAGCGCGTATCAAAAATTGATGGCGTATGGGAAGGGCCAAGCGGGGTGCAGAACACCCTTGTGCAGGAAATCATCAGGAATGCATCAGCGATAGTGCCGGTTGATGGTAAGGGCTGGGAGGAAATCCCGCTTGATGTGGCCATGGATCGCGGGATTGTCGATCCCGATGATGTGATGGGGGAAATAATTTTTTTTACATGCGTTTATGTGATCAACAAGCCAAGTCAGGTCACCGAACTCATGAAAGAAGTGAGTTCTCTCTGGAACAGTGCTTATACATCGCAAACTGCTATGGAGTGGGCAACATCGTTGCCGACATCGATCGCCAAAGAGAGTTCTGGCGAGACGGAGATCACCTCGTCAGTACCATCCTAGATTACCTTTGCAACGAAGGGATCGACGGTTTTATGCGGGCATTTAACTTTGAAGTCCGTACTGCTGCCGAGTTTCGCGAGTTGATGAAACACAAAAAGAGTATTTTCTAATGTCTGAAAGCTTACCTATCCTGACGATCCCCGTTGATAACGAACAACTGAAAGAAACGTTGTCACTCTATGAAAAACTCACAGTGGCAGCGGAAAGATACAACAGCAAATACGGCTCCCCCCTCGGAGGTGGCGGAAATAGCGGAAATAGTGGAAGTGGTGGAAATGGCGGCAATGCTGGCGGGGATAACGGTAACGGCTCTGATGACAGGGGCGGTGGCGGAAAAGGCTTTCTGAATAACGTCAACAAGCTGGCAAAGGGTACGGAAAAAAGTTTTGACCAGGTGAACAAGTCGCTTGATAAGACGGTTGGTAAGTTGAAAAGCCTGTTCGAGCAGTCGATCTCCTGGGGGCTTAAAATGTCCCTGCTGGGTACCGGTAGCGCGTTCGGCTACAACATGATTGCCAAGAACGCCGGTCGCCAGTTATCGGATGCGCAAGCCAACAAGATGACTACCGGGCAGAAGCAGGCAGCCCACAACATATACGGTAGCCGATTCAGTGATGTTGATAGCGTGATCCAGGGGCTTACGGATGCCCAGAGAATCGACTCACCCTACCGCCCCGGTATTATGTCACTCGGCCTGGATCCGAATGCCAGCCCAGGGAAAAACATGCCGCTGTATTACCAGAAAATCGCGGATATGGCGGCGCGTGATAACGGCTCTGGGTTGGCGTATGCAGAAATATCAAGATTAAGACTTGAGGGCATGACCAGTCTCAATGCCTTCAACCAGGTAGCAGCAAATCAGAAGGAAGTCACGGGCTATAACAGGCAATATGAGTCCGCATCGCAACGGTTGGAGATGTCGGAGAGTGTAGGGCGAGGCTTCCAGGATGTAAGTTCTACTTTAGGCACAAACACTGACTTGATGCTCAATTCGTTCATAACGGCGCTGGCGTCCCTGAATAAACCGATAGGAGACCTGTCTAATACTTTTACCCAAGCTGTTGACAGCTTTCTAAAAGGACCGAACGGAAAAGCGGTATTCGACACGCTCAAAGATGGCGTTGAGACATTCAGCGCCTGGATCAGCAACCCCGGTTTCCAATCCGACCTCAAAGGCTTCACAAAGGCTGTGGGTGACATAACCAGGGCTATAGGCCATGCAGTTACAAAGATAGCAGGGTGGGTGGGTGATGGCACCAGCGAGAAGGCTGACCCTACCACTATTAGGGGAGCCGCTTCTGATGCGTCAAACCCTTGGAGTATCAAAAGCATCGGCAATTGGGTTGGGAGTTTAGGGGAGAGAAACGGTAAATGGGCTCGGGATTATTTAAGAAGAAATGCCAACCTTGAGCTTAAGTGGTGGCAATTCCCTGATGAAATGAATGATGAACCTACTGACAATAGTCATAACGGGCCCGCGGAACCAGCTCAACATGCGCAGTCAGCACGGAAAAAACGCCCAGCAGCATGGCATGACTATTCTCAACTTGAAAGCCAGTACGGCCTACAGCAGAATTTCCTGAGCGCTGTCGAGCAGATAGAATCTAACGGTAACCCGTGGGCGATAGGCCCGATGACAAGAAAAGGGCAAGCCAAAGGTGCGTTTCAGTTTATGGATCCTACCGCTGCGGAAATGGGACTGCGTGGTGGTGAAGTGTTCGACAGGGAGAAAGCGGCAGAGGCATCGGCCAGATACTTCGCCAAGCTATCGAAAAAATATGACGGCGATCCGCTCATGATGGCGGCTGCTTACAATTGGGGCCAAGGCAATCTTGATAAGTATGGGCTGGCAGCGATGCCAGAAGAAACCCGCAATTACATCGAGAAGCTTAAGAAGTACATTCCTCAGATTGGTCAGAGTGAGCAACTAGCCAGGATCCAGCAGTCAAACACAGATAGCCGTGTTGTAGCTGGTGGCCAGCAAAACCGGTTAGTGATCGATGTTGCGCTGAACCAGGCTCCAGGTTCTGACATCAATGCGCAACTTCGCTCCAACATGCCACCGCCTATTATCATCCCGTTCTAAGGGGGGATCCGTGAATCTCTATGAAAATGCCTTTTCTCTGGCGTTCCAAAAGTCGCCGATTTTATTGGTGAATGGCATTGCTCAGTCTGTTCCTGGTGGGGTGTTACCGATCGCCGTGCTAACCGAAGGGGTTAGCGTGGTAAATGGGCTGCTGGGTGGTTCTGGTTTGAATGTGGATACTTTAACGACGAACTTCGAGCCAGCGGCAGGCGGGACGTTGGTTGTCAATGATATCGGGACGTATCCCTTCCTCAACCAGGCAACGGCAGCAAATGCCGTGATTAAAAAACCCAACAAAATCACGATGAATATGACAAGGCCGGCCACCACTACTAATGGGGGATACGTTGCCAAACCAGTGATGTTTACCACCTTAAAAGTCGCACTGGATAATCATACTGATTTAGGCGGGACTTATACCGTCATGACACCATCATTCATCTATGTTGGTTGCGTGTTACGCTCTTTGGTCGATCTATCTGGATTTAGTGAGCAGGTTAAACAAGTGCAATACAAATGGGCGTTTGAATTTGAACAGCCGCTACTTTATGTGTCACAACTTGAGGCCGTCATGGGGAACTTGATGAGCAAGTTCGCCAATGGGGTTCCATCACCATCAGGGCTAAGTTGGTCTGGAGTAACTCAATCCATTTCGAGCCTGTTCCCATCATGACTACATATACGCAATTTGCCCCAACTAATAATTCACCGTTTCGTTTTACTACCACTGTAGGGACAGAGACCCTGTTTATTTCAGTGCCGTTTAACTTGTATTCCAATCGGTACTATATCCATGCAACTGATACCAATAATAATACGGTGATTTACACACCACTGATTGCATCACCAGACGATTCAAATATTAATCTCGCATTGCCTTACGCTCCGGGTTCATTGGTATATAGGGCGAGCACAAGCAATTTTGAGGCCACGTAATGCGCTATTACCGTATAGAAATTACTGATAAAAATAATAAGCCGTTCAAAGATGCAAGCGGTAATAATATAGGTCCGTGGGACAGTTCAACTAACCCAGGCGGAGCACTGCAGATCACTCTGGATGCACCAACGTTTGGGTCAGACATGATGGCCGGAGGGGCAATGCTGACCGTCTATGGCCTGCCAATTTCCATGCTTCAACAAGCCGTAAATCTTCACTTGGCTAAGATTACCATTTACGGAGGTTTTACCAAGGGCCTTCCTTTAGCAACGCCATCACCATCAACATTGCTGCTGAAAGGTGTTGTCTACTCCCCTTATGGAAATTGGCAGGGTATTTACCAGACATTGAATCTCCCAATATGGCCGATAGAGGTCACTGATGATGCTGGGAAACCTCTCAACATTACGATGGATGGCAAACAAGGTGAAAAGCTTAGCGATGTTATCATTCGAGCGTTGAGCATCACTTTTAGTGAAAAGAATAAAGAGTTGAAAATCAACGTCAATATCCATCAAAACCTCGTGCTTTATGAAGATTGGAAAGCTGTTTTCAGAAGCGTTTTTGAAATGGCGCAAATGCTGAAAAGGGTCACTCCGGGCATGTTAGGAGGACTGGCCTTCTCTGGTGTGAATGTGGCCATACAAAAAAACCAGATTAACGTTTTCGACAGCTCTAAAGAAAAATCGCCTATCTCTATACA
Organism: Serratia sp. YWN4; assembly: GCF_055790845.1. Lineage (NCBI taxonomy): Bacteria > Pseudomonadati > Pseudomonadota > Gammaproteobacteria > Enterobacterales > Yersiniaceae > Serratia > Serratia sp. YWN4. The sequence continues at coordinate 2,480,445 of NZ_CM147696.1, forward strand.
AGCCAAGGATTTGATAGGGCAACCAACATGGCTTGAGGCACAGCGAATATCGATCAAAACCAGCATGCGTGCGGATATTCAGGTGGGTGATTGGGTAAGGTTGCCATTTGATGCCATAGGCCAAAACTCTATTCTGGCCGTCGGTAATCAGATGGGGCAGTACTCGGAGAAGCAACGCCTCAGCTTCTCAGGGACTTATGAGGTTATGGGAATGCGACATATCGGCGACTACCGAAGTGGATCAGAAGATGCCTGGGTAACCGTCTTTGAAGCCGTTCCAAGATTAAAGGATGTGACTGAACGATGAGCAATGCACAAAAAATATCATTCGCTAAATCGCTTGCTGAATATAGCCAGTCGGCCATAAACAGTAATGATAACTTGGACGGTAAGGGATTTCCTTGCCACGTTACAGCCGTTTCAGGTTCGATAGTTACTGTTAAATTTGATGTGTTACCTGGTGATTACAACTTGCCTGAGGTGACAATCCCTGTATTTGGGCCGGAGTACATCCGTTATCCGATAAAGATCGGGGATAAAGGGGTTACAGTTCCTCTCAGCGTATCCATACGCAATGTAAGTGGCCTTGGTGTCGGCTTGCCGGATGTGAGCACACCACCGTCGATGACGGCGTTATTTTTCATGCCGGTCGGGAATATTGGTTGGGAAGGAGCAGACCCGGATCAGGTAACAATTTACGGACCCAAAGGTGTCCTTTTGCAGACAACGGGTAAGGATTCGTCTGTCAATATCGAACAGGGCAAGATCACGATAAAGGCCGAGCATATCTATCTGAATGGCATTATTCATCTTAACGGGCAGATAGTGCAGGATGCTGACCAGATGCAAAGTGGCACAACCGCCAAGCTCATTGGTCCGCTGCATGTAGAGAGCGACACTACAGCGGGTAACATCAGCCTGATGAATCACAAGCACAGTGTGAATAATGTCGAACCTGGCAATGCGACCAGAATTTCGGAGAAACCACAATGAGAACTTGGGGGCGCATTGAAGAAAGCGGCATAAAGAAATGGGTTGCCGTCGAGTCGGATGCCAACGGAGATTTTTCCTATGGCTGGATCACTACCTTAATCCAAACGCTCAAGCTTAGCCTAGGCGAATCACCGTTCTATGCCCAGTTCGGTATACCTGCTCAACAATCCATCGTTGAGCAGGTATACCCAGATTACTATGTAAATATGGTTCAGCAGCAATTCAGTAGGTACTTTGCATCATTATCTATCCGAAAAGTATCGGGTGCCAAAAACCCCACATACGACATTGCGATCACCACCTTGACCGGGGCGTCTATTCGGCAACAAATAGCTGTGTGATCTGCTGCATGGAATTGTTAAGCGATGGTGATATGATCGTAATTCATTTAAACTAATGGAATGGTGTAATGAAAATACTGGCATATTTGGTTATGAAGGTTCTTTGGGTGGCGTGCATAGTTATTACCCTACTAGGATCCCTATATGCTTTCACCATCATGGACAAAGCAGAAACCGTGATGCATCAAATCTACGCGCTTTCATTTTCTATAACTTTTGCAATTGTTCCATATTGCCTATGTCGGGCTGTGCAAATGGTTCTAAAATATGAAAACTTCATAGACATTGAAAGGTTAGAGAAAGAAAAGAAAACAGCAGAAGTCAAAACGGAGTAAATTGCAATAGAGTGTCTGATTTTAGCGGCTAAAATATCAACGCTATTAGCCTGATTTACAAATTTTATAAAACCCAACCGGCCACTGAGCCGGTTTTTTATTGGAAAAATTTCATGTCAGACTTCCCAGTAGTTGTAACTCAGGCTGGGGCACAACCGACCCCACCACAGCAATTGCTTGAAAAACTCATCACCTTAGTTTCTTCTCAGGTGCCCGGATACACAGCAAACCTTCCCCCAGGATTGATAACTGACATGGCTGGTACTGCCACTGGTGCGGTAGCTCTTATCGATAGTGCCATGGTGGATCTAATCAACTCCGTCACCCCCTATGGTGCCAACATCCCTTTATTGAACCAGTTGGGTGGGATTTATGGCGTACAGCGCGGAATTGGTTCTAACACGTCCGTGTCAGTGGTTTTCATCGGCTCTCCAGGATTTGTGGTGCCACGTGGATTTATCATATCGGACGGTAACTATCAGTACGCCGTACAGAATAATAGCGTTATCCCTGCCAATGGGCAGAGCACATCGGTTTACTGTCTTGCTGTCGCACCTGGTAACTGGGCCGTTCCTGCGGGTACAGTGACGCAGCTCATCACCTCCGTACCGGTGGGAATTAATTTATCGGTAACCAACATTTACGAAGGTGTACCAGGACTTGATGCACAAAACAACGAGGATTATCGATCACAGGTGATGCAGGCTGGCATGTTCGCCGTGCAGGGAACGCCTGATGCACTCAGAACCGCGCTGTCTAATGTGTCGGGTGTACACCCTAACTTGGTTTCATATCGACAAATTTCTGTGGGGATCTGGGCTGTCATCGTCGGCGGTGGTGATCCCTATGAGGTGGCCAGGGCCATTTATGAATCGATACCCGACACTTCAGTCTTGACTGTTGATGTGAATAATCCGTCCGGTCATGTCCCGGCCAGCGAAACGGTGACGATTCTCGATTATCCTGACTACTACAAAATCCCTTTTATTATCCCATCGTCACAAAGTGTTGATGTAATCATCACGTGGAACACCAGGAATTACAACGTAGTTGATCCGCGTGTGATTTCCGAGCTTTCCGTGACCGCAATTGTTAATTACATAAATTCAATATCAGTCGGAACGCCGATAAATATCTACCAATTGCAAAGCATTTTTCAACAATCCATCTTATCGGTGATTAGTGTTGACCAAATATCGCTGATTAAAATATCGGTGGCAATTGATGGTAGTGTTGTAGAGCCAGACCCTAATACAGGATTAATTTCTGGCGATTACTATAAATATTTTACTACTGACGCATCACACATGACGGTGCAAAAATATGATGGAACAAATTGAGCAAAAGATAATCCCCGCATATCCATTTGTACAATATAACGACGATGAAAATATAGTGGCTTTCTTTGATGCTTACAACACGATAGCGCAAAGTTACCTCGATTATTTTAATGCGCTTTATCTTCCTTGTTGGACATCAGATAAAATAACGGGATATCTGCTTGATTGGATAGCGCTTGGGATTTATGGGCAGACGCGGCCAACTCTGGAGCTATCTAAAGGGCAAAATCAGAAGGGCGATTATAATACCGTCGAATATGATGCAATCCCGTATGCTAGCTTATCGGGCTATGTTCCTGGTCAATACTATTACGCATCGGATGATTTATTCAAAAGAATATTGACATGGAATTTTTACAAGGGTGATGGTTTTCAGTTTTCCACACCTTGGTTAAAAAGGCGTATTGCTCGATTTATTCATGGGAAAAATGGCATTGACCCGAAATTGCAAAATACATTCGATATTAGCGTAACGACACAAAATGGCATTTACTCCATAAAGCTACCAGATTACGGGGATGGAGTATCAAAATCATTGGCGTCGGCAATAGAGCAGGGTTTTGTTAAATTGCCATTCATTTACACCTACGACATAGTGGTATTATCATGAATCTTGGGTTTGGAAATAACATCAGGTCTACTTTGGCCGCTGATATTAACGCGACGCAAACCACAATAACAGTTATGCCGGGAACGGGGGCGCAGTTTGCAAAAACATTACTGCCAGATGCCGACCTGGTTAACCCATCGGTAGATGGCACATATTATTCAAAGCTGACCCTCACTGATGCCCAAGAAACTGTTTTCGAAATTTGCCATCTTGTATCTGTTAATCAGGATACGTTGACGGTTATTCGTGGGCAGGAGGGAACATTTGCAAAGGGGTGGTCGCTGGGTGATGTTGCTTCAAACTTTGCAACGCGTGGCTCTGAGAACAATTTTGTTCAGATTGAAGATTTGCAAAATGGTAGGTTTTTATCAGCCAATGCCGGTGGCACTGAGAACGGATTAACAATATCCATTCCATCAACATTCTATATTAACGGAATTAGTACGTTTAATCTTCGTCAGCCACTAACCATTTTTCCAAAGAAAAATAATACAGGCCCCTGCACCTTACAGCTTACCGTATCTGGTATGGTTGTAGGTACATTTTCCATCGTTAAAGGCAATATGATTCTATTGCAAGAAGGGGATATCATCAATGGATTACCATTGTTGGTAACATTCTCTGTTGAGATGAATTCATTTCTTGCGATTAACCCAGGGACTGGAATTAGTGGTGATGCTTTTACGGGCCCATTAAATTTTTTAACCGGTGGTGTTCTCAAATCAACAAAAGAATTCATTTTCAATAATGATGATTCATCTTGGTATTACTGGACTGGCGACTACGGACTAACGGGTAAGATTGTTCCACCAAATTCAACGCCAGAAACTACAGGGGGAACAGGTTCAGGGAAGTGGCAAAGTGTTAGTGATGTTGTTTTGAGGTCCAATCTGGCATCTCCGAGGGACGGATTTGGCGACGCTCTTGTTACTGTTGAGCAGCCAATAGCAGGAGCTGTCCCACGAACTCAACACGATAAAAACCGTGATTCTCTGACTTCTGGTGATACCGGTGCGGCCGGGGATGGCGTGACGATCGATACTGGTGCACTGCAAGCGTTAGCTAATGCAAATGCCAATTTTACGATTACAGAAGGGGTGTACCTGATGAACGGTCCGCTCACTTTTCTTGAGCGGAACAGCAATAATAACGACCCTCAGTTCACGATGTCTATTTTTGCAGAAGGGGCAGTATTGCGCGCAGCCCCTGGGTATACAGGCCCATTGCTAAATATTTTAGCTTGCAAGCGATTCAGGCTGCATGGCTTGCGTGTGGAAGGATTGGTTAATATTTCCGGACTCTGGTATTCTGAAATAAACGGTTGTCATTTCGATGAGACTCTATTTGGAATTGATACACTGCACCCCGGATTTAAGCAAGCATACTGGAATACATTTAATAACACACGTTTCAGTGATACTGAAATACTGTTAAGTAATGGGCGGGATTTTAACGCAAATGATTTTGTTGGTTGCATTATCGGTCAAAACGTTGGATTGACGCTCACTGGAACAGGAAACATTCAGGCGTTCAAAATGTTCGGCGGTGAGTTTAGAAAGACTCTTAATGTACGTAACGATTTAACAAAGACAAACGCAATACAAAACAGCATTACATTCAATGCTGTTTATTTTGATACTGTTAATGATTTCATGGACATGAAAGGGCTACAAGTCGATACAGATGCAAACTGCGTTATGGCTAACGGCTGGAGCGTGGATGGGCAGAAAACCGAGAACTCTGGCACATATATGTCTGTCAGTAACAACGGTTATCGTGCTGAATATAGAGTCCCAATAACACCAAGCAACATAATGATTGGTGGCGATTTTAGCATATACCCGTCAGGTTCAACTCTACCCAGTGGCGTTTATGGTGGCAATAATGGGTTTTCTGTTGCTGTTAAGCAGAAAAACATATCATTAGTTGCTACTGGCGTTACATTTCCAAAGTTTTCAATATTTACTGAGGAAATACGCTTTGACTCATGGATAAGCTTTTGTGCGATTTACAGAAAAAAAACCGATACACAAATAGGTGTACGTGTCGAAAATATAACTCAAGGCACTAGCCATTTTGGCACACTTGGAGACACTAGCACGGTTAGAGGCTGGTATGTGAACGGGTCTTTTTCTATTCGTGCGAAAGCTGGTGATGTTCTTGCTATCGTGTTCTATGGTGGGGCGGGATTAGTTGGCGGTGATTTTATCGACATCATATCTGTAGGGGCCAGTTACGGCGTAATATCCACGTTGCCGGGTAAAACAGAGCATCCATTAAAGCCTTTGATCATGTATGGCAGCGCTCCACCAACTTCTGGCGATCATCTTGTTGGAGATAGGGTCATAAATATTGCTCCTGTGCCAAGCGGTTATGAGGGCTGGGCTTGTGTGGCAAGCGGATATCCTGGTGTGTGGAAAGCCTATGGATTAATTAGTAATTAAGGGGTCTAGAAATGACATTTAAACTAACGCAAAAAAAAGTAGCCAGCATTACTATTGATGGTGTTAGCGTTGGGTCACAAGAGCACATAATTGAAACAACTGTTGATATTATCGATGTGACTATCAATGCATCGTGTAGCGGAGTTGTATACATTAGAAAATCAATGGACAGCACACAGAGTGGAGAGGGTTCATATCCATTTCTGTACGATCCTAACGGCGGGAATATTTTTAAACAAGCTGAAAATCAACTATTGATGCTTGATGAGTTTTCGGGAGCCACTCGCATCTGACAGCCACCACTTGCCGGGAGAAATTCCGGCAAGCTGTCCTGAGATCTATCACCATGTTACTCTGAGCGAAAAAAAATAAATGGAGTCATCTATGGATCTGGACGAAGAAAGAAGCGGGATGATCGCTGCGGAAATTGGGGCGGTAGTTGTTGAGCTGGTTTATCGTGGACAGCTCGTTGACAGGATGGCGATCGTAAATGAACTGGAATCGAAGCGTAGGGCGGTGGGTAACACGCTTCACAAAGGTGTACTGCGGGATGCTGCGGCTCTGGTGCGAGGTAATGATGACCGGTCACGTTAAATTGTAGATTCAGGAGAAAATTTCTTTCTGCAAAACCCAACTGCAACTACCGCCAATCAAGGCTCACTAATGCCGATTTTTAGCGATATGAATTAGCAAGTAATTTATATTAATCAATTAGTTATGATGGGGCAAGCATATGATGCTGCGTCATATGGGCTGGTTCGAAGCGGCTGACCTGATTGTTAAGGGCATGGAAGGCGCAATCGCTGCCAAGACCGTGACCTATGACTTCGAACGCCTGATGGAAGGCGCTAAGCTGCTGAAATGCTCAGAGTTTGGCGACGCTATCGTTAAACACATGTAAGGGTGTTTTAGCGTTAAATGATTACGGGAGCTTATGGCTCCCGTCTGTTTTTCCCCCTCCCAAAATTCTTCTGCAAAACGGTATGAAAAGTGAGCTATTTTCATCCTCCCACATCCTACACGCTGCGCATCAAAGGTAAGCCGGTGCGGATTTATGCCGTAAACATTCCGGTTACTGGCGTGACTTTGGATAAGGCCACAACCTCTTTGGCTTTCGGTACCAGTCTCACGTTAACCCCAACGATCGCACCAGCCTCAGCGACCAATCGTGGGTTAACGTGGACATTCTCTGCGCCGAGTAATGTCATGGTATCCAATAAAGGCGTTATCACCGGCCTTGCTGCGGGCACCTCAACGATCACCATTAAGACCACGGACGGCGGGGAAACCGCTACGTGTGTCGTGACTGTCACAGCCTAATAGGAGCATTACCAAATGGTAGGAAAAAAACTGAATCTTAAGGCGTTGCCGGTCGAAGAATGGGAAGGGGCCACTGTGATTTTGCGTGAGTCCTCTCCGGAAAGCTGGGGGCTCTGGCTGATTAACTTACTGCGCTATGAGTGGGTAGTTAAGTTGGTAGGGTTTTGCCAATCAGTTGATCCCTGCTACGATATTCTCACACCAAATAAAGAAAGGGGATTTTATGTATTACGGGGATTCAAGTGAGTTTGCCGTTGCATTTTTATACTTTGTAATTTCATCATTTATTATCTTTTTCATAATTAGATATGCAGTTATGGCTAAGCAAATAATAATGGAATTAAAGAGTATTAACGAAAGTCAAGAAAAGCAGTTGAAAATAATGTCTGCAATTCTTGATGATTACTTAACTAGAAAATCAGAGCAAAGACGCGAATGAATGCTTCATGTTCATTGTAGTGATTTCCTAAGATTAATTTTGCTATAAATGAACTAATTTACTCTGGTAAGAAAGCATGTGTTAATTAACAGCCCGCCGCGTGCGCTGAGGGATCCCCATAAACCAGCACCATATTTCGGTATGTTCTGGTGAGGTGATTAAGAACGGTGCTTAGCACCGTTCAGACTGCTGACAAAGCCAGATATTAGGGAGAGCGTGCCGAAGGGGGCGTAGCGGCGTAAGCCGCCGGAGCGCCCCTCGGTGCGCTAGGCCCGAGTATCTCTGGCTTAAAAAACCACTTTGTCATCAACCTCAACGGTGCTCAGCACCGTTCGCCTTAAAATTAGCGGGGAGTGTCGTAAGACATTCTCCGCTAACGTCAGATACGAGATAACACGCCGTGATTTAATGCTGTTGGCCTGACACCTCAGATGGAGTCCTTTGTTTTCAGTATGATAGCCAATAAGCCACAGGACTATTGTGCTCAACGTTGCCAGCAGGCTCAGGACCAGCATTCTTCCCGCTGAACGACTGTAACTGGCACGCAGAACGAACCTGAAGCGTTCGCTTTTCTCATCCCGGAAGTTCTACTCGATCTGCATTCGACGACTGTACAACTTCATGATTTCACGTGGTTTGAGGTCATCTGTACTGCTGAAGAGCAGCCACGACTCTTTTGCTGCTTTACGGGCATCACTGATCTGTGATTTATGCAGGATCCAACACCTGCTGTGCGTAACTACCCTCTGGCCCAGGTGAAAACTTTTATTGCCATATTCTCTCCGGGTATAAAAAAAATGCACTTAGACGGTTCAAGGTTTAACTGCGAGATAGATTATAGTTAAATCGTATTTAAATCGCATTTATATTGAGGTTTTTGAGATAAAGACTTATTATCTAATCATCCAAAGCGGATAGCTCTTCAACAAAAATGGGGAAACGATGGTTACGGTTCAGTGGACGAAAAAAGCGCTCAAACAGTTGCTTTCAATCGACACAAGATACCGCAAAGCCATCAGTGAGAAGGTTAATCAGCTCGAAGCCTTTCCCACCGTAACGCTAGATATCAAGAAGCTCCAAGTGACTGATAAGCAATACAGGTTAAGGGTCGGGGACTACCGAATAATCTTCGAAATCACTGAGGGTGAACCGGTTATCTGCGAGATTACCGCAGTTAAGCGCAGGTCATCGACAACATACTAAGGCGGGGAAACCTGCCCTTTCCCCTGAGCGCTACGCCTGAGTTCACACTGGAGTAAACGAAAATGACCGTGCAAATTATCCGTAACGATAAAGGCGAACCACAATATGCCGTGGTGCCATATGCCGAATACGAAAACCTGATCAACGCAAAGGATGAATGGGAAGATGTGCCTTATGTGCCATCAAAAAATGATGATGTGACTATCCCTAACGCGGTCGTCAATATCATGGTTAGCCAAGATGTTTCTATCCTGGCTGCCTGGCGTATCTATCGTGACCTGTCTCAGTACGATGTCGCGGAGAAACTCGGCACAACACAATCAACAGTTTCACAATGGGAGGCGTCAGATCGCCCTCAGAAGCGTACTCGTGAAAAACTGGCTGCGCTGTATGATTGCCAGCCTGAGCAGTTGATCCCGTAATGCCCCATTCACTGATAGCAAAAACCCGCCGGACTGCGGGTTATCAGTACCACAAGATTTTCGTCGTGATTATTTTCGGTTATTTAAGTTCCATAACGTGGTACCGGGCTTTTGCATCTCTTCTGTGCCAGCACTGAGCATAGCCCTGCCGAACATCTTGTTTATCAGACTGGGCCTGCCAGAGTTATAGGGAGGCGACGACCAACATAACCGAACCGCCGTATACGGACCCGTATGTACGGCGGTGTGGGAATCTGGCAGTAATAGGCTGTGTAATATCGAAAAGGGCTATTGTAAAGGAATGACGATAATTATCCGTGAAAATGAAATAAAAAAATATATACCCGATTAACTTGAAGACGCTTGCTTTAGCACCTGAAAATTGTCATTCAGCCGGGACGATAATGAATCCGCCATCTCAGGGAGCGTTGTCGTAAAAAAGTTAAAAATAGCCGTTCGGAAATCAGGCTTACTGGCAAAGTAACGGTTGTTCCTTGCACATTCGTGCATCAACTTCCATAACCGTTCTATGGGATTTAGATTGGGGCTGTAAGGTGGCAGGGAATGCAATTTTATATTGCAGACAAATGCCCAATCTTTGACCAGGTTTGTTTTGTTATACCCCGCTCCATCCAGAATAATATGAATTGGTTGATTATAGTCGGGATAACATGTTCTTATCTCATTGAAAAATAGACAGATAGTGTATTCATTAATCGTTTCGTAATCATGAATGACTGGATGGGCAGCATCATTCAGATCCAGAGCGCCCAGAATGTTCATCCGAGTACGGCTTCCTGTTGTTTCAACAGTCTTTTTTTCCCCCTTTTTTATCCAGCCGAAGCTCAGTTTTGTCGCCTGAGTCGGATGTACTGCATCCAGAAAAAGGATCGGTTCACCTCTCGTGGCAACTTTTAATTCTTCATAATATTCAATGAACTGTTGCTGTTTCTCTTCGCTGAATTTATGGGGTACGCCTGAGGGTTTCTTATAGCTGAAGCCGTGCCGGTGCAGCCATTTGTTCATTCCTGGGACGCTGTATATGACACCCCTTAATGATCCCCTCATTTTTAGAGACTCAAATAATTCCAAGTGTGCGGGTATATAACCGATGCTGCAATGATCCCCTCATTTTTAGAGACTCAAATAATTCCAAGTGTGCGGGTATATAACCGATGCTGCCTCAGGTAATAAGTAAACTTCTCCATCAACAACGTCGCGTAGGCTTCTTTCATTTTAGGCAGCAACTGATAGTAGATGACACCCTGTCGGAAAAATGAATACGTTCGGCTTTTGCTGGTATTGACCTTGATCGTTCGTTCCAGACCCACGCTGTCACCCGCCTTGCCCAGCAGCGTCAACAGGACTATCGCCAGCGCACTGAACAGAAATAATCGGTCGCGTCGTGCCGGATTTTTGACACGAACCTGACCCATTCCCATGCCAAATCTGTAGTCCTTGATGTCCCGAAAACTGCTCTCGATACCCCAGCGCTGACCATACAGACTCAAGGCCTTGGCAGCGCTCAAATCGACGCGATTACTCGCCAGAAACCACGGCTCTTTCATACCGCTCTTGTGACAGCAATAGACCCGCTCGACCCGCTGTCGTTGCCCGGTAAGCTCCACCTCTTTGAGCGTGCGAGTTCGCCCGGTCGGGGTAAGCCATTCAGTCGCCGGCACCTGAGCCATACCTGGGTAGCCAACGAGAATATTGCTTTTAAAACGAATGATATAGGCAAAACCCAACTCTTGTTCAAGACGTTCAAACAACGCCATATAACCGAAGCCACGGTCCGCCACGACGGTGACAAAAACCCCTTGCGGCAAGGTCTTCCTGAGCTTGGTTAACAGCGCCTTTTCATGAGCGTTGCGTTGCCCTTTGAGCAAGGATTTCTGGTGGGTTTTCCACAGGAGCGGCGTGTTGCGTCCATGGTTGGTTTGCAAGCTGATAACCAGGGTGCTGTGGTCATCAGTATCAAACTCAGTCCAATCCATGGAGACGACGATGTCAGTACGTTCAGCCACCACATAGGGAACCCAGTCATCAAACAGGCTCCAGACGTTTAGTTTAGTGTTGGTGAGCAGTCTATCAACCTGCTTGACGGCGTGCTTTCGCTCAAGGCCGCTTGCCAAAGAGAGCCCATTGCCAATTGCATGGATGGCCAATGAGCCCGACTCAATCACCCCGTGGGTTGCATTGGCGAGCGACAATACACGCTTGGCATGCATGTCCTGCCCGAATATGTCATCAATGTGGTTAAGGATTATTTCGTGGTTAAGCATGGAGATTGTCTGCTCGTTATTAGCGGGTCAATAACGGAGATCATACCTCAGAAGCCGTACCATGCCTCACTCATATGAGGGGATAGCTAAGATGACACCCCATTTTTGTGCCACGTAGGCCACAATCTGGACAGTATGATGGAATAAATGTTGAGTTAAGTGGCTGATAAGCTGTTCGGTTTTTTCTGCGCTGAGCATGCCATCAGAGCCACCATTTTCGGGTTTCAATTTCCCTTTATTCAGATATTCACTGATATGGTGGTCAACAGTGGTCTGATGCAGGCGCAGAGCCTGAGCAATCATGACCGAACTCCAACCTTCGGAGGCGAGAAGGACGGCTTTAATACGATCGCAAACGTGTTTGTCCCGGCTGGAATCATGCCGGCGTTCGAGTTCGATTTTTTGCTCAGCGGTGATAAATATCTTCATGGGATGAAAGCATGATCCTCTTCATCAACAAAATCAAGCATCTTCAATGATGACAGGTATAGAATGGCAATAAGGTATGGAGATGGTGTGAGTATTGAACCAACAACCCAAATATAAAAAAACCGCTTCGGCGGTTTTTTTATCAGGTTAATGTGAATATTATTTGAAGTATTTATCTAGCGGATCGAAGTATCGGTATTTCCGGTAGAACGCAAACCAGTAAGCAAACCCCATTAAACTTCCAACAGCAGAAAGTTTAAGGTAGATTATTTTCCGCTGCTCAAAAAAGTCAAAGAATGAATATTCACCTTTCCACATATCAGTCAGAGCTCCACCAAAAACCAGCCCCATAATCATGTAAATGAAAGGGACAGCAACAGCATAAGCCGCTGTTAGATAGATGAGTATGAAGAGCTTGTGTTTCGTATTGATGTGCATGTAAGAAAAACCGTTGCTTGCAATATTATCGATAATATAACACCCAACCCCTTCAATGTCTGGGGTTTTTTTACAACTTGGGAAGTGCACCGTCCTTACGTAATCTGTACCAGGATGCGGCTGCGCCAAGAATCAAAAACGCGCACCGGAACCGATTCCAATCGTCGCACTTGAAACCCCTGAACTGCCACCTGAAATCGAAGCTGAAACGCATCCAGCCAGCATGGCGACTAAAACGGTACATATAATAATCTTCATAGAGCCTCTTTGCATCGGCAGATGGTATACGATCAGTAAAGGTGGTTGACGACGTTTGTGCAATAGCGCGGGCAAGAATGTGGGATAACCGAGTGTGCTGACACAATCTGGAGCTGTTTTGCATAAGGTGGATATCGTTGAACAACGTTGAAATATTTTTCAGAATTTAATTCTTTGTTATTGCGGGTTAGGCAGTTCATAAAACCAGAAAAAAGAGGTTTCTCCACGTTCGGTTAAAAAATTCTCAGGGAAGATAGATAGCGTAACAGCAGGAAGTTCTGACATGGCGCTTGCTGACTTTTGTAGAAAGGTGAAGTCACCATTGTTCTAAATTCAATCGACGGTCTTAACAGCGTGAAGAGCCTCTATGGGTACAGCCAAAGCCCCCCGGAAGGGAAGTTCGGCTACTTTTGTTCGCATCGAGTATCAAAAAATTTCCGGCTTAGCCCACCAGTGTATAAACCATTCAGCCAGATTGGCGATGTATAAAATACTCAGGATCGTCGCAATGACGAGGAGAGTGGGGATTATATAATGTTTCATAACACTGTCCTGCTTTTAGCGATCCTGACTTCTGCGCCGTAGGTTAACTAGGGATTTAACATGGAGCAAGTTGTGCCACGGTGATCTGAGCCTGCGGGGTCAGTGAAAAGCGGCAAACGGCGGGATATGAGGTAATGAAAACTCTTGATGAGCGGTAGTGCTGGCAAGATATTTTGACAAAAGACGTTATGAATAATGTCTTTAATTTTCGTTCTTACGGAAATAATGCCCACAGTGAGGGCAGATCATGGTGATGTTCTTGTTAAGCTTCTGGCGATTCTGTGGCGAAACTTTAGAGCATTTTGGGCAAGTGACATTGGCTGATGATGTATCACTAAACATCTTGAAGGCATCAAGGAGGGACATATCTTTCACCGGGTAGATGTGTGGTGAAGGCAGTGTACTCTGTTCGGTGACTGATAGCTCACTATTGTTCAATGCGCAGAGTGGAACCGTGAACTTTGCCGGATTCTGCTGAAATTAAAAGGAATAGTGTCAGTTGGAAGTGTAAGGAAAAAAAGCCCCTACAAAAGTGAGGGGCAAGTATAACAACACCAGGGAAATCGGTGATTTTTAATCTGCCAGTACTATATGATTTTTGAGACGATAGTTCATCAAAATATCGATGCAATATTGCATCATAATGATGAGTATTTCCGTATGAAACCGCCTGCAATCATAACATTGACTGATTATTGATCATCTTGTCGATTGTTTAATCGAACTAATGTGAAGTGCTCCGTACTTAAACCCCAATCCGATCGCGCAATGTGTAGTAGGCGGCGCCAATCGCGGTGAACGGGATTTGCAGATTACGTCCGCCAAAGAATGGCAGGTGCGGCAATTTGGCAAAAGCATCGAAGCGTTCGGCATCGCCGCGCATTAATTCTGCAATCAGTTTGCCCGCCAGATGGGTACAGGTTACGCCGTGGCCGCTGTAACCCTGCATATAGTAGATATTATTTTCCAACCGGCCGAACTGCGGCATGCGCGACAGCGTCAGCAGGAAATTGCCGGTCCAGCGATAATCAATGCGCACCCCTTTTAGCTGTGGGAAGGTTTTCAGCAGTTTGGGGCGGATAAGATTATCGATATCGTCAGGATCGCGCGCACCGTAAACCACGCCACCGCCGTAAAGCAGGCGGTTATCACCGGTGAGACGGTAATAATCCAGCAGGTAGTTGCAGTCTTCCACGCAATAGTTCTGCGGGATCAACGAGGCTGCGACTTCCGGGGCCAGCGGTTCGGTGGCCACCACCTGGGTGCCGCACGGCATACTGCGTTTGGCCAAGCGGGGTTCCAGTTTGTCACCCAAATAGGCGTTACCGGCGACGATGACATAGCGCGCGGTCACTTGCCCGTTAGCGGTGCTGACCAGTGCAGGCTCACCGTGGCGGATGTTGGTCACCGCCGATTGTTCGAAGATCCGGCCACCCTGTTGGCGAATAGCTTCGGCTTCGCCCAGCGCCAGGTTGAGCGGATGAATATGACCACCGCTGCGATCGAGCAATGCGCCGACGTAGCGATCGCTGGCGATTTCCTGGCGGACGCGTTCGCTGTCCAGCAGCTCAAGCTGCGTATTGCCGTAACGTTCCCAGTTTTGTTTCTGCTCGATCAGCGCGTGATATTGCTTGTTGTTGAGTGCGGCAAAAATACCGCCTGGGCGATAATCACATTCGATGGCGTAATGTTCGATGCGGCTGCGGATAATGTCGGCCCCTTCAAACATCATGCTGCCCAGCACGCGAGCGCTTTCTGCCCCGTAGCGCGCTTCAATCACATCAATATCGCGGCTGTAGGAGTTGACCAACTGCCCGCCGTTGCGGCCGCTGGCGCCGAAACCGATGCGTGCGGATTCCAGCAGCACCACGTTGTAGCCCGCCTCCACCAGGAACAGCGCTGAAGACAGGCCGGTATAGCCGCCACCAACGATACAAACGTCACATTCGATCGATTCATTCAACTGCGGATAAGGCTGATGGGCATTGGCCGTCGCCGCATAATAACTTTTTACGTGTTCGGTCATGATTCGGTCCTTATTCCAGAGAAATCCAGGTGGTTTTCAGTTCGGTAAATTTATCCAGCGCATGCAATGACTTGTCGCGCCCGTTGCCACTTTGCTTGTAGCCGCCGAAGGGCACGGTCATATCGCCGTCGTTGTAGTTGTTAACGAACACGGTGCCCGCTTTCAACTGGCGTGCCATGCGATGTGCGCGGGAGAGATCGCGGGTCCAGATGGCGGCTCCTAACCCGTATTCGCTGTCATTGGCCAGTTCCAAAGCCTGCTGTTCACCGTTGAAGGGGGTCACTGCCAGCACCGGGCCGAAGATTTCGTCGCGCGCTACGCTCATGGCGTTGTCCACTTGGGTAAGAATGGTCGGGCCGAGATAGCTTTGCTGGTGGCCTTGAGAGTGCTCGCGGCCATCCAGGAACAGGGCGGCTCCTTGCTCCAGCCCCTGCTCAATATAGCCAACTACCTTTTCGCAGTGTCCATGGTCGATCAGCGTCCCCATAATGGTCTGCGGATCGAGTGGGTTACCGGGCTCGAAGGCCGCGGCATGCTTGCGCAGCGCCTGGAGGAATTCCTGCTGGATGCTTTCTTCCACCAGCAAACGCGTACCGGCAATGCACACCTGGCCTTGGTTGTAGAAGATACCGGCGGCGGCACCCTGTGCGGCTTTATCCAGGTTTGGGCAGTCGGCGAAGATGATGTTGGCGCTTTTGCCGCCAGCCTCCAGCCAGACGCGCTTCATATTGGATTCACCGGCATATTTCATCAGTTGCTTCGCCACTAGGGTGGAGCCGGTGAAGGCGAGAGCATCAACGTCATGGTGCAGCGCCAGCGCTTTCCCGGCATCATGCCCATAACCTGGCACGATGTTCAGCACGCCGTCCGGCAGCCCGGCCTGTTGCGCTAAAGCAGCCAGATAGACCGCTGTCAGCGGTGATTTCTCGGAAGGTTTCAATACCACGCTGTTACCGGCCGCCAGCGCCGGGCCCAGTTTCCAGCAGGCCAGCAGCAGCGGGAAGTTCCAGGGCACAATGGCACCCACTACGCCGATCGGCTCCCGCTGGATCAGCGCCAACGCGTCGTTACCGGTGGGGGCGATTTCGCCATAAACTTTATCGATGGCTTCTGCGTACCAGCGGATGCAGCGAATGGCACCGGGAACGTCATCACGCAGGCTGTGGCGGATCGGTTTGCCGGTGTCCAGCGTTTCCAGCAGCGCCAACTGCTCATGGTGTTCTTCCATTAGCACCGCCAGTTTCAATAGCGTAGCCTTGCGCTGGCCGGGTGCCGCCTGCGACCAGTCGCCATGTTCGAATACCTCGCGGGCGGCGTTCACCGCCAGATCGATATCCACTTGACCACCGCGTGCCATTTGCACCAGTTCGCGTTGGGCGGCAGGATCTTCCACGGCGAAGGTTTCGCCAGCGGCGGCTTGTTGGTAGCGGCCATTGATAAACAGCCGGTTTTCAATCTTCAGGGTCTGTGCCCGTTGTTGCCAATACTGTAGATGGTGGAAATCCATACCTTGCTCCGTTAATCAGAAGGTGGTCGGCGTGTGGGCGCTGATAATCCGGCACACCCGCGCCGACGTGTTGCTGAAACTATGGGGAATACCGGTATTGATGGTGTAGCTCTGGCCTGCTTGCAGGTGATAGGTCTGCCCATTGACCTGTAGCATGACTTCGCCTTCCAGCAGGGTGCCGATCTCTTCCCCCTGATGTTTGAGACGTTCACCGGTGGTGGTTCCCGGCTCATAGGTTTCGATCATCATCGCCAGCGTGCGTTCGGGGTCACCGTTATGGATCAGTTTCATCGAAACCCCTTGGCTGCCGATTTCAATCAGGTCTTCATGATTGATGACGATCCGTGGTTCATCCGGTTGCTCCGGCTCGGCGAAAAAAGCCGATAGTGACAGCCCATACACCGTCAGTAACTTTTGTAGCGTACTGATGGCCGGGCTGACTTTGTCCTGTTCAATGGTGCTGATAGCGCTGTGCGTTAATCCAGACAGTTCGGCGACCCGGCGCTGCGACAAGCCTAATTGCTGGCGGATCTGCGACAAGCGTTTCCCCGGTGCCAAGCTGACATCGCTCATAGGCGTTTTTCCTTCTGATAATTCTGGCAAGCGGTAATGAATCCATCAAATAGCAGGCGGGATAGCGCATATTCATCACTGTTCCATTCCGGGTGCCACTGCACGCCCAGCGCAAACGGCTGATCGCGGATGCTGATGGCTTCCACCAGCCCATCGGCGGCATGCGCCTCAATGCGCACGCTGGGGCCGAGCGTTTTAGCCCCTTGGCCGTGCAGTGAGTTCACCCAGAATTTGTTGCAATCCGGCAGCAACTGCGCCAGCAAGCCACCATCCTGAACAATCACCTCATGCGCGGGAGCATATTGCTGTTCCAGCGGCAGATCGTGATCTTCCCGGTGCTCAAGCAATTCGGGCAGTTCATACAGGCGGCGATGCAGGGTGCCTTGGGTGGCGACCACCATCTCCTGCATACCGCGGCAAATGGCGAAAAGGGGAATGCGCCTGTTGAGCGCCAGGCGGATCAGCGCCAGGCTCAATTCATCTCGCCCAGGATCGGCGTCAGGCTCATCGCCGTTTTCACCATAAAGGTGCGGCTGCACATTACTGGGGCTGCCCGGCAGCAGGATGCCGTCGAGATGTGGCAGCAATTCTTCCAGCATTTCCGGCTCTGCCAGCGCGTGTGGCAGGGCGACAGGCAACCCGCCAGCGGTCAAAACCGCATTCAGGTACTTTTCTTGCAAGGTCTGTGTGAGGTGTTGGTTTAACCTATACCTGCACATCACAATACCGATGAGTGGTCTGTTAAATATATTGCCCATGCTATCCCCTTAATGTGTTCGAAATTATGACCGTTATGCCAAAATATCGCCTTTTTTGTTCAATATTAACTAAATCTAGCAGTGCAATGGCCAATATTCAAACCAAAAGTAACACTTGCAAAACAATTTTGTTGCATCTATGTTTCATTGGTGGACATTATATTGAGCAAGATGGTCAATAAACATCGAAAGCAATAAGTGTGAGAACCACAGACCAAACACAATGACGGGTGAATCATGCAAACCAACATCGTAGAAGTGGAAAACTTTGTGCAGCACAACGAAGAAAGGCGAAGTAGCGCGTTCCAGCGCGAAGTGAAGAAGTATCTGGAACGTTATCCGTTAACCCAGCATATTGATGTTTTACTGACCGATCTCAACGGCAGCTTCCGTGGTAAACGTATCCCGGTTGCTGGCTTGGGCAAACTGGAGAAAGGCTGTTACTTCCCGGCCTCGGTGTTTGCAATGGACATTCTTGGCAACGTGGTGGAAGAGGCCGGGTTAGGGCAAGAATTGGGTGAGCCGGATCATATCTGTGTCCCGGTGGCTGGAACCCTGATGCCGTCGGCGGCCGATCCGGAATATATCGGGCAGGTACTGCTCACCATGCTGGATGAAGATGGTACTCCCTTTGACGTTGAACCGCGTAATGTGCTGAACCGGGTGTGGCAGCGTTTGCGTCAGCGCGGGTTATCCCCCGTAGTAGCGGTAGAGTTGGAGTTCTATCTCATCGATCGCCAGCGCGATTCTGAAGGTTACCTGCAACCGCCGTGCGCGCCTGGCACTCAGGAGCGCAACACGCAAAGCCAGGTGTATTCGGTCGATAACCTCAATCACTTTGCCGATGTGCTGAGTGAGATTGATGAACTGGCGCGTTTGCAGGGGATCCCGGCAGACGGCGCGGTAGCAGAAGCCTCCCCCGGTCAGTTCGAGATTAACCTGCATCACACCAACGACGTGCTGTTGGCTTGCGATCACGCGCTGGCGCTGAAACGCCTGGTGCGCATGGTGGCAGAGAAGCACCACATCCAGGCCACCTTTATGGCCAAGCCTTATGAAGAACATGCGGGCAGCGGTATGCATGTGCATATCAGCATGCTGGATAATCAAGGCAACAACGTGTTTGCCGACGACGATGGTGAAGACTCCGTGCTGCTGAAGCAGGTACTGGCGGGGATGATCGCCCTGATGCCTGCCTCCATGGCGCTGCTGGCACCCAATGTGAATGCCTATCGCCGCTTCCAACCCGGCATGTATGTGCCGACGCAGGCTTCTTGGGGCCACAATAACCGCACCGTCGCCCTGCGTATTCCCTGCGGCGATCGCGACAGCCACCGCGTGGAGTACCGCGTGGCGGGGGCTGATGCCAACCCTTACCTGGTGATGGCCGCGATCCTGGCCGGGATGGTGTACGGCCTCGACACCTCATTACCGCTGCTTGAGCCGGTGACCGGCAACGGCTTGGAGCAGGAAGGTTTACCGTTCCCCATTCGCCAGAGTGACGCTTTGTATGAATTCGAACACCAGCCGGTGCTGAATGCGCTGCTGGGGGAAAGATTCAGCCATGTCTATCTGGCCTGCAAGACCGATGAGCTGGTGCAGTTTGAACGGCTGATCACCGAAACCGAAATCGAGTGGATGCTGAAAAACGCCTGAGGCGTTCAGCCTGATCCCACCGCGCGCCCGGCGTATTCCCGCGGGTTCCCTGTGGCCCGGCGAAGCCGTGCGCAGCGGTGACTACTTTCTTCCAACTTGGCGTACAGGACGCCGGCGAGGAATAACCCATGACGATAAGTGCCATCGACCGTAATGGCGCGGGCAAACCGCAACTGCGTAAAACATTAAAACTGTGGCAAGTGGTAATGATGGGCCTGGCATACCTGACGCCGATGACGGTGTTTGACACTTTCGGCATTGTTTCCGGCGTAACGGATGGCCACGTTCCGGCCTCCTATCTACTGGCGCTGGCGGGGGTACTGTTTACCGCCATCAGCTACGGCAAGCTGGTGCGCCAGTTTCCCACCTCCGGTTCCGCCTATACCTACGCGCAAAAAGCGATTAACCCGCACGTTGGGTTTCTGGTCGGCTGGTCGTCGTTGCTGGATTATCTGTTCCTGCCGATGATCAACACGCTGTTGGCGAAGATTTACCTCACCGCGCTGTTCCCCGAAGTGCCTCCATGGATCTGGGTAGTGGGTTTTGTGATTATCATGACGGCGATCAACCTGAAAAGCGTCAATGTGGTCGCCAACTTCAACACGCTGTTTGTGCTGGCCCAGGTGGCGATTATTGTGGTGTTTATCTTCCTGGTGGTGCATGGCTTGCATAACGGGGAAGGAGTGGGCACGGTCTGGAGCCTGCAACCTTTTGTCAGTGAAAACGCCCATCTGGTGCCGATTATCACCGGGGCGACCATTCTCTGTTTCTCGTTTCTGGGCTTTGACGCCGTCACCACGCTGAGTGAAGAAACGCCGGATGCCGCCAGAGTGATCCCCAAGGCGATATTTCTCACCGCCTTGTACGGTGGGGTGATTTTCATCAGCGTGTCCTTCTTTATTCAGCTGTTTTTCCCCAATATTGAGCGTTTCAAAGAGCCCGATGCGGCGCTGCCAGAAATTGCGCTGTACGTGGGCGGGAAACTGTTCCAGGCGATTTTCCTCTGCACCACCTTTATTAATACGCTGGCCTCCGGTTTGGCCTCCCATGCCAGCGTTTCACGGCTGCTGTATGTGATGGGGCGCGATAACGTGTTCCCGGAAAAATTCTTCGGCTATGTACACCCCAAATGGCGCACGCCCGCGCTTAACGTGCTGATGGTCGGGCTGGTGGCGTTGTCTGCGCTGTCCTTTGATTTGGTCACCGCTACCGCCTTGATCAACTTTGGCGCGCTGGTGGCGTTCACCTTCGTTAACCTTTCGGTGATCAGCCACTTCTTTATCCGCCAAGGGCGCAACAAAACCTGGAAGGATCGTTTTCACTTCCTGATCCTGCCGCTGGTGGGGGCGCTGACGGTCAGCGTTCTGTGGCTGAATCTGGAGAAAAGCTCGCTTACCATGGGGCTGATCTGGGCGGCACTGGGGTTTGCCTACTTGGTGTACCTCACCCGTCGTTTCCGCCAGCCGCCGCCACAGTTTGAGCGGCAGCCGCAGCAGTAATCTTGCAAGGCGGGTGATCCCGCCTTTCTTTTTGCCTTTCAGGCCAGTAGAGTGAAAATCCTAAAAAACCGATGATTGGATCCTACCTTGATGCCTGCCTTGTCCGTATCCCATAAAGCAACTCTGTTTGGCCTGCTGGCGATTGTGCTGTGGAGCAGCGTGGTCGGCCTGATCCGCAGCGTCAGCGAAGGCTTGGGGCCGGTAGGCGGCGCGGCGATGATCTACAGCGTGAGCACGCTGTTCTTGCTGATCGTGATGGGTATTCCGAAGCTGCGTGATTTCCCCCGTTCTTATCTGATTATTGGCAGCCTGCTGTTTGTGGCCTACGAGATTTGTCTTTCGCTGTCGCTGGGTTACGCCAGTAACCGTATGCAGGCCATTGAAGTGGGGATGATCAACTATCTGTGGCCCTGTTTTACCGTGCTGATGGCGATCCTGTTTAATGGCCAGAAGGCTACATGGTGGGTGATCCCTGGGCTGCTGCTGTCGCTGTTTGGCATTGGCTGGATCATGAGCGGCGATGGGGGATGGTCGCCAGCACAAATGCTGGTCAATGTGCGTAGCAATCCCCTGAGCTATGGGCTGGCGTTCAGCGGTGCGGTGATCTGGGCGGTCTATTGCAACGTCACCAAGAGGATCGCCCAAGGCAAAAACGCGGTGGTGCTGTTTATTACGCTGGCCGCGTTGGCCCTGTGGCTGCAATATCCGTTCAGTAATGAAAGCGGCATGCATTTCAGCCTGCCGGTTAGCGTGGCATTGCTGTCTGCCGGGATCGCCATGGGGGCTGGCTATGCGGCATGGAATGTCGGGATCTTGCATGGCAACATGACCTTGCTGGCCACGGTTTCTTATTTTACGCCGGTGCTGTCGGCGGTATTTGCCGCCGTGGTTCTCAGCACGTCGCTGACCATTAACTTCTGGCAGGGAGTGGCCATGGTCACTGCCGGTTCGTTGATCTGCTGGCGGGCCACGCGCGCAGGTTAACCTTGGTGATTCGCGAAGTGATGGATTTAAGCTAATCTCAAATTAACTGTTCTGCCTGAAGGAACGTGAAAAATGAGAAATGATATTCAGTTTATTCAGCAACCTGCGCTTGACGGGCACAGCTTCAGTACCAGCGACATTGTGCGCTTGACCACCGCTAACTTACTGCACGAATACCAATTGGATGTGGTTATTCTGCGCCGTGACGATAAGCTGATTTATGGTTCCGTAGTGGTTGCGGCACCCAAGACCGACATTCCGGTCGCCCGTTGGGAAATTGCCCGGGGGGATGAAGTGGTATTCCGCCAGGAGAATATTGCCAAGGCGCTTCCCGGAGTGCGCTAGATCACCGTTTTGTACAGTGCCAACCTTTGAGTTAAAGCCGACACCCATAGTCTAATGCCGGTCAGTTAAGCGCAAAGCTGCATAATTATGCAGCAGGTGCTAAAGGTGTGGCCTCCCTCTCCCTGTGGGAGAGGGCCGGGGTGAGGGGCTTTAGTTCAGTGATCTTCCCCTCACCCTAACCCTCTCCCCAAGGGCTGTCTCTTGATCAGATCTCCTGATCAAGAGACTTCGCGAGATTATACCCTTCAACGATATCCTGAAGCTTGAACCAGCCTTCCCACATCACTACCCAGCCCGCACGGCCCGTTCGTTTGCTGTCATACCAGTGCCCCAGTTTTGCCAGATTCAGATACGCCCATTTCAGCGTCGGCGCTTGCTTCGGTAACGCTTTTCCTTCCTGTTTTACCCACAGCAGTTTCCATTCTATTGGGCTTAAGACGCGTTCACAGGACGCATTCAACGTCTCTTCGCTCAGCCCGCCCTGACGCAACGCCAACACCCGAACCGCAATAAAGGCAAGAATGACCACCATACGTTCCAGATTGGCCCGGCTTTGCATGCGAGACGCCTCAACCTGCGTCCCACCACTTTTCCACGCTTTGTGATATTCCTCTATTAACCAGCGACGTTCGTAGTAGCTGATGATGACGCGCGCTTCTGCTGCCGAGCCCACTTTTTCTGAGGTTAACAGATGCCAGCAGGCCCCTTCCGGCTCTTCTTCACGGCAGCAGATATACGTCAACGGTACGGAGGCTCCGGGCTGGTTTGGATGTTTTATTTCAACAGGACAGTAACTGACGAACATCTGTGCCTGACGGGCTGCGCGCCCTCCTTTTTGAACGACATTCAGCCAATGGCTGCCTGTTTGTGTGAGTGTGGCAGGCAACTCGAAGAGTTTATCACTGCTGTCTTCAAGCCGGCGATTTTGTGCCGCCCGGACGACGAAGCGCTGGCCCTGGCTGATTTTATAGTCGAGGTAATGCCAGATATCGGCTTCCCGGTCACAGACCGAGATAACTTGCTGTTGCGTATCGCCGAGCCGCTGCGCCATGAGTTCAGACGCCTGCTGCCATTTGTAACTTTCTTTTTCTTCGTAAGCGTGTTGTTTTCGCTGGTGTTTCTTACCGTATTCAGCGATGTCACGACTCCAGCGCTGCTGGTCGATAAGGCCCACCACTTGTGCCGTTTTGGGTGAGTAAAGCAAGACAGAATGCGCCAGTAGCCCCCGTATTTTAGGGCTGGTCGTTGTATTGCCGAGTTCGTCAAAAGCCGTGGGATGACTGAAGTTGATGGAAGTCGTGTCCTCTAATGCAAGGAGAAGTGGGTGCTCTTTGGCGGCGCTTGCCGTTGCGATGAAACCCGCATCAGCGACGGCTTCCGGCGAGACATTGGGGTTACGCATGAGGCGGTATGCGCCTTCGACTTCGGCAGGGGAATGTGATGATTTCACAATAGAAAGTCCTGTGTGTTGAGCCAGTGAAGCAGTGAGTTTCACCAGGCGATGAGTCCTGCGTTTGTCGCCGAGTTGAGCAAGACCGAAAGTGTCTTGAGCCCATGAATCACAATCAGAAAGCACCATACTAAAAACCGAAGGAAGGGAGAATATCAAGACAGATCAACAGATAGGAAAAAAGTTCAAAAACCCCCGACGAGTATGTCGGGGAGTTGTGTATAAGAGACAGCCCCAAGGGAGAGGGAACTGGTTAGCCTTAACTGATCAGCATTAACACCCATAGTCGGCTTTTTTACGCCATTATCCTGAGTCCGATTAATCTTGTTGGCCGTAGATAAACGGCACAAATTTTGTTCTAAAAGCCCTTATTTATGATGGCTATCACATTGAATATGAATTCAAATGAAAAATAATTCATAAAATGAGAACGCAATCGGTTACTTTTGCGTAAAATATCCCACTGGATCACAGATTCTTGCACCCGCAGGTTTCTATAATGCGCGCGTCGGATTAACCGTTCGTTACACCAGACTCATCGTCATCTTTCTAACGGGCCGCCAATGGCCCTTTAAGCATGTGGTAATAAAATGAAAAAAATCGCTCTCGCAGCAGGTGTGCTTCTCACTGCGTCTTACAGCACATCATCAATGGCGGATAGCAAAGATAGCCAGTTCGTTTCAGATTGGTGGCACCAGAGTGTCAATGTGGTAGGTAGCTACCACACCCGCTTCGGGCCACAACTGAACAATGACGTGTATCTGGAATACGAAGCCTACACCAAGAAAGACTGGCTGGATTTTTATGGCTACGTGGATGTGCCGAAATTCTTTGGTACGGGCAATACGCCAAACCGGGGTATTTGGGATAACGGCTCACCGCTGTTTATGGAGATCGAACCGCGTTTCTCGATCGACAAACTGACCGGTGCCGATCTGAGCTTTGGGCCATTTAAAGAGTGGTATTTCGCCAACAACTATATCTACGACATGGGTCGCAACAACGCATCGCGCCAGAGCACTTGGTATATGGGGCTAGGGACTGACATCGACACGGGTTTGCCAATCAGCCTGTCGATGAACATTTACGCCAAATATCAGTGGCAGAACTACGGTGCGGCGAATGAAGACAGTTGGGATGGCTACCGTTTCAAAGTGAAATACTTTGTGCCGTTGACTCAGATGTGGGGCGGCAACCTGAACTATATTGGTTTCACTAACTTTGATTTTGGTTCCGATCTGGGTAAGAACGATTTCACCGTTAATGGCCGCCAGGCTCGCACCAGCAATTCCATTGCTTCCAGCCATGTGTTGGCGCTGAACTACGATCACTGGCATTACTCGTTTGTTGCCCGTTACTTCCATAACGGTGGTCAATGGCAGGATGGGGTTGATATCGGTACACCGCAAGGCCCGATCAAGTCTACCGGTTGGGGTTACTACGCGGTTGTCGGTTATAATTTCTGATTTTCCGTGGTATCTAATAGCAAAAAACCCCGTTCAAACGGGGTTTTTTTGTCTCCGTTACAATGTTGACTCAACCGGGCAAATGTTTAACCGGCATGACCAATTTCCCTTTGATGACATAACATTCGTTATTTATCCATTTGAGAATTTGCTCACGGCTCACACCTTCATACCGGGCATAGCGATAGAGATCGCCATTGAAGTATTGCGTGATGTATTCCATAAGGGTCATTTGCATAGCTGTAACTCCTGAACGCCCACTCGTTGCCAGCCTGGCCACCGCGGGAGGTTAAGGTTTGTGAGTACTGAAATTTAGTTTATCGCTAACAAAAGCTCAAGAAAGAGCACGAAAAATAACAGTAACCTACAAAAAGAAATCCCGCACGGAAAGGCGGGAAATAATAAGTATCATCACTTTCTGATGACATAAAATAGTATTTTGAGGCGCAACGAAAAAGAGCAAGCTAACTCTTTTTTGTGACCCACACAAAGTACTGGATGGCCTATTTTTCCGCAAGAAAAATAGGCTGATTTTATTCGGTTTTTATGAATAGTTTTCCGCATGAATAAATTTTCAGCATTTTGGCATGAATAACCACGGTGAATATGATGTGTTGTCCGCTTGGCCGATAGCGGATCCTGAGACAACGTTAAGCGTGCACGGTCATGTCGCGTTTGAACGTTAAGACTCGGCTGCGATTGGCGATCAGATCCACACTGTAGCCGCGAAAATAGAGGCAAAAACGTTTGAGCCATGGTCCGTCTTGGCTTTCAACCAGCATCCGCCCGTTACCGAGAGAACTCAGAGTACCAATTTGTGCGGCGGGGCCAACACCAATGTGGATTTTATTGCCGCGGATCTCGAAAGCGGTGCGGTATTGCGGGTGATACCAGATGCCCTGCACCTGCTTCAGGCAGCCGAACTCGGTCGTCACCGGTAAGAAACTGTGTTCCAGATGGCCAACTTCCCCCTCGACCGCTTTCCCGGTCCATTTCAGGCGCATCGGTAGATGGGCAGAAAGCGACATGGCATAGCCGTCGGCGCTTTGATAAAGCGGTTCGCTGGTCCCCAGATAGGCGACGTTACCGTCTTTCACTTCCAGCCAGTAAGGCTCGGCGATGGTGGCGTAGATCCCATCAGGGATTGCCGTACTGCGTTCGGGCAAGGCTTCACTTAACAGCGCGGCCATGACCTGCAAAATCATACTAAAACTGTCGCAGTCTTCGCGGTTGGCCACCAACAAGGCACCGGCTTGCCGTTCAGGGGCCAACAGGAAATAGCTTTTATAACCGGTGAGGGATCCCCCGTGGCCGAACAGGGTATGGCGGCCAAGGGGCGTTTGTGCCAGCCCGAGCCCATAGCGGCTGGTTGGGCCGTGGTGGAGCTTGCGTGGTGCGCCAAGCTGCGCTAGTACACCTTTACCGGGGCCGCGGTCTGCCAGCAGAGATTGCAGCCAGCGGGTGAGGGCGTTGGCACTGCCGGTCAGGCTACCGGAAGCCGAAAGATGCAGCCCACTGCTGGTTTGTTGCCAACCTTGTGTTGCGCGCCAATAGCCGGGTACCAATCCTGGCACCACATCGAACCAGCTTTCTGGTGCCTGTAGCTGAACGTCAAGCGGGCGCGCCAGATGCTGCTGTACCAAAGCGTTGAAGTCATATCCCTTGGCGTTTAACGCCGCTTCCACCAGGCGGTAACCGGTGTTGGTGTAAGCGACTTCACTGCCCGCCGGGTAGTTGAGTCGCCCTAGGCTGCGGATAAATTCCAGCACCGGCTGTGCATCACTGACGGTATTGACGGAGATCCCAAGCAGGCCCAGTGTTTCGCGCACGTCCGGCAGGCCACTGGTCATATCCAGCGCCTGGCCGACGGTCACATTTGCCAGTTGTTTACCCAGTTCAGGCAGCAGGCCACCTAAGCGATCGTTAAGGCGAATGGCGTTATCGGTTGCATTGAGCGCCAGTGCGGCAAAAATATGTTTAGTGAGAGAGGCATAGCGCACCACGCTGTCGGCGGTAAAGGGTTCATTGCGGGCCAGATCGGCCAATCCTGCACAGGCCACTGCCTGGGTTTTGGTGCTGTCAAACAGGGTAATTGCCCCACCGGGCTCGCCCGCCGTTTGCCAGTTGGCCAACAACCCGACGGCCATGGCCTGCGCAGCGTGCCAGTTTAGCGGGGTATCAAACATAGTTGCCTCCAGAGCTGATGGTTGTTCCCGTTCGGCTTCAGGTATCTGGATGCAGCGGCTTGAGTCTGGGCTGAAGCATGGCCGGGTTTTCGCCAGATTGTCGCGCACGGTAAAACGTGCAGGCCGCTGTTTTGTGCGCTGTGCAGATCCGTTGGTTATCTTTCCATCAAAATTGCGATGCAGTACACAAATTGCAGTGATAACAACAGATTCGGAAAAAAGATCAGGCTGCTGATAATAGGTGAAACTCGCGGGGGAAATGAGTGCAAGCTTCGGCGCATCAGGCACGCCGAAGCTGGAAGGTTAAGCCTGTTGGTCGCCCCAGGCCAGCATGCCTTCAATCATCTGTTGCAGCAGGTGCTGTAACGGCGCGGCGCGCGGTGCGTCAAACGCAAATGGATACTGTTCTGACATGTAATTGACCTGCGCCAGCTCCAGTTGCACCGCATGTTGGTTTTCCTGCGGCTGGCCATAAGCGCGGGTGATGTAACCGCCCTTGAAGCGCCCGTTGAGCACGTGGGTGAATTGCTGCTGCTGTTCACAACAGGCGATCAGCCGATCGCTCATGGCACTGGCACAACTGGTTCCGCTGTTGGTGCCTAGATTGAGATCCGGCAGCTTGCCATCAAACAGCCGCGGTATCACCGAAGCAATGGAGTGCGCATCAAACAGCAGTGCATAGCCGTGCTGGGCTTTCAGCCGTGCCAGCTCGTTCTGCAATTGCTGGTGATAGGGTTGCCAAACGTTCTGCAAGTAGCCCGCACGTTCTTCATCGCTCGGGGCCAGGTCCGGCAGAAAACTCGGGCGGCCATCGAACAGCACGTCAGGGAACAGACCGGTGGTGGCGGTGGTGTAAAGCGGTTTATCGTCTGCGGGGCGGTTAAGATCGATCACAAAGCGTGAATAGTTACCGACCAGCATACTGGCACCCATCTTACGGGCAAAATCATACAGCTGTGGAATATGCCAATCGGTGTCCGGCAGTGGCCGCGCATCATCGCTCAAGCCGCGTTCAACCGCCGGAGTCAGCCGAGTACCGGCATGGGGAATGCTGATCAACAGCGGCAGGTTACCGCTGTGGAACTCAAAGGGATCGCGAATCATTGACGTACTTCTCCTCGGAAAATCACCGTGCAGGGCAGTTGGCCGCCCAACCAGTAAGCCAGTTCCGCCGGACGTGCCAGCGGCCAGTGAACAAAGTCTGCCACCTTGCCGGTCTCCAGTGAGCCATGGCTGGCCTGCAAGCCCAGCGCTTTGGCGGCATGCAGCGTCACGCCGGCCAGCGCTTCTTCCGGCGTCAGGCGGAACAGCGTACAGGCCATGTTGATCATCAAGCGTAGCGACAGCGCTGGCGAAGTGCCGGGGTTGGCATCGCTGGCGATCGCCATCGCCACGCCGTGTTTGCGGAACAGCTCGACCGGCGGGCATTGGGTTTCACGCAGCATATAGTAAGCTCCCGGCAGCAGCACTGCCACGGTGCCAGAGGCGGCCATCGCAGCGGCGTCTTCTGCGGTGGCGTATTCAAGATGATCGGCAGAAAGGGCGTGATGGCGTGCCGCCAGCGCACTGCCACCGAGAGCGGAAAGCTGCTCGGCGTGCAGTTTGACCGGCAGGCCAGCCTGTTCTGCGGCGTTAAACACCCGCTCGACCTGTGCCGGAGAAAACGCCAGATGCTCGCAGAAGGCGTCCACCGCATCCGCCAAACCTGCCGCTGCCGCTTCTGGGATGATGGTATGGCAGACCAGATCGATATAATCGTCGGCCCGCCCAGCGTATTCCGGCGGCAGCGCGTGTGCCGCCAGGCAGGTGGTTTTCACTTCAACTGGTAACAACTCGCCTAGCTGGCGCGCAACGCGCAGCATTTTCAGCTCGCTGTGCGGCGTTAAACCATAGCCGGACTTGATCTCTACACAGGTGACGCCCTCTGCCAGCAGTGGCCGCAGGCGAAACAGGGCCTGCTCTAATAACTGTGCTTCTTCAGCGTCGCGCGTGGCTTTTACCGTGGAGATAATGCCACCGCCTTGTGCGGCGATCTCGGCATAGCTGACGCCATTTAAACGCTGTTCGAATTCAGCGCTGCGGTTGCCGCCAAAGACCAGATGCGTGTGGCAGTCGATCAGGCCGGGGGTAATGATCCCGCCGTCGAAACGCACCGTTTTAGCCGCCGCCAGCACCGGCATGGTGGCCTCTTCGCCCATCCAGACAATCTTGCCGTCGCGCACGGCGATCGCGCCATTGCTGATAATGTGATATTTGCCGTCGCGCATGGTGACAATATCGGCACCGTGCCACAGGCTGTCACAGTGGATCTCAGACGTCATGGTGTTCCCACTCCCACATGGTTGTATATACAATTAAAGCCAAGCTAACGCATTCATCGGGATGCTACAAGAGAGAGGATAAAAATTTGTTATGAGAATGTGATGAAGCTCGGGGCGGAGTTTGCCCCGGCGGGATTCAGACCTGATTGGTAAAGCGGCCAAACAGCTGGTAGCGGCTGCCCGGATACAGCAAACGGGCGGAGGTCACCACCGTTTTATCTGACCAGGTACGGCGGTGGATCAACAGGCCCGGCTCATGAGCCTCCAACTGCAACAGTTCACGCTCGTGTTGCGTGGGTATGACGGCTTCTACGATGTGTTCACCCGCGGTCAACGGCGCTGCCTGCGTCAGATAAATATAGGGCGTGACCCGATCGAAATCCTGCTGCATATAATCCGGCGCGATCAGCGGATTAACGCAGCGATCTTCTATCTGCACCGGGATGTCATTTTCGTAATGGACGATCTGCGAATAAAACAGGGGTTGCCCAGGTTGAATGCCGAGCGCTGCTGCCTCTTCGTCGCTTGCCGGCCGGGCTTTAAGCTCCAGGATTTTGCTGCTATGGCGGTGGCCGCGTGCGGCAATCTCGTCGGCAATATTATGCACTTCCAGCAGGGCAGTGTGCGCTTTGGCTTCGGCGACAAAAGTGCCAACCCCCTGCATGCGGATCAGAAAGCCTTCGCTGGTCAGTTCGCGCAGGGCGCGGTTGATGGTCATGCGGCTGACGCCAAGCTCGGCCACCAGTTCGCTTTCAGAGGGCACGCGCTGGTGTGGTTGCCAGTGGCCCGCGCGGATTTGGCTCACTATCGCCTGTTTGACCCGTTGATAAATCGGGGCGGGCGTATCGCTCATTGCGGCAGCCAGTTGCAGCATGATCTGTTGATCTACCACGACGTTAACCTCGTCAAATAAAAAAATAATAACATCAGTTTACTGTTGATGTTGGCATATGTATATGTATATACAAGTAGGGCCAATTCACCCGATGAGTGAAATTGGTTCACAAAATTTTAACCTATGCGCCTGCCGCGCTTTCTTAGCTGTTACACCTACTTTGGAATACTGCTATGCCTGCTTATTTTGCTTCTCGCGCACTGCTCCCGTCCGGTTGGGCTCACAACGTGCGGCTCGATGTCGATGTGCACGGCCAACTGACCCAGGTTACTCCGAATGCCGAATCTACCGATTGTCTGCGCTTGCACGGTGATGTGGTGCCGGGCATGCCAAACCTGCATTCCCATGCTTTCCAGCGCGCGATGGCTGGCTTGGCAGAGGTGGCAGGCAATCCGCAAGACAGTTTCTGGACTTGGCGCGATCTGATGTATCGGCTGGTGCAGCGCTTAACCCCAGAGCAGGTTGAGGTGATTGCCCGTCAACTGTATATCGAAATGCTCAAGGGCGGCTATACCCAGGTGGCAGAGTTTCATTATTTACACCATGCCCCAGACGGTAAACCTTATGCCGATCGTGGCGAAATGACCGGCCGCCTCAGCCAGGCTGCGCAGCAGGCGGGGATTGGCATGACGTTGTTGCCGGTGCTCTACAGCTATGCCGGTTTTGGCGCTCAGCCAGCGCAAGCGGGGCAAAAGCGCTTCATTCAGGATGTGGAGAGCTATCTGGCACAGCAGCAGACCATTACTCGCCAACTGGCTGGGCAACCGTTACAGAATCATGGGTTGTGCTTCCATTCGCTGCGGGCGGTGGAGCTTAGCCAGATGCAGCAAGTGTTGGCCGCCTCCGATTCGGCCTTGCCGGTGCATATTCATATTGCGGAGCAGCAAAAAGAGGTTAACGACTGCCTGGCATGGAGCGGTCAACGCCCGGTGGCCTGGCTGTATGATCACCTGCCGGTGGAAAGCCGCTGGTGTTTGGTGCATGCCACCCATCTGGATCGTGAGGAACTGGAACAACTGGCGCGCAGTAAAGCGGTCGCCGGGCTGTGTTTAACCACCGAAGCCAACTTGGGTGACGGCATCTTCCCCGGCGACAGCTATCTGCATCATCAAGGGCGCTGGGGCATTGGTTCCGATAGCCATGTTTCATTGAACGTGGTGGAAGAGTTGCGCTGGTTTGAATATGGCCAGCGGCTGCGCGATCAGCGCCGCAATCGCCTGACCACGCCAGAACAGCCCGCGGTGGCCGATGTGCTCTACCAGCAGGCGTTACAGGGCGGGGCGCAGGCCTGTGGTACGGCGATCGGCCAACTGGCGGTGGGTTACCGTGCGGATTGGCTGGTGCTGGACGGTGACGATCCCTACCTGGCTGCGGCACCGGATGAATCCATCCTCAACCGCTGGCTGTTCGCCGGGGGCAAAGAGCAGATCCGCGACGTATTTGTGGCGGGCCGTCAGGTGATTGAGCAGGGGCGCCATGCGCTGCAACAGCAGAGCAGCGCCGAGTTTCTGCACGTGCTGAAAACCTTCCAACAGGAGGCATGATGAACCTGAACCGTTTCGATTTTGCCAGCCTGCCGGTCAGCCCATGGCGCAACGGCGGTGGTGAAACCCGTGAGATCACCAGCCAGCCACCGGGCAATGCCGATTTTGACTGGCGCGCCAGCATTGCCACGATCGCACAAGATGGCCCGTTCTCGGCCTTTAACGGTATCGATCGCTCAATCACCCTGCTGGAAGGCGATGGCGTACATCTGTACAGCGCGGGCCAGATCGACCATCGCTTGCAGCAGTTGGGAGAGCCGTTTGCCTTTCCCGGCGATGTGGCGCTGGAGGCATTTTTGCTCGGCGGCAGCAGCCAGGATTTTAACATCATGACGCGGCGCGGGCGCTGTAGTGCCAATGTCCAGCGCATCACGGCTGAAGTGCTCGTCCCGGCCTCACATGCTGGCGTGCTGTATGTGTTGCAGGGCGAGTGGCAACTGGAGGATGGCAGCCCATTGAGCCAACGTCAGGGCTGCTGGTGGCAACAGCAACAGCGATCGCTGCGATTTTCGCCACGAGAAGGGGCGATCGCGCTGTGGGCGGATATCACTGCCCGCTAGAGTCTGTGGCTAAGTTATGGGATTATCAGACCTTCTATCCCAGACAGAGAAGGGCACATGGCCTCGCTGAAAGATGTTGCTAAACTCGCTGGTGTGTCGTTGATGACGGTATCCCGCGCCATCAACGAGCCCGGCAAACTTCGGCCGGATACCTACCAGCGCGTAAAACAGGCCATTGATCAACTGGAATACGTGCCGGATCTTGCGGCACGGCGTATTCGTGGCGACAGCAGCCGGGTGAAAACCCTTGGCGTGCTGGCGCTCGATACGGCGACGACACCGTTCTCAGTTGACATGATCCTCTCGATTGAAAAAACCGCCCGTGAACAGGGTTGGAACAGTTTTGTGGTCAACCTGTTTGCCGACGATAATGCC
Source organism: Serratia sp. YWN4 (assembly GCF_055790845.1). Lineage (NCBI taxonomy): Bacteria > Pseudomonadati > Pseudomonadota > Gammaproteobacteria > Enterobacterales > Yersiniaceae > Serratia > Serratia sp. YWN4. The sequence continues at coordinate 2,513,990 of NZ_CM147696.1, forward strand.
GAACAGATGGTCGATTTGCTGCTGGCGCACCGGCCAGACGGCGTGATCTTTACCACTATGGGGCTGCGTCAAGTCACCATTCCGGCCAAGTTGCTGGATCAGCAACTGGTATTGGCCAACTGCATCAGCCCAGAAAGTTCGGTCGCCAGCTATATTCCCGATGATGAACAAGGCCAGTACGATGCGATGCGGGCGTTGATCGCTCGCGGCTATCGTGCGCCATTGTGCATTCAACTGCCGGAAAGCGCCTTGGCAGCCGGGCTGCGGCGGCGTGGCTTAGAGCGCGCCTGGCGCGAAGCCGGTGGCGATGTGGGCCAACTGCGTCAATATCACTTGGATCTCAGTGGTGGGGATAAACATTATCGTGACGTTGTCACGATTTTAGCCAGGCATTTCTCCCCAGGCGTGCAGGATTGTGATGCGGTGGTGTGTGGTAACGATCGTGTGGCGTTCATGGTCTATCAAACCTTACTGGCGCAGGGTTGGAAAATCCCTGAGCAGGTGGCGGTATTGGGTTATGACAATATGGTGGGGATTGGCGAGCTGTTCCAACCGCCGTTAACCACTGTGCAATTACCGCATTATGAATTGGGGCGTCAGGCGGCGCTGCATTTGATTAATCAGCTTACGCATAAGGAAACGGTGCGGATTGCCTGCCCGTTGCTGCTGCGCGATTCGCTGTAACAACCTGCTCCTGCGCGGCGGGAGCAGGTGAGGCTTTACCGCCAGATAGTGGCCAGCTCCCATGCTTGCACATCAACAAACTGCGCGCTGCCCGCCTCGGCAAACAGATTGAGATGACGATCGCCATCCGTAGGGTAAATACGGCTGGTCAGGCAGGCTTCTCCCTGATTGACAAACACTTCCAGTGAAGAACGATCAACAAAAATCCGCAATGTCAGCGTATCGCCTTCCGGCAACGGCACGCTGCGGCAACCGCACAGGCCCAGTTCAGGGCTAAAGCGCTCTAGAACCAGGCGGCGGGCCTGATTATCAACATACACGCGCGCGGCTTTGCCCACGGCCATGCCATAGCGTTCTGCCTCGCTGGCGTTGATATCCACAATCAGCAGCAGTTCATGCAGGTTGCTACCCAACAACTGTTGCTGGTTGTGGCACTGTAGAGCACCTAAACGTTGAGGTTCAGTGCGCAATGCGGCCAGTTCGCGGGCTGGGTTCATCAGCACTTTACCCTGAGCATCCAGCGTCAGTTCGCGCGGCAAGGTCAATGCCCCGGCCCAACCATGCGCTTTGCTGGGCATGGCGGATTCCCACATATCCATCCAGGCAAACAGCATACGGCGGCCATCGGCGGCGGTGAAGGTCTGCGGCGCATAGAAATCATGCCCGGCATCCAGCTCACAGAAAGGCTGGGTGACGGTAAAATCCTGCCCCGGCTGCCAGTTGCCTAGCAGGTAACCACTCTGGAAACGGTTACGGTTGCGGTAACCTTGCGCAACCAACCCCTGCGGCGAGAACAGCAATACCTGCCGTTCACCCAGCGGGAAGAAGTCCGGGCATTCCCACATATAGCCCTGGGCCGCATTTTGCGCCTGGGCGATAACGCGTTCGAACTGCCAGTCACGCAGGTCGGAAGATCGATATAACCGGGCCTGGCCGAGGTTGTTCTCTTTAGCACCGATCACCATCCACCAACTGCCCGCTTCGCGCCACACTTTGGGATCGCGGAAGTGCTGAATACCTGCCGGCGGAACCAACACTGGCCCCTGTTTAACAAAGTTCACGCCGTCGTGGCTGGTGGCTAGGCACTGCACTTCGCGCACCTGGTCGTCGTCGCCGGTTTTGCCCAGCCAGACGTGGCCGGTATAAATCAGCGTCAGTACGCCATGATCATCAACCGCGCAGCCGGAGAAACAGCCGTCCCGATCGTAGTCATCGCCCGGAGCCAGCGCGATAGGCTGATGCTGCCAGTGCACCAGATCGCTGCTGGTGGCGTGTGCCCAGTGCATCGGCCCCCAGTTTGCATCGTAAGGGTGGTGTTGATAAAACGCGTGATAAACCCCGTTAATGCAGATCAGTCCGTTGGGATCGTTGATCCAGCCAGCCTGTGCGGCCAGGTGGAAGCGTGGGTAGTAATCGTCCCGGCGCTGTGCGCGCAGAGTCTCAATTGTGTGAGCGGCTTGAGCTAAGGTTTTTTTCATTGCATCGACTCGCTTGATTTAATTACAGGTTGAAATTGAGGTGCTTGGTTTGCCTGCTCAGCGCGCAGCAGGAAGCAGGAAATGAGTGTGGTACAGGCGACGGCAGAGCCCATCAGCAGGTAGGTGGGGGCAAAGCCGATGTGGTCGTAGCCGTAGCCAGCCAGCGGCGACAGGAAGCTGGCCATCACCTGGGTTACGAACTGGAAGCCCACCAGATACAGCGTGGAAGACAGGCGGCTGTCGAAGCGGGTGGCGATATATTTGAAAATGGCAATCAGCAGGATGGGCAACTCAACGGCGTGCAACAGTTTCATGATGGAAATCATCAGCGCACCGCTTGCCAAGCCGGAGCCAAACATGCGCAACGCCATCAGGCTACCGGCCAGCAGTAACCCTTGCTTGGCACCTATGCGGTTCACCAGCAACGGGGCTAGGAACATGCCGCCAGCTTCCAGAAACACTTGCAGGGAGTTGAGGAAGCCGTACATTTCATTGCCTTGCTGCGAGGTGGGGAACTGCGAGGCAAAGTACACGGAGAACTGCTGGTCAAACACGTTGTAAACGCTGATGCCGAGCACAAATACCACCAACGCCCAAAAGCTCGGCAGGCGCAGCAGGGCCAGCGCATCCTGTAGCTTCAGGTTCTCCGGCTTACCGAACTCCAGGCCCGCCATGGCATTGGTTTTTAGCTCACGTATCTGGCTCAGTAACAGCAGAAATATCACGGCAGAGGCGGAGGCCAGCCAGAAGTTGATGTTGGGGTTGATGTTAAAGATAAACCCGGCAAAGAAGGTGGCACAGGCCCAGCCGAGCGAGCCCCACATGCGGGCGCGGCCAAACTCAAAGCCGATAATGCGGCTGACGCGTTCGGTGTAAGACTCCAGCGCGCCGATCCCAGCGAAAAAGGTGGCTCCGATAAACATGCCACCTACCAGTGCGCCAAGCAGTAAGTTGGCTTTTAGCAGCGGTGCATAAACGTAGATAAAGAACGGCCCGGTGAGCAGCAACATTACGCCGAGAAATTGCAGCAGATGTTTGCGCAGCCCGAGTTTGTCCTGAATAAAACCGTACAGCGGCTGGGCGCACAGGGCGACTAGCGAGATGGCTGAGAAGATCAGGCCGGTTTCAGCGCCTTTTAAACCAATCTTCTGATTTAGCCAGAGGGAAATCAGGGAAAAACTGGATGACCAGGTGAAGAAGAAAAAGAACAGCAGGCCGCTTAAGAGCACATAATATTTTTTGGTTTCGCGGTTCATGTGAAAGCCCTGATGGATGAGAGTGCATTATTGTTAACGTTAACTTTTGGCTGGATAAAGCCACTACCATGCCTGATTGCGATGTTAATCACAAAAGGTAACGTTAACATTTATGCTTTGTGAGCTGCATCACGAGTGAAGCAGCAACGATAGGAAGGGATTATCTGGGGCTATCGGTTTTGAAATAAAAAGGGGCTTAGCATGCAGAGCCCCGATATTTAAGCATCCGTAAAAGAGTGCACTCTTTAGGGGAAATTACAGTTTTGGCCCGGCATTCACCAGCTTTTTACCCGCTTCTGTCACGGTATATTTGCTGAAGTTATCGATAAAACGTTGTGCCAGATCCTGTGCTTTTTCCTGCCACAGCGATTCATCGGCATAGGTTTTACGCGGATCGAGGATCGACGGGTCCACGCCAGGTAATGCCAATGGTACGGCCAGATCAAAGATCGGCAGCGTAAAGGTTTCCGCCTGTTCGATCTTGCCACTCAGAATGGCATCGATAATACCGCGGGTATCTTTAATCGAAATACGCTTGCCGCTGCCGTTCCAGCCGGTATTTACCAGATAAGCCTGCGCCCCGGCCGCTTCCATGCGCTTCACCAGCACCGAAGCATATTGCGTTGGGTGCAATGCCAAAAACGCGGCACCGAAGCAGGCTGAGAAGGTTGGGGTAGGCGTGGTGATGCCGCGCTCAGTACCGGCCAGTTTGGCGGTGAAGCCAGAGAGGAAATGGTATTGGGTCTGTTCTGCCGTCAGGCGTGAAACCGGCGGCAATACGCCAAAGGCATCCGCCGTCAGGAAAATGATTTTCTTGGCGTGCCCGGCTTTGGAAACCGGTTTGACGATGTTTTCGATATGGTAAATCGGGTAGGAAACGCGGGTATTCTCGGTCTTGCTGGCATCGTCAAAATCGATGCTGCCATCCGCCAGCACCTGAACGTTTTCCAACAGCGCATCACGGCGGATCGCCTGATAAATCTCTGGCTCGGCCTGGGCTGAAAGTTTGATGGTTTTGGCGTAGCAACCTCCTTCGAAGTTGAATACCCCATCGTCATCCCAGCCGTGTTCGTCGTCGCCAATCAGTTGGCGTTTCGGATCGGTGGAAAGCGTGGTTTTGCCGGTGCCAGACAGGCCGAAGAAAATCGCCACATCGCCTTTCTCACCCACGTTAGCTGAACAGTGCATGGAAGCGATGCCTTTCAGCGGCAGCAGGTAGTTCATAATAGAGAACAACCCTTTCTTCATTTCGCCGCCGTACCAAGTGCCGCCGATCAACTGTATACGTTCGGTCAGATTGAAGGCGACAAAGTTTTCTGAATGCATACCCTGTTGCTGCCAATCGGGATTGGTGCATTTAGCGCCGTTCATCACCACAAAGTCGGGTTCAAAACCTTGCAGTTCCTGCTCGGTAGGGCGGATAAACATATTCTTGACGAAATGCGCCTGCCAGGCCACTTCGGTAATAAAACGGACTTTCAGCCGGGTATCGGCGTTGGCACCGCAAAATGCGTCCACGACAAACAGGCGCTTATTGGAAAGCTGATTGCCAACCAGGGTTTTCAGATGTTGCCAAACCTCTGGCGAAAGCGGCTGATTATCGTTTTTACCGGTACCATTGTCGGACCACCAGACGGTATCGCGCGTAGTGTCGTCACGCACGATGTATTTGTCTTTTGGCGAACGGCCGGTGAACTCGCCGGTATCGACGTTGACCGCGCCTAACTGGGTCAGCGTACCGCGTTCCAATGTGGGCAAATCGGTGCGGGTTTCCTCGGCAAACAGCTGTTCATAGCTAGGGTTATAAACGATCTCGCTAGCTTGATGAATACCGTAACGAGTGAGAGTTTGTGGGGTAACAGTTGAAGACATATCTACTTCCTTATTGGCTATGTTCTGCCCGTTTTGTACGGTGTCGCGTGCTAAAACGGGGGGCGATTCCTGCTGACCGGATTCAGCTTTTACCGTTCCGGCTCTATTTATTAACCAAGCGGCTACTATAGCATAACATCGCCTGTCCGCCTGATGATTTTAATAACCAGACATTGACGAGAGTTAATTAAGAAAATATGAAAGCAAAGGGGGATATCGAATTAATATGGCAATATATTAAATTGTATTACTATAATTTTACTGGGTATTTTTATTAAAACGGTGTTTCAGCATATTCTTGAGTTAAAAGAATGATTTCAATTCATTACTTGCTGGCGTTCATTTTTTCATCGGGTAAATAATAAACTGAGTAAACTATAAAAGTGTATTGTCATTACAAAACGCTTTTACATGGCATAAATTATGCCAATAACCGTAATTTCCCGATAAATCCTATTAATGTCGACGGATTGCGTGTGAGAGTATCGCCCTGAGAGAGGCCGAGCTTGCATACCTCGGGCTTTCTTAGAATCGCCAGCCATCAGGTTGGCGATTCACTTACCATCTTTCAGCATGTTGATCGCTGCACCGATCAGGATCCGGCGTTCAACGTCATGGCTGGCTGCCAGCTGTTGTGTCAGATGTTTGGCCAGCGTTTCTACTGATAAAACCTCGCCGCGATGGCGCAACTGCATCACGCTGTCGCCAATCAACCGGGCAACTTCATCCCATACGGGCTTTATCTCCTGCTCCGAGAACCTCATCGCTAACCTCGGCTGGGTGATTTTTGGTCAATGTAGCAGTTGCCTGCCGGGTTCGCCACCCGTGAGGATGAACAAAAAATAAAACAGGAAGAATAAAAAATAATCCGTCAGTGTTTCTTCTGGTTTTTGTATTCAATACTGGTGGCGTCAAACAACGGGAGGGCGAATCAATGAAACTGATCGAACAACTGGCAGAATATTATCGGCTCAGCCAACGGGCAGAAGTACAGAACCGCTGGTGCCGTCTTTGGTTGCCGCAGGGCGAGGCGCGTATCGCTTACTTGCGGGAATTGCTGGAGCCAACGGCAAAGCGGGCAACTGAAGCTGGCAGCAGGGAGTGTGATTAACCGAAGGCGATAGCCGCCCAGCGTAACAGCAACAACGCCAGACAGATCAACACCAGAATCACAAACATTTTCCAATGTTTGGCACGCATACGTTTGGTTGGCAATTTCGCTTCCTCATCCTTTTAGAGGCAGAGATACCCAATGCCCAGGCCGACGATCGCAATAGCGGTAAAAGCCACGATCTTCAGCAAATCACTAAAGGTGTCATCGGGGTCTTTCTCTGCCTTCTTCATTGGTTTGCCTAGCGACTATTGGGTAGATTTTGGCCCACAGTATGCCTGCTGCTGCGTGCTACGCACAGGGTTTTACCCCAAATCGCGTAAAAAGGGCTTGGAATGCCGGGCGGCCCGGTGCAATACGGCAGGCGCAAGTGTACTATCCTGTGGGCATCAGTGACTTAATCGATAAAGGTACAGCTATGGCATTTGCGGCAAAATATGAAGAGATAGAACGTTGGGCGTTTGGTGATACTGCACAGCAGGCGGATGATTTGGCCAAGCGGGTTTTGGACGGTGTTAAAACGGCCACCTGTTCCAGTCTGGATGGTGAGGGTATCCCACAACCCGGTGACGTTTTTGTGGTGGTCGATGGTAAGAATGAACCGGTTTGTGCGATCGAACTGACCACCGTGGAGATGAGCACTTATGATCAAGTGAGTGAAGCTCATGCGATGGCCGAAGGTGAGGGCGATCGTTCGCTGGCTTATTGGCGCAAAGAGCATAAACGCTTTTTTGAAGAGTACGAACTGTTCTCACCGGATATGACGCTGGTGCTGATGCACTTTAAGGTGATCGAAAAGTTTTAAGCGGTATCGATATCGCATAAAAAAACGCGCGGTGCCCAATGGGAACACCGCGCGTTTTTTGCTTTGTAGGGTTATTCCAGCCGCATGACCCAGGCATCGGCCTGCCGATCGTAATGCTGTTTGTACAATAAGGACTGCTTACCATCAAGCATGGCAGGGATGCTGGTATGTTCATCCCAGCCGTCCAGTTGCATACACAGATCGGGATCTGATTTGCAGGGAATGACGAGAGTGGTTTTCCCTTCGGCATGTTCAGACGCAGACGTTAAATGTGCGTCATCGACCTCGAAACTGCCTATCTTTACAACGGTTTTGCCCATTGGAACTCCTTGCTCATGCAGGTGGTGGGAGGTAAGACCAGTTGAGGTCGCCTGTATGAGCATAGCCAACGGAGCAAAAAAAGCCACAGAAAACTTCAAGCTGGCCGCCGTCTGGTATTCCACCGCAAAACTGAGGCGGCCCTGATTGGAGCCTACCGCAATCACCACCAGCACGGTGCGCTCTGCCTGTTGCATTTAATCTTTGGGGATCGCCGTGCCCCAATTACGCCACTCTTTAGGTTCTTCCGCGTCGAGCAGGAAGTGTTTATTTGTTGTCGCCTGTGGTGCCAACGGAATGCTTGGCGGCGTAGCAAAAGCAATCCCTCCGCGGATAAACTGCTGGAAAGTGCCGCTTTTAATCACGCCACCGGTCAGACCAAATTGCAGGTTATAGCCAGAGGCAAGCCAGAATACGCTGTTGTTGCGCACCAGATGCTGGAATTTTTTGCTGATCCGCAACGAAACAAGCACCCGGTCGGACATCGTTCCCAGAGAGAAGCCAGTGACCGTACCCACTTCAATCCCTCGGAACAAGACCGGCGTGCCAACTTGCAGTGAGCCGGTTTCCGCTGCATCCAGGATCACGTTCAGGCCGTCGAGATAGCGGGAATCGGTGATACTGGCTTCTTGCAGTTCGAAAATGCGCAATGCGCGGCCGTTACCCGGCTCAACGTTGATATAAGGTTGCAGCAGGGTGTCGAGGTTATTCACCCCGGCGGCGGAGATCTCCGGTGAAACGATGGCAAAACGGCTGCCGAGGCGGGCGAAGGTTTGCACGTATTCAGGATACAGCACCGCTTTTACCAGCACTTCGTTGCGCTCGGGTGCCAGCTTCAGCGACTCAACCTGGCCGATGTCGATACCGAGATAGCGCAGCGGCATACCGGGCGACAGCTTGCTGGCATCATAGGTACGCAGGGTAATCTGGCTGCCGACGGCGCGCGCCGTGGTTTCGGAACCGTAGAGCACGCGTTTGGCACCTTTATCCAGCGTGACGCCTGGTAGATTGTCGAAACTGATCGCACCTTTCAGCGCCCGGTTCAGCGGTGAAGCCTGCACCGTCAAACCGCTGCCGTTCAACTGCACTTTGGCACCGCCTTCGGCCCAGAAAATACTCTCGCTGGTCAGCAATTTGCGGTATTCCGGGCTGATATAAACATCAACCTCAAACTCATTGGCTTTTGGCCGCACGTTAACGATTTCGCCCACCTGGAATTTGCGATACAGCACCACGGAACCGGTCTGTACGTCCGGCAGGCTGGCAGCCGTCAGGGTTAACGTCGGCGTTGGGGTGTTGCCGACGATCCCGGCCTCGGCTTTCTCGCTATTGCTGTACAGCGGATATTGCGCTGCCGGTTCGCCTTTGCTGCCGGGGATGAGTTGCACGCCGCCGTCGAACCACTCTTGTGCGCTGGCACCCAGCACTTGCACGCCATCCAGCCCGAATTTCACATCCACGCGGCTGTTAACCACGAACTTGCTGTCTTGGTGCACCAGGCGGCGATACTGTGCATCGATGGCGGCGGTAAAGGTCACGCCGTTATCAGTCAGGGCGCGGGTAAGGATTTGGCCAATCTTGATGCCGTGTACGATCAGCGGCTGGCCGACATCAATGCCGTAGCTCTGTGGGGCATGCAGCGTCACCGTCAGCACGCCCGGCTGTTGCAGCAGGGTTTTATTGCTGTCGAGCACGCTGAAATGCTGCTGCGGCTCGCCTTCGCCCGGCACCAGTTCCAGCGTTGTGCCGATCAGCAACTGGCTCAGTTTGGTGTCGCTCAGGCTGATTTTCGGGCTGCGCATTTCAATCCGAGTACCGCTGCGCATCAAATCGACCACCGAAGGATCGAGAGTTAATTCACCGGTGACTTTGCTGTCCTGCTGCAACGTCAAGCGGGTGAGCGTGCCGACCTGCAATCCCTGATACATCAGCGGCGTGCGGCCTTCGCTCAGATTATTACCGCTTGGCAGATCCAGCGTGATATTCACGCCGCGCTGGCTGCGGGCCAGATCCGGATATAAAGCGTAGCTTTGATCGGCCTTGGCTTGGGTGCCGTCAAGCGGTGAGTCAAAGGCGATCGCACCGTTGACCAACGCGGCCAGGCTTTCCATCTGCACCGAAGCTCCGGCCAGACTGAAATCACCCTTAAAGCCGGAAACATTCCAGAAACGGCTGTTATCTTTGACCAACTTGGCGAAACGGCGATCGATCAGCACATCAATGATGACGCCTTCGTTGCCAGCAGAAATGGTGTAGTCATAAACTTTGCCCACCGGGATTTTACGGTAATAAACCAGTGAACCGGGGTTCAGTGAGCCGAGATCGTCCGCCCGCAGGTGGATCATCAGTTCGCCGGTATTCAGGCGATATTTCGGCTGGGTATCCAGCGCGGTGAAGTGCGTTTGCGGCTTGCCACGGCCCGGCATCATACCAATGTAGTTGCCGCCAACCAGGGCATCCAGGCCGGAAACCCCGGCCAGCGAGGCTTTGGGCGTCACCAGCCAGAACTGTGTGCCTTCGCGCAGGTAGTCTTCCAGATCGCTTTTGATGCTGGCTTCCACCAGGATACTGTGTAGGTCCTGACTCAGCGAAATGCTTTGCACCGTGCCCACATCGACGCCCTGATAACGCACCGGCGTGCGGCCAGCAACGATACCGGCCGCCGACTGGAAATCAATGGTGACGGTATTACCGCGTTCCTGAAAATTGTTGTATACCAGCCAACCGGCAATCAGCAGGGCGATAAACGGCATTAACCAGAATGGCGAAATACGGCGCTTGTTTTTGACCCGCGCCTCAGTCGGCGTATTCGGCGTTTCCTGTTGCATGTGCATCCCAAATCAATCGGCTGTCCAGCCACTGTACGGCAAGGATAGTTAAAATAACCGCAGCGCCAAAGTAAAAGGCTGCCGGTCCCATAGTAAAAGATAACAATTGGTCACGGTTGACCAGAGACATCATTAACGCAATCACAAACAGATCGAGCATCGACCAGCGGCCGACCCAAGTAACCAGCCGCAGCAGGCGGATCCGCGTTTTCAGGCTGTGCGAGGTTTTTAAATGAATGCTGAACAGCAGGGTGAGCAGCACGATCACCTTGGTAAAAGGTACCAACACGCTGGCAATAAATACGATGGCGGCAATCGGCAGGTTACCGGAGGTTGCCAGTGAAACGACGCCAGAGAAAATGGTGTCTTCCATGCGCACGCCGTTGGCATAAACGATCGAGATCGCCAGCAGATTGGCCGGTATCAGCAAAATAATGGCGGCGATCAGCGCTGCCCAGGTTTTCTGTAAGCTGTAGGGTTGGCGGCGGCGCATCGGGATATGGCAGCGCGGGCAGCGTTCCCGTTCATCCGGGGAACCGGTGAAATGGCACGACAGGCAGACATGCAGCGTTTCTGGTTTACCTTCTGGCTGTTCCTGCGGGTAGTAGCGATCCCACAGTTGCTCCAGGTTCATGTGGATCAGGGTCAGAATACTGAGCAGCGTCAGCGACAGATAGGCGATTAACGCGCTGCCAGCCTGAACGTCGGCATATTCCTTGACCTTGATAGCCGCAACCGCCATGCCAATCAGGTAAATATCCAGCATGATCCACTCTTTCAGCCGCTCCAGCATCAGCAGCACCGGGCGCAGGTTCATGCCGAGCGCGTGGCCGAAACGTAAGTACAGTAATGAGATTGCGAGCGTCAGCGGCGCACCCAGGGTGCAGAAGGCCACCATACTGGCGGTGATCGGGTCGCCCTGGCTGCTCATCTGCCAGATACCTTCCAGCAGGCTGGCGTCAATGCGAGTGCCCAGTAAACGAATGCTGATCAAGGGTTGGGTAAAGGCGAACGGCATCAGTAACAGCATGGCGATCGCCATGGCGGTCAGGCGGGTCATTGACCAGTCCCGGCCATGGATCGCTTTGGCATTGCAGCGTGGGCAGTAGGCAGCCTGGTTTCTGCACAGCGGCGGCAGAGTGAATAACAGATCGCATTCACAGCAGCGCTGAGGGCGAGCTTTGGATAATGGGCCGGTCATTGCATGTATCTTCATCATGACAAGGTTGCTCGGAAACTTGCAGATAGGCTCTAGCGTAGCTGGAAAATAAACCTGGCTGGCATAAAAGCGGGCAGCAAAGCAGGTTTCAGACGGTTTTAACGTGGCAAACATACCCTGTTAAGCAGGGTTTTGTGAAGCAACAGATGATTAACCTTGTGGCTATGGGCATTTAATGCTTATTTTATACGGATTAAGCTTCGGCTCTCTGAAAGTGTGAACGGTTAATAATGACTAAAGAACAATTCTACGCGGAATTAAAACGCGATCTGGGTGCGTTGCTGGAAGGGGAAACCCATTTTATTGCCGCATTGGCCAACGCCAGTGCGTTGTTCAATGAACGTCTGGCGGACGTGAATTGGGTGGGATTTTACCTGATGGATGGCAATCAGCTGGTGCTCGGCCCGTTCCAGGGCAAGATCGCCTGCGTGCGTATTCCGGTTGGGAAAGGCGTATGTGGTACGGCAGTGGCAGAAAACGCTGTACAACGTGTCGGTGACGTCCATGCGTTTCCGGGGCATATTGCCTGTGACGCAGCCAGCAATGCCGAAATCGTACTGCCGCTGGAAGTCAGCGGTCAGGTTATTGGCGTTCTGGATATTGATAGCACAGTTTATCAACGCTTCGATGAACAGGACGAAATTGGCCTGAAAGCCGTGGTGGCAGGGCTCTGTGCGCAGTTAGCACAAGGCAATTGTGCGAAATACGTCACTGTAGCAGCAAGTTGATCTACGGTTAACGTGGCATTTAGCGATGGCGTCATTATAATGACGCCTGTTCATGCCTGCGGCTTGTTGGCAACCCGTTGTAATCAGGAAATTTCATGGAAAATCAACACAAGTTGAACTCAGTCAAAGAAGTCATTGCTTTTCTTGCCGAGCGTTTCCCGCTCTGCTTTAGCGCCGAGGGCGAAGCTCGCCCGTTGAAAATCGGTATTTTTCAGGATCTGGTAGAACGTGTGCAAGGGGAAGAAAACCTCAGCAAAACGCAGTTGCGTTCTGCCCTGCGCCTGTATACTTCAAGCTGGCGTTACCTTTACGGCGTTAAAGTTGGCGCACAGCGCGTTGATCTTGACGGTAATCCGTGCGGTGAGTTAGAGCAGCAGCATGTTGATCATGCCCGCCAGCAGCTTGAAGAGGCCAAAGCGCGCGTTCAGGCTCAGCGTGCTGAGCAAAACGCCAAAAAACGTGAAGCCGCCGGTGAATCTGCTGCCGCTGAACCTCGTCGTCCGCGTCCTGCTGGCAAAAAGCCCGCGGTACGTCGTGAAGGCGGTGCCGCGCCAGAGAACCGCAAGCCGCGCCCACAAACTCGCCCGCAGCCAGCTCGTGAACCTCGTGCAGTTAAAGAGGAAAGCCAGCCGCGTCATGTGCCAGTCACCGATATCTCTAAACTGCAAATTGGCCAAGAAATCAAAGTCAGAGCAGGGAAGAGTGCGATGGATGCTACCGTACTCGAAATCGCTAAAGATGGCGTACGTGTGCAGCTCTCTTCCGGTCTGGCGATGATTGTGCGCGCAGAACACTTGCAGTTCTGATACGGAGGCCAACCAAGGCATGAACAAATTTGTCAGATTAACAGCAGTCGTTGCTCTGCTGTGGGCGGGTGTCAGTTACGGAGCGGATACAGCCAACATCCGCATCGATCAACTGCCACAGCTCGAGCAGGAACCGCAACATGCTACCGTGAGTGAGCGCGTTACTTCGCGCTTCACTCGCTCTCATTATCGCCAGTTTGCCCTCGATGCGGACTTTTCAGGCAAGATTTTCGATCGCTTCCTGAATATGCTGGATTACAGCCATAACGTATTGCTGGCTTCTGATGTCGCGCAGTTTGCCGACAAGCGCAATACGCTGGGCGAAGAGCTGAAATCTGGCAAGCTGGATACGCCTTACGCGTTATTTAACCTGGCGCAGAAACGCCGGTTTGAGCGCTACCAGTATGCGCTGTCGCTGCTGGAAAAGCCGATGAACTTCACCGGCAATGACACTATTGATATCGACCGCAGCAAGGCGCCGTGGCCAAAAGACAGAGCGGAGTTGGATCGCCTGTGGGATGCAAAGGTCAAATATGACCAACTCAACCTGAAGCTGACCGGCAAAACTGAAAAAGAGATCCGTGACACGCTGACCAAGCGTTACCAGTTCGCGATCAAACGCTTGACGCAAAGCAACAGCGAAGACGTTTTCACGCTGGTCATGACGGCTTTCGCCCACGAAATCGATCCTCATACCAACTACCTGTCGCCACGCAATACCGAGCAGTTTAATACCGAAATGAGCCTGTCGCTCGAAGGTATCGGTGCGGTGTTGCAGATGGATGACGACTACACGCTGATCAACTCCATGGTGCCGGGCGGCCCGGCGGCGAAGAGTAAGGCGATCACCGTGGGTGACCGTATTGTCGGCGTGGGTCAGGCGGGTAAACCGATGGTGGATGTGATCGGCTGGCGCTTGGACGACGTGGTTTCCCTGATTAAAGGGCCGAAGGGCAGCAAGGTGCGCTTGGATATCCTGCCAGCAGGCAAGGGCACTAAAACCAGAGTAGTGACGCTGACTCGTGAGCGTATCCGCTTGGAAGACCGTGCGGTGAAAATGACCATCAAAACCGTTGGCAACCAGAAAGTTGCGGTGATGGACATTCCCGGTTTCTATGTGGGTTTGACCGATGATGTCAAAGTCCAGTTGCAGAAAATGGCCAAGCTGAACGTTGATAGCCTGATCATTGATCTGCGTACCAACGGCGGCGGTGCGCTGACGGAGGCTGTCTCACTTTCCGGCCTGTTTATCCCGAGCGGCCCAGTGGTGCAAGTGCGTGATAACAACGGCAAAATCCGTGAAGATGCGGATGCCGACGGCGTGATTTACTACAAAGGCCCGTTGGTGGTGCTGGTTGACCGTTTCAGCGCTTCGGCGTCTGAGATTTTCGCTGCGGCAATGCAGGACTATGGCCGTGCCTTGATCGTGGGTGAGCCTACCTTCGGTAAAGGTACCGTGCAGCAGTATCGCTCGTTGAACCGGATTTACGACCAGATGCTGCGCCCTGAGTGGCCAGCGCTGGGCTCCGTGCAGTACACCATTCAGAAGTTCTACCGTGTTGATGGCGGCAGTACCCAACGTAAAGGTGTGACACCGGATATCCTGATGCCAACCGGTATCGATCCGGCAGAAACCGGTGAAAGCTTCGAAGATAACGCCATGCCGTGGGATAGCATCAATGCAGCTACCTACACCAGGACGGGGGATATGAAGCCGTTCGAACCGCAACTGTTGAAAGATCACGAACAGCGCATTGCCAAGGATCCAGAATTCCAGTTCATCGCGCAGGACATTGCTCATTACAAGGCGTTGAAAGACAAACGTAACATCGTTTCCCTCAATCTGGCCACGCGCGAGAAAGAGAACCATGACGATGATGCGACGCGCTTGAAACGCATTAACGAGCGCTTGCAGCGTGAAGGGAAGAAACCGTTGAAGTCTCTGGACGATGTGCCGAAGGATTACAAAGATCCGGATCCGTATCTGGATGAGACGGTCAGAATTGCTTTGGATCTCGCTAATATCGAAAAACAGCAACCCTCGCAGCAAGCAGCCCCAGCCAAGTAATTTGTTGGGTTCTGAGTGGAAAACGCACCTGTATTGGGTGCGTTTTTTATTGCAGCGTACGGGCATAATCCATCTTTTATTATTGCTATAAAGTCTCACACTTTTACGCAACAATCGTTTACAATTTACAGAATCGCTATTGAGTGCTGTTTTTGTAAAGTTTCGTATTTTTAGTAGGTTAATGGCGCGCAACTGTTGAAACTGTGACGAATGCCCATACGTTCAGAGTATCTAAGGCAGCGTTTTATTAACATTTATGAGGAAGTAAACATTCTATGATGCGTATAGCTCTGTTCCTGCTCACCAACCTGGCGGTGATGTTGGTTTTCGGGCTGGTGCTCAGCCTGACAGGAATTCGATCCAGTAGCGTTCAGGGCCTGATGATCATGGCCGGTCTGTTCGGCTTTGGTGGTGCGTTTGTTTCACTGCTGATGTCTAAATGGATGGCGCTGCGCTCCGTCGGTGGCGAAGTAATTACACAGCCGCGTAACGAAACTGAAAACTGGTTGCTGGAAACGGTACGCCGTCAGTCACAGCAGGCTGGCATTGCCATGCCGCAGGTGGCGATCTATCACGCACCGGATATCAATGCCTTCGCCACTGGCGCACGTCGTGATGCTTCGCTGGTGGCTGTCAGCACCGGCCTGCTGCAAAGCATGAGCCGTGATGAGGCAGAAGCGGTTATTGCGCACGAAATCAGCCACGTTGCTAATGGTGACATGGTGACCATGACCCTGATCCAAGGGGTGGTGAACACTTTCGTGATCTTTATTTCACGCCTGATTGCGCAGGTGGCCGCGGGCTTCCTGGGTAACCGTGATGGCGAAGGTGAAGGCAATGGTAACCCGATGATTTACTTCGGTGTATCGATGGTGCTGGAACTGGTCTTTGGTATTCTGGCTAGCATTATCACCATGTGGTTCTCGCGTCATCGCGAGTTTCATGCTGATGCCGGTTCTGCCAAACTGGTGGGCCGCGAGAAGATGATTGCTGCACTGCAACGCTTGAAGACCAGCTACGAACCACAAGAAACGGGCAGCATGATGGCGTTTTGCATCAACGGCAAATCCAAGTCGTTCAGCGAATTGTTCATGTCTCACCCGCCGCTGGATAAGCGTATTGAAGCGCTGCGTTCCGGCCAATACCTGAAGTAGTCGTCAATAGACAGTAAAAAACCCCGCTTGCCGGGGTTTTTTATGTCGTTGAGTTGGGCTCATTGCTGCGTGCTGGTGGCGCAGAACGGGGCTGAGTGATGCGCAGGCAACTGACTATTGCTGCCACGCTGGCAAAGACTCCTGCAAGCACCAGCGAGGCGTGAGTGGCGTTGCTGTGGAACAGGTTGAACATCAGGGCCACCAACGCCGCGCCGGAGGTTTGCCCCAGCAGGCGCGCAGTACCGAGCATGCCGCTGGCACCGCCGCTACGATGACGCGGCGCGGCGGAAATGATGGTGTGATTGTTGGGAGATTGGAACAGCCCGAACCCGACGCCGCAGAGTACCATGCGCCAGATGATGTCCAGATCCGTTGGGTCTTGTGGCAGCATCGCCAGCAGGAACAGGCCGAGGGCGAAAGTCGCCAAGCCAATGCCCCCCAATAATCCGGCGTGAATATGTTCTACCAGACGGCCTGCAATCGGTGCGACCACAATGATCGCCAGTGGCCAAGGCGTTAACAGCAAGCCGGTCGCGACTTCGTCACGGCCCAGCGCGCCTTGCAGGAAGAACGGCAACGACACCATCGCCAGCATTTGCGCGGTAAAAGAGCAGATAGAGGTGCCCATCGACAGAGCGAAGATAGGTATGCGCAACAGATCCACGGGTAATAGCGGGGACTCCTGGTTCAACTGGCGGCGAACAAAGAAATAGCCAATCACCAATAACGCGGCAACTTCACTGGCGATCAGCAACAGGCTCTGCCCTTGGGCAAATCCGCTGATGGCGGTGATCAATAGGCCAAAAGTCAGGGCGTTCATGAGCGCACTGATAGGGTCAAAACGCTGATTGCTGTTTTTCTGGCTGTTTGCCGGGAGGAATTTCATCCCCAACAGCAGGGCAACAATGCCTATTGGCAGGTTGATGGCAAACAGCCACTGCCATGATGCGACAGACAGAATGGCAGCCGCTATTGTCGGACCTGCCGCCGAAGAAAAAGCCACAATCAGTGAATTGATGGCGATACCACGGCCAAGAAAGCGTTGTGGATAGATAATACGGATGAGCGCGGTATTGACACTCATAATCGCCGCCGCGCCAAAGCCCTGTAGCACGCGGGCAATCGTCAGGGTGACCAGTGAATCAGACAGGGCACAGAACAGTGAAGTTATGCTGAAGACCAGTAAACCGGCCAGATAGATACGGCGATAACCAATCAGATCGCCGAGCGAAGCCAGAGACAGTAATGAGATAACAACGGCCAGTTGATAGGCGTTCACTACCCAAATCGAGCTGGCTGGGCTGGCTTGCAGATCGCGGGCAATGGTCGGCAGGGCGACGTTGGCGATCGTGCCGTCGAGCACGGAAACGGTAATACCCAATGCAATGGCAAGGATCGCGCCATACCGCTGTGGGACGGGGAGGCCGTCGGAACAAGAACGCGTCATAGTCAGGACATTTATAAACAGGGGAAGTATTAACATGCTAATCATATTTGCCGCTGAATGCACCCACCGTTTTCCGCGGTAAGTGTAAAAAGTGGTGAGAAGTGTGTCGCTAATTGCTTCATTGCTGGTCATTATTCCGCAACTTTCATTGCGCGGGGTGAAATGTTCCGATTATACTGAAACTCTTGTTCAAATTTCCTAAAACAAAAACAGGTGAGTAAGGTATTGACCATGGCTAACGCAGATCTAGACAAGCAACCGGATTCGGTCTCATCAGTGCTGAAAGTGTTTGGCATCTTGCAGGCATTGGGCGACGAACGCGAAATCGGTATTACCGAACTTTCTCAACGGGTAATGATGTCCAAAAGTACCGTTTATCGTTTCCTACAGACGATGAAATCGCTGGGCTACGTCGCTCAGGAAGGGGAGTCTGAGAAGTATTCTCTCACCCTGAAATTATTTGAGCTGGGGGCCAAATCGTTGCAGAACGTCGATCTGATCCGCAGTGCCGACATCCAGATGCGTGAGCTGTCGAACCAGACCCGCGAAACTATTCACCTGGGTGCGTTGGATGAAGACAGCATTGTCTATGTCCATAAAATTGACTCAATGTATAACCTGCGTATGTATTCGCGCATTGGTCGTCGTAACCCTCTGCACAGTACCGCCATTGGCAAAGTGCTGCTGGCATGGCGCGATCGCGGTGAAGTTGAAGAGATCCTCTCTCACGTCGAGTTTACCCGCAGTACTCCTCATACCATCGTCAGTGCCAAGGCGTTGCTGCCGCTGTTGGATAAAGTGCGCGAGCAGGGGTTTGGTGAAGATATTGAGGAGCAGGAAGAAGGGCTGCGTTGCATCGGGGTTCCGGTGTTTGACCGCTTTGGCGTGGTGATCGCTGGCTTGAGTATTTCCTTCCCAACTATCCGTTTCTCTGAAGAAGCTAAAGATGGTTATGTAGCGCAATTGCACACCGCTGCTCGCTTGATTTCCGAGCAGATGGGGTATCACGACTATCCGTTTTAATCGGTTACCCTGTGTCACCGCAATAAAAAAACCGGCGCATTGATTTAATGACGCCGGTTTTTTTGTCACTGCGATAAATCTTTACCGATGAGCCAGATCCACTTCGTCTTCACTGTCCATGATGGACTTGTCGGTCTGCTTCATCAATTGGCTGGTAACGGTACCGGCGGTCATCGCGCCGCTAACGTTTAATGCGGTACGGCCCATGTCGATCAAAGGTTCAACGGAGATCAGCAAGGCAACCAGCGTTACCGGCAAGCCCATGGCGGGTAGAACGATCAGGGCAGCGAAGGTTGCACCACCACCGACCCCGGCAACACCGGCGGAACTGATGGTCACAAGGCCTACCAGCGTAGCGATCCACACCGGATCTAACGGGTTGATGCCCACGGTGGGTGCGACCATTACGGCCAGCATCGCCGGATACAAGCCCGCACAGCCGTTCTGGCCGATAGTGGCCCCGAACGAAGCGGAGAAACTGGCGATGGATTCCGGCACACCCAGACGGCGGGTTTGTGCTTCCACGTTCAGCGGAATGCTGGCGGCGCTGGAGCGGCTGGTGAAGGCAAAAGTAAGAACCGGCAACACCTTGCGGAAGAATTTCAGCGGGTTAACCCCGGTAAAGGCCAACAGCAGGGCATGAACCGCAAACATAATCGCTAGGCCGAGGTAAGAGGCGACTACGAAGCTACCCAGTTTGATGATGTCTTGGATGTTGGAACCAGCAACCACCTTGGTCATCAGCGCCAGCACACCGTATGGCGTGAGTTTCATCACCAGTCGTACCAGCTTCATCACCCAGGCTTGCAGAGTGTCGATCGCTGCCAATACGCGCTGGCCTTTTTCTTTATCGTCTTTCAGCAGTTGCAACGAGGCAACGCCCAGGAAGGCGGCAAAGATCACCACGCTGATAATCGAAGTCGGGTTAGCACCGGTCAGATCGGCAAAGGGGTTTTTCGGTATAAATGACAATACCAACTGCGGCACGGTCAGATCGGCCACTTTACCCACATAGTTGCTCTCAATCGCTAACAGACGCGCGCTTTCCTGCGTGCCTTGCACCAAGCCTTCGGCAGTCAGGCCGAACAGGTTGGTCACTAATACCCCCACCAATGCGGCGATCAGCGTAGTGAACAGCAGGGTGCCGATGGTCAGGACGCTGATCTTGCCCAAAGAAGCGGCATTATGCAGTTTGGCTACCGCACTCAGGATCGAAGCGAAGACCAGTGGCATCACGATCATCTGCAACAATTGCACATAGCCGTTACCGACAATATTGAACCAGGTGATGGATTCTTTCAGCACCGGGTTGTCTGAACCGTAAACCCCTTGCAATGCCAAACCGAACAGCACACCGATCACCAGACCGACCAAAACTTTCTTCGCCAGACTCCATTGCTTATGGCGGGTTTGCGCCAACAGCAAAAGGAGGGCGACAAAAACCAGCACGTTTAATACGAGCGGTAGATTCATCCCATGTCTCCAATCATCTTTTTTATAGTTTAAAAGTGCTACTCACCGATGTGTAGCGATGTAAATATCGTAACAGTTTGCTGGAAAGCCCACTTATATCCAAATGGAATTGAATATAACTTTCAGCTCGAATTTGTTTAATTTATAGACCTAAAGAGGAGAAAATCACCGGTTTTTTGTGATCACAATCGAATATTTTTAATTTGCTCAAAATATGACTGCACGGGGAGTGTGTATCCTCCTTGCCAATAAAGAGCAAAAGCGACCAGGCATAAACACAAGACACGTTCCAGTTGGTTACCTTTCTGCGAATTCAGCAGCGGCAGACCGAAGCGCCAGCGGCAGGGCCAAAGCAGCGGTACTCCGGCCGGGGTCAGCATATCGGCCAGTAAATGGCTGAAGTAACCAATGATCATGGCGTGCAGCACATCAATAGGGATGGGCCAACTGTGGGGCACATCTAACCGGAATAACATCATGCCACCGACAATGGCCAGCAGGCTGTGAGTGAAGCCGCGGTGACCGAAAGCGCGTGATATGGGAATCGCGATCCAGCGCAGGCGCTGACCTAGCACGGATTTAGGATGGTCGATGTCCGGTAATAATGATGTCAGCAAGGCGGCAGGAATAATGTGCCACCAGTCACCGTGGGCTAGCTCAGGCGTGACCTCTGCCTTTTTGGCGAAGATCGCACAGGCAACAGAGAAAATAAGATGTCCTTCCGCGGTCATGCTGTGGTTATTCCGGTTACTAAACTGTTAATTTATCCAGTATATGGTTTTTTTTACAGTTTCGGAAGATGTTACCGCGTAACTAATTGTTTATTTTACGGCGTATTACAACGGGTTGAATCAATAGAAGGCTCTGCATGCACAGAGCCCAAGAAAGTGTCTTGATGCACGCGTTTAACGTGCCAGCCAACCGCCATCAACCGCAATGGTATAACCATTCACATAGTCGGAAGCGGCAGAGGCCAGAAAGACGATCGGCCCCATAATATCTTCTGGCGTGCCCCAGCGCCCGGCGGGAATGCGCTCCAGAATTTGCTGATTGCGTTCTTCATTGGTGCGCAGTTGCTGAGTGTTGTTGGTGGCCATGTAACCGGGGGCAATGGCGTTCACGTTGATACCATATTGCGCCCATTCGTTCGCCAGCAGGCGGGTAATGCCCAACACGGCGCTTTTTGAGGCGGTATAAGAAGGCACGCGGATACCGCCCTGGAAAGAGAGCATCGAGGCGATATTAATGATTTTGCCGCCGCTCCCTTGGCTGACAAACTGTTTCGCCACGGCCTGCGCCATAAAGAACAGGGTTTTGATGTTAACGTCCATCACATCGTCCCAATCTTTTTCATTGAAGCTGAGCGCGTCCTCACGCCGGATAATACCCGCGTTATTGACCAGAATATCCACTTTGCCGAATTCGCGGACGGCTTCTTCCAATAATGAAGGAATAGCGTCAATCTTGCCTAAATCGGCTTTCAAATTCAGGAAGCGGCGCCCAAGCTGAGTCACTTTAGCCATTGTTTCATGTGGATCGCTGCGGTTGACGCCGATAATGTCGCAACCGGCCTGAGCCAGCCCAACCGCTACACCTTGGCCCAAACCGGTATTGCAGCCGGTGATGAGCGCCACTTTGCCTGCTAAATCAAAGGAATTCAAAATCATGACTGTATTCTCGTGCTGCACGGCGCGGGTGCACCGTGCAGATGATGGCTGAAGGGATTTAACGCAGATCGCAGGTAGCGAGATGGTCCATGTCACCAAAAACCTGATTTTCGCCAACCATACCCCAGATAAAGGTATAACGTTTGGTGCCGACACCGGAATGAATCGACCAGCTTGGCGAGATCACCGCCTGTTCGTTTTGTACCAGCAGATGACGTGTTTCCTGCGGTTGCCCCATCATGTGGAACACTGCGGTATCGTCGTCCATGTCGAAATAGAAATACACTTCCATGCGGCGATCGTGGGTATGGCAGGGCATGGTGTTCCAGAGATTGCCTTCCGCCAGTTTGGTCAGGCCCATGGTCAACTGGCAGGTGGGTAAGACGTCTGGAACGATGAATTTGTTGATGGTACGGCGGTTGCTGGTCGCGTTGTCACCCAGCGTTTGCGGTGAAGCTTCTGCCAGGGTGATCTTTTTATTGGGGTAATGAGTATGCGCCGGGGCGCTGTTGTAATAGAACTTGGCGGGTTTGTGGGCATCCAGGCTGCTGAATTCAACGCGCTGTGCACCTTTGCCTACGTACAGCGCTTCTTCGTGGCCAATTTCGTAGGTATGGCCATCCACGACTACCACACCCGGCCCGCCGATATTAATCATGCCTAATTCACGGCGCTCAAGGAAATAGCTCACGCCCAGTTGTTTACCCACTTCGTCGCCGATGCTGACCGTGACATTTACCGGTTTAACCCCACCGATAATGATGCGGTCAATATGGCTGTAGGTCATTGTGTAGTTGTCGGTTTCGAAGATGTTTTCAATCAGGAATTCGCGGCGTAATCCAGCGGTATCGAGCCGTTTAGCGTGGTCACTGTGAATGCTTTGACGAACGTCCATGGCAATGTCTCTCTTCTTTGAAGTTCACCATTGAGGAAGAAAGCACCGGGCCGCCAACTGGCACTGTGTGGCAGTAACAGCGGTCATCGGCTGCCCGGCGTTTTCTTTATGGTGCCAGCATAGAACGCCTGACATACGAATTCAATAAAAATGAAATGCCGTTTTATTTATTTTATGACGCAGTCGGGGTTTTGCAGTAAAAAAGTGCCGGAGATGCAACTGGGAGGGAAAATAAACGGCATCAGCAGGGGCCGATGCCGACAGGGTTATGCCAGATGATCGGCGGTCAACTGCTCAAGGCTATGCAGTTTATAATCCGCTAGAGCCCAGCGGGGATCCTGATGATATTCTTGTGCTGGAATCACAATGGAGCGCATACGTGCCGCTTTGGTGGCAATCATGCCATTGAAGGAGTCTTCCAGCGTGATACAGTTCGACGGTTCGCTGCCCAAGCGCTCTGCGGCAATCAGATAAACCTCCGGGTGCGGCTTGCTGTAGGGCAGATACTCGGCAGAAACCAGTTGATCAAAGTAGCTTTCCAGATCGAACATCTTCAAAACCTGTTGCTGCATGTGCAGCGGTGAAGCGGAGGCCAGGCCGATATTCAAATCCAGGCTGCGGCACAGTTCCAGCGCCTGCTGCACGCCGGGCAGCAGCGGGCGTTGTTCTCGCACCAGCTCTATGGCCCGTTCGATAATGCGCCCGGCGACCTCTTCTTGTGACACGCCTTGCCACGGCATCGACTGGTACCACATTTTCACTACCAGATCGATGCGCAGGCCCAGCGTATCTGGCAGTTTGTGACGATCGGACAGATCCAGCCCTAGCGAGCCGAAGATATCCAATTCCGCTTGTAGCCACAGGGGTTCCGAATCGATCAATAAACCATCCATGTCAAAAATAGCGGTTTCTATGCGTTGCGAATAAGTCATTTAATGATTAGCTCCTACTGCGCCGGTAAAAGATCACGTTTTCCCCACTTTATCATTTTTGCCGGTGGGTCTGTACCTCTCTGGTTATGCTCGTTTGGATCTGCTAATCAATTGATAAAGAAAACGGTGGGCGAGCCTCATTAACTACGAGTAGACTTAGCCCATTGACGGTTACGTCACTTACAAGGGGAACACATGACGTATCAACAGGCTGGGCGCATCGCCATACTGAAACGGATTCTCGGGTGGGTGGTTTTCATCCCGGCGTTACTTTCAACACTGGTTTCACTGTTGAGCTTTGTTTATCAACACAGTGAAAAAACCAAAGGTATTAACGCCGTGATGCTGGATTTTGTTCACGTCATCGTGGATATGCTGCGTTTTAATACCTCGTTCCTGAATATTTTCTGGTACAACTCGCCGGTGCCGGATGTCGACAAGAGCCTGTTCAGCGGTGCCAACCTGATGTTCATCATCATCTATTTTCTGATTTTTGTTGGCTTGGCGTTACAGACTTCTGGTGCGCGGATGTCGCGTCAGGTGAAGTTTATCCGTGAAGGGCTGGAAGATCAGATGATTTTAGAGCAGGCGAAGGGGAACGACGGGCAGACGCGGGCGCAGTTAGAAGAACGTATTACACTACCGCATCATACTATCTTCCTACAGTACTTCCCGCTGTACATTCTGCCGGTGGTGATCGCGGTGGTGGCCTATTTCGTGTTTAAACTGCTGGGGCAAATGGCTGGCACAGCGTAATGTGGCAAAGGTTTGAGAATCGGGGCGCTGCTTGCAGCGCCCTTATTATTTAGAGCACGTCAGGATGTAGCAAGGCGTCGATAGCGCGCTGTGCGGTGACCAAATGCTGGCCGCCGAACAGATTGCTGCGGTTAAGCAGGTAGTAGAGTTGATACAGCGGCTGCCGCTCAATAAAACCGGCCTCCAGTGGCCAAATGCTTTGGTAGCCATCATAAATCTGTGCTGGCAGGTCCGGGTAAAGTGGCAACATGGCAAGATCGCACTCGCGATCGCCCCAGTAACAGGCCGGGTCAAACAGGAACGGGCCATCGGCGGCCAACGCGCAGTTGGCGGGCCATAAATCCCCGTGCAGTAGGGAAGGCTGCGGTTGGTGGTGTTGTAGTCGCAGATACACTACGTCGATGATTTCATCGATATCGCCGAAGGTCATGCCCTTTTCGGCAGCTAGCTGCAACTGCCAGCCGATGCGCTGTTCGGCAAAAAACTCGGCCCAGCGGCGTTGCCAGGCATTGGGCTGCGGCGTGGTGGAAAGATCGTTATCGAAATCCAGACCGAACTGCGGTTGTTCGCTCCATTGGTGCAGGCGGGCCAACTGCTGGCCCAGACAATGCGCACCATGCGCATCTAACGGTTTAAGTGGTTGATATTCCAGCAGCAGGAAACTGTAATCGCGATCGCTGCCAACACCGTACACCTCGGGTACGCGTACGGTCTTACTGCGCGCCAAGAGTGCCAGTTGATCGGCTTCGGCCGTGAATATCGGCAGCAGTTCGCGGGTATCGCATTTCACAAACACCTCGCTGTCACCGTAACTCACGCGCCACGCCGAATGAATTTCTCCTCCGGGTAGTTCAGTCCTTTCGCGGATTTCTGCGCTGCCAAGATGTTCACTTAACAGACGACTAACGGCTTGCCACATAGTCATTCCCCTCTGTGTTGCCTGCGATTTCATTAGGTTAGCGTCTTTCCTGTTGCGAAAACACGACATGGCGCACAGCTGTACCAACTACTGGTGATAATTCCACTGCCGCGTGTCTGGTCAAAGTATATACGCTATTGATTAATTTAAGTACGCCTACTCTTGCAACTTGCTGGTTGCTCGGCGATGTTTGTGCACTGTGTCCTTAAATCAGCCAACAGTAGGAGTAGTGATGGAGCAAAACATGCGATGGCAGCGCGGCGAATTTCACATCAGTAGCGATAAGAGTGAGTTGGATCTGGTTTTTACCCACACTTTTTTGACCACCACCAGTTGGGCGAAAGGGATTTCGCTGGAAACGGTAAGCCTATCGATAGAGAACAGCCTGTGTTTTGGGCTTTATCATCGGAACCAGCAAATCGGTTTTACCCGCTTGGTGACTGACTACGTGACTTTTGGCTATCTGTGTGACGTTTTCGTCACGCCAGAATTTGAACGGCAGGGGCTGGCACGCTGGCTAATGGAGTGTTCGCTGGAACATCCGGTGTTGCAGCGCCTGCGGCGCATCATGTTGGTTACCAACAGCGCGCCTTGGTTGTATCAAAAAGTGGGGTATCAGCCAATCAATGAAGAGAACTTCGCCTGGCATATTGTTCGGCCTGATATTTATCAGCAGCACTAGGGGGGGATGTGTGCAAGGTTGGTGGGGTGATCGTCGCAGGTTTCGTTACCCAAAGTGGGTGATGAATCCCGCGACGGTGAATGACTTTATTTTATGTATCAGTATGTAACCGCTTGACGTAGTCCTTGGAGGTAGCAACGGTGACCTTGGGGGGCTTGCCTAAGGCAACCTGGCCGAACCCTTGGGCCAGTTGTTGTACAACCTGTTGATCCAGCGGCGTTATCAACGCAAAGCTGGTGCTCTCCAGTTGATGTTGGATGCCTCGCTCATCAGTGACCGAGGTGGTAAATCCTTCGCGAGTGAGTTGCCCGCTTAGCTTGGATAAATCGGTTGAACCGTCTTCCTGAACGTTGAAAGTCACCACAAAACAGGTGGGTGGAGATTGACTCATAAATCACCTCTTGGTATATGGATACCCTGAGAATAGACCAAAAAAGTTATACAGGCGTCCTTACAGGTTGTATATGCTACGCAACTCATTGAAAGGAGTGAGGGATTCTGTGAAAACAAAAATCGGTTGCCTGATGGCAATCTTACTATTAGCCGGTTGCGCGAACGATCCGCAGACAACGGGCAACACGGCAGGCAGTGGTACATCAGGCGGTTGGCTCAAGCCCCCACCGCAAACCCCCAGCAACCGAACCGGCACACCGGTCGCCTATAATGATTACATTCGTCAGGCTGCCAGCAACTATGGCGTCGACGAAACCTTGATTAAGGCCATTATTCAGGTGGAGTCCGGGTTTAACCCGAACGTCGTCAGCACCTCGAATGCAGTAGGATTAATGCAACTGAAAGCATCAACCGCCGGGCGTGATGCCTACCGTATGAAGGGAAAGGATGGGCAACCAAGCTCACGTGAGTTGAAGGATCCGGCGGTCAATATTGATCTGGGAACGGCCTATATCAATATTCTTCAAAGCCAGCAGCTAGCCGGGATCACCGATCCACAAACGTTACGCTATGCCACCATCGTCTCTTATGTGAATGGTGCCGGGGCGATGTTACGGACATTTTCATCCGATAAACGTGTGGCGGTAAACCGTATTAACCAGATGAGCCCGGACGAGTTCTACCAGCATATCCAGAAGAAGCACCCGGCACCGCAAGCGCCGCGCTATCTCTGGAAAGTCACTACCGCCTATCAGGCGATGTCTGAATAGTATTAAGTTTCTTAGAACCGGTCGTAATAGACCGGTTTTGCTTTTATACACTCCTCACTTTTAGTTATTGCCCACCGGCTTTGATGATAGTTTTCTGCATAAGGGATATCCCCATGGAAAAGATTGACCTGCACATGCACTCCAATTACAGCGATGACGCGGATTTCCCGGTTGAGGTATTGATTGCCCGCTGCCAGAAACAGGGCATCAGCACGCTGGCGGTGACCGATCACAACAACGCCTATTCGGTAGAGCAAGCCAAGGCCTTGGCGTCATCTTGCCTGAATGTGCTATCTGGCATTGAGATCGACTGCACCTTTGCCGGGCGTAACTATCATCTGTTGGGCTATGGTTTTACTCCCAGTGAAGACTTTGTGGCGATCCACCAGAATTTCAGTGCGATCCAGCGTGAACTGACACCGAAAAAGTTCGAAAAGTTGCGCGAGCTGAATTTCTATCTTGATGAACAACGGTTGGAGCAGGTGTGTGGCGGGGCTATTCCGCAAGAAGAGCAGATGGGAGAGGTGATCCTCGAGGATGAACGCAATGACGGCCATCCGCTATTACTGCCTTATCGTGCGGGTGGTGCCAGGGCCGATATGCCATTGATTAACTTTTACTGGGATTTCTTTGGCCCTGGGAAAGTCTGCTACATGCCGGTCACTTACCCGGCAATGAGCGAAATGGTCGACGTGATTCGCCATAATGGCGGGGTACCGGTCGTGGCGCATATTGGTGCCAACGTTAAACAGGATCATACTCAGGTGATTGATGACATGCTGAAAGCGGGCGTGATGGGTATTGAGGTATTCTCCAGCTACCATTCGCCAGAGTTGGCCAGCCAGCTATACGACTTCGCTGTTGATCGTTCGGCATTTGTGACCTGCGGTAGTGATTTCCATGGGCGCAACAAACCGAAAATAGAAGTTGGGCAATGCGCTTACGGCTTACAGCATCTCGCAGAAATACGCCGATTTGTTGCAGCCGCTAGCGCATGAGCCCTTGCCAAATTAAGGTTTTTAGAGGGCGTTTGGTGTGTAGGTGGAGATTATCTCCAGCACACCGTTGATAATAAATTGAACGCCCATACAGACCAGCAGGAAACCCATCAGGCGGGAGATGGCTTCAATGCCGCTTTTACCCACCAAACGCATGATGCTGGTCGAACTGCGCAAACAGCCCCACAAAATCACCGAAACCGCCAGGAAGGTGAGCACGGGTGCTACCAATAACACCCAATGGGCAAATCCCAGCGTATTTTCTTTGATGCTCGATGCAGAACTGATGATCATCGCAATCGTACCCGGCCCGGCGGTACTCGGCATCGCTAATGGCACAAAGGCGATATTGGCGGAGGTCTTTTTGCGCAGCTCTTTATTTTTGGTTTCTACTTCCAGGGTTTCGCCCGGAGTTTGCTGTGGAAACAGCATACGGAAACCGATAAAAGCGACAATCAAGCCACCGGCGATGCGCAGACCGGGAATGGAGATGCCGAAGGTTTTCATGACCAGTTGGCCGGCATAAAACGCTACCGTCATGATAAAGAACACATACACCGAAGCCATCAGCGACTGTTGATTACGCTCTTCACTCGTCATATTGCCCGACAGGCCAAGCAGCAACGCCACCGTGGTCAGTGGGTTAGCCAATGGTAGCAGTAACACCAGTCCCAGCCCGATGGCTTGAAACAACTGCAAAATGGTCAACATAAAAACAAACCCCAAAAATTGTGGACGTGGATGTCAGAAAAGCGCCTGACGCTTCATCTCAACAAGGTTATACCAAACGTTCGATTTTTTTGTGCCGCCAAACCAGCCTGTAGAAAGTGGTCTGCAATGCCAGCATTGTCAAATAAGCAATGGGGAACGCCATCCATACGCCCTCCAAGCCAAAGTGGGTACTGAGCAGGTAAGCCGCAGGTAACTGCACGACCAGAATGCACAGAATCGAAATGGATACGGGCACCAGCACTACGCCGCTGGCGCGCATAATACCACCGACGATGGCCTGGAAACCAAACACCAGCATGCTCCACAGCATGATGTGTAACAAATGTTCTGCCTGCGCCAAGACGCTAGGGTTAGTGAGGAACAAGCCCAATAGCCAATGCGAAAGCAAGTAGCCCAACACGATCAGCGTGCCGGTCAACCAGAGATTGATGAACAGCCCGGTACGCAGAATGGGGCTAATCCGCTCCATATGCCCGCCGCCGATCGCTTGGGCTCCGAGAATGGAAGCCGTAATGGCGATCGACAGCGCCGGGAACTGCACGTAATTGACGATCTGCGTGACAGCACCGTAGGCTGCGGTGGCATCCGAACCGTGGCGGTTAACCAGTGTTAGAATGGCCAGCTCAGAAATTGAAATCACCACCATCTGCAAACCGGTCGGCAAGCCAATGCGCAACACTTTGCGCAGCACCACCGGGTTCAGCTTCAACGCGGCCAGCATGGCACGATCGGGGGCCAGCACGTGTTGTTGACGGCGCAGGCGCACCGCCAGATAGATCATGGCCAGCGCGTTACCCACCATACCCGCCAGTGCCGCACTCTGGATGCCCATTGGAGCAAATCCTAACCAACCACGGATGAGCGCCGGGGTCAGCAGCAAACCCACGCTGGTAGACAGTAAAAGTGCCAACAGTGGAGAAACCGTGTCACTGACGCCGCGTAGCAACTGAGTGAACAGAATAAACACCAGCAACAGCGGCATAATCAGCATCATGATACGGGCGTAGGAAACCGCTTCTTCCAGCACATCCGGTGGCGTTCCCAGAGCCTGCAACGCCTGGCGAGCAAACAGAGAGCCAAACACGGCGGCCAGCAAGCCAATGATGACGCCCAGCATCAGCGCAGTTCCGGCGATGGTTTTCACCTTCTCAGGTTCATTTGCCCCCCATGCCTGCCCAATCAACACCGATGCCCCGGCACCGACGCCAATCACCAGTGAGATAAAGAAGAAAACCACGGGAAACATACCGGCAATCGCTGCCAAAGCATGAGTGCCAAGCATTTGGCCGATATAAATACCGTTAAGCGTGCCAGAAAATCCTTGCAGGAAATTGGACAGTACCATGGGTACCAAAAAGATCAGGTAGATGCGCCAGAGCGGCTTCTGCCTTGGTTGCGAACGGGTTGGCATTTAACGTTTTCCTGCACTTATAAGGAGGTAATAGCACCCATCGTGCCTAAGTGTGCGTGATATCACGAGGTGAAAGCATCGCGAGTCATCCAGGCCAGATGCGCCTGGATATCGGCTGGCCAATGAACAATACGCTCGGCAAAGACTTTACCGTCATGGCCAAACAGCGCTCGCACCGCTTCTTCATAACCAGGTAAGCAACCGGCGATGGCGGTCATAAATCGGTAACCTTGCTCTTTTGCTTGGCGTTCGTGGTCTTGTTCCGCCGTATTGTGCCGAGCTTCGTCAACCAGGCGACGCAATGCGGCAGAAGCACCGCCACGCTGCTGTGCTAACCATTCCCAATGGCGGGGTAGCAGCGTCACTTCACGTGCCACCACACCGAGCTTTGGCCGCCCGACGGAAGGCTGAGTGGCAAGTTCAGTCTCCTGCGCTGGGGGATTCTCCCCTGGCTGCGGCCAGACATAGCCCTCAGGCCAGGGATAGTCGACCTGTGCTCCTGTGGCATCATCAAACACCAACAGACCGCCAGCTGAAAGATCGAGCGATGCCAGCACTTTTGCAACTTCAGAGTAGGAACCTGTGGCGACACGTTGGTGGCGTAAAAATGCGGTGCATGTTGCAGAATTAATCGTATTCATTTTTTATACCCGGACATTATTATTTTACCCGGATTAATTTGGCGGGATTGTGCTTAAAAGTCAAGCACTGTGATATTCACGGTGTTTTACCCATCGCCTGGCACACTCATCACCAACAGCAATAACTTGTTGATGCTGGTGCGATTGCACTTTATTTATCCGCTACAAATTTAATGTTACTATCCGCAGGGTTGTAAAAAGCCGCTGAAGGTACGCGTTTTATGGGCGTATCAAGTTGTGCAGCAATCTGGCAATTGTGGGCGAGATATGATGCATAACTTACTCAATACTCATCAAAATATCTGTACTGCATGTGATCTGTCGTGTGGGTCACCACTGTAGATAAGGAATTATTAATGCCTGTTATTACTCTTCCTGACGGAAGTCAGCGTCAATATGATCATGCCGTTTCCCCGATGGACGTTGCCCGCGATATCGGCCCTGGTCTTGCAAAAGCCTGTATTGCTGGCCGTGTCAACGGCGAACTGGTTGATGCCAGCGATTTGATCGAGTCTGATGCGCAATTAGCCATCATCACCATCAAAGACGCCGAAGGCCTGGAAATCATGCGCCACTCCTGTGCGCACCTGTTAGGCCATGCGATCAAACAGCTGTGGCCAGACACCAAAATGGCCATCGGCCCGGTGATCGACAATGGTTTCTACTATGACGTTGACATTGACCGTACCCTGACGCAGGAAGATCTGGATCTGCTGGAGAAGCGGATGCATGAGTTGGCCGACAAAGATTATGACGTCATCAAGAAAAAAGTGAGCTGGCAGGAAGCCCGCGACACCTTTGCTGCTCGTGGCGAAAGCTACAAAGTGGCAATTCTGGATGAAAACGTCAGCCGTGACGACAGTCCTGGCCTGTACCACCACGAAGAATATATCGACATGTGCCGCGGCCCGCACGTGCCAAACATGCGTTTCTGCCATCATTTCAAACTGCAGAAAACGTCGGGTGCTTACTGGCGCGGCGACAGCAAAAACAAAATGCTGCAACGCATCTACGGCACCGCATGGGCAGACAAAAAGCAACTGAATGCTTACCTGCAACGTCTTGAAGAAGCGGCGAAGCGTGACCATCGTAAGATCGGCAAACAGCTTGACCTGTACCATATGCAGGAAGAGGCGCCGGGCATGGTGTTCTGGCACAACGACGGTTGGACCATCTTCCGCGAACTGGAAGCCTTTGTGCGCATGAAGCTCAAAGAGTACCAGTATCAGGAAGTGAAAGGGCCGTTCATGATGGACCGTGTGCTGTGGGAAAAAACCGGCCACTGGGAAAACTACAAAGACGCCATGTTCACTACGTCGTCAGAAAACCGTGAATACTGCATCAAGCCGATGAACTGCCCGGGCCACGTGCAGATCTTCAATCAAGGCCTGAAGTCTTACCGCGACCTGCCGCTGCGCATGGGCGAGTTCGGTAGTTGTCATCGTAACGAGCCTTCAGGTTCGCTGCATGGTCTGATGCGTGTCCGTGGTTTCACCCAGGACGATGCCCACATCTTCTGTACTGAAGATCAGGTGCGTGCTGAAGTGAACGACTGCATCAAGATGGTCTACGATATGTACGGCACCTTTGGCTTCGAAAAAATTGCGGTGAAATTGTCTACTCGCCCAGAGAAGCGTATCGGTACTGACGATATGTGGACACGTGCTGAAGACGATCTGGCCGCCGCGCTGGCCGAAAACGGGATTCCGTTTGAATATCAGCCGGGTGAGGGTGCCTTCTACGGTCCAAAAATTGAATTTACCTTGCATGATTGTTTGGATCGCGCATGGCAATGTGGTACCGTGCAACTCGATTTCTTCTTACCGGGCCGTCTAGGCGCGTCGTACGTCGGCGAAAACAACGAACGCGTGGTACCGGTAATGATTCACCGTGCTATTCTTGGCTCCATGGAGCGCTTCATCGGTATCCTTACCGAAGAATATGCCGGTTTCTACCCAACCTGGATTGCTCCAGTGCAGGTAGTGGTGATGAATATCACCGACAGCCAGTCTGATTACGTCCAGCAATTGACCAAAAAACTGCAAGATGCAGGGATTAGGGCAAAAGCGGACTTGAGAAACGAGAAGATTGGCTTTAAAATTCGCGAACATACTTTACGTCGAGTTCCTTACATGTTGGTGTGCGGTGATAAAGAGGTCGAATCAGGCAAAGTGGCCGTTCGTACCCGCCGTGGCAAAGACTTGGGGAGCCTTGACGTGAGTGACGTCGTAGACAAGCTGCTGAAAGAGATTCGCAGCCGTAGTCTTCATCAACTGGAGGAATAAAGTATTAAAGGCGGAAAACGAGTTCAACCGGCGCGTCCAAATCGCATTAACAGAGAAATTCGCGCGCAAGAAGTTCGCCTAACCGGCGTCGATGGCGAGCAGATTGGTATTGTCAGTCTGAATGAAGCTCTTGAAAAAGCTGAGGAAGCGGGCGTCGATTTAGTAGAAATCAGCCCAAATGCCGAGCCGCCAGTTTGCCGGATCATGGATTACGGCAAATTCCTCTATGAGAAGAGCAAGTCGACCAAAGAACAGAAGAAGAAGCAAAAAGTTATCCAGGTTAAGGAAATCAAATTCCGTCCTGGCACCGATGATGGCGACTATCAGGTCAAACTACGCAACCTGATTCGCTTTCTGGAAGATGGCGATAAAGCCAAAATCACCCTGCGGTTCCGTGGGCGTGAAATGGCGCACCAGCAGATCGGTATGGAAGTGCTTAACCGCGTCCGTAAAGACCTGTGTGAAGATATTGATCTGGCAGTGGTCGAATCCTTCCCTACGAAGATCGAAGGCCGTCAGATGATTATGGTGCTCGCACCCAAGAAGAAACAGTAAGGCTTCCAAGTAATTGAACCCGCGCCGTGCAAGCGTGCGTGGGTTTTATTCGCCTCACTGATTCGTTGTTTAACAATGCGAAGTGGATTTAATTAACATGCCAAAAATTAAAACTGTACGTGGTGCAGCCAAGCGCTTCAAAAAAACCGGCAGCGGTGGTTTTAAGCGTAAACATGCTAACCTGCGTCATATTCTGACCAAAAAAGCAACCAAGCGTAAACGTCACCTGCGTCCGAAAGGCATGGTGTCTAAGAACGATCTGGTCCTGGTTACTGCGTGCCTGCCGTACGCATAAGCCACATTTTTTGAATCAAGAATAAGACTTTAGGAGAGAGCATATGGCTCGCGTAAAACGTGGTGTAATTGCACGCGCACGTCACAAGAAAATTATGAAGCAGGCGAAAGGCTACTACGGTGCCCGTTCGCGCGTCTATCGTGTTGCCTTCCAGGCAGTAATCAAAGCAGGCCAGTATGCTTACCGTGACCGTCGTCAACGTAAGCGTCAGTTCCGTCAGCTGTGGATTGCACGTATTAACGCCGCTTCCCGTCAGAACGGCCTGTCTTACAGCAAGTTCATTAACGGCCTGAAAAAAGCCTCTATTGAAATTGACCGTAAGATCCTGGCTGATATCGCAGTATTCGACAAAGTGGCCTTTGGCGCACTGGTTGAAAAAGCGAAAGCGGCTCTGGTGTAAGAAAGACGAAAGAGGGAGCTTGCTCCCTCTTTTAATTGTTATTTTTCAGAGACAAATATTGACTTTTATTGGCATCCACTATCAAACTGGTCGTCAATCAATCGACAAGGTAATGCAAGCATGCACTCTGCTATTTTCCGTTTCTTTTTTTACTTTAGCGCCTGATTTCAGGGGGCATCGGCGTAAGAAAAGAAACGAAAAGTAGCGCCTGAGCCTCCCAATGCGGAGGCTTTTTTGTTTTTGGCCATCTTCTTCGCCTTTCAAACCGTAGTGCTGTGGGTTGCAACGTGAAATTCATTGAGGATAAGGCCAAAGGCGTGCTCGAATAATAATCAATCATAACTTAGCGGGCCGTCATGGCCAAAGGAAGAGGAAAGCAATGTCACATCTCGCAGAGCTGGTTGCCAAAGCCAAGGCAGCCATAGAAGATGCCCAGGATGTTGCCGCGTTAGATTTGGTACGCGTCGAATATTTAGGCAAAAAAGGTCATTTCACCTTGCAGATGCAGTCACTGCGTGAAGTGCCAGCGGAAGAGCGCCCGGCTGCCGGAGCGGTAATCAATCAGGCAAAACAGGACGTTCAGGATGCGCTGAATGCGCGCAAGAACATGCTGGAATCTGCCGTACTGAACGCACGCCTGGTGGTTGAGACTATTGATGTCTCACTGCCAGGTCGTCGTTTAGAGAATGGCGGTCTGCACCCGGTGACCCGCACCATCGATCGTATTGAAACTTTCTTCGGCGAACTGGGTTTCTCTGTCGAAACCGGCCCGGAAATCGAAGACGATTATCACAACTTTGACGCGCTGAATATTCCAGCTCATCACCCTGCGCGTGCCGATCACGATACCTTCTGGTTTGACGCTACGCGTTTGCTGCGTACCCAGACCTCTGGCGTGCAGATCCGTACCATGAAGAACCAGCAGCCACCGATCCGCATTATCGCACCGGGCCGCGTCTATCGTAACGATTATGATCAAACGCACACCCCGATGTTCCATCAGATGGAAGGGCTGATTGTCGATAAAAACATCAGCTTTACCAATCTGAAGGGCACGCTGCATGATTTCCTGAACAACTTCTTTGAAGAAGATTTGCAGGTTCGTTTCCGTCCTTCCTACTTCCCGTTTACTGAGCCTTCCGCAGAAGTTGATGTGATGGGCAAAAATGGTAAATGGTTGGAAGTGTTAGGTTGTGGCATGGTGCATCCGAACGTACTGCGCAATGTAGGTATCGATCCGGAAGTTTACTCCGGTTTTGCCTTCGGCATGGGCATGGAGCGCTTGACGATGTTGCGTTACGGCGTCACCGATTTGCGCGCATTCTTCGAAAACGATCTGCGTTTCCTCAAACAGTTTAAGTAAGGCGGGAATATCACATGAAATTCAGTGAACTCTGGTTGCGCGAGTGGGTAAACCCGGCCATCAGCAGCGAAGCATTGTCCGATCAAATCACCATGGCAGGCCTGGAGGTAGACGGCGTTGAGCCGGTAGCTGGTGCTTTTAACGGCGTGGTGGTTGGCCACGTAGTGGAGTGTGGGCAGCATCCTAACGCCGACAAATTGCGCGTCACCAAGGTTGATGTGGGTGGCGATCGTCTGCTGGACATCGTCTGTGGTGCGTCAAACTGCCGTGCTGGTTTAAAAGTGGCGGTTGCCACCGTTGGCGCGGTATTGCCGGGTGATTTCAAAATCAAAGCCGCCAAGCTGCGTGGCGAACCTTCAGAAGGTATGCTGTGTTCGTTTTCCGAGCTGGCGATTTCTGACGATCATAACGGCATTATTGAGCTGCCAGAAGACGCGCCGATCGGTACTGATATTCGTGAGTATCTAAAGCTGAATGATAGCGCGATCGAAATCAGCGTCACCCCGAACCGTGCGGATTGCCTGGGCATCATTGGCGTTGCGCGTGACGTTGCCGTGCTGAATCAGTTGCCGCTCAACGAACCAGATATGAGTCCGGTTGTTGCCACCATTACCGACACGCTGCCAATCCGAGTAGACGCACCGCAGGCGTGCCCGCGTTATCTGGGCCGTGTGGTGAAAGGGATCAACGTGAAAGCCCCTTCACCGTTGTGGATGCGGGAAAAACTGCGCCGCTGTGGGATTCGCTCTATTGATGCCGTGGTTGATGTTACCAACTACGTGCTGATGGAACTTGGCCAGCCGATGCATGCGTTCGATCTGAACCGCATCGAAGGTGGGATCGTGGTGCGTATGGCATCTGAAGGCGAAACGCTGCGCTTGTTGGATGGCAACGAAGCTAAATTGAATGCAGATACCCTAGTGATTGCCGATCATCACAAAGCGCTGGCAATGGGCGGCATTTTTGGCGGTGAGCATTCTGGTGTGAATGACGAAACCCAGGATGTGCTGCTGGAATGTGCGTTCTTCAGCCCGCTGTCGATTACTGGCCGTGCGCGTCGTCATGGTTTGCATACCGATGCTTCCCATCGTTACGAGCGTGGTGTGGATCTGGCATTGCAGTATAAGGCTATGGAGCGTGCAACTCGTTTGCTGATTGATATCTGTGGCGGTCAAGCTGGGCCTATCATTGATGTGACCGATGAAAACGCGTTGCCGAAACGTGCCTCTATCACATTGCGCCGTGAAAAGCTGGATCGCCTGATTGGCCATGTGGTGCCTGCCGAGCAGGTGAGCGATATCCTGCGCCGCCTCGGCTGCCAGGTAACCGAGCAGGGTGACAACTGGTTGGCAGTTGCGCCAAGCTGGCGTTTTGATATGGAGATCGAAGAAGATCTGGTAGAAGAAGTCGCTCGTGTATACGGCTACAACAATATTCCAGACGTCCCTGTGCGTGCCGATCTGGTGATGACAACGCATCGTGAATCCGATCTGGCGCTGAAGCGGGTAAAAACCCTGCTGGTCGATCACGGCTTCCAAGAAGCAATTACTTACAGTTTTGTCGATCCGAAAGTACAGGCGCTGCTGCATCCGGGTGAAGAAGCGCTGATCCTGCCAAACCCGATCTCGGTAGAAATGTCTGCTATGCGCCTGTCGCTGTGGACGGGTTTACTGTCTGCGGTAGTGTACAACCAGAATCGTCAGCAAACTCGAGCGCGTCTGTTTGAAAGCGGCCTGCGCTTTGTGCCTGATACTACGGCGAATCTGGGGATCCGCCAGGACGTCATGCTGGCTGGCGTGATTGCCGGGCATACCCATGAAGAACACTGGGATCTGGCAAGAAAGCCGGTGGACTTCTATGATTTGAAAGGGGATCTGGAGTCTGTGCTTGAGCTGACAGGTAAGTTATCTGAAATTCAGTTCAAGGCAGAGGCCCATTCGGCCCTCCACCCAGGGCAAAGTGCGGCGATTTATTTGCACGGTGAGCGCGTAGGTTTCATTGGTGTGGTTCACCCAGAACTTGAGCGTAAACTGGATCTTAACGGCCGTACTGTGGTGTTTGAACTGGAGTGGAATAAGGTCGCAACCCGCGCCGTACCTCAAGCGCGTGAAATTTCTCGCTTCCCTGCAAACCGTCGTGATATCGCGGTTGTCGTGGCTGAAAACGTCGCCGCAGAAGATATTTTGGCAGAGTGTAAGAAAGTTGGCGCAAATCAGGTAGTTGGCGTAAACTTGTTTGATGTGTACCGTGGCAAGGGCGTAGCAGAGGGTTACAAGAGCCTGGCTATCAGTCTGGTATTGCA
This sequence comes from Serratia sp. YWN4, assembly GCF_055790845.1. Classification (NCBI taxonomy): domain Bacteria; kingdom Pseudomonadati; phylum Pseudomonadota; class Gammaproteobacteria; order Enterobacterales; family Yersiniaceae; genus Serratia; species Serratia sp. YWN4. The sequence goes on from NZ_CM147696.1 coordinate 2,552,256, forward strand.
GGATACCGCTCGTACACTGGAAGAAGAGGAGATCGCCGCTACCGTTGCAAGATGCGTAGAGGCTCTAAAACAGCGATTCCAAGCATCCTTGAGGGATTGAACCTATGGCGCTTACTAAAGCTGAAATGTCAGAACACCTGTTTGAGAAGCTCGGGCTTAGCAAACGGGACGCCAAAGATCTGGTAGAACTGTTCTTTGAAGAGGTCCGTCGGGCTTTAGAGAACGGTGAGCAGGTAAAACTGTCAGGTTTTGGTAATTTTGATTTGCGTGACAAGAACCAACGTCCGGGACGCAACCCGAAAACCGGTGAGGACATTCCGATTACGGCGCGCCGCGTGGTCACTTTCCGTCCGGGGCAAAAACTAAAAAGCCGGGTGGAAAACGCGAGCCCGAAAGAATAAGTTGCGTAACACCAAAAAGGCCGCGTTTGCGGCCTTTTTCTTATTTCATACAGAGTCATAATTTGAACGGTGACATTATGTGGGAATATCTTGTTACCTGTTTTTTATTATTTTCATTACTGTTACCCATGGTCATTTCTATTACTCAGGAACGTGGTGTTACCCTATTTCTCACTAACATGGAAACAGTAGGCAATCTTACCAATTATATTTACTGCTACAAATGCACTTGATGATATTTACAGAGCATTCCTATATCGCTTTATTTTAATAGTACGCTGAAAATAACTCAGGGGTCATAGTCTCTGGGTTAATGATAGTAATGACCCGAGCCACCACCGTGTGAACCGCCGCCATGGCCGCCACGCGGGCCGAAACAGCAGGCAGACAGAGCCGTAGTGAGCAAAGCTATGGCTAATAAAACCCCAATGCGCTTAATCATAATAATACCCTTAGATGAGTGTCAGATGATTATAAATAACCATGGCGAAATCAGTGCGTCAATTATTCGTTAAGCTCTGTTAGCGTATGTATTAATTAAATAGGGATGGTGACAATGTAGGGATTGTGTAAAGGGCGCGAAAACGATCTGAAAATAGGCTTTGAAGCGATAGGCGTGAAATAGCTGCACTGATATAACCTTCTCAGTTTTGCAATAAAGAGAGATTATCAATGAAAAAGATCCTGTTGCTGGTGTGTTTACCTCTGCTGCTGCCGGTGGCAGCCCAGGCGAATGTCTCTATTGATATCAATGTACCTGGTGTTTCACTGCACCTGGGCGATCAAGACAAACGTGGCTATTACTGGGATGGCTATGACTGGCGTCCGCCACAGTGGTGGCATGCGCATCAGGGGCAGAGTGTCGGGGAACGGAATGAACGCGGCATGTATTGGGATGGCGGGCGTTGGCAGCCATCGGATCCTCGCGGCCATGCTGAGCGCGGCAGGAATCCGTTCCATGGCGATCGTAACAATGATCGTAATGCGCACGATGATGGCGATCGTGGCAATAACCGCAACGATAGCCATAATGCCCACAGTCGGCCTTATCCACAAAACAACAACGATCCGCGCCACTAATTGATTCACCCGCGGTTAGTATTGCCATCACCTGTTGGGTGATCGGCAGTGCTAGCCGCTGTTTTCCTGGCCGATCTGCGACACAACCCTTTCCCTCACGGCGCTAACCTCTTAATATTCGCTGCAAGATGTTAATTATCAGGCCATGACAACGGTCTGCAGGAATTGTTGCGCCTATGCCTACCCACCAAACGTTCACGTTATTGCAGCAAAATCAGCGCCAACGCGATAAACGCCATTTGTCACTGTTGACGCTGGGCGTTGTGGTGGCTTTTGTCTTCAGCCTGAGTGCCGGGGATGTCTGGATCTGGCCCACTCAGTGGCTGAGTGAGTCTGCGCGGCTATTTGTCTGGCAACTGCGCCTGCCGCGAGCGCTGGCGGTCATGTTGGTGGGGGCCAGCTTGGCAGTTGCGGGAGCGGCGATGCAGGCGCTGTTTGAAAACCCGCTGGCAGAGCCTGGATTGCTTGGTGTGGCGAATGGGGCTGGCGTGGCACTGGTTCTGACGGTGCTGTTCGGCAACGGATTATTGCCGGTTGCCTTGATGAGCCTGAGTGCGATCCTCGGCGCACTGGTGATGACCTTCCTATTATTGAGCTTTGCCCGCCGTCGCCGAATGAGCAATGCACGCCTGCTATTGGTGGGAGTGGCGTTGGGCATTGTCTGTAGCGCCATCATGACATGGGCGGTTTATTTCAGCTCTAGCCTCGATCTGCGGCAACTGATGTATTGGATGATGGGTGGTTTTGGTGGGGTCGACTGGCGGCAAAAATGGTTGCTGCTGATATTGTTGCCGGTGCTGCTGTGGCTATGCGCGCAGGGTAAAGCGCTAAATCTGATGGCGCTGGGTGAAATTCAGGCCCGGCAACTGGGGCTTTCTCTTCATCTGTGGCGCAACTTGTTGGTGCTGGCGATCGGCTGGCTGGTGGGAGCCAGTGTGGCACTGGCAGGGGTGATTGGTTTTGTAGGCTTGGTGATCCCTCATATGCTACGGCTCAGTGGCTTGACCAACCAGCGCTTCCTGTTGCCCGGCTGTGCGTTGGCAGGGGCCGGCGTGTTGCTGGTGGCCGACGTCGTTGCGCGTATCGCGCTGCTCTCCGCAGAACTCCCCATCGGCGTAGTGACTGCCACACTGGGCGCACCGCTATTTATCTGGTTACTGACTCGGTCAAAAAGCGTAAGGTAAGTGAGCTACCGCTATGAACCGGTGGCACTTTCTCTGCTTCACCTGCAAATAAAACCATAGGATAAAATCTGATGAGTAAGCCAATTTATGCCGTTCCGCTGCAAACTATTGAAAACCAGCCGACTACCTTGGGTGTGTATCAAGGGAAAGTGCTGCTGGTGGTTAACGTTGCTTCGGAATGTGGCCTGACCAAGCAATATGAAGGTCTGGAAAAACTCTATGAAGCCTATCATGAGCAAGGTTTTGCCGTGTTGGGTTTCCCGTCCAATGAGTTTCTGGGGCAGGAACCCGGTACTAATGAAGAGATCCTGGCCTTCTGCCGCGGTACTTTTGGCGTCAAATTCCCGATGTTTGCCAAAATTGAGGTGAATGGTACGAATCGTCATCCGCTTTATCAGGCATTGATTGCCGCACAATCACAGGCTGTCACCCCTGAAGGCAGTGAGTTTTTAGAGCGTATGAGCAGCAAGGGGCGCGCACCAAAACAAACGGGCGATATCCTGTGGAACTTTGAGAAATTCTTGATTGGCCGCGATGGCACGGTGATCCAGCGTTTCTCTCCCGATATGACGCCGGAGGATCCGGTCGTGATACAAGCGGTCAAGCTGGCGCTGGCGAAGTAAAGAGGCCATTAAAACATGCTGCAACTCAGCCAGGTGGGAATAGAAGGTCGTTTTGCCCCTTGTTCAGGGCAAATCAGTGCTGGGTTGCAGGTTCACCTGATCGGCCCTAATGGTGCCGGGAAAAGTACGCTGCTGGCAAGGCTGGCAGGGATCCTGCCGGGGCAGGGGGAAGTTCTGTTGTCGGGCAGGCCAATGGATGATTACCCAGGTTATGAATTGGCGATGCGCCGCGCTTATCTCTGCCAGCAGCAGCCACCTGTTGCTCTGATGCCGGTATTCCAATACCTCGCTTTGCATCAACCTGTGGGTTCGGATGAACGTGAGTTAGAAAACACCATCCTTTATTTATCTGAGCGCTTGAAACTGTCAGACAAGCTATCACGCATGCTGACTCAGTTATCCGGTGGCGAATGGCAGCGGGTGCGTCTGGCTGCGGTTCTGTTGCAGGTGTGGCCTACTGTCAACCCACATAGCCAGTTACTGTTGCTTGATGAGCCCACCAATAGCCTGGATGTTGCGCAGAAAGTGGCGCTTGACCGCCTGTTGCGGGAGTTTTGTCACAGCGGCCGCAGTGCGCTGATCTGTGCACATGATTTGAACCATACGTTGCAGCAGGCCGATAGTGTCTGGTTATTGCATGCTGGGCGGCTGGTGGCACAAGGGAGTACGCACAACGTGATGGAGCCAGAGATGCTGTCACGTATTTATGACGTTGATTTTCACTTACAGGCGTTGGGTGACCAGCGTTGGATTATGACCAAAACGGCATAGCTGGATTTTTTTGCTGCTATTTTAATCAGTTAGATTTTTGATAGATCGCCTGCAAATCATCAATCTATTATCTGATTCTTCCCCCAAAAACAGATTCTTTCGTTGAAAAACGTCAATGGCGTGCTACGCTAGACGCGGTAAATAGAAAACTATAATAACGCAACATTTTGATTGCAATGAGTATTTTTATTTTTGTCAATGGCAATGTCTTTCGGAAAACTTCCTGACAGTCATTTACAGCTTAAGGTTTAGTTAAGCTTACCGACGTACATTGGCAGTTTACCCACCAGGAATCATTCTCTCTGGCGTTTAACATTGGTTAAATGAAACAGTTTTACAGTGGCTTAAAGAAATTCGAGACGTTTGAGGTCTAACTATGGATCAATTCCTGCCTTTTTCACGCCCGGCTATTGGTGATGAAGAAATTGCGGCGGTAGAAAAGGTACTGCGTTCCGGCTGGATCACCACCGGGCCACAGAATCAGCAGTTGGAAAGTGAGTTTTGTAAAACCTTCGGATGTAAACATGCTGTTGTCGTTTGTTCTGCGACCGCAGGCATGCATGTCACCTTAATGGCACTGGGTATTGGGCCAGGTGATGAGGTAATTACGCCTTCGCAGACCTGGGTTTCCACGCTAAACATGATCGAACTGCTTGGCGCAACGCCTGTGATGATCGATGTTGACCGCGATACGTTAATGGTCAGCGCCGCCGATGTAGAAGCAGCAATCACGGCACGTACCAAAGCGATCATTCCTGTTCATTATGCAGGTGCGCCATTACCGATGGATGCGCTGCGTGATGTGGCCGAACGTCATAAGATCCCCCTGATTGAAGATGCGGCCCATGCGGTGGGCACTCGTTTTAATGGCGAGTGGGTCGGCGCACGCGGTACTGCGATTTTCTCCTTCCATGCGATCAAAAACCTGACCTGCGCCGAGGGTGGCTTGATTGCTACCGATGATGACGCATTGGCCGATCGCGTGCGTTGCCTGAAGTTCCACGGTTTGGGGGTAGACGCCTTCGATCGTCAGTTGCAAGGGCGCAAACCGCAGGCTGAAGTGGTTGAACCGGGCTATAAGTACAACCTTTCCGATATTCACGCCGCGATTGCCGTAGTGCAACTGGCGCGCCTGCCGGAACTGAATGCGCGGCGCAAAGCGTTGGCTGAACGTTACCTCGAGGCGCTGAAAGATTCTCCTTTCCAGCCGTTGGGGTTGCCGGATTACCCGCACGACCACGCATGGCACCTGTTTATGGTCCGCGTTGATGCGGAACGCTGTGGCATCGATCGTGACCAACTGATGGAACGGTTAAAAGACGTCGGTGTGGGCACCGGCCTGCATTTCCGTGCCGCCCATACGCAAAAATTCTATCGTGAGCGTTATCCGCAGCTTTCGTTGCCTAATACCGAATGGAATTCGGCGCGTTTATGCACCTTACCGCTATTCCCTGATATGACCGAAGCTGATGTCGATCGCGTGGTCAATGCCTTATCTTCTGTTGTGGAGTCATCTCGTGTCTCGCGCTGAACCGATTAAGAAAGTTTCGGTGGTCATCCCGGTATTCAACGAGCAGGAAAGTTTACCTGCGTTGCTGGAACGTACCACTGCCGCCTGTAAGCAATTAGCCCAACCCTATGAAATTATTCTGGTTGATGATGGTAGCAGTGATAATTCTGCCGAGATGCTGACGGCGGCCGCTGAACAGCCAGACAGTTGCATTATTGCGGTATTGCTGAATCGTAACTACGGTCAGCACTCTGCCATCATGGCCGGTTTCAATCAGGTCAGTGGCGATCTGGTGATCACCCTGGATGCCGATCTGCAAAACCCGCCAGAAGAAATTCCCCGCTTGGTCAGCGTGGCGGAAGAGGGATATGACGTAGTGGGTACCGTGCGTGCCAACCGTCAGGATTCCTGGTTCCGCAAGTCGGCTTCGCGCATGATCAATATGATGATCCAGCGCGCGACCGGTAAGTCGATGGGTGATTACGGCTGCATGCTGCGTGCTTATCGTCGTCATATTATTGAAGCGATGTTGCACTGTCACGAACGCAGTACCTTTATCCCCATTCTGGCGAATACTTTCGCCCGGCGCACCACTGAAATCGAGGTGCGTCACGCCGAACGTGAATTCGGTGATTCCAAATACAGCCTGATGAAGCTGATCAACCTGATGTATGACCTGATCACTTGCCTGACGACCACGCCGCTGCGTTTGCTCAGCGTTGTCGGCAGTGTGATTGCGTTGTCCGGGTTTGTCTTGGCGGTGTTGTTGATCGCCCTGCGTTTGATCTTGGGGCCTGAATGGGCGGCGGGCGGGGTGTTCACTCTGTTTGCGGTGCTTTTCACCTTCATTGGCGCACAGTTTGTCGGCATGGGTTTGCTGGGGGAGTACATCGGCCGGATTTACAATGATGTCCGCGCCCGCCCTCGTTATTTTGTTCAGAAAGTGGTCGGCGATAAGCAGACCCAAAATACTCAGGAAGAAGAATGATGAAAGCTATTGTATTTGCTTACCATGATATCGGCTGTGCTGGCTTACAAGCACTGACTGAAGCGGGCTATGACGTGAAGGCAGTGTTCACCCATACCGACGATCCTGGTGAAAACAACTTCTTCTCTTCTGTTGCCCGTCAAGGGGCTGAGCTGGATTTACCGGTGTATGCGCCGGAAGACGTGAACCACCCGCTGTGGGTTGAGCGTATCCGCGAATTACAGCCTGACATCATTTTCTCTTTCTACTACCGCAACATGCTGAGCGAAGAAGTGCTGGCGCTGGCACCGAAGGGCGGTTTTAACCTGCATGGTTCACTGTTACCACGCTATCGCGGGCGTGCGCCGGTTAACTGGGCGCTGCTGAATGGCGAGACAGAAACCGGCGTCACGCTGCACAAGATGGTCAAGCATCCAGATGCGGGCGACATCGTCGGCCAGCAAACAGTGGCTATCACAGACAGCGACACCGCGCTGACGTTGCATAAGAAAGTGTTGGAAGCTGCACAGAGTTTGTTGAAACAGCAACTGCCAAAGCTGAAAAACGGCACGGCAACCTTTACCAAGCAAAATGAAGCAGAGGCCAGCTATTTTGGCCGCCGCACCGCCGCCGATGGCGAGATTCAGTGGCATAAATCCGCCCGCGAGATCGACAATCTGGTGCGCGCCGTAACCGAACCTTACCCAGGTGCCTTCAGCTATCTTGGCCAGCGCAAACTGACCGTGTGGCGCTCACGCGTGCTGGACACCCAGCATGGCAAACAGCCGGGTACCGTGTTGAGCACTTCGCCGCTGATCATTGCCTGTGGTGATGGCGCGTTGGAGATCGTCGCAGGCCAAAGTGAATCTGGCTTATACGTGCAGGGTTCGCGTCTGGCGCTGGAGATGGGCATTGTTACCGATGTGCGCCTGGCTCCGAAGCCAAGTGCGGCCATGAAACGTAGAACCCGTGTGCTGATCCTCGGGGTTAACGGTTTTATCGGTAACCACCTGACTGAACGTCTGCTGCGTGAAGATCGCTATGACATCTATGGCCTGGACATTGGTTCCGACGCCATCAGCCGGTTCCTGGATAACCCGCGCTTCCACTTTGTGGAAGGGGATATCAGCATTCATTCCGAGTGGATCGAGTATCACATCAAGAAATGTGATGTGGTATTGCCGCTGGTGGCGATCGCTACACCGATCGAATACACCCGTAATCCACTGAAAGTGTTTGAACTGGATTTTGAAGAAAACCTGAAAATCGTCCGTGATTGTGTGAAGTACAACAAACGCATCATCTTCCCATCCACCTCTGAAGTTTACGGTATGTGTGATGATAAAGAGTTTGATGAAGACAATTCGCGTCTGATCGTGGGGCCAATCAGCAAGCAGCGCTGGATTTACTCCGTGTCTAAGCAGCTGTTGGACCGCGTAATCTGGGCTTATGGCGCGAAAGAAGGCCTGAAGTTCACGCTGTTCCGTCCGTTCAACTGGATGGGGCCACGCCTGGATAATCTGGATGCGGCACGCATTGGCTCTTCACGTGCTATCACTCAGTTGATCCTCAACCTGGTTGAAGGTTCGCCGATCAAACTGGTTGACGGTGGTGCGCAGAAGCGCTGCTTTACCGATATCAATGACGGCATCGAAGCGCTGTATCGCATTATTGAAAACCGTCATGGGCAGTGTGACGGTCAGATCGTTAACATCGGTAACCCGACCAATGAAGCGAGCATTCGTGAACTGGCGGAAATGCTGCTGGAAAGCTTCAACAACCATCCGTTGCGTGGCAATTTCCCACCGTTTGCCGGTTTCAAAGACGTGGAAAGCAGCAGCTACTACGGCAAGGGTTATCAGGACGTTGAACACCGTACCCCAAGCATCAAAAATGCGCGCCGTTTGCTGGACTGGCAGCCAACCATCGCCATGCAACAGACCGTTGCCGATACGCTGGATTACTTCCTGCGTACCACGGTAGAGGAAGGTAATGGTGCATGAAGAAGGTCGGCCTGCGAGTTGATGTAGATACCTTCAGCGGCACCCGTGAAGGGGTGCCGTGTTTGCTGGAGCTGTTCGATAAGTACGATATTCAGGCCAGCTTCTTCTTCAGTGTTGGGCCGGACAATATGGGGCGCCACTTGTGGCGCCTCCTTCGTCCTCAATTTCTGATGAAAATGCTGCGCTCAAATGCGGCTTCGCTGTACGGCTGGGATATTCTGCTGGCGGGCACTGCCTGGCCGGGGCGTAACATCTCCCGCTCGTTAGGGCCGTTGATGAAACGTACCGCCGAGGCGGGTCATGAAGTGGGGCTGCATGCCTGGGATCATCAAGGTTGGCAGGCTCGAGTGGCGCGCTGGTCGGAACAGGAATTGACGCGGCAAGTGCAGTTGGGCGTTGACGCACTGACTGCGAGCACCGGGCAACCGGTCAAGTTCTCAGCAGTGGCTGGCTGGCGTGCCGACCAGCGTGTTGTCGAGGTGAAGCAGGGCTTTGATTTTCAGTACAACAGCGATTGCCGTGGCACACACCCGTTTCGTCCGCTATTAAACAACGGTCAACCTGGAACGGTGCAAATTCCCGTCACACTCCCTACCTTTGATGAAGTGATTGGCAGCGAAGTCAGCATCGCCGACTTCAATGACTACATTCTGCATGCGATCGAAAACGATCGGGGCGTGCCGGTGTACACCATTCATACCGAGGTGGAGGGGATGTCTCAGGCGGCCATGTTTGAAGATCTGTTGCAGCGTGCGCAGCAGCAGGGCATTGAATTCTGCCCGCTGAGTGCCTTGTTGCCACAGGATCCGTCGTCGCTGCCGTTGGGCCGCATCACGCGAGCCCCCTTTCCTGGCCGTGAAGGCTGGTTAGGCTGTCAAACTGAAGTAGAGGAAAAAGACGTTTCATGAAAGCGCTGAAAGGAACCTGGGCCATGGTATTGGCCATTTTTTTTGCCCTAGTCTATCTGATTCCGCTCAATGGACGCCTGTTATGGCAACCCGATGAAACCCGCTATGCCGAGATCAGCCGTGAAATGCTGGCGAAGGGCGATTGGGTCGTCCCTAATCTGCTTGGCCTGCGGTATTTTGAAAAACCGGTAGCAGGTTACTGGTTCAACAACGTTAGCCAGTGGCTATTTGGCGATAACAATTTTGCCGTGCGCTTCGCTTCGGTATTCAGTACCGGCATGGCTGCACTGCTGGTGTTTGCACTGGCGTGGTTGATGTGGAAGAACGCGCACCGTGCCTATCTGGCGGTGTTGATCTTCCTGTCGATGTTCCTGGTATTCAGCATCGGGACTTACAGCGTGCTCGATCCGATGATCTCGCTGTGGCTGACGGCGGCGATGGTCAGTTATTACCTGACGTTAAAAGCCACCACCACCAAAGGCAAACTCGGGGGCTACGTGCTGCTCGGCTTGGCCTGTGGCATGGGCTTTATGACCAAAGGATTCCTGGCCTTGGCGGTGCCGGTGATTGCGGTGATCCCGATTGTGATCCAGCAGCGCAAAATCAAAGAATTGCTGATTTACGGGCCCATCGCGGTGGTGGTTGCTGTGCTGCTTAGCCTGCCGTGGGCGCTGGCGGTGGCCCAGCGTGAACCGGATTACTGGAACTATTTCTTCTGGGTTGAGCATATTCAGCGCTTTGCCGAAGAGAATGCCCAACATAAAGCCCCTATCTGGTATTACTTGCCGATCCTGATTGCCGCCGTGTTGCCATGGCTGGCGCTGTTGCCCGGTTCACTGGTCAAAGGCTGGCGTGAGCGCGCTCAGCGCCCAGAGCTGTTCTTCTTGTTAAGCTGGGTGATGATGCCGCTAATTTTCTTTAGTATCGCTAAAGGTAAATTACCGACTTACATTCTGCCGTGCATGGCCCCGTTGGCCTTGCTGATGGCGGCCTATGCGGAAGATTGCGTGGCGCAATTGCGCACCCGGATATTCAAGGCTAATGCGGTACTAAATGGTCTGTTTGGCCTGATTGGTATTGTGGCGCTGTTATTGATGGGCTTCGATTTATTGCCTAAAGTGCATCTGTTCACGTCAGAAGAACATCCGAAAATCATTCTGGGTATCATCGCGTTTGGTGGCTGGCTGCTGTTTGCCGTGATCTCTGCGCGCAATAATGCACAGCGTTGGACGTGGGCTGCGGCCTGTCCGTTGCTGCTCTGCTTGCTGATTGGCTATGCCATTCCGCAGCAGGTGATTGACTCCAAGCAACCGCAAAACTTTGTGCGGGCCAATCTGCCGGTTCTGAGTCAGAGCCAGTATGTTCTCGCCGACAACGTAGGTGTGGCAGCAGGGTTGGCCTGGGAATTGAAGCGCAGCGATATACTGATGTTCAGCCAGCGGGGTGAGGTTTCCTACGGCCTGAATTACGAAGATTCACGCAGCCACTACATCCGCGATGAAGATTTCCCGCAGTGGCTGGAGCAGGCACGCAAGCAGGGCGATGTGTCACTGGTGCTGCATCTTTCCCGTGGTGAACATGTACCGCAGGATCTCCCAGCGCCAGATAGCGTTACCGAAATGCATCGCCTGGCCCTGTTGTGGTACAAGCAGCAGCCATGATGGCCTACGGGTTGGTGATTCTGGTCAGCCTGCTGACCTGCGCAGGGCAGCTATGCCAGAAACAGGCGGCCCAAACCTGGGAACAGGCGGTAGAACGACGCTTGAACACCACTCTGCGTTGGTTGGCGCTGGCAGTGATCTTTCTGGGGTTGGGCATGCTCATCTGGCTCAACGTGTTGCAGCGTTTGCCGCTCAGCGTGGCCTACCCGATGCTCAGCCTCAACTTCGTGCTGGTCACTTTGGCAGCACGCTGGCTGTTTAATGAACCCACCACGCTGCGCCACTGGTGCGGCGTGTTTTTGATTATGCTGGGGATACTGCTGATGAGTCTTAATCCATGAAAGGCTATGCTTGGGGAGCCGCCAGTGTCTTCCTTGTGACGTTGGCACAATTGCTGATGAAATGGGGCATGGCGCAGATCCCGCTCTTATCATTTGCAGATATTACGCTGGCGTTATTACGTCATCATTGGCTGGCGTTACTGGCAGTCAGTGGTGGCATTTTCGGCTATGCCTTGTCGATGCTGTGCTGGTTCTTTGCATTGCGTTACCTGCCACTGAATCGCGCTTACCCGTTATTGAGCGTCAGCTATGCGTTGGTCTATCTGGCCGCGGTGATCCTGCCTTGGTTTAACGAATCGGCGACTTTGCTGAAAACGCTGGGAACCCTGTCGATCCTGTTTGGTGTTTGGTTGATTAACAGCAAGGCGAAGGTCAAATCCCCCCAATAGCGGACAAATCCTCGATATCTCCTTCACAACGCTTGTCTTTTTCCTGTCTTGCGAGATAAATCGGCGCTATCCTTATTTAAATTACTCAGTGTTGGCTCTGTGGCAACGTATTCAGTGAAGGGAACGATGCGATGCGTGTGTGGTTTTTATTAGTCAGCTTGATTCTGGCCGGTTGCAGCAGCCATGCGCCACCGCCGAATGGCCGCCTGTCCGATTCAATCGTGGTTGTCGCGCAACTGAATGAGCAATTACGCCAATGGTATGGCACCCCGTATCGCTATGGTGGTTTAGATCAAGGCGGTGTCGACTGTTCCGGCTTCGTCTACCGTACTTTCCGCGATCGTTTTGACCTGCAATTGCCACGTTCTACGGAACAGCAGACCGGTGTCGGCACCAAAGTATCGCGTGATGAACTGTTGCCGGGCGACCTGGTATTCTTCAAAACCGGCAGCGGTGAGAATGGCCTGCATGTCGGCATCTACGATACCAACGACCAATTTATCCACGCTTCCACCAGCCGTGGTGTAACGCGTTCCTCGCTGAACAATGTGTATTGGCGGAAAGTCTACTGGCAAGCGCGCCGAATCTAGCGTGTAACCTGTTGCGCTGGTGTATCATGGCAGCATCACATTGTTATTGGTGAATGCCATGAATTCCTTACGTTTATTAATTTCTGACTCTTACGATCCTTGGTTCAACCTGGCGGTTGAAGAGTGTATCTTCCGCGAAATGACGACGCAGAACATCCTGTTCCTGTGGCGCAATGCGGAAACCGTGGTCATTGGCCAATCACAGAACCCGTGGAAAGAGTGTAATACCCGGCGGATGGAGCAGGACGGCATTCGCCTGGCACGGCGCAGCAGCGGCGGTGGTGCGGTGTTTCACGATCTCGGTAATACCTGTTTTACCTTTATGGCGGGCAAGCCGGGTTACGATAAAACCGTTTCAACCGGCATTATTCTGCACGCGCTGGCGCAGTTGGGGATTAACGCGGTAGCTTCCGGGCGCAACGATCTGGTGGTAGATACGGCCGACGGGGTTCGCAAAATATCCGGTTCTGCTTATCGCGAGACGCAAGATCGGGGCTTCCATCATGGCACTCTGCTGCTGAACGCCGATCTCAATCGCTTGGCTGATTACCTCAACCCCGATCCTAAAAAGCTACAGGCGAAAGGTATTACTTCCGTTCGCTCTCGCGTCGCCAATCTGGCGGAATTCTTACCAGAGATTCACCATCAGCAGGTTTGTGACGCTATCATCCAGGCATTTTTTGCCCACTATGGTGACAGTGCACCCGCGGAAGTGATCTCACCGGATGTTTTCCCCAACTTACCTGATTTTGAACAACAATTTGCTAAACAGAGCAGTTGGGAATGGAATTTCGGTAAAGCGCCTGCGTTCAGCCATCTGCTGAATGAGCGTTTTAGCTGGGGAGGCGTAGATATTTTCTTTGATGTGGAAAAGGGCACGATTGTACGGGCGCAGATCTTTACCGACAGCCTTAATCCTGCCCCTTTGCAGGCTTTGGCCACGATGCTGGTGGGGTGCCCTTATCGCAGTGAGGCGCTGGCAGCCTGTTGTGAGCGTCTGCAATTGCAGTTTCCGCAGCAATCAGACGAGCTTTCTGCGTTACGTGACTGGTTGATGGAAACGATCAAATAGCGTTATCGGGCAGATGAAGAGTATGGGACGGGGAAACCTGTCCTTTTTTATGCTATCAACGCTGGCAGATAGTTAACTGCTGCTGTTTTATTGTCTTGATTGGGGTAAATGCATTGGTAGTACAGATATGGCAAAAATCAAGGCAGTGATGACTTGGTCGCTCTGATGCACGGTGTAACAGAAGTTATTTATACATAAATAAAATTAATGATTAAGTGGTATTCCCAATATTGAGAGAGTTCCAGATGACATTCTCTCGGCTTCCCCTTTTTTAGGATTTTTCTAAATAAATCAGTAATGATAAATAAAATGGGCGGCGGGCTTGCACGCCATAAACTCAAGTAGAATAGAAATCACTCTTCCGCTGGTTTCCTAGCCTTAAGATAAATTAATTTATAATTAAACTATTTATGGTTTTAACATAGCTTTAAACTATTGATTTATTGATAATGTATTGGTAATTACATTAAAATTTACGATTAATCTTAGGTGGGGTTGAGCGATAGAATATATTGATATAGCATTGAATAATCGCCGTTAATCCTTTGGCATTAAAATGAAAGTTAAATTTGAAGCTGACTTTATTAGTCATTCTGTCTTCCACCCGGTTTACTCAATGGAAGGAAGATTACTGGCGGTGGAGATCCTCAGTCGTTTCAATAGCCCGGATGGCGATCTGGCAATGCCGATGGAAATTGGGGTTAATTTATTATCCCCTGAACAACGGATTGAATTATTTAATGAACAATTGCTGCTGGTTGAACAGCAGGCATCATGGTTCGTTGAGAATGACGTATTATTAACCATCAATATTGAAGAAACCATTGCTGATGTGCTTATTAGCAACCTTGTGCTACGCCAGCGTGTTCAGCAATGGCCGTTTATTAATTTTGAGATCAGCGAGAGTTTCCCTCATCTTTCTGCGGGAAAAAACAATCAAACGGTCAGGTTATTGAGTGAATATTTTACCCTGTGGCTGGATGATTTTGGCTCGGGTAAAACAACGCTCACGGCACTGTATGATGGCCTGTTTGACTACGTAAAAGTAGATAAACGCTTTTACTGGCAGCTGTTTACCCATCCGGGTTATGACGTGGTTATTGATTCGCTATTGAAAAATATCAATCTGCTCTGTAAGGGGGTGATCGTTTGCGGAATAGAAAAAAAAGAGTACTTCAATAAACTCAGAAACGCTGGTGTTTTAGGTCTACAGGGGTTTTTATGGCCTGTCATTAGTGTGGATAATCTACGAACTCTGCGAAGGATTGATGCGGGATTCGATAGCAATAGCTGATTATTTCTAACACACCTAATGAGGTTAACAATGGACGGAATGATTGTTCTCGTGATCCCAGTCTTGTTATTTATCGCGATTTTTTCGTTCGCAAAGCATTTTTTTGGTCAACGTGGTAAAGCATTAAAAATTTCCCGGCGTCGCCGGTAATGCATTCACCTCTGCCTGGTAAACAGGCAGAGCGTTATCCCTGCAATTCCTCCGTATTAATCAGCGTGCTCAGGCTCTACACTGAAGGTAATGGAGGGCCTATGCCACAGTTTGAAAATACTTATTATCAGCAGTTGCCCGGTTTTTACACCGAGTTGAATCCAACGCCACTCAAAGGTGCTCGCTTGCTGTACCACAGCCAGCCGTTGGCCTGTGAGTTGGGTTTGGATGACAGCTGGTTTACACCGGAAAAAACGCCAGTTTGGGCAGGGGAAACGCTGTTGCCGGGCATGCAGTCATTGGCGCAGGTTTACAGCGGCCACCAGTTTGGTTCCTGGGCTGGGCAGTTGGGCGATGGCCGAGGGATTTTACTGGGTGAACAGAGGTTGGCGGATGGTCGCCGCATGGACTGGCACCTGAAAGGGGCGGGTTTGACGCCTTATTCGCGCATGGGGGATGGCCGGGCGGTGCTGCGTTCGGTAGTCCGCGAGTTTTTGGCCTCTGAAGCGCTGCATCATTTGGGGATCCCCACTACGCGGGCGTTGACCATCGTAACCAGCGAACAACCGGTATTTCGCGAACAACCAGAGCGGGGAGCGATGCTGCTGCGCGTAGCAGAAAGCCATATACGCTTTGGTCATTTTGAGCATTTCTATTACCGCAAGCAGGCAGATCAGGTGAAGCAACTGGCGGATTTCGTGATTGCCCATCACTGGCCGCAATGGGTTGAAGAAAAAGAGCGTTACTCGCTGTGGTTTACCGAGGTGGTAGAACGTACCGCGCGCCTGATTGCCCATTGGCAGACAGTCGGCTTTGCGCACGGTGTGATGAATACCGATAACATGTCCATCCTCGGCCTTACCCTGGATTTCGGGCCTTATGGCTTCCTTGATGATTACAAACCGGATTACATCTGTAACCACTCGGATCATCAGGGCCGTTACGCTTTCGATAATCAACCGGCGGTCGGGCTGTGGAACCTGCACCGGTTGGCGCACACGCTTTCCGGCCTGATGACAACCGAACAGTTACAGGATGCGCTGGCGGCCTATGAACCCGCGCTAATGCAGGCTTATGGCGAACAGATGCGCGCCAAGCTGGGCTTTTTCACGCCGTCGACGCTGGATAACGATCTGCTGACTGGCCTGCTGCGCCTGATGGCGCAGGAAGGGCGTGATTATACCCGCACGTTCCGCCTATTGAGCACGGTTGAACAGCAGCAGGCGCAATCCCCGCTGCGGGATGAGTTTATCGATCGCGCCGCGTTTGATCATTGGTATCAGCAATACCGCCTGCGCTTGCAGCAAGAACAAGTGAGCGATGCCGAGCGTCAGCAAGCGATGAAGGCGGCGAATCCGCGGTTGATTTTGCGCAATTATCTGGCTCAGCAGGCGATCGAGGCGGCGGAACAACATGATGTCAGCAAACTGGCACGGCTGCACCAGGCATTGTTACAGCCGTTTGCTGATGATCCGCAATATGACGATCTCGCCGCGTTGCCGCCAGACTGGGGCAAACATCTGGAGATTTCCTGCTCGAGCTAAGGCTCAAGCAGTTTTTCTATGTGCTCGGGCAAGCGTTCTGGCTTGGTGAACGGGGCAAAACGGGTAATTCGAGCACCATCCGCAGTGAAGAGAAACTTGGTGAAGTTCCACATGATACGCTGGCTGCCCAGCAGACCGGGTGCCCGGCGTTTCAATTCGCTAAACAGTGGGTGGGCGTCTGCACCGTTAACGTCGATCTTGCTGAATAGCGGGAAGCTAACGCCATAATTCAGATTACAAAATTCGGCGATTTCCAGCGCGTTACCCGGCTCTTGTTTGCCAAATTGATTGCAAGGAAACCCGAGCACCACCAAGCCACGTTCGCGGTAGCGCTGCCAGAGATTTTCCAGCCCTTGATACTGAGGGGTAAAACCACATTGGCTGGCGGTGTTGACTACCAGATAAACCCGAGCGGAGAAGTCAGCCAGCGTTTTGAACTCGCCCTGCAAGGTGACGCAGGGGATAGATAACAAAGAGTTGTTCATACAAGGGCTCCGCATTTCTGCTGGTGGGGCGTGAGACACACCCCACTCAAGGCGATCAGAAACGAGTATCCACCGCATCTGCCAACATTGCCAGCAACTGTTCGCTGTCGGACCAGCTCAGGCAAGGATCGGTAATCGACTGGCCATAGGTCAACGGTTGGCCGCTGACGATTTTCTGCGTACCCTCCACCAGGAAACTTTCCGCCATTACGCCAGTAATCGCCACTGAACCAGCCCGGATCTGCTGGCAGACGTTCTCTGCCACTTCCAACTGGCGGCGGTGCATTTTCTGGCAATTACCGTGGCTGAAGTCGATCACCAAATGCTCCGGCAGATCGAACTCGCGCAGGCTGTCGCAGGCGGCCACCACATCATTGGCGTGATAGTTCGGCTTTTTGCCCCCGCGCATGATGATGTGGCCAAATGGGTTACCGCTGGTCTGGTAAATGGTCATCTGGCCGTGCTTGTCGGGCGACAGGAACATATGGCGGGCACGAGCTGCGCGGATGGCATCGATGGCAATACGGGTATTACCGTCGGTGCCGTTCTTGAAGCCCACCGGGCAGGAGAGCGCCGAGGCCATTTCGCGGTGTACCTGGCTTTCCGTGGTGCGTGCGCCAATCGCCCCCCAACTGATCAAATCGGCAATATACTGGCCGATCACCATATCTAGAAACTCGGTGGCGGTGGGCAGGCCGAGCTGGTTAACGGCCAGCAACAGCTTGCGGGCCATTTCGATCCCACGATTGACCTGAAAGCTGCCATCCAGATCGGGATCGGAGATCAGCCCCTTCCAGCCGACCACGGTGCGCGGTTTTTCAAAATAGGTGCGCATCACGATTTCCAGGCGATCCTGATAGCGTTCACGCAAAACGTTCAAGCGGCCAGCATAATCGGCAGCCGCATCCAGATCGTGAATGGAGCAGGGGCCAATAACTACCAGCAAGCGGCGGTCTTCGCCCATCAGGATGTTTTCAATACGTTTGCGTGACGCTGTCACGTTATTGGCAATGGCGTCTGAGATCGGCAACTTTTCCGCTAGCGCTTGAGGCGTAACGAGATGGTCGATGCGCGCGGTTCGCAATTCATCTGTTTTGTGCATGATTTTCTCTAAAACTGTTCTTCGCTACGGCAGGAATACCGGGAAGTGATGACGATCACAATAACGCAAAAATCGCTGAATTCAACCGTAGAAACCCGGTTCTGTTGAGCAAATTCAGCAAAAAAGCCTGACAGGGTAAAAAGTGGGCGGCAGCAGGCCAGTTTCCTGCTGCTTTACTTAGAACATACGGCGGCTCATGCCAAGAATATCGAGGATTTTGGTCGAGATCTCTTCCACCGAATAGTTGGTGGTATTGAGGTAGCGGATTTGATTTTTGCGAAACAGGGCTTCCACTTCTGCCAATTCCATCCGGCACTGACGCAGTGAAGCATACCGGCTGTTTTCCCGCCGCTCTTCGCGGATGGCGGCCAACCGTTCCGGGTCAATCGTCAGGCCAAACAGCTTATGCTGCAAGGGTTTTAGCGCGGCGGGCAGTTGTAAATTGTCCATATCGTCGGCGATAAACGGGTAATTGGCCGCGCGAATACCGAACTGCATGGCCAGATACAGGCTGGTGGGGGTTTTGCCACAGCGCGAAACGCCAAGCAGGATCACCTGTGCCTGATCGAGATTACGCAGTGAAATACCATCATCATGCGCCAAAGTGTAATCAATGGCGGCGATACGGGCGTCATATTTGCCGAGATTGCTTTCAGTCAAACCGTGGGTGCGATTGGCGATGGGCGTGGGTTCTACCCCCAGTTCGCCCTGCAACGGCCCAACCAGTGCTTGTACGATATCCTGGCAGAAACCCTCACTCTGGGTGATCACCTGGCGTACTTCTGGAGAGATAATCGAATAGAACACCAGCGGGCGAACCCCAGTCTGATGATAAATATCATTAATTTGTTGGCACACGCCACGGGCCCGCGCTTCGGTTTCTACGAATGGCAGGGTATAGGTCGTCGCCTTGATGGGGAACTGCGACAGCACCGCATGCCCCAGCACTTCGGCGGTGATGGCCGTGCCGTCTGAAATATAAAAAACGCTTCTTTCCATCCACAACTCCTTGACTGAAAACAGTGATCCTGGGGTGAGAAATATCGTGATCTGTGAATGATTGAATATCATGATTAATGGCGATTAATAAAGCCATATTTTAACCAGCCAGTCTAAAAATAGGCCACTAACTCTCTTAATAAAACATGATTTTATTTTTTATAAAACGGTTTTTGTGAGTTAGTGGCGAATGTACTTAGTTGATTGATGTTATTTTCCACAAATCCATTTTTGAGTAGCATGAGTGTTTAATTTGAAAATAAAAATATCTAACTTATTGAATTATATTTGTTTAGTGCTAAAGGGAACGATCCCCATTTAAATTCGGTTATTTCAGTGTTTATCTTAAAATCCATTTTCTTTATTGGGTTGATCGATTCACCTTTCCAATTTCTATAGATCATTGTGCTAGTCTGGCTTGGTTCTGCTTACCAAATAAAATCCGCTTAGACCCTACTGATAGCAATAAGGATTGTCTCGATGTCCAACAATGGCCCAGACTTGCGTAATGTACTTTGGTATAACCAACTTGGCATGCACGACGTTGACCGTGTCGGCGGTAAAAATGCCTCCCTCGGTGAAATGATCACCAATCTTTCCGATTTGGGTGTTGCCGTACCAAACGGGTTTGCCACCACCGCACAGGCATTTAATGATTTTCTTGAGCAAAGCGGTGTTAACCAACGCATCTATCAGTTATTGGATCAAACCGACATTGACGACGTTGCTCAATTGGCCAAAGCCGGTGCGCAAATTCGCCAATGGGTGATCGATACGCCTTTCCACCCAGAATTCGAGCGCGAAATTACCCTGGCGTACCAGCAACTGGCAGACGGCGAAAGCGCAGCCTCGTTTGCCGTGCGCTCTTCCGCCACGGCCGAAGATATGCCAGATGCGTCGTTTGCTGGCCAGCAGGAAACTTTTCTCAACGTGCAAGGCATCGATGCCGTGATGGTGGCGATCAAGCACGTGTTTGCCTCATTGTTTAACGATCGTGCGATCTCCTACCGGGTGCATCAAGGGTACGATCATCGCGGCGTGGCGCTGTCTGCGGGCGTGCAGCGCATGGTGCGTTCCGATCTGGCGTCGTCTGGGGTGATGTTCACCATCGATACTGAATCCGGTTTTGATCAGGTGGTGTTTATTACTTCGGCGTTTGGCCTGGGTGAAATGGTGGTGCAGGGCGCAGTCAACCCAGACGAATTTTATGTGCACAAACCGACGTTGCTGAAAGGTAAACCAGCCATTGTGCGCCGCAACCTGGGCTCGAAGAAAATCCGCATGGTGTACGCACCTTCACAAGATCACGGCAAACAGGTTCGGATCGAAGATGTGCCAGAGGCGTTGTGCAACCGTTTCTCTTTGACTGATGATGAAGTGCAGGCCTTGGCGCATCAGGCTTTGTTGATCGAAAAACATTACGGCCGCCCGATGGATATCGAATGGGCAAAAGATGGCCACACCGGCAAATTGCTGATCGTACAAGCGCGCCCGGAAACCGTGCGCTCCAATGAAAAAGTGATGGAGCGTTACCAGTTGAACGGCAACAGCACCGTGCTGGTGGAAGGGCGGGCTATTGGTCAGCGCATCGGGGCTGGCCCAGTGAAAGTGATTTACGATATCAGTGAAATGGATCGTATTCAGCCTGGCGATGTGCTGGTGACTGACATGACCGACCCGGACTGGGAGCCGATCATGAAAAAAGCCGCCGCGATTGTCACCAACCGTGGCGGGCGAACCTGTCATGCGGCGATTATTGCCCGTGAATTGGGGATCCCGGCGGTGGTTGGCTGTGGTCATGCCACCGATCTGCTGAAAGATGGGCAGAAAGTCACCGTGTCCTGTGCCGAAGGCGATACCGGTTTTGTTTACAGCGACATGCTGGACTTCACCGTGCAGAGTTCAGCGGTCACCGAGCTGCCAGAACTCCCGCTGAAGATCATGATGAACGTGGGTAACCCGGATCGCGCCTTCGATTTTGCCCGGCTACCGAACGAAGGTGTGGGTCTGGCTCGCTTGGAATTCATTATTAACCGCATGATTGGCGTGCACCCGCGTGCGCTGTTGGAGTTCGACCAGCAAACGCCAGAACTGCAAGCCGAAATCCGTGCGCTGATGCAGGGTTATGATGATCCGGTCGAGTTCTATGTGGGCCGTTTGACCGAAGGGATCGCCACGTTGGGCGCAGCATTCTGGCCGAAGCGCGTGATCGTGCGTCTTTCTGACTTCAAATCCAACGAATACGCCAACCTGGTGGGCGGCGAGAAGTATGAACCGCACGAAGAAAACCCAATGCTGGGCTTCCGTGGCGCTGGTCGCTACGTTGCTGACAGCTTCCGTGACTGCTTTGCCATGGAGTGCGAGGCAATGAAACGGGTGCGCAATGATATGGGGCTGACCAACGTCGAGGTTATGGTGCCGTTTGTCCGCACCGTAGCGCAGGCGGAAGCGGTGGTGGCGGAGTTGGCGCGTCAGGGGCTCAAGCGTGGCGAGAATGGGCTGAAAGTGATCATGATGTGCGAGATCCCTTCCAACGCCTTGCTGGCCGATCGGTTCCTCGAGCATTTCGACGGCTTCTCTATCGGTTCCAACGATATGACGCAGCTAACTCTGGGGCTGGATCGCGACTCTGGCGTGGTTTCCGAACTGTTCGACGAACGCAACGAAGCGGTAAAAATGCTGCTGACCATGGCGATTCAAGCCGCCAAGCGCCACGGCAAGTACGTGGGGATTTGTGGCCAAGGGCCGTCGGATCATGCCGATTTTGCCGAGTGGTTGATGGATCAGGGGATCGACAGTTTGTCGCTTAACCCGGATACCGTGGTGCAAACCTGGATGAATCTGTCGAAGAAAAGGTAATTGATCTTTCCAGGGGCACCGAATAGGTGCCCCTCTACGCTATTTCGCTAGGCTAAGTATTAGGCATGAATTTTTGTATCACTTCCTCTAGAAAAATAAAAAATAACGTCCGTGATTTCTCATAGGGCTTTAGCTTACTGTTGCCACCGCTATTGGTAAGATAAAAAAGCGTGTTTTGCTGCAATTTGGGGAAGTAGCGGAACTCTTCAAATAAAAAGATTATCTCTTTGTAATTTAAATCGGATAATTCTTCATCAAAAGATTTGAATTGCCCGGTAGTCGATAGCACCAGGAGTTTAGTGTCCTTGCTGTCAGAGTTTCTGACGGTAGTCACTTCATTGGTCGCTAGCGAAAATACATCAGAAAAAATCCGCAGACGATAGGCAAAGTAATCAGCGCAAATGTAAGAAGGGCCTAGCCCATAGATAATCAGCTTATTGCAATCTTTTATCTTTAACCAAAAATCATGAGCAAGGTTATCGTCAAAGTTAGCGATATAGTCTGATATGCGCTGTAGCTCGCTTGATGGTTTTGCCGGGGGAGCATCATTATGTTCGCTGATAATAAATTTTTTATATTGTTTGAAAGATTCAAACCCCAGCTTTCTAACAAACTTGGAGATTTTTGACGTTGAAACATCAAACTGAGCACTCAGCTCAGTAATAGAAACCGTTGAATTATGCTGAATGCATTCCTTGGTGCTGTCTAATAGTTTCTTTTCCAATACATTCAAACTATTGTAATCAATCTTTATCA
Organism: Serratia sp. YWN4; assembly: GCF_055790845.1. NCBI lineage: Bacteria > Pseudomonadati > Pseudomonadota > Gammaproteobacteria > Enterobacterales > Yersiniaceae > Serratia > Serratia sp. YWN4. The sequence continues at coordinate 2,574,945 of NZ_CM147696.1, forward strand.
TGATTTATTTCCGATGTTAAGCCTCGATCATCTCTGCTCAATGTTACGAGAAAATCAGCCCGATGAGTACCCCGATTGCTGAAGAGATAACCACCTCGGCAAAGCCACTCCTCATCGCCAGCCTATTAACTCATCTCTCAAAAAGTCTAAAATTCCATTTTTTCAATAAAAATAAGAATTAATAACCATAATAATGCAATATTTATTTGTATTTATTCCTATTTAACCTGAAAAACAGGTTAAATTTAACTTAATGGTGATAATTTTCCACAAATAGGATCTAAGGCATGGTTTTGTGGAAAATAATTGGTATAAATGTTATCCAGGGTCAGGGCTAATGAAAGTGAAATGTTAAAAACCATCAGGAAACGATCATGTTGGAAAAAATCACAGACTTCAGTTTGAACCTGTTCTCCCTAAAGGGAAGGACAGCGATCGTCACAGGAGGCAACAGCGGGCTGGGGCAGGCATACAGCCTGGCGTTTGCTAAAGCTGGCGCCAATGTTGCTGTTATCGCCATTGCGGACGACGAAGGGGAAACCCGGCATCTGGTAGAAGAGTGTGGGGTAGATTATCAGTTTATTCTTGCGGACATTACCCGTGAAGGAGAGCCACAGCGGGCCATAGATCAGGTAGCCGCGCGTTTTGGCCGAATCGATATATTGGTTAACAATGCCGGGATGTGCATTAACGAGCCGGATGTTCTCAAATTTACCCGCGTACAGTGGGATAAAATGATCGCTCTCAATTTGAGCGCCGCCTTTGAAATGTCGCACGAAGTGGCCAAGTACATGATCCCACAACGAAGCGGGAAAATTATCAATATCGCCTCTATGTTCTCTTATTTGGGCGGGCAGTGGTCACCGGCCTATTCAGCGAGTAAACACGGCATTGTTGGGCTGACGAAAGCCTATTGCGACGAATTGGCACAATTTAATATTCAGGTCACCGCGATCGCCCCTGGATATTATGCAACGCCATTAACTGAAAAAACACGTTCAGATCCTGACGCTAATCAACGGGTGCTTTCTCATATTGCGGCTAATCGCTGGGGAAATATTGCCGATCTGATGGGAACGGCGGTCTTTTTGGCCTCAGATGCATCCAATTATGTCAACGGCTCAGTGATAGCGGTCGACGGTGGATTTTTAGTGCGTTAATCAATAATGATAAGGGTAATTATGAACAAGCATGACACATTAGAACAATTGCGTAGCCTGCTGAAAGCGGATCAGATCGTGACCGATCATGCCAAGCTCTATGATGCAGCAGCCGACAGATATAAGAAATATGCCAAGGCCAAAGAACAGCTGAATGTTCCTATGCCTACGGCAATTGTGCTGCCAGAAAGTGCCAACCAAGTGGCTGAGATCCTTAAATTCTGTAATGAAAATGCCATTAACGTTATTCCAAGAAGTGGCAAGACGGCAACTGAGGGCGGCCTGGAAAACTGGAAAGAAAATACGCTGGTGATTGACTCGGCGCGCCTGAATAAAATCATCAAGATCGACAGTTATAATATGGAAGCCAAGGTGCAAGCCGGTGTTTGCCTGCAAACGCTGGAAGATGAAGTGCGCAAGCAGGGCCTGACCACCGGCCACTCACCCCAGTCCAAACCGGTGGCGCAGTATGGTGGGTTAGTGGCAACCCGCAGCATCGGCCAGTTCTCTACCCTATACGGCGGGATTGAGGACATGGTGCTTGGCCTGGAGTGTGTCTTCCCTGATGGGCATATTTCACGCATCAAGAGCGTCGCCCGCCGTGCGGGTGGCCCGGACATCCGCCATGTGGTGATTGGTAACGAAGGTACCCTGTGTTTTATCACTGAAGTTACGGTGAAACTGTTCAAGTTCTACCCGGAGAACAACCGGTTTATTGGCCACTTAATCAAGGATGTTGCTTCAGGTATCAAGATCCTGCGTGACGTTATGGCGGCAGGCTATCGCCCTTCGGTGGCGCGGGTTTATTCAGAAGAGGATGCGGCGCAGCATTTCTCGGCCTTCCACGAAGGTAAATGTGTCCTGATCTTTATGGTGGAAGGGCCTTCCGGCATTGTGAATGCCACCATTGATGGCATCAACGACATCATCAAAGAGCATGCGGCGGGGATCCTGAAACCGGTTAAAAGCCAACTGATCGAAGACTGGTTCAATCATCTCAACTGGTCACAGGCGCGCATCGAGCAAGAGGTGAGCGAGATGGTGAATCACAATCGGCATGATGGTTTCACCACCGAGATTTCAGCAAGTTGGGAAATGATCCCGAAAATCTACGATCGCGTGATCCAGCGTATTCGTAGTGAATTTGAACGCAGTGAAGATCTCACCATGCTGGGGGGGCACTCATCGCACAGTTATATTAACGGTACTAATATGTACTTTGTTTATAACTATCATATTCACTGCGAACCCAAGGATGAAATGCGTATTTATCACCATCCTATCCAGCGTATTATTGTGGAAGAAACGCTGAAACTGGGTGGTTCCATGTGTCACCATCACGGTATTGGAAAATATCGAAACGAATGGACCGAGCAGGAACATGGCAGCGCCTATTATATTCTGCAAGGGTTGAAGCAGGTCTATGATCCGAAAGGCATCATGAACTTTGGCTGTATTTATCCGCAGCCGGGTACTGAACATTTCTTCGAGTAATTTTCACGGATAAATCTTCCAAAGGGAACGGGAGAGGCTTATGTAATATCCTGCGTGCTTGGCGTTGCAGTCAATAATATTGCAACTCAGGATAGATAAATATCTCTCCCGCCTTATAGCTATCAAGAATAATGGAAGTGAATAATGCAAAAGCTATTTATGGGCATTGATAGTGGATCGCAAAGTACCAAGGTGGGTATTTTTGATCGGCAGGGTAATGAAATTTGTTATGGCAGTGATCTATTACAGGGTACGGAAACACCGGCAGCCGGGGTTGTTTACCATCCCGGTGAAGACCTCTGGGAGAGCCTGGTTCGGGCCATAGACGATTGCCTGGATAAATTTACCGGCGATCGGCATCAGATTCTGGGAATGGGGCTGTGTACTATCCGTTGTTGCCGGGTGTTACTGGATGAAAACGGTGAGTTGGTTGAGCCGGTCATCAGTTGGATGGACATGCGTATGTCGCAACCCTATGTCCACCAGAATGACGCGGTGAAATATGTCACCACCACCTCCGGTTACCTTGGGCTACGGCTGACCGGCGCGTTCAAAGACAGTTGTTCCAACCAGGAGGTCTATTGGCCAATGGATTGGCAAACTCTGCAATGGGCCGATGACGCCGAGATCCAGCGTCAGGGGTTAACGCGTAGCCAGCTGTTTGAGTTAATAAAACCCGGTGAGAGTTACGGGCCGCTCCGTGCAGAACTCTGCGAGCGTTTTGGTCTGAACGCCAACATTCAGGTGTTTGCCACTGGCAATGACAAGGCGGTCGAAGTGTTGGGGGCAGGTATCACTGTGACCGATGAAATCATGATCTCGTTAGGGACATTTATTTCGGCCATGCTTTATCGTCATGATTATTACTCTAATGCTGAGAGTTTTTTCCCGACGCTGGCGTGTGAACCTTTTAAATATGTCTATGAATCTACCGGGATCCGCCGTGGTATGTGGACGGTGAGTTGGTTTAAAAATTTAGCCGGTGAAGATATCAGTAAGATCGCTGAAATGGAAAATATCAGTGAAGAGGATGTGTTAAATCGTATAGCCGAATCCATCGCACCAGGTTCGGAAGGGCTGATCACTATTCTTGACTGGCTGAGCCCTCCAAGCCATCAATTCCGCAAAGGGATCATGCTTGGCTTTGATGAGCGGCATACTAAATATCATATTTATCGTTCTATTCTGGAAGCTATTGCCTACACGATAAAAAATAATATTGATGCGATGTTACAGGAAACGGCATCCACGATAAGCAGCATTCGTATTATTGGCGGCGGGGCAAAAAGCGATGTTTTAGTGCAGATTATCTGCGATCTGTTTGGTAAAGAGACCTATACCCTGAAGGCCAATAGTTCAGCCTGCCTGGGGGCTGCCATGTGTACCGCCGTTGGATTAGGCGTGGTGGGGGATTTCAACCAGGCGAAAAGAGATATGGTGCAAGTTAAGAAGAAGTACGCTCCTAATCAGAACAACCATATTTACTACGATGAGATTAATAAAAATGTCTATATGAAAGTACGCAATTATACCGATCCACTCCTGTCAGAGGCCTATGGTTTTCTTAATAAACCATCAATATAAAAATCTCTCTACGCCATTCCAAGGTGCCTTGGGTAATACGCATAGGTGTTAAGTAAATATCTGGCTTAGGGCATCTTGCTGCTTGGAATAAAGAGGGTAAACAATATCACACAGGTATGACTATTATGGAAAATACAGCAAAGACTGCGCAAGTTAAAAATAGTGCCAGATATATACAAATATTATTGCTGACTGTCGCCGGTGGGGCAATATATCCGATGTTATACTTGAGGCAGATTTATCAGGATACGATGATCCACGCCTTTAATATTTCCAATGTACAGCTCGGTGAGTTGTATTCAGTCATGGGTTTTTTATTCTTTATCTGCTACACGCCCAGCGGCTGGTTGGCAGATAGAGTGAAACCGATGAAGCTGATCACCCTGTCGCTACTGGGAACGGGGCTGTTAGGGCTTTGGTATAGCACCTTACCTTCCTACACCGCGCTGTTAATCATTTTTTCCGGCTGGGGAGTGACGACTGGTTTAACCTTCTGGGGCGCCGTTATGAAGCGCATCAAGCTGCTTGCGGCCAAAAATGAGGCCGGGCGCTTTTACGGTATTTATGATGGTGGCCGTGGCTTGGTGGAATCAATTCTGGCGAGTATTGCGTTATTTATCTTCTCGATGACGGTCGGCCCGAATGACGCGAACGTGGTTCAGGGGTTGGTCTACGTTATTCATCTGTACTCCTGGTTTTGTATTGCGTTAGCCGTCGTCTGTTTTGTCTGTATCTGGTTTGAAGGAAACTCACCGAACGAGACAGAAGAAAAGCAGACAAAAGTCACCCATAAAAACCTGATGAAGGATTTAGGTTTTATCCTGCGCCAACCCGAGGTATGGCTGATCGCGATTATTATCTCCTCCGGCTATCACTTATTCTGGTCTACCTACAGTTTTTCAGGCTATTTGCAGGCCGGTGGCTGGGGATTTACCGCGGTGATGGCGGGAACGATCACCACGATCAAGCTGTGGCTGCGGCCAGTAGGAGGCGTAGTCGGTGGTTTTCTGGGGGATAAATTAGGGAATATCAGAGTATTAACCTACGCATTAATGCTTAGCGCACTTGGACTTGTCGGGCTGATCTGTATTCCGGCGACCCGTTTGTCTGCGGGCGTGGTGATTGGCTTCTGTGTTTTCTTTATTCTGTTTGTCGGCCTGCTGACTTACGCAGTACGCGGCCTGTACTGGGCGATTATTGAGAACCTGAAGGTGCCTGAAAGTAAGCTCGGTCTGGCAATTGGCGTGATTTCTGCGGTTGGTTATTGCCCGGATATTTTTATCCCATTGATTAATGGTTATATCATGGATTATGCCCCCGATCAGAAAACCGGTTACCAGCTTTATTTTGGTTATACCGTCGTGATGGCCTGTTTTGGTATTGCTGCCTGCTTTGTGCTCAAGCACCGTGTCACAGCTCAACCACTTTCCACGGTCAAACCTGTTACGGCTGAATAATCCTGAGAAATACAGCGTACCCGCAGTGAAAGCCGTGGGTACGGACCTTTTCAAGTACCGTCCACCGGCGGGTAACAAAAAAAAAGCCCATCGTAGGAGACGGGCAAAGACTACACACAGCAATTCACATGCATGGGATGATATTGTTTGGATACTTGCCTGCAAATCAGCAAGATATAGCAATCAGAATAAGTACTTAGACAGGGCTCGTCACTAAGACTCGTCCTAATCAAGCCTGGCGGTATAAAGCGAAAAGGGGGGCAAGGGGATTAACGATCTGCCCTCGGTCGGGCAGATCGTTGATTGATTACAATTATTCTAAGTCCTTAACCACTTCCTCAATATCGGTATTGGGTTCTGGGGCTTCATTGACCCAGGCACTGACCAAACGATAAGAAACCGCCAACACCACCGGGCCGATAAACAGGCCGATCATCCCAAATGCCAGCAGACCGCCGATCACACCGGACAGGATCAGAATCAACGGCAGATCTGCGCCCATGCGAATCAGCGCCGGGCGCAGGAAGTTGTCCAGCGTACCCACCACACAGCTCCAGACCAGCAGCACGGTGCCCCAAGTGGTGTCGCCGGTCCAGTACAGCCAGATAATCGCCGGGATCAGAATCAGTAATGGCCCCAACTGCGCCACGCAGAACACGAACATTAATACCGTCAACAGCGTAGCAGCAGGAATGCCAGCCACCGCCAGACCAATTCCCCCCAGCACCGACTGCACCAGAGCCGTCACCACCACGCCCAACGCCACGGCGCGGATCGCTTGCCCTGCCAGCAGCACGGCGGCATCGCCACGCTCGGCAGCCAGGCGCACGGCAAAATGGCGGATCGCCAGCCCGACCTGTTCACCCCGGGCATACAGCAGGGCGCTGAACAGCACCATCAGCATACAGTGCACCAGAAAACGCCCAATATGCGCGGCCTGCGTGACGAACCAGGTGGCCGTCTGGCCGAAATAGGGCTGCACTTTGGCGATCAGCGCGGCTCCGCCTGTGCTCACCAGCAGGTGATAGCTGCTATAAACCCGGTCGCCAATCAGCGGGATGGCACGTAGCCATTCCAGATCCGGGATCTGGATCTTACCCGGCGAATTCACCCAGGAGACTATCGGTGCGCTATTGTCGACGACGCTGCTGACCAGCAACGAAATCGGCAGCACAAACAGCAGGATCAGCAGAATGGTCATGATCAGCACCGCCAGCGAGCGGCGGCCCCACAGCAAGCGTTGCAGTTTCATCAATACCGGCCAGGTTGCGATCACCACCATGCCAGCCCAGGCGAAGCCAAGAATAAACGGCTGAACCACCCAAAAACTGGCGACGATCATAATGGCAATAAACAACACGCCAAAAATAATCGTGGGTAAATCGTATCGGCGTTGCGATTGTGTCATGAATGCGTTTTCATCCTATTAGTGAAATCTTCTATCCGTTTTTATCATGGTGCATTTCGGGCAACTTTCACAGCCAAGCGCACGTTTTGCCGCCAGCGCTTCTGTTGCCGTCAGTTTGTGATAATGTGAGTGCCTGCACAAAACGCAGTATGTTAGCTTTTACTGGCGATATAAAGATAGGGGTGGGTCTGCATCTAGGCCCGGTTAAGTAGTTAAAAATTAGACAGACAGGGTCAAAAAAGCGAATGATCCCACAGATTTCTCAGGCACCCGGCCTCGTTCAATGTGTGCTCGATTTTTTGGAAGCGTTAAAACAAAACGGATTCAGCGGCGATACTGCCACCAGCTACGCCGATCGTCTGACGATGGCAACGGACAACAGTATTTATCAACTGTTGCCCGATGCGGTGGTGTTCCCCCGTTCCACCAGTGATGTGGCGTTACTCGCCCGCGTGGCGGCAGAAGAGCGCTTCAAAGCGCTGACCTTCACCCCGCGCGGCGGCGGCACCGGCACTAACGGCCAAGCGCTGAACGCTGGCATTGTGGTCGATATGTCGCGCTACATGAACCGTATTCTGGATATCAACGTTGAACAGGGTTGGGTGCGGGTTGAGGCCGGGGTGATTAAAGACCAGCTCAACCAGTATCTGCGGCCGTTCGGCTATTTCTTCTCTCCTGAGCTTTCCACCAGTAACCGTGCCACCCTCGGCGGTATGATCAATACCGATGCCTCCGGCCAGGGTTCACTGGTTTACGGCAAAACCTCGGATCACGTGCTCGGGCTGCGGGCGGTGCTGCTGGGGGGCGATATGATCGATACCCGCGCCATGCCGACGCCGTTGGCGGAAACGATTGCCCAGGAAAACACGCCGGAAGGGCGTGTTTACGACACGGTGCTTAACCGTTGCCGCGAACAGCGTGCGCTGATCCTGGATAAATTCCCCAAACTTAACCGCTTCCTCACCGGCTATGATTTACGCCATGTGCTGAGCGACGATCTGCAAACCTTCGATCTGACGCGCATTCTTACCGGCTCCGAAGGCACGCTGGCGTTTATCACCGAAGCGCGGCTGGATATTACGCCGCTGCCGAAAGTACGCCGCCTGGTGAACATCAAATACGATTCTTTTGATTCTGCGCTGCGCAATGCGCCGGTGATGGTGGAAGCCAAGGCGCTGTCGGTGGAAACCATCGACTCCAAGGTGCTCAATCTGGCGCGCGAGGATATCGTCTGGCATTCGGTCAGCGAGTTGATCACTAACGTGCCGGATAAAGAGATGCTCGGGCTGAATATCGTCGAGTTTGCCGGTGACGATAAAGCGTTGATCGATGGCCAGATGGAGGCGTTGTGTGAGCGCCTGGACGATCTGATTGCCAAGCAACAGTCTGGAGTGATTGGTTATCAGATTTGTGGCGATCTTACCGGCATTGAGCGTATCTACAATATGCGCAAAAAGGCGGTGGGGCTGCTGGGCAATGCCAAAGGGCAGGCCAAGCCGATCCCGTTTGCCGAAGATACCTGTGTGCCGCCACAGCATCTGGCCGATTACATTACCGAATTCCGCCAGTTGCTGGATAGTTACAACCTGAGTTACGGCATGTTTGGCCACGTCGATGCAGGGGTGTTGCATGTGCGCCCGGCACTGGATATGTGCGATCCGCAGCAAGAAGTGCTGATGAAGCAAATCTCTGATCGGGTGGTGGCACTCACCGCCAAATACGGCGGGTTGCTGTGGGGCGAGCACGGTAAAGGTTTCCGCGCGGAATACAGCCCGGCATTCTTCGGTGAAATTCTGTATGAAGAGTTGCGCCGCATCAAGACGGCGTTTGATCCGCTTAATCGCCTCAATCCTGGCAAAATCTGCCCGCCGATGGGCGTGGATGAGCCGATGATGAAAGTGGACGCGGTGAAACGCGGCACGCTGGATCGCCGTATTCCGCTGGATATCCGCACTTCGTTCCGTGGCGCAATGGAATGTAACGGTAACGGCCTGTGCTTCAACTTTGACGTGCGTAGCCCGATGTGCCCGTCGATGAAGATCACCGGTAACCGTATTCATTCGCCAAAAGGCCGTGCGGCGCTGGTGCGTGAATGGTTGCGGCTGCTGGCCGAGCAGGGGGTTGATCCGGTGGCGCTGGAGCAGCAACTGCCGCAGCAGCGTTTGAGCTTCCGCACAGTGATCGAGAAAACCCGCAATAGCTGGCGTGCAGGCAAAGGGGAGTATGATTTTTCGCACGAAGTGAAAGAGGCGATGTCCGGCTGCTTGGCCTGTAAAGCCTGTTCGACCCAGTGCCCGATCAAGATCGACGTACCGGGCTTCCGTTCCCGCTTCCTACAGCTTTATCACACCCGTTATCTGCGCCCGCTGCGCGATTATATGGTCGCCGGGGTGGAGAGCTATACGCCGCTGATGGCCAAAGCGCCGAAGGTGTTCAACTTCTTCTTTAAACAGCCCTGGATGCGCGAACTGAGCCGTAGCACCATCGGCATGGTGGATTTACCGCTGCTCTCCAGCCCGACCTTGCGCCAGCAGCTTTCCGGCCACAGCGCCTTTACCATGACGCTGGAACAGCTTGAAGCACTGAGCGAGGCACAACGCGAGCAGCATGTGCTGATCGTGCAGGATCCGTTTACCAGCTATTACGATGCGCAGGTGGTGGCTGATTTTGTGCGGCTGGTGGAGAAGCTGGGCTACCAACCGGTATTGTTGCCATTCTCCCCTAACGGTAAAGCACAACACATTAAAGGGTTCCTGACGCGGTTTGCCAAAACGGCACGCAAAACTGCCGATTTCCTCAACCGGGTGGCGAAGCTCGGTATGCCGATGGTAGGGGTCGATCCGGCGTTGGTGCTGTGCTACCGCGATGAGTATCAGGAAATCCTCGGTGATAACCGGGGCAATTTCCAGGTGCAGTTGGTACACGAATGGCTGCAACAGTTGCTGGCGGCTCGCCCGGAACAACCAGCAACCGGGGAAGCCTGGTATCTGTTTGGCCACTGTACCGAAACCACTGCGCTGCCAGCCAGTACCCAGCAGTGGGCCGCGATCTTTAGCCGTTTTGGCGCAAAATTGGAGAACGTCAGCGTCGGCTGTTGCGGCATGGCGGGAACCTACGGCCATGAAGCCAAGAATCTACAGAACTCCTTGGGGATTTATGAGCTTTCTTGGCACCAGGCGCTGCAACGTTTGCCGCGGCAACGTTGCTTGGCGACCGGTTATTCCTGCCGCAGCCAGGTGAAACGCATTGAAGGTAATGGCGTGCGGCATCCGTTACAGGCTCTTCTGGAGATAATGGTGTGAAACTGTGGAAACGTGAAGCAACGCTGGAACAGCTCAATCGCACCGGCGAAGGGTGCATGGTGGGCCATGTGGGGATCCAGTTTACCCGCATCGAAGATGATTATCTGGAAGCGGTGATGCCGGTTGACAATCGCACCACCCAGCCGTTCGGCCTGTTGCACGGCGGCGCTTCGGTGGTGCTGGCGGAATCGATGGGTTCCATGGCCGGTTACCTGTGTACCGAAGGGGAACAAAAGGTGGTTGGGCTGGAAATCAACGCTAACCACATTCGGGCGGTGTTTGAAGGGCAGGTGCGTGGCGTTTGCCGCGCATTGCACGTCGGCCGGCGTAATCAGGTCTGGCAGATCGAAATTTTCGATGGTCGCGATCGCCTGTGCTGCACTTCTCGCCTCACTACGGCGGTCATTGAGTAATTCTCTTGCCCGCAGATAGCCGATCTGCGGGCAATTCACTAAATTCTTTCCTCGCTCTCCCTCCAATCAGTTCATTTGGCCGCCAGCGGTTCAAAAAACTCAGTAACAGCTAAACTTAATACAACGAAGCGCATTTTTGCGACAGACAGGATGCTTAAATAGGTATTTTATATCTATGTTTAATTGGACAGGATGAAACACCAGAGCGAGGCGGGTCTTATGCAAACGGAAGATGTTGGTACGTTCTCTTTGGCAGACAGTGTCTGGCAGGGTATTTCGCTCAGCGACAACGCAGTGACGCAAATTATTAAATTGATGCAGCAGGAGCCGCAGGTCTTGGGGCTGCGGCTTGGGGTGAAGCAATCAGGCTGCGCCGGTTTTGCCTATGTGTTGGATCTGACGCGTGAACCTGCCGCAGACGATCTACGTTTCGAACGCGACGGCGCGGTGCTGTATGTGCCACTGAAAGCGATGCCGTTTATTGATGGAACCACGGTGGATTTTGTCCGTGACGGGTTGAATCAGATCTTCAAATTCAATAACCCTAGAGCTCAGAACGCCTGCGGGTGCGGTGAGAGCTTTGGCGTTTGAGCGATGCAATCAACATGACACGAAGCAAGGTAGAAGTGACTGATGATGTACAGGCTTGGGTCAGCGAGGGCCGTTACAAGGAAGGTTTCTTCACCCAGTTGGCCACCGATGAATTAGCCAGGGGCATCAATGAACAGGTGGTACGCGCGATTTCCGCCAAGCGTAATGAGCCCGAGTGGATGCTGGCGTTCCGCCTGGAGGCTTACCGCGCCTGGCTGCAAATGGAGGAGCCGCATTGGCTGAAGGCCCACTACGACGCATTGAATTATCAGGATTACAGCTATTATTCCGCCCCCTCTTGCGGCCATTGTGACGACGCCTGCGGCTCTCAGCCGGGGGCCGAGCAGCAACCCGGCGCGGTGACGGAAAACAATTACCTGACCAGTGAAGTGGAACTGGCGTTCAACCAACTGGGCGTGCCGGTGCGCGAAGGCAGCGAGGTAGCAGTAGACGCCATCTTCGATTCGGTTTCTGTGGCTACCACCTACCGTACAAAACTGGCAGAAAGCGGAGTGATTTTCTGCTCGTTCAGTGAGGCAATTCAAGAATATCCGGATCTGGTACGCAAGTATCTGGGCCGCGTGGTGCCGCATAACGACAACTTCTTTGCCGCGCTCAACGCCGCGGTGGCCTCTGACGGCACCTTTGTCTATGTGCCGAAAGGCGTTCGTTGCCCGATGGAACTGTCTACCTATTTTCGCATCAACGCGGCCAAAACCGGCCAGTTCGAGCGCACCATTCTGATCGCCGATGAGGGCAGCTACGTCAGCTACATTGAGGGTTGTTCAGCGCCGGTGCGTGACAGCTATCAACTACATGCGGCGGTGGTAGAAGTGATCCTGCATAAAGATGCCGAAGTGAAGTATTCGACGGTGCAAAACTGGTTTGCCGGGGGCGAAAGCCAGGGTGGGATTCTGAACTTTGTCACCAAGCGGGCGCTGTGTGAAGGTGCCGGTTCCAAAATGTCGTGGACGCAGTCGGAAACCGGTTCGGCGATCACCTGGAAATACCCCAGCGTGATCCTGCAAGGGGATAACTCGAGCGGCGAATTTTTCTCTGTGGCGCTAACCAACGGCCATCAGCAGGCCGATACCGGCACCAAAATGATCCATATCGGTAAAAACACCAAATCCACCATTATTGCCAAAGGGATCTCCGCCGGGCATAGCCAGAACACCTACCGTGGCCTGGTGAAGATCCTGCCGGGGGCGGAAAACGCACGTAACTTTACCCAGTGCGATTCGATGCTGATCGGCCCGGACAGCGGCGCGCATACCTTCCCGTATGTGGAGGTGCGCAACAACAGCGCCCAGTTGGAGCATGAAGCCACCACCTCGAAGATCGGTGACGACCAGTTATTTTACTGCCTACAGCGTGGTATCAGCGAAGATGATGCTATCTCGATGATCGTTAATGGTTTTTGTAAGGATGTATTCTCCGAACTGCCGCTGGAGTTTGCCGTTGAGGCACAGAAACTGCTGGCGATCAGCCTGGAGCACAGCGTGGGTTAAGCACGCCAATGAGGACACAGCATGTTAAGCATCAAGAATTTGCACGTTAGCGCAGAAGGTAATGAGATCCTCAAGGGCCTGAATCTGGAGATTAAACCGGGTGAGGTGCACGCCATCATGGGCCCGAACGGTTCCGGCAAAAGTACCTTGGCCGCCACGCTGGCCGGGCGTGAAGAGTATCAGGTGACCACCGGTGAAATCAGCTTTAAAGGAAGGGATCTGCTGGCGTTGGCGCCGGAAAATCGCGCCGGTGAAGGGGTTTTTCTGGCGTTTCAGTATCCGGTTGAGATCCCTGGCGTCAGCAACCATTTCTTCCTGCAAACCTCGGTTAACGCGGTGCGTAAATATCGCGGGCAACAGGCGCTCGATCGCTTCGATTTCGCCGATTTTATTGAGGAGAAGATCGCGTTGCTGAGTATGCCCGCCGATCTGCTGACCCGTTCGGTAAACGTCGGTTTTTCTGGTGGCGAAAAAAAACGTAACGATATCCTGCAAATGGCGGCATTGGAGCCGGATTTGTGCATTCTCGATGAAACCGATTCCGGGCTGGATATTGATGCGTTGAAGATTGTGGCGAACGGCGTTAACTCGCTGCGTGACGGCAAACGTGCCTTTATTATCGTCACCCACTACCAGCGCATTCTAGACTATATCCAACCAGATCATGTGCATGTTCTTTCCCAAGGGCGCATCGTCAAATCCGGCGATTTTTCTTTGGTGAAACAGTTGGAGGAGCAGGGCTATGGCTGGCTTTCCGACCAACAATAATTCGCCGGTGCTACAACAGATGTCCAACTTGTTCGCAGCCCGTGGCGGCGAGTCTTCACCTCATGCTCTGGCGCATTGGCAGCAGGCTTTGCGCCTTGGTTGGCCAACCCGCAAGCAGGAAAACTGGAAATATACCCCGCTGGACGCTCTGCTGGAGCAACAGTTTGTGGAACCCCTGGGGAAAACGTTCAGTGCTGCCCAGCGCGATGCTCTGGCGCTGAAGATCGATGCCTATCGTCTGGTGTTTATCGACGGGCGTTTCTGCCCGCAGTTAAGCGACAAGGACTTGGGTGACTATCAGCTAGAGAACGCCCCACCAACGCTGCCGGAGCCGATTCAGCCGGAGATTTTTCTGCACTTGACCGAAAGTTTGGCGCAGGAAACCCGCGTGATCCATCTGCCAGCCGGTAAAGCGCCCGGAAAACCGCTCTATCTACTGCATATCAGCAGTGGACGTGACGATGACGGGGAAGTGAATACCGTGCATCATCGGCACCATTTGGACATTGGTTGTGGTGCAGAAGCGGACGTGATTGAGCACTATGTCAGCCTTGGCTCAGCGGTGCATTTTACCGGCGCACGCCTGACCGTGGCGATTGGTGATAATGCTGCATTGCGCCACTGCAAACTGGCGTTTGAAAACCAGGCCAGTTACCACTTTGCGCACAACGATCTGGTGGTTGGCCGTGACGCACGGGTAAAAAGCGACAGTTTCTTGCTTGGCGCGCGGCTGACTCGCCATAACACCAGCGCGCAGTTGAACGGAGAAGGGGCCAATCTGGTGATCAACAGCCTGGTGCTGCCGGTGGGCAAAGAGGTGTGCGATACCCGAACCTATCTGGAGCATAACCGAGGCTATGGCGAAAGCCGCCAGTTACACAAAACGGTGGTCAGCGATCGCGCCAAGGCGGTGTTCAACGGCATGATCAAAGTCGCACAGCACGCGATTAAAACGGATGGCCAGATGACCAACCATAACCTGCTGTTGGGGAAAGTGGCGGAGGTGGACACCAAACCGCAGTTGGAAATTTACGCTGATGACGTCAAGTGCAGCCATGGTGCCACCGTAGGGCGCATCGATGCCGAGCAACTGTTCTACCTGCAATCACGCGGGATTGATAAACCGGCGGCACAGCGGATGATCATTTTTGCTTTTGCCGCCGAACTGACGGAAGGGATCGCCAATCCCACCATTCGCGCACAGGTGTTGGCTCGCATTGCTGAACGTTTGCCGAAGGAGGCTGCATGAGTTATCCCCTGGAACGGGTGCGTAGCGATTTCCCCTTGCTGGCACGCGAAGTGAACGGGCAACCGCTGGCCTATCTGGACAGCGCCGCCAGCGCGCAGAAACCGCAGAGGGTGATTAACCGCGAACTGGATTTTTATCGCCACGGCTACGCCGCCGTGCACCGTGGAATACATACGTTGAGCGCAGAAGCGACGCAGCAGATGGAAGCGGTGCGTGCGCAGGTAGCCGCGTTTATTAATGCGGCGTCGGCAGAAGAGATTGTGTTTGTGAAAGGCACCACCGAAGGCATTAATCTGGTGGCTAACAGCTTTGGCCGCCATTTATTGGCAGCGGGCGACAGTATCATCATCACCGAGATGGAGCATCACGCCAATATAGTGCCTTGGCAGATGTTAGCGCAGGAGCGGGGGATCGAGCTGCGCATCTGGCCATTACAGCCGGATGGAACCTTGGATCTGGCACAGTTGCTGGGCTTGATCGACTCATCTACCCGCTTGCTGGCAATCACTCAGGTTTCCAATGTGTTGGGTACGGTTAATCCGCTGAGTGACATCATTCCTGTGGCCAAAGCTGCTGGGCTGAAGGTGCTGGTGGATGGCGCGCAGGCGGTAATGCATCAACGGGTTGATGTGCAGGCGCTGGATTGTGACTTCTACGTGTTCTCCGGCCATAAGCTCTATGGGCCTTCTGGCATCGGTATTCTGTACGGCAAACAGTCGTTGCTGGAAAAGATGCCGCCATGGGAAGGGGGTGGCGCGATGATCCAGCAGGTCAGCCTGACGGCAGGCACCACCTTTGCCGCACCGCCGTGGCGTTTTGAAGCGGGTTCGCCAAACAGCGCTGGCATTATGGGATTGGGTGCTGCGATCGACTACGTGGAAGAACTGGGGCTGGACGCGATCCACGATTACGAGCAGTCGTTGATGCACTATGCGCTGGAGGCGCTGAAACAGGTGCCGACGCTGAGGATTTATGGCCCGGCAGAGCGTTCAGGTGTGATTGCCTTCAACCTGGGTGAGCATCATGCTTATGACGTTGGTAGCTTTCTGGATCAGTACGGTATTGCGATTCGCACCGGGCATCATTGTGCGATGCCGCTGATGGCCTTCTATGCCGTGCCGAGTATGTGCCGTGCCTCACTGGCGTTGTACAATACGCGGGAAGAAGTGGATCGGTTAGTGGCTGGGTTACAGCGGATCCAGCGGTTACTTGGATAATACCTTTCATCACAGAAGGGAGACTCATGGCAAACTTGCCGGACAAAGACAAACTGGTGCGTAACTTTTCCCGCTGCCTGAATTGGGAAGAGAAGTACCTGTACGTGATCGAACTGGGTAGCCAATTGCCGCCGTTGGCAGAAGCCGATCGGCAAACGGGGAATCTGATCGCTGGCTGCCAGAGCCAGGTATGGATGGTGCTGCGCAAGCAGGCCGGAGGGGCGATTGCGTTCCACGGCGATAGCGATGCCGCTATCGTGAAAGGCTTGCTGGCGGTGGTGTTTATTCTCTATCACCAACTCACGCCACAACACATTATCGAGCTGGATGTGCGGCCATTCTTCGCTGAACTGGCGCTCAGCCAGCATTTGACACCTTCCCGCTCTCAGGGGCTTGAGGCGATGATCCGCGCTATTCGCAGTAAAGCCGCGCAGTTGGTCTGAGTCTTCAGTAAATTCAGGCTTATTGACACTGAATGAATGTCAATAAGCCTTTACAATCCTCGTAAATCCTTCGCCTGCTCCGGCTAAATCAGTGGTATTTCAGCATGTTAGTCATTGACGTTCCGTTGACAATCTGATGCATTGATTATGTTATAACATGTTGATTTTTAGACAACTTATTGCCTTTGGCCCGGTTGTTGTTAGTATTGTTCGAGTATTTATCTGATTTACCCACCGGCAAGCGCCAGATAGTCTTGTGATTGAACTGTATACCCAAAGCCTTTGGTGCTGCGGCATCAAGCCTGAAGGGTGTGATTAAGAATAGGGATGAGAATGAAACGTACGTTGACTCTAATAGGCATGCTGTTTGCCACCGCGCTGGCGGGCATCCAAACCGCCAGTGCGAATGAATATCCATTGCCGCCACCGGGTAGCCGCCTGATTGGTGAAAACATTATCTACAATGTGCCGAACGATGGGCGCTCGCTCGAGGCCATTGCTGCTGATTACAAGATTGGCCTGTTGGGGATGCTGGAAGCTAACCCAGGTACCGACCCTTATCTGCCAACGCCGGGTTCTGCATTGACGATCCCGACGCAGATGTTGCTGCCTGATACGCCGCGCGAAGGGATTGTGGTTAATCTGGCAGAATTGCGTCTGTATTATTATCCGAAAGGCGAAGATAAGGTTATCGTCTATCCTATCGGCATTGGTCAGACCGGGATGAATACGCCGCTGCAAGTGACTTCAATCAGCCAGAAGATCCCGAATCCAACCTGGACGCCAACCGCCAACATCCGCAAACGCTACGCGGCGCAGGGCGAAACGTTACCGGCGGTGATCCCGGCCGGGCCAGAGAACCCGATGGGGCTGTTTGCCCTGCGTCTGTCGATGGGGCATGGCCAATATCTGATCCATGGCACTAACGCCAACTTTGGCATCGGCATGCGCGTCAGTTCCGGCTGCATCCGCTTGCGCCCAACGGATATCGAAGCGTTGTTCAATATGATCCCTCAAGGTACGCGGGTGCAGATCGTCAATGAGCCGGTGAAGGTTTCCGCTGAGCCTGACGGTAAACGCTATGTGGAAGTACACCAGCCGTTGTCGAAAGTGGCCAGTGACAATCCGCAGACCATGCCAATTCCACTTTCTAAAAACCAGAAAGCCTTTGTGAGCGATGAGCAGACCGACAAGGCCATGTTCGACAGCGCGGTTGTACGGCGTTCTGGCATGCCGGTGCTGGTGAGTGTAGGTCAGGACCCTTCTGAGGTTTCTTTAGCGCCAGCGGCGCCTGAGAGCGAAAATACCGCGGCTCCAGCAGGTGCTCCTATCAGCTCAGTCAATTGAGTCGGTTTTAGAGAAGAGTGAGGTCCAGCATGCTGGGCCTCTTTTTTTGCCCATAAAAAGGCATCAAGAGAGTGGGTGAGATGAGAAAGAGGGGTTTTGAGTGGGTAAAAAAAACGGCGCACAATGTGCACCGTTTTTAATTACCGAAGCTAACTTACTTTTTGTAAGCGTGAGCTTGGTTGTCCAGACGCTGGTTAGCGCGCGCTGCGTCGTCTTTAGCTGCTTGAACGTCAGAACGGATTGCGTTCACGTCGTTGCTCAGCTGATCAACTTTAGCGTTCAGAGTCTGAACGTCAGAAGACAGTTGATCGATTTTAGCATTGCTAGAGCAACCAGCCAGCATAGTAGAAGCCAGGATTACCGCGCCCAGTACCAGTTTAGTACGATTCATTATAACACCCTCTAGATTGAGTTAATCTCCATGTAGCGTTACAAGTATTACACAAACTTTTTTCGAAAGAGAATAATTTTTTTGTATTAGGGCCCTTTATTTTGATCGTTCGCTCAAACTTACATCTTGTTTTACAAAATAGTTAAAAAAACGAAGGAAAACAGCCCCATTCCACGGGACTCATCTTAATTGAAATTAGCTAAATAATGAGCAGTTAGTGGTTGCGTTTTTTAGAAAACAGTTGGTGAAGGATAAAAAAACGCCGCAAAGCGGCGTTTTAGTCAGAGCATTTATTGTCACGTTTATTAATTACAGTACGTGAACCGATGCCGTATTGGTGGTGCCACTCGGTACTAGGGCACCGGAAACCATCACCACAACGTCGCCTTTTTGTGCCAAGCCACTGGCCAGCGCGGCTTCTTTGCCGATGCGGTAGAAATCATCGGTAGAGGCGATTTCTTTCACCATCTGGGTCACGATGCCCTTGCTCAGGATCAACTGGCGTGCAGTGATTTCATTGGTGGTCAGCGCCAGAATGACGGCGTTAGGGAAGTATTTGCGCACTGATTTGGCTGATTTACCACCGCTGGTGGCCACTACGATCAATGGCGCATCCAGCTTTTCGGCCGTTTCGACGGCACCACGGCAGACGGCTTCGGTGATGCGCAGCTTGCGGTTGTCGTTCAGGGTGTCAATACGGCTTGGCATCACGCGATCGGTACGTTCGCAGATGGTCGCCATAATGGTCACGGCTTCCAGCGGATATTTGCCCTTGGCGCTTTCGCCGGACAGCATCACGGCATCTGTACCATCCAGAATGGCGTTGGCTACGTCACCGGCTTCCGCACGGGTAGGGCGCGGGTTTTTGATCATCGAATCCAGCATCTGGGTGGCGGTGATCACCACTTTGCGCGCACGATTACATTTTTCGATCATCATCTTCTGCGCGAAGATCACTTCCTCAACCGGGATCTCGACACCCAAGTCACCACGAGCAACCATGATGCCGTCAGAAGCCTCGAGGATTTCGTCGAAGTTATTCAGGCCTTCCTGGTTTTCAATTTTAGAGATGATCTGGATGTTCTCGCCGCCGTGTGCTTTCAGGTGTTCACGGATTTCCAGCACGTCGGAGCGTTTACGGATGAACGAAGCGGCAACGAAGTCTACGCCTTGCTCGCAACCAAAGATCAGGTCGAGTTTGTCTTTTTCTGCCAGTGCTGGCAGTTGGATAGAAACGCCTGGCAGGTTAACGCCTTTGTTTTCGCCCAGATCGCCGTTGTTCAGCACTTTACAGACCACTTCTTTATCAGTAACGGCGGTGACTTCCATCCCGATCAGGCCATCATCCACCAGCACGGTATTACCCACTTTCAGATCGGCAGTAAAACCCGGGTAGGTGACTGCGACGCGTTCTTTATTGCCGATGACGCTTTGATCGGTGGTAAAGGTGAAAGTCTGGCCAGCCACCAGAGCGGCGTCAGTGCCGCCTGCCAATTTCATGGTGCGGATTTCCGGGCCTTTGGTATCCAGCAGGATACCGGCGGTTTTACCGGTTTTCGCCAATACGGCGCGCAGGTTCTTGATGCGGTTGCCATGTTCTTCGTAATCGCCGTGAGAGAAGTTAAGGCGCATTACGTTCATACCTGCGCTCAGCAGGCTGGTCAGCATTTCTTCCGATTCGGTTTTTGGGCCGATGGTACAAACAATTTTGGTCTTTTTCATGACGATTTTTTCTACAAGTTGTGATGGATGATAAAACGAACGATACCGACGGCCAGGCCATCGGTAAGGGATTTGAAGCGTGCCTGGTAGTGCAAAACATAGTTAAGAATAGGTGACCACAGTAGAAATGATGTGGAAAAATTCAGCCGCTGCTGAGGCGCGGGTATGCTGCGCATAATGATGGGATGAGAAATTGTCGTTATTGCGTTTTCGCAGATCAAGGGCTGAAACCATTCAACTGAAAGACGTTGCGCATTATAAGGGCACTGTGGAGGGAAACAAAACAAAAAACCGATGCATAGAGTAGGTTTAGTCAAAACAGGGGCAAATGTGGCGCAAATGCAAATCAGCAGTAGCGGTTTGTTGCGCAAATAACCTGACTGTAAACAATTTGGACGAACGCCAGAAGGGAAACTGATGGGTAAATCACGGTGTTATCTGTGGTCCGCGTCATTTAAGCCTGCTGTGGAATTTCCAGCAGGCTACCCGCAACAAGGCAAAAGCAGCCAAATAAGGTTGCAGCAGGGATCAGCAGCGTTTCCCCAGCAAAAACAGTATGAATGTCATTACCAACGGTAAATTCAAATTCGCCAGAAAGGATTTGGATCTGCTGTGGGTACGGCCGCTTTTGCAATTGGCCAAACGCACCGGCAGTAAATTTCACTTCCGTTGCTGGCGTTTGATCACTCATTCGCCCTGTACGGCGGGCGAGGCCATTGTCGAGACACTCGAATGGCGTCTCAGCTTTAAATATCAACATAAGAAAAACGACCTTTAACACGCTATTGCGCTGATGATACCCGATGAAGTATCGCTGTAATACGGTTGCTGATAATGAAATTTGGCTAGAGAAGGGAGGGAACCTGAAAAGAATTGGTGCGTCCGAATGGACTCGAACCATCGACCCCCACCATGTCAAGGTGGTGCTCTAACCAACTGAGCTACGGACGCACTGAGTTGCTACAGGAATTTGGTGCGTCCGAATGGACTCGAACCATCGACCCCCACCATGTCAAGGTGGTGCTCTAACCAACTGAGCTACGGACGCATCTTTTCCTGTCTGTCATGGCTGACAGCGGGGACGAATATTAACGAGCTACCTGCTTGCTGGCAAGGGGAAAAGCACAATTTTATTCGGTATTTCACGCGATTGCTGAGCTTATGCGCAGCGCGGCGGTTTTTTCTGCAAAGATTGATGGGGAACTCGCCGGTCTGCTCATCACAGACCGGCGAGTAGCCTTAACGGGTGGAGCGTTGCAGGATCAAGGCGGCAGGTTGCCGCTGTAGCCAGCGCATGCGCCATGCCATCATGATGGCGGCAAAGGTCAGGCCGATGATAAAGCCAATCCAGAAACCGCTTGGCCCCATGGCCGGAACCACATAGTCCGTCAGCGCCAGCAGATAACCACTGGGCAGCCCGAGGATCCAATAGGCGACAAAGGTGATGTAGAAAATCGAGCGGGTATCTTTGTAGCCACGCAGAATACCGCTGCCGATCACCTGTACCGAGTCGGAAATCTGGTAAATGGCCGCCAGCAGCATCAGGTGTGACGCCATGGCCACCACCGCCGGGCTGTCGTTGTACAGTAGAGCAATATGCTCACGGAAAACCGTGGTGAACAGCGCGGTACAGCACGCCATGGCAATACCAACGCCAATCGCTGAGTAAGCCGCAACCCGAGCGCCTTCCACCGACCCTTCACCTAAACGGTGCCCAACGCGAATGGTCGCGCCGACGCCGAGCGACAGCGGCAGTACAAACATCAGTGCGCTGAAGTTCAGGGCAATCTGGTGCCCGGCAACAGAAACGATACCCAGTGGTGACACCAGCAGCGCCACGACCGCAAACAGCGTCACTTCAAAAAACAGGGCCAGAGCGACCGGCATGCCAAGACCGATCAGGCGCTTCAGGGATGACCAATCAGGGCCGCGACGCTGGCCTGCTGCCAGCTTGATATCACGCTGTGACGGTGCGCGCTTGGCATACCAGCGCATCATCAGGAACATGATCCAATACACGCTACCGGTGGCGACGCCGCAACCGACCCCGCCCAGTTCAGGCATGCCGAATTTGCCGTAAATGAAAATGTAGTTAATGGGAATATTGACCAGCAGGCCGATAAAGCCGATCACCATGCCGGGCTTGGTTTTTGACAAGCCTTCGCATTGATTACGCACTACCTGGAAGAACAGATAACCGGGAGCTCCCCACATAATGGCGTGCAGATAACCGATCGCTTTGTCTGCCAACTGCGGATCGATGCCGTGCATCATGTCGATGACCAATTTACTGTTGTAGATGGCGACGATAATCAACACCGAAACCCCTGACGCCAGCCAGAAGCCTTGGCGCACCTGATGGGCGATGCGATCGCGGCGGCCTGCGCCGTTCAGTTGGGCAATCACCGGGGTCAGGGCCAACAGCAGGCCGTGACCAAACAGAATGGCCGGTAACCAGATAGAGGTGCCAACGGCCACGGCGGCCATATCCGTGGCGCTGTAAGCACCAGCCATAATGGTATCGACCACGCCCATGGCCGTTTGCGATATTTGCGCGATGATTACCGGGATCGCCAGGGCCAATAAACTACGCGCTTCAATGAAGTACTTCTGCACGCATACACCTTTTTATTATTTATGATGAAAAGAGAGGGTTACCATCAGCGGGCAACAATTAAAAAATAGCGGAATTTTGTCGAAAAGATTGTACCTGCTCGGCGTACTTAAGCAAATCTTGTGACAAAATAGTTATTAAATGCGCAAGTGCAGTTTTTTTGCCGCCGTGAATTTGGTTTTCTGCTTTAACTGGGGCAAACTGCGGGTAGCGCTTTGAACACATTCAGAAAAAGAGGCCAACATGTTTACCGGTATTGTACAAGGCACCGCCCGGTTGGTTGCCGTTGATGAAAAACCCAATTTTCGTACTCATATTGTTGAAATGCCCAGTGAACTGCTGCCGGGGTTGGCGCTGGGTGCCTCGGTCGCCCATAACGGTTGCTGCCTGACGGTAACCGCGATTAAAGGCAACCAGGTCAGTTTTGATCTGATCAAAGAAACCCTGCGTTTGACCAATCTTGGTGAATTGAAACAGGGAGATGTGGTCAACATTGAAAGAGCGGCCAAATTTAATGATGAAATTGGCGGGCACCTGATGTCCGGCCATATTATTTGCACCGCTGAAATTGCCAAGATCTATACCTCAGAAAATAACCGCCAGATCTGGCTGCGCATGCCGAGTGCCGATCTGATGAAATATGTGCTGCATAAAGGTTTCATTGGCATCGACGGTATTAGCCTCACTATTGGTGAAGTGATCAATAACCGCTTCTGTGTGCATCTGATCCCGGAAACGCTTGAACGCACCACGTTGGGCAAACGGCGTTTGGGGGATAAAGTGAATATCGAAATTGACCCGCAGACTCAGGCGGTAGTCGATACCGTTGAGCGCGTGCTGGCCAGCCGCGAAGCAGCGATCGAAGCGGCAAATGCGCTAGTAGTGCCAAAAGTTTGAATGATTGCTCGTGCTAAAAACACCCCCGGTACTGCTGGGGGTGCCAGTGTGTTGTTCTTAGCGCGGAACGCGTAACCCGCCTTCGACGCCTTTCGGGCTGAATACCACTTGCCACAGTTGAATGTCGCGGGCGCGAAATGCCCCAGCGCAGGCGTTCAGATAATAGCTGAACATACGTTCAAAGCGTTCGGAATAGTTCAAAGCCAGCTGTGGCCACGCCTGTTGAAAACGTTCATACCAGGCCATCAAGGTGCGATCGTAATCTGCGCCGATATTATGCCAATCCTCCATCACGAAGCGGCCCTCACTGGCTTTGGCGATATGTTTGAGTGAAGGCAGGCAACCATTTGGAAAGATATATTTATTGATCCACGGATCGACACTCATATCTGTCTGATTTGAGCCGATGGTATGCAGCAGGAAAATCCCGTCAGGTTTTAAATTACGTGCGACCACCTTGAAATAGGTCCGGTAATTTTTCGGGCCGACGTGTTCGAACATCCCGACAGAAACAATGCGGTCAAACTGCTGGTGAAGATCGCGGTAATCCTTCAGCAAAATCTCTACATCCAGGCCAGCGCAGCGATCTTGAGCCAGCTTCTGTTGTTCCGCTGAAATAGTCACGCCAACCACCGAAACGCCGTAGTGCTTAGCTGCATAGGCCGAAAGCCCACCCCAACCACAGCCGATATCCAACAAGCGCATGCCGGGTTGCAGATGCAGCTTTTCGCAGATCATACGCAGTTTGGCTTCTTGCGCTTCTTCCAGCGTGGTGGCTTCTTTCCAGTAGCCGCAGGAATATTGCATATAAGGATCAAGCATCAGGGTAAACAGGTCGTTGACTAGATCGTAATGTTCTTTGCCGACGATCCAGGCACGTTTCTTGGATTGCAGATTGCCCAGACGGGCAGCGGCAATGCGCAGGGTATCTTTCAGTTTGCGGGGGAGTTTTTTCTCAAGACCGGCAGCGACAACGCGCTGAAAAAAAATGTCCAGCCGTTCACACTCCCACCAACCATCCATATAGCTTTCGCCCAATCCCAAAGAGCCTTCCTGCAGAACGCGTTTAAAGAAGTTGGGATTTTTAATCTGAATATCGAAAGGACGTGAACCGTTGATCTCAATACCGGCCATGCCGAGCATTTCATGCGCGATACGATACCATTGGTTATCCTGAATGCTCAGATCTTCTATACACGATGAACTCATAGTTTCTCCATCACCTTCTTCTGACTTATGACCCATAAGAAAATAGCGTAGACAATTTCTAATAAGGCATACGTTTAGCTACGGTAAAATTTCGCCGTGGTGTCTGATACCGACTATGAACAGAGGAAATTTAAGAGACTCCCAGCGCAATTAAAGGCACGGGAAAATGATTCCTTAAATAAAGTGTGACGCCATCCGCGGACACAAGAGTTACTGCGATAAAAGTTCTATATAGGTGTTATTTTAAAAGGTTATTTCGAGTATAGGCTTGCCGAGACGCAGACTCAACAGTAAATCGCGCTCGGCTAGAATTTTCATTAAGTGACTATTTCTCAAGGCAATTATGATGCGGAGTCAGCATGTTTCTGGCAGATGACTTGCCCATCAACCTCTTCTTTCCCACGCTGAATCATGTACCCCAAGGCAGCCAAAACCACCGTGGCGACCATCACGGTAACCGTGGCTAACAGCGGTTGGGTGATAAATGCCGAAACCAACATACTGGCGATAAAACAGAGCCCCAATTGCAACGTATTCTGCAAGGCTGCGGCTTTACCACTGTTATCAGGGAACGGCATCAGCGCATTGGCCACCAGAATCGGGTAGCTGGCACCGTTAACCAAAGCCATAAAGCAGAATGGGATCAGCAGACGAGTTAATGTCGGTTGACTCAAGGTGGCGACCAGATATAGCGCCACCATGCTGACTCCATAAGCTACCAGCAGCCACGGCAGCAAGGTTTTGCCAGAAATGCGGTTTAACGCAGTACGACAACCGTAGCCGCCGAATAAAAAGGCCAACGTCTGTGGAACATAACTCAGGCCAATGTCATTCGGGCTGTATCCCATATTGCCGAGAATAAACGGCGAACCGGTCAGCCAGGCAAAGAAGCTGGCAGAGCAGGCAGCAAAGATCATCACGTTGCCGCTGAAAACCCGAGACTTCAGGATTTGCAGGAAACTGAGGCCGGGCTTTTTATCGGCAGAAGGTACGATTCTGGCCGTCTCTTTCAGCAGCAGGGTTGGGACGAACAACAAGGCAGCGATACCCAGCAGCACCGCAAAGATCGCTCGCCAACCCAGGTGATTCAGCAGCCAGGCACCGATCAGCGGGGCCAATGCTGGGGAAAGTGCAACCAATGGCATGATAGTGGCGAAAATACGGTTAACTTTGCCATCGCGATAGCGATCCACCACGATGGCCTGCCAGGTTACGGCGGCAGAGCAGACTCCAATTGCCTGGATGAAACGCAATGACCACAATTGAACGGCATTTTGCACCCATAGCATCCCCAGGCAGCCGAAAGCAAACAACGCCAGGCCAAACAACAGAACTGGCTTGCGGCCCAGCTTATCGGAAAGCGGCCCCCACACCAGTTGGGCAAAGGCGAAACCAGCCAGAAAGATACTCAGGCTGGCGCTGATGGCACTGGCGGAGATTTGCAAATCCTGTTGCATGGCACCAAAGGCGGGCAGATACATATCGGTGGCCAGATAACCCAGCATACTCAGGCCAGCGAGATAAAACATAAATCCAAAATTTTGCATGGTATTTCTCATTAATATTTCTTATTGCAGGTTTTTTAGCGCCGGCCAGTGTATCCGGCTGGATCTCTGCTTGTGAAACGGTAATATTTGCTAAGTGCTATTAAAAAAATTGAAGGCAAAAAGAGATGTGGTCTGAATATTCACTCGATGTGGTTGATGCGGTAGCGCGCACCGGCAGTTTCAGTGCGGCAGCACAGGAGTTGCACCGTGTGCCGTCTGCGGTGAGTTATACCGTGCGACAATTGGAGCAATGGTTGGCGGTGCCGCTGTTTGAACGCCGTCATCGTGATGTGGAATTGACGCCTGCCGGGGCGCTGTTTGTAAAAGAAGCGCGTACTGTTATCAAAAAAATGCTTGATACACGCCGTCAATGTCAGCAGGTGGCTAATGGCTGGCGCGGGCAGCTAAAAATCGCAGTGGATATTATTGTTAAGCCGCAGCGCAGCCGCCAACTGGTAGTGGATTTTTATCGCCACTTCCCCGATGTGGAACTGATGGTGCAACCGGAAGTGTTTAACGGCGTGTGGGACGCGCTGGTGGATGGCCGGGCTGAGATGGCTATCGGGGCCACGCGCGCGGTGCCGGTGGGCGGTGGTTTTGCCTTTCGCGATATGGGCTTTATGAACTGGCTATGTGTGGTTAGCGCGTCACATCCGTTGGCCAGCCTGAGCGGTTTGCTGCGCAACGATCAACTGCGGCCTTATCCCTCTCTGTTGTTGGAAGATACTTCGCGCAACTTGCCCAAGCGAGTGACTTGGTCATTGGATAATCAGCGGCGGCTTACCGTGCCCGATTGGGTTTCCGCCGTAGACTGCTTGCGCAGCGGGTTGTGTGTTGGCATGGTACCAGCGCATCGCGTGCTGCCGTTAGTGCAAAGCGGGGAACTGGTAGCCTTGCAATTGCAGGAGCCGTTTCCCGCCAGTGCCTGCTGCCTGACCTGGCAGCAGAACGCACAATCACCGGCGATGGCTTGGCTACTGGAGTATTTGGGGGACAGTGAAACGCTCAACCAGGAGTGGCTGAGCGAAGAGACTAGCGGCGATAATCGATGAACGGGCCATCGGCCACGGAACGGCGCTCGATCAGTTTTGGATGCACTTCAATCACTTGGGACTCTTCACGCTTGCTGATAATGCGATCCAGCAGCATGGTGAAAGCCATTTCCCCCAGGCGCTCTTTCGGCTGGTGGATGGTGGTTAGCGCCGGGGTGAAATAGCGCGCGTTACGCACGTTATCGTAACCGATCACCGAAATATCCTGCGGGACGCGCAGCCCCAGTTCGTCGGCGGCACAAATCGCCCCCATTGCCATAATATCGCCCCCGCAGAATACCGCAGTAGGACGGTGCTTCTGCGACAGGATCTGGTGCATGGCCTTGTAACCCGAATCGGGTTCAAAATCCCCTTGGACGATCCACTCTTCACGCACCTCAACATTGGCCTCTTGCAGCGCCTTCAGGAACCCCTGATGGCGGCCGCCGCCGGTGTTGCGTGACAGTTGCCCTGGAATAGCGCCGATATCACGGTGGCCACGCTCCAGCAGATAACGACCAGCCAGATAACCGCCCTCAAAGGCGTTATCGATAATGGTGTCGGTAAAATCACCGCGTGCAGCACCCCAATCCATCACCACCATTGGGATATTGCGATAATCCTCCAGCATGCCCAGTAACTGATCTGGGTATTCCGAGCACATCACCAGCAGGCCATCAACACGCTTTTGCGCCAGCATCGCCAGATAGGCCTGCTGCTTGTCGAGATTATTGTGTGAGTTACAGAGGATCAGGGTATAGCCTTTGCTGTAGCAACTGTTCTCTACCGCTTCGATTACTTCAGCAAAGTAGGGCGCTTCACTCGAGGTCGCGAGCAAGCCGATCGATTTGGTGTGGTTAACCTTGAGGCTGCGTGCGACGGCGCTCGGGGAGTAGTGCAGATCTTTGATCGCAGCCCGAACGGCCTCTTTTGTTTCTTCGGCGACGAAACGCGTTTTATTGATGACGTGCGAAACGGTGGTAGTGGAAACGCCAGCGCGTTTGGCTACATCTTTAATCGTTGCCATCTAAAGAATGACTCCTGAACCCACAGGTTATGGTATGTGAGTATGATGTTAATCGTTTGCCTGCGTAGATCTCTCTCCAGATAAGCGGAAGCTGAGTTTTTAGTGCTGAGTTCGTAAGCCGCTTAAACAGGAGGGGCATTTTGCCGGTACGCAGTTGTGAACTGCGGATTCTGTCCCATATCGACGCAAAGTGGAAGATCTATTCGGCATTATAACGAGGGAAATGATAACAAGATTTTAGTCACGAACTGTGTGAAAATGATTTGACGCATTAATCATGTGGATTTTATGCTTAGTGAAGCCAATCTGATAGGGAGTCGTTATGGATACCGATTTGAAGATGTCATTGATTACCACCGTTTGTGCTTTGGCAATGATTATTGTTTTCGGTTTTATCGCCGCATTGAACTGATTCATACCAAGAAATAATAAAGGCGCAGCATGCTGCGCCTTCAGACTGCTGACTAACCCCACTTCTTCAGGTGGGGTTCTTCTTTTTTAGCGACCGCAGGTCGCGATCGCGATATTTTTCCATAACCCCGTCATTGGCGACTTCTGTTCGCCCAAGGCACCTTTCTGGCCTTCCCAAGACGCTTTCCACCACCGGTAAAGACAATAAAGAAGCGCCAGCAGCGCCATCTTTTTCATATTCTGCGCTGTGGCCGCCAGCAGGCACTGCATCTGCACTTTTGACAGTCCACGGAACCGCGCATACCGATGGCCATGGTGCTGTTTCGCATCCGCGAAGCTTCTCTCCACCGTCTCTTTGCGCCGCGCGTAGATTTTCTTGCCCCATTTCGTCAGCCGTAACCTGTTGGCTTCCTCTTTCGCCTCTTCCCACACATGCCGCGTTATCGTTTTCTGTGCCTTGCTGTTCTGCGTACATTGCTGCCTCTGCTCACAGCGCTGGCACACTGCCGGGTCTGAACGGTAATGCTGATAACCGTTACGGTCTGTCGTGCTATATATCAGCAATTCGCCTGCCGGGCACACATACACTTCCCGTGCCTCATCATACCTGAAGTGCTTTTTCTGGAACTCATTCTGACCTTTGTGCGGCCGCCGATAGCCGGGAACCAGCGCGATACCCATTTCCTGTGTCAGATGGCACACCGCGGCGGTGAAGTAACCCGCGTCCACACCCACCGCCACCGGCTCCAGACCGAAGCGCTCTACCTGCCGCTCAAGTCGCCCGATAAAGGGCTGGCTATCATGGACATTGCCCGGTGTCACATGCGTATCCAGGATGATGCCGTGCTTCCCGTCCACCGTGCGGTGGTCCAGATAGAAGAAGCCCTTCGGTTTGTTATCCCGGTGCATAAAGCCGCTTTCCGGGTCGGTGGTGCTGACTTTGGTGTTCTTAACGGCGACGCTTTCTGGCGTCTTTTTTACGGCGGGCAGCGGCTTTTTTTCGTGCTTCCTCCTGTCGGCCTCCACGGCAGCATCAAGCTGCTCCAGATATTCACTGACGCCCACCGGACGTTCTTCATTCACTGCCTTGCGAGGGTTGGCGTCAGCTTTCAGGTGGGTACTGTCGGTGTAAAGAACACGCCCGTTGGCCATGCCGCGGCTGAGAGCCTGTTCCACGATGTGGTCAAAAATCTGCTGGAAGACGTCGCTGTGGTTGAAGCGGCGGAGGCGGTTCTGGCTCAGGGTCGAGGCGTCAGGGACTTTTTCGGTGAGGGCCATACGCAGGAACCAGCGATAAGCGACATTGACCTGTATTTCCTTGACCAGACGGCGCTCACTGGGGATACCGAAGAGATAACCCAGCAGCATCATTTTAATCAGGCGAACGGGGTCAATAGCGGGTCTGCCGTTATCAGGACAATAGAGATGAGCAACGGCGTCGCGGATAAATTCAAAATCGATGGCGGCATCGATTTGGCGAACCAGATGGTCTTCGGGGACCAACTCATCCAGGGTGATGGTTTCAAACTGATATTGCTGGGGAGAGGGTGTTTTGAGCATGGCAGTCAGTCCATTTTTTGCACTGACCTTATTAGGCTGTGTCCCTCAATTAAAAATGGTATACTGATCACCTAATTTTCAAACAGTTATCGCTATGGCTCGCTACGATCTTCCTGATGCTGCATGGGCACTCATCCTGCCATTATTACCTCCAGAACGCTCTCAGCGCCCTGGGCATCCCTATAGTGAACACCGTAAAGTCATCAATGGCATGTTTTGGGTGCTGTGCTCTGGGGCTCCCTGGCGTGATTTACCCGAACGCTATGGGTCATGGAAAACCGTCTACAACCGTTTCAACCGGTGGGCAAAAAAAGGCATCATTAACTCTATATTCAATAAGTTACTGTCCATTCTTGATGAGCATAAGCTGCTCGACTGGTCGGCTATCTCTCTGGATGGTAGCAATATTCGTGCAATGCGTTGTGCTGCCGGTGCCCAAAAAAACATCCCGATATCGCCAGTGATCATGGCCTGGGTCGCTCACGAGGCG
Source organism: Serratia sp. YWN4 (assembly GCF_055790845.1). NCBI lineage: Bacteria > Pseudomonadati > Pseudomonadota > Gammaproteobacteria > Enterobacterales > Yersiniaceae > Serratia > Serratia sp. YWN4. The sequence continues at coordinate 2,605,788 of NZ_CM147696.1, forward strand.
GTTATGGCACCAAAATCCATCTGGCAACAGACGGAAACGGGCTCCCTTTAAATATCGTGCTGAGTGCGGGTCAAGCTCATGAAAGTCAGTTTGCGCTACGGTTATTAGATGGCATCGGCGTTCTAAGAAAAAATGGTTTTATGAAGCGTCGAGGCAAGGCCGTTCTCGCTGATAAAGCCTATTCAAACAAGGCATTACGTAGTGACTTAAAGCGGAGTGGTATCAAGGTCGTTATTCCGCATAAGTCGAATGAGAAGGCCAGTACAGATGGACGAACCCGATTTGATAAAGAGATTTATCGTAGGCGCAATGTTGTAGAAAGAAGCTTTGGTTTGCTGAAAGAAAACCGCCGCATAGCGACACGTTATGAAAAGACGGCGAGGAACTACCTGTCGATGGTTCAACTGGGCTGTATTCGGCTGTTTTTACGACGAATATGTAATTGAGGGACACAGCCTAGATCAAAGTCCTGGCCTCACGGCCAGGACTTTGTCATCAATCTGAAGGCGCAGCATGCTGCGCCTTGTTATCAGAGCCCAGCGATTACGCCAGATTCTTTTCCACAAACGCCCAGTTCACCAATGCCCAGAAGTTCTCCAGGTATTTCGGACGCGCATTGCGGTAGTCGATGTAATAGGCATGTTCCCACACGTCAACGGTCAGCAGCGGTTTGTCTTCACCGGTCAGCGGGGTTGCCGCATTTGAGGTGCTAACGATCGCCAGCGTACCATCCGCCTTTTTCACCAGCCAGGTCCAACCCGCGCCGAAGTTTTTCACTGCGGCATCGGTGAACTGCTCTTTAAAAGCAGCAAAAGAACCGAAGGATTTGGCGATCGCAGCAGCTACTGCACCCGTTGGTTCGTTGCCGCCCTGTGGTGACAGGCAGTGCCAGTAGAAGGTGTGGTTCCACACCTGTGCGGCGTTGTTGAACACGCCACCGGTAGAGGTTTTAACAATCTCTTCCAGGGTTTTGCCTTCGAACTCGCTGCCTTTCACCAGATTGTTCAGGTTAACCACGTAGGTGTTATGGTGCTTACCATAGTGGTATTCCAGGGTTTCTGCAGAAATGTGCGGCTCGAGAGCGTTTTTTTCATACGGTAATGCAGGTAATTCAAACGACATTGCTTTCTCCTTTTTATATACAGCACTATTATTCCGGTACCCTCCAACCCGCTGGTTGAAGGTGGAAAACAGAATTGTTGTGTTTTTTTTATGGACAATAATCTTAGCAACTTTCCGGGTGAAAAAAAGGTTTAAAGCAGGTTAAGCGGCTGATTGATTAAAGCATCGGCAGGAAAGGGCGGCTGAGTCTCTGGCTCAGCCGCAATAAATCAACGGATAGTTTTTGGCGTGACGACACGGCGCGCGCCGATGTAATGGTTTTGCCAGTAATCGTTATCCAACTGGCTGACGCGGATTTCTTCGCCGGTACGCGGGGACTGGATAAACTTGCCGTTACCAAGATAAACGCCAACGTGATCGGCAGTACCACGGTTATTGATGCGGAAGAACACCAGATCGCCGGTTTCTAACTCGCTTTTTTTGATCGGCGCAGCATCACGCAGGTGATACATCTCATTGGCGGTACGTGGCATTTTGATTTTCACCACGTCTTTATAGGCGTAATAAATCAGGCCGCTACAGTCAAACCCGGTGTGTGGTGAAGAACCGCCCCATTGGTAAGGTTTGCCCATCTGGCTCATGAGTTTGGCCATGGCCGTTTGCTTGGCATGCTGGTAACGTTTCTTGTGTGCAGGGCTGAGTTTCAGCGGTTTTTCATGCTTTGCCAGTTTCGCGGTAGCCATATCCGGCTCACGATGGCGACCATAACCCTTCTTGTAACCCTTTTTCGGCGGAGTGACTTTGATGCTGGCAGTGTGGGTAGATTTACTCTTTGCTTTAACCTGAGTGGTTTTTTTATCTGCCTGTGGCTTTATTTTTTTCGCTGTTTTCTGAGGGGCGACGGCTTTCGCTTTCTTGCTGGCCTTATCCGCTTTCTTTTTCTTGCGATCGTCAGGCCGGGCCTCATTAACGTGCCCCTTACGCTGCTCGGCGGAAACATGTGCCTTTGGCGCAGCGTGCGCCAGATTGAAGAATAGCTGTGAGAACAACAGCATGAAAAGCGTAATAATTAAACGCATGTCAATGTTACCAACCTTGGCCTCAAAAAAGATATCTAATGGGCTACAGTATTCCCGAAATTCGCCATATAAAACAGCGTAGAACTCATAAATAGTAATCCATATTGTGAGAAAACGTTAATGACATTTTTTACGATGTAAAATCAGTCAGTTGATGTATAAAAAAACATCAGAAATCAGGGCGTGACTTATTATTCATCACGCGCCAATTGCGAAAATATAATAGTGAAATAGTCGGATTAAAAATGTTATTCTTTGAGTATGTTTTAACCGGAATGGTGCGGTTTTCACAGCTCGTCCGGCAAGCGGAAATGTCCCTGCAAAAGATGGCGTTTTCTTGATACTGTTCCTGCCGCTACAATAGCCGGTGCGATGTTGTAGCTAAGATGTGGCTTGAGGAAGCAATAATGACGACGATTGAAAAAATTCAGCAGCAGATTTCTGCTAACCCTATTTTGCTGTACATGAAAGGTTCACCGAAATTACCAAACTGCGGTTTCTCTGCGCAAGCCGTTCAGGCGCTTTCCGCCTGTGGTGAGCGTTTCGCCTATGTTGATATTCTGCAAAACCCGGATATCCGTGCCGAACTGCCAAAATACGCCAATTGGCCAACCTTCCCGCAGCTGTGGGTTGATGGGGAACTGGTGGGTGGTTGCGATATCATTATGGAGATGTATCAGCGTGGTGAATTGCAGCCGTTACTCAAAGAGACGGCCGAGAAATACAAGCAGCAGGATGATCAGCAGCCTTAAGGGCGAAAGGTTTTACTGAAAAGCTCGGGCGGCACCTGTTACAGGTGCCGCCCGAGTTGTTTATGGCGTTTACTCAGCGTGGTTGTTGCCGAGCGGCCAACCGCCAAGACGTTTCCAACGATTCACCAACTCACAAAACAGCAGAGCGGTTTGTTCGGTATCGTACAGGGCAGAATGCGCCTGGCTGCTGTCGAATGGCATACCGGCGGCGATGCAGGCTTTGGCCAACACGGTCTGGCCCAGAACCAACCCGCTTAATGCGGCGGTATCGAAGGTGGCAAACGGATGAAATGGATTGCGTTTCAGGCTGGCTCGCTCAGCGGCCGCCATCAGGAAGCTGTGATCAAAGTTGGCATTGTGCGCCACGATAATCGCTCGGTTACACCCCTGATCTTTGATGCCTTTGCGCACGGCTTTGAAAATGGCGTGCAGCGCATCATGCTCACTCACCGCACCGCGCAGTGGGTTATGCGGATCGATACCGTTGAAGGCCAGCGCTTCGGGTTGCAGATTAGCCCCTTCAAAGGGTTCTACGTGAAAATGCAGGGTTTCATCCTGCTGTAACCAGCCGTTGCCATCCATTTTCAGCGTGACGGCGGCAATTTCCAGCAGCGCATCGGTCTTGGCATGAAAACCTGCGGTTTCTACATCAATAACAACGGGATAAAACCCACGAAAACGGCCACTCAGGGCGTTAAGATCACTTTTTTCGGCCATCAGTTTCTTATCTTCATCGAATACAGCGGGCATTATGACAAATTTCTTGCCTTGATGCAGCGGAGATAAAAGAAGGGCGCTGTACTGCGCCCTGGGGAAACGTCAGTTGCCGAGGCCTTGGCCAGCATGTTTGTTCTCGATCAGTTCGATCTTGTAACCATCGGGATCTTCAACGAAGGCGATAATCGAGGTGCCGCCTTTGACCGGGCCTGCTTCACGGGTCACGTTGCCGCCAGCATGGCGAATGTTATCGCAGGTGGCCGCCACATTATCGACGCCCAGCGCCAGGTGGCCAAATGCAGAACCCAGCTCGTAGCTGTCAACGCCCCAGTTATAGGTGAGTTCAATCACGGAACCTTCGCTTTCATCGGTATAGCCAACGAACGCCAGCGAGTATTTGTACTCGGTGTTCTCGCTGGTGCGCAGCAGGCGCATGCCTAATACCTTGGTATAGAAATCGATGGAGCGTTGCAGATCACCGACACGGATCATGGTATGGAGTAGGCGCATAATTTCCTCTGATTGGATGTGCCGCAGTGAGCGGCAGGTAGATTGAAGCGGAGGTCAGTATAGCCTTGTCATATAAGGCAATTCAACGCATCTGGTGTATAAGGGGTTTGCGTGACATTGTCACTAATAAATTCAGCCGACTTTGGGTCGGCTGGGGATCAGATAAACATCACTTACAGGGTCGGATAGTCGGTATAACCCGCTGCGCCACCACCGTAGAAGGTGTCAGCATGAGGTTCATTCAGCGGCGCTTTCTGCTTGAAGCGTTCCAACAGATCCGGGTTGGCGATATAGCTGCGGCCAAAGGCAACGGCATCAATGAAGCCCTTCTCGATCAGCTCTTCGGCTTTCTCAGCAGTGTAGGCACCCGCACCCACAATCACCCCGCTGAAATGCGCGCGAATGGCATCACGGAATGCGGCTGAATAAGGCTTGCCACCGGCCCAGTCGGGTTCAGAGATGTGCAGATAGGCGATGCCACGTTTATTCAGTTCTTCGATCAGATACAGCGCCGCTTCTTCCTGATCTTCACCGTTATCCAGACCATTGAATGGGCCAAGCGGTGAAATACGGATACCAACGCGGTCGGCACCAATTTCGGCGATGCTGGCATCGACCACTTCCAACGTCAGGCGGGTACGATTTTCAATACTGCCACCATACCGATCGGTACGCTGGTTAGAGGCCGGAGACATGAACTGGTGCAGCAGGTAGCCGTGCGCAGCGTGTAATTCAATGTAATCGAAACCCGCTTCACGTGAATTGGCGGCTGCCTGGCGGAAATCGTTGACGATCCCGGCGATTTCTGCGGTTTCCAGTGCGCGCGGGGTGGAGGTTGGTACACGTACCCAGGCACCGGTTTCATCACGTACCGTGGTGCGGGTTTCGGCATTGATTGCGGAAGGGGCGACCGGTGCTTGCTGGCCCGGTTGCAGGCTGTTGTGAGAAATGCGGCCAACGTGCCAAAGTTGCACGGCGATATGCCCTTTCTTCTCATGAACGGCCTGAGTGATTTTTTTCCATGCGGCAATCTGCTCTGGGGTGTGCAACCCTGGAGCACCGGCATAACCCTTCGCCTGGAAAGAAATCTGTGTCGCTTCGGTAACGATCAGGCCGGAACTGGCGCGCTGTGCATAGTGTTCCGCCATCAATGGGGTTGGAATATCACCGGGTTCAATGCTGCGTAAACGAGTCAGCGGGGCCATGAATACACGATTGGGCAGTGTTGCAGAGCCAACTTTCAGGGGGGAGAACAACTTTTCAATCTTCATAATGCATCCTATTTAATAGACCGGTCGACTAGTTGGTGTTAAAACGTATTTCAGCAATGGCACTTTCAGGGTAAATCACAGGGACTAAGGCTGCGCAGGGCGCAACAGTAATTCGATAGTTTCCAGCGCGCTGGTCAGTGGTGCCACCGAACGGCGGATTTTGGCGCGTAGCGAAGCTCCCAGCCATAACGAGTAGAGCGTTTCCGCCGTTGCCGATGGGCTCATGGCGATGACCAGCGAACCTTCACGTATCCCTCGCTCAAGCGCCTCTTGCAGATGACCAACAATGCGCGCGGTGCCGGTTTCCAGCGCATGACGCATCGGTTCCGACAGATCGCTGACCTCGGCAGAAAGTTTCACCGCCAAGCAGGCGTTATGGCATTCGCTGAGGCAGTGATGGCTGATGGCTTGTGCGTAATAACTTAATAACTGATGGCGTGCATCGCGTTTGACGTCGCCAAACAACGTCTGCATATCAGCATCATAGTGTTCAAAATAGCGTTGCAGCATCGCTTCGCCAAAAGCTTCCTTCGAGCGAAAATAGTGGTAGAACGAGCCTTTAGGCACGCCAGCCGTCGCAAGCAATTGGCTCAGGCCCATACCGGCAAAGCCGAGGCGCAGGCTGAGGGTTTCGCCAGTAACGAGCAGATGTTCACGTGTATCCACGTTGCAATGCACAGGTATTGTCATAATGAGGCTGAGCGTAATAGACCGATTGGTCTAAGGTCAAGAGAAATAAAAAGCCGGTGAGTAATACCGGCTTGAGTTTGTGCTTATTGTGCCTTAGGAGAGCGTAAAAGTTAAGCCTTGCCTTGGGCGTGCCTGCGGCAGTTTTGCAGAATATCCTGATGGGGCTGATATTCATGTGTCTGCACGTTGAGCATACCCAACAGGGTGTGGAACAGGTTGTCCTGCGAAACCTCATTGTCTTCAGCCAGGCTATTCAGGCATTGGCGGTCGATAGCAAAATTGCGTTCATACTCTGCCGACATCCACATCAGGAAAGGCACGTGGGTTTGCTGAGAAGGCGCAAAGAGATAAGGCGTGCCGTGCAGGTAAATACCGTTTTCCCCCAGCGACTCGCCATGGTCAGAAAGGTAAACCATTGCCGTATTGAATTTGTCACCGTGTTGCTGCAACAGCTTGATGGTGTTATCCAGCATGGCGTCGGTGTACAGCAACGAATTGTCGTAGGTGTTCACCAATTGCGCGTGCGTACAGTCCTGGATCTGGTTGCTGTCGCAGGTCGGTGTAAATTGGCGGAATTCAGGCGTGCTGCGGCGATAGTACGCTGGCCCATGGCTGCCCATCTGGTGCAGCACGATAACGCCGTTGCCTTTCAGACCGTTGATGTAGTCATCCAGTTGGTGCAGCAGCACATTGTCCATACAGACATCACCCTCACAGTACTGCGGTAACTGCAATTTGGTCATGTCGATATGCGGGATACGGTCGCAGGCACCTTTGCAGCCGCCATCATTGTCACGCCACAGCATGTTGACTCCAGCATGAGCCAGAACATCCATTAGGCCTTCTTGATGAGCGGCTAATTTGGCATCGTAATCGCTGCGCGGCATGTTGGAGAACATACAAGGGACGGAGATTGCCGTTTCGGTACCGCAAGAGCTGGCATTCCTGAAATACACCACGTTGTCCTGTTTCAGGCGCGGATTGGTTTCGCGTGGGTAACCACCAAGCGAGAAATTTTCCGCCCGCGCGGTTTCGCCCACCACCAGGATCACCAGCGTCTTTTTTTCTTGGCTAAGGATGGTCGGGCCTAGCTGGGCATCCTCGCCAATCTTGACTAGCGGCAGATTGCGGCTGAAATAGCGATGTTCGGCAAATTTGATCGTGCCAGCAACAAAGTTGGAAGGCGTGAGCATTTTCACCACGCTCTTATTGTTGCGGATCAGCGAGGCATAATCCTTGTAAAACAAGGCTGCGACCAGCAAGATCACCACAACAGAAAGCATGACGTTTGCAGCACGCAAGCCAAGCATGTACCACCAGGGGCGAGTTTTATGGATTTGCACCCAACAGACCGCCACCGAAGGAAGAATACCCAGCAGCAGTACCCACAGCCCCATACGTGGCGTCAACAAAGCGGCGGCTTCCTGCGAGTTGGTCTCGAAGGCGCTCTGCATCATATTTCCGTCGATCACGGTACCGTAACTGAACATAAAGTAATTGGTAGCCGCACTGCCGAGCAGCAGAAGGATAATCAGTGGTTTGCGCAGGAGCGGTATTGTCAGCACGCTAAAAATGATATTTAGCGCACAAAAAATCACCACCGGCATAGTGGCAGCAAAAATGACGCTATGGACGCTATCGAAGTTGATATACGACCAGGCGGTATAGAGAAATAACGCGTTGTGAAATAGGGTAAAAAAGAGTGCGCTGGAAAGGATAAACCCCAAGCTATTGCACTGTAGTAATCGACGTAACTGCATTGCCAAATCTGAATCCTGCCATTGTGTAATGCGCTGAAATCTACCAGATGAAACTTAAGATAACCTTAGAGATTCAGCGCGCTACAGGGCAGAAGCAGCAGTCGCTCGCTTATCAATAGGCGGCAGTAAACTGTGCCTGGATGAATTGCGGTTTTTCAATTTCGTCGAGGATGGCGACGGCCAGATCTTCCACAGAAATACTGGCCGGAACCTGGCCATTCATCAGCAGTTGGGTGGTTCCCAGGCGGAATTGCCCGGTGCGTTTGCCCGGTTCCAGCAAGGCGGCAGGGGAAAGATAGGTCCAATCCAGTTGGGTTTCATTTTTCAACTTATTGCGCAAATCGCGTACCGCCTGAGCGCCTGGGCGGATGCTTTCTGGGAATTGCGGGGTATCAACCAGTTCAACACCCGGAGCCACTTCCAGGCTGCCAGCACCGCCAACAAACAGCAGGCGTTTCACCCCGGCTTTTTGCAGCGCATTCAGGATCTGTTGCGCGCCTTTGGCGGTTTTCTCATAGAGATTATCTTCTGCCCAACCGGGGTTGTAAGTGCTGATCGCGGCATCCTGAGCGGTTAATTGCTTTGTCAGCCATTCGGTGTCGGCCACATCGCCCAGGGCGACGGTCAGATTAGCATGATCGGGCAGATCCTTTTTCTGGCGGGCGATAGCCTTAACCTGTAAGCCACGGGCCAGAGCTTCATCCACCACGCGGCGGCCAACAAAACCGGTTGCTCCAATAATGACGACTTTCATCTGATATCTCCTATCAATACGATTTAGTGTGTTTGCCGAACCATTCGGCTTCGGCGCGTTGGAGATACTGTAATACTTAACAATGGAGCTGATTAGTGTCATATTTGTGCTTTCTTGATTAAGTAAAACTTCATAATAATGGATAAACTCAATCGAATGGCGGTATTTGCCACCGTGGTGGCAGAGGGTTCTTTTGCCGGAGCGGCTCGTAGATTGGGGATGACGCCTTCGGCCATCAGCCAGCATATGCGTTCGTTGGAAAAGGCGCTTGGCGTGCCCTTGCTGCACCGTTCAACTCGCCGTCTGGCGCTGACGGAGGCCGGAGCGGCCTTCTATCCAGGCTGCGAAGCCATGTTGCAGGAGGCGCAGCGTGCAGAACAGCGGCTTGCGGAGCTACGGGATACGCTGGTGGGGGAACTGCGCATTGCCACTACCGTCGGTATCGGCGGTGGGCCATTGGCAGAAGCGCTGGCGCCGCTGTTGCTGGCGCACCCTAAACTGACGCTGCGTATTCTGGCGGACGATCAGGTGGTGGATATGATTGAGCAACGCGTAGATATCTCGCTGCGGGTGAATTTGCAACTGGCAGATACCAGTTTGATTGCTCATCACCTGAGTGCGTGGCCGATGGTACTGTGCGCGGCACCTCGTTATCTGAGTCAGCATGGCGTACCCGAAACACCGCAGGATCTGGTTCAGCACCGCTGGATCACCGGCAGTAGCCAGGGTTTTCAGCTCGATTTACATCATCAGTCCGGTGAAAATTTCAAGCTACGGTTGGCCACCGGGCAGATTGTCAGCGGCAGCATGAATGTGATGCGCGCTTTTACCCGTATAGGGTTGGGGATTTCCGGTCAGCCGCTCTACGAGATCGGCGATGAATTGCGTCGAGGTGAATTGATTGCTCTGTTGCCGGAGTGGCGACCTGCGCCATTTCGCCTGCATGCTTTAACCCTAGAACGAGTGCTGCCGGAGAAAACCCGTCAGGCGCTGCATTATCTGCGTGACTATTTTCGTCGTCATGGTGAAAAGCCACTTGCCATCGGCGCTGATGACGTCTTCAATTAGGTAAGGCCGTGTGGAACACTGCCTAAACGCAGGAGGGTCGTGTGGCGCAGCAACTTGAGTTTTTTGACATCCCCAGTCCGTGCCGTGGCATTTGCCAGACGGATGAGCGCGGTTTCTGCCGTGGCTGCCTGCGCAGCCGCGAGGAGCGTTTTGGCTGGATGCAAATGAACGACGCGCAAAAACGTGATGTTTTGCGCTTATGCCGCCAACGTTATCTGCGTATGCAGCGCGTCAGTAAACCCTCTGATGAAATTCCGCCGGAACAGCCTTCGCTTTTTTAGTTATTTCCCGATCTGACGCAGGTTAACGCCGTTTTGCGGCTTCCTACCTTATGGGCGCTTGTGTATGCTGGCGCAAAATAATCTTATGGAGTTTTAAAGATGATGAATCGTATTACGCTTGCGCCGCAGGGGCCTGAATTTTCACAGATGATTTGTGGCTATTGGCGTCTAATGGAATGGGGGATGTCCCCTCAGCAACTGCTGACGTTTATTGAACAGCATCTTGAGTTGGGCGTGACGACGGCCGATCATGCCGATATTTATGGCGGTTATGCCTGTGAGCACGCGTTTGGCGAAGCGATGAAGCTGAAACCTTCGCTGCGCCAAGGAATGGAACTGGTCTCAAAGTGCGGTATCGCCACCACCGCCAAACCGGGTAACCCGATAGGACATTACATTACCGATCGCGAGCATATTGTCCACAGTGCTGAACAGTCGTTGACCCATCTGCATACCGACTATCTGGACTTGCTGTTGATCCATCGCCCCGATCCGTTGATGAATGCTGACGAAGTGGCTGAAGCCTTTGTCGCACTGCATAAAGCGGGCAAGGTGCGCCATTTCGGTGTTTCCAACTTTACCCCGGCGCAGTTTACGCTGTTGCAGTCGCGCCTGCCGTTCTCGCTGGTGACCAATCAGGTGGAAATCTCGCCTATTCATCAACCGGCGAGCCTGGATGGAACCTTGGATCAGAGCCAGCAACTGCGCATCAAGCCAATGGCCTGGTCTTGCCTGGGCGGTGGCCGCCTGTTCAGCGATGCAGAATTCCAACCGCTGCGTGATGAACTGCAATCCGTGGCACAGGAAATTGGCGCTGAAACCATTGAACAGGTGGTTTATGCCTGGATCATGCGCTTACCCTCTACGCCATTGCCGATTATCGGCTCTGGCAAAATCGAGCGCGTGCGTTCAGCCATTAAGGCATGCGAGTTGGAAATGAACCGCCAGCAGTGGTTCCGTATCCGCAAAGCAGCCTTGGGTTACGACGTACCATAAGCTTTTTTATTAGCCGGGCAATGCAGCGTTGCTCGGTCAAGTTTCAGTGCTCATCCTTAGTTGTTTGAATTTTAAGGAAATTGAATAATTTCATATACCCTCTATACTGAGGGCTCTGTTACAACTATCGCATGGAGGTTGATTGATGAAACGTTATTGGTATGCGGCCTTGGGCCTGATGGCCTGTGGTGTTGCACAAGCTGCTACGGTTGATGTTGAAATGAATCTGGTGACTGCCCAGGGAATTGGTCAGGACATTGGCAAAGTCACTATCAGTGAAACACCTTACGGCCTGTTGTTTACGCCGCAGCTTAAGGCGTTGCCGGGTGGAGTACATGGTTTTCATGTGCACGAAAAGGGCAGTTGTGAACCGGGGATGAAAGAGGGTAAAGCGGTGGCTGCTTTGGCGGCGGGGGGCCATTTTGACCCACAAAAGACCGGTAAACACCTCGGGCCTTACGCCGATGGGCATCTGGGCGATCTGCCCGCCATCTATGTAACGAATGATGGCATGGCTAGCGATCAGGTCTTGGCACCACGCCTGAAGAAAATCAGTGAAATCGAGGGTAAAGCCCTGATGGTTCACGCAGGCGGTGATAACCATTCAGACCATCCGAAGCCGTTGGGTGGCGGAGGCGATCGGTTTGCCTGTGGTGTAATTAAGTAAGTAGGTCGCCCGCGTTAAGATGTCGCGGGCGCAACTATTGTTGCCTCTGGCGGTGAGATCGCCTGCTTTAGCTGTTGCAGCGAGCAATATAACCGCCAAATCAACCCTGCCAAATCGCGCGCGGCCTGTTCCGGGTGATGCGCCAGCACGTTACTCATGCGTTGCAGCTCTTGTAGCGTAGCGTCCAGTGAACTGTGGTGTACCCCTTTTTCCGTCATAATGCCTTTCAAACAATGAATGCAGACGTCACGTACGGCAGAAAGCGGGTCCGAACGGGTTTGCCATTCGCGCAGTTGCCAAACGATGTGGCTACAGTTCAGTAGCACCACGCCCCAACGGAGCAGCCAAGTGCGGGCTTCTTGATCCTGGCTTTGATTCAACTGACTGATACGGTGATAGATTCGGGACTCAAACTGACTCTCGTTTTGCTGAGGCTTGCGACTTAACTGATCGATAAAATCACGGCGCAATGCGCGAATAATACGTCGACTTTTACGTTTGTCTGAACTGGGGCGCAGGATCTGGAATGCCAACCCGGCCAGCAATACCCCGACAATCTTGCTGATGCTATCGTTCATAAACAATTGGTAGTCGTAGCTGGGGGGATTGGTGACGGCGAGAAACGATCCCATAAACACGATCAACTGGCCCCACAGCGGTGCGTAAGGGGGATGCTGTAGTTTCATCATCTGCATTGTCACCAGCACCGGGAACAGGAAGGCGCATAATTGCCAGAAATCGTCGATCTGAATCATCAGGCCGAATTTGATCAAAAAGCAAAAAACGAAAAGCAGGGAAACGGCTTTCAGCAGATTGGCGACGGATTTGGTCGGTGAAGGCGTGGATGAGTAGAGTACACAGCTGATAGCGGTCATGGTCAGAGCCGAACTGCCAGAGTCCCATTGAGTGCTGATCCAGAAAGCACAACCGATCAGAATACACAGAAAGGTACGCAATCCGTTATAGGCGGCTTCATAGCTGTCGGTATGGCGAGCCAGCGCGGTGACGCGCGGTGGCTTGATCTCACTGGCCGGTGTCGCACTTTCCAACCGTTGTAACCAGCGGCTGCAACGCAGATAAAGCCAGCAGAAATGCCGCAAGCGCAGGAAAAATGCACGGTGACGATAATCGGCCGGATCTTGTGGGGCAATAAGTTGCAGGATATGCGCCAAACGGTATTTATCGGTGTCGGGATTGTGCAGTTCTTTCAGGAGTTGCTCCAGCACCGCTGCCAGATTGGCTGGCTGATCCGGCCAGTTCAGCAACATGCGCCGCAGGCTGGAAATCACGCTGGTAATGCGCAACTGCTGATGCAGCATATAGTTGAGGATATTGTTCTGCCTGCGCAGCCGGTAATGGCTCCAGAAGGCCTGGATGCGCAAGACATTCATCGTCAGGATCTGGCCAATCACCCCTTCGTGCGAAGTGCGCATCCGCAGGCTGATTTCCGGTTGCCACAGCATGGCGGCATGTTCCAACAGCCGTAAATGCATCCGCCGCAGCGAGATCAGCAGGGCTTCGCCATCCGAGGTGCTGGGCAGGATCATCATCATCAAGCCACCGCACAAAATACCGGTGATCACCTCACAGACTCGCGCTTGGGCGATGTCAAAAATTTCCAGCGTATCGGTAACGTCAACCGTGCTGAAGGCGATGATCGCTGCGGTATATCCGGCCAGCGCAAAGGCGTAGGAAACGTTGTTCTGGTAGTGGTTGGAAATGTAGGTGCAAAACCCCAGCCAAGTGGCAATCGACAGCGTGAACAGCCAAGGATCGTTCAGACAATGACCGGCAATCATCAACGACGCCATTGCTCCCATCAGGCTGCCAAAAATCCGCCCGATACTCTTGCTGATGACGCCACCCACCGTAGGGAAACTGACCACGGCGGCAGAGGTCAGGGCCCAATAAGGTTCGTCGAGCTGCAAAACAAAGGCGATCCACAGCGCCAGACACATGGCCAGCGAATTACGCAACGCATAACGCCATTGCCCACCGGTGGCCTTGCCCCAAGGCGTGCGGCTCCATACAAAAAAAGGCAGATTCACCGATCAATCCCGGGTGTGGATCGAAATAGTACAGGTGGTGCCCGCCACCAAAGTGACATCGTCTGGGACATTGAGCAGTTTTATCCGCACCGGCACCCGTTGAGCCAGACGTACCCAAGGTACGTTGGGTTTGACGTCAACTAACAAGCTGTTGTTATTATTGTTATTTTCAATATTCTGATCGTAAATCGCCCGGCCAATGCTCTCTACTTTACCTTGCAGGGGAATATTGCCGTTATATAAAACAATATCCGCCCTGCGGCCTTCTTTGATATGCCGCAGCTTGGTTTCTTCAAAATAACCGAGCACATAGAATGAGTGAATATCCACTAGCGCCACCAGCGGAGTGCCTGCGGTGGCGTAGTTACCAACGCGTGCCTGTAGATTGGTGATATAGCCGTCGGTCGGTGCATAAATTCTGGTTTTGCTTAAATTCCATTTGGCCTGTTCCAGGTTGGCCTGCGCAGCTTTATACGCGGCTTTCATGGCCTCAGCGGCTAAGTTAGATTCATCCAAATCCTCAGAGGAAATAACGTTATGCGGCAGATTACGGCGACGCGCGGCCTCGTGATCGGCCTTGGCCAGGTCCGACTGTGCTTTTGCCAGCGCGGCTTCGGCGTTGTCCAAGGCGAGTTGATAAGGGACAGGATCGATGCTGAAGATCAGGCTTCCCGCGGCGATGAACTGATTATCATGAACATTGATTTTTTCTAACCGGCCAGAAACCTCAGGGGTGATATTAACCAGCTCGGCGCGCACTTTCCCATCACGCGTCCAGGGGGATTGCATGTAGTAATTCCATAGCCAACAGCCAGCGCAAAGGGCAATGGCACAGATAATAACCGTCGAAAAATATTTTAATGTCTTATGCTTCATGAGTTACCAACTCGCTAATATCCACAGAGAACCACTGATGGCAATGACGAAAATGGACAGATCCATCAACATAGGGTGCCAGATTTCGCCAGAATAGAGCCAGTCCCGCAACAGGTGGTGAACCAGCAGCCAAAATACCAACCCGAGCAGAAATGCTTTAAATATCGGGGGGAAATAAAGCGAGGCATCGAGCACCAAATCGGGTAGGGGCGATGTAGCAGGGAGCCAGGATGCATTCACATTAACAATCCCTATGAGTGAATAGGATAAATATTTGCCTAGAGGATAGCCAATAACTGATAAATTGAGTGGCTATTTTTACAATATCGATTATATACATTTGTGTTTTTAATATGACTTACCCAAAATAGTCTACACTCTGGGGTGTAATATTAGCATGCTAATTATAAGGAGGGGGAAGTGGAGTCAACATTAGGTTCAGATTTAGCACGATTGGTTCGTGTCTGGCGTGCGCTTATCGACCATCGGCTCAAGCCGCTGGAACTGACTCAAACACATTGGGTGACCTTGCACAATATCAATCGGTTACCGCCTGAGCAATCGCAGATCCAACTCGCAAAAGCGATCGGTATTGAACAACCGTCTTTGGTTCGAACGCTGGATCAACTGGAAGAAAAGGGGCTGATTACCCGTCATACCTGTGCAAATGACCGACGTGCAAAACGTATCAAGCTGACTGAGGCCGCAGAGCCGATTATCCGGGAAGTGGATAGTGTGATTACCTTGACAAGAGGTGAAATACTCAGCGGTATCTCGGCAGATGAAGTAAAGCTTTTGGTAACCTTGATTGACAAACTTGAACAAAACATCATTGAGCTGCAAGAAAAATAATAAATTCAGCGACTTCTTTGAACGTTTTTCACAGCATCAATACTAAAACCGGAGGGCCAGTGCCTCCGGTTTTACGTTCAGGAAAATATTCCGCAATTACAGTGGGGAAACGGTCACGGTGCTACCGTTTTGTGCCATACGGACACGTTGGCCTGGGCTGAATTGAGTGGAGCCCGTTCTCTGGACCACAACGATGTTTTCTTTGTTATCGGTTCTGATTTCCAATTCGACACCATTACTACGGGCAGCAACACTCCCTACGCTGTTACCTACCACGCCACCGGCTACCGCGCCTGCTGCTGTGGCCAGCGTGCGGCCAGTACCTCCGCCAACGGCATTACCCAACAGGCCGCCTAGCACAGCACCACCGATAGCGCCGAACGTGTTTGCATTTTCACTGCCCTGAATTTGTACCGGGCGTACAGAGACTAAGGTACCGAAGGTGACGGTCTGTACTTGCTTGGCCTGAGAGGCTGAATAAACATCACCGGACGTTGTAGGGTCTGCACATCCCGCCAGCGTGATTCCGGCGAGAGCAACGACGAGAAAACGCTTGATCATATAAAACTCCTGCGGTTAGTAACCCCGATCTGGAAAACCTGCCCAAATCAGGCTTAATGAAAATGTTTCAACAAGTATGGCTGAACGCGCGCGCTATCACCATGATTCGCCACTGCATGCAGCTTAACTTTTCTCTGTTCAACCAATAATAAACGGTGGTTTAGCTTTATAACAGAGCAGGGGAAAAATAAGCGTAATTTTTTGTTGCGCTTATGATGTTGTCCGTTGTCAGGATAAAATCAGCGCGTCGTTCACAGTGTGTAGCAAATGCATCATAATTCATGGCGTTAATGGTGTAACTCTGGTTTATTTAATGAGGTAGAAGGTTTCAGCCTCGTAAAGGTAAAAGGATATTGCTATGAAGTCAGGCCGCTATATCGGTGTTATGTCGGGTACCAGTCTGGATGGTGTTGATGTGGTTCTTGCCGCCATTGACGAACGCATGGTGGCTCAGCAGGCCAGTTACAGCCACCCGATGCCGATTCAACTGAAGAAAGATATTCTGGGGATGTGCCAGGGGCAGCAGACCACGCTTTCGGCCGTCGGCCGGTTGGATGCGCAACTGGGTACTCTGTTTGGCGAAGCGGTGCTGGGCCTGCTGAAGCAAGCCGGTATACCGGCGCGGGAAATCACCGCCATTGGCTGCCATGGGCAGACGGTATGGCATGAGCCGGAAGGCGAAATGCGCTTTTCCATGCAACTGGGTGACAACAACCGCGTGGCCGCGCTGACCAATATCACTACCGTGGGGGATTTCCGGCGGCGGGATATGGCCTATGGCGGGCAGGGTGCGCCATTGGTTCCGGCGTTTCATCAGGCGCTGCTGGCACACCCTCTGGAGCGGCGCATGGTGCTGAATATTGGTGGCATCGCCAATCTTTCGTTGCTGTTGCCTGGGGCTCCGGTGCGCGGCTTTGATACCGGGCCGGGTAATATGCTGATGGATGCCTGGGTATGGCGGCATCGTGCGCAACCTTATGATCAAGGCGGCCTCTGGGCGCTGGAAGGGCACGTTTGCCTGCCACTGTTGCAGCAGATGCTGGCCGATCCTTATTTTGCTTTGCCTGCACCAAAAAGCACCGGGCGGGAATACTTCAACATCAGCTGGCTGGAGCAGCAACTGATTACGATGCCAGGCGTCAGCCCGGTGGACGTGATGGCAACGCTGGTGGAACTGACGGCGACCAGCATCTGCGAGCAGGTGTTGCTGGCGGGCGGCTGTGAGCGGTTACTGGTGTGTGGCGGTGGTGCGCGCAATCCATTGCTGATGGCGAGGATGTCTGCCCTGTTGCCAGGTATTGAGGTTGCCTCTACCGACAGCTTCGGCGTCAGCGGCGACGCGATGGAAGCGCTGGCCTTTGCCTGGCTGGCTTTCAGAACGCTTTCCGGGCAGCCCGGCAATCTGCCTTCGGTGACCGGAGCCCGTTGCGAAACGCTGTTGGGTGGGATTTATCCGATTTTGCCATTGGGGCACCAGTAGCTTTGTTAGGATGAGCACAGGTTGAAGATCCCAAGGAGTAACACCGTGAAAAAAATCCTTATTGCCGCTGTGGTTCTGCTGTTGGCGGGCTGTAGCCATATGGCACCACAGAAGAAGAGTCAGACGTTGCATTATCAATGCGGCACCACACCGCTGACCGTGGCGCTGAACGATGAAGAAAGCACCGCCAGCTTTCTGCTGGATGGCGAACAGTTGAAATTGAAGCGGGTATCTGGTGCCCAATACAGCGACGGCAAATACACTTTCTGGTCGAAAGGGCCAAATGCCGTGGTCGAACGCAACGGTAAAGTGATCATGAATGACTGCGTGCTGGCGTCAGACTGATTGTGATTCTGGTGCCGCAGGCGCAGAATGTAACGACGAATTCACCGGTGGGTTGATATCCCAGATGACTGATAATAATGAGTTTGATGTTGCGGACCTGCGCCGCGAATACACGCGTGGTGGCCTGCGCCGTAGCGATCTGACCGCGGATCCTCTTGAGCTGTTCGAACGCTGGTTGAAACAGGCCTGTGAGGCGCGTCTGGCCGATCCTACCGCCATGTGTGTCGCCACGGTGGATGAGCAGGGCCAACCTTTTCAGCGCATCGTGCTGCTCAAACATGTCGACGATAAAGGCTTGGTGTTCTATACCAACCTGGGGAGCCGCAAGGCGCAGCAACTGGCGAAAAACCCGCACATCAGCCTGCTGTTCCCGTGGCATATGCTCGATCGGCAAGTGATCTTTCTCGGCCAGGCCGAGCGTTTGTCGACGCTGGAGGTGATGAAATATTTCAGCAGCCGCCCCAAAGACAGCCAGATTGGTGCCTGGGTTTCACAGCAGTCATCACGCATTTCCGCGCGTGGCGTATTGGAAAGCAAATTCCTCGAGTTGAAGCAAAAATTCCAGCAGGGCGAAGTGCCATTACCCAGTTTCTGGGGCGGTTTTCGCGTCAAATTTGACTCTGTCGAATTCTGGCAGGGCGGCGAACACCGTCTCCATGACCGCTTTCTGTATCAGCGGGACGGAAATGACTGGAAAATTGACCGACTGGCACCCTGACAGACGGAAAATCCCCCTTAAGCGCTGGCACTGATGCCGCTGGCGCTTTATTCTATGCGCTACCCCGAATTTTGCTATTTTCGCCAACGGGCGAAGGCCGTGTACCGGCAAAGGTGCATTCGTTTATACATGGAGAAATTGATGGCTAGCATCAACCTGATTCAACAACTGCAAGAGCGGGGCCTGATAGCCCAGGTGACGGACAAGGAAGCGTTAGCAGAGCGGCTGGCGCAAGGGCCAATCGCCCTGTATTGCGGCTTTGATCCCACCGCTGATAGCTTGCATTTGGGCCATCTGGTGCCTCTGCTGTGCCTGAAGCGTTTCCAACTGGCCGGGCACAAGCCGGTCGCGCTGGTCGGTGGCGCCACCGGTATGATCGGCGACCCCAGCTTTAAAGCCGCTGAACGCAAGCTGAATACCACGGAAACGGTCAACGAATGGGTCGAAAAAATCCGTAGACAGGTTTCCCCTTTCCTCGATTTTGATTGCGGCAGCAACAGCGCGATCGCGGCGAACAACTATGACTGGTTCGGCGGCATGAACGTGCTGGCCTTCCTGCGTGATATCGGTAAACATTTCTCGGTTAACCAGATGATCAACAAGGAAGCGGTGAAACAGCGCTTGAACCGCGATGATTCAGGTATCTCCTTCACCGAGTTCTCTTATAACCTGCTACAGGGTTTTGACTTTGCCGAACTGTACAAGCGCCATCAGGTGGAATTGCAGATTGGTGGTTCTGACCAGTGGGGTAACATCACCTCGGGGATCGATCTGACCCGCCGCATGCATCAGAAACAGGTGTTTGGCCTGACGGTTCCTCTGATCACCAAGTCAGATGGTACCAAATTCGGTAAAACCGAAGGTGGCGCAATCTGGCTGGCACCGGAAAAAACCAGCCCGTACAAGTTCTACCAGTTCTGGATCAACACTGCGGATGCTGACGTTTATCGTTTCCTGAAATTCTTCACCTTCCTGAGCCTGGAAGAGATCAACGCACTGGAAGAAGAAGACAAGAACAGCGGCAAGGCACCGCGCGCCCAGTACGTGCTGGCGGAAGAAGTGACCGGAATGGTACATGGTGCTGAAGGGCTGGCGGCGGCGAAGCGCATTACCCAGAGCCTGTTCTCCGGTGCGCTGCACGAAATGACCGAGGCAGACTTTGCGCAATTGGCACAGGATGGCATGCCGACCATCAAACTGGAAAGCGATGCCGATCTACAGCAGGCGCTGGTGAATGCGGAGCTGGTGCCGTCGCGCGGGCAGGCTCGTACCATGATCGGCTCCAATGCGGTGACCATCAACGGTGAGAAACAATCCAATCCAGAATACCAGTTCACCGAGGCCGATCGCCTGTTTGGCCGCTACACGCTGCTGCGTCGCGGTAAAAAACACTACTGCCTGGTTGATTGGAAGTAATACGCTATAAGTACCAAGGGGCCTTCAAGGCCCCTTTATTTTGACGGGTTCAGGGGCAGTTGCTCCTGTGGTGGTGTCTAGGGTCAGGTCGTTTTGATGAAAAATATTCTTTCTATACAATCGCATGTAGTGTTCGGGCACGCAGGTAACAGCGCAGCAGAGTTTCCTATGCGCCGGATGGGAGTCAACGTCTGGCCGTTGAACACCGTGCAGTTTTCCAATCACACGCAATACGGCCAGTGGACCGGTTGTGTGATGCCAGCCAGCCATCTGACCGAAATTGCGCAGGGTATTGCTGCCATTGATAAGCTGAAAGAGTGTGATGCGGTGCTGAGTGGCTATATCGGTTCACCGGAACAGGGCAGCCACATTCTGGAGATTGTACGGCAGGTAAAACAAGCCAATCCCGATGCCTGGTATTTTTGCGATCCGGTCATGGGGCACCCGGAAAAGGGCTGTATTGTGGCCCCGGGCGTTGCCGAGTTTCTGTGCCAACAGGCGCTTTCGTGCAGCGACATGGTGGCACCAAACCTGCTGGAGCTGGAACTGCTGAGTGGGCAGGAGATTAGCAGCGTGGAGCAGGCGGTGAATGCTGCCCGTGAACTGATAGCCAAAGGCCCGAAAGTGGTGTTGGTGAAACACCTTAGCCGCGCCGGTTACCACACCGACTGTTTTGAAATGTTACTGGTGACAGCCGATGAAGCCTGGCATATCAGCCGCCCGTTGGTGGATTTTGGTGCGCGTCAGCCGGTAGGCGTGGGCGATCTGACCAGCGGTTTGTTACTGGTGAATCTGCTGCAAGGGGTGGCGTTGGATAAAGCGCTGGAGCACGTCACTGCGGCAGTCTATGAAGTGATGCTGATAACGCAGGCCATGGGTGAGTACGAATTACAGGTCGTAGCGGCGCAGGATCGTATCGTCACGCCGGATTGCAGCTTTAAGGCGGTAAAGCTGTAGTGAAAATCCCCCGGCAAGGCCGTAATGCCGGTCAGTTAAGCGCAAAGCTGCATAATTATGCAGCAGGTGCTAAAGGTGTGGCCTCCCTCTCCCTGTGGGAGAGGGGCTTTAGTTCAGTGATCTTCCCCTCACCCTAACCCTCTCCCCGAGGGAGAGGGAACTGGTTAGCCTTAACTGACAAGTATTACGGCAAGGCCGGGGGATGAATGATTACTTCAGGCCTTCAGCACGTAACGTGGCTTCTACCGCAGGGCGAGCCGCGACACGTTCATAATAGGCTGCAAGATGAGGGTGCTTTTTCAGGTCGAACTGCATATGGAATGCCCAACCCAGAACGGTAAACAGATAAGCATCCGCCACGCTGAAGCGGTTACCCAGCAGATAATGCTGCTTCTCTAGCACCGAATCCAGATAGCTGAACTGACTCTCCAGCTTTGCCCGTACCATGACTTTGTATTCGTCCGGTGTTTGCGGGTTAAACAGCGGGCTGAAACCTTTGTGCAGCTCGGTTGCCACGTAGTTCAGCCATTCGATCGCATGGTAGCGGGAAAGCGTTCCTGCTGCTGGGATCAGATTACGATCCGGTACACGATCTGCCAGATATTGCACAATGGCGACGCCTTCGGTCAGCAGGCTTCCGTCGTCAAGCACCAATGCCGGGACTTGCCCCTTTGGATTGATTGCCAGATAGTCGGCACCGCTTTCCGTTTTCTTCTGTGCCAAATCGACTTTTTCTGCCGTAAAGTCTAACCCGGCTTCGCGCAGAATGATGTGCGGTGATAAGGAACAGGCGCCAGCTTTATAGAACAATTTCATCGAAAACTCCTTGATAGTGACGAGTGACAGGCATGTCTAACCTCTCATCCTAGTTCTCTGGCACTAAAATTACAGCGCTTTTGCCAAGAAAATTTAATTACTGCGGCGATTATTCCCACTGTAGGTGTTCCAACGTGCACGCGATCTGCCGTTGCAAGGATTGAGGTGCGGTTTGCATCGGTGAGCGCAATTCGTTGTGAATGAAACCCTGCTGGGCCAACGCGGCCTTCACCGGTGCCGGGCTAGGGAAGCTAAACATTTGCTGGATCATCGGCAGCAATGTATAAAAGTTGCTGCGTGCTGCTGCCAGATCGCCTTGTGCCACTTGCTTCACCAACTCAACAAAACGCTCCGGGTAAATATGGGCCGACGCGCAGATGGCTCCACTGCCACCCAGGCACAGCGTGGTTAGGATCAGATTGTCCTCGCCGGTCAGCACGTCAATTTCACCGTCGTTAATCAGCGTCATCGTCGCATCAGGATTACCTCCGCAGTCCTTAATAGCCTTGATTTGCGGGTGATGGGCAAGCTGGCGCAGGGTTTCCAGTTCACATCCAACGCCGGTGCGATAAGGCACGTTGTAGAGGATCACCGGAACGCAGGAGGCATCGGCAAGACGAGTAAAATACTCGACCAGGCCAGCCTGTGATGGGCGAATATAATAAGGTGCCGGAATCAGCACACCAGCAATATCACGCTGCTGAATAGCCTGCTGCATTTGCAACGTATTGACCAGATTATTACCTGAAAGCCCCATCACTACCTGGTTGGCTGGCACCACGTCTAATACGGTATCCAGCACGGCCAGTTGTTCCTCTTTACTCAGGGCTGCTGCCTCACCGGTAGAACCGCACACCACCAACCCAGAGATGCCAGAGGCGATCAGGTGCTGCGCCAGTTTTTTCAGCGCGGGTAAATCGACGTTGTTATCTTTGAACGGAGTCACCAGCGCAACCCAAATGCCGGAAAATGAAGCCATATAACATTCCTTCTGCGTGACCGACAGAGAAGCCAGATGAGAGGGAACAAGAGAGGGAACGCGTTGCACACCGCCCTGTCAGCTCATCTGACGGGACAGTACGCCCCGGTCAAATGAGCGACTGTTTCTTCGATTTAACCGCGATGAACCCGCCAACGCTCAACGCTGAGAATTGCGATGCGATCTGTTGAGCTACGTGGGTCATGGCGATCTCGTAAAAATAGGGGGTGGGACGATGATGAGTATTTCTCATTAGACTGTCAATTTATAACAGGTTGATAACATGGTTATTCATAATCGTAGGGTGCTGATGAGTTTGGCTAATCAGTAAAACCCCGCCGGAGCGGGGATCTTGTTCAACGATGTGGGCGGGTGCTGATGGAGGCTGTCCAGCTAAACGTCGCGCTCGTGGGTTGCACGCGATTGGCTTTGCGCTCTGCCCGGGTGGCTTTGGCAATTTTTTCACGTGCGGCCATGATGCGTTCAATGGCCTCGTCTTTTACTTTGTTCTGTTCGGCGTTGGTCAACGGACGACCGTGGTTTTTTCGTGCTCTGTCCAGTTCGGTTTTTACTTCACGTTGTTCGCTTTCCGTCATGTCTTTCAGCGTCAGTTTCTTCATTATCGTCACCTGTCTTGTGAAGTTGACTTTCAGTGTACAGGATTTACGTCATAAATATTGCAGCGCAGTTATCAAACTTCTTCTTGAAGTTCGCTGAGGAAATGGCGCATACGCTCGGTCCGTTGCTCGGCCATGATCCGGCCAGTCGACGTCTGGAACCCATCTTGCAGTTTGAACAGCTTGGTTTCGAAATGATCCAGGGTAAAACGCTTGTCATCGTACTGACGTCGCTGTGCCAGCGGATCGGCGGCATCGTAAAGTGCGCTACGCATGCGGCCACCGATATAAAAGCAACGGGCAACACCAATCATGCCAATAGCATCGAGCCGGTCGGCATCCTGCAGGATTTTTGCCTCTAGCGTTTGTGGAAGAATGGCAGCAGAAAAACTGTGTGCCTCGATCGCATGTGCCGCTTTTTCGATGTCAGTAGCAGACCAATCGAGCGCAGCCAGCGTGGTGGCCGCCTTTTCTGCTGCCATACGTGAAGCCAAGTGACGCTGCGGCGAGTTTTTTTCTACCGCAACACAGTCATGTAACAGAACCGCAGCACAAAGAATGCGCAGTTCGCCCCCTTCAGCACGGCTGAGCTGACGGACGTTTTTCCACACGCGATGCAGATGGGCGACATCGTGAGAACCATCATCGCCATCGAGCGTCAGTGGTAACAGTTTCTGGGCTAATTCTTGGTAGGGGTGAAAAGGTTGCAGCAGTTCCAGGGGCAGTGCTGATGCAAGCACGGATAATTCTTTATTCATGGGGCTAACCGTCATGATGTTGTCCATATTTACGATCGTACTCACGCCGGTAACTGCGCGCTTTATTGCGATCGCGGATCCATAAATAACCGCAGACTAACGCCACCGCGGTGGAAAAAGAGACATTGCGCATATCCCGGTCATACCAGAACACCAACAGTGCATCCAATCCAGCGACCAAGGCAATCCACTTGTAGACGTGTGATTGTCGCCGTGTGGCTGCGTTAAGGCGTTTCAATTGTCTGGCTTCGTGCAGAATCGGTTTTTGCTGCATAGTCATCCACTCGTGATCAGTATCTCATGCGTAAATTACCAGAATATTTCGGGCGGCGGCAGAGCGGTTATTTGCTGGTACAGCAGTTTTTCTGTCTTGGTACAAAAGCCACGCAATGAGACATTGAGATTGGCTAAAAAAATGATAGGTTATTTATTCATTACTCTCGGTTTTTTATTCAATAGGTGGATTATGATCGTCAGAACCTGGCACGGTTGTGTGCCTGTAGCGTATCGGCAAGGGTTTGCCGACCATTTGGCCATCACCGGTGTACAGCATGCTGAATCTGTCGCGGGTAATTGTGGTGCTTTTGTCAGACAGGAAGTTCAGGGCGAGTATGCCCACTTTTTTCTGGCCACCTATTGGGAATCATGGCAGGCCATCAAATGCTTCGCTGGTGACGATTATCACGTGGCGGTCACTTACCCGGATGATGACGCTTTTGCCCTGATTTCCGATCCTTACGTTTTTCATCATCAGGTGGATGAAGTCAGTGCGCTTTAAGGGCGCAGGCTAGCGCCCCAGATTTATAAGGCGAGGATCGCTTCGATCTCAACGTTAAGTTGGGGTGAAAACAGGGCGCTGACGGCCATCAATGAGCACGCTGGCAGAGCACCATCCAGATAATCGAACAGCACTTCGCGGATCGCCGCCAGATCGGCGATATCGGTCAGAAATACGCTGATTTTGACCAGCGACTTGAGGTTAGTTCCCTCGCTGGCGGCGATGGTAGCCAACTGTTCGAGTATGGCGCGCGCCTGGTGTGAGGCTTTATGCCCCTGAGCTTCGGTAGCGAATGCGGTTAATCCCGAGACGTATAACGTGTCTGCATGCCGGACTGCATGCACGTAAGGCCCGCCTGGCTTGGGCAATTGTGGATAATTGGTGCGTTTTATTAGCGACATGATAAACCCCACAAGATCTTTCAAAAAACAACCGCACTATACCCAGAGAGCTTGTAGGGTATACCGTGCTGACAAAAGTTTTGCAGTCTATTGCCAAGCAATACTATCATCCCAGCAAGTCGTTCACGCAATAAGGATGCACCAAGGGGATGAACCAGGCATTTATTCCTTATCTGCAACGTTGGCAACTTGAGCCAGATGGAACAGCGTTCGAAACGCACAGCAGCTTGCTGATGCCGGTACGTTATCAAGGCTTGCCAGCCATGCTGAAGATTGCTCGTGAACAGGAAGAAAAGTTCGGCGGCCTGCTGATGTGTTGGTGGCAAGGCGAAGGTGCTGCGCGAGTTCTGGCCTGGCACGATGACGGTATCTTGTTGGAGCGGGCGATGGGCGGCGGATCATTGGCGCAGATGGTGCGCGGCGGCGAGGATGCGCGGGCCACCGAAATTCTGTGCCAGGCGATCGCCCGGTTGCACGCGCCACGCGCTGAACCCTTTCCCGATCTGATCCCGCTGCACCAATGGTTTAACGCTTTGTGGCCCGCAGCACAGGCCCACGGAGGCATGTTGCGCCTGAGCGCCACGGCAGCGGCCGAACTGCTGACCAGCCCACGAGAACAAAGCGTGCTGCACGGCGATATTCATCATGACAACGTGCTGGATTTTGCCGAGCGCGGCTGGCTGGTGATCGATCCTAAACGCCTGTATGGCGAACGCGGGTTTGATTATGCCAACATCTTCTGCAATCCCAATTACGGTGTTGCCACCGATCCTGATATTTTTCACCGTCGCGTTGAGCAGGTTTGTGCATTGGCCGGGCTGGAACGCAGCCGCTTGTTGCAATGGATCCTGGCCTGGGCCGGGCTTTCCGCCGCCTGGTTTCTGGAAGATGGAGAAGAGGCTGATATCGACTTTCGCGTGGCTGAGCTGGCAGCGCGTGCGTTGGGCATCGCGCTGCCGCAAGGCGATCCGGGGCTTATCCTGCCATGATTGGGCGTCTTTGAATAAAGGTATGGCTTAAGCAAACGCCTGGCTGACAATCCGCGCCGCAGAGGCGATCACCTCATTGTTGGCTTTGGCATCCTGCTGTGGCTGAGTAAAGTACAGGGCGATCACCAGCGGAGCACGTTTCTCTCGCCAAACGATCCCAATATCGTTAGTGGTACCGTAGTCGCCACCCCCGGTTTTATCCGCCACGGTCGCACCGGCTGGCACGCCCGCACGGATGCGCTTATCTCCGGTGGTATTGCCTTTCATCCAGGCTACCAGTTGCTCGCGCTGTGCCTGCGGCAACGCACTGCCCAAGGTTAACTTCTGCAAGCTGGCCGCCATGGCAACTGGCGTGGTGGTATCGCGTTCATCACCTGGAATGGCGCTGTTGAGTTCGGTTTCCCAGCGATCCAGCCGGAAGGTGGTATCACCAATGCTGCGCGCATAGGCGGTAATGGCCGCAGGCCCGCCGAGCTGTTTCATCAGCAGATTGGCGGCGGTGTTATCGCTGTACTGGAGCGCGGCAGCGCACAGTTCGTTCACGGTCATACCGCTATCGAGATGTTTTTCAGTGATCGGCGAATAGGCCACCAGATCGCTTTTCTGGTAGCGGATACGCTGCTGCATAAAACCGCTATTGCTCAGGCTGTGCTGCAAAATGGCGCTGGCCGCCATCACTTTGAAGGTGCTACAGAACGGAAAGCGCTGTTCGCCGTTCAGTTGCAGCGTTTTGCCATCGGCGGTATTGATGGCAACCACCCCCAAGCGGCCGCCGGAGGCTTTTTCCAGCGCTGCGAGCTGTTGTAATGCGCTATCGGCGGCATACGCCAGCAAGGGATTGAGCGCGCTGATGGCAGGAATAGCAGCCGCAGCCAAAAGCAATTTGCGGCGTAGGGGAGAGAATGACATAGCGGATCGTCCAGGTTGGTTATTCGGCGCTCTATTATATGCGGATTCAGGGGGTTATGTGCCGTGGCAGCGAGAAAAAATAGTGAAGCTCCCATAAAAAACGCCAGGGTAATCAGCCCTAATGCTTGTCAGTTAAGGCTAACCAGTTCCCTCTCCCTCTCCCTCGGGGAGAGGGAGGCCACACCTTTAGCACCTGCTGCATAATTATGCAGCTTTGCGCTTAACTGACCGGCATTAGGGTAATCAGCCCCGGCGTTTTTCCTGCAATGGCGACCGGAATCAGTGAGCGGCAGCGGCCTGCGCTTTTGCTTCGGTATCTTCTGCGGTATCCAAGGTCATGCGGTACAGCTTTGGTGCCGTCAGCATCATCAATACGGCGATAACGGCGGTAGCGATACCGATCTGCATAAACACGTGGCTATAAATCGCCAGTGAGGCATGCGCATCGTTGATATCGCTAGGCACCGCGGTCAGCCCGGCGACCTTACCGGCAATCAGCGCTGCCGCTGCGGTGGTCAGGAACCAGGAGCCCATGATAAAGCCCATCAGGCGTTGCGGTACCAACTGCGCCACCATCGCCAGGCCTAAGCCGGAAATCATCAGTTCACCAATGCTTTGCAAGGCATAGCTCAGGATCAACCAATTAACCGAAACGATGCCCTGA
The DNA here is from genome assembly GCF_055790845.1 of Serratia sp. YWN4. Lineage (NCBI taxonomy): Bacteria > Pseudomonadati > Pseudomonadota > Gammaproteobacteria > Enterobacterales > Yersiniaceae > Serratia > Serratia sp. YWN4. The sequence continues at coordinate 2,633,559 of NZ_CM147696.1, forward strand.
TCGTTAGCGAAGCTGGCACCCCATGGCAGCACCAGGAATGCACCGGAGCAGAGGATCATGCCGAAGGCAAACTTGTGCGGCATTGGCAGGCGATCGCCCATCTTGTTATACAGCGCCGCCAGGATCGGGCTGGCCAGCATGATCCAGAACGGATTTAACGCCTGATACTGTTCGGGTTCAAAGGCAATGCCCAGAATGTTGTGCTCAACGTTGTGGATGGCGAAGAAGTTCAGTGAGGTTGGCATCTGGCTGTACAGCACGAAGAAGACTACCGCTTCCAGCATCAGCAGGAAGGCTACGATCATCTTGCGGCGTGCCGCACCGTGCAGCGCAAAGGTTTCCTTGGCGAACACGATAACGATCCCCACAGAAATGATGGCCAGCGCCCAGCGCGCAATGGTCTGGTTGTGCAGCAACCAACTGGAGAGCGCGATCAGCGCAACGACACCGACTAACACCATCAGCAGTTTATGAACCTGCAACGGCTGAAAGTCCGGTTTTGAGCCGTGCTGCTTAACCCAGCCGTGGCACAGCATAAAGTTGACCAGCGTGATCAGCATACCGACGACGCTCAGTGAGAAAGCAACGCTCCAGCCATATTTTGCCGCCAGCCAAGGCGTGGCCAGCATGGAGAAGAACGAACCGATATTGACGGACATATAGTACATGGTGAATGCACCATCCAAACGCGGATCGTCTTTCTCATAGCAGGTAGACAGCAGGGAAGACGGGTTGGCCTTGAACAGACCGCTACCCACGGCGATGGTCGCCATACCCAGATAAACCCAGAACACATCGTGGCCGGAATACGCCACCATGGCATAACCGGCGGCCAGAACCATCGCCCCCAGAACGATCACCCGTTTTGACCCGAGAACCTTATCCCCCAGCCAGCCACCGATGGCCACGAAGCCATACACCAGGGCGCTGAAAGAAGAGAATAGGGTAATAGAGTCGGCTTCGCTCAGACCCAGCATTTTGACCAGATAAACGGCCATGATGCCTTGCAGGCCGTAGTAACCAAAACGTTCCCAGAGTTCGATCGAAAAGATCAGGTAGAACGCTTTAGGCTGTTTGAAAGCGTTAAGACTTATGCTTTCCGGTTGTTGGTTGTTTGCAGTAGACACTAGGACCTCTGGTTTTTCACTGCCCGTATGATTAAACGGGAAATAGCAAAAGTGATGCAGGGCTGCATCCTTTGCTTGTTATAGGAGTCAATGACGGCGGGTAATGTTCACTATCTTTGTCAACGAGGCAAGCTTTTTGACATATTCCGTTACAGATAACCTTCATGTCACTATGCTACTATGTTACAAATTTTATGCAGTATTAACGTTTGCATTGTTCCTATTTATCGAACTTTTGTTTTGATTTGTGGTTTGAGATTATTTTTAAAGTGATATCTTCTGCTATTAGTGATTTACGAAGTTCATATCAATAGATGAGTGAAATAACCTGAATGATCATTGTGCATAAATCATCTTTTGTAAAATTATAGAAAGTTGGAAAAATTGAGGGAAGTATGTAAATAGGATGTGATCGTGAGAACATGATGTTGCTGGCAATTTCCGGCTCATTTTTTCTTAAAAATAACGCAACAATGCATTTTTCAGCAAAAATTCGTGGCTAATAGGGGTCGGTATGATGCCGTTCAGTTAAGCAGAAAGTTGCATAACTGACCGGCCAGCTTCAGGCATGTTTGAGAGGGTTATTACAACTCTGTTTTGCCATCGTATTCGCACAGATCTTCAATCATGCACGAACCGCAGCGCGGTTTACGCGCAATGCAGGTATAGCGCCCATGCAGGATCAGCCAGTGGTGGCAGTCCACTTTGAAGGCGGCAGGAACCACTTTCAGCAGTTTTTCTTCCACCTGTTCGACGTTTTTCCCTGGCGCAAAATGCGTGCGATTGCAGACGCGGAAAATATGCGTATCCACGGCAATCGTCGGCCAGCCAAAGGCGGTGTTGAGCACCACATTGGCGGTTTTGCGGCCGACGCCGGGCAGGGCTTCCAGCGCTGCGCGATCTTCCGGCACTTCAGAATCGTGCTTTTCCAGCAGGATACGGCAGGTCTTAATCACGTTCTCAGCCTTGCTGTTAAACAGGCCGATGGTCTTGATGTACTCTTTTACACCATCGACACCCAGAGCCAACATAGCAGCAGGGGTATTGGCGACCGGGTAGAGCTTGGCGGTGGCCTTGTTGACGCTGACGTCGGTGGCCTGTGCAGAAAGCAGCACGGCAATCAACAGCTCAAAGGGCGTGCTGTAAACCAGTTCCGTGGTCGGATGCGGGTTGCTGTCGCGTAAACGGGTAAGAATTTCCAGGCGTTTTTCTTTATTCATGACGCTTTCTCTGCGTGTCCCTGTTCCATTTGGTTTTCAGCCAGCAAAAGTTTGGCTTTGCGCGCCTTCATTTTTTCGTCAATCACATATTTGGTGGCCAGCATCAGCCCCAGGCCGATAAACGCCCCCGGTGGCAGCATCGCCAGCAGGAACGGCGTGTCGAAATGCACCACTTCAATACGCAGCACCTTGGCCCAACTGCCCAGCAGCATATCGGCACCATCGAACAGGGTGCCATTGCCAATCAATTCGCGCAGCGAACCGAGCACGAACATGGCTCCGGTGGCTCCCAGGCCAATAGCCATGCCGTCGACTAAGGCCAAACCGACCGGTTTCCTCGCAGCGATGGCCTCAGCACGGCCGACCACGATGCAGTTGGTGACGATCAGCGGGATAAAAATCCCCAAAGACTGATAAAGACCGAACGCGTAGGCGTTGATCAGCATCTGCACGACGCTCACCGCTGCTGCGATGATCATCACATAAATCGGAATACGCACTTCGCTGGGCACCCAGCGGCGCAGGGCAGAGATGGTGCCGTTGGTAATGGTCAGCACCAGCGTAGTGGCTAGCCCCAACCCTAACGCGTTGGTGGCGGTTGAAGTCACCGCCAGCAGCGGGCACAGACCCAATAATTGCACCAGCGCAGAGTTGTTTTTCCACAACCCCTGAACGATTAACTCTTTGACTTCACTCATTCGCTGGCTCCGCAGGTGGGTAAGGTATCCAGTTTAGATGGCAGCGTTTCCATATACAACGCCGTACGGCGCACGGCATTGACCACCGCACGTGGGGTGATGGTGGCACCGGTGAACTGATCGAACATACCGCCGTCTTTCTTCACTGCCCAGCGTTGATCATCGGGGCCTGCAATTTTTTTACCGCTGAAGAAGGAGATCCAGTCGGAGATACGCAATTCAATTTTATCGCCAAGCCCCGGTGTTTCGTGATGTTCCACCACGCGGGTACCGAGCACGGTGCCGTGGAAATCCGCTCCCACCAATAATTTAATCGCGCCGGAATAGCCGTCCGGAGCCGTCGTTTCCAGCGCCGCAGCCACCGGCAGGCCATTTTTACGCGCCAGATACAAACGATGCGGCGCGCCACTGCCTAAGGCCGGATCGCTAACCAACAAGCATTCGCTTTGCATATCGTTATCGTAATGTTCTGGTGGCACCACCTGATCCAGCAACGCTTTCTGCTGGAGAGCAGCCTGGTGGGCAATGGTGGTCTTGGTCAAGGTGTAGACCATCGCGGTTAAACCGGTGGTCACCGCAGCAAACACCGCCAGGGTGATGCCATGCTTTCTCATTGAATTCAGCATGATGATTCCTCAGCGGTGGCCATACACGCGCGGCTGCGTGTAGTGATCGATTAACGGCACGGTGATATTGGCCAGCAGCACGGCGAAGGCCACACCGTCTGGGTAACCGCCATAAACGCGAATCAGCCAGACCAGCAAACCCACCAGCGCACCATAAATCAGCCGTCCTTTTGGCGTGGTGGACGCGCTGACCGGATCGGTGGCGATAAAGAACGCACCCAGCATGGTGGCCCCCGAGAACAGGTGGATCAACGGCGATGCCTGTTGCGCGGGCTCCAGCAGCCACGCCAAGCCCGAACACAGTGCGATCGCGGCCAGCATACTGAAGGGGATTTGCCAGTGGATCAGCCTGCGGCCCAGCATAAACAGGCCTCCGGTCAGAAAGCCCAAGTTAATCCATTGCCAGCCGATACCGCCAAGCGCACCGCCGAACAGCGGTTGCTGCAACACCTGCTCTACAGAATGGCCGCTGCGCAGACCGGTTTTAAACCCGTCGAGCGGCGTTGCCTGGCTGATACCGTCCACCCCCAACTGTAGCTGATGGATGGTTGCCCCTTGGGCGGTGTGGCCGGTGAAAATACTCAGCAGGGTGTCGTGCAGCGACAGCGCGGTGGCACGCAGTTCATCCGGCGGCAGCCAACTGGTCATTTGCACCGGGAAGGAGATCAGAAGTACCACGTAGCCGACCATGGCCGGATTGAACGGGTTTTGCCCCAGGCCGCCGTAGAGTTGCTTGGCAATGACGATCGCAAACAAGGTCCCGATCACGATCATCCACCAAGGGGCCAACGGTGGCAGGCTGATCCCCAGCAACAGCGCGGTGAGCAGGGCCGAGTTATCCGCCAGCCGGGCGCGCACCGGCTGTTTACGCAGCGCCAGAACCGCGGCTTCTGCCAGCAATGCTGTCACCATCGCCAATGCCGTTTGCACCAGATTGCCATAACCAAAGAACCACACCTGCGCGGCCATACCGGGAATACAGGCCAGCATCACCCAAAGCATGATCCGGCGGGTGCTTTGCTGGTTATGGGTAAACGGGGAACTGGCGATGTGTAAGCCTTTGGTGGCTGTTTGTTGTACCGGCCTGAACTTCATAGAGTCACTACCATTTCTTTGCCATGTTATCAGCACGTTCACAGCGCCCTTTGCTATGGGCACCGGAGGAAATTACAGCGCTGCATTCTACCTCATTCATACCTGGGGTAATACGTGCTAATCATAAGGATATTCAGGTTTAAGACTTTGCTGCCAGGAAGAGCGCTCGTCAATGGCACAGTGGTTTTTTTTTCGCCATAAACATGCGCTAGGTTAATCTGACATTGAGCGTTTTCGCGTATAAAACGTTCGATAACGATCGGTGCAGGTACGACTAACATGTTATTTTAGTGGCGATTATCCGCACAAAATAGCAACTTTTATATAATCCAGATCGGTTACTATCCCAGGTATTATTAAGTTGGCGAACAAATAATAATGACTAACGAAGACATTTTTTTTATTGAAGAACTGATTGAGTGGGTAGAAATTCATCTGGAAACGCGGCCCAATCTTGATGAGGTCGCGCGGATTTCCGGTTATTCCAAATGGCATCTGCAACGCAAATTCAAGCGTATTACCGGCATCCAGCTTGCTACCTACATTCGCTCACGCGTTCTCACTAGGGCCGCTGTTGCCTTGCGCATCACCAACCGTTCGATTATTGATATTTCAGATGAGCTGGGTTTTGACTCCCAGCAAACCTTTACCCGCATGTTCAAACAGCGATTCGGCACCACGCCAAACCGTTACCGCACCATGGATAAATGGGATGTGAAAAACCTGATGCCGCGCTTCAACTTTGATGCATGCTATGAAGCGGATTTTTACCCAGAACTGAAACGGCTGACGCTGCCGGATATGCATCTGGTGGGGTTCACACGTGAACTGGAGTTTGAAGTTTCGGAAGAGATGGAGTTTTCCTCCTGTGTAGCGATGAAGACCGAGATTTTTAAAGATTTTTTCCGAGGTTTGAATGTGGAATGCCACAAGGTTTTCAGCATCCATTCTTCGCGTGAATCTGGTGATGACGAGCGTTTATCCACGCACGTTATGGCGGTAGAGCCAGAGCATAAGAAAGATATTCTTTCCGGTCATCGTATTGATAATATTCATGTTCCAGGGCGGGAGTATATTTCCATTACCCATCAGGGAACGGCGAAAGAGTGCGGTCAGTTTGTGTCTTACCTGATCGCCAACGTGAGGCCGGGGTTGCTTAATGAGGTAAAAGGCAGCGTGGAGATGGAAATGCTCGAAGCCAAAGAGTGGCAACCGGATGCCAAACTGCGCCAGATTGATATCAATTACACCTATCTGATTTCCATCGATTAAACGGTGCCTTGCGTTCTGCAAGGCACCTTTCACGACTCTTTATCTGCGGTGGCGAGTTGCTGGGCGGCTTTCTTGGCTTTTACCCGAGCAATGGCGGCAGCCACTGCGGCCTTGCGCGGATCTTCCTCTGCGGCAGACTCAGCAGGTTCAATAGCTGCGGTAGATGATTCCTGCTGAGCGGCTTTCTTGGCTTTTACGCGAGCAATGGCGGCAGCCACTGCGGCCTTGCGCGGATCTTCTTCTGCGACTGATTCAGCATGTTCAATAGCGGCAGCGGGTGATTCCTGCTGGGCGGCTTTCTTGGCTTTTACGCGAGCGATGGCGGCAGCCACTGCGGCCTTGCGCGGATCTTCCTCTGCGGCAGACTCAGCAGGTTCAATAGCTGCGGTAGGTGGTTCCTGCTGGGCGGCTTTCTTGGCTTTTACGCGAGCGATGGCGGCAGCCACTGCGGCCTTGCGTGGATCTTCCTCTGCGGCAGACACAGCAGGTTCAATAGCTGCGGTAGGTGATTCCTGCTGAGCGGCTTTCTTGGCTTTTACACGGGCAAGTGCGGCAGCAACCGCAGCCTTACGTGGATCTATCTCTTCCGTTAACGCCGGAGTTGCCGGGGTTTCCGGTTGTGCTAACTGAGCTTTGCGTTCTCTGGCCTGCGCTTTACGCGCTTCACGAGCGGCAATGACGGCACTGTTGTCTGGCACCAGCCCGGTAATGATCATGCCCGCCGCTTCACTGTTTTTGCTACGCACGCGTGCCAATGCGGCACTTACGGCACCCTGATCGCTGTCAGTCAGTTTCACTGCGGATTTTTTATGGCGTTCTTCCCGCGCCAGCTTGTCACGCTCTAATCGGGCCAGTTTGGCTTCATAACGCGCCTTGGCTTCTGTGGCGCGTGCCGCTTCCTGATCCAGCGCTTTGATCTCGGCCTTTTCCTGGCGGTAATACTGCACCAGTGGAATATTGCTCGGGCAAACATAAGCACATGCGCCGCATTCAATGCAGTCGAACAGATTATGGTTGCGCGCTTTCTCGTGTTCGTCACCTTTGCTGAACCAGTAAAGCTGCTGCGGCAACAGCCCGGCTGGGCAGGCATCGACGCACAGCCCGCAACGGATGCAGGATTGCTCCTGTTCCTGCGGGGCCATTTCGTTGATCGCCGGTGCCAGCAGGCAGTTGCTGATTTTGACCACCGGTACGTTTAACGAAGGCAGGGTAAAGCCCATCAACGGACCACCCATAATCACCATCTGCTGTGGTTGTGGCTGGAAACCGCCAAACGCCAACAGATGTTGCACCGGCGTACCGAGGCGCGCCCAGACGTTACCGGGTTGGCTCATCGCATCGCCCGTCAGGGTCACCACACGTTCAATCAGTGGTTCACCATCGATAATCGCGCGTTTGATGGCGAACGCAGTGCCGACGTTTTGCATCAGCACGCCGATGGAGGATGAATGCTTACCGTGCGGCACTTCTTTGCCGGTCAGGATCTTGGTTAACTGTTTGGCCCCGCCGGAAGGGTATTTGGTCGGGATCACCCGTAATTGGATGTCGGGATGAGCGCGTAATGCGGTTTTTAGAGCGGCAATGGCCTGCGGTTTGTTGTCTTCAATGCCGATCAGCGTCAACTTGGGTTGCAGCAAATGGCGCAGGATCTGGGTGCCTTCAAGGATCTGATCGGCATGTTCCTGCATCAAACGATCGTCGGCGGTAATGTAGGGTTCACATTCGGCAGCATTCAGGATCAGCGTTTCCACCTGGTGGCTGCCGCCCTGTAACTTACTGGCGGTGGGGAAGCCCGCGCCGCCCAAGCCCGCAATCCCGGCCTGGTGGATACGCTGGATCAGCTCTTCAGCATCCAATTGGTGGTAATCCGCCACCGGTGCCAGTTCACACCAGCGGTCTTCGCCGTCCGGCTCGATGATCACGCACAGCTCTGCCAATCCTGAAGGGTGGGCAGTGACGTGGGGTTCAATGGCGCGGATGGTGCCCGACGTCGGTGCGTGCACCGGCAAGGTGCGGCCACGGCCAAAGGTCAGCGCTTGGCCTTTCAAAACCCGATCACCAGCCTTAACGCACAGCTCGCCTTCCGGCCCCAAATGCTGTTGCAGCGGGATGATAAATACGGCAGGCAGGGGAACCACGCGCAGCGGCACACCGCTGGATCGGGTTTTCATTTCTGGTGGATGAATTCCACCGTCGAAATCCCAAATCCGGTCTTTTTTGAAGGCGGTGAACAGATTAAACATGTGGCTCCACGTGAATCACTTGCACCGGAATGGTTTGCATATCCCACTTCCAACTGGCGGTAGTGGTGGCGACCGGTTTCATTTCAATACAATCGGTTGGGCAGGGCGCGACGCACAGATCGCAGCCGGTACAGAGATCGGTAATCACCGTATGCATGGCGCGCGTCGCGCCAACAATGGCGTCAACCGGGCAAGCTTGAATGCATTTGGTGCAGCCGATGCAGTTGGCTTCGTCGATAAACGCTACTTTGCGCACCGGTTCGGCCACCGCTGCGCCGCCATCCAGTGGTTGCGGTTCAACGTTGAGCAACTCGGCCAGCTTCAGCATTACCTGTTCGCCACCGGGGGCACATTTGTTGATCATCTCGCCGTTGGCGACGGCTTCGGCATACGGGCGGCAGCCGGGATAACCACATTGACCACACTGGCTCTGCGGCAGGATCTCATCCACCTGCTCGGCCACCGGATCTTCTTCCACTTCAAAACGGCGCGCGGCAAAGCCCAGCACCACGCCGAACAGCAGGCCTAATGCACTTAATGCGGCAATCGCTATCCACAACGCGGTCATTAGAATTTCACCAACCCGGTAAAGCCCATAAAGGCCAGCGACATCAACCCGGCGGTGATCAGCGCGATTGAAGAACCACGGAAGGGGGCCGGTACATCGGCGACTGCCAAACGTTCACGAATGGCGGCAAACAGCACCATCACCAGCGAGAAGCCTGCGGCGGCGCTGAAGCCATAAACCGCAGACTGCAGAAAGTTATAGCCCAGATTGACGTTAAGCAGCGCAACACCCAGCACGGCGCAGTTGGTGGTGATCAACGGCAGGAAGATCCCCAACAGGCGATACAGCGCCGGGCTGGTTTTGCGCACCACCATTTCTGTAAATTGCACCACAACGGCGATCACCAGAATGAAAGACAGCGTGCGCAGATACACCAGATCCAACGGGATCAGGATAAAGCTGTTGATGAGCCAGGCGCAGACAGAGGCCATGGTCATCACGAAAGTGGTGGCCATGCCCATGCCGATGGCGCTTTCCAGTTTTTTGGAAACGCCCATAAATGGGCATAGGCCCAGAAACTTCACCAGGACAAAGTTATTCACCAGCACGGTGCCGACAAACAGAAGCAGGTATTCGGTCATTGCGATGCCTAAAAAAATAAAAGCCGCCTATTATCGGGAATTGGCGGCCTAACGACAACCGATGAATCGCAGGGGTATCGCGCTTTTTTGTGTCTTTTGATGAAAATTCGCACTTACTGCTCGGTGAATGTGCCTTTTACGCGTTTGGAACGCTTGATATAGGGCACCAGCAACGCGGCCATCAGCAGCGGCCACATGAGGCTGCGCACCGCCATTTCATCCGATACCGGGGAGAAAGCGAAGGCTTTGATCGCCAACAGTACGGTGATCAGCAACCATAGCAGAAACAGTTTCGGGAAGCGCTGCGAGCGCTGGCAGAACAGCCACAGCAGATACAGGGTAAAGCACCACATCACCAGCGCGGTGAGCACCGAGAAATACCACTGCAGGGTAAACGCCTGGGCGTTGGTGATCAGATATTCGCGTGATTCCGGCATAAAGATTGCCATACCGTACAGCATCAACATCAGGCTGGCGCTAAGCAGAGTGACGATCAGATAGGCCATGGGGGCCAGCAGCCAACCGCCGATGCGGGAGTATTCAGCTTGAGTCATAACGGTATCCTGAGAGACATGATAAATAAGCCGCATAGCTTAACGGGTAATAGCTGGTGCGTCATCAATATCAATCAGATGGATAATGGGCGCAATAGCTTGCGCCCATTGGGGAAATTACCGCTCCGCCCCATTGCTACCGATCAGTTTCTGATACCAGAAGAAACTCTTCTTGCGTTGGCGCGCCAGACCCTTGTTGTGATCAACGTACACAAAGCCGTACTGCTTCTGGAAGCCATTGAGCCAGCTCAGTAAATCGATAAATGACCATGGATAATAGCCGCGCACGTCCGCGCCTTGGTTGATGGCATCTTCAATCGCCCCAATGTGTTGGCGCAGATAGTCGATACGATCGTCATCCACCACTTCACCATCGATAATCGGGTCTTTGGCACCCAGGCCATTCTCGGTGATATACATAGGAATATCGCCGTAACGCGCCTTGATGTTCATGATGCCTTCGGTCAGGCCCTGCGGGTAAATCTCCCAGTCCCAGTCGGTATAAACCCCGGTCGGGTTACGCACAAATTTGAACAGCCCTTTGAAACCGAACTCGTTACCTTGCTGATGGCCTTTGCCTTTCTCGCCGGAGGTATTCATGGTCAGGTGTGACTCATGCTCATTGGCGGCGATGGTTTCACGCTTATAGTAATTCAGGCCGATAAAGTCACAGATATTGTCACGCAGCAGTTGTTCATCGCCTGGGGCAAACTGTGGCACGCCCCACACCGCCTGCGCTTGCGCCAGCAGTTCCGCCGGGTATTCCCCTTTCAGCACCGGATCGTACAGCCAATGAGTGAAAATGCCTTCTGCCAACTGATAGGCGGCCAGATCGTCCGCCGATTGGCTGAGCGGGGTATGGGTTTGCAGCACGTTCACAAAGCCGATCTTGCCATCGATACCGCTGGTGCGGAATGCTGCCACCGCTTTGGCATGGGCGACAAACACATGGTGACAGGCTTGCAGCGCCCGCGCCGGGCTTTTCACACCCGGTGGGTGGCCGCCGGTGATGTAGCCAAAACCGATAAAGCACACGGTTTCATTGAAAGTCGACCAGAGTTTGACGCGATCGCCGTAGCGCTGGTAGCACAGGCGGGCGTATTCTTCGAAGGCTTCCGCAGTGCTGCGGGCTTCCCAGCCGCCTTCGTCCTGCAACGCCTGCGGCAGATCCCAGTGGTACAGGGTGATCATCGGTTCAATGTTGTGTTCCAGCAATACATCGATCAGATCGCTGTAGAACTTGACTCCGGCTTCGTTGATAGTGCCACGGCCTTGCGGCAGCAGGCGCGGCCATGAGATGGAGAAGCGGTAGCTCTGCATGCCCATCTCTGCCATCAACGCGACGTCTTCACGGAAGCGGTGATAGTGATCGACGGCGACATCGCCATTGGTGCCTTGATAAGTGGTGCCGGGCAGGTGGGAGAAGGTATCCCAGATGGAAGGGCCTTTACCGTCAACATCATGCGCACCTTCAACCTGATACGCTGCGGTAGCCGCGCCCCAGAGAAACTCTTTCGGGAAAGCAGACATAACTATTCTCTCTCTTGTAGAAGATAACAAACCAACATTGAGGATAGTTTATGTGGATCGGAAATGTGTTTGCAACCGGTTTCTGAAACCGGTTGCAGTTTTGTGGCAGAGTTAACGGCGATTCAGTTGGTAATAGACTTCATTCCAGCGGATCTCGTTCTTGAAGGCCGGTAGGGTGGTGGCATGATCAATCAGCAGGAACTCGATGTTATGCATCTCGGCATACAGGCGCAGATAATCGGCATTAAGCGCCTGCGAGAACACCGTATGGTGCGCACCACCGCCCAGGATCCAGGCTTCTGCTGCCGTAGCCAGCGTTGGCTGCGCCCGCCAGATGGCGCGGGCCACCGGCAGTTTCGGCATGGGGTGCGGTTGCTCAATCGCATCGACCTGATTCACCAGCAGGCGGAAACGATCGCCCATATCGATCAGGCTGGCATTCACCGCCGGGCCTGCCGGGGTGGAGAAAATCAGGCGTGCCGGATCGGCTTTGCCACCGATGCCCAGATGCTGAATATCCAGCAACGGTTTTTTCTCTTTGGCGATCGACGGGCAAACTTCCAGCATATGTGAGCCAACCACCAGATTGTTATCCGGTTGGAAGTTGTAGGTGTAATCCTCCATAAACGAGGTGCCGCCGTTCAACCCAGAACCCATCACCTTCAGAATGCGCAGCAGGGCAGCGGTTTTCCAGTCGCCCTCGGCGCCAAAGCCGTAGCCTTGCTGCATCAGGCGCTGCACCGCCAGCCCCGGTAACTGTTTCATGCCGTGCAAGTTTTCAAAATTGGTGGTAAACGCGTGGAACTTACCCTGTTCCAAAAAGCGTTTCATCCCCAGTTCGATACGGGCGGCGTCAAGCAGGTTTTCACGTTTCGCCTCATGGCTTTTTACCACCTCGGTCAGTTCATAGCTGGCTTCGTACTCTTCGATCAGCGTATCGACTTCGCCTTTGCTGACTTCGTTGATCACGCTGACCAAATCACCGATGCCATAGGCATTAACCGAATAACCGAACTGGATCTGTGCGCCCACTTTGTCGCCATCAGTCACCGCCACTTCGCGCATGTTGTCGCCAAAGCGCGCCACTTTCAGCTGCTGGCTCTCCTGCTTGGCGGTTGCCACGCGCATCCACTGGGCGATGCGCTGATGCGCGGCGGGATCCTGCCAATGACCGGCGATCACGCTGTGCTGCTGGCGCATGCGTGCGCCGATAAATCCGAACTCACGGCCACCGTGGGCGGTCTGGTTCAGGTTCATAAAGTCCATATCCATGCTGTTCCACGGAATTTCAGCGTTGAACTGGGTATGGAACTGCAATAGCGGCTTATGCAGGATCGACAGCCCGGCAATCCACATTTTGGCCGGTGAGAAGGTATGCAGCCAGGTGAGGATACCGATGCAATCCTGGTGATAGTTGGCATCACGACAGACGGCGGTGATTTCATCCGGAGTGGTAACCAAGGGTTTCAGCACCAGTTTTACCGGCAAGCCCGCTTCGCGATTCAGGCTGTTGACCACCTGCTCGGCGTTTTCTTTCACTTGTTGCAAGGTTTTCGGGCCATACAGATGCTGGCTGCCGATCACGAACCAGACTTCACGCTGCTTAAAGACGTCCATCAAAGACTCCTGATAATAGGGTTAGGTGTATTAATGCTGTGCGGCGTAGCGCGGCTCAGCGGCTTGGCACCACTGCTGATAACGCTCATACAGTTGCTGATAACGTGCCGCGCGCTGTGAGTCGGGCTGTAAGGTGCGTTCGATGCTGCAAGCCATTTTCTGTTGTGCCTGCGGGACATCGCTGAAGTGCTGGGCGGCAACGGCGGCGAAGATCGCAGCCCCCAACGCGCAGCACTGATCGGAAGCGACGATCTGCAACGGGCGATTCATCACGTCGGCACAAACCTGCATAATCACCGGCGATTTACGCGCAATGCCACCCAATGCCAGCACGTTATCGACGGGAATATCCTGCTGTTCAAAACATTCCATGATGGCGCGGGCACCAAACGCCGTGGCGGCGATAAAGCCGCCAAACAGGGTTGGGGCATCGGTGCCGAGATTCAGATCGGTGATCACCCCTTTGAGGCGCTGGTTGGCATACGGCGTGCGGCGGCCGTTAAACCAGTCCAGCACCACTGGCAAGTGGTCGAGAGACGGGTTTTTCGCCCAGGCGGCGGTCAAAGCCGCCAACATACCGTTTTCAATCTGTTGCAGTTGGGCCTGCAACTGCGGCTGATCCTTGGCGGCTTCGCGCAGCGGCCAACTGAGCAGTTGGCTGAACCAGGCATACATATCGCCAAAGGCGGACTGCCCAGCTTCCATGCCGATGGTCTGCGGCACCACGCTGCCATCTACCTGGCCGCAGATACCACCGATGGCGCGATCGCCCACCCGCTGGCGATCGGCAATCAGGATGTCGCAGGTGGAGGTGCCAATCACTTTCACCAGCGTATAAGGCTGGGCACCGGCACCGACCGCGCCCATATGGCAGTCAAAAGCCCCGCCGGAAAGCACCACGTTTTCAGATAGCCCCAAGCGCTGCGCCCAGTCTTTGGTGAGCGTACCCACGGGCAGATCGGCGGTATAAGAGTCGGTAAACAGCGGATAGGGCAGATCGTTCACCAGCAGCGGATCCAGCGCCGCAAAGAACGCTTTTGGCGGCAAGCCACCCCAATCCGGGTGCCACAGGGTTTTATGCCCTACGCTGCAGCGGCCGCGCTTCAGTTGCTGCGGTGCGGTGGTGCCAGAAAGCAGTGCTGGCACCCAATCACACAGCTCAACCCAAGAGACTGCGGCTTGACGAACGGCGGCGTCCTGACGTGAAACATGCAGGATCTTGGCCCAGAACCACTCAGAGGAATAAACGCCGCCGATATAACGTGAATAGTCAGGGAAGTCGCCGCTGCGGCACAGTTGGTTAATGGCATCGGCTTCTTCAATCGCGGTGTGATCTTTCCATAACACGAACATGGCGTTGGGGTTGTTGGCGAATTCCGGGCGCAGCGCCAGCACATCGCCGTTTTCATCGATCGGTGCGGGGGTGGAACCGGTGGAGTCGACGCCAATGCCGATCACCGCTTGCCGCTGTGCCGGGCTCATGCGCTGCACCACGGCAACAATCGCTTGTTCCATGGCTTCGATATAGTCAAGCGGATGGTGGCGGAACTGGTTTTCCGCAGCGCAGCAGAATTCACCACGTTGCCAGCGAGGGTAGTAGACCACCTCGGTATCCAGTTCATTGCCGTTATGACACTCGACAGCCAGTACCCGTACTGAATCGCTGCCGAAGTCCAGCCCTAGGGCGATCGCGCCTGCCGTCATGATGCTGACTCCTTAGTTGTTAGACAGTGGTTAACGATAGGAGCGCTGGCGGCAGGCAGGTGAGGAGCGGTTAGCTGGAAGTATGCACTTTTCTGCTTCCTACAGTGATTTTGTGATGGGAGTCAAAAGTTATCGACTGGCCAAATTTGCTGAATATATGGAGGTGTCTGCTGTTATTCCTGGATGTGATAGCGCTCTACATTTGAGTAACAAATACCCGTTAAAACTGATCTCGTCTTACTGTTGAGATCGGAAGATGGCGCGCAATAAGCGCTACGCCGTGATACACACCCTAATGATAACGTTTTCACAGCAAGCCAGTTTCAATGTTGTAGAAAACAACACAGCGGAGAGCATCATGCATAAATTCACTAAGGCACTGGCGGTAATCGGTTTGACGGCGGTTATGTCACATTCGGCTATCGCTGAGACCATGAAGCTGGGCTTTTTAGTTAAACAGCCAGAGGAACCCTGGTTCCAGACCGAATGGAAATTTGCCGATAAGGCCGGTAAAGATCTCGGATTTGAAGTGATCAAAATCGCCGTGCCGGACGGTGAGAAAACCCTGAACGCCATCGACAGCCTGGCGGCCAGCGGCGCGAAAGGCTTTGTGATCTGCACGCCAGACCCGAAACTCGGCTCGGCGATTGTGGCCAAGGCGCGCAGTTACGATCTGAAAGTAATTGCCGTTGACGATCAGTTCGTCACCGCCAAAGGCGCACCGATGGACAGCGTGCCGCTGGTGATGATGGCGGCGACCAAAATCGGCGAGCGTCAGGGCCAGGAGCTGTGGGGCGAGATGAACAAACGCGGCTGGAAAGTGGCCGAAACCGGCGTAATGGCGATCACCGCCGATGAACTGGATACCGCCCGCCGCCGCACCGGTGGCTCCATGGCGGCACTGAAAACCGCGGGCTTCCCAGAACAGCAGATCTATAAAGTGCCCACCAAATCCAACGATATCCCTGGGGCATTCGATGCTGCCAACTCAATGCTGGTGCAGCATCCTGAAGTGAAAAACTGGCTGATCGTCGGCATGAACGACAACACCGTGCTGGGCGGCGTGCGCGCCACCGAAGGCCAGGGCTTTAAAGCACCGAACGTGATTGGCATCGGCATCAACGGTGTTGATGCGGTGAGCGAACTTTCGAAAGCACAGGCGACCGGTTTCTACGGCTCCCTGTTACCAAGCCCGGATATCCACGGTTACAAGAGCATCCAGATGCTGCATGACTGGGTAGAAAAAGGTGTGGAACCACAGAAATTCACCGAAGTGACCGACGTAGTGCTGATTACCCGCGACAACTTTAAAGCCGAACTACAGAAAAAAGGCCTGATGTAATTGTTGTGCCGCCTGCAACGTGCAGGCGGCTTTGTGTCAACACCATGAGGAAAGCATTATGACCGCCGTAACGCCCTATCTGGCTTTCAAAGGCATCGGTAAAAGTTTCCCCGGCGTAAAAGCACTGGATGACATCAGCTTTAGCTGTCAGGCCGGGCAGATCCACGCCTTGATGGGAGAAAACGGCGCGGGCAAATCCACGCTGCTGAAAATTCTCAGCGGTAATTACGCCCCGAGCCAGGGTGAAATCATTCTCAACGGCCAGCCGGTTCAGTTCAGTAATACCACCGAAGCGTTGAACGCCGGTGTGGCGATTATCTATCAGGAACTGCACTTGGTGCCGGAAATGACGGTGGCCGAGAACATCTATCTTGGCCAACTGCCGACCAAATTCGGGCTGGTGGATCGCAAACTGTTGTGCTACGAAGCCGGGCTGCAACTGGAACATCTTGGCTTGGATATCGACCCGGATACGCCGCTGAAGTACCTGTCGATCGGCCAGTGGCAGATGGTGGAGATCGCCAAAGCACTGGCGCGCAATGCCAAAGTGATCGCCTTTGACGAACCCACCAGTTCGCTGTCTGCGCGTGAGATTGAGCAACTGTTCCGGGTGATCCGCGAACTGCGCGCCGAAGGGCGGGTGATCCTGTATGTTTCGCACCGCATGGAGGAGATTTTTGCCCTTAGCGATGCGATCACCGTGTTTAAAGATGGCCGCTATGTGCGCACGTTCAGCGATATGCAGCAGGTGAACAACGCTCAACTGGTGCAGGCGATGGTCGGGCGCGATCTCGGCGACGTTTATGGCTATCAGCCGCGCGAATTGGGTGCGATACGCTTACAGCTCGAAGGCTTCAAAGCGATGGGGGTGAAAACCCCGATCGATCTTAGCGTGCGTGCCGGGGAGATTGTTGGCCTGTTTGGCTTGGTGGGTGCCGGGCGCAGTGAACTGATGAAGGGGATTTTCGGTGCCACAGCGGTCAGCGCGGGCCGCTTGACGCTGGATGGGCAAACGCTGACGATCCGCTCCCCGATCGATGCCATCCGTGCCGGGATCATGCTGTGCCCGGAAGATCGCAAGGTCGACGGCATCATTCCGGTGCATTCGGTGCGTGACAATATCAACATCAGCGCGCGCCGCAAAAGCATCAAGGCCGGTTGCCTGATCAATAACGCCTGGGAAACCAGCAACGCCGATCACCACATCCGTGCGCTCAATATTAAAACGCCGAGTGCCGAACAGCTGATTATGAATCTTTCCGGTGGCAACCAGCAGAAGGCGATCCTTGGCCGTTGGTTGTCGGAGGAGATGAAGGTGATCCTGCTGGATGAGCCAACGCGCGGTATTGACGTTGGGGCAAAACATGAGATTTACCATGTGATCTATCAGTTGGCGCAGCAGGGGATTGCCGTGCTGTTTGCTTCCAGCGATTTACCTGAAGTGCTGGGGCTGGCGGATCGCATCATCGTGATGCGTGAAGGGGCCATTTCCGGTGAGTTAAGCCATGAAGATGCCACTGAGGAACACGCCCTCAGCCTGGCGATGCTGAGCACCCCTAATATCGCTGCGGCGGTGGCCTGATTGTGAAGGAGAAAGAGATGTCGACCATGACGACCGAATCTGTAAAAAACCGCAGCGGCCAAGGGCTGGCGCGGATCTGGGACAGCTACGGCATGCTGGTGGTGTTTGCCGTGCTGTTCATTGCCTGTGCGGTGTTTGTGCCGAACTTCGGCAGCTTTATCAATATGAAAGGCCTGGGCCTGGCGATCTCCATGTCCGGTATGGTGGCCTGTGGCATGCTGTTCTGCCTGGCCTCCGGTGACTTTGATCTGTCGGTCGCCTCGGTGATCGCCTGCGCCGGTGTGACCGCTGCGGTGGTGATCAATATGACTGAAAGCCTGTGGATCGGCGTAACGGCAGGGTTATTGCTGGGCGTGCTCTCCGGGCTGATCAACGGTTTTGTGATCGCCCGGCTGAAAATCAACGCCCTGATCACCACGCTGGCCACCATGCAGATCTTCCGTGGGCTGGCCTATATTATTTCCGACGGTAAAGCGGTGGGGATCGAAGACGAACGCTTCTTTATGCTGGGCAACACCAACTGGCTGGGGCTGCCAGCGCCGATCTGGCTCACCGTGGTCTGCCTGATCCTGTTTGGCTTTCTGCTGAACAAAACCACTTTTGGCCGCAATACGCTGGCGATTGGCGGTAACGAAGAAGCAGCTCGCTTGGCTGGGGTGCCGGTGGTGCGTACCAAGATCATTATCTTTGTGCTTTCCGGGTTGGTGTCGGCCGCTGCGGGCATTATTCTGGCTTCGCGCATGACCAGCGGCCAACCGATGACCTCGATCGGCTATGAGCTGATCGTGATTTCAGCCTGCGTGCTGGGCGGGGTATCGCTCAAAGGCGGGATCGGCAAGATTTCCTATGTGATCGCCGGGGTGCTGATCCTGGGAACGGTTGAAAACGCTATGAACCTGCTGAATATCTCGCCGTTCTCGCAATATGTGGTGCGCGGCGTGATCCTGCTGGCGGCGGTGATTTTTGACCGCTACAAACAGAAAGCCAAGCGCACGGTGTGAGGTGCGGCGCAGTTCTGTGCACGCTCAGTTCCCTCTCCTTGTGGGAGAGGGTTAGGGTGAGGGGATATAGGCACGATACTTTCGGAGGTCAAATGTACCATCGCATAGTTCAGGAACCTCAACCGAATCCGCTATTGCCGGGTTACACCTTTAACGCCTATCTGGTTGCCGGGCTGACGCCGATCATGGCCGACGGGCCGCTGGATTTCTTTATCGATCGCCCTGGCGGCATGAAGGGTTATATCCTCAATCTGACCATCAAAGGCCAAGGCAAAGTCTTTGACGGCGAAGATACTTTTTACTGCAATCCGGGTGATTTGTTGCTGTTTCCGCCCAAGGCGGCGCATTACTATGGCCGCTCGCCAGAAAGCGACTGCTGGTATCACCGCTGGGTCTATTTCCGCCCGCGTGCTTACTGGGCCGACTGGTTGGAATGGCACAGCAAAACCCATGAAGTAGGCCGTTTAACGCTGCCCAACAACAATCTGCTGCTGGAGTTTGACCGGCTGTTTGCCAATATTGAACAAACTCAGCGTTCTGGCCGCCGCTTCGCCGAAGAAATGGGCATGAACCTGCTTGAGCGCCTGCTGCTGCGGGCGATGGAGGAAGATCCTCTTAGCCCGCAGAAAATCATGGATCCAAGGGTGATCGAGGCCTGCCAGTTTATTACCGGTAATCTGGCCGGTGAGTTGCGCATTGATGAAGTGGCGCGCCACGTTTGCCTGTCGCCTTCGCGCCTGGCGCACCTGTTCCGTGAGCAGGTGGGGATCAATATTCTGCGCTGGCGCGAAGACCAGCGGGTGATCCGCGCCAAGTTGTTGTTGCAGACCACGCAGGAATCGATCGCCACCATCGGCCGTGTGGTGGGGTATGACGATCAGCTCTATTTCTCGCGGGTATTCCGCAAGCGCGTCGGCGTCAGCCCAAGCGATTTTCGCCGCCGCAGCCTGGAAATCAATTATCCGGCGAACGGCTTTCGCGATCGTGCTTTAGCGGCCGCCTCCAGTTAAGGCAAAATTTACTGCTTGTGACCGCCAGCGCCATGGTGTCAAATCGACCTTATCGATGTTTGCGTATGAGAGGAACACCATGGCTGAAAAAATCCGCGTTGGGCTGGTTGGTTACGGCTACGCCAGTAAAACATTTCATGCCCCGCTGATCTTGGGGACGCTGGGTATGGAGCTGGCTGCCGTTTCCAGCAGCGACGCCGCTAAAGTGCATGCCGACTGGCCGCTGATGCAGGTGGTGAACGACCCGCAGGCGCTGTTTAACGATCCGTCCATTGACCTGATCGTCATCCCAACCCCGAACGATACGCACTTCCCCTTGGCACAGCAGGCGATGGCCGCTGGCAAACATGTGGTGGTCGATAAACCCTTTACCGTGACATTGTCACAGGCGCAGCAACTGCAACAGCAGGCAGAGCAGACGGGTCTGCTGCTTTCGGTATTCCACAACCGCCGCTGGGACAGCGATTTTCTGACGTTAAAAGCGTTATTAAAAGAAGGCTCACTCGGGGAGGTGGTGTACTTCGAATCCCACTTCGATCGCTTCCGCCCGGAAATCCGCCAGCGCTGGCGGGAACAGGCTGGAGCGGGCAGCGGTATCTGGTATGACCTGGGCCCACATCTTATCGATCAGACATTGCAACTGTTCGGCAAGCCGGAAACGTTGTTTGTCGATCTCGGCGAGTTGCGCCCAGGTTCACAGTCGGTGGATTACTTCCATGCGGTGCTGAATTACGGCAAGCGCCGCGTGGTGTTGCACAGCACGGTGCTGGCACCCGCCGCATCCGCGCGCTATATCGTGCATGGCACGCAAGGCAGCTTCGTCAAGTTTGGCCTGGATCCGCAGGAAGACCGCCTGAAGGCCGGGGAACGTTTGCCACAGGAGGATTGGGGCTACGATATGCGCGACGGTGTGGTGACGTTGTCACGTGATGGGGCGCTGATTGAAAAGCCTTTATTAACCATTCCGGGCAACTATCCGGCCTATTACGCCGCGATCCGTGATGCGATCAACGGCGAAGGCAACAATCCTGTACCGGCCAGCGAGGCGATCAGCGTGATGGAAATGATCGAGCTGGGCATCGAATCCGCCAAACAGCAAAAAGCGCTGCCGGTCGTTTGATATAGAGAACCTCCATGCTGATAAGAATTGCAGACATTACAGATGTCGCAGAATTATTTCGTGTCCGTATCAGTGTCAATGAAAATAAAGCCACTATGGCTAGTTTGGCAGAGTACGGCATAACACCAGAATCATTGCCAAAAATGTTATCTGGTAAAGGCCGAGGATGGGTGGCTGAAATTGATGGTGTGATCAGAGCCTTTGCTATGGTTGATGCCGATAATGCGACAATTTTTGCTTTATTTGTAGAGCCAGATTTTGAAAGACAAGGTATCGGGCGTAATTTAATGAATGGAGCAGAAAAATGGCTCATTGATATGGGGTGTAATCAAATCTGGCTCGAAACTGACAGCAATATCCAAGTACGAGCTAACGGCTTCTACCGCCATATTGGTTGGACGGAAAGCAATAGACAGCCTAATGGGCTGGTTAAATTTGTTAAGAAAATAAATGATATAAATCAATAAATTAAAATTATAGATATTAATTCAATTGAAAGTGTTCTTGAGTGGTAAATGGGGTGTTTGCCACACCGCAAACTGATTAATAATAGAAGGCTGCCGTAGTGGCTAAATAAGATGACGGAACAAGCTATGACCCAAGTAGTTGAAATTTTGCAATACCGACTGAAAGCGGGCTCAGGCGAACGTTTTCACACCATCATGCAAGATCGCAGCGTGCCATTGCATAAGCAATCCGGCTTGGTGGTATTGGAGTACGGCATTTCACTGCATGCGCCAGACGCCTATTATCTGATGCGCTTGTTTGATGGGGTCGATGAAATGGAGCAGGTACTGCACCATTTCTATCACAGCAACGCCTGGCTCGAAGGCCCACGGGCCGAGATTATTGCGCTGATTGAAGAAAGCCACCGCGTGGTGCTGCCTTGGCGTAAGGCTGGCAGCACAATGTGAGTGATTAGCCAAAAGGAGGTGGGGAATCTACCTCCAATCATCGTCTATCTTCAGCCCTGAACCTTTTTACGCAACGCCTGTTTTTCTGCTTCACTGAGGAACGCCATTTTCAGGCCGTTTTCTTGCGCGGTGCGGATTTCCTGCGGCGTTAACCCGGCCTGTGGCGCAGCCACGCGGTATTCATGCTCAATCTCGATGCCCTGAACCGCCGGATCGTCGGTGTTGATGGAGGCCAATACGCCGTGGCGCAGGAAGGTTGCCAGGGGATGCTGAGCCAGCGAAGGCACGGTGCTGGTCTGGATGTTCGAGGTCAGGCAAGATTCGATGCCAATACCGTGCTCAGCCAGGAAATCCATCAGGGCCGGATCTTGTACCGCTTTAACACCGTGGCCGATACGTTCTGCACCTAATTCACGGATCGCCTGCCAGATGCTTTCCGGCCCGGCGGCTTCGCCTGCATGTACGGTAATGCGCAGGCCAGCGTCACGGGCGCGCTTGAAGTGGCTGAGGAACAGGTCGCCCGGAAAGCTCAGTTCATCGCCAGCCAGATCTAATGCCGTGACCGCGTCACGATGAGCCAATAACCCTTCTAACTCTTGCAGGCAGGCTTCTGCGCCAAAAGTGCGGCTCAGGATGCCAATCAGGCGTACATCCATGCGGTGATCGCGGCAGCCGGAGCGGATACCCTCGATCACCGCTTCAACCACACCAGCCACCGGCAGGTGGTGTTTTCGCGCCATGTAATAGGGCGAGAAGCGCAACTCTGCATAGTGCAGCCCGGCATTGGCCGCATCTTCTACGTTTTCATACGCCACACGGCGGCAGGCATCCAGATCGCCCAGTACCGCCACGCCCCAGTCCAGTTTTTGCAGGAAGCTCATCAGATCAGGTTCGGCATGGGTGATTTGCACATGCGGGCGCAGCGCTGCCAAGTCATTGGCGGGTAAAGCGAGATTAAACTGGTGGCCCAAATCGAGAATGGTTTGCGCACGGATGTTGCCATCAAGGTGGCGGTGAATGTCGGTAAGCGGCAGGTTGGGATCGATCATGGTAGGCACTCGTTATGTTGTTATCGATAAAGTGCGTATCAGTATAAAAACAACACAATGAAAATTGCCATCACGTTGCATTAAAAAGTGATTTTAATCACAAAAATAGGCAGGTTTAATGCCTGCCTAAACTCGATTATTGATTTTCCAACACAAACGTCAGCCCAGCGATCAGCTTATCCATCCCGGCTTCTACTTTGCTGCGCGGACAACCCACGTTCAAACGCAGGAAACCACGGCCTTCTTCACCATAGGTAAAGCCCGGCATGATGGCGACTTTTTCGCGCTCGATCAGCACCTGCTGCAACTGGCGATCGTCAATGCCCAACGGGCGCAAATCGATCCACGCCAGATAAGTGGCCTGCGGAGGTTGCCAGTTCAACTGCGGGAAGGCCTGATTGAGCCGCTCGGCAACGTAGGTGAGGTTATCTTGCAGATAGTCGCGCAACGCATCCAGCCAGGGCTCACCATGACGATAGGCGGCAATGTGGGCGGCGACCGCCAGCACGGCCGGAGAAGAGAGCCCGTCGCGGCTTTTCAGTGCCTGGGTATAACTTTCTCGCGAGCTATCGTCGCTGATAAAGCCGTAAGCGCCGGTCAGTGCTGGAATGTTGAACGTCTTGGAACCAGAAGTCAGCAACGCCCATGGCGAAGTGGCCACCTGGCTCCACGGCGTGTGGCGCTGTGCGCCCCAGGTCATGTCCATATGGATTTCGTCGCTGATCACCTTCACATCGTGGCGTTCACACAGTTCGGCCATCTGTTCCAGTTCCTGCTGGCTCCACACTTTGCCCGTTGGGTTCTGCGGGCTGCACAGCAGCAGAATTTTGGTCTGTGGGCGTGCCAGCAAGGCTTCCAGATGCGCCATATCGCACTGCCAGTCGTTATCCACTTTATGCAGCGGGCATGGCAGCAACTGGCGCTGATTACCGAGGATCACTTTGTAAAACGCATCATAGGCGGGGGTGTGGGTGACCACGAATTCGCCCGGTGCCGACCACAGGCGAATCAACTGCGCCACCATGTAAATCACCGAGGGGCCATAAACCGCCATCGAGGTATCGATAGGCGCGTTAAAACGTTGCTGATACCAATGTCGCACTGCACCGAGAAAGTCTTCGTGCTGCCAACGGCTGTAGCCCAGCACGCCATGCTGTAAGCGCTGTTGCAGGGCGTCGAGAATGCAGGGGGCGGTGGCGAAATCCATATCGGAGATGGTGAAAGGCAGCAGATCGGCTGAACCAAACCGGTCAGCAATGTAATCCCACTGGGTACACCAGGTACCGTGACGATCGACCGGGGTGGAAAAATCAAACATGTGTAGCTCCGGATTGGGGCGCAGCAGGCTGCGCCCGGAGAGGGAATTAAGCTGTGGCTATCAGTGAGTCTAATTCATCTTTCACCGATTGTACCTGCGGGCCAATCACCACCTGCAGATTATGCTCATTGAGATGAACCACGCCGATGGCACGGTTGGCTTTCAGCGCGGCATCATCCACTTTGCTCATGTCGTTGACCGACATACGCAGGCGGGTAATGCAGTTATCCAGCGACACGATATTCTCTTTGCCGCCCAGCGCGGCGAGGATCGCCGGAACGTTATAACCGGATTTGCCGACTGCGCCAACGGGAGCGCTTTGGGTAGCGGTGGTTTCAGCCTCACGGCCCGGCGTTTTGATGTTAAAGCGCTGGATGGAGAAGCGGAAAATGGCGTAGTAGGTGGCGAACCAGATGGCTGCGACGATCGGCACCAGATACCACTTGGTGGCGGTACCGTGCAGGATGCCGAACACCACGAAGTCAATGACGTTACCGTCGGTATTGCCGATGGTGACGCCCAGCACAGCCATCACGGTGAAGCCCAAGCCGGTGAGAACGGCGTGGATCAGGTACAGGAACGGGGCGACGAACAGGAACAGGAACTCGATCGGCTCAGTCGTGCCGCCTACCACACAGGCCACTACGCCAGAAATCAGCAGGCCCTTAATTTTATGACGATTCTCTGGTTTGGCACAGTGGTACATTGCCAATGCAGCACCAGGCAGGCCGCCGAGGAAGGCGGGCATTTTACCCTGCGACAGGAAGCGGGTAGCGCTTTCAGCAAAGCCTTGGGTGGTTGGGCAAGAGAGCTGCGCCTGGAAGATGGTCAGCGCACCGCTGACTTCGCGGCCACAGACATCCAGCGTCCCACCCGCTTCGGTAAAGCGGATCAGTGCCACCAGAATGTGGTGCAAACCAAATGGCAGCAGTAAACGTTCGCCAGAGCCGAAAATCATCGGCCCGAACACACCGGCCCCGTTGATCATCCGCCCCAAGCCGTTGATACCGGCGGCAAACCACGGCCAGATCAGCGGGATCACCAGGCCGCACAGGCCCAGCACCACGGTAGTGACGATCGGCACAAAGCGGGTACCGCCGAAGAACGCCAGCGCATCCGGCAGGCGGATGGTGTTGTAACGCTCATGCAGCAGATAAACGATGATGCCGACGATCACCGCGCCGAGGATCCCGGTGTCGATCGACTGGATCCCCAGGATGTTTTGAATGTTGTTGGCTTTCAGCACCAGCGGATCGCTGGAGGGCAGGATGCCAACGGTCGTCAGGTAGAAGTTGGTGGCCAGATTCAGTACCGCAAAACCGACAAAACCAGAGAACGCGGCCACGCCTTTGTTCTCGCGCGCCATGCCCAGTGGGATGGCAATGGCGAACATCACCGGCAGGAAGCTGAAGGCGAACGAACCGATCTTGCTCATCCAGGTGAAGATCAACTGGAAGATCGGATGGCCAATAAATGGCAGCAGGGTGATAACGTCACGGCTGCTTAATGAACTGCCGATCCCCAGCATGATGCCGCAGAAGGAAAGTAGCGCGACGGGCAGCATAAATGTCTTGCCCAGGCTTTGGAAAAACTCCCAAAGCGTAATTTTTTGTTTTTTGGACGCTGGCATAACCGACGACTCCTGGCGAAAAAGCATGCAATGTTGTGTATACCCAGTTTAGGTAAAAATAAGATAAAACGTTTTACCTAGCAAAAATGCGCCGCTAATCACAATTATGCACCATGCTTTGCGGTGACAATGGCAAGACCAGTAAAACGTTTTACCGAAGAGAATGATTCGGTATACCCTTTGTCGCCAGATAATTGTTTTGCAGAGGCTATGACTATCAAAAAGATCACCATCACCGACGTTGCACAATTGGCCGGTGTATCCGTGACCACCGTCTCTTTGGTGCTGAGCGGCAAGGGGCGTATTTCTTCTGCGACCATGAACCGTGTGAATCAGGCGATCGAGCAGCTTGGCTATGTGCGTAACCGCCAGGCGGCCACGCTGCGTGGTGGGGAATCGGGGGTGATTGGCTTGATTCTGCGTGATATCTGCGAGCCATTTTATGCCGAAATGACCGCCGGGCTGAGTGAAGTGCTGGAAGCCAACGGCAAAGTGCTGTTCCTGACGCAAAGCGGGCGCGAAGGTAAAGGGCTGATGCGCTGTTTCGATACCCTGTTGGCACAAGGCGTTGATGGGATGGTGCTGGCAGGCGGCGTGCGTTCAGCCAGCGGCCTGAAAGAGAAGGCCGAAGAGCAGGGCGTGCCGTTGGTCTGTGCGGCGCGCTCTAATGGTCTGGAAGGCGTTGACGTGGTGCGGCCGGATAACATGCAGGCGGCGAAGATGGCCACCGAATTCTTGATCAAACGCGGCCACAGCCAGATCGCCTATCTTGGCGGGCAAAGTGATTCCCTGACGCGTGCTGAACGCTTGGGCGGTTTCTGTGCCACGCTGGTGCAATACGGCCTGCCGTTCCGTTCTGAGTGGATCGTCGAGTGCGATTGCCATCAGCGTTCGGCGGCGGAAGCAGCAGAGAATCTGCTGCGCCAATATCCCAATATCAGCGCGCTGGTGTGCCATAAAGCGTCGGTGGCTCTGGGGGCCTACTTCGGCATTGTGCGCAGCGGCCGCAGCATTGGTTCGGAAGGGATGGACAGTTTCTACGGCCAACAGGTGGCGCTGATCGGTTTTGGCGATGTGCCGGAAGCCGAACTGACCGAACCGCCGCTCACTTTTATCTCCAGTTCCGCCCGTGAGGTCGGGCGCAGCGCCGCTGCACGGTTGCTGCAACGCATTGGCGATAACGGCTTACCGCCACAGAGCGTGATCCTGCAACCCACGCTGATCAAACGGGGCTCGGCGTGATGTGCTGCTGGTAAAACCTTAAACTGATTTCATTTGCAGTCTTCTGGCTGTGCTTATCCGACATATCCCATGTCTATTATTTTACCGCCTTGTCTATTTTCTTTACATTTCGATAAGTATATAATTAGATACATATCGAAATAAGATGGGCTATAAAATTTATGAACGACGTCTTTAAGGCCATTGCGGATCCTACGCGCCGGGAAATCTTACACCTGCTGCGCCACCAGGAGTTAACGGCCGGTGAATTAGCCCATCACTTCAATATGACCAAGTCAACGATGTCCCATCACTTTTCTGTGTTGGTCAATGCGGATCTAATCACGCGGAGGCGTGACGGGCAGACTATCTGGTACGGCCTTAATACGACGGTACTACAAGATATGGTTGCATGGGCGATGGAGCTAACATGCCGAACCAAAGATAAAGGAAACATATGAAAAAAATACATATCCTTGTTTGCGTGTTACTGATCGTAGCAGCCGCAATGGCCACACTGATATACTACCCTGACCTGCCTGCATCGATTCCAGTGCACTGGAATTTTGATGGCATGCCCGACAAATATGGTCCGCGCGCTATGTTATATCTACTGGGGCCGGGACTCATGGGTATGATGTTAATTCTTGGACTATGCACGCCTTGGCTCTCGCCCAAACGCTTTGGACTCGCCTCCTTCAAGGCGACGTATTCCTACTTTATCGTTGTGCTCGTCGGTATATTTGGTCTTTTTTACGCCGTAGTGCTGCATGCAATATTGACGGACACGTTAGAAATACAACGCACGATCTATGTCGGCGTATTCATGCTATTAATCCTGCTGGGCAACCCAATGGGTAAAGTTAAACGCAATTTCTTTATAGGGATTAAAACGCCGTGGACTTTGGCCAGCGAGCGAGTCTGGTACGCCACCCACCGTCTTTCTGCACGAGTGATGGTGGCCAGCGGTTTGCTTGGCCTTATCGCGGTATTTATCGGTGCCAATGCATGGATCCTTCTTGTCCTGGCCAGCAGTTGGGTTGTTATTGTTACCGTATTTTCTCTGGTTTATTACAAACGACTGAATGCGTTAAATCAGGACTAAGCGATTACCGCCACCTGCCACCCACGCTGATCAAACGCGGATCGGCGTGATTTGTTGTGCGCGTTTTTCGCGCATAAAGTCAATAAATACCCGTAACTTGAGCGGCATATGTCGTCCAGTGGGAAAGTAAATAAAGAAGCCAGGGATATCACTGACATAGTTTTGCAGGATTTCCACCAGTCGCCCAGTTTTCAGTTCGGGCTGTACCGCGTTGCGGAAGCGTTGGGTAATACCCAACCCTGCTATCGCAGCGTCCTTAATTAAACGATTTTCGTTGAAGATTAATCGCCCGCTAACTTCTAACGTGAAGTGTTCTCCGTCGCATTTGAAATACCAGGGGGAAAGTTTGCCGCTGCTGGGAAAACGATAACGTAAGCAATCATGCTGTTGTAGATCTTGTGGCGTAGTCGGTTGACCATGTCGTGCCAGATAGCCTGGCGATGCAACGATCACATACTGTAGGCCGTTATCGATAGGCACGGCAACCATATCCTTTTGCAACATTTGATACATACGAATGCCTGCGTCAAAATTGTCCAACACCAGATCAGAAAAACGATCGTCAGTAAACAATTCCAATTGCACCTCCGGGTATCGCGCCTGGAACTCTGCCAGATGCGGCATCACCAGCATGGATGCGGCCAACTGTGGCAGGGTGATGCGCAATAGGCCCGCAGGTTTACCATGCAGAGTGCGTGCGTCTTCTGCTGCTATGTCAATCTGGCTCATGGCAGGCACCACTTTTTCATAAAACGCCCGGCCTTCATCACTCAGTTTGACAGAACGGCTGGTACGGTTGAACAGGCGTATCCCCAAGCGAGCCTCCAATGCTTGGATATTCTGTGAAACGGCAGGAGGAGTGACACCTAGATGATTGGCCGCCTGGGTAAAACTCCCCAATCTGGCGACAGCTTCAAAAAACGGGAGCAATTGCAGTAACGAACTCATCTATCAGTAATTCCTGCTTAATAATTCATTAAATTTTAGCTTATTTTATTTAATGACGAAAACCTTAGACTGATTTCATTACCTTAAAAGGAGAACGGGAATGGATCAGGCGTTAGCACAACGGATAGAAGCAGTGAACCAACAGGCGATCGCCGAAGGTCGCATCGTGGGCAGTGTGGTGCTGGTGGCGCACCGAGGTGCGGTGATTTACGCCGGAGCCAGTGGTTATGCCGATCGGGAACAGCAGCGCCCGATGCGGCGTAGTAGCCAGTTCCGGCTGTCTTCGGTTTCCAAACCTTATATCACGCTGGCGGCGATGCGCATGGTGGAGCAGCAACGGCTCAATCTTGATGAGCCGGTAAGCCGCTGGTTGCCCTGGTTTACCCCCGCGTTGCCCGATGGGCGGCAGCCGGAGATCCGCATCCGCCATTTATTGACCCACACTGCTGGCCTGGATTACCGCTTTAAGCAGCCTGCGGACGGGCCTTATCACCGTTTAGGCATTCAGGACGGTATGGAAATGTCTGCGTTGACGTTGGAGCAAAACCTGTATCGGTTGGCCGATGCGTCGCTACAAGCTGAACCGGGGAGCACATTCAATTACTCACTGGCCATCGATGTGCTGGGGGCGGTGCTGGAAAAAGTGGCAGGAATGCCGCTGCCAGCGCTGTTCGCGCAATCGGTCAGTGAACCTTTGGAGCTGCGTAATACCGGTTTCTATGCGGAGGAGCCCAGTAACCTGGCTATTGCATATTACAACGCAGAACCGCACCCGCTACCGATGCATAACGGTATTCTGCTCAGCTTATCCGATCAGGGTATTGTTGATCTGGAGCTGGCGCCTTCCCGTGCTTTTGACCGCTATGTTTATCCTTCCGCAGGCGCTGGCATGGTTGGGGATGCTGATGATGTATTGCGGCTGGTAGAGGTGTTGCGCCATGGTTGCGAGGGGATCTTGCAGCCAGAAACGGCCAAGCTAATGCGTATGCCGCACGTCGGGGCCGAAGCAGAGACTCAAGGGCCGGGCTGGGGGTTCGGTTTCGGTGGGGCAATATTGGTGGATGCTGCGCTGGCGGCGACGCCACAGCATAACGGCACTATGCAGTGGGGCGGCGTGTATGGGCATAGCTGGTTTTATGATCCGGTCGCTCAACTGAGCGTGGTAGCGTTGACCAATACGGCATTTGAAGGAATGTGCGGTTTATATCCGGCACAGATTCGTGATGCAGTTTATGGGATGGGTGATTAGTTGATACACCAGAGGCCAATAAGGTCGGCCTCTGGTGTTACTTTTTACTGCCCCAGAGTGGGTTGTTCCGGCGCGGCATCCTGTGCCGGTGCGCTTTCTTCTTCAGCCGGGCTGCCCATCATGCCGAACAGACCAACGAAATCTTGCAGCGACATCTTGTTACCGTTCAGTTCAACCTGATTATCGGCGTAGCGGAAGGTCGTGCCGATCACATCATCTTTCAGCGTGGTGAGCTTGAACATCTGGCCCATGGCCGCCAGGCTCTGTATTTGCTGTTGCGCTGCCTTTTGTGCTTCTTCGGCAGAGTGCCCCTGTAGTGTGATTGCTTGCGTAACCGTTTCTGTTGCCATCGCCACCGGGATAGTCAGCACTGCGTCCAGTTTTTTCACGGATTGTGCCAGCAACTGATCGGGGGCGACGGCTGAAGAACCGGCCTGCGTTGGATCGGTCAGATCCAGATTCAGCGTAAAGGTACTTTCACCTTTGCTGTTTTTCCAGCTCAACGGCGCGATGCTGATGGTTGGGTTGCCTTTCAGCAACAGTGGCAGGTTCTTGATCAGCATTTCGGTGGTTTGTTGCTGATAGGCCAGCGGATCCAGCGCTTCAGACTGTTGCAACAGGGCCATGGCTTCTTGATTGTAGCGTGTGGCGAACTCTTTCAGCCATTTACCATCCAGATTATCGATCTTCAGCAACAGCTTGCCGGAACCGAAATCGTTACCCTGGATTTTGACGGCATCCAGCGTGTAATCAAACTGACCATTCAGCTTGGTGTCTTTCTCATCGAATTGGCTGGCCAGGTTTAAACCTTCCATCGCTACCACATCTTTACCGTCAACGGCGACCTTCAGCTGTTTCAGCCCCAGTTTCTGGTCACCCAGGCTGAGATCAAACTGGCCTTTGTGGGTATTGCTGTTCAACGTCAGACCTTGCAGCGTGACCTGCTCAATCAGGCCCGATTGGCCTGGGCCGCTGATCACGGTGCTGTCACTGTTGCCATCCAGTACGATGGTTTTCAGGTCACGACCCACGTCAGCATTGATGGTGGCGCCACTGAATTTCAGCGTGGATTTGTCTTTCTGGAATTCCACCGGGATCACGTCGATCGCCGAAGAGGTATCACCACTGTAAGCAATGCGTGAATCAGCGGTGAACAGGGATTTGCCTTTGGTGATCTCAAACAGTGGTTTGACTGGCGGCGTGTTTTCCAGTTCGGTATGGATCGACGCCAGGCTTGGGATCAGGTTGAATCTTTTCAACTGGGCAAGCGGGAACGGGCCATGATCGACGGTTTCAAGCAGTGCCAACTCTTCACCTGCTTTCAAGAACCCATTATCGGTTTTAATGGTGCCATCAGAGCGCAGTACGTAGCGCACATGGCTGCTGAAAATCCCGCGCTGATAATTTTCATAGCTCAGTTTAACCCCAGCATTCGGCAGATAAGCTTTCAACTGGCTGTTGGCGTTATCCACCATCTCACTCATCCGTTGTTCGATCAGCTTACCGGTATACCAGGAGGCTCCGGTCCATGCCGCGCCAAGAACCACAATGACGCTGACAGCGACTAACGATTTTTTCATAGTTCTGTTCATCCTTTCTTTAGCCACCTATTTCGCATAGATGGATGGGCAAGTTGGACCTGCAAAAAAACGCCCGCAGGCGTTTAATTGTGGAGGTAACGGACTCATCTTAGCAACTAATTTGCTTAATTTTACAGGTGATTAAGCCAAGATATTATAAACACGGGCTATACGGCCGGTTCCGCTGACCTGAACCGGTGACTCAAAAGCGGCGATAAAGCAGGACTCACCCGGTTGCAATACCACCTGTTGCCCCTGTTTTTCCAGGGTCGCTTCACCGGCTACGCAGAACACAATGGCGGCGCTGTTTTGCGCCAGCGGCTGCGCGGAGGCGGAAAGATCGTGCAAAGAGAAGGCAAAATCCTCGACCGGGATCGGGAAGAACAGCTCGTTACCGCGTTTTTCTGGCTGAGTCAGCAAGCCGGACGCCGGTTGTGGGCGAAATTGCAGATTAGCCAGCAATTCGGGAATATCGATGAATTTGGGCGTCAGCCCCGCGCGCAGTACGTTGTCCGAATTGGCCATCACCTCCAGCGCTACGCCGTTCAGGTAGGCATGTGGGGTTTCGGCGTACAGGAACATGGCTTCGCCCGGTGCCAGTTTGACCACGTTGAGCAGCAGTGGTGAGAACAGGCCGTTATCCTCCGGATAAAAACCGGCGATAAAGCGCAGGGTATCCCAGGGTTCGCCCTGTTGGTTGTTCAGGGCCGCTTTCAGCACGCCCAAGGCCCGAGCTTTCTGTTGGCCACTCATGCCTAACAGGCTGGCAAACAGGGTGGCAAGGTGAGCGGTATCCGGCTGTTGCAGGAAGGTGGCGATATCGTGATGTGCACTGGCGATTGGCTGCAACAGGGAAACAATGTCGGCAAGCTCACGGAAACCGTTCATCGCCAGGAACGGCGTTAGAGCAAACACCAGTTCTGGCTTGTGGTTGGGATCTTTGTAGTTGCGCTCTGCGGCATCGAGCGCGATACCGGCCGCATTCTCTTTGGCAAAACCGGCTTCTGCGGCGCTCTTGCTCGGGTGAACCTGAATGGATAACGGTTGATCGGCACACAGCACCTTAAACAGGAACGGCAGTCCGCCAAAGCGCTGTGCCACTTTGGTACCCAGTTGCCTCGGCTGGTCTTCATCAATCACATCACGCAATGAGCGCAGCGCTCCGTCGGCAGTGGTTATCTGGGAGCTGCTTTTCGGGTGAGCCCCCATCCACAGCTCTGCCATTGGTTTGCCGCTTGGATTGGCGATACCGTAAAGCTGGGTTAACGCATCAGCGCTACCCCAGGCGTAATTCTGTACCGCATTGGTCATTTTT
Organism: Serratia sp. YWN4; assembly: GCF_055790845.1. NCBI lineage: Bacteria > Pseudomonadati > Pseudomonadota > Gammaproteobacteria > Enterobacterales > Yersiniaceae > Serratia > Serratia sp. YWN4. The sequence continues at coordinate 2,666,778 of NZ_CM147696.1, forward strand.
TGCATGATTACTACCTGCTTCTAAAGGAAATTGCCTAAGTAAACAATGTGGCCAAGGTGCATGCAAGCAGAGATAGCTAAAAATGCCCTGCGGCCAAGTGCTTAATGCGAATAATTATTATCTCGCTATACTGATGATACCCCTTAACCTTTAGGGATTGTGCTAAGGAGACCGTAATGGCAGGCATTCGCATTGAGAAAGACTCTATGGGCCCGATCGAAGTACCGGCCAATCAACTCTGGGGAGCGCAAACCCAGCGTTCGCTGGAGCATTTCCGCATATCCTCAGAGAAAATGCCGCCAGCGCTGATTCACGCGTTGGCTATGACCAAACGTGCCGCCGCCAGCGTCAATATGGATTTAGGGCTGCTACCTGCCGAGCGGGGCAACGCCATTATCCAGGCGGCTGATGAAGTGCTGGCCGATCAACACTCAAACGAGTTTCCGTTGTCTGTCTGGCAAACCGGTTCCGGTACCCAGACCAACATGAACATCAACGAAGTGCTGGCCAACCGGGCCAGTGAGTTACTGGGAGGCGAACGCGGTGAGGGGCGCTGGGTACACCCTAACGACGATGTGAATAAAAGCCAGAGTTCGAACGACGTTTTCCCCACCGCTATGCATGTGGCGGCAGTGCTCGCACTGCGTGAACATCTGATCCCTCAACTGAAACTGTTGCACCAAACGCTGAACAGTAAAGCCGTAGCTTTTCACGATATCGTCAAAATCGGCCGAACCCACTTGCAAGATGCCACACCGCTGACGCTGGGGCAGGAAATTTCTGGCTGGGTGGCGATGCTGGAACACAATCTCAAACATCTTGAAGCCAGCATCCCGCATATTTGTGAACTGGCTTTGGGGGGCACGGCGGTGGGTACCGGGCTGAACACGCATCCCGAGTATGCGGTACGGGTGGCGAAAGCGTTGGCAGATCTGACCGGGCAACCTTTTGTCACGGCGCCCAACAAGTTTGAAGCCTTGGCAGGCTGCGACGCCTTGGTACATGGGCACGGCGCGTTGAAAGGGTTGGCGGCATCGCTGATGAAGATCGCCAACGATGTGCGTTGGCTGGCTTCTGGTCCGCGCTGTGGGATTGGTGAGCTCTCCATTCCGGAAAATGAGCCGGGCAGTTCGATCATGCCGGGCAAAGTTAATCCGACGCAGTGTGAAGCCATGACCATGCTATGCGCGCAGGTGTTGGGCAATGATGTGGCGGTGAATATCGGCGGTGCTTCCGGTAATTTTGAACTGAACGTCTTCCGCCCGCTGGTGATCCACAACTATCTGCAATCTGTCCGCCTGTTGGCAGACGGCATGAGCAGTTTCAACGAGCACTGTGCGGTGGGGATTGAACCGAATCGCGATCGTATCAGCCAGTTGTTGAATGAATCGCTGATGTTGGTGACCGCACTGAATCCGCACATCGGCTACGACAAGGCGGCAGAAATCGCCAAACATGCCCACCAACAGGGGCTGACGCTGAAAGCTGCCGCGTTAAAGCTGGGGTACCTCACTGAGCAGCAGTTTGATAAATGGGTACGGCCAGAAGATATGGTGGGGAGTATGAAGAAATAACCTGCCTTAATATTTCAGTCGCGGCCTGTGCTGCGCCTGTTGTCTGTTTCACCTCAACCGTTCCAACTCTGGCAGTAACTCCAGTGGATCCGCGCGCTGAGTGTAATCAGGGCTAACCTGCGCGTAGACAATTTTACCGGATGGTGCAATGACAAAGCGCGCGGGCATTGGCAATGCCCAATCGTCAACACCATTAAAATCCGCCAGATTGGTATTAGCTCATCGTTGCCACGGCGCAACAGGGCGAGTATCCAGGCTGGAGGGTTAAAATCGAGCTTGCCCGCTTCGAAATCGGCTTTGAAGGCATCAAGTTGATCCTGAAGTTTCATCATGTCCTCGGTATAAAAATGCAATGCCAGCAGTTTGTCTATTCCATGGCTATGAGGGTAGATTGAAAATATGACTAATAGTTATTCCAATCAGGAATGGCGTGATGGATAAATTTACTGACTTTAATACTTATATCAGCGTGTACGAGGCAGGATCTTTCTCCGCTGCTGCCCGGCGGCTGAATGTGGGGCAACCGGCTGTATCTAAAGCCATTGCCCGGTTGGAACAGCAATTGCAGTCACGCTTATTGTTACGTTCCACCCACGGCCTGCAACCTACAGAAGCCGGGCAACAGTTTTATTTACGGGTGAAACGTATTCTGGAAGATGTGGCGGAAACCGAGTCCGCCATTTGTGGTGTGGGAAAACCACTGAGCGGGCGCTTACGCGTTGCTTCGGCCGCCGTATTTGCCCGGCTGATCGAGTTACCCGATCTTACGCGATTCCTGTATGCCCATCCCACGTTGGAAATAGATTTGCTATTGGATGAAGGCAATTTAGGGTTGGTTGAAGAGGGTATTGATATCGCTCTGCGCATCGGCAATTTGCAGGACTCTTCGTTTACTGCCCGTAAGTTGGGTATGGCAAAGCAATCGGTTATGGGCACGCCCGCGTATTTTGCCGCAGCAGGCATGCCTAAAACTCCGCGTGATCTGGCGCAGCATGAAATGGTTATCCATCGGCGATCTGGGGGAATAGAACAGTATGTATTCAGGCATCATCAGCAGCAACAGGAGATCCAGTTGCACGGCCGAGTTAGGGTCAGTGCTGCGGAGTGCGTGCGCGAAATGGTGATGGCTGGATTTGGCGCAACGGTGGCCTGTGAGGGAATGTTCCGTACCGAACTGCGTAACGGCACTGTGGTGGCCATTTTACCGGAATGGCAACTGCCACTACTGGAGTTGTGGGCGGTGTTTCCTGGTGGTCACTTGGTTTCTGCAAAAGCGCGTGCTTTTGCAGACTTTGTTCAACAGTTGATGCAACAGGAATCCTGCCTTCTTAAACATGAGTTGCCATAGGCGATTTTCTTGCTGGAAATTTACATATTCTTAATTTTCATCTCGGGTTTATTTAAGATACTACTTATTTACCTCTAAGCCGGTGAAAAAACGCTCACCATCCTCTATATTCGCCAATCACAATTTTGACTCGGTATTGTTCCCGCGCTTTCAGGCCTGATGAACAGGGCCTGAAACAAGATAATATCAACCGTGATGTAGAGGGAATTATGTCGTTAAATGTGATCTATGTGAGTGCCAATGGCACTAAAAACGCGCTGGGAACCGAGAATAATCCCATGGATCTGGCTACCGCTGTTTATGCTGGTGGCGAAAATAGCATTATTGTTCTGTTGAATTCCGCTGGGGCAATTCAAACGTCTGGCGTGGCGCTGTTCAAAAACCAGTATATTTTAGGCGAAGGTGCCAGCGCAGTGGTGTATCACACGGATGGGGTCACCACAGAGAACTATACCGCCCCTGGCTCGGGCGGCGCGCTGCTTAACGGCATATCAAAATATAACGCCGTGGTTGGCACCAATATGCATACCGAAGGCCCTGCCGTGGTAGGGGTAACCGCCAGCGGTGGAGTGAACAATGCGGGGATTATTGCAGAAACACGCTATAACTTCGTGTTGTCTGGCCAGTCGAACATGGCGGGTTGGGAAGACGTGGCTGATTTTGATCCTGAACTGCGCGGCGTACAGGAGCAGGTAAAAATCTGGACCGGCAGCCAGTTTGAGAGCCTGACGCCGAATAAAAATACCCACCCGTTGGAATTCGGTGCTGGGTCAGCCAATACGTGGGCGGGCTCGGAATTGTCTCTTGGTGTCAACCTGACACAGGCATTAGGCTCAGAAGTTTATTTCACCAAGGTCACGGCTGGCGGTACTTCTATCGATCGTTGGCTGAACGGCGACATGCTCACCCGCATTTTTACCAACACCCTCAAGGCATCACAGGCGATTGCCGATCAGGGATATGCGCCCTTTATCGGTGGCGTTGGTTGGACTCAGGGGGAAAATGATTACGGCCGACACAGTGACTACGATCAGAAACTGCTCACTTTACTTGCTCGCATGCAAAACGAATTTGCCATGGAAGATCTCAAATTGGTGGCGAGTGGGACTTCTCCTTACCAGGGCGGGCCACAGATCGAGGCCGAGCTACAGCAGGCGGCTAATGCTTCTGATCGTATTGAGTTTTTCAGCATGCAGCACTTCCAGAAATCGTCTAACGGGCTGGTACACTTTGATGCGGAAGGATATTCCTACATGGGGTATCAGTTTGCCGTCAACTTCTTGAAAGATCTGATGGGTAGCCCGGTTTCACAGGAAGATATCACCGGATATATCCCGCTGTGGCTGCGGCCAGTTGCCCCAGAGGCCAATGACGATCGCGTAACCGTGATCCCAGGTCTGACCGAAGATGTCGGCAACGTTCTGCTCAATGATCGCGACTATAACCCGCAGGTGATCCAGGTTTCCGCCGTTGACAATCGCACGGATGCCGTTGGCGAATGGATTAGCCTGGAGCAAGGTGGGCGCATCAAGATCTTCGCCGATGGGCAATACATCTTTGAACATCAGGGCGCCTATGCCGGTTTAGCCTTTGGTGAGTCAGTACGGATCGCCATCGACTATCAGATCAGCGATGAAACCGCGTTAACCGACCAGGCCCAATTGCAACTGGTGATCTACGGGCAAGGCTCTGCCGGAGAACATACCACTATTTATGGTAATCAATACAATAACGTACTGAACGGCAGCGAACAGAACGACATTATCTACGGCTATGAAGGTAATGACATTATTTATGGCAATAAGGGCAGCGAGATTATTTTTGCCGGTGCAGGTAATGACATTATCTATGCCGCCAAAAACGGTAATACGGACGATGCCGATGCTCGTCACATCATCTATGCTGGCGAGGGCAACGATACGGTCTATGGTGCCAAAGGGAACGACTTTATCGATCTGGGGGAAGGCAATAATACCGTGCGCAGTTACGGTGGTAATGATGAGATCATTGCTGGTGCAGGTAATGACACCATTTATGCCGCCTCCAATAACCGCCAGCAGGACAAAGGCTTCACTAAGCAGATCAACAGTGGTGATGGCAATGACTATATCGAAACCTCGGACAGCGACGACATCATCGTGGGTGGTGATGGGGATAAGCGTATTTATTCCTATGGCGGAACAGACAGTATCAAGGTGGGTAACGGCAATAATATTATTGCGGCTTATGCCACTAACCGTAATGACGATATCAATGTCACCAAGACCATCATCAGCGGCAATGGCCGTGATGTGATCGATGCTTCCTACGGCAATGACAAAATCATGGTAGGGAACGGTAATAAAATCATCCGTACCTACGGTGGTAATGACAGCATTATTACCGGTAATGGTAACAACAATATTGATACAGCCAGAAACCGCAGCGAAGGGGCGGGCAATACCGTCAAAGTTATCACCGGCAGCGGTAACGATGTGATCTACACCGGTGCCAGCAACGATCTGATTGATGCCGGTGCGGGGAATAATACGATTCGTACCTACGGTGGTGATGACATGATTATCACTGGAGACGGCAATAACTATATCGATACGGCGGCTAGCAGAACTGCCGGTGGCAACACCTTGGCCTCTATCAGCCTCGGTAATGGCAATAGCACCCTATTGACCGGAGCCAGCCATGACACTATTACCGCTGGTAATGGTAATTTGCAGATTTATACCTACGGTGGCAACGACGTTATCCGTGTCGGCAACGGCGATCACAATATTTATGCTTATGCCAGCAACCGTAACGACGATCTGGGAGCTACCAAGCAGGTAGTCACCGGTAATGGACGAGACTCGATTTACACATCATACAGTAGCGATCTGGTCATCACTGGCGACGGTGATAAACGTATCTATACCTACGGTGGCGCTATTGATGTCGTCCAAACGGGGAATGGTAATAACTACATTGATACGGCTGTAGATCGCCGTGCGGGCAGTGGCGATCAAACCATGATCCAAACCGGTAATGGCAATAATGTGATCCACACCAGCAGGGCAGATGACCATATCGTGACCGGGAACGGGAATGACACCATTTATGCGTACGGTGGGAATAACATCATCGAGTCCGGCGGGGGCAATGACATTATTTTTGCCTATGATCTCGACCGCAGTAATGACAACGATAAAGTGAACTATATCGACGCCGGTGCGGGTAATGATACGGTCTACGGCACGCAGGGAATTGACACCATTATCGGCGGGCTCGGTGATGATACCTTGTATGGCTACGCGGGCAGCGATCTGTTCATCTTCAGCGGGAGCGCGGGTAAGGACATTATTGGTGACTTCAATGTCAAAGAAGACAAGATTATGTTCACCGATTCTACGGTGAGCTTTGACGATCTGCACTTCAAGGCGGTGAATAACGACACGGTGGTGTCTTATTTGGATAGCCAGATTACCCTGCGCGGAGTTGCAATCAGCAAGATTGAAGAAAGCCTGTTTATTTTCTGATCCCTTCATCCAATGACAACAGGGGCTTTTGCCCTTGTTGTCTGGCTTATTTTTGCTACCCTTGGCCACACATTTCAAACCCTATCAATGGGGATAAAACATGTCCCGAACCCAACGCCTGCTTGATCTGATGCAGATCCTGCGTCGCCACCGCTATCCGCTGGCAGGGCATGCTCTGGCGCAAGAATTGGGGATCAGTATGCGCACGCTGTATCGCGATATCGCTACGTTGCAGCAGCAGGGCGCCGATATTGCCGGCGAAGCAGGGGTCGGCTACGTATTGCGGCCAGGGTTTATGCTGCCGCCGCTGATGTTTTCACAACCAGAGACTGAAGCGCTGGTGCTGGGGATGCGTTGGGTGGAGCGCAGGGGCGACAGCCAGTTGGCAAAGGCCGCGACCAATGCGCTGGCAAAGATTGGTGCAGTGTTACCCAATGAATTGCGGGAAGAACTCGACGCTAACACCTTGCTGATCGGCCCAGTGGAAGAGGTCAAGGTGGCCGATGAAACCCGAGTGTTGATCCGTGAAATGATCCGCCTTGAACGCAAGATCAGTGTGGAATATCAGGATCAGGCGGGCAACGTCAGCGAACGTACTCTTTGGCCGTTTGCCATGGGCTACTTTGAACAGGTGCAGGTGTTGATAGCCTGGTGCGAACTGCGTGCTTCATTCCGTCATTTCCGCCTCGATCGCATCCGCACGCTGACGCAGTTACCGCAACGCTATCCGCGTGGCCGCCGCGCATTAATGAAAGCGTGGCGCGAAACCGAAGGGATTTGCTCAAGGTAACGGGGCTACTGCCAGAAACTGACAGTCGGGCAGGTTAGGCTTTAGTTATCGGGAACATTGAGGTTCCTTTCATTACCAGGAGAGAACATGATAACGCCAAGCATGACCATCATTTATGTGGATAGCCCGGAAAAAAGCGCCGACTTCTATCAGCAACTGTTGGGGGTAGCTCCCGTTGAAAAGTCACCGACCTTTGCGATGTTTGTCTTTAGTAATGGCTTCAAGCTGGCGATGTGGTCAAAGCACACCGTGGAGCCCGCCGCGAAGGCCGTTGGCGGTGGGGCGGAGATCAGTTTCCTGTGCGAGCAGACGGAACAGGTGGATGCACTCTGCCAACAATGGCAGGCCAAAGGATTGACGATCGCGCAGCATCCGGTAGAGATGGATTTCGGTTATACCTTTGTGGCTGAAGATCTTGATGGGCATCGTCTGCGTGTTTATAAGTTTTACGGCTAATCTGGGATGTTGGTGTAGAGGTGCAGGCGTTTTACCAATAATCGCAACGGTTGAGCATCCGGTTTGTATTTATGCTTCACCGTTGCCGCGTCGTAATTAGGTAACTCACCCATTTTTGGCACCTTAGCCCCGGCTTCCAGCTGGCATAGGGCTATCAGCGGCAGCGGGCAGGGGTGTTGCACCTGTTTTTGCTGCTGCTGATACCACACTCGAGCGATCGGCTGAACCTTCACCGGCCGTTTGATTTTCAACACTGCATTTTGCGGCAGGCGGCTGACATCATCAATTTCGCGGCTGACCAATTCGGCCCATTGCTCGCGATCCAAAGGCGGCACGGCACGCCCGGCTTTCAGGCTTTTTTCCAACTGTGTAACAACATCGTCCCGCTTCACGTTCTTGATGATGTGCTTGTTGGCCCAGCCGAAACGCACGGAATCAGGATTCGTCAGTAATGTCAGCGAGCGATAGGCGTTGAGGGTGATTAAGCCGTGTAGGCGGGTATGCACAAAGTCGAAGCGTTGTTCAGGAGATAAACCGGACTCAACGGTGATGATCTGTTCCAGCTCGGCTTTAAGGCGATTGATCAGCGCAATTTGCTGCTGCAAGGCGAGGTATTCGGCATTATCAACCGCCAGGCAGATCACACCGGGCAGGCGTACCGCTGCTTTGCTACTGACGTGCGGCAGGTTATGGTGGATAAATAATCGCTGGTAGTGTTCCAGTGCCAGATCGCGCGCCGCTTGGCCAACATGCTGCGTTACGCTGATTTGCTCTACCGCTGCATGTTCTTTACCTTTCTCGATTTCCGGTAGGCTAAAAACCCGCGCAGCGACTAAATGTAGCGGCAGGATCTGCTGGTGGAGTGCCGCCAACGCCTGTTCCAATTCGGTAAAACACGTATTCATTCTGCCAATAAGGTTATATTTATCCATCACACCTCCGATTTTAGTTACAACATACATTGTGAGTTAAAACAAAGAAAGGGCAACTTCGGCCCCTTACAATATTTAACTCTGAGTGGTTCAAGCCTGGCAGGGAAGATATAACCATATTCCCTAAATACGGGCGGCTTCCGGCAGTTTTTTCAGGTGGAGGGCTACCAACAGGGCCAACAGCAGCATAGCGCTGATAAAGGTTACCACGCCACCCCAGCCAAAACTGTGCCAGAACACGCCACCCAAGGTTCCGGCCACGCTGGAACCGACATAATAACAGAACAGATACAGTGACGAAGCCTGGCCCTTGGCGCGACGTGCGCGGCGGCCGATCCAACTGCTGGCAACCGAGTGGGCAGCAAAGAATCCGGTGGTAAACAGCATCATGCCGATAAAGATCGCCGTGAGCGGTGCCAGCGTGGTGATCAGAATCCCTGCCAGCATAATCAGAATTGAAACCAGCAACACCGGCCCGCGCCCGAAGCGGGTCGTCAGGGAGCCAGCCTTCGGTGAGCTGTACGAACCGGTGAGATAAACCACCGACAGCAGCCCAACGGCGGCCTGGCTGAGATGATAGGGATCGTTCAACAAGCGATAACCAATGTAGTTGAACATAGTGATAAAACTGCCCATCAGCAGGAAACCTTCGGCGAACAGCAGCGGTAGTCCTTTATCATGCCAGTGCAGCCTAAAGTTGATCAGCAGAGTATGTGGGCGCAGCGAACTGGCACGAAAATGTTTCGATGCCGGCAGAATACGCCAGAACATGAAAGCTGCGGCCAGCGCAAACAGCCCAATGACCGCCAACGCAATGCGCCATGAGAAGAAATCGGTCAGCACCCCGGTCACCAAACGCCCGCTCATCCCGCCAATAGAGTTACCACTGATGTACAGCCCCATTGAAAAGGCGACAACGCTGGGGTGAATCTCTTCACTCAGATAGGTCATGCCAACCGCTGCCACGCCACTCAATGAAAGGCCAATCAGGGCGCGCATCAGCAGAATGCTGTGCCAACTGGTCATAAACGCGCAAATTAGCGTACAGATCGCCGCCAATAACAAGGCCACGACCATCACCGGTTTGCGGCCAACGGCATCGGACAACGGGCCGGTGAACATCAGGCCGATCGCCAATAATCCGGTAGAAAAGGAAAGCGAAAGGCTGCTTTCGGCGGGGGAGATGCCAAAGTCCTGCGAAAGTACCGGCAAGATCGGTTGCACACAGTACAACAAGGCAAAAGTGGCCAGTCCGGCAGAAAATAGGGCCAAGGTGACGCGCGTAAACTGCGAGGTGCCACGTTCAATAAAGGGGTGTTTATTCAGCGCTGAGCGCCTGGTTTTGGGCTCTGCACTGGCAGCATCATGGGAACTCAGCGTTAGCGGTGTGGTGGCCGCCGAACGCGTAGGGGTTGTCACAGCATTTCCTTACCGGGTTCGGAAGAACAAAAACACGTCTTGAATCACAAAATGATAGGGAGAGGGCAGTTTTTTGTCTAATATATTAATCATTATGATTGAGACTTTAAAGATATGAGTATCGAGCTCAGACACCTGCGCTATTTTGTCGCTGTCGCAGAGGAATTGCACTTTGGCCGCGCGGCGGAGCGGCTGCGCATGTCCCAGCCACCACTGAGCCAGCAGATCCAAGCGCTGGAAGAGATGGTCGGCGCACGTTTGTTGGCGCGGAATAACCGCAACGTCGGGCTGACTCAGGCCGGAGAGATGTTTCTCAAGGAGGCCTATCAGGTGCTCGATCAGGTTAATCGTGCGGCAGAAAGGGCCGCTCGGCTTGAGCGCGGTGAGATCGGTGAGTTGACGATTGGCTTTACCTCTTCCGCGCCGTTTATCAGCCTGGTGTCACGCAGCCTGCGGGCGTTCCGTCAGTTGTCGCCGAATGTGCATATCAAAATGCGTGAGATCAATACCAAACAGCAGCTCGAGCCTTTGCTGAACGGTGCGCTGGATCTGGGGGTCATGCGTAACACCCGTTTACCGGATGCGCTCCAGCATCAGTTGCTGCTGCGCGAGCCGTTGCTGGCGGTGGTGCCGAATGGTCACCCGCTCACTCATGTTGCACCTGGAACGCTGCGTTTCACCGATTTGGCGCAGGAACCGTTCGTCTTCTTTTCCCGTGAGGTCGGTACGGCGCTGTACGACGAAATTCTGGCGCTGTTGGCGAATGCCGGAGTCGCTCCTTACATTACTCAGGAAGTGGGCGAGGCAATGACGATTATCGGCCTGGTGGCTGCTGGGCTGGGGATTTCTATCCTGCCGACGTCATTTGGCCGAGTTAAAATTGATGGCGTCACCTATCTGCCGCTGGCTGAACCAGAGGCGATGACCGAAGTCTGGCTGGTGCATCACCGTAACCGCCCAATCACTGTTGCGGCCCAAACCTTGATGGAGCTAATGCTGAATCTGCACAAATAAGACGCTCTTCCGGGCTAAATGTCAGTGAATTTGTGCTGTTAATCACATAACGAATCAAATAGTTGACGCTGTATTCCAAAAGCCCCACCATAGCCCTTAGTCTTTATTTAGAAGCGCGAAAAATAGTAGGAGCAGGTTTGTGATTGCGGATGGGCAGCCTGGGCATATTGATCAAATCAAGCAAACCAATGCAGGGGCAGTTTACCGGCTGATTGATCAGCTGGGGCCTATTTCGCGCATCGAATTATCGAAGCGCGCACAGCTTGCGCCCGCCAGTATCACCAAGATTGTGCGTGAACTGCTCGAAGCCCATCTGGTTAAAGAAACCGAATATCAGGAAATTGGCAGCCGTGGCCGCCCGGCGGTCGGGCTGGTGTTGGACACCGAAGCCTGGCATTACCTTTCTGCTCGTATCAGCCGTGGCACCATTACGCTGGCGCTGCGCGATCTCAGCAGCAAAATGGTGGTAGAAGAACTGCTGCCGCTCGATGCTGAACACCCTGACCCTTTACTGCAACGCATCGTGGGTGAAATAGACCGCTTTTTTATTCGTCATCAAAGCAAACTGGAACGTTTAACCGCGATCGCCATCACCTTGCCCGGCATGATCGATACCGCGTCTGGCGTCGTTCACCGCATGCCGTTCTACGATGTGGAAGAAATGGCGCTCGGCCCGGCGTTGGCAACGCTCACCGGGTTACCGGTCTATCTGCAACATGATATTTGCGCCTGGACCATGGCGGAAGCGTTGTATGGCGCTTCGCGCGGTAGCATGAATGTGATTCAGGTGGTGATTGATCATAACGTCGGTGCTGGTGTGATCACCAATGGCCGCGTGCTGCATGCCGGTAGCCGCAGCGTAGTGGAAATTGGCCATACCCAGGTCGATCCTTACGGTAAACGCTGCTATTGCGGTAATCACGGTTGCCTGGAAACGGTAGCCAGTATTGAAAACATGCTGGAAATCGCCCAACAACGCTTGGGGGGCTCAATGACTTCATTGCTGCATGGCGCGCCCTTGACCGTCGAATCCCTGTGCGATGCGGCGCTGGCCGGGGATCAATTAGCCAAAGATATCATTCTTGGCGTCGGGCATAGCGTCGGGCGCATTGTGGCGATCATGGTCAACCTGTTTAATCCAGAAAAAATCCTGGTGGGTTCACCATTGAATCGAGCCGCTGAGATCCTTCATCCGGCGATTGCCTCCTGTATCCGCCAGCAATCTCTGCCCGCATACAGCGAGCATGTGCAGGTTGAATCCACTCAGTTTTTCAATCAGGGCACCATGCCGGGTGCTGCGCTGGTGAAAGATGCGTTATACAACGGTTCGCTGCTGGTGAAACTGTTACAGGGCTAATGTAAATTCCTCCTATCAGAATTTCTTAATGTTTACCGACAAAATATTGAGCTACCTCAAGCCCCTGCAAGTTCGCATCCCCTAGACTTTTCCCTGTCAGGCTACTCGCGCCGCGATCGGCGGCGATCTTTTTGTTAACGGAGCATTTCAGGGCAATCTATTCATGTTAAAGCGTTTATTTGTTACAGGCACGGATACCGACGTAGGTAAAACCGTGGTTTCCCGCGGATTGTTGCAGGCATTTGCTGCACAGGGCCGCTCAGCGGCGGGGTATAAGCCCATAGCGGCGCGTTGTCAGGAAACCAGCGAAGGCATTCGAAATAAAGACGCTTTGGTTCTGCAAGCTTCGTCCACTATGCCTTTGTCTTATGAAGAAGTTAACCCGATAACCTGTCTGGATGAAGTATTCCACGCCCATGCCACACAGGATATCGATTACAGCGTGATGAGCCGTGGGTTGCAGCACCTTGCTACCAAGGCCGATACCGTGGTGGTCGAGGGCAGTGGCGGTTGGCGCGTGTTGATGAACGATCTGCGCCCTTATTCTGAATGGGTGGTGCAGGAACAGTTGCCGGTGATCCTGGTGGTAGGCATCAAGCTGGGCTGTGTCAGCCATGCGTTGCTGACGGCACAATCGATTCTTAACGATGGCTTACCATTACTGGGCTGGGTCGCCAACCGTATCAACCCCGGTTTAGCGCACTATGCTGAAACCATCGATGCGTTGCAGCAACGCATCCCCGCGCCGCTGTTGGGTGAGATCCCCTATTTACCACGCGCTGAACAGCGCGAACTGGCGCAATATCTGGATATCTCCAGCCTGATGGATCGCTACGCGTTGTGATAGCCTCACTGCGCGCGTAACGTTGAGGAATCATAAGAAAAATTTCAGGTGGGCATGGTGCTTATCTGCCCACCTGAAAACCAGTGAATCTTTACCGAACCACTGGTGTGGTAAAGAAAGGGTTAACTGGCGGGTGGGGTGGCAGGCTGATATTTGCCGCTCATGCTTTCCAGCAAGGCCACCAAGTCGTTGACGTCGCTATCTGGCAGAGTAACGCCGACCTGATATTTCAACATATCTTTCACCGCCTGGTTAAGCGTGTTGACGCTGCCGTCATGGAAATAAGGCGCGGTCTGGCCGATATTACGCAACGTTGGCGTTTTAAAGCGATTACGGTCCGCTTCATTTTTCGTGACATTGTAACGCCCAAGATCAACGTCGGTAGGCTTACCACGCGTGGCAAAATAATCCGCTTTGACGCCCATAAGTTCGTAAGACTGGCCGCCCAGGTTAACCCCGGTATGGCAGGTGCCGCATTTGTTCTGCTGGAACAACTGATAGCCGTGTTTCTGTTGGGCGGTCAGGGCGCTTTCATCCCCTTTCAGATAGCGGTCAAACGGGCTGTTTGGCGTGATCAGGGTTTTTTCAAACTCGGCAATCGCATCGGTGATGTTATCGCCGGTAAAACCGTTGGCATACACCCGTTTGAAGTCGGCTTTCAACTGCGCATCTTTTTCCAGTTTACCGATGATATCGTCCCAGGAACCTGAGGCCATTTCGATCGGGTTCATTGGCGGGCCACCTGCCTGTGCTTGCAGGTCTTTTGCACGACCATCCCAGAATTGTGCGATGTTGAACGCGGCATTGAACACCGTTGGCGCATTGATTGGGCCTGGTTGGTTATTCACCCCAAGCGAAGACACACGGCCATCGACACCCCCGGCACCCAGTTGATGGCAGTGTGCGCAGGAGATGCTGTTATCTTTTGAGAGCCGTGGATCGTGGAACAACCGGAAGCCCAGCGCGACTTTCTGAGGGTTGGTCGGCAGCGATTCCGGCAACGGTTGCAGTGCAGCACCGCGCAATTCCGCTGGAGTGCCAGGGTGAGCATAATGTTGCTCACGTTGCTGACGAATCCAACTGAGCAGTTCCTGCCGGTCATTTTCGCTAACGTTGCCAGACCAGTGCATCACGTTGTAAAGCGCTGGCGGCATGGTTTGGTTTTTCAGTACAAATTCCAGCTTGGCCAGATCGGCTTCTGGTACGGCGGTTTTTTGCTGTAGGGCAGTACGCGTGGCATCAAGAGTAAATTGCCTGCTACCGGTCCTGATATCATATTCCATTAGCTGTTTAGCGATCGGCAGCTCGGCATAGAAGGGCAATTTCGCTGAAGCCGTGTGGCAATAGTCACATCCGTAACGGGTTAACAGAGTATCGATTCTGTTGTCAGCAACCGCAGGCGCACGTTGCTGATCGTAATGATAGATATAACCGACAAATCCCAAATAACCGACGACGGCCACGACGGCACATCCCAAAATAACTTTTTTAATCATGATCTCGCTCCAATGAGTTTAGCTTCCAAATTGCCCGACACCCGATCATGCTGATGAAAAAACGGGCAACCGAGGTTGCCACATCGAAGAACATTACAGCTTGACTGAAATCAAATACTTTAATAGCTCTTAACTATTGTTCGGATAGGTTTTAACGATGATACAGGCACGGTGGGGTCTGTAGCGCAATCTAAGAAATTACTTATTATTCAGTATACTGTATGTATGACCGTAACACTGCAGTTCGGTAATAGTGATCTACTGATTTAAGTGACGATGTCACTAAATTATCGTGGTTTAGACATTCATGCCTTGCAATTACTCGCCGCCCAGAGATATTTACAATCAGACTATTCTGGATGATTTTTTAATCGCTTTGTGTGCATTGTAAAAAGATAGATTGATAGGATTAACGATCTTAATCGGTTGTGTTTGACCTGACGAGAATTGAAAAGGATTTCGTCTATGCTGAGCAGAACGACGGCACATACTCCATTACCACCCGATGAACTCCTGTTTTGGTCATTGCAAGGAGAGGAACGCCTTTCATCGCCATACGCCCTTTGCGTTGAACTGCTCAGTAAAAACCCCCGGATTGATCGACAAGCATTACTTGGAAAATCCGTCACCTTAGCTATCCCTTCCCAATACCGTGTGGTATCGCGCTTTTTGAACGGCAAAATCACCTCCGCGGCCATTCATAGCGAAACGATCAATGACGAACAATATGCTGTTTATAAGCTGCGTCTGGAGCCTGATGTTTGGCCGATGCTGCGCGATCGTAACTGCCGTATTTTCCAGCAACAGACTGTGCCGCAAATCATCACGGCTTTGCTGCGTGAAAATCAGGTATCGGTTGAGAACCTGCTGACCCGCGACTATCGCCTGTGGGAGTATTGCGTTCAATATCAGGAAAGTAGCTTTAACTTTATCAGCCGCCTGATGGAGCTGGAGGGGATCTACTACTTTTTTCGCCACGAAATGAACAAAAACACCCTGGTGTTGATCGATGCGCCACAGCGGCATCAGCCATTCAGCGGCTATGAGCAGATTGGCTATCATGCCACTCCGTCCGGCGGTATCGCGCAGGAAGAGGGGATCAACCAATGGTTGATCAGTGACGCTGTCACTCCGGGGATTTACAGCATTGATGATTATGATTTCCGTAAGCCAAATGCCTGGCTGTTTCAGGCTCGCCAGAATCCCGTTTCTCCTCAACCCGGTCAAATTGATGTCTTCGACTGGCCAGGGCATTTTGTGGAGCATCAACAAGGCGAGGCTTACGCGCGGGTTCGCCAGGAGGCCTGGCAGGCGGAGCATCAGCAAATTAGCGGTACGGGTACCGCTTTGGGGATTGTACCTGGCTATACGTTCGAACTGAATAATGGCCCCTATTCTTCAGACGCAGGCAATTATCTGGTTATCCGTGCAGCCTATTCCTTGCGGGACAATCCCTATGCCAGCGGCGAGGCCAAGAGTGAGCAACATGTTGATTTTACGGTGATCCCCGCCAATGTTCCTTTCCGCCCACCGCAACAGGCGCAATGGCCAAAAACCAGCGGGCCGCAGACGGCAAAAGTGGTTGGCCCACAGGGGAAATCCATCTGGACCGATAAATACGGCCGGGTGAAAGTGAAGTTTCATTGGGACCGTTTATCTGCGGGAGATGACACCAGTTCTTGCTGGGTGCGTGTCTCCAGCGCCTGGGCCGGGCAAGGGTTCGGTGGCATTCAGATCCCTCGGGCTGGTGATGAGGTGATCGTAGATTTTATCAACGGCGATCCGGATCGCCCGATCATTACCGGCCGGGTGTTCAACGAAGCAAGTATGCCGCCTTGGGAATTACCCGCAGCGGCGACTCAAATGGGCTTCATGAGCCGTTCCGAAGACGGCACGCCGGAGAATTCGAACGCGCTGCGCTTTGAAGATAAAGCCGGTTCGGAACAGGTGTTGCTGCATGCTGAGCGCAACATGGACACCGATATCGAAAATGAAGAAACGCACTCGGTAGGCAGCAACCGCACCAAAACCGTCGCGGGCAGCGAAACCAGCCATATCAAGCAGGATCGCACCAAGTCGGTTGATGGCAACGAAACCTCCACGATTAAAGGCAATGAAACTCTCTCCGTCAGCGGTAACCGTGCGAAGACCGTAACAGGCGATGAAACCGCCAGCGTTCAGGGAGCGCGGACTCAAACCGTTGATCAAAACGAATCCCTGACGGTGAAGGCGGATCGCAACCTGACGGTACAGGGAGCGGATAGCCGTTCTATTACCGGGAATCACACTCAGACCGTTGGTGGTGCCAAAACGGAGCAGATTGATCAAGCCGCCTCTATGACCATAGGTCAGAGCCTGACGGAAAGCGTTGGTACGGATCTGAGCTTATCCGTGGGCGGAGCACGCAGCGTTGCCGTCACCGGCAACCAGGTTTCTACCATCGGCGGTGAGAACCAGATCAGCGTCACCGGCGGGCATTCAATGGATGCGCAATTTCAACAGGTGGTTGTCAAAACCGATGCGCTACTCAGCGCTGGCGGTAACTCAACGATCGATGCCGCAGGCGTACTGCTTAGCGCGAAAAACACCATTACGTTGCAATGTGGTGCAGCCAGCATCTCATTGACCAGCGACGGAAAAATCATTCTCTCTGGCGTGGATATTACGTCAGCGGCGTCCGGCGATCATCTTACCTCTGGCGGCAAAATAACCTCATCGGCGGCCGGTGATCACGTTGTGGAAGGCGCATTGCTGAAACTGAATCCTTAAGCGGAGATGGCACATGAGTGAATGGAGTCCCTCGAATTCCGTTGAGCGCCGGTTTTTACAAGCGCATGAAGACTGGATGCGTTTTGCTGGCAAAAAAGAAGCCCGTCTTTTGTACTGGCAGGCCGATGACGACGATCAGCAAATGGTTGATCTCTATTTGCAGATGCGCCAAGAGGCTGACTGTGCCGTTATCCGATTGATGCATCCGTTTACCGATACGCTTTATCTGGCCCAGGCCGCCCAAGCTCTGATCGCTTATTACCAGGAACGCCAGGCGGCTTCCCTGCAACAGGGTATGGTGGCGGATTGGTCTCCACCCGCGTTAAGCGGGCGCAGCGATGCACGGGATTTGTTCTCCGTTGCGTCCAGCCTGATGCGCCACCATCCCGATATCTTTCCCGGCTTGGTGTTTATCCTGCAGCCCGCGCAAATCGCACATGCCCAACAGTTTGAGAAAACGCTGGAACAACTGTTGGAGGATCCATTCTGGACCACGCCCGAAGGTGAGCGCATCCGGGTTATTGTGCCGCAAAAGCCGCATCTTCCACCGCTGAATCAACTGCAACAGCGGCACCCCAAGCGGATGTCTGCCTTATTCGGGCGCTACCAGATGCGGCAACTGCCGGGGGAAGTGGTGGCGGAGTCTGGAGAACGGGGGCCATCGGGGGAGTTCCGTCGGTTGTTCGTGATGCTCGGGGATACGTTACGCAATGATGATTTTGCCCGGCTGGCCAAGATAAAGCAGGAGATGCTGGCGATTACCCATGCCCAGCGATGGTTCGATCAGGCCACGGTGGTGTTTCTGACCACCGGCGTGGCGTACCTGAAAGGGGGGAAAACCCGGCAGGCGCTGGAGGAGTATCAACAGGCGGTTCGCATGGCGGGCCAGGCGGAACGTGCCGGGCATCCGGCTGGCAGGAAGCTGGTCGTTAATGCGCTGTTTGGCGAAGCCAGTGTCTGGCTGACTAAAAAGGCATGGCTAGAAGCTGCTGCGTGCTACCGGTTAGCGGGTGAACAGGCGCAGGCGGACGGTGACGGCATTCTGGCGGTAGAAGGGTGGCGTATGCAGGCCTGGTGTCTGGATAAAGCCGGGCAATACCCCGAGGCACTGGATGCGGCCATGACGGGATTGGATGCCGGTATGTTGATTGAACCGGAGATCCGTGCGCACTGCGGGTTGAGCCTGCTGGCGGATTGGTTGATTAGGCACCCAGGGTTGATTTCTCACCGCCTGTCGGGAAGCCAGTTGCAGCAGAAATTCTTTCAATTGTTTGGGGAGCGCAGGCATGAAGCGCAGAGTTAGCGGCAGAGTCCGTCGATTGAGGTGGACAGAGAGGCAAAAAATATGGCATTGCCGGCAACGAAACATATCGATCCCGTTATCGGAGTTGATGTCCACCAGGTGATTGTTCCACCGGCCCCGCCCGCCGCGCCGACGCCTATCCCGCATCCGCATGTGGGGATGATTTTTGACCCGCGGGAATACATTAACGCCGCCAAGGCAGTGATAGGCTGCATGGCGATGAGTTTTGTCACCGCTAGGGCCGGTGAGTTAGCGCAAGCTAATCCTGCATTGGCCGCTAAAGCGATGGCGGTTGCGGGCCAAGCCGGGGGCGTGATGGCCAACGCTATGGCTAATCCCCTGGTTGCAACGGCTCTGGCCGCGAGTGAAAAAAAAGATGCGCTAATGGGAGCGTTGGGTGCCAACATTGGATCTGGCGGTGGTTCCGGCCGCCCGGTGATGATCAATGGCATGATGCGGGCAACCGTCGGCACCTATACCCATCATTTGCCTGGGCTGCATTTCCCACTGGGTGCTTCTTTTGGCCCTACAGATGCCAACCCGTCCAGGGATGCTGAGTCGTACATGGGCAGCAAAACGGTGATGGCCAACAGCGATCCGCTCTCTTTTGCCGCGCTGCCCGCGCTGAGCTGCTGGATGACTGGGCTGCAACCGAGCAATCACGATAAAGCTCATACGTCACGCAGCTACACCTCGTTGCCTACCGCGACGATGCTGCCTATTCCTATGGGGCGACCGGTGCTGGTTGGTGGTATGCCGGTGCTGAATCTGCTGGCGCTGACGAAATCGCTCTGGAAAGCGTTTCGCGGTTCGGCATTGGCCAAGAAACTGGCAGATAAGCTGAAGCTGGATTCGGGTTTTTTACGCTGTACGGTACTGGATGCCGAGCCGGTGCACTCGATTACCGGCGAAGTGGTCGTGGAACAGCAAGACTTTCAGCTGCCGGGCCGGTTGCCGTTCAGTTGGGAACGCTATTACCGCGGGCATTATGTTGAGCGCAGCAGTCTGGGGCATGCCTGGCAAACGCTGGCGGACTGTCGGCTGGAGATTGTGCGCCACGGTCTGCTGATTGGCGTGGTGGCACGCTTCCCCGATCGGGCGACGGCATTTGACTGCTTCCCCGTACTGGAAGGCGATGAGGGGCGGGTTGACGATGGGCATTACGGCGACAGCCTGTGGCGGCAGGGGGATACCTTGCTGCTGCAAACCAAACCGGGGGTTATTTACCATTTCCACCTGCCGCCCGGGTGGCCGCAGAAGCTGGAGAAATTGCCGGATTGTGATGAAGCCTTTTTGGCTGGCAACTGGCGGCCCTCTGCCCATGACTCATTGACCCTGTACCTGCAACGGTTTAACGATCGAAATCAAAATGCCTGGCAGTGCAATTATGACCTCCAGAACAGACTGCGCGCGTTTACCGAGTATTGCGGCAGCGAAGCCACCGGGCGGGAAATCCGCCTGGAGTATGACGACGAGTTTTCTTGGGCGATAGGCAGCCTGACGCTGTGGATTTCCGGCAAGGCCACACGGACGTTGGCCCGTTATCGTTATGATCAACGTGGCGATATGGTGGCGGTGGAGGATGCCGCTGGCGAGCCTTACACGTTCGGCTATGAAGATGATCACCGCATGGTGCGCCATACCAACCGCAACAGACTCTCTTTCTATTATGCCTGGCAACGTCATGACGATGGCGTGATACGCGTGGTACATGCCTGGGGTGATGGCGGGCTGTTCGACTATCGTTTTGACTGGCGGCCGGAAGGTGGGGAAACGCTAATCACCGATTCGCTGGGGCATACCACCCGTCTGCAATATAACGAACGCCAATTTCCACTTAGCCGAACTAATGCCTTGGGCGAAACTTTCAGCTATCGGTATGACAGCAGTGGCCGCACGTCGCAGCAAACGGACCCGCAGGGCAACGTCACGGCCTGGCAGTATGACGCGCAGGGTAATGAAATCAGTCAAACCCAGCCGGATCAAAGCAAAACAACGGTGGAGTATGACGCGCAGAGTCACCCGATCTGCGTGCTCGATCCGACCGGTGGTAAATGGCTCCAGGCGTTTGATGAGCGCGGCAACCTGACGCAGCAACAGACGCCGACGGGCGAGACCACCCGCTACGGGTACGACAATCTGGGATTGCTGCTGAAGGTAGAACGACCTGGCGGCGGCGTGACGCATCTGGGTTATGACCAATACGGCTTCCTGAACACCTTGACCGATCCGGCGGATAATAGGGTCACTTTTGAACATGATTGTTACGGCAATCTGATTTGTCGTACCGATGCCGACGGAGCGGTGACGCATTATCGCTACGACATTTGCAACCGCCTGATCCATGCCCAACTGCCGGGTGGGAAAACCTTGGATTGCAGCTATGACCCAGAAGGCAATCTGCTCCGCTACCACGACGATCACCGCCGGGTAACGCAGTTCAGTTATTTCGGGCAAGGGCGGCTGAAAAAGCGCATTGAACCGGACGGCAGCACCGTACGTTACCGCTACGATACCGAAGAACAACTGATAGGCGTGGAAAACCAGTTGGGCGAGCGTTGGGGGTTGAAGCGTGATGCGGCCGGGCGCCTAACCGAAGAAGTGGATTACCACGGGCGGGTTCGCCGTTACGATTACAATGCTGCGGGGCATCTGAGCAAAACCTGTGATCCGCTGGGTTACATGCTGGCCATCACCTGCGATCGCATGGGGCGGATTGTCAGCAAAACGCTGTTGGATGATGAGCAGGCGGTGAATGCCGAGCGTTTCCGTTACGATCCTGCGGGCCGACTGACGGAAGCCGTTAACGCTGCCGCAACCGTGAAACGGCGTTACGGAGCGGATGGTTTGCTGGCAGAGGAACGGCAGAAACAGCAGGGTGTTGAGGCGTTGCTGGAATATGAATATCGTGACGGCCTCTTGCATCATCAGCGCCAGCGAGTTTACCGCGAAAATGGGCGGGAGCTGTTATCGTCGCAGCACCAGACCTTCGGCTATGACGTTGCCGGGCGTGTATCAACGCTGGCCGTGGATGATAATCAACCGCTCAGTTTCAGCTACGACGAACAGCACCGTTTAAGCGAACTGACGTTGAGCTCCACCTTGAGCCAATACTTCAGCTATAACCAGCGCGGGTTGCTGGTCCGTAATCAAGCCCTGGTGCGGGGCGAAACGGCGGGGCAGACTGAATATTTTTATGATGAACACGATAATCTGGTTCAGCGCCGCGACAGCCTGACGGGAACGGACAGTTACCGTTATGACCCCCTAGGGCAAATTATTGAGCACACCAATCCAGAGGGGCTGCTTAAGCGCTTTAGCTATGATTCGCTGGGGAACCGCTTCCGCGCCGTGCGGCAAAATGAACAGGAACAGGTGTGGCAGCATGATGGGGGCGTTGAATGGCGTCTGGATGGTGCCGGTCAGTTACGCGTGCGCCGCGAGGGGAATAATGAACAGCGCCTGGGGTGGGGTTGTCACGGCAGACTACGGGCGTTAGCCACCAAGGCGGGGCGATGGCGCTATGACTATGACGCGCTGGGGCGGCGGGTATGCAAGCGGCAATATGATGCTGCGGGTGAAACCGAGCAACGCACGACCTGGTTTGTCTGGGATGGCGATCGGTTGGTGCAAGAAGTCAGCCATTGGTGTACAGAACCGAAGGTAGACACACAACCGCGCACGGTATTGACCGCCGGGGAACCAAGTTGGACAGCGCAGAGCTATGTGTATCATCCCGGCACCTTCGAACCTTTGCTGATGCAAACCTATCAGGCCGAGGTTAATGCAGCGCCTTTGCGTATGGCCGGGGAGCGGATTGTTGATGCCCACGAAGAACAAAAAGCGCGGTTGAAGGCCGATAATCTCTGCTTCTATCAAAATGACCCGAATGGCATGCCGTTGCGGTTACGCACAGGTTCTGGCCAGGTCGTTTGGTCTGCGCACTATGAGGTATTCGGTAAAACTACCGTAAGCAGTGAGATGGGGCTGTGGCAGCCGATTCGTTTTCAGGGGCAATACTTTGATGCGGAAAGTGGGTTGCATTATAACCGCTATCGCTACTATGATCCCTTATGCGGGGTGTTTGTTAGTCAAGACCCGATTGGGCTGGCGGGAGGGGGGAATCTCTATCAGTACGCTCTGAATACTCTGGTTTGGGTCGACCCACTAGGCTTAGCTAAGAAGTATGTAGTTTATCAAGCACCTGATCTAGCTCACCCAGGAAAAATTTATACAGGACGTACTAGTGGCGACGCTAGCAAGACAACAGATCAAATACTGAGGAGAAGAAAATCAGGCC
Organism: Serratia sp. YWN4; assembly: GCF_055790845.1. Classification (NCBI taxonomy): domain Bacteria; kingdom Pseudomonadati; phylum Pseudomonadota; class Gammaproteobacteria; order Enterobacterales; family Yersiniaceae; genus Serratia; species Serratia sp. YWN4. Next base: position 2,689,889 of record NZ_CM147696.1, read on the forward strand.
ATCACAGAAATCTTGGCGAGATGGTTCCTGTATTTGAAACTGAATCTTACGAAGCCGTCAGGGGAGCAGAGCAAATTAAAAAAGATAACTTGAAAAGTAAGGCTACGGTTCAAATAGAACCAATCTCAAGTAGAAATAATAAGAGAAATAAATATATTGAATGTGCAATGGAAGAAGGGGCTTAATATGAAAACAAAGAAAATCCCATTAGGTTCGATTATTGAAATTCCTCTTCCTGATGGACGGTTTGCTTATGGTTGCTGGTTTTGGAATTTTGCGTTAGGTCTCTATGACGTGATATCTTCAGAGAGAGTATCAGTTACTGAACTTGTTGATAAAAAAATAAAATTGTATAAAGGTTGTAATGAGGCATTAATAAAAAATGGGACATGGCCTATTGTTGGACAGGTAAATTTAGAAGGTGATGCTATTTATGCACCTGATTTAGCATATTATGCAGAGTGGTTACCTGAGGACAGTGTTAGGAGTGCAGCAATTAGTCGTCGTGGCCAAAGAGTTAAAGTAAATGAGCAGTATTATCTGTCTTTAATTAAAAAAGGGCTTACAATAAGTATATTTAATAGGCCGGAGCAACTGCCACAATGGATTTTAGAACATCTAGAAAATTGGCCTGATTATGAAATGCCAAAGGATACAATTTAAGCAAGAAAAGCCGGGGGTTTATCCGGCTTTTCTTCTGGTCACTGCCCAGCTTTAGCATCCTGGCTGGTGCCAGCCTGTGCTGCGTTGCTGCTTTCGTCGCCATTATGCAGGCGAGTGTAGACGATTTTCTGCGTGTCGAACCCGCAGTGACCAACCACCAGCCCACCGGCCTGACTTACCTGATCGTTAGGCACAATCTCCAGTTTGAAACCAGATTCAGGTACGCCGTTGTTCACGATCTTCTGCGCGATATCCGCTTTTATGCTTTCGCATGAGTCGGCGGCAAGGGTGGCTAATGGCGCGGCTGCCAGCAGTAGCGTGCCGAGTACGAGTGCTTTCTTCATCTTGATTCAATCCTTATGTGAGAATGAATTTCCTCTGACAGGATAGCAGCATTCAGCAGGGCGGCTTAACGCTATCGGCTGATTAAGGTCTAATCGGCCGTCCGGTTTGGCGATCCAGGCACTTACGGGTGGTGGATTCCCAATAGGCATTGACGTTGTAACTGTCGTTGCAACTATCTTCATCATCAATGGCGCGTTCGACCTTATCAAACTCTTTTTCGACGCGATTGTTAACCTTGCGGCGCAGAGAACGGGTATCGTCCCACTGCTCTTTGCTTTCGCGAGCCTGTTCGTTACTCATGGCACTGTCACCGTTGACGGTGACGCAGGTGCTGCCTTGGGTACAACTTGCCGCCAGCGCAGGAGCCTGCCAACTGCCAACCAGTATCAACATGGCGACTGGCAGCATCCCGCACATCAGCCGTTGAACAGAAAGTGATTTCATCGTTTCATCCTTATAAGTTAGTGTTGCGTCATTCGGCGACACCCGTTGTAACATTTGGCTAAATATATCATCGTGATCTTGCATTACGCCAGCCTACCGCCGTATTCGTTTAATTTTTAGAGAGAACATGCCACCGATGTTAAAAACCACCTTATTGTTTTTTGTGACTGCGCTGGCAGAAATCATCGGCTGCTTCCTGCCCTATCTGTGGCTGAAAAAAGGCGCTAGCGCCTGGCTGCTGTTACCCGCTGCGGCTAGCCTGATGCTGTTTGTCTGGTTGCTGACCCTGCATCCGGCCGCCAGCGGGCGAGTGTATGCGGCTTATGGCGGCGTCTATGTAGCAACGGCGCTGCTGTGGCTGCGGGTAGTGGATGGCGTAAAGCTGTCGGCAATGGATTGGTTGGGAGCGGGTGTGGCATTGGTGGGGATGCTGATCATCGCTGCCGGTTGGCGTGCGGCTTAAGCGAAAAATGGCAGGGCGCGTTTACCCTGCCACTTGGTATTACGCCTCGCGGTGGATGCTCAAACCCGCAAAGGACTGGCAGACCGGCATCATTTCCAGCGTGTTGATGTTGACGCGTGCAGGCAAGGTAGCTACCCAGAACACCGATTCGGCGATATCTTCCGGCGTCAGGGCATTGGCTCCGTCATAGGTTTTGTTTACCTTGCCGTCATCGCCCTTGAAGCGCACGTGAGAGAACTCGGTGCCGCCCACCATGCCTGGCTCAATATCCGTGACGCGGATATGGGTGCCGTGCAGATCGGCGCGCAGGCCCAGGCTGAACTGCCGCACAAACGCCTTGGTTGCGCCATATACGTTGCCGCCAGCATAAGGCCAGTTGGCGGCGGTAGAGCCGATGTTGATCACATGCCCGATATTGCGTTCCACCATGGCAGGCAAGAGCGCACGCGTCATGTTCACCAACCCTTTGTTATTGGTGTCGATCATGGTTTCCCAATCATCGGCATTGGCTTTGTGCGCGGGCTCCAGGCCCAACGCCAATCCGGCGTTATTGACCAGAACGTCGATCTGGCGCAGCGCGGCCGGTAATTCCTCGATCACCTGCTGAATTGCAGCGCGATTGCGGACATCCAGGCGCACAATGTGCAGTGCTTCACCCAATTCAGCTTGCAGTTCTTCCAGGCGCTCCATGCGACGGCCAGCGGCAATCACCTGATGGCCTTCACGCACAAATTTGCGGGCAATGGCTGCGCCAAACCCGGATGTGGCACCTGTAACAAAAATGATCATCTTACTGTTCCTCAACTGTTTTTACCCGGCATCCACTCTAGCGCGGCGCTATCGTCCCGGCAAATTTAACCGACGATCGCTGGCAGGTGATACACCACACAGTCATATTTGATATTCTCGCGCCGTCCTTTGGCTACGCCACCCAGGGATTCGGCAATGTGGCGGCTTGGGGTATTCTGCTGGGCGACCGGGTAGATAAAGTAGTGTGGATGATAACGCTCGCTGGCCCAGGCCACGATGGCCAAGGTGATTTCGCGGCCATAACCTTGGCCATGCAGGTTTTCTTTCACCCAGATACCCAGCTCCGGGGTTGGGGTGTGCAGGCTATGCACGCCGCCCATACCGACGAACTGTTTACCGTCGCGCAAACGGGCAACGAAGATGGCTTCTTCACCTTCGCGGATCAACGGCAGCCAGCTTTCCCAGACGCGAGTAAAAGCCTCCGGGGATTCTTCGGGTTCAAAGTTCATAAAACGCGTCAGCGTCGGGGTTATCGCCTGGTAAACATCATCAGCATCTGCTGCGGTAAAAGGGGCAATCAACAACCGATCGGTGTTTACTCGGCACTGAGAAAGGTCACTGTGATTCATTATTATTACCTCGCTTTTCAGGCCCAAAACGGCAAAAATCCGCCCCCGAAAAAGCAGGGCGGATCATCGATAATACGTTGATTGGTGTCAGATGCGACTTATTTTTGTTGCAGGTAGGGGGCGAGCAGCAACCGATCGGCGGCGGAGAGGCGATCCGGTGCGGTTTGGGCCTGATGCCAGTAAGGATAAATCAACGGCGGTTGGCTCACCGCCTGCAACCGCTGTAACTCTTCTTCGTTCAAAATCAGGTTAGCGGCATGTAGATTGTCTTTCAACTGCTCGCTGTTGCGTGCGCCGATCACCACCGAAGTTACCGCTGGGCGGGTCAGCAGCCAGGCCAGCGCGATTTGCGCGGCAGACAGCCCGCGAGAATGTGCGATATCAACTAAAACCTCAATGATATCAAACAATGCTTCCTGATCGCGCACTGGCGGCTCTCCCCAGTTGGCCAAATGGCGAGTGCCCGCAGGCATTGGGTGATTGCGGCGATACTTGCCAGACAGCAAACCACCGGCCAGCGGCCCCCAGACCAACACGCCCACCCCTTGATCCTGGGCGATCGGTAGCAGTTCATATTCCGCTTCGCGTGCCTGCAAGGTGTAATGGATCTGCTGGCTGACCGGGCGCACCAACCCCAATCGCTCCGCGCTGCCGAGGTGCTTCATCAGGTGCCAACCGGAGAAATTGGACAGCCCGGTGTAGCGCACTTTGCCACTGCTCACCAAATGCTCTAACGCCCGCAGGGTTTCTTCCACCGGCGTGATGCCGTCCCACTCATGCAGTTGATAGAGATCGAGGTAATCCGTGTTCAGGCGCTTCAGGCTGGCTTCGCAGGCACGGATCAGATGATGGCGCGATAGCCCGGCATTATTGGGCCCGCTGCCCATCGGGAAACGGGCTTTACTGGCGATCAGCACCTCATGGCGTTTGCTGCCCAATGCCTGACCGAGAATTTCTTCAGACTTACCGGCAGAATAAACATCGGCGGTATCGAACAGATTGATACCTGCATCGAGGCACATAGCAATCTGATTACGGGCTTCGTTAACATCGGTATCACCGGTTTTGGCGAACTTGCCTTGTCCCCCAAAGGTCATGGTGCCCAGACTTAGCACCGAAACTTTCAGGCCAGAATGGCCAAGCTGACGGTATTCCATCGTTTAACTCCTTACTTTGGTTGCCATTGATTTTTCAGAAATTTCCGGGTGGGATTTTTTCTGGCGGATTGCATTGCCCGCTTCGCCACCCAACGTAAAGCTGTCCAGCACCGCTAGCAAGGCGATGACACCGATAACCATAAAAGCCAGATGAAAATCGGCGAGCGGTACGCCGCCGTTTGGGTGTGGCATCAGCATTTCCGCCAAACGCAGCGCCAGCGCGCCGATGGCGATCCCAAGGCCGCTCCCCATCTGCTGAGCCATATTGAACAGTGTATTGGCACCGCTCATGCGTGGCTGCGGCACTTCGGAAAATGCCAGCGTATTCAAAGCAGTAAACTGCATTGAACGTGTCAGCCCGCTGACAAACAGCAGCGCCATAATCAACCAGGTTGGCGTTTGCGGCGTCAGCAAGGCGCAGGCGAAAATGGTGGCGGCATTCAGCAGGCCATTGACCACTAAGGTGGTGCGAAAGCGGAAACGGTAGAGAATGGCGGAAGTAAAAGGCTTCATCAGCAGGTTACCGGCAAACACTGCCAGCACCAGCAGCCCGGCATCAAAAGCGCTCAGTCCGAAACCAATCTGGAACAGCAGTGGCAGCAAGAAAGGCACGGCCCCAATGGCCATGCGGAACAGCGTGCCACCGCCGATAGTGACAGCGTAACTTTTTATCCGCATGGCCCACAGATCGACCAGCGGATAAGCGTAACGTTTGGCGTGACGTATCGCCAATGCCCCCAGCGCCAAACTGCCCGCCAGACACAATGCCGGTATCAGCCAGGAAAGCTGTGGGCTGTTGATCAGATCTAACCCAAACATCAGGCCGAAGCAGGCAACCCCGGTGAGCACAAAACCGAGCCCGTCAAACGGCACGCCTTTCTGTGGCGCTTCATGCGGGATCAGGCTCCAGGCGAAGAACAGGGCGATGATACCCAAGGGCACGTTGAGGATAAAAATCCAGTGCCATGAAGCATAGGTGGTGATGAAGCCGCCGATCGGCGGGCCGAGGATCGGTGCTGCCAATCCAGGCCAGGTAATGGTGGCGATAGCCTTAATCAGGTCAGCTTTGGCGGTATTGCGCAAAACCACCAGGCGGCCGACCGGCACCATCAACGCACCGGCAAATCCTTGCAGAATGCGGGCGGCGGTAAAAAACGGCAGGCTAGTGCTCAGTGCGCACAGTATCGATGCCAAAGTGAACAGCACGATTGCCGCGGCGAAAATATTGCGCGCGCCAAAGCGGTTGGCGATCCAGCCACTGGCGGGAATAAACACCGTCAGAGTCAGGATATAAGCAGAAACGCCGATGCTCATGTCCACTGGATGTACACCGAATGACGCCGCCATCTGCGGCATGGCGGTCACGATCACCGTGCCATCAAGATTTTCCATAAAGAACGCCCCAGCAACCAACAGCGGCAGCGCACTGGCGCGGAAAAATCCACTCATAGGCTACCCTTGGCGGAGCACAGTAACAGCGCAGACATAACAGAAATCCCGTTTCAGAAATCTTGGCCTCAGTAGAATTTTTGAGCATAGCGCATCAAGAGGAGGTTAAAAAGAGGTTGGATAGGTGATTATTAGCGGGCACAGTAAATTCTGACCATTAAGGGCAGTTGGACAAACGGCAAGTAATCACTTGTTTTTGCTGAAACTGTTAACTGCGCCTAAGCTAGGCGGGAGCCGTTGTTTCTTAGACATGGAGGAGTTTTAATTTGATGCGTTTAACAACCCTGGTATTTTCGATCGGTATGGCGCTGAGCGCGCAGGCTCAGGCAGAAGAGAGCACGTTGCCGTCAGATAACACCGCCGTGCCAAGCGGCCAGATGAAAGAGACGAATATGACTGAAAAACAAGCCGAGAACCCGTTCTTCTCTGCCAGCCGCTTGCCTTTTGAGGCTCCCCCTTTTGATGTGATCAACACGAATGACTACGCGCCAGCGATTGCGGCAGGCATCCAGCACAAGCTGGAAGAAATCGAGAAGATCGCCAATAACCCGGCAGCACCCACCTTCGATAATACCTTGGTGGCGCTGGAGAAAGCAGGCGCCTTGCTGACGCGCACGATTAACGTATTTAGCGCCATGACTGCCGCCAACACCAGCGATGCGCTGCAAAAGTTGGATGAGGAAACCTCGCCAAAGCTGGCGGCTCTGAACGATGCCATCATGCTGAACAGCAAGCTGTTTGCACGCATTCACACCATTTATGAGCAACGTGATGCGCTGAAGTTGGATGCGGAATCTCGTCGGCTGCTGGAGGTCACCCATCAAAATTACCTGCTGGCAGGGGCCAATCTTTCTGATGTGAATAAAAACCAGCTGAAGGCGTTGAATCAGGAAGCGGCGACGCTGAGCACCCAGTTTACCAATAAACTGCTGGCCGCAAGCAAAAACGGGGCGTTAGCCGTCACGGATAAAGCCTGGCTGACGGGGCTTAGCGCAGGTGAACTTGCCGCAGCAGCGCAGGCTGCCAGTGAGCGCAAGCTGGATAAACAGTGGCTGTTAGCGTTGCAAAACACCACGCAGCAGCCTGCTCTGCAAAGCCTGCACGTGCGGGAGGCTCGTAAAGCCTTGTTTGACGCCTCATGGCAGCGGGCAGAACAAAACGATGCCAACGACACTCGCCAGACCATTGCCAGATTGGCGAAAGTGCGTGCTGCTCAGGCTCGTTTGTTAGGGTTCCCGAACTATGCCGCCTGGAAACTGCAAAATCAGATGGCAAAAACCCCGGATGCCGCGCTGGCGTTTATGCGTAATATTGTGCCAGCCGCGACGGCCCGCGCAGAGCGTGAGGCCAAAGACATTCAGGCGGTGATTGATCGGCAAGCAGGGGGCTTTAAGGCCGAAGCCTGGGACTGGCAGTTCTACGCAGAGCAGGTGCGTAAAGCAAAGTATGACCTGGATGAATCACAGATCAGACCTTACTTCGAATTGAACAATGTGCTGAATAATGGCGTGTTTTACGCGGCCAATCTGCTGTACGGCATCAGTTTCAAAGAGCGTAAAGATATTCCGGTTTATCAGCCGGATGTGCGTGTGTATGAGGTGTTTGATAAAGACGGCCAACCGTTGGCCTTGTTCTATACCGACCTGTTTAAGCGCGATAATAAGGGCGGAGGAGCCTGGATGGGCAACTTTGTTGAGCAGTCGAAACTCAATGGGACTAAACCGGTCATTTATAACGTGACCAACTTCACCAAACCGGCTCCGGGCCAACCGGCGCTGCTGTCTTATGATGATGTCATCACCCTGTTCCATGAGTTTGGCCATGCTCTGCACGGCATGTTTGCCGATCAGCAGTACCCTAGCTTATCTGGCACCAATACCGCTCGCGACTTTGTCGAGTTCCCTTCGCAGTTCAACGAACATTGGGCTAAAGATCCCAAGGTATTTGCCCACTTTGCCAAACATTATCAAACCGGCGAAGCCATGCCGCAGGCGTTGGTCAGCAAAATCGAGCAGGCCGATAAATTCAACAAAGGCTATGACATGACCGAGCTGCTGTCTGCGGCCTTGCTGGATATGCACTGGCACATGCTGGTCGCCGGTCAACCCCAGCAGGACGTGGATAATTTCGAGATGGCAGCGCTGCAAAAAGATCACATTGCTCTCAGCGCAGTGCCGCCGCGCTATCGTTCCAGCTATTTCCAGCATATCTGGGGTAACGGCTATGCCGCCGGTTATTACGCCTATTTATGGACTCAAATGCTGGCGGATGATGCCTTCCAGTGGTTTACCGAACACGGCGGGTTGACGGCAGAGAACGGTCAGCGCTTCCGCGATAAAGTGTTATCGCGGGGTAACAGTCAGGATCTGGAAAAACTCTATGTCGAGTGGCGTGGTAAAGAACCGATCATTGAACCGATGCTGCTTAATCGTGGTTTGAAAGAGCAATAATAAACCTGACGAGCTTATCCGATTGGGTGGGCTCGTTTTTTTTATTATCGAGTGAGAAAATAGTGGTTAGCCCAGCAACCCCCGCTGTTGCAGCGTGTATTTTGTGGCTTCATTCAGATCGTAACTGGCGAGATCCTCTTTCTTCACCCAGGCGTAATCGGCAAACTCATCGTTGATGGTGATCTCACGATTGGCAGCGTGGCAATCAAAAATCAGGTAAATCATGTAGATCTGCTCTTTGCTGCCGTCTTCATAGGTTTTTATGCGCACATCGTCGCGAAAGGTCCAAGGCTGGATGCGATCCAGCACCAAGGCTTCGCCCAGTTCTTCACGCACTTCGCGGCGCAACGCTTCCTCGATAGTTTCCCCCGGTTCCGTGCCACCACCAGAAAGTGCCCACTGGCCAGGGAATACGCCTTTATGCGCGGCCATTTTGCACAATAGATAGGCGTTGTCGTTCTCAATTAGCGGGCAAACAATAATGCGTTGGCGCATAGCGGCTCCATTTTCAAACGTGATACAAAAGGACATCCTGCAAAGTTTCAGCGCATTATAGCCTTTCATTGGTGTGGTTTATTGTGGCAACGGATTAAAATATGGGGAAAGTAACAATGAGAGGGATGTTATGAATTACCAAGTGGCACCTTTTTGGTTCTATTCGGGGAAAATAGTCTTGATGGTATTCCTCGCGATCGGTTTGGCATTGTTTGGCATCAATGCACTCATATTTTACTGCTTATTGGTGGGTCTGGTTATCCCTGTGGGAACCTCTATGCGGCTGCACCAATTGGTACAAAAAAGCCTGGTGGTGATCCCAAAAGAGCTTTCACAATGGACGGTTTACGTACAGGGCATTCCCGTTCAGGAAACCCGCAGCGTATTAACTAATCCATGTTTTGCCTTTCAGGAGCATCTGCAAGCCTTTTTCCTGCGCGCGTTCGTGGTTAAATTTATCATTCAGGCAGGCATAGGGCTGATGCTGATTTTTCAGCTTTGGCAGGTTACCAATCTGTGGGTCTTAGGCTTCGGGCTGGTTGCTGTATTTGGGGTGCTGTTAAAGTGCGTTGACAGCGCTAAAACGCTTCTGTCCATTGTTAGCCATTCATGGGTATTGGAAAAGGTCATTACCCAGAAAGAGAGCCTTTGGTATCGGGCAAGCTTCAACAAACAAGGGCAACTGGTGGCGGCCCTGCAACGGCTGTTGGCATTTTAAGGCGGCACCCAGGGATGAGAGAAAGCGCTCATCCCCGGTAGAGGGCAATTACAATTTTGCCCGATACTCATCTTCCATCTGGGTAAAGGTGGCCCAGAACGGACGCGGAGGGCGCTCCTGCATGCGATCACGCAGAATATCCAGATGAGTATGCCAGCCGCCAGCGACGGTGAGCATAGTATCGCGATCGGGCAGGCGGCGGTGGATCACCGTCAGCAGCACGTTGTCGCCTTGTTCGGTAAGTTCAAAGGTGACTTCGGAAGGGCGGCCTTCGCCTTGTTCTGCCCAGGTAAAACTCAGCAGGCGCGGAGGGAAAATACAGGTAATATGGCCAACGTTGGCTACTTTGCCGCCATATTGCTTATATTTGGCCGGGGGTTTTTCATGTTCGCCAGCCAACTCTGAATTGCAGAACACCAATTCAATTTTGGCCCCTTTCTGTAACGGCATTTCACCCGTCGCCAACCAGGTGGCACGTTGGTCGGATTCGGTCAGGTAGGCCCAGACGCGATCAAGCGGGCCAGGCAGCAACCGCTGAATGCGCAGCGTACCGGGTTCAATGATCATACCGTAATCGTTCATGGTTCACTCCGTTGGAGGATGCGAGTCGGCTTGCCGCAAAACGAGTTCCAGTGCGTCCAACCGCTCATTCCAGAAATGTTCATAAGTTTGCAGCCAATGCATGGCCTGCGCCATCGGCTCAGGAGCGAGCCGGCAAATATGGTTTCTTCCTTGCACGGTTCGCTGCACCAGTCCAGCCTGCTCAAGCGCTTTGATATGCTTGGACGCACCGGCAAACGACATCTCGAAAGGCGCTGCCAGTTCACCAATGCTATGTTCGCCTTCAGCCAGCGTATGCAGGATGGCGCGCCTTGTCGGATCGGCCAATGCATGGAAGATAGCGTCCAGTCGTGACGAGGATAATTTAACCATACGGTTAAATATAGAACAGGGCGGATAATGCTCAACCACATTGTTGAATATTTTTATCGAATTGAGAGCTGGGTGCAGAATGAGAATGGTAAATCGGTTTTTGTTATACACTATTCTTTTCATTGCTTAACGTTCTGATAACCCTTAAGGAAGATGTCATGTCAGCCGTGCGCGCTCTGGAAGATAAAAAGCAGACCAGCCTGACGTTATTCATGGAGTGATTATGTTTTTTGGCGTGTTATTTGCTTTGGCGGCCGGGTTGATGTGGGGGCTGATTTTTGTCGGCCCGGTGCTGGTGCCGGATTACCCGGCGGCGTTGCAATCGACCGGGCGCTATCTGGCTTTTGGCCTGATCGCTTTGCCGCTGGCGTGGTTCGATCGCCGCCGTTTACGGCAGTTGGTGCCCAAGGATTGGCTGGAAGCACTGAAACTGACCGCCATCGGCAATCTGCTTTATTATCTGTGCTTGGCCAGTGCGATTCAGCGTACCGGCGCACCGGTTTCTACCATGATTATCGGCACGCTGCCGGTGGTGATTTCCGTGAGTGCCAATCTGCTTTATGGTCATCACGATGGCCAGCTTTCCTGGCGTAAATTGACTCCCGCGCTGGTGCTGATTGCCAGCGGGCTGGTGCTGGTCAATATTGCGGAACTGACGGGCAACAGTGTACCAATCGATGTTTGGCGCTATATCAGCGGGTTGCTGTTGGCAATATTGGCCGTAGCGTGCTGGACCTGGTACCCGCTGCGTAATGCCCGCTGGCTGCGGGAAAACCCGCATAAACGGGCAATGACCTGGGCCACTGCGCAGGGCGTGGTAACGCTGCCGCTGGCACTGCTGGGCTACCTGTTGGTGTGCGGCCAGTTGGCGCTCACGCAGCCACAGTTTGCGTTGCCATTCGGCCCAAGGCCGGAAGTTTTCGTCCCGCTGATGCTCATTATTGGCGTACTGTGTTCATGGATAGGTGCGCTGTGCTGGAATGAAGCCAGCCAACGTTTGCCGACGGTGCTGGTTGGGCCGTTGATCGTGTTTGAGATCCTGGCCGGGCTGGCCTATACCTTTATGCTGCGCCACAGTTGGCCGCCACTGTTGACGCTGTGCGGCATTGCTTGCCTGATGATTGGGGTGATTTACGCCATGCGCATCAAGCCGGAGTCGGTGGTGGTCGCGCTGGCGGTGAAAGAATAACGCCTGCCGTAACAACGGCAGGCGTGACGATCAGCGTTTACTGTGTTGAATAATCTCTTCGGCCACATTGCGCGGGGCTTCCGCGTAGTGGCTGAACTCCATGGTGTAGGTTGCTCGGCCTTGCGACATCGATCGCAACGTTGTGGAGTAACCGAACATTTCTGACAGCGGCACTTTGGCGTGAATCTCTTTGCCACCCCCGCCCGGAATGTCCTCCATGCCTTGCACCATGCCGCGCCGCGACGACAAATCGCCCATCACGTTACCGGCGTACTCTTCCGGCGTTTCTACCTCAACCGACATAATCGGCTCCAGGATCACCGGGCTGGCCTGACGGCAAGCCTCTTTGAAGCCGAAGATCGCCGCCATGCGGAACGCCTGCTCCGAGGAGTCCACATCGTGGTAGGAACCAAAGGTCAGATGCACTTTAACATCGACCATCTGATATCCCGCCAGCACGCCGTTGTTCAGCGCCTCAAGGATGCCTTTTTTCACCGCCGGAATGAATTCACCGGGGATCACGCCGCCTTTGATTTCATCGAAGAACTCAAAGCCTTTACCGGCCTCATTAGGTTCAACCGTCAGCACCACGTGGCCATACTGGCCTTTACCGCCCGATTGACGCACGAATTTGCCTTCCACATCGGTAACTTTACGGCGGATAGTTTCGCGGTAAGACACCTGCGGTTTACCGGTATTGGTTTCCACGCCAAATTCACGCCGCATACGGTCAACGATGATCTCCAGATGCAGTTCACCCATACCGTAAATAATGGTCTGGCCAGAGTCTTCGTCGGTACGCACGCGGAACGACGGATCTTCGGAGGTCAAACGCTGGAGGGCGATGCCCATTCTTTCCTGATCGGCCTTGGTTTTTGGCTCGATGGCTTGCGCGATCACCGGTTCTGGGAACACCATGCGCTCCAGGGTAATGATGGCGTTAGGGTCACACAGGGTATCGCCGGTGGTCACGTCTTTCAGGCCGACACAGGCGGCAATATCCCCGGCGTGCAGCTCATCCACCTCTTTGCGATCGTTGGCATGCATTTGCACGATGCGGCCGATACGCTCTTTTTTCCCTTTGACCGGGTTATACACGCTATCACCTTTGGCCAAAATGCCAGAATAGACGCGCACAAAGGTCAGTTGGCCGACAAACGGATCGGTCATCAGTTTGAACGCCAGCGCCGAAAACTTCTCGTTATCATCGGCCTTACGGATGATGATGTTATCACGTTCGTCATGGCCTTCCATCGGCGGCACATCCAGCGGGGAAGGCATCAGTTCGATCACCGCATCTAACATGCGCTGGATGCCTTTGTTGCGAAATGCCGAACCGCACAGCATCGGCTGGATTTCACCGGCAATGGTGCGCATCCGCAGGCCGTGGACGATTTCTTCATTGGTCAGTTCAACCTGGTTAAGGTATTTGTCCATCAACTCTTCAGAGGCTTCTGCGGCGGCTTCGATCATCTTGGCACGCCATTCGTGAGCGGGCTCCAGCATATCGGCCGGGATCGCTTCAAAGCTGAAGCTCATACCCTGTGACGCCTGATCCCAGCGGATCGCCTGCATGCGAACCAAATCCACCACGCCAGCGAAATGGTCTTCCGCACCAATCGGGATCACGATGGGCACCGGGTTGGCTTTCAAGCGCTCGATCATCATTTTACGCACGCGGAAAAAGTCCGCGCCAGTGCGGTCCATTTTGTTGACGAAGGCCAGACGCGGCACTTTGTATTTATTGGCCTGACGCCACACGGTTTCCGATTGCGGCTGCACGCCACCGACCGAGTCATACACCATGACGGCACCATCCAGAACACGCATCGAACGCTCCACCTCAATGGTGAAGTCCACGTGCCCTGGGGTGTCGATGATATTGATGCGGTGCTGAGGGTAATTATGCTCCATGCCGTTCCAGAAGCAGGTGGTTGCCGCTGAAGTAATGGTGATCCCGCGTTCCTGTTCCTGCGCCATCCAATCCATGGTGGCGGCACCGTCGTGGACTTCGCCCAGCTTGTGACTGACCCCGGTATAAAACAGAATCCGCTCGGTCGTCGTAGTTTTGCCGGCATCAATGTGCGCCGAGATGCCGATATTGCGGTAGCGTTCGATGGGGGTAGTGCGTGCCATAATCAACCTTTCTTAGCCGTGTGGCATGAGGCTTAAACAATTTAAACTATAATGATACCCCTCAATGGGTTATCAACCGGGTCGCGAGAATACGTCTGCAACGACTTCAGACTAATCGTAGTCGATGGTATTGATTTTATTAAGCGATGACTGTGATAGGTAAAAGATATACAACAAAAAACCGGCCCACTGATTATCCGTGAAGGCGATGGTTATAGACGGGAGCCGATAGCTGTGTGGATGAAGCCGTTGTGGATTATTTACTGATGCCAAAGAAAGTGCGGCACGACAAGAGCTGCCGTTAAGCGGGCCGGGCAAGGAGCCCGGCCATTGAGTCAATCGGCAAAGATATGCGCCTGGCCGAGAATGCTCAGGCTGACGTTCGAACTGATTCGAATACCTTCGCGGCTGATGGTTTTAATCTCTACGCTTTCATGGCTATCGGCCATCAGCAGACTGAGCGTAGAAACAAACCCGGCAAAATCGATATGGGTGACCACCGCTTGAGGTTGAGCGGGCTGTGGTGAAAGAGCAATCTGGATCTGCTCCGGGCGCAGCATGATACGGGCGTGCCCGCTGCGCAGGCGATCGTCTACCGCAATGCGGCCCAATACGCAGTTCGCCCAGCCCTGATCCAGGTTGGCGGAGAGCACCAGCGTTTCCCCCAGGAAGGTGGCGGTAGGTTCATCGACAGGTCGCAGATAAAGCTCTTGTGGCTGCCCGACCTGAGCCAACCGCCCATTACGCATCACCGCTACCTGATCGGCAAAGGATAGGGCTTCTGCCTGATCGTGAGTGACCAGGATCGAGGCAACCTTGGCTTCCGCTAACAGTTCCGCCACCGCTTTGCGCGTTGCGGCACGCAGGCCGGTATCCAGCGCGGAGAAAGGTTCGTCCAGCAGCATCAGCGTGGGCTGCTGCGACAGGGCTCTGGCCAGCGCCACCCGCTGCTGCTGCCCGCCGGATAACTCATGCGGCCATAAGTTCGCCAAGCGCCGATCCAGCGCAACCATCTCCATCAATCTATCAATATGCTGCTGTTTTTCCCGCTTACTGCCGCTCAGCCCAAAACCGATATTGCCAGCCACGCTGAAATGGGGGAACAGGGCACCGTCTTGCGGGACAAAGCCGATACCGCGCTGATGCGCTGGAACCCACACCCCGTTGTCGACCAGCGGTTTGTCTTGCAATCGCACTTGACCACGCTCCGGCACTTCGAAACCGGCAATAATGCGCAGTAACGTGGTTTTCCCTGAACCGGAAGGGCCGACAATCGCGGTACGGCTGCCTTCGGCCACCCGAAGATTAACCCCCTCCAGTACCGCCACTCCGTTATAGGATTTGCCAATATCATGCAGTTCAAGCGTGCTCATAATCCTGCCGTGCGTTTAGATTGAGAATAAAGAAGCCAGGTCAACGGTAAGGACAACAAAACCATGATCAAGGCATAGGGCGCGGCCGCCACGTAGTCAATTTCGCTGGTCAGCGCCCAAAATCCGGTAGCCAGCGTGCGGGTGCCGTTAGGCGCGAGCAGCAGGGTGGCGGTCAGTTCATTGGTAATCGCCAGGAACACGAGCGCAGCCCCCGCGGCAGCCCCCGGAGCGGCCAAACGTAACGTGGTGCTGCACAATGCCTGCAACGGCGTGCGCCCAAGGCTGCGTGCCACATTCTCCAGTTCAACCGGTGCCTGTGCAATGCCAGCCCGCAGGTTAATTAGCGCTCTGGGCATAAACATCAGCAAATAAGCCAGCAGCAGCGTGATTTCGGTCTGATAGATGGGCCGGAACGAATGGATGGTGATCGTCACCAGCGCCAGGGCCACCACGATGCCGGGTAGCGAACTGGTGACGTAGTTACAACCTTCCAACACCCGGTAGAGCCGCGCCGGATAGCGTACCGAAAGCCAGGCCATCGGGATAGCGCACAGGGTGATGATGGCAGCACCGCTGGCGGCCAACGTCAGGGTTTGCCGAACGGCTGGCCACAGGTCGCTATTATCCCAGACGGCGAAACCGCCCAGATACAGCCAGCGTGCCAACGTAATGAAAGGCACGCCTAAGGCCAGCGCGGTCAGCGTTATCGGCAGCAGTTGACACAGCAGGCCAATAGCCGGGCTGAGCGGGTACGGATTCTGGCTACGCGCACTGCCAGAGCCAACGCGCGCATAGCGGGCTCGGCCACGGCTGGCTGCTTCAACCACCAACAGCCCCAGGCAGCACAAAACCAGTACACCTGCCAGCATATTGGCCGCCGGGCCGTTAAAGGTGGATTGGAACTGATCGAAAATGGCGGTAGTAAAGGTATCGAAACGGATCATGGCATACAGCCCATACTCTGCCAGCAGGTGTAGGGCTATCAGCAATGATCCACCCCAGATAGCCAGTTTGAGCTGTGGCAGGATCACCTGGAAGAAAACCGCCAGCGGCCGTTTGCCCAGTGAAGTGGCGACGTCTTCAATTGCCGGATCAAGGCGGCGCAAAACCGCCGAAACCGGCAGATAGATAAACGGGAAATAGGCAATGACCGAGATAAACACACCAGCGGCCAAGCCATGCATGCCAGGCACCAGGCTGATCCAGGCATAGCTTTGAACAAAGGCCGGTACGGCCAACGGTGCAATGGCCAGAATGGACCAGATACGCCGCCCCGGCAGCCGAGTGCGCTCCGTCAACCAGGCCAGCGCCACACCGAGCAGCGCACACGTCGGCAGGGTGAAAATAACCAGTAACAGAGTATTGAGCAGCAGTTCCCCGACCCTGGGGCGGAAAACCAGTGTTTTAACCGTTTGCCAACCGGTGTCGATGGCGACACCGATCACAAATCCCAGCGGCAGCAGGGCTAACAACGACAGCAGTACCGCAGAAACCACCATCCACAGCCCTGGCCGCTGCTGATAACGCCGTGCCACTGAACCACTGGGTAATGCTGGCGCAGCATTGATAGAAATATTCGACATAACGGTTAAAACACTCTGTATCGATGAATCTGCCTTACAGCAGGCCTGCCTCGGTCATCAGTTCGACGACTTTCTTACTGTTCAGTTTGGACGGTTCCACTTTGGGTGCTTCCAGATCTTTTAGCGGCACCAGTTTAGGATTGGAAGCGGCACCGACACCAACGGCGTATTCAAAGGCGTTGTGAGTACGCAGAATTTCCTGGCCCTGTTTGCCAGTGATCCATTGCACGAATTCCTGAGCCTGTTGCTGATGCTTGCTTGAAGCCAGAACACCTGCGCCAGAGGTGCTGACGAAAGCACCGGGATCCTGATGTTTGAAATAGTGCAACTTGACGTTTTTGCTGTTTTCACCGGTTTTTGCACCATCAACAAACGGGTAGTAATGATAGATCACACCGCTGTCGATCTGGCCCGCGTTAACGGCTTTCATCACGGTGCTGTTGCCTTTATAGGCGGTGAAGTTGGTTTTCATCGCTTTCAGCCATTCGCGCGTGGCTTCTTCACCTTTCAACTCCAGCAGGGCACTGACGATGGCCTGGAAGTCTGCCCCCGATGGCGAAGCCGCCCAGCGGCCTTTCCATTCCGGCTTAGCCAGATCCAGCAAGGACTTCGGCAACTGCGCTTCGCTGAGCTTGGCCGGATTGTAAACGAATACCGTCGAGCGAGCGGCGATGCCCGTCCAGCGGCCATGCTCCGGGCGATACTGCGGTTCTACCTGCGCCAGCGTGCTGGCATTCAACGGAGCAAACAGTTTGGCGTTGTCCACCAAAACCATCGCTGGGGAGTTTTCAGTAAGAAAAACATCCGCCGGGGAAGCACTGCCTTCCTGTACCAGTTGGTTACCCAGTTCACTGTCACCGCCGTTACGCAGAGTGACTTTAATGCCGGTGTCTTTGGTAAAGCCATCAACCCAGGATTTCACCAGGTTTTCGTGTTGGGCATTATAAACCACGATCTCTTGATCGCTGGAGGCTGCGCTGACGGAGAAGGCCAGCATCATGGATGAGGCCAGCAGGGCAATAGAGGTGAAACGCAACTTCATACGGTTATCCTTTTAATGAGCGAAGAAGAAAAGTAAACAGCGCTGGGGAAGCGTGAACTGCTCAATTGTATCCAAGAACATCAAGAATGATAGTGAAAACGATTCGTATTAGAATATTTTTGGTTTTTGCTCACTAATCATCTGTTCCTAAGGAAAAATTAAGCTTGAGCTTGACTCATCGAACGGGGCAATAGGCTGGGAAGAGGAGGGGATGTATGCAAGAAAAAGGTACGCTCTCGGGCACAGGCAAAACGTGCTTGGCCCGATAGCTAAGATCGGTGAATAACACAGGATCCAGCAGGTATTTCATACAGAATGCTTGGTCGGGATACAGATTTTCCCATTAATAATATGCGCATCACGACGTATCCAATCGTGAACTTTATAAACGCTGGTTTTATGCAATTGTGCGAAGAATTTTATGTCCCCATCATATTTTCTATGTATGAGATCTTCAACTCTGGTGAATAAGCGATTTTCCATTGGGTGTTATTTCCCTTTTTCAACTTTCTGTAAAGCATAGATTTTTTATTTATTATGCGGATAAGCACAGATTTAAAGTGGTTATAGGGAATAGCGTAACATAAAGAATTAAATACCGAAATCGTCTTTTCTAGGCACAGATTTTTCTATGGGATATATCTTATAAGGCAATCTTAAGATAGCTGTCTAATTTAAAATCAAATTCAGGCATGCAGATATTTCTTAAATATAACCTCAACGAGAGGTGAGTTATTGGGCGCAATCAAGCCTAACAGGCCTATAATCGCCATGTAGTTTATATGCAGTATCTCGTTTGGCGAGGCTCCTATACAAACACAGGTTACTGATCTGACGACATCGAGAGATGCCCAAGGTTAAGACAGGCTTTATCGGATTAAGGTTTAGCCCAAGGTAACTTCTGAAAAGTTTTTTCAGATACGTTGTATAGTGCTAAAACCTGGACGCGGAGATAGGCTGTCTGCACTCCCTCTTTGGTTAACGCCCCTATGCGATTCACTGTTGAAGTTTAAACAGAAATAGGGACTAACATGATTAAATCACTTCCATACTCGCCAGCCATGGTGGCTACCCCGGCGGTAGCTCATAAAGAATCTTCTGTTGCCTGCTACATGAGCTCAGATTTCATCACCGTTTCTGGCACGATGACCGTGAATGAGGCAAAAGATTACTTTTTGTCGCAATTGCAAACCGATGAAATACCCACACAACTGTTCATTACCGCCGATGATTACCATTTACGTGGCATGCTGTCAGTGAAGAAACTGCTGCAATGCCATGAGGGTGACCGAACGCTGGATTCAATGATGAACCATACCTATTTTCATGTTTCACCGGATGATGACAGGAATAATATTGCCCATTTGCTGGGTAAAGGCGGGCTGGATGTTGTGCCGGTAGTGGTCAATAAGACGCTGGTTGGTGTTTTGGGTGAAAAAGAAATTGCTCGTCTGATTGAGGATGAAAATACCGAAGATGCGCAGCGTCAGGGCGCCAGTTTACCGCTGGATAAACCTTATCTGGAAACCAGTCCCTGGTCGCTGTGGCGTAAGCGCTCTGCCTGGTTACTGCTGCTGTTTGTGGCGGAGGCCTATACCGGCAACGTGCTGAAGGCGTTCGAAGAGCAACTGGAAGCAGCAATCGCGCTGGCATTCTTTATTCCGTTGCTGATCGGAACCGGCGGTAACAGCGGTACCCAGATCACCTCAACCCTGGTACGAGCCATGGCGCTGGGTGAGGTCAGCCTGCGTAATTTGGGTGCCGTCATCAGCAAAGAGGTGAGCACTTCGTTGCTGATCGCCATTACCATCGGGGTGGCGGCCTGGATCCGTGCCTGGATCATGGGGGTCGGGATGGATGTGACGTTGGTGGTCAGCCTGTCACTGGTGGCGATCACCGTTTGGAGCGCGATTGTTGCCTCCATTATTCCGATGCTGCTGAAAAAAGGGGGGATCGATCCAGCGGTAGTCTCTGCTCCGTTTATTGCCACCTTTATTGATGGCACCGGTCTGATTATTTATTTCAAAATTGCTCAGGCCGTTCTGGGGATTTAACACGATTTATCGACTCCTGCCGATGCGGGAGCCATAACCACGGAGGTACGTCAACGCAATGAGCACTTTTTCAAGTGTACTTTTAATCAACGAGGTCGTTATCGATTACATGTAAAGAGGATGAAATTATGGGAAACATGATGATGTTTATAGGGTTTTTGGGTTTGGTCAGCGTACTGGGGCTGGCAGCAGCCTACATGAGCACGAGATGGGATGACTAATGAACGAAAAAGAACCGCCTAGAAGCATCCTCCCCGTGATTGCACCATGGATTATGGGGAGGATTTTATACTGACAATATAATCCGTGGGTGATAATGATGGTTATTCTTATTATTGGATTGCTTTACGCTATTTTAATGATCTCTGTAGGTATTAATGAGATTTATTTCTATTCAACCGGTAAGTCTGAATTTATTTCCAGTTTGATGTTAACGTTTTCGGGGAGTATTCTGCTCATCGCTTTTGTCTGGCAATTTTCGGCAAAAACAAAAAATTAATTTCTTACGCTGAATATGAGTTGTGTTATGCAAAATGAAAAACAAGCCGTTGCCAGAAATTCAATGATTGCCAGCGGTCTATTGGCATTGGGCAAATTTATTGCCGGTATTTTCACCGGCAGTATTGGCCTTATCTCCGAAGGTATTCATTCCTTCACCGATTTTATCGCTACTTCTATTACTTGGTGGGCGGTGCGCGTCAGCGATAAACCGGCCGATGACGATCACCATTTTGGCCATGGCAAGGTCGAAAACCTGGCGGCGCTGTTCGAGGTGTTACTGTTGTTGGCCGCCGCTGGCTGGATCATTTATGAAGCGGTGAACAGTTTGCTGGGCGAGGCACATCAGATTGTTGCTGCGCCCGTCGTGATTGCGGTGCTGCTGGTGTCGATCGTGGTCGACTATTTCCGCGTTAAGGCGCTGAATCGCGTGGCAAAAGCGACCGACAGTGCGGCACTGGAGGCCGATGCGCTGCATTTCTTTTCCGACATGCTGTCATCCAGTGTGGTGCTGTTAGGCATGGTTTTTGTGTTGTTCGGTTTTGCCCGTGCGGATGCGCTGGCAGCCTTGGTGGTGGCTTGCTTCATCCTGTTTGCGGCATTGAAGCTGGGCAAACGCTCGTTTGATTCCCTGATCGACACCGCTCCGACTGGCAGCCGGGAAGATATCGCTACCTTGCTCAACGGTTTTCCGGCGATCCTCTCCACAGAAAACATCCGTTTGCGCAGTGCCGGAGCAACGTTGTTTATCGAGGTGAACGTCGGAGTATGTCGGACGTTGCCGCTGGAGCGGATTAACGCGCTGAAAACCGAGATTGCCGCGCAGATTGCGCAACAGTACACCAAGGCGGAGGTGAGGGTGATTGCCATCCCTCAGGCAAGAAGCGATGAGGATATGGCGACCCGCATCCGCATGTTGGCGGCCAATCACGGGGCTGTGGTGCAAAACCTCACGCTGCAACAGTTGGCAAACCATATGGCGATCAGTATGGATCTGGCAGTACCGGCCAGTGCCAGCGTAGAGCAAGCGCATGATATCGCCTGCGAAATAGAGAATATTCTGCGCCAGACGCTGGGGGAAAATACCGAGATAGAAACACACCTGGAACCGCAGACAGCACATTGCCTGACCAGCCAGGATGTGGATCACGGCGAACTGACGCAGATCCAGCAAGCACTGACGCTGTCTGCTGAAAACGGCGGGCTGGTCAAGGATGTACATAATATCCGCGCCCGTAAAACATCCCAGGGTGTGATTGTGAATTTCCATTGCCGGGTTTTGCCAGCGTTGTCGATTACCGCCGCGCACGACGCTGTCGACTTTATTGAAAGGCAACTGAGAATGCAGTTTCCTGCCGTATCGCGGGTTGTTGGGCACGTCGAACCGCTGTGATTGACTGACGCCCCCTTACCATCAGAAAAGGGGGCGTTAACCCTTATTGCCTTCCTGATTTACAACTTCTGCTCTGATTCTCGGATGAATACGCTTTTGCGTGGTATAGGTTATTACTATAATCAGCCCCTATTATTCAGGCGAAACTTCGCCTGTCGCGTCTATCGCCAACTCATTCTGAGCATTCACGGTTATGATGAAGTCCTTACAGATATTCCTGTTCACCTGTTTGTTGTTTGGCCTGCAACTGGCCCCGATGGCGCAGGCAGCAACTCCGGTAGCCACGGCGGAAAGCAGCCAGCCGGATACCGCTACCACACTGAAAAACTATCAAAAGCAACTGGATGCCATCAAGCAGCAGGTCTCTAAAGCCAGCACGGATAATCAGTTAATCAAACTGTTTGATACCACACAGAAATTGGCCGCAGACCTGGAGAAGTTGGCGACCGACCTGCAACCGGTGCAGGAAAAGCTGCAGGCGCAGTTGGATGTGCTAGGGCCAGAACCTGCGCCAGGTTCGATGGCAGAAACGGCCGCCGTGGCCAAACAGCGTAATGCGCTCAACAGCAGCAAGAAACAGATGGATGACGCGGTCACACGTTCGCAGGCCATCAGAAGCAGTGCGATCGCGTTGGGGCAGCAGATCAACGATCTGCGCCGCGTAGCATTCAAGACCCAGTTGGCACTTAATACCGGCAGTATTTTAAGTAGCGATTTCTGGTCGCCGGAGGCCGATCCGCTGGCGGAAGATATGGATCGGTTCAGCGAGCTCAATCAACAGTTACAGCAAATCTGGGATGCCAGTTGGCAGGAAGAATGGCGCTACGGCACTTTAGGGCTGCTGGTGCTGGCCGTCGCTATCTGGTCGTTAGGGCGTTATGCCATCGAGCTTTCTTTAGCCTGGCTCAGTATTCGCTATCTGCCCGATGGCCGGTTGCGCCGCAGTTTTATGGCGTTGGCGACCGCGATGATTACGCTATTTGCCACCACATTGGCGCTGAACCTGATCGAAACCGCATTCTCTCGTGCTCAGCCGTTTGTCCCTCAAATTCAGGATTTCGCCGATGGGTTTATGCAATTGGGGATTTTCTGTGCGTTGATCGCCGGGTTAGGGCGCGCGTTTCTTTCGCTTAGCCGACCATCATGGCGTTTGGCATCGATGGATGATGCCATTGCTTCCGGCATGCGCTACTTTTCACCTCTGCTTGCGGTGCTGGCCTTGGCCTTTGGCACCGTTGAACTGATCAATACCGTGACCGGTGCCAGCCTTGGCACCACGGTATTGGGCAACGGACTGGTGGCCGCATTGATGGCGCTGGTGCTGTTGGCGATACCTTTGCGTGCCCGCCGCATTCGTCGTCGGCTGGAGTTGAGTGGTGCGCATGTCGAAAAGCGTTCTACGCTTGACGGTGTGGCACATATCCTGATTCTGGTTTCTTCTGTGGTGATCTTGTTTTCATTGTTGATAGGCTACGTCGCTTTCGCCCGTTTTCTGGCCTACCAACTGATCTGGATTGCGCTGGTTCTGATGGCGTTCTATTTCCTGGTGATGTTCACCACCGATCTCTGCGCCGCCGTTTTCTCACCGCAAACCGCCAGCGGCCGGGCGCTGAAGAAATCCCTCAACTTCAAAGATCGTCATCTGGATCAACTGACGATTATCTTCACCGCTATTGCCAAATGTTCGCTGCTGTTACTGATGATTGTGGCACTGATCAACGGCTCATTCGGCACCACCACACCTAATTCGCTGATTGAGAAAATTATCGCCATTCTGAGCGGCGAAGGGTTGAAGCGGCTGAACATTGTGCCGAGTAATCTGCTCAATGCGGTGGTTATCCTGGTGATCGGTATCTATGTTCTGCGGGTGACCCAACGCTGGTTGAGCCATGAATTATTACCAAAAACCATCAGCGACATCGGTATCCGTGCCTCATTGGTGACGCTGTTCAGCAACGTTGGCTATGTGTTGATCATTTTGATCACGCTGGCCACGCTGGGTATCCAGTGGAACAATCTGGCGTGGATCGTCAGTGCGTTATCGGTCGGGATCGGTTTTGGTCTGCAAGAGATTGTGAAAAACTTTATCTCCGGCCTGATTCTGCTCACCGAACGCCCGGTAAAAGTCGGGGATATGATCGGCATTGGCGGTGTAGAAGGGGATGTGCGTCGTATTAACGTGCGCGCCACGGAAATTCAGCTTAGCGATCGTTCAACCATGATCGTGCCTAATTCACAGCTGATTTCGCAGAACGTGCGCAACGCCACCATGGGCAATGCACAAGGCGTAGTGACGATTGCGCTGACGTTCCCCATTAATATCGATCCTGAGCTGGTGCGCAATATTCTGCTGAGCGCGTATCGGGAATATGAATCCATCCTTGAAACGCCTGCGCCTTACGTGCGCTTCAGCCAGCTTGGCCCGGATGGCATCATCCTCAGCGTGACCGGCTATGTTGCCAGCCCGCGCATGGTCGGTGCCACTAAGAGCGATCTGTTATTTAATATCCTCAAGTTGTTGCGTGAACAGCGGGTGAATCTTTCCAATCCGAAAGAAGTGGTATTTATGAAGCAGAACGCCAAAGAGCTTATCGACGAAGAAGAGCACTCATCCTGATCATTTAAGATCAGGGTGATTCATTTGTTGAGATGGAGAAACGTGCAGATGATAACAAATATGCTCAAACATTTTCCTGACGCCGCACTCAAGGCAGAAGCTGAAACTTTCGAGGAATTAATATCTCAGCCGGGGATGTTAATTGAGCGCATCATTTCTACCGGGCAATCGAGCCCGCCGGGATTTTGGTATTGCCAGCCTCAAAGTGAATGGGTCATGGTGTTACAGGGTTCAGCAGGCGTCCGGTTCGAAAATGAAGCAGAAGCACGAGTGATGCACGTGGGTGACTTCATTAACATCCCGGCACAATGCCGACACCGGGTCGAATGGACAGATCCAGATGGCCCGACCGTGTGGTTAGCCGTTCATTACGGTTTAGAGGTGCTAGAAAAAAGTCTGTAGATTTGCGAAATACTGCAAATATCGCTCTCTGATTTTGCATGCGTTTTGGTGAAATCTGTAAGGGCGATATAGCGATAGTTTCTCAGATTTCGCGTAGCGCAACCATGAATGACATAAGTGTTACAAAAACTTGTGCTGCTTCAGAACACCTTTGTCGCTTTTGCAGGGTAATGAAAAGGTATATACTTGGTTAGTATCTCAAAAAGAGGAAAGAATATGACCAAGCAAGCTGTTTTTACCATGAAACTTGAAGCAGAGCTTCGTGATACCTTTATGGCCGCTGCCGAAGCCGAGCATCGCCCAGCATCGCAGGTCGTTCGTGACTTAATGAGACAATATATTGATCATCAGGAATACCGTCGTTTCCTCGAAGATAAGGTTAACGCTGCTCGTCAGGATATAGACGCTGGAAGAACTTTCGAACATAGTGATGTAAAAGCTATTTTTGCTGCACGCAGAGATAAAGTTAAAGGTGCACTGTGAAAGTTAATTGGACACAACAAGCACTTAATGAGAGTGAGCAGATATGGGAATATATTGTCGAGAAGAATCCTGAAGCTGCTGTGAAAATGGATGAGTTATTTGAAGCTACAGCCGAACGCCTTGCTGATTTTCCCTATATGGGACGAGAAGGTTTAATTGTCGGGACGCGCGAGGTTTTCCCTCATGAACATTATCGGATGGTTTATGAAATTCAGTTAAATGAGGTTTGGGTTTTAACTTTGATCCATACCTCTCAGCTTTGGCCCAGAGCAAAATAACTGTATTAAACTAGGATATAACATTAAAAAAATGATCGACCTGCATACCTACAATCGCCAGCGCAGGAAGAGTAAGGCATGCCGTTGCAGCCACGGTCAGTATCAATTGTTTCATTTAAATCAAGTCCCGAAGAAAAACAACCGGACGACCTGTAATCCTTAGCTATCCCCTCATATGAGTGAGGCATGGTACGGCTTCTGAGGTATGATCTCCGTTATTGACCCGCTAATAACGAGCAGACAATCTCCATGCTTAACCACGAAATAATCCTTAACCACATTGATGACATATTCGGGCAGGACATGCATGCCAAGCGTGTATTGTCGCTCGCCAATGCAACCCACGGGGTGATTGAGTCGGGCTCATTGGCCATCCATGCAATTGGCAATGGGCTCTCTTTGGCAAGCGGCCTTGAGCGAAAGCACGCCGTCAAGCAGGTTGATAGACTGCTCACCAACACTAAACTAAACGTCTGGAGCCTGTTTGATGACTGGGTTCCCTATGTGGTGGCTGAACGTACTGACATCGTCGTCTCCATGGATTGGACTGAGTTTGATACTGATGACCACAGCACCCTGGTTATCAGCTTGCAAACCAACCATGGACGCAACACGCCGCTCCTGTGGAAAACCCACCAGAAATCCTTGCTCAAAGGGCAACGCAACGCTCATGAAAAGGCGCTGTTAACCAAGCTCAGGAAGACCTTGCCGCAAGGGGTTTTTGTCACCGTCGTGGCGGACCGTGGCTTCGGTTATATGGCGTTGTTTGAACGTCTTGAACAAGAGTTGGGTTTTGCCTATATCATTCGTTTTAAAAGCAATATTCTCGTTGGCTACCCAGGTATGGCTCAGGTGCCGGCGACTGAATGGCTTACCCCGACCGGGCGAACTCGCACGCTCAAAGAGGTGGAGCTTACCGGGCAACGACAGCGGGTCGAGCGGGTCTATTGCTGTCACAAGAGCGGTATGAAAGAGCCGTGGTTTCTGGCGAGTAATCGCGTCGATTTGAGCGCTGCCAAGGCCTTGAGTCTGTATGGTCAGCGCTGGGGTATCGAGAGCAGTTTTCGGGACATCAAGGACTACAGATTTGGCATGGGAATGGGTCAGGTTCGTGTCAAAAATCCGGCACGACGCGACCGATTATTTCTGTTCAGTGCGCTGGCGATAGTCCTGTTGACGCTGCTGGGCAAGGCGGGTGACAGCGTGGGTCTGGAACGAACGATCAAGGTCAATACCAGCAAAAGCCGAACGTATTCATTTTTCCGACAGGGTGTCATCTACTATCAGTTGCTGCCTAAAATGAAAGAAGCCTACGCGACGTTGTTGATGGAGAAGTTTACTTATTACCTGAGGCAGCATCGGTTATATACCCGCACACTTGGAATTATTTGAGTCTCTAAAAATGAGGGGATCATTAAGCCTGTAATCCAGTAAAAGGCCGCAAGACATTTCAACTGTTATGCGTATCATTATTTAGGTGCGCATAATGTATATTATGTTAAATAACCTGCCTGTGTTCATTAGCTCATGGTCGTCCTCCATATGACAACAAATCAAGCAGTTACCTTTTATCCCCTCTCTTATGAGATCGATACCGAATGCATGGTATAGATATGACCTCAATTTGTCCACACCATCGAGATGATGCTATAGTTCAATACACTGAGTTACTGCGGCTCACCGTTAATGGCGATATCTCAAGGGGAAAAAATGTCCAATACAATGTCACAACGCGCGGCCAGAGAAGGTCTGGGTTCACCGGAACTCTTTGAAGGTGGTGTGTATATTACGAAAAATGGTGTTGCTGAACTGTTCGTTCAAACCGCCGCTGAACGGGAAGCTGAAATACGGGCACAGGAATTAGAACGGCAGGCCAATGCCCTGCTCAAATTCGCTATGCTGGCAAAGCAAGATATTCATCAGGGCAACGGGATGAGCGTTGAGGAAATCCGACAGAAATTGCGAGAAGCTCGTAAATAGAAGGCCTACAGATGTTTAACGTCGTTGTTTCTCCAGCGGCCTTAAAATGCTTGCTGGAAATTGAATCCTTCAAAAGTGTGACGCTGGGTGCTAATGAAGCAGCACATTTTGTCGATGAACTCTTTGATAAGTCTCTTGCGGCTGTCACAGAGGATCCTACTCGATACCGATACAATAGCCTGGTTGCTGATAAAGGCATGTTGTTACGTGAAAGGCTTGAGACGGAAAGCGAATATCGTCTGATATATGATTTTGACGGTGAGACCATAGAGATCTTACTTTTTATCAGCATGAAGCAGGATATTGAAAAGGCTCTATATCGTTATCTGATCACCAAATAACCGTCTATTTCAAACAGACTTGGAGCCTCGAATATGTCAGGCAAAACCATCGCAGCCGATGGATTTACTTGCCTTCTTTATCAACCTTCTTCTTCCCTACTCTCTCCAGCGCTAGCGCCGAACAGGATCACCATTGGCGACATAATAAGGCACCTCAATGCGCGCCAACGGCTGGCGGCCACGGATTGCGTCGGCGATCTTCTCGGCAATCATAATGGTTGGAGCATTCAGGTTCCCGGTAGTGATCTGCGGCATGATTGAGGCGTCAACAACGCGCAGCCGATCGATGCCGTGCACTTTGCCATCATTCCCGACCACCGCCATATTGTGGTAACCCATGGCGTTTGAGCAGGACGGATGGTAAGCCGTTTCTGCATGATTACGCACAAAGTCATCCAGTTCGGCATCACTTTGCCTATTAATACCTGGCGAAATCTCTTTGCCGCGGAACGGTTCCAGAGCACGTTGCTGCATGATTTCACGCGTAATACGGATCCCGGCGCGGAACTCCCGCCAGTCTTGCTCGTGTGCCATATAGTTGAACAGAATACTCGGATGCTCATTAGGATCTTTTGAACGAACCTGGATGCGCCCGCGGCTTGGCGAACGCATCGAGCCCACATGCGCCTGGAAACTATGGACTTTTATCGGGTTAGAGCCGTTATAGTTAACCGCGACCGGCAAGAAATGGTATTGAATATTCGGCCACTCAAACTCTTCATGGCTGCGAATAAAGCCACCGGCCTCAAAGTGGTTACTGGCACCAATACCGCTCCCCATCAGCAACCATTCCGCCCCGATCGCGGGCCGATTATGCAGTTTCATCGCTGGGGATAAAGACACCGGTTGTTTACACTCATACTGCAAATACATTTCCAGGTGATCCTGCAAGTTGGCCCCTACCCCTGGCAGGTCGAGAACGATCGGGATATCCAAGCCTTTCAGCAGTTCGCCTGGGCCGACGCCGGAGCGCTGCAAGATTTGCGGTGAAGCAATAGCACCGGCACAAAGCAGCACTTCACGCCGTGCGCGTGCTTGCCGTTTTTCTCCTTTTTGCAGCCAGGCCACGCCGGTGGCGCAGTGGTTATCAAAAAGAATGCGGTCAGTCACCGCATGCACTTCAATGGTCAGATTCTGGCGTGAACGTGCCTGATCGAGATAACCGCGCGCGGTGCTGGAGCGGCGGCCGCGCGGTGTGACGGTTCTGTCCATTGGGCCAAAACCTTCCTGCTGATAACCGTTAAGATCGTCGGTACGTGGATAACCGGCCTGCACCGCCGCTTCGACCATCGCGTGGAACAACACGTTGTTATCCGGTTTTGGCGTTGTGACGCTAACAGGGCCGTTGTCACCATGATAGTCATTGCCGCCGATATCACGGCGTTCCGCAGCTTTAAAATAAGGTAAACAATCCAGATAACTCCAGTTTTCCAGCCCTTGTTCTTTCGCCCAGCTATCGTAATCCAGAGCGTTGCCACGGATATAACACATACCGTTAATCAGCGAGGATCCGCCTAAGCCCTTACCCCGCCCACACTCCATACGGCGGTTATTCATAAAGGGTTCAGGATCGGTAAGATAAGCCCAGTTATAGCGGCGGCCCTGTAACGGGAAAGCCAGCGCCGCAGGCATCTGGGTGCGGAAATCCTGACGATAGTCCGGGCCCCCGGCTTCCAGCAATAACACTGTCACATCAGCATCTTCGGTCAGGCGCGTTGCCAACACATTGCCTGCCGATCCAGCACCGATAATGATGTAGTCATACTCCCTGATATTACTCATAAATACTCCAATAGATGCGGTTAAAATATCGAACTGAAAGTACCGAGTTCAACCTGAACTGACTTGATGCGCGTGTAGTGCGCCAGTGAGCTGATGCCATTTTCACGCCCGACGCCGGACTGCTTATAACCACCGACCGGCATCTGTGCGGGCGACTCACCCCAAGCGTTGATCCAGCAAATACCGGCTTCCAACTGATGAATGGTTCGGTGCGCCTTCGCCAGATCGCGCGTCACCACGCCAGCAGCCAAACCAAATTGGGTGTTATTGGCTCGGGCGATGGCCTCCTGCTCATCGTCATAGGTCAGAATGCTCATCACCGGGCCAAAGATTTCTTCTTTGACGATGGTGTGATGATCTTCACAGTCGGTAAAAATGGTCGGTTGCACATACGCCCCTTGCGCGAAAGCGCCCGAGGTTTCGCGAGCACCGCCGCAAAGCAGGCGTGCGCCTTCAGCCTTGCCGCTTTCGATATGGCGCAGCACGTTTTCCATATGTTGGAAACTGACCAGCGGGCCAAAGTTTGTAAGAGGATCCATCGGATCGCCAAGGCGAATGCGTTTAACACGCGTGATTAATGCCTGCTCCAACGCGGCCTTTTGTGAACGATGAACAAACACGCGGGTTCCGTTAGTACAAACCTGACCCGAACTGTAGAAGTTGGCCATCATGGCGATATCTGCTGCCAGTTCGATATCGGCATCTGGCAGGATCAGGAGCGGTGATTTACCACCAAGCTCCATGGTGACCTCTTTCAGTGAAGAGGCGGCCGCGCTAGCCATCACTTTCTTGCCGGTTTCAACCCCACCGGTAAAGGAGATTTTTTCAATACGTGGATGCTCGGCCAGCAATTGGCCGACGTAACGCCCGGCACCTTGCAGAACATTAAACACGCCATCTGGCAGACCGGCTTCGGTATAAATTTCGGCCAGTTTCAGTGCACTCAAGGGGGTTACTTCGCTTGGCTTAAAGATCATGGCGTTACCGGCAGCCAGAGCGGGAGCCGATTTCCACAGCGCGATCTGAATCGGGTAATTCCAGGCTCCGATCCCGGCGGTTACGCCCAGTGGTTCACGGCGCGTATAAAAGAAGCTGGTGTCGCGTAACGGGTATTGCCCTCCTTCGAAGGCGTCAGCCAGCCCAGCATAATATTCCAGCACATCGGCACCGGTAACGATATCCACGGCTGATGTTTCAGAGTAAGCCTTGCCGGTGTCTAACGTTTCAAGCTGCGCCAACTCATCGTTACGTTGACGGAGGATCTCAACGGCACGCAGCAAAATGCGTGAACGTTCGGTCCCGGTCATCGCCGCCCAGATTTTTTGCCCACGCTCGGCACTCACCACCGCACGTTCCACGTCAGCTTCGGTAGCACGTTGCACCTCTGCGAGGATTTCGCCGTTCGCGGGGTTGATGGTGTGAAACGTTTCAGAACCGCTGGCATCGGTCAATTGACCATCAATATAAAGCCGCTGTACCGGAAATCTTGCCATTAACATGTTCCTTCTAGTCTATTGGTGAAGTGATTAAGTGCTTGAAGATAAAATGCTTTCAACATAGTCATAAGCGATTTCACTGGCCTTGCGGGCGTTGAAAACCGTGCCTGTCAGGCTGCCGCGTAGCCACAAGCCATCAATCATGGCTGCTAACCCACGAGCCGCTTTGCGTGCTTTATCCTTTGGCATATTTCTTTGAAATTGATAGCAAATATTTGAAAACAGGCGCTGATCGTTAACGCGCTGCAAGCGGCTCAGCGCTGGCTGATGCATGCTTGCGGCCCAAAAGTCGAGCCAGATGCGCATTGACAGAGGATTGGTCTGGCTAGGGTGAAAGTTACCGTCAATGATGGCAAAAAGTTGTGCCTTCACGGAGTTATCCGCATTTTTACGGCGCTCAGCAATGGCGTCATGGAGATCGCGCAACATCTTACGCATCGTCGCGTTGAGAAAGGCCTCTTTATCGCCGAAGTAGTGGCTGACAAGCCCGCTGGACATCCCGGCCAAACTGGCAACCTGGGAGATGGTCACCCCTGCCAAACCAACCTCTCCGATAACTTCATAAGCCGCGTTAATCAGCTGCTCTTTTCTCTGTTCTGGAATGTCTTTGCGGTACATCTGGCCTCCGAAAGTGATGTGGACTCACCCCATAGTACATGAAAATTCATTGATTGAACGTTCAATCAACATACTATATGCTGCAAAAATGTAAAACAAACGGTTTTTAAATGTTAATAAATCGTTTGGTTTTTGCGGATGGTATCGTTCAACAACCTTTGCATCATGGAACTGACAAATGACAGTGATGAGTCCAAAATCCGTCGATGAAGAATCGATACGACTTAATGCCCCCGTTTTTTTCACTTCAGCAACGGTTATTCTGCTATTGGGCCTGTTGGTGGCATTTTTTCCCACCGGTAGTCAGCAATGGTTAAGTGAAGCCCAAATATGGATGTCAGATGTCTTTGGCTGGTACTACATGCTGCTGATGGTGGTTTGCATGGTGTTTGTATTCTGGCTGGCGCTGTCACGTTTCGGGCAGATCAAGTTAGGCAAAGAGAACGAAGCTCCCGAGTTTAACTATCTCTC
Source organism: Serratia sp. YWN4 (assembly GCF_055790845.1). Taxonomy (NCBI): domain Bacteria; kingdom Pseudomonadati; phylum Pseudomonadota; class Gammaproteobacteria; order Enterobacterales; family Yersiniaceae; genus Serratia; species Serratia sp. YWN4. Next base: position 2,722,121 of record NZ_CM147696.1, read on the forward strand.
CTGGATCTCGATGTTATTCTCCGCCGGGATCGGCATTGCGTTGATTTATTACGGTGCTTACGAACCTCTTGATCACTTTCTACAGCCACCGGAAGGGGCAGGCGGAACGCCGCAGGCTGCTCGTCAGGCGATGGTCATTACCTTTCTCCATTGGGGGTTGCACGGTTGGGCGCTGTATGCGCTGATTGCTACCGCATTAGCCTACTTTGCCTATCGTCGTGGATTGCCCCTGGCTTTACGTTCGGCCTTGTATCCGATGTTTGGTGAGCGGATCCACGGTTGGATTGGCCACTTGGTCGATAGCTTCGGGATTCTGGTGACCGTTATTTCAATGGTTACCAATCTGGGGATCGCCGCATTACTGCTCAATTCTGGCTTGAACTACCTGTTTGATATTCCCCAAGCCCCGTATGTGTTGCTGATGCTGATCGTGGTGATGATGATCGTGGCCACGCTTGCTGCGGTGACTGGCGTAGAGAAAGGGATTGCCATGTTGTCGAATATCAATATCGGCTTTTTGAGTCTGTTGCTGCTGTTTGTCTTTCTGAATGGCCCAACGCTCAATCTGATCAACGGGTTATTGCAGAATACCGGGGATTATCTCTCTTCGCTGGTCGGTAAGAGCTTTGATGTCTATCTGTATGGCAAAGCCCGCCAATGGCAAGGGGCATGGACGCTATTCTATTGGGCGTGGTGGGTGGCATGGGCTCCATTTGTCGGGATGTTTATCGCCAGGATTTCTAAAGGCCGTACCATTCGCGAACTAATCCTTGGCGTAATGTTAATCCCTTTGGGTTTTACGCTGGCATGGCTGTCGATCTTTGGTAATACCGCTATCAGTTTAGTCTTGGAGCAAGGTAATACTCTGCTTGGCAAAGTGGCCATCTCCGATCCGCCAATGGCGGTATTTCAACTGCTTGAGTATCTGCCCTATACGCAAATCACCACCGGTTTCACGATCTTGATTAGCTTTGTGCTGTTTTTGACGCCGGTTGATTCAGGAACGCTAATGATTGCCAATCTCTCCAGCATCGGGGGAACCAGCAGTGATGATGCACCCGCCTGGCTGCGGATTTTCTGGGCGTCAGTCACCACGCTGGTGTGTGCTGGTTTGCTGTATGCCGGGAGCTTCGGGGCGATGCAAACGGCGGTGGTATTGTGCGGGTTGCCATTCTCGCTGGTGATCATGCTGTACATGGTTAACCTGTACAAAGAACTCCATCACACTGAAAGCAGAATCACCCTACCAGCCCAGAAGATTTAGCAGCAGTTTGCTGGCTGCCCGCTAATGCGAATTCTTGCAGATATAGTGATACAGCCGCTGAGTATCTTCTAATGAACAAAGACGCGTCCCAAAATTAAGCGTGGCAGCACTACCGGCGGCTACGCCAAAGCGCACGGTATCGATCAGATCGGCGCCGTGCGCCAGTTTCAAGGTCATCGCCCCTACCATGCTGTCACCTGCCCCAACGGTACTCATTTTCTTCACCGGCGGCGGCACTATCTGCACACAATGAGCCCGATCGACGGCCAATGCCCCCTGTGGCCCAAGCGACACCACCACCCGCTCGGCGGCACCGCACTGAACCAATTCCTGGGCGGCACTGCGCACATCGTCAGGGTGTTCTAATGATCGACCGATCAGTGCCGAAAGCTCATTCTGATTGGGTTTTACCAACGCCAGCCCGCCCAAATCCAGGCAAGCCTTTAACGCATCGCCAGAACTATCAACGATACATTGCAAGCCCATCGCCTGCGCCTGCTGCACCAAATAGGTTAATTTTTCAAGGGCGGTCCCTGGCGGCAAGCTGCCGCTGATAACCAGAATTGAACCTGAAGGGATCTGGTGCACGCGCTCCACAAGCTGATCAAACTCTGCTTCATTCAGGCGCGCACCCGGCATAACAAAACGAAACTGCTCGCCGCTATTGTCTGCATGGACATGCAGGTTTTGCCGCGTCCAGTCCTGGGTTCGCAAGGTTTCCGTATGAATGCCTTCTCGATCGAGCAAATCTTTTAAATGTTCGCCTGTCGGGCCACCAATGGGGAAAATCGCGTGAGCTTGGCCACCAAGATATACAACGGCGCGGGCGACATTGATGCCCCCGCCGCCGGGTTCAAATATCGGCGTAGTGCAGCGCAGTTTCCCTTCTGGGTAGATTTTGGCGGTGGTTGTTGCACTGTCTAGCGAGGGGGATAATGTTAAAGTGAAAATCTGAGTCATGATAATACAACCTTCCTCTGTGGACTTTACTTCGTGACAAGGCAGCTAGAAAGTTCAGAAATAAGTCATTCTATTATCCTAAGTAAAGCACATAACTCCACGTTGATATGATTGCCTCGATAGTTAAAACCTTCAACCTGCTATCAAACCAAATAACGCCCCCACGCCGGATGATACCCCCATGGCGAGCGCACTCCAGAATGTGATGCGGATAATGCCGGGGCCGATGGGGGCGCCCCCGGCTTTAGCGGCGATGCCGCCTAAGATCGCCAGCGACAACAACGCTGATAGCGCAATGGCCGGGATCGCCTGCGCAGCCGCAATCAGCGCAACGCAAAGCGGCAGTACCGCTCCAACGGCAAAGCTCGTCGCCGAAGCCAGCGCCGCCTGCAATGGGCGTGCGGTAGTGATTTCTGAAATACCCAGTTCATCGCGGGCGTGGGCACCTAGAGCGTCATGCTGCATCAGCTTTTCTGCCACTTGTTTGGCTAACGCCAGATCCAGCCCGCGATGCACATAAATAGAGGTTAACTCGCGATGTTCACCCGGATAATCGGCATGCAGTTCAGCCTGCTCTTCGGCCAGCGCGGCTTTTTCCGTATCAGACTGGGAAGAAACCGAGACATATTCCCCAGTTGCCATCGACATCGCGCCAGCCACCAAGCCCGCAATCCCCGTCAGCAGAATGCTGCTGTGAGTGGCGTTGGCTGAAGCAACGCCCAATAGCAGGCTGGCGGTAGAAACAATGCCGTCATTGGCACCTAAAACTGCGGCGCGCAGCCAGCCGATCTTTTCTATGCTGTGGCGTTCTCTGTGCATCGGGGCTTTCCTTTTCTTATCACTTCTGTTTGCTGGCCGTCAGTGTCTCACCAATGGCATAGAATTGCCCGCCGGCAATGTAGTGCAAACTGCGCAGTGAGGGATCTGCGGTTTCATAGTGCCAATGCCCCTGTTTGAACACGCGCGTATCAGCCCATGCACCGATCACTTCGCCAATGAACAGGTCGTGGGTTTGCTGATTGTGCGGCTCCGGGATTAAGCGGCATGCCAGCCAGGCGGCACATCCGGTCACAAAAGGCAGATCGTAGCCGTCGATGCTAAACAGTGTCACCCCGGAACGCGCCAGTTTATCCGGCTCTGTGAACAGACTGCGGTTACCCACTTCATAGGTCAATTGCAGTTGCGCCACCGTAGGCACCTGCACCACAAAAGTGCCACCACCCTCGATCAGTTCGCGAGTTTTAGTCGATTTATCCAGCACCACGCTTAACTTCGGTGGTGAGAAATCCAGCCCACAGATCCAGGCGGCGGCCATTACATTATCGACTTGCTCATAGCGAGAAGAAACCAGGATCGTCGGGCCGTGGTTGATCAAGCGATAGGCTTTTTCGAGTGCAACGGGGGCAATGTGTTTATCCATGAAATCTCTTAAAGTTGATTGATGTTCAGAGAGTTAACCCTACTTCGCTCGGTACATTTGGGGGGAATATTGAATTATTTCATCAACCCCGCCCAACCATGGTATCCCATGTAGATACCGACAACGGCGATTAACACGCTTGAAAAATAAGGTGCTCTACGCGCCAGCGTGTTGAAACCGCTCCAACGCTGTGTCGCTCGCTGGACGCTATAGGCTGCGGCAACACCGACCGCCACCAAAGTGAGTGCCAGCCCGATACTGAAGCACAACACCAAAGCGGCACCCAGGGTGAATGCTTTCACTTGGATGCACAACAAAAGTACCGTGATAGCGGCCGGGCATGGGATCAACCCACCGGTCAGGCCAAAAAGGACGATTTGACCGGTGGTGACGTTACGATTGGCAAAACGCCGTTTGATATCACTGGCATGTGCTTTTTCATGAGCGTCCTGATATTCCTGAGAAGAGACATCCAGCCCTGTCAGTTCCGCGTGATCGTGCTCCTTGAACATGACCTCGTAATCATGTGAATGCCCGCCATGTGTCAACGATAAACGCGCGGTGAAATTGTGAGGTTCAGGGATCGGGTGCACTGACTGTAAAAAGTCCCCGTGTTCTTCAAACTCAAAAAGTTGCGGAGCCTCGTTTTCCCTCAACGTGGTGACGGTAACCTTTTGGGCTCCCCAATGTTGTCCTGATAGATTTTTTAAACGCCAGTGAGGAGGCATGCCTTGTTCAAAAATCGATAACTCAACTTGCCCGTGCCCCGTATCAATCAGCAGTGATTCATCATGTTCATGAGGCTCATGCCCTGCCTTCCATTGCTGCTCTCCGCGCCAGGTGCGCCAAAACATCCATAAAGCCGTGGTCAAAATAATCACCGCAGAGATAAGTTGGAAATACGGTTCACTGGCTTCTGCGGTGAATTGGCGGCTCAGGTACATCCCGCCAAAGGCTATCAACCATACAACAGTCGTGTGTGACAGCGTGGCAGCCAACCCCAACAGAACAGCCTGTTTTATGGTGCCCCGGACGGCAACGATAAACGCAGCCATCATCGTTTTGGAATGCCCGGGCTCTAGGCCGTGCAGTGCGCCAAGCAAAATGGCACTGGGGATAAATAACCAGGCGTTGCCTATGCCTTGCTGTAATAAGGCGGAAAAATCCGTCATAGATAAGTTCTCTAAAAAAATTCTGTGGCTTGCATAGAATCCAGTCAGTTAACCTGCTGGCAGGTCTGAAATACTATACCTCCAGAGTAAAATTAAGTATGAAAACCTGCGGTGCGCTTTGAGCCAATTTCATGGCGGCTAAAACGAGTCTAGCCGCCATCTTGGGCCTCATGCCAAATAGTGCCGGAACCAGGCCAGGGTTCTGTCCCAGGCGAGTTTAGCGGCGGCTTCGTCATAACGCGGCGTAGAGTCGTTATGGAACCCGTGATTTACGCCCGGATAAATATAGGCTTCATAGGTTTTACCTGCCGCTTTGAGTGCGGCCTCGTAAGCTGGCCACCCTTCATTGATGCGGGTATCCAGTGCGGCATAGTGAAGCAGCAACGGTGCTTTGATGCGTGACACATCTTCTGCTTTGGACTGGTGGCCATAGAATGGCACTGCGGCACCCAGTTCTGGATAAGCGACGGCCGCCGCATTGGCCACACCCCCGCCGTAGCAAAAGCCGGTGATCCCAACTTTGCCGGTGGTCGCCTGGTGCTTGATCAGGAACTCGATGGCGGCGAAAAAGTCATTCATCAGCTTTTCAGGATCGACCAGAAGCTGCAATTCCCTTCCTTTGTCGTCGTTACCGGGGTAGCCGCCCACGGAACTCAACCCATCCGGTGCGAGCGCAACAAACCCGGCTTTTGCCAGGCGGCGCGCAACGTCTTCGATATACGGATTCAGCCCGCGGTTCTCATGCACCACCACCACGCCGGGAACCGGCCCTTGCACTTTGGCTGGGAGCACCAGATAACCACGCACCTGACCGTGGCCGTTGGGGGAAGGATAATTAATGTATTGTGGGATGATATCAGGATCGGTGAACTCAACCTGCTGAGCGAGAGCATAATCGGGAAGCAGTGAGCCGATGAGTGTGGTGGCGGCGATCCCGCCCACCGCAAAGCGGGCTGCGCGCTCAAAAAACTCACGTCGGGAAATCAGTCCATGGGCATAATAATCGTAAAGTTCGAGCAGTTCTGGGGGGAAATCCTTTGCAGTAAGACGACTCATTTGTTCCTCCGGTCATTTCTGTCGATGTAGCATTACCCCAGCACCAAACAGCTTCAGGCGCTTGGCGTACCCTTATACAGCATGCCAAGCAGTGCTGCGGTGATCCAGATTTTTATTAATGTTGAGACTTTTACCCTCACCCATCTTTCTACCGATGGGCTATAACTAACAGTGTTTTTCCTCCACCTGAGATGTTCACAATGTCCAAGAAAAAGATACTGATGCTGGTTGGTGATTACGCCGAAGATTATGAAACCATGGTGCCTTTCCAGGCATTGCAAATGCTGGGTTATACCGTTGATGCCGTGTGCCCAGACAAAAGCAAAGGCGATTACATTATGACGGCCATTCATGATTTTGATGGCGCACAGACCTACAGTGAAAAACCGGGCCACCGGTTTGTGCTGAATGCTCATTTTGCTACAACACGCTCTGAAGACTATGACGCCCTGCTGATTCCTGGCGGCCGAGCGCCAGAATATCTGCGTCTCAACCCGCGAGTGATTGAATTAATTCAAGAATTTGATGCCGCACGCAAACCGATTGCCGCCGTTTGTCACGGCCCGCAATTATTGGCGGCGGCTGGCGTGCTCAAGGGGCGCACCTGTAGTGCTTACCCGGCCTGCGCCCCTGAGGTGCGGTTGAGCGGCGGAGAATATGCCGATATCGGCATCGATCAGGCACATGTTGATGGCCATTTGGTTACTGCTCCGGCCTGGCCAGCACACCCACAATGGTTAGCCAAATTTGTCGAGGTCTTGGAAAAGTAGAGTTTTCTCCCAGAGCGCTCTCCAGTTTCAGCAGGAGAGCGCCATATTCATCAGCTTGCCCGGTAAGCCGCACAATTGTGCAAATAATCATTGCGATATGTCGCCGCAAGCTATACTTAGCGCAGTAGCTACCCTGGGTATAGCAGTACAACCATCTTAAAAACCTCGGCAATCCCATTGTCTTATTTGTCTGTGGAGTGCATATGGCCATTGATTCCAAAACCCCCCGCACGGTGAAGGCACCAAGTTATCTTGATGCACTGATTCCGGTATTTACCCTGATCGTTTTGGTGGGGTCTTCTGTTGCTTTGTTTGGCTTGGATGCAGTCAACGGCCCGTTACAGGTGGCGATCATTATTAGCACCATGATCACCGCAGTGATCGTTTTAAAGAATGGCCACACCTGGGATGAAGTCTCTGAATCTGGGCGTAAAGGCATCTCAACCGTTGTTGGCGCAATCTTTATCCTGTTTTCCGTAGGGGCGCTGATTGGAACCTGGAATATGTCCGGCACCATCCCGACGATGGTGTATTACGGTATCCAGATGATCACGCCGAACTGGTTCTTCCCTATCGCTTTCCTGATTTGTGTCGGCGTATCAATGAGCATCGGTAGCTCTTGGACGACGGCCGGTACGCTGGGCGTTGGGTTGGTGGGTTTGGCCAACATGTTGGGGCTATCGCCAGAAGTCACTGCCGGAGCGGTTATCTCCGGGGCTTACGTGGGTGACAAGATCTCTCCGCTGTCGGAAAGTACCGTGCTGGCAGCTCAGTTGAATGGCGTCCCCTTGTATAAACACATCCGTGCGCAGCTATGGACCACCATTCCTGCCGGTATTATCGCCTTGGTGGCCTTTATCATTTTGGGCATCAATAAAAATGGTTTTGATGTTACGGTCACCAATAATGAACTTTCCCGATTCAGTGAGCTGTTCCACATCACGCCGTGGAACCTGATGCCGCTGGTGTTCCTGTTGGGATTATCGGTATGTAAAGTACCGGCCTCACTGGCTATTATGTGTTCGGCATTGCTGGCCGGTGTGATGGCCACATTTATGCAGCCACAGGTTATCGTGCGGTTTATTGCAGAACCGGATTTAGCCACGCCGTTGCAGGCGATTAAAGCCATTTGGTTGGCGATGGCAAACGGTTTTCAGGAAAATTCGGGGATAGCGCAGATCGATGCCCTGCTTTCTCGCGGCGGAATGGACAGCATGTTGCTGACCATTTGGTTGATCATCGGAGCGGTTACCTTCGGGATTATGGTGGATGACTTTGGCTTGCTCAATAAACTGGTCACCCCACTGCTGCTGCGGGCCAAAGGCGTTGTCCGCCTGTTTGCCTCTGTTGTGGCAACCGCCATTGGTCTTAACATCGCCGCTGGCGATCAGTATATTGCCCTGCTGCTGCCAACCCGCCTGTTCCGTGGCGAATTCGCCAAACGTGGGCTGGCACCAGAGAACCTGTCGCGTATTGTTTCTGACGCCGGTATTGTTACTTCACCGTTGGTGCCATGGAACTCTTGCGGTGCTTATATGGCCGCCGTCTTAGGGGTTTCGACCATGGGGTATATGCCGTTTGCCGTGTTTAATATTGCTGCGCCGTTAATGACGCTGGCATTAGCTATTACCGGCATTAATATTCGTCGGATACCTGTTGCCGCCCTGCCAGAAAATTCAAAAGGAAATGATTCTAGCTGTGAATCTGTTCAGAAGTAACAAACGGCAAATAATCACCGAGGCAATAAAAACCAACACCAACAGCGTAAACTTTAATGTAATATCGTCGAAGTGATACAGCGTGGTAATGAAGTAAAACACGCTGTAGTGAACGATATACACTCCTACCATCGCCGGGCTGATAAACTCGACCACATTGGTGATCAGCCGGTTTTTGATATTGATATTATCAAACAAAATAAACAGTACTAGGCTCATGGCCAACAGATGAATGTGCTCTAGCACAAACCAGCCAGCGACGCTGGGTTGTACATGGGTTGATAAATAACGCTCATAAAAGTACATTGAGACTCCAATTGGAATAAGCATTATTTTTGCCAACCCAAGCACGCGCACTCTTTTGGTGAACAAGCGCCCTTGTTCAGAACCGAGCATGTGGCCAAAAATGTAGTACCCGCCCCAGATCCAGATAAACGAATAACTGGAAATAAACAGCGGGTCATCTTGGGTATCCAACGGGCTGAAAATATCAAGCAACGCAATAACGGCCACCAGGCTGGCGAAAAAAAACGCTGTCACTCTCAAATGCTTAATGCCTTTCAGGATGACCGGGTAAATCAAATAGATGATGCCCATATTCAGCAGTATGCCATTCTGCAAGAGATAGCCTTGCTGTATATATGTCGTCTTGATCAATGATAAAACGATATTCCAAAACAGCATGATCAAAATAATGGACTTTATTTTTACCGCGATATCTTTTTTGGTCAGTTCCTCTACTTCATCCATATAGCCTATGATGATAAAAAACAATGGTTTAGATATGATTGACAGGAAGTATAAGATGCTCATGGCATTAGCGTTGAGAAAGCACTCATAGGCACAAATTTGGCTTGTTGAGAAGAAAGTCACTGCGGCAAAACAGCTCAGGCTTTTTAAAGCGTGCTGGCTTACGTTTTTAATCATTATGCTACCACCAATTACTCAGTGCAATCATGATGCACCCTACTGTTTTTTATAAAAATAATTTTAGTACAATAACGTTATCTGCACAATGCATAATTGTCAGTGAGCATGGCGTGCACAGCGTTATTCCTTGGTCAAATTAACCGTTATCGAAAAGCACGTTTTTTCCAATTAACCCGGCTTGATGGTTTGCGCGTTTGGCTACCATCTTTACGTGACAACTTCATGACAGAATAGCGTTATGTCAATTTTTAATTAAAAGAAAAATAGAAATAACCTTATCTTTCCACGCAGCAATAACCCAGCCATCTATCTCTACCTCTCAGAGGTAAAAATAAAATAATATTTTTATTTTTACCTGAGTGAAGCGCTATTAGCCAGAATAAATAAAATTTCTAGTGTTTTATTCTGTCTGATAGGGGGGGTTCAATCGATTAAAAGCAACTGTGCTGTCAATGAGCGTAAAGGATTTTCTCTGGGCAGGAAAAATTGGCGGTTATGACTATGATTTAAATCGTGAGTGCGTAACGTTAGCCTTTAATAACACATAACTTATGACTTGGTGTCAGTAAGGAAAACCATGACAAGTTCATCAACGAATAAACTGTCCCTATGGTCTCTCACCGCATTGGTGGTGGGTTCCATGATAGGTGCCGGGATATTTTCTTTACCGGCGACCTTTGGGCGTGCAACGGGTGGGTTTGGTGCCATCATCGCGTGGTGTATTGCGGGCGGTGGGATGTTAATGCTGGCGTTTGTTTTCCAAACCTTGGCTCAACGTAAACCCGAACTGGATTCCGGCGTATTTATTTATGCCAAAGAAGGATTTGGTGATTATCTCGGGTTTGCCTCAGCACTAGGATTCTGGGCCGGTACCTGTATTGGTAACGTCTCCTACTTTGTGCTGATTAAATCAACCTTGGGGGCATTCTTCCCAATATTTGGTGACGGTAATACCATCCCTGCCGTAATAGTGGCTTCGGTCATTCTGTGGGGCTTTCATATTCTGTTACTCCGTGGGGTGAAAAGCGCAGCGGCCATCAATACCATTGCCACTATCGCCAAAATCCTGCCGATTATCCTCTTTGTTATTGTGCTGATTTTTGCCTTCAAAGGTGACCTTTTCGCGCTCAACTTCTGGGGCGCACCGCAAGTTGCGGCCAATGTTGGCGATTTGTCTCACCTTAATGACTATGGCTATGTCGGGCATGCGGCGGCGGCTATCGTCCCTACGGTTGAACCTGAATCCTTGTTCAGCCAGGTACGCAGCACCATGCTGGTTACGGTGTTTGTGTTCCTAGGTATTGAGGGGGCCAGCGTTTACTCCCGCTATGCCAAAGAGCGCAGCCATGTCGGTATTGCAACGGTGATGGGGTTTATCGGCGTACTGTGCCTGCTGGTGCTGATCACCATGCTGTCTTACGGTGTGATGCTGCGTCCTGATTTGGCCGCGTTACGTCAGCCTTCCATGGCTGGCGTGCTGGAAGCCATCGTGGGGCGCTGGGGTGCCATCTTTATCAGCGTGGGCCTGATTGTTTCTGTGCTTGGTGCTTACCTTTCCTGGTCACTGCTGGCGGCAGAAGTGTTGTTCTCCGCATCGAAAAGCAAAAGCATGCCAAGGGTGTTTAGTACAGAGAACAGTAACGCCGTCCCTTCTTCCGCCGTCTGGTTAACCAACGTCACCATTCAGGTGTTCTTGATCCTGACCCTGTTCAGCCAATATGCATTCCAACTGGCGCTTGAACTGACCAGCTCACTGACCCTGATCCCTTACCTGCTGGTTGGGGCATACGGGTTGAAACTGGCCTGGACTGGGGAAACCTACGAAAACGATAAAAGAGACCACAAGAAAGACCTGATTATTGCGGTTATCGCCACTTTCTACTCACTGTTAATGCTGTATGCCGGAGGGATGAAGTATCTGCTGCTGTCGGCCATTATCTATGGCCCAGGCACGCTGTTGTACATTATGGCCAAACGTGAACAGCATGCAAAACTGTTCAACAATACGGCTGAAATGGGGCTCTTCGTTATCGTTATGGTCGCCGCGGTGGTTGCAATCTACAACATTGCAACGGGCGTTATTACTATCTGATTGAGGCAAGTCATTATGTCGACTAAAAAAAAGACACAGACTAAGTTTGGTGTACATTCAGAAGTAGGGAAATTGCATAAAGTGATGGTTTGTGCGCCAGGCAAGGCGCACAACCGGCTGACGCCAAGCAATTGTGATGAACTGCTGTTTGATGATGTGCTGTGGGTTGAACGCGCCAAGCGTGACCATTTTGACTTTATGACCAAGATGCGCGAACACGGCGTTGATGTGGTTGAGATGCACAATCTGCTGGCAGAAACGCTGGCGCTGCCGGAAGCCAGAAAATGGATCCTGGATCAGCAGATTGTGCCGAATGAAGTGTCGCTGGGGATCCTCAATGAAACCCGCAGCTTCCTGGATGGCTTGGCACCACGCGCTCTGGCTGAGGTGCTGATTGGCGGCCTCTCCACCACCGAGCTGGCAAAAGAAGGCTATGCCGATCACGAAGAACTGAAACTGATCCGCGAGGCGGTGGGCATTACTGAGTACCTGCTGCCGCCGCTGCCCAACACCTTATATACCCGCGATACCACCTGCTGGATCTATGGCGGTGTCACATTGAACCCGCTGTATTGGCCTGCCCGCCACGAAGAAACCATTCTGACGACGGCTATCTACAAATTCCATCCAGACTTTGCGGGTAATGTTAACGTCTGGTGGGGGGATCCAACGGTGCATCACGGTACCGCCACTCTGGAAGGGGGCGATGTGATGCCGATCGGTAATAAAACGGTGCTGATTGGCATGAGCGAACGGACTTCGCATCAGGCGATCACCCAGTTGGCGGCCGCACTGTTTGCCAACAAACACTCCGGTGTTGAGCGGGTGATGATTGCTGCAATGCCAAAACTGCGTGCCGCTATGCACCTGGATACGGTATTCACCTTCTGCGATCGTGATGTGGTCACGCTCTACCCTGCGATCGTCGATCAGATCAAGACCTTCTCCTTGCGCCCAGATGACGGCCCAACCGGCATGAAACTGAGCCGTGACAAAGGCACCTTTGTTGAAGCGATCGCCGGGGCTCTGAACCTGAAGAAACTGCGCGTCGTGGAAACCGAAGGCAACGACTACGACACCGAACGCCAACAATGGGACAGCGGTAACAACATGGTTGCTCTGTCTCCAGGCGTGGTTCTGGCTTACGACCGTAACACCAAAACCAATACCCAACTGCGTAAAGAAGGGGTTGAGGTGATTGAGATTGTTGGCAGTGAACTGGGCCGTGGGCGCGGCGGCGGCCACTGTATGACCTGCCCGATTATCCGTGATGCCATTGATTATTGATTGAAATAAATCAGTAGCATTTCGTTGAGCCAAAGCCGGATAGCCTGACTATCCGGCTTTTCTTTTGCCTGTAGTCAGTGGAACAGCAGGTACAAAAAAGCCCCTGTTCGGGGCTTGAACTGGCGACTGATTTTACAGCGGATAACGTAATATCGCGTTGAGATCGGCACCGGATGGCAGATCTTCGCTACGCACTGCCAGTACCCTGGCTCCGGTAGCCATCGCCCGTTTGGCAATCTCATCGATAATCCCGTAACTAGCCTCATCACCGCTGCCGCTGAAGGAGATCAAGCCTTCATCATCAATGGTTCCGTTCACGCTGCTGTCGATATTAATCAGCAGCAGATCGATGGCACCAAAGGTGGCCGCACGGGCTGCATCGGACAGATCCTGCGTCACCCGCCGCTCACCAGAGCGGGCTTCGAAGCGTGACTTCAAGGCATTCAGCTGCGCCTGATAATAGTTTTCCAGCAGTGGACGAACCTGGGTCACCAGCTCAGATGCCCCCAGATGCTCGGCATTGCTGAAAAGCGTTTCATCGGTAAGATTCGGTAGCGAATTGGTGGCACGATAAATAGAAGCCAAGGGCTCGGTAGTGACCAAAATCAGCGGGTAATCATGGTTGGCAAAGAGTGGGCGCAAGGCTTGGTCGACTTTACGGGTATATTGTGCCAGCCGTACCTTATGATGCACCGCGCCATGATGATGATCGTTTAAGGCAGCATCCCCCATGGCGTCACGTTTGTGAGATGGCATATTCGGCACCGCAACTTCCACAGGCGGTACATCGGCAAAAAATTCGATCAGGCGCGTCTGATTCTCAGACAACGCCAGCACATAAGCTGAATGAGGGAATGTCAGCGCCCGCAGCAAAGGTTTAAGGTAGAAACGCCCGCTTACTTCAAGCTGGTTGGGCAGTTCGTTCGCCAAACGGTAAGTGGTAATGCTGTCCGGTGTGGCCAGAATGGCCAGGCTGCGCGCATGCAGATCCCAAAAATCCTCATCTTCCAACACCGAATAAAGTTCTTCCTCCAACAGGGCTAAGCGGCGTTTATCCAAACCTTTTTCCGCAACCTGCTGCAATGCCTCTTTAATAAAGTTGCCCAGTTGAATTTTGCTGGCTTCTAATTTTTGGCGCAGCGGAGAAGTTTCAAGGTAGATGGAAATACAGGCATCAGAGCGGACATCGGATAAACGGGAGAACTCTTCACGGCTTGGAATATCAACGTATAGCATGGACCACCTCGCGAACTTACAGTTTAGTTGGGCTGTGTGATGTTATTCAGTTCGTACAAATTGGAACGGCTATAACCTTATCGACTAGAACTCTGCCACACAGGCGGTGTGAGCTTTTAGTATAGTTGCTATTTCTTAACTACCACCGGTAAATGGGGGTGATATTCCAGCTTTTAATCAGGCAATTACCCTGCCCTGAGAGATTTTCGGCAAAGGAGGTTGGAGATTGACAGGAGGATGTTCTCTTTCCCAACGGGGAAAGAGAACGGTGAAGCGGGTGCGATTAAAAACGGTCGACCTTTACAATTTCATCCAACGGCAATTTGCCGATGCGTGGATAAGGCTGGCCGATGCCTTTACCAATCGCCACCATCAGGGCGATCTGGTAATGCTCTGGTTTGTTGATGATCTTGCCAACGGCGTCGAAATCAAAACCGTCCATCGGGCAAGAATCATAGCCCTGAGCTTTGGCGGCCAGCATCAGCGTTTGAGCGAAAATCCCGCTGCTGCGCATGATCTCGTCGCGCTGTACCTGCGCTTTGCCGCGGTAATATTGATCGATAGCCGGGAACATAAACTGCTGAACGGGCTCTGCCGCTTCTCCCCAGATGGTTTTCACCTGTGATTCCCAACTCAGCAGATCGCCGCACAACACGACCAGCATTGAAGCGTCTGTCACCTGTGCCTGACCCCAGGCGGATTCACGGATTTTTTCACGCTGCGCACGATCTTCAATCAGCAACGGACGCCAGTGTTGCAGGTTAAACGCGCTGGGCGCATTTTGCAGCGCAATATTGAGCAGCGCTTTTTTCTCTTCCAGCGTCATCACATGCTGGGTATCGAACTGTTTGGTGGCACGGCGTTGTTGAATGGCGTCAAGAGTGTGCATGGCTATCCTTATGTTTAGTAATGATGTTTCGTGACTATTGTCACGATCTCGCCGCCACTGTCCAGACTAATTCGTGTGTTTCAGCTTTTCACTGTTGATACCACCTTCAATGGCTGAGCATCCGGCAGAATATTCATATGCTCGAGTACCTGAGCCATGATTTTACCGAATACCGGTGCAGCGACTGAACCGCCGAAGTGTTTGCCTGCTTTGGGGTTATTGACCATCACCACCAACGCGAGCTGCGGATCGCTGGCGGGCGCCACGCCCGCGGTATAGTTGATATAACCTCCATCATATTTACCGCCGGGGCCCATTTTTTCGGCGGTGCCGGTCTTGATGGCTAACCGATAGCCGGGGATTGCCGCATTGACGCCGCTTCCCCCTGGCAAGGCATCGCTTTCCATCATATGCACCACCGTTTTCACTACCTCAGGCGAGATAACCTGTTGCCCCATGACCGGCGGCGTCACTTTGGTGATGGAAAGCGGCCGATAGACGCCATAAGAGCCGATAGTGGCGTATTCACGCACCATTTGCAGCGGTGTGACCCGCAGGCCATAGCCGAAGGCAAAAGTGGCACGCTCGATATCGGCCCAGCGCGCCCGGTGTGCAGGCAGATAACCGCTGCTTTCGTTACCGATCCCCAAATCGGTGGGCCGTCCAAGGCCAAAATTGTGATAAACCGCTGGCAGCACCGTGGCAGGCAACGCCAGGGCAATATGCGAAACCGCAATATCGCTGGATTTCTGTAAGACGCCGGTAATGGTCAGCTTTGACCAGTGGCCAACATCCTTGATCAAATGGCCGTTAACAAAATAAGGCGTGGTATCCAGCACGGTGTCCGGGCGGATCAATTTGTGATCCAAGCCGACCATCACTACCACCGGTTTCACCGTTGAACCCGGCTCAAAACTGTCACTGCTGCACACGTTATGGATATCTTTGGCCGGTGTATTGGCATAGTTGTTCGGGTTGAAAGAGGGATAACTGGCCATACCGAGTATTTCACCGGTATTGATCTTCACCAGCACCGCACAGCCGGAGTCGGCCTGGTTGGCAATCACACCGTCACGCAGTTGGGAAAACAGCACGTACTGAATAAATTTATCGATGCTAAGCGTCACGTTTGGCGGTGGTACCGGGTCGACACTGCGGATCACGCCGATAATGGCGCCATTACCGTCTTTCTGGTACACCCGCAGGCCGTTTTTACCCTCGAGCAGCGGGTTAAAGCCCAGCTCGATACCTTCTAACCCTTGGTTATCCTGCCCGACAATGCCGATCAGCCCAGCCGCATCCTGGCCCATCGGATAAAAACGACTGAAATCCTGCTCGGCGCTGACGCCGGTGAGGTGCAGCTTGTTGATGTAATTAGCGTTGTCGTCTTCGACTTTGCGTGCCAGATAAACAAAACGCTTACGGGCATTGGCCTGGATCAGGTGCTGAACATCGCTGAGCGGTATTTTCAGCACGTTGGCCAGGCTCTGCCAGCGTTCGTTGCTGATATCGGTATGGGTATCGAGGATATGCTTGGGATCCAGCACAATATCCTTAGAAGAAACGCTGACGGCCAGCGCGGCATTATTACGATCGGTAATCATCGCCCGGTTGGTTGGCAAGATCTGAGTGCGGATCGAACGCTGGTCTGCCTGATCGGCCAATTGCTGGTGCTCCATCAGTTGCAAATACCCTACCCGGAACATCAGCAGGAAAAAGCACACCAGGATCCCTGCACAAATCCAGGTAAAACGCCCCGACGAATAATTTTTAGCGCTTTTTTTGGTTGAATGAGCCACGGTGAACCCTGCGTTTTATTTAGATTATCTATGGCTTAAGTCTAACGCTGGCAGGGTTTTTAGTAGATTGCAGTTTGTAAGAAAGTAAAAACAAACACGTTTCATGGTTTAAGGTGTTGCCCCCTATTTGGCGCTGCAAATAGGGGGTAAAAGCCCCGTTTAGTCACGCAGCCAAGGCGTTACCGTTACGCCAACCAACACCCCTTCGGGGCTAAGCAAGCGCGTTACGCTTTGGCCCCAGGGCTCCAGCCGGTTGGCAACCAGTAGCCGATATCCTTTAGCAACCAGCGTTGCTGTTGCCTGAGTGATGTCCGCAACGTCGAACTCCAACCAGGCCTGCGGCACTGGCAAATCCTGTGGCCATTGCTCGCTGCCGAAACAGGATTGCGCCGCCTGGGCCAACGGCCATAAAGCGAAGTGTTTCACGCCGGGTAAAGCATCATGCTCAGTCAACAGATACTCTTCATTGCCACCCATCGGCTTTAACGGTAAACCCAGCGCATCCTGATAGAAGGCTTTGCTTGCGCTGGTGTTTTGCGTAATGGGGCCAAAACCGGCCACGAAGAGAATCTCAATATCACCGAAAGGTAGTTTCATGCTTTTCTCCACAAGAAATTCAACGCGCCTGCTGCCGCAGTTGCATAGGGGCGCAGCCATAGGCCGCTTTGAATCGGTTGCTGAAATGGCTGGATGAACTGAAGCCGCACTCCAGCGCGATTTGTGTCAAGGGAATCAACGTATGGCGCAGCAGTTTCTCCGCCTGCTGCAAGCGTATGCGCATCACATACTGATGCGGTGCCTGCCCGGTACTGTGTTTAAACATGCGGGCGAAATGGAATTCGCTCAACCCAGCCTGGGCGGCCAAGTCTGCCAGCAGCAGTGGCCGATCGAGATGGCCTTCCACATATTCACGCACGCGTTTCAGCACCATTGGGGCCAAACCGCCGCGCACCGCAGGCAAACGCCATTGCAACTGGGTGTAATGCTGCAACAGATGCGACATCAGCAAGGTGGAAACGCTGCTCAGTGCCAGTTGGTTGGCGCTGTCCTGCCAATCACAATTCAGCAGAAATTGGCGGTAAAGCAGCGTGATCTGCGTGTCTTCCCCAAACGCCCGCTGTTCCATATTGATCGACGCCGGGCTGCGATCCCATGTCTGCTCTAACAGATGGCGCAAATGCTGGTCGGTACAATAAAGATGCACAAAAGACAGATCGCTGCGGATATCCCAGGTGGATTCATACTGGCGCGGCATGATGCAGAAACGATCCGGCCCTCCGCCGTTCTGCCAGCCGCCCGGTACTTTTTGGTAGCACTCGTAACCGTCTGCCACATACAGGCTGAGGGTATGGTGATCGGCGCTTTCCTGCGTGATACGATCGTTACGGTTGGACCAGGCCGCCAACTGCACGCCAGAGCCCAATTGCACGCTATTGTGCAGTTGCGCCTTGTGCTGCCGCAGTGTTTCAAATGCCTGATAAACCATGATCGCTCCGCCCTAATAAGAAAACGGTTTCAGTGTAAAGAGTCACGCCCCTTCCTGCCAACCATCGACCGATGCTTTTGCGAAAAAAAGCGCAAGAATATGCAACTGTGCGCAAAGCGCTGAAAGCGCCAAAACCGTAAACGCTGAATACTCCGGTTCAGGATAATTAACCGGAGTTAATCATGAATACGCTGCTGTATCTTGCTGTGGTGCTGATTTGGGGCACCACCTGGATTGCGATTACGATGCAACAGGAAGGATCGGTCGCCATTCCAGTCTCGATCGCTTACCGCTTTCTGCTTTCCGCTGCTGTCATGTTGCTGATCTTGCTGGCGCTGCGCCGCCTGCGCGCCATCAGCCTACGCGACCACCTGTTTTGCCTGCTGCAAGGCTGCTGTGTGTTTGGCTTCAACTTCTACTGTTTCTACCATGCAGCCGCCTATATCAGCAGTGGGTTGGAGTCGGTGATCTTCTCCATGGCCGTGCTGTTTAACGCAGTCAACAGCATGATCTTTTTCCGCCAGCGCCCCAGCCCAAACTTGCTGCCTGCGGCGTTGTTGGGCTTGATCGGCATTGTGGCGCTGTTCTGGCAGGATCTGGTGGCCACGCAGATGGCACCCGAGTTGCTTAAAGGGATTGGCCTGAGTGCGCTGGGCACCTACGGTTTTTCGCTGGGCAACATGCTCAGCGCACGGCATCAGCGCCGTGGGTTGGACATCCTCTCCACCAACACCTACGCCATGAGTTACGGTGCGCTGTTGATGATGGGGATCGCACTGGCACAAGGGGCTTCGTTCCACATCGAATTCACCGCCCGCTACCTGGGTTCGTTGTTCTATCTGGCCATCTTTGGCTCAGTGATCGCCTTCGCGGCCTATTTCAGCCTGCTCGGGCGCATTGGGGCTGGCGCCGCTGCCTACAGTACCCTGCTGTTCCCATTGGTTGCGCTGACTATTTCGACCATTTACGAAGGCTACCAGTGGCATCTGAATGCGGTAATCGGTCTGTGCCTGATCCTGCTGGGTAATCTGGTGATGTTCTCTAAACCGGGCATGTTCACCCCGCGCTGGCGCCGCCGTACGGTATAACGCAAACACTGCATCATGGGGCAGTTATCCGTTCACCATGATGCAGTGCTGGGTAATACAAGACACCATCACGCTTATTTTAAATTACGCGCTCGCTATTTTATCTCCATGCTCCTGCCCTTCTCACAGCGAAACAAGAATAATCCCCAACTCGTGCTAAATAACCAATTAGCTACCTGCATCACATAATTAACACAAAAATAACAAATGAACTGATAATCGCACAAACACTCTATATTCGCCCTTGTCGGTGAAATTTACATCCCCTAAGTTAAACAACAGGCCAACCAGCTTAATGCCGAAATCATCCACATACTCAGGAGAAGAAATGATCGATAAAAACAGCTAATCCGCCAACACAGTGTGACGAGTATAACGCCACGGCCAGCGGCCTTAAGCCTGCCCGTGCGTAACAGCATTAATTAATACGGTGACAATTGGAGTGATATTGCCTACTGCGGGCAATGGCTTGCTATTACCGCAGCCTTTTAACGGACCTATTTAAAACGAGGTTTCATGATGAACTCATCCTCCACTACGCTATTTTCCACACTGGAAGAAAAAATAAATAACGCCCTGGTAATAGATAAAGAAAAAGGCATTTATCGATGCAATCGTGCCATATTTACCCTTAGCTATCCCCTCATATGAGTGAGGCATGGTACGGCTTCTGAGGTATGATCTCCGTTATTGACCCGCTAATAACGAGCAGACAATCTCCATGCTTAACCACGAAATAATCCTTAACCACATTGATGACATATTCGGGCAGGACATGCATGCCAAGCGTGTATTGTCGCTCGCCAATGCAACCCACGGGGTGATTGAGTCGGGCTCATTGGCCATCCATGCAATTGGCAATGGGCTCTCTTTGGCAAGCGGCCTTGAGCGAAAGCACGCCGTCAAGCAGGTTGATAGACTGCTCACCAACACTAAACTAAACGTCTGGAGCCTGTTTGATGACTGGGTTCCCTATGTGGTGGCTGAACGTACTGACATCGTCGTCTCCATGGATTGGACTGAGTTTGATACTGATGACCACAGCACCCTGGTTATCAGCTTGCAAACCAACCATGGACGCAACACGCCGCTCCTGTGGAAAACCCACCAGAAATCCTTGCTCAAAGGGCAACGCAACGCTCATGAAAAGGCGCTGTTAACCAAGCTCAGGAAGACCTTGCCGCAAGGGGTTTTTGTCACCGTCGTGGCGGACCGTGGCTTCGGTTATATGGCGTTGTTTGAACGTCTTGAACAAGAGTTGGGTTTTGCCTATATCATTCGTTTTAAAAGCAATATTCTCGTTGGCTACCCAGGTATGGCTCAGGTGCCGGCGACTGAATGGCTTACCCCGACCGGGCGAACTCGCACGCTCAAAGAGGTGGAGCTTACCGGGCAACGACAGCGGGTCGAGCGGGTCTATTGCTGTCACAAGAGCGGTATGAAAGAGCCGTGGTTTCTGGCGAGTAATCGCGTCGATTTGAGCGCTGCCAAGGCCTTGAGTCTGTATGGTCAGCGCTGGGGTATCGAGAGCAGTTTTCGGGACATCAAGGACTACAGATTTGGCATGGGAATGGGTCAGGTTCGTGTCAAAAATCCGGCACGACGCGACCGATTATTTCTGTTCAGTGCGCTGGCGATAGTCCTGTTGACGCTGCTGGGCAAGGCGGGTGACAGCGTGGGTCTGGAACGAACGATCAAGGTCAATACCAGCAAAAGCCGAACGTATTCATTTTTCCGACAGGGTGTCATCTACTATCAGTTGCTGCCTAAAATGAAAGAAGCCTACGCGACGTTGTTGATGGAGAAGTTTACTTATTACCTGAGGCAGCATCGGTTATATACCCGCACACTTGGAATTATTTGAGTCTCTAAAAATGAGGGGATCATTGCAGCATCGGTTATATACCCGCACACTTGGAATTATTTGAGTCTCTAAAAATGAGGGGATCATTAAGATATTTACCGATGAATCTTTATTTGAACTGGAAATGAAAGCCATCTTTGAAGGTAATTGGATTTATTTGGCCCATGAAAGCCAAATTGCCGAACCGGGCGATTATTACACCCTAGCCATGGGCCGCCAGCCCATCATCATCACCCGTGACCAAGACATGCAATTACATGGGATGATCAATAGCTGTTCACATCGCGGTGCCATGCTGGCCAGCCGCAAATCTGGTAACAAAACCTCGTTCACCTGCCCTTTCCATGGTTGGACCTTCAACAACTCCGGCAATTTGCTGAAAGCCAAAGACGAAAAGAGCGGTGCTTACCCTGCTTGTTTTAAACAGGCAGGTTCACATGATCTCAAGCATTTGCCCCATTTTGCCTCCTACCGTGGCTTCCTGTTTGGCAGCCTGAACGCCGACGTGCTGCCGTTGGAGGAATACTTGGGTGATACCCGCCAGGTGATAGATCTGATCGTCGATCAGGCTCCCGACGGGCTGGAAGTGCTGCAAGGTGCTTCCACTTATACCTATGACGGTAACTGGAAGATGCAAATGGAGAACGGTGCCGATGGCTATCACGTCAGCGTGGTGCATTGGAACTACGCCTCCACCATGTCACGCCGCAACTATGAGGCCAACGGCACCCCTACCGTGGACGCCAATGGCTGGTCGAAAAGCACCGGCGGCGTCTATGGCTTTAAGCATGGCCATATGCTGCTGTGGACCCGAGCGCTGAACCCGGAAGTTCGCCCGGTGTTCAAGCATTTTGAGCGCCTCAATCACCTTTTTGGCGCGACGCGCGCTGATCTGATGGTCAACGAAACGCGCAATCTGTGCCTGTATCCTAACGTCTACCTGATGGATCAATTTTCGACGCAGATCCGCGTCGTTCGCCCGCTGGCCGTTGATAAAACCGAAGTCACTATCTTCTGCTTCGCCCCCAAAGGGGAAAACGCCGGGGATCGTGCGCTGCGAATTCGCCAATATGAGGATTTCTTCAACGTCAGCGGCATGGGTACGCCGGACGATCTGGAAGAGTTCCGCGCCTGTCAGCAAGGCTATAACGCCAGTAACCTGCCCTGGAGCGATATGAGCCGGGGAGCGACCCGCTGGCTGGAAGGTGCCGATGAGAATGCACAGGCGATGGGTATCAACCCGCTGTTAAGCGCGCCACGTTCCGAAGATGAAGCGCTGTACATCAGCCACCACCACCACTGGCAACAAACCCTGCTACGCAGCCTGAATAACCGCGAGGTGACGCAATGAGCAACCTACAGCCTGAGATTGAACAATTCCTGTACCGCGAAGCCCGCCTGTTGGATGAGCGTAACTGGGATGAGTGGTTGGCTTGCTACAGCCCAGCGGTGGAATACTGGATGCCCGCCTGGGGCGATGACGATCGCTTAACCCGCGATCCCCAGCGAGAGATTTCGCTGATCTACTACCCAAACCGTGAAGGGCTGGAAGATCGCATCTATCGCATCAAAACCGAACGCTCTGCGGCCAGCACGCCAGAACCGCGCACCAGCCATCAGATCAGCAACGTTGAGCTGCTGGAAGCCACCGCCGGGTACGTTGAGGTGCGTTACAACTGGGTGACGTTCAGCCATCGTTATCAAAAGACCGACCTGTTCTTCGGCAACACGCGTTGCCGTATCGCCCTCAACGACGGGCAGCCGCTGATCGAACGCAAAACGGTTCAACTCAACAACGACTACATCAGTCAGGTCATAGATATTTATCATATTTAATACGAGGTGATTATGGCCTTTACCATTGCGCTTAATTTTGAAGATGGCGTCAGCCGCTTTATTCAATGCAATCCCAACGAAAAAGTGCTGGATGCCGCTTACCGGCAAAAAATTAATCTGCCGATGGATTGCTCCGACGGTGTCTGCGGCACCTGCAAATGCCACTGCGAACAGGGCGAGTACAGCCTGGGTGACGATTATCTGGCAGAAGCGCTGTCCGAACAGGAAGCGCAGCGGCGATTCGTGCTGACCTGCCAGATGGTGCCGGAATCTGACTGTGTGATCGACGTGCCGATGGCATCGACCCGGTGTAAAACCGGCTGTGAAGAGTTTTCCGCCAGCGTGGTGGCCGCAACGCCGCTGTCTGACAGCGCGATCGAATTCAGCCTGCAACTTGACGGCTGTGATGGCATTACCTTCCTGCCCGGTCAATACGTCAACATCGAGGTGCCCGGCAGCGATGCCAGCCGGGCTTACTCGTTCAGTTCTCTGCCTGGCAAACAACAGGTTTCGTTCCTGCTGCGTAATGTCCCAGGCGGGTTGATGAGCAGCTATCTGACCGGCAAAGCGCAGCCTGGGGACAAAGTACGGCTGCGTGGGCCACAGGGCAGTTTCTATCTGCGTGCGGTATCGCGCCCACTGCTGTTTCTGGCGGGGGGAACCGGGCTGGCACCTTTCCTTTCCATGCTCGAGCAGTTGGTGCAAAGCGGCAGTTCACAACCGGTGCATTTGGTGTACGGTGTCACCCACGACCACGATCTGGTGAAACTGGAACAGCTGGAACAATACCGCGCACGGTTGCCCAACTTCAGCTATCTCACCTGCGTGGCCAGTGAAGCCTCACTGTCACCGCACAAAGGCTATGTTACACAGCATCTTGATGCCAGCGTGCTGAACGATGGCGATCTGGACGTGTACCTGTGCGGCCCACCGCCGATGGTGGAAGCGGTATTGAACGATTTCCAGCGCCGCGCCTTTACCCCGGCCAGTTTCCATTATGAAAAATTCGCCGCCAGCCAATCGGTATAAGGAATTACCATGCAAAGAATGCGATTTGAAAACAAGGTGATGGTGATCACCGGGGCAGCACAGGGCATCGGTAAAACGGTTGCTGAACAGGCTGCGCGTGAAGGTGCCAAACTGGCGCTGATCGACCGAGCGCCCTACCTGAAGGAACTGGCCACCACATTGAGCGAACAAGGTAGTGAGGTGCTGGCGATCGGTGCCGATCTGGAGCGCTGGGAAGAGACCGAGAGCGCCATGCTACAGGCTCAACGGCATTTTGGCCGGTTGGATATTCTGGTCAATAACGTTGGCGGAACCATCTGGGCACGCCCCTTTGCGGATTATTCCCCGGAACAGATTTCCGCCGAGATCCAACGTTCGCTGTTCCCCACGCTCTGGGGTTGCCGCGCCGTGTTGCCATATATGTTGCAACAAGGGTGCGGGGTGATTGTCAACGTGTCGTCCGTGGCCACTCGCGGGATAAACCGTGTGCCTTATTCTGCCGCCAAAGGGGGGGTTAATGCCCTTACTCAATCTCTGGCTTTTGAATATGCCCAAGCCGGTATTCGCATCAACGCTACCGCGCCGGGGGGCACAGAAGCCCCGCCGCGCCTGACGCCACGCAACCAGGAGATCCCCACGGCGCAGGAAACAAGCTGGTATCAGCAAGTGGTCGATCAAACCCTCAATACCAGCCTGATGCACCGTTATGGCACCGTAAACGAACAGGCCAGTGCGATTTTATTCCTTGCCAGCGATGAAGCCAGTTACATCAACGGCACCGTCCTGCCGGTGGCGGGCGGGGATCCTGGCTGATTGCCCTAACTCCCCTGGAGCACATTGCCATGCTCAACGAACGTATGAGCAGCGGCGGATACGCCGCCATTGCGCTGTTTGTGCTGTTCTGGGTGTTTCGGCGCTGAATTACCGTCGGAAAAATTATGATGCGCTGGTGCCATCAAGCCACCAATAACCCCAACAGCGCCCCGCCGGCCAGGATCCACAGCGGGTGGAGGCGTTTTTTCATCCCTAACGCCGTAGCCAGCAGGGTCAGCAGCGCCAGCCGCCAGTGGGTGACCGACGCCTCGCTGATCAAGATGCCGCTGGCGACAACCAGCCCAACCGTTACCGGCACCAACCCGGCTTGCACAATGCGCCGCCACGGTTTGTCCTTGAACCGCTTCCAGGCCTTCATCACCAGCACCGTCAACACGGAAGAAGGGACAAAATTAGCCACTGATACAACCAGCAGCCCGGCCCCACCCGCCACGTGCCAGCCAATCAACGGCACGATCATCATATTTGGCCCCGGTGCTGCCTGCGCCATGGCGAACAGGGCGCTGAATTCCTGTGCGCTCATCCATTGATGTACGTCCACCACCTGCCGCTGCATTTCCGGCAAGATCGTCAAGCCTCCGCCCAATGCCATCAGCGAAAGCTGGCTAAAAATGATCGCCAACGAGATTAAGACCACCATCATAAAAGCCTCCTCCACGCCAACAACATACTCAGCGCGGCCAGCACCAGCATGGTGGGTAATAGCGGTAAATGCAGCCAGGCGATCGCTACCAGGCAAATGGCAACCACCGCCAACGCCAGCCATTTCCCCCGCAGCGGTAGCAGCATTTTTATCCCGGTAGAAAGCAGCAACCCCGCAGCGGCCGCAGCCAATCCGGCAAAAACGTGCTGCACATGGGGTTCGTTCTGAAAGCGGGCGTACATCACACCTAAACCGATGACGATCGCGGTGGGGGCGCAGATCAAGCCCAGCAAAGCACAGAGTGCGCCACGTAACCCACGAAACTCCATGCCCACCGCCACGGAAAGATTGATCACGTTCCCTCCTGGCAGGAATTGGCACAGGCCTAATAGCTCGGTGAACTGTGCTCCGGTCAGCCAGCGCTTCTTCTCAACCAGCATGCTGCGTGCCAGTGGCAGTACCCCGCCAAAGCCGGTCAAACCGAGCATTAAAAAACCGAGAAATAGTTCGGTGTTATCCGGTGGCGCACTGACTTCGGCGTGGGCTGTGTTAGGGGCCGTCATAAGGTTTTCCATCTCGCTCATTTATGTTGATTGTTCGCATGATGCGCGCAGCCACGCCAGAATGTCTAATGGATTAACGGCAAGCAATCACTATTCCCTTCCCATTGATATCTCTGGTGAGTAAGCGCATTTGTTGATATAAAATTTACGCTCACCGCAATGTATTATCACCCACAGTCATCTCCTCTCCATCCATTTAAAAGGGATCTTTATGAATCAATCATTTCGCCGCACGTTATTAGCCATCGCTTTGGCCTGCGCCAGCGTGGTGCCGCAGATCAGCGCCGCCAGTGTGCCTGCACAGCAGCAAACCCAGGTTCCCGGTTACTACCGCATGATGCTGGGTAACATGGAAGTCACGGCGCTGTACGATGGCAACACGATGTTAAAGACCAGCCTATTCCACAACATCAGCGAACCCGATATGCAAAAGCTGCTGGCGCGCATGTTTGTCGACAGCACTTCAGGGATGCAAACCGCGGTTAACGCTTTCTTAGTGAATACCGGAACGCATCTGATCCTGGTGGATGCGGGCACGGCACAGTGCTTCGGCCCAACGCTAGGAAAGATTCAGAGCAATCTGCGCGCTGCCGGTTATCAACCTGAACAGGTCGACAGCGTATTGCTGACCCACTTGCACCCGGATCACGCCTGCGGCATCAACGATCAGGGCAAAGCGGCCTTCCCTAACGCGACGGTGTATGTCGCC
The DNA here is from genome assembly GCF_055790845.1 of Serratia sp. YWN4. Classification (NCBI taxonomy): domain Bacteria; kingdom Pseudomonadati; phylum Pseudomonadota; class Gammaproteobacteria; order Enterobacterales; family Yersiniaceae; genus Serratia; species Serratia sp. YWN4. The sequence continues at coordinate 2,748,745 of NZ_CM147696.1, forward strand.
AAGGCAGAAGCCGATTACTGGTTGAGCAAGGAGATTGCACAGAAAGCACCAGAAGCGGCACAGCCGATGTTCAAACTGTCGCAAGAGGCCGTGGCCCCTTATGAAGCACAAGGGCGGCTGAAGCGCTATGCGCCAGGCGACGCCTTGCTCCCCGGTGTAGAGGTGGTATCAACGCCGGGCCATACGCCAGGGCACACCGCTTACCTGTTCAGTTCCGAAGGGCAAAACCTGTTGCTGTGGGGCGATATTGTGCATAGCCATTCGCTGCAATTTGCTCAACCGAAAGTCTCGCTGGAGTTTGATACCGATAGCAAACAAGCCATTGCCACACGCTTGAAAGTTTTTGCTGACGCCGCCAAAAAACAGCTGTGGGTCGGTGGGGCACACTTACCATTCCCTGGGCTGGGGCATGTTCGCGCCGAGAAATTGGGTTATGCCTGGGTACCCGTTGAATATGCACCAGTAGCCAGTAAAAAGCCGTGATATAGCGTTCCAGCACATGCATTTTGGTGCATGTGCTATCCCCTTCCGATGACTTACTTGATGTCCGAAATCCGCCATCGCTCTGCGATTTTTCATGTCATAATCTGCACCTCAAACCTGAGGAGTGAACAACATGCAGACTTTTTTTATTGATCGTATGCCGACGCCGGTCGGTGAACTGGTGTTGATCGGTGACGAACAAGGCCGCATGCGCGCCCTGGATTGGACCGATCATGAAGCACGCCTGATGAAGCTGCTGAACACCCATTACCGTGCCGATCGCTTTACGTTGCAGGAGCAAGCTAACCCCGGCGGCCTGACCGAACTGATGCAGCGTTATTTTGCCGGTGAGTTGACGGTGATTGACCGCGTGCCGGTGATGACCGCCGGGACCGAATTCCAGCGCACCGTGTGGCAGCAACTGCGCCAGATCCCCTGCGGCGAGATTATTACCTATGGCGAACTGGCAAAACGCATCGGCCGCCCGACCGCTTCACGCGCAGTGGGCATGGCCAATGGTTCCAACCCCATCAGCATTGTGGTGCCCTGCCACCGGGTGATTGGCGCGCAGGGTGCGCTCACCGGCTATGCGGGCGGCGTGCAGCGCAAACAGTGGCTGCTCAGGCATGAAGGCTATCTGCCAAAAGATCTGATTTAAACCTTTTAGGATTAACATCATGCTATCTCGCTTTTCAACGCTGGGCCGCATTCCTGCTGGGGTTTGGGTCGTTGGTGGTGTCAGCCTGCTGATGGATATTTCGTCTGAAATGATCCACAGCCTGCTGCCGCTGTTTATGGCCACTACGTTAGGCGTCAGCGTTTTAATGATAGGGTTGATTGAAGGCCTCGCGGAAGCCACCGCGTTAATCATTAAAGTGTTCTCCGGCGTACTCAGCGATTACCTGGGTAAACGCAAAGGGCTGGCGTTGCTCGGTTATGGATTGGGTGCGCTCAGCAAGCCTTTCTTTGCCATTGCTTCATCATCGGGAATGGTTCTCGGCGCGCGTTTGCTGGATCGGGTAGGCAAAGGCATTCGTGGGGCTCCGCGCGATGCTCTGGTCGCAGATGTTACCCCTGCCGAACTTCGCGGGGCTGCATTTGGATTACGCCAGTCTTTGGACACCATTGGTGCCTTTCTCGGCCCATTGCTCGCCGTCGGATTAATGCTGCTGTGGCATAATGACTTTCGGGCCATTTTCTGGGTGGCGGTGATCCCTGCCGTGCTGGCTGTGGCGCTGCTGTTTTTCGGCCTACATGAACCCCGCTTGCCGGTTACGCATCAGCGCACTAACCCCATCCGGCGTGAAAATCTGCGCCGACTGGGGAAATCCTACTGGTGGGTTGTCGGCCTCGGAGCGGTATTCACTCTGGCTCGATTCAGTGAGGCTTTTCTGGTGTTGCGAGCCCAACAGATGAGCATCTCTCTGGCGCTGATCCCGCTCGTTATGGTGGCCATGAATCTTCTGTATGCTTTTTCTGCCTATCCCTTCGGTAAACTCTCCGATCGCATGAGCCACAGCCGCATGTTGCAGCTAGGATTATGGGTGCTGATCGCCGCCGATCTGGTACTGGCATTCAGCAACCACTGGAGCGGTCTGTTATTCGGGGTGGCGCTGTGGGGCATTCATATGGGGATGACTCAGGGCCTGCTGGCAGCCATGATCGCCAACACCGCCCCGCCGGATTTACGCGGCACTGCCTATGGAATGTTTAACCTGATGAGTGGCATCGCGCTGCTGTTGGCCAGTTTTGGGGCTGGCATGTTGTGGCAATTCTGGGGCGCGGAATCGACATTCTTTGCCGGGGCGATCATCTGCATCATTACGCTGTTAGGCCTGCGTTTGGCACCGAGTATCGTTCAGAAATACTGAAACATGGTTCATACCGTTGGCTCTAGCAAGGCTAACGCACTCTCTTCGTCGGTAACCAGGCCGTTGATCCAGCGGCCTAACAGCGCGGCGCGGATGGCGCGATGTTTTTCCGCACCACCGGCCAAGGCGATCACCGGTTTTTCTGGCTGCTGCCGCAGGTTGACGCTGGTCAAGCGTTGATCGAGCTCACTGGCTACCCGCTGCCCTTCGCTGTCAATAAAATGCCCCAGCATTTCGGCGACCGCATTGGCGGCCGCTAAACGCTCAACCTCTTCCTCTGAGATAAACCCATCCTGGTGCAACGGGCACTGAACTTCGACGGTGCCAATGCCGATAAAGGTCACATCGGCCTGGCTGGCTTTCTCATTTACCGTGCGATAAATGCGATGATTGCACCACAGAGCCCGGTCCTGTTCGCTGTCGGCAAACAGCGGTGCAGGCAGAATAAAGTAACGGCCCTGGGTTTTTTCTGCCATCCACAGCGGCACGTCATAGCGCGTACAAGAACCGTCGGCAGCAATCGCGCCGATCAGTGACACGCAGCTGTGCTGCGGCCGTTCAAAATCGGGTAATTCATCAATCGCCGCTTTCAGGCTGCGGCCAGAACCGACGCCAATGATCAGCGGTTGTTCAGCGCGGATAAACTGCGCCATCACTTCAGCACCGGCTACCGCCACCGCCCGGTTCAGCCCTGCGCTCGCCATGCCTTGGCTCGGCACCACCTGGCACAGATTCAACCCATAGCGCTCGCTCAGGCGGGCGGACAGTTCCATGCAGCGGCCGACCGGATGCGAGATATTGACGCTGATCAGGCCGCTGTCGATCGCCAGCGCCACCAAACGTTGCGCCACCTGGCGCGATACGCCGAGCGCATCGGCAATCTCATGCTGGGTCTGCCCAGCCACGTAATACATCCAGGCGGCGCGTGCGGCCTGATCCAGTTTCTTATCGTGTCGACTCATTTAACCCTTCTGCCTTCTAACACTGATGCCCCATTTTACTGGCATTCCTGCTGCTCGGGGCTATCGATTTGCACTTTTGTGAGCTAAAGCCCATTTAAAGGGCAAAAGTTTAATTAGTCTAGCGCCAGCAAAAGAGCAAATGCCCAATATTTGGGCCGATGCTCAAAACTACCTTTGACGGAGAACATTATGAGCAACCCTTTGAACGCTTCCCCCGCCGTTTGGCTGCATATTGGTGCCGGTTCTTTCCATCGAGCTCATCAGGCATGGTATCTGCACCGCCTGATTGCCAACGGCGATACGCGCTGGTCGATTGCGTTAGCCAATATCCGCGACGACGCAACGCCACTGCTTAACGCGCTGGCAGAGCAAAACGGTCAATACGTGCTGGAAACCGTAACTCCGCAAGGTGATCGCCAGTACGAAACCATCACTTCCATTCGCAAAGTGATCCCTTGGGATAACGAACTCGCAGCGTTGATGGCTGAAGGGGCGCGCCCAGAAACCCGCGTCATCTCCTTCACCGTGACCGAAGGGGGTTACTATCTGGATAACCAGTTCAACCTGGAGCAGAACAATGCCGATATTCAGGCGGATCTGCTGGGTGGTTGCCGCACCATTTATGGCACTATCGCCCAACTGCTGGCGCACAGAAAACAGCTTAATGGTGACCCTGTCACGTTACTGAACTGTGACAACCTGCGCCATAACGGTGAGCGTTTCCGCCATGGTTTGATGCAGTTCCTGCAACTGCGCCAGGAAACGGCGCTGATCGGCTGGATTGAAAGCCATACCCGTTGCCCGAATACCATGGTTGACCGCATTACGCCGCGCCCTTCGCCAGACGTTGCCCAACGCGTGGCGCAGACTACTGGCTTCCAGGATCGTGCGCCAGTGATGGGCGAAGCCTTTATCCAGTGGGTGATCGAAGATGACTTCATTGCCGGGCGTCCGGCGCTGGAAGACGTGGGCGTTGAGCTGGTTGCCTCGGTATTGCCGTATGAAGAAGCCAAAATCCGCATTCTCAATGCCAGCCACAGTTGTATTGCCTGGGCGGGTACGCTGATTGGCCAAAGTTTTATCCACGAAAGCACCGGGACGCCTGCGATCTGCCAGTTGGCTTACGACTATGTCACGCAGGATGTGATCCCGTCGCTGACCCCAAGCCCGCTTGATTTGGCTGCTTACCGTGACGTGGTGTTGGAGCGCTTCAGTAATCCTTACATCCGTGATACCAATCAGCGCGTGGCCGCCGACGGCTTCTCCAAAATCCCCGGTTTTATCACCCCCACCTTGCAGGAATGCTATCAGCGCGGCCAGGTGCCTGCGGCCACCGCCATGCTGCCTGCGCTGTTCTTTGTCTTTATGCAGCGCTGGCACCAGAACAACCTGCCTTATGACTATCAGGACGGCATTTTGGACGCCGACAGCGTGCACCAGATGTTCAACAGCGCCGATCCGGTGGCGGTTTTTGCCGCCGATGAAAAGCTGTTCAGCACCTTGGCCCAAAGTGAAGCGTTTGCCCAGTTGCTGCGCCAATCGATCGACAAGGTTAACCACTGGCTGGCGCAATAACGGGAGCGGATCATGTATTTAGGACTCGATTTAGGCACTTCAGAAATCAAAGCCGTGGTGATTGATGACAGCGGCAGCATTGTCGCCAGCGCTGGTGAGGCGCTGGACGTGCAGCGCCCGCATCCACACTGGGCAGAGCAGGATCCCGCCGACTGGTGGCGAGCTACGCAGGCGGTGGTCGCCCGTCTGCGCAGTAAAATACCGCAGCAATGGCCGCAAATCCGCTCGCTGGGCCTGTCCGGCCAAATGCACGGCGCGGTGCTGCTCAACCGTGATAATCAGGTTTTGCGCCCAGCCATTCTGTGGAATGACACCCGTAGCGCCGAGCAGTGCCAACAACTGACGCAAAGCGCGCCGGAACTGCATCAGATCGCTGGTAACTTGGCCATGCCGGGCTTCACTGCGCCAAAACTGCTGTGGGTCGCCCGCCATGAACCGGAGATCTTTGCGCAGACCACTACCGTGCTGCTGCCGAAAGATTTTCTGCGCTGGATGATGAGCGGTGACAAAGTATCTGATATGTCGGACGCTGCCGGAACTTTGTGGCTCGATGTGGCGAAACGGGATTGGTCGGATAGCCTGCTCGCCGCCTGTGGCCTGACGCGCGACCATATGCCGCGCCTGGTCGAAGGCAGTGAAGCCTCCGGCCAGTTAAAAGGCGATATCGCCCGCGCCTGGGGGTTATGTGACAATGTCACTATTGCCGGTGGCGGTGGTGATAACGCCGCCAGCGCAGTGGGTATTGGCGCGGTTAATCCCGGCGATGCATTCATCTCCTTAGGCACTTCCGGCGTGCTGTTTGCGGTTAACGATCGTTTTCGCCCGAATCCGCAATCGGCCGTTCATGCCTTCTGCCACGCCCTGCCCGATCGTTGGCATCAGATGAGCGTGATGCTCACTGCTGCCAGTGCATTGCGCTGGTTCTGCCAACTGGTGGGCAGCAATGAAACCACGTTGCTGGCCGAGATCGCCCAGATGAATCAGGCGGAACAGCGGCTGGCACCGGTATTCCTGCCCTATCTTTCCGGTGAACGCACCCCGCATAACGATCCTTTGGCGCAAGGGGCTTTCCATGGTCTGACTCATGCTCATCAGCGGGCAGCGATGGGCTACGCGGTCTTGGAAGGCGTGGCGTTTGGCATGGCCGACGGGCTGGAGGTGCTGCTGCAGGCGGGAACACGATTGCAACAATGTTCGCTGATCGGCGGCGGCGCACGCAGTGAGCATTGGGCACAGCTGATGGCCGATGTGCTCGATCTGCCGGTAGTCACCCATCAGGGTGGCGAAGCCGGTGGTGCCTTGGGTGCGGCGCGCTTGGGCTGGTTGGCCACCGGTGGCACCGTGGCACAGGTTTGTCATAAACCGGCCATCGAGCGCAGCTTCCTGCCTAACGGTGAACGTCAACCGATACTGACCGAGCGGCTGGCGGTTTACCGCCAACTGTATCAACAACAGCTAGCACTGCGCCGGGCATAACCCGGCGTAATAAATAATAAAAAAACCTGTTCCCTTACACCTACGTTGGAGTTTGCTATGCAAGAAACGCACAAGCATTGGTTTGGGCTACCGATGAACCTGTTCTGGGGTTATATCGCCATTGCCGTTTTCATGAGCGGCGATGGCTTTGAGATGGCCTTTCTGTCGAAACATATCACCGATATGGGATTTTCACCGGCGGAGTCGGCGCTGGTGTTTACCGTGTATGGCCTGGCGGCAGCGCTAGCCGCCTGGAGTTCCGGCGTGGTGGCAGAGATCATCACCCCGCAGAAAGCGATGCGCATCGGCTTTATCCTGTGGGTGGTGATGCACGTGCTGTTTATGCTGTTTGGCCTGGGGATGAAAAATTACCCGCTGATGTTGCTGTTCTACGGCATTCGCGGCCTGGCCTATCCGTTGTTCATCTATTCCTTTGTGATGTTGGTGGTGCAGAACGTACCAAAGCAGCAACTCTCTTCGGCGATGGGCTGGTTCTGGGCGATGTACTCCATCGGCATCGGCTGTGTGGGTAGCTATCTGCCCAGTTTCACCATTCCGCTGATCGGTGAAACCGGTACGCTGTGGTTTGCCATCGCCTGGGTCACCGCCGGTGGCGTGATGGCGCTGGTACTGCTGCGCAACGTGGGTCAACCCAGCAGCAAAGCCGATTTAACGCCGAAAGAGAAGCTGAAGGAACTTTCCCGTGCGGTGACCATTCTGTTCACCAACCGCAATATCTTTCTCGCCAGCCTGATCCGCATCATCAATACGCTGTCACTGTTTGGTTTTGCGGTGATCATGCCGATGCTGTTTGTCGGCCGTTTGGGCTTCAGCATGTCCGAATGGCTGCAAATCTGGGCGGTGTTCTTCTTCGTCACCATCTTTACCAATATCATGTGGGGCATTCTGGGGGAAAAAATCGGCTGGATGCGGCAGGTTCGCTGGTTTGGCTGCATTGGTTGCGCTATTTCCAGCCTGGCGTTCTATTACCTGCCGGTCTATTTCGGCCACAACTTCTGGGCTGCGCTGATCCCGGCGGTGATGCTGGGGATCACCGTGGCGGCTTTTGTGCCGATGACAGCGGTGTTCCCGGTCTTGGAGCCTGAACATAAAGGTGCGGCCATTTCTATCTATAACCTGTCCGCTGGCCTGAGTAATTTTGCCGCCCCGGCCATCGCTTCCATCATCCTGCCGTTCTTCGATATTGTTGGGGTGGTCTGGGTGTATACCGGATTATATCTGGTGGCGGCGGTGCTGACGCTGGTGGTTAAAGTTGAACAGCCGGGCCATAACTCGGTGCCGCACTATCGGTTGAGCAACGAGGTGTTGGCTAAAAATACCGCACAGTAAGCCGGAACATTATTTGCCGCCGCCTGCGCACTGCCTTTTACCGGGTTTTGCGCAGCGCGGCGGCAGTGGGTTATGGTGAAATATTGATTTGTTGATCAAGGCGATCATCACTTGTCGTGATTGTCGCGAGAAACTCACCATATGCAGGACAAAAAAATTCTGCGGGGATAGACAAATTACTTCGTTATTTATCAATCGATAGCGGAAACCGGCCGGTTAGGCGATTTATCAATAAACCAAGTAACTTCAGTAAGCTATAGAATAATCGGCGGAACCATCGTTTAAAATTCGCACACAATACCCCTAATCTTGTTATTGCTGCTCTTATCACCTGCCGCAAAAGATGTTAAAATTGACTCATATCAATTATTGCATGAGCGTAATCTATGATCCCGGAAAAACGCGTGATTCGTCGTATCCAGTCTGGTGGTTGTGCGATCCATTGCCAAGACTGCAGTATCAGCCAGCTGTGTATCCCTTTTACCCTGAATACGCACGAGTTAGACCAACTCGACAACATTATCGAAAGGAAAAAGCCGATCCAGAAAGGCCAGACGCTGTTCAAGGCGGGCGATGAATTGAAATCCCTGTACGCGATCCGTTCCGGAACCATCAAGAGTTACACCATCACCGAGCAAGGTGATGAGCAGATTACCGGCTTCCATCTGGCGGGCGATTTGGTGGGTTTTGACGCCATTGGCGGCATGAAGCACCCGAGTTTTGCCCAGGCGCTGGAAACGTCCATGGTGTGTGAAATCCCCTTCGAAACGCTGGACGATCTCTCCGGCAAAATGCCTAACCTGCGCCAGCAAATCATGCGGCTGATGAGCGGTGAAATCAAAGGCGATCAGGATATGATCCTGCTGCTGTCGAAGAAAAATGCGGAAGAACGCCTGGCCGCTTTCGTCTATAACCTGTCACGCCGTTTTGCCGAACGGGGTTTCTCACCGCGTGAATTCCGCCTGACCATGACGCGTGGTGATATCGGTAACTATCTTGGCCTGACGGTTGAAACCATCAGCCGTCTGTTGGGGCGTTTCCAGAAAAGCGAAATCCTCAGCGTGAAAGGCAAATACATCACCATCGAGAACGCCGAGGCGTTATCACAACTGGCGGGAACGTCACAGATTAACGTATCCGTCAGCGCTTAATACTCACCAGGCCAATAATTTGCTGAAATTTTATTGGCCTGGCACTTCTCTGTCGCTGTCCTGTTTTCCAATGTTGAGTTACTCTGTAATTGGACAGACTGTTGATCTACAGCTGTAAGAAGGAGGCCCTATGGCGAAGTATCAGAATCTTCTGGTGGCTATTGACCCCAATCAGGACGATCAACCGGCGCTTCGCCGGGCGGTTTACCTGGTAAAGCGGAATGGCGGGCGAATCAAGGCCTTCCTTCCTATCTATGACTTCTCTTACGAAATGACCACCCTGCTTTCACCGGACGAACGCACCGCCATGCGGCAAGGGGTGATCAACCAACGCGCAGCGTGGATTAAAGAGCAGTGCCGTTTTTACCTTGAGGACGGCGTTCCGATTGAAATCAAAGTGGTATGGCACAATCGCCCTTACGAGGCCATTATTCAGGAAGTGCTGGGTGGCAATCACGATTTGCTGCTGAAAATGGCGCATCAGCACGATCGGCTGGAATCGCTGATTTTTACCCCAACCGACTGGCATCTGCTGCGAAAATGCCCTTGCCCGGTCTGGATGGTGAAAGATCAACCTTGGCCAGAAGGCGGCAAAGCGTTGGTCGCCGTCAACCTTTCCAGCGAGGAGCCATATCACGATCCGCTGAATATCCGCTTGGTGCAGCAAACCCTTGAGCTGGCGCAAAACGTCAATCAAACCGAAGTCCACCTGGTGGGTGCCTACCCGGTTACCCCGATCAATATCGCCATCGAACTGCCGGATTTTGACCCCAGCGTTTATAACGACGCCATTCGCGGGCAACATCTGATCGCCATGAAGGCGTTAAGACAGAAATTCCATATCAAAGAAGAGTTCACCCACGTTGAGAAGGGCTTGCCGGAAGAGGTGATCCCGGATTTAGCCGAACATCTGCAAGCCGGTGTGGTGGTATTAGGCACGCTCGGGCGCACCGGGATTTCTGCCGCCTTTATCGGCAATACCGCAGAGCATGTGATCGACCAACTGAAATGCGATCTGCTGGTGCTGAAGCCCGATGACTTCAACTGCCCGATCGAGGTGGATGAAGATGACGAGCATGACGACGAAGATTAAAGTTTAAGATAAAAAACAGGGCCGAAAGGCCCTGTTTGCTATGCGGGGGTAAACTTACAGTTCGACCACGTCGAAACGCACGTCTGGGTTCACGTCGGCGTCGTAATCCACTTCTTCCAGGCCAAAACCGAACAGGCGCAGGAATTCCTGCTTGTAACCGGTGTAATCGGTCAGTTCGCTCAGGTTTTCCGAGGTGATTGACGGCCACAGATCGCGGCATGCCTGCTGCACATCGTCACGCAGTTCCCAGTCATCCATACGGATACGAGCGTGATCGTCCAGCGGCAGTTCGTCACCGTACAGGCGGGTACGCATCAGGCGGGAAACCTGTTCCATACAGCCTTCGTGAATGCCCTTCTCTTTCATGATCTTGAAGGCCATGGAGATATACAGCGGCATCACTGGAATGGCAGAAGACGCTTGGGTCACGACCGACTTCAGCACCGCCACATGGGCAGTACCGCCTTTGGCTGCCAAATCGCCGCGAATAGCAGTGGCTGCACGATCCAAATCTTCTTTGGCGCGGCCCAGCGTGCCATGCCAGTAGATTGGCCAGGTCAGATCGGTACCGATATAGGAGTAAGCCACAGATTTTGCACCTTCAGCCAGAACCCCGGCCTCTTCCAGCGCAGACATCCACAGTTCCCAATCCTGCCCACCCATTACGGTGATAGTGTTCTGGATCTCTTCTTCCGTCGCCGGTTCAACAGTGGCGGTGATGATCTGATCTTTATTGGTGTCGATGGCGGTGGTGGTATACACCTCGCCGATCGGTTTCAACGCAGAGCGCACGATTTCGCCGGTCTCCGGCATTTTGCGCACCGGCGAAGCCAGCGAGTAAACCACCAGATCGATCTGGCCCAGATCGGCTTTGATCAGCTCAATCACTTTGGCACGGCATTCGTTGGAGAAGGCGTCACCGTTGATGCTCTTGGCGTACAACCCTTCTTCCTTGGCAGCTTTGTCAAACGCGGCTGAGTTATACCAGCCCGCGGTCGCCGTTTTGCTTTCCGTACCCGCTTTTTCAAAGAACACGCCGATGGTGGCGGCACCGCTGCCAAACGCGGTAGCAATACGGGAAGCCAGACCATAACCGGTGGAGGCACCGATCACCAACACGCGCTTAGGACCATTAGCAATGGTGCCTTGTTTTTTGGTGTAGGCAATCTGACGACGAACATTGGCTTCGCAACCCACCGGATGAGTGGTGGTGCAGATAAAGCCGCGAACCTTAGGTTTGATAATCATAATGGGTCTAGGATCCGTTAAATGGATGAAATCGGGACATAAGATACCTCATTGCGCCCCTGTTTGGTGATCTGATGTGTTGAATTGCACAAATATTGAACTGATTACGTTAAATTAAGCACAAAAATCACGATCGATAGTGAGAGTTGGTCACCATTATGACGAAAAAAAGCACGGATTTTCGCCCGTGCTTTTATCTTGCAGTTCTCGATTACAGCGCGCGCAGGATCGCTTCCACGCTGGCTTTGGCATCGCCAAACAGCATCTGGGTGTTCTCTTTAAAGAACAGCGGGTTCTGCACACCGGCATAACCGGTATTCATCGAACGTTTGAACGCAATCACGTTTTGCGCTTTCCACACTTCCAGCACTGGCATACCGGCGATTGGGCTGCGTGGATCTTCCAACGCCGCCGGGTTCACCGTATCGTTAGCGCCGATCACCAGCACGGTATCGGTATCAGGGAAATCTTCGTTGATTTCGTCCATCTCCAGCACCACGTCGTAAGGCACTTTGGCTTCCGCCAGCAGTACGTTCATGTGGCCCGGTAAACGGCCCGCCACCGGGTGAATACCAAAACGCACTTTGATACCGCGAGCGCGCAATTTTTCGGTGATCTCTGCCACCGGATACTGCGCCTGCGCTACCGCCATGCCATAACCTGGGGTGATGATTACTGAGGTTGAGTTCTTCAACTGTTCAGCGACTTCTTCCGCCGTGGTTTCACGGTATTCGCCCATCTCTTCTGCGTTGCCGGTAGAGGAACCATCGGTACCGAAACCGCCAGCGATCACGCTGATAAACGAACGGTTCATCGCCTTACACATAATGTAAGACAGGATCGCACCGGAAGAACCGACCAGCGCACCAGTCACGATCAGCAGATCGTTGCTCAGCATGAAGCCTGCCGCCGCCGCGGCCCAACCGGAATAGGAGTTGAGCATGGACACCACCACCGGCATATCGGCACCGCCGATCGAGGCCACCAAGTGCCAGCCGAAGCCAAGCGCGATAATCGTCATGATCAACAGGGCAAACACTTCCCAACCCACGCTGTTGGTACGCACGAACAGCACCATCAGCAGGAAGGAAACCACGATCGCAGCCAGATTCAGCTTGTGACGATGAGGCAGCGTCAACGGCTTGGAAGAGATAATGCCGCGCAGTTTGCCGAATGCCACGATAGAACCAGTAAAGGTGACCGCACCGATGAAGATGCCGAGGAACACTTCGGTAAGATGGATGTTTTCCATCACCGGCTCCATTGGCGCGCCGTGATCCAGATAGCTGTTGAAGCCCACCAGAACCGCCGCCAGACCCACGAAGCTGTGCAGCACTGCCACCAGTTCTGGCATTTCGGTCATTTCGACCTTCTTCGCCAGATAGATACCGATCGAACCACCGATGATCATCGCGATAATGATCCAACCCACGTTGCCGGAGTGCGGCCCGAGGATGGTGGCAATCAGCGCGATCGCCATCCCGGCGACGCCAAACAGGTTGCCCTGCTTCGACGTTTCATGGCGTGAAAGACCAGCCAGGCTGAAAATAAACAAAATAGCGGCAACAATGTATGCAGCTGTAACTAATCCACCAGACATTTGCTACCCCTTTAGTTTTTGCGGAACATTTTCAGCATGCGCTGAGTCACGGTGAAACCACCGAAAATGTTGATGCTGGCAATCAGCACGGCAATAAAGGAGAGGAAACTCACCCAACCGCCATGGCCAATCTGTAATAACGCACCGACCACAATAATCCCTGAGATCGCGTTAGTGACCGACATCAACGGAGTATGCAACGCATGGCTGACGTTCCAGACCACGTAGTAACCCACCACGCAGGCCAGCGCAAACACGGTAAAGTGTGACAGGAATTCTTGCGGTGCCGAGTTGGCAAACCAGCCAAACAGCACGATCGCCAGCGCGATCAAACCGTATTTCACCCAAGGTGAAGTCGGTTTCTTCTCTATTTTTTCCAGCGGAGCCGCCTGAGCCTGTTTCGGCTGAGCGGAAACCTGAATTGGCGGTGCTGGCCAGGTCACTTCACCGTCACGCACCACGGTCACGCCGCGGATCACGGTGTCTTCGAAATCGATATCGATCTCGCCGTTCTTCTCTTTCGCCAACAGCTTCAGCAGGTTAACCAGGTTGGTACCGTAAAGCTGTGAAGATTGCGTCGGCAAACGGCTTGGCAGATCGGTGTAACCGATGATTTTCACGCCGTTGTCGGTCATGGTCACTTGGTCGGCAACGGTTAATTCGCAGTTACCACCGGTTTGCGCTGCCAGATCGACAATCACACTGCCCGGCTTCATCGAAGCCACCATCTCTTTGGTAATCAGCTTCGGAGCGGGTTTACCTGGGATCAACGCGGTGGTGACAATAATGTCCACTTCTTCCGCCTGAGCAGCAAACAGTGCCATCTCGGCCTTGATAAAGGCTTCTGACATCACTTTGGCATAGCCATCGCCGCTGCCCGCTTCTTCCTCAAAGTCCAGCTCTAGGAATTCCGCGCCCATACTCTGCACTTGCTCTTTCACTTCCGGGCGGGTATCGAAGGCGCGCACGATGGCACCCATGCTGCCTGCGGCACCAATGGCGGCCAAACCCGCCACGCCAGCGCCGATAATCATCACTTTTGCCGGTGGAACCTTACCAGCGGCGGTGATCTGGCCGGTGAAGAAACGCCCGAACTCGTGTGCAGCTTCAACGATAGCGCGATAGCCTGCGATGTTGGCCATCGAACTCAACGCATCCAGCGATTGCGCACGGGAGATACGCGGCACGGAATCCATGGCCATGGCGGTGACATTGCGCGCCGCCAGTTTTGCCATCAGTTCCGGGTTTTGCGCAGGCCAGATAAAGCTGACCAACGTGCTCCCTTCACGCATTAACGCGATTTCGTCCTCTTGTGGCGCGTTAACTTTCAGAATCAGATCCGACTGCCACACGTCCGTGGTATCGGTAATTGTCGCTCCTGCAACTTCATAAGCGACATCCTCAAAGCTTGCCAACTTGCCCGCCCCGCTTTCGATCGCGACGGTAAAGCCCAGTTTCAGCAATTGCTCTACCGTTTTCGGCGTTGCTGCAACACGGGCTTCATTGGCCAACCGTTCTCTTGGTACACCAATACGCATAATGTTCCCTTCTCACCTGTCTTTGATGATGTTTATTATCTTTCTACCCATAGCAATAGCACCGGCCAGGCAAGGCTTTTTTGTCCTTGTCTGTACGCAGATTAAGGTGCCATCTATAACCTACTGAAAATAAGGTCGATGATCCATAATTGCTTACGTTTACCGGTCAGTTTTTACATAAAAATTCACTTAAGGATATGACGAATCGCAATTTTGCGTGAAAAAGAGCCTGCAATAGCTCTTTTCATCACAGGTTTGTACCAACACTGCTCCCAGCCACTTCCAGCCAGAGGCGGTGGTAAGAGCATAAAAGTTATAAAATTGTGAATAATTAACATTAATGAGATGAAACGCTTTATTATTGAAACTTATATCGAATTGGCGGCGTAGTCGCTAAAGGACTCCGACACGGATTTGTCTCATATCATCAGATAAAATGCTGAGACATTTGCCGAGATGGCATGTCATAATCTGCGGCTGAATGACACTTTATAAACGTTAATGCGCTAGGCGAAAGGATTTTTTATGAAGCTGAAGACCACGATCATCGCATCAGCCTTGTTATCACTCACCGCGCTATCTGTGCATGCCGCGCAAGAGCTAACACCGGAAAAAGCAGCGGCGATTAAGCCGTTTGATCGCATCACGATTACCGGCCGTTTTAATGCCATCTATGAAGCTGCCGATGCCGTATCACGCCGGGCAGATAAACTGGGCGCCGACTCTTTCTATATTCAAGACCTTAACAGCGGCAATAATGGCGGCAACTGGCGCGTCACCGCAGATCTTTACCATAAAGATGCGCCAGAAGTGAGCAAAGAGAAAAACTACCGCGTCTTCCATGGTGTGAACGAACTGCCGAAAGACGAAGCGTTCCTGCTTGAACCTTACGATACCGTTAGCGTCAGCGGTTTCTACCGTAGCCAGCCAGACATTAACGATGCGATCGCCAAAGAAGCGAAGAAAAAAGGCGCAGCCTCATTCTTTATCGTGCGCCAAATTGATGCCAACCAAGGCGGCAACCAGTTCATTACCGCCTATGTTTATAAAGCTGATGCCCAGAAACGTGTGGTTCAGAGCCCAGATGTCATTCCTGCCGATTCTGATGCTGGCCGAGCCGCGCTGGCAGCCGGTGGCGCAGAAGCGGCCAAAGTGGAAATTCCTGGCGTCGCCTCTTCTTCCTCACCAAGCCGTGATATTGGCCGTTTCTTCGAAACCCAATCTTCTACCGGCCAGCGTTACACCGTCACGCTGCCGAATGGCACCAAAATTCAGGAACTGAACAATGCCGCCGCCGCGCAGATGGTGCCGTTTGATTCTGTCACTTTCAACGGCCACTTCAGCAGCATGACCGAAGTTTCCAGCGAAGTGGCAAAACGTGCCGCAGAGAAAGGTGCCAAGTATTATCACGTTACGCGCCAGTGGCAGAACAATAGCGGCGGCAACCTGACCGTCAGCGCCGATCTGTTTAAATAATTGCCATATTATGGTTTACCATCGGGCAGCGATCGAGCTGCCCTTTTCTATGCTGCTGAGTATCAGCGCAGGGTGAAATTGGGCCTGATGCCGCGCAGTATGCCGCGGGCCTGATGCCAGCCGGTTGGTTTATGTTGCAGTAAATAAAACGAAACCGGGTGGTTTCACCCGGTCAGCTGTTGTGCAGTGACGGTAATACGTTCATCGATCTGGGTCACCACCACGCGATTGGCGCACTTTTTTTCGATCACGGCCAATTGCTCTGCCTTCAGTGCATAAGGCAGTTGAATATCAAACACCGCAAGTTGTTGCTGCTGGGCCAGATCGATCAGGCGGATAATGTTGATTTCATCGCTAAGCTGGGTAGAGAGCACCTGCAAGGCCAGCGCTTTCAATTGTTCGTTGCGCGTTTGCGACCCGGCCGCGCCTGATTTCAAAACCATGCCAAAAATCGGCATCACACCATAAATGGCATCCATAAAACGCCATTGCTTTTTGCAGGATGCGGACAGAAAATCCATATAGTCAAAACAGACTCTCTCACTGCGTGCGTGATTATTCCTCATCCCCCTATTCCTCTTTACTTATAGCCAGTTGGGTAATGCAGCTGAAATGGATAATCGAAGGGAAGCTTTAACCGCTTTCTACCGTATAATGACATGATTCCTTCATTGTTTGCCAGCTTGCCCAGGAGCTTTACTTGATGGTACCTCACAACTCAGCCCCGGTGCTGATTACCGGCGGAGCTCGCCGGATTGGACTGGCACTGGCCAAGTCATTTTTGCAACGCAATATTCCGGTGATCATTGCCTATCGCAGCGACTATCCGGCATTGACCGAGTTGAAACAGCTAGGGGCAATTTGCCTGCAAAGTGATTTTTCGGCACATACGGGCATTTACCGGTTTGCTGAGCAGGTTACTGAGATCGCACCAAAGCTGCGTGCGGTGATCCACAATGCCAGCGCCTGGCTGGCAGAATCAGCCTCAATGCCGCCGGAGCAGGTCATGGCTTCAATGTTGCAAATCCATGTTTATACGCCGTACCTGTTAAATCAACTGCTGGAATCCTGCCTGCTCGGCCAAGGGCAAGCCGGTGCCGATATAATCCATCTGACCGATTACGTGGTGGAAAAAGGCAGCGATAAACATATTGCCTATGCCGCCAGTAAAGCCGCACTGGATAATATGACACGCTCTTTTGCGCGCAAACTGGCACCCGAAGTGAAAGTGAATGCCATTGCTCCAGCGCTGATAATGTTTAATCCCGATGATGATGAAGCCTATCGCCGCCAGGCACTGGAAAAGTCACTGATGAAAATCGCTCCAGGTGAAGATGAGGTGGTCAATCTGGTGGATTATCTGATGAGCAGCCGTTACGTGACCGGGCGGACCCATGGTGTCGACGGCGGACGGCCGCTGCGCTGAATGTGGGCATAGCGCAACGCCGAATGGCGCGCTATGCTGAATGCCGTTTTTTTTATAAAAGCACGCAAAATGCCTAAAATTGTTTTTGTAGAAGACGACCCGGAAGTGGGCAAACTGATTGCCGCCTATCTGGGCAAACACGATATTGACGTTATCATCGAACCGCGTGGCGACACGGCGCAGGCCTGCATTGAACGAGAACAGCCGGACCTGGTGCTGCTGGATATCATGCTGCCCGGCAAGGATGGCATGACGCTGTGCCGCGATCTGCGCCCGGTTTATCCTGGCCCGATCGTCTTGCTCACCTCTCTTGACAGCGATATGAACCATATTCTGTCGTTGGAAATGGGTGCCCATGACTACATCCTGAAAACCACGCCGCCCGCGGTGCTGCTGGCTCGCCTGCGTTTACACCTGCGCCAGCACGGCAGCCAACCGAAAGAAGAACAAACGCAGACCATCACCCAGCACAATGCGTTGCATTTCGGCCTGTTGTGTATCGATCCGGTCAACCGGCAAGTCACGTTGGGCGAAGAGATCATCACCCTATCCACTTCAGATTTCGATCTGCTGTGGGAGTTGGCAACTCACGCCGGGCAGATCATGGATCGCGAAGCCCTGCTGCAAAACCTGCGCGGCGTCAGTTATGACGGTATGGATCGCAGCATCGACGTGGCGATCTCACGCCTGCGCCGCAAATTGTATGACAATGCGTTGGAGCCGTTCCGCATCAAAACCGTGCGCAACAAGGGTTACCTGTTTGCACCCAACGCTTGGGCATCGGTGCAGCAATGAGAAAACTTTTTGTTCAGTTCTTTTTGCTGCTGTTTGTCTGTTTTCTGGTCATGGCTATGCTGGTCGGCTTGGTTTACAAATTCACCGCCGAACGCGCTGGCCGCCAGTCAATGGACGATCTGATGAAAAGCTCGCTGTATCTGATGCGCAGCGAACTGCGGGAAACTCCGCTCAAAGACTGGAACAAAACCATTGCTACGTTGGATTTAAACCTGTCTTTCCAACTGCATATCGAACCCCTCGGCAAGCAGAACCTGAGCGAAGAACTGACCAAACGGCTGCGCCTGGGGGAGATCATCGCCCTGGACGATCGCTATACCTTTATGCAACGCATTCCACGCAGCCACTATGTGTTAGTGGTGGGCCCGATCCCTTACCTGTTCTATCTGCATCAAATGCGGATACTGGATTTGGCTTTGCTGATCTTTATCGGTATGTCGTTAGCTCTGCCGGTGTTCCTGTGGATGCGCCCGCACTGGCGGGATTTGCTGAAGCTGGAGAACGCCGCTCAGCGCTTGGGGGCTGGGCATCTTGACGAACGCACCTATTTTGAACCGACCTCCAGCCTCAGCCGGCTCGGCGTGGCGTTCAACCAGATGGCGGATAACATCAGCACGCTGATTGCCAGCAAGAAACAGCTGATTGATGGGATCGCCCATGAACTGCGCACTCCGCTGGTTCGCCTGCGTTATCGCTTGGCGATGAGCGAAAATCTTTCCGAAAGCGAACAGCAGGCGCTAAATCGTGATATCGGCCAGTTGGAATCGCTGATTGACGAACTGCTGACCTATGCGCGCCTGGATCGCCCGCAGCTGGCGCTGAACATCGAACCGATCGATTTACCTGGCTGGCTGAAAGATAAAGTGGCAGACATGCAGTTGGTCCATCCCGAGCGGCAGATTGAGCTGAATATCCCGCACGTCGGTGATTTTGGCGGTGTCGATTTGCGGCTGATGGAGCGAGTGCTGGATAACCTGGTCAACAATGCGCTGCGTTACTCGGAGCAGAACCTGCGCGTCGGCCTGTGGTTTGATGGCGATGGTGCCTGCCTGCAAGTGGAAGATGACGGCCCAGGTATTCCGCCGGACGAACGTGAGCGCGTCTTCGAACCTTTTGTACGCCTTGATCCGAGCCGCGGTCGCGCAACCGGGGGCTGCGGGCTGGGGCTGGCGATTGTTCATTCCATTGCGGTGGCCTATCAGGGCCATGTCTATGTCGAAGCCAGTTCTCTGGGCGGTGCCAGTTTCCGTTTCTGCTGGCCGGTCAAACAGACTTTTTAACCTTAACTGGTCATCCTTCAAGTAAAAACTATCAGAGCGCCAAGAGAAACTGATAGCGAAATATAGCTATCACTATGGTGGCTAATATCAACCGCTTATTTTATTTACCATAGCGACACATTGCGCGCCCTGAATCTACAAAAGCTCGGTATACATCCTCATTTTCCCAGTGAGAAATGTGATACAAACCATGAATATTAAATTCTAGCCTATTATTATTTTAAGAATTTATTATTCTCTGTGATGAGTTTTTTATTCATCATGAGGGAATGCAATGAAAATACCAGGAGTAGCAACTGTTGCTGTGTTTATTTCCAGTCTGACGATGATGGGGTGCGATAACGCTCAAGTATCCTCCAGCCAGCAAGAACCGCAAACCAGTGCCGAACAGAGAGTAACTCAGATGAGCCCACGAGAAAAGATCGGCCAGGTGCTAATGCTGGATGTGCGCAATTGGGGCAAAAACGCTGCTGGGGAACCGGAAGGTGTCACCGTACTCCCTACCGAGTTGGCTAAAGTCATCAATGACTACCGGCTGGGTTCTGTGATCCTGTTTCGGGAAAACTTTATTAATACGCCACAAAGTTATCAGCTGATTCAGGATTTACAGAAGGCCAGTTATCAGTTGCCTTTACTGATCAGTACCGATCAGGAAGGCGGATATGTCACGCGTCTGCGCGAAGGCACAGAAATGCCGGGTAATATGGCACTGGCAGCAACGCGCGATGCCAATATGGCACAACATGTGGGTGAAGTTCACGGCTCGGAACTCAACGCACTGGGAGTGAACATTAACTTTGCTCCGGTGGTGGATATCAATACCAACCAGAATAACCCGGTTATCGGCGTGCGTTCGTTCAGCAGCGATATTGCGCTGGTTAATGAGATGTCGGGTGCCTATATCAAGGGATTGCAGCAGAACTCCGTTCTGGCCACCGCAAAGCACTTCCCTGGCCATGGTAACGTGGAAACCGACTCGCACTTTGGGCTGCCGCTGGTTCCTTATACTGAAAGCGAATGGCGGCAAAGCGATTTGTTACCATTCAAATACGTTATCGAACAGGGCATTGATGCCGTAATAACGGCACATATCATCGTTCCTGCCCTTGACGATACCACAGTAGTTTCTAAAAAAGATGGTACTGAAATCGGTTTGCCAGCCACATTATCCAAAAAAATCATCACCGGTATTCTTCGTGATGAGCTCAAATTCCAAGGTCTGATATTTACTGACGCAATGGATATGGGAGCTATCACCGAAAACTTTGGTGCTAATGAAGCAGTGGAAATGGCGTTGATGGCAGGCAGTGATGTCATCGTGATGCCAGTCCATGTCTGGGATCAACAGGGGATTGAACAACTGGAAGATCTTTACCACTATCTGGAAACTCAATACTATAAAAACCCAGAGTTTGCGTCACGCCTACAAGAAGCGGCGACCCGGGTTGTCCAAACTAAATTGGCAAAAAAGATCGCGGCTACCAATAATCCACATACTTTGGCGTTCGCTCAATCTGTCGTTGCTTCACCAGCGCATAAACGCGATGAACAAAAAGTGGCAGAACACGCCGTTACGCTGATCAAGAATGACAACCTGTTGCCCTATTCCCTCAATGCACAGAATAACGTGCTGATCATCTCTGATGAAAATACGCGCAATGATATTATCCGAAGTGAATTGCAAAACATTGCCAGCCAGCTTGAAAACCAGGAAATCACAGTTTCCAGCCTGGCCTATAAGCTGGATCAGCAAACCGTGCCAGCCACTCTGGAAGAGAGTATTAAAGCCAACGATCTGGTTATTCTGGTCACTTACAATCTAAAAACCAAAGGGCGTGCTGCACAACAGACCATTGATAAAGCGAGAGAGCTGGGGATACCCCTGGTTGTTATCTCATCACGCAATCCCTATGACATTGCTTATTTGGATAATGTGACAGCTAACCTGGCTATTTATGGTATCACCGGGTTTGATGTCACCAATAACAATCGTAACTCTCTTGAAGCCAATATTCGGGCAGGCATCAGAACATTGTTTAAAAATGATGCTGATACCCTCTTCTTTAATGTTCCTAGCGGTAAATTGCCTGTTGATATCAAATCTCCTGAAGGCGAAATCATCTACCCCTTCGGGCATGGCTTGACTTACTGAACCCGGTAAAAATTGCCCTCAGTTGCACAAAGTAAAAATCCGCCTTCCTAGAAGGCGGTATTGCTTTTGCACTTAATAGGGGTATTAATCTCGAACAATTTTGTGATAACTAAACACCCAGTATTAGTGCGTTATTGCTAACCAGGGTTGATTTTTTTCTCGAGCGCGGCGACCTATAGTACATTGTGGGCAACAACCTCTACGCGGGATATTATAGGGAACTAATTCATGACATCTGCACATTCCTCATCAGCTTACCAAGAGCTACGCGCATTATTCACCCGCCTTTCGCGGTTTGATCACCTATCCGCCATCAGCGGCTGGGACATGCAGACCATGATGCCACCGGGCGGCAACAAGGCCCGCTCTGAAGCTCTGGCTGAATTAAGCGTGCTGAAGCACCAGATCCTGACGGCCCCCAAAACCGCAACGCTGCTTGAACGCGCTCAGCAAGAATCGCTGAGTGGTATTGACAGCGCCAACCTGCAAGAAATGCGTCGCCAGTATGATAACGCCGTGCTGGTGCCAGAATCTCTGGTTGAAGCAAAATCACTGGCAGGTGCCCGTTGTGAACACGCCTGGCGTGCGCAGCGCCCGGCCAACGATTGGGAAGGTTTTAGCGATAACCTGCGTGAAGTGGTCAAACTGACTCGTGAAGAAGCACAAATCCGGGCGCAAGCGGCGGGCGTCAGCCGTTATGATGCCCTGCTTAACCTGTATGAACCCGGTATGCGCAGCCGCGATCTGGATCGGATTTTCGGTGATTTGAAAACCTGGTTGCCGGACTTACTGCAAAAAGTGGTCGCCAAACAGGCAAAAGAGCCTTGCCTGATCCCGCAAGGTCCGTTTGATGTTGAACTGCAACGTAAACTCGGCCTGAGCGTCATGAAACTGCTCGGTTTCAACTTCGACGGTGGCCGCGTTGACGTGAGCGTGCATCCTTTCTGCGGCGGGGTGCCGGAAGATGTACGCATTACCACCCGCTATAATGAGAATGAGTTTCTTACCGCGCTACTCGGCATCGTGCACGAAACCGGCCATGCCCGTTATGAACAGAACCTGCCGCGTGAATGGCTTGGCCAACCCGTTGCTCTGGCTCTTTCTACCGCCATTCATGAATCGCAAAGCCTGCTGTTTGAAATGCAACTGGCACGCGGCAGCGATTTCCTGAAGGTCCTGCGCCCTTTGGTTACCGCCCAGTTTGGTGAGCAGGCAGCCTTGGAAGAGAGCAATTTTATCCGTTTGAATCAGCGCGTAAAACCCGGCTTGATCCGCGTTGATGCCGACGAGGTCAGCTATCCAGCCCATGTGATTCTGCGTTATGAAATCGAACAGGCGTTGGTTGAAGGCGAGATTGAAGTAGAGGATATTCCGGCGTTGTGGAACGAGAAAATGCACCGCTATCTCGGGCTGGATACCTTGGGTAATTACCGCAATGGTTGTATGCAGGACATTCACTGGACCGATGGTGCTTTTGGCTACTTCCCTACCTATACCCTTGGTGCAATGTACGCCGCGCAGCTATTCCAGCACGCACGTAAAGCGCTGCCCAATTTGAGCGATGACATTGCAGCAGGCGACTTAAGCGCCCTGTTCCACTGGTTGCAGCAAAATATCTGGCGTCACGGCAGCCGATACTCGACCGATACCCTGATCGCCAATGCGACCGGTGAAACGCTGAATCCACGTTATTTCCGCCAGCACCTGGAAAACCGCTATCTGTAACCTCTTCCGGCACGGTTAATTCCGTGCCGTTTTCCGCTGTAAAACTTTATGGAATATCAAGGGGCACGATGTTACCCGATGCATGGTAGTTGCAGAGTGTGGGATAGATAACTTTCAATGTATGTTGTAACTAAAGTAAGAAATAAAACCCCTGTACATTGGGTTACAAGCCGAAACCAATCACTCACGGAAAGTATCCTGAACTTTGCCTAAGATTCTTTCAAC
The DNA here is from genome assembly GCF_055790845.1 of Serratia sp. YWN4. Classification (NCBI taxonomy): domain Bacteria; kingdom Pseudomonadati; phylum Pseudomonadota; class Gammaproteobacteria; order Enterobacterales; family Yersiniaceae; genus Serratia; species Serratia sp. YWN4. Next base: position 2,772,171 of record NZ_CM147696.1, read on the forward strand.
GGCCCCGCAGTGGGGTTGAAACATAAATCGTAATTCGAGGCGTTTATCATGAAAAAAGTATTAGCTCTGATTGTTGCCGCTGCAATGGGTCTGTCTTCTGTCGCTTTCGCTGCTGATACCATGGCTCCTGCGGCATCTGGTGCAACCACCACTCAGGCTGCACCGGCTAAAGCGACTCATGCGAAAAAACATCACGCGAAGAAAACTACTGAACAAAAAGCCCAAGCCGCCAAGAAACATCATAAGAAAGCAGCCGTTCAGAAAGCACAGGCAGCTAAAAAGCATCACAAAAAAGCCAGTAAAAAAGCAGCAACTCCGGCTGCTTGATAGCAACCCGGCGTGAGGCACCCCTCACCTGTTCTGGCAAATGTTGCTCAACACCCGGTTCGCCGGGTGTTTTATCATCGGGGGGTTGTCACTATGCTGCGTCGCTACCTGTTTGAGATCATCCTTGGAACCCTGATCGTTTGCGGATTAATCGCCGCCTTCTTTTATCTTTAATTTCCCGTCAGTTTTGTCAGGAAATCAATGACTGACCATCCACGCGATAGCTAAATCAGTCTATAGTTAGCATTCATTGTGTTTATGGAAAATTCGTACTTGTCAGGCAAGAAACCTATGCGCATACCCGTTTTGCTGTTGCTGTGTTCACTTCCATTGGCTTTATCCTTTTCCGCCCGCGCTGACAGCCCTTCTGATGCGTCTGAGGCAGAACAAAACCGCCTGTTTTTCGGCAAAGACGAGCGCATCAAAGTAGCAGAAACCAGCGAATCACCCTGGCAGGCCATTGGTCAGGTCGAAACCGCCAGCGGTAATCTGTGTACCGCCACACTGATTTCGCCTCATCTGGCGCTCACTGCGGGCCATTGCGTGCTGGCACCACCGGGCCATCTTGATAAGGCAGTAACTCTGCGCTTTATTTCCAATACCAACGGCTGGCAATACCAGACGGAGAATATCGAAACGCTGGTTGACCAGAAGTTAGGCAAAAAGCTAAAACCCGATGGTGACGGCTGGATCGTGCCCCCTGCCGCTGCCGCTTATGATTTTGCGCTGATTCGGCTGAAAGACCAAAATACCTTACCGATCAAACCGCTACCGCTATGGCAGGGTGACAGCAAAGCACTAACCCAGGCATTAAAGAAGGCGAAGCGCCTGATCACTCAGGCCGGTTATCCGGAAGATCATCTGGACAAGCTCTATGGCCATCAAAGCTGCAAAATCACCGGTTGGGCACAAAAAGGCGTGCTGTCGCATCAATGTGATACGCTGCCGGGCGACAGTGGTTCCCCGCTGTTGCTGAAAACTGATGATGGCTGGCGGCTGATCGCTATCCAGAGTTCCGCACCGGCAGCGGAAGATCGCTACCAGGCCGATAATCGGGCACTTTCCGTTAGCGCCATTCGCGATGCCCTGAATGCATTGGCGGCAGGTAAATAGTGAAAGGGCCGCACCGGGCTGGCAACGGCCGGTGCGGTATTATTTACACCGAAAGTTGATCGATAGTTTGCAGAATACGCTTATCAGAAATGGGATAAGGCGTGCCCAATTGCTGCGCAAACAGGCTAACGCGCAGTTCTTCGATCATCCAGCGCACGGCTTTCACTTCTTCATCCTGCTGGCGCTTCGGCGGTAGTTTGTTCAGCCACTGCTGCCACACCTGTTGCACCTGCTCCACTCGCCACATCTGCGCGCGGTCGCGTTGCGGATCGACGGCCAGCTTCTCTAACCGGCGTTCGATTGCCTGCAAATAGCGCAGGGTATCCTGCAAACGGTGAAAACCGTTATTAGTGACAAATCCACGGTAAATCAGGCCACCAAGCTGGCTTTTGATATCTGCAAGCGCCAGCGCCAGTGAGATATCCACCCGGCCCTTCAGGCGCTTATTGATATTAAACACCGTGGTCAGGATCTGTTCGACCTGCTTGGCCACTTCCACCACCGTTTCATTCAACTCCGCACGCACCAATTCCTGCAACCGGGCAAAGTTTTCTTCCTGCCAGACCGGCCCGCCATGTTCGGCAATCAGCTTGTCGATACCGCATGAAATACAGTCATCAATCAGATCCAGCACTTTGCCATACGGGTTAAAATACAGCCCCAGCTTGGCTTTGTTCGGCAGCTTTTCATGCAGATATTTGATCGGGGACGGAATGTTCAGCAACAGCAGGCGGCGCGTTCCTTGCCACATGGCCTGCTGCTGTTCCTGTTCACTGTCGAACAGGCGGATCGCCACGCTGTCTTTCTCATCCACCAACGCCGGATAGGCTTTGACCGAGTAACCGCCGCGCTTCTGTTCGTAAAACTCGGGCAGCTTGCCAAAGCTCCAGATATGCAGATCGCTCTGCTCAATGCCGTCGTCCGCCACCGCCGACAGCGTTTCCTGCACCTGCTCTTTCAGTTGCAGTTTCAATGCCATCAGATCTCTGCCTTCACGCAGCGTTTTGTGTTTTTCGCCCACCACGCGGAAAGTCATTTTAAGATGATCGGGCACCTGATCCCATTGCCAATCTTCACGTGACACCGTCACGCCAGTCATGCGACGTAACTCACGTTCCAGTGAATCCAGCAGCGGCATTTCCAGCGCCGTGGCACGGCCAAGGAAAGCCTCTGCGTAGTTGGGGGCTGGCACAAAATTACGCCGCACCGGCTTCGGCAGCGATTTGATTAAGGCAATAATCAGTTCGCGGCGGATACCGGGGATCTGCCACTCAAAACCGGCCGCTTCCACCTGATTGAGGATCGGCAGCGGGATATGCACCGTCACCCCATCCGCATCGGTGCCGGGCTCAAACTGGTAGGTCAGGCGCAGCTTCAGGTTGCCCTGATACCAGGTGTTGGGATAATCCAGTGCGCTAACCTTGTTGGCACCGTCCTTGATCAGCATCGCTTTTTCGAAGTTGAGCAAATCGGGCTTCTGTTTAGCGGTTGTTTTCCACCAGTTATCGAAATGTCGCCCGGACATCACATCGCTAGGAATACGCTGATCGTAGAAGCTGAACAGCGTTTCATCATCCACCAGAATATCGCGGCGGCGGGATTTGTGTTCCAGCTCTTCCACCTCGGCGCGCAGCTTCAGGTTGGCAGCAAAGAAGGCGTGGCGCGTCTGCCAGTCTCCTTCTACCAGCGCATGGCGGATAAACAGCTCACGACACAGCAGCGGATCAAGGGTGCTGTAATTCACCGCGCGGGCGGCCACGATCGGCAAGCCGAACAGCGTGACTTTTTCGCTGGCCATCACGGCACCCTGGGATTTTGACCAGTGCGGTTCGCTGTAATGGTGTTTCACCAAATGCTGCGCCAGCGGTTCGATCCATTCCGGCTCAATCCGCGCGGCAATGCGCCCCCACAGGCGGCTGGTTTCCACCAGTTCGGCCACTATCGCCCACTTCGGCGGCTTCTTGAACAGGCCAGAACCGGGGAAGATAGAGAAACGAGCGTTGCGCGCACCGGTAAACTCTTGCTTGTCCGCGTCTTTTTGCCCGACGTGCGACAGCAAACCGGTCAGCAGCGCGGTATGTATGCTGCGGTAGTCCGAAGGCACGCTGTTAACCGGCAGACCCAGCTCTTTGACCACCTGGCGCAGTTGAGTGTAGATGTCCTGCCATTCACGCACGCGCAGATAGTTAAGGAAATCGTTGCGGCACAGGCGGCGGAACTGGCTGGAGGAATTTTCCTTCTGCTGCTCTTTCAGGTAATCCCACAGGTTGACGAACGCCATAAAATCAGAGTCTTTGTCGGCGAAACGGCGGTGTTTTTCATCTGAAGCCTGCTGTTTATCCATTGGCCGTTCACGCGGATCCTGGATCGACAGCGCGGACGTAATGATCATCATCTCACGTACGCTGCCGCTCTTCTGGGCTTCCAATACCATGCGCGCCAGGCGCGGATCGATCGGCAACTGCGCCAGTTGGCGGCCCTGCGGGGTAAGTTGGTTATGGCCGTTGGCGGCAGTTTTAATCGCCCCTAACTCCTCCAGCAGCCGCACACCATCCTGAATATTGCGTTTATCCGGCGCTTCGACAAACGGGAAGGCCGCAATATCCCCTAACCCCAACGAGGTCATCTGCAAAATGACCGAAGCCAGATTGGTACGCAGAATTTCCGGATCGGTGAACTCTGGGCGCGACAGGAAATCCTGCTCCGAATACAGGCGGATACAGATGCCGTCAGAGACACGCCCGCAGCGGCCTTTACGCTGGTTGGCAGAAGCCTGTGAAACCGGTTCGATCGGCAGGCGTTGCACTTTGGTGCGGAAGCTGTAGCGGCTGATACGCGCGGTTCCTGGATCGATCACGTATTTGATACCCGGCACGGTGAGCGAGGTTTCCGCCACGTTGGTCGCCAGCACAATGCGGCGGCCATGGTGAGACTGAAACACCCGGTTCTGTTCGCTATTCGACAGGCGCGCATACAGCGGCAGCACTTCGGTATGTGGCAGGTTCAGCTTGTTCAGCGCATCGGCGGTATCGCGGATTTCGCGCTCACCGCTCATGAAGATCAGCACATCGCCCGGCCCTTCGCGCCCCAGTTCGTCGACCGCATCAAAAATCGCCTGCAACTGATCGCGATCGGTATCGTCGGCATCATCCACCACTGGCCGGTAACGCACTTCTACCGGATAGGTGCGGCCTGACACTTCGATAATCGGCGCATGGTTGAAATGGCGCGAGAAACGCTGTGGATCGATGGTGGCCGAGGTGATGATCACTTTCAGATCCGGGCGTTTGGGCAACAGTTCCCGCAGGTAACCCAGAATGAAGTCGATGTTCAGGCTGCGTTCGTGCGCTTCATCGATGATCAGGGTGTCGTACTGCATCAATAACCGATCCTGCTGGATCTCGGCCAGCAGAATACCGTCGGTCATCAGTTTGACCAGCGTGTTCTCGCCCACTTGATCGTTAAAGCGCACTTTGTAGCCCACGCTGCCGCCCAACGGGGTTTCCAACTCATCGGCAATGCGGTTGGCAACGGTACGTGCGGCCAAGCGGCGCGGCTGGGTATGGCCGATCAGCCCTTTGACCCCGCGCCCAAGCTCCAGGCAGATTTTCGGCAACTGGGTGGTTTTGCCCGAACCGGTTTCACCGGCCACGATCACCACCTGATGCTCGCGAATGGCGTTCAGGATGTCCTGTTTCTTCTGGCTGACCGGCAGGTTTTCCGGATAAGTGATTTTCGGGCATGACGCCGCGCGCGACTGCGCTTTCTGCAACGCCTGAGCGATATCACTGGCTATCTCAGTAATAACCGCCTGTTGAGCCTCGGGATTTTTGACTTTGTGCGCGCCCTGCAACCGGCGTTGCAGGCGCTGTTGATCACGGAGCATCAAGCCAGCCAATTGGGCTGACAGTGCCGCGAGCGGAGATTTCACGTTCGGTATTCCTTGTTTCTTCGCTGCGTTATCACTGCATAGCAACGATTTTAAATAGGGGGCAGCTCTCACTTAGCTACAGGCGCACAGGATATCACACACAAGTTTCTCTCCATAATCCATCCGCTTAGCCATTCTTGTTTCATTCAATAAAATCGAACAATGGTCTCGAAATATTCCACTATCTCTCTTGGATAAAGATGAATAGAGTGTATTCCATGCAAAGGACACTACGTCCTGATGTCACTGTCATAACCAAGGAACTACCGATGAGCAAAGTATTGGTTCTTAAATCAAGCATTCTGGCAACCTACTCCCAGTCCAACCAATTGGCCGATTTCTTTGTTGAACAGTGGGCCACGGCTCACAGCAACGATAGCATCACCGTGCGCGATCTGGCTGCACAGCCGATTCCGGTGCTGGATGGTGAACTGGTGGGTGCGCTGCGTCCTTCAGATGCGCCACTGACGCCACGTCAGAAAGAAGCGCTGGCGCTGTCTGATGAGCTGATTGCCGAACTGCAAGCCAATGACACCATCGTGATCGCCGCACCCATGTATAACTTCAATATCCCAACCCAGTTGAAGAACTATTTTGACTTGATTGCTCGTGCTGGCGTGACGTTCCGTTATACCGAAAGTGGCCCAGAAGGCCTGGTGAAAGGCAAGCGCGCTATTATTCTGACCAGCCGTGGTGGCATCCATAAAGGCACCGCTACCGATCTGATCGAGCCTTACCTGCGCTTGTTCCTGGGCTTTATCGGCATCACCGAAGTAGAGTTCGTGTTTGCTGAAGGTATCGCCTATGGCCCAGATGTGGCGACCAAGGCGCAGGCCGATGCCAAAGCCGTGCTGGCTGAAGTGATCGCTGCATAAATCGAGTAAGACAAGCCCTGCAAAACGCGTATTACCCCACAATAATAAATAACTGTGTTTCTTCTGTTGCGCGCCCAAGGGCGCGCTTTTTTATTTTTTCAGCCACTGGCCGTTGATACCGCGAACATACTCACCGGCAGGTGCGCGGGTGACCAGTTTCTGCCCCGCCAGGCGCGCCACTTCGTCGATCGCGATATGATTACTGTCTGCCACTTCCTGGTATTTTTCGGCCCTGCCGGTGTTAATACGCTGTACCAAGGCATCAGTCTCTGCATCCTGCTTAACAGGGGCGATATAGCCGCTCAAAGTTTCACCCACCCGCCCCTGTTGTTTGGCTTCATCCAGCGTCAGCGCCTGTACCACCCCACTGAACAGCCACCCAGCGCCTATCAACCATAGATAACGTTTTTTCATCTCGGCTCCTAGAATAAACCGCTCTGGTTTTTCAGCAGACTTTCAACGTCTTTATCCACCTTGATGCGGATCTCATGTTCAATTTTGACGTTCATGTTGATGGTGATCGGATCTTTTGGCGTCGCCACTTCAATACGCGGCACGCAACCGCTCAGTAAGCCAGCACCCAGTACGGCAGCCAACAACGCCCCGGTCGTGTTATTCATGGTTGTTCCCCAGGTTGTGAGAGGGCCTGCTCCAGCCACTCCTGTAAATTGTCACCGAAACGCAAGCTGCGCCACAGATGAAACACGTTTTCCTGATGGCTGTAATTAAGGATAATCTCACGTTTGGCATTTTTCTGCGGGTTTGCGCCATTTATTTGCGCCTTCAGCGTCAGTTCGCCCAGGTTGTCGAGATCGACCCGCGCCTTCGAACGGCTGATTTCAAGGTAGCGCAGCCAATCAATGGCGATACCGGTCGCCAGATTATTGCTGCCAATCGCATCGGCCATGTCTTTATCCAACCGCAGCGTCAGCACGCCATCATTGGCGATCCAGCCATCGCGTACCAGCCATTTAGGATGATTGAGATACAACGGTAATTCACCGTTCACCCGCCCGGACATCGCAAACTGCTTCGGATTCAGAGCGGTAAACAGCGCGCTGAGATCGATCTTGTCCAGTTTTAATACCGCCGCATCATGCTGCGGCAACCGCAGGGCCGACAGGCTGATATGCCCATCAAGGATATCGACACCCACGTTGCTCAACGTCAACGGCTGTGCCTCGCTGTAAGGATAAGTCCCCTGCAAATCGGCGGTAATATTCTGCATTTCAAACAAATTGCTGATCAACTTGATGCGCAGCATCACCGGCCGTTTGGCGCCAAACTGCCACTGGTGGTTTTGCAGCCGGTAAGGCAGCACAAAATCCACCCCGCTCACTTCGCCGTCGCTCAGCCACAGACCACCGTTCCTCACCACCCAGTGGCCACCAGCTGCAAAACCTTGTTGGCGTGCGGCGGAGAACGCCGATTGCGCATAAAACTGGCCATCGCGCAGTTTGAAATTCAGCTCCGGCGAAATCAGCGGCTGAAATACCGTCAGCGACTGTTTCGGCCACCAGCCTTCACCGCGCAGGCGCTCGCCATCCCAACGGCCACGCAGGGCGATCGGCCCGATCTGTTGGGCCTGTAGCGCGCCCTGCCATTGGAAATTGCCAGGTTCCTTACCGGCGAGTTGCAAGTCCAGTACCGAAGGCGGCAGATGAGCACCATTGTTGAAGTTTACCCGCTCCGCCACCAGTTGCAGATCGCCGTTAAAGCGTGGCGCACTGGCATCTCGCTGCCACACTACTGGTTGGCTGAGCGTCAACCGTGGTGCCATCACGGTCACCATACCGTATTTAAGCTGATTGAATCCGGTCGACAGTTGGTTGAGCGTAATGGTGGAATCCTGCCAATGGCCGCTGCCCGCCACATCCCAGGCCGCCTGTAGCGGAGGCAACTGACCATTCCCCCAATAGTGCCATTGCCAATGGCCGCTGTCTGGCCAGAATGCCTGTGCCTGCCCATCCAGATGCAGCCTGAAACTCCCCCAATAGCGATCGCTGGCGCGAACGATCGCCTGCAATCGCCCGGTGATCCCTGCGGCGGTTACTTTCACCCCGGCCAGCGGCAGGCGGGCCTCTTCCAACCTCATATCAGGCGTGGCTTGCCCCCAGGCGCGCAGCAGCGAACCGGGTTGCAGGGCCAATGTAGGATTGAGAATGCTGCCGCTGATCACGCCCGGAATCGACGCAGTGAACGAAAAATCGGCCAGATTGGCTTGGCCAGTTAGTTGAAAGCGAAGATCGCTATTGGTCAGCCCGACTTTACCCGGCCCCAGCGTCAGCACGGCGTTACCTTTGCCGTTATGCCCGGCAGTGATCACGTTCAGCCGTGCGCTGATTTGGGTTTCATCGAGCCCTTTACTCCAGTCATGCAGCGCCAAGCTCAATCCGCCGCTAAGCGGTTGTTCGATGTAAGGCCAGCGCCATTCCCCCTGGTTAATACGAATCTGCTGGGGTGTCACTTGCCATGGCAACGTCGCCAAAGGTTGGTCGCTGCCTTTTTCCGTTAACGTCAGTACCCCTTGCTGCTGTTGCCAGCGCAGATCCAGCAGCAAAGGATTTTCCAGATAAACGGTTTGTACTTGCCCTTGCAGCGCCCCTTGGGCTGGCAAGCTGCTCAAATCCAGCGGCACGGTCATTTTGCCGCTCAGTTGAACCGGCGGCGCAGCGTTGTGCGGTGTGATGCTCAGACGATTGAGCGTCAGTTGTTGACGATCGTCCAGCAGCGCTTCGGCGGTAAGATTTTCCCCCTGATAATGCAGGCGCTGGCCATCGGCCGAAGAGAACAACTGCAATTTACCGGCATAGAATTGCCATGGGGTGAGAGTGAAAAGATGGATATTCAGATCAAACGGCGGTAGCTGGCTTTGCAGCCGATCCAGCGTCAGCGGTGCCGGGTTGGCATCACCGGCGGGTAATTTGGGCAGGCAGGCGGTGTCCACCGTCAGACGATCGCCGTTCAGCAGCCAGCGACCACGCTGATACGCCAGGCTCAAGCGGCTGGCATCAGCGATGGCACAACCCTGCGCGTTAAAGCGCACTCCATCAATACGCAGAGCCCCCTGTTGCCAGCGCAACGGCCCCTGTAACACCAGTTGGCTACCCTGCGGCAGCCAAGGGGTGATGGCGCGTGGCAACCAGCGTGGCACTGTCTGCCACAGCGTGATTAACAAGAGGGCGATGCCCGCCACTATCGCGATGGATATTTTTAATCTTTTTGTCATTACGCGCTGATTTTATTCCCGATAAACACTGATAAAACAGAGCCATTGCCGTTAAATCGCGGCTAATGATGGCATGAATCCCCGATCAGGTGAAGGTGATACATTCCCATTAGTAATATAATAGGTTTCTCTTTCCCTCGGCGCGGTTAAAACCACTAATACTCTGATTTCTAGCACTAAACCCTAGTTCTCTACCCGCACATTGGTAAGCTAACTCATTGTCGAATTTAGCAAAACAGGCTAAATTAAACAGATGATGACGCGGGAGAAACCACGATGAAAATGGCGATTTACAGTACCAAACAGTATGACCGCAAGTACCTTGAGCTGGTAAATCAGCAGTTTGGTTATGAGCTGGAGTTTTTTGATTTTCTTCTCAGCAAGAAAACCGCCAAAACCGCTCACGGCTGCAAAGCGGTGTGTATTTTTGTGAACGACGATGGTTGCCGCGAAGTTTTGCAAGAATTGGCTGCAATGGGGGTCGAGATCCTCGCCCTGCGCTGTGCCGGGTTCAATAACGTTGATCTGGAGGCCGCCAAAGAGTTGGGTACCAAAGTGGTGCGCGTTCCGGCCTATTCACCGGAAGCGGTCGCCGAACATGCGGTAGGCATGATGATGTGCCTGAATCGCCGTATTCATCGCGCTTATCAACGCACCCGCGACGCCAACTTCTCACTGGAAGGGCTGATCGGTTTCAACATGCACAACCGCACGGCGGGGGTGATTGGTACCGGTAAGATCGGCGTAGCCACCATGCGCATTCTGAAAGGGTTTGGCATGAAGTTGCTGGCTTACGATCCTTATCCGAGCGAACAGGCGCTGGAACTGGGTGCGGAATATGTCGATCTGAAAACCCTGTATGGCCAAGCTGACGTGATCACCCTGCACTGCCCAATGACGCCGGAAAACCATCATCTGCTGAATGCCGAGGCTTTTGCGCTCATGAAGGACGGGGTAATGGTGATTAACACCAGCCGTGGCGGGTTGATTGACTCATCAGCGGCCATTGACGCGCTGAAGCAGCAGAAAATCGGTGCTTTGGGGATGGACGTGTACGAAAACGAGCGCGATCTGTTCTTTGAAGATAAATCCAACGACGTGATCCAGGATGACGTTTTCCGCCGTCTGTCGGCCTGCCATAACGTGCTGTTCACCGGGCATCAGGCGTTCCTGACCGAAGAGGCACTAATCAGCATTTCGGAAACCACGCTGAGAAATATCGAACAGCTTGCAAACGGTGAAAGCTGCCCGAACCAGCTCTAAGTAAAGTATGTTAACCGGGCCAGCAGCGTGGCCCGGCTACTGCATCAGCCTGCGCAGGCTCCCTGCCCCAGCGCTGACTCTTCACACTGCTTGCCGTTTGGCATCTGGCACATCCTCAACGTATCGCCGTTCAGGTTATGTGCAATGGTGGTCACGCCGCCAACGCTGGCGCAGTGAGCGCTGGTAGGTATCATGCCAATATTGGCGCTGGTGCCTATCTGTGGTGGTTCTTCGTTGTTGCTGCTGCAAGCAGCCAAAACCAGTACGACGCTGGCAAGCAGCCATTTTGCTGTAGTCATTATTTTACCTCTGAACCCGTTACGACTTTGCTGTGTAAAATCGCCATTGCTATAAACGGTATACTCAACGCCCACAGAGGGACAGAGAGTCTATCTCTGATGCAAACCTATTTAATCTAGCCTGATAATTAAATAATGGAAATATCGCAGCGTATTTATTTGGCTTTTTTTTGACCTGAGAGAAAGTCCGAGCGCAGCCATCACTAATAATCAGTGCACCGACGATTTTGAAAATAAATTAATCACCAGCACCCCGGCAATAATTAAGCTCATGCCAAGAACGGCTGGCAGATCCAATTTCTGTTGATAAATAAACACCGCCGCCACTGAAACCAGCACGATGCCCATTCCCGACCAGATAGCATACACAATCCCCAACGGCATGGTTTTTACCACCATCGACAGCCCCCAAAATGCGATGGCATAGCCGACGATCACCACCACCGAAGGCCATAAGCGGGTAAACCCTTCAGAGGCTTTCAGCATGGTCGTGGCAATAACTTCGGCGATAATTGCCATAGTCAAATACATAAATCCGGTCATTACGTTTTCTTCTATCTAGGTGGAATTTTATTAGTATGAAACACAGCGATTAAATTAGTGTTAAACCGCAGCCACTATATCCTAGCTGAGCCTGGACGTGGAGAAATATCGCGTTACATCAACGCTATCCGAGCCACACAAATGCGATAAAGCGCGAATATATCCCTCTGTTAGACTTTGAACATTACTGCAAAAGATCGCTTTTGCAGCGTTGTGAGCACAGAAAGGTACTACAAATGATAACTACCGATGGTAATAACGCTGTCGCCTCCGTGGCCTATCGCATCAATGAAGTGATTGCCATTTATCCCATTACCCCAAGCTCAACGATGGCGGAACAGGCTGATTCCTGGTCCGGCGACGGCAGAAAAAATATCTGGGGAGACATCCCACGCGTGGTGGAAATGCAGTCCGAGGGCGGTGCCATTGCCACCGTACACGGTGCGCTGCAAACCGGGGCGCTGTCGACCTCGTTCACTTCTTCCCAGGGGTTGTTGCTGATGATCCCTTCCCTGTACAAACTGGCCGGAGAACTGACGCCCTTCGTACTGCACGTGGCGGCACGCACCGTTGCTACCCATGCACTCTCGATCTTCGGCGATCATTCCGACGTGATGGCCGTGCGCCAAACCGGCTGTGCCATGCTGTGTGCCAGCAACGTGCAGGAAACGCAGGATTTTGCGTTGATCGCTCAAACCGCCACGCTCAACAGCCGTATACCCTTTATCCATTTCTTTGATGGTTTCCGCACCTCGCACGAGATCAACAAGATCGTCCCGCTGAGCGATGAAGCGCTGCTGAAAATGCTACCGCAAGGGGCGATTGACGCACACCGTAGCCGTGCGCTATCGCCGGATCATCCGGTAGTTCGCGGCACCTCCGCCAACCCGGATACCTATTTCCAATCGCGCGAGGCCACCAATCCGTGGTACGACGATACTTACCGCCACGTTAGCGAAGCGATGGAGAAATTTGCCCAACTGACCGGCCGCCGCTATCAGCCGTTTGAGTATTACGGCCATCCGCAGGCCGAACGCGTGGTGATCCTGATGGGTTCTGCCATCGGCACCTGCGAAGAAGTGATCGACACTTTGCTGACGCGTGGGGAAAAAGTTGGCGTGCTGAAAGTGCGCCTGTTCCGCCCCTTCTCCGCCCAGCACCTGCTCGCCGCATTGCCGGAAAGCGTGCAAAAAGTTGCCGTGCTCGATCGCACCAAAGAACCCGGCGCGCTGGCCGAACCACTGTATCTGGACGTGATGACCGCGCTGGCAGAAGCCTTCAGCCGCGGGGATCGCGCCACTTTGCCACGGGTGATTGGCGGGCGCTACGGGCTGTCTTCCAAAGAATTCGGCCCAGACTGCGCACTGGCAATATTCACTGAGTTGCTGTTGGATCACCCCCGCCCGCGCTTTACCGTGGGGATTTTCGACGATGTGACCGGCCTTTCTCTGCCGCTGAGCACAGAAAGTCTGCCGCCGCGTGCCTCGCTGGAAGCCTTGTTCTACGGCTTGGGCAGCGACGGTTCGGTGTCTGCCACCAAAAACAACATCAAAATCATCGGCAACAGCACCGCGCTGTACGCACAGGGCTATTTTGTCTACGACTCGAAAAAGGCCGGTGGTTTAACCGTGTCGCACCTACGGGTCAGCGAGAAACCGATCAATTCAGCCTATCTGGTCACTCAGGCCGATTTTGTCGGTTGCCACCAGTGGCAGTTCATCGACAAATACCAAATGGTGGAACGCCTGAAGCCGGGCGGCACTTTCCTGCTGAATACGCCATATAGCGCCGATGAGGTTTGGGCACGCCTACCGCAGGAAGTCCAGGCACTGCTGCACCAGCGCCAGGCAAAATTCTACATTATCAACGCCGCCAAACTGGCGCGCGAATGCCAGCTAGGTGCCCGCATCAACACCGTGATGCAGATGGCGTTCTTCCATCTGACGCAGATCTTGCCCGGTGACGTGGCACTGCAACAGTTGCAAGATGCGATTGCCCGTAGCTACAGCAGCAAAGGCCCGGAGATTGTCGAGCGTAACTGGCAGGCGCTGGGTGCCACTTTAAACGCGCTAACGGCGATCCCACTGCAACCCATCGACAGCCACAGCCCGCTGCGCCCGCCGGTGGTTGCCGATGCTGCGCCAGATTTTGTCAAAACCGTTACCGCCGCGATGCTGGCCGGGCTCGGTGATGCTTTGCCGGTGTCGGCTTTCCCGCCAGACGGCACTTGGCCGGTAGGCACCACCCAATGGGAAAAACGCAATATTGCCGAAGCGATCCCGATCTGGCAGCCGGATTTATGTACTCAGTGCAACCACTGCGTCGCCGCCTGCCCGCATTCGGCCATCCGCGCCAAAGTGGTTCAGCCACAGGCGATGGAACATGCCCCTGCCACGCTGCAATCCTTGGATGTAAAAGCGCGCGATATGCGCGGCCAGAAGTATGTGTTGCAGGTCGCCCCAGAGGATTGCACCGGCTGCAACCTGTGCGTGGAAGTCTGCCCGGCGAAAGATCGCCAGAACCCAGAGATCAAAGCGATCAATATGGCTTCGCGCTTGGCACACTTAGAGGAAGAAAAAGCCCATTACGACTTCTTCCTGCAACTGCCGGAAATCGATCCTGCCCAGATAGAACGTATCGATATCCGCACCTCGCAATTGATTTCACCGCTGTTCGAATACTCCGGTGCCTGCTCCGGCTGTGGCGAAACGCCGTATATCAAGCTGCTGACCCAGCTTTATGGCGATCGCCTGCTGATCGCCAACGCCACCGGTTGTTCTTCCATCTATGGCGGCAACCTGCCGACCACGCCTTATACCACCAATGCGGCTGGGCGCGGCCCGGCATGGGCCAACTCGCTGTTTGAAGACAACGCCGAATTTGGCCTGGGCTTCCGCTTAACGGTGGATCAGCATCGCCTCCGCGTGCTGCGTTTGCTGGAAACCCTGGCACCGCAGCTGCCAGCCCCACTGGTAAGCGCCTTGCAGGCCACAGATATTGCACCAGAACCGCGCCGCCAGCAGATTGCCGAATTGCGCAGCCTGTTGGCCAATATAACCGGCAACGAGGCTAAACAGTTGGCCACCGATGCCGATTATCTGGTGGATAAATCTATCTGGCTGATTGGCGGTGACGGCTGGGCTTACGATATCGGCTTTGGTGGCCTGGATCACGTGCTGAGCCTGACAGAAAACGTCAACGTGTTGGTGCTGGATACGCAATGCTATTCCAATACCGGCGGGCAGCAATCCAAAGCCACGCCTCTGGGGGCGGTCACCAAGTTTGGTGAGCACGGCAAACGCAAGGCACGTAAGGATCTCGGCGTCAGCATGATGATGTACGGCCATGTGTATGTGGCGCAAATCTCGCTGGGAGCACAGCTTAACCAAACGGTGAAAGCGATTCAGGAAGCGGAAGCCTATCCAGGCCCATCGTTGATCATCGCCTACAGCCCGTGCGAGGAGCATGGTTACGATCTGGCACTCAGCCACGAGCAGATGAAGCAGCTGACCGCCACAGGCTTCTGGCCGTTGTATCGCTTCGATCCGCGCCGGGCCGATGAGGGTAAACTGCCGTTGGTGCTGGACTCACGCCCGCCTAACAGCGATCTGGCTACAACCTTGAATAAAGAACAGCGTTTCCGCCGCCTCAATACGCAACAACCCGAGGTAGCCGCCGCGCTTTATCAAGCAGCAGAAAAAGAGCTGAAGCAAAAATACGACTTCCTCAGCCTGCTGGCGGGTAAAGCAGAGAAGTCATCAGCAGAGTAATTCTCTCAGGGCGCGACAGGTTCGCGCCCTTTTTTTTATTTTACGCACAACACATCAGTTGACGATTTAGCAATGCTTATTACTTTCGTTATTAGCTAATATTCGTAGTGCACATGAGTAAGTTAACTGATATTAAAAATGTATAATGAACGAATACGACCATCAAAAATGATTAAAAATGATTAAAAATGTATAAGATGATGACAAGTTAATTATTATCAATACTTTCCCCATGAAGTTCACTAAAAATCGTTGAGAATGAAATAGCCAACCAACTTTCATACTTTTGCAAATGAATTATCAGCCCCCTGATATCAGCAACATCATGAATTGCATAAAGAACCTCCCCGATTGCCATTTCACTTTCAAAAAGCTTACTGTATTCATTGGCACTGCTGGTGAAAAATACAATTGCATCTTCATTCGGGATTTTTTTTGCCGCCCAGTGCGCAAATATATTTCTATAAGGTCTAAGGCGAGCTATTTCTGTTAGCTTACCCAAAGTGGATTCTACACTTTCATGATGCGATGGAAAATAGCTCGCGGACGCTTTCAACTTATCAAACATAAAGGACATATACTCTCTGTCTTTCGAATGCACTGAAATAACTCCCTTCCATTTTAAAAGGGAATAAATTCGCTGCACATTAAAGTCAATAAAATTATAAATCTGAACATACATGCCTATAATTCTAAAATCCTCTTCACTTAAATTATGCAGCTCATCTATTTTATACTTCTCAAATTCACCAGCTAGATACTTTACGCGCTCGTTAGTGTGTTCTTCTGGCAATGCCATTTCCTACCTCCTAAGTAGTGAACCAACTCGATTGATGGCCATGCCACCGAATACATCCCATCCTCTGTAACCGCACCCGAGCAACACTTCTTGGGCAAAGTTGTACATTTTAAGATTATCAGAGCAATTAGCCACCTGCGCAAGAAACCTATTTACAGCATGATAGGAACCACCCCACCCATTTGATTCCCCCCATTTGCTCTCGAAAGCTTATTAAGATTTAACTTCGCGATTTTGGAACTACCTCATAAAAGGCACTGGCATTCGCCGTCGTAATCCGTACCATACGCCACACTTACGCATGCGGGTTGTTTTATAAACTGGTGCAAATCCTGCGTTTATTGCCAGTCAAATACGCGGATGACGTTGGCAATCTATGGCGCGTGGATGGATGAAATGAATAATGACCAAATCAGCATGTTGAGTGCTAAACTTGCCATCTAAAATCACCATCCCCCTATAGTGCCCCTCAAATGAAAATGAGCACGATTTAAATGTCAGAAAAACAAACAGTTAGTCAAAAAGAGCAATACAACCTGAACAAATTGCAAAAACGCCTGCGCCGTAACGTGGGTGAAGCCATCGCAGACTTCAATATGATTGAAGAAGGTGATCGCATCATGGTATGCCTGTCTGGTGGTAAAGACAGTTACACCATGCTGGAAATCCTGCGTAACCTGCAACAGAGCGCCCCGGTAAACTTCTCTCTGATAGCCGTGAATCTCGATCAGAAGCAACCCGGCTTCCCAGAGCATATTCTGCCGGAATATCTGGAAAAGCTGGGGGTGGAGTACAAGATCGTCGAAGAGAATACCTACGGCATCGTCAAAGAGAAAATCCCAGAGGGTAAAACCACCTGCTCCCTGTGTTCACGCCTACGTCGTGGCATTCTCTACCGCACCGCCACTGAGCTGGGTGCCACCAAGATTGCCCTGGGCCACCATCGCGACGACATCCTGCAAACGCTGTTCCTCAATATGTTCTACGGCGGCAAGCTGAAAGGGATGCCACCCAAGCTGATGAGTGATGATGGCAAACATGTGGTGATCCGCCCGCTGGCCTACTGCCGCGAGAAAGATATCGAGCGTTTCGCTGTCGCCAAGGAATACCCCATCATTCCGTGCAACCTGTGTGGTTCACAGCCGAACCTGCAACGCCAGGTGATTGGCGATATGCTGCGCGACTGGGATAAACGTTATCCAGGCCGGATTGAAACCATGTTCAGCGCGATGCAAAACGTGGTGCCTTCTCACCTGTGCGATACCGATTTATTTGACTTCAAAGGTATTCACCACGGCAGCGAAGTGGTCGACGGCGGCGATCTGGCGTTTGACCGCGAAGATATTCCGCTGCAACCCGTTGGTTGGCAGCCTGAAGAAGCAGATGAACAGAGCGCGCCTGCGTTTGAGCGCCTGAACGTGCTGGAAATTAAATAATCCCGCCTTTCCGCCTGCAACCGCAGGCGGACCGTTTTCCCCTTAGGGTTTTCGATCCTGCTCACATTTCACGCACAAAGTACCTGACAGCGGCATCTTTATTTATTACTGTTTATTTATACAGTTAAATGGAGATTATCAATGAACATTACCCCCTGCCTATCCCACGTCTCGTTAGGAACCAACAATTTTGATGCTGCGGCGCAATTTTACGACCAAGTGCTTGGTGCTTTAGGTTGCCGACGCGTGATGGAACACCCCGGTGCCATCGGCTATGGCCGTGACTATCCCGAGTTCTGGCTGCAAATACCGATAGACGGTAAGCCTGCCGGAACCGCCAACGGCGTCCATGTGGGATTTTTTGCCACCAGCAAGAAACAGGTTGATGAGTTCTATCAGCAAGCCGTAGCGGCAGGAGCCAAGGAAGAAGGCGCCCCAGGCACGCGACCACACTATGGCGCAGCCTATTACGGCTGTTTTGTCCGCGATCTGGACGGGCACAAGATAGAAGCCAGTTTCTGGGATGAAAGCGCAGCGTAAAATACCTTGACCAGATAAAAACCTGGCTAAGATAAAATAAAGACGAAAAAAATGCCGGTGATTAAACCGGCATTGTATGAATCAAATGTGCTATGCAGTAATTCTAAAAATAAGAAAGTAAGACAATTATGGAGCGCAACGCCCATCGCTTGACGTTGCATTCACCTGCGGGAGAGATCATGCCGCACTTCACGCAGGTGAATATTGATATCGCTCAACTTTAACTGCGTTTTATCCCCATCGCCTGCCAAGCTATTGGGGCGTATCTTGAAATAATCGTTATTTACGTCATAACCATCGGCTGCGCTTCAACCACCAGGCCACACCGACAACCAGTGTCACCAGCATGAAGCAAAAAGAGGCAAAAGCCAGCGGGCTGCCGCTGCCGGGGATCCCCCCCAGGTTCACACCAAACAGCCCGGTCAGGAACGTGGTGGGCAGAAATACCATCGCCATCAGAGACATGGTGTAAGTGCGGCGATTCATGGCATCGGCCATCACGGTGGTGATCTCATCAGACAGTATCGCCGTGCGGGCAATGCTGCCATCCAGATCGTCCAATCCGCGCCCCAAACGGTCGGCGATGTCTTGCATTCTGCGCCGATCGTCGTCACTCATCCACGGCAGGCGCTCGCTGGCCAAACGCGAGAACACATCGCGCTGTGGTGCCATGTAGCGGCGCAGCACAATCAGTTGTTTACGCATTAACGCCAACTGCCCGCGTTCCGGGATCTGTTGCTCCAGCAACGCGTCTTCCAGATCGATAATTTTGTCGTGCAAGTCTTCAATAAACTCGCTGGTGTGATCGGTCAAAGCATCGGCAATCTCCACCAACCAATCGCCGCTGTTGGTCGGCCCAGAACCGTTTTGCAGTTCGTTGACCACGGCATCGATGGAGTACACTTTGCGGTGCCGGGTAGAGATAATCAGCTTATCGGTCATATACACGCGGAACGTGACCAACTGATCCGGCCTTGAGTCAGCATTAAAATTGATCCCACGCAGCGTGATCATGGTGCCGTCACCTAAACGACTGACGCGCGGACGTGTGCTTTCGCCAGAAAGTGCCTCCCTCACCGCATCTGGCAACAGCGGCGTTGTCGCCAACCATGCAGCACTTGCCGTATGGGCATAATCGAGATGCAGCCAGCAAGGTTCATCACGGGTGACTTTATCTTCATAGTCAATCGGCGTCGTTCCGCCTTTGCCGTCGAGTTGATACGCGTACACCGCGTCGGGCACTTGCAGATCGCGCCCCTCAATGACATCCATTCAATACCCTCTCTATTTGGCTGTTTAATAAAAGTCTAACCGCGGTCTGTTTCCAGGCCAATTGTTCCTCAAGGTTCAACTTTAACAATATTTTTTATGCTTAGACAAAAAAGCCCCACATTTCAGCGGGGCCTCGAACGCAATAAGAACCTGGAATCAGTGCTTCAGAATATACATTTCCTGGCTATACGCCACGTCTTCCGGGTTAGCGATCGGGTAACCTTTCACCCAGGGCTTGATCAAACGTCCATTAGTGTACTGATAAATGGGCGCAATCGGTGCCTGCGCTGCAATCATCTGTTCGGCCTTATTGTAATCGTCAGTCAGCGCCGCTGGATTTGTCTCGCGGCTGGCTTCGATCAACAGGTTATCGTACTCCGGGCTGTTAAATTTGGCGATGTTGCCACTGTGCGCAGACGTCAGCAACGAGAGGAAGGTTGACGCTTCGTTGTAATCCCCAACCCAGGAAGCACGCACCACATCGAAATTACCGGTATTGCGGCTATCAATATAGGTTTTCCATTCCTGATTTTGCAGTTTGACATCCACCCCCAGCTTTTTCTTCCACATCGACGCCACAGCAATGGCGATCTTCTGATGGCTTTCCGAGGTGTTATACAGCAATGTCAACGTCAGTGGCTTATTCGGGCCATAGCCTGCGGCCTGCATCAGCGCTTTGGCTTGCGCATCCAGTTCTTCCTGTGACTGCTGCTGCAACAGACTGGTTTCTGGCTGGAAGCCAGCGGTCACATCCGGCGTGAAGTGATAAGCCGGTTTTTCGCCGGTGCCTAACACTTTTTCGGCAATAATCTTGCGATCGATGGCATACGACAGCGCCTTGCGTACCCGCACGTCGTTAGTTGGCGCGCGTTGGGTATTAAAAGCGTAATAATAGGTGCCGAGCTGATCCGGGGTATACACCTGATCCGGAATATCCTTCAGCAGCTTCTGATACATGTTTTTCGGGAAGGATTCGGTGATGTCGATATCCCCCGCCAGATAACGCTTGGTGGCGTTGGATTCCTGATTAATCGGCACAAAGGTGACTTTGGTCAGCATGGTATGGGCATGATCCCAATAATGTTCGTTCGGCACCAAAACCAGCTTCTCGTTAACCACCCGATCTTGCAGCTTGAATGCGCCGTTACCGACCAGATTACCCACTTTGGTCCAATCGTTACCCCATTTCTCAACGGTGGCTTGCGGCACCGGGAACAGGCTGAAGTTGGCGGTCAAACTGACAAAATAGGGCACCGGCTTATTCAGTTGTACTTTCAGCGTATGGGCATCTACCGCCGTTACGCCCAGCTTATCGACAGGCAATTTACCCGCAATGATTTCATCCGCATTTTGGATCCCGGCTAACTGGGCAAACCAGGCAAATGGCGATAGGTTTTTCGGATCAACCAACCGCTGCCAGCTATAAACGAAGTCTTTAGCCGTGACAGGGTCACCATTTGACCAACGCGCATCTTTGCGCAGCGTAAACAGATAAATTTGGTTATCGGAAGTCTGCCAACGGCTCGCAACACCGGGGATCACTTTGCCATCGGCCCCTTGATTCACCAGCCCTTCAAACAGATCGCGCGCCACCTGGGCTTCCGGCAACCCTACCGCTTTAATCGGATCCAGAGAAGCCGGTTCATCTTTGATATGGCGCACAATCTCCTGTTTCTCCGCAAGAGCGGTGCCTGGGGGAACCTGAGCCGCTATTGCACCGCTGAACCCTGCGCCGATTGCCACTGCACAAAGCGCCAACCGAAAACTCTGTTGAATTTTGCTTATCGCCATCTTGATCTACCCCAGTTAACCATATGAATTATCTATCATATAGCACAAGATACGCTTCCTCCCTAATCCAGCACAGACAAGATGACAAAAACTGGGCGTCAGACGGTAAAAAAACGCCCGTATTACGGCAGGCGCAATACGGGCGTGATTCATTAGCGAGGATTAATCGTAAAGATGAATACTCACGATCTGATAGCTGAACTCTTCACCCTCTTCTTCGTCAAAAATGGTGAAATAACTCTTTTCCACCAGTGGATTGAGCTGAATGTCGGTTTTCTGTAACTGACGCGAGTCAACATCGTCATAACCATAGTCGAGGTAGAACTCATCTTTCTGATGATCGACGTGCAGGGTAAACGGATAGTTGGATTCATCCCCACGCCCGTCGTCGTTTTTCACCACACCAAACCACTCACCCTGACGGATCTGGTTTTCCGCATCCACGCCGCACAGCAGCGTGATGGTATCCTTGGCGTTTTCGCTATAGCGAGCAACTATTCTGGCAACTGGCATGTTAAATCCTCTTTATGATTAACTTCTGCCGATAGTATAACAACTGCCGGGGTTTTATTCGCATAGACACTGGGAAAGATAAGTTAAAACGTAATACACTGAATAAATTAGCAATCACGTCTTACTCGATGTTGCAGGAATGCACCTCTGCAATCTCCGGTACGAAGGAATACCTTGGCATGAAGGGACTACACCATGATCCAACACAAACCGCGCAGTGAGCGTGGTCAACTGGCCATTGCCGGTGAAAGTTACGGTAAGTCGTTGTTAGGCGCCCCGCTGCTCTACTTCCCGGCAGCACACCGTGGCCCGGAAACCGGGCTGGTGATTGCTGGCACCCACGGTGATGAAACTGCGGCGGTTGTGACGCTGTCGTGCGCATTACGCAGCATCGCGCCTTCTCAATTGCGCCACCACGTGATTTTATCGGTCAATCCAGATGGTTGCCAACTCGGGCTGCGTTCCAATGCCAACGGTGTCGATCTCAATCGCAATTTCCCGGCTGCCAACTGGCGCTCTGGCGACACGGTTTACCGCTGGAACAGCGCCGCACAAGCACGCGATGTGCGTCTTTCCACCGGCGGCAGGCCGGGTTCCGAACCGGAAACACAGGCGCTATGTCGCCTTATCCACAGCCTGAAACCGCGTTGGGTAGTGTCATTCCATGAGCCGCTGGCCTGTATTGAAGATCCAGAAAGCACCAAACTGGGCGTTTGGCTGGCGCATCAGTTTACTCTGCCGCTGGTGACCAGCGTGGGTTACGAAACGCCGGGTTCATTCGGCAGTTGGTGCTCCGATCTCTCCTTGCCCTGCATCACCGCCGAACTCCCACCGATTTCTGCTGACGCGGCCAGCGAAAGCTATCTGGAAGCGATGGTGGAATTGCTGACGTATCAGCAGTGAATCAAGCCTGCGGCGCAGTTAAAGATCGATTGCGCCGCATGCAAAAGCCAAACCGGGCTCCACATCCTTAGCCAACCAGGTAGGGCCATCGAGATCGACAAAGCGCGCACCGGGTACCAGCGGCAACGCGGCGGCGATCGCTCTTGAAGTACACAGCATACAGCCGAGCATGATAGCGAAACCTTGCGCCCGCGCCTGCGCGGCCAGCTTCAGCCCCTCGGTCAGACCACCGGTTTTATCCAGCTTGATATTGACCATTTGATAGCGCCCGGCCAACCGCGCCAGATCGGCACTGGTGTGGCAACTTTCATCGGCGCAAATCGGCAATGGATGAATGAAGTTTTCCAGAGCGCTATCATCGGCCGCTGGCAGCGGTTGCTCCAGCATCGCCACCCGCAAGTCGGCCAGCAACTGGCAACGCGCAGCCAACCCTTCTGCCTGCCAGGATTCGTTAGCATCGACGATCAGCGTTATTTCCGGCACTGCGGCACGGATCGCTACCAGCCTTTCGCTGATCAAACGATCGTCGAGCTTGATTTTCAGCAGCGTGGCCCCCTGTTGTTCCAACTCTTTGGCCGCAAACGCCATCGCTTCCGGTGTACCGATACTGACGGTTTGCGCCATCACAATACGTTGTGGCGCTTCAACGCCGCTGCGCTGCCACCGATCCTGCCCACTCATTTGGCACTCCAGGTCCCAAAGTGCCGAATCGGCGGCATTGCGCGCCGCGCCAGCAGGCATCAACCGCTGCAAATCTTCCCGCGTGGCCCCTTGCTCCACCGCTGCCATTACGTTAGCCAACTGTTCCATAACCGAGGCTTCGCTCTCGCCATAACGCGGATAAGGCGTGCACTCCCCTACGCCACACACCCCTTGCTGTGCAATTTCAACCACGACGACTTTGGCCTCCGTACGGCTGCCACGGGCGATCACAAACGCCGTATGCAGCGGCCAGGCTTCCGGGTAAAAACGCATGTTTCTCATAACGGCTCCTGAACAAAAAAAGCGCATAAAGTCATTCCACTGCGCAGGGGTATTTCAATATATACAACTATTTAGCAAACTTTATATATCTAAGTCGCTATCATTGACTTAAACTGATAGCAGGGTGTGAATCTAATGTTAATTAGATTTATATCTTTGTATAAACTTCGTTGAAAGGAATAAATCAATGACTCAGACCGTACATTTTCAAGGCAATCCTGTCACTGTAGCAGGCAAACTGCCACAACAAGGCGAGCAGGCCAAAGGTTTCACACTGGTTGCCAAAGACCTGTCAGACGTCACGCTGAGCAGCTTTGCCGGTAAACGCAAAGTTCTGAACATTTTCCCAAGTATTGATACCGGCGTCTGTGCCGCTTCAGTACGCAAATTCAACCAACTGGCCAGCAGCATGGATAACACCGTAGTGCTGTGCATTTCTGCCGATCTGCCGTTCGCCCAGTCTCGTTTCTGCGGTGCAGAAGGCCTGAATAACGTGGTGATGCTATCGACCCTGCGCGGCGGCGAATTCAAATCCGCTTATGGCGTGGAAATCGCCGAAGGTCCACTGGCTGGCCTGGCTGCCCGTGCCGTGGTGGTGCTGGATGGTCAAGACCAGGTGCTGTACAGCGAACTGGTGAATGAGATCACCACTGAGCCTGACTACGATGCGGCACTCGCTGCGCTGTAATCACTTTGCAGATATGACAAAGCCCGCTGGCTTTTGATATCCAAAACGCCCCTGGCCTTCATAACTAGGGGCGTTTTATTATGCCCCCTGCATTACTCCGAACCATACCCCTGCTTCCCATTCATCTGGCGCTTCTCTTCGCCCATCACTGGTAACGCCACAATTAGGGGTATACACTGAATGTAAGATCAAATCTTACATTCAGAGAGCATAGTATGGCACGTACCATGACGGTTGATATCGGCGACGAACTCCGTGAGTTTATCGATTCACTGGTTCGTTCCGGCGATTATCGGACGCAAAGTGAAGTCTTGCGGGATGCTTTGCGTTTATTACGCGAAAAACAGGCTGAGTCACGTCTGCAAACATTGCGGGATCTACTGGCAGAAGGGCTCGACAGCGGTACGCCAGAGTCATGGAATAAGGATGCGTTTCTGCAGCGCGTGAAAGCAAAGGCTCGGGCTGGCCATGAAAACGATTGAGTTGACACCGAAAGCAACGGAAGATTTGGAATCCATCTGGCTATACAGCTATGAGCAATTTGGCTTAGCAAAAGCCGATGAGTATATCAGCCGGTTTTCAGATTTGTTTGATGTCTTATCGAGGCATCGCATCGGTACATTCAGGCCAGAGTTGGGCGACCAAATTTATTCATTACCGGTAGAACAGCATGTCATCTTCTTTATACCGGCTGAATCCATTGTGACGGTGATCCGTATTCTCAGCCAGTCTCAGGAAACCACACGCCACTTTCCCTGGCGTTAATTCATCTTGGTCACTTAGTACAGAAAGATCGCACAAATTTCAAGCTCCCAATCACCAACTTGGCGGGTGACTAGGAGCTTGAAAGATAACGTATATAAAGCTACTCCTCACCCTCATCCACCGGCTTACGGCTGCTCAGGCCATACTCGCGCAGTTTATTGGCGATCGCGGTATGGGAAACGCCCAAACGCTTGGCCAATTTACGCGTGCTGGGATAAGTGCGGTAAAGACGAGTCAGCACCGAACGTTCAAAGCGCTTGCTGATATCATCCAGCGAACCGTCCAACACTTCATCCCCCAGCGATATCTCCACTTCAAACTCTGGCAGAATGATGTCCTGCGGGCGCAGTTCATAGCCATCGGTCTGCGTTAACGCGCGGTAGATAGCATTTTTCAGCTGGCGCACGTTGCCCGGCCAGCCGTATTTACTGAGGAAACTGTTGAGATCGTTGGCCAGTTTCGGCCGCGCCACGCCCTGCTCGTCGGCAAAGCGTGCCACAAACAGTTCGGTCAGCGGCATGATATCTTGCGCGCGCTCACGCAGCGGTGGAATGGTGATGGTCAGTACGTTGAGGCGATAATAAAGGTCTTCGCGAAATTCACCGCGCTGAACCAGTTCAGTCAGGTTTTTCTGCGTGGCACAAATCACCCGCACATCCACATGCACCTCATGCTCTTCCCCCACGCGGCGGAAAGTGCCGTCATTGAGGAAGCGCAGCAGCTTGGTTTGCATGCGTGGCGACATCTCGCCGATCTCATCCAGCAATACCGAGCCGCCGTTAGCCTGCTCGAAGAAGCCTTTTTTGCCTTCCAGCGCATTCGGGTAAGCGCCCGGCGCGTGGCCGAACAGTTCACTTTCCACCACATCATCTGGCAATGCGGCACAATTAAGCGCCAGGAACGGTTGTTTGCCGCGCGGGCTGCGCAGGTGGCAGGCTCGTGCCAGAATATCTTTACCGGTGCCGGTATCGCCAACAATCAGCAACGGCGCATCCAGCATCGCCAGCTTGCGGGCCTGCTCCAAAACATGGCGCATTTTCGGGCTGACGGCCACGATATGGTCAAATTCGGTATCGTCATTCACCGACAGATCTTGCAACTGACGGCCCATGCGCGCGGTAGATTTGAGCATCACCACCGCACCTACCGTAGAGCTTTGCTGATTCTCATCTTCGAGATAGATCGGCGTAATATCCATCAGGAAATCCTGGCTGCGGATCACCACCCGTTCAGAGTGCGGCGCGGTATTCTCGCTTTCCAGCCAGCGGCCAAAGTTATAGCCGCCGATCAGTTGCGTCACCGTCTGGTTGCGGATCCTGTCTTCGTTGAAGTTGAACAGCGCCTGCGCTGCCGGGTTGGCGAGCTCCACTTTGCCTTTCATATCGATGGAGAACACCGGCTCAGGCATCGACGCCAGCAACGCACGCAATGCACGATGTTCACGCTCCGAAGGCATAAAGCTGACGGTACGCACGTCGGTGACGCCGCTAATACGGCGGATCTCGGCCATCAGGGCACGAAACGTATCAAAGTCCAACTGGGAAAAATTCAGGTAAATACGGCCGATAGGATCAATTTCGATGCCGCGCAAATCGATGCTGCGCAACACCAGGAGATCGAGTAACTCTCGAGTGAGACCGAGACGGTCTTCGCAAAATACTTCCAAACGCATCAGTATTGGCCTTATCTCTGCAAGTGCGGGGATGACTGACGATGATGATACCCTCTCACCCCGAACGGAAGAAGCGATCTGTCAGTAAAAGTTGACAGATCTCTGATTTATCGCTGTCGCTGCTGATTTTAAACGCAACTGAATAACACCTTCGGCGTAATTTTAGCTTATTGTCAGAGAGTTATCATAACCGTAGGTGATTTTTCAGGGAAATATAATGCAGATGCAGGAAGATCGTCTTTCGTCAATCGGGGGTTACAAACATGCTATCGACAACTCATAGAGAGACTGCGCCACCTGACGCAGTCTTTGAGGTTACTTGGCTTTATTTTCGCTTTTCTTCATGGTGTCTTTCAACTGCGCGATTAACTGGCCGCGAAAATCCCCCAGTTTCGGTTTGTCGTCTTCCAGCCAAGGTAACGGGCGGCACAATTCCATCGCCTTGATACCCAAGCGCGCCGTCAGCAGGCCAGCACCGATCCCCTGAGCCGCACGGGCAGACAGCCGCGCCGCAATATCCTGCGACATCCAGTCCATCCCCACTTCCCGCACCAGTTCAGACGCCCCGGCGAAGGCAATGTTCAACAACACCAGCCGGAATAGGCGAATGCGGCTGAAATAGCCCAACTCAATGCCATACAGCGTCGCAATGCGGTTAATCAGGCGGATATTGCGCCAGGCGATAAACGCCATGTCCACCAAGGCCAATGGGCTGACGGCGATCATCAACGCCGATTCCGCCGCCGAACGGCTGATCTCACGCCGCGCCTGGTTATCCAACACCGGTTGCACCAGCTTGGCATACAGCGCCACCACCTCACGATCGTTTTGGGTTTCATGTAACGAAGCCTGCCAGCGTTGCAATGCCGGGTGGCCTTGATCCAAACCGGCCTGCCGTGCCAGTTTTTCGCAGAATTCACGCCCCTTGCCCAGACCATGGCTGTGCAACAGTTCACGCGCTTCATCGCGCTCTTCCGCACGCTGGCGCAGGCGATACAGCCGCCGCCATTCGCCCACCACCGAACCAATACCGGCGAACACAATCAAACCACCGGCCACGCCACCGCCGAGGGCGATCCAATCCTGCTGCACCCAAGAGGTATGCAGCCACTGAATTCCCTGCGCCACCACGCTGACGCCAAACAGCACCAGCCCGGCGTTGACCATTTTGCGCCACAGGCTGCGTTTGGGTTTCAATGCCGCATTGATGATCCCTTCGGCGCGCCCTTCTTCCTCTTCCTGCTCCCATTCAGGGGCCGCAGGATAAAATTTTTCGGCCTGTAATTCGTCAAACGCCACTCCGGCACGCAGCACCGGTTCCTGTGGCGGTTGCAGCGGTTCGGCAAAATCGATACGCGGTTTTAACGGCTCGCTCATCGCAATTTATCTCCCAATAAAAACTCCATCACCGCATCCAGGCGGATGTGCGGTAATGGGCTATCAACGCTCATCGCCCGTGGGCGGAACTCATCAAAATGGAACCCTTGCTGCTGCCAGAACGCCGGGCCCGGCAAACGGGCTGGCACTTCACCAGGGAAAACCGTCAGCGGCGTATCATCATCCAGGCGATGGCCTTTTAAGGCCGGGATCCGCTGCCCATGGTGATCCACAATACCGCTTTCGGTGGCCTGCACCGACGCCAGCCCGACACAGTCCATGCTGATCCCTTCAAAAGCCGCGTTCTGCCAGGCTTCCTGCACCAGTTGCTGCAACAGCGAAACCAGATTGGCGTGCTGATCGGCAGTAATATGATCCGCCTTGGTGGCGGCAAACATCAGTTTGTCGATGGTGGGCGAAAACAAACGGCGGAACAGCGTGCGTTTACCATAATGGAAGCTCTGCATCAGTTGCGTTAGCGCCAGACGCATGTCGTTGAACGCCTGCGGCCCGCTGTTGAGCGGCTGTAGGCAATCCACCAGCACAATCTGGCGATCGAAACGGACAAAGTGTTCTTTGTAGAAGTTTTTGACGATCGACTGGCAATAGTAGTTAAAGCGCGCACGCAGCATGCCGAAGTTGCTGTGCTTATCCGCCTGCGCCAGCCGCGATTCCCCGGCGGCATCAACGTTCGGCCAGGGGAAAAACTGCAACGCCGGAGCACCGGCCATATCGCCCGGCAGCACAAAGCGGCCCGGCTGGATAAAGTGCAGCCCTTCTGCTTTGCAGCGCAGCAGATAATCGGTATAAGCCTGCGCAACTGCGGCCAGTTGGTTTTCATCGGCCACGGCCAGCGGATCGAGATCGTCGCACAGCGCCAGCCAAGGCTTAGCCCATTCGGCGCGCTGCCCTTGCAATAGCCCGACCATCTGGCGCGACCAGGCCAGATAATCCTGTTCCAGCATCGGTAAATCGAGCAGCCATTCGCCGGGATAGTCGACAATTTCCAGATACAGCGTGGATGTTTCTTTGAAATGACGCAGCAGCGAATCATTGGAGCGGTAACGCAGCGCCAGACGGATCTCGCTGACGCCGCGCGTCGGCGTTGGCCAACTCGGCGGAGTGCCATAAAGCTGTGCCAACCCTTCGTCATAGGTAAAACGCGAGATACCGAGATCGCGCTGCGGAATGCGCTTTACGCCCAGCAAGCGCTCTTCCCGCACCGCTGAAAACAGCGGCATACGTGCGCCGCTGTGAACATGAAGCAACTGATTAACGAAAGCGGTGATAAACGCCGTTTTGCCGCTGCGGCTCAGGCCGGTCACCGCCAACCGCAAATGGCGATCCATGCCGCGGTTGACCAGCGAGGTTAATTCATTTTGTAGTCGTTTCATTGTTCTCCTTGGCAAATGCCCTGGCCTGACAGGTTACAGCTTACGGAAACGGCTCTGCACCCCGAAGGTATCGGACGTGACATAGCGTTCGACCTGGCGTAACTGCTGCTCACCGCTGCCCAGTTCGTACTCCAGATGATCCAACAGCTGGCGCGGAGTTTGCGGGTGTTCATTTTCGTAGCGGCTGGCGGGCACTTCGTCCAGCATAAAGGTCAGCACGATGTAGGCCACTATAGTGAAGAAAAACAGCCCGAAAAACATCGACAACACGACCATCACCCGAATTAACCGCACCGGAACGTCAAAATAGTGGGCCAAACCGGCACAAACGCCCTTCAGCATGCCTTCTTCAGGGACGCGATAAAGCTTTTTACTGCCCAGAGTATTCGCCATTAAGACTGTCTCCAATTTGGGTGTTCGGCATCAAGGATCTCTTCCAGCGCCTGAATGCGTTCACGCATGCGCTTGGCATCTTCCGCCAACTGTGCAAGCCGTTGCATCTCCTGATGGCTCAGCTGAATGCCGCTCTGTTGCCGGTTGCTGTAATGCAGCCAAAGCCAAATCGGTGCGACAAACAACACAAAAATTGTCAACGGGATGGCAAGTAATAGAGCACTCATTTCGATTCCTTCTTATTGGTTTTGGTAGGCGGCCACATAAAAGTGGCCGCTGAAACATTACTCTGAGCGATTCATTTTGGCCTTCAGGGCCGCCAGTTGCTCGCTGATGGCATCATCCACCTTCAGTTCGGCAAATTCCTGCTCCAGGCTTTTCTTTTTACCGATGCCGATACTTTCCGCTTCGGCTTCCATGTGGTCAATCCGGCGTTCGAACTGCTCAAAACGCGCCATGGCTTCATCCAGTTTACCGCTGTCTAACTGGCGGCGCACATCGCGTGAAGAAGAGGCTGCCTGATGGCGCAGGGTTAATGCCTGCTGGCGTGCCCGCGTTTCGGTCAGTTTGTTTTCCAGTTCGCCAATTTCGCTTTTCATGCGGGCCAGCGTTTCTTCCACCGTGGCGGCCTCATGGCGCAGTGTGGCGATCAGATCGGCCACTTTCTGCTTTTCGATCAGCGCAGCGCGCGCCAGATCTTCTTTATCTTTGCGCAGGGCCAGTTCGGCTTTATCCTGCCAGTCGTTGAGCTGGTTTTCACCCTGCTCAATACGGCGCAGCAGCTGCTTTTTCTCCGCCAGCGCCCGCGCCGAGGTGGAGCGCACTTCCACCAGGGTGTCTTCCATTTCCTGGATCATCAAACGCACCAGTTTTTGCGGATCTTCTGCTTTATCCAGCAGAGTGTTGATGTTGGCATTCACGATGTCGGCAAAACGAGAAAAAATACCCATAATTCACTTCCTCTTGGTTATAGGTCGGCGTCTGAAGCGCCGCGTTGAATCATACTGTTCGTCCTAATACCTTATCAAAACCCGTGCCAACTTTTATTTTATTGAAAATAAAGGAATATTTATTTTTGACACTCTCCATGCTTGCTGTAGAGTGAGTATTTTCACCAAACATTGGCGAATTTCATCATGAGCGAACCGTTAGAAAACCTGCTGGGCGAAGCAAACTCCTTTGTTGAAGTGCTGGAGCAAGTCTCGCAACTGGCGAAGCTGAACAAACCGGTGATGGTGATTGGTGAGCGCGGCACCGGTAAAGAACTGATCGCCCACCGTTTGCACTATCTTTCTAACCGTTGGCAGGGGCCGTTTATTTCACTCAACTGCGCGGCGCTGAACGAAAACCTGCTGGATTCGGAACTGTTCGGCCACGAAGCGGGTGCCTTTACCGGCGCGCAGAAGCGCCATCTTGGCCGCTTTGAACGCGCCGACGGCGGCACGTTATTTTTGGATGAACTGGCTACCGCGCCAATGCTGGTGCAGGAAAAACTGCTGCGGGTGATTGAATATGGTCACCTGGAGCGCGTCGGCGGCAGCCAGCCGCTGCGGGTGGATGTGCGTTTGGTGTGCGCCACCAATGACGATCTGCCAGCGCTCGCCGCCGCCGGTAAGTTCCGCGCCGACTTGCTGGATCGCCTGGCTTTCGATGTCGTGCAGTTGCCACCACTGCGCCAACGCCAGCAGGACATCATGCTACTGGCCGAACACTTTGCCATTCAGATGTGCCGTGAACTGTCCTTGCCGCTGTTCCCCGGCTTCAGCCAACATGCGCAGGCCACTCTGCTCGGTTACAACTGGCCGGGTAACGTGCGTGAACTGAAGAATGTGGTGGAACGTTCGGTGTATCGCCACGGTTCAAGCGGCAGTGAGCTGGATGAAATTATTATTAACCCGTTTTCCCAACGTTCAGTATCGGTAGATATCACGCCACAACAGGCTAGCGGCCTGCCCATGCTACCGCTGGATTTGAAAGCCTGGCAGCATCAGCAGGAAAAAGATTTGCTGGCAATGGCACTGCAACAGGGTCGTTTCAACCAGCGCAAAGCGGCAGATCTGCTGGGGCTAACCTACCATCAGTTGCGCGGCATGCTGAAAAAACACGCCTTGCTGCAAAACGGTGAGCCAGAGGGCGAATAGGTTTTACAGCGATTGAACCATGTGTTCCCGCAACCACTGGTGAGCAGGATCGCGCTGGGAACGTTCATCCCACAGCATCGCCATCTCATAGCCCGGCACTTCCACCGGTGGTTCGGCGATCTGCAACGCTGTGCTATCACGTACCAATCGTTCTGGCAGCATGGCCACCAGGTCCGTTTTCACCAACACGGACATCACGAAGAGAAAGTGCGGCACGGAAAGCACAACCCGGCGCGAAAGCCCTGTCTGTTCCAACGCCTGATCGGTGATGCCGCTGAACCCACCGCCGTTCGGCGATACCACCACATGCTCCAGTTGGCTGAATTGCGCCAGCGTTGGTGGATTTTTTAACTGCGGATGTCCCTTGCGGCCAACCAGCACATAGCGTTCGTTGAACAGGATCCGCTGGCGCATACCGGGTGGTGAACAATCACGCGTGTGGAAAACCAGATCGATTTCCCCAGTTCTGCCTGCTTGGCAATCCGCGTAGGGGCCAACTCAAATACGGCTAACCGGCTCCCCGGTGCCAAACGGCGTAATCCGGCCAAGGCTGGCAGCAAGATGGTAGATTCCGCGTAATCAGCAGCTGCCACACGCCAGGTGAGGCTGGCCGTAGCAGGATCAAACGGGCTGGCGGGTGCAACCGCCAGTTCCAGCACTTCCAGCGCCTGCCGCAAAGGTTCACGCAATGCTTCTGCCCTGGCCGTTGGCCGCATGCCTCTTGGCCCCGGTAACAACAGAGGATCGGCAAAAAACTCTCGCAACTTGGCTAAATGAATACTGACGGAAGGTTGAGACAGGCAGAGTCGCTCTGCGGTACGAGTCACATTATGTTCCGCCAGTAAGACATCGAGCGTCACCAGCAGATTGAGATCCAACTTGCCGAAATTACTCATAACAATACCTGTAATTATAGAAATCAATTTTAACTATACCTGATGGCAAACTACCCTGTTCCTCTCTTTTCAGCAATGGAACAACTCAATCATGAATATTCTTCTTGTCTATGCTCACCCCGAAGCCAAATCGCTCAATGGCTCGCTTAAGAATTTTACGGTCAAACATTTGGAGGATGCGGGGCATCAAGTACAGGTATCTGACCTGTATGCCATGAAATGGAAAGCCTCACTGGATGGTGATGACCGCACTGATCGGCAGACAGATGCCCGGTTTAATCCCTCGAAGGATTCCCGGTTGGCCTTTGAAAACAGCACGCAGAGCGAAGATATTGCCCGCGAGCAGGAAAAACTGCGCTGGGCGGATACCGTCATTTTACAGTTCCCACTGTGGTGGTTCTCGATGCCAGCCATCCTCAAAGGTTGGGTAGAACGCGTGTATGCCTATGGTTTTGCCTATGGTGTGGGCGAGCATTCTGATACGCACTGGGGCGATCGCTACGGTGAAGGTTCAATGGCGGGGAAACGGGCAATGCTGATAGTGACTACCGGCGGGTGGGAACCTCATTACAGCCCACGCGGGATCAATGGCCCGATAGAGGATATCTTGTTCCCGATCCACCATGGCATTCTCTATTACCCGGGTTTTGACGTATTGCCACCGCTCGTCATGTATCGCACCGATCATATGGACGAAACCCGGTTCTCAAACCTGTGTGCAGAACTGGGGCAACGGTTGGACAATCTGGCACAGACAACGCCGATCGCCTTTCGTCAACAAAATGCCGGGGATTACGACATTCCACAACTCACATTGCGCGCCGATATCGCCCCGGGTCGTTACGGTTTTGCCGCCCATCTGAAATAATCTCCTGCTGAAAACAGCGATCGGTAACGATCGCTGAGGTTGATGACAAAGTCGCCTTCTAGCCCGAGATACACGGGTCTAGCGCACCGAGGGGCGCTCCGACGGCTTACGCCGTTACGACCCCTTCGGCACGCTCCCCCTAATAAACAGCATGGCAGCAGTCTTAAGGAAACCCGCAGCGGTTCAGTTTGATCGTGCTAAAGAGTGTTCGCACCCTGCGGCAATACCGGTGACCTTGCGGCTATTCAGTGAAGCTGGAACCGTGATTTGACCTGAGGTGCTACGCCCCCAGGCCACCACCTGGCCCGTTTGGGTCAATGCCAAGGAATGTTCGCACCCTGCCGCAATGGCGATAACAACCTGATTATTCAGCGAGGCTGGAACCGTAATTTGGCCAGCGGTGCTGCGCCCCCAGGCTACCACTTTGCCTGCTTGGGTCAGTGCCAACGAATGTTCGCCCCCTGCCGCAATGGCTGTAACAACCTGACTGTTCAGCGAGGTTGGAACCGCAATTTGACCGGCGGTGCTGCGCCCCCAGGCTACCACCTTACCGGCACTGGTCAGAGCCATTGAGTGTTCGCCCCCTGCCGCAATAGCGGTGACGATCTGGGTACTGAGTGAGGCTGGTACAGAGGTTTGGCCTGCAGTACCGAGTCCCCATGCAAATACCTTACCTGCCGTGGTCAGTGCCATCGAGTGCTGGCTCCCTGCCGCAATGGCGCTGACAAACTGACTATCCAGTGAGGCTGGCACAGAGGTTTGGCCTGAAGTACCGAGCCCCCAAGCAAACACCTTACCTGTCGTGGTCAGTGCCATTGAGTGTTCGCCGCCAGGAGGAGTGATACCAAGTGGAAAACCTGCGGCAATCGCCTTCACTACCTGATTATTGAGTGCAGTTGGGATCACCAGTTGCCCTGATGAACCTAACCCCCAGGCCACTACCTTACCGGCACTGGTCAGCGCCATGGAGTGCTCTCTTCCCGCAGCCAGAGCAAAGATCTGTTGATTATTTAACGACGCTGGAACGCTGATTTGACCAGCGGTGCTTCTCCCCCAGCCGGTCACTTGATCCGCAGAAGCGGCTAATGGAACAGAGAGCAGGAGTACTGCGGCACCTAATGCCTTGAAAATGCTTTTGGTCGGCGTGTAATGAGAGATCATTTTTATGCTTCCTTGTATGAATAAAAAACGTAATGTTACATTTCGATATTTTTATTTACAAAAGCAGCAAAAATATAACCCCTGTACAGTAATTGATCAAACATCAGTTTTCCTAACTCAACTCTCATCGGCAGGAGTCCTGTCTGAAAGCACAAAATTCAGCCGTTTTACGCAAGGAATTGGGCAGATTGCCAGAGTGCGATACACTAACGTTATTGCTCATTAACTTATGAAGCGTCTATGCGTGGTTTACCCCTTTGGATAATGTCGCTGAGTGGCTTGGCAACCTCAGTGCTGGCCTCGACGCCACCAGTGCCCCCGCCAGCGGATATCCGCCAGAGCGGTTTCGTGTATTGTGTCAGTGGCATCCTGAATACCTTCAATCCCCAGATGGCCAGCAGTGGCCTGACGGTCGATACGCTGGCGGCCCAGCTGTACGATCGTCTGCTGGATGTTGATCCTTATACTTATCGGCTGATCCCGCAACTGGCGCAAAGCTGGGAGGTGCTGGATAACGGTGCGACCTATCGTTTCCATCTGCGCCGCGACGTGCCTTTCCAGACCACCGCCTGGTTCCAACCCACGCGTAAAATGAATGCCGATGACGTGGTATTCAGCTTTGAGCGAGTATTCAACCACAAGCATCCGTTCCACGACGTGAACGGCGGCGAATACCCCTACTTCGACAGTTTGCAGTTTGCCGATTCCGTACAAAGCGTGAAGAAGCTGGACAACTACACCGTCGAGATCCGCCTGCAAGCGCCAGACGCCTCCTTCCTGTGGCATCTAGCGACCCACTACGCCCCGATACTGTCGGCAGAATATGCCGCCAATCTGACGCTGGCGGGTACGCAAGAGCTGATCGACCGTGAACCGGTCGGCACCGGCCCGTTCCTGCTGAACGAATACCGTTCCGGGCAATACATTCGCTTAGCGCGTAATGACGTTTACTGGAAAGGCAAACCACGGATGTCACAGGTGGTGATCGATCTGGGTGCCGGGGGCACCGGCAGGCTATCCAAACTGCTGACCGGTGAATGCGATGTGTTGGCATACCCGGCCGCCAGCCAGCTTTCGATTCTGCGCGACGATCCCCGTTTGCGCCTTACCCTGCGGCCCGGCATGAATATCGCCTATCTGGCCTTCAATACCCGCAAACCACCGCTGGATAATCTGAAAGTGCGCCAAGCCATTTCGTTGGCCATCAACAATCAGCGCCTGATGCAGTCAATCTATTACGGCACGGCAGAAACCGCTGCGTCGCTGCTGCCGCGCGCCTCCTGGGCGTATGATAGTGAAGCCCACGTGACGGAATACGATCCGGCCAAAGCCCGGGAGATGCTGCGTGAGGCCGGGGTTGGCCCGCTGGAGATGAAACTGTGGGTGCCTACCGCGTCGCAGTCCTATAACCCGAGCCCGTTGAAAACCGCCGAACTGATCCAGGCGGATTTAGCCCAGATCGGTATTAATGTCACCATCGTGCCGGTAGAAGGCCGTTTCCAAGAAGCCCGGCTGATGGAAATGAACCACGATCTCACCCTTAGCGGTTGGGCCACCGACAGTAACGACCCAGACAGTTTCTTCCGCCCGTTGCTGAGCTGCGCGGCGATCCGATCGCAAACCAACTATGCTCACTGGTGCGATCCCGGCTTCGATGAAGTGCTACAGGACGCGCTGTTATCACAACAGCTGGCGCAGCGTATCGAGAAATATCAGCAGGCGCAGAAGATACTCGCACAGCAGTTGCCGGTGCTGCCACTGGCCTCTTCCCTGCGTCTGCAAGCCTACCGTTATGACATCAAGGGCTTGGTGTTGAGCCCATTCGGTAACGCATCGTTTGCCGGGGTGTATCGCGAACTGGCGGAGGTGAAAAAGTGATTATCTTTACCCTGCGCCGTATTCTGCTGCTGTTGATTACGCTGTTCTTTCTGACGCTGGTCAGCTTCAGCCTGAGCTATTTCACCCCGCGCGCGCCGCTCAATGGTGCGGTGCTGTTCGACGCCTATCGCTTCTATTTCGTCAGCCTGCTACAGGGGGATTTTGGTGTTTCCAGCATTAACGGTCAGGCAATCAGCGAACAGTTGCGCGAAGTGTTCCCAGCCACCATGGAACTGTGCATTTTAGCGTTCGTGTTGGCGCTGTGTATCGGCATCCCGCTGGGTATCATCGCCGGGGTGATGCGCGGCAAATGGCAGGACACCGCCATCAGCACCTTTGCTCTGCTGGGTTTTTCCATGCCGGTATTCTGGCTGGCCTTGCTGCTGATGCTGTACTTTTCTTTGCACCTGGGCTGGCTGCCGGTGTCGGGCCGTTTCGATTTGCTATATCAGGTCAAGCCGGTGACCGGCTTTGCGCTGATTGACGCCTGGCTTTCTGATTCGCCTTATCGCGCTGAGATGATTACCAGCGCACTGCGCCATATGGCGCTGCCGATTATCGCCGTGGCGATAGCGCCAATCACCGAGGTGATCCGCCTGATGCGCATCAGCACCGACGATGTGCTCGGCCAGAACTACATCAAAGCGGCGGCCACCCGTGGCCTTTCGCGCTTTACCATTATCCGCCGTCACGTGCTGCATAATGCGCTGCCGCCGATTATCCCCAAACTCGGGCTACAGTTTTCTACCATGCTCACGCTGGCGATGATCACTGAAGTAGTATTCAGTTGGCCAGGGCTGGGCCGCTGGCTGGTGAATGCCATCCGTCAGCAGGATTATGCGGCAATCTCCGCTGGCGTGATGGTGGTGGGTTCGCTGGTGATCACCATCAACGTATTGGCCGATATTCTGGGTGCCGCCACCAACCCGCTGAAGCATAAGGAATGGTATGCCCTTCGATAACGTCTATGGCGAAAAGAAAATGCCAAGCCCGCTGCGCTACACCTGGCGGATTTTTTACGGCGACACACTAGCGATGATTGGCTTTTACGGCATGATTGCCCTGCTGTTACTGTCCATTTTCGGCAGCCTGCTGGCACCTTATGCTTTGGATCAGCAGTTCCTCGGTTATCAACTGTTGCCACCATCCTGGTCGCGCTACGGCAACGTGTCATTCTTTCTCGGCACGGACGATCTGGGCCGCGATATTCTAAGCCGCCTGTTGACGGGCACCGCCGCCACCTTCGGTTCCGCGCTGATCGTGACTATTGCCTCCGCCTTCTTTGGCGTGATCCTCGGCGTGTTTGCCGGAGTAACCCGTGGCCTGATCTCGGCAGTGCTGAACCATGTGCTCGACACCCTGTTGTCTATCCCTTCGCTGTTGTTGGCGATCATCGTGGTGGCCTTTCTCGGGCCGAAGCTGGAGCACGCCATGCTGGCGGTGTGGCTGGCGCTGCTGCCGCGCATGGTGCGTACCATCTACAGCGCGGTGCATGACGAACTGGAAAAAGAGTATGTGGTCGCCGCCCGCTTAGACGGTGCCTCAACGCCACAGATCCTGTGGTATGCGGTAATGCCAAACATTGCGGCAGTGCTGGTGACCGAATTCACCCGTGCGCTGTCGATGGCCATTCTTGATATCGCCGCGCTGGGCTTCCTCGATCTGGGTGCCCAGTTACCTTCCCCTGAATGGGGAGCGATGCTCGGTGACTCGCTGGAACTGATGTACGTCGCCCCTTGGGCGGTCATGCTGCCCGGTGGTGCCATTCTGGTCAGCGTGCTGTTGGTTAACCTGTTGGGCGATGGCGTGCGCCGCGCGATTAATGCGGGAGTGGAATAATGCCGTTACTCGATATCCGCAATCTGACGATTGAATTTATGACCGCCGAAGGGCCGGTCAAAGCCGTCGATCGCGTCAGCATGACGCTGAGCGAAGGCGAAGTGCGCGGCCTGGTGGGGGAATCCGGCTCAGGAAAAAGCCTGATCGCCAAAGCGATTTGTGGCGTCACCAAAGACAACTGGCGCGTTACGGCCGATCGCTTCCGCTTCAACGATATCGATCTGCTGCAACTGTCGCCGCGCGAACGGCGCAAGCTGGTGGGCCATAACGTCTCGATGATCTTTCAGGAGCCACAGTCCTGCTTGGATCCTTCCGAAAACATTGGCCGCCAGTTGGCGCAGGCCATTCCCGGCTGGACCTATAAAGGCCGTTGGTGGCAAAGGTTCAACTGGCGCAAACGCCGCGCCATCGAACTGTTGCACCGCGTGGGGATCAAAGATCATAAAGACATTATGGGCAGTTTCCCCTATGAGTTGACCGAGGGTGAATGCCAGAAGGTGATGATCGCCATTGCGCTGGCCAACCAGCCACGGTTGCTGATTGCCGATGAACCGACTAACGCTATGGAACCCACCACCCAGGCGCAGATTTTCCGCCTGCTGGCGCGCCTCAACCAGAACAACAACACTACTATCCTGTTGATCAGCCACGATTTGCAGATGATGAGCAAATGGGCGGACCGGATAAACGTGCTGTACTGCGGCCAAACGGTGGAGAGCGCACAGTGCGAGGAGTTGCTCGCCGCCCCGCACCACCCTTATACCCAGGCGCTGATCCGCTCGATGCCGGATTTTGGCCGTTCGCTGCCGCATAAAAGCCGCCTGAATACGCTGCCAGGGGCGATCCCTTCGCTGGAACACCTGCCGATCGGCTGCCGCTTGGGACCACGCTGCCCCTATGCACAGAAAAAATGCATTGAAACCCCGCGCCTGCGCTCGGTGAAGAATCACCTGTTTGCCTGCCACTTCCCGTTGAACATGGAGGAGCAATAACATGGAAACGCTGTTGGAAGTGCGCAATCTGACCAAAACTTACCGTTATCGCACCGGGCTATTCCGCAACCAGCATGTGGAGGCGGTGAAGTCCGTCAGCTTTACCCTGCGCGAACGCCAAACCCTGGCAATCATCGGCGAGAACGGCTCTGGCAAATCAACTCTGGCGAAAATGCTTTCCGGCATGATCGAACCCTCTTCCGGTGAGGTACTGATTGGCGATCACCCGCTGGAGTTTGGCGATTATCGCTACCGCAGCCAGCGTATTCGCATGATCTTCCAAGATCCCAGCACCTCGCTCAATCCGCGCCAGCGCATCGGCCAGTTGCTTGATGCGCCGTTGCGGTTGAATACCGATCTGCAAGCCGCAGAGCGCGAAGTGCGCATCAATCAGACTCTGCGCCAAGTGGGTATGCTGCCGGACCACGCCTATTATTATCCGCATATGCTCGCCTCCGGCCAGAAACAGCGTGTCGCCTTGGCGCGTGCGCTGATCCTGCAACCCCAGGTGATCATCGCCGACGAAGCGCTGGCATCGCTGGATATGTCGATGCGTTCACAAATCATTAACCTGATGTTGGAGTTGCAGGAAAAGCACGGTATATCATATATTTATGTCACACAGCATCTGGGCATGATGAAGCATATCAGCGATCAGGTGATGGTGATGCATGAGGGTGAAATCGTTGAGCGTGGCAGCACGGCCGAGGTGCTGGCAGCTCCGCTGCACGAGCTCACCAAGCGCCTGATCGCCAGCCATTTTGGTGAGGCACTCACCGCCGATGCCTGGCGGCGTGACGGCGGCAGGTTCTGAAATAAACTTCAAGGATAACGGTATATGGGCTTTTTAACCGGCAAACGTATTCTGATCACCGGCGTTGCCAGCAAACTTTCCATCGCTTTTGGTATCGCACAGGCCATGCATCGTGAAGGTGCCGAACTGGCCTTCACCTACCAGAATGACAAACTCCAACCGCGCGTGGCAGAATTCGCTGCCGCATTGGGTTCTGACCTGATACTGGAATGCGACGTGGCGCAGGATGCAAGCATCAGCGCCATGTTTGCTGCATTAGGGCAACGCTGGCCCACGTTTGATGGTTTCGTCCACTCGATCGGTTACGCCCCGGCGGATCAGTTGGATGGCGATTACGTCAACGCCGTGACGCGCGAAGGTTTTGCCATCGCCCACGACATCAGTTCCTACAGCTTTGTGGCAATGGCCAAGGCTTGCCGCGCTATGCTCAACGCCGATTCGGCATTGTTGACGCTGTCTTATCTTGGAGCAGAACGCGCTATTCCCAATTACAACGTGATGGGCCTGGCAAAGGCCTCGTTGGAAGCCAACGTACGCTATATGGCCAATGCCATGGGGCCTGAAGGGGTACGGGTTAACGGCATCTCCGCCGGACCGATCCGCACGCTGGCCGCATCCGGCATCAAGGATTTCCGCAAAATGCTGGCCCATTGCGAAGCCGTGACGCCGATTCGCCGTACCGTCACCACCGAGGATGTGGGTAACACCGCCGCCTTCCTGTGTTCCAACCTGGCGGCCGGTATTTCCGGCGAGATCGTCCACGTTGACGGCGGTTTCAGCATTGCGGCGATGAACGAGTTGGAACTGAAATAATTCAACGGGGCTGAACAGTTTCAGCCCTGCTTTGTTTGCCCCCACGGTTTATTCGCTACGATAAAAGTGACATTGTCACCTTAAAACCCTATTACAGTAGCCATTCCTGCGCCGCATCAAAGAAATGCTGCGCCAGCGGGGTTGCGCGGCCCGGTTCGGCAATCACCAGCGCGGCATGACGCGCCATCGGTGGCATAGCCATCGCCCGCCGTTGCAGTTGTGGCGTCATGTCCGGCAACAGGCTACCGCTGGGGAACAACCCGCAGCCCAACCCGACAAAAATCCCCTGCAACAGTTGGAAAATCGACGTGCTTTCCAGACGAACGTGCAGCGCAAGACCGGCATCGCGGAAGTGTTGATCAAGATAACGGCGGAAATAACGCGTCGGTTCCGCCAGGCACAGCGGCAACGCCGCCACGGCGTCCAGCGCCAGTGGTGTATCGCCAGCCAGTTCAGGAAAATGCTGCGGATGAAACACCAGTTCCACCCCGCTGTCTGCCAGCGGTTGTGACTGGAAATGCAACTCCTTGAGGGTGGGCCGTTCAAAAAAGCCAATCCCGATATCCACCGTGTGGGCAGTCAGTGCCTCCAGCAGTTGATCGGCACTCATCACCGCCACCCGATAATCCAGCTGTGGATAACGCTCACTGACCGCTTTCAGCAATTGCGCCAGTGCAATACTGCACTGCGGCACGGTTCCCAAGCGCAGCGTGCCGTTCAGGCCATGCTTGAGTGATTCCACCTCCAGCTTCAGCCCCTGATAAACCGAAACAATTTCCCGTGCCCACACCAGCACCCGTTCACCTTCAGCGGTGAATCCTTCGAAATTGTTACCCCGATTGATCAGCGCCACACCCAGCTCTTTTTCCAGATTTTTCAGCCGCATGGATAACGTTGGCTGGCTGACGAAGCTGGCCTCTGCCGCGCGGCCAAAGTGGCGTTCCCGTTCAAGATTACACAGGTAAATCAGCTGCTTAATATCCATGAATTGGCCTGGGAGATAAATTTTGCGTTGAGTATATCACTCTGGCGATAAATGCCCTCTATGCCGTCATTGCTCCATTCGATTAGACGCCCCGCTTTTCCGCCCCTAATCTTGTGACATAAACACTCAAAGCGCTTAAAAAAGTGCTTACTTTTTAATAACAATCATCACCTGCGAAGAAAACCATGAAATTCAAACCGTCAATCAAGCCTTATCGCGGCGCGGCGGGCGGCTGGGGCTCGTTGGAAGCCACCACCCGCTATGTGTTCGACAGCAAACAGCCGCTGAAAAACCTGCGCAACCTGATGCGCGTTAACCAAGCACGCGGTTTCGACTGCCCTGGCTGCGCCTGGGGCGATGATAACCACAGCACCTTCAGCTTCTGCGAAAACGGGGCCAAAGCGGTCAGTTGGGAAGCCACGCGCAATGCGGTTGAACCGGCCTTTTTCGCCACCCACAGCGTCAGCACGCTGTTGCAGCAAAGCGACTATTTTCTGGAGTATCAGGGACGCCTTACCCACCCGATGCGTTATGACGCGGCCAGCGATCGCTATCACCCCATCAGTTGGCCAGCGGCGTTTGCCTTGATTGCGCAACACATCCGGCAGATGGACAACCCCAATCAGATCGAGCTTTATACTTCCGGCCGTGCCAGCAACGAAGCCTCTTATCTTTATCAGCTGTTTGGCCGCATGCTGGGCACCAGTAACTTCCCCGATTGCTCCAATATGTGCCACGAAGCCAGCGGCGTGGGCCTCAAGCAAAGCATTGGCGTGGGTAAAGGCACCATCCGTATGGAGGATTTTGAGCAGGCCGATGCCATTTTTGTGTTTGGTCAGAATCCGGGCACCAACCACCCGCGCATGTTGCATAGTCTGAAACAGGCAGCGAAACGTGGCGCACGCATCGTCAGCTTCAATACGCTGCGCGAGCGCGGATTGGAGCGTTTTGCCGATCCGCAGGATCCATTGCAAATGCTGACGCCAAAATCCTCCCCCATCAGTTCGGCCTATTTTCAGCCCAACCTCGGCGGCGATCTGGCGGCGGTGCGCGGCATGGTGAAAGCGCTGCTGGAAACGCATCGCCAGCGGCTGGCAGATGGCCAAGCCGGGCTATTCGACCTGGCGTTTATTGAGCAGCACTGCGTCGGCGTTGAAGACTATCTGGCACAGGTGGATGCCACCGATTGGTCGCAAATTACTGCGCAATCTGGCCTGAGCGAAAGCCAACTGCGCCAGGCAGCGGCGATTTATCAGGGTGCCAAACGCGTTATCTGTACCTGGGCGATGGGAATCACCCAGCATAAACACTCGGTAGCCACGGTGCGCGAAATCACTAACCTGCAACTGCTGTTCGGCCAACTGGGCAAACCGGGGGCAGGATTGTGCCCGGTGCGCGGTCACAGCAATGTGCAAGGCAATCGCACCATGGGCAT
The DNA here is from genome assembly GCF_055790845.1 of Serratia sp. YWN4. Classification (NCBI taxonomy): domain Bacteria; kingdom Pseudomonadati; phylum Pseudomonadota; class Gammaproteobacteria; order Enterobacterales; family Yersiniaceae; genus Serratia; species Serratia sp. YWN4. The sequence continues at coordinate 2,815,870 of NZ_CM147696.1, forward strand.
TGATGAAAAAGCGCCTAAAGCGTTGCTCGATAGCCTGGAACAGCATTTCAGCTTCACCCCGCGCCGCGAGGCCGGGCATAACACCGTGGAGGCGATTGAGGCCATGCTGCGTGGCGAAGTTAAAGTGCTGCTGGCGCTTGGTGGTAATCTGGCGGCGGCGGCACCCGATACCGAGCGCACCGCCCAGGCCCTGCGCAACTGCGATCTGACGGTGCATATCAGCACCAAGCTGAACCGCAGCCACCTGGTCACCGGGAAAGAGGCGTTGATCCTGCCTACGTTGGGGCGCACCGAGCTGGATCTGCAAGCCAGCGGCCCGCAGTTCATCACGGTGGAGGATTCTTTCAGCATGGTCCATGCCTCGGAAGGCATCGGCAGGCCGTTGGCGGAAACGCAGCGTTCGGAAACCGCGATTGTCTGTGGCATTGCCGATGCGGTGCTGGGCAGCGAAAAGCTGGACTGGTTGGCGCTGGCCGATGACTATTCGCTGATTCGCGATCATATTCAGGCCACCCTTCCCGGCTTTGACCATTTCAACCAGCGTTGCGAACAACCCGGCGGTTTCTATCTGGGCAATGCCGCCGCAGAGTTGCGTTTCGCCACGCCAAGCGGCAAGGCACAGTTCAGCGCCGCGGCGCTGCCGGAAACGCTGTTCCCATACCTGGGCACGGAACCCGCGCCTTTTACGCTACAGACCCTGCGTTCACACGATCAGTACAACACCACCATTTATGGGCTGGATGACCGCTATCGCGGGGTCTATGGTCAGCGGGAAGTGTTGTTTATCCACCCGGAGGATTTGGCGGCGCTCGGTTTGCAGGAGGGCGAATTGGTGGAAATAGAAACCCTATGGCATGACGGCGTGGTGAGAAAGGTCAGCGGTTTCAAGCTGGTCAGCTACGCTATCCCACGGGGCAACTTGGCGGCTTATTATCCCGAGACCAATCCGTTGGTGCCACTGGCCAGTTTTGGCGATGGCACCGGTACGCCGACCTCTAAATCCATTCCGGTGACGATCCGCCGCTGTGCCAGCGCACCCGCATTGCGTATCGTCTGACCTTGTTCTCACACCATGGCTAAAATAGCCATGGTGTGCCAATGACTTGTTGTTGGCCGATCTGGCGAGTCATCACACATCAGCGCAGTGAAATCGTGACGTTAGGCTTGCCCACGGCAGGTGATTCGCGTAAAACTGTCTGCCGCAAATCTTGCCACTCACAACCCATTTACTGGACGATATGTTTCAAGATAACCCGCTGCTGGCGCAGCTTAAACAGCAACTTCACTCTCAAACCCCGCGTGTTGAAGGCGTAGTAAAAGGGACTGAGAAAGGTTTTGGCTTTTTAGAAGTCGACGGTCAGAAGAGTTATTTTATTCCGCCGCCGTACATGAAAAAAGTCATGCATGGGGATCGTATCGTCGCCACCCTGCATACCGAAAAAGATCGCGAGATCGCCGAGCCAGAAACCCTGGTTGAGCCGTTCCTGTCACGCTTTGTCGGCCGGGTGCAGAAGAAAGACGATCGCCTGTCCATCGTGCCCGATCATCCCTTGCTGAAAGACGCGATTCAGTGTCGTCCAGTGCATGACGTCACTCATGCCTTCCAGGCCGGTGACTGGGCGGTGGCAGAAATGCGTCGCCACCCTCTGAAGGGCGATCGCGGTTTTTATGCCGATCTGACCCAGTTCATTACCGATGCTGAAGACCATTTCGCCCCTTGGTGGGTGACGCTGGCACGCCATAATCTGGAAAAAGAAGCGCCAGACATGGTCACCATCGGCGATCATGACGCCGCTCTGCCGCGAGAGGATCTGACCGCGCTGGATTTCGTCACCATCGATAGCGCCAGCACCGAAGATATGGACGATGCGCTGCACGTGCAGGATAACGGCGACGGCACATTACAGTTGACCATCGCCATTGCCGATCCGACCGCTTACGTCGAGCAAGGCAGCAGCCTGGATGATATCGCCCGCAAGCGCGCGTTCACCAACTACCTGCCGGGCTTCAATATTCCGATGCTGCCGCGCGATCTGTCCGACAACCTGTGTTCGTTGCGCCCGCATGAGCGCCGCCCGGTGTTGGCTTGCCGCGTGACGATCGCCGCAGACGGTGCTTTGAGCAATGATATCCACTTCTTCGCCGCCGAGATCGAGTCCAAAGCCAAGCTGGTTTATGACGAAGTCTCTGACTGGCTGGACGGCATTGCCGGTTGGCAGCCGCCAAGCGAAGTCATTGCGCAGCAGATCACTTTGCTCAAGAAAGTCTGTGATAACCGCAACGCCTGGCGCCACCAGCACGCGCTGGTATTTAAAGATCGCCCGGACTACCGCTTTGTGCTCGGCGAAAAAGGTGACGTGCTGGACATCATCACCGAACAGCGCCGCACCGCTAACCGTATCGTTGAAGAGTGCATGATTGCCGCCAACGTTTGTGCCGCGATTGTGCTGCGCGATCGCCTCGGTTTTGGCATTTACAACGTGCATACCGGTTTCGACCCGGCGCTGGTTGAGCAAGCGGTTAACGTGTTGCAGACCAACGCCGTTGAAGCAGAAGCGGAAAAACTGCTGACGCTGGACGGATTCTGCGAACTGCGCCGCCATCTCGACGCGCAGCCGACCCAGTTCCTTGATAGCCGCATTCGCCGTTTCCAGACTTTTGCCGAGATCAGCACCGTTCCAGGCCCACACTTTGGCCTGGGGCTGGAAGCCTATGCCACCTGGACATCGCCAATCCGTAAATACGGCGATATGGTCAACCATCGCCTGCTGAAATCCATTATCAGCGAGCAAGCGGCCAGCAAGCCGCAGGATGAAGTGACAGTGCAACTGGCTGAACGCCGCCGCCTGAACCGCATGGCCGAACGCGACGTTGGCGATTGGCTGTATGCCCGCTTCCTGCAAGACAAAGCTGGCACCGATGAGCGCTTCACGGCGGAAATCATCGATGTGACTCGCGGCGGCCTGCGTGTACGCCTGCTGGAAAACGGCGCGGTGGCCTTTATTCCCGCCCCGTTCATTCATGCGGTGCGTGATGAACTGGTGTGTAGCCAGGAAACCGGCATGGTTCAGGTGAAAGGCGAAATGATTTATCGCCAGAGCGATACTTTGCAGGTCAACATCGCCGAAGTGCGCATGGAAACCCGTAGCGTGATTGCCAAACCGGTTGCGTAACTGAACGGATAGTTATCAGGGCGATACTGCGGTATCGCCCTTTTTATTGTGCTTCGTTCAACACTTCCCCTGTCACATCACCTTGTTTTTTCAATAAACACCCGCCGAGTTCACAGTTTTCATCTGACCGACTTCTCTTCACGTTTAAAATCCCTATTTTTAACCTGCGACTCACTTTTACTTACGAAACATTACTTTTATCTACCTCTGCACAACAAGGAGTTGTGGAACATGAAAAACGTCAAGTCCGGCATTATCTGGCTTGCGGTGGCGTTACTCGGCGCCTTCGCTTTCGCCATGCTGGCACTCAGCCGCGGAGAGCACGTCAACGCCGTTTGGTTGGTGATCGCCGCAGTCTCCTGCTACAGCATTGCTTACCGTTTTTACAGCCTGTTTATTGCCAAAAACGTGTTTGAACTGGACGATCGTCGGCTCACCCCGGCGGAGCGCCATAACGATGGCCTGGACTACGTCCCTACCAATAAATGGGTGCTGTTCGGCCACCACTTTGCCGCCATTGCCGGTGCTGGCCCGCTGGTTGGGCCGATCCTGGCCGCGCAGATGGGGTTCCTGCCGGGCACCATCTGGATCCTGGTCGGCGTGATGATGGCCGGTGCGGTGCAGGATTTCCTGATCCTGTTTATCTCCACCCGCCGCGATGGGCGCTCTCTGGGTGAAATGGCCAAGCAGGAACTCGGTGCCTTTGCCGGGGTGATCACCATGCTCGGTGCGCTGGGGGTGATGATTATCATCCTGTCTGCGCTGGCTCTGGTGGTGGTGAAAGCGCTGGCAGACAGCCCATGGGGTCTGTTTACCATTGCCGCCACCATCCCTATCGCGCTGTTTATGGGCGTTTACATGCGTTTTATCCGCCCTGGCAAGATTGCCGAAGTCTCGCTGTTCGGCTTTGTGCTGATGATGGCGGCAATTATCTACGGCGGTAACGTGGCGCAGCATCCCTATTGGGGGCCGTTCTTTACCCTGCACGGCACCACACTGACCTGGGTGCTGGTGATTTATGGCTTTATCGCTTCGGTGCTACCGGTGTGGTTGCTGCTGGCACCGCGTGATTATCTGTCTACTTTCCTGAAGATCGGTGTGATCGTTGGGCTGGCGGTGGGTATTGTGTTCGCCATGCCGGAAATGAAAATGCCAGCGGTGTCACGTTTTATCGACGGCAGCGGCCCGGTCTTTGCCGGTTCACTGTTCCCGTTCCTGTTTATCACCATTGCCTGCGGCGCCATTTCCGGCTTCCACGCCCTGGTTTCCAGCGGCACCACGCCAAAACTGATCGAGCGTGAAAGCCATATCCGTTTTATCGGCTATGGCGCAATGCTGATGGAGTCATTCGTTGCCATCATGGCGCTGATCTGTGCCTCGGTGATCGACCCTGGCGTTTACTTTGCCATGAACTCCCCGGCGGCGCTGATCGGCACCACGGTGGAAAATGCCTCACAGGTGATCAACGGCTGGGGCTTTATGGTGACCCCCGAAATGCTGACGCAGATCGCCAAAGATGTAGGTGAGAACTCAGTCCTGTCGCGCGCAGGTGGTGCACCCACCTTCGCCGTTGGGATGGCACACATCATCACCGAAGTGTTTAACAGCCGTGCCATGATGGCCTTCTGGTATCACTTCGCCATTCTGTTTGAAGCGCTGTTTATTCTGACCGCAGTCGATGCCGGTACCCGCGCCTGCCGCTTTATGGTGCAGGATCTGGTCGGTATCGCCATTCCACGCTTGGCCAACAACCGTTCATGGATCGGCAACCTGGCAGGAACCACCGTTGCGGTCTCCGGTTGGGGCTTCTTCGTTTATCAAGGGGTGGTTGATCCATTGGGGGGCATTAACACTCTGTGGCCGCTGTTCGGCATCGGTAACCAGATGCTGGCCTCAATGGCGCTGATCCTCGGTACTGTGGTGCTGTTCAAAATGAAGAAGCAGCGCTACGCCTGGGTGACCATTCTGCCGACCATCTGGCTGTTCATTACCTCAATGACCGCTGGCTGGCAGAAAATCTTCCACGAAAAACCGAGCATTGGCTTCCTGGCGCAGGCGAAGAAATTCTCTGCCGGAATTGAGCAAGGCACGCTGATCGCCCCGGCGAAATCGCTGAAAGACATGGAAACCATCGTGTTCAGCAACCAGATTAACGCCGCGTTGTGCGCCTTCTTTATGCTGGTGGCGGTCACTATGCTGATTTCCGCTTTCTTTGTGATCCGCCGCGCGATGAATTCGAGCACGCCGACGGTGCGCGAAAGTGCCATTGTTCTGCGTGAAGAAACCGGGCGTATCTGAAGGTTTTAAATCATGGGCGGCTCAGCGCCGCCCATTATCCACTCAACTCAGCAGCGTGGTGCCAAAAGCGCCCTGCCAATCCTGTTCAAACTTCTCTACCGCCGCCTGCACCGCCGGTGTGCCAATAAACTGCTCAGCCACGTCTACCGGCAAAGTAATCGACTGACAACCCGCCAGCAGGCACTCCAGCGCCTGACGCGGCGTTTTGAAGCTGGCTGCCAGCACTTTGGCATGCGGGGCATGCAGATTAAGTAACTGTTGCAGCTCATGCACCATTGCAATGCCGTCACCGCCCTGCGCATCAAGACGGTTCACATAAGGTGCCACATATTCCGCCCCCGCCAGCGCCGCCAGCAAACCCTGGCCCGCGCCGTAAACCGCCGTTCCCAGCGTGGGGATCGACATCGCTTTAAGTTTTTTGATAGCCGCTAAGCCTTCTGCGGTAACCGGGATCTTTACTACCAGCCCCGGTACTCGCTGATTCAGCAGCACCGCTTCTGCCACCATGCGTTCCGCGTCGCTGGCCATCACCTGCGCAAACAGCTTGCCGGTGCCGCCAAGGGCATCGCGCAGAGCGGGCAGCACTTCCCAAATCGGTTTACGTTCTTTAGCCACAATGCTGGGGTTGGTGGTCACACCGTGCAGCGGCAGCACCCGCGCCAGACGTTTTACTGCGGTGACATCGGCGGTATCGAGATAAAGCTCCATATCGGTCTCCTGATTATTTTGCGAACAAATTCAAACTCTCATCATAATAAGGCAAAAAGGCCTTCGCTATTTGATCAAAATCAATACATGCTTCATTCGAAAGATATTAAATTTACGTAAGAAGAAACCAAACTTCACAGGTGAACAATGCTTTTCAACCTACAGCGCTATTCTACACATGACGGCCCAGGCATCCGCAGCGTGGTGTTCCTTAAGGGGTGCTCCCTGGGTTGCCGCTGGTGCCAGAACCCGGAAAGCCGCTCACGCCAGCAGGAATTGCTGTTCGATGAACGCCTGTGCCTGGCAGGTTGCACCCTGTGCAGCGAACGTTGCCCACACGCTATTACGCGCACGGCAGAGTCCCTGGCCATTCAGCGTACACTGCTCACTGCCGCCGACTATGAGGCCTTGAACGGCTGTTGCCCCACCGGCGCTCTGAGCGTCTGCGGCAGCGCGCTCGATCTCGACGCCGTGATGGCCGAAGTGCTGCGCGATAAACCCTACTATCTGCGCACTGGCGGTGGTCTGACGCTTTCCGGCGGTGAGCCGTTCATGCAACCGGAGATCGCCGCAGCTCTGCTCAAACGCGGGCGCGAGGCCGGTATTCATACGGCGGTGGAATCCTGCCTGCATACGCCTTGGTCTTACATTGAACCTTCTCTGCCCTGGCTCGATCTGATGCTGGCCGACCTCAAACACGTTGACGAAGTGCGCTTCAAGCAATGGACCGATGGTTCCGCCAAGCGGGTGATGGACAACTTCCGCCGTTTAGCCGCGGCGGGCACCGAGATCACCGTGCGAGTGCCGCTGATCCCCAAGTTTAACGCCGACCGTGCCTCAATCCGCGCCATTACCGATTTTGCCGCCGACGAGGTTGGCGTGAAAGAAATTCATTTTTTACCGTACCACACGCTGGGCATCAATAAGTACCACCTGCTCGGTGCGCCTTATCACGCTTCCCGTACCCCACTGGACGATCCTGAACTGCTGGCTTATGCCGAAGATTACGCCAGCGCCAAAGGCTTGACCGCCATTTTACGAGGATAACATTATGACAACGCTGGATCTGACCACCCTGACCGAACGCACCCAGGCGCACAAGAACGCGCTGATCCATATCGTTAAACCGCCGGTCTGCACCGAGCGTGCGCAGCATTACACCGAAAGCTACCAGCAGCATCAGGATAAACCGCTGCCGGTACGGCGTGCATTGGCGCTGGCCAACCACTTGGCAAAGCGCACCATCTGGATCAAAAACGATGAGCTGATTATCGGCAACCAAGCCAGCGAGCTGCGTGCTGCGCCGATCTTCCCGGAATACACCGTCAGTTGGATCGAAAGCGAAATTGACGAACTGGCCGATCGCCCTGGCGCGGGTTTTTCCGTCAGCGAAGAGAACAAAGCGATCTTGCACAAGCTGTGCCCATGGTGGCGCGGCCAAACAGTGCAGGATCGCTGCTACGGCATATTTACCGATGAGCAGAAAGCGCTGCTGGCGACCGGGATCATCAAAGCGGAAGGCAATATGACCTCCGGCGATGCGCACTTGGCGGTCAACTTCCCGCTGTTACTGGAAAAAGGTCTGGATGGCTTACGTGACAAGGTCACCGAACGCCGCAGCCGCCTGCATCTGACCGACTGGGACGATCTGCACAAAGAGCAGTTCCTGAAGGCCATTGATATTTCCCTGGCTGCGCTGAGCGAACATATTTTGCGCTTCGCCCTGCTGACCCGCGAGATGGCACAGGCAGAGAGCCGTATCTGGCGCCGTGAAGAGTTGCTGACCATGGCTGCCAACTGCGAGCTGATCGCCCATCAGCCACCGCAGACCTTCTGGCAGGCGCTGCAACTGTGCTACTTCATTCAGTTGATGTTGCAGATTGAATCCAACGGCCACTCGGTGTCTTTTGCCCGCCTCGATCAGTACCTCTATCCGTGGTATCGCCGCGATGTCGAGCTGGAACAAAGCCTGCCGCGCGAAAAAGCTATTGAGATGCTGCACAGTTGCTGGCTGAAACTGCTGGAAGTGAACAAGATCCGTTCCGGTTCGCACTCCAAAGCCTCGGCCGGTAGCCCGCTGTATCAGAACGTGACCATCGGTGGCCAGAAACTGGTGAACGGCAAGCCAGCGGATGCGGTCAACCCGCTGTCTTACACCATTCTGGAGTCCTGCGGCCGCCTGCGTTCCACCCAGCCTAACCTCAGCGTGCGTTACCACTCTGGGATCAGTAATGACTTCCTCGATGCCTGCGTGCAGGTGATCCGCTGTGGGTTTGGTATGCCGGCGTTCAACAACGATGAAATTGTTATCCCGGAATTTATCAAGCTGGGAGTTGAGCCACAGGATGCCTACGATTACGCCGCTATCGGCTGTATCGAGACCGCCGTCGGTGGCAAGTGGGGCTATCGCTGCACCGGTATGAGCTTTATCAACTTCGCCCGCGTGATGCTGGCGGCGCTGGAGCAAGGGCGCGATGCCACCTCTGGCAAAACCTTCCTGCCGCAAGAATTGGCGCTCTCACAGGGTAACTTCAAGCAATTTGATCAGGTGATGGAGGCTTGGGATACGCAAATCCGCTACTACACCCGCAAATCGATCGAGATTGAATGCGTGGTGGATACCGTGCTGGAAGAAAATGCCCACGATATCGTCTGCTCAGCTTTGGTGGATGACTGCATTGAGCGCGGCAAGAGCATCAAGCAAGGCGGCGCGAAATATGACTGGGTTTCTGGTTTGCAGGTGGGGATTGCCAACCTCGGCAACAGCCTGGCGGCGGTACGCAAGCTGGTGTTTGAACAAGGGATCATTGGCCAGCAGCAGTTGGCACAGGCGTTGGCCAACGACTTCGCTGGGCTGGACGGTGAACAACTGCGTCAACGGCTGATCAACGCCGCACCGAAATACGGCAACGACGTGGATGATGTTGACCAGTTGCTGGTGCGTGCTTATCAGACCTACATCGACGAACTGAAGCAGTACCACAATACCCGCTTTGGCCGTGGCCCGATTGGCGGTACCTACTATGCCGGGACATCTTCCATCTCCGCCAACGTGCCGTTTGGCGCGGCCACTATGGCGACGCCAGACGGCCGTAAAGCCTATACGCCATTGGCGGAAGGGGCCAGCCCGGCTTCAGGCACCGACCATTTGGGGCCAACGGCGGTGTTTAATTCATTGTCTAAACTGCCGACCGCCTCGATTCTTGGCGGTGTGCTGCTCAACCAGAAGCTGAATCCGTCTACGCTGGAAAACCCACGTGACCGCGAGAAACTGATGCTGATGCTGCGCACCTTCTTCGAGACTTATCACGGTTGGCACGTGCAGTACAATATTGTCTCCAGGGAAACGCTGCTGGCTGCAAAGCAACATCCTGACCAATATCGTGATTTAGTGGTGCGGGTGGCTGGATATTCTGCCTTCTTTACCGCATTATCCCCAGACGCACAGGATGATATTATCGCGCGCACCGAACATACTCTTTAATCCGTGAATATTGGCGGCTGCCTCTCGGTAGCCGCACATCAGGCCGCTATGAATTCAAGACAACAAACCATATTGCAGTTAGTTAACGACCGTCGGCGCATCAGCGTCAGTGAACTGGCACGCGCTACCGACGTTTCTGAGGTAACGATCCGCCAGGATCTCAATCTGTTGGAAAAACGCAGCTATCTGAAACGCGTGCATGGCTCGGCGGTGGCATTAGAGAGCGATGACGTTGATGCCCGCATGATGTCCAATTTCATCCTCAAGCAGAAGCTGGCGCACTATGCCGCTTCGCTGGTCAACGACGGTGAAACCATCTTTATCGAAAGCGGCAGCACCAACGCCCTGCTGGCCCGCTATCTTGCCGAACGCAAACACATCACGCTGATTACCGTTAGCCATTACATCTCCCATCTGCTGAAAGAGACCGATTGCGAGGTGATCGTGCTCGGCGGGATGTACCAGAAGAAAAGCGAAACCGTGGTCGGCCCGCTGACGCGGATGTGCATCCAGCAGGTGCATTTCAGTAAGGCCTTTATCGGGGTTGATGGCTACCACGCCGAAACCGGCTTCACCGGCCGTGATATGATGCGTGCCGACGTGGTCAATGCGGTACTGGCCAAAGGGGTGGAAAACATCGTGCTGTCCGATTCGTCAAAATTCGGCCAGATCCAACCCAACCCGCTGGATCCTATGAGCCAGATCGGCCGGGTGATTACCGATTCGCGGCTGGATCTCGACTATCAGCACTTGCTTAAACGCCAGGGCATCCAGCTAGACTTGGTCAACGAATAAATCGCCAAACGGGGCCAGTTGGCCCCCGCATTACTGGCCGTAATAGGCGTGTTTACCGTGCTTGCGCAGGTAATGTTTATCCAACAGCGTCTGCGGCATGTTGGCTAATGCCGGTACCAACTGGCGTGAAAAAATCCCCATGTAGGCCACTTCTTCCAGCACCACGGCATTATGCACCGCGCTGCTGGCATCTTTACCCCAGGCGAACGGGCCGTGCGAATGCACCAGCACTGCCGGGACCGCTGCCGGATCCAAACCGCGCTCAGCGAAGGTTTCAACGATCACTCGCCCGGTTTCCCATTCGTAGCGACCATGGATTTCCGCATCCTGCATTGGGCGGGTGCAGGGAATATCGCCGTAGAAATAATCCGCGTGCGTTGTTCCCCAGGCGGGAATATCCAGCCCGGCCTGCGCCCAGATAGTGGCATGGCGCGAATGGGTATGCACAATCCCGCCCGCTGCGGCAAAATTCAGATAGAGCACCCGGTGGGTATCGCTATCGGACGAGGGCTTTTTGCTGCCCTCCACCACTTTGCCGCTTTCCAGTTCCACCACCACCATATCGTCGCGGGTCATTACCTCATACTCAACGCCAGAGGGTTTGATCACCATCAGACCTTGCTGCCGGTCTACCGCACTGACGTTGCCCCAGGTAAAAGTCACCAAATTATGGCGCGGCAGCGCCAGATTGGCTTCCAGCACCTGCTGTTTAAGTTCGTTAAGCATCGGTTTTCCTTGTTGCTTGGCCTGTGGCTATTGTCGGCAGGCAAGCAGCAGGCCGGTATGGCATAAATCGCTAAAGACCACGTAGGGTTCTGCTGGATGAGCAAGGATGTGCTGAACAACGGGTGACTTGATGGAAATGTTTTAATCTCTGCTGATAAATCAGAATAATCATCCAGCATTACCGCAGAAATTAAGACTCTTTACCTACCCGCCCCTCATGAGATATTTATACTACTCAAAGGCAATAAAACCACCATTCGCATCAGTTCGTGTGGTTTTTTATATTTATCACCACTTTTTATCCCAATATGATGGGGGCGCAAGTAGTCAACCCGTTTGGTGATTAATGCTTATACTAGAAGAGTGTTACGCCAGTAAGGTACTTCCGTCATCCCTTTCGATCTTGAAGTTGCTGGAGCATTAGCAACACAAGGTTTTTTGGGAATAGCCCATGCTAAGGAGAAGTTACTATGAACATTGATAAACGTTTTGCCACCGCCGCTCTGGCAATTACCCTGGCGATTTCCCTGAGTTCCTGCGCAGATATGTCCAAACGCGACCGTAATACGGCGATCGGGGCCGGGGCCGGTGCTGTCGGCGGGGCCGTACTGACGAATGGCAGTGCGTTGGGTACCGTTGGCGGGGCTGCTGTGGGAGGGCTGATTGGCCGCCAGGTAGGTAAATAATTACGGTTTGCATCCAATGACTGCTGTGAGCCAGCGCTCTGGCAATCCCCATTCTCACCATGCCGCAGCCGCTATGCTGGGGCATGGTTACCCACTTAACCCCCGGCCAGTTTCACCTTCATGCCCTTGGCTTCCAATAGTTGCTTAAGCAGATCGCGTTTATCACCCTGGATTTCAATCACGCCGTCTTTAACCGCGCCGCCGCAGCCGCATTTTTTCTTAAGCTCTGCGGCCAGTTTTTCCAGCGCAGCATCATCCAGATCGATACCGTTAATCAGGCAAACGCCTTTACCTTTACGCCCGCTGGTCTGGCGTTGGATGCGGACAATCCCATCCCCTTTGGCACGCTGCGGCTTAGCTTCTTCCTGTTTGATGCGCCCGCTGTCGGTGGAATACACCAGGCGGCTGTTATCATCATTCATACTTTCCCCCTTAAGCCAGTGACGCACGGATAGCACTGAGTGTGGCAGCAGGATCCACCGATTGCGTAATCGGGCGACCGATCACCATATAATCCACCCCAACCGCCTGTGCCTGCTGCGGTGTCATTACGCGCCGCTGATCGCCTGCGGCACTGCCTTCTGGGCGAATCCCCGGCGTCACCAGTTGGAACTGGTGGCCACAGGCGGCCTTCAGGCGCTGTGCTTCCTGCGCGGAACAGACTACGCCATCCAGACCACAGTCACGGGTCAGGCGCGCCAGGCGCTCCGCCTGCTCCGCTGGGCTGATAGTAATACCGATGGCCTGTAGATCGCCTGCTTCCATGCTGGTCAGCACGGTGACCGCAATCAGCAGTGGCGCATCCGCTCCATAAGGCTGCAACGCCTCTTTGGCCGCCGTCATCATGCGCGCACCGCCGCTGGCATGCACATTGACCATCCACACGCCCAACTCCGCCGCTGCCGCCACCGCATGCGCCGTAGTGTTAGGGATATCGTGGAATTTCAGGTCAAGAAAAACGTCGAACCCACGCTGGTGCAGATCGCGCACAATCTCTGGCCCGAACAGGGTGAACATTTCTTTGCCCACTTTTAACCGGCAATCTTGCGGATCAATACGATCGGCAAACGCCAGTGCGGCATTTCTGTCGGCATAATCCAGCGCAACGATGATTGGAGATGATTTTAAGTCATTGTTATTAGTGTTATTTTTAGACTTCATTTCTTCTACCTTCTGTAAAGTGGACATGAATGGTTAACCAAGCGGCCAAAACTGACCGCCGCATTCTACATGTCAGGCATTTGAAATCCCAGCCGCGACGCCGTTTACCCTTAAGTAAGGTTAACCCAGGGTTGGTCAGGCAATGTCACTCCGCATTTTTGCCTTAGCGCAGCCTGAGTAAAGCGTCGTAAAGATGCGTAAATTATTAATCAAAAAATTTGATCAATTCACTCAGCATTATCAGATTTTAAAGCCTGCCAATAGGTATATTATTCAACACATCGAAAGCAAAACGCTTTCAATTCTAAAAAAATAAACTGGAGTCACCTATGAAAACCATCAAATACTTTGCAATTTCAACCGCCATCGCACTGACCTCTTTTGCCTCATTCGCCGCTGAGCCGATCAACCCGCAGCAGGCTCAGAGCCTAACTGAAATCGGTGTGGTTTCTGCCGGGCATGCCAGCACGCTGAGCAGCCTGGAAGCCAAACTGGCAGCCCAAGCAGACGCGCAAGGTGCTAGCGGTTATCGCATCATTGCTACCACGGGTAATAATCTGCTGCACGGCACTGCGGTGATCTACAAGTAAGCATGAATTACGGGCTCGAATCCTCGGGCCCTGACTATTTCCTCCCTCCTCTGCTAGCTCCTCAATGTTACAAATACATTAAATTTTCATTACGGACTGGACACGCCTGCGCCGCTGACTTAGCTTGAAAGAATCTTCCCGTATAAAAGGCAGCGAAATGAGCGAGATATCGACACTGACTATAAAAATCCCTCTTGAACTTAAAGAGAAGATCAAAGCTATCGCCCTGGAGAATCAACTTTCCCTGAGTGCCGAGGTTTGTCAGCGGCTGGAAAACAGTTTCCAGTTACCGGTCAAATCCAGCAAAAAACAGGCCGCACTGCATCAGGATGAGGTTGATAATCAAGGTACTGAAGAAGAAAGTGAGCAACCTCTCAGCCAGAAAGAACTGAAGAAACTACGCCTGCTGTTGAAGGGTGGAGTGAAAAGCAGCAAGAAGAAGTGATTAATCGAAGAGAGAACGGGATGAGAATATCGTCCCGTTTTTTATTGCCCATCCAACCCGCGGATCGGTTTTACAGAAGCCCAGGTGCGGCACGAAGGGCAATGCCAATACAGTGAGTGTGCGGTAAAACCGCACTTATGGCAGCGGTAGCGGGGCTTGGTACGGATTTGCTCGCCCACCATATCGCGCAACAGCAGCAAACTCTCTTTAGCCCGCCCATCTTCTGCATCCGCCAGGTGGTAATCCATCAAGCGATAAAAAACGCGCATAGTGGGATGGCGCAGCAACTGGCGATTGATATACACCTGAACAACGTCACGCCCCTCTTGCTGTTCAATCACTTCGGCCAGCATCAGCTCAGCCGCCGCACCGGTGTTTTCTTCTACGCAGCGCTTGAGAAAGTCGGCCCAGTCATTCTGCTGTTGCGGTAAATGCGGGTAGCACTCATGCAGCATGGGCAGTGCTTCGCTAATCAGTTCTTTATCCTGATCCAGCACGCGTTTCAGCACCTCTACCGCTTTGGCGTAATCCTCTTGCGCCATAAAGATGCGCCCTACCATTATGGAGACACGCGCACATTGCTTATCGGCCGCCGCCGCGCGTTTCAGCAGGCTCATCGCTTTGTCCAGATCGTCACTGCCCATCGCCTGCAAGGCCAGTTCGCAATAAAAATGCGCGATCTCAATACGCTGCGCCTCTTTACCCAGCTTGACCAGTTTTTCCGCTACGTCGATGGCTTTCTGCCAGTCACTGGTTGCCTGGTGGATCACCAGCAATTGTTGCAGTGCGAAAACGCGGAAATCCTCTTCATTAACCAACTGGTTGAACATGTCCTCGGCACGGTCATACAACCCGGCGGCCATATAGTCTCGCCCCAGTTGTTGTACCGCCAGAAGACGTTGCTCGAAGGTAAGAGAGGCACTTTCCATCAGCGCCTGATGGATGCGGATAGCGCGATCGACTTCACCACGCGAACGAAACAGATTGCCCAGCGTCAGGTGGGCTTCAACGGTGTTACTGTCCTCTTTCAGCATATCCAGGAACAGATCGACCGCTTTATCCTGCTGGTTAGAAAGCAGGAAGTTAACCCCGGCCACGTATTCCCGCGACAGGCGATTAGCATCCTGCTGTTTATCCTGCTGAGCACTTCTGCGGCCCATGTACCAACCGTACGCGGCAGCTACAGGCAGCAACAGAAACAGCAGCTCTAACATAAAGGATTATTCCTTGCTGACGACAACAGACTGAGACGCTGGCTCGGCAGGCGTTGCAAGCTCCAGCTCCAGCCTTTTGACTTTACGTTCGGCACGGCCTAGTGCAATACGTGCGCGCAGGTAAAACAACCCGCAGATGATCCAACCGAGCACAAAACCCGCACCGAATAAAGCGGCCAACAAGGTCGATACTCGATATTCACCTTGAGCAACCAGATAGTTAAACGTCACTACCTGATCGTTATGTGCGCCCAGCGTGACTGAAATCACGAATATCACCAGAACTAACAAAAAAATCAGCAAATATTTCACATTCTTTCCCGCAATGCCGAGTGAATCGGATGAACACTACCCCATAGATTTCAAGTTGCGCCAAACGGAAACTTGAAAGATGGAAAGTATATGCCATTAAGTGGCGTCCCTGGCCCCTAAGTTAGCATTTCCCACCGTGACAGGGAAACCCTACAACATGATAAAAGCACCTACCTGCTGGCACATTCAGCAGGAAATGGAGCCTGCGCGAATGAATAAGAAAACCGCCCAACGTGCCTGGCGGGCTATTTTGACGGCTCGCGATCGGCGATCTCCTGCTGTTCCTGCAATGGGATCGTCAGTGGGCCAAACCAGCGCTGTGCCAACCAGCACGCGATAGTCACCAACAGCCAACCGATAACAACCGCCATCGCCAGATCCCGAGGCCAGTGCATACCCAGCATCAGCCTGCTCGCCATCACCCCCATCGCCCACACCATCAGCACCGCTACGGTTTTGTAATGGCGACGTGGCCACAATAATCCGACGCCCAACAGCGCCCAAGTGGCGGCAAATATCGTATGTCCAGAAGGGAAAGCAAACCCGGTTTCAAACTGCCAGTGCTTGCTTAACCATTTCGGCACCAGCGTTTGATCCTGTAGTTGCTCTTTCACCAACGCACGGCGCTCTTTCCTACCCAGTGAATAAAAGTACTTTTCATCAACCTGATGAGCAGATTCCAACCACACCACAAACGGCCGCGGTTCCTGCGCCCGATCTTTGATCACCGACTTAACGCCTTGCCCGATCGCAATTGAGGCTAATAACAGCATGAACACACCGACTGCCGGTTTCAGGCGAAAGCGCAGGCACCATAGGAACCAGGTGGAAAAAATCAGGCTGGTGAGAATGCCCCAGGGCGCAGTGACCGTTTCCGTTACCCAGAACAATCCCTTTAACAGGCCATTATTACCACCAGGTTGCCATTGCCAGCCAGAAAACCAGATTATCAACGGCATCAGTAATAGTACCAATGCCCCACTCGCCGTTCGTTTTGCTATTTCTAACATTCGATTGTCCTCTACGGGGTACAGCCGAGTAGTGTAACAATCTTGTAATCCCAACAAAACACGCAAAATTAAACAGATAGCAAACCTGTCGCAATAGAGATTGGGCGTAACAGGTTTTCTGGAAAAATTAGGAGAGATACGTTTGAAAGGGGGAAAGATACGGTACTAAGATAACAATCACTTAGTACCATATTGAGGATATTATTTATTGACTTTAACGGAAAGCAGTGACTCGCGCCCAATTTCCAACCACTGCGGAGCTTGTTCTTTAGTGGTATTAAATGTGGTTAACAGCAAGCGACCATTAACAGACATTGCCAACATCAGGTTGTGGATTTCGGTATCTGCCGCAGGAGTGACAAAGTCAAACAGCACCGCTTTTTGACCATTAACGTCCACTTTACTTATCTTTGGTGAGAAATTTGCCAGCATGCTTTTCATTTGCTGAGAAAAAGCATCAAGCTGATTATCCGCGATCTTATTGACCGTATAGTTAAACGCAAAATTGACGGTAGTTTCAGGGTTGGTGTAAACCTGCGTTGGCCGGTTATTGGCGGGATACTTAACCTTCATCACATCTTTGCTCATCTCACTGAACGTGGTTGGCATATTCAGTGAAACTCGCTTTTCTAATACATCTATTCTTTCCACTTTTACTGCTTCGGCCATGGCAGAGGCGGTAAAAATCAAAACAAAAACACTTAATATAATACTTTTAACATTTCTCATTGTTTTTAATCCCTTAACCCTATGTGTTGTAACATAACGGCATCTCGTCAAAATGAGCTATCCATGCCTTGATTTATAGCCATTTGGATTGATGTCTTACTACTCTCAACGAAGAGGAAATAATTTTAAAATGAAAGATCTATTTTTACCAGTGAAAATAATTAAAAAATCAAACGAAATAGAATAAGAAAATTACATAAAAATGTTAACCCCACTAATATGAATGCATCAGTTTTTTTTACATTTAGTTATCATTAAACACTCGATATAAAGGCCGATAAATTAACCCATCAAATAACGTTTAAATTTTACTTATCTATTTTTTATATCATTGATATAACCTACTCGAAAGACGCTATAAGCTGCCTACGACTGCATCATGCCGTACGATCACCGGTAGATTACTCATGATCGTTAATTCGAAGTGATTATAATGAGTTAGACCAGTTAGCCACTCAGCCTCATAATAACAAACGTTACTATTAACGAGATATCAATCCAACCGGTTCGCTATTCACTCTCATGCTCCCCCGCTTACTTCAAATTTTTTTCACCATCTATTGCCATTATAAAAAACGCCGACTAGATTGTTAGTGAGTATCTGCACTTTTGTTACATGGATGTGTCTTCTCTGCTTGTAGAGGTGTCACATGAACGCTAAAAAGCTTGCCTGCATTTCAGCCTCAATCAGCCTTCTTTTGCTCACCAGCATCCCGCTCGCTAACAGCGCCTCTAGCGGTGTTATCAATTTCAGAGGAGCGATTGTTGAAGGCGGCTGCACCATTAATAACTCGCAACGCGTTGTTGATATAGGGTGTTACAATAATGGGAAAATGATGCATACAACAGCATCGATCAATTCATCGAATATCAAATTCCCTTCAGGGAAAGTGTCGAGCATCAAGTGGCTCAATGAAAAGCACACCCTTGGAATTATGAATGTCACCTATTTATAGTTTGAAATTTTCTGATACAACGCCAACGCCAGGGAATTAAATTTTTTAATCAAAGCGCCCTGATATTTTATTTATTTCAGGGCGCTTTCTCAATCAATATATCGAAATAGCTCGTGCTTGAAATCCTGTAGGTTCGTATTTATCCGCTTTTTGAGCTCACATTGACTACAACTGAAAATCCTTCCGGGCTCACATTCCATTGTGTCTGGCTCACAATAACTGCAAATAAAAAATGCCATATTGGCAACCCCACCGCGCGGTAAGTGTCAATGAAGTTGTCACCCCAGGTTGATTTATGCGGCCTGTTTTTCCCGCTCTGGATTGAGCGTGGTGCTACCTTGCCATTCCCAGCTTCGCGTCTTCTGTGACCAACGTTTCGGGTTCGCGGCTCTCGCCGCTTGATAGACCTTATCTCTTTGGGACAATACCGGCGTTGAGGCGCTGCGCCAAGCGATGAGTAATTCAAAAGGATTGGGGAATATCAAGAGTCTGTTTTTCTACGCGCCGAACGGCAAGCCTGATGGCATAAAAATCGTGCCGCTCAGTGAGGTGGCAACCAAGGATGATTTTTCAATATCAAAAAGGTCAGCGCCGCTGATCTGCTGGACGCGCACCGCATCCCTTATCAACTGATGGGGGCAAGCCGGAAAACGTCGGCTCAGTGGGTGACGTGGAGAAAGCCGCCAAAGTGTTTGTGCGCAATGAATTAACGCCATTGCAGGAACGCATGAAGGAGGTTAATGACTGGCTCGGCCAAGAGGTGATCCGCTTTAAAAAATACAGCCTGGAGAATGACGACGAGTAACCCCGTAGCCGCCAACACTGGCGGCTTTTTGTGCGGGATTAAGAGTGTTTTTCGATAACCAGATCAACGCCTTCATTAAGCAATTCATTGATGGATTGCCCGGTCGCCTGTGCCGCTACTGCTAACGCCTGATGGCGTTCTGGCGAGAGGCGGGTAGTTACTTTGCCGCTGTAGGTTTTATACGGCGCAATACCGTCTTTCTGGCACTCATCCAGGAAGATCGCCAGTGAGGTGGCCCCTTCTTTTTTGAGCTCTTCCACGCTGTAGGCGTAAAAATCTGCCCCACCATTCAGCCCGATAAACTCGCCCCGGAACATTTCGATCTCCGGGTCAAAGCTGATCACGGCAATATGACCGTCGATTTTCAGTGTGTTATTCATCATGGTTTAATTCCTAAACTGTCTGACCAGATCCTGATGGCATTACCAGGATGATGAGAGGGTGACATAAGTCGATCACCCTACCACGCTCTGAGAGCGTCGCTATCGTGCCACATCACTGATGTCATGCTAAGGATTCAGATGCCATGATAAATCATCGTAACAAGCCGCTGACGGCGATTTTTAAATGACGTAAAACACCGCCTGCGCGCAATGCTATCCCCGCCACGCCTGCCCGCTTTAGGAGGCGGTTTTAATGCAGTTGCATGAAGCAGCCAAACAACGTCTATATTGAGTTTGATTAAAAGGATGACACTACTTTTTTGAGTGCAGATACATGCATATTGATGCATATTTATGCATCAAAACTAGTTAGTATCACTGTAAACTATGCAAACTCAAACAATTGAGACTAATGCAGCTATGGTTTACTAGTTAGGTAGCCAATAAGGGGAATTTACTGAATAGAAAACTTGTGTGGTAGTTTGCTAAAAGCACAAACTTCCATTCAGTAAAGATTGTACTAGACCGACTTAAAACAATCAATTAAATTGATATCAATTAGCAAAGCGGTCATTATTATAGACAGTGGGGGAATTATGTTAGAAAATGAACTAAGGGATTTGATTTGCTCCGACATTTCCGTCTTAGAGGATGGCTTATATCTAATAGACAAAGAGAAATACATACCAAATCATTTAGGCACAAGAAGTTTCATTGATATTTATGCAAAAGACAGGAAAAACCATCATGTTTTAATTGAAATAAAAAGAAGTAACCAGGCTGCAAGAGAAGCAATCAATGAAGTAATAAAATATGTTGAAGGGGTGAAGTCACACTTCGGAGCTAGAGATGATGAAATTAGAGTTATAATTGCCTCTACTGAGTGGAAAGAGTTATTAGTACCGTACTCCAGATTTGTAGCTGAATCCAACATCTCGATAAAAGGCTTAACCCTAAAGATTACCGATGAAATAGTAAAATCCGAGGTCATGCATCCATTAGAGTTCAATCGAGGGCGTTTTATTGCCCCATGGTATGACATCTACTGGTATGAAAACGAGAATAGCCTTCGACGTGGAGTTGAAACAATAAAGAGCTGTCTCTCTAAAAAGGACATTAATGATTATATCATCACAATACTTCAATCCAACCCACCAATTCCTTCACCATCAAAAGAAAGAAGAATAGAAATAATTCTATCTCTAGCCAACAATAAAAATAAGCGAGATCCGACTTTATTTAGTCACCATTGTAACTGTATCAATACAAGTAAAGACAGCCAAAGAATATATATCTATAATTACTAATTCATCAAAAAGCGAAGAGGAAAAAAATGAGATTCTTTGGATAGTAGAAAATGAAAGTGATGATAACGCAAAATTATGCATACTGCATGAATACGCCATGGAAAGCGACAATGTTCACTATGATGATTTCGAAATTGGCTATCCCGCAAAATTCACAAAGTACCTAATTCATGAATATATAAACGTGGTCGAATTAATAAAAGGAGGTTGTTTTAAACGGAATAATTTACTTAGTGATGAAAGGTTAATAGCCGAACTATGCGGACATAAAGGCAATACAGAGCAATTGTTGAAAAGCTCAGTATCAACGGATAATAAAGCACACTTATCAATGTTGAAAGATGATATTGAGAGAGTATTGTCAACCAATCCAGTCTGGAAAAACCATATATTACGAATTATACAAGATATTGAAAAGGAACCAAAAACAAATATAGAGTTAAATATTAGCTACCCTAGCCTAGGTATTTTTAGTTTATACTATTTGTTTAAAAGTGAATATAGTGGTTACCTACCTAGTTATCTTCTATCAACTTTTGATGAGAATAAAAAGACCTCCAGGAGGTATATTGGAACACTTCAAAGCAATGGTACAATAAATTCATTTTCATACATAATAGATAAATATTATGAAGGTGACATACGAAAACTTATTTCCACCATTACTTGGGGCGGAAGAGAGCAACGAGACATCGATATAATTGAAGATTTAGGACTTAGTTATAAAAGCTTCTATTTTGATGATATAAATAATGACGTTATGTATGGACTAATTGATGACCGCTGGAAGGTTGTTGATAAATCAAAGTTGTCACTTGAAAATTACACTAAAGACAATCAAGAATTAATTAATGCAATTGTTAATGAAATCTCTTTTTTTGACCAAGGCGATATATTCTCCGCACCAGATATTGAGACTCATATCATAATAGAAAGAGAAGAAGTAGAAAGTAGTAGCATCAAGAAATTAATGAACTTTTTTGAGTTCGCAACATCGTCTACTTCTGCGATGAAACACCTACAAGGAGAGGTAATTATATCATTTAATGGGTACGACTTCGATGCTGAGATCTACGAAATAGAAAATATCAGACAATACGTCAAGTTAGTTAGCAAATCAATTCCATTCCTTTTTTTCTTTGTCTCTCCGATGACACTCAAAATTTTCTCACTATGCTTCTTTGAGATAAAGAAAAAAGAAATAACTCTTGATAAAAATCTACGCATTGAATTTAAAACCACCAATTTAAACACCTTTGTAGAGCAACAATTACCGGGTTTAAATAAGCTTTCTGAAATGTGCGGGTTATCAGCAAGCAAAATAGAGGACTATATCAGAGAGGTTATTTTTAGCTAAAATAAACCAAGTGACCCAAAGCCTAGTAGGTAATGGGTCATCACATCTTTTATATATTGATTCTTAAGAGTGATATTATACTGACGCAAGCCGCTGAAGCATAGCATCTGGTAAAGTGAGAGTGTACATTCTCAGTCCAAACCATTCATCTAATGACTTAATATGAAAATCATTGGTAGTCAAAAGGATCGTTGCCCTGCACGTCCGCACTTTCAGTTCCCAACGTTCGGCAATGCTCCCCTCTCGCGCCAACTGATACCGGATTTTTGGTACCCGGCACGTTCAGCTGAGGTAAGGCGCACCGACGGCGCATCACTTCGCGATTTGTTAGGATTTATAATTCGTTCCTGATTATTGATCTTACCCACGAACAATGGACACATGGCTAAGCGAGGTTCTGCTTTTCAAATTGTTCCGGGCTAAGACCACCACAGGCACTGTGGCGACGCCAGCGATTGTAATCGCACTCGATATAATTAAACACCGTCGTTCGCATTATTTCCCGCCTGGCAAAGTGCTCGCCGTGGATACACTCCACTTTTAGTGAGTGGAAGAAGCTTTCCACACAGGTATTGTCGTAACAACAGCCTTTTGCGCTCATACTGCCACGCAGATTATGGCGTGTCAGTAAGGCCTGGTAATCCGCTGAACAGTACTGCCCGCCTCTGTCTGTATGAACAATGACATTTTCCGGGCGTTTACGCCGCCATAACGCCATTTGCAACGCATCGCACGCCAGTTGTGCCGTCATCCGCGAGGACATCGACCAGCCGATGACGGCTCGTGACCACAGGTCAATCACCACCGCCAGGTAAAGCCAGCCTTCATCTGTACGCAAGTAAGTAATGTCACCCGCCCATTTCTGATTTGGCCCACAGGCGGTAAAGTCTTGTTTCAACAGGTTTTCTGATACCGGCAAACCATGTTCACGGTAACTGACCGGCCTGAACCGGCGCGAGGCCTTTGCGCGCAGTCCCTGACGGCGCAGGCTGGCTGCGATGGTTTTGACGTTGTACGCTGGAAGCTCATCAGCAAGACGCGGCGCACCATACCGCTGTTTTGCGTCATTGAATGCCTTTCGAACGGCCTCATCGCAGACAAGACGGAACTGCTGACGCAGGGTTATCTGATGACGACGCAGACGCCAGGCATACCAGCCGCTGCGGGCGACACGGAGCACCCGACACATGGCTTTGATGCTGTACTCAGCCTGATGTTTTTCGATAAAGACATACTTCATTTCAGGCGCTTCGCGAAGTATGTCGCGGCCTTTTGGAGAATGGCCAACTCTTCAGCCTGTTCTGCCAGTTGGCGTTTGAGCCGGACATTCTCGGTCGCAAGTTCCTGCTCACGTTCGGAAGCTGACAGGCTCTGCTGTTGCTTGCTCCTCCAGGTATAAAGTTGCGATTCGTAGAGACCGAGTTCACGCGCGGCTGCGGCCACGCCAATACGTTGAGCGAGCTTAAGCGCTTCATCCCGAAAGGCGGGCGAGTGTTGTTTACGGGGTTTGCTTTTCGTTGCTGATGGTTTAGTCATGAGTCACCTCTGGGTTACGAGTTTACTCACTTAGCGCCGTGTCCACTATTGCTGGGTAAGATCAGATCTCCCTTCGACGGCTGTCCCTTATCGCCTCATCTCAATGTCTTGGCAACGTTAGGATCATCTCGGTTAACGGAATCTATGCATAACGTCACCTTTTACGCTTCGTCATTGACCCCCCGCCACTCATCAAGTGGCGGATACAAAAACTGTTTACCATTGAAACTGACCGTTGCACCGCGCGCCAGAGCCTTAAGTTCCCAACGCTCGACGGTAATACCCTGCTGCGCCAGTTCAAGCTGTATTTGTGGGATCCTTGTACGTTCCGCCGGTGTCAGGCGCGCTGACGGCGCATCATTTCGCGATTTATTGCGGTTTTTGATGCACTGCTGCCCCTTGGCCTTCGACGACTGCCCCCTTATCGCCTCTTTCAGCGTCTTGGCGACGCCCGGATCATCCCAGCTAACTTCCCCGCTCTCGATCAACTTCATCACCACCGTGACGTACTCAGGCGGCGTATCCTGCATAACAGGTTCCGGTTCTCGCTCAACTTCCCCACAGTTATTAACAGGACTCCGAGGCGCGCCAGAGGCGCTTTTTAAAATCAAAGGCTCAACGTCAACGGCTTTACGAACGATGCGCCATTCTGTTGTACGGGTTTCAAATACGTGACCAGAGCCAAGATGCGGCGCGAAGATACCGACCACCTTCTGCACCTCTTCATCATAGGCGTTCGGCTCATCGGCCACCTTGCGCGCGACACGCACCGTCTGAACGTCACGCGGGACGTTTGCACCACCCTGCCCGGCAATGTTCGCCGCAAAGTCACTGGCAGAAGCCGCCGCGCGAACCGCTTCGACTCGTTCGTCAAAAGTTTTGGCCAAGCTAATCCGGCGTAAGCAATCAGCATGGCACTCGCGGTAAGCGCCCATGGTTGGCACACCGAGAGATTTAAACTGCGGAGTACGCCACGTAGACGCCCAGGAAGTGACAGCGGTGGCCATATCCCGCAGCGGCTTACCCGTATCCTGCCAGACAAGTTGCAAATGTGCGCCAGCACACATTTGCAACGCATTTTATGCAGAATGAGGGTAATATCATTGCCCTACAGCCAAGCCTGGGTCATGCAAGTTTTAAATAAAAAATCCCCCGCATTGACGGGGGGTGCAAAGTCAGTGGAGAGTAACATGCAGCTTAAACGAGTGGCAGAAGCCAAACTGCCAACGCCATGGGGTGATTTCCTGATGGTGGGATTCGAAGAACTGGCAACCGGGCAAGATCATCTGGCGCTGGTGTTCGGTGATATTTCCGGCGAAATACCGGTACTCTCACGCGTCCATTCCGAGTGTTTAACCGGCGACGCATTGTTCAGCCTGCGCTGTGACTGCGGTTTCCAACTGGAAGCGGCGCTGGAGCGCATCGCGGAAGAAGGGCGTGGCATTCTGCTCTATCACCGCCAGGAAGGCCGTAACATCGGTCTGCTGAATAAGATCCGTGCCTATGCCCTACAGGATAAAGGGGCGGATACGGTAGAAGCCAACCATCAGCTCGGTTTCGCTGCGGATGAGCGTGACTTTACCCTGTGTTCCGACATGTTCAAACTGTTGGGTGTGAATGCCGTGCGCCTGCTAACCAACAACCCGAAAAAGGTTGAGATCCTGACTGAGGCGGGTATCAACATCACCGAGCGCGTACCGTTGATCGTTGGCCGCAACCCGAAAAATGAACGCTACCTGTCCACCAAGGCCGCTAAAATGGGGCATTTGCTGGGTAAATAACTCCCGGTCATGAAGCATTCAGGGCACCATTGCGGTGCCCTGATTATTTTCTACAGCATCTTGCGGATCACATAGTGCAGAATGCCGTCATTTTGGTAGTAGGTCAGCTCATTGCCCGTATCAATACGGCAACGGGTATTCACCACCTCATGTCGACCATCAGCATAGGTAATATGCACCGGCACCGTCTGGCCCGGCGTCAGGGTCTGCAAACCATTGATGCTGATCTGCTCTTCCCCCGTCAACCCCAGCATTTTACGCGTCATCCCCTGCGGGAACTCCAGCGGCAGAATGCCCATACCAATCAGGTTAGAACGGTGAATGCGCTCGAAGGATTCGGCGATCACCACGCGCACCCCCAGCAAACGCGGGCCTTTGGCCGCCCAGTCACGGCTGGAGCCGGAGCCATACTCTTTACCGGCAATCACCGCCAGCGGCACCTGCTCTTGCTGATACTGCATGGCGGCGTCATAGATCGACATCTGATTTTGCGACGGAAGATGGCGGGTATATCCCCCTTCCACACCCGGCACCATTTCGTTGCGGATACGAATATTGGCGAAAGTCCCGCGCATCATCACTTCGTGGTTGCCACGGCGTGAACCGTAAGAGTTGAAGTCATTCACCTCAACGCCGCGTTCGCTCAGGTAACGCCCTGCCGGGCTGTCACGTTTGATGTTACCCGCAGGCGAGATATGGTCGGTGGTGACTGAATCTGCCAGGATCGCCAGAATGCGGGCGTTTTTAATGTCCTGCACCGGGTCCGGTTGCGCTTTCATGGTGCTGAAAAATGGCGGGTGGCGAATATAGGTAGAGTCCGCTTGCCACTGATAGGTCGCCGAACCGGTAACCTGGATCGACTGCCAGTTCGCATCACCATTAAACACTTCGCTATATTCCTGGTGGAACATCTCAGTGCGGACCTCTTCCACCGCCTGGGCAATTTCTTTACCGGTTGGCCAGATATCTTTCAGATAGACCGGCTTGCCGTCATGCCCTTCTCCCAACGGATCTTTGGTCAGATCGACCTTCATGTTACCCGCCAGCGCATAAGCCACCACCAGCGGCGGTGATGCCAGCCAGTTAGTTTTCACCAGCGGGTGGATTCGCCCTTCGAAGTTGCGGTTGCCGGACAGCACGGCACCCACGGTCAGATCGCCAGCTTTTATCGCCTGCTCAATCGGCTCTGGCAACGGCCCAGAGTTGCCAATGCAGGTGGTACAACCATAGCCCACCAGGTTGAAACCCAGTGCCTCCAGATACGGCGTAAGTTTGGCGCTGTTGAAATATTCGGTGACCACCTTGGAACCGGGAGCCAGCGAGGTTTTCACCCAAGGCTTGGTTTTCAGACCTTTCTCTACCGCTTTTTTCGCCAGTAAACCAGCGGCCATCATCACGCTGGGGTTAGAGGTGTTAGTGCAGGAGGTAATCGCCGCAATCACCACCGCACCGGTATGCAGCTCATGCTGCTGGCCGTTCAGCGTGAAGCTCTTGGCTTGTAGCTTATCTTTCTGGCTGCCGAGTTCTAATTCAGTAGTCGCATTGAACGCTTGTGGCACCTGTGGCAAGGCAACGCGATCCTGCGGGCGTTTCGGCCCAGCCAGGCTGGCTTCGACCGTTGACATATCCAAGGCCAGAGTGCTGGTGAAAACCGGTTCGTCACCAGAATTACGCCACATACCTTGCGCTTTGGCATAGGCTTCTACCAGAGCGATTTGCTCGGCGCAGCGGCCGCTTAGCTTCAAGTAGCCCAGAGTGACCTCATCCACCGGGAAGAAACCACAGGTCGCGCCGAATTCCGGCGACATATTGGCGATAGTGGCACGATCCGCCAGCGGCAAATCTGCCAGCCCGTCACCGTAAAACTCAACAAATTTACCCACCACCCCGTGCTTGCGCAGCATTTGGGTCACGGTCAACACCAAATCGGTGGCAGTGATCCCTTCGCTCAGCTTGCCGGTCAGTTTAAAACCCACAACGTCTGGGATCAGCATCGACACCGGCTGGCCCAGCATCGCGGCTTCCGCTTCGATCCCCCCTACGCCCCAACCAAGAATGCCCAGGCCGTTAATCATGGTGGTGTGCGAATCGGTGCCGACCAAGGTATCCGGGTATGCAATACGCTGGCCGTTCTCTTCGGTATGCCAAACCGTTTGCCCCAGATATTCCAGGTTAACCTGGTGACAAATGCCGGTGCCCGGCGGCACCACACGAAAGCGGTTGAAGGCTTTCTGCCCCCAGCGCAGGAAGGTGTAACGTTCGTGGTTGCGCTCCATTTCGATGCGCACGTTCTCGGTAAAGGCCTCGTCATCGCCAAACTCATCGACGGTAACCGAGTGGTCGATCACCAGATCCACCGGTGACAATGGGTTCACCTGATCGACGTTCCCCCCCAGGCGTTGTACCGCCTCGCGCATCGCCGCCAGATCCACCACCGCCGGAACGCCGGTAAAGTCCTGCATCAGCACACGCGCCGGGCGGTAGGCAATCTCACGATCGGCATGGCCGGTTTGCAGCCAACTGACGAGCGCCTGCAAATCGCCCTCCTGCACCGTGTCGCCATCCACATGGCGCAGCAGGTTTTCTAACAGCACCTTCATTGATTTCGGCAGCCGGTCAATATCCCCTAACTGTCTGGCCGCCAGTGGCAGGCTGTAGTAGTGATACTCACTATTCAGCACCACCAGCTTATCCATACTTGTTTCACGCAGATTGGGTGACATAGCTCCTCCATTTTTATTATGTCAAAACAGGGTAATTACTGAGGTCTGTTTAAAGATAACACAGACTCGATTTTAACATTTTTATAACAACAGAATTAAATCCAACGTGCGGGGTATTGCGGGGCAAAGGGGATGGGATGAAAAACGGGCCGGTAAAATACCAGCCCGCAGTAGAGATTATTTCACCGGCAGCTTGATGTCCTGGAACATAGCTTCGATGTCTTCATTCGAACGCAGCGCCACGGCGGTATCCACCACGTCGCGGGTCAGGTGTGGCGCAAAGCGCTGAATAAAATCATACATATAGCTGCGCAAGAATGTGCTGCGACGGAAGCCGATCTTGGTGGTGCTGTAGGTAAAGATATCGCTCGCATTCAGGGTGACCAGATCGGGATCCTGTACCGGATCTACCGCCATGCTGGCAATCACCCCTACCCCTAGACCCAAACGCACGTAGGTTTTAATCACATCAGCATCGGTGGCAGTAAACACGATGCGCGGCGTCAGCCCGGCACGGTTAAAAGCGGTATCCAACTCAGAACGGCCGGTAAAACCAAAGGTATAGGTAACGATCGGGTAAGCCGCCAGCTCTTCAATGGTGATGTGGCTCTTTCCAGCCAAGGGATGATCGGGCTTCACAACTACCGCACGGTTCCAGTGGTAGCACGGCAGCATGATTAAATCGTCGTACAGGTGCAGCGCTTCGGTGGCGATGGCAAAATCGGCGGAACCTTTGGACACCGCTTCGGCAATCTGCGTTGGCGACCCCTGGTGCATGTGCAACGACACGCGCGGATAGCGGTCGATAAAGCCCTTAATCACGTTAGGCAGCGCATAGCGAGCCTGGGTATGCGTGGTAGCGACGTACAGCGAACCTTTATCAGGATAGGTATGCTCGCCAGCAACGGCTTTAATTGCATCGACTTTGGACAACACTTCGCGAGCAATACGAATGATCTCCAAACCAGCGGGCGTTACCTGAGTCAGGTGCTTACCGCTACGGGCAAAAATCTGGATGCCGAGTTCGTCTTCCAGCATTCTCACCTGCTTACTGATACCCGGTTGAGAGGTATAAAGGCCTTCTGCCGTAGAAGAAACGTTCAGGTTATGATTCACCACTTCTACGATGTAACGCAGTTGCTGCAATTTCATATCTTATACCATCCTAGGTTAAACACTGCGGCTTGCCGCAGCCAGGTATCTCGGTATCGCTCCGATATGCTGAATAATCACAAGCCCTAAACACAGTGATTTCGCCCAGATGCCGAAGAAAACGCCGTTATTAATAAGCTTTGGTCATAAGAAAAGATTTTATATAACTACTATATCATGTTGCTGTATCAAGTATAGATCCAGGCCGCTGTGGAATAACGATTATTTCGCATGAGCGCCTGCTCTTCAAGCACTGCAAAAGCAGCAAAAAACCGGCCTGCCCGCTTCTTTAACCCAAAAAAAACCAGCCACATTGGGCTGGTTTCTCATACTGCCTAAATGGCCGGTTTATTTCTTACCTTCAACCCATTTGCCATCAACATAGAAAGCCGTCCAGCCAGTGGCTTTACCGTCTTTCTCTGAGGAGACATATTGCTGCTTGGTTTTACGGCTAAAACGCACCATCGCTTTGTTACCTTCGGCATCAGCAACCGGTGCATCGGCCAGATAGCGCAGTTTTTCCGGCAAACGATCCTTGAAGCGTTGCAACTCTTCCACCAGTGGCGCACGGGTTTCGCGCGATTTCGGGAAAGTATTGGCCGCCAGGAACACGCCCGCCGCACCGTCACGCAAGACAAAGTAAGCGTCTGATTTCTCACACGGCAACTCTGGCAACGGAACCGGATCTTCCTTCGGTGGTGCAACATCACCATTACGCAGGATTTTACGGGTGTTCTTACAGGTGTCGTTGGTGCAGCCCATGTACTTGCCGAAACGCCCCATTTTCAGGTGCATCTCAGAACCACATTTCTCGCACTCGACGATCGGGCCATCGTAGCCTTTCAGGCGGAATTCGCCCTCTTCGATCTCATAACCGTCACAGGCCGGGTTGTTACCGCAGACATGCAGCTTACGCTGGTTATCGATCAGATAGCTGTCCATCGCGGTGCCACATTTCTGGCAACGGCGGCGGGCACGCAAGGCGTTGGTTTCTGCATCATCCCCTTCGAGGATGTTCAGCACTTCTGCTTCCGGCACCAGATTGATGGTGGTTTTGCAACGCTCTTTCGGCGTCAGCGCATAACCGGAACAACCGAGGAACACGCCGGTGCTGGCGGTG
Organism: Serratia sp. YWN4; assembly: GCF_055790845.1. NCBI lineage: Bacteria > Pseudomonadati > Pseudomonadota > Gammaproteobacteria > Enterobacterales > Yersiniaceae > Serratia > Serratia sp. YWN4. The sequence goes on from NZ_CM147696.1 coordinate 2,846,321, forward strand.
CGGATACCCATTTTGCGGGCACAGGTCGGGCAGTCAATGCTGGTCATCACCATCTGGTTCGGGCGCATACCGCCCTCTTCCGGATCTTTTTCTGCCGTTTCCAGTTGCTCGCTGAATTCAGCGAAGAACTCATCAAGCACCGCTTTCCATTCAGCCTGGTTGTTGGCAACCTGATCCAGGCCGCTCTCCATGCGCGCGGTGAAGTCATAGTTCATCAGTTCGCGGAAGTTCTCTTCCAGGCGATCGGTGACGATCTCACCCATTTTCTCCGCGTAGAAACGGCGGCTTTCAACCCGCACATAGCCACGATCCTGAATGGTCGAGATGATCGAGGCGTAAGTTGACGGGCGGCCAATGCCGCGCTTTTCCAGTTCTTTTACCAGCGATGCTTCGCTGTAACGCGCAGGTGGCTTGGTAAAGTGCTGGCTTGGGATCAGCTTTTGCAGATCCAAATCCGTACCAACTTCAACAAACGGCAAGGTCCGATCTTCATCGCCTTTACGCAGCGCTGGCATGACTTTGGTCCAGCCGTCAAAACGTAACGTCCGGCCCTTGGCGCGCAGTTGGAAGTCACCGGCTTTCACTGTCAAGGTAGTGGAATCGTACTGCGCTGGCGTCATCTGGCAGGCGACAAACTGGCGCCAAATCAGTTGATACAGTTTCTGCGCATCCGCTTCCATATCTTTTAGCTGTTCAGCCAACACGCTGACATCAGAAGGACGAATCGCTTCGTGCGCTTCCTGCGAGTTTTCTTTGCTGCTGTACTGGTTAGCGGCTTTCGGTAAATATTTATCACCGAAATTGTCGCCGATATAACCACGCACCATGCTGAGCGCATCCTGGCTCAGGTTGGTGGAGTCGGTACGCATGTAGGTAATGTGGCCCGCTTCATACAGACGTTGCGCCATCATCATGGTTTTCTTCACGCCAAAGCTCAGTCGTGTGCTGGCAGCCTGTTGCAGCGTGGAGGTAATGAAGGGTGCGCCCGGCTTGCTGCTGGTCGGTTTGTCTTCACGATCCTGCACCTGGTAGCGGGCTTTTTCCAGCAGCTTAAGCGCTGCATGGGTTTGCTCACGGTTAACCGGTTTGAACGGTTTATCGTGGGCATGGGTCACTTCCATCTGCAATGCGACATTATTCTTCGCCAGCAGATCGGCATGTAATTCCCAGTATTCTTCTGGCACGAACGCCTTGATGTCGCGCTCGCGCTCCACCACCAGACGCACCGCCACCGACTGCACGCGCCCTGCTGACAACCCACGCGCAATTTTTTTCCACAGCAGCGGCGATACCATGTAACCCACCACGCGGTCCATAAAGCGACGCGCCTGCTGTGCATTAACACGGTCAATATTCAGCTCACCTGGTGCCTTGAACGCCTGTTGGATGGCGTTTTTGGTGATTTCGTTAAACACTACGCGGCTAAAGCGTTTGTCATCCCCGCCGATCACTTCCCGCAGGTGCCAGGCAATGGCTTCCCCTTCGCGGTCAAGGTCGGTTGCGAGATAAATATGGTCGGCGTTTTCTGCTAACGATTTTAACTCGGCGACAACTTTTTCTTTACCCGGCAGAATTTCGTAATGCGCCTTCCAGCCATGATAAGGATCGACGCCCATACGATTAACCAGCGCCGTCTTTTCATCCTTCTTAACTTTCTTTTTGGCTTTGTCTTCGGTTGATTCAGCGCTCTTTTTACTGGCTGATCCACTGGTCGGCAAATCACGGATGTGACCGACGCTGGACTTCACCACGTAGTCACTTCCTAAATATTTATTAATAGTTTTGGCTTTTGCCGGGGACTCAACTATTACGAGAGCTTTGCCCATATTTACCTTTACCTAATTTTATTTCTTCTAAAAAGAAGCCATTTATCTCGCCGTACCGCGGCAATTCGTATCTCTTTTTTATATTGCGGCACTTTGGCAAGAGATCAACATGTTTTTTCTAATGGTTGCCCGATTGCTCAACCTGACCGCAAATTGCCGATCTTGTCTGTTTACACCCGCGCCCAGAAGCCAGGCCACACGTGGCCCCCGCAAAGCGTAAACAAATCCTTCCACCAGAAGCTACAAAATCCCACACTCTACCTGATAAAAAGCGGTACGCAACCTAATTAGCACGGAAAGCGATATTTCGCTAATGACCGCCTGCCACTGGCTCCATCCAGACGGCAATTAAACCTTAGTCGGTTTGCGGATAAACGCGAACCGGCGTTAGAATAGCGGCAGAATTTTTGTTTGGAGTGCAATAAAATGCGAACGACGACTCAGCCTATTGAACGGCAAGCCCTGTTGGTGGAAGCCAATAACATCATCCGCCAACACGAAGATTATCTGCACGGCATGGTGGTCACCGAGGTTGAACAAAAAAGTAACGTTCTGGTTTTCCGTGGTGAATTCTTTTTAGACTCAGACGGCTTGCCCACCACAAAAACCACCGCGGTATTTAATATGTTTAAGCATTTAGCTCATGTGCTTTCTGAGAAATATCATCTGGTCGATCAGGCATAAAAAACGGGGGCCAAAGCCCCCGTGACGTTATCTCTACCGATATTCAGAGCAACGGTTTTTCACCACGCTGCCACCAGCGCAGCAACAGGCGATCGACACTTTCTGCCGCGCTGCCGGTAAAACGATCGAGCAGACGTTTGCGGCGGGTATAGCGCACGCCGATCACCTCATGATTTTCCATCTCGGCAATCAGCAGATCGTCGCTGGTCCCTACCGCGTCAATCAGCCCTTTGTCTTTCGACTGAGTGCCAAACCAGTGTTCGCCGGTCGCCACGCTGTCGATATCCAACGAAGGCCGCTGCTGATGGACAAACTGCTTGAACAGTTCATGGGTTTCGTTCAGCTCTTCACGGAACTTTTCACGACCTTGCTCAGTATTTTCACCAAACAGCGTCAAAGTACGTTTGAATTGCCCAGCGGTATGCAGTTCAACATCGATCTCATTCTTCTGTAACAAGCGATGGAAGTTGGGGATCTGGGCCACAACGCCGATCGAACCGATAATGGCAAAGGGGGCCGCCACAATGCGATCGGCCACGCAGGCCATCATATACCCCCCGCTGGCCGCCACTTTATCCACGGTGACCGTCAGGCGGATACCACCTTTACGCAAACGCTCCAACTGCGAAGCGGCCAGGCCATAGCCGTGTACCACGCCGCCGGGGCTTTCCAAGCGCAGCAGCACTTCATCCTGAGCCGTTGCCACCGCCAGCACGGCAGAAATCTCTTCACGCAGTGAGGTGACTTCATGGGCGTCCATGCTGCCTTTAAAATCGAGCACATACAGGCAAGGTTTGCTGGCTTCCACCGCGCCGGATTTGGCACGGTGTTTTTTCAGTTTTTCATCGGCCTTGGTTTGTTTCTTGAACTGTTTGCTCCAGGCTTTTTGTTCCGCAACCCCCATGCGCGCCAAGCGCATTTCACGTTGCATTTCACGATACTGCTCACCCAGATCGGTTAGCTGTAATTCCCCTTTCTGCTGACTTTTGCGATGCCCCAGGCTCACCGCCAGCAACGCCAGCGCAGCAATGGCAATCACCACCGTGGCAACTTTGGCCAGAAAAAGGCCGTAAATAGATATAAACTCCACAGATTCCGCCTTTATTTACAGTTTGTTAGTATGATTTGGTTCATTTTAACCAATTGCTGCTACGGCTGTCGCGGCCAAATGAAAATTCCTTGTGTGTACACTTCACTATGGGATTATACCCAAGCCGTTTTTGTTACAAAAGAATGCCAATTCTGCGGGTTAATCATTGAAAATGCGATCCATTTCAGGCATATAACACGCATTATTCATCAAACTGATGATCCCCTCCACAACCATCGGCACTCCCTGCGCGAGGAGCTATTGTGCATTATCAACCGAAACATGACCTACTCGATCAACGCATTATCCTGGTGACTGGCGCGGGCGACGGCATTGGCCGTGAAGCGGCCTTGACCTACGCACGTTTTGGCGCGCAGCTGATATTATTGGGGCGCACAGAGAGCAAGCTGCGGGCAGTACAGACGGAAATCGCCGCTGGCGGCGGCGCACCAGCCCAGATAATCACGCTCGATTTATTGCATCTCACCCCCGAGCAGTGCCAACAGGTAGCCGACGAATTGATAACCAAAGTGCCACGCCTCGACGGTGTGCTGCACAACGCCGGGTTGCTGGGCGATATCGCCCCGATGGCTGAACTTTCAATGACGATGTGGAACGAGGTGATGCAAGTTAACGTCAACGCCACCTTTATGCTCACCCAGGCGCTGCTGCCGTTGCTGCTGAAATCCAGCGCAGGTTCCCTGATTTTTACCAGTTCCAGCGTGGGCAGGTTGGGCCGTGCCAATTGGGGCGCTTATGCGGTTTCCAAATTCGCCACCGAGGGGATGATGCAGGTGCTGGCAGATGAGTATAAAACGCATAACTTGCGGGTAAACTGCATCAATCCGGGTGGAACACGCACGCAAATGCGCGCATCTGCTTTTCCCGATGAAGATAAAAGCAAGCTGAAAACCCCGGCCGAGATCATGCCGTTATATCTGTATCTGATGGGGGATGACAGCCGCCGTAAAACCGGCATCAGCTTCGATGCCCAACCTAACCGCAAACCCGGCGCAGCCGAATAAGGAGCCTATTTAAATGGCTGAAGAACGTCACCAGCAGCGTCAGCAACGCTTGAAACAACAGGTGGATGCACGCATTGCCGCCGCCCAGGATGTGCGCGGTTTACTCATGATATTTACCGGCAACGGCAAAGGCAAAACCACGGCGGCATTCGGCACGGTCACCCGCGCGGTGGGTCACGGCATGAAAGCTGGCGTGATCCAGTTTATCAAAGGCCAATGGCCAAACGGTGAGAAAAACCTGCTGCAACAGCACGGTGTGGAATTTCAGGTGATGGCGACCGGCTTTACCTGGGAAACTCAGGACAAAGAGAGCGATACCGCCGCCTGTCAGGCCGTTTGGCAGCATGGCAAGCGTATGCTGGCTGACAGCAACCTGGATCTGGTGCTGCTGGATGAGTTGACCTACATGGTGAGCTACGGCTATCTGGCGCTGGAGGAGTTGCTGGAGGCACTGCATCAGCGCCCTGCACATCAGACGGTGATCATCACCGGGCGCGGTTGCCACCGTGATTTGCTGGAACTGGCGGATACCGTCACAGAGATGCGGCCGGTGAAGCACGCATTTGACGCCGGGATCAAGGCACAGCAAGGGATCGATTGGTAACAGAAGGCGCGTAGCCCTGCCGTTCAGCAGGGCTACGCGAGCAGATCTTAACTACGTTTGGAAGGCTTGGCCGGTTTACCCGGTTTGCTGCCTGGCGCACCACGGCGGCTGCCGGTTGCAACCTGGCTGTGGCGCTTCACCGCACGGCGGATCTGATTGGCTTTCACACGGCGGCGTTCACGCTCAACCGGCAGCTTACTGACGGTTTCCGGCTTCAGTTCCACCAGTTCACGCAGATAGTTGATCGCTTTCAAATCCAGCTCGGTCCAACCACCACGCGGTATCCCTTTAGGCAGATCGATATCACCGTAGCGCACACGAATCAAACGGCTGACCTGAACGCCAACCGCTTCCCACAGGCGGCGAACTTCACGGTTACGCCCTTCGGTCAGGGTAACGTTGTACCACTGGTTGATGCCTTCGCCCCCCTGGAAACTGATAGTGCGGAATGCGGCAGGGCCGTCTTCCAACTGCACACCACGGCTCAGTTGCTTGATTTTCTCGTCATCAATCTGGCCGAATACGCGCACCGCATATTCGCGCTCAACTTCGCGGCTTGGGTGCATCAGGCGGTTGGCCAGTTCACCGTCGGTGGTGAACAGCAGCAGGCCGGAGGTGTTGACGTCCAAGCGCCCTACCGCCACCCAGCGTGAACCACGCAGCTTTGGCAGGCGATCAAACACCGTTGGGCGGCCTTCGGGATCGCTACGCGTACAAAGCTCACCTTCTGGCTTGTAATACGCCAACACGCGGCACACCGCTTCTTCGGATTCTTTGATAGAAACCACGTGACCATCCATCCGAATTTTCATCGCAGGAGTCACTTCGACACGATCGCCCAGCTTGGCAATTTTACCGTCGACGCTGACACGGCCAGCTTCAATCATGGTTTCGATTTCACGACGCGAGCCATGGCCGGCGCGCGCTAAAACTTTCTGTAACTTTTCGCTCATTGAGCAACCTCTAGTGTCGCCTTCACAGGCGTCGGGGGGATTTTGCGGCCATATCCCAGCAGGAATGTGGCCGCAAAAGTAATCTTTTTGGTTAAAACCAACCGTTCATTATACAGGCTTTATCCTAGGTTGGAATCGTCTTCGTCGGGGTGTTTATCGAAAGGGCGCGGGATCGCCCGCTCCTTCGCGCACCACTTCCGGCGCGGATTCGGTCAGATCGATCACCGTTGTCGGTTGCTGGCCGAGGAAACCGCCGTGGATCACCAGATCCACCTGTCTGCCCAAGTGCTCGCCGATCTCTTCCGGATCGGACTCGGCAAAGTCATTGCCCGGCAGCATCAACGTGGTCGACATCATCGGCTCGTTCAGCACTTCCAGCAATGCCAATGCGATCGGGTTGGAAGGCACGCGCAGGCCGATGGTTTTACGCTTGTCGTTCATCAGGCGACGCGGCACTTCTTTAGTCGCTTTCAGAATAAAGGTGTAATTACCCGGCGTATTGTTCTTAATCAGGCGAAACGCCGCGTTATCCACATAGGCATAAGTCGACAGTTCAGACAGATCGCGGCACATCAGGGTGAAATTGTGGTTGCCATCCAACTGGCGGATACGGCAAATACGCTCCATTGCCGTCTTTTCTTCCAATTTGCAGCCCAGCGCGTAGCCAGAATCCGTTGGATAAACAATCACCCCGCCCTTGCGTAGCACTTCAACCGCCTGGTTAATCAGGCGCGGCTGCGGGTTGTCCGGGTGAATATAAAATAACTGGCTCATCTGTTACTCCTGAAAATGATACATGCTGGCAACGCAAAAGCTTATTGGGCGGCGGTTTTCGGCTGCTGCGGCCAATCACGCCACACCGGCTCAACGCCGCCGGGCAACCACAGTTTCCGCCCCAGCTCGATCCACGAACAGGGCTGATGAAAATCAGAGCCCTGTGACGCCAATAATTGGTAATCCTGGGCATATTTAGCCAACAACGTGCGTTCATGCGGCGCCTGCTGACACTGCGCCACTTCCATCGCATCCCCGCCGCTTTCGGCGAAGTGTGCCAGCAAACGCTTGAGCCACTTGGCCGTCAGTTCGTAACGGCCAGGGTGCGCCATCACGGCTTGCCCACCAGATTGATGAATCACATCAATAGCTTGTTCTATTGTACACCACTGTGGCGGAACATAGCCGGTTTTCCCTTTGGCGAGATATTTCTTGAATACCTGCGCCATATTATCGGCCACGCCGGTTTGCACCAGATAGCGGGCGAAGTGACCACGCGTAACCGCGCCATCCCCCGCCAGTTGCTGTGCTCCGCTGTAAGCATCAGGAATGCGCGCTTTTGCCAGCCGCACGCCAATCTCCTGCGCACGCAGATTACGGCGCTGCGTCTGCTCGGCCAGCAGTTGGGTCAGTGCCGGATGGGTAATATCCATGCCTAAACCAACGATATGAATCTCATGGTTTTCCCACAGGGTGGAAATCTCCACCCCGTTGACCAGTTGCAGCGGTAACGCCTGTTGCGCAATCGCCGCTGCGGCCTCTGCCAAGCCGTCAATGGTGTCATGATCGGTAATCGCCAACACGCCAACGCGCATCTCGACCGCACGCTGCACCAGTTGCGTCGGCGTCAGGTAGCCGTCGGAGGCAGTGGTATGGCTATGGAGATCGTACAAGGTAAAAGCGGAAGACTGTGGGCTGCTGTCTGTCAAAAGAAATATCCTGCAATGGCTTGGCTTTCTATCATAACCGTTATGCGGGGTTGGACGGAAATCTATTATCCCTGCGCCTTCCACGCTCAACGCCCCGTCAGCTATTAAGGTTAATGAAAATATTTAACGCCTGAAGCTAAGCTGCTGTGTGAAAAGAGGGTTGACTTTACACTCTCGAACTAGTTTACTAGTACACAAGTTCACGGTATTGACCGTGCTGGATGATAAGCAAGAGAGCATAAGATGATTAAGCAAACTTCTCTTTTTCGTTGGTGGCGTACCTCCCTTTTACGGGCGGAGTAATCACGCATACCTGTCATCTGACACTGCAGATTCCCTAAGCCCGCTGGTAACGCGGGCTTTTTTACGGACAAAATTTAACTGGAACCACCGATGATGAACACCAAGCCACAACTTAAACTGCTGACGGCGCAGGCCGGTTACCGGGGTGATCCCACGGCGATTTTCCACCAGCTGTGTGGCGCTCGCCCGGCCACCCTGCTGTTGGAATCGGCAGATATCACCAGCAAGCAAAACCTGAAAAGCCTGCTGGTGATCGACAGCGCCCTGCGCATCACCGCGCTGGGCCGTAAGGTCACCATTCAGGCACTGACGATCAATGGCGCTGCGCTGTTACCGTTGCTGGATAACGCCCTCCCGGCGGAAGTGCAGACTCTGGTGCGCCCTAATGGTCGTGAATTGACCTTCCCTGCCATCGACGCCGTGCAGGATGAAGATGCGCGCCTGCGTTCGCTGTCGGTTTTCGACTCACTGCGTACCTTGCTGGCACTGGTTGATGCCCCGGCCGATGAGCGCGAAGCCATGCTGCTTGGCGGCCTGTTTGCCTACGATCTGGTCGCCGGGTTCGAAGATTTGCCGGAGTTGCGCCACGACCAGCGTTGCCCCGATTTCTGCTTCTATCTGGCAGAAACCCTGCTGGTTCTCGATCATCAAGGCAGCATTGCCCGCTTGCAGGCCAGCGTATTCACCGGTGAAAGCAGCGAGACACAGCGTTTGCAACAGCGCCTTGAACAGATTCAGGCGCAATTAGAGCAGGTTCCCCAAGCGATTCCCCAGCAAAAACTGGAAGACATGCAATTAAGCTGTAACCAGAGCGATGAGGAATACGGCGCGGTGGTCAGCGAACTGCAACAGGCGATCCGCCATGGCGAAATCTTCCAGGTAGTGCCTTCACGCCGCTTCTCGCTGCCCTGCCCGGCCCCGCTGGCCGCTTACCAGACGCTGAAAGACAGCAACCCAAGTCCTTATATGTTTTTCATGCAGGATAATGAATTCACCCTGTTCGGTGCTTCCCCAGAAAGCGCGCTGAAATACGATGCCAGCAACCGCCAGATCGAAATCTACCCGATCGCCGGTACCCGTCCGCGCGGCCGTCGTGTCGATGGTTCTTTGGATCTGGATCTCGACAGCCGCATCGAACTGGAAATGCGTACCGATCATAAAGAGCTGTCCGAACATTTAATGCTGGTCGATCTGGCGCGCAACGATCTGGCGCGCATCTGCGAAGCGGGCAGCCGCTATGTGGCAGATTTGACCAAAGTCGACCGTTACTCCTTCGTGATGCACCTGGTTTCCCGCGTGGTCGGTACCCTGCGCGCCGATCTCGATGTGCTACACGCCTATCAGGCCTGTATGAATATGGGCACCCTGAGCGGCGCACCGAAAGTGCGCGCCATGCAGTTAATCGCGGCTTCTGAAGGCTCGCGCCGTGGCAGCTACGGTGGCGCGGTGGGGTATTTCACCGCTCACGGCGATCTCGATACCTGTATTGTCATCCGCTCAGCCTATGTTGAGGACGGCATTGCCACCGTGCAAGCCGGTGCCGGTGTGGTGCTGGACTCCGTTCCCCAGGCAGAAGCCGATGAAACCCGTAATAAAGCACGCGCCGTGCTGCGTGCCATCGCCAGCGCGCATCAGGCCAAGGAGGTGTTCTAATGGCCGATATCCTGCTGCTCGATAACGTCGATTCCTTTACCTACAACCTGGTTGACCAACTGCGCGCCAGTGGTCATCAGGTGGTGATTTACCGTAACCAGATTGCCGCCGATCTCATCGTTGATCGGCTTCAGCAGATGGAACAACCGGTGCTGATGCTGTCACCCGGCCCCGGCACCCCGGCAGAGGCTGGCTGCATGCCGGAACTGCTGCAACGCTTGCGCGGCCAGATGCCGATTATCGGTATCTGTCTCGGCCATCAGGCAATTGTTGAAGCCTACGGCGGCCACGTTGGCCAGGCCGGTGAGATCCTGCATGGCAAAGCTTCTGCCATTACGCATGATGGCGAAGGCATGTTTGCCGGTATGCCCAATCCACTGCCGGTTGCCCGCTACCACTCGCTGGTCGGCAGCAATATCCCTGCGGAGCTAACGGTAAACGCCCGTTTCGCTGACATGGTGATGGCGGTTCGCCACGATCGGCACCGCGTCTGTGGCTTCCAGTTCCATCCCGAATCAATTCTGACTACCCAGGGTGCGCGTCTGCTTGAGCAGACTCTCGCCTGGGCTCTGGCGAAATAATTAAGAGAAATGACTATGCAACCTATTCTTGAAAAGCTGTATCGATCAGAGTCGATGGACCAGCAGGAAAGCCAACAACTGTTCAGCGCCATCATGCGCGGTGAACTAGAGCACAGCCAGTTGGCCGCTGCCCTGATCAGCATGAAGATCCGCGGCGAACGCCCTGAAGAAATTGCAGGCGCGGCCAAAGCGCTGCTGGATGATGCGCTGCCATTCCCACGGCCAGATTATGACTTTGCGGATATTGTCGGTACCGGCGGCGACGGCACCAACAGCATTAATATCTCAACGGCCAGCGCCTTTGTCGCTGCGGCCTGCGGTGCCAAAATCGCCAAACACGGCAACCGCAGCGTATCCAGCCGTTCGGGTTCGTCCGATCTGCTGGCGGCGTTTGGCATTAGCCTGGATCTACCGGCCGAAGAATCGCGCCAGGCGTTAGACGAACTTGGCGTGTGCTTCCTGTTTGCGCCGCAGTATCACACCGGTTTCCGCCATGCGATGCCGGTACGTCAACAGTTAAAAACCCGCACCGTGTTCAACGTGCTCGGCCCGCTGATTAACCCGGCTCGCCCACCGCTGGCGCTGATTGGTGTCTACAGCCCGGATCTGGTGCTACCCATCGCCGAAACCCTACGCGTACTGGGCTATCGCCGTGCTGCCGTGGTGCACGGCGGCGGGATGGATGAAGTCGCTATTCATGCCACCACCCACGTCGCCGAGCTGAATAATGGTGAGATTGAAAGCTATCAACTGACGCCACAATCCTTCGGACTGGCGAGCCATTCGCTGGATTCTTTGCTGGGCGGATCACCGGAAGAAAATCGTGACATTCTGGCAAGGTTGTTACAAGGTAACGGTGACCCGGCTCACGCCGCAGCGGTCGCCGCTAACGTCGCGCTGCTGATGAAGTTATTTGGGCAGGAAGATCTGCGCCACAACGCGCAACAGGCATTGGACATGATTCACAGCGGGCAGGCCTATAGCCGTGTTACCGCTTTGGCAGCAAGAGGATAAGTAATGCAGCAGGAAACCGTGCTCAACAGGATTGTTCGTGATAAAGCGCAATGGGTCGCGGCACGAAGCCAACAACAGCCACTGGCCAGCTTTCAGAATGACATCGTCCCAAGCAACCGTGGTTTTTATCAGGCGCTGCAAGGGCCCCAAACGGCATTTATTCTTGAATGTAAAAAGGCATCTCCTTCTAAAGGATTGATCCGCGAGAATTTTGATCCGGTGGAAATTGCTTCGGTCTACAAGGATTTTGCCTCGGCGATTTCCGTGCTCACCGATGAAAAATACTTCCAGGGCAGCTACGATTTTCTGCCGCTGGTGAGCAAAACCATCACTCAGCCGGTATTGTGCAAAGATTTCATTATCGACCCGTACCAGATCTATCTGGCGCGCTATTATCAGGCCGATGCCATTCTGCTGATGCTGTCGGTTTTGAATGATGAACAGTATCGTCAGTTGGCCAGCGTAGCCCATAGCCTGAACATGGGCGTGCTGACCGAAGTGATTAGCGAAGACGAATTACAACGTGCAGTGCAGCTTGAAGCCCGCGTGATCGGCATCAACAATCGCGACTTGCGCGATCTCTCTATCGATCTCAACCGCACCCGCGTCTTAGCCCCACAGGTGCCGCAGGGCGTTACGGTGATCAGCGAATCGGGGATCAACAACTACGGCCAGATCCGTGAACTCAGCCACTTTGCCAACGGCTTCCTGATCGGCAGTGCGCTGATGTCGGAAGGCGATCTGCGCAGCGCGGTACGCCGGGTGATCCTCGGTGATAATAAAGTTTGTGGTCTGACCCGCCCGCAGGATGCCGCCGCCGCCTATCAGGCCGGTGCCAATTACGGTGGGCTGATCTTCGTTGGCCGTTCACCGCGCTGCATCGATATCGCCCGTGGCCGCGAAGTGATTGCCGGAGCACCGCTGAAATACGTCGGCGTGTTCTGCGATGCACCGCTCGATACCCTGGTGCAAACCGCTGAACAACTCGGCCTGCATGCCGTGCAACTGCACGGTGCAGAAGACCAGGCTTACATCAATGCCCTGCGTACCAAACTGCCCGCTGCCTGCCAGATCTGGAAAGCCTTAAGTGTGAAAGGCAGCCTGCCCGCGCGCGATCTGCAACATGTCGATCGTTATCTGCTGGATAACGGTGCCGGTGGTACTGGGGTGCGCTTCGATTGGGCGCTCCTGCAAGGGGAAACCCTGAGCAATGTGATGCTGGCCGGTGGTTTGAGCGCAGACAACTGCGCTGCCGCCGCCCAGCTCGGCTGCGCGGGCCTCGACTTTAATTCCGGCGTAGAGAGCCAGCCCGGCATCAAAGATGCCACACGTCTGGCGGCGGTATTCCAGGCTCTGCGCGCTTACTGATTGCGAATATAAATTTAACGGATAACAACGGGAAACATCATGACGCTGCTTAACCCCTACTTCGGCGAATTTGGTGGTCAGTATGTGCCACAAATTCTGATGCCGGCCCTGAAACAACTTGAAGAAGCCTTTGTCAGCGCACAGCGCGATCCGGAGTTTCAGGCAGAGTTTATCGATCTGCTGAAAAACTACGCGGGTCGCCCAACCGCCTTGACGCTGTGTAAAAACCTGACCGCGGGCACCAAAACCAAACTTTACCTGAAGCGTGAAGATCTGCTGCACGGCGGTGCGCATAAAACCAACCAGGTACTGGGTCAGGCGCTGCTTGCCAAGCGCATGGGCAAAACCGAGATCATTGCGGAAACCGGTGCCGGTCAACACGGCGTAGCTTCGGCGCTGGCCTGTGCGCTGCTCGGGCTGAAATGCCGCATCTATATGGGTGCAAAAGACATTGAACGCCAGTCGCCAAACGTATTCCGTATGCGCCTGATGGGGGCAGAAGTGATCCCGGTGCACAGCGGTTCTTCCACGCTGAAAGATGCCTGCAACGAAGCGCTGCGCGACTGGTCTGGCACTTATGAAACAGCCCACTATATGCTCGGCACTGCCGCAGGCCCGCACCCTTATCCAACCATCGTGCGTGAGTTCCAGCGCATGATCGGCGAAGAAACCAAAGCCCAGATGCTGGAGCGCGAAGGCCGCTTGCCAGATGCGGTGCTGGCTTGTATTGGCGGCGGTTCCAATGCTATTGGCATGTTCGCCGACTTTATCGACGACGCCAGCGTTGGCCTGATTGGCGTTGAGCCCGCTGGTCTGGGGATCGAAACCGGTCAGCATGGCGCGCCGCTGAAACACGGCCATATCGGCATCTACTTCGGTATGAAATCCCCGATGATGCAGACCTCTGAAGGGCAGATCGAGGAGTCTTACTCAATTTCTGCCGGGCTGGATTTCCCTTCCGTTGGGCCACAGCATGCGTATCTGAACAGCATTGGCCGCGCGGAATACGTGTCGATTACCGATGATGAGGCGCTGGAAGCCTTCAAAGAATTGTCGCGCCACGAAGGCATTATCCCGGCGTTGGAGTCTTCCCACGCCTTGGCCTATGCGCTCAAAATGATCCGTGCAACGCCGGAAAAAGAGCAGATTCTGGTGGTTAACCTGTCCGGCCGCGGCGACAAAGACATATTTACCGTTCACGATATTCTGAAAGCTCGGGGAGAAATCTGATGGAACGTTACCAGCAGCTGTTTAAACGCCTGGAAGGCAACAGAGAGGGCGCGTTCGTGCCGTTTGTCACCCTGGGCGATCCTAACCCAACGTTATCGTTGCAGATTATCGATACCCTGGTGGAAAACGGGGCCGATGCGTTGGAGTTGGGGATCCCGTTCTCCGATCCGCTGGCGGATGGCCCGACGATCCAAGGTGCGGCCCTGCGTGCTTTCGCCTCTGGCGTAACGCCAACCCACTGTTTCGAAATGTTGGCGGCGATCCGCCAGAAACACCCCACTATTCCCATCGGCCTGTTGATGTATGCCAATCTGGTATTCCACAAAGGCATCGACGACTTTTATCAGCGTTGCGCAGAAGTGGGCGTGGATTCGGTGTTGATCGCCGACGTTCCGTTTGAAGAGTCTGCACCGTTCCGCGCAGCGGCGGCACGCCACGGCATCGCGCCGATCTTTATCTGCCCGCCGAATGCTGACGACGATCTGCTGCGTGAGATCGCTTCTCATGGCCGCGGCTATACCTATCTGCTGTCGCGCGCTGGGGTCACCGGCACGGAAAGCCGTGCGCAGTTGCCACTGCATCATCTGGTGAACAAACTGCGGGAATATCATGCGGCACCGCCGCTGCAGGGCTTTGGCATTTCTGAACCTTCGCAGGTGAAAGGCGCGTTGCAATCTGGCGCTGCCGGGGCCATATCCGGCTCGGCAATTGTCAAAATCATCGAACAAAATCAGGCGCAGCCCGCAGAGATGCTGGTTAAACTTGGCAAGTTTGTGCGAGAAATGAAAGCGGCTACCCACGCCTGATCCCCCTCAATCACCGGGTGCAACCGTTGTGCCCGGTAACGAGGCGCGTTCAAAGTAGGTTTGTAAAACGATAGGCAAATCGAATAATACAAGAGGAGGCACCAGGCAGTGCCTCCCCTGTAAAAACTACATCAGAAACGGTAACCCGCCCCGAACATAAATGTGATCGGATCCAGACGCGTATCAATATTTTGATGTTGATCACCAGCATCAAAGCGGACTTGAGTTTCGATATTCATCCACCATACCGACATATTCAACATCCAGTTCTTATCCAGGTTGTAATCCAGACCGGCCTGCGCCGCTACGCCCCAGGAATTTTTCAGATCCAGATTGCTCAACCCAGCACTCTTACCATAGTCATTGAATTTTTCATCAAAGAACATGGTGTAGTTAAGGCCAAGGCCCAGATAAGGGCGCAGTTTGTCCTGCTTTTCACCGAAATAGTACTGTGCCATCAGCGTTGGTGGCAGATGTTTAATGGTGGCGATATCACCGTTTACAGCACTGCCTTTCAGGGACACTTTGTGGCTGAACGGCGTTGCTGCCAACAGTTCAACACCGATATTGTCCGTGACCATATAGCCGAAAGTCAGACCCAACTGAGTATTATTGTTGGCATCAAACGATCCCTGACCAAGAACATTATCTGAACCCGCATTTGGACGCACCGTTGCAGCGCCCGCACGGAACAAGAAATCACCTGCCTGATGCGCACTTGCCAACATGGGCGCCATCATAGCCGCCAATACCACCAGAGTTGTCTTTTTCATTATCCATTCCATTTGTGTGGTTTACAGTCTCGACGAATATACCTATTAACGGGTATTTATGATCCAATCGAGATCACATCTTATGTGTAAAAATTTAAATTCATACCAAAAACAAGGATATCTAAGCCGCTAATAAATCAAGAATTGATCTAAATCAAAAAAGGCCGCTTGTTGCAAAAATGATACACACTTAAATTTCAGTTGCTAAAGAAATGGTTGCTGAGTAGCTTCATCATTCATGTTGGTTTTGGTTCGTGCCCGCAAGGAATCCGTGAGCAATCAAGATGAGCGAAATTCAAAATCCCTGTATCAGCTGCGGCGCATGCTGCGGATATTTTCGAGTGTCATTCTATTGGGCCGAAGCGGAAGACGGCGGCGGCACCGTTCCTTTATCGGTGACTGAACCATTGCCCCTTTTCCTGCGCTGTATGCAGGGCACCAATAGCCGATCTCCACACTGTAAAGCACTGGAAGGTGAGATCGGTAGGGCTGTCTCCTGTTCGATCTACCTTAACCGACCAAGCACGTGCCGCGAGTTCGAGCAATCCTGGGATAATGGCCTGCATAATGAGGCCTGCGATCGCGCCCGCGCAGGTTATAACCTGCCACCCCTGCTATTGCCGGTGCCGAATAGGCTAATCGCCGAAGAAATAGGCACTGCGCAACTCACGGGGTGCCACAGCGGCGCGGAACAGGGTACAATCGCCCACTGATTTATCTCTGTTCTCGACGCCAAGGAGTCTGCATGCCTATCACGGCCAACACGTTGTACCGTGACAGTTTTAACTTTTTCCGTAATCAACTGGCCAGCATCCTCTTGCTGGCTCTGTTGACCGGGCTTATTTCAGTGCTGCTCAATCAGGCTTTCAGTCCTGACGTTGAGCAGTTGAAACTGTTGAGTGCGACGGAAAGTGATTTTACCTCGACCGCCGGTATGGGCATTCAGGAAATCATTCAGCAAATGACACCAGAGCAACAAATGGTGTTGTTAAAAGTCTCCGCTGCCGCGACGTTTTCTGCCCTGGTAGGTAACGTACTGCTGGTGGGTGGGATGTTGACGCTGATCCGCCTGATTTCTCAAGGCGAGCGTACCAGTGCACTGCGCGCTATCGGCATCTCTGCGCCGCAACTGCCGCGTTTACTGCTGCTGCTGTTTGTCTGCACCCTGCTGACCCAACTTGGCTTGACGCTGTTCGTCGTGCCCGGTGTGATCCTGGCGATCTCATTCTCGCTGGCACCGGTGATTTCGCTTGCTGACAAAAAAGGCGTGTTTGCCTCAATGAAATTGAGCTGCAAGCTGGCCTTCGCTAACGCTCGCGTGATTGTTCCGGCGATGATGCTGTGGTTGGCGGCCAAACTGCTGGTGCTGTTTATGGTCAGCCATCTGTCTGTTCTGACGCCAAACGTCGCCAGCGTGGTGTTGACCGCACTGAGCAATCTGGTTTCAGCACTGCTGCTGATTTATCTGTCCCGCCTGTATATGCTACTGCGCGACTGATTATTCGCTGGATATGTCAAGGGCACGCTTCGGCGTGCCCTTTTTGCTTACAATGCCGCAGTGGGCTCCGCCTGCTCCTTACTTTGAATCAGCTTTAGAGCCAGATAAAGGTCAGGCACCAGAATCAGATCCTGATCGCGCCCTACCCGGTTGATACGGAACCAGCGCGTCAGTTCGGTACGCCGCCCTGCCAGCACCAATTTTACGTTACGCTGTAACAGATCGCGTTTCAGTTCATCAATTGCCGCCAACACGCTGATATCTGCGTGGGTAAAGCTGGCAACCGCATCAATTACTACCCAACGTGGCTGGAACGGCGTGCCGTCTACCAAGTTGAGGATCCGGCGCTTGAAGTAAGCCACGTTAAAATAGGTCAGCGGTGAATTGAAGCGATACATCATCACGCCTGAAACGGCCTTCACGCCGTTGTTATTCCCCATTGAGTGGATCATGCCTTCGTCGTTAACCCCCAGCAATTGCTCGGTTGGGCGAAAGACGGTGCGCAAGAATTGCATCAATCCCAGTAAAACCGCCAGGCCGATACCGCTGATCACCCCCACCAGCAACACGCAAAGGAAGGTAAAGGCCGCCAGACGAAATGCCTGCGCGTTGCGACGGCGCAAGATCCAGATCCCCCGGATATCGATCAACGACCAGGCGGCATACATAAGCACCACGCCCAAGCCCGCAACAGGGATAAACTGTAGCGGTTCGGTGAGGAACAACAACACAATGGCGATCACCACGGCGGCAATGATCGAAACCAACTGGCTCTTGCCGCCGTTAGCATCGTTTACCGCCGTACGCGAGTCGGCACCGCTGATAGCAAACCCTTGTGACAGCGCAGAAACAATGTTGACCAGGCCCAGCGCGCGGAACTCCGCATCGGCATTCACCTCGTAGCCATTTTTTGCTGCAAAGCTGCGGGCGGTCAGCATCATACTGACAAAGCTCACCACCGCCAGATTCAATGCCGGGATCACCATGTCACGCAGCAATCCTGGCTGAAAATCTGGCCACTGGACGATGGGCAACATGCCGCTGAAACCACCAACGGTGATAATACCGTGCTGTTGCAGATCACCGGCCCAGGTGACAAAGGTCGCCAATACGATGGCAAACAGCGGCGCAGGCCAGTTCGGCCGTAGCTTTTTAACGCCAAATAACATTAATAGCGTCAGCAAAGAAACGCCGATGGTTAGCCAGTCACTGTGCAATAAGTTACCGGGTAACGCATAAATACGTTCGATCAGTTGCGCTGGATGCGTACCAAATCCCGTCACCTTACCGATTTGATCGACAATAATGGTCACCGCCACGCCGTTCAGCAGCCCATTGAGAATCGGCCGGGATAATAAATCGGCCAGCGCTCCCAGTCGGAAGCGGCTGGCAAGCAGGCACCATGCCCCCATCATGGCGGTCATCATGATAGTCAGCTGCCAGTGCAACTCCAGATTCCCCGCGGCAAGCGGTGTCACCACGGCGGCAATCACCGCACAGGTGGCCGCATCCGGGCCGATAATCAATTGGCGTGATGAGCCGAAAATCGCATAGGCAATCATCGGCAAAATACAGGAATAAAGCCCCACTACCGGGCTGACACCGGCCAGTTCGGCATAAGCAATGGCCACCGGCAGCGCCACTGCCGCTACCGACAATCCGGCACGAATATCTGACTTCAACCAACTGCGTTCATACCCTAACAAATGTGTCAAACCAGGCGTCAGCGCCTGGAGAGATTTCCACTGCATAGCTATTTTCCATGGTAAATTATCGGTCTATTATTGCGTTTACTGGGCGATTGTACGAGCCGCACACGCCATGAATCCACGATAAGAATCGTAAGGTTATGCAAATTCCTGCCTAACCAGCGGAAATCCGATGGCCAAACGCCGATAATCAGCACTTTCCCGCAGTACACAGATCACGCCGAATCCGGTATAGTCGGCCGATGAACCTTTGATGGATTGATTTATGAAGCAGTTTCTTGATTTCCTGCCACTTATTGTCTTTTTCGCTTTTTATAAGCTCTACGATATTTATGTTGCTTCTGGCGCGTTGATCGCTGCAACCGCCCTGGCTTTGGTCTTTACCTGGATCAAATATCGCAAGGTCGAGAAGATGACGCTGATCACCTTCGCGATGGTGGCAGTATTTGGCACCTTGACGCTGGTGTTCCACAATGACTTATTTATCAAGTGGAAAGTCACCGTGATCTACACCCTGTTCGCACTGGCGCTATTAGTCAGCCAACTGATCCTGAAAAAACCGCTGATCCAGCGCATGCTGGGTAAAGAACTGACGCTGCCGGATAAGGTCTGGGGCAACCTCAACCTTGCTTGGGCGGTGTTTTTCCTCGCCTGCGGCCTGGCCAATATCTACGTGGCGTTCTGGTTGCCGCAAGACGTTTGGGTCAACTTCAAAGTCTTTGGCCTGACCGCGCTGACGTTGGTCTTTACCCTGTTGAGTGGTGTCTATATTTATCGGCATATGCCAGCAGAACAAAAAAAATAGCCAGTGTTAATGCCCGCGGTATTTACCGTGGGCAGTATTAATTTGATTCCTTTTTGATAAGCAGACAGTGATGACACAACAACCTTTACCCAGCGGAGAGCTGGTGCTGCGTACGCTGGCAATGCCAGCGGATACCAACGCCAACGGTGATATTTTCGGTGGCTGGCTGATGTCGCAAATGGATATTGGCGGTGCAATCCAGGCAAAAGAGATTGCCGAAGGCCGCGTGGTGACCGTGCGCGTCGACGGGATAACCTTCCTGAAACCGGTGGCGGTTGGCGATGTGGTCTGCTGCTATGCCCGTTGCATCCGTACCGGCCGCAGTTCGATTACCGTTAACATTGAGGTGTGGGTGAAGAAGGTATCCTCTGCCCCGATTGGCCAGCGCTATCGTGCCACCGAAGCGGTATTCACCTATGTCGCGGTAGATGCGGCTGGCAGCCCTCGCGCCCTGCCGGATGGTAAAATGAACCTCCGCGCTGACGCCGAAGAATAAGCGTACCAGAAACACTAAAAAGGGCTGCCAGATAAACCAGGCAGCCCTTTTTTATTCTCAGGCGCAATCAGTTCAGATCGGTTGATCCATCCACTCTGAAGATAATGGTTTTTGTCAGGTTCTGTGCCGTTTTAGGTTCATAACGCCATTTGCGCATCGCCTGCTTCACTTCACGTTCAAACATGTTGCGCGGCTCTGCCGACAGGATTCGGAGATTCGTCACCCGCCCATCGCTATCGACGTCAAACTGCACTTTCACCTTACCTTCAATTTGCAACGCCAATGCCCGTGGCGGATACATCGGCTTAGACAGGCTCAACGCTTTTGGCCCCAACTCGCGCGAGTTACCCGGAGCTGGCGCGGCAGGTGCCTGTTTGATCGGGGCGTTATCGATCGGTTTAGCCTGTGAATCATTCTCAAAAGGAGAAGGCTCACGCGGTTCGGCTTTCTTCACTTCACGCTTCACCGTTTTTTCAACCTTCGGCTTGGGCTTTGGCTTAGGTTTTTCAGGCTCGGGTTTCGGGATCGCTACTGGCACCGGCAATGGTTCAGGGATCGGCTCAGGCTCTACCTGTGGCTCGGGCTCCGCAGCCGCAGGCGGTGGTGGCTCAGCCAGCGCGGTCATATTGACCATCATGACGCTGATTGGAGCATCTTCCTGCTTCGGCAACTGCATCACTTCTTTTACCGAAGCATAAAGCAAGGTGGCCACCAAGACACTGTGCAAGCCAACGGAGAGAACAATTGGCACGGAAAAACGGCGAATAAGGAACATCTTTTTTAGCGGCATAATGATTCTTTTTCCTCTGGTCCGCCAAGTTTAAATGCAAATGGTTATCATATTCAATAAAGAAAGACGAACTATCGCTTTAATCGCCACTAAAACCAGCAAACTCATGGGGATATTAACCTCTACCTGCCTTTATCCTGCGTTTTTTACACCAATTTTTAACCTTTCTTTTCCATCTGCACAAAATTGTGCGAATTAGCGTTCCCTTGCCCCCGGTTTTACGCTAATTTTACCTCACCGTTCTATAGCAATGATTTTAAAGGTGAAATATGCTTTATCTGATCTACGCACAAGACGTACCCGGCTCACTGGAAAAACGCTTGGAAGCTCGTCCAGCCCATCTGGCGCGCCTACAGGCGCTGCGTGATGAAGGCCGACTCGTGGTTGCTGGCCCTAACCCGGCGATCGATAGCAACGATCCCGGCAGCGCCGGTTTTACCGGTTCCACCGTGATCGCAGAATTCGCGTCTCTGGCAGCCGCAAAATCCTGGGCAGAGCAAGACCCTTACGTCGCCGCTGGCGTGTATGCTGATGTTACAATAAAGCCCTTCAAGCAGGTATTTTAAGCAAAAAAAAACCAGCACGGAGGTGGCTGGCTAAGTGGGTTCTTCGAGGGAATTCTTGTTTAATAAATAGTTATTGGCTAAACATACTCCCCGAATGATGTGGCCGCCACCTATCACTGCGATAGGTTAATCATGTTGAACCATTTCATTGAGAACCCACTTTTGCATATCGGCAAACATATCGTCCCACTCTGGCTGGTCGATATCCATAAAGCCAAAAAACCGCAGCATAAAAGCCCCCTCGGTGGCTAAAAATGCCAGCCGGGCTTTTTTGCCCTGCTCAGTGTTCAGATCCAATCCTGCGATGCGGCCGCGATACCATTCCCGCGTGCTGTCCAAATGTTCCGGCGTCTGTATTAACGTGGCCATTAGCCCGGCTGCCTTGGCGCTCGATGCCTGATCGGAACTGCGAGTGGCCTGCATATGTGCCTGCACGATGGTAACCGGTGCCGGATCGCTGCCCGCAATGCTGTCAAACACCCGGTCATAAGCCTTGCCCCAGCGTTCGAACATGGCGTCAATCAAGGCATCTTTATTCCCGAAGCAGTACTGCACTCCACCTTTGGAAATCCCCATAGCTTTCGCCACTGAATCAATGGTTAACCCAGCGGCACCTTGGGTAGCGACGATCTCCTCTGCCACGTCCAGCACTTTGTCACGATCGATGCTTCGTTGACGCCCCATTAAGAAAACCCCTTTTCAATACGAACGTATGGATTTATATTATGCTCAGTATACCACCGCAGAAACCGGGTGGTTACCGCAAGATGGCGCAGCCGCGCCATCGGTTTTTTAGGATACGATTATGCACGCCCAAAACCGCTGGCTGATCCTGGCAATGATCTCCAGCGCATTATTTTTAATCATTACCGATATGACGGTACTTTACACCGCCTTGCCACGCTTGACCCAGGCGCTGGATGCCAGCGCCTCACAAAAACTCTGGATCGTGAATGCCTACCCACTGGTGGTCGCCGGGCTGCTGCCGGGTGCAGGTATGCTAAGCGATCGCATCGGCCACAAGAAAATGTTTATCGCCGGGCTACCGGTTTTTGCTCTGGCCTCGCTATGTGCCGCCTTTTCCCCCAGCGCCCAGTGGCTGATTGCCGCCCGCGCCTTTCTGGCGGTTGGGGCTGCTATGATGATGCCAGCCACCTTATCCATTGTGCGCCACGTATTTACCGATGAACGCGAGCGCGCACTGGCCATCGGCATCTGGGCGGCGGTTGCTTCCGGTGCCGCAGCGCTTGGGCCGGTAGTCGGCGGCGCTTTGCTGGCCTATTTCTGGTGGGGAGCGGTATTTCTGATTAACGTTCCGGTGGTGATGCTGGTATTGCCGCTGGCATGGTATTTGATACCGCAATGCGGCGGCGATAATAAGCGCCCCTGTGATGTGATTGGCTCGATACAGATCATGCTCGGCCTGGTTGCTGCTATCTATGCGTTGAAAGAGCTAAGCAAGCCCACCCTGTCAGTGCGCGACTTTGCGGTTGCAGTCACACTCGGCATCCTGTTTCTGACGCTATTCGTCCGCCGCCAGCGGCAAGCGCTACACCCGATGATCGATTTTTCGCTGTTTCACAACCGCATGTTTGCCAGCGGCGTCGGTGTGGCGATCATGTCGATGATCGCATTGGTCGGGGTTGAACTGGTCTTGAGCCAGCGTTTGCAACTGGTATTGGGAATGTCACCATTATTAGCAGCGCTGTTTATTCTCCCTATTCCGGTGGCTTCTGCGTTGGCTGGCCCATTGGCCGGGATGTTGATGCCACGTTATGGCGAGCGCAGTATGTTAATTGGTGGTTTCGTTCTCACCGCGCTGGGGATTATTGGCATCGTTCTCGGGTATCAAGGCAACGTGGTGATGCAGCTTATTTGCCTGTTTGTGATCGGATTTGGTCTTGGCGGTGCCATTACCGCCGCCTCTACCGCCATCATGCTCAACGCCCCCGAAGAGAAAGCCGGTATGGTGGCTTCTATTGAAGACGTTGCCTGGGAGTTGGGTGGCGTATTGGGTATCACGCTGCTGGGTGGCTTGATGACTGCGGTCTACAGCCACAGCCTGGCATTGCCAGATAGCCTGCCGGTTGGCGATCTGGCCTATGACAGCATTGATGAAGCATTGCGGTTAGCGGGTAATATGGGCGCAGGCAGTGCGGCAGAGCTGATCCAGCTGGCACGTTCTGCTTTCGACCAGGCGTTTATCGCCGTGTTGATTGCTGCGTCCATACTGGTGAGCCTGAGCGCCGGGGTATTAAAATTCGCCCTGCGCCGGTAAACGCTCTACTCTTTTTATCACTATCGGTTTAAACGATTATATTGATACTTGTTATCATCTTTAACCTTGAGATAAATCCAGTTACTGTATCGCTATCGATCATTGGAACCCACCATCAGGAGAAGATTATTATGGCAACGGCAAAGAAAGCAGCAAAAACTCATATTGGCCTGGATACCAAACAATCAGCAAAACTCTCTGACGCTCTGAATGCCTTACTGGCGAACTATCAGGTGCTGTATATGAATGTGCGCGGTTATCACTGGAATATTTCCGGCCCGCACTTCTTTGAACTGCACGTTAAATTTGAAGAAACCTACAACGATCTGCTGCTCAAGGTTGATGAACTGGCAGAGCGTATTCTGACTCTGGGCTCACAACCGCGTCACGCTTTCAGTGACTACCTGAAAACCGCAGATATCAAAGAAGATACCAACGTGACCGACGATAAAGGCACGCTGCGCGGTTTACTGAACGGTTACGCTATTCTGCTGCAACAGCAGCGCGACCTGCTGGCGCTGGCCGCTGATGCTGGCGATGAAGGCACTTCTTCACTGATGAGTGATTACATCAAAGAGCAGGAAAAACAGGTGTGGATGCTGAACGCCTATCTGGGTAAATAATCCCTACCGAGAACAGAACAGTCCCAAATCGGGACTGTTTTTGTTTTACCACTCGTAAGCCACGACGAACAATAATGCGCGACGATGCTGATCGTCCAACCGGCGGCGTACGCGAATAATATGCCGGTTACTGCATGACTGACGCTCCAGCCAATGGTGCCTGCGGCGCTGGCGCAGTCGGAGCATCCGCCAGCGACCAACTTCGTTTCTACTGCGTTTCATCGTTATGTCACCCATCCAATGCCAACCGCGCGCATTATAGCCTTTTCAGCCAGCGATCCAAGTCGTGGATAACCCACTTTTTCTCCAGATGAGCTGCCGTTTTTATTTTCGGCAAGTGCCTTTCGTCAATCATTTTTATGTAACTTAAGTGCCGGGAAAAGGTTTCGCCTTTACCGTTCTGTGCGTACACTCACTATTGGTGGTTTACGAACAGGATTTTTCGTCTTTATGACAACATTTTATACTGTAATCAGTTGGCTTTTGGTGTTCGGCTACTGGCTGCTTATTGCCGGGGTCACATTGCGTATTCTTATGAAACGACGCACGGTTCCTTCCGCCATGGCCTGGCTGCTGGTGATCTATATTCTGCCGTTGGTGGGGATCGTCGCTTATTTGTCTTTCGGCGAATTGCATTTGGGCAAGCGCCGGGCCGAGCGCGCCAAAGCCATGTGGCCCTCAACCGCCCGTTGGCTGAATGAACTGAAAGAGAGCCGCCGGATTTTCGCCACCGAGTACAGCGAAGTGGCTCGCCCGCTGTTCCAGCTTTGCCATCACCGGCAAGGTATCGACGGCGTCAAAGGCAACCAGTTGCAGTTGCTCACCACTACCGATAGCACGCTGACGGCGTTGATTCGTGATATCGAACTGGCGCGGCACAATATTGAGATGGTTTTTTACATCTGGCAGCCGGGCGGTCTGGTCGATCAGGTGGCGGAATCCTTGATGGCTGCCGCTCGCCGTGGGGTACATTGCCGCCTGATGCTGGATTCCGCTGGCAGCGTGCAGTTCTTCCGCAGCCCCTACCCCGGCATGATGCGCAACGCCGGGATTGAAGTGGTCGAAGCGCTCAAGGTTAATCTGTTCCGCGTGTTCCTGCGCCGCATGGATTTGCGTCAGCACCGTAAGATCGTGCTGATCGACAATTACATCGCCTATACCGGCAGCATGAACATGGTTGATCCGCGTTTCTTCAAGCAAGATGCCGGGGTCGGCCAATGGATCGATCTGATGGCGCGTACCGAAGGCCCGGTGGCGACCACGATGGGGATTGTTTACGCCTGTGACTGGGAGATTGAAACCGGCAAGCGTATTCTGCCACCGCCGCCCGACGTCAATATCATGCCGTTCGAACAGGAAACCGGTCATACCATTCAGGTTATCGCTTCCGGCCCGGGTTTCCCTGAAGAGATGATCCACCAGGCGCTGCTCACAGCGGTCTATTCCGCCCGTGAACAGTTGATCATGACCACCCCCTACTTTGTACCCAGTGACGATCTGCTGCATGCCATCTGTACCGCCGCGCTACGCGGCGTTGAGGTCAGCATCATCGTCCCGCACGACAATGACTCGATGATGGTGCGCTGGGCCAGCCGTGCTTTCTTCTCTGAATTGCTGGAAGCCGGGGTAAAAATTTACCAGTTTAAAGGCGGATTACTGCATACCAAGAGCGTGCTGGTTGACGGCCAGCTCAGCCTGGTGGGCACGGTCAATCTGGATATGCGCAGCCTGTGGCTGAACTTTGAAATCACGCTGGTGATCGACGATGCCGGTTTCGGCAGCGACTTAGCTTGCGTACAGGACGACTATATCGCCCGTTCACAGTTGCTGGATGGCCAACAGTGGCTGAAACGCCCGTTCTGGCACCGTATCGTTGAGCGTGTGTTCTACTTTTTCAGTCCGTTGCTGTAAAAGCCGCTACGGGCATGGTTTAATAACGCCAATTTATTTGTTATCGGGATTTTTTTATGGATTTGAATAATCGCCTTACCGAAGATGAAACGCTGGAGCAGGCTTACGATATCTTTTTGGAACTGGCTGGCGACAATCTGGATCCGGCAGATATTCTGCTGTTTAATCTGCAGTTTGAAGAGCGTGGCGGCGCAGAATTGTACGATCCGGCAGAGGATTGGCAGGAGCACGTCGAATACGATTTAAACCCGGATTTCTTTGCCGAAGTGGTGATTGGCTTGGCAGACAGCGACGGCGAACCGATCAACGACGTTTTTGCCCGCGTGCTGATTTGCCGCGAGAAAGACAACAAGCTGTGCCATATTTTGTGGAAAGAATAAGAACGTTGTAGACCTGAAAAACCTGCCAATTGGCAGGTTCAGATTGATGACAAAGTCCTGGCCGTGAGGCCAGGACTTTGATCTAATAAGGTCAGTGCAAAAAATGGACTGACTGCCATGCTCAAAACACCCTCTCCCCAGCAATATCAGTTTGAAACCCTCACCCTGGATGAGTTGGTCCCCGAAGACCATCTGGTTCGCCAAATCGATGCCGCCATCGATTTTGAATTTATCCGCGATGCCGTTGCTCATCTCTATTGTCCTGATAACGGCAGACCCGCTATTGACCCCGTTCGCCTGATTAAAATGATGCTGCTGGGTTATCTCTTCGGTATCCCCAGCGAGCGCCGTCTGGTCAAGGAAATACAGGTCAATGTCGCTTATCGCTGGTTCCTGCGTATGGCCCTCACCGAAAAAGTCCCTGACGCCTCGACCCTGAGCCAGAACCGCCTCCGCCGCTTCAACCACAGCGACGTCTTCCAGCAGATTTTTGACCACATCGTAGAACAGGCTCTCAGCCGTGGCATGGCTAACGGGCGTGTTCTCTACACTGACAGCACGCACTTGAAAGCCGACGCCAACCCTCGCAGAGCGGTGAATGAAGAACGTCCGGTAGGCGTCAGTGAATATCTGGAGCAGCTTGATGCTGCCGTGGAGGCCGACAGGAGGAAGCACGAAAAAAAGCCGCTGCCCGCCGTAAAAAAGACGCCAGAAAGCGTCGCCGTTAAGAACACCAAAGTCAGCACCACCGACCCGGAAAGCGGCTTTATGCACCGGGATAACAAACCGAAGGGCTTCTTCTATCTGGACCACCGCACGGTGGACGGGAAGCACGGCATCATCCTGGATACGCATGTAACACCGGGCAATGTCCATGACAGCCAGCCCTTTATCGGGCGACTTGAGCGGCAGGTCGAGCGCTTCGGTCTGGAGCCGGTGGCGGTGGGCGTGGACGCGGGTTACTTCACCGCCGCGGTGTGCCATCTGACACAGGAAATGGGTATCGCGCTGGTTCCCGGCTATCGGCGGCCGCACAAAGGTCAGAATGACTTCCAGAAAAAGCACTTCAGGTACGATGAGAAGCGTGATGTGTATGTGTGCCCGGCAGACACGTTGCTGGTCTACAGCACGACAGACCGTAACGGTTATCGGCATTACCGTTCACCCCCGGCAGTGTGCCAGCGGTGTGAGCAGAGGCAGCAATGTACGCAGAACAGCAAGGCACAGAAAACGATAACGCGGCATGTGTGGGAAGAGGCGAAAGAGGAAGCCAACAGGTTACGGCTGACGAAATGGGGCAAGAAAATCTACGCGCGGCGCAAAGAGACAGTGGAGAGAAGCTTCGCGGATGCGAAACAGCACCATGGCCATCGATATGCGCGGTTCCGTGGCCTGTCAAAAGTGCAGATGCAGTGCCTGCTTGCGGCCACAGCGCAGAATATGAAGAAGATGGCGCTGCTGGCGCTTCTTTACGGTCTTTTTACGTGGCTGAAAGCGTCTTGGGAAGGCCAGAAAGCCGACTTGAGCGAGCAGAACGTTCAAATGACGTAGTTATGGAAAAATATCGCGATCGCGACCTGCGGTCGCTAGAAAAGAAGAACCCCACCTGAAAAAGTGGGGTTAGTCAGCAGTCTGAACCTGCCAATTGGCAGGTTTTTTGTGCACAGAAAACCTCCAGCTAGGCTGGAGGTTCCGTAAAGCTTTCAGCTTTGAGCCAGTTATAAAAACCCCTTTTGATTTGTTAAAACAGTTTGCGGTCTGGCAACTGCAAATATTCAACAAGAAATCAAAAGGGGGTCCCCATGAGGGACGAAAAGAGCTTAGCTCACACGCGATGGAACTGTAAATATCACATAGTATTTGCGCCGAAGTACCGAAGACAGGTGTTTTACGGGGAAAAGCGCAGAGCGATTGGCAGTATCTTAAGAAAGCTGTGCGAATGGAAGAACGTGAATATTCTGGAGGCAGAATGTTGTGTGGATCACATCCATATGCTTCTGGAAATCCCACCGAAGATGAGTGTGTCGGGCTTTATGGGATATCTGAAGGGAAAGAGCAGCCTGATGCTCTATGAGCAGTTTGGCGATTTGAAGTTCAAATACCGTAACAGGGAGTTTTGGTGTCGAGGGTATTACGTTGATACGGTTGGTAAAAATACAGCCAGGATACAAGAATACATAAAGCACCAGTTGGAAGAGGATAAAATGGGTGAGCAACTGTCGATCCCGTATCCGGGCAGCCCGTTTACGGGCCGTAAGTAATCCATAGATGCAAATGTCAGATCGCGATGCGCCTGTTAGGGCGCGGCTGGTAACAGAGCCTTATAGGCGCATATGAAAAACCTCCGGCTATGCCGGAGGATATTTATTTATTGGTGGCTAGTCAATCACAGTGGATCAACCTTTAGGCAGGATACCGCATGGCGGAAACTCCCTTCCAGCAGCGGGCGCGTTTTGGCACACTCTGGCCCGGCGATCGGGCAGCGCGTGCGGAACACACAGCCAGATGGCGGGTTGATCGGTGATGGCAGCTCCCCTTCCAGCAGTTGGATCTGCTTATCCCGCTCTTTATCCGGATCCGGGATCGGCACCGCCGACATCAGCGCTTTGGTATAAGGGTGTTGCGGGTTGTGGTACACCTCATCATAGGTTCCCAGCTCCACCGCATGGCCCAGATACATCACCAGCACGCGATCGGAAATGTGCTTCACCACCGCCAGGTCGTGAGCGATAAAGATCAGCGACAACCCCATCTCGCGCTGCAATTGCTGTAACAGATTCACCACCTGCGCCTGAATCGAAACATCCAGTGCCGAAACCGGTTCATCACAGATCACCAGTTTTGGCTCCAGGATCAGCGCGCGGGCAATGCCGATACGCTGGCATTGGCCCCCGGAGAACTCATGCGGATAGCGGTTGATCAGGTTCGGCAACAGGCCAACCTTCATCATCATCGCTTTCACTTTGTCCTTCACGTCCTGGCGCGACATTTTCGGATGATAGGTGCGCAGCGGTTCAGCAATGATTTCACCAATGGTCATACGCGGGTTAAGCGAAGCCAGCGGATCCTGGAAAATCATTTGAATATCGCTGCGCGTATTGCGCCAATCCGCATCACTCATCCCCAGCAGATCTTTGCCCAGCCAGGCCACCCGGCCGCTGGTGGCTTTTACCAGGCCGATAATGGCGCGGGCAAAGGTCGATTTACCACAGCCGGACTCCCCAACCACCCCCAAGGTTTCGCCTTCGAACAGCCTTAAGGTGACACCGTCTACCGCTTTCAGGGTTTTAGGGGCCTGCCAGAACCACTGTTTGTCATCGTGAATGTCGAAATGCACTTTCAGATCTGCCACTTCGAGCAGCACTTTCTTATCGGTTGCTGTCATACCAATGCCTCCACTGGCTTGAAGCAGGCGCGCAGGCGCCCTTCACCAAACTGCTCCAACGGCGGAGCACTCGTGCACTGTTCCATGGCATACGGGCAACGCGGCTGGAACGGGCAGCCTTGTGGTAAGCGCAGCAGGTTTGGCGGATTGCCTGGAATGGTCATCAGCGCTCCACCCTCTGCATCCAAGCGAGGCACCGCATTCAGCAGCCCAATGGAATAAGGGTGGCTTGGATGATAGAACACATCACGCGCGCTGCCGTATTCCATGGTACGCCCGGCGTACATCACCAGCACTTTGTTGCAGATCCCCGCCACCACGCCCAGATCGTGGGTGATCATGATGATGGCCGTATTGAATTCGCGCTTCAGTTCGTTCAACAGCGTCATGATCTGCGCCTGTACGGTCACGTCCAACGCCGTTGTAGGCTCATCGGCGATCAACAGTTTTGGCCGACACAACAGCGCCATGGCGATCATCACCCGCTGGCGCATACCGCCGGAAAACTCATGCGGATACATACGCATACGCTTACGCGCCTCTGGCATTTTTACCGCATCCAGCATCTGTACCGACTCTTCAAACGCTTCGCTTTTGCTCATGCTCTTATGCAACATCAGCACTTCCATCAGTTGTTCACCGACGCGCATATACGGGTTAAGCGAGGTCATCGGGTCTTGGAAGATCATCGAAATCTCTTCGGCTCGCAGCTTGTTAAGCTGGCTTTCCGGCAGATTGAGAATTTCACGGCCGTTAAACTTCGCCGAGCCACCAATGCGGCCATTGCTTGCCAGCAAGCCCATCAGCGCAAAAGCCGTTTGTGATTTGCCGGAGCCGGATTCCCCCACGATACCCAGGGTTTCGCCCGCACGCAGATCGAAATTAAGATCGTTCACCGCCGTAACGTCACCATCTGGCGTAGCAAAGGTCACGCGCAGATCTTTGACGTCCAGCAGCAACGAATTTTCATTAATGCTCATGGTGGCACTCCTTAACGATCTTTCGGGTCGAGGGCATCACGCAGGCCATCGCCGATAAAGTTGAAACAAAACAGAGTGACTACCAGGAAACCCGCCGGGAACAGCAGCAACCACGGTGAAACTTCCATCGAGTTGGCCCCGTCGCTGAGCAATGCGCCCCAACTGCTTAACGGCTCCTGCGTCCCTAATCCCAAGAAACTGAGGAAGGATTCAAACAGGATCATGCTCGGCACCAGCAGCGAGGCATAAACCACCACCACCCCCAAGACGTTTGGCACAATATGGCGCAACACGATATTGCGCGTCGAAACGCCACAGACCAGCGCCGCCTCGATAAACTCTTTGCGCTTCAGGCTCAGGGTCTGACCGCGCACGATACGCGCCATATCCAGCCAAGACACCATGCCGATCGCCACGAAGATCAGCAGGATGTTTTGCCCAAAGAAGGTCACCAGCAGGATCACAAAGAACATAAAGGGGAAGGAGTTGAGGATTTCCAACAGGCGCATCATCACCGAGTCGATTTTACCGCCCAGATAGCCGGAGGTCGCGCCATACAGCGTGCCGACGATCACCGCCACCAGCGCGGCAGCGACACCGACCATCAGCGAAATCCGCCCGCCAATCGCCACGCGCACCAGCAGATCGCGCCCGGAGGAATCTGTACCAAAATAGTGTGCCGATTCAATACTCGGCGCTGCCGACATCATTGCCCAGTCGGTGTCGTCATAGGCAAATTGCGACAGCCACGGCGCAAAGATCACAAACAGGGTAACCAGCGTCAGCACAAACAGGCTGGTCACCGCCGCACGGTTATGTATAAAGCGCCGACGCGCGTCCTGCCATAGGCTGCGCCCTTCGACTTCCAGCTTTTCGCTGAAGTTCTCCAGAGCTGCGCTGTTCTTTTTCGTCAACATGATGCGTGCTCCAGATTAATAACGGATTTTCGGATCGATCACCGCGTACAGCACGTCGACGATCGCGTTAAACAGAATGGTCAGAGCCCCCACCAGAATGGTCAGGCTCAGAACCAGCGAATAGTCACGGTTCAGCGCACCGTTAACGAATAGCTGACCGATCCCCGGCAGACCATAGATGGTTTCAATCACCATCGAACCGGTAATGATGCCGACAAACGCGGGCCCCATATAAGACAGCACTGGCAGCAGCGCGGGCTTCAACGCATGGCGGAAGATAATCCGGCGCATCGGCAGCCCTTTGGCGCGCGCGGTGCGGATAAAGTTGGAGTGCAGCACTTCAATCATCGAGCCGCGCATAATACGTGCGATGCTGGCGATATAGGCCAGCGATAACGCCACCATCGGCAGGATCATGAACTTCGGTGCCCCACCGTTCCAGCCGCCGCCGGGCAGCCATTTCAAAGTGATGGCAAAAATCAGCACCAGCAACGGCGCGACGACAAAACTGGGGATCACCACGCCGGTCATGGCAAACCCCATGACCATGTAGTCCCATTTGGTGTTCTGCTTCAAGGCCGCGATCACCCCAGCGCTGACGCCCAGCACCACCGCCAGCACAAAGGCGGCCAAACCGAGCTTGGCCGAAACCGGGAAGGAAGCCGCCACTAGGTCATTAACCGAATAGTCTTTGTATTTAAATGAAGGGCCGAAATCGCCTTTCGACAATTGCACTAAATAATGCCCGTACTGTTTCCAGATCGGATCATTCAAATGGTATTTGGCTTCGATATTGGCCATGACCTCTGGCGGTAATGCACGCTCGCCGGTAAATGGGCTACCGGGTGCCAAGCGCATCATAAAGAAAGAGATGGTGATAAGAATAAATAGCGTCGGGATCGCCTCTAATAGGCGACGAAAGATAAATTTAAGCATAGCCCTGCTCCAGCCTGATAACGGCTTATCGTCTGAAAATGGACCGGCGACTCACGCCACCGGCCCTTACCGTATCAATGCTTGATGATGTACAGGTTTTTGTCGTACACGTTATCAAGCGGGTCAGTCTCGGTGTAGCCACCAACATAAGGCTTCACCAGGCGAGCATTCACATAGTAGTAAACCGGAGCAATAACGGAATCTTTATCCAACTGAGCTTCGGCTTTCTGATACAGCGCAGCGCGCTCTTCTTTAGTTTTGGCTTGCAGTGTGTCAGCCACTAACTTATCGAACACCGGGTTTTTATAGTGTGAGGTGTTGTTGCTGCTGTCAGACAGCATAGTATTTACGAAAGCGCTAGGTTCGTTGTAATCAGCACACCAGGCAGCACGTGCCACATCGTAGTTCCCCTGATGGCGCGAATCCAGGAAGGTTTTCCACTCCTGGTTCACCAACTTCACATCCACCCCCAGGTTTTTCTTCCAGATCGAGGCGGCGGCAATCGCCAGTTTTTTATGCAGATCGGAGGTGTTGTACAGCAGCGAGAAGCTCAGCGGCTTGCCTGGGCCATAGCCTGCTTCGGCCAGCAGTTTTTTCGCTTCTTCATTACGTTTGTCCTGCGTCCAGCCGAACCACTCTGGTGCGGTCATTTTGGCACCATCAACGTAAGGCGGAGTGTAGCTGTAAGCCGGGAGATCGCCCTGGTTTTTGACTTTATTGACGATAATATCGCGATCTAGCCCCAATTTTAGCGCCTCGCGCACGCGGGCATCGTTAAACGGCGCTTTCTGGTTGTTCATTTCGTAGTAATAGGTACAGACGTAAGGTGCTACGCGCACTTCGTTCGGGATCTCTTTTTTCAGCTTTTGGAACAGTTCGATCGGCAAGTTATTGTAGGTCATGTCGATCTCGCCGGTGCGGTAGCGGTTTACATCGGTCACTTCCGAGGCAATCGGCAGGAAGGTCACCTTATTGATGACGGTTTTGGCGTTATCCCAATATTCCGGGTTACGCTCCAGTACGATACGCTCGTTGACTACCCAATCTTTCAGCTTATAGGCACCGTTACTGACGTAGTTTTGCGGCAACGTCCATTTCTCGCCAAACTTCTCCACCGCTTCTTTATTTACTGGCTTCATGGCGTAGTGCTGGGTCATTTCGACCAAATAAGGCACCGGCTCGGTCAGCGTGACTTGGAAAGTATGATCGTCAATGGCTTTGACGCCCAAGGTGGATTTGTCTTTTTTACCGGCAATGATGTCATCGACGTTCTCTACGTGGGCATATTGCAGGTAGCTGGCATAAGGGGATGCGGTTTTTGGATCGACAATACGCTGCCAGCTATAGACAAAATCCTGTGCCGTCACCGGTTGGCCGTTCGACCATTTAGCATCTTTGCGCAGGTGGAAGGTCCACACTTTAAAGTCTTTGTTATCCCAGCTTTCTGCCGCGCCCGGTACGATGGAACCATCCGGCGTGGTGTTGGCTAGCCCTTCGATCAGATCGCGGGTAACGTTGTTTTCCGGCACGCCTTCAATTTTGTGCGGATCGAGAGACTGCACTTCTGCACCGTTATTTTTAACGATTTCCTGTTTGTCTGCCAGTTGCACGCCCGCTGGCACTTCGGCCGCAAAAGCACTTCCGGTTGCGGTAATGCCCAGTGCGGCAATAATACCGGCCGCCAGGAGTGATTTTTTTGTGATGTTGGTCATATCTAGAACTCCAGTTTTTATTATCACAGAGCCATCGTGGGTTCTGCGTTGCCCGTTGACCGGGTGGGGTTGTGGCCAGACAGCGCGGAACGACGCGGTGCAGCCTTTCTTCTGTATTACCTGTCGTTACCAGTAATACCCGTGATTACCGCTTGGCCTTTTTACCTGGAAAATATGAACTGGTCATATTTAGAAATATTTAGTAAAAAAACCAAATAAAATAATATCAGCAAAATTCATTCCTGCCTTACGCGGAAAACTAAGAATTATCGGCAGTAAAGTTGCTCGGAAACTAGCAGAAGCAAAAAACCTTAGCCAATAATTTTTGCAAAAATGTTAAGCGTTTCTCTTTTATCAGCCCCTATACCGGCCGTACGCTCTCGTTATAAAATCGCCATGTTATTTTAATTACATGATTTTATTGAGCAAAAAAGAAAACCCTTAGATAGCACCTGGCTTGCACGGCAAAAAGCCACGAAAAGAAACATTTCGTTAACAAAACAGCAGTTCAAAGAATAAACACCTGCTTATGCGTGGTTAATCACTAATAACACCTGGATGAAACGGAGACAAGCCCTACAGAATGATGTGACTAAATTAACAGCAGATTTGATAGCCGAAGGAGGAAATCAGTAAAAATAATCTTATAAAAAGTACTGGAAATAATACTAGGTGTTTTATTAGGCAATAAAGGAAGATTTGTACTACAGAGTGGTGAAATAGAATAAAAACCAAGCAGATGCCGCCGTTTATTAAAGCAAAATAATATCTATGCTGAATGATTAAAAAAAGCTTTAAGCCAATAATTAACCTCTGGCAACCCCAAGCAACGAGCCTCAAGAATGAGGCCCGCTGAAGGATATTCGTGGTTATAACAACCCAGGGAATATCGCCTTGATGCCGGTGACAATAAATTCGATACCCAATGCCATCAGCAACAGACCCATAATACGCGTAACAACGTTGATACCGGTTTGCCCCAGCAAACGCACCAGCAGTGGCGCAGCGCGGAACAACAGCCAACAGCAGAAAGCAAACACCGCAACGGCCAGACTAAAACCTAACAGGTTCTGCCAACTGTGGTAACGCGAACTCCAGACAATGGTTGAGCTGATCGCCCCTGGCCCCGCCATCAGCGGCAGTGCCAGTGGAACCACACCAATGCTTTCGCGGATTGCGCTCTCTGATTTTTCTTGTTTGTTCTGTTTATCTTCACCCAATTTGCCGCTGATCATCGACATCGCAATGCTCACCACCAGGATCCCACCCGCAATGCGGAACGAGTCGATGGAAATGCCGAACACGCGCAGTATCGCCTCCCCCAGAAACAGCGACGTCCACAAAATAATCGCCACCGACAGGTTGGCCGTCAGGTTGGTTTTATTACGCCCGGCCTCCGCCTGATAACTGGTCATACTAATAAAGACCGGTAAGATGCCTACCGGGTTTACCAATGCAAACAAGCCAACAAAGAACTTGATGTAGACGGAAAAATCCAACAGAGATTGGCCCACGAAAAACTCCGCATAAATAGCTATAGAAAGAGACACTGCCGATGCGCGCTAATGTAATAGAATTGTGTCCGGTAATCCATCCGCCAAGAACAGCATTTTCCCCTACCACCGCATAATGTTACAAAGTAATTCTCCATTGTTAACTTAATGTATAGCTATTGATGTTTTACGTGTGAAAACGCCAGTGACGCTCACTAAGATGATAATCATTATCAATAACCTCATGCTGAAAGGTGTCAGCTTGCGATTTTTATGATTTAAATCACAAAATAACTACTCAGGAATAGTTAAGCTCTTGGTCATAGTCAGAAGGTAGAACAGATTTAGAGTAAAGCAGATGTTCTGTTCCCCCGCCTGCACTGAGTGAAGCTCTTTAAGTCAATCAGCCGTATAAGCGCAAAAGACCGGAAAGCCGTGGTGCCTTAACAGACGCCTTCCTCTCTCAAGTCTATACTAGTTGCTCGAACGGCTTATTCACTGAAAGAGTTTAACATTATCAGGAGAGCATTATGGCTGTAACGAATGTCGCTGAACTGAACGAGCTTGTAGCACGTGTCAAAAAAGCCCAGCGCGAGTATGCCAACTTCTCACAAGAGCAAGTTGATAAGATTTTCCGCGCTGCTGCCCTCGCCGCTGCCGATGCCCGTATCCCCTTGGCTAAAATGGCCGTTGAAGAATCCGGTATGGGTATCGTTGAAGACAAAGTGATCAAAAACCACTTCGCTTCCGAATATATCTACAACGCTTATAAAGATGAAAAGACCTGCGGTATCCTCTCTGAAGATGATACTTTCGGTACCATCACTATCGCTGAGCCGATTGGCCTGATTTGCGGTATCGTACCGACCACCAACCCAACCTCTACCGCCATCTTCAAAGCGCTGATCAGCCTGAAGACCCGTAACGGTATTATTTTCTCTCCGCACCCACGTGCGAAAAATGCTACCAATAAAGCAGCAGATATCGTGCTACAGGCCGCTATCGCAGCGGGTGCGCCAAAAGATATCGTTGGTTGGATCGATCAGCCTACCGTTGATCTGTCTAACCAACTGATGCACCACCCAGACATCAACCTGATTCTGGCCACCGGTGGCCCAGGCATGGTGAAAGCAGCCTACAGCTCCGGTAAACCGGCTATCGGCGTCGGTGCCGGTAACACCCCGGTGGTGGTTGATGAAACTGCCGATATCAAACGTGTTGTCGCTTCTATCCTGATGTCGAAAACCTTCGACAGCGGTGTGATCTGCGCTTCTGAACAATCGGTTATCGTGGTTGATTCTGTCTATGATGCCGTGCGTGCGCGTTTCGCTTCCCATGGCGGCTATATGCTACAGGGTAAAGAGCTGAAAGCCGTTCAGGATATCATCCTGAAAAATGGTGGCCTGAACGCCGCCATCGTTGGCCAGTCTGCACCAAAAATCGCTGAAATGGCCGGTATCAGCGTGCCAGCCAGCACCAAAATTCTGATCGGTGAAGTGAAGCTGGTTGATGAATCCGAACCCTTTGCCCATGAGAAGCTGTCGCCTACTCTGGCAATGTATCGTGCCAAAGACTTCGAAGATGCCGTCAGCAAAGCCGAAAAACTGGTCGCCATGGGCGGTATCGGCCACACTTCTTGCCTGTACACCGATCAAGACAACCAGACTGCGCGCGTTGAGTATTTCGGCGACAAGATGAAAACCGCACGTATCCTGATCAACACCCCGGCCTCTCAGGGTGGGATCGGTGACCTGTACAACTTTAAACTCGCGCCATCGCTGACGCTGGGCTGTGGTTCTTGGGGGGGTAACTCCATCTCTGAAAACGTCGGTCCAAAACACTTGATCAACAAGAAAACTGTAGCGAAGCGAGCAGAAAACATGTTGTGGCACAAACTTCCTAAATCAATCTACTTCCGCCGTGGCTCACTGCCTATCGCGCTGGATGAAGTGGCTAGCGATGGGGCAAAACGCGCCTTTATCGTGACCGACCGCTACCTGTTCAATAACGGTTATGCCGATCAGATCACCAAAGTTCTGAAATCGCACGGTATTGAAACGGAAGTGTTCTTTGAAGTCGAAGCTGACCCAACGTTGAGCATCGTGCGTAAAGGTGCTGAGCAGATGAACTCCTTCAAACCAGACGTGATCATCGCGCTGGGTGGGGGTTCACCGATGGACGCAGCGAAAATCATGTGGGTGCTGTACGAACATCCTGAAACCCATTTCGAAGACCTGGCGTTGCGCTTTATGGATATCCGTAAGCGTATCTACAAATTCCCGAAAATGGGCGTGAAAGCGAAAATGATCGCCGTCACTACCACTTCAGGCACCGGTTCAGAAGTGACGCCGTTTGCGGTGGTGACCGACGATGCGACTGGCCAAAAATACCCACTGGCAGATTATGCACTGACCCCGGATATGGCGATTGTCGATGCCAACCTGGTGATGAACATGCCTAAATCCCTGTGCGCCTTCGGCGGCTTGGATGCGGTCACTCACGCCCTGGAAGCTTACGTTTCGGTTCTGGCCAACGAATATTCAGACGGTCAGGCGCTGCAAGCCCTGAAGCTGCTGAAAGAATATCTGCCAGCCAGCTATAAAGAAGGCGCGAAAAACCCAGTGGCCCGCGAACGTGTGCATAACGCCGCGACCATCGCCGGTATTGCGTTTGCTAACGCCTTCCTGGGTGTGTGTCACTCAATGGCCCACAAACTGGGTTCTGAGTTCCACATTCCGCACGGTTTGGCCAACGCCATGTTGATCTCGAACGTTATCCGTTATAACGCTAACGATAACCCGACCAAGCAGACTGCGTTCAGCCAGTATGACCGCCCGCAGGCGCGCCGTCGTTATGCTGAAATCGCCGATCACCTTGGCCTGAGCGCCGCGGGTGACCGTACTGCTCAGAAGATCGAGAAACTGCTGAAATGGCTGGACGAGATCAAAGCAGAACTGGGCATCCCTGCTTCTATCCGTGAAGCTGGCGTGCTGGAAGCGGACTTCCTGGCGAAGGTCGACAAACTGTCTGAAGATGCGTTTGATGACCAATGTACCGGTGCCAACCCACGCTATCCGCTGATTGCTGAACTCAAGCAAATCCTGATGGATACCTTCTACGGCCGCGAATTCAGCGAAGATACCGAAGAAACTGTGGCAGCGGCTCCGGTTGCGGCTAAAGCAGAAAAAAAGTCCAAGAAGTAATCCGCTCCCTGAGCTGACAAAAAACCCGCCTTTTCGGCGGGTTTTTTTATATTCATTCAAACAGCGCTCTACGCGATTTAACGGAAAAGCGCCCCCGTCCTACAGACATCATCTTCAAACCTCACAGCAACCCGCTGCTGGCCGCTGTGATAAGGTTATTCCTATGTCTTGATCGCTTCTTTGTAATGTTTGCGGCATACGGACACATAACTTTCATTGCCTCCAATAACCACCTGCTCGCCAGCATGCAGCGCTTTACCGTTTTCGCCCAAACGAAGCACCATATTGGCTTTGCGGCCACAGTGGCAGATGGTTTTCAGCTCGACCAGTTTGTCAGCCCAAGCCAGCAAATAGTGGCTGCCGATAAACAGCTCACCGAGAAAGTCCGTACGCAAGCCGTAACACAACACCGGAATATCTAATTGATCCACCACCTCACACAGATCTTCAACCTGCCCTTTAGTCAGGAATTGGCTTTCATCAACCAGAACGCAGTGTACGGGCTGCTGCTGATGTTCCTGGTTAATCATGGCATACAGTTGAGTTCCATTATTATAGAGCTGTGCTTGCGACGACAGCCCTATTCGGGAACTGACTTTGCCCACGCCAAAGCGGTGATCGATTTCAGCCGTAAACACCAAGGTCCGCATACCACGTTCTTGATAATTATATGAAGATTGTAATAGCGCGGTAGATTTTCCTGCATTCATAGCAGAGTAATAAAAATAAAGCTGAGCCATGGCCCGCGACTCCAGTGGTATAAGAAATATTCAGTTAAAGATTCGATGGCCAGTGTAACATATCCCTTTGTCAGACTCAGCCTGACACCGAGTCATTATCAGAGCATGTAATAGGCAAGTTCTCAAATGAAGCTTTTTGCTGCAAACCTTGCCCGTTTTTACATCTATTTACAGAATGCACCTCTCGGCCCATCACAATTTAATTATTACTAATGATTAACTAAACTCATTAATGATGAGCCAATTATCATGCATAGGCCCGCAAAGTGCAGGCTTACAGGCATAAGGCAGCGCTATTAAAAACCTTATCACCAATTACCCAGGGGTTAATTGCAATCTCACATGATATGACATTTCTAACGTTATCCTTACCTAACCCCCCTTTTGTTTACACTGCCTGCCTCTTACGACAGTGATTAAGCCCATAGAATTCATCCTCATCTTGTATAGAGCGCAATTATAACTGCCCGATGAAATGCCTTTTAGCTCGATGAGCATACAGCGCCGGTTGAAAATTTAGCTTAGCAACATGTAGAGTAATAGTTAGATTATCAGGTGCTATTAGCAAGACAGTTCTCATATAACGGTTTTTTTAAAGGTAAATTTAGGATCTCTTTCAATTTGGCTATTGCAGAAAAGAAAAGAGCACTCTATTATTATCCAAACGCCCCCCCACCAATATAATTTGAGACTAGAACAATGAGCGAAGCATTAAAGATTTTGAACAACATCCGTACTCTACGTGCACAAGCTAGAGAATGCAGCCTGGAAACGCTGGAAGAGATGCTTGAGAAATTGGAAGTTGTTGTTAACGAGCGTCGCGATGAAGACAGCCAAGCTCAAGCTGAAATTGAAGAACGTACTCGCAAATTGCAACAATATCGCGAAATGCTGATTGCTGATGGCATTGATCCAAACGAATTGCTGCAAACGATGGCTGCCACTAAAGCCGCAGGCAAAGCAAAACGCGCAGCACGTCCAGCTAAATACCAATATAAAGATGAAAACGGCGAAATGAAAACCTGGACCGGCCAGGGCCGTACTCCGGCAGTGATTAAAAAAGCTATCGAAGAGCAAGGGAAATCTTTAGACGATTTCTTGCTGTAATAACGGCTTTAGCTAACTCAAAAAGCTCCCGATGGGAGCTTTTTGCTTTTCAATAACCCTTCCCTCTAACTTTCACTGCAAGGCGTAATCAACACTCTACGACCAAACGAAAAAAGAGGCCGAAGCCTCTTTATTTACCTGATTGGTGTTCATTTACTGAACTTTATAAAACGCTTTATACCATGCAACAAAACGCTTAACACCCTCTTCAACGCTGATTTCGGGCTTAAATCCGATAGTCTGGTAAAGTTCGTCAGTATCCGCACTGGTATCCATAACGTCACCAAGTTGCATCGGCAGCATATTTTTCAGTGCTGTGATACCTAATGCCTCTTCCAAGGCATGAATATATTCCATGAGCTTCACAGGGCTGCTATTGCCGATATTATAAACATGATACGGCGCAGAGCTGGTCGCTGGCGAACCTTGTTCAACCGTCCAATTGGCATTAGGTTGCGGAACGATGGCCTGTAAACGCACAACCGCCTCGGTAATATCATCAATGTAAGTAAAATCACGATGCATTTCGCCGTGGTTATATACATCAATACTTTCACCCGCCAATATCGCTTTAGTGAATTTAAACAGGGCCATATCCGGACGCCCCCAAGGGCCATATACGGTGAAGAAACGTAAGCCAGTAGTAGGAAGCCCATATAAATGCGAATAACTATGGGACATCAGTTCATTGGCTTTTTTGGTCGCCGCATACAAGGATATGGGATGATCCACCGAATCTTCCGTCGAAAATGGTAACTTGCGATTAAGGCCATATACCGAACTGGATGAAGCATAGACTAAATGCCCCACCTTATTATGCCGACACCCTTCAAGGATGTTCAAATGACCAATCAGGTTTGAATCAGCATAAGCCAGGGGATTATCCAACGAATAACGCACCCCGGCCTGAGCACCAAGATGAATGACCCGTTCAAACTGGTGCGCAACAAAAAGCCCGGCAATACCGCTGCGATCGGCTAAATCAAGCCTGATAAATTGAAATGCGGGTTTATCAGCCAACAAATCAAGCCGCGCCTGTTTCAGGCTGACATCATAATAATCATTCAGGTTGTCGATACCGACAACCTGATGCCCAGCGGCTAACAAACGCTCTATTACGTGATACCCAATAAAACCTGCAGCGCCTGTAACCAGGAATTTCATGCTCACCTCTTAAATAACCGGCTTAATCGACGCACCGCGCCCGATACCATAGTAAGTAAAACCGCGCGCCTGCAAACGTTCTGGGTCGAATAAGTTACGCCCATCGAAAATCACTGGCTGTTTCAACGCCTTTTTCATCACGTCAAAATCTGGTGCACGGAAATTCTGCCATTCAGTGCAAATAACCAAGGCGTCGGCATCCTGTAATGCGGCTTCTTTAGTGCCCATCAGCTTCAAGTCAGCACGTTGGCCGTAGATACGCTGTGCTTCGGTCATCGCTTCTGGATCGTAGGCCTGTACAGAAGCACCCAACTCCCACAAAGTTTCCATCAGCACCCGGCTGGATGCCTCGCGCATATCATCAGTATTAGGTTTAAAAGCCAAGCCCCATAGCGCAAAAGTTTTCCCTTTTACGTCGTGACCAAAGTGACGCTTGATAAATTCAGTCAGCTTATATTTCTGTTGGGAGTTTACCTGTTCTACCGCCTGCAATATCTTCGGCTGATAACCAATGTGCTCTGCCGTGCGAATCAGCGCCTGAACATCTTTCGGGAAACAGGAACCCCCGTAGCCGCAGCCTGGATAAATAAAGTGATAGCCAATGCGAGAATCAGAGCCGATACCCTGGCGTACTTTCTCGATGTCGGCACCCAACATTTCTGCCAGATTGGAAATTTCGTTCATAAAGCTGATTTTAGTCGCCAGCATACAGTTTGCTGCATACTTGGTCAGTTCCGCACTGCGGATATCCATCAGAATCATGCGATCGTGATTGCGGTTGAACGGCTCATACAGCTCGCGCAGAGATTCGATAACCTCTTTGTTATCCGTACCCAGAACAATACGTTCAGGGCGCATGCAGTCAGCCACCGCCGCCCCTTCTTTAAGAAATTCCGGGTTGGAGACCACATCGAACGTAATGGAACTGCCGCGTTTGCGCAGCGTCTCGGTCATCACTTCACGCACTTTATCTGCGGTACCCACTGGCACTGTAGATTTATCAATCACGATTTTTGGATCGGTCATGTATTCAGCAATAGTGCGTGCCACTGCGGTCACGTATTTGAGATCGGCAGAGCCGTCTTCATCTGGCGGCGTTCCCACCGCGATAAACTGAATAGTACCGTGGGCAACACCGGCTTGCGCATCGGTGGTAAAATGCAAGCGCCCGGCTTCGTAATTCTGTTGCACCAGTGGCGTCAGGCCCGGCTCAAAAATAGGGATATTCCCATTTTTAAGGTTCTCGACCTTTTTGGCGTCTACATCAATACACATCACATCATGGCCAACTTCGGCCAACACAGCAGCCTGTACCAAGCCAACATAACCAATACCAAAAACTGTTACTTTCATTGGAAAATCCTAGTTTTTAAAAATTAAGACAATAAGCTATGAAATTATTTCTGTGCGCCGTTCACCAAATGTTTCAGCCACAGCGAGAATTCTTGCCCTAGGCTGGCATGGCGCAGGCCATACTCAACGAAAGCCTGCATATAACCCAATTTATTACCGCAGTCGTGGCTCACCCCTTTCAAGTGATAGGCTTCAACACATTCTGTCTGCATCAGCATATCAATCGCGTCGGTGAGTTGAATTTCATCACCTGCCCCCGGTGGTGTCTTAGCCAGCAGTGCCCAGATATCGGCAGAAAGCACATAGCGCCCCACAATCGCCAGATCAGACGGCGCTTCATCTGGAGAAGGTTTCTCAACCACGCTCACCATGGGCGCGCTTTCGCCCGGTTGCAGTGCTGCCCCCTGGCAATCGACAATGCCGTAGTTTCCGACATCTTTATGCTGCACCGGTTCAACCATAATTTGGCTGATACCGGTTTGTTCAAAACGTTGCAGCATTTCATGCAGGTTGTCCTGCAGCAGATCGGCACGGTATTCATCGAGGATCACATCAGGCAGCACAACGGCAACCGGCTCATCACCCACCAATGGATAAGCACACATGATCGCATGGCCAAGCCCTTTGGCAATCCCTTGGCGCACCTGCATCACCGTGACGCCTTTTGGGCAAATGGATTGAACCTCATCCAGCAGTTGGCGTTTTACACGTTTTTCCAGCATCGCTTCCAGTTCGAAACTGGTATCAAAATGGTTTTCAATAGAATTCTTAGAGG
This sequence comes from Serratia sp. YWN4, assembly GCF_055790845.1. Lineage (NCBI taxonomy): Bacteria > Pseudomonadati > Pseudomonadota > Gammaproteobacteria > Enterobacterales > Yersiniaceae > Serratia > Serratia sp. YWN4. The sequence continues at coordinate 2,890,755 of NZ_CM147696.1, forward strand.
AATGAGTCACCAAAACGATTTCGTTGATTCCTGCAGCAACGCATTCATTCACCACATACTGAATCAACGGTTTATCAACCAATGGCAGCATTTCTTTCGGAATAGCTTTAGTTGCTGGCAACATCCGAGTTCCTAAACCTGCTACAGGGATAACCGCTTTGCGAACTTTACGATCTAAAGCAGGCATTATTTCCTCTCCATAATACGAGCTCAAATTATGAACTTTTTCTGCTATACAAAAAAACCCTCGAAGTATACCAGCTTAAACCCGCTGAGTATTACCCCAAAAACAAATAGTAAAGATTTAAGACTATTACCTAGCAGTGAAATTCTGAGGTTAAATAGGCGTTTTTAATAGCAGAATGTAACAGGATAAGTGACTATTGATGTTTTATTCAGCACTGAGCATTAAACGTAAGCGGCCACCGCTGCCCCACATTTGGCACTGCCAGGCCTCACAGCGTTGGCTGATCTGATTCAGATAGGTCGCCCCCAACGTGCCTAGAGGTATACCGGTACTTAACTGGATTTGATTATCCCCGGTATTCACCGTGGCATGCAAACCGGCCGAAACAAGGATCAGGTTTTTATATTCGGCGTGATAATAACCAATCAACAGCGGGAATTGCCCTTCAAGCTTTCCTTGGCGCAATAATTGATTAACTTGTTTTAACAGTGCTGACATTTGCGGCAGACGATGCTGTTGATTCGCTAAATGATCTTGCAACAATCCATTGAATAGTGCGCGCAATAACAAAGCAGCCAATACACCATTATCACCAGCACGCGTCACATCCAGACAATAAAAAGCCAAGTCCTTATCTGACAATGCGGCAATATCCAGCACCAAACCAGGGCTTTCAGCCGCAGTCAGTTGACGATAATTAATGCGACAACCCGCAATAGTCTGCTGGACTGGCGGCTGTAACTGCTTAAGCAACCTCACCGCCTCTGAGGGATTCTTGCTCAGTGCATCCCAATCCTTAAATAACTCCACCTCTTCAATGGCCGGTGAGGTAAACATATTAGGATACAAGCAAGCCAGTATCGCCTCACGTAAACGGTTCAGGTCAGTCAGCGGTTTTAACAGTACATCCTGCACGCCCAACCGCAATACTTTGGCGATATCCGTCATTTTATCGGTGGCCGAAATCACCAATACCGGGATTTGTACCCCTTTTAGGCGCAGGTGCTCGACGAACTCAATGCCGTTCATCTCCGGCATCGCCAGATCGCACAGGATTAAGTCAGGCTTCACTTCTTCAACCGCGCTCAGCGCTAACAAACCATTGACCGCTTCACTGGTTTGCGCGCCCAACGACTTCAAATAGCCAACAAGCACCGAACGAAACACCTGTTCGTCCTCAACAATTAAGATGCGCTTGTTTGTCAGTGGTAATACCATCGGCCGAGCCTCTTCCCTTTTCATGATGTAATAGTGGCTCATAATGGTCACTTGTGCCTGCCGAAAGTCTCCCTGACAGCATAATTCCACCCTAAGAACCGGTAATTATTTATTTTTTATCAATGGTGCCAAGATATCTATCTGTTTTTCGACGGCCAACCGGCCAGCTTCAATCGCCTCGCTGGCGCGATGAAAATCCAGTGTGGATATCTGGGGGCAATACGGTTGTATCAGAACATCCGGAGGATCGCTGGCCATACGAGTGCGTTTCACCCGATTTTCCAGCATCTGAATGGACGTACTCATAATCTCCATGGCGGTCGGCGTAAAATTAGGCTTTTTTAACATCACTTTATTGATACGCTCCCGCAAACGCCCACGCCAATTACCTATCACTACATTATTCACATCTTCACTATTTGTGTCTTCATTTGTATTGTGCACCGAGAACAAATCCTGTTGCATCAGATGCGCATCATGTTGTAAATCCACCGCAATAACAATATCTGCGCCCATCGCACGAGTCAGCGAGATCGGTACCGGATTGACTAATGCACCGTCCACCAGCCAATAGCCTTCAAACCATACAGGAGCCAGCAAGCCCGGCATACTACAGGAAGCACGAATTGCCTGCTGGATATCCCCTTTGGTCATCCACAGTTCGCGACCAGTGCTGAGATTGGTGGTAACTGCACCAAACTTGAGCGCACAATCGGCAAAATCATCAATTTTCAGCAGTTGGCCGACCGCATTGAAGACGCGTTCACCACGCAACAAACCGCCACGCTGCCAGGTAAGATCCATCAGCCGGATCACATCCCAGTAACTGAATGAACGCACCCAGTGCTCCATTGCTGGCAAGCGATGGCTGGCAAACGCCGCGCCCACTAACGCCCCTACCGAACAGCCCGCAACGATATCAATTTCGATCCCCCGTTTCCGTAACGCATTGATCACCCCAATGTGTGCCCAGCCTTTCGCAGCACCGGCACCCAATGCCAGCCCGATTTTGATTTTCCGCATGACTTGCCGTCCTGTGCTCGCTGAATGAATTCAACCCTTAAACCTAGGGTACATTGTCACTGACGAATAATGTTAGGTAACATATACACTAAATTTATTTTAGCTTTTGAGGCGTTATGGTGACTGAATTATGCCCTTGTGGTAGCGGGTTGGAGTATAGCCTTTGTTGTGAACCTTTTATTCATGATGACCAACTTGCCCCTACACCGGGCAAACTGATGCGCTCGCGCTATACCGCCTATGTAAAACACTGCGCAGATTATCTGGTTGCGACCTGGCACCCGGATTGCCGGGCGGAAGAGTCGCGTAACGCGATTATCAATAGCTTCAACGATACCGCATGGCTTGGGCTGACGGTGGTTGAAGAACATGCGGGTAACAACGCCGACGAAGGTTATGTCGAGTTTGTTGCCCGTTTCAGCGATGGCGCGGCAAAGCACCGTGCAATACATGAACGTTCGCGCTTTCTTCGCCTTGGGCAACGCTGGTACTATATCGATGGAATCAAACCCCAAACGGGTCGAAACGACACTTGCCCCTGCGGTTCAGGCAAAAAATACAAAAAGTGCTGCGGGCAATGAGCCTGCGAGTTAAGTATCAGACAGGATCCACATACTTATGCCACACCAAAATGTACAAAGAAAAATTCTACGCACTATCTGCCCTGACGCCAAAGGGCTGATCGCCAAGATCACCAACATCTGTTACAAACATGAGCTGAATATCGTTCAGAACAATGAATTTGTGGATCACCTGACCGGCCGCTTCTTTATGCGTACCGAATTGGAAGGGATTTTCAATGATGCCACGCTGTTGGCGGATTTGGACGGTGCATTGCCTCAGGGTTCCGTGCGTGAACTGCACAGCGCAGGCCGCCGCCGTATCGTGGTACTGGTCACCAAAGAAGCACACTGCCTGGGCGATCTGCTGATGAAAAGCGCTTACGGCGGATTAGATGTTGAAATCGCCGCCGTTATTGGCAACCACACCACGTTGCAAACGCTGGTAGAGCGCTTTGATATTCCTTTCCATCTGGTGAGCCATGAAGGCCTGACGCGTGAACAGCACGATCAGAAAATGGCTGCGCAGATCGATCAGTACCTGCCTGACTATGTGGTGCTGGCCAAGTATATGCGCGTTCTGACGCCGGAATTCGTCCAGCACTACCCAAACCAGGTGATTAATATTCACCATTCGTTCCTGCCCGCCTTTATCGGCGCACGCCCTTACCATCAGGCGTATGAGCGCGGCGTGAAGATTATCGGCGCCACGGCGCACTACGTGAACGATAGCCTGGATGAAGGCCCAATCATCATGCAGGATGTTATTCATGTCGATCACACCTATTCCGCAGAAGATATGATGCGTGCCGGGCGCGATGTGGAGAAAAACGTTCTCAGCCGGGCTTTGTATCGTGTGCTGGCACAAAGGGTGTTCGTGTACGGCAACCGCACGGTGATCCTGTAGTTGTGCAAGAAAGCGGTGTCTTTCGTTCACGGAAACACCGCCAAGAATAAAAAAACGGCAAACGATTCATTTTCTGCATTTCAATGCTTTACACGAGCGCTTCATTTGATATGATGCGCCCCGCTTACCGAGACAGACGTTTCGCAAGCAAGGCCAGTGGTGGGGTTCCCGAGCGGCCAAAGGGAGCAGACTGTAAATCTGCCGTCACAGACTTCGAAGGTTCGAATCCTTCCCCCACCACCATCCTTAATATATCGCACAAAGCCACCATCAACCTCGTATATTCATGTTTCTCCGCACAGGGGAAGGATGAGAAACTTCGACCAAGGTTCGAGTCGAGCGCAGCGAGACAACGCGCTTCAGCGCGGTAATCCTTCCCACTCAGCGCTTAAGTCGATCCAACCAATGTATCCCCCACTTGAACTCCCGCCCACAATTCGCTATACCACTGGCTTCTTTAATGCAGTAAGGAACTGTGCATGCGTAACAATATCTGCGTTTTTTGTGGTGCCAGCGAAGGTATTAACCCGGCCTATGCTGAAAATGCGCGCAATCTGGGCCACGCAATTGCCACTCAGGGGCGGCGTTTGGTCTATGGCGGTGGTAAAAAAGGGCTGATGGGCATTGTCGCCGATGCGGTACTGGAAGCCTGTGGAGAGGTCGTTGGGGTGATACCTGAACGTTTGGTGGAAGCCGAAACCGCCCATCGCGGCTTGACCAAGCTGGAAGTGGTGCCTGATATGCATACCCGCAAAGCGCGTATGGCCGAGCTGGCTGACGGGTTTATTGCCCTGCCAGGCGGTATTGGCACCCTGGAAGAACTGTTCGAAATCTGGACCTGGGGGCAGATCGGTTATCACAACAAGCCGGTCGGGCTGCTGAACGTGAACGATTTTTACCGTCCATTGAGCAGCTTCTTGCAGCAGGTCGCCGATCAGGGCTTCATGCGCCAAGATTACCTCAACACCCTGCATATCAGTGATTCAGCGCAGACACTGTTACAGCAACTCGACAATTATCAGGCTAAAAATTACGACCGTTGGGCAAAATAATCCCTCTCTACCAGCGGCCATCCGCCGCTGGTCCGCGTTACTTTTCTGGCCAAATTCTGCTACTATCTGAACACATTTTTTCTGATCAAAACGGCACCGCTCATGAAGTTTGTCTCTTTTAATATCAATGGACTGCGCGCACGTCCGCATCAACTGGCCGCCATCATTGAACAGCATCAGCCTGATGTGATCGGCCTACAGGAAACAAAAGTTCACGACGATATGTTCCCGCTGGAAGAAGTGAGCCAGCATGGTTATCACGTGTTCTATCATGGGCAAAAAGGCCACTACGGTGTTGCTCTGCTGACCAAAGATAAACCGCTTGCCGTGCGCCGTGGTTTCCCTACCGACGAAGAAGATGCCCAACGCCGCATCATCATGGCCGATCTGGCGACCCCACAGGGAACGCTGACGGTGATTAACGGCTATTTCCCGCAGGGTGAAAGCCGCGACCACCCGATCAAATTCCCAGCCAAAACCCGTTTCTACCAGGATCTGCAAAGCTACTTGGAGCAACAGCTTTCTGCCGAATCCCCGGTATTGATCATGGGTGATATGAACATCAGCCCAAGCGATTTTGATATCGGTATCGGTGAGGATAGCCGTAAGCGCTGGCTGCGCACCGGTAAATGTTCTTTCCTGCCGGAAGAGCGTGAATGGATGGAACGTCTGTTGGACTGGGGCCTGGTGGATACCTATCGTCACGCCAACCCCGAGCGCGACGATGAATTCTCATGGTTTGATTACCGTTCACGCGGTTTTGATGAAAACCGTGGGTTACGTATCGATCTGTTGCTGGCCAGCACACCGTTGGCGGCGCGCTGCAAGGCGACGGGGATTGATTATCAGATCCGTGGCATGGAAAAACCTTCAGATCATGCGCCAGTCTGGGCTGAGTTTTCACTGTAATTTAATTCCCCGCCCCGTTGTGATAACGGGGCTTTACCGATAATCCGCATGAAAATCATCGACGTGGTCGCCGCCATTATTGAAAAAGACGGCAAAATTTTACTCGCTCAGCGCGATAGCAGCAGCGATCAGGCGGGCCTGTGGGAGTTTCCCGGTGGTAAGGTCGAACTCAATGAACAACAGCCACAGGCTCTTGCTCGCGAACTGCTAGAAGAGTTGGGCATTACGACCAGCGTAGGGAGTTATGTTGCCAGCACGCAGTGGCAGCAAAGCGAAAGAATCATCCGTTTACATGCCTGGCGGATCGAGACATTCAGCGGTGAATTGCAAAAGCGCTGCCATTCGGCGTTTGCCTGGGTAACGCCGCAGCAGGCACGTGGTTATCCTCTGGCCCCGGCGGATATCCCGCTGCTGGAGAGCTATATCGCCGCTTTACCCACCTAGTACACAGGGGCTACCAGAGCCCCTGTTTTCAGAAAACCCTCCACACTCGCATCACTGGTGATTTACTCACTCTTTACCTGTGCCTTCGGGGCACTTTTCTTGCGTTTTTTTGCCCCGGCAGCAGCAGGCGATGGCGGCAAGCCACGAAACGCCATGCTGGCCCGGCTTTGTTTAGCCTGGTAAATCAGTTCCTGCAAGGTTCCTTCCAGCGGTTGCATAAAGTCCTGATAGCGGCAGGATTTCTCACTGATCTGCGTTAGAGTGGATTCCCATTGCGCCGTCATATCAGGCCGTGCCGCCAAGTCCGGCAAAGAATGAATCAACGCCCGACCGGTTTCACTGGAATGGATATAGCGCCCTTTCTTGTAGAGAAAGGCCCGTTTGAACAGTAATTCAATAATGCCCGCCCGCGTTGCTTCCGTGCCTAAACCATCGGTCGCACGCAGGATTTTCTTTAAGGCTTTGTCCTGCACAAAGCGCGCAATCCCGGTCATGGCGGAAAGCAGGCTGGCATCGGTGAACGGCCGCGGTGGCTGAGTCTGGCGTTCAACCACTTCGCCACGTTCGCACAACAGCTCATCATCTTTGGCGACTACCGGCAATGGCGCTCCTTCGTTTTCTTCATCGCGCTCCTTGCTGCCCAACAGAGTGCGCCACCCTGCCTCCGCCAGGAAACGCGCCTTGGCGATAAACTTGCCACCGGCGATATCCAGCTCGATCACACATTTACGGAACATCGCATCCGGGCAGAACTGCATCAGATACTGACGAGCCACCAGGCCATAAACGTTCAGTTCGTCTTGGCTCAGGCTAGCTTTGCTGGCGCGGGCGGTTGGAATGATCGCGTGGTGCGCATCCACCTTTTTATCGTCCCAACAGCGGTTACGGCGCTCGCTGTCGATCACCGGTTGCGGATAGAGAGCGGGCTGATGCACGCTGATGGCATTCAACACCGCATGACGCCCGGCAAAATGCTCCTCTGGCAGATAGCGGCTGTCGGAACGCGGGTAGGTAATCAGCTTATGGGTTTCATACAGGCGCTGGCAGATATCCAGCACCTGCTGGGCGCTGAGGTTAAAACGCTTGGCCGCTTCAATTTGCAGCGTGGAAAGGGAAAACGGCAATGGGGCAGTATCTGATTCCCGTTTATCATTATAGGAGGTCACCAGAGCGGGCTGGCCCTCAATACGTTTGACTACGTGCTCGGCCAGCGGCCGATGCAGCAAGCGCCCTTCTTCATCCTGATAAGGCTCACAGGAATCGCTCGGTTGCCATAGGGCGACAAAGCGCTCCTCTTTTGGCGTAACGATATGCGCTTTTACTTCGAAAAAGTCTTTCGGCACGAAGTTTTCAATCTCTTCGTCACGCCGCACTACCAGCCCCAACACCGGCGTTTGTACCCGCCCGACCGATAACACCCCGTCATAACCCGCATTGCGCCCTAACAGGGTATAAGCACGGGTCATGTTGATGCCATACAGCCAGTCGGCACGCGCACGCGCCAGCGCAGAAACGCACAGCGGGATAAAATCGCGGTTATCACGCAGCCGCTCGATAGCCCGCTCCACCGCCTGCGGGTTAAGATCGTTGATCAAACAGCGGCGCACGCGCTGGCGCTTTTCTGGTGACAGTGCCAGGTAATCCAGCACCTCATCAACCAGTAATTGCCCTTCGCGATCCGGGTCACCGGCATGAACCACTTCGTCCGCCTCCGTCAGCAGTCTTTTTATCGCATTTAACTGCTTGCTGACCGAAGGCCGCGGCTGCAACAGCCACTTCTGGGGGATAATCGGCAAATCCGCCAGCGACCAACGCGCATAACGGCTGTCGTAAGCATCCGGCTGCGCCTGCTCCAATAAGTGGCCGACACACCAGGTCACCACATCGTTGCTGCCACAGGCAATAAACCCATCACCCCGGCGGTGGGGTTTAGGTAACACATCGGCAATGGCGCGAGCCAAACTCGGTTTTTCGGCAATAAACAGGCGCATTATTCACCGTTATTCTGGCTGTACGTCATCAAAAACTCTCTCACTTCAGCATAGTTACCACGGAAGATCATCCGCTGGGTTTTCTTCTCTAACTGATAGCGATACATCGGATCGTAATAGTGTTGCAACAACGGCACCAGCCACTGTTGGTGAGCATCGCTGTTGCCATGGGATTGCTGCAACTGCAACGCCTGATCCAGCCATTGCGTCAACTGCTGGAAACGTTCCAGCCCCAGGCGGCGGCGAATGGCAAACAGGCCATGGTGCAAATATTCAGCATATTTTTGCCAGCCTTCCTGTTCACCATACGCGTGCTCAAAGGTAATGCGCATCTGATCGATGTATTCAGCCTGTAGGCGGGCCAAACGTACCTCAAACGGATCGTCGATCACCACCAGAGGCGCTTGCTGCATACCGTTAAACAACGCCAACGGTAGATTGTTTGAGCCAATAATCCGGCTTTCATCTTCCAGCACCCAATGGCGGCAACCGTTATGCTGTTTTTTCAACATCAGTACGGCCAAATGATTCTCAAAATCAATCTGCGTATGCTGTTCCACCAACGTCCGGCCAAAAGACGATCCGCGATGATGCGCTACACCTTCCAGATCAATGCCCGCTATCAGTTCATTGATCAGCAGCGTTTTACCGCAACCGGTATTGCCACCCACGACCACCATCGGCAATGCAGAGCAGGATTCCAGAGTCTCCAGCAGGAAAGTACGCAGCGCCTTATAGCCACCGCGAACGCGCGGATAATCCACCCCGGCTTCCCGTAGCCATTGCTGCACCAGTTGTGAGCGCAACCCACCGCGGAAACAATAAATATACCCCTGCGGCTGCCGGGCACATTGCGCGATCCAGGCTTGAGTGCGTTGCTCGCGCAGTTGACCATTAACCAGTTGATGCCCAAGATCAAGCGCCGCCTGCTGGCCGTGCTGCTTGTAACAGGTTCCCACCACCTGGCGTTCGCTGTCGTTCATCAACGGCAGATTAATGGCTGAAGGGAATGCTCCTTGCCCAAATTCTATTGGCGCACGCACATCAATCAGTGGCACATCTTGCAGAAAAATGCGTCGATAATCGTCGGTATCCAGCCGAGTTTGCACGGTTAACACTAGACAACCTCAATCAGCGGTTTACCCGGCTGAGCGGCGTGCAATTCACCAATGGCCTTCAGCGTGATGCCATGACGTGCGGCAATCGCCTGCACCTCGGCCTCAGCCTCCGGCAATACCGCCAGCAGCAAACCACCAGAAGTCTGCGGATCGCACAATAGCTGGCGCTGCAAATCACTCATAGCACCGACCAGATGACCATAGCTGTCGAAGTTACGGCCGGTTCCGCCGGGCACGCAACCTTCGCTGATATAGCGTTCGATGTCAGGGAGTTTCGGCACCTGCTCGAACCACACCGTCGCCTGCAATTCAGAACCCTGGCACATTTCGCTAAGGTGCCCCAGTAAACCAAAACCGGTCACATCGGTCATCGCCGTCACGCCCGCCACATCGGCAAAGTCCGCACCGGGTTTATTCAACTGGCACATCACCTGCGTTGCCAGCCCTTGGTGCTCTGGCCGCAGTTTGCTTTTCTTCTCGGCCGTGGTCAGCACGCCAATGCCCAATGGTTTGGTCAGGAACAATTTCGCTCCTGCCTTCGCCGCACTGTTTTTCTTCACCCGCTCGGTGCTGACAATGCCGGTTACCGCCAAGCCGAAGATCGGTTCAGGCGCGTCGATCGAATGGCCCCCGGCCAAAGCGATGCCCGCCTGCTGGCAGGCATAACGCCCGCCGTCAATCACCTGTTGCGCTACTTCCGCTGGCAGCGCAGCAATCGGCCAGCCCAGAATCGCAATCGCCATGATCGGCTTACCGCCCATCGCATACACATCGCTGATGGCATTGGTGGCCGCAATGCGACCAAAATCAAACGGATTATCGACAATCGGCATAAAGAAATCCGTGGTGCTGATAATGCCAACGCCATTACCAATGTCATACACCGCCGCATCATCACGAGTTTCATTACCCACCAGCAAACGCGGATCAACAAACTTTTCCTGTTCGCTATGCAGTATCGTTTCGAGAACTTTCGGTGAGATTTTACAGCCACAGCCAGCGCCATGGCTGTACTGGGTTAAACGGATGACCGACGATGCCATAAGTCCACTCCCTTTGGGTAACGAGCTTCAGAATATCACAATGGGGTATAGGGTAACGCTTGCCGGGGGGATTGGTAAGAGCAGGCTGGCATTATGCCGTTAGCCTGCTCAGAAACAGTACAAAACTGCGGGATATCGCGCATTTTCTGCTAAAAACCTGCGAGCAGGATCAGAAATAGCGGACGAAAGTAGCACTGTCTGGGGGCACCACTTTGGTGGTTGCTTTTAACTGTGGAGTACCGAGATAAAGGAAACCCACGATCTCATCCTGCTCACGGCAGGCAAAGGCCTCACGCACCAGCGGATGCTCCGTCCAGGCACCGGTGCGCCAGATGCCATTGAACCCTTGTGCCAATGCCGCCATCTGCATCGCCTGCACGGCACAACCGGCAGAAATCACCTGTTCCCAACGGGGTACTTTCGGATTTTCACTGCAATGCGCCACCACGGTAATAATCAACGGGGCGCGAAATGGCGCCTGTTTCGCTTTTTCCACGGCAGCTTCATCAAGCTCATCGTGCTTTGCCGCCGCCTGTAACAAGGCACTGAAACGCTCCAGACCCTGATTCTCGATCAGCACAAACCGCCATGGCTGTAACGCACCATGATCGGGCGCGCGTAACCCGGCATTGATGATATTCTGACGCACTTCGCCCGTTGGCGCAGGGGCCACCAGCCGTGACGCCGAACGGCGATTCAGTAAAAGATCCAGTGCATCCATTGTAAACTCCTGATAACAATTTTCATTTGGATCACGTTAACATAGCTCCACAGGGAGTTACAGCCTCTGCAATACTGTATATGACTCACGATTTAAAGCTGACATTTCTTCGGCCGCTCATTAGGATAGCGGAACATTCTCGACTCTTGTTGGAGAGCACATGTGCACATTGTGGCGATTCATTGCCGGTATTTTCAGGTGGACGTGGCGTCTGCTGAATTTTATCAGGGAATTTATCCTGAACTTATTCTTGATTCTGCTGATCCTGGTTGGGGTCGGTATCTATCTTTCTTTCCAAAGCAGTACCACTCCGGTGGAAACACCACGTGGCGCGCTGCTAGTGAACCTCAGCGGCGTCGTGGTTGATCAGCCATCGATGAACAGCCGCGTTCGCCAATGGGGCCGTGAACTGCTGGGAACCTCCAGCAGTCGTCTACAGGAAAATTCGCTGTTTGACCTGGTGGAGATGATTCGCAAGGCCAAAGACGATCAAAACATTACCGGGATGGTGTTGCAGTTGAATGACTTCACCGGCGCCGACCAGCCTTCTCTGCAATATATTGGCAAAGCGCTGCGCGAATTCCGTGACAGCGGCAAACCGATCTTTGCGATTGGCGACAGCTACAATCAGACGCAATATTATCTGGCCAGCTATGCCAATAAAATCTATCTGTCACCACAAGGGGTGGTAGATCTTCACGGTTTTGCGACCAACGGCCTGTATTACAAGTCCTTGCTGGAAACGCTGAAGGTCACGACCAATATTTTCCGGGTCGGCACCTATAAATCCGCCGTGGAACCGCTGATCCGCAACGATATGTCGCCAGAAGCCCGCGAAGCCGATAGCCGCTGGGTGGGTGGCCTGTGGCAGAACTACCTGAATACCGTGGCGGCCAACCGCCAACTGACGCCGGAACAACTGTTCCCAGGGGCAGCGGCGATCCTCAGTGGCCTGCAAGCCGCAGGAGGCGATACGGCCAAGTTTGCGCTCGACAGTAAACAGGTTGATGAGCTGGCGTCCCGCACAGTGATTGAAGAACAACTGGTCAAGATCTTCGGCTGGGATAAGCAAACCAATAATTTCAACGCGATCAGCATCTACGATTACCAACCAAAATCAGCGCCGGAGCAAGGTGGTGAAATCGCCGTCATCTTCGCTAACGGAGCCATCATGGATGGCCAGCAAACGCCAGGAACCGTGGGCGGTGATAGCACCGCAACGCAACTGCGGCAGGCGCGTCTGGATCCCAAAATCAAGGCGGTGGTATTCCGTGTGAACAGCCCCGGCGGCAGCGTGACCGCCTCTGAGGTGATCCGTTCCGAGCTGGCAGCCGTGCGGGCGGTAGGGAAACCGGTGGTCGTCTCCATGGGTGGCATGGCTGCTTCCGGTGGTTACTGGGTTTCAACACCAGCGGATTACATCATCGCCAGCCCGAGCACCCTCACCGGTTCCATCGGCATCTTTGGCATCATCAACACCTTTGAGAACACGCTAGACAGCATTGGTGTGCATACCGATGGGGTAGCCACCTCACCGTTGGCCGATCTGGCCGTTACCAAGGCATTGCCCGCCGAGTTCTCGCAAATGATGCAGTTGAACATCGAGAATGGTTATAAGAACTTTATCAACCTAGTGGCTAAAGCACGAAAAATGACGCCAGAACAGGTTGATCAGATCGCTCAGGGTCACGTCTGGATTGGCAATGATGCCAAGAAAAATGGCCTGGTTGACCAATTGGGTGACTTTGACGATGCAGTGAAGAAAGCCGCCGAGTTGGCCAAATTGCCGCAGTGGCAGCTTAACTGGTTCGTGGATAACCCAAGTTTGGCGGATATGATCCTCAGCCAATTTGGTGTTTCCATCCATGCGATGTTACCCGCCGCCATCCAGTCGATACTGCCCGCTCCGTTGGCTTCCGTCGCTTTGGCGGTGAAAGATCAACCGGGTCTGTTTAATAATCTGAACGATCCGCAGCACCGTTATGCTCTCTGCCTGACCTGCGGAGAAGTCCGTTAGCGCATTAATCTCTGGCCCGGCATCCGCCGGGCTTTTTCCCCCTATAATTCAGCTCATCTGAAAGCTATTAAGACTGATGCTATGCACAAGAAATCCATTTACGTCGCCTATACCGGTGGGACGATCGGGATGCAACGTTCCGAGCACGGCTATATCCCGGTTTCTGGCCACCTGCAACACCAACTGTCACTGATGCCCGAATTCCATCGCCCGGAAATGCCAGATTTCACTATCCATGAATATGCACCGCTGATCGATTCTTCCGATATGACACCAGAAGACTGGCAACATATTGCCGATGATATTAAACAGCATTACGACCAATATGACGGCTTCGTCATCCTGCACGGCACCGATACCATGGCTTTTACCGCCTCGGCGCTGTCGTTCATGTTGGAGAACCTGGACAAGCCGGTTATTGTGACAGGGTCACAGATTCCGCTGGCAGAACTCCGTTCCGACGGCCAGACCAACCTGCTGAATGCGCTGTATCTGGCCGCCAATCATCCGGTCAATGAAGTCAGCCTGTTCTTCAACAACAAACTGTTTCGTGGCAATCGCACGACTAAAGCCCATGCCGATGGTTTTGACGCCTTCGCTTCACCAAATCTGCCGCCGTTATTGGAAGCTGGGATCCATATCCGCCGCCAAACCGGCATCGCATCACCGGTGTGTAATGGTGAGTTGAAAGTACATAACATTACGCCGCAGCCGATCGGTGTGGTCACCATCTATCCGGGGATTTCCGGGGCGGTAGTGCGTAACTTCTTGCTGCAACCGGTAAAAGCTCTGATTTTGCGCTCCTACGGGGTCGGCAATGCGCCACAAAAAGCGGAGCTGGTGGATGAATTGCGCGACGCCTCTGCGCGTGGCATCGTAGTGGTTAACCTGACTCAGTGCATCTCAGGCCGGGTCAACATGGGGGGATATGCCACCGGTAATGCCCTGGCCCATGCTGGCGTTATCAGCGGCTTTGATATGACGGTAGAAGCTGCCCTGACCAAACTGCATTACCTGCTGAGCCAACCGCTGACGCCAGAAGATATCCGCAGCCAGATGCAACAGGATCTGCGTGGCGAACTGAGCGCTGCGGGTTAACCCATCTCGGAGTTGAAATGAAAACTGCCCTGCTGTTGATTGATTTGCAAAACGATTTTTGCCCCGGTGGCGCACTGGCGGTGGCCGAAGGCGATCAAACCATCGCTATTGCTAATCAGGCCATCGAGGCCTGCCTGGCTCGACATGAAATGGTGATTGCCAGCCAGGATTGGCACCCAGCCAATCACCGCAGCTTTGCGGTGAATTCTCATGCCACCGTCGGCACGTTCGGTGAACTCGAAGGTTTGCCGCAGGTCTGGTGGCCAGTCCACTGCGTTCAAGGAACCCCAGGAGCCGCATTTCATCCGCAACTCCGGCAGCAAGCGCTGACCGCCGTGTTTCGCAAAGGTGAAAACCCGGACATCGACAGCTACAGCGCGTTCTTTGATAACGGCCACCGCACGCAAACAGCTCTCGATAGCTGGTTGAAATCTCAGGGGGTTACGCATCTTGCCGTGATGGGATTGGCGACGGATTACTGTGTGAAATTCAGCGTGCTGGACGCTCTGCATCTGGGCTATCAAACCCTGGTGATCACGGAAGGATGCCGCGGCGTCAATCTGCAACCGCAAGATAGCCAACAGGCGCTGTTAGCAATGCAGCAGGCCGGTGCGCAATTAGTGACACTGTCACAGTTTATTCAACGTTAATTAGGCGGGGCGATGTTCTGGGAATTACGGTGTCGACAATAATCACCATCTGGCCCAGACGTTAACTGAAATTTCATTACGCTAGAAAGTAAAGCAGCCAGGGCGATGCCAGCATCGCCCTACTCGAGAAGTTATTGCGGTTTCAGTTTGATCAGAGGCTCGGCAGCGAACTGCTGCTTCAACTCCTGTTTGCTTTTCATCACAATCTGCCCATCGGTACCAATGCTCATATGTTGCGGATCGGCATTGTGCATCGACTGCCATAGCATCACTGCTTGCAGGCTATTCTCTTTCTGCTCCGGCGTCAGGGCAACACCGTCTGGCCATTTACCCAACTCCACCGCCTGCATCAAGCGCTGGTAAATTTCTGGCGTCATGGCTGCAATCAGATCTTTCACTTCCATCTATGCGTTTCCTCACTCAAAGATGAATAATTAGCTGAATCGATTTTGTTGATCGATTTACTACTTAACCCGCCGTTTTCTCACCATTCTCGCCGTCGGTGAAACTCAATGAAGCAGAGTTAACACAGTAACGCTCACCCGTTGGTTGCGGACCGTCTGGGAACACATGCCCCAGATGCGCATCGCAATGACCACAACGGATCTCGACCCGATGCATATTATGCGAGTTATCATCAAGATAAAGAATGGCATCATCCGAAACCGGTTGGTAGAAACTGGGCCATCCGCAGCCAGAATCATACTTGCTATCGGAGTAGAACAACGGTGCATTACAGCACAGGCAGTGGTATACCCCTTCACGCTTGTTGTGCAGCAACTTGCCGGAATAAGGTGCTTCTGTGCCACGTTCCTGTGTCACATAGCGTTGGATTTCATTCAGTTCCGTGGCTGGTTGGTTAGGGGTTGTCTCTTTAGCCATTTGTGCGATTCCCGGAAATGTGGATAATATCAACGAAAACAATGGGTAATAATAACAAAAAATTAACAACGCTGCTGGCCTTTTTGGCCTAAACTGTACGGCATAAAGGTTACGCCGCAGCCATATGTGATCAATATCACATATATTGCACGTACGGACTTTATACTTAGCAGTTTGCCCCCATATCTTTGTGAGGGTAAACGTGAATGGAATGTGCAATAAGCGTGCAAAACCGGTTCTGTGGTTTGATTTGCCGCAAGAATTGACACGATTCCGCTTGACGCTGGGTAAGGTTTTTGTAATTTTACAACCAACCTTTTATTCACTAACAAATAGCTGGTGGAATATATGACTATCAAAGTAGGTATCAACGGTTTTGGCCGTATCGGTCGCATTGTTTTCCGTGCTGCTCAGGAACGTTCTGACATCGAAATCGTTGCAATCAACGATCTGTTAGACGCAGAGTACATGGCTTACATGCTGAAGTACGACTCTACCCATGGCCGTTTCAACGGTACTGTAGAAGTTAAAGACGGCCACCTGGTTGTTAACGGTAAAACCATCCGTTGTACCTCAGAAAGAGATCCGGCTAACCTGAAATGGAACGAAGTCAACGTTGACGTCGTTGCTGAAGCCACTGGTTTGTTCCTGACCGACGAAACTGCGCGTAAACATATCGCTGCAGGCGCGAAGAAAGTGGTTCTGACTGGCCCATCTAAAGATGACACCCCGATGTTTGTTATGGGCGTGAACCACAAATCTTACGCTGGCCAAGAAATCGTTTCTAACGCTTCTTGCACCACCAACTGCCTGGCACCACTGGCTAAAGTGATCAACGACAAGTTCGGCATCGTTGAAGCGCTGATGACCACGGTTCATGCCACTACCGCAACTCAGAAAACCGTTGATGGCCCGTCTCATAAAGACTGGCGCGGCGGCCGCGGCGCAGCCCAGAACATCATCCCTTCTTCTACCGGTGCTGCTAAAGCAGTAGGTAAAGTCATCCCAGAACTGAACGGCAAACTGACCGGTATGGCGTTCCGCGTTCCTACTCCGAACGTGTCTGTGGTTGACCTGACTGCTCGTCTGGCAAAACCCGCTTCTTACAAAGAAATCTGTGCTGCTATCAAAGCCGCTTCTGAAGGCGAGCTGAAAGGCGTGCTGGGTTATACCGAAGACGAAGTGGTTTCTACCGATTTCAACGGCGAAAAACTGACTTCCGTATTCGATGCGAAAGCCGGTATTGCTCTGAGCGACACCTTTGTGAAACTGGTTTCTTGGTACGATAACGAAACCGGTTATTCCAACAAAGTACTGGATCTGATCTCTCACATCTCCAAATAATATGGCATGATGTGCAGTTGATGACGAGGGCGACATTATTGTCGCCCTTTTTACTGGTTTTTTGCGGCGAAAAGAAGGCAATTTACGTGTACGAAAAAATCTTCACCCTACCCGTTACCGAACAAATCACTCCCTTTATCAGCCAACGACAGTTGGATGAACTGCCGGTCGTGGTAGTTACCCACCCTAAAGTACGTGCTGCCATTACTTTGCAGGGTGCACATTTGCTAGCCTGGCAACCCAACGGCGATCGGCCGGTGATCTGGCTAAGCGACAATACCCCGTTCAAAGAAGGCATCGCGATCCGTGGCGGCGTTCCAATTTGCTGGCCCTGGTTCGGCACGGCAGGTACACCCTCCCATGGTTTCGCACGCAATCAGCCGTGGACCCTGACTGCCCATGATGAAGATGAAAACGGAGTGATCCTGACCTTCACGTTGCAAGATAACGCACAGACACGTGCACAGTGGCCTCATGCCTTTACGCTAATCGCCCGTTTCAAGTTGGGTGAAGAGTGTGAGATCGAACTGGAATCTCGTGGTGACTATCAGGCAACTGCCGCACTGCACACGTATTTTGAGATCGGCGATATCGCCCGCGTCAGCATTGCTGGCCTCGGTGAACACTATATCGATAAAGTGGCCCATATCACCGAAGCTCGTCAGGTGGGGGAACTGGTATTTGTCGGCCAGACCGACCGCGTCTTTACCCAGCCAGCAACCAGCAGCCTGATCAACGATCCGGTGTTACAACGCACCATTGAAATCGATCACCAGCATATGAGCGATGTCATTGCCTGGAACCCAGGTGCCGAGCTGTCCGCCAAAATGGTAGATATGCCGGATGAAGGTTATAAAACCATGGTGTGTGTAGAAACCGGGCGTGTGACTACACCGCTGGTTGCTACCGCTGAACAACCTGCCCGCCTGGCGGTGACGTTCCGCAGCCGCAAAAACCGTTAAATCCTGCGCCTAAATGCACTGCACTATAATATAGCAAAAGGGGCGATATCGCCCCTTTTTGGTGCAACCTGCGCACGATTATCGTGCATTTGGCATCAGAAGTTGTAACTCACCCCGGTCAGCAAAAGAGCCGTATATGATTTATCGACCATCGGGCTGTCCTTCACTTCGTTAGACAAGCTGATATAACGACCGGTCATAAACGCATTCCAATTTGAATTGAACTTGTAATTCGCCGTCAGTTCCACATAAGGCGCGAAGCTATTACCTGGCGTATAACTGTTCAACCCACTACGGCGAGATTCGTTATCGCTAACACCATAGTAATAATCCGTTTGATTCTTACTGCTCCACGTCACACCCACGCCCGGCACTAGCGTCCAGCTATCCAGCATAAAGCGATGGAGGTAGGTTACATCCCCCAACATGCCATTACTGTTATTCAGCGTATCAGCGGATAATGCAGTACGGATGGTCCCCCACTCTGCATTATGTGAATACGTCACCCCCGCCATCAGCGTGCTGCGACGTTTATCTAAACGCTTCATGCGTTCATCATCACTATCGCCAGGCTTAAAACCCTGTGGGAGGTAGTACGCCATAACGCTCAGTTGGTTCTGTTGGTCATTCCACAGATAATAACCGGCCGTCAGGCTGCGAAAATAGAAATTGTCATTCTCATAATTAATGATGGGCACCGGATAAACCCGGGTTTGATAACCACGATAGGGCTCTGGCGTAACCAGCGCGCCTGCACCAAGCGACCAGTTTCCTGCTTGAGCACTGTGCGCACACGCCATTGCAGAAGCAATAATGGCTAGCGTTTTGAGATGAGATATCTTCACTGGTTTTTTCCATAAATAGCAGAGTAAACGATGAAGCATAGTTTATGTGAAAATGTAACTACCTGCCTAATATTTACAATAGAAAATGACCAAGATCGAATAACTTAGAACGAAAGCATGAATTATTGATGGCAGAATCATGACATATTCTGCCGCAACCCGCGCCAGACAAGGCATTTGGCCAGGCTGCAATAACTGAGTCATTGATATGACTTAAAAAAAGCTGTTTTTCATGCAGGAAATTTTTCAGTATGCAACTACGCTTAAATCAGAAGGTGAATTTATCCTGAGCTCAGTGGCAATACAGCGCAACTCGCGATAATAAGCGCACCAAGTTGGCATACGAGTTGCTGTACTCAGAGATAACTTCTCTCTTTCGGGAGCCAGAATACAAATACCAGCTCCCTTTAACCTGTGCTAATAACGAAAGGACGGGCATCACCATGAACATATTTGACCACTATCGCCAGCGCTACGAAGCTGCCAAGGACGAAGAGTTCACACTGCAGGAATTTCTTACCATTTGCCGGCAAGATCGCAGTGCATATGCCAATGCGGCGGAACGTCTGCTCATGGCTATCGGTGAACCAGTCATGGTGGACACCGCGCTTGAGTCTCGCATGTCTCGCCTGTTCTCTAACAGAGTGATCGCACGCTATCCGGCATTTGAGGAATTCTACGGCATGGAAGAAGCTATCGAACAGATAGTTTCCTACCTGAAACACGCCGCTCAAGGCCTCGAAGAGAAGAAACAGATCCTTTACCTGCTGGGCCCGGTGGGCGGCGGTAAGTCATCGCTGGCAGAACGCTTGAAAGCGCTGATGCAACGCGTGCCAATTTATACCCTGAGTGCCAACGGTGAGCGCAGCCCGGTCAACGACCATCCGCTGTGCCTGTTCAACCCGCAGGAAGATGCCAATATTCTGGAAAAAGAATACAACATCCCAACGCGTTATCTCGGCACCATTATGTCGCCGTGGGCCGCGAAACGCCTGCATGAGTTCGGTGGTGACATCACCAAATTCAAAGTTGTGAAGGTTCGTCCTTCCATACTTGATCAGATTGCCATCGCCAAAACCGAACCGGGCGATGAGAACAACCAGGATATCTCCGCGCTGGTGGGCAAAGTGGATATCCGTAAACTGGAAAACCACGCGCAGAACGATCCAGACGCCTATGGCTACTCCGGTGCTCTGTGCCGCGCCAACCAAGGGATCATGGAGTTCGTCGAGATGTTTAAAGCACCGATTAAAGTGCTGCATCCTCTGCTGACTGCCACCCAGGAAGGTAACTACAACGGGACCGAGGGGATTTCTGCCCTGCCGTTCAGCGGTATTATTCTGGCGCACTCGAACGAATCGGAATGGGTGACCTTCCGTAACAACAAAAACAACGAGGCTTTCCTCGACCGTGTTTATATCGTCAAGGTGCCTTACTGCCTGCGGGTGTCGGAAGAGATCAAAATCTACGACAAACTGCTGGATCACAGTGAGCTGACCCACGCGCCGTGCGCCCCTGGCACACTGGAAACGCTGGCCCGCTTTACCGTGCTCTCGCGGCTGAAAGAACCTGAAAACTCGAGTATCTACTCGAAAATGCGGGTTTATGACGGTGAAAGCCTGAAAGATACCGATCCGAAGGCCAAGTCGTATCAGGAATACCGCGACTATGCCGGAGTAGATGAAGGGATGAACGGCCTTTCGACCCGTTTCGCCTTCAAAATTCTGTCTCGGGTGTTCAATTTTGATCATGTTGAAGTGGCTGCCAACCCGGTCCATCTGTTCTACGTGTTGGAACAGCAGATCGAGCGCGAGCAGTTCCCACAAGATCAGGCTGAAAAATATCTGGAGCACCTGAAAGGCTATCTGATTCCGAAATATGCCGAGTTTATCGGCAAGGAAATTCAGACCGCCTATCTGGAATCTTACTCCGAATACGGCCAGAACATTTTTGACCGCTACGTGACCTATGCTGACTTCTGGATCCAGGATCAGGAGTACCGTGACCCAGATACCGGCCAGCTGTTTGACCGTGAATCTTTGAACGCGGAACTGGAGAAAATTGAAAAACCGGCAGGTATCAGCAACCCGAAAGATTTCCGCAACGAGATCGTCAACTTTGTTCTGCGTGCCCGTGCCAATAACAGCGGCCGGAATCCGAACTGGACCAGTTACGAGAAGCTGCGCACGGTTATCGAGAAGAAAATGTTCTCGAACACCGAGGAGTTGCTGCCGGTCATTTCCTTTAATGCTAAAACCTCAACGGATGAGCAGAAGAAACACGATGACTTCGTCGACCGTATGATGGAGAAAGGCTATACCCGTAAACAAGTTCGCCTGTTGTGTGAATGGTATCTGCGGGTGAGAAAATCCTCATAACGTCTAATGCAGGTTAGCGTTATATACCCTGAATAGTGCGAGTTGCAGGTAGGCGGTAAATGTGCGAATCCCCAGTCACTTAAAAATAAGTGACTGGGGTTAGCCCATAAGCTCACTATGCTGCGGCTTGATGAAGGGTACGAAAGTTGGCAACGTCGTTTGGGGGAACTATGGCCTATTTCATTGACCGACGGCTGAATGGCAAAAACAAGAGCATGGTGAATCGCCAGCGTTTCTTGCGCCGTTATAAGTCGCAAATCAAACAGTCGATTGCCGAAGCCATCAATAAGCGTTCGGTCACCGATGTAGACAGCGGAGAATCGGTTTCGATTCCTGCTGGTGATATCAACGAACCGATGTTTCATCAAGGGCGCGGCGGAACACATCATCGCGTTCATCCAGGTAACGATCACTTTGTGCAAAATGACCGCGTTGAACGCCCACAAGGTGGCGGCGGCGGCGGTGGTAGCGGCCAAGGTAACGCCAGCCAGGATGGAGAAGGTGAAGATGAGTTTGTCTTCCAGATCTCCAAAGATGAGTATCTCGACCTGTTATTTGAAGATTTGGCGCTGCCAAACCTGAAGAAAAATCAGTATAAGCAGTTAACTGAATACAAAACCCATCGTGCCGGTTACACCGCTAACGGTGTGCCAGCCAATATCAGCGTTGTGCGTTCGTTGCAGAATTCACTGGCGCGGCGAACCGCCATGACTGCAGGTAAACGGCGGGCACTGCATGAGCTTGAAGACACCCTCACCCAGTTGGAAAACACCGAGCCGGTGCAACTGTTGGAAGAGGAGCGTCTGCGTAAAGAAATTGCCGAACTGCGCAAGAAAATCGCCAGCGTGCCATTTATCGACACCTTCGATCTGCGCTACAAAAACTATGAGCGGCGTCCGGAGCCTTCCAGCCAGGCGGTCATGTTCTGCCTGATGGACGTTTCGGGTTCAATGGATCAGGCAACTAAAGATATGGCCAAACGTTTTTATATTTTGCTCTATCTGTTCCTGAGCCGGACTTATAAGAATGTCGAGGTGGTGTACATCCGCCACCATACGCAGGCCAAAGAGGTGGACGAGCAGGAATTTTTCTACTCGCAAGAGACTGGCGGGACCATTGTTTCCAGCGCGCTGAAGCTGATGGCGGAAGTGGTTGAGGAGCGTTACGATCCGGCGCAGTGGAACATCTATGCCGCACAGGCTTCAGACGGCGATAACTGGGCAGATGATTCACCGCTGTGTCACGAACTGCTGGCGAAACAGATCCTGCCAATGGTGCGTTACTACAGCTACATCGAGATCACACGCCGCGCCCATCAAACGCTGTGGCGCGAATACGAAAACCTGCAAGCAACATTTGAAAACTTTGCTATGCAGCATATCCGTGAGCCAGAGGATATTTATCCGGTATTCCGGGAGCTTTTCCACAAACAGACGGCATAGAGCCCTTCTTAATCGCAATCAGCCAGCTAACCCAGGTTTCTGGCTGATTTTATTTCTGTCTGAATATTATATCCGTAAAACGAAAAACCCCGGCATTGCTGCCAGGGTTGAAATGTGTGCCGGTCACTTTCCCGGCTGTCATGGTGCGGCGTAAGCGTTCATCGAACACTCCAGCGTTACACGGCCTGAGCACGGCCCTTTCACAACAGAAAAACCTACTTTTCTCAATAAACTTTTCTGTTGCTGAAGTCTTGAATATTGGGTGATTGTTTTCGATGAGGGGAATCTTCAACCCCGGCATTGAGCCGGAGTTGAATAGGTAGTGCGGATTATCGCTTGTCTGCTCCGGTCTTTGCCATCATCGCTGTTGCAAGGTTCAACCGCCCTACTACTGGTTCAGATTACAGCGCGGTAACGTTGCCTGCTGAAGGGCCTTTAGCACCATTTTCAATGGTGAATTCAACCTTCTGACCTTCATCAAGAGTTTTATAGTCATTACCCTGAATAGCGGAAAAATGCACAAACACATCTTTGCTGCCATCAGCAGGTGAAATAAAACCAAAACCTTTACCCGCGTCAAACCATTTTACTAAACCAGTCATTTTATTAGACATAGATACTTCCTTCATTATTTTTTAGGCCGCCATAGTGGCGAATGAGGTCTGCTATTCAGTGGAAACTTATGGGGCACTAAAGAAGAGAATTCGCGGAAGAAGAGGTATCTGTCGGATATCACTAATACTGAGAACTGCTTTACTAAAACTGCTTTCATAAGGTCTGTGCTACAAACCGATGACGCTATTTACTCATAACCATCCGTTATTAGCAAACTATATTTATAATTATTTTTGATAAGTGTTTTAGAATCATCTCAAAACGCCCTGAGGTAGCGTTCATAAGCCCGAGCAAAGCGTTGCTTGTCGTAGGTTAACCTCCTAGAATGCGCGGCTGAAAAAACAACTAGGATCGGTTTCATGTCATCGCTGTGGGCAACAATGCAACATATTTACTTAATTGGCCTGTTAATTTCTATGATTCTTACCTATCTGCTCAGCAGGGATACCATTAAAATTCGCTGCGTAAGTGCGATAGTCATCGGTCTGACCTGGCCACTGAGCCTACCCGTCGTCTTGCTATTTGCCTTGTTCTAACGAGGTAAAAGTTCACTTCCATGACGTCATCCTACCTCTGAATATGGGGCTCAGAGATGTCTACCATGCGGCAAATCCTACTGAAGTTATTGGATTTTTCACAGATTTTATCGGTGACAAAAACGCCAAGGTAGCCCAGTACCAGCAGATAACCGATCATGCATAAAATGAAGATAAGTGTTCTCAACGCTAGCTACCAAGCCGACAGAATGACGGTGAATATCATACCGTGACTCACTGGCTTTCACCTATTTCAAAGTATGAACAGAACTGTTTGAGGCTCCTGCCAATCTAGTTGTCAGACAGCGTTAACAGTGACCCGCGCCGCCAATCCGGTCAGCAATTCGTAACCCAGCGTGCCAGCCGCAGCCGCAACCTTGTCTACCGGCAAGTTCCGCCCCCATAGCTCCACCTGGGTACCAATAGTGGCCTGTGGGCAAGGTGTCAGATCCACCATCATCATATCCATCGAAACGGTACCCAATGTGCCTGTCAGTACGCCCTCTACCCACACTGGCGTACCGGTTGGTGCATGGCGCGGATAACCATCGGCATAGCCACAAGCCACGATACCGATACGCTGCGGCCCAGTAGCGGCATAGCGGCCGCCATAACCAACGCGATCGCCCTGCTTCAACGTCTGAATACCAATAATCTCACTGCTCAATGTCATCGTCGGTTGCAGGCCCGTGTCAGCGATGTCACGCCAGTGCCCGGTGGGCGACGCGCCATAAAGAATAATTCCCGGCCTCACCCAACTGTCATGGGTGGCTGGGTGCCACAAAGTAGCGGCAGAGTTCGCCAGGCAGCGTGGCAGCGAGATTGCCGCCGCCGCACGCTCGATCGTTGCCATCTGTTGCACCACGCCTTCGGCGCTATCGGCCGTGGCAAAATGGCTCATCAACGTCATCGACCCGATATTGCGCAACTCCTGTGCTTGCAGCCAGACGTTGTGCAAACGTTCTGGAGCAAACCCTAAGCGATTCATCCCGCTATTCAGCTTCAGGTAGACATCCACAGGTGCTTGCAGGTGAGCTTCAGCAATCGCCTGAAGTTGCCAGTCACTGTTCACGGCGGTGGTTAATCGATAACGATCGATCAGCAATAAATCCGCGGGCTGGAAAAAACCTTCCAGTAGCAGAATCGGGCCGCTCCAGCCAGACTCACGTAACAGCACGGCCTCGGCCAGATCGAGCAAGGCAAAACCATCAGTGTGTGCCAGGCTGCGCCAGACATGCTTCAAGCCATGTCCATAGGCATTAGCCTTAACAACCGACCAGACTTTAGCGGTGGGAGCAAAACGGCGAACGACCTGTAAATTATTGGCAAATGCGTCTAAATGCAGTGTGGCTGTAATCGGGCGGGGCATCGGTTCTCCTTCGGCCTCCATGGCAAAAGCCGCAGGCAACAACCTGCGGCACTCATCAATTTTTAGCGTGCCGGGTGCACATCATTCAGAGGGATCGTTGGCCTCTGGCGAAAACCAGCACTATAACGCGCCACCGCCAAATCGTCAGACGGAATTGCTGGTGTGGTGCCAGAAATCAGATCGGCGAGCAACTGCCCGGAACCACAAGCCATGGTCCAGCCCAAGGTGCCATGGCCGGTATTCAGATAGAGATTTTTCAGTGCGGTACGGCCAACGATCGGTGTGCCATCGGGCGTCATCGGGCGCAAACCGGTCCAGAATGTGGCATCTTCAATCCTGCCACCGTTTGGATACAGATCGCGCACCACCATTTCCAGCGTTTCGCGGCGTTTCTGTTCCAGTTCGGTATTGAAACCGACAATCTCGGCCATCCCCCCCACGCGGATGCGCTGATCAAAACGGGTAATGGCGATTTTATAAGTTTCATCCAGCACGGTAGAGAAAGGCGCGGCGGCCTCATCGGTGATCGGGATCGTCAGCGAATAGCCTTTCAGTGGATAAACCGGAATGGAAACCAGATCGCGCAATAATGCGGTGGAATAAGCCCCAAACGCAACCACATAGCAGTCTGCCTTTATCACTTCGCCATCACATTGCACCCCGGTGATTTTATCGCCCTCCACCAACAGGCGATCGACGCTGCGGTTGAACAGAAAATTGACGCCAGCCTGTTGAGCCAGCTTCGCCAATTGCTGCGTAAACAGCTGGCAATCGCCGGTTTCATCATTGGGTAACTGCAAACCGCCGGTCAACTTATGAGCCACCTGTGCCAACGCCGGTTCAACCGTAGCCAATTGGCTGGCTTCCAGCAGTTTATAAGGCACCCCAGCATCTTCCAGCACGGCGATATCCTTGGCAGCGTTCTCAAACTGCTGCTGAGTACGGAATAGTTGCAGCGTGCCACCTTGACGGCCTTCGTATTGAATACCGGTTTCCTGACGCAGCACTTTGATACAGTCACGGCTGTATTCCGCCAGGCGCACCATACGGCCTTTGTTGGTCATATAGTGGGCGGTATCGCAGTTTCTCAACATCTGCCACATCCAGCGTAGCTGGAAGCTGCTGCCGTCAAGACGTATCGCCAGCGGCGCATGGCGCTGGAACATCCATTTAATCGCTTTCAGCGGCACACCCGGTGCAGCCCACGGCGCTGCATAGCCCGGTGAGATCTGCCCCGCATTGGCCGCACTGGTCTCCATAGCTGGCCCCGTTTGACGATCGATAACCGTGACCTCATGACCGGCTTTTGCCAAATACCAGGCACTGGCCACCCCGACCACTCCACTCCCTAAAATGACCACACGCATCATTGACTCCAGCTCAAGTTCTCGAAAAGCATAATCATCTGTTCACAAGAAATTAACCCAGCGTAAAAAACTAGCAAACAACTTGATCGTTAATCGTGACAACATCCACAGTTAATTTATCATTCAAGTGGATATCTTTTGCAATAGCCGCCTATAAATAGCGATAAGATGTGGCAATAAGGGGCATAAAAGAAGAAAACTCACCTTTACCGCTGACATTGACAGCATTGATAGCATAGCAATAACCTTTGCTGGCAACATTTATTTAACGATATGTAAATATAAAACCATGGCGGTAAATTAGAATTTAATTTTAATATAAACGCGATTAAACAAAATATAATATTGTGAAAACCCCACAGTCGCACAGCAGAAAAAACTCGCTCTAAAACGCTATCCTGCTTTTCCCATACAAGATTTATGGTCAACGGCTTTTTCATCAGGCTATGATGGCTGACTGAAACAGGATCACGTCAACTTAGGGAAGGATCTTCATATGAAAAAAATTGCATTCGCATTCGCGCTAATGACAGCGTTTCCAGCACTGGCTGAAGAGGCCGGTGTCGTTAAAGACGGCATCAAAAGTGTCGTTTCCGGGGTGATCACCGCAGGGAAAGATGCTCTTAGCGGAGTGAAAGACGGGGTGGATGATGGGCGCCAATCCGGCAGCAGCGTCGATGGTGCAATCGTGGTGATGGATAAAGAAACTTTGACCAAATACGTCGCTCCATCCGTATCAACTATCGAAAAAGTGGCCGATCAAGAGTACAAAGTCACGATCGCACTGCGTAACAACACCGACAAGATCGTGCGTCTCGCGAACCTCAATGAACGCAATTCATTATTATTGCTGGATAAAGAGGGATTTATCTCCCCACCGAAAGCGGCACTGCTGCCGGGTGAATCCGATATCACCATCCCGGAAAAAGCAGCGGTCAAGGTTCGCTATACCTTTGCTGGCATTGAAGATACGCCAGCGACGCTGCGGCTCTACGGTCTGGATATCACCGTACCTGCTGTGGCCACCCAATAAGGCCGCACCGCCCCCTCATGCCACAGGTTGCGCAGCCTTTCGGCCGGACTATACTCGAAAGAGAGAAGAGGCATTTGGCCCTGCACCTTCTCGGCTATAAATCAGCAGAAATAACCGCAGAGTATCAGTATGATCGCGGTAACAAGTAGGTTGAAGCCTAAACCGGTGATGAAGTGTTTATTTTACTTTGCTGATATATAACGGTTTATTTCAACTTGAACTATGATTGATACAAGGCCTGCCAAAATGAGCAGAGTCCGCTAATAATGAGGGTGCGCTGATGACTACTTCGACACATAAAAAGGTTAAGGAAGATAAACGTCTGAGCGATGGACCGGACTGGACGTTCGAACTGCTACAGGTCTATCTGGAGCAGGTTGATCGGGTGGCCAAACATTACCGGCTCGACACCTATCCGCATCAAATCGAGGTCATTACCTCTGAACAGATGATGGACGCCTACTCCAGCGTCGGCATGCCGATTAACTATACTCACTGGTCATTCGGTAAAAAATTCATTGAAACCGAGCAGCGCTATAAACAAGGTCAGCAAGGCTTGGCCTATGAAATTGTGATCAACTCCAACCCGTGCATTGCCTATCTGATGGAAGAAAATACCATCACCATGCAGGCACTGGTGATGGCGCATGCCTGCTATGGCCACAACTCGTTTTTCAAGAACAACTATCTGTTCCGCAGTTGGACCGATGCCAGCTCCATCGTGGATTACCTGCTGTTTGCCCGCCACTACATCAGCCAGTGCGAAGAGCGCTATGGCGTTGAAGAAGTGGAAAAACTGCTCGACTCCTGCCATGCGCTGATGAATTACGGCGTCGATCGCTACAAACGGCCACAAAAAATCTCACTGCTGGAAGAAAAAGCGCGGCAGAAAAACCGTGAGGAATATCTGCAAAGCCAGGTTAACTCGCTGTGGAAAACCCTGCCACGCGTAGACCGCGAAGCGCTTCCAGAGCAGGCTCTGCGTTACCCACGTGAACCGCAGGAAAATATTCTCTATTTTATGGAGAAAAACGCCCCGCTGCTGGAACCATGGCAGCGTGAAGTGTTACGCATCGTGCGTAAAGTGAGCCAGTATTTCTATCCGCAGAAACAAACGCAGGTGATGAACGAAGGCTGGGCAACCTTCTGGCATTACACCATTCTTAACCATCTTTATGATGAAGGGCGTGTGACGGATCGTTTCATGATGGAGTTCCTGCACAGCCATACCAACGTGGTGTTCCAGCCGCCGTACAACAGCCCCTATTACAACGGCATTAACCCATACGCACTGGGCTTTGCCATGTTCCAGGACATCAAACGTATCTGCCAGTCACCGACTGAGGAAGATCGTTACTGGTTCCCTGACATCGCGGGCAAAGACTGGCTGGACACGCTGCATTTCGCCATGCGTGATTTTAAGGACGAGAGCTTTATCAGCCAGTTCCTGTCGCCGAAAGTCATGCGTGATTTCCGCTTGTTCACCGTGCTGGATGACGATCGCAACAATTATCTGGAGATCTCGGCGATCCATAACGAAGAAGGCTACCGTGCGATACGCCAGGAGCTGTCAGCCCAGTACAACCTGAGCAATCATGAGCCGAATATTCAGATTTGGAATGTTGATCTGCGTGGCGATCGCTCACTGACGCTGCGTTATATTCCGCAGGATCGCGCACCACTGGATAAGAGCCGCAGGGAAGTGATGAAGCATCTTCATCGCCTGTGGGGTTTCGATATCATTCTGGAGCAGAAAAACGAAGATGGCAGCGTCGAGCTGCTCGATCGCTGCCCGCCAAGACCCGCAACGTTATAAACTGCTAAAACGACAAAGGGGCGCATCGAGCGCCCCTTTGACTTGACGTGACACCGGCTAGCGGCGAGCTTCGGCCAAATCACTCGGCATTGCGCCCTGCATGCTGTGCCAGATTGCACCACTCTCTTTACCGTAGTTACGTACACAATCCATCACCTGATCGTACATTTTTTCATGGCACAGGGTAGAAAGTTTGTTGTAGAAGCTGAGCGCCAGTTTGCGCGCCTCAGGGTTAGAGAAATAATAACGGCCAACACGCGTGTACAACCCTTTCAACCCATTGAGAATCAAGCCATAAATCGGGTTACCCGAAGCAAACGCCAACCCACGGAAGATCTCATAGTCAAGGTGATTGAACGCATCCGCCTTATCTTCAACCTGGGTGGCTTTCGCCAGCACTTCCTGCGCCTGCTCTGGGTAGTTGCGCACGGCGGCACGGATAAAGATCGAGGCAATATTGGTGCGCACAGCTAACAGGTTGTCGATCAGTTGCGGCACGCTGTTGTGATCGAGGCGTGCCAGGGTTTCCAGAATATTAAGACCTGAAGTTTCCCAAAAATTATTTACTTTGGTAGGTTTGCCATGCTGAATAGTCAACCAGCCATCACGAGCCAATCGCTGTAACACTTCACGTAATGTGGTGCGCGTAACACCAATCAGTTCTGAAAGCTCACGCTCCGCGGGCAAAATAGAGCCAGGGGGGAAGCGATTATTCCAAATACTTTCAATAATATATTCTTCCGCGAAACCGGCAGGACTCTGCGCCTTTATAACCATGTGTTTGACGTTCCGTAGCGACGATAAGCAGTAATAGTAGTTGGCTGATCATACCAGATCGCCGGGGTATCACATAGCGGGAGCAAAGAACATTAAACGAAAGTGTGCATAACCCGGCAAAAAATATGCGAAAACACCGAGTTGCAGAAATATCCCCCGTAAAGCAAAGCTTGGATTGCATCATACCCATGGCCGTTGCTAGGGTATAGCGCGTTAACTCTCTTGAAGGTTTTGCGAAAACAGCATGGATATGACAATACGCTCGGCATTGATAAAAAATTTTCTCGGGTCATCTCCCGACTGGTACAAATTAGCCATCATCAGTTTTCTGGTGATTAATCCGTTAGTGTTCTTCCTGATCAACCCCTTTGTGGCTGGCTGGTTGCTGGTGATTGAGTTTATCTTCACGCTGGCAATGGCGCTGAAGTGTTACCCGTTGCAGCCTGGTGGTCTGTTGGCCATTGAGGCTGTCCTGATCGGTATGACCAGCCCCGCGCACGTCAGTGAGGAGATCAGCAACAATCTTGAAGTGTTGCTGCTGCTGGTGTTTATGGTGGCCGGTATCTATTTCATGAAGCAGTTGCTGCTGTTTGTGTTTACCAAACTGCTGCTCAACATCCGCTCCAAAATGCTGCTGTCGCTGGCCTTTTGCGTCGCGGCAGCTTTGCTTTCCGCTTTCCTTGATGCTCTGACGGTGGTTGCCGTGGTGATCAGCGTCGGCACCGGTTTTTATTCGATCTACCACAATGTCGCATCCAAAGGTGCCGACGATAATCCCGACGTCAGCGACGACAGCGGCATTGACAACCCAGATCATAAACAGACGCTGGAACAGTTCCGAGCCTTTTTGCGCAGCCTGCTGATGCACGCCGGTGTCGGTACTGCTCTCGGTGGCGTCATGACCATGGTGGGTGAACCGCAGAACCTGATCATCGCTAAAAGCGCCGGATGGGGCTTTGGTGAGTTTTTCCTGCGCATGGCACCGGTGACACTACCCGTGTTTGTCTGCGGTCTAATGGTCTGTCTGTTAGTTGAACGTTTTGCGGTATTTGGTTACGGCACCAAGTTGCCTGAACGTGTACGTGAAGTGCTGAAGGAGTTCGATCGGAAAGCTACCGCTAAACGTAACCGCCAAGAAAAGCTGAAACTGGTGATGCAGGCATTGATTGGCGTCTGGCTGGTTATTGCGCTGGCTTTCCATCTGGCGGAGGTTGGGTTGATTGGTCTTTCGGTGATCATTCTGGCCACCTCGCTGTGCGGTATCACCGATGAACACGCCATCGGCAAAGCGTTTCAGGAAGCCCTGCCCTTTACTGCCCTGTTGACAGTGTTCTTTACCATCGTGGCGGTGATCGTTGAACAACGGCTGTTTACTCCGGTGATTGAGTTTGTCTTGCAGGCAGAACCTTCCGCGCAACTTTCGCTGTTCTATCTGTTTAACGGCCTGCTTTCGTCGGTTTCTGACAACGTTTTTGTCGGCACGGTCTATATTAACGAAGCGCGTGCGGCGCTGGAAAACGGGACCATTTCACTCAAACAATTCGAAATGCTGGCGGTGGCCATCAATACCGGCACCAATCTGCCTTCTGTGGCCACACCCAATGGTCAAGCCGCGTTCCTGTTTCTGCTGACTTCTGCATTAGCACCGTTAGTGCGTCTGTCATACGGCCGTATGGTCTGGATGGCGCTGCCTTACACGCTGGTACTGACGCTGGTCGGCCTGTTGTGCGTGCAGCATACGCTGGCTCCAGCCACCGATTTGCTGACCCAATGGCACTGGTTAACGCTGCCATCGCTTGACGCGGTGGCCCCAATCACGGCACATTAACCGCCATAACCGCCCCGTAGCCAGTGACTATTTTTCACGGAATAGCGTCCAGATAGCTGGCAGCGGGGATGAATTGGTTTACACTGCCGGTTCAATTGCTTACTGCATGGAAGAACAAATATATGTTGCAATTCTTTAACCGTTGCTCACAGGGGCGCGGTGCTTGGCTGCTGCTGGTCCTGACTGCATTGGTACTGGAGTTGGTTGCTCTCTATTTTCAGCACGTAATGCTGCTGGAACCTTGTGTGATGTGTATCTACGAACGCGTCGCTCTGTTCGGGATCCTCGGGGCTGGGCTGATAGGTGCAATGGCACCCAAAACGCCGCTGCGCTATGTGGCTATCTTGCTGTGGATATACAGTGCCTGGGCGGGCTTACAGTTGGCCTGGAAGCACACCATGATCCAGTTGCACCCGTCACCATTCAACACCTGTGATTTCTTCGTCAACTTCCCATCCTGGTTGCCGCTCGACAAATGGCTGCCAGCCGTGTTCCACGCTTCGGGTGATTGTTCCGTGCGCCAATGGCAGTTCCTGTCATTAGAAATGCCACAGTGGTTAGTGGGGATTTTCGCTGCCTATCTGTTAGTCGCTGTGCTGGTGTTAATCAGTCAATTTGTTCGTCAGCGCCGGCGTGATCTGTTCGGCCGCTAACAGCCCATCTGGCAAAAATGGCGCCCTCTGGCGCCATTTTTAGTGAATTGCCTATAACTGCAAAAATCCCCTCACATCAAGTGTGTGTGAAGAAGTAAACGAGCACAATCAGTGCCCCGGC
Organism: Serratia sp. YWN4; assembly: GCF_055790845.1. Lineage (NCBI taxonomy): Bacteria > Pseudomonadati > Pseudomonadota > Gammaproteobacteria > Enterobacterales > Yersiniaceae > Serratia > Serratia sp. YWN4. Next base: position 2,923,661 of record NZ_CM147696.1, read on the forward strand.
CACGGCAAACAGACGTGCCATCTTCATCATTAAACTCTCATTACTGGGCGGGAGTAACCGACAAACTACCTAACATTGGGCTCAAAAAGAAGCTTGAACAGAGGATTTAGGGCGTAATTTACATAACATTAAGTTGTGTTTGAGCAGCAATCTGTTTTTCCGCTATAAAATTTGCCCACTGAGGTATGTTTCAAAAATGTATACATCCAGCATTCACTCATATAAACAACCCGCATTTTATTCATTGCGGATATATTTTGACGCGATTTGTTAAGATAAACAAAAATAAATAAAGCTCATAATTCACCATCAGATTAACTCTAGGCTATTTATTTATAGCATTATTTACTCTTTGTTTAATTTCGTATACCGATTATGTTTATAAACATCTATCATAGGTAAGATATAACACCGTGCTTCAACCTATCAGGCTGTGTAGTCACCTGTCTTTTCGACAGATAAACCCGTGAGAAAGGCGCGGTATTTTCGTAAGGGAACAAAATGCCAGAGATTAAAATGAATCAGGAGGCTGCCATCATACAGCTTCCCTATCGGGATTGGAGTGCTACCTCTCCTTCTTCTATAGATGCCGTCGCCGCTCTCGAACAAGGCAAAGTACTGTTTTTCCCCCATCTGGCCTTTAATCTGACCGACGCTGAGAAAACCTTACTGACCCCCGAGTTGGTCGATCCTAAACGCAAAAATATCAGCTATCAGCCAGAGCAGCAGAAACTGACTGGCGTGGCAGTTGAAGACAAGCGTGAAGCCGTGCAGAAATTACTGGCTCGCCATCATCGGGCCTGCCAGGAGTTGGTGATTTCGGTATTACCCGAATATCGCCATACGCTGCATACGCCAACCAACAGCCTGCGCCTGCACCCTATTTCTGCCTGGAAAGCCAGCAATTCATGGCGTAAAGATGACACCCGTCTTCATGTCGACGCTTTCCCTTCGCGCCCTAATTACGGTGAACGTATTCTACGGATTTTCACCAATATCAATCCCCATGGTGAAAGCCGTCTCTGGCGTGTCGGTGAGCCGTTCCCAGAGTTGGCGCAGCGTTTTCTACCTCGGATCGGGCGTTATTCGCCCTTTATCAGTTGGTTGCAGGATAAAGTGGGAATTACCAAAACCCGTCGCAGTCATTACGATCATCTGATGCTACAAATGCATGATGCGATGAAAGCCGATATGGAATATCAGAAGAATGGTCCGCAGCAGGCGATTGAATTCCCGCCGGGCAGCAGTTGGATTTGCTTTTCCGATCAGACACCGCACGCCGCCATGGCGGGGCAATTTATGCTGGAACAGACCTTCCTGCTGCCGGTGAAGGCGATGAAAACACCGCAGAATGCGCCACTGAAAGTGTTGGAAACGCTGCTTCATCAACCGCTGATTTAGCTTGTGCCACGTTACCGGTGCTGGGGAAAACTGACCTATCAGTGATTACCTGGCCCAGCTTGGCTTATTTAAGATGTGATCCTGCCAGTCCACCACTTCGCTTTCGCGTACCGCGATATGGCGCACCGTAATGCGTTCACCGTGCATCGCCGCCTTAGAACCGCTGATCAGCGGATGCCAAGAGAATAGCGGTTTACCTTCACCAATCAGGCGATAAGCACAGGTTGGCGGTAGCCAGTCGAACGTGGTGAGGTTTTCACGCGTCAGCTTGATGCAGTCTTCTTCCAGCTCAAACCGGCGCTCATAATTGCGGCACTGGCAGGATTTAATATTGAGCTGATCGCAGGCAACGTTGGTGAAATAGATTTCGTCGGTATCTTCGTCGATCAGCTTATTCATGCAGCATTGGCCACAACCGTCGCACAGCGATTCCCACTCTGCTTCAGACATTTCATCCAGCGTTTTCTGTTGCCAAAAAGGGAGTTGTGACATATCTACATCCAAAATAGGTAAATGAACAGAGCACCCGCGTACAGGTTTCAAGGGGGGCACTATATAGACACTCAATGCAAAAGGAAATAACCAGGCAGTTTCAGTTACCCCCTCCCTACTGCTGTCGAACTGATTCTGCCTGCAACGCCACAATCAATGTTGCAGGCAGCAAGAAATTAAATCACGCGGGTGCTGAGTGCTTTACCATTAAGGGAAATTTTCAGCATGTCGCCGGAAACCATCGGCCCGACGCCCTGAGGCGTACCGGTCAGAATGATGTCACCTGCACGCAGTGTGAAGAAACGGCTCATGTAGGCGATCAACGGTAAAATCGGGGTGATCATATCGCGGGTATTACCCTGCTGACGCAGTTGGTCATTGACGATCAACGACAGTTCAGCATTTTGCGGATCGCCAAACTCAGCCACCGGAATAAAGCCGGAGATTGGGCAAGAACCGTCAAAACCCTTGGCTTTCTCCCACGGTTGCCCGGCCTTCTTGAACCCGGCTTGCAACTCACGCAGGGTCAAGTCCAACGCCACACCGTATCCGGCGATCGCACGCGCTACGCGATCTTCATTGGCCTGCTTCAACGGAGTACCGATCAGCACCGCCAACTCAACTTCGTGGTGTACCGAGCCCAAACCTTTGGGGATCGCTACTGGCTGGCGAATATCACACAGCGCCGTTTCCGGTTTGATAAATACCACGGGTTCAGGCGATGTCGCACTGCCCATTTCCTTAATATGATCGGCATAGTTGCTGCCGACACAGACCACTTTACTTACCGGGAAATCGAGCAACGCACCTTGCCAGTCTCTATGTTGATACATATCACCTCTCCCAACCACATGTAGGGGCTCAGCATACAAGCCCATATTTGAACAAGGGCACCACTCCGGGCTCCCTTATGGCATCGGCATTACTGCCCGATGCCGTCGGCCATCATCCCCACACTGATCGCAAAATAATATGAGCGATTCCAGTGCATGAGGGTACGAAAATTATCATAAACCAGGAATGCCCGCCCTTGTAGATCATCCGGCGCGATCACCCAACTGCGTAAACGGGAAGATGGCAACGCGGAACCATCCGGCAGCATAACGCCGCGTGCGGCCCATTGATTCACAGAATGCGCCTGCGCATCTTGCAACCCCAGGCTGGCGATATTGAATCCTACGGGCAGTTTCACCTCGCGGCCCCAGTCAACACCTGCCTTCCAACCTTCTGTCGCCAGATAATTAGCCGTGGAGGCAAATACATCATCAAGATTATTCCAGATATCAATACGACCATCGCCATCACCGTCTACGGCATAAGTCAGGAACGACGTCGGCATAAACTGACACTGCCCCATCGCCCCCGCCCACGAGCCTTTCAGCCCCTCAGGATCGATATGCCCTTGTTCAATAATATGCAGTGCCGCCATCAACTGTTTACTGAAAAACGCCTCGCGCCGCCCTTCAAACGCCAAGGTCGCCAGGGCTGAAATGACATCTTCCTTCCCCTGTATCTTACCAAAGCCACTTTCCATGCCCCACAACGCAACAATATAGCGCTCCGGCACACCATAACGCGCGGCCGCTCGTGCCAGTTGTGGTTGATATTGCTGAGCCATTTCGCGCCCGCGCTGGATTTTCCAGGCCGGTAATACGCGCTTCAGATAATCGTCCAGCGTGGTTTTCTTTTCCAACTGATTGCGATCGGCGTTGACCACCCGATCAACAAAATGCACGTTGGCAAAAGCGCTGCCGACCGTCGTCTGGCTGATGCCTTGCGTCAGCGCTTGATGCTTCAACTGCTCAACATAAGCCGGGAACTCAGCCGGATCGCGTCCGGTTTCCGCCAGCGAACTGCCCTGCGTTGATGGCGCAGGCAGCGGAGCCGCAACAATCTGCCGAACGCAGCCACCGAGGATCAGCGCGGTTAATACTATCGACGCTGTCGATAACTTCATCATGACTTTCCCTAACTTTGATGACCTGCGGCCTGAATCAGAATATTCAAAGAACCGGCGTTTAACTCCGCGCTGAAAACCCGTGAGGGTTATTTCTTGCTGTCAGACAGATGCAGGTTTAATAAGTTTTCCACCGGTGGCGGGAATTGCAGATAAAAGCCATCCTGTTGCAACGCTTCTTTCACCGTTTCAATATCTGCCGAGGCCAATTTCTTGCGCCCGTCGAGTGAAAGCATCATCGAGAACTGAGGCGTACCAAAGCTTTTCATCAACTCTTCCGGCACTCGAGAGAAATCGTCTTTTTTTTCGACATAAAGATAAGTTTGATCACGTTTTGGGCTTCTATAGATCACACAAAGCATTTTTTTAACTCTATTTAATTGAGGCAGCGTCTTGCCTGGATATAACTCTGACTATAACATGCTTATAGTACTTCGGAATATCGCACCCCGAGTGGCATTCTGGGGATTTAACGTTGCTGAGACTGAGTCAGGATAGATGTCACAATCGCCAATTGAGCTAAAAGGCAGCAGTTTTACCCTATCGGTTGTTCATTTGTATAATTCGGAACCCGAGGTAATACGTCAGGCATTGCAGGAAAAGGTGGAGCAAGCTCCGGCTTTTCTTAAAAATGCCCCTGTTGTGATCAATGTTGCAACGCTGAACGGTGATGCAAACTGGAAAGACATTCAACAGGCTGTCACGGCTGCGGGTTTACGTGTGGTCGGTATCAGCGGTTGCAAAGACGAGCGGCAAAAACGGGCGATCGCCCGTGCCGGTTTGCCATTGCTGAATGAAGGTAAAAGCCAGAAGATGGCCGCTCCTGTCGCCGCGCCGGTGCCAGAAAATACCCCCGCCAAAACGCGTATCATCAGTGCTCCTGTCCGTTCCGGCCAACAGATTTATGCCCGCAACAGTGATTTGATCGTCACCAGCAGCGTCAGCGCCGGTGCAGAATTGATTGCCGACGGCAACATTCATGTTTACGGCACGATGCGTGGCCGTGCACTGGCTGGTGCCTCCGGCGATGCTCAGTGCCAGATTTTTTGTACGCACCTGGGTGCTGAGCTAGTCTCTATCGCAGGGCAGTATTGGTTGAGCGATCAGATCCCGTCCGACTTCTTCGGGCAGGCAGCGCGGCTCAGCCTGTTGGATAACGCTTTAACCATACAACCTTTAAATTAAGCCCTTTTGACAAGGAATCCATTTCATGGCACGCATTATTGTTGTTACATCGGGTAAAGGGGGCGTTGGCAAGACCACATCAAGCGCGGCCATTGCTACCGGCTTAGCCCAAAAAGGCAAGAAAACCGTGGTGATCGACTTCGATATCGGTCTGCGTAATCTTGACCTGATCATGGGCTGTGAACGCCGGGTAGTTTATGATTTTGTTAACGTTATTCAGGGTGATGCCACGCTGAACCAGGCGTTAATCAAAGACAAACGCACCGAGAACCTCTACATCCTGCCCGCTTCGCAAACGCGTGATAAAGATGCGCTGACCTTCGAAGGCGTTGAGAAAATCCTCAACGATCTCGACGAGATGGGATTTGAATTTGTGGTTTGCGACTCTCCGGCGGGTATCGAAACCGGCGCGCTGATGGCGCTGTATTTCGCCGATGAAGCTATCATCACCACCAACCCGGAAGTGTCCTCCGTACGTGACTCCGACCGTATCCTTGGCATTCTGGCCTCCAAATCACGCCGTGCCGAGAAAGGGGAACCACCAATCAAGGAACATCTGCTGCTGACCCGTTACAATCCGGGCCGCGTCAGCCGTGGCGACATGCTGAGTATGGAAGACGTGCTGGAAATCCTGCGTATTCCGCTGGTTGGCGTCATTCCGGAAGATCAGTCCGTATTACGCGCCTCCAATCAGGGTGAACCTGTTATCCTTGATAATGAGTCAGACGCCGGTAAGGCCTATGACGATACCGTTCACCGTCTGTTAGGAGAAGAACGCCCATTCCGCTTCATCGAAGAAGAGAAAAAGGGCTTCCTGAAACGCCTTTTTGGGGGATAAACCATGGCTTTGTTAGACTTCTTTCTGTCCCGCAAAAAATCAACAGCCAGTGTAGCCAAGGAACGGCTGCAAATTATCGTCGCAGAACGTCGCCGTGGGGACAGCGAGCCCCACTATCTGCCTGATTTAAAACGCGACATTCTAGCGGTAATTTGTAAATACATTCAAATCGATCCTGAAATGCTGCATGTGCAGTTCGAGCATAAAGGGGACGATATTTCGGTACTTGAACTGAACGTGACGCTACCGGAATCGGAAGAAACACCTAAATGATTGCAGCGCATTAATTACCCCCTGTCTATTTTATGCAGGGGGTGACTGTATATATATACATGCAGCAAGGTAAGAAACACGAATAACGATCTTTTTGGCACCGAGATAATTCACAATTAATCTGAAGGGATTATTTTTTAGCGGTTGTTAAACTTTTTACGACGTTATTTCTGCAAAAAATGGAACAGTCAGGCTTACACTGCCCCATTTTTCTGGTTAGCGATTAATAATTCTTCAAGATATCCTGCAAGGGTGCTGCCAATAAATCACCACGCCAGCCACTGATTAACTCAGGCTGATTCTCGTTACCTTTCAGTTTCCAATGCCAATTTAGCAATTGGTTAATCTGCCGACGTGAGGCCAGCAGTTCGCTGCTTAAACCGCTCTTTTCACTCACTTCGGTAATAACCGCTTTGATTTCCTTGAAGACTTTCTTGTAACCCGGCTGGTCGATCAGATTAGTTATTGGTTCAGGCAATGCTGACTCATCAAGCGCGTTAGCTTCTGCCACCAGAGCAACCAGCGTTTTGCCATGATAACGAATCTCCGGCCCACTCAGCCCAAGTGCATCAAGCTCCCCCAGCGACGCTGGCATGTAGCGGGCAACGGCCCACAGGTTCTCTTCACGCACCACAAAGTTCACCGCCAAATCGCGCTCACGGGCCTGGCGCAAGCGCCATTCAGCCAGTTTCTGCAAGCAGCCTAACTGACGCGGCCGCAATTGCCAGGCGTTGGTGATCTCGCGATATGCCAGTTCTGGCGCTAACGTTTCACTACGACGCTGGCAGAGCAATAAACATTCACTGTGTGCAGCCCCGGTGCAGCCCGCTTCTTCGGTTTCCTGTACCAGTTGCTTGGCCATCGGCAACAGATAGAACACATCGGCAGCAGCATAAATGCACTGCCGCTCCGTTAATGGCCGCGCCAACCAGTCGGTACGGGATTCACTTTTATCCAGCTCGACCTGCATATACTCCGCCACCAGTTTGGCAAAACCGCAAGACAGCGCATGGCCGCTAAACGCCGCCAGGATCTGAGTATCAATCATCGGCGTCGGCAGCGTTTTGAAGGCATTGAGGAAAACTTCCAGGTCTTCACTACCGGCATGCAGGAACTTCACTACGCCGGTATCAGCCAGCAGATCGATAAACGGCTGCCATTGTTTGATGGGCAGTGGATCAATCAGGGAAAGTTGTTCACCATCGTATAACTGGATCAGGCCTAACTGCGGATAATAGGTACGCGTTCTTACGAACTCGGTGTCCAGCGCAATCTGGGCATGGTTTCTTGCCTGCTCGCAGACCTGTTGCAAGCCAGCGTCGGTAGTGATCAACTGATAATTCAAAACGTCATTCTCTTTATCGTTTACCCGCTATCCTGCACGGAGGAAATGGGTATTTCATGATTCAAACACAACAACGCCGGCATAAACCGGCGTTGTTAATAAGGAGTTGTAACGACATTACCTAGGCAGCATCAGCTGCTTTCGGCTTTTTTTGTTCGTCACGCAGTTCCCGGCGCAAAATTTTGCCAACGTTCGACTTCGGCAATTCGTCACGGAACTCAACAATTTTTGGCACTTTATACCCGGTGAGATGCCGGCGGCAGTGGGTGAGCAACTCCTCACTGGTGAGTGAGGCGTCTTTCTTCACGACACAAATCTTCACGGCTTCACCAGAAGCCCCGCTCGGCACGCCGATCGCCGCACACTCCAGAACTTTCGGATGCTGGCTGACCACATCTTCGATTTCGTTCGGATAAACGTTAAATCCGGAAACCAGGATCATATCTTTCTTACGATCGACGATGCGAATAAAACCTTCGTCATCTACTGTAACGACATCTCCGGTCGCGAGCCAGCCATCTTTCAACACTTCATCTGTTGCGTCTGGCCGCTGCCAATAGCCTAACATAACTTGCGGGCCTTTGACCCACAGTTCACCGGGATTACCAGCAGGAACATCTTTACCATCATCATCCACTAAACGAATATCAGTGGAGGGAACCGGCAAACCAATACTACCACTATAATGCTTCAGATCGTGCGGATTGCCTGATACCAGCGGAGAGCATTCAGTCAGGCCGTAGCCCTCAAGCAAGTGTTTGCCAGTCAGTTTTTCCCACCGTTCCGCTACCGCTTTCTGCACCGACATGCCGCCGCCTACCGACAGCCGCAGCGTGGAAAAATCGAGTTTCTGGAAATCTTCATTATTCAGCAACGCATTGAATAATGTGTTCACACCGGTCATGGCGGTGAACGGATATTTCGCCAATTCCTTCACCATCCCTGGAATATCACGCGGATTGGTGATCAGCAGGCTGCGCCCTCCCAGTTCCACAAACAGCAAGCAGTTCACCGTCAAGGCAAAGATGTGATACAGCGGCAGCGCCGTCACCACCAGTTCCTGCCCGTCACGCAGCAAAGGAACATAGGCTGCTTTCGCCTGAGCCAGGTTAGCCTGCATATTACGGTGAGTCAGCATCGCGCCTTTAGCCACACCGGTGGTGCCGCCGGTATATTGCAGAAAGGCCAAGTCGGTATTGACGACATCCGGTTTGACGTATTGCAGACGACGACCACGCTGTAACGCACTGCGAAAAGAGATCGCGTCCGGCAGATGGTATTTAGGCACCAAACGCTTGATGTATTTCACCACAAAGTTCACCAGCGTACCTTTGGCCGCAGAGAGCTGATCGCCCATGCGCGTCAAAATCACGTGTTTCACCTGGGTTTGGAACACCACTTTTTCCAGCGTATGGGCAAAGTTGGAGACAATCACAATGGCGCTGGCGCCGCTATCGTTCAACTGATGTTCCAATTCACGCGGTGTATACAGCGGGTTGACATTCACCACCACCATGCCAGCACGCAAAATACCAAACAGGGCGATCGGATATTGCAGCAGGTTTGGCATCATCAGTGCGACACGATCGCCCTTTTTCAGCCCCAATTCATTTTGCAGATAAGCAGCAAACGCCCGGCTGCGCTCTTCCAACTTGCGGAAGGTCATCACCTCGCCCATGTTGATAAAAGCGGGCTGATCCGCATAACGTAAGGCCGCATTTTCAAATACTTCGATCAGAGATGTGTAGTGATCGGCGTCAATCTCTGCCGGAACATCTGCCGGGTAACGTTTTAACCAGACCTTATCCAAGCTATTACTCCTGAAATTTTTGCTAATTATCATCGCAGCCCCCCAACTTACGGCCAAGCTTTAACAATATTTTAACTCAGCGTACCAGTTTGAGTTTTAAACAATACTCAGGTTGCGATGTAGGTCACTAATTGCTAACGCGCTCTTGCGCAAAAAAGAATAAGGCGGCTATTAAGCCGCCTATCAGAATGAACAAACTTACGGGACAACCAAGGTCTGTATCCGGGCTGGGCCAGGATTGTACCATCCTGGTCCGCCTCCCCAACCTGGCCCCCAAGGGTCATGACGCGGCCCCCAAGGTCCCCATGGCCCCATCGGTTGCGGGGGCATCACAATCTGCTGAGCAATGCGCCAGCGCTTGAAACCGGTGGCATTCATGGTGACAAACCGGTATGGCGTCATACCGATTTTGCCTTCGCGGACACCGGTAATCGGCCCCACTACCGTGATCAACTGCCGATTGAAATCGACCGGATCAAGGAAGCCGTTAACCGAAGCCAGCAACCGCCCCTGCGAAGGTTCCCCCAAAATAGGGCGAGCACCGGCATCCAACGGCACCGCAGCGATCTCCAACACCGTACGACCCTGTTCGTTGGTCATGGCAACTACCGTGCCGCCAAAACGCGCCTCGACACCGGTAAACAAATGCGGTGCATTTTGCACCGTAGACAGTTGATCCACTGGCGTAGCACTGGTTCCCTGAAGAGCATCCGGAATAGTGACGCAACCGGAGAGCGCCAACACACTGCTGGCAATCGCCAGAGTTAATCGTTTTTTACTCAAAGTGCGGGTCAGCATCGTCGCAATCTCCTGAATTGGCTGTAACTTCGACCGCATTCCTTAGCGCAAGTTGCAGGCGGGCGTATTTCCGACATCAATGACAACATAATAATAATAGTGTAATTATTCGCGGCCCGGCAGTTTCTTCCAGGTGACTTCATTGCGCAGATAGGTGGGTTCAGCGTTTTCGACGCTCACCGCCAGCCCCTGCTGCCAGACTTGCAACGCCAATGGCAACATGTCTTCGGCCTGCGGCAACAGCATTTGCCCATCAGTCAGCTTGAGAGAAGTGCCAGCAACCAGGTCCGGGTAGGTTTGCCAACCGGTGCCCGCATAGGCCCAGTTGCCCTGCAAGCGTTGGGCACGCTCCAGCACCTGCGGCGGCGACAGCACCGCTTCACCTTCGCTCTCCAACCAGCGACCATCATGCTGGCGCTCGAACTGGCCCCAGTAAACTTCGCCCATGCGTGCGTCGATCGCCGCCAGCACGCGCTGTGCACCGGTCATACGCCAAGCGCCTTGCGCCATGGTTTGCAAGGTAGAGATCCCGAGCATGGGGAGATCGGCACCCAGCGCCAACCCTTGGGCGATACCAATGCCAATACGCACACCGGTAAAGCTGCCCGGCCCACGGCCAAAGGCCAGCGCATCAAGCTGAGCCAAGGTTAATCCGGCTTCGGCCAGCACTTGTTGCACTAAGGGTAAAATACGCTGAGTGTGTTCGCGTGGACACAGTTCGAACAGGGCGTGGATTTCGCCTTGATTCCAGATAGCGACAGAACATGCTTCCGTCGCCGTATCGATCGCTAAAATTCGCGTGGACATGCCAAACCTCAGGCGGGAAAAGTCAGTGGTTTCATACAGGGCGCGCATTGTAGCACAGCCCTGAAGTCGCGCCTATCCGCTAGCATTTCGCCTTGAGAAAGGCGATTGCCTGTGCCAGATCGCGGGTACGCGGTGTCGGCGGCAAGCTGTTGAGGAACACCTCGCCATAGGGGCGCATCACCAAACGGTTGTCACAAATCACCAGCACGCCCCGATCGTCAGTATCGCGAATCAAGCGGCCAACGCCCTGTTTCAGGGTAATCACCGCATCCGGTAGTTGCACATCGTTAAACGGATCGCCACCGCGCAGGCGGCAATCCTCAAGGCGCGCTTTCAGCAGCGGATCGTCAGGCGAGGTAAACGGCAGTTTATCGATAATCACACAGGAAAGCGCATCACCCCGTACGTCCACCCCTTCCCAGAAGCTGCTGGTGGCCACCAATAGCGCATTGCCCGCTTCGACAAACTGCGCCAACAGTTGGCCCTTACTGGTTTCCCCTTGCAACAGCACCGGCAACGTCAGCGTGGCACGGAACTCCTCTGCCAGTTCGCGCATCATCTGGTGCGAGGTGCAAAGGAAGAAACAGCGCCCCTGATTGGCTTCGATCAAAGGCCGCAGCATACGCGCCAATTGGCGGGCACCGCCGGGCTGATTGGGTGAAGGCAGGAAACGCGGCACGCACAGCAACGCCTGATTAGCATAATCAAACGGGCTGGCTAGCAGCAGCGTTTTGGCTTTATTCAACCCCAGACGCTCGGTGAAATGGCCCATCTGCTCGTTAACCGACAGCGTTGCCGAGGTAAAGATCCAGCTGCCCGGCTTCTCGTCGAGCATTTCACGAAAACGTTCGGCCACCGTCAACGGGGTCAGCGCCAGCACAAAATGGCGCGAATTGCATTCATACCAGTAGCTGAATCCTGGTTCGTTGACCTCTTTCAGCCGTTTGAGCCGGGTACGATACTGCGTCGCGCGCTCAAACGCGGCATCCAGCAACGCCGAACGACCTAGGGAAAGTTTGACCACGTCGTAACAGAGTTCCAATGCGTCATCGAGCAACACCAGCGCCCGCTGAACGTTCGGTTGTGCCAGCACTTCGCGCAGATTACCGCGAAAACCCGGTTCCCCTAGCGCCAGGCGAAAATCCTGAGTGCTTTGGCTGAGGCGATCGGCACTTTTTTGCAACTGCGCCGTATCACGCACTTCGGTGCGGTAAGCGATGGTGATATCTTTCGCCAGATCCAGCAGTTGGCGGCTGGTGAGTTGCTTGCCAAAATACTGGCTGGCGATATCCGGGATCTGATGCGCTTCGTCGAAAATCATCACGTCCGCTTCCGGGATCAGTTCGGCAAACCCGCCCTCTTTGACCACCATATCCGCCAAGAACAGATGGTGGTTCACCACCACCACATCGGCATCCATCGCGCGGCGGCGCGCCTTGACCACAAAGCACTCTTTATACAACGGGCAATCGCTGCCCAGGCAGTTATCGTTGGTGCTGGTCACCAACGGCCAGACGAAACTGTCTTCCGCCACGTCGCTACAGGAGCTGATGTCCCCTTCTTCCGTTTGTGACGACCAACTGCGCAAGCGCACCAGATCCACCAGCGTTTGCCCCGCCAGTTCACCACCGGCCATCGACTGCTGTTCGAGGCGCTCCAGGCACAGGTAGTTGGAACGCCCTTTCAGCAGCGCCAACTTGCCTTTGTATTTTAATGCCTTGGCGACGGTAGGAAGATCGCGCGCATAGAGCTGATCCTGCAACGCTTTGGAGCCGGTGGAAATAATCACCTTGCGCTTGGAGCGCAGCGCCGGAGCCAGATAGGCATAGGTTTTGCCGGTACCGGTGCCCGCTTCAACCACCAGTTCCTGTTTGAAATTGATCGCTTCTGTCACCGCTTCGGCCATCAAGCGCTGCGGTTCACGGGGTTTGAAACCTTTAATTGCCTGCGCCAAGGCGCCTTCTGGTGCGAAATCGTCTGCCACGCTATCTCTCTGTCGGTATTATTCAGCGGTGATTATACCCTTATTACTTGAAGTTGCAGCGTTGTTGGCTGCGGGTGTTCACCCCAGTCACATAGTTATCTATGCTCCTGGGGACTCACGCCCTTGCCGCCTAGCTACAACTCCAAGTACTTTGGGTACTTGCCAAGCCTGCTAAGCTGCTACCGTCGACTTTATTGCAGCACACATCCTGCGATGGCTATGTTACCCTTATGCGGTTGATGATAGGGAGATAATTGAATGAATATCGAACGTATTGATCCAGCACATCGCTGGTCTGAAGCCGTGATCCACAATGACACCATTTATTACACCAGCGTGCCGGAAAACCTCGATGAGGACGCCACGGCACAAACCGCCAACGCACTGGCCGCTATTGATATCTTGCTGACTCGCGTGGGGTCGGACAAGAGCCGGGTATTAGATGCGACCATCTTCCTGGCTGACGGCGATGACTTTGCCGCCATGAATGCCGCCTGGGATGCCTGGGTGGTGGCTGGCAGCGCGCCGGTGCGCTGCACCGTGCAGGCCAAGCTGATGAATCCGAAATTCAAAGTCGAAATCAAGATTATCGCGGCACTGTAAAAGAAAACCGCAGGCGACAAACCTGCGGTCAGACAGCTGACAAAGCCAGATATTAGGGAGAGCGTGCCGAAGGGGTCGTAGCGGCGTAAGCCGCCGGAGCGCCCCTCGGTGCTCTAGGCCCGAGTATCTCGGGCTTAAAAACCACGTTGTCATCAACCTCACCGCAGGCGACAAACCTGCGGTTTTCTGTTTCAGGCCAGTTTGATCATCACCATACCTACCAGCAGCAACACCAGGCCAATCCAGCCTTTAGTATTTAAGCGCTGCCCGAACAAGATCCAGCCTGCGGCGATCGTGGCGGCGATACCGAAACCACCCCACAGCGCATAGGCCACCGACAGGTCGATTCCCTTAACTGCCTGCGCCAGCGCACTGAACGCCCCTAGTACTGTCAATAGTGATAACAGCCCCAGCCAAACTTTACTGAAACCGTCTGACATTTTCAGAAAGATGTTAGCGATAATCTCAAGCACGATGGCCAATGCCAGGAACCCTATGTGATACCACTCAAGCTGTTGCATGGTTATCACCTCGAGGGCTGACCTGTTTTCGTGCTTTGCGGGTGCCAGATTTCACCAGCAGGATCCCGGCGATCAATGTCACTAACCCCAGCACTTTCAGCGCAGAAATCGGTTCATCAAACAGCATCACGCTGAACAGGGTAATAAACAGAATGCCGATCCCTTCCCACAACGCATAAGCCACGCCCAGCGCCACGCGTTTTACCGCTAACGACAGCATCACATAGGAACCGGTAATCATCACATACATCACAATATGCCCGGTCATGCCCCCGCTAACGCTGGCGTATTTCATGGACAGGGTACCGATAATTTCAGCAACGATGGCAAAGCCTAAAAATATCCAATAAATCATCATTTTTCTCCCAAACGGCGAATAACGCACGCTAAGGCGTATTTATCCCGATTAATCTCGTCAAACCGGCGCACGGCGGCGCTTGAGACGCAGAGATCCCTGGGGATAAACCTACCCGAATGCTGTAAGAACATTGGCCCGGTTACGCCAAATGAGCAGGAATAAAACCTGTCATTAGCACCGGTTAAAGGAGAAAGACGCTATAGCTCGCTGCACCAGTGATGCTCACTGGCAAGGATAGCAGAAAGGAAAAGTTGGCAAGTAGAAGTTCTGAGGGTAATTCCATTAAGTATCATCATAATTATTCTATATCTTCAGCCGCACACCGTGCGATTTGCCCAATATCCTCATGAATATAATATTTTCAACTGCTTTAGTTTTACCACAGCAAAAATGATAAAGCAAACCGCCGTTTTCACAAAATGCAGTTAAAAACGGTTTAAAAATAAGAATGTTAATGTTTTTAAAAATTAAAAAAGCCCGGTATGACACCGAGCTTTGCAGAGGTTAGCGGCCTGAAAAAGGTGCTTAGGCGCTAGCGCCTTTAACGGCTTCACGCGCCAATTCGGTGATGCGGGCGTAGTCGCCTGTTTCCAGTGCGTCGGCTGGTACCAACCAGGAACCACCGATACACAGCACGCTTTTCAGTGCCAGGTAATCACGATAGTTATTTGGTGTGATCCCGCCGGTTGGGCAGAAACGAATCTGCGGGAACGGGCCGCCGATCGCTTGCAGCGCTTTAACACCGCCATTAGCTTCAGCCGGGAAGAACTTGAACTCGCGCAGGCCGTGATCCATACCCAGCATCAGTTCAGAAACCGTGCTGATACCTGGGATCAACGGAATACTGCCTGCGGTTGCTGCTTTCAGCAGGCTGTCGGTCAGGCCTGGGCTGATAGCAAATTGCGCACCGGCTTCGGTCACTTCATGCAATTGCTGAGTGTTAATCACCGTTCCCGCACCGATAATGGCGTCCGGGACTTCTTTGGCGATCGCACGGATTGCATCCATCGCGCAGGCCGTGCGCAACGTCACTTCCAGTACGCGCACGCCACCCGCAACCAGCGCTTTAGCCAGCGGCACCGCATGTTCCAGTTTGTTGATCACAATAACCGGAACGACTGGGCCTGCCGTCAGGATCTGTTCTGCGCTGGTTTTCCAGTTTTTCATCGTCGTTATCTCCACTACTTTCGGTTTGTGTATGGCACGCCCCTGCCACAGGGCTCCGCATCACTGCGGATTCCGACCGTACCGCTAGCCCGCCTGAAGCGGGTAAAAAAACCGGCAGAGCAACTGCCGGCAGAGTCTTTACTCGAACTCATTCCAGGAACGGCCATCACGGGTGATCATCGCCACGGAGGCCACTGGGCCCCAAGTACCGGACTGGTAAGGTTTGGGTGCTTCGTTATCCGCTTTCCACGCGTCCATGATGGAGTCAACCCACTTCCAGGCTTCTTCCACCTCATCACGGCGCACGAACAGCGCCTGGATACCGCGCATAGTTTCCAGCAGCAGGCGCTCGTAGGCGTCCGCTACGTGCTCCTGGTTAAAGGTTTCCGAGAAGCTCAGATCCAATTTGGTGGTTTGCAGGCGGTGTTTGTGATCCAGACCCGGCACCTTATTCAGCACCTGGATTTCGATTCCTTCATCCGGCTGCAAACGGATCGTCAACTTGTTCTGCGGCAACTGTTGGTACGAATCACGGAACAGGTTCAGCGGTGGGTTCTTGAAGTACACCACCACTTCCGAGCATTTGGTTGGCAAACGCTTACCGGTACGCAGATAGAACGGCACACCGGCCCATTGCCAATTGTCGATATCCACCCGGATGGAAACGAAGGTTTCGGTATTACTGCTCTTGTTGGCACCTTCCTCTTCCAGATAACCCGGCACTTTTCTGCCCTGCACAAAGCCCGCGGTGTACTGACCACGCACGGTGGTTTCCCGCACATTGGTCTGATTGATACGGCGCAGCGAGCGCAGCACTTTCACTTTCTCGTCACGAATGCGATCGGTGGTCAAATCCGCCGGTGGTGACATGGCAATCATGGTCAGGATCTGCAGCAAGTGATTCTGGATCATGTCGCGCATCTGGCCGGCCTGATCGAAATAACCCCAGCGCCCTTCAATCCCCACCTCTTCTGCCACCGTAATCTGCACGTGATCGATGGTGCGGTTATCCCAGTTAGAGGCGAACAAGGAGTTGGCAAAACGCAGTGCCAACAGGTTCAGTACCGTTTCTTTGCCCAGATAATGGTCGATGCGGTAGACCTGGCATTCGTTAAAATATTCCGCCACCTGATCGTTGATCACGCGGGAAGAGGCCAGATCGGTACCCAGCGGTTTTTCCATCACCACGCGCGCGGGTTCTTTATTCAATTTGGCTTCGCCCAACCCTTTGCAGATAGCACCGAAAGTGCTTGGCGGCATGGCAAAATAGTTAATGGTGGTACGATTTTTTTGGTCCAGCATCTTGCCTAGATTGGCAAAGTGTTTGCTGTCATTCACGTCCAGGTTGCAGAAATCCAGACGGGCACTCAGCGTGGCCCACAGCTCATCGTTCAGCTCTTCTTTCATAAAGGTGCCAAGCGCTTCCTTGACCACCTTGGTATAGGCTTCTTTATCCCACTCGGCACGACCGACACCGATAATACGGGTATCCGGGTGGATGTGACCGGCTTTCTCTAATTGGTACAGGGAAGGCAGCAGTTTACGACGCGCCAAATCGCCTTTCGCGCCGAAAATAACCAGGTCGCATGCCTGGGCTGTAGAGGTTACCGCCATGTTCATCTCCTCGTTGCAGGATATCTGTAATTTTCTTACATTACTAATGTACTCTTTTTGACTACAGCCAGTAAACCCAGATAAAAAGCAGAAAAAAACCTCAGAAACTGCGTGTTAACCCCGGCACAGCGCTAACACCGCTGGCAGAAGGAAAAACTGTAATTTTCTGTCTTTTTTGACGCTCTTTTACCATTATGAAAGTTAGACACAGGTCATGTTCTGGTGAAAAAAGCCAGTTTATCCCTGGTCGAGACTGCCAACGGTTACCAGCACGTAGTATATTTTCACCAAACTGGCATTGATTTCTCCTTTGAATGAAATCGACATACCCTATGAGTGACTCTCGCTATATGAATACGCTGGAAAAAATCCAGAGCCATCTGGAGATCCTGAGCAAATCTGAAAGGAAAGTCGCCGAGGTGATCCTCGCCTCCCCGCAAACCGCCATTCACTCAAGCATCGCCACATTGGCTAAAATGGCCGATGTCAGTGAGCCTACCGTCAACCGTTTTTGTCGCCGCCTTGATACCAAGGGGTTCCCAGATTTCAAATTGCATCTGGCACAAAGTCTGGCCAATGGCACGCCCTACGTAAACCGTAACGTAGAAGAAAACGACAGCGTTGATGCCTACACCAGTAAAATCTTTGAATCCGTTATGGCCAGCCTGGATACAGTAAAGGCAAATCTCGACATTGCCGCGATTAATCGTGCGGTTGACCTGTTGACCCAGGCAAAAAAAATCTCTTTCTTCGGTTTAGGCGCTTCAGCTGCTGTCGCGCATGACGCGATGAACAAGTTTTTCCGCTTTAATATTCCGGTGGTGTATTTCGACGATATCGTGATGCAGCGCATGAGTTGCATGAACTCGACGGAAGGCGACGTGGTGGTATTGATCTCACACACCGGGCGCACCAAAAACTTGGTGGAAATGGCCCACTTGGCACGTGAAAACGACGCAACGGTTATTGCTATCACCTCACACGATACTCCGTTGGCCAAAGAAGCCACACTCGCCCTGCTGCTCGATGTGCCGGAAGATACCGATGTCTACATGCCGATGGTGTCACGGATTGCTCAGTTAACGCTCATCGACGTGCTGGCAACCGGATTTACCTTGCGCCGCGGGGCTAAATTCAGAGATAACTTGAAGCGGGTCAAGGAAGCATTGAAAGAATCGCGCTTTGATAAGGACGTTGTCATTCCTAACAGTTTTGATTCATAACGGATTTGAAAACCGCTGTTCAGGGTAATGATTTAAACGGCGGAATTTAAAGTTGTACCGTGTTTTTACACTCATAAGGATAGCCTGAGTGAAACGTCTACCCACTAAAGTAGCTGTTCTCATCCGGTTTCGTTATCCTAACGTTTAGCAACACCAATACTTGCTTTACCAGTCAACGGAGTAATACATGTCCAGACGGCTCAGAAGAACCAAAATCGTTACCACACTGGGTCCGGCTACCGACCGCGACAATAATCTGGAAAAGATCATTGCCGCCGGTGCGAACGTAGTTCGGCTTAACTTTTCCCATGGCAGCGCAGAAGACCATCAGGCTCGTGCAAATAAAGTGCGCGAGATTGCTGCCAAATTGGGGCGTCATGTCGCTATCTTAGGCGATCTTCAAGGGCCAAAAATTCGTGTTTCCACCTTTAAGGAAGGCAAAATTTTCCTTAACGTCGGGGATAAATTCCTGCTTGATGCCAACCTGTCGATAGGCGAAGGCGATAAAGAAAAAGTCGGTATCGACTATAAAGGCCTGCCTGCCGACGTGGTGCCGGGCGATGTCCTGCTGCTGGATGATGGCCGCGTACAGCTGAAGATTATTGAAGTTCAGGGCATGAAAGTGTTCACCGAAGTGACCGTCGGCGGCCCACTGTCGAACAATAAAGGCATCAACAAACTGGGCGGTGGCCTGTCGGCTGAAGCCCTGACCGAGAAAGATAAGGCCGATATTATTACCGCCGCCAAAATTGGCGTCGACTACCTGGCCGTCTCCTTCCCGCGTACCGGCGAAGACCTGAACTATGCTCGCCGCTTGGCGCGCGATGCAGGCTGTAACGCCAAAATCGTTTCGAAAGTCGAACGTGCCGAAGCGGTGGCCAGCGACGAAGCCATGGACGATATCATCCTGGCTTCTGACGTGGTGATGGTTGCCCGTGGTGATTTAGGGGTGGAAATCGGCGATCCGGAACTGGTCGGTATCCAGAAGAAACTGATCCGCCGTGCCCGTACGCTGAATCGCGCGGTGATCACCGCGACCCAGATGATGGAGTCGATGATCACCAACCCGATGCCAACCCGTGCCGAAGTGATGGACGTGGCAAACGCCGTGCTGGATGGTACCGATGCGGTGATGCTGTCTGCCGAAACTGCGGCTGGCCAGTATCCTGCCGAAACCGTCGCTGCGATGGCGCGTGTCTGCCTGGGTGCTGAAAAAATCCCAAGCATCAACGTTTCCAAACACCGCCTGGATGTGCAGTTCGACAACGTCGAAGAAGCGATTGCCATGTCGACCATGTATGCGGCTAACCACCTGAAGGGGGTTACCGCCATTATCGCTATGACCGAGTCTGGCCGTACCGCGCTGATGATGTCACGTATCAGCTCCGGCCTGCCGATCTTCGCCATGTCGCGCCATGAGCACACGCTGAACCTGACCGCTCTGTACCGTGGCGTTACGCCAGTGTACTTTGGTAGCCACAGCGATGGCGTAGCCGCTGCCAATGACGCCATCACTCGCTTACGCGACAAAGGCTTCCTGGTGTCCGGCGATCTGGTGCTTGTTACTCAAGGTGACGTCATGAGCACCGTCGGCACCACCAATACCACCCGCATCCTGCGCGTAGAGTAATTACGCCAGATGTTTCAAGGCCAGTCGATTAACCCTGACTGGCCTTTTGTTTTCTTGCTCGCCAAATACTCTACGGCCTTCGGAGTTCTTTCATGCTGCATCAGCATCATCTACAACCACTGCCCGAAAACCCTGAAGTGCTGGACCTGGATGGTCAGCGGTTAGAAAACCTCGACAATGCAAACCTCTCAGGAACCGCTCTGCAAAAAATAAGCCTGTACAATAATTACCTGACCACTTTTCCCGAGCAGATCTTCCACCATCGCCATCTGAAAGTGCTGAACATTTCCTGTAATAACATTACCCATCTGCCAGCGGAGATTGGGCTGTTAACGCAATTGGAGATGTTTGATTTCGGCCATAACCAGGCACGGTTCATTCCAGCAGAGATAGGAGCATTGTGCGGATTACACTATCTGTATCTGAGCGACAATAAGTTCAGCGATTTGCCTGATTCGGTGCGGCAGTTGCAAGCGCTGCGCTATCTGAATCTGACCGATAATCAACTGGCGATGATACCGGCCGCCGTATTCTCGCTGAGTGCGTTGCAGGAACTTCGCCTTTACAACAATCAAATTTCTGCGATTCCGGCCGAGATCGGCATGTTGCGCCAGTTGCGTGAATTACATCTGATGAAGAACCGTATCGAAACATTACCCGACGAAATCGCTCAACTCAGCAAACTTATGGTGCTCGATCTGGAAAACAATGCCGTTTCGCGCTTGCCGGATGCCTTTTGCCAGTTGCCTAGCCTGACCACGCTGAATCTGCGCTTCAACAAGCTGACCCAACTGCCTGATGACTTCGGTACTTTGGACTCACTGGTATCATTGGATCTGCGCGCGAATCACTTGAGCGAGTTGCCACCGAGCATGGCGCAAATGAAAAATCTGCGTCGGCTGGATTTACGCTGGAATGACTTTAGCCGCTACCCGCAGGTGATCGATCGCCTGATTCAGCAAGGCTGTATGGTTCATTTGTAATTGCAGTAACAAAAAAGCCGAACGGTAACTCCCATTCGACTTTCAGCAAATAAAACCAGGCTGACACTTAACGATATAAATCGTCGCGTGAGTAAGGTTCGATCTCCCCTGCTTTACGCGTTTTCAGCAGTTTCAGGATCCAGGTGTATTGTTCTGGATTCGGGCCAACCAGATTCTCAACCTCTTCATTCATCCGGCGGGCAATGCGGTTATCGTTCGCTTCTGCCAAGTCGTCCATCGGTTCCCGAATATAGATATCCAGCATGCTGGTTTTACCGTCATACACCGGGAACAGCGGCACAATCGCCGCACGACACACCTTCATCAAACGCCCCACGGCTGGCAGCGTGGCTTTATAGGTGGCAAAGAAATCGACAAACTCACTGTGCTCAGCACCGTGATCCTGATCCGGCAGATAGTACCCCCAATAGCCTTGCCGCACCGAGCTGATAAAGGGTTTGATGCCGTCATTGCGCGCATGCATGCGGCCACCAAATTTGCGGCGCACGGTATTCCACAAGTAATCCACCAACGGATTGCTCTGATTATGGAACATGGCGGCCATCGGCTGACCACGCGCAGCCATCAGCATGGCTGGCACATCCACCGCCCAACCGTGCGGCACCAGGAAGATCACGTTACGGCCTTCCTGACGAATTTTATCCAGCACTTCTTCACCGTGCCAACGCACGCGCTTAAGTACTTTTTCTGGTTTGGTACAGGCCAGTTCAGCCATCAGGATCATTGACTGCGGTGCGGTGGCGAACATCTCATCAATAATGTGTTCACGCTGATTTTCCGGCACCTCCGGCAGGCAATAAAGCAGGTTGATGCGCGCACGGCGGCGAGCCCCTTTGGCCACTTTCCCCGCCAGTTTACCGATAGCGCCCAATACCGGATCGCGCATGCGCGCCGGGATCAAAGAAACACCGGCCATCAGCCCGGTTCCCAACCACACTCCCCAGTAACGCGGGTGGAAGAAGGCTTTCTGGAACTGTGGTATGAACTCTACGTTCGATTTTTTTTCGTTTTGCATGTAACAACTCTTCGCTCAGCGCGTCAGGCATAACCCTCATTACAGAAGGCAATTTACACCGAACAGGCGCCAATATAAAAACATCGGCCCGAAATCAGGCCGATGTAGGATCAAACGTGGCAGAAAGTGTTAATCCAGTTGCAGCTGTGGAACCACTTCTTTCACCTGCGCCAGATAATCACTGCGGTCTTTACCACTCAGCCCTTCGGAACGCGGCAACTTGGCCGTCACCGGATTCACCGCCTGCTGGTTGGTCCACAGTTCATAATGCAAGTGTGGGCCGGTAGAGCGGCCAGTGTTACCAGAAAGCCCAATGCGATCGCCACGTTTGACCTTCTGCCCCGGTTTAACCAGCGATTTCTTCAGGTGCATATAGCGCGTGGTGTATTGGCGACCATGGCGGATGGCCACATAGTTACCGGTATCGCTGCCGTATTTGGCAGCCACCACTTCACCGTCGCCCACGGCCAGCACCGGAGTGCCGACCGGCATCGAGAAATCGACCCCTCTGTGCGGTGCCACACGCCCGGTGACCGGATTCAAGCGACGCGGATTGAAGTTGGAAGAGATGCGGAACTGTTTCATGGTCGGGAAACGCATAAAGCCACGTGCCAGACCGGATCCCTGACGATCGTAGAACTTGCCGTCGTCAGCGCGGATCGCATAATAATCTTTGCCGCCGCTGCGCATACGCACACCCAGCAGTTGGCTTTGTTCGCTCTTGCCGTCAAACTCTTCGCGCGACATCAAGACGGCGAATTGATCGCCCTTGCGCAGCTTGCGGAAATCGAGTTGCCATTGCAGTGCTTTGGTCACCGCATTGATTTCCGCCCGGTTCAGGCCAGCGCCAGAAGCGCTGCTGACAAAGCTGCCGTTCAACTCGCCGCTCAGCACGCTGTTGCGCCATTCACCCTTCTGGGTTTCTTGAGATTCTTTGAAGTTATTGCCCACGCGTTCGTAGGTGCGCGTCTCACGGCGCGAGACTTCCCAGGTCAAGCGTTGCAGATCGCCTGCGTCATTCAACGTCCATGACAATTGCTGACCAATCTTCAGGTTACGCAGATCGCGGTTTTGCGAAGAGAGCAGCGACACGTCCGACATTTCGACGCCGTACTGGGTCAGAATGCTGCCCAGCGTATCGCCGGTAGAAACCACATACTCGTGCACACCTTCCTCACCGGCGACCTTCTGGTCCAGCTCATCCTGCGGGATGTCATCATCGGGGGTTGGCTGTTCAACATCTATCGGTTCGCTGGCCTCTGGTGCCAGAGAGCGTACCTGATTGGACTCTAACTCAACATTTTTAACGATTGGGGTATGTTCTGGGTGATAAACCGAAGGCCGCCAAACGGCGACGGCCAAGGTGACAACGGTCAACGACCCCAGCATGACGCGATGGGGTCGAGGCAGGTTGTTATACGCCAGAGCGATAGTTCGGACTATCTTCTGCACTCAATAATATCCTCATGATCTTTACTTCAGGCAGCTCACGTACTGGTTGGACAGCGCTGTCAGGAAGTTCCCGTAGCTGTCTTTCCCCAGTGCGATGCCGCTGCCTAACGGGTCCAGCGTTCCAGAACGCACCTTGGTACCCTTGGCGACGGCATTGATTACGGCCGGCCTGAATTGTGGTTCAGCAAAAACACAGACTGCTTTCTGCTCAACCAACTGTGTTCGAATTTGATGTAAGCGCTGCGCTCCGGGCTGAATCTCGGGGTTGACGGTAAAATGGCCCAGTGGGCTCAAGCCAAAGTGT
Organism: Serratia sp. YWN4; assembly: GCF_055790845.1. Lineage (NCBI taxonomy): Bacteria > Pseudomonadati > Pseudomonadota > Gammaproteobacteria > Enterobacterales > Yersiniaceae > Serratia > Serratia sp. YWN4. The sequence continues at coordinate 2,947,442 of NZ_CM147696.1, forward strand.
TTTTCAAAGTAGCCATAAGCATCATGAAAAACAAAATATCCCCTACCTTGCACAGGCGTAAGCATCTTAACAAGATTTTTGTCGGTTTGCGCTAGCTGATCCTCGAACTGGCGCAGGTTTGCGTCTAATTTGTCCTTCTTTTGCGGCATAAGTTCCAATAATCTGTCGTGAATCGCGATCGCAGTCACTTTCGCCACTTCCGGCGACAGCCAGAGATGCATGTTATATTCGCCATGATGATGGTCATGGCCACTTTCATTCGCTTCATGCTGATGGTCGTGATCGTCGTCGTCGCCTTTCATCAATAGCGGTTGCACGCTGGCCAGCTCACCGATCGATAGCTGCTTATTGGCAGCAACCTGCGTCAGCGATTTGGTCAGAAAGGCTTCCATATCCGGGCCGACCCACACCACCAGTTCAGCATCGCGCAGGCGTTGAATATCCGACGGGCGCAGGGCGAAATCATGGGGTGATGCACCATCGGGTAATAAAACCTCCGTTGGCGTTACCCCGTCAGCGATGGCCGAGGCAATAAAGCCCAATGGGCGAATCGAAGTCACTACCGCCGCCGTTGCCTGACCTGCCATCATCAGTGCGCTGGCAAGCAGTGCGCGCTGTAACCATTTATTTTTCTGAATCATCATGAGTAATCCCGTCGTTTTCAACCAAGGAACGTGATATTATAACATTCGGTTAGTTCTGCAAAATGTAATCACAACATGTCTACACTGACAACGCTAAAGAACATTTCTGTTACATTCGGTACCCGACGGGTTCTGACGAATATCTCGCTCAGCCTGCAACCGGGCCGTATTCTGACGCTGCTTGGCCCCAATGGCGCGGGCAAATCTACGTTGGTGCGCGTGGTTCTTGGTCTGATCGCACCCACAGAGGGCACCCTTGAGTGCCAGCCCAACCTGCGTATCGGCTATGTGCCACAGAAGCTGCACCTTGATACCACGCTGCCCTTGACCGTCAGCCGCTTTATGCGCCTCAAGCCCGGCGTGAAGAAGGCCGATATTCTGCCAGCGCTGAAACGCGTCCATGCTGCTCATCTGCTGGATCAGCCGATGCAAAAGCTGTCCGGTGGTGAGAACCAGCGCGTATTGCTGGCGCGTGCGCTATTGAACAAGCCACAACTGCTGGTGTTGGATGAACCGACTCAGGGGGTTGACGTCAACGGTCAACTGGCGCTGTACGATCTGATCGACCAACTGCGCCAAGAATTGGGTTGCGCCGTGCTGATGGTGTCTCATGATCTTCATCTGGTAATGGCAAAAACCGACGAAGTGCTTTGCCTGAATCAGCACATCTGTTGTTCCGGTACGCCAGAAGTAGTCACCACGCACCCGGAATTTATTGCCATGTTTGGCAACCGCGGTGCCGAGCAGCTGGCGATTTACCGCCATCACCATAATCACCGTCACGACCTGCAAGGCAGAATTGTGCTGAAAAAATCCGGGGGCCGTGAGGCATGATTGAACTGTTATTGCCCGGCTGGCTGGCCGGGGTGCTGTTGGCCGCAGCGGCGGGCCCGTTAGGATCTTTTGTCGTCTGGCGCAGGATGTCTTACTTCGGCGATACCTTGGCGCATGCCTCGTTACTTGGCGTGGCTTTTGGTCTGTTGCTGGATATCAACCCGTTCTATGCGGTCATCGCCGTCACGCTGCTGCTGGCACTGGTGTTGGTCTGGCTGGAGCGCCGCCCGCAGCTTTCAATCGATACCCTGCTCGGGATTATGGCGCACAGCGCGCTTTCGCTCGGCCTGGTGGTGGTGGCGTTGATGTCAAACGTGCGCGTTGATCTGATGGCTTACCTGTTTGGAGATCTGCTGTCGGTCACCCTAAGTGATATCTGGCTGATTGGTACTGGCGTGGTGATTGTGCTGCTGGTGCTGTGGTGGCAATGGCGCGATCTGTTGTCGATGACCATTAGCCCAGAAATGGCCCATGTTGACGGCGTTAATCTGGCGCGGGCGCGCACCATTCTGATGCTAGTAACCGCCTTGACCATTGGCTTGGCGATGAAGTTTGTCGGCGCACTGATCATTACTTCGCTGCTGATCATCCCGGCGGCCACCGCGCGCCGTTTTGCCCGCACGCCAGAGCAGATGGCCGGTTACGCCGTGTTGGTGGGGATTATTGCGGTCACCGGCGGCCTGGCGTTCTCGGCATTTTACGATACACCGGCCGGGCCTTCGGTGGTTCTCAGTGCTGCGGTGCTGTTTGTGCTGAGTCTGTCGAAAAAACAGCAGGCATAAGATCGATATCTGGGCGCATTGCTGCGCCCTTAGCTCTCTTCCCGCGCGATGCCAAAGTGTTTATACGCATGATTGGTCGCCATGCGGCCACGCGGCGTGCGCTGAATAAAGCCCTGCTGGATCAGGAAGGGTTCGATCACATCTTCGATCGTTTCACGCTCTTCACCAATCGCCGCCGCCAGGTTATCCAACCCTACCGGGCCACCGTTGAACTTGTCGATAATCGCCAGCAACAGCTTACGGTCCATATAGTCAAAACCTTCGGCATCAACGTTGAGCATATCCAGCGCCTGCATCGCCACTTCACCGTTAATCACGCCGTTGGCCCGCACCTCGGCAAAGTCACGCACCCGGCGTAACAGGCGGTTGGCAATACGCGGCGTCCCGCGCGCCCGGCGTGCAATCTCATGCGCACCATCCACAGACAGATTCAGCCCAAGGCAGTTGGCACTACGCGATACAATATATTCCAGATCGGCCACCTGATAGAACTCCAGGCGCTGCACGATACCGAAACGATCGCGCAATGGCGCCGTCAGCGAGCCCGCCCGGGTGGTGGCACCTACCAAGGTGAAGGGGGGCAGATCGAGCTTGATCGAACGCGCGGCCGGGCCTTCGCCAATCATGATATCCAGTTGGTAATCTTCCATTGCTGGATACAGCACTTCTTCCACCACCGGTGACAGGCGGTGGATTTCATCGATAAACAGCACATCGTGCGGCTCAAGATTAGTCAGCATCGCCGCCAGATCGCCAGCTTTTTCCAGCACCGGACCAGAGGTGGTGCGCAGGTTAACGCCCATCTCATTGGCGACGATATTGGCCAGCGTAGTTTTACCTAGCCCCGGCGGGCCGAAGATCAGCAAATGATCCAAGGCATCACCGCGCTGTTTTGCCGCCTGAATAAAGATTTCCATCTGCTCACGCACATGCGGTTGGCCGACGTACTCTGTCAGCAGCTTGGGGCGGATCGCACGATCCAGCACTTCTTCTTCATTGAACGGCTCGGCAGAAATCAGGCGGTCTGCTTCAATCATTTTCTACCCCTTTGGCCTTAAAGTGCGGCACGCAGCGCGTCGCGGATCAAGGTTTCGCAATCTGCACCCGGCTTGGCGATTTTGCCGATCATACGGCTGGCTTCCTGCGGTTTGTAGCCCAGAGCCACCAGCGCAGAAGCCGCTTCGGCTTCAACATCCATTTCAGCGGCTTTGGCCGCCGTGGCTGGCAGGCTGACTTCGCTGCTGTTGTTGAACAGATCGCCATTCAACCCTTTAAAGCGGTCTTTCATTTCGACCACCAGGCGCTCGGCAGTTTTCTTGCCCACGCCCGGCAGCTTGATCAATGTAGTGACCTCTTCACGCTCCACCGCGCTGACAAACTGCTGCGCAGACATCCCAGAGAGGATCGCCAATGCCAGTTTCGGCCCTACGCCGTTTACTTTGATCAATTCGCGGAACAGCGCACGCTCTTGTTTATCATTGAACCCATACAGCAATTGCGCGTCTTCACGCACCACAAACTGGGTAAACACGATCGCCTGTTGCCCCAGTTCCGGCAGCTCATAAAAGCAGGTCATCGGCATATGCACTTCGTAACCGACGCCGTTGGCTTCCAGTAACACCAGCGGTGGCTGCTTTTCCAGAATAATTCCTCTGAGACGACCTATCATTACCCCTCCTGAATGGATCCTTTGATGGTGGCTTGCTGCCACACAATGCTGTAAAACTTATACCATAAAAAAGGCTGGATGAATATCCAGCCCGAGTCTCACATTTAACACCCTTACTTCAACCGACCACGCGCCAGATCCAACCGCCCTTCGTTCATCCGCAGCACGTTCTGGCTGAGATGGCAGTGGGTTATGGCGATGGCCAGCGCATCGGCGGCATCAGCCTGCGGGTTGGCTGGCAGCTTCAGCAATGCACGCACCATGTGCTGCACCTGTGATTTTTCTGCCGCGCCGGTGCCCACCACCGTCTGCTTCACCTGACGCGCCGCGTACTCAAACACTTCCAGGTTCTGGTTCACAGCGGCAACAATCGCCACGCCGCGCGCTTGCCCCAGCTTGAGCGCGGAATCCGGGTTCTTGGCCATAAACACCTGCTCGATGGCGAAGAAGTCCGGGCGAAACTGGGTGATAATTTCGCTGACACCGGCATAAATCAGCTTTAACCGCGTCGGCATATCGTCAACCACGGTACGGATACAGCCGCTGGCAACGTAGGTCAGTTGGCGGCCTTGTTGGCGGATCAGGCCATAACCGGTAACGCGCGAACCGGGATCGATGCCCAGTATGATCGCCATTGCTACCACCACCCTGCATTTAATCTTGCCTGGCGCTGCCGGCAGGCAACGCCATCATTCACTTGCATTACAGCGTAGCGGCGATCTCGTCGGAGATCTCACCGTTGTGGTAGACCTCCTGCACGTCGTCGCAATCTTCCAGCATGTCGATCAGGCGCAGCAGTTTAGGTGCGGTTTCTGCATCCATATCGGCCTTGGTCGATGGGATCATAGCAACTTCAGCCGCTTCTGCTGTAAAACCAGCAGCGGTTAAGGCATCTTTCACTTCGCCCAGGTTTTCCCAGGCGGTGTAAACGTCAATCACGCCGTCGTCATAGGTGACAATATCTTCTGCGCCCGCTTCCAGCGCCGCTTCCATCACCGTATCTTCATCCAGACCCGGTGCGAAAGTGATCACGCCTTTTTTGGTAAACAGGTAAGCAACGGAACCATCAGTACCGAGGTTGCCACCGCACTTGGTGAAAGCATGGCGCACTTCTGCCACGGTACGGTTACGGTTATCACTCAGGCATTCAATCATTACCGCCGTGCCGCCAGGGCCATAGCCTTCGTAAATGATGGTTTCCATATTGGTATCATCATCACCGCCCACACCGCGCGCAATTGCACGGTTCAGCGTGTCGCGCGTCATGTTGTTGGACAGCGCTTTATCGACGGCCGCACGCAGACGCGGGTTAGCCCCCGGATCGCCACCGCCCAGTTTGGCTGCGGTGACCAGCTCACGAATAATCTTGGTGAAAATCTTACCGCGTTTGGAATCTTGAGCTGCTTTGCGGTGTTTGGTGTTGGCCCATTTACTATGACCTGCCATACAAATATCTCCAAAAATAACTACTGGATAGAATGGATCACAAACTCTTCAATCGCCTGCTGATTGCTCCACGACTTGGTCAGTTTAACGGCGTCTGCCGCCTCAAGCCATTGGTAGGCGTGATGTTCGGTCAATACCGGATCACGCTCTTCGGGCAGCGCCAGGCAAAACCAGTGCTCTTTATTACGCGTGGTTCCTGGCGCATAGCGATGCCGCAAATGGACGAAGAGTTCAAACTCCACACAGCGCTGGCAATCGAGCAGCGGCAAATCCTCTGCGCCGATGTCAATGCCAATTTCTTCTCTGACTTCACGCTGTGCGGCATGCGGCGGCAACTCCCCCTCTTCCAGGCTGCCGGTCACCGACTGCCAGAATTCGCTATCATCGCGCCGCTGTAACATCAGCACCCGTCCGCTGGATTGCGCATAAATCACCACCAGAATCGACTCGGGCCGCTTGTAATTCATCACTCGCTCTCTTGCTCGGCCGAGGCTTTCTTCACTACGCTGATCGCCAGTTCCTGCAAAGAGGCTGGGTTGGCAAAGCTCGGGGCATCGGTCATCAGGCACGCCGCAGCGGTGGTTTTCGGGAAGGCGATCACGTCACGGATGTTTTCCGTGCCGGTCAGCAGCATCACCAAACGATCCAGGCCGAAAGCCAGACCGGCGTGCGGTGGCGTACCGTATTTCAACGCATCCAGCAGGAAGCCGAACTTCTCGCGCTGTTCGTGCTCGTTGATGCCGAGAATGCCAAATACCGTCTGCTGCATTTCACCGCGGTGAATACGCACCGAACCGCCACCCACTTCGTAGCCGTTCAACACCATGTCGTAGGCGTTAGCGATGGCAGAAGTCGGATCTTTAGCCAGTTCTTCCGGGCTCATATCGCGTGGCGCGGTGAACGGATGGTGCATGGCCGCCAAGCCACCTTCGCCATCTTCTTCGAACATCGGGAAATCCACCACCCACAGCGGTGCCCAACTGTCGAGCTTGGTCAGCCCCAGATCGCGGCCCAGCTTCAAGCGCAGTGCGCCCATTGCATCGGTGACGATCTTGACGCTGTCTGCGCCGAAGAACAGGATGTCACCGGTTTGCGCATTGGTACGCGCCAGCACCGCTTCCAAGACTTCGGCACTGAGGAATTTGGCGATCGGGCTTTGTACGCCTTCCATGCCCGCAGCACGGTCGTTGACCTTCAGCCATGCCAAACCTTTAGCACCGTAGATGTTAACGAAAGCGCCATATTCATCGATCTGCTTGCGGGTCAACTGCGCGCCACCCGGCACACAAATCGCTGCTACGCGGCCTTTGGCATCGTTCGCCGGGCCGGAGAACACTTTAAACTCGACGTCTTTCACCAGATCGGCCACGTCCACCAGCTCCAGCGGGTTACGCAGATCGGGTTTATCAGAACCGTAACGGCGCATCGCTTCGGCGAAGGTCATGATCGGGAATTTGCCCAGATCCACACCCTTCACATCCAGCCACAGTTCATGCACCAATTGCTCCATCACCTCACGCACCTGATCGGCGGTCATGAAGGAGGTTTCTACGTCGATCTGGGTGAATTCAGGCTGGCGATCGGCGCGCAGGTCTTCGTCGCGGAAACATTTAACGATCTGATAATAACGATCGAAACCGGACATCATCAGCAACTGTTTGAACAGCTGCGGGGACTGCGGCAGCGCATAAAACTTGCCTTTATGCACCCGGCTCGGCACCAAGTAGTCACGCGCACCTTCTGGCGTGGCTTTGGTCAGCATCGGGGTTTCGATATCAAGGAAACCGTGGCTATCCATAAAACGGCGCACGAAGCTGGTAATTTTGGCGCGGGTTTTCAGACGATCGGCCATTTCCGGGCGACGCAGATCCAGATAACGGTATTTCAGGCGGGCTTCTTCGGTGTTGGTCTGGTTGGAATCCAGCGGCAACGGCTCGGAGCGGTTGATGATCTCCAGGCCATGAGCAAACACTTCAACTTCACCGGTAACCATATCTTTATTGATCTGAGTATCCGGGCGGGCGCGGACGGTGCCGACGATCTGGATACAGAACTCGTTACGCAGTTCGAACGCTTTGTCGAACGCCGTTTTCTGGTCCGGATCGAAAAACACCTGCACAATGCCTGCGCGATCACGCATATCAATGAAGATTAGGCCGCCCAGATCGCGACGACGGTTGACCCAACCGCATAAAGTGACTTCCTGGCCAACATGGGCCAGATTCAACTGCCCGCAATATTCAGTACGCATACGCTATCCTTTTGACTTAAGCCGACTCCGCCGGAGTGTTGCATTATTGCTCTTGTCCGCACGGCGGTTATCTATACCTGCCACAGCGAGATCGCCCGCGTTCAGCCAGCACTTGCCACTTGGCTGAAACGTGAAATCCGTTGGTATAGGTCGTTGGATTAAAGATTGGTGAAAAAAGGCGGTCATTATAAAGGAAATTCATGCGCCAGATAAGAGCGAACACCGCATTGTTGCAACGCTAAATCGGGCATCCTTGCTTGGGATAACACATTAGTTAACAAATTTTCCATTAACTCAGCACCGTTTTTTCACGTAGCCTCACGCCACGGCTTGCTGCCCGGTCATTGACCCTGCGCCTGCCAGCATGAATTTTATCCACTATGAGACGGATCCCAATGTTGAAACTTGACCCCCAATCCACCGCCTTGGTACTTATCGATCTGCAAGATGGCATTCTGCCCTACGCCGTTGGCCCGCACAGCGCCAACCAGGTGGTCACCCATGCCGCCCATTTAGCGGGCCGCTTCCGTGCCTTGGGTGCGCCGGTGTTCCTGGTGCGCGTCGGCTGGTCAGACTCTTTTGCCGAAGCGCTGAAACAGCCGGTGGACCAACCTTCTCCGGCACCGGTCGGCGGCCTGCCAGATTCCTGGTGGCAATTCCCAGAAGAATTGGCCGTGAGTGACAGCGATATCCTGATCACCAAGCGCCAATGGGGCGCGTTCTACGGCACCGATCTCGATCTGCAACTGCGCCGCCGCGGTATCAAGTCAATCGTGCTGGGTGGCATTGCCACCAACATCGGCGTGGAATCCACCGCCCGCAACGCCTGGGAACTGGGTTATGAACTGGTGATCGCCGAAGACATGTGCAGCACCTACAGCACCGAGATGCACCAGTTTGCCTTCGACAATATCTTCCCGCGCATTGCCCGCGTGCGCAGCACCAGCGAGATCCTGGCGGCACTGTAACGCGAGGTGATGAAAATCTGCTGCATCGGGCGGGTTGCGCGATCTGGCAGATTACAGCCGTTATTTTAACTGCGTGGAAGGCAACACCACCTTCTACGCGTTGCCAAAGCAGGAAATAGTCCATCGCTGGCGCGATATTCTCAAGAAACCTCAAGATGCAGTCTTCAGCACCTGAAAGTTATTGTTAATTCAGGATAATAACAACTGCAACAACCATTATGTTTAGTAATGTAAAAACAATAGCTCCATGTTAATCACCTACAACATCATATATAACTTCACCGATGTATTCTCCTAATGAGGAGGTTACCTCTCCACCCAAATAACCACCTCCTGCTCCTAAGACTACACAGCACGTAAGAGCACCAACTCCGCCAACTTCTATTGTCACACCACCTAAAATGACCGTACAAACGCCATACCTAATGAGCCGCCAGTACTGCCAGAAACGTAACCTAAACTTGCGTCAGCAGTCACAGGAAATTATATTTTTATAAAAATGTAGTAAATAACGGATGTAGCTAACATTAATATGATACTAATAGCGAGCAAAGTAAATTTTACTTTTATCCACAAAATCATCTCTCTGGGGAGTGTTCTAATGAAGTCATAGTATTCTGAATCCATGTCTCTGATAATGAAATTGTCCTTACTAACAATCAACGGAAACAAAAAAATAAAAGTCCTTTTGAAATGTAAAAAAAAGCCCACCAGCTTGAGCTAATATTATCCCTCCTGGTAAAAAACCTTTCAAAAAATGCATCGCATAATAATTTTTTCTTGACCATTGAGTAAATGATAGCGGCTAGTTCTGATGACATCCATAACAAACCTAATATTATAAAAACAACACTCATCTTATTCACCTATGAATGACTACCCCTTAATAAATCCGTAGTAAATAAAGGCGTTCATAAGAAACAATATAAATCCAGCTAATAAAAGTGAAAACTCCACCTTGACCCAAAGAATTTTATTTTTAGGTTGACTTTTTATAAAATCATAATGTTCTGAATTCATTTTCCTAACAAAAATGTTTTTTTTATTGAAAATGAGTGGCCTTAAGAAATAAATATCTTTTTGGAAAGTAAAAAACACCCCGCCAGCTTGAGATATTTTTATTTCCCCAGGCAAATAACCGAATTTCCTGTAGAACTCATCGCACAGTAACTTATGCTTACTATTATTTATGATAGAATAACCAAATGCTACAAAAATAGTCATTATACATAAAGGTGTTAATATCATAAAAACAAGGTTCATTTTATTTACCTATAGCCTTATAAATACCATCACCAATATCGTTCGTAAAAGGTGGTAAAATTCATCACCAAAATATTCAAAATGCATTATAGCTCTAAGTTAATCCAACCATACATTCCTGTTATATTAGCAAAAAATAGCCAAATGGAATAGTTAATTAGCCATTCATATTGCTTCCTATTTTATAAGTAATGGTGATAAATAGAAATTAGCGATTATCATAAAAAATAACACACCTCCAATAACAGAAAATCGCAATTTTATTCTCAACCAATTAGTATAATTCGGCGGAAGACTTTTAATAAAACGAACCTGCTCAATATCCATACCTCTTGTATGAAATGTGTTTTCTTTAAAGTAGAGTGCCTTTATAAAAAATGAGTCTCTCATAAACGAAAAAAAAACGCCACTGTGTTGATAAATTAAAACCTCCGTTGGTTTTACACCGAATTTATCAACAAACAAAGAACATAAAACCGTGAATTTTTGTTTTGTCATAAAGTCATGTATAACAGAAAGAGCAAAAATCAGCATAAGTAAAATAACTAAAACCACACCAATTGCATTCCGATACATAATGATGAAGTCAATTACCGAATGTTTCATACAATTGTTCTCCGCCCCATTCCCCTAATGCACTTCCGGCACTACCACCAACAGAGTCTAAACTTGCGCCAACAATCATAGGGCAATTATACTTTATAAAAATGTAGTAAATAACGGATGTAGCTAACATTAATATGATACTAATAGCAAGCAAAGTAAATTTTATTTTTATCCACAAAGTCACCTCTCTGGGTAGTGTTCTAATGAAGTCATAGTGTTCTGAATCCATGCCTCTGACAATGAAATTATCCTTACTAACAATCAGAGGAAATAAAAAATAAAAGTCCTTTTGGAATGTTAAGAAAACCCCACCAGCTTGAGCTAATACTATTCCTCTTGGTAAAAACCCAAACCTTTCATAGAATGCATCACACAATAATTTATGGCTATTGTTTTTAATTATTGAATAACAAAAAGAAATTACCCCGCTGATTATGAATAATATAGTTAATGTTACCAATATGATATTCATTATATTTACTCCTGGCTACATAAACCTATATCTGTTGCAATCCTTAGGTTCGTTGATTATGTTGAAGGATTAAAGATTTTTTAAGAAAAACTCATATATTATATAATTTATAATAATTAAACCTATACCTATACCCAAAGTAGAAAATTTAATTACAATCCAAAGTATTTTATCTTTTGGCTGTTCTTTAATAAAGATAAATATATTCTCATCTAGATTTCTCAAAAAAAAACTATCTTTATTAAAGATAATTGAAATTAAAAAATAGATATCTTTTTGAAAAGTAAAAAAAATACCGCCTTCACGATAATACAATATATCCTTAGGTATGTAATGGTATGCTTCATAAAAATCATTGCATAGACTTTTATGATCTTTATTTTTTAACTCAGAGTAAATAATAGCACCTACAACAATCATTATGCTAAATACTGTGAAAAAAACAAATAATAACTTCATATTATTCACCTACAGCATCATATATAACTTCACCGATATATTCTCCTAATGAAGAGGTTGCCTCTCCCCCCAAATAACCACCTCCCGCTCCTAAGACTACACCGCACGCAAGAGCACCAACCCCGCCAGCTTCTATTGTCACACCACCTAAAATGACCGTACAAGCTCCCATACCTAATGAACCGCCAGCTATACCGCCGATCAAACCACCAGTAAAGCTTCCCGTTTCAGTATATTTTTTCTTTGTACATTCACTCTCACGTCCTACGGTGCAAGCTTCGTTTACTTCATTGATAGAATGAAACGCACTGAATCCAATGCCCACATAGCCAGTATATTTCATCAGTTTAACATATTTAGCTGCGCGCTCGATATGAGTGGCGTAACCGTCAATATCATTTACCCCTGTTTCATTCCATTTGTGTGTAATGGAGCTTGTTGATAGACCCAGCGCATTTTTGATTTTCGTATACTCACCAAGCTTCATTCCTTTATTCAAGAAACCAACCTTTAGTACCGTATCAAGCTCTTTGAATAGTTGGCTACGCCTAACATAAAACTGCTCACCAATAAGTGCGCCGCGTGTTAAATAGGTATTTTTATAAGTTTCTTGAATCTCTCTAAGTATTTTTTCGATATTCTCGAAATACTTTCCAATCGGATCAGCAGCAAGACCAATGCCTTTGTCGGCAAAGTTAGAGAAATTGGCAATGGTAGCATAATGCTCATGCAAAAAATTCGCTTCCTGGTGTGTTAACGGTGCCAATGCGGCATCAACGCGCGCTTTTGCTGCTTGCAGATGAGCGATTTGCTCGCTGTCCTGCCTGTCAGGGTCAACCAGCAACATGATAGACCCCGCTTTGAATTCCTTTCCGCTTCCGTTCAATGTGCGGTAAAGCTCTCGCGTTCCAGCCGGTGGTTCTTTGCCAAACAACCACGGTTCGTAAGACTCTGTCACTGCCCCATAAGGGAGTACACAAAACCCGGCATCAACGGGTTCACGAGGTGATTCATCTGGAGGCGTTTTTTCCGTTTTCTTCGCAGCCTGAGCATGTTGCGCTGGCTCAGTTTCCGGTGCCGGTGTAACTGATTTCACCGCTCCCGCGCTGCTAAACTCATACCAGTGAGTCAGCATCGAAGGGATAAACCTAGCCTTGCATGGGCAACTACTGAAGCTGTTCAACGACCCCGCAAATTTGCGCCCATGAAGATGATCAATGCCAACATGACCGACGATGATGTACATCCCAGGATGTACACCGCAGGTCACACGATCACCTTCACGCGCCGATGCTCTACCCATTACATTGTGGGTGATGTCACCCTCGGTAATGATTCCGCCACAGGTGGTTTTATCCTGTATAACCAGATAATAACCTTTAGTCATGACATCATTCCCCAACGCGGTACCAAAAATCCTTCTGGGCGCTCATCGCCCTCACGGAGACAAAACAATCGTGAACCTTGTGGTGTACTGACAATTTCATCACCGTTATCCAACTCGCTACCAACAATAGCTGCAGGGACACCATCTATCATATTAGCAACACCAGCACCGGAAATAATCATGGCTTCAGAACCGTCCGAGTACACCACTTTATCCCCGACTTGCGCCATAAAATATCCACCCACTGTTACACTCTCACTGCATACTGCGAGGATCTCTCCACCCTGACGGGTACGGCTCCCTACCGTGGCAGTTCTGAATATCTGCGTGACTGGCGATGAATTACGTTCGAGCAGTTGCTGACGAGTTTGGCTATCTAACTCCGCCACTTCTGCCTCTGAGAAAATAGGAGTAATGAAGGTGGCTAACAACTCTGGTGTCAGATCATTGGTGAATTGCGGCATAAATCCCTCTAATGGCCGTGGAAAACTCAGGAGTAATGTACAAACACTACTATAAAAAAAGCAAAAGATTGATGATTTACACTTGTTGAAACAGTGTGCTACCCACTCCACCACCTTGGCACTTATTGATCGACACGGCTATGAACTGATGATCGCCGAAGACATGTGCAGCACCTATAGCACCGAGATGCACCAGTTTGCCTTCGACCATATCTTCCCACGCATTGCCCGCGTGCGCAGCACCAGCGAGATCCTGGCAGCACTGTAACGCAATCTGAAAACCTGCTAGGTTGTGGCTTGGAAAACGACAGATATACCAGGAAGACAACAGATTGATGTATATCGGATTACCACAGTGGCAACACCCAGCCTGGAATCGCATCGGGCTGCGCGATCTGGCAGATTACAGCCGTTATTTTAACTGCGTGGAAGGCAATACCACCTTCTACGCATTGCCGAAGCTGGAAATAGTCCATCGCTGGCGCGATATGACCAGCGATGATTTCCGCTTTTGTTTTAAATTCCCTTCTGATATCAGTCATAAAGCCGCGCTGCGCAACTGCGCCGCCGAAATCCAGGCGTTTTATGATTGCCTGAGCCCGATCCATTCACGTATTGGGCAGCTTTGGCTGCAACTACCCGCCGCTTTCAGCCCTGAGCACTTGCCCATCCTGTGGCAGTTTTTCGACGCTCTGCCGCAAGCCTTTACCTACGGCGTGGAAGTGCGCCATCCGGCATTTTTCGCCAAAGGCGAGGACGAGTTAGCGCTTAACCAAGGGTTGCATCAGCGCAGTATCAACCGAGTGATCCTTGATAGCCGCCCGGTGCATAATGCCAAGCCAAACACGGCTGCCGTACGTGATGCACAGCAAAAGAAGCCCAAATTGCCGGTACATGCGATCGTCACCGCCAACCATCCGCTGGTGCGCTTTATCGGTGGGGATGTGCTGGATGACAATTTGCGCTGGTTTGCACCCTGGCAGCAGAAACTCCCGCTCTGGCAGCAACAGCATCAACCTTATCTGTTCATTCATACGCCAGATAACGGTGATTCACCGCAGCAAGCCCAAAAAATCTGGCAACAGTTGCACCAGACTATTCCGAATTTACCAGCACCACCTGACTGGCCAGAACAGAATGCCTTGTTTTAGCCAATAGCATCAGTTTTTTCCTCGCGACAGTAACCACAATGGCGGCTATCATGCTTGTGGCCTGATTTAGTTAGGGAACGGAGTTAAAAATGGTAAGCGCGCTCTATGTGGTGCTCGGCGCATTGTTGTTGATCAAACTCTCTTATGACGTCGTTAGATTAAGAATGCAGTATCGTGTCGCCTACGGCGACGGGGGCTTCTACGAGCTGCAAACCGCGATCCGTGTACATGGCAATGCCGTGGAATACATCCCCATCGCCACCGTCCTGCTGGTGATTATGGAGATGAACGGTGCTGAAGTCTGGATGATTCATCTTTGTGGTCTGCTGCTGATGGCCGGTAGGCTGGTGCACTATTATGGCTTGCGTAACCGCGAGGTCAGTTGGCGCCGTTCAGGAATGGCGGCCACTTATATCTCGTTAATCCTGATGGTCATCGCCAATATCGTCTATCTGCCCTGGGATCTGGTTTTCAGCCTGCATTGATTCCCCCGCTGTACCGCTACAGCTTGAAAGACGACGGGTATGCATTATTTCCCGTCTTTTTCTGGTAGTATACGCGCCTTCGAATTCTGACCTGATTTGCCGCTATGCCAAACCGCGATACTCTTTTCTCCGCACCGATCGCCAAACTGGGCGACTGGACCTTCGACGAACGCGTCGCCGAAGTCTTTCCTGACATGATCCAGCGCTCCGTTCCCGGCTATTCCAATATCATCTCGATGATTGGCATGCTGGCCGAGCGCTTCGTCCAACCAGGTAGCCAGGTGTATGACCTTGGCTGTTCACTCGGTGCAGCAACGCTGTCGATGCGGCGGAACATCAACGTGGCTGGCTGCAAGATTATCGCCGTCGATAATTCCCCCGCGATGGTCGAACGTTGCCGCCGACACATCGACGCTTTCCGCGCCGATACCCCCGTCGAGGTGGTCGAAGCGGATATTCTGGATATCAGCATCGAAAATGCTTCGATGGTGGTACTGAACTTTACCCTGCAATTCCTTGAGCCAGCCGATCGCCTGCGCCTGCTACAGCAAGTGTACCGTGGCCTGCGGCCCGGTGGCGCGCTGGTGCTGTCGGAGAAATTCAGTTTTGAAGATAGCGACGTGGGCGAACTGCTGTTCAATATGCATCATGATTTCAAGCGCGCTAACGGCTACAGCGAGCTGGAAATCAGCCAAAAGCGCAGCATGTTGGAAAACGTGATGCTGACAGATTCGGTAGAAGCCCACAAAGCACGGCTGCAACAGGCCGGTTTTGAACACGCCGAAGTCTGGTTCCAATGCTTTAACTTTGGCTCGCTGATCGCCCTGAAATCGGGAGAAACCGCATGATTGAGTTTGGCGATTTTTATCAGCGCATTGCCAAAGGGCCACTCAGCCATTGGCTGGATACCCTGCCCGCGCAAATCAGCGCCTGGCAGCGTGAATCGCTGCATGGCAAGTTCAAACAGTGGTTCAACTCGGTCGAACACTTGCCGGAATTGACTCCGACGCACCTCGACTTGCTGCACGGCGTGCGCGCCGACATGGATCAACCGCTGTCACCTGGCCAGCTCGAAGGCATCGAGAAGATGCTGCGTACCCTGATGCCGTGGCGCAAGGGGCCGTTTTCTCTGTACGGTATTGATATCGATACCGAATGGCATTCCGACTGGAAATGGGATCGCGTCCTGCCGCACATTTCGCCGCTGGCCGGTCGCACCATTCTCGATGTCGGCTGCGGCAGTGGTTATCACCTGTGGCGGATGATCGGCGAAGGTGCCCAACTGGCGGTGGGTATCGACCCGATGCAGTTATTCCTCTGCCAGTTTGAGGCCGTGCGCAAACTGTTGGGGGGCGATCAACGCGCTCATGTGCTGCCGCTGGGTATTGAACAACTGCCGGAACTGGCGGCCTTTGACACCGTGTTCTCTATGGGCGTGCTGTACCATCGTCGCTCGCCGCTGGATCATCTGTATCAGTTGAAAAACCAACTGGTCGCCGAAGGGGAACTGGTGCTGGAAACGCTGGTGCTAGAAGGCGATCGCCATCAGGTACTGGTGCCGGGCGATCGCTATGCGCAGATGCGTAACGTTTACTTTATCCCTTCAGCAGAAGCGCTGAAATGTTGGCTGGAAAAATGCGGCTTTGTCGACGTCAAGATTGCTGATATGTGTATCACCAGCACCGAAGAACAGCGCCGTACCGGTTGGATGACCAGCGAATCCTTGGCTGAATTCCTTGATCCGAACGATCGCAGCAAGACCATCGAAGGTTACCCAGCACCACTGCGTGCGG
The DNA here is from genome assembly GCF_055790845.1 of Serratia sp. YWN4. Lineage (NCBI taxonomy): Bacteria > Pseudomonadati > Pseudomonadota > Gammaproteobacteria > Enterobacterales > Yersiniaceae > Serratia > Serratia sp. YWN4. The sequence continues at coordinate 2,964,116 of NZ_CM147696.1, forward strand.
TATTAACCGCGAGAAAGCCCTGAATAAGGGCATAATTCCGGCCAGTTAAGACTCGACTCGTCATACTTCAATATACCCCCGTAAACTCCTGTCGACTGCGAGCCTCATTATTGAGGTTCGCTCTGTAGGCTGTTCAAATCGCTGCACGATGCCGCACCTTTCTGCAATTCAAATTATCTAAGATATAGAAGTAGCACTTTACATACAGAACATTTATTGATGTATTTCTCACATAGTGGTTATTTTTACTTGGATTGTTCTTATCAAATTATTTATACTAAATATGCTTCATGCTGTATGTAAATGTAATGATTTTCATGCTGAAATTAAAAGCCATTCATACCCTGAATAAATCGAGTTGTAGAAAGGCGCTGACATAGCTAATCCTCAGAGGCTTATTCAAGCTATAGCAAAGTCTTATCTTTTAGTGTCAGGAAATGCAACACACTCTCAATGACTGAATTAGACCACAAGCAAATGATATAAGGAGATCACAAACATACAAATAAAGAATACATACCTCTACAGCGTGACATGTGTAAGTGATACTTTTATCAAAAGCAATAAAAAGGAATTGAAATAATGCGTGTTATGGAAAGTTTAAGGCAGCTCGTTTTTTTAGCATTAGGAATAATTTTAAATATCTTATTACCTCTGAATGCAAATGCAAATACTTTAGATCCCAATGAGGCGATTTGGCCTGTTCCACATATCTATGAGCAAAGAGACTTTACAATCAAAGGCAAAGGGATAGCCTCTGAACTCGCAAGCTCTCAACTGCGTGAATGGTGGGCCACGTGGAGCCGATATGAACCAACGGGTATCTATGCCAAGGAAAACGAAAAATTAACCATTAATGTTTCATCAAAAGCCAATGTATTTGCTTATATTCAATCCTATGCATTATATGGCACGGCGAAATCATGGGATGAAAAAATATTTAAACTACAACCCGGCAAGAACATAATATCATCACCAAAAGGTGGAGTTTTATATCTCTCTAACGAAGAGAGTACAGGAGGTGTTTCTATCTCTGTACAGGGTGGTTCTCATATTCCCGTCTTCGAGAAATATCACCATTCAATGAATGACCTGATGGCGATGTTAGATAAATACAAAAATGCTCCTTATGTCGAATTCATTAGCGAACGCGGATTAATTACCGCAACCTACGCTACTGTAGCCCAATACTATATACAAAAAAATGCAACCGACCCGGTAACTTTACTGGAAAATCTTGATATTGTTTTAGCTGCCCAAGATCATACCGCTGGCTATGATGAGCTGAATGGCCCAAACAAACAAGATCACCATTACCGGCATCTGATTCAAGATACAAAAAGTAGTTTATATATGTACGCAACGACATACCGTACAGCCTACGTAAATGATAGTATAAATGCCGTTTTGGATGGATTTATCTCAAAAGCCTGGGGCCCAATGCATGAAAATGGGCATCAGCAGCAAAGTTTTGCTATGAATTTTGACCAAATGACGGAAGTTACAGTCAATATTTATAGCTTAGCCGCAGAAAAAGCACTTGGTCAGACATCAAGATTAGAAAGCGAAGATATTTACTCTAAAATATTCGAATATTTAGACCGCCCTCAGCAAGATAAAGACTATATCCAGAGTAAAGACTTATTTGTAAAATTAGGGATGTTACATCAATTGACATTAAGCTTCGGGGATCAGTTTTATCCACGTTTGCAGCGTGAATATCGAGAAAAAACCCGTTCTGATATCAACATCTATGGCAAAGAACAAATCTTTATCTATATGGCATCAAAAGTATCGGGCTACGACTTGACTCCCTTCTTTGAAATGTGGGGGCTGTTACCCTCTAGTGATACGAAAACTGAAATTAAAAAACTGAATCTGGATCGATTGACACAAGAAATTTGGAAAAGTACAGACTCTGATCCTGTCGTTGTCCCTTTGTTACGCATACAAGCTGATAAAATCAGTTTAACCATGAGTAATGAAGTTTTCTCCAGTAACCAACGATTTGTTGTTTACCATAACGGCCAATATGCTTTTGAGACATATGCGGGCAAACAGTATTACTCTCAGAAAGAGACGACCAACCCTTATGTAACAACTGTCGTATATGTAAAAAACAAACCTTCTTACGGTGACAAAATAGATGTCTACCTGGTTCCCGGAACACCGGGTTCTTCTATTGATGTATCTACAGGCACTCATTTAATAACCAAAGTTTTCACCGGTGATATAAGCTTAAGTGTCAATGACACTGGGTTTGAAAGCATGATGGATATTGGTTTATTCAATAGCAAAACAAGAGTTCTCTTCCTTTATAACGACAAGTACTTGGGTGAAACATACAATGGGGTTAGTTACTATCTTTCCAATAGCAAGACTAACCAAAAGATCATCATTGCTAATCGCAATCCATTATCTTATGGCGATAAAATAGAGGTGTATAAAGTACCAGGGCAGCCTGGAGAGCGAACTAATATATCAGAGGGAGTACTGTTGGCTTCGCAAGAGCTAACAGCACCGGCTACGCCAGAAAAGTTTGACGATATTCCTTTGGATGACATCTCTTTCGATTGGACTGCCACTGGCTTTACAGTTTCGCTACCGTCCGACCTGTTTTATAGCGATCGCCGAGTAATGTTTACTAAAAATGGGCAGTACCTAGGAGAGTTTTACCAAGGTAAAAAGTATTATTTAACCCTAACCCATACTAATCCGAATATTGTAACAATAACCCAGAGTGTTTCTCTAAACCCAAAAGACGAAATATTACTGTACGTGGCACCAGGTTCACCTGGCATGTCTACAGATGTCTATACGATGAAAAAATTATTGTTAAAGAAAGTCTTTAACTAATGCTTTAAATGCTGTTTATAGTTGACTCAAACCAAAGGCAGCACAGACGCAACGCCTGTGCTGCCTGCCTTAGGCTACCGTTGACTGCTGCACCCTCTCTTCTTGGGGCATAACCGGCTGTCGGTTATAGCCCCATATCCCTTTGGCGAAAATGGCGCAGGCGGTGATCAACGCCGGGATCGCAATGATGGCAAACACCTGGGAAAAGTCCCACTCCAGTGCCAACATTTGGGCACCGGCAAAGGCGCTCAGAATGGCACCGGTACGGCCAATGCCGTGCATCCAACTGGAACCGGTGGCACGTGCTTCGGTGGGGTAATACCCGGCGGAAAGTGCGTTCATGCCGGTATTGGCACCGTTGAGGCAAAAACCGCAACCAAGAGCCAGCAGCCCCAGCAAAATCTCGCTGTGTGCCGCCAGGCCAATCGACAAAGTAAAGGCCGCCCCCACCAGATAAATGCACCCCAGCGCCCGATGCGGGTTAACCCGATCCATCATCCAACCGGCAAACAGGGAACCAAAAGTGCCACCCGCCTGATACAGCGCTGTGATCACCGCAGCCTGTGCAACGCTAAGGCCGACCTCTTTCACCAGCGTCGGCAACCAACTGCCCAACAGATAGACCAGAAACAGCGCCATAAAATAACCGATCCACAGCATGACGCTGCCGAAGCGGTAATCACGCGAGATAACAATCCGCACCGCCCCTTTGCCCTCACCCACCAGCGGCGGTAGCGTAAAGCGGGTTTCCGAATGGGTACTGCCCGGTGCCAGTTTTTCGACAATCTTGCGAATGCGCTGTGCGCTGGCACGTTTGGTGACCAGAAAGCGCACCGACTCCGGCAATTTCAGCAGCAACAATGGCACGCTCAACAGCGGCAAAACCCCTCCTAACAGCAGCAGAGAATGCCAACCGAAGCGCGGGATCAGCCAGGAAGCGGCAAACCCACCAATCGCAGCACCAAAGGTAAAACCGCAGAACACTACGGTAATCAGGAACGAACGTTTTTTCTCCGGTGCGTATTCGGAGATCAGCGTGCCGACATTGGGCATCGCCGCGCCCATGCCCAGCCCGGTCATAAAGCGGAAGAATATCATCTGGTCGATATTCTGCGAGAAGGCAGTGACGATGGTCCAAAACCCGAAGAAGAATACGCTGTTGATGATAATTACCCGGCGGCCTAAGCGATCCGCCAGCGGGCCAGAAAGCAGCGCCCCGAGCGTTAACCCGACCAGCGCGGCGCTGATTACCCAACCCAATTGGTGGTTAGCCACGCCCCATTGTGTTTTCAGTTCCGGCGCAATAAACCCCATCAGGGTAATATCGAAGCCATCCAGGGCAATCACAATAAACCCCAGGCAGATAATCAGTTTTTGAAAACTCCCCAAGGGACGCTGGTTAATCAATTCCCTCACATCTATCTCGTTTGCAGCCACAATATTTCCCTCCGTACATTCGGCTATGCCGCAAATGTTGCTGACCATAAACACGGTAAAGTCTGCCTCCGCTTCATCGAGTCATACACCTGCGAACGATGGCAACAACCACGATAAAATGGGCGATTATCGCCCGATAATTCGTATATCGTACCTAGAATGTAAGAATTCGTACGGGTGCCAGCAATGGGGTAATGCGATAATCTGGGCGGTTATCGAACTGTTTGGTACGTTTATTTCCGGCTAACTCAGTGTATTTAACAACTAAAATTCTATCTAATACATTGAAATTAAATGGAATATAATATCATGATTGCTCTATTTATCATAAACACAAAGAGTAAAAATATTGTTGCAAATATGTGAAGTTCATCATACCCAGTGGCTTACAGATCAGCCTGCATCTCTGTACTACCTTTGACAACCGTCACAAATCTCATACCAAACGTTTACACAAAGAACCATATGGTTCATTTTATGATGGCACTGGCAACCTAACCACACCTTGAGACAATCGGAGCTCACCATGAATGCGAACACCGCTTTTGCAGCCTCGCGCCCACCGCTTTATCTGCTGGCCCTATTAGGTAAAGACATCCAGGGTTCTCTTTCCCCCCAACTGTACGAGCACGAAGCCCGTCGCCAGGGTTTGCGTTGCAGCTATCAGCTACTGGACTTTGCCCAGCGCGGTTGGGGCGCAGAAGCACTTCCGGATGTGTTACGCAGCCTGGAAACCCTCGGTTTTACCGGCTGTAACGTCACTCACCCGTTCAAACAACAAGTTATCCCATATCTGGACCAGCTCTCACCGCAGGCTAGCGCAATTGGCGCGGTCAATACCGTCCTGTTTCGCCACGGCCAGCGCATCGGCCACAATACCGACTGCCCCGGCTTTATTAGCCATTTTCGCCGTAATCTGCCGGACGTGAATATTGAGCGCGTGCTACAGGTCGGCGCTGGCGGTGCAGGCAGCGCCAGCGCCTATGGCCTGCTGGAATATGGCGTCAAACATCTGGCTTTGTACGATCGTGATACGGCACGCAGTGAAGCGCTCTACCAACAGTTGCTGCTGCATTTCGGTTCCGATCGCGTCAGCATCACCGACAACCCGCAGCAGGCATTGGCCAGCAGTAACGGCCTGGTGCAGGCAACGCCGATCGGCATGAGCGGCCACCCCGGCATGCCAATCGACATTGACTGGTTAACACCGCGCCACTGGGTGGCTGATGTGATTTACGTTCCACGAGAAACCGAGCTGGTCCTGCGCGCGCGCGCCAAAGGCTGCCAGGCGATTGGCGGCGACGGCATGGTGGTATTCCAGGCCGCCCAGGCGTTTGAGATTTACACCGGCCTGCAACCAGACCGCGAACATATGCTAGAGATTTTTCAGCAGGTCTGCGTGAGCCAGGGCTAACCCTGGCGCATCGCCGCCAAGCGTGCCGCACCGTTAGCCGCACCGTACTGGCTATAGCCACCGCGCCTTTCCAACAGTTCAAAGAAGAAACACCCGCCGGTAAACGGTTGGGTGTAAACATGCAGCAATTCTCCCCCCGCCGGATCGCGATCGTAAAGAATATGGTGCTGCCGCAGGCGAGCAACAAATTCCGCATCCAAGCTAAACCGGGTTGCCAGATCGTCGTAGTAGTTATCGGAGATGGACAACAGCGCCACGCCATTTTGCCTGGCGGCAGCCACCGCCTGAAAGATATCGCGCGTAGAAAAGGCCACGTGCTGCAACCCACTGCCGTGATAAGCCTCCACGGTACGCGCACTGAGCGTTCCCAGGCTTTGCGAAACGTTCAGCGGTAAGCGAATGCCGTTGCAATGGGAATGCAGCGCCTTGCTGCGTACCAGCCCGTAAGGATCGGGCAGCAACTGCTCGCCATCCGCCTGCATCCCCAAAACGCTGCGCAGGAACATCACCCAGTTCTCCAGCGCACCGGCAGGCATCGCCAAGGCCAGATGATCAATCCCCTGCAACTGCGGCCCTGAAATATCAAGCGGTGGTTGCAGGTGAAAATCATCCTGATACACGTCGCTGGTCTGCTCGCCAAACAGGTAAATCAGGCTGCCATCAGGCGCGCAAAGCGCCGGGATCTCATGTTCATTAGGGCCAACCTGCCCCTGATAAGACGGATAGGCAAAATCTTTGGCACGCTGTAACAATGCCTGCGGGCGATCGCTGCGGCAGGCCAGAGCGCACAACGAAGCGCCGTGTTGCTCACGGTAACCAGCGGCAAAAGAGTCTGGCTGCTGGTTAAGCACGACTCTGACCCCACCATTCTGGTAAAGCGCCACGCGCTTGGAACGATGATCGCCGCAGTGGCTGAACCCCAATTGCCCAAGCCAGCGCGCCAGTTCATCAGCTTCTGCGGCATTAACGGCAAATTCCAAGAATTCGATCGCCTGATGCTGTGGCAACAGGGCACTGCTGAACAATCCGCGCTCGACTTGCCCCAGCGCGGCCTGCGCCTGCTCTTCCAGCAACAATAGCGAACGCAGGCCATCCTGTGCCGTTGCGGCACTGGGTGCCGCACGGAAACCATCGTTGAACACTTCCAGCGACCACGGGCCACAATATCCTTTACGTAACAGCGCGGCGGCAAACTCCACCAGCGGTAACGCCCCCTGGCCAGGGAAGCAGCGGAAATGGCGGCTCCATTCAATCACCTCCATGTTCAACCACGGAGCATCTGCCAGTTGCAGAAAGGCGATCTTTTCCAGTGGAATATCATCTAACCGATCAAGACTGTCGCCCAACGCCAGAATATGAAAACTGTCCAATGCCAGCCCCAGCGCCGGGCTGTCGACCGCCCGCACTCGCTCCCAAGCCTGCCGATAACGATTAACATGCTGGCCCCAGGCTAGTGCTTCATAGGCCACCACAATCTGCTGTTGCTGCGCCAAAGCAGCCAACTGCGCCAGATCCTCGACCTGCTGCTCGAATTGGCCACAGCTGTCTGGCGAGACATTGCTGCACAACAGCATGCGATCGCACCCTAACTCCTGCATCAGCGCAAATTTGCGCCGCGCGCGTTCCAGATTGCCCGCCATCAGTGAACGTGGTGCGCCTTCAAAATCGCGAAACGGCTGGTACAAAGTAATGGCTAAGCCCAAATCCTGTGCTCGCTGGCGTATTTCTGCCGGTTTACCCGGAAAGTAGAGCAGATCATTTTCGAAAATTTCTACACCATCAAAGCCAGCGGCAGCAATAGCTGCCAGCTTTTCCGGTAAGGTACCCGCAATGGATACCGTCGCAATTGAACGCAGCATGAGACTCCCCTATTGATAACCCAGACACTCTCCTGCACCGGGCAAAACACGGCACCGCTCTTTTTTGTACCAAAAGGTTCATATTGTCAAACAGGTTCAAAGCGGCAGTAACAACTCTTTAACAGCGATCACAAAACAACCGGCAAGCGAAGGTTGTATTGGGGAAGCACGGCAGTTACTCTTGTCGGGTGTTCCCTCAACTGCCAACCTCTTGATGTTAAATCCAATCGATCCCCCAAGCGGTAAACGTAAAAACGATCCTCAGGGTTTGAAACTGCGCATTTTTACCAGTGCACTGCTGGAGTTTGCCGAATACGGCCTCAAAGGCGCGCGCCTGGAAAATATTGCCCAACAGGCGGAAACCACCAAACGCATGGTGGTCTACCACTTCAAGAACAAGGAAACGCTGTATCTGGCGGTGCTGGAACATGTCTACCAGCACATTCGCGATCATGAATCCGGGTTGGCCTTGGATACTCTGCCGCCTGCGGAAGCCATCGTCAGGCTGGTGGAAGAGAGCTTTAATTACCACGTCACGCACCCTGACTTTATCCGGCTGATCTGCATGGAAAACATGATGCGTGGCAAATACATCAGCCAGTCTCCGCATATCCGAGCGCTCAACCAGAGTGCCCTGACGTTGCTGGAAGATATCCTGGCGCGCGGCAAAGCCAAGCAACTGTTTAATGACGAAGTGAGCGCCCATGATGTTCACCGTCTGATCAGCAGCCTGTGTTTCCACCACGTCTCCAACCAGTACACTTTCAATACGCTTTTTGAAAGTAATCAATCGCCGGAAGAGCAGATTGTCCATCACCGGAAAATGGCGGTCGTCGCCACAACCCGCTATCTGGCAAGGTAAGCAGCACGATTGCTTACCCTATCACTTCAGAGTTACATTACTTTTTATTATGTAAGCCAGATGTAAATTTCACTTTATTGTAACAACTCGCCGCTCATACACTGCTTATTCACCTCACCTTATCGATAAGGAGTGCATTATGAGCAGCAGCGAGCTGTATCAACGTAATCGCGATCGCCATCCACCGGCCTACTCACCGGAATACAAAAGCAGTGTGTTGCGCTCGCCGCGTAATGCGCCGATCTCATTACAGAATTCGCTTTCCGAGATCACCGGCCCGGTATTTTCCAGCAGTGAACTCGGAGCGTTAGATAACGATCTGATCCTGAATTACGCCAAGCAAGGTATGCCGATTGGCGAGCGGATTATCGTGCATGGCTACGTGCGCGACGAAAACGGCCAACCGATGCGCAATACGCTGGTTGAAGTGTGGCAAGCCAACGCCGGTGGGCGTTATCGTCACAAGAAAGATCAGTATCTGGCGCCGATCGACCCCAACTTTGGCGGCTGCGGGCGCATGCTCACCGACGATAAAGGCTATTACGTTTTCCGCACCATCAAGCCCGGCCCCTACCCTTGGCGCAACCGTGTCAACGACTGGCGCCCGGCGCATATCCACTTTTCCCTCTCCGGCGATGCCTTTGCACAACGTTTGATCACCCAGATGTATTTCGAAGGGGATCCGCTGATTGCCCAGTGCCCGATCGTGCGTTCAATCAATAACGATGATGCAGTACGTTCACTGATCTCGGTCCTCGATAAATCCGCCTCCGTGCAGCTCGACAGCCTGGCTTATCGCTTTGATCTGGTGCTGCGCGGGCATCGCGCCACGCTGTTTGAAAACCGCTTACAGGGGAAAGCCTAATGTTGAAAGATACCTATCTGCTGGAAACGGCTTCACAAACCGCTGGCCCCTACGTGCATATCGGCCTGGCTCCCCATGCCGCCGGTTTTGACATTTTCGAAAACAATTTCGGCCCGGTGCTGACCAACGCCGAAACCCGCGGTGAACGTATCCGCATTGAAGGCCGGGTGTTCGACGGCAGCGGTACGCCGCTGCGTGACGTGCTGCTGGAAATTTGGCAGGCCAATGCGGCTGGGCGTTATCAACACCCGCAGGATCACCAGCATGACAAGAGCCGGGACGACCACTTTCGCGGTTGGGGGCGAGCCTGCTCCGATTTCACCAGCGGTGTTTATGCCTTTGACACCATCAAACCCGGTGCGGTTATTGGGCGCGATGGCAGGCTGATGGCACCGCATGTCAACCTGTGGATCGTGGCGCGTGGCATCAACCTGGGTCTGCATACCCGCATGTATTTTTCCGATGAGGAAAGTGCTAACCAGGCCGATCCGGTGCTCAATCTGGTCGAACAGGAAGTACGGCGCAATACGCTGATTGGTCACAAAAAAACCACCGCTGACGGCACCCTCTACCAGTTTGATATTGTGCTGCAAGGGGAGAATGAAACGGTATTCTTCGATTTGTAATCCAGAGATCGGCCAATCCCGTTCATAACGGCAGAGAGATCGGTTACTCTGCCGTAACCTTGATGACGGAGTGGCCGCGTGATAGATAACAACAGCGTTTTTACCCAACGTATTCGTCTGCGTCATATCCACTGCTTTGTCGCCGTCGCCCGAGAAGGTTTCCTGCACCGGGCGGCGGAACGCCTGAATCTGAGCCAACCGGCACTGTCGAAAACCCTCAGCGAGTTGGAAGCCCTGACCGGCGTCACCCTGTTCGATCGCGGCCGCCACGGCGCACGGCTGACCGCGCAGGGCGAGGTGTTTCTGGCCCATGCGCAGCGCATTATGGCGGCGCTGGCCGACGCCGGAGATGTGCTGGCGCAGCAGGCCCAGGCTCTGCCACCGCCGCTGCGCGTGGGTGCTCTACCCACTGCCGCGCTGGGCGTATTGCCGCCGGTAATTGCCCATTTTCAGCAGCTTCACCCCCATTTGCGCATCCAGGTCACCACCACGCACAATACGGCGCTGCTGGCACAGTTACAAAATGGCGAACTGGATCTGGCGATTGGCCGCATGGCCGATCCACAAATGATGAGCGGCCTGCTGTTTGAACTGCTGTTTCTAGAAGAGTTGCAGGTGGTGGCGCAACCCGCCCACCCGTTGCTGCGTGAAACCCTGACGCTGGAAAATGCCTTGCGCTACCCGTTGGTTGTCGCACCCAAAGGCACCGTGCCGCGCCAGAACGCCGAAGCGCTGCTGGCCGCCAGCGGCCTTTCCCTGCCCGCCCAACGGGTGGAAACGCTGTCACCTTCGCTGGCTCGGCGGCTGACGCTGCAATACGACTATCTGTGGTTCGTGCCTTCCGGCGCGGTGCAGGACGATCTCACCGCTGGCAGATTGCTACCGCTGCCGTTCAGTGGGCCAGGAACCTCAGAACCGGTGGGGATCATCGTGCGTAATCAGGAGCACTCCGGCGGCGCGTTGCAAGACTTTATCGCTGCGGTGCGCCGCGAAGCATTGGCAATACGCCCCTAGCCGTTCAGCCTGCTGCCGCATCCATTTCGGCGAACACCGCTTCGGCCAAATGAAACGCCGCGTTGGCGGCGGGTAAACCGCAATACAGCGCACTTTGCATCAACACCTCTTTAAGTTCTTCGCGGGTGACGCCGTTGTTGAACGCGGCCTTCAGGTGCATGCGCAATTCCGCTTCACGGTTGAGGGCGATCAGCATCGCGATGGTGATCAAGCTGCGGGTATGGCGCGCTAAACCGGGGCGAGTCCAGATCTCCCCCCAGGCGTAACGGCTGATGAAATCCTGAAACTCCTGGTTGAGCGGCGTCAGATTGCTCAGCGTGCGATCAACGTGGGCATCCCCTAGCACTTCGCGGCGCACCGCGATCCCTTGCTGGTAACGTTGTTTATCATCCATGTTTGCTCCTCAGTTATAAGCGGTTATTGATGTTGTGGCTTTGGCGCGATCCAAAACCTGTTGGATAAACACCGATGCGCTGCCCAGCGCGTTGGCCGGATCGAGCAGTTCGGCCAGCTGTGAGCGATCGAGCCACTTCAGCACTTGCTCATCCTGTTCCAGCACCGCCAGCAGCGACAGATTCTCTGCCTGCGCGCGTTGGCAGGCTTGCTCAATATGCCGGTGAGCATTCAGACGGCCCATGGGTTCGCCCAGCGCCATGGTGACCGCTTCAGCCAGAATCAGCCCGCCGGTCAGCGCCAGATTATCCGCCATGCGGGCCGGGAAAACCTGCAACCCATCAATCAGCGGCACGCTGGCCGCCAGCGCTCCGGCGCTGAGCATCATCAGTTCCGGCAGGCTTTCCCATTCGGCGTGCCAGCCACCCAGGCCGCGTTCGTGCTCTTGCAGCATCGCCTGATACAGGCCGCTCACCAGCGCGGGCGCGCGCATGGCCGCCGCCAAAATCACCGCACAGGACACCGGATTGCGTTTATGCGGCATGGTTGAAGAACCCCCGCGCCCTTCGGCCTGCGGTTCGGCAACCTCAGCAATTTCTGTCTGGCACAGCAGTGAGATATCACGCGCCAACTTGCCCAACGTACCGGCCAACCCGGCATACCAGCCTGCCACTTCTAATAAGCGATCGCGCTGGCTGTGCCAAGGGGTGTCGGCCTCCGTCAACTGCAAACGCTGCGCCAGCAGAACCGACACCGCTTTACCCTTTGCCCCCAGCGAGTTGAGCGTACCGGCAGCGCCGCCAAATTGCAGCACCAGCACGCGTGGCAGCATCTGTGCCAGCCGCTGGCGATAACGCAGCAATGCATCCAACGTGCCTGCCAGCTTTAACCCCAGAGTGGTCGGCAGTGCCTGCTGCATCCAGGTTCGCCCCACCATTAGCGTTTCGTGGTGAATTTCAATCTGGCGCACCAGAACTGTAATCAACTGCATTAACTGGCTGTCGGTCTGCGCTAACGCGCTACGCAGTTGCAGCACCAGCCCGGTATCAATCGCATCCTGACTGGTTGCCCCCCAATGCACAAAGCGCGCCGCCTGCGGATCCTGTTCAGCCACCCGCGCGGTCAGTTGGCGCACCAAAGGGATTGCCAGATTGCCCGCCAGTGCCGCCGCAACCGCCAGTGAGCCAGCATCCAACAGTTCGCTATGGCAACAGCGAGCGATGGCTGCTGCTGCTGAAGGCGGGATCACACCGGCTTCGCCCTGCGCCTGCGCCAATGCCGCCTCGAAATCCAGCATCCCTTGTAAAACCGCCGCATCGCTAAAGCAGCTATTGATCGCGGAAGGCCGTAGCAACGGTGTCAATAATTCCATCATCTCTCCTGTCCTCTATTCACTCCAGGCAACCAGCCAACGTTAGCCTTGCTAACCAAACAGCGTCAAGGGCGATAATCGTTATAGTGTGCGTATATCGCACAAAATGGGCACTCACTTGATTTGCCATCAGATTTTGTGATCAAAACACGGTTTTCACGCGTTAACTTGCTGCCTGCTGCGCGTAATGGGCGATTATCGGATACACTGTGCGAAATTTGCAGATGCCAACAGGGAACTGACCATGACGCGCAACGCCTCCCCCGACACCTCCACCGAAGAGCACAGTTTTGTCGCTGGCAGCAGCAACGATCCGTTCAAGGGCGACCCAAATTTTATGACTTCGCTGGCGCGCGGCCTGGAGGTGATCCAGGCGTTTACGCCGCAGCGGCGGTTGATGTCGATCTCGCAAATCAGCCAGAAAACCGGCATCCCGCGCGCCGCGGTGCGCCGTTGCCTGTATACGCTGACTAAATTGGGGTTTGTCTACGCGCAGGACGGCAAGAACTTCGAACTGCGCCCGCGCATTCTGACGCTCGGCCACCCTTATCTGGCCTCGACTCCGCTGGCCAAGGCCACTCAGCCGGTGCTGAAACATATCAGCCAGATGCTCAATGAGTCTTGCTCAATCGCCACGCTGGACGGCGACGACATTCTGTATATTGCCCGCGCCTCCAGCTCACGCATTATGAGCATCGATCTGGATATCGGCAGCCGGTTACCCGCCTTTGCCACCTCGATGGGGCGCGTGCTGATCGCCCATTTGCCGCCGGAGGCGCTGAATAATTATCTCAAACGCGTCAGCCTGGTGCGTTACACGCAGTACACCGTTGCCAACATCAGCAGCCTGAAAGAAGAGCTGAAAAAAGTACGGGCGCAAGGTTACGCCATCAACGATCAGGAGTTGGAGATTGGCCTGCGTTCGATTGCCGTACCGATCCTGGCAGCAGACGGCAGCGTAGGTGCCGCATTGAACGTCGGGGTGCAGGCTGGGTTGGTGCCGGTCAGCGAATTGACCGCGCGCATTCTGCCAGCGTTGCGCGACGGCGCACAGGAGCTGTCGCTGCTGCTATCCTAGCTTCAAATATCGCAGCCCTTGCAGGCTGCGGTGGTTGATTAAAAGGGCAAGCCAACATAGTTTTCTGCCAGCATGGTCATGGCGCTGCGTGATTTAACCATATATTGCAGTTCAGACAGTTGCAGACGCTGCTGGAACGAGCTGCTTTCCCCTTGGGTATGCAGCATATTGGTCATCCACCAGGAAAAATGCTCAGCGCGCCATACCCGTTGCAATGCCTGCTCGCTGTACGCATCCAGCCGCGACCAGTTGCGCTGGCGATACAGGCTTTCTAGCGCCTGAGCCAGCAGGCGTACATCGGCCATGGCCAGGTTTAACCCTTTCGCTCCGGTAGGCGGTACAATGTGCGCGGCATCCCCGGCCAGCAACAGGCGCTTATAGCGCATCGGTTCGGTCACAAAACTGCGCATGCCTACCACGTTCTTCTGGAAGATCTTGCCCTGCTGTAACGACCAGCCATCACGATTTTCCAACCGGGCTTCCAGTTCGCTCCAGATCCGGTCATCAGACCAATCTTCTACCTTCTCCTGCGGATCACACTGAAAATACATGCGTTGCACCTGCGCAGAACGCGTGCTGATCAGAGCAAAACCGCGCGCATGGCGGGCATAGATCAGTTCTTCACAGGAGGGTGGCGCTTCCACCAAAATGCCAAACCAGCCAAAGGGATAGACGCGGGTGTAATCCTTACGTAATCCTCCTGGCATTGCGGCCCGGCAGATGCCGTGAAAACCGTCACAGCCGATGACAAAATCGCAGCTGATGACGTGGTCTTCGTCAAGATGGCGATAGTGGATCTGTGGCCGCGCACTCTCCAGTTGTTGCAGTGATACCTGTTCCACCTCAAACAACAGTTGCCCCTGTGCCGCCTGACGCGCAGCGATCAGGTCTTTCAACACTTCATGCTGAGCGTAAACGGTAATTTCTCTGTCGGTCAGTTCGGTTAAATCAATACGGTGTTGTTCCCCGTCAAACGCCAGCCGAATCCCTTGATGTTTGGCCCCTTCACGCGCCAAACGTGCGCCTAAACCCGTCTGGTTGAGCAAGTCGACCGTTCCCTGTTCCAACACACCGGCGCGAATGGTGGATTCAACCGCTTGCTGGCTGCGTGTTTCTATCACTACAGATTCGATCCCTTGCAGGTGCAGCAGATGAGAAAGCATCAGGCCAGCAGGCCCGGCACCCACAATCCCCACTTGTGTTTGTCTATGCACAGCGTTCTCCTTATTGAGCCTTGTTCAGAGAGCCCAGTAATGCAGGTTCTCTAAGGGAAAAATGTTTAATCATCAACGCCAGCGCAGCGACCAACGCCGGGATCGCCAGCAGGGTAAAAATCACGCTGAACGACAGTTGCAGTTGCATCAGCAAGCCCCCGCTCATCGCGCCAAGAATGCCGCCAAAGCGCCCAATGCCCAGCATCCAGGCCACCCCGGTGGCACGGCCATGGGTCGGATAAAAACCAGCGGCCAGTGCGGGCATCGATGACTGTGCACCGTTCATGCAGACGCCAGCAATAAACACCACTAACGCCATCAGCAACGGATTGGTATTCACAAAGCCAATGGCAAAGACGAACAGCGCGGTGAACAGATAACCAACGGCCACCACCTTGTGCGGATTGATCCGGTCCATCAACCAGCCCATGGCCAACACCCCAATACCGCCACCCAAGGGGAATAACGCCGTAATCACCGAAGCCTGACGCAGAGAAGCGCCCGTTTCACGGATCAGCAGCGGCAACCAACTGGTCAACAGATAGAAAATCATCAGCCCCATAAAGTAGGTCAGGCACAGCATCAGAGTGCCGCGCAGGTAATGCGGGGAAAAGATCACTCGCAGCGCGGATTTCTCCGTTTTTTCGCCCTGTTCATTCAGCGTAAAACGCAGCGGTGCCACCCACTGTTGCGGTGAGATGCGGCGCAGCACGGCCGTAATGCGTTCAGCAGCATAACCGTGCAGCACCATAAAGCGCACCGACTCGGGCAATGCGGCCATTAGCACCAGCGCCAACAGCAATGGGGCCACACCGCCCAGAATAAACACGCTTTGCCAGCCAAAATGCGGGATCAACCAGGCAGAAACGAAGCCGCCTAGCGAAGAACCCAGCGGGAAGCCGCAGAACATCAGATTTACCAGCAGGGCACGGCGGCGTTCGGGAGCATATTCCGACATCAGCGTTGCGGCATTAGGCATGGCAGCACCCAACCCCAATCCGGTGAGGAAACGGAGTAAGGTCAGCATCGATAAATTGGTGGCAAAAGCGGTCAGCAGGCTGAACCCGCCAAAGACCAGCAGCGAGAGGATCAATACTTTTCGGCGGCCAATCCGATCCGCCAATGGCCCGGCAGTTAATGCCCCGACGGCCAGGCCAACTAGCGCCGCGCTCATCACCGGGCCCAGCGAGGTTTTTTCAATCCCCCATTCCTGCACCAGCGAAGCCGCAATATAACCGACGATCGCCGTGTCAAAACCGTCCAGAGCAACCGTTAAAAAGCACATCGCCAGTATCCACCACTGATAAGGTGAGAATCGGCTGTTATTAATCACTGCTTGAACATCAATCGTGTTTTCATGTGGCATAGAGCGCTTCCTTGGTTGGCTGAGCTACTGTGACCATAAGGGAACGCGAGGCAAAAACCTGAGAATCCCTTCTTTGATGTGCGATAATCGGACAAAAGTGCGTCAATCGCCTTTCAAGAAAAACACCGGCACTGAAAAGTTTCAATATTGTTAAATAAATTACTGTGCGAACACCGAACGGAAGTATGTTAGGGAATTGACTATTTTATTTAAAATCATTTAATTATGAATTTAAGATGTGAAAATAGGCATTGAGCTTATGTGACTCAATTAACATTTTATTAATGATTAGGCTTAGTGGCTAACGAATCAACGCGGAGTGTCTTACTGATGACGTTATCAAGAGCAGAGTTTAGGGGGCTTAATCAGTGACGCGGTCACTTTAAACTATCGGCATGCAACCAATTTTTACATTAATGCAGCATTAAAAAACATAAGCATTCGCGGATTATTAACTAAAATAAAAGTGTTGGTATCGCGCCAACACCAGTGAATACTTGATAACTTCGCCCTGAGCACCTCTACCCTGCTCAGGGCTTTTTTTGATCTGTTAGCAAACTCGCCAAGCCATTGTTATGAAATAAAAGTCACCGTTCGCTTACCGCCAACCTGCTGCACATCAGCAGCAGACTATAACCTGTAGCAAACGGCCAGATGTTACCATTAGCCTGCGTATTTATTTTCAGATAATTCCCATCCCACAGCGCCAACAAGATGCACGTTTCTAAACTAAGCTCTGTGTGTTGGTAACGCCCAACAAAATAATAATTGACTACTTTAATACGCCTCGCCCTGTACGATCATCCCTGAACAGGGCTTTTTTTTGTCTGTTCGTTATAGGCTGTTATTTTTCGGTGGTTGAAATTAAAAAGCCCCGACTAATCGGGGCCTGACAATGGAAAACCGAGATATCGCGCAGCGTGCTCAGGCACTCTTGGTCATGGGATCCACCAACGCCAGCGCATTCTTCATTGCCTCTACCATTTCGCCATCCACACAGTAATGGCTGAATTCATCAAACTCACTATCGGCACACATAGTTACCCCCGCCTTGCGGTAACGCATGGTCGACGGCACCGTATGCCCCGAAGAGCTATGCAATTCCTGAATACCGATATCAACAAACTTGTGCAGATTGCTTAACCGCACCCCGGCCCCGGCCATGATCACCGGCCCTTGGCTGGCTTGCAGCAGATTACGCAGCAGCGGTAACCCCAATTCAGCGTTTTGCTGTTGCCCAGAAGTCAAAATGCGCGCCACCCCTAATTGCGTCAATTGATCCAGTGCCACCAGCGGGTTTTGACACATATCGAACGCACGGTGGAAAGTCACCGCCATCTCACCGCTCAATTGCATCACTTCGCGCATGCGCGGCAGATCAATATGCCCCTCGTCATCCAACATCCCCACCACCACGCCAGCAAATCCCAGATCGCGAATATGAGCAATGTCGTTTTTCATGATCTCGAAATCGACCGCGCTGTAACAGAAATCCCCACCGCGCGGGCGAACGATCGGGTGAACGGGAATATTCACCCGCTCCCGCGCCAGCAGCAGTGAGCCAGAACTGGGGGTCAATCCCCCTTCACTCTGGCTGGCGCACAGTTCGATACGATCGGCACCTGCCTGTTCAGCCGTCATTGCACAATCGACGCTATAGCAACAAACTTCCAGTTTTATCATTGTTACCCCCAGAGAACGGCTAAAAATGCTACAGCAGTTGTTATACAAGTCGCTATAGTTACAGGATTTATCGAGTAGGCTCAAGGGGCTAACTATGGCATTCAATTTTGATCAATGGATAGACCGCAGTCACAGTGACAGCGTTAAGTGGGGCAAATATCGCGATCGCGACGTTATTCCACTCTGGGTGGCCGATACCGACTTTCTTTCTCCGCCCTCGGTGATCGACGCGCTACAGCAGCGCGTTGCCCATGGCGTTTTCGGCTACGGCCATCCGTCCCCTGAGTTTGGCAAGATTTTTACCCAGCGCATGGCAGAACGCTATGGCTGGCACATTCGGCCAGAATGGCTGGTTTTCCTGCCGGGTTTGATCTGCGGGCTGAACTTATGCGTGCGTGCTTTTACCGCCGAAGGCCAAGGCACCCTCGCTCCTTCACCGATTTATCCCCCTTTTCGTAAAGCCGCGAAATTCGCTGGCCGTGCGCAACGGCAAATCCCGCTACGGCTCGATAATCAGCGTTGGGTGCTGGATCTTAATAGCGCAGAGCCGTTGCTGGAAGGCAATGAGCGATTACTGATGCTGTGCAATCCGCAGAATCCAGGCGGCACCGTGTATCGGCGTGAGGAACTGCTGGCGCAGCACGAGTTCGCCCGCCGTCACGATCTGATCGTCTGTTCGGACGAGATCCATTGCGATCTGCTGTTGGAGCCCGGCTTGCAGCATATTCCGTTTGCCAGCCTGAATGACGATGCTGCGCAGCGCAGCATCACTCTGATGTCACCTTCCAAGACCTTCAACATCGCCGGATTAGGGGCTTCACTGGCCATCATCCCTGACAACGTATTACGCTTGCAGCTATGCCGGGCGCGCAGTGGCATTGTGCCAGAAGTGGATATATTGGCGCTGGTTGCCGCGCAAGCGGCCTACAGCGGCGGGCAACAGTGGTTGGATGAACAACTGGACTATTTACGCGCCAATCGTGATTTGGTGATCGGGCGTATTAACCAGATGCCCGGCTTACAGTTGCATCCGGTGGAAGCCAGCTACCTGGCCTGGATCGATTGCAGCGGTTTGGCGGTAGAAAATCCGCACGCTTTCTTCGAGCAGGCCGGCGTTGGCCTGAGCCCTGGATTAGACTTTGGCGACCGCCGTTTTGTGCGCCTTAACTTTGGCTGCCGACGCGAACTGCTGACTGAGGCGCTGGATCGTATGGCGCAGGCGGTCAGGGCGGGTTAACCCCGCTCGCTGGCTACAATATCGCGGATATGATAAGGGTGGAACTTGATGGTGATATTGCCATCCGTCAGGGCCAGCGTCGGGTTCGGCAGGCGTTCGCCCTCGCCTTTTGGCGCACTCTGCTTCAGTTTGATCCCCGGCAGCAGCAGTGCCTCATCCGCCAAGCAGCTTAACGCCCGCGCATACAGAGTGGCCGGATCGCCATCCAGCACCAGTTCAACATGCTCCCAGCCTTCATGCGGATAACGCTTGTCGCCTGGATAAGGCAGTTCAACACAGTCGATGAGCCACGGGCCGACCTTTAATGGCACTGCCAGATCGAACAGGCAAATAGGCCGACCGTTGATCACCGACTCCGACAGTAAAGCACCGCATTGCAATAATCCCAGGCGCCAGCGATCGGCCGTACTGTTCTGATGGCAACGCACCGAAATATGGTCGGCGCTAAATTGTGACAGATCGAGATGCAGCTTTTCCGCCAACTGGTTCAGCGCCTGCTCAAAGCGCGGTAAATCCTGCGCCAGATCGTTAAGTTCGGTAATCGATGACAAAGGGACCATAGGTTGCTCAACTTCTCCAAATACGGGTAACTGGGGCGATAATTTACACCTAGGATGCAATGCAGGCTATGGCTTGCGCAGTAAAAAATCCGCGGAAATCGATGATCTATGATCTTTTTTGACACAGAGTTTTATTTTATTAAAAACACGCATTATTCCCCGGTAATAAAAAATCGGCTTTTCTTGTTTAACTTTCGTTTATATACCCGTGATCATTGAAGATGCTTGATTTTGTTGATGAAGAGGATCATGCTTTCATCCCATGAAGATATTTATCACCGCTGAGCAAAAAATCGAACTCGAACGCCGGCATGATTCCAGCCGGGACAAACACGTTTGCGATCGTATTAAAGCCGTACTTCTCGCCTCCGAAGGTTGGAGTTCGGTCATGATTGCTCAGGCTCTGCGCCTGCATCAGACCACTGTTGACCACCATATCAGCGAATATCTGAATAAAGGGAAGTTGAAACCCGAAAATGGTGGCTCTGATGGCATGCTCAGCACAGAAAAAACCGAACAGCTTATCAGCCACTTAACTCAACATTTATTCCATCATACTGTCCAGATTGTGGCCTACGTGGCACAAAAATGGGGTGTCATATACAGCGTCCCAGGAATGAACAAATGGCTGCACCGGCATGGCTTCAGCTATAAGAAACCCTCAGGCGTACCCCATAAATTCAGTGAAGAGAAACAGCAACAGTTCATTGAATATTATGAAGAATTAAAAGTTGCCACGAGAGGTGAACCGATCCTTTTTCTGGATGCAGTGCATCCGACTCAGGCGACAAAACTGAGCTTCGGCTGGATAAAAAAAGGGGAAAAAAAGACTGTTGAAACAACAGGAAGCCGTACTCGGATGAACATTCTGGGCGCGCTGGATCTGAATGATGCTGCCCATCCAGTCATTCATGATTACGAAACGATTAATGAATACACTATCTGTCAATTTTTCAATGAGATAAGAACATGTTATCCCGACTATAAGCAGCCAATTCATATTATTCTGGATGGCGCGGGGTATAACAAAACAAACCTGGTCAAAGATTGGGCATTTGTCTGCAATATAAAATTGCATTCCCTGCCACCTTACAGCCCCAACTTGAATCCCATAGAACGGTTATGGAAGCTGATGCACGAATGTGCAAGGAACAACCGTTACTTTGCCAGTAAGCCTGATTTCCGAACGGCTATATTTAACTTTTTTACGACAACGCTCCCTGAGATGGCGGGTTCATTATCGTCCCGGCTGAATGACAATTTTCAGGTGCTAAAGCAAGCGTCTTCAAGTTAATCGGGTATAAATAACCAAATTGTTAAGTTTATTTAATAGAAAACAGGCTTATCTTACATAACAAGATGATTGAATATTATCCCTCTGATTTTGATAACATAAAATTATCGCGATGATTTCATCATGAAAAAACTGAAGTTATTGTAGGGTTTATCTTAATCATTATAGGTTTAATTGCCTGTACTAATTTATTGCGATAACGTGAACTCGTATTTAACTGCGGGTAAGTAAATATGATTCTTCTAGGCATCTCTATTGTTCTGATAATTATTGCAGGTTATGCCATCTATCGTCATTACAAAACACGTCGAAGCGGCATGCTGCGCCCGGGTCGTCACAATAAAAGACATTAACCACTTTTAGAGTATTCACAGCTTCGTTTTTCATCGCTTTTCGTTCCCCCTGCCCGCGTCAACTACTGACGCGGCGCCTCTAATCAGATACAATTACAGGCTGTTTTGTGGTTAGCCATCCGCTCGCCGGTTGGCTTAAGAACCACCTTTGAATCCGCAGGGACGTGTTGCACGGCCCTCGTTTGTATTAAGGTAACCCGGTGAATATTCAGGCTCTTCTATCAGATAAAGTCAGCCAGGCGCTGATTGCCGCAGGCGCACCTGCCGATTGCGAAGCTCAGGTTCGTCAGTCAGCGAAAGCGCAGTTTGGTGATTATCAGGCTAACGGTGTCATGTCCGTAGCGAAAAAACTCGGTATGCCACCACGACAGTTGGCAGAGAAAGTGGTGCAACTGCTGGAACTGGGTGATATTGCCAACAAAGTCGAGATCGCTGGCCCCGGTTTTATCAATATCTTCCTGAACAGTGCGTGGGTTGCTCGTCAGACCGATTGGGTTCTGAGCGCGCCCAAACTCGGCGTTGCCCCGGTTGAGCAGCAAACCATTGTTATCGATTACTCTGCACCAAACGTGGCGAAAGAGATGCACGTTGGCCACTTGCGCTCCACCATCATCGGTGATGCCGCAGCCCGCACCCAGGCATTCCTCGGCCATAACGTGATCCGCGCCAACCACGTCGGCGATTGGGGCACCCAGTTCGGCATGCTGATCGCCTATCTGGAAAAAATGCAGAACGAGCACGCCAGCGAGATGGGCCTGTCAGACCTTGAACAGTTCTATCGTGAAGCGAAGAAAAATTACGACGAAGATGAAGATTTCGCCCTGCGCGCCCGCAGCTACGTGGTGAAACTGCAAGGGGGGGATGACTACTGCCTGAAGATGTGGCGCAAACTGGTGGACATCACCATGGCGCAAAACCAGATCACCTATGATCGTCTGAACGTCACTCTGACCGAAGATGATGTGATGGGAGAAAGCCTGTACAACGCCATGCTGCCGGGCATCGTCGCCGATCTCAAGGCTAAAGGGCTGGCGGTAGAGAGCGAAGGCGCTACCGTGGTCTTCCTCGACGAATACAAAAATAAAGACGGCGACCCGATGGGCGTCATCATCCAGAAAAAAGACGGCGGCTACCTGTATACCACCACCGATATCGCCTGTGCCAAATACCGCTATGAAACGCTGGGTGCCGATCGCGTGCTGTATTACATCGATTCGCGCCAGCATCAGCACCTGATGCAAGCCTGGACCATCGTGCGTAAAGCCGGTTACGTGCCGGATGCGGTAACGCTGGAACATCACATGTTCGGCATGATGCTGGGTAAAGACGGTAAACCGTTCAAAACCCGCGCTGGCGGCACCATCAAGCTGTCGGATCTGCTGGATGAAGCCATTGAGCGCGCCAGTAAGCTGATTGCTGACAAGAACCCGGATATGTCGGCAGACGAAATGCAAAACGTGGCAAATATCGTCGGCATCGGCGCGGTGAAATATGCCGACCTGTCGAAAAGCCGCACCACCGATTACATCTTCGATTGGGACAGCATGCTGGCGTTCGAAGGCAACACCGCCCCTTATATGCAGTATGCCTATACCCGCGTGGCTTCGGTGTTCAAACGCGCTGGCGTCGATGAAAATGACCTGACTCTGCCGCTGGTAATGACCGAAGAGCGTGAAATTGCGCTGGCGACTCGCCTGCTGCAATTTGAAGAAACCCTCACCGTGGTGGCTCGTGAAGGCACACCGCATGTGATGTGTACCTACCTGTACGATCTGGCCGGGTTGTTCTCCGGTTTCTACGAGCATTGCCAGATCCTGAACGCCGAGAGCGAAGAAGCCCGTCAAAGCCGCCTGAAGTTGGCGCTGCTGACCGCTAAAACGCTGAAAACCGGCCTGGAAACTTTGGGGATCGAAACCGTCGAACGCATGTAAGCCAGATGCGAATGCAAAAAAGGTCGCTTTTCGTTAGCGACCTTTTTTATTTACAACCCGAGTGAGGGAGTTACACTACCCGGCGGGCAAAATCTCGCGGCCGGAAACCCAATATCCCCAGCACCGCAAAATAGGTTACTACACCTGCCACTACCACCACCGCCAACCGCAGCAACCGAGCCAGCATATTGCCCTGATCCCAGGCGGGCATCAGCCACATAATCCCCAGCAATACCACTGACATCACCAGCACCGCCACCACCAGCTTGATCAGGAACATCGCCCATCCCGGCTGCGGCTGGAAGATTTTCTGCTTGCGCAGTTGCCAATACAGCAGCGAGGCGTTCAGGCAGGCACCCAGGCCGATCGACAGTGAAAGCCCGGCGTGCTTTAGCGGCCCAATAAACATCAGGTTCATGACCTGCGTCATGATCAGAGTAATAATGGCAATCTTGACCGGCGTTTTGATGTCTTGGCGGGAATAGAAGCCCGGTGCCAACACTTTCACCACGATCAACCCCATCAGACCAACAGAATAAGCCACCAACGCCCGCTGCGTCATTGCCGCATCGAAGGCGGTGAATTTACCGTACTGGAACAGAGAAACGGTCAATGGCTTGGCCAAGATCCCGAGCGCAATCGCGCTCGGCAGCGCCAAAACAAAGCAAAGGCGCAGACCCCAATCCATCAGGCGGTTGTATTCATCCTGATTACCGCTGGAGAAACTTTTCGCCAGTGAAGGCAGCAGAATGGTCCCCAACGCCACCCCCAGCACGCCGGAAGGAAACTCCATCAACCGATCGGCGTAATACATCCAAGACACTGAGCCAGACACCAGGAATGACGCAAAGATGGTGTTGATAATCAGCGAGATCTGGCTGACCGACACCCCGAGGATCGCCGGGCCCATCTGGCGCAGCACCCGCCAGACGCCCGCATCACCTAGCTTCAGGCGCGGCAGCACCAGCATGCCAATCTTTTTGAGGTGCGGTAACTGATAACCCAGTTGCAGCACGCCGCCGACCACCACCGCCCAGGCCAACGCCAGCACCGGCGGATGGAAATAGGGTGCGGCAAACAGCGCAAAACCGATCATGCTGACGTTCAGCAGCGTAGGTGCAAAAGCCGGAATGGAGAAACGGTTCCAGGTGTTGAGGATCGCCCCCACCAGCGATGCCAGCGAGATCAGCAGAATATAGGGGAACGTAATACGCAGCAGCGCTGAAGTCAGGGCGAACTTATCCGGCGTATCGGTAAAACCCGGTGCGGTAATATAAATCACCCACGGCGCGGCCAGCATCCCCAGCACCGTCACCACCGCCAACACCAGCGTCAGCAAGCCGGACACATAAGCCACAAAGGTGCGCGTCGCTTCTTCACCCTGCTGGCTTTTGTACTCGGCCAAAATAGGCACAAACGCCTGAGAGAAAGCCCCTTCGGCGAAAATGCGCCGCAGCAGGTTGGGTAATTTGAACGCCACAAAGAAGGCGTCCGTAGCCATTCCGGCGCCAAAAACGCGTGCCACGATGGCATCACGCACAAAGCCCAGCACCCGCGAGAACATGGTCATCGAGCTAACGGCTGCCAGTGATTTTAGTAGATTCATGTGGTTTTTCTGATGAGTTCGACGTGTAAATATCAACGCCTGCAACAGCAGGCGTCAGTTGAATAGAGATAGTCTACGGATCCACAGAAATAATAGCTACCGCCATAAGTTACATGGGGTTATCCGACATCACGCAGCATCTGCTCGATCAGGCGCTGCGCGTAGATCGCCTGCTCACCCGCGGTTTCCGGGGTAGTCTGATTGCTGACCGACTGAATAAAATGCTGCACGGCGCCGGTAAAACCGCGCTGAGCCAACGTGGTCTGCCAACCCGCCGCCGGTTGCTCAACCACGCCCTGTAGATCCTCCCGCAGCCACTGGCGCATATCATTCACTTGATAAACCGCCCCGTCACTCACCGCCTGCACGCTCTCGCGTTGGCTACCGGCACGGCGGTGCATACTGGTAGTGACCAGCGTTTCCCCGCAGGCAAAATGATGCTCGGCATAAAGCATGGCACCGGCTTCATTGGCGCGCAGGCTGCCGCTCAGCAGATTCCCTGTACCTCCGCTCAGCCACAGCGCCGTATCCACCACGTGCAGATAATCATCCAGCAGGGTAAAACGCAGATCCTGCGGCCCGACGCTGTCCGCACGGTGTTTATCCATGCGGATCGAGGCTGGCAGATGCATTTGCTGTTTCAGTTGGCAATACAGCGGCGCAAAACGCCGGTTAAAACCGACCATCAGGGCTTTGCCGCGTTTATCGGCCAGCGCGATCAGCTGTTCCGCCTGTTCCAGCGTTTCTGCCAGCGGTTTATCCACATAGACATGTACGCCAAGTTCAAGTAGCTCAGTCACCACGGAGAAATGGCTGGCGGTGCTGCTGTGTACAAACACCGCGTCACATTGCTGTGCCAAGCTATCAAGCCGTGAAAAGCAGGCCATGCGATAGCTATCGCACACCGGCTGCGCCTTTTGCTGATTCGGTGAAAAACCGCCAACCAGTTGCCAGTCCAGCGCATGGCTGAGGATCGGCAGATAGGCTTTTTGCGCGATCCCACCCAGCCCAACCACGCCGATACGTAATTTACTCATGTTGCCCCCGCGCCAGCAGCTGTGCCAATTGCTGTTTCAGTTCGGCCACTTCGGCTTCCAAAACAGCCACCCGTTCGCTCAACTCGCCACCAGCGGCGGGTTCAACTTCGGCGGGAGCCTCTTCGATCTGGCCGCTGAATAAGTGCATAAACCGGCTTTCACGCTTGCCGGGTTCACGCGGCAAGCGCACCACAAACGGGCCATCCTCACGCGTCGTCAACTGCTGCAAGACCTCTTCAACTTCGCTGACATCGTTGAATTCGTGCATACGGTTGGTGCGGGTGCGCAGTTCGCCTGGCGTCTGCGCGCCCCGCAGTAATAGCGTTGCAATCACTGCCAACTCGGCCGGGGAGAGTTTCAGTTGGCCGAACTCCGAATTGCAGAAGCGGTGTTCATACTTCACCACCCGGTTGCCGAAACCGCTCAAGGTGCGCAAAAAATGTTTTCTCAGCAGCAAATCGAGGATCTGCTGGACTTCACTTTCCGGCAGATCCATGACCGGTTCGCGGTTGGTTTTTTGGTTGCAGGCCAAGGTGATGGCATTCAGGGAAAGCGGGTATTGATCGGGCGTAGTGACCTGTTTTTCCAGCAGGCAACCAATCACTCGGGCTTCTTTAGCGCTTAATTCATATTTCATTTACGGCCTCAGCGTGGCGATGGTAGCCATTCTTTATTGGTTAAGGCGGTGAGAACGTGGTCCTGCCATTTTCCGTCGATCAGCAGATAATCTTTGGCATAGCCTTCACGTTCAAAACCGAGCCGGGCAAGCAGCGCACCGCTGCGCTGGTTATGCGGCATATAGTTGGCCATGATACGGTGCATCCGCTGCTGACGCTGCATATAACGGATAGCAGATTGCAGCGCTTCATACATCAGCCCTTGCCCTTGCCACTTTTCCCCCAGGGAATACCCCAGAAAACAGGCGTGGAACGAACCGCGCAGCACATTGCTGAAATTGGCTACGCCACGCACTTCATTTTCATCAGGATCCAGCAGGATAAAATAGTAGGCACTGCCCTGCTTTTGCAGATCCATAATCATGCTTAACCGCGCCTGCCAGCCGGAAGGATAGCAGTGGCTCTCATCCCGCAGCGGTTCCCAAGGTTTGAGGAACACCCGGTTGGCAGCATAGTATTCAGCCAGGCGATAGGCATCACGCTCATGAACGAGGCGGACAACCAGCCGGTCAGTGGTAAGGCTTACTTTTGGTGATGCAGAGCGATAGCCAAACATCATTTCCCCCGCGGTCAGGACGGTTCGATAAGAAGTATTGATTGGGTGAGCGTCTGAATTATTACCGTTATTGTCTTCACCGCCGGTGCCATTAATGTTCAACAGCCAACGCAGAACCGCACTTGCCCCCGGCTAATATAACCGTAGCCTGCCCCACAGGTAAAACCCCTGTCGTTCAGTAAATAAGCAATCAACCATTTTGTCTGTTTTTTTGGTCCGTTTTGCCACTCACGTAACGTATTGACGATAAAAAAATATTATCTATTCCCCCCCTATCAGAATGGGGACATTGAGCGGAGAATGAACGGGTTGTGATTTTCTCCTCTTAATTGCTCGTGGTGAAGCATGTCTCTGGTATCGCAAGCTCGGAGCTTGGGTAAATATTTCTTATTGTTTGATAATCTGTTAGTGGTTTTAGGCTTTTTCGTGGTCTTCCCACTGATTTCCATCCGCTTTGTCGATCAGCTTGGCTGGGCAGCCGTGGTGGTGGGTATTGCGCTCGGCCTGCGCCAACTGGTGCAGCAAGGGCTGGGGATTTTTGGCGGTGCCATTGCCGATCGTTTCGGTGCCAAACCGATGATTGTCACCGGTATGCTGTTGCGCGCTGCGGGCTTTGCCACCATGGCGATGGCGGATCAGCCTTGGCTGCTGTGGTTTTCCTGTGCGCTTTCGGCGATTGGCGGCACGCTGTTTGATCCACCGCGTACCGCGCTGGTGATCAAATTAACCCGTCCGCATGAGCGTAGCCGTTTCTACTCCCTGCTGATGATGCAAGACAGCGCTGGAGCGGTGGTCGGCGCGCTGATCGGCAGTTGGTTGCTGCAATACGACTTTCACTTTGTCTGCTGGACGGGGGCCGGAATTTTCGTACTGGCCGCCGGTTGGAACGCCTGGTTATTGCCCGCCTATCGCATCTCTACCGTGCGTGCGCCAATGAAAGAAGGCATGATGCGCGTGTTGCGTGACCGTCGTTTCCTGACCTATGTGCTGACCCTGACCGGCTATTACATGCTGTCGGTGCAGGTGATGCTGATGCTGCCCATCATCGTGAATGAAATTGCCGGTTCACCGGCGGCGGTGAAATGGATGTACGCCATTGAAGCGGCGCTGTCGCTGTCACTGCTTTATCCATTGGCACGCTGGAGCGAAAAACACTTCCGGCTGGAACAGCGCCTGATGGCCGGTTTGTTGCTGATGACCCTCAGCCTGATACCGGTTGGTCTGGCAACCAGCCTGCAAGCGGTATTTACCCTGATTTGCTGTTTCTATCTGGGTTCGATCATTGCCGAACCCGCACGTGAAACCCTGAGTGCTTCGCTGGCCGATCCACGGGCGCGTGGCAGCTATATGGGTTTCAGCCGCTTAGGTCTGGCTTTGGGCGGTGCGCTGGGTTATACCGGCGGTGGTTGGATGTATGATACCGGCCATGCACTGGGTAGGCCGGAATTGCCCTGGTTCCTGCTGGGGTTGGTGGGATTCATCACGCTGTTTGCCTTGTACTGGCAGTTTAATCCACGCGCCATTGCTCCGGCACCCAGCGTGAATGAAGGCTAACTCACCAAAAAAACCTGCTAAATCAGCAGTGGCTGCTATCCTGATAGTACAAAAACGAGCGCGGAAAAGTTCATACTAATGCATGATATAACAAGAACTTTGCGCGGCAGCCTGCCCAGGCTGTGATAACTATTGCTGTTAAAACCTGATAACGGGAGCAAGCATGAAACTGTTTATTTATGATCATTGCCCATTCTGCGTGAAGGCCCGCATGATCTTCGGCCTGAAAAATCTATCAGTACGTCTGGTTACCCTGCTCAGCGACGACGAAGCGACACCCATCAGTATGATCGGCAAAAAAATGGCCCCAATCCTGCAAAAGGACGACGGAAGCTACCTGCCAGAGAGCATGGATATTGTGCATTATGTCGATAACCTTGAGGGGAAACCGCTGCTGACCGGCAAGACCAATCCGGCGATTGCCGCCTGGTTGCAGCAGGCCAACAACTACACCGGCAAACTGTTGCTGCCGCGTTTTGCCAATGCCGATTTCGAAGAGTTCGCCACTGACAATGCGCGTCGTTACTTCAGCGATAAAAAGCAGGCAGCGATGGGCGATTTTGCCAGCCATCTGGCAGACAGCGCCGATTTAATTGCACAGTTGGAAAGCGATCTGGAAAAGCTTGCTACGCTGATCCAGTCGCCTGATGCGGTTAATGGCACTCTCTCTACCGATGATATCCACCTGTTCCCGCTGTTGCGTTCGCTGTCGATCGTCGCTGGCGTCACGCTGCCGGACAACGTCGAGGCTTACCGTAACCGTATGGCGCAGCGCTGCGATATCCCGCTGTTGCTCGATATGGAACTGTAGCCCATCTCTCAGGCATGCCTGCGTTCCCGGCATGCCTTTTTGCAGCCGGTTTCGGCGTTATCCGATAGGTCGCCCGCCCTTTCTGCCGCATCATCTGCTATCCTGCCGCCCAGGCAAACATTTCTTTGCTGGTAGCCAGTTGTTTATCATTATTATCTGTAGCATTTCCGTTAGCAGTTTTACGAGGCACGAATGAAGAAGATCCTGCTGGGCATTACTGCCCTGATATTTGCCGGTGTGCTTGCCGGTTGCAACCAACTGGCTCAATACAGCGTCAGCGAACAAGAAGTGAATGAGTACCTGCAAAAGCACAACAATTACCAGAAACAGATCGGTGTGCCAGGATTGGTCGATGCCAATATCGTCCTGACGCAACTGCAAAGCCAGATTGGCCGCAGTGAGCCGGGCAAAGTGATGCTTTCTGGCAATGCCAACGTCAATATCACCTCGATTCTTGGCCCGCAGGCAGCCGAATTGCAACTGACGCTAAAGGCGCAGCCGGTTTACGATCGCGAAAAAGGCGCTATCTTCCTGAAAGAAATGGAACTGGTGGACTATAAGGTTCAGCCGGAGAAAATGGATACGGTGATGAAAGCGCTAACGCCTTATCTGAATCAATCGCTGAAAGCCTATTTCGAACAGCAACCGGTTTATGTCCTGAACCCGGATAACAGCAAAACAGAAGCGCTGGCGCGCAAACTGGCGAAAGGGTTGGAAGTGAAGCCCGGCCAATTGGTGATCCCGTTTACCGACTGACCTTATTGGGCGCAGTCTTAACCTTGACTGCGCCCTGTGAAACTTACTCTTCTGCGTCCGGTCCGGCTTCTTCCTGCTCATACTCCGCCAACTCATCACGCATCGCCGCGATCGCATCACGGGTAATCAATGCCAGAGTACGGTAGAAACCGCTGGTGGCATGAGCTTCAACCTTGCCCAGAAAACGCCCACACCATGGCAGCAGGAATTCATCAAACAAGGTGATTTGCGCCTGAGCTTCATCTTCCTGCGACTGATCTTCCAGCCAAGAGGCCGCCAGCAGCAGTGAACCGAAATGATCGGCTGGCGCTTCGCCCAGCGGCATCCCGCGCTGTTGCAGGAAAACGCGCACTTCCGCTTCGTTGCTCCCTTCAACATAGGCAGAACGGAACGGCGGTACGCTGCACTCACTGCCGACAAACATCGCGTTGAAATCAGCGGCCAACAGATGAGCCTCACACTGCTGCTGCAAACGCGCCAGCAGTTCGTCCTGCTCCAGTGGCCAATGCTGCTGGAGTTTGCCTTCGTTGATCAGGGTAAACAGCGGCACCAGCAACGGATCCTGCGGCTGGCGGTAAAACAACGTACCCAGCACCCGGCAGACAACGGAAAACTCATTCATAATCAAGCCCTATTCAATACGGAAAATTTGCCGTGACGATGTCACAGATCGGCCAGTTCCGCAATCGCTGGCTTGCCACGCTGCTCCAGAAAATTCAGCAAGCGACGCGGTGACACATTCAAAATACGCTCCGGTGGGAAGTCCACCTCTTTGATAATGCGTTCACAATGCTCCAAATTACCGAGGGAGAAAGCAATATGTGAGTCAGAACCCAGCGCCAACCAGCCGCCAGCATCACGCACCGCCGCCGCCACGGCCCGGCAGTTGGCCTCGCTGCCCTTGCGCGAATGGGTAAACGAAGAGTTATTCAGCTCCAGCGCCACCTGATACTTCGCGGCGGCAGCGGCCACCGCAGCAATGTCGATAGGATATTTAGGGTTGCCTGGATGGCTGATGATATGCACATCCCCCTGCGCCATAGCGGCAATCATGGCCTCGGTGTTAGCGGCCTTGCCCTGTGGGGCAAATACCGGCTCATGGAATCCGGCAATAATCAGATCGATCTCATTCAGCATCGGGCCGGTGCAATCGATATCACCCGCCAGATTTTTAATATTAGCCTCAATGCCGCGCAGAATACCGACCCCATCTACCAGACGCGGCCAGACTCGCATATTCATAAAGTGCCAGTAATGGGGGGCATCGGCCATATCCGGCCCATGGTCGGTGATGGCAAACAGCCTGATGCCTTTTTGTTTCGCCTCAGCAATATAGTCGTGCAGAGTGCTATAAGCATGAGTACTGGCGACGGTATGCATATGTAAATCAACGGGGTACATTATTTCTCCTTTTATATGCCTACCGATGCCGTATGCCCAATAGACTTATAGGCACGGTAAGCCGACATGTTTCATGATAGCAGTTAACGCTGCCATCAGCAGTGCTGCGTGGGTGGCAGATCATCAGTAACCACGCTGAATATCAATCACTCCAGTGGGTGATTTCCCCGCCTCAAGCGCCAGAATATTAGCAGCAATTTGATCCATTGCCTGCTCGGGTAAGGTAATGGCAGAAATATGCGGGGTGATAGTGACACGCGGATGACGCCAGAACGAATGCCCCTGCGGTAAGGGTTCGTTGATGAACACATCGAGCGTTGCCGCCGCGATTTGCCCTTGCTCAAGCGCCTGCAACAGACCGTCTTCCACCAGATGCGCACCACGGGCCAGATTGAGCAAGTAAGCCTTTGGTGCAAGATGAGCAAACAGTTGCTGATTGAGGATCCCGGCAGTTTCCGGCGTATTGGGCAACAGGTTGATCAGCAAGCGTGTACCATCAAGAAAGTCCGTTAATTGTGCGTTGCCAGCAAAGCTCTGCACGCCGTTAATCTGCTTGGCGCTGCGGCTCCAGCAGCGCACAGTAAAACCAAACTCGACCAGCTTTTGCGCCACGCTTTTGCCCAGCACGCCCGCACCGAGAATACCGATGGTGAAATCGCTCTGCTGATGCGGCTCCAGTGGCAACCAGCGTTGCTGCTGTTGCTGCACGTAATACTCATCGAAACGGCGGAAATAGCGCAATACGCAGGCCAGCGCATATTCCTGCATCTGCTGGGCCATACCGCTATCTTCCAAACGCATCAGTGGCACCCCGCTAGGCAAAGTGCCAGGGTGTTGACGTTCCTGTTCCAGGATGGCATCCACCCCGGCTCCCAAGGCAAATACGCCTTTCAGATCGCGGCGGTTAGCCAGCATCTCATACGGCGGCCGCCATACCAGCGCGTAATCTGCCTGAGCGTTATCTCCTGGTTGCCAGGCCCGAATGTGAGCCTGTGGCAAACGCTGCGCCATTCCCGCAAGCCAATCTTCAGCCGCGAAGAATGGATGGTAAAAGATAATATTCATTGCCTGCCCTTTAATTATTGCTGTTCATTTTCTTCATCCAGAGAAAATCCTGCACTCTGTCGGGGGGATTAAATTACAGATGATCGTTCGTCAAATCAGCAGATTGCTGCAAGTTTAACTAAACGCGCTCGGCGATGTAAGAAGAGTATTGACGCTGGGAATAGATTCTCCTACATTAGCGCCCATCGCCAGCGTAATACGTTGCCGATAACAATATGGTGAGGTGTCTGAGTGGCTGAAGGAGCACGCCTGGAAAGTGTGTATACGCGTAAGTGTATCGAGGGTTCGAACCCCTCCCTCACCGCCATATTCAAAGGGAAAGCCTGAGCGAAAGTTCAGGCTTTTTCACTTTTATATTCCCCCGCACTGAGTTAGCTTCTTTCGCAGATGCGTACAGGCTTTGGAGTATCACTGAGGGGCTCGCGTTAGTAGCATTCCAGGTAGCAACTAAAGCAAAAATCACGGCTAATCATACTAGCCGTGAGTTATTGTGACTCACAAGATGCGAGTACATCTTACTGCGATATAACCTCTTTTGCTTTCTGGAGGATCCTATCAGGGGTAATGCCAAACGTTTCATACAACTGCTCAGCGGGCGCTGATTCCCCATATGTGTTCATACCGATGACGGCACCATCTAAGCCTACGTATTTGAACCAGCAGTGGGACACGCCCGCTTCGACAGCCACTCGGGCCCTCACCATTTTTGGCAACACATATTCCCGGTAAGCAGCATCCTGCCGATCGAAAACATCGGTGGACGGCATGGAAACTACGCGCGCTTTGATCCCTTCAGCAGATACGTTTTCCCACGCCGCTACGGCCAGTTCCACTTCAGAACCGGTGGCGATAAAAATAAGCTCCGGCTGGCAATCGCAATCTTTCAGCACATAAGCGCCGCGTACGATGTTTGCCAGTTGTTCTTGGGTACGCTGCTGCTGCACCAGGTTCTGGCGTGACAGGATAAGCGCCGTAGGACCATCGCGACGTTCAACACCGTATTTCCACGCCACCGCAGATTCCACCTGGTCACATGGACGCCATGTGCTCAGATTGGGGGTCGCGCGCAAAGATGCAAGTTGTTCTACCGGCTGATGAGTCGGGCCGTCTTCACCCAGACCGATGGAATCATGAGTGTAGACCATCACGTGGCGCTGCTTCATCAGTGCCGCCATACGCACAGCGTTACGCGCATATTCCACAAACATCAGGAAGGTCGACGTGTACGGCAGGAAGCCACCATGTAGTGCAATGCCGTTGGCAATCGCGGTCATACCAAACTCGCGCACGCCATAGTGGATATAATTACCCGCGGTCTCTTGGTTGATGGCTTTCGAACCAGACCACAAAGTCAGATTGGATGGCGCCAGATCAGCGGAGCCGCCGAGGAGTTCCGGTAACAACGGGCCGAAAACTTCGATAGCATTCTGGGAAGCTTTACGGCTGGCGATTTTTGCCGGTTTTGCCTGCAGGCGGGTGATGAATTCATCCGCTTTTGCGTTAAAGCCTTCTGGCATCTCGTTTTTCATACGGCGGGTGAACTCAGTTGCTTCCTGCGGGAAGGCTCGAGTGTAGGCCATGAATTTCTCGTTCCAGGCTGCTTCTTTCGCTTGGCCAACCTCTTTCGCATCCCACTGCGCGTAGATATCCTGCGGGATCACAAACGGAGCATGGTCCCAACCAAGCTGCTTGCGGGTCGCCGCGACTTCCACATCCCCCAGCGGCGCACCATGTGCATCGTGTGTGCCAGCCTTGTTCGGTGAACCAAAACCGATGATGGTTCTGTACATCAGTAGGGAGGGTCGGTCTGTTACAGAATGAGCCTCTTCAATAGCGCGTTTAATCGCATCTGAATCATGCCCCTCAACGCCGCGCACGACATGCCAGCCATAGGCTTCAAAACGCTTCGCAGTATCATCAGTGAACCAACCCTCAACGTGGCCGTCGATGGAAATACCGTTATCGTCGTAAAACGCCACCAGTTTACCGAGCTTCAGGGTACCCGCCAGAGAGCAAACCTCATGGGATATGCCTTCCATCATGCAACCGTCACCAAGGAAAACATAAGTAAAGTGATCGACGATATCGTAACCTGGACGGTTGAACTGCGCTGCCAGGGTTTTCTCTGCGATAGCCATACCGACCGCATTCGCTATGCCCTGCCCCAGTGGACCTGTGGTGGTTTCCACGCCCGGGGTGTGGCCTACTTCCGGGTGGCCCGGCGTTCTGGAGTGAAGCTGACGGAAATTTTTCAGTTCATCCATCGGTAAATCGTAGCCGGTAAGGTGTAACAGGCTGTAAATCAGCATGGAACCGTGGCCGTTGGACAGCACGAAACGATCACGATCGGCCCAAGACGGGTTCCGGGGATTGTGGTTTAGAAAATTACGCCACAGAACTTCGGCAATGTCAGCCATACCCATCGGGGCGCCCGGGTGACCGGAGTTGGCTTTTTGTACTGCATCCATGCTCAGTGCACGAATAGCATTCGCCAGGGTCTTTCTTGATGACATTTTAAACTCCGTATTTAACTCGTTAAGAGAAATCAAACCTTGTCATGAACGGCAGGGTCCGATTATAAAACGTCGATAGCGTTTAACTCTCTGAATGCCTGCTCCAGACGTGCGATCGTCGTCAACTGACCAGCGCGAAGCCAGGCACGCGGATCGTAATATTTCTTATTCGGCTGGTCTTCGCCTTTCGGATTACCCAGTTGGCCTTGCAGATAATCTTCGTAGGTTTTGTAGTAGTCCAAGACACCTTCCCAGGTTGCCCACTGGGTATCGGTATCGATATTCATTTTCACGACACCGTAGCTTACGGAATCTTTGATTTCTTCAGCAGAAGAGCCTGAACCACCGTGGAAGACAAAGTTCAGGCTGTTGTGTGGCAGGTTATGTCTCTTAGAAACATATTCCTGAGAATCGCGCAGGATGATCGGAGTCAGTTTAACATTACCCGGCTTGTACACACCATGTACGTTACCGAAGGACGCAGCAATGGTGAAATATGGGCTAATGGCGCTCAGTTTGGTGTATGCGTAGTCAACATCTTCCGGTTGGGTGTAAAGGGCAGAAGCGTCCATGTGGCTGTTATCCACGCCGTCTTCTTCCCCACCAGTGCAGCCCAGTTCGATTTCCAAAGTCATGCCGATTCTGGACATGCGTTCCAAGTATTTGCAACAGATCTCAATATTCTCTTCCAGAGATTCTTCAGACAGGTCGATCATATGAGAAGAGAACAGCGATTTACCGGTAGCAGCAAAGTGTTTTTCACCAGCATCCAACAGGCCATCGATCCACGGTAACAGTCTCTTCACACAGTGGTCAGTGTGCAAGATCACCGGTATGCCGTAGTGTTCAGCCATCTGGTGCACATGGCGTGCACCAGAGATAGCCCCCAGAATAGCAGTCTGTTGACCTTCACCCTTAATCCCCTTGCCCGCGATATATTGCGCACCACCATTGGAGAGTTGGATAATAACTGGCGCTTTAACTTTAGCAGCGGTTTCCATTACGGCGTTGATGGAGTCAATCCCCACACAGTTTACGGCTGGCAGAGCGAAGCTATTTTCTTTAGCCACCTGAAACACTTTCTGAATATCATCCCCCGTCACCACGCCCGGTTTTACGAAGTCAAAAACTTTAGACATTTAAATACTCCTGCACTTGTATATTAAATCATTAAATAATTTCAGGTAATATGCGCGCAACTATTAAAATATATCTAGAGAGGTAAGGTCATAAATTCAAAAACGAAAAAATAATATACAACTAAAAAGATAACCATCACCAACCAATAGGCAGCCTGGAGAATGAGATATATAGATATACTGTAATGATATTTACGATATTATCGGCATAGATTAAATCAGGTAAAACGGTATTTCCCATTTTCAGTCATCGCCAGAGTGATATCTGCCGGGCGACTATGCGCCAGCACGTGCTCGACATTTGGGCCATCCGTGCGCAGATAGAACGCTCTCGCTTCGTCCAGACTTAAACCGCCAGCACACTTACGAGCGATCAATCGCTCACGCAACATCTCAGCAGGCGCCTGAATAAAAATGGAAAAATCGCAATAAGGCTCAAGGCTGCGCCAGTTATCATCATCCAGCAACAGCCAGTTCCCCTCTACAATCACCACCGGTGCTATTACCCTGATCGCATTTTCCACCGGATCGTGCCGTTGCCTGTCATACTGTGGCCATTCCCCATCACCATCACGGATCAGCTCAAGGTTTTTTGCCAGTTTATCCACATTGAACGTTTCCGGAGCGCCTTTAAATGGCCGCAAGCCATGTTCATTAAGCCAATCATTGTAATGATGAAAACCATCCATTGGCAGGGTCTGAATTTCTGGCAACAATGGGTCTTGCAGGGATAAGTACTCCCAAAATGCGGTCAAAGTGGATTTTCCAGTACCCGGTGGCGCACTGAGGAAAATAATCTTTCTCTTGTGTGAGGGAATAATCTTCCGGTCTGCCAATTGACGAAGTAATGGTAGATGAACATGAGCAATTTCTTTGTCGTCATAATAGGCTTCAACGACCAATCCGTTAATAGTCAACGTTACTTTCAAGGTGTGAGCTCCTTTAAAATTGCCGTTACTGCCAGTACTAACGCCGTTTTGATCATGCCTCTAAAACGTAATTCTGACCAAGTAGAAAAATCAGCAAACTTCATTGACGTTAATGCACTATATAGCGTGACGTTCTTGACTATACAACTGACGTTACAGATGAAATCCCAACATATATCATCGGTAAAGCTGGGAGTTACCTTTTGCTCCTGCAAGTATTGTCCGAATTGAGAAAAATGTGCTATGTCAGCGTAGAACGCTTTATCTATTTTCCCCAAGGCGTAAATCAGGCGCAATGCAACATCAATATCATCCAGTGGTCCACTACGGGCAAGTAACGGTTTCACCGCATATTCCATAATTTCTTCATCGTTGTTAACGAATAACGACGGCAGAAATTGCTTGACGCCATGTTGCAACATGCTGTTTGCCACCGTAATAAATGAGAGCAAATCATCTTGTGCATCCAATTGCTCAAGCACATCATCTTCTGTCAGCGTTGTCATTCGTTTCTCGATAAATCACCAGGAGTGTTGGGAGTCTATTATATTACATGTTTGGTCCATGCCACAGATAAGTAACGTGTGTGTACGTAAGCCGTTAGGCATCTGCTGGATACCTCCCAGCAGATCACCGCCTGTGACACCTGTGGCAGAGAACAAAATATCTCGACTGGTTATCAATTCATCAAGAAAATAAACACGATTAATATCAACGCCCATTTCCACACAGCGGCGACGCTCACTTTCCGCTATCTGCCGATGCTCCCCCGATTCACCCTTGGCCTGACAAAAATCAATGAGTTCAGCTTGCATGTCACCGTTTAACGCCTTCACTGCACAGGCAGAAATCACGCCTTCCGGTGCACCACCTATCGTAAACATGACATCAAACAGATTATCGTGTTGGCAGGTCAAGATGCTGGCGGCGACATCACCGTCTGGAAGAGCGTAGACCTTAACACCGAGACGAGAAGCCTCTTCGATCGCTGGTCGTAAACGCGGTTTATCCAGTGTCACCATGCGCAACATTTCCAGAGGCTTACCGAGCGCGTCAGCAACGTTGCGCAGGTTATCTTGCAGAGATAGTGCCAGGTTGATTGCCCCCTGAGCCTTCTTATTTACGACCAGTTTTTTCATGTACATATCAGGGGCATGAAGCAGGCTGCCATGTGGAGCAAACGCCATGACCGCCAGTGCATTACTTTGCCCCATAGCCACCATTCTTGTGCCTTCAATGGGATCCACAGCGATATCGACCTCAATACCCATACCGGTTCCCACTTTTTCACCGATCCACAGCATGGGTGCTTTATCGATTTCCCCTTCACCGATCACAATCCGCCCCTGCATGGGGATGTGATTAAGCGCCTGACGCATCGCCGAGACTGCCAGGCCATCAATTCTGTTCTTGTCGCCGCACCCCGTTTGTGGCCAGGCGGCCAACGCCGCCTGCTCCGTCGTACGCACCAGCGACCAGGTCAGTGATATCATTCCACAACCTCCCCGACATCAACGCCAAACTGTGCCAGTAGATATTTCTCCGCCTTCTCGTTCCAGATACCGTGCGTCTCTTCTACCAGTCGCGCCAGTTCTCTGAATAGGGGATCGGTTTTGCCTTTTTCTGCGAAGTCGGCAATCGCCGTTAGCGGCATCGTCACGCCGTTGTAGATAAGCTTTTTGCCACCGGGAATATTTGGCAAGTTGAGTACGGTTTCCGGCACGGCGTCAAGACCACCGATGTGCGTTACCATAAACGAGGGTTGCAATTGCCCAGTCGCACTGAGCGCTATGGCCTTTTTCATATCGTCGGCGGAACCACCGGAGGTGCCGACCACATGGGTACTATTGTAATGCACGTTGTAGAAGTTGAACGGCACCTTGAAGTCTTTATCCGTCGGGCCAGCGAAGAAGTTCAGGCAGCCATCTTCCGCCAGCAGTTCGTCAGCCATTTCTACCACTGAGGGCACGGCGGCGTAGACAAAGACATCATCAAAGCCTGTACCGTCAGTCAATGCACGAAGTGTTGCTGCAGGGTTTTCCATGCCTGCGGTATTGACATAGATAAGCTCTATGCCCTTCTCAGCGGCCAACTCGACGGGCAGTAATTTTTTTGCCTGCTCCAGACGCGTCTCATCGATATCCACCACCACCACTCGTGAAGGCTCAATGCCACCGTTAATGGCATAATCAATGGCGCCAATTCCCATCGGCCCGGCACAGGCGAGCAGCGCCAGATTGCCGCCCGGCTTAATTCCCATACGATGCTCATAGACATACGGCGTCGTATGATAATTCCCGTTATACGCACCGATAATGCAGCACATCGGTTCCGCCAAGGATGCAGCAGCAAAATAGGATCCGTTGTAGGGTAAAACACAGCCCAGATTAACCGCGACTTCGGGAATAATCATGTAAGTCGCGTTGCCACCGAAATATTCATAGCTGTATCCGGCTGAATAACCAGAAGGTAACCCCATTGCTGGTTGTAAAACAAAACGCTGCCCTTTCTTATACTTGCCCTGAAGATTTTTA
The DNA here is from genome assembly GCF_055790845.1 of Serratia sp. YWN4. Classification (NCBI taxonomy): domain Bacteria; kingdom Pseudomonadati; phylum Pseudomonadota; class Gammaproteobacteria; order Enterobacterales; family Yersiniaceae; genus Serratia; species Serratia sp. YWN4. The sequence goes on from NZ_CM147696.1 coordinate 3,004,108, forward strand.
CCTACTTCAACAATTATTCCAGCACACTCATGACCTGTAATCACCGGGTGATTTTCTAAATCATCGGGCACACGCTTATGATCGCTTCCCAGCAATGCAGCCTTCCATGTTGACAAACAGATACTGTCAGATATAACGCTGACCAATAATTCATTGTCAGTGATCTCTGGAAGTTCAAATTCACGTAAACGGATATCCTGCTTACCATATATAGCAGCAACTTTGGTTCTCATAATAGCCTCGGAAAATCAGTGTTTGCTTTCAGTGACAAGCTGTTGAAATAAATTATCTAATTGTGGATCACCAATATAGTTGCTAATTAAAATTAACGGTTTATCACTGACAAGTTTTACTCGTCCCTCAAGATTTGCATGAGTCACAATAATATCAGCATCATCAGGCGCATTTTCAATAGCATAGTGTTTAACGTCTATAGATATCCCTTGTTTTTCCAGTCGTTTACGAAACGTTGTCGCGCCCATTGCACTGGATCCCATTCCGGCGTCACAAACAAACGCAATACGTTTCACCTGACGGAATAAACGAGCCCCTTCCTGCTTCATCGATTTCACGGCTTTAGTTGAATGCTCGAACTCATCTTCATTCTCTACTTCAGCATTTTTCTCCATTTTCAGGATAAATGCGGTGATTACGAAAGAAACTGCCGCCCCAACACTCACTCCCGCCAATGTTGCAACAAACGAGCCTTTGGGTGTTAATGCCAGATAGGCAAAAATCGATCCAGGACTTGGCCCAGCCACCAAACCACCACCGAGTAAATTGAAGGTATATATCCCTGACATTCCACCGGCGATCATTGCAACAAGCGTCAGTGGTTTCATTAACACATACGGGAAATAAAGCTCATGAATCCCCCCAAGGAAGTGAATGATCATCGCACCTGGCGCTGATTTTTTACTCATCCCTTTGCCAAAAATGGCAAAACCTAACAGCAACCCCAAGCCTGGTCCAGGATTAGAAGCGACCATAAAGAAGATCGATTTTCCCGTTTCTGAAGCCTGCTGCATACCGAGAGGATAATAAACCCCCTGATCGATGGCATTGTTGAGGAAAAGAATCTTAGCGGGTTCATTAATCAATGAGAGCAGAGGCAGATACCCCGTTTGTACCAGTGATTCAATGCCTGTTTTAACAAAGTTATTGGCAATCAGTACCGCTGGACCAATTATCTCAAAACCGAGAAGACACAGTAACATGCCCGCGATACCCAGCGAGAAATTATTGATAACCATCTCAAAGCCAGCAGGTATCTTTTTTTCTAAAAGACGGTCAATGTGCTTTATCACCAATCCACCAAGTGGTCCCATGATCATCGCACCTATAAACATAGGAATATCGGCACCGATGATCACACCGATGGTGCCAATACCGCCCATCACCGCACCACGCTTACCGCTAACCAAATGCCCACCCGTTGAGCCAATCATCACTGGCAGCAAATAGGTAATCATTGGGCCAACAATTTTGGCGAAATTTTCGTTTGGCATCCAACCTGTTGGTATAAATAATGCCGTAATAAAACCCCAGGCAATAAATGCACCAATATTGGGGATAACCATTGCAGTCAAAAATCCCCCAAAAGCCTGGACTTTTGCACGAGCAGACTTGTTTTCCATGATAATATCCTATAAAGGAATGAGTCATTACACGCGAGAAATAATATCCGCGAGTTGTTTTTCTGTTTCTGCCATCAGAAGAGATTCCAGATGTTCATCTTCACTCAATAATTCACTCAGCGCTTGAATTGCATCAATGTGTGAATTGGCATCCGACGCAGCCAAGCCTATAAGCAAGCGAACAGGTTCGTTATCCTCACCGAAATGAACATCGTTTTTTAATAGCGTTAATGACATCCCTGTTTTTAAGGCACCACATTCTGGTCTTGCATGAGGCATTGCTACTCCGGGCACCAGAATATAATATGGCCCATTGCTGATAGTTGACTCTTTAATTGCCTGAATGTATTCCTCATTAACAATATGGTGCCTTAATAGCGGAGCCATACAGATATCAATAGCTTCTTGCCATGTTTGTGCTGAGTTTTTAATAGAAATCGACGTTTCAGGAAAAAAATCAATTAATCGCATAAGGTACTCTCTCATTTTAATTTTAGGGTACACAACGTTGCTAAAAATAAAATACTCGAGCAGAGAAACGAATGCAATTCGGGCCAGATCCAACCTCAATTCAGAAATAAAATATTTTATCTTTATAAAACAATCGCCTAAAAATTAGGTGGCTAAAATACCGCCATTATATGTGATTTACATCACATAAATTAGATTAAAACAAAAATCAATAATTGTGATTTGAATCACAATTAATGTATTGCACTTAATTTTTATTATTGAATAGAGCAACCATAACAAGTCGTTTTTCACAAGAATCGCAATTTTCACATTTCAACCCCTTCAGCGCCCACATTTACCACGTTGGAACCGAACGATATCCCGCTATTCGCTGCCGACAGGTTGCTCACCTTGTCACGCAGGCTCCCCCACACCGCGATGAGCCACGGCTTTGTGGATAAATTCAAAGTCGATGGTGGCATCAATTTACGTACCAGATAGTCTTCAGGAACCAATTCATCCAAGGCGATGGTTTCAAACTGATATTGCTAGGGAGGGTGTTTTGAGCATGGCAGTCAGTCCATTTTTTGCACTGACCTTATTAGCTCAAGATCCTGGCCTCACGGCCAGGATCTTGTCATCAATCTGAAGCCTGAATTCACCTTCAGGCTTTTTCGCTTTTATATTCCCCTTCCCAGCGGCTCAATAACCCGCGCTGGCAACCTGACAGCTTTCACGCAGTATGCGGATAATGCTGTCCGCACCGCTGCGATTAGGGTTTATCCTGATCATGCGCTGTTCCAGGCTGGGATCGGTCTGGCGAAAGGTGCCAGAAACACGGTAAAACAGCGGTGGGATCTCATACTTGGATTCAGCGCCAACAGGATAAGGCAATGCCCCCAATGTTTGCGCCTGCAACAACACCGCTTCAGCGATCGGTTGATGAAACTCCACCAGCAGCACTTTAGATTGCGCATTCGCCAGCAGCGCCTGTTTTATCTGTGGTATCTCGCCCTGATTCAAGCGGCGCACCAACTCCTCATTCACCCGCGCCTGAACCGCGTGCATGACCGGAGCAAACGCCAGCCCGCGCAATACCTCCATCGCCTGAAAACCCTGGATCTGACTGCCGCCAGAATACATGCTGCTGCGAATGGCGCTGATTGCCTGCTGCTTGCCTACCACCACCCCAACGCCCTCCGGGCCAAACAGCTTAAAGCTGGAAAAGGTTGATAAGGTTGCCCCCAGCTCACAGCCTATCTTCGCTACTTTCATCACCGCGTAGTTATCATCAACTAACGACGGGATCGCCAGTTGGTTCAGTTGGTGGATAACCGCACCCAAATCATAGCTATCATCAATTTTCTGGCGGGTATGTTGCACCAATGCCGCCACTGGACGGTGCTCACGCACCGCTTGGGCAATCTGTTCCGGCTGATTGAAATCTGCACGAATCAAGCGTAATCCCATCTGTTCGGCAATCACCTTGCTGGTGGGATAGATCGGTGCATCATGGATCAGCAGGCTCTCGCCGCATTTAAGCAACGCGGCCAGCCCACAGCGGATCGCGCCCGTACCCGCACCGCTCACCAGCGCCGCCGCTTCGGCGGAAAAAAACTGAGCGATAACCGCCTCAACCTGCCGGGTAATTCGCGGCTGATTAAGCCCCGGAGAGAGCCCCAAATCCCCCTGTGTCAAAAACTCAGCGCCAGGGAAATGCCGGCAGATGGTATCCACCAGCCGGAATTGAGCCTGCTGGGCCTGCTCCATATCCATGCTGGCGAGTGGAAATGTCCTGATCATGATTCACCCCACAGCGGTATCAGCCAATGCCGACAATCTGAATAATGTTGGCCAATATCCCCACCACAATGGTGGCAATCGGGCCGATCGCCATCTCAACCAGTGGTCGCTTCGACGTGCGGTTAAGCAAATAAAGCCCCGCCACCACCATAAAGCCCATACCCGGCAAAATGGCGTTCGAGGCGATCATGCCCCCGACCAGCAGCGACACTTCCAGCATCCGGGTGATCGCGGTACGAATATGGTCACCACAGGCTTTGACGCCAGGATATTTATCCAAGCCGATAGCGATTTTGGTCAGTAATTGGATCTCCATCAGCATGATGACGCAACCTGCGATAAAAGCGATCCACGGATTATTGGTCGCCAGGCCAGCAACGAACACAAACTTCATGCCATCGGGGCTGTAAACACCGGTCGCAATGGCGGTCATACCGACTAATGGCACAAAGCTGATGGCACGCGCCAGCGCCACCAGCATGGCACTGGTTTGCTCGCCATGGGCCATTAATTGCAGGGAAACCGGGCCTTCTGCCAACAGGCTGAAAGACATGGTTGCCGCCACCGCCGTCAGCCCGCCGCTTAACACCAGCAGCCATTTATTCTTCTGGATACGCTCGATACGGCTGGAAAACAGCCCCACCAGCATTTCATTCGCCCCCGGTTGCTGGCCGTTGGTTGGCTGTGCCGGGCGCTCTTGCATGGCAAAGTAGAACATGGCGATCATGGAAAGCAGCAGCGCGCTGCCATTAGGATCGAGCTTGACCGGTGTAGCGATCAAACCACCAAAACTGAGGTTACCGACAGCCTGTGTGGCGAGATACCCCACTAGCGTTGCGACCAGCACCCAGATCCCTTTGCGGTAACCATATTGATAACCCACCACAATGGCCGGGAACAGGGCAAAGCAAGCCACAATAGGATCGCCCACTTTCCCCAAGTTACTCATAAAGTTTACCGGCATATGGCTGAACAGCTCGACCACCGAACGTAGCCCGGTCAGCAGAGCGATCGCGTACAGCGCGCCGATCACACCAGACAGCACCAGCCCCTTGCGGCTGTCGGCACTCCAAACGCCGATCACGTCGGTTCCAAGCAATAAGCTGTGCACCAGAATAATCGGCGCAGTGAGGGAAAAAGGCAGCCCAAAGCCGATAATCAGCCCGAAACTCAGAGCGAAGCTGGTTGCGCCAAGCGCCTTGCGGCTCATGCGCCCTTCCAGATATTCGGGCATCAGCGGGCGCAATCCATCATGAAAGACCGCAATCCCTCGGTTAGCCATCATGGCGGAAATCGCCCCGATCAGTGCCAGTAACCCGGCCTTCGTGGGGTCGATTTCAAGCAATCGCATTAAGAATGAGTGTTCCATAGTCAATGCCTCACACAGGGAACAACGTGTTAATGATCACCGGTACCACCACATCAATATCCTGCCCGGTAAAGCCGAAGGCGATCTTGCCCGCGTTGATGCAGGCGGCGATCTCGTCGTCGGACAGGATCTTGCCAGGCATCCCCACGGTGGCACATTTATCCATGCCGATAATGGCGATCGCCATGGCAAGCGCGCCGCCGCCTCCGGTATTGCAGGCGCCAAGATAGATATCCGCCTGGCCGCTTTTTATGCTCATCGCGGCCTCGATATCATTCATAATGTTGATAGACGTTGCTTTCTCGCCAGCCAAACGGCGCACGGCATCGGCAATTTTTTCTTTTTCGATCTGGCCACCAATAACAAATTTCATCTTTTTTCCTTTTTATTCAGTTAACTAGCGGTATCCTAAAGAATGTCCGTTACGGCTTGCATAACGCTGGGTAGGTATCAGTTGAAAAATCGAGCTGGGTTATCACGCAACATCAGATCCACATCGCGTTGGGACAAGCCAACCTCAAGCAACATCGGCACGAAGGTGTGCAACAGATAAGCAAAACCGAGCCCACCGTTGGCTTTTAAATGGGAACGCCGGGTAATATCCATCGAGAGCATCACCTGCCCAAGCTGCTTGCGCTCAGCAATCGCTTGCAACATGGCGACCCGTTTACTGTCGGGGTAATAGTTGTTTTTGCCGATGGTATCGAACTGCACCCAAGCGCCCTGATCCAAGATCGGCAAAATGATGTCGAGGTTGTCGGTAAGATCGCAGTGCCCAATCACAATATGCTCAGCAGCCACGCCAAAACGTTGCAACAGCCGTAGCTGTTCATAGCCCATGGTGCTGAGGGTGGTATGGGTCGAGATCGGCCTGCCGGTGCGCTGATGGGCCAGAGCGGCAGCGGCAAACACACGCCGTTCATCGTCAGTGATTTTCCCCCGGCTGGAGCCAATCTCGGCAATCACTCCCGCTTTCATCGTCGTGCCATCAATGCCTTGTTCAATTTCGCGGCACATCTCCGCCGCAATTTGGGCTTCGCTGAGCTGGGCAAGGTGGGCGGGATAAAACGCCTGCTGGTAATAACCGGTGGAGGCGATGATGTTCATCCCGCTATCGCGCATCAGCGCCTGCAAAAATTCGGCATTGCGCCCCATATAGCGGTTGGTCATCTCCACTATGTTGCGCACCCCAAGCGCGAACAGTTCACGCATTTCCTGGCAGATCAGATCATATTGATCCAACTTGCAGTCGATATCGTTTTTTCCCCCGGAGAGATCGACATGCAGATGCTCATGCACATAGGTGTAACCGGAGTCATCAATCCAGCGGGTAAGCGGTTTCGCGCTTGTCATAGCGTGCTCCAATGCGGGTTATGCGGCCTGATTAGGGGGAGAAATGAACGGCCATTCTGCGGTGCGGGGGCTTGAAAGAAATCGCATACGGTGGCACCGATATCCGACAGCGTGCTGCGTAAGCCCAAGTCACCGGTTGGCGCGCCTTGGAGATAAACCAGTAGCGGTACCTTTTCCCGCGTGTGTTTGCTGTGGCCAATCGTCGGGTCATTGCCGTGATCGGCGGTGACGATCAGGCAATCCTCCGCAGCCAAACTGCGTAAGATTTTCTCCAGGTTGCGATCCACCAGTTGCAGGCGATCGAGATAACGCTCCGTACTCTGGGCGTGGCCGGCAAGATCGGTCTCCTGAATATTGGTGCAGATGAAGCTCGCCCCCGGCTTTTGCAATTCGGTTAACGTGATATCCAAAATAGTCTGGCTATCCACCAAATCCTGGTAGCGGGTGCCATGCGGGTTCTCCACAATATCGGCGACTTTGCCGATCAGGACCGTGCTGATGCCCACCTGATGCAACTGCTGTGGCACCTGTACGGCGGCATTCACGCCATACCCCATGTGCTGCACCTGAAAGCCGTTTTCATAGGCACCGGACGCAGGAGCGTTAATGCCGATGTACTTATCCAGCCGGCTTTCTGCCGCCTGGTGAATACGCTGGCTATCGCCAATCAACCCACCAAAGGCGATCACTCGCGCCACCTTGACCTGCTCGCGCACGATGCGGCCAATTTTCTTGACCTCTTCGAAGGGGATCAGCGTCAGATTGGCGGTAACATTAAATACCAGCCCCAGATCCGCCTCGATATTGTCCCCCACCGCTACCGCATCATTCACCCAAAGGTATTGCAAACCGTCCCCCATACGTTTCACTGAATAACCCGCCTGTTGCAAAGCCGCTTCCACCGAGTCGATCACCGATGAAAAAGGAATACACACCGGCGTTTGTGGCTCAGTACCCATGATTTCCTGATGCCCCATAAAGGTATCGCCACCTTCATGCTGGAGGTTGGCAGTGCCAAACACTGCGCTAGCGGAAGGCTGCATGATATTGGCTTGAAAACCCAGAGCATTAATCAGCCCAAGCCGTTCCAGAGTCGGTAAACGTACTTCAGGGTAAGCCTGCAAAATATGGCCGCAGGTATTGGCGCCCCTATCCTGCGGCCGTTTCTGCTCCACATCATCCATGGCACCCACGCCGAAGCTGTCGATCACCAGTAGCAGAAACTTAGCCATTGCAGCCCCCTTGTTTCACACGGCCTTGGCTGTCATAAATCCCTTCCAGCTTGGGTTCACCGGTGGCAATGCCGGATACCAGTGCCACATCGCTGCGGGTAACAAATATCTGGCTGCGAAAACACATCAATACCGGGCTGCCGATGGGGTATACCCCTTGCAGAGCAATGTGATAATCGATACTGGATTCATTCTGTGGCTGAACGCCTGCGGTCAACAGTGATCCCCCTTCCTCTGCGGCGACCAACGCCTGAAGAACGTGGCCGCGGCGATAATAGCCACCGCCATAGCAATAGCTGTTACCGGCGAAATGATGGGAAACCTCGGTGAGATAAAGCATGGCAATCTGTTCCGGCTGATCGCCCTTGATATTGGCCGGTATGGTACCGGTCAGAGCATGCCCCGGCTCAGTATGGGTAGCACCGTGCTGCGCCAGCAGCGGCAGCGTGGTGCAACTGGCCGCCGAAGGGGCATTGATCTGCCGGATCTCCCAGCCGCGCTGCCGTAGTTGCTGGCTGGCCTGGAGCAGCGTCTGTAAGTTATGCGTGGGTAAGGTTTGTTGCTGCTGTGGATCCCAGAGTAAACATGGGAAATGGGTCAACCCCTGTAACACTAGCCCCGGCATGGCAGCGATTTTTGCCGCAATCTCTGGCAGTTGCTCCAGTACAAAACCCGCCTCCTGGCCGGGATAGAGCAGATCGCCCGGCGCAAACACTTTCAGCATCACCGGTTGCACATAGCCTGAGCGCTGCGCATGTTCAGCAATTTTTGCGGCTTTCTCCAGTGAGAAAACGGTGATGACCTCTGGCCGCTGCGCCACTATCTGCGGGATCAATTTATCTGGGATCTGGACAAGATGCCCAACGTGGCACAGCGGGATCCCGGCCGCGGCAAGGCTCTGGGCCTCGCGAAAATCCACTGCCACCACGCCACGGTAACCCAGCGCAACCAAACGCTCGGCCAGCCAAGGGTTACGGCCAATCTGCTTGGTCATCAGATAGAGTTCAATGCCGCATGCCTGAGCCACCTGCAATAACTGGCGAGCATTGGAAATAACCCTATCAACATCAATAATATAAGTATCCGGCAAGATAAGCCCTTGGGCCCATAACTCCCTGGCTACATCAATCATCTTGGGGTTTTGCTTTTGCAGTGCGTTAATAAACATATCTTCTCTTTATATCTTCAATAATATGAATATTTAGCCCATTAAATAATGCATCAGTGCGGGTTCTGGGCTTGCAGCAAACTATAGAGATTAGCCAGCAGGTACCCTTCTTCATTGGGATGGGTTTGATGACCCGAAGCCTGCAACAGATCCTGATGAATGAGCAACAGTTGCGGATAAATTTCGGCCTCACAAATCTCGCGTTGCAACTCTTCATCCAAAGCCTGGATAACCACATGTTGCTTTGAGCGCATCAACGCACTGGCCATGTGGGTCAAAGCCATAACACCTTGATCATTACGCACCGGGATCGACCAGCGGTTATCCAGCGCATCCAACACTCTCAACATGCCATCACGCACTTCGCTATCAATCACGCCACCTTGGCAAAGCAGGTGTAATCTTTGTTCCATATTCATCCCTCAATAAACCGGCCTTATTTCACCGGCAACCACGCGTTGCTGGTGGAACAACAGGCTCTGACGATCCACCATGGTGTGTAATAACTGCTGGGTTTGCACATCATGATGACGGGTCAGGATCACCGCCTCCGATGCACTGGTAAAACAATCATCGCCACTGAGGGGTTCTGTCATTAGCCCCAGGCGGGTCAGTTCATCATCGTCGTTGACGTTCCAGATGGCGGCATCAATATCACCGCAGATAATCTGTTTCAGGCATTCATGATAAGAGATCTCAACCAAGGTGATCGCCTGCCCGGCAAAAAATGCGGCGGTCATGATTTTCTGATCCGCAGAGGCACTGTCTATCCCCACCTTACGTATGCGATCCCGTTCACCAAGACGGTAAATCAGCCGGTGCTGCTCCGTATAGCTGTGCTCGCCAAGCGACAGGGCAATCTGCACCTGATGTTGCTGCACGTAACTTTCGGCGGCCAATTTTGATGTCACCGCCAGATCGTAAAGACCGTTCAGCAGGCACTCAATACGGATATCTGACCCCCGCATATGGGCAAAATAAAAGGGAACATCCGCAAACTGGGCTTTTAACCCGCTGGCCAGCCCTTCATAAATCCGGGTATAAGGCAGTGGCATCGCACAAACAACATTGCCGATATTGGCGTGTTTGAGCAGTGCCTTATGATCGGCAGCGATGATGAAACTGCCATTACGCCCACGGCGCTCAATATCAATAGCACCAGCCTGTTCAAGGCTTTTTAACGCCCCTTGCATCAGGCCCACAGATAAACCACTTTCTTTAGCCAGTGCATCAATGGTTTTCAGCCTGCTGCCTATCTGCTCTGTCAACAGATAGCGGGCCAAGAACGATTGGGCAACCCCTTCTTTTTTTATAAATTTATGGTTCATTTTGCACTTCGTCATTGCATTGACCTTTATATTCATAAAAATGAATATAAAGGTCAATGTGAGAAAAGCGAAAACCAGAGGAGGGTCACATCTAGATTGTTTGTTAGCTCAAACGCAATAAATAAGGAGGCAGTTCAGGCTCAGGCAGCACCGAAATCACTTTCAGGCGTTGCAGTGTGCGGGCTTGGGCACGATTGAGATGATCTCGCAGGCCAAATGCCGCAGAGTCATACGCCCCTTGCAGCAGCATCTGCAACACCAGCCGGTGCTCATTCAGCATCACCTCATCCACTTTGACCCCCAACATATCGTAGAAAATCCGCGTGACGATCAGAGGAGACTGGCTTTGCCGCAGCACGGCCAGCATAGCTTTATTACCTGAGGGTTCCAGGCAATGGACATGCAGATCTTCTTCCACCTGTTCCAGGGCGGCCAGCGAAAAACCACCATTTTCCAGTTGCATCAACCGATCCAGGCTGTCCAACAACAGTTGGCGTGGCAGGTAAGGTGCGGCTTTACGCAGGGCAATCGGTTCCAGGCTGGCGCGGATTTCATAATGATCGGCAATTTCACGCGCGGTCAAAGGCCCCACCAGCCATTGGGCATAGGATTCTTTTTCCACCAGGCCGCGATCGCGCAGCCGCATCAGTGACTCACGGATAATATTGCGGCTCACACTATGAAATTCTGCGGCAGCGCCTTCATTAACCTGATAATGGCCAAATACCATGCAGGTAGAGAGCGCCTCTTGCAGATAGCCGAGCACCTTTTCACCCGCGCTGCGCGTATCCACCAGTTCTTCAAGCTGGCACAACCCCAAAACGGAGCGGTTGAGAGGTAAACGCTGCGGTTCTACATCTTGCCCTTCGGCGGCAACGATAAAACCGCGCCCTTCAAAACGCGCAATCACCCCTTTTTCATGCAGCAGCCCCAGTGCCCGACGAACCGGCACCCGGCTGGTACCAAAAACTTCCGCCAGCGGCCCCTCCAGCAACACCAACCCCGTAGGAACTGCACCAGACTGGATCGCGTCATCCAATACCTGCCTGATCATTTCATAACGCGCACCAACGCGCATTTCGCCGCTGTTTCTCTCTTCCATCCGCACGTAACTCGGCAACCGTTCTCAGTTGAATGGCAGCTATTATGGCACACTCTGTCCGTTAAGTTGATGTAGCCACCGTTCGGATGAGCCACCTTGCCCCTCGGTGGTACAATCTGTTATCCACACCGCTCATTAATGAATCATTCTAGTAAATATTCATTTTCAACGCTATTGCCACTTCATATTCTGTATGTAAATCACACAAACATGATTTCCATTTTCTTTTATTTAACACTTAATCAGCACATTGATCACATAAAAACACAAAAATCAACTTTACAGGCTGACAGATTGGCATTCCTCTTGCTAGCTTAAAATGTATATTTTATTGAAAAATACATTTTAAGGGGCGATATGGACAATCGACTTTCGGGATCCTCAGGCGATCAAAACAGCGATGCCCGCTATTTTGCCGAACGCTTCCGCCAGGGAACCTTGACCCCAAGCGAACTGACTGAGCAAGCATTAGCTCTGGCAGAGTCGATGCCCGAGGTTTTTATCAGCCTAACCCCCGAGCGGGCACGCCGTGAAGCGGCTGAAGCGACCAGGCGCTGGCAACGCGGTGCCCCGTTAAGCCCGCTGGATGGCATACCTGTCGCCTGGAAAGATCTGTTTGATCTGGCCGGTTCGCTCACCACTGCCGGTTCCGCCACTCGCCTTAACGCCCCATTGGCCACGCAGGATACCGCTCTCGTGGCCCGGCTACAGGCAGCCGGAATGGTCTGCCTGGGCAAAACCAACCTCAGTGAGTTTGCCTATTCCGGGCTGGGCCTTAACCCACATTTCGGTACCCCGGCAATTTACGATCGTCACGGCATAGCACACGCTCCAGGCGGTTCCTCCAGCGGATCGGCCTGCGCCGTCGCACGCGGCGTCGTTCCTATCGCGTTGGGTACCGATACCGCCGGTTCCATCCGCATCCCGGCAGCGTTCAACGGTTTGATCGGCTATCGCAGCAGCAGCCAGCGTTACAGCCGCCACGGAGTGTTCCCGCTGGCGCAAAGCCTGGACACACTCGGCCCCCTCTGCCGCAGCGTGCGTGATGCCGTCACCTTGGATCAACTATTGACCGGCGCTTGCTCAGCGCCAGCCTCGGTATCACTGCGCGGCCTGGTGCTGCGGGTTGATGAGCAGATCCTCAATGACCATCGCGTTGAGCCTAGCGTGCGGCAAAATCTGCTGAATATGCTGGGCAAACTCACTGCTGTGGGCGTGCTGATCGACCGGCGGCCGGTTGCCGCATTGCACCACAGCCTGCAATGGATAGCCGATGAAGGTTGGCCGGGTGCCGTTGAGGCCTTAACCTTGCACCGCACGTTGCTTGAAAGTCCGCAGGCGGCACAAATGGACGCCCGTGTCCGTACCCGCCTGATGGCCGCCAAGGCGTTACCCGCCGATCTGCTGCCGCGCTTTTTACAACAACGCGTCGGCTGGCAGCAGCAAATGCGCACCGAGCTGAACGGCGCGGTGCTGGTTACTCCAACCGTCGCACACGTCGCCCCTGCTCTGGCACCGCTGGAAAACGATGCCGAACTGTTCGCTCAAACCAATCTGGCGACCTTACGCCTGACCATGCCGGGCAGCCTGCTGGATATGCCCGGCATCACGCTGCCAACCGGCCAGGATGCCAACGGATTAGCCACCAGCCTGCTGCTGTCGTTGCCCAACGGGGACGATCAACGCCTGCTGAATCTGGCGCTCAGCATAGAACAACACATGGCCCGACAAAACTGAGGTGGCCCCCTTGATTGACCGCCACCTGACCACCCCGGCAGGCCATCTGGCCACCGGTTTACCTGCGATAACTCGCAAACCTAGGAGCAATTATCATGGCTAAAGAAATACTCTGTGCGTTTGGCGTTGATGTGGATGCCGTTGCTGGCTGGTTAGGATCCTACGGCGGTGAAGACTCACCCGATGATATTTCACGCGGTCTGTTTGCCGGTGAGGTTGGCGCGCCGCGTTTGCTGAAGCTGTTTGCCGACCATAACCTACGCACCACCTGGTTTATTCCGGGCCACTCGATCGAAACCTTCCCTGAGCAAATGCAGGCGGTGGCCGCCGCCGGGCACGAAATTGGCGTGCATGGCTACAGCCACGAAAACCCGATCGCCATGACGCCCGCGCAGGAAGAGGCCATTCTGGATCGCTGCATCGATCTGGTGACCGAGTTAGCGGGTAAGCGCCCGACCGGTTATGTCGCCCCCTGGTGGGAATTCAGCAACGTCACTAACGAGCTGTTGCTGAAGAAAGGCATCAAGTATGACCACAGCCTGATGCACAACGATTTCCATCCTTACTATGTGCGCGTTGGCGACAGTTGGACCCGCATTGATTACAGCAAACACCCCGACAGTTGGATGAAACCGTTGCAGCGCGGCGAGGAAACCGATCTGGTGGAGATCCCGGCCAACTGGTACCTGGACGATCTGCCGCCGATGATGTTCATCAAGAAATCCCCGAACAGCCACGGCTTCGTCAACCCTCGTCACCTGGAGGAGATGTGGCGCGATCAGTTCGACTGGGTGTACCGCGAGAACGACTACGCAGTGTTTACCATGACCATCCATCCCGACGTGTCTGGCCGCCCGCAGGTGTTACTGATGCTGGAGCGGTTAATCAAACACATCCAAAGCCATCAAGGCGTGCGCTTCGTGACCTTTGATGAAATTGCTGACGACTACCTGCGCCGCGTACCGCGCAAAGTCTAATCCTGACTCCCCCTATTGAATGAGTGACAGCAAACATGAGCATCTATAAAAAAACCACGGTCGATGGCTGGCAGCCACAGCCATTAACCCTGAAAGATGTCAAATTCGCCACCTGGATCGCGTTCTTCGCCTGGGTATTCGCCGTCTACGACTTTATTCTGTTCGGCACGCTACTGCCGGAGATCGGTAATCATTTCAACTGGAGCGAAGTTGAGCAGGCCAAGCTGGCAACCTGGGTGGCGGTTGGCGGTGCCGTTGTGGCCCTTGGCGTCGGCCCGCTGGTGGACCGGTTGGGCCGCAGGCTTGGTATCATCGTGACCGTCACCGGTGCCGCTGTCTGTTCGCTGTTGACCGCCGTAGGGGGAGCCTGGGGCAAAGGTGCCTTGATCGGCATCCGCTCAGTAGCAGGGTTAGGTTATGCCGAACAGACCGTGAACGCGACTTACCTTACTGAGCTGTATGCCGCCATCAACGATCCAAAACTGAACCGGCGCAAAGGCTTTATCTACAGTTTGGTGCAGGGCGGCTGGCCGGTCGGCGCACTGGTCGCCTCTGCGTTGACCGCGCTGTTGATGCCGCTTATCGGCTGGCAGGGCAGCTTTATCTTTGCCGCCATTCCGTCGTTTATCATCGCCCTGCTGGCGTTGAAGCTGAAAGAAACCCCGCAGTTTCAAATCCACCAGCATATTCACCGGTTGCGTAACGCCAATCAGGCCGATAAAGCCCGGCAGGTGGCGGAAGATTACCATATCGATTACGGCGATCATCAGAGTGCCGGTCTGGCGGCGACGTTTCGCGGTACGTCGCTACGCGCCACCCTGGTGCTGGGCTGTGCGGTGCTGATCAACTGGTTTGCCATTCAGATTTTCAGCGTACTTGGCACCACGGTAATCACCAAAGTGCATAACGTCTCTTTTGCCAACTCGCTGTTGATTCTGGTGCTGTCCAATCTGGTTGGCTACTGCGGTTATCTGGTGCACGGCTGGCTGGGCGATCGCTTCGGCAGGCGCAATACCATTGCCGTCGGCTGGATACTGGGTGGCCTGGCCTTTGCCGCCATGCTGTTTTGCCCGAGCAATTTCGCCATCATCGTTATCCTGTACAGCGTTGGCCTGTTCTTCCTGATCGGGCCGTATGCCGCCGCCCTGTTCTTTATCAGCGAGAGCTTCCCGACTGCTATCCGTGCCACCGCCGGAGCCTTGATTGGGGCCATGGGGCCGGTTGGTGCCATTATTGCCGGGATTGGCAGCACCACCATTCTCAGCAGCGGCGGCAACTGGCAGAGCGCCGCGCTGTTCTTCGGCGCAGTTCCCTGCTTTGCCTCGGGCATCATTATGCTGTTTGCCCGCCATGTCGCCCCCCACAGCGTGAAATAGTTTGAACTGGGGGAGCTGGCTCCCCCTACTTTACGGATAAGGAGTTAATCATGACCGAACATGCAACCTCACGCCCGGTGGCGCTGATCAGCGGTGCGGCCAGCGGTATCGGCCTAGCCTTAGCGCTGGAGTTCGCCCGCTGTGGCGTGCGCGTCGCCGCAGGCTATTTCCCTCAGGATCCGCATGACTATCGGCAAGCCGCCGCTCAGGTAGCAGCCATTGGGGGTGAGGCGCTGTGGTTAGAGCTGGATGTGGCTTCAACCCCATCGGTGAATGCTTTCGCCCAGCGCGCGGCAGAACATTTCGGCCGTATTGATTACGCCGTGGCCAACGCCGGTTTACTGCGCCGCGCTTCAATCGGCGAGATGAGCGACGAGCAATGGAATGAAATGCTCAATGTAGATTTAAGCGGGGTAATGCGGCTGTTCCGTGCCGCGTCCACTCACATGCAAGGGGCTGGCAGCATGGTGGCGATCTCCTCGATCGCCGGTGGGGTTTATGGCTGGCAGGATCATGCCCACTATGCCGCCGCCAAAGCCGGGGTTCCCGGTATCTGCCGTTCCATGGCGGTGGAACTGGCACCGCGCGGCATTCGCTGTAATGCGGTGATCCCTGGCCTGATCGAAACCCCGCAATCGCTGGACAAGCAAAACTCGCTGGGGCCAGAAGGCTTGGCTAAAGCCGCACGCAGCATTCCGTTGGGGCGAGTCGGGCGGCCAGAAGAAGTAGCCAGGCTGATCCGCTTTCTTTGCAGTGAGGATGCCTCTTACATTACCGGCCAGAGCCTGATTATCGATGGCGGGTTGACCGTCCGCTGGCCTGACTAACCGTGACTAGGGAGCGAAACATGTTACTGCAACATCGTCGAACGCTGATCACCGGCGCGGCTAGCGGCATTGGTGCCGCCATTGCCCGCCTGTTTGCTGCCGAGGGCAGCGCCTTGGTACTCAGCGACCATAATGCATCCGGGCTGGAAGCCATGGTCAGCCACTGCCGCTCGCTGGGCGCAACCTGCTATGGGGTAGTCGCTGACGTCGGCGATCCTGCCGGTGCCCAGCGCGGTGTGGATGAATGTCTGCATCTGCTGGGTGGCATCGATATTCTGGTGAATAATGCCGGTATGCTGACACAGGCGCGCTGTACCGAACTGACGTTAGAGATGTGGGACGAGATGATGGCGGTGGATCTGCGCAGCGTCTTTATCGCAGCCCAACGCGCCCTGCCTTACATGCTGCAACAACGCTGGGGGCGCATCATTAATATTGCTTCGCAACTGGGGATCAAAGGCGGTGCCGAGCTTTGCCACTATGCGGCGGCCAAAGCGGGCGTGATCGGCTTTACCAAGTCACTGGCGCTGGAAGTCGCCAGCCACAACGTGCTGGTGAACGCTATTGCCCCTGGGCCGATAGAAACGCCGCTGGTGGCCGGGATCAGCTGCGCCTGGAAGGCCGCCAAAGCCGCCGAATTGCCACTCGGCCGTTTTGGCAATGCCGACGAGATCGCCCCCACGGCATTGCTGCTGGCCAGCGATCCGGGCGGCAATCTGTACGTGGGCCAGACGCTGGGGCCGAACTCCGGCGATGTCATGCCCTGACTTGAGGAGCACGAATGATGTGCGGACTTTGTGGATTATTGAATGATGCACCGCAGTGGAGCGATCCGCTACAGCAACAGTCCCTGCCAGTGCGCCAACTTCGGCTGCAACAGTTGGCGGTGTTGAACCGAGCCTTGGCACCCTTCAGGTTAAAACTGAGTGATGTGCACGGCAGCGCATGGCTGTTGGCGAGCCCCACCGGTCAGCAACAGGTGATCACTCGCCTGGAGCAACTGTGGGTTGAGGCAGAACGCTTGCTGAAGCATCCGATCGATCCTCTGGACCCGGCCTATCTCGCCGCCCTGAAACTTGCGGAGGCACCATGACTCAGGAAACTAAACTGCCGGTACACGTTCTGAGCGGCTTTCTCGGCAGCGGCAAAACCACGCTGCTGAAGCGTTTACTGGCCGGGCCGGATTTGCACGATGTGGCGCTGCTGGTTAATGAGTTCGGCGAAGTGGGTATCGATCACCTGCTGCTGAACGAGGTGGCGCCCGATATTGTCCTGCTGCCGGGGGGCTGTCTGTGCTGCGCCATTCGCGGCGAGCTGAAGCAGGCCCTGCTGGATTTGTATGAGCGCCGCCAACGCGGCCAGCTTCCGCCGTTCAGCAAGGTCATTCTGGAAACCACCGGGCTGGCAGATCCGGCCCCTATTCTCGCCACCTTGCTGCACGATCGACAGCTTCAGCACCACTTTTCTCAGGGGATGCTGGTCACGCTGGTCGATAGCGAACACGGCTGGCAGCAGGCAGAACAGCAGCCGGAATGGTTAGCGCAGGTCACCGCAGCTGACTGGCTGCTGCTGAGTAAAACCGATCGCATTCCGCCGGAGGAATTGCCCGCGCTGCGGGACTATCTGCAACGGTTGAATCCGCTGGCGCAGATTGCCTGTAGCCGTGAGCTGGCCGATGGCGATCTCAGCCTGTTTGCTACCCCATTCAATCCGCAGGCTCCGCAACGCTTCCGGCGTTGGCTGGGGGAAATAGCGCTGCCGATGAAGGCACCCACCACCCGCGCGGAACATCCGGCCACCACCACCTGCGTTATCACGTTTGATCAGCAGATTAACTGGTCAGCTTTCGCCGTCTGGCTCTCCATGCTGCTGCATTGCCATGGCCAGTCTATACTGCGCATCAAAGGGCTGTTAAACGTAGCCGAAAGCGCCACCCCGGTGGTGATCCACGGGGTGCAGCACAGCCTGCATCCCCCAATTCATCTTTCGGCTTGGCCAGAAGTGCGGCGACAATCGCAATTAGTGTTTATCATGCGTGGCATTTCCGCTTCATGCCTGCAAAATGCCTTTAGCCATTTTCTGCAACCTTACACGACAGAAACCACCGCTGCCGGAGCAAGAACGTCATGAAATCAAGCGCTACCGCTGTAACCCCGATCACCCTGCGAGTCTTGGGCACCTCGGTCACTCTGCTGGAGCTTCTGCGCCAGCGTGCAGAGCAAGACCTTGGGTTGCGTATCGAATACCAGATCTGCGATGTGCAGGATGCACAGCGTATTGCCGTGATGCACCCTGAGCGTTACGATCTTTACGATCAGTGGTTTCACAACGTGGATTTCGTCTGGCCAGCACAGGCGATTCAACCGTTGGATATCAAACGGCTGAGCTATTGGGATGAGATCAACGATCTGCCCAAGTTTGGCACGCTATTTCCCGGCGGGCGGTTGGGCGACGGCAGCGTGCCGGTAGAACGCCTGTATGTTCAGCACGATCACAGCCTGAGCAGTCACCCCACCGACCACATCAGTATGTTGCCGTTGACGCATAACGCCGACAGTTTTGCCTACCATACCGCCCGTTTGCCCCAGGTTTTGCACGATCAGGAAGAGAGCTGGGGCTGGCTGTTGCACCCCGGCTTTAGCGGGCAAGTGGCACTGCAAAACGATGCGGCCATGGGGGGATTGGATGCGGCACTGGCGGCGCAAGGGGCCGGGCTGATGCGCTTTGCCAACGTCGGCAATCTGAATCTGGAAGAGATTGATAATCTGACCAACGAGCTTTCTGCTTTGCAACGCCAAGGGCATTTTGCCGCGTTCTGGGCCAGCCAGGATGAAGCCTATCGATTGATCGACGATCCACTCATCAGCATTCAGAGCCTGTGGGCACCCACCTATTTCCGCCATCATTACCAACAGAAGGGCTATAAATTGGCTACCCCGCGCGAGGGTTACCGAGCCTGGTATGGCGGGCTGTCTTTATCTCGCTGCGCCAGCGGTAGAACGCTGGATGCCGCCTATGCCTACCTCAGCTGGTGGCAATCCGGCTGGCCGGGCGCCATGATGGCGAAACAGGGCTACTACATTTCCAACCCGCAGCGCAGCCGCCCTTACCTGTCGCCAGCCGAATGGGACTACTGGTACGCCGGTAAAGCCGCCAGCGAAGATCTGCCGGATGCCTATGGCAACCCGCTGATCCCACAAGGTGAAACCCGCGATGGTGGCAGCTATGAGCAGCGGATGAGCCATATCGCGGTTTGGAACTCCGTGATGGACGAGCATAATTATCTGGTGCGCCGCTGGCACGATTTTCTGCGGGCCTGAGGCGGTTTATGGTTGCTGCACCAGCAGGTTAGCCATATTAATCGCCTCGATAAGCTGCTGGCGATTCACGCGTGGCGAATTGCTGTCTAACAGGCGCTGCCACAGACCGATCGCCCGCGGGTAATCTGCCTGCATAAAGGCATCTGCTGCCAGCAGCATCAAGGCTGAGACTTCGTCTTTATCCATCTGCAAGGCTTGTTCTATATAGCCTGCCGCCTGCGGCGTAAGATGCTGCCCGGCCTGATAATAGAGCACCGTTGCCAGTGCGGAATACAGCTCTGCATTACTGCCACGCAGCGCCAGCGCCTGCTGATAGGCTTGTAGCGCTGAGTCAAAATTATCGGTGTAGAGATAATATTCGCCCAATTCTGCCCACAGCACGCTGTCCTGCGGATTCTGACGAAGTTTTTGCTGTAGCCGCATCAGCCTGTTATCGGCCTGCTGTGCCAGGGTTAAATTCTGCACCTGCTGCTGGGCCAGTAGGCTTGCCGGGCGGCCACTAGACAGATACAGGCCAGCCGCGATCGCCAATGTCAGGCCGATCAACAGCAGATGAAAACGGCGCGGCGTCATGGCTTGCTCCTGCCGCGCCACAGCACGATACCGATCAGCACCAACAGCAGCGGCGGCAGCCCCCAAAGCACCACCGTTGAAGCCTCTAACGCGGGTTGATAGCGCACAAAATTGCCGTAACGCGCGGTCATGAAATTCATGATTTCGCTTTCCGTTTTGCCCTGCTCCGTCATGGCAAACACCTCGTGGCGCATGGCCACTGCCGCTGGCGCATTGGACTCCAACAGGTTCTGATTCTGGCACTGCGGGCAGCGTATTTTAGCCGCCACAGACAGGGCGTGCTCCTGCACTGCGGGCGAGGAAAATGCCCAGGTATCCACCACCTGCGCCCGCAGCGGCCATGCCAGCGCACACCACAGCAGCACAAGGGCTAATCTGCGCATGGTTTTCTCCTTTGCCAACCGGCGGCCAGCACGCCGATCATCATCAGTGCGCCGCCCCACCAGATCCAACGGATACCGGTCTGCACATAAAACCGCATGGCGTAGCGATTTTCGCCGCTCTTTTCGCCCATTACCACGTACCAGTCATGCAGCAGATTCCAGTCGATACCCGGTTCAAACATCTGCTGCCGACGCGCGCTGTAAAAGCGCCGCTCCGGCCTAAGCTGCGTCACCACCTTCCCTTGCCGTGAAACGTCAATCACCGCCTGCTCGCTGGTGAAATTGCCCTGCGCCTGGAGTTCGATCGAGCGGAACGAGAACTCGTAACCGGCCAGCGTCACGCTTTCCCCAACGGCCACATTCAGGCTGACCTCATGCCGTTGCAACGATGAACACAGAATGCCCAAGGCGACCAGCAGCACGCCGGAATGCGCAATCCACGGCGCAAGCTGGCGGCGAAAGCCACCAACACCCATCAGGATTAATGCTACTAGCCCAAAAGGCAGCAGAACCAAGTTGAAGTAAGGCGCACCTACCGAGATTTGCCCCCAACCCATCAGCCGATACAGCATCGGGTAGAGCGTGCCGATCAGCACGATCAATGCTGCCGAACTGAACAGCAGCAAGGTCGCCAGCAGCACTGGTTGAGCGCGCGGTGCAGGTTGCTCCTCACGGTTGGCACGCAGAGCGTAGATCAGAAACGAGGCACCGCTCAGGAAAGCAAACAGCACGAATAGCGGTAATGCCCGCTGTTCATCCAGCGCGAAGGCATGTACCGAGAGCAGCACGCCGGAGCGCACAATCAAGGTTCCCAACAGGCTGAGCACAAACGTTCCGAGCGCCAGCAGCAGCGACCAGTGCCGCAACCCGCCGGTGCTCTGGCTAGCGGCCAGGCTGTGCAGCAATGCCGTCGCGGTCAACCAGGGCAGCAAAGAGGCATTTTCGACCGGATCCC
This sequence comes from Serratia sp. YWN4, assembly GCF_055790845.1. Lineage (NCBI taxonomy): Bacteria > Pseudomonadati > Pseudomonadota > Gammaproteobacteria > Enterobacterales > Yersiniaceae > Serratia > Serratia sp. YWN4. Next base: position 3,025,701 of record NZ_CM147696.1, read on the forward strand.
AGAACCACCAGCCGCCCCAGCCCAATTCACTGTAGGCCCACCAGGAACCCAGGATGATCCCGGCGGTGAGAAAGCACCACGCCGGAGCAGCCCAACGCTGGCACTGCCCGGCAATCTGGGCGCTAAACGCCCCTTTGAGCAAAGCCGCCAGCATCAAGGCACTACAGACGGCAAACCCGGCATAGCCGAGATACAGCAAAGGTGGGTGCAGGATCAGCCCGATATGTTGCAGCATCGGGTTCAGATCACGCCCTTCAACCGCCGGAGGGAAAACGCGAACAAAGGGATCGGAGAAAAGCAGAATGAAGACCAGAAAGCAGCCGACGATCAGCGCCAGAATACCCAGCGTGATGGAAGCCGTTACCTCTTCTGGTTTACTGCGCCAGGCGAAAACGGCAGCCCAGCCGGTCAGGCACAGCAGCCAAAGCAACAATGAACCTTCATGGCCACCCCACAGCGCTCCGGCTTTAAGCAACCCTGATAATTGCCGGTGCCCGTGCTGGGCAACATACAGCACAGAAAAATCATCGCGTAAAAACAACAACAGCAGGATAGCGAATGCCAGCGCGACCAGCGCAAATATCGCCAAACTCCAGCCACGGACCGGCAATAGCGCTAACCGGCTACGTGCAAACAGCGTCACGCCAGACATCAGCAATGACGCCGTACACGCCAGCAACAGTGCGCCAAACCCCAATTCGGGTAACCACAACAGCACGCTTACCGCCTTATTTCGCTGCTAATGTCATTCAAGCTACCGTCATTTGCCCGGCATACAGAATGAAATAACGCAGCAGCAGCACACCGCACAGGCTGCTGCCGCTGATCAGCAGGATATGAACATGCGCCTTGCCCCAGCCCAACGCCTTCAACAACAGCGGCAGGAACAGCCCGACACCGACCACGCCCAGCCAGAACCACCAGGCCCAGAAGCCACCGCCCAGCGCCGCCGACAGCGCGCGTAACTTGCCGTCATCCCCCAGCCACAGGCCGATGAAGAAGGCGGCCAGCAGGAAAATCTCCAGCCAGACCACCGGCGTTTCTACCCGGTGCAGAAAATGCATTTCTTTGCTGTGCAGATCGCCTTTGGGGCCGAACACAAAGGCTAACAGCGCCACCGCGATCCCGGATGACACCCCCGAGAACAAAAACAGCGCCGGTAACAGCGGGTTATTGAGCATCGGGTAGGATTTCAACGCGGACAGCAGGAACCCGGTATAGGCTCCCAACAGCACCGCCAACAGCATCATCAGCGTTTCAATCGGGCGCAGCAGCGGCAGGATCCGCGCCAGCAGCGTGGGGATCAGCGTCAGCTTCGGTAGCCAGCGCTGCTGTAGCACAGCGACTTCGTCACGGAAAATCAACGCCAGCCAGACCACCAGCACCAACGTATACACCTGAAACAGCATCACCCCCATCGACATCACCGAGGTGAAACTGTAATGAAACATCAGCTTCCAGAAGGTCCATGGGCGCGTCAGGTGGAAAATCAGGATCACCAGCCCCAGCACGATCGAACTGGGCGCAATAAACAGCGTGGTGCGCATGATGCGGCTGTGGGAAGTGCCTTCTGCCGGATGATAGCGGCGCAGCAGAATGCTCAGGGTTACCAGGCCAGCAGAAATCCCAATCAGAAACAGATAAATCGCGATCGGCCAGTCCCAGACTAGAGAGTCAAAATGAAACGCAGAGGTCATTGACTTATCTCCCCATATTTAAAAGGCACGCGATACACTTTGGGCCGGGTACCCAGCGCAATTTTGTAGCGGTAAGTCGTGGTCTGCTTCAGCAGGCGCGAGATATCACTGCCAGGATCGTCGAGATTGCCAAAGGTCAGCGCCTGGGTCGGGCAGGACAGCACACAGGCGGGCTGTTTGCCCTGGCGCAGATTGGTTTTGCGGCAAAAGTCGCATTTATCTGCCGTTTTGCCGATCGGGTGAATAAATCGCACCCGATACGGGCACGCGGCAATGCAATATTGGCAACCGACGCAAAGATCGGGATTTACGTCAACAATCCCGCTGGCGGCATCGCGGAATGAAGCGCCGGTCGGGCAGACATCCACACAGGGCGCATCATCGCAATGCTGGCAGGAGTGGCGGAAAAACCGGTACTTCACGTCGGGGAAACTGCCGATCGGCTCGCTGCGGATGATGGTCAGGCGCGAAACGCCCTCTGGCACCTGATTGACTTCCCGGCAGGCATCCATGCAGGCGGTGCAACCGATACAGCGCGATTCGTCATGCACCATGCCATAGCGCACGCCATTCACGTTCATGGTGCGCGCCAGCACCTGTTCAACGGCAGTAGACGCCACGGCCAGAACGCCTATACCGGTAATAAAACGCCGTCGTGAACAGCTCATGGCTGCTCCTTACCCAGCCGTACGGCTGCTGGATTAAACGCCGGATCATGCTGTTGCTGACGATGGCAATCCACGCAGATCTGTATCCGCCCTTTATCACTCAGCTCCTGCATTTTATCCTGCTGAGGATGAAGCTGATGGCAACTGGCGCAGGTCACTTTGGCCAAATGAACATCGTGCGGCCAGAAGGCTTTTTGCAACGCCTCCGGCAGGTGGCAAGACATACAGACGCTATTTTGCGCTTCTACGCCATACATCGGCTCATTAAAGCGCATCACATCTTTCACCCCTTCACGGTGCAACGGTGAAGGGTTACCGTGGCAGTTGGTACAGGTCACCGGCAACTGATTATTCGGGTTGATTGCACCTTCATGTTTACCATGCATCGCACTTTGCTGCGGCTTATGGCAGCGCAAGCAGGCATCATCGGGGTTACGCTGCAACGCCACGTCAGCGGTTTTCTGTTGCACCGCGGGGCTGTCAGGCTGAGCTGATACCGGTAACACTGTCAGCCAAAGGCTGCAAGCCAGCACCCCGGTAGTTAATAACGAACGCAGTACGCTCATATTCACTCCATGTCTTTACGCCCCGCGCATGGGGCGGAGGGGTTATTGGCTTAGCCGCCCGGCTTTGCGCGCATGCTCATCCCACTGCGGTACCACCGTCTTGAGGAATTCCTGCTTTTCCGCATTGAGCTGTGGCATATCCATGCCCAAGGCTAACTGCGCCTTTTGCTTGGTGGAGATATCCGGCAACGGAATTTCATGGCTGATGCCCTTGGTCGCCAGCAAACGAGCCAGCTTGGTGCGGGCCTGAGCGGCCTGATCGAGCGCGGTGCCCAGCACCCGCAGCGCCACGTCCGGAGCATGCATATGGATGCCGTGCGAGGCGATGGCATAATCCCAGCGCCATTGCGCATGGCGGATATCCGTCAGGATCGGTTTCATCTCCGCTTCTGTGGCACCGGCATCCCACGCGGCTTTCGCCTCGAAGTGCGCATGCACCAGTTGGTCTTCGACCTTCAGCTTGATCTCGGTAATATCCTGTTTGCGCTTGGTCACGATCCCTTGCAGGCTGGCTTTATCCTGGGTATGGCAGGTGGCACAGGTTTTTTCGAAGTTATCGAACGGGTTGCCAATCTTATGATCGGTATAGATTTTGCCTTGGGCGTTTTGCACTTTCGGCATGTGGCAATCGATACAGGTCACATTGTTCTGGCCGTGAATGCCTGCGCGCCAGGTTTCATATTCTGGATGCTGGGCTTTGATCATCGGCGCTTTGGACAGTGGATTGGTCCAGTCGGAGAAAGCGATATTGTCGTAATAAACTTCCATATCATCGACGGTGGTCCCTTTATCCCAAGGGAATTTCACCGCTTTATCTTTGCCATCAAAATAGTATTCAACGTGGCACTGCCCGCACACCATGGCTTGCTGATCGAGCCGCCCTGCCTTATCAAAGGGTTTACCGATCGCCTCCATCGCCCTGGCCGCATAAGGACGGGAAAGCCTCAACGCCGGTTTACCCTCGGCGAACTCCGCTGAAGCGGTGTTATGACAATCCGCACAGCCGAGATTGTTGACAATTTCCGGGCCGCCGCGCGCCCATTTGCCATGGAAGTAGCCCTCTTCCCCCTGTTCGGTGATCATTCTGGCGACGTCTGGGCTTTTGCAGCTCCAGCAGGCCATCGGCAATGGCCCATCTTCAGCCGTTTTTGGCGCACCGGTGCGCAGCGTTTCACGCACATCCGTCAGCGCATAGGAGTGGCCGCGCGGTTTTTTGTAGTCTTTAGCAAAAGGATATCCGGCCCACAAAATCACCAGGCGCGGGTCTTCCGCCAGCGCATCAGTCTGTTCAGACTGCTCTGATGTTGCTTTCCATGATTGGTATTGATCGGGGTGAGGCGTAGCGAACTTTTCGTTTTTGGCTTCGATCTTCTGTGGTGCTGCGGTATTGGTTGCGTCGGCTTGTAGCGAGAACGAAACAAGACCAGCACAGATCCCTGCCAGAAAAATAGCCAATATATTGCTTACCTTAGTCATAAGCATCCCATCCATTTAGCCTGCTTGATAGCAGCGGCTTATTAGTTATTTGATCCACGAAGGACATATCATCGACATTGCGTGCTCGCTATGGATAACATAGACCACACAAAAATTGTTGTCTTTAATCAAGTTAAGAGGGGCTAATTCAAGACTTCGATTGATTTTTGCGAAGTGGCGCAAAACGGCTGAACGTGCTTGGAAATCAAATACCTAATAAGAGTTAGTTGGTGAGTGGTAATCGGCTGAGAGGTTTTTTTTACGTTGCGTTCTGAGGATTGGCTCGTGACGATTCGGGTTCTGGCCAACGGCTATTTCCGCCTGACTTTGCAGCAATGCGAACACCGCTTAACCACCCATGCTAAAACCGAGAAAATATTCTTGACCGGATCACCGTCACTCCCTATAGTAGCGCCCCGTTGCACTGAGTAACGCGCAACGAAACGGTGAGGTGTCTGAGTGGCTGAAGGAGCACGCCTGGAAAGTGTGTATACGCGTAAGTGTATCGAGGGTTCGAACCCCTCTCTCACCGCCAAATTTGAAGAGAAAGCCTGAGCGAAAGTTCAGGCTTTTTTGCTTTTATATTCCCCAGAAAGAGAGGGGTGAGAACCCTCGACAGGGTTCGACAAAATGGCCTGCCATTTTGGACGGCCGCAGGCCGCCCGCAGGGTGAGCGCAGCGAATCAAGCCCGACCTCACCGCCAAATTTGAAGAGAAAGCCTGAGCGAAAGTTCAGGCTTTTTTGCTTCTATATTCCCCTAAAGAGAGGGGTATTTACTGTAGTCAGATATGGCGCAGGGTATTCAGCGTTTCCCGGGCCACAGCCAGAGCGTGATCGGCAACCTGCGGCAGCCCCATTAGCTCACCAAAATATCCCCGGGCGGCTGGCCCTACCACCAACAGGCGCGGATTTGCCCTTCCAGTGCGATCGATCGCCTGTGAACGCCCGTTCACCAGTAAACCCAACCCCAGAGGATCAGGCTGGATAGCTCCGAGCAAACTCAGGTTCTGAAACAACGCCTGGCTGGAGGTCAAGGTGCTGTGGGCCGGGCCGGTGGTCACGATCAGATGTTCCACCTGGCGCAGTAACCGTTCCCCTCCCCGCAGCCCCAAAGTCAGAGTGAGCCGGTTGCCATCGGCTGTGGCAGCCAACAGGCGGGCGGCGCGGAGTTCCAATTGCCCTTTCTGCCGACGATGCTCTAACATTTCTGCCACCTGAGGAGCAATCCGGTAACGATGTACATCCCACCAACTGCGCAGATGGCGCAGAAAACGCCGCTGTTGGGCTAAAGGCAGATTTTGCCAGATGTTCTGACCATGGCCGCGTACCTCATCCATGACTTTCTGCCAAGGGATCCCTTGCTGAGCCGCCTGGCGAATATCACACCGGATCTGGCGTAACCACTGACGGATACCGGTAATATCATGGCGTTGGTAGTCTCCTGACCAATCCGGGTAATTTCCGGATAAATTGGGGCGCGGCAACAAACCGCGGCGGGAAAAAGCCAGTACCGGGCCACCATGGCCCCGATCGTCGAGTGAGGCCACCACATCCGCCATGGTCAGGCCGCTGCCGATAATCGCCACACTGGCAGCGGGCGCGATGTCATCAAAACGCGAGACCTGCCACGGATTAGCGATGATGCCTGGATGATCCGCCAGCGGTTGCAACAATCCAGGTAACGCAGGCGGCGGATGGCTCACCGCCAGCACCACAACATCCGCCTTCAAACGCTCTCCGCTTGCGGTGAGAACGTCTCCCTGCGCTAGCGCCACCGCCCGATCCTGCAAGTGGCGCAATGTGATACCGCCTTGCAACGCTGCTTGGGAAAAGTGCCAAGCCACATAGCGGCCAAACAGTTCCCGGCGCGGATAGAGCGCCCCATCCGCACTGCGGGCGGCCGGATCCTGCTGATACGCCTCCTGTTCCCGATACCAACGCTCAAATTCACCCTGCTCCGCCCCGCTCAACTGCATCCGTGAGGCGGGAACATTAATTCGGTGGGAGGGTTCGCTAGTGGAGTAAGCCACTCCCTGCCCGGGTATCGGCCGGGGTTCCACCAGCGTGATCCTCAACGGCCCGGTGGCCATACGCGCCAGATGGATGGCCAGGGCGGTACCGCTGAAACCGCCACCGATTACCACCACATGCGCATCATTCATGAGTCAACTCCGTCGTTGATTGTTGTTCAAGTTCCCGCACCAAGGGGATGATTTCACGGCCAAAGAACTCCACTTCCTCTTGGAAATGCAAGAACCCAAGTAAGAGTAGATCCACCCCGGCTTTTTTGTACTCAATAATACGCTGGGCAATCTGCTGCGGCGTACCGATCAACCCTGGTTTAAACCCATCGTTATACTGCACCAGGTCGTCAAATGTCGACTTCGCCCAGTTACCTTCTTTTTCTGGAGAAGCGCTCCCGGCATTCTGGACTTCATGGTGGAAACCTTTAACAGCATCAATATCCGCGTGATCGAGAATAGCCTGGAGTTCCGCCTGAGCCTCTTGCACCGTGGGGCGCGCAATAACAAAGGCGTTCATCCCAATTTTCACCTGATGTTGATGCTCCTTGGCTTTCTGGTGAATATCGTCCACCTGCCTGCGTATCTCTTCGACGCTGTTTCCGTTGGTAAAATACCAGTCGGATAACCGGGCCGCCATATCCCTTGCGGCTCTGGAACTGCCCCCCTGGAAAATTTCTGGACGCGGAGCCAGAGGTTTTGGCTTCATGCTGTAATCGCGGAAGCGGTAAAAATCCCCGGCAAAACTGAAAGAGGGCTCCTGCCAGATCCCTTTGAGGCACTGAATAAACTCGGCCGAGCGCAGATACCTTTCTTCGTGATCCAGCCAAGGTTCACCTATCGCCTTAAACTCGCCCCTAAACCAACCGCTGACGATATTTACCGCAATGCGGGAGCCGGAAAGATGGCTGATGGTAGCAATCTGTTTCGCCGCCAGCACCGGATTCCATGGGCCCGGCAACAGCGCGGCAATCACCTTTAACCGTTCGGTAGCGGCTAACAGATCCTGAGAAAAACTGACCGATTCATGTTGATTATCGGCACCGTAACCGGCGGTAAAGCGGATTTGCGTCAAAGCATAATCAAACCCAGCCTGCTCGGCGATCTGTGCCAGCTTCCGGTTATAAGGGGCATCCCACTGGGTGCGCTGGGGGATGCGACTCACAACAAGACCACCGGAGACATTAGGGACCCAGTAAGCAAACTGCAACGGACGTTGTTCAGACATATCTTTCTCCTCAGCTCGCGCTGACCTGGTTAAATGGGCGGCGGTCACCGCCGATAGTTTCTCCGAACGGGCCGGTATTCACGGTTTTTTCTCGCTGCGGGTTCTTCCCGGCGAGCGGCAGAAGCGGCATCACCAGCTCCGCAAAGCGATGAGCCTCTTCCAGATGGGGATAACCAGAAAAAATAAAGCTGCTAATTCCCAGTGCCTGATATTCGCGGATCCGCTCCGCCACCTGCTGCGGATCCCCAACCAGGGCAGTGCCAGCGCCACCACGCACCAAACCCACGCCCGCCCACAAATTAGGCGCAATGCGCAGCTTTTCACGCGAGCCATGGTGTAATGCACTCATCCGCGCCTGCCCGCTGGAATCCATGCGGGAGAAGATCTGCTGCGCCTGGGCAATCGTTTCATCATCCAGGTGGGCAATAAGGCGCTCGGCCGCTGCCCAGGCCTCTTCTTCGGTTTCCCTGACGATCACGTGCAGACGAATACCAAACTGTAGCGTTCGACCACGAGCGGCGGCGCGCTCGCGGACCACCGCTAACTTCTCTGCCACCTGTTCCAGCGGCTCCCCCCAGGTCAAATAGGTTTCCACCTGATCGGCAGCCACATCAATGGCGTCTTCAGAAGATCCGCCAAACCACAGCGGTGGCCCATTCGGCTGTACCGGTGGAAACAACACTTCCGCCCCTTCGACATGAATATGTTTGCCCTGGTAATCCACTTTTTCCCCTTTTAATAGCCGGGAGTAGACATCGAGGAATTCTCTGGTGACCTCATAGCGTTCTTTATGACTGAGGAAGATCCCCTCTCCTTTGTTTTCTACCGGATCACCACCGGTGACCACGTTGATCAGCAAGCGCCCTTCCGATAAGCGATCCAGAGTCGCGGCCATACGTGCCGCCAGCGTGGGGGGTTGTAATCCGGGGCGAACCGCCACCAGGTAGCGCAGACGACGGGTAATGGGTGCCAGCGCAGAAGCCACCAGCCAAGAGTCTTCGCAACTTTTCCCGGTAGGAATTAACACCCCGTAATAACCCAGATTGTCCGCAGCCAGTGCCACTTGCTGCAAGTAAGCGAGATCGACAGGCCGCCCACCGTGGGCAGTGCCAAGGTAACGTCCGTCACCGTGGGTGGGTAAAAACCAGAGTACGTTGATTTTTTCGTTAGTGCGTTCAGTCATTATGCAACCCTCATATAACCATATCTAATATTTAGATAATTAGTTTTCCATTTTGGTTATATGATTGTTAGCGAATTGTGTGCCAATTCCGCAGGCTTATAATTACTGTTATTTATCAAAATATTAGAAAAACACCATTCAGAACGGCTGCTGCAAATGCAGCAGGCTACCGACAGCAGCTGTTGTATTTGCAGCAATAGCCCGCGGGGTTGTACGTGGTGATGAACATCAACCAGGGAGACAGGAGAATATTATGCAAAACGTACAGCCAGCACACAGCAGCTCCCCGGTACTTATTGATCCGGCGTCAAAAGCCTTCCAGAAGTTACTGGATAAACTTGCCCCAACTGACGCCACCGTGCTGATCGTGGGGGAAACCGGCACCGGGAAAGAAGTGGTAGCACGCTATCTGCACCACCACAGTTCCCGCAGTCATAAGCCATTTCTGGCGGTCAACTGTGGAGCCTTAACGGAGAGCCTCGCCGAAGCGGAACTGTTCGGCCATGAAAAAGGATCGTTTACCGGTGCCACCCAGGCGCAAACGGGCTGGTTTGAAGCGGCGGAGGGAGGAACGCTGCTACTGGATGAGATTGGTGAACTGAGTCTTCCGTTACAGGTGAAACTCCTCAGGGTACTTCAGGAGAGGGAAATCACTCGGGTTGGTTCCCGTAAACCGGTCAAAGTGAATGTGCGGGTTATTGCCGCCACCCATGTTGATCTGGTGCAGGCGATTCAGGCTCGGCGCTTTCGGGAAGATCTCTGGTACCGGCTAAATATTGCCGCCATCGAACTGCCCCCATTACGCCAGCGGCCGCAGGATATTCCGGTACTTGCCAGTCACTTTTTGTCTCTTTACGCTCGTCGCTTGGGGCGCCCGGCTCAAAAACTGGCAGCGGAAACAATAGCCACCCTGCTGGATTACCGTTGGCCAGGCAATGTGCGGGAACTGGAGAATATCTTGCACAATGCCGTACTCCTCAGCCATGAAGAGGTGATCACATCAGATCAACTGCGTTTCAACCTGCGCCCCGCTCACCAAGACACCGTGCAGAATGAAGATGAAATTGAGCAGTTTATTTTACGGTTACTGACAACGGGCCAAACTAAAATCTACCAGCGGTTGACCGAGAGCCTGATCAGCAATGCCCTGACGCTCAGTGACGGAAACCAGACCCAGGCCGCCACCCTGCTGGGTATCAGCCGTAATACGTTGCGTACTCAATTAGCCAATCTGGGCACGATCCGTGGCCGACGCAAACCGGCTAGCGCAGTGGTTCCCGCCCCACGCCAGGAGCGGGAATTACGCATCGGCTATCAGAAATTCGGTAATCTGGGCCTGCTGAAAGCGCGTCAGAGCCTTGAGCAACAGCTCACTCCCCTCGGCGTACAGGTTTTATGGAGCGAGTTTCCGGCAGGCCCACAGTTGCTACACGCGTTGCAAAATAATGACATTGATTTCGGCAGCGCCGGAGAAATGCCCTCAATACTGGCCCAGGCCAGCGGCAACCCGCTGATCTATATGGCCTGTGAGCCTTCCGCCCCCGGCAGCTTAGCTCTGATGGTCCCGCGTGAAAGCGGGATCCGTACCCTGGCAGACCTGCGTGGCAGGCGTATTGCGGTAAACAAAGGGGCGAATGTGCATTGGTTGCTGATCCAGTTGCTCGACGAGGCGGGGCTCGGTCTGGCTGATGTACGGATCGTTTACTCGCCGCCTAAATACCCTCTCACGCCCAGTGACTATCTGGCCGTCGATGCCTGGATGATGTGGGATCCACTACTCAGCGACGCCGAGCAAAGCGGCATGCTGCGGGTAGTGGCCGACGGGCATCAACGGGTAAATAACCATCTGTTCTATCTGGCCCATAAAGAATTTGCTGCTTACAATGAGGATGTTATGCAGATACTACAGGCCATCCTGCAACAGACCGGCAAGTTTATCGATCAACAACGCCCTACCGCAGCCCGAGTCCTTGCCAACGAACTGGGTCTCAACAGCGATACACTGGAAACGACCCTGGCCCGTCGTAGCCACCAGACCCAGCTAATGGATAGCACCCTTGTGCGCGAGCAACAGCGAATTGCGGATCGTTTCTACGCCTTGGGGCTGATTACCAAACCGGTTCATATCCGTGACGCCATCTGGCATAACCCGGCCGCTCTGGCGGCAAGCTCGCCCTGAACAAGCGCGTCTTTGGGCTGTAACATTAGGCTAGGCTGTTATTAATCTCGCTAAGGGGAAATGTCATGAGTATTGAAGACGATTTACACGCGTTAGCCATGCAGGAAACGGCATTGACCTTTCATCATTTCGATCACGCTGCCGCGTGGGAATTAGGGATGGCACTGAAAGCGGCAGCCGAACAGCACCATCTGGCTATCGCTATTGAGATCCAACTTGCCGGGCAAACGCTGTTTTATTACGCCATGCAAGGCACCACGCCGGATAATGCCGACTGGGTGCGGCGCAAACGCAATGTGGTTAACCATTTCCATAAAAGCTCCTATGCCGTTGGCCTGCGCCTGCAACAGCGCCAGGTCACGCTGGAAGAACGGTATGGCCTCAGCGTTCGTGACTATGCGGCCCACGGCGGCGCATTCCCGATCCGGCTGGCCGGTGTTGGCTGCATCGGTACGATCGCCCTCTCCGGCTCACCGCAGCATGAAGATCATAATCTGCTGGTAGACACTCTGGCGCAGTTTCTCGGCTTATCCCTGCCAGCGATGCACTAAGCGCTAAAACCTTCACTTATCCTATCGACTCAGGCCGGTAACCCCCGGTCTGAGCGGGTTGCCCATTGCCGCAATTATGGCGCATTGATACAGGTCTAAGTATCCCTCCACAGAAAGGAGTATGATATCTCTCAGTTATTCGAGACGGACCTCATCTGGCCCGCCATTCCTTTCTCTTTTCTAGATTTGGTTTGCAACTTAGATGAAAACTCACGAAATTAACGGCATTCGTCCCTTTAGTGCGCTGATTGATGCCTGCTGGCGAGAACCCTACTCACTTCAACGTCTACTGAAAGATGCCATTGCCGGGGTGACCGTCGGTATTATCGCCATTCCGCTGGCGATGGCGCTGGCGATTGCCAGTGGTGTTCCGCCGCAGTACGGGCTTTATACCTCGGCAATTGCCGGGATCGTGATTGCCGTCGGCGGTGGTTCACGCTATAGCGTCTCCGGCCCTACCGCCGCTTTTGTCGTCATTTTATACCCCGTTTCGCAGCAGTTCGGGCTTTCTGGCCTGTTGATTGCCACCATGATGTCTGGCCTGTTCCTGCTGCTGATGGGGTTGGCGCGCCTTGGCCGGCTGATTGAGTATATCCCGCTGTCGGTCACGCTCGGTTTTACCTCTGGGATCGCTATCACCATTGCCACCATGCAGGTGAAAGACTTTTTTGGCTTGGCTGTGGCGGAAATGCCGGAAAATTACATCGGTAAGGTCTATGCGCTGCTGCACGCGCTGCCCAGTTTGGATTTCGGCGATACGTTGATTGGCGTTGTCACTCTGTTGATCTTGATCCTCTGGCCAAAGTTGGGGTTGCGGGTACCCGGCCACCTGCCCGCGCTGCTGGCAGGGACCGCGCTGATGGCAATCTTGGCTCTGTTCGATCATCAGGTCGCCACCATTGGTTCCCGTTTCAGCTTCCAACTGGCTGACGGCAGCCAAGGCCAAGGGATCCCGCCGATCCTCCCGCAATTGGTATTACCCTGGGATCTCCCCGCCAGCGGCGGTAAACAAGTAGAGCTGAGTTGGCATCTGCTTTCCGCGCTGTTACCCGCTGCGTTCTCTATGGCAATGCTCGGTGCCATCGAATCGCTGTTATGCGCCGTGGTGCTGGATGGCATGACCGGTAAAAAACACAATTCCAATGCCGAACTGATTGGTCAAGGAGCAGGCAACATTATTGCGCCGTTCTTTGGCGGTATTACCGCTACCGCTGCCATTGCCCGCTCAGCCGCCAACGTGCGTGCTGGGGCGACATCGCCTATCTCTGCCATTATTCACTCGCTGCTGGTGCTGCTGGCATTATTGGTGCTCGCCCCTTGGCTGTCTTATCTGCCGCTGGCCGCGATGGCTGCGTTGTTGTTGCTGGTGGCATGGAATATGAGTGAAGCGCACAAGGTGGTTTACCTGCTGCGCCGGGCACCGAAAGACGACATTCTGGTGCTGCTGCTGTGTATGTCACTGACGGTGCTGTTCGATATGGTGATCGCCATTACCGTCGGTATCGTGCTGGCTTCGCTGTTGTTTATGCGGCGCATTGCGCGCATGACGCGTTTGAGTGAGCTGAGTGCAGAAAATGGCATTCTGGTGATGCGCGTCAACGGCCCGCTGTTCTTCGCCGCCGCCGAACGTATCTTCAGCGAATTACTGTTGCGCAGCGAGCATTATCACACCATCGTGCTGCAATGGGATGCGGTGCCGGTGCTGGATGCCGGTGGGCTGCACGCTTTGCAACGCTATATCGATACCCTGCCCGCCGGTAAACAGTTGGCGATCACCGATATTCCGTTCCAGCCGCTGAAAACATTAGCACGCGCCCGCATGCAACCCATCGAAGGGAAATTGCATTTCTACCCCACGCTGCCGGAAGCGCTGGCGGCGCTCGGTACTCACTAAATAGAAAAGCCCGGCATATTTGCCGGGCCTCTTTAACTGGGTTTACAACTATCAACTTAGTTGCTGGTATCCAGTTCTGGGAAGTTCTTCACCAACTCGTCAATGGCTTTCATCTGCATCAGGAAGGGTTCCAGCTTATCCAGCGGCAACGCAGACGGGCCATCACACTTGGCGCTGTTCGGCTCTGGATGCGCTTCGATAAACAGCCCCGCCAAACCTACTGCCATACCGGCACGCGCCAGTTCGGTCACCTGCGCACGGCGGCCGCCGGAAGCGGCACCGAATGGATCGCGGGTTTGCAACGCATGGGTCACGTCGAAGATCACCGGATGACCCCCGGTCACGTTCTTCATCACGTTGATGCCCAACATGTCGACCACCAGGTTGTCGTAACCGAAGTTGCTGCCGCGATCGCACAGGATCACCTGATCGTTACCGCCTTCTTTAAACTTATCGACGATATTGCCCATCTGGCCAGGGCTGACGAACTGCGGTTTTTTGACGTTAATCACCGCGCCGGTTTTGGCCATGGCTTCAACCAAATCGGTCTGGCGCGCCAGGAAGGCAGGTAACTGAATCACATCAACCACTTCGGCAACCGGCTGCGCCTGTGCAACTTCGTGCACATCGGTGATCACTTTCACGCCGAAGGTGCTTTTGATTTCCTGGAAGATTTTCATCCCTTCTTCCAAGCCAGGGCCACGATAGGAGTGGATGGAAGAACGGTTGGCTTTATCAAATGACGCTTTGAAAACGTAAGGAATGCCCAGTTTTTGCGTCACGGTGACGTAGTGTTCGCAGATGCGCATCGCCAAATCGCGCGATTCAAGCACGTTCATACCGCCAAACAGCACAAACGGCAGGTCGTTCGCTACCTTGATGTCACCAATGCTAACCACTTTCTGTTTCATGCTTGCGCCTTTATAAATGATAAATCGGAATTAATTAGTGCAGCGTAACCTGCTTCAGCTCAATCGCGTGGATCTGGATTTTAATCACTTCGCTGACCGGATCTTCAGGGCACTGCTCAACAAAATAATTAAGATCGGAGATCGCGATATGGTTGCACTCCAACTGCGCGTAGATCAGCCCGCGATCGCGGATTTCATAAGGGTCGTCTGGATCAAAGCTCAATACGGCTTCGCTGGCACGCAGCGCTAGCTCCATCTGCTTCTCTTCCATCAGGGCCGCTTTCAGCGTATCCAGCATCTTGCGCACCACCTGGATATGTTCTGACTCATCCAGATCGTCATCTTCCAGCTCAGCCCCCAGGCCCAAGTTACCCTTGAGCCACACTTCCAGCTGGTGTTCGTTCAGCGTTTCACCGTTCAGCGGGTTGATTAACCACATTTCCTCATCCAGCCAGTCGGCGCGCAGGATTAACTGCGTGGGGAAAATCACCGGCATCAGCGGGATATCAATGTATTGTGCGATGTACAGGAAGATCGTCCCTAATGAAACCGGTGTACCCTGCCGGGCGTCCAAAACTTTATCCAGCCAGATGGCATCGGACAGACGATAAACGCCGCTGGCGCCGCCAAAACCCCAGGTGTTGAAAAACAGCTCAATGAGCGCATCCAGTTGCTGCTCCTGGTTGAGATCGTCCGGAATAGCCGCTCGCGCTTCATCGGCCAGTTGCTGCAACCTGCGCGCCACGTCAGCAGCAGGAAAATCGCGCCGGATGGCCTGTGACACCAGGATCACGCCGTCACTCAACGGTGAGGTGTTAAATTCGAAATCAGCAATGCTACTCATAGGTATCCCATCAGAAACGGTATTTTCGTCGTGGCAAGTTTAATGATCAGGTACAGACAGCCCAGTGCCAGAACAAACGCCAGCGTGCGCGTAGCCCAATTCTTGGTTTTCTTGCCCAATGCAACGTAGCCAAGCAGGATATAGATGATAACGCCAAACAGCTTCTCGGTCAGCCATGAGTCCATGCTCAACAGGGGGTAAAGTTTTAACATTACCACCAACGCAATCCCGGTGAGGAACAACAGCGTGTCGTTGATATGGGGCGTGATCTTCACCCAACGCTTGTGCATCATAGCCGAGTCGCGCCATTTCCAGAAGAATCGCAGTACAAACAAGATAATACTGAGGGTTACCGTCAACAAATGCAGGTGTTTTAACGCCATATAAGCAGCCATGGTGCTTCCTTATTTTTATTGTGATTTTTGGCCGAGAGTCACACGATCGTTGCCGCCATAATCGCGGCAGGTTTCAATAGCCCTAAATCCTGCTTCCTTCAGCAACGCGCGCACGCTTTCCCCTTGCTGCCAACCATGCTCCAGCAATAACCAGCCCTGCGGCTGCAAATAGCCCGGCGCATGCTGCACGATCGTCGCCAGATCGGCCAGCCCGTGCTGGGCGGCAACCAGCGCGCTGCTTGGCTCAAAACGCACATCGCCCTGCGCCAGATGAGGATCGGCAGCATCGATATAAGGCGGGTTACTGGCGATCAGCGCAAACTGCTGCCCGGCAACCGGCGCAAACCAACTGCCCTGCCTGAAGTGTGCATTCTCGAGCGCCAGTTTCTGCGCATTATGCTGCGCCAGCGCAACGGCATCGGGTTGCAGATCGATACCGGTTACCTGGCAGTTCGGGCGCTCGCTGGCCAGCGCCAGAGCAATCGCACCGGTGCCGGTACCGAGATCGAGGATCGCACACGGCTCAGCGGGCAAACGCTGCAACGCCAGTTCCACCAAGCATTCGGTGTCTGGCCGCGGGATCAGCGTGGCAGGCGAAACCGAGAGCGGCAGCGACCAGAACTCACGCTCACCCACCAGATACGCCACCGGTTCACCCCGTTCGCGGCGGGCCAGCAGCGTGGCTAATTGTTCGGTTTGCGGTGACGTCAACAAAGTTTCGCCAAACGCCATCAGGAACGTACGGGCACGGCCGGTAACAAAACCCAACAGGATTTCTGCATCACGCCTGGCGCTTTCGCTCGCAACCAGGCGGGCAGCCGCGGTTTTCAGCCAGGTTTGATAATCCATTACTCAGGATCTGCCGATAACGCAGCCAACTGATCGGCTTGATATTCCTGCACGATCGGCTGAATCAGCATATCCAATTTGCCTTCCATCACTTCATCCAGGCGATAAAGCGTCAGGTTGATGCGGTGATCGGTCACGCGCCCCTGCGGGAAGTTATAGGTGCGGTTGCGATCGGAACGATCGCCAGTGCCCAGCAGGTTGCGGCGCGTCGAGGCTTCTGCCTGCTGGCGCTTCGCCATTTCGGCAGCACGAATACGCGCACCGAGCACCGACATCGCTTTGGCTTTGTTCTTGTGCTGAGAACGCTCGTCCTGACATTCCACCACAATACCGGTCGGCAAGTGGGTAATGCGGATCGCCGAATCGGTGGTGTTAACGTGCTGGCCACCGGCACCGGATGACCGGAAAGTATCAATACGCAGATCGCTCGGGCTAATCTCTGGCAATTCAGCTTCCGGTATTTCTGGCATCACCGCCACGGTGCAGGCAGAGGTATGAATACGGCCCTGCGACTCGGTTTCCGGCACGCGTTGCACGCGATGCCCACCCGATTCAAACTTCAACTGGCCGTAAACCCCGTCACCGGAAACTTTGGCGATCACCTCTTTGTAGCCACCGTGTTCACCTTCGTTGGCACTCATGATCTCCACCCGCCAACGGCGCATTTCAGCGTAACGGCTGTACATGCGGAACAGATCGCCCGCGAAAATGGCCGCTTCATCGCCACCGGTACCGGCGCGCACTTCGAGGAAACAACCGCGCTCATCGTCAGGATCTTTCGGCAGCAGCAACACCTGTAACTGCTGCTCCAGCTCTTCCGTCGCCGCTTTGGCCTGCTTCAACTCTTCCTGCGCCATTTCGCGCATTTCAGGATCGTCCAGCATCATTTCTGCCGCTTCGAGATCGTCCTGCACCTGACGCCATTCCAAGAAACAGCGGCTGACATCGGTCAACTGTGCATATTCGCGCGACAGGCCGCGAAACCGATCCTGATCGGCAATAACCCCGGCATCGCCGAGCAGCGCCTGTACTTCTTCATGGCGCTCTTGTAACGCTTCCAGTTTGGCAACAATAGAAGGCTTCATGCGTGGTTTTAAACCCTGTTAATAAGAGAGAACTAAGCTAATCCAGCCCGAGGCTGTCGCGTAAAATTTGCAACCGCTCCATGTCGCCATCGCTGGCGGCCTGTTGGAGGGATTTGGTAGGAGCATGAATAAGACGATTGGTCAGTTTGCGAGCCAGTTCCTGAATCACCTGCTCAACATCAGCACCCTGCGCAATGGCAGCCAGCGCTTTCGATTCCATTTCTACCCGGACCTGTTCGGCCTGCGAACGGTAGTCGCGAATGGTTTCTGTCGCGCCCTGCGAGCGCAGCCAGGCCATAAAATTGATGCTTTCCTGCTGAACGATCGACTCAGCCTGCACCGCTGCCGCCTGGCGCTGCGCCAGGTTGTTCTGAATGATGGCGTGCAGATCGTCCACGCTGTACAGATAGGCGTTCGCCAGCTTGCCAACTTCCGGTTCGATATCACGCGGCACCGCGATGTCCACCAGCAGCATCGGTTGGTTGCGGCGCGCTTTCAGCGCACGTTCCACCATCCCTTTGCCGATAATCGGCAGCGGGCTGGCGGTAGAGCTGATAATGATGTCGGCATCCGCCAAGCGTTCATCGATCTCTGGCAGGGTAATCACTTCCGCCCCCACCTGCTTCGCCAACAATTGAGCGCGCTCGCGGGTACGGTTGGCGATAATCATGTGCTTTACGTTGTGCTCACGCAGATGGCGCGCCACCAGTTCGATGGTTTCACCCGCCCCCACCAGCAACACATTCAGTTCAGCTAAAGATTCGAAAATCTGACGCGCCAAGGTACAGGCGGCAAAGGCTACCGAGACAGCACTGGCACCGATTTCAGTTTCGGTACGAACGCGTTTGGCAACGGAGAAGGTTTTTTGGAACAGGCGTTCCAGCTCGCCAGACAGCGACTGGCCACGTTGTGACTCGGCAAAGGCTTTTTTGACCTGCCCCAGAATTTGCGGTTCACCCAATACCAGTGAATCCAACCCGCTGGCGACGCGCATCAAATGGCTGACGGCCTCGTTACCCTGGTGCCAATACAGGCTTTTAGTGACTTCATCAGGGCGCAGATGGTGATATTCACATAACCAATTAACCAACTGTTCGTGCAGATGTTCCTGCTGCTCCACGCTGAGATACAGCTCGGTACGGTTACAGGTAGACAATACAACACCGCCCCGAACCAACGGCTGTTGGAGCAGGCTATTAAGCGCTTGTTCGATTGACTCTGGGGAGAAGGTTACCCGTTCTCGCAGAGAAACCGGTGCGGTTTTGTGATTAATACCTAACGCAAGCAGGGTCATTGCTTCGAGTAATACTTCTGTTGGTACGGGTTTTCGTTGTTTGGCATTCTACTTGATGCACGACATCAATAAAAGTAACAACCGCATCTTCCCCCCAATCGCTGGTATAGTTATTTCCTTGCTGCCAGATGTTGAGTAACATTGTCGACGCCGGGGGTTCCCCGTAAACGTGAGTAGCAAATAAAAGGTTTCGTCGTACGTGCCCGTAAGGACAAAAGGACAACAAAAAGTTATGCCTATCCGCAAAGTTAATTTGCTTCGCCTGCTCCCATTGGCCAGCCTGCTGCTGACCGCCTGTACCCTCACCAAACCCAGCGGCCCGGCAACCAGTCCCACTTCACCACAGTGGCGCGCCCACGAGCAGGCCGTGCAGCAACTCAGCCAGTATCAGACCCGTGGCGCTTTCGCCTATCTGTCCGATCAGAAGAAAGTCTACGCCCGTTTCTTCTGGCAACAATATTCTCCCGAACGCTACCGTTTATTGCTGACCAATCCGCTGGGCAGCACTGAGCTGGAACTTAACGTGCAGAAGGAAGTGGTCCAACTGAGCGATAGCCAGGGCAAGCGCTATGTCAGTAATGATGCGGAAGAGATGATCCGCAAACTGACCGGGATGGCCATTCCCTTGAACAACCTGCGCCAATGGATGCTGGGCTTGCCGGGGGAAGCCACCGATTTCACCCTCGACGATCAATACCGCCTGAGCAAGCTGACCTATCAGCAGGGTGCTCTCACTTGGGTGGTAACGTATCAGGATTACAACACCGACCAGCAACCGCCGTTGCCAAGCCGCCTCGAACTGCAACAAGGCGACCAGCGCATCAAGCTGAAAATGGATAATTGGACGCTGAAATGATTCGCCAATGGCCCTCTCCGGCAAAGCTTAATCTGTTTCTCTATATCACTGGCCGTCGTGCTGACGGCTACCATCAGTTGCAAACGCTGTTCCAGTTTTTGGATTATGGCGACACCTTGACCATCGAACCGCGCCAGGATGACCGTATCCATTTGCTGACGCCGGTTGCCGGGGTGCCGAGCGAACAGAATCTGATCGTGCGTGCCGCCCGTTTGTTGCAGAACTACTGCGCTGCTCACGCGATCAACACGCCGCCGCGTGGCGCGGATATCCGCATTGAAAAGCGTCTGCCGATGGGCGGTGGGCTAGGAGGCGGATCGTCCAACGCCGCCACGGTGCTGATCGCACTGAACGAACTGTGGCAATGCGGCTTGCATGACGAGCAACTGGCAGAGTTGGGGCTGACTCTCGGGGCCGACGTGCCGGTGTTTGTACGCGGGCATGCGGCGTTTGCCGAAGGCATCGGCGAACAGTTGCAACCGGCCGAACCGGCAGAAAAGTGGTATTTGGTGGCTCATCCTGGCATCAGCATCCCCACACCGGCTATTTTTGCTGACCCGGAATTAAAAAGAAATACGCCAAATCGCCCGCTAAGTGCCTTATTACAGGCTCCTTACGCAAATGATTGCGAACCGATTGCAAGAAAACGTTTTCGCGAGGTTGAACAGCTTCTTTCATGGCTGTTACAATACGCGCCGTCACGCCTGACCGGCACAGGTGCTTGTGTGTTTGCAGAATTCGACTCCGAGCCCGCCGCCCTTCAGGTGTTAAATCAAGCCCCGGCCTGGTTGCGTGGATTTGTAGCGCGCGGCGTTAACGTCTCGCCACTACATCGCATCCGTTTAGGGCAGTCTGAGTCGTAGCTCAACGTTTCGCTGCGCAAGGTCGTTTATATTTGACCCTGCCATCTCGGCGCTGCCTGCGGTTCAATTTAGTTTTACATACCCGTATGGTTATTGCGTCGGTGTCGCCAACTGCCCCTTGGTGAAGACCGTATGACAATATCTTCTCTGGACGCAAGCCTGAGGTTCTTCTCGTGCCTGATATGAAGCTTTTTGCTGGTAACGCCACCCCGGAACTAGCACAACGTATTGCCAACCGTTTGTACACCAGCCTTGGTGACGCCGCTGTAGGTCGTTTTAGCGATGGCGAAGTGAGCGTGCAAATCAACGAAAACGTACGCGGCGGTGATATTTTCATCATCCAGTCCACCTGTGCACCCACCAACGACAACCTGATGGAACTGGTTGTTATGGTCGATGCCCTGCGTCGCGCCTCCGCAGGTCGTATTACTGCTGTTATCCCTTACTTCGGTTATGCCCGCCAGGATCGCCGTGTGCGCTCCGCCCGCGTGCCAATCACGGCCAAAGTTGTCGCTGATTTCCTCTCCAGTGTAGGGGTTGACCGCGTACTGACAGTGGATCTGCATGCTGAGCAGATCCAAGGCTTCTTCGATGTCCCGGTAGATAACGTATTCGGTAGCCCGATCCTGCTGGAAGACATGCTGCAACAGAATCTGGTGAACCCGATTGTGGTTTCCCCAGATATCGGTGGTGTCGTGCGCGCCCGCGCTATTGCCAAACTGCTGAACGATACCGATATGGCTATCATTGATAAACGCCGCCCACGCGCCAACGTTTCTCAAGTGATGCATATCATCGGTGACGTTGCAGGCCGTGACTGTGTGCTGGTAGACGATATGATTGATACCGGTGGTACTTTGTGTAAAGCGGCTGAAGCGTTGAAAGAACGCGGTGCCAAGCGCGTATTTGCCTACGCGACGCACCCGATCTTCTCCGGTAACGCCGTGGAAAACATCAAGCACTCGGTGATTGATGAAGTGATCGTCTGCGACACCATTCCGTTGTCGGCAGAAATCAAAGCGCTGAAAAACGTTCGTACTCTGACCCTGTCCGGCATGTTGGCTGAAGCCATCCGCCGTATCAGTAACGAAGAGTCAATTTCTGCCATGTTTGAGCATTAATCTCCTGCCCGGCGCAGCCAACCGCTGCGCCGTATCAGTCGATTAAGAACGGCAGAAAACAGAAAACCCGTTGAAGCTATCCGCAACAACGGGTTTTTTACTTGTTATACAACATAACCTCAAGCCTGCTTCATTGGGTAAGGTTGGTCAATGTGATGAACGATGTTGGTTATTATCCTTGCAGCGTTTATCAAAATGTTTGACCCACCAGTAACGATCGGCAACCTGTTCACGGCCGCCAATACGCGCCCCGGCCAGCCACAGTAGAGCACCGATAAAAATACTCATAACGGCACCGTGAGCAAAGAACTGCGGCAGATTGAGTTGTGATACTTCAGCCAGAATGGAGTATCCGACACCAACGACCATCACCACCATTCCCAGCCCCATTAAAACGTTGCCCATTAAGCCAGCGTTTTTACGTTTCATATGCCACCTCCATCGCGTCATGTACCAATTCGGGATAACGCACAAACTGTTAACCCACTTCGATAAGTTAAGTATAGGCATGCTTAGAGAAAGGGTATTGCGCTAATGGTCACAAATGACAAATAAACACTGACACTCCTTTACGTTATGCTAAAAATTAGCTAACAAATTGAATGATTTCTCTAATGTATTATTCATTCTTCAGCCAATGCCCGTTATAAATAGAATGCTGCACGGCCAGGGCTTTTGTCATTCTGCGTGCCGACAGGTAAACTATTGCCCTTTCCATTATCTCGATCATAGTGAATCTCTCGTGAGCAGTATCAAATTGATTGTTGGCCTGGCGAATCCGGGCGCAGAGTATGCCCAGACGCGACACAATGCCGGCGCGTGGTATGTCGATTTATTAGCCCAACGCCACAACCAACCGTTGAAGGAAGAGAGTAAATTCTTCGGCTATACCGCCCGCTTGAATTTGGCGGGCAACGATGTTCGGCTGCTGGTCCCTACCACCTTTATGAATCTCAGCGGCAAGGCCGTCGCTGCTATCGCAACTTTTTATCGTATCCAACCGGAAGATATTCTGGTCGCCCACGATGAGCTGGATCTGCCACCGGGTGTGGCTAAGCTCAAGCTGGGCGGCAGCAATGGCGGTCATAACGGCCTGAAGGATATCCAGAGCAAACTGGGCAACACCCCTAACTTTTACCGTTTACGCATTGGTATCGGCCATCCTGGCGACAGAAACAAAGTCGTAGGATTCGTGCTCGGCAAACCGTCTGCAACAGAGCAAACGCTGATTGATGATGCTATCGATGAGTCACTGCGTTGTACGGAGATTTTGTTGCAGGAAGGCATGACAAAAGCAATGAACCGATTGCATGCCTTTAAGGCAATTCCTTGATAATTCGGCCAAGCGGGGGCATTTTCACTCGTTTGGCTCACTTTCTCATCGGGCAAAAACGGCACAACTTACTCTGTGCACAGTACGACTGAACAGCCTGTCCACCGCTTTGTACCGTAACACCAGCGATGGAACTCTCTTTCCCACTTTCTTTAGCAGCATGAAAAGGCCGTTCAATCAAAGTTTTTTTCCGTTCGTTACGAAAATGGATAACAAATGATATGACTGACAGCAATAAGAGTATCGGTGCTAGAAACGCATAGATTCCGTTCATGGAATAATTTTCTCCCTTGGATATAAATATATCAAAAATAAGATGCGAATATTATCTGAAAAAAATTATATCAACAACACTAACGCATAAATTTACAATCATTAACCTCCCTAATCAAATGCAATCAAGAAACTTCTCAATAAGACAAGAAATGTCTTAATTTAAAACTGCGTAATTACTTATCACTGATTAAAGTATAGGCTATTCATGTTTAAATTTAATATTAGTTGATATCACTACAGGATAATTCCCAATTGTGATTAAAAATCACTCTTACTGATTTCGTTCAGGACGCTGTAAGCCTTACAGATAGCCAACTCCTACTCTACCCAGATGACTCAACTGACGAAGGATCTCAATAATTGATCAATTTATAACCACATCAAAAGATATCACCTTCTTTTACACTGGCATTAGAATCAATGTCAGACCATTACATTGAGAGTCTTATTAACTTAGATATTAATTAATGCTCCGATAACAGCATCAAATGATTACTTTTTGACGTTTCATTACGGAATATCCTTAGCCGATAATATCAGATCGGAATTAGCACAGCGCAACCTAAGAATAATGAAACCATATTTCACCTTAAAACATTCATTTAAAATGAAATAATGCTATTGGATAAGCTATATCCTGTTGCGGGATCTTTAATTGCTCATTTTACACACAGCACAATCCCGGTTTTAACGACCTTGGGCGACGCACGGGGCAACTGTCAGATCGAGATAACCGCGCATTACGTGTATAATAGTGAAATAACTTTACCATTTATGCAGCAGGTTAAACTTAACCTACTGATAGTTAAGATATTTAAGGTGATATAAACATGGGATTCAAATGCGGTATCGTCGGCCTGCCTAACGTTGGCAAATCCACACTGTTCAATGCGTTGACCAAAGCGGGTATTGAAGCAGCCAACTTCCCGTTCTGTACCATTGAGCCTAACACCGGTGTGGTACCGATGCCTGATTCGCGTCTGGATCAGTTGGCCGAGATCGTCAAACCTCAACGCATTCTGCCAACCACCATGGAGTTCGTTGACATCGCAGGTTTGGTCAAAGGAGCATCCAAAGGTGAAGGTTTGGGTAACCAGTTCCTGACCAACATCCGCGAAACCGAAGCGATCGGCCATGTAGTGCGCTGTTTCGAAAACGACAACATTATCCATGTGAATAACCGGGTTGACCCTGCCGACGATATTGAGGTGATCAATACTGAACTGGCACTCTCTGACCTTGATACCTGCGAACGCGCAATCCATCGTGTGCAGAAGAAGGCCAAAGGCGGCGATAAAGATGCCAAAGCCGAACTGGCCGCATTGGAAAAATGCCTGCCACAGCTGGAAAACGCTGGCATGCTGCGCGCTTTGGATCTGACGGCTGAAGATAAAGCCGCTATCCGTTACCTGAGTTTCCTGACGCTGAAACCCACCATGTACATCGCTAACGTCAACGAAGACGGTTTCGAGAATAACCCGTACCTGGATAAAGTGCGTGAAATTGCGGCCGCAGAAGGTTCAGTCGTGGTGGCGGTTTGTGCCGCTGTAGAGTCTGATATCGCCGAATTGGATGATGAAGACCGTGCCGAATTCATGGCAGAACTGGGCTTAGAAGAGCCTGGTCTGAACCGGGTGATCCGCGCAGGCTACGAGTTGCTGAATCTGCAAACCTATTTCACCGCTGGCGTAAAAGAAGTGCGTGCCTGGACCATTCCCGTTGGCGCGACCGCACCGCAGGCCGCAGGCAAAATCCACACCGATTTTGAGAAAGGCTTTATCCGCGCGCAGACCATCGCTTTTGACGACTTTATTGCCTATAAAGGTGAGCAAGGTGCCAAAGAGGCCGGCAAAATGCGTTCAGAAGGTAAGGATTACATCGTTAAAGACGGTGACGTGATGAACTTCCTGTTTAACGTCTAAATGGTTTAAGTTGTTTCACGAAGAGTCCATCGGGTAACAAAGCCCTTTAAAATCCACGTATCTGCGTGGATTTTTGCTTTCATAGCGTTTCATCTCATGAAAACACAGTCAAAATGAGTGCGCAGGTGGAAACAATCAGTTTCCATCTTCATTTTAGGCGAAGGCCAATACTGGAAAGGGTTCAATCAAACCGCGATCTCAACGAGTGTATGGAACTAAAGCAGTGTGTTTACATCACGATCGGTCATTGTCCTATTCAGATTAGCGAGAACCCATTGAGATAGATTTTTAATGCCCAAATGTAATTACTTCTCTTTCTTAAACCGTTTTAATTTACTTCGTCATAATGGCATTGAATGCTATTCCTAAAGCAATCACGATCAATAACCCGGCAAACCCTTTCTGCACAATATGTTCAGGTAAATGGTGGCTTAATCTCCGGCCAATAAACATACCGGTCACCATGCTAACCACAAACAACGGGGTAAAAGGCAGGGGCAAGGTGGCACCATGCATCACTGCCGTGATAATCCCGCCGGTACTCACCAGCGCGACAACCATTAATGAAGTGGCGATGCAACTGTGAATGGCTAAAGGAGAAAACTGCCGTAGCAGAGGAACGAGAATAAACCCACCGCCCACGGCCAATAACCCGGTCATGAAACCCGTCACCGTCCCAAAAGCAAGAAACAGCAGCCACGTGTTTAAAACCCAGACAAATCGCCCGGAGTGTTCATCCAACATAACGGGGTAAATGTGGTTAGCAGCCACCTCGGGAGCCCGTAGCATTCGCCACGCAACTGCCAGCATCATCACCGCAAACAGCAGTGTCAATAATGCAGGGGAAGAATGCTGGGCGACGAATAACCCAACGCTCGTCATCGGAATACCCGCCAGTGTCATCACAATGGCAGCCCGATAACGCACCAGACCTTTGCGCCAAGCCTCGATAGCCCCCAGAGCAGCACTGCTGGCAACGGCCATCAGCGCGACAGGAGCCGCCTGCTGCGGTGCCCATCCCATGCCGATCACCAGCGTGGGAACGGCAAAAATCCCACCTCCAGCGCCCGTAATACCGAGCACGGCTCCCACGCACAGACCCAAAAGTAGCGAGATGACCATGGTGCTTTCCTAGTGTGTCACTGATAACGCATTACAGCGCATTACTTTGCCTGACGTTTCGCTCGGGCGCTCTCAAGTTGTTCAAAAAGCAGCATGCCAGCCACCATCGCCGCAACAAAGACGATGCCTTGGGTTGCCCCCGCACCCAGTAGTACCAGCGCTGGGCCAGGGCAAATACCGGCCAGCCCCCAACCGACACCAAACAGAATTGCGCCCCCAATCAGACGTTTATCAATCTGTTTACTGCTCGGCAGGTTTATGGCACCACCGCACACCGATTGGGTACGTCGTTTCACCGAGCGGAAGGCGAAGAAACCCACGCTGATAGCACCACCCATCACAAAAGCCAGTGAAGGATCCCAAACACGGCTGATATCCAAAAAGCCCAACACCTTGGCAGGGTTTGCCATGCCGCTAACCAATAATCCGAGGCCAAATATCAAGCCCGCTAACAGCGAAAAAAACAGATTCATACCTGCCTCCAAGAACGGTTTACAACCTAACAGGCCAGATTAAGCCAGCGACCCCATCAACCAGACAGTGAAAAAAGCGGCCCCCATAAACGTCAGCGTGGCCACCAGCGAGCGGAAGGATAAGCGAGATAAACCGCAGACTCCGTGACCACTGGTACACCCCGAACCATAACGGGTGCCAATCCCGACCAGCAGCCCGGCAATGATCAACATAGGCCAAGAGGCAGTAATCTCGCTGGCAGGAAGGGGATGGACGAGGCCATACAAAATGGGGGAGACAATAAGGCCGATCACAAAAGCCAAACGCCAGCCACGGTCTGGGGTGCCAGATGATAGCACTCCGCCGATTATGCCGCTGATCCCTGCAATACGCCCGCAGAACAGGAGCAATATCCAGGCTGCACAGCCGATCAGTGCACCGCCAAAAAAACTGAGAAACGGGGTGAATTGCAGCATGTTAATGGTCATGGTTAACCCCTTCTGCGTCATCTTTCGGACAGTAAAGTTGATATAGGGTATTGAGTAATATCAACACATTCGGATCATCAATACGGTAGAAAATCTGCTTTCCCTCACGGCGCGTGGCCACGAGTTGCCGCCGCCGCATCACCCCTAACTGTTGTGACAATGTCGGCTGACCAATCCCCAGCGCACTTTCCATTTGCCCCACGGAGGCCTCTCCCTGACTGAGGTGACACAGCAGCAGCAGCCGGTCGTCATTTGCCAGGGCACGCAGCACCGCGACTGCCGCACTGGCTGCATCACGCATTTTTTGCTGATCGATAAGCACGTTATTCATTGCCCCCTGAATCATCCTGATAACGCTCACAATAACACTTTATTATTTTATATAATATTATATTGTATAATTATAGCAACAGGGGCTTAAGCTTCGCTATCAGCGCAGAATGGCTTGCCCCACCTGTTAACGCAAAATCCACGCAGTTGCGTGGATTTTTTATTGTGCTTCGAAATGTTCACTGCTGAGTAACCTTGTCAATCCGCCGTCACGGTGACTGGAGCAGTTTCATTCTGTGCGGCGTCAATCGCACTGATCAGGTAGGTATAACTTTTATCCAAGCCGTTGTTGTCCTGGTAGCTGAAGTTATTGCCCTTCCCCCGCCATACTTTGGCAACGATATTTTTGGGATCGGCAAAGATGGCGCCGGGCTTGCCGGTACCGCGATAGATCACATAGTAGCGAGCATCGTTATCCGAGCTGTCCGACCAGTTAAAGGCGTTTTTACTGCCAGATACAAAGTGGGCCTGCTGCGGCAACGTGGTCACTTTCTGATCCAGCCAAGGTTTGCTCGGTGGCAGTGTCGGCGTGCTGAGATAGGTTGACGAAAGCAGATCAATAGAGGCGTTCTTCGCGCCGTAGGCCCCCTGCTTATCCACAGTTTGTGCCGCAACATTAGAAATCAACAGATCGTTGTAACTGAAGAAAACGCTACCGGAAACGTGGCTAAGCTCCTGGTTGTAGCGCATCTGGTTAGGGATCTCCTCGGGGTTCATCCAGGCAGGATCGACGACGGCATTGGAAACGTGCTTATAGTTGGCATGGCCGATATAAAGCTGCGTATGTGAACCTTCCATCTGGTTATTCCACCAATTGGTCAACTCGCCATAAGGGGCTGCCGCTTGGTCAAAACTCCAGTAAATCTGTGGCACAACATAGTCAACCAGTTCCTCTTTAACCCACTTACGGGTATCGGCAAAAATGCTGCCACTGTATGACTGTGAAGAACCGAGCGGCGTATTAGAGCCCAGTTCGTTGCGCCCTTTATGTTCCCAGATGCCAAACGGACTGATCCCGAACTGCACCGCCGTGCCCTGCTGCTGGTTATGCTGGGTGATGACGTTTTGCACGCGGCTGATAAGATGGGTAACATTGTCGCGCCGCCAATCTTCAATCCCTTGCGGCGTATCAGGGTACTGGTTATTGACCAGGCCATAGGCTTCAAACGCTGCCCTATCATCGCCCTTAGCACCAAACTGCACAGTGGCACCGTTAACCGTGATGCGATAGGGATAAAAGTAATCATCGAAATGAATGGCATCAACGTCGTAGCGGCGCACCACTTCTTCCACCGTGTCGACCACATGCTGAACCACTTCAGGGACGGCCGGATTTAAAAATAGCTTCTCGTCAAAACTCAGTACCCATTGTGGGTTTTTCGCCGCAAAATTCTCTGAAGACAAGATCCCGGCACTGACCAGATAACCAATCTGCTGTTCCGTACTCAAGGATAAAATGTCTTTATCAGATAAACCCTGCTCATTATTTTTTAACAGACTGCTGATCTTGGTGTTGGTTACCCGGTACGGGTTAAACCAGGCATGATACTCCATACCACGCTGATGGGCCTCTTCAACCATCCATGCCAGGGGATCATAGCCCGGATCTTTACCCTGCTTACCGCTCAGATACTGCGACCAAGGGTTAATCTCGGAAGAGTAATAGGCGTCCAGCATCGGACGTATCTGGAAAATCATCGCATTCATGTTAAGCGCAGTGAAACGGTCCAGTATGCCCAGATAGGTCTTCTTAAAGGCTTGCTCACTGTTGACCATCGGCATATTGAGATTGCCGATAGTTGCTACCCAGGCACTTCTGAAAGCCTGCTTTGGTGCAATATAATTATCGGGGATACTGATAAACTGGTTGGCTCCCTTATAAAGGTCAACGGGAAGACTAATGTCGTAACCATACGTCTCGTCACTGTTTTTGACGTATTTATACAAAGGAGAAAAAGTTTGCACCGGCTTATCAGTATTACCGTTATCAATATTTTCGGTATTGCCATTGTCGGTATTGCCATTGTCGGTATTGCCGTTGTCGGTATTTTCGGTATTTCCATTATCGTCATTACCGTTGTCGATATTTTCGGCATTACCATTGTCAGTGCTGTTATTATCGGCACTACCCGTATCGGTTGTGTTATTGCCGTTATTAGTTGTCGTTACGCCAGAGTCACAACCAAACAACATCCCGGTAGCAAGAACCAGTGCGATCATTTTTGCTGCGATGGAAAGAGAATTATTGTGCATATACAGAGTCCTTTACAAGTCGATAATATAAGGCTGAGGCGGCCTCATGCTGCCTCAACCTCTGGCAATAGCATTACCAGGAATATTTGACGCCAGCGGAGTACAGACGGAAGTCCTGCTGGTTGTTATCCCCATGAGTAATGGTCACAACCTGGCTGTTTTTGGATTTATCCCAGTGGGTAGTTTCCCACGCCATATTAGTCCACAAGGTTACCTTGGCCGTCAGGTTATAGTTAACAATCAAACCAAGTCTTAACCCACCTAAATCTGCACTATTAGTTGTTTCCCCCGTTAACGGGTTATAGTTCTTTTCGCTCAGGAAGAAGCGGAAATAAGGTTGCAGGTTCCACTCTTCGTTAATCTTGGTAGGGAAATAGCCACGGATCTGATTCTGCTCCCAGGTTTTAGTGCCGCTGCTATTCCAGGTCCAGTCGGTATAGTACATCAGCTTGGCGGTGAAAGTGTCGTTAAACCGATATTGCAAACCATGCTCACTCTCCCACTCCCACTGGTTAACATAAGGGCCAGAGAAGGTGTTGTCGTAATAGTACCCGGCATCCCAGAACACAAAGGACAACTGATCGTTAAATTTATAGGCGCCGCTTGGGATCAACCAGTATGAATGGTATGAGTTTTTAGCCGGTTGCCCAGACCGGACATCATTCGACTCTTTTCTGTAGACAAAGCTGATATTCAGGTTACCTTCATCACCCTTATACAGTTTACGGTTAGCCTGCAACTGCAAACGGTTACGATTGTAGGAGGTATCTCTGGATTCATAGCCGGTGGTATAATTTCTCATAGAGACCTTATACTCCATAAAGTAACCCCAATCTGAGTCAGGTTTATTAAGACCTAACTGAATGGCTGGGCTGACCTTATCAAAAACGCGCTCACCATTAACTCGGTGGCCTCTAAAGTCTTCAATCTCTAGGAAAGTATTGGTATTAACCTGCCATGGAAGTGCCTGTAATTCCTGCGCCTCGATTTGATCGTCTATTTTTGCCATAGCAGAAAAAGGATGAGCGAACAGCACCAGCGAAATTAATGCCAACTGATAGTTTTTCATATAATACCTTGCCAATTTTTAAAAAAATGCGTTCAAGCCTGTTTTCACAAGCGATTCCCTAAGTCATTCAAGTTGTAGCAGGCAATAGGTTGCCTCAAAAGCCTAGATAAGTCGTGCTATTTACCAATGCTCATACCTGCCGGAAGTAATCAGTAAGTTAATCCGTGCCCAAATGGATAAATAATATCACCCTGCGGATTTCTGATATCGACAGGCAGCTTACCTCTTGGTACATTCAATGCTGAATGACTGTCACTGGTTTTAAATAGCGTTCTGACACCCGCTTTAATATTTGCTTCCAGGGAGTTTCGGTTATTGTTGGTTACGTCAAAGCCCGTAATCCCATAAATAGCCACGTTGGCTTTTACATTATCCAGATAGGCAATATCGTAAGGGTTGCGAGAGGAAATAACCACCAGCGGTTTATTCAGCTTCTCAGCCTGATTGATCACCTGTTGTGCAGCGGTATCTTTAGCTTTCAGATTATAAGTCACCAGTATGACGAAATCATTGGCCTTAATATTCTCTACCAGATCGTTTGGCAGAGTTTTTTCATCCAATTTGAATGCCGAACTGGTTACTGCGATCTTTTGCCCTTTAAGTTCGCTGGCAATAGCCTCCAACTCATTGCTGATAATCTTGTTGCGGGCATTCTCATCTGAGATCACCAACAGATTATTTTGTGCCTTCAGTTGATAAGGCAGCAGATGGTCATTCTTGATCAGCGTGATGGCGCTTTCAGCAACCTGCTTCTCAAAGCGCTTATGCTCTGGTGATGCCACCACGGACTTGGCGTAATCCAAGGTATGCGGGCTGTAAGGCGTCAACTTATTGGCCAGTTTAGTCTCGACCACCTGCGTTGCCGCCTG
Organism: Serratia sp. YWN4; assembly: GCF_055790845.1. Taxonomy (NCBI): domain Bacteria; kingdom Pseudomonadati; phylum Pseudomonadota; class Gammaproteobacteria; order Enterobacterales; family Yersiniaceae; genus Serratia; species Serratia sp. YWN4. The sequence goes on from NZ_CM147696.1 coordinate 3,057,498, forward strand.
CTGCAAGCGCGCTGCAAGTTCAGGTTTTTTCTGGCTTTCCGTTTCAAGATAGCGGTAGAGATTTTCCAGTTGCTCAACACCCTGCGGATCCCAGATATGCACTGGCATGACGATAACGTCGCTACCCGCCATCAACGCCATTTCAGTCGCTTCAGACGCACCGAAGTTATCGGCGATCGCCCCCATATCCATCGCATCGGTAAACACCAGCCCTTTAAACTTCAGCTCATCACGCAAAATACCGCTGATGATTTTCTTGGATAAGGTTGCGGGCAGGCCAATCTCAGTACCGTCTTTTTTGGAGATCACTTTGGTATCATCCAGTGCCGGTACGATAATATGCGCAGTCAGCACGGCATCAAGACCATTCTCAACGGCGTTTTTGAAAGGCACCAGGTCCGTTTTCCGCCATTCACTTTCTGAATAAGAAACCTGCGGCAAGCCAAAGTGCGAATCGGTGGCTACGTTGCCATGACCAGGAAAATGCTTCGCGGTCGCCAATACGGAGTGCTGATGCAGTCCTTTGATGTAGGCGGCCGACATGCCGTTGACCAAGTCAATATTGCTGCCGAACGAACGCACGCCGATCACCGGATTGTTTTGATGGGTATTAACATCCAGCACTGGCGCAAAGTTGACGTGAACGCCCAAAGCGTTGAGTTCTGCACCATGCACTTCGCCAACCCGCTGTGCCATGCTTTCATTACGGGTTGCAGACAGTGCCATATTACCCGGCATTTCTGTTCCCTCACGCAGGCGCGTCACATAGCCCCCTTCCTGATCGGTACTGATCAGCAAAGGCAGTTGATAGCTGGCTTTCTGCAAGTCTTGTATCAGTTGGTAGCTCTGTGGCGTGTTGATAAAGTTCTCACGAAACAGGATCACCGAGCCTAAACGATAATCCGCGATCGCTTTGGCAAGCTCTGCTGGCAGCACCGTCACGTTCTCAGGTTCGCCCGCCGCATTCTTGCCCCAGTTACGCACGTCCAGCATCAAGATCTGACCAATTTTTTCCTTGGTACTCATTTGCGAAACAATCTGTTCCGCATTTTCTTTGGGCGCGGCCCACAAGGATTGTTGTTGGCTGGCCGTCATCTGCGCATAAGCGCTGCTGATTGCTAGCCCGGCCATGCACGCTGCAATGGCCGTCATTCCGATTTTTTTCATTGTATTTTCTCTTCATCATCCCAGAAAATTCAAAATAATAAATTCCTTAAAATAAAACAAAAAAGAATTTAATATTCTTGCCATGGGTCACATTCCTTATCAACTTATGCAAGAATCGGCCTCAATGTTCAGATATTCCTTATAAAGCAAATGAGTTGCTTATCGAAAAAGAACCCTTCCTGAAGAAAAACCGTTAACTAATTAAAAATCAATAATATAAAAAATCACCACCAGCACAAATAGGGGTAATTTTGAAAGGAAATTCATTCATTGAACAAATGTGTTTACTAAACTTACCGTTGGAAAATAATTATTAACACTCGATTTATGGATGAAAAACATGCAATATGTTTGATATTTCCACATGGCTATGTTTTTTATAGATATTGATGAGGTCTATTTTTCAGGGAGTGGCCAGTTTATGTACCCTATTTACCGTGCGGTTGTTGCTGATGCCGATAGTATTCTTGCTTTACAAAAGATCGCTTACCAATCTGAGGCAATCATTTACCAGGACTGGACCATTCCGCCGCTAACCCAATCTCTTGCTTCTTTGATGACGGAATTTGCCGATCATCTGATCCTTAAGGCCGTGGCTGACGGGGAAATCGTAGGCTCTGTTAGGGCAAAAGTGGATAACAACCGCTGTTTTATCGGCAAACTGATTGTTCAGCCTGACTATCAAGGGCAAGGGATTGGTTCTGCGCTTCTTGCTGCTATCGAAGCTCATTTCCCGTTGGTATCCCACTATGAACTCTTTACGGGTAGCTTAAGCAGCGCGAATATTCGCCTGTACCAGCGCAACGGTTACTGTATTTCGCACAGTAGCCCGTTGTCTGATACGGTTTCTGCTGTTTTTCTTGAAAAAGCCGCTGCTCATCCTCGCTAAAAAAGCCACAGCGGCAATCAATAGAAGGGTCTGCCACTGTTAAAGATTAATGGTGCCGTTAATCACCGTTACCGTTTGACCACCAATCCAAATGCCATCCTCACGATACTGAACCGTTATGCGGCCATTGCGTTGGATTGCGGTTCCCTGACGAGCATGATAATCCTCCAGAGATCCCCGCGAAGCGAAATAACGCGCCAAGCAAGCATTGGCACTACCGGTAACCGGATCTTCCGTCAGGGAGCCATATTCAACCATCAAACCGCGAACTTCGAATTGTTCATCGCCATGGCTACATGGGCCAAAAGGCATCAGGCCAGTCACCTGTGCGCGTTTCAGCAGGCGCTCTAAAGCGCTAACGTTAGGCTTAATGTTTAACACGGCCTCAGCCGATATCATCGGCACCAGCAGCCAGCGAATTCCCATATCAGCGATAGTGACCGTCTGTGAAATATCCAACTCCTCGTGACTAAACACGGTACTGAGCAACGCATCGTCAAACGGCGTGAGAACGGCTTCTGGTGCCGCAAACGCCAGCCCCCTCTGAGGATCAATCTTAATGGTCACCAAACCAACGCCACACTCCTGCACTATTTGCCCTGGCACTTGTGGCACAAGCCCAGCTTCCAGCAACGCATGTGCAGTCCCCAGCGTAGGGTGGCCAGCAAACGGCAACTCACCTTCGACAGTAAAAATACGCACCCGATAATCGGCATGTTTATCCGTCGGGGTTAACACAAAGGTCGTTTCAGATAAATGCGTCCAACGGGCGATGGCTGCCATCTCATCATCGCTTAACGCGTCAGCATCCAGAATGACCGCCAACGGATTACCGCTAAAAGGCAATTGGGAAAAAACATCAACCTGCTTGAAAGCAACTGTTCTGGTCATAGCACACTCGTTAACTCTAATTTTGTGGAAAAGCGATGACTCGCCCCAGGGATTGACATTAATCATGCACAACGCTGTAAAGAATACGATGAGCCTACGGGAAGATAGCGAAATAATGTGTATTTTTTCGCCAACTCCCTCATTTTATTGATACTGATAAGTATCAAGTCATTTTCGATCACCTTAACATGAAGATAATAAAATCTAGATAATCAACAAACAGAAGTCATTACTTCAGGCCGATAACCATGAAAATTGCACACCAAAAAATCATTAATGGCAAAAAATACGCATTAGAATTTTATGATGGTTTTGATCAGGGTTTTCTTGATGAAACACACTGGCTGCCTTATTACCTCCCGCAGTGGAGCAGCCGGGAGTTATCTGCGCCGCGCTTCACCTTTTCTGAAAACGGATTCTCGCTGAATATTGAGCCAGACCAGCAACCCTGGTGCCCAGAGTTTAACGGTGCCGTCAGAGTGTCCTCTTTGCAGACCGGGGTTTACTCAGGCCCGCTGGGTTCAACGCTTGGGCAGCATCGGTTTTCACCGGCTTGCCTGGTACGTGAAAAACAGGTAGCCGAGAAAAAGTACCTGCCTAAATATGGCTATTTCGAACTGAGAGCCAGATGTGATATTGCAGCAAACAATGTTGCTGCACTATGGATGATCGGCTATGAAGATCTCCCTGAGCGCTCTGCCGAGATTTGCATCTTCGAGCTCAAAGGTAAAAATATCCATAGCGGACACGCTCTGATTGGCTATGGGGTTCATCCTTTTGGCGATGCGAAGATTGTCGACGAATTCTATGAAGATCCTTTTGAACTTGATGTCAGCGTATTCAACACTTACGCCATAGCGTGGACAGAAAACCGCATTGATTTTTTTATCAATCAGCGAAAAATACGCACCATTCATCAGTCACCAGATTATGAAATGCAGTTGATGCTGAACATTTATGATCTTGAAAACAGCAACGAAGGAAATAGGCGTTTCTTTATCGATTACGTGGCTGGCTTCCGCCGTTCAGGCAACTGACCACCACGCCCCGCGGGCGTGGTGGTCTAACAAAGAATCAGGCGCTAGGTGCCGCCTCCAGCAGCTGTTTTTTCAGTGCGCTGTATTGCTGTTGTACTTCCGCCTCTGCCCAAGCCTGATCGGCAATAGCCTCCACCCGCACCGCACAGTGTTTGAACTCTGGCGTTTTTGATACCGGGTCAACATGATCCAGCGTCAACTCATTGCAGGCACCAATCCACCACTGATAGGTCATATATACCGCACCGGCATTCACCCGCTCGCTGACTTCGGCACGCGCCATCACCCTGCCGCGGCGTGAGGCGATCCACACCAGCGCCTGATCTTCAACACCCTGCTGAACAGCGTCATTAGGGTGGATCTGCACATAACCCGGCTCATCTGCCAGCGTCTGCAACGCCGAACAGTTACCGGTCATTGAGCGGCAACTGTAATGACCCACTTCGCGCACCGTACACAGCGCCAGCGGATAGGCTTTATCCGTTTTCTCATGCGGCGGGATCCACTCGGCACTGCACAGGTAACCTTTACCCGTCGGCGTACTGAACTTATTGCCTTTATACAGATAAGGTGTACCAGGGTGATCTTCACTTGGGCAAGGCCAGGCCACATAGCCCAAACCAGCCATCTTGTCGTAGGTCGCACCATAGAAGTTCGGGCATAACTGGCGCAATTCATCCCAGATTTCGTTGGTGTTCTGGTAAGACATCGGGTAACCCATGGCGCTGGCCAGCAGGCTGACGATTTCCCAGTCGGGTTTCACATCGCCAACCGGTTCAATCGCCTTGCTGAAGCGCTGAAAACCGCGATCGGCACAGGTATAAACGCCCTCATGTTCCCCCCAAGAGGTGGCGGGCAGGATCACATCCGCCATATAAGCGGTTTTGGTCATGAAGATGTCCTGCACAATCACCAGTTCCAACTGTTCAAAGGCAGTGCGCATCGCCGCCAGATCCGGTTCGGTCTGGATCGGATCTTCGCCGAAGATGTAATAGGCTTTCAGCTTGCCTTCAGCCACCTTGTGTGGCACGTCGGTGATGGCATAACCAATCTCCATCGGCAGGCTGTCAGCACCCCAGGCTTTGGCAAATTTAGCGCTGGCCAGCGCATCGCCAACCTTTTCATAGCCGGGGAACGTATTGGGTAACACGCCCATATCACAGGCACCCTGCACATTATTCTGCCCACGCACCGGGCCAACCCCAACGTTAGGCCGCCCCAGGTTGCCGGTCAGCAGCGCCAGTGAAGAAAGCCCCTTGACCACATCCACCGCCTGCCCCCATTGGGTCACGCCCATGCCCCACAGAATGGTGGCGGTCGGAGCCGCAGCATAGGTGCGGATGGCTGCGCGGATCTGCTGCGCCGTTAAACCGGTGATATCGGCAACGTATTCCGGCGTGTACTTCGCCACCGTCTGGCGCAGTTGGTCAAAACCTTCGGTATAGGATTCGACATAGCTCTTGTTGTATAGGCCTTCTTCGATCAACACATGAATAAAGGCATTCACCAGCGCCATATTGCTGCCGTTCTTCAACGGCAACCATTGGTCGGCAATGCGTGCGGTTTCAATGTAACGCGGATCGCAGACGATCACTTTGGCCCCTTTGGCTTTGGCCTTCAGGATGCGCCGCGCCACGATCGGGTGTGAATCCGCCGCGTTATAGCCAAAGATCAGCAGGCATTCGGTATTTTCCAGCTCATTGATCGAGTTGCTCATCGCCCCGTTACCGAGCGTTTGCTGCAACCCCGCCACCGACGGGCCGTGGCACAGGCGGGCGCAACAGTCGATGTTGTTGGTGCCGATCACCGCGCGAGCAAATTTCTGCATCACATAGTTAGCTTCGTTGCCTGGGCCGCGCGAGGAACCGGTCATCATGATCGCATCCGCACCGTGCTGCTGCTTGATGGCAGACAGTTTTTCGCTGATGTAGGCGATGGCTTCATCCCAACTGGCTTGCTCAAACTCACCGCCACGCTGGCGGCGGATCAGCGGTGAAGTCAGGCGCGGGGTCAGCAGTTTGGTATCCTGCAAGAAATCCCAGCCGTAATAGCCTTTCAGGCACAGTTCGCCCTGGTTAGTAACGCCATTGGCTGGTTGGGCACTGACAATTTTGCCATTCTCCACCAGCAGATTGAGTTTGCAGCCAGAGCCGCAGTACGGGCAAACGGTCGTGATTTTTTCCATTATGTTTCTCCCTGTGGCTCTGATTATTGCAACAGATTCGGCGTAGAACCGAGCGCTGCACGCTGTTGTCTTTCCCGCTGCATCGCTTGCAGATCGGCGGGTTTGATCAGCTTCAGCGCCGCTGTCGGACACACCTCAATGCAGGCCGGGCCAGCGCTGCGCCCCTCGCAGAGATCGCATTTATTGGCCTGCGCGCGGCTATGGGTGCTGCCATCACGGAGGCTACTGTGATTAACCACCACTTCCATCGCGCCATAAGGGCACACCACCATGCAGGTTTTGCAGCCAATACAACGCGACTGCATCACCTGCACGCTGCCGTTATGGTTGTAGATAGCCTCGTTCGGGCAGGCATTCAGGCAGGGAGCGTTCTCACACTGGCGGCACAGCATCGGGGCACTGACGCTGAAGGTTTTCATCACCTTGAGGCGCGGATTGAAGTTTTCCGGCGTGAGCGGCTGTGGGTTTTCACCCAGGTGCGCCATCGCACAGGCGATCTCGCAGGTGCGGCAACCGATACACTGCTGCATGTCGGCGATAACAAACTGATTCATCATTTCTCTCCTTCGGCCGCGTTATAGAACATTGAGATAATAGGCAATGCTTTCTGCGGCTTTACGCCCTTCGGCAATGGCAGTCACGATCAGATCGGCCCCGCGCACGATATCACCACCGGCGAAAATCTTGCGGTTACTGGTTTGATAGGGATAACCCGCCACGGTGGGTGCCACCACCCGTCCTTGTCGGTCCAGTACCACATTGTGTTCGGCCAGCCAGCCCATCCGGTGCGGGCTGAAACCAAAGGCCATAATCACCGCATCGGCAGGCACGATATGCTCGGAACCCGCCACTACCACCGCCTGCCGCCGCCCTTGGCTATCGGCCGCGCCCATTTCGGTGCGCTGCATCTTAATGCCGCTGACGTTGCCCTGCTTATCCACCACAATGCTCAGCGGTTGCAGGTTGAACATAAATTCAGCGCCCTCTTCACGGGCATTTTTCACTTCCCGCTTGGAGCCCGGCATGCTCTTTTCATCACGGCGATAGGCGCAGATCGCCTGCGTCGCGCCATGCCGCAGCGAGGTGCGCACACAGTCCATCGCGGTATCACCGCCACCCAGCACAATCACCCGTTTGCCCGCCATATTGATGTAGGGGCTTTGCGGATTCTCGGGATAGCCCATCAGATGTTGAGTATTGGCAATCAGGAACGGCAGCGCAGCGTGAACCTGCGGTGCATCCTCATTTTCCAGGCCGGAACTCATGGATTTATAGGTGCCGACGCCGAGGAACAGCGCGTCATATTCATTCAGCAAGGCTTCCATCGAGACATCTTTGCCAATCTCGGTGTTCAGGCGGAATTCGACCCCCATATCAGTGAAGATTTCGCGCCTTCTGGCCATCACGTCTTTTTCCAGCTTGAAGGCCGGAATGCCGAAGGTCAGCAGGCCACCGATCTCCGCGTAACGATCAAACACCACCGGTTTGATGCCGTTACGCACCAGAATATCGGCACAGCCAAGCCCCGCCGGGCCAGCGCCGATAATCGCTACCCGCTTGCCGCTGTTTTTGACCGCAGACATATCCGGCCGCCAGCCCATCGAGAACGCGGTTTCGGTGATATAACGCTCAATATTACCGATAGTGACCGCGCCGCCGTGGCCGTTCAGGGTACAAGATTGCTCACACAGCCGATCCTGCGGGCAGACCCGACCACAGACCTCTGGCAGGCTGCTGGTCTGGTGCGACAGCTCAGCGGCTTCCCAAATCCGCCCCTGATCGGCCAGTTTGATCCATTGCGGGATCTGGTTATGCAGCGGGCAGGTCCAGGAACAGATGCTCTGCTTGCCACAGTTCAGGCAGCGTTCGGCCTGTTGGTGGATCTGCTGTTCGTTGAATGGCTGGTAGATTTCTGCAAAGGTAGTTTTACGTAATTCCAGCGGGATTTTGCCGGCCTCCAAGCGCGGCGCTCGCGGCTGTTGCAGCAGATTACGGATCGGTTTTGGCTGTGCCTGATGATTTACCGCCGTTTTCTGGTTGGCCACGCTGCCAAACAGTTGGCTATGCAGATCGCGCGCCGCACTGCGCTGGCGCTTTTGCATCTGCTGTTCCACCAGGGTTTTGGTATCCACCAGGCTCAGCGCATGGGTCGGGCAAGCGCGCACGCAAGCCGGATCCTGGTTCAGATCGCTACACAGATCGCATTTCTGCGCTTCGGTTTTCTGATAACTGTCCGCCAAGCGACGATTGGCCGGTTGTACGGTTTCGGTCACCACCGTCATCATGCCAAACGGGCAGGCTACGGCGCAGGCTTTGCAACCGATGCACTTCTCCTGGCTGACCTGAATACTGTCGTGACTTTGCACAATGGCCCCGGTCGGGCAAACATTGGCACAAGGGGCATTTTCGCAGTGATGGCAGAACACCGCCGTATTGGCATTTGGCCCCTGAATCACTTTCACCCGTGGGGTGAAATACTCCCGCTGGCTGGGATAATCCCCATGATGATGAGCTGTCACACAAGCCACTTCGCAGCTTCGGCAGCCTATACAGGCCTCTGATTCTGCAACGATAAATTGATTCATAGTATCCTTTTCGAACAATTTGGCTAAAAAAGGCATCATTAAAGAGTTAGCGTTATGACCTTTTATATCGCTGGCGTAGGCAGGTATCTTCAGGGTTATAACCATGTAAATGTAATGGTTATAATTAATTACATTCCATGACATTTCGCATGAAAAAAGCGTACTGCAAAAATTTATGCAAAATTACTCAGAAAAGTGGAGGGTTAGCGGTGGATTGATCGCGTAGGAAACGAGGCAAACCTCTCGGCTTGCCGTCCGTCGTCTATGATTAGAACAGTTGGAAAACATTCATCCAAGGTTGCTTCTATGCTAGGCCATTTATCTGGGCTAAAAAATCGTTACCCATTGCATATCCAGATTGCTGCGCTTTTTATGCTGCTGATTGTTTCTATCGGCAGCGCGATTGTTATTTTCAGCCATAGCCAGTTGACCAAATTAACCGAGATCAGCACCAACCGGCAGTATCAGAAAACCGGTCAAGCCATTGCCGCCGAACTGAATGCGGTGACGCGCACCATGATGATGTCGGTCAATATTTTGACGGGTATGCCGGTTACCGAAGCCTCAACTTTCGAGCAAAGAATGGCTTCTGTAGACAAATTTATTGAAATACTCAAACGGAACGACTACGCCAGCTCGGTCTACGCCGCCTATCCCAATGGCGATTTCTTTATGCTACGGCGCATCACTGAGGCTAATCGCGCCTTTTTCAAGGTGCCGGAAAATGTGCCGTGGCTGCTACAAATCAATCGTTTTGTTGCAGGTAAGCCAGAAAAGCGCTTTGTGTATCTCGACGCTAACCAACAGGTGCTGAACGTAAGAATTGTCGATGACCCCCCCTATGATCCTCGCACCCGTGACTGGTTTATTTTGGCATCAAAACAGCCTGGTCTGGTTACCTCTCCAACTTATACCTTCAAAGGTACAGGAGAGACCGGTTTTACTTACAGCCGCCGGGCTGATAATCAACGCGCGGTGATCGGCATGGATGTTTCTTTGGCTTCACTGTCTCAATTCTTGCAACGGCAAAGCCTTCCCCCCGACAGCCAGGCGGCCATTATCAACTTTGCCAATCAGGTTATCGCCAGCCAGCCGATAATCCAGAATGAGAAAATGCAAAACGATCAGAGTTTCAACAGCATCGAGCACTTTCCAGTATTAAAAGCGCTGTTGGATCTTCACCATAATAACGCCACTGATAACCGCGGTAACAACCTCCTGTTTAAAACGCAGGGCCAAGATTGGTACGGCTCCGTGGTCAACATCGTGAATAATGGCAATAACTATCAGTTGGTCATTGCAACCCCGGCCGCTTATCTCACCCTGGGAGCCAATTCAATTCGCAACCGCTCAACGTTGGTTGCTTTTATTCTGTTACTGCTCAGCCTGCCGATTGTCTGGTATTTCTCATTACGCATCTCCAGCCCGCTAATTAGCTTACGGAAAGATGCCGAAGCCATCAGCAATCTGATCTTTGATGATAGAGAACGTGAACACTCGGTCATTGAGGAAATTGACGATTTGCATCACGCCATGTCCAAAATGAAACAGACGCTGAAGCAATTTATCTCGATGGGCAGCATATTGTCGGCCAAAGACAATTTCCCGCAGCAAATGCAGGGGTTGCTGAATGAAACCGCGGATATCGCCGCCATGAACGGCGGGGTGATTTTCCTGGCCGATAAAAACAAAGATATCTTTACCCCCATCGCTTTCCACTGGAACGATCAAAACATCCCAATATCAGAGATTGACGCAATACAGTTCGATCCCGATAACTTCGCCACATTTTGGCAGATACGGGAAGGTCAAACGGTTTCTGGGGTGTTGGATCATGAGCATATTCCCACCCCGCTGCGCGCCTTTTTCCAGACCTATCTTCCTCTGCACTATATTGCCGTCCCCATGCAAACCCATGACGAAGAGTTATTGGGATTCTTACTGCTGTTTAACGCAGCTGAATTAAGCACCGAACGCGAGAGTGCCAAAATACAGTTGGTCAACGCGCTGGTCGGCAGTTTATCCGTCGCCATAGAAACCCAGTATTTGTTGCAAGAGCAAAAAAATCTGCTGAATGCCTTTATTGAACTGATCGCCGGGGCGATCGACGCCAAAAGCGCCTATACCGGCGGCCACTGTCAGCGCGTGCCCGAAATTACCAAAATGTTGGCCAAGGCGGCCGTTGAGGTGCAAGACGGCCCGTTCGCGGATTTCACCCTGTCAGAAAACGAGTGGGAAGAGCTACACATCGCCTGCTGGCTGCACGACTGTGGCAAGATCACCACGCCGGAATTCGTGGTGGATAAAGCCACCAAGCTGGAGCTGATTTACGATCGCATTCACGAAATACGCATGCGCTTCGAGGTATTGAAAAGAGAGAAAGAGATCCTCTCTCTGCGTAACCGGCTCCCAACCCACGACAACACGGCGGCGGAACACCAACTGGCAGAGGAACTGCGCCAGTTGGATGAGGATTTCTATTTTATCGCCCAATGTAACGTTGGCGGTGAGTTTCTGTCTGACGAGGCGCTCTCGCGCATTCGGCAGATTGCCAGCTATCAATGGACCCGCACGCTGGACGATAGGGCCGGGGTTTCCCAGGCCGAATGGGCGCGCAAAACCCGCCAGCCAGCGCGCGACTTGCCGGTGCAGGAAGCCATGCTGGCGGATAAAGAAGAGCATATCGTTTATCGAGATAGCAAAAACCACCTGCCGGAGAGCTACCACTTTAAGCTCAAGGAACCCACTTATCTTTATAACTACGGGGAAATTTATAACCTCTCGATTCGCCGCGGCACGCTGAATGACGAAGAGCGTTATAAGATCAACGAGCATATTATGCAGACGATTATTATGCTGAACAGGCTGCCGTTCCCACGCACCATGGCGAATGTGCCAATCATTGCCGGTGGTCATCACGAGCGCATGGACGGCAAGGGTTACCCCTATCAGTTGAACTATCAGCAAATGAGCATTCCGGTCAGGATGATGGCGATTGCCGACGTATTCGAAGCGCTGACCGCCGCCGATCGCCCTTATAAGCCGGGCAAAATGTTATCAGAAGCGCTGAAGATCATGACGGCGATGGTGAACGAAAATCATCTGGATCGTGAGTTGTTTATTCTGTTTCTGCAATCGGGCGTCTGGCGCGATTACGGCGTGGCCTATTTGCAGGCGGATAAAGTCGATGACGTGGATATTGCAGCGCTGATCCAAAAGCTCGGCCCGCAAAATATTACCCTGTGATGTGATTGATATGCCTAAAGCTCAGGCACTGGCGAACCTAAATCACTTTTTCTTCTGCTGATAGCGGCTAAACTCAATCACATTATCGTGGCTATCAGCACCAACGTTGGCACTATCCAACTGTTGGCGTGTTGCCGCCATAGTCGCTAAACGCATATTCAACTGTTCCTGTTGTACGGCTCTCACTTGTGCCATTGCGTCAGTGGCCTTTTGAGGCGCAAAACACAAATACTCAGTCAGCCAGTGTTGGATCATTTTCTCATTGGCATGTAGATCTTACTTCTCACCTTTACGGGCTCGCCAAGTCTGATTGAGCTTGAGATCAAACTCTAACGCGGTTTCCTCATCGGGTGGGAAGCATCAGGTATTATAATAGACATCACTGTATTCAGCGGCGATCTGGCTGACATAGCTCATGACGCTTCTATCAGTACGTTGGTAGAACCGAATATCTTTGATTCGCTTGTTCCAGTTCTGCCTGCGTTTCAGCCAGAGAACAGTTAATGGTAATCATTTATCAAAGCCCTTCCATGCGATTAATGAATGCTTCGTTCAATATCGTGATTTAGCGTTACAAGGTAAATCAATTTATTGCTTTTCGATATGCCAACGGTATCCCGCTGTTTATTTTAACTTCTTGACGAAATGGTATGCAGTTACCTGTTCAATAACATGATTGACGACGCAGTGTTAATACCCACCATCTATCAGTTTTCCTGTGGGATTGTTGGCGCTCAGCGTTTATGCTATGACCTTATTGCCGTTAATTGATTAAGGATGATCAGTATGCAAGACGTCGAACACACCTTGTACACGAATGATATGACCCCAGCGTTGCTATCGGGAATGGATCAGCCCGCCTTTACCGATGAGCGATTAGCCACTTTGCACAAAGATACCCGCGCACATATTCGCCAACAGGAAGCCTACTGTCGAACGCACCCATCGATAGCGATTTATCGGTTTGCTACTGATGGTAGCCGTACCCGCAACGGGGGGATCGTTAAAACAACAGCAGAAATCATCACAGGTGCAGGAAGAAACGGTCATTTCAATGATGGCTCATCGGTGGCATGGGTTGGCAGTAGATTGAATAATGGTGATGAAATCATTAACACCTTTCAGGGCACCATCTGGTTGGTACAGCGTGATGGCGTACCCATGGCTGACGATTTTTTATGTGTTGCGCAGGCTCGCTAAGGACGGCTTATGGCAAGGGGCTATTTTCTTCGCGTCGGCGATAAAACAACGTGCGGTGGCGAAATTCTGACGGGGGATCCAACGTTCAGTTGGTATGGCGTAGCCGGTGCTCGAATGGGGGATAAGGTGTCCTGCGGCAAAAATCCCGGTGTGTATGAAATCCTGGGAGGCGTAGCCGATGTATTTGACGTAGGACAAGCCGTGGCAGGAACGCTGGACAGCGTAAGTTCTTGCCCCTGCCGCGCGACATTTATCAATTCGATAGCAGATTGTTACGAGAAGGCGAGCCAACCGGTCAAATCTACACCGAAATCAACGTTTGCCCCGCCTCCCGTTGTGCTACCGGTTCCCATCGTACCGGTGTTTGCCAAATCCAGCCTGAGAGAAGCAGGGAACACAGACGCAGGAACGACTGACGAATCACAAGATAACTTTGCTGCGATGAGCTTTTATCAGTCGCAACCGGTGGCAACCTCACCCGTAACCCATACCGAGCCAGTGCAACATGCTCAGGCGGCAAAGAAGAAAAAGCCGGAAACTCCACCACCGCCTCCTCCCCAAGCTCCGAAGAAAAGATCGCTGTTCGATAAAGTGAGTGGTTTCTTTTTCGGTGAAGCGGAAGCTATGCCATTGCCATTAGCTGCACCGCCTGTAGTCACTGGTGGTGCAGCCGCAGAGGCCGGAATGACGGCTACGGCAGGCGGAGCAACAGCAAAGGCCAATCAAGGTGCAGCCAAAGCGCTGACGCACTCTATGAAGCACCTTTCCGGGCCATCGGTCTGGCAGGGTTCACTGGATATGGCTCTGCCCTTCGTGGTGATGGGGGCGATGGTTCACAATATGCTCAAGGGGCAAAAAAGTGACCTGCTGACGGCAGATAAACTGCTGGAAGTTGCCAAGAAGCATGGCACAGTTCCCACGCGGGTACGTTATAACTGGGTGGAGGATGAGCAGACGGGTCGACTGAAAGCGGTTGGCTACCACACCAGCGCGGAAAGTGGTTCTGATCAGGTGAGAGTTCGTTCACTCTACCGTACCGGTAAAGGCACCTATGAGTTTTGGGAAGATGGAGCCAAAGGGCCAACGATACTTTGGACACCGGATACTCCTGACTATGTAGCTCCATCAGATACGGCTCACGGTGAACAGGTGGTGCTGCCGTCTGGCCCTCCGGGGCTAGAGATCCCCGATATACAGGGTGTGACGGTCACAGTGACGCCGATCCCGGAAGAGAGAGATTTTCGGGACTATATTCTGATCTTCCCAGAGAATGAATATCCACCAATCTATATCTACTTGAGCAAGCCTCCAGTAGAGTTTTTAGATGTGGATTTATATAGCAATCTCAAAGGTCGCTCACGGCAGGGTAAATATCATGTCGATCATATGCCGTCCAGGGCTGCTGTAATATTGAATTTGAAAAGAGAATATCCAGATATTGATGATGCAATTATAAAAAAGATGGCGGACAATGTAGCTGCAATTGCCATACCTGCGGAGGTGCATAGAAAAGTCAGTGCTACGTATGGTGGGCGTAATAAGGAACAAAAAGATAGCGATTCTTATGATCTGCGTACTGCAATGGATAAAGATTTTGATACAGAAGAAGAAGCATTGAGAGAACATGGCGCAACTGAAAAACAGTTGCAAGAAGCCCGTGAAAAAATGCACAAAATTAATGAAGAACAGGGGTTATACAAATGACGGTAAATGTAGAATCGTTGATTCGCAGTTTGGGTAAACGCTATCAAGATATTTTTGATGCTGGGTTAATACCATATAAATCAAAACCCAAAGGTACACAAAGTGATGACTTTCTCTATATTGACATGATAAAGGAAGGGGTTTTTCTATCTTTTAATAATAATCAAGATAAAATCTTAAGCCAGATCACTCTTAACATTAAAAAAGATAAAAAGGAATGGGTTTTCCCCAACGACCTACCGTCACCGTTGCAAAAGTCCATGTCTCGTCAATGGATTCATGAAAATTTTGGTGAGCCTGATAAAAGCAACCCGCCTAAAGTGGTCATGAAATATGCTATTGGTTGGATCGAGCGATTTACTATCGAGGATTTTCATATTCCTATCACTATGGTGATCCGCTACGATATGGACGATATGGCGGAGGCCGTAACGTTTATGCCAACCTCAGAATTGCGTTGGTAATCCGAGTTAAAAAATCCTACTGGGAGTTTTTAAACGTATTACTTTATTAACCTCAAGCCATCTAATAATAAGATGGCTTGACCTAAAGAGGCTGGGAATTGGGATAGGGGCTGATAAACAGCCCTGTCTTAACAAACCCACTGACGAATTACTTGCTCAGTAAATCCTGTAATGCCTGCAACAGTTTGCCACCCGGTTGAAACTCATTCAGTAAAGAGAAATGGTTACGCCCGGCAACACGCTGGCACACCACATTATTGCCAGCTTGCGCCAGAGCTTCAGCGTACTCTTCCGAATGGCGAATTAACTCGGGTAACTCATCCGCCCCCACCTGAACAGAAACCGGCCTACCCGAACCAACAGAATGAATCGGGCTATAGTCGTGGATTTCTTTTGCTGTCAGCGCGAGTTTATCATTCAGCCAGCTCAAACTGATGGGCTCCAGATCCACCAGCGCACTGATTGGCATCACATGTGAGATTAACGGATGCTCACGATGAATAACCGTAAGATGCCCACCAGCCGAATGCCCCGACAGGCATACCTTGCCTGGGGTGATATTAAACACTGGCCGGTTGTTATTCAGAAAATCCAACAGAACCCCTATCTCATTGACAATGGTTGTCATTGAAGCCTCGGGAGCCAAGGTATATTCCACCAGAATGACATTCATATTGCTTTTGCACATACCCTCCGTGATAAAAGCAAAATCTTCTTTATCACAATTTTGCCAGTACCCCCCGTGAATAAATATCAGCGTTGGCGTACCTGCTTCCTGAGTTGGGAAAAAGTCAAAGCGTGCTCTAGCGCTATTGGCATAATGAATATCACGCTGAACGTTGGCCACTGCATACCAGGCAGCGCTCTGCTTTTGAAATTGTGCCAGTAATGCCGGGAAATCGCTTACGGCCTTGGTGTTATTGTAGGCAGCATCAAGTTGTAGACGATCCATATTACGATAAAGTGGTTGCATACTTATCTTCCATTATTTCTCAACTCACCCTCTTCTCATCGCTAGCGAAGCAATTAAGAGGCTGCCAGCCGTGGATTAACAAAAAACATGGCTCCGGCTGCCAATAATGATGGCAAGGCGAACGCCATAAAGTTTTGTTGTAACGTTAATTCCATATCGATTAACAACCCACCCGCGAAAGGGCCAAGAATAGCACCAATACGCCCGATCCCCAATCCCCAACCCAGCCCCGTCGATGTCATGGTGCTGGGATAAAAACGGGCAACATAAGAGGTCATGGCGATCTGAGTGCCGATCGTGCTGGCACCAGCAATAAGCAGTAACACATACAGGAGACTCATCGAGCTTTGAGCGCCCAAAAGAGCAATCGTCACCGAACCCAGCAGGAAGTAACCGATCAGCACGGTTCTACCGCTCACTTTATCCATTAACCAGCAACTGCTTAGCGCACCGGCAATGGTGCCAAAGTGTAAGGTAAACAGGAACATCAGGCTGGAGCCTAAAGGATAACCGGCCTGTAGCATCAGTTTAGGTAACCAGGACGTCATGCCATAGATCACATACAGCGACATAAAGAAGACCAGCCAGATCATCAGGGTACTTAGTATTCTCCCCCCTGCGAACAGATCGCCGATGGCCATTTTTACCGGCCCAGCGCCGAGAGCCGATTGGCTGACAAATTCGGTCCCTGGCTGATGAATATAATCCGGAGCAATTTTTTCCAACGCACTTTTTAAACGTTCACTTTGTTTGGTTTTAATTAAGAACGCCGCTGACTCAGGCAAATGCTTTAACATCCAGGGTAAAAATAGGATGGGGAAAATAGCAACGTAAAATATAGACTGCCAGCCCAGCAGCGGAATTAGGTAGATACCTAATATCGCGGCCCACATCCCACCGATGGAATAGCCACTGAACATTAAACCGACCATTAAGCTGCGTCTATTTTTCGGCGAGTATTCACTGGTCAGTGCAGTCACGTTAGGCATCACGCCACCCAAGCCAATGCCAGCAATAAACCGGCACCAGCCAAACTGGTTGGCATTAACGGTAAACCCACAGAGAAAGGTAAATAAGCTGAAGATAATCACACAGAGGGTAATGACCTTCTTTTTACCTATTTTATCTGAGAGTGAACCCAGCGACAGTGCGCCCACCATCATGCCAATCAGCGTATAGCTCCCCAATAAGCCAGCCTGAGTGGCGGTTAACCCCCAGTCAGCCATTAATTTGGGGAGAATCACCCCCAATACGGCGAGATCATAACCATCGAATATAATAATATAAGCACACCAAAAAATAGTCAGGCGGTGGATATTCTGGAACTTTGCATTGTCGATTATTGGCGTAATATTAACGACGTTTATCTCGATCTGAGCCATAAAAGCTCTCCTTGGCGTAAAAGTATTGATCGGTAATCAGCTGGAAACAAAGCGCTCAAAATACACCTGATGTTCGGCTACCGGTTGGGCAGACAACCAGTTGCAGGTCGCCTCAATCATCGGCGGTGGCCCACACAGATAGGCATCAAACGGTTGTTGCAGCAGATGGCTTTCCAACGCATTGGTCACCCAACCCTTTTTACCCTGCCATTCAGCGCCAGGATCGACCACCACCACCTGATAGCTGAAATTGCCAAGCCGTTGGGTCAATGCGTCGAGCCTCTCCAGTTCGCTGATCTCACTCTCACGGTTTACCCCGTAATACAGTGCGATCGGTTGCCCACCATCCCCCTGCTCAGCCAGGCTTTCCAACATGCTGAGAAACGCGGACAGCCCGGTTCCCCCGGCGACAAACAGCAGCGGGCGCTTCACTTCACGCAGGTAAAATGCGCCGAACGGGGCGGTAAAGCTGATGCTGTTCCCCACCTGGCAACGCTGGCGTAAATAGTCACTCATCAACCCGCTCGGCAACAAACGAATCAAAAAGCGCACTACCGAAGATTGCGCGCTGGCGCTGGCATACGAATAGGCGCGGCTTTCCTCACTGCCGGGGATCTGAATGCGCGCATACTGCCCTGGCAGATAGTGCAGCGCAGGTTCCCCCGCCTCCAGCGTGATTTCCAGGGTGGCGACCGTATCGGAGAGCAGGTTCAGCGCGCTCACCCGCCCGCGATAGTTCTGCTGGCTGATGTTGCAAATGCTGGAGTCGATATCAAAGTAAAAAGAACCTGGCGACGTCAGCCGGGTCTGGCAGGCCAGCATATAGCCCTGCGCAAGATCGCTGGCGCTCAGCGCATCATCATCGACATACTCCATTTCGATGGTTCCCGACTCACAGCGTCCACGGCAGGTGGCGCAAACCCCTTCACGACAGTCCAGCGGCAGCTGGATCCCGTGACGAAAAGCCGCATCCAGCAATTTTTCGTGCTGCTCAACCTGAATAAACTGCGTGAGTCCGTCCCGGAAAATAATGGCGGCGCGATGGGTCATGGTCACTCCTGTATCATTACTGTTCATAGCAACGGCGGCCGCAACCGCCGTACCAAAGCCAATCAGAGATGGTAGAAATCGAGCACTGAGTCGATCTTGTCATTCAGCAGCAGCACGTGTTTCCCCGCAATTTTCAACTGCTCGCCGTGCCAGCACAGACGGTAATTAGCACGACCAAAGAAATGGCGGCTTTCGCCAAAGCGGTAGTAATGCGTTACCCAGTTGACGCTAACGGCCAGTGGGTCATTTTCACCCGCCTGACAGCGCACGTTATCGATCAGGTGCAGCGTGCGCGGCATCGGCGTACAGGCGGCTGACTTACCGGTGCGAATACGGAATACCCGATCCTCCAGACCAGAGCGGTTGGCATAGTAGATCAGCGACATTTCGCGCTTCGGATCCTGCGTGTAGTCATGTTCACTGCGCCACTGCGGCACGTGAAACTCGGCATCTTCGGTGAAATAGCCAAGATAGCGATCCCAATCCTGGTGATCGCAAGCCTCTGATACCTGGTATAAAAATTGTTCAACGGCATATTGCTGCTGCTCAGGCGTAATGTTTTGCATGATTTATCTCCGTCATTTCAGCGGGCCGCCGCCTGCGCTATTTTTTTCGCCAGCCCTGCCAGCATCATCTGCTGCCATGCGCGGTGCTGGTTGACATACAGCCCTTCATGGGTAATTTCGGTACCGGTGATCGCAGGCGTTATGTTTAAAATGTCGCTATTGCGCGTTGCGCCATATTGCCAATGCTGATGCCCACGGGAGATATCGCTCCACGGCGTGGTGCGTGCCTCGAAGCCACGCTGCTGTTCGCGAAACTCCACCAGATCGTCCGGCGTTCCCATGCCGGAAACGTTGAAGAAGTCTTCAAACTGGCGGATACGGCTTTCGCGATCCCGATCTGACTCCCCTTTCACCCCCAGGCACAGGCTGATCACTTCGGTTTTATTCCAGCTGACCGGGCGAATAATGCGCAGTTGGGAGCTGATCTGATCCATAAAGAACAGGCTGGGGTAAATGTTCAGGTTACGCAGGCGGTGCATGGTCCACTGCGCGCGCTCCTGCGGATATTTATCCAACAGGCGCGGCATGATGCGGCCATAACCGGGGCGCACGTCGGCGGCATTGGGCATGTCGCTGAACAGCAAGCCGTGGCCATGTTTGAATGAGAACCAGCCGTCGTCGGTGTCTTTATCCCCGGCACCCAGCTTGCTGTAGTCGAGCGTGCTGTCACTGGCACCGTTGCGTTGGATATTCAGCTCACGGCGGTGGTTGGCCGTCGAGACATAGTTATAGTGAACGGTGCTGACGTGGTAACCGTCCAGCCCATTCTCATTCTGTAACTTCCAGTTACCGGGATAGGTATAGGTCGAGATACCGGGCAGCACTTCCAGCTCGGCGTTTTCGGACTGCTCCAGCATCATGTCGAAAAACAGCGTGGTGTCGCCCAGGAATTCGGTCAGGCTCTGCTCGGATGTGGTATCCAGGCTGATAAACACAAAACCCCGATAGCTGGCGATGCGTGCCGCTTTTAAGCCATGCTGGCTTTTATCGAAGTCGCTGCCGTATTCCGCCGGGGCTTTGACCTTCGCCAGCACGCCGTCGGACTTGTAACACCAGGCGTGAAACGGGCAGGTAAAGGTGCTCTGGTTACCCTGGCAGACGCGGGTCAGGGTAGCGCCGCGATGCTGGCAAGTATTCGCCAGCGCGTGCAGTTCCCCTTTGCCGTCACGGGTGACCAGCATCGGCTGGCGGCCCGCTTGCACGGTGATAAAATCGTGCGGATTAGGGATCTGGCTTTCATGGCAGGCGAAAATCCACTGCTTCTCGAAAATCAGCTCCATTTCCAGGTCAAACAGTTCCTGATTGGTAAACATTGAGCGGGCGATGCGATAAACCCCCTCCTGTGGCCGAAAGTCGAGGCTGTTTTCAATAACATGCTGCCAGTTTTGTAGTTCTTGTGGCGTGCTCACATTAATGCTCCTGTTATATCCTTGGCCCCTGGTTCCGCATAGGCAACATCCGGCACCAATTGGCTGAATATATTAAAATAATAAGGACAGGCGTTGCTCCAGCGGGCGTTATTCACGATGTAGAGAGACTCACTGCCTCTGAGCAGAGGCAGTGAAAGGCCGGGCTACGCTTGAGCGCGTTTGCGTTCCACTTCGGCTTCGGGCGCGGCAGTGCGTTCTTTGTGCAGCGTGAAGTTAAAGTCGATCGAAGAGAAAGGTTTGTTGAGTTGCTTGCTGTCCAACTGATCCGGTGCAGAAATCTTGTTCACCTGCGGCACCAACCCTTCACGGCTGGCGAAAGCGAAGTCATCCCACAGGTATTCGTCACCGTCGATGTTGATCTGCGTGGTGAGCTTGCGGTAACCGTCGGCATAGACGAAGAAGTGGATATGCGCCGGGCGGCGACCGTGGCGGCCCAACAGGTTCAGCAACTGCTGGGTGGAACCTTCCGGCGGGCAACCGTAGCCAGAAGGCACGATGCTGCGGAACTGATAGTTACCCTGGCTATCGGTCACAATGGTGCGACGCAGGTGGAACTCGGGCTGGCTCTTGTCGAAGAACGAATAGTTGCCCATCAGGTTAGCGTGCCAGACTTCGACGGTAGCACCCGGCAGCGGTTTGCCGTTGGCGTCCAACACCGTGCCTTGCATAAACAAGACTTCGCCTTTGGCACTTTCGGTGCCGTCATCCAGGCGGGCAAACCCTTTACAGACCGGCGCACCGGCCACGTACAACGGCCCTTCGATGGTGCGCGGCGTACCGCCGGTCAGGCCCGCTCTGGCTTCGGCTTCATCGGCGCGAATATCGATAAAGCGCTCCAGCCCCAGCCCGGCGGCCAGCAGCCCCATTTCGTGGCTGGCACCGGTTTCTGCCAGATATTCCAGCCCTTTCCAGATTTCACTCGGCTGAAGATCCAGATCCTCAATCGCTTTAAACAGATCGCCTAATAAGCGCACGGTAACCTGCTGAACGCGTGGGTTAACTTCGCCTTTGGCGGTGTCAACAATAAAGCTGTTGACCAGGGTGTCGATGTCGTTATGAGTCATGTCATTGCTCCGTATTCATATTGGCAGTAAACAATTACTGGGCCGAGGGGGTACAGTCCTGCGGCTATTTTTGGTTTTAACGGCTTTCTTTTTTATTCTCCCTGCGGGTATTCACCCGGCAGGGAACAGCGACATAAACATTGGCAGGTAATGCAATCAGCGATCTAACTCAGCGATCGTCCTCCCTGATCGAGGAAGGATGACGGCACAGCGGCATCACCTGAATCTTCATGTAAGGGAACAGCGGCAGTTGCGACAGCAGTTGATGCAGTTCATCAACGCTGGCAACGTCAAACAGGCTGATGTTGGAGTACTGCCCCGCAATGCGCCACAGATGGCGCCATTGACCGCTGGCCTGTAGTGCCTGCGACTGGGCTTTCTCCGTTGCCTTCAGTGCGGCAGCCTCGGCTTGCGGCATTGAGGGCGGTAAATTAACGTCCATTCTTACGTGAAACAGCATAGCGATAACTCCTTGAGCTTGAGGTTCATCAGCAGCGGCGCAGGGTGGCGACTTTGTCGCGATCGATCTCAATCCCCAGCCCCGGCCCGGTGGGTACCTGCAACATGAAATCACGATAAACCAAGGGTTCGGTCAGAATGTCTTCGGTCAGCAGCAACGGGCCGAACAGTTCGGTGCCCTGGCTGAGATCGCTGAAGGTGGAAAACACGTGGGCAGAAGCTGCCGTGCCAACCGCCCCTTCCAGCATGGTGCCGCCATACAGGCCGATCCCCGCCAGCGTGGCGATATCGGCCACCTGCCGCGCCTGAGTCAAACCACCAGACTGGCTGATTTTCACCGAGAACACATCGGCACCGGCATGAGTAGCCAGATCGAAGGCGTCCAACGGCCCTTTCAGCACTTCGTCCGCCATGATCGGCACGGTAAAGCGTCTGGCAAGCCGGGCCAGACCGGCACGGTTTTCTGCACGGATCGGTTGTTCGATCAGATCGATCCCGCCCGCTTCCAGTGCGGCAATGCCGCGTTCCGCATCCAGTTCGCTCCAGGCCTGGTTAACATCAACGCGCACGCTGACGTCATCACCCAACGCCCGCTTGATGGCCAGCACGTGTGCCACATCAGCCTCGACCGCCCGCAGGCCAATCTTGAGCTTGAAAATACGGTGGCGGCGCAGCTCCAGCATTTTTTCGGCTTCCGCGATATCTTTTTGCGTGTCGCCGCTGGCCAGCGTCCAGGCCACCGGCAGTGCATCACGCACGCGGCCCCCCAGCAGTTCACTCAGCGGAATATTCAGCCGCCGCGCCTGCGCATCCAACAACGCTGTCTCCAGCGCGCATTTGGCAAAACGGTTGCCCTGGATCGACTTGCGCAGCCTGGCCATGGCCGGTGCCACCTGGCTGGCTTCCGTACCAATCAACAACGGTGCCAGATAGGTATCAATATTCACCTTCACACTTTCCGGGCTTTCTTCGCCGTAGCTCAGGCCACCGATGGTGGTCGCTTCGCCCCAGCCTTCGATCCCGTCGTCACACAGCACACGCACCAGCACCAGGGTTTGCACATTCACCGTGGCCACCGACAGGCGGTGGGGGCGGATTGCCGGAACATCCAGCAGCAGAGTTTCAATGGCTTTAATCATATTTTTACGGTATCAAACTTGGTAAGTTCAGGTTGTATATGACCCTATATCCAACATATGCTGGCCGTCTAACACCGATTTAGCATCATCTCCATACTTAAAAGGTATGAACATGGAACTGCGTCATTTACGCTATTTTGTCGCCGTCGCGGAAGAACAGAACTTCAGCCGCGCGGCTGAACGGCTGCACATCAGCCAACCGCCGCTCAGCCGACAGATTCAGCAACTGGAAGAAGACCTGGGCGTGTTGCTGTTTGAACGCGGTTCCCGCCCGTTGAAGCTCACCGAGGCGGGCCGTTTTTTCTACGGGCATGCGCGGCAATTTCTCGCCCAGAGCGTCGAACTGAAATCGATGACCCAGCGCGTTGGGCAGTTGGAGCGCTCGCTGTCGATTGGCTTTGTCGCCTCTACGCTGTATGGGATCATGCCACGGCTGATCCGCCGCTTTCGCACGCAATACCCGCAAGTGGCGATGAGCCTGCAAGAGATGACCACCATGGAGCAGATCCAGGCGCTGAAAGAGGGCAGAATCGATGTGGGTTTTGGCCGCATCCGCTACGAAGATGCCAACGTGCGCCGCATTATCCTGCGCGATGAAACCCTGATGGCGGCGTTAGCGGCCGATCACCCATTGGCAGACGCATCTGAACTGACGCTGCGCCACCTGCAAGCTGAAACCCTGATCGTTTATCCGCAAACTCCGCGGCCAAGCTTTGCCGATCAGGTGCTGGCCACCTTCCGCGATCGCGCGCTTGAACCGCGTAAAATCATGGAGGTGCGCGAGCTTCAGGTGGCTTTAGGCCTGGTGGCCGCAGGCGAAGGCATTACGCTGGTGCCGCAGTGCCTGCACAGCTTGAAGCGCCAGGATGTGATCTATAAAGCGTTAAATGAGCAGTATCTGGTTTCGCCGATCATCATGAGCACCCGCTTGCTGGATGAATCGGAAGACATCAAGACACTGCTGCAAATGATCTACGGCCTGTATGAAGAGGAAGGCATCAGCTATATCAAGCCTTGAGGCTGGCTACAGCAATAGCGCCAGCTCCATCGCCGCACGCTGCAACTGGGGCAAAACTCTTTCACGCAGTTCTGAGGCGGGAACCTGAGAGGCATTGACCCCCACGTTCATCGCCGCCACCACCCCGCCTTTGCGCGAATACATCGGCACTGCGATAGAACGCAGACCGATCTCCAGTTGCTGATCGTTGATCGCATAGCCCTGGCGGCGCACCTGCTCCAGTTCGGCGCGCAGCGCCTCGGCGCTGGTGACGGTAAAACCGGTCAGCGGTTCGATCGCCACGCGCGACAGGTACTCTTCCAGCTGTGGCTCATTCAACGCGCTGAGCAATACCATTCCCATCGACGTGGCGTAGGCTGGCAACCGGCTGCCGCGCCCCAGATCGATGGTCATAATGCGTTTTACCGATGCGCGGGCGATATACAGAATATTGTCACCGTCCAGCGTTGCCACCGAGCAGGACTCGTTCAGCAGCTTGCTCAGGTAATCCAGCGAGTTCTGCGCCGCCTTCGCCAGCTCCGAAGAGGAAAGATAGGCATGGCCCAGGGTTAACACCCGGGGCAACAGGCGATAATGGCGGCCATCCGGGCAATGCACAAACCCCAGCGCATTCAGCGTATACAGGCAGCGGCGCACCGCAGCGCGTGGAATGCCGGTGATCTGGCTGATTTCAGACACCGACATCTCCGAGTATTGTGGTTTGAACGCCTGTAATACCTCCAGCCCTCTGGCCAGCGAGGCCATAAAGTTTGGATCGCCCTTGTATTGGTCGTTGGCCAATTCGCTGATTTCCTGTAACCGCTGCAACTCTTCGGTAGCAAACTCCGGTTTATCATTCATCATTGACTCCAATTCCGCATACGAATCATCGCACTATACGCCGAGCAGCCAGAAACAGCGTGATGGACGGCGGCAAATGCCAAATTATCTACCTGCGTCACAAA
The DNA here is from genome assembly GCF_055790845.1 of Serratia sp. YWN4. Classification (NCBI taxonomy): domain Bacteria; kingdom Pseudomonadati; phylum Pseudomonadota; class Gammaproteobacteria; order Enterobacterales; family Yersiniaceae; genus Serratia; species Serratia sp. YWN4. The sequence goes on from NZ_CM147696.1 coordinate 3,082,891, forward strand.
ATTAACATCAAAATAACAAATACACCGATAATCGCACAATGTTCTGATAATCGCACTTGTCGGTCGATTTTTCATCCCCTAAGTTAAAGCAAGCCAAACATCTTGGCACCGCTTTCAACCGCATACTCAGGAGAAGAAATGATCAACAAAAGCATGCCTTCCACCGACGCCGCCGTGGCCGATATTCATGATGGCGCTACCCTGATGGTGGGGGGTTTTGGCCCGGCAGGCCAACCTTATGCTCTGCTGGATGCGCTGATCCGCCGCCGCCCGCGCGAGCTGACATTAATCAGCAACAACGCGGGCAACGGCGATTTCGGCCTGGCGGCGCTGCTGAAAGCCGGTTGCGTGCGCAAGGTGATTTGCTCGTTTCCGCGCCAGTCAGATTCATGGGTATTCGACGATCTCTACCGCCGTGGTGAACTGGAGCTGGAACTGATCCCACAGGGCAACCTGGCCGCACGCATACAAGCCGGGGGTTCTGGGCTCGGCGGGATCTATACCCCGACGGGTTTTGGCACCCTACTGGCCGCCAATAAGGAAACCCGCGAGATCGATGGCCGTCAGTACGTGTTCGAACTGCCGCTGAAAGCCGACTTCGCGCTGATCAAGGCCGAACGCGCCGATCGCTGGGGCAACCTGGTGTATAACAAAACCGGGCGCAACTTCGGCCCGATCATGGCGATGGCCGCCACCTGCACCATTGCCGAGGTTAATCAGCAGGTTTCGCTGGGTGAACTGGATCCCGAAACCGTGATTACCCCAGGGATCTTCGTGCAGCGCCTGGTCACCTCTCCCGCCAATAGCCAGCAGCTTTCAGCTTAAGGAATAGTTATGTCAAAACTCACTCATGCGCAGTTGGCCGAGCGGATTGCGCGCGATATCCCAGAAGGGGCTTACGTCAACTTGGGGATCGGCATTCCAACCCAGATCGCCAACTACCTGCCCGCCGACAAAGAGATCTTCCTGCACAGCGAAAACGGTATTCTCGGTATGGGCCCGGCACCGGCGGCGGGTGAAGAAGATCCTGAGCTGATCAACGCAGGTAAACAGGCGGTTACCCTGCTGCCCGGCGGCTGTTTTTTCCACCACGGTGACTCCTTTGCCATGATGCGCGGCGGGCACCTGGATATCTGTGTATTGGGCGCTTATCAGGTTTCTGAGCGTGGCGATCTGGCCAACTGGAGCACCGGCGCGCCGGGGGCCATCCCGGCGGTGGGCGGCGCGATGGATTTGGCCATCGGCGCACGCCAAGTGTTTGTGATGACCGAACATCTGACCAAGAAAGGCGAGTGCAAAATCGTCAAAGAGTGTACCTATCCCCTAACCGGGATCGGCTGTATTGAGCGTATCTACAGCGACCTGGCGGTGATCGACGTTACGCCACAAGGTTTGGTGGTGCGCGAAATCTTTGGTGGCCTGACACCGCAGCAATTGCAGGAAATCACCCCGGTCGAACTGACTTTTGCCCTTCAGCATGGAGAGAAACAGCATGAATCCAGCGTATCTGTGTGACGCCGTCCGTACCCCGTTCGGCAAACTCAACGGCAGCCTGGCCACTATTCGCGCCGACGATCTGGCCGCCCTGCCGCTTAAAGCTCTGCAACAACGCTACCCGACGCTGGACTGGAGTGCGCTGGACGATGTGCTGCTGGGCTGTGCCAATCAGGCCGGTGAGGACAACCGCAACGTGGCGCGTATGGCGCTGCTGCTGGCGGGCCTGCCAACGTCGGTGCCCGGCTGCACCGTTAATCGCCTGTGCGGCTCCAGCCTGGATGCCGTGGCGATGGCCGCGCGCGCGATCAAAACCGGAGAAAGCGATTTGCTGATCGCCGGTGGCGTGGAGAGTATGTCGCGTGCGCCGTTTGTGATGGGCAAAGCGGAAAGCGCCTTCAGCCGCAGTATGCAGTTGGAAGACACCACCATGGGCTGGCGCTTTATCAATCCACAGATGAAAGCGCTGTACGGTGTGGAATCCATGCCACAGACGGCGGAAAACGTGGCGCTGAAGTTTGGCATCAACCGCCACGATCAGGACGCCTTTGCCCTGCGCAGCCAGCAGCGCACCGCCGCCGCACAGGAAAGTGGCTTTTTCGCCAGTCAGTTGACCGAAGTCAGCATCCCGCAAAAGAAAGGTGAAGCGCTGCTGTTCACTCAGGATGAACACCCTAGAGCCACTACGCTCCAGGCATTGGAAAAACTGAAACCGGTGGTCAATCCACAGGGAACCGTCACCGCGGGTAACGCTTCCGGCCTTAACGATGGCGCTTGCGCCCTGCTGTTAGCCAGCGAACGCGGCATACAACAACATGGGCTGCAACCGATGGCGCGCATCGTCGCCAGCGCCGTGACCGGTATCGAGCCCAGCATTATGGGCTTTGGCCCAGTACAAGCGGTGCGTAAAGTGTTGAACCTCGCCGGGCTGAAGCTGGAACAGATGGATGTATTCGAACTTAACGAAGCCTTTGCCGCACAGGCGCTGGCAGTCACCCGCGAACTGGGGTTGGCAGATGACGCGCCGCAGGTGAACCCGAACGGCGGTGCTATTGCCCTCGGCCATCCTTTAGGGGCTTCCGGCGGCAGGCTGGTGATGAACGCGGCCTGGCAACTGCAAAAAACCGGCGGCCGTTATGGCTTATGCGCCATGTGCATCGGCGTCGGCCAAGGCATTGCGCTGATTATCGAGAGAGTATGAGATGAATATCGACTATCGCCTGGATGGCCCGAGCGCAGCGCCCTTGCTGGTATTGTCCAACTCGCTGGGCACCACCTTTGATTTGTGGCAACCGCAAATGGCGGCATTGACCCAACAGTTCCGCGTGTTGCGCTATAACCAGCGCGGGCACGGTGCCACGTCGCTGCCAGCGGCTCCGCTAACGCTTGAGATTTTGGGCCTGGACGTGATCGCCCTGCTCGATACGCTGGATGTGGAGCGCGCTTATTTTTGCGGTATTTCTATGGGCGGGCTGACCGGCCTGTGGCTCAACCGTTACCACCCACAGCGCTTCCATAAACTGGCGGTGGCGAACACCGCCGCGCGGATCGGCAGCGCAGAAGGTTGGCAGCAACGCGCTCAGCAAGTGCAGCAAACAGGGTTGGCACCTATCGCCGCAGCTTCTCCCGCCCGATGGTTTACCGAGGATTTCCAGCGTGATCAACCACAACAGGTCGCCAGCTTGGTAGAACAATTAGCACAGGGAAATGCGGCGGGCTACGCGGCCTGCTGCCAAGCGCTGGCGCAGGCCGATCTGCGAGTTGAAGTGCCGCACATGGCCGCCCCAATGCTGGTGATTGCCGGAGAGCATGATCCGGTCACCACCGTGGCAGATGCCGAGTGGCTGGTGGCCAACGCCCCCGATGCGAAGCTGGCAACCTTGCCCGCCTCGCACATCTCCAACGTGGCTTGCCCGGCGCTGTTCAACCAGAAGGTGACCGATTTTTTTACTGCCTAGGTATTTGACGTTGCAGGCCAACAGGGCTGCAACCTCAAGCCATCAGAATATCCTAGAGGTGAGACTTCCTCAGCACAAAGCCCCTTTGGTTGCCGGTGGTCACACCGATCTGATTAATGCTCCCATCAATTGACCATGATGCTGGGTTGTTCACCGCTTATTTGGCCCACCAAACCTCCTGGTTCACGCCTTTCCCCACGCACAAATGATCACCAGCGACTCTCACATGCCATTGCGGAACACAGCCTGACTCCCAGCTCGCAAAGCCAACTCGCAAGCGGCTTGCTGTATGTGAGTTGGCCTGCGCAGGTGACAAGAGAATAAATCAACCAAGATATGACAAAGACAATAATGGCAACAAAAACTGATCTGACATGACAGAATGTTCAATTAATAATCAGATACTGGTTTATTTTTGCACTCCAATTGTGTAAAGTTTGCCCACTCACTAGGATTCCTAACTGGAGTTCACCCTAAAAACAGTTATTTAAGTTTAGTTATAATTATGTTAAAGATTTTTACTCCGTTTATTTTTGTTTTAACCTCGTTATCCGTTTTTTCTGCCGCAGCGAGCACAAGTACCAACATCAAGCCGGATTTTTTTAATTCATCCTTTGCCAGCGACAACAACCCTGCAAAATCAGGGCACAACGACACGCAGAGACTTAAAAAAATCCTGACTCATTATGATGAATGGGAAGGCGTACGCTACAAATTCGGCGGCAACTCGCGCAAAGGCATTGATTGCTCCGCCTATATGCAGCGCGTTTTTGCCGATGAGTTTTCTCTCAACTTGCCAAGAAGCTCGCACGAGCAGAGCAAGTTAGGTTCACACGTTGCTAAAGACGATCTTGCTACTGGCGATCTGGTGTTTTTCAAAACCTCGGCGCGCGAACGCCATGTTGGGGTGTACGTCGGGGATGGCAAATTCCTTCATGCCTCTACCAAAGTGGGTGTCACGGTTTCAGAACTGGACAATCAATACTGGAAGACAAAATACGTACAGGCACGGCGCATCAATCCTGCCGAAGCCTGAGTTCACTCTGCCGTCGGGTTAAACCGGCGGCCAGCTAAAGGCTTAATGCTTGTCAGTTAAGGCTAACCAGTTCCCTCTCCCTCGGGGAGAGGGTTAGGGTGAGGGGGACATCACTGAACTAAAGCCCCTTGTATGTTTGTAGTTGATGTAAAAAGATAGGTTGTACCGTGTTCTTACCCGGCGTGGCAGCACGTACGCCCTCTGGGACACCAAGCCCGTGGGAGAGCTTATTGCGCCACGTCGGTTTCATGATGAGCCCGAACAGCTGCCTGGACGACGATGCTGTCAGTCCGTATCACGCAAGGCTGGGAGACATGAGATGAAGCAAAAGACTTACGTCGGTATTGATATCGCCAAAGAGAAGTTCGACGTGTTTATCAACACAGACCATCGTATTGCTCAATTTGACAATACGCCCTCTGGGCATCAGGCGTTAATCACCTTGCTTGAGACCTATGAGGTGGAGCTGATCGCCATGGAGGCTACAGGTAAATATCATGGGCCACTTTGCGCAGCGCTCACGTTGAAGACATTGCCCGTAGCGGTCGTTAATCCTCGGCAGGTCAAGAATTTTGCCCGTGCGTTGGGAAAACGGGCGAAAACAGACACGATAGATGCTGCAGTGTTATGCCGCTTTGCCCAGGCGATAGAGCCGCCAGTGAGGGAACAAAACGATGTTCAAACTCAACGTCTGGCGGGAGTGGTAACGCGGCGGCGTCAGTTGATAGAGATCCGCACAGCGGAGCTTAACAGGCTTGAGGGTGCGTTATACGAGGCCAGCCAATCGATACATGCCCATGTTAATTGGCTGAATCAGCAGATTAGCGATATTGACGATGATATACACCGACAACTGAAGGTGATGCCAGTCTGGCAGGAGAAAGCCAGGTTGCTCGAAGAGGTGAAAGGGTTAGGTAAAGTGACGGTGTCGACGTTACTGGCGTTGTTACCGGAGCTAGGTAAGCTGACACGGCGAGAAATCAGTGCCTTGGTTGGCGTGTGCCCGTACGCCCATGAGAGTGGGAAAATGAAAGGGCAGCGAACGATCTGGGGCGGGCGTTCAGCGGTGAGAGCGGCGCTTTACATGGCAACGTTGTCGGCAACGCGTAGCAATAAGACGATAAAAGAGTTCTATGACAGGCTGGTTGCACGGGGTAAAGCGAAGAAAGTGGCGTTAACAGCATGCATCAGAAAGCTGTTAACGATATTAAACGCGATGCTGCGAGATAATAGGCAATGGGTGACAAATTAATCATCACCCATTGACTTTAAACACAGCTGCTCACCCCGGCCCTCTCCCACAGGGAGAGGGAGGCCACACCTTTAGCACCTGCTGCATAATTATGCAGCTTTGCGCTTAACTGATCAGCATTACAGCTAAAGGCTAGACTTTCTTGCGGTTACGGCGCATATCAATGGCGACTGCGGCCACGATGATGATGCCTTTGATGATGTCCTGAATGTAGGAATCCACGCCGATAAAGGTGAAGCCGCTTTTGATCAGGCCGAGGATCACCGCCCCAATCAAGGTGCCGGTAATGCGCCCCACGCCGCCCATCAGGCTGCTGCCACCGATCACCGCCGCCGCGATGGCATCCAGTTCATAAGCAACGCCCATGCTCGACTGCCCGCTGCTGACGCGCGCTGCCAACACCACGCCAGCCAACCCTGCCAATCCCCCCGCAATGGTATAAACCGTCACCAGGTATTTATTAACGTTAATGCCCGAGACTTTGGCCGAGGTCATATTGCCACCGATGGCATAAACGTATTTACCGTAACGGGTATGCTTCAGCGCAATATGGAAGATCACCGCGATAATCAGGAAAATAATCACCGGCATGGCACCCTGCCCGATCGCCGTGAAACCGTCCGACAGAAAACTGACCGGATTACCCTTGGTGTAATACTGCGCCAGGCCACGCGCCGACACCATCATCCCCAACGTGGCGATAAACGGCGGAATGCCGGTGCGGGTGATCAGGAAGCCGTTGATAAACCCACAGAGGATACCGACGCCGATCCCGGCACCAATCGGGATGGCAGCGGGCAGATCGAGCAAAGCGGGATACATCGGGGAAATGCTGTCTGAGGTTTGCGCCAGGCTGGCGGCTACCACCGCCGTCAAAGCAATCAGCGAGCCGGAAGAAAGATCGATACCGGTAGTGATAATAACCTGGGTCACGCCCACCGCAATAATACCGATGATCGCCACCTGCAACACAATCAGCAGCAACCGGTTGGGGTTCATCAGGAAGGATTGGTCACGCACCGTCCAGCCAAGAATTTCAAAAATCAGCGCAATGCCGATCATCACGACGAAAATACCGGCGTCTTTCGGCATTTTGCCGCTCAGGCCAGAAAGCAAAGTGGTTTTATTCGGCGGTGCCGCCGTGAAAGATTTGTCCAGATTTGCGTTACTCATTGTGGTTCACCTTTAGGTTATTCCGAGGCCAGCGCCATGATTTTTTCCTGGTCGGCTTCATTTCTATCCAGAATCCCGGTGATTCGCCCAGCGTGCATCACCATGACGCGATCGCTCATGCCAAGAATTTCCGGCAACTCCGATGAAACCAAAATAATGGCTACGCCACGGTTCGCCAGTTCACTGATCAGCCGATATATTTCTGCTTTCGCTCCCACATCAATACCGCGCGTGGGCTCATCGAGGATCAATATTTTCGGCTGCGCCAACAGCCAGCGGGCAATTAATACCTTCTGCTGATTACCGCCGCTGAGATTATTAATAATCTGATCCATGGTCGGGGTTTTAATATTGAGCTTTTTAATCTGGTCCATGCAGTCTTGCGCCATTTGCACATGGCTGACAAAACCGTTTTTACCGATATAGTCGGAGAGGTTGACAATGCTCATATTCTCCACCACCGACAGCACCAGAAATAGCCCGGACTTTTTGCGATCTTCCGTAAGAAAAGCTAACCCCTGTTCGATGGCTTTTGACGGCGAATCTATTTTCACCGGCTGGCCTTCAATCAAAATTTCACCCCCCTCTGCCGGGTGCATACCGAACAGGCTTTCCATCACTTCGCTGCGGCCTGCCCCCACCAGCCCGGCAACCCCCAGGATCTCACCGCGTTTAAGGCTAAAACAGATATCCTGAAACCACCCTGCACGGCGCAAGCCTGCAACGCGCAGCACTTCTTCGCCAATATTGTTATTGAACTTAGGGAACATCTGGGTCAATTCACGGCCGACCATCATGGTGATCAGCGATTGTTTAGTCAGGTTTTCGGTTTTATCACTGGCGATAAAGGTGCCGTCACGAAAGATGCTGACCTCATCGGTAATCGCAAAGATTTCATCCATCTTGTGACTGATATAAATAATCCCTTTGCCCTGATCACGCAGTTCGCGAATTATCGCAAACAGATGTACCACTTCCCCTTCGGTTAAGGCCGAGGTCGGTTCATCCATAATCAATACGTCAGCGTTATAAGAAACCGCTTTGGCAATTTCTACCATCTGCTGGCTGGCAATGCTTAAATCCCCCACCAGCGTTTCCGGCGTTAATTTAATATTGAGCCGCAGCAGTAATTCGCGGGTTTTCTGGTTTAACTCATTGTGATTTACAAAGCCCAATCGGGCGGGTTCGCGCCCCAGCCAAATATTTTCGGCCACCGTCATATGTGGCACCAGATTGAGTTCCTGGTGGATCATCGAAATCCCGGAATGCAGCGCCTCCAGCGTATCGCTGAAAGTCATTGGCTGACCTTTGATTTTGATAATGCCAGCGTCAGGACGATAAATACCAATCAGGCATTTCATCAGCGTCGATTTACCGGCGCCGTTTTCACCCATTAGCGCATGCACGCTGCCCGGTTTGATTTTAATGGAAACGTTATCCAACGCTTTAACACCAGGGAACTGTTTACTGATGCCTTCAGCCTCAAGTACATAGGGATGCATTCCGCTCACCTCCGCCTTTATACCCAACACATCCGTACCTGATTTACCGTTGAAATCAGGTACGAAGGGAAAATTCAGGAGCTTATCTTTATTTGTTATTTTTACCGGCAAATTGCTGATAATTGGCCTGGGTGATCAGCTGATAAGGGATCATCACGCTGCTCTCGACCTTTTCGCCTTTCACCAATTGGATGGCGGTTTGTACCGCGCCCTCGCCCTGGCCTTTGGCATCCTGAAAGATGCTGAGGCTGAGATCGCCTTTCTTGATAAACTCCAGCGCATCCGGTGTACCATCAATTCCGGCCACCAGGACGCCGCTTTTTTTCGCCTGTTTCAGCGCCAGAATCGCCCCAATCGCCATTTCATCGTTATTGGAAGCAATGGCATCAATCTGCTGGCCGGAGAGGATCCAGTCCGTGGTCACATCCACCGCTTCTTTACGGAAAAACTTGGCGGTCTGTTTATCGACGATATGAATGCCGGGATATTGGGCTACCACTTCCTCAACGCCGCGAGTCCGATCGCGGGTGGCTTCGCTGGAAAGTTCCCCCAGCAGGATCATCACGTTGCCTTTGCCGTTCATCAGCTTGGCCAGTTCTTCCATCTGTAACTTTCCGGCCAGCTTGGAATCGGATCCCACATAGGCCATACCGGCAGGCAATGTGGCTTCGGGCCGTCGGTTAATAAACACCAACGGGATTTTGGCGCTTTCTGCCAGCTTGATCATCGGCTTCACCCCTTGGGTATCCACCGGGTTAAGGATGATGGCATCCACTCCCTGGCTGACAAAGTTCTCCACCTGCTGGATCTGTTGAGCGATGTCCCCTTTGGCATCTTCAAACTGACCGCTGACGCCGCCGGTTTCTTTCATTTTGCTTTGCATTGCCTGGCGCAAAATGGTGAGGAAGTTGTCATCAAAATGCGCCATCGATACGCCGATTTTGATGTCTTTAGCAAACACGCTGGCTGGCAACATACACATCAACACCGAGGTGACGATCAATTTCTTCAGCTTCATGTTCTGTACCCTTTAATCGTTAGAATGAAGAGGCCTGCTGATTTAGCGGCCAATGAAAAATATTTTTTACATTCAAACAACAACCTGCCCGTAGCTATCTCCTTAAAACGGTGATTAATCGCATTGATCACCGTAAGCAAGCGGGATTCAAACGTTTCAAAGACGCCTAAAATAAGATTAAAAACAACAGATTAAATTTTTATTTCTCTGTAACTTCAGACCTTGGCACACAAATCAAATATTTATTTCAAAATTTAGATTATTGAAATTTTTTAACTCAAACAAGCGAAACATGCATTTTGGAATGGGCGGGTAACAAAAACATGACATGGATCTAACAAATGGCGACAAACGCATCCTATTCCCTGCGATCGCTTGCTAGGCGCAGCCCATTTTTTTGCGTTAAATATGCGAACGTGAACGCAATTTACGCATCCCACCTGTCGTAATCATCAGCACTCGGCAATACTGAAATAACCACAGCGTCAGGAGGTATTGGCATGCAATTGAGCAGCAAAGTACGGATGAACCGCCTGTTTAATCAGGGAAAATGTCTGGATGTGGCGATCGATCACGGCATCGCTAACGAGCCTGATTTCCTGATTGGGCTAGAAGATATTGGGCAGGTGATGCACAACCTGATTGCGGCCCAACCGGACGCCATTCAGGTCAACTATGGTCAGGCCGATCTGTTGCAGAACATACCGCTGCGCAACAAACCGGCGCTGGTGATGCGCACCGACGTTGGCAACGCCTATAATGCCGCTCGCCACCGTGAAATGTGGGCGGTGTTGCACAACCCGGAAGCGCCAATTCTGGCCGCATTGCAGATGGATGCCGCCGCCGTGGTGGTGAACCTGTATATGATCCCCGATGAGCCCGGCATTTTCCGCCAGTGCGTGGAAAATATCGGCCGCCTGCGCCACGCCTGCGAGCGCTACGCCATGCCGCTGATGGTTGAACCCCTGGTGATGGCCCCTGCTGGGTTGGGTGCCGCCTACAGTTCACTGGGAGATATCGAGAAAATGGTGCCGCTGGTCCGGTTGGCACGGGAGTTGGGGGCCGATATCATCAAAGCCGATCCCACCGAGCGGGTGCAGGATTTCTACCGCATTGTGGAAGCGGCGCGCTGCCCAACGCTGGTGCGCGGCGGCGGTAAAGGGGAATTGAGCGCGGTGCTGGAAAAATCCGCCGCGCTAATGGCCCAGGGTGCCAGCGGGATGGTGTATGGCCGCAACGTGTATCAGCACAGTAATCCGTCGCGGGTGGTCAGTGCGCTGATGGCGATCGTCCACCAAGGTGCCAACGGCAAGCAGGCATTGGAGATTTATCGGCAGGGTTGATGCATTGAATGGGCGTGCGCTGGGTTTCACAGGCGCACACCTTCTTCTTATGGCCGGGTGGGAACCTCAGCTCGATAGGCTCGGTGCAGTAACGCTAAGAATAACGGGGCTTCAGGCATGATTACTGAGCCAATACGATTGACGGCAATTCCCGGCGACCACGAGTTCATCACAACGCATCCGGTCATGTGGGGCAGATCGGCAAACGTGATTTCCCGAACGATCTATTTCTATTGCTATGACTCAGCCGAGATTACTCCCAGCATTGTGATAGTTTCATCCACTACTACCCTCTCTTAATTAATGGGATATTTGCACACACTGTAGATGTTCTGGAATACAATAAAACCCCCGGACTACCGAGGCTCTTAGTTTTGGCTGATAAATTTATTCTTCTATAGGCTGAATGACATCTTTAGACTTAAAACAGCATAAAATCAAAACAAAAATGGTCGGAATCCAGACCAACGCAACAGCAAGGATTAGCTTTACATACACATATATCTGAGGCGATAAGTGGTAGATGAAAATAAAGTCAAGTAATTTATTTAATAGCGGTAAAAGATAGGTGATACCAAACCACCAGCCAGAGCGACCTATGTCATGCATCCGCCTAATCCCTACAGCTATTGTAGGTAGTAATAGAACCAAAGACATGATGATGTAAATCGCTTCAATATAAAACATTGACACTGGGCGATTTTTAAGCTCTCCGGCTATAATCAATATGAGTGGAATTAAAAACAACACTGCGAAATTTACGCCTGTAAAGCTCCAAAACTCCTTCCTCGTGGCGCGCCCTCCGAAATCAACAAACTTTTTCCATCCTTCAAGATAGCAACTCCAAAAACTCATCAAAAAATCCTTACTTACAATGATTAAAAGGTAAAAAAGAATTATTTTGTCGCGTTTCCTTTCGACATTCAAGTGCCAATTAATCGCCACTTCAATCCGAGAAACGTATAACCATGATCAAACCAGAAGCAATTTTCGGCGCAGAAATAGGCCCTCATTCGCAAATTGCCATTGGTGTCGCAGGTCTACCATGAAATGTCAGTAGAGATTGGAACTGGGCTAGAATTATTGTGATCTAGCGGGTAGCAGGCGATGTAAATCAGACAACAAAAAACCCACCTCAGTGGGCTTGGATAGGGTGATTTTAAGGCGGTGACAAGGTCTTATGACCTTTAGTCAGACCATCCTGTCTTAGTTTCGAGAGGTGACTCAGAGATGGTGTGAGACTGTAATTTAATTTGTGTAATTGCCTGTTTTTGATATGTTCTTCCTGACAATGGAGACAGGCAAATTATGGACGAAAAGAAACTTAAGGCACTCGCTGCTGAGCTGGCCAAAGGCATTAAAACCGAAGCCGATCTCAATGCGTTTTCTCGTATGTTGACCAAGCTCACCGTCGAAACCGCCTTGAATGCCGAGCTGACTGACCACCTCGGCCATGAAAAAAACACCCCTAAAAAAGGCTCGAATGCCCGTAACGGTTACTCGTCTAAAACGCTGCTCACTGATGATGGTGAGTTCGAGCTGAATACACCCCGTGACCGTGAAGGCTCCTTTGAGCCCCAACTGATAAAGAAAAACCAGACGCGTATCACGCAGATGGACAGCCAGATTTTATCCTTATATGCCAAAGGGATGACGACGAGGGAAATCGTCTCCACGTTCAAGGAGATGTACGATGCCGACGTGTCACCCACGCTGATATCCAAAGTCACCGATGCCGTTAAAGAGCAGGTTACCGAGTGGCAAAACCGGCCACTGGACTCACTGTATCCCATTGTTTACCTTGACTGTATCGTGGTGAAGGTGCGTCAAAATGGCAGCGTCATCAACAAGGCCGTGTTCCTTGCCCTGGGCATCAACACCGAGGGTCAGAAAGAACTTCTGGGTATGTGGCTGGCAGAAAATGAAGGGGCGAAGTTTTGGCTCAACGTATTGACTGAGCTGAAAAATCGGGGTCTTCAGGATATCCTGATTGCCTGCGTCGATGGCCTGAAAGGCTTCCCCGATGCGATAAACAGCGTCTATCCGCAAACCCACATCCAACTGTGCATTATCCACATGGTACGCAACAGCCTGAAGTACGTGTCGTGGAAAGACTACAAAGCGGTCACCAGCGGGTTGAAAACAGTGTACCAGGCCCCGACAGAGGAGGCGGCCCTGATGGCGCTGGACAAGTTCGCAGGCGTCTGGGATGAGAAATACCCGCAAATCAGCAAAAGCTGGCGTACTCACTGGGAAAATCTCAACACGTTCTTCGGCTATCCAGCGGATATCCGCAAGGCGATCTACACGACCAACGCAATCGAGTCGCTGAACAGCGTGATCCGGCAGGCGATTAAAAAGCGTAAAGTGTTCCCGACAGATGACTCGGTGAGAAAAGTGATTTATCTGGCGATCCAGGCGGCGTCGAAAAAATGGAGTATGCCGATCAAGAACTGGCGGTTGGCGATGAGTCGTTTTATTATCGAATTCGGTGACCGCTTAGACGGTCACCTTTAATACGTTGGCAGTTACACAGAATTATGGACAGGCTCGATGGTGTACTTCTCAACCACGTCGCCATTAAAAGTAATAACAAGATCTTTTTGGGTACCCTTCATCCCGTTATGGAATAAACCATAGAATGGAATGTACGACTCCCCGGTGACTGTAGCTTCAGCATACTCATATCTCCAGATTTCATTCTTGCTATCGGTAAAACTAACGTTATCCGGAGTACCCAGTATTCCTTTGATTTCTGTCTTCGTTGTTACACCCTCTTTAATCTTACTTTTTATGCTCGTTTGGGTTTCTTTATGTAGGTTTTCGTTACCAGCTGAAGACACGCAACCAGTCAGTAGCGATGCTAGCAGTACAGCGGCAAAAATCTTTTTCATTTCATCCCTTCTCGTAGACAAGTAACAACTCATTACATGGTAGCAGAGCACGGAAGCAGGGCAATGAACATTAGCACCCTTTTCCATTATCTCTTTCCAGCGCCGATCGTCATCTTCCATTACTTGGTCGTACTCTTCGCGGATGAGAAGTATACCGAATGCCCATACCGCAGATGCTCTGTGATGCAATAAAAACCCTGGATTATGCCGAGGATCTTGTTTATTGATTTACTTGCCAACAAGAAAGGAAACTCTCATGACTAAAGCATCATTCATTAGGGGCTGGTTCATGTTTACAACCGTCTATACCTGCATCACTCTAGGTAATCAAATAGGTGATGACTACTTAGATGGTGCCAAGTGGCCTTGGCTCATCGGCGTTGTGCTCATGAGCACTATCATTTGGATTACCAGCCCAAAATTAAAAGAACTGAAGTAACCATGACAGGTCGCGCTCGTCGAGTGTCATCTGTCATGGTGGTCATATTGGGAATATAAGAAAAAACCTGATTTCAGCCAATTCTTATTGACCAACTTGATTTAAATTGAAACTGGTATAAATTTATGTCGCGGGCTCAACAATGTGCTTAACATCGTTGCCGGTGGTTGCACCAAGCTCGCATGCTCATTTCCCTACATTATCCCGCTGCCACTTAATCAACCCAACGTTGGGTTACAAAAGCAACAACAATTTCTTTAAGATACCAGCAAGATAATTATCAGGGAACAGAATGAAACAAGCGAAAAGATTTGGCCAATCATGCGTGATGACGAGGTGTAGGCAAGGAGTGTTCGGGCTCCTAGGGCTGGTACTGAGTGCGACATCTGTTTATGGGCAAGAGGATCTTCTCCCCGTAAAATATCAGCCTCTAGTGCACTCTTTTATCGATGCGGCAAAAAATAACGATCATCAGGCCATTGTCAACCGGATCGCCTACCCGTTAAAGCGAGAATATCCTCTTGCGGCAATCAGCGGGCCGCAGGAGATGCTTACACGCTTCGATGAAGTATTTGATAGCACCCTTCTCGACACCATTGCACAATCTCGTGCCCAACAAGATTGGCAGGCGATGGGATGGCGCGGCATTATGTTGGGTGGCGGTAAGATATGGATGGATTACGATGGCAATATTATTGCCGTCAATTATCAGACAGCGCTTGAAGCCAAGCTAGCCAACGAGCTGATCGCCAAACAAAAAAACACCCTGCACCCAAGCCTGAAAGAGTATCAACGCCCCGTGTTGATGTGGCAGACCGAAAAATTTACTATTCGCATCGACCAACTGAACAATGGCAAGTATCGCTATGCCTCTTGGGCCAAGGGAAATCCGATCAGTGAAAAACCGGATCTGGTGCTGAAAAATGGCGAGATAAAATTCGATGGTAGTGGTGGCAATCACACATTTCAATTTCAAAGCGGCCCTTACCAATATGAATGTCAGGTGACGGTAGTAGGTGCCAGTGATAGTCCGCCGGGTGTGCTGATGGTTTATAAAAGTGGGGCATTAATCGTGGATCAGCCAGTGCTCAAAGTGCAATAGCCTTAATGCGGCAGAGACCTTATTTGCACCTGCCCTAATAAATGGTTAAACCCGTTGCCATTTGCATATGGGTCATAGATTCGAAAAGTTGAAACGCCATCATGAGTAACAGCCTAATATTGGTTACTCACAAAAACCATATGCTTATCTATTAAAAAAACCAAGTTATCATTTACTAACGCCAATGTTAGCAAGCCTTTTTCAAATCCTAGATGAACCCTCTTCACGCCCTGTTCCTTATGGAGTATTTGCAGCAAAGAATAATAAGCTCACAGAAAAAAATTCAAGAGGTTAGAGCGATTTTTTGATATTTAATGAGTTTTGCCTGTTTCGCCAGCAGCAAACTGCATTGAGAGGGAGAAAGGAGTTTGCGATGAAATTGCTGGGGCATAAATCGGTGAAAATGACGGACAAGTATCTCGATACGAGGGGGAAAGAATACGTGATGCTATAAAAGACCGGATATCAAAATTCGGACAAAATTCGGAAAAATTTCGGACGCTTGGAAATTTATCCTTATAAATAAACAACATAAAAAAAGACCGAATACGATTCCTATATTCGGTCTAGGGAAATGGCTCTTGGGAGAGAGCCGTGCGCTAAAAGTTGGCATTTATGCAGGGCTTACTCAGCCATGCACTTTAAGAGTAGCTGAACATGCTAGTTTTGCCAGCCAACTGCACGGTAAGTGATAATTTCGTGTTGAAATTAATCACATGAAATTTCACTCCCTCCGTCAACCATTTCATAACTTATTGGTAGACAAGCGCTTAGTCAGCACAGAGCTTTTCTGCTCTTGCGCGAAAAACTTCAACGCTCATTTTCTTGCCTGGGTTATTGGCATCATCCAGCAAGAGCACATCCAATGGCTGAGCACGCTGCTGCCCAGCTTTCACCTGTGCCAACGCCGCATCATTCAGCGGATACTGCATCAGGGTGCTGTTGTTGAGCACAAACAGCGCATTGCCCTTGCGGCATTGCAGCGTCACTTCCTCTTTAGTGAACGCCCACTGTTGGCCGTACTCCAGCTTAGTAACGTTAACCAGTTTATCTGCCGCCAAGGTGCCGGTCGCCGTTGCCAGCAGTGCGATGCCAAGAATTACAGATTTCATGATATTGCCTTAGGTTGCGATTTGATTCGATTTTCCCGCAATTCAGGGGCTCCCGGCAAGCTGCAATGTCATACTGGTGCAGAGGTTGCAAACAAACTGACCAGTAACAGGACTGCGGCCCCCAACACCACTTCACACCAGCAGGCCATGACTAACCCACGTTGTGCCAGCCTGGGCATGTTGTGCATCGCTGGCACGATAGCGTAACGGTTGACCAACGCCACCAAGACCATCAGCGCCACCAGCGCGATTTTAAACAACAGCAAACGTTGATAGGCCGAATCGACGTTCAACGGCCAATGACCAAGGATAATCAGGCTATTAATGATGCCGGTGAGGATCACCAGTGCTACAGCAACGTGGCCCCAACGGGAGAAACGGGTCAGCGTCACCACCGCCTCGCTGCGCCACTGTGGCTGTGCCAAGTAACGCAGGCAAGCCAGCAACGGTAACAAACAGCCAAACCAATAGCCTGCTGCCAGCAGATGTAACGCATGATTAAGACGGTGCAGAAAGCCCAATACACCACCGTGCATCGCGGCATGGCCGATAAATGCCATGCTGACCAGCAACAAAACCGAGCACCCGGTAAGCACATTGGCGCGTTTAGGATCGGGCAAACGCAGCGCCAGTAAAGCTAACAACGCCAGCGCCAAATGCCAGCGCCAGGCTTCACCAAACGTAGTACCTAGCACCGCCCACCAGATTGCCACCTGCCAGGTATCGCCCCAACCGTCCCCCATCATTCCAGCCTGCACTGCCAGCATCAACAGCGCGGTAAGTGCGGAGATCCCGGTCGACACCAGCAACAGCGGATGTAAATCGCGGGCAATAAGCGGAGAGAAGCGCTGCGGCGACAGTAAGGCGGTGAACAAACTGATGCCAAACATCAGCATCACCGCCGCAAAGTGCGCAAAGCGACACAGAGTAAAAAGAGTCGCCAGAGTCATCGGTCAGTTTACGGTAAAGCTATACTGGCCTTTGGTTTTGTGGCCATCGACTGAAACAACATGCCAACTGACATTATATTTCCCCGCCGCCAGTTCCGCTTCAATCGGTACGTTGATCTGCATGCTGTTATTCGGCTCCAGGCTCAGCTTGCCGGTTTTCACTGCCTTATGATCGGGGCCGGTCACTTTCACACCGCTGAAATTTGGTTCGATACCTTCAGAAAAATTCAGCGTCAACATTTTCGGCGCCGAGCTGGTAGTGGTATCTGCCGCAGGAGTCTGCATTTTAAGGTGGGCATGCGCCAGAGCCTGCTGGGAAGAAAGCCCGACAAATAGCACGAAAATGGTAGAAAGCAGGCGATAGGATGAACGAATTTTAGCGAACACAGAGGAGTCCCTTTTATCATAATGAAGGTGATAAGGGGCTGGCCGTTAACCGGAGCGATGTTTCCGCAGCCTCACCCCACCACAATGATTATGCTGCGGTTTGGGCAACACATCGCGTTGAATAATAACGGTGGTGAATCAACAAGTCGAGTACATCACTGGTATTTTACTGTTTCGTAGCACGTATCGCTGAAAAACCATGATAAACACAGGGTATAAAAAACCGCGTGCTGTGAAGAACAGAACACGCGGTTTTTCAGAAACTATCTCAAGCCTGGCCGTTGCCGCCTGCAGACCCTGTGCCCATTTTCTTCAAATCTTTATCCACGAAGAACAGTGCCTTGCCGCTGTTGCCCACCAGCGCCAGTTTATCCAGCACGGATTTGAACAGTTTTTCTTCTTCGTGCTGCTCAGCAACATACCACTGCAGGAAGTGGAAAGTGGAGTAATCGCGGGTGGTCATTGCCACATGTGCCAACTCATTGATTGCACGTGTGATCAGTTGTTCGTGTTCGTAGGTCTGTTGGAAAACGTCAGCCAACGATTCAAACTCTACCGGCGGTGCCGCAATGCTGCCCAACAAAGGTAAGGCACCGGTGTCACTGAGGTAATCAAACAGGCGTTGCATGTGCTGCATCTCTTCCTGAGAATGCTCTTTCAGGAACCCAGCGGCACCCTCAAAGCCTTTATCGCTACACCAGGCGCTCATCTGCAAGTACAGATTTGCAGAATATAATTCCAGGTTAAGTTGTTCATTCAGCTTTTTTATCATTTCTTGCGCTAGCATGATGATTCCTTTTATTTTTCCAGAAGGTGAAATTGATTCGTTTGCATTATGCCCTGATTGAATAAAAATAAAAACCCTTGATTCACCCCGTTTTATTATGGAAATTATTTATATTTTTCATAGCATTGAATACCCACTCAGAGTTATAGGGAAATATCATAAGAGTGCTTCTAAATTTATATCTAGCGGTAAAGCGAATAGTTATTATTTAATGAAAATTTAATCTATTCCACGCCACTGAAAATAAAATAGCGGTTTATGCCTGCTTCAGGCTTGCCAAGTGACCAAGGGTGAATTACCTTCTGCGCTGATTCGATGCAACAACCTGAAGGAAAATACCATGGGTTACAATCTGGCAGAGCTTGCCAAAGATGAGATGGACAAAGTGAACGTTGATCTCGCCGCCTCCGGTGTGGCGTTTAAAGAACGCTACAACATGCCGGTGATCCCTGAAATGGTAGAGCGTGAACAACCCACACATCTGCGAGATTACTTCCGTGAACGTGTGGCGCATTATCGCGCTGAATCGCACAAGTTCTCCCGTCTGCCGTATGAGCCTAAAGTGAAGTAGAAAAGCCTGCCGATATAGCAGGCTTCCTGGTCAGTTACTTGCCAGCAAAGCGATCGGTTGCCAGCATCAAATGGTGCAGAATACCCGGTTCATCCGTCGAATGCCCTGCTCCTTCGACAATATGCAGTTCAACTTCGGGCCAGGCTTTCGCCAGATCCCAGGCATTCTGTACCTGGCAGGCCATATCATAGCGGCCATGAACAATGATCGCCGGGATATGGCGGATCAACGGTACGTTTTTCAGCAGTTGGTCATCACTGTCGAGAAATCCCAGATGAGTAAAATAGTGATTTTCAATACGGGCGAAGGCCAGCGCAAAATTATCTTCACCGAAAGCAGCCGACGCACTGTTCGGCAAAAGCGTCACGGTTTCGCCTTCCCACACGCTCCACAGCTTAGCGGCTTCGAGCTGTACCTGTAGATCTGGCGACGTCAAACGCTGGCGATAAGCAGCGATAACGTCTTTGCGCTCTTCTTCTGACAGAATAGACAACACGCATTCCCATTTATCGGGGAAGAAACGTGAGGCACCATCCTGGTAATACCAACTGATTTCCTGCTTGCGCAGCGTGAATATGCCACGCAACACCATCTCACTGACGGATTGCGGATGCGTTTGAGCATATGCCAGCGCCAGTGTGGATCCCCAAGAGCCGCCGAACACCAGCCATTGCTCCACGCCAATCATCTTCCGCAACCGTTCGATATCCGCGACCAGATGCCAGGTGGTGTTATTGTCCAGGCTGGCGTGGGGCTTGGAACGGCCACAACCGCGCTGATCGAACAGCAGCACCTTATAGCGCTCAGGGTCGAACAACTGCCGGTGGTAGGGAGCAATCCCACCACCAGGGCCACCGTGGATAAATACGGCAGGTTTACCGTTTGGATTGCCACTCAATTCCCAGTAGATCCGGTGACCATCCCCGGTGTCCAGCCAACCGCTATCATAGGCTGCTAATGGCGGATACAAACCTCGTAATTGTTCCATGGCGCTTCCGTCTCTGCGAGTCATTCATTCATCAAAGCCGAAGCCGCGCATCTGGTCAACGTTAAAACGAGAAAATACTTAGTTACACCAATATATTAGCGAGAGTTTGCTTAAAATGACGTCGATTTACTCTTGCGCAAATGCGGTTCACGCATTTCCTGTGCCGTTTTAGCCTCAATGCCCAATTCCGCCGTCGGGCGTAATAATAAGCGCCTTAACCCGATAGGTTCCCCTGTTTCCAGGCAGTAGCCGTAGTCACCATTTTCCAGCCGCGCCAATGCCGCAGTCATCTTCGGTAACAGACGGCTTTCTCGATCCAACTGACGGAACAGCAATCGCAGGTCTTCCTCACGCGCGGCCTTGTCAGCTTCATCGCCGCTCACATCACCGCTATCGATATCTCGCTTCAACTCGTCAATGTGCTGCCAGAGTTTTTGTTGTTCTTCCAGCAAACGCTGACGGAAAAACGCCCGCTGCTCAGCATTCATATAATCAGATTCTGGCATCGCTAGCAGTTGCTGCTCGCTTAACAGCGTCATTACTGTCATGGAAATCTCCGATATACATTTTTGTTATATTGTAACAGTTTTAGCTCATGGAATGTTAATAATTAATAATCAGTGGATTAACAATGCGTTAATGCCAGTTCGCTCTTTGTTGCTTGCATATGGTTGCCGTTAGGGGGTTAATAGACTGGCAACCCACCCAACCATAGGTAACTGAGAGGCCATAATGAGTAAGGGAATGGATAGCAAGAAAAATGCGAAGAAGAAGCCGTTAAAAACCCCAGCAGAAAAACGTGCCGGTAAGCGTGCCAAGAAAGATCAACCCTCTGGTGAGTAAGCGTACTTCCAACCGTAGTTAAACCCGCCGAGGCGGGTTTTTTGTTGTCTGAAAACACCCGTGTCACGTATCGTTAAGCTAAAACAACAGACTGTCACCGAGAAGAACATGAGCTTACGTGTAATAGATACCGAAACCTGCGGGTTGGATGGCGGCGTGGTAGAAGTGGCCTCTGTCGATGTGATCGATGGGCGCATCACCAACCCGATGAGCGACTTAATCAGCCCCGATCGGCCGATTGGCCTGGATGCCATGGCGATTCATCACATCACCGAACAGATGGTGGAAGGCAAGCCACGCATCGCGGTGGCGATTGGTCGCTATCAGGGCAGTGAATATTATGTGGCGCACAATGCGGCGTTTGATCGCGGGGTATTGCCAGAAATGCACGGTGCCTGGATCTGTACCGTCAAGCTGGCGCGAACGCTCTACCCGGACATCAAATATGGCAATCAATATCTGCGCTATGCCTTGAATCTGGATGTCCAACTGCCGCAGGACACCACGCTCTACCCACATCGTGCGCTGTATGACTGCTACGTGACCGCCGCGCTGCTGCAACGCATTATGCGGGATTCCGGCTGGACCCCAGAGCAGATGGTGCAGATCACCGAGCAACCGGTGTTGCTGAAAAAATTCAAATTCGGCAAATATCGCGGACAAGAGATTGAACGCGTAGCGCAGGACGACCCTGGTTATCTGCGTTGGATGCTGAAATCCATCGACGATCTCAGCCCGGATATGAAGCATACGTTGAAGTATTATCTGATCGGCTAACAGCGCGGGCCACTTACGCCGCCCGCGTTTTCACTACTCGGCCAGCGAAAGAATAAACGCATACTCCAGCGCAATATCCTCGTAGGCTTTAAAACGGCCAGACTTGCCACCGTGACCTGCATCCATATCGGTATGCAGCAGCAACTGATGATCGTCAGTCTTCAGTTCACGCAGCTTCGCCACCCACTTGGCGGGCTCCCAGTATTGCACCTGTGAGTCATGCAATCCGGTGGTCACCAGCATATGCGGGTAATCCTGCGTTTTCACCTGATCGTAAGGGCTGTACTGCTTGATATAGTCGTAGTAGGCCTTGTCGTTCGGGTTGCCCCATTCGTCATACTCGCCGGTCGTCAACGGGATCGACTCATCCAGCATGGTGGTGACCACATCCACAAACGGCACCTGCGCGACCACGCCGTGGTACAACTGCGGTGCCTGATTGATGATGGCTCCCATCAATAACCCCCCCGCACTGCCGCCCATGGCGAACACGCGTTGGTTATCGCCATAGCCTTGTGCCACCAACGTTTCGGTCACGTCGATAAAGTCGTTGAAAGTATTCTGCTTTTTAAGCAATTTACCGTCTTCATACCACAGTTGGCCCAGTTCGGCGCCGCCGCGAATGTGTGCCAGAGCGAAAATAAAACCACGATCCAGCAGGCTGAGGCGGCTGGCGCTGAACGCCGGATCCATGCTGCTGCCGTAAGAACCATAAGCGTAAACCAATAACGGATTCGCGCCCTGAGCAAAACGATCGGGACGGTAAACCAGCGATACCGGTACTTCAACGCCGTCACGCGCCTTCACCCATACCCGCTCGCTGCGATAATCTTCCGCAGTGAAGTTTTTCACTTCCTGCTGCTTGAGTTGCACGCGTTCACCGCTGTCCAGATTCAACTCATACAGCGTGCTGGGGGTTGTCATAGAGGAGTAGCCATACCGCAGCAGGGCAGTTTCTGGTTGCGGGTTGTACGCCAGCCAGGTGACATAGGTCGGATCGTCAAAAGCAATGCTCTTGTCTTCTCCAGTGCGCCAATGGATTTGGCGCAACTGCGTCAGGCCAGCAATGCGTTCTTCTACCACCAGCCAGTCGCGGAACAGACTGAATCCCTCCAGCATCACCTCGGCTCGGGGCGCGATCAGCACCTGCCATTGCGCTTCATCGGCTTGCCCGCTCTGATAAAGACCAAAGTTCTTACCATCTTTGTTAGAACGAATATAGAAATGCTGATGGTAGTGATCGACGGCATATTCGTGATCTTTACGGCGTGGTACAAACATCTGCGGGGTACTGCTGGCATTATCCGCATCCAACAGCAAAATTTCCGATGTCGTGGTGCTGCTGAGATGGATCAGGATAAAGCGTTCTGAGGTGGTTTTTTCCAGGCTGACGTAGAAAGTATCATCCTGTTCTTCATACACCAGCACATCCTGCTGCGGATCGCTGCCAACCACGTGCCGATAGACCTGATACGGCAGCAGCGTTTTAGCATGTTTGCGCACGTAATAGACGGTAGATGAGTCGTTCACCCACTCAAAATTGCCGGACGTGTTTTCCAGCACTTCTTCAAGCCAGCTATCATCATCCAGGTTCTTGAAACGAATGTCGTATTGACGACGTGACAGGAAATCTTCCGCCACCGCCAAGCGCTGGTTGTCTGGACTCACCTCCAACCCGCCCAACGTGTAAAATTCGTGCCCTTCGGCCCGCAGATTACCGTCGATCAAAGTGCTCCACTGTTCGCTTGCCGCTTCTGGCTGGCGTACATAGAGCGCGTATTCATTGCCGGGCTCGTAGCGGGTCTGATAACGGAAACCGCGCTTAACGTAAGGCACGGAGTGTTCCTGCTGCGGGATACGCGCCACCATTTCCTGATACAGCGTTTCGCGCAGCGCCTGCTGCGGCTTCAACTGTGCATCAGTGTAGGCATTTTCTGCCTGCAAATAGTCCAATACCTGGGGATCTGTGCGCTCGTCATCACGCAACCAGTAATAGTCATCTACACGCGTGTCACCGTGAGTGGTGATCGGATAAGGACGTTTTTCTGCCTTAGGGGGTGTCATCATTGCTAAATCATCCGCTTACCTTGATTAAGGCAAGAGTGACACGATCCCCCCCGGATTAACAAGCCGCAGGGCTACGCCAGATCGCGTTTTTTCTCATGAACGTCATTCTCGATGCCCTGCTTGACGTCAGCCGGGATTTTCAACGATTGTGCCAACGCATCAAGATAACTGCGCTCCATAAAGTGATCGACATCAATCACCATACAGCTCAGGTAATACACTTCTAACGCTTCGTCTTCATTTTTCACACTTTGCGCGATCAGATCCGGGTTCAGCGGTTGGTCGATGGCTTGCTGCACCCAGCTTTGAGCTTCATCACCCACTTGCAATTGCTCCAGGCTATGGTCGATGGCCTGCTTTTCTTCTGCGTCAATATGGCCATCACTTTTAGCGGCAAACACCAACGCCTGTACCAGCCGTTTGGCACGCAAATCCGCTGGCGTACTCTGCAAGCCAAACTGCGTTTCTTCCTGGTGTGTTTCTTTGACGCGCTGTTTGTATTTGTTCCACAGCACGGCTCCTAACGCGGCACTGCCACCGATAATCAACGCGTTTTTACCAAATTTACCCACCATTTTGCGGGAGGATTTGTTGGCTAATAGAACGCCTACCAGGCCACCCAGCGCGGTCGGGGCCAGTAATTTACCAATGCCTTCCGTGCCGCCCATTGAGCTGGCTTTGTCACCCAGCATCGATTGAATCTGTTGCATCCAGTTATTTTTCATCGTCTACCTCTGAACAGGTGAATTTCAGGCGTGCAGGCACTTTCATGCCAGATCGCCGATCAATCTTCAGATTAGGGGATTATTTGTCAGTAAATGTATGAAAGATGCAAATTTGTGTCGCAGAGCCATTAAATACTCAGCCAGGCAAGGAATTAACGTTTCCTGAAGGCAATCACAAACAGCTCATCCAGCCCTGGATAGATCTGTTTGATCACCTGTTTCAACTCGCTGAGCGTCATATTCTCCTGCCGAGCATGCGCTTCAGTCAACGCCCCTAGACGTATCGGCGTGACCGACTGCACTTCAATAAAGCAGAAAAATACGCCGTCTTCATTACGGCTCACGCGCAGCACCTCACCGGGGTGGAAGTGGGATTCACTGGCATCCCGAATGGTGATGGTTTTGCGCCCGGCCATAATGTCTTGCTCAAAGCGGCTGAAGAAGGTTATTTCACGGTTCATACCGTTCCTTGTTCATCACGGCTGATTATGCAGCCTGCTGTTCTGGCTCGGAGGCTGGTTCTTCTTGCAAGATAGCGACCGGTTTTTCACTTTTGGCTTTAGCCGGTTTTTTCACTGTTTCCTGTGGTGCAGCACCACGCAGAATCTGCGCTAACGCGTCTTTATGCTCTGCCAGGAAGAAGCTCAACCCTTCACGCTGTTCATCTTCAAGGGTAATCGGTGCCTGTTGCAGCCACTCACCGAGGCTGTCGGCCAGATCCAGCATTTTGTCGTAGGCATCGGCATCTTTCTTGTTAGCGAAAGTCATTTTTTCCTCACCGTTTCTTACTACTACATATTTCACTTCAACAGCCATGTGCGCATTCCTCAAAGGTTAGAATACTGTAATTTTATACAGTATAATATCATATCGAGCGGGAGCGCAAGCGCTCCGCCGTTTATTATTTCAACAGCCGCGCTTTGCAGCTTTTGCCTTTGATTTTGCCCTGCTGAAGCTGTTGCAGCGCCTTGCGTGCGCTGGCCTTGCGGATCGCCACATAGGCATGCACCGGGAACATATCAATTTTGCCCACATCCGCTGCCGTCAACCCAGCATCGCCGGTCAGCGCGCCGAGAATATCACCAGGGCGGATCTTCGCTTTACGGCCACCGTCGATACATAACGTGACCATTTCGGCCTCCAGCGAGGCATTTGACGCCCCACTCAGCTCTGAAACCGGCACCCAATTGGCGGTTATTTGCAGATACTCTTCGATCGCATGTACCCGCGCCATTTCCTGTGGCGTACACAGGCTGATGGCCAGCCCGCTCAAACCGGCACGGCCAGTACGGCCAATGCGGTGTACGTGTACTTCCGGGTCAAATGCCAATTCGTAGTTCACCACCAGTTCCAGATCTTTAATATCCAGACCACGGGCTGCGACGTCGGTCGCTACCAGAACTCGGCAACTGCGGTTGGCGAAACGTACCAATACCTGGTCGCGATCGCGCTGTTCCAGATCGCCATGCAATGCCAGCACGCTGATGCCGCGCGCTTCCAGCGCTTCAAACACGCTCTGGCAGTCGCGCTTGGTGTTACAAAACACCACGCAAGAAGCGGGTTGATAATGGCGGATCGCCGCCACCAGCACCGCTGGGCGTTGATCGCGCGTGGTTTCATAGAAACGCTGCTCGATGGTGGTGGGTTCATCCCCTTCATCCACTTCGACATTCAGCGGTTCACGCTGCACGCGCGCGCTGATGCGCTCAATGCCTGCCGGATAGGTGGCAGAAAACAGCAAGGTCTGGCGCTGCGGTGGCGTATAGCTGATCACGTCGTCGATATCATCGGCAAAGCCCATGTCCAGCATACGATCGGCTTCATCCAGCACCAACACCTTCAAATCATCCAGCACCAGCGTTTTTTTACGCAGATGCTCCTGAATGCGGCCCGGTGTCCCTACCACGATATGCGGCGCATGCACCAGTGAATCGAGCTGTGGCCCCACCGGTTGGCCGCCGCACAGGGTCAGGATTTTGATGTTCTGGGTGAAACGTGCCAAGCGGCGCAGCTCTTTGCTGACCTGATCGGCCAACTCACGCGTCGGGCACAGGATCAGCGCCTGGGCCGCCACCTGGGCAACGTTGATTTTATCCAGCAGACCGATACCGAACGCCGCCGTCTTGCCGCTGCCGGTTTTCGCTTTGGCACGAACGTCCAGCCCTTTCAGGATAGCGGGCAGCGCTGCGGCCTGTACCGGCGTCATTTCGGCATACCCCAGTTCGTTGAGGTTGGCCAACTGTTCGGCTGGCAGCGGCAGGGAAGAAAAGGAAACTGTGCTCACGGCAATAACTCTTATATAGCAAGTGGAAAGGCGGCGCGGCCCGCGGGCTGGCACCGAATCAGGCGCAGATGATAACAGAGTTAGTGTGGATTCCGGATTTCAGCGGTAAAAAAACTGCTGGCAGCGGCAGATTTCCGGGCCTTGTTATCTCACCCTCTGCACACGCAATCGTTTTCGTATATAATGCGCGCCTACTATCAGACCGTATTGGTACGAAACTATGTTGACAATTGGAACCGCTCTGCGCCCTTCTGCTACCCGCGTTATGCTGCTCGGCTCTGGCGAGTTGGGTAAAGAAGTTGCCATTGAATGCCAGCGTTTAGGGCTGGAAGTGATTGCTGTCGATCGGTACAAAGACGCTCCTGCCATGCATGTGGCCCATCGCAGCCATGTAATCAATATGCTGGATGGTCAGGCATTGAAAGCAATCATTGAGCTGGAGCGCCCCGATTACATCGTGCCGGAAATTGAAGCCATCGCCACCAGTATGCTGGTCGAGCTGGAACAGCAAGGGCACAACGTGGTGCCCTGTGCCGAAGCCACGCGCCTGACCATGAACCGCGAAGGCATCCGCCGCCTGGCGGCAGAAACCCTGGGTTTGCCAACCTCAAGTTATCGCTTTGCCGACAGCGAAGAGGGCTTCCGTGCGGCAGTGGCTGAAATTGGCTATCCGTGCATCATCAAGCCGGTAATGAGCTCGTCCGGCAAAGGGCAAAGCCTGATCCGCAGCGAGCAACAGCTTGGCAGCGCATGGGAATACGCCCAGCAAGGCGGCCGCGCCGGTGGTGGCCGGGTGATTGTGGAAGGATTGGTGAAATTTGATTTCGAGATCACCTTGCTGACCATCAATGCCGTTGATGGCATACACTTCTGTGCCCCGATCGGCCATCGTCAGGAGGACGGCGACTATCGTGAATCCTGGCAACCGCAGCAGATGTCTGAGTTGGCATTAAGCCGTGCGCAGGCGATTGCAGAAAACGTGGTTAACGCATTAGGGGGCTTTGGTTTATTTGGGGTTGAGCTGTTTGTCTGCGGTGACGAGGTCATTTTCAGTGAAGTGTCGCCACGCCCGCACGATACCGGCATGGTTACGCTGATCTCGCAGGATCTGTCCGAGTTCGCCCTGCATGTGCGTGCTTTTCTCGGGTTGCCGATTAGCGCCATCCGCCAGTTCGGGCCTTCGGCTTCTGCGGTGATCCTGCCGGAATTGAACAGCGAAAACCTGCGCTTCAGTGGGTTGGATCGGGCGTTAAGCGGCTATAATCAGGTGCGTTTGTTCGGCAAGCCGGACATCAGCGGCAAACGCCGCTTGGGGGTGGCACTGGCTACCGCAGCGGACGTTGATCAGGCGGTAGAATTGGCTAAACAGGCGGCCGCAGCAGTGGCCGTTCAAGGCTGATAACCTTGGGGTTCGGTACGCCGAACCCCGGCAATATCAATAATTTTCGTCGTCTTCCGCGTCGTCTTCCAAATACTCGGTCGGCTCTTCCTGCGGTTCTTCCTCTTCATCGTCGAACAGGGCAGTTACCCGATCCCCTTGATGCTTTTCACGGATTTCCTGTGCGACGCACGCGATGGCTTCACCACTGCTCATGCCCTGCTCCATCAGGTGATGGATACGTTCAGCAGCTTCCTGCTGTTCTTGATGGCTCAGTGACGGCATACCTGCAAGCATGTGTTTCTCCCCAGCAAAATGGACGTGGAGTATACGCCTTAAAGCCGTGGAACCCTACGCCTGTTATTCTGGAGCCTGCACCGGGCAACGGCGGTTGCACCGCCACTGTTTCAGGCGATGCCGCCACAGCATGACCTGCCATATCTGTTTGATGCCGCGCATGTTGGCGATCATGGCGTGATTAATACCACGCCGATAGAATTCTTCAGTGATCTGCTGCCGTGCCTGTAACTCAGGTTCACGGCGAATACTGTGGCAAATCCCCAGCGCTTCGCGAGTGATTTGCCAGTGAAATGCCGGGCAAAGCGGGATTTTCTGGCTATAACGTTGGTTCAGCGCCACCAGCATCTCGACGATCTGCATGTAATGACGCTGGTATTCAACGTTGGCCTGCCCGGTGCGGCGGCGGTTGCTAATCGACCGATCGTGAACCCGCTGGCGATACAGTGGCTTGCTGAGGTATTTCACCCGCTGGGCGTTAAACATCACTTCGGTAGTCCAGGGAATATCCTGGTGATGGAGGCCCGGCTCAAAATAGAGCTGATGCTGTCTGATAAAATCAAGACGGTAAACTGCCAGCCACACCACATGAATGAAGCGTCTGGATTTCAGCGCCTTTTCCAGCCATTGGTTGCCGCTGATGACCGCAGTGTCTTTCAACCGCTGTTGGGGAATGATCGGCTGCAACTCATCATTACTGGCGAAATAACGTTCGCCATTGCACTGCATCACATCTAATTGATGCTGTTCCGCCTGTGCAATCAGCGTTGAATACATTTCTGGCGCCAATACATCATCAGCATCAGGAAAGGCGACATATTTCCCACGCGCGACGGCCAATCCGGCGTTACGCGCACAGGATACGCCCGCATTCGCTTGATCGATCACACTAATATGCGAATGCTGAGCGGCATAACGGTGAGCAATATCACCTGAACCATCGGTAGAACCATCGTTCACAATAATCACTTCAAGCTGTTGTTCCTGCTGCGCAAGCAGAGACTCCAGAAAAGGGACGAACAACTCCCCGACATTATGCAGAGGGACAATGACACTCAGTTTTAATGACATACACGGCTCTTTGCTGGCAGAAGTAAAAGTGTTTAATTATTTTAATAAATTCAGGGTACTGCTTTGCTACAAGGTGATGAACTACAATACTGACCGGATGATTTTATTGATTATTTTTGGTATCCACAATCCATGTTCAGAATTAAATAATATCTCATCTCAGTAATATAAGAATAAAGAAATAGTAACCATTCGCAATTAATAATGGAGTATCATTATATATTCGCACGTTAGGATAACACTATGATCTCTATTTGCCAGCATCAAGGCCTCTTGCCTTTTCACATTCAGAAAAGGCGTAAAAGTCGCAAAAAACGCTTCGCTTACCCATAGTTTACTTTTCGTCTGGAGCCGCTGTGGGCTGCGCCAACGGGCAGAATATGGCAGAATAGCCAGCCGAAACCGTTCCTGTCAGCCAGGTCTATTGAAGCCCATGAGTGCAACCGCCCCAAACCTTAAATCTTTGCCCTATACCCGTGAATCACTGCTGGAGTTGTTCACTCCACTGGCGCAGCAACCTTGGGCTATGTTGCTGCACTCCGGGTTCGCCGAGCACTCCCATAATCGCTTCGATATTCTGGTTGCCGAGCCGCGCATCACTCTGACCACCCGAGGCTCAAACACCGAAATTTGCCATGGCGCTGAGAGCGATAGCTCATCAGAAGATCCGTTCCTGCTGCTGCAACAGCAACTGGAGGCGCTACACCTGCACCCGAAGCCGAATACGGACTTCCCCTTTCAGGGCGGTGCGTTGGGTTTGTTTGGTTACGATTTAGGACGACGCGTAGAAACACTGCCGCAGTTGGCTCAGGCAGATATTGCCCTGCCAGATATGGCGGTTGGCATTTATGACTGGGCGTTGATTGCCGATCATCAGCGGCAGACGCTGACGTTGCTCAGTTATGGCGATGTTGAACAGCGTTGGCGCTGGCTAAGCCAGCAGCAGACTCCGTCTTGTGTACCTTTTGCCCTGACCGGCAACTGGCAGGCGAATATGACGCGCCAGCAATACGGTGAGAAATTTCGCCGTATTCAGAACTACCTGCGCAGCGGTGACTGTTACCAAATCAATCTGGCACAGCGCTTTTCCGCGCCTTATCAAGGTGACGAATGGCAGGCTTTCCGCCAATTGAGCGCCAGCAACCGCGCCCCGTTTTCTGCTTTTCTGCGGCTACCGCAAAACAGCGTGTTGAGCGTTTCGCCGGAGCGTTTTCTGTGGCTGGAGAATCAACGGATCCAGACCCGGCCGATAAAAGGCACTCTGCCGCGTTTGGCCGATACAGCAGAGGATGCAGCACAGGCACTGAAACTGGCTAATTCAGCCAAGGATCGCGCTGAAAACCTGATGATTGTCGATCTGCTGCGCAATGATATTGGCCGCGTGGCGCAAGCGGGCAGCGTGCGCGTGCCCGAACTGTTTGTGGTTGAACCGTTCCCAGCGGTACATCATCTGGTCAGTACCATTACCGCCGTGCTCCCCACTACTACGCCAGCCACCGAACTGCTGCGTGCCTGCTTCCCTGGAGGTTCGATCACCGGTGCCCCCAAAGTGCGCGCCATGGCGATTATCGAAGAGCTGGAGCCACAGCGGCGTAATGCCTATTGTGGCAGCATTGGCTATATCAGCACCTGCGGCACCATGGATACCAATATCACTATCCGAACGCTGACTACCGAAAACGGCCGCATCTATTGTTCCGCAGGCGGTGGCATCGTTGCCGACAGCCAGGAGCAGGCGGAATATCAGGAAACCTTTGATAAGGTAGGCCGTATCTTGCCACAACTGGGGGAGTTTACCGTTTCGTGAAATATCAGGACCATTCGGCGTCGCTGGCCGCTTTCATCAGCCGTTTTCAACTGCAATTGCCACAGGCCGCGCAGATCTCCCACAACGTGCGCCCGGCCGCGGTGCTCATCCCGATTATCTGCCGGCCGGAGCCGACTTTGTTGCTCACCCGCCGCGCCGATTCACTGCGTAAACACGCAGGCCAGGTGGCGTTCCCCGGTGGCAAAACCGATGCCGAAGATGGCTCAGCGATCGTGACAGCCTTGCGGGAAGCACAGGAAGAAGTGGCGATCCCGCCGCAGGCGGTGCATGTTCTGGGGCAGTTGGCCCCGCTCGACAGCAGCACCGGTTTCCAAGTCACGCCGGTCATTGGCCTGCTACCGCCAGATATCGAATTCTATGCCAATGCCGAGGAAGTGGCGGAGGTGTTTGAAATGCCGCTGCACGAAGCGCTGACGCTATCACGCTATTACCCGCTGGATATTCACCGCAACGGCCATTCACATCGGCTCTACCTTTCCTGGTATCAAAGCCAGTTTGTTTGGGGGCTAACCGCCGCCATCATCCGTCGCCTGGCGCAGCAAGTAAGCATTTAAGGCCGCCGATTTCTGTGACTTATTTCACAATTTAGCGTTTGCCTCTTACCGTTTTCATCCGTAAAGCGATCGCTATCACTTCATGGCAATTTTTTTTCAACTACTGTTCAGCGCATCAATCTTTTAAAAAAACCGTAAATACTCTCTTAAGCCTTATGAAATACCTGTAAAATACCAGCGCTCGGAACAAACCACTATTATAATGAGGTTTAAGCTCCGTTGATGTAAAACCGGCCACCCAAGCCTGGTTTCCTGCGCAGCTTAGGCTGTTGCAGCCATAACAATATGCCTCTTTAAGGAGTTTTAGCGTGATTAGCGTTTTCGACATGTTTAAGATCGGCATCGGCCCGTCCAGCTCTCATACGGTTGGCCCAATGAAAGCCGGTAAACAGTTTGTCGACGATCTGGTAAACGAAGGCCTGATGCCTTCAGTCACGCGTGTTGCCGTTGATGTTTACGGCTCACTCTCATTGACCGGTAAAGGTCACCATACCGACATTGCCATTATTCTCGGCCTGGCGGGCAATATGCCAGCGACGGTCGATATCGACAGCATTCCCGGTTTTATTCGTGACGTTGAACAGCGTCAACGCCTGATGCTGGCCAGCGGCCTGCATGAAGTCGATTTCCCGCGCGACGGCGGCATGGTATTCCGCAGTGATAATCTGCCGCTGCACGAAAACGGTATGCAGATCCATGCCTTCACCGGAGATCAACAGGTTTACAGCAAAACCTATTATTCCCTCGGCGGTGGTTTCATCGTTGATGAAGAGCACTTCGGTAAAGCCGACAGCAGCGAAGTCAGCGTCCCCTATCCGTTCCATTCGGCCAGTGAAATGCTCGAACATTGCCACACCACCGGCCTTTCTCTGTCTGGCCTGATCATGCAGAACGAACTGGCGCTGCACAGCAAGCAGGAGATCGAAAGCTACTTTGGCAACGTTTGGCAAACCATGCGTGCCTGTATCGATCGTGGTCTGAATACCGAAGGGGTGCTGCCTGGGCCACTGCGCGTGCCGCGTCGTGCTTCGGCATTGCGCCGTATGTTGGTCTCTTCAGACAAGCTGTCCAACGATCCGATGAACGTGATCGATTGGGTGAACATGTTTGCGCTGGCGGTCAACGAAGAAAACGCCGCCGGTGGCCGAGTGGTCACGGCGCCTACCAATGGTGCCTGTGGTATCGTGCCCGCCGTGCTGGCCTATTACGATCACTTTATCGAATCCGTCAGCCCGGACATTTACATTCGCTATTTTATGTCCACCGGCGCTATCGGGACGCTGTATAAAATGAATGCGTCCATCTCTGGTGCCGAAGTGGGTTGCCAAGGGGAAGTGGGCGTTGCCTGCTCCATGGCCGCCGCAGGGCTGGCCGAACTGTTGGGCGGCAGCCCGGAACAGGTGTGCATTGCCGCTGAGATCGGCATGGAGCATAATCTGGGCCTGACCTGCGATCCTGTTGCTGGCCAGGTACAGGTGCCTTGCATTGAGCGCAACGCCATCGCTGCCGTGAAGGCCATCAATTCGGCACGCATGGCGCTGCGCCGCACCAGTGAGCCCCGCGTTTCACTGGATAAAGTGATCGAAACCATGTACGAAACCGGCAAAGACATGAACGCCAAATACCGTGAAACATCGCGCGGTGGTTTGGCGATCAAAGTCCAGTGTGATTAATTCGACCACCCCACAAAAAATGAACTCCCCCCATAAACTTATTAACCTACTGAATTAATAAGTTTATGGGTTATCAGGACTGCTCTAGACTTAAATTAACATTAATGATAAGTTATTTTCATTTTTGCTGGATATATGGAAAAGGAATTAGCATGAATGATATTGATGAAATAGCATTACGTATTGCAGATGTCATTATATCCCCTGAGACTGCGATTGGATTAATACATGGAATCATATCTATCCCAATTGATCTCGGCTATCTGGCATATGGATATTTAGATACTGAATCACATTACCCACATGAAACAGAAAGAATAAGAATAATGAGGGCTATAGATAGCGGGATTCTTAATTATGACCGCATCCTTGATGCTATACAGATAGTATTTAAACAATTTGATAAATACGTTTCAGAAAGGGAGCAAAATAAAATATATTCCAGCAGTGTGTCCTCATTGATTGGTCGCACCGCCACTAACTCCGTAATTTCATCCAGAATAGCAGCGGCCATCGCAGGACAGGCGAGTTTTTTTGTAGGGATACGAGGTGGTGCTATTGGTAATCTTTTACTGATAGGTGGAATGATGGAACGTTGCATCAGAACGTCTGAGCAACTGAAGTTAGATGAGCCGGAGGTTTATCAATTATTACGTAGCAAGGATTATGATTTGCTTTATTTTTTATTTGAACCTGCGCTCAAACCTTTTGTTGATGCCTTATCTGTAAAGCGAAGCCAGGGAGTGCCTGCATTTAACAAAATCCTGGAACTAGTCGAAGATAAGGTGAGTGGCCATCATGGATAATAAGACATCGTGGGTTAAGGAAAAAATAATAGGTAATGCCCTAAACATTCTTGGTGGACTCATAGGTGGTGCTGCTGTCTGGCTATCACTGTTTTTTATTTTCTATTTTGACACTTGGTCAGTAAGGGTTCTTTCCATTTTTACAATGTGGGTGTGTATCTATCTTATTGCTAAATTTTTTAACAGATTTTACCCAAGGCGAAATAAGCAGTAACTTAAATTAGCTCAATCTATAAGGATATAATATGTCAAACCCCGCTTATCTTTGGTTAGTTGATGAAAATGGCTCACCTATCGTCGGAGGTTCTTTAGTCTCTGGCAGAATTGGGGCCGTTGAATTAAGGTCAGTTAGCCATCATATGTCAATACCTACAGATGCACATACAGGCCGACTTACTGGCACAAGAGTGCACTCTCCATTTTCCATGCAAAAAGAATTCGATAAAACGACACCTATTTTATATCGTGCATTAAGTGAAGGGGTTACGCTAAAGTCTGCAACAATAAAAATGTATCGTGTTTTAGGTTCTGGCGTTGAAACAGAATATTTTAATATTATTTTAGAGAACGTTAAAGTAACGTCAATAGCGCCGAATTTACATCCAAGTGGGCAAACAGGAACGCACCTTGAAACTCTTCAGCTACGCTATGAATCCATTACATGGAAGTATTGTGATGGGAATATTATCTATAAAGATTCATGGAATAATCGCGCAACGGCGCAATGAAAGGCAATACGTGCCAGACCTGTTACAAGGCCAGGCCCTATAACAGAAACCCCGCAAAAAATCTCCGGCGGGGTTTTCCTTGGCGGCTGATAACCCCTTTCTTGCCTCTTATTCATCCTTCGGTTACCCCACGAACCTCCGTTTTGTTGCAGATACGCGCAGTAATTTGTTGAGCTACCATTAAGTTTCTACGTCGACAGACTAGAATTACCTCTTATTACAGAACTTAGGCTTAGAGTGACTTTCAGTTGTATCGCTGAACAAGGATTTACCTGATGTTGATGACCCAGCTTGCCGCATCGAAGTACCGCTATTACCGTTGGCTGCTCGCCAGTGCGGTTGGGTTGGTTATCTTATTGATCTCACTGAATATCCGTTATTATCAGGAAGTCCATCTCACTGAACAGAACCGGCAGGTTTTAACCACCCAAATCATCACCAAACTGAACAGGCTACTGCTACCGGCGCAGCAGCAGGCCGAACGCACCATGCCGCTGGTTGGGCAACTCTGTGAACCGATAATGCCGACGTTGCGTTTTCGGGCGGCTCAGAATCAGGCTCTGCGCTCGCTGCTTCTGGTTCAAAACGGTGATATTTATTGCTCGAGCCTGTTTGGCCCACGCCACTATGTGTTTTCGATTATCTTCCCTGAGATGAACAATGACGGTGTGCAGTTGGCTCTGCGCCCTTCTCTGGCGGTCGCCAAAGGCGTGCCGACGCTGGTGATGTGGACGCCGCTGGACAACAGCGCTACCAACGGCGTGCTGCACGTATTCAATATTGAACTGCTGGCCAATTTCCTGCTTGAACCGCAGGAGCCTTACGCTCATCGGGTGGTGCTTAACGTTGGTGATCGCAGCCTGATGTACGGTCAGCGCGAAATTATTCTCGGCAGCACACAGTCTGAAGGTCTGCAACATACGGCAAAATCAGATAAGTACCCCTTTTCTATTTCACTGTTTGGCCCTAGCGCCAGCACGCTGGCTCTGGCCGCCTTGCCGCGCCATATCCCGCTGGCACTGATGATCAGCCTGCTGGTCGCATACGTGGTGTATCTGATGACCGCCAACCGCATGAGCCTGTCTTACTACATCGGCCACGCCATTACTCACCGTGAATTCCGCGTTTACTGCCAGCCGATCATCAAGAGCGACAATGGCCGCTGCATCGGTGTCGAAACGCTGTTGCGCTGGAAAAATAAACGCCAGGGCTGGATTTCACCGGATGTGTTTATTCCCTTGGCCGAGCAACACGATCTGATCATCGTGCTCACCCGCTATCTGATGACCACCGTGGTGGAAAACCTGGGCCTATTCCCGCAGCGCCCCTCGTTTTATATCAGCATCAACGTCGCCGCCGAGCATTTCAACACAGTCAGTATTATTGATGATATTCGTCGCATCTGGTTACCGGCCAACCCGATGCCCTCAATGATGCTGGAGTTGACCGAGCGCACGGCGCTGTCGGAAATTCAGTATGAGCAAATTAAATCGCTCAAAGAGATGGGCATCATGCTGGCGATCGACGATTTCGGCACCGGTCACAGTTCACTGAGCTATCTGAAGAATTTGAGCCCGGACGTGTTGAAGATCGACCAAAGCTTTACCGCCGCTATCGGGACCGACGCGGTGAACGCCACCGTTACCGACACCATTATCACGCTGGCACAGCGCCTGAAGATCAAGATGGTTGCCGAAGGGGTAGAAACCGAGGAACAGGCCGATTATCTGCGCTCCCGTAACGTCAATGCGTTGCAGGGGTACTACTTTGCCAAGCCGATGCCAATCAAAGTGTTCCCAGTGTGGTTACAGCAATATGAAATCCGGCAGCAGGAAATGCGCCATAAACGGCCGGGGGAGAACCCTCCGGCCTGAATCATTACTGATGTTGTTCGTAGTGTGGCCTCACCTTGGTAATGCCCACCAGCTCAATGCGGTAGTCAGACACTTCAAGGATTTCGAAACGCAGCGCGTTCAGTTCCACCACCTCCCCAACTTCCGGCATCTGGCCGTAATGGGAGAGCAGGAAACCCGCCAACGAAGCATAATCCTCCGTCGGGCTGACCAGATCGTCGCAGTCCAACGCTTGTTCCAACGAGTGTAAATCCGCTCCGCCTTTCACCAGCAAGCGATCGCCTTCCGCAATAATATCCGGCGTTTCGTCCTCGTCCGGGAACTCTCCGGCGATCGCTTCCAGCACGTCCAACGGTGTTATCAGCCCTTGCACCACGCCGAACTCATTGGTCACTACCACCAGGCGGCCTTTGGCCCGGCGTAATACCGCCAACAGCTTAAGCACGTCCATGGTTTCTGGCACCACCATCGGTGGCGTGCGGGCGGCAAACTCAGCGATGTCCACGCCCTGATCCAGTGCGACCAGCAAATCTTTGGCGCGCACTACGCCAACGATCTCATCCAGTTCGTCACGGCACACCGGGAACAGGCTATGCGGGGTATCCAGCAGTTGCTCGCGCACTTCTTCACGGGAACGTTCACAATCCACCCAGGAGATTTCGGTCCGTGGCGTCATCACGCTGCGCAAGCTGCGGGCAGCCAGCGTCAGCACGCCGCTGATCATATAGCGCTCTTCTTCAGCAAAGGTCTGATTCACTTCACGCGTTGCCGCTTCGTCCGGTTGCTCTTGCCCCCGTTCCTGCCCCATCAGGCGCATAATGGCTTGCGCCGTGCGTTCGCGCATCGGGCGGCGTGCCTCATGCTTGATGAAGTTACGACGTGCAATCTGGTTAAACAGTTCGATCAGGATCGAGAAACCAATCGCGGCGTACAGGTAGCCTTTCGGAATATGCAAACCGAAACCTTCAGCAATCAGGCTCAGGCCAATCATCAGCAGGAAGCTCAGACAGAGCACCACGATGGTCGGGTGGGCGTTCACGAAGCTCGTTAACGGTTTTGACGCCAGCAGCATCACGGCCATGGCAATCACCACCGCCGCCATCATGACCAGCAGATCGTTCACCATCCCCACGGCGGTGATTACCGCATCAAGGGAGAACACGGCATCAAGAATAACGATCTGCACCACCACCACCCAAAACTTGGCGTAACCGCGATTGAGACCGCCTTGGTGGCCTTGCCCCTCCAGCCGCTCATGCAATTCCATGGTGGCCTTGAACAGCAGGAAGACACCACCAAACAGCAGGATCAGATCGCGGCCGGAAAAACTGAATTCTGCCACGCTGAAAAGCGGCGTGGTCAACGTCACCATCCACGAAATCACCGACAACAGGCCAAGACGCATCACCAGCGCCAATGACAGGCCAAGAATACGGGCTTTATCCCGCTGCTTGGGCGGCAGTTTGTCGGCCAGAATGGCAATAAACACCAGGTTGTCGATGCCCAGTACAATTTCCAGCACTACTAAGGTCAATAACCCAGCCCAAATAGAGGGGTCCATTAATATTTCCATATCAGACTCCAGAAGAAAGACAGGTTTGCTGAGCAGTGCTCAGGCGTGACAAAGCAGACGCAAAGATTGCGCTAGCAAGAATGATGGTGGAATAGAATTGCAGAACCGGGAAACAGCCGACGGGCCGGGTGACATCTATAACGCCAGCAGGTGGCGGGTGGATCGTTGAAAAACAGTAACTTCGGTGACAGTCCATAGGGAGGGCAGAGACCCTTCACTCCTTAGTAATAAAAGAAGCAGGCACTCTAGCAGGAAATTTTTCTGTGGAAAAGTAGCTTCTTTTACTTTACGCCTCGTTTTGTAACATCTCTGCTGTTTAATCCCTCAATGATAATTCGATCGGCCAATAACAGAGCGGTATCACAAAATTTATTTTTTCACTCACTAAAATAAATTAACGCTAATGTGAATTAACGCGCACAGGTTGATGAAACTGCGCGGGAAATGTGTAGTAAGCCCTAATGCCGGTCAGTTAAGCGCAAAGCTGCATAATTATGCAGCAGGTGCTAAAGGTGTGGCCTCCCTCTCCCTGTGGGAGAGGGCCGGGGTGAGGGGCTTTAGTTCAGTGATCTTCCCCTCTCCCCGAGGGCTGTCTCTTGATCAGGAGATCTGATCAAGAGACAGCCCCAAGGGAGAGGGAACTGGTTAGCCTTAACTAACCGGCATTAGAGGCAAAACCCCCGGCTTTTTATTGATGGAGTGATGAGATGTCGCTGACCGACGCTGTATTACTGATTTTTATTGTGCTGATGCTGCTGTATGCGCTGTACGACGAATTCGGCATGAACCTGCTGAAGGGCAAAACCCTGCTCAAGGTGCCGTTAAAACGCAGTAACCGGCTTGACTGCCTGATTTTTGTCGGCCTGCTTGCCATCCTGATTTACCGCAACGTCACCACGCAAGGCGCGCCATTAACCACTTATCTGCTTATTTCTTTGGCATTAATTGCCGTCTATATTTCCTATATTCGTTGGCCCAAGCTGTTGTTTAAACCACAGGGTTTCTTTTATGCCAATGCGTTTATTGAATATTCACGCATCAAGGCGATGAATTTATCCGAAGACGGTATTCTGGTTATCGATTTAGAGCAGCGTAGATTATTGATCCAAGTCACACAACTAGATGACCTGGAGAGAATTTATCATTTTCTTGTTGAAAATCAGTAACAAAAAAGCCTCTCTGTTTTGTAGCGATTTAACCACCAGCCGCATTCTCGGATAATTAATCAGCAATGCTTCTGGTTCACTGTTTATTATTCCCGCATATTTTGATGCAGCTATCACCGTTATTTGTTCCCTCCATTCTTAAGTGAAAATAATTCTCAATTCCATTGAGTTACCCTACCAATTTAAAGGTTGTCTCCGTCAAAAATATTATGGTAAGGTTGCGCCGTCATTGGGGAGTAGCCGGTTTCTGGGTAGCAAATACCAGAAACGCCCGTATCAACATACTCGTTTCGCAACTCGAAACGTGGTGCGGGTAGCCGAACAGGTTGGCGAGACCATAGACACGTAACTCCGTCGTATGGTTGGGGGTGGGTTACGTGTATATGGAGCCGCCCGGCCGAGGCTATTTTACATGAACCTGTCAGCAACTCTTATTCTCGCATTTGGTATGTCTATGGACGCGTTTGCCGCTTCAATCGGCAAGGGCGCTGCACTGCATAAACCGCGTTTCCGCGAAGCTCTCCGCACCGGTCTGATCTTTGGCGTCGTTGAAGCCATTACCCCGTTGATCGGCTGGGCCATCGGGCTGTTCGCCAGCCAATACATCATGGAGTGGGATCACTGGGTGGCCTTCGGCCTGCTGTTTATTCTGGGCGCGCGCATGATCATGGAAGGCGTAAAAAACCAGCCGCACGAAGAACAAAAAGTAAAACGCCATGGATTCTGGATATTAGTGGCTACCGCTATTGCCACCAGCCTGGACGCGATGGCCATCGGCGTGGGTCTGGCCTTCCTCCAGGTCAATATCGTCCATACTGCCATGGCGATCGGTTGTGCCACCATGATTATGGCCACGCTGGGGATGATGATTGGCCGCTATATCGGCCCTCTGCTGGGCAAACGTGCTGAAATTCTTGGCGGAGTGGTGCTGATTGGCATTGGGATAAATATCCTGCTTGAACACCTGGGTTATCTTGCCTAACATCTTCCTAAACAGAAAAACCTGCCGAGGCAGGTTTTTCTGTTTCTAGCGACAACGGCGATACAAGCGGATCGCAAAGTCCGTTTCACAGGTAAAAGCCGTGGTTTCTGCCAGCCGTTGCTGCACCTGTGGCGAAGCGCGCCAGGCAAACGGCGTCATCTGCAATAAATTGGCCGCCTGCTCACCGGGCAGCGTCATCGGATAGGCCAATGACTCGATGATTTCACAGGTAAATCCCTCAAGTTGCTCGTCGTTTTCTGCATGCAACTGAACATCCTGATAAACCTGCTGCTTTAGCTGGTAAAGATGGCGCGGCCCTGGTGACACCGTCACAACCACCCCTCCAGGCTTCACCACCCGAGCTAATTCCTCGGCTTTACAGGGCGCATAAATGCGCAATACCGCATC
Organism: Serratia sp. YWN4; assembly: GCF_055790845.1. Lineage (NCBI taxonomy): Bacteria > Pseudomonadati > Pseudomonadota > Gammaproteobacteria > Enterobacterales > Yersiniaceae > Serratia > Serratia sp. YWN4. The sequence continues at coordinate 3,123,910 of NZ_CM147696.1, forward strand.
GAGTGAAGCGTCAGCAAACGGCAAACGGTGGCTGGAAGCCACACAGAATGATACCGCTGGATAACGCTTGGCGGCAGAACGGATCGCCACCTTCGCCACATCCAGGCCATGCACGGCCAATGCCCGTTTCTGCGATAAGCGCGCTGCCACCGCTGCGGTGTAATAACCTTCCCCACAGCCAATGTCCAACAACGCTTGCGCCTCATCAGGCAATGCCGCATCTAACAGTTCCGCGATCCGCTGTTGCAATGGCTGATAATAACCCCCATCCAGAAACGCACGGCGTGCCTGCATCATCTCGGCGCTGTCACCCGGTTGCTTTGAGCGCTTATGCTGCACCGGCATTAAATTAACGTAACCTTCTTTGGCGCAGTCGAACTGATGATGATTTTCACAACGCCATTGCTGGCTGGCATGATACAGCGGCTGGTGGCACAGAGGGCACTGATAGGACATGGCTTGGATTCCAGAGAGATACGGCGCGGCTAGTCTAAAGAAGGGCTCTGTGCGATGCAAGGTAGATACTCTCTACTGCCGCTAGCCAACGGCTAAAAAAGCTGGCTACACTGGAGCCTATCGTCCAGTTGCAGGAAAAAAACGTTCTATGACCGACACCTCCCCGTTCCTCAATGCGGTTCCCGGCATCAAGCATGGTTTTGGCAATAAAAGCGCCCTGCTGCCGGAGCTGCTGTTGCCCTATCGCGCCACGCTACCGGAAAAGAAACAAGTACACGGCATACGTATTGTCGATATTCATCACCCTGCCCAAGTATGCGGCGAGGCCGATGGTTTCTTTACTCGTGAACCGGGGATTCTAATCAGCGTGCTGACCGCAGATTGCCTGCCGGTGATTTTCAGCCGTCACGACGGCAGCGCTGTCGCTGCGGTTCACGCGGGCTGGCGCGGGTTACTGGACGGCATTCTTGAGCAGATGGCACGGCACATCAACCGTGATGACAGCACCGCAAACTGGGTAGCCTCCATCGGCCCCGCAGCGGGATCGTGCTGCTATGAGGTTAATGAGGAGTTGGTCGCGCGCTTTCAGCAGGCTTTACCCCTGCCGCCTGAATTGATCAGCCCACGGCATCGTCATCTTGATCTGACCGCTATCGCCGAAAACCAGCTGCAAGCCCTAGGGTTTGCCGCGGTCGATCGCGCAGGTAGCTGCACCATTTGCACACAGAACAGCGACCTACGACTGCCACAGCGCTTTAAATACACCAGTTATCGCCGTAACAGCCACCGCCGGGCGCAGGATCCCAGCCATCCGGGTATCAAAGGGCGTAATCAGTATTCCGGCATTTTCATCACCGGCTGAATCGCACAACGAAAAAACCCGCACAAAGGCGGGTTTTTTGTACAGCTGACGCTGATTAGATAGCAGTAACGTTTACTGCAGATGGGCCTTTCTGGCCATCTTGGATTTCGAACTCAACGTTCTGGCCTTCAGCCAGGGTTTTGAAGCCGTTACCCTGGATTGCAGAGAAGTGTACGAACACGTCTTTGCTGCCGTCAGCTGGAGTGATGAAACCGAAACCTTTAGACTCGTTGAACCACTTAACTTGACCTTTGATCTTTGCCATCTTGAGTATTTCCTTTGGATTGTTTAAACCGCCCAGCGGCGTTACATAGACAAACTAGAGTCGTTACTGCTTGAGGCACTAAGATAAGGATCGGCAGAGAAGCGGTATTCAACGCTAACGTCTTTACTCAGAACTTCTTTACTGAAAATGCCACACATATACAGAACTGTACCTCGTTTTACCCAGATGCGTTATCACATACTCTGGAAACGATGGCAAGCCATTTTTAATCACCGATCGACCTGTCGCACATATTTGAAACGGTCAACCGCATCAATAGCCTAAATACGGTAAAAGAGGTTGAAGCCTTGACTATTTTCTGCTTTGTAAACGAACTGCGCTGAACTCCGCGTGCTGCCTGAATTTTAACAATTCTTTCAAGCTGACGACGAATGTTTTTGACAACATATAAGCGTCTGAGCGCGGCAAAAGCGTAAAAAATTTTGAATCTTTATGGAATTTTATATGCAAGATTTGAATATCGATGAACGGGTGAGCAAACGGCTCATCAATCTGAATTTTTGCTGCCAAGCCTGCCACAGCAGGAAGAGATCGTCTCCTGGCGCTAGAGGTTATGGTCGTTATCCCCTTTTTGTGCGACATAAAGCTGCGGTTTGGTGGTGCATAAACATGCACCACCGGGAATTATGCACCGATAGAGTGCAGCGCGGTAAAATAACTATTGCCATCAGAGCGTAAATATTCGGAGTTAGCCTAGTCAAGAGTAAATAAATAAAAAAAGTATTCTCTGATAACAAAATGTTTATTTTCACCCATGATTAAGAAAATGGGCCAATGAATTTCATCCCCACTTCTGGCTTTGTTTTTTTACCCATTTCCACCACTCTCAGCCTCATTGGCCGCCTAAAGCCCTCCCCACCAAAGCCCGCACGATGCGGAATACAGGGTAGCACTGAACGCACCGAGCTTTACTCATGAGGAAATCTCATCAAGATCAATACGTGCGCCAATCTTTAACGGATGAAACCGATGCTGCACTATCCCCGCCTCGTTTAGTGCCAGGTTTAATTGCTGCGGAGGTTCATCCAACGACTCATCGGCCAATTCAAAAACCCCCCAATGAATAGGAATCACCCGCGGTGAATTTAATTGCTGATAGAGCATGACCGACTGCTGCGGATCCATATGCTGCTCCTGCATGAACCATCTTGGTGCGTAGGCACCGATCGGTAACGCAGCCATATCAAATGGCCCCAGGCGAGTGCCAATCTCGACCAATTTTTCAGAATAACCGCTGTCACCAGAGAAATAAAAGCGCAGCGCAGAATGATGGATCACCCAACCACACCACAAGGAACGGTTGCGATCCCAAGGCGTGCGCATGCTCCAATGGCGCGCTGGCGTGGCGTGAAACGTCATATCATCCAGCGTCAGGCTTTCCCACCAGTCCAATTCAACCACCCGCTTGGCCGGATAATGGCTGAACCAGCGTTTTAGCCCCAGTGGCACCACGAAGGTGATCTCGCGGAAACGCTTAGTCAGTTCCCTGATGGTGCAGCGATCCAGATGATCGTAATGATTATGGGAGATCAGCACCACATCCACCGCGGGCAACTGCTGCACCGTCACCGGAGGGGGCGTTTTACGTTTCGGGCCATAAAAACTCAGCGGCGAGGCTCGGTTTGACAAGACCGGGTCGATCAGGACATAACGCCCACCCAGGCGCAGCAACAGCGAAGCATGGCCCAACCACCAAACGCTGTCCTGGTTGCCACTGAGATCGGTGGCTTGCCACCAGTTTGCGGTGAATTGCTCATAACCCGCCAGCGGTGGCTTGGGCAAGCCGAGTTTTTTACGCTCATCCTGCCAGCGCCTCAGATCCCCCGGTTTGTGCAGCGTCGGTTCAGGGTTGCAGAATCCGTGCGGCGTATGATGGGCTTTGCTCGCATCGTAATAACGATTGGTGATCTTCATTCCCTACCTCTCCCTGCCCCCAAGTAATACAAGATAGCTCGCCTGTGGCTTATGACCAGTATGATAAACATCTGGCTTTTTTGCCTATCCTATTGGCAGATAAATTGATTTACCGGGGCAAATATCAGAAGAGTGATGAGAAAAACGTCAGCACATCACCTCTTGCGTCTGCTGGCTCAGCAGGAAACAGATCATGGCGGCTCGCAGTGGGCTACTGCTGCCCGCTTGCCAGGCGCCGCGTTGGGTGGTGATACTGGCCTGCCACTGCGGATGATTATCCTGGTTGATGGCGTTGAGGCTGATATTATTGGCGCAGATAATCGGCCAGGCATCCGCAGGGTTCTTACAATAGTCTTTACCTTTTACCCCACCGTAAGGGTACCATTTTTCCGGATTTTCCCCGGTGATTAGCGCAATACTGCGGTTTACTTCAGCGTCACTTTCTTCATACCATTTAATCATTGGCGATAACCCTCTTTCTTATAGTTAACGCTACATTACGATGCTGATACGACAGATTTATGACAACTGGCTATACACTTAAGGATATTCCTCATCATGCTATCTGGCCTTAACCACCTGACGCTTGCCGTCAGCGATCTTGATCGCAGCTTTGCTTTTTACGTCGACACGCTGGGCTTTAGCCCTAAAGCCCGTTGGGTACAGGGAGCCTATCTGACGCTGGGTGAACTGTGGCTGTGCCTGTCGCTGGATGACACTCACCTAGAGCCACGCACGCGCGACTACACCCACTACGCTTTCAGCATCGCGCCCGAGGATTTTGCCGCCTTTGCCGCGCGCTTACGTGCAAATGGGGTGGAAGAGTGGAAAAGTAACCGTAGCGAGGGGGAATCACTGTATTTTCTCGATCCTGATCGACACGCACTGGAAATCCACTGCGGCGATCTGGCCAGCCGTTTAGCAGTCTGCCGCGAGAAACCCTATTCGGGCATGGTGTTTTACTGAAGGTGGAATGGTGTGAGAAGGCGCGATTGCTCCCTTACCTTCTCACAAAATCAGTCTTGAGCTTAACGCTCTGGGATAAACCCTTTGAAACCCAGCGCCGGGCCGAGATCGTCGTCATCGCTCGGTTCTTGCTCTCCGCGTGCGTTTTGCACCAGCGTTTTCAACAACGCCGTTTGCTGGCGCTGTTGCTCGGCAATCTCCTGTAGCAGGCGAATCTGCTCATCGGCACGCACGCTGGCACGGTTCACCAGGAACCACACCCACAAGCCAAGCAACACGGATAAAATGACAACGGCAATGGAAATCAGGCCGGACGGCCCATAACCTAAATCGTACATGAACAACCCTATCTACTGCATAAACCGAGCCGCTATCTTAACACTCCCGGTAAAACCAAGTGCAGGTTTGCCAGAAATTGTTATTACGTCATGTTACAAGAATGGCAGTGGCTTAAAACCGCCGCCCTGCGGCGGTTTAACGATTACTCGCGGTTAAACTTCATCTCAATCAGCGCGATCGCTTTTTCAATCGCCCGCTTAGTGATGGGGTCGGCCCCGGCGGGATGGGTAGAAAAATCAATACTCTTCAGTTGGCTGGCCATCTTGTCCCGTACTTCCGTCGGCGCAATAACGTCGATCACGTCCAGGATCTGTTTGATAACCAGTTGGCAGGCAACCAGATCAGAAACCAGTTCCTGATCGTTGCTCAGCATGTCAGACATAATAACTTCCTTCTTGATTCAGATGCCGCATAGTACAACATGTCTATCACTCAATAAAACGCTCCAGGCGATGGCGCAACTGGCTATTTTCTTTGCGTAACTGCTCAATCTCCTCCAACAGCGTCAAGGCTACAGCGATACCGGGCCAGTCCAGCGCCAGTTCGTGCTGTAGGCGCTGGGCGCGATTGAACGCCGCAAGCGCACCATCGTCGAATAGCCAATCGGCCGCCTCAGGATCCCGTGGCTCAATGACCCCCAACCCCACCACCTCGCTCAATTCGGCTTCGGTCACTCCGGTATGCAGGCAGAACTCAGTCACGGTAAAAGTTATCTGTAACTTGGCCATTATGCTTTACTCCATACAGTGCGGGGATCGAAGGCAGTATTCGCCTCAGCCAGCTGTTGCCAGAGTGCCGCCTGCTTGTCATCCGGTTTAGATGGCATAACAATCTTGATCACCGCATACAAATTACCGGTCTCTTTCTTGCTGACCAGGCCTTTGCCCTTAATTCGCAGCCGCTGGCCGGCCTGGCTGCCCGCAGGAATGGTGAGCAGAATGTTATCCGACAAGGTGGGCAGCGAGACTTTTGCCCCTAGCGCAGCCTCCCAGGGTGCCAGCGGAACCACGATCTCCAGATCGTGCCCAATCACTTCAAACAGTGGATGTGGAGCAAGCTTAATGATCAGATAGAGATCGCCATTCGCACCGCCATCAGCACCAGGAACCCCTTGGCCCTTAACGCGGATGCGCTCGCCATCCGCTACTCCTGCAGGAATTTTTACGTTAAGGGTTTTGGGGATTTCTTTTTCGACCAGACCAAAAATGTTATATACCGGCACCTTATAACTCAGGGACCGGGTTTGTTCACTCAGGGTTTCCTCCAGCAACATCGCCACGCCGAGTTCCACATCCTGCCCACGAGCCGCATGCCGCTGCTGCCGCCCCTGCGCGCCGCGACCAAACATCGAGGTAAAGATATCGGAGAAATCTTCAGCATTGCCGCTCTCTGCGCGCCGCGTCTGCCGCCCAAAGCCGGGATCGTGGCGATGCTGGAGCAGTTGGTCATACTCCGCGCGCCGCTCGTTGTCTTTGAGCACTTCATAGGCCTCAGCAACATCTTTAAAACGGGCTTCCGCATCAGCTTCGGTACTGACATCCGGATGGTATTTCCGTGCCAAACGGCGGTAAGCGGTCTTGATTGCCTTAATGTCATCGGAGGGTTTAACCCCTAAAATGGCATAGTAATCCTTGATTTCCATAACCTTATGATCTCATTTTTTTAGGTGACCGGTGGAAGTAACGCTGTGAGCGTACCAGAAGCGAGAGGGTTGTTTAGCTTAGTCTGTACTGCTCGGGTGGGTAAAGCCATGATGACATGGTTCCTGACCCGGAACCCGTCATCATTGAGTTATGTTAATACCAATAAGTGAGTTGATTACCGGATTTCACTGATCTTCACCTCCCACACCTTCCGCGTTATTGACCATCATCACTGGCGCGGCCATAAAAGCAGCGACGCCTACGATGACAAAAAGAGTAATAATCACTGTTATTAACATGCGATCACCCCATCAACATGACGTTGTTACGGTTGACTCTCTGTTTCGGCTAATGACTTCTCGGACCTGGACCACTTGGATTGGCGGTTGCGGGTAATTTCAGATTAGCTGGTTTTTCCGGATGATGACAAGTCATCCGGTAAGGCTTTTTATTTATCTGACCAAAGAGGTGGGTATTGCAGGCAGCAGGTGCTGGAGCATCAGCCTGCTTCAGGCCCAATATCGTCTAACAATATTCCGCAGGTCTGATTTTTGCCCTTTTTCTTCGCCTGATACAGCTGGGCATCCGCCTGTAGCAAGAAATCGGCCAGCACGCCGGTGCTTTCAGCACTGCGGCAACAGACCCCCAGGCTGATACTGACAACGGGGGATACCGAGGAATCGGCATGAGGGATCCCCTGCTCAATCAGCTGTAATCTGATCGATTCCGCCACCGCCATGGCACCACTCAATTCGGTATTGGGCAGCAGACAGGCAAATTCCTCACCCCCGTAGCGGGCAACCAGATCGGTCGCGCGCTTCAGGGCATTGCGGATAGTTTTTGCCACACGGCGTAAGCAGTCATCTCCTGCCAAGTGACCATACAAATCGTTATATTTCTTGAAAAAATCGACATCAATAATAATCAGGCTAAGCGGAGTATGGTGACGGCTGGCCAGTTTCCACTCCTGATTCAACCGCTCATCAAAATAGCGCCGATTATGGACTTCGGTTAACCCATCCAAATAGACTAATTGACGTAACAGGTCAGATTGCGCCTTCAGCAACAGGTGGGTGCGCACTCGTGCTCTGACCGTGTTCCGATTGATCGGCTTGCTGATAAAGTCCACCGCACCCTCATTAAAACAGCGCGTTTCAGTCTCTTCATCGATATGGGCCGTAACAAAGATAATGGGAATATCCTTGGTTTCAGGGAGGGCTTTGAGCTGAGCACAAACCTCATAACCGCTGATATCCGGCATTTCAATATCCAGCAAAATCAGATCCGGCTTCTGCTTAACGCCCACCTCCAGCGCCTGTTTACCGTTGGTTGCCATACAAACATGATGATCGGCAGAAAACGCTTGATATAACACCTGAATATTGAGCGGGTGATCGTCCACAATCAGCAGCTTTGGCTTTTCCAAACCCGGTAAAAACACGGCAGCGTCTTGATCAAGCGAGTTATTTATTGTCATTATTTTCATTCCTTTGCCTTGAAGGGCTGTCCAGCAACGCTTGAGCTATCTGAATGGCCAGAGCGAAGTCCAATTGGTTGATCGCGTGATTCAGCGGAGATAATGCCTCACCCACTTGCTGGCCAAACGCCGCCTGTAATTGACCCATGGCTTCCAGTGCCGCCATATCTGAATTTTGTAACAGTAATATCAGCGCGTTCAGATCAGAATCAAGAGAATTTGTCTGCCCGCTTCCTGCTGGATCTGTCTCAACCGCCTTACCCAGCAGCATGTGGCTCAATTCCGCCATTCCGAGCTGCACGGATCGCGCTTGGTCTTTTATTTCACTCAGCAAGCTCTCTATCGCTTGCGGGGTGGGTATTGATGTACCGCTCAATAATGTCTCCCCTTTACCGGCATTTTGCGACAAATGCGTTGCGCCAAGCTGCGCCGCCAGCCCCTTGGTGGTGTGCAACAGACGCGATGCGGATCGCCAGTCCTGCTGCGCGATCAGCGTATCTAATTGCACTGGGAAATCGGCCAGCTCTGCCCCGAACAGCGAGAGCATTTTCTGCAACAGCGAAATATCCCCACCTAATCGATTAAGCGCCGACTCCAGTTCAATCCCTGCCACCGTTGCCGCCTCTTTCCATTCCACTAAGAGCGGTGAAAGCGTCTCTTTGTGCGTGGCGATCGCTATCTCAGGCTGCTTGCTGTATTTCCGTATCACCCGGATCAGATTATTCAGATCGAAGGGTTTACCAATATGATCGTTCATCCCTGCCGCCAGGCAGGCATCGCGATCGGACGCCATCGCATTGGCGGTCATGGCGATAATAGGTAATTCCACCAGCCCCAGCGTGCTGCGAATATACTGCGTCGCGCTTAAGCCATCCATGACCGGCATCTGTAAATCCATCAATACCACGTCAAAGGCCGAGAAATTATCCTGCAAAATATCAATCGCCTCCTGACCATGGTTAGCGATCTGGACAATAGCGCCTTCATCCTCCAGTAATTCGCGGGCAATTTGCTGGTTATTCACGTTATCTTCAACCACCAATAGCCGAATACCGGACAATTGGTGGGAAGAGGAAACCATCAGTCTGGGTTGGAGATTATCAGGCTGTTTGCCTTCGCTTAATGCATCGGTCACTGAATCCAACAGCATAGAGGCCGTAATAGGTTTTACCAGATAACCATCAAGCAACGCCTGATCTTCCTCGCTGCGCTGCAACAGCATTTCGCGATCGTGCGCGGTGATCATGACAATCATCGGCACAATCCCTTCTGGCATGAGTTCACGCACTGATTTGCTGGTCTGCCAACCGTCCAATCCCGGCATTTGCCAGTCAATAAACAGCGCACCGTAGGTAATACCTTGCTCGCGTTGCTGCTGCATCAGTTGCAACGCTTCGCTGCCACTGTTTGCCACATCAACGGTCCATTTTAGCGATTCGCCCATGCGCTTAATCAGTTCGCAGGCCGTCGGGTTGTCATCAACCACCAAGACGCGTAAGTAATTTAATGCATGAGCCCTGGCTGCCAATGGCTCAGGCGCTTCATTCACAATCGCTGAGCGCGCAGGAACAGGCAACGTAATGGTGAAATGGAACAGGCTGCCATGGCCAACCTGGCTTTCTAACTCCAGCGTTCCCCCCATTAAGGCCACAAAGCGCTGGCTGATCACCAGCCCCAATCCCGAACCACCGAAGCGGCGGGTAATAGAGGCTTCCGCTTGTGTAAACCCGCTGAAAATGCGCTCCTGATGTTCAGGGGCAATCCCAATCCCAGAATCGCGAACCCCGAAATGTAAGGCCACCTGCTGGCTGTCTTGCTGAACAACCTTGATGAACAGTATCACCTCCCCCTGTTCGGTAAATTTCAGCGCGTTGCCACCAAGATTGATTAATATCTGTTGCAGCCGCATGCTGTCACCCACCACAAATGAGGGTAAGCGCGGATCAATATCAAACAGAACCTCAACGTTTTTCACTCTCAGGTTGCTGGATAGAATGACGGACAGATCCCGCAGCATGGTATGAATATCAAACGGGATGCATTCCAGAACCATTTTGCCCGATTCAATTTTCGAGAAATCCAGGATGTCATTCAGCAACCGCAACAGCGTACGGGCCGCCGCTTCAATTTTGATGGCATAGTCGGCCTGTTTATTATTGAGCCCGGTTTTCCTCAATAGGGTCATCATCCCCAGAACGGCATTCATTGGCGTACGTAATTCATGGCTCATGGTTGCCAGAAATGCAGATTTGGCATGATTCGCTGCCTCTGCCGCTTGCCTGGCCGCCCGCAGGATATTCTCATCCTCATACTGCTGAGTGACATCACGATTTATCCCCATCATTGAGACAGGACGGCCATTTTCATCCCGTTCAACCATCCCGCTTGATTGAATAAAACGCACTTGGTTATTGATCACAATGCGGAAGTTCTGGCGGTAAACACTTTCGCTTTCCAGCGCCTTTTTCACTGCATGTGTCACGTCTTGACGATCTTCCGGATGCAACAGGCTATACCAATGTTCCTGAGGAATAGGCACATGACATAACTCTGCGGGCAGCGCATAAATATCATTCATGCGCTCATCAAAAGAGAAGGTTTTATCCTGAATATTCCAGAACCAGATCCCCAACTCCGCCACATCGGCGGCCCGGATTAATTGGTTACGGGCAATAGTCAGGCTAGCCTGCTGATTTTTGCTGGTGGTAATATCAATCTGGATGGAGATATAACGTTCAATCTCGCCTGCACTATTTTTAAACGGCGCAATGGTGGTATCCACCCAATAAATGCGCCCATCCTTCGCTTTGTTGCAGATTTCCCCCCGCCAAGAGGTGCCGCTGGCGATATCTTTCCACATCGCTTGCCAAAACTCAGCGGGATGAGTATGCGAGTCTAATAACCGATAATTTTGGCCAATCAACTCTTCCCGCTGATAACCACTGATGTTACAAAATGCGTCATTAACCTCGGTGATTAACCCGTTACTATCAGCGGAAGAAATGATGCCATGTAAATTAAGGGTGCTAAGCAACGCGTTATTTTCACGCAAAGCAGCCTCAAGCCGCATATAGGTGGCTTTACGTTCACTGATATCCGATTCAATCGCCATAAACCCGATGGGTTCATTCTGTTCGTTGTAGCGAGGTTGAATTTCTAATTCAATCCAATATTCCTGGCCTGACTTAGATCGGTTGACGATTTCGCCATTAACCGGCTCGCCTGCATCCAATGCGGCTTTCATTGCCGCAGCAACCTTTTGATCGGTATTGGCACATTGCAGTAATTGCCCAGGAGACTGGCCAAGGACTTCGGTTTTACTGTAACCCGTAATGCGTTCAAAACCCTCGTTAACCCACAGGATACGCCGGTCTACGTCTGTAATGATCACCGCGTTGGAGGTGTTTTTAGCCACCAGCGCCAAACGTTCAAGATCTGCCGTCATATTACGCGCCAACATTTCTGCACGATATCGTCCGTTTATTTGTTGCCGCAGCAATAACGCCAGTACGGAACTGAGCAACAAACCAAAAGCAAACAATAACCACGATGCATAACGTTCCGTCAGTGCCTCAAAGGATGGGGTACTGGTTACTCGCAGGGTCATTTCGCGCCCTGGCAACTGTAATGTATTTATCTGGCGAAATATTCTGGCATTGATGACCTGCTCAGAATGCTCCTCTTTGGACAGTTGGTCTGGGTTTTGGCTGCCATCGGCATCAAACACCAAATATTGTGCAGAGAGGTCATGCGTACTGTTAAACAGCTCGATATCCACTCGCCCATTAGTGAACTCTGGAATATCACGTAACAGATCGGCAATCACGATAGGCGAATAGAGCAGTCCTACCAATAATGCCCTTCTCTGTGCTGGCGTAACGGGGTTGGTGCCATAGGCATAAACCGGTACAAACAGCAAAACACCGGGCGTTTTACGGTTATCCTGCACTAAATGAAGGGTGCCAGACAGCGTGGGCTGGCCGGTATTAATCGCCGCAAGAACAGCCGCACGCCGGACAGCTTCAGAGCCAACGTCAATCCCTTCAACACCATGATTATCGTCAGCTGGCTCAATATACTTAATGAGATACAGATCGTCATAATGCTTATCATCAAGCTGGTGGACGGTAAATTCCGGGGCACCATCCGCTCTGACCTGCGCCAGAAACGCCTCCAGATGACTGCGTTGAACCCGCTGAATAAAACCAAACCCGCGTACCCCTGGGAACTCAACCGACAGATCATGGGAGGCCACATAGGCACGAAACTGTTCGCGATTTAAATCATTATTGGTTGCATAAGCGCCTCTCGCGCCATTCAGCCCGTATACCGGCTGAGAAAAACGCCTGACAATCTCACCAGAAATCCGCTCAACATCGCGTTGAAATTCGGCCTCGGCATTACGTTCAATCTCGTTATAAAGCCGCCAGGCTCCGACGCCGGAAAAGATCACCCCGACGATAAACAACAATACCGGCAAGAGGTTAGCCTGCTGTGACAAATAGTTATCCCAGAAAGAGAGTATTTTCCGGGTGCGAGTACTTTCATTGGATCGTGGAGAAGCCATATAGCGTCACATTCCCTATAAACAGCAATAGCTCAAGCATAGCCGTATTACTATGTGATTCAAGGTGGTGCAAGCTGCTTTGTGATAACCCTACACAAGGGCGGTGGCGACTGGAATGGCAGGAGCAATCGACTATCGGTGGTGACAACCTCAAATCTCTGAGTTAGGCTAGGTGCGTTTACCCACATCCTTTCGTCCAGGTTAAACCGATAAATTCTGTAAAATCAGATGGTTAATTAAATATCCGTGAGCATTCAGGATTTATAAATTTAACAATAAATCAATTAGGTAAGCGTATTGATACAAGAACACCACCTCTCATTAGTCTGCGCCCTCAGTAAATGGGTTGAAACTCACCTCGGGCGAGTGATCCACTTGGAAGAACTGGCTGAGTATTCAGGCTACTCTCTGTGGCATATGCAGAAACTGTTCAAAGAAGCGACCGGGATCTCGCTGGGCAAATATATTCGTGAACGTCGTCTTGCCGGGGCGGTGTATCAGTTGCGCAGCAGTGAAGCCTCTATTTTTGACATCGCGCTGGATTTTGGTTTTGGTTCCCAGTCGCATTTCACTTACATGTTCAGAAAACGCTTCGATATCACTCCCTATGATTTCCGCCAGGATCTGAGCGTAGACCTGCACATTGAGCCCCCCTTGCACGTCATTCATCAGAAAATGGCCTGACCACCACGCCTCAGGCGCGGTAATACGCCATCAATAATGCCAGTATGGCGACCAGTGCTGGCAGCGCCTGAATCCAGAGAATTTTGCGGCTGGCGGTCAAACCGCCAAAAACGCCCGCGACCAGCACACAGCCTAGGAAGAACAGTTGGGTCGGCACATCCTGCCGCCACATTCCCCACAGTAAGCCTGCGGCAAGAAAACCGTTATACAGCCCTTGGTTTGCCGCCAATACCCGCGTGGCGGCGGCAAATTCTGCCGTTGTGCCAAAAGCACGTCTTCCCGCTGGCGTTTGCCAGAGAAAAGCCTCCAGAACAAGAATATAAATATGTAAGAACGCAACGAAGAGAATCAGGATGGCGGCAATGAGCATCATATTTTATCGGCTTATTCTTGGGCAGGAATATAAAGTATAAGCCTGCTATCTGACTTACCTATATTAAGGCGCAAAAAAATCCGCCGAAGCGGATTTTTAATTAATCATTTAGAGTTAGTTAAGCATCATCATGACCAGAAAGGCAACTGAAAGCCAAAATAGCGCCGTTGCAATCACAATATGAAATAACCTTGCACGAGAGAGTAATTGGTTCATAGCAACCTCACCACTTCAACGAGCCGACAGACCGAATTCACCCTTTAAGATCAACCTTAGTTCAACAGGTCTTTTTTTATTTGCGGCAGATCACTTTTTCACTAAATGGTCATCTTTCAGCAAAAAATATCTTTTCACCAAGCAAAACGCTTTGGCTACGTTTATTTAGCAGTAACGCCAACGTGGATTGTCACGGTGAATGCATCATGATCTAAACTCACCGTATGAAAGCGTTAACGAAGAGGATGCGATAGCGTTATGTACGCATTAGTTATGTTCGTTTGCTATCTGGATGGCGGCTGTGCCGACATGGTGGTTGATGTACTGCGTGATGAGCAGCAATGCCTGCGGGTGATGAAAGAACAGCGGCTGCGCCATGCCGGTTGTTATCCGATTGAGGATTTTATCGACGGCCTCTGGTTGCCTGCCAGCGAGTAAACCCCTATCGAGTTAAAAGAAAAAGGCAGAGTTCGCATTCTGCCTTTTTGACCACTTCCCGACACAGGAATGAGGTAGACCAAGATGCAGGGTGCATTAGCTACGCCTGCCTGCATCTGGGGATAAACGCTTAGAAACGGTAGGTCAGGCTGGTCGCAACGATGTTGTCGTTGTTCAGACGCAGTTTGTTGTTATCGTCGTTCAACTGGTTGATTTTATAATCAACGTAGGCGTACATATTTTTGTTGAAGTAATAGGTCGCACCGATATCAACATAGTTTGCCAAATCGGTATCACCAATCCCTTCGATATCTTTGCCTTTAGATTGCACATAAGCCAGAGAAGGACGCAGTCCGTTCTCGAACTGGTATTGCGCGACGATTTCAACGTTCTGGGTCTTTTTAGCCGCACCCTTCACGCCATTAACGGTGATTGGGGTCATGTTACGAGTTTCTGCATACATGATTGCCAGATAGACCTGATTGGCATCATATTTAAGCCCGGTCGTCCAGGCTGAAGCGCTGCCGTCACCATGACCGTAGAAGGCGTTTTTCTGTGCTTCAGTACGATTGGAATCAGAATAGGCTGCCGCTGCGCCAATACCGCTGCCACCGATGTCCTGATAGACCGCAGACAGACCGTAGCCGTCACCGTTCTGGCGGTGCACGTCACGGCCTTCGTTTTTGCCCTGATACTGCAACGCTACGTTCAAGCCATCCACCAGACCGAAGAAATCACGGTTACGGTAGGTCGCCAGGCCGGTAGAACGGCTGGTCATGAAGTTGTCAGTTCTTGAGTAAGAGTCGCCACCGAACTCTGGCAGCATATCGGTAAAGGATTCAACATCGTACACAACGCCGTAGTTACGGCCGTAATCGAATGAACCGTAGTCTTTGAGCTTCAGGCCCGCAAAGCCCAGACGGGTTTTGCTGCCTTCGTTCGCATCGCTGCCTTCGCTTTTGTCGGCTTGATATTGGTATTCCCACTGGCCATAACCGGTCAGTTGGTCGTTAACCTGCGTTTCGCCTTTGAAACCTAAACGAACGTAAGATTTATCACCGCTTTCCTTGCTGTCACTGACAAAGTAATGTTTGCCGTTCACTCGGCCATACAGATCGAGTTTATTGCCGTCTTTATTGTAGATTTCAGCCGCGTTGGCCATTGAGGTAACGGCACCGAGAGCCACCGCCAGAGCGAGTACACTGCGTTTCATAATTTCTTTCCTAGATATTAATTAAAATCTGCCCGTCACGCCCAATTTATGGTTTGGGCTGTGATCTTTATCGTTGTGTATTTTATGAAGGCCCTCAATTAAGGGCTATGTGACATTAGCATTACGAATAAAAACTTAAAATCAAAAAGTTCATAAAATAGCGGCTTTAAACCATGTTTATTTGTAACAAAACATTAACCACAAGGACAATCATAACTAATTGATTAAAATAATATTTTTAAAATTTTCGATAAGTTAACCAGTGAAACCGGTCCTTTATGAACAAAAAGGTTTCATCTTGTTTGATTTTCAGCCGGTGAGAAACGACAGCAGGCTTAGCAGGATGAGTAATCGGATGACTTATTTCACAATCCTGTATATCTAAATCGAGTTAAGTGATTTAACCGATTTAGCTTTCATTCTATTAGTGCGTTTATCTTAGACAGTATAAGAAATACCTTAAATTAATGAACAGGTGCCCTTTGCTATCACAGTCATTAAATAAAATAATCGGTTATTGCGCAGAAAATAACGGCAGCACCGCAGGTTCTTTTTAACCTGCGGCGCGGAGGAAGGGATCAGAATAGGGTGCTACGCGGGATTTCAGTCAGCATCATGCCAGCACGCAATCCCAGCGCCACGCTGGGGTTTGGGAACAATATCCACTCCTGATCATGCTGCACCCGGTAGCTCTCACCGGGTTGTTCACACAATAAGGTTCCCCGCGGTAACGCGGTAAAGTTGGCCGTATCATCGCTCAAATACAGCCTGAATGCTTCACTGCGCTTAATCAGTGATTGTTCAACGCGGAATACCCGCATCGGTGCCTGCGCACGTTGTGGCAGCGGTTCGGCGCTGATAAACGCCCGTAATGCCTGATGAATACCCGCAAACTGCTGCAAATCGTTGCTGCCGAACGGCCGTGCCTTTCCCAGTTCCAATGTGCAACTGGCTGCCTGCCATTGTTCACTGGAGAAATGGCTGAAAGTGCCCCCCGGAGCCTGATGGATCACCACGGCATCTAACGCCGCCGCCTCCAACAGCGCCAGCATTTCCGTGCTGTATGGCCGGTTTTGAAAGGGTAGCAGGCCAAAGCGCGGTAAATGTGATTCGCGGATCGCCGTATGTAAATCAAAGTGAAAGCGGGCCGCACTTTCCCCGGTAAAGAAGGCACCGATCGCCCGCTCCAGCCGCTGCGCCCGCGCGGTTTCTCCACAAGGTTCAAACTGAGCGTAGCGGCCACCGAACATGCGGTTCATATCGCTGCTCAAGTAGCGCTTACCGGCGCGCATCGCCGGTGGGTTGCCTAACACCACCAGCAAACGTACCGCCAGCGATCTCGTGCCCGCAAGTATTTCACCCACGCATTGGTTAAGTAATTCGATAGGTGCCGTTTCATTACCGTGGATACCGGCAGAGATCACCGCCGCACGTTGATAACCGTGCAGCGGGCAGATCTCCAGCAGCCCCTCGCCCAGCCACTGCCAGCGCAGCATGGCGTTCTCACCGCGGGATTGCATTGGGTCTTCACCCGCCAACGTCAGCGCCAATAAATCGATCATGATTGCTCCGGTTATTGCTGGAACGGGTAAACAGACCCCAAGCCAAGGATCGATGTCAGGGCATCCAAGGCATCACGCCCTTCGCGCAGCAACTGCGGATCCGCCAGATCGGCCTGCGTCAGGCGATCGCGATAATAGCGATCAACCCACTGGTTAAGGGTGCTAAACAGCGCGTCATTCATCATCACTCGCGGGTTGACTGCCCGCAGCTCCTGCTCATTCATCGCCACCCGCAGCCGCAGGCAAGCCGGGCCACCGCCGTTGCGCATACTCTCACGCAGATCGAACACCTTGATCTCATCAATCGGGCCGCCGCTGGCCACCATTTCCGTCAGATAGTGCCAAACCCCCTCGTGCTGGCGGGACTCTTCCGGCACCACGATCATCATTCGGCCATCCGCTTTGGTCAGCAGTTGGCTGTTGAACAGGTAGGTCGCTACCGCATCCGCCACGCTAACGCGCGCGGTAGGCACTTCGATCGCCACCAGTTCAGAACCCACCGCGGCCATCTTGCGCCGGACTTCATCCAGCCCGCGCTGCTGATGCAAAAAAGCCTGCTGATGATGAAACAGAACCTGCTGATTGCTGACCGCAATCACATCGTTATGAAACACCCCTTGGTCGATCACCGCCGGATTCTGCTGCAAAAAGACCGTCTGCTCTGCGTCTAACTGATGCAAGCGGGCGATCGCTTCGCTGGCTTCCCGCGTCTGCCGAGCCGGATAGCGCGTTGGAGCCTGCTCCCCACCGAACTCCTGCCGACCATACACGAACACCTGTACGCCACGCTGGGCGTAATCACCTCCGAGACGGTTATGGT
Organism: Serratia sp. YWN4; assembly: GCF_055790845.1. NCBI lineage: Bacteria > Pseudomonadati > Pseudomonadota > Gammaproteobacteria > Enterobacterales > Yersiniaceae > Serratia > Serratia sp. YWN4. The sequence continues at coordinate 3,141,726 of NZ_CM147696.1, forward strand.
TAGCCGCCCCTTCATCACCGAAAAGCGCCACCTGTGGCAGCGCGTCATGATGCACAAAATACTGCCGATCGCTGAAAATCGCCCGTAGCACGGCGGAAGTGGTTTCCGCCTCAATAGCACGGTGGAATTTGTTATTCAGGTTGGCAGCGGTGAAGTGCAGTTTGCCATCGGCGCTGTCGGCAGAAGGTGACACCGTCGCCGCATTGGCCGTCCACATGGCAGAAGCCGAACTGAGCGCAGAAAGCAGTTGCGGCGCCGTGCGCATCGCCTGAGCCAGCACGCTTTCGTCCGAACCGCTGAACCCCAGCTTGCGCAGCATCGGCAGATGCGGGCGCTCCTGCGGCGGCAATACTCCCTGCTGGAAGCCTAAATCCGCCAGCGCTTTCATTTTCAGCAAGCCCTGCTTAGCCGCCAGCTTGGGGTTGGATAGCGCATTGCGATGCTGAGTTGAGGCTTCATTACCAAACGACAGCCCGGCATAGTGGTGCGTCAAACCGACCAACCCATCGAAATTGACTTCATATCCCGACATGTTTCTCTCCTCTGGGCATCAGCTAAACGACAAACCGGGTGACAGACTGGTTGGCAGCGTCAGGCTGGAACTTTCCAGCGAAGCCATCGGCCAGGCGCAGTAATCCGCCGCATAGAACGCACTCGGGCGATGGTTGCCCGAAGCCCCGACGCCGCCAAACGGAGCGGCACTGGAGGCACCGGTCAACGGCTTGTTCCAGTTGACAATGCCAGCACGCGCCTCCAGCAGCAATTGCTCGAACTGCTCACGCTGCGGTGACACCAGCCCAACAGACAGTCCGTAGCGGGTGTCGTTAGCAATGCGCAATGCGTCGTCAAAGCTGTCGTAACGGATGAGGGTGGTCAGCGGGCCGAAATACTCTTCGTCTGGCACATTGGCAACGCCCGTAACGTCAATAATTCCAGGGCTGAGCAAGGCGCTGCCGCTTGCCAACTGGCGCAAAGTCAGCAAGGCTTTCCCCCCTAACGCTAGCAGTTGCTGCTGTGCCGCCAGCATTTTTTCGGCCGCGGCAACAGAGATCACCCCGCCCATAAACGGCTGCGGTTCAGCATCCCAACGGCCAATGCGTAACGCGCCAGCCACCTCAACCAAGCGTTCGATAAAGGCATCGCCTTCCGGCCCGCGTTTGACCAAAATACGGCGCGAGCAGGTGCAGCGTTGCCCGGCAGAGATAAACGCCGATTGGATCGCCAGGTTCACCACCGCATCACGGTCTTCAATCTGTTCGACGATCAGCGCGTTATTACCGCCCATCTCCAACGCCAGGATCTTTTCCGGCTGCCCGGCAAGCTGACGATGCAGGTGATAGCCGGTATTGGCACTGCCGGTGAACAGTAGCCCGTCGATATTCGCACTGGCGGCCAGCGCTTCACCGGTTTCTCGCCCGCCCTGCACCAGATTGATCACCCCATCCGGCAAACCGGCCTGCAACCAGAGTTTCAGCGTCACCTCGGCCGTCAACGGCGTCAGCTCACTCGGTTTGAACACTAAGGTATTGCCCGCCAACAAGGCTGGGACGATATGGCCATTCGGCAGATGGCCGGGGAAGTTATACGGCCCAAACACCGCCAGCACCCCATGCGGGCGATGGCGCAGCACCGAAGCACCGTCGGCCATGGCCGTTTCGGTTATGCCGGTGCGCGTCTGATAGGCTTGCAGGGATATCCCCACTTTGCCGATCATCGCCTGCACTTCGGTCAGGGTTTCCCAGCGCGGCTTACTGGTTTCACGGCTGATCGCTTCCGCCAAATCCTGCTTATGCTCTTCCAGCAGCGCCACAAAGCGTTTGACCAACTGCTCACGCTCGGCAAACGGCGTGCGAGCCCAGGCTGAAAACGCACCGCGCGCCGCCTCACAGGCAGCGGCTACGTCGGCCGCATCCGCCGCATTAGCCTGCCACAGCGGTTGGTTATCCACCGGATCGGTTTTATTGAATTCAGCGCCACGGCCTTCACGCCAAGTTCCGTTAATCAACAATGCTGGGTGTGACATTACGCGTTCTCCTGTGCAATAAGCGTGATTACCCGCACCTGGCTGCCTTGTTCAACGCCAAGCGCCGCTGCGGTTTCGGCATTGATGCGCAGACGATCGTCATGCAGATCGGCATGCACCAGCAGTGCGCGGTAATGGGGATAGTTGTCGTTAGCCACCAGATACACCGGGGCATCGCTGTTGATTGGCGCATCGTCCAGTACCACTTTCACCAGTTTGCTGCGCTTCACCGCGCGGATCTCGTCGATCTCTGCCTCCAACGTCGGGCCACCGTCGAAGATATCCACATAGCCCTGATAACGCAGCCCTTCGGCCTCCAGCAACCGGCGCGCCGGAGCGGTTTGCGGGTGGACTTCGCCGATCACCCTCTGGGCATCTTCCGCCAGGAAATCGACATACAGCGGATGTTTTGGCATCAGTTCGGCGATAAAGGCTTTCTGCCCGGTGCCGCTCAGGTAATCTGCCTTGGCAAACTCAATGGAAAAGAAGTGGCGGCCCACGCTTTCCCAGAACGGTGAACGGCCGTTCTCGTCGGAAAAACCGCGCATCTCGGCAATCACTTTGCGCGAGAAATGCTCACGGAACGCTGCCATAAACAGGAAACGCACTTTAGACAGCAGCTTGCCGTTCTCGCCGTGACGATAGTCAGGATCGAGGAACAGCGTACACAGTTCCGAATGGCCGGTATGGTCATTACTCAGAAACAGCGTCGGCACCGATTTGTACACGTTAAGCTGTTTTGACGCATGCACCTGCGTACCCACGCGGAAACTGTACCAGGGCTCGGATAACCCCACCGCCACCTCGATGGCGCTGACGCCAACCACCTGCTGGCGCTCGGTATCTTCCAGGGCAAACAGGTAACATTGTTCACTTTTCGGCAGTTCGCCTTGCCAGGTTTTTAACGCCCGCTCAATACGTGCCGACAGCGTATCTTCATTCTGCGGCAGAGAAGTCAAACCAATACCGGATTTACCGGCAAGCGTCAGTAAGTCAGCCAGATCGCGACGCGCTATAGGGCGGATAATCATCATGATGCGAACCTCGAAAATCGTCCCCAGGGTTTTTCACGCCAACCAGGGATGGCTGCACCAACTGGGTGCAGCCGCTTTATTAACTGCAAATCCGCGCGACAGCACGCGCGAACCGCGCCAGCCCTTCTGTAACATCCTGTTCCGGGATGATCAGCGAAGGGGTGAAGCGCACCACGTCTGGGCCCGCGATCAGGGCAATCACCCCTTCTTCGTTGGCCAGTTGCGTGATTTGTTTAGCTTTACCCGCATAATCCTTGCTCAGTACACAACCAATCAGCAGACCACCACCGCGAATTTCCGCAAAAATCGGATGCTGTTGATTGATTTTATTCAACCCATCAATAAACCACTGGTGACGCTGTTTCACCCCCTCCAGCACTTCTGGGGTATTAATCAGTGAGAACACCGCACCGGCTACCGCCGTTGCCAGCGGGTTACCGCCATAGGTGGTGCCATGAGTGCCGACGCCCAGCGTTTGCGCCAGTTTGCTGGTGGTGATCATCGCCCCGATCGGGAAACCGCCGCCCAGCGCCTTGGCGGTGGTCAGCACATCCGGCACCACGCCGTATTGCATATAGGCATACAGATGCCCGGTGCGACCCACGCCGGTTTGTACCTCATCAAAAATCAGCAATGCGCCGTGGCGATCGCACAGTTCACGCAGCCCTTGCAGGAACAGCGGATCGGCGGGCAATACGCCGCCCTCGCCCTGGATCGGCTCGACGAGCACCGCACAGGTTTGTGCGTTAATCACTGCCGCCGCCGCAGCCAGATCGTTAAACGGTGAATGAACAATCCCACCGGGCAGCGGCGCAAAATCCTGCGAATACTTCGGCTGACCACCGGCGGAAACGGTAAACAGCGTGCGGCCATGGAAAGCGTTGTTGAACGCCACAATCTGGTTCTTTTCGCTGCCGCTATTATCCAGCGCATACTTGCGTGCCAGTTTCAGTGCGGCTTCGTTGGCTTCCGCCCCGGAATTGCAGAAAAACACTTTCTCAGCAAAGGTGGCGTCGATCAGCTGTTTTGCCAGGCGCAACACCGGTTCGTTGGTATAGCCGTTGCCCAAGTGCCACAGCTTGCCTGCCTGTTCCACCAGCGCTGCCTTGACCTGCGGATGAGCGTGCCCCAGCGCGTTCACGGCAATCCCGCCGGCAAAGTCGATATAAGACTTGCCCTGCTGATCCCAGACGTGTGATCCCTCTCCCCGCACCAGAATAAAATCAGCGGGTGCATACACCGGGATCATCCAGTCGTCGAAAGACTGGCGGGTAACTGCGATTGGCTGTTCCATAGTGACCTCATTAACTTCAGCAAAGGCTGAATTTTGACTGTAAGGGCCGTTCCTGCGCCGGAAGCAATGCAACACCACAAAAAATCGTCTGACTGGCGATATTTCCTGACCGACGATAATTCTTCTTATCAGCGGCCATTCAGATACAAACCTGTTACATAAAATCGATTTTTCGCTATATCTGTCGCATTTAGCCCCCCGGAACGGGGAATAAATGTTAACGAGTAGTTAAAATACATGTCGTTTCATAAAGAGTGTAGAGCAGCTATCGTGCCAGATCGGGTTTTTCAGCACATTTTGAAATTTTTTTCGTTAAAACAAGAGCTTATACTGCATAAATATTCAATATTTATGCATTGGTAATGAATAATGGAAAAAATACGGTGTGAAATCATCGTTGGCTGCGAAATCCTATTCAATCGCAAAATTCTTCTGTTTCTCTGATCGCGCTCGCAAAAAAAATTTGGCCCTCCGGAGGGATTCGCCTGCTTTTGCACCATTGTGGTGCATTAGGCGCACTCCATTGAGGCAATCTGTTCCGCTATCCCGCTCTTACGCGCCCTGACAGATTTTTGCCCGTGCGTTGCCGTACAAAAATAAGGGCATTGGCTACACTTTGATTGCGCCATCTCTCCCACTTTTGAGGCTCCAGCATGCCGAAGAAAATTGTTGATCTCGCCCAACCTGCTGCGGAACACAACACCGCCGTTTTTTTGCAGGCGTTGAATAGCGGTGTGAGCAAACCCATGGAGCAAATGAAGCCGAAAGAGGCGCGTAAGGTGCTGGAAGCCGTGCAACGCAGCGTCGAGGTGCCGCTGCGTGACGTTGAAATTGAAGAGAAAACTATCCGCGTGGCGGGCAAGGAACTTCTGCTGCACATCGTGCGCCCGCCCAGAGTGAAAGGGAAATTACCGGCGTTTATGTTCTTCCACGGCGGTGGCTGGGTGCTGGGCGACTTCCTCACCCATGAACGGCTGGTGCGCGATCTGGTTTACAGCTCCGGGGCGGTTGCCGTGTTCGTTAATTACACACCGTCACCGGAAGCTCACTATCCCACAGCCATTCATCAGGCCTATGCCGCCACCGAGTGGGTGGCGGAATTTGGCGAGAAAATCAACGTCGACGGTACGCGCCTGGCGGTGGTCGGCAACAGCGTGGGCGGCAATATGGCGGCGGTGGTCAGCCTGCTGGCAAAAGAGCACGCCACGCCAGCGCTGCGTTGCCAGATCCTGCTGTGGCCGGTTACCCAGGCCAGTTTTGATAGCGGATCATATCATCAGTTCGCCGAAGGCCATTTCCTGACGCGCAATATGATGAAAGGGTTCTGGGACCATTACGCCCCTGATAAAACTTTGCGCAAAGAGATCTACGCCTCACCGCTCAATGCCACGCTGGAACAGTTGAAAGGCCTGCCGCCTGCCCTGATCCAAACCGCAGAGCTGGACGTGCTGCGTGACGAAGGCGAAGCCTATGCCCGCCTGCTGAATGCTGCGGGCGTTGAAGTCACGGCCACCCGCTACAACGGTTTGATCCACGATTACGGCTTGCTGAACCCGCTGGCCCACGTCCCGGCGGTGCATTCCGCCCTCCATCAGGCCGGACGCGCGTTGAAACACTATTTGACCTGAACCGGCTCCAGCTCACGAATCAGTCTGGCTAGCTTCTTGATCGCCATTTCAAACTTATCGCACCATTCGAAAGAGGCATTAAGACGGAAGCAGTGGTTGAAATGGTTGCCAGTGGTAAACATCCGCCCTGGGGCAATACTGACCCCTTCAACCAATGCACGTTGATACAGCACCATGGCCGATAGCGCCGGATCCAACTCCAGCCAGAGAAAATAGCCACCGTCCGGCTGGCTGACCTTAACCGTGGCTGGAAAGTGATGGGCGATCGCCTGACGCATCGCACTCTGGCGCTGAGCCAGCAAACGGCGCAGGCGACGCAAGTGGGTATCGTAACCGCCGTGCAGCAGGTAGTCGGCAATCGCCATCTGGGTCGGTACGCTGGTGGACACCGTACTCATCAGTTGCAAACGCTGGATCTGCTGCGCATAACGCCCCGCCGCCACCCAACCCACGCGAAAGCCCGGAGCCAGACATTTAGAAAACGACGAGCAGTGCAGGATCTGCCCGCCGCTGTCCAACGCCTTGGCGGGTAGCGGTTGTTCGGCGCTGAAATACAGCTCACCGTACACATCATCTTCAATCAATGAGATCTGGTGCTCGCGCAGCAACGTCACCAGCCGCTGTTTGTTCTCTTGCGGCAGGGTGGCACCTTGCGGATTCTGAAAGTGGGTCATCAGCCAGCAGGCCTTGATCGGGTACTGTTCCACCGCTTGCTGCAACGCATCCAGATCGATGCCATATTGCGGATGGGTAGCAATCGCCACCGCTTTCAACCGCAGCCGCTCCAGCGCCTGCAACGCGCCGTAAAATGCCGGGGATTCGATGGCTACATAGTCGCCCGGTTGCGTCACCGCCTGTAGGCTGAGGCTCAATGATTCCATGGCACCGGCAGTGATCACGATCTCATCCGGTGCCACCTGCATCCCGCTCAGTGCATAACGCTGGGCAATATGGCGGCGCAAGGCATCGTTGCCGGGCGGCAGGTTGGCCAATGAGCTATGCGGGGTGAATTTACGCGCGACGTTGCTCAACGCCCGCGCCAGCTTCGGCTGCATAAACAGCGTGGCATCAGGAAAGGCGGAGCCAAAGGGCACAATGTCCGGATCTTTGCACGCCTGCAACACCTCGAAGATAAAGGTGTTGATATCGACCTGCTCGCTCAGCAGCAGTTTCTCACCGCTTACCGGCTGCGGCAGTGGCTGCGGGCGAGCCGCAACGTAATAGCCAGACTGCGGGCGGGCGACAATCCAACCCTGGCTTTCTAACAGTTGGTAAGACTGCACCACCGTCATCAGGCTCAATCCCGCGCGTTTACCGCTTTCACGCAGCGAAGGCAGTTTGTCGCCTGCACGCCACACCCGATTCTGAATTTGCTCACGGATCTGCTGAGCAAGCTGTTCGTATCTGGTCATTCCAGCCCAACTGTTATAGGTAAAAGCAAAATAACTGTCACTATTATAGTCACTGTACTCTGTGCTCTACTGAATACCAAGCGTTGGTTTGGAAAATTACAGCTATACTGAAGAGGTCAATTTATGTACAAATGTAGGAGGCGTCATGTTTGGTCTTGACGCATTGGAGTTAGCACGCATTCAGTTCGCCTTCACCGTATCCTTTCATATCATTTTCCCTGCCATCACTATCGGCTTGGCCAGTTATCTGGTGGTGCTGGAAGGGTTATGGTTAAAGAGCGGTAACCGTACCTATCGCGATCTCTATCATTTCTGGTCAAAAATTTTTGCCGTTAACTTCGGTATGGGAGTGGTGTCCGGCCTGGTGATGGCCTATCAATTCGGCACCAACTGGAGTTTTTTCTCCGAGTTTGCTGGCAGTATTACCGGCCCGTTACTGACCTATGAAGTGCTGACCGCCTTCTTCCTTGAAGCCGGTTTTCTGGGAGTGATGCTATTTGGCTGGAACCGCGTCGGCCCAGGGTTGCACTTCTTCGCCACCTGTATGGTGGCACTTGGCACGCTGATCTCCACCTTCTGGATCCTGGCTTCCAACAGTTGGATGCATACCCCTCAAGGGCACGAGATCGTCAACGGCGTGGTCATCCCGGTCGACTGGCTGAGAGTGATCTTCAACCCGTCGTTCCCTTACCGCCTGTTGCATATGACCACCGCTGCGTTCCTGTCTTCGGCCTTTTTTGTCGGCGCTTCCGCTGCCTGGCACCTGTTGCGCGGGCGTGATACCCCGGCCATGCGCACAATGCTGTCAATGGCCATGTGGATGGCGCTGATCGTGGCTCCAATTCAGGCGGTTATCGGTGATGCACACGGCTTGAATACGCTGAAGTATCAACCGGCGAAGATTGCGGCAATGGAAGGCCACTGGGAAAACCACCCAGGAGAAGCCACGCCGTTGATCCTGTTCGGCTGGCCGGATATGCAGCGGGAAGAAACCCGTTTCAAACTGGCGATCCCCTATCTTGGCAGCCTGATCCTGACTCATAGCCTGACCGAACAGGTGCCTGCGCTGAAATCCTTCCCGCCGGAAGATCGCCCTAACGCCACCGTGGTGTTCTGGACGTTCCGCATTATGGTAGCGCTGGGTATGCTGATGATCCTGGCCGGTTTCTGGAGCCTGTGGCTGCGCTGGCGCGGCAAGCTCTATCACTCCAGGCCGTTCCTGCATTTCATTTTATGGATGGGGCCATCTGGCATACTCGCCCTGCTGGCGGGCTGGTTTACCACGGAAATCGGCCGACAGCCCTGGGTGATTTACGGGCTACTGCGCACCAAAGACGCCGTATCTGCCCACGGTGAATTGCAGATGAGCATCAGCCTGCTGGCCTTTATCGTCGTTTACAGCTCGGTGTTTGGCGTGGGTTACTCCTACATGATGCGTCTGATCCGCAAAGGCCCGCAGGAGCATGAAGGTGACGAATCCAACAGCGGTGGCACACCGTCCCGTCCGCTTTCAGCGGTGAAAGAAACCTTGGACGACAGGAGCTAAACATGAATATCGATCTTCCGCTGATCTGGTTTGTGATCATCGTGTTCAGCACCATGATGTACGTGGTGATGGACGGCTTCGATTTAGGCATCGGCATTCTGTTCCCCTGGGTGAAAAACAGCCGCGATCGCGATGTGATGATGAACACCGTGGCCCCGGTCTGGGACGGCAATGAAACCTGGCTGGTGCTCGGTGGCGCAGCGCTGTTTGGTGCTTTCCCATTGGCCTACGCGGTGATCCTCGAAGCCTTGGCCATTCCGCTCACGCTGATGCTGTTTGGCCTGATTTTCCGTGGCGTCGCCTTCGAGTTCCGCTTCAAGGCCAAAGAAGAAAAGCGCCATATCTGGGATAAGGCATTTATCTGGGGCTCGATTTTCGCCACCTTCAGCCAAGGGGTGGTCGTGGGGGCAATCCTTAACGGTTTCCCGGTAGCAGGCCGTGCCTATGTGGGCGGTGCGCTCGACTGGCTGACGCCGTTTGCGCTGTTCTGCGGGTTAGGGCTGGTGGTGACCTATGCTCTGCTGGGTTGCACCTGGCTGGTGATGAAAACCGCGGGCGATCTGCAAGCACGCATGTACCGGCTGGCGACCCCGCTCTTAATCACCCTGCTGCTGGTGCTGCTGGTGGTCAGCCTGTGGACGCCTATCGCGCATCAGGAGATTGCCGCCCGCTGGTTCAGCCTGCCAAACCTGTTCTGGCTGCTGCCGGTGCCGATTCTGGTGCTGCTCAGCGCCTGGGGAATTTGGCATGGCGTACATCAGGGGGCTCATTATTCACCGTTCCTGCTGACGCTGCTGCTGGTGTTTCTCGGCCTGAGCGGGCTGGGCATCAGCATCTGGCCACTGCTGATACCGCCGTCCATTACCCTGTGGCAAGCCGCCGCACCGCCGCAAAGCCTGGGGTTTATGCTGTTCGGCGCGCTGTTTATTATCCCGATCATTCTGGTTTATACCTTCTGGAGCTACTACGTGTTCCGCGGCAAAGTCAGCCATGAAGATGGGTATCACTAATGATGAAGAAAACGATGGAAGATAAAGCACCGGCGACTCCCTGGTGGCAGCGCCTCGGCTGGCTGGTGATTATCTGGAGCGCCAGCGTGTTGGGGCTGTTTGTGGTCGCCTCGCTATTTCGCCTGCTGATGGGCATGGCGGGGATGAAATCGCATTAAGCCTGGCGGCTCTGCGGAGCCGCTACTTCCGCCCCAGCGTTGCCAGAATCCCCTGCTGCTTCAGCCACTGCCCGGTCAGCTCAATCCCCTGCTCCATGCTATAGAGCGGCCGATAACCCAGTTCTTCGATCGCCCTGGTGTTATCCAGCGTCATATCAAAATAGGTCGCCGCCACGCTGTAGCGCGTCAACGCAGGCTCTTGGTCGGTGATAAACGCCAACATTTCCATCCCACATGCCAAGGACAGCAGCAGTGGATAAGGCACCGCCTGCAAGCGATATTGCCAGCCGAGTTGTTTTATAAGCAATTGCTCCAGCACTTCTGCCAACGGCTGCGGCTGCTGATTGGTGATGTTGTAAATGCTGCCAGAGGTCAAATGCTCCTTGCGGCTAGCCAGATCCAGGGCATGCACCACGTTGAGCACAAAGGTCAGATCCAGACAGACCTTGCCACCACCCGGCAGGTACAGCGCCCCTTTACTACGCCGCAGTTGGGCCAGTATTCGGGGCACGTTCACCCGATCGTGCGGCCCAAACAGGCCGCGTGGCCGCAAGATAAGGTAGGTGGTTTGCGGATAAAGATGCAGCAGCGCCGCGATACTCTGCTCGGCGGCAAACTTGCTGGCGGCATAATGGTTGACAAAGCTGTCAGCAAACTCACCTTCCGCAATATTGTGGCGATGTTGAAAATCAAAATAGACGGCGGGGGTTGATATATAAATGAAGCGCCGTATCCCGCAGCGCCCGGCCACCTGAGCCAGTTTATCGGTCACATAGGTATTGATCTGATAAAATTCTGCGCTTCTTCCCCAGGAGGAAGATTTGGCCGCACAGTGCCAGACCACATCACAGCCGACCATCAGTTGCTCACACTGTTCCACGCCCGCGCGGGTCAGATCCAGCTCGGTAAACTTCGCGCCCTGCGCCACCAGCAAACGCCCGACAGCCTCATCGCGCCCGGTTGCATGCACCTGATACCCGGCAGCCAGTAGCCACTCAGCCGCGTTGCGCCCCAGCCCGCTGGTTGCCCCAGTCACCAGCACTCTCATGGCAGCAGCACCCTGCCACCCAGAGTCAACCCTGTGGTGGAATCAATCACACTGGCAGGGCTCAACGCCGCTGGCGTGGCAGGCAATCGCTTGCGCGCATGTGCTAAATCATCGCGTGAAGCGATATCAGCAGAATCATGGGCAAAATGATGGCGGGATAATGCATCGTTTAAGGCTGCCACCGCAAACGATGCAACACCATGCGTTGGCGATGCCACTCCTGTAACAATAATGTTGAGCGGAAGTACAATGTGGGGGAGACTTTCAATCGTCATTTTAGTTATTCAGTCTGCTTATCCATAATTCGACTCAACCAATATCAAACGTTATTAATCAACAATAACACGCCAATATTTGCTAAGCCCTTGATTAAAATCAGTATAAAAGAAACGCTAAAAGTGATTTTTACTGATTGATTCCGTTCATTTAACTAATGTGACAAACCACGTTTATTTGGGCGCGCGACAGCGTAAATCAACGGCGAAAAGAGATCCACAGGATCTCGATAAGTTAGTTCTTAACTGATGAGTCAAAACGCCCCGCGGACACCCCACAAACACAGAGTCAATATTATCGCGCCTGATAAAACAACGGTGAGAACCTTACCTCATGGGAAGGTTTTTTCTTGACGATGCAACCATAGCACATTGCTGCCGATCGAGGGTAAATTGACCGTTATCTGTTGATCGCCCTGCCATGCCCAGCCGCTGGGCAGCACAAAACGGGTTGATACGGGTTTATAGTAAGGATTCACCAGCATCAGTAAGCCCCGATCGCCGTGCATAAACAGACGTGCAGCGACCGCGGTATTGTCTCCTGTCAGTAACTGGCTCTGGCCAGACAGCAAATAAGGCATAAATTCGCCGGTCTGCCGCGCAACCACCGCCACATCACGCCAGATGCCATCGAATTCCTGTTGGGAAAACTGGCCGTTCTTTTGTTTATAAAACAGATCGGTATACGAATAGAACAGCAACCCTTGTGCGCCACCGATCAACGCTTGCCAAGCCTGATTGCGGATTTCCTGCTGCGAAGGCTGATGCGCGTTACGGCGGCTATCGTAAGCCGCATGATCCATAATCTGAATCACCACCCATGCCCCTTTCACTCCGCGCGCCGCCTGGGTAGTCAACCTGGCATAATCACCGCTTCGCGTTAGATCAGGATCAACCCCCACCGGATAAGGGTCGGTTGCCAGAATATCGGAACTGTTGAAATAGGCGTTGAGATAACCGGTTTTATTCAGTACCTGAAAGGTGGGATGATGGCGATCCAACTGTTTAATCTGCCGGTTTTTCTGCTCAATCTGCGCGATATATTCCTGCCCTAACTCATCGTTGATGTACCAGGCCAACAGATTAGGCTGCTCCCGCAAGCGCTCGACCAACCACTGGGTCAATGCCGGATAAGACTGGCGTGTCGGCGGCGCAAAGCGCGTGCCGGGGTACAGATCTTTGACAGAGTAGATCACCTGCAAGCCATGCTTATTGGCCTGACGAAAGAAGGCGTAAGGATCTTTACTACTGCCGTAGTTATAGTTCAGCACGGTGTTGAAACCGGCCGCCGCGATGCGCGACAGATGCCGATCCTGCGTCATATTGGCGTAAATGCCCAATGGGAAAAAGCGTTTACCGCCCCGCAGCACAAAGCCCTGCCCATCAATGGCGACTCTCGCTGCCGGTTGCCCAATCTGCAACAACAGATCGCTGCTCTGCTGACTTCGGGTCGCTAGCTCAATCACCTGCTGATGCAAGCGATACTCCCCTTGCGCCATCCCCTCCGGCAGCCCGAACGGCACCCGCTGTTGCTGTTCAATCCAATAATGCTGGCGGGTGGTTTTCACTATCACACCCTGGCGGGTGAGCAAGGTGCTGTCCAGTTGCACCTGTTGCGGCTGGGCCACCTCAATCAACGTGGTCGCCAGCCGCTGATGAGGATCCACCCACTGATAGAGCCTGGGCTGGGCTGGCCGTACACAGGCATAAAGATCGTCGAACCAAGCCATGCCGGTGCTGCCTTTACGCAGGTAAACACCCAGCGTGGTGCGAGCAGCCTGTTCCGGCACGGTATAAACCGCCCCGATCGGTTGCCAGCCGCCATCGCCCGTTACCCCTGGCGGATAGCTGCCTTCAAGAAAGCGCCCTTGCCGATCAAAGCTTTGCAGATAAATACTGGCACCTTGATCTTGGGCAACCCCCTGCACATTACGGCTTTTCACCCAACCGCCGAAATCAATCGTTTGCCCCGGCTGCACATTTAACAACTGGTTGAAAGTGTGATAACGCTCAGGGTTACTATTCTGATAACGCAGGCTGGCACGCCCGCCGTGCGCGTCTGCCACCACCTGCGCACCGGCCAGTTTCCAGCCGGTATTGCCTTGCTCAAAGCCGGGGTTAACCAGCAGATTCGGCGTACAAATCTCAGCCTGCAAAGTCGTTATGGTCAATAACCCAGCTAACAGCACTGCCTTACGTTGCATCATACTTATTGCCTTTTCATCATGGCGTTAAGCAGGTAAGCGAAGAACAGATAGCAGGATTTCTGGTACGACAGCCCCAGATAGTCGCGATAGATTTTCCACTGCCAGTCGGCGGCCTTCACTTTGTTACCGGATAACGACTGGGCCGACAGGCGATAAAACGCCAAAGGCTCCGGTACACAGTAAGCCAGTTGGTTGCGCGCATTTTGCAGGATCGCCAACCACATGGCGTAATCCTCATGGCCGATACTTTTCTGATACACCTTGCCGATCCGCCGTTGGTTGTAGATGCCAGTCAGGTTGCCAATCCAGTTGCTTTTCAGCAGGTCCTGATAGCCGATAATCTCCTCAGAACCCCGGTAGTTTTTCACCCGTTCAGGATCATCTTCGAAGGTATAGTAATGGGAGCACACCACGTCGTAGCGGCCGGATCGCAAGATCCCCACCTGCCGCGCCAGTTTATCTGCACGCCAGACATCATCGCTGTCGCAAAAAGCCAGATAGTCGCCGCGTGCGGCCTCAATTCCGATGTTGCGCGTTGCGGCCACGCCCTGATTGCGCGCATTGCGGATATAGCTCAGGCGCGGGTGAATGTAGGGCCGTACGATGTCTGCCGTCCGATCGGTGGAGGCATCATCAATTACATACAGGTGATAATCGGTAAAGCTCTGATTCAGCACGCCGAGGATCGACTGCTCAATGGATGCCGCGGCATTGTAGGCGGGCATAATGACCGACACTTTTTCCATGTGTTATCTGTTCCTTACGCAATAAGCTGCTGCCATTGGGGATAAATACGTTCGGGCGTAAAGCGCCCGGCTTTGATCAGCGATGCCTGTGAGCAACGCTGGCGTAACGCGGGATCGGCAATCAGCGCCAGCGTTTTGGCGCAAAATTGGGCCTGATCGCCATCGGCAATCAGATAACCGTTAAGTTCGTCATCTATCAGTTCCGCCGGGCCGGTCTGGCAGTTATAAGCCACCAGCGGCAGGCCGAAGCTCATCGCTTCAATCAGCACCATCGGCAACCCTTCATAGCGCGAGGTCATCAGATACAACCCTGCACGCCGGTACCAGGCGGCTATATCAGCGGTGGCCGGCAGCAGTTGCACCGACTTCTGTAATTCAGCCCGTTCGATTTGCCGTTGTAATGCGCCACGCTCGGGGCCGTCGCCGATGATCACCAACCGCCATTCAGGGGCCTGCCGGGCGATCTGCTGCCAGGCGGTAATCAACCGGTCAAACCCCTTCTGATGGCTTAACCGCCCGATCGCCAGTGCCAGAGGTTGCTGTTGCTCGGCCCGTGGAGATTGCACGGGGAAAGGCGATACGTTTTCGATCACCAGACACTTGCGCTGTGGCACCCAGCGGGCAATGGCATCGCGATCCTGCCGAGTAAGGAAAATCACTCGATCGCTGAACCGATATACCGCCAGCTTGAGCCACTTCATCAGACGCGGATATTGGTGAAAACTGACGTGTTCACTGAGCAGCAAGCGGCTGTTAGGGCATAACAGACGTAAATAAGGTGCAATAATCACCGAAAGACGCCCCATCGACACCGGGATGATGGCGTGGAATCCCCCCCGGCGCAGGGCCAAAGCCAAGTGCCAGGGCCAACCGCCACGGCGGCCCGGCATAAAGCGCAGCGTAACGGCGGTGTCGAGTGGGAAAAATGCGCGATCGCCGCTAATAGAAAACAGCGTGACCGCATAGCCAGGTAATCGTGCCAACGCATTCGCCAAGCCGCTGGCGACACGCTCGGTGCCCCCTTTACCGCCGATATTTTCAATCACTATCGCCACCTTACGTTGCTGCATATCACCACCTAAAATTGTTACGAGCGCCGCGCAGCAGTCTGCCGCCCAGCGGGAATAGCCCTAACCGGGCCAGGCAATCGCCATACAGCTTGATCAGTTTGAATTTACTGCTGAGGGTGTGGCGCAGAATGCGAGAAGAGTAATAGTTGAAGGCCAACTGGTTCTCGTTGTAGAGCGACACCAGCAAATGTTTGCAGGCAAAGCCGCTGATGTGGCGATCGCTGGGGTGCAGGAAGGCATCAATAAACTGTTCGCTGGCCTCCAGATTCAGCTTGGTGGTCATACGCCCACGGCGGCCGATATCGAGAAACACCCCGCTGCCCGTATCGTGCACCACATTCGCTCCCTGCTTGGTGGCATTGACCAGAAACCCCCAGTCCTGATGTTTGCCAAGAAACTCTGGGAACAGGAAACGACGATCGCGTTTTTTACGCAGGCTGATAGTGGAAGAACGGATATCCCCCATTTCCAGAAACAGAAAATCCTCGCCTGCCGAGCCCTTTTTATAATTAAAGGCAAAGTCCCTGACCGAATCACCGCGGACTTCAGCATAATTGCCAAAAATAATGTCGATATACTGATCTTCATGGCGTTTCAACCGGCGCATAATATAGTGCGTGGTAAAGTAGTCGTCAGAGTCGAGAAAAAAAACCACCTCCGCCTGCGCCAGCCGAGCACCGATATTGCGAGACTCGGCGGCATTACTCTTTTTCGCTTTCTCATACAGCATAATATGGCGATGAGCGGCCACCAGTTGCCTGATTTGGGCAATATCATCGTCGTTTGAACAGTCATCCACCAAAATAATCTGATAATCAAAACCGCTGCAAGCAGCGAAAATACGCGCCAGATTCCTTTCCAGATAATCCGCGCTGTTATATATCGGCATAACAATTGAGAAATCCATTCCCTACCTCAGTTTTTTAGTTGATAAAAACTTTTAGCCTGGTAAAGCAATAACAGCGAAATATTAAACACCGGCACCAAAAAATACGTTTCGGTCAGGGTGGTTAACAAAAAAACCACTACTACCCAGCGCATAAAACGGCTGAGAAACACCAGGTTGCGCAACAATTGGCAATAGCAGAACAACAACAAGAGTGAAGCTATAATCAAAGCATGAATAAATGTGCCCCGGAAGTCAGGAACGTTTTGCAGAAAAAACTCAGCAAAAAGGTAAATATCACCGCAGGCATTACCTGAGTTTGTGCAGCTTGATTCAATAACCTGGCTGCGAATATCGGCTTGGGAAGTATTTTCTGCATAGGTGATTACTCAGTAAAATAGCTGCCCCATTCCTGCTCGATATTCTTCGGCATTAACCTGCATAATCCGGCACCGGCGGTAAACGTCAGTTCCCCAAAATAAACCCGCTCGTCGATCTGATAAAAATCCACTCGCACATAGGAAAATTGCTCTGCCACCTGCTGCGCCAGAAACAGCATTTCATCCAACCGGCTCGGACGCTCCGCCGGTATTTCGGCATTCGGCAGGCCGAGGCGGATCTCGGTGCGATTCCAGTTAATGTCGAAGATATCGCGGCGAGGAGAAGTGTAGCGCTGGTAGTCCACCTGGATGAAAAAGCGGATTTCGCCGTCGCGGTTAAAACAGTGGAGCTTAAAATCCTTAGGCACCTCGCCGTTTTCCAGCAGCAGGCGCTCCACCATGATGCAAGGCTCAATACCCTGATAATGTTTTTCACGGCTCTGATGATAGAAATTGCTGCGCATCCAGAGGCAGGCAAGATCGTACAGTTCGGCGTAGCTGACCTGACTTTTATCAAACACCAGTCTGTTGTAGCCGCTGCCATGATTCGCTTTCAGCACAAAGGCCTGCGGCAGCTTGCTGAAGGTGTCATAACTCAGTTCATTACCATGGGCATACAGCTCCACCAGATACTCTTCGCCCCACAGGCCCGCAATAAATTCTCGCACCTTGTATTTATCTGACAGCGTGGTGTAGATGCTGCGCGGGTACACCTTACGGCGCATGATTTTTTCGCTGAAGCCGACAGGATGCGCAAAACGGGGGAGCCTCTTGTAAAACATGGCGTACTTCACCTGATGATGCAGTGCATCAGGCAAACGCTTGGCAATGCTTTTAACTAATGTACTTAACATGCTCTTTCCTTAAGCTTGCTGAGAAAACGTGGCAGACAGTAAAAACAGGTCAGTTGCAGCCGGGTGATCTTTCCGCCACGGAAAAAACTGTTCAGAACAAAAAATGACAGGAATTCAGCCAACAGCGTGGAAACCGCTGCCCCCGTCAGGCCGTAGCGCGGGATCAACGCCAGATTCATCAGCACATTGGCCAGCGCCACCAGCGGCATCTTGATAGCGATAAAACGGTAGCCAGAGAACAGAACGATGCTGCGATAGGACACCGTTCCCAACAGCGAAAACAGCGAAGTCAGCGTACCGATAGCCAGAATGTCCGCCGCCTGCTGGAAGGCCTCGCCATACAATAATTCAACGATCGGCCGGGCAAACAGCAGCGATACCAGCAACGCCGGCACAGACAACACCAGCACCAACAGATACAGCGCCCGAATGCGATCTTCCTGCTCCTGCGGCTCACGGCTGCCCGCAATGCCCGGCATCAGCGAAGTGATTAACGCCATCGGCACAAATACCCAGCCTTGGCTCAGCGTCATGGCCGCGCTGTACCAGCCAACGGCCCGATCGTCCATCAGATTGCCGAGCATGATTTGATCGATGCGGATATAGATCACAATCGACAGGCTGGAGATCGCCAGTGGCAGCCCGACCGACAGCAGATAGCGGCCGTAACCTCGCACCTGACGGCGTGAAAACGCTGGCTTTGCGGGCTGTTCCCGCTGAAACAGCCAGCGGCGCACTAGATAAGGGATGGCGCTGCTGAAAATATACGGCACGGCAAACCACACTAACGGCAACGCCGCGCTCACCAGCAGTAGCCGGAGGGCGATGGAGAGCAACAGCGCCAAATTGTTGATCAAGGTATTGCGTTTCGACTGCAATCTGGCGTCGTAGTAAATCTTGTACACGTCCTGAATGGAGAAATAGGCGCTGACCAGTAACAGCAGCGTCATTAATTGCTCGGGCAGCGGCTGAGTAGCGGCACTCCACGCCAGCAAGGGCAGCGTTACCAGCAAAAACAGCCGCTGACGCAACCGCATCGACGCCAGCATTAATCGGATACCGCTGTGCGGCCGCCGGGCGATGCGGTTGAAAATGATGCTGTCGGCCCCCAACTGCACCAGCGGCACCACAATCGCGACGGTTGCCAGCAGGTAGTTGAGCGTGCCGAACTGTGCTGGCCCCAGATAGCGCGCCACGTAGATCGACACAAAGATCCCTGACAGGCTGAGCGAGACTCGCTCCAGCATCAGCCATAAGGTATTAACGAGGATTGCCTTCATGCCGCTATACATCCCCGCCCGGCTTCGCCGCTGCCGGGTGGCTCGGATAGGCAAAATGGTAATAACCGGTTTCCGCCGCCGTTTTCCTCACTACGCCGTTGAGGATCACCCCTTTGACCAGCACGCCATTTTGCTCAAAGCGCCGGAGGCTGGTATCGACCTGCTTGAGGGTATTGACGGCAAAATGCACCACCATCATCACCGTTCCGGCATGATGGCCGATAATCGCTGCGTCGGTCACCGCCAGCACCGGCGGAGTATCGATCAGCACCAGATCGTAATGCTGCCCGGCCCAGCGCAGGAAATCGGCAAAACGCGGGTGCATCAGCAGCTCCGACGGGTTCGGCGGCACCTGCCCGCGCGGGACAAAATCAAGATGGGGAATATCGGTGGCTTTGATCGCGTATTCAGGGGCGATCTGCCCCGCCAGCATATCCGATAACCCTTCCTCGCAACCGATATTCACCCAGCGATGCAGGAAGCCTTTACGCATATCAGCGTCTATCAGCAACACCCGCTGACCGGCCTGTGCGATCACCACCGCCAGGTTGCTACAGGTAAAACTCTTGCCGCTGGCCGGGCTGGCACCAGAGACCATCAGAACATTGTTTTTTGCTTCCATCATGGCGAAATGCAAGCTGGTGCGCAGGCTGCGAAGGGCCTCCACCGCCAGATCCCCCGGCTCTTCCCGCGCCAGAATCGGCAACCTGTCACCGCGGTTTCTGTTCAACTGCTGTTGCTGGCTGCGGTTGCGTTTCTGCTGCCACAGAGAGAGCGGCACGGTGACGTAAACATTGATACCGTTTCGTTCCAGCACCTCGGTCCCGCTGATGCCACGGTGGAATGCGGCCCGCAGTAATACCACGCTGGCCGACAACACGCTGCCCACCAGTACCGCCAGGATCACAATCAGTATTTTTTGCGGTTTTACCGGTTTTAGGGTGGTTTCCGCCTCATCAACAATGCGGATATTCCCCACCGTGCCAGCCTTGGTGATGCTCACCTCCTGCTGTTTGTTCAGCAATTGCAGATAAACCTGCTGATCCACCTGTACGTCACGCGTCAGGCGCAGGATCTCTTGCTGGGTTTTCGGCAGCGTCTGCACCTGATTGCCCAGACGCACTTTCTCTGCCTCTAGCGTGGCGCGTTTTTCCAGCAACGCGCGGTAGGCCGGGTGCTGGTAAGTGTAGAGTTTGGAGATTTCCGCTTCTTTGAACGTCAGTTCATTAAGCTGAGATTCCAGTTGCACCTGAGTATCCAGCACCGATTTGGCCTCCAGCGACAGATCCACCGAGTCATTCTGCTGGCGAAACTGGTTCAACTGATTCTCTGCCTGGGTCAATCGGGCCTGTGTCTCTGGCAATTGCTGCTGTAAAAACGCCAGCGTTCGCTGCGCTTCTTCGGTTTTGCGATCGACATTCTGTTGCAGGTAGTGGCCAGTGAGGCTCTGCAAGATCGCCTGCGCCTGTTGTGGATCTTCACTTTCCAGCTTGAAGCTCATGATGCCGCTGTCTTTGCCACCCGGCACAATGCTCAGGTTCTTGCGCAAATCATCGGCGGCGGTCTGCCGAGCCACTTTGGTGACGGTGAACGTGGTACCAGAGAGCGCATCCAAGGCCTTGAGCTGAATGCGCCATGGCCCTTGCTGCTCTGGTTGCCCAACGCTGCCGCTCAACAACACGCGATCGCCTTGACTCAGGCTGAAACGTTGCTGATCCAGAACCGTCAACGTCAGTTTTTCTCCCAGCATCAACGCCGGGACCACTAACTCGGCAATGGTCACCGCAGGCGGCGTCTCGCCCTGCAAGCGGGCAATACCTTTGCCAAACAGCGGGAAATAATCGGCCTGCACCCGCACCGTTAAACCCAGTTCATCGACGGTTTTCCCCAGCACAAAACGCGAGGTTACCAGGGCTACCTCATCCTGAGTGGCTAATGCCTGGCCGAGCGTCGCGTTTGGGGTTTCCTGCAACAGAGAAGCACCGCTATTCGGCTGCTCCACCTGCACCAGCGTGGTGGCCTGATACACCGGCGTTGCCAACAGGGCATAACCCACCCCGATCGCCGCTGCCAGCACGGTGGCCAGCAAAATACGCCAGCGACCATCCCATAAGGGGCCAATCAGCCGTTCCCAATCCAGTTTTTCATCCGATTCTGCCAACACAATCGGCATCACGCTATTCTTCATGGTTTCATTTCCTTGATTACCCGTCGTGTGCGCATAACACCAGCCTCAGCGAGGCCGCTTAAGCAAAGTTGCTGAGGTAAAAGTCAGCCGTCCACGGAGGGGTTCCCCGCATAGGTTGGGCTCTGACGAGGTTCACGCAACAATATGAAGTAACCGAGGAAACAGATGATGAATGCCAGCAGCATTACATTTTCTGGCAGCAACAGCATTTCACTGATAATGCCCACACAGGCCATGGATACCGCCAGCAGGCTGCTCATGCCCAAGGTCTGGCGGGCATTAAGACCCCGCCGCATCAAGATATGATGCAAATGATCGCGCCCAGCACGGAACGGGCTCTGGCGGCGCAGCAGGCGGCGAGCCATCACTTGCACCATATCCATCAAGGGAATCGCGATCGCCCACAGCACCGTGACCGGCCGCATGGCAGGTTGCTCCCCTTGGGTGGCCAATAACAGCAGCCACAGCACGGTAAACCCCACCACCATGCTGCCAGCATCCCCCATAAAGATTTTGCCAGCCGCGCCAAACGCGCCAAGATTGAATAGCAGGAAAGCCGCCAGTGAAACCATCAGCGCCAGGCACCACGACGCCAGATCGCCTTGTTGATTCAGGGCAAACAGTATCGCCAGCGTCGAGAAAGCAATGCACGACAACACCGCCAACTGCCCATCAATGCCGTCAACCATATTGAACGCATTGATGGCCCCCCAGACCGCCAGCGGCGTAAGCAGCCAGGAAAAACCACCGAGCAACCATTCGTCATGCCCCCATAAATAGCCGAGCGTATTTAATTGCATCCCAGCGCTCTCTATCATGATCAGCGTTATCACTCCCTGCACGATAACGCGCGGGGTGACCGGCAAATCGAAACGATCGTCCAACACACCCAGCAGGAGCAGTATGCTGACGCACAGCAGATAACAAGCGCTGTGTGGCAACCACTCTGGCTGCCATAGGGTGACCAGCATCATGGTCAGGTATAGAGCAATCCCACCGACCAGCGGAATGTGCCCGTGATGCTGTTTGCGGGCATTGGGTTTATCCATCAACCCGATTCGCGGTGCGGCCTGACGTATTATCGCCAGCAGCAATAATGCAAGAATAAATATGCCTCCCTGTTGATATAACATGGTTCCCTCCCCAGCCAATAAGTGCATTATCGTCCTTGAACTACGACCCCAGAACGTTATCGACAAGCACAGGCAAAACGTGACGCTGTGCAATACTCATGATGCCGCTGTTAAGCTACTCAATTACGGCATTCTCGATATCGGTTTATCTTTGAATAAACTCATGCTTAATCGTTTTTTCGATTGCCAGATTAAGATCAACCGGCGCGACAAAATTATTCTTTATATTGGATTTAAATTGAGTTCTGGCGCAGAATTTTTGTACTCTTACGCGACTAACCGGGAATTTTTTGCGGCTGACCTTACTGATAATGTCCAGCGCCGTCGCACCGCACATTCCTAATAAATAGGGAATGCGAATCATCTTATTTTTCTGCCCAAGGGAAGATGAGATAACGCTGACCAGTTGATTCATGGTCAAGTCCGGTTTATCCGCATAATTACTCACCTGATAGGCTGATTGCTGATCTAATGCGTGTTCCAGTCGGGCGGCAATGTTTTCCACGTACGCCATCGATTTCATATTATTGCCACTGCCGATCATTACGAAACGGCCACTGGCAATTTGCCGAAATAGATTATAAACATTACCGCGATTCCCTTCGCCAAATACCACCGTTGGGCGGATGATGGTCAACTTGTTAGCATTATCCGCCGTACGCCATGCCTCATAGACATATTCAGCTTCTAGCTTCGATTTGCCGTAATGGTTAAAGGGTTCAAAAACCCCTTGCTCATCGGTTTCCTGTTCCACAAAGCCATATACCGCCACCGAGGAGGTAAAGATAATCTGCCGGATCCCCTGTGCCGCTGCCGCCATGCAAACGTTGCGCGCACCTTCCACATTAACCTGATAATACAGTGAAATAGGATCGACATTATCCTGATGCTCAGCCGCCAGGTTGATCACCGCATCATAACCGGCCAGCACCTGCTGCAAGCTCTCAGGCTGGGTCACATCCCCATACTGATACAACTGTGGAAAATATTTGCTCTCCTTAATATCAATGATTTTCAACAGCAGGTCGCGACGAACACTCAGGCGTTTAACCAGCCAGGTTCCAATAAAGCCGGAACCACCGATAATAGCTATTTTACGTTTGTCCATAATTTATCGCTCAGTCTCAGTCAGGTTTCCCATGCGTCAATATCTTCCGACACCTCTCACGGTAGAGCACAAATAGGTATCAGAGAATAATCATCAGACTGAGCAATTTTTATTCGGCTTTCAAATAATATATAATGAAATAATACTACCCTGCGGTTGTAAAATTAAAATCAAAGATGAAATCAATCTAGAGACTAACTTTTAGCATCATACTTCACCTGATATTCCTTGGTTTTGCTCGGTAAAGTCAGCCAGATTTTACTGCTGCCATGCACAGCCGAAAGCTCATACCTCGTTTGTTCTTGGAATGAGGTAGGCTTAGGATCGATACATTCAATTCGCATTTCCATCTGGCTGCCTTCATGGTATAGACAAATCAGCGCCTGTGGAGAAGAGCTGCGGGAACCATTAAGCGTTAACGAAAGTACCAGCTGCGGTTTTTTTTGAATCTCACTCACCATCGGATGCCGGGTCTGATAACCCAGTACATAGGATAAATGTGAAATAACCAATAGCGAGATGAACACCACCAGATATTTCATGCTCCGGCTCAGCAGTACCGGAGAAAAACCATTTGAGGCGGGTGATTTGCTGGTAATAAATGCTTTTTCTGCTAGGCCAGATTGCTCCTGTACTAATGTGTCATGCAACTCTCTATTTTCAGAGGCGGCTATCGCCTTCATTTCGTCATCACCCTCACCTATAATTACAGACGATTCCGATTGAATATCAATTTCGGCCTTATCTTCATTGAGCAATAACTCATCAGGAACGAAAGCATCCTCTTCAGAAATAAACTGGAAGACTTCTTTGTTTTCCACCTTATATCCCAGGCGAGGAATGGTTCTGATCATGGTATGACCATCGTCACCAATTTTTTGACGAATGGATTTAATGGTCTGATTTATCGTAGAATCTGAACAGTAGGTTCCTTTCCATATATTTTCTATAATTTCTGAACGGCTGACCAGTTCAGGCGAACGGGAAACAAGAAGTGAAAGTATCTGGTACTCCTTCCAGCGCAGTCGGAATTTTTTTCTGGACGGTATCAGAACGTCGAGATTTCTGATTTTTATCCTTTTTTCAATATTCACTTTAAACTTCCTTAATGTACTCGTCTTAAACACTTTGTATAGAAATATGAAAAAATGTTCAAGGTATTAAAGCTAAACTCGGCGAGTTATACTTATTTTACGGTTTACTTTCCATAAAACACGTTGATTTTATTTTATAGCCCTCTATTTACTCTAAAAAAAATCAGGATAATTCTTATTATTAAACAAGAAAAACAGATGTTACATGGCGATATCAATAGGATTAAAAATCCATACTTTATTGATAAATATCAAGAAAAATATTTAGTCATATTTTTTATATCTGATATTTTTTTGTGAAATCCGAATCAAATCCCATCGCAAAAAATAATTTTCCACTTAATCCCATTGCTTATTCTCATATAAAGTGCGTGGCTATCAATATATGAGAACTATCTCATCAGATTTCGCTTGCGATCTTTATATATTAAAAGTTACCGATGAAAAACATATTGCGATCAATAACGCTAACGCGAGTACCTACAAATGATTAGAATTTGAACCTGTGATGATGAATTAGCCTCACGGACTTCTATTTTTACAATTTTATAATACTCTTTCGACAACAGGGTAACGGAGATTAAATATCGTAATAACTGACACTCTGCCAGGAACCTTATGGGTAAATTTGCTGACGACACCTATTACCCCCTTATTTTGGGAAACACGTTTCAAGTCTCTACACCGTAACGATCAATCGAGTGGAACCTACTTTTATCTTACTGCTGATAGAATTTTACACGTAAAAATACGGCATAAATCAGCCGTATCAACGTGAAATATGAAACCTTGATGGTTTTATTAAAACTTACTGTGCCCGATCAGAGCCGAATGTTAGCCTACACAGCACGATTAAAACGACGGAACTTACCATGCTGACTTCGATGAGCCATTCGTTTTCAACTTCTCTGAATCAAGGCTCAGGTTTCCGTTGGTTGCTATTGTTGTGCGCAGCCGGTGGCTTCTACATCGCTCCCTATATTGCTTTGGTGCTCGGTGCTGGCTTAATTGCCGCTGTGACCATTTTACGCCAGCAATCCAGCCACGCTTTAAACGCCGCGGCTTTCATCATGCTGATGGTCGCGAGCGTTGTTCCACTCGCGACCAAAAACCTCGATTCGGTGATGAATGACAAGGTCCGCTACTACTTTGAAATACAACAGAGTGACGGTTACAACCTGGTGGAATGGCTAGAACAATTTTCCGGTGCCGATTTCATTTCTCACTTCTTGTTCAAACTCTGTGCTCTTTTATTTGGCATCAATAATGGTGCCTTCGCATTGTTCTTTATTGTCAGCTTTGTGGTCTTAGCCATCGGTGTGTATCGGCTTTCCAGCATCTACTTTGCTGCAATTCTGTTCCTGTTCTGCTGCCAATATAACTTCCAAGGGTTATACGGCAACCTGCTGCGCCAAGGGTTGGCGTTGTCGTTCCTGGTATTCGCCGTGTCGGAACAGCATCGCGGACGTATGCTGCTGTGGATTATCATGGCTTCACTAAGCCATTTCTCCGCGTATCTTTTCTTGCCTTTTGTACTGCTGCCACAGCGATTGCGTACACTTTCCACCCTCACCGCCCTGCTTATCTTTGCCGTGTGCTATTTTGGCGGGGCATTTCTGATGCCAAAACTAACCAGCATGCTGAGTAATGACTTTCTGGCCACCAGGGCAGAAGCCTACGTCACCGGCGATTACGGCAATAACCCGGCACGAAAAATCATGGTGACGCTGTTATATATCGGTGTGGTGGAATCGCTTTATATCTTTGCTCGCAACAAGTTCCATTCGCCCTCCCAGCAATTTGAGCGAGCGGCCTACTCCGTGCGTCTGATGTTTCTCTATACCTGTGCAATATTCTTCGCTACCAGCAGCTTTGAAGAGATCTCCAACCGCTACTCATTCAATATGATGATTTTTGTACTGATCTTTATGGTCATGGTGTACGGAAATCTAAAAGACCTCCCCAGCAGAGTCATACTTACTCTGCTCTGTTTTTCCCTCGGCGTAGGTTCTTACCTGTATATCACTCTGACCGGCGTGCAGCAGTTCTGGTACGGCGATCTCCAGTCTTTGCTGACCGATAGCCTGCTGTCCATCGTCAATAAGTTGGGTCTTGCCAACGGCACACCCGAGTAAAATAAAAAACGTCCGAACAGCACGCTCGACCATTGGGGTAAACATGCTGAACGGACGCTTTTAAACGAATCATGGTTAGTTGCCCGTTTGAACAACCCAGGCAGTGACTGAATGCAGTTTGTATGCCAGTTTATTCAGACCGAAATCTCAGGCATAACGCCACTAAACCCGAGACAACCGCACAACCGTCATGCATCTTTGCACCACGCGAGGGCAAACCAACCAGCATTCACCGTGCTAAACGCTTCCGGCATCAAATCTGATAGTCAATCACCGGTTCCAGTTGGGCTGAGAACACTTTCTCTTTAATTTCCGTCAGTGAAAGCGTGGGATTACAGAGTTGGATAAATTTCCAGGCATAATTGCGTTGTAACTGACTGCGTTTCAACCCCAACCAGACGGTATTGGCTGCAAACAGATGTTCGGCATCAAGACAGACCAACCCACGATCGCGCTCTTTTTCAAAAGAGATATCGGCAACGATGCCCACCCCTAGCCCCAGTTCAACATAGGTTTTGATCACGTCAGAATCCTGGGCGCTCAGTGCAATATCCGGCGTCAGCCCTGCCGCTTTGAAAGCCTCATCCAACCGCGAACGCCCGGTGATCCCCTGGCGATAGGTGATCAACGGCAACGTACTGAGCATTTCCAGCGTTATCCGTGGCTGGCGCGTCAGTTCATGCCCTTCCGGCACCAGAATGGCATGGTGCCAGCGGTAATAAGGAAAAGCCGCCAGCGACTCATCATTGAACAAGCGTTCGCTGGCGATACCGATATCTGCCTCGCCGGAAGCCAGCATCGCCACAATCTCTTCCGGGTTGCCCTGATTGAGCACCACTCGCACGCGCGGATACAGCGCACGAAACTCTTTGATCACGCCCGGCAGACTATAACGCGCCTGAGTATGGGTGGTGGCAATATGCAATTGGCCGGAATCATTGTTGCTGAAAACATCGGCCAGACGACGAATATTATTCGCATCGTTCAGGATACGCTCGGCCACTACCAGCAGTTCTTTACCCGGTTCCGTCATGCCTAATAACCGTTTCCCGCGACGGATAAATATCTCGATCCCCAACTCTTCTTCCAACTCACGAATATGGCGGCTAACCCCAGATTGCGAGGTAAATAAAGTGTTGGCAACCTCCGTCAGGTTGTAGTTGCAGCGTGCCGACTCACGGATAATTTTTAATTGCTGAAAGTTCATCCAATGCCCTCTTGCGACCCATATTGTTAACAACATTGATACGGAATCTGCTCAGGAGGGACAAATAAGAAATAACCTTTACTTATGCCTTTTAATACTAAATGCCTCTTGCCTGGTTGCCAATTAATTCATTTTATTTGAAAAATAAAATAAAACCATCTAAATCAATGCATTAAGATAATTTATCCAAGCGAAGATAAAAAGGCCATGCAGAGAAAAGTTATTAAATAGAGGGATTAGATATATAAGCGGTGAGATAAAAACCAGCATGGCGCAACAACCTGCGCCATGAAGAGAAATCCTGAGCGATCTTGCTCAAGCGGTAGCTTCACCACCGATCAGGCCAGATCTGTTGTGCTGTTGCAGCCATTGGCGCACCGTGTTGACCAGATCGCCAATGTAGTCGTCCTGCATGCCGTAGTTTTTTAACTCCTTATCCAACGCAAACAGGTACTGCGCATTGGTGCCCAACGGGCCGCTGGCACGGGCGATCAAGGGGGCAATCACCTGATGGCGCGTATCTTCCTCAAACAACGGATGCTGCCGGTTCATCACGAACACCAGCGCGCTCACCACTCTGCCATCTTCCAGCGTCAGATCACACCAGGTTGGCAGATAACAACCGGTGATCATCTCGCGTTTCCACAGCAGCTCCAGTTCTTCATGCAGTTTCTCTTCCGGCAACCGAAACGCCAGGCCGGTGGTCTGCCCGCCTTCATTCAGTGCCAGCATGCGCCCTGGCTGATGCAGCGTACCGCGCCCGGCGGTCAACCGCAGGCAGAACGCGCGGTGCCAGCCCTGCAAAGTGGCAGGCCGGACTTCGTCGGATTCAAATACCGGGTTCCACATCAGTGAACCGTAGCCAAATATCCACACCGGGCTATTATCTGGGCGGCGTGACAGCGTACACTCCAATGATGCCAAACGCTGTTCTGGTGTTAGCAGCAGCGACTCTTCAATTGTGCCAAATGCAGTTTTGCAATCTGCCTTTTGCAGAAAATCTCGTGTTAACACCGACTACAACCTCCTGGGAATAGGATTGCCCTAATCCCTTTTCGCCACTGCATCTTTGAAATTTAGTTTTGCGGAAATTTATTAATTCAATAACACCGCTGTTATATAAATAACCTTATTCGGTTCTTGCAATGTAATCAAGTTTCCACGCTAATTTAGTGTGAGAAAGTATTGGGATGTAACAGCGTCAATATTAATTGCGGTAATATTTTCCCCCTACCGTCATCTCTCAAACATTTTCTTAACCAAGTGGCCCATACAAAAAACAGTCCCTCTCCCAGCAGACAGACTTCGCCCCACACAAATCAAACGATTCTCATTATCATATGGCATGATATACTCGGCGCAGAATGATAAAAGGAGAACACTGTGACTACCGATACCCCACGCACCCGCGCCCCCTATTTGATCGAAGTAACCCGTCTGCGCGATATTACGCCACACCTGCGCCGTATCACCTTCAGCGCTCCGGACTTATGCCATTACCCAGCAGACGCCGCCGCTGCCCATATTAAGGTCTTTCTGCCACTCGCAGGCCAAACGCAGCCGGATCTCCCCACGCTGAGCGACAATGGGCCAGTATGGGCTGCCGACGCTTTGCGCCCGATCATCCGCACCTATTCGATACGTGCCGTGCGGCCACAGCAGGCGGAGATCGATATTGAGTTCGCGCTGCACGATCACAGCGGCCCGGCGGTGAACTTTGCTCGCCAGGCTAAACCAGGCGATAAAATCGGTATCAGCAACCCTGGTGGCCCGAAACCCATGCTGCCAGCCGCAGATTTTTATTGTCTGGCAGGTGACCCGTCGTCACTGCCCGCGATCGCCGCTCTGCTGGAAAACCTGCCCTCCGGCAGCGCAGGGCATGCATTTATTCGCGTCGATACACCGGCAGATATGATTGACCTGCAAAAACCGGCTGGCGTTGAACTGAGCTGGTTCATTGGCAGCACCGAGAAAACCGCGGAACTCATCACCCAATTCCGTGCCCAACCGCTGCCACAGGCGGGTACGCATTTCTGGCTGGCGGGTGAAGATCGCTTGGTGGTAGAGCTGCGCCGTTACCTGCGCCGCGAATGGAAATGCGATCGTAACCAGCTTTATGCCGTACCTTACTGGCGTGAAGGGCTAAATGAGGAGGGTTATCATCATAAAAGGCATGAGATTATGGATAACATTGACGCCTAACGGTCAATTTCTGTCTGATTTACCACGATAATGCATGGCTAAAGTGATTTTATGGTCACTTAGCATAAAAAAAGCACGTTCTTACGTAAAAGTACGTAAAAAAAACCGCATAAACTGCGGTTTTTTTGTTAGGCTTGTCACATAAAGCAACCCATTGCTTTCCCAAGTTAAAACAACATCACATCATTACCCGGTGTCATACGCAGGGTGTATCCTATTATTATTGTCCCCTTCGCCTTTCAAGCAGCAGGGGTTGGTTGCCTTTGCACGCTCCGGCTACTTGGTTTACAAGCTACGGGGATCCGCTGAGTCGCTACCTGCCTGCGGTCTGAAACTCTTGGGGCGTAACAGCTTTCTGGATACGCAGAACGGCCGCTTCTTCGGGTGTTCTGCGATGACGGGCCATGCAGTTTGAGAAGGAGAATCACCGAAATGAAGTCGCACAACGATCCTGGCCGATCCAAATCCCGCCATACCGAATATTCACTCATGTTTCCTATTGCTGCGCTGGTTGTGCTCAACCTGTGGGGCGGTACCGCCAGTTTTCCGCTGATTGTCGCGATTAATATTGTGGCGCTGGTGGGGATCCTCAGCAGTGCTTTCAGCGTGGTGCGTCATGCCGACGTGCTGGCCCATCGGCTCGGCGAACCCTACGGCTCGCTGATCCTCAGCCTGTCGGTCGTGATTCTGGAAGTGAGCCTGATCTCGGCACTGATGGCGACCGGTGACGCCGCACCCGCCCTGATGCGCGACACGCTGTATTCGATCATCATGATTGTCACCGCTGGGCTGGTTGGCGTTGCCCTGCTGCTCGGTGGGCGCAAATTCGCCACCCAGTACGTTAACCTCGGTGGGATCAAACAGTATCTGATGGCGATTTTCCCGTTGGCGATCATCGTGCTGGTGCTGCCGAGTGCGCTACCGGGCGGTAACTTCAGCGTTGGGCAATCATTGCTGGTGGCGGCGATTTCGGCGGCGATGTACGGCGTGTTCCTGCTGATCCAGACCAAGACCCACCAAAGCCTGTTCGTGTATGAACACGAAGACGACGGTGACGATGGCGACCCTCATCACGGTAAACCCTCTTCTCACAGCAGCCTATGGCATGCGGTGTGGTTGATCGTGCATCTGGTTGCGGTAATTGCCGTGACCAAGTTCAACGCCAATCCGCTGGAAGGCCTGTTGACCAAGCTGAATGCACCAACGCAGTTCACCGGCTTCCTGGTGGCGTTGCTGATTCTGTCGCCAGAAGGGCTGGGGGCATTACGTGCAGTGCTGAATAACCAGGTACAGCGCGCCATGAACCTGTTCTTCGGTTCCGTGCTGGCAACTATCTCCCTGACCGTGCCTGCGGTGACGATTATCGCCACCCTGACCGGCCAGACGCTGATCTTCGGCCTGCAAGCACCGCATATGGTGGTGATGCTGACGGTGTTGATCCTGTGCCACATCTCCTTCTCTACCGGCAGAACCAACGTGCTGAACGGCACCGCGCATCTGGCGCTGTTCGCCGCTTATATGATGACGATTTTTGCCTGATACTTCTTCCTGCGTATTTGAAGTTGCAGAGTGCAGACAAAACGGGGTGCCACTTGGCACCCCGTTGATTAACAGCGATTCGATTAATCGTAAGCGTTGAGCGTGTGCTGGCACAGTGCCGAGCGGACGCAGTCCTGTTTATCAAAGCGAATAATACCCACCATCTCGTCCTCTTCGAAGCGCTCCAACGCGTCGCTAAGGCCGGATTTCACGCCGCGTGGTAAATCGCACTGGGTGATATCCCCATTGACGATCACCGTCACGTTCTCGCCCAAACGGGTCAGGAACATCTTCATCTGGCTTGCCGTGACGTTCTGGGCTTCGTCCAGGATCACCACCGCATTTTCAAAGGTACGCCCGCGCATATAAGCGAAAGGCGCGATCTCTACCTTGCCGATTTCTGGTCGCAGGCAGTATTGCATAAACGACGATCCTAAACGGCGCAGCAAAATGTCATACACCGGCCGGAAATAAGGGGCGAATTTCTCAGAGATATCCCCAGGCAAAAAGCCGAGGTCTTCATCCGCCTGCAAAACCGGACGGGTAACAATAATCCGATCCACCTCTTTATGTATCAGAGCTTCTGCCGCTTTGGCAGCGCTGATGAACGTTTTGCCGCAACCAGCTTCGCCAGTGGCAAATATCAACTGTTTGTTTTCTATGGCTAATAAGTAATGACCTTGAGCTTCGGTTCTCGCCTCGATAGTAGAAGTATCGCGGCTGTCGCGTGCCATGCCGATAGATTCAACACCACCCATTTGTACCAGCGAGGTCACGCTTTCTTCTTCACGCTGGCGATGACTACGTGCGTCACGACGAATAACGCGTTTGGCTTCACGACGTGCTTTGATCACTGCTTTTTGTCTTCCCATAGTTGGCACCTTACAGTTTGTTTCACCTACCGCAGCGGCATCAGGTGTCGCGCGATTATGTTTCACACACGTATTAGGTTTTGGCTTCCTTTAGAGCCAATATAAGCCGATGAATAACGCGAATATGCGGCAGCATGGCAATGCACCGTTTCTTCGCAGGACAACGCGGTTTGTCGATAATAAGAGAGTGTGACAGCCAGATTAGGGCGAAAGGAGAGCCAGGATTCAGTCAGAAATTGAGAGGCGGAGGGGGCACCCTCGTTATAACGAGTCATCAGGGAGGAGATGTTATTTGTCTTTTGTAGCCCAACCAAGGACTTTACCATTAGCGATCCCCGCAGTGATATTTACAGCTTCAAGCTGTGCACCGTGTGAAACTACCGCCAGATGATTACAGTATAATGACATTCAAACTCGGCGTGTTACTAAAATGTAAATAAATTTAATTGTCTTGTTTTCAGAACACGCAAAAACACTATATCACGCCGTTTACGCCCTGCCAGAAAAATTTAATCCTCAATTTAGATCAACAAGTTATGATTAAAATCCGGCAATGACATTTTGATTGCCAGATTAAAATATAAGCAAGTAAAAAGGCACAGTCTGCACTGTGCCTTTAACCGATCGGTCAACGTTTCAGGCTTGTAATAAGCCGCTGGCCAAATAATCACCCGCTTCTTTAACCCCCGGCAATACAAAGAAGTACCCGCCGCCAATCGGCTTGACGTATTCCTCCAAGGCTTCGCCATCCAACCGTTTCTGCACCGCCAGGAAACCTTTTTCCAGATCCGCCTGATAACAGATAAACAGCAGCCCCATTTCCAGTTGACCGGAATTAGAGACGCCCAGCGAATAACTGTAACCCCGGCGCAGCATCAGGCTGCTCTGGGTTTGCGGCGTGCGTGGGTTGGCCAACCGAATATGCGCATCCAGCGGGATCATCTTGCCTTCAGGATCTTTGGCATAATCCGGTTCGTCATGCTCATGCTGCATACCCAACGGCGCACCGCTGTGCTTTTCACGGCCGAAGATGGTTTGCTGCTCCTGCAACGGCGTCCGATCCCAAAACTCTACGTGGAAACGGATAATACGTGCGGCCTGATAGCTGCCCCCCACCGCCCAGGCAGGTTCGCCTTCACTATTTCCCACCCATACCACCTGATCCATCAGCGGTTTATCGCTGGTTTTCGGGTTGGCGGTGCCGTCTTTAAAACCGAGCAGATTGATCGGCGTTTCTTTACCTTTACTGCGCGCCGCATGGGCAGAGATAAACCCTTCACGCTTCCAGCGTACGCTGAGCAAGTCCGGTGAATGTTTGATGATATCGCGCAGCGCGTGGATCACGGTTTCATTGGTATTGGCGCAAATTTGCAGCAACAGATCGCCATGGCACAAAGCGGCATCCAGCGAATCGTTCGGGAAACGCGTCATTTTTTGCAAACGCAGCGGTTTATGCGCCTGCAAGCCGAAACGCTCATCAAACAGCGAAGCTCCGACAGACAGGGTGATCGTCAGGTTATCCGGGTAGATTTCCGGCCCCATGATGCCAGAATCCAGCGGAGGCAGTTTAGGGTCGATCTCCGGCGCTTTTCCGCCGCTGGTGAGAAAGGTAATACGCGTGGTCAACAGCCGGAATAACCGCTCAAGATCCTGTTTATTGGTGGCCAACACGTCGAAGGCCACCAGCATCATTGCCGCCTGCTGTGGGGTGAGAATACCCGCCTGATGCGGGCCATAGAACGGCTGTTTCTGCCAACGTTCATCCTGTGGCTGCGCCAGCGGTTCTGCTGTTTTGTCCTCCGCCTGCGCCACCGCCTTCCCGCCTAGCGCCAACGCGCCGCCCATCATGCCCAACCCTTGCAGCAAACGCCGACGAGATGGCGATGCGGCTCCCTCTTTTTGAGTTAACGACCCGTTTTCCGGGCCGAGATGATGACTCATGATATGCCGCCCTTAATCCAGACCCAAAACGCCGCGCAGCTGCGCTAAATCTTCCGCCAGCGTGGTGATTGGCCCTTTCATCGCGTTGCGATCCGCATCGGTCAGCTTCTCGTAAGATTCATAACCCTCTGCGGTTTTGTACTTCGCCAGCACGCTATCCACCGTTTTAAAGTTAGCGTCGATCTTCTCCAGCAATGGCTTGTTGGCTTTTTCCAGCAGCGGCCGCAGCAGATTGACGATCTTCTGCGCGCCATCCACGTTAGCCTGGAAATCCCACAGGTCGGTACGGCTGTAACGATCTTCTTCACCGCTGATCTTGCTGGCCGCCACTTCTTCAATCAGGCCCGCAGCCCCACCGACCACTTTGCTCGGCGGGAAGGTTAATTCGCCAATCCGTTTTTGCAGTTCAAGCGTGTCGTTGTAAAGACGCTCGGCATAGTGGCCCATCTCTTGGGTGGTGTTATCGGCAAACAGCGCTTTCTCGAGGCGGTGGAAACCGGTGAAGTTCGGATCCTCTGCCTTTTTCTCATAATCGTCTTCGCGGGCATCAATGCTGCCATCCAGATCGGAGAACAGTTCGGCAATCGGTTCGATGCGCTCGTAATGCTGGCGGGTTGGCGCATACAGTTTACGCGCCTGTGCCACATCACCGGCCTTGATCGCATCGGTAAACAGTTTGGTCTGCTTAACCAACCCTTCGACCTCTTTGGTGACATAGACTTTGTATTCGGCAATCGGGCCAACCAGATCCATGGCGTTCGGTTTGCCATCGCTTGCCGCATCGGCCGCGGCAGTGACCGTCAGCTTGCCTTTCGGGTTGCTCAACAGGCCGCAGGTCATGTCATATTCGCCCGGCTCCAGGTTGGCCGTCATCTTCTGAGTGAAACCCGGTGCAATATTCTCACGCTCTTCCACCACCATCACCCCTTTGAGGATTTCCCACTCAAGGTTTTTCTGGCTGACGTTATGCACCACAAACTGGGTTTTCCCTGCCGGAACGGTCAACTGCATCGGTTCACACTGCTTGTCGTTAACGGTAACCTTGACCTGCGGCACATCCGCCGCCAGCGCATTGAGGCTGAACGCTAATGCAGGAAGAGTTAACAACAGCGCCTTGCGGCGGAATAACGGAGTAGACATGTGAGATTCCCTATTAAATTAATGATGAGTTTTACGTTGCGCCGGGATCGCTGCTGGCCCCGTACGCTGCGGCAGGAAAAAGAATATCAAGGCTGGGATCAGATACAGGAAATAGACCGCCACTTCGCTGACCGTTGGTGCTTCTTGGTAACCGAACATCCCCTCCAGCAGCGTTCCTAGCAACGAATGGGTTGATAGCTGGTTGCTGAGATCAAAGGCGATATCCTGAAAGTGATTCCACAGGCCCGCTTCGTGGAAAGCGCGGATCGCCCCCGCCGCCAAACCGGCGGCGACGAACAGAATAAACAGGCTGGTCCATTTGAAGAATTTGGCCAGATGCAGCCTCACGCCGCCCCAGTAGATCAGCATGCCCACGATAATGGCACTTCCCAACCCCAGAAGCGCACCGATCGGCGCTTCGATACCGACATCCTGCTGGAACGCCGCCAGCAGGAAAAACACCGATTCCAGCCCTTCACGCGCAACGGCAAAAAACACCATCGCCACCAGCGCCCAGCCTTGGCCTTTGCCGGAGCTGAGCGCGTTATCGATCGCCCCTTCCAGATGCACCTTGACCGACTTGGACACCTTACGCATCCAGAACACCATATAGGTCAGAATGCAGACTGCCACTATCGCTACCAGCCCTTCGAACAGCTCCTGCTGTTTTTGCGGGAATTCGCCGGTGGTTTCATTGATGAAGATGCCTAGCGCCAAGCACAGAGCGGCGGCAACTATCACCCCAATCCACATGACGCCAAGCCATTGGCCACGCTGAGTACGCTTCAGATAGCTGGCGATCAGGCTGACGATCAGCGCGGCCTCCAGCCCCTCACGGAACATGATAAGGAAGGGAACGAACATAAATGAGTAACCCCTGAAAAGGCGCTGGCACGCGAGTTATCCAGCAGCAGTCAATGTAAAGAAAAGTAAACAAGAACGATAGTGATTATCATTATGATGAAAAGAAATACAAGAGCCAGATGCGTGATTTTTTCTAATCAAATGTCGCCAGTTGTTACAGCGAGCGCAGGAAAGCGGTGCAGGAAGGGGGATGTTGAAACCTCTCCCCGATGGCCGGGGAGAGGTTAAACAGGCATTACACCGTTTTAAACTCGGCTTCAGCCAGATCAAAACGTTCGGTCATGGTGGCCGAAGGCTTACGGCCCATCAGGCTGACCAGCACGATAGAGATACTGCCGAACAGGAAGCCCGGGATGATTTCATACAGATCCAGCCAGGCATAGTGCTTCCAGACGATCACGGTAATCGCTCCCACCAGCATACCGGCCAGTGCGCCGTTGCGGGTCATGCGTGACCACATGACCGAGATCAGCACCACCGGGCCAAATGCAGCACCGAAACCTGCCCAAGCGTAGCTGACCAGGCCCAGTACGCGGTTTTCCGGGTCAGCGGCCAGCGCGATCGCCACCAGGGCAACCACCAGCACCATGGCACGCCCCACCCACACCAGTTCACGCTGGCTGGCACCTTTACGCAGGAAGGCTTTGTATAAATCTTCCGTGATGGCACTTGAACACACCAGCAACTGGCAGCTTAGGGTACTCATCACCGCAGCCAGAATCGCCGACAGCAGAATACCGGCAATCCAAGGGTTGAACAGCAGCATCGCCAGTTCGATAAAGACCCGCTCACCATTTTGCGACACATTCCCCGCCTGATCCGGGTTGTTAGCAAAATAGGCGATACCGAAGAAGCCCACCGCAATGGTGCCAGCCAGACACAGGATCATCCAGATCATGCTGATACGGCGTGCGCTGCGGATAGTCCGGTGAGAATCTGCCGCCATGAAACGCGCCAGAATGTGCGGCTGGCCGAAATACCCCAGCCCCCACCCCATCAGCGACAGGATGGCGACAAAATTCAGCCCTTTCATCATATCGACGTTGGCCGGGTTTTTAGCGGCAATCACCAGCATCGAACTGTCGATCCCGCCAACGGCGAAAATCACGATCACCGGCGTGAGGATCAGCGCAAAAATCATCAGGCTGGCCTGCACGGTATCGGTCCAGCTGACCGCCAGGAACCCACCGATAAAGGTGTAAAGGATGGTCGCGGCCGCACCGGCCCACAGCGCGGTGGCGTAGCTCATACCGAAGGTGCTTTCAAACAGACGCGCACCGGCAACGATGCCGGAAGCACAATAGATAGTGAAAAACACCAGAATGACGATGGCGGAAATAATCCTCAGCAGTTTGCTGTTGTCTTCAAAACGGCTGGTGAAATAGTCTGGCAGCGTCAGGGCGTTGTTGTTGGCTTCGGTATGCACACGCAACCGGCCAGCCACCAGCTTCCAGTTGAGGTAAGCACCCATCGTCAGGCCGATGGCGATCCAGCTTTCCGAAATACCCGAAAGGAAGATCGCGCCCGGCAGGCCCATCAGCAACCAGCCGCTCATGTCGGATGCCCCGGCGGAAAGCGCGGTGACCACGCTGCCCAGGCTGCGGCCACCCAGAATATAATCATCAAAGTTGTTGGTCGCCCGATAGGCGAGTAAGCCGATTAAGATCATCCCGAAAATGTACACCAGGAAGGTCACCAGCATTGGTGTGCTCATTGTCATTCCACTCTCCACTTTCATTATTCCCTTCATTTTTCAGGCGTAGCGTTGTTGGCCACCGCTTGAAATCTATCGGGTATTTTTATTCACGCTGTTTGCGATGCGATGTATTTCACCCACCAAAGTGCCGAAACGTGGGGCGGATGAATAGAGTTTTTGCCCGGTATTGCCTAAACGTTGGCTATCCTAGATGACGCTATCAACAACCAACAAGATGTTTAACAATAAAGTTACACAAAGTTTACCCTGCGTCACATTTACCCCCTCCATTGGTTGCACCCATCAATCACAAAATGAGTTGCACCTCTCCTTTATCCCCGATAACAGCAGGGAAATACCGCCTCTACCCGCAAAGAAGTACCAATGCCAGCAAGAAACCTGCCGTCGTTTCATGTTAAAAAACCGATTGAAATCACACTTCGCTCACGAGCCTGATTTAACAAGGTTGCACAAAGTTGCAACATGCTGGATATTGTCCGCATTAATGACACAACCTTTCCACGAACCTATCCCAGCAGGCTTATCTGCACAGGGTTTATCAACCTGCTGGGATAGGTTCTACACACAGGAGTTGGATTGGCATGGCCACTACCACCATGGGCGTAAAGCTTGATGAAGCCACACGTGACCGGATTAAAAACGCGGCACAACGCATTGATCGCACACCGCACTGGCTAATCAAGCAAGCCATTTTTAATTACCTCGAGCGCCTCGAAAGCGGTTCCGATATTCCCGAACTCCCGGCGCTCGCCGCTGCCGGGCTGGCCGAAGCGGACGACATTATGCCGCAAACCTACGAAGAGTCCCATCAGCCATTCCTGGAATTTGCCGAGCAGATCCTGCCGCAGTCCGTGAGCCGCGCTGCCATTACCGCCGCCTATCGCCGCCCGGAAACCGAAGCAGTGCCGATGCTGCTTGAGCAGGCACGCTTACCGGCCGATCTGGCCCAGGCCACCCACAAACTGGCGTATGGCATTGCCGAGAAGATGCGCAACCAGAAAACGGCCATCGGCCGCGCCGGTATGGTGCAAGGGTTGCTACAGGAGTTTTCGCTGTCTTCACAGGAAGGCGTGGCACTGATGTGCCTGGCGGAAGCGCTGCTGCGTATCCCAGACAAACCAACGCGCGATGCATTAATCCGCGACAAAATCAGCAACGGCAACTGGCATTCACACCTTGGCCGCAGCCCATCGCTGTTCGTTAACGCGACAACCTGGGGTTTGTTATTCACCGGTAAGCTGGTGTCTACCCACAATGAAACCAACCTGTCGAGCTCGCTGAACCGGATTATCGGCAAAAGCGGTGAGCCCTTGATCCGCAAAGGCGTGGATATGGCGATGCGCCTGATGGGCGAGCAGTTTGTCACCGGTGAAACCATCGCCGAAGCGCTGGCGAACGCCCGCAAGCTGGAAGACAAAGGTTTCCGCTATTCGTATGACATGCTCGGCGAAGCGGCACTGACCGAAGCCGATGCGCAGGCGTATCTGGTTTCCTATCAGCAGGCGATCCACGCCATCGGCAAAGCCTCTAACGGCCGTGGCATCTATGAAGGCCCAGGTATTTCGATCAAACTTTCGGCCCTGCACCCGCGCTACAGCCGCGCGCAGTACGATCGCGTGATGGAAGAGCTGTATCCGCGCCTGCTGTCGCTGACCTTACAGGCGCGCCAATATGATATCGGCATCAACATTGACGCCGAAGAAGCCGATCGTCTGGAGATCTCACTCGATCTGCTGGAAAAACTGTGCTTTGAGCCGCAGTTGGCCGGTTGGAACGGCATTGGCTTCGTGATCCAGGCTTACCAGAAGCGCTGCCCGTTTGCTATTGATGCGGTTATTGATATGGCCAGCCGCAGCCGCCGTCGCCTGATGATCCGCCTGGTGAAAGGTGCTTACTGGGATAGCGAAATCAAACGCGCCCAGATGGATGGCCTGGAAGGTTATCCGGTTTATACCCGCAAGGTGTATACCGACGTTTCTTATCTGGCCTGCGCCCGTAAGCTGCTGGCGGTACCGAACCTGATTTACCCGCAGTTTGCCACCCACAACGCCCACACGCTGAGCGCCATCTACCATCTGGCCGGTAACAACTACTATCCAGGGCAGTATGAATTCCAGTGCCTGCACGGCATGGGGGAACCGCTGTACGAACAGGTGGTGGGTAAAGTGGCCGATGGCAAGCTGAACCGCCCTTGCCGTATTTACGCCCCGGTGGGTACGCATGAAACCCTGCTGGCCTATCTGGTGCGTCGTCTGCTGGAAAACGGGGCCAATACCTCGTTTGTTAACCGTATCGCCGATGCTACCTTGCCGTTGGATGAACTGGTGGCCGATCCGGTCAGCGCCGTTGAAGCGCTGGCGGCCAGCGAAGGCCAAATCGGCCTGCCGCATCCGCGCATTCCGTTGCCACAGGAGCTGTACGGCGACAAACGCGTCAACTCCAGCGGGTTGGATCTCTCCAACGAGCAACGTTTAGCTTCGCTGTCCAGCTCGTTGCTCACCAGCGCAGCGCAGCCGTGGCGTGCCGAACCGATTATTGATGCCGCTCTGGATCAGGGCGCGGAACAACCGGTGCTCAACCCTGCCGAACCGAGTGATATCGTCGGTTATGTGCGTGAAGCCACCGCAGGTGAAGTCAGCCGGGCGCTGGATGCCGCCGCCGCTGCCGGGCCAATCTGGTTTGCCACCCCGCCCACTGAACGTGCCGCCATTCTGGAGCGCGCCGCAGAGCTGATGGAAAGTCAGTTGCAGAGCCTGTTGGGCATTCTGGTGCGTGAAGCCGGTAAAACGTTTAATAACGCCATCGCCGAAGTGCGTGAAGCGGTTGATTTCCTGCACTACTACGCCGGTCAGGTGCGTGACGATTTCGCCAACGACAGCCATCGCCCGCTCGGCCCGGTGGTGTGTATCAGCCCGTGGAACTTCCCGCTGGCGATCTTCACCGGCCAGATTGCTGCCGCGCTCGCCGCAGGCAACAGCGTGCTGGCTAAACCGGCCGAACAAACCCCGCTGGTGGCCGCACAGGCGGTGCGGATCCTGCTGGAGGCCGGTATTCCTCAGGGCGTATTGCAGTTGCTGCCGGGCCAGGGTGAAACCGTGGGTTCGGTATTGGTTAACGACGCCCGCGTGCGTGGCGTAATGTTCACCGGCTCCACCGACGTGGCGGGTATTCTGCAACGCAGTATCGCTGGCCGCCTGGATCCACAGGGCCGCCCAACGCCGCTGATCGCCGAAACCGGTGGCCTGAACGCGATGATCGTCGACTCTTCCGCACTCACCGAGCAGGTAGTGACCGACGTGGTGGCTTCCGCCTTCGACAGCGCAGGTCAACGCTGTTCTGCCCTGCGCATCCTGTGTATTCAGGAGGATGTGGCGGAGCACACGCTGCAAATGCTGCGCGGAGCCATGGCCGAATGCCGCATGGGCAACCCGGAACGCCTGGCTACCGATATCGGCCCGGTGATTGATATTGAAGCCAAAACCGGCATTGAGCGCCATATTCAAGCCATGCGCGCCAAAGGCCGCAAGGTTTATCAGGCCGCCAAAGGCAACGTGCAGGATGAAAAAGAGTGGGCACGCGGCACCTTTATTAAGCCAACGCTGATCGAACTGGAAAGCTTCGATGAGTTGCAAAAAGAGATCTTTGGCCCGGTATTGCACGTAGTGCGTTATCAGCGCGCCAATCTGGACAAACTGGTTGAGCAGATCAACGCCACCGGTTATGGCCTGACGCTGGGTATTCATACGCGTATCGATGAAACCATCGCCCGCGTAACCGGCAACGCCAAAGTCGGCAACCTATACGTTAACCGCAATATGGTTGGCGCAGTGGTTGGCGTACAACCGTTTGGTGGCGAAGGCCTGTCCGGCACCGGTCCGAAAGCCGGTGGCCCGCTCTATCTGTATCGCCTGCTCGCCAGTCGCCCAATGGATGCGGTACAACGCACGCTGAATCGCCAAGACAGCGAACGCCCGTTGGAAGCCACGGCGCGCCCGGCCCTGCTGGCCGCGCATCAGGCGTTGGAACAGTGGGCCGTTGCCGAAAACCAGCCCGACCTGGTAGCGTTGGCACAGCAGTATGCCGAGCTTGGTCAAGGCGGCACCGTGCGGCCGCTGCCGGGCCCGACCGGGGAGCGCAACACTTACGCCCTGCTGCCGCGTGAACGCGTGCTGTGCCTGGCCGATAACGAGGCCGATGCGCTGATCCAGTTAGCTGCCGTGCTGGCAGTGGGCAGCCAGGTGCTGTGGCCGGAAGCCGAGTTGCAACGCACGCTGTTCCGCCGCTTGCCCGCCGCCGTGCAGGCACGCATCAGCTTCAGCAAGGACTGGCAACAGGATAAGGTGGAGTTTGATGCCGCGATCTACCACGGTGATGCCGACCAGTTACGCACCCTGTGCGAGCAGGTTGCCCAGCGCAGCGGTGCCATTGTCTCGGTGCAGGGCTTCGCCCACGGCGAAACCCATATTCTGCTGGAGCGCCTGTTGATCGAACGTTCGTTAAGCGTCAACACCGCCGCCGCGGGTGGCAACGCCAGCCTGATGACGATTGGCTAAGTTCTGCAATCAGTAAAAATCCCCAGGAGCTTAGAAAACCGAGTGACTGGGGATCGCCGAAAAGACTCATCCCGTTATGCGATAAAAATTTCATATAAAGTGCACGGCGTTATCCTTTAAGAAACATCTTTCTGGTAGGATGTGCGCCGTGAAACTATCACGTTTACCAAAACATACTGATACCTCACTTAAATATACATTAGCTAAATAACTCTCTTGTAATTATACATGGGGAGTATTTCCCGACTTGATCATCATGGAGAGATTTCATTTCGATGAAAAAATCACTCATTATTTGTTCTCTTACCCTAACCAGCCTATTGGCAGGTTGTGCTTCAGAGTCTTCTCGTTCGCTCGAAGTACCCAAGGTCGCCTCCTACAATACAACTTATCAAGGTGTGCGTAGCCCAATCGCTGTCGGCAAATTTGATAACCGCTCCAGCTATATGAACGGTGTTTTTTCCGATGGCGTTGATCGCCTGGGCAACCAGTCAAAAACCATCCTGATCACCCATCTGCAACAAACTGGCCGCTTCAACGTACTGGATCGCGCCAATATGGATGAATTGAAAGCCGAAGCGGGTATTAAAGGCCAGCAACAAACCCTGAAAGGCGCAAGCTATGTGATCACTGGCGATGTCACCGAGTTCGGTCGCAAGGAAGTGGGCGATCAGCAACTGTGGGGCATTCTGGGGCGCGGTAAATCCCAGGTTGCTTATGCCAAAGTCAATCTGAACGTGGTTAACGTGCAAACCTCTGAAGTTGTTTACTCCAGCCAAGGCGCAGGGGAATACAGCCTGTCGAACCGCGAAGTCATCGGTTTTGGCGGCACGGCAAGCTACGACTCAACCTTGAACGGCAAAGTGCTGGACTTGGCCGTGCGCGAAGCGGTTAACAACCTGGTTGCAGGGATTGAAAGTGGTGCATGGCGCCCAGCCAACTAACGGATTATAAAAAAGAATCATGATGATTAATAAAAAAATTGGCGGAGTGCTGCTGGCAGCCACTCTGCTGGGTGGTTGTGCTACGCCCGAAAAACCTCTTTACAACTGGGATGGTTACCAGAAGACGGTATACCAATATTATCAGCAGGACGCTTCCAGCCCGGAAGAGCAGATCGCCTCGTTAAAAGAGATCCTCGAAAAATCTCGCGCGAAAGGTCAGGCCGTACCACCGGGTTTACATGCTCATCTCGGTATGCTGTACGTGAAAACCGGCAGAACCGAACTGGCAATGGCTGAATTCAATACCGAAAAATCACTGTTCCCAGAATCAGCACCGTTTATGGATTTCCTGATGAGCAAAGATAAAGGGAGTTTCAAATGAAACGTGCATTAGGTCTTTTGGCGGCGGTTGCCGTACTGCTGCTGGCGGGTTGCGCCAAGAAAGCCCCTTACGACTACGCAGCCTTCCACGCCAGCAAGCCAAAGTCGATTCTGGTACTGCCGCCGATCAGTCAGTCTCCTGATATCAAAGCCAGTCACAGCGTACTTTCTAGCGCTACCTTGCCGCTGGCAGAAGCGGGCTACTACGTGCTGCCCGTCGCCGTCGTGGAAG
Organism: Serratia sp. YWN4; assembly: GCF_055790845.1. Taxonomy (NCBI): domain Bacteria; kingdom Pseudomonadati; phylum Pseudomonadota; class Gammaproteobacteria; order Enterobacterales; family Yersiniaceae; genus Serratia; species Serratia sp. YWN4. The sequence continues at coordinate 3,185,827 of NZ_CM147696.1, forward strand.
AAACCTTCCAGCAGAATGGTTTGACCAATGCCAACGATATCCGTGCGGTCAGCACCCAGAAGCTGCATAAGATCTTCGGCGCTGACGCCGTGCTGTACCTGGATGTGACCCAATACGGCACCAGCTATATCGTGATCGACAGTGAAACCCGCGTCACCGTCAATGCCAAACTGGTCGATCTGCGTACCGGTAAACAGTTGTGGGCGGGCAGCGCTACCGCCTCCAGCAACGAGAACAACAACAATTCCGGTGGCGGTCTTGTTGGGATGCTGATTACTGCGGCTGTTGCACAGGTCGTTAATACCATCAGCGACAAAGGATACGATATTGGTGCCATTACCAATACGCGTCTGCTTGCCGCCGGGCAAGATGGCGGTATCCTTTATGGCCCGCGTTCACCTAAATACGCCAGTCAGCGCTAGTTAAAAGTCAGGCAGCCGTCTGGCTGCCTTTTCACCAATCGCAGTTCACTCCCTGCCCCGCTTTAGGCAGCAGAAATCGCTTGCCACTGACTCATAAAGATATCCACCAGCCCGGAAAGTTCGTCTCGGGTTGCGCCATTGCGCGCCTGCACTGACATACCCTGAATAACGTTAACGATATACTTCCCTAATAAAGCACAATTCGTGTTACCCGGAAGTTCTCCTTTGCCAACACGGCATTCGAGGCATTCAATCACCTTTTTTTCGGCGGAATTTCGCTGCTGGCTAAGTTGGTGGAATAACGCGTCATCCGTGGCAGACATACCAAAGGTTGCTGCCACCATAAAACAGCCGGGAGGCATCTCGGCGTCAGTGAACCATTCAACGCTCGCACGCAGCAGTTGTTCAACCACCTGCGGTAATGGCAGTTGGTCCTGATCGAGGATCGCATCTCTGGCCTGGCCGTAAGTCGCCAGATATTTTTCCACCGCCGCGCAAAATAGCCCCTCTTTGCTGCCGAACTCTGCGTACAGCGAAGAAGGCTTGGTTCCCGTGCTTTCAATCAATTCAGACATCGACGTAGGCTCATAGCCAAAGCGCCAGAACAGGTTCATCGCCTTTTCCAGTACGCTATCGCGATCAAATTTTTTCGGTCTGCCGCGCACGCTCACCTCTTTTAGATTTTTACTCATCTCCACGGCTCCTGAACCCTTGATGGAACGATCATGATAAAGCCTTACCCTGAGAACAAGCGCTATTCTAAATTAAAATAATGATCATTACAAAAAATTATTGCACAAGCCTGATTCTTCACGTAGGGTTTAAATAGCAAACGTTACAAAAATAGAAAAGTAACACATCTTGCTGTTTTAACTATCAAAAGGATATTTCACATGAAAAAAACCACCGTAAACCTGGCCATTGCCGCCTGCCTGTTCTCAGCCTCGGCTTTGGCGGCACAACCGCAACAGACACAGCCGCAAAATATGCAACGCGTGGGTAGCGTGACGGTTTCAGCGATGACAACGCTGAGCGAGGTTGAAAAGAACATTGCACAACAAGCTAAAGCAAAAAACGCCAGCCACTACAGAATTATTTCTGTCTCCGGCAATAACAAACTTCATGCCAGCGCCGTGATTTACCGCTGATTAATTGTCATGTGAGGAATGAAATGATGAGACTACAGACATTGTTAGGTATCGATACGCCGGTGATTCAAGCCTCTATGGTGTGGCTAAACTCGGCAGAGCTTGCGGCAGCGGTATCCAACGCCGGGGGATTAGGGGTTTTAGGGCCGAATGCCGGGCGAAAAGTGGCAGATGGCGGGATCGCTAAAACCACAGAGGATTTTCGTCAGGAAATATCAAAAACTCGAGCATTAACGGATAAACCCTTTGCCGTTAACTACCTGCTGCCGATTGAGGGCGTCGAGATCAGCTTTCACTATGCTGAACCGTTGCTGGAAGTGATCCTGCAAGAAAATATTAATATCGTCATTACCAGCGGCAAAGATATCACCAAAGGTGAGAAGTACATCCGCAGGCTGAAAGAGGCCGGTATTATCGTGATTCACCGCGAAATTTCACCAACGGTTGAGAACTCGATACTGGCAGAAAAAATGGGGGTGGACGCGATTATCATCACCGGGCATGAGGCCGGGGGCCACCTGAGCGAACACCGCATCAGTACTCTGGCCCTGCTGCCTCAGGTCACCGATGTGGTCAAGATCCCGGTGATTGCCGCAGGCGGCATCTATAACCAGAAAACGGCAAAAGCCGCCACGGCCATGGGCGCTGCGGGGGTCTATGTGGGCACGCGTTTTATCACCACCTTTGAATCACCGGCCAGCCTCAACACCAAAGAGGCGATTGTTAACGTTTTGTCTGAGGATCTGATCGAGATTAATACTCCGGCAGGAGATGTGCGCGTTATCGCCACCGAGAGCATCCGCGCTGGGCGAGGAGACAGTGAGGTTGGCATCATCAAGAAAGGCATGCTGGACGGCGATCACCAGCACGGCGTGATCACCGTTTCCGAATCAGCGGGAGGCATTGAAAAGATCAGCAGCGCAAAAGACGTGGTCTGTGAGCTTTCTTACGCGTTTGATTAACAGTAAAACGCCCCCAACCAAAAGGAAGGGGGCGCTTCATTTCCTGCCAGATCAAAACCGCTGGCTACTGATTAAGAAACTTATCCAGAAACTGTTTGGTACGCTGATGCTGCGGGTTGGCGAACAGCTCTTTCGCTGACCCCTGCTCAACAATGCGGCCGTGATCCATAAAGATGGCGCGATCGGCAACGTCGCGGGCAAAGCTCATTTCGTGCGTCACAATCACCATGGTGCGCTTCTCTTCTGCCAGCGCGCGAATGGTGTTGAGCACCTCGCCCACCAGTTCTGGATCGAGCGCCGAGGTCGGTTCATCAAACAGAATCACCGCCGGTTGCATCGCCAACGCGCGGGCAATCGCCACGCGCTGCTGCTGGCCACCGGAAAGGCGTTTAGGGTAAGCCTGCTCTTTGCCGCTCAGCCCAACCTTGGCCAACAATGCGCGGGCACGTTCTTCTGCAATGGCTTTCGTCTCCCCTTTAACAATCACCGGCCCTTCAATGATGTTCTCCAGCACCGAACGGTGCGGAAACAGGTTGAAGCTCTGGAAGACAAACCCCACCTGCTGGCGCAGCGCGCGTACCTGATGTTTCTGCTTACTCAGCGGGCGCGAACCGTCAATCTCGATATCCCCCACGCGGATAGTGCCCGATTCAGGCACTTCCAGCAGGTTGATGCTACGCAGCAAAGTGGTTTTGCCGGAACCGCTTGGCCCGATAATCGCCACCACTTCGCCGGAGTTCACCTCAAGATCGATACCGTGCAGCACCGTGTTCCCTTTGAACTGCTTGACCAACTGCTTTACTTCAATGGCACTCATCGGTTACTCCTGATCCTGACGGTTAACGTGCGCTTCCAGGCGATTTTGCAGCGCAGAAAGCAAGGTTGCCATCACCCAGTAGATCAGCGATGCCACCAGATACATAGCGAATACCTCAAGCGTGCGTGAGGTGATCAACTGCGCCTGCCGGAACAGCTCCGGCACCTGGATGGTCGCCGCCAGCGAAGTATCCTTGACCAGCCCGATGAAGCTGTTACCCAGCGGTGGCAACGCGGTGCGTGCGGCCTGCGGCAGGATCACCCGGCGCATCGTCTGCCACGGCGTCATGCCAATACTGGCAGCCGCTTCCCACTGCCCTTTGTCGATCGAGGAGATCGCCGCACGCAGGGTTTCAGAAGTATAAGCCGCGGTATTGAGCGAAAGGCCAATCAGCGCCGCCGGGAACGGATCCAGCTCAATGCCAAACTGCGGCAGACCGTAATAGATCATAAACAGTTGGGCGATCAGCGGAGTGCCACGGAACAGCGAGACATAAATGCGAGATAACCAGGACACCGGCCACAACGGCGAAAGGCGCATCAGCGCCAACAGAAAACCAAGCATTAACCCCAGTGCCATGCCCCCCAAGCTGAGCTGGAGAGTCAACAGGGCACCTTTTAATAAAAATGGCGCTGAATCCAGCGCCAGTTGAATACTCTCATGCATTATTTAGTTACGTCCGCGCCAAACCATTTTTCAGAGATCTTCGCCAACGTACCGTCTTTCTGCATTTCGGCAATGGCCTGATTGATGGCGACCAGCAGTTCCGGGTTGTTTTTACGCACCGCAACACCCGCTTCCTGGCGGGAGAATGCCGAACCGGCAACGGCCAGCGTATCGCTGGTTTTCTTCACCAGATCCAACGCCGCCAGACGATCGACCAGAATGGCATCAATACGGCCTACGCGCAGATCCTGATATTTGGTCGGGTCATCATCATAGGTGCGCACATCGACGCCCTGCACATTTTCACGCAGCCATTGCTCGTAGTTAGTGCCCAGGCCAACCCCGACTTTCTTGCCTTTTAGATCATCAGCCTTGGTGATTTTGCCTTCGTTACCCTTTTTCACCAGCGCCTGAATACCGGAAACGGTATAAGGCGTTGAGAAATCATATTTTTTCTTACGATCGTCGGAGATCGTAACCTGGTTAATCACCACGTCGATGCGCTTGGATTCCAGCGAAGCCAGCATGCCATCCCATTTGGTTGGATTCAGCTTGGCCTTCACACCCAGGCGCTCTGCCAGCGCATTGGCGAAGTCCACTTCAAAACCGGCGAGTTTGCCGTCTTCACCCTGGAAGCTGAACGGTGGATAGGTGCCTTCCAGCCCAACAATCAGCGTACCGCGATGTTTAACCTGATCGAGCAGGTTATCAGCCGCATAGGTTTTCACGTTCAACCCGGTGACCAGCGCAACAGCCATCACGCCCAGCAGGCATTGACGACGGATTTTAGAAAAGACCATAGACACCCCATCAGTTGTTTATCTTTTTTGATATCAAGACGTTAACAGTCACTTTGACTGCATAAAGGAATATAAATTAATAAATATAGTTCAAAGTGGAATATATCAACATTCTGCGTAAAACGGATATATCCCCGATGAGGTATACCTCATCTCACACCTGTGGGTGATAAGCAAACAGCGCCGGAGCCCCACCGGTATGAATAAACAGGATCGGGCCTTCGTCGCGGAAACGCTTCTGGGCGATACCGTCAATCAAGCCAGCCATGGCTTTGCCGGTATAAACCGGATCGAGCAGCACCCCTTCCTGCTGCGCCAGCAGTTGCACTGCCGCCATGCCTTCATCGTTCGGCATGCCGTATTGCGGCGCAAAATAGTCGTCCCACAGGGTGATCGGTGCCAACTCATCAATGCCCAGCGAACACGCCAGTGCTTGCTGAATTTGCTCCACCTTCGGCAACTGATCGATCACTTTGCGTGAAACGGTCACACCAATCAGTTCGCTTTCCGGCAACAGCTGTTGCAGACCAACGGCCAAACCGGCGTGAGTTCCTGCGCTGCCAGAGGCCACGACGATCGAACTGAATGCTGTCTTGCCGCGTTGTGCAGCAATTTCCAGGGCACATTGCACATAGCCCAATGCCCCCAGCGCATTAGATCCCCCGACCGGTACCACATAAGGCCGGAACCCCTGCGCTTCCAGGCGCGTCGCCAAATCCGCCAGCTGTGTCTGCGGATCGTGCAAGGCATCGCACATCACCACATCCACGTTGAACAGATCGAGCAGCAGGCGGTTACCGTTGCTGAGGTAGTTTTCCGCTTGGGTATCAATCGGATTTTCCAGCAGCGCCACGCAGTGCAGGCCCAGTTTGGCTGCCACGGCAGCCGTCTGGCGCACGTGGTTTGACTGAATAGCACCGGCGGTAACCAAAGTATCGGCCCCCAGGCGCAACGCGTCGGCGGCCAAAAATTCCAATTTTCTCAGCTTGTTACCGCCCATCGCCATCGGCGTGACATCGTCACGTTTGATGTAGATTTCGCGACCGAGATAATCAGAAAGGCGAGATAACTTTTCGAGCGGTGTGGCTGAGCCAACCAAATCCAGGCGCGGGAACTGCGCCAGTTGCTGTTGCAGATTCACAACTTCCCCCAGGGAATAAAAATAACGGCATCCAAAGCATAGATTTATCAGATGTGCTCTGAATAATCACTCTTTATTCGTGGTGGGAGGTAATGCGGTAATGATCTGATCGGAAACAAAATAACGCAGTATAACCCCCGTTCGCCAACCGGCACTCGCAGAGCCCACCAGATGGGCTTTGAGCTCTCAGCTATCAGTAACTCTTTTGCCAGGCCAGATACTGATCGTATTTGCGCAGCGCGATGCGGTAGTTGGCGTGCGCCGCCGATGGCAGATCGTCAACAATACGCTGGTGGCTGATCCCCTTGGCAAACTGCTCGGTAGGATAGTTGTGTGCCACCAGCATTTCATCCAACCGACGCAGGCGCACCACGTATTCGCGGATCGTGCTGTGGCTCATCTCGGTCTGTTCAAACAGATACTGCTTAAACGCCATAATATCGAAGTAGCTGGGATCGCTGTTATACGCGATTTCGCTACAGAAACGGCATAGCGCCATCAGTTCGCGTTGCAGATTGAACCAGACCTGCTCGTCAATCTGCTGATCCATTCTGGCGATGGCTTCTTTACTGATAATTTTCCCACGAAACACCAGCGCTATGCGCTCAAGCACCTTAGCGCACTGAGAACAGTGGGTCTGGCTGTGTTTATAATCTTTCAGGTAGCGGCTGAGCGGCCGCTTTTTCGACAGTATTCCTGGCATAGTTTGCAATCCGTTTCAGACATCAGGTTGAAAGACAGCGGGCTGCATCAACGTCAAACATCATTGGCCAGGCGCGCGCGTAGGCGTTTGATCGCCTGGCTGTGCAACTGGCTGACTCGTGATTCGCCCACATTGAGCACTGCACCAATCTCCTTCAGGTTCAACTCTTCCTGGTAATACAGCGTCAGCACCATTTTTTCGCGTTCCGGCAGCGCCTCAATGGCATCCACTACCCGCTGGCGCAGATTGCCCTCCAGCAATTGATGCAGCGGATTGCCCTCTTCATGCCCTGCCAGCACTGCCTCCAGGCTATCGCCATGTTCTTCCCGCCATTCATCGTAAGAAAAGAGCTGGCTGTTGTTGGTGTCCAATAGGATCTGACGATACTCATCCAAGGGAATCTCCAGCACCTGGGCGACTTCCCTCTCACTGGCCGGGCGGCCATGCCGCTGTTCCAGTTGCTGCATCACTTTTAACACTTCACGGGCATTGCGCCGCACGCTGCGTGGTACCCAGTCGCGGCTGCGCAGTTCGTCAAGCATTGCTCCCCGGATACGTTGCACTGCGTAGGTGGTGAAAGCCGCTCCTTGCAGGGCGTCGTAGCGTTCAACGGCGTTCAGCAGCCCTATTCCCCCGGCTTGCAGCAGATCGTCGAGCTCCACGCTGGCGGGCAGCCTGACCTGTAGGCGTAGCGCCTCGTGGCGTACCAGCGGAACGTAGCGCTGCCAGAGAAAATTTTTGTCCATGACGCCTTCGGCGGTATACAGATCGCTCACGATGTCTAAACCTGCAAATCAGAGGGTCATATCCATTATCCACAGGGGCGAAATACCAATCGGTAGAACAACCGTATAAAACCGGCTTTATTTGTGTCATGCAGGCTAACGCTGGCGAGTTGGCATAAAAAAACACCCTGTCAGCGTACCGCTTACAGGGTGGGGGTGACCATCTCATTAACCCCGCTAAAAGCGCGGGGTGATAAGATAGGGAAGATCGATTAACGCAGCAGGCTCAATACGTTCTGAGTTGACTGGTTGGCCTGTGCTAACACCGACGTCCCCGCCTGTTGCAGGATGTTGGCGCGGCTCATGTTAGACACTTCGGTCGCGTAGTCAGCATCCTGAATGCGGGATTGGGAAGACGACAGGTTATTCACGGTACTGTTCAGGTTATTGATCACCGAATCGAAACGGTTCTGTACCGCACCCAGAGAAGAACGCAGGGAATCCACCTGAGAAAGCGCTTTATCCAGCGTCGCCAGCGGATCGGCCGTTTTGGACTGGGCAGACTGCTGAGCACCTTTGGTCACTGCGCCCGATGCATCAACAGTCGCGCTGAAGTATGTGTCGTTACCATCAGCATCTTTACCTTTGACCATATATCCTGCTTTGCCCGTCGCATCGGTATAGCTATGCAGTGCATCAGTCCCACTCAGGCCGCTGACGGTGGTGTTACCCACTTTGACCTGAGCCACTTCAGCCATATCGGTGGTCGTTTTAGAAGTGGCGGTAGTAGAGCTCCAAGCCACTTTTCCATCTGAACCAACAGTAGCATCATAGATGCCGCCATCGGAAGATTTTACGAAGTAGTCGCTGCCCACAGCGTACAATTTACCATCACTGGTTTTTGCCGCAGCGTTGCCATCAGCCTGGATAGACGGAGCGCCCATCTTATCAATAGCAGTCAGTGCGGTAGCGCCAACCTTGCTGGTATCAATGCCATCAGCAACGCTGAACTTATCCAAGCCTAGCGTTTTGGCATTGATATTTTCCAGACTGATATCAATGGTTTCACCATCGTTAGCGCCCACCTGAATGGTCAGTTTCTGATCGCTGCTCAGTACTTTCACGCCGTTAAAGTCGGTCTGTGCGGAGATGCGGTTGATCTCGTTCAGGCGCTGTGAGATTTCATCCTGGATCGACTGCAAGTCACTGGAAGAGTTGGAGCCGTTCTGCGCCTGCACGGTCAAACGACGGATGTTCTGCAGGTTGTTGTTCACCTCGTTCAGCGCGCCTTCGGTGGTCTGCGCCAGAGAGATACCGTCGTTAGCATTACGGGAAGCCTGAGTCAGCCCCTTGATATTCGCGGTGAAGCGGTTTGAAATCGCCTGACCTGCCGCATCATCCTTCGCGCTGTTGATACGCAAACCAGAAGATAGACGCTCAATCGCCGTACCCAGGGCAGATTGAGATTTATTCAGGTTATTCTGCGCCATCAGCGACAGGCTGTTGGTATTAATGACTTGTGCCATAGTTTGCTTTCCTTACGAATCAGCTGCGATATTCCCGTCATACTTCAAGTTGGTTGGGTGTTGGCTGCGCTCTGTCGCCTACAAGCAACTCGAATTATTTAGGGCATATTCGCATTCACAATTAAAAGGTCTGGGTTTATTTCGCCACGGCGTCAATCACCGTCCCTTCAGGTATCGGCGCTCCTTCTGCAACCTTTAAATTTTTTTAATTTTTCGGCAATGGCGCAAATAACGCCGCTTTTCCCTCTTCTACTGCGCCATCGATTTTCTGATTTTGCCGTAAACTTTTCTGCTACTGGGCCGATAACGCTGAAAGTGCATAATTCATTGACCTTGGGAGAATCACGAATGGCATCGATCAGTTCATTAGGCATCGGTTCGGGGCTGGATCTTAACGGTTTGCTGGATAAACTGAGCCGAGCAGAACAACAGCGCCTAACGCCCTATACCACTCAGCAGAGCAGCCATAATGCCAAACTGACCGCCTACGGTACGCTGAGAAGCGCGTTAGAAAAGTTCGATAACTTGAGTAAAGACCTAGCCAAACCTGACTTCTTTGACAACACCACCGCCAGCGCTCACGATCAGTTCAGTGTCACCACCAACGCCAAATCGGTGCCGGGCAACTACCGCGTTGATGTGCTGCAACTGGCTCAGCCACAAACCCTGACTTCCACGGCCGATATCAAAGATCAAACTGCCGCATTGGGCACTGACGGTGCCGCCGATCGCTCCCTTTCCATCACCGCAGGCTATCCCCCTAAAAGCGTGACCATCTCGCTTAGCGACGGCCAAACCTCGCTGGTAGAAATGCGCGATGCGATTAACGCGGCTAACGCCGGTGTTAAAGCCACCATCATGCGCGTAGGGGATAACCAATATAAGTTGGCGATCGGCTCGTCTACCTCTGGAGCAAACAGCCAGATTGCTCTTCAGGTTAATAACGACGATCAATTGGGTGAGGTGCTCAATTACGATCCGGCTAAGGGTAGCGCTAACCCGATGTTCGAATCGGCCAAGGGGCAGGACGCGAAAATCAACGTCAATGGCACTGAAATTACCCGCAGCACCAACTCCATTGCCGATGCATTGCAGGGGGTAACGCTCGATCTGAAGTTCACCACCAAACCCGGCGAGCCGCAAAACCTGATCATCAGCGCCGATAAGAGCGGTTCCGCAGATAAGATCAAGAGTTGGGTTGATAGCTATAACGCACTGCAAGATACCTTCAATTCCCTGACTAAATACACCCCGGTCAAAAGTGGTGAAAGCCAGAGTAGCAAAAACGGTGCCTTGCTCGGTGACTACACGTTGCGGGGTATTCAGTCATCAATTAAAAGTGCCCTCAGCGCCGCGCAGGATAACCCTGAACTGAAAGGCTTGGGCAACCTCGGCATTACCACCAATAGCAAGACCGGCAAGCTGGAGCTCGACAGCGACAAGTTGAAAAAGGCGCTTGAAGAAAAACCGCAACAGGTAGCGAATTTTTTTGCCGGTAACGGTAAAGACAGCGGTATGGCCACCGAGATCCACCATGAAATACAGAACTATATTAAAACCGATGGCTTGATTGAGGAATCCACCAAGAGTATCAACAGCGATCTCAAAGATCTGAGCGATCAGATCACCCGCGTCAGCGACAGTATTCAAAGCACCCTTGAGCGTTACAAACAGCAATTTGTCCAACTGGATGCCATGATGTCAAAACTGAACGGTACCAGTAGTTATTTAACCCAACAGTTCTCAACTAAGTAAGAGCTTTTAACTAGGTAAACATAGCATGCATAACCGTAGCGGAACTCAGGCTTACGCCCAGATCGGTCTCGAAAGCGGCGTAATGAGTGCCAGCCCGCACCAGTTGATCGTGATGTTATTCGACGGGGCACTCAGCGCCCTGCTGCGTGCGCGCATTCTGATGAATCAGGGGAATATCGTCGGCAAAGGTCGGGCCATTTCGAAGGCGATCACTATTATCGATAACGGCCTGAAGAGTGGGCTTAATCATGAGCATGGCGGGGAAATTGCCGACCATCTTGCCGCGTTATATGACTATATGAAACGCCGTCTGATGCAGGCCAATCTGCATAACGATGTTGCAGCGATTGAAGAAGTCACCAAACTGCTGGAAAACATTGCCGACGCCTGGCGCCAGATTGGCCCGAACTATCAACCTACACAGGAGGTCGTATAATGGAACAGCGACTGTTATCGGCCTATCAACAGATTTACAACCTGAGCAGCCAAATGATTGCCCTGGCGCAGTCCAGCCAATGGGAAGCTCTGGTTGAACTGGAAATGGTCTACGTTAAAGCCGTGGAAAGAACCGCTGATTTTGTCAGTGTCTCTGGATCATCCATAGCATTGCACCACAGGCTGCAGCAGATCTTGGACAACGAAATCGAATTGAAACGATTATTACAACTGCGTATGGATGAATTGAAAGTATTGATTGGGCAGTCCACGCAACAGAACGTCGTCAACAACACCTACGGGCAGTTCCATGACCAGGCTCTGCTATTAGGGGAACCACAGCCAAGATGATTCCTGTGCAATATACTCTTGTTTAAGCACGAAATAGCACCAAACGCTATTATTAGCCTGCTGTGTAATAACATCAACGTACAGTATTTGAATGGCTCAAAGGGTAGGTAATATTCCGGTCATGATTCTTTCTTTTATGGATAATTCCCCTTTCGAACGGGGCATTCTCTGTTCATTTGGCCGTGCCCCACAGCAATGCGTGGACATCAACAGATGATGTCACCCGCGGCGACGTTGCCACCCCCTAACAACGATTGAACCGCGAGAATAGTCCATGTGCCTGCACCAGAAAATCAGACAGGGTGGCCCTGCATGTTAACTGGACTTAACCAGCAAAATCGTCAACAGGATTAGCGCAATCAGCATAATAAAACTGAAAAAACGCCATCTCATCTCACTTTTCGTACTCATCGCCTTCCCTACATCAGATATATTCAGTTAAAGAAAATGTTTCTTAACATCGCAATGATTTGTATTAGTAACAAACGCTTTCAATCATTTTTCGCTCACCGATTATAGCCCCCAAGATATTAAAAAAACAGACAGAGATCACTTAAAAGTCGCTCTGTTTCAGTAAAAAATAACCCCCCAATGCCCTGTTTTTTTTATATTCATTCGCCTATTTTCAGTTAAAACATAAATGTTATCTGAATGCTTAAAACCAAGTTGAACTCTCAGGTTATTTACCGTATGAACCTGCTCCTACTGCTCTATATTTCTTCACTTCCACCAATAAGACATTCCCAAAGGAGTAATCTGTGAAAAAAGGTGCTTTTGGGATGCTACTTTCTGAGTTGCTCCCCCTTTTTTCCGCCGGTGTTCACACTGCTATTCAGTTCAATACAAGAGCATACGCAATCACGACAGCTGCAAAAACCCAGGTATCTCATTGCTAGAAATGCTCGACAGCCTGATGCCTCTCCGCTCAATGCATATTTGCTATAAATACTTTCTCCTTGTAATTAATTAAATTATGTATACTTATTTTAAATAAATAAGAAAAACACATTGTGTAAATGAAACCAAAAGCAGGGTAAATCCTATAAAAAACAGGAAAAAACCTATTTTCAGATAATTACATTGACAGTTCGTTCGATTAGCTTAAGTATTAGCTTCACTAATCAATTATCATGGAGGGTAGTGAGATGGAGTTTTTGGTGGCATCCCTGATGGCCCTGTGTATATTTTCATTTAAAAAGCATTCTAATATCATTGATGCAAAGAAAATTGGTACCTCGCGCAGAAAACATCGGCGGCGTTCAAAGAATAGACTTTCTTTAATATATTAAGAAATACAACCTGATACCTGAATATAATTTCTAGAACATTGTACATCGCTCTTTGTGCTTATTAAAACCGATAGCGCTTCAGACCATAAAAGTATGTTTTACCACTTAGCTATCCCCTCATATGAGTGAGGCATGGTACGGCTTCTGAGGTATGATCTCCGTTATTGACCCGCTAATAACGAGCAGACAATCTCCATGCTTAACCACGAAATAATCCTTAACCACATTGATGACATATTCGGGCAGGACATGCATGCCAAGCGTGTATTGTCGCTCGCCAATGCAACCCACGGGGTGATTGAGTCGGGCTCATTGGCCATCCATGCAATTGGCAATGGGCTCTCTTTGGCAAGCGGCCTTGAGCGAAAGCACGCCGTCAAGCAGGTTGATAGACTGCTCACCAACACTAAACTAAACGTCTGGAGCCTGTTTGATGACTGGGTTCCCTATGTGGTGGCTGAACGTACTGACATCGTCGTCTCCATGGATTGGACTGAGTTTGATACTGATGACCACAGCACCCTGGTTATCAGCTTGCAAACCAACCATGGACGCAACACGCCGCTCCTGTGGAAAACCCACCAGAAATCCTTGCTCAAAGGGCAACGCAACGCTCATGAAAAGGCGCTGTTAACCAAGCTCAGGAAGACCTTGCCGCAAGGGGTTTTTGTCACCGTCGTGGCGGACCGTGGCTTCGGTTATATGGCGTTGTTTGAACGTCTTGAACAAGAGTTGGGTTTTGCCTATATCATTCGTTTTAAAAGCAATATTCTCGTTGGCTACCCAGGTATGGCTCAGGTGCCGGCGACTGAATGGCTTACCCCGACCGGGCGAACTCGCACGCTCAAAGAGGTGGAGCTTACCGGGCAACGACAGCGGGTCGAGCGGGTCTATTGCTGTCACAAGAGCGGTATGAAAGAGCCGTGGTTTCTGGCGAGTAATCGCGTCGATTTGAGCGCTGCCAAGGCCTTGAGTCTGTATGGTCAGCGCTGGGGTATCGAGAGCAGTTTTCGGGACATCAAGGACTACAGATTTGGCATGGGAATGGGTCAGGTTCGTGTCAAAAATCCGGCACGACGCGACCGATTATTTCTGTTCAGTGCGCTGGCGATAGTCCTGTTGACGCTGCTGGGCAAGGCGGGTGACAGCGTGGGTCTGGAACGAACGATCAAGGTCAATACCAGCAAAAGCCGAACGTATTCATTTTTCCGACAGGGTGTCATCTACTATCAGTTGCTGCCTAAAATGAAAGAAGCCTACGCGACGTTGTTGATGGAGAAGTTTACTTATTACCTGAGGCAGCATCGGTTATATACCCGCACACTTGGAATTATTTGAGTCTCTAAAAATGAGGGGATCATTAAGGTTTTACCAGCCATTTTATGTTGCAATAGTGTTACTTTTCAACTAATTAGCAACTTAAACGCCAGGGAATGCGTTTGATTACTGTTCATCTGTCAATCAATTTTAGACAGGCAGTTCAGACTCAACGCCACCGAACGTTTTTCGACTACACCGGCATATTCATAATATCCTGATAAGCCGCTACCAGCTTATTACGCACTTGTACCCCCAGTTGCAGCGAAACCGACGATTTCTGCAAATCAACCATCACATCATTCAGGCTGATACCCGGCACACCCAATGCAAAACCCTGCGCCTGTTGGCGCGCGCTCTGCTGGGTGTCACTGATTTTACCGATGGCGGCCTTCAGTTCACTGGCAAAGCGGGTACCCTGCGCCGAACTGCCCGGTACCACGCCGCCAGCCCGTATCGCCGTAGCCTGCAACTGTTGCACAACCCCTTCAATGCTCTGAATTGCCATAGTGACCTCAATACGTCATTTGCGCCTGTTGTACAGCCTACCACTGCGTTTTCCGCTTAAAGCGGTTAAATGGCGGTAAAAAAACCGGCTTATCGCGCCATCAATCTGGGTCTTGAAAGCGAATAATGGCGTGCCTAGCGAAGGGGAAGCCCTTTTATCTATCAGCCCGTAAAGCTATCTGTCTCAGGGAGCCTGCTTTGTCACCACACAACGCTAACCCTCATACTGAGAATCTGTCAGCATGAGTGCCTCAAGCAGCACCGGCGCCGCCCAGGATCATGGTTTTCCAGCCATGTGGCACCGCCTGCGTGCCAGCCCGAAAATTCCACTGCTGATCGCCGCTTCTGCCGCGATCGCCACCGTGGTCGCGTTGCTGTTATGGGTGAAAAGTGCGGATTATCGGGTGCTGTACAGCAATCTTGGCGATCGCGACGGCGGGGCCATCGTCACGCAACTGACGCAGATGAACATCCCTTACCGCTTTACCGAGAACGGTTCGGCACTGATGATCCCGGCAGAAAAGGTACACGAAACCCGGTTACGCTTGGCACAACAGGGGCTGCCGAAAGGCGGTGCCGTCGGCTTCGAACTGCTCGATCAGGAAAAGTTTGGCATCAGCCAGTTCAGCGAGCAGATCAACTACCAACGGGCGCTGGAGGGCGAACTGTCGCGTACCATTGAATCGCTGGGGCCGGTACAGAATGCCCGCGTGCATCTGGCGCTGCCAAAGCCTTCGCTGTTTGTTCGTGAACAAAAGCCGCCTTCAGCCTCGGTCACCCTCACGCTACAATCTGGCCGGGCGCTGGACGATGGCCAAATCAATGCCATCGTGCATATGGTGGCCAGCAGCGTCGCGGGCTTGCCCCCTGCCAACGTGACCGTCGTCGATCAGGCTGGCCGCCTGTTGACCCAGTCCGACGGCAGCGGGCGCGATCTCAATGCGGCGCAACTAAAATATGCCAACGACGTGGAAAACCGCTACCAGCGCCGCATCGAAGCCATCATTGCGCCGATCGTCGGCAGTGCCAACGTGCGCGCCCAGGTCACCGCACAGATTGATTTTGCCACCCGCGAGCAAACCGACGAACAGTATCAGCCTAACCAGACCGCCGATAAGTCTGCGATACGTTCAAAACAGCTCAGCCAGAGCGAACAGCTTGGTGGGCAGCCGATCGGCGGCGTGCCGGGTGCCCTTTCCAATCAACCCAGCGCCCCCGCTAGCGCACCGATCGAAAAAGCCAAACCCGCAAAAGCAGCGAATACGCCAGCCAACGCCAATACCTCCACGGCAAATGCCAACAGCGGCCAGCCACAGAATACCCGCCGTGATGAAACCACCAACTATGAGTTGGATCGCACCATCCGCCATACCCAGCAAAAAGCCGGTGCGGTAGAGCGCCTGTCGGTCGCCGTAGTGATCAATACGCTGGGCACCGATCAAGACGGTAAACCGGTGCTCATGAGCAAAGAGCAGTTGGCCCAGGTGGAATCGCTGGTGCGCGAAGCGATGGGCTACTCCAGCAGCCGTGGCGATACGTTGAACGTGGTGAATACGCCGTTCAACGATGTGGAGCCCGTGCGCAGCGAATTGCCGTTCTGGCAGTCACAGGCGTTTATTGAGCAGGTATTCAAGGCGGGCCGCTATCTGCTGGTGCTACTGGTAGCCTGGCTGCTGTGGCGCAAGCTGGTGCGCCCGCAGCTGCAAGGCCGCCCAGTCGCTCTTGCCGCCACCCATCTGCCCGCAGCTGAGATCAACAAGCCCAACCACGAAGAGTTGGCGCTGCGTAAAAAATCGCAGCAGCGCGTCAATGCCGAAGTCCAGGGCCAACGGATCCGCGATCTGGCCGACAAAGATCCGCGCGTGGTCGCTCTGGTGATCCGCCAATGGATGAGTAACGAGCTATGAGCCTGTCAGGGACAGAAAAAAGCGCCATCCTGCTGATGACGTTAGGCGAAGATCGCGCGGCCGAGGTGTTCAAACATCTCTCCTCGCGTGAAGTACAGCAACTGAGCGGCACTATGGCCAGTATGCGCCAGGTATCCCACAAGCAGTTGGGGGAGCTTCTCACCGAGTTTGAAGATGACGCCGACCAGTTTGCGGCACTCAGCGTCAACGCCAACGACTACCTGCGTTCAGTGCTGATTAAGGCTCTGGGGGAAGAGCGCGCCGCCAGCCTGCTGGAAGACATCCTCGAATCGCGTGAAACCACCTCCGGCATGGAAACGCTCAACTTTATGGAGCCGCAGAGTGCGGCCGATCTGATCCGCGATGAACATCCGCAGATTATCGCCACCATTCTGGTGCACTTGAAACGCGCTCAGGCGGCAGACATCCTGGCGCAGTTCGACGAGCGCCAGCGCAACGACGTGATGCTGCGTATCGCCACCTTCGGCGGGGTACAACCGGCTGCGCTGGCGGAGTTGACCGAAGTGCTGAACAACCTGCTGGATGGGCAAAACCTCAAGCGCAGCAAAATGGGCGGAGTACGCACCGCCGCCGAGATCATCAACCTGATGAAAACTCACCAGGAAGAGGCGGTAATGGGTGCCATGCGCGAATACGACGGCGAACTGGCGCAGAAAATTATCGACGAGATGTTCCTGTTCGAAAATCTGGTGGACGTGGACGATCGCAGCATCCAGCGCCTGTTGCAGGAAGTCGAGGGCGAATCGCTGCTGATCGCCCTGAAAGGCGCCGAACAACCGCTGCGCGAAAAATTCCTCAAGAACATGTCGCAACGCGCCGCCGAGATCCTGCGCGACGACTTGGCCAACCGTGGCCCGGTGCGCATGTCGCAGGTGGAGAACGAACAAAAAGCCATCCTGCTCGTGGTGCGCCGCCTGGCGGAAACCGGCGAAATGATTGTTGGCGGCGGCGAGGACACCTATGTCTGATCGCCTCAATACCCTGCCCTGGCAGCGCTGGTCGCCCAAAGATCTGGCCGCACCCACGCCGTTAACTGAGGCAGAACCACCGCCAGAGATTGAACTCATCCCGCAGAGGAACGCGGCCGATGAGCAGCAACGGCTGGAAAGACTACGCCAGCAGGCGCAACAGCAGGGCTATACCGAGGGCCAACAACAAGGTTACGCCGCCGGTTTTCAAACCGGGCTGGAGGAAGGGCGTCAGCAAGGCATTGCCGAAGGCCAGCAGCAGCAACAGCCGCTGACGGAACAGTGGCAACAGCTGGTCAGCGAGTTTCAGCACACGCTGGATGCCCTCGACAGCGTGATTGCCTCGCGCCTGATGCAACTGGCCTTGACCGCCGCCAAACAGGTGATCGGCCAGCCCCCGGTCTGCGACGGCACCGCCCTGCTCGGCCAGATCCAGCAGTTGATCCAGCAGGAACCGATGTTCAGCGGCAAACCGCAGCTACGCGTGCACCCGGATGATTACCCGCGGGTGGAACAGCAGCTTGGCGTTACGCTCAGCCTGCATGGCTGGCGGCTGCTGGCCGATGGCCAACTGCACCCCGGCGGCTGCAAAGTCAGCGCCGACGAAGGCGATCTGGATGCCAGCCTGGCAACGCGCTGGCATGAGCTTTGCCGCCTGGCAGCGCCGGGAGAGGTGTAATGACCGTGCGACTCGGCCGCTGGCTGAACGCGCTGGATGCGCTGGAAAAACGCATTGCCCGTGCACCTGCGGTACGCCGCTACGGCCGACTGGTGCGCGCCACCGGCTTGGTACTGGAAGCCACCGGGCTGCAATTGCCGCTCGGAGCAACCTGCCTGATCGAACGCCATGATGCCGGTGCCATACAGGAGGTGGAAAGTGAAGTGGTCGGGTTCAACGGCCAACGGCTGTTCCTGATGCCGCTGGAAGAAGTGGACGGCATCGTTCCCGGCGCTCGAGTCTATGCGCGCATCGCCCCGGAAGGGCAAAGCGCCAGCAAGCAACTGCCCCTCGGCCCTGCGCTGCTGGGCCGGGTGCTGGACGGCAGCGCCAAACCGCTCGACGGTCTGCCACCGCCAGAAACCGGCTATCGGGCTCAGCTTATCACCGCGCCGTTCAACCCGCTGCAACGCACACCGATTGAGCAGGTGCTCGACGTCGGCGTGCGCACCATCAACGGTTTGCTCACCGTTGGGCGCGGCCAGCGGATGGGCCTGTTCGCCGGTTCCGGCGTCGGTAAAAGCGTGTTGCTCGGCATGATGGCACGCTATACCCAGGCCGACGTGATTGTCGTCGGGCTGATCGGTGAACGTGGCCGTGAGGTGAAGGATTTTATCGAAAACATTCTGGGTGCCGAAGGCCGTGCCCGTTCGGTGGTGATCGCCGCTCCGGCCGATGTTTCGCCCTTGCTGCGCATGCAGGGTGCCGCCTATGCTACCCGCATCGCCGAAGACTTCCGCGATCGCGGCCAGCACGTGCTGCTGATTATGGATTCGCTCACCCGTTACGCCATGGCGCAGCGCGAGATCGCCTTGGCGATCGGTGAACCACCGGCTACCAAAGGCTATCCCCCGTCGGTGTTTGCCAAATTGCCCGCGCTGGTGGAGCGCGCCGGTAACGGCATCAGCGGCGGCGGCTCGATTACCGCTTTCTACACGGTGCTGACCGAGGGTGACGACCAGCAGGATCCGATCGCCGATTCGGCGCGCGCCATTCTCGACGGCCACGTAGTGTTAGCACGGCGTTTGGCGGAGGCCGGGCATTATCCGGCTATTGATATCGAAGCCTCGATCAGCCGGGCGATGACCTCGTTAATGGATGAAGAACACTACCGCCGGGTACGGCAATTCAAGCAGATGTTGGCCAGCTACCAGCGTAACCGCGACTTGATCAGCGTGGGTGCCTATGCCGCAGGCAGTGACCCGTTGCTGGACCGCGCCATCACGCTGTATCCGCAGATGGAAGCCTATCTGCAACAGGGCATCTTCGAACGCAGCGGCTACGACGATGCCTGCCAGCAATTACGGCAACTGATCCTGTAACCAAGGGGAGTGAGCGCGATGAAAACACCATCACCTCTGATTATTCTGCGCGATCTGGCGCAGAGCGCGGTGGAACAGGCCGCACAGCAACTCGGCCAGGCACGCCAGGCGCAGCAGGCCGCAGAGCAGCAGCTCAGCCTGCTGCTTAACTATCAGGATGAGTATCGCCACAGGCTGAATAGCACCCTGTGCGATGGCATGGGCTCTGCCAGTTGGCAAAACTATCAGCAGTTTATCGGCACGCTTGAACAGGCGATTGTTCAGCACCGCCACCATGTGTTGCAGTGGAACGAAAAAGTCACTCACGCCGCCAAGCACTGGCAGGACAAACAGCAACGGCTGAACGCCTTTGACACCCTGCATACCCGCGCCTTGAGTGCCGAACAGGTGTTGGAGAATAAACGGGATCAGAAACTGATGGATGAGTTCGCGCAACGCAGTACACACAGGAACCTCGCCCAATGAACCTCAACCTTGCGGCTGGCCTGCTGGCGGCTGGCGATAATCTGGCAATAGGTGAAACCGTTCTGCCGCTGAGCGATAGCGAGCTGTCGTCGGCCTTTGCCCAACTGCTCGGTGAACGTTTTTCGCCCGAGAGGAAACCGAGCGGCAAACTGACGGCGGCACCGTTACAGGCTGCGGCTCCCGACGCACCGGCGTTAAGCCGCAGCCCTCTGTTGGAGCAAGCTGGCTTGCTGAGCCGCACAGAAGAACCCCAGGCTGCGTTGATTGACGCCAGCCATCAGCTTGATGAAAGTGAAATCCCATTACCACCAGCCGCCACGCTGCAAGCACTGTTCGCCATGTTGCCCGCAGCACCAGCGCCGCAACCCATCAGTTCAGAAGCGATTGTTGAGCAAAACCAGCCTGAAGCCACGGATTTGCTGAGCACGCTGAATGATCAACCCACCGCACCAGCGCCAAACCAGGCCCAGCAGAAAGCACCTGTAGCCGTTGCCGATAAAACCCCGCTGGCGGTAAAAGCCGATCCAACCCCGCTCACGCCCGATAACCAGACTGGCCAAACGCCCACGCCAACCAAACTCGCCGCCGAGCCTGCCCAACCCTCACCGCCGATCGCTCATGCTTCCCCACCAGCGGTTGCCAGCCCGGTAGCCGCCACCACAGCGGCGAGCACACCGCCAGCACCTCAGTTGCCTGCGCCACTCGGCAGCGCGGAATGGCAACAGGCATTAAGCCAACAGGTGCTGCTGTTCCAGCGCAACGGCCAGCAAAGTGCCGAACTGCGTCTGCATCCGCAGGAGTTGGGCGCGCTGCAAATCAGGCTGACACTCGACGACAAGCAGGTGCAGTTACATATTGCCTCGACACAGGGTCAGGTGCGTTCGGCGGTGGAGGCCGCGCTGCCGCAGTTGCGCCAGGCACTGGCGGAAAACGGCATCAACCTTGGCCAGAGCAGCGTTGGCGGCGAATCGCTGCCATCACCGCAGCAAAACTCACACAACGGCGGGCAGCCTGCGTATCGCCAGCAGCACGGCCGCGCGGAACCCCGTATGCAAAACCTTGATACCCCAGCGACCTTGCAGGCGATGGCCCGTTCGGTCGAAGGCGTGGATATTTTCGCCTAAACGCCCAATCTGGCGCGCTTTTCTCCACCTATTCTGGCTATTGCCCAGCAGGATAAGCGAGATAATTCGCTTATATGTCATGCGTGAGTTTTTTGCACACCGCCACCCTAATGGATATTACATCATGTCTGAAAACTCCCTGCCGACAGCACCCAAAAAGCGTTCGTTCCAGGTGATCCTGCTGGTACTGATCGTCCTTGGCGCCTGCGGGGCCACAGGCTACGTTTGGTGGCTGATGCAACCACAGAAAGACGGTAAGTCTACCGCAGCGGCGCAAAAGCTACCTCCGCCCGCGCCGGTGTTTATGCCGCTCGACACCTTTACCGTCAACTTGGTCACGCCGGATAACAACCCCGATCGCGTGCTGTATATCGGCCTGACGCTGCGCTTACCCGATGAAGCCACGCGCCAGCGGTTAAACGATTTTCTGCCGGAAGTGCGCAGCCGCTTGCTGATGCTGCTGTCGCGGCAGGAAGCTGGTCAACTGGCCAGTGAACAGGGGAAACATCAGTTGGTGGTGCAGATCAAAGAAGTCCTCGGTACACCGCTGGTCAAAGGGCAGCCTAAACAGGCGATCAGCGATGTGCTATTCACTGCCTTTATACTGCGGTAATCCTCTATGGGCGACAGTCTTCTTTCACAGGCCGAGATCGACGCCTTACTCAACGGTGAAACCGAAGGGGAGCAGCCCGCTGCGGCCATTGGCAGCGAGAATGAGATCAAACTTTACGACCCGAATACCCAGCGCCGCGTGGTGCGTGAACGGCTACAGGCGTTAGAGATTATCAATGAACGCTTTGCCCGCCAGTTCCGTATAGGGTTATTCAATCTGCTGCGCCGCAGCCCGGATATTACCGTCGGCCCGATCAAGATCCAGCCGTACCATGAATTTGCCCGCAATCTGCCGGTGCCGACCAACCTCAATCTGGTGCATCTGAACCCGCTGCGCGGCACGGCGCTGTTCGTATTTGCCCCCAGTCTGGTGTTTATCGCCGTCGATAACCTGTTTGGTGGCGATGGCCGTTTCCCGACCAAAGTGGAAGGGCGGGAATTCACGCCGACCGAACAGCGGGTGATCAAACGCATGCTGCGCCTGGCGCTGGAGGCCTACGGCGATGCCTGGAGCGCCATCTACAAGCTCAACGTGGAGTACGTACGTGCCGAAATGCAGGTCAAATTCACCAATATCACCACCTCGCCGAACGACATCGTGGTCACCACGCCGTTCCAGGTGGAGATCGGCGCGCTGAATGGCGAGTTCAATATCTGCATTCCGTTCGCCATGATCGAACCGCTGCGGGAACTGCTGACCAATCCGCCGCTGGAGAATTCACGCCAGGAAGATAGCCATTGGCGGGAAACGCTGGTGAAGCAGGTGCAGCACTCGGAACTGGAGCTGATTGCCAACTTTGTCGATATCCCCTTGCGCCTGTCAAAAGTGCTGAAACTGCAACCCGGCGATGTGTTACCGATTGATAAACCGGAGCGCCTGATCGCCCACGTCGACGGCGTGCCGGTGTTAACCAGCCAATACGGCACTCTGGATGGGCAGTACGCCCTGCGCGTTGAACATCTGATTAACCCCATTTTAAATGCTCTGAATGAGGAACAGCCCAATGAGTGATCCTAAGCAACCCTCTGGCGAACAACCGGGATCCGTAGACGATCTGTGGGCTGATGCGTTTAACGAGCAACAGGCCGCCGCGACCACCGAAGGCGTATTCAAATCGTTAGAAGCCCAGGAGGCGCTTGGCAACCTGCAAGATATCGATCTGATTCTGGATATTCCGGTCAAGCTGACCGTCGAACTGGGCCGCACCAAAATGACCATCAAAGAACTGCTGCGCCTGTCACAGGGTTCCGTGGTAGCGCTGGACGGCCTGGCCGGAGAACCGTTGGATATCCTGATCAACGGCTATCTGATCGCCCAAGGCGAAGTAGTGGTAGTAGCCGATAAGTTCGGCGTGCGCATCACCGACATCATTACCCCTTCCGAGCGCATGCGCCGCCTGAGCCGCTGATGAACGCCCACGCCGCCGTGCCCACCCAGAGCACTCAGCAGCAGCCGGTTACCGCACTGCCCACCGGTTCAACGCTGATGCAGGTCAGCAGTGCGCTCGGCGCAATCCTGCTGCTGATTGTCTTCGCCGGTTGGCTGTTCCGCCGCTTAGGGTTTGCGCCCCAGGTTCACGGCAATAAAGTGCTCAAACTGAAAGCCAGTTGCCAAGTGGGGCAGCGTGAACGGGTGGTCGTGGTCGAAGTGGATAACACCTGGCTAGTGCTGGGGGTCACCGCCCAGCAGATCACCCCACTGCATACCCTACCGGCCCCGACCAAAGACCACACGGCAGAAACAGACACGCCACCGGCGGATTTCCGCCAGATCATGCACAGCGTGCTGAAGCGCCGGGGGAAAGCGCGATGAATCCACTGCCGCTGCTTGCCGCTACCCTGTTGTTGCTGAGCCCAGCGGCTTTGGCCCAATTACCCGGCCTGATCAGCCAACCTTTAGCCAACGGCGGCCAAAGCTGGTCATTGCCAGTGCAAACCCTGGTGTTGCTGACCTCACTCAGCTTCCTGCCCGCCATGCTGCTGATGATGACCAGCTTCACCCGGATCATCATCGTGCTGGGCCTGCTGCGTAACGCGCTGGGCACCCCTTCGGCCCCGCCGAATCAGGTGATGCTGGGGCTGGCGCTGTTTCTGACCTTCTTCATCATGTCGCCGGTATTCGACAAGGTATACCAGGACGCTTATCTGCCCTTTAGCCAGGATAAAATCAGCATGGAGGTAGCGTTCGAGCAAGGTTCGCAGCCATTGCGTGAATTTATGCTGCGCCAGACGCGGGAAACCGATCTGGCCCTGTACGCCAAACTCGCCAACCTGCCGCCGCTGGCCGGGCCGGAAGCAGTGCCGATGCGCATTCTGTTACCTGCTTATGTCACCAGCGAGTTGAAAACCGCCTTTCAGATCGGCTTTACCGTCTTTATTCCGTTTCTGATTATCGATCTGGTGGTCGCCAGCGTGCTGATGGCGCTGGGGATGATGATGGTGCCACCCGCGACGATCTCATTACCCTTCAAGCTGATGCTGTTTGTGCTGGTCGACGGCTGGCAGTTGCTGCTCGGCTCGCTGGCGCAGAGTTTTTATAGCTAGGCCGGTGCCCCGCCCCTCACCCCGGCCCTCTCCCTCAGGGAGAGGGGGCGCTCTGTTCAGCATTGTGGTGTGGGTTTTAGCCAGGCTAACCCCGTGGCGGCTGACCAGTTCCCTCTCCCTCGGGGAGAGGGTTAGGGGAGTATCACCGAACTACAAGCCCCTCACCCCGGCCCTCTCCCGCAGGGAGAGGGGGCGTTCTATTCAGCATCGCGGTGGGAGTTTTAGCCAGGCTAACCCCGTGGCGGCTGACCAGTTCCCTCTCCCTCGGGGAGAGGGTTAGGGTGAGGGGTTAGCAAAGGGCTGCAGGATTATGCAGTCTTGCGCTCAACTGACCGGCACTTCGCCAAAAGGAGGATTTTCATAGTGGAGAATAACGATGACACCTGAATCAGTAATGACACTCGGTGCCGAAGCGATGAAAGTGGCGCTGGCGCTGGCCGCCCCGCTGCTGCTGG
The DNA here is from genome assembly GCF_055790845.1 of Serratia sp. YWN4. Classification (NCBI taxonomy): domain Bacteria; kingdom Pseudomonadati; phylum Pseudomonadota; class Gammaproteobacteria; order Enterobacterales; family Yersiniaceae; genus Serratia; species Serratia sp. YWN4. The sequence continues at coordinate 3,210,527 of NZ_CM147696.1, forward strand.
CGGCGTTGATCAGCGGGCTGGTGGTCAGCCTGCTACAGGCAGCCACGCAGATTAACGAAATGACGCTGTCTTTTATTCCCAAGATCCTGTCGGTGGCCGCCACCCTCATCATTGCCGGGCCGTGGATGCTGAATCTGCTGCTGGATTACATGCGCCTGCTGTTCAGCCATCTGCCGCAGCTGATTGGCTAATCATGCTCACCTTCGACAGCGCACAGCTCAGCGTCTGGCTCAGCCAGTTTTTCTGGCCGCTGCTGCGCGTGCTGGCGCTGATCGCTACCGCGCCGTTATTCAGTGAAAAACAGATCGGCAAACGGGTAAAAATCGGCCTTGGCGGGCTGATCGTGTTGCTGATCGCCCCGGCGTTGCCCAGCAGCAATATCCCGATTTTTTCCATCACCGGCCTGTGGCTGGCGGTGCAGCAAGTGCTGATTGGTGTGGCGCTCGGGCTGACCATGCAGTTTGCCTTTGCCGCCGTGCGCCTGGCCGGAGAGGTGATCGGTATGCAGATGGGGCTGTCGTTCGCCACCTTCTTCGATCCTGCCGGTGGCCCCAATACGCCGATCCTGGCGCGGTTGCTGAACCTGCTGGCGATGCTGCTGTTCCTGAGTTTTGACGGGCATCTGTGGCTGATCTCCCTCTTGGCAGACAGCTTTTACACGCTGCCGATCCAAGCTCAGCCGCTTAACGGCAACGGCTTTCTGGCGCTTGCGCAGTTGGGTTCACCGATCTTTATCAACGGTATGATGCTGGCACTGCCGCTGATCTGCCTGCTGCTGACGCTCAATCTGGCACTCGGTTTGCTCAACCGCGTCACCCCGCAACTTTCGGTATTCGTTATCGGTTTTCCGGTCACCATGACCATCGGCATTCTCACCATTGGCCTGATGATGCCGATGCTGGCCCCGTTCTGTGAGCATCTGTTTGGCGAGTTTTTCGATCGGTTAGCGCTGCTGATAGGCGGAATGAAATAATAAAAAGGGGTACGGCACCGGGTTGTGTAGGAAGAAGTGCCGTACCAAAACGAAAAACGCAATTAACGATTGATCTGGAACAGCGACATCCCCTGCATATCACTGAAAGTCTTATACGACGCCTGCAACGCCGCCTGCTGCATAGAGTAAGACGAGATCGCTTCGACCACATCGGCATCAACCAGCGCGCTCAGTTGCCCCTGATGATAGGTGTTACTTTCAATACCCATATTGTCCAACACATCCAGCTCCTGTAATTGAGTACCCAGTACCGCACTGGTGCTCAGCACGTTGTTATAGGTGTTATCCAGGCCGCGAGCGGCCTTATCCAGTGCAGCTTTCACCTGGTCACGGGTGGCATCATCAGCTCCCTGCAATGGGGTTTTCAGGGCATCGAGCGCCATATCGATGCTTTTGAACACATTAACTTCTGAAGGGCTGCCATCCGGTTCGGGCTTGATATTGCGGGTTAACGCCATAAAGATCCCGCTGCCGCTATGGCCGATGGTCATGGTGCGGTTGGCATCCACCTGTTGTTCGATCGCTGAATGGCTGCCCTGATAAACCACCGTGCCACCCTGTTCGGCAAACGGCGGCTGATCGTTGGCATAACCGGCAAAAATATAGCGGCCATTGCCATCGGTGCTGTTCGCCTGGCTTAACAGTTGATCTTTCAGCCCCTGCAAGCGGGTGGCGAGCGAATCGCGATCGTTGTCACTGAGCGTACCGTCCCCGGCGTTGACGATCAGCGCTTTCATATCTTTGATGCCATCCGCCGCGCTGCGCAGCACGGTTTCTTCCAGCGAGATATTCTGGCGAGCGAACGTCCGCGCCAGCGCATACTGGCTATTCTCGGATATCGCCTGGGAGATCATCACCGCCTGTGAGGCTGCCAGCGGATCGTCCGAAGGTGAAATGACGCGCTTGCCGCTGGTGAGTTGCTGCCCGGCCTGCATCCACAGCGACTGATTATTGGTGACCCCCGACAGATTCTGCTGATAGATCATGCTGGTGCTTATGCGCATGGTGTGGGTTCCTCAAATTCAACGAATATTCAGCAAGGCGTCAAACATGGCGGTAGCGGTCTGAATCACCTGCGCATTGGCCATGTAATATTGCTGGAAACGCAGCAGCTCGCCGTATTCTTCATCCAGATTAACCCCGGAGATCGCTTGCTGCTGAACCTCCAGTTGTTTGACGATATGGGTTTGCGAAGTGCTGTTAACCTTGGCCGTGGCGGTCTGGTTACCGACGCTGCTCACCAGCCCGGCATAGGCGCCGCTCAGCGTTGCTTTGCCCTCCACCACCTTTTGCGTTTGCAGATTGAGCAGCTTCTTGGCGTTATCGTTGTCGCCCTTGCCACCGTTTGCTGCTCCCGCTGCCGCCAGCTTTGCCGAATCACCGATCGCCACTTTCAGGCTGCCCGCCACATCGCTGACCGGTTTAATGGTGAAACTGTCGTTCTTGTGCGCATGGCCGCCAACGCCGATCTGCAAACCGTCAAAACTTAACGTCGGTTTGCCGTCGGCATCGGTTCCGGCCATGGCTGTTACCTTGGCGCTGTCGGCAAGGCGCGTCACCTGCCATTCGCTACCATCAAACTCCATCCGGTAATCGCTGGCTTTAACTTTGCTGGTGTCGGTAAAAGCCACCAGCAAAGAAGCATTCCCGGTGTTGTGCGTATTACTGATGGCGTGCCCCCCCGCGAAGCTGAAGAAATCCTCGCCCGGATCGCCATTGATATCAAAACCCTGTCGGTGCTGCTGGTTAAAACTGCTCGCCAGCGCCAGCGCTAACTGCCCCAACTGATTGTGGGCGCTATCCAGCGATTCGTTGCGGAATGTCAACACCCCGCTGACGCTACCGCTCGCGATCTGGCTTTCAGGAATTTCACTGGCTCCGTTACCCCGGTTATAACCGAGCGTCAAACGGGCCGAATCTTGGCTCGAAGGTACGGCAACAACCTGATACGCAGCGTTGCCCTGCACCAGCGTCAGGCCATTGGCAAAGGTGACGGTATAGGCATCGCCGTCCTGCTGCGTCACCTGCACACCGACAATCTTATTCAGCTCGGTGACCATCTGATCCCGCTGATCCAGCAGCGCATTCGGTTCACTGCCGCCGCTGCTGGCACGCAACTGAGTGATTCCATCATTCAGTCTGGCGATCTGCTGGCTGTAGGTATTGATCTGCGTGGCGCTGTCGCTCAGTTGCTGATTCACCCCCGTCGCCATATCACGCAGGTATTTATCCGCATTGTTGAACTGATTCACCAGGCCGTTGGCTTTGCCCAGCACGGTCTGGCGCGCAGCGTCATCCCCGGCATTGCTGACCAGGTTTTGCAGGTTTTTGAAAAAATCCTCCATACCGCTCGCCAACGTATTGGTTTTGTTCGCCAACAGATTGTCGATCTGTGAGATTTTTTCAAAATAGCTGTTCTGGGCCGCAGCCTGACTTTGCGCACCGCGCAACTGCGTCATAATAAACTGGTTATATTCACGGTTAACCCCGGTCACGCTCGCCCCGTTACCGATAAAGCCGTTCATGGTGCCAAGGCCAGCGTTTTGCGTCAGGATCGCCATCTGGCGGTGGTAGCCCGCCACATTGTAGTTGGAGATATTGTTACTGACGGTACTGAGCGCCACCTGCGCCGCATTCAGGCCACTCATTGCGCTATTGATTACGCTGTTGGACATAGGGGTTCCTTATGCTGCGACCGCTGGATTCAATGATTCTGCTGAGCGTTGCCGCTTAGTCTGTATGGGTTATCGGCATGAGAGGGGGATACTTGAGGGGAACCTGACCTAAAGGTTGTCTCTTGTTTACATGACGGGTATTTATTTGAGGTCGCAAGGGGGTCATCAACGTTTATAACTCGAACACTTACGATAAAGAATGCAAAGTTTGGCTACAAAAATGGGCGAATTATCTCAACACACTGACGGAGTAAAAGTGATTGCGTGAACCAAATTTAATCCTGACTACAAGTATTAGCACCAGACATTAATTCATTTGTTTGGAAAATCGATTTGCAGTTTGCTTCCAGTGTTAGTCATGACTGCCAGCACCGGATTTTTCGGCGCACTCAAACCTGCCAGCACGATTCAAACCCAGCGAACCACCTGTTAACACACTAGTGCCTAATTTTACGACTAATGTTTGGCTATTGTTCATCATATTTATGCCATTCGGATTAAAGAGTTTTACAAATTATTTTGTAACAAAATGGAATCATCACACTAACAAATATGCAACCTTTAGTGCAATTATGGATTGAGAATGATGATCTAGAGTCACAAGACATGGTTACCACACTTCAGAATTCCTTTTCAACTTGTCAAAACTCAATGCTAGAACCGAGTTGAATCATGGGCACTAAGGAACAACTCGTTGATCGAAAAATCTGCGGCAGGGGCGATGCAGACTGAACAAGCTATCGGCGATTGAGGCGTGCATTGGCAACGTGAGTCGAAGCTCTGGGGGAAGGCAAGATGCAAGGGATGTCATGACGAAAGGGTGACACTCCATAGAGCTATTTAGCAACTACGACGTTACTAGCAACAGGATATCTGAAGGCTACGAAAAACAGGACAGCCTTGCGTGAAACATTCATTAAGTTGTTGTTATTTTAATGTAACGCTTCGGCTTATTTGTTCACTGAATGAATGCAAATCATTTGTTTTATTATTGTTGACGAAAAGTTACGCATGCATTACGTTGAAGAAACATTAGATAAATGAATGTAAATAGGATACGTAACATGTTTTCAAGGATACGGGCAGACTTTTCTGTCTCCGCAGCGATAGCGGGAATTATTGCTTTAGTAGCGACATACAGTGGCCCTGTTCTGATCGTCGTGCAAGCAGCGCAAGCAGGTAACTTATCACATGAACTTTTGTCCACATGGATCTGGGCTGTTTCAATTGGTGCTGGGGCACTCGGACTCTGGCTAAGCATAAGGCTCCGAATGCCTGTTATTGGTGCATGGTCTACACCTGGTGTCGCTTTGCTTATAACGGGTCTAGCGCATTATTCCTTTAGTGATGTGATCGGGTGCTACCTCGTGATCACAGTTATTATTGCTATTCTCGGGTTATCAGGAGTTTTTACCAAGCTGATCAAGTATCTGCCTGCACACCTACTTTCGGCCATGATTGCAGGCGTGCTTTTTGAATTCTGTGCCCGGATTTTCCTGTCTCTGCAGTCTACGCCCGCCGTAGTTTTGCCTGTCATCGTTACATACGTAATCTGTCGGCGCATCATTGCCCGTTATGCCGTAGCGATTGCGTTGGTAGTTGGCGTGATCGTGGCCTTACCAGGTACTAACTTTGCAGCCGAAGGTCTTAACTTACACATCGCGAAGCCCATACTGACTTACCCAACATTTTCCCTGGAATCGCTGGTTGGTTTGGGCTTGCCATTGTTACTGCTAGCGTTGACCCAATACGCGACCTCAATTCATATCCTGCGTAATGCTGGTTATGATATTTCGCCAAAATCAGTCGTCGGTACCAGTGGGCTGATGTCTATTCCGCTCGCATTTTTTGGAAATTCGGGGATTAATCCTGCCGCCATTGTTGGCGCAATGTGTGCTAGTTCGGAATGTCACGAAGACCCAAAAAGGCGTTATGTTTCCGGTGTTGTATGCGGGATAGGTTATCTATGCATTGGTGTCTTTGGTGCATCCGTTATTGCATTATTCGCCCGTTTGCCTGAGGGATTGACGACAACTCTCGCAGGTCTTGCCCTGCTTGGCACACTTGTGTCAAGTCTAGCGGTATCGCTATCTAACGAAAATCAACGTGAATCTTCTGTAATTACTTTCATTGTAACAGTCTCGGGCATGTCGTTTTTTGGCCTTGGTTCTGCCCTTTGGGGATTAGTCGCTGGCATTGTGTTTGAGTTTGCCCTATCACGCCGGAAAGTCAGTAGTGATGTGGAACAAAAGGACACTAAAACAGCGACCCGCTAGTTTTTATAATGTTGGCTTACTGGACGATATTTTATCGACTACTCGAGTTAAACCGACTTTCAACTCACCTGTGAGAAGTTGAGTTTAAATGCAAATTTTGCGAATTAATATGCAATGTATTGGCATGCGACATATCAGGAACATGTCGTTTTATAACTAGTAGGAATGGAGAAAAGACTAATGGCGACCGAAACCCGCCTCATAGGGCATATCAATTTCGATAATGTTTTGTTAAAGAACGATCTGAAGAAGCTTTCCGAACTGCCGATCATCAAAGAGCAATATGATGAATTCAGTTCGGGTACATGGATCAATCATTCGCTTTGGAACAGAACCGGTGAATGGACTGATACACAGTATTCTGACTACGGCCACCCAGCCATTAAAACTCAGGTCGGAACTGCAACATCGTATCTTAGTAAGATCATCGAGGAATGTTTCGATGTGGAGCATCTACGCATGGCTCGGGTGCGTAACTTGGTCAAAGGGTTGGTCATTCCGCACACCGACTTCTTGGAGCTTTCTGAAGAAAAGGATCGCTATGTCCGTATATTGATCCCGCTCGATACATGCCTCGATTCGTATCATACGGAAGAAAAATTCGGAGTATTCAGGATGAGAAAGGGCGATATATGGATTCTTGAGTCTACGGTGCCACATGCTGCATTGAATCTTTCCTTTGATAACCGTCGCATCCTTAGCCTCGACTTCCAATATGCGAACATTCCAAACCCGCACTATTCGCTGATCTTCAAGGATCAGTCGATTTATGACGAGACGCTCGCTCCTGCACTAGTTGCACGATCGAGTCTGGAACAGGATGACCTTGATGACTATCTGGATACTTTGTCAGAGCGTCTCAAGGAAAAAGATGATGCAGAGAAGATTTTGGTTCATCTGTCAGAAATACAGTTGCGTTTCGAGGCACCCGTCAGCGACATTTACAAGAATCTCATCGCCGTCGCACAACGGACAAAACGGCCGGAAATCATCGAACATTGCGAGAAAATGCAGGAGTTTTATATAGGCTCACGTGTTATGAACGAACGATTCCCGCTGCGCAAGAGCCTCTTCTAAATCGTAGGGTAATAATTGTCATTTCTCTGGTGGTGAGAACATGGTTACAATTTGCAACGGTGTACTCGAAAACATGCTATCGCCACTGTTTTATATACCAGTGGATGTTGGGCCTTCTGACGGCATAAATCCAGAAATCAGGAAGTTTTATGCTAAAGATAGCCCTGTTACGCAACAGCACGCATTCTGCTGTGTTCCAACTACACTTTGCTACGCTTCTTTTCAGCTTAGCGGGGATCATTGGTCAAGCAACGAGGGTCGATGCCATTATTCTGGTTGAAGCGCGTGCCAGCCTTGGCGCTCTGGCACTCATTTGCTTCGCTTTTTTCAAGCGAATTCCACTCCAAATCGACCGTTTGAAAATTTGGCACTTTCTCATTACTGGGTCACTGCTCGCCTTTCATTGGTACAGTTTTTTCTGCGCGATACATCTAGCAGGTGTGGCGGTCGGCTTGCTGACGTTTTCCTGCTTTCCAGTTTTCGTGATCTTGCTCGCACCGTATATCGACAGGTCTACTATTAGAATGAGCGACCTTAAGCTTGTACCAGTGCTGATGTTTGGATTGTGGCTGGTTATACCTCAGGTAAATCCGCACATGCGGGAGCTAATCGGTCCTTTATGGGGTTTGGCATCCGGGTTTTCGTTTGCTATCGTTCAACTTGCCAACCGTACGCTAGTGCAGAATACCCATCCAGTAAAAATTGCCGCTTATCAGAACGCATTTGCGGCTTTAATCCTTCTGCCTCTAGTCCACATGTCGATGATACCGGACTCATGGTACATCGGTGCCCAGTTATTGTTTCTTGGCCTATTTTGTACGGCGTTGTCCCACACGTTGTTTATCTCTAGCATGCGGTTTGTCAGAGCACAAACGGCAAGCCTGTTTGTTTATCTAGAACCTGTCTATGGTATCTGTCTGGCAGCGCTTTTTCTGCATGAGATACCTGATATACGTACCTTATTTGGAGGTTTCATTATTTTAGGTGCTGTCTTCATGGCGTCGAGATCGGCAGGAAGTCAGAATAACTGCTGAAGGTAAGCCAATTTCTCCTTGCAATATTGAATGGGTGTCTGGATGCCAGCGGACAAGCTAAATAACCAACAATTTGGCCCTGTTGATCAATCGGTACATGACCAGATACGAGAACTCGTTGGCTATGTAAACGTACAAACACCGCTGCTATCCCTCAAAACAACTCCTCCCCCCCCTGACCGTAGGCCTTCGCCACCTGCTCACCCGCGCTTTTCATCTGCTGAATCACGTTGACCAGTTTCTTGGCGTAGTGCGGATCGGTAGCATAACCGGCCTGTTGCAGCGCGTGCGCCGCCTGCTCCGGGCTGCGCGCGGCGGCCACATTGGCGTAGCGTGGGTTGTTGGTCAGCAGTTTGACGTAATCGCCGATCGCTTCCACATAGGAGTTGTAAACGCGAAAACGGGCTTTGATCTTCTTCGCCACCCCTTGCTCAAATTCGGTGGTGGTGATTTCCGTCACCGGCCCATCCCAACTGCTGCCCGCCTTGATGCCAAACAGGTTGTAACTGGGCGTTCCCTCGGCGGTGGGGATTTCGCGCTTGCCCCAGCCTGACTCCAGCGCCGCCTGCGCCACAATCAACTGATGCGGAATACCGCTTTGCAAACTGGCAATCCTTGCTGGCCCCGACAACTGCGCGACAAAGTTGCCATTGCTCAGCGGTACGGCGGCTACCGCTGGCGCTTTCGGCAACGCACGGCGCACTATCTGCTCCAGCGCCCGCAGCGGCAGCCTTTGCAGCACCTGATTATCCAGCAGCATCGGCACGGTGCCCGCCGTTTCGCTTGGCTCAATATTCGCCGCAGAAAGCTGTCTGACCATCATCTCTGCCAGCCCGAACCCTTTCTGCGTCATCTGCTGGGCGATCTGCTGATCGTACATCGAGGTATACAGCCGGGTTTGATCGCTACTCAACACACCGTCCTGCGGCAAGGCGGCTCGCATGCTTTTCAGCATCATCTGTACGAACATGCCTTCGACCTGCTGAGCGACCTGCTTCAGATTGCCCTGCGGATCGGCGGCGGCATCGCGTTTCAAGCCGTTCAGCGCCTGAGTATCATAGGCTGCGCCCGACAACGCCATCAGATCGCTGCTCATCAGATAATCTCCAGCTTGGCACGCAGGCAGCCCGCGCTCTGCATTGCCTGTAGAATCGACATCAGATCGATCGGCGTAGCACCCAGCGCATTCAAAGCACGAATCACGTTGTTCAGATTGGCGCTGGCGTTCACTTTCTGTAACGATCCGCCCTGCTGTTGCAGCGAAATCTGAGTATTGGGCGTCACCACCGTTTGACCACCGCCCAGTGGGGTATCTGGCTGGCTGACGATCTCCTGACGATCGACCACCACCGATAAGTTGCCCTGAGCCACTGCGCAGGAGTCGAGCATCACATCGCGGTTCATCACCACCGAACCGGTGCGGGAATTGATGATCACCTTGGCATCCATCGCCCCTATGTTGATGCTGATATTCTGAATATCCGCCAGAAAACGCACCTGTGAGCTATTGCCGCGCGGCACCAGCACCTGTACGGTGCGCGAATCCAGCGGCGATGCGGTGCCACCGCCGCGCTGGCGGTTGATGGCATCGCTGATCTGCTGCGCCAGCGTGAAGTCATCATCATTCAGTTGCAGAATGATCATCCCGTCCTGACCAAAGGTGGTGGGAAGTTCACGTTCGATGATCGCGCCATTGCTGATACGCCCGCCCGCCAGTTGGTTGACCTGCACGCTGCTGCCGCCAGCCGCCGCCCCGGCTCCCCCCACCAGCACGTTGCCCTGCGCCAGCGCGTAAACCTGATTGTCCACGCCTTTCAGCGGCGTCATCAGCAAAGTGCCACCGCGCAGGCTTTTGGCGTTGCCCATGGAGGACACCACCACGTCGATATTCTGACCCGCGCGGGAGAATGGCGGCAGCTTGGCAGTCACCATCACTGCCGCCACGTTTTTCAACTGCATATTGGTGCCGGGCGGTACGGTGATCCCCAGTTGCGACAGCATATTGCTCATGCTTTGGGTGGTAAACGGCGTCTGCATGGTCTGATCGCCGGAGCCGTCCAACCCCACCACCAGCCCGTAGCCGATCAGGGCGTTGTCACGCACGCCTTGCACCTTAACCAAATCACGAATGCGTTCGGCGTGAGCGGGCAACGTCAGTGCGCTCATCAGCAGCATCAATACTATTTTCTTTAACATTGTCACCTCGCTGGCCGGTCTTGAAACGCGCTAGTTTAAAACGGTGAAATATTCAGGAAGAAACGCTGCAACCAACCCATGGTCTGCGCTTCATTGATGTAACCATTGCCGACGTATTCGATGCGCGCATCTGCCACCTGTGTTGAGGTGACCGCGTTGTTGCCGCTGATGGTGCGCGGATTGACCACGCCAGAAAAACGAATAAATTCGGTGCCCTGATTGATGGCGATCTGTTTTTCTCCCACCACGTGCAGGTTGCCGTTGGCCAATACCCGATCGACAGTCACGGTAATGGTGCCGCTAAAGGTGTTATTGGCGTTGGCCCCGCCTTTGCCGCCAAAGGTGCTGTCGCCGGAGATCGCCATATCAGCCCGCGCATTGCCCAGCAGGCCGTCGAGATAACGCGGCGAAGTCGCCACGCCGAATGTACTCGCCCCGTTGCGGCTGGCATTGGCCGACGAACTTTTGCTGGCGCTGACGTTTTCCTGCAACACAATGGTCAGGGTATCGCCGATATTGCGTGGCCGACGATCTTCAAACAGCGGTTGATAGCCGTAGTTCATCGGCTGTGCCGCCTGGAAAATCGAGCCGTTCGGCACTGGCGCACCTGCCGGTGCCGGTTGCGCCGTGGTCGCCCCTTCTACCAGCGGCGTGCGCGGTATATAGGCGCAGCCGCTGAGCATCAGCAGCACCAGGCACAGCCGACAAACCGTTAAATCGGTGCTTACCACGGCGATCTCCCACCCGTTACAACTGCGTCAGCTTTTGCAGCATCTGATCGGAGGTCGATACCGCTTTGCTGTTGATTTCATAAGCCCGCTGAGTCTGGATCATGCTGACCAACTCTTCCGCCACGTTGACGTTAGAGGTTTCCACATACCCCTGATACAGCAGACCGGCACCGTTCAGGCCGGGAGTGCTTTCATTCGGCGCGCCGGAACCTTCGGTTTCCTGATACAGGTTTTCGCCCACGCTCTCCAGGCCGCTGTCGTTGATAAAGGTGGTCAGGGTCAGTTGCCCCACCTGCTGAGCAGTGGTTTGCCCCTGCTGGGTAACGCTGACGATCCCGTCACGGCCCACGGTGATGCTCAAAGCGTTGGCGGGAATGGTGATCGCCGGTTGCACCTGAAAACCGCTGGCCGTCACCAGTTGCCCGTTCTGATCGATCTGGAACGAACCGTCGCGGGTATAAGCCTGGCTACCGTCCGGCAGCATGACCTGAAAGAACCCCTGCCCCTTGATCGCCACGTCTTTGCTGTTATTGGTCTGCGACAGGTTCCCCTGGCTGTGGATGCGCTCGGTCGCCACCGGGCGCACGCCGGTGCCAATCTGCAAACCAGAAGGCAGCGTGGTCTGTTCCGAAGACTGCGCCCCCGGTTGGCGCATGGTCTGGTACAGCAAGTCTTCAAACACCGCGCGCTGGCGTTTGAAACCGTTGGTGCTGACGTTGGCTAGGTTGTTGGCGATCACGTCCATATTGGTCTGCTGCGCATCCAGACCGGTTTTGGCAATCCATAACGATGGGATCATGGCATCTTCCTCTGCACTTAACTCATTGACAGCAAGGCGTTGGCGCGCTGTGCGTTTTCATCCACGCTGTGGATGACCTTCATCTGCATTTCGAACCGGCGGGCGTTGGCGATCATCTCCACCATGGTTTCCATCGGTTTAACATTGCTGCCTTCCAGCACCCCCGGCATCACCCGCACCTGCGGATCGTTTTGCAGCGTATTACCCCGCTGCTGTTGGCTGGCGGCGGTCAGATGGAACAGGCCATCATCACCGCGCATCACGTCGCGCATCTCGGCCTTCACCAGCTTCAAGCGGCCAATTTGCGCCACGGTATTCGGCGGATCGCCAGCATTCAGCGCCGAAATGGTGCCGTCTGCCGCGATGGTGAGTTGCGCCTGGGGAGGGACTTCAATTGGCCCGCCGTCGCCCATCAGCGGCTGCCCCTGCACCGTCAGTTGCCCGCTGGAAGAGATCTGAATGCTGCCGTTGCGGCTGTAGGCTTCGCTGCCATCCGGCAGGCTGACCGCCAGAAAACCGTCCTGCTGCAACGCCACGTCCAGCGGCCTGCCGGTGTAATTCAGCGGCCCTTGGCTGATATCGGCCCCCGGCGTGGAGGCCGTGACCAAAGTGCGCGTTTGCAGGCTCGGCCCATCGACCAGCACCGCACGCAGCGCCGTCAGTTGCGCACGAAAGCCGGGCGTAGAGGCGTTGGCCAGGTTATTTGCCGTAACCGACTGTTGTTCCAGCGTCTGGCGCGCTGCGCCCATGGCGGTATAAATCGCGTGATCCATAATTCAGTCCTCTTAACGCAGGCTGACTAACGTCTGTAAGATCGAGTCCTGGGTTTTGATGGTCTGCGCGTTCGACTGGTAGTTACGCTGCGCAACAATCATGCTCACCAATTCCTGGCTGAGATCGACGTTGGAAGATTCCAGCGCACCGCTGGTCAACGTGCCAAACCCACCACCACCGGCCAGGCCCACGCGCGGCTGGCCTGACGTGCCGGTGGCCTTCCACAGGTTGTCACCCTGCGCTGCCAGCCCTTCCGGGTTCGAGAAGTTGGTCAGAACGATCTGGCCCAGCAGTTGGGTCTGTTGGTTGGAATACACCCCTACCACGCTGCCGTCTTTGTTGATCTCAAAGCCTTTGTACTCACCGGTGGCGTAACCATTCTGAGCGAGCTTGCTGACAGAATCGCTGCCCACGTTCTGTTGCAGGCTGTTGGCAAAGCTCAGGTTGAAGGTTTGCGCCGGAGCACCGTCTTTGGCCGACATTGGTACCACCAGGTTGAACGGCATGGCGCTGGGATTGCCCGCCGCATCCCGCGTATCGGTCAGAACCCCGCTGGTATTGAAATTCAGGCTGCCCGCTTTCCCGACGGGAGAACCGCTCACGCTGCCGTCCTGGGTGTAAACATCCCATTGGTTATCCGCCGTTTTGACAAAATAGGCGTTGATATTGTGGGCATTGCCCAGCGAGTCGTAGGTGGTAACGGTGTTGACGTAATTGAACGAGTCGGTTTTGTTCGGCGCAAACGGCGTCACTTGCGGTACCGGATGGGTGGATTTCAGGTTAATCACCATGCTGCCGGAGGAGGTGGCGCGCGCGATCATCATCCCTTCCGAGATATTCAGCGGCACCGGTTCGGCCCCCTGTTGGATCGCTGGCGGCATACCGCTGGCCGGGTAGCCCGTCAGGCTCAAGCCCTGCATGTTGGTAATGTTGCGGTTTTCATCCATTTTGAACTGGCCGTTGCGGGTGAAGAAGATCCCACCGTCGGCATCCTGCATCCGGAAAAAACCATTCTGGCTGATGGCAATGTCCAGCGAACGGTTGGTATTGGTGGTGGTGCCATCTTTGAAGTTCTGAGTGATCCCCGCCACTTTCACCCCCAGCCCAACCTGGGAGCCCGCAAACATATCCGCAAAGGAAACGCTGCCGGATTTGAAACCGAAGGTCGCGGAGTTGGCAATGTTATTACCGATCACATCCAGGTTGGTGGCTGCCGCGTTCAGACCGCTGACTGCTTGAGAAAAAGCCATGTTATTCTCCGGAAATAGAATTTTAGAATGGGCTCAGCAGTCCGTTGCCGACGAAGGAGTTCATTCCCTGCTATCCGCACCACCGAATTTGGATAAGATCAGGCGTACATCGCCCAGCGTGGCGGATCCCGCCATGCCCAGATCCAGTTTCGCGCCATCTGCCCCGCGCGTGACGCCATTGACCCTGGCAAAACGCAGCGGCTGCGCCACCAACTGTTCACTGCCGTTTTTAGCCCCAATCGCCACGCGGTAAGCCCCGTCCGGGGCGTTGGTGCCATCGTCCAGCGAGCCATCCCAGGCAAACGAATGCACGCCTGCGCTCAGCCCGCCGAGATCTATGGTGCGAACCACTTTGCCGCTGGCGTCGCTGATGGCAGCAGTGACCGCATCGGCGCTGCGCTCCAGTTCGATGCCAAAAGGCGTGGTACTCACCTTGCCCCCCTGATTGCCCACCAGGATCTCCTTCCCCGGCACCATCACACCGTGACCAATCAGCGTACTGGCCTGGATTGACTGATTACCGTCGATCTGGCCGGAAATCGCCCCGAGCGTGGTGTTCAGCTTTTCAATGCCGCTGACGGTGTTGATCTGCGCCAACTGCGTGGTCAGTTCGTTGTTCTGCATCGGGTTGGTCGGATCCTGATTTTTCAATTGCGCCACCAGCAGCGTCAGGAAATTGTTGTGTAAATCTGCGCTGGTGCTGTTGCGGCCGTTGGCACCGGCAATGCTGTTGTCCAATGATTCATTGGTGGTTGCGGCAATCGCCATAACAAGCTCCGGTTACTGACCCAGCGTCAGGGTTTTCATCATCATGGATTTGGTGGTGTTCAACACTTCAACATTGGCCTGATAGCTGCGTGAAGCGGCAATGGTGTTAACCATTTCACCCACCACGTCAACGTTGGGCATGCGCACGTAGCCTTTGGCGTCCGCCAGCGGATTGCCGGGTTGAAACACCAGGCGATCGGGGGCCGGATCGTCCAGCATTTGCGCCACGCGCACGCCGCCGGTCGCTTGCCCCGCCGCAGCGGCTACCTGAAACACCACCTGTTTGGCACGATACGGCTGGCCGTCTGGGCCGGTGACGCTGTCGGCGTTCGCCATGTTGCTGGCGCTGACGTTCATCCGCTGCGACTGCGCCGACAGCGCCGAGCCGGAGATATCAAAAATATTCAGTAGCGACATACGCATTATCCTCCTTGCAGCACGGACATCATGCCCTTGATCTGCCCGCTCATCAGGGTCAGATCAGTCTGATATTTCAGGCTGTTATCGGCAAAATGGGTACGCTCGCGATCCATATCCACCGTATTGCCGTCCAGCGCCGGTTGATCCGGTACGCGGAACAGCAACGCGAGCGACAGGGGTTGCGCGTTTTGCGCCGGAATATGCTGGGCCGAGGTCAGATTCAGCGCAATGCCGCTGGCTCGCCCCTGCGCCATCGCCTGGCTCAGTTGGCTGGCAAAATCGATATCGCGTGCCTGATAGCCCGGCGTATCTGCGTTGGCAATGTTGGCGGCCAGGATCTCCTGCCGCTCGGCACGTAAGTTCAGCGCCTCTTGGCCAAAGCGCAGCGCTGCGTCCAGTTTGTCGAGCATGCTTTCCTCACGAGATGAGAGTTTGGAACCGCTAGCATAAACGCCGCTATTCCCCACCCATCGCGGGAATAAGGGCAAAATGCGCGGCTATTTGCCGGTTTAACCGGCGAAGGCCATGGGTACACTGAGATACCGCGTTACTGCATTTGAAGGCGAAAATGAAAGGTAAATTGCCGGGTATCACCGTCCTGCTGCTCACCGCCCTGCTGCTCGGCCAGAGCGCGCGGGCCGACGATCTGGCGGCGCAAATTAACCGTTTTATCAGGGTGCAATTGGCTGATAGTTCGATCGAGCTCAAGGTACAGGTGCGTACCCCGGTTGGCCAATGGCCGCAGTGTGAAGCCCCACAGCTTGCGTTGCCGCAAAATGCCCGGCGCTGGGGCAACCTCAGCGTTTCGGTCCGCTGTGGCCAGGAGCGGCGCTTTATCCAGGTTCAGGTGCAGGCGATTGGCCACTATCTGGTTTCCACGCGCGGGATCGAGGCGGGCAGCAAACTGACTGCCGCCGATATCACCCTGAAAACCGGGCGGCTGGATACTTTGCCGCCGCGCACGCTGACGCAAACCCGCCAGGCGATCGGCGCCATCAGCCTGCGTAATCTCCGCCCTGGGCAGCCGCTGAGCCTGGCAATGCTCAGGCGCGATTGGGTGATCAAAGCGGGGCAACCGGTGCAGGTAATCGCGCAGGGGGACGGGTTTAACATCAGCGGAACGGGCAAGGCGATGAACAATGCCGCAGCGGAAGACAGCGTGCGGGTACGGATGGTTTCCGGGCAGATCGTCAGCGGTATTGCCCACCCTGACGGCACGATTCGGATTGCGTTATAAAAAATTAAAGATTTGCTGCAGCGTGCCGATAACAGAATTGTGAAATATTTTCGCGCCTCTCCCGATGAGAAAGGGGCACCAGGTTTAATATCAGTCAGTTAAATAAAGCATGCCGAATAATACGGCACAATGCTAAAGGTGAGGGCCGAGGTGTGGAGCTTTAGCTCGGTGATCTTGGCTCCCCCTCACCCTAACCCTCTCCCCAAGGGAGAGGGGACTGGTTAGCCTTAACCGACCAGCATGGCTAACAAAGCAACACTAGTTTGACACGCTGTTATCAATACCATTGTAAAATTTGCCCGTTACTCACAGATTCGGGTGTTGACGTTGAGCGCATCATGGCCTGCTGAGCAAGACACCGTTGCCAGGGGCAACCGGCCATGGAGGGCCGGTTGAGGCGAGATGAACAGGGACGTGAATTGAGCCGACCCGTCCGGCAACGGGGACGTAGCGAAGGTACCCGCGCAGCGGGCAGACCATGTTAAGCGTAGGCGTGGGTGCAGGGCCCCGCCTTGGGCCCTGCAATTGCCGTCCATTATTGTTCTATCGGATTATGATCTTTTACGGCAATTCCCATTACACCTGACTTACAGAGACGAACACGTTGTGTATAAGAGACAGCCCCAAGGGAGAGGGAACACTGGCCCGCAGGGCAATACATGATATAAACCACAGCAAGTGGTACGACTGGAGATGGAACATGAGTATCGATCGCACTCAGCGGTTGCCGCCCGTTCCTGCGGTACAACCGCGAGAAACGACCGCGGAGAACACCCTGCCAGCGCGCAAAGGCGTGCAGCAGGAACCGGCCGTCAGCGGCACTCAGGTTAAGCTGAGTGACGCGCAGGCGCGCCTGATGCAGCCGGGTACGCAGGATATTGATATGAACCGGGTGGAAGCCATCAAACAGGCGATCCGCAGCGGTGAATTGAAAATGGATGCCGGAAAAATTGCCGATGCGTTGTTACAACAGATGCAAAATGATGCGCAATGGATGCTCGGCGACGGTTAAAGGGAATCACGATGGAAGACCTGACACAACTGCTGGATAAACTGCTGGCAACGCTGAATGCCTTAGGCACGACGATCGCGCAGGAACATGCCTTGCTGTGTGCCAATACGCTGGCCGGTGTGGCATTACAACGGGTTACGGACAGCAAAAGCCAACTGCTGGCCACGGTCAGTTACCTGGAAAAACAGCGGTTAAACATAGAACAACCCCAAGGGCTACGGGCACCCTATACGTATCATCCGCACCTTGCTGCCCTTTGGCAACGCGTGCAGCAACTGGGCCAGCAACTGCGTGAGCAGAATCAGCACAACGGGCTATTGCTCAAACAGCATCTTGATCACAACGCACAGGCATTGGCGGTGTTAAGCAAACAGAACTCATCGCTGTATGGCCCTGATGGCCAGGCCCGTTCCAGCAGCCTGCTGGGGCGCAAAATTGGGGTTTAAGGATTAACGGGCTTTCAGGTTTCAAGCCGCAGCCAATATCTCCCTCACGCCGTGCTCATCCCGTCTTCCGATATAAAACGCTATTTATCAGTGCCATTGACATTTCATTAGCTAATAATTAACTCTGCAACGATAAATTTTGCTATAGTCGCGGCATACCTTGCCAAAATCCCCATCCTTCGGTGAAGTTCTCCACGCTTCCCACTTCACTATTTTTGCACCATTTTCCCCGTTTCAGCGACTGCCTCTCGGTGTCTGTTACGCTACGGAGTGTATGAGTGAAAATAAATTTTATGCGTTGGCTTAGTCATAAGCCCAAACTGCCCCTTGCGCCAAAAGAACGCCGTGACGAAGCAGCGATCAATGCTGAGCTATTTTCCATCGATCAAATGGAACGCTACGGCCAAAAGCTGGCGCGTTCGCATAAGCTGGCCAGTAAAAAGACGCCCTACTTTTTATTAAAACGCCTGGATGACAATGAAGCGGTGTTAACCCACAGTTGCCATATTCTGAGCAGCGGCAGCAAAATCAGCATTGCCCCGGCGGGTGAGTGGTTGCTGGATAACTTTTATCTGGTGGAAGAACAGATGCGGCTGGTGCGCCATCACTTACCGAAGAACTTTGGCAAGGGGCTGCCGCAGCTCTCTGCGCCCCATCACTGCCCGCGTATTTATGATATTGCCACCGAAGCCATTGCTCACGGCGATGGCCGTTGGGACACCGCCAGCCTGACCCGCTATATCGCCGCCTATCAGAAAGTCTCGATTCTGACGCTGGGTGAATTGTGGGCGTTGCCGGGGATGCTGCGCTTGGCGCTGATTGAAAACCTGCGGCGCGTCAGCATTGAAGTGGCGGAAACCCAGCAGGAACGCAACCTGGCTACGCGCTGGGTGAATAAAATGCTCGACAGCGCCGAGAACGATCCGGCCAACCTGATCATTGTTATTGCCGAGATGGCCAGCTCCAACCCACCGCGTGCCAGCGCCTTTGTCGCCGAACTGGTGCGCTGCCTGAAAGGCCATGGCAAGATGCTGGCCCTGCCGCTGACCTGGGTGGAGCAGCGGCTATCGGAAGTCGGGTTAACCAGCGATCAGATCATCCTCAACTTTAACCAACAGTTGGCCAACAGCCAGCTTTCGGTCAGCAACAGTATCTCCAGCCTGCGCCAGTTGAGCGATATGAACTGGGCCGAATTTGCCGAAACCATGAGCCTGGTGGAACAAACCCTGAACCAGGATCCGGCGCAGATTTACGGCAAAATGCATTTCGATACCCGCGACCATTACCGGCATATTATCGAAGCGCTGGCTCGCCAGTGTGCGCACAGTGAAGCCGAGGTGGCCAAGCAGGTGTTATCGCTGGCGCAAAGTGCGGCAGACCAAGGCTGTATGCGCCACGTGGGTTATTATCTGGTGGATAAAGGCCGGGGTGATCTGGAGCAATGCCTTGCCATTCGCCGTTCACCGTTGGCTCGGCTGCGCGCCATGCTGAAAAAGGTGTCACTGTTATCCTGGCTAGGCGGCTTGGGCCTGCTCACGGCGGTGGGTAGCCTCTATATTCTCTCTGAAAGTTACCGCAGCGATACCCCGCCATTACTTTGGCTGCTAGCCATCCCGACGGCGATCGTGGTCAGCCAGTTTGCTATCAATCTGCTAAGTGAAATTATCAACCGGCTTAAAACGCCAAAACCCTTGCCACGCATGGATTTCTCTTGCGAAATCCCGCCCCAGTTTCGCTCCCTGATCGTGATGCCCTGCATGTTGGGCAGCCGAGTTGGCATTGACGAGCTGATTAACAGCCTGGAAGTGTGTTATCTGGGTAACGCGATGCAGCACCTGCATTTCGCGCTGTTAACCGATTTCCCCGACGCCCCCACGCAAACCCAGCCTGAAGATGCCAATTTGCTGGCCTATGCGGTTCATCAGATCGCCCAGCTTAACCGCCGTTATCCGGCCAATCTGGGCACCTCATTCTTTTTGCTGCACCGCGAGCGTGAATGGAATCAACAGCAGGGGCAGTGGATGGGTTATGAACGTAAGCGCGGTAAGCTGGCGGCGCTAAACCAGTGGTTGCGCGATCAGCAACAACAGTTCTCCACCGTGGAAGGTAATCACCCTGAAATCCTGAGCAACGTTAAGTACGTGATTACGCTGGATGCAGATACCGTGCTGCCGCGCGAGGCCGCGCACCAGTTAGTGGCCACCATGGCGCACCCGCTTAACACGCCGGTGTATGATCCACAAAGCAAACGGGTGGTCAGTGGCTATAGCATTTTGCAACCACGCCTGGCGGAAGAGATCCCGCGCTATGGGCAGAGCCGCTATGCGGCGATGTCCAGCAGCGTTGCCGGTAATGATCCCTATTCCCTGATGTCTTCCGATCTCTATCAGGATCTGTTCAAAGAAGGCTCCTTCGTCGGTAAGGGGATCTATGACGTCGATATGTTTATCTGCACCACCAGCGGCGTCTGCCCGGAAAACCTGGTGCTCAGCCACGACTTGCTGGAAGGCTGCTATGCCCGTTCCGGCCTGCTGAGTGACGTGCTGCTTTATGAGCAGTATCCAGCCAACTATCTGGTGGACGTTGCCAGGCGCACCCGCTGGATCCGCGGTGACTGGCAATTGCTGAACTGGCTGCGCCTGCGGGTGCGGCTGGCAGACAACAGCCGCATCGCCAACCCGCTCAGCGTGCTGTCGCGCTGGAAGCTGGTGGATAACCTGCGCCGCAGTCTGGTCGCCCCCAGCCTGTTGATGATGCTGTTTTACACTTTGACCATCGCGCCGAATCCGCTGTTCTGGCTGCTGGCATTCGCCATCATGCTGCTGCTGCCAACCCTGCTAATGCTGTTGCAGGGGCTAATCAGCAAACCGCGCCGCCGTCCGCTGCTGCAACACGTGAGCATTGTGCTGAACGGTACGCTAAAACGCTTAGCGCATATTGGCCTGCACTTGGCCACGCTGCCGCATGAAAGCGGCTATACCCTGCGGGCGATTGCGGTGACGCTGTGGCGGCTCACCATCAGCAAGCGCAATCTGCATGAGTGGACCCGTTTTGCTCAGAGCCAATCCGGGGTTTCTGCGCAACCGATCAATTTCTATCGGGCCATGTGGCTGAACCCGGTCGCAGGCATTTTACTGGCCTTGCTGAGCGCCAGACTTAACCCCGCCCTGCTGCCGGTTGCCCTGGCGATCGGCTTGCTGTGGTTTATCACACCGCGCCTGCTGAGTTGGCTCAGCCAGCAACCGGTGCGCCCGTCGGTGGCGATCAACGATCGGCAGCGCCGTTTTCTGCGCCAAACCAGCCGCGAAATCTGGTCGTTTTTTGAAACCTTTGCCAATCAGCAGGAAAACTGGCTGCCGCCGGATAACTATCAAGAGATCCCGGTACCGACCATTGCCCATCGTACTTCGCCCACCAATATTGGCCTGTCGCTGCTGGCGAACCTCACCGCCTGGGACTTTGGCTATATTCCGCAGGGCGAAGTGTTGCAGCGCATCTCCCTGACGCTGGATACGCTGGACAAGATGGAGCACTACCGTGGCCACTTGTATAACTGGTACGACACCCGCACGCTGGTGCCGTTAACTCCGCGCTATATTTCCAGCGTCGACAGCGGCAATCTGGCCGGGCACCTGCTGACGCTCAGTTCTGGCATCAGCGGATTAAAACATCAGCCGATCCTGGATATTCCCCGCCTGATTGCCGGGCTCGACGATACTTTATGCCTAATCGAAGATCGCTGGGGCCAAGCCGCACCGGGTTTACTGCGGCAGGTACGCAAAAACCTGAACGACCTCGCATTACTGCCGCTCAATCAGCTATTTACCCAACTGAACGCGATGATGGTGCTGGCTGCCGGTTTGCTAAATCTGGCGGACGCTAAAGACAACGTGTTACTCGACTGGCTGGAAAAGCTGGATAAACAGTTGGGCCTGATGTGCGCGGAATGGGCGCTGCTGCTGAGCTGGATCGCCCCCGATAGCCAGTTGGCTACCCTGCCCTCCACCCTGTGGCTGGCGCTGGCCGATCAACAGCCCGCGATCGGCCCGGAACAGTTGGCCAGCATGCAGTCAGCCATTGGGGAAGCCCGTCAACGCCTGGCGATTATGGCGGAGCTGGAAGAACGGCTGAATAATCATGCGATCATGGATTTCCAGTTTCTGTATCACAAGGCCAGCAGGCAGCTTAGCGTCGGCTATAACTGCGATATCACCAAAATGGACAGCGGCAAATACGATCTGCTGCCCTCGGAAATTCGCCTGACCAACTTCTTTGCCATTGCCGCCAATCAGTTGCCGATGAAAAGCTGGTTTGCTCTGGGCCGGTTGTTTACCGTGATCGACAAACAGCCCGCGCTGATGTCGTGGAGCGGTTCGATGTTTGAATATCTGATGCCGCAGTTGGTGATGCCCGCCTACCCGAATACGCTGTTGACCCGCATGTGCCAGTCGGCGGTCGATCGCCAGATTGACTGGGGTAAACAATGTGGCGTGCCGTGGGGTATTTCAGAATCCGGTTATTTCTCGTTTGATCCGCAGCAAAACTACCAATATCACGCGTTTGGCGTGCCGGGGTTGGGGCTGCGCCGTGGGCTGGGTGACGATATCGTCATTGCCCCTTATGCTGCGCTGATGGCGCTGATCGTCGCGCCTCAACAGGCTTACACTAACCTGCGGGTGCTGGAGAAAAACGGCGCTAAAGGCCAGTTCGGATTTTATGAGGCGCTGGATTACACCGCCTCCAGGCTGGCGCGCGGCCAGGTTTATGCCATTGTGCAATCCTACATGGCACACCACCAGGGGATGGGCTTTCTCGCGCTGTCCCACTTGTTACTCGATGCACCAATGGTCGATCGTTTTGCCGCTAACCCTTCATTCCAATCCGCCCGCTTATTGTTACAAGAACGGATGCCAGATGCCGTTGAACTTTACAGCCCGCGCCGCCAGTTCGAGTCTTATGAAGGCCGCCTGAAATCCATCGACTACCAAACACGTGAATTCAACGACGTAGGCAGCCCGATCCCTGAAGTTCAACTGCTTTCCAATACCCATTATCACCTGATGGTGACGCAGGCCGGTGGCGGTTACAGCCGCTGGAAAGACATTGCGCTGACCCGTTGGCGTGAAGATACCACCCGCGATAACCGCGGTACCTTCTGCTACCTGAGCGACCCGAAAACCGGCGAGATGTGGAGCACCACCTGGCAGCCGGTGGGCACGGTCCCCGAACATTACCATGCGCTGTTTACTGATGCCGGTGCCGAATTCACCCGCACGGAAGGCACCCTCAGCGTACAGACTAAAATCGTGGTTTCGCCAGAGGACGACGTTGAGCTGCGCCGCATGACGCTCACCCATCGCGGACGCCATGCCCGAGTGATTGAAATCACCACCTATGCCGAAGTGGTCTTGGCGCCTGCCGCCAACGAGCTGGCCCATCCGGCGTTCAATAATCTGTTTATACAGACCGAACTGTTGCCGCAACATGAAGCGATTTTGTGCCATCGCCGCCCGCGAGAAGCCAACGAATCCTGCCCATGGCTGCTGCATATGATGGTGATCCACGGCGACATCCAGCGGGAAACCTCATTTGAAACCGATCGGGCCAAATTTATTGGCCGTGGCCACACGCCAGCCGACCCGCAGGCGCTGAAAAAGGGTGGCGCGCTGAGCAACACCTGTGGCCCGGTGCTGGATCCGGCGATCGCCATCCGCCAGCGTATCCGGCTGGAACCGGGGGTGCCGGTGATTATTGATGCTATTTATGGCGTGAGCGAAGATCGCCCGACCACCCTGGCGTTGATGGAAAAATACCGCGACAGCCATCTGGCTGATCGGGTGTTTGAAATGGTGAGATCTCACAGCCAAGTGGTTTTACGCCAACTCAATGCCAACGAAGATGATGCCAGCCTGTTTAACCGCCTGGCCGGTGCTGTGCTGTTCCCTTCCCATGAGCTGCGTGCTGAATCGCGGGTGATTATGCAGAACCGGCGCGGGCAAGCTGGCCTGTGGGGGCACTCCATTTCTGGCGACCTGCCGATTGTGCTGCTCACCGTCACCGACGAGCAGAACATCAGCATTGTGACCACGCTGATCCGCGCCCATAACTACTGGCGTTTAAAAGGGTTACGCGCCGATCTGGTGATCCTTAACGACAGCATGGGCGGTTACCGCCAAGACCTGCACAATCAGATCGTCGATCTGATCGCTGAAGACGCGCAAAACAGCCAGCGCGATAAATCCGGCGGGATCTTTATCCGCAACGGCGAGCAGGTTTCGCCGGAAGATCGCACCCTGCTGCTGAGCGTGGCGCACATTGTGCTCGACGATCAGAGCGGCGGGTTGCTGGAACAGATTACGCTGCGGATGCAAGCCACCCTGTCGATTCAGCAGCCGCTGATTCCGAAGGTTAACTTACCGCGCAACCTGCAACCGCTGCGGCACTTTGCTACCGAGCATCTGGCATTCTTTAACGGCTTGGGCGGCTTCTCAACCGATGGCCGTGAATACCAAATCCTGCTGGAAGAAGGTAAAAACACCCCTGCCCCTTGGTCTAACGTGATCGCCAACGCCAGCTTTGGCACGGTGCTTTCTGAAAGCGGCCAGGCCTATACCTGGTATGAAAACGCCCATGAATATCGCCTGACGCCGTGGGAAAACGATCCGGTGTGCGACAGCTCTGGCGAGGCTTTCTATTTGCGCGATGAAGAGAGCGGCTACCTGTGGTCGCCCATGGCGCTGCCGGTGCGCGGGCAAGGTAGTTACCTCACGCGCCACGGCTTTGGCTATAGCGTTTTTGAGCATCAGGAAACCGGCATTGACAGCGAACTGACGGTAACGGTGGCGGAACATGCAGCGGTGAAGCTGTTTACCCTCACGCTGAGCAATAACTCTGGCCGCACCCGCAAACTGTTGGTGACCGGCTATGTGGAATGGGTGCTCGGCAACCTGCGCTCAACCTCTTCCCGCCATGTGGTGACCTCTGCCGCCAGAGTGGCTAACGGCTGCGGCGTGCTGGCCAACAATTATTATGGCAGCAACGGATCCGAGCGCACCGCGTTCTTTGCCGTGAGCGGCGCTCACTGCGCCATCAGTGGCGATCGGGGTGAATTCCTCGGGCGCAACGGTTCACCGGCCGCTCCGGCGGCGCTGGAACTCCTGCGATTATACAACAAAACCGGTGCCGGGTTCGATCCATGCGGCGCGGTGCAATCGGCCACTACCCTGATTGACGGCGATCAGCGTACCTTTGTGTTTGCCTTAGGCATCGGCCAGAACGCGCAAGAAGCGGAAGCCCTGATACGCCAGTTCCTCAACGAAGACGCAGCTCACGCCGAACTGGATCGCATTCACCATCATTGGCACCAGATGCTGGATAAAATCCAGATCACCACGCCGGATCCGGCGCTGAATCTGCTGACCAACGGCTGGCTGATGTATCAGACGCTGGCCTGCCGAATGCTGGCACGCAGCGGATATTATCAGTCTGGCGGTGCCTATGGCTTCCGCGATCAGTTGCAGGACAGCCTGGCCCTGGCCCATGCCGCGCCGGAAAGGATGCGCGAACAGATCCTGCTGTGCGCTTCGCGCCAGTTCGTCGAGGGCGACGTGCAGCACTGGTGGCATCCACCGCAGGGCAACGGCGTGCGCACCCGTTGTTCGGATGATTATCTGTGGTTGCCATTGGCGATCTGCCACTACGTTAAGGTGACTGGCGATGCCTCTATCCTCGAACAGAAGGTTAGCTACCTTGAGGCGCGCAGGCTCAACCCAGGCGAGGAATCCAGCTATGAACATCCTTCGCTCAGTTCCGTTGAGGAAACCCTGTGGCAGCACGGCGTTCGGGCGATCAAAAACGGCCTGACGTTTGGCGAGCATGGCTTACCGTTAATCGGCTGTGGCGACTGGAATGATGGCATGAACCTGGTGGGAATGGAGGGGCGCGGTGAAAGCGTCTGGCTCGGCTTTTTCTTCTACAGCGTGTTACAAGGCTACGCCGCGCTGGCACAGCAGCATGATGATGCCGAGACTGAGGCGTTGTGCCGGGAACAGGCCGCCACGCTCAAGCAGAATCTGCACGACCATGGCTGGGATGGCGAATGGTATCGCCGGGGTTATTTCGACAATGGTGAACCCTTGGGTTCCCACACCGCCAATGAGTGCCAGATTGATGCGATCGCCCAAAGCTGGTCGATACTTTCCGGCGCTGGCGATACCGAGCGCAGCCAGCAGGCCATGCAGCAGTTGGACCGGCAGTTGGTTGATACCGATGCCGGGATCATCAAGCTGCTGATGCCGCCGTTCGACGGCAACGGCCCGAACCCCGGCTATATTCGTGGCTACCTGCCCGGCGTGCGGGAAAACGGCGGCCAATATACCCACGGAGCAATTTGGGCGGTGATGGCATTTGCTGAGATGGGCGAAGTAGAGCGCGCATGGCAACTGATGGCGATGATTAACCCGATCAATCATGCCCTTAACGATGCGGATGTTGCTCGTTATAAAGTCGAGCCTTATGTGATGTGTGCGGATATCTATGCGGTAGATCCTCACGCCGGGCGCGGTGGTTGGAGCTGGTATACCGGCTCTGCGGGCTGGACCTACCGCTTGATTACCGAATCCCTGCTGGGGCTGGAGCGCCACGGCGAATTTATCACCCTCCACACGCGCCTCCCGGCCAGCTGGCCTGAAGTCTTGCTGAGCTATCAGCAAGGCAGCAGCCGCTATCACATCACCGTACGGCGCAGCGAGGAGCAATACCGGGTGGTGATGGATGGCAATGTGCTGACGGATTACAGGATCCCGATCGGGGATGACGGCGTGGACCACCGGGTTGAGGTGTTTGTTTAAGCGGGAGTGAACCGACCACGGAGTTTGCTGACTTAGGCAAATTCCGTGGTCGAGATGCCTGTTCGCCAAGGTAAGCATAAAGCGCCTTAAGCCATCAAATGATTGAAGAGGCTGACTTTTGCGAAGCTCGAAGCGCCTGTGAAACATCATCTATGATGTCTTCAATATTCTCAATACCGACAGAGATCCTGATCAAGTCCTCACTCACACCGGCACGAGCCAACTCATCAGGACTAAGCTGCCGGTGAGTTGTGGTGGCCGGATGGCACGCCAAGGATTTGGTATCACCAATATTAACCAACCGTAAGATCATCTTTAATGCGTCAATAAAGTGCCCACCCGCCTCTTTCCCGCCTTTGATCCCAAAACTCACAATCCCTGAAGCCTTGCCAGAGGTTATTTTTTCACAGCTCGGCTTATAGGGACTATCAGGAAGTGCAGCGTAGTTAACCCAATTAACCAACGGATGGTTTTGCAGAAAAACAGCCAGCGCCTGCGCATTACTGCAATGCTTTTCCATACGCAAGCTCAATGTTTCAAGCCCTTGGAGCAGTAAAAAAGCGCTATGCGGCGAGAGTGCTGCACCGGTGTTACGCAGCGGTACGACACGGCAGCGGCCTATGTAAGCAGCAGGGCCAAACGCTGCGGTATACACTACGCCGTGATAGGAAGGGTCTGGTTCGTTCAACAGACGAAAGCGAGATTTGTTGGCAACCCAGTCGAATTTTCCTGAATCGATAATAATCCCGCCAATGGTCGTTCCGTGTCCGCCGATATACTTGGTCAGTGAGTGCACCACAATGTCAGCGCCGTGTTCAAAAGGCCGACACAGTACCGGTGTTGCCACCGTGTTATCTACAATCACCGGTATACCATGCCGGTGAGCAATCTGTGCCAGGCGTGCAATATCGACAACATTACCGGCTGGATTGCCGATAGATTCACAGAACAACGCTTTCGTCCGCTCGTTAATAAGAGATTCCAGGCCAGCAAAGTCGTCAAAGCTAGCCATGCGGACTTCAACACCCTGACGGGGTAACGTATGGGCAAAAAAATTATAGGTTCCACCATAGAGTTGGCTGGTGCTGACAATATTGTCGCCAACTTCAGTCAACGCCTGTATAGAATAGGTGATAGCCGCCATCCCAGAAGCGACAGCAAGAGCACCGACACCACCTTCAATAGCGGCAAGCCGTTCCTCAAGGACGGCCGTCGTTGGATTCATAATGCGACTGTAGATATTACCCGCCACTTTCAGATCGAAAAGATCGGCCCCATGCTGTGTGTCATCAAAGGTATAAGACGTTGTTTGATAAATAGGGACAGCGGCCGATTTGGTGGTCGCTTCTGACACATAACCATGATGTAAAGCCAACGATTCCAGTTTCATAAAATAGTCTCTATGTAAGATTGCCATGGGTAATTCGTAAGCAGAATACGATGCACTTTTAAAAATTCATTATAAATAAAAAGCATTACGTTAGATGAATACCGAGCGAAACCCCTGCCCCAGATTATTTTATGCTTGAACCTGACATGGATTTTATTGTTGATACGTTCTCACATTTCCATTACCGGGGTCAGTAAATATTTGGCCACCAAAAGACCTAATCCAGTCAGGCTGGCAGCAAAGGTGTTGGCAATTAGCCAGAATCACCCTACGTTTTTCTATGCCCACATAACATCTTAATGAAAAGCCCTGAAGGGCTTTTCATACATAAGCATCTGCAAAACGTTAATTACCACATCAAATCATCGGGCACTTTAAAATCGGCATACGGATCATCTTCATCTTGCTCTTCCTGACTGAGCGCACTGTTTAATACAATGCTGTTCGTATCTCGCTGCGCAATTTTATCGGCTACGCTCGCGGGGATAATAGCGTATTCACTCTTGCCACTGCTATCAACAACCAAACGAGCAATGGCAAGGCGACCACTAATCAGCTGAGCTTGAGTCAGCTTATCCACAACAATTTTTTTAATTAGATTATTATCTGTGAAGTTAAAACCGATATCGCCTTTTGAAATATCGATTCTGTTCATTTCAATCAACTGCTTTACCTGAGCTTTATATTCTTTAGATAAAGCAGCCTGTTTTTGTTGTTCGCTTAGCTGTTTATCGCGCTCAAGCTGTGCTTTTTTATTTTCTTCCACCGCCTCTTTTGCCTCACGAGCCTGAACCCGTGACTTTTTAGCCGTTCTTTGAACTTTGGCCACTTTTTTGCTGGTTACTAATCCAGCTTTTAGCATCTGCTCTTGTAAGGTGAGTTTTGTCATCTTCGTTTCTAAACCAATTGGATAATTTGTGGGATTATACCTGTAATTTTTAAGTCTGTACCAGGTTGCAGGAGCAGATCGCTGTGTGGCTTGAGTTTGCAGGGATCACTCAGAGGCTGGCGTGACCAGCGCTCAGGTTTTGGCACAACGCTCTGTTAGTCATGCCCGCACCGAGCCGAATCTCAGTTCTGATTGGCCCAGAGTATCAGTGCGCTTAACGGAGCTTGTTGCTTTGAATCCTGCAACGCTCCTCAAGGCTACTATTCCCTCCATTATTCAAACCCGCATAAACCTCGCAAGGCATAGTCAGATCTTTATCCTCAAGATACCAATATGGGGGTTCCGGTGAACAGATATCCATCTCCTTCACACGCCACTGTTTGCTGGATTTATTGAGTAACTCTTTCACCGTCTCGTCATTTCACATTCTTAACGTTATTTACCGCAGCGCTGCGCCAAGGTACTCAAGCACAGGTTGCATCAGAACTTATTGAACAGGCAGAATATTTAACGGTAACACCTCTGTCTTATTGATAAACTCAGCGGTATCAGGGTCTGGGGTGGTTTCAGTGACCCGTACATATCCCGGTTTTGCCGGATCGGGGGTCACTAATGCTCCGGCAACCTGTTCTATTTCACTGATATTGGTGCTCACGGTTCGAATCGCCGGTGTCCACCGTGAGTGCTGGATATCGTACAAATGAATTGCCACCCAGCCTCCTTGCCAACGCTGGTCAATCAGTTGCAGACGATCGCGCCCGCTGCTGTCCAGCCCCGAGACGACTTCCAGTGATGCGTTAATACACCGAGGTATGATTGCAGGTTTAACTTCTGCTTTTGATGCCCAGAGATAACAATTGCAATCATCGCCATTATTACAGCCGCCGCCG
Organism: Serratia sp. YWN4; assembly: GCF_055790845.1. Classification (NCBI taxonomy): domain Bacteria; kingdom Pseudomonadati; phylum Pseudomonadota; class Gammaproteobacteria; order Enterobacterales; family Yersiniaceae; genus Serratia; species Serratia sp. YWN4. The sequence goes on from NZ_CM147696.1 coordinate 3,240,234, forward strand.
GTTTTAGCATTGCGGCTATTTACCCAAGCATATTGCCGTTGAATACCGTCGAACTTGCCTCTTACCACTTGGCGGCTATCGTCATCGAAACCAAGATTAGCATCTGTAATACCATCAGACTCAGCGATAATCTGCCATTGCCCCGAAGCGTTCGGTTTTATATACAAACTGGCAGGGTAATTTTGCGTTTGCCCCCCCACATTGACCTGCTTTATAAACTCTGCGCGCATGCCGTCGTCCAAACCACCATCGTCGGTATTATTTCCATCTGCATTAACGCTGATCGTGCTGACGATCGATTGTGATAAGAATTTCTTTTTATTTGAATTGAAAAATACTGATTTATCCGCAATGACTTTTTCACGCGACATCATTTTGTGAAAGTAATCAACTTTATCTGCATAAAGCGCCGCTAATTCTTTGAGATCTTTATTCTGGTAGGCAAGTTGCCAACGCTGAACGACAAGAAGCGCCTGTCGCTCATACGCCACATTATCTAACATATCTTCTTCAGCCGAGCATACGGTACTTGCGATAAGTACCGTGAGGCTCAACAACACTCTCGCTATTATTTGCATTTGCCAAAACCCAAGAAGTAAAATCAATCATTGCATCATGATGTATAAATGGCCGCATCAAGTGACGATGCCAACACATCGCGGTGCCGCCCCTGAAAAATACAACCATAACACGCTTGGTATCAACTTTAGGGTGATATAAGGTCACGACCAGTGGATCTACTGTTATTAATTGACAGAAGTCAAAAACCCACCCAACCTATTTATGGTTATCTCATAACTTTTGGAAAACATTTTTCAACGAGGAAATCCATAGTTTCACTCTCGTTTTCAAATAGGCTTTCAGGCGTACCTTTTAAGATTTTATCTTGTTCATCTGTTGTTATATAGAATACAGACGTACTTGAAAACAAAGGAGTTATCATATAAATATAAACGCCATTATTGTATAACTTCATATATTTCGTGCCAATTAATGGTTTTTTATTTACCATGAGCCTGTATTTTTTAGTCAGAAAATCACCGGCAATAGCCGAATAATCGCCTTCAAACTGGGTATATATAGCGATTAACCTCTTATTCTGATCGAACAACGTAAAAACATTTTTCATGCCATCAAAATGGAAAGCATTAGGCGATGTTTCTGCCGACTTCAGGTAAATCGTTCCTTGCAGGTTTTTATTAAAACCCAAGTTGACGGCATCAGGATGAGTGGCCTTAAACGTATCCTCTGTTGTGTGACCAAATCGCACCGTAAGCGTGCCTGTTTCGCCCGCACTTAAGAAACCGCTAAAACAACAACTTGATGCTAACAGTAAAATAGTGTTCAAGAATCTTCTAATATTCATAAAACCCTCTCATACAGATTAATGTTTGTCAGTTAAAGTGACCTATAACGGTTCTGTACTGTTAGTCAATATTCAACGTTGTTTGACATGCATCATGATATATCCTGTTTCCCAAATGATAAAAAGCGTCGAAGAACCCGATGAAAAGTGAAATCACGCTGCTTTTCCTGATTTTTTATCAATATGTTACGGCTAAGATGCTGAGAGGGCGATCAGACGTAATTTTGCTGTTTCAAGTGACGGACCAGGATTTTACCTTCCGGCGTAAAGGTGGTGCCGAATGACACCCGCCCTATCCCTTTCAGTTCCGCCTCCAGCGCATACTCCAGTTCCCCAGGCATCTTCTGCGGCAACAGCGCAATACTGACACCCGCAATGCGCGGCTCATATTTCATCAGCACGTGTTGCAGGGTAGCCATCAGGCTGTGGGCCGAACCGGGCATCCCTTGCAGGATTTCACTCATGTCCGGCAGCCCATAATCCGGCAGGTGGGCCAACTGGCCCGCCCGGCTGTTGAGAATACGTTGCAGATTATCCAGCACCGACAGAATGCGTTGGTCGTCCTCATTAACCTGCTGCAACGGCAATCCACCGCTGAAGTTCTGCGTCAGTATTTCGTACAGCGAGGGGGTTTTGGGATGAGGCATACGTCACTCCTTTTTAACCGGTTGCAGCACCAGCCGATTATTATTCAGCTCAATCTTGCGTGGTTTATCCGGATCAAGCTCATCACGTTTCATCACCACGCGCCAGGTGTTCTGCTCAATCTCTGGAGCCAGGAACAGTGCCACCACCGCCACATACTGCGCCTCTTTCTCCATCGGCATCTCCAGTGAATAAGCCCCTTCCGGTGGCAAGCGTATATCGCGATCCGCCAGCAGATCGGCCTTGATCTCCAGGGTGTCAGCGGCTGACAGCGCACGGTAATCCGCCGTATCAAACGCCTTGCGGTCTTTGAGCTGGTAGACGCGCACCACGGTAGAGAGCGGCACACCGCTCGGGTTGTTATTGCTAGCGCTGCGTGCCGTAAAGTCCAGATGCAGCGTAGTGACCTGCTTGTAAAAAATCGCTTTGGTGGCGGACGCCGTGCCGTTGCTGACGGACTGGCTCAGGCCGCAGCCAGCCAGCATACCGCTCAGGGCAATCATCGGCAGGAGGAACTTAAAACGAGTAATTGCCATTGGCAGCCTCTCGATGTTGTGGATTAGCGGTTAAACCTTGATAACGGCCCAGGCTGACGGTCACCGTCTGCGGGTTACGCGCGGAAGACGCCAGCGGAATACCCGGCAGCACGGCAGTGCGCCCCAGTTGCACCGTGCCTGCCGCAGGGGAACTACACAGTTGCGCGGCGGGCAGCAGGTGCCGCGGTAACGTCAGTTGCAGCCGGGCATGGCAACGCGCGCCCAGATAAACGTGCAGCAGGGTGAGCAAATCGCTGTGCAGTTGCCCGCCCGGCAACCAGCCTTGCGCTTCCTGCGGGTCTTCGGTGATCAACGTCAACAGCACTTGGCTGTTAACGTCCACGCTCTGGCTGCCCAACACCGGGCGCCGTTGCAGGCTGACCGGGTGCTGGCTGCTGAGTTTCACCGGGCTGGGCAGGTTAATCGTCAATTTATCATGCGGCGTCACGCGGGCCTGGGTGCGCGGTGCCAGCAGGCTGACCAGCGCCATAATGCCTTCGGCGGTACGGGTCGGTAACCGCAGCGTGCCGAGCAGCGCCAGAAAACGCGACGCCGGAGCACCAATCTGCTTTTCCGTGCCCGGAATGCCCAAGCCCACCAGCCCCAGCAGATACTGCGAGGTTTCATCCGTCCCGCCCGGTTGGAAAGTGGCCGGGTAAGAGTATTTACGCCAGATGCGGTAAAACTGGGTGGTCAGGCGGTGGTTGAAGATATCCAGAAAATCCGTGACCGCCTCGGTTCCTTCGCGCTGCTGGGCAATGTCGTCGATATAGCGCGTCGGTAACGGCGATTCGATGCCGTACAACCCAAGAAAGGTGGTACGCACCGTTGGCGGGCGCTCCGGGTGTTCGCTGTCGGTTTCCAGCGCCTTCAGCTCACTGACCGGGAACCCCATCCCCGGATTAGGGCGAAAACGCACCGCCTCATGCAACAGATGATGATTGCGCCCCAAACCCGGCGAACCGGGCGTCGCCTGCTCAATCAGCTGACAAAAACGATAAAAATTGATTTTGGCTACATGAGGCGCCAACTGCGCTATCAGCCGGGGATGCGCTGGCTGTGATTCTCGTTCCATCGTAAGCATTTTCCACTGGGCTGAAGAATAAGGGTCAGTTGGTTAAACAGGTGAATATCGGCGTACAGGGCAAAGAAACGGTTAAGCATTTCACCAAACAGGTTGATATCCCCTTCACCGCTGAAGCCGTCGCTGTTGAGCGTCACCTCAATATCCGTACCACGCAGTAAAAAGCCCTGTTCAAAGCGCTGTATCAGATGCTGTTTCACCTCCACAATCGCTTCCAGCTTGCGGCGGGTCATCTCGTTATCCAGCCAGTCATACAGCGCCAGCGTACCGCGCAGCACTTCGGCACTGGCCATCATGCTGAGGAAGTTCGACCCCAGGTGGCTCATCACTCGCCAGTGAAAGCGGTCTTCGGCTGGCGGATAGCATGGCAACGTCGGCGGGCACAGGTTCTGCACGCGCAGCGGGATTTGCAGCGACTGTTCGCAACGGTTAATCAGCGTGCTGCGCAGCGCCTTGCGCGGCAGTTGGCCGTTGGTACCGGTAATTTGCAACGAGACGGTTTCACGCACAAACAGCCGATCATCTTCCCAGGACTGGCCGCCTAAAATCAGCCAGGTGTCATGCAACCCGGACGGCCCGCGTTTCACCCGCGTGTGGTAATAACGCTCGGGTGCAGTGTGGCGCAGCATGCCCCCACGGTGGCGGAAGCTGGTAAAGGGCACGTATTGGGTTTCTTCAATGCGCTGTGAGCCGCTGACCCCGTCTACCGAATAAATCTCGGTATAACCGTCCTGCAAGCGGCGCGGGCGCAGCAGGTATTCGCTCTCCAGCCCACTGATAATCAGCGGATCGGCTTCAATGGTGAACAGGTTAATCACCGGCACACAGTGCAGACGCAGGTTGTTGGCCGACACCGGCAGTTCGTGGTTCCACAACGTCCCTAGCACCACCTCCAGCTCAAACCAACTGGCGCGCGGCGGCAGCACCATGCTCTCCAGCCCATGCAGGTGCACAAACATGAATTTTTCGCGGAAGGTGAAATACTCCAGCAGCAGTTGGTAGCCGCTGAAGGCACTGTCGCCTTTCGGCCACAGGCGGTCTTCATCGGCAAAGCCGCCGGGGGAGAAATAACCCTTCAGCGGCTGGCGATCTGCTGCACCCGGCACCCGCAGGTAGAGCGCGGCCTGCTGTTTGGTCAATGCCAGATGCAGCGCGGCACTGACCGGCGCATCGGCATTGAGGTACAGGCTCAGGCGGCTCAGATCCATCTGCCCCACATCCACCAGTTCGCTGACGCGAAAACGCAGCCGCAGCACCGAACGGCCATCCGGTTCGGTGGCCATCTGTGCCGTTTCAAGCGCAATCGGGTTCAGGCGCATCTCTTGCGTGGTGCGATAACGGCAGACGGTATTTTTCGGGCCAACCGGCTGAGAGAGCACCTCAAACCCCAGCGGCACCTTTTCTTGCATCTTCATCTGGCTGACGTCTGGGGCCAGTTCAACCACCGACAGCGACGGGATGGTGCGCAGATAGTGCGGCCACAGCAGGCTGACCAACCCTTCGGTGAACTCCGGCAGGTCATCATCGAGTTTTTCACGCAACCGCCCCATCGAGAAGGCAAACCCTTCAAACAGGCGCTCAACGTAGGGATCGATATCCCCCACCCGGTCCAGGCTAAGTTGGGCGGCACGATCCGGGTGCGCATCGGCAAACTCGCGGGCCGCCTCTTTCAAATAGCGCATTTCGGCTTCGAAATAGCGTAGGGTTAAATCTTCCATGTCGGGTACTCGGTTGACGTAAAAGGAAAAATCGAGGGTAAATCAGCTACATCTCGCTGCGCCGCTTGCCTTGCAGACCAGAAACTCATTGCTCACCTCCTGCCGACGGGCGGGTCAGGAATATCTGCTCTGGCAGCACAAAGCCTTTGAGTTTGAGCAACGCCAGCGGACCTTCGTCCAGTTCGGTACGCAAGGTGTAGTTGAGCGGCAGGCCATCCTGCGCGGTCCAACGCAGGCTGAAGCTGCTGCGCATACCTGGGTTCGGCGCAACCTTGGCTTGATCCAGCAGCCGTATCAGCCCCCAGGCACCCGGTAGATCGGCATACAGCCGCGTTCCAGCTTTGGTGCTCACCCAGCTTAATGTCGCACCCGGTGCTGAAGTATCTGCTGGCCAATTGAAGCGTTTCCAGTTCGGCATCTGGTTAAAATAAGACAGCTTCTGATCGTCGATAATCAGGTCGGTCTGCATCACTTCCCCCGCGGTTTCTGGCCGCAGCTCAAAGTGCATCCCCGCCTCCCCATCGGTAAACACCACATCCGCCAAGTGGCTCAGCGTGTTAACCGCCTCAAGGAACGCCGGATTAAAGCTCAGCCCCTGGGCATTAATGCTGTCCGGCACCCAGCGGCTGCCTTCTTTATGTAACACCCCGGCCAAACGGCTTTCGAGGAAGCGCTGAATACGCCCGCTGTCTGCCCGCAGGTATTGTGACAACAGCGGCAGCGACGCATCACTGGCCACGTTCTTGAACGGATAGCGGCCCCCGAACGCGCTGTTCCAGTCATCGACAATCGCCCCTTTCCACTGGCTATTCAGGCTCTCGGCGGTCGGCATCAGCACCTGCTGCCAGGACTGATCCATCGGCTGGACAAACAGCGCCTGGGCAAAGCTACTCCACTCCTGCCCCAGGCTGGCGGCTACTAGGCTGCCATAGTCGCGGGTATCGGTCAGGTCGATGGACTTACCCTGAAACACCGTCTGCGCCAGCGACTGGGTCATGCCCTGTGGATCGGTGGCGTTGGTCACCTGTTGTAGCTTAAGGCGCACACGCGTCACTCGGGTGAGGAAGGTTTGCAGGCTGAGGTTGGTATTGCCCTGCCCGCCCGCTTTGCCATCCATCAGCGCCAAAAGTGGCCCAAAGGTATTGTCCATCGGGCTTTTGATGCCGTTGTCCTGCTCTATCGCCGGTTGTTCCTGGCCGTTTAACAGCGTCTTGGCTGATTTGACTAACGAATCAGACAGCGCTACGCCGGTCTGGCCGGTTTTGCCCTCATAGGCCAGGGTATTCATCAGAGCGATCAGCGGCGACTGGCGCACGTCGGCCATCAGCGTCAACTGGTCAATGGAGTCCGACAGGCTGTTGGCGGGTTTCCACTCGATACTGTTGAGAAACTCCAGCCAGCTACCGGCAAAGTCGGTGAAATAGCGCTCGGTCAAACGCGCCTTTAGCGCCTCTGGCGAGAGGTCTGAAGATGGGGTGTGCTGGCTATCGCTCAACACCCAGTCAATCTCTTCCCGACGCTGATTCACCACCTTGTCGATCGCCACCGAGACATCGTTTTCCCACGCTTTACGGCTAAAGACGCCCGGCACCACCATCTCGGTGGAGAACAGCAGTTCGGCATCCGTGTCGCCTACCATCTGGGCGAGATTGATATCACCCCGGGTTTTTGCCACCTGTTGCAGCATCTTCTGGTACAGCGTGGCTTCGGCATTACGTACCCCTAGCTGCTTGAGCAGTATCTGTCGGGCATCACGCACCAGATTGTTATCGGCGGTGATTTTCCACTCGGGGTGAGCAGGCAGGTTCTGGGCATAGAACCCCAGCAGCGACGGTGCTACGGCTTGCCATAATCCTTGCGGAACCCCTTCACGTTTTGGCCAATGGGTTTGCAAGGCTTTGCTCAGCAGTGCCGGATCCGCTTTGTCTGGCCGTGCCATCATCAGGTAGGCCTTGAGTTGCTCGTAGGCCACTTTCGCCTGCTGCGCGCGCTGCGGGCTATCCGGCGGCAGGGCAATCAGCGCCATCAGTTTGCCGTGCAGCACCTCGGCTGCCGCATCCCGTATCAACAGGTTGTTGTTGCGCTCATACCACGGCCACAACGACTGCAACAGCACCGCATTCTGGTTCAGCCCCAAACGAGCATGCCACGGAGCGCCACGAGCCTCGCGGTATTGCAGCATCGCTATCGTCTGTTGCAGTGCCTGCTGGCTGCGCAACCGCTCGGTTAACGGAGCCTTCACATCGCTGGCCAAACGGGCCTGTTCGGCACTTTCGCTGATCAGGGTACGGTTGGTCATATACGACAGCACCATACCCGTGCCCCAGGCCAGCATCACCACGGCCAGGCACCAGCGCACGATCTTCAGCCAAGCAAAGCCCACACGTTTAGGCAACAACGCGGCGGGCAGTTGTTTAACCGACTCCAGCACCGTCTGCCAGCTATTATCGGTGCCCCAACTGTGCGGTGCCGTGCGCCCGCTGCCACTCAGCGGCAGGCTGAACATCACCCCGGCCACCGGCAACGGCTGGTAAGGGTTCATAAAGACCGCCAACCCGGTTTGCAGCCGCTCAATCCCGCCTTGCAGCAGCGTGTCTGCCAACCGCAGCAGGAAGTCATGACGCGGGTCTTTCAGCACCTGTTGGGTGCCCTGTTCAATCAGTTGCGGTGGTAACGTGGCAAGACTTGCCGCCAGCTCTTCCGGCTGGCAGCGTGGGGGCAGCAGACAACCCACCGGTTGAGTCACGCGCTCACGCTGGTCCCAGCCGCTGTGTTGCAGTGACCAGACGTACAGCGGCACCTGCCAGCCCAAAAGTTCATAGCGCTTGACCAAAGAGCGCGCAATGTTATCCAACGCATCACCATCCAGCACGCTGGTGAGCGGCGCTGATGCACCGGCACTCCCTACCGGCGGCGGGCTGTAGCCGTCGGTGACCCACACCAGGCCATCAAGCGGGCGGCGGCGCAGGGCACGCAGGGACTTGAGGGTTGCGCGGTCGGGTTCTCCCGCCGCGGCTCCGCCCCACAGCAATACCGTGCCTTCTCCTTCCAACCACTGCTGGCTGACCAGCTTAGGGGCGATGGCATCGACCTGCATGGGTTCACCCATCAGCATCAGGATGCGTACTTTACGACGCCAGAAGAAACCGTAACGGGCGCGGAGGTGTGGCTTGATACCAACGAAGTGACCACTACTGGTCGTGGTCGATACCGAAACTGCGGAGACCTCTTTGTTTGACGATTGAGGTCTAAACTCGTGCTGCCTCAGCTTTTGTCGCCAACGCCACCAGAATGACATCCCAACCAACCCGAAGAATAATGCGGAAAAAATCCCTCCCCAGACAGACCAGGCATGGGAAACTGAAATCCCCCTTCTTTCCAGTGCATCCTGATTGACGAACAACAGTAATGCACTCAACCCCGCCAACCCCACAATCAGGAGAAAATATCCCCAAAATCCATAACGTTGCGGACGAGATCCTTTCTCTTGACTCATTAAAATAACTCCGAGGTGACTAAACACAGCCAGCCTGATGATTGGGGTGTTTGGCTAATAACCAATTGATTCTGCGAGGTCCTACAGACAGCGTCTACCATCATACTCATTGATATACCGAAAGAAAGCTCCCCGGGTGGCCCGAAAGAGAGATCGATAAGATGAACCGGTTGCTTTTTAGGTAACATCCAGTGGTGAGTGTCGGCATACAGCGCGATGTCCGCTGGTGTGCTCTCTGTATAACCCGATAACCAGACATGCTGTATCTGCTGTTTCTCCAGACGGGTATAGTCGAATAACATGTCAAGATCGTCGGATAACTTCTCAGGCATTAATGGCATCATACGTCCCAATCCCGCCATGACGGGTAATGCCTGCCTACGAGCAAAAGTGGGAGACGCCACCAGTTGGGCAGAAATAAGCTCGCTGGATTTTTGCGGCATACTGTCAGGCCAGTGTTGCAAACAGAGCAGTAAAATCACGCCGGTAAACTCAGATTCCTGCTGTAGAACGGGAACTTGCTCAATAGCATCAACAGTGTCGGGCACCAAATCCCACTGACCGAACACCGCTGAAATTATGGATTCCCGTTGCAAGGTGGAGCCATGCAGCATATAAACCGTCTGCAAGTGATGGCGGAACCCCGGGCACTGGCGCTCCAGTTCACTATCAATCTCACCTAATCGCGCCGATAACAATAGTGGTGCACCAAACAGAGGGCGGGCTTTTTGGGGATACATGGGAATATCTTCCAGCTCACCCAATACAACCCCCATCCCTTCCGCTTCGGGCGTCAACAAGACATTCCCGACTACGGCGAGCTGTGTACGGCTCCATTGCTGCCATTGTGCTTTGGTCTGCTCCGTTTCTTCATACCAAGCACGCGCCGATGCCGATGATTGTTCATAACGATTCAGCACCACACCAAAGAGACACATCCATAGCAACAGTCCGGGTAATGTGCCGTAGAGCAATAACTGCCCATAAGCTGTAATGTTGCCAATAAACAGAACAGACAGCGTACTGATAATCAGTATAACGACCAAAACAACGATCCAGATGCCATAACGGGGGGGCGATAGCAAAGGTTGCTCTGGTATAGCAGGGATGGGCCAGGCCATAATTACGACTCTATGCTGTTTTCGGGTTGAGAACTGATCACACGGCATTTGCAGGCACACAAGCAACCATTAACCACCACTTGTCGTCCATCTTCAAATGCGGTGGGATGACCTTCTACGATAGCATTTATGCCATGTACAGGGCAGGAGACCAAATCACCGACCAATGCAACCTGCCGTCCATTGATATACAGGGTGGAAGACGCAGTTTTTACTTCACCACCATGGGTGGTGGCATCGCCTAAACAAACAACTCCTGGCATATTCTTTCTCCTAGTAATGCTTACGCAGATAACAACTTAAACGCCATTGACGGGTCATTCCCCATAGATCGCCCCTGGGCGGATACGCAGTGTTGAGGTGATCTCTTTCCACACCGCGATCAGTTGCGCTTCGCTCAAGGTCTCTTCCGGGATCAGGTTTTCGGTTTTGTAGTACAGGGTGACCTCAAACCTTGGCTGCTGGGCGGTGGGATTTAACTGATTGTATTTAAGGTAGAAAAAATATTCATTGTACGGTGGAGTCACATACTCACGCTCCGTCACTTCCCCCCCTAACAGCCACTCTTCAATCGCCAGCCCGTTAATCTGCCGTTTCCCTTTATGCAGCGTATGGTACTTGCCTTGGCCTATGACCCGCTCATCCTGCTCCAACAGGGTATCACCGGTACTCTGGTAATCATTGCTGCTAAAACCCACGACCAGGTTTTTGATATGGTTATGCACATACCCCATACCAAAGTCATAGGACTCGATCGGTTTACCCGCGATAAAACCGCGCCTGATACAAAACTCCGGCTGGTTGGGGATTAGCGTATCCTCTTTGGTCGCAGTGCGGCTGAGCAGATCTTGTACCGCTGCCAGTTTCTCTGGAACACTATAGCCATATATATCACTCCCATACTGAGCCTTGTCTGTGTCATAGCGTGAGGAACGCCCATCATCAGCCTTCATCTCAATTTTAAAAGTGACGCCCGCATCCCATTTATAGGCTTCCAATATTCTGGCAACATCAGGTGTACTCCTATCTTCATTACGTTCGAAAACAACACCAACCATCCCAGCTGGTAGCGGATGTATCTGCTTCAGGTAAGGTTTATTGAGTGGATTAATTGGCTCGCTCGCCTTCAGTTCCTGCTCCCGGCGCTGCATCAGTTGGTTAAAGGGCGGACGATATTGCTCTCGGCTCTCCATTTTGGTGCCATCATCCAGCAGTAAAAACATGCCCTCATCGACAATAAAATTGGCGGGCAGATCGATAAGATAGAGACCGACACAGCGCGGTGTCGGGTGTTGCAACAGGGGCGTGAGCATGGCCTGTTCCTTGTCATTCAATGGGCGTTCGAGGGTAGAGGAGTTGACATAGGCGAATAACCCCACGCTCAGCAGCGTGAGGGCCACGGTCGCTTTCTGCCATGGCTTAGGCAGATAACGATTTAAACGCCATTGACGGCTCATTGTTGACCTCCTGTCTTTCTTTTATCCTGCATCACTCCCCCACGATCCCTAGATCGCCCCTGGGCGGATACGCAATGTTGAGGTGAGCTCTTTCCACACAGCGATCAGTTGCGCTTCGCTCAAGGTCTCTTCCGGGGTCAGGTTTTCGGTTTTGTAATACATCTTGATATTAAATCTTGGCTGCTGGGCAGTGGGATTTAACTGATTGTATTTAAGATAGAAAACATATTCGTTGTACGGTGGGGTAACATACTCACGCTCCGTCACTTCCCCCCCTAACAGCCACTCTTCAATCGCCAGCCCGTTAATATCTCGCTTCCCTTTATGCAGCGTATGGTATTTACCTTGGCCTATGACCCGCTCATCCTGCTCCAACAGGGTATCACCGGTACTCTGGTAATCATTACTGCTGAAACCCACGACCAGGTTTTTGATATGGCTATGCACATACCCCATACCAAAGTCATAGGACTCGATCGGTTTACCCGCGATAAAACCGCGCCTGATACAAAACCCCGGCTGGTTGGGGATCAGCGTATCCTCTCTGGCTGCGGTGCGACGGAGTAGACTTTGTACTGCGGCCAATTTCTCTGGGACGTTATAATTGAATATATCGGCACCATATCTGGAGCGATTTAAATCATAACGTGTGGAGCGTCCATCTCTTGCTTTCATCTCAATTTTAAAAGTGACGCCCGCATCCCATTTATAGGTTTCCAGTATTCTGGCAACATCAGGTTTATATGAGTTTTCATTACGTTCAAACACCGTACCGACCATCCCTTCGGGTAACGGATGAACTTTCTTTAAGAACGGTTTATCCAGTGGGTCATCCGGTTCGGTTGTCTTCAATTCCTGCTCCCTGCGCTGCATCAACTGGTTAAAGGGCGGGCGGTATTGCTCCCGGCTCTCCATTTTGGTGCGATCATCCAGCAGTAAAAACATGCCCTCATCAACAATAAAATCAGCGGGCAGATCGATAAGATAGAGACCGACACAGCGCGGTGTCGGGTGTTGCAACAGGGGCGTGAGCATGGCCTGTTCCTTGTCATTCAATGGGCGTTCGAGGGTAGAGGAGTTGACATAGGCGAAAAGCCCCACGCTCAGCAGCGTGAGGGCCACGGTCGCTTTCTGCCATGGCTTAGGCAGATAACGATTTAAACGCCATTGACGGGGCATTATTGACCTCCTGTCTTTCTTTTATCCTGCATCACTCCCCCACGATCCCTAGATCGCCCCTGGGCGGATACGCAATGTTGAGGTGAGCTCTTTCCACACTGCGATCAGTTGCGCTTCGCTCAAGGTCTCTTCCGGGGTCAGGTTTTTGGTATTGTAATACATCTTGATATTAAATCTTGGCTGCTGGGGTGTGGGGTTTAACTGGTTGTATTTAAGATAGAAAACATATTCGTTGTACGGTGGAGTCACATACTCACGCTCCGTCACTTCCCCCCCTAACAGCCACTCTTCAATCGCCAGCCCGTTAATCTGCCGTTTCCCTTTATGCAGCGTATGGTACTTGCCTTGGCCTATGACCCGTTCATCCTGCTCCAACAGGGTATCACCGGTACTCTGGTAATCATTACTGCTAAAAACAACCAACAGATTTTTGATATGGCTATGCACATACCCCATACCAAAGTCATAGGACTCGATCGGTTTACCTGCGATAAAACCGCGCAAAATACAAAATCCTGGTTGGTTGGGGATCACCGTATCCTCTCTGGCCACGGTGCGGCGAAGTAGAACCTGTACTGCGGCCAGTTTCTCTGGGACGTTGTAGCGATATATATCCTTCCCATATGTAGCACGGTCTGGATCATAACGTGAGGAGCGCCCATCTTTGGCTTTTATCTCAATTTTAAAGGTAACGCCTGCATCCCATTTATAGGCTTCCAGTATTCTGGCAACATCAGGTGTGCTTGTATCTTCATTACGTTCAAATACCGTACCGACCATCCCTGCCGGTAGCGGATGAATCTGCTTCAGATAAGGCTTATTGAGTGGATTAATCGGCTCAGTTGCCTTCATTTCCTGCTCCCGACGCTGCATCAACTGGTTAAAGGGCGGGCGGTATTGTTCCCGGCTCTCCATTTTGGTGCGATCATCCAGCAGTAAAAACATGCCCTTGTTAACGATAAAATCGGCGGGCAGATCGATAAGATAGAGGCCAACACAGCGCGGTGTCGGGTGTTGCAGCAGGGGGGTGAGCATAGCCTGTTCCTTGTCATTCAATGGGCGATCGAGGGGAGAGGAGTTGACATAGGCGAAAAGCCCCGCGCTCATCAGCATGAGGGCCACGGCCACTTTCTGCCAAGGCTTACGCAGATAACGATTTAAATGCCATTGACGGCTCATTGTTGACCTCCTGTCTTTCTTTTTATCCTGCATCACTCCCCCAAGCGCCTTAAATCGCCCCATGCCGGATACGCAATGTTGAGGTGAGCTCTTTCCACACCGCGATCAGTTGCGCTTCGCTCAAGATCTCTTCCGGGGTCAGGTTTTCGGTTTTGTAGTACAGGGTGATCTCAAACCTTGGCTGCTGGGGTGTGGGATTTAACTGGTTGTATTTAAGGTAGAAAAAATATTCATTGTACGGTGGAGTAACATACTTGAGCTCCGTCACTTCCCCCCCTAACAGCCACTCTTCAATCGCCAGTCCGTTAATATCTCGCTTCCCTTTATGCAGCGTATGGTATTTACCTTGGCCGATGACCCGTTCATCCTGCTCCAGCAGGGTATCACCGGTACTCTGGTAATCATTGCTGCTAAAACCCACGACCAGGTTTTTGATATGGTTATGCACGTACCCCATACCAAAGTCATAGGACTCGATCGGTTTACCCGCGATAAAACCGCGCCTGATACAAAATCCCGGCTGGTTGGGGATCAGCGTATCCTCTCTGGCTGCGGTGCGATGGAGTAGAGCTTGTACTGCGGCCAGTTTCTCTGGGACGTTGTAGCGATATATATCCTTCCCATATGTAGCACGGTCTGGATCATAACGTGAGGAACGTCCATCTTTGGCTTTTATCTCAATCTTAAAGGTCACGCCCGTATCCCATTTATAGGCTTCCAGTATTCTGGCAACGTCAGGTGTGCTCTTATCTTCATTACGTTCAAACACCGTACCGACCATCTCTTCGGGTAACGGATGTATTTTCTTTAAGAACGGTTTATCCAGTGGGTCATAGGGTTCGGTTGTCTTCAACTCCTGCTCTCGACGCTGCATCAACTGGTTAAAGGGCGGGCGGTATTGCTCCCGGCTCTCCATTTTGGTGCCATCATCCAGCAGTAAAAACATGCCCTCATCAACAATAAAATCAGCGGGCAGATCGATAAGATAGAGGCCGACACAGCGCGGTGTCGGGTGTTGCAGCAGGGGGGTGAGCATGGCCTGTTCCTTGTCATTCAATGGGCGATCGAGGGGAGAGGAGTTGACATAGGCGAATAACCCCACGCTCAGCAGCGTGAGGGCCACGCTCGCTTTCTGCCATGGCTTAGGCAGATAACGATTTAAACGCCATTGACGGGTCATTTTTCACCTCCTGGGCTATTTTCACGATGGCGCGCAGCGTAAAGGCCTGCGCGGTGGGGTGCTG
The DNA here is from genome assembly GCF_055790845.1 of Serratia sp. YWN4. Taxonomy (NCBI): domain Bacteria; kingdom Pseudomonadati; phylum Pseudomonadota; class Gammaproteobacteria; order Enterobacterales; family Yersiniaceae; genus Serratia; species Serratia sp. YWN4. The sequence continues at coordinate 3,255,259 of NZ_CM147696.1, forward strand.
ATAGGCTGGCTCATGTTCGGTGGTGATCGCCAGCCGGGACATCAGATGACGATCCTCAATATACCCCGCCTTTTGCGGCACCGTGCCGTCCCCATTGCCACTAGCCTCTTGCAAGGTAAAACGCTGGCCAATATAGACTTTACTGCTCCCCCCGCGTGGGTTGACCGGCTCTGAATAGGCCTGCTCGGCCGGTGAAAGCTGCGTATAGGTGGTGCGGTACTCCATCAGCTCTTTCGGGTCTAGCAGATCGCCCTCCTGGCGCCCCGCTGCCGGTTGCCGCTGCACATGGGATAACCCCTTCGCCAGTACCCCCTTCCAGGTTACTACCTGATGGGTGGCATAAGCGGCGGACACGCGGCCAGGCATGGCGGTATCCAACCCATAAAAGGCATGGGTATTGGAATGATATTTGTCGGCCAATTTCTCATGAAAAACCTTTACTTTTTCCATAATAATATCTTTAAAGGTTTCCCAGTCCTTTACCAGTTGCGCCGGATTACCGCTGCTGTTTTTAGGGTTTAGCAGATTAGGGTCGATCAGCCGCCACCAGTCGGTCTGATTGAGATAAATATCTTCGTAGGGATTTTTGTCTGGATAACTCTTCTTGTTGCCATGACGATCAACAATGTGCAGCCAGTTTTTGTCATACAACGGTGAAGGCAGCAACTCCAGCGGGCCGGGGGACTGGGAGCAGATGGCGGTCATCTCGGCGGCATTGCGCCCCAGAATATGCGAGGTAATATAACCCGCTGCTGTTGACCCAGGGTTCTCGGTACCGCGCTTCATTCGGGTATAGGCTGCCGGGGCCCCGGTGGAGGGCATCACCCCATGCACAATGCCGTAGATATTGGCTTTTCCCCCCAGCACTTCAGAGTAGTAACGCGCCACCAGCCCCCCCATGGAGTGAGTGACCAGGATCACCTTGTTGCACTTGTACTTCATTGGCGCTTCACGGTATTTCTTGAGCAGGCCATCAATATAGGTTTTAAGTCGTTCTGCTGATTCGATGTTAGAGCCCAACCAGTTATAGCCCATGGCATGAACCGGAAAACGGTAGTAATCCAGAACCTTCAGATCCCCTTCGGTCAGCGCCTCGGCATCGCGGCTGTACTCCACACCCAACAGCTTGTTTAACAGTTCCTGATAGGCCTTGCCTTTTTTATCGCGGTGCAGCGTATGCTGCAACCAATCCAGAAACGTGCCATAGCTCATATTGGCCACCTGCCCCCAGCCGCGATCTCGGCGGCTGCCAAACAGTTTGCTTTCCGTATCCTTGGCCAGCACGGCCTCTTTCGCCTTATTGTAGGCATCAATCTCTTCCTGCGTGGTTCTGCTGCTCAGAGGATACCGGCCCTGTAGCACCGCCATCTCATGCTGCAACGGACCAATAATGTCGCCGCGATCATCGACCTGTACTTTGTTCGGGTCGAGTTGCTCCTTGCGTTTGGTTGCGCTGCCGGCGAACGGCAGTGACCAACCCAATAACGAGGTTTTTCCATCCAGTCGCCATATGGCATCGCCTGGCAGTTTTTTGTTCTTAGGAATGGTTTGCAGATTGCTGCCCATTATCCCCGGCAAAAAAACGATGGGGATCACCCGAATATCGTCAAGGTAGATAATGGCCTTTTTATTATCTTCTTTTCTGCCCGGGGTGATGGAGGCGGTATACCGCCCCTGCTGATCGCGTTCAGCATGAACAATTTCGATGTTTTCCTGCTTTTCCTCAGCCATGGGTCACTCCTTTGCCTCAGAGGTTATCTGTAAGGTATCAATAAACGCACTGCTCTGGGGTTGCACCTGCCCCTGTGTGTCTGTTGTTTTCGCACTCTGCATACTGTCTGATGGGGTTATCGACAGACGACGCTGCACCACTGGCGAGTCACCTTGTAACCAGCGTAACTCCGGCGTCACCGCAAAATCCGCCTGCTCCCATTGCTGCGCCATCTGGCTGGCGCTTTGCCCGCTGAACTTCTGCCACACTGCCGCCCGCTGAATGATCTTGTCCGGTGCGCCACTTTCCACCACACCGTTGCCGATACGGATATACGCCCCGCCACTGCCCACCAACAGGATGTCCTGCTTCGCGCTGATGACTATCTTGCCTTCACTGCTGCTGATACGCACATCTTTCAGCGCATCCAGCGTCATTTCATCCCCCTGCGCCTGGATTTCAACCTTGCCGTGGCTGGCAAACAGTTTCATCCCCAGTTTGTGCGCAAACAGGCTCACCTTTTCGCCCGCCGCCACCGTGAAGGCTTTCAGTACGCTAAAGTCGGTGTTTTTTCCGCTGGTTACCGTGACATTTTCCCCGGCCGATAATTGCAGGCTTTTCGGCGTGGTTTGCGCGATACCCGCAGGCGCAGAGAGCAACAGCGCCGCCTGTTTGAGTTCTGTCAATACATCGCTGAGCAAGGCCTTCTGCGTTTGCAAATCTGCCAGTTCCGCCTTCGCGGTTTCTGCCGCTGCGCGTAACGCTTCAGTCAAGCTCTGCGCTTGCTGTAACTGACCGATCGCCGCCGCCATCTCCAGCACCGGCCCTTCCGCCTGGGGCTGTTTATCTGCACTGATAAACACCCCGTCACCGCCGCGGATCGCCAGATGCGCATCGGTACGCAGCTCCGTTCCTTTGCCGCGCAGGTTGCGACCGGCGTCAACAATATGCCCCAGATTCAGCTGGGATTTACCGCTGTGGTCCGTGCTGAGCTTGACGTGCTCCTCGCCGCGCCGGTCTTCCATCCGCAGTTTGTTGTTGGCAGGAGAGCGGATCACGTTACGGGTATTGTTGCGTTCGGTCACGTGGTCCGGGTGACGCGAGTCGTGCATGGCGTGCGCGATATACGGCCGATCCGGATCCCCCTCATGGAACGCAATCGCCACCTCTGCGCCCTGGATCAGCGGGAAGTGGATCCCATAGGTATCGCCCCCATAGGGTTTGGCCAGCCGCACCGGCATGCTTTCGTAGCCCTGGCGTTTTTCGTCCCGATCGGCGTCAAACTTCACCCAGTACAGGCCGTCTTTATCCAGGTGTGCGTACAGGTCGTTGTCAATCGGGCTGGTGACCCGCGCCATCAGCGTGCCGGTCACCACCGGGCGCGGCTTCAGCGGCGGACGATAGCAGAGGGTTTCGCTGTACGGGATCGCGGTGAAAATCACCTGCAAGGCGTTTGAGCGGCTGGCACTGAAACGCACCGCGGTGATCACCATCTCTTCGCGGAAGGCGTCCGGCAGTGGACTGGTCGCGCTGAGCGTCAGCACCTGGCCGGGGGCCAAGGTGACGTCAGTGCTGTACCCGCGCAGGCGGGTCTGCGCCGTCAACATCCGTTCGTGATCCAGCCGCGCCCAGAAGTTGGCGGTCTCGGGATCCGGGGTGATTTTATCGCCCTGGCTCAGGTGGCGCGGCAGGTAGTGGTAAACCTCGCCGTAGGTGATCTTTTCGCCCTCGCCGCGGGTCATGTCCGCCGGGGCCGACAGCAGCGGGTTGTGCGCCTCGCGGTAGTTGTAATCCTTCACCAGCACCGACTGCTCCACCACTTTATGGCGCACGCTCAAGCCCCAGACGCTGTCGGCGGCGTTGTCGTTCATCCCCGACGGGTTGCGCAGCGGCAGGGTTTTGCCGAACTGGTAAAAGCTCTGCCGATCGCCAAAGCGCAATATCTCGGTCTGGGTATCCGGGTGCAGTGCGAAGGTGTAAAAAATCCCCACCTCGGCCAGCAACCGTTCAATAAACGCCTTGTCGCTCTCGTTGACTTGGTTCACCTGCACGCGGCGCGGGTAACTGCTTTTTAGCTGGAACTCGAACTCCCAGCCCTTCAGATTGTGCTCGCGCAGGATTTGCTCAACGATTTCCGGGATCGACTGGTTGAGGAAAAAGCGGTAGCTGCGCGTCTGGTTATCCAGCAGCGCGAAGAACGGTTCGAGGGTGATTTGGTACAACGCCTCGTCCAGCGAGCCGGACAGGCGGCGAAAATCCGTCACCACGCCGTGCACCACTTTTTGCACCGTTGGCGGGGTCACTACGCCGAACACGGTGTCGCCCAGCGTCTGCATCTGGAAGGTGGTACCCCGGCGCAGCATCTGTTGCAGCGAGATATCCTGGGTGCGGCTGGTAAAACGGATGTGATAGCGGTAGGTCGCGCTGAACTGCTCGCGCGCCGTGAAGGACTCCACATCCAGCGGGGCATCGCAGCCCTGTACCGCCAGGCGGTAACGGTTCAGGCCGGACATGACGTTATTAAGGGTGGTTGTGAGCGTGCTCATTTTGGTGTTCCTCGTCCATGAAAGTCAGGGTGATGCCGTCGACGTCGTTGTAACCCAACGTGAGACCGTGAGCCGGTTGTGCTGCCGCCTGCCGTTGCAGCAGTTGGCTGCTGAGTGCGGGCAAGATCTGTTGATTAAGCAAACTGTCGATATGGCGCGCCCCGCTGTCTGGTAGCAGGCAGGCTTCTACCAGGGTATTGGTCAGGCTGTCTTCAATCACGCAGCGCAGACCGTAATGCTGGTACAGTCGTTGGGCTAGCTGTGCCAGTTTGATGGCGACGATACGTTTGAGCGCCACCGCGCCCAACGGGCGATAAATCAAGGTTTGGAAGCGCGCCAGCAGCGCAGGCTGGAAATGGTCGCGCAGCACAGGGCGTAACCGTTCATGTAATTCGCTCTCCGGCGCGTCGGGGTGTTTCTCCAAGTGCGCCATCAACGCGTCGCTGCCAAGATTGGAGGTCATCACTATCACGGTATTGCGAAAATCAATCTCGCGGCCTTCGCCGTCGCGCATTCTCCCCCGGTCAAATACCTGATAGAACAGGTTGAGGACATCGTGGTGAGCCTTTTCCACTTCATCCAGCAGCACCACGCTGTAAGGCCGCTGGCGCACCGCTTCGGTCAAAATGCCCCCTTGACCGTAACCGACATAACCCGGTGGCGAGCCTTTCAACTGGCTGACGGTGTGTGCTTCCTGGTATTCGGAGAGGTTGATGGTGATCAGCGACGCGTCACCGCCAAACAGGGTGTCCGCCAGCGCCAGCGCGGTTTCGGTTTTCCCCACCCCGCTCGGCCCCACCAGCAGGAACACCCCCAGCGGGCCGTTATCCGGCGTCAGCCCGGCTCGGGCGGCACGCAACTGCTGTGCCAGGCCACCAAGCGCCGCCTCCTGCCCGATGATCCGTATAGCCAGTTGGCGCTCGAGCTGCAATAGCTGGTTCTGTTCGTCTTTCAACAGGCTACCCAGCGGTACACCGGTCCAGTCGGCAATCACCGTCGCCACCGCGCGGACATCCACATCCAACCACAGCAACGGGTTGCAACGCTGAAGATCATGCAGTTGCGCCCTGAGCGCCAGGGACTCTTCACGGCGGTTGCCTTTCTGACGTGCCTCCAGCAGTTGCGCTGTCAGCGCCCGCTCTTTCTCGTATTGCACGGCAAGCCGGATCTGATGCTTCTGAAGTGCCCGAAGCCGATCGCTGATGTCCGCCAATCGCGCCGGATCCACCTCTGTGCTTAACACCTTGTCGTCTTCGATCGCCTGCTGCTCGATCGTCAGCGCCGCCAGTTCCGTCCTGAGGTGTACGATTTGCTGCGGTTCGTTGTCCAGGCTCATACGTACCCGAGCACTGGCGGTATCCAGCAGATCGACCGCCTTATCCGGCAACTGTCTGCCGGTCAGATAACGGCGCGATAAGGTCACGGCGGCTTTCACCGCCGAATCGCGGATATGCACCCCATGATAGGCGGCATAGCGCTCCTTCAAGCCACGCAGCATCAGGCAGGCGTTTCCATCATCCGGTTCTTCCACCAAGACCCGTTGGAAGCGCCGTTCCAGCGCCGCATCACGCTCAAAATACTGCTTGTACTCTGACCAGGTAGTGGCCGCGATGGTGCGCAGTTCGCCACGCGCCAGCGCCGGTTTCAGCAGGTTGGCCGCATCGGCACCGCCCGCCTGATTGCCTGCACCGATCAGGGTGTGCGCTTCGTCGATAAACAGCAGGATCGGGGTAGGAGACTGTTGCACCGCCGCAATCACGTTCTTGAGCCGTTGTTCAAACTCACCGCGTACGCCCGCCCCCGCCTGCAACAGGCCCAAATCCAGGGTGCGCACGCTGACGGTTTTCAGACTGGCGGGAACATCCCCTTCGGCCAGGCGCAGCGCCAGCCCTTCCACCAGGGCGGTTTTACCCACGCCGGGCTCGCCCACCAAAATCGGGTTGTTCTTGCGGCGGCGGGAGAGAATATCCACCATCTGGCGGATTTCATTGTCACGGCCCAATACCGGATCAATCTGGCCAGCCCGCGCTTTGGCGGTCAGATCCTGGGTAAACTTATCCAGTTCGGCTTGTAGGGCATCATCAAGCCCAACGGCGGGTGGCAAGGTGGTCTGTACCGGTTCGTCGACCGACCATTCAAGGCGCGGTTGTTTTTCCGGGCGCTCTTCCGATTGCGCATCCAGCAGCGGCAGCAGGTGGGCAAGTTGTGCAGCACTGAGGCTGAGCAGCGGCCAGGCGGCATTCTGTGTGATCAGGGCCGGTTCGGCGGCAAGGGCCATCAGCACATACAGCGAACGCACCGCATCCGTATTGATCTGTGCCGACGCCTCCAGCCAAGCGCTTTGTATCAGTTGTTGCAACGGAGCCGACAGTTGCGGTTTGCCCTGGATCTGATGAGGCAAACGTTCCAGGTGTGCCAGCAACCCATGCCATAGCGCATCCTGATCCCAGTCATAGCGCCGGGCGATCACCGATAGATCGCCGTCCCCCTGCTCCAACAACTTGAGTAACCAGTGCTCCACGGTGATCTCCGCATGGCCGCGGGTCTGACATAACGTGGCGGCCGATACCAATGCTTGGGCACAGTAAGGATTTAACCGATGTAATAAACGTACTGAATGATTGCTCATGCCTCTTCCCTGCTCTCTCTTTGCTGCCCGTCATGACGCCGTGCGGGCACGCTACCGCCCATAGCCGTTAACCGAGGCCCATAAGGTCATCTGATGCATTGTGAATGCGTTTGGCTGAGTACCGGCACGGCGAGACTCAGCCAAAAACACAAAAAGTAACCTGCTAGGATTAATCAGTTCCCTCTCTTTGGGAGTTAGGGTGAGGGGACGATCACCGCACTACAAGCCCCTCACCCCGGCCCTCTCCCACAGGGAGAGGGGGCGTCACATTTTACATCTACCGCATGATGATGCTGCTTAACGGATCAGCATTAACAAGCAAGCGGATTACGCCGTAGTACGCTCATTCCAGGCATCGGAATGAATGATGTTGCCGTCTTTGTAGGTCCAGGTGATTTTTTCGTAGCGCAACTCTATCTCTTCCAAGTGGTTGTGCTTCTCTTTACCCGGATCCTTGATGTCATGCATCTTCGGGGCCACTTTCACCACTTTGACGTTGTCCAGTTTGGTGTTGAAATATTCCACTTCCTGGCCAGCATCATCAATGCGGTACCACTTGAATTCAGCGGTTTTCAGCGTTTGACCGCTGGTCACCGCTTTGTACAGATACGGGCTGGAAGCGTCGATTTCCTTGGTGAACACAAACGGCGTGTGGATACGGGTACCGGTCAGCTTGCCGGTGTTGTTATCGGTCGGGATGTACAGGTTATGGTCCTGTGCCACCACTTCGATGCTGCCTTCGCGGCTCTGCACATTCACCGATCCCTTGATGTCCGTACCGCCGTCATCTTTCAGCCACAGATAGACTGGAATTGCCATGGTTAACTCCTTTTATTGACGTAATAAGGTCACTTGTTCCGGTGACCCGGTTATCATTTTTGGCCCCGGACAGACCGAAGCCGCCGATACCAAACTGATTTCAACCCGGCGATTGGCCGCCCGCCCGGCTGGCGTGTCATTGCTGGCCAACGGCTGAGTCGCACCAAACCCTTGCACTGCAAAACAACTCGCGGGCACCGCGCTGTTTTGTATCATCCAATCACGCACCGCTTCGGCCCGCTTGAGCGACAGCACCTGGTTGCCCTGCGCATTGCCAGTGGCATCGGTATGGCCACTCACCACAATCAGCCAACCCGGCTGGGCGTGGAGGGTAGCCAACGCGTTGATCAACACCGGGATAGCGCTCGGTTTAAGCTGCGCCTTGCCGGTGTCGAACAGCGACAGGCTGTCAAGCCGTACCGCTTGTGACGCTGCCGATATCACATCTGACTCGGGTGCCGACAGGGAAACTGCGGGAGCCCAATCACTGACCGCGCGCTGCACTGCCGCATACAGTGGATCCCCCGTATACAATCCCAATCCCAGCGACAACGGAACACCCTGTCGTTGATAGCGTGCCAGTTGTCTTTCATCCTCACGCAAACGCTGTTGCGCCCGCCGTTTAGGCTCCGGGGGCGTTCCGTCCAAAAGACGGTACTGCGCCAAGTCCTGGTGGATACTGTGGGTCAGGCGATGGTTATTGACAAAGCTCGCCAGCAACGCCGCCGCAACAAACAACACCAATGCAGCCCCCCACCACCACCCGATACGCTGCGCTGGCGTCAGCTCACCCCGTATTGGCAAAAAAGGCAAAAAGGGGTCGGGAAACGGCAACGCCACTGCGGGTATTGCTGGCAACGGTGCCGTGAGCGTGGTACCACGCTGTAAAACGCGCTGCCACAGGTTATCGCCATCACCGCGCATCGCGATCATCCTCACCGCTAACAAATGCAGGCGTAAAGGCGGCAACGTCGTCTGCACCCTCGTCAGTTCATCCACCACCACCGCATTTAGCCAGCGCAACGCCTCGTCCAACCACAAGGACTGCGAAAGCCGCCCTTCGGCAGCCGAGCGTTCTGTCCCTATCGGCCTCGCCTCAGCAAAAGACGGGGCAGAGACAGCCGTTATCCCTTCCCCCACGTCGGCAAACCAGGCCTCATCCGCCCCCGGCGCAGCAAAATAACCGCACAGCCAGAACGGTGTCGCAGAGCGCAAGGCACGGCACTGGCTGATGGCGCTGCGCCAATGGTGCAATTGCCCACGCAAGGCGGCTTCGTCCTGATGCTGTTCAGGCACCACATTCAACATCAGTGACAGATGCGGTAACACCTCCGGGCGATGGGCGGCGAGCCACCGCACGGTATTTAACAGGCAGTCCTGCGTCGGCGTGGCCAGATAGGCTCCCTGCACCGTGGCGCGAAAAGTTTCTCCACCCGCGAACAAGCGTGTGGTATCTCCGCACACCAACACCAGTGCTCCTGGTAGGGTTACCGGCAAGGATATCGCCGGTACTGAATCGGCTAAGGGCAGTTCGCGGCGGGTCATCCACCAGCCAGCTAGCGCAACAGCCAGCAACACCGCTGCGGTCAACCACCAGTGGGAAGCCGTTGCCAGCGGCAAAAAAACCCAGACCAACAGCAGCACCAGCAACCCCGCCCAGCACCACAGCAAGCACCGTGAAACGGTCGTCATCGGAGGATCCTCACGACAGCGTCTGCTGCACCCACTGCTGCAGGCTCAGGTGTAATCCCCACCACAACCCCGCCAGCGCCACAACGGCCAGCAATGCGCGCCACCACAGGGAACGGGCACCGCGCCGATACCTGCGACCACGGGGCTTGGCCACCATAGGAGTCGGCTGCGGCAAGGCAAATGGCGGCACCATCCGCTCGAGCGTCGCCAGCATCGCCTCTCTGTCCGGCGCATCCTCATCCCGGTATTGGCCACTGAAACCCAACAGTAGCACCCGATGAAAACAGGTCAGCACAGCCACGTTTGGTGCCGGTTGGCGCAGCACGCTGCGGATACGCTCCCACAGCAGTTCGCCCGCCCCCAAGGTATTGAAGTAGCGAGTTTGCAACGGCGAGTTCAGCCATTCACGGTAACCTGCGTCCTGCACCTTGCGGCTCATCACCGCACCATCCAGCAAGGCGCACTGGGCGTAGAGAATATGGTCAATATCCGGGGCACTCAGCCCCGCATCAGCCAAGGCAGCGCGGGCATTATCCACCTGCGCACAGGCGGTACGGTACAGACCCCGGCCATCTTCGGCCTGCCAGCCGTTACGCAACTGACAGACCGTGCGCCAGGTGTCATGCAACAGGGTATCTATCGCTATCGTGGTCATGAACGCAGCACCGCAAACAGTTCAAGCTGCACGTCACCCAACGTTCCTGGTACATAGAACGCACAGGCCCCGGCCGCCAGCATCGCCCGGGCCGCATCGTTATCGAGCGTCAGGGCAAAATACTGGTTCTCCAGCCGCAGCGGAATAGCCGCGGGCACATGGCTCAGCGCCACCAGCGGCACACCGCTGATCGCCACGTTGACGATATCGGCCACTTCATCCGGACTGCCCGCTTTACACAGCAGCGGGAACTGGGTTTGCAACTGATGGGCAGGTACGGAAGAACGTACCGACAGGTAGAAGTCAGCCTCTTCCCGCAGACGGGCATCGTGCAGCGCCCCTTTCCAGAACCCGCCTTCGCGAGTCAGATCGATGGTCAGCACCCGTGACGGCAGGCTGGCTTCCAGCAACAGGCTCAACAGAGTAAACAACGGCGGGAAAACGTTGCCCGGCGCGCCATGATCGTAGGCTGGAATAGCGTCGATATCGTGCTCCAGCGAAAACGTCATCAGGCTGCCCGCCAGACGGGCCAGTTCACGGTAGATAAGCTCTGGGTGTTGTTCCGGATGGGCCAGCAGGTCATTGAGCACCGGCTCATGGCTGTTAAGCGCATTAAGCAGCCAGAACAGCGACACATCCGCCACGGCAAAATCGGCCATGCGCTGGTTGCTTTCACGGCGCATACCCATCAGCCGACGGCGCTTGGCACCGAGTTGCAAGGCCAGTTGCGTCAGTTGCTCAATCAATAACGGACTGGCGGAAAACGCCAGCAGCGGCGGCACAAAGTGGCTGTCTAAACGCCATTGCCCCTGGCTATCACGCACCAGCCGTGCCAACGGCAGCGTCAGGTATTCACCATTTTCTTCATGGTCATAACGCAGAGTCAGGGCATGACGCAGCACCGCCATTTCCGTGCGCGCCTCACCCAGCATATCCTGTACGTTGGCCCATTCCTGCCGGTATCGCAGCGGGCGCTCACTGTGACCTGCAGCATCCACATTGCTGCCCCCGGCGCTCAGCAATGGCAAGGCCAGCACCACGGTGGCAGATTCGCGCCCCGCCAACGCCGCCAGTGAGCAGGCAGGGGGTAAAGTGTCGGCAATCTGACTATCAATCAGGGTGCCATCAGGCAGGCGCACCACCAAATGTTGCAAGTTCAGGCGCTCAACGTTCAGCGCCTGCTCATCAAACTCGCAGACCAGCACGCCCCAGGGGTGCACCACCGGAATACGCGCCACACGATCGGTACTGAACGCTTCCCATTGTGCCTGCTGCTGAAACTGTTGCGGGGCCAGAAAAGCCCCTTCACTCCATAACGGACGGTAAATCTTCATCAACATTCCTTGCATACAATCCGGTTCCTCTTTCAGGCGTTGCTGCGCGATTGGCGACAACACCGGAACGAAGAGGCTATCAGGCTTTGGCTTTCGGCATCATGGATACCAGTGACAGCGCCACATCCAGCCCTTCCACCTGGAAATGCGGCACCGCATACAGTTTGACACGGAAGAAGCCCGGGTTGTCTTCAATGTCTTCCACCGTCACCTTCGCGTCACGCAGCGGGTGTGACGCCTGTAGGTCATCACCCGGATCGGTCATCTCGGTTACCAGGCCGCGCACCCAGTTGTTAAGCTCCAGCTCCAGCAGGCGGCGGTCTTTGGTGGTGCCGATGTTCTCGCGCTGAATCAGCTTCAGGTAATGGGCAATGCGCGACAGCAGGAAGATATACGGCAGGCGCGCGTTGATGCGGCTGTTGGCCGTGGCATCTGCGGTGTCATACAGCGCGGGTTTCTGCGCCGAGTTGGCGGAAAAGAAGCAGGCGTAATCCCGGTTTTTGTAATACGACAGCGGAATAAAACCGAGGTTGGCGAACTCGAACTCGCGGGTTTCCGGGATCATCACTTCTGACGGGATCTTCACCTGGTTACCGGTGCCCAAGTCATACAGGTGGATTGGCAGGTTGGTGACCGCCCCGCCCGCTTGAGGCCCGCGGATCTGCACGCACCAGCCGTTGTCGATAAAGCTTTTTACCATGTTGGCAGCAAAGGCGAACGACGCGTTGGTCCACAGATATCTGTCGTGGTCCGGCCCGGTTACCGCTTCCACATAATTGAAGCTGCGCACCGGCACGGTATCCGGGCCATAGGGCAAGCGGCCCAGCACACGAGGGAGGGTCAGGCCGATATAACGCGCATCGTCGGTCTCACGGAAGGACTTCCATTTGATATATTCGGCACGATCAAAGTAGTTGCCAATATCCTTGATAGCAGCCACTTCCTCCATGGTGTTTTTGCCGAAGAACGCCGGGCCAACCGCGCCGATAAACGGCATATGGGCCGCCGCAGCCACCTTGGAAAGGTTACGCAGCAACGCGATATCCCGTGGGCTGGCGTCAAATTCGTAGTTGGAAATGGCGGCAGCAATCGGCTCACCGCCGGGGGTGTCGTATTCCTGAATATAGGCATGGGTATACAGGCCGCTCTGGGCGATTTCCGGCGCATCGTCAAAATCCTGCACCAGGTGGTCTTTACTGATATCCAGCAGTTCGATACGCACGTTCTGGCGAAAATCGGTCTGGTCAATCAGCGATTTCACGCCACGCCAGGTGGACTCAACCCGTTGGAAATCAGGGTGATGCATCACTGCATCCAGTTGACGGCTGATTTTTTCATCCAGCGCAGCAATATGGCTGTCCAGCAGATTCTTGTCGAGCTTGTCAACTTTCTGCGCCGACTGCTTGAGCAGGTCTAAAAAGACGCTGACGGCGGCGGTGACGCGCTCATCGGCCGAGACGTCCGCCAGGGCGTCGCCGTCCTGAAAGGCTTCGATGCCGTTCAGTTGGGAGACCGGGTTAAGGTTGATTTTTTCAAACAATGATGCGTAAACGCTGTGAGGGGCCGGGGCGTCTTTTTCCAGCACGGTGGTGGTATGACGCTGTGCCGTTGTTTCCTGCAATGTTTCTTCCTGTCCAGACATCGGTCTATTCCTTATCATTCCCATCCTGGGCGATTAACAGTTTTCGAGTGCCAGTATTTCCAGTTCCATCCGCAGTTCGTCGCTCAGCGCCTCATCCTTCAGGATGATTTCGAACTCGCGTCGGAAGGTGGTGTTGTCCAGCAGGTTGGATTTGAGGTCACGCAGCAGGTTGCGCATCGCCAGCATGGCGCGCAGCTGCGGGATTTGACGGGCTACCTGCTCCGGTTCGAAGTCTTTCATTTCACGGAAGGCCAGCGCTACGGCGGTGTCGCTGTGATCATCGGCCAGGGTATCAGGCACAGAAAGGGTCAGGCTTGGTTGGAACTCCGCTAACACGCTGTCGAAATTATTTTTGTTGATGTTGATTTTGCTGCGTTCAGAGAGAGCTCGGTGCTCCTGACCGTTACTGTAGTCGCCCATCACCAGCAACTTGAGCGGCAGTTCAGTTTTCTTCTGCGCGCCACCGGTATGCAGGTCGAGTTTAATGTTAACGCGAGCCCTAGGAACTTCGTTCTGATAAGAATTTGACATGGCTATCCCTGTTCAACTGATGCAATGAAGAACGGTCTGCCTTGAGGAATTAATAAGAATGGCTAACCCTGCCAGACAACCACATCCTTTTTTTACACCGTTCGGGTAAACCAAAATGGGTGTGACAAGCGAACACATTCAATCCTTGATGGCATGACGCTGTGTGTTTTAAGTCAAAATCTGAAATACCGTCGTCTTCCAGACAGACGACCATAATAGCAGCGCAGAAGGATTAGCAAAGTGATTGGAAAGAAAATATTTTCCACGCAAAGTGGCGGTAATAGCGATCGCCCTAAAAGCGTATCATACTGATTAATAAAAATATCCTATAAAACCCGCAACCAGCCACAAAGCATCAGGCCACATAAGAGCAGCCCAAATCCCGTTTTAAAGGTTTATCTCAACGTCAGCTATCAGATATCTGGCTTTTAGATACAAATAAAACATTCATATGGTGAATGTTTTATTTTTTAACCAGCATTTATATTATAAATACCCTGAGAATAGCGCATTCGTGGATACGAAAGAGGATTGCGGGATAATGAATCTAATAACCTCTTGAGACACTCACTCAATAACACGTCAAGAACAAGACAGCATCTGAATAAAAAAACCACTGATGCACAATTAAGCCGGGATGTTCATTCTGTCAGTTGGTGAATTCAGTATCCCAATAGCAGCAGCCTAAGCATTTCGTCAAACAAATGCTTTCAGAAAACGAAGGATGAAAATACCGAGGAGATTCTGCGACGGAAGTAATAGCGTGAGCCACGTTTAACTAGATGAGTGCACATAGGGGAACCCTGTGTAGCATCTGTGTGTAGCAATGGGAATTCTTGGGGGAGAAAATCGTTAGGAAACAACTAGAAGGAAGAAATGGCGGAGGAGCAGAGATTCGAACTCTGGAACGGTTTCCCGTCGACGGTTTTCAAGACCGTTGCCTTCAGCCACTCGGCCACCCCTCCGCAACGAAGCGAACTATAAACACAGCCGATCCGCTTGTAAAGCCTGAAACCGTTTAACCGAACGAAAAACAGGCATATAGCCACCGTGCGCTGAAGAAATCGCCATTTGTCATGTCCAGAACCCCATCGTGCTCGCTAATGAGTAAAGATGAGTAAACACTCTTTAATCAAACGGTTGTGCTGCCTATCATCGTGACTAATTTTGTGATGACCTGATAAGAGAGATCATTATGGACCGCATTGTCGTCTCATCCTCCTCGCGCGATTCGTTGCTGAGCACGCACCGAGTGCTGCGTAACACCTATTTCCTGCTGTCACTGACGCTGGGCTTTTCTGCGCTGACCGCTACGGCCAGCACCATGCTTGGCTTGCCCGCTCCTGGGTTATTGCTAATGTTGGCAGGTTTTTATGGTCTGATGTTCCTGACGCACAAGCTGGCAAATAGCCCGGCAGGTATTCTGGCTGCTTTCGCCTTCACTGGTTTTATGGGTTATGCCCTTGGCCCGATCCTGAGTTCATTCCTTAATGCTGGTGCTGGCGATTTGATCATGCTGGCACTGGGGGGCACCGCAGCGGTGTTTTTCTGCTGTTCAGCCTATGTACTGACGACCCGTAAAGATATGTCATTCCTTTCTGGCATGCTGATGGCGGGTTTCGTGGTGCTGCTAGTAGCGGTGATCGCTAACCTGTTCTTGCAGATCCCGGCTTTACACCTGGCGATCAGCGCGCTGTTTATTCTGTTTTCTGCCGGTGCCATCCTGTGGGAAACCAGCAACATCATTCATGGTGGTGAGACTAACTATATCCGTGCCACCGTCAGCCTGTATGTTTCGCTGTACAATATGTTCATCAGCCTGCTGAGCATTCTGGGCTTCGCCCGCAGCAACTGATTGACCGTTTGGCAAGCTCCCAAGCCCCGCAAATCCTGCGGGGCTTTATTTTTTGCCGAAGCCAAAATTTGCTAGACTGATGCCCGCCATAAATTATTTGTTACCGAGGCAGTATGTTGGAGTTTGAAGGTCAGACCATTGAAACTGACGCCCAGGGTTACCTGAAAAACAGCGCCGACTGGCAAGAGGGGCTGGCACCGTTGCTGGCAGCGCAGGAAGAGATCGTGCTGACGGAAGCGCACTGGGAAGTGGTGCGTTTTGTGCGTAATTTCTATCAGGAATTTAATACTTCGCCCGCTATCCGCATGCTGGTGAAAGCCATGGCGCAAAAGTACGGCGAAGAGAAAGGCAACAGCCGCTACCTTTATCGCCTGTTCCCAAAAGGCCCGGCCAAGCAGGCGACAAAAATCGCTGGCCTGCCAAAACCGGTGAAATGCATCTAACATTCAGTAGCGGATGCTGAACCCTTTGTGATCAGCGACGCCTTGCGGTTCCACCAGCACGCGCTCAATGCGGGCACCACGTGGGCCGCCGCTTTTTAGCCATTCAACCAGTTGATCAACCTGCGGCTGTTCACCGCAGGCGACAACTTCAACGCTGCCATCATCCAGATTGCGTGCATAACCGGTTAGCCCTAGTGCCGTCGCTTTATGCTGTGTGTTATAGCGAAACCCTACCCCTTGCACTAGGCCATAGACATACGCGGCAATACAAACTTGTGTCATAATCGGCTCCTTATCGATTTTTCGTTTATGGCATTTTCTGCGCTGATGCCCAGAGAGTGTGACTCTTTTTTATCTAGCTGGCAGCATACTTAATTATGACCGTACGCCTGTTTCTCGCAAAGGGACGTGAAAAGTCCTTACTTCGTCGCCATCCATGGGTTTTCTCTGGTGCGGTTCTGCGCCTTGAAGGTAAAGCTCTCTCTGGCGAAACCATTGATATTCTCGATAGCCATGGCAAATGGCTGGCGCGCGGCGCTTATTCGCCAGAATCACAAATTCGCGCACGCGTCTGGACCTTCCAGCAAGATGAAGAGATCGATATTGCGTTCTTTATCCGTCGCCTGCAACAGGCGCAAAGCTGGCGTGACTGGGTTGCACAACGTGATGGACTGAATGGTTATCGCCTGATTGCCGGTGAGTCTGACGGTATGCCAGGGATCACCATCGATCGCTTCCAAAACTTCCTGGTGCTGCAATTGCTTTCCGCAGGCGCGGAATATCAGCGAGCGCCACTGATTTCGGCCTTGCAGCACTGTTACCCAGAGTGTGCCATCTACGATCGCTCCGACGTTGCCGTGCGTAAAAAAGAAGGCCTGCCTTTAGCGCAAGGCCTGGTTTTGGGCGATCTGCCGCCTGCTCTGTTGCCGATTACCGAACACGGTATGAAATTGCTGGTAGATATTCAGCAAGGCCATAAGACCGGTTTTTATCTCGATCAACGTGATAGCCGCTTGGCAGCGCGCAACTATTCCGCAGGCCGTCGCGTGCTGAACTGTTTCTCCTATACCGGTGCCTTCGCGGTTTCGGCACTGATGGGCGGCTGTACACAGGTTATCAGCGTGGATACTTCACAGGCGGCGCTGGATATCGCCAAACAGAACGTTGAGCTGAACCAACTGGATCTGAGCAAGGCAGAATTTGTGCGTGACGATGTTTTCCAGTTATTGCGCAGCTATCGCACACAAGGTGAGAAATTCGACCTGATCATCATGGATCCGCCCAAGTTCGTCGAAAACAAGAATCAACTGGCTGGCGCCTGCCGTGGTTATAAAGACATCAATATGTTAGCGCTGCAATTGTTGAATCCGGGTGGCATTTTGCTCAGCTTCTCTTGTTCCGGCCTGATGCCAACCGATTTATTCCAGAAAATTTTAGCCGATGCCGCTGTAGATGCCGGGCGTGATGTACAATTTATAGAGCAGTTCCGGCAAGCTGCCGATCACCCGGTGATCGCGACTTACCCTGAAGGGTTGTACTTGAAAGGGTTTGCGTGTCGGGTGATGTAACTTGAAATACGCTGTTTTGCCCTCATATAGAAGGCAATGCACTGTTTCTCAGGAGGTCATCATGATTGCCAGCAAATTCGGTATTGGACAGCAGGTTCGTCATAAACTGCTGGGGTATTTGGGCGTGGTTATTGATATCGACCCCGAATACTCTCTGGAGCAACCCAAAGCTGACGAGATTGCAGCCAACGATGAGCTGCGTCTCGCACCTTGGTATCACGTGGTGATGGAAGACGAGGAAGGCCAACCGGTTCACACTTATCTGGCTGAAGTACAGTTAGCGGGTGAAGAACAGGATGCCCATCCGGAACAACCCTCGCTGGATGAACTGGCGGAATCCATCCGCCACCAGCTACAGGCTCCGCGCCTGCGCAACTGAGCACCAAAGCCTGAGAAACCCGCGTAAGGGCTTGGCCTGAGGCCAGGCCCTTATTTTTCGGCTGATTCAGCGCTCAAGCCCCAGGCGCGGGATCTCTATTTTCGGGCAGCGATCCATAATCACTTTTAACCCTGCATCTCCAGCCAACACCGCAGCCTGTTCGCTGATCACACCAATTTGCAGCCACAACACCTTGGCACCGATAGCGATCGCTTCCTGTGCCACGCCGTAAGCCGCTTCAGCGTTGCGGAAGACATCAACCATATCGATAGGGTAAGGAATGTCTTCCAGTTTGGCGTAAACCTGCTGGCCAAGCAGCGTCTGCCCCGCCAGTTTCGGGCTGACCGGCGTTACCTGATATCCTTGCGCCTGCAGATAGGCCATCACACCGTAGCTGGGCCGACCAGGGTTATCACTGGCACCCACCAATGCAATCGTTTTTACCCGCTTCAATACGTCTGCAATGTCTTGATCTTGCATGTTTCACTCCCGATAGGGTGTAGGGGAAATTCCTTCCTCAAGTGTAACCGAAGGCTCTATCCCAGTGAGTATTTCTTCGCAACACGCCCGCCACAGTTTAATTCAAAATATTTATAAATATGTACAAATGTAAATTAAAACATAATATTGAAAAACTTTGACACAACCTGCGCTGTACTCAACACTTATTACCATGTGCTACGAAAAGGAAAGAGCGATGAAATTTGGTTTGGTGGTTGCGGGGCTATTCAGTCTTTCGCTGAGTGTATCGGCCGCAGCTACAACCCTGAAACTGTCACCAGATATCGATTTGCTGGTGGTCGATGGCAAGAAAATAACCGGCTCATTATTAAAAGGCGCAGACAGCCTGGAGCTGGATGGTGGACAGCATCAGTTGCTGTTCAAAGTCACCAAATCCGTACGCAGAAATGCACGGACGCAAGTGTTGTACACCTCACTGCCATTGATTGTGGTGTTCAATAGTCAGAATGTCAGTTCAGTAAGCATTGAGCTGCCACGTATCGAAAATGAACGCGAAAGCAGGCACTTTGATGATGTATTGAATTATAAAATCATTGATAAAAACGGCAAAGCGCTGGCGGTGAAACGCGATGTGCTGCCAATGCATACGCTGTCTGCCGATACCCATCTGGAAAAAGTGATTGCCGATTACAACGGGCAGGCTCACCCAGCGTCTGTGCCAGCCCTGGCACATCTGCGTGCCACCATCATCGCAGATCCGCTAATCGCCACTAAGGCCAACCAGAAAGTGATTACCATGAAAGGGGGAAATGTCTCAGAGCAGATGCTGCAATACTGGTTTTTGCAGGCCGATAAAGAAACACAAAAACGTTTCATCAGTTGGGCCAGCCAACGTGTCACCCATTGAGATGAATTCGCGCCTTTCTCGTGCAAAGGCGTGTTTTACTCGCATTTTCCGGCGTTAACGCTAGGCAGTGAAAAACAGTTTCAGTAATCTGTGACAAATCATTTGAGTTGCCAAGGATACTGATATGGAACAGACCACCCGCACCATCGCCGCACGCAAGCACATCGCGCTGGTTGCGCACGATCATCGTAAACAAGCTCTGCTGAAATGGGTTGAAGATCACAAGGATATACTGACACAACATCAACTTTATGCCACTGGCACCACTGGCAACTTGATCCAGCGAGCCAGCGGCATCCCGGTTCAAAGCATGCTGAGCGGCCCGATGGGGGGTGACCAACAGGTTGGCGCACTGATTTCTGAAGGCAAGATCGATATGCTGATCTTTTTCTGGGATCCGCTCAACGCCGTACCGCACGATCCCGATGTGAAAGCGCTACTGCGCCTGGCGACCGTCTGGAACATTCCCGTCGCCACCAACCGCTCCACAGCAGATTTCCTCATCGACTCACCGATGTTCAAACGCGAAATCGAGATCACCATTCCTGATTATCAAAAGTATCTCGAAGCTCGTCTGAAATAACCGCCAAGGCCTGGTGCTGCCACCAGGCCTGCATTCACGGCTTTTTCTGCAGCGGTACGCCGATATCCTGTAATTGCTCAACAAACACCGACGGGCATTCGCGATCCTGCAATAGCCACACCTGATGTTTGGCGCGCGTCAGTGCCACGTACAACAACCGCCGCTCTTCAGCGTCAGGGAAATCTTCCGGCTGCGGTAATAACACCTCTTCGATCAACGATTCACGGGCAATTGCCGGGAACCCATCATTCCCCTCGTGCAGCCCGGCAATAATCACATATTCCGCCTGTTGCCCCTTGCTGGCATGTATGGTCATAAACTCAATATTCAACTTAGGCCAGCGCGTTGCTGCTTTGAGTAACACATCGGGTTTCAGGTGGTGATAACGCGCCAACACCAGAATACGTTCCTCTGGTTTTGCATAACCGCTCATCTTGTCCAACAAGGCTTCTAACTGCTCCTGCGGCAAAATAACCACCGACTTTTTATTCCCCTGTGTCAGGCTGTTAAGCGGTTTTTTCAGTTGATGCGGGTTCTGCTGGATAAAACTGTTCGCCACCTCACCGATACGATCGTTGAAACGATAGGTGGTATCCAAGGCACATTGCGCACCCTCACCAAAATTCGCGGCGAATGCGGTCGTCAGCGCAAGCTCTGCACCGCTGAAGCGGTAAATAGCCTGCCAGTCATCGCCAACGGCAAACAGGCAGGTCTGCTTATTCTGCCTGCGTAATGCTGCCAGCAGTTGGGCCCGCTGCGGCGAGATATCCTGAAACTCATCCACTAAAATGTGTTTCCATGGGCTGATAAAACGCCCTTTATCCAGAATATTGACCGCCTGATGGATTAACCCGGCAAAATCCACCGCGCCCTCTTCCTTCAGCGCGGCTTTCCACGCTTTCAGCAACGGTGCCATCAATCGGATGCGTTTGGCGAATAGATCGCGGATTTCTTCATCGGCCAACGCGATCATCTCGGCCTGGCTGCCGCCATAGGTGCGCATCAACCCCAACCAACGCTCAAGACGCCCGGCCAAGCGCTCCGCCAGACGCGAGTCATGCCAGAAATCCCCCTCTGGGAGCTCCCATTCCAACTCTTCCGTCAGCCACTGACGCCAGCCTTTGGCCTGCACTTTCTTCTCTGTGCATTGCTGTTGCCAGTTTTTTATCAACAATGCCCGGCGCGCTTTGCTGTCGGTTTCCAGCTTGCTGATCGCAGGGGCTTTGCGGCTCCCTTCCTGAATCACCTGTAGCGCCAGCGCGTGGAAGGTTTTGGCCTGAATGGCAACCTTCCCCAAGCGATCCTGAATGCGCTCATTCATTTCATCAGCCGCTTTTCGGCCGAATGCCAGCAGCAGAATCTGCCCTGGTTCAGCCTCCTGACGGCGCAACAGCCACCCGGCCCGTGCGACCAAGACCGACGTTTTACCGCTGCCCGCACCGGCCAGCACCAGTACGGAATCCTCACCGTTCACCACTGCCCGGCTTTGCGATGTATTCAGCGGTGAAGTTTCGATGGTCTGGAAGAAATCGTGGTGGGTTTCCAACATACGCTCGGTCCACTGCTGGTTGCGCTGCACGACGCTACGTTGGCCATGCTGCAACCATTGCAGACATTGCTGATAATCCTCACGGCAGTTATCAAATTCGTCCAGCCGTGCAACCGGCATCGGTAATACCCCGAAAGCCTGACGGATTTGTTGTTGCAGTTTGCTCAACTCAGAACGCTTGAACCATTTATCCTGCTGTTCGATAACACCTATATACCCAACCTGCTCTTGCAATACCACAGCACTGACTGCGCTCATCTCAGCACTCCACTGCTGCCAGGATTGTTGCAGATAATGGTAGAAACGCTGTGTCTCTTGCCACTCGGTGCCATGCAGGCGAACCACCTTTTCATCAGGCAGCTCGAATTCCAACTCGCCCCAGACGATGCCGCGTTTGCAGCGTACCTGGATTAACTGATTGAAAGGGATAAGATATTCATGCTTCTCGCCGCTCACCTCAACGCCAGCATGCAACAGCCGCACGCGATTGTAGGGATGCTGCGCCAGATGTTTGCCCAGCGATGTCGCTTTAAGTTCCATATGCTCGCGCCATGACTCTATTGAGATTAATATCGCCAGTTTACCCGTGATAAGCAGTGGCACTCTAGCGTTAAAAACAGGGTAGAATAACGTGTAAATGTATCCGCACTGCGGTTTATCCACTATTAGAGCAGAATGTCGCCTATGCGTACCGTATTGAATATTCTTAATTTCGTGTTGGGTGGTTTCTTCACAACTCTTGGTTGGTTGATTGCCACCCTCTTTAGCATAGTGCTGATCTTTACTCTGCCACTGACCCGCTCCTGCTGGGAGATCACCAAGCTATCTTTCCTGCCATTCGGTAACGAAGCCATTCACGTAGATGAATTATACCCAGAGAAGAGCAATGCGCTGCTTGCCGCCAGTGGTTCGTTGCTGAATATCGTCTGGCTGGTGCTGTTTGGCTGGTGGTTGTGCCTGTCGCACATCGCTGCCGGAATTGCACAGTGTATTACCATTATCGGTATCCCGGTTGGTATTACCAATTTCAAGATTGCAGCCATCGCACTGTGGCCCGTTGGGCGACGCGTCGTTTCTGTTGAAATGGCCCAACTGGCGCGGGCAGAAAACGCACGGCGTCAGTACCAGAAACGTTAATTTTTTCTCCGATTTAAGGAGTTTTTTGTGCTCTCTTTTGCACCAGCCATAAGGCGTTATACCTATAACAGCAATCTGCTTTACAATCTGCGGATCTTTATTGCCTTGGCGGGTGCTGCGGCGGTGCCCTGGTGGCTGGGAGTGCCGACCCTAACCATTCCGCTGACGCTGGGCGTTGTGGCTGCCGCGTTAACCGATCTGGACGACAGATTAGCCGGGAGACTGCGCAACCTGCTGATTACGCTGGTGTGCTTTTTTCTTGCTTCGGCATCCATTGAACTGCTGTTTCCCTATCCTTGGTGGTTCGCTCTTGGGCTGACGACTTCAACCTGCGGATTTATCCTGCTGGGCGCGCTAGGGCAGCGTTATGCCACCATTGCTTTTGGTGCGTTATTGATCGCCGTTTACACCATGCTGGGTACTTCGATGTATGACGCCTGGTATCAGCAACCCACACTGCTGATTATCGGTGCCATCTGGTACAACCTGCTGACGTTGATCGGCCATCTGTTGTACCCGATCAAACCATTGCAGGAAAGCCTGGCCCGCAGCTACGAACAATTGGCGAACTATCTGGATGCCAAGGCCAACCTGTTCGATCCGGATGCCGAACACGATACGGATTTGCCCTGGATGGATGTCGCCATGGCCAACAGCACGTTGGTTTCGACGCTCAACCAAACTAAAGCCTCTTTGCTTACCCGCCTGAAGGGCGATCGCGGCCAACGCGGCACCCGCAGGACGTTGCACTACTATTTTGTGGCACAAGATATTCATGAGCGTGCCAGTTCCTCTCATGTGCAATATCAGACACTGAGCCAACAATTCCGCCACAGCGATATTCTGTTCCGTTTCCAGCGTTTGCTCACCATGCAGGCTCGCGCCTGTCGGCAGTTGGCGCAATCGATCCTGCTACGGCAGAAATATCTTCATAACCCGCGCTTTGAACCGGCATTCACCCGTATAGAAGAAGCGCTGGCCCAGGTTGCGATCACCGCAGAAAACCGTGAACTGACCAGAGCACTCTCACACCTGTTGAAAAACCTGCGGGCTATTGATGCACAATTGGCCAATATTGAGTCAGAACAGGCACTGGCTAATGAACAGGCGGAAGAGAACAGTCTTTCCGACGACCGGCTCACTGGCTGGAGCGATATTCGTCTGCGTATCAGCCGCCACCTGACGCCCCAGTCGGCCCTACTGCGCCATGCCGTTCGCATGTCAGTCGTGCTATGCGCAGGCTACGCTTTTATCCAGATTGCCAATCTACAGCACGGTTACTGGATCCTACTGACTAGCCTGTTTGTCTGCCAGCCAAACTACAACGCCACCCGCCGACGCCTGGCATTACGTATCATCGGGACGCTGGCGGGTATTTTGCTTGGCCTGCCGATTTTATACTTTGTCCCCTCCCTTGAAGGGCAAATGATTCTGATCGTCATTTCCGGTGTGCTGTTTTTTGCGTTCCGTACCGTGCAATATGCTCATGCCACGATGTTTATCACCCTGCTGGTTCTGCTGTGCTTTAACCTGCTGGGTGAAGGATTCGAAGTGGCAGCTCCGCGCGTTTACGACACCCTATTAGGTTGCGCTATCGCCTGGGCTGCGGTGAGTTTTATCTGGCCAGACTGGAAGTTCCGCCAGTTGCCTGCGGTAGTGCGCAAGACGCTTAATGCCAACTGCCGCTATCTGGACGCTATTATGGTGCAATATCATCAGGGCAAGGATAACGGCTTGCCTTATCGCATCGCCCGCCGGGATGCGCATAACAGCGATGCAGAACTGGCCTCGGTGATTTCCAACATGTCTGCGGACCCCAAAGCGGACAAAGCCATTCAGGATGCGGCTTTCCGGTTGTTGTGCCTTAACCACACACTGCTGAGCTATATCTCAGCACTCGGAGCACACCGCAAGCGCCTGAACAATTCCGCCGTGCTGGATTTGCTAAATGATGCCGTATGTTATGTTGATGGCGCATTGCACCACGATGCACAAGACCATCAACGTATCATGCAAGCTCTGGAGACGCTCTCCGCACGTATCGAGCAGTTAACGCCTGAACCAGAAAGTGAAGAACAACTGGTGTTGCAACAAATTGGATTAGTGCTTGAACTGCTCCCAGAACTGACGGCACTCAACGCACAGATCGGTAAAGCAGATTAATTATTTAAGGGCCAAGTGCCCGATTTTTTTTCCAAACGCGGCTTCAGACAAGGAAGCTGCATGGTTTCTTCGAACCACTCGGTCAACTCTTCCTTCTGAGAGGCAGGCAATGCGGCATGATGATACCCCGCCAGTGCTCCAGCCAGTGATATCAACACCTTAATGCCAAGACCTTGTTGTTGCTGCAACAGTTTGAGATAGCAGCGTTTGGCACCTAATAAACGCAATTCATAAATGCTCTGTATGCCAGCCCGCCATAGTAAGCGCTCCATAGCTACATCAATGTTCGGTAAATCTTTTAACCTGCCATTGCTGCGGGTTTTCACCGTAATCTCTTTACGTGTTTCACACACCGCCTGCCAGGCGAGCGCGAACAGCTCCTGACTTTCCTGCCATAAGGATTCATCCACCCAATAGTAGCGCATGGTCACTGGCGCCCCGCGTTTTAGATACGTCATATTCACCATCCCACGCCCACGAAATGTTGATTCCAGGCTCTCGGTAGCACGTAAATACAATTCTCCCTCTGCAATGACGGCAAACATCATGCCATCGGCCAGTAAGCCATATCCGCCAAATTGCGAACGTGTAGTAATTTTTCCTAATGCAGCAAAGCAGACTTTTGCCTGTGCGATCCTTCCTGCAGATCTGCCTTTCATTAAAACCTCCTTAAGTGAGCGATGATCTATACCCGCCGTATCTCAATATACTGGGATGTTACTTCTTACCCGTATTTCGAAATCCATTAGGTATAAACATTCGTTACATCAATGAAATAAACGTAACGGGAACAACTAATTAGGGAAAATACGCATTATCCCCTTCGGTGCCAATCACAAAATCGAGGTGTATAAAAAAGAATCGCAAATATGCGAGGCGTCACGAAAATTTGAGTTGATCTTCTGTTTTGATAGCTATACTGTACATACATACAGTAACACTACGGGCGGGATACTTCATGCGTACTCAATCACTCTATCAACCCCATTTCAGCCATACTTCTTTTGCGGTTAACCAGACTGCAGAAACGCCTCACAACGGTAAGGTCAATGGACTCATCAGTGAACTTGTTTACAACGAACACCAACCCGTTGTGGCGCAACTCCTTGTGCCATTGCTACAACAACTGGGTATGCAGTCACGCTGGTTATTGTGGCTGATCCCACAACAGAAGCTCAGCAAGCAATGGTTACAGCAAGCCCGGTTGCCTGTCGATAAAGTGGTGCAACTGAGCCAGATCAGCCCAATGGATACCGTCGACGCCATGGAGAAAGCATTGCTGACCGGTAATTACAGTGTCGTGCTGGGATGGTTGCCGGAACTGACCGAAGAAGATCGCCTGAAGTTGAGCCGGGCAGCAGAATTGGGGAACGCTTATGGGTTCATAATGCACCCACAGCGGGATGTGGATACCTCACACGGACACTGTTCTACGCTAAAAATTCACTCTTCTTTGTATCATTAAGTAAATTTAGGATTTTTCCCACCGTTATTTGCCTCTACTGAGGGAACTCACATGGGATCATGCACAAAGCGAGGTTGGCTGGGGTTTCACATCAATAATTGTGCAAAAATCAGCCGCGTCTTTTATTGAAATATGTTAGCGAATATGTCTAATTCCATGTTTTTTTTTAGAGCTTTATCACATCACACTTGTAACTTTCGCGCCACGTTGTAGACTTTACATCGCCAAGGTTGCTCTATTAAGGTCAGAAAAACTGGCAGAGTAACAAACGAGGGTACAAACCTGGGCGAATGAATTTAAACCAAGGGCTTAAAACAGCTTTAAAGCTCATTGCCTATTTGGATGATAACGAGGCGCAAAAATGAAAAAGACAGCTATCGCATTAGCAGTGGCACTGGCAGGTTTCGCTACCGTAGCGCAAGCCGCCCCAAAAGATAACACCTGGTACACTGGCGCAAAACTGGGCTGGTCCAAGTATTATGACACTGGGTTCGACGGTAATGGCTTTGACAGCACTATCGGTAATGGTCCAACCCACAGAACTCAACTGGGTACAGGCGCGTTTGTAGGTTATCAAGCGAACCAATACCTGGGTTTTGAAATGGGTTATGACTGGCTTGGCCGCATGCCTTACAAAGGCAGCGTGAACAATGGTGCTTTCAAAGCTCAAGGCATTCAGTTGGCAACCAAGCTGAGCTACCCAATCATGAACGATCTGGACATCTACACTCGTCTGGGTGGTATGGTTTGGCGTGCAGATT
The DNA here is from genome assembly GCF_055790845.1 of Serratia sp. YWN4. Taxonomy (NCBI): domain Bacteria; kingdom Pseudomonadati; phylum Pseudomonadota; class Gammaproteobacteria; order Enterobacterales; family Yersiniaceae; genus Serratia; species Serratia sp. YWN4. The sequence continues at coordinate 3,282,090 of NZ_CM147696.1, forward strand.
CTACCGCTTATTACGGTGCAACTGGTGATCGTATCAGTGCTCACGATACTGGTGTTTCTCCTCTGGCAGCAGTGGGTCTTGAATACGCTCTGACCCAGAACTGGGCTACCCGCCTGGATTACCAGTGGACTAACAACATCGGTGACAAAGGTACCGTTGGTGCTCGTCCAGATAACGCCCTGCTGAGCGTTGGTGTTTCTTACCGTTTCGGCCAGGATGAAGTTGCTGCTCCAGTAATCGCTCCGGCTCCGGCTCCAGCCCCAGTTGTTGAAACCAAGAAATTCACCCTGTCTTCTGGTGTTCTGTTCAACTTCGGCAAATCGACTCTGAAGCCAGAAGGTCAACACGCTCTGGATGAACTGTATAGCCAACTGAGCTCTCTGGATCCGAAAGACGGTTCTGTAGTCGTTGTCGGCTTTACTGACGCAGTAGGTTCTGCTGAGTCTAACCTGCGTCTGTCTGAGCAACGTGCACGCAGCGTTGTGGATTACCTGGTTTCTAAAGGTATCCCAGCAGACAAGATCACCGCTCGTGGTATGGGCAAAGCTAACCCAGTTACCGGTGACACCTGTGGTTACCGCTCTGGCCGTGCTACCCCAGCACAGATTGCCTGCTTGGCTCCAGATCGTCGCGTAGAGATCGAAGTTAAAGGCATCAAAGAAGTTGTATCTCAGCCTCAGGGCTAAGTTACCTCTCCTTAGTGGAAAACCCCGCATTGCGGGGTTTTTTTTCGACATTTTTGCCTGACAAGGAATCCGTTAATCGTCGTCTTTACCAAGAATCGCTTTCAGATCCTGTTTCAGCGATGACATCTGGCTGGCATATTTTTCTTTTCGCTCCGCATCTTCAATTAATTGAACGACGGTTTCCGACAGCGTCACCCCACGCCTGCGGGCCAACGCGGCCAACCGTTGCCAAACCAAGAACTCCAGATCGATAGATTTCTTGCGCGTATGTTGATGTTCTGCATTAAAATGACGCTTGCGCCGAGCACGGATGGTTTGCTTCATCCGGTTATCCAACACCGGATTCATATGCACATCAATCCACGCCAGTACTTTTACCGGCTCATTTTCCAGCTCCAACAGTTCATCAATTGCTTCCTGAGCAACGCTGGTTTCAATGTAGCGGGTGATTAACTCACCTTCCCGGTGTTTTTTTACCAGGTACTTCCATTTCCAACCGCTCTCCAGATTTTCCAGTTGCTGATATTTCATCATGAACTCTTCTGTGACCGTGTAACTTCTATTAAGCATAACAGCTTTACGCCGATTTTCCTCGGCTATTAGAACTACTTTTAGACTGTTTTTTACACAGTAATCGTGTGATGTCAAACTCCCAGACATCAACAACCACTCTGCATCTATCAAGCTGGCGTTATTCTTGTATAATCGCCCTTTCCCTTTTTAATGATTGCATCTAACACTTTGACCAATAACCGACTTGAATGGCAATCCTTGTTGCCTGTTGCCACGCCTTATCAGGCGATATTTGATTCCGCCGCTCAACTGGCACCCGCAACCTTTTCTGCCATCCAGCCTCGTTTGGATAATGCGTTGACGCTGTTCCTGCACCCGCTGTCGCAACCGCGCTTTATGCTGCTGAAAGCACAAGAAACGCGTGAGTATCTGGCGTTGATTGCTCAAGCGGCAGAAAAGTTGCAGCCACAGAATACTGTTAAAGGCAGTCACTATGTGATCGATGCCAACAAGATCAGTGTGGAGCCAGCGGTTCGCGGTGATGAGCCCTTTGCGGCTGGCGGAGCCTGCGTTTATCAGGAATGGATCGAGCCTGAACAACTGTTTGGCTGCGTTAGAATGCACAATGGTGAAATCACCTTGCAGCCTGGTCTTATCCATCAGGCCAACGGCGGCGTGCTGATTCTGTCGGTGCGTTCATTGCTGGCACAACCCTTGCTGTGGCTGCGTTTGAAGCAGATGATCATTCAACGCCAATTCCAATGGTTTACCCCGGATGAAACCCGGCCGCTGCCCGTTTCTATTCCCCCGATGCCGCTGGAGTTACGTCTGATCGTGCTCGGCGATCGCCACGGTTTGGCTGATTTCCATGACATCGAGCCCGAACTGTGTGAACAGGCTATCTATGGTGAATATGAAGACGATCTTCAGCTTACCGAAGCCGATGATATGGTGCAGTGGTGCAGCTACATCAACGCGGTAATTGCTGAACAGCAGTTACCTCCGTTGGCGGCAGACGCCTGGCAGCCTCTGATGGTCCAAGCTGTGCGTTATACCGGCGATCAGGGCAACCTGCCACTATCACCGTTGTGGGTTAGCCAGCAGCTCTCTGAGGCGGCCCTGTATGCCGAAGAAGAACAGATCGGTGCAAAAGCGTTGGAAGCAGCGCTAAATTCTCGCGAATGGCGTGAAAGTTATCTCGCAGAACGCATGCAGGATGAGATCGAACTTGGCCAAATCATGATCGAAACCGAAGGCGAGGTCATCGGCCAGATCAATGGCCTATCGGTACTGGATTATCCAGGCCATCCGCGCAGCTTTGGTGAGCCTTCACGTATCAGCTGCGTGGTGCATCTCGGCGATGGTGAGTTCACCGACGTTGAGCGTAAAGCCGAATTGGGGGGCAATCTCCATGCCAAGGGCATGATGATCATGCAGGCCTTCCTGATCTCTGAACTGGATCTTGATCAGCAACAGCCCTTCTCCGCATCCATTGTCTTCGAGCAGTCCTATGGCGAAGTGGATGGCGACAGTGCTTCGCTGGCAGAACTCTGCGCATTGGTCAGCGCCTTGTCACAACAGCCGATCACTCAGCAAATCGCCGTAACCGGCTCTGTTGACCAATTTGGTAACGTGCAGCCGATCGGCGGAGTCAATGAAAAGATCGAAGGCTTCTTTGAAGTCTGTCTGCGTCGTGGCCTGACGGGTAAACAAGGTGTTATTCTGCCCGCAAGCAACGTACGCAATCTTTGCCTGCGCCAAGATGTTATCAACGCCGTGCGCGAGGAACAATTCCACCTGTGGGCAGTGGACAGCGTCGCGGAAGCCCTGCCATTATTAACCGGATACCCCTACGCCGATGAGCAGCAGCCAAGTTTACTGGCCGCTATTCAGGAGCGGATTGCACAGGTAAATCAACAGGAACGTCGCCAGTTGCCATGGCCATTGCGTTGGCTCAACTGGTTCAACCACGGCTGATCGGACTTGTTCAGCGTACACGTGTTAGCTAATCTGCGTTCTTCATTAAAATAAGGCTTACTGAAACATGGTAGATAAACGCGAATCCTATACGAAAGAAGACCTCGAAGCCTCTGGCCGCGGTGAACTGTTTGGTGCCGGTGGCCCACCATTGCCAGCAGGTAACATGTTGATGATGGACCGCGTGGTCAAAATGACCGAAGACGGCGGTAGCCACAATAAAGGTTATGTAGAAGCTGAGCTCGATATCAATCCGGATCTATGGTTCTTTGGCTGCCACTTTATCGGCGATCCGGTGATGCCGGGTTGCCTGGGCCTTGACGCCATGTGGCAGTTGGTCGGTTTCTACCTCGGCTGGCTGGGTGGCGAAGGTAAAGGCCGCGCGCTCGGCGTGGGCGAAGTGAAATTCGCTGGGCAGATATTACCGACCGCCAAAAAAGTCACCTATCGAATCAACTTCAAACGCGTTATCACTCGCAAACTGATTATGGGTGTTGCCGATGGTGAAGTTCTGGTTGATGGCGAAGTGATCTACACCGCCAGCGATCTGAAAGTGGGCCTGTTCAAGGACGCTGCTGCATTCTAAGCACCATTACGGCGGTCTTTCCTGGCCGCCGTCTATTTTCCCGGTTGTTACGTTATTGCATGCTGTGAAGCTGGCTTGGTTAACGATTAATTAGTGACTACAATAAATGTAGTAATTAGAAAGGGAATGTGATGAAAAAAATCAGTTTCGAAAGTACCCCGTGCCCAATTGCCCGCTCTCTAGGCCGCGTGGGGGAATGGTGGAGCATCCTGATACTGCGGGACGCTTTTCACGGTCTGTCTAAATTTGATGAATTTCAGCAAAGTTTGGGGCTATCCCCTACGCTGCTGACCCGCCGGCTTAAATTTCTGGTGGAGAGCGGTATTTTGCACAAGCAGCAGTATCAAGCGCGCCCGGTACGTTATGAGTATCTGTTGACCGAACGCGGCAAAGACTTCTTCCCGGTGTTGGTTACGTTGTTTCACTGGGGCAACACGCATCTGGCGGATGATGGTATCGCCGCAGAATTGGTGGATCGCCGCAGCGGCAAACCGATACAGCCACAGCTGATTGATACCATGTCTCAACAACCCGTCACTTTGCAACACGTCACGCTGGCACCGGGCCCGGCAGCCGGGGAAGGCATGCGTTTACGCGCCTCACGGATGCAGCAACACTCCGCTTTACTCACCGAATCGTCCAAGGAGTCATTATGAGCAGTCATCGTATCGTTATCACCGGGATGGGAGCGGTCTCTCCTCTGGGCTGCGGCGTGGAAGCCATCTGGCGGCGCTTGCTGGCTGGCCAATCGGGTATCAGCCCATTGCCAGAACCGATGGTAGCGGATCTACCGGTTAAAATCGGTGGTCAGATCCCCACTTTGGCGCAGGATGCCGAAGCTGGCTTCAATCCAGATCTCTCCGTGGCACCGAAAGACCAAAAGAAAATGGATCGCTTTATTCTGCTGGCCATGGCGGCCGCTGACGAAGCCATTCATCAGGCTGGATGGGTAGCCGATACCGACGATAAACAAGAGCGCACCGCTACGGTCATTGCCTCCGGTATCGGCGGGTTCCCGGCTATCGCCCACGCGGTGCGTACTACCGACAGCCGTGGGGCAAAGCGCCTTTCACCTTTTACCATCCCCTCATTTCTGGTCAATCTGGCGGCCGGGCACGTGTCCATCAAACATCACTTCAAAGGGCCGATCGGCGCACCGGTCACCGCCTGTGCCGCTGGTGTACAAGCCATTGGTGATGCGGTACGCCTGCTGCGTAATGGCGAAGCAGATATCGCGCTGTGCGGCGGCGCCGAGGCCGCCATTGATACCGTCAGCCTGGGGGGTTTTGCTGCCGCGCGCGCCATGTCAACAACGCCAGCAGAAGAGGCCACTCGCGCTTCACGGCCATTCGACAGTGCCCGTAATGGTTTCGTGATGGGTGAAGGTGCCGGTATGTTGGTGATCGAAACGCTAGAACATGCTCTGGCGCGCGGTGCCAAACCGCTGGCCGAAATTGTTGGTTATGGCACCAGTGCGGATGCCTATCACATGACCTCCGGTGCTGAAGATGGCGACGGGGCTTATCGGGCCATGAAGATCGCCTTGAAGCAGGCAAATGTCACACCGGGGCAGGTACAGCATCTGAATGCCCATGCCACATCGACACCGGTTGGCGATCTGGGTGAAATCAATGCCATTAAGCACCTGTTTGGCACTGATGGCGGTATTGCGATCGCCTCCACCAAATCGGCTACCGGCCATTTGCTGGGCGCGGCCGGTGGTTTGGAGACCATCTTTACCGCTTTGGCGCTGCGCGATCAAATCGCTCCAGCCACCTTGAATCTGGATAACCCGGATCCTGCCGCTGCTGGCCTGCATTTAGTGGCAAACCAGGCAGAACCGATGGCAATGACCTATGCGCTATCTAACGGCTTCGGTTTTGGTGGGGTAAATGCGAGTATTTTGCTGAAACGCTGGCAGGAATAATTTTATACCAGAAACGAAAACCTCCGCCTTGGCGGAGGTTGTTCCTTCTTCACAACAGGGAGCCGCTTAAGCGGTCACAGCCCTGTCCTCCATGGCTTGTCGCCACCCTCCCAGCCAGTTAGCCCGTGCATCTAAAGATTGGTAAGGGCAAAGTTCTCTTGAACGCCCCGCAATACCTGCTTGATAACCACGCGATTGAGCCCGCTCCAGACGATCTCGTTTCTGTCTCTTCATGCCTCGTTTCCCTCATCGTTGTCTGGTGGAAAGAAAACAATGGCCACTTTTTGCGCAGCCACCTTTAATGAATAGCTCCAAATGGCGGGAAGATCAATGTGCCAATTTCACACCAATGTCATATTTGTGAGCTACGCCCAGAGAATCCGCTAAGTGGCTGATAAGCCGAGGTTGACAATAACCGCATGAAAAACAATAAAAAAATCCCGACAAAGCGTTTTGATACTCCTTGCCGGGATAGGTTTAGACGATTTTAGTAAAAATTATAATTAAAAACGTGCGGCCTGGGTCGCGATAACCTGCGCTTCCTGCAACCATCCCTGTGCCAAAGTGCGGATCAGCGCGTCATAGCCATCTTCCCCTTGCTTCAACTCCAGGCTGAACGGCCGTTTAATCAGCTGACCTTGATGATTCAGCACCCACTCACCACGAATGATCGCTTTGCCATCATAGCGGCCATGGAAGCCGCTCACCGTCACGTTAAGCACATCCTGATCGCTGCTCATCGGCTGCGATGACACCACCCAACCCGGCAGCGCACCGCTAAGATTGGTCACCAGAGTCTGCTGCAATTGCTGATCCAACGGGCTGGCCCACAGGTTGTTTTGCGCAATCACATACTGCACGTCGTTGGTTTGATAGACCACACCGCTCTGCGCCAGAAAATCTGCCACATTGACATGCTCCAACCAAAGCTGGCGTGATGCCGGGGCTTCACTCACCTGTGTTGTTGCTCCTAAAGCAGGCAACTGGTAATAAGTCTTGCTTGGCGTGCTGCTACAGGCGCTGAGCAACAGCGCCAGAGCTACCGGAATCCATTTCATCATTTTTTGGCCTTCTTCGGCTGAGGATCATCACTACCCGCGGCTTCAAACACCAGGGCGTTGCTCTTTTCATTCAGGGTACGCAGCACCGGTTGCAGTTCACGCAGCACCTGATCGAGGCGTTGCATATCACCTACCATCTTGTTGTAGGCCGGTGAGCCAGGCTGAACCCCTTTCATACTGCGATTGAGTTCCTGCAGCGTCTTTTGCATGTCCGCAGGCAGTGCCTTCATCTCTTTGCTTGAGATGATGTCGTTCAGCGACTGCATGGTTTTTTGCGTTTCCTGCATGGTTTTCTGGCTTTCGGCCAGCGTTTTGGTCGCTTCGTTGACCATCGGCGTCAACGGCATCGCATTGATCTTATCCAGCGTCTGCATCAGTTTCTGCTGGATCTGCGCCAAGCCAGCGCTGGTGGTTGGCAACAGCGGATAGCCGAACATCTCACGCGGGCCTTTCCACGGTTTCTCCTGCGGATAGAAGTCCAGATCGATATACAGCGCACCGGTCAACAGGTTGGCAGACTTCAGGGCGGCACGCATGCCGCGGCCTTCCGCATCCTTCAGATGCTGCTGGAAGTTGAAGCCTTTGCCCAACTGCTGCTGGAAACGATCGGGCTCAATGCGGATCAGTACCGGGATGCGATAGTCGGAATCCAGACGTTGCGCCATGCCTTCTTTATAGAAGGGTACCTGTGCCACCGTACCCAGACGGATCCCCCGGAATTCCACCGGTGCCCCAGCTTGCAGACCACGTATCGAGTCAGAGAAGAACATCAGATAATCAGTATGTTCGGTATACAGGGAATCCTGAATATTACGTTCGCTATCAAACAGCTGGAACTCCGATTTTTCTTTGATCGCCTCACCACGTTCCCAACCTTCTGGCACGTCAAAGCTGACGCCCCCGCTGAACAGCGTCGTCAGTGAGCCCATCTCCACGCGCATGCCTTGCGCAGACATGTCGAACGCCACACCGCTGTCCTTCCAGAAGCGTACGTTACTGGTAACCAGTTGATCATAAGGTGCCGAAATAAAGAGCTGATAACGCATCACGCGTTCTTTGGCATCAAAATAGCTGGTTTCTACCGAACCGACGCGGTAACCACGGAACAACACCGGATCGCCCGCATTCAACTGACCGGATTTTTCACTGTCCAGCATCACGCGCAGCCCTTTAGCATCGGGTGGTGCCAGCGGAGGCGCATCCAGCAGTTGGAAATCGTCTTTACCTTCTTTGCCTTTGTTACCGGGCTGCAATTCGATATAAGCACCGGACAGCAAGGTGCCTAAGCCCGAGATCCCTTCACGGCCAATTTGTGGTTTCACTACCCAGAAGGCAGAGTCTTCACGTAACAGCGCTTCCATGCCGGAATTCAGGCGCGCCTGCACCAGCACTTTGCTCAGATCTTCGCTCAGCGTCACGCTTTCCACTACGCCCACATCAACGCTACGGCTCTTGATCTTGGTTTTACCCGCTTCCAGCCCTTCGGCGCTGGTGGTCGTCAACATCACCTCTGGCCCCTGGTGGCTGAAGTGGTAAAACAGGATCCATGCGCCGATCAACGCGGTGACGATGGGAATGATCCACACCGGTGACCAACGTTTGATCTTTTCAACGTCCGCGACGCTATGATTACTTTCCTTCACCTTGCGGCTCCTTCTTTATTGTTTCATTTACGCGATCCCACGTCAGACGGGGATCAAACGTCATGGCAGCAAACATAGTGAGGATAACCACCCCGGCGAACAGTAACGCACCCGTGGCAGGATAAATACTCATCAATTGTCCCATACGTACCAACGCCGACAAGACGGCGATCACAAACACGTCAATCATTGACCAACGGCCAACAAACTCCACAACTTCATAAATAAGATGCATACGTTCACTGTCGGCCCGGTCTTTACCTTTGCCATTGGCATCCAGACATAACCAGCCGATCGCCAGCATTTTGAGTGAAGGCACCATGACGCTGGCGATAAAAATCACCATGGCCACCGGGTAGGAACCCTCTCCCCACAGCAGGATCACCCCAGCCATTACGGTTGAGGGCATTTTGTTGCCTAACGCCTCAGTGATCATAATCGGCATCGCCATTGAGGGGATATACAGCATGATCGACGTCACCAGCAGCGACATCGTCCATTGCAGGCTATGACGGCGGCGCGCATGCCCGGTGGTATGGCAGCGCGGGCAGCGGGTCTGTTCGGCAGGCAGGATCGCGGTACAGCACTGGCAGGATCGCAGCCCTTGCCGCAAGCCGGTGCGGCCAACCTGCGCCGGGTGTTCAAGGCGCGGAGCCGGTTCGATGTCCTGCCACAGCCAGCGGCGATCCACACACTGGAATGCGCGCACCTGCAACAGGCAGAACAGGCAGTAAGGGATAAAACTGGTGCCAATGCCAATGTCACCATAGGCCATCAGTTTGACGAAGCTGACCAGCACACCGGCGAGAAAAATCTCCACCATGCACCAGGTTTTGAACTGGAACAGCACCTTGGCCATCCAGACTTTCAGCCCTTGCGGGATACGCGCTCTGGCACACAGCAGCATAATCGCCAACATGCAGAACGCCGGGATAAACTGAACCAGCACCATAAACAGCGTGGCCATGCTGGCGTAATCCTCTGCCACCATCACCTGCGGGATCTGGATCAGTTTGATTTCACTGGTTATACCGGCGACCCGCATATTGACAAACGGGAATAGATTGGCAAGCACCAGCATAATCAATGCGCTGATGGCATAGCCAATAGGTTGTTTACGCGGCTCAGCCCAGCGGGAACTGAGCGTGGTTTTACAACGGGGGCAAACCGCCTTGGAACCGAATGCCAGCGGCGGTAACGCCACCAGCATGTCGCATTGTGGGCACAGCATCAGGTTGCCCTGCTGCCGTTCTCCCTTGGCCGCATGGCTATGCTGCTGATTATCTTCGTGGGAACACACCATATTCATCCTTAACAACGTCGTTCACCGGAACTGCAATGCTGATACGCAGCAGCGTGCGGGTCAGCATTTATACCCGCGGTCTTTCAAGATGCAGGAGCCTTGGCTGCCTGCCTCTTGAAATCCCTGGGGTAAACCGATCAGCCGTTCTTCATCGCTTCCAGTTCTTCCCAGCGGGCAAAAGCCTCTTCGAGCGCCTGTTCGGCCGTGGCGAGGTCAATCAGCACCTGCTGTGTTTCACCATGTGGGCGGGAGAAGAATCCGCCATCACTGACCTGCGCCTGCAACGCTTCAATATCCGCTTCCAGCTGTTCGAGGCGTTGCGGCAACTGTTCCAGCTCGCGCATCAGGTTGTAACTCAGCTTGGTACTCTGTTTCTTAGGCTGTTCGGCCTTTTTCTCCGCAACGGGTTTGGCCTGGGCAACCGCGACCTGACGGATAGGCTTCGCCGTGGCTCGCTGGTGATGAGCATCGTAATAGCCACCGACATAGGTGTCGATCACACCATTGCCTTCAAAAATCCAGCATTCGGTCACCGAGTTATCCACGAACTGACGATCGTGGCTCACCAGCAGCACTGTGCCCTGATAGCTGTCGATCATCTCTTCCAGCAACTCCAGCGTTTCTACGTCCAGATCGTTGGTGGGCTCATCGAGGATCAGTAAATTGCTTGGCTTGAGGAACAGCTTGGCCAGCAACAGGCGGTTACGCTCGCCACCGGACAACGCTTTCACCGGCGTCATTGCGCGCTTCGGATGGAACAGGAAGTCTTGCAGGTAGCCCAATACATGGCGTGAACGGCCATTGACCATCACTTCCTGTTTGCCTTCTGCCAGGTTGTCCATCACCGTGCGTTCTGGATCCAGCTCGGCACGGTGCTGGTCAAAGTAAGCCACTTCCAGCTTGGTGCCACAGTGCACGCGGCCGCTGTCGGCTTTCAGTTGACCGAGCATCAATTTCAGTAGCGTGGTTTTACCACAGCCATTCGGGCCCACCAAGGCAATCTTATCGCCACGCTGTACCTGCGCGCTGAAGTTACTCACCAGCACTTTGTCGTCAATCTGATAATTGACGTCTTCCATTTCAAACACAATCTTGCCAGAGCGCACCGCTTCTTCGACCTGCATCTTGGCGGTGCCCATCACTTCGCGCCGTTGCGAACGTTCATTACGCAGCGCTTTCAGCGCACGCACACGGCCTTCGTTACGGGTACGGCGTGCCTTGATGCCCTGACGGATCCACACCTCTTCCTGCGCCAGTTTGCGGTCAAACTCGGCGTTTTGCAGCTCTTCCACCCGCAGCGCTTCTTCTTTGCTTTCCAGATACAGTTCGTAATTACCCGGCCAGGACACCAGCTTGCCGCGATCGAGATCGACAATGCGCGTTGCCATGTTACGGATAAACGAACGGTCGTGCGAAATGAACACGATGCTGCCCTGGAACTCTTTCAGGAAGCCTTCCAGCCAGTCGATGGTGGTGATATCCAAGTGGTTGGTCGGTTCATCGAGCAACAGCACGCGCGGTGAGCTGACCAGCGCACGGCCAAGCGCGGCTTTACGCAGCCAGCCGCCGGAGAGCGAAGACAGTTCGGCATCGCCATTCAGGCCAAGCTGCAACAGCACTTCGCTGATGCGGCTGTCGAGCTGCCACAAACCTTGGTGATCGAGGATCTCCATAATCTGCGCCATGCGCGCCAGATTCTTCTCGCTGGGATCTAATTCCACCTGATGTGAAATCGCATGGTAAGCCTTCAGGTGTTCTGCCTGCTCGGCCACGCCTTCGGCGACAAAATCAAACACCGTGCCACCGATGTTGCGCGGCGGATCCTGCTGCAACCGCGCCACAATCAAATCTTGCTCGTAGATAATCCGGCCATCATCCAACGGGATCTCTTTGCCGAGGATCTTCAACAGCGTGGATTTACCCGCCCCGTTGCGCCCGACCAGACACACACGTTCGTTGTCTTCAATATGGATTTCGGTGTTGTCTAACAAAGGTGCATCGCTGAAAGACAGCCAGGCACCAGACATGCTGATTAACGACATAGTAATTATTTTCCTTCGCCAGCGTGGGTGACCAGCCAGCAGTTGTGAATCTGACGGTTACGGGCAAAGTCCTGTGACAACGTCTGGGCGGTAATTTCTTTCGCTTCCAGACCCAGTGCGTTCAGGCCAGCCATATCCATCTGGAAACCGCGTTTGTTGTTGGAGAACATAATGGTTCCGTTACGGCGCAGTAACCGTTTCAAATCTTTCATCAGATCAAGATGATCGCGCTGCACATCAAAGCTGTTCTCCATCCGTTTGGAGTTGGAGAAGGTCGGCGGATCGATAAAGATCACATCAAACTGTTCGTCGGCATTATGCAGCCACGACAGGCAATCGGCCTGAATCAAGCGGTGCTGTTTGCCGGTCAGGCCGTTAGCCCGCAGGTTTTTCTCCGCCCATTCCAAGTAGGTACGCGACATATCCACCGTGGTAGTGCTGCGCGCACCGCCCAACCCGGCATGCACGCTGGCAGTGCCGGTATAGGCAAACAGGTTAAGGAAGTCTTTACCCTTGCTCATTTCACCCAGCATCCGGCGCGCAATGCGGTGGTCAAGGAACAGGCCGGTATCCAGATAATCCGTCAGGTTGACCCACAGCTTGGCGTTAAACTCTTCCACCAGCAAAAACTCGCCCTTTTGCGCCAGTTTTTCATACTGGTTTTTGCCTTTCTGCCGCTCGCGGGTTTTCAGCACTAACTGATTGGAAGGCAGATCCAGCACCGACAGCGTTGCGTTGATCACGTCAAACAGGCGTTGGCGTGCTTTCTGCGCATCAACGGTTTTTGGCGGAGCATATTCTTGCACCACCACTTTGCTGCCGTAACGATCTACCGCCACGTTGTATTCCGGCAAATCGGCATCATACAGGCGATAGCATTCGATCCCCTGCTGCTTCGCCCATTTTTCCAGTTTCTTCAGGTTTTTACGCAAGCGGTTAGCGAAATCTTCCGCCACCTGCACGCCCGCAGAACCCAGCGGGTTTTCCGCCAACTGATAGTTTTTCTGCACGCAGTCCAGCGGGCCGTTTTTCGCCTTGAACTGGCGTTCGGCGCGCAGTTGCAGGCAGCTCAGCAGTTCCGGTGAGGCGCTGAACAGCGAAAGCTGCCAGCCGCCGAACGCGCTCTTCATGATGCGCCCCAGCATGTTATGCAAGGCGATCAGCGCCGGTTCGCTCTCAAGACGTTCGCCATAAGGCGGGTTGCTGACCACGGTTCCCGCCGGGCCTTCCGGCAATGGATTGGTCAGTTTACTGACGTCATTGACGTTAAAGGTGATCAATTCCGCCACACCGGCACGGCGGGCGTTGCCCCGCGCCATCTCGATCACCCGGCGATCGATATCTGAACCGAAGAAGCGGGACGTGGTTTCCTGCAAGCCACGGCGCGCACGCACCTGCGCTTCGGTGATCACTTCACGCCACAGATCGGCATTATGGTTATTCCAGGCGGTGAACCCCCAATGTTGGCGATGCAGGCCGGGCGCGCGATCGGAAGCGATCATCGCCGCTTCAATCAACAGTGTGCCGGAACCACACATCGGATCGAGCATTGGCGTACCCGGCTGCCAGCCGGAGCGCTGAACGATAGCGGCCGCCAGGCTTTCCTTCAGCGGAGCCGCGCCGGTAAGATCGCGGTAACCGCGCTGATGCAGACCTTCGCCACTCAGATCGAGCGCTACGCTGGCCATATCGCGCTGCAGGAACACGTTGACGCGGATATCCGGTTGCTGTTTAGCCACGCTTGGCCGCTGGTCAATTTTGCGGGTAAAGCTGTCGACAATCGCGTCTTTCACCTTCAGCGCGCCATATTGGCTATTACGGATCTCTTCGTTGACGCCGCTGAAGTGGACGGCAAAGGTTTTATCCACGCCGAAGATACCCGGCCAGTCAATCGCCTGAACGCCAAGATACAGATCCAGATCGCTATGCACGCGGAATTCATTCAGCGGCAACAGAATGCGTGAAGCCAGGCGGCTCCACAGCAGGCTTTGGTACAGCAGACGATCGTCACCCTGAAAATGTACCCCACCCTGTACCACTTTACAGGCGTGGGCGCCAAGCGCTTCCAGTTCGCTTTTTAACAGTTCTTCCAGTCCACGCGCCGTGCTGGCAAACAGAGAGTTCATATCGTGCTTATCACCAAAAAGAAAATTGTTGCGCATTATAGCTAATCCAGGCCGCTTGTCATAAAGTTGCTCCCTTCTATTTAATCATCGTATGGAGGCAGCGGTGATCACGCTTTCGCGGCTTTATGTTCATCCGGTCAAATCACTACGCGGTTTACAGCTTTCTCACGCCCAGGTGGCAAACCACGGGTTGGCTTTTGATCGCAGCTTTATGATCACCGAACCCGATGGCACTTTTATTACGGCCCGCCAATACCCGCAGATGGTGCTGTTTACCCCGGCGTTGCTGGCAGACGGTTTGTATCTGTCCGCCCCGGATGGCGAAAGTGCGACGATCCGCTTCAGTGATTTTGCCGCCGATGAGCACCCGACCGAAGTTTGGGGCAACCATTTCACCGCGCTGATTGCGCCACAGGCGATCAACAGCTGGCTGAGCGGTTATTTTCAGCGTGACGTACAGCTACGCTGGGTTGGGCCGCAATTAACCCGCAGAGTGAAAAAGCACCCGGAAATTCCGTTATCGTTCGCCGACGGTTACCCTTATTTGTTGATCAACGAAGCCTCATTCCAGGATCTGCAACAGCGTTGCCCCGGCAGCATCAAACTGGAACAGTTTCGCCCGAACCTGGTGGTTACCGGAGCCAGCGCCTGGGCGGAAGATGGTTGGCAGGTCATTCGCGTCGGCGAGGTGATGTTTGATCTGGTGAAACCCTGTAGCCGCTGTGTTCTGACCACCGTCAGCACCGAGCGTGGCCGCAAGCACCCGAGCGGTGAGCCACTCAGCACGCTGCAAAAATTCCGCACCGCCGAGAACGGTGATGTCGATTTTGGCCAGAATATGGTTGCCCGCAACAGCGGCATTATCCGCGTGGGGGATGCGGTTGAAGTGCTGTCGAACAAGCCGCCACGGCCTTATGCCGCAGGGAACGTGGTGGCCAGCCTGCAAGCCCCGCAGGACAACACACACAGCGTGACGATCGAATATGCCGGTAACGTGTTCACCGGTAACAATCAGCAGATCTTGTTGGAGCAGCTAGAACAGCAGGGAATTCGTATTCCCTATTCCTGCCGGGCGGGCATTTGTGGCAGTTGCCGGATCCAGTTGGTCGACGGGGAAGTGGCACCGCTAAAGCAGAGCGCTATCGGCCAAGACGGCACGGTTCTGTGTTGCAGCTGTATTCCCAAAAGCAATGTGAAGTTGGCTTAACGCTAAACCGCTCTGTCATACGCCGGAGCGGAGAGATCATCCCAAATACAAGGCTTGAGGCGATCGTGCATCACTTTGATGGCATCGCCCAGCACCATGGTACGGCCAGCTAACGCCAACTGGTTTTGCGCCAGCAGGCACAGGCTGGCATTATCACCGGCTTCCACCACCAGCAAGCGGGCATCCTCGCCGCTATCCATCACCTTCACCGCCGCCAATGTGCCGTTCTTCGGGTGCAACGGATAATGCTGCTGGGCAAAATGCCAGCTTTTCGGCATCAGCGGTTTCAGGAAGCGGAAAGCGACCAGAGCATTCAATACCAGTTCGGCACGTTGTTCATGGCTGAGTTGGAGCTGTTTGCACTGCTCTTCATAATCAAAATACAGTGCAGCATCATCAACGCAGAAAGCACACTCTTTGAACGCATCCGGAGTTAGCATTTTTGCCGGAAAGCGCGAGCGGAAGAGAGTCCCATTGGCGAGATCGAGCATCACTCGATCGTACTCAGCGTCAAAATACCAACGCCAATTATCGTCAGGTTTTATCTTCATTACTCATCCTTCTTGCCAATTTGCTGCATAACAACGCGATACCTAAAAGGTGATGTTATCACCCCGACATCGGCTAATTCCACGAATGATATTTAGACTACCGAACAAAATATAGACGAGCCGGGAGCAGAAATAAACCCCCGGCCGGAAATGAAAGGAAAAATATTAGATATGGGTAACGATATCTTTAATCAAACGTGGGCCATGGAAGATAAAGCCGGAATAAATTTGCACCAGCGTTGCCCCTGCCGCCATTTTTTCTCGCGCAGCGGTCAGGGAATCAATTCCCCCCACGCCGATAATCGGCAGGCGCCCTTGCAATTCCTGCGACAAACGGCGGATCACTTCGGTACTGCGTAATTGTACCGGGCGACCACTGAGCCCACCGGTTTGCTCGCAATAATTCAATCCCTGGATCAGTTTACGATCGAGCGTGGTATTGGTGGCGATCACTCCGTCGATATTATGGCGAACCAAACTGTCGGCTATTTGGATCAATTCTTCTTCGGAAAGATCCGGCGCGATCTTTACCGCCACCGGCACATATTTGTGATGGTGCGCGTGCAGCTCACTCTGCTTATTTTTAATTGCCGCTAACAGATCGTCCAATGCTTCGCCATACTGCAACGATCGTAATCCCGGCGTATTGGGTGAAGAAATATTAATCGCGATATAACCGGCATACGGATAAATTTTATCCATGCAGGTCAGATAATCATCTTTACCTTGTTCTACCGGCGTATCTTTATTCTTGCCGATATTAATCCCCAGAATACCGCCAAAATGGGATTTTTTAACGTTTTCAACCAGATTATCCACCCCATGGTTATTGAAACCCATGCGGTTAATCAGCCCTTCGGCTTCAACAATGCGGAATAAACGCGGTTTATCATTACCGGGTTGCGGGCGTGGAGTAACGGTGCCCACCTCAACAAAGCCAAAACCCATGGCACCAAAGGCGTCGATGCACTCACCGTCTTTATCCAGACCGGCAGCCAAGCCTAGCGGATTTTTAAAAGAGAGCCCCATGCAGTTCACCGGCTTGATCGGCACGGACTGACGGATAAGAAACTCTAGCGGGGTGCCGGTGATCCGGCGGAGCTGACTGAAAGTCAATTCATGCGCACGCTCGGGATCGAGCTGAAACAACGCTTTCCTGATGAGGGGGTAGTACATGTACTCTCCTGATTTCCCGGTTAGTTGCAAGCCGGGGGCATATTCTCCGGCATCCTGCCGTTAATTGGAATTGATTAAAGGCAAAAAAACCGTTTTTAACCTCATCGTTTTGCGGATTCAACCCCTAAAGCCCCGCCTTTCCCCTTCTGCGCATATCCAAATCAGAAATTGAGATTTAAAAAACGCCCTCTTTTGCTGTTAGCTTTAAAACACTAAACAAACATTATTTTAACATTGATAACTTTTAGCTATAAGGAGCGGCAATGCGCGTTATATCACTGGCAGGTAGCCCACGAATTCCGTCACGTTCAGCAGCACTTCTCAACCTGAGCCAACAGTGGCTGCAACAACAGGGCGTGGAAGTGATCGCTTATACCTTGCACGACTTTAAGGCGGACGATCTGCTGTATGCCAACTTCAACAGTCCTGATATCAAAGCCTTTGCCGCCCAGCTCGCGCTGGCTGACGGCCTGCTGATTGCCACGCCGGTATATAAAGCCTCATTTTCTGGCGCACTGAAAACGTTACTCGATCTGCTGCCAGAGCGCGCACTGGACCACAAAGTGGTGTTGCCGCTGGCCACCGGCGGCTCCATTGGCCACATGTTAGCGGTGGATTACGCCTTGAAACCGGTGCTGGCGGCGCTGAAAGCCCAAGAGGTGCTGCACGGCGTTTTTGCCGATGACAGCCAGATCCTGCTTAACGGTGAGCAGTATACCCTGTCAGACACGGTTTCCGCCCGTTTGGAAGAAGCGCTGGAAAGCTTTTACCTGGCACTGGGCCGCCGCAAACCGCCTGCGTTAAGGCTCGCCTCTTCCCTGTTAGCCCAGCAATCCGCCTGAAGATAAATAGGAAACTATGATGAAGCGATTCTCAACTCTCCGCCGCTGGTTCAATACGGGCGCGCTGTCTGCCATGTTTGCTTTGGCGATCGCCAACGCCGCCAGCGCGCAGGAGAATGCCCCAGCCCAGTTCCGCATTGGCTATCAGAAGGGTTCCGTCAGTTCAGTGCTGGCAAAAACTCACCAACTGCTGGAGAAACGTTTCCCCGGCACGCAAATCAGTTGGATCGAATTCCCGGCAGGCCCGCAGATGCTTGAAGCGCTGAATGTCGGCAGTATCGATCTGGGCAGCACCGGCGATATCCCGCCCATTTTTGCTCAGGCAGCCGGGGCCGATCTGCTGTATGTCGGCGTAGAGCCACCAAAGCCGAAAGCGGAAGTGATCCTGGTGCCGGAAAACAGCCCGATTAACAGCGTCGCTGAGCTGAAAGGGCGTAAGCTCGCCTTTCAAAAAGGGTCCAGTTCTCACAACCTGCTATTACGTGCCTTGCAAAGGGCGGGCCTGACGTTTACCGATATCAAACCAATTTACCTGACGCCTGCCGATGCTCGCGCGGCCTTCCAGCAGGGTAACGTCGACGCCTGGGCGATCTGGGATCCCTACTATTCCGCCGCGTTGCTGCAAGGCGGCGTCCGGGTGCTAACCGACGGTAGCCAACTGAATCAGACCGGCTCGTTCTATCTGGCTGCTCGCCCTTATACCGAAGCCAATGGCCCGTTCATTCAGCAGGTGCTGGATACCCTGACGCAGGCCGATGCGTTAACCCGCAGCAGTCGGGCGCAGAGCGTTACTTTGCTGGCTAACGCCATGGGGTTACCGGAGCCGGTGATTGCCTCTTATCTGGATCATCGCCCCATTACCACTATCAAACCGCTGGAGGCGAAAAATATCGCCGCCCAGCAACAAACTGCCGATCTGTTCTTCGCCAACCGGCTGGTGCCGGTCAAGGTGGATATTTCTCAACGTGTCTGGCACCCAGCCGCACAATAAGCAAGGAGCATCGAATTATGAGCATTAACGTATTCTGGTTTTTACCGACCCATGGAGATGGTCACTATCTAGGCAGTGCTGAAGGCGCTCGCACGGTGGATTACAGTTATCTGCAACAGGTTGCTCAGGCGGCCGATCGGCTTGGATTTGGCGGGGTGCTGATCCCCACCGGTCGTTCCTGTGAGGATTCCTGGCTGGTGGCCGCTTCGTTAATCCCGATCACGCAGCACTTGAAGTTCCTGGTGGCGCTGCGCCCAGGCATCATTTCGCCGACCGTGGCAGCACGGCAGGCCGCAACGCTGGACCGGCTTTCCAATGGCCGCACGCTGTTCAATCTGGTTACCGGTGGTGATCCAGAAGAGCTGGCCGCAGAGGGGTTGCACCTGAATCACGCGGAACGTTACGAAGCCTCTACCGAATTTACTTACGTGTGGCGCAAGGTGCTGGAGGGTGAAACGGTTGATTTCGCCGGTAAGCACATTAACGTGAAAGGGGCCAAGCTGCTGTTCCCACCGGTACAACAGCCGCGCCCTCCCCTTTACTTCGGCGGTTCTTCCGCAGCCGCACAAGATCTGGCCGCTGAACAGGTGGAACTGTATCTGACCTGGGGGGAAACACCGGCACAGGTGAAGGAAAAAATCGAGGAAGTGCGTGCCAAAGCCGCCGCTGTGGGGCGCAAAGTCCGCTTCGGTATCCGCCTGCACGTGATCGTGCGCGAAACCACCGAAGAAGCCTGGCGCGCGGCCGAACGTCTGATCTCTCATCTGGATGACCAAACTATTGCCGATGCGCAAAAGGCTTTTGCACGCTTCGACTCAGTGGGCCAACAGCGGATGGCAGCACTGCACGGCGGCAGGAAAGACAATCTGGAAATCAGCCCGAACCTGTGGGCCGGTGTCGGGCTGGTGCGCGGCGGTGCGGGTACTGCTTTGGTGGGCGATGGCCCAACGGTGGCGCAGCGTATACAGGAATACGCCGATCTGGGTATCGATACCTTCGTGCTCTCCGGCTATCCACACCTTGAAGAAGCTTATCGGGTTGGCGAACTGCTGTTCCCACATCTGGACTTGGTGAAAAACGAACCACCTGCACAGCTGCGGGCGATCAAACCGCAGGGGGAAACGGTCGCCAATATTTATTCACCACAAAAAGTGGCTCAAAGCTAAGGAGCATCATGATGGCAATCGGCACACAGCGTTTCCTGCAACGGCTGGCTCCTTGGGTTTTGCCGGTAGTACTGGTGGTGATCTGGCAGGCAGCCGTTGAAGCCGGTTGGCTGTCAAACCGCATTCTGCCCGCCCCCAGCGCGGTTATCACCGCTTTTTGGACTCTGACCAAAAGCGGTGAACTGTGGCAGCACCTGACGATCAGCAGTTGGCGCGCGCTGATTGGCTTCAGTATCGGCGGCAGCATCGGGCTGGTGCTAGGGTTTATCACCGGTTTATCGCGCTGGGGCGAACGCCTGCTCGACAGCTCGGTTCAGATGATCCGCAACGTGCCTCATCTGGCGCTGATCCCGCTGGTGATCCTGTGGTTTGGCATTGATGAATCAGCCAAGATCTTCCTGGTGGCCTTGGGGACTTTGTTCCCGATCTACCTGAATACTTACCACGGCATCAAGAATCTCGATCGCGGCCTGCTGGAGATGGCGCGCAGCTACGGCCTGAGCGGTTTTCGCTTGTTCAGCCAAGTGGTGCTGCCCGGCGCATTGCCTTCGATCATGGTCGGCGTGCGCTTCGCCCTTGGCTTTATGTGGCTGACGCTGATCGTCGCTGAAACCATTTCAGCCAACTCCGGCATCGGTTATCTGGCGATGAACGCACGTGAATTCCTGCAAACCAATGTCGTGGTGGTGGCGATCGTGCTGTATGCCCTGCTTGGCAAACTGGCCGATGCCAGCGCACAAGGGCTCGAACGTATCTGGCTACGCTGGCACCCGGCCTATCAACCGAAATCAGGAGAAGTGTTATGACAGCTCCCACTCGCATTCCGCCAGGCATTCCGGTCACCCTGGAATCCATCGCCAAACACTATGGCAATCGCACCGTGCTGGATGATCTGCAACTGCGCATCACTGCGGGTCAGTTTGTCGCCGTGGTGGGCCGCAGCGGCTGTGGTAAAAGCACCTTGCTGCGCCTGCTGGCCGGGCTAGAAACCGCCAGTGATGGCGCATTGCTGGCCGGTAGTGCTCCGCTCAGCAGTGCCAAAGACGATACGCGTTTGATGTTTCAGGACGCCCGCTTGCTGCCGTGGAAAAAGGTGATTGATAACGTCGGGCTTGGTCTGCGCGGTAACTGGCGTGATGACGCGTTACAAGCGTTAACCACGGTCGGGCTGGCCGATCGCGCTAACGACTGGCCAGCGGCGCTATCCGGCGGGCAAAAACAGCGTGTCGCGTTGGCGCGGGCGTTGATTCATCGCCCTCGCCTATTGCTGTTGGATGAACCGCTGGGAGCGCTGGACGCGTTAACCCGTATTGAGATGCAGGGGTTGATCGAACGCCTGTGGCAACAACAGGGTTTCACCGTGCTGCTGGTGACGCATGACGTCAGTGAAGCCATTGCGTTGGCCGATCGGGTACTGCTGATCGAGGAAGGATGTATCGGGTTGGATTTGGCCATCGATTTGCCACGGCCGCGCCGTAAAGGTTCGGCAAGGCTGGCTGAACTGGAAGCCGAAGTGCTGGACAGGGTGTTGTCGCCACCGCAGGCGCTGGAAACAGTGTGCCGGGTGGCAACACATTAAATCGCAGGGACGGCACAGACCGTCCCTGCCTCTTTTAGGCGACTAACGCCTTGGTGATCTTCTCATACAGATCGCCGGACAGGTTTTCCAACCCTTTCAACTGCTCCAGCGCGATGCGCATTAACGCCTGACGAGAAGCATCATAACGTTTCAGCCGAATAAGGGGTTCGATCAACCGGGCAGCCACCTGCGGGTTACGCTGGTTGAGATCGCTGAGGATCTCAACCAGGAACTGATACCCGCTGCCATCTGCGGCGTGGAATGCCGCCGGATTGGCAGAAGCAAAACCCCCAATCAGTGAACGGGTACGGTTCGGGTTACCGAGGCTGAATGAGCGATGTTGCAGCAGACCGCGCACCTTGGTCAACACATCAGCCGCCGGGCTGGTGGCCTGTAGCACAAACCATTTGTCCATCACCAGGCCATCCTGATGCCAGCGCTCATCAAACTCGGCCATCAACGCATCGCGGCACGGTAACTGCGCACCCACCGCAGCGGAAAGGGCCGCCAGCGAATCGGTCATATTGTCCGCCTGCTGGAACTGCTTCAGCACCAGTTGATTAGCCTGCTCTGCATCACCAAAGGCCAGATAGCTGAGGCAAACATTACGCAACGAACGCTTGGCAATGTCGCGGTGCTCAACGCGGTAACCGTCGGTTTTGTTAGCGCGATACACCGCCAGCCATTCATCGGCCATTTCCTGTGCCAAGCAGCGAGTGATCGCGTCGTGCACCGCCGCGATCGCTTCTGGATCGATGGTAGTGAACAGTTCGGCAATCTCGTTTTCTGAAGGCAGCGTCAGGATCTGCGCCGCCAAGGCCGGATCCAGCGTTTCATCCAACAGCACCGCCCGGAACGCATCGGCAACATGCAGCGGCAAGGTCAACGGCTGTTTTTGTTGGTACTTGGCCACGTTAAGTTTGATATAGGTGGCCAGCAGGCTTTGTGCGGCATCCCAACGAGCAAACTCATTGCGCGCATGTTGCATCAGGAAGGTCAGTTGTTGATCGCTGTACGGATAATCCAGCTTCACCGGGGCAGAGAATTCACGCAGCAGCGAAGGCACCGGCTGATGCGCCACGCCATCGAACACAAAGGTCTGTTCCGCTTCGGTCACGTTCAGCACGTTGTTTACCGGTGCACCGCCTTTCTGCAAGGCGATAACGTTGCCTTCGCCATCGTACAGTTCAATATCCAGCGGAATATGCAGCGGCAGCTTTTCTGGCTGATCCGCAGTCGGCGCAGTTTTCTGGCTGACATGCAGGCGGTATTGCTGATGTTCAGCGTCATACTCATCGCGCACCGTCAGCAGTGGCGTGCCCGATTGGCTATACCAGCGGCGGAACAGGGAAAGATCGACGTTAGAAGCATCTTCCATTGCCTGCACAAAGTCATCGCAGGTTGCCGCACTGCCATCGTGACGTTCAAAGTACAGCTGCATACCGGCCTGGAATTGCCGCTCACCCAGTAGGGTGTGCATCATGCGGATCACTTCAGAACCCTTCTCATAAACCGTCAGGGTGTAGAAGTTATTCATTTCGATCACTTTATCCGGCCTAATGGCGTGTGCCATCGGGCTGGCGTCTTCGGCAAACTGTGCGCCACGCATCACACGCACGTTATCGATGCGGTTAACCGAGCGGGAGCCGAGATCTGAGCTGAACTCCTGATCGCGGAATACCGTCAGCCCCTCTTTCAGACTGAGCTGGAACCAGTCGCGGCAGGTCACGCGGTTGCCCGTCCAGTTATGGAAATATTCGTGACCAATCACCGCTTCGATATTCAGGTAATCTTTGTCGGTGGCCGTTTCCGCCTTCGCCAGCACATACTTCGAGTTAAAGATATTTAACCCTTTGTTTTCCATCGCACCCATGTTGAAGAAATCGACGGCCACGATCATATATATGTCCAGATCGTATTCCAGGCCAAAACGGGTTTCGTCCCACTTCATCGAGTTTTTCAGCGAGGTCATCGCCCAATCGGCGCGATCCAGGTTGCCACGATCTACAAACAGCTCCAGCGCGACTTTACGCCCGGAGCGCGTGGTGAAGCTATCGCGCAGCACATCGAAATCACCAGCAACCAGGGCAAACAGGTAGCTAGGTTTAGGAAACGGATCCTGCCACTGCACCCAGTGGCGGCCATCTGCAAGATCGCCCTCGCCCATGCGGTTACCGTTGGAGAGCAAGAAAGGATAACGCGCTTTGTCCGCCACGATACGGGTGGTGAAGCGAGCCAGAACGTCTGGGCGATCCAGATAATAGGTGATGTGGCGGAACCCTTCGGCTTCGCACTGGGTACACAGCGCTTCACCGGACAGGTATAACCCTTCCAGCGCGGTGTTTTTTGCCGGGTGGATATCATTGACGATAGTCAGGGTAAATTGTGCTGGCAGTTGTTCAATAACCAGTTGGTTATCCTGTTGACGATAGCGGCTCCATGGCTGACCATCAATCTGAATACTCACCAGCGTCAGATCTTCACCATTGAGGATTAAAGGTGCTCCTGCTGCTCCCAGGCGCTTGATCTGGCTGATGGCGGTGACGCGCGTGTTCTCCGCGTCCAGCTCGAAATCCAAATCGATATCGGTAATGGTGTAATCCGCTACGCGATAATCGTGGCGAAACTTCGCCTGTGGCTGTTGTGTCATAAAAACCCTTCGACGTTTCAGTAAGTTGCAGGTATTGGCCGCGTCACGTCATACGAATATGAGTCCGTGGGATGGCGTTGTTCTTCAACGGCCCGATCGTAAATAAACTGTACCACAGCCACGAAAAAAACCCAGAAATGGCCGCATTAGCCAAAAAAACAGGTACGCGGCTCACGGACCTACCACAATATTACTGAAGCGAGGCAGTCAGCACGATGTTATAATTCTACTCTCGTCTTGCAGGAGAAACGGATTGGCATGAAAGTAAAATATCTGATCTATTTCTTCACTTTTGCTTTAACGTTCTCCTTTGCCATGTTTATTTCTAATGGGCTGATGGAAGCGCATAGCAGTTATCGCCAAAGCCAGGAAAATCTGTATAAAATCCACCGAGCCAAAGAAGTTTCAGCCGCGTTTCAGGCCACATTGCGCGCGCACCGCTCAAAAAGATTAAGCCTGGTTAATAAAGAGATTAGCGAAGCCCAATGGCAAGATGATGATGCTCAGGCGCGTAAAAAAATAGCGATCGTCAAATCACATATCGGCAGTGAGAATTCTCAACGGCTGGGGCTCCAGCAGAAATTCGCCCTGCTTACTCTCGTCGACCTGATGGAAAAATTGTTGGATAACGACTCCCGCCAGATTTCCCTGATCAATGAAGCCAACACCAACCTGTTTAATATCAACAGCGCCTACTATATCGGCCAGACCACTAAGACCTTTTACCGCTATACCTATGATACCCGGATGATCACCGCCGATTCATTTCTGTTTCTGGAAGCGATTCGTCTCAATAACCGGCTGAATATGACCCTGGCCGAATTGATGGACCAAATTATTGACATCAATCTGGATGGCCGGGAACAGAAAAAACCCTATCTGAAGGCGATCCAACTGACGGGAGCCCTTAGAGCCCTCGACACCCGCTTGGTGTTTATGAAGTTGGCCTATGGCGACCTACAAATCGCAGAGCTGGTGGATGGCATACTGCAAAACATCTCCAGCGATAAAATCAACAGCATCTCGGAAGACCTGTATCAGGCGATGACCTATAACACTGGCTACAGCTCAGAGTTTATTTATCAGTATGTCAAAGCGCTGAGCCAACTTTCGCAACAGTTATATCAGCGCAGTTTTGAACTGGAAATTGCTGCCTCTGAAGCCAAAATATATGACAGTCAAACCGCTATTTATGGCATGATTTCGCTCGGTTGGCTGATCGCTTTGTTCATTCTGTTGCCCGCACTGATATTCTGTTCAAATATCAGCCGTTGGCTGACCAAAACGCATAATAATATTCTGCGCCTGTCACGGGGGGAGATGAATATTGATAACAACGAGGCGTTTTACAGCAAAGAACTGATCGCTATCAGCGATGCCATTACGCAGCTCAAACAATATCACCAGGAAAAAATTGCGCTGGAAAATGAGAAACATCAACTCATCAAAGAGCTTGAAGCCTCATCGTTCCTCGACCCGCTGACCAATATCTATAACCGCCGCAAATTCTTCCTCGAATGCGAATTGTTGGCTGCCAACAGTTACCCGCACGCCTTTTGCCTGATCGATATCGATAACTTCAAACGGCTTAATGATACTTATGGCCACGACATCGGCGATCGGGTGCTGGTGATGTTCGCACAATTGCTGCGCAACACCTTCCGCTCCAGTGATATCTTCTGCCGCTACGGCGGGGAAGAGTTCGCCATCCTGCTCAACCACTGTACGTTGGAAAATGCCCGCAGCATCATGGAAAAAGTTCGGGATCAAACCAGCGAACTCAGCCTGGAACTGCCTAATAACAAGAAGGTGCGTTTTACCATCAGTTGCGGCATCGCGTCGGTCAGCCACCTTCAGGAACTGCACCCGGCGATAAAACAGGCTGACGAAGCGCTGTATTTCTGTAAAAAAAGCGGCAAGAACCAGGTCAGTATCTATACGCCAAGCGGGTTTATCTGAATCTGTGTTTAAAATAATTAACATTATAATTTTTATCATTAAATAGACTAAGTTGCTCAGCTTGTTGGATTCTCTGGCTTTTCTTGCCGGTAGCGAACCCCAACCGGATAAAGGCACGTTTAATCCTCGACCCGTTCCCGCCATTTGTGGTGTGATGAGGCTTCAATAACAGGATAATCCGGGTATACTCCCCCCACTTTTATGGTGTTCCGGATTTAGATACGCGCCTGACGAGGATGCTGTTACGCGATATGACTCTATACGCTTCCCCGATTTTAACCTCACTGCTTGATACCGATGCCTACAAGCTTCATATGCAGCAAGCCGTGTTCCATCGCTACCCTGCCATTACCGTTGCGGCAGAGTTTCGTTGCCGTGGTGACGAATTGCTGGGCGATTATGCCGACGAGATCCGTACTCAAGTTGCCTTGATGAGCAAACTGGCGCTGACCGAGGAGGAATTTCAATACCTTTCCGGCTTACCCTTCTTCCAGCAAGATTACCTGAACTGGCTGCGTGACTTCTGTTATAACCCCCAACAGGTCACCATTGATAATCACGATGGCCAACTACAGATCCGCATCGCCGGGCCATGGCTCGAAGTGATTATGTGGGAAGTGCCGCTGCTTGCCGTGATCAGCGAGGTGGTACATCGCCATCGTTCACCGCAGGTAACGCCAGAGATGGCCGTGAACCAGTTGCGCAGTAAGTTGACGCAATTCAAACACATGGCGAGAGATATCGATATCTCTCGCTTCAAGCTGATGGACTTCGGCACCCGCCGCCGCTTTTCCCTTGATGTGCAGCACGCCATCGTCAGCACGCTGAAAAGTGAATTCCCTTATCTGGTCGGCACCAGTAACTACGATCTGGCTCATCAGTTAGCTTTAGCGCCGGTCGGCACACAGGCCCATGAATGGTTCCAGGCTCACCAGCAGATCAGCCCGGAGCTTGCCAATAGCCAGCGCGCAGCGTTACAGGCTTGGTTGGATGAATATCCCGATCAGCTAGGCGTTGCGCTCACCGACTGCATCACCATGGATGCCTTCCTGCGCGATTTCGATCCGCAGTTTGCCCAGCCTTACCAAGGATTGCGCCATGACTCTGGCGATCCCTTCGAATGGGGGGAGAAAGCCATCGCTCATTATCAGGCGTTGGGCATAAATCCGCTGAGCAAGACGTTGGTGTTTTCAGACAATCTGGATCTGGATAAAGCCTTGGCGCTCTATCGCCACTTCGATCGGCGTATCAATCTGGTGTTCGGCATCGGCACACGCCTGACCTGCGATATTCCCGGTGTCAAACCGCTAAATATTGTGATCAAGCTGGTTGAGTGCAACGGCAGGCCGGTGGCGAAACTTTCCGATAGCCCAGGCAAAACCATCTGCCAGGATCAAGCGTTTGTAAAAGCCTTGCGCAAAGCTTTCGACCTGCCACTGGTGAAAAAAGCCAGTTGAAACACGAGCCGGCTGAATCATTGATGCCGGCTTATCTTTCTTTCCTTTATATACCTGCAATATCCTGCCCTCCTTTTTTAGCTGCCCGCAAGAAATGTTGCGACATTCTGGTGATTTCTACTTGTGCTCTGCAACGCGGCAAGTAACATAGCATCATCCCCAAATTCTTGGGTTGTTCGCTATTTCTGAACCAAAACTTATAAAGAGAGAAATCTATGAGCGTAGTGCCTGTAGTCGACGTACTGCAAGGTCGTGCTGCGGTTGACAGTGAAGTCACCGTACGCGGTTGGGTACGTACCCGGAGAGATTCTAAAGCTGGTATCTCCTTCCTCGCCGTTTATGACGGCTCCTGCTTTGATCCGTTACAGGCCGTCGTTAATAATTCTCTGCCGAATTATCAGGATGAAGTTCTGCATCTGACTACCGGTTGCTCTGTTGAGATCACCGGGAACGTGGTTGCCTCCCCGGGTGAAGGCCAGAGCTTCGAACTGCAAGCAACGGCGATTAAGGTGGTTGGCTGGGTTGACGATCCAGATACCTATCCGATGGCGGCCAAGCGCCACAGCATTGAATACCTGCGAGAAGTGGCCCACCTGCGCCCGCGTACCAACCTGATCGGTGCCGTTGCCCGCGTACGCCACACTCTGGCGCAGGCTATTCACCGTTTCTTCCATGAAAATGGCTATTTCTGGGTGTCTACCCCACTGATTACCGCTTCTGATACCGAAGGTGCCGGTGAAATGTTCCGCGTTTCCACGCTGGATATGGAAAACCTGCCGCGCACCGACAAAGGCGAAATCGACTTCAGCCAGGATTTCTTCGGCAAAGAAGCGTTCCTGACCGTATCTGGCCAGTTGAACGGCGAAACCTACGCCTGTGCGCTATCAAAAGTGTACACCTTTGGCCCAACCTTCCGCGCAGAAAACTCCAATACCAGCCGCCACCTGGCTGAATTCTGGATGATCGAACCTGAAGTGGCTTTCGCCACCCTGGATGACGTTGCGGGCTTGGCCGAGAGTATGCTGAAGTATGTCTTCCAAGCCGTACTCAATGAACGTGCTGACGATATGCAGTTCTTTGCCGAACGCGTAGATAAAGATGCGGTTGAGCGCCTGAAGCGTTTTGTTTCTTCAGACTTTGCCCAGGTAGATTACACCGAAGCGGTTGAAATTCTGATCGCTTCCGGCCAAACCTTCGAGAACCCGGTTTCCTGGGGGATCGACCTTTCTTCTGAGCACGAACGCTATCTGGCCGAGAAGCACTTTAAGGCACCAGTAGTAGTGAAGAACTACCCGAAAGATATCAAAGCCTTCTATATGCGTATGAACGAAGATGGCAAAACCGTGGCCGCGATGGACGTCTTGGCACCGGGCATCGGCGAAATCATTGGTGGTTCACAACGTGAAGAACGCCTTGATGTGCTGGATCAGCGCCTGGAGGAAATGGGGCTGAATAAAGAAGATTACTGGTGGTATCGCGATCTGCGTCGCTACGGTACCGTGCCGCACTCCGGTTTTGGTTTGGGTTTTGAGCGTTTAATCGCTTATGTGACTGGCGTACAAAACGTACGTGATGTGATCCCATTCCCTCGTACACCACGTAACGCAAGTTTCTAGTTAATCCGATCAGACGTTTTTTAATCTATTTCTGTACACTTTTAAGGCCGGCATTGCTGGCCTTTCGTGTTTTTTATTCTTGATCCAAGTCACAAAGTTCCCTTTAATTTACATTTTGTAACAAATACTTTCTTTTTGAAACCTGATTGCGACATTAGTAGCATTTTCGTTCTAGATTAACCCGCCCGTGAATGGAACACTGCGTTCAGACACAGGACGACACCAAACTATCAACAATAGTTCCAAAAGAATTATTGACGGCAGTGGCAAGGTGTCCGAATAACACTAATGAGGGTAATAATGATGAAACGCAACATTCTTGCAGTAGTAATCCCAGCTCTGTTAGCAGCTGGTGCAGCAAACGCAGCAGAAATCTACAACAAAGACGGCAACAAGCTGGATTTGTATGGTAAAGCTGTTGGCCTGCACTATTTCTCTAGTAATGAAGGTGATGACGGTGACAAATCTTACGCGCGTCTTGGCTTCAAAGGTGAAACCCAGATCAATAGCGAACTGACCGGTTATGGCCAGTGGGAATACAACTTCTCAGCTAGCAACAGCGAAGGTAAAGATGCCCAAGATGGCAACAAAACCCGTCTGGGCTTTGCTGGTCTGAAATTCGCTGATTACGGTTCATTCGACTACGGCCGTAACTACGGCGTAGCGTATGACATTGGTGGTTGGACCGATATGCTGCCTGAGCAAGGTGGCGATACCTACACCTTCACTGATAACTTCATGAACGCACGTGCTACAGGTGTAGCGACCTATCGTAACAAGAACTTCTTCGGTACGGTTGATGGTTGGGACTTCGCGTTGCAGTATCAGGGTAAAAATGATCGCGAAGGCGAACCTAAAAGAGCTAACGGCGACGGTGTAGGCGTTTCTACCACTTATGCAATCATGGATACCGGTATCAGCCTCGGTGCTGCATACACTTCTTCCAACCGTACTCTTACTCAAAAAACTCAATCCTCTGCTCGCGGTAATGTTGCTGAAATATGGGCACTGGGTGCCAAGTATGACGCGAACAACGTCTACTTTGCGACCATGTATTCAGAAACACATAACATGACTCCATTCGGTAGCAAGTTCGATAAGGCTATTGCTAACAAAGCTCGTAACTATGAAGTGGTTGCCCAATACCAGTTCGACTTCGGCCTGCGTCCTTCTATCGCATACCTGCAATCCAGAGGTTTAGACCTGGTTCAAGAGTTTAATGGTATCAGGTATAACAACCAAGACTTGGTCAAATATGTTGATATCGGTGCTACTTACTACTTCAACAAAAACATGTCTACCTATGTTGATTACAAAATCAACCTGCTGAACGACAACGACTCTGGGTTCTACAACGCTGTTGGTATTGCTACTGACAACATCGTAGCTACCGGTCTGGTTTACCAGTTCTAAGTTGTTGCGCTTAATGGCAGTCTCTTGCCAGATGAGTTAAAAACAGGGCTTCGGCCCTGTTTTTGTTTACGTTGTCCTGCCGCTTTTTATCCTGTTAATGCTCCCTTCTCCGTCATTTTTTGTGCTGAATCTGCCGCCATCACAAGATCGATGTGTTTTTCTCGCAAACGGTTGGCAAAGCCGATAACTGGCGCTACCCTGATGCTTCTGTCTGCTTAACTCTAGGCCATGGAAGCAATCTGACATGTTTGAAAAAATCACCGCTGCACCTGCCGACCCGATTTTGGGTCTGACCGATATTTTCCGCGCGGACGCCCGTCCGAACAAAATCAACTTAGGGATTGGCGTCTATAAAGACGAAACCGGTAAAACACCGGTACTGGCCAGCGTGAAGAAAGCTGAACAATACCTGCTGGAAAATGAAACCACCAAAAACTACCTTGGTATTGAAGGTATCCCTGCGTTTGCTAGCTGTACACAAGAGTTACTGTTCAGCAAACAAAGCCCAATCATTGGCAGCAAGCGTGCGCGCACCGCGCAAACACCCGGTGGTACCGGTGCCCTGCGTGTCGCAGCAGATTTTATTGCCAACCAAACCAACGCCAAACGTATCTGGATCAGCAACCCAACCTGGCCTAACCATAAAAATGTGTTCGGCGCTGTTGGCCTGGAAGTGCTGGAATATGACTATTATGACGCCGCCAACCATGCGCTGGACTTTGATGGCCTGCTCAATAGCCTGAAACGTGCGGAAGCTGGCGATGTGGTGCTGTTCCACGGTTGCTGCCATAACCCAACCGGCATTGATCCAACCGAGGCACAGTGGGCACAACTGGCAGAACTTTCCGTCGCCAAGGGTTGGTTGCCGCTGTTCGACTTCGCCTACCAAGGTTTTGCCAGAGGTCTGGAAGAAGACGCTCAAGGGCTGCGTATTTTTGCGGCCAAGCATCAGGAACTGATTGTTGCCAGTTCTTACTCGAAGAACTTCGGTCTTTACAACGAGCGGGTTGGTGCCTGCACCGTGGTCGCTGCCGACGCTGAGACTGCCGATCGTGCATTCAGTCAGGTTAAAGCCGCGATCCGCGCTAACTACTCCAACCCACCGTCACACGGTGCAGCCGTGGTGGCCACTATTCTGGGTAATGAAGCATTGCGTGCCACTTGGGAACAGGAACTGACCGACATGCGCCAGCGCATTCACCGTATGCGTCAGCTGTTCGTGAATACCCTGCAAGAGAAAGGCGCGAAGCAGGACTTCAGCTTTATCATCAACCAAAATGGCATGTTCTCTTTCAGCGGGTTGACCAAAGAGCAGGTTCTGCGCTTGCGTGATGAGTTCGGTGTTTATGCCGTTAACTCTGGCCGCGTTAACGTGGCGGGTATGACGCCAGACAATATGGCACCGCTGTGCGAAGCCATCGTCGCCGTGCTATAAGCTGAAAATTCGGCATTGAAAAGGGGCGCTCTGCGCCCCTTTGCTATTATTTCTGTTGGGAAAATTTCCCTTACCAGATGGCTGGCTCTTCACGCAGGAAAGGATTGGTTTGGCGCTCTTGCCCAAAGGTGGACATCGGCCCATGCCCGGGAATAAACGCGATATCATCGCCTTGCGGTAATAACTTGGTACGGATCGAGTTAATCAGCGTCTGATGGTCACCACGCGGGAAATCGCTTCGCCCTACGCCACCGCTGAACAATACGTCGCCCACCAGCGCCAGACGTGCCTTATCGTTGATAAAAGCGACATGGCCCGGTGTATGGCCAGGGCAATGCAGAACACCCAGCGATACCTCCCCCACCTGCACAGTATCCCCTTCTTCCAACCATTTTGTTGGCGTAAAGGCTGCACATTCTGCCAAGCCGAACATGCGGCTCTGAGCAGGTAAACCTTCGAGCCAGAAGGCATCTTCTTTATTTGGCCCCAAGATCGGCACCTGATAATACTCAGCCAATTCAGCCGCCGCACCAACGTGATCGAGATGACCATGCGTAAGCAGAATCTGGCTAATCTTCACGCCTTTTCTCGCCACTTCCGCTTTCAATTTTTCTGGCTCACCACCAGGATCAACCAAAGCGGCCTGCTGCGTGTTGTCACACCAGATCAGGGTACAGTTTTGGCTGAACGCCGTTACGGGAATAATATGGTATTTCATAAAGCTCCAACGAAAAAAGCGCCATACCCGACAGGCTGGCGCTATTCACCATGGTGCACAGTGATTACCAGGTCCGCACCGGGCCGGTATCAATGTGCACAAAGTTGCTACGTGGATAATAGCCTACACCACCAGCGCGCATTTTTAACGCCGCTTTGCGGATGTTACTCAGTTGGATACCTTCAATATGGAAATCCATTGCCTGCCCTTTGGTGTGATAACTCTGTTTAGCCACACCACGGCTGTGCTCACGCATTTCATTATTGGTTGATGAAGAGCGGTAACCCGAAATCAACTGAATCGGCTTGGTCGTTCCCAGCAAGCCTTGCAGGCGATAGAGATGATCAAACAGATGAGGATCGATCGTCTTGATCTTATTGGCACGATAATCACGGAAAATATGGTTCAACCGCACTAACTCTTCCCGGTTGTAACCTTTACCGTTGAAAAACTCGGCCTTAATGGATTCGCCGGTATTCAGATTATTGAGTACCAGAATACGTGGGCGAGCGGTAGAAAGACTGGCAAACGCCTGCCCAGGGAGCAGTGCGATACCCATGGCTGCGCTACCTAGCGTTAGCCATTTACGGCGATGATGATCAATTTTGTCCATGACTCTTTTAAACTCGGCAAGAATGTCAAAATAAATGCACAAAACTGCGCACAGCCCGAACCATAACCGCCAGCGTATGCGGAGTCAACCCGCTATAGGCTTAGGTTTACAAGCACTCACAAAAAGAGTGCTTGTGGGTAACCAGACATTCAGACCGTTATTTACCTAGAATTACTGCATTTATTGCATCAATTTTTCAGCCTGAGCCAAAATTTGTGCACCCGATCTCACCGTAGCATCATAATTGTAAATATCTGTACGGAACTGTGGTTTGCCGTCATCAGCAACCCAAGCCGTCAGATAATAAAGTTGCACCGGGATGTGCTGGCGAATATTCACATAAGTGGTATTGCCCGCTTTCAGCGTGGAGGAGACTCGAGCGTTATTCCAGCCAGCATCCTGCAGCAGCATCTTGGCCAGATCAGAAGCCTTGTTCACACGCACGCAGCCCGAACTTAACGCACGGATATCTTTCTGGAACAAACCGTGGTTAGGCGTATCGTGCAGATAGATCGCATCGGAACTTGGCATATTGAACTTGAAACGCCCCAGCGAATTGCTGGCCCCAGGTGCCTGCTGGATGCGGTAAGGGAAATTGCGTGCTGAAGTCACGTTCCAGTCAATCATGGATGGATCGATCGCCTCAGATTCATTGCTCCAGCCAGAAAACACTCTATAACCATGCTTCTGGAAATACCCCGAGTCATGCATCGCCTTAGGCACGATATCTTCACGTATCAGCTTAGTCGGTACATTCCACGGTGGGTTAACCACCACATTGTTCAATGCGCTGCTCATCAATGGCGTTTTACGGCTTGGACGGCCCACAATCACCCGCGACGACAACACTTCATTGCCATTCAGGTAATAGATCAGTGAATAGTTCGGAATGTTGACCATAATGCCGGTATCAACGTGACCAGGCAAAATACGCAGGCGTTGAATGTTCAACGCCAGCAAAGAGGCGCGCATTTGGGGGGAAACGTTCAGCCATTCGCGGGTTCGAGCACCGATGACACCGTCTGGCGTCAATCCTTGCCACGTCTGGAAACGCTTAACCCCTTCCACTAAATCGTCGGTATAACGGTTGTCCGTCACCGAAACCGGGCTAGCCGCTTGCCGCACCAACGGAGCTTCGGGAGAAGGCGCAAGATCCTTAATCGGTGCCGCCGCTGGGCTGACTACCGCCCCGGCAGTACTGCGATTCTTCTCTTCATCCACCGACAGATCGTCTTCCACCACCGGTGCTGTTGCGGCTGTCGGGGTCGCTGCGGGTTCCTGCGAATGCGGCGTGGCGACCGGTACTACGGTTAACATTCCGGTACGCGCAAGAATTTCCCGTAGCGCCGGGATGTCGTCACTGAGTTGACCAGGGCGCAGGCTTGAACCATTGCTCACCTGCGGCCACGGACGCCCATCGGCTAACAGCTCACGCAGCGCCTGATGCATTTTTTCATACTGCGGATGTTGGGGCGTCAGCGAATTGACATACGCCAGGGTTTTGCCCTGTAGTAGCGCAAGCTGCCACTGGTTGATCACGGTATTCGCTGGCAGCGCCAGCTTGTAAGGAACATTGCTGTACAGCCAACGGTTGCCGTTTACCCCGATTGACGAAACAAACTGCAGATAGCCCAACATGGCATCAGACAGCACAATATCGCGTGCCATATCGGTGATTGCCGGATCGGTGAGTAATTTCACCCACTGGGTGAACTGTGGCTGTATACCCGAAATGGCGAGTTCAGCAAGTTGCTGCTGGAACTGCAACACGGTTTCCCGATCCTGCCACATTGGCTGCATTTGGTTGGATGCATACAGTTGAGCCAAGGTAGGGAGATAATATGGCACCGCACCTTTAGGCAATACCGCCAATATTTCAGTGCGGCTTTGCACAGCAGACATGCCGGATGGTGACACCGATGGAAACGCCTGCACGGCAGCCCATGCAGGTAACGACATAGCAAAACTACACGCAATTGCGCAACTCAATGCCAGACGTCGTACTGAGTTTCCTTTTTTAAGCAACATCCCTTGCCCCCTGTATGCTCACAAAAATACAACAAAGATTATCTATTCGTTTCAGTATACAAACAGAACGGCCCTTTTGCTCTCAGCGCCGTAGAATTACTGTTTACTCTAATTACGTTACTTAGTTTCAGCGGTAAAAAAACCTATCTATCATCCTCGCAGCACAAAAAAATAGCCACCTAAAGGTGACTATTTTCAGACTTTTAGGGCAGTTTTATTCAAGTTTAAGGCGTTTCTGCCACCGTTGGGGGCAATGCGGCCTGTTCCGGGGCAAAACCACGTAAACCAACTACATGCACATGCTCATGATTCTGGAACACTTTACGCACCAGTTTATAAGTGGTGCCCTTTTCCGGGCTGATATTTTCTGGTGCCGCAATAATCAACTGCATTTCCAAGCGATCGCACAGCTCAAACAGCGTAGCGATGGATTTGGCATCCAGACGCGCCGCTTCATCCAGGAACAGCAAACGGCAAGGCGAGATATCTTTACCGCGCAGGCGGCGCGATTCCTCTTCCCAGCTCTGCACCACCATCACCAGAATCGACATACCGGTACCAATCGCTTCCCCGGTGGACAAAGCGCCACTTTCCGCCCGTAGCCAACCATCGGAACCGCGGAATACTTCGACTTCCAGCTCCAGGTAGTTACGGTAATCCAGCAGTTCTTCACCAATGGTCTGCGGCGTACGCTGGCCCATATCGATCTGCGGATTCAGGCGCTGATAGAGTTTCGCTAGTGCTTCCGAGAAGGTCAGGCGGTTACTGTTGAACAGATCCTGATGCTGTTCCTGCTGCTCAGAGAGCACGGTCAGCAAGGTGGCATGGGCTTCGCGTACGTTGACGTTCAAACGCACGCTCTTCACCTGGCCGAAGGAGACCGCCTGCAAGCCTTGGTTGAGCATGCGGATGCGGTTCTGTTCACGCTGGATGGTCTTACGGATGATATTCGCCACGCTCTTCGAACTGATGGCCAGCTTCTGCTCGCGGGCGGTCAGTTCTTCCGTCAGGCGGCCCAGTTCGATCTCCATCTGTTCGATGGCTTCGACCGGATCGTCAGTACGGATGATATCCTGGCGGATACGCTCGCGCAGATGCTGATACACCGCAATGTAGAACTGGATTTTACGCTCAGGCCGTTTAGGATCTTCCGACAGGCGCAATACATCGCGCAAGTGCTCGTTATCCGCCACCGCCAAGCGCAGCGCACCCAATGCCTTATCCGACATAGATCGCAGTTCATCGCCGTCCATATAGGCCAATTCACGGCGATGCAGACGGCGTTCAACACCGTTGTCTTTCACCAGGCGCATTACCGCACACCAGCCCGCTTTCGCGGTGACCACTTGCTCACGCAGTTGGTAGTAATCACGCTCCAGCTTGCGCAGTTTTTTCTGCAAGCCGTCCATTTCCGCTTCGCAGAAGGTCAGTTGCTTTTCCAACTGATTACGGCGTGTGCGATTGGTGCTCAGCGCCGCATGCAGTTCGTCACGGCGCTGGCGCGCGCGGGCTTCGGCATTGGCATCCGCCTGTACGCCGATGTCCACCAGCTCTTGGCTCAGCTCTTTCAGCATATCGCGCTTGGCATCAAAGGAACTTTTCAGCGATGCCAGCACTTGGCTGTACTGGGTAAACTGGGTCTGATACTGGCGCAGTTGCTCGCGGGCGCGAGTCCGCTCCGCTTCCGCATGTTCCAGCCGCTGGCGCAGTTTCTCGTTGAGATCGTTGTTGGCATTCTGCATACCGGCAGAGTCGGTATAGCTGAAGTGTGCGCGGCGTTGCACCACTTCGGTGAGCGCAAACGCCTGCTGTTTGGCCTGACGCTGCGTTGCCTGCGCCTGGGTGTAATCCAGTTGCAGCTGCTCGTGCTGTTCCGGATCGCTTTGCAGCACCGATAACAGCGGCTCCAGCTTGGTCAGCGCAACCCCATTCTGTTGAATATAGCGCGCAGCATCCTGGGCCTCTTCCAACTCTTCGCGGATTTCCTCAACGCGATCCTGCAACGTATCGTCATTGAGCAGCGAAACCAGCGGCATCAGGCGGTTCAGCGCGGAAATCCCCTCTTTCGCCTGTTCGTATTGCTGACGCTGCTGCTGATTCTGCGCTTCGTGGTTGTTAAGCGAACGCTCAATCTCACCACGGCGGCCGTTCATGGTGCGGATTTCTGCCTCAGGATCGGCATCAAATGCCACCGCCAGATGGGAACCGATAAAGCGGCTGAAAGCCTGATGGGAACGCTGGGTTTTCTGCACGTCAAATGACAAGGTGGCATAGCGTTCAGCCAACGAGTCACGTTCGGCATACAACACTTCCAGGCGATTCTCACGCGCCGCACGGCCAAACAACGGCACTTCCGGGTAACGCGAATAACGCCATTGGCGATCGGCGGTCTTCACCACTACCGCTTTTTCATGTTCTTCAACGGCGAATACGCTGTCATCGAACGACTGCGGATCCCCTTCGATCAGGTAGAGATCCTCCGGGCAATCGTCCAACCCTTGCAGCATCTCGCGCACCAGCGACAGATCCGGCACCACGATCGCATGGCGCGACGGGCCATACAGCGCGGAGAAATAGGGCGCGTCGTCAATGGTCACATCGTCATAAATTTCTGATAGCAATACGCCACCGAAACGCTCGGCCAGCGCTACCAGCCGTTGATCTTCCGCACCGCTTGGCTGACTGAGGCGTTCAATTTGCGCTTCAATCTCGCGCTTGCGCGCAGCCACTTCGTCGCGCTCAACGGTAGTTTCCCGTTCGCGCTCCAGCAATTGCTGCATGTATTCGGTAACTTGCTGGCCGTCTTCGAAAGTTTCACCACTTTGCTCACTGAGCTGGCTCAGCGAATCCTGCGCCCCTAACCAGATTGGCGCACGCGCGGTCAGCTCTTTAATACGCTGCTGGATTTGCTCCAGTTCCTGGCGCATTTCCATCCGCCGCTCACCGGCTTCGCTAACGCTCTGTGACAGCGATTCCAGACGCTCTTCCAGCTCTTGCTGCAAGGTATCGAGTTCGTCCGGTTGATATTCCTGCCCATGGCGTTTACAGAATTCCTGCAACAAACGCTCGGCATCCTGTTGTGAACGCAGGCGTTGTTCCAGTTCGTTCAGGCGCATACGCAACGGCTGGACGCGTTCGGCCTGGTGCTGCTGCGAAGGCCAGTCACGCAGCAGCTCGCGGGCGGTTTGCCAGGCTTCACTGCGGCTCACTTCACCGGCTATTTTACCCACCAATTGATAAGCCTGTTCGAACTGGCTGTGGGCGGCATCCGCCACGCTCAGTTTCTGTTCCAACATCAACAGGGCTTCGGTAGCCTCTTGCTCACGCGCCTGGAAGGTTTCCAGCCACTCCTCGGCATTATCGGCGGTCAGCTCCGGCACCTGGCACAGCGCGCGGGCACGTTCAAGCGCCTGAAGTGCCTGTTGATATTGAATGGCACGAGTCTGCTGCACGTCCAGTGCCTGTTGGTAATCGGCAAGCTGGCTTTTTAACTCATCCACTTCCAGCTCAGCGGCTTCGGCACGTGCTTCATTGTCTGCCTGCTGCTCACCCGCTTCTGCCACCACTTCATTCTGCTCTTCCAAGCGGTAAGTCAGTTCTTCCAGATCGCCTTCATAACGCTCGATCTTTTCCTGCTGGCGCATCGCCGTCTGCACCAGATTAAGGTGATCG
Source organism: Serratia sp. YWN4 (assembly GCF_055790845.1). Taxonomy (NCBI): domain Bacteria; kingdom Pseudomonadati; phylum Pseudomonadota; class Gammaproteobacteria; order Enterobacterales; family Yersiniaceae; genus Serratia; species Serratia sp. YWN4. The sequence goes on from NZ_CM147696.1 coordinate 3,321,027, forward strand.
CTGGCGGCCTGGTAATCGGTTTCCAGATCGGATTCGGCACCGCTTTGCTCGGCCAGTTCGCGCGCCATTTCAACATGGCGGAACTGTTCGCTGGCCAGTTGCTTGCGGCTGCCCAGCAAATCGCTGCGCAACACCAGCGCGCCATCCAGGTGGATACGGCGCTCATTGGCGTGGCGCATGTAGTCCGCCGCCACGTAAGAGGTGGCCTCAGAGATCAAATGCTTGAACAAATCGCGGTCTGACTGGGTAACGCGGATCGCCTCCAGCGTCATGCGGTTCTCACGCAGCGCCGCTTCCATATCCTGGAACGCTTTGCGCACACCGCTGTTTTCCGGCAACAGGTAGTCGCGCAGTGAGCGGGTAATGGCGCTGGAGATCCCGCCATAAAGCGAGGCTTCGATCAGGCGATAAAACTTGCTGCGATCGGCCGAAGAACGCAGACGTTTCGGGATCACCCCGAGGTCAAACATCAATGAGTGATAATCAGTAATGGAGTTGAACTGTTTGAACTGCACTCCTTCCATCTCTTCGACGCGCTCTTTCAGCTCCTGCAACGAAAGCACACGCGCCTGACGTTCACCCACGGTCTGAGTCAACAGTTCAGTCGGTTGTACCGCCGTCGGCAGCCCCTGAATGGTGAAGGGTTTGATATCGACCTTGCGATCGCGCCCTGCCACCTGCTGCAAACGCACCCCGACCACCACACGTTGATGGCGCGAGTTCACCACGTCCAGCGTAGAATAGCAGACACCGGCGCGCAGCTTGCCGTGCAACCCTTTATCGCGTGAACCACTGGTGGCACCCGCTTCGGTGGTGTTACGGAAGTGCAGCAACGTCAGATCGGGGATCAGCGCGGTAACAAACGCCGCCATGGTGGTGGATTTCCCCGCCCCATTACCGCCGGACAGCGTGGTGACCAACTCATCCAGATCAAAGGTTCGAGCGAAAAAACCGTTCCAGTTAACCAGCGTCAGTGAGCGAAATTTACCGCGTTCAATCATTCCTGTTCATCCTCTGCACCGTCTATGGCGTTATCGGCCTGCACATCTTCAGCCTCGCTCTCATCATTCAGCGACAGGCTGTTTTCCACCGGCATCGCCTCACCGTCACGAATCATCCGCAACTGCGCTTCACGCGGATCGTCACCGCTGCGCACGTCGGCCCCAAAGCGGAACACTGCTTCGGTAATGCGGAATTTGCTGCTGTCGTTGCCCATGAAATAGACCATGCCCAAACGGCGCAGGCGGTTCAGCGATGAACGCACTTTTTCATGCAGCTTTTGCCGATCCAGATCCGAACCGGTAGAACGCTGGTTAACAAACTTCAGCAGCTTATTTTCATCTGCCAGGCTCAATAGCTCTTCATACAGCTCCTGCTGGCTGAAGATGCCTTCGTGCGCCAAGCGCTCCGGGCTGAGATAGAGATAACACAGGATCTTACCGACCATCATATCCAGCTCGGAAAGCACCGAACGCGGGATCAGCGTAGTGGAACGCGGGCGCAGGTAGAAAAACCCCTCCGGCGCGCGGATCAGTTCGACACTGTAACGGGCGTAAAACTCTTCCAGTTCGTCCTGAAAATCCATTAAGAAAGCGTGGTTGTCCAGTTCATCGATGCCGATGTGGCGCCCCGCGCGCAGTTGGCTATCGAGCGCCGGGAACAGCGTATTCGACAGCGCCTTGGCCAGCTTGACTGGCATTACTTGTTCAATATTTGTCGATGACATGGGCCTGTACCTTGGCTCCGTAATCATTGATTGCCTGCCACTGCGCTGGCAACCCTGAAAAATCAGCTTCAGCCACACCAAGGCGCACTGCCTGGTCGACCACTATGCGAGCGACGTCGAAGTGACGTGCTCGCGGATATTGCGCCAGATAATCGCGCATCACCGCCCCTAAATTGAGCGGCATTTTTTGTTCCTGATAAACCTTCAACGCTTGTTCGATCATCGCTGCCAGTTGCTCGCGAATTTCGCTGAACTCTTCATATTCCAGATCGGGCGGCAGTTCCCCGGTCACTTCCTCACTGCGCAACGCCAATTCTTCATCACGCATATCGAACAGACGATCGGCATTGGCGTGAGTCAGTGTCCAAGGGTTATCGAAGTAGTTTTGCACCGACTGGCGCAAACGTTGCGCAAACACGCGGTTTTTATCCATATCGATCGCGGTGCGGATAAATTTGTGAACGTGGCGATCGTAACCGATCCACAGGTCGATCGCCTGTTGGCCCCAACTGATGATGCGATCCAGCTTGCTTTGCAGGTCAAACACCAGCTTATCGACAAAGCCCAGCTCCATGCCACCCAGCGTGGCGTCCTGGATCCGCAGCAGATTGGCCTGCAGCTTATCACCTGCGGCCTCCAACGTATCCTGCAACTCACGCAAGGTGCCGGAAGTTTCCGACAGCAACATCTCACAGCTGGAGATCGCCGCGCGCCAATCCTGGTTCAGCAGGGCGGCAATATCTTCTTTTACGCTCTGCTGCTGTTCGTCCATCAGGCGCTGCGTCAGATCGATGCTGTCAAAGATCTCGGCCACCGAATACTTCAACGGTGCAAAAACGTTACGGTGCCAGTGGAAATCATCACCGCCCTCTTCGGCGGCGTCGGCGGCGCGCTTAAGCTCTTCCGCCACGATAGACAGTTGCATGGAAAGGCGCAGGGTCGAGAATTCACGCTGGCGGATGTAATAGTCGGTAATGCCGATACCCAACGGTGTCAGGCGGTAGATGGCATTGCCATCCGCCAGTTCGCTGATAAAACGGTTCAACAGGCGCTGGCGCACCATATCGTTGATCGCATTGTTGGCGCGAATGGCCACCGTTTCATGCGTCTGTTCAAAACCTTTACTGACATGGCGAAATGCATCAACCAGCTCACCTTCACTCATCTCACCGTCCAGCCGCTCGCCATTTAACGTGGCGATAGCCAGCAGGAACGCAAGACGCTCAGTGGGGAGCGAAATAGAGAAATCATTTTTCCGTGCCCAGGCGACCAGTTCGGGTACTGTCTGGGAAAATTCACTCATAGTTCGTCCTTCAGGTTTGGTTTATGCGCCATGACGTGAATATAGCGACCCAAACTCACATACGGCTCCTGTCGACAATAAAGCTGTTCAAGCGCCAGTAGCTCTTCAAATTTTTGTGTCTGCAATTGTCTGCTTTGCAGATAGTCATGGAAAACCCTCACGCCGGTTTTCCCTGAAATCTGCATCCCCAACTGTTCCAGCCACGCATACACCTGCGGCGGTTTATGTGGGTACTGTGGCGACAAAGAGCGCTTGCGGCGCCTGCGGACTTCGGGATCCACCAGTTGGAAATTCCCCAGCACCACGTTGCGCATCAAAAGACCATTGGCATTAAAGAACATCAGCGACAGCGCCCCTCCCGGCAACAGGCAGTCGAACAGCGCCGCCAATGCCGCCTGTGGCTCGGCGATCCACTCCAAAACCGCATGGAACAATATCAGATCAACCGGCTGTTCCAAGTGTTGCCCGATGTCTTGCGCCGAACTTTGTATAAATTGCATGTTCTGGCTCACACCTTTCTGCTCTGCCAGCAGCGCGGCGCGCTGGATCATCTCACCAGAAAGATCGCACAACAACACCTGATGTCCTAATTCTGCCAACTGGCAGGCCATATGACCTTCGCCACCGCCAGCATCCAAAATGCGCAATGGCCGCTGCGGCAATTGCGCCAACAGCGTGGTCAGATCCTGCCAAACCACCGCCTGGCGGATTTTCCCTTTGGTCGTGCCGTAAATATTACGCGCAAACTTCTCCGCAATATCGTCAAAATTGCGATCCTGCATGGACAACGGCTCCGCTGAGTTCATCTTGGCTTGAGGCAAAGCACCAGCCCATTCAAACCTGCTATTTTGGCACAGACTGGCTTAGAATGAATCTTCTTGCGGCGTGATTACGCCCAGATGTCGTTTTTTCGCCCAAAAGGACCTGATTTTTGATGCTGTTTAATCTGAAAAAGTTCATCGGCAACCTGTTTATGCCGTTACCCGCCCTGCTTTTGCTGATGGGATTGGCGCTACTGCTGCTGTGGTTTACCCGCTGGCAAAAAAGCGGCAAAACCATTTTGAGCCTGAGTTGGCTGTTTTTACTGCTTTTAAGCCTGCAACCGGTCGCCGATCGTTTACTGCGGCCGCTCGAATCCCACTATGCCACTTACCGCGGTGATGATCGGGTCGATTATATCGTGGTACTGGGCGGCGGTTACACCTTCAACCCAGACTGGGCACCGAGTTCCAACCTGATCGGCAACAGTCTGCCGCGGGTCACGGAAGGTGTCAGGCTATACCTCTCTCATCCCGGTAGCAAGATGGTGTTTACCGGCGCTCGCGGGGCCAATACCTTGAGCAATGCCGCGACCGCAGCGCGCGTAGCTGAAAGCCTGGGAGTGCCACACGGCGATATCGTGATTTTGGATCGCCCGTTGGACACGGAACAAGAAGCCGCGCAAGTGGCCGCACTGGTCGGAGAACAACCCTTTATTCTGGTGACCTCTGCCAACCATCTGCCGCGCGCAATGCGCTTTTTCGAAGCCGAAGGGTTACACCCGATCCCGGCACCGGCCAACCAACTGGCGATCAGTTCACCGTTAAATATTTGGGATCGGGTGATGCCATCCTCGATATTCCTCGGCCACAGTGAGCGCGCGGTGTATGAAACCCTTGGCAGCCTGTGGCAGCAATTGAAAGGGGATCACGAAACGATGTCAGACTCACAGTAATTAATCGGCCAGCCAGGGCAGCAACTGTTTTGCCGCCTGATCGAACAGCAAGCGATCCAGCTTGCCGGTGTGAATCATCCGGCCCACCGCTTCCCACACCGCATACAGCCAGCGACGCACCAGGAACAACTCTGCCACTGGTGCACGTTGCAGATAGCGAAACAGCAACTGATCCGGCATCCCCGCCTCACACAGCCTGAACAGCTCATACTCCCGCGGAGCCCACAGCATCATGCCAGGATTAAGCATCGCCAGCAGTTGATCGGTTTTGGCATCTTTCAGCATGCTGCGCAACGAAAGGTTGCCGTGTACCAGCACGCAGGGATCGTCAAAACCGGCAAAGAAATTGGGCAGTGCTTCTCGCGTGCGATAAAGCAGACGGCGATCGGTCATGGTGAACAGCGGCGAGTTGAGGTTACTGAGCGTTGACCACAGCACTTCGACACGCTGCTGATACCAGCAGAACCAATCATTTTCCTGGGTGCTGTCTACCGTACCGACGCAGCCGTGGCTATCGATACGGTGCCAAGCCAATACACCGTCGATAATCTGGTCCATCAGCATGTCCCAGCGATCGGGGGTGCGCGTGGGTGCTTCAACCGAAACGCCGCGCAGGCGCTCGATCAGCAAAATCTCTTTATAGGGGGATTCATGGCTATACACCATGCCATAAACCGTCGGCAGACGAATATCCCCTTCACGTGCCAACATGGAGAGCTTATAAGCCTCCTGCTGCGCGATCCCCTCACAAACAAAACTTTTCGCCATCAACGGAATCGCGTGATCCTGTTGATCATACAGCGAATACATATGTGCATAGGGTTGCTCGCTAACACGCTCCAGGCGACTGATTGATTCACCCAGCACCACACTCAATTCGGCACGCAACTGCTCCATTGGGCAAAACCCTCTAGGTTAAGGAAAAGCGCCCTACATCATCGAACGGTGAACAGCGAAATTCTTCAACGCAGATCAATAAAATGGAGATAAGGAAACAAGAAATGAAGCGGCCAGAGTGATCTGACCGACAGAATAATCAGTTTTTAATGCTGTCACGCACGCGTTGCAGATCTTCTGGCGTATCAACGCCCACACTCGGAATGGCTTTTGCCACCGCAACGTGAATTTTTTCGCCGTACCACAGCACCCGGAGCTGCTCCAGCAGTTCGATCTGCTCAAGCTGGCTGGGCTGCCAAGTCACGTAGCGGCGCACAAATCCAGCCCGGTAGGCATAAATGCCGATATGGCGCAGCAGGCTATCGCCGATGCTTGCTTTCGACTGGGCAAAGCGTTCACGATCCCACGGGATGGTGGCGCGTGAGAAATAGAGCGCATAGCCCTGTGCATCCATCACCACTTTGACGGCATTCGGGTTAAACGCCTCTTCGGCGGTTGCGATTGGCACGGCCAACGTCGCCATTCCAGCCTCGCAGGAGGCGAGATTCTCGGCTACCTGGCGGACGATTATCGGCGGAATCAGAGGCTCATCGCCCTGCACGTTGACGATGATTTGATCGTCAGTAAAGCCGCATTTCTCGATCACTTCCGCCAAACGCTCGGTACCTGAGTGGTGGTCGGGGCTGGTCATACAAACCTCGCCACCGGCAGCTTCTACTGCTTTGGCCACTTCGGGATGATCGGTAGCGACAATAACGCGCGAAGCACCGGACTCACGCGCGCGCTCCATCACATGTACCACCATCGGTTTACCGTGGATATCGGCCAGCGGTTTACCCGGCAAACGGGTGGACGCATAGCGAGCAGGAATAATAGCGATAAAACTCATGCGTGTTTCTCATCCAGTGACAGTGAACGCGCTTCGTTTTCCAGCAACACCGGAATACCATCGCGCAGTGGGTAGGCCAGGCCGTCCACTTTGCAGACCAGTTCCTGGTTTTCTTTATTGAAGTAGAGCTTGCCGTTGCAGACCGGGCAGGCAACGATTTCGAGTAAACGGTGATCCATGCTTCCTCCAGGGGATATAGGCATCAAGGAAAGTGCGTGAGGATAGCATAACGCTATAGAGCAGGTTAATCACCGCCTGATTTACTCCGCGAAATCCGTTATTCCACACGCCAACCTGTCGACCATTCCGCCGCCAACTGAGTCGGTATATCCCCCAGAGTGACCTGTTGCGCACCGTGCCACTTCGCCGTGCGAGTTATCGCCTGCCGGATATCCTGGCAGCGCTGCTTATTCAGCTTGGTTTTCGGCTCCAGATGAAAACTGATAATTTCAAAAATGCCCAGTTTACGATGCATTTTTGCATCAACTCGACCGATCAGTTCACCCCGCTGCAATAGCGGCAAAGTGAAATAGCCGTACTGACGTTTTTCCTTCGGCGTGTAACATTCCAGCCGGTAATCAAAGTTGAACAGATCTAATGCACGGCGACGATCCCACACTACCGGATCAAAAGGGGAAAGCAGGCAGGTCACGCTGGACTTAAGTTTCCCTTGTTCAGCCAATGCCAACTCGGCGGCCAACGACTGATGCACATAGAATTCGCCTTCCAGCCCGTTGATTTCCACCGGCAGAATCTCCCCTTGTTGCAGCAGCGTTGCTAACAGCTTTTTAGGAGCCACACGCTTCAGGCGATAATAATCCGCCAGCCATTCGGCTTTAAAAATACCCAGATAGCGGCAACTACGGCGCAGCATTTCCTGTTGAGCCTCGGCCCGCGGCAAAGCATGGACATTATCATCCCAATCAGGCAGTAACCGCTGGGTAAGATCGTAGACGCGATGGAAATTACGGCGTTCGGCCACCATCAGCTTACCGGTGGTAAACAGAGTCTCAAGATGGCGTTTTTCCGGTTTCCAATCCCACCAGCCATTAGCGCCTTTCTTTTCGGCGGTGAAGTCTGCCGAACGCACCGGGCCTTGGGTTTCGACATGCTGCAAAAGCGCCTCAATGGCCGCATGGTGTTTTTCCACCCACGCTTGTGAGTGTTTCCAGCCCATTCCCTGCGGATCCAGCATACGGTGGCGTAGCAATCCGAAATCATCAATGGGGAGGAAACAGGCTTCATGCGCCCAATATTCAAACAGCTTGCGATCGGCCAAAGCCTGCTCCAACCATTCAGGCTGATAATCACCCAGGCGGTTGAATAGCACCAGATAAGGGCTACGTGCAACCACGCTGATCGTATCGATTTGCAGCAGCCCCATGCGTTCTATGGCACCAATCACATCATCGGGTCTGGCTTTGCGTTTAACAGGGGAGAGCAGCCCTTGAGCGGCAAGATGAAGCGCGCGGGCAGAAGAAAGCGAAATAACGGGGGTTGGCATCCTGATATCCCAGGTGATTGAACAATCGCCTGATCATAAAGGATATCGAAGAATTTTTCTTCGCCAGTGCATGGGGTGGCGGCACCGGCACTGGCGAGGAAGGGGTGGGTCAGAACGCGATAACGTCTGCCGCAGACAGCCCGTGAGAGCTACGATAGATCGAGAACTCGACGTTCTGACCTTCATTTAACGATTTATTCTTGGTATTGGCGATAGCACGGCGGCTAACATAAATTTCGTCACTACCATCAACCGGGGAAATAAAACCATAGCCTTCGCTCTGATTAAACCACTTCACTCGGCCCATTTTTAACACAGTATTTTTAAACATCATTTAATTCCTTTCACTTGAGCATCCTTAACAACATCATTTTTATTATTGTTTGGATGCTACCAGCCCATCCTAAAGTTTCTCGTAACAAACCTCTCGTGAGCAAAAAATAAAAAACCCGCACTTTGGCGGGCTTGTTGAGCTCAATATCTTCCGCAATAACTCAGCATAAATGCGTCATTATGGTTGTATCAAGTTCTCTATACGTTATTCCCTGTGGATTTACAGAGCAACAACGTTGGCGGCAGCCGGCCCGCGCGGGCTGTCCTGAATGGTGTACTCAACACGCTGGCCTTCTGCCAGGGTTTTGAAACCATCGGTCATAATTGCGGAGAAGTGTACGAACACATCTTTACCGCCGTCTTGTTGCTCAATGAAACCAAAACCTTTGCTTTCGTTGAACCACTTAACCTGACCCATTTTCTTAGACATTACTATTACCTTTTAAATATATTTACACAACCTACCATGAGGCGATTTGGCCGTTTTCAGAATCATTACTTATGGGAGGTACTTAGAAGGTTCGTCTTTGAAGCGGAATCAGATGATAACGTTTTGGGAGGAACTGCTTAACTCTAAACTCAAACATAAATAGGTCTGTATCACAGGCCGGGGTGTATTTACTCATAAAAATTTCATTAACACAAGAGGTTTATCACAAAAATCTCTCCCAGTTAGCCGATGATCTTGGTATCCCTATCCCTCATCGGCAAAACCAAATGAGAGCTAACGCATAAAACTCTAATATCGTTAGCCAATCTATAACAAATCCCAAACGAGCTGGCTAAACTTCAGGTGAAAACAAGGTGAGTGCCCCTCTAACCAACACTAAACCATATTATTCAGACTTTAATTAATCAAAGGAGTTATGCGCATGACTGCCCAGCAGTTCATCTCATCGAATGAGATTCGTGCCAGATTTTCCAAGGCAATGTCGACCATGTATCAGAAAGAAGTGCCGTTGTATGGCGCACTGGTCGAACTCGTGGCGGAGACTAATCGGCAAGTTCTGAGTGAAGACGCCGTCTTGGCCAATCAACTGCAAATTACCGGCGAAATTAACCGGCTGACGATGGAACGCCATGGCGCTATCCGCGTAGGCACCGCAGAGGAATTGAAAACATTGCGCCGTCTGTTTGGCGTGATGGGGATGTCTCCCGTTGGTTACTATGACTTGGCAGTTGCCGGTGTGCCCGTTCACTCAACCGCATTTCGTGCCGTGCATGAAAGCGCGCTGCAGCTCAGCCCATTCCGGGTATTTACATCTTTACTGCGGCTCGAACTGATTGAAAATGTGCAGTTGCGTGAGCTGGCCCAACAGTTGTTAGCCCGCCGCCGTATCTTTACCGAGCGGGCTTTAGAGTTGATGACGCTACATGAGGCACAAGGCGGATTGGATGAAGAGCAGGCACAGGAATTTATTGCACAAGCGCTAGAAACGTTCCGCTGGCACAGTCAAGCCACGGTGAGCGCCAGTGAATATCAACAGTTACACGATCAACACCGATTGATTGCCGATGTGGTTGCTTTCAAAGGCCCGCATATTAATCATCTAACACCGCGCACGCTGGATATCGATCGGGTACAACTGGCGATGCCAGGACGCGGCATTACGCCTAAAGCGGTGATTGAAGGCCCGCCCCCACGCAACTGCCCGATCCTGCTGCGCCAGACCAGTTTTAAGGCGTTAGAAGAAGATGTCGCCTTTATCGAGCATGATGGCCATGAAGTTGCCGGACACCATACCGCGCGTTTCGGTGAAATCGAGCAGCGAGGAGTTGCGCTTACTCCCAAAGGGCGTGCGCTTTACGATCGTCTGTTACAGGCCACCAATGATGCATTGCAAGCTCCGGCCACTGAAAAAAATGCTGCGCAGTACAATCAATTACTGATCGAACATTTTCAGGCATTTCCAGATGATTACGCCACGCTGCGCGAGCAACGATTGGCCTGGTTCCGCTATTTCCCAACAGAATGCGGTCTGGCCGCTAAAGAGGCGATAGATAAACACAGCTCTCTGGAGCAGCTTATCGCGCTTGATTACATCCGCTTCCAACCCTTGGTATATGAAGATTTTCTGCCAGTCAGTGCCGCAGGGATTTTCCAGTCCAATCTCGGTGATAGTCGCCATACGCAATACGGCACAGCGTCAAGCCGTAGCGCATTTGAACAGGCATTAGGAGCAGAAGTGATTGACGAGTTGGAGCTGTATCAACAGACGCAACAGCGTTCATTGCAGGCCTGCGCGCAAGCATTAGGGGTATGCGCGCTGGAGGCCTGATTTATTTGAGTAGTTTCTCGATATCTTGTAATAACCGCTCAGCCTGATCGGCAGGAAGTACCGCATCAACCGGTAAATACCACCAGTCAGGCTGGGCGAAATGACGGCATTTCACCGCATCTTTTTCAGTCATCAGCAGCGTCTGCCCTGCTTTTGTCAACGTAGCCAACTGCGCATGAGTGTAATCCTGGTGATCGGCAAACGGGATTTCACCTTCAACCTCAATCCCCAGCTTTTCCAGCGTGGCGAAAAAGCGCGGCGGATGACCGATTCCAGCCATTGCGACCACATGTGGCAGTTCGGTTGCCGGGCATCGTTCACCACTCGCCAGATTCACCGCATCCAGCGCTTGGAGTTTCATGGCAATTTCACCCGGTTGCGCGACACCGCCATTAGCGACGCAGGCATCCACCGTCTTCAACCGTGCAGCACGTTCACGCATCGGCCCTGCCGGTAACCACCAGCCGTTGCCAAAGCGGCGTACACCGTCAATAACCACCAATTCAAAATCACGCTGCAAAGCATAATGTTGGAGACCGTCGTCGGTAATCACCACATCAAGTTCACCCTGTTGCAGCAATGCTTGAATAGCTTCAGTACGTTTGGGGGAAATTGCCACCGGCGCACGGGTACGCTGGTAGATCAGCACCGGTTCATCACCAGCCTGCTGCGTTGTAGTTTGAGCATTCAGCACCAGAGGATATACCGCGGATTTACCGCCGTACCCTCTGGAAACAACGCCCACGCGATAACCTCGCTGCTGAAGATGCTCAACCAGCCAGATCACCATAGGGGTTTTACCGTTGCCGCCAGCCGTCAAATTCCCCACTACCACCACCGGCACGGGCGCACGCCAACTTTTACGTAAGCCCACACGATAACTGAGCCGAATAACGCCGCTAACCAGGCCATACAGCCAGGAAAGCGGCAGCAGCAGCAGATAAATCAGTGAGCTACCGGACCAGATACGCTCTATCATTACTGACCAAACTGCATACGGTGAAGCTGTGCGTAAACACCCCGTTGCTCAATCAGTGCCGCATGCTGACCACGTTCAACGATCTGACCATCCTCAACCACCAAAATTTCATCCGCTTTCTCAATGGTAGACAGGCGGTGCGCAATGACTAACGAGGTACGGTTTTTCTGCAACTCATCCAGTGCGGCCTGAATGGCACGCTCAGATTCGGTGTCCAGCGCAGAGGTAGCTTCATCAAGGATCAGAATTGGGCAATCACGCAGTAACGCGCGAGCAATAGCAATACGCTGGCGCTGACCACCGGAAAGCATTACACCATTTTCCCCAATCACCGTATCAAGACCATTCTCCATTTTGCCGATAAAGTCCATGGCATAAGCCATACGTGCCGCAGTCTCTATCTCTTCACGGCTGTAACGCTGCTCACGCGCATAGGCAATATTGTTGGCAATGGTGTCGTTGAACAGGTGGACGTTCTGCGATACCAATGCCACCTGATCGCGTAGTGAGGCCAGGGTATATTCACGCAGGTCATGACCATCCATCAGGATTTCACCTTGTTGGACGTCATAAAAACGCGTCAACAGATTGGCAATGGTTGATTTGCCCGAGCCAGAACGCCCGACCAACGCCACCGTTTTACCTTCGGCGATACTCAGATTGATATCACGCAGCGCCGGGATTTCTCGCCCAGGGTAACAGAACGTCACATTACGGAACTCGATGTCCCCTTTGGCACGCTCCACCTGGCGAGTGCCGGTATCCTTTTCCTGCTCCATGTCCAGAATTGAAAACAGAGTCTGGCATGCTGCCATACCGCGCTGGAACTGGGCATTAACGTTAGTCAACGATTTCAGCGGGCGCATCAAGGCAATCATTGAGGAAAACACTACGGTAATTGTACCGGCAGTCAAGGTTTCCATTACGCTCGGGAAGCTGGCCGCAAACAGGACAAACGCCAAGGCCAACGATGCGATCAACTGAATAATAGGATCAGAAATGGAAGAGGCAGAAACCAGCTTCATCCCCTGCTGCCGCATGCGGTTGCTGACCGAATTGAAACGCTCCGTCTCCACCTGTTGGCCACCAAAGATCAGAACCTCTTTGTGCCCTTTCAGCATTTGCTCGGCGCTGGTGGTCACCTGCCCCATGGTGTTTTGCATGTTTTTGCTGATATTACGGAAGCGTTTAGACACCAGACGGATAGCAAAAGATACAATCGGTGCCAGCACAATCAGAATGACCGAAAGCTGCCAACTGTAATAGAACATCAAGATGAACAGGCCGATGATCGACGCCCCTTCACGCACAACGGTCACCAGTGCGCTGGAGGACGACGAAGCAACCTGCTCAGAATCATAGGTGATACGTGACAATAGAGTCCCGGTGGATTGCTGGTCGAAAAAGGCCACCGGCATTCTCATCATATGGCCAAATAAGCGGCGACGCATATGCATCACTACCATGCCCGACACCCAGGAAATGCAATAGCTGGAAATGAAGCTGGTCACACCGCGCATCAGCATCAGGCCAATAACGACCAGAGGCATCCAGACCAAAACACGGCTATCGGTTTTACCAAAACCATCGTCTAAAAGCGGCTTGAGCAGGGACAACATTAGCGTGTCCCCTGCTGCGTTTAAAATTAACGCAACAGCGGCCACTATCAGCCCGGCTTTAAAAGGAGTGATCATCGGCCAGAGGCGACGGAACGTCTGCCAGGTGGAGAGATCTTTATCATTCATCATGCAGATACCAGCATCGGAAGAAATAGCGGCCCATTCTACTCATTATCGCCCTCTACGCCAAACCGCTGATGGTACCAACGGGGCATTAATTGCTCGCGAAAGCCTTTAACCTGCCAGCCGTTGTCGAAAAATAGCACACTCAACTGCCCGGAGTGTGCAGTATCTCGCCAGGCAATATGGTTCTCCCGGTATCGTTTGACGATTTTTTCTGCTGGTAACCGCCACGCGTTGTAGCGAGAAGCCGATGCAACAGCCAGTTTCGGTGCTACCGCACGCAAAAATGGCGGTGACGATGAGGTCTTGCTGCCATGATGTGGCACTTGTAAAAGAGTGGCAGGCAGAGCTGAACGCTGCTTGAGTAGTTCCTGCTCTCCACGTTGTTCCAGATCGCCAGTTAGTAAAATGCTGTACTTGCCATCATCAACCCGAACAATACAAGAGTCGTCATTATTCGCATGTTTTTTCTGCTGTGGTGGCCACAGTACCTGAAAATACAACCCACTCCATTGCCATCGTTGCCCTTGAATACAAGATAAATGGCCTTGATTAGCGAGTGGTGAACGAACGCTGGCCTGCGGGAACGCAGTCTGTAATACCGGTAGCCCGCCAATATGATCCTGATGGCTGTGGCTAATGATAATCTGCTCGACAGCAACCTGCCGCCAACGCAGATAAGGCAAAATAAAACGCTCGGCAGCGCTGGTTCTCTCCCACATATCTCCGCTGTCATAAATAACCGCTTTCCCTGCGCGCTCGATAATCACCGCTAAACCATGGCCGACATCAATCATGTCTACCCGCCAACGGTAGTCCTGCTGCCGTTCCCGCCATAACAGGCCACAAAGCAGTACGGCCAGGCAACCAACGGGAAAACTGTACCACCAATAAAAACGCCAGCAGGCAACGATCAACCAACCAATAGCACTGAATGGCAGCAAAGTGGCTCCTATCTGCACCCACCCTACCTCCAACCAAGGTAAAGGCCAAAGCGCCCAGTCAACGGTGATATCAGCCAGCCACCATAAAAAGGCACTCATTACAGGGATAAAGCTGAGCAACAAGGCCAGTAAAATCAGTGGAACAGACAGCAGTGAAATAATAGGTACGGCCCACAGATTCGCAGGAAGCGAGGTCCAGGTGGCTCCATGAAAAAGACCGAATTGTAATGGCAACAGCAACAGCGTCATACCCAGTTGAATATGCAACCAGCGTAGCGGTGCCCAGAACCAGGATAAGTTAAAACGCTGAGGCAAGGGTGCCCATTCGAACCAAAAAATCAGCGCTGCAACCGCCAATACGGAAAGCCAGAAACTGTCTGACAGCACTGCCAGAGGATCGCTTAATAGAATAAGACAAATACACCACAGCCAGATTTGCCAAGAGGAGCAGGTAACCCCTCGCAGACGCAGTACTAACCATAAAGACAGCGCGATAGCGGTTCGCAGTGCCGGAGGTTGCGCACCGGCTAACCAGACATAAACCCACATGGCAAACCAGCTTATCAATAAAGGTAAACGGTGGCCGATATAACGGGCAGGCAGCGGATATTGCACCAAACGCACCAATCCCCACAGCAGGATTGCAGACATCGAAATATGCAGGCCAGAAATCGCCATCAAATGTGCGATCCCGGTTTTAATAAAAAGATCGCGGGTTTCATTGCTAATTAATGCTCGTTCACCAAACGCCAAAGCCAGCAAAATATCACGGTGAGGCAAGGCACCCATTTGCTCATCTGCCCGGCTGATAACCCACTGCCGCCAGCCACAACGCTCGTCGATGTGCTTTGCCGACTTAATATAGCCACTGAGCGGCTGCCGGTTAGCAAAAGCCCAACGCTGACCATCAAAACCGCCTTCATTCAAGCTGCTGTGTATCGGCCGAAATCGTACTTTCATTGCTAGCCGCTGGCCTGCGCACAAGGTTCCTCCCTGCCAGTTGGCTGTAAAAAAGATCGCAGGAAATAACCTGCGCCCTTTAACCTGTTCAATGCGTAAAAGCACTTTCGGCATCCCCATACCTTCCAGCTTTACACTACTCACCGAGACGATAGCCTCAACATCATTGCTACGCGCCAGTAACGTCATTTGCTTTACCAGATGGTTGGCACTTAAAGCAGCAAAGATAAAGCCCAGCAATAGCCAACAAAGCGATTGGCACCACTTCTGTTGCGTTTGCCGCCACAGCAGCCATGCCAGAATAGCGAGCACACTTAGCAACAACGAAGACGGTAATTGCGGTAAAAAAAGCAGGGGTAACATCCCCACTACCAGCGCTATTGCTGCGATATCGACTGAAATCCTGATAGCCATCACCATTACCTACCCCGTTGTGCTGGGCTAGAGATTAATTATCTGGAGAATAACTGCCAGCAGCGGATATCAATGTATGGAAACAGCACGCAAGCTATTGCTTTCAAGCATTGCATTTGCAGCTTTATTACGTATTAGCTCGCAACTCGGATGAAACAGGAAGGGATGGAAGAGTGGGATCTAAAAGCAAAAAAAACGGCACCCTGAAGGCACCGTTTCATATTCTTTACAAGCAACAACGCTATGGAGAGTCAGAGACTAGCCATAGATATTGGCGCGGTCACGTAACTCTTTACCTGGTTTGAAGTGAGGAACGTACTTGCCGTCCAACTCGACTTTGTCACCCGTTTTAGGGTTACGACCAACGCGCGGAGCACGGTAGTGAAGAGAAAAACTGCCAAATCCGCGAATCTCGATGCGTTCACCCTCGGCTAACGTAGCAGCCATGTGTTCGAGCATCTCTTTCACGGCATCCTCAACGGCCTTCGCCGGAATATGAGATTGCTGGCCAGCAAGTCTTTCAATAAGTTCAGACTTGGTCATAGTACCTCCAAGCTTTGCAGCTAAACTACCGTATCGGGGCGGCCAGAAACCGCCCCCCGTCATTACTCGCCTTTAGCCGCTTTGAAGGCTTCAGCCATAGCGTTAGAGAAGTTGCTTTCTTCCGGTTTGTTGCTGTTAACCGTAGCAATGGCATCTTTCTCGTCAGCTTCGTCCTTCGCACGTACGGACAGGCTTACAACGCGGTTCTTACGATCAACACCGGTGAATTTAGCTTCAACTTCGTCACCAACGTTCAGAACCAGAGTTGCATCTTCAATGCGGTCGCGAGAGGCTTCAGATGCACGCAGGTAACCTTCTACGCCGCCTGCTAATTCAACTGTAGCACCTTTAGCGTCAACTGCCGTGACTTTACCCGTAACAATAGTACCTTTCTTGTTCATAGACAGGTAGTTATTGAATGGATCTTCAGCCAGTTGCTTCACGCCCAGGGAGATACGCTCGCGCTCTGCGTCAACCTGCAGAACAACCGCTGCGATTTCGTCGCCTTTCTTGTATTCACGAACTGCTTCTTCGCCTGCAACGTTCCAGGAGATGTCAGACAGGTGAACCAGGCCGTCGATGCCGCCGTCCAGGCCGATGAAGATACCGAAGTCAGTAATAGACTTGATTTTACCTTCAACACGGTCGCCCTTGTTGTGGGTTTCTGCGAACTGCTGCCATGGGTTGTTTTTGCACTGCTTCAAGCCCAGGGAGATACGACGACGCTCTTCGTCAATGTCCAGAACCATCACTTCCACTACATCGCCCACGTTAACAACTTTGGACGGATGGATGTTTTTGTTGGTCCAATCCATTTCAGAAACGTGTACCAGACCTTCAACGCCTTCTTCGATTTCCACGAAGCAGCCGTAATCAGTCAGGTTGGTCACACGGCCAGTCAGCTTGGTGCCTTCTGGGTAACGTTTAGCGATAGCGACCCATGGATCTTCGCCCAGTTGCTTCAGGCCCAGAGAAACACGAGTACGTTCGCGGTCGAACTTCAGCACTTTAACCGTGATTTCGTCGCCAACATTGACGATTTCGCTTGGATGCTTAACGCGTTTCCAAGCCATATCGGTGATGTGCAGCAGGCCGTCAACGCCGCCCAGATCAACGAATGCACCGTAGTCAGTGAGGTTCTTAACGATACCTTTAACTTCCATGCCTTCCTGCAGGTTTTCCAGCAGTTGATCGCGTTCTGCGCTGTTCTCGGACTCGATGACTGCACGACGAGAAACTACAACGTTGTTGCGCTTCTGATCCAGCTTGATGACTTTGAACTCAAGCTCTTTGCCTTCCAGGTGCAGAGTGTCGCGAACCGGACGCACGTCAACCAGGGAACCTGGCAGGAACGCACGAATACCGTTCAGCTCTACAGTGAAGCCACCCTTCACTTTGCCGTTGATGATACCGACGACAGTTTCAGCTTCTTCGTAAGCTTTTTCCAGCGTGATCCAAGCTTCGTGACGCTTAGCTTTCTCACGGGACAGCAGAGTTTCACCGAAGCCATCTTCAACAGCGTCCAGCGCAACATCAACTTCGTCACCAACCTGGATTTCCAGTTCGCCCTGGGCGTTTTTGAATTGCTCAGCCGGAATGGCAGATTCAGATTTCAGACCGGCGTCAACCAGTACGACATCTTTATCGATAGCAACGACAACGCCACGAACGATGGAACCCGGACGGGTTTCGATTGTTTTCAGGGATTCTTCAAAGAGTTGAGCGAAAGATTCAGTCATGTTGTTAATCTTCAGGGTTCTTTAGTTTAACGTCCATTTAGCATCCCGCCGAATGGGGTTGTTTCACATACCCCGCCATTGGCTCCATGCCGACAGGGTTTAGGTTACAGGGGTAAAATTTTACCCGATATATTCAGATACTACCATGCAATACAATGACAAATATGACAAAAAACTGATAACGCCGCCGCATTTATTGCTGCGGCAACGCTAAAACCTCATGTGCATATGCCAACGCCCGCTGGATGACTTCATCGATCGACATGCTGGTAGAATCCAGCACAAGGGCATCGAGAGCCGGCACCAGTGGCGCAATAGCCCGATTACGGTCACGGTCATCCCGTTCCTTTATCTCGGCTAAAAGACGTTCAAAGTTAACATTAAAGCCCTTTTCCTGCAACTGTAGCATACGGCGATGCGCCCGTTCTTCAGCGCTGGCGTCAAGGAAAATTTTCACGGGTGCGTCGGGGAACACTACGGTGCCCATATCTCGACCATCAGCAATCAGGCCAGGCATCTCGCGAAACGCACGCTGGCGACGCAGCAAGGCTTCACGCACCCGAGGAAAAGCCGCCGCCTGCGAAGCAGTATTGCCGACGGTTTCGGTGCGGATTTCATTGCTGACATCTTCACCTTCCAAAATAACCTGCAACTTACCGTCCAGAGCAACAAAGCGGACGTCGAGATGTGCGGCCAGAGGGACTAATGCCTCTTCAGAAGCGATATCCACCTGATGATGCAGTGCCGCCAAGGCCAGAACACGGTAAATCGCGCCTGAATCCAGCAAACGCCACCCAAGGGACTCGGCCAGTGCTTTGCACAGTGTGCCTTTACCTGCACCACTGGGCCCATCAACGGTTATCACCGGGACTGTAGCCGTCATTTATCTCTCCTTCAGGTAGAAAACCTCTCCGGGATGCACCTCTGCAATGGCAAAGGGTAAAACATCCCTGCTATCTGCCCAGTCAAGGGCAGATTCGGTGGCGTATTATACGCGCCTAGACCGCTTACTGTTACCCCAGAACTGTCTAGTTGTTGAAAATAAGGCCACTGATGTGCAGAAAGTATAGAGAAGGTGCAGCACACCGCATCTCTCACCTGGTTCAACCTCTACTTTGGCGTTAACCCGGCCATTACAGGGCAGCTCACCGTCATCAATGTCCCTTATTTACAGCAGAAACGTTCAAACTTAAGACGTTTCCAATGAAATACCGCTAACCGCAGACACAAAAAAAGCCCCGAGTTTTTTTCGGGACTTCTTCGTCTGCGCCAACGAGCTTTACCGGCCGAAATCATTAGGGCCACAATATCGAAAGAGTATGGAGAAGTGAAATAGTCACGTATTGAAAAGAAGCACTTTCAGTAATCTTGAGCATCTTTTTTTCATATTGGCACGCCTTCCTTTATACAAATACTTGCTACTGGGGCTAAGATAATTCTTTTTTCTCCTATCGACCTCAAAAGCGACGGATATATATACGATAATCATCAATATACCCACCATCCCTATAAATGCCATCACTTACCTCCTTACATTCTCCCTACTTCCATAGTAAACATTAATAACATTAATACTTAAACATTAACTATATCAGAGAAAATCCTTTAAAATCAGTAAAAACAAAGACATAGAATAGAAAAAAAGAAAACATAGAAACATAATCCCATTAAAAAAGGATAATAAACCAATAAAAATTAAAAAATGATATTTATCACTTATTTTATGATAGATTTAAATAATGAATGTATTAATAGCATGTTAAAAATCAATTTAAACCTAATACCTTTCTTATGTAACACTTACATTCATGCTGAACATTTGTCGACAATAGGATGAATCTCAAAACCACAGCAATTAATCGCAGGGTACAAAAAAGGCCCAATCATGGGCCTTGAATCACAAAGTTTTCAGCACTTAAGCCAGCTTGCTGATACGCGCAAACTGTTCAAAATAATCTGGAAACGTTTTCGCAGTACATTTAGGATCGAGGATCGTCACCGGCGTGTCAGACAGCGCGACCAGTGAAAAACACATCGCCATCCGGTGATCGTTATAAGTGCCGATTTCGGCGAAATGCAGTTTGCTCGGCGGCACAACGTGAATATAATCCTCACCCTCTTCCACTTCGGCGCCGACTTTGCGCAATTCGGTGGCCATCGCCGCCAGACGATCGGTCTCTTTCACGCGCCAATTGTAGATATTGCGGATAGTGGTCGGCCCTGTGGCAAACAGTGCAGTGGTGGCAATCGTCATCGCCGCATCCGGGATATGGTTCATATCCATATCAATACCTTTCAGTTCACCACGGCTGCACTCGATAAAATCATCGCCCCAGGTGATACGTGCGCCCATTCTTTCCAATACGTCGGCAAATTTGGTATCACCTTGCACGCTTTTTTTGCCAATACCGGTTACACGTACCTTGCCACCCTTAATCGCCGCCGCTGCTAGGAAGTAAGAGGCAGAAGAGGCGTCGCCTTCTACCAGGTAATCCCCAGGTGAACGATAGGTCTGCTGGCCACGAATCTGGAATACGCGATAATTATCATGCGTCACTTCAACACCGAAGGTTTTCATCAGATGCAGCGTGATATCAATATAAGGCTTGGAAACCAGCTCACCTTTGATATGAATGGCGGTATCCTGTTGCGCCAAGGGTGCCATCATCAGCAATGCGGTCAGGAACTGGCTGGAAACGCTGCCATCAACGCTAACGTCACCGCCGCAGAAGCCGCCGCGCAGGCGCACTGGTGGGTAGTCGGTCTGCTCCAGATAATCTATCTGTGCCCCGCCCTGACGCAAAGCCTCTACCAAGTGACCAATTGGCCGCTCTTTCATGCGTGGTTCACCGGTCAAAACCACATCACCAGCGCCCAGGCACAGCGCGGCTGCCAGCGGGCGCATCGCCGTACCCGCATTACCGAGAAACAACTCCAGTGGCTGCTTGGCCACCAGCGCCCCCGCAACACCCTCAACACAACAAGTTGTACGATCGTCAGACAGTTGATAGCTCACCCCTAACGCCTGCAATGCGTTCAACATATGGCGCACATCATCGCTATCCAGCAGGTTGGTAAGCCGGGTCGTCCCTTGGGCCAGCGCAGCCAGCAGCAGAGCACGATTAGAAACGCTCTTGGAACCGGGTAAATTGACGGTGCCGTCGATCAAAGCCACCGGTTGTAACGTCAGGGAATCCACCATGTGAATAAAGCTCTCCAGAATCTGATAAACGAAACGGCCCCGGGGATCATGCCGGAGCCGCTTTAAGCCACTGAGTAATATATTACCTGCTCAACGCAGGCAACGGCAATCAACCATGACGGCGCTCAAAGTCGACCATAAAATCGGTCAAGGTTTTCACGCCAACCAACGGCATCGCATTATAGATAGAAGCACGCATACCGCCGACTACGCGATGGCCTTTCAACGCTTGCAGGCCAATGGCTTCTGCTTCGCTGAGGAACACCTTGTCCAACGCCGGATCGGCCAGCTGGAACGGCACGTTCATCCATGAACGGTTGGCAAGCGCCACCTGGCTACGGTAAAAATCGGATTTATCGATGGTGGCATACAGCAGCTCGGCTTTCGCCTGGTTGCGTTTTTGCATTTCTACCAAGCCGCCTTGTTCTTTCAACCATTTGAAAACCAAACCGGAAAGATACCAGGCAAAGGTTGGCGGAGTATTGAACATCGAGCCATTTTCTGCCAGCACGGTGTAATCGAGAATCGACGGCACTTCGCGGCGTGCTTTGCCCAGCAGATCGTCACGCACAATCACCAGCGTCAGGCCAGCAGGACCAATGTTTTTCTGCGCACCGGCGTAGATCATACCAAAACGGCTGACATCCAACGGGCGGGAAAGAATGGTAGAAGAGTAATCCCCAATCACCACTTTATCGCCGAAATCAGGCGTTTCATCGATAGCCACGCCGTCGATGGTTTCATTCGGGCAATAATGCACATAAGCGGCATTATCGCTCAGTTGCCACTCTTTCATCGGCTTGATGCCGCTTAAACCACCCACGGTGGTCTTTACATCAATCACCGTCGGCTTGCAGTATTTCTCGGCTTCCAGAACGGCGCTGTGCGCCCAATAGCCACCGTCGATATAATCGGCAGTCGTTTTATCACCCAACAGGTTCAGCGGTAACGCCGCAAATTGCGCGCGCGCACCACCGTGGCAAAACAGCACTTTATAGTTGGCGGGGATTTTCAGCAGATCGCGCAGATCCTGTTCGGACTGTTCGGCAACCTCAATAAATTCTTTACTGCGATGGCTGATTTCCATCACTGAAGTACCGAGGCCATGCCAGTTGCACAGTTCCTGTTCTGCACGACGCAACACTTCAACCGGCAGCATTGCCGGGCCAGAGCTAAAATTATAAACCTGAGTCATTTCCCCTCACCACATTCACTGTTCGCCGCAGAGATCGGCCTGTCGTAATACGCCCGAAGTTAACGCGAGTGTTAACCAACTCCTTCGAGTTTTATCACTCACGTAACGCCGCTGCAATGCTTATTCGTCCGAGAGCGGGAAACTGTTCCGGCTGCCGGTAACAGGCTCTGCCGCCCCATCGTTTTTTCCTGCGATAAAACGCTGTGAACGGGGCTGGTTCAGTGGGTTAGCTCGGGGGTTTATGCTGAATTACGGGGGCTTAACGCCCCCGTATTAAACGGCGATTAATACTGATTAAACATCGCCTGGATCTGTTTGGCGTCTTTGGTTTGCGTTAGTGCCAACTGTAGCAAAATTCTCGCTTTTTGCGGGTTCAGCGTGCCTGAAGCCACAAAACCGAATTTAGCATCATCTATTTCCGCATCTTCAGTGGTGGATCCTGTCGGCACGCGGGAAGAACGCACAATTGCCACACCTTGGTGCGCGGCCGTAGCCAGCGTATCAAACACGGTTTTGTACAGATTGCCGTTACCGACACCGGCGCTGACGATCCCCTGATATCCTTCGGCGATCAACGCCTTGGCTGGCGCGTCGGAAGCATTAGCGTAGTTATAGATAATGCCCACTTTCGGCAGTTGGCTCATGTTACTGACGTCAAACGGCGTTTCGGTAGTGTGTTTACGCTGCGGTGAACGCTGATAATCCACTTTACCGTTATGGATGTACCCCAACGGGCCAAAGTTCGGTGACTGGAAGGTTTGCACTGCGGTAGTACTGGTTTTGGTGACATCACGGCCATCAAGCACGGTATCGTTCATGGCTACCAGCACACCGCGTTTGGCAGATTGCGGATCTGCCGCCACCACTACCGCATTATACAGGTTGAACGGGCCATCGGCGCTCATGGCGGTTGCCGGGCGCATCGCGCCGACGATCACCACCGGTTTGTCGCATTTAACCGTGAGATCGAGGAAATAGGCGGTTTCCTCCAGCGTATCCGTTCCATGGGTGATCACAAAACCATCGGTTTTGCCGCAGTCGGCATTAATTTTCTTGACCAGCTTGAGCCAGACCTCATCATTCATATCCTGCGAACCGATATTCACCAGTTGTTCGCCCTGCACATTGGCCACGTTTTTCAGCTCTGGCACCGCTTTGACCAAGGCGTCCACGCCCAATTTCCCAGCAGTGTAATTGGACTGCGTCGCTGACTCGCCCCCACCCGCAATCGTGCCACCGGTCGCCAATAGCGTGATCGAAGGCAAAGCCAGGGCAGAACCACTCGCCCCCGCCAGCAACAGTGCCAATACGCTGAGTTTCATTGATTTCATTACGTTTCTCCATGATTGATAACTCGCTGAATTATGGACTTTATTCTTATAAAAACTGTGATATTTGCACAGCTTTAGGAATACGTGGAGCTTAAGGGGAAAACCCCGTATCATTGCACGTTTTTAGTACGCCCAAATAAGTGAAGACAATGACGCAAACTTTTATCCCTGGCAAAGACGCGGCGCTGGAAGACTCTATCGCTCGTTTTCAGCAGAAATTAACCGATCTGGGTTTCAACATCGAAGAAGCCTCCTGGCTGAATCCGGTTCCGCACGTCTGGTCGGTGCATATTCGCGATCGCGATTGCCCGCTGTGCTTCACCAACGGTAAAGGTGCCAGCAAGAAAGCGGCACTGGCTTCTGCGCTGGGTGAATATTTCGAGCGCTTGTCCACCAACTATTTCTTCGCTGATTTCTATCTGGGTAAACAGATCGCCGAGGGCGATTTTGTGCACTATCCGAACGAGAAATGGTTCCCGCTTCCGGCTGATAACGCGCTGCCGCAGGGTATTCTCGATGAACGTCTGCACGCCTTCTATGATCCGGAACAGGAACTGGGTGCCAGCGATTTGATCGACCTGCAATCGGGCAACGGCGATCGCGGTATCTGTGCCCTGCCGTTCGCCCGCCAGTCTGATCGGCAAACCGTTTATATTCCGATGAATATCATTGGCAACCTGTATGTGTCCAACGGGATGTCGGCCGGTAATACCGCTAACGAAGCGCGGGTTCAAGGCCTTTCTGAAGTGTTTGAACGTTATGTGAAAAACCGCATTATCGCCGAATCCATCAGCCTGCCGGAGATCCCGGCCGACGTGCTGAACCGCTATCCTGGCGTGGTTGAAGCCATCGCTAAACTAGAAGCCGAAGGTTTCCCGATCCTCTCTTATGATGCCTCGCTGGGCGGCAACTATCCGGTGATCTGCGTGGTGCTGTTCAACCCGGCTAACGGCACCTGTTTTGCCTCATTTGGCGCGCATCCTGATTTCGGCGTAGCGCTGGAACGTACCGTAACCGAACTGCTGCAAGGCCGTAGCCTGAAAGATCTGGACGTGTTTACCGCGCCCACCTTCGATGATGAAGAAGTGGCCGAACATGCCAATTTAGAAACCCACTTCATCGATTCCAGCGGCCTGATTTCCTGGGATATGTTCAAGCAGAATGCCGACTATCCGTTTGTCGACTGGAGTTTCAGCGGCAGCACCCAAGAAGAATTCGCCACCTTGATGAGCATCTTCGATAAAGAAGGTGCCGAAGTGTACATTGCGGATTACGAGCACCTGGACGTTTATGCTTGCCGTATCATCGTGCCAGGCATGTCTGATATCTACCCGGCAGAAGATCTGCTGCTGGCGAACAACAGCATGGGCGCACACCTGCGCGAGACATTGCTGCAATTGCCGGGCAGCGAATGGGAGCCGGAAGAGTATCTGGCGCTGATCCAGCGGCTGGATGATGAAGGTCTGGACGATTTCACCCGCGTGCGCGAGCTGCTGGGGATCGCTTCAGGTAAAGATAACGCCTGGTATACGCTGCGCGTGGGCGAACTGAAATCGATGCTGGCCTTGTCGGGTGGCGATCTCGATCAGGCGCTGATCTGGGCGGAGTGGACGCAGGAGTTTAACGCGTCGATCTTTACCCCAGAACGCAGCAACTACTATCGTTGTCTGCAAACGCTGCTGCTGTTGGCGCTGGAGCCAGAGCGCGATCCGGCCCAGTATCACACGGCGTTTGTGAAGATGTACGGCCAGGACGCAGTCGATGCCGCTTCGGCCGCGATGAGCGGTGAAGAACGTTTCAACGGCCTGTTTGCCATCGACAGCGACTTGCAAGCGTTACCCGCTCACCAGGCACTGCTGGCCGCTTACGAAAAGTTGCAGAAAGCGAAACGCCGCCACTGGGCATAAGTGTTACTAGCACGCTGGCAGAAACTTGCCAGCGTGATTATTCTCAGCACCCTGCATTTTCCGGTTTATTTTGATCGTTAATTACGCTGAATCACATTTCATTTGTTTCGTTAAATAAGCACTTTTCACCGACCAGGGCATATTATTCTATAGTTGTTGCATGACGGTTAAATAATAATTAACCACCAATTAAGTATTATTGATAAAAAAGCGACAATAAGTACAAAAAATTAACCCGGTAACGGTGAAAAATCGTTGTATTTTCAAAATTTTTTGCAAAGATTAAAATTTATTTTTTATTTAAAAATCAATAAATTAACCTTATTACCCCTATGAATTTTGCGGCTTTTTACCGTTTTACTTCCCCGCGTTATGATCCAAGTCAATTTTTACCCTATACTGCTTTGCTAGTATCTCATTGCATTGTTTTAACCCTTAAAAGTGAGAGTTAGTGTGAGAGCTGACAACCCCTTCGATATGCTGTTACCTGCCGCAATGGCGAAAATCGCCGAAGATGCGGGAGTGTATAAAGCCACCAAGCATCCGCTAAAAACGTTTTATTTGGCGATCACTGCCGGTGTCTTCATTTCTATCGCCTTTGTTTTCTATATTACCGCCACCACCGGCACCGCTGCCGTTCCCTTTGGCCTGGCCAAACTGGTGGGGGGTATTTGCTTCTCCATGGGGTTAATGCTGGTTGTGGTCTGCGGCGCAGACCTGTTCACTTCCACCGTGCTCACCGTGATTGCTAAAGCCAGTGGCCGTATCACCTGGCGGCAATTAGCGATCAACTGGCTGAACGTCTATATTGGTAATCTGTTCGGCGCACTGATTTTTGTCGCCCTGATCTGGTTCTCTGGCCAATATATGGCAGCCAATGGGTTGTGGGGGCTGAATGTTTTACAAACCTCTAGCCATAAATTGCACCACACCTTTATTGAAGCCGTATGCCTTGGCATTCTGGCTAACCTGATGGTCTGTCTGGCCGTATGGATGAGCTACTCCGGCCGTAGTCTGATGGACAAGATGTTCGCCATGATCCTGCCGGTAGCCATGTTTGTCGCCAGCGGCTTCGAGCACAGTATCGCCAATATGTTTATGATCCCTATGGGTATCGTGGTTAAACACTTCGCCACGCCAGAGTTTTGGCAAGCCGTAGGGGCAGCACCTGAGCAGTTTGCTCATCTGACCGTAAGCAACTTCATCATCGACAACCTGATTCCCGTTACCATTGGCAACATCATTGGTGGTGGTCTGCTGGTTGGGTTGACTTATTGGGTAATTTATCTGCGTGATAGCGAACAGAAGCACTAATCTGTTGGCTGGCACGCGCCGGGTTTACAAAGAAATCCACATTAGAAGGTAGGTGTATAATGACCGAACTTAACGAGAAGTTAGCTAACGCTTGGCAAGGTTTCAGCGAAGGTGACTGGCAGAAAGAAGTCAACGTGCGTGACTTCATCCAGAAAAACTACACTCCTTACGAGGGTGATGAATCCTTCCTGGCTGGCGCAAGTCAGGCGACGACTACCCTGTGGGACAAGGTGATGGAAGGGATCAAACTGGAGAACCGCACCCATGCGCCAGTTGATTTCGATACCAACGTTGTTTCTACCGTGACTTCTCATGATGCGGGCTACATCAATAAAGATCTGGAAACCATCGTCGGTTTGCAGACCGATGCCCCTCTAAAACGCGCGCTGATCCCCTTCGGCGGCATCAAGATGGTTGAAGGTTCATGCAAAGTTTATGGCCGTGAACTGGATCCACAAGTTAAAAAAGTGTTCACCGAATACCGTAAAACCCACAACCAGGGCGTATTCGATGTTTACACCAAAGACATTCTGAACTGCCGTAAATCTGGCGTGCTGACCGGCCTGCCAGATGCCTATGGCCGTGGTCGTATTATTGGTGACTACCGTCGCGTTGCACTGTACGGTATCGACTTCCTGATGGCCGACAAACTGGGCCAGTTCAAGTCTCTGCAAAGCAAGCTGGAAAAAGGCGAAGATCTGGAAATGACCATCCAGCTGCGCGAAGAGATTGCTGAACAGCACCGCGCGCTGGCCCAGATAAAAGAAATGGCGGCCAAATACGGCTATGACATTTCTGCTCCGGCTAAAACCGCGCAGGAAGCCGTGCAGTGGACCTACTTCGGCTATCTGGCTGCGGTGAAATCCCAGAACGGCGCAGCCATGTCCTTCGGCCGCGTCTCCACCTTCCTTGACGTGTTCATCGATCGTGACATCAAGGCTGGCAAACTGACTGAAGCACAGGCTCAGGAACTGATCGATCACCTGGTGATGAAACTGCGCATGGTGCGTTTCCTGCGTACTCCAGAATACGATGAGCTATTCTCTGGCGACCCAATCTGGGCGACCGAATCTCTGGCCGGTATGGGCGTTGATGGCCGTACGCTGGTGACCAAAAACAGCTTCCGTTTCCTGAACACCCTGTACACCATGGGGCCGTCGCCAGAACCGAACATGACCATTCTGTGGTCTGAAAAACTGCCGTTGAACTTCAAAAAATACGCAGCGAAAGTGTCTATCGACACCTCCTCCCTACAGTATGAAAACGACGACCTGATGCGCCCAGACTTCAACAACGATGACTACGCCATCGCCTGTTGCGTCAGCCCAATGATTGTCGGTAAGCAAATGCAGTTCTTCGGTGCGCGTGCCAACCTGGCGAAAACCATGTTGTACGCGATCAACGGCGGCGTTGATGAGAAGCTGAAAATCCAGGTTGGCCCGAAAGAATCGCCAATGATGGATACCGTGCTGGACTATGACAAAGTCATGGACCGCATGGACCACTTTATGGATTGGCTGGCCATGCAGTATGTGACCTCGCTGAACATCATTCACTACATGCATGACAAGTACAGCTATGAAGCTGCGCTGATGGCACTGCATGACCGTGATGTTTACCGTACCATGGCTTGTGGTATCGCGGGCCTGTCCGTTGCCGCTGACTCCCTGTCTGCCATCAAATACGCCAAAGTCTCCACCATCCGTGACGAAGACGGCCTGGCCGTTGACTTCAAAATCGAAGGTGAATATCCGCAGTTCGGTAACAACGATTCGCGCGTCGATGATATCGCTTGCGATCTGGTAGAACGTTTCATGAAGAAAATTCAGAAACTGCGTACCTACCGTAATGCGGTGCCGACTCAGTCGGTTCTGACCATCACCTCGAACGTGGTTTATGGTAAGAAAACCGGTAACACCCCAGATGGCCGCCGTGCAGGCGCCCCATTCGGCCCAGGTGCTAACCCGATGCACGGCCGCGATCAGAAAGGTGCGGTTGCTTCTCTGACTTCTGTTGCCAAACTGCCGTTTGCCTACGCGAAAGACGGTATCTCTTACACCTTCTCCATCGTGCCTAACGCGCTGGGTAAAGATGATGACGTGCGTAAAGCCAACCTGGCAGGCCTGATGGATGGTTACTTCCATCACGAAGCCTCCATCGAAGGCGGTCAGCATCTGAACGTTAACGTGATGAACCGTGAAATGCTGCTGGATGCGATGGCAAACCCTGAGAAATACCCTCAGTTGACCATTCGTGTATCCGGTTATGCGGTGCGCTTCAACTCGCTGACTAAAGAACAGCAACAAGACGTGATTACCCGTACTTTCACTCAGTCGATGTAATTCATGCTGCCAGTGGCCGGGTCACACCGCCCACTGGGAAATACCAAGGCCGGATATTCCGGCCTTTTTAATACGCAACGTTACACGAGTCTGTTTTGCCAGATGCCTATCTCCCATAAATCTCATGCAGCATGCTGCTGGCAAGATGAAGGGGTTATACTGAATGGATATCCGGCAAAACAGTGACCCGGCAAGTAACCGACCAACAGGAATCGTTTCACTCCGGCGCCGGGCCTGCCCTGTTGCCGCATCGCTGATACCTGTCTGGTGGTTACCAGCCTAATTTTAGACTGCGTTTGACAGTCAATTTTGGAGAGAACCCCGCAATGTCGTTAAAAGGCCGCATCCACTCATTCGAATCCTGTGGCACCGTTGATGGCCCCGGTATCCGCTTTATTGTTTTCTTCCAGGGCTGCCTGATGCGCTGCCTGTATTGCCATAACCGCGACACCTGGGATACGCACGGCGGGAAAGAAGTGACCGTAGAAGAACTGATGACCGATACCGTCGCTTATCGTCATTTTATGAATGCTTCCGGCGGCGGTGTCACCGCGTCCGGCGGTGAGGCTATTTTGCAGGCGGAATTCGTTCGCGACTGGTTCCGTGCCTGCCAGCAGGAAGGCATCAGCACCTGCCTGGATACCAACGGCTTTGTGCGCCGTTACGATCCGGTGATCGACGAACTGCTGGATGTTACCGATCTGGTGATGCTCGATCTGAAGCAGATGAACGATGATATTCACCAGAATCTGGTGGGGGTTTCCAACCATCGCACCCTGGAGTTTGCCCGCTATCTGGCCAAACGCAATCAGCGCACCTGGATCCGTTATGTGGTGGTGCCAGGCTGGTCAGACGACGATCAATCGACGCATCTGCTCGGTGAATTCACCAAAGACATGACCAATATCGAGAAGATCGAGCTGTTACCTTACCACGAACTGGGCAAGCATAAATGGGTAGCGATGGGCGAGGAATACAAACTGGACGGCGTCCGTCCACCAAAAGCCGATACCATGGAGCGCGTTAAAGGGATCCTGGAAAGCTACGGCCATAAAGTGATTTATTGATTGTCATTGGCTTGTTCAAAAAAACCGGTGCTCATGCCGGTTTTTTTATTTTCAGGCCGCCAGCGGTGTCTGATGACGATCTGGTTTTCTCAGCAGCATCAGCAGATAAATCAACGCCACTGCGGCGATCGCCACAAACAGCAACCGATCGGAATAACTCTGCATCAGCATAGAGGTCATTGACGGCCCCAACAGGCTGCCGATGGTATAACTCATCAACAACGCCTGATTCATCGCCACCAATTCATGCGGCATCACCTTTTCGCAGGCCCAAGACATAGCGACTGGATACAGGGTAAAACCAGCACAGCCAAGGATAAACAGCGCAGGTGCCATGGCATAGTTGCCCAGCATCGCGATGCTGGCGAGGATCACCACAAACACTTGGATGCGCAACACCAGCAGGCGACCATAGCGATCGGCCATCCGCCCTACCGGCCATTGCCCGACAATCCCCGAACTGACCAACAGCGCCATCCAATATCCCACGTTGGCATCACTCATGCCCTGATGGGCCAGATAAAGCGGCATCAAGCCGTACAGCGAACCCAGCAACATCCCAGAAATAATACAGCCATTGATCCCCAATCGCGCGCTGCGGCGTTTGAACATTGGCCAAACGGCAATCTGCTGCGGTTCGTCATCCTGATTATTCACTCGGGCAAACAGCATCGGTAACATTGCTGCGATCACAATCGCCGTCACCCAAGGCACTACGTTCAGCAGTTCGGTGGACACCATGCTCAGCAACAGTTGCCCGGCCACCGTCCCAAGATAATAAACCATCATATAGGCTGCCAGCAGTTGGCCACGGTTGCTCAGATTACCGCTGCGCAATAAGGCACTTTCGACAATCACCCAGATCAACGCGCACCCTACCCCGGCAAAAAAACGCCAGCCCATCCAGCTCCAGAAATCGAGAGACAGCGCCATACCGGCAGTCGCTACGGCAAAAATCAGGCAGGAGAAATGATAGCTGCGGGTAAAACCAACGCGTTTGATTAGTTTGCCCGCAATCAGCGTGCCGACCAGGTTGCCGGTAAAGTAAGAAGAGCTGACCATCCCGACTTGCCAGGTTGACAGTTGAGCATGGGTTAACCAAAGGGGGACTAAGGTATTCAACACGGCAATAGAAACCGTGAGCAACAACAGACCGCAGAGCAATAACAGCACTGGGCGGGAATATGCGGACATAATGAATTTGAAACCGAACGCGCTAAGAGAGTGCGCGCATCATGCCACTGGCGATAAAAAAGTCAATCGGTGGCTAAGTGATAACCGCACAATATGTTTGGTCATGCGCGAAATCTGCGGTTACGCCTGTTCGGGTAACGACTTTTCGCCGAGCGGAGAAAGCGAAATATGCCCATGGAAACAGGATAACTTGCATAAGCCACAGCCATTGCAACGTTCGCTGTCACAGTGCAATTGACGATCGCCAGCGGCAGAAATGCCAAAAGCCAACGCCTGCTGCGGGCAGTTAATCGTACACATCCGGCAGCTATCCTGCCGCCCTAGGCAACTCAGGCTGATCTGCGGGCGCAACAGGGTATCGCAGGGCATTTGATCGCGCAGCGCTCCCGTTTGGCAGGCTGAAGTACATTTCCGGCAGGTATCGCATTCAGTGAAATCGATATTCAACGCGGCCTTACCCTGATCGATATGCAATAGACCATACGGGCAATGGTTCACACAGGCACCACAGCCGTCACACTGCGCGCTGAATAACGGCTCAGGCACTGCCTGCGGCGGACGAGCCACCGCAGGCAGGATCAGAGGTTCTGGCTGGTGTTTGCTGCGATCCATCCAGCCCGTCAGCAACCTGCGTCGGCTAGTGCCTTGCGGTGTCAGTTGCTGATTATTTTTCATCAGTAATACAGATCCCGCGTAACCACTGGCGCTGGGCAATCGGCCACCCAAGCGGCCAGCGTCACTTGCGCCAACTGTGCCAGCCCCTGATAAAACGGATGCCCGGCGTGTTGCTGCAATAGTTCCAGATAACGTGGAGCCCACGGCAGCAGATGCTGTGCCAGCAGCCCGCTCACCATTGCCTGCTGATGCTCTTCTGCCAGCCAGGCCGCCATCATCAGCAACGTCCCGATATGGTCTTCCGGTTCATTATGCTCGCGCTGTGCTTCGATGCCATTCGCCCGCAGCCACTGGCGCAAACGCAGCGTCGAATCACCAAACAGCACGCTTTCTTTATCCAGATATACCGATCCCCAAGGTGGCGCAGGCAACGCATAAGGGCCAACAAACAGACGTTGATAAGCGTCTGCCAGCGTCTCCGGCTGATCTTCTGCCATTCCCTCTGCGATCAAGGCAGCAGCCTCCTCGCAGCCTTCATACGGCCATTCCACAGCCCACTGTGGATCCTGCAATGTCGCCAGTAGTGGCTGGCTCTCTTTGCTCTCCGGTGGTGCATACAGCAAAATACCCAGCACTCGGCCGGTTAACGCGATCTTTTCAAGCATCATAACGAGGGCTTCTCCAGAGGCGCAGCACGCTGCGCCCAGGTTAAACGTCAGCCAGCAACTGCCATGCCAACGGTCATATGCAGGCCGTAGAACACACCACGGCCAATCAACTCACCGGCAAAGACTAACACAAAGCCCAAGGTCAGCCCCATTACACCCGCATTGCCACGGCGCAACAGCGGACAAATCCAGCAACCCAGCCCCAACACCAGCAATACCAACCGCCAAACCATCAGTTGGCCGTATTGCGGGATCAGCGCCGAAGCCTGCTGTACCGAGCTGCTGATCGTCGCCAGTTCGCTGCCTTGCAACAACGCAGAACAAAGGCTGAGCAGCAGCGCCAGCACGCTCAGCATCACCAGTTGATAACGCCCGGAAACTTCCAGCCCGGCAGCGCGCAACAGCAGCACGCCCAGCAGCGGCCCGCCGATAAACACCGACAGGAAGAAGTTCAGGGTGGTGTAGCCGTTATGCCAGGTCGGCACCGTATCGATCTGATAAACACGAGTCATGGCATAGACAAACAGCAAGCCCAGTATCATGGTCACTGCCAGCCACATTTTCCCCAACGGCTGCGGCAGTTTTTTCAGCACGGCCAGCAACCAGTACAGGCCACCCACCGCAAAAAACAGCGCACCGCTGGCAATTTCGTTGCTCAACGCCGAAGCCCCAATGCGGTTTAGCGAGTTGAAAGCCCGCAGCGGCGTGCCCAGATGCAGCACCGAGGCGACAAACGCCATGCCCATCAGCAGCCACAGGAAGAACATCGTGCCGTGTACCGCTTTGCTCTGGCGATCGGTCAGATTCCCGGTGATCAACGCCAGCCCCATGACTATCACGCCGCCCACCACAAACTGCCCTAACACGGTGAACACCATCAGCGGCCATTCATGCCATCCCATACCCATTTTAAACCTCCTTCGGATTGGCCAGATGGCCAGTAGTGTCACCACTTGGGCGGCTGTTGGCGTTCGGTTTCAGCACAATGCAGGGTTTGGTGAAATGAGCTGCCGGTAACGGAGCCACTTCTGCCAAGGTGCCATGTTGTTTGCGCAATTCGTCGATCGGGCCAAAATCCAGCGCACGTAGCGGACAAGACTCCACGCACACCGGTTTTTTCCCTTCGGCAACGCGCTCATAGCAACCGTCACACTTGGTCATATGGCCTTTTGCCGCGTTGTACTGCGGTGCGCCATACGGGCAGGCCATGTGGCAGTAACGGCAACCGATACAAATCTCTTCATTCACCACCACTAAACCGTCTTCGCGCTTGTGCATCGCCCCGCTTGGGCACACCTTGGTACAGGCGGGATCTTCGCAGTGGTTACAGGCGATCGACAGATAATAGGCAAACACATTCTGGTGCCAGCTCTCACCGTCTTGCTGCCAGTCGCCCCCGGCATATTCATAAATGCGGCGGAAGCTGACGTCCGGCGTCAGGTTTTTATAGTCCTTACAGGCCAGCTCGCAGGTTTTGCAGCCGGTGCAACGACTTGAATCGATAAAGAATCCATATTGCGTAGTCATCAGCAACTCCTTACAGTTTGGCGACCTGAACCAGGTTGGTATGAGAAGGGTTCCCTTTGGCCAGCGGCGAAGGACGCTGGGTGGTCAGTACGTTAATACTGCCAGCATGATCGATACGGCTGCCGTCTGGCGAATACCAGGCTCCTTCTCCCAGCGCGACCACGCCCGGTAACATACGCGGCGTTACCTTGGCATTAATGCGCACCTCGCCACGATCGTTGTAAATGCGGATCAGGTCACCGTTAACAATACCGCGCGATCTCGCATCAAGCGGGTTGATCCACATTTCCTGGCGGCAAGCCGCTTTCAGCACGTCCACATTGCCGTAGGTGGAGTGAGTGCGCGCTTTATAGTGGAAACCGGTCATCTGTAGCGGATACTTGCTGCTCAACGGATCGTCGAGGCTTTCAAAACCTGCCGCGTAGATCGGTAATGGATGTATCACGTCGTCTTTTGCCAGCTCCCAAGTCGCCGCCAGTTTCGCCAGTTCAGCGGAATAGATTTCGATCTTGCCGGAAGGCGTGGTCAGCGGGTTGGCCTGCGGATCGGCACGGAACGCTTTGTACGCCACGTGGTGGCCTTCCGGATCGCGCTGTTTGAAGATCCCTTGCTGCAAAAACTGTTCATAGTCAGGTAACGCCGGGATTTTCTGGCGGGATTGCTGGTAAAGATGGCGTAGCCACTCTTCCTGAGTGCGGCCTTCGGTAAACGCCTGCTCAACCCCCATACGGCGGGCGATCTCGCTGGTCATGTCATAGATGTTTTTGCATTCAAAACGCGGCTTGATGGCCTGATCGGCAAAAATAACGTAGCCCATATTGCCGCTTGAGGCATCCAGGCAAAAATCGCGCTGCTCGGAAGCGGTGCAATCCGGCAGCACCAGGTCGGCATATTTCGCCGACGATGTCATGTGGTTATCGATCACCACGATCATTTCGCACTTCTTGTCGTCCTGCAAAATATCGTGAGTCCGATTGATTTCCGAATGCTGATTAACCAGGCAGTTACCGGCATAGTTCCAGATAAACTTGATCGGCACATCCAGCTTATCCTTGCCGCGCACCCCATCGCGCTTGGCGGTCATTTCCGGGCCGCGCAGGATGGCATCGGTCCACAGGAACATCGAGATGCTGGTTTTCACCGGGTTTTCCAAGGTTGGCATCCGCACAAACGGCAAACCGTAAGAACCTTCACGCGCACCGCTGTTGCCGCCATTAATCCCTACGTTACCGGTCAGGATCGGCAGCATGGCAATGGCGCGGGAGGTCAGTTCGCCGTTGGACTGGCGCTGTGGCCCCCACCCTTGGCAGATATAAGCCGGTTTCACACTGCCGATTTCACGCGCTAGCTGGATGATACGAGCGGCCGGGATGCCGGTAATCTGCTCGGCCCAGGCGGGCGTTTTCGCTACACCGTCTTCACCCTGGCCCAGGATATACGCCTTGTAGTGGCCGTTAGCCGGTGCCCCGGCGGGCAAGGTTTTCTCGTCGTAACCGACGCAGTATTTATCCAAGAAAGGCTGATCGACCAGATTCTCCGTAATCAGCACATGCGCCAACCCGGCTACCAGTGCCGCATCGGTGCCAGGGCGGATCGGTATCCATTCATCTTCACGCCCGGCGGCGGTATCGGTATAACGCGGATCGATAACAATCATGCGGGCATTCGAACGCTCACGCGCCTGTTCCAGCAGATAGGTGACTCCGCCACCGCTCATGCGGGTTTCACCAGGGTTGTTACCGAACATCACCACCAGTTTGCTGTTTTCGATATCGGTCGGGCTGTTGCCATCGGCCCAGCCACCGTAGGTGTAGTTCAGGCCCATGGCAATCTGGGCCGTGCTGTAGTCGCCATAGTGGTTCAGATAGCCGCCACAGCAGTTCATCAGGCGGGCAATCAGCGTAGCACCTGGCGGCCAGGAGCGGGTCATGGTGCCACCCAGCGTCCCGGTGCCGTAGTTCAGGTAAATCGCTTCGTTACCATAGTCTTTGATGATGCGTTGCAGGTTATCGCCGATCAGCGTGAAGGCTTCATCCCAACTGATGCGTTTGAACTTGCCTTCACCCCGTTTGCCCACCCGCAGCATCGGGTATTTCAGACGATCGGGGTTGTACACGCGGCGGCGCATCGAGCGCCCACGTAGGCAGGCGCGTACCTGATGCAGTTCTGCGTATTCATCGTTGCCAGTGTTATCGGTTTCGACATATTTGATTTCACCATCAACAACGTGCATACGCAGCGGGCAACGGCTACCGCAGTTTACCGTACAGGCGCTCCACACGACTTTTTCGTCGGGTGGCGTGGTAGCGGGTGTCGTTGAAGAGGTTTCAGCACCCGCTTGGCGGCTGAACGGCAGGGAGATCCCGCCAACGGCGAGTGCAAGGCCACCGATGGCGCTGTTCTTAACCAGTTTTCGCCGCGAGCACCGTAGGCTGGGCAATGGTTTTTTCTCGGATTCACTCATATTTGTTTCGCTCTGGGTTGCTTCAGTTAGCCAGTGGTATGGCAACAAGAAAATCTGCAATCAAAGTGTTACGGCATTCTGAAAGCAGATCGGCTTCAAACACGCAGGCGAAAGCGTTTTTATAGTGGCCTGCGAACAGCGAAACTATCCTCCTAAAGAGGTAGTTTCACTTTGTTCACAATCAATAATTAGTTGATATAAATAGCTTTAATGATAATGATTTTTATTTCAGAATTTGGTGGGGGTATTATCGAGGACGGACTTTTTTGGCTGTTCTAGCAAAAAAAGCGCCCGAAGGCGCTTTTCAGTCAGGCTTAGAACTGTTTGTTAGCCGATATATTCCAGGCCACCCATGTAAGGGCGTAATACTTCAGGCACCTGAATGCGACCATCGGCCTGCTGATAGTTTTCCAGCACGGCGACCAAGGTGCGACCAACGGCTAAACCAGAACCGTTCAGCGTATGCACCAAGCGAGGTTTCTTCTCGGTTTTGCTGCGGCAACGAGCCTGCATGCGGCGCGCCTGGAAATCCCACATGTTGGAGCAGGAAGAGATTTCGCGATAGGTGTTCTGCGCAGGCAGCCATACTTCCAGATCGTAAGTCTTGCATGCGCCAAAGCCCATATCACCAGTGCACAGCAGCACTTTACGGTATGGCAGATTCAGCAACTGCAACACTTTCTCTGCATGACCGGTCAGTTCTTCCAACGCCGCCATGGAATCTTCCGGGCGGACAATCTGCACCATTTCGACTTTATCGAACTGATGCATACGGATCAGACCGCGCGTGTCACGGCCGTAAGAACCGGCTTCGGAACGGAAACATGGCGTATGCGCCGTCATCTTCAGCGGCAGATCGTCTTCGTCGAGGATCTCGTCACGCACCAGGTTGGTCACCGGCACTTCCGCGGTTGGGATCAGCGCATAGTTGCTGCTTTCTGACTCTTCTTCCAGCGGCTTGGTGTGGAACAGATCTTCGCCAAACTTAGGCAACTGACCGGTACCGTATAGGGTTGCGTGATTCACCAGATACGGCACGTAGGTTTCCAGATAACCGTGCTTTTCGGTATGCAGATCCAGCATAAACTGCGACAGCGCACGGTGCATGCGGGCCATTTGCCCCTTCATCACCACGAAGCGCGCACCGGTCAGTTTGACTGCGGCGGCAAAATCCAAGCCACCGGCCATTTCGCCCAGTTCGACGTGATCGCGCACGGCAAAATCATATTGACGCGGTTCACCCCAACGGCAGACTTCCAGATTTTCGCTGTCGTCTTTACCGTTAGGCACGGCGTCGTCCGGCAGGTTTGGCAAGATCAGGGCGTAATCACGGATCTCGTTCTGCAACTTATCCAGCTCGGCCTTGGCGGCATCCAGCTTTTCACCCAGTTCGTTCACTTCGCGACGCAGCGGCTCGATATCTTCACCGCGCGCTTTGGCTGCGCCGATGGATTTCGATCGGGAGTTACGCTCTGCCTGCAGTGTTTCAGTTTCTACCTGCAGAACTTTGCGGCGTTCTTCTTGCGAACGCAGCAGGTCCAAATCGAGTTTAAAGCCTCTGCGAGCCAGTTTTACGGCGACTGCGTCTAGCTCATTACGCAGCAAATTGGGATCGAGCATGCTAATCCTGTGCTTGTTGTTATTGAAAGAGAAATTGTTGTTTTATACGGCGACGTTAAAGCCACATAAAAAGAAGAGTGATACCCGTTAACCTTACCGCAACGGCAACGCTAGCGGTAGCGTTTTGTCTGGCTATTTTGATCCTGCTCAGCGAGCCATGCCAACTTTTCACCGATTTTGCCTTCCAGCCCGCGCGAGCTCGGATGATAGTAGCGGGTAGCCGCCATTTCCGGTGGGAAATAGCTCTCACCCGCCGCATAGGCATTGGGTTCATCGTGGGCATAGCGGTATTCCGCACCCAGCCCCATTTCCTTCATCAGCTTGGTTGGCGCGTTACGCAAATGCTCCGGCACGTCGTAATCCGCCATCTCTTTGGCATCACGCACCGCGGCTTTGAAGGCGGTGTAAACCGCATTGCTTTTCGGCGCGCAGGCCAGGTAAACGATCGCTTGGGCGATCGCACGTTCCCCTTCCGCAGGCCCGACGCGGGTAAAACAATCCCAGGCGGCAATCGCCACCTGCATGCCGCGAGGATCGGCATTGCCGACATCTTCGGAAGCGATAGCCAGCAAGCGGCGCGCCACATACAGCGGATCGCCCCCAGCGGTGATAATACGAGCATACCAATACAACGCTGCATCCGGCGCTGAACCACGCACCGATTTATGCAACGCAGAGATCAGGTCGTAATAGCGATCGCCTTTATTGTCGAAGCGTGCGCTGCGTTCACCAGAAACCTCTTTCAGCAATTCCGGCGTTAATACCCGCATTCCCTGAGCATCAATTTCGGCCATATCGGCCATCATTTCCAGGCTGTTCAACGCACGGCGCGCGTCGCCGCCCACCAGTTCCGATAGCATGCGCTGGGTGTCTTCCGGCAGCACCACGTTCTGGCCGCCAAAACCACGGCCGTTATCCTTCATGGCCTGATCCAGCACCTGGCAGATATCCTCGGCGGTCAGCGCTTTCAACAGGTAGACGCGAGCACGAGACAACAAGGCAGAATTCAGCTCAAAAGAGGGGTTTTCCGTGGTGGCACCGATAAAAGTGATAGTCCCGTCTTCAATATGCGGCAAGAAGGCATCCTGCTGGCTTTTATTGAACCGGTGCACTTCATCGACAAACAGAATGGTACGGCGGCCAGCATCACGGTTTTGCCGCGCGCGTTCGATCGCCTCGCGGATTTCCTTGATACCGGAAGTGACCGCAGAGATCCGCTCAACGTCCGCCTGGCCATAACGGCCAATCAGTTCTGCCAGCGTGGTTTTCCCGGTTCCCGGTGGGCCCCACAGGATCATCGAGTGCAGTTGCCCGGCTTCAATCGCCCGTGGCAAAGGCTTACCCGGTGCCAGCAAATGCTGCTGGCCGATGTACTGCGCAAGCGTTGTTGGCCGCATACGCGCGGCCAAGGGTTGGAATTCATTGTGGGAAAAATCAAGTGACAGATTACTCACGCAGACCTCTACTTGCGCTGGTCATCCAGCGTCACCCCCTTCGGCGGGGTAAATTTGAATTTGGCAGCATCAACGCTGCTGTTCTGCTGGCTTTTTAGCTGGTAATCACTGCGTTGGCCGTCTTGTTCAACTGCGGTAAAACTCTTGATCGTACCGCTGCTGGTGACTGTGATCGCAAACTGCTTCAGATTGCCGCTGCTGGCTTTTGGCGTCAGCTCAAAATCATCGCCTTTTTGCTTAACGTGGTACTGTTTCCAATCGTTGGCATTATTACGGGTAATCAGCATAAACGGCGTGTTGCCGGTAGCACCCTTCAGCCAGGTAGCGGTAACCTGCTCAACAAACGGGTTATAGAACCACAGGGTTTCGCCATCAGAAACCAGCACGCTCTCATCCGGAGAAGTCATATGCCAGTTAAACAGGTTCGGGCGTTTTACCCACAGCTCACCTTCCCCTTGTTGCACCGCAGCACCGTCACTGCTGGTCACCGATTGGGAGAAACTGGCGTGGAAACTGTTCACTTTCGCCAGGCGGTTTTGCAGATCCTGAGAGGCATCCGCCAGCACTGACGTGGACGCAAAGCCTGAAAGCAGGCAACAGGCAACTAACAGTTTTTTCATTATTCCAGATACCTTATGAAATTCATTTACCGCAGGGCAGTGCCACACGGATCAAATAACCTTTAACGCTCACCACTGTACCTGAAGCCCTGAACGGGCTGCCAGATCAATACTCCGAGAAATTCACGTGTTTACGCTTCTTTGCACAAGGGCCGCTACAGCGGCCCTTTATTATTTCTATGCGGGTAGAAACCAACCATCAATCATGGCGCGGTGGAGCCAATACTTCACGGTTACCGTTGTGCCCCTGCTCGCTGACGATCCCCTGCGCTTCCATCTGTTCGATGATACGCGCAGCGCGGTTATAGCCGATGCGGAACTGGCGTTGTACGCCAGAAATAGAAGCGCGGCGCTTATCCACCACAAACTCCACGGCCTGATCGAACAGCGGATCCAGCTCTTCATCACCGTCCAAGCCGCCAGCCGCACCACCTTCGCCTTCGTCACCGCCGCTGAGGATACCCTCTTTGTACTGTGGCCGCTCACGCGCTTTCCAATCTTTCACTACCGCATGCACTTCCTGATCGCGTACAAAAGCGCCGTGCACGCGTACCGGAATGGAGGAGTTAGGTGCCAAGTACAGCATATCCCCCATCCCCAGCAAGGATTCAGCACCACTCTGATCGAGAATGGTACGGGAGTCGATCTTGCTGGAAACGGTGAAGGCAATACGCGTTGGAATGTTCGCTTTGATCAACCCGGTAATCACGTCCACCGATGGACGTTGCGTTGCCAATACCAGATGGATACCCGCAGCACGCGCTTTCTGTGCCAGACGGGCGATCAGTTCTTCTACTTTCTTGCCGACCGTCATGATCAGATCAGCAAACTCATCCACCATCACTACGATGTAGGGTTCTTTTTCCAGCATCGGCATCACAGTA
Source organism: Serratia sp. YWN4 (assembly GCF_055790845.1). Classification (NCBI taxonomy): domain Bacteria; kingdom Pseudomonadati; phylum Pseudomonadota; class Gammaproteobacteria; order Enterobacterales; family Yersiniaceae; genus Serratia; species Serratia sp. YWN4. Next base: position 3,362,397 of record NZ_CM147696.1, read on the forward strand.
CCCATGCTGTCTGTAGGTTTCCAGAACGGATCCGGAATCGGCCTGCCCATCGCTTCGGCCTGATCGACACGCTCGTTATAACCCGCCAGATTGCGCACACCCAAAGCAGACATCAGCTTATAGCGACGCTCCATCTCGGCGACACACCAGCGCAGCGCGTTGGCCGCATCTTTCATGTCGGTGACCACATCGGTCAGCAGATGCGGAATGCCTTCATAGACCGACAGCTCCAGCATTTTCGGATCGATCATGATAAAGCGCACTTCTTTTGGCGTGGCTTTATACAAAATACTCAGGATCATGGCGTTGACCCCGACCGACTTACCGGAGCCGGTGGTCCCTGCCACCAGCAGGTGCGGCATTTTGCCCAGATCGGCCACCACTGGCTGGCCGGAAATATCTTTGCCCAACACGATCGCCAGCGGCGACGGATTATCGCGAAATGCCGGGCAATCCAGCACTTCACGCAGATAAACGGTCTGGCGCTTGGCGTTTGGCAACTCGATACCTACGTAAGGTTTACCAGGGATCACCTCAACCACGCGCACCGCCGAGGTTGACAGCGAACGGGCCAAATCACGCGACAGATTGGAAATACGTGCGGCTTTGACGCCTGGAGCCAGATCCAGCTCGAAACGCGTAATCACCGGGCCTGGCAGAATATCCACCACGTCAGCCTTAACCCGATAATCCGCCAGGCTGGCTTCCACCAGACGGGCTTTCTGCTCCAGTTCAAACGAATCAACCGGCTCCACCTCTTTCGGGGCTTCGGTCAGCAGATCCAGCGTAGGCAACGGTGTTGTCGGCTTCTGCAACGGCTGATCGTTACGCATCAGGAACGGATGGATCAGGCTGTCCATGGCAGGCGCGGCAGATTGCTGCTGTGCCGGTGGTTGATAAGGCTGTTGCGGCTGATAAGCAGGCACAGGCCGTGGTGCCTGATAAGCGGGCGTTTCTGGCTCAAATTGGCCGAAAGGCACATCATCTTCTCTTTCGCTTTGCAGTTCGATGCGCTCCTCAAGCTGCGGCGACAGAGTGAATAAAGGCTCTTTTGGGCCATCATCAACCAGATCTGCCATCGGTGAGAAGCTGAAAGCCTGGCTGGTATCAATAGGGCGCGAAACTGGCGCGGATTCAGCTTCACCATAGCGTGCCTGCTGTTGCTGAGCAAAAACCTGGCCGAGTGCCGCTTCCTGCAAGGCGTTTTCATCATCATGCTGATATTCTTCGCCATAGCGCTGGTTTTGCTGCTCGGCAAATGCCTGACGCAATGCCGCTTCCTGCAAAGCCTCATCCTCTTGTGGAGGACTGACGGGCTCTTCGCTGCGATGACGCTGCTCCTGCTCTGCCATCCGCTGCGAAGGCAACTTGATGCCGTAGGAGGCCAGCTCACGCCGAGTGGGGATACGCACCGGATTCGGGCGCGGTAACTCAGGGCCGATACCTTGCTTGATCTGAGAATTACCGTCGCTGGTGGCGGTAAATGCTGGCATAAAGGTATGGTTCACCACACTGGCGGCGGCGGTTGTTGCCGTAGCGGATGGTGGTTTCATTGCACCAAAAGGAGGTACATCATCGCTGGCGCTGAACCCGGTTGAACCACTGAAACCAACGTGATCGCGCTGTGCAGTAGAAAAATCAAACGGCGACTGCTCACGCTGCGGCGCCACAGAGGCGTTCCAATCCCCCAAGCGCGGCTCGTTTTCGTCCTGATAAGGATCTAGCGGGCGTGTCGTTTTCGGCGTTGGTGTTTCTTCGGGTAGCTCAAACGAATAGAGCGGTGGCGTGCTCTGCTCTGGCGCTGGGTTCAATGGATGCTGACTGATCGAAGCAGGTGCTGCGGGGGCAGCCGTTACCGCAGGCGGAGTGGTTACCGGTATATCAACCACCGCATGTACAGGTTCAAGTTCGTCATCGATGGCGCGCAAGCCACTCAAGAGTGGATCAACGTCATCCTGTTGCGCCATTTCACTGACCGAAGGCGCAGAGAACAGCACATCATCCTCGTCCGTCACAGCGGCTACGGCGGTGCTCTTAGCATCTGGCTCTGACTGATCAATCAACCTGTCGTCATCATCGTGATAATGATCGTCACGACGTGAACGGTTGGTCATGAAAGTAGCGGTTCCCAGTACCACACCACCGATTTTTTCAGCGATAACCAACCAGGACCAGCCGGTGAACAGCGTTAACCCCACCGCCCAAATGCCTAACAGCGCCAAGGTGGCACCAATGCCATTGAACCATGGCAGCATGGCATTGCTCAGCAAACTGCCAATCACGCCGCCGGAGGCGAAATAATAGAGATCGTCAACATTCAGTGCTGCCAAACCACAGGAGGTAAGCACCAGCGCCAACGTGCCGATCAGGCGTAACGACAGCGCAAAATAGTCAATATGATCATGATTGCCGCGCTGACGAAACCCAGCCCAGCATAGAGTGAACATGATCGGTGGTATCGCGTAAGCGAGTACTCCGAAGGTGAAGAACAGCGTGTCGGCCAACCATGCGCCAACACCGCCGCCCAGATTATGGATCGGCTCGTGCCATGCAGTTTGCGACCAACTGGGGTCAGAAGGATTGAAACTGACCAGTGCAGCCATAAGGTAAACGGCAAAAATCGCTACCACGATCGACAAAGCCTCAAGCAAACGCTGCCCGCTGCTAAGCCTCTTCAGGGTAACTTCTTTATCTTCTGTGTATTCCTGGCTCAAGAAAGGCTCTCCAGGTTCCTGTTAGCTGGCATAGTAACAGCGCCGAGAGGCTTCCTCGGCGCCGAAACTGTATGGATAAACAGGAGTATAACGAATTTAATCAGGTTTTGCACCTGCGTCTTACCGTGTTTTGATAACCAGACGGTTACTCTGTTTCACTTCTTCCATCACCACGTAAGTCCGGGTGTCATTAACCCCCGGCAAACGCAACAGAGTTTCGCCCAGCAATTTACGGTAAGCCGACATATCGGGTACACGGGTTTTCAACAGATAGTCGAAATCACCGGAAACCAAATGACACTCCTGAATTTCTTCAAGCTTCTGTACGGCTGAGTTGAATTGCTCAAACACGTCCGGCGCACCGCGGTTCAGCGTGATTTCCACGAAAACCAGCAGGGAAGCGTCCAGATAATGTGGGTTGAGCAATGCGGTATAACCATGGATAAAACCCTGGCGCTCAAGGCGGCGCACACGTTCTAAACATGGCGTTGGGGATAGCCCCACGCGCTTCGAAAGCTCGACGTTCGAAATTCGCCCATCCTTTTGCAATTCATTCAGGATGTTGCGGTCGATACGGTCAAGATCTTTACCCGGGCGTTTTTTGTTGTCTGCCATTATTATTGTCTCTCTTATGTTCTTCCCTGCACTTGCCACACCCTAGCCAACGTCAATGTGCAAGGGCTTGTTCCAAGCGAAGACCCGATGTCTTTGATAAGCGGCCCATTCCCCTGAGACAGGGAATATTTCTGTAACACTTACCGCCGTACTGCCCCTTCACTACCATCTTCCGTCGTTATACAGCCTGTCTGTCCACCCCATACAACGAATTCAAATGATGCTTACATGCAGAAGAGAATTCACCCCCGAGAGCCAAATCCACCCCCACCTGCCGCAACGATGTAATACGCTGCTTTCTTGCCATAAATACAAACGATTTACTGCCGGTGCGGGGATAATTTCTTCTTCCTATGATGTTTTCGCAAATGCGCAGCGGATTGTCAAAGTAAAAGAAGTAAAATCAGAAGAACGTGCCGTGAGGAAAACGGAGCACCTCATTTTCAGTTAGGAATCTCCGCATTAAAAAGTCAGGAAGTTAGCTACATAAACCCGACAAAAATGCCATTTTTCACGCGTTTATGTACAGATATAATCCTTGCCTTGAGATTAACTGAATTACGGCGTCGAGGAATCGGGAATCTGTCATTAATCGGTAATCGCTATCAAACAAATCGTTAACAACATTTCCTGATGCTTTTTTTACTGCCGCATTTTCCCTACAATCGCTACCACTGTCCGCCATCGTGGGAAAAGAGGTTATTCATGGGCACGGCTAAACATAGCAAATTACTGATTCTGGGTTCAGGCCCGGCTGGCTACACCGCCGCTGTTTATGCAGCGCGGGCAAACCTGAACCCGGTGTTGATCACCGGTATGGAACAAGGGGGTCAGTTGACCACCACCACCGAGGTCGAAAACTGGCCTGGTGACGCCGAAGGGCTGACTGGCCCGGCATTGATGGAACGCATGCGCGAGCATGCTGAAAAATTCGAGACTGAAATCGTCTTTGACCATATCAACAGTGCTGATTTGCAGAACCGCCCTTTCCGCCTGTTTGGCGACAACGGCGAATACACCTGTGATGCGCTGATCATCGCAACCGGGGCTTCTGCCCGCTACCTAGGGTTGCCAACCGAAGAAGCCTTCAAAGGCAGAGGGGTTTCCGCCTGTGCGACCTGTGACGGTTTCTTCTATCGGAATCAAAAGGTTGCAGTGGTGGGTGGGGGTAATACCGCCGTGGAAGAAGCGCTGTATCTCTCTAACATTGCGTCTGAAGTGCATCTGATTCACCGCCGCGACAGCTTCCGCTCAGAAAAAATTCTGATCAACCGTTTGATGGATAAAGTGAAAAACGGCAACATCGTCCTGCACACCGACCGTACGCTGGACGAAGTGCTGGGTGACCAAATGGGTGTTACCGGTGTGCGTATCCGCAGCACCAAAGCTGGTAATGAAGCCGAAGAACTGGCCGTTGCCGGTGTATTTATCGCGATCGGCCACAGCCCTAATACTGCTGTCTTCGGTGACCAGCTTGCATTGGAAAATGGCTACATCAAAGTGCAGTCCGGCATTCATGGCAACGCAACCCAGACGAGTATCCCTGGCGTGTTTGCCGCTGGCGACGTGATGGACCATATCTATCGTCAGGCAATTACCTCTGCCGGTACCGGTTGCATGGCTGCACTGGATGCCGAACGCTATCTTGACGGTATCGCCCAGGCTGAAGTGCGGTAAGCCCTTCCCCTTAGTTCAAGCCAGGCGGCTTCCGTAGCCGCCTTATTTATCTCCAGCGCATTTCAAATACCCCCCTGAATTCCCGACGCTGATAATACGAAAGGGATATTTATTTTCAGTCTGCATGGTGACGAGGTAACATTAGCGTTCACTTGTTTCGCTTCAGGTCGAGGCAAACACTTTTTAACAGTACGTTAACCTGACCTGTTGCGACAGGCATCGGCGACGCAGACTACCTGATGAAAAAAACCAGACAGTACCAATTAACCCGTTGGCTCAAAACCCAGAGTGCATTGGCACAGCGTTGGCTGCGTCTTTCCATGCTGTTAGGCCTGCTCAGCGGCATTTTGATTGTCGCCCAGTCCTGGCTGCTGGCCTCCCTGCTCCATGCCCTGATTATCGAACATCAACCCCGCGCTGAACTTGTTTCCTCGTTTATCTGGCTGATTGCCGCCTTTGCGCTGCGCGCGCTGTTAAGCTGGCTGCGCGAGCGCGTTGGGTTTATCTGCGGGCAGGTGATCCGCCAGCGCATGCGGGCGCAGGTACTGGATAAATTGCAACGGCTGGGCCCCGCCTGGATCCAGGGGAAACCCGCCGGTAGCTGGGCCAGCATCATTGTTGAACAGATTGAAGATATACAGGATTACTATGCGCGCTATCTGCCACAGATGTATCTGGCGGTCTTTATCCCGTTGCTGATCCTGATCACCGTCTTCCCGATTAACTGGGCCGCCGGATTTATCCTGCTGGCCACTGCTCCGCTGATCCCGCTCTTTATGGCGCTGGTTGGAATGGGGGCTGCGGATGCCAACCGCCGTAATTTTGTGGCGCTGGCACGCCTGAGTGGCAATTTCCTCGATCGTCTGCGCGGGTTGGATACGCTGCGGTTGTTTAACCGTGGGCCAGCAGAAACAGAGCAGATTGCCAAATCCTCGGAGGATTTTCGCCAACGCACCATGGAAGTGCTGCGTATGGCTTTCCTCTCCTCTGCGGTGTTGGAGTTTTTTGCCTCCATCTCCATCGCCGTGGTGGCGGTCTACTTTGGTTTCTCCTATCTCGGCGAGCTGAATTTCGGCAGCTACGGTACCGGCGTTACGCTGTTTGCCGGTTTCCTGGTGCTGATCCTCGCGCCGGAATTCTTTCAACCGCTGCGCGATCTGGGGGCTTTCTACCATGCCAAGGCGCAGGCCGTAGGGGCCGCCGAAGCGCTGGAAACCTTCTTGGCCACAGAAGCTGAACAGGTAGGGAATGGGACTCAGACCATCGATGCTACAGCAGCGCTAACGTTGCAGGCACAGGATCTGGAGATTCTCTCCCCTGACGGCGTCTTGCTGGCTGGGCCGCTCAGCTTCACGTTACCGGCCAACCAACGTATTGCGCTGGTCGGGCTAAGCGGTGCCGGGAAAAGCTCGCTGCTGAATCTGTTGCTCGGCTTTCTGCCATACCGTGGGTCGTTGCAGGTTAACGGCACAGAACTGCGTGAACTGGCGGCGGCAAGCTGGCGTCAACAGCTCGGCTGGGTGGGGCAAAACCCGCACCTGCCAGCACCAACGCTAAGAGAAAATATTCTGCTTGGTGCGCCCGAAGCCAGCGAAGAGCAACTACAGCAGGCGATTGAGCAGGCTTACGTCAGCGAATTCCTGCCACATTTGCCAAACGGGCTGGAAACCGATCTGGGGGATGGTGCCGCGCGCCTTTCTGTCGGGCAAGCGCAGCGGGTGGCGGTCGCACGCGCGCTGATCAGCCCACGCCGCTTGCTGCTGCTGGATGAACCGGCCGCCAGCCTGGATGCGCACAGTGAACGTTGGGTGATGCAGGCATTGAATAACGCCTCACATCAGCAGACCACCTTGCTAGTGACACATCAGTTGGAAGATATCGAAGATTACGACCAGATTTGGGTGATGGACAGCGGGAAAATCGTTCAACAGGGCGATTATGCCACGCTCAGTACCCAACCCGGCCTGTTTGCCAATCTGATTGCCCACCGCAGCGGGGAACTATAATCATGCGCGTTTTATTGCCATTTCTGGCGTTGTACCGCAGACACAGCTTTCTGATTTGCCTGGGAATTATTCTAGCGATCGTCACCCTGCTGGCCAGTATCGGCTTGCTGGCGCTTTCCGGCTGGTTCCTGGCGGCTTCTTCACTGGCCGGGTTGGCCGGTTTATTGACCTTCAACTACATGTTGCCAGCGGCAGGCGTACGCGGAGCCGCGATCTTCCGCACCGCAGGGCGTTATGCAGAGCGCGTGGTCAGCCATGATGCAACGTTCCGCGTACTGTCGCATTTGCGAGTGTTTACCTTCAAGAAGATCTTGCCGCTGTCCCCCGGTGGCATTGCCCGCTTCCGTCAGGCTGAATTGCTGAACCGATTGGTGGCCGATGTCGATACGCTCGATCACCTGTATCTGCGGGTGATTTCCCCGTTGGTCAGCGCCGCAGTGGTGATTATGGTGGTGACTTTCGGCCTTAGCTGGCTGGATGGCCCGTTAGCCTTCACCTTGGGTGGCATTTTACTGCTGTTGCTGCTGTTGCTTCCCCCAGTGTTCTATCACGCCGGTAAGCCGATAGGCGGCGAATTAACCGCACTGCGTAGCCAATACCGCACCGAGCTAGCATCTTGGCTGCAAGGGCAGGCAGAACTGGTGATTTTCGGCGCGCTAGAGGGTTTCCGTACCAAACTGAATGCCACCGAACAGCGCTGGCAACAGCGCCAATGGCAGCAGGCTTCGCTGGGCGGAATCGCTCAGGCGTTAACGATTCTTGCCAGCGGCCTCACCGTTACGCTGATGCTGTGGCTGGCGGCAGCCGGTATCGGCGGTGATACTCAGCCAGGGGCGCTGATTGCACTGTTTGCCTTTGCCGCACTGGCTTCCTTTGAGGCCATGATGCCAGTTGCCGGCGCTTTCCAACATCTAGGCCAGGTCATCGCCTCCGCAACGCGCGTCAAACAGATTATCGATCAGCAACCGGAAGTTATTTTCCCTGAGAGTGGGCCAGCGGCACAGCCGGGCGCAACGCTGAACCTGCATGGCGTCTCTTTCACCTATCCCGGGCAACCGCTCCCGGTGTTGCATAGCATCGCGTTGAATCTTGCCGCCGGTGAACACATCGCGCTGCTGGGGCGAACCGGCTGTGGCAAATCCACCCTGCTGCAACTGCTGACGCGCGCCTGGAATGCTGACAGCGGTAAGATTCAGCTCAATGGCCAACCCTTGAACAGCTATGATGAAGCTACGCTGCGCGCCATGACTGCGGTCGTCAGCCAGCGAGTGCATATCTTCAGCAGCACGCTACGTGAAAACCTGCGCATCGCCGCTCCGCAGGCGAGCGATGAGGTACTGAACAACGCCCTGCAACAGGTTGGGCTGGGTAAACTACTGGAAAACGAAGGGCTGAATGCCTGGTTGGGTGAAGGTGGCCGTCAGCTTTCCGGTGGCGAACAGCGCCGCCTGGGGATTGCCCGCGCGCTGCTGCATCAAGCTCCGCTACTGCTGCTTGATGAGCCTACCGAAGGGCTGGATGCCGAAACCGAGCAGCAGATTTTGGCTCTGTTACGCCAGCACTGCCGTGGCAAAACGTTGATTCTGGTGACCCATCGTCTGTATGGGTTGGAACATTTCGATCGTATCTGTGTGATGGATGGCGGCAAGATCGTGGAACAAGGTCATCATGCTGCCCTAATGCAGCAACAAGGTCGTTATGCCCAATTCCATCAGCGGATCAGTAATATATCGCTGTAAAACGGCCTGTAGGCAACGCTAAGAGGATTTATGCGTATTGTTAAGCTGTCACCGCAGTCATTGGCGTTTCCCTCACCAGAGAGCGCCCTGCGCGATCCTAACGGCCTGTTGGCGATTGGCGGCGATCTGACACCTTCGCGCCTGCTGGCCGCCTATGAACGCGGTATTTTCCCCTGGTACTCACCGGGGGAAGCGATTTTATGGTGGTCACCCGATCCCCGTGCCGTGCTGTTCCCGGCAGAATACCATGCCAGCCGCAGCCTTAAGCGCTTCCTACGCAGCAATCCGTTCCATATCACCCTTAATCACGATTTCGCTGCGGTGATTGCCGCCTGTGCCTATCGCCCGGACGAAGGGACCTGGATCGGCCCAGAAGTACAGCAGGCCTATTGGCAACTGCATCGGCAGGGTAAAGCCCATTCCATTGAGGTATGGCAAGGGGATGAACTGGTTGGTGGCCTGTATGGTGTCGCGCAAGGGGCGCTGTTTTGCGGAGAGTCGATGTTCAGCCGTACAACCAATGCGTCAAAATATGCCCTGATGGCGTTTTGCCGTCATTTTGCTGCTTATGGCGGAGAATTGGTTGACTGTCAGGTGCTTAACGCTCACACTGCCTCGCTGGGAGCAAAAGAGATTTCCCGCCGCCAATTTTTGCAGTTGCTGAGCAACCTTCAACGCAGGGTTTTAGCGCCGGAATGCTGGCAACCACAAGTTATACCCCCACAGCAGGTTGAACCACCCTCCCCAACTGACTAATTTTGCGGAAACGGTGCATTGTTCACCGACACATCTTTACATAATGTGGGTTTTTCGGCATTATCTTGCCGGTTAAAAACTAAGGTAGTTACACCTAGAGGATTCGATGGCCAAAGAAGACAATATTGAAATGCAGGGCACCGTTCTTGATACGCTGCCGAACACCATGTTCCGCGTTGAGTTGGAAAACGGGCACGTGGTAACCGCTCATATCTCCGGTAAAATGCGTAAAAACTATATCCGCATCCTGACGGGTGACAAAGTCACTGTAGAGCTGACCCCGTACGACCTGAGCAAAGGCCGCATTGTCTTCCGTAGCCGTTAATCGGCTCACCCGTTGCCAGCATTTGGCAACATTGAGGATGTGATCCCTCAGGAGCCCTTTCCGTTTACCCCCGCAGCAACGTTCACCACCGAGTTGTACCGGCGCGAGTAAACTGAGAGGGCTCACTCATTTTTGTTCCACGTGAAATTCACGTATAAAAAAAGCGATGCCGAGGCATCGCTCAGACTGTTGACTAACCCCACTTTTTCAGGTGGGGTTCTTCTTTTTTAGCGACCGCAGGTCGCGATCGCGATATTTTTCCATAATACCGTCATTAGTGACTTCTGTTCGCACAAGGCTGTTTTCTGGCCTTCCCAAGACGCTTTCCACCACCGGTAAAGACAATAAAGAAGCGCCAGCAGCGCCATCTTCTTCATATTCTGCGCTGTGGCCGCCAGCAGGCACTGCATCTGCACTTTTGACAGTCCACGGAACCGCGCATACCGATGGCCATGGTGCTGTTTCGCATCCGCGAAGCTTCTCTCCACTGTCTCTTTGCGCCGCGCGTAGATTTTCTTGCCCCATTTCGTCAGCCGTAACCTGTTGGCTTCCTCTTTCGCCTCTTCCCACACATGCCGCGTTATCGTTTTCTGTGCCTTGCTGTTCTGCGTACATTGCTGCCTCTGCTCACAGCACTGGCACACTGCCGGGTCTGAACGGTAATGCTGATAACCGTTACGGTCTGTCGTGCTATATATCAGCAATTCGCCTGCCGGGCACACATACACTTCCCGTGCCTCATCATACCTGAAGTGCTTTTTCTGGAACTCATTCTGACCTTTGTGCGGCCGCCGATAGCCGGGAACCAGCGCGATACCCATTTCCTGTGTCAGATGGCACACCGCGGCGGTGAAGTAACCCGCGTCCACACCCACCGCCACCGGCTCCAGACCGAAGCGCTCTACCTGCCGCTCAAGTCGCCCGATAAAGGGCTGGCTATCATGGACATTGCCCGGTGTCACATGCGTATCCAGGATGATGCCGTGCTTCCCGTCCACCGTGCGGTGGTCCAGATAGAAGAAGCCCTTCGGTTTGTTATCCCGGTGCATAAAGCCGCTTTCCGGGTCGGTGGTGCTGACTTTGGTGTTCTTAACGGCGACGCTTTCTGGCGTCTTTTTTACGGCGGGCAGCGGCTTTTTTTCGTGCTTCCTCCTGTCGGCCTCCACGGCAGCATCAAGCTGCTCCAGATATTCACTGACGCCTACCGGACGTTCTTCATTCACCGCTCTGCGAGGGTTGGCGTCGGCTTTCAAGTGCGTGCTGTCAGTGTAAAGAACACGCCCGTTGGCCATGCCGCGGCTGAGAGCCTGTTCCACGATGTGGTCAAAAATCTGCTGGAAGACGTCGCTGTGGTTGAAGCGGCGGAGGCGGTTCTGGCTCAGGGTCGAGGCGTCAGGGACTTTTTCGGTGAGGGCCATACGCAGAAACCAGCGATAAGCGACATTGACCTGTATTTCCTTGACCAGACGGCGCTCGCTGGGGATACCGAAGAGATAACCCAGCAGCATCATTTTAATCAGGCGAACGGGGTCAATAGCGGGTCTGCCGTTATCAGGACAGTAGAGATGAGCAACGGCGTCGCGGATAAATTCAAAATCAATGGCGGCATCGATTTGGCGAACCAGATGGTCTTCGGGGACCAACTCATCCAGGGTGAGGGTTTCAAACTGATATTGCTGGGGAGAGGGTGTTTTGAGCATGGCAGTCAGTCCATTTTTTGCACTGACCTTATTAGATCAAAGTCCTGGCCTCACGGCCAGGACTTTGTCATCAATCTGAGCGATGCCGAGGCATCGCTTTTCTTTGTCTGCTTACCGCTTAGTGCACCGCACCTTCATCGGCTTTACGCATCGCAGCACTGAGGAAGTGATAAGTTAGCTGTTTTTTGTCCTTATCCAACTCAACTTTCACTGACCCCCCGTCCACCAACGAACCGAACAGCAGTTCATTAGCCAGCGGTTTCTTCAGGCTTTCCTGCATCACACGCGCCATTGGGCGAGCACCCATCGCACGGTCATAGCCTTTCACTGACAGCCAATCACGCGCTTCGTCACTCACTTCCAGCGACACGCCTTTCGCATCCAGCTGCGCCTGCAGTTCGACGATAAACTTGTCAACAACCTGCTGGATCACCGCAGGAGACAGATGGTTGAACCAGATGATGTTGTCCAGACGGTTACGGAATTCTGGCGTGAACACTTTCTTGATCTCTTCCATCGCATCAATGCTGTTGTCCTGCTCAATCAGACCAATCGATTTACGCTCTGTTTCGCGCACACCGGCGTTGGTGGTCATCACCAGGATAACGTTACGGAAATCTGCCTTGCGGCCGTTGTTATCGGTCAGAGTCCCATTGTCCATTACCTGCAACAGCAGGTTGAACACGTCCGGGTGCGCCTTCTCGATTTCATCCAGCAGCACCACCGCATGCGGATGCTTGATGACCGCATCGGTCAGCAGACCGCCCTGATCATAACCCACGTAGCCTGGAGGTGCACCAATCAGGCGGCTGACGGTGTGACGTTCCATATACTCGGACATATCAAACCGCAGCAGCTCAATATCCAGCGCTTTTGCCAGTTGCACCGTGACTTCGGTTTTCCCGACGCCGGTCGGCCCGGCAAACAGGAAGGAACCCACCGGTTTGCGATCCTGGCCCAAGCCCGCGCGGCTCATCTTGATCGCCTCGGTCAAGGCTTCAATCGCCGGATCCTGGCCAAACACCAGCATTTTCAGACGATCGCTCAGGCTCTTCAGCACGTCGCGATCGCTGGCAGAGACGGTTTTTTCCGGAATACGCGCAATGCGCGCGACGACGGATTCAATATCCGCCACGTTAACGGTTTTCTTGCGCTTGCTGATCGGCATTAACCGGCTGCGCGCGCCCGCTTCGTCAATCACGTCAATCGCTTTATCCGGCAGATGACGATCGTTGATATATTTCACCGAAAGCTCAACCGCAGCGCGGATCGCCTTGGCGGTATAACGCACATCATGGTGCGCTTCGTACTTGGTTTTCAGACCGTTGATGATCTGAATGGTCTCTTCCGGCGTCGGCTCGGTGATGTCTATTTTCTGGAAGCGACGAGCCAAAGCACGGTCTTTTTCGAAAATATTGCTGAATTCCTGATAGGTGGTAGAACCGATCACCCGGATCTTGCCGCTCGACAGCAGCGGTTTAATCAGGTTAGCGGCATCCACCTGCCCACCGGAAGCCGCACCGGCACCGATGATGGTGTGAATTTCGTCGATAAACAGAATGCTGTTCTGATCCTGCTCCAGCTGTTTCAGCAGCGCTTTGAAGCGTTTTTCAAAGTCGCCACGGTATTTGGTCCCTGCCAGCAGCGAACCGATATCCAGCGAGTATAGCGTGCAGTCTGCCATCACTTCTGGCACATCCCCCTGCACGATACGCCAGGCCAGCCCTTCGGCAATCGCGGTTTTACCCACGCCGGACTCACCCACCAGCAGCGGGTTGTTTTTACGGCGGCGGCACAGCACTTGAATAGCACGCTCCAGCTCACGGTCACGACCGATCAACGGATCGATACCGCCCACACGAGCCAGTTGATTCAGGTTGGTGGTGAAGTTTTCCATACGGTCTTCCCCTCCGGACTGCTCTTCGTTTACCGGGTTTTCCGCATTCGGGGCCTGGCCCGGCTCATCTTTACGCGTACCATGTGAAATGAAGTTCACCACGTCCAAACGGCTGACGTCGTGTTTACGCAGCAGGTAAGCCGCCTGCGACTCCTGCTCGCTGAAGATCGCCACCAGCACGTTAGCGCCGCTGACTTCGCTACGACCAGAAGACTGCACGTGGAATACCGCACGTTGCAGCACCCGCTGGAAACTGAGCGTCGGCTGAGTATCGCGCTCTTCTTCGCTGACGGGCAACGTAGGTGTTGTTTGTTCAATAAAGGCTTCCAGTTCCTGACGTAATGCCGCCAGATCCACCGTACATGCCTCAAGCGCTTCTCGCGCGGCAGGGTTGCTGAGCAGTGCCAGCAACAGGTGCTCCACGGTCATAAACTCGTGTCTGTGCTCGCGCGCTCTGGCGAAAGCCATGTTTAGACTGAGTTCCAGTTCTTGATTGAGCATAGGCACCTCCCAAATAGATTACCTTTTAGTCTGTTTACCAGACTATTTTACTTGCCACTTTGCGCCAGGGCAGTGTTCGCCTCCTTACGTAACGTACTGCATGTACGCTCCGGGCTACGATGCGCTGCCTACGCCCAAACTGGCTACGCTGATAGCGCCTATTGAATCGGACTCCATTCAGGCCTTTTCCAACGTACAAAGCAACGGATGCTCATTCTCCCTCGCGTAACGGTTCACATGAACGACCTTGGTTTCCGCCACCTCGGCGGTGAACACACCGCAGATCGCCTTACCTCGATAGTGAACCGTAAGCATCAGTTGTGTTGCACGTTCAATATCATAAGAAAAGAACTTTTGCAGCACGTCAATCACAAATTCCATCGGCGTGTAATCATCGTTATTAAGTATAACTTTATACATTGATGGCGGTTTTACCGCATCGATTTGTTTTTCTTCAGCCAAGTGTTCAAAATTTAGCCAATCATTGCTTTTGCCCATCGCAGTTCATCTTCTCTAACCATGACCCCAGATATGAGGGCACGTTCGGGTTATTCAAAGGGAATATCACTACTATTTTACCATCTTCATGGCCAGCGCGCCGCAGCTTAAACCAGATAAAACAGAGCCGATTTCCGGTACAATTTGTTACCAAACAATGTCAATAGCGTTAACTGCTTCAAACTTTGATGAACTGCTCGGTGCTGTCAAAAGCCGATCCCTTGACGTGATGATCATTTGCTCTAGAGTGTAATTTCGTGAGCTGCTGGTCTTTTGACCACCCTACACTCACCTGAATCAGTTATTCATCTCACCTAAATATTGCGTTGCGAGGGATGTAGAAGCATGGAGACGGGTACTGTTAAATGGTTCAATAACGCCAAAGGTTTTGGTTTTATTTGCCCTGAAGGCGGCGGCGAAGATATTTTCGCTCATTATTCAACAATCAAGATGGATGGCTACAGGACGCTAAAAGCTGGCCAGCAGGTCAGATTTGACGTTCATCAAGGGCCGAAAGGGAATCATGCGAGCCTTATTATGCCGCTGGAAAGCGAGGCACTGGCCTAGGCGCCCTTCAAAGCTCTTCTGCAATGCCACATTAAAAATGCCAGCCAATCTATGACTGGCATTTTTTATCAGCTTACTACTCACGCGCCAAGGCATCAATCGGGTTCAGCCGGGCCGCACTGCGTGCCGGTAAATAACCGAATACCACGCCGATCCCCGTAGAACACAGAAACGCACTCAGCAACGCAGCGGGTGGGAAACTGATCTGCCAGCCCGGCAGCACCGCTTGTACCAGCAGACCGATGGCGAATGACAAGGTAATCCCCAGCGCGCCACCCACCAGGCAAACCAACACTGCCTCGATCAGAAACTGCTGCAATACATCGCCAGAGCGCGCGCCCACCGCCATACGGATACCAATTTCACGCGTCCTTTCCGTGACCGAGACCAGCATGATATTCATCACCCCGATGCCGCCAACCACCAGCGAGATCACCGCCACCAGTGTTAAGAATAACTGCAACGTGCGAGTCGTTTTTTCCGCCGTTTGTACCAGGCTATCCATATTATAGGTAAAGAAATCCTTCTTACCGTGGCGCAACGTCAGCAGGCGCGTCAGTTGTTGTTCCGCCTCCTGGCTGTTGTAATCCTCACGAATGCGCACCGTGATTGAATCAAAACTGTCTTTCCCCACCAATCGATTCGCCATGGTGGTGTAAGGCACCCACACGCTCAGCGCCTGGCTGCTGCCAAACATCGACTGTTTCTCTTTTGCCACCCCGACCACCGTTGCGGGCATATTGCCGACCAAAATCACTTCCCCCACCACGTTCTTCTGGTAAGGGAACAGGCGGCGCTGGGTATTGGCGTCAATCACCACGATCTGCGCCTGCGATTGCACTTGCATAGGATCGATGCCGATGCCCTGAGTGAATGCCATGCCGTAAACCCGGAAAAACTGCTCGCTCACACCGGTGACGTTAGCCGCTACATCGATATTGCCAAAACGCAGCCGCATACTGCTACCGATCTTGGGTGACAGCGCGTTGACGTAGGGCTGTTCACGCAACGCCTCCAAATCATCATATTTCAATGCCTGGCGGTATGCCGGATCGTCATCACCAAAATCTTTGCCCGGATAGACATCCACGGTATTGGTACCGATCGATTTAATATCTGCCAGCACCATTTGTTTAGCCGCATCGCCGATCACCAGGATCGAGACCACGGAAGCAATACCAATGATGATCCCCAGCATGGTGAGCGCCGTGCGCATTTTATTGGCCGCCATCGCCCGCCAGGCCATCACCAGCGCTTCACGGAAACGGCCGAACATCTGCTGCCAGGAAGGCGCTGGGGTTGCCAACTCCAAGGTTTTGGCCTGCACATTGCCGCGCACGGCCGAGCCGGAATCAGCAATGATCTCCCCATCACGGATTTCAATAATCCGTTCAGCCTGGCGTGCCACCGCCGGATCGTGCGTCACAATAATCACCGTGTGCCCCTGCTCGCGCAGTTGCTTGAGGATGGCCATGACCTCTTCACCGGAATGGCTGTCGAGTGCGCCGGTCGGTTCATCCGCCAGGATCACCTGCCCGCCGTTCATCAACGCCCGCGCAATACTGACACGCTGCTGCTGGCCGCCAGAAAGTTGGCTTGGCCGATAAGCGATACGATCGCCCAAACCGAGGCGTTGCAGCAACGCGGCGGCCCTTTCTCGCCGCGCGGCTTTGCCTAAACCTGCATAAACCGCAGGCACTTCGACGTTATGCGCGGCGCTCAGATGGGGTAACAGATGATAACGCTGGAAGATAAAACCAAAGTGCTCACGCCGCAGTTGCGCCAGCGCATCACCGTTGAGAGTGGCGACATCCCGCCCGGCAACCCGATAGGTACCGGCACTGGGCTTATCCAAGCAGCCGAGCAGGTTCATCAGCGTCGATTTACCGGAGCCGGAAGCCCCCATAATCGCCACCATTTCACCCGCCTCAATGCTCAGGCTGACATCTTTCAGCACATCCACCGTCTGATCGCCAGAGAGATAGCTACGCCGGATACCGCTCAGTTCCAACAACGCCGTCATCAGTGAGCCCCGCCGCGGCTGATAATCACTTCGTCACCCACCTCTAGCCCACTGACGATCTGCACATCAATGTTATTGCGTATGCCGATGGTGACTTCACGCTTTTCTTCTTTCCCCTGTTTCAGCACCGCAACGTGATAACGATTGTCGGCAATCTGATCGCCCAATGCCGCCAAGGGGATCACCAGCGCATCGCTGACGCCGGAAAGCTGAATATGTACCTGAGCCGTCATTTGCAGGCGTAATACCCCTTCCGGGTTCGGCACTTCAAAGCGCGCATAGTAGAAAATGGCGTTGTTGACCTTTTCCGGCGTCGGTTGAATATCTTTCAGCACGCCGTCGAAGCGTTTGTTCGGATCGCCCAGCACGGTAAACCAGGCTTTCTGGCCCGGCTTCAGGTTAATCACATCAGCCTCAGACACCTGCGCTTTCACCAGCATGGTGCTCAGATCGGCCAGCGTCAGAATGTTGGGTGCCTGTTGCGCGGCAATCACCGTCTGGCCCTGCAAGGTGGTGATCTGCACCACATCGCCGTCCATCGGCGCTTCGATGCGGGTATAGGCCAGATTGATCTTCGCGGTATCCAGGCTGGCCTGATTTTTCATGATCTGCGCTTTGATGGTCTCCACCTGCGCTTTTTTCACCGCCAGTTCGGTCACATATTGATCCAGATCCTGGCTTGATACCGCCTGCACCTTGGCCAGTTCGCGATTGCGCTGCAAGGTCACCGACGCCAACCGTTGCTCCGCCTGCGCCTGTTGCAATTGGGCATGCAGTTGTTGCAAAGTCGCTTCACCTTCACGGATGCTGTTTTGCGCCTGCTGCGGATCGATAATGGCCAGCAGTTGGCCCTTTTTCACTTTGTCGCCAATCTCGACCTTCAGGCTCTCCAACTGGCCGCTGACCTGAGCGCCGACGTCAACCTTACGTACCGCATCCAACTGACCGGTCGCCAATACGTTTTGCTGCAATTCGCGCTGGGCAACCTTAGCCGTTTTAAAATCCACCGCCACAGGATGGCTGGAGCGCCAATAGGCCAGCGCAGCAATCACCGCCAGCACAACCAGGATCAGCATCCAGCGTTTTTTACGTCCTATTAACCACGTCAATGTCTATTCCTATCAATCTTTGGCTACCAAAAGCGGTAACGCGGATAAATTATCACGTTTAGCCCAGTCTTCATTGATACTAATCAGCCCGGCCACGCGCCAGCCAAATCACCCGCGAAAACATTTTTTTCAGCAGTGGCGGCACAGAATCGATGCCCCACGTTCCTGCCTGCTCCGCAACCTCAATGGCTAAATCGGGCTTGGAAGAGTGATGCACCGCTTTGAGGATCACTTTCCGCACCGGCATCTGCACCTTGAGCGGCACCGACGCAACCCGGTGATAAACCGCGTTAAAGCCCTCTTTGTACATAAAGTGCTCCATGTCCGGCGCTGGCAGCACCGTTAAACGATCGCGTTCATTGTCCTCATGGTTATCCAGCAGGCTACGCACGGTATTGGCATATTTTTTCCCGGCTTCGTCTCCGTCGACCAGGGCATGCCATTCAATCCCCATCCGGCGGGCAAATTTCAGCAGCGGCCGCAGGCCGCACTGGGCAAACTCGATCACCCGCACCCCTTCGGCCTCAAAATGGTAACCGCATTGGCGCGCCAGTTCGTTCAGCAGCCAGACTTCGGTTTCCCCTTCCACCAACAGCCAGCAACGGGCAAACAGTGAAGAAGGCCGGTTAAAGCGAATATGGAACGCAATACGCCGCCCGTCTTCCGGGCTCAGGCCACGCGGCCCAAGGCGATAGGTTGCAACGCGGGCGGATTCACGCACCAGGCGGCAAATATGCTCCACCGGCACCAGCGAAACCAGTGCGCTGGAATTGGTGGTGGTGATCCGTTGCAACGGCATCAGGTTAAACAGACTCCAGGCAACCGACAGCATAATGGGGTGCAGGCGCGTTTCCGGGTCTTCCACCAGCAGCAATGGGCGGGCATGGGGATCGAGCTTGACGTTGCCCTTGGCCTGCAACAGCGTGGAAAACATCCCCAACAGGATCAGGCGCATGCTGCGGCTGTTGGGTTCGGCGATCATACGGTTAAGACTGTCCAGCGAGCGCCACGCCTGCTGTTCCTGGGGCTGGCGATGGTGGCGTGGCCCTGCCACTTGCGAGCCCAGTTCAGCAAAATAGTGTTCCAGCAGTTGCTGCATCGCCGCCAGCCCTTGGCGCAGTTCGGAGTTGGTCAACTTTTGCGGGTTATGCACCAGTTCACGCGTCAGTTGATTCAACTGCTGTGCCAAGGTTTCGTTGTCGGCGGGAAGGTGATCGTTAAGCGAACGGGAGCGCAAGCGGCGGATAAAACGCGCATCCCGCAGGCGCAGCACCGGATGAATGCGGATCAGCGCATGCACCAGTTGATCGATATGATGCAGGTGCAGCGCATTGCCGTCGGCATCAAGAAAACGGCGCCAGGTACACACCGTTCCATCATCTTCCAGTTCACCTTCACAGCAGTAGTGAATACGCCCCAGGTTATCCTCACCCTTCGACCAAAGCGGTGACAGATGGCGATAGCGCGGCAGGTGCGCGTGGCCGATATCCTTTTCGCAAAACGTGAAAATAATCTGTAGATGGCGCTCTTTGGCGGCTTCATCGCCGGGAGGAAAATGAAAATCTCGGGCCTCAAAGCGGTACAGCGTTTGCTCCGGAGCCAGAAGAAAGGTCATCGCATCCAGCAGGCTGGACTTACCCCAGGCGTTCTCACCGAGCAATACGGTGTTGTCATCCAGCATCAATGAAAGCCGGTTGATACCACGAAATCCTACAATCTCAACGCGTTCTAAGAACATCATCCACCTCGCATGCGCGCTCCACCCAAAAGTGAGTGAGCGTCGCTAATCCCCTTGTAACTTCAAGTACCAAGGGCAAATCACTCTGCCAATATGAAGACCATCCCCCTTGAGGATGGTCAAAAAAACCCTTGCAGGTCAAGCAGACATCATCATATCTGTTGCTTTACTCCGGCGTTCATTTTAGTTAGCGTGTTGAGCTTGCCGGGTTCCCGGCCTCTCCCAGATTAAAGGACACTCGTTTCATCATGTATTCAGGACTGCTGATTATTCTGTTACCGCTGATCGCCGGTTATCTTATTCCCTTGCGCAGCAAACCCCTGATTCAGACTATTAACCGTCTGCTGAGTTGGATGGTGTACGTCATTCTGTTCTTTATGGGCATCAGCCTGGCATTTCTGGAGAATCTCAGCAGCAATCTGGTGCTGATATTCCAGTATACCGGGGTGTTTTTCCTGTGCATTTTCTGCGCTAACCTGCTGATGTTGTTTGTGCTGGAGCGCCGCAGGCCGTGGAAAAACACCCACAAGCAGGAAAAATTGCCTTCGCGCCTGCATATGGCGCTGGAATCCCTGAAGCTGTGCGGCGTGGTGCTGGGGGGATTTGTGCTGGGCCTGACGCAGTGGCAATGGCTGCAATTTGCCAGCAAAGGCAGCGAGTATGCCCTGCTCTTCCTGCTGTTATTGGTCGGTATTCAGTTGCGCAATAGCGGTATGACGCTGCGCCAGATCGTGCTCAACCGCCGTGGCATGATCGTGGCGGTGGTGGTTGCGGTCAGCGCACTGGCTGGTGGCGCGCTGGCGGCGCAGTTGCTGGGCCTACCGCTGAAAACCGGGCTGGCGATGGCTTCCGGCTTCGGCTGGTATTCCCTTTCCGGCATCCTGATTACCGACGCTTACGGCCCGGTATTGGGCAGCGCAGCTTTCTTCAACGATCTGGCGCGCGAACTGGTAGCCATTATGCTGATCCCGACGCTGGTGCGCCGCAGCCGCTCCTCGGCGCTGGGTTTGTGCGGAGCCACCTCAATGGACTTCACCCTGCCGGTTCTGCAACGCAGCGGCGGGCTGGAAATGGTGCCTCCGGCGATCGTACATGGTTTCCTGCTGAGCCTGCTGGGACCGGTGCTGATGGCCCTGTTCTCCTGACTCTTTCGACGCGCCCTTACCGTATCCCCTGAATAACTCGAGCTGTAGGAAAACCAACGTACCTACAGCTTGAAATATGACGGGGCGCAAAGTGTAATAATTCCCATCCGCACGCTAAATTGTCCTACATCAAGTTTAGGTAAAGTTGTACTAAAAAAGTCTTTTTAAGCTCGCCCTGCCGTTCTATGCTCAAAAACAGGCATTATAAATGCAACTTTAAAAAGGAAGCGATTATGTTCTGTGTGCAATGTGAACAAACTATCCGGACACCAGCAGGTAACGGCTGCTCTTACGCTCAAGGGATGTGTGGCAAAACGGCAGAAACCTCCGACCTGCAAGATCTGCTGGTCGCTGCGCTGCAAGGCCTCTCCGCCTGGGCGTTACAGGCTCGGGCGTTAGGCATTGTCGATCACGATATCGACAGTTTCTCTCCACGCGCCTTTTTCTCAACGCTGACCAACGTGAATTTCGATTCCGACCGCATTATCAGCTACGCGCGTGAAACCATTGCCCTGCGCGAATCACTGGCCGCACGCTGCCGCCTGCTGGACGCCAGCGTGCGCGTCGATCATCCACTGGCGGCCTTGCAACTGGCTGGCAACGATATGCCAACGCTGTTGCAGCAGTCTGCACAGTTTGACCTCAATACCGATAAAGCCGACGTGGGTGACGATATTCACGGCCTGCGCATGCTGTGCCTGTATGGCCTGAAAGGGGCCGCTGCCTATATGGAGCACGCCCATGTGCTGGGGCAGTTCGACAACCAGATCTACGCCGATTACCACGCCTTTATGGCCTGGCTTGGCACTGCGCCGCGCGATGTTGATACCCTGCTGAATAACGCCATGGGCATCGGCAAGATGAACTTCAACGTTATGGCGATCCTCGATCGCGGCGAAACCCTGGCCTACGGCGATCCTCAGCCCTCTTCGGTCAACGTGCGCCCGGTGGCAGGCAAGGCCATCCTGATTTCCGGCCACGATCTGCAAGATCTGCGCCTGTTGCTGGAACAGACCGAAGGTAGCGGCATCAACGTTTATACCCACGGCGAAATGCTACCAGCCCATGCTTACCCAGAACTGAGAAAGTTCACCCATCTGGTGGGCAACTACGGTGGCGGTTGGCAGAACCAGCAGACCGAATTCGCCAAATTCCCTGGCCCGATTGTGATGACCTCCAACTGCATTATCGATCCGAACGTCGGCAATTATGGCGATCGTATCTGGACGCGCAGCATGGTTGGCTGGCCGGGCGTCAAACACCTGGAAGGGGATGATTTCAGTGCGGTAATCAGCCAGGCGCAGCAGCTCAACGGCTTCCCGTATAATGAGCTTGAGCACCTGATCACCATCGGCTTTGGCCGCCAGGTGCTGCTGAACGCCGCCGATACGGTGATCGACCTGGTGACACAGAAAAAACTGCGCCACGTCTTCTTGGTTGGCGGCTGTGACGGCAGCCGTGACGATCGCAGCTACTTCACCGACTTTGCCCGCAGCGTGCCGCAGGATTGCCTGATCATGACGCTGGGATGCGGCAAGTACCGTTTCAACAAGCTGGACTTCGGCACGCTGGAAGGTCTGCCACGCCTGCTGGACGTCGGCCAGTGTAACGATGCCTATTCAGCCGTGATGCTGGCGGTAAAACTCTCCGAGAAACTCGGCTGCACGGTGAACGATCTGCCGCTCAGCCTGGTGCTGTCCTGGTTTGAACAGAAAGCGATCGTCATCCTGCTGACGCTGCTGTCACTGGGGGTGAAAAATATCGTCACCGGCCCAAGCGCACCGGCGTTCCTGACCGATAACCTGCTGGCGGTGCTGAATGATAAATTCGGCCTGCGCCCAATCACCACTGTAGAACAGGACATGCAAACACTTCTTGGCTAATGCCATTTTCCGGGGCTGCGATGGCGGCCCCGTTTTTTATTTTTGAGGTGCCCGATGACCCCACCTAACCCACTTTGCCCTAACCCGATGCAGGTACACTCCATTCAGCAGGAAACCGCCGATGTCTGGACGCTGAACCTGATTAACCCTGATATTTACCTCTACCAACCTGGTCAGTTTGCGCTAGTCAGCATTCGCAACAGTGAAGATACGCTGCGCGCCTACACCCTTTCCTCTTCACCCGGCTTGAGCCGCTTTATCAGCCTCAGTGTGCGTCGCCTGCCCGAAGGCACCGGTTCGCGCTGGCTGACGCAAGAGGTCAAACCCGGCGACGTGCTGTGGCTGTCAGACGCACAAGGGGATTTCAGTTGTACCCAGCACCCTGGCGATCGCTATCTGATGCTGGCGGCCGGTTGTGGTATCACGCCGGTGATGTCGATGTGTCGCTGGCTGGTGGCCAACCGCCCGCAGTGCGATATCCGGGTGATCTACAACGTGCGTACTCTGGCAGATGTGATTTTTGCCGATGAATGGCAAGATCTGTGTACCGCTCATCCACAGTTACAGTTGACGCTGATCGCCAAACAAAGCGCGCACTCTGGCTTGCTGAACGGCCGTATCAGCGCACCATTCTTGCAACAGGTAGCGCCAGACATCACTGAGCGTATCGTGATGGCCTGTGGCTCCGAGCTTTATATGCAGCAGGTGGAGCAACTCTGTGAGCAACTTGGCGTCCCGGCTTCACGCTTCCACAAAGAGCAGTTCCATACCTCCGCGGAACAGCACAACGAGCAAGGCGAACCACTGACGCTGCGCATCGGCCAACCACTGCGCGAATTCCGCGTGCCGGTCGGCAGTACGCTGCTCGCGGCGCTAGAGGCCCATAAACTGCCGGTCCTTGCCGCCTGTCGCGCTGGCGTGTGCGGTTCCTGCAAAACCCGCATTGTGGAAGGCCACTACACCACCAGCAGCACCATGACGCTGACGCCAGCAGAAATCGAACAAGGCTATGTCTTGGCCTGTAGTTGCCAGTTACAGGGCGATGTGACTCTCGCCTGATCGAACATCCATCACACCCTGCATTTTCTGCTTTTTCAGCGCTGCAATCCGGTTATGATGGGAGCCATTTCTCTGATTGGCGATAAGGATTCGTATGCTCATAGATTTACGCAGTGATACCGTCACACAACCCTGCGCGGCCATGCGCAGCGTCATGGCCAATGCCGAGGTCGGTGACGATGTGTATGGTGATGACCCAACGGTGAACGCACTGCAAGCAGAGGCCGTCAGGCTGTCCGGTAAAGAAGCGGCGCTGTTCCTGCCCACCGGTACCCAGGCGAACCTGGTAGCCCTGTTAAGCCACTGCCAGCGCGGTGAGGAATACATCGTTGGCCAGCAGGCGCACAACTACAAATACGAAGCCGGTGGTGCCGCCGTGCTGGGCAGCATTCAGCCGCAGCCGATCGAGGGTAACCCAGACGGCACTCTGCCATTGGATAAAGTGGCGGCGGCAATCAAACCCGACGATATCCATTTTGCCAAAACCCGCCTGTTGAGCCTGGAAAATACCATCAGCGGCCGCGTGTTGCCGCTTGATTATCTGCAACAGGCCTGGCAATTCACCCGCGAACACCATCTGGCGCTGCATATTGATGGTGCGCGTATTTTTAACGCCGCCGTGGCGCTCAACGTTCCGTTGCAAACCCTCGTGCAATATTGCGATACCTTTACCATTTGCTTGTCGAAAGGGCTGGGTGCGCCGGTGGGATCGCTGCTGTGCGGCAGTGAAGCGTTTATCCAGCGTGCCATCCGCTGGCGTAAAATGACCGGCGGCGGTATGCGTCAGGCCGGTATTCTGGCGGCAGCGGGCCTGTATGCGCTTGAGCATAACGTGGAACGTTTGCAGGACGATCATAACAACGCCAAATGGCTGGAACAGCAACTGCGCAACATCGGCGTAGATATCGCCGAGCCGGGCGCACAGACCAACGTTTTGTATCTGCGTCAATCCCCAGAGATGGCCGCAAAACTCGGCCCATGGATGCGTGAAAACGGCGTGTTGATCAGCTCAGGGCCGCTGACGCGCATCCTGACGCATCTCAACGTCAGCCGTCAGGATCTGCAGAAAGTGGTCGATTTGTGGCAGGCATTTCTGCATCAGCATGCCTGAGGCCGTTTAACCGCAATCCCCTGAGGCTTTTCAGGGGATTAACCATACAAGATCTCAAACCACCATCCGGCCGTAGAACCAATAACCGGCTCCCAGGATGACCAGCAGGTTCAGCACCACGCTGAGCATAAAATAGGTCTTGAAGGGCTGTTTTTGCGTTTTATGCCGGAACAGCTGTTGGCCTAAAATAGCGCCTAACCAACCCCCTATCAGCCCGAACAGCAGTAGCGTGATTTCCGGCACGCGCTGCCACCCTTTGCAGGCAGCGAGTTTATCGCCACCATAAACCAGCAGCGTCAACAGGTTAACCAGCAACAACCAGACCCACAGAGGGTTTGAAAAGTACAGGCAGCCAACGGATACCAGCACCAGGGAAAGATAACAGAAATGATTGATTTTCATGGAAGTTCACGAACTCATAGCAAGATACGCTGCGTATAGTGGACTGACGCCAGCTCAAATGCAACGCTGAATACCCACACAAAAAATGCATTTAATCAGCAAATTTGGCATCCTGTCACTCCGCTTACACCAACGTTAATGACACAAGGCAGCATTGATGATACCCCAACGTATTCTGGTTCTCGGAGCCAGCGGCTATATCGGCCAGCATCTAATCCCCCGCCTGGTGGAACAGGGCCATGAGATCACCGCCGCAGCGCGTCGCATAGAATGGCTGGAAGAGCAAAACTGGCCACGCGTGAATTGCCGCTACGTGGATATCTATCGCCCAGAGACGCTGACCGCAGCCCTGTGGCAGATTGATGCCGTCTACTACCTGATTCATGGCATGGGTGATGGCGATGGTTTTATTGAAAAAGAACGCCAGGCAGCAGAAAACCTGCGCATCGCCCTGCGTGGTTCTAAAGTCAAACAGGTGATTTTTCTTGGTGCGTTGCAACCGGAGGGCGAAAGCTCACCGCACCTGATCGCCCGTAAGTTGACCGGCGAAATTCTGCGCCAGAGCGGTATCCCGGTGACCGAATTGCGTGCCAGCATCGTCGTTGGTCCCGGTTCTGCGGCCTTCGAAGTGATGCGCGACATGGTCTATAACTTGCCGATCCTCACCCCGCCGCGCTGGGTGCGTTCCAAGTCTTCTCCGGTTGCACTGGAAAATCTGCTGGTCTATATGACCGAGTTACTGCAACACCCGGCACAGGAAAACCGTATTTTTGACGTCGCCGGGCCGGAATACATCAGCTATCAAACCCTGTTCGAGCGCTTTATCGTCATCAGTGGCAAAAAACGCTGGCTGATCCCGATCCCGCTGCCAACGCGTTTTATTTCGGTGTGGTTTATCAGCATGATTACCTCGGTTCCCACCTCGATTGCCAGCGCGCTGATCCAGGGATTAAATCACGATCTCCCCGCCGACGGCGCGCCGTTGCAAGCCTTGATCCCACAACGGCTGCAAACCTTTGATGAAGCGGTAAAGGAAACGCTGCGCCGCGAGGATGAAGTGATCGACTCCGCCGACTGGGGTTACGATCCCGAAGCTCGCGCCCGCTGGCGGCCTGGCTACGGATTTTACCCGAAGCACGCAGGTTGCACGCTGGATACGCAAGCCTCTAGTGCCGCCTTGTGGCATGTGGTTCAGCAACTGGGCGGCAAGGAAGGCTACTTCTATGCCAACATCCTGTGGCAAATTCGCGCACGCATGGATGATATGGCGGGTAATGGCATCGTTTATGGCCGACCAGCGCGGGATACGCTAGAGGTTGGCGATCTGGTGGACGGCTGGAAGGTGATCACCATGAAGCCGCTGCGCCAGTTGGCACTGATGTTTGGCATGAAAGCACCGGGCCTTGGCAGGCTGACATTCAGCATCAAAGATTTTGGCGACCACCGCCAGCTTGATGTACGCGCCTGGTGGCACCCTGCGGGTTTCAGCGGGCTGTTGTACTGGTTTGTAATGATGCCTGCGCACCTGTTTATTTTCCGCGGTATGGCTAAGCGCATCGCCAAACTGGCCGAAGAATACGACCACCGGCGCCCTTGAACATGGCGGAGTGCCTATTTACCGATCAACCGCACAGTTTGCCGCAGCGGTTGGGTGCTTTCCGATTGCATAGCGCACAGATTCACGAAAGAATGGCGCCCTATTTGCCGGGGAGTAGCAACTCCCCGCTCAGCATCCTGATTTTTGGTGAGAACTCGAGTTCGCTATGAAGGTATTGGTCACCGGTGCAACCAGTGGTTTAGGCCGTAACGCCGTTGAATATCTCCGCCGCCAGGGCATAAAAGTGCGTGCCACCGGCCGTAACCAGGCAATGGGCAGCCTGCTGGAAAAATTGGGTGCCGAATTCATTCATGCCGATCTCACCAATCTGATCTCTTCGCAGGCCAAGGCCATGCTGGCGGATGTGGACGTGTTATGGCATTGCTCCAGTTTTACTTCTCCGTGGGGCACGGAAAAAGCCTTTGAGCTGGCCAACGTGCGTGCCACCCGTCGTTTGGGTGAATGGGCGGCGGCTTACGGTGTTTCGCAGTTTATCCATATCTCTTCACCGGCGATTTACTTCGATTACCGGCATCATCGCAACGTGGGTGAGGATTTCCGCCCACAGCGCTTTGCCAATGAGTTTGCCCGCAGCAAAGCCGCCGGTGAACAGGTGATCCAGCAACTGGCGTTATCCAACCCGCATACCCACTTTACGATTTTGCGCCCTCAGGGGCTGTTTGGCCCGCACGACAAGGTGATGCTGCCACGCCTGCTGCAAATGATTAAGCACTATGGCAGCCTGCTGCTGCCGCGCGGCGGTAATGCCTTGGTGGATATGACTTATCTGGAAAACGCCGTCCACGCCATGTGGCTGGCGACCCAGAAAGAAAATACTCCGTCTGGCCGCGCCTACAACATCACCAATCAGCAGGTATGCCCATTGCGTGTGGTGGTGCAGCAACTGATCGACGAACTGGGCATGAAGTGCCGCATCCGCTCAGTGCCTTATCCGATGCTGGATATGCTGGCACGCGGCATGGAAAAGCTGAGCAACAAAAGCGAGAAAGAGCCGGTACTGACCCATTACGGCGTAGCCAAACTCAACTTCGATCTGACGCTGGATACCTCCAGAGCACAGCAGGAATTAGGCTACCAGCCGCTGATTTCGCTGGAAGAAGGCATCAGCCGCACGGCCCGCTGGCTGAAAGATCACGGCAAGCTGCACGGTTTGTAATCAGCGAACTGCGCCATATTTTGCCAGCAACGCATCAATAATCGCCTCACTCTCTGCATCCGGTTCACCGCGATAATCGCTGGGCCGGAAGTGCATCTGAAATGCCACCAGCACATTGCGCTGCTGCTTGGCATCCCACAGTGGATCGACGGCGTAACCATAGCGTGCCAGCTTCTCCAGCAGTGCCGCCATCGGCACCGGCAATTGTTTATCGCGCCCCGCCAGATAGCGCTCGACCACCGGCTTATCCGGCCAGGCACCGATGCCCGCCTGCGCCAACTGTTGCCAAGGGAATAACGGCCCAGGATCCTGTTTACGCTGCGGAGCAATATCGCTGTGGCCCACCACATCCGTCGGTTGCATGGCATAACGCTGCACAATATCGCTGCTGAGGCGAATCAGCAGATCGATTTGCTCGGCGGTATAGGGTTGCCACTGCTTGCTCAGCAAAGTACGACTGAAACCTGGGTTGACGATCTCAATCCCGATCGAGGTGTCATTCAAATTGCTACGCCCACGCCAGTTGCTGGCCCCGGCATGCCAGGCGCGCATCTCTTCAGGAACCAGTTGAAAGGCGACCGGTTTACCATCGCGTAATGGCGGATGCTCAGGCAACAGATAATGGGCGCTGACGTGTTCATCGGTCAGGGTTTTCAGCGAGGAATGGAAATCCTCGGCGGTATAATGCATCACCAGAAAACGGATGCGCCGATCGGCCCCTTGTGCCTGATGACGCGTTTCCAACTGATAACTGCCGCGATCCACCACCGTGTCGTGCCCTGAACTTTGGCAGCCCACCAGCAGCATTAGCGCTATGGCAACGATCCCTAACCTGATGTTCACCTGTTTCTTCCTGTGTTTTTCACGGATTTCCTGATTAAGGATATCACCTCAACCGGTGCACGCTATACGCCAATTACCGGCAGCACGCCTTGATTGCGCACAAGTTCCCAACAATTTAAGAAAATTCGCTACCAATATCACACAGTGCGCGACAAATCCGCCATTCGTGCGTAAGTCGCGGTATCTTGTGCTATTGTTTCATCGTTATGACGCACAGTAATAAATTTTAACTCACAAAGATTGCATAAGTATTCTGTGGAAGTTAACATTCGCGACATCAATGTCTATTCAATTCCGGCGCATGAGTATTCAACTAAAAGATATCAATTGCTTTTACGGCGCGCACCAGGCGCTGTTTAACATCACGCTGGATTGTCCAGCAGGGGAAACCTTAGTGCTGCTTGGCCCAAGCGGCGCGGGGAAAAGCTCGTTGCTGCGGGTGCTAAACCTGCTCGAAATGCCACGCTCAGGCCACTTGCAGATCGCGGGTAATCAGTTCGACTTCAAGCACGCACCGGGTGAAAAAGCTATCCGTGAGCTGCGCCAGAATGTCGGCATGGTATTCCAGCAATATAATCTCTGGCCCCACCTGACCGTGGTGCAGAATCTGATCGAAGCCCCTTGCCGCGTGCTTGGCTTGACCAAGGCACAAGCGATGGAGCGTGCCGATAAGTTGCTCAAGCGCCTGCGCCTGACCGACTTCGCCGATCGTTTCCCGCTGCATCTTTCCGGTGGTCAGCAGCAGCGTGTGGCCATTGCCCGGGCGCTGATGATGGAACCTCAGGTGTTGCTGTTCGATGAGCCAACCGCCGCGCTGGATCCGGAAATCACCGCCCAGATTGTCAGCATCATCCGCGAACTGGCCGGTACCGGTATCACTCAGGTGATCGTCACCCACGAAGTTGAAGTCGCGCGTAAAACCGCCAGCCGTGTGGTGTATATGGAAAACGGTCATATCGTGGAACAGGGCGATGCCAGCCACTTTGCGCAGCCGCAAACCGCTGAATTTGCCAACTACTTATCACACTAATAAATTGATTTGCTGTTTTTAGGGGAGTTTGCGATGAAAAAATTCATCATTGCCGCCGTTCTGGCTGGCATCAGCGTTTCCGCCTCCGCGGGCGAAACCGTCCGTTTTGCTATGGAGGCTTCCTATCCTCCGTTCGAATCTATCGGTGCGGACAATAAAATTCAGGGCTTTGACGTCGATCTGGCTAATGCCTTGTGTAAAGAGATCCAGGCCGACTGTAGCTTCACCAATCAGGCGTTTGACAGCCTGATCCCTAGCCTGAAGTTCAAACGTTTCGAGGCAGTAATATCTGGGATGGATATCACTCCTGAGCGTGAAAAGCAGGTGCTGTTCACCCAACCTTACTATGCCAACTCGGCGTTGTTCATCGTCCAGAAAGGCAAAGTGACCGACGTGGCTGCGCTGAAAGGCAAACGCGTTGGCGTGCAGAACGGCACCACTCACCAGAAATACCTGACCGACAAGCACCCGGAAATCACCACCGTGCCTTACGACAGCTATCAGAACGCCATTCTGGATCTGAAAAATGGCCGTGTTGATGCGGTATTCGGTGATAGCGCCGTGGTTAACGATTGGCTGAAGCAGAACGCGGAGTTGGCTACCCTGG
This sequence comes from Serratia sp. YWN4, assembly GCF_055790845.1. NCBI lineage: Bacteria > Pseudomonadati > Pseudomonadota > Gammaproteobacteria > Enterobacterales > Yersiniaceae > Serratia > Serratia sp. YWN4. Next base: position 3,393,116 of record NZ_CM147696.1, read on the forward strand.
GTGACAAGGTGACGGACAAAGGTTACTTCGGTACCGGGCTGGGCATCGCCGTACGCCTGCAAAATACCGAACTGCAGGGCAAGTTCAACGCCGCCCTGGACAAAATCAAACAGGATGGGACTTACGAAACCATCTACAAAAAATGGTTCCAGCAGTAATCATCATCCATGAATGAAATCCAACCTTTAGCAAGCGCCGCCGGGATGACCGTCGGCCTTGCCGTTTGTGCCCTGGTCCTCGGACTGATCCTGGCGATGCTGTTTGCCGTCTGGGAGTCATCGCGCTGGAAAGTGGTCAGTTGGCTCGGCACCGCCTGGGTGACCCTGCTGCGCGGCCTGCCGGAAATTCTGGTGGTGCTGTTCATCTATTTCGGTTCATCGCAGCTGTTACTGATGCTGTCGGACGGCTTTACCCTGAATTTTGGTCTGTTCCAGTTGCCGGTACAGTTGGCTATCGATAACTTCGACGTCAGCCCGTTCCTGTGCGGCGTGATCGCTCTGGCCCTGCTCTATTCGGCCTATGCCTCACAAACGCTGCGTGGCGCGCTGAAAGCGGTGCCACAGGGCCAATGGGAATCCGGCCAGGCACTGGGCTTGGGGAAAGCAGCGATCTTCTTCCGCCTGATCATGCCGCAGATGTGGCGTCACGCGTTACCTGGATTAGGTAACCAATGGCTGGTGCTGCTGAAAGATACCGCGCTGGTATCGCTGATCAGCGTCAATGATTTGATGCTGCAAACCAAGAGTATCGCCACCCGTACTCAGGAGCCGTTTACCTGGTATGTGATCGCAGCGGCGATCTACCTGGTCGTCACCCTGCTCAGCCAGTACATCCTCAAACGGATCGAACTCCGTACGACGCGTTTTGAACGGGGGCCATCCTAATGCTTGAGTTCCTACCAGAAATCCTCAAAGGGCTGCATACCAGCCTGACGCTGACCATTGCGGCGCTGTTTGTTTCGCTGCTGTTGTCGCTGCTGCTGACGGTGATCCTGACGCTGAAAACGCCGGTGCTCACCCCATTGGTGAAGCTCTACATCACGCTCTTTACCGGCACCCCATTGCTGGTGCAGATCTTCCTGATCTACTACGGCCCAGGCCAGTTCCCGGCGATCCGCGAATATCCATGGCTGTGGAGCCTGCTTTCACAGCCCTGGCTGTGTGCGATGATCGCGCTGGCGCTAAACAGTGCGGCCTATACCACCCTGCTGTTCCACGGTGCGGTACGCGCTATCCCGGCAGGCCAATGGCAGTCCTGCGAAGCGCTGGGCATGTCGCGCCAGCAAACGCTGCGAATTCTGCTGCCGTTTGCCTTCAAGCGTGCGCTGTCGTCCTATTCCAACGAGGTGGTACTGGTATTCAAAAGTACTTCGCTGGCTTACACCATTACGCTGATGGAAGTGATGGGCTACAGCCAACTGATGTATGGCCGCACTTATGATGTGATGGTGTTCGGTGCCGCAGGTATCGTTTACCTGTGCGTCAACGGCTTGCTGACGTTGCTGATGCGTCTGATCGAACGCCGCGCACTGGCATTTGAACGCCGTAACTGATCGCCCCTGCTCTATTCGGCCCTGCTCAATGCGGGGCTTTTTTATGCGCAAAATTAAATTTTAAGTCATTTAAATTGCATATAAATTCATTAAATGACATATTAATCCGCATAGCCATCCAAAATACCGTTAGGTAAAAACCAATGATGGCGCGATAAAAACCATTTCTGACAGGAGTTTTACCCATGAAAAAGCTATTGCTTGCCGCCACGATGCTGGCCGGGATCGCCTTTAACGCCAGCGCTGCGGATACCATTCGTTTTGCCTCTTCGGCAACCTATCCGCCGTTCGAATCTCTCGATGCCAGTAACCAGATCGTCGGTTTTGATATCGATCTGGCGAAGGCGTTGTGCAAACAGATGCAAGCTGAATGCACCTTTACCAATCATGCATTTGATAGCCTCATCGCCGCGCTGAAATTCAAAAAATACGATGCGGTAATTTCTGGAATGGACATCACGCCAGAGCGCAGCAAGCAGGTTTCTTTCACTCAGCCGTACTATGCCAACTCGGCGATCGTGATCGCTGAGAAAGGGAAGTTCAACTCACTGGCGGATTTGAAAGGCAAAAAGGTCGGGATGGAGAACGGCACCACTCACCAGAAATACATGCAGGATAGACACCCTGACATCAACACAGTCTCTTATGACAGCTACCAGAATGCGGTTCTGGAGCTGAAAAACGGCCGTATCGATGGCGTATTCGGTGATACGGCAGTGGTCAATCAATGGCTGAAGACGAGCCCAACTCTGGCACCGGTGGGTGAGCATGTCACCGACGCGGCCTACTTCGGCACCGGCTTAGGCATTGCGGTGCGCCCAGATAATCAGGCGCTGTTGGCCAAACTGAATACCGCTCTGGAAGCTATCAAAGCGGACGGCACCTACAAGGCGATCAACGATAAGTGGTTCCCACAGTAAGCTGACCACTCACGTCTTACGGGCCTGCTTGTCGGGCCCTTGTTACTTGCGCACCAGCAGCGTCAACACTTCATAGTGTGCGGTATGTGGGAACATGTCGAACAGTTGCACGCGCTCAATACGGTAATCCACTAACATCACAATATCCTTCGCCATAGTTTCTGCGTTACAGCTCGAATAGAGGATATACCCCGGCGCCATGCGGTTGAGATAATCACACAGGTCTTTACCAATCCCTCGCCGCGGTGGGTTAACCACCACCAGTTCAGGAACGCTGCCTTCTGCGGTGGCAAAGCGGGTTGAATCCAACGCCTGAAAATCAACCTGCTGCAAACCCAGCTTTTGTGCCGACAATCTGGCACAGGCGATGGCCTCCGCGCTGATCTCGATACCGGTCAGGCGCGTTTGCGGCTGCGCGCAGTGCAAACCAAAGCCGCCCACGCCGCAAAACAGATCCCACATGCTGCTAATACCCAAAGCATGCACCCAATCGCGCGCGGTCGCGTACAGGCGGCTGGCAACCTGCGGGTTAGTCTGGAAAAAGCTCTGCGGGCGAATATATAGCGGTATCTGATTGAACTGCTCTTCCAACGTTTGCTGTTCGGTCAACGGGATTTCGCATTCCCCCTCCATGATCGCCATATGCACTGGCTGAATATTGGCGGAGATAACCTGCAACTGCGGTAACTGCTGCTGTAACCAGGGCAAAGCAGCACGCAGCTGCGCCAGCTTGTTCTCTGAACGCAGCACAAAGCGCAGCATCATGCCGCCATTACAGGTGCTTTCAGTTAGCAGTAAATATTTCAACTCACCGCGCTTACGCGCCACGTTGTAGGGCGTTAACCCAGCACGGGCAATAAAGCTTTTTAATAGGCTAAATACCGGTGCAAAACTGGCGGGATAGAGCGGACAGGCGCACAAATCAACCGACGAGCCATCACGGTGCAACATCCCCAATAGCGGGCGTTCAACGCTGCCGCTGACCACCATTTTCGCCTTATTGCGAAATGCACTTTGCTCCCCGGCAACCGGTTCCAGCCACTCCGCAACCGGGTGCCCAGCCAGCAGCGATTGCAGGTGATGCTGTTTTTCAGCCAGTTGCTGCGGGTAAGGTTTTTCCAGCCACTGACAGGAACGGCAGGTGCCCGCCGAGTACAAAGCGCAATGCATGAATATTAACCGTGAAATCAGGATGACTAATGAGGGCGCAGATTGTAGCACTGTATACCCACAAAAACTTACTTGTGGGTAATGAAAAAGCGCCGCCTGATCAGGCGGCGCGTTGAGCCAGGTTAATCGCTAGATACGACGATCAGCCGCGGGCAGCCCTTTGCAGCTCACGCGCACGCTGTTTCTCTGCACGCGCCATAAACCACCAGGCAATAAAACCGAGCACACCAACCACCAGCAGGATCAGCGTCGCCAAGGCGTTGATTTCCGGGTTGACCCCCATCCGCACGCTGGAGAACACCAGCATCGGCAGCGTGGTAGCTCCTGGCCCGGCAACGAAGCTGGCAATCACCAAATCATCCAGCGACAGGGTAAACGCCAGCATCCAACCGGAGATCAAGGCTGGAGCAATCATTGGCAAGGTGATCACAAAGAACACTTTCAGCGGCGTTGCCCCCAGATCCATCGCAGCTTCTTCGATCGAACGATCAAGCTCACGCAGGCGCGAACTGATCACCACCGAAACATAGGCGGTACAGAAAGTGACGTGCGCCAGCCAGATGGTGAACATCCCACGTTCCGACGGCCAACCAAAAGCATGCCCCATGGCAACAAACAGCAGCAGCAACGACAAACCGGTGATCACGTCCGGCATTACCAGCGGTGCCGTCAGCATAAAGGCAAAACCGGTTGAACCACGGAAACGGCCAAAGCGCACCATCACCACGGCGGCAATAGTACCGAGGATCACCGCCGCCGTGGCCGACGCCGCCGCAATGGTCAGGCTCAGGCCAACGGCGCTGATCATCGCCGAGTCATTAAACAGCTCAACGTACCAACGGATTGACCACCCTGCCCACACCGTAACCAGCTTCGAGCTGTTAAACGAGTAAATCACCAGCATCAGCATCGGTGCGTAGAGGAAGGTGAAACCTACCACCAGAATGGCGATGCGCCATGGTGAACGTACGACCGGCAAGTTATTCATCCCTGCCCTCCCATTTCCTTGTTCTGGTGCTTGTGGAACCAGATAATCGGTACAATCAACAGCAGCAGCATGATAGTGGCAACCGCCGAGGCCACCGGCCAGTCGCGGTTGTTGAAGAACTCCTGCCACAGCACGCGGCCGATCATGATGCTATCCGGCCCGCCGAGCAGTTCCGGGATCACAAACTCCCCCACCGCCGGGATAAATACCAGCATCGAACCGGCAATAATGCCGCCGCGCGTCAATGGCACAATCACGCTGAAAAAGGTTTTCAGCGGCTTGGCACCGAGATCCAGCGAAGCTTCCACCAGCGAATAATCGAGACGCGTTAATGCGGTATAAATCGGCAACACCATAAATGGCAGATAGGAATAAACCACGCCGATATACACCGCCAGATTGGTATGGAGGATCACCAACGGCTGATCGATCACCCCTAACCACATCAGGAAGTTATTCAGTACGCCGTTGTTCTTCAGGATCCCCATCCAGGCATACACGCGGATCAGGAACGATGTCCAAGACGGTAAAATCACCAGCAACAGCAGAATATTACGGGTCGATGATTTACTGTGTGCCACCGCCCACGCCAGCGGGTAACCGATCGCCAGGCAGCACAGCGTAGAGACAAACGCAATTTGCAGCGATTGCAGATAGGCATCAATATACAGCGGATCTTCGGCCAGCAGCAGATAGTTGGCAAAGTTCAGCGCAATGTCGAGCTTGCCGTCCGCCCAGCTCATCAGATCGGTATAAGGTGGGACTGCCAGCGCCAATTCCGACAGGCTGATCTTGAACACGATCAGGAATGGCAGCATAAACAGCAGCACCAGCCACAGGTACGGCAACGCGATCACCAGCTTGCGGCCATGAGCCATTTGCAAACGCTGGATAAAGGCTTTTATCGCACCGGGCGTGCGTGCCGGGGGCTCCGGCGTACGTTCAGAAAGCAATGTCATAATGGTTACTCCTCACCTTCTCAACTACACCGTCAAGACCACACAGCTATCGGTTTCCCAGCATAGGCGCACTTCGTCACCCCAGGTCGGCATTCCTTTACGGAAACGGTGACCATTCTGCAACTGAGCGCTGATCATCTGCCCACTGAGTAATTTCACGTGGTAGATCGATAAATCCCCCAGGTAAGCAATATTCACCACTTCACCAATGGCAAAGTTGCAGCCATCTTCCGGCAGATCTTCACACAGCATGATTTTTTCTGGACGCAGTGCCACCTGGATCGGCACCCCATCCACGACCGAAGAATCAGGATCCACCTTCAGTGCATGGCGCAGGCCGGGGCTTTGCAGGATCAGGGCATCATCGCGCCGCTCTTGCAGCACGCAATCGAACACGTTGACCGAACCGATAAATTCGGCGCTGAAACGGCTGTTCGGATGCTCATAAATCTCTTCCGGCTCACCAATCTGCACAAACTTGCCGCGATTCATAATGGCAATACGCCCCGCCATGGTCATCGCTTCTTCCTGATCGTGGGTGACCATCACGCAGGTCACGCCCACGCGCTCCAGGATATCCACCACCTCAAGCTGCATGCGATCGCGCAGTTTTTTATCCAGCGCCCCCATAGGCTCATCCAGCAACAGCAGTTTTGGCCGTTTAGCCAGGCTGCGTGCCAGTGCCACGCGTTGGCGCTGGCCACCGGAAAGCTGGTGCGGCTTACGCTTCGCGTATTCCTGCATGTGCACCAGAGAAAGCATCTCCGTTACGCGCTCGTTGATTTCCGCACGCGGCATTTTGTCCTGCTTAAGGCCAAAAGCAATATTTTGCTCCACCGTCATATGCGGGAATAACGCATAGGACTGGAACATCATGTTCACCGGGCGTTGGTAAGGCGGGACGTGGGACATGTCCTGACCATCAAGAACAATCTGCCCTTCGGTTGGCTGTTCAAAGCCAGCCAGCATGCGCAACAGCGTGGATTTTCCGCAACCGGAAGGGCCAAGCAGCGCAAAGATTTCGCCTTTATAGATCGTCAGGCTGACGTCTTCGACCGCATTCTGGCCATCAAAGGTTTTGGTGAGGTTACGAATTTCCAGCAGAGGGGTGAATACCTTCTGCGATTTGGCTTGAGGACGAGGAATGGCGTCGTTCAATCGGGGTGCTCTCCGGCTAAAACAGTACAAATAACCACAGCTATTGCCATGGCCCAAAATGGCAAAGCAGGCGGGAATAACCCCCGCCTGCTGGTCAGATAATATCAAGCCCTACCTGTAGAGCTTTTAAACATTACTTCCCGCTTTTAACTTTAGTCCAGGCACGGGTAATAACACGGTCAACTTTCGGCGACTGCACGTTCAGCGCAAACAGCTTGGCACGAATGTCCGCTGGCGGATAAATGTTCGGGTTATCACGCACCTCGGCATTAACCAGTGGAGTGGCTTCTTTAACCGCATTGGCATAAAAGACGTGGTTGCTGATATCCGCGATGATTTCTGGTTTCAGCAGGAAGTTCAGGAACTGGTAAGCCGCATCTTTGTTTTTCGCATCTGCTGGCATCGCGAACATGTCAAAATAAGCCAGTGCCCCTTCCTGCGGAATGGTATAGGCCACGTTCACACCGTTTTTCGCTTCCTTGGCACGGTTGGCCGCCTGCATCACGTCACCGGACCAGCCGATCGCCACACAGATATCCCCGTTCGCCAGATCGTTAATGTATTGAGAAGAGTGGAAATAACGGATGTTCGGGCGCAGTTTCATCAGTAAATCGTTCGCCGCCCCAATGTAATCTTCCGCATTGGTGCTGTTCGGATCTTTGCCCAGGTAGTGCAGTACGGTGGCATACACTTCACTTGGCGCATCCAGGAACGACACACCACAGCTTTTGAGTTTTTCCAGATTCTCTGGTTTGAGGATCAGATCCCAACTGTTAACCGGTGCATCTTTACCCAGCGCGGCTTTCACCTTATCGACGTTATAGCCGATACCGGTCGTCACCATCATGTAAGGGATGCCGTACTTGTTGTCTTTATCGTTATTGGCCACCAATTTCAGCATCTCAGGATCGAGATTTTTGTAATTGGGTATCTTGCTCTTGTCCAGCGGTTCAAAAATACCGGCTTTGGACTGGCGCTCAAGGAAGTTGGACGAAGGCACCACCAGATCATAGCCGGTACTGCCCGCCATCAATTTGCCTTCCAGCACTTCATTGGAGTCAAAGACGTCATACACCACTTTAATGCCAGTTTCTTTCTGGAATTTAGCGAGGGTATCCGGCGCAATATAGTCGGACCAATTGTAGATGTGCAGCGTATTCTCCGCGGCTGATGCGGTGACGGAAGCCGCCATCAGCAAACCGGCGACAACACCCGATAACCACTTTTTACGTTGGTTGACCATCCGTAACTTCCTCCAAAAACAAGGGGGGTAAATTTGTATCCTGAATGGATACAAAACCTTCGACTCATCGAGCACAATCGTTACGATCGCGAATGAATGGCTATGCAATTGATTACATAAACTTTTTTCATCTACCTAGCCCGCGCGGCCGCAAAGGGAAACGCAAGCCCTTAACAGAATCAGCAGCATAACCGGAGTTGCCGGGGTGTACCAGTCTTCACAGTAAAAAACGCCTTTTATCGATTTTTTATGCACTGGTTCTTTATGTGATACGCCAATTGCGGCACAAACAGCGAGAAATATAGGGCTATAAGAGAGAAATGCAGAATATTTCATTGCAGGGAGAAACTGGATCAGCATGCCGCCGGAGCTACGGCATGCATAACGTACAGCGGGAATCAGTGCAGCATTGGCTGGCGGGCGGCAGTAGCCGGGTTCTCTTCTTCATCCCCCATAAACAGCAGATCATTCGCCCTGGCTTCCAGGATCACCATCGAGATCTGTTCTTCACCCTGTTGCATAAAGTGGGCAAACTGTTCGTAAGCCACACCAACGGTAATACTCAGCGACTGGCAGACGATCAGTTTTGGCAGGTTATCATCCTGAATATCGACAAATGCCTTGATAGTCAGCGAGCTGGCATTAATCTGGCTCAGATCGGCCACCAGCGGGATCAACGCCGTCGGTTTTACCTCTGCCAGCGCAGAGAACAAAATCACGTCATCGACCAGATCGATTTTGGCATCGAATACACCATCGAAGTTTTGCATGTGCGGCAGATGCAGCGCCTGGCAAGAGTCACATTCAAAGAATGAGATACCCAATTGATCCAGCCAACGTCGTAATAACGCCAAATCGGGGACGATGAGTGAATCCATAGATAACCAGCCTCACAATATTCAAAACGTGAAAAGGCGCATAGCTTACGGAATATTCAATCGATATACCACGATCAAAGGCACTAAATTCGTTAATCAGATAATTACGAATGATGCAAGACAAGTTTGCACTAGAAAAACCAGGGTTTTACCACCGTTGAGATCCCCCTCCTGATTTCAACCGAAAGCCTGGCTTACAACGCTGTTCGATGTACTCAAGCATCATTCCGGCAATATCCAACCCGGTAGTGGTTTCTACACCTTCCAGCCCCGGGGAAGCATTCACTTCCATCACCAGCGGCCCACGATCGGCGCGCAAAATATCGACCCCGGCTACGTCCAACCCGAGCGTCGCGGCCGCTTTGATCGCCGTAGTACGCTCCTTGCCGGTAATTTGCACTCTGCGAGCCGTACCACCACGATGCAGGTTCGAACGAAACTCGCCGGGTTTTGCCTGCCGCTCAATGGCTGCCACCACTCGCCCCCCAACCACCAGACACCGGATGTCACTGCCTTGGGCCTCACGAATATATTCCTGCACCAGAATATGGGCATTCAGGCCGCGGAACGCGTCGATCACGCTCTCCGCCGCCTGACGGGTTTCCGCCAGTACCACGCCAATGCCCTGAGTACCTTCCACCAGTTTCACCACCAGCGGCGCACCGCCCACCAGTTCGATCAGATCGCCGGTATCATCCGGTGAATGGGCAAAACCGGTAATAGGCAGATCGATTCCCTGGCGCGCCAGCAGTTGCAACGAGTGCAGTTTGTCGCGCGCGCGGGTGATGGCGATAGATTCATTCAGCGGATAACTGCCAAGCAACTCAAACTGGCGCAGCACAGCGGTACCATAAAAGGTCATCGCCGAGCCGATACGCGGGATCACCGCATCGTAACGCTCCAGTTGGCGGCCACGATAGTGGATGGTCGGCGCCGCCGGATTGATATTCATATAACAAGAGAGCGGATCGATAATATCGATACTGTGACCGCGCTGTTCCGCTGCTGCCCGCAGCCTTTTGCACGAATACAATGAACCATCACGCGAAAGAATGGCAATTTTCACTCGTCACCCCAGGGACGTTGTCACCTGCACAGGCAGGCCTTCACCCATGGCCGCAGTCACTCCTGCGGGCCGTGGTCTTTTTTATCCGTTGGCGGCGCCTTCTTCGGCAACTGGCGATCGCGCAGTAACGGGCTGAACCCTTGTGCCATGCGCCAGACCAGATACGCGGCAGCCGGAACCATCAGCGCCACACCAAGGAAAATCATACCAACCGCCGCCTGTTGCGAAGCCAGTATGCCGGGCAAACGCACATAGTCATTAATACTCAGGTAGGCAAGCACCAACAACACCATGCCCAACCCTTCGAGCACCAATACCGAGCGGGGTAAGTCACCGAATGAACGCATATTTTTCTTCTCCAGACTTGCTGTGCTCAGTGTAGTGAATTCCCCGCCGCCGCAACAGCCCCTGATGATTAATCGGTTCTATGAATCAGACCAACAGGCAGATCCTGCTTTTTTTTACCTGCGGCAACGGGCATAGTAAGAGCCAAGAACGTGAGTGATCGCGCTACTGATGTCTTTTTATGACGGATGGAATGTCGTTACAATAGCGGTCAATGATTTGAATAACAGACTAGGAGTGTGACATGTTTGCTGTAATCTTCGGCCGTCCCGGCTGTCCTTACTGTGTCCGTGCTAAAGAGTTGGCAGAAAAATTGACTGAAGAGCGTGACGATTTCAACTTCCGCTATGTTGATATCCACGCTGAAGGTATCTCCAAAGCCGATCTGGAAAAAACGGTCGGCAAACCGGTAGAAACCGTGCCACAGATCTTTATCGATGAGAAACACATTGGCGGCTGCACTGATTTTGAAGCCTATGCCAAAGAAAATCTGAACCTGTTTCAGTAACTATTTGCGGTAAAACAGTGAAAAGGCGCCTCAGGGCGCCTTTTGATTCATTACTGCCTGCCACGCGAGTGAAGCTGCTGCAGCGCATGCATAATAACCCGCATGAACAAAGACAGCATGGCACCAAAAACGCACCAGAACACCGCACTAACGATATACGCCAACTCCTGCCAAAGTGAATAACCGGGCGTCAGCCAGAAATGACGGATAAACAGACAAAGTGGCACCGCATAGAGCGCCCCGAGCAGTGGACACAAAATGCGTTTCTTGCTCGACAGATAGCTGGCAATAGCACCAGGGATCACAAACAGCAGCAAACCTGTCTCACCATTATGAGCAGACTCTGAACCGCTGAAAACCCCGCCCTTCTGGCCCAGAAAAACCAGGCTAAACAGCAAGAAACTGCTGAAAATACCCAGCCAGTAGCGATAGCTTGTCATACACTTCTCCCCTTTAGCGATGTGACCACTGGCTACATCGTAAAAACAGTCTTCTCACAGACGTTGTGATGCGCAGCCAAAGCTGGCAACGCTGACTGAACTTTTCCTTGGCTATAAAAAGGGTTAAATGCATCGGGCGGCGCATACAGGCATGCTTTATGCTGGCTGTCGCGCGTCATAGAGACTAGAATAAGCGCCGCTGATCGATGGTCTGAATTGCCTTCCGCTGGTTAGCTGTTCTATAAGTTTTTATCCCTATATTCTATAGGTAAATTTATATCTTATAGTTTTATACATCAAGAATTTACTGGTAAACAATAAGTTATCCTACGTGAACATAAACGTCGCTAGTTTGTTAAGCGGTAACTATATCCTGTTACTGTTTGTGGTACTCGCCCTGGGGCTCTGCCTTGGAAAACTCCGTCTGGGTTCCGTTCAACTCGGTAATTCCATTGGCGTTTTAGTGGTATCGCTGTTGCTCGGCCAGCAACACTTCGCCATTAACACCGAAGCCCTGAATCTCGGTTTTATGCTGTTTATTTTCTGCGTTGGCGTTGAAGCCGGCCCGAACTTTTTCTCGATTTTTTTCCGCGACGGCAAAAATTACTTCATGCTGGCGCTGGTGATGGTCGGTTCAGCGATGGTGATCGCTATCGGTCTTGGCAAACTGTTCCAATGGGATATCGGCCTCACCGCCGGTATGCTCGCCGGTTCAATGACCTCTACACCCGTGCTGGTAGGCGCTGGCGATACGCTGCGTAACACCATTACCAATGGCCCGGCGCTGCTGTTGGCCCAGGATCATCTGAGCCTGGGCTATGCCCTGACTTACCTGATCGGCCTGGTGAGCCTGATTTTTGGCGCACGCTACCTGCCAAAATTGCAGCATCAGGATCTCCCGACATCCGCCCAACAGATTGCCCGCGAGCGTGGCCTGGATACCGATAGCCAGCGCAAAGTCTATCTGCCGGTGATCCGCGCCTATCGTGTTGGTCAGGAACTGGTTGCCTGGGCAGATGGCAAAAATCTGCGTGAACTCGGTATTTACCGCCAAACGGGCTGTTATATCGAACGCATTCGCCGCAACGGTATTCTGGCCAACCCGGACGGTGATGCCGTGTTGCAGGTTGGGGACGAAATCTCGCTGGTGGGCTATCCCGATGCCCATGCACGCCTCGATCCCAGCTTCCGTAACGGTAAAGAAGTGTTCGACCGCGACCTGCTGGATATGCGCATCGTGACCGAAGAGATTGTGGTGAAAAACAGCAACGCCGTGGGTAAACGCCTGAGTCAGTTGAAACTGACCGATCACGGCTGCTTCCTGAATCGCGTGATCCGCAGCCAGATTGAAATGCCGATTGACGACAGCATTGTGCTGAATAAAGGTGACGTGTTGCAGGTTAGCGGTGATGCGCGCCGTGTGAAGAGCGTGGCAGAAAAAATCGGGTTTATCTCTATTCACAGCCAGGTCACCGACCTGCTGGCCTTCTGCGCTTTCTTTATTATCGGTTTACTGATTGGGCAAATCACCATCCAGTTCAGCAACTTCTCATTCGGCATCGGCAACGCTGCCGGTCTGTTGATGTCTGGCATCATGCTTGGCTTCCTGCGCGCCAACCACCCAACGTTCGGCTACATCCCGCAGGGTGCGCTCAATATGGTGAAAGAGTTTGGCCTGATGGTGTTTATGGCGGGTGTTGGCCTGAGTGCTGGCGCGGGCATTGGGAACAGCTTGGGTGCCGTTGGCGGCCAGATGCTGATTGCGGGCTTAATCGTCAGCCTGGTACCGGTGATCATCTGCTTCCTGTTCGGGGCTTACGTCTTGCGGATGAACCGAGCCCTGCTGTTCGGTGCCATCATGGGGGCACGTACCTGTGCCCCGGCGATGGAGATCATCAGCGATACGGCACGCAGCAACATCCCTGCGCTGGGTTATGCTGGGACCTACGCTATCGCTAACGTATTGTTAACGCTGGCAGGTTCGCTCATTGTGGTGATCTGGCCAGGCATATGGGGATAACGCATCAACGAAAGAAATGATTCAATGGCAAAATATTTTTGATTTTTTTATCGGCCACCAGAACTTTTCGATCTGACGATAGTCTGAATTAGTGCCACTGCTTTTCTTTGATGTCCCCAATTTGTGGAGCCCGTTAGTCCCGCCGTTTCAGGTTCAAGACTAGCGGGTTTTTTATTGCCTGAATTTTAGTGTCTTTTAAAAAAATTATCTACATTGCAATAAGTTATCCGATGGCGACAAAATGGCGGCGCATTTTTTACAGGCGAAAAAACCTGCTTTCGCAGGCTTCTTTCAGATCCACAGTGTTCCCAGCCAAATACCCCCATCGGGTGTGGTGCCGGATACTTACTGGTTTGTGCAAGACTGGAAAGAGGCGCACCAATTTGCACCCGGGAGCGTATTTCACCTGATTGAACCGGATATCAATCAGGAACTGTACGGCCTGCCGGAATACCTGAGCGCGTTGAACTCCGCATGGCTGAATGAAGCCGCCACGCTGTTTCGCCGCAAGTATTACCAGAACGGCGCAAACTCGGGGTATATCCTGTATATGACCGACACAGCACAAAGCACCAGTAACGTGGACAGGATGCGGCAGGCGATGCGCGATACCGAAGGGTTAGGCAACTTCCGTAACCTGCTTATGTACGCGCCTAACGGCATCAAGATTTTGCCGTTGAGTGAGGTCGCCACCAAAGATGATTTTTTCAATATCAAAAACTCCAGCCGCGACGATCTGCTGAGTGCGCACCGTGTGCCGCCGCAGATGATAGGGATCATCCTGGACAATACCGGGGGTTTTGGGGATGTGGAGAAGGCCAGTCAGATATTTGTGCGCAACGAATTAGCGTCGTTACAGAAATGGATGAAAGAGATTAATGGATAGATTAGGCTGTGTCCCTCAATTACATATTCGTCGTAAAAACAGCCGGATACAGCCCAGTTGAACCATCGACAGGTAGTTCCTCGCTGTTTTTTCATAACGCGTTGCTATGCGGCGGTTTTCTTTCAGTAAACCAAAGCTTCTTTCTACAACATTGCGCTTACGATAAGTCTCTTTATCAAATCGGGTTCGTCCATCTGTACTGGCCTTTTCATTCGACTTATGCGGAATAACGACCTTGATACCACTCCGCTTTAACTCACTACGTAATGCCTTGTTTGAATAGGCTTTATCAGCGAGAACGGCCTTGCCTCGACGCTTCATAAAACCATTTTTTCTCAGAACGCCGATGCCATCTAACAGCCGTAGCGCAAACTGACTTTCATGAGCTTGACCCGCACTCAGCGCGATATTTAAGGGAAACCCGTTTCCGTCTGTTGCCAGATGGATTTTGGTGCCATAACCGCCTCGTGAGCGACCCAAGCCATGATCACGGGTGATATCGGGATGTTTTTTTGGGCACCGGCAGCACAACGAATTGCACGAATATTGCTACCATCCAGAGAGATAGCAGACCAGTCGAGCAACTTATGTTCATCAAGAATGGAAAGTAACTTATTGAATATAGAGTTAATGATGCCTTTTTTTGCCCACCGGTTGAAACGGTTGTAGACGGTTTTCCATGACCCATAGCGTTCGGGTAAATCACGCCAGGGAGCCCCAGAGCACAGAACCCAAAACATGCCATTGATGACTTTACGGTGTTCAATATAGGGATGCCCAGGGCGCTGAGAGCGTTCTGGAGGTAATAATGGCAGGATAAGTGCCCATGCAGCATCAGGAAAATCGTAGCGAGCCATAGCGATAACTGTCTGAAAATTAGGTGATCAGCATCTTAATGATCCCCTCATTTTTAGAGACTCAAATAATTCCAAGTGTGCGGGTATATAACCGATGCTGCAATGATCCCCTCATTTTTAGAGACTCAAATAATTCCAAGTGTGCGGGTATATAACCGATGCTGCCTCAGGTAATAAGTAAACTTCTCCATCAACAACGTCGCGTAGGCTTCTTTCATTTTAGGCAGCAACTGATAGTAGATGACACCCTGTCGGAAAAATGAATACGTTCGGCTTTTGCTGGTATTGACCTTGATCGTTCGTTCCAGACCCACGCTGTCACCCGCCTTGCCCAGCAGCGTCAACAGGACTATCGCCAGCGCACTGAACAGAAATAATCGGTCGCGTCGTGCCGGATTTTTGACACGAACCTGACCCATTCCCATGCCAAATCTGTAGTCCTTGATGTCCCGAAAACTGCTCTCGATACCCCAGCGCTGACCATACAGACTCAAGGCCTTGGCAGCGCTCAAATCGACGCGATTACTCGCCAGAAACCACGGCTCTTTCATACCGCTCTTGTGACAGCAATAGACCCGCTCGACCCGCTGTCGTTGCCCGGTAAGCTCCACCTCTTTGAGCGTGCGAGTTCGCCCGGTCGGGGTAAGCCATTCAGTCGCCGGCACCTGAGCCATACCTGGGTAGCCAACGAGAATATTGCTTTTAAAACGAATGATATAGGCAAAACCCAACTCTTGTTCAAGACGTTCAAACAACGCCATATAACCGAAGCCACGGTCCGCCACGACGGTGACAAAAACCCCTTGCGGCAAGGTCTTCCTGAGCTTGGTTAACAGCGCCTTTTCATGAGCGTTGCGTTGCCCTTTGAGCAAGGATTTCTGGTGGGTTTTCCACAGGAGCGGCGTGTTGCGTCCATGGTTGGTTTGCAAGCTGATAACCAGGGTGCTGTGGTCATCAGTATCAAACTCAGTCCAATCCATGGAGACGACGATGTCAGTACGTTCAGCCACCACATAGGGAACCCAGTCATCAAACAGGCTCCAGACGTTTAGTTTAGTGTTGGTGAGCAGTCTATCAACCTGCTTGACGGCGTGCTTTCGCTCAAGGCCGCTTGCCAAAGAGAGCCCATTGCCAATTGCATGGATGGCCAATGAGCCCGACTCAATCACCCCGTGGGTTGCATTGGCGAGCGACAATACACGCTTGGCATGCATGTCCTGCCCGAATATGTCATCAATGTGGTTAAGGATTATTTCGTGGTTAAGCATGGAGATTGTCTGCTCGTTATTAGCGGGTCAATAACGGAGATCATACCTCAGAAGCCGTACCATGCCTCACTCATATGAGGGGATAGCTAAGGATCAGCATACCATTTTTAATTGAGGGACACAGCCTAGGGAAGAGATAATTATTTTTTCTAAATATGAGTTATAAATAAGTTAAGTAAAATACGTCACTAGGTGACGGATTTTAGTGCTTAATTTTCGTTGTAACCATCTATTATTTTCACTCCACCTTCAAAGGTGTTAATGTTTTCTTCGAAAGAAGGTTCTTGATGAAAATTAGGTTCTTCAAATTTTATATTTCCATCTCTAATATTCCTAATGTTCTCTTCAAATACAGCCTTGATTTCACCATTAGCATTATTAACTTGCTCTATAGCTTTTTCTTTCGAATTTTTAATTATCTTTCCTTGATCATTTACCATGCCTGATGGAGTTGGTAGATTAGATATGTTTGTCATTAAGTTAATAACTAATGCTATGTACTTCTGATTTAACAGTAACTGAGAGTCAACTTGTATTTTTTTATCACCATTAGCTGATAGGTCAATGTTTAGAGGTGATGTGTTTTTTAGATCTGTTGCTCGATGTGTTAATAAAAATAAAATCACACTCACACCGAGGAATATAATTGCCACAGCCAAAGGTAATAAATAGTTTTTATCAAACCAGGAGAAAGCAAAAGCAGCGAAGAAACATAACACACTAAAAAGTAAACTGGTGACAATAAATATTTGGCTATTCCTTGGCAAGAGAGCCATTTTGGTTTCAAACTTCGGGCCTTCCATAATTACACCCCGACGCTTATCGTGCCATCACCGTTAAAACGAGGGGCGAATATAGGGTAGTTCATTCTAAGCCATTCGTTTCCTCTATTGAATAATTGGATTAATCGAAGACTATTTCCCTGATATAACACCATGGTTTGACTATCCACGAAACAATTTTCCAGGATGAAGTTTCCTGATGATACGAAAAGCTTGCAATTGTCCATTCTACAAGATACAAATTTCCACCCCTCCAAGTGAATATCTTGATTGTTATACCATAAATTTCTTGCTTCAGGTAATTGTATGGAACCTAGCCCCCACCCAAGTCCCAAGCCATTATTCTGCGAGTTACTCAGTGTAGGTACATAACCTGAACCAAAAACAGAATTTGGATCTTCATTGTTTTGAGACATTTCATTCCCTAAAAATCATAATATAAATAATCACCTTACCCTCACATTAAAGCAATGTTGAGATTTTTTCTATCACTAAGTTATTTGCAGATAAATTATTCAACATACCTCACAGTTTTAACTGAGCATTCATAGCTTGGCATATTGAGATCTCGAAATTTACTTTGTAAATACTCGCCTAGCTGACTATGAATTTAATAATAATGTTGGTGAATAATTCGCAAAGTGAAACTAGTTCTGCGCACAATGCTATCCCCGCCTCGCCTGCCCGTTTCATGTATCACTTTTCATGCAGTTGCGTGATCCGGCGTGAGCCGCCCAAGTGCGGGCTCTACGGGGGTAAAACCGCACCGGGTCATCATGCATATTTATGCACTCAATGCATGCATCCCTACTATCAGCAGTATCGACTTAGCTTCTATCCGATAATTTAAGTGGCTGGCCATCCTTTAAATCAATCAAATTCTCAGGCTCAGACACAAACCACGCATAAGAACCCCAAGCTAACTCAGAGATTGATTTTTTGAACGGCGTACTCCCCCTATCCATAAAAGCGGTCAGGAACGCTAAGTGACTTTCGCTGAAACCTGCCTCCAGAGCCAATTTTGTTAACGCACTCTTCCTCTCTCTATTTATTGGTCCATCAGTAGCTACGACCTCAGTAAACACAACCAACATATCTGCGCCACTGCTATCATGCCCTAAGTCGATAAGGATTATATCGGGAAGTGCTTTAGATGCATCAATCCTTAAACCTAATGCTTTTGCTAATCCTTCATCACGAGCAACGACTTTATTACCAGACTCCGATAACCAGAGAATGGCCGGAGATTTAAGAAAGGTTGGAGCAAAAACCTCAATAACAGCCTTAGCTATCACACTTGAAGGTCCTGGCGCCAATGTCCTTTGCTCACCATTTGGAAAAGTGACAACTACTGCATCTTCTGCAATCGCAGCTCCTGATTTCATAAGACGTAATCTAGATAATGCGGCTTTATTTAAATGGGTATTTTGCCATTGTGTTATAGCAATATCTAAATCACTACCAATCAGTTCTTCATCAAATAAATTTGCAAAAGATGGTTCAAGACTATACTTCGGCTTTGATGACGTTGTGGGAATACCACTTCGCTCTATTACTGCACCGCAAGGTATAAAACCTGAACGAATAGTTTCGTCTCTGACAGGCTCTCGGGAATTAGCGGCATACCAAGCATCAATTGGGCGATCTTTTTTACTAGATAAAGTTATCTTGACCCAATCCTTGCGACTCACATCATCAACAAGACTCGCCTGTCTTGTTCCCATGTCAGTGACCTGACTTGGTCTTATCCAATTTTCAGTACCATATATGGCTCCAGAATAAAACATAACATACAGTGTTTTAGCAGCCATCTCACGTATAACGTAGTTTCTATTCTCCGTACCTTCTGGAAATACAATCGGAAGTCTTTCCGCTATAACTTCCAATTTTGGGACTTTTGGTAAGCTCACCGTAAACTCACTCCATAGAATTTTGATATTATTTTCTCAATTTTTTCTTTAGAACTACCAGAAAATACCACCTTCTCTATTTTTAACATTTCCTCGACACTTGGAAGAGGTATGGAATTAAGTTCATAGGCGGAAACAGCAACACTACCACTAATACAGCGAAACGCACGATCCACTATTTTTGAGTTTAATATTGCAGCAATGGTTTCTGGTTTTACATACGTAAATAATTCATGCGAGTAAATCATGTTAATATGATTCTCAACAACAACCCCGTGACTTTTATCTATAAAATCCTGTGGAAGTACAGCAGCTAGTAATCTTCTGCTCTGTTCTTTTGATGTTGTTCTTTGCACCAAAACACACTGCTGCGATGTCACCAAATGTGATTGCTCTGAATAAACATCAATATAGGGAACATGATTCCTACGGTCTGCACTAAATTTAAATCCAGAACTCGTAATAGACTCAGCCCAGATAAGTGGGAAACTTTTTTTGGTTGGCTCCGTGCGTAATTGGGATTTGAACCTGTTCCAAACCAATTGGCCAGTAGATACACGATACCCAAGATCAGATAACCGACTCGGCATCAACTTTATAGCATTCAAAAAGTCTGCATCTGCTGAATTTCTTGGTAGTAGCCATGCTTTCCCACCATGTTCTATTTCTACATGACCAATTTTTTCAACTTTAGCATCATTAAGACCTTTCGGTATTAATGAAGATACTTCAGCTAAATTATTATGCTTACCTAACTTAAATGTAGTAAGAAGCGTTTCTTGGAGAACATCATCGAAAACACCTTCACGATCCGCCACAAAATCAAAAGCACAAGGTGTCGCCTCATCTTTTAATAGCGTTCTCAATGCCATGAAGTACTGACCGCCTAAAAATGATGTCGGCGTTAAATATGCTACTATGCCTCCTATCGGCTTTGCTAGCCTAATAGCTAAATCAGTAAAAAGACCATATAGGTTCGCGTGTCCATAAAGGGAGCGAGAATATCTTTCTCGCATTTCCACATCTAATGTAACCCTACCATATGGTGGATTACCTATAACAAGATCGAAGTTACCTATATTAACTTGTTTAAGAGCATCACCTATAATTATAGTATCTTCTGGTAATCTCCTTTTAGCAGCAATGCATAGTGGCATTAATGCCGCCTCAAGGAGACTCAGGCTCATCCATGCAGCAAATGGATCAATTTCAATACCCTTAAGGCGCTTTACAATGCGTCTTAATATCCATTCAGGTGAAGAGCCATTATCTTTCTGTAGCATTCTTAATGCAACAGGTGCTAAAAAAGCACCACCACCACAAGCAGGGTCAATAACAGAACCTTTAGAAAAATCTACACCTGTATTTTCAGCTAAATCCAGTAAACGAGATACCAAAGGCGGAGGGGTATAATAAGCACCGATTTCCGAACGATAGGATGAAGGTAACATTACCGTATAGATAGAGCCGATCAAGTAACCTGCATCCTCTACAGGAAAAACAGCGATCAACTCACCCGTACTTTTGGCTAACTCCAATGCATCGCATGACACTTCAGCCAAAACCACAGAATGTGGTATCTGTTTGATTTTAATTGAACTATCTTGAGATTTAGCAAGGCTATCCCAATATGTACTGATTATTTGAGCGCAATATGAACGAGCTTGGACAAGTCTATCTTTATCAGCTTTATAGTTATCAGCATAACCTCGAGCCATAGCCTTACAGGTTTTATACCGTTCTAGTAATGTCAGCTCACTATCAGTGAGGAAATCAAATTGTTGAGCGTTCATCAGGCTATCCTACTGTTATAACTATATTTTCAATCAAAATCTCGGCTCATATGCATAAAGATCATCTAAAAATCGTGGCATATGAAAACGCTTCACAATCTTAACATTGCAACGATCTATACGGCAGCATACAAAAGTTGCATAGCTTTATAAATTTAATTATTCGAGCAATACCGAATCATTAACAAATTTGGGCCTAACATGCTCAGTAAGATCATCCTTGGCATTTCCTGCAAGTTCTGAGATCCAAATCAGTGCTATTTCGCTTGGCTCTCATAGCACACACCCAGGCGGGCGATGAGTTCAATGCGTTTCAGGATCATCACTTCTTCAATGCCTTGCCGATGCACCCTTTTCCTCCGACATCAATTAACTGTATTTATATACAGTATCGCTAATTAATTCTGATCACGCAACCCATTATTCGAAGCCTGCACAATCCTTAACCGGTTCATATTACATTGATATATCACCGAATTTCACTTTGGCACCGCGCACCAGCGCTGAGTCAATCTGAGGTAATCTGTCACGCTCCACCGGAGTTAAGCGGGCAGAAGGAGCCACATTGCGCCCCCGATAAGCATCGCGACTGCGTTGAGATCGGTTCACCTGCGGGGTATTGGCCTTTATTTGCGCCATAACCGACCGTGTCACGGTCATATCCTGCCAGTCAAAACGGTTTCCGGTGCATGCTCCAGCACCGCCACGTCGTCTACAGGCTCACTGTTCTGCGGATTTGTTGCTTCGCCGTGCCAACCAAGTGGCGGCGTAGGTAAGTAATCCTCGTATTTTCTCACCCTTCATCATCTGAAAAACCCACTATAAAATCAATAAGTTATTGATTTTATTATTGTGGTGAGAAATGCGGGTTTTTTGTTGCCTGAATTTTAGTGTCTTTTAAAAAATAAGTTACAATACAATAAATTACACGATAGAAAAGGATTCTCAAATGTCTGCACAGGTTACAATTGATCGCTTAACAGCAAAATACCCAAACGCCGTGTCTTGGGCGTTTGGTGATTCACCGGAACTTGCCGATGAACTCGTCGCGCTGGTCGTGCAAGGAAAAAAGACCGCAAGTTGTGGTTCTCTGAGTTCCTTTGAACAAGAAGATGAATCCCCTTCAATCGGTGGTTACAGCATCATTCTGAGTGGAGAAGGCCAGCCGGTTTGTGTGATAAGAACCCTTGCTCTGAGCCTTGTCCGATTCTCCGAGATGACCGCAGCTCAGGCCAGTAAAGAAGGTGAAGGCGATCTAAGCCTGGATTACTGGAGAGCCGGGCATCAGGCTTTTTTCAAGCGTGAAGGCACCTATGCTGAAAATATGGAACTGGTTTTTGAAGAGTTCCAGCTCGTCGAGGTTTTGTGATAGGTATATGCCGAAAGAACGCACATTCCTGTAGACGGGAGCAGATAAAACAATAGATACATAAATATATCTAATGTTTACTCTCCACTCCCCCAGCAGCTTATCATAAATAGCAATAAGCTATTGCGGTGGTGAGGAATGCGTTTTTTCTATTGCCTAAATTCGATGAGATTCAAAAGTAATTACTGATCAAATACGACCCACCCGGCAACTGAGGTTCTCTCCGCGCGACAAAACTTATATTTTATGCCCGCGGCATTTACGGTGCGAGTTTGGATAAGAGTGAGCAACAGGTGCAGGATATCAGTCGGTGCGCTCTGAGATAAAACGCCGTTCTCAGAGAAAAGCGGCAATGTGATATAATGACTAAGAGAAACCAACGGCAACTTTTATTTTCCCAAGAAGAAAAACACTTATCAATCGCTATATAATTCTATATTATAAAAATAGCACTCACTGGTGAGGAGGGTAATAATGTTTGATTCTTTCACGACAGATGAAAGTAAAGCTTTGCTAATGTTTTTATTTGTTTGTTTGATGATTATTAGAATGGGAGGCTTTGCGCTTTTATTTCAAATAATATTAAGAGTTTTAAGGGTAGACTTTCGTAGCGAAAAATTAAAAAAATATAATGATAACTCCTTTGACACGCAAATTTATCGATTTCTAAATGGAATCAATGTTACCTGCGTAGATGATGCAAAATTGATAGAGGAGAATATTGAAAATGGTCGACTCAGACGTACATCATTTTGGCTTACCGGTTTCTTTGGCCCTATAGGGCATAAAAAGATAATTAGTTTTGACTTTATTCTTGTTGGCCTTATTTTTACTCTCAGCGTTGTTCATGGCATTACCCTACTGACAAACACTATTTTAAACTATAAAATAGGATACGTTACCTTTAACTTAAAACATGAGAGACTGTATATCTCCACTGAGGAAATATACAACAAAAATGCAGAAGTAATAATAGACAAAAAACATTGCAGTCAATATAAATATGCGCTTTCAACTGTTTACGATGAGGCTTGTGATTACCTCACTCCGACATCAAAAGAAAAAGCAAACGCCTTGATTAACGCTATAGAAAATGAAAGAAAAAATGCCATAGCATCCCTGCTTATTGGCTTGAGTTTCCTGTGTATGGCCACAACGCTACTTCTTGGCTTTATTACCTTCAACGCATTAAATAAAGAGATATGCGACATTAAAGATAACATTGCAAACGGTGTCACTTAGGCGATAAAAACAGCGCTCTCGACAAAGATTGAGCGAGCATAATCTCTGTTGTCCCAAATGTTTCCCACGCTTTAGACATAAAAAAATCTGCCTGTCGACGCTGACCGGCAGATTAGGTTGATGAAGAGAGACTTGGCAAACCTAACGGACTTATTTCACTACCGCACGCCCAATAGTCTCGCTGGCAGACCAGATGCGGTAACGTACTTCAACCTCTTTCGGCACGTAAACCACGATCGGCAGTCTGCTGTTGTAACGCTGCATCGCTGCATCGCCCAAGTTAGCGGCAACAAACTCCTGCCGCTTGCTGTTATCCGGGCAGGCCATCATCGTGGATGCGGGTGCAGAAAGTTTTGACAGCACCAGATAGTCATAGCCCCAACCGGCTAGCGTTCTGCTTTCCAAATTGCCGCCCATCATGTGCCGGTTACAGTCCACTTCCAGCGTGTTACCGATCAGCAGTTCTACTTTGAAGTTCTGCTCATTTTCCTGTTTCGGCAGGTAAATTACCTGACGGCTCATCCCCTTCTCTGCTTTTGGGAATGGCGCGACCTTTTCCAACGGTTGCAGGCTGAGATCGCCATTTTCGCTGGCCGCTGTTGCGGCAACCGCGCTGGCAGAGGCCACCATCAGCAGGCCGGTAAACGCAAAAGAAAGCTTATTCATTTTTTATCCCTATGATTCATGGCGTAATACTGCGGTACGTTAGCACAATGTACAGATCCTAATTATAGGTTAAATCTGGATATCCTCTCGTTTTACCAGGTCCAACTTCACAACCCATTAAGGTTTTCTTAAGCCGGAATTATTACAGTAGTGTTATTCGTTACCGCCAATGAGCTACCGCGTGATCTCAGAATCTTCATTAAATCAATCCTCAACAACGATGCAAATTAAGACTGATGTTCTTTACACCCTGTCAACATCCTTTTACCGTTGGCAAGTTTTTGGCTTGCTTCTGACCGGATTACTATTTATCTGGCTGTCACGTAATGAACAATTGGACTGGATGCTCAGCAATTACTGGTATGACGCCGCAAGCCAGCGTTTTCCTTGGCAGAACAATGCCTGGCTGGATCTGATCAATCACCGCCTATTGAAGATCGGGGTTATCACCGGTTCGGTGCTCGCGCTTTTTTGGGGTATTTACCGCCGCAATACGCGTTTGATCGTCACGATGTTACTGGTCGGTGTCGGGCCATTGGTTGTTGGTATCTTGAAAGCGGTCAGTGCCCATTCCTGCCCGTGGGATCTGCTGGAGTACGGCGGCAAAGCCATGGCGTTTCCGCTGTTTGGCGCTACACCTGCATTCCCAGGGCCAGGTCGTTGTTTTCCCGGTGGTCATGCCTCCAGTGGTTTTGCCCTGATGGCACTGTTCTTCCTGTTTTATCCGCAACGCCCGCGCCTCGCTTATTGGTGCTGGTTCGGTGGTATCGCCTGCGGCATGCTGATGGGATTTGGTCAGATCATGCGCGGAGCACATTTTCTTACCCACAACCTGTGGGCTGGGTGGTGGGTCTGGTTCAGCCAACTGGCTGTTTATTGGTGGGTTAGCGGTTATTTCAGCCGCAAGATGAGGTAATACATCATGATGGAGCAATTGAACTACTTTCTTTTCGCCTGGATCAATGCCACCCCGGCCAGCCCGGAATGGTTGATCGATCTTGCCACGTTTTTTGCACGGGATCTGATCGTCATTATTCCGTTACTGATTGTCGGTTTGTGGTTCTG
The DNA here is from genome assembly GCF_055790845.1 of Serratia sp. YWN4. Lineage (NCBI taxonomy): Bacteria > Pseudomonadati > Pseudomonadota > Gammaproteobacteria > Enterobacterales > Yersiniaceae > Serratia > Serratia sp. YWN4. The sequence continues at coordinate 3,418,201 of NZ_CM147696.1, forward strand.
GGGGCCACAACAGAAATTGCATTCACAGCGAGAAGTGGTGGCCAAGGCGACAATTGCTCTGTTATTTGCCATGAGTACCGCTGCTGCTATTGGTATGTTACTGCCACACGAACGGCCATTTGCGGTCGGTGTTGGCTATACCTTCCTGGCGCACGCGCCAGACAGTTCCTTCCCCAGCGATCATGGCACCGCCATCTTCACTTTCGCACTGGCTTTTCTATGCTGGCACCGTGCCTGGTCAGGTACTCTGCTGATGGGTGTTGCGGTAGCCATTGCCTGGGCTCGCGTATTCCTTGGCGTCCATTGGCCGTTGGATATGGTTGGTGGCTTCCTGGTGGGGCTTGTGGGTTGCCTGTTCGCACAACTGGTATGGAACCTGTTTGGTGAAGCGATCGCTAACCAACTCACACGCCTGTATCACTTCCTGTTTGCTTTCCCGATCCGCAAAGGATGGGTGAAAGAGTAATACCTCCACAGGCAGGGGCCATCTACCTCTGCCTGTCTGCGTTTTATCTCCCTCAACGTGAGTTGCAGGCCAAATGTTATTTAAATAACATTGTCAAACTAGCCATGTTAAAAACCCCCCTATCCCCAATAACAGCAGCTATCAATCAGCAAAGCTGAATGTTAGAATAATCACATTCAGCGCTACATTAACGACCTCATAGGGATCAGCATGACCACCGAACAGATTGACTATGCCCACTATATCGACCACACCCTTTTGGCGATGGATGCCACCGAAAGCCAAATAGCCAAACTGTGTGAAGAAGCACAGCTGCATAATTTTTATGCGGTATGCGTAAACTCCGGCTATGTTCCGCTGGCGGCACACCTGTTGCAGGAAAGCGAAGTGAAAGTCTGCTCAGTCATCGGTTTCCCGCTGGGCGCAGGTCTGACCGTCGCCAAGGCGTTCGAGGCCAAAGCGGCCATCGCCGCAGGCGCTCAGGAGATCGATATGGTCATCAACATCGGTTGGTTGAAAAGCGGCCTGCTGGACGATGTACAAGCCGATATCGCTGCGGTGCGTGAGGTTTGTGCGGCCATTCCGTTGAAGGTTATCTTGGAAACCTGCCTGCTCAGCGATGAGCAAATCACGCAAGTCTGTGAGATGTGCCGCGAACTCGATGTCGCCTTCGTTAAAACCTCTACAGGTTTCAGCACCGGCGGAGCGCGTGAAGAGCACGTCAAACTGATGCGTGCCACCGTGGGCAGTGAAATGGGCGTGAAAGCCTCCGGGGCGGTACGTGACCGGGCCACCGCCGGGAAAATGATCGCCGCTGGTGCTACGCGCATCGGCACCAGTTCAGGCGTGGCCATTGTTTCAGGCGATAGCGCCGTAGCCGGTAGTTACTGAATATCGACACCGAGATTGATGCGGGGTAGCGCTGCTCGTGCGCCCCGCATTGGGGTGTGGAATGCTTAGCAACAGGAGAACAGATGGAAAAGCGGCGTGAAGATCGTATCAACCGGTTAATTCAGGCATTAAAGCGTTCCGACAAGATCCATCTAAAAGAGGCTGCCGCGCTGTTAGGCGTCTCGGAAATGACCATTCGCCGCGATCTCAATGCCGAGCCTGCCGCCGTAGTTTTGCTTGGCGGTTACGTGGTAGCGGAACCGCGCAGCCATGGCGTAACCCACTATTTTGTCTCTGACCAACAGGCTAAGCAGGTAGCTGAGAAACAGCGCATCGGCATGCTGGCCGCACCGTTGATCAATAAAAACGATACGGTATTTTTTGACTGTGGCACGACTACGCCAGCCATCATTAACGCGATTGCGGACGACCTGGCCTTCACCGCCGTATGCCATTCACTCAATACCTTTTTGGTATTGCAGGCTAAACCCAACTGCAAGGTGATCCTGTGTGGCGGCGAGTTCAAGCCGAACAACGCCATTTTTGCCACGGTTGGCCAGCATAATGAACTCGAACATATCTGCCCCAACATTGCCTTTATCTCTGCGGCGGGTATTAACCTGCAACAAGGTGCCACCTGCTTCAACTTTGACGAACTGGATATGAAGCACAAAGCCATAGCCATGGCGCAGCAAAAGATTCTGGTGGTGGATCACAGCAAATTTGGTCAAACCAGACCGGCCTGCATCGGCCCGCTGACACAGTTTGACCGGATCATTACCGATCGCAAACCTGAAAGCGAGTTCACCAAATTCTTCAGTGAACAGGCGATCACCATCCGATTTTAGCTCGCGCCTCGTGATTTTCTGTACGAATTAACAGCAATTAAACCTAAGAAATAGCTTATTATCCATAATTGCAGGTTAATGAATTGCAACAGCTTGCCGTGGTTATTATTTCGTACGAAATAAAATTGCCGAAAATTAAATCAAGTCGCTCTGAGTGAGAATATTATATACCCGTGATCATTGAAGATGCTTGATTTTGTTGATGAAGAGGATCATGCTTTCATCCCATGAAGATATTTATCACCGCTGAGCAAAAAATCGAACTCGAACGCCGGCATGATTCCAGCCGGGACAAACACGTTTGCGATCGTATTAAAGCCGTACTTCTCGCCTCCGAAGGTTGGAGTTCGGTCATGATTGCTCAGGCTCTGCGCCTGCATCAGACCACTGTTGACCACCATATCAGCGAATATCTGAATAAAGGGAAGTTGAAACCCGAAAATGGTGGCTCTGATGGCATGCTCAGCACAGAAAAAACCGAACAGCTTATCAGCCACTTAACTCAACATTTATTCCATCATACTGTCCAGATTGTGGCCTACGTGGCACAAAAATGGGGTGTCATATACAGCGTCCCAGGAATGAACAAATGGCTGCACCGGCATGGCTTCAGCTATAAGAAACCCTCAGGCGTACCCCATAAATTCAGTGAAGAGAAACAGCAACAGTTCATTGAATATTATGAAGAATTAAAAGTTGCCACGAGAGGTGAACCGATCCTTTTTCTGGATGCAGTGCATCCGACTCAGGCGACAAAACTGAGCTTCGGCTGGATAAAAAAAGGGGAAAAAAAGACTGTTGAAACAACAGGAAGCCGTACTCGGATGAACATTCTGGGCGCGCTGGATCTGAATGATGCTGCCCATCCAGTCATTCATGATTACGAAACGATTAATGAATACACTATCTGTCAATTTTTCAATGAGATAAGAACATGTTATCCCGACTATAAGCAGCCAATTCATATTATTCTGGATGGCGCGGGGTATAACAAAACAAACCTGGTCAAAGATTGGGCATTTGTCTGCAATATAAAATTGCATTCCCTGCCACCTTACAGCCCCAACTTGAATCCCATAGAACGGTTATGGAAGCTGATGCACGAATGTGCAAGGAACAACCGTTACTTTGCCAGTAAGCCTGATTTCCGAACGGCTATATTTAACTTTTTTACGACAACGCTCCCTGAGATGGCGGGTTCATTATCGTCCCGGCTGAATGACAATTTTCAGGTGCTAAAGCAAGCGTCTTCAAGTTAATCGGGTATAAATCGGTTTTAAACCGTAATATCCGCCTCACTGCTCTGCGCGAAATATCGGCAATTATCATTATTTATATGACAAATAGATATGCGTTTTTATCCGCTCTAAATCTCAACTTATTGATTCACCCATCCGCCTTAGCCTGTATTAACTCATTAATAAATAAAACATTAAAATGTTTCAGCTTGTAATAAAAACGCTCAAATTTTCGATAAGTACGGTTTTCAACTAAATCAAAATAGTATTTTAAAATATATCGCTACTTTCTATTTTATCAGCAGATTTTTGTCTTGAAAAAATCATCAAGACTGGTTCAATCTAGCACGGTTAATGAACATAACATCTCCTACAATCGCGTAACATATGCACGAAAAATCAATTAAAAACCACCAATACGCACAAATAGCGCATTTGAGAGTGCGATCACGGTTGTTTATGCTGTAAATCGTTATCTTGCCGCCAACAAAAATCGGCAGGCAACGATCTTCCGGCAGAAGTCACGGTTTCCAGCAATTAAACAGCAGAAACCATTGGGCCAGTTATCCGGCAAATAATGCCAAACGGTAATTAGCATAATAAACAATCAGGGGTGGTCATATAACCTCACTTCACGCTTTTTGCTGAAGAAATCTGATATTTCGCCAGCAGGTTTAATCCTTAAGTTTTGCCTTTAAATTCAAATTAACGTGTTCACCTCGGAGATATTTATGGACACTACACAGACCGGCACTATCGCCTCTGCGGCTTCGGTTTCCAGCAGTACCTGGCGCAAATCTGACACCATGTGGATGTTGGGCCTGTATGGCACCGCCATCGGCGCAGGCGTGCTGTTCCTGCCCATCAACGCGGGTATCGGTGGTTTGATTCCCCTGATTATCATGACCATCATCGCCTTCCCGATGACGTTCTTTGCTCACCGAGGCTTGTGCCGCTTCGTGCTATCGGGGAAAAACCCAGGTGAAAATATCACCGAGGTCGTGGAGGAACATTTTGGGATCAGCGCCGGGAAGCTGATCACCCTGCTCTACTTCTTCGCAATCTACCCTATCCTGCTGGTTTACAGCGTAGCGATCACTAACACCGTCGACAGCTTTATCACCCATCAGTTGGGGTTGGTCTCACCACCGCGCGCTGTTTTATCCCTGATCCTGATCGTCGGGCTGATGACCATCGTGCGTTTCGGCGAACAGGCAATCGTCAAGACCATGAGCATCCTGGTATTCCCATTTGTCGGCGTGCTGATGCTGCTGGCGCTGTACCTGATCCCTAACTGGAGCGGTGCCATCTTCGAGAATGTTTCTCTTGCAGGCTCCAGCAGTGGTTTGGGGCATGGCCTGGTGATCACGCTGTGGCTGGCAATCCCGGTGATGGTATTCTCCTTTAACCACTCACCGATCATCTCCGCTTTCGCGGTGGCAAAGCGTGAAGAGTATGGCGCGGGAGCCGAGAAAAAATGTTCACGTATTCTGGCTTACGCACACATCATGATGGTTCTGACGGTGATGTTCTTCGTCTTCAGTTGTGTCTTGAGCCTCTCTCCGGCCGATCTGGCCGAAGCCAAAGCACAGAACATCTCAATCCTGTCTTATCTGGCCAATCACTTTAACAACCCGATGATCGCCTATATCGCACCGGTTATTGCCTTTATCGCCATCACCAAATCGTTCCTGGGCCATTATCTGGGTGCCCGTGAAGGCTTTAACGGCATGATCATCAAATCCATGAAGAGCCGCGGCAAAACTATCAGCAGCAATAAGCTGAACCGTATCACGGCGATCTTCATGCTGGTCACCACCTGGATCGTTGCCACACTGAACCCGAGCATCTTGGGGATGATCGAGAACCTCGGTGGCCCAATCATCGCCATGCTGCTGTTCCTGATGCCGATGTACGCCATCCGTAAAGTCCCTGCTATGCGTAAGTACAGCGGATACATCAGTAACGTATTCGTGGTCGTAATGGGCCTGATTGCCATTTCCGCCATCCTGTACACCCTGTTCGGTTAATCACGCTCAACCGGCGTTGCAAGGCGCCGGTTTTTCGATGCCCCTTTCTATTCTCAAGCCTGTAACCTGAAGAAGATGGTTAAGACTATGATCAGCGTTTTCGATATTTTCAAAATTGGTATCGGCCCATCCAGTTCCCATACCGTCGGCCCCATGAAGGCTGGCAAACAGTTTACCGACGATTTAATCGCCAACGGGCAACTGCGCGACACCACGCGCGTGGTGGTTGATGTTTATGGTTCGTTGTCTCTGACCGGTAAAGGGCACCATACCGATATCGCGATTATCATGGGCCTGGCGGGTAATCTGCCGCATAGCGTGGATATCGACAGCATCGCCGATTTTATCCGCGACGTGGAACAGCGTGGCCGCCTGCCGTTGGCCAATGGCGAACACGAAGTGGATTTCCCACGCCAAGGCGGTATGAACTTCCACAGCAACAATTTGCCGCTGCACGAGAACGGCATGCGTATCAGCGCTTATGCCGATGAGCTGTTGCTGCACAGCAAAACCTACTACTCCATCGGCGGGGGTTTTATTGTTGATGAAGAGCATTTCGGTCAGCCAACCAGCAATGCCGTGCTCATTCCCTACCCTTACCATTCCGCACAAGATTTGCAGCAGCACTGTAAGGAAACCGGGCTTTCGCTTTCCGGGCTGGTGATGCAAAACGAGCTGGCGCTGCGCAGCAAAGCGGAGATCGAAGCACATTTTACCGAGGTGTGGCAGGTGATGCGCACCGGAATAGAGCGCGGGATGAATACCGAAGGCCTGCTGCCGGGGCCGATGAAGGTTCAGCGCCGCGCCGCTGCTTTGCGGCGTATTTTGGTGACCGGCGACAGGAATAATATCGACCCGATGAACGTAGTGGATTGGATCAATATGTTCGCTTTTGCGGTGAACGAAGAAAACGCCGCTGGCGGCCGCGTGGTGACCGCACCGACCAACGGTGCCTGCGGCATCATCCCCGCCGTATTAGCCTATTACGATCGGTTCATCCGCCCGGTCAACACCAACTCTTACAGCCGTTTCTTCCTGGCTTCCGGAGTGATCGGCACGCTGTATAAGATGAATGCCTCGATCTCCGGGGCTGAAGTGGGTTGCCAAGGGGAAGTGGGCGTCGCCTGCTCCATGGCAGCGGCCGGGCTGGCAGAACTGATGGGCGGCAGCCCGGCGCAGGTGTGCATTGCCGCAGAAATCGCCATGGAACATCATTTGGGGTTAACCTGCGATCCGCTGGCCGGGCAGGTACAGGTGCCTTGTATCGAACGCAACGCCATTTCTGCGGTGAAGGCCGTCAATGCCGCACGCATGGCGCTACGCCGCACCAGCGAACCACGCGTGTGCCTGGATAAGGTGATCGAAACCATGTATGAGACGGGCAAAGACATGAATGCCAAGTACCGTGAAACCTCACAGGGCGGCTTGGCGATCAAAGTGGTGGCGTGTCATTGATTTGAGCGGGGCCGCTCATGTGGCCCCGTTTATCTTCAGCCGAAGATGCCGCCAAACCACCGGCTCAGGTTCATCATCACAAAATCCCACATACGGCTTAAGAAGTTCCCCTCTTTAACTTCCTGCATCACCACCAGCGGATGCTGCTCAATGGTTTTGCCGTCAAGCAGGAAGTCGATAGTCCCCACCACCTGATTTTTCGTTAAAGGGGCTTCCAGCGTTGGTTCGTTTAGCTTGTAACTGGCTTTCAGATTCTTCATTTGCCCTTTCGGGATGGTCACGGCAGCATCTTTTGCTACCCCTAGCGGCACTTCACCCACGTCGCCAAACCAGACTTTCTGAGTGACAAAGGCTTTGTCGGCCTTAATAGGAATGGCGGTTTCATAGAAACGGAACCCCCATGCCAACAGCTTCTCGCTCTCGCTGAAACGCACGCGATCGCTCGGTGCCCCCAGCACCACCGAAATCAGGCGCATTGGGCCATCGGTCGCCGACGCCACCAGGTTATGCCCAGCACCACTGGTATAACCGGTTTTGATTCCGTCCACGTTCAGATTAGTGCTCCATAACAGACGGTTACGGTTGATCTGGTGGATTTTATTAAAGGTGAAATCTTTCTCTTTATGCAGCGCATATTCGTCCGGCACGTCACGGATCAGCGCCTGGCCCAGCAGCGCCATATCACGCGCGGTGCTGTATTGCCCTTCCGCATCCAGGCCATGCACCGTCAGGAAATGCGTGTTCTGCAAGCCCAGAGATTTAGCGTAATTATTCATCAGCCCAACGAACGAATCCTGGCTACCTGCCACAAAATCCGCCAGCGCGATGCTGGCATCGTTACCTGATTGAATGACGATACCTTTATTCAGCTCCGACACCGGCACCTGATCGCCGGGTTTAATAAACATCAGCGAAGAACCGCGCAGCGCCGGATTGCCGGTGGCCCAGGCATCTTTACCCACGGTGACCAAGTCATCCGGCTTGATTTTGCCCGCCTTCATCGCCTGGCCGATCACATAGCTGGACATGATTTTAGTCAGGCTGGCAGGATCAAGGCGGGTGTCAGGATTGCCTTCTGTCAGGATCTTGCCGCTGTTGTAGTCCATCAGCACATAGGCTTTAGCATCCACTTGCGGTACGGCTGGCGCTTCTGCCGCCTGAACGGCGGGAACAACCAATAACATGACGCCTACGCCGAGGGTCAGTTTTTTAAAAGAGGTGGAAAAGTTTTTTTTCATCATGACGTCGCCAGAATGTCCATTCAAACCATTGAAATAGCGTTAACCTTCAAACTTGTTTACGTTTTCGGCCAACCAGCGAGAGTGGCTCGATGCAACGCTGCCAACCGTAAAACCCACGCGGCTCCCGTTTGGGCCAGCAACGTTATACCGAAAGCGCCTCTACAGTGAGTTTATTCGGTTTCCATTATTCTTGCAGGGATTGGCCTGATTTTTCTGCACTTTTACATAACTGTACGCTTTAGTCGGTGAATTGGCTAAAAATCATGCCATTCGCTTTCATTGTGGCGGCTAGCTTAGGCAAACATTCAACAGACTGTCGCTAAACGGTCATCAATGTTTCTTACGCTCTACGCTATTTCACCGTACCTACCGGAGAAAACTGATGGACTTAGCCCTTTTCGACCTGGATGAAACCCTGATCGATGACGACAGCGCCAGCCTGTGGATCCGCTGGTTAGTGGCTGAGGGGTTTGCCCCTGCGGAGTTGGAACAGCAGGAACAGCAACTGATGCAACTCTACTATCAGGGTAAATTACTGATGGAAGATTATATGCGGGCCACGCTGGTTCCCTTGACGGGGCTGAGTACCCAGACCGTAGCCGGTTGGGTACAGCGCTATATCCGTCGCGATGTCCTGCCTCGCGTCTACCCCGCCGCGCGTGAGCGCATGCTGTGGCACCGTGAGCGTGGTGACTGCATTCTGGTCATTTCTGCCACCGGCGAACACCTGGTGGCCCCGATTGCCGAACAACTGGGTGCCAATGGCGCACTGGCGATTGGCGTTGAAGTGGTTGATGGCCGTTTTACCGGCAACACTTACGGCACCATAACCTATCAGCAGGGCAAAGTGATCCGCTTACGGCAATGGTTGCAGCAGCACCCTGAACTGAAGTTTGAGCACAGCCATGGCTACAGCGACTCCATCAACGACCAGGCCATGCTGCAATTCGTCGACAGCGCCACGGTCATCAACCCCGACCGCGATCTGAACGCGCTAGCCGTCCTTTCTGGCTGGGAAGTGTGCCACTGGGAACGCTGACGATTTGCGTATCACCTAGCAAAAAATGCCTTTCGGTGTGACAAAAACCGCTTTATCGCGTAGGTATTAACGCGACTTTCTCAAATACACGAAGAGGCGTTTTATGTTGACCATTTGGGGCCGTGAAAACTCGAATAACGTAAAGAAAGCACGCTGGTGCGCCGCAGAGCTGGGGCTGAACTACGACCATATCAATGCGGGTGGCGCTTACGGCAAGGTGAATGAACAGCTATACCGCTCACTCAACCCTAACGGGCTGGTGCCGTTGCTGCAAGACGACGATTTCGTGCTGTGGGAATCCAATACCATTGTGCGCTATCTGGCCGCCAAGTACGGTCAGGCACCCTTTTATCCGCAAGATTTGCAAGCGCGTGCCGCCGCAGAAAAATGGATGGACTGGCTCACCTCCACCATCGCAGCACCATTCCGTACCCTGTTTTGGGGCATGGTCCGTACTCCGCCCGAACAGCGCGATCATGCGGCTATTGACGCGGCGATCGCCGAACTGGAGCAGCACTTCGCGATTGTCGAACAAACTCTGGCACAGCAGCCTTACCTTTCCGGTGCCGCGTTCGGCATCGGTGATATCCCACTGGGCAGCTTTATCTATGCCTGGTTTGAACTGCCGATTAAGCGCCAGCCGCGCCCACATCTGGAGCGTTGGTATCAGCAACTGTGTGCCCGCCCCGCCTACCAGAACACGGTAATGATCCCTCTTACCTGATGCTATACATCACGGCGTTTAACCCATTGAATTTAAAAAATTCGCCGCTAAGCTGGAGTAATCACCAAGGAGGAAACATGAACATCACCGTAACAGATGCCTTGCGAGCAGAAGACACCGAAGAGATCCGCAACCATTTAAAGGCTTATAATCGCACATTTGTCGGCGACATCCTGAACAAGAACATCGGGGTTTTTGTCTTGGATGATCACGGCAACAAAATGGCCGGGTTGACCGGCAGCACCGTAGGCCATTGGTTGAGCATCGATCTGTTATGGGTTTCCGAGGCATTACGCGGCGAAGGCGTTGGCAGCCAACTCATTAAAGCGGCAGAGCAGCAGGCCATGGCAGATGGCTGCAAGTTCGCGCGGGTAGACACCTTCAGTTTCCAGGCTCGGCCTTTCTACGAAAAGCTGGGCTACCAGTTACAGATGATCTTGCACAATGCTCCAGTGGAGCATGAACGTTATTTTTTCACCAAATCGCTCACGGACTGACAGAGGTAACCGGATGGAAACCCAAACCATGGTGGTAAACAGCGTCGCGTACAAAGCGGGTAAACGGCTGGGTGACCTCACTATCGATGACATCAGTGAGGTGGTTAAAGAGCCAGACACCTTCGTCTGGCTGGGATTATGGCAGCCCGAAGATGCTTTCATGCGCAAGATCCAGGAAGAGTTCGGCCTGCACGATCTGGCGATCGAAGATGCGCTGTGTGCCCACCAGCGGCCAAAAATTGAAACCTATGGTGACTCACTGTTCATCGTGGTGAAAACCGTACAATGGGAGAATGACGAGGTGGAGTACGGCGAAACCCATTTCTTCGTCGGTAAAAACTTCCTGATCACGGTGCGCCACGGCGCCTCTTCCAGCTATGCACCGATCCGTGCCAAAGCGGAAGAGAACCCGAAGCAACTTTGCCATGGGCCAGGATTTGCACTCTATTCAGTGCTGGATTTCATCGTTGACAATTACCGCCATATCGTCGGCAAATTTGAAGAGATGATCGAAGGCATCGAATCCAGTATGTTCAAGTCGGAGTTTGATGAAACCGCAATTGAAAACGTCTACAGCCTGCGCCGCCATCTGCTCGGCCTGCGTAACGCGGCGCTGCCGATGGATGAGATCTGCAATCAGTTGATTCACCTGCATGATGATGTGATCCCGAAAGAGCTGCGCGCCTACGTGCGTGACGTTCAGGATCACGCCCGGCAGGTGGCCAGCACCCTGGACGACATGCGTGAAATGCTGACCAACGCTATGCACGTTAACCTGGCGCTGGTGACCGTAAAGCAAAACGAAGTGGTCAAACGGCTGGCAGGCTGGGGGGCAATCCTGGCCATCCCAACGGTGATCTTCAGCCTGTATGGCATGAACTTTGCCGATATGCCAGAGCTGAAGTTCCCTTGGGCCTATCATACGACGCTCGGCGTGACCATCGTCGGCTGCGTTCTTCTGTATAGGAAACTCAAACGCTCCGGCTGGTTATAAGCCCGGCACCTATCCCAACAAAGCGGCCTAACTGAATAGCGGTCGCTTTTTATTAATGCCTCTGTACATAACGGTGTAATTTCGCTTTCGCGTTGCTGCACCCTGCCTGCCTAAAAAATGCACTCAAAACCGCATTTTTATCTATTCTTTAACTTTTTCACTTAAACCCACCTGAATTCATTACACATTGGCAATCACTGGTTAACAAAATTAACCTTGGCCGTATTTTGTAACAGGAAGTTTTCAAGGTGAATGTTTCACCTGTAAAACCCATCACCTCCCTTTTGAAGAAAAAAATTCATCTCATTGTAAATAAACAATTTTTTACCCTTTCAATACTTGGCTTTTTAGTTTGGTGTTTTATAATAAAGCATTAGGTTTCATCACAATTTCATATAAGGAGTGTCGGAAAAAAACTCGCAATCCCCCTCTTATTCCGGTAACCTCGGCTGCGTTTGTGCTTGGTTTACATGGATTCAGTACCAAACATCTTAAATGTGTGCGTTCATGCACATTTTCAGCGGTAACTGATTGTCCTGTCAGCTTGCGCCGACTAGTCTCGTTTCGTTTGGCATTTTTCAGATAGCGACTTTTGTCGTTAAGGACTTCAAGGGAAAACAATTACAATGGTCAAATCTCAACCTTTTATGAGATATTTTTTGCGGGTGCTCCCTGCAATTACAGCAGCGGTTGTGCTTTCCGCCTGTAGCTCAATGAATACTTCGAAATTAGATAACTCACAAACTGAGATGCATGCAGTTAATGACAAAAACAGTCTTTTACTGCAAGCCTCTCAGGATGAATTCGAAGCCATGGTGCGTAACGTTGACATCAAGTCAAAGATTATGGACCAGTATGCCGACTGGAAAGGCGTTCGCTACCGTTTAGGTGGGGATACCAAACGCGGCATTGATTGTTCAGGTTTTGTTCAGCGCACTTTCCGCGAACAGTTTGGTATGGATTTGCCCCGCTCGACTTATGAGCAAGAAGATATGGGCAAGAAAATTCAGCGCACCAAACTGCGTCCTGGCGATTTAGTGTTGTTCCGCGCGGGTTCTACTGGCCGCCATGTGGGTATCTATTTGGGTAACGATAAATTCGTTCACGCCTCTACCAGCAGCGGTGTCACTATTTCTAGTATGACGGAAACCTATTGGGACAAGCGTTATCGCGAAGCCCGCCGAGTGCTTGGCAGGAGCTAAGCACGTAGTATCTGAATCAGTCCTGAAACCAAACAAACGAGACAAGACGCTGCCCTAGGGTGGCGTTTTTTCATTGCTCCGAGCGCTCACCACGTTGCTCAGCCCACACACTTTTACTCGTTTATCTAAAGGAAACTGCACGGCCAGGGAAAACTAGCCTATTATCGTCACAGGGCAAACGATAGAATGATGCGTTATTTACGCTGTACTTGAGAAGTGCCACATACTAAGCCTGATGAATAATGACTCAAGTAGTATCAATGAGATATATTGATCGTCACCATCATAACAGCGAAAGAACGTTACGCCGTGCTCAGGGGGCAAGCTATGGGCTTAAAGAGGGCATTCACACGCCATGTTTCACAGAAACGGCGCAGCCTGATCACAAGCAGCCTTGCCGCTCTGGTATTTTTTATTGTTTTCACTTCCGCCACATTATTCCTGATTAATCACCAACGTTTGCAGTATCGGCATCAGTTCGAAACCCGTACACAGCAACTCACACTGAATTATCTCGATCGCCTGCAAACCATCATGCAAGAGATAATGCCACTCGCCGGTCAGCCCTGTGTTGCCAACCTTTCGGCTCTCACTTACCGGGCAGCTTTTACCAATGGCGTGCGTACTTTTTTGCTGGTAAAAGATGACGTTGCTTATTGTTCCTCCGCGACCGGTAATATGTTGCTGGCGATAAATCGTCTCTACCCGGAAATCGACTGGCAAAAACCCCTTGATATGCAACTGCAACAGGGTACGCCGCTGGTACCAGGGAAACCGGTCATTGCCCTGTGGCTGCGTCAGCCGGGCCAGACCAATAAAACAAATACCGGCGTGCTGGCGACATTAGACCTCAGCCTGACGCCCTACTTGCTGCTGACATCGCAGAATGATAACGCCCCTGGTCTGGCAATAGTCATTGGCAAGAAGGCGATCACCACCTTCAACCCTCGTCTGATCCCGATGACTCAATTGCCAGAAAACCATGCCCATCGCTTGGAAATTCCACGATATCCATTAACCATTATCTTTTATGGCCAGCAACTGACCGCCAATGATGTACGTTTGACCGTGCTCGGCAGCCTGGTGCTTTCGCTGATGATAGGCGTGCTGTGTTACTACGCGCTGATGCTGCGTCAAAGCCCGGAGCGGGCAATGATGCGTGGTATCAAGCGTGGAGAGTTTTTTGTTGAATATCAGCCGGTATTTCATACCACAACCCGCTCACTGGCGGGAGTGGAAGCCCTGCTCCGCTGGCAACATCCAACGGAAGGGCGTATTTCACCCGACCTGTTTATCCCCTACGCGGAAAACGAAGGGGTGATCGTGCCGATTACCCGCCATCTGTTTAGCCTGGTCGTCGCTGATCTTCCGCAGCTGATGCAGGCATTGCCGCGCAGCGCCAAGCTCAGCCTGAATCTTTCACCTTCCCATCTCAGCGTTCCGTCATTTCATGACGATGTATCTAAGCTGTTGGCGAAACTGCCGGATGATTATTTCACGCTGGTGTTTGAAATCACTGAACGCGGGATGGTGGAGGAAGAGAATGCACAGACCGAGTTTGACTGGTTGCACCGCCAGAACATTGAGATTGCGGTAGATGACTTTGGCACCGGGCACAGCGCCTTGATCTACCTACAGCGCTTTCCGTTGGACTACCTTAAGATCGACCGGGGTTTTATCAACTCTATCGGCCAGGATACCGCCACCGCCCCCGTGTTGGACGCCGTCATTGCGCTAGCGAAAAAGCTGAAAATGCTCACCGTAGCCGAAGGGGTCGAAACCGCAGAGCAAGTGAGCTTTCTACAAGCACGCGATGTTAACTTTATGCAAGGCTACTATTTTAGTAAGCCGCTCAGCATTGAGGCGCTGGTAGAATTTTGCCGGGCAAATACAACTGCCGATCGTCAAACTTCATTGAATATCTGATATTTAAACTTCTTTACTCAGCAAGCGGGCCTGAAATGCTATGCTAGCGGCCGGTTTAATTGACTACACAGCAGGAGCTTACCGTAAAGATGTCTGTGCGCATTTTTGCTGCCCTGGTGCTTTCGGCACTCAGTTTCGGTCTACAGGCCGAAACCCTCAATGAAAGCTACGCTTTCGCCACGCTCGGTGAACCGAAATATTCCACCGACTTCAGCCATTTTGACTACGTAAACCCGGCAGCCCCAAAGGGGGGGAGCGTGCGGCTGGCAGCGATAGGCACCTATGACAATTTCAACCGCTTCGCTTCGCGCGGTGTTCCCGGCGAAAGAACGTTGGAACTTTACGACACGCTGTTTACTACCTCTGACGATGAACCTTCCAGCTATTATCCACTGATCGCCGAATCGGCCCGTTTTCCTGCCGATATGCGCTGGATGGAACTGGATATCAATCCCCGCGCCCGGTTTCACGATGGCAGCCCGATTACTGCTGCCGATGTTGCCTTCACTTTTAATAAATTTATGACGGAAGGCGTACCGCAATTTCGTACAGTTTACAAAGGCGTCACCGTCAAAGCCCTCTCACGCCTAACAGTGCGTATAGAATTACCCACCCCCGATAAAGACCAACTTCTCGGCCTGTTAAGCCTGCCTGTCCTACCAGAGAGTTTCTGGAAAGATCACAAATTCAACGAGCCCCTGAATACCCCACCGCTCGGCAGCGGCCCTTATAAAGTCGGCAGTTACCGACTGGGCCAGTACATTACCTATGAGCGGGTGCGTGACTATTGGGCCGCCAACCTGCCGGTAAACCGCGGGCGCTATAACTTCGATACGCTGCGTTACGATTACTATCTGGACGATAAAGTGGCCCTCGAAGCCTTTAAAGCCGGGGCTTACGACTTCCGCCTGGAAGGATCGCCAAAAAGCTGGGCCACGCAGTATCAGGGCGGCAACTTCGCACGTAACTACATCATCAAGCAGGATGAAACCAATCAGGCAGCGCAAAATGCGCGCTGGTTGGCCTTTAATATTCAGCGCCCGAACTTTGCCGATCGTCGGGTGCGGGAAGCCATTACGCTGGCGTTTGATTTCGATTGGATGAACAAAGCGCTGTATTACGATGCCTACCAACGCGCCAACAGCTATTTCCAGAACACGGTTTACGCCGCCAGCGGCTACCCGGATGCCGCCGAATTGGCCTGGTTGGCTCCGCTCAAAGGCCAGGTGCCAGCCGAAGTCTTTACCTCGATTTACCAGCCGCCCGCCTCCGACGGCAGCGGCAATAACCGGGAAAACCTGCTGAAAGCCACTGAACTGCTGCAACAGGCCGGTTGGGAAGTGAAAAATCAGCAACTGGTGAACAGTAAAACCGGTAAACCATTTACTTTTGAACTGATGCTGCTGAGCGGCAGCAATTTCCAGTATGTGCTGCCATTCCAGCACAACCTGAAACGGCTGGGTATTGATATGCAAATCCGTGAAATAGACACCGGTCAGTTCACGCGGCGCATGCGCAAACGTGATTTTGATATGATGCCAACGGTATATCCTGCGATGCCATTCCCAAACTCTTCGCTGCAAACCCGCTGGGATTCTGATTATATCGATTCCAGTTGGAACACGCCTGGCGTCAGCGATCCTGCTGTCGATAGCCTGGTGCGGCAAATCATGAAACACCAGGGGGATGAGAAAGCATTACTGTCCCTTGGGCGGGCGCTGGATCGGGTGCTGACCTGGAACATGTACATGATCCCCATGTGGTACTCCAATCACGACCGCTACGCCTACTGGGATAAATTCTCCTCGCCGGCGATAAACCCGACCTATTCACTCGGGTTTGATAACTGGTGGTTTGACGTCAACAAGGCTGCACGTTTGCCGACGCAACAACAATAAGGAGTCTGTGGTGGCCGCTTATCTGATACGCAGATTATTGCTGGTGCTCCCCACCCTGTGGGCCATTATCACGATCAACTTTTTTATTGTGCAAATCGCGCCCGGTGGGCCGGTCGATCAGGCGATTGCCGCCATTGAACTGGGCCAAACCAGCGGTTTTAGCGGTGGGGGCGGGGGAGATGGCCTTGGGCATAGCAAAGCAGGCATCGGCAACGTGGGTGACAGCCAATACCGTGGTTCACGCGGATTGGATCCCGAAGTCATCACGGAAATCACCAAGCGCTATGGCTTCGATAAGCCGCTGCATGAGCGCTACTTCACCATGCTGTGGAACTATATGCGTCTCGACTTTGGCGACAGTCTGTTCCGCGGAGCCTCGGTAATGCAGTTGATCGGCCAAAGCCTGCCGGTTTCCATTACTCTGGGGTTATGGAGCACGTTGATCATCTATCTGGTTTCAATACCGCTCGGGATCCGCAAAGCCATTCATAACGGCAGCGCCTTTGACACCTGGAGCAGCACGCTGATCATCATCGGCTACGCCATCCCTGCCTTCCTGTTCGCCATCCTGATGATTGTACTGTTCGCTGGCGGCAGCTACCTCGACTGGTTCCCGCTACGCGGGTTGGTATCCAGTAATTTCGATACCCTCCCCTGGTACGGCAAAATTATCGACTACCTGTGGCACATCACCCTGCCAGTGTTAGCGACGGTGATCGGCGGTTTCGCCACCCTGACCATGTTAACCAAGAACTCGTTCCTTGATGAGATCCGCAAGCAATATGTGGTCACCGCCCGCGCCAAAGGGCTGGACGAGAAAAAAATCCTCTACCGCCACGTGTTCCGCAACGCCATGTTGCTGGTGATCGCCGGTTTCCCGGCCACCTTTATCAGCATGTTTTTCACCGGTTCGTTGCTGATCGAAGTGATGTTCTCACTCAACGGCCTTGGGCTGCTGGGTTATGACGCTACGCTACAACGCGACTACCCGGTGATGTTCGGCACGCTGTACATATTTACCCTGATCGGCCTGCTGCTGAATATCGTCAGCGATATCACCTATACCCTGGTCGATCCGCGCATTGATTTCGAGGCACGTCAATGAGCCGCTTAAGCCCCATCAATCAGGCCCGTTGGGCCCGTTTTCGCACTAACCGCCGCGGTTACTGGTCACTGTGGCTGTTTTTGGTGGTATTTATCCTCAGCCTGGCCGCCAATCTGATCGCCAACGACAAACCCTTGCTGGTGCGCTATGAAGGCCGTCTGTACGTGCCGTTTATGGTCAACTACAGCGAAACCACCTTCGGCGGCGAGTTACACACCACTACGGACTTTCAGGATCCTTTCGTGCTGAAGCAGATCGACCAGCACGGTTGGGCGATCTGGGCCCCTATTCGCTTCAGTTACAACACCATTAACTTTGCCACCGAAGTTCCCTTCCCTTCGCCACCCTCTAGGCAGAACCTGCTCGGCACCGACAGCAATGGCAGCGACGTATTGGCGCGGGTGCTTTATGGTTTCCGCATCTCCATGTTGTTCGGGCTGGCGCTGACGCTGTTTTCCAGCGTGATCGGCATTTGCGTGGGGGCCACTCAGGGTTATTACGGCGGCAGGTTCGATCTCTGGGGGCAGCGCTTTATTGAGGTGTGGTCTGGTATGCCAACGCTGTTCCTGATTATTTTGCTTTCCAGCATTGTGCAGCCCAACTTCTGGTGGCTGCTGGCGATCACCATTTTATTTGGCTGGATGAGCCTGGTGGGCGTGGTGCGCGCCGAGTTCCTGCGCACCCGCAATTACGACTATATACGCGCTGCCAGAGCCATGGGGGTGCCGGATCGGGTCATTATGTATCGCCATATGCTGCCGAATGCCATGGTCGCCACGCTGACCTTCCTGCCGTTTATCCTATGCGGCTCGATTACCACCCTCACCTCACTCGACTTTCTCGGCTTCGGTTTGCCCATTGGATCACCTTCGCTGGGCGAGCTGTTATTGCAGGGCAAGAACAATCTGCAAGCGCCTTGGCTGGGCATCACCGCCTTCCTGGTGCTGGCGATCCTGCTCTCATTACTCATTTTTATTGGCGAAGCGGTTCGTGACGCCTTCGACCCCAGCAAGGCGCATTGATATGAAGACTCCTCTGCTTGCCATTCAGGATCTCAGCATCGCTTTCCGCCAGGGGGCAACGTTCAATCAGGTGGTCAACGGCGTTTCGCTGCAAATTGAACAGGGTGAAACGCTGGCGCTGGTCGGTGAATCAGGCTCGGGTAAAAGCGTCACCGCCCTTTCCGTGCTGCGGCTATTGCCTGCTCCGCCGGTGGTTTACCCCGGTGGCGACATCCGGTTTAACGGCAATTCGCTATTGCACGCACCCGAGGCTGAACTGCGTAAGGTGCGCGGTAACCAGATCTCCATGATCTTCCAAGAACCCATGGTGTCACTGAATCCGCTGCACACCATTGAGAAACAACTGGCCGAAGTGCTGATGCTGCACCGGGGTATGCGCCGCGATAACGCTCGCAGTGAGATTATTCAGTGCCTGGATCGGGTGGGCATACGTAACGCTAAAGGACGTTTAAAAGATTATCCGCACCAGCTTTCCGGTGGAGAACGTCAACGTGTGATGATCGCCATGGCGGTACTGACGCAGCCAAAACTGCTGATCGCCGACGAACCGACCACTGCGCTGGATGTCACCATTCAAGCCCAGATCCTGATCTTGCTGAAAGAGCTGAAACAAGAGTTGGGCATGGGGTTACTGTTTATCACCCATAACCTGAACATCGTGCGCCGTCTGGCAGACAACGTAGCAGTGATGCGCCAAGGGTTGTGTGTAGAGCACAGCAGCCGCGAACGCTTGTTCAGTGCACCGCAGCATCCCTACACCCGCCAGTTGCTGGCCGCCGAGGACGTCGGTGAAGCGCTGCCGCTGCCGGTGAAGCAGCAATCAAACAGCCCGCTGCTGAAAGTGGAGAATTTGCAGGTCAGCTTTCCGATCAAACGCGGCCTGCTGCGACGCGTTGTCGACCAGAATTATGCGCTGAAGAATTTGAGTTTCGAGCTGCAACCGGGGGAAAGCGTAGGCCTGGTGGGCGAATCGGGCTCCGGTAAAAGCACCACCGGCCTGGCGCTGCTGCGCTTGTTGAACTCGCAAGGCGCAATCTGGTTTGACGGCCAGCCCCTGCACCAGTTCAATAACCAGCAGATGTTACCTTACCGCAGCCGGATGCAGATTGTTTTCCAGGATCCCTATTCTGCGCTAAACCCGCGGCTGAACGTACAGCAGATCATCGCCGAAGGCTTGGAGGTTCATCAACAACTGACGGCGGAACAACGGGAACAGCGGGTGATCGAGGCATTGCAGGAAGTGGGGTTGGATCCGGCATTGCGTCATCGTTACCCGACCGAGTTCTCCGGTGGGCAACGCCAGCGTATTGCGATTGCTCGAGCTTTGATCCTGCAACCGCAACTGCTGATTCTGGACGAGCCCACCTCATCGCTGGATAAATCGGTTCAGGCACAAATCCTGATGTTGCTGAAATCGTTACAGCAACGTCACCAATTGGCTTACCTGTTTATCAGCCATGACTTGCAAGTGGTGCGTTCGCTTTGCCATCAGGTAATTGTGTTGCGCCAAGGTGAAGTGGTGGAGCAAGGGCACTGCCAGACTATTTTCAATGCACCCTCGGCGGCCTATACACAGCAATTATTGCAGTTAGTGGATTAATTGACGCGGGATTCAGAAGGGATATTGCGCACTGAGCTGTTCAGCAATCGCCGCACCGACGTTTTTTAACCGGCACATAGCGGCACTTTCATCGTGCTGATGGACGAACAGGCAAGGCTCACCTTCCCATTCCACGATGGCACAATTGACCTGAATCTCTTGCAAAGACAGGTTGAGCTGCTGCATGACAAGCCAAGCATCATTTCCATCATGGCTGAGCAGCTTCAGGCCGATCAGATTGTTATCCTCGTCTACGCCGCTAAGCGGAATCGGTTCAACCTTGACACCGGTAAAACCGGATAGCCAACGATAACTTTGCGGCAAGCGATGCACTACCGAAAGCTGGAGAGTATCCACATGAAATCCCTAGTATGAAAAGGTGAAACACTTTTTTACATCACAGGACTACCTTAGTTATAGCCGCAATCAACCGATTTTGCTGTGAGCAAGTGTTATTTAAACGTAAAAATTTTACAAAAAATTAACTTAATTTTGTGCTTGCTGATGTCACACGGCTTTCTAACCTACCGTAAAATGTTATTTCACCGCATTTTGCGACTCAGCTCGCATTTTTTGCGTTATATGTAACCCTTTCAGACCCTGAACTCAACATTTTTTTATTGCAATGCGGTTACTTTACAATTGCTATAATTTTACATTGCGTAAACACTCAGTCAGTGCGCAGCGCCCCCGATAGAGCATAACAGTATGATTAAAAACAGGAGTGAAAGAAGAGAGGCTACTTACTACCAACGGGGTTGCAACTGTAACAACCTATTAAGCGATGGCGTGATTTTTAACAAAAAAGCCACATTCGGCTCGTCCACTAATGGGTGATGTCAAAGGTGTGAGTGTTACAGGTTGCAAATGAACGGTCTTGATGAGCTTACGCAAGACTGGGAGCCCATATCATTGGGCTCCCGGGTTTTGCTACAGTGAGGCCAATGCACTATCACCTTACTGCAGGCTGCTCTTTATCCCTGCAATAGCCATCCAAGGATAAATCATAAATCTGGTTATTATTGTTAAAGAGTTCATCTACCGAAAAATCACGATATGCAGAGAAATAGCACCCATCACTATTGCTATTGCCTTCCAAGGCACCAATAGAACTGTCCGCGTTGAGATAAAAGCGCTCATATCCCTGAGCAATCCATTCAGGAAGAACAGCTAGAGGGTAAACGACTCCTGTAGGGATAGTTGCAGAAACAATGGTCGGTGGTATAGGAAGGAACTGATCCCAAATTTGAGGTCTCAATGATAATTCACATTGTGCAATAGCGAAATATTCTTCAACTGGCTCAACGTTACGTGCTTGAGGATCGCAACGCACATAAATATATTGCTGGTCAATTTTTTCCGGCGGCGTAGCAAATGTCATCACTAATTTATTTCCGCTCAATGATGTATTACTACCTTCCGCCGTATATCTCCATACCTCACCATTCTCTTTAGTGACGTACTGAGATGCATTCCAGTTTATCAGTTGCAGTGCATTTTGCTGATAAATGACAGCACCTTCCGATGGTAAGCTATATTCCTGCACCTCTGCACTTCCATTGAACGTCATCTTGGTTCGACAGGCTACTGGAGTCAGGTCAGGTAACTGGCATTGGGCAGTAAACTGATAGGGGACAGATAAAGGAATCGATATTGCGGTAGGAATCAATGCCCCAATCCCGGTCGTATCTAATGGATTTTTAATTTTACCGATTAAACGCCCATTATCCGGTAAGACTGCAAAGGCCTCCCAAGTAATCTCTTTTACCCGATCTGGCATATTGATGATTGTGGCACCATTGGCATCAATACTATTGCCTCTTGTGAGTTTTGAACCATCAGCGAGAACCACCGAAGCATTTACGCTACAGGCAATGGGTTTAGATTCGAGATCCAGACATTGCAAGAAAGTTGTGCCTGGAGATTCATATTTAAAATCCCAGTTCCACGATGAGAAATGCGGCACGGTAGCTTCTACCATCAACACTTTCTCGCCGTTGCGGGTCACCACGATTGCCGATCCTTTGACATCAGGCGTTTCTTCCCACAACCCCAGACTCTCGTTGAAGTACCACATCGGGATTGCGCCACCCGCCGATAAATCATGGCCATCAATGTTGGAGAACGGCAGGCTCATCTGCAAGGTAGCGGTTTTGCCTTCGGCCAAATTCAAGGCGTTACCGTCTTCATCATAAAACGCGACGGCCATCAGCCCGGCGCTGATCAAGTCAACTTCCTGATTATCTGCGGTAATAGCACGCCCATTGGCAGGCATGGCTTTCAGGTCATCGCTGTCGATATTCCAAGGCGTCAATTCAACACGCGCTTTGCCTGTCGCAGGCGTTCCGTCCGCATAAACCAACGCAGCCTCAGGCAGAATAACGTGGGCATCCATGGTCAGGCTGGAAATACCCTGCGCTTTTTCAATATTTTCAAGGTACTTAGTTTCTGTTACCGGCATCAAATATATGGTCAGCGGCGGCATTTTTTCCTGTACCGCAACTTTGACGGCTTGCGTCACATAGCCTGCTTTTTTCGCCTTCACGACCCAGAAACCCTTCTCATCCGCAGGGAGAGAAGAGAGTTGCGCTACGCCATTTTGGTCGCTGGATGATACCTTTACTTCATCAAAGAATATTTCAGCGCCAGTCAGGACAACGCCATCTTTGCCTTGCGTAATAATATCCAGAGTCGCAGTCTCTGGAGTGACAATTGGGGGTTCTGGTGGAACAACAGGTGGTGTAACTGGCGGAGTGACGGGTGGGCTAACGGGTGGACTCACTGGCGGGTTGGTGTTTGAAGAATCTCCCCCGCCAGAATCGCACGCGGACAACGTAGCAACAAACATCCCAATACATAAAGAGCGTAAGAAACGTATTTTTTTCACAGCATCTCCTTCCTAGAGTTATTGTTAGTGCAATTATTATATTTTCTAATGCATATATCCCTGGTGCCTTTCAGAACATATAGATGCTAGTTTCCTCGCTTATCCAGCGTTTGGGAGTTCACCTAGTTACCATATACCTGTATTCTGAAACCCATTGGGTACATCGTTTTGAATCCTTTAAACGTAACTTAACGTGCACTGTTTCTTTCTATACATAAGGCCGTATAGATTGCACTACCTCATATTATGTATCTCACCCCTAACCAAATGCAACATAAGTGTTAACAAGTAACCCATTGACAAAATTTTAAAATAGGATTTTCACTTAGGACGGGGAATTGTCTTATTATGCAGTGTGATTTAATTCACATTTAATGATAGTGATAGATAAGAATAATATTACGGTAGAAACATTGATGAATACCTATAATATACGGTAGCTAGAATCGCTATTCTCATGCCCTCCAGGCTTTACCCACCTGTGATTTAAAACTCTTTAGATAAATTAACCAATTAAATTACCTTGATATAATAGTCGTCTAACCACAACCTTCTCTAAGATACTTACTAGAGGAAATCAGGCGCAATATTAGAGAAAGCTCACAAATATTGACTCCAATGGCTAACCTGTCAAAACCAGAGGTATTAACACATTTTTTTCACAGAAAGAATGTAGCGGTATAGCTGCAAGCATCCCCCTGCATTTGCGAAATGCAGGGGGATAGACAGGTTATTTCTTGGGCGCACTAGCAAAGCGGTAAAACAACATGGCAATAATGCTACATAACGCCATGGAGGAGACCATTGGCCACACGCTTTTGCCCGGTGCCATGGCAAGTATTGCACCGACCAGCGCACCAATACTGAAACGCAAAGTACCCGCCAGGGAAGAAGCCGTTCCTGCCATATGCGGAAAATCATCCAGAATGACCGCCATTGCGTTAGAAGAGATCATGGCGATACAGCCGAGATAAACCGCCACGCCCAGCACCAGAGCCCAAAAGCCCAGCCCGCCAGCGCTCACCAGCAGCAGCCACACGCCCATCACCAACTGCACTGATAAGCCGAAACGGAACATTTTGACGGCACCAACGCGGCGCACATTGCGGCTGTTGATCAAGGTGGTCAGGAACAGGAACACGATATTCAGCGCAAAATAGTAACCAAAATGCTGGGGCGAAACATTATTCAGCTCAATGTAAACAAAGGGCCCGGCGCTGAGGAACGAAAACATCCCGGCAAACGAAAAGGCACTGGCCAACATATAGCTCAGCACCCGTTTGTGGCGGAACAATGAGCCGAAATTCCTTAGCGTAGTGCGCAGATGGAACTTCTGCCGCCGCTCTTTCGGCAGGGTTTCCTTGATAAAAAACGCCACCAGCACGGAACCGAGTAACGCCGCAGCACCCATCGTCCAGAAAATGGCATGCCAGCTAAACCACAGCAACAGCACACCACCGATCATCGGGGCCAGCAACGGCGCAATGGTCATCACCAGGATCACGAACGACATCATGCGCGAGAACTCATCCTTGCTGAACATATCGCGCATCAATGCGTTAATCACCACGCTGGCCGCCGCCGCCGACAGGCCATGCAGGAAACGCAGGTTGATCAGTTGCTCAACCGACTGCGCCATGGCGCAAGCCCCGCCCGCGATGGCAAAAACCAACGTACCCCACAGGATCACCGGCTTGCGGCCGATGCTGTCTGACATCGGCCCATAGAACAGTTGGCCCAGGGCAAAACCCAGCACGTAGGCGCTGAGCGTCATCTGTACCCGGCCAGATTCCACGCCAAACTCCTGGGCGATGATCGGCATACTGGGCAAATACATGTCGATCGCCAATGGCATCAGCATGGAAAGCAGGCCAAGGATAAAGATCAAACCCAGGTGAGATGTCCGGTTCTGTTGCACGTTCAACGACTCCTTCATCGGCCGCAAAATCAATCCTGCAGGTGCGGCGCACCGACGCTGGCGATCTCTTCTTCGGTCAGCGGGCGATATTCGCCCGGCGCCAAATCATCATCCAGCACAATGGCGCCAATACGTTCACGATGCAGCTCAATCACCCGGTTGCCTACGGCAGCAAACATGCGTTTTACCTGATGATAGCGCCCTTCACTGAGCGTCAGGCGAACCA
Organism: Serratia sp. YWN4; assembly: GCF_055790845.1. Taxonomy (NCBI): domain Bacteria; kingdom Pseudomonadati; phylum Pseudomonadota; class Gammaproteobacteria; order Enterobacterales; family Yersiniaceae; genus Serratia; species Serratia sp. YWN4. The sequence continues at coordinate 3,443,408 of NZ_CM147696.1, forward strand.
GGTGATCTTCGATCTTTTCCAGGCGCGCCGGTTTGGTCAGGTCTTTTTCATTATGCAACTGCACGCCTTGTTCAAACTGCTGTGCGGTATCTTCGGCTAGCAGATGCTCCAGCGTCACCAGATAGGTTTTCTCACAGTGATGCTTCGGAGAAGTGATGCGGTGCGACCACAGGCCGTCATCGGTCATCAACACCAGACCGGTGGTATCAATATCCAGCCGCCCTGCCGCATGCAGCTTGTAGGCCACCGGTTCATCAAGGAAATAAAGCACCGTCGGGTGATCTGGATCTTCGGTGGAACACACATAACCTTGCGGTTTATTGAGCATGAAATAGCGTGGCCCGGTCAGTTGTGACAGCACGTTGCCGTCGAATGTCACTTCCTGTTCCGGGGCCAGCTTGATCGCCCCGCTCTTGACCACTTCGCCATCTACGGTGACGCGTTTTGCACGCAGTTCACGCGCTACCAGGGCGCGGCTGATGCCTAATTGCTGAGATAAAAACTTGTCCAGTCGCATTGAATCTGCTTTGCCTGTCGTTGTTATGATCGCATTGATCGTATTGCTGAATATGACGCCCCCACCCTTACACCAGGTGCAAAAAGCAGGTTCGAAGAGGAGGAATCAGTAAAATCGCGTGGGGAAACAGCGATTGCTGTCACACAAGTATAGCGGTGTAAACGGTGCCATGACAGCGGCAATTTCCAAGCCTCTCGCCCCCCCCGCGCGATAAGGGCATAATAATAGAAATTTTTCCGCTGGTTGCTCGCTTTCATAAGCACTCAGCGGCCCATTCCAGCAAACGGCGTTAATTCATGGCATTTATCCTGCGCCCCTATCAGTTGGAGGCGGTCGAAGCCACCATCCAACATTTCCGCCAGCATCCTGAACCGGCATTAATTGTGCTGCCGACCGGGGCTGGCAAAAGCTTGGTGATCGCCGAGCTGGCAAAGCGTGCCCGTGGCCGGGTGCTGGTGCTGGCGCACGTCAAAGAGTTGGTGGCGCAAAACCATGCCAAGTACTGCGCTTACGGGCTGGAGGCGGACATTTTTGCCGCCGGGCTACAGCAGAAAGAGAGCGCCGGTAAAGTGGTGTTTGGCAGCGTGCAGTCGGTGGCGCGCAATCTACCGCTGTTTGATGGCGCTTTTTCGCTGCTGATTATCGACGAATGCCACCGCATCAGCGACGACGACGGCAGCCAGTATCAGCAGATTATCCAGCATCTGCAAAAATCCAACCCACAACTGCGCCTGCTTGGCCTGACGGCCACCCCTTACCGGCTGGGAAAAGGCTGGATTTATCAGTTTCACTACCACGGTTTTACCCGCAGCGACAGCAGCAGCCTGTTCCGCGACTGTATCTATGAGCTGCCGCTGCGCTACATGATCAAGCACGGCTTTCTGGTTCCGCCCGAGCGGTTGGATATGCCGATCGTGCAGTACGATTTCAGCCGACTGGAAGCCAGAAGCAACGGTTTGTTCAGCGAGGTGGATCTTAACCGCGAACTGAAAAAGCAGCATCGCATCACGCCACATATCATCAGCCAGATTGTTGAGTATGCTGAAACCCGCAAAGGCGTAATGATCTTTGCTGCAACGGTAGAACATGCGCGCGAAATCCACGGTTTGTTGCCAAGCGGGGAAGCCGCCTTGGTTAGCGCCGAAACGCCACCTGCCGAGCGCGATGCTCTGATCGCTGCCTTTAAACAGCAGCAGTTACGCTATCTGGTTAACGTGGCGGTATTGACCACCGGTTTCGACGCTCCGCATGTCGATCTGATCGCGATTCTGCGGCCAACCGAGTCCGTCAGCCTGTATCAGCAGATCGTCGGGCGCGGCTTGCGGCTGGCACCCGGCAAGAAAGATTGTTTGATCCTCGACTATGCTGGCAACCCGCACGACCTGTTCACCCCAGAAGTGGGGGTCAGCAAGCCGCACGCGGGCAGCCAGCCGGTGCAGGTATTTTGCCCCGCCTGCGGCTTTGCCAATCTGTTCTGGGGCAAATGCACCGAGAGTGGCGCGATCATCGAGCATTATGGCCGCCGCTGCCAGGGCTGGCTGGAAGACGACGACGGCAATCGTGAACAGTGTGACTACCGTTTCCGCTTCAAAAACTGCCCGCACTGCGGGGCTGAGAACGATATCGCCGCACGCCGTTGCCATCAGTGCCAGGAAGTGCTGGTCGACCCTGATGATATGCTAAAAGCCGCACTAAAACTGAAAGATGCGCTGGTGTTGCGCTGCGGCGGCATGGAGTTACAAGACGGCCGGGATGACAAAGGGGAATGGCTGAAAGCCACCTACTACGACGAAGACGGCACCAGCACTAGTGAGCGTTTTCGCCTGCAAACCCCGGCTCAGCGCAAAGCGTTTGAAATGCTGTTCCTGCGGCCACATCAGCGCGCGCCGGGGGTGCCATTCCGTTGGCAGAATGCTGCGGATGTTCTGGCTCAGCAAGCGCTGCTGCGCCATCCAGACTTTGTGGTGGCGCGTAAACGCGGCCAGTTCTGGCAAATCCGCGAAAAAGTTTTTGATTATCAGGGGCGCTTCCGCCGTGCCAATGAGCTGTATTAAGGGCTGTGGCGCGCACTTGCGGCAGGTTTTCATTGCCCACAGAGCGGCTTTCCGTTAAAATGCCGCCCGCTTTACCTGGGTTCGCCCAGTGTGAAAGCAGGTTATCGAGCCTGTTACTGGGTCGCCTGTAGCAGGGTAAATTTTCTTTTAAGAGAAAAAACAATGTTCACTATCAACGTACAAGTACGTAAAGACCAGGGTAAGGGTGCGAGCCGCCGCCTGCGTGCAGCAAATAAATTCCCAGCTATCGTTTACGGTGGCAAAGAAGCTGCTGTTTCCATCGAACTAGACCATGATTCTGTGAAGAACATGGAAGTTAAACCAGAATTCTACAGCGAAGCAGTAACTCTGGTTATCGACGGTAAAGAAACCAAAGTTAAGGTTCAGGCTGTACAGCGTCACCCGTTCAAGCCAAAACTGGCTCACATCGACTTCGTTCGCGTTTAATCGCCACGTTATCGATATTTCGGGACGCCGAAGTAGAAAACGCCGCAATTGCGGCGTTTTTTATTGGCTGCGATCGGGCTTATTTGCCGCCTGAACGGCGTTGCAGCTGATCGCGCAGGTTCGGCGGCGTGCCGCGAATAGTCAGCGTATCGGTAGCCGGATCCCAAAAGATCCGCTCACCTAACAGCATCGCATCAAAGTTCAGGCTGATGCCGCCACCGCTACCGGCAAATTTGGTCAACTGACGCAGCGTACCGCGATCCGCCGGGAAACTCTCTTCCAGTTGATAACCCTGTTCGCTGGAAAATTGCAGGAAATCTTTTTCACCCACCGGTGCGATCTCTTTCGACAGCTCCTGCAACGCAATCTCTTCGCCCGCCTGCAACTGCTCATTGCAGTAGCTGTAAACCTGCTGGCGCACCGACTGGCGTTCGTTCTTACCCAACTGCGCATCGGCACAGTAATCGTCCACCGCTTGCAGCAGCCCACGGTTCTGCGCCTTGGTGTCCAAACCTTCGGCCGCTGCCAGGAAATCCATGAAGAAATCAGAAACTTTACGGCCCACGCGCCCTTTCAGGAAGGTCAGATAACGCGTTGATTGCGGATTGGTTTCCCATTCGGTCAAATCAATACGCGCCACGATATCCGCGTGGTTGATGTCCAGATAGTGAGTCATGCTGAGATCCAGCTCTTCATTGACGCGCGTACTGTTACAGCTGTTCAGCACGGCGATCAGCAAATACTCCACCGCCAGATAACGGTATTGGCCAAACAACACCACGCCGCCGGAGGCAAACGGGTATTTGGCCAGTTCATCGCGCAGGCGACCGGTCGCGGCGCGGCTGAATGCCAGGAAGTCTTCATCACCCTTGCGGCAGGTACGCAGCGCATCCGCCAGTTCGCTCCCTTCGTTAAACAGGCCGTACGCTTTGCTCTTGGCGCTGTAAACGCGGTGCAGCTCTGCCATCATCTCTTCCACCGCCGCATTGGTAGGGAGAAGGGAATCGCGCAACACCACGTCCAACGTCTGTTCGTCGCGTTTAACCAACTGGTGCAGTGCGATCTGCTGGATATCCAGACTCATGATAAATCCTCCTGTTCTTTGAGCGCGTATTCAAGCACTGAAGGCGTCGCCCTGCAACCGATACCCGGTGGATTTCAAGATACAGGTAGGCGCAGGGATAGAAGCAGCCAGCCCCCTGCATCTTGAAAGGCAACGGGTATAATCATTTCCTTAACGATCTTCACGCTATAAAAGAGCGGAAAAACACGGCTCTATACGGTAAGATATTGGACTTTGTCAGGCTTTGAGCACAATCTTTATGCCACAATCATCTCGTTACAGTGACGAACACGTTGAACAATTGCTTTCTGAACTGGTCAATGTTCTGGAAAAACACCATACTCCCACCGACCTCTCTTTGATGGTGCTGGGCAATATGGTAACCAACCTGATCAACACCAGTATTGCTCCCGCGCAGCGGAAGTCACTGGCAAGATCGTTTGCCGAAGCTCTGCAAGCTTCGATCCGTGAAGATAAAGCGCATTAATAATTATTTATGGTGACAAACCGTCAGCGTTATCGTGAAAAAGTCTCCCAGATGATCAGTTGGGGGCACTGGTTCGCCTTATTCAATATTCTGCTCAGTATCGGGTTGGGCAGCCGCTATCTGTTTGTTACCGACTGGCCAGCCTCATTGTTGGGGCGGGTTTATGCGTGGGTCAGCCTGATTGGGCACTTCAGCTTTATTGTGTTTGCTGCCTACCTGCTGATCATCTTCCCCCTCACCTTTGTGGTGATGTCGCAGCGCCTGCTGCGATTTATTTCTGCCGCGCTGGCCACCATGGGCCTGACCTTGTTGCTGGTCGATAGCGCCGTATTTACCCACTTCCACCTGCACCTTAACCCGGTGGTATGGGAACTGGTGATCAACCCGGATCAGAGTGAACTGGCGCGTGACTGGCAACTGATGTTCATCAGCGTACCGGTGATCTTCCTGATCCAAATGCTGTTTGCCACCTGGAGCTGGCAGAAACTGCGCAGCCTTAACCGGCGCAGCTTTGGCAAACCGCTGGCGGCGTTGTTTATCTGCTCGTTCTTTGCTTCGCATCTGATCTATATCTGGGCAGATGCCAATTTCTATCGCCCGATCACCATGCAGCGCGCCAACTTGCCGCTGTCTTATCCGATGACCGCGCGTAAATTCCTGGAAAAACACGGCCTGTTGAACCAAGAAGAGTACGAACGCCGCCTGATGCAACAGGGCAGCCCTGAAGCCGTGGCTGTGGAATATCCGCTGAGCCCATTGAGTTACCGTGATAAAGGGAGTGGTTACAACCTGTTGATGATTGTTGTTGATGGCATTCGCCCGGCTGATATCGCGCAGGATATGTCCACCCTTACCCGCTTTGCGCAAGAAAATATCCGCTTCAGCAATCATTACAGTTCCGGCAACCAGGCTGATACCGGTCTGTTTGGCCTGTTTTACGGCATTTCGCCTACCTATCTGGATGGGATTCTAGCCGGGCGTAAACCTTCGGCATTGATTAATGCGCTGAGCGATCAAGGCTATCAGTTTGGCCTGTTCTCTTCGGATGGATTTAATGCCGCGCTGTATCGCCAGGCATTGCTGGCTGATTTTTCGCTACCAGCCCCTACCGTGCAGAGCGATGCGGTAACCACCCAACAATGGCAACGCTGGCTGGCCGCCCAGAATCACACCGCACCGTGGTTCTCTTACCTCAACTTCAGCGGTGCTGCCCTACAGAATAATAGCGACAAACCGGATGCATTTATCCAGCGCTACCGTAATGGTGCGAAGGATGTTGATGCCCAGATCGCACAAGTGCTGGCGACGCTGAAAGAAAAAGAGATGCTGGACAACACCGTCGTGGTGATCACCGCAGAGCACGGTATGGAATTCAATGATACCGGCGAAGGGAATTGGGGGGCAGGTACCCGCTTCAACCGCAGCCAGTTGCAGGTTCCTCTGGTTATTCATTGGCCAGGTACGCCGGCACAGGCGATCAATAAACTGACCAATCACAATGACGTGATGCGTACCTTGATGCAGCGCCTGTTGCATGTCAGCACCGCCGCGAATGATTACTCGCAGGGCGAAGATCTGTTTGCCGCACAGCGGAAAAATGACTGGCTAGCCACCGGCAACCGCAGCCTGCTGGTCATTACCACGCCAACGCAAACCCTGATGTTGGACAGCAACGGCAGTTATCGCGCCTACGATCAGGATGATAATGAGATAAAAGATGAAAAACCTCAGTTAGCGCTGTTATTGCAGGTGCTGACCGACGTTAAACGCTTTATTGCCAACTAACTGCTTAAATCTAAAGCAATCAGCGATAAGCCATCTTGAATTCACGACGGGAAACGGTAGTATAGGTCGCACTGCGTCGGCATGTAGCGCAGCCTGGTAGCGCACCGTCATGGGGTGTCGGGGGTCGGAGGTTCGAATCCTCTCATGCCGACCAAACACCTATTCGGATAGTAACGGTTACTATCGGAAACATCACAAAAACCCGCAGCCTGATTAGGTTTGCGGGTTTTTTATTGCCTGTTATCGTTCGGTATGGCGATATTTTGGGACTATGCAAGGGACTCCTGCCCCGTAGGCCCATAAATGCGTAGTCCATAGTCCTATAAAATGGTGATACAGATAAAACCCCTGACCAACACAGAGATCAAAGCAGCCAACATTCGGCAACGACTCTAGCAAGCATCCACTGCCGTTTTGATGGTGGATACGTGCAGCGAATGCAAAAAGAAAAGGGCCGGAGTTCAAATCCAACCCTTCAGGTGAATGCTCAGGCTATGGCTCTTTCATTGCATCAGATTTTGATATCTGACGGAGAGTGGTTTTTAAGCCAGTCTTTCATAGCTGCGTCCATACGAGTTTGCCAACCGCGTCCCGTGGCTTTGAAAGCGGCAATCACTTCCGGGGAGTATCTGATACTGACTTGCGCTTTGGGTTCAGCTTTAACAGGACGCCCTTGCTTACGTATTGCTTTCAATTCACTGAAAGGCATTAGTTTGAGGTTCTTGTCATCGAGCAGATGTGTATCAGGATCTTTTGCGATGGCTTCCCTAATTTTATGGTCTTCCACATCTGTTGGTAGGATGGTTCCCGGTTTAAGTTTTGGCATAGTTTTTCACCTCCAATCTGGTGGCTTGCCGCAAGCTGATAATGCGGTAGATTTCCTCGCTGTCTTCCTCGCTGTACGTGAAAACGACGACATAAATTCGGTTATTGAGATAGGCGAGGCCGTAAGTGATACCGATATAACGATCTTCGCCGTAGTTGCCGAGGGGATCAGATGCGGCAACCATCCGATCCCACTCAAGATGTTCAGCATCGGCCAGATACACACCGTGCTTTTGCTTATTGCTCTCGTTCTTAAACGGGTCGAATGTAATTTTCATGTATTTATTGTAGCTACAATAAAGCGTAAGTCAAATGGGCTTGGTGCTGGTGGAACAGCAATAAAAAAGTACCTGGTGTAATGTGTACCATCATCCGGGCCGAGGCCAACCACGAACAGTTAGCACGCAAGGAAATTCACCGCACCCTCGCGCCTGGTATCAGTGTGCGCCTGGCGTTTTATACCAATGAGTTACCACTGCACGATTTTTGTCATATTTCTCTTGCATAAAGCCCCGGCTCTCGGCCAAAATAACTGTATACATAAACAGTTATTTTAAGGTTTAACTATGTTCGTTGAATTGGTGTTTGATAAGCGCAACGTTGCTGGCATTCCGGGGGCCGATGACATTATTAAGGCCGAACTGACAAAACGCGTGCATCGTCTGTTCCCTGACGCCGAGGTGAAAGTAAAACCCATGCAGGCTAACGCTCTGAACTCCGATGCCAGCAAAAGTGACAGAGAGAAGTTAAACCGTCTGCTCGAAGAAATGTTCGATGAATCTGACCAATGGTTGGTTAATGAGATTTAAATCTGACACTATCTTGCGAATAAATAATCGAAAATCTGCGCCGGTATAATTTACCGGCGTAATACCATGGCTAAATAAAGTCTCATTTACTGAGTTATTTAATGTCAGTTCGAAGTATAAATAATTGAATATATATTGACTGCATCTAAAAAAACCTTATCACTGACAAAGTGCATATTATCACAACAAGATGAGTTTATCGCTCAGTAATATAGCCGTTTAATCAGTTATCCAAAACCATCAGAAAAGTAAGACTCTCTAATTTATTCCCAAGCTAAAAACAGGAGAATATCAATTACACATTGAGCAGTAGATGTCACCGGTAAACCCGCCAGATGAAGACAGAACCTACCCTCCTGTTTTCAGCGATCACGATACAGTCAACAACACCTAAGGCGTCTCATGATTTTATCACTATTCGCATCCCCCTACGAATAGACGGCAGCACTAACCTCGATACGGCATCCATTAAATAGGGTTACTTACAGTACTGGTACAACCTCTTAACAAAGATAATATCCGAAGAGATAAATTTGCATTTAATTTAATCTAATCTAATCTAATATACTTAAATTTACATCATCCAAGCAAATTCCCAAAATAGCAAATACTCATTGTTGTGCTTTTTTAATCTACATATAATACATCTGGTTCGTCATTTATTTCCCAAACAACAAACATACGCACATCCAGCATAATAACTATTACACTCACCTTTTGATGTTCCTAAATAACATGAGATGCACGGAATTAACCATTAATATTACATTTATTCAACACCAGGAAAACCTCATATGGACATACACTCTTTAGCCACATGTCGGCAATTTGTTGTTTTTAATCCAAAACCTAAAGAAAAAATCAATAGGCATCGTTCTTCCCATAATTCTGCCGCAAACTCAGAAGTGACGAATGTGTTCAGGCGATCATGCCTTTCTGTTGCACTTTCATGTTCTATCTTGAATGTGCCTTTCGCCTTCGCGGAGACGATTGATGGTGGCCAGACCGTCACTGTTCCAGGCTCACAATCCTCGCCTTGGGGTACCAATAACCTTCTGATCGGCGACGCCATTAGTGGCACATTGCTGATTCAGGACGGCGGAACTGTCACAACCACCGGTGCCAGCTACCTCGGCAGAACCGCAGGCTCAACGGGCACGGTGCAAGTCTCCGGTGCCGGATCATGGAATAACAGCAGCTACCTCTACGTCGGTTACGCGGGTAATGGCTTACTCACCATCAGCGATGGCGGCACAGTCAGCAATACAGATGGCTATATTGCCAACATGGCCGGAGCAACAGGCGCGGTCGACGTATCCGGTGCCGGATCGCAGTGGCATAACAGCAAAACACTCGTTGTAGGTAACTATGGTGATGGTTCACTGACGGTTAGCGATGGCGGTGTTGTGAGTAATACAACGGGCTTTATCGGCTACGCCCCTGATATTACGGGTACTGTCGAAGTGTCCGGTGCTGGATCGCAATGGAATAACAGCGCCTACCTCTATCTTGGCTACTACGGCAACGGCAAGCTCATGATTAGCGATGGTGGCTCGGTGAGCAATACCCTGGGTCTGCTCGGCGTTAGTGTTGGAACAACAGGTGTTGTAGAGGTGTCCGGCGTTGGGTCGCAGTGGCATAACAGCGATTACCTCTATGTTGGCAACGCCGGTAATGGAAAACTCACCATTAGCCATGGCGGTCTTGTCAGCAATACCGCTGGCTATATTGGCTCAGCCACCGATGCAATAGGTATTGTCGAGGTGTCCGGTGCTGGATCGCAGTGGAATAATCGCAACAGCCTCTCCGTGGGTAGCGGCGGAAATGGCACTCTCACCATCAGCGATGGCGGTGTTGTCAGCAATACCACGGGCAGTATCGGTGCGAGCACCGGTTCAACAGGCGTTGTTGAGGTATCCGGCGCTGGCTCGCAATGGAATAACAGCGATGATCTGGCTATAGGCCGCGCCGGTAATGGCACGCTGACCATTGCCGATCGGGCAGAGGTTTCCGCCAGATACGTAACTATTGCTAATAACGCATCCACCCAAGGTACATTAAATATCGGTAACGGTAATCTGGGCGGTACTCTCAATGCATCCAGCATCCGCAGCGGTGCCGGTTCAGCAACAGTCAACTTAAATCATACTGATAATATCGCCTTCGCACCGCGGATGTCCGGTTCATTAACCGTAAATAAGGTTAATACGGGTACCACCACGCTGATGTCTGCCAGTGATTATTCTGGCGTTACTACCGTCGATTCAGGAACCTTACGAGCCGGAACGGCTGGGGCCTTCAGCTTTAACTCAGACTTTGTCATCAAAGCCGACGGAAGGTTGGATCTGGCCGGTTATGACCAAACTCTGGCCAGCCTGAATAACGCCGGTGTGGTGAGTTTTAACGGTGTTCCAGGTACTGTGTTGACCGTTGAGGGTGATTACATCGGTAACAACAGTTTGCTGAACTTCAACACGGTACTGAATGACGATACATCAGCAACCGATAAGCTGGTGGTAGAAGGTAATACTTCAGGTACTACGTTGGTGAGTGTGACCAACGCCGGCGGCAGCGGTGCTACTACTCTGAACGGCATTGAACTGGTACAGGTTAACGGTCTTTCTGATGGTGAATTCGTTAAAAATGGCCGTATTGTCGCAGGGGTTTATGATTACTCTCTGGTACGCGGCACTGGTGCAAAAGCCAGTAATTGGTACCTGACCTCGGCCACAGAGCCAGTAGCACCACCACCAAGCCCAGAGGTTGAAGCTACACCAGAGCTAAAACCAGAAGAAAGTCCGGCAATCATGGTTGAACGTCCAGAAGCCAGTGGCTATGCCTCTAACCTGGCGGCAGCGAACAACATGTTTGTGACCCGTTTGCATGATCGTTTAGGTGAAACCCAATATATTGATGCTTTGACCGGCGAGCAGAAAGTGACCAGCCTGTGGCTGCGTAACGAAGGGGGGCATAACCGTTCTCGTGATACTGATGATCAATTAAGCACACTGGCCAACCGTTATGTATTGCAACTGGGTGGCGATATTGCCCAATGGAGTAGTCATGATCAAAGCCGTCTGCATCTTGGTGTGATGGCGGGCTACGCTAACAGTAAAAGCAACACGGTATCTCGCCTGTCTGGTTACAGTGCTCGCGGCTCTGTTGATGGATACAGTGCCGGTCTGTACGGTACCTGGTATGCCAATGAAGCCGATAAATCCGGTTTGTACGTTGATAGTTGGGCACAATATAGCTGGTTTAACAATACCGTCGATGGCCAGAACTTAAATACCGAAAAGTACAAGTCCAAGGGGATTACGGCGTCAGTTGAAAGCGGCTATACCTTTAGAGTCGGTGAGAATTCAACCCAAAACGCAACTTACTTTATCCAACCGAAAGCGCAAATCACCTGGATGGGGGTGAAAGCAGACGACCACAAAGAAACCAATGGCACAAATGTCTCTGGTGAAGGCCATGGCAATATCCAGACCCGTCTGGGGGTGAAAGCCTTTATTAACGGTTATAGCAATCAGGATAAGGGCAAGGACCGTGTATTCCAGCCGTTTATTGAAACCAACTGGGTCCATAACACTAAAGACTTTGGCGCCACGATGGACGGCATCACCGTGAAACAAGACGGCGCGGCCAACATAGCCGAACTCAAATTGGGTCTTGAGTGCCAGATCAATAAGCAGTTGAATCTTTGGGGCAATGTGGGCCAACAGATCGGGGACAAAGGCTACAGTGATACTGCGGTGATGTTGGGAGCTAAATATAATTTCTAAGGTGATATGACTGTAAAAACCACCCGCCTTGCCGGTGGCTACAGATTGAAAATCCCCCCAGAATAGTTTCAGTCGCTCTGGGGGGATTTTTTTGCCCCACTCTCGGCATGCGAACCTCTCAATAAGCGAGTGGCATAGCGATGCACCTTGGGAGTAGAGCACGACTGCGTGTGGTTTTTCGCATGTATAAAATTTCTATACGCGCAGCTATGCAAAAGTGACCGAAGCGAATAGACGAAAAAGCCCAGCGACCGTTGTGATTGCTGGGCTTAGAGACTAGTTACATCTAATTATGGTGCCGGCTACCGGAATCGAACTGGTGACCTACTGATTACAAGTCAGTTGCTCTACCTACTGAGCTAAGCCGGCTGAATTTGGCGGAAGGACAGAGATTCGAGCTCTGGGACAGTCGCCCGTCGACGGTTTAATACCCTTTCACTCGGATATTTCCCTATCAAACAACGGCTTACCTTCTATTCTGTTTTACCTAAAGCCTGTTTACAGACGCAGGTTGTTAGTCCAATTTTGTTACACATGTACAGCTTCTGTGTAGCAGATGGAATAAGTCTACAAGATGTGATCTGGCTCGTCAAGAGCATTTCTGACGTTACCCTATTGATTTTGTTACGTTGTTACGACATGCAGATTTAATCCGTAACGTCAAGACCATTGATATGACAGGCTGTAACGCTGTTACGTTTGTTACTGGTAAAAATGGTACATTTCTTGTGGTAAGGTTTGAAGATGCCAATCTGGAGGTAGAAGATGCATAAAACCTTTTCTGGTGGATGCCTGTGTGGCTTTATACGTTTTGAAGCTACCAAGCCAACTAATTCCCATATGTGTTCATGCGATCTCTGCCAGAAGCATACCGGCTCTCAAACAGTAGTTTGGATCGAGTTTTCCTCCAAGGAGGTGCAATGGGTAGGAGAAGGCAAACACCCTGCTATGTATCGCTCGTCAGAATTTTCCAGCAGAGCTTTTTGCCCCCGTTGCGGTAGCTCTCTTGGAGCCATAGATGATGGTCCTACCATCGCCTTGTTGACCGGGGTATTTGATATCCCGAGTGCTCTCGATCTCAGGCCGGAAGCTCACTCCTTTGAGGACATGATGCCGGAATGGTGGCAAAAGGTGTTACACATTTCTATATAATTCAGTAAGGGAACAACCCATAATTAAGGAGTAATTCCATGATAGATATCATTATTTATGATGTATATTGGCAAGGGCCTTATACCTTAGATGAAATACCAAAAAACATTAAGGGGGATATTGATAAAGGTCATTGCTTATATCAGATTTATGGCGATCACCCCTGCTATGGTCGGGATGTTTTATTGTATATTGGTAAAACACAAGAAATAACCAAACGACTTTCGCAACATTATGAACGATTCTCATCACAATGCGACTCGGTAAAGGTATTTATCGGTTCTTGCGGTGAGTTTGAAAGCTGGGAAAAATGGAAATCAAACAAAGCATATAAGTTTATTGGCAATGAAATACTGGATGCTATTGAATCATTATTAATTTACGCCCACCAACCAACTTATAATAGCTCCAAACTATGCAGCCCAGACTTTAACAAACAAAATTTCCGAATATTTAACACCAACAAGAGGAAATCACTCATGCCAGAAATCAGCACAGGATATTACCGTGACAATATCAATGAAGAAATAATCAGAGATATTGAAAATAAAGCATTATGATTTTAAAAAGTAACAACCGTAACGCGTAACACCCGTTCAATCTCAACGAATTCGCTGTTACGGTTCATTTTTAGTTCCGTAACAAAGTAACAAACAGATAGCCTATTACCGCCACCATTAATATAAATACGGGGAGCAACCTCAGTATTAGCACTAAGGTATTGTCATCGAGCAACCAGGCCTGCATACTGAGCAGACATAAAATCAAGGTGGAAATACAGGTTAGGATTTTCATACTGTAATTTTAACGGGCCACCGAAGTGACCCGCCAGTTTATACTAATTTTTTAATCACTGAGATGTCATCATCCGTTAATATCTCGCCTTGCTTCAATGGCACCAAAGCCGCAAGAAAATCCAGAGGGTCTTCCCTTAGTTTCTTCATACATATATCAGCAATCAAATTCTTCTTTCTGTCTTCAAATTCTTGTTGGCTAATCATGTCAGCATTAAGCAATGATGATAGCCTCTTCAGCTTTTCGGTAAAGTCAGCGATATCTATATACTCCTTGTTTCCTTGCTCCTCAATTTCCGCTCTTTCATTCATCAATTTAGCAGAACTATAAGCATCAAATGTTGCATAGACTGCTGGTATTAATGCTAGAGGCAGAAATATTATCCCAAAGATACAGGCCACGACGAACAGAATAACGCCCTTGGTAACATCACCGTTATAAACCTGACCACTACCACAGATGATAAATGACAAAATAGCCGCAAGTGCAGGATCTTTAGCTTTCTGCATTGTTACCCCTAAGTTTTTTAGCAAAATAACTCTTAATCAGAACACCACTTAATGATGTCATCACAATAATTATCCCCATCCAGGCATGCCAATAGTATTCAGGAATACTCAATCTGTAGATCATAGCGATTATTGACATAGCCAAAAGTGTAATACCAAAATACAAAGCATCTTCGTCAGGCAATGGCAAATTATTTTTCAGGCAAGCACCACTCATACCCAGTGCAAGCAATGTAGATATCACCAAAAACATTTCATTCAGGCCACCGATATTAGACTGAGCAACTACAAGCAACGCTGCTCCAGATAGAATAGGCAGTACTATGCAAAGGCTTCTTTCAAGGGCCTTATCCTTAAATTGGATATTTTCATAGATAATTCCACCAACCATCCCAAATAACCCTCCGACAAAAGTAGTTGCGACACACATTACTACTTCGGTGATCCCATTGAATAAAACCATAGTCAAGATTAAAACCAACACAAGCGTTATTGCAATGTTTATTCCATTGAGCTTTTGAATTGAGATCCTCATTTATCCCTCATGACATTAAAGTAAGTATAGTATTTTAATTACCACTAAGGTAAACACACTAGCTATTGGATACAAGGTTCCCAGCGTTCATTTCCAAAGTCACGTATATACACTTTGCCAGAAGCCAATATATTCAGTACAACCTCCGTAATTTTCTTTCCTTGTGAAACCAAGACAAATTTCATTAATTTTCCATCGCCATCATTTTCGACTTCATCAAGCATTAATTTATCACCATTCAATATTATGGCTGTTTCTGAAGGAATCCCCGTATCAAGATGTAGAAACAACGATGTTTTTGAACAAATGAAACCCCTATTTATAACTTGAGCACTACTTATTGCTGGAATCATTATGATAATGAAAAATATCAGCCTCAACATCCCTCTATTGCCTCCGTAATATTCTCTGAACGCTGGAAATACTGATCCCAACACGCCTTGCAGCTTCAGCTTTCGGCAAGCCTTCATCCAGTAATCCCAGCACCTCATCTTCTTTTGCCATCGCGGTAGGCTTCCTGCCCTTGTATTTCCCTTTTGCTTTAGCGATTGCGATGCCTTCCGCCTGGCGCTCCAGCATCAGTTCCCGTTCGAACGTTGCTATTGCTCCTATCATGGTCAGCATCAATTTTCCCGTTGGTGTTGACGTGTCGATCCCTAAGTTCAAAATCTTCAGTGATACCCGCTTACGTTGCAGGAATTCGGCAATCTCCAATAAGTGCCGAGTGTTCCTGGCTAACCGATCCAACTTGGTGACAACAACCGTGTCACCTTCCCGCACGAATTCAAGCATCGACTTCAACTGTGAGCGATCATCTTTCGAACCACTGATGGTTTCCTGGAAGACCTTCTCACAGTCCTGTAGCGCCTTGAGTTGAGCTTCCAGACTCTGCCCAACGGTGCTGACCCGTGCATATCCAACTCGAGCCATAAGGCCTCCTATGGTCAATAGGCCAAGGTACACTGACTGAACCGGTCAAAATGCTGAAACCCGCTTAATTGACTGGTAAAATCACCGTCTTTTTCGGGCGTCACATGACCTTGGTCTATTGCACTTGCCTAGCGTTTATTAAGAAATCAGGCCTCCCGTTTGAGATGGCCCTGACGATGGCAACTCGAGATAACCTGATTAAGATGTGAACAATGAAGTGATAATTTGGGGGACCTCAAAGACCGTAATCTTCAGGTACGTAGTAGGCCATCAATCCTCGGAAGAATACGGTGACGAAAGCAGCCACCCCAGCCAGCAGGGCTTCAAGCAGTAACACTCCCCAATTCATGACGCCACCTGATAGACGCCGGAACGGTAATAGTTGACAAAGTTCTTCTGCCAGAGTTGGAACAGTTCACCGTAACGGCGAATATCGCTATAGCCGGTTAACGGTTGAAACCCAGCCCCTTGCCCGAAGTCGAAATCAAGTGATTTTTCCAATTCAGGGTACGGACCGAAATAGGCAAATTCGGTGACATAATCCAAGGTATCACCCAGTAACCGGATCTCTACAGGTCGATATCCCCCTTGCGGTGAATAGTCCGGTGAACGAAAGTTCAGGATTAATTCGTCGACAGGCTTACGGTGCTTTTCCAGAATGGAAATAAAGCCTTTCTGTAATGGCAGTGAACATTTCATAGCCATCCCCTTTCAGCAAAAGATACCGTTTTACCGCCACCAACAACGATGTGATCCAATAATTGAACCTCCACCAGCCCCATTACCTCACGAATCCTGTCAGTAATTGCCCTGTCAGCCTGTGACGGCTCAGGATTACCAGAAGGATGATTGTGGGAACAGATAATGGCGGAAGCATTCAACTTCAGTGCTTTCCTGGCTATTTCTCTGGGGTAGACGCTCGTTTCCCTGATAGTACCGAAGAACATCTCCTGATACTGGATCACCTGATATTGATTATTCAGAAAGATGACGGAAAATACCTCCTGCTCTCTTTCACCCAGCTTCAGGGCAAGAAAGCTTTCGGTTTCTTTAGATGACAATAATGACTCCGAGCGATACAGCCTTTGAGTCAATATCTCTCTGGCTTTATTAATAATTTGATCGTGCATGATTTTCTCCTAAGTAGATCTGCACGTTTCTTGTACCGGTAAAGAGAGCCAATATTGAATCAGGATGAGGGTATAAGAGAAGTAAAAGCCTATTTCTGGTCACAAGGGTCTTTGAGTCATTTGGCGGTCTGCTGGCAGGTATAAGAACAGTGCCGATTAATGCCGATTGCTGTTTTGGCACTTCCTTGTCAGGACAACGATAACAGAAGAATTAGGGAGGGAAATGCCGATTATTAGGCTATTTTGTAAAAGTCCCTATAAGAATCTTCACAGGAAAAGTTTACTAATATGCCGAAAAATCGGCACTAAAGGCTCCTTCTGTGCTTTATCGGTTGAGGTGACATAACCAGTCGGCATAAGGCCTCCAGAAAAATACCACTGCCTTCAATAGAATTCAGTAAGCTACCCAAATAATCGATGACTATCAGGTAGAATAGTTGTTGCAAGGGATTTTTACCCTCGTAATATTGTGCTAAGCTTTAAACAGAGCTACAACAACGGAGTCAGGCACATGGATGACAATGAGTTAAAGAAAAAACTAATACGATTGGGCATGAAGGAAATTGATGCAAAGTCATTAATACAAACAGCACACTATAAAAGAATCAGCGTAAAGAAAGCGTTTATAAATAGCTTTATGGGCACATACAGATGCGTAATATTATGTTTGTTCGCATATGTTTTTTTTATTTGGGACATGGATACGGAAAGCAGACTTGTTTTTTCATTCATATACATATCATTTAATATGATTGTTTATTTTCTTACTCCTTTTTTTAAAGGTTTTTTTTGGAGTTTAAAGGTTTTATTTATACTGAGAGGAAAATGGAATGGTTAGTTTTTCACTTGCAGCATTGGAGCGGAAGAAAGATGATATCCGACGTCTCAGCTTTGATATCTCCTGTTTTTATCTGAGTGATGTGAGATTGCGTAATGATTTTCTCTACTCAGAAGATAAACAAGCCAATGGCTATATTAATGAATTCAAATTAGGCAGATTATCATTTTCTGATGCAAACACCAAACTGCAAGAGCAATATAATGTCCTGAACGACAGATACTCTGATTTAATGAGTGGAAGAGCAAAACTGTATGCAATAGCTGAAAGAAGAAAAGAGCAAAACTCTATACTCAACATCACATTAAAACAGGTTGGTTTTGTTAGTGGAGGATTACAAGCAGTTGGTGGTTATGGAATATGTAAAGCAAGTGTAGGAACTGCATGTGCTTATTTAGGAGCCCCTTTGTTTTTACATGGCTTAGAAAACATGTGGGAAAATGGCTATTATCTTGCACTTCGAAAAGAGCCCAATAACATTCCACTCCGACAAGCCTATCGGCAATCTGCTAAACTGTTAGGAGGTAATGACAGGGATGGAGACATTGCTTATTCAGTCGGAGATCTCTCCCTATCCGCAGGAACGATGTTTAAATATGGGCTTAAAGACGACGCTTGGAAATTATTCTATTATATCAGAGAAGATTATATTATTGGCTGGAAAACCATGGGTGCCGCAGGTCTTACTAGTGAATTGGTAGGTGACTCGGCAACGGGATTTTCCCTCTATCAGTTAATGAATGATAGTAACTCCAGTCAATGGAATGACTTGTCAGAGAAATAATAAATACCGCTGGCATGTAACCTACTGCCAGCGATATAAATTAAAACACTCTATCTTCCCACAGGCTATATCCCGTTGTTCCAGCAATATGATGAGTCCACTTTATATCATTATAAGAGACACTCAATAACTCTTCGGGCTGACTATCTGCACTGGTTAGAAGATGTGGGTAATTCATGCCAACACGTTTAATTTTTGCTTTTCTTATTTCAACGGAGAAGTATTTTTCCTGTTGCCCTTGGCTTGACGTTCTATAAAAATCCAAGAGCAAGTACAGTTCTTCATTGTTGGAAATCGCCATACCAATCAGCGGAGTGGCCTTATCAACCGGCTTTGTGATAATGAATGGTTGGTGTGAAGTATGTTGCTCACGGTTAATCCCATGCGTTAACGCATAAACCATGATTTGATCAGCATGCCCCGCTTGGAACTTATTACCAATAGAGTCAAAAGAAGAACACCCGGCAGATATTAACCCCTGCTTCTCACCCGTCAACGTCAAATAAATTAAATTAGCCATGTCACTCCCTTACATGAACACAAAAGACCACAATACACCGCCGAATGCTAAAATTCCAGTCGATGCAAGGATTACATTTTCGCTCCCTCCACGTTCATGTAGCTATTCGCTTGCTCCCCCCCTGAGAGAGTAAAATAGAGATAGTGACAAAAGATGTCACCCGGAGGAACGATGGACTTAATCATTATTGAAGACGGCGAAGAATCCGCCGTAGATCTGGCCTTTAGCGAATTGCCAGAAGAAAAAATTGAAAAACTGAAAAGGCTGACTGAAGGCTTCAACTCTGCGGGTCTGAACTGTAAAACGCCCAGAGGCCTGTTTGTGCAGCAACTGTATGACTACGAAGCCAGATACTTGGCAGAAAGAATAATCAGGATCGTAAATGAACCAGTTCGAATTATTACCCAACGGTATTAAACGGAGTTGCTGGGAGTTGAGCAGAATGGCCGATGACGGGATCATACGGCCCTACCCCAGTTCTGTGTCCCTAAGGCTTGCTAACCACTGCGACATCAGCCAGAGGACCGCCAAGAGGCATCTGAGGCTACTCCTTGCCAGTGGCTGGCTAGAGCGTCTGCCGGGAAGACTGGCATGGTATCGGTGTTACTTTGTGACGAAACCCGAAAGGGGAGCGTAACAGAAAATCGTTGAGTTGACGGCTTGTAACGCTGTTACGATTGATACTTCTAAAAACAACCTATATCTACACCGTCTGGCTGACAGGATTCAAAATCAGTCAGAAAGCGTTCAAAATACAACTAGGTAGGAACCCACGCCTCAGTGGCTAGCCCTTTTGAACACTAATTTTCCTGTCTTGATTTTCAGCCCTGAATTCGCCCTTGCCGTCAAAATCACCACTGACATCGATAGTTTGAGTAAACACCGTAGGTTGCACCTTGGGCGTGTTGCCACAGGCCAGCAATCTTGGCGGTAGCGGGATCCATCTAATTGGTTCTGACGGTAAGACCAGAGATATTCATCCAATTCGACAAGGGTAGGTCATTCATTCTTTTTAGAAGTAACACTCGTGACAGCGTTACAAGCCGTCAGATCAACATTTTTTCTGTTACGATCTATTTACATTTTTCGTTACAAAGTAACAAAGGGAGCCGAGGCTCCCAATGGATTACACAATATATGGCACCACCTCTTGCACTGTTTCAGGTTCTGGCTCACTGCGACCTAGTATAGCCCCTGAGATCGGGTAGATCCGTCGAGTTTTCTCCCCTTGTATCCGTTTGATTACGGCTGCGGAACTCGGTAAAAAACCTCTTTCATGTAACACCTTAGCAACATTACGATGATCTAAGCCACGGCAGAGGTCATCTTTGAAAGCACTTGGGTAAACCCAAAAATCTTGCTCTATTTTCATACCCCAAGTTGGACCATTAAGGTTTTGCCCAAATCGCGACTCTCCCCATTTCTGCAACTGCCCTCTGACCGCCTCGATAGCCTGAGTGGACTCATGCGAGCCCTCGCCACGTTCAGCTAGCCAAGCGTCGAGCAGACCTTTACACCACGGAACGACTCACCTTCGGGCCATCCAGTGACCTCTGAGGCTAACTCCCCTGCTGCTGCCACCAGAGCAAACCGATTGGCGGATCGTTTAATCTGCCCGTCAGCGCCTTCTGGCACTAACCGCAAGAACTCAGCCATTAACATCTTCAGCTTATTAGTAAAACCAACCTTGTCCGACACTACCAGAGACAAAAATGCTCGAGCCGCTGTACCGTAGTAGCTTTTACTGTTGGTATTCAGCATCTCCGCAAAGCTGGCAGCGTCGGGGTAACCGTGCAGTTCTTCGAAGAGGCCCAATCCTTTCCCAGCGTCTGCCGGAATGTCGATAAAGCGAACTTCTTGTCCTGCTCTGACTTGCCGCCCAGCCTGCTGCATCAGGTTCGACAAAGAAACCTCCCCTGCCGAAACAAAGATGATCCTCCATGTTCTCAACTTCGCAGCTTTCCCTCCTCGATCGGCTCTCTGCTTGCTAGAGCCATTACCCATCATATAAACGGACTTAGCTGCTTCCGTTGGATTCTCATCCGCCATCTGCCCCAATTCATCAATAGGCAACGTCGAATCGTTGTGGGCAACGGCAACGCCTTCTAAGCCATTGGAAGTTGCCCGCCACGTCACAAGCTTATCAGCCGCCCCCCAGACCGACTTGCAGAGCCTCAGTGCCGTCGTCTTACCTCTACTACTTTCACTGCGAATGTGAAAGCCGCCGGACTCCAGCGACTGGTCTAGCTCCAGCAGAGGGCCAGCAAATGCCGCTGCAACCATCAAAATCAGCCGACTATTTCCTACACAGTGGGATGATATTTCCTTTTGCCACTCTGCCAACGTCCCGGATTGCTCATAACCTGCTGGAGCCCCGGACATTGATTGATAAACGACCTTTTCTGAACTAGCTCCGATAGCTTCATCAGGTAGAACAAAAACATCACCATACCAACCCGTCTGCGACACATTTCGGGCCCGGTCTATCGGTTGCACCGTAGAGATAAAACCAATTAATGCCTTACTTTCATTGGGATCATATTGCAACCCACGAGATGCTAGTGGTTCCAAAACTGCCGATGGATCTTTGACCAGAGCCGACCTCGGTAACGCAAAGACATGCTCATGCTGGTCTAAATCAGCAAACTTGAGAACCAATCCCCACTCTTCGTTAAACTTATCTCGGGATAACGCTACCGGGTATAGTGCCGAACTAATTTGTGCTACATACTCCCCCTTATCAGTTTCCCGTTTCTGGCATAGCCAGCCATTAGCAAAAAAGTAACCTTTTGGTATCCCCATTCGGGCATGGGAAATAACCGGTTCAAGTTGCCGCTTGAGTTCTGCCGTTCCTTCCAGCAGGGCCAGATCGTTTGCATCGGTCGGCTCAGTAGTTTCATCTTGAAATTCCGGGATGAAAATGGCACCACCGACCAACTTTGCAGCCTTCTCTGCGGCATCAACTCCAGCGTTTTTCTCCTTGTATTTGTCGTTGTCAGCAACAATTACGATCGGTACTGTCGTCTTAGAGCGAACACTCTTGGCAACCTCGATTAAGTTGCCACAGTCGATAGCCATAATGCAGGTGTAACCAGTCGCCTCGGAGCAGGATGCCGCCGTAGCGAATCCTTCAGCGATCAATATGGTGCTGTCATCGCCAGGAATAACGTAACAGGCACCTTTTTTACCGCAATCTTTAAAGAAATATTTTGTCCCATCAGGCCAAATACGTTGAGCGGTAATTAACTCCTCTTTATATTCATGGAGAGGGATCACCAACTCATTGCCACGCATTAATATACCATGGCTTGATACCTGTTTCTTTATCAAGTACGGATGCTGTTCCGAGGCACTAGTGAGCGTCTTAAGGAGTTCACCCAAGGCTAATCTATTTTCTGCCAACTGAAGTTGCAATTGCTCATCACGTTGACTTTGTAACTTTTTTAATTCATCTACCTTCTCCTCCTGTTGTTCAGTTGATAATGAATGCAGGCCATCACTACGCCAAATGATCTCGCCTAACTCTTCATGATAACTTTTTGCCATTATCCAATGAATTCTACCATCTTCATCGGATAGTGTTTTTAGGTAACCGCTTGTGCCACCTCTCTTATCTGATGCATCCTTGAATCGAGGATATTCTGAGTCCAAATATTTAAGTTCAGCGTCTTCGGCTGCGATATCATTATCTTTTGCAAGCTGTAATATTTCCTCAAACGCTTTTTCGTTGTGTTCATCTATATTCATTTTTGCTCCTAGCTAGGCTTCAGAGCATAGGGGGACCAGTGACTTCCCCCTAATGGGTGAAGCCTTAAGCGTTTTGCTATAAGATATGAGTTAAATTAACGACATTCGATTTCGAAATAACCAACCCCGCCCAAACAGTCCATAACTATTCTCATGGAGCAATGTCCTCCCCATGCGAAGAATAGATAATAGTCAGACTCTTCGTCATATGTTACCCAGCGATCCTCAATAGTTAAAATATCTTCTAGCAACTCATTAACATAATCACACTTTGCTTCTATCGTCTCCAACTGGCTCAGCTTAATGGCTTTCTCTTTGAAACTATCTTTAGACACACTCATAATGACCTCGTTTAGTTGAAGCGATGGGACAACCCCTTCGCTACTGGCAGTCATTATGAGGTTTTCGGTTTTCAGTCCACTTAACTCGCGGTGCATTTCTTGGATCATAAAAATGCACCTTAAAATAAATTATTTCCCTATTGACTTTTCAATCCACTCCAGAACAAGGGAGTTGAATTCGATTCGCTTACCGCCCCCTCCTTTACCTATCTCTTCCAGTAAATATTTCTTATATATATTGAGGTTATCTGCATGATCAGCGAGAAATGAACCTATCGAATCATATAAATAACTTGGCTTAACTGACTTCTTCATCAATCGATTAATTCTACCCTTATCTTTCACATCTATTTTTAATTCTCTCTTTAAGTCATCAGAAATACTGGCATTGAGGTTTTTCTTGTTTAAATAAGGTGACTTAATATCCTTCTCCAACTCAGAATTTAGCTTATATCTGAACGAGATATAATCCGCAGCCAATTTATTATCAGCATCTTTTTTATCATCTCGAGGGAGCTCCCTTAAGTGAAATAGCGACTGTAAATTCCCTCCATCTTTCTTTATCGCCTTTTTAAATCGACTAGATAAATAGTCTCTCATTTCTCGTGGTATTTCCCAGTCATTATCTAAATAAGTTACTATAACTTTAATTATATTCTCAGCCGATTCTTTCGGGATCTTACCACCACGAATTATTTCGCCAATCGATTTACATTCAATTTCACTGATATCTTTATACACAACCCCTCCCGCCTTAACAATTACAGGACCTAACTTATCATCTGGAATAATCTTTGTTTTATTCTCTATTTGTTTAAGACAGTAAAAAAACTCATCTTCTAAACTTTCTTTATATAACTCTTCTCTATCCCATACGAAATCATGTATATGATCTTCATCGTCCATAAAGGCTCATTCCAGAAAAACTCAAACGTTCCACCGCCTCTACAAGCGGCCCCAGCGGGTAGTTTAACCCACCGTAGTTACGAGAAGAAGAACTTGAAGAGTGGCCGGTAAGGGCATCATGCACAGCTTCATCGATACCGGCCAGTCGGCACATGTCCTTGAAAGTGTGACGGAATGAATGGAACACCATCCGTTTATCGGTAACGCCACAGACATTGCGGAGATAGCGACCGAACCACTTTGACCAGTTACCTGTTAGGGTGCCAAACACGTCAGCTTTTAGCTGGTGGAAGATGCGGTCACCCTTCTGTTTCTTGGCAAAATCGATGAAACCGAGCTTGATCAGTTCAGGATGTACCGGTATCCGGCGGCGGCTACCTGCATTCTTGAGGTGCTGCCCTTCTTGCCGGTCATTGATTTCTATCACCCAGGCGGAGCCGTCTTGGTAAGTTTCCTGATGGATGTCTGACGGGTGTAGTTGGCCGATCTCCTCCAGCCGAGCACCGGTATAGAGTGCTAACAGTGGCAGCCAATAGGATGCCTCTCCGGCCCCTGCCTTCGGCCTATCGCCATTGAACACCGGGGAGGTGAAGACTTTTTTGAGTGATACCTCGTCGAACGGTAGCCGCTTCTCTTTGGAGTGCTGGGTATCCTTCAGGCTGAGGCCTTCTGTTGGATTACGTTCCACTGTCTCATCGTCAACGGCAAGCGTAAACAGGCTGCTCAAGGCGGCCAAGTAGTTATTTACCGTTTTGACACTCAACCCCTGCTCTTTCAGTGCATCCCTGAAAGTACGGCAATCGGTTCTACTGATAGTTTTAACATGGTCATTGCCAACAATTTCAGCAAAGCGGCTTAAGGCCCTGACGTACAGGTCACGGGTTTTCGGTGCCTTCTCGCCATTCGATAGCCATTGCTGATGAAGATCGGCCAGTTTCGGCCCTGTGGGTATGATTTCGTAGTCTGGCAGGCTATTTACAGTTTCACCTTGCAGGCGAGCGAATTCGTTGTCCCAACGGCAGCCTTCTAATCGGGCCAGCCTTTCTGCTTCGGAGCGATTGGATGTGCCTAAGGCCTTGAGGATTTCTGTACGTTGAAAATGGGGGATTAGAGATAAAGGGATACGACGACGGAAGTAGTAGCGTGAGCCACGTTTTGCGAGATGAGTACACATAAAAAAATCCCCTGTGTAGCATCTGTGTGTAGCAACAGGGGATTTTAAGTAAAAAACCGTTATAAAACAGTCTTTAAGAATAGGTGGCGGAAGGACAGAGATTCGAACTCTGGGACAGTCGCCCGTCGACGGTTTTCAAGACCGTTGCCTTAAACCACTCGGCCATCCTTCCAATGGGCGCAGATATTAGCGATACCGTTATGAAATGTCTACTGTTCCTATAC
Organism: Serratia sp. YWN4; assembly: GCF_055790845.1. Classification (NCBI taxonomy): domain Bacteria; kingdom Pseudomonadati; phylum Pseudomonadota; class Gammaproteobacteria; order Enterobacterales; family Yersiniaceae; genus Serratia; species Serratia sp. YWN4. The sequence continues at coordinate 3,468,765 of NZ_CM147696.1, forward strand.
AAAAAAATGCAGAGAAACGTTCACTTGCTTAAATTTCAGACCACTAGCGGTTAAAAAATAAAGAACCGCGTAAAAACGAGGTTCTTTTATAATAACCGATGGTGATTATTTAGGCTGGGCATCGTAATCGGAACAACTCTGATAGCCTTTGTTCATCACATGGCCCGTATCGTTAAAGCTGACAAAATAGGTTTGCGCTTTTCCATCACGCGGCGCCACGGCATAAGTATCACAGGTCCCTTGCGCGTGGATCAATGTTGCAGAAGTCGATGGCGGCCCGGCAATCGCACGCACTTGCTGTTTAGTCATCCCGACTTTTACATCGCTTACCACAGGCTCCTTCACATAACTCGCAGCCCTGTCGTAAACGGTACAGCCAGCAAGAACAGAAAATGCCGCCGCAATGCAAACGGTTAAGATCAGTTTCGTTGTCATAGCTCATCCTGTTGAAATGCATTTGTCGTGCCCTAAGCCTAGAAGGCGAAAGGTATTCCTACAAATTGCATTTTGTCTCTTAGTGCTCAAAGCTCTGTCGCAAATTTGCGCACTCAGTAGTTAACCCAAATGCTCGGAGTCACCAACTCCAGCAAATGCTGATCAGGATCGCGAGAATAAATACTTTCCCCACCATGCTCCCAATACCTACCCCCAAGCATGGATGATAACCACGCGAATCCTTTCGACCGCGATCGCAGATTGTGATAAAAACAGGGGTTCATTTTAGCCACTTATACGAAATCGATCCCCATACCCACATGACAGCCACTTTGTGCAGTGAACAGCGTAAACCCGGTGTACCAGAACAGGTAGCCACTCGCCTGGCGTTTTTTATCGCCGGTATTGGTATGGCCGCCTGGGCTCCTCTGGTGCCTTTTGCCAAAACGCGCATCAATATTGATGATGGCTCATTAGGCTTACTGCTGCTGTGCATTGGTGCAGGTTCAATGCTGGCAATGCCACTGACGGGGTTGTTGACCGGAAAATTCGGCTGTCGGCGCGTGATCCTGCTCGCCGGGCTGGTACTTTGCATCGATTTACCGCTGCTTGTCATCATGGAGTCAACGGCAGGAATGGCCTTGGCATTACTGCTGTTTGGCGCGGCAATCGGCATGATTGATGTGGCCATGAATATACAGGCAGTGGTGGTTGAACGCGCCAGTGGGCGGGCCATGATGTCTGGCTTCCACGGTTTTTTCAGCGTTGGCGGTATCGTGGGTGCCGGTGGCGTCAGCGCGCTGTTGTGGTTGGGGCTCGGGCCGCTTCAGGCCACGCTGGTGGTCGTTGCCATGATTTTGGCGTTACTTTCCATTGCCAGTAAAAACCTGCTGCGGGAAAGCGGCGGTAATGCCGGTGGCCCGATGTTTGTGCTGCCACGTGGCTGGGTGATGTTCATCGGTTTGCTGTGCTTTATTATGTTTCTGGCTGAAGGTGCGATGCTCGATTGGAGCGCACTGTTTCTGACCACGTTGCGCGGTATGGATCACAGCCAGGCGGGGCTGGGATATGCGCTGTTTTCTATCACTATGACGCTCGGCAGGCTGAATGGCGATCGGATGGTCAATGCCATGGGAAGATACCAGGTGCTGTTATTGGGCAGCCTGTGTGCGGCGATCGGCCTGGTGTTAGCGATTTCCATCGACAACGTGATGACCTCGCTGCTCGGGTTTATGCTGGTCGGCATCGGTGCTTCCAACGTGGTCCCCATTCTGTTTACCGCCGCGGGCAATCAGCAGGCGATGCCCGCTAACCTGGCTATCGCATCGGTCACCACTGTCGGCTATGCCGGTATTCTCGCAGGCCCGGCGTTGATCGGCTTTATCGCCCAACTCTCCAGCCTGACGTTTGCCTTGGCCTGCGTCGCTACATTACTGCTGGTGGTTACCGCAAGCGCTAAAGCGATCACCCGCTAACACGAAGGGTATAATGCAAAATAAACGGCTGACTATCAGTTCCAGCTACATCACCCGCTGTTTCTGGCTGTTCATCGTGCTGCTGGCGGTGGCTCTTGGCCTGTATGGCTATAACTACACCAATGCTTATCTGGCGGAAAAGAAATATTCCGTCAATACCATCGCCAATACCCTGCAAAAGCGGATTGATAACTATCGCTATATCACTTACCAGATCTACGACCGATTTGGTAACACGACGGCGCAACCCGCCGAGGCCAGCCGACAGGAAACCCGCCTGCATCCAGATATTTATTACGTTGAAAAATTGCGTAAGAAAACCGATGCGGTGATTTTTGGCAGTCACGACAGCAGTACGCTGACGATGGTCGCCAACATTTCAGACTTCCTTGATGTCCGTTGGGGAGCCAAAACCGAAAGTTATACCCTGTACTACCTCAACGGGCAGGACAACAGCCTGAGCCTGGTGACAACCCAATCGCTGAAAGAACTGACTTCGCGGCTGAAGGAGAATTACCTCACCACTTTAGCCTCAGAGCGCCGGGCGGAAATGCTGCAACAGGCCAATATGCTGGACGAACGCGAAAGTTTTTCAGGCCTGCGCAAGCAACGCTTTCAGAATGCTTATTCGTTTTCGATCCGCACAACCTTTAATCAACCAGGGCACTTAGCGACGGTGATCGCCTTTGACCTGCCGATTAACGACATCATTCCGTTGCATATGGCCCGCTCCAACTTCCTGCTGTTGCCCGACGGTGGCGAGATAGATGAAAGCGCAGTACCCAGCGAAACGATCACCGATACCAGCGTCGCATTGAAAGGCAGTTGGGTTGAATTCAGCGTTGCACTGCCAAACGCGCCGCTAAAATTGGTTTACCGCGTTTCTGCCATCAATCTGGCCATCGATCTGCTACGCAACAACCTCTGGTTGCTGGTGACTAATCTGCTGCTGATAGTGCTGTCGATGATGGGCATTTACTTTATCCGCCAACAATACATTCGGCCGAGCGAAAATATGGCCGTCGAGTTGGAAAAAGAGCGCGCGCTGAATCGGGAGATCGTCGCCAGCCTCCCTTCAGGGCTGCTGGTGTATGACTTTGCCAGCAACCGCGTGATTATCAGCAACAAAATTGCCGAGCACCTGCTGCCACATCTCAGCCTGCAAAAAATCGCGCATATGGCAAAGCAGCATCATGGGGTGATTCAGGTCACGGTAAATAACGAAGTTTATGAAATCCGGATTTTCAACAGCCAGTTATCACCCGAAACTTACCTGTTCCTGTTAAGCGATCAGGACAGAGAGGTGTTGGTCAACAAGCGATTACAGCTGGCTCGCCGTGAGTACGATAAAAACGTCCAGGCACGCAAGCTGATGCTGCATAATCTGGGGATCGAACTCAATCAACCGGTTCAGCAGATGCATGCGTTGGCCGAGCGCCTGCGCACGCCAGCCGACGAAGAACAGCAGCAGACGCTGCTCAACCAACTGAATCTGGTTTCGTCGTCGGTGCTGAGCCTGATCGAAAATATCACCCTGCTTACACGATTGGAAACACAGGAGTGGCAGCCTTCGCTCCAGCCTTTCAGCCCTTCGGCCCTGATCGATGAACTGCTGTTGGATGCCCTGCCAGCGATCAATCAGAAAGGATTAGCACTGTTCAACCACTTCCAACTGGATGTTAACCAGCAATATATCGGCGATGCCAACGCATTGCGCAAAGTTATCTCGCTGTTGATTCACTATGCCATTATTACCACCGCCTACGGCAAGATTACGCTGATCGCCGAACATGAGGTGAATCACCCCAATCATCTGCTGTTCCATATCAACGATACGGGTTCGGGCATTTCCGATGAGGAAATCAGCAATCTGACTTATCCTTTCCTTAGCCAAACGTTGGTCGATCGCTTCAGCCAAGGCTCTGGGCTGACTTTCTTCCTGTGTCATCAACTGTGTAAAAAGCTGAACGGCCGGTTGGATATCCACAGCAAAATCGACCTCGGCACGCGCTATACCATCCATGTCACCTTGGAGTTGAAAGAGAACGAACAGGAAGAGGAAGCGCAGGAAAAGTTGCTGGATGGGGTAACGGCGCTGCTGGACATCACCTCAGAAGAGATTCGCAATATTGTCACTCGCCTGCTGAATGCTTATGGAGCCAACTGTATCGTTGCTGAAGAGCACCAACTTAATCGTGATTATGACGTGCTGCTGACCGATAACCCGCAGCAAGCCGATGACTATACGCTGCTGCTAGCCAGCGATGAAAGCGGCTGGCAGCGGCTCGACAAACGCTACGTCCAAGTAAACTATAATCTGAGTGGCGCGATGATCGACGCTATTCTGATGCTGATGGAACAGCAGATGGCCGCACTGGATCAGGAAGAAAACCCGCTATCTTTGAAGACAGAAGATATACAACACTATGAAAAACAATTGAAATCAAGTGATTACTATGGTTTGTTTACTGATACAGTACCCGATGATGTCAAAAAACTGTATACTGAGGCGAGCAGCAGTGATTTTGCTGCACTGGCTCAAACCGCACACCGCCTGAAAGGCGCGTTTGCTATGTTAAATCTGCTTCCCGGCAAGCAATTGTGTGAATCGTTAGAACAGCACATCGCGGACGGTGATGCGCTTAATATCGAGAATAACATCAGTCAGATTGATTTTTTTGTCAGTAGACTGCTGCAGCAAGGTAGCCAACAACATGAATAACCTGAACGTAATTATTGCTGATGACCATCCTATCGTATTGTTTGGCATCCGGAAGTCACTTGAGCAAATTGAATGGGTGAATGTCGTTGGGGAGTTTGAAGACTCGACAGCGCTGATTAACAATCTGTCCAAACTGGATGCGAACGTGTTGATCACCGATCTTTCGATGCCTGGTGACAAATACGGCGACGGCATTACGCTAATTAAATATATCAAACGCCATTATCCACAATTGTCGATCATTGTTCTGACCATGAACAACAACCCGGCAATTCTCAGCGCCGTGCTGGATTTGGATATCGAAGGCATCGTGCTGAAGCAAGGTGCGCCAACCGATCTGCCTAAGGCACTGGCTGCATTGCAGAAAGGCAAGAAGTTTACGCCGGAAAGCGTGTCCAAACTGCTGGAGAAGATTAACGCCAGCGGTTACGGTGACAAACGTCTTTCTCCGAAAGAGAGCGAAGTGTTGCGCCTGTTCGCTGAAGGTTTCCTGGTGACCGAGATCGCCAAGAAGCTGAACCGCAGCATCAAAACCATCAGCAGCCAAAAGAAGTCGGCAATGATGAAGCTGGGCGTTGATAACGATATTGCCCTGCTTAACTATCTCTCCTCCGTCAGCATGACGCAGTTGGATAAAGACTAAGCTCCCATGGGCGAACGAAAAAGGGCGCATCAGTTATGCGCCCTTTTGTTTTTTCTACACCTCTTCCGTTTCGATCCTGTTCCGCCGCACCTGCTGGCTGTAATAAGACAACGTCTGATTGAGCGTTTCCAAGGTTACCGGCTTCGACAGGCAATCATCCATCCCAGCCTCGATACAGCGCTGTTTTTCTTCCGCCAGAGCATTAGCCGTCACGCCAATCACCGGAGCGACAAAATGCAGCTGACGTAAGCGCTGCGTTAAACGGTAACCATCCATATTTGGCATGTTTACGTCGGTCAGGACAATATCCACCGTATTGTGATTCAAGACCGCCAACGCATCGACACCGTCATTAGCGGTAATCACCTGATAACCCAGCGAAGCCAGTTGATCAGACAACAAGCGGCGATTGATCGGGTGATCGTCCACCACCAGCAAACGGATATCTCCGTTATCCACCACGCTGGCTTTCGCTGGCAATGGCAGTTGTACCAAAGGTTTGAGATGCTCACTCTCAACACCGAACAGGCGATTCAACAGCACAATGGTGTCTCGCGATGTTGAAGTGCTGTGCATCCAGTAACCCGGATGCGTTTCCAATGAAGGCCCAATGTGCCCGATAGAAAATTCAATTTGCGCCAATAATGGCGTCGCCACCTGCATCGGGTAGTCACTGAGCAAAACATCGCCCGCTACCGTATCTTGCCCTTCATGGCGCAGTACGAGCGCGCCATACCCCCCGAGAATGGTCATCAGATAACTTTCCAATCGCTGATTACGGATCTGCAACCACAGGGTTTTCCCCTGCCAGGTGTCGCTGGCCTGCGGCAGCGGGAACTGTGCCCCGAACAGGGGAATGCGGATGTTGAACATACTGCCGAGCCCCGGTTCAGACTCTACGGCGATGTCGCCATCCATCAGGTTGATGAGCTTCTCACAAATCGCCAACCCCAAACCGGTGCCCTGGAAGTGGCGCTGCACACCGCTGCCAACCTGAAAGAAAGGATCGAACAGGCGGGGGATTTCTTTCTCTGGGATGCCTACGCCGGTATCGCGCACGCTGAACTCCAGATAGTTATTACGGGTACACACCTGCAAGATGATGCAACCGGTGTCGGTAAATTTGATCGCATTACTCAGCAGATTGGATAAAACCTGCTGCAAACGTACCGGATCGCCATGAAGGCGCTCTGGGACGTTTTGTTCGATGAAACAGTACAACCCGAGGTGCTTCTTCACCACCAGCGGCAGATAGTTGCCCGCAATATGGGTGATCACTTCCAGGCAAGAGAACTCACGCGGCTCAATTTTTAGCTGCTCAGACTCAATCTTGGAGAAGTCCAGAATATCGCTGATGATCTTCAGCAACAGCCCCGATGAGTTGTTCATCGCATTGACCAAGCGCTCCACCCCTTGCGGCAATTCCTTGGTCTGCAACAGATCCAGGTTACCGATAATGCCGTACAGCGGGGTGCGCAGCTCGTGGCTGACGGTGGCGAGGAACATCGATTTCGACTGACTGGCCTGCTCCGCCGCCGCCGCCATCTCCTGCAACGACTCTTCCATCTTCACGCGAGCGCTCACATCCACCAGCACGCAGATCGCCACATCTTCGTTACGATAGCGGGAATGCACAAAACTGATTTGCAGGTTGTTATTATTGCTGGTCATCACATCGACAAAATTCGCCTGCTGTTCGCAGATAATCCGCGTAATGCGTTCGCGATCTTCGTGAGTCAACAGGTTGATATAGTTATGTGCCAACTCATTACTCAGAATATTGCTGCCGTCACTGATACGCAGAATACAGATCCCGACCGGGGCCGAAGCCACGATCTTACGGTTGAACTGCTCGTGTTCCTCCAGACGAAAAGCATTCTCCTCTGCGGGTAGGAACATTTTGCGTTCAAACAACCAAGCCAGACTAAACAACACCACCGCCGACAGTAAGTTCAGCAGCACCGCATTGAGGATCAATACTTTAAAGCGCTCCGCTACGCTTTTCACCGGCAGTGAATACACAATACTGAGCGATGATGGTGGCAATGCCTTCTTCATGATCAGATCGTGATAGCTATCGACATAGCCAAAATACGCATGAGCCTGTGGATAGGTATAAAGTGAAGAGGCGTAGCGCTCGCCGTTCGTCAGGCGTAATACCGGTTCGTTGTTATCATCCAGCAACGTGACGCTCACCGGCAGGTTGCCCGAAGTGACAAAATCCTCCAGACGAATGGTTTGCTCAATCCCCAGCAACGCTTCCAGCTTGTTGCCAATATAGAGCGGTGTCATGACATACAGATAGCCGACATCTGGCCGCTGGGTGCTAGGGCTGACCCAGTAGAGATTGTTGCCTTTATCCAGGTTGTTGGTATTACGGTATTTCAGTATCTGCTCATGCAGCGACTTCAAGACATTTTGCCGATCGGCCGTACCGCCGCTGCCAAACTCCGCCATACACAGGCTGTCACCGCCAATAAAAAACACCCGGTTGAGGTCATAGGCAGCAACAAAGTTCTCTTTCCAGTATTGGATCAGGCTGTTCAGCGAAGTGAGGGATTCGTGATAAGCGCTATTGAGGGCACAGTTGGACTCAGGATAAAGCGGTATAAAATTTAGTGGGGCATTATTCTTACCGTTAATGACGCTGGTAAACACATCCAGACTGCCAGCAGAACGGTTAAGACGATTTTCCGCCATATATTTGATATCGCGGATAATGTCAGAAGAATGGCGAATATACCCCTGCGCCTGATCGAAATTGAGGTTAAATTCCTGCCGGATATCTGATTCTTTCTCATGCAGGATATCCAGAATATAGAACGTCGTCAGCAACGCCCCCAGTGACCACAACATGAGCGCCAGCACCCGAAACAGATAGCGGGAAATCTTTAAAGTGGTGCGGAAAGAGGCTAAATATTTCAATCGGATACCATATCAACATGAGTGGTAACGCGCGTGTTCGTCACAAAAATAACGATTCCGGGGAAACACCGCTGGATCATATTGGCAATTAAACCATATAACTGAAAAAGGGCCTAGCATCGCTGCCAAGCCCTTGGTTTTACCGCTCTGATAACAGGTTCAACCGTTATCTATGGCAAACCTTATGCGTCTTCGTCGTCAGGCGCGATGTCGTCGTCACCATCATCGAGCGGCGTACTCTCTTCTTCCGCTTCCGCAACACCCGGCTCAAGGCTATCCAACTCCTCGTCCTCAACCGGTTCGGCGACGCGTTGCAGGCCAACAACGTTCTCGTCCTCAGCAGTGCGGATCAACGTCACACCTTGGGTATTACGGCCAACCACGCTGACTTCCGCCACACGGGTACGCACCAAAGTACCGGCATCGGTGATCATCATGATCTGATCGGTGGTTTCTACCTGTACTGCGCCGACCACCCGACCATTACGCTCGCTCACCTTGATCGAGATAACCCCTTGGGTCGCACGCGACTTGGTAGGATATTCCGTCACTGCGGTACGCTTGCCGTAACCATTCTGGGTTACCGTCAGGATATCGCCTTCGCCACGAGGAATGATCAGCGAAACCACGCTGCTGCCTTCACCGAGGTTGATACCACGCACACCGGTGGCAGTACGGCCCATCGAGCGAACCTGCCCTTCAGGGAAGCGCACTACTTTACCGTTGGAGGAGAACAGCATCACTTCGTTGCTGCCATCGGTCAGATCCACGCCAATCAGTTCGTCACCCTCGTTGAGGTTAACGGCGATGATACCCGCACTGCGCGGACGGCTGAATTCAACCAAGGCCGTTTTCTTCACGGTACCGCTGGCGGTGGCCATAAACACATGGCGGCCTTCTTCGTACTCACGCACCGGCAGAATGGCGGTAATACGTTCGTTGGCTTCCAGCGGCAACAGGTTGACGATTGGGCGGCCACGCGCACCACGGCTGGCTTCAGGCAATTGATACACCTTCATCCAGTACAAACGGCCACGGCTGGAGAAGCACAGGATCGTATCGTGGGTGTTGGCTACCAGCAGGCGATCAATAAAGTCTTCTTCTTTAATACGGGCGGCAGATTTACCTTTACCGCCACGACGCTGAGCTTCGTAGTCGGTCAACGGCTGGTATTTCACATAACCCTGATGCGACAGCGTCACCACCACATCTTCCTGGTTGATCAGGTCTTCGATGTTGATGTCAGAGGTGTTGGCCGTGATTTCGGTACGGCGCTTATCACCGAACTGATCGCGAACCGCTTCCAGCTCTTCACGGATCACTTCCATCAGACGATCCGGGTTTTCCAGAATAAAGATCAGCTCAGCGATCACGTTCAGCAGTTCTTTATATTCGTCCAGCAGCTTCTCGTGCTCCAGGCCGGTCAGTTTCTGCAAGCGCAGATCCAGAATCGCCTGAGCCTGCTGCTCGGTCAGGTAGTACTTGCCATCACGGATGCCGAACTCCGGCTCCAGCCATTCCGGGCGCGCGGCATCGTCACCGGCACGTTCCAGCATGGCACCCACGTTGCCCAAATCCCAAGGTTGTGCAATCAGCGCAACTTTCGCTTCGGCCGGGGTCGGCGCACGGCGGATCAGTTCGATAATCGGATCGATGTTGGCCAACGCAATCGCCAACGCTTCCAGGATGTGCGCACGATCGCGGGCTTTACGCAGTTCGAAAATGGTACGGCGGGTCACCACTTCGCGGCGATGGCGAACAAACGCCTTCAGAATATCTTTCAGGTTCAACAACTTCGGCTGGCCCTGATGCAGCGCCACCATGTTGATACCAAAGGTGACCTGTAGCTGAGTCAGCGAATACAGGTTGTTCAGCACTACTTCACCGACCGCGTCACGTTTGACTTCAATCACGATGCGCATACCGTCTTTGTCAGACTCGTCACGCAGCGCGCTGATGCCTTCAACGCGTTTCTCTTTCACCAGTTCGGCGATCTTCTCGATCAGGCGCGCTTTGTTCACCTGATACGGAATTTCATGCACGATAATGGTTTCGCGGCCGGTTTTAGCGTCGGCTTCCACTTCAGCACGGGCGCGGATATACACCTTGCCACGGCCGGTGCGGTAGGCTTCTTCAATACCACGGCGGCCATTGATGATCGCCGCCGTTGGGAAGTCCGGGCCTGGAATGTGTTCCATCAGGCCTTCGATGCTGATGTTTTCATCATCGATATAGGCCAGACAGCCACTGATAACCTCAGACAGGTTATGCGGCGGAATGTTAGTCGCCATACCCACGGCGATACCGGATGAACCGTTAACCAGCAGGTTGGGGATTTTGGTCGGCATCACCGCCGGGATCTGCTCGGTGCCATCGTAGTTCGGCACGAAATCGACGGTCTCTTTTTCCAGATCCGCCAGCAGTTCGTGAGCAATTTTCGACATGCGCACTTCGGTGTAACGCATTGCCGCGGCGGAGTCGCCATCGACAGAACCGAAGTTACCCTGGCCGTCCACCAACATGTAGCGCAGCGAAAACGGTTGGGCCATACGGACAATGGTGTCATAAACCGCACTGTCACCGTGTGGGTGGTATTTACCGATGACGTCCCCGACGACACGGGCCGATTTCTTGTAGGGTTTATTCCAGTCGTTACCCAATACATTCATCGCGTACAGAACGCGGCGGTGTACCGGCTTCAGTCCATCACGAACATCTGGCAGCGCACGCCCAACAATAACGGACATCGCATAATCCAGATACGAGCTTTTCAGCTCTTCTTCGATATTTACCGGTGTGATTTCTCTGGCAAGGTCGCTCATGGAGCTGCTATCCCTCATACTGAATGATTCATCTGCCCTGGCATAGTGCCAAAGGGGTAAAACTATATCACAAAGCGCGCTTTACGGGAAAATATACCCGGCAACTTAGCGTTATTGGGGCAACGGCGCCGGAACATGTATAATCCGCACAATAGAAAACCAGGAGCCAATAACGCCCATGAATGCAGAATCATCCCGCCACGTGCAGAATGTTGATCACCAGGAGATCGCCAAGTTTGAGGCAGTAGCCTCGCGCTGGTGGGATTTGGAAGGTGAGTTCAAACCGCTACACCGGATCAATCCGCTGCGCCTGAATTATATCATGCAACGCGCCAACGGCATTTTTGACAAGAAGGTGCTCGACGTCGGCTGCGGCGGCGGTATTCTGGCCGAAAGCATGGCGCGTGAAGGCGCTAATGTCACCGGTCTGGATATGGGAACCGAGCCGCTGCAGGTGGCGCGCCTGCATGCGCTGGAAAGCGGTATGCAGGTGACTTATGTGCAGGAAACGGTAGAAAGTCATGCCCAGGCGCACCCCCAGCAGTATGACCTCGTCACCTGCATGGAGCTGCTTGAGCACGTTCCCGATCCGGCATCGGTGGTTCGTGCCTGCGCCCATTTGGTGAAACCCGGCGGCCATGTGTTCTTTTCCACCATCAACCGCAATACCAAAGCCTGGCTGATGGCGGTGATCGGAGCGGAATACGTCCTGAAGATGGTGCCCCAAGGCACGCATGATCATAAAAAGTTCATCCGCCCTTCCGAGCTGATTGGCTGGGTTGATGACACGCCACTGCGTGAAAAGCATATGATTGGCCTGCATTACAACCCCATTACCGATCATTTCAAGCTGGGCCGTAATGTTGATGTGAACTATATGGTTCATACCCAGCACGAAGGTTAACCTGGCCGTACCGCTCCGGGGCTGGCTTTGCTGGCTCCGATAAGGCTGAAGTTTAAGATAGACATCTAATTTTTTGGCTTTCGATCAAAAAACACGATGTAAAGGGTTTTTAAGAATATTAAATCAGATCAATATGCCGTTTTTTTCTAACGTTTAATAAAACGGCAAACGATCCAAATTTTCTGGATTTTAGCAAAATCTTATCCCGCTTATTGACAAGCTTGTCGTGCCAGTCACAGTGCGCACTTGGAACGGGCTGTAAGATTTCACCCCCAAGTTATCCACAAAATAGGTCGGTTTTGTTCACTTGCAAACGCCCTGCTTTCTCACTATCTTGTTACTCCATCGACACCCACCCCCTATATGTAGTGTTTACATACTGAGCAGAGCGACTACACTTCTTGCTTAGGGGAATCATACGGACAGGTAAAAATGAACCAAAGTCTACTTGTAACTAAACGCGATGGCCGTAAAGAGCGCATCAACCTCGACAAAATCCACCGGGTCATCGACTGGGCCGCAGAGGGTTTACACAACGTCTCGGTGTCTCAAGTAGAGTTGCGTTCACATATTCAGTTTTATGACGGCATCAAAACCGCCGATATTCATGAAACCATCATCAAAGCTGCCGCCGATCTGATCTCCCGCGATGCGCCGGACTACCAGTATCTGGCCGCTCGCCTGGCCATTTTCCACCTGCGTAAAAAAGCCTACGGCCAGTTTGAACCGCCGAAGCTGCACGCTCACGTGGTACGCATGGTAGAGATGGGCAAATACGATAAGCATCTGCTGGAAGACTACACGACTGAAGAGTTCGAGCAGATGGGCTCCTTTATCGATCACTGGCGCGATATGAATTTCTCCTACGCGGCGGTCAAGCAGTTAGAAGGCAAATACCTGGTGCAGAACCGCGTCAGCGGCGAGATCTACGAGAGCGCGCAGTTCCTGTATATTCTGGTCGCTGCATGTTTGTTCTCTGGCTACCCGCGCACTACCCGTCTGGATTACGTAAAACGTTTCTATGATGCGATTTCTACCTTCAAAATTTCGCTGCCTACGCCAATTATGTCTGGCGTACGCACCCCGACTCGTCAGTTCAGTTCCTGTGTGCTGATCGAGTGCGGTGATAGCCTGGACTCCATCAACGCTACCTCCAGCGCCATTGTGAAATACGTTTCGCAGCGTGCGGGAATTGGGATCAACGCTGGCCGCATCCGTGCGCTGGGTAGCCCGATCCGCGGCGGTGAAGCCTTCCATACCGGTTGTATTCCGTTCTACAAGCACTTCCAGACCGCCGTGAAATCCTGCTCGCAGGGCGGCGTGCGTGGCGGTGCCGCCACATTGTTCTACCCGATGTGGCACTTGGAAGTAGAAAGCCTGCTGGTGCTGAAAAACAACCGTGGCGTTGAAGGTAACCGCGTGCGCCACATGGACTATGGCGTGCAGATCAACCGCCTGATGTATCAGCGCCTGATCAAAAATGAAGATATCACCCTGTTCAGTCCATCTGATGTTCCAGGGCTGTACGACGCCTTCTTCGCCGATCAGGATGAATTTGAGCGCCTGTACACCCGCTACGAGAAAGACGACAGCATCCGCCAGAAGCGGGTGAAAGCGGTGGAGCTGTTCTCACTGATGATGCAGGAACGTGCTTCTACCGGCCGTATCTATATTCAGAACGTCGATCACTGCAACACCCACAGCCCGTTTGATCCGCAGGTCGCTCCGGTGCGCCAGTCCAATCTGTGCCTGGAAATCGCCCTGCCGACCAAGCCGCTGGATGATGTCAACGATGAAAGCGGTGAAATCGCGCTGTGTACGCTGTCTGCCTTTAACCTGGGTGCTATCGATAGCCTGGACGATTTAGAAGAGTTGGCGACTCTGGCCGTGCGTTCACTCGACGCGCTGCTGGATTACCAGGACTACCCTATCAAAGCCGCTTACCGTGGCGCGATGGGCCGCCGCACTCTAGGCATTGGCGTGATCAACTACGCTTACTATCTGGCGAAGAACGGCGTGCGTTATTCCGATGGCAGTGCCAACAACCTGACTCACCGGACCTTTGAAGCGATCCAGTATTACCTGTTGAAAGCGTCGAACCGTCTGGCTCAGGAGCAAGGGGCTTGCCCGTGGTTCAATGAAACCACCTATTCGCAGGGCATCCTGCCGATCGACACTTATAAGAAAGACCTGGATGTTATCTGTAGCGAACCGCTGCATTACGACTGGGAAGCTCTGCGTCAAGAGATTAAAGAAACCGGCCTGCGCAACTCAACGCTGTCTGCGCTGATGCCGTCGGAAACCTCTTCACAGATTTCCAACGCCACCAACGGCATTGAGCCACCACGCGGCCATGTCAGCATCAAAGCATCGAAAGACGGCATTCTGCGTCAGGTGGTGCCAGAGTATGAGCGTCTGAAAGACAACTACGAACTGCTGTGGGAAATGCCGAATAATGACGGTTACCTGCAACTGGTTGGCCTGATGCAGAAGTTTATCGATCAGTCGATCTCTGCCAACACCAACTATGACCCAACCCGTTTTCCAGGTGGCAAGGTTCCGATGAAGCAGTTGCTGAAAGACCTGCTCACCACCTACAAGTTCGGCGTGAAGACACTGTATTATCAGAACACTCGCGACGGTGCAGATGATATTCAGGAAGACATGCAGCCTGCCAAAGGCAGTGATGACGACTGTGAAAGCGGCGCCTGTAAGATCTAAGATTTGCACAGCGGGCCAGAATTCTTCTGGCCCCTTTAATTCAGCACGGCACTAATGGATTCAAGCTTATGGCTTACACCACATTTTCTCAAAACAAAAACAACCAGTTGCTTGAGCCGATGTTCTTCGGCCAGTCAGTCAACGTGGCGCGTTTTGACCAGCAGAAACACGAAATCTTTGAAAAGTTGATCGAGAAACAGCTCTCCTTTTTCTGGCGTCCGGAAGAAGTTGACGTTTCACGCGATCGCATCGACTATCAGGCGCTGCCGGAACATGAAAAACATATCTTCATCAGCAACCTGAAATACCAGACGCTGCTGGACTCCATTCAGGGCCGCAGCCCGAACGTGGCGTTTTTGCCGCTGATTTCGATCCCGGAACTGGAAACCTGGGTGGAAACCTGGTCCTTCTCTGAGACCATCCACTCGCGCTCTTACACCCACATCATTCGCAACATCGTTAACGATCCGGCGCTGGTATTTGACGATATCGTGACCAACGAAGAGATCAAGAAGCGCGCGAAAGACATTTCCGGCTATTACGACGATCTGATCGAGATGACCAGCTACTACCACTTGCTGGGTGTAGGTACGCATCAGGTTAATGGCAAAACCATTACCGTGAACCTGCATGCCATCAAAAGGCTGCTGTATCTGTGTGTGATGAGCGTTAACGCGCTGGAAGCCATTCGCTTCTACGTCAGCTTCGCCTGCTCATTTGCTTTCGCCGAACGTGAATTGATGGAAGGCAACGCCAAAATCATCAAGCTGATCGCCCGCGATGAAGCCCTGCACCTGACCGGTACCCAGCACATCGTGAATCTGATGCGTTCCGGTGCTGATGACCCAGAAATGGCCGAGATCGCCGTAGAATGCCAGCAAGAGTGCTACGATCTGTTTGTGCTGGCAGCGCAGCAAGAAAAAGAGTGGGCCGAATACCTGTTCCGCGACGGCTCCATGATTGGCCTGAACAAAGATATTCTGTGCCAGTACGTGGAGTACATCACCAATATCCGTATGCAGGCAGTGGGTTTAGGCTCGCCATTCCAGACCCGTTCTAATCCCATTCCGTGGATCAATGCCTGGTTAGTTTCAGATAACGTACAAGTGGCACCACAGGAAGTGGAAGTCAGCTCCTATCTGGTGGGCCAGATTGACTCGGAAGTCAACGCTGATGACCTGAGCGACTTCGAGCTATAAGTGGCTGAACCAACCGTAACGCTGCGTACCAGCGGTACGCAGCTCTCCTGCCCCGAAGGTGAAAATTGCCTGCTCGAGGTGCTGGAACTGCACGACGTTGCGGTGGAATATCAGTGCCGCTCCGGCTACTGTGGTGCCTGCCGGATGAAGCTGCTGAAGGGGAAAGTGGCCTATCGTCAACAGCCGCTGGCCTTTCTCAACGAAGGTGAGATCCTGCCCTGCTGCTGCATGCCGTTGATGGATATTGAGTTGGAAATATAAAGTAGGGTGCCTGAAACCCACGCCAAGATACCAGAAGGCGGGGTTTCCCCCGCCCAATGACTACCACTTCACATACAGGTTAACGACATTAGGATAGTGATATCCTTCTGGTAGATTGCCAACCCGCAAAACCGGTCTTTAATCATCCAAATAGATGCCAAAATCGTTATACATACAACCGTTAACGCATATAGCGCATGTTTTTTATACATGGCTTGCCTCCTTGCTGTGAAGGGGCTACCATACCGGTGTCTAGGCGGTATGTGCAGCCCCATTCTGATTAAGAGTCAGTCTGGGGCTTTCATCTATCCGCCTTGTCACACAATGCCCAAGACGAACAGTCTCAAGCACCCGCCAAAGAGTGTAACAGCATAATCCCACGCCGAATATCCCCTATAATATTATGATTAATAAGGGATATATCACCGTGCTGAAGGCATTAATTATTCGATAATTTCCACAATTTCCAACCAGCTATTTTTGCCACACACTTTTTCACCATTCAACCAACGACGCAGCATATCTAACGCCAGCATCGCCACCGATTCTTGCCGCAAACGCAGGCCATGGCGTGTTGCACGATAACTCACGGTTTGGCCAACACCGCCCTTCGGAGTATGTAAGGCAACACTGACACGATCGCCCTCCAGTGCGCTAACCGCCAGCGCCAATGGTGAGCCAGTGAGCTGAGCCAAAGACTGCGCGCGCGCCAACACCGTTTCCAGCGGCTCGGAGCAGTGCGCGGGCAACAGTTCGCCCCCCGCCAGCGGTGCCGCTTCGCTTTGCAATTGTAGATTGATTAAACCCGCGGTAAATTGCTCGCTCAGGGCCAGCTTTAGCCCCTGCTGTTGTAAGCGCTCTGCCAGTGCGGCGGGTAACCCTACCGTACCTTCAAAAATCTTGTTGTCCCCCGCAACTGCACGCACCTGTTCCCACGCTTGTTCCATCGCAGCCTGCTGGGTACGTGGGCCTGTCAGCTTCAATTCAATAATCGGGCTGGAAGAGCGATAGCCCAGCACCACGCCTGGCGGTAATGCCATACCATCCAACTCCGCAGCCAGATCGCTTTCCGACGTGCCAAAAGTGGTCAAGCGCAAGCATAGCGGGGGTTCCGGCAGAGTCAGATGTTGACGCAAACGCGGTAAAATCTGCTCTTCAACCATCACTTTAAATTCAGAAGGCACGCCGGGCGTGAAGAACATCTGGCACTTATTGAGCGTCAGCGCGAAGCCACAGGCGGTACCGACACGGTTATCCAGCATTTCGGCATTGGCCGGGATCTGTGCCTGTTTACGATTGGACGCCGCCATCGGGCGGCCACGCTCCGCGAAGAACGCTTCCATGCGGGCAATCCATTCAGGATGTTCAACCAAACCAACGCCACAGGCATTAGCCGCCGCCAGCGCGCTGAGATCGTCGCTGGTTGGCCCCAAGCCACCGTTGACGATCAGTACATCGGCGATATGGCTGCGTTCCTGCAATATTTCCACCAACGAGGAGAGACTATCTCCTACCGTTTCGCGTCCGCTCATCGGTAAACCTTGCTGGAACAGATAATCCGCCAGCCAGGCCGCATTGGTATCTATAATTTGCCCATGCAGCACCTCATCACCAGTGCTGAGCATCTCCACCCTTAACATTGATCTCTCCCGCATTTTTGACTCATCCATTCGGCTGCGATCGGCAACCCCGCAATTTGCAAGATGAAGGGTATGCAGAAGCCTGTAAACAACTTTTCACTGTGCGTTAAACGATAGTGCTTATCTAAAGCATTTTGGCCCTGTTGGTTGGGCTGTGGGTATTGATGTGCTATACAGCCCTACTGGCCGTACATCTGTTTGCCGATCTGGCACTGGCGACCTCATTCCTCGGGGTTTCACTCGGGCTGTTTGATTTCCTGGCCGATTTGTTCAAACGTCAGAACAGTGTGCATGGTCGTTTGCAGACCGGTGCCATGACTTTCCTGCCGCCGTTGGCGTTTGCGCTGTTCTATCCGCGTGGGTTTGTGCCAGCGGTAGGATAAAGGCTGAGTGGGGGCGAAAATGCCCCCATCATGATCAGAAGCTCAGACCGGCACCGACATACAGGCCATCGGCCACCGTGTTGTCACGATGGCCGTCTTTCCCTTCAATATTGGCATAACGATAGCCTGCATTGACGCTGAGAGGGCTGAAAATGTTCCAGCGCAGGCCGCCATTGACTTCGTTATACGCCTTAACGCCGCTGGTCAACGATTCCGGGGCAAAATAGCCTTCACCGTACAGGCTGAAATAGCGATTGAGGGTCCACTGCAGGCCGCCACCCAAAGCGAGCGCCGCGCCGCTCTTGCCGTCATTCGGGCTAAGGTAGAGCGCCTTACCGCCCACGGTTGCCATCAGCGGGCCAACCGGCAGGCTAAACCCCAATCCCAGGCTGCCGACGTTACCGTCATGATCGCTGCGTAACCAGTTACCGCTCAGCGCCAGGCCAGAAGTTGAGGTGCCCATACCAATACCCAAATTGGTGTAATGTTGCCCTGCCTCACCATTCATGCTGATGGCATTAGCCGAACCAGTCACCAACAGTACGCTGGCTGCACACGCCGCTAAAGTTTTCTTCATCGTTGTTTCCTTTCATTCTTCATCATCAGGAAGTGATGATGCTTTACCCTGAAAATAGCGCGGTGATGAGTGTAACCGAATCATCACGCTATCGGCGGTAATTTAAAGCAAGAATCTTCTAATTTATCAATAAATTGTAAATAAATGAAAATCAACCATCCCCGTATCGCAACGATAACCGGTACCTATTTGCCCCAGACCGATAATAGGACTACAACTAGTAGTGCCATTGATATAAGCCAACAATCTAGGGCTTTTCATTAAGTACGATTATATCCCCGAGTATGAGCAATCAACTTAACTGCAATACAGTAAGGAGCAATTGATGAGCAAGAAAGGATTAACCACTGCGGCTGGTGCACCCGTTGTTGATAATAATAATTCGATGACCGCCGGGAAACGTGGCCCACTGCTGATGCAGGACGTGTGGCTGCTGGAAAAACTGGCCCACTTTGATCGTGAAGTGATCCCAGAACGCCGCATGCATGCCAAGGGTTCCGGTGCATACGGCACCTTCACGGTAACTCACGATATTAGCCAATACACCCGCGCAAAAATCTTCTCAGAGATTGGCAAAAAAACCGAGCTGTTCGTTCGCTTCTCTACCGTCGCCGGTGAGCGCGGTGCCGCCGATGCCGAACGTGATATCCGTGGTTTTGCGATGAAGTTTTACACCGAAGAAGGCAACTGGGATCTGGTGGGCAACGATACACCGGTGTTTTATCTGCGCGATCCGCTCAAATTCCCCGATCTCAACCACGTGGTAAAACGCGATCCGCACACCAACCTGCGCAACCCGATCTACAAATGGGATTTCTTCTCGCACCTGCCGGAAGCCCTGCACCAGTTGACCATCGACTTCAGCGATCGCGGCTTGCCCAAGTCTTACCGTCATATGCACGGCTTCGGTAGCCATACTTTCAGTTTTATCAATGCCAATAACGAGCGGTTCTGGGTGAAATTCCACTTCCGCTGTGAACAAGGCATCGAAAACCTGATGGATGATGAAGCAGAAGCGATCATCGCCAAGGATCGTGAAAGCTCGCAACGCGATCTGTACGACGCGATCAAGCAGGGCGATTTCCCGCGCTGGACGCTGCAAGTCCAGATCATGCCAGAGCACGAAGCCTCACAGACCCCATATAACCCGTTTGACCTGACCAAAGTCTGGCCGCACAGCGATTATCCGCTGATCGAGGTCGGTTTCTTCGAACTGAACCGCAACCCGGACAACTACTTCTCCGAAGTGGAACAAGTGGCGATGAACCCGGCCAACGTGGTGCCAGGCATCGGTTTCTCACCGGATAGAATGTTGCAGGGCCGTTTGTTCTCCTACGGCGATGCACATCGCTACCGCCTGGGAGTCAACCATCACCAGATCCCGGTTAACGGTGCCAAATGCCCGTTCCACAACTATCACCGTGACGGCGCGATGCGCGTAGACGGCAACAGTGGCAACGGCGTCACCTATGAGCCAAACAGCTTTGGCCTGTTCCAAGAGCAACCGGATTTCAGCGAGCCACCGTTGAGCATCGAAGGCGCGGCAGATCACTGGAACCATCGCGAAGATGACGACTACTACAGCCAGCCCCGGGCGCTGTTCAATCTGCTGAGCGCTGAAGAGCATCAGCGTATGTTCACGCGCATTGCCGATGAGCTGTCGCAGGTGCCAGAACAGATCCAGCGCCGTCAGGTTGAACTGTTCACCAAAGTACACCCAAGTTACGGTGCCGGTGTCGCCAAGGCGTTGGGCCTGAAATAATCAGTCATTGCTATCTCAAGGCCGCTCTCGGGCGGCCTTGTTTTTCAGCGAGAACCCTTCAACTGCTCAACTACCCACTGCCGTAAGCGGCGGCGCGAAATCTTGATACCGCCGGTTTTCAGTTCGTCACGTAGAGCAAACAGCGCGATTGGCCGCTGGAAATTGGCCAGCAAGGCATCCGCCCATGCCAGCAAGGCATCCAGCGTCAACTCACCTTCGTAGTCAATCACCGCCACTGGCCGCTGGCCGAACTCGGGATCGTCAACCGGCACGATAAACACTTGCAGGATCTGCGGATGCGCTGCCAGTACCCGTTCAACGTCTTCGGGTTGCACCCCTTCACCACCGCTGAAGAACAGATTATCCAACCGACCGATAATCCGCAGTTCGCCCTGCTCCATCGCACCACGATCGCGCGTGTAGAACCAGCCCTGCTCATCGGCGATCGGCAGCAGTGCGCCCTGCTGCCAATAACCCAGCGCCAGGCTTGGCGAGCGGATCCACACCTCCTGATCCACCAGCCGTATCTCGCGGCCATACAGCGGCAAGCCCACGCCCGGCCGTTCGTCGGCACGTTTGGCGCATACCGTGGAAGCCAGTTCGGTCAAACCGTAACCGCACCAGCAGCGGATACCCATCGCCTCAGCCTGCTGGGTGAGCGAAACCGGGATCATCGCCCCACCGAGCAGCACCTCTTTCAACGCATGTTCGGTCATCGGTTCAGACAGCAAGCGCCATAACTGGGTCGGTACCAGAGAAGCATGAGTGCAACCAGCCAGCGCGTCGGCCAACGGCTGCATATCACGCACCACCAACTGCGCACCTGCCACCAGCCAGCGCCAAATAATGCCCTGCCCAGAAACGTGGAACAGCGGCAGAGAAAGCAACCAGCGATCCTGCGGCTGAAAGTCCATCAGATGCAGCACACCTTCGGCGCTGGCAAGGTGCCCGGCATAGCTGTGTGCGGCCGCTTTTGGCAAGCCGCTGGAACCGGAGGTCAGCGTCAGCGTTGCCAACCGTTGTGCATTCCACGGTAGCTCTTGCAGAGGGTGTGCCGTTCCTGCTGATGACGATAATCGGATAATTTCAGGCGCTAGTTCGGGTAAACCATCGGGGCTGAAAGCAAAAGCAATATCCAGATCCGGCAACAACGCAGCCAGCATAAAAGTAGGCAACGCCGGATTCAGCGGCAGCAAGCGTGCCCCGCATTGCAGCAATGCCAAATAAGCCAGCAACAATGGATAGCTGTTTTTGCCACACAGCACCACACCACAGCCCGGCAAAACCCCTTGCTGCTGAAAATCCGCCGCCAGCAGATCAATCTGCCGTTGCAGCTCCAGCCAACCGATCGGCTGATGCCCCACGATCAGCGCCGTCGCCTGCGGGCGCTGTGCGGCCCAATAGCGCCACGGCCAGTCGTTTAGCTGCGCCATAAGCACTCCAGCGCATCCGTACCAAGCAACGGCAGCGCGCTTTCCGGCCAAGGGCGCAGCAATTGTGCCTGCATCAGGTTCAAGGTATCCAGCCCCGGCACGGTATCCGGCGTCAGCCAGTGGGCAATACGTGCCAGTTGCGTTAGCCCCAGGCTGGATTCAATGCTGGAGCTGATCACCGCCGCCAGCCCAGCCTGGTGCGCCTGCTCCACCAGTTCACGGCAGCGGTTCAGGCTACCGACCAGCGTCGGTTTGATCACAATCGCGGCCACGCCCGGTTCGGCCTGCACCACAAAGTCCGCTTCACGCACGCTCTCGTCCCAGGCGATAGCGATCCCGGTCGTCTGCGCAAAATCCCGCGACTCATCACGGTTTTTGCAGGGTTCTTCCAGAAACGCGATGCGATCGCGCCATGCCGGATTAACGTACTTGGCAAAACTGTCAGCCTTGGCGCGCGTCCAACTGCGGTTGGCGTCCAGCCGCAGCTTGAGATCCGGCAAGGCTTCCAGCAGCACATTGACCACCATGCCATCGCGCACCGCCTCGTACAGGCCCACTTTCACCTTGGCTACTTTCTCACCCGGCAGCGCGCTCAACACGTCAAACAACTCGTCGGGATCGCCGGTACAAAGCGGAGCCTTGCGATAATCGGCCTGCAACGGCAACTGCCCTGCCAATTCAGCCAACGCACAACTGGTGCCGAAAGCCACCGACGGCGGTTCGCTGGCAGCGCTGGCCTCACCCACCAGCCACGCCTGTAGCCAGATTAAGGCGGCCTGCTGTGCCTGCTCGAGCGTTTCCTGACTGAATTCCGGCAGCGGCGCGATTTCGCCCCAACCCTGCTGATCCCCCTGCTGCAAGTGGATCAGCAAGCCATCGCGGGTTTTCAACCGCTGGTTGCGCAGCACCACGCCCGCCTCCATCGGCAGGCAGTAACGGTAAAGGGCTGCGTTACGGGTTAGCGCGGTCATTACGGATTACGCTTGAATTTGCTGAAGTCCGGCTGGCGCTTTTCATTGAAGGCGTTGCGCCCTTCCTGACCTTCGTCGGTCATATAGAACAACATGGTGGCGTTACCCGCCAACTCCTGCAAACCTGCCTGGCCGTCACAGTCGGCGTTGAGCGCTGCTTTCAGGCAGCGCAAGGCCATCGGGCTGTTTTGCAGCATTTCACGGCACCAGCGCACGGTTTCTTTTTCCAGATCCGCCAATGGCACCACGGTATTAACTAAGCCCATATCCAACGCAGCCGCAGCGTCGTACTGGCGACATAGGAACCAGATCTCACGCGCTTTTTTCTGGCCAACAATGCGCGCCATGTAAGAAGCGCCCCAGCCGCCGTCAAAGGAACCAACCTTCGGCCCAGTCTGGCCAAAAATGGCGTTATCGGCCGCAATGGTCAGATCGCACATCATATGCAATACGTGACCGCCGCCAATAGAGTAACCAGCCACCATCGCCACCACCGGCTTCGGGCAGGTGCGGATCTGGCGCTGGAAATCCAGCACGTTCAGGTGGTGCACGCCGCTGTCATCACGATAGCCGCCGTAGTCGCCCCGCACTTTCTGATCGCCACCGGAGCAGAAGGCTTTGTCACCAGCACCGGTCAGAATGATAGTACCGATCCCATCGTCATAACGCGCGTTCGCCAGCGCATCGATCATCTCTTTCACCGTATGCGGGCGAAAAGCGTTGCGCACCTGCGGGCGGTTGATGGTGATTTTGGCAATGCCGTCGCTGGATTTGTGGTACAGGATGTCCTCGAAATCGCCGGAACAGTCCTGCCAGTCAATGGCGGCGTACAGTTGTTCTTCATTGGGATACAGCATGTTCAGTTCCTTTATTATCAAGAAATTCATGTAACGCGGCGGCGAAATCCGCCGGGTTCGCTAAATGCGCGTTATGTCCGGCCAGCGGCACGGTGCGCAGCGGCAAACCGGCATCGCGCGCCAGCATTTGAAATTTGTGGTCATCAACGCCGCACAACACCCGCATCGGCAACGTCAAACGTTGTAATTGTGGCACCAACCACGGCTGCCGCCCGAGGGAGGTGGCTTCCAGCATGTCGGCCACCGCCGAGCCAATATTGGCAGAACGGGCGGCGATCAGCGCTTCACGGTGTACCGCGCTCAGATCGTCAAATATCGGCTGCTGATACCAATCCACCAACACCTGCTCGATCGGTTCAGTGCGGAAACGGCTGGCCCAGTTGGCATCATGGGCGCGGCGCTGGGTGCGTAGTTCTTCGCTCTCCAAGCCTGGGTTACCGCCTTCGATCACAATCCCCTGCAACCCCTGATGCTCGCCGTAGCAAGCGTGGTACATGGCAATCCGGCCGCCGAGCGAATAACCCACCAGCCAGTAACGTTCAATCTGGTGATGTTGCAACGTGGCGGTGATTTGCTGGCTGATATCGGCAAAATCCTCGCAGGGCTGGGCGGCAGAATCACCATGGCCGGGCAGATCGATCGCCAGCGATGGCCATTGTTCGCAGCGAGAAGCGATAACCCGCCACTCATTGTTGTTGCCCAACAGCCCATGCAGCCAAACCAACCATGGGCGATGGCTTTCGCCCTGTTGTAAAACGCGTGAAGCCAGCATCAGTTCACCACCTTGTGTTGTACCAGATGTTGTAACGTCTCTGCGCCATCGCTCGGTGGCACCTGCAATTCAATTAACGTCGTTCCACTGTGGCACCAACCTTGCTGCACCGCCTGCTGCAACTGCTGCCAGTTTTCCGGGCAGGCGTAATTCAACTGGAACATTGCCGCCGCATGGCTGAAATCCACATTCTGCGGCATGCAGTAAAAACGCTGGCGCTCCAGTTCCGGCGTTGGCAACAGCGAGAAGATCTGACCACCGTTATTATTCACCACAATCAACACCATCGGGGCAGAACATTGGCGCAGCAATGCCAGCGCATTCAGGTCATATAACGCGGAAAGATCGCCGACTACCGCCAGCGTCGGTTTAGCCGTGGCGCGCTGCACGCCTGCGGCGGTAGAAATCAGCCCGTCAATGCCGCTGGCTCCGCGATTGCTGAATACCGGATAACCTGCCGGCAACTGTGCCAATGCGTCGATCAAGCGCACAATCAGGCTATTGCCGAGAAACAGTTGGCCGTTTTCCGGCAATAACTCCGGCAACCGGTGTGCCAGTTGCGCCTCACCGAAGCGATTAGCCAAATAGCCAGACGCAGCCTCAAAGGAGTCCTGCGCCAAGGCCGCTAAATCCCCAGCCCACGGCGTACCTACCTGTGCCGGGTGTAGCTCGAGCCACTCGCCCACGGCGGCGCGAAGTCGGCGGCCGCGATGGTGCGCGGGGTCGAGCCGCCCCGGCAGGGAATCAATCAGCCAATATTCCCTCGGTTGGCAACGCTCTTGCCATTGCAGCAGGCGTTTGCCGGTCAGGCTGCTGCCAAATTGCACCACCAGTTGCGCATTTTCCAGCAGTTGGCGCGCCTGCGGTTGTGCCAGCCACAGATCGGCACAGGGCAACGGTTGGCCAGTTTGCGAAAGCACATCGCCAATCAATGGCCAACCCAACATTGCAGCCCATTCGGCCAACCGCACTCCCTCTTCAGCGCTCATACGCCCGGCGATCGCCACCCCACGTTTTTGCCGCCAGACCAGCCAGTCTGGCTGTGGCAATACCTGATGCGCATCTATTTCTCGCAGCCAAGGCTGAGTGCCTTGCCACCAATCGCCCAACGCGGCCGACCATGTTGCGTGCTGCTGCTCATCGCCACCATACAGCGGTTCAGCAAACGGGCAGTTGATATGCAATGCGCCGTGCGACAGGCGCGCCATGGCGCTATCTAAAGTAGAAACCAGCCAGCGGGCGGGAATATCCGCGCTAGGGCGTGGCAAATCAATATTCAGCGTTGGGTGGCTCGCATAGAGGCCGGGTTGGCGAATCGCCTGATTGGCACCGCAATCAATCAGCTCTGGCGGCCGATCGGCGGTGAGAAATACCAGCCGCTCACCGGTCAGCCCGGCTTCAATCAGGGAAGGATAGAGATTGGCCGCAGCGGTGCCAGAGGTGACGATCACCGCCACCGGTTCGCGCGCCGCTTTTGCCAGGCCGAGCGCCAAGTGGCCCAGCCCACGTTCATCAAAATGGGTATGGCAGGTAAAAGAGCTGTTGGCAGCCGCCGCCAGCGTCAACGGTGTGGAGCGCGATCCCGGAGCGATACAGACATGCCGCACCCCATGACGAGCCAGCGCCTCCAACAGCAGCGCCGCCCACCGGCGATTAAAAACACTTGTCGACATAATTCGCTCACAAGTCAGAAAACAGAGGCTATGCACCGAGGATAACTAACAAGAGATATCACTCTAGGGATCATAACTTTGAATTATATAAGTAATCACCTTTGCGGCTTTTGCGCTGGCGCAAAAACGCCGTAACTCTCCGTAGCAGGCTGACCCGGAATACATCAATTCCGGCTCAGAAGCTGCCTCCAGGTTGCAGAAGAGTCCGCAAACCGGCCACTTTATTTTCGATTTCCTGCCACTCTTCGGCTGGATCCGAACCGGCAACAATACCCGCACCGGCATAAAGTTGAACCTGCGCGCCGTCGATCTGGGTGGAACGCAGCGCCACGCAAAATTCGGATTGCTCAATAGACAGATAACCGGCCGAACCGGCATACCAATGGCGGGAGAAAGGTTCATGCTGGCGGATAAAGTCACGCGCCGCCTGGCGTGGCAACCCGGCCACCGCAGCGGTAGGCTGGAGCCGTTGCAGGCAGTCGGCATCGTCACCACGCTTTAGTTGCCCTTCAATCCGCCGCCGCAGGTGCTGTACCTTACGCAAACGCACCACTTCGGCGGGCAAAACATCCACCGCGCTGGCCCCCCCTTGCAGGCGCTGGCAGATATCATCCACCACCAGCAGGTTTTCCTGCTGGTTCTTGGCATCCTGTAGTAGCCATTGTGCCAACGCGCGCGCCTGCTGCTCGTCCGTATGGCTGGCAACGGTGCCCGCCAGCGCTTCGGTCAGTAAATGCTGCCCTTCACGCAGATATAACCTTTCCGGGCTGGAACCAAGAAATGCCGAGTGCGCATCGAAACGCATCATAAAGTGGTAGCAACGGTGGTTAACCTTGCGGCTGGCGGCCATCAACGCGGGTGCAAACAGCGGGCTTGCCAGCGCAAGCAGCGTGCTGCGTGCCAACACCACCTTGTCTAGCTGCTGATGTTCGATCGCCGTCAGCGCCTCATGCAGCATCGCGTCCCACGCTGAACGCTCTGGCTGATGCAGCACCGACTGCACCGTTACCTGCAAATCCGCGATCGGTTTTGCCGCCGCCAGTTCCTCAAGCCAGTGACTGGCGGCAACGGCGTCTTCATGCAATGAGGATTCAGAAAACAAATTCAGCGTCAGCTCACCCTTGCCGCTGCGGCTCAGGATCTCCACACGCGGCAACAGCAGCAAGGCGCTGCCGTCAAAAGCGTTCAGCCCCCACAGGCGAGCACCGGGATGGGCATGCAAAAACGCCTGCGCCTGCAAAGGATGTGAAAACTGCCTGACGGCACCGCATACCGCAGCTTCTCGCTGCGCTTCACGATGACGCCAGTAAAACTGCGGGAATAGCGTTTGTGCCGCCAGCCACTCCAGCAATGTGGCAGCCAGACGATCGGGAACCGGTAATATTATCTGCCGAAATCCGGCTTCAGAGGGGAAACCCTGCGCAAGCTGCTGGCGTAACTGCCGCAACAATCCCGAAAGTTGTTCCACTGCAACCTCATTAACCAAACTTAATGTGGGGAATTATACGGTAAATCAAAACCGGCGGGCGGAAAAATACCGTTAGCGTCTTGGCATATCAGCCAGTTGCTTATTGATTAAGCGTGAAGAGTGATTTTCAAGCTGTAGGTAAGAGGCAATCAAGGAAAAGGCTGTATTAATGAAGGGGATTTCTTAAAAAAACAGCGTGCAAGCACGCTGGAAATAGTACACAACACCAGGGAAATCGGTAGTAACGCGGGTTATCCTTATTGGTTTTAGCGCGGGAATTTCGCTCGCATTACCAGTAGACCCAAGGCCAGGCAAACCACAGCGCTGACCATAAATAACAGATTGACCGCCAGATGCAGGCTGGCATGGTCGATCACTCCGCCCAACAGAATAGGCACCCAGTTAGCGATATAAGCAATCACATAAAACAGCGAAATCAAACGCGCATGGCTGGCCTTGGGTGAAATCAGGTTCACCAGCGTCGCACTGCCGACAAAAATTGCTCCGTAGGCGTAACCCGCGATCACCATGCCCGCCGCAGCCAGGCTCAGTGAATGGATCTGAATTGCCCCGGCAAACACCACCACGGCCAACGCCTGCGCCAGGCAACCCAACATCAACGAATAGCGTGCATTGAAGCGACGGCTTAAAATCTGACTGAAACCGGCAATCACCAGATAAACCGCAATCACATAGCCATAAACCGCACGGTTTTGCATACCCAGCAGCTTTTCCGCCACGCTGGGGCCAATCGCCAGGATGCTCGCCGCCACCGCCCAGCAGGTGAATAACGCCCCAGCACACAGGAAGAATTGGCTGCCGGTGGCCCGCAAACCATCCGCCAAACTGCTTTTTTCTGCTACCACTTCCGCAGCCTGCCCGCTGCTTGGTGCCATCGCCACATTCTGCGGCCACTTCAGCATCACGCCCAACGCCGCCGTGGCCGCGACGGCCATAATGATGACAAACGGCAGCGACGTGGTATAGAACCCGGTCTGCAACGCCACACCGCTGAAGATCGGCCCCAGCGCCAGCCCGGTGGTAAACGACAGCGTGGCGATCAGCGCAGCGTTTTTGCCCCCGTCCTTCGGGCCAAAACGCACCAGCGCAATATTGGCCGCGCCGGTCAACGCCCCGGTGCCGACCCCGGCCAGCAAACGTGCGATAAACAGCATGGAAAATGAATCCGCCAGCGCAAACAGCAGTGCTCCAACCAGCACCACCAGCAATGCCGGGACAATCATGCTGCGCAGATCTTTCACTTTTCCGGCCAGGTTACCCACGCCGAACAGAGAGATCAGCACACCCGCGGCATAAGCACCGTAAATAACCGTCAGGCTTACCGAGGTTAAAGCCAGCTCATGCTGATAAAGGGGATAAAGTGGCGTCGGTGCGCTGCTGTTCAGCAGCGCAGACGTCAATGCCAGCGCTAGAAACAGCAGAATGGCAAAATGCGACGAACCCGAATCTGTTCTAGTTGCTCCATCAACAGCCACACCGTCTGACATTGTTTTCTCCCGAAACGACCTACGATAAACCACGCTTTCCGAAAATAGCCCCAATCAGAAAGCGCGCTCATCATACCGTTCGGATCTAACCGCCAAAATAGCCAATAACGCATCACAGTGATTCATTAATGCATGCATCTGAATGCAAAATTACACCGCTGCGGTTTTGGCGGCTGCTTTTGCTGGCGCGCGCCGCAGCATGGCCAACGCCCCAGAGAGAATAATCAGTGCCATGCCCACAGCGGCAATTGAGGACAGCGCTTCGGCAAAGATCAGGTAGCCGAGCAGCGTGGAGAAAATAATGGTGCTGTAAGACAGTATGCTGACAATCACCGCATTGCCGCTGCCATAGGCGCGGGTCATGGTGATTTGCCCCAGGCTGCCGAAGATGCCGATGGCGCAGACGCACAGCAACGTGGCGGCATCCAGCGCCGCAAACCCGACGATCAATGCCATCACTACGCCCACCAGCGTCCCCACTAGCGAGAAATAGAACACCACGCGCAGCTCAGGTTCACCAGTGCGTACCAGTTTACCGACGTTAAAATAGGCCAGCGCGGTTAATAACCCGGAAAACAAACCGATTAAGGTCGCCGCAAACTCACCGTGCGGCACGTCCGGGCGCAAAAGAATCAGGATACCGACAAAACCCAGCAAGACGGAGAACAACAGTTTACCGGTCAGTTGGCCTTTGGTCGTGACGAAAACGATCACCGATTGGAAGATGGGGTTGGTGTAACCGAGGGTGGTCGCCGTGGCGATAGGCAGATGAATCAGCGAGTAGAAACCGCAATACATCGCGGCATTACCGATGGCGGCGCGTTTCATGTGCAGCCCAAGATGCTGGGTACGGAAACCAATATTCCTGATTTTAATCAGCACTGCCACTATTGCCACGTTGATAAATGAACGATAGAAAATGATGTCAAAAAAACCGACCTTCGCTGAAGCCAGTTTGATACAGGCCCCCATCAATGCGAAAAACGCACTGGCAACGACCATCCATAACGCAACCATGATTTCCCCGGAATGCGGCCCAAAAGGGCCGCGAAATAATATGTCTTATTCGGCGGCTTTCACCGTCAACGGTTTATTATCTGCACAGGCAAAGAATACCAGCATTTCGGCGCCTTTATCACCGGAAACGCCCTGATGAACAATATCTACCGTATCGGTAAATGAATCACCCTGTTTAAAGGTTTTTTTCACGCCGGTGGCTTTCACCGTCAAAGAAACGCTACCGCCGGTCATATACACCGCACTGATGCAGGGATGAGTATGCCAGGCCAGCACTTTGTTCGGCTCCACAGTGACTTTAAGCATAGTGATTTGCGGTGCCCCCGCCGGATAGTGCCGGTAGGCGGTGCCTTCCCATGAGTTTTCAGTCTTCAGCAGGGTTTCTTTGGTGATCCCTTCGCCATGTTCATCAGCCGCCAGCACGTTACCTTGAAATGCGGCCATTAATGCCAGAAGTACCCATTTATACCCGTGATCATTGAAGATGCTTGATTTTGTTGATGAAGAGGATCATGCTTTCATCCCATGAAGATATTTATCACCGCTGAGCAAAAAATCGAACTCGAACGCCGGCATGATTCCAGCCGGGACAAACACGTTTGCGATCGTATTAAAGCCGTACTTCTCGCCTCCGAAGGTTGGAGTTCGGTCATGATTGCTCAGGCTCTGCGCCTGCATCAGACCACTGTTGACCACCATATCAGCGAATATCTGAATAAAGGGAAGTTGAAACCCGAAAATGGTGGCTCTGATGGCATGCTCAGCACAGAAAAAACCGAACAGCTTATCAGCCACTTAACTCAACATTTATTCCATCATACTGTCCAGATTGTGGCCTACGTGGCACAAAAATGGGGTGTCATATACAGCGTCCCAGGAATGAACAAATGGCTGCACCGGCATGGCTTCAGCTATAAGAAACCCTCAGGCGTACCCCATAAATTCAGTGAAGAGAAACAGCAACAGTTCATTGAATATTATGAAGAATTAAAAGTTGCCACGAGAGGTGAACCGATCCTTTTTCTGGATGCAGTGCATCCGACTCAGGCGACAAAACTGAGCTTCGGCTGGATAAAAAAAGGGGAAAAAAAGACTGTTGAAACAACAGGAAGCCGTACTCGGATGAACATTCTGGGCGCGCTGGATCTGAATGATGCTGCCCATCCAGTCATTCATGATTACGAAACGATTAATGAATACACTATCTGTCAATTTTTCAATGAGATAAGAACATGTTATCCCGACTATAAGCAGCCAATTCATATTATTCTGGATGGCGCGGGGTATAACAAAACAAACCTGGTCAAAGATTGGGCATTTGTCTGCAATATAAAATTGCATTCCCTGCCACCTTACAGCCCCAACTTGAATCCCATAGAACGGTTATGGAAGCTGATGCACGAATGTGCAAGGAACAACCGTTACTTTGCCAGTAAGCCTGATTTCCGAACGGCTATATTTAACTTTTTTACGACAACGCTCCCTGAGATGGCGGGTTCATTATCGTCCCGGCTGAATGACAATTTTCAGGTGCTAAAGCAAGCGTCTTCAAGTTAATCGGGTATATACATGGTTATTGCTCCATCGTGGTTGTGATTAAAAAATAGAATGGGGTGAAATACAGAGGTGACATTGATATACCCAAAATAATTCGAGTTGCTTGTAGGCGGCCACTGAGAGAAGCCCTAGGAGCATAGGCCACTATGTGACTAGGGTGAGCGAAGGCAGCCAACACCCAAGCAACTTGAAGTATGAAGGGTATAGCGATGCTGAAGCCGCCATATGCTCAGGTATGGCGGCCGCATTTATAGCCCTTGGATACGCTGTTCGTATTCTTTAATGCTCTCGGCATAATAACGGTTGGGAACAACGTGGTTACCAACTATCACCTCAATCAGGAATGGGCCATCATGCTCAGCCGCCGTGGTCAGTGCCTGATCCAGTTCCTCGAGCGTCGCGGCTTTGGCCGAAGCCACTCCCAAGCTGTTGGCAAAGGCCTTCCAGTCATGATTCGGCAATGCGGTATAAGCCGCGGAAACGCCCCGGTTTTGCAGCGTGTCGATATGCACCGCACCGTGTGCGCTGTTATTCATCACCACAAAGGTCATTTTTACCTGATAACGTGCTGCGGTCTGGATCTCCATACCGTGCATCAGCATGCAGCCGTCACCGGTGACCACCAGGCAATCGCGCTGCGGAGCGGCCAGCTTGATGCCAATACCGGCACAGATTGCCCACCCCATTGGGGCCAGCGAGCTGGAGGTATGATAGTCACCACAGCCACGCGCCTGCCAATGGTGTGCCATAAAGATGCGATGCGCACCTGAGTCCACCACCACATTGGTGTCATCGGCCGTGCGGCGGCGCAGATGTTTAATCACCTCTCCAGGGTACATATTGGCCTCGCCCAGGGCGATACGCGCCACCAGATCCGGCTGTTCCTGTTCCAGCGGCAAGGTACGCACCTGCTTCATCCACTGATCGCGCAAGCGGTTTACGCAGATCAGGCGTGCATCGTCATCCTCAATAATCTCCAGCAGGCCCAGCAAGGAACCGTGCAGATTGGAGAAAATCTGTACATCAGGCTGATAGTGAGAACTGACCTTATCGAAATCCTCATCAATCACCACCAGCGTTTTGGTGCCATGCAGTTTGGGCTCCCAGTTCAGGCTATCGCGCTGACTGAGATCGCAGCCCAGCACCAGCAGGACATCCACGCTGTCACCATTAATGGTTTCTACCGCACGAGCATGACCGGCAAAGCCATACAGGCCCAACGCCAGTTCATGATCCTCAGGGAAAGCCCCTTTGCCCGACAGCGTAGTGGCAACCGGTAGGCGGTACTTTTCGGCCACGCGTAACAGCAGTTCGGCATCCAACGGATTATTGATGCGGCTCCCCACTAGACAAGCCACATTCAACCCACGTAGCAGATAGTCATCTAGCAGCATATCCAGCGCGGGCTGATCTACCGCGACTTCACGGCACAGCGGCATCCGAGTTGGCTCTGGCTGGTTTGTTCTGGCTGCTACCGTCTTTTGCATATCAATCGGTACGCTCAGATAGGCACGCCCTTTGCGCTGAATATTTAAGCAGGACAAACTGCGGCGCAGTTCATGCTGTAGCGTGAGGTTGTTTTTAACTTCAATGGCGGTAGATAGCAGCGGCTTAACGATGGTCAGTTCATCAATGCCGCTGTTGCTGCCATCCTGAAATGCGCCCTGCGCTTCGTGATAGGTGGCAATCCCCCCCGCCAAATAGAGTACCGGGATCTTATCAGCCTGTGCGGCCGCCATTGCTGGCAAAAAGTTCATGGTGCCAGGGCCAGAAATCCCTAAGCAAACGCCGAACGTACGGCTGGCACGAGCATAACCATCAGCCATAAAACCACAGGCGGTTTCGTGCGCCCCAACGATGCCGGTAATCGTCGAATGATCAATGGATTTAATCAGCGGGTAAACAAGCTTGCCCGGCACCAGAAAAATATGCTGAATTCCGCGGGATTCTAATCCTTCGATAATCACATCTGCATTGTTTTTCTCTGCCTCTTTAGCACCTGGTGACGTGATCACCCTGACACCATCCGCAGTGGCCAATGCTACGGGGGCGTACATGCTCTCTACTTGAGACTCCATTTTTTATATCCAGTCTTGGTAAGCCAATCTGATTCAGCGCGGATCCCATCAAGCAATTACGCCCACCAAGACCGGCTCTCATACGTATTTGCTAATGCCGGAAAGGCCACTGCAAAACACAACGTGTGCCATATCGCAACATGAGCGCCGATCAGCATAAAGATTGTTTGATAAAAATAAAGATGCAAACCTGCTTCACAAGGATGCATTTATTCATATTCTGAAACATAATAGATAATGATGATACAGCAGCCTTATTTTTTACAAATGTCTTTTTTAACAAGGCACTCACAGTGAAAACGGGCTGAAAACCGATAAGATTCCAAGAAGGAAACGGCACAATGAATTGGGATGATGCACGCTTCTTCCTGGCTGTAGCACGCTGCGGCACTTTACGAAAAGCGGCCAATGAACTACGCGTCGATCAGGCTACCGTCGGGCGGCGGGTCAGCGCGCTTGAAGAAACCTTGGGGTCAAAACTGTTTATCCGTACGCCAAAGTCGTTCTCCCTCAGTCCGCTGGGGGAGGAAATGCTGGCAGATGTGATGAACATGGAAAACGCAGTGCAGGCTATTGGCCGCAAAGCCACCAGCGGCGATGAAAGCCTGTGTGGTAGTGTGCGCATCGCCACCACCGATACCATGGCAGAAGCCTTTGTCATACCGGCCTTGAAAAACCTGCGCGAGAAATACTCGCGCATCACCGTAACCTTACTGACCGCGGTCAACATTTCTGACATCTCTTATCGCGGGGCCGATTTGGCGATCCGCGGTGCTCGCCCGGAGTCCGATGAACTGATCATCAAGCGCCTGGCCACTATTGAAATGGGCCTTTACGCCACGCAGGATTATCTCGACAAACAGGGAGTGCCGATCAAAGGGGGGCATCTGCGCGGCCACGATCTGCTGATGTTCCCGCGCGAATTGGTACCACGCCATTGGAATAATTTCTGTGGCGAAACCTTGGTCGACCCTAATGTGGTATTGCAATGTAATTCCCAATTGCTGCTGCGCTCCGCCACGCGTAACGGCTTGGGTATTGGCCTGCTCTCTTGCTTCCTGGCTGATAGCGATCCCGATCTGGTACGCATTTTCCCCGAGAATAAAGACTGGGTGGATATCTGGTTAGTGCTTCATCCCGATTTGCAGCGCGCAGCACGCGTGCGTGCGGTAGTGCAGGCATTGGAAGCGTCGTTCCAGACTTACCCTGAGTAGCCGCCATTAAAAAAGGTCGCCGAAGCGACCTTTTTACTGCCTGAGTTCTAATCAGAACATCGGCTGTGCCATCTGCACCAGCGTAATCAGCGGCTGCGGGTAAATCCCCAGCAACAGCACCAGTACGGCAGAGATCAGCACCACTACCCCACCCGCAGTCAACGCCCAGTTGTCTGGCGTATCACGGGCCAGAGTTTCCGGCGCATTGAGGAACAGACTGACGGTCACACGCAGGTAGTAGTACAAACCAATCGCACTGCCCACTACCACAGCCCCGGTCAGCCACCACAGGTGCGCACTCACGCCCATCGCAATCACGAAGAACTTACCGATAAAGCCCAGCGTCATCGGGATCCCGGCCAGCGACAGCATCATCACCGTCATTACCGCCGATAGGATGGGCTTGTGCCAGAACAGGCCACGGTAGGAGAACAGTGAATCAACATCCGGGCCGCGGTACGGGCTGGACATCAGGCTGATCACACCGAAAGCGCCCAAACTGCTGAACAGGTAACCGGCCAGATAAACACCGGCGGTTTCCAGCGACAGTTGGTGGGTTTGCACCGCAATCAGTGCCACCAACAGATAACCCAGGTGAGCGATAGAGGAGTAACCCAGCAAGCGTTTGATGTTGGTCTGGCTGATCGCCATCAGGTTGCCGAACAGGATCGAGCAGAAGGCGATAATCGACAGCACCATACGTAGCGCTTCACTGTCGGCAGCCGGTGCATACAGGAACAGACGCATCACTACCGCAAAGATCGCAATCTTGCTGGCGGTGGCCAGGAAGGTTGAAACCGGCGCAGGAGCCCCCTGGTACACATCGGGAGTCCACAGTTGGAACGGCACCAAAGAGAGTTTGAAGCCCAGGCCCACGATCATCATACCCATACCGGCCAGAATCAGCGGCTGGTGCACCCTATGTTCCGACAGGCTCTTACCAAGACCCGCCAGTGACAGATCGCCGGATTCTGCGTACAGCAGCGCCATACCGAACAGCAGGAAGCTGGATGCCGCCGCAGACAGCAGCATATATTTGATCGCCGCTTCCAGAGAGCGTTTCTGACGATACGCGTAGCCCACTAGCCCAAACAGCGGCAGCGAGATCAGTTCAATACCGAGGAACAGCGAAGCCAGGTGATTGGCGCTCGCCAGCAGGATCCCACCCATGGCAGCAATCAGCACCAGCAGGTAGAACTCTTCACGGTTGTCCGGGTAACCCACCAGCCATGGATAGGCAAAGGTACAGGTCGCCAGACTCGCCAGCAGCACCAACCCGGTATAGAACATCGAATAACCATCCACCCGCATCAGCGGGGTGACGTCCATAGGGCCAACCTGGCCGACAAAATAAAGTGAAAGCAGCGCCAGGTTAAGACCGACTACTGTCAAGGTGGCGTTGATAAAATGGTCGCGTCGCCACGCAATGCACAGCATCACAACCACCACCGTCAATCCGACGATCAACAGCGGTAACAGTGCGATCAGTTGTTGAGGAGTTATTGTCATGGCGAATTACGGCCTTGTTGTTGAAATTGCTGAAACTGACGGACCAAACCAGTGTTGCACGTTGCCCATCGCCGCACTTGAGGTATCAAGGATCGGTTGAGGGTAAACCCCCAACAACACCAACAGAACCACCAGCAGCAGGATGATAGACAATTCACGCGCGGTCATGCCCGGCAACGGCTGATCGGATTTCGCGGTGCCGTAATAAGCACGCTGCATCATGATCAACGCATAAACCGAAGCAAACACCAGACCGAAGGTAGAAATCACGGTGATCACCGGTGCCACTTGGAAGCTGCCGAGCAGGATCATGAATTCACCGACGAAGTTACCGGTACCCGGCATCCCCAGCGTCGCCACCGCGAAGAACAACGACAGTGCAGGAATGAACTTGATCCGCCCCCACAGGCCGCCCATCTGGCGCAAATCGCGGGTATGCAGACGCTCGTACAACTGACCACAGATGATGAACATACCGGCCGCGGACAGACCGTGCGCAATCATCTGGATAACCGCCCCCTGATAAGCCAACTGGCTGCCGGTATAGATGGCAATCAGCACAAAGCCCATGTGCGAAACGGAGGTGTAGGCAATCAAGCGTTTGATATCGGTCTGCGCAAACGCCATCCAGGCACCGTAGAAGATACCAATCACGCCCAGCCACATAGCGATTGGGGCAAATTCAGCGGAGGCATTCGGGAACAGCGGCAGGCTGAAACGCAGCAGGCCGTAAGCAGCGGTTTTCAGCAGGATCCCTGCCAGGTCAACAGAACCTGCCGTTGGCGCCTGGCTGTGTGCGTCCGGCAACCAACCGTGCAATGGCACCACAGGCATTTTCACCGCAAATGCGATAAAGAAGCCCAGCATCAACAGGTATTCGACATTGTGCGACATCTTGGTATTCAGCAGATCCTGATAGCCGAAGGTCCATACGCCCGTTGCGTTATAGTGCACAAACACCAGGCCCATGATCGCAATCAGCATCACCAGACCGCTGGCCTGGGTGTAGATGAAGAACTTGGTTGCCGCAGTGATACGGGTTTTACCGTCCGACGCCTTATGCCCCCACAGAGCAATCAGGAAGTACATCGGCACCAACATCATTTCCCAGAAGAAGAAGAACAGGAACATGTCGATGGCGAGGAACACGCCGATCACGCCGCCCAGGATCCACAGCAGGTTCAGGTGGAAAAAGCCCTGATATTTCTGAATCTCACGCCAGGAACAGAGGATCGCCAGCACGCCCAGCAGGCCGGTCAACACCACCATCAGCAGTGACAGGCCGTCCAGCGCCAGGTGAATATTGATGCCAAAACGGGGGATCCACGGCAGCAGGAATTCAGACTGCCACTGTGGAATGCCTAACGGTTTGATCAACGAGTAACCACCCTGCAACCACAGTTGCAGAGACAGCAATAATGTCAGCCCCATTGCAATCAACGCGATCCAGCGCGGCGCCTTAGTACCGAAACGCTCACACTGCCAACACAGCAGACCGCCGATAAAGGGGAGAAGAATTAGCCAAGGTAGTAGCATGGCGTTTTGTGTCCCTTATTCTACCCGTATCTTTCAAGCCGTGGCGTTATTGGCCACAGCTTGAAATCCACAGGGTATAAAACATTGTACATAGCACAGAGCACTATGCCCGATAAATGCTTTAAATTATTGGTTAAACCAAAATCAACAGCGCCAATACGACCACTGCACCCACACCCATCGACGCAATATACCAGCGTATCTGACCGTTCTCGCTCACCGTCAGGCCACGGTTCCCCCAGCGGGAGAAGATTGCCGGCAGGTTCATCAGCGAGTTCAGCGGATCGCTTTGCAGCAGCCGGGCTACGCCCAGATACGGCTTGACGAACACTTTGTCATACAGCCAGTCAAAGCCCCAAGCATGGAACCACCAGGTCGAGAAGAAACGGCCCGGAGCGCTTTTC
The DNA here is from genome assembly GCF_055790845.1 of Serratia sp. YWN4. Taxonomy (NCBI): domain Bacteria; kingdom Pseudomonadati; phylum Pseudomonadota; class Gammaproteobacteria; order Enterobacterales; family Yersiniaceae; genus Serratia; species Serratia sp. YWN4. Next base: position 3,507,231 of record NZ_CM147696.1, read on the forward strand.
GCGATACTGCTCACCAGGCTGCGTTTACCCAACCACAGCGCAGCGGCCAGCAGGATACCGACGATAGCCACCACGCCAGAAGCGATTTCCAGTTGCAGTACGCTGCCATGCGCCATTTCGGTGGTTTCTGGCAGCACGCCCTGCAACGGTGGCACGATCATCGCACCAACGAAGGTGGACAACACCATCAGCACCAACAGCGGCAGGTGGTGCGTGATGCCTTTGCCTGCATGGGCTTTGATTTTCTCTTCGCCGTGGAACACGATGAAAATCATACGGAAGGTGTACAGCGAGGTCATGAACGCCCCGATCAGACCGGCAATCATCAGGTTGATGTGGCCGTTCGCCATTGCTCCCGCCAGGATCTCATCCTTACTGAAGAAGCCTGCGGTAACGATCGGCAATGCCGACAGCGCCGCACCACCCACCAGGAAGCACAGGTACACCAGCGGAATGCTCTTGCGCAGGCCGCCCATTTTGAAAATATTCTGCTCGTGGTGGCAGGCCAGGATCACCGAACCAGAGGCCAGGAACAGCAGCGCTTTGAAGAACGCGTGGGTCATCAGGTGGAAGATCGCCGCATCCCACGCCTGCACGCCCAACGCCAGGAACATGTAGCCAATCTGGCTCATGGTGGAATAAGCGAGTACGCGTTTGATATCGGTCTGTACCAGCGCGGCAAAACCCGCCAGCAGCAAGGTTACCGCCCCGACGATGCCCACCAGATGCAACACTTCCGGTGCCATCAGGAACAGACCGTGCATACGGGCGATCAGGTAGACACCGGCGGTGACCATGGTTGCCGCGTGGATCAGTGCAGATACCGGCGTTGGGCCAGCCATCGCATCTGCCAGCCAGGTTTGCAATGGCAGCTGTGCCGATTTACCGACTGCCCCCCCCAGTAACATCAGGGTTGCCCAGGTGATGGCGGTATCGCCGATCGCCAGTTTCTGCGGTGCCAGCACCATCAGTTCACGAATATTCAGCGTACCCAGTTCGCGATACAGAATGAACAGTGCAAAGGCCAGGAACACGTCACCAACGCGGGTCACGATGAAGGCTTTCATTGCCGCCGCACCGTTGGCCGGATCTTTATAGTAGAAGCCGATCAACAGGTAGCTGCACAGGCCCACCCCTTCCCAACCCAAGTACAGCAGCAACAGGTTATCTGCCAGCACCAAGATCACCATGCTGGCGATAAACAGGTTGGTATAGGCGAAGAAGCGTGAATAGCCTTCTTCACCGCGCATGTACCAGGAAGCGAACATGTGGATCAGGAAGCCGACGCCGGTGACCACAGACAGCATGGTCAGCGATAAACCGTCCAGAACCAGAGTCACACCGACGTTAAAATCACCGACGGCCATCCAGTTCCACAGGCTTTGCTCGTACAGCTGCACGCCGGTGGCTTTCTGGCCAAGGAAATCGATCGCAACGTATACCGTGACCAATGCCGCTAAACCAATAGAACCCACGCCGACGGTAGCCGCCGTGTTTTCAGACCAGCGGCCACGGGAAAATGCCAACAGCAGGAACCCGATCAGCGGTAGCAGAATAGTTAAATATAATAGGTTCATCCGCGCATCTCACTGACAGTATCAATATTCAGGGTATGACGACGACGGTAGAGCTGTAGCAGCAACGCCAGGCCGATGCTGGCCTCCGCCGCTGCCAGGCTGATCGCCAGGATATACATTATCTGCCCGTCCGGCTGGGCCCAGTAACTGCCTGCCACGATAAACGCCAACGCTGCGGCGTTGATCATCACTTCCAGGCTGATCAGCATAAACAGCAGGTTACGACGGATCAGCAACCCGGTCAGCCCCAGGACGAACAGAATCGCCGCCAGAATCAAACCATGTTGGAGAGGGATCATGCTTGCTCCTCCGATTTTCTTTTCGCCATTTCACTTGCCGGGGCATTGCTCAGCACCTCACCCGGTTTGTGCTCACGGCCAACGTGGAAGGCAACAACCAGACCTGCCAACAGCAGCATTGAAGCCAACTCAACAGCCAGAACGTAAGGACCAAACAGGCTGATCCCAACCGCTTTAGCATCCACCATCTCACCGCTGATGCCCTGATCGTCCAAGCTGCGGATCGCAATAACCAGCACCACCAGCAAAACCAGTGACAACAGGCCAGGACCGATCCACACCGATGGCTTCAACCACTCACGTTCCTGCTGCTGCACCGCACCACCGAGGTTCAGCATCATCACCACGAACACGAACAGCACCATGATGGCCCCGGCGTAAACGATGATTTCCAGCGCACCGGCAAAGTAGGCACCCAGTGAGAAAAAGACTGCCGAGATCGCCAGTAATGAAACGATCAGATACAGCAGCGCATGTACAGGATTGGTATGCGAAATCACGCGAATTGTCGCGACAATCGCAATCAAACCTGCCAGATAAAAGGCAATTTCCATGCTTGCTCCTACGGCAACAGACCTTTGACGTCGATCGGCTTGGCTTCATTTTCGGCTTCGCCTTTGGCTTTGCCGTCAATTGCCATACCGGCCATCCGGTAGAAGTTATATTCCGGATATTTACCCGGCCCCGAGATCAACAGATCCTCTTTTTCGTACACTAAATCCTGGCGTTTGAACTCACCCATTTCGAAATCCGGCGTGAGCTGGATAGCCGTGGTGGGGCAAGCTTCTTCGCACAGGCCGCAGAAGATGCAGCGTGAGAAGTTGACGCGGAAAAACTCTGGATACCAGCGGCCATCTTCCCGCTCGGCTTTTTGCAGCGAAATACAGCCGACCGGGCAAGCCACCGCACACAGGTTACAGGCCACGCAACGCTCTTCGCCGTCCGGATCGCGCGTCAGCACGATGCGGCCACGATAGCGCGGCGGCAGGTAGACCGGCTCTTCTGGATACATTTGGGTTTCGCGCTTGGCGAAGGCATGCAGGCCAATCATCCAAAGGCTGCGCACCTGGGTGCCGAAACCAACCAATAACTCTTTCAATGTCATGGTTTATTCACCCCTTATTGAGCGTTGTACAAAATGACCGCGGCAGTTGCCAGCAGGTTCAGCAGCGTCAACGGCAGGCAAACTTTCCAGCCAAATGACATCATCTGGTCATAACGCGGACGCGGCAGCGACGCACGGATCAGAATGAACATCACCATGAAGAAGGCCGTTTTCAGTGCGAACCAGATAAATGGCGGCAGGAACGGACCCTGCCAACCGCCGAAGAACAACGTCACAATCAGGGCAGACACGGTAACAATACCGATGTATTCCCCCACAAAGAACAGACCGAATTTCATACCGGAATATTCAATGTGATAACCGTCTGCCAGTTCCTGTTCGGCTTCCGGTTGGTCAAACGGATGGCGGTGGCACACCGCAACCCCGGCAATGGCGAAGGTCAGGAAACCAAAGAATTGCGGAATGACGTTCCAGACGTGAGCCTGTGACTCGACGATCGCCTGCATATTGAACGAACCGGCTTGCGCCACCACGCCCATCAGTGACAAACCGAGGAACACTTCATAGCTCAGGGTCTGCGCAGAAGCACGCATGGCACCCAACAGCGAGTATTTGTTGTTGCTCGACCAGCCAGCAAACAGCACGGCGTACACCGCCAGGCCAGCCATCATCAGGAAGAACAGGATGCCGATGTTGAGATCGGACACCACCCAGCTAGGGCTGACCGGGACGATAGCAAAAGCCAGCAATAGAGAAGTAAAGGCGATCATCGGTGCCAAGGTAAAGATCATTCTGTCAGCGAAGGTCGGCACCCAGTCTTCTTTAAAGAACATTTTGATCATGTCGGCGACCAACTGAAGCGAACCGCCCCAGCCGACACGGTTTGGCCCGTAACGGTTCTGGAACAGCCCCAGCAGACGGCGCTCGCCGAAGCTCATGAAGGCTCCACAGGTGACAACCACCAGCAGGATCGCCACCGCTTTCAGAATGGCGATCAGGATGTCGATCACCTCAGGCGTAAACCAGCTCATTGTGCTGCCTCCCGCAGATTTTCAACCGTTGCGCCCACCAACACCGGCGGGATCCCTGGCAAGCCGAGCGGCAAACCAACCTGGCCCTGGGTCAGGGTTTCACTCAGGCGCACCGGCAAACGCAGCGTTTGACCAGCACAGCTAAACTCCAGCCAGGCACCAGCATTCACACCAAGCTGGGCGGCATCGGCACTGTTAACCATCACATAAGCCTGCGGCATTCGCTGCTGAATCACATCAGCACGCTGTGACATTTCATCACTGCCAAACAGGTGGTAATACGGCGCAACACGCCAGCCTTCGGCTTTAAATGCCGCCGGGATCGAGGTGAAGTAACTGAGGCTCCCCTCCCCCGCTTCGATCAGACGGATACCCGGATCGCCATGGCGCAGCTTGCCGCCTACTTCGGCCTGGAACTTGTTCCAAGCCTGCGGCGAGTTCCAACCGGGTGCCCAGGCGAATGGGATTTGCTGACGATCGGCCAACGGGCTGTTGTTCCCTTCCATCGAGAAGGCGAACATGGTGTCTTTATCCTGCGGCTGACGCGGTTCATGCACGCTGATATCAGCACGCATCGCGGTACGGCCGCTGTAACGGTGCGGCGAGCGCGCCAGTTTCTGCCCACGAATACGGAAGGTGGCGTCTGGCGCGGCTTCGACAATCCCTTGCAGTTGCGGTAACGCGGCCACGCAGGCTTCGATCACGTCGTCCAACTGCGTCCAGTCAACCTGGCGGCTGGCGTAGGTAGAATGCAGCGAGTGCATCCAACGCCAGCTTTCCAGCATCACGCTGTGGATATTCTTCTTGGCATCATCGTAATAAGCCGGGTCATACACCTGGAAGAAACGCTGTGCGCGGCCTTCCTGGTTGACCAACGTACCGTCGCTCTCGGCAAAACTGGCCGCAGACAGGATCAGGTTGGCTTTGTCCATGATGGCGGTGCGCTGATGATCGGCAACGATCAGGTTATTAACCTTGGCCAGTGCCGCATCCACCTTCTCTGCCGGAGCATGACGGTAGAGATCGTTCTCCATCACGATCGCGGTATCGGCTGCGCCGCTTTCCAGTTGTGACAGTGCTTCATCCAGAGAACCACCGCCGATCATCGCCAACCCCATGCTATTGGCAGCGGCGGCCACGAAGGTGATACCGACGTTGGCACCACGGCCTTTCAGCGCTTTAGCGATGTTGGCTGCCGCTTCGATAATGGCATCACTGCCCGCATTGCTGCCGGTAATGATCAACGGCTTCTGCGCACCGGCCAACGCCTGCACGATCACATCAATTTTCTTGTTAAGGCCTGCGGCCAGATCGGTCACTGCCGGTGCGGACTCATCCAGCGCATGGGCAATAGCGAAGCCTAAACGCGCTTGCTCATCAACCGGTGCACGGTAGTTCCAGGCAGCAATATCATCCAGACGGGTGTCATCGACGTTGGTCACAAACAACGGATGCTTAGCATGCTGACCAATGTTCTGCACCGCAGCGATCTGCCAGTCGGCAACGCGCTGCGCCGCCGCCATGGCGCGGGCTTTACCTTTCACCGCCTGACGCACCGACAGCGCGATACGCGCGCCGGTCTGGGTCAGATCTTCACCCAGCACCAACACCGCGTCGTAGTTTTCGATTTCACGCAGATTAGGCGTCGTCACGCCGCTGTTTTTCAGCACGTTGAGCATCAGGTTCAGGCGCTGTTGTTCGGCCTGATTGATGCCGGTATAGAAGTTTTCCGCCCCCACCAGTTCACGCAAAGCGAAGTTGCTTTCCAGACTGGCACGCGGTGAGCCGATACCGATGGTTTTCTTCGCCTGACGCAGAATATCTGCTGCGCCCTGCATCGCCTGTTCGGCGTTCAGGGTGATCCAGTCGTTGCCACGCAGTTGTTGCGGCTGGCGCGGACGATCCTTCAGATTGACATAGCCATAACCAAAACGACCACGATCACACAGGAAATAGTGGTTCACGCTGCCGTTGTAACGGTTTTCGATGCGGCGCAGTTCGCCGTAACGTTCACCAGGGCTGGTGTTACAACCGATGCTGCATTGTTGGCAGATGCTCGGGGCAAACTGCATGTCCCATTTACGGTTGTAGCGTTCGGAGTGCGTTTTGTCGGTGAATACGCCGGTCGGGCACACTTCTACCAGGTTGCCGGAAAACTCGCTTTCCAGCGTGCCACTTTCTGGTCGGCCAAAGTAGATGTTGTCGTGCGCGCCGTAGACACCCAAATCGGTGCCGTCGGCATAATCTTTGTAGTAACGCACACAGCGGTAACAGGCGATGCAGCGGTTCATCTCATGAGAGATAAACGGCCCCAGATCCTGGTTGTTGTGGGTACGCTTGGTGAAGCGGTATCTACGGAAGCTGTGGCCGGTCATTACTGTCATATCCTGCAAGTGACAGTTACCGCCCTCTTCACATACCGGACAATCGTGCGGATGGTTGGTCATCAACCATTCAACCACGCTTTCACGGAACTGCTTGGCTTCAGCATCATCAATGGAAATGAAAGTTCCATCGGATGCCGGTGTCATACAAGACATCACCAAACGGCCACGCGTATCGTCCGCGTTTTGGTATTGCTTTACCGCACATTGGCGGCAAGCGCCGACGCTTCCCAGCGCCGGATGCCAGCAAAAGTAAGGAATATCGAGCCCGAGGGAGAGACACGCCTGTAACAGGTTGTCGGCTCCATCTACGTCGTATTCTTTGCCGTCTACATGAATCGTAGCCATAGTCAGCATGCTTCCAAGTGGCCTGCTTTATGGCAGGCGTTAATCAAAAATTCTGGCCGTTTTCGGAGCACGCTTACCGCACCCCAACAAAGCTGGCTTACCAGCGCTGTTTCAACAAGTTGTTTGGCTGAATGCCGCCAATCGCCTGGAGGTTGCCTAAATACTGAGGGGCAATACCGGCTTCAAACTCGTCACGGAAATATTTAATCGCGCTTTGCAGTGGCTCTACGGCACCTGGCGCATGGGCGCAGAAGGTTTTACCTGGGCCGAGGGAGCGGCACAGTTGCTCAAGGGTTTCAATATCCCCCGGCTGACCTTGGCCATTCTCCAACGCTCGCAGGATCTTAACGCTCCACGGCAAGCCGTCGCGGCACGGCGTACACCAGCCACAAGATTCACGGGCAAAAAACTCTTCCAGGTTACGCACCAGGGAAACCATGCCGATTTCGTGGTCCACCGCCATCGCCAACGCCGTACCCAAGCGGCTACCGGCTTTGCCGATATGCTCAAAGTCCATCGGCAGATCCAGATGATCGGCGGTCAAGAAGTCGGTCCCGGCACCGCCCGGCTGCCAGGCTTTGAATTTCAGGCCATCGCGCATACCACCCGCGTAGTCTTCCAGAATTTCACGCGCGGTGGTGCCAAACGGCAGCTCCCACACGCCTGGGTTTTTCACCCGGCCGGAGAAGCCCATCAGTTTGGTACCGGCATCGTTACTCTTACCGGCAGAGATCCCTTGATACCAGTCAACGCCGTGCTCAAGAATAGCGGGCACGTTACACAGGGTTTCGACGTTGTTTACGCAGGTCGGTTTGCCCCACACACCGGCAGAAGCCGGGAACGGTGGCTTGGAACGCGGGTTAGCGCGGCGGCCTTCCAGCGAGTTAATCAGTGCGGTTTCTTCACCACAGATATAACGGCCAGCACCGGTGTGGACGATCAGCTCAAAATCGAAGCCGCTGCCCAGGATATTTTTACCCAACAGGCCCGCTTCGGTTGCCTCGGCAATCGCGCGGCGCAGATGCACGGCCGCTTCGATATATTCGCCACGCAGGAAGATGTAACCGCGATAGGCTTTCAGCGCGAATGCCGAGATCAGCATGCCTTCCACCAGCAGGTGCGGCAGTTGTTCCATCAGCAAACGGTCTTTGTAAGTGCCTGGCTCCATTTCATCGGCGTTACACAGCAGGTAACGGATGTTCATGGATTCGTCTTTCGGCATCAGGCTCCACTTCAAACCGGTGGAGAAACCTGCGCCGCCACGGCCTTTCAGCCCGGCGTCTTTTACCAGATTGACGATCTCGTCAGGTGCCAAGCCTTTCAGGGCTTTTTCAGCGCCCACGTAACCGTTTTTGCTACGGTATTCATCCAGCCAGACCGGCTGTTCGTCATCGCGCAACCGCCAGGTGAGCGGGTGCATTTCGGCAGTACGTTTGATATCTATCATCATTTATACCGCTCCAGCAATTCGACCGCATTTTCCGGCGTCAGATGAGCGTGAGTATCCTCATCGATCATCATACTCGGGCCTTTGTCGCAGTTACCCAGGCAGCAGGTCGGCAGCAGCGTAAAGCGGCCATCGAAGGTGGTTTGACCCGGCTTGATATTGAGTTTGTTCTCCAGTGCCGCCTGAATGCCCTGATAACCGTTGATGTGACACACTACGCTGTCACAGTAACGGATGATGTGGCGCCCGACTGGCTGGCGGAAAATCTGGCTGTAGAACGTGGCTACGCCTTCTACGTCGCTGGCAGGGATGCCCAGCACTTCAGCAATGGCATAAATCGCCCCATCGGGAACCCAACCGCGCTGCTTCTGCACAATTTTCAGTGCTTCGATAGAGGCTGCACGAGGATCCTCGTAATGGTGCTTTTCGTGCTCGATCGCATCACGCTCTTGCGCACTCAGCACAAATGCATCAGCACCATTTTGGGGAGCAGCTGCATTAATCGGCTCAAGTGCATCGTTATGATCATGCATAGTTAGCGGTCCACATCTGACATTACAAAATCGATACTACCCAGATAGACGATCAGGTCAGAGACCAGGCTGCCACGGATTACCGCAGGGATTTGCTGCAAGTGAGCAAAGCTTGGCGTACGTACCCGGGTGCGATAGCTCATGGTGCTGCCGTCGCTGGTCAGGTAGTAGCTGTTGATCCCTTTCGTGGCTTCAATCATCTGGAATGATTCATTGGCTGGCATCACCGGGCCCCAGGAAACCTGTAGGAAGTGGGTGATCAGCGTTTCAATATGCTGCAACGTGCGCTCTTTCGGCGGCGGCGTGGTCAGCGGGTGATCGGCCTTGAACGGGCCTTCCGGCATATTGTTCAGGCATTGCTCAAGGATTCGCAGGCTCTGACGCAGCTCTTCCACTTTCAGCATCACGCGGGTGTAGCAGTCGCTGTTGCCGTCGCCGACCGGCACTTCGAAATCAAAATTTTCATAACCGGAATAAGGACGCCATTTACGCACGTCAAACTCAACACCGGTCGCGCGCAGGCCCGCGCCGGTCACACCCCAATCCAGCGCCTCTTTCGCGTTGTAAGAAGCAACACCGACAGAACGGCCTTTCAGAATGCTGTTTTTCAGCGCGGCTTTGACGTAAGAATCAAGACGCTTCGGCATCCAATCGAGGAAATCACGCAGCAGGCGATCCCAGCCGCGCGGCAGATCGTGCGCGACACCGCCAATACGGAACCAGGCCGGGTGCATACGGAAACCGGTAATCGCTTCCACCAGATCGTACACTTTCTGACGATCGGTAAAGGCGAAAAACACCGGGGTCATCGCGCCCACGTCCTGGATAAAGGTACTGATATACAGCAGGTGGCTATTGATGCGGAACAGTTCAGAGAGCATCACGCGGATGGTGTTGACACGATCCGGCACCACGATCCCAGCCAGCTTTTCAACCGCCAGTACGTAAGGCATTTCGTTCACGCAGCCACCGAGATACTCGATGCGGTCAGTGTACGGAATGTAGCTGTGCCAAGATTGGCGTTCGCCCATCTTCTCGGCACCGCGGTGGTGATAACCCACGTCTGGCACGCAGTCGACGATCTCTTCGCCGTCCAACTGCAAAATAATACGGAATGCGCCGTGTGAAGAGGGGTGGTTGGGGCCGAGGTTAAGGAACATGAAGTCCTCGTTCTCGGTGCCACGTTTCATGCCCCAATCTTCCGGCTTGAACTTCAGCGACTCCATCTCCAGGTCTTCTTTCTGTTTGGTCAAGACAAACGGATCGAATTCGGTGGCGCGCGCCGGATAGTCTTTACGCAGTGGGTGGCCTTCCCAGTTCTGCGGCATCATGATGCGCGTCAAGTGCGGGTGGCCGTCGAAGGTAATACCGAACATTTCCCAGGTTTCGCGCTCATACCAGTTGGCATTCGGGAACACTTTGGTCGCTGTGGGCACGTGCAGGTCTTTTTCAGACAGCGCCACTTTCAGCATGATGTCACGGTTACGTTCGATCGAAATCAGATGATAGAAAACGGAGAAATCTGCAGCAGGCAGACCCTGGCGGTGAGTACGAAGACGCTCGTCAACACCATGCAGATCGAACAGCATCACATAAGGCTTTGGCTGTTTTTTCAGGAATGTCATGACTTCCAGTAACTGACCAGGCTTAACCCATACCACGGGCATTCCGGTACGGGTGGGCTGAACAGTAAAGGCTTCCGGCCCAAAACGGTTGCGCAGTTCGCCAATCACCGGATCGTCAAGATGGTCACGGGTGTGCCAAGCAGGCTGGGCGTCGGGCGTCGTTAAATCTGTCATAATTTTTTCACCACATTAAATGGTCATTTTTACCGCAAGCTTAACTACTCTTTGTTACCACACATATGCAGCGAGATTAGCGCTTATCAGCGAGCTTAAATCTCGTCAGGCGATCGCAGGTTGGTCACCGCAATACGCTCGGCGTGCTTACGCTCTTTTTCAGACTGCATATTGGCGCGGTAAACGCCCTGATCGCCAACGACCCACGACAGCGGGCGGCGTTCTTTGCCAATGGACTCCTGCAGCAGCAATAACGCCTGCATGTAGGCTTCCGGGCGTGGTGGACAGCCTGGGATATACACATCAACCGGCAGGAATTTATCGACGCCCTGCACCACGGAATAGATATCATACATACCGCCGGAGTTGGCACAGGCCCCCATCGAGATCACCCATTTCGGCTCCAGCATCTGTTCATACAGGCGCTGAATAACCGGGGCCATCTTGGTGAAACAGGTACCGGCAACCACCATGAAATCCGCCTGGCGAGGAGAAGCACGCAACACTTCCGCACCAAAACGCGCCACGTCATGCACGGCGGTAAACGAGGTCACCATTTCCACATAACAGCACGAAAGGCCGAAGTTGTACGGCCAGAGAGAGTTTTTACGCCCCCAGTTCACCATGTCATGCAAAGCATGTTCGAGTTTACCCATGTAAACCGTCCGGTGAACCTGCTGCTCAAGGGGATCGCCAACGATCTCCTGTTTTTGCAGGGGATAACGGTCATTCTCACCGTTCGGGTCTATGCGGGTGAGCGTATAGTCCATCTTAATGCCTCGCTGTTACTGCGGATGACTGTTGCTAGCGTTTTTGATTGTGCTTGGCTTGCTCAGGCGCTTGGAACGCACCGGAGTCCAATCCAATGCGCCGATACGCACCAGATAAACCAAACCAGCCAATAACACCAAAATGAAAATGGCGGCTTCGATAAAGCCTACCCAACCGCTCTCACGAATGGAGACCGACCAGGCATACAGATACAGGGCTTCAACATCGAAAATAACGAAGAACATGGCGACCAGATAGAACTTGGCGGAAAGACGCATGCGCGCCGAACCTACCGAGTCGATCCCAGACTCATAAGGGGTGTTTTTAGCGCGCGCCTGGGCTCTCCCGCCCAAGAAGAACGCACCCAGCAGCATGAAGCCGCAAAGCCCGATTGCCATGACAAGAAATACAGCGAGCGCCCAGTGATGAGCGATAACTTCAGTGGTTGTTGACATACTCTATGCTTACTCATCAAAAGTGGCGTCGATCGTTCTGCTCTTGTTACTGGCAGTTAGTGCACCACATCGATTTAAGGGAAGGATAAATAACCACACAAACACACTGCTTTTACAGAGAGTTAGGCAGTATTTTTACTGTGGGCTTTTTACTCCTTTCTATAACCTTTTGTCAACTTCGACAAAAGAATCTACACATTAGTTTACATATGCGCCATTTGATTAACATATGATGCGCTAGCTTAGGCTAAATCGTGTCAGTTAATTGCCGTGTAGAAACAGATAGATATAAACCAACATGTATATTTCAGTTTTACTATACCATTCTCTCAGGATTTCCCTGTTGTTCCACTCACTACCTAGGGGTATTTTTTTGATCCAAGACACGTTTCAGACAGAAAACTTTAAAAAAAGTGTGGCACTTTAACAATTTTTATCAATTACAGCTAAAAAATGACCGCACTAAAGTATCAAAACGCCCCCATGAACTCCAGAATTTTACCCCTTGTTATTTCTGTATAAAAAACAGACAAAACGGATTTTTTGCTATCCAGACCCAATCTGCCCCCCCAAGGATAGTGGAAGAAATAACGCTTTCGCTTAATAAATAGGGAAAACTGGATATAAATCGTTACTTCACCGATTCCCAGGTAAAAAAAACCTCCGCCAAAGCAGAGGTTTTCGCATAAAACAACCCGCTTAATGGTTACTCTTCTTCACCATCAGCTAGGCAGGAGTCATCTACCACAACAGGCTCCCCGCTGAAATGATAAGTCTCGTTACCATTTTGCACTGCGCTGAAAATCGCCATTGCCAGCTCATTTTCACACTTCATATCTTTGCACAATGCGTATTGGGTATCAGGAAGATGCGGTAAACCTTCCGTCGCCCCCAGCACCCGCAGATCCGGGCTCATCATCTCGATAGGCCGTGCGGTAATCCCCAAGCCAGCTTTACACGCCGCCCGCACTGCAGATAGCGTTGACGCCACATAGGCAATACGCCAAGGAATACCGGCAGCATCCAGTTGTTTGATCGCCATTGCGCGGAATGGGCTGGGTTCATCCAGCACCACCAGCGGAATGGGTTCCCCTGCCTGGAAATAGTAGTCCGCCGCGCAATACCACAGCGTAGGTGACGTGCGCAGGACAATATGAGGATGCCCTTCCGTATCCACCGTGGTAATAGCCAAATCCACCTCACCGTTTTTCAGCATGTCAATCATGAACGGGCTACGTTTCACCCGTACATCAATGGCCAGCTTGGGATAGACCGACGTCACTCGATTAAGCAGGAAAGGGAGGATGGTATCCGCAGTATCATCAGAAGCGCCGATCGTCAGGGTTCCTTTGATATTGTTATACATCAATGAGGTACAGGCTTCATCGTTAAAACGCAGGATTTTCCTGGCATAACTGAGAAGCTGAATACCGTGTTCCGTTAATAATTTATTGCGCCCATGGCGAGCAAATAACTCTTTGCCAACCAATTGCTCTAACCGCTGCATTTGTTGACTGACTGCTGACTGAGTACGACAAACGGCGACGGCAGCCGCCGCAAAAGTATTCAAATCAGCAACAGCAACAAAGGTTCTTAGCAGATCGAGGTCGAGATTAAGTATCGGACGATTTGCATTTATCATAGTGTTTTCTTCACTTTTTAAATTCTAATTTACAAACTACCCTGGTGTATTTCTAAGGCACTGCTAAAAAGGGCAAGCGCCAGACATGACAGTACCCCACTCATTAGAGGAGGGCAAAAAAATTACTTATATTTCGTTATCTCTATCGCTTTTTATCCACGATCTATCGCAATAGCTTATTGATACAAGGCAAAGTTACGACGAAAAGTACTTAGGCACAGAATAATTGACGGTTCACTGTATCCAAACCATCGCCTTTCCACACCGATCTTGCAGAGCTAGACGGGCCAGACTGCATGATCCTATTGCTACTTTTCGTTCAATAGATGACCTTCTTCTTGTGTATCATTGGGTTCATTTATTCACGAATTTAATCAATTCAATCAGTAAGGTTTTTTATTATTAAATTACATACAATTTTACTTAAAAAATCCTTAAGCTAATTACTGAAATTCCTCTAATACAATTTTAGTTTACTAAGAAGTGTCGTATTACTAACCACTGCCAACCATAAGATAATTCTCTCATTATCATTTTTTTACAATTTTAGCCGTATTCTACGTCTTCTTATGAACGCGTAGCGTACGCACCAAGAGAGACATGTGGCCGATAACCTTTACCCAAAGACACTTTTATTTAAACAAAAAACCGAAAAATAGCCATTTTATAGAATTTAATTCTAACAAATGAGTTATAACAGACGCATCATCGCTTAAATCACCAATTTAGCCGATCGTTTGCACCAAAGGCGCGCACAACCCTTCAAAATCGGCAGCGCCAGGAGTACATTGGGCAGGTTGCGGTGTTCCACGGTAGGATCATCCCCCATCCCAGCAAAAGGCTCAACTTTCTATGTCCCCCATTGAGAAATCCAGCAAACTGGACAACGTCTGCTATGACATTCGTGGCCCGGTGCTCAAAGAAGCTAAACGTCTTGAAGAAGAAGGCAACAAAGTCCTCAAATTGAACATCGGTAACCCTGCGCCGTTCGGTTTTGATGCCCCTGATGAAATTCTAGTCGATGTGATCCGTAATCTCCCTACGGCACAGGGCTATTGCGACTCCAAAGGGCTCTTCTCGGCGCGTAAGGCGATCATGCAGCACTATCAGGCACGTAACATGCGTGATGTGACCGTTGAGGATATCTACATTGGTAATGGTGTTTCTGAGCTGATCGTGCAATCCATGCAGGCGCTGCTTAATATTGGCGACGAAATGCTGGTGCCAGCTCCCGACTATCCGTTGTGGACGGCGGCGGTTTCGCTCTCCAGCGGCAAAGCGGTGCATTATATCTGCGACGAAGAATCCGGCTGGTTCCCGGATCTGGATGATATCCGCAGCAAAATCACCCCGCGCACCCGCGGTATTGTGATCATCAACCCCAACAACCCAACCGGTGCGGTCTACAGCAAAGAGCTGCTGGAGCAGATCGTCGAGATCGCCCGTCAGCACGACCTGATCATCTTTGCCGATGAAATTTACGACAAAATCCTTTACGACGATGCCGTGCATCACTCCATTGCCGCACTGGCACCGGATCTGCTGACGGTCACCTTTAACGGTTTATCCAAAACCTATCGCGTGGCCGGTTTCCGCCAAGGCTGGATGGTGCTTAACGGGCCGAAGAAACACGCCAAAGGCTATATCGAAGGGTTGGAAATGCTGGCATCGATGCGCCTTTGTGCCAACGTGCCAATGCAACATGCGATCCAGACTGCGCTCGGCGGTTATCAGAGCATCAGCGAATTTATTCAACCCGGCGGGCGCCTGTATGAACAGCGCAACCGCACCTGGGAATTGCTGAATGATATTCCAGGCGTTTCCTGCGTGAAGCCCCAGGGCGCGCTGTATATGTTCCCGCGTATTGATGCCAAGCGCTTTAATATCCGCGACGACCAGAAAATGGTGCTGGATCTGCTGTTGCAGGAAAAAGTCCTGTTGGTTCAAGGCAGCGCATTCAACTGGCCCTACCCTGACCATGTACGTATCGTAACTTTGCCACGCGTCGATGAGCTGGAAATGGCCGTGGGTAAACTGGGCCGTTTCCTCGAAACCTACCATCAATAATTGTTATGGGCGCAGTGTGCTGGCTGCGCCCATACAGCACGACTGGGTTTGCATAACCCGCCGCCACTGCTCACAATAACCGCCTCACTTGCCGTTGTATAAAGAGAGCACCATGAGCCAGAGCCATTTCTTTGCCCACCTTTCCCGTTTGAAACTGATTAGTCGCTGGCCGCTGATGCGCAACGTGCGTACCGAAAACGTTTCCGAGCACAGCCTGCAAGTCGCGTTTGTCGCCCATGCGCTGGCAGTGATCAAGAATCGCAAATTTAACGGTAACCTGAATGCCGAGCGTGTTGCGCTGTTGGCGATGTATCACGACGCCAGCGAAGTGTTGACCGGAGATATGCCCACACCGATCAAGTATTACAATCCGCAGATCGCCCATGAATACAAAAAAATCGAGAAAATCGCGCAACAAAAACTGCTGGAGATGATTCCAAAAGAACTACAGAACGATTTCCGTTCGATTCTTGATGAGCACTATTACACCGAGGATGAGAAATTACTGGTAAAACAGGCTGACGCCCTGTGTGCCTACCTGAAATGCCTGGAAGAGCTGTCTGCCGGAAATAACGAATTTACGTTGGCTAAAGCACGCTTGGAAAAAACACTGCAACTGCGTCAAAGCCCGGAAATGGATTATTTTATGCAGGTGTTTATCCCGAGCTTTAGCCTGTCGCTGGATGAGATCAGTAGTGATTCTCCATTGTAATCATCATCATAGGCCTGAGGCCCGGGCCTAAAACGCATACAGCCACGGCACCACCACCACGCTGACGATCATCACCAACACCGTGAACGGCACGCCGATGCGCACAAAATCGCCAAACTTGTAATTCCCTGGCCCTAATACCAGGGTATTCACCGGTGATGACACCGGCGTCATAAAAGCCGCCGAAGCCGCAATGGCAATAATCATGGCGAACGGATAAGGCGAAACTCCCATCTTATGCGCCGCCGCAATGGCGATAGGTGCCATCAATACCGCCGTGGCGGTATTGGAGATAAACAGCCCGATGGAGGCACAAAGTACAAACAGGCACACCAGCATGACACGCGGGCCTGCCTCACCGGCGATATCCATCAGCCCTTGCACGATCAAATCCACACCGCCGGTTTTCTGCAATGCCTGGGCAAAGGGCATCATGCCGACGATCAAAATAATACTGGGCCAATGGATCGCTTTATAAGCGCTTTCCATATTAATACAGCGGAAACGCCCCATCAGCAGGCAGGCAATTAATGCGGCGATGGGATTCGGGATCTCATCGGTCAGCATCATCGCTACCATCAGTGCCAGGCAGAACAATGCATGCGGTGCCTGAGTGATGGCTGGCGCCACCTCATCCACTTCCGCGGGCAGATTCAGCACGATAAAGTCACGCGTTTTGGCCTGTAACTGGCGGATCGCTTTCCAGTCACCGATCACCAGCAGGATATCCCCCAGCGTCAGCGGTTCATCGACCAGCTTACCTTCCAGCGTTTTGCCGTTGCGGCGAATACCGACCACGTTCAGATCGTAACGGCTGCGGAAAGCTGCATCGCGCACGCATTTCCCCAGTAAGGCTGAATCGGGAATGAGCGACACTTCTGCCATCCCCACGTTGCGCGCTTGTTCAGAGAAATACTCACCGCGCAGGATCATCGGCTCCAATAGCTGTTCGCTGCAAAACTGGCGTAGATCGATGTCGCAATCCGACATATCAATCAACAGCACGTCCCCTTCTCGCAGTTCCGTGCTACCGAAAGCGCTGATCATCACACGCCGAAAACGTTTCCAACGCTCGATGCCGATGACGTTGGCACTGTAGCGAGCACGCAGATGCACTTCATCCAGAGAGCGGCCAATCAGCGGTGAACCACTGCGCACCGCTAAACGACGCGCTCGCCCGGTCAATTTATAGTCCCGGATCAGATCGCGAAACGTGCGGCGCTGCCAGGTAACCTTGGTGTTTTTCGCACCGCCGCTGTTGCCCAGCCAACGGCGGGCGATCAGCATGTAACCCACCCCCATCAACAACACGATCAGGCCGATTGGCGTCACGCCGAAAAAGCTGAAACCGGCAAGCCCCTCGCGTACCAATTCGCTGTTAACCACCATATTTGGCGGCGTGGCCACCAGCGTCATCATGCCGCTGATAAGCCCGGCAAAGCTCAACGGCATCATCAACCGCCCCGGTGAGATTTTCATCCGCACCGCCACGCTGAGGACTACCGGGATGAAGATCGCCACGACACCGGTGGAGCTCATAAATGCACCCAGCCCGGCCACGGTAAACATCAACAGCGCCAGCATTTTAGTTTCACTGCTGCCCGCCACTTTCACCAACCAGTCGCCGACCTGATAAGCCACGCCGGTGCGCACCAGACCTTCACCAATCACAAACAGAGCAGCGATCAAAATCACGTTAGGATCGCTAAAACCCGCCGTCGCCTCTTGCAGAGTCAGGGTGCCGCTCAGCACAAACGCGATGATCACCAGCAAAGCCACCACGTCCATGCGCAGCTTGTTGGTAGTAAACAGCACAATGGCTATCAACAATAAAATCAAAACCCAAAGCAATTCGCTGTTCAAAACGGCCTCATCCTACAGTGATCCAGGTCTTAAAAATTAGCATAAAAAAACCCCACAGATGCGGGGTCTAATCAATTTGAGGTAAAAAATACAGATTAAGCAATAAGTTCGATGCTTGCACCCTGCGGTGCCTTCTCAACCTTAATCTGAGTCAGCGAAGAGAGTCTCAGATCCACCTGGTCAAGCTTCGGTGCTTCTGCCGGTACGTTAACCGCAATCACCTGGCACCCTGCCGCCAAGCCGGACAGGATCCCGGCAGGCGCATCCTCTACCACCACGCAGACCTGCGGAGCCAGGCCCAAACGTTCGGCCCCCAGCAGATAAGCATCCGGCTGCGGTTTGCCCTGCTTCACCAGTTCTGCGGTGATAAACACTTCCGGCTGCGGCAAACCGCCGGCCTTACGCCGTGCGCTGGCGACCGGGATCGAACCCGAAGTGACTATCGCCCAGGGAATACCCAGTGCATTGAGCCGCTCCAACAGTGCCACAGCACCGGGCAGTGCGCTGACGCCATCGGTATCCTGCGCCTCCCTCTGCTCCAGCAAATCAAACTCATGCTGGATCGCCGCTTCTGTCGCCCCTGGCATAAAATGGCGCAGCGAGGTAATTGCCTGTTTACCGTGAATAAACGCCAACACCTCCTGTGGGCTGATACCGTGGCGCTCAGCCCAGTGAGTCCAGGCGCGTTCCACTGCGGGCAATGAATCCACTAACGTTCCATCAAGGTCGAACAAAAAACCCTTACATTCCACAGAAAACCTCTTTTATCTCCGTTATCTTTCACACTGCAAATCATCAGGCATTAATGATTTGCGCAATCTCAACGGCGCTCAAATGGTATTGACGTGGGCATGACAGCCAGATTGCCAACATACGCTGATACTTTTCCCACATTTTGGTTTGGGCATTAAAGCCGTGGCTGCCGGAGTCGAAATGAGTATACCGCCCTTCGGTGCTGACCAGGAAACGCACATAGCTCAGGTAACGCGCTTCGGTTGCCGCATCAAAGCCGAGGAAGGCCAAACGGCGAGCGTCAAGCCCTTGCCGATCTTTGAGATTTTCCCAGGACACCTGCAACGCATGGTGCATTTCCATAATGTTGATGATGGTACGGCATACTTCCTCGCTCATCTCACCAAAGTCACGATCAAGCTCACGCATCTGCAAGCCGAAACCACGTTCGATAATGGTCTGCAAACGGCGATAACGATCCGCATTGTCCGGATCGAGCAGCGTCATCATTTTATACTGATTCGACAGGATCAAACGCTGGGCATTAGTCATTTCCATTTCATATTCCTCAGTTCTGCAAATTGGCGAGAGCATCGCATGACTTCGTTATGGCGTGGAACCACAACTCGCACCTTCTTTGATTTGAACCGGGGTTATCGCGGGAGAGAGAGTTTATCCCCACCGGGCTTCAAAAGCCCGGTAGCGTGAAAATAGAGGGATCAGAGATCGTCGAGGAAGGTTTTATCCAGTTGCTTGAAGGCACGTTTCAGCACATCCGCCAACGCTTGATAGGTGGGAGTTCCTTCAATCGGGGCCAACGTCTGCCCGGCCTCTGCCAGTTTATTACGTACCTCATGAAACCACTGTAATAAGGTGGGAGGCAGCGGAGTGATCGAACGGCGCCCCAACCACCACAGACCCTGCATCGGCATGCTGCAAGCAAACAGCGCTGTCGCAATGGCCGGGCCGAGTTGGCCGCCAAGGGCAATTTGCCAGGCCAGGGTAAAGATCGCCAGCGGCGGCATAAAGCGAATGGCAAAGCGGGTGGCACGCGCAATGCGATTCTCTGGGAACACCGGTGCCAGCCGTTTTTCTGCTGGCCAGGTTTTCATGTAATGCTGCCCACGCTGGAATATCTGGAACCAACTCACGGAACCGGATGGCTTGCTCGTCATTGCTTACCTCAACTTCACGTATAAAAAATGAAATATTTCCACAAACACACCAACAAAAAAGTTGAAGCTTTAAATTTATTTTGTGTTTGCGACGGGCTATCGGTATCCTAAGCCGGCCTTTTGGCCGGTAGAAGATGACACCAAGTCTGTCAACTTTTCGCCCATTTAAAAGCAAGATTACTTAAACCGCGGAGAAATCATCGGTTTTTTTATCATCATGTGTTTTCTGTCATTGACATGATGCTAATCATAAATGTCAACGCCATTATGCGCTACGCTTGATGTCTGTTTGACAATTTATTCACCACGTGTTCTGGGTTCACTAACAACACGAACTATAAGTAGGTACTTCCATGTCGAGTAAGCTAGTACTGGTTCTTAACTGCGGCAGTTCTTCCCTGAAATTCGCTATCATTGATGCAGCCAACGGTGAAGAATATCTTTCTGGTCTTGCCGAATGCTTCCACCTTCCAGAAGCCCGCATCAAATGGAAAATGGACGGCGGTAAACAAGAAGCAGCACTGGGTGCTGGTGCAGCACACAGCGAAGCGCTGAACTTCATTGTTAATACTATTCTGGCACAAAAACCAGAGCTTTCTGCACAGTTGACCGCTATCGGCCACCGTATCGTGCACGGCGGCGAGAAGTTCACTGCTTCTGCCGTGATCAACGACGAAGTCCTGCAGGGTATCAAAGATTCAGTACCCTTTGCACCACTGCATAACCCAGCTCACCTGATCGGTATCGCTGAAGCATTGAAATCTTTCCCGAATCTGGCCGATAAAAACGTAGCCGTGTTCGATACTGCATTCCACCAGACCATGCCGGAAGAGTCCTACCTGTACGCCCTGCCGTACAGCCTGTACCGTGACCACGGCGTCCGTCGCTATGGCGCGCACGGCACCAGCCACTTCTACGTGACGCAAGAAGCAGCGAAGATGCTGAACAAGCCGGTTGACGAAGTGAACGTTATTACCTGTCACCTGGGTAACGGCGGTTCCGTCAGCGCAGTACGCAACGGTAAATGTGTTGATACTTCTATGGGCCTGACCCCGTTGGAAGGCCTGGTCATGGGTACCCGTAGCGGTGACATCGATCCGGCCATCATTTTCCATCTGCATGACTCTATGGGCATGAGCGTTGACCAGATCAACAAAATGCTGACCAAAGAATCCGGCCTGCTGGGCCTGACCGAAGTCACCAGCGACTGCCGCTACGTTGAAGACAACTACGCCACCAAAGCCGACGCCAAACGTGCCATGGACGTGTTCTGCCATCGTCTGGCCAAATACATCGGCGCCTACAGCGCGCTGATGGATGGCCGCCTGGATGCGGTGATCTTCACCGGTGGCATCGGCGAAAACGCCGCCATGGTGCGTGAGTTGACTCTGGATAAACTGGGCCTGCTGGGCTTTGAGATCGACCATGAACGCAACCTGGTCGCCCGCTTCGGCAAATCCGGCAACATCACTAAAGATGGCAGCCGCCTGGCGCTGGTGATCCCAACCAACGAAGAGTTGGTTATCGCGCAGGACGCAGCCCGCCTGACCGCTTAATGCTCCCAACACCGTCAGCCCAGGCTGGCGGTGTTGTTTCAGAGCCAAGATGTGCCTGCGCGTTTACCGCAGACTGAAAAAACCGTGAAGAGGACTATTCTGTGTCACGTACAATTATGTTGATCCCCACCGGCACCAGCGTTGGTTTGACCAGCGTCAGCTTGGGTGTCATTCGCTCCATGGAGCAAAAAGGCGTTCGTTTGAGCGTGTTCAAACCGATCGCCCAACCGCGTACCGGCGGTGATACCCTCGATCAAACCACCACCATCATTCGCAGCAACTCCACCATCCCGACCGCCGAACCGTTGCGCATGAGCTACGTGGAGGGCCTGCTGAGCTCCAACCAGCAAGACGTGCTGATGGAAGAGATCGTGGCGCGTTACCACGAAAACACCAAAGACGCGGAAGTGGTGCTGATCGAAGGTTTGGTGCCAACCCGCAAGCACCAGTTTGCCAGTGCGCTGAACTTTGAAATTGCCAAAACTCTGAACGCAGAAATCGTCTTCGTTCTGGCGCTGGGCAACGATTCCCCGGCACAGTTGAAAGAGCGCATCGAGCTGGCTCGCAGCAGCTTCGGCGGCAGCAAAAACAAGAACATTACCGGCGTGATCATCAATAAATTGAATGCTCCGGTTGACGATCAGGGCCGTACCCGCCCGGATCTGTCGGAAATCTTTGATGACTCCACCAAGGCCAGCGTGGCCAACGTTGATCCTGCACACCTGTTTACCAACAGCCCGCTGCCGGTCCTGGGTTGTATACCCTGGAGCTTCGATCTGATCGCCACCCGTGCCATTGATATGGCCCGCCACCTGAAAGCGCGCGTGATCAACGAAGGCGATATCATGACCCGCCGGGTGAAATCCGTGACCTTCTGCGCACGCAGTATTCCGCATATGCTGGAACACTTCCGCCCAGGTTCGCTGCTGGTGACCTCCGCCGATCGTCCTGATGTGCTGGTTTCTGCCTGCCTGGCGGCGATGAACGGTGTAGAAATTGGTGCCCTGCTGCTGACCGGCGGTTACGAAATTGATGGCTCTATCAAGAAACTCTGTGAACGCGCCTTCCAAACCGGCCTGCCGGTATTTATGGTCGACACTAACACCTGGCAGACCTCACTGAGCCTACAGAGCTTCAACCTTGAAGTGCCCTCAGACGACCATCAGCGTATCGAGCAGGTGCAGAACTACGTGGCCAGCCACATCAACACCGAGTGGATCGACTCACTGACCGCCACCTCCGAACGTTCACGCCGTCTATCACCACCGGCATTCCGTTACGAGCTGACCGAACTGGCACGTCTAGCGGGCAAGCGCATTGTGTTGCCGGAAGGGGATGAGCCACGCACCGTGAAAGCGGCGGCAATCTGTGCCGAACGTGGCATCGCAGAATGCGTGTTGCTGGGCAACCCAGATGAGATCAAACGCGTAGCGGCTGCGCAAGGCGTTGAGCTGGGCAAAGGTATTGAGATCGTCGATCCGGTTGCCGTCCGTGAAAAATACGTGCCGCGCCTGGTTGAATTGCGTAAGAGCAAGGGCATGACCGAAGTGGTGGCCCGTGAACAACTGGAAGACAACGTGGTGCTCGGCACCCTGATGCTGGAAAAAGGCGAAGTTGATGGCCTGGTCTCCGGTGCGGTTCACACGACTGCCAACACCATCCGCCCACCGTTGCAGTTGATCAAAACCGCACCGGGCAGTTCGCTGGTCTCTTCCGTGTTCTTCATGCTGTTGCCGGACCAGGTTCTGGTCTACGGTGACTGTGCAATCAACCCGGATCCCACCGCTGAGCAACTGGCTGAAATTGCTATCCAGTCTGCCGACTCCGCAGCGGCCTTCGGTATCGAACCGCGTGTGGCGATGATCTCTTACTCCACCGGTGATTCCGGTGCAGGCAGCGACGTGGAGAAAGTGCGTGAAGCCACCCGCCTGGCGCAGGAAAAGCGCCCAGATCTGATCATCGATGGCCCACTGCAATACGATGCAGCAATCATGGCTGACGTTGCCAAGTCCAAAGCGCCTAACTCGCCAGTGGCGGGTAAAGCCACCGTGTTCATCTTCCCGGATCTGAACACTGGTAACACCACCTATAAAGCGGTACAGCGTTCCGCCGATCTGGTGTCTATCGGGCCAATGCTGCAAGGGATGCGCAAGCCGGTAAACGACCTGTCACGTGGCGCACTGGTGGATGATATCGTCTACACCGTGGCGCTGACGGCAATTCAGTCTGCCCAGGCGGATGCTCTGGCAGAACAAGCCTGATGGCAAGCCCCCAGCTTGCTGAGCACTAAAAAAATAAGCGGCCCGTGATTAAACGGGCCGCTTAATTTATATCGCTAAAATGTTATTAGTTATAAGTGATGCCAAAGGTCGCTACTGCGTTTGCTGGCCCTGGGGTCACAGTATCTGATGTTGCGACATAGCGTGCGACAAACGCCAGGTTATTATCCACACCAGCAGTCAGTGGGTATGCCACAGAAGGGGTGCGCAAAGGCAATACGGCAGAGGTATCGGAGATTTGAACCGCCACCCCTGTCGCCATGTTAGCCACCTGCGTGAGGGCTAACGCACTGCTATCGCCAGTTACTGCATTACCATCAAACGATACTTGAGCGGCACTCACAGACGGTGGACAATTCCGCAGGCTCAAAATGAACTTTTGCGGACTCGCAGTATCACCCTTCTTAGGGAAAGCGCTGGCCGCTATTTGGCCCAATGGCACTTCCGCAGGATTGCTCATGTTGTTAACAACCTGACAGGCCTCAGTGATCAGTTGCCCTTCAAAGTTCACCTGACCATCAGCAGCAGATGCCCCGGCAGACAGGCCTAAACTTGCGGCAACCAAGGTAGTAACACAAAAAATTTTTTTCACTATTAGAAACTCCATATCCTATGGGTATAAATTGCCCTATATAAAATTAATGCTATTTTACTTGCAGCATCAGACAAGTTGAACGAGATATCTCATTTAAGCGTTAGCTCAAAAATCTCAAAGTTCATAAATTACTCTCAGAGGGTCAGGGGGAAAGCAGGTTTTAAGATGAGCAGATAGAACAATCTAAGCATAGAAACACCAAAACATATTACCAACCAATAATAGCCTAACCTGATGAGGCCCATTTTAGTTAAAAGCGCTTTAATGTAAAGAGTAAAAATATTCAAACAGCGTCACATCCATCACTCTTCCATATTTTTTATTTATGATAACGCAGTAAAATAAAAAAAGTAAAATACTGTATTTTAAAGACTTAAATTAAAAAATAAGTATCAAATAAGAAATAAACAAGAAATAACCGATATGAATAATAAAAAACAATTATGTTACATGTGATTTTTAGCCTTAAAAAAGTCAACATCCATCCCTAAAAAGCATACATTTCTAAGCATTTTAAGATTATATCTCGCCACTCTGCCCCAGATAATCCCAACGCCACTCATCAACTCACAGGGGTTTGATGAGTCATACTCGCTCTAAAAATTAATTGCGGTTGCTTACATTTCAGAATGTGACCCATTCTTACACCAGAATAAAAGCAGGATAATTCAAATATTCTGTTTAAGTTATACGCTAATCATTATGTTTTATTCAAATCACTGAGCAATGATAAGCGTAAATGCGAGATTGCTTAACGCTCAGCAATTCTCGGTATTTTCTCGCATCATTTTGATGAGGGCTCACAGTACAAATGGTGCGGTGAGCCCGTTAAGCGCTAGCAGTGTTCACCTGCAATTACGGCACACAACCCAGCAACTGATTTGCCGCCTGTAGAATATGTTCTGCCGTCAGGCCGTATTCCTGTTGTAAAAACGCCTGAGTTCCCACTTGCCCATAACGCTCTTTCACGCCAACCCGCCGCATCGGCACCGGACACTCTTCGACCAGCACCTCGGCCACGGCTGAGCCCAATCCGTTATGAATGCTGTGATTTTCGCAGGTTACCATTTTGCCGGTTTTTGCTGCATAGGTTGTAATGATGTCACGATCGATTGGCTTGAGCGTGAACATATCGATCACCGCTGCGCTGATCCCTTGCTGTTCCAGTTCCTGTGCTGCCTTCAGCGCTTCGGCCACCATAATGCCGTTGGCAATCAGCGTGATGTCACTGCCATCACGCAACAGATTGGCTTTACCGATGGTAAAGCGCGAGCCGTCCTGATAAATACGCGTTGCCTGCTTACGGATGGTGCGCACCCAGTAGAAACCTTTCAGATCCACCAACTGCTGCAAAATATTCTGGAACATCGTGGCATCGGTCACTTCCAGCACCACCGAATGCGCCAACCCGCGCACAATACCCATATCCTCAAATGACATATGAGTACCGCCGTTATGGCAGGCGCTTACCCCCGCATCCGAAGCGATCACCTTCACGTTATTGCGCTGATAGTCCAACGACATAAAAAGCTGATCGAAACAGCGACGGCTGGCAAATGCGGAAAACGTATGCACAAAAGGTATACGCCCGGTCAGCGACAATCCGGCGGAAACGCCGATCACATTGGCCTCCATGATGCCGCAGTTGATCACCTGCTGCGGGTGATCCTTATGCACGCCATCCATCGCCATCGAACTCATCAGATCGGCTTCCAACGCAATAACCGGTTTGCCCGCCTCGATTTGCTGACGCATCATGCTGGCATACACTTTGCGCATCTCTATACCGTCTTTTTCCAGCTGTGTTACCACGTTAAACATGAGCAACCTCCAGATCGGCAATGGCTTTTTCGATTGCCTGCTGTACGTCCGGCGTCAAACGCAGGTGATGAGAGTTGTGTAAACTCTCAAGATAGGCCACGCCCTGCCCTTTAACGCTGTCCAAAATCACCACCAGCGGGCGTTGTTCACCGCTGCGCACCGGCAGCACCGCGTCACGGATCGCAGCAATGTCATCCCCCAAAACGGTTTGCACGTCAAAACCAAAGGCGGTGAATTTGCCCGCCAGATCGAAGGGTTTGATCACCTCATCCAACGCGCCGTCCAACTGCTGCTTGTTGTAATCGATAAACAGCGTCAGGTTATGCAGATTGTGGTGAGCAATAAACTGGAAGGCTTCCCAACACTGCCCTTCGTTGAGTTCACCGTCGCCCAGAATGCTGAAAACCCGATTGCGCCTGCCGGCCAACCGGTGCGAAAGCGCTATCCCGGCAGCAATGGAAACCCCCTGCCCAAGAGAGCCGGTGGTGGCATCCACGCCACGGGTACGCAGACGATCCGGGTGGCTTGGCAAGCGGGTGCCATTCTGGTTCAGCGTTTTCAGTTCTTCTTGTGGGAAATAGCCTTTGATCGCCAGCGTGCTGTAAAGTGCCGGGCCTGCATGACCTTTTGACAGCACAAAGTAGTCTCGCTCGGGCCAGTCGGGATCCGCCGGATCGATATGCATCACTTCGCCATACAATACCGCCAGCGTTTCCACCACCGACATGCAGCCGCCGTAGTGGCCAAAACCCAGCCCGGTGAGGGCTTTCAACGTTTCCAGGCGGATCGCCCGCGCCAGCGCGCGCAGTTCGCCAATATCAGTCACTGTGTTGTTCATCAAACTGCCCTCACTTATTTCTCAACGCGATCTGCCGCCGGAGCGCTCTTGCGTTTACCCAGGAAGTTATGCGCAACCAGCAGCGCAAAGATGGCGATGATCGCCACCATGATCATCTCTTTGGTCAGGAAACGCGCCATGTTACCCAGCACGATCCCTACTACGCCGAAGTCCGCATCAGAGAAGGTAGTATTGGCAAAGCCCAGCGCCCCTAACACCGGTAGCAGCAACACCGGCAAGAAGGTAATCAGCAAGCCATTGGCCAACGCCCCCAACATCGCACCGCGCCGCCCGCCGGTGGCATTACCAAATACTCCAGCGGTCGCACCGGTGAAGAAATGAGGGACTACGCCCGGCAGGATCAGCACCATTTTCATTTGCCCGAGCAGGAACAGGCCAACCAGCCCACCGAGGAAGCTGAACAGGAAGCCAATCAGCACTGCATTAGGGGCATAAGGGTAAACCACCGGGCAATCCAGCGCTGGGCGCGCGTTGGGCACCAGCTTTTCTGAAAAGCCGGTAAACGCCGGGACGATTTCCGCCAGGATCAGCCGCACCCCTTGCAGGATGATGAAGACTCCGGCCGCAAAGGTAATCGCCTGGATAATCGAATACACCAGATAGTTCTGCCCGCCGCTGAGCTGGCTTTCGACGTAGGTCTGCCCAGCACAAATCGCCAGAATCAGATAGATAATGATCATCGTCATCGAGATGGAAATGGAGCTGTCGCGCAAGAAGCTGAGGTTCTTCGGCAGGTTCATCTCTTCGGTGGAGCGTGAGCCTTTGCCAGCGCGCTCACCGATCCAACCGGCCAGTACGTAACCCAGCGTGCCGAAATGGCCGAACGCGATATCATCGTTCCCGGTGATGCGGCGCATATAGCGCTGAGCAATGGCCGGGAAGAACGCCATCACCAAACCCAAGGTCAGCGCACCAGTAAACACCAGCTGTACCCCTTCAAAACCGGCGACCGTCAGAATAATACCGATCATACAGGCCATATAGAAAGTATGGTGGCCGGTCAGGAAGATGTATTTCAAGCGAGTAAAACGGGCAACGATAATATTGGCCACCATACCAAACGCCATAATCAACGCAGTGGAAGCGCCATATTTTTCCAAGGCAATAGACACGATGGCTTCATTATTGGGGATAATGCCCTGAATATTGAAAGCATGTTCAAACATACCACCCAGCGGGTTAAGTGACCCGACCAATACCGTGGCACCGCCGCCAAGCACAATAAAACCGAGAATGGTTTTCACCGTGCCCTTTACCACATCAGAAAATGATTTCTTTTGCGCCAGCAAACCGATTAACGCAATCACACCCACCAATACGGCAGGCACCTTTAATATATCAACCACAAATTTAAGCGTTTCTTGGATAAACATATCCACCTCGCCGACTGGTTTGATTAAATGATGGAATGAGCTTCGAAGTAGGCACGCAGCTTGGCTTCGAGTTCATTAATATCGATGATGTTACTGATCACCACCAGTTGGCTGGCCGGTACGCTGGCGCTATCGGCGATATCTTTTGCCATCACGAAAATATCCGCCGCGCCCGGTGTGGCGGAGGAGAGATCGGAGTGCTCAACCTCCGCTTCAATCGCCATTTTCTTCAGCACTTTCTTGATATTCATTTCCACCATAAAGCTGCTGCCCAACCCTGAACCACAAATAGCCATGATTTTCATTATGTTCACCCGCTGAATTTCGAATAAGAGATAACATCACCAGATGGTTATCTGATGTTATTTGCTGTAATCAATTGGCCTAACCGTTAAGAATTAATAGTTGGCAATAATATCCTCGATCTGCTGTCGGCTCTCAGCGCGGAATAACCTCTCCATCGCTTCGTTGTCTGAAAATAATTCAGCCAGCTGCGAGATTAATTCGATATGGCTGCTGCTGTCTGGAGCTGAAAGCATCACCACCACGAACACCGGATCGTTATCTTCAGAATGAAAACGCACTCCCTGGTTAATTTTTAACAGCGAAAGGCCTAACGCCTTCGCCCCCTCTTCCGGTCTGGCATGTGGCATGGCAATACCGGGAGCCAGAACAAAATACGGCCCCAGCGCCTGATATTGGCGGAATATTGCCGCCAGATAGTCGTCAGTAATGATGCCGCGTTGCAGCAGCGGTTGAGCACTCAGCGCTACCGCGTCCTGCCAGTCCGTGACTTCCTCACACAGTTGAATATGGTCGGCGTTCAGCCAGTCGTTGAGCACGTTTCCCCCTCAGATAGCCTGGTTACGATTAGGTGTTACCGGTGTGTCACTCCTCGGCGACGATAAAACTTTAATCAACGACCAGAGTATCAACTGTGATCAAAGCCACAAAGATAGCGCTACCAAAAATCTATCATGCGGATCTGTGATAGCGCTATCAAATAGTCGGATGCGATAATCGCCTAGCGCAGTTTTTTTATCCCTCGCCCAGAGAACGGGTTAGAATGTCAGCCAAAGCAGGATTGCCGAACCACCGATAATCGGGTTTCGGACCATTAGCGCATTTCAGTCAGGATTACGAATGTCGATCGGTAAAAAACGACGCAGCACTGGCCGGGTTACGCTGGCCGACGTTGCCCAATTGGCGGGCGTGGGTAGCATGACCGTATCGCGAGCATTACGCACGCCAGAGCAGGTTTCAGACAAGCTGAGAGAAAAAATTGAGGCCGCGGTCAGTGAATTGGGTTACTTGCCCAACCTGGCCGCCAGTTCGCTGGCTTCGGCATCCTCTTACACCATCGCCATGGTGGTGCCGAGTTTTTCCGAGTCAGGTTGTGCAGATATGTTTGCCGGATTACAGCGCGTGCTGCAACCTGCGGGTTACCAAATCATGCTGGCCGAATCACAACATCATCTGGAGCGTGAAGAAAAGCTGCTGGAAACGCTGCTTTCCTACAACCTGGCCGCTGCCGTGTTGCTCAGCGTCGAGCATTCACCCAATACGCGTCAGGCGCTGATGGCAGCTCATATTCCCGTGGTAGAGATTGGTGCCATACGTACCGATCCAATCGATATGAATATTGGTATTGATTATGTCGCGGCAATGTATCAATTAACCCAAACGGTGATCGCCAGCGGCTACCAGAACGTGGGTTTGTTGTGTGCCAATCAGGAACAGTGGATTTTTCAGCAACATTTGCAGGGCTGGCACAAGGCATTGCTGCGCAATCATATGTCACCACACCGGGTGATCAACGCCGCACAACCGGCCAGTTTCAGCACCGGTGCGCAACAACTGCCAGAATTCCTGCTGGCCTGGCCTGAACTGGATGCCTTGGTGTGTGCGTCAGATGAGCTGGCTTGCGGCGCGCTGTATGAATGCCAACGACGCAGAATCAAGGTGCCGGATCAGTTGGCGATAGTGGGCTTTGGTAATAGCGACGTCAGCCAGGTATGCCAACCGCCGCTGACCACCATGACCGTGCCGCACAAAGAGATTGGTATTCAGGCAGGTAAAGCGCTGTTGGCACGCCTGAATGATGAGGAATGGCAGCCTGAAGGTACGATCCCTTCGGCACTGTGTCGCCGCGATAGCTGCTGAGCATGAGTTCCGCAGTGCAGCAGACAATATGGGTAGTTGAAAAGTTTTATCCCGATGTGGCCTTAACACAATAACATCGAAAACCGCCTGACGTTTCTCAACATCAGGCGGTAATAACCGCCCTGCGTGTATAATCAGAAGCTGTAAGAGATACCAGCGCGGTAACGAGTCTGGCGATTATCGTTCTTACTGTCTTGTTTTACGTTACCGACTTCAATATAAGGCTTCCAGTTTTTATCCCACTTATAAGCCAGTTTTACGTTATGTTCGTAATCGGTTTTACCATCATCGAAGATAATTTGATTACTATTTTTATAAACATAGTTATATTCAGCCTGCCAGTCCTTGAGGAAGGTATAACCTAACCAGAAATCACCGCGGTTGGTTTTTTCATCTGCATCAGAACCTTTTGAGGTGGTACGCTTATACTCATAACGGTATCTGGCTGCAACATAGAGTTCTTTGGTCAGATTATATTGCGCACGCAAGAAAGGCCGGTAACCATTATTATTGCTGCTAGATTCCAGCGAGAAACCTGGCTGTAAAGAAAACTCATCCGTCAGGCTTTGCTGATAGCTGGCGACCACTTCAGTACCATTACTCACCTGCTCATGGTAAAGTTTATTCGGTGTCGTATCTGAAGGATCCTGACGCCATTTGGCTTCTAAAGATAAACCAAAACCATTCGCAAAGCGATGTGACATCAACAAACGATCTTTATGATCACCTTTACCGGTATCCATAAGCTCATGTCGATAATCAATTGTTACCGCTGCGGCGCTGAGGCTGATTACTGACGTCATCACCAGAGTTAATAATTTTAATTTCATTGTTCCCATCCCTTATAATTTAATAATACAAGAAACCGCGCCCTAGAATAAAGGGAGTCTCAGAAGTATTGAAAACAACAGTGAGTGAATTATATAAACATTTAGTTTAATCCTGCTTTGAATAAAACACATCTAGCCCTTCTGATTACCAGCAAGGTAAAGCATTACGTGTTTTTACCCTTCAAAGCAGACGAAGTGATATTTTCCCCTATTAAAGAAACGTTAAATTATACAGTAAAAAATTTAAAGCCTCTATTGTGTTATATCATCGTTATTTAAAATAGCAAATCAATAAAGCAATAATTTCACGACCAGTTCAAATTATTTATTTTATAATAACTCCACCACGTATCATGGTGGAGCTATTACCAGCAACTCTTTATCTCATTGCACGTTTCAGGATACGGTCACCCTGTGATTGGAAATCAGCAGCCGTTTCTTTAACCGTTTTCTTACCGTAGTCGATTGACTGAATGGCATCTTGGAACAACACCACAATCTGCGGATCGTCGAAGTAAGGTGAAGCATTAATTGCATGTGGTAAAGACAGGGCCAGATTCAAGCCAGAAACGGCCGGATCGGTATCTTTAATCACACCGCTGTCACGTAATTGGGTAACCGCAGTTTTACTCAGTGGCACACCACGCTCCAGCCCCAGTGCTTCAACGCCCTCTTTGCTGTTTAACAAGAAGTTAATCAGCATGGCAGCTTCACGCGGATGCTTACTGCTTTTACCAATCGAGAACATTTGGGCTGGTTTAAAGAACAAGCCCGCATCCGTAGCGCCTTCCAGCATCGGGTAATTACCCAATTCCAGTTTTGCTGGCGGCTTCAGGTTATCGGAATATTTTTTAATGGTGGAGTTCCACATGTAAGTGCCTGCAAACTCACCCGCAATCCATGGCTTCATTTCATACATATTGCTCTTGCCGAAAGAGGCAAAATATTTGGATGACGGCATCACATGGCTATCGACCATATCTTTATACATCTGGAAGAATTCAACCCACTGATCATCGGTGTAGTTAAACTTCTTCTTACTTTCATTTACGATATCGATATTATGCTTCTGTATCATATATGAACGTAACAGGGCGAAAGAGTCCTGGTGCTCAAGCACCACAGGATAATATTTATCACCCAATACTTCTTGGAACTTCTTACCCGCCGCCAGTAATTC
Organism: Serratia sp. YWN4; assembly: GCF_055790845.1. Classification (NCBI taxonomy): domain Bacteria; kingdom Pseudomonadati; phylum Pseudomonadota; class Gammaproteobacteria; order Enterobacterales; family Yersiniaceae; genus Serratia; species Serratia sp. YWN4. Next base: position 3,539,788 of record NZ_CM147696.1, read on the forward strand.
ATCCCAGGTCTTAGGATAGGCTACCCCAGCGTTTTTCCAGGTAACATCATTCAGGTAGAAGACACGTGCGGTCACTGAGATCGGGATCCCGTTCAGTTTGCCATTAACCGTGGTGGTCTTCAGTTCCTTTGGATCAAACTGGGTCAGATCCAGATACTCACTGACTTTATTCAGATCATGGAAGCCACCGCCATCTTTTGAAAAGATCGGTAACCAGTTCCAGTTGGTCTGCATAACATCCGGCTCGGTCCCACCCGCGATTTGCGTGGTCAAGCGAGAAAGGTGGCCATCCCAACCGGTATATTCTGATTTAACTTTAATATCAGGGTTTTGTTTCTGAAACTCTTCAATCGCTTTCAGCGTCATCTGATGGCGGCTATTCCCGCCCCACCAGGACATACGCAAATCAACCTGTTCAGCAGCAAATGACTGGTGCGCAAACATAGCAATAGATGAAGCAATCAAAACTTGTAATAATCTTTTTTTCATTGTCTACAACTCCTGTTAAAGAGAGATATTTTTTTCTGTTTTCGCATCAAATATATGGCATTTATTCATGTCAAATTTAAAGTAAACAGGACGATGCAGCCCATTTTTGAGGATAGGTTTAACATCATCAGATGGGATACGACAGGTCAATTCAAAATCATTAACCTTGAGGTAGACAAAGAACTCGTGGCCCATGTTTTCAACACGAACTAATTCACCCTGAGAGTGATTCCCCTCGAAAGGTGACTCTGAAATGGTAATAAATTCAGGACGAACACCGAAGAACACGTCTTCGCCCACATGGCCCGCCACTTTTTCCTGCTGATGCGGATTTAGCGTCAGCGTGTAGTTCCCCACTGTCAAACCTATCTTGCCGTCTTGTTCTACCAGCTTGCTAGGTTTGATATTCATTTCTGGCGCACCGATAAAGCCAGCGACGAACATATTTTTCGGGAAGTGGTAAAGGTTATCCGGTGTATCAACCTGCATGATATGACCGAGCTTCATGACACAGATACGGTCACCCATGGTCATCGCCTCTGTTTGGTCATGGGTAACATAAACAGTGGTCGCCGGTTTGCCGCTCTTTTTCAGTTGCTTGTGCAGATCGGAAATACGGATACGCATCGATGCACGTAATTTGGCATCCAGGTTGGACAACGGCTCATCGAACAGGAAAACATCGGGTTTCTTGACGATAGCACGGCCAACCGCCACGCGCTGTGCCTGCCCGCCTGACAACTGACGCGGTAAACGATCCAGTAATTCGCCCAGTTCCAGAATTTTTGCCGCTTCGGTTACCTGCTCTTCGATCTGCTCTTTAGGAAGTTTGCTCAGCTTCAGGCCAAACGCCAGGTTCTCTTTCACCGTCATATGCGGATAAAGCGCATAGTTCTGGAACACCATGGCAATACCACGGGATTTAGGTGCCAGGTTGTTCACCACGCGATCGCCGATGCGAACTTCACCACCGCTGATGGTTTCCAGCCCCGCCAGCATACGCAGAGTGGTTGACTTGGCGCAGCCGGATGGCCCGACGATCACCATGAACTCACCGTCGGCAATGGTTAAATTGATACCATGAACGGCTTTATAACCGTTGGTGTACACTTTCTCTAAATTATTGAATACGACTTCAGCCATGATAAATCCTCAATTAACCTTTAATACCGCTGCTGGTAACACCCTGCACGAAATAGCGTTGGGCTAGGAAGAACACGATGATAGACGGCAGAATAGAGATACTCGCCATTGCCAGAATTTCGTTCCAAGGAGCACCTTCGGTGACGTCGATGGACATTTTCAGCGCCAGGGCAATAGGGTATTTATCTACGCTGTACACGTAAATCAGTGGTCCAATAAAGTCGTTCATTGACCACATGAACTGGAACAGGGCAACAGAGATAATCGCCGGTTTCAGAATCGGTACCACCACATACCACAGCACCTGGAAAGAGTTACAACCATCAATCTGGGCGGCTTCTTCCATATCACGTGGCACGCCACGCAAAAACTGGATCAACATAAAGACGAAGAAACCTTGAGTGGCAAATGCCAGCGGTAAATACAGCGGCAGATAGCTGTCCAGCATCCCCATTTCACGGAACATGATGTACTGAGGGATCAGTAACACCGTGCTCGGCAGCAACATGGTGGTGATCAGCGTTGCAAACCAGAATTTCTTCCATGGAATTTCAAAACGCGCAAATCCATAGGCCACAATGGTTGAAGAGATAATGGTCAATATGACTTTAGGAATAACAAACTTAAAGGTATTAAGCATGTAGTGACCAAAGTTATATTCCGTCCCGGTTTTCCAGCCATTAACAAAACCGTCTGAGGTTGGATTATCAGGCCACAATCCCAACGTCGTGAAGATCTCATGATTCGGCTTGAACGATGCAGAGAACATCCACACCAGTGGATAAAGCATCAGCAAGCCCACAAACAGCAGGACGATATAACGGATAAACGCACTGACTTTCTCTTTGCGTAACGTCCGCTGTACCTCTTGCTCAGCAACTTTCTGAGCATCGCTCATGATTACGTTGTCTTGGTGCATATCAGCCATTTTTGCCTCCCTTATCCGCTGAGTAGAAGACCCAATACTTCGATGATTTAAAGGCGATTGAGGCAAACAAGGCCACGACCAGGAACAGTATCCAAGCCAGCGCAGCACCGTAACCCATATCAAAATATTTAAATGCGGTATCGTAAATATAAAGTGAGAACAGGTAGGTATAGTGAGTTGGGCCACCACCCGTTATGACATAAGGTGCGGTAAACTCTTGGAACGCCTGCGTTGTTTGCATGATGAAGTTAAAGAAAATAACCGGCGTAATCAGTGGCACGGTGACTTTCATAAACATCTGCCATTTCGAAGCGCCATCGATCATCGCGGCTTCATACTGTGACTGCGGAACGTTCTGCAATGCCGCCAGGAAAATAACCATGGCAGAACCAAATTGCCATACGCGCAGTAAAGTCACCGACATCAACGCCAGTGAAGGCTCACCCAACCAGTTGATTGGGTCTGCGCCAAAGACACCGATAAAGCTGTTTAACAGACCATCGATGGCAAACAGCGCACGCCACAATACGGCAATAGCCACGCTGCTGCCAAGAATCGAAGGAATGTAATACGCCGTTCGGAAAAATCCAATACCACGCAGCTTAAAATTAAGAACGAAAGCAATACCCAGCGCAAATGCCAATTTTAAAGGAATGGTCAGAAACACATAAGCAAAGGTTACGCCCATGGATTTCCAAAAGAGGTGATCTTCCGTAAGCATATAACGGTAGTTTTCGATCCCGTTAAACACCGGCGGATTCATCAGGTCATATTCTGTAAAACTTAACAAGAATGATGACACAAAAGGAAACGCCGTAAATATTATCAACCCTATAATGTAAGGTGATATATAGGCTAACCCCAGCATTCTGTTTTCATTCATGGTTATTACCCATAGAGATAGAAAAATTAAATAAAGAAAAATTTAATTAACGTTATAAAAAGACTCGACAGCAATCAGATACAACCCAAGGTACAGTGCTTTAACCTCCGCTCTGATAACAACATGCCGCGCTGAAGCAGTGAATCACCCTGCTTTTGTAACTGCTCATCACCAACAAAAGTGATCTGCAACCGCAATGCATACCCTAAACAAATGAATAATAATTTTCGTATATAAGATTCTAAGGCGTTTGCACCATGTGCTCCCTGTGCATGGTGTTGATACAAGTCATGGATAAAATGGAAAGACAAAACAAATCCATGCCACAAAGGCGCAGGTTGAGTTTGCCCGCCCCTTTTGGCTTGGTTAAGCTGTCGGTAAAACGCTGATGGCCGATCCATCATGGCACTGTCGATCACTTGAGTGCAGCACGTTAAGTCCATTTTCGGTCTCCACACATCAGCCAACAAACTGAAACACTATTTCAAATTATTATATCCAAATTTTTCTCAGCGTCATTGAGCGGATGGCAAAAGTGTGACCAAAGTAGGAACGTTGTTTTATTTTTTTTGACCGGCTTGCATACCCATTAAAAACCCTATCACAGAGAATAATCAACTGATTGATTTTAAACAATAAAATAATGAGTACGGATTGTGGCATTAACGATCTTGATTTGTGGAAAATAGGTTAGCCAATTGTGTTATGGGCAAAAATCAGCAGAACGCGGTCTGCTTGGCGAGCATTCGGTAGGGTAACCCGCGGTTACACTTTTTGAGTGGAGGTTAAGAAAGGAGCCCGATAGGAAAATCAGGCTGTGTTATTGCAAAACCTCGCAGAAACACAGCCGGTAGAGTGGTCAGAGATTCTCTTCACCTGACTCGACTTTGCTCTCGCGCTGTAGGGGTTTGCCGTAATCCTGATCGTTGTTACGCGTCAACCAGAGTGACAGAGCCTTCAGCGAGTCTGGGGTAAACTCGTCGCAGCGCGCGGTGATCTCCTCCGGCATCATCCAGCTTACCTCAGCAACTTCTTCCTCTTGCAGGGCAAAAGGGCCGTGTGACACGCAGCTGAATAAAGCCCCCCAAATGCGGCACTGGTGCTCTTCAAAATAGAACATGCCATGTTCGGCAAAAGGCACACCGGCAATGCCCAGTTCTTCCTCTGCTTCGCGGCGGGCAGAATCAAGCACATTCTCACCGCTTTGCACCACGCCACCGGCGCAGGCATCCAACCAGCCCGGATAGAAGTCTTTGTTTTCAGTGCGACGCTGCACCAGAATTCGCCCCATTCCATCATGCACCACAATATAGGTAGCACGGTGACGCAGCCGTTGAGCACGCATCTGTTGACGACTGGATTGAGCAATCACTTCGTTTTGCTCGTTGACGATATCCACCCATTCGGTATCCGCAGCCTGACCCTGTTCCGCCATCCTCTAAGACCTTCTATTTTGGCGCGATGAATGCCGCGCATTGGTTAATTAATGAATGTACTTATGATTTTTAATATGCGTACACTCTTCACCTTTAAAGTTGCAGAAGCACCGACGCCCAATTCATAACTCTGCACTCTAAAGCCATTGGATATATAAACTAGTGTGTTAATGCCAGCTCTGCAACCGCCTCACCACCGTACAAATTGACTACGCGCAAAATATCCTGCTCCAGTATGCCATAACTGGCAGGAAAGCCCCCTTTGGGGATGCTTACCGAACCGGGATTAAAGCAATAAATATCCCCCTGTCGTTCTGCCTGTGGTAAGTGCGTGTGACCATACACCAACACGTCACCCTGGGATAAAGGCGGCAAGATACCGGGATGATAAAGGTGACCATGGGTTAAAAACAGCCGTCTGTTTGGCAGCAATACGTGCTGAAACGGAGCGGTAATGGGGAATGAGAGCAACATCTGATCGACTTCGCTATCACAATTGCCACGAACGGCAATGATCTTAGTGCGATAGTGATTCAAGCGTTCAGCAACCTGGGCAGGTTGATAGGCATCTGGCAGCGCATTACGCGGCCCGTGATTGAGTAAATCACCCAAAAGAATCAGCCAATCGGCATGACTTTGCTCAAACAGTTCAAGAATTTTTTCAGTGGCGGAAAGTGAACCATGTAAGTCAGAGGCGAACATCAGCTTCATAAGCTTCCCTTGGTACGGAATATGAAACCCATTCTAACGCAGTAACGCTAACCGATGAAGCAGGTGGCCGACAAGCGGCCACCTGAAGAAAAATCAAGCGCGGTTGATAATATCTTTTACGAAGGCCACGATTTCGGCTTTCTTGCCATGTGAGAACAGGCATTCCTGGAAACGTGCGCCGCTGACGGCGGTTTTCACCAATTCTGGGTCGATGGCACGCAGCGTATCAAGATAGTTATCTTTGCTCACTGCACGCTTAACCTGGCTCAGAATACCGGCGTTGCGTACCTGAGGTTCCTTACGATCGACAGGATAGCCTTCACCTTTACGGCCGGTAAACGCTTTCTCAAAGATGTAACGGATGTTCAGTTCCGCACCCCAGCCAAAACCTTTGGCAAACGGCAGAGCCAGTGCGTTACCGTTGTTAACCTGGGCGAACAGGAAGGCGTCCGCAGGCTCGATGCAGTAACCGCAAACCACACCTGGGTGAGCGTTCAGTGACATCATTGCGCCCTGGCCGGTGCCGCAACCGGTAACCACAAACTCGACCGCTTCTGCGTTCAGCAGGATGCTGGCCATGATCCCCAGGTGGATATAGGTCAGATGGTGGTCTTTCTCGTCACTCATGCCGACGTTGAACACTGCATCATGATTGTCAGCCGCTACGGCCTGCAGTTGTTCGAGAACCAGCGCATTTTTACCCGCCTGGCTGTTTTCCATCATCAGTGCAATATTCATCGTTTCCTCTCTGCAAATAAAATCAATGCGTTATTTTTCAGGCTTAGCGCGCCAACCAGCCGCCGTCTACCGCCAGGGTAAAGCCGTTAATGTAATCTGAAGCCGGTGAAGCCAGGAATACCGCTGGCCCCATCAGATCTTCTGGCAGGCCCCAACGCCCAGCAGGAATACGCTCGAGGATCGCTTCGCTGCGAGCCTGATCGTCGCGCAACTGGCGGGTGTTGTTAGTTGCCATATAACCCGGTGCCAGAGCGTTCACGTTGATGCCATGGCTGGCCCATTCATTGGCCAACAGACGAGTCACACCCATTACCGCGCTCTTCGACGCCGTATAGGAAGGCACGCGAATACCACCTTGGTAAGACAACATAGAGGCGATATTGATGATCTTGCCGCCCTTACCCTGAGCAATGAACTGGCGCGCTACGGCCTGAGACATAAAGAAGACCGTTTTAATGTTCAGGTTCATCACATCATCCCAGTCTTTTTCGCTGAACTCCAGCGCGTCCTGACGGCGGATAATACCTGCGTTGTTCACCAGAATATCGATATGGCCAAACTCTGCCACAGCACGTTCAACCAGGGAAGGCAGCACGTCCAGGTTGCTCAGGTCAGCTTTCAGGCTCAGGAAACGACGTCCAATTTCTGCAACTTTCGCGATGGTCTCCGTTGGCTCAACCACGTTGATGCCGACGATATCACAACCCGCCTGCGCCAGCCCAAGTGCCATGCCTTGACCCAGACCGGTGTCACAACCAGTCACGACAGCCACTTTACCCTGCAACGAGAAATTATCGAGAATCATGCTCTTTTCCTTAGTACTCAGGGCATCATCGGCCCTTGTCAAAAAAGTGGGGATAACAGTGCAATCCCGCCAGTATTTGCAGCTTGCTGCCGCACAGAGCAGGCTCTATTGCCCGTCCCTGTCATCATGATGCGGCAAGTCTAGCGCTTATCCCCATGGCAATCAATAAAATTGAAACAATGTTTTGATTTTTGTGAAAGGTATTTTTCATTTATTTGATGGCGATCGACATAGTAGTGCAGATTGTGGCTCCTGTCTGCCTAACGGAGCCACGGAAACGCGGAAATTATTGGCCTGCCATAAAACGAACCCGGTGCACTGCTATTTGTTCTCTGCCAAGATAAAGGCGTTATTCCCGGCGATCTGGCCCACGACGGCATCAGCATATTCCCCCGGCTTGGTGCGCAGGGAGACATTGCCGCTGAACACGCCCTGTTTTTCCTTGGTGGTATAGGGGCCAGGGCGGAAAATATAGTTAAACCGATGATTATCAATGGCGGTATTGTTAGTGAGCTGCAATGCCCCAGGATTAAAGTTGTCGGTAAATCCATCCATGCCGTTCTCTATGGCAATACTGCCCGAAACCTGATGATCGACCGGTAACCCTTCGCCGCCCAGTTTGAAACCATTATTGACGTTACGCAGCGCAACGCTGTTTTCAATAATCACCCGCCCGTTCGGGCCATCCTCAATCTTGTTGAACAGATCGAAACCGTCATCCACGTTATCGTGCGAGAAACAAGCCACCAGCCGGTTACCCTCGCCCACACGCATTTTGACGGCAAAACCATCGGCATTGATCAAGCCGGGATCTTTGTTACCGTAGGATTCCGCACGGGAAATCAAATTATGGCTGGCCCACAGCGGCCGATCGGTATCAGCCGGAGAAGAGACAATGATGCCGGTATCATCGGTATGATGCGCTACGACCCGATCGATACGGTTATGGCTACCGGCAATTCTGAAACTCTTCTCGGTCACCGTAATCCCCTGGATGTCCCAATAGCTGGCATCCAGATTCAGCCCATGCAGCACCACATTACGCCCCAACGGTCGGAGTTTTTTCAACTGCGCGGCGGTTCCGCTGGCGGAAGCTGGCAAGACGCTGTGCGGATAATCGCCCTCCGCCAACCACAGCACGCCACCTGGAGCCAGCGCTTGCGCTGCCGTGGCGAGATCGAGCGGATGCTGCTGGCTGCCATCGTTGTCAGCCTTACCCTGCGCAGAAACATACAGGTTGCTGGCATCGGCATAGCCGATTTTGCGCACTTCCAAGTGGTTATCGAGGGTGCTGTCGTTTTGCGTAGTGAAGCGGTAATCCAAGCGAGTTGTCGGCTTGGTCAACGGGATATTCAGCGCCAGCATTTCACCCGGCTGTACGGTACGTTCACTGGCCACGACGATGCCGTCTTTGCTGACGGTCAAGGTGCCCTTCTCGTTGCTGCGCAGTTGGAAAACATAGTCATCCGTGGCAGCTATCGCTGCTGAAGCCACTTCAATTTGTGTCGCTGGCGTTTTAGCGACGAACTTCTCCGCCACAGGCAGATCGCTCTGACTCAGCGTCAGGCTAGCCTGATTCACGGTGATGCGCGCGTTACGCGAAGCAAAGAAACCGACGTAATAGCCATCAGGTTCCAGCACGCTGACACGATGCGCATCTCCGGCCGTCTGGCTGATCCAGTTATCACTGCCCTCTGGCGCATAGGCCGCGATAAAACCTTCATCGGTGCGAGCCAAGCGTAAACGGAAACGGGGCGTTTTCTTGAGATCGATCTCCGGTTGGTAGCCTGCACGTTTGATCTCAATACCGGCGTTGCCCCAGGAATTGATCACGCCGTTACGCGAGATCATCGTCATCTTGACCCGGTGGTGGTCTTTTTTATCCTGCGTCATGATGGCATTCATCACCATGTTGGCCGCGGCTGGAAACTCTTCATATCCCGGCTGCACTTTTTCCAACCGTGGCTTACCGAGAATATCGCGGATCAACAATCCGGCCCCTTCCTGCCCGGCAGGTAACGCACCGCTTTCCGGGCCAAACTGATCGACCGTAATGTCCGCCTCCAGCAGCACATTAGCGCTGGCAGGAATACGCGTGTAATAGAACGTTAACCCATCGTGGCTGTTGCCGATCTTGCCGCCACGGCTTTCGACGTGGAACGGCGTGCTCAACGGCCCGGCCAATAATGGCTGGCCATTAGCCAACGTTACCTGATTAGTGCCCACCTTACCCGGCAACACGTTGGTAGCAAAGTTGACATCGGTTGACTGGCCAAAAGCGATCGCCTGCCATACCAATTCATTAGGAGCGGGCAATGACGCGGCCCCACTGCTGTTGCAGATGCTGACCAGAGCAAGGCATAACGACAGAGGAACGTTCTTCATTTCCCTTTCCTTTTATTACCTTCCTGCCCAAATGCAGGAAGGTTTCATCAATGAATCGTGGCAACATCAGGCCTGTGAGACGGCTTCACGCACGCTGGCTTTCACTTCAGGGACAATATTCATCTTCTGGCAGATCTCGCTGTTGCCCCAGCATTGTTCATAAGGCAGGCCCACCAGCTTTTCGATCACTAGGCGCACTTCGGGTTGAATATCGCCAAGCTTGCCACCGGCTTTGATTCGCGCAACTTCATCTAAAACCACACGATGGGTTTGGCGATTCAGCGTCATCTGGCCACTAAAGACGATCGCCACCAATGCCAGCATGATCACGCCAGCAAAGAACACCCAGGAGATCGCTGTGATGGCAGTTTCCGGCTGAGTATGGGATTTCGACTGGAAGCCGTAGTAGCTGAGGATCGCCCCCATGGTGAAGACGATGATTGAGCGGACAATTTTGCCAGAGAAGGTCATGGCACCCGCGTAGATCCCTTCACGGCGGCGGCCGGTAAACACTTCATCCACATCGGCCAGGAAGGTATATACCGTCCAGGGAATGTAATACACCCCGCCAGTACCCAGGCCAAAGATCACGGTCACCCCGATGATGGCAGCCGTCGCATAATGCGCTGGCAGGTTGAAGAAGCGCAGCAGCGAATAACAGCAGACGGCAAAAATAACGATAGCGAGCGCCCAACTGTACGGTTTGCTGAAGCCTTTTTTCACACACAGACCAATAAACAGTGCCGTGGAGAATAACTGCAACATGGCGTTCAGGCTGTTCAGCCCGGCAAGAATCGCCGGATCGTATTGCAGCACGAAGATCACGAAATAGGTAAAGACAGAGGCGAACAGCCACTCGGCACCAAAGCCGAACAGGTACATGCCCAAATGCTTGCGGAACACCCGCAGATAGAAAGTGGATTGCATATCTCTGGCCAGAGAGATCAGCGTGTTCAGCAGCGATTTCTTCTGCTTAACAACCGCGACCCCTTCATCTTTTCGCTCCCAAGAGAACAGATAAAGCACGCCAACAGCAATAAACAGAATCACGCCGTAGGTGATACCGGTATACAGGAAAGGCTGCGCTGACTCTTTACCGTAGATCAGGATGAATTGCCCAGGAATGAACGCGGCCAGGAAATTGGCCATCTTGCCGAAAATCGCTTTGTAGCCGGTAAGCTTGGAGCGCACGGCAAAATCATCGGTCATTTCGGTGGCCAATGTTTCATAAGGCACCATCACCGAAGTGTAGATCAGTTCAAAAATCACATAAGTGGCGAGGTAGTACCAGAAACCGAAACCTTCTACCCACAGCAGAGGGTAGAAAATCATCAGCGGTGCGCCAATCAACACAAAGAAACGACGCCGACCAAAACGTTTGCCAAGCCAGGTATGACCGAAGTTATCGGTCAGATACCCCATCACCGGGTTACTGATCGCATCAATAACGCTGGCCACAGAAAAGATAAACGACGCTTCCAACAGCGTCAGCCCACAAAATGTGGTGTAAAAATACAGTAACCAAGCTCCGCTGATTGCCAGAGCACCACTGCCCAACAGGTTGCCACCACCATATGCCAACTGGTGCCCCAGCGTGACCGCCCGACCTTCTCCCAAAGGCTTAATACTCGTTGTTCTCATCTACCGTCTCATTTCGTTACTAAAAATGAACTATTATTTCATTTTTTTAGGAATGATGTTTTATACTGGTCAGCGAACGATATTGATGTGACAGAAATCACAGAAAAAAAGTAAGGGTAATCAACTGCGGCGTTTTTAAGCGTGAGCAGCATCCGGCTACAGCCCCTTCTCTGGGCGATGTTGGTTTTCCCAACCGTAAAGTGGCTTACGCTGAATAGCGGCACAGAATGCACAGTTATGCACCCGCAAACCATGATGCAAACGGGTATCTTGAGTAAAACGGCGAGAGAGAAGCAATTTATGCGATGCCGGTCGCATAAATCACCCGTATGGGTTGGCCTGCTGCGTCACTTTGATATCATTTTTCTAATTTAATGAAACAACGTTTTAGTAATTAAGGAACTGTTCAGTCTCTGGCGGTTCATCAATCAGTTTAAGGGAGGCCATCGTGGCTAAAGGTTCAATCCTCGAATTCAATTTTCACCGTTCAACCGATGCGAGTACCGGCGCACAAATCACTCGCTTAACGCCGCCAGACGTACTGTGCCACCGGAATTACTTCTACCAGAAATGCTTCACCAATGACGGGCGCAAGCTGTTGTTCGCTGGGGAATTTGACGGTAACCGTAACTATTACCTGTTGGATCTGGAAAAACAGCAGGCAGTTCAACTGACCGAAGGCACAGGCGACAATACGTTCGGGGGTTTCTTATCGCCAGACGATCGTTTCCTCTACTACGTGAAAAATGAACGCGAGCTGCGCCGGGTTGAACTCAGCAACTGCCATGAGCAGACGGTTTATCAGGTGCCTGAAGAGTGGGTAGGTTACGGTACCTGGGTCGCCAACAGCGAATGCACCAGTCTGGTGGGCATCGAAATCGATCGCAACGACTGGGAACCGCTGACCGACTGGAAAATTTTCCACACCTTCTTCACCAAGAATCCGCGTTGCCGCCTGCTGCGTGTCGATCTCCATAGCGGCGACTCACGCGTGATCTATCAGGATAACGTCTGGCTGGGCCACCCGATTTATCGCCCTTACCACGATAACTGCGTTGCCTTCTGCCACGAAGGCCCGCACGATCTGGTGGATGCTCGTATGTGGCTGATCAATGAAGACGGCACCAATATGCGTAAGGTGAAAACCCACGCCGAAGGTGAAAGCTGCACCCACGAATTCTGGGTACCAGATGGTTCAGCATTGATGTACGTTTCCTATATGAAAGGCCAGCAGGATCGCAACATTTACCGTTTCGATCCAGAAAGCGGCGTGAATGAAATTGTGATGAGCATGCCAGCCTGTTCTCACCTGATGAGCAACCACGACGGTAGCATGCTGGTGGGTGACGGTTCTGCATCCCCAGTAGATATCAAGGATTCCGCGGGTTATACCATCGAGAACGATCCTTGGCTTTACGTGTTTGATGCCAAGAATAAGCGCCAGGCTCGTCTGGCGGCGCACAACAGTTCATGGCGCGTGTTGAAGGGCGATCGTCAGGTCACGCACCCGCATCCTTCCTTTACGCCAGACAACCGCCAAGTGCTGTTTACCTCAGATTTTGAAGGTGAACCCGCACTCTATCTGGCCAAATTGCCTGAAAACCTGTTTGCTTAATTACGGTTTATTACTGAGGAAAAGTCATGTTCATCTACAAACAAGAATGCGCGCTTGAGGACTTGGGGAACGGCATCACGCGGCGTATTCTCGCTCACGGCGGAACCATGATGGCAGTGGAAGTCAACTTCAGCAAAGATGCCGTCGGCACGCTGCACAGCCACCCGCACGAGCAGCTGACTTACGTGCTGTCTGGCCGCTTCAGCTTCACCATTGATGGTGTCACTAAAGAGGTCAGTGCCGGGGATACTCTGTACAAAAAGCCTGACGTCGTACACGGCTGCGTCTGCCTGGAAGCTGGAACGCTGCTGGATACCTTTACTCCGCAGCGCGCAGACTTCCTGAGCTAAGCCTTTCCTTCAATCCCCGGTGCGGAAGTACCGGGGATTTCTACTTCATGCCCCCCGTTTCCGCTGCCGCCTAATCCATCTTACTGGTACACATTCCCCACGGCCTGCTCTTGTTCAGCACTATTATTCTTTAATAGGAAATCTGATATCTCTTTGTCTGCGGCGCAGACCGCAGTAATGTACGTGTAATAACTTACAGATCACTTTGTCGCAGGATAAATTATGATTGACCTGTATTACGCGCCGACTCCTAATGGCCACAAAATTACTCTGTTCCTTGAGGAAGTTGGCCTACCCTACCGTATCCACCGCGTCAATATCAGCGCTGGTGCTCAGTTCCAACCGGCGTTTCTGGCCATCTCTCCCAACAATAAAATCCCGGCCATCGTCGATCAGCAACCGCTTGACGGCGGTGCCCCGATCAGCCTGTTTGAATCAGGTGAAATCCTGCTTTATCTGGCGGAGAAAACCGGCAAACTGCTGAGCAAAGGGCTGCGTGATCGCGCAGCAACGCTACAGTGGCTGTTCTGGCAGGTGGCCGGATTTGGGCCCATGCTCGGCCAGAACCATCACTTCAACCACTACGCCCCACAGCCGGTGCCTTACGCCATCGAACGTTATCAACAGGAAACCAAGCGCCTGTATGCTGTGCTGGATACCGAGTTGCAAAAGCATCCTTACCTGGGTGGAGACAACTACAGCATTGCTGACATTGCCACTTATCCTTGGGTTGTTTCTCACCCCCGCCAACGCATCGATCTGGCTGATTACCCGGCGGTACGTAATTGGTTTGAACGTATCAGCAACCGACCAGCCACCAAGCGTGCCTACAAGCTGGCAGAGCAGGTTTAACCGATTTACTGTGAGCCACCTCCCTGTGGCTCTGTTTAACCGTTTGGCTGCGTTACCATTTCTTTAGTTTCCGTGTATTCTGGGGGGCAAACATTCAGACCTCTGGAGAATCTCTGATGCCGTCTAACCAACCCGATGCCGTTATCCGTATTAAAAACCTGCGGTTACGTACCTTCATCGGTATCAAGGAAGAAGAAATCAATAATCGTCAGGATATCCTGATCAACGTGACGATCCATTACCCGGCGGATAAAGCGCGTAACAGCGAAGACATTGACGATGCGCTGAACTACCGCACCATTACCAAGGCGATCATTCATCACATTGAAGGTAACCGCTTCGCTTTGCTGGAAAAATTAACTCAGGATGTGCTCGATATCGTGAAACAACATCCCTGGGTAACCTATGCTGAAGTAGAGATAGATAAATTGCTGGCTCTGCGTTACGCCGATTCGGTTTCTATGACCATGAGCTATCGCCGCCACACAGCATAATATCCACACCGCTCAGGGAGGCCGACTATGCGGATCCTGATTACCGGCGCTACAGGGCTGATTGGCAGTAGCCTGACTCGACAACTGCTGCACCTTTCGCATGAGATTACCGTGCTGACACGTGATGTAAAACGTGCGCAGGCTAAGTTTGGCGAGCAGGTCAGCTATTGGCCTTCACTCAGCGATCAACACTCTCTGGATGGCTTTGATGCCGTCATCAATCTGGCGGGTGAGCCCATTGCCGACAAACGTTGGAACCAGGCCCAGAAAGACCGCCTGTGCCATAGCCGCTGGGGGTTGACCGAACGGCTGGCGGCGCTGATCAACGCCAGCGCCACACCGCCTGCGGTACTGATTTCAGGATCTGCCGTCGGTTATTACGGCGATCAGGGCCAGGCGGTGGTGACCGAAGATGAAACCCCGCACGATGAATTTACCCATCAGCTCTGCCAACGTTGGGAGGCACTGGCGCTGCGGGCGCAAAGCAGCACCACCCGCGTCTGCCTGCTGCGTACCGGTGTAGTGCTGGCCCCCAAGGGTGGCGCGCTGGCCAAAATGCTGCCGCCTTTTCGCATGGGCCTTGGCGGGCCGATCGGTAATGGCCGCCAATATCTGCCCTGGATCCATATCGACGATATGGTTAACGGCATCATTTACCTGCTGGATCACAGCAACCTGCGCGGCCCGTTCAATATGGTCGCACCTTATCCGGTGCATAATGAACAGTTCGCTGCAACCTTGGCCAACGTGTTGGATCGCCCGGCGTTTCTACGCGCACCCGCGTTCGTCATGCGGCTATTAATGGGGGAAGCAGCGGTGCTAGTGTTGGGCGGCCAGCGCGCGGTGCCCAGAAGGTTGGAAGAAGCGGGTTTCAGCTTCCGCTTCTTTGAGCTGGAACAGGCGCTGGATGATGTGATCAACCAGCAGGCCTAGAGTGATATGCGGTGCCCTTACTTAAGGGCACCTGAGAGGAATTGCTGCAAACGCGGGCTTTTCGGATTACCGAAAACTTCAGCCGGTGGCCCCTGTTCTTCGATTAATCCCTGATGCAGGAAAATCACATGGTTCGATACGTGGCGCGCAAACTCCATCTCATGCGTTACCACCACCATGGTTTTACCCTCTTCTGCCAGTTTCTGCATGATACGCAACACTTCGCCGACCAACTCGGGATCTAACGCGGAAGTCGGTTCGTCAAACAGCAACACCTCCGGCTCCATCGCCAATGCGCGCGCAATCGACACACGCTGCTGCTGGCCGCCGGAAAGGTGTACCGGATATTTGCCCCGCGCACGCTCGTCAATGCCCACCTTATCCAGATAACGCACCGCACGCTCGCGCGCCTCTGCCTTGCTCAAACCCAACACCTGCACCGGCGCTTCCATCACGTTTTCCAGCACCGTCATGTGGCTCCACAGGTTGAAATGCTGAAAGACCATGGTCAGGCGGGTACGCAGCAATTGCAGTTGTTTCTTATCGAACACCTTCAACTGGCCGTCTTTGTCGCGCACCATGCGGATATCTTCATTATTCAGGCTGATCGAACCTTCACTCGGTTTCTCAAGGAAGTTAATACAGCGCAGAAAGGTACTTTTACCCGAACCGGAAGAACCGATAATGCTGATCACATCCCCCGCATTGGCCGCCAGGGAAACCCCTTTCAGCACTTCATGGTCGCCATAACGCTTGTGCAGTTCGGTGACGGCTAATTTATTTTCAGACATGGTGTTATTCCCGTCAGTCATCGATGAGTTACGTGTGCCATCCAGCGTTTCTCTGCCTTACGGAACAGGCTGATCAACGTATAGGAGATAATCAGATACAACACCGCGGCAATGCCGAACGCATAGAACGGCTGATAGGTTGCCGCATTGATATCACGGGCAATCTTCAGCAGATCCGGTACGGTGGCGGTAAAGGCCAGCGCCGTTGAGTGCAGCATCAGAATGACTTCGTTGCTGTACGCCGGTAATGCGGTGCGCAGCGCCGAAGGCAAAATAATGCAGCGATACATTTTAAAACGCGAAAAACCATAGGCATTGGCCGCTTCAATTTCCCCGTGCGGCACTGAGCGAATGGCTCCGGCGAAAATCTCGGTGGTATATGCGCAGGTGTTGAGCGTCAACGCCAGAATGGTGCAATTCAGCCCACTGCGGAAAAACGCATTGAGGAATTCGGTCCCACGCACAATTTCCAGGCTGTACATGCCGGAGTAAAACACCAGCAACTGCACATACAACGGGGTGCCACGGAAGATATAGGTATAAAACCACACCGGAAGGCGCAGCCAGGGAAGGGAAGAAACCCGCGCCACCGCCATCGGGATCGCCAGCAATCCCCCCATCGCCACCGATGAAATCAGCAGCCATAACGTAACCGCGACCCCGGTAAAACGATAGCCGTCACTCCACAACAGCGATTGCCAATACTGATGCAAAATATCGATCATAATTCGGCCCTTTTGACGCCCAATGAATAACGCCGTTCAAGCCACAGCAACACGCCGTTGGAAACGGTAGTGAAAACCAGATATACCACCCCGGCAACCAGAGCGTAGAAGAAAGGCTGATAGGTGCCTTTACCCGCCAACTGGGTTGCTTTTACCAGATCGTTCAGGCCAAGAATCGACACCAGCGCCGTGGCCTTCAGGATAACCTGCCAGTTATTACCGATACCGGGTAACGCGAAGCGCATCATCGCCGGGAACAGGATACGGCGGAAAATCTGGCTGCTGGAGAAGCCAAAAGCCGTTGCCGCCTCAACCTGGCCACGAGGCACCGCCATATAGGCACCACGGAAGGTTTCGGTGAAATAAGCGCCATAGATAAAGCCCAGGGTGATAATCCCCGCGCTCAGCGGATCGATATCAATCTGCGAGAAACCGATTAATTCAGTGAGGCTGTTCAGAGCAATCTGTAGGCCGTAGAAGATCAGCAACATCAACACCAGATCCGGCACACCGCGGATCAGGGTGGTATAAGCGCCGAATATCGTTGAGATAATGCGATTTTGTGAAAGTTTACCACCGGCGCCGATCAAACCAATCACCACCGCCAGCAAAACAGAACTGAGAGCCAACTCCAGCGTCACCAGAGCACCCTCGAATATCAATTGGGAATAGCCTTGCAGCATCTACTTCATCCTGTCGTTATGTGATCCCGAACACGACATGAGGCTTGAACGGGCCCGGCAAGCCGGACCCGCAGCCAGCATGATACGGGACGGGAATTAACCGCCGTAAACGTCAAAATCGAAGTATTTTTTCGCGAACTTATCGTAAGTACCGTCTTTGCGCATTTCAGCCAGCGCTTTATCCAGCGCAGCTTTCAGCTCGGTTTCATCCTTGCGTAACCCCATACCAGTACCCACGCCGAAGAATTTATCGTCTTTCACCGATTCACCGGCAAAAGCGTAATTCTTGCCTGGAGGCTGTTTCAGGAAGCCATCGCTACCCGCCACTTCATCCTGGAATGCCGCATCAATACGCCCGGATGCCAGATCGGCATACACCAGATCCTGATTCTGATAAGGCACTACCGTGACCCCTTTCGGCTGCCACAGAGCATTGGCGTAAGCTTCCTGCGTGGTGCCTTGCAGCACGCCGACGCTCTTGCCTTTCAGGGATTCAACATTTGGCAACAGCGTTGAACCTTTCGGGGCAATCAGCCGGGAGTTGGCCGCAAAAAGTTTGTCAGTAAAGGCAATTTCCTGCTGGCGCTTTTCGGTAATGGAGAGAGAAGAGATGATGGCGTCGATTTTCTTCGCCTTGAGAGAAGGGATTAGCGCATCAAAGTCGCTTTCCACAAAGGTACATTGGGTATTTATACGTTTGCATAACTCTTTGGCCAGATCGATATCAAAACCTACCAGTTCCCCTTGAGCGTTTTTAGACTCGAACGGCGCATAGGTTGGATCGGTGCCCACTTTCAGCGTTGACGGTATAGCCGCAAATGCACTGCCGATCGCGCTTAAAGCCAAGACTAAAGGAAGAATCAAAACCCGCTTTTTCATAAATTACCCTCAAATTGATTTTTTGATGCCGCTACAGGCTTTAGACTGCGTCCCACCAAAATCAATTTGCAGTAATCGTGCCACATTGGTTGTTACAAGACGGAGGGAACGACTCCGGCCCGTTGAAAACTGTTTCCTGGGACGATAACCGCAAAAATTGATCGGCCAGCACAGGCCGCGCCATGGTTAACCCGCAAAAAACCTAACCCTGAAACAGTGAGCATGGTGAAGCAGGATCATTATGGTGCATACTTCGCACTAAATCAGTGCTGAGTTGCACAAATGTATTAAATTAGATGCGAATTTGTTAATTGGCACCCTGCCAACGCGTAAATAAATCCTCTGGCAGCTCAATGCCGAACTGATCGACCACGCGGTTAACCGTCTGATCGATAATATCCTCAACGCTCTGCGGGTGATGGTAAAAAGCAGGCACCGGCGGCATGATCACCGCACCCATTTCCGCCGCCTGCGTCATCAGGCGCAAATGCCCAAGATGCAGCGGTGTTTCACGCACGCACAGCACCAAAGGCCGACGTTCTTTCAGCACTACATCAGCAGCACGCGTCAGCAAACCATCGCTGTAACTATTGACAATACCGGATAAGGTTTTGATTGAGCAAGGTAAAATTACCATTCCCAGCGTTTTGAAGGAGCCAGAAGAGATATTGGCGGCAATATCGCGCACGTCATGCACCACATCGGCCAATGCCTGCACATCACGCAGGTTCAGCGAGGTTTCCAGAGCCAATGTCTGCCGCGCTGCCTGACTCATCACCAAGTGGGTTTCCACACCTTCGACGCCACGTAATACCTGTAGCAAACGTACGCCGTAGATTGCGCCGCTGGCGCCGGAAATACCGATAATGAGTCTTTTCATGAAATGGGCCTCTGCCGGGGAATATTTGGTTAGAATAGTCGAATCAGCGCAGACTGTGCAGCAAGCTTAGTCGATTAGCAAGCTAAGGGAGATAAAGCGATGCACCGCGACGGACGCCACGGTGCACCTTTTTGGCGAGAAACTATGTTGGTAGTACCAAAATGCAACCTAGCCTTCGTTATGCATTTCCAGATTTTCCGCTTCCGCCTGCCCGCGCAATGCTTTGGCATCATCATTACGCAGCGTTTCCAGATATTCTAGATAGCTCTGGTCAACGTCTTTGGTCACGTAAATACCGTTGAACACCGAGCATTCAAACTGGGTAATATCCGGGTTCTCTTCACGCACGGCTTCGATCAGATCGTCCAGATCCTGGAAGATCAGGCCATCGGCACCAATGAGTTGACGGATTTCGTCCACTTCACGCCCATGGGCGATCAGCTCGGTGGCACTCGGCATGTCGATACCATAAACGTTCGGGAAACGGATTTCCGGCGCGGCAGAAGCCAGATAAACACGTTTTGCCCCGGCATCGCGCGCCATTTCCACAATCTGCTCAGAGGTGGTGCCACGAACGATGGAGTCATCCACCAACAGCACATTCTTGTCACGGAACTCGGCACGGTTGGCATTCAGCTTACGGCGTACTGATTTGCGGCGAGCCTGCTGGCCCGGCATGATAAAAGTGCGGCCAACGTAGCGGTTCTTCACAAAGCCCTGGCGATAGGGTTTATCCAGAATGCGCGCGATTTGCAGCGCGATATCGCAAGAGGTTTCCGGGATCGGGATCACCACGTCGATATCCAGATCTTCCCATTCGCGGGCAATCTTTTCGCCCAGCTTCTGCCCCATGCGCACGCGGGCGCTGTAGACAGAAATTTTGTCCATAAAGGAGTCAGGACGGGCAAAATAGACGTATTCGAACAGGCACGGATTGTTCTTTGGATTCTCGGCGCACTGACGAGTAAACAACTGGCCTTTTTCGGTGATGTACACCGCTTCACCCGGCGCAACGTCACGCAGGAATTCAAAGCCCAGCGTATCCAGCGCGACGCTCTCGGATGCCACCATGTATTCACAGCGGCCATCCTCCAGTTCACGCTTGCCGATCACCAACGGACGGATACCGTTCGGATCGCGAAACGCAACCAGGCCGTGGCCGATAATCATCGCCACGCAGGCGTAAGCACCGCGCAGTTGCTGATGCATCGCCGCCACCGCGGTGAAAATGTTATCTGACTCCAGCGGATAATGTTGGAAACGGTCAAGCTCGGTAGCCAGCACGTTCAGCAGGATCTCGGAATCGGAGGTCGTATTGACATGACGGCGGCCACTTTCAAACAGCTTTTGGCGCAGTTCATGGGCGTTGGTCAGGTTACCGTTGTGTGCCAGCGTAAGGCCAAACGGCGAGTTGACATAAAAAGGTTGCGCCTCTGAAGCACTGGAGCTGCCTGCCGTCGGGTAACGCACGTGGCCGATCCCCATATTGCCCTGCAAACGCTGCATGTGGCGTGCTTCAAACACATCCTTCACCAGGCCGTTTGCCTTACGCAGACGGAACCCGTTATGGTCATCAATAGTGACGATGCCTGCGGCATCCTGCCCACGGTGCTGAAGCACCATCAACGCATCATAAATCGACTGGTTTACCGGCATGAAACCGGCGATACCGACAATACCGCACATGTTGTCTTTTCCTCTAAGCCGCTACCGCCCCGGTAATTGGGTTGGTAAGAAACTCGACGTGCTCTGCAGATAGTCAAAAAACCACCTGATGATATAGCTGAACTGGGGGATAAGCTGTGACTGTTTCCAGTCCGCACTTTGCGACAGGGTGGTAAAGGTATCCAGGAAAAACAGTATCGCCGCCACAATCAGCACGCCGCGCAGTGCGCCGAAGCACACGCCCAACACCCGATCGGTGCCCGATAATCCGGTTTTTTCTACCAGTGAACCAATCACATAGTTAACGATAGCGCCTACGATCAGCGTCGCGATAAACAAAATGGCAATCGCGATGCCGTTCCGTACCAGTTCATCTTCAAAACGAGTGAAATAGGCTGCAAGGTAAGGGTAGAAATGGCTGGCAACAAAGAACGCACATCCCCATGTCACCAGTGACAAGGCTTCACGCACAAACCCTCGGATCAGGCTCACCAAAGCCGAAAATCCAATCAACGCTAAAATGACGTAATCAATCCAGACCATGACCATTCCAATAATGAATCGCCCCTTGCATCCCCTCTATCCTTCAGGCTGCATCAGCGTTAACTGCCCTGATACCGCTCGAATGTTATCGGGTATGACCAATTCGCGGCGAATTCTAACAGAAAAAGAAAACGTTTGCGTAGGGGATTTCCCACCACGTAACAAATAAAAACGGCGATAAAAAATTTCTTAATCGCCGCATAGAGATATGTTTCTCAATCAGATAGCGGGTACATTCTGCATACCTGTTGAAATCCATAAATTCTTAATCATCACTGGATTTTCTAGCGGGTTTCACTCCACCTCTACGGCCAAGTCCAAAGCCAACACGGTAGAGATCAGGCATGTTAACCCGACCATCTTTCATCGTTTCGAAAATCCCAAGCCCTTGTAAATCTGAACGAACACCAGGATAACCATCATCATAGTGTTCAGGTGGCAACCGGTCCTGGAACAGTTGGTCTTTGTCAGCACTTAAACTATTCTTCCAGCGATCTGAAACTGTTTCAAAAGAACACGGCACCGTCAGCCCAGACAACGGTTTCATATAGGCCCTAACCCAGGGATAATCTTCTGCAACTTCGTCCACTCTATTTTCTGAAGCCTTGAGCACACCTTGCTTAATACTTTCAAAATGTAGAGGATACTCAGGTTCAGGATGCCGTTCTAAAGAATGTTCAGCGGCTTCTCGTAGGGCTAACAAAAAAGATCTTGGTGATGTCCTTCCCCTACCATCCGCCAAATGTCCAACCGCCCAGGTATACGGCACACCCCGTCGGCGATCTCGCCCCATCCACGGCCCCGCAATCTTCATAAACAGCGATCTTTGCAATGTCTCGTCACGCTTTACCCGCTCATCAAGCAGCCATACGTCATTTTCAGCCGGTATTGCAACTTGGCCAACCACTTCGTGATACAAATGTCGTAAAACCACGCCATGATGATTTGGCGCATTACAAAAATGCTGCCATAACAATCCATGTAAATCATTACTGGCCCAGGTTAGCTCAACATGCGTTGCCAGAATTTTTGAGGCATCAGGGAAATCTGTTACCTTTCGCCCATGAAATTGGTCTTCGCGCAGAAAAACCTTGGTATGCAGCCGTGGGTAGCGTTTTAGCGACAAGACCAGACGTAATAAATCCCGCACAATCCCATCCATTTTTTGCCAATCTTGGCTGGTACGATCCAAAGCATCGAAAACGACTAAGATTGAACTGCCACTTTGCTGATAATGTTGACTTGATTTCTCTAATAAACGGCTGAACAGCTCAGGGTTATCTTGCACCCACAAAGTTGTCTCTTCCCATGAAGTTACTGGGATTACATCACCAATCTCACTGGCTAAACAGCGTCCTAATACTGCTGACCAGATATCAT
Organism: Serratia sp. YWN4; assembly: GCF_055790845.1. Classification (NCBI taxonomy): domain Bacteria; kingdom Pseudomonadati; phylum Pseudomonadota; class Gammaproteobacteria; order Enterobacterales; family Yersiniaceae; genus Serratia; species Serratia sp. YWN4. Next base: position 3,562,737 of record NZ_CM147696.1, read on the forward strand.
AAGGCAAAAAACCTCGCTCAAGTAATGCAGGGAAAACGCGGTCATCAGGGTAGTTATCCAACGCTGGACGCTCAGAAAAACCAGTACGAACCACGACAGCCGACAAGTCAGGCACGGCCTTACCTAACAGGCTCCGTATCGAAGGATCCGTCAGGGCAGCACTCCAAAAAGTTTTACCAACCCCACGACCACCGACGACCAGATTACATTCCAAGCGCAATGCTTTTACATGTGACGGAGGGACGTAAACATGTTTACTATTCGGTTTCTGACCATAATTTGACGTTCTTTCCGGTAATGCACTTTTAATCGCTTCACCAATCTCACGATTACTCATATTCGCCCTCACTACCCTCAGTCATCAGAAAATCGATCACTGGCCCAAAGATCCTCATTACCTCTTCACGATCGATTTCATTTAAACGACCATGTAAAGTCTTTAGTCCAGAGAAGCTGCGATGCCAACGAATCGCAAGAGGATGATGAGGTGCTGATTCATCTACTGCATCAAAGCTCCATCCACTATTATCACCAGCAGGGAGTTCATCATAAATCTCATCGGCAAACAGATCCCAAGCCTCTTCGCGTAAATCTCTGAAATACTCTTCAGTATTGAGTTCTGGAAGCATTGCACCAACCAGTTGCAAACGCTCCCTAATATCTCGGATGACACCGGTAGTACGCCAATGCTTGAATAAAATACGGTAACCTGACCACGTCTGATCGCCGCTAATTGCAAACAGTAAAATATTAGCCGCACCCAATTCCGTCAAACATGCTGAAGCAACCTCATCAATACCAGCACGAGAATCAATCAACACAGCATCTGGACACCAGCGATTTTCTAGCTTGCCTAACAAGTTAGCGAGTCGTTCAGACCATGTGATGATTGAACCATCTACACCTCTGGTAGACATCCAGACTCGTCCAAGTTTAGCTATATACTCGCCAGGATCACCGCCATGGGCAGGAACAACGAGAATCTCTCCATTATGAGAAAGAGGACTAGAAGCAACCATATCATCAAATATGGCATCACTATTGCCAGTGAGATCCTCAACCAACCAATCGCAAATACCAAACTTGGGGCGCCTGTCAGTTGGCAATAATGATGATGATAATCCTGGAGACTCCAAATCTAAATCTAGTATCATCACTTTCTTACCAGACTCAGCAAGAGACCAAGCAGTTGCAGCAAGGGCAGACGAACGCCCCACCCCACCTTTTATCGAAAAAAACACGGTTCTTTCAGCATGTAAACTTACAGGGGCAATATGTGACCAATTCGTTGAAGTCACTAAACGATCGACAACATATATAGAACGCAGTGCACTATCTAATTCGAAAGGTTGTCCGCTTTTACATTCTTTTTGTATATCGGTTTCAAATAGTAAAGCTTGGCTAACAGGATAAGCATGTTTTGAACCCAACTCTTGAAAGATATCTCCAGCTAAGCTGTCCAACGCTTTTCGACCATCTCCCTCTTCATAATCTCCAGAGACGATAAGGCGCACCTTGGCATTAAGATCACGGTTAATAAGAATGGGTTTATAAGGTTCGAGCGCATCAGCATGACGCATGAAAATCGTTCGTAACCCCGGAAGGACCTGATCGAATGTCATACAATTAATCCCTCTCTGCGAGCCCTGCTTATCAGATTTCGAATTTCAAGTGTTCCCTGTTGATGAGGGACCACATGTTGTTCTGAGAAGTTACTTCGCCCAGCATAACGATCACTCGCTTTCCAATTTGAAAACGGATCTCCAGCAACCAACAGATAACTCGCAGCATTTGCACCTGCGCGATAAGTTTCATAACGAATTCTTAAATTATCGATGTGCTTTTGGTCAGATTTGCTCGCAGGCATACCCTCTTTATTCACGTCCTGCTGCATACCAAAAGCTACCATCAGTCCCTTTAAACCACATTCCGCCGAAAAACCATACAGATGATCGGCATTTGCCCAACATTGCTCCCGAAATAATATTTCTGCATCATTCCAATGCCTTTCATGAGCATCGAGAAAGTCGGCCTGCATCATCACTCTCCTTGGCAACAATAACATTCATCAACGTGCGCTATAAGCTTTCACTTGCCCGCTCAGGCCACTGATGCCATTCAGTGCAGGCAGCGACGCTTGCAGCTTCTGCTTCGACGCATCCGGGCCGACGAAGATCCGGGTAATCTCCCCCTGTACCGGCGTTGAAGGCACAGTATAGGCTCGGTAGCCAGACAAACGCAGCGATGCGACGATCTCGTTAACCTTGGCGGCATTTTTCAGCGCCCCCAGTTGCACCACATAAGCCTGCCCTACCGGCGCTTTTTCCTCAGCCGCTGGTTTTGGTTCTGGCTTAGGCTCCGGCTTCACTTCCGGCTTAGGTTCAACCTTCGGCGGTGTTACCGGTTTTGGCTTCACTTCCAGCGGTTTGGTTTCTACCGGTTTGGGCTGCTGTATCGGTTTGGTTTCGATCGGCGGTGGTGTCACCAACACAGGCTGCTGCTGTTCCTGCTGCTGCGCCCGTTGATTCGCCGCCTGCTGTGCTGCTGCTTCGGTCGCGGCCTGCTGCTCAACCAACGCCCCCGCACCTTCCGGTGGCTGGGCTGGCAACGGCTGATTCACCAGCGGTATCACGTCGGTTTCGTGCGCATCACCCGGTTTCGGCACCAGAGGAATGGCCGCAAACTCATCCTCATAATGCCTCTTTTTTCCGTCCAGTAACCCCGGCAGGATAATGACCCCCAGGGCAACCAGAATCACGGTGCCAACCAGTCGGTTCTGAAATTTACTTGCCACTCACACTCCCCGCCTCTCGTCTAGCGCCGCCATCACATGGGCAACGGTGTGGAACGATCCACAGACGATCACAATGTCTTGAATATCTGCATCCTGCATCGCCTGACGCCAAGCCGTTTGAACATCGGCAAACTGCTGTGGTTCCGTTAAATACTGCGCCAACAGCTCAACGCTGGCACCACGTGGGCCTTCCAGCGGTGCGCAGTACCAAGCATCCACCTGCTCGCTCAGGCAAGCCAGCGTACCGGCGATGTCTTTATCTGACAGCATGCCCACCACGGCCCGCACCTTGCCGCCATTACGCGGCAACTTCGCCAGTTGCCCGGCCAGATAACCTGCCGCATGCGGGTTATGCGCAACGTCCAGGATCAGCAGCGGATCCCGCTGCACAATCTGGAAGCGCCCTGGCAACGCCGCCTGCTGCAACCCGGCAAAAATCGCTTTCTCATCAATCTCAAGCGCAGCATAGTGCAGCGCTGCCAGCGCGGTGGCCGCATTCGCCAGCGGCACGTTCGGCATAGGCAGATTAGTCAGCCTGGTACCGCACCCTTCCCACTGCCAACGTTCACCCTGCTCGCTGAAGCTCCAGGCATCGCCACGGCGATACAATGAGGCGCCCAAATTTTCGGCCACCTGCTGAATGCTGTGTGGCATATCCGGTTCGCCGACGATCGCCGGTTTACCGCTGCGGAAAATCCCCGCTTTTTCGCGGCCAATACTCTCGCGATCGTTACCCAGCCAGTCGGTATGATCCAAAGCGATACTGGTTACTACCGCCACGCTCGGGTTGACGATATTGGTCGCATCCAAGCGCCCGCCCAATCCGACTTCCAGGATCACCACGTCAAGCTTAGCCTGTTTGAACAGTTGCAACGCCGACAGCGTGCCAAATTCGAAGTACGTCAGAGAGGTTTCACCTCGCCCGGCTTCGATGAACGCCAATGAACGGCTGTGTTCCGCTTCGCTCAGTTCCTCACCCTGAACGCGCACCCGTTCGGTGTAACGCACCAGGTGCGGCGAACTGTAGACACCGACGCGCAACCCGGCGGCCAGCAGAATGGCTTCCAGCGTGCGGCAGGTGGTGCCTTTGCCGTTGGTACCGGCAACGGTGAATACCGTGGGAGCAGGGGTGAGCAAGTCAAGATGCGCCGCAACGCGCTGCACGCGCTCCAGGCCGAGTTCGATCGCCTGGCTGTGCAAGCGTTCCAGATAATAAAGCCACGAGCTCAATGGCGACGTGGCTTGGGGAATTGAGTGGTTTTGCATGGATTCCATCGCTTCATATACCCGTAAGGCGACGCTTTGCGTTTTCAACCGCGCTTAGCCACAACATAGCGATTGAAATACCGCACCGGTCAGTTGCCGGTGCGGCCGCTCCTTTGCGGATCAGGCATCAGCCTGATTTTCTTGTGCGGTAACCGGGGCTGCATCATCAAACTGCGGCTGCGGTTGGTTGGTCAGCTTGGAAAGAATGCTTGCCAAGGTCTGACGCATCACCGGGCGGCGCACGATCATATCAATCGCGCCCTTTTCGATCAGGAACTCACTGCGCTGGAAGCCCGGCGGCAGTTTTTCACGCACGGTCTGCTCGATCACGCGCGGGCCAGCAAAACCAATCAGCGCTTTCGGTTCGGCGATATTGATATCGCCCAACATTGCCAGACTGGCAGAAACGCCGCCCATAGTCGGATCGGTCAGTACAGAAATGTACGGCAGACCACGTTCTTGCAATTTGGCCAACGCCGCGCTGGTTTTCGCCATCTGCATCAGCGACATCAGCGCTTCCTGCATACGCGCGCCACCGCTGGCGGAGAAGCAGACCAGCGGGCAATTATCTTCCAGCGCCTGCTCAACCGCACGCACAAAGCGCGCACCGACCACGGAAGACATCGAACCGCCGATAAAGGCGAATTCGAAGGAGGCCGCAACGATCGGCATGCCGTACAGCGTGCCCTTCATCACCACCAGCGCGTCTTTCTCGCCGGTCGCTTTCTGTGCGGCAACCAAGCGGTCTTTATACTTCTTGGAATCCTTGAACTTCAGAGCATCTTTCGGCTCCAGTTCGCTGCCCAACTCCACTTCACTGCCTTCGTCCAGCAGGGTATGCAAACGCATACGCGCCGACATACGCATGTGGTGATCGCACTTAGGGCAAACCTCAAGATTACGCTCCAGCTCGGCACGATAGAGAACCTGGCCGCAGCTATCGCATTTGGTCCAAACCCCCTCGGGAATGCTCACCTTACGGGTTTGTGTAATATTGCTCTTGTTAAGAATTCGTTCAATCCAGCTCATCGATGACCTTTCTGTTTGAACCTGGCAGACGCCAGTCCGCTGTTCATGCTGTAACAATCCCCCCGAAAACAGACCTAATGAAAAAGCCCCCGAGCTAAGCACGACCTGCGCGCTGCCGAGGCACTGGTTTCAAGGTTGTTCGCAGGAACAGACCATAAATGTCGCTCATTAAACCATATCGGCCCGATTCTGTGGATAAAAAACTGGTCGAACCGATAGGTTAAGCGCTGTTTTTACTGTTTTTGCTGGCGGGCAGCTGCGCGCTTGTGGCGCCAAATCTCAATAATGCCCGGCAGAATTGAAACAAAGATGATCCCAACGATCAACAATTTCAGATTTTCCTGCACGATCGGCAAGTCGCCAAAAAGGTAACCAGCATAAGTGAACAACAGTACCCAAAGTAGCGCACCAATCACGTTATACGCAGCGAAATGACGATAGGACATATGCCCCATCCCGGCAACAAACGGCGCAAATGTCCGCACGATCGGCACAAATCGTGCCAGAATAATGGTTTTACCCCCATGCTTCTCATAAAACTGATGGGTTTTATCCAGATAGCTACGGCGGAAAATTTTTGAATCCGGGTTGCTGAACAACTTCTCGCCAAACAACCGGCCAATCGTATAGTTGACGGCATCACCGATCACCGCCGCAATCACCATCAAAACGACCATGGTGTGTACGTTGAGATCGTTGGACGGCAACGCGGCCAGCGCACCGGCGACAAACAGCAGGGAATCTCCCGGCAGGAACGGCGTCACCACCAGCCCGGTTTCACAAAACAGGATCAGGAACAGAATGGCGTAAACCCACATGCCATATTGCGCCACCAGTTCCGCCAAGTGCACGTCAATATGCAGAATGAAATCAACAATATAAAGAATAAAATTAATGATGATGTCCATAAACTCTCTCGTCTAACCGAATGTCTCTCCCACTCGGCGCTTGCACCAGTGAACAACGCATTAATCTGCCATCAGGCGGCTTAATCGTCAGCTAAAAACAGCGGCCCCATCGGTGGCCGGGGTAAGGCAAACTGCTCAGGATAATCGACAGCGACCAGATACAACCCCTCTGCCCGCGCCGTTGCGGCCGCCAGATTGCGGTCCTTCAACGCCAGCAGTTCGGCCATCCAGTTTTCATCCTGATTGCCGCAGCCAATTTCCATCAGGCTGCCGACGATATTGCGCACCATATGATGTACAAAGGCGTTGGCCTTGATATCTACCACAATATATTCGCCGTAGCGCGTCACTTTAACCTGCTTTACGTTACGCCACGGGGTACGCGACTGGCACTGCACGGCGCGGAACGAGGTAAAATCATTCTCCCCTAACAATGCCTGTGCCGCACGGTGCATGCGATCGGCATCCAGCGGGTGATAAAAATGCGTCACCCCCTGCTGCAACACCGCCGGGCGATAACGGTGATTAAAGATGATGTAACGATAGCGGCGGGCGGTGGCGCTAAAACGCGCATGGAAATCACTACTGACCTCCTTGACCCAGCGCACAGCGATATCCGGCGGCAGGTGGCTGTTCACGCCCATCGTCCAGGCAGCATCTTTGCGGCGCGCAGCGGTGTCAAAATGCACCACCTGGCCGGTGGCATGCACCCCGGCGTCGGTACGCCCGGCGCAGAACACGCCGATCGGCGCATCCGCGACCTTGCTCAGCGCTTTTTCCAGGCAAGCCTGGACGCTGGTGACTTCCTGCTGACGTTGCCAGCCATAATAACGGCTGCCGTCATACTCAATCCCCAACGCAATTTTCAGCATTGGTGGGGTTGGCAACTCCACTTCAGACATCAGTACATCTGCTCCTGCAACAGGCGTTCAGCGGTTTCGATCGCCATCAGCGCGCCGCCAAAGCGCACGTTGTCGGCCACCGACCAGAACTGCAACAGTTCAGGAATACCATAATCATTGCGCAGGCAACCGATACACAGCACATCGCTGCCGGACGCTTCCGTCACCTGAGTCGGATAATCGTCTTCTTCACTCAGTTGAATATCTTCGGCCTGCTCCAGTTCCTGGCGCGCTTCTTCTGCGGCGATCGGGCGCAGCGCTTCCAGATGCACTACCTGCGCGTGGCCGTAGAATACCGGCGACTGGACGCAGCTTACCGAGATCGGCAACCCTTCGTCCTGCAACACTTTGCGCACCTGATCGACGATCAGGCGCTCTTCACGCACGCTGCCCTGCTCATCGGCCATCAAAGGCAAGATGTTGAAGGCCAATTGCGTGGCAAACACGCCCGGTTCGGCAGGAATGCCGTTCAGCAAACGTGCGCTCTGGCCTGCCAGATCGTCCACCGCCACTTTGCCACGTGCCGAAACCGACATCAGCGTAGTAACATGCAAACGGGAAAGCCCGGCCTGCTCGGTGAGGGGTTTAATCGCCGTCAGCAGTTGGCTCACCATGCTGTCGGCCACCGCCACGATATTGCGATTGCGGTAATCCGCCAGCACCTGCGGGTTAACGCCAGGCACCACCAGCGGCACATCCGGTTCCAGAGCAAACAGGCCGCTGGTATCAATCACCAGGCAGCCCATATTGCCCGCTTCCTCCGCATAGCGAGCGGCCGCTTCAGTCCCGGCGACAAAAAACGCCAACTGCGCCTGGGACCAGTCAAATTCCTCGGCGTTTTCCACCAACAGGGATTTGCCATTAAAACGCACCGTCGCACCCGCGCTGCGTTCACTGGCTAAAGGATAGAGTTCACCCACCGGGAACTGGCGTTCCTGTAACAATTCCAGCAACGCTTCACCTACTGCGCCCGTCGCGCCAAGCAGAGCGATATTCCAGCCGTCAGACATTGGGTCATCTCCAGAGTATTTCATTTGCAAGCGGGCGGTGAAACCACCGCCCGGATAAAAGAGGTTAACCCCATTTGCTTAAGGCAACCTTATTGAACGCCAAAACCCAGCTTGTGCAGCAGTTCCGCACTGGCGCTGTCATCACACAGCACCCGCAGCGAAGACCACTCGCGGCGTTCCTGATAATGCTTGCGCAGGCGATCGAACTCACCCGGCAGCCCAGCCACTTTCCGCAGCGGCGCATCATCGCGGCGCACATCATACACCAAGTGCATCAATCGTTTTAACTTGCCTTCATCCAACGGCCCGTTGAGGCGGACTTCGCTGAATTCCGGCACCGGCAGCAGCGAAGCGAGTGCGATCTGCTGTGGTTGCCCCAGGTGTTGAGCGAAGGCTTCAAACACCTGAGTGGTGCCGCGCGCTTTGCCCTCCAGCGTATAACCGGCGATATGGGCGGTGCCAATATCCACCCAATCCAGCAGCGGCAGAGAAAGTTCCGGTTCCGGTTCCCACACGTCCAGCACCGTGCTAAGCCGTTTGCCCTGTTCCAACACCTTGAGCAACGCGGCGTTATGCACCACCGCACCACGGCAGGCGTTGATCAGGATGCGGTCATCCGGCAAGGCGTCGAGCAGATCTGCGTTGGCCAAGTGCAGTGATTTATACGGGCCGGACTTGTTCAGCGGGGTATGGAAAGTCAGCACATCAGCTTCAGCCACCAGCTTTTCTAATGGCCAGAATTCACCCGCATCACCGCGATCGGCACGCGGCGGATCGCACAGCAGAGTACGCACCCCCAGCGCTTTCAGGCGGGCATCCAGGCGGGAACCCACATTGCCCACACCGACGATGCCGACAGTTTTATCGCGCAGATGAAAGCTATCCCGCTCGGCCAGCAGCATCAGGGCAGAAAAGACATATTCAACCACCGCAATGGCGTTACAGCCGGGTGCTGCCGAGAAACCAATACCCGCCTGTTGCAACCACGCTTCATCAACGTGGTCAGTGCCCGCGGTGGCGGTGCCGACAAAACCGATACCGGTGCCCGCCAGCAGTTCCTGGTTCACCTTGGTCACCGAACGCACCATCAGCGCGTCAGCATCGGCCAGCGCATCACGCGGGATCGGGCGGCCGGGCACGGCCAGCGCTTCACCTAAGCGGCCAAACAGTTCCACCGCATAGGGCATATTTTCATCAACTAAAATCTTCACGTTATTCTCCGACGGGATTGGCGCTCAAGCTGCAAAATAGTGTGCCACCGAATGGCGCAGAAACCCAAGCGTTGTTACGCGCGACGGAAACGCTCTGGGGTGGTTCCGGCAATCTGCTGGAACATGACGATAAACGCGGAAGCTGAGCTGTAGCCAACATCCAGCGCCACCTCCTGCACGGTTTTCCCCTGTTCGAGCAGCGAAAGCGCGTGCAAAAAGCGCAGGCGCTGACGCCATTCACTGAACGACATCCCCAACTCCTGCTGACAGCGGCGCGATAGGGTTCTTTCAGTGGTATACACCCGCCCGGCCCATACCGCCAGCGAGGTATTATCCGATGGACAACGTTCCAGCGCTTGCAGCACCGGAGCCAGGAATTTGTCCTGCGAGGTTGGCAGATAGGTTTGCTGGATCGGCGAAATACGCAGTTGATCGATCAGCACCCGGCACAGGCGTAGATCCTCTTTGCTTTGCGGTTCCAGCATCCGCCGCGCCAGGCAATCTTCAACAATCGCGCTGAACACCGGCGACACGTTGAGCAAACAGGCCTGCTCCGGCAAACCCACGCACAGCGATTTGGCAATATTGATCGTGCGAAACAACGCGGGCTTGCGGTTATAACTGGAATGCTCCATGCCGATTGGCAGCCAGACCGCAAACTCCGGCGGTGCCAGAAAGCGCTGCCCGGCGATGTTCAAGGCAATCACACCGGTTTTTACGCAAACCAACTGCCCCCAGTCGTGGCTGTGCGGCAGATATTCGGTATCCGCATTGGTCTCTTCGCAGTGGAAGAACAAGGTACGCGGTGCCGCCACCTCGGCGGTAGGAGAATTGCGGGTTTCAGCCATAGTGAAGTTGTCTTGATTTCGCGAAAGAGTGTCTGATTATCACTATATATAATAAACCGGACACCGGTAGACTAGCCAGCAAGTAATCCGTTGTTGAGAATAATTATCATGAACATGCTTTTCCCGCTGCTGGCCGTACTGATTTGGTCGATTAATGCCGTCGTCAGCAAAGTTTCCGCAACCGCCATCGATCCGGCGGCGATCTCCTTCTACCGCTGGCTGCTGGCGTTAATCGTTCTGACACCTTTTGCACTACCGGGCGTAATCCGCAACTGGCCAGCGGTGCGCGCCAACTGGTGGAAACTGCTGATTCTCGGCCTGTTGGGGATGGTGTTGTACCAAAGCCTGGCGTATTACGCCGCACATAGCGTCAGCGCGCTGTTTATGGGCATTCTTAACTCAATGATCCCGCTATTGACCGTACTCATCAGCATTGTCGTGCTGCGCGTGGCGCCCACCGTCGGCATCGCGCTGGGCACTGTTTTGTCGCTGGCTGGCTTGGTGTGGCTGGTGAGCGCCGGTCAGCCGGGGCGCTTGCTGGAGCATGGCATCGGCCCGGGCGAACTGATGATGTTTGCCGCTTCGGCGTCTTATGCGTTATACGGCGTGCTCACCAAACGTTGGGCGATCGCCTTGCCAAACTGGCAATCCTTGTACGTGCAGATCCTGTTCGGCGTGGTGCTGTTGCTGCCTAATTTCCTGCTGACGCCGGATGTACAGCTTAACAGCCAGAATATCCCGCTGGTGCTGTTCGCTGGCATTCCGGCGTCTATTCTCGCACCGTTTCTGTGGATCCAGGGCGTGATGCGCCTGGGGGCCAATACCGCCTCGATCTTTATGAATCTGGCACCGGTATTCACCGCCATTATCGCCGTACTCTTCCTGCACGAACATTTGCAGAGCTATCACCTGATTGGCGGCGGCATTACCCTGCTGGGCGTGATCCTGTCGCAGCGCTTACGCACTCCGCTGGGGCGGAAAAAAGTGCCAGCTACCTGTAAAGAGTGACTTTCGGGCCAAACATCAGGGTAACAACTCAAAACGCACCCGCACCAACAGGCCGCCTAGCAGAGCAGAGGCCAACAGTTCCGGGCGGGTGCGGTGGTAATGGGTAATATCTTTCACCAACGCCAGCCCCAACCCTGCCCCCGGTTGAGCGCCCACGTTATCCAACCGATGGAACGGCTGGAACGCCGCTTGGGTCTGTTCCGCTGCAATGCCCGGCCCGCTGTCTTCAATCTCCAGTACGCCCTGTTTTCCCTCAAGCACCAAACGCGCGGTCACGATGCCCTGAGGCGGGGTGTATTTCAGCGCGTTATCGAGCAGGTTGGCGCAAAGCTCGGTGAGCAGCAAAGCCTCCCCGGCGACCATGCACTGTTCAGCGCCTTCATAGCCCAGATCGATGCGCTTGCTGCGCGCCTGTGGTAAACGTGAGAAACAGGCATCGCGTAATACCTGCGCCAGGTCAACCGGCCGCAACTGGCGATCGGCATCGCGCTCATGCGCCTTCAGGCGTGAGAGATGCAGTAAGCGATCGGTCAACGCCACGGTGCTATCCAAGGTGGTGCTCATCCCCTCCAGGCTCTCCCGCCACTGTTCGGGCCGATTGCTGGCCAGTGCGACTCCCACCTGAGTTTTCAGCACCGCCAGCGGCGTTCTGAGCTGGTGAGAAGCATCGGCGCTAAAACGCTCCTGACGCGCCACCATCACCCGCAGCCGCTCAATATAGCGGTTGAACGCCAGCAGCAACGGCTGCATTTCGGACCACGGCAGCACCATCGGCAAAGGGGTTAATTCCCCCGGATCGCGCCGCAGCATAATGCCGGAGAGTTTACGCATCGGCTTCAGCACCTTTTTCAACAGCACATAAGCCAGGATCAGCGTCAGTACCACCACCGTTCCCTGGCTCAGCAATGCCGCCAGCAGCATCTGCCGCGCCAGATAGCGGCGGGATTCCAGCGTTTCTGCCACCACGATGGTCGCCATCCCCACAACGCCGGACTCATTCACCGGCTGAAACAGCGCCGCAACGCGGATCGGCCGACCACGGTAATCAGCGTCGTAAAAATGCACCAACGCCGGGTAAAGATTGGATCGCGGAATATAGGCAGGCATCTCGGGCAGATCGCTGTAGCCGGAGATACTTTTGCCCTCTGGGGAGATCACCTGATAGTAAAGCTGATCGTTCATATTGCGTTCAAAGCTGTCGAGCACCACGTAAGGAACGTCCACTTCCAGCCGCTGATTGCGCACCACCAGCCGTTCCGCCACCGTGCGCGCCGAAGCCAGCAGCGTGCGATCGTACGCCAGCGTTGCAGCACTCATCGCGCTGAAATAGTGGGTGTAGATCGAAATCCCCCCCAGCACCAGCAGCGGCAAGCCAAAGAACAGCAGCAACTGGTTAAACAGCGAACGCGGCGCTTTAAACCACTTCATCGCATAGCTCCAGGCTGTAGCCCAAGCCGCGCAACGTCACGATCATCACGTTACTGCCCTGTAGCTTTTTGCGTACCCGGTGCACATACAGCTCAATACTTTCCGGGTTGGCTTCATCCGTCAGGGTAAATATCTGCTCAAACAGTTGCTGCTTGGCGACCGGGCGGCCACGGCGGTGCATCAAGGCGGTCAGCACCGCCAGTTCGCGCGGCGTCAGTGCTAATGGCTTTTCCCCCAACAGGAAATAGCCTTCGTCGTGATAAGTCAGCCCACCGTATTTCAGCGCTCGCTGCATACCGCCAACGCTGCGGCGCAGCAGCGCCCGAATGCGCGCTTCCAGCTCGTTCAGTTCAAACGGTTTGGTGAGGTAGTCATCAGCACCCAGGTTCAACCCTTTAACGCGATCGGCCACGTCGGCCCGCGCCGTCAGCAACAGCACCGGCAGTTCCTGCCCGCGCTTGCGTAGCCGTGCCAGCAGCTCCAGACCATTCAACCGCGGTAACGCCACATCCAGCACCACCAGCGCATAGCTTTCGTGCAAGAGCAGGTGATCGGCGATCAGCCCGTCGGCGGCGACATCCACCGCAAATCCCAAGCCGGTCAGGGCCTTTTGCAGCCAATGAGATAACTCGGGGTGATCTTCTACTAACAAGAGACGCATATCACATCCTGTAAACTTTGCAGCCCGGTGAAAGGTAAATGAAAGGTTATTGTTTTAACAATTCAGCAACCCCGTGTCAGCGGGGACTCTCACAATCCAAAACAAAACTGATGGGAAAAGCAATGAAAACAATAATTACCCGTACACTGACCGCTACTGCGCTGCTGCTTGCCGCTAACCAGGCATTCGCCATTGAAGCTCCGAGCCGCACTGAATGTATCGCCCCGGCCAAACCCGGCGGCGGGTTCGATCTTACCTGCAAACTGATCCAGGTTTCGTTGCAGGAAACCAAAGCGATCGATAAACCGATGCGTGTCACCTACATGCCCGGCGGCGTGGGTGCTGTGGCCTATAACGCCATCGTCGCCCAGCGCCCGGCAGAGTTTGGCACCGTGGTCGCTTTCTCTGGCGGCTCGCTGCTGAACCTGTCGCAAGGGAAATTTGGCCGCTACAACGTGGATGACGTGAAGTGGCTGGCCGCCGTAGGCACCGATTACGGCATGATCGCAGTTCGTGCCGACTCGCCTTACAAAACGCTGCAAGATCTGATGGCGGCGTTCAAAAAAGATCCGAACAGCGTGGTGTTTGGTGCCGGGGCTTCCATCGGCAGCCAGGACTGGATGAAAACCGCGCTGCTGGCGCGCGAAGTGGGTATCGATCCGCACAAGATGCGTTACGTGGCGTTTGAAGGCGGCGGCGAACCGGTCACCGCGCTGTTGGGCAACCACATTCAGGCGGTATCCGGCGATCTGAGCGAGATGGTGCCTCACCTACAGGGCGATAAAATCCGCGTGCTGGCGGTGTATGCCGAAGAACGCCTGCCGGGTGAGTTGGCCAGCGTGCCTACCGCCAAGGAGCAGGGTTTTAATCTGGTCTGGCCGATCATCCGTGGTTTCTACATTGGCCCGAAAGTCAGCGCAGAAGAGTATCAATGGTGGATCGACACCTTCAAGAAAACCATGGCCACCGATGAATTCAAGAAACAGCGCGATCTGCGCGGCCTGTTTGAGTTCAACATGACCGGTCAAGAACTGGATGCCTACGTGAAAAATCAGGTGAACCAGTACCGTGAACAGGCAAAAACGTTCGGTCTGGCCAAATAAACCCCGAGGCACCCTATGAGCGATCGTATTTTTGCCTGCATCTGGCTGTTGCTGTGCCTCGGCGGCCTGTTTATCGGCTGGGGCATTCAAAGCGAATACAGCTATGAACCCTTGGGGCCACGCCCTTTTCCGCTGGCTATCCTCGGCCTGATGGCCCTGTGTGCAGCCTTGTTGCTGCTACGCAGACCGCAGGTTATCGAATGGCCGCATAAAAAAGTGCTGCAACGCCTGCTGATACTGATTATTACGCTGGTGCTGTACGCCTGGGGATTTGAATGGCTCGGCTTCCCGCTGGCGACGGCGTTGCTGACCTTCAGCATCGGTATGCTGTTCCAGGCCACGGTAACGGCCGCGTTGATCTCTGGCGTAGTAATGGGCGTGTCGCTGTTTTTCGCCTTTGATTATTTACTCGATGTCACGCTGCCACTCGGCGCTTGGCTGAGCTAACGGAGACGATGATGGAAACCTGGATGTATTTGTCACAAGGGTTCGAAGTGGCGCTGTTGCCACAGAACCTGATTATCGCTCTGATCGGCTGCTTCGTCGGCACCATCGTCGGTTTGCTGCCCGGCCTGGGGCCAATCAACGGCGTGGCGATCCTGCTGCCGCTGGCGTTCGCGTTGAAATTACCCGCAGAATCAGCACTGATCCTGCTGGCCACGGTGTATATCGGCTGTGAGTATGGTGGGCGTATCTCGTCGATTCTGCTCAACGTGCCGGGCGATGCCGCCGCGATCATGACCGCCTTGGATGGCTACCCGATGGCACAGCAAGGGCGTGCAGGTGTGGCGCTGTCGATCTCGGCGGTCAGCTCTTTTGTCGGTTCACTGATTGCCATCATGGGGATCATCCTGTTCGCCCCGATGCTGGCGCGTTGGTCGCTGGCCTTTGGTCCGGCGGAATACTTCGCACTGATGGTGTTTGCCATCGCCTGCCTTGGCAGCATGATGAGCGAAAACCCGCTGAAATCGCTGCTGGCAGCGCTGATCGGCCTGGGGTTAGCGACGGTGGGGGTGGATGCCAATACCGGCGTTTACCGCTTCACCTTCGACAGCGTGCACCTTTCCGACGGTATTCAGTTTATCGTGGTGGTGATTGGTCTGTTCTCGGTCAGTGAGATCCTGCTGATGCTGGAAAGCACCAGTTCCGGCCAGAAACTGATCCGCAAAACCGGCCGTCTGCTGTTCAATCGCAAAGAGGCGGCAGAATGCGTTGGCCCTACCCTGCGCTCCTCATTTATCGGCTTTTTCGTCGGCATCCTGCCGGGCGCGGGGGCCACCATTGCCAGTGCGCTGACTTATATGACCGAGAAGAGGATCAGCGGCAACAGCGACTCCTTTGGTAAAGGGGACATTCGTGGCGTGGCTGCGCCGGAAGCCGCCAACAACGCGTCGGCCTGCGGTTCGTTTATCCCGATGCTGACGCTGGGGGTGCCGGGTTCCGGCACCACGGCGGTGATGATGGGGGCGTTGACGCTGTATAACATCACCCCGGGTCCGGCGATGTTCACCGAGCAACCGGACATCGTCTGGGGGCTGATCGCCGCACTGCTGATCGCCAACGTGATGCTGCTGATCATGAACATCCCGTTGATCGGTCTGTTCACCCGCATGCTGACCGTGCCGCTGTGGTTCCTGGTGCCCGCCATTGCCGCCATCTCTGCGGTCGGGGTTTATGCCGTGCACAGCACTACCTTCGATCTGCTGTTGATGGTCGGGCTTGGGGTATTTGGCTATCTGCTGCGGAAGATGCACTTCCCGATGTCGCCGCTGATCCTCGGTTTTGTGCTGGGAGAAATGTTGGAGCAGAACCTGCGTCGCGCGCTGTCGATCAGCAACGGTGAATTCGGCATCCTGTGGAGCAGCAGCATTGCGCAATGCCTGCTGGTGCTGGCCGTTGCCGTTTTGGTGCTGCCGCCGTTACTGCGTAAACTGCGCAAGCGCCGCAGCATTACCGTAGAAGCCGCCAAGGTAGACTAATCACCTAAGGGGCCGCAATCGGCCCCTTCTTGATGCCACATGAGATATTATCCCGCGGTGATTAACCCGGGTCATGAACAAACCTCAAAAGAACCGCCGCCGATTACAGGTTTTTATATCAATGAGTCTCTCATCAGATGCACAATTCGCGTTCCAAGCGCCTCAGCATGAACCTGAGAGTTGATGTTCGTAAAGCCCAACAGCAGCCCTGCCTCACGGTTCTCGCCAAATGACCAGCTCGACAAAGGCTCGGCATACATGCCCTGTTGCATCATCAGCCTGGCCAATTGTCTGTCGGTCTGCTCCCCGCTGATGCGCACGACCAAGTGCATACCACCGGGTTGTGGTTCAATATGTATCCGCGAACCGAAAGCCTGTGCCAAACCTCTGGCAGTAGCGTCACGGCGTTCGCTATAGAGTCGGCGCATACTCTGGATATGACGGGAAAAATGCCCATCCGCCATAAAAGCGCCGATCGTTGCCTGTGTCACCGCGGGCACCCCGTCCGCCAGCACCGTACTCACCCGCTCAAATTTCTCTACCTGCGCATCAGGGACAACCAGATAGGCAACCCGGATCCCAGGGAACAAGACCTTGCTAAAGGTTCCGGCATAGAGCACCCGGCCATGGCGATCCAGGCTTTTTAATGCGGGAAGGGGCCGACTGGCATAGCGGTATTCACCGTCGTAGTCGTCTTCAATAATCCAGCTTTTTTGTACCGAGGCCCATTCAAGAAGCGCCTGCCGCCGCAGGAGTGAAAGCGACATACAGAGCGGGCTTTGGTGTGCTGGCGTTACAACCGCCGCTCTCGCCTGTTCGCCCAGCTCAATTCCGCGCGCTACCACCAAACCTTCACCATCAACAGGAACGGTAATCGGTACCATTCCCCCCTGAGACAGCAACACTCGAGTCGGAGGATAGCCCGGATCCTCTACCCAAACCCGATCCCCCTGCCGCAGCAGTGCCTGTATCACCAGTTGCACTGTACTGCGATACCCCGATGTGATGAACACCTGCGCTGGCGAGCATTGGATCCCTCTCGCAACCCGGAGGTATGCAGCAATTGCATTTCGCAATGCCTCGTTGCCATACGCAGGAGGATAGGCAAAATCAGCAGGTTGAGCGGCTCTAAGGTATCTGGTACTTAACCGGGCCCAGGTATTTCTAGGAAAAGCATCAAGTGCAGGCAAGCCCATTTGGAAAGGTAAAATACCAGGGGATTGCGATCCTGAGTTGAGCGCCTTCGGACGTGACCGCGAGGCAACCGGCATCGCGCCAGACGACGGGTGCAACCCTGGCGTCACGACACTTCCGGCCTGGCCACGGGATTGTATATAACCTTCGGCCCTCAATAACGCATACGCCGTTTCAATCGTTCCTCTGGCCACGCCCAGCTCCTTAGCCAGCGCACGTGCCGAAGCAATACGATCCCCGGGCTTGAGTATCCCCTCCTCTATCGCACTGCGGAATCGGTCATAAATCTGCCGATAAAGCGGCTCTTTGCTGGTTGGGGAGAGAAGCAGGAAGTTCTTGGAAGACGAAGAGATCATGGACCAGCTAATAAGTCAATTTATGGTACTTTTCAGTATGGCATGACATCGGTAGGATAAATAAAAATTTCGCAAGGGTGCCCCATGAATAAGCCAGCCATACGCTTGATTGAAACCAACGAAGAACTAGGGGCATCGTTTCGGGTAATGCAGGAATTGCGTCCCCGACTCGACTGCGCCAATGACTTTATCAATCGCGTTAAACGCATGAGCCAAGAGGGCTATCGTCTGCTGGCCATGTGGGAAGGTAGCGAAGTGGTTGCATTGGCTGGATATAGGATCCAGGAAAACCTGATATACGGCCGTTTTCTTTATGTAGACGATCTGATCGTTGCGAAGAACAACCGTGGTCATCAATCCGGTGCCGCGCTCATCAAGAGTCTAGAAGAAATTGCTGTAAGATCAGACTGTCGGCAATTTGTACTCGATACAGGCTTGAACAATACGCTGGCACAGCGTTTCTATTTCCGCCAAGGGCTCCTCACCAGCGCGATCAGATTTAACAAACCATTAGGGAAATAAGCGTTATGAGTATCCTGCGTATAAATTGTAGTCCGCGTGGAAAAAAGTCCGAAAGCCAGCGGCTGTCACAGGTCATTGTCGACCATATTCTCAAACTGAACCATTACACCCCGGCCGATATCACGGAGGTTAATGCTTTTGAGCTACCTCATATAGACAACGACTACGCTATTGCATTAAGCAATCCGGTAGAACCATCAGACGGAACGGCCAATCAAGGCTCATTACACCGGTCCAATCAGTTGATCCAGTCACTTATTGATGCCAAATATGTTGTCATTGCTGCACCCATGCATAACTTCACTATTTCCTCCGCTTTGAAGGCCTGGGTAGATCACGTAGTACGTGTACGCATCACATTTATCAATACATCAGAAGGAAAGATCGGAACGCTGCGCGATCGTCCAGTATTTGTCGCCGTCTCGTCTGGCGGGAGATTTTCTGGAGAAAATCCAAGGCAACCTGATTTTCTGACTCCTTATCTTAAGACCGTACTCAATACGATTGGCCTGCATAATATTCAGTTTTTCTCAGTCGAGGGGACGGTTCAGGAAGAAATGACACTGCAAAATGTCCGTGAGCGTACAACAGCAGAAATCAGCAATTACTTTGAGGTTAATAACCAAATGGCTTTTTAACTTGAGATACCGGGGGGCTGCTATTGCCCTTCAGCACGCTCAACGAAGATCAGCGGCTTATCCTTCACGCTTTTTCAGCATCAGTACTCCGCCCATCACCAGCGCACTGCCGAGCAGTTGTAGCTGATTCATGTTTTCCCCCAACAGGAAATAGGCGATCACTGCGGTGAACACCAGCTCCAGCGACAGGATCAGGTTAGCCACCGCCAATGGCAGGGTTTTCAGGCTGATATTGTACAGGCCGAACCCCAACAATGTCGGCCCGGCAGCTAAGGTGACCAACAGCAGCCAACCGTTCCACTGGATGCCTTGTGCCCCTTGCGACAGGAACCACAGATCGCCAGTCATGCCCTGGAACGCCGCCAGAGGGAAAAACGTCAGCGTGGCGTTAAACAGCCACTGATAAACCGCAGAAAAACCGAACACATACAGAATAGTGTTCCACACCGGGTAGCGCCGCTCGCTGGCAATGCGCCCGCCGAGGGTATACAGGGTATAGCCGATGCCGGACAACAGGCCGACCACCAGCCCCAGCAGATCGAAGCGGCTGTTGCCCATGCTGTCGCCGTTGCTCACCAGAAAGCAGCCCACCAGGCTGACGGCAATCACCAACAGCTCACGCGGGCTAAGACGCTCGCTGTACAGCACCCAACCGAGAAACAGGGTGAAGCCCACCGAGCAATAAGTCAGGATAGTGGCTACCGAAGCACCGTTCAGGGCCACCGACAGCGTCCACAAACCGTTGAAGAGAGCCAGCAACAGGCCGTAACCGACATAAAACAGCACCTGCTCACGCCGCAGGCGGGCCCACTCAGGTTTGAATAGCAACAACAGCGGTAACAGCACCACCGCCACCAACGCCGCACGCCAAAAGGCCAGCACAAAAGTCGGCAGGTGAAAATACTCCGTCAGCGCACGGATAATGATCGCGGTAAACGCCAACAGCATGGCGCTGATAATGGCGATCGCATAACCTTGGCTACGGCCAGCTAAAACACACCCAGCGCCTACCAGCGGCTCTGCGGAAATACTCGTTGGTGATGACATAGCAGCCTCAAATATCCATCAGATAACTATTCTGGCTGAGATTCTAACGCGGCCACATTTTGCCACCATAGCCACTTTACCCCGATGTTATGCAGGCCACTTTTCTTTGCTTGAAGCCTTATAATAATGGGATATATTAAAAAATCCTTTCAGACACCGGGCCAGTTTGCATGCATATTCCGTTAGATCGCCAGCAGGATATTCCGCTGTATCTGCAAATCGAAGAGGCGTTACGCCGCGCCATTCTGAGTGGTACTTTTGCCGATGGCGACAAGCTGCCCTCAACGCGCAGCCTGGCAGCCAAGCTCTCCGTCAGCCGCCTGACGGTGGAAAATGCCTATGCCGAACTGACTGCCAAAGGATTGCTGCAACAGCGGCGCGGTAGCGGAGCTTATGTTCGCCATCAGCAACCGGTTCCTATCCGGCAGCAGCCCCTTTCCAGTGAACCCTTCCCGCTCGTTCGCTTCACTACCGCCACTTCGCGGCTGGACGGCTACCCGGATATCCCACTGCCGGAGCACATCATCAACTTTGCTGCCGGGGTTGGCAGCCCTAAAGTGTTCCCGCTGGAGGAGTTTCGCAAAATTCTGCTGTCGATCCTCAGTCGCCACGCGGAGGAGGCCTTCAGCTACGGTGATTACTGCGGTTACTACCCGTTGCGCGACACGCTGGGGCGCATCCTGACCGCACAAGGGATCCCCACCCGCGCCGAACAGGTACTGATCACCAACGGCTCGCAGCATGCCATCAGCCTGATTTTCCAGACGCTGTTGCAGCCGGGCGATACGGTGATTGTCGAAGAGCCCACCTATGCCGAAGCGCTGGGCCTGCTGCGCCTGCACCGCATCAACATTGTCTCCGTTCCCAGCGATCGGCACGGCATGTGCGTTGACCTGCTGCCCGCGTTGATCCAGCAGCATCAGCCGAAAATGATCTATACCATCCCCAACTTCAACAACCCGACCGGGCGCTGCCTGAGTGAGGCGCGCCGCCGCCGTTTGCTGGCCCTGGCGCAGCAAGCGGGCATCGTGATTCTGGAAGACGACTTTGTTGGCGATCTGCGTTACAACGGCAAAAGCCTGCCGTCGCTGCGCGCATTGGCAGCGCCGGGTACGGTGATTTATGTCAGCACCTTTTCCAAAATGTTGCTACCCAGTATGCGTATCGGTTATCTGGTGGCCGACAGCGAACATTATCTGCGCCTGTCAGCGCTGAAACACGTCGACAGCTTCACCAGTTCCAACCTGATCCAGCGTGCCCTGGATGCTTTTGTCACCGTTGGCCGCTACGACAAACAGCTACGCCGGGCGGGAAGGGTCTATCGCCTGCATCGCGATGCCATGGTGGCAGCATTGCAGCAGCACTTGCCAACGGGCTGCCGGTTTGAGGTGCCAGAAGGGGGCTTGTTTATCTGGCTGCAACTGCCAGCCTCCATCACCACCACGGCGTTAATGCCCGCCGCCTGGCAGCAAGGCGTCACCTTTGCGCGCGGTGAGTGTTTTCATGCCGATGAAGCGCGTGGGGCGCAGGGGCTGCGGCTGAACTTTGCCGCCAATACGCCAGAGTTGATCGAAGAAGGGATCGCCCGGCTATGCCGGGCAATCGCCGAGGTGCAGAGTAATTAAACCGCGGCCCACCACAGCCGCAGTTTCATGCTCCAATAGCTGGTCCAGCCGGTAGTGCTCTGCACCACCCTGCCCTGAGAGATCACCACAAAGGTCGGCGTCACACCCACCTGCCACTGCGCCGACAGTTCGCCGCGCCGATCGTTAACCACCGGCAGTCTTAACTGTTTGTGAGCCAGAAACTGCTCAACCTGCCGATCATCACCGGAACGCAGCGCCACGCTCAGCACATTACCGCCGTTGGCCGCCAGCTTAGCGACATTTGGCGTCGTAAAACGGCAAACACTGCACCAACTGGCCCAAAAGTAAACCAACAGCGGTTTGCTTTGGCTGAGTTGGGTCAGTGATACCAGTTCACCGTCGAGCGTTTCCAGCATCTGGTTATTGAAAGCCGGGGGAGCCTGCGGCGCACGCAGCCAATCCATGGCCAGCATCACAGCCCACACTATCAGCGCAAGCACCAGCAGTTCACGCGCCCAACGCGTTAGCTTAGCCATTTTTCACCTTTGCCAATTGCTGCTTCACGAGTTCCTCCAGATCCTCATAGGATACCGCGCCCGGCAAGATCTGGTCGCCAATCACGGTGGCGGGCGTGCCCTGCACCCCCAACTGTTCTGCCAGTTGCATATTGGTACGCAACGTGGTCATGCTCTGCTCGCTAGGGGCTACCGGCGTAACGCCCGTTTTCTGCTGAGCCGCCGCGATACTGGCATTATCGTGAAAGCCTTTTTTGGCCATCAAACGCTCATGCAGCGGCCAAAACTGTTCCGGGTGCTGTTGCCAAGTGGTGAGCGCAACGCGGGCCGAGGCGATCGAGCTTTCGCCCTTGAAGGGCACCAGTTTCATCACCAGCGCCACCTCGGGATATTGCTTGACGATCTTCTCCAGCAACGGATCAAACTGTTTGCAGTACGGGCAGTTGTAGTCGGTAAAAACCACCAGCGTCAGTTTGGCATTTTTGGCCCCTAAACGCGGGCTGGCGGGATCGCCGAACAAGGTTTTGTCTTGTTGTTTGAGTACCTGATTGCTGGTTTGCTGCTGCCAGGCATCGGCCGCCTCCGCCAGAATCTGCGGGTTAGCCACCAGCGTTTCGCGGATCAGCACCTTAATCCGCGCCTCCTGCTCGGCAGTAAAGGGCGCAGCGGCCCAAGCTGGGGTGATTATCAACATCAGCAAAATCAGTAATGTTTTCATTGTTCGGTTCCTTTGGCGGCAGACAGGGCTTTCAGCACGGCATCACGGCTTAACAGCGGTGACATCACCTCACCGTGCGGGCTGCCAGGGCCATAAACTTGGTTGAACGGGATCCCGGCGCTACCGCGCTGTTGCAGGAAGGCGGAGATCGCCGCTGATGGTCG
Source organism: Serratia sp. YWN4 (assembly GCF_055790845.1). Taxonomy (NCBI): domain Bacteria; kingdom Pseudomonadati; phylum Pseudomonadota; class Gammaproteobacteria; order Enterobacterales; family Yersiniaceae; genus Serratia; species Serratia sp. YWN4. The sequence continues at coordinate 3,585,624 of NZ_CM147696.1, forward strand.
GCTCCAGTCGCCGCGCAGCGCCACCACATCGTCAGCACTGAGGGCTTGTTGCACATCATCGCGCATCAGCACGTTGAGCTTGTTGACTTTGCAGGTGACGCACCAATCGGCGGTCACATCGATAAACACCCGCTTATGTTGAGCCAGTGCCTGAGTGATCGCCTGCTCAGACAACGGCTGCCAAGCAATATTGTCATGCAGCGGTTGCCGCCACAGGCCAGCGCTGAACGAACCGATCAGCAGTGCCAAACCGCCCACTGCCGCCACGCTGGCTGCGGTACGCCATCCCAGCCGTTGCCAAACCGCCAACAGCAGGCCTAGCATCAACACCGCACCGGTAATCAGAGTCGATTGCATACCAATATGATTACTCATCAGGCTAAGCAGCCACAGCGAAGACAGCAACATCAGCAGGCCAAGCACCAGGCGCATACCGTTCATCCAACGGCCCGGACGCGGCAAGCGCAGCGCCAATGCAGGCCAGGCGGCGATGAACAGCCACGGCAAACTCATACCGAGCCCCAGCGCGACAAACATGCCCCACAGCACCGGCAACGGTGCCGCCAAGGCAAACGCCACCGCGGTTCCCAGAAAAGGCGCGGAACACGGCGTCGCCAGCAGCGTGGCAAATGCCCCCTGCCAGAAGTGCCCGCTCAGCCCCTGGCCGTTATGGGTTGCCAGCCGGGTATTGAGCGAGGAAGAGAGTTGCAGATGGAACAGGCCAAACAGGTTGGCGCTAAACAGCAAAGTAACCAGCACCATAAAGCCGATAAACCACGGGTTCTGGAACTGAATGCCCCAACCGAGCGCGTGATTACTTAACCGTAATAGCGTCATCAGCAACGCCAGCGCCATAAACGACGCCACAATGCCGCCGGAGGAAGCCAGGAACTGTAAGCGCACGCTGCGCCGATCGCGCTGCTCTACCTGCAAAATCGAGCCCAACTTCATGCCCAACACCGGCAACACACAAGGCATCAGGTTAAGGATAAAGCCACCGGCTAACGCCATCAGCACCGCCTGCCATAATGGGAAACCACTCAAGGGAGACAATCCGAGTGGCCCGCCGATGGTCAGCGTCGCTTCCTGAGCCAATCCACCATCGCTGACCACCAACCGCAGCGTTTTACCGCGCAGATCGGGGGCCGCCTCGCCCCAGCCGTCGCTGACCGGGATGCGCGCCTGCAAGTTAGCCCCGTCGTGGTTTACCTTGGGCTGGCCCAGAGAGGCATCCTCTAGAGTGTCGAAAAACAACTCCGGCTGTTGCCAGCCTGCCGCCCGCTCGGCGCTGATTTGCAATTCACCGCGCTGATAACCGGCTCGGATGCTGTCGAGCAGGCCGCTGGCGATCGGCACCTGCCCCATCGCCTGAGCAAAGTCGTGGTTAAACTGCGTATCGTTCGGCGCACCGAGATCCAGGCTGAATGGGTAATCGGTCAGAATGCAGACGTTGTTACAGGTCGAGAGCGTCAGCGTGCCCGCGAGTTGCTGAGGGGGGCTCCCTTTCAGCACCATCGGCAAGGTCACCCGATCGTGATAGCCCTGAGTAGAAATCCCTGCCACGTCAAAACGTTGGGGAACCGGCCAGAACCAGGTTGCCGCAGGGGGATCGCCCTGCCAGACGATCGCAGGTGCAATACCGCCTTCCCCCGGCGATCGCCAGTAGGTTTTCCAGCCCTTTTCCAGTTCAACAGACAGCAATACGCGGGTTTCAGCACCGTTGCTGGTATCGGCACGCAGCCTGACTTTAGCGTGATGGTTTTGCGGGCTTTGCAGCCAGCCGCTGTCCGCCGCCTGTAACGCAGGCTGCCACAGTAATAGCAGGCAAGCGAAGGCCAGCCTGATGATATTCAACATGTTTTTTCTCCATAAATTAATTAATCACCGAATCTGACGGGGGATTAACTCATTCATGAAACACGCATAATCGAAGATGAACCCTGAGGGTGGTGGGGGAAATGACTCGAGGCGGCGGGATGCGCAAGCGCGGAGCAATGATGGGTGCCAGTAATACCAGCAACATGCCGAGGCCAAACAGCAGGGCTTCAAACATCACCGGCGGTGCAGTCAACAACGATTTGGCGCTCAACTCACAGGGAGTGACCGCCGCTTCAGCATCATCACCCGTTACCAATACGGGGCTGGCGCTCGCGGAGGAAAAAACCATCGCCAATTGCAACGCATGCAGACCCGCCATGCGCTGGGTGATGCAGGTGAGCATTACCAGGCAAGCCAGGCATAAAAACCATTTTGCAATCCGCTGACGATTAATCATAACGTTCCCAATCCCGTATCTGCGCTTATCTTAGCGGCGTAAACCAGATACGCAACGATTGGCCTGTAAAGAAATGTCTTGATGGCGGTATTGATAGCACCGAATTACAGGTATCATGACCGATTCAACCTGTGCTTCTCGCCGGGTATACTGATTCTCTTTGCCGCGAAGGACGGGTGATATGCAACCTTTGAGTGGGCCAGGTGCCCCCAACGCCCCTAATCACCCTCCGGCCCAGGGCAACGTTCCGCACTCCGACGAGCTCCCGCTCTCTCCGGCGCAGCGCACCCAGCTTGAAAAACTGATCGTGAAAATCATGGCGCTCAGCCCGGCCAAATCGGCAGAAATCTGGGCTACCCTGCGTCATGAACTGGGAGCAGACAACAGTAGCGAACTGCTGGCGCGCCATTTCCAACCCGCTGAACAGCTGTTACAGAACCGTCTTACCCTAGCGCAGCAAAGCCATGCCAGCCGTCAATTACTGCAACAATTGACCGATCTGTTACCGCAGGGCAATAACCGCTTGGCGGTGAGTGATTTTATCCGCCAGCAGTTTGGCCACACGGTGTTAAGCCAGTTAAGCCCTCCGCAACTGCAACAGGTGCTCAACCTGCTGCAAACCGGCAGCCTGACCATCCCTCATCCACAGCAAACCATCACCAGCGATCGCCCATTGCTGCCTGCGGAACACCAGCATCTGCAACAGCAGGTGACCAAACTCAGCGCCGCTACCGGTGAAGCGCCGCTTAAAATATGGCAAGCGCTGTTCGATCTGGTGGGGGTAAACACCCACGATCCGCTGCCCGCGCGCCATTTCCAACTACTCAGCCAATTCTTGCAGGTGAAAGTGGCGCTCAGCCCACAAAGTGCCCCCACGTTGCACAACCTGTTGGTGGTATTGAAGCAACCGGCAGACCAGCAGGAACAGCAACAGCTCAGCGACTATTGCCAGACGCGTTTCAGCAGCGGCCTGAATACACCGCTGACCCATACGCAGATCAACGATGTTATTCAGCAGTTGTTTACTCGCCGCCTGGAGAAAAGCCATGGCCAGCCGTTAACCAGTGAAAACGTGCCGCCGCAACCGTTGCTCCACTCGCTGATTGCCGTGCTGCCACAGCCGCTGCAAGCCACGTTCAGTAAACCCCTAGTGCTGATTGCCATCCTCCTGGTGCTGGCCTTGCTACTGATCTGGCTGTTTTAGCAGCCGCACTCCGCAACGTTGCTCTGCCCTTGCATACTTCCTGTTTCAACCCCGATGGTCAGCGGATGGCCATCGCGTTGCCAGAAGTCCAGCCCGCCGATCAACTCCTTCACCCGAAACCCCAGTTTTGCCAGTTTATAAGCGCCTTTGGTGGAACCGTTGCAACCGATGCCGTCGCAGTAGGTGACATAAACCTTGTCCCGATCCAGTGCGGCAGTGCTCTGTTCATCCATCAGGCGGTGCGGGAAGCTGATCGCCCCGGGAATATGCCCGGCGGCATACAGCGCTTCGGCGCGGGTATCGATCACCACCATGCCGCTGATGCCGTTGCGTAAATCCTCTGCCACATCCGATGAATCGGCGTAATAACTGAGCTTGGCCGTCAGATAGTCCAGGCTCTGTGCGGCGCTAGCGGGAGGGAAAGCCAGAACGAGTGATGCAGTGGTCATAGCGAAGGTTCCTGTGCAGAAAGACGAGTGACAATCATGCCCGATTTTGGTCTTATCATTGATACCAATTCTCACTCAATGATAAGACCGATCATGCATCAGGTGTTACTGACCCTGTTTCAACAGCCGGAAAACGCTGCCGCTACGCTACGTGAACAGGTTTGTAGCACCTTGCGCAACGCGATCCACAGCGGTGCGTTAAGCGCAGGCCAACGTTTACCCTCTTCACGCCTGTTAGCCGCAGACCTGCGAGTTTCGCGCGTTACCGCCGAAGCAGCGTATGCACAACTGGAAGCCGAAGGCTATCTACAGCGTCGGGTAGGCCAAGGCACCTTTGTCGCTATTCAGATCGTCAAGCCAGTAGCGGTACGCAAAATGACTGGCCAGTTGCGGCTGTCGCAGCGTGGCACATCGATTCTGCAAACCGGTGGCTGCCACGATCCGCAGCAACCCCTGCCGTTTGCCGCCGGTTCACCAGATCTGCGGGCATTCCCGTTGAAACTGTGGAAACAGCTCACCGCTCAGCAACTGCGCGTGCGCGGTGAAAAGCTGCTGCGCTATGGCGACCCGCAAGGTTACCTGCCACTGCGTGAAGCCATTGCCGGTTACGTTGGTCAAACTCGCGGGGTGAACTGTGATGCGCAACAGGTCATCGTGTTAACCAGTTCACAGCAGGCATTGCAGTTGATCGCCACTCTGTTACTCGATCATGGCGACAAGGTATGGATGGAAGAACCCGGTTACCTCGGGGCCAGAAACGCTTTTACCAGCGCTGGAGCCCATCTGATCCCGGTCAATGTCGATGAGGCAGGCCTGCGGCCCGATAGCGCATTGCCCGTTCCACACCTGATCTATCTGACTCCCGCTCATCATTACCCTACCGGGGTGGCACTCAGCTTGCCGCGACGCTTGGCCCTGCTGGAGATGGCGCGGCGTGAGCAAAGTTGGATTATTGAGGATGATTACGACAGCGAGTTTCACTACGACGGCCAGCCGATGCCCGCCATGCAGAGCCAGGATCGCCACGGTAATGTGCTGTATCTCGGCACCTTTTCCAAAACGCTGTTCCCCTCGCTGCGATTGGCCTATCTGGTTGTGCCGCTAGAGCTGGTCACCGCATTCAGCACCGCCCGCACGCTGTACGACGGCCACAGCGCCCAACTGATGCAGGCGGTAACGGCAGAGTTTATCCAGCAGGGGCATTTTGCGGCGCATATCCGTTACATGCGCCAGCTGTATCGCAGCCGCCGCGACTGGCTGCTGACGCAGGTAGAACAGCAGTTGAAGGACTTCGCCACACCACAACCGGCCAGCGGTGGCTTGCAACTGACCCTTTGGCTGCCACCCGGCCAGGAAGCCTGCTTAACCCGGCAAGCGCAGCAATTAGGGGTGATCACCCCCGGCCTGGCGGCACAGTTTATGACGCCACAGGCACGGCGCGATGGTTGGCTACTGGGCTTCTCCGCCCTGACACCGGGGGAAATCAGCGCAGCCGTTGAGCAACTGAGCAAAATTGCCCGTGGCTAACCCGTTATTGCATTGGACAACCGACTGATTTGGCTTTAAAACCTTTGTATTGCCGATCACGAGGAACCTTAATGAGCAACGCTATTGCCGAACAACTTACCGAACGTTTTTTCCGTTATCTGGCGGTCACCAGCCAAAGTGATGCCACAGCCACCACGCTGCCAACCACAGCAGGTCAGCATGATATGGCGCAACTGTTAGCCGCCGAACTGCGCCAGCTTGGGCTGGAAGACGTACTGGTCGACGAACACGCCACCGTCACCGCCCGCAAACCCGGCAATCAGCCCGGCGCACCGCGCATCGGTTTTATCACCCATATTGATACCGTTGACGTGGGTTTGGCCGCCGAGATCCACCCGCAGCGCCTGCGCTTTACCGGCGAAGATCTGTGCCTGAACGCTGAGCAGGATATCTGGCTGCGCACCACCGAGCACCCGGAGATCCTGGCTTATCCCAACGAAGAGATTATTTTCAGCGACGGCACCAGCGTACTGGGTGCCGACAATAAAGCGGCGGTGACCGTGGTGATGACGCTGCTGGCGAACCTGAGCGCTACCGATCGTCACGGCGATATCGTGGTGGCCTTTGTGCCGGACGAAGAAGTCGGCCTGCGCGGGGCTAAAGCGCTGGATCTGGCGCGCTTTGACGTTGATTTCGCCTATACCATCGACTGCTGCGAACTGGGCGAAGTGGTGTATGAAAACTTCAACGCCGCCGGGGCAGAAATCCGCATTGAGGGCGTGACGGCGCACCCGATGTCGGCAAAAAACGTGCTGATTAACCCAATCCGCATCGCCACCGATATCATCAACCAGTTTGATATTCAGGATACGCCAGAGCACACCGAAGGGCGCGAAGGTTATTTCTGGTTCAACGATATGGTGGCCAACTCTAATAACGCCACGTTGAAAGTGTCGATCCGCGATTTTGATCTGGCCGCCTTCAACAACCGCAAGGCACGTTTGCAGGAAGTGGTGCAGCAGGTGGCAGCCAACTATCCGCGCGCCAAGGTCAGTTGCACGGTGCAGGATATTTACAGCAACATCAGCAACTCCATCGGCGAGGACAAACGCGCCATCGAGCTGATTTTTGGTGCGTTGGCCGCCCATGGCATTACGCCGAAAGTGATCCCGATGCGCGGTGGTACCGACGGTGCGGCGCTTTCCAGCCGTGGCCTGATCACCCCGAACTACTTTACCGGCGCGCACAACTTCCATTCGCGCTTCGAGTTCCTGCCAATCAGTTCCTTTGTGAAATCTTATCAGGTTACCCGCAGCATCTGCCTGCTGGCCGCACGCGGTTAACCCTCAAGCCGCGGGGCCACCCGCGGCGTCACAACATTAACCAGCCGATCAACGCCGCCCATGCCAGAAACGGCAGCGAATAGTAATGGAAACGCAGCCAGATCCGCCGATCCCCAGCCATACGCAGCGCAATCAGGTTAGCCAAGGAGCCGATCGCCAAGCCAAAGCCCCCGGCATTCACCGCGTAGGCCACCAAGGCGCTGGAAGGCACATAGTTAAGCAGCAAAATGGTGGCGGGCACATTACTGATGATTTGTGACAGGCCAATGCCCAATGCATAGACCGCCCCCTCTGGCAGCGCGGCGATGTGGTTAAACCACGGCTGCATCACCGGCAACCGGGTGAACAACCCGACATCGATAAACATGGCGATAAACACAAAAATCAGGCTCCAGTCGATTTGCAGCATTACCCGCCGGGCCAACAGCAGGAAACCGACAAACACCGCCAACAGTCCGTAAAGCGGTAGCGCAAAATCCAGGCAGATCAGAAACACCCCATACAGCACCACGCAACTGAGCAACAGGTGTTTTTGGTAAGGGTAACTCTGGGCTTGGGTCTTTTTAACAATATCGCGCGCCGGGAAACTGAACCAGGTCACCACCAGCAGGCTGAGCATCATCACCGCGCCGAAAGGCGCCATCTGGCCGATAAAACCGAGGAATGACAGTGATGACTTGCTCCACAGCAGAATGTTTTGCGGATTGCCGATCGGCGTCAGTAATGAACCCGCATTCACCGCCAGCGCCTGAAAAACGATCAGCCGATTAACCGGCAACGCAGAGAGTTTTTTCAGCGTGATGGTCAGGGGAATCACGATAAACAGCGCCACATCGTTGGTCAGGAATGATGACAGCAACGCGGCGGAAAACACCAGAAACAGCGCCAGCCAGCGCTCACTGCGCAGCCTGTTGACGATCTGGCGGCCAATAAAATCGAAATAGCCGCTCACCTCCACGCCCTTGGTCAGCAGCATCAACCCTAGCAGAGTGATAATGGTGCGCCAGTCGATAAACTGGGCCAGCGGCTGTGGTTCGAGAGCAAACAGCAGCACGCCGATCAGCAGCAGCGCGTGTAAAAAACGGTCGTGAAAAAACGGCCTCAGCAGGCGGGTTACAGCATTTGAACTCATACTTTTCGCTTCGCAAAACAGCCAGAATGCAGGGCAAAGACGTTAGCCGAAGCACGCAAATTACGCCACTTAAAAAGCTTTTCATTTGCCATGCCTTACTATATATACCCTAAATAATTCGAGTTTCAGGAAGGCGGCGACGGAGCGAATCCCCAGGAGCATAGGCCACTATGTGACTGGGGTGAGCGAGGAAAGCCAACGCACATGCAACTTGAAGTATGACGGGTATATCCATCATCTTTCGTTTACTTTTAAGGATCTTCCCATGGTTCACACCTTTGCCAGCCGGTTGCTGCTGACCGCAGCACTCACCCTGCTTGCCGCCTGTAACGACACCGCAACCCGCCCACAGATCGACATTGAAGGCAAAACCATGGGCACCTTCTACAGCGTGAAGATCAGCGGCAATATTGATGAGAATAAACAGCAGTTGCAGCAGGAGATCGATGCCCTGCTGGAGCAGGCTAACGACGATATTTCCACCTATCGCCCGAATTCGGTGTTATCCCGTTTCAATCAGAATCACAGCAACGAGCCGCAGCCCATTCCACGCGGCATGGCCGATATTATCCTGATGGCCCAGCGGATTGGCCGCGATACCGGCGGTGCGATGGATATCACCGTCGGCCCGCTGGTGAACCTGTGGGGCTTCGGCCCGGATAAGCGTGCGGTCAAAATCCCACAGCAGCAGCAAATCGATGCGGCCAAACGCAATACCGGCCTGCAACACCTGAAACTGCTTAGCGATAACCGTGGCGAATGGCTACAGAAAGAGTTGCCGGAGATGTATGTCGATCTCTCTACGCTGGGGGAAGGTTACGGCGTGGATCAGTTGGTACGCCTGATGGCGCGGAAAGGTATCACCCACTATCTGGTGTCGGTGGGCGGTGCGGTCTCCTCACGTGGCGTCAACGGCCAGGGCAAGCCTTGGCGCGTCGCCATTCAGAAACCCACCGATCGTGAGAACGCGGTACAGGCCATGGTCGATCTGCAAGGCTACGGTATTAGCACCTCGGGCAGTTACCGTAACTATTTCGAACAGGACGGGCAGCGTTATTCCCATGTGATCGATCCCACTACCGGCCACCCGATTAACCACCGGCTGGTTTCCGCCACGGTGATCGCCCCCACGGCGCTGGAAGCCGACGGCTGGGATACCGGGTTGATGGTCTTGGGCACGGAAAAAGCGCTGAAGCTGGCAGAAGAGCAAGGGCTGGCGGTGTACTTGATCAGCAAAACCGACGACGGTTTCAGCGTGGTAATGACACCGCAGTTTAAGGCGTTTTTGGTGCAGTAATACCATTAAGCGTAAAGTGCAAAAGTTGCCCGGTGATAACAGATTCGGGTGTTGACGTTGAGCGCATCATGACCTGCTGAGCAAGACACCGGTGCCAGGGGCAACCGGCCATGAATGGCCGGTTGAGGCGATATGAACATGGACGTGAATTGAGCCGACCCGCTCGGCAACGGTGACGCCGCGAAGGCACCCGCGCAGCGGGCAGGCCATGTTAAGCGTTGGCGCGGGTGCAGGGCCCCGCCTTGGGCCCTGCAATTGCCGTGCACTATTGTTTCATGGAATCACGCCATTTTTACGGCAATTCCCATTACACCTGGCTGACATAGACGAAAGCATTATGTATGAGTCCCCTAACGCTTCCTATGCAACAACAAATACACCGCCGGGATCACCAGCATCGACAACAGCGGCGCACTCACCATCCCGCCGATCATCGGTGCGGCGATCCGCTGCATCACTTCCGACCCCGCACCGCCGCCCCACATGATCGGCAGCAAACCGGCCATAATGGTGGCCACTGTCATCACCTTTGGCCGAACGCGCAATACCGCCCCTTCGCTGATGGCAGCCATCAGTTGCTGGTGGCTTAACGGCTCGCCGGGCTGGCGGTGCTTTGCCAGCGCCTGATTGAGATACAGCACCATAATGACGCCAAACTCCGCCGCAACGCCCGCCAGAGCGATAAAGCCCACCGCACCGGCCACCGACAGGTTGTAATTGAGCAGGAACAGCAGCCATACCCCACCGATTAACGCAAACGGCAGCGTTGCCATGATCAGCAACGCATCACGCACGCTGTTGAAAGTGACAAACAGCAGCACGAAGATAATCCCGAGCGTTACCGGCAGCACGATCTTCAACTGGGCGCTGGCGCGCTCCAAATATTCGAACTGCCCGGACCAACTGACAGAAACCCCGGCAGGCAGCGTTACCTGTTGCGCTACCGCGCGCTGCATCTCTTCCACCGCCGATTTCAGGTCACGCCCGCGCAGATCGACATAGATCCAGTCAGACAGCCGTGCGTTCTCACTTTTCAGCATTGGCGGGCCTTCGGTCAGCCGAATATCCGCCAGTTCTGCCAACGGCACCTGGCTGCCCGCCGCGGTCACCACCGGCAGCTCACGCAAGGCCTGCAACGAATCACGGATCTCGCGCGGATAACGGACGTTGATCGGGTAACGTGCACGCCCTTCAATGGTTTCACCGATGTTCTCACCGCCCACCAGCGTTGCCACGATCGATTGCAGCTCTTTGACCGAAACGCCGTAACGCGCCGCGCGCTGGCGATCGATATCAATATCCACATAGCGCCCACCGGCAATACGTTCTGCCAGCGCCGAAGTCACCCCCGGAACCTGTTTCACCACCTGTTCGATCTGGTTGGAGGCGCGTTCGATGTCGGCAATATTGCTACCGTTAACCTTGATACCGACCGGGCTTTTGATGCCGGTTGCCAGCATATCCAGCCGGTTGCGGATCGGCGGCACCCAGACGTTGGCAATGCCCGGCACCTTCACCACGCTGTCCAGTTCTGCCACCAGCTTGTCCATGGTCATGCCGGGTCGCCACTGTTCGCGCGGTTTAAAGCGAATGGTGGTTTCCAGCATGGTCAACGGTGCCGGATCGGTGGCGGTTTCTGCCCGACCAGCCTTGCCGAACACCGTATCCACTTCCGGTACGGTTTTGATCAAGCGATCGGTCAACTGTAACAACCGCGCCGCTTCGCGGGCGGAAATCCCCGGCAAGGTGGATGGCATATACAGCAGATCGCCTTCGTCCAGCGGCGGCATAAATTCACTGCCCAAACGGCTGAGCGGATACAGCGTCAGCACCAGCAGCGCGGCGGATATCCCCAGCGTGGTTTTTGGCCGTGCCAGCACCGCCGCCAACAACGGCTGATACAGGCGGATCAGCCAGCGGTTAAGCGGGTTGGCGTGCTCGTCTGGAATACGTCCACGGATAAAATACCCCATTAACACTGGCACCAAGGTGATCCCCAACCCGGCGGAGACCGCCATGGCGTAAGTTTTGGTGAAGGCTAATGGTGCAAACATCCGCCCTTCCTGCGCCTGCAACGAGAACACCGGGATAAATGACAGGGTAATGATCAGCAAACTGCAGAACAGCGCCGGGCCAACCTCCACCGCTGCCTGTTCGGAGATACGCCAATAATCCTGCGAGGTAGGCTGTTGGCCAGGATGGCGCTGTCGCCACTGCTCCAGCACTTTATGCATGTTCTCGATCATCACAATCGCCGCATCCACCATTGCACCAATGGCGATCGCAATCCCCCCCAGCGACATAATGTTGGCGTTGACGCCCTGATAGTGCATCACCACAAACGCCCCGAGGATCCCCAGCGGCAAAGTGACGATTGCCACCAATGCCGAGCGGAAATGCGACAGAAACAGCGTGCAGACCACCGCCACTACCAGAAACTCTTCCAGCAGTTTGAACGACAGCGTGTCGATGGCGTTTTCAATCAGTTGGGAACGGTCATAAACCGCCACAATCTCCACGCCCGGCGGCAACGTTTGCTGGATCTGCTGCAACTTGACCTTCAGCGCCTTGATGGTTTCCAGCGCATTTTTGCCGTAACGCATCACCACAATGCCACCGGCCACTTCGCCTTCACCGTTCAGTTCCGCAATACCACGGCGCATTTCCGGCCCTTCGCGCACCGCAGCCACCTGTGCGAGCAGGATCGGCACGCCGTCGCGCGCGGTAATCACCACGTTGTTGAAGTCATCGAGCTGTTTCAGGTAACCGGAGGTGCGCACCATATATTCCGCTTCGCCCATCTCCAGCAGCGCCCCACCGCCTTCCTGATTGGCATCTTGGATCGCACTGACCACCTGCTGATGCGTAACGTTCAACGCCCGCATACTCTCTGGATTCAACACCACCTGATACTGACGCACCATGCCGCCGACGCTGGCCACTTCGGCCACATTGGGCACGGTTTTCAATTCGAACTTCAGCGTCCAATCCTGCAAGGCGCGCAGGTCCGCCAGGCTATGCTTGCCACTTTTATCTACCAGCGCATATTCATAGATCCAACCGACACCGGTAGCATCTGGCCCCAGCGCCACTTTTGCCTGCGCGGGCAATGAGGATTGCACCTGGCTCAACGACTCCAGCACCCGCGAACGCGCCCAATAGGGATCGGTGCCGTCTTCAAACAGGATGTAAATATAAGCATCACCAAACATCGAGAAACCGCGCACCGTGGTGGCACCCGGCACCGTCAGCATGGTGGTGGTCAGCGGGTAAGTCACCTGATCCTCAATCACCTGCGGCGCTTTCCCCGGATAAGTCACGCGCACGATCACCTGCACATCGGAAAGATCGGGCAGTGCATCCAGCGGTGCTTTCTGCAACGCCCAAATCCCCCACGCAGCCAGCAATATTGACGCCAGCAACACCAGCAGACGATTGCGTATCGACCAACGAATCACCGAGGCAATCATGGGTGGCCTCCGTGCTCTGTGGCTTGCGGCTGGATTTGGCTGATGTGTGAGCCGTTTTCATCCACGCTGAAGTGGATCATCACGTTACTGCCGATGCCGATCCCGGCAGGCAACCCGCCTTTCGGCAGAGTGAAGTCCATAGTCATCGCTGGCCATTGCAGCTCCGGCACCGGTTCGTGCGACAGCGTAATCTCATTGCCGTCCAACGCTTCAACCACCGCCTGCGCCTGATACTGTTTCACCGCCTGCTCCCCGGCCAACTGCGGCAGGGCGCTGCGCATGCTGGCTTCTGAATCGATCAGGAACTGGCCAGAAGTCACCACCTGTTGCCCGGCTTGCAGCCCTTGTTTGATCTCCACCCAGCCGCTTTGTGCCAGCCCGGCCACCACCTCAACCGGGGTGAAATGGCCATTGCCTGCCGCCACCAGCACTCGATTACGATCGCCATTGCCGATCAGCGCTTCCTGCGGGATCGCCAACACCGGTTTGGCCCCGGCGTTTGCCGCCAGCGACACTTGCAGATACATGCCCGGCTTTAGCCGCTGCTGTGGGTTTTGCAGCACAATACGCGCCTTGAAGGTGCGCGTCAGCGGATCAACGTTCGGCAGCAATTCACTCACCTCACCGCTAAAGCGTTCGCCCGGCCAACTGGCGGAACTGGCCTGTACCGCGTTCCCCACCTGCAACAAACCGGCCTGCGCCTGCGGATAATCGATCACTACCCACACCGGATCGAGGCTCGCCAACTCAAACAGCCCTTGCGTGGCGACTACCTGTGCGCCTTCGCGCACATCCAGTTTGTTGATAAACCCGCTTTCCGGCGCGGTGACGGTCATACGCGTCTGCGGTTTGCCGCTGCGTTCTACCTGGCGAATAATCGCTTCCGGCATAAACTGCAACTCCAGACGCTGGCGGGCGGCCGCGGTCAGCGCACTATCCCCCAGCGTGCGGATCGCTAAGTACTCCTGCTGCGCCGCACTCCAATCCGGGATCCACAGTTGCGCCAGCGCTTCACCCTTTTTGACCTGTTGCTGGCTGGCGCGCACGTACAGTTTCTCTACCAGACCACTGGCGCGTGCGGCGATCACCTGCACGCTGCGCTCGTTGATCGCCACGCTGCCATAGGCGTTGATCTGCACATTCAGCTCACGCAACTGTGCCGCAGCGGTACGCACCCCGAGGTTTTGCTGCTGGCGGGCGCTGATGGTAACGCCGCCGTCCTGTTCCTGCTCATCGGCATAGCGCGCCACCAGTTCCATGTCCATAAAAGGGGATTTGCCCGGTTTATCAAACCGCTGGCCGGGCACCATAGGATCGTACCAATACTGCACCTGCCGTTCAGCGGCATTGCCGGTGGGCTGGGCCACCGCAGTTTGCTGAGTGGCAAACCAGTAACCGGCCACTCCGCCCCCAACCAACGCGGCCAGCAGTGCCAAGCTAAAACGCATTTTCATTGTGCTATCTCCTGCGGGGTCAGGTAACGAATCGCAGCCCACAACTGCGCCAATTCGCGCGCCGCTTTACCGGCGCTAAGGCGGCTATCGAGCAACGCCCGGCGCGCCTCCAGCACCGATGAAAGATCGCTTTTGCCACTGCGGTATTGTGCCAGTTGCAGCGCCACCCGCTGTTGTTGCAGCGGAATAGCCTGTTGTTGCTGGCGCTGCCATTGGGTCTGCGCAGCCTGGTACTGAGCCAACAGCGTATCGAGCTGCGCCTGATGATCGCGGAGCAGCAACGTCAGTTGGTCATTGGCTTCCATGGAGCGTGAGACATCAGCAGCATGATCTTTGTCTTGCCGCTGTGAACGGAACACCGGCAGATCGACGGTAAACATCACGCCCGCCAGATCCTCATAGCCATCGGCCCGTTTGCCGTAATACACCTCAACCCCCACGTCCGGGATCGCGGCGATTTCCGATTGGGCCGAACGGGCTTTGGCTACGTCGGCTTCGCGGCTGGCCTGTATCACTTCCGGGTGCTGTTTGATCGCCTGCTGCAACAGCTGGCTTTCAGCCGGTAAGCGTTCAAAGTGCGGCAACGCGCCGCGGGTGCTGGCTTCTGGCTGGCCGGTGAGCTGCGTCAGGCGGGCCTGGGCGATGGCAACATCACGCTGTGCCTCGCTGAGCCGATCCTGCATCGCCAGCAGGGTCAAACGCGCGTCGATCACGTTAGTGGCCGGTGAACTACCGCTGGCAACGCCGCTATGCTGCGCGGCGATCTGGCGTTCACTCTCTTTAACCAGCGTTTGGGCATCCTTCAGCGTTTGCTGGCTCAGCGCCAACTCCAACCACGCCTGCGCGGTTTGTTGCTGCAAGCGAGCACGAATGGTGGCGCTGCCCGCCGCGGTTTTACTCGCCTCGGCGCGCAGCGTATCCGCCTTGCGCTGGCGTTTACTGCTGCTGACGTAGTCCTGCATAATGCCAACCCGCTCCATGGTCATGCCCTCGCGGGTCAGACGCCGGGCGTTGTTGCCTTGCACCGGCACGTTCTCAATCCCGATCTTTAATTTGGGATCGGGCAGTTGCATCGCCGAATCGGCCATGTTCTGCAAGGCATTCACCTGATGCTGATTAGCGGAAAGCTCAGCCGAATAGCGCTCTGCCGCCGCCAGCGATTGCTCCAGCGTCAGCTCGGCGGCCTGCACGCTCGCCGTGCAACAGGCGAGCAGCAGCCAACCCACCCGCAATGGGTGAGAAAGTAATTTGGACATAGCGCCCCCGTTATTGTTGGCTGGCTTTGATGGCCGTCAGTTGATAGCCACCGTCAACCTGGCGGAAGCTGAAATCAACCTGGGTTCCTGCGGCCAACGCTGGCAATGGCGGTTGGGGCTGAAGAAAGTTCATGGTCATAGGCGGCCAACTCAAGGCCGGGATCGCCGGATGAGCGAGCAATACCTTCTTGTCACTCCAGGCTTTAACGATCCCGGTAGAGTGATAAGCGGCATCCTCCGCTGGCGCGGCAGGTTGATGGTGTTGCATTTCCGCAGCAAGAGTGGCGGAAGAGAAAAACAGAGAGATGAAAACAGCGGCAAATAAGTTACGCATAATGATAGCTCCGTAAAATAGTCAATAACCAACACAAATCGTCGTCTTGGACGGCAAAGCGGAGGGTTTGGCTATTCACGGAACCGGCAGAACACGATCTCTGCCGGAGGGCCTGCTATGGGAGGGGTTTGCCAATCAGCGCGGGAGAATTGCGCCTGCTGAGTAGGTTCAACCACCAGCAGTTCGCTACTGGCAGGCAAGATCGCTGCCAAAGCTAAATTGCCGTGATCCTGCTGCATAGGATCGGGAATGCAGTGCTTTTCACACAGTGGCCCTTCGGCCTGCATGCTGTCCATCGCCGGATCGTTTGTCTGCATGTGCATCATATGCTGCTCTGCCGGTGCTTCGGCAGCGAATTGCAAATTACAGCTATGGCTGGCAATAGCCAGTTGGCTGTTTAACAACAGCCAGCAGACGGCCAATAGCCATACGCCTGCCCGCTTCTTTGCGAAGCGTAGCCGATGCATGGATAAAGAGATGGACGCCAAAGCCGACATGCCACGATTCCAAATGGATAAACTTCGCCGAGTATATCGGCAGAAAATCACCGCAGGAATAAAATTTACACCTGCTGACAAAGCACCCCGAGAACATTCCTGAACACAGAAAATACTTTGATTTCAGTCAACTAAGCAGATTGTAGACATAAAAAAATCGGGCACGTTTTAGCGTGCCCGATTTTTGAAACTTCGCAGCAAAAAACTTATTTTTGCAGCTTGCGCATCACCAGCGTCGCGTTGGTGCCACCAAAGCCGAAGCTGTTGGACATCACGGTGGTCAATTCGCGTTGGGTTGGCTCGGTAATGATATTCATGCCCGCCGCTTTCTCATCGAGGTTATCGATGTTGATGCTTGGCGCAATAAAACCGTGCTCAACCATCAGCAGGCTGTAGATCGCTTCCTGCACGCCCGCCGCACCCAGTGAGTGACCGGTCATGGCTTTGGTGGAAGAGATCGCTGGTGTGTTGTCGCCAAACACTTCGCGAATCGCACCCAGTTCTTTCACATCGCCAACCGGCGTAGAAGTCCCGTGTACGTTCATGTAATCGATAGGAGTATCAACGCCCTGCAGTGCCATTTTCATGCAACGCACAGCGCCTTCACCGGATGGAGCCACCATATCAGCACCGTCGGAGGTTGCGCCGTAACCGATGATTTCCGCATAAATATGTGCGCCGCGAGCCAGTGCGTGCTCCAGTTCTTCAACCACTACCATGCCACCACCTCCGGCGATGACGAAACCGTCACGCGCTGCGTCGTAAGTACGGGAGGCTTTTTCTGGCGTGTCGTTGTAGCTGGTAGAAAGCGCGCCCATTGCGTCGAACTCACAGGCCATTTCCCAGCACAGTTCTTCACCGCCGCCGGCGAATACTACGTCCTGTTTGCCCAGTTGGATCAGTTCCATCGCGTGGCCGATACAGTGTGCAGAGGTTGCGCAGGCAGAGCTGATGGAATAGTTCACACCGCGAATTTTGAATGGGGTGGCCAAGCAGGCAGAAACGCCGGAAGCCATCGCCTTGGTGACCATATAAGGGCCGACGCCGCGCAGGCCTTTGGCACGCATACCGTCAGAACCTGCCACCTGGTTACGCGGAGAACCGCCGCCAGAACCGACCACCAGGCCGGTGCGATCGTTGGAAACCTGGTCAGCGGCCAGACCGGAGTCTTTGATCGCCTGTTCCATGGAAAGAAAGGCATAAACGGACGCATCGCTCATAAAGCGCACCACTTTGCGGTCGATCAGACCGGTGGTGTCCAGTTTAACGTCACCCCATACGTGACTACGCATGCCGGAATCTTTCAGCTCCTGAGAGAAGGTGATCCCAGAGCGTCCTTCCTGCAAACTTGCCAGGACCTCCTGCTGGTTGTTACCAATGCTGGAGACGATTCCCAGGCCAGTAATCACTGCACGTTTCATTCAATACCTCTTCCACAATTTTACATTCGGGATTTTGCAACGCACTTTAGCGTACAGATGTACGCCGAACAAGTCCGATCAGAATGATTCTGTATTATATCTATCCGGTTTGCACCGCAAGAGCACCGCCGCTAAAATCGTGCCACCCCTTGAATTACGAGCAATAAACCGTGAGCCATACCCCCATCCAAACCGCAGCGTTAAGCTGGAATGAACAGGGTACACCTGTTTCGAAACAGTTTGATGACGTCTATTTTTCTAATCAGGATGGGCTGGAGGAAACCCGCTACGTATTTCTTAACGGCAACCGGTTACCACAGCGTTTTAATCAGCATGCGCGCCCGCTGTTTATTGTGGCGGAAACCGGCTTCGGCACCGGGCTGAATTTTCTTACTCTGTGGCAGGCTTTCGCCCGTTTTCACGCAGAATCCCCCGAGGCAATGTTACAGCGCCTGCACTTTATCAGCTTCGAAAAATTCCCGTTACAGTTAGCCGATCTGGCAGCGGCTCACGCGCAGTGGCCAGAATTGGCCGCCTATGCCAGCGAACTGCGTGCCCAATGGCCGCTGCCCTTGCCGAGTTGCCACCGCCTGCTGCTGGCCGAAGGGCGCATCACGCTCGATCTGTGGTTCGGCGATGTCAACGAGCTGTTGCCGCATTTCGATGCCAGCATGAATAACCAGATCGACGCCTGGTTCCTTGATGGTTTTGCACCATCGAAAAACCCCGATATGTGGAGCGAGTTGCTGTTTGCAGCGATGGCGCGCTTTGCCCGCCCGGAAGGCAGTTTTGCCACCTTCACCGCGGCAGGGTTTGTGCGCCGCGGCTTGCAGCAGGCCGGTTTTACCGTCGCCAAATGCAAAGGCTTTGGTCAGAAGCGCGAAATGCTGACCGGCACTTTACCCGCAGAAACGCCGCCCGCCCCCCACCCGCAACCGTGGTTTCTGCGCCCGGCGGCCCAGAATACCGATGATGTGGCGATTATCGGCGGCGGCGTTGCCAGTGCGCTCACCGCGCTGGCTCTGTTGCGGCGCGGTGCCAAGGTCACGCTGTATTGTGCCGATGCACAACCGGCAGAAGGGGCTTCCGGCAACCGCCAAGGCGCGCTTTATCCCCTGCTGAATGGCCGGGGCGATGCGCTGGAAAGCTTCTTCAGCGCCGCCTTCCCTTTTGCCCGCCGTCAGTACGATGCTTTGCTACAACAAGGGGTTGAGTTCGATCATCAGTGGTGCGGCGTCAGCCAATTGGCCTATGACGAAAAGAGCACCGGGAAAATTGCCAAGATCCTGGCCGTTACCTGGCCACCCGCGCTGGCGCAAGCGGCCGATCGCGCTACTCTCAGCGAACTATGCGGCATCGACACCGGCTTTGGCGGTATCCGTTACCCAATGGGCGGTTGGCTATGCCCTGCCGATCTGACTCGCGCCGCATTGGCCTTGGCTCAGCAGCAAGGCTTGGTTTGCCATTATCAATATATGCTTACTGACTTGCAGCGCATTGGTGAACGCTGGCAGCTACAGTTTGCCGCAGGACATACCGGCGAGCACGCGACGGTGATCCTGGCGAACGGCCATCAGTTACCAACATTGGCACAAAGTGCAGCGCTGCCGGTAACGGCGGTGCGCGGCCAGGTTTCACATATTCCCACCACGCCAGCGCTGAGCAGGTTGAAACAGGTGCTGTGTTACGACGGTTATCTGACGCCGGTCAACCCAGCCAACCGGCAGCACTGCATTGGTGCCAGCTATCAGCGCGGGGAAAGTGATACGGAATATCGCGAGAGCGAACAGCAGGAAAACCGCGCGCGTCTGCTGCGCTGCCTGCCGGATCAAGCGTGGCCGCAGCAGGTGGATGTCAGCGGTCAGCAAGCGCGCTGTGGCGTGCGCAGCGCCACTCGTGACCATATGCCAATGGTAGGGGCACTGCCGGATTATGCGGCCACGCTGATGCAGTACGCGGATTTACAACAGCAACGCCGGTGCGGGGCAACCATTGCCGATGCGCCGGTTTATCCAGGGCTATTTGTTATTGGCGCATTGGGATCGCGCGGCCTGTGTTCAGCCCCATTGGCCGCAGAAATTCTGGCGGCGCAACTGTTTGGCGAACCGCTGCCGGGCGATGCCGAAATGCTGGCGGCGCTGAATCCGAATCGCCTGTGGGTCAGGAAGTTACTGAAAGGACGTGCGGTTTAGCAAAAGGGGAAGCGGGTTCAGCACGCTGAACCCGAAGAATTACGCAGTGGGGAGTGCGGCCTGATACAGCCTTTCCCACATGCCGAGAACCAATACCTGATCCGGGGGGGAAAGCTCACCAGCAGCGATGGCTTTATCCAGGCTGCTCTGCACCCAGACTTTGAGCTGTTCGGCGCTGTGTTCGTCGTGCGCTTCGGCTTCGGCCACCGCCAGCGTGAGATGACCGCGCAGGTAGCCACCGGCAAACAGTTCATCATCGCTGGCGTGTTCTACCATGTCATCAATCAGCGCCAGAATGCGCGCTTCGAATTCTTCGATCATCAAACGTCCTCATTAAAAAACAGGCGTTACCTCACAGATCTTCCGGGTAAGGGAAATGCTCAGCCGCCAGCGGAGGCGTATTGTAAAACGATTGTAGCGCCTGAATAAAGCGCGCAGGACGTATGGGTATTCCCTGCTCCAGCAGTTCCAGTACGCGGGTACGCACTTTGCGCTGGAATGTGATGCGATCCGGTTCGCAATCTCCGTTGAGATTGTCGCAACTGACGTTGAACGGGAAACCGGCAGCGACACAGAACATCCACTCCAGCGCCTGTGGATTGATCTCGACCACTTCGAATTCGCTCTGCGTCTTGGCATCGCGCCCGTCTGGGCAATACCAGTAGCCAAAATCCACCAGTTTGCGGCGCTCAGCCCCGGCAATACACCAGTGGGAGATTTCATGCATCCCGCTGGCATAGTACCCGTGGGCAAAAACGATGCGGTTGTACGGCAGTTCTTCATCGGCTGGCAGATAGATCGGCTCATCATCGCCTTTGACCAGGCGAGTATTGTAATCATCGCTGAAGCACTGGTTAAAAACTTCAATCAGTTGTGAATATTGATGGGTGTCTGGCATAAAAAAACTCAAATAACCACAAAATTAAGGCGGCAATTATACCTGATATCTTGCCGCGTGCCGCCCTTTTGGCCGGTTAAAAATGCAACGCCAGCCACTGCTGGATTTCTGCACCGTGATTATCGTACAGCAGCTTGCAGCTCATGATCAGCGAAACTACCACGATCATCGGCCGGATCAGCTTCTGGCCCTTGGTCAGCACCATATGTGCCCCCATACGCGCGCCAAGCACCTGGCCGACTAGCATCACCAAACCGATACTCCACACCACTTTACCGCCGATAATAAACAGCACCAGGCTGCCCAGATTGGAGGTAAAGTTCAGCACTTTGGCATGAGCGGTTGCCTTGGCGAGGTTAAAGCCGCACAGCGTGACGTAAGCCAGCGCATAAAATGAGCCCGCCCCTGGGCCAAAGAAGCCATCGTAAAATCCTACGCAACCCCCAGCGACCAGCCCGAATGGCAGCGCCCCCAAGCGGCGTTGACGATCGCTTTCCCCTATCCGTGGGGTTAACAGGAAATAGAGACCGATCCCGATCACCAAAATGGGCAACATCTGGCGCAGCAAGTCGGCGCGCATATGCTGCACCAGAATCGCACCGATGACCGAGCCGATCAGCGTCAGGAAAATTGTCAGCTTCTGATCGTTAAGGTCAACCGCCCGACGGCGGATAAAATACAGGCTGGCGGAAAAGGATCCGCCAACCGATTGCAGTTTATTGGTGGCCAGCGCCTGCGCTGGCGGCAGGCCCACAGCCAGCAAGGCCGGTACGGTCAGGAGCCCACCGCCACCGGCAATGGAATCAATAAACCCGGCAAACATTGCCACAAAAAACAAGATCCCGAGTAATTCGGGACCGAATACCAGCCCTTCCATAGATTGCCTGCTTGAAAAAGTGAAACAATACCCTACTCAACCGGCCGATTATATCGAGACAATCGGTCAACTGCTTCAGGCTCCTTTGAGCATATCAAACACCACGCGGGCGAACCCTTTGGCAAGTTCCGGGTTAAAAAAATTCAGTGTGCTACGACGACAGGCGATACTGGCTCATCACCACGGTATTTCCCATACGCTTTATATCGCCCCATCACCCGCCCCCTCAGCCATATTTAATAGATAAAATTCATGTAACTTTGCTTGCAACAATTGCTTATCTGGCAAGGTGCTCTGGTATTGTGCAATCAATGCAGGTGACAAAGTACGGCTAAGAGCATATTCCACCACTTCATCGTCTTTATTGGCACACAGCAACACGCCAATGGCAGGGTTTTCGTGCGGCTTTTTGTGATCGCGATCCAAGGCTTCTGGCTGCGTTTCACTCAGCACCGTTGAGCGTTTTACGGGATTGAGCACCATACGCTCGAATAAGGTGGTGTTGAACTGACGCTCTAGTTCGCGTTTAGTCCATCGCTCTTTGAGTGCCATTTGTAAATAAAACTCACGCTCTTCGGGGTGCTTGCTGCGCCCTAAGATGATCAGATTATGTGTCCATGGCAATTGTCGCACCAGTGGCGCGACAATTGTATTATTTTGATATATATCGTAAAACTGTCGCATGCGGAACAGATTGGAGCGAGTGAAGCCTTTTAGATTGGGTTGCGTCAACGCCAGATGCTGCGCTAGTTGGCTAATGACACCATCCCCCCATTCTGCCGCTTTAACCTTGTGACTAATATAAGCGCCCACTTGCCAATACAATTCTATCAAGGTGGTATTGGCCGCCTGATAGGCATGCTTGCGAGCAGCATCTATTAATTGTACTACTTCGGAAAAGTCGGCAGTGGTGCTTACCACTGCCTCTTTTTTACTCATGAACGCACCTCTTGCAGCAACTTCATCATCTCGCAGATCAACGGCTGGCGAAATGGTTATCCAGCAACACCTGGCAGGAAGGTGGCAGCGGCGGTGGCTCAATCTTCACCGGGTTGGCATTCGGTTGCTGAGGCTTGAACCAGCTCATCAACTCTTCGCCACAGCCATCACCGGCCGGTGGTGGAGCCTGATCTTCACATTCCAGACTGCCCGCCGGGCAGCGTAACCGAACATGCATGTGCGCACGATGGGCAAACCACGGACGCACCTTGTGTAACCAGTTGCGATCCGCACCCGCATCCTGGCACAGGCGCAGTTTAATCGCCGGGTTAACGAAGATGCGCGTCACTTCGCTATCCTGCGCCGCCATCTTGATCAACGATTCAATCTGCGGCTGCCACTGGCTATCGACGACGCGTTTGCCGTCGGCAGACACCAGATCGATCGGCTGCGGCTTGAGCAGTTGCTGCGCACTCCAGCGCTGGCGCGGCAGTTGCAGCCAGATATCCACATCCAGCCCCGACTGGTGGCTGGCATGGCCGCTGCTGAAGCGCCCACCGGCTGGCATCCCCATATCACCAATCAGCACCGTACCCAGCGCTTTCTGATGAGCCTGGTCACTCAGGCGTTGAATAAACGCCAGCAGATCCGGGTGACCAAAATAGCGCCGCTGATCGGTGCGCATCACCTGATAGCTCGGGGAATTCAACGGCAGCGGCTGTGCCCCTACAATACAGCCATTGGAGAAACCGCCAATCGCCTGCGGGCTGCCCGCCACCGGGTGATCAATTTTCTGCCACGGCGTGAGCGCCATGGCCGCCCCAGAAGCCATTAGGGCAACGATGCCTAACATCCATTTATTCATCAAAATTACCAGCGAGGAACGTTAGAAATCACATCACCGTTTTGCGCCCGCTGGCGCAGCAGGTGATCCATCAGCACAATCGCCATCATCGCTTCGGCGATCGGCACCGCACGGATACCGACGCACGGATCGTGGCGGCCACGGGTCACCATTTCTACCGCTTCACCCTGGCGGTTAATGGTGCGGCCCGGCACCATAATGCTGGAGGTCGGTTTCAGCGCCAGATGCGCCACCACTGGCTGGCCGCTGCTGATCCCGCCGAGAATGCCGCCCGCATGGTTGCTCTGGAAACCTTCTGGGGTGATTTCATCGCGGTTTTCGCTACCGCGCTTGGTCACCACGGCAAAACCGTCACCGATTTCCACGCCTTTTACCGCGTTGATGCTCATCAGCGCATGCGCCAGATCGGCATCCAGGCGATCAAACACCGGTTCACCGAGGCCCACCGGCACATTTTCCGCTACCACCGTGACTTTGGCCCCGATCGAGTCGCCCTCTTTTTTCAGCGCGCGCATCAGTTCGTCCAACGCTTCCAGTTTGCCAGGGTCTGGGCAGAAGAACGGGTTCTGTTCTACCTGATCCCAATCTTTCAGCTCACAGCTCACGTCACCAATCTGCGCCAGATAGCCACGCACTTGGACGCCAAATTTTTGTGCCAGATACTTTTTGGCAATCGCTCCGGCAGCCACGCGCATCGCGGTTTCGCGCGCCGAGGAACGGCCACCGCCGCGGTAGTCGCGCACGCCATATTTCTGCTCGTAGGTGTAATCGGCATGCCCTGGGCGGAACACATCTTTGATCGCACCGTAATCCTGCGAGCGCTGATCGGTGTTTTCAATTATCAGGCCAATGCTGGTGCCGGTGGTGACGCCCTCAAATACGCCAGAGAGGATCCTCACCTGATCCGGTTCGCGGCGTTGCGTGGTATAGCGTGAAGTGCCTGGACGACGACGATCCAGATCGTGCTGCAAATCGGCCTCGGTCAACGGAATGCCCGGTGGTACGCCGTCAACGATACATCCCAGCGCCACACCGTGAGATTCACCAAATGTAGTGACGCGGAAAAACTGCCCAATACTGTTCCCTGCCATCACGGCTCCTTACTATTATTTGTTGGATTAATCAGCTGCGATAGAGACTGAAGTGATCTTTGCAGTCAATCAGTTGCTGTTTGGTGAGCATAAACACGCCGTCACCGCCGTTGTCAAACTCCAGCCAGGTGAACGGGATATCTGGATATTGCTCCATCAGATGCACCATGCTGTTACCCACTTCGCAAATCAGCACGCCATCGTCGCTCAGGAAGTCTGGCGCACAGGCCAGGATGCGGCGCACCAGCTTCAGGCCGTCGCTGCCCGCCGCCAAGCCTAGCTCCGGCTCAAAGCGGAACTCCTGCGGCAGATCGGACATGTCTTCGGCATCAACATACGGCGGATTGGTGACGATCAGATCGTACTTGATCGCCGGAACGTCGCGGAACAGATCGGAACGGATCGGGATCACCTGATGCTCAACGCCGTGCGCCTGAATGTTGCGCTCGGTCACGGCCAGCACGTCCGCAGAGATATCCACCGCGTCCACTTCCGCTTCTGGGAAAGCATAACCACAGGCGATGGCAATACAGCCGCTGCCGGTACACATGTCCAGAATATAGCGCGGCGGATGCGGGATCAGCGCGTTGAAGCGATTGTCGATCAACTCGCCAATCGGCGAACGCGGCACCAGCACGCGCTCGTCAACATAGAACTCCATACCGCAGAACCAGGCTTTGTTGGTGAGATAAGCCACCGGAATACGCTCGTTAACCCGGCGGATCACCCGCTCAACGATGCGCTGACGCTCGCTGGACGTCAGACGTGCGGTACGCATATCTTCAGGGATATCCAGCGGCAGGAACAGGCTGGGCAGAACCAATTGCACCGCTTCGTCCCACGGATTATCGGTTCCGTGACCATAGTAGATATTGGCGGCATTGAACCGGCTTACGGCCCAGCGCAGCATATCCTGAATGGTGTGCAGTTCATTCACTGCTTCTTCGACGAAAATTTTGTCCAATTTGCCCTCCAGCAGGCGCGGTAATTCGTGATTTAGCGCCACAGTTTGCCATGAAGCCTGCGACAAATCAGCAGCAATAGTGGTGTTAAGCCCTTCTCGTTGGCATTCGGCCCCAGTTTTGCGTCGACAGAACCCTTCGACAGGGTAAACTAGGTGCGCTCCTACAAATAGACTACGTATTTCTACCGCACCAAAGGCCGTGTAGGACAATAACCAGAAATGATATCCGGTGAGAGAATAATGAAGAATAAACACCCATTGAGCAGAGATGAATTACAGCTCTTCAGGGAGTCGGTAGCCGGAGCAAGAAGGCTGCGGCAGGACACCATCGTCCACCCCAAGCCGAAAATGAAAACCCGGCAAATCGCCCCGCAGCGCTTGTTGCAAGAGCAGGTCGACGACAGCTTTTATTTTTCTGACGAATTTCAGCCACAGTTGGATGATGACGGCCCAACGCGTTATGTACGCCCTGGCTATGATCACTACGAATTGAAAAAGCTGCGCCGTGGGGATTACGTGCCGGATCTGTTTCTCGATCTGCACGGCCTGACGCAGTTGCAGGCCAAGCAGGAGTTAGGTGCCATGATCGCCGCCTGCAAACGTGAGCACGTTCATTGTGCCTGCGTGATGCACGGCCACGGCAAGCATGTCCTCAAGCAGCAGACCCCGTTATGGCTGGCACAGCACCCGGACGTGCTAGCGTTTCATCAAGCCCCCAAAGAATGGGGGGGCAATGCGGCGGTGCTGCTGTTGATCGAACTGGAAGAGTAATCACACAGAAATGACAAAGGGCGATGATGTACATCGCCCTTCTATTATGCCAACGCGTTTAGCAGACCTTCGACATCGCCTGCGACGGGCCAACCTGCCATTCAAAGGTGCCGCTGCTGCCATCCGCAGCCAGCTCGACATTGGCAATGGCCGAGGTGGCAAACATGGGCGGACATTCGCCTGGGCACAGCTCGGCCACTAAATAACCGACCAACGGCAGGTGAGAAACCACCAGCACCGCGCCGACCCCTTCTTTCGCCAGTACCTGCAAATAGCAGCTTACCAACCCGGCATCACCGCCCGGCGTCAGCTCAGGCAAGATTTCTGCGCCTTCCGGCAGCGTTAACGCTTCGCGTACCACTTCCAGCGTCTGTTCAGCGCGCAGATAAGGGCTGACCAGCACGCGTTCAATATCCACCGACTTGGTGTTCAACCAGGCCGCCATCTGACGCGACTCATCACGGCCGCACGCAGTAAGAGGCCTTACTGAATCACTGGCTGCATCAAGTGCCGCCTCTCCGTGACGCATAATCAAAACTTGCATATTGCACCGCTGTTGTTGACAAAATAACACCATACAGAAACGCCGAGCGTGCTGTATCGCCGAGTTGCACTCAAGAGCACAAGCCCAAAGCAAAGAGCTTTAAAACGATAATGCGCCGTCTCTCTATGGCGGCCGGGCATTTTGCCTGAAAGTTCACGTAAAGAAAACGCTGTTTATTGCACCAACAGTGCTCTAACGTAAATTCATTACCCACATAGCCATTAATTCAACAGGTTGAATTTTAACCTGACTATGATGGGTTCCCCGATGGTGCTGAGTGATCCGCCATCGGTACGCTACGTTACCTCTCCCCTATCTCCCTGTACAGCATCCGGGATTGCAGGTGTTGCAAGGAGTGATAACGATCACAGTGCGGCCCTGATCAAACTGTAGCGCAAGCCGGGCCGCAATGCTTACCTGATCCCTACGGATAAAAGCGTTCGCCCTGCTCAGCCATACGCTGCAAGCGTTCGCATGGTGCAAAGTGTTCACCATACTGTTGTTGAAGAGATCGCAGAGTTTTTACCACCTTCTCCGCACCAAGCTGATCCATGTAACGGAAAGGGCCACCGAGGAACGGTGGGAAACCGATACCAAATACCGCACCGATATCGCCATCACGCGCACTGCGGATCACCCCCTCCTCCAGGCAACGTGCCGCCTCGTTCAGCATCAGCATCACACAGCGCTGGGCGATCACCGCATGTTGAATATGGGCTTTGGCGGTGATCCCCAATAGCGTATAAATGCTGCCATCTTCACGTTTGCGTGCCTGGCGTTTGCTTCCCTCAGCCGGATACAGATAAAAACCGCGGCCATTCTTACGCCCTTTACGGCCATCTTTCAGCACCGCCTCAAACGCTGCCGGTGCGGCAAAACGCGGCCCCAGTTCGGCGGTCAGGATCGGGGTAATCTTGGTGCCGACGTCGATCCCCACTTCGTCCAACAGCATGATCGGCCCGACCGGGAAGCCGAAGTCCACCAGCGCTTTATCCAGTGATTCGATCGGCTCACCTTGCAGCAGGCAGCGCGCCGCTTCATTAATATAAGGAGCCAGAATACGGTTGACGTAAAAACCGGCGCGATCGGCCACCACAATCGCCGTTTTACCCTGTTTTTGCGCCAACGCCACGGTAGTGGCAATAGTTTCTTCACTGGTGGTGGCATGCGGGATCACTTCCACCAGCGGCATTTTATCTACCGGGCTGAAGTAGTGCAGGCCGATAACCTGTTGCGGTCTGGCCGCCTTGGCAGCAATCTGGCTGATGGGCAGCGATGAGGTATTAGAGGCGAAAACGGTATGCGGAGCCGCATGCTGCTCAATGTCTGCCACCATCTGCTGCTTGAGGGTGATATCTTCAAACACCGCCTCAACCACGATATCGACGCGTTCAAAACCGCGGTAATCGGTTGAACCGGAGATCAGCATCATCTGCTTTTGCCGCTCTGCCGGGCGCATACGCTTGCTGCGTACCCGTTTCCCCAGCAGATCCCAGGTGTATTTCAACGCATGGTTGATTCCCTGCTCGTTTACATCTTTGATGCGCACCGGCAAACCGCCGCGCGTGGCCGTCACGCAGGCAATGCCGCCGCCCATCAGGCCACCGCCGAGCACGCCAACGCGCTGTAGCTGATGCGGCTGTGCATCACCCCCGCGCTCTTTCTTCAAGGCTGTCGAAGCAAAGAACAGGCTGCGTAACGCGGCTGATTGTGGCGTCATCGCCAATTCACCGAACGCGCGGGCTTCCGCTTCATAACCGCTGGCGCTGCCCTGATCCAAACCGGTACGGACCACCTGAATAATGCGTTCTGCCGCCGGATAATTACCGTGGGTTTTCTCCAGCGTTTTTTTACGCACGATGCTAAACAGCAGGTTCTTGCCCAGCGGGCCGTTAAGCAGGCGCTCCTGCCACGGCAGTTCACGGCGGGATTTCCAGCCTTGTTTCACGCGTTCAATGGCGGCCTGCAACAAAATCGACTGAGGCACCGCATCATCCACCAGCCCCAGGCGCAACGCCTGTCGTGCGCGAATCTGCTTACCGGTCAGGATCATATCTAACGCATGACGCGCACCGATCAGGCGTGGCAAACGCTGTGTGCCACCCGAGCCCGGTAACAGGCCCAGTTGCACTTCCGGCAGGCCGAGCGCCGTTTTGTCATCCAGCGAACACACGCGGCCATGGCAGGCCAATGCCAACTCCAGCCCGCCGCCCAAACAAGCCCCGTGAATGGCGGCGATAACCGGCACCGGGAACGCGGCAATCTGTGCCAAGGTGCTCTGCCCTTTTTTGGCCAGCGCTTCGGCCTCTTTGGCACTCTTGCAGGCGGCAATCATGGTGATATCGGCACCGGCAATAAAGGAGTCCGGTTTGCCAGACAGGATCACCAGCCCTTCCAGCGCCGGAAACTGCTGAGCTTTGAGCAGCACTTCATTGACCTGCTGAACAAACTCTGCCTTCAGCGTATTCACCTTTTCCCCCGGCACATCAATGGTGATCACGCCGATATTGTCTGGGCGCAAGATCAGATGAAATGCCGACGCTTTGGCGCGCTGTTCATGCAGTGCATTCTCGAAGCTCATCACTCCACCTCCACAATCATCGCCGCACCCAATCCACCCGCCGCGCAGGCCGTTGCCAGCCCCAGGCCGCCGCCACGCCGTTTGAGCTCATGCAGCATCTGGGTAATCATGCGTGCTCCGGTAGCCGCAAACGGATGGCCGTAGGCAATCGAACCCCCCAGCACGTTGAATTTGTCCATATCCACTTCGCCAATCGCCTGGTCACGCCCCAGTTTCTGCCGGGCAAACTCAGCACTGGCAAACATTTTCAGGTTAGCCAAGGTTTGTGCGGCAAAGGCTTCGTGCATATCAATCAATGTGAGATCCGCCAGGGTAATACCGGCCCGATCCAACGCCAGCGGTGTGGCATAAGAGGGGCCGAGCAGCATATCTTCCCAAACGTCGATGGCGGCAAAGGCAAAGCTGCGCAAGTAGCCCAGCGGCTCCAGCCCGAGTTCTTTGGCGCGGGATTCGCTCATCAGCAACACGGCTGCGGCTCCGTCAGTCAGCGGGGTACTGTTGGCTGCGGTTACGCTGCCATGTTTACGATCAAACGCCGGTTTCAACCGGGCATAGGATTCCAGGCTGGAATCTTTGCGGACGTTGTTGTCTTCAGCAAGCGGCGTTTTATAGGGGGGAACGTAGGCCGTCATCACTTCATCATGCAACAACCCCTGCTCCCAGGCTTTGGCAGCCAGTTGGTGCGAGCGATGCGCCAGCGCATCCTGCTGTTCGCGGGTAATGCCGTGGGTTTTTGCCATTTGCTCGGCGGTATCGCCCATGCGCAAGCCGGTAGAATACTCGGCGACTGCCGGTGGCACCGGCATCAAATCGCGAAATTTGAGCTTGCTGAACAGCTTCAGGCGTTGCGACAGGGTACGTGCCTTGTTGACGTCCACCAGCGTGCGTGCCAGCGCCTTGCTGACACCGATCGGCAGCACCGAAGAGGAATCAGCCCCACCGGCAATGCCGACGCTGATGCTGCCAGCCATGATGCTTTCCGCCACGTTGGCGATCGCCTGGAAGCTGGTGGCACAGGCGCGCGAAACGCTATAGGCATCGGTATGCACGCTCATGCCAGTGCCGAGCACGATCTCCCGCGCAATGTTGGGCGCTTCTGGCATTTGCACCACTTGGCCAAACACCAGTTGTTCGATCAATGCCGGATCAATCCCCGTGCGGGCCAGTAGCTCACTCACCGCCGTTTTGCCGAGATCGACCGCCGGAATACCGTGATAAGCGGTCGCCTGTTTGGCGAAAGGGGTACGTAATCCATTAACGATGGCGATACGATCGCCATTGCGGGTAACCAACGGCAGTGCCTTACTCATAAACGCTCCTGAAGATAGGCCGTCAACACAACGGGCAAAAAGAGGTCTGACCTGATGGAGTCATTGTTAACCGAATGTTTATATTTGGCAAACTAACAGAAGTAAAAACTGGGAGCGGGAGCAACTTTCCGGCAGAAGGCTTAATGATCCCCTCATTTTTAGAGACTCAAATAATTCCAAGTGTGCGGGTATATAACCGATGCTGCAATGATCCCCTCATTTTTAGAGACTCAAATAATTCCAAGTGTGCGGGTATATAACCGATGCTGCCTCAGGTAATAAGTAAACTTCTCCATCAACAACGTCGCGTAGGCTTCTTTCATTTTAGGCAGCAACTGATAGTAGATGACACCCTGTCGGAAAAATGAATACGTTCGGCTTTTGCTGGTATTGACCTTGATCGTTCGTTCCAGACCCACGCTGTCACCCGCCTTGCCCAGCAGCGTCAACAGGACTATCGCCAGCGCACTGAACAGAAATAATCGGTCGCGTCGTGCCGGATTTTTGACACGAACCTGACCCATTCCCATGCCAAATCTGTAGTCCTTGATGTCCCGAAAACTGCTCTCGATACCCCAGCGCTGACCATACAGACTCAAGGCCTTGGCAGCGCTCAAATCGACGCGATTACTCGCCAGAAACCACGGCTCTTTCATACCGCTCTTGTGACAGCAATAGACCCGCTCGACCCGCTGTCGTTGCCCGGTAAGCTCCACCTCTTTGAGCGTGCGAGTTCGCCCGGTCGGGGTAAGCCATTCAGTCGCCGGCACCTGAGCCATACCTGGGTAGCCAACGAGAATATTGCTTTTAAAACGAATGATATAGGCAAAACCCAACTCTTGTTCAAGACGTTCAAACAACGCCATATAACCGAAGCCACGGTCCGCCACGACGGTGACAAAAACCCCTTGCGGCAAGGTCTTCCTGAGCTTGGTTAACAGCGCCTTTTCATGAGCGTTGCGTTGCCCTTTGAGCAAGGATTTCTGGTGGGTTTTCCACAGGAGCGGCGTGTTGCGTCCATGGTTGGTTTGCAAGCTGATAACCAGGGTGCTGTGGTCATCAGTATCAAACTCAGTCCAATCCATGGAGACGACGATGTCAGTACGTTCAGCCACCACATAGGGAACCCAGTCATCAAACAGGCTCCAGACGTTTAGTTTAGTGTTGGTGAGCAGTCTATCAACCTGCTTGACGGCGTGCTTTCGCTCAAGGCCGCTTGCCAAAGAGAGCCCATTGCCAATTGCATGGATGGCCAATGAGCCCGACTCAATCACCCCGTGGGTTGCATTGGCGAGCGACAATACACGCTTGGCATGCATGTCCTGCCCGAATATGTCATCAATGTGGTTAAGGATTATTTCGTGGTTAAGCATGGAGATTGTCTGCTCGTTATTAGCGGGTCAATAACGGAGATCATACCTCAGAAGCCGTACCATGCCTCACTCATATGAGGGGATAGCTAAGGGCAGAAGGGAATAAAACAACCTGCGCAAGAAATGTTGCGCAGGTTTGCAAGGCAATTAACGCAGGCCGAGTTGGAAGATCAGAGTTTCTGCCTGGCAGGCAAAAGTAAAATCAATATCCAATTGCACGCCGCCGTTAACCGGTTTAATGCTGCTGCTGATATCACAAGGATCCGATTCAACGCCGCGCGCCTTTTCGGTCAAGGCTGCTAGAGTTTGCTCTGCATCCTGCTGACTGGCAAATACCTGGCTGTAGGAAGCGGTGCAATCGGTATTATCCATAATGGTGCCGACATCCATACAGCAACAGGCTGCGGTTTCCTGCGTACTGCATTTATTAATTGCATCTGACATGTTTAAAATCTCCTCACGGGCTGCATCAAACTCGCCCCAAAAGCCATTGATGATCTGGCGCAAGTAAATAAAATACTGTGGTTATTTTACGCCTCGGGCAGTCCAATCACTAGCCTTACTTTTTGTAAGTGCTTCAAGGGCTGAAAAACACAGAATAGAAATCGCTGTCTGCTAAGAAATAGTAAAAGTTTCATTACTCTTTCGCTTTTTTTGTAATGCAGATCTCTTTTTTGATATCATTTTCGAAATAAATGCCAAACAAACTTGCAACAACACAACAGGTCGGACCTATAATTCAGTCACTGGTCTGATTTGTCTAATTGCGAACAGACCTCTACAATTATTTTTCATTGTTACCCTGTGTAACATAGTTTAAATAAAAATATAAAATGAGGTTTTGGTCATGAGCCAGAAAAACCTGTTCACTAAATCAGCTCTTGCAGTTGCAGTGGCGATTATCTCTTCAAACGTATATGCCGCAGGATTCCAACTGAATGAGTTCTCATCAGTCGGTTTAGGGCGTGCTTATTCTGGCGAAGGCGCAATGGCGGATTCAGCAGCCTCTGCAAGCCGTAACCCAGCAACTATGATGATGTTTGACCGCCCAACTCTCTCTGCTGGCGCAGTCTTCATTAACCCAAACGTTGATATCAGCGGCAGATCACCTAGCGGTGCCAGCCTGGATGCGAAAAATATCGCGCCAACCGCCTGGGTGCCGAACCTGCACTATATTCAACCACTGAACGAACAATGGGCCGTAAGTGGTTCTGTGATCAGTAACTACGGTTTGGCGACAGAATTCAGTGACAGCTACACCGCAGGCCCTTACGGGGGTAAAACCGATCTCACCACCATCAACCTGAACCTCAGTACGGCTTACCGTCTGAATCAGAACTTCAGCTTCGGGTTAGGTTTTAACGCGGTTAACGCCGATGCAAAACTTGAGCGCCGTGCTGGTGAGAGTTTGCTCAGTAAGGGAATTCCTGCGACTACGCAGATTTCCAAGCTGGAAGGCAACCGTTGGGGTTATGGCTGGAATGCCGGTCTCCTGTATGAAATCGATGAGAATAACCGCTATGGCTTCACCTATCGTTCAAAAGTGAAGATTAGCTTCGATGGCGATTACTCGAGTGACCTGCCTTCAGCCTTCAACCCAGCTCAATCGGTCACTGGTTTGCCATGGGGTACCAATGGCAGCACCATTCCTGGTTCGCTGGATCTGAATCTGCCAGAAATGTGGGAGGTTTCAGGTTATAACAAAGTGGCACCGCAGTGGGCTATCCACTACAGCATGGCTTACAACACCTGGAGCCAGTTCCAAGAATTGAAAGCTACCGGTAGCAATGGGCAAACATTGTTCTATAAGCATGAAGGCTTCCGCGATGCCTACCGCATGGCGCTGGGTACCACTTATTTCTATGACGATAACTGGACCTTCCGTACCGGTGTCGCCTTCGACCAAAGCCCGGTTCCTGCTGCCAACCGTTCTATCTCAATTCCGGATCAGAACCGTACCTGGTTCAGCTTGGGTACCACCTACGCCTTCAACAAAGATGCCTCTGTTGATGTTGGTCTCGCCTATATGCACGGCCAGAAAGTGACCATTCACGAAGGCCCATATACCTTCGATTCTGAAGGTACCGCCTGGTTGTCTGGCGCCAACTTCAACTACAGTTTCTAATCGATTCAGCCATACCCAAAAGCGCCTGCAACGGCGCTTTTTATATGTCATTTTTATAAAAAAACCCGCAATTAAGCGGGTTTCAGTAATAAAAAAGGGCTTATTTCGATGAGTCGATCTCGTCCAAATCACCCTGAATTGCCTTGGCATTCGGGTTTTCTTGTGGCTTGAGTGCGCCACCGCTGGCCTTGAAATCATGACGCTGGAAGTAGGCTTCGCGCGTCAGCACGTAAGGATCGGAAGAGTTTCGCAGCAGGCCATCGGAATCCAGCAACCGCGCACGGGTTTCCACCCCTTCCACCGCCCATTTACCTGCCGACATCCAGAAGGTCAGATAGCTTAACACCGGATAAACGCTATCTGCCCAGTCACCACCATCTTCACGAATGGTAAAACTACCATAAACCGGCAGGTGAACGTATGGGCCGTAGCCCACGCCGTAGTTACCCAGCGTACCACCAAAACGACGAGCATCTACACGCGCCAGTTTCGGGTTCGCCATGCCAGCCACATCGATCAACCCGCCCATCCCCAGAAGGGTATTCAGGAAGAAGCGGTTAAAGTGGATCATGCCCTGATACGGGTTCCCACGCAGGAATTCGTTCACCATGCTGGCGGGTTCTTCCAGGTTGGAAGTAAAGTTGCTTAAGCCATTACGTGCAGGCATCGGCACATAATCACGCCATACCACCGCTACTGGGCGAACTACATAAGGATCCATCACGTTGTAGTTAAAGTTAAACATCGCCCGGTTGAACCCTTCAAGGGGATCAGAACGCCCTTGCGGATTGTTGCCAGGTGTACTGGCACAGCCCACCAAGAGTACCGTTGCGAAAGCCAGCCCAGTCAGGCGAAAGTTCATATGCTTCTCCATGAAACCCATTCAGTTTGTTATCAGGGAACCTGTTTGTCTATCTGAACGCTAACCTGCTCTTTGCCGCTGAATTTCTGCAACGCACTTTCACCAAACCAATCACCCGGCTGTGGGGTAACCAGGCCATCTTGTGAAAGACGAATACGTATCTTCACCTGATGCAGTGCCGAAAGCAGGCGTTCAGGCATCATAGCGTTGCTGTCATCGACAGAAAATGACAGCGGAAAACGGCTCAAAGGCAATTGTTTAACAGCGACCGGCACTGGGCTAGCACCATCAGTAACCGAAACGATCAGCGTTCCTTGTTGCGGTAATGCTTTTGCCGCTTCTGGCGACAGTGTGACATTAACTACAAGTTTAACAGTTTCTTCTCCTGCCTGTACTTTTGCTTGTTCAATGCTGCGCTTGATCACTTCGCTACGCGGATCGCCAGCCGGTAATAACTTCAGCATTACCTGCCAGGCACCGATTGCCTGTTGATAATCCCCCTGCTCAAACGCATTAAACGCCAGCAGGCTGAACACCCGAAGATTAGTATGATCTTCAGCCGCCATTTTGCGCAGCAAATCGTTAGCTTGCTGATTATCTTGCGGATCGTTGGAGCGCGTCAACACTTCGGCATAGCCGAGGCGCACATCCATGTTATTCGGCTCCAGGCGATAGGCATGGGCGAAAGCCTGCGTCGCGGTGGTGGCATTGTTGAGCGCCATCCCGACGCGGCCCAGCATCATCCAGTCGTTAATATTCCTGTCATCATCCTGCAACGCGGTGCGTAACCCCAGCCCAAGGCGGGCAATCTCTTCTTGGGTTAGCGGTTGAGCACGCTCATCAGCCACGCGTTTACGCAGTTCAGGCATCTGCGATTCTACCTGATGCCAAGCCTGAACCTGAGCCAACCCGCCGGTTTTCAGATAAAACCCAACGGCTACCACCACCACCAGCACACCGGGCACCAACGCCCAACGGTTGATGGGCCGCGCCCGCCCTTCCTGCTGCCCAGGGATATCATTCAACAGGTTCTGTTGCAGTTCCTTGACCATTTCAGGACGTTCTGCCACTACGCCCTGCTGTTCATCCTGCTCCAACTCGCTGAGGCGATCCTGATACAATGCCTTGTTCAACGCATCACGGCTGGTCGCCGTATTCTCTTTACTCTGGCGCAGCGCGGGAACCACCAGCAAAGCGGCAGCCCCAATCAACAGCACAATAACCATCAGCCAAAAAGCCATTAGGGTTTCTTCCTCTCAGTCTCTTTCAGCAACGCGGCCAAGCGCTGCTGCTCCTGTTCGGAGAAATCTTCATGACCCGTACTCGCCCGGCAATGGCGGGTACGCAATAACACCACCGCCCCACCGATCAGCACAAACAGCAACGGCCCAACCCATAGGATCAGCGTGGCGGGAGTTACCGGCGGTTCATAGGTAACAAAATTGCCGTAGCGCGCCACCATATAATCAACCACCTGCTGCTTGTTTTGCCCCTGCATCATCAGTTCGTACACTTTGGTGCGCATATCCGCCGCGATGATAGCGTTGGAATCGGCAATGCTGTTGTTCTGGCATTTAGGGCAGCGTAGTTGTTCGGTCAGTTCGCGGTATTGCTGCTCCTGCTCAACCGAATTGAATTGATAGGTGTCGATCGCCGCCGCCGCGCTCCAACTCAGCAATGCAGCCAACATCAGCGTCATCAGCCTCATGCATCACCCCCGTATTTGCGGTACAGCGGCAAAACTTCCTGCTGCCAGACACGTTCATTCATGTCCCCGGCGTGGCGATAACGGATAATGCCGTCACCGTCGATCAGGAAAGTTTCCGGCGCACCATAAACACCAAGATCCAGCCCCAGCATGCCATCGCCGTCGAACAAACTGAGGGCATAAGGATTACCCAACTGATTAAGCCAGGTGATCGCTTTAGCCCGATCGTCTTTGTAGTTCAGCCCAACGACGCGAACTCCTTGAGCGGCCAGCGTATTGAGGTATTGATGCTCAGCACGGCAGGTGGGGCACCAGGTCGCCCAAACGTTGAGCAGCATCGGTTTACCGTTACGCAGCACCGCCTGATCGAAGGTTTTGCCAGGCTGTTCCAGCGACTCCAGCTTAAAAGTCGGCACCGGTTTGCCGATCAATGCGGATTCCAGCATGGTTGGATCTTCCCCCCCGGCGTTACGCGTCAGTTGCACCAGCAATGCCGCCACCAACAGCAGGAACAAGATTAACGGAATAAACAACAGATTACGTCTCATGCCTGTTCCCCCAATTTGGCTTCACGTTTAAGTTTTTTGCTCATGCGGTAACGCGGATCGAGAATACACAGCACGCCACCCAGCGCCATAAACACGCCACCGAACCAGATCCAGCGGACAAAAGGTTTGTAGTACAGCCGCACCGCCCATGCACCCTCTTCCAACTCTTCACCCAGAGCGGCATACAGATCGCGCGTCAGGCCACCGTCGATGGCCGCCTCGGTCATCATGCTGCGCGCTATGTTGTAGTAGCGTTTTTCGGCATGCAATGTGGCCTCTGGCTTGCCGTTGCGCGTCACGTCAATAATCCCGACGCCGCCGGTATAGTTCGAACCACGAATGTCGTGAACGTCGCGGAAGGTGAAGCGATAATCATGAATTTCCACACTATCACCGGCCTTCATGCGCACATCGCGCTCCACGCTGTAATTCTGGCTGAAAGCGATGCCAATGACCGTTACCGCCACGCCCAAGTGGCCTAACACCATGCCCCAATGGCTGCGGGAAAGCTGTGTCAAGCCCTGCCAGAAACCATGGCGATGAGTGGCGCGCTCATGCAGCTCCATCAACGTCAGCACGATCACCCATACCGCCATCATCAGCCCGACTACCGTCATGCCAGCAATGCTATCTTGCAGCAGCCAAGGCAACAGCATCGACAGCAGCAAGGTCACCACCAACGCGACACTCAGGCGACGCCAGAGTTTGCTGGGTTCGTCACGACGCCAGCGTACCAGCGGCCCAATCCCCAACAGCAGCGCCAGCGGGGCCATCAGCCAGGTGAACATGGTATTGAAGAACGGCTCGCCGATGGAAATACTGCCCAGCCCCAGTTGCTTATGCACCAGCGGCAACAGCGTACCCAGCAACACCACCAGCATAGCGGCGATCAGCAGCAGGTTATTGCCCAGCAGGAAGGTTTCTCGCGAGAAGGTTTCGTGCTGCACCCGGCTGCGCACCTGCCCGCCCTTCACCGCATACAGCAGCAGCGAACCACCGATCACCAACACCAGATAGGCGAGAATAAACATGCCGCGAGCCGGATCGGAGGCAAACGAATGGACGGAAACCAGCACGCCGGAACGCACCAGGAAGGTGCCTAGCAGGCACAGCGAGAAAGCCGTAATCGCCAGCAATACCGTCCAGGCTTTGAAGGTGCCGCGTTTCTCGGTCACCGCCAACGAGTGGATCAGCGCGGTTCCCGCCAGCCACGGCATAAAGGACGCATTTTCCACCGGATCCCAGAACCACCAGCCGCCCCAGCCCAGCTCATAGTAAGCCCAGGCTGAACCCAACACGATGCCCATGGTCAGAAACACCCAGGCCGCCATGGTCCACGGACGGGACCAGCGCGCCCAGGCGGTATCGAGCCGCCCGGCCATCAGCGAAGCAATGGCAAAGGCAAAAGCCACCGAGAAACCAACGTAGCCCATATACAGCAGCGGCGGGTGGAAGATCAGCCCGATATCCTGCAACAGCGGGTTGAGATCGCTGCCGTCAATCGGGAAGCTCGGCAAAGTGCGGGTAAACGGGTTGGAAGTCATGATGATAAACAGCAGAAAACCGGCGGTAATCATCCCCATCACCGACAGCACCCGCGCCACCGCATCTTGCGGCATCGCGCGGCTAAACAGGGCTACCGCCAGCGACCAACAGCTCAGCAACAGTACCCACAGCAGTAACGACCCTTCATGGGCGCCCCAGGTGGCGGCGATACGGTAATACACCGGCAGTTGCGTATTGGAGTTGGCGGCCACGTAGGCCACGGTAAAATCATTGGTGACAAACGCATGCACCAGGCAGAAAAATGCCAGCGTAATGGCAGCAAACATGCCATAGGTCAGCGGACGGGCGGCCGCCATCAGGCGTTGATCCAGGCGCGCCGCGCCCCATTGCGGATAAATGCTCAGCAACAGCGAAATCGCCAGCGCCAGACACAGCAGAAAACTCCCGACTTCAGGCATCATGACTTGCTGCTCCCAGCCTGCGGAGTGACATAGGCCTCTGCCGGGCGTTGGTGATTGTCTTTCATCGCCTCCGCCACTTCCGGCGGCGTGTATTTCTCATCGTGCTTGGCCAGCACTTCGCGGGCGTTAACCACGTTCCCTTCACCCAGCACGCCCTGCGCCACCACGCCCTGCCCCTCACGGAACAGATCCGGCAGAATGCCGTCATAGGTGACGTCGATCGCCCCACGGGCGTCGTACACTTTAAAGCTCACCTGCAAGCTTTGCTGATCGCGCTTCACCGAGCCCGGCATCACCATGCCGCCAATACGCAAACGTTGCCCGATCTCAGGCTTTTCATGCTTCTCACCTTTGCCTTGCAGAATTTCGCCTGGGGTATAAAACAGATCGATATTGGAACGCAGCGCATACAGCACCAGCGTGGAAGTCAGCACCACGCCAATCAACACCACAATGGCCAGATAAAGGCGGCTCTTACGACGTGGATTCACAGTGATTTCCCCCGTTGATCCGCAGACTGCACGGCTGTTGGTTGTTTTGACTGCTGTGACTGGCGAATACGCCGTTCGCGTGCCTGACGACGGCCGACCTCATTCAGCAACTGTTTACGCTGCCAGAGGGTATGCACCAGCAGCCCCAGCAGCGAAAGCAACGTGGCAGCCACCGCCAGCCAGACGTAAAAAGCGTATCCCCCCATGGCAAAGAATGCCTGCCAGGAATCGAATGCAGCATTCATGATTGGCGCTCCTTATTGACCAGTTCGGCCACCCACGGGCGCTGACTTTCCTGATTCAGGATCAGGTTGCGCAAGCGCATTAACGTCAGCGTGATAAAGAACAGCAGATAACCGAGGATCGCCCAACGCAGCGGCGTGCGCATGCTGGGCGCGATGCTCTGCTGCATATTGGTCGAGCCCTGATGCAGGGTATTCCACCATTCAACAGAAAAATGGATGATCGGAATGTTGACGACGCCCACCAACACCAGGATCCCGGCCGCTCGCCCAGCCAGGCGGCGATCGTCAAAAGCGTTATACAGCGCAATAATGCCCATATAGAGGAATAACAGCACCAGTTCTGAGGTTAAGCGCGCATCCCACACCCACCAGGTGCCCCACATGGGTTTACCCCAGGCGGAACCGGTAGCCAGCGCAATAAAGGTGAATACCGCCCCAACCGGTGCCATAGCAGCCACTACGGTATCTGACATTTTCATCTGCCAGACCAGGCCGATAAAGGCGGCGATGGCCATCGAGGCGTAGATCCCCATCGACCATATCGCCGCTGGCACATGGATATACATGATGCGGAAGCTGTCACCCTGTTGATAATCTTTCGGCGCAAAGCCAAAGCCCCAGATCCAACCCACCAGCAGGCAGACAGCCCCGGCGATCCCCAGCCAGGGAGCCCAGCGGCCACAGACATGGTACAACCGTTCGGGCCGGGCAAATTGATGTAACCATTTCCACATTGTCGTTATCGCTCAAGGTCAAAGGTTCATTCGAAGGCCACTCTCTAGAGGAATGACGCAAATTTTTTGTGCGGATAGCGCGCTAATGCACGCTCACCCGCAACGCTGCCGCAGTAGCGAACGGTGCCAGCGTCACGCTGCC
Organism: Serratia sp. YWN4; assembly: GCF_055790845.1. NCBI lineage: Bacteria > Pseudomonadati > Pseudomonadota > Gammaproteobacteria > Enterobacterales > Yersiniaceae > Serratia > Serratia sp. YWN4. The sequence continues at coordinate 3,626,471 of NZ_CM147696.1, forward strand.
TGCCAGCATCGCCCCCAAGATCGCCAGATAACCGTCGATCGGCATACCCATCGATGCCGCATCGATGGCCGCCGTAGCGAAGATCAACACCGGGATATACAGCGGCAGCACCAGCAAACTCAGCAATACGCCACCTTTGCGCAGCCCGACGGTCAGCGCCACACCGATCGCACCGATCAGGCTCAGCGTCGGCGTTCCCAGCAGCAGAGTGAGCGCCATCGCGATCCAGGTCGGAACATCCAGCGACAGAAGCAATGCCGCCAGCGGCGACAGGATCAACAGCGGCAGCCCGGTGACGATCCAGTGCGCACAAACTTTACCTAGCACCGTCATCGGCAGCGGCGTTGGCAACAGCAATAGCTGCTCCAGCGAACCATCAAGGAAATCGTCACGGAACAGACGCTCCAGCGCCAGCAGCGAGGCCAGCAGCGCCGCAACCCAGATAATCCCCGGCGCAATGCGCGCCAGCAATTGCGGCTCTGGGCCAATGCCCAACGGGAATAGCGTGATGACGATCAGGAAGAACCACAGCGGGTTAACGATCTCAGAGCCTTTACGAAAGGCGATCTTCAGTTCCCGGCGCAGAATGGTGAAAAACATCAGGCAACCTCCGTGCTGTTAGCTACCAGGCGAATCTTCCCTACCGCCCGTTGGGTACCCGTTAAATCCTGATGCGTGGTTAGCAACACCAAACCACCGCTGTGCGCATGCTGTTCAAACAGCGCCGTCAGCTCAACCACGCCCTGTTTATCTATCGCCGTCAGCGGCTCGTCGAGGATCCACAACGGGCTACTGCTGAGCCATAACCGCGCCAGCGCCACGCGCCGCTGTTGGCCAGCAGAAAGTTGCGCTACCGGCAAATCTTCATAGCCCACTAACCCAACCTGCTCCAATGCCTGCCAAATCGCCTGGCGATCGGCTACCTGCCGCACTGCCTGATAAAATTGCAGATTTTCAAACGGGGTCAGCATCGATTTAATCCCCGGCTGATGGCCGAGAAACAGCAAGTCCTGATGATATTGCTCGCGATGGCGTAACGTATTTTTGCCATGCCACAGCACTTCGCCAGCATCCGGTTGCGCCAAACCTGCCAGAATGCGCAGCAAGCTGGTTTTACCCGCGCCATTCGCCCCTTCAACCTGAATGATATCGCCCGGATTCACCGAAAAGCTTAACCCGCTAAACAGAGTGCGTTCGTCGCGGAGACAACTCAGGTCTTTGGCTTCCAGCATGGGGAACTCGTATTTTTCCTTGGGATGCCAAATCATAACATAAGCGCTAAGGGGCTCGTAGCCCGCACCCGGCCACGAATCTACTCCATTAGGGGTAATATTGCGCACCAGATCAAGATTGCGTAGGAAAAGTTGGCCGCGTGAAGATTTCACTATTTTTTAAACAGGGAAAATGGGCGGTGCAGAGGGCGGTTAAGCCAAGCAGATCCTTACTGATATGGGCAACCGAGACAAAACCGGCCGCTAGATACGCAGAAAAAGGCGGGTAAACGGCAAAAAATGTGAGGTAAAACCGCGCATCAGATGAAATTCACCGCATATTGGTGAGGGAATAAGCAAACGCACCGCTAAGCGCTTATTCTGCGAGTAAAAAAAGGTATAATGCCCGGAGTTAAGGCAGAAGCCCTTGCCGCAACGTCCCCGTAGTTAAACGGATATAACAAGCCCCTCCTAAGGGCTAGTTACTGGTTCGATTCCAGTCGGGGGCACCACCTTATTATCTATGTTCATTAGCTTGGCGTTATTTTCCTTAACAGCCAATCGCGCAACGCGATGATATCGGGGCGCTGTGCAGTTTCCTGCGTAGTGACCAGGTAATAGTTGGCACCGGGCAATGACATCTCGAACGGTGCACGTAGCACGCCGCGTTGTAGCAAGTCTCGTACCAGCAACTGGCTGGCGATGACCACACCTTGTCCCGCAATCGCCGCTTGCAGTGCATGCATTTCATCGCTGAAAGTCAGCCCTGAAGCAATATTCAGATCCTGTGGCCCATAGCTCCGTTGCCAGTTTTTCCAGCTCGGGGTATTCGCAGGTACGAGCCGGTTTTCAACATGAAACAACGTGAGCGCACGCAAATCGTCGATTTTCGTCAGCATCAACGCCGGGCTGGCTACCACGATAAAACGATCCTCGTACAATAAGGTCGAGTGTAATGTTTGCTCCGGCATTTCCCGATAGCGAATGCCAGCATCTACGCTGTGCTGCGTTAAATCAACTCTCTCTACGCTGGTATGCAAACGCAGCTCAATGGCCGGAAATGCTGCCTTGAAATCGGCCAAGCGCGGCACCAGCCAATTAGTAAGAAAATTGGAGGTGGTGGTGACCGTCAGAGCCGGGGGCTGGCGGGAGTGCTTAATTCTCTCGGCGGCTTGCTCCAGAGCCGCAAAGGCGCGCTGCGTGCCAGTATATAAAATCTCGCCAGCCTCGGTCAGGCTAACCCCTCGTGCACTGCGTTCGCAGACCTGACATTCCAGTATCGACTCCAGCAATTTTATCTGATGGCTAATCGCCGTTGCACTGACGCTGAGTTCCTCGCTGGCCCTTTTAAAACTGCTACAGCTGGCAACAGCATGAAAGGCGCGCAAAGTGCCTAACGGTGGTAGATGTGCTTTTTTCATGGCTGAGTTATTCTCATCTAAAGGTGAAAACTATGAGTTTTTCATGAGTATACACCTAGGATAGTGTGATCGTATTCGATTAATAGGGGTGAGATTTTTTCATCAATCTGCTTCAGTGCCAGGAGTCGTTATGAGATCACCAGAAGAAAGGAGCACCGCATGCGCGGTTAGGCAACCGGGGGCGATCGCTCGGAGCATCGTGTTTAGCGTGTTGATATCGGTAGGTGTTGTGCTGTTTAAAGTTTGGTGGGGAAGGCCGGAGGCCATCATCACGCTGTTGCTGGCATTGTTGTTAGCCTTTGCCAGCGGAGTAGCGTTGATGCGTACGTTGGCGGAGGAGAAACAAAGAACCCTAGCCGCGTTATGGCAGAGTCTGGTGCTTTCTGCTGTGGGATTGCTGCTGTTGATACTGGTCGGTCGCAATGATTGGCTTGTTATGCTGCCGGGAATCGTCATTGGTGGCATTGGGTTGGGCAGTGCTAACCAGACAACGACAGCATTGTTGCAGCCGCTGGCCAACATCAGTATCGGCACCGGTGCTGCCTTGTTGGCGAGCATAGCCACGACTTTGGCGGGGATATTGCTGATCCAATCTCATGCATCGCCAGACTTCGCTATCGCACTGTTGATCGACCTGGTTTTATTGGGCGCGTTGGCTGCGCGAATCGCGGAGTGTGATGTTGCATGAGCAAAAAACCTGTTGAGGGGGGCTGTTGCAAACAGCGATTCAGGATAGGTTTTTCTCTTTTTGCCAGTATTTTATTGAGCATTTCTACGACTAAAAAGGCAGATTAGTTTGTATATGTTTCAGCGTCCTACCACTAAGCAGTCAACTGTCTAGTAACCTCACTTTACGTGATTTCCGCCGATTGAGCCTCGATCAACCTAGTGGTGGAAACTCAACCCTCTGCCGGGTAAGTTTTGTCACCTGATTATTCCGACGGCTGTGTTACCATCGGCTCCATCCCACTAGGTCGTCCAACCCCCTCAACATCACCTGTTGGAAATCCCTACGTTATAACGCATTAGCGTCTGGGGAAATGCTGCCAACGGTTGAGTTGAAATGGTATCGCACTTCGATTGAAGGTAAACAGGAGCACTTCTTCACCACCAAACTGGAAGATGCCACCATTATTGATGTTGATTGCAAGATGCCGCATTGTCAGGATCCGACCAAAGCTGAGTTTACTCAGTTGGCTACTATTTATTGTCTCTCTGTACATTAAATATCTCCTGCTTATCTCGCTCGGCGCTCTGCTTGGTGTGGTCTGGTTGCGCTACGTCTGGCCCAGCAGAAAGGCTGAGCGTTGTCTGAACTGCAACAGCACCTGTTTCTGAGTGCCACCGCCCAAAAGCAGAAACGTTTCCCCAAGTGCATGGCCTCAGACATCGCCTGGCTATTGTTGCAGGGCAAAAAGCACGGTTTTGCCGCCAAACTAGGCCACAAGCGGGATTACTTGTATCGTGCCACCAGCGGCGTGCTGGCACAGCAAAGCGATTTATTCAGACTGACCTATTTCCTTACAACCCTGAAGACCATGGGCTGGAATAACGAGCTGGTATCGCAAAAAGAATGGATACTGAAGCCCACGTGTATGATTTTTAACTTAACCTATTAATTCCTCAATAATACCCGGATAAATGGCGAGTAAATTGTGAACAATTCTGCGGCAAAAAACATTCTTTCCATCTACCAACGCCATGCTGATGCTTTTGCCTGCCAGCGCTCACGCACACTGTTTGAAAAAAGCTGGCTGGATAAGTTCATTACCGCGATCGGCAAGAAAGGGCACATTCTTGATATCGGTTGTGGTAATGGTCGGCCGATTGCCGGGTATTTCATTCAGCAGGGTTTTCATCTCACCGGCATCGATGGCGCAACCGCGATGCTGGAACGTGCTCGCGAGCATTTTCCCGAGCAGCGTTGGCTAGAGCAGGATATGCGCGAATTAACGCTTGGCGAAACCTTTGATGGCCTGATTGCGTGGGACAGTTTTTTCCATTTAACCCAGCAGGGCCAACAGAAGATGTTCCCAATATTTGCACAGCACAGCCATCCGGGCAGCGCGCTGATCTTTACCAGCGGCCCCAGTAATAGCGTCGCCATCGGGCAATTTGAAGGTGAACCGCTGTTCCATGCAAGCCTTGCACCGGAGGAGTACCGCACACTGCTGAATGCGAGTGGCTTTGAGGTTATCGGCATGGTGATGGAAGATCCCCAATGTTCAGGGCATACGGTTTGGTTGGCGAAAAGAAGATAAGGCGGAGTCTACGCTCCACCAACTGAGAGAATTGCATTGATAAAAAACTCTTTACAATCAAAATACTACCTCCCCTTCTTGCCCGCAAAGAACCCATTGACAACACCAGCCTTCTAGCGTTTATTGCACCAAGCCGACACCTCACCACAACCCCGTCGGCATAACAACAACCATCAGTGAAGTCTAAAAAACTGATTCAGTCCCAGGGATTTACGTTTTATTTTGCTAAGGAGTTAGCATGTCACTGCATTTACGTCATTTAGCGTTAATACCTCTGCTGGTTATCACCGCCTGCCATCAACCTGCCAGCGTCACTGCTACCAGTCCATTATCCGTTACGGCCAAAAGCCAACCGGCGGTGGTGGATAACGCCAGGATTGAGATTTCGCGCAGCGCGCTGGAATACAACACGCAAAAAATTCAGCAACTGCTGGGGAATAAATCCACCCTCTGCGCCATTCTGAAAGGGGATGCCTACGGACACGATCTCTCGCTGGTAACCCCGGTGATGCTGAAAAACAACGTTCAGTGCATCGGCGTAGCCAGCAATCAGGAGTTAAAAACCGTTCGCGAACTCGGTTTTACCGGGCGCTTAATGCGCGTGCGCAATGCCACCGAGCAGGAGATGCGCCAGGCAACGGATTACGATGCTGAAGAGCTGATCGGTAATCTGGAGATGGCCAAACGCTTGGATGCCATTGCCACCCAGCAGGGGAAAACGCTGCGCATCCATTTGGCACTCAACTCCGGCGGCATGTCCCGCAACGGGTTAGAGGTCGGCAATGCGGCCGGTCTGCAAGAGGCCAAGGCGATCTCTGAATTAAGCCATCTGAAAATTGTTGGCATCATGTCGCATTATCCAGAAGAAGATGCGAATGCGGTCAGGAAAGACCTCGCCCGTTTCAAAGTGCAATCACAACAGGTGCTGGATATTACCGGGCTCAAGCGTAATGAGGTCACGCTACACGTCGCCAACACTTTCGCCACGCTGACCGTGCCAGAATCCTGGCTCGATATGGTGCGCGTCGGCGGGGTATTTTATGGCGACACCATCGCCAGTACGGAATACCGGCGCGTAATGACCTTCAAGTCTTCCATTGCCGCGCTGAATCATTATCCGCAAGGCAATACCGTGGGTTACGATCGCACTTACACATTAAAACGTGACTCGGTGCTGGCGAATATCCCGATAGGTTATGCCGATGGCTATCGCCGGGTATTCAGCAACGCAGGTCATGTGCTGATTCAGGGGCAACGGGTGCCGATTGTGGGTAAAACCTCAATGAATACCGTGATGGTCGATGTCACCGATCTGAAAAATATCAGCCCTGGTGATGAAGTGGTGTTCTTTGGCAAACAGGGCAAAGCGGAAGTGACCGCCGAAGAAGTCGAAGAGATCAGCGGCGCGCTGTTTACAGAAATGTCGATCCTCTGGGGAGCAACCAATAAACGTGTTTTGGTGGATTAACCTGAGCAATCTGGCAGCGGCGTTAGCCGTTGCCAGAAAAATCCCCCTACTCAATGCATTAGCATGCGGATAGCTCTTATTAATACAATGAATAATATGTGGTTTTCATTCCTCTCGCCGCCTTGCGCATCCCTTGCTGTCAGCTAGACTCTTTTAAGAAAAACAACATTACCTCTTGCCCGTAAAGGAGTGTCTGGTGCATTTTTATTATTCATCCCTATGATGATCCGTATGTCGATCGCCTGAGTCAAAGCTCCACGCAGGTGAAGGATAGCCTTAATTGGCCAAATCATGACCTGCCGCAGGAAAGAGCACGCCTCCCCGAGGTTCAAGGAAAATGATATGAGCACAAATTATGAAGTGTTGTTCAATGACAGCTATGACCGAATTACCTCGGCGGATCAAGGAGATGCCTTTTTCTCCCATTTCTATGCGCTGTTTATTGAAAGCACCCAGGCACTTAATGTTCTGCCGAGCCCGCAAGCTCATCAGGAACAGCAGAAAATAATCTACAAATCATTCTTCTATATGCTGTCCGTTGCCACCAGCTACATTGTCTCCGACTACCTGGAACACGTGACCCGTGAGCAAAACGAGCATGGCCTCAACCTGCCCGCCTCGGTGTTTGCCTACTGGCGCCGTGCGGTATTGCAGACCGTACGCGATCTGGATCCACAGTGTGATGAAGAGGTGCTCACCGCCTGGGCGATTTTTATGGCCCCAGGGCTAGAGTTCATGCGCCGCCAGGCAGAGTTGCATCATGACGTCAGCAAAGAGGCGCACGATGGAAAATAACCTTTTATTCCCTGCCTTGGATACCACTCAGGCTGCGCTGCTGATTTATGACGAAGAAGAGCGTCTGTGCTACTGGAATAGCAAAGTGACGGAGTATTACCCTGGATTAGAGGGGCAACTTCAGCTAGGCATTTCACTGCAAGAAGTGATCGAAAGCGTTCTCAATACCAGCAATGCCTCTTCGCTCCTGCTGCAAAATCCCCAACTGATTGAAGCAGTGCTCAATAACTACCGGCAGGATGGCCATTACGAAATCCGTAACCTGCTGGAACGCACGCTGTATGTGCAACATCACCGGATACCGGGTGGCGGCATTGTCAGCCTGCACACCGACATCACCCATTATGCCGAAATCACCCATTCCGGGCAGATACTGCACAATAACTTCATTCTGGCGGCAGAAACCTCCCATATTGGGATTTGGGATTGGGAATGCACCCAGGATCGGTTGCAGGTTAACGATGCGCTGTTATTGCTGCTCGGGGTTGGCCGTGAAAATAATCAATTTACCTCTGCGTTGTGGCAACAGGCACTGCATCCCGAAGATTTACCGCTGTTGCTCGACAGTCTGCATCAGGCCAATAACGCGGTTTTGCCGGTGTTTGACTGTGAGGTTCGCATTAAACATCGGGGTGGCGACTACCGCTGGGTATTGATTCAGGGGCAAATCATCAGCCTGAGTATACAAGGTGAAGTGCAGCGGGCCATCGGCACATTGCAGGATGTCACGGAGCGCAAAGAGGCCGAGTTTTCGTCACGCCAATCCGTTGAGCTTGCCCGTGCGGCCAATCAGGCCAAGAGTGAGTTCCTTGCCAATATGAGCCATGAGATCCGCACGCCGATGAACGGGATCCTGGGGATGACTCAGCTGTGCCTGGAGACTAACCTCAACAAAGAGCAGCGGGACTACATCAACATGGTGTACTCGTCCGCCCGCGCTTTGCTGAAGATCATCGATGACATCTTGGATTTTTCAAAAATCGAGGCGGGGAAAATCGTTCTGGAGCCGGAGAACTTCACGCTGCGCAGCTTGATCCATGAGATCACCCGGCCGCTGATGTCCAAGTTCGCCGAAAAGGGCCCTGAGCTGATCGTCGATATCCACCCCGATGTCCCGACCACGCTCTACAGCGATGCGCTGCGCCTGCGGCAGATCCTGACCAACCTGATTGGCAATGCGCTTAAATTCACCCAAGACGGCGAAGTGGTGCTGCGTATCACCCCTTCCCTGTCGCCACCGGGCATGCTGACATTCAGTATTACCGATACCGGCATTGGGATTGCCGAAGACAAACAGGCGATTATTTTCGAATCTTTCAGCCAGGCAGACAGTTCGACGACGCGTAAATACGGCGGAACCGGGCTGGGGCTGACCATTTCTGCCCGCCTGGTGGCGATGATGGGGGGCAAATTGCAGGTTTCCAGCCAGCCAGGGCATGGCAGCTGTTTCTATTTTTCCCTGCCCGCCAAGGCCAATGCTGACGCCAGCCCGGCACGCATAGTCATCCCATTACCCAAGGCGCTGGTCGGTATGCCGGTTTTGGTGGTGGATGATAATGAAACCAACCTGCGGTTGCTGTTCGATATGCTGCGCAACATGGGGTTCAAGCCGCACACCGTGAATTCGGGCAAGGCGGCGTTAGAGGTGTTGAACAGCGGCCAGCGTTTTCCGTTGATTCTGCTGGATTCACAAATGCCAGAGATGGATGGAATGGCGCTGTCGCTGGAGATTATGTCTACGCCCAGCCTGCGCCAGTGCAAATTGATCATGCTCAGTTCCATGGGTAACCGGATAGACACCGCCGTACTGAAAAAAGTCGGTGTATCAGGCTTTCTGACCAAACCCATCGATACCGCTGAGTTGCAAGAAACCATCATACGCACGCTGATCCCCGAAGATGCCAACACAATTCTGCCCGTTATCAGCGAGTCGGTGCCGCAGGTAAATAACGGCTATCGCATCTTGGTGGCCGAAGATAATCTGATCAATCAGCAGTTGGCGATCAATTTCATCCGTAAACTGGGCCATACCTCTGAGGTGGTGGGTAACGGTAAACTGGCGCTGCAAAAGTTAGAACAGGATCAATACGATGTGGTTCTGATGGATCTGCAAATGCCGGAAATGGACGGGATTGAGGCCGTGCAGCATATTCGTGCTCAGGAAAAACAGCAGCCGGGCAAACATCAGCCGATCATCGCCATGACCGCGCACGCCATGAAAGGCGATCGGGAAATGTGTTTAACCCACGGATTCGACGGTTACATCAGTAAACCCATTTTGCTGGAAAGCCTGGGAGCAGAAATTCAGCGCGTCTACAACCTCCAGCAAGCCGAGCCAGAAGCGCCCCTCTTTGATTACTCACAAGCCTTGGCGCAGTTGAGCGACGATAAGACGCTATTTAACGAGTTGGTGACGATATTTATCGAAGAGTTGCCTGCGTTGTTGGCTTCACTCCATGCCGCTCTGGAGAAACGGGATTTTGATGCGATCCGGCGCAGCGCCCATCAGCTAAAAGGCGAATGCCTGCACTTTGCTTGCGCCCCGCTGGAAAACAGACTCATCCAGATAGAACAGGCCGCCATGGCAGGCAATCTGCCCGGCATTATGGCGCAAAACGATGGCCTGGAGCCACTGTGCAAACAGTTACAAACCGCGCTTGCCGCAGCCAGATAGGCACTCTAAGATTCTGCTCCTGATGTGGATTGAACCCAGGATCAATCCACATCAGGGCATGATGCCAACATGCCATCCTGTTCCGCATCCATCAGAGCAATCAGCTTCTCGAGCACCATCGGTGGAGAATAGAAATACCCCTGAATAACATCGCACTGGTATTGCTCCAGGTAGTTAAGTGTTTCACGATCTTCAACCCCTTCCGCCAGAACGACATAATTCAGCTTATGCAGCATTTCAATGAGGCTTTCGACAATGATACGGCTGTCATTATCCGACTTGAGATTTTCGATCAATGAACGATCTATTTTAATCAGATCGGCGGGGATATTACGTAAATAATTAAGATTACTGTAGCCGGTGCCAAAATCATCCAGCGCAATGGCATATCCTTTCTGGCGCAACGCCCTCACGCAGGACAAGGCTTCACTGCTTTCCAGAATTCGCTGCGTTTCCAAACATTCAATTTCAATATCTTGTGGCAGTAAACCGCCGCCGCGAACCAGATGATCTAACTTTTCCGCAAACCCCTGCTCGGCAAAATTGTTGGCGCTGATATTAATCGAAATCGGAATGTGGATCCCCACCTCACGTAATCGCTTGGCTTCGATAACCGAGCGGGCAATAACAAATTCAGTCAACAGTTTAATCAGCGACGTACTTTCCGCCATGGGGATAAAAGCATCCGGCTGGATCTCGCCCAAGGTCGGATGCTGCCAACGGAGTAAGGCTTCTGCACCAATAATTTTTCGCGTGGCCAAAATAACCTTTGGCTGAAATACCAGATACAGCCCACGCTGCTGGTTCAGGCTTTCAGCCAGATCGTTAAGTATATTAAGATTAAATTTACGCGTGGCGTCTTTAGCTTCACTGTAGGCGGAAATCGTGACCCGCCCGTCAATTGCATCATGCAACGCACTGGTGGCCATACGTAATAGCTCCGGCGGGTTGGTGCAAGGGGGGGCAAACCAGACGTAGCCTGCATAAAAATCCAGTTTCAATGGCACAATGCTACGGACTTCACGTTGCATTCTGCCCGCAAAATTCTCCATATGCCCCATGTAACGGTTTAACTTTTCCGCGTGCAGAATAATAGCAAACCGCCCCAGAGAAATAGCGTAGATCATCTGTTCATTCATAAAGGTAGTTTTTAGAAAGTGGCCAATGTCATGCAAAACACTTTCTACTTCTGCCATGCCAAATGAACGGGCCATTTCGTAGACATATTTAATATCCAGGGTATCAACCAGGATCAGGACAAACTCGCCATGCTCTGATGAAAGCTGTTTGATATCCCCCATCAAACGTTGTCGATTGGGGAAACGCGTCACCGCATCAACCAAGCCAATTTCACTCTGTGCTTCCAGCAGTTCAATGGCAATGGTTGCCATATTGCTCAACAGCTCCGTTTCGATATTGGAAAAGCCCCCTGGTTTTCGGTTAGTGGCACAGACAGCGCCAATAATATGGCCTTCACGGGTGCGCAACGGGGTAGCAATAAACTGACGAATGGCTGCTATTCCGGTGACCATAGGATCGCCCACAAAACGCTCGTCTTTATGCGTATCTTCGCAAATCAGGGTATTACCGCTGTAACGCACAAAATTGAACAACGGGCTGTCGTAGCTTATCTCTCCAAGCTCAATATTCTTCTTGGCCTTTATCCATATTCTTTTCGGGCCATAAAGATAAATAAAGCATCCCGGCAGGTTGAGAAGCATGCAGGTAATATCCAGAATATTGTAAAAAGCATCATCATTCAGACCGCCCAAAGCCTCAAGCGCGTCCAGAGATGCCAGCCTAGCCTCTTCATCTTTGCCAAGGTTTTTCAACATACCTCCTGCTCCTTTATACACACAGCAATCCTTTGCTTAATAGATAGAATATTTACCCTTGCCCGCCAATTTTGCACGGTACATCGCGGTATCCGCCTGCCCCAATAAGGTTTTGGCCGTTGTGTTATCACCTGAGTAAATAGCTGCGCCAATGCTGGCAGATAAAGTGACTGGCCGATCGCCAATGCTGTTCAACTTCGCCAGTTGTGCCAGTATCTCTTCACAAGCCTGCTCCACGGCTGCGCGAGGGTCCGATAAGTGCCAAAGCACGGCGGTAAACTCATCCCCGGCCAGTCTGGCGACAAAGCCCACGCGGTGGAGACAACCGTTGAGCAATTTGGCGAAGGTTTTTAACACGGCATCACCGAAATCATGCCCAAAGGTATCGTTGATCTGTTTGAAACCATCCAGATCGATAAACAGCACCGCCATAGGCTGCGAATTGGCAACGGATTCCGTCATGCTCTGCGCCAGTTGATTGAGGAATGCTCGCCGGTTAGGCAAACCTGTCAGCATGTCGTGCGTCACATCATATTCCAGCCGCCGCTGTAGGCTTTTAAGCTCGCTGATATCCATCGACAGAATATAGAAGCCCTGAGTTTCGCAAGGCACCAGCGTAGTGTGTACAATCCGTTCGCCAGTCCGTGCCTGCAATTCATTCTCAAAGCTGACCGTTTGCCCCTGTAATGCCTTTTCGATCATCGGTTTGGCTTTGAGATAAGCGCTTTCACCTATCAACTGCCGTATGCTCATGCGCTTCAGCGAGGCTTCATCAAGGCCAAACCAGCGCATATAGGCACTGTTGGCAAACTGGTACACCTCATCTGGGCCAACCTGGCTGATCAGGGCGGGCATATTGTCGGTAATGGCACGCAGGCGTTCTTTTTCTGCATTGAGCTGGTGCTGGGTATGCACCCGGCCCTCAATCTCCAGATTCAGCTTGCTTACCACAACATTCAACTCGGTTGTCCGCTGGATGACCCGATCTTCCAGTTCATGCTGCAACGTACGCAGATTGTTTTCCGCCACTTTGCGTTCGGTAATATCCACAATGGCGGAAATAAAATGGTGTGGCGAACCATCGGGCAAGCGGTTTAACGAGACGGTTAATTGCACCCACACTATTGCGCCATCGGAACGGAAATAACGTTTCTCCATGGAGTACGTGGTTATTTCATCCGCCAATAACTGCCGCAACGATTCCAGGTCATTGCCCAGATCCTCAGGATGCGTAATATCCTGAAAAGTGCGCGCCAGCAGTTCCCGCTCGCTATAGCCTAATATTTCACAAATACGCGGATTAACCCGTAGCCAGTAACCTTCGAGTGATACCAACGCCATGCCGACGGCAGCCTGAGAAAAGGTCTGCTCAAACAGTGCTTCGGTGCGTTCCAGGTTGGATTTAAGGCTTTCGGTGTAGATATTACGCTCAATACCGTGCAGGTATTCCTCAACGATCGCCGCAAAGTCATGCAGTTCGTCCACCTGTTGCGGTGAAAAGCTACGCGGCTGTCGATCGATGAGGCACAAGGTGCCCAACGGCAGGCCGTTGAGCGACAACAGCGGCCGCCCGGCGTAAAAGCCAATCCTCGGCTCGCCGGTGACCAATGGGTTATCAAAAAAACGCTCATCGGTGGCCGTGTTGCGCACAATAAAGGTGTCCTTCTGCAAGATGGCATGCGCACAGAACGAGATCTTCCTGGGCGTTTCTCTGGCCTCCAGACCAAAACGCGATAAGAACCACTGGCGTTCGCGATCGACCAGCGAAACCAGCGCAATGGGGACATTAAAGTAGCTGGCCGCCAGCCGCGTGATCCTGTCCAGTTTTTCCACTGCATTGCTGTCGAGCACGTGGAGCGTATCCAGTGCCAGTTGGCGCAACGATTCATTGACATGACTGCAAGGCTCAATCATACAAACTCCGGGCCATTCCACCGTAAACAGCGTGAAACACTCATGAATGCTCGCTGGATAACCGTTTGGTTAATGTCAGAATATTACGCCCATTTTCCGTTTCATAACTGACACTATCCATCATGGACTGAATCAATAGCAGCCCCATACCGCCTTCTGGCCAACTGGAGTGAACGAGGGGATCCGGAGAGAGGCTCGGTGCATGCCCCAGTTCACGCCGGATCTCATCTGGCATCGCCATACCTGTATCAGACAGCGTTAACGTCAGATGGTGATCATCATTGCTCAGAGTAATGATCACCTCCTGACTATCATCATAGTTCACTGCGTGTTTGACGATATTGGTAAATGCTTCACAGGAAGCCAGGTCAACCTGATAAACCACTGCCGAATCAAGCGCAAAAGGCGCAACGAAGTCATACAACGCATTGCTCAGCTCAGCCAGGCTGCCCAGCGATGCCGGTAAACATAGTGTGGTGCTAACACTTGCCATACGGCCTCTCTAACGGATCATGTCCTGTTTTAGCGGATCATTGCTTTCAGCGTCGCTGCCCGATCGTCACCAATGGTGAAAATCCTGTCCATGCGCGTCAGTTTGAACATGTGCTGGATATTATTGTTCAATGAGCAAAGTGCCAGTTCGCCACGGCCATTGAGCGTCTTGAGTATCGACACCAGAGCACCGAGACAGCTACTGTCAATAAAGTCGATATGGCTAAAATCCAGCAGGATGTAGTGCTTATCCTGCTGAATGAAAGACTGTAATTCCTGCTTGAACACCGCTGCCACCGAGGCATCCAGACGACGTACCAGCGGAACTATAATTTCGATCCCATCCTCAGACTGAATATCAAAATTCATAATGACTCCTTAAGTGTTTGATATACCCATACGTTCAATGGCCATCAGCGAAATATCGTCGGCAAAAGGCCGAGACTGTTTTTTATCCTGTTGCTGCCGGTTTTCTGGTTCACCGCTGTGCCAGGTCCGCAACGCGTTCTCCACCCGTTCAAACACCTGGCTTTTGGCTAACGCCCGGTATTCGCACAGCAGCTGCTGCAAACGTTCCTCGCCATAGAGTTCCTGCTGGTCGCTTTCACACTCGGTAATCCCGTCGCTATACAGATACAGGCGATCGCCAACGTCGAGAGTGAAGTCGCTGTCCTGATACTCGGCACCAGGAAACAGCCCAACCGGCATTCCCCCCTGGCCCACGGTCAGCAACTCCCCGCCGGTGCGAATAATGAAAGGCGTCGGATGCCCGGCCTGGCACAGCGTACCCTGCCCACTGGTGCTATCTATCACGCCATAAATCAGCGTGTAATAACTGAAGACCTCGTCATTATCCAGGCAGAAACGCTGGTTCAGTTCCGCCACCACCTGATGCGGCGCAACCGGGGAGCTTTCCCCTGCGGCATTTTGGCTGATCAGCAGTTGGCTGCTGATGCGGCCGGTCATAAATTCTCGTGAGACAGCCAAAGAGAGCATGGCCGCGCTGACGCCATGGCCAGCAACATCCACACTGAAAAACGCGATATGCCGTTCATCCAGCGAGAAGTAATTCAGCAGATCGCCGGAAACATACGCCGAGGGCAGAAACATCCAATCCGCCTCGAACCCGGCCAGCGACAGATTATGCGCGGGCAAAACGCTGTGTTGGATCTTCGCGGCGGCTTGCAGGTCAGATTCAATTTGCCGATAAGCCGAGGAGATTTTTTCGTTACGTGCAGCCAGGGTGTTCTCGAGCAACAGAACACGCTCAGCCGCGTGCAGCCGGGCACGAAGTTGGCTCTGGTTGACCGGTTTAGACAGAAAATCGTCGGCCCCGGCCTCCATGCCTGTCAGCAGATCGTCAAGCGACTGCCGAGCAGTCACCAGAATGACGTAGATGTAATGGCCAAAATCGTTTCTGCGGATTGCCTGACACAGTTCGACACCGTCCATCACCGGCATTTCCCAGTCGCTGATGACGATATGCACCGGCTGCTGTTCCAACAGGCGCAATGCACACTCACCATCTTCCGCTTCAAAGACGCGAAATCCCCATTTAGCCAACATTGTCGCCATCAGATGACGATAACTTTTTGAATCATCGACAATCAGTACGGTTACCTCCATCGTTTCGGAGGGATCACCATGAGTAAGCTGTTCCATAAGAAATCCTTTGCCTCAGAAGGCATGGTAACGGTTTACGTTCCATGCCATCGATGTTCTGTCGACAATCCCCGCTGCCTTCAAGAACCTATCCCCCAGATTTCCGTAGCATAGCCTTTGATGGTGCGATCGCTGGAGAAACTGCCCATGTTGGCAATGTTCAGCAGTGCCCGCTGGTGCCATTGCAACTGTTGTGCAAAGTCAGCCTGCGCCTGATTCTGCGCAATGCGGTAACTGTCAAAGTCCAGCAGATGACAATAGTGGTCATATTCGGTCAGCATCTGGTAAATCGGCCGGAAAACCGAGGTATCCGCATTAAAGCGGCCAGAGATCAGCGCCTCGACCGCCGCATGAATGGCGGGATCATTATGTTGATAAATCCGGTTATGCGAACCGGCCTGCCGATGCCTATTGATCTCATCCGCATTGGCACCAAACAGATAAAAGTTCTCTGCGCCAACGGCATCACGGATCTCAATATTAGCACCGTCCAGCGTGCCGATGGTCAAAGCTCCGTTCATGGCAAACT
The DNA here is from genome assembly GCF_055790845.1 of Serratia sp. YWN4. NCBI lineage: Bacteria > Pseudomonadati > Pseudomonadota > Gammaproteobacteria > Enterobacterales > Yersiniaceae > Serratia > Serratia sp. YWN4. Next base: position 3,642,733 of record NZ_CM147696.1, read on the forward strand.
TCATGTTACTGGTGCCGGAAGCCTCGGTACCCGCCGTGGAAATCTGCTCAGAAAGATCGGTGGCGGGAATAATGTGTTCCGCCAGTGAGACTTTATAATCCTCCAAGAACAGCACGCTAAGCTGGCCCTTGGTGCGCGGATCGCTATTGACCGTCTTCGCCACTTCATTAATCAGTTGAATGATCAATTTTGCCATCGCATATCCCGGTGCCGCCTTGCCAGAGAACAGATGCACTTTAGGCGTTTGAATACGACCAGACTCGGTGATCTCCAAATACAAATGGATGACGTGCAAAATATTCAGCAATTGCCGTTTGTACTCGTGAATGCGTTTCACCTGGCAGTCAAACATGGCCGATGGATCAAGCTGAATCCCCTGCTGGAAGGCAATCTGGCGGCAAAGCGCCTGTTTGTTCTTGAGCTTGATCGCCTGGATTTCTTCCACTGCGCCGCTGTCTTTGGCCAACTTTTTCAGCTTCTGCAACTTATCGAGATCGGTGACCCAGCCATCCCCCAACTGGCGGGTTAGAAACGCCGCCAGGCTAGGGTTGGCCTGCTGGATCCAGCGCCGAGGCGTGACCCCATTGGTTTGGTTGGTGAATTTTTCAGGCGTAATGAAATAGAAATCGGGCACCAGCGTTTGCGTGATCAGCTCAGAGTGCAGCTTGGCCACCCCGTTGACCTTATGGCTGCCCACGATGGCCAGATGCGCCATGCGGATTTTTTTCTCTCCCCCTTCTTCAAACAGCGATAATGAAGCCAACAGATGCGGCTTATCGGGCCATTTCTCTGCCACCTCCGCCAGGAATCGGTGGTTGATCTCACAAATAATTTGCAGATGGCGCGGCAGCAGTTTCTCGAATAACGCGACTGACCAGGTTTCCAGCGCTTCTGGCATTAAAGTATGATTGGTGAAAGAGCAGGTTTTTTGCGTAATCGCCCAGGCAGTGTCCCAATCCAGGCGATGTTCGTCCACCAGGATGCGCATCAGTTCGACAACCGCCAACGCCGGATGGGTATCGTTGAGCTGGATGGCAACAAAATCAGGCAACGCCGTAATATCGGAGGAAAGCTGGGCATAATCGTGGAAAATATCACGCAATGTACAAGCCACCAGAAAATACTCTTGCGTCAGCCGCAGTTCTTTACCTGAATGGATCTCATCTGCCGGGTAAAGTATTTTTGAGATATTTTCCGAAGCGATCTTCTGGCTGACAGCACGCAGATAATCACCGCCATTAAAGATATGCACATCAAATGAATCGGAGGCACCCGCGCTGTATAACCGCAGGGTATTTACCGTTTTCCCGCCGTAGCCGGTCACCAGATAATCGTGTGGGATACCGACAATCACTTTCCAATCCATCCACATCGGATTGTAATTCCCTTCAGTATCCTCACTTTCTTCAATGCGGCCACCGACGGGAATTAACATCAACTGCGAGTGGTGTTCAATTAACCAGGGAGAGTGCGTCGAGTGCCAATCATCTGGCTGTTCGACCTGCTTATTATTCTGTATCGCCTGTTTAAACAGACCATATTCATATTTGATCCCGTGCCCCGAAGCCGCAATATCCAGCGTGGCCATCGAATCAATAAAACACGCCGCCAAGCGGCCCAAGCCACCATTACCTAACGCGGCATCCGGCTCTTCTGCCGTAATATGCTCAAAATCAAATCCCAGCTCACTGACCGCCTGTTTGGCCTGTTGCAGTAACCCGACGTTCATCAGGTTATTACGCAGAGACTGGCCAATCAGGAATTCCATAGAGAGATAATAGAGACGCTTGGATTTGGCTTTTTTCTGTAATTTCCGCGTGTTGAAGAAACCATCAAGCTGGTAATCCCGCAAAGTTAATGCCAGCGCATTGAAAATGTCGACATTGGTTGCACTTTCCAGCTCCAAACACAAACTGTACCTCAGCTTACTGATGACGCTGTTCTTTATCTCTTCAACACTGGGCATCTTGACGTTGGCTAATTCTGTATTCATTTCAGCTCCTAATGCGTTCCTGCATCTGATTTTTTTCTGATTAATATCAGAAGATAAATAGCGAGCAAAGGTCTCTGCCAAGTGTAGACTGATTTTTGCCATCGGGAGCTGAATAACAAAATTTTCAGTGCGTAGCGTTAACGTCATTAACGTTACAGGTTGCGTGCCGCTTCACTATGCCGATGGGTGGAATCCCGCCTTAAATGATAATCGACCTGATATTCACTGGCATTGCGGAACATCACCGAATAGTTCAGAAACTGACCGTCATCGCTGTAAGACAATGATGTGATTCGCAAAATTGGCGTTTGCTGTTCAATATTCAATAATGTCGCCATTCTTTTATCGGCCAATATCGGCGTCAGGCTTTCATAGTTACCGCAGATGGTGATATGGCACTCATCTTCAATGTAGGTAAACTTTGATCCCTCCAGATGCGCCACCGATAAATTGCGGTATAGCTTCACCGGCATATAGCTGTCTTCCACCATCAATGGCTTGCCGTCCACCGAACGCACCCGGCGTGAGTAATAGATCCGCTCATCGATTTTTATCCGTAACTGGCTGGCGATCGCCGGTGGGGCGGGCATCACCACAAACTCCAGCACTTCACTCACCACCTGCTTGCCCTGGTTTTTCATCACCTCAATAAAACCGGTCAAATGAGTGGTTTCGTGATGAACATCCTTATTCGCCACATAAGTTCCGCTGCCATGACGGCGGACAACCAACCCCCATTCAATCAACAGATCCACCGCTTTACGCAGGGTCATGCGCGAGACGCTAAACTCCTCCGCCAATCTTTTTTCACTGGGTAACGGGCTACCAATGTTGTAGTCGGCAGAATTCAGCCGAATGCGTAGCTGGTCAGCAATAGATTTGTAGATCACCTGTAGACCTCTTTAGCGCCCTGCGCTTTCTTTAATTAATTACCCATTACGCCATTAATAACATGATTCTTAAAAAATAATTAAACGATGGAAATGTGATTGGCGAACAACAAAATTATCGTGTCTATCAATGTCATTAAAAATAGACCACTTAGCCCAAATAAAAACCATGAAAGCGATCACGAATCGGTATACCCGATCAAGCTAAGCCAACGGCAGATTCTTACTCTCCACCCAGACCAATATAAAAAAACCCTTCAAGTTGTTATGTGAGGATTTAAAAATGCTCAGTCAAATACAACGCTTCGGTGGAGCCATGTTCACCCCGGTATTGCTGTTTCCGTTTGCCGGTATTGTGGTCGGTATTGCTATCATGCTGCGCAACCCGATGTTTGTGGGTGAAGCCTTAGCCGCGCCAGATCATTTATTTGCTCAGATTGTTCATATTATTGAAGAAGGTGGCTGGACGGTTTTCCGTAATATGCCGCTGGTGTTTGCCGTCGGCTTGCCTATTGGCCTGGCGAAACAGGCGCAAGGACGTGCCTGTCTGGCGGTTTTAGTCAGCTTTTTAACCTGGAACTATTTTATTAATGCCATGGGCATGACCTGGGGCGATTTCTTTGGCGTGGATTTCAGCGCCGATCCCAGCGCAGGCAGCGGTTTAACCCTGATCGCCGGTATCAAAACCCTCGATACCAGCATTATTGGTGCCATCGTGATTTCCGGGCTGGTCACCGCCATTCATAACCGCTATTTCGACAAACCGTTACCGGTCTTTCTGGGGATTTTTCAGGGCAGTTCTTTCGTGGTGATCGTCGCTTTTCTGGTGATGATCCCCTGCGCCTGGCTGACCCTGCTAGGCTGGCCAAAAGTGCAGTTGGGCATTGAGTCACTGCAAGGGTTCCTGCGTGGTGCGGGGGCGATTGGCGTCTGGGTGTATACCTTCCTCGAACGGATCCTGATCCCAACCGGGCTGCACCACTTCGTTTACGGCCCCTTTATCTATGGCCCCGCCGCCGTAGAAGGTGGCATCCAGGTTTACTGGGCACAGCATTTACAGGAGTTCAGCCAAAGCACCGAACCGCTGAAAGCCCTGTTCCCAGAAGGCGGATTTGCGCTGCATGGTAATTCGAAAATCTTCGGTTCGGTGGGGATCGCGTTGGCGCTCTACTTTACCGCTGCCCCGGAAAATCGCCTCAAAGTGGCCGGTTTACTGATCCCCGCCACCCTGACGGCAATGCTGGTGGGCATCACCGAACCGCTGGAATTCACCTTCCTGTTTATTTCGCCGCTGCTATTTGCGGTACACGCCGTGCTTGCCGCCACCATGGCCACGGTGATGTACCTCTGCGGCGTGGTCGGCAACATGGGGGGCGGCCTGCTCGATCAGTTTCTGCCGCAAAACTGGATCCCGATGTTCCATAACCATGCCGGGATGATTGCCACCCAGATTGGCATCGGCGTCGCCTTCACCGCGCTCTATTTTGTCATCTTCCATACGCTGATTTTACGCTTCAACCTGAAAACCCCTGGCCGCGAAGAGAGTGAGATCAAACTCTACAGCAAGGCGGATTACCAGGCGGCTCGTGCGCAAACCACTGCCGCAGCCAAAACCAGTCAGGCTGCCGGTTTCCTCCAGGCTCTGGGGGGCAGCAGCAACATTCTCAGCATCAATAACTGCGCCACGCGCCTGCGGATTACGCTGGCCGATATGGCACTCACGCAAAGCGACAGCGCTTTCAAAGCGCTAGGCGCTCATGGCGTTGTGCGACGCGGTAATGGCATTCAGGTGATTGTCGGCCTGCACGTTCCCCAGGTCAGGGATCAGCTCGAAAGCCTGATGAAAGATCTCTCATCCATTGAAAAAACACCCATGACGGAGGCTGTATCATGAAAAAATTCTCAATCGTTGTAGCCGGTGGTGGTAGCACCTTTACCCCAGGCATCGTCTTAATGCTGCTGGCCAACCAGCACCGCTTGCCGCTGCGCGCTATTAAATTTTACGACAACGACGGCGCACGCCAGGAAACCATCGCCGAAGCCTGCAAGATCCTGCTGCAAGAGCAGGCACCGGAGATTGAGTTCAGCTACACCACGCAGCCGCAAACCGCGTTCAGCGACGTTGATTTTGTGATGGCACATATCCGGGTGGGCAAATACCCGATGCGTGAACAAGACGAAAAAATCCCGCTGCGCCACGGCGTGGTGGGCCAGGAAACCTGCGGCCCGGGTGGAATCGCTTACGGGATGCGTTCGATCGGCGGCGTGCTGGAGATCGTCGATTATATGACGAAATACTCGCCTAACGCGTGGATGCTCAATTACTCCAATCCGGCAGCCATTGTCGCCGAGGCCACCCGCCGCCTGCGGCCACAGGCCAAAATCCTTAACATCTGCGATATGCCAATTGGCATCGAAGGGCGCATGGCGAAAATTGCCGGGCTGAAAGATCGCAAAGAGATGCGCACCCGCTATTACGGCCTGAACCATTTTGGCTGGTGGACAGCGGTTGAAGATCTGGCGGGTAACGATTTAATGCCCAAAATCCGCGAGCATGTGGCGAAATTTGGCTATGTACCGCCAAGTGATGAGCATACGACCGAAGCCAGTTGGAACGACACCTTTGCCAAGGCGAAAGATGTCTGGGCGCTCGACCCTGATACTTTCCCAAATACCTATCTGAAGTATTACCTGTTCCCGGATTACGTGGTTCAGCACGCTAATCCGCAGCATACCCGTGCCAACGAGGTGATGGAGCACCGCGAAAAACAGGTGTTTGGCTCCTGCAACGCCATCATTCAGGCGGGCAAATCCTCGGCCGGTGAACTGGAGATTGATGAACATGCTTCTTATATTGTCGATCTGGCGGCAGCGATCGCCTTTAACACTCAGGAGCGCATGTTGTTGATTGTGCAAAATAATGGTGCCATCAATAATTTCGACCCGGAAGCGATGGTGGAGATCCCTTGCCTGGTGGGCAAAAACGGGCCGGAACCGCTGGTGGTGGGGAATATCCCACAATTCCAGAAAGGGCTGATGAGCCAGCAGGTGGCGGTTGAGAAACTGGTAGTCGATGCCTGGGAACAGCGTTCGTATCAGAAGCTCTGGCAGGCAATTACGCTGTCCAAAACGGTGCCAAGCGCCTCGGTTGCCAAGGCCATTCTCGACGACCTGATCGCCGCCAATAAAGCGTACTGGCCGCAGCTGCAATAGGCTTAAAATCGATGAAAAAAGCCCCGAATGATCGGGGCTTTTAATATTTTACGACAGCTGTGTCTGCTTTTTGTAAATCGCACGATAGTGATTCAACCGTGCAAAAAAGCTGTCACTTTCCTCACGAGACATATTACCAGCCACATCCTGGGCATTGATTTGCCGTCCCTGGAACTCCAAGAATGCCACTGTAGACGCGAGAAAATCCATGTTGCTCGTATTCTTCGCATACAGATAGCATCTTTCTAAGGTTTCCATCTGACCTCCTGAATCTTTCACGCTATACCCTCCAGGTACGTAGCGACCAGCAACATCGCAAATCTCTCGGGTATAAAAGTGACGTGCTAAAATCAAGATACCAACGCGCTCGTCAAATGAGCTGCACTATTGAAGATACACCCTACGGTCAGAAAATGTACTCCCGTTGTGCGATCCGGCATAAAAATCTGCAAAATTAGATCAAGATCATTTAAACCACCGTTTATTTGGGGCCAGCCTACCTAAACGGGATTAACAGCCATCAGCACACTGCGGATCCGGGTTGGTAAACAGGATACGTACCAGCAAACCACGCGCTTCACGCAGTGGATCATCGCCAATCGCCAACACCTTGCCATCGTGCGTAGCGGTATATTCACGGATCACGTCACCAAAGGCATTACGCTGCACCGCCACTTTCTGCCCTTTGGTCACCATGTCGCCCACCTTGACCATAATCTCGGCAAAGCCGCCCACTTCAGCACGAATCGAACTCATTTCGTTGCCAACGTAGGTCTTTTGCTGTTGTGCCGTTGCCCCTAACTGCCCGGCGATCATCCCTTGCTGGATCATCAGGTTATGCACGCCCGTTACGCTACGTGCGATAAGTTCGGGCTGATACAGCTTCGGTTTGCCCACTTCGAGCGTAATCGCCGGGATCTTGTTTTCAACAAAAGTGGTTTCCACAGAGCCTTTTTCGCCCGGATCGGCCTTAATCTGGTCTGCCGGGAACAGTTCAGCCATTTTCTTCACCTGTGGATTGCGGTAATCCGCATAGATAAACAGCGGATATTCAGTGCCACGGCTTTGCGTATGCATATCAACAAACATGCCCGCATTGCCCGCCCACAGATTGTTCCACAGCAGCCAGGCGTGTTGTTCTGCGGTATTGCCTTTCTCTTTGCCCGGCCAGATACGGTTGAAATCGACCATATCACCACCGTCATTCACCAACTGCCAGTTACGGTTATTGGCCAACATGCCGGAAGGGTTGGCGCCGATCGCCCCTACCACGCTGCCTTTCAACTCGGCAGGATTCAGTTTTTCGAACACCTGCTGGATAACCCGAACCCCGTTCAGTTCATCACCGTGGATCGCCGCTTGCAGACCCAGCTTAGGGCCAGGCTGTGCGCCTTTAGCAACCATGATCGGCACATACCAATGCTGGCTGATGCCGTTGCTGGCCCCCTGGAACATAAAGCGGTAAACCTTGCCTGCTTCCAGATCCTCAACGTCCAGCTTGCTGATCACCGGGTTGCCATCAATCTTGTCTCCGGTATACACCGTCGCCGCCTGAGCACTGAGCGCCCCCATCAACAACGCTGCCAACATCGTCACTTTATACATACACATCCCCATAGGTATCATTAAAAAACCGCTTCCCTGAATCACAGGTAGGCGGCAGACAAGAGGTACTTCCCATCGTTTAAAAAGTCAAAGGTATCAACATATTGGTGGCACCCGCCAAAGCGAGCCAAGGGCCGAAGGCTAACGGTTGATTAAGATCCTGTCGCGCCAGCATGCGCTGCACCAGCGTAAACAGCAGCCCGCACCCCGCAGCCACTAAAATCACCTGCGGCAGCGCCTGCCAGCCTAGCCAAGCCCCTAGCGCGGCCAGCAATTTGAAATCACCGTAGCCGAGCGCATCTTTGCCGGTAGCCAGTTTGAACAGCCAGAACAGGCTCCATAAACAGAGATATCCCGCCATTGCGCCGATCGTCGCCTGTTCCAGCGCTACAAAGTGCCCTTGCAGATTGAATAACAGCCCGATCCACAACAGCGGCAGCGTCAGCACATCCGGCAGCAGTTGCGTGTGATGATCGATCACCGCCAACGTCAGTAAAACTGACAAAAATATCCAAACCCCCAGCAGTGGTATGCCCAGCGGCCAGAGCAGCGCAGCCAGCACAAATAACCCAGCCGCTGCTACTTCCACCAGCGGATAGCGCCAGGAGATAGGTTCACCGCAGCAGCGAGCCTTGCCCCTTAGCCATAGGAAACTCAGCAGCGGAATATTGTCCCTGGCCGCCACCGGGTGCTGACAATGCGGGCAGCAGGAGCGCGGCAACAGCAGGTTAAAGCGCGGCGCAGATTCAGGTAACGACTGTGCCAGTTGCAGCAGAGATTCACGTTGCCAGCGTATTTCCAGCATCACAGGCAGGCGGTAAATCACCACATTGAGAAAGCTGCCAACGATCGCCCCCAGCAGCCCCACAGAGCACAACCAAAGAAGGGGGAAAGCAGCGGTAAAATCCAATAACAAATTCACAGAATCTCCCTGTTGTCAGCCATATCCTTGCCGGTCAAAGCAACCTGCCCTCAACCTGCCAGGGGATCTGCCCCTGAGCATCGGCTTTGCCTAGCTGGCCCATCATTGATTTCATCACCGTGGGTAACTCCGGCCCGCTGCGCAGTTGGCCGCTGAACTGGTAGCGCCCATCGAACCCAAGGGTGCCGCGCCCCGTCAGGCTCAGTTGAGAAGAGTCCTGTTTCAGCACCAGCGCCAGCGCCCCTTTGCCATCGCAGCTTAATTGGCCCTGCACGTTGGCCAGCAGCAATTCCCCCAGCGGAGATGCCAGTTGCGCATTCTGCCAGTTAACGCTGCCGCCGTTGAGGCTCGTACAGCCACGCGGGTTGAACTCCCCCTGCTGCAAGCGCAGTTGCAGTTTGCCCTGTGCGGCGATGGGTAAAGACAGTGGCAACTGTTGCTGGACAAAATCCGCCGGAGCAGAAAGCTGCCACTCATGCAGTTGCAGGCTCAGCCAACCGCGTAAAATGCCCGAGCCTTGAATACCTTGCGGATCCCGCAGCTCAAGCCGCAGTGCTGGCCGCCATGAGGACCAGGTAAATTGCCACTTCACCTCTGGCAACATAAAATTACGCCAGTTGAGCTGGTGCAGGCTGCCCTGCCATAAGGAGCCAGAAAAGCTGCCGACGCGCATATCTGCGGGCAGAACAGCCCGCAGCAACTGTGCTGGTGCATACCATCCTAACAACAGCAGGTAGCACACCAGCAACAGCGCGGCTTTTTTCGCTTTAGCGCCCATCGCTGCGTTCCAACGTCAGTTTGTTGATCGTCACCCACCCCGGTTTATTGGCCTGCGCCGTTACCTCAAGCGCCACGATGCGCACATGATATTGCTGCTCCAACTGCGTGAGCCACTGCATCAACGGGTTAAAATCGCTCGGTTCCAACGTGACCGCCAGCCGTTCGCCCTGCGGCTGTAGGCGGGTAATGTTCATGCCCTGCGCGGCGGCACTGCGTGTTACCGTGGCTGACAGGCTGAGAGGTTCCCCCTGCACCGGACGAGCCCCCTGCTCACGCAGGCGCGGTGCCTGCTGCTGCATCCATTCCACCGTACTTTTTTCGCGGGCGATAGTACGCTGCCACTGCTCGGCCTGTTGTTGCCAAGGCAGCCATAACGCGTAGTAGCACAGGCTCAGGAGAATCAATACGCCACAGCCTACTACCAACCGGCGCTCCCGTGGGCTGACCTGCTGCCAGCGGCGCTTAAGTTCATTCATGCTGTATCCCCAGAATCAAGCGGCTCTCTACGCCATTTGGGTTTTGCTTGACCTCGCCAGGCTGCACCTGATAGCGCTGCCCGGCGCGCTGCTGGAACTGCTCCAACGCCTGGAAAGAAGCCGCATGCAGATCGACCTTCAGCTCTTTGCGGCTGGCGTCATAGGCCAACGCCTGTAGGCGGATCGCTGAAGTTTCCGTCAGCAGTTGCTGCAATTGGCGCATCTGCTCGTTTAATCCGGCCTGTTCGGTGGGTTGCAACTGCTGCAAATGTTGCTGCATCTGCACGCGCGGATTAATCACGTTTTTCTCTGCGGGAAACAGTTGCTGATAGAGCCGCACGCTTTCCTGCCGCCAATGATCGGCCTGCTGCCAAAGACGGTAATGCGACCATCCGGCCTCCACAGCCAGCAACAGCAGATAACCTGCCAGCGCCAGCATTACCGGCCGCCAAGGGCGTAATCCGGCACGCCAGGGGCTGGAGCGGGTAAACTCGCCCTGACGCAGATCGGCACCGCGATACGGCTCGCCTTCTGCCGCCAGTTGCAGCAAATCGCGTTCTGGCCACACCCGCCATTCCGCTACCCCCGCAGTCTGCGCAGGTGGAACTGAGTAACTCTCAATCACCAACGGAGCCGAGACCGCCAGCAATTCAGGTAACCAGGATGACTCCACAATCATCCCGGCATGCGCTTCCCGGCGGAACAACCATTGATCGTTCAGGCAGACCGCACTCCACCCCTCTTCAACCAACGGCAACATCAGCACGTCGGGCAACAGTGCCTGTACGCGAACACCCAGTTGCTCGCAGCGGGCAAGCCACTGCCGCATGGCGCTTTTTTCCACCACCGCCACGTCACAAACATCGCCACTTTGCTGCAAGATGGCGAAATGCAGGCGCTCAACCTCGGTTGCCAACTGTTCTTCCAGCATAAACGGCAACACTTGCAAACTCTGGCGCCGGGCACGGCGCGGCAGCGTCACCTGATGGAAAGCAAATTCGCTCGCTGGCACCAGCACCCAGGCCGGATAAGTGGCCAGCAAGCGCTCCAGTTCAGGATCACTTGCCCCCGCTGCCAGGCTGCCGTGCCGGTTGCTGCCCGGTGAAGCCAATCGCCACAGCACCGGTTGCGTGTCGTCACTGGGCAAACGCAGGATTAACCGCGCCTCGCCGCTGCGCTTTATGTTCTCTATCAAGGCGTCACCATCATGCTTAATCCGTATTTCCGCTGTACCACCTGAAAATTATTGCCGGTTCTCTGCAATAAACTGTGCTGGCTGAAATGGCTATTCCCCATCAGCACGCTGAAATTGGCCAGAAAAAAATCACTTTTCACCGTCAACATCGGTTTAACCGCTGCCGTATCGCTATCCTGTAACCGCGGCAGGGCCAAAAATGCCGTCACGCTGCCCCAGCCTTCACGCGGGCGCTGTTGCAGCAATTGCGCTGCCTCAACCGGATCAAGCTCCGTCAGAAACAATGCCGCCAATAAAGCTGCCTGGGATTCACGCAGGGTATTGATATTCACCAGCAGCGTCTGCTTTGGCAGCGCACAGACATAAGGCAGCAGCCGTCGATAAAGATCGGTATCAACACCTGAAACGGTGCGCAATTCGCTGACGTCCTGCATCGGCTGATTGGCGGGCAGGTAGGGCACAGCCAATGCCATATACACCTCATCTTCTGCGCCACCGATGCCCGGTTCGCTGTCACTGTCGATCCAGTCGCGTAAAGCGGCGGTCACCTGTGCGGCTTGCAGCGGCTCCACCTCCAGATTTTTCAGCAACTGGAGGAAAACCTTGGCGGGATAGGGCGTGACTTGCTGCTCACCTTGCCCCGACGCCCCCTGATTAATGGCGTTAAGATTAAAGCAGGCCTGCGCATCCACGATCTGCCCCTGCAACTGGCCCCCTTCAACCGGGAACCGGCGCTCGTCTTGCGCCCAGTTTTGCGCCAGATGGGTTTTCTCTGGCGAATCCAGCGTATCCATCTGCAAAATTTTACTGGCCAGCGCTTCTGCCGCACGGCCATACCATTTCGCCTGCTGGTGATCCAACTGCGCCGCGGTGCGCAGATAAGTCCGCCCGTTGCGCTCGGCAATCGTGGCGGCGATCGTCACCATCAGTGCCAGGATCAGCAACACCACCAGTAGCGCAACGCCTTGCTGCCGCGCCCTCATTCTATGACCCCTTCGGTGATCAAAAACAGCCGGGTCAGTTCACCCACGCCGGTCACCGTCAGCGTCACTTCAATCCCTTGCGGTAACGTTGCCGTATTCTCCCAGCTATCCTGCCAAGCCCCGTTGGCAAAAAACCGCAGACGGAAAGCGCTGACGCCGCTGAGCAACACCTTAACCACCGGCATTTCTCCCACCTGCGGATCCGCATGGGTATAGCTCAGCCGTTCTAACTGTTGATTACGCAGGCGGTAGCCCACGTTCTGTAATTCGGATCGTGGCAGCATCCCCAACGGGTTCTGCCAGCTATTGCGCATGAAAGACACGGCCCAATCGTCACTCTGCAACTGGTAGCGCGCGGCAGACAGCAGGCTGTCACTCCCCCGGCTGTGGCGTGGAACGATCTGGCCGAAATCCCCGTCCATCTGCACAAATGCCCGTTGCAGTTCTGCCAGGCGCTGGACCTTGTGCAAAGAGATTTCGTCATTGCGCACCACCCCTTGCAACACCTGAAATGCGCTGATGCTCAGTGCGGCAAAAATAGCCAACGCCAGCAACATTTCCAGCAGGGTAAAACCCTGTGCAGACTGCTGACAAAGCCGGTTATTAGGGGAAGCGTGCCGAAGGGGTCGTAACGGCGTAAGCCGTCGGAGTGCCCCTCGGTGCGCTAGACCCGGGTATCTCGGGCTAGAAGGCGACTTTGTCATCAACCTCAGCAGGGTAAAACCCTGCGCATCGCGGCGGGTCATTCACGCACCACGTAGCTGCGCAGGGAAACCACGGCCGACGCCTCTTCTTTTTTGCGCCGAACTTCAACATCCAGCGCGCGCAGTTGACTGATTTCGGTATCAACCCCTCGCCAGCGCAGATACCACTCCTCACCGGCAAAGGCGATGGTCTTGCCGCTCCAGCTTTTCTCGGGCCAGACTTTATCCAGGCGCAATTGCACCTGCTGATTATCCGCCAGCCAACTCGCTAATACTTTCTCTTCCATCCGGCCAATGCCGCTCGCCTGCTGTGCCGTGGTTTGCAACAGCGCCAAACCCGCCAGAGCAAACACCACCAGCGCCACCAGCACTTCCAGCAAAGTCATCCCGCGCTGCGCTTTCACGGTGCGGCCTCATGTTCTGAGGTGCTGATCACTCCGGCATCGTCCACCCGCAACCACGCCTCCAGATCGCTATCCGCACGCCTGAACACCAGAGTAAATGGCGTCACTTCACCACCCGGTAACAGTAAAATATCCGGTTCTGCCGCCTCGGCGTTTGCAGGCGGCCACTCCTGTAAACCGGGGAACTGCAACTCAAGCCGCAGATCATCCGGCAGTTCACTGCCTAAGGCTGAACGGCGCGGCTGCCAGGTTTGCCAGAAATACCCCTGCCAGACATCAGAGCCCGGTGCCGAGGCGCTACTTTCTGGCAGTTGCCGCTGCAACAGCTTGAACTCCCAGCCGTCTGGCCGCACCTGAATCCCCAGCAACCGGCCGTTTTGCTGGCTGTCGTCCAAGGCAAAATCCAGCTGGGCCTGAAAACGTGCCAGCTGTTCTTTCGGGGTATTTTGCTGTACGGCAGGAAATGACATCACCACCAGGCTGGCGGCACTGCCAATCAGCAGCACCACCAACATCATCTCCAGCAGCGTGAAGCCGCGCTGACGCACTACTTCTTGTTACCGATAGTCCAGTTGCCGATATCATCTTCGGTGTCCGGCATGCCATCCGGCCCGTAAGAGAAAATATCGAGCTGGCCATGCTGCCCAGGGCTCAGTAATTGGTAATCAGCCCCCCACGGATCCTGCGGCAGGCGGCGGATATAGCCATCCTTCGGATAGTTACGCGGCTCCGGCTGGGCAGAGGGTTTGCTGACCAGCGCCTGCAACCCTTGCTCGGTGGTCGGGTAGCGGCTGTTATCCAGCTTGTACATGTCCAACGCGCTCTCAAGCGCCACCAGATCGCTGACCACTTTCTGGTGATCCGCTTTATCCTTGTTCCCCATCAGGTTAGGCACCACCAGGCTGGCCAGAATGCCCAGGATCACAATCACCACCATAATTTCCAGCAGGGTAAAGCCGCGCTGACGCTGTTGCCGCATGTTTCTCTCCGTTGATTGCAGATTAATCATTTACATACTCATCATGTTATTCAGTTGCAGGATCGGTTGCAGGATCGCCAACACAATAAACAGCACCACGCCCGCCATGCTCACCACCAGCAAAGGCTCAAACAGCCCCAGGGCCAGCTGCATCTGGGCGGAAAACTCCCGATCCTGATTGTCCGCCGCCCGCTCCAGCATGCTGTCCAGTTCACCGCTGCGTTCGCCGCTGGCGATCATGTGGCGCATCATCGGCGGAAACAGCGCCGTCTGCTCCAGCGCCCGATGCAGGCTCACCCCTTCACGCACCGATTCGGTGGCGATGGCCAGTTGACGACGCGCATAATCATTACTCAACACTTCACCGCTGATACGCATCGCCTGCAACAGCGGCACCGCACTGGCATTAAGGATGCTCAGCGTGCGGGCATAGCGCGCGGTATTCAGGCCGCGGGCAATGCGGCCAATCACCGGCAGGCGCAGTAATTGGCGATGAAAGGCCGCGCGCCGTGACTCCTGGCGCAGCAGCAAACGCATCAGCAGCACGCCCAGCAATATCAGCAGCAGCAGCCAGGGGCCAAAGGCGCGCACGCCGTCGCTCAACCCCATCAACACGCGGGTAGACAGCGGCAGCGCCTGTTTCATATGCACAAACTGCTCTACCACCTTCGGCACCACGGCGGAAAGCAGGATGGCGATCACGCTGATGGCGACCACCGTCAGTACGCAAGGGTAAATCATCGCTTGCAGGATACGGGCGCGCATCTGCTGGCGCTGCTCGGTGTAATCCGCCAGCCGGTTCAGCACCAGATCCAGGTGGCCAGAGGCTTCGCCCGCCGCCACCATGGCACAATACAGGCGCTCAAAACTGGCAGGATATCCCCCCATCGCTTCTGCCAGCGAATGCCCTTCCAGCACTTTGGTGCGCACCGCCGCCATCAAGGCGCGCTGGCGCGGCTTTTCGCTCTGTTTCGCCACCGCATCCAGCGCTTCTTCCAGCGGCAGCGAGGCGGCCACCAGCGTTGCCAGTTGCCGCGTGATCAATGCTAAATCAGCACTGCTGATGCCACGCTGCCACAACGCACGCTTCTTGCCGCTGCGCGCCCGCTGGCGTTCATCCTGCCCTTCCTCCAGGCTGACGGGCACCAACCCTTGCTCACGCAACAGTTGGCGCGCGTGGCGGGCAGAATCGGCCTCTTGGACTCCACGGCGCTTTTTGCCGCCAGCGTCTAATGCCTGGTAATGGAACAGTGCCATATCACTCCTCTTCCTGAACCCGGCTTTCGGTGACGCGAACCACCTCTTCCCAACTGGTCTCGCCCGCCAGCACTTTTTCACGCCCGTCGCCGCGCAACGTCACATATTCATTACGCAACTGACGGGCAATGCTCAGTTCACTTTCCCCCTGATGAATTGCCGTTCGCACCCGATCGTCAATCAACAGCAGTTCATGAATGCCCGTGCGCCCGCGATAACCGGTAAAACCGCATTTCTGACACCCTTTCGCTTGCCACAGGGCGGTTCCCGGCGGGATCTCCATCTGCCGGGCCAGTTCCAGATCGGCCTCATAGGGTTGACGGCAGTCAGGGCATAACGTGCGCACCAGCCGCTGCGCCAGCACCGCCAGCAGTGAAGTCGACAGCAGGAAGGGTTCGATCCCCATATCTTGCAGGCGTGACAGCGCCCCCAGCGCGCTGTTGGTATGCAGGGTGGAGAGCACCAGGTGGCCGGTCAACGATGCCTGCACCGCGATTTGGGCGGTTTCACCATCGCGGATCTCCCCCACCAGCACCACATCGGGGTCTTGACGCAGGATGGCGCGCAAACCACGGGCAAAGGTCATATCCACTTTGGGGTTAACTTGCGTCTGGCCGATGCCGTCCAGTTCATATTCGATCGGATCTTCGACCGTCATGATGTTACGTTCGCTGGCGTTCAAGCGGCTCAACGCCGCATACAGCGTGGTACTTTTACCTGAACCGGTCGGGCCGGTGACCAGAATAATGCCGTGCGGGCGTTGGATCAGTTCATCGATCTGCCGCTGGTTGTGCGCCGACATGCCGAGCGTAGCCAGATCCAGGCTGACGCTGTTTTTATCCAGCAAGCGCAGCACGATCCGCTCGCCATAGTTAGAAGGCAGCGTGGAGACACGCACATCAATAGCTCTGCCGCCGATGCGCAGCGCCATGCGCCCATCTTGCGGAACACGTTTCTCTGCAATATCCAGCTTTGCCATCACCTTGATGCGCGAGATCAGCAACGACGCCAGGCGCCGCTGCGGGCGCAGAATTTCACGCAGCACCCCATCCACCCGGAAGCGGATCTGCAAATGGCGCTCATAGGTTTCGATATGGATATCCGACGCTTTATCCTTGATCGCCTCGGTCAGCATGGCGTTGATCAGGCGGATAATCGGCGCGTCGTCGTCTGCATCCAGCAGGTCGTCGCTGTCCGGCAGTTCTTCGGCGAGGGTATAAAAATCCATTTCATTGCCGATATCAGCCATCATCCGCCGCGCCTCTTCCGAGTCGCGCTGATAGCTGATCACCAGCTGTTTCTCAAACTCTTCTGCCGACAGGGTGTTAACGGTCAGGCTGCCCCCCGCCACCCGGCGCGCCTCCAGCAACGCGGTGGCTGGCGTATCCGCCACGCAGAGCACCTGACAGCCAGCCCGATCGCGCAACAGCAGAATGCGCTGCGCGCGCGCATAGGCAAAAGGCAACTGAGGGCGTAAGTCGGCCACGTCCGCCGGGGCATTGATCATTGCGCCCCTCGCTGATAGAACGCGCTGATCGCCGCATTGACCTGGCGGAAAGCAGTGCCGTTTTGATCCGCAGGCAGTTTCAGCACGTCGTTATTCAACGTCAGGCTGCGGGTTTCTTTGCCGCGCAACTGTTCCTGCTCTTTGTTAAACGACGCGTATTTTTCTGATGACGCACGGCGGTACTCGTCGCGATCGCGGATGATCGACGGGCGGATAAACAGCATCAGGTTGCGTTTGGAAACCTGCTGGCTGTTGGAGCGGAACAGGTAGCCCAATACCGGAATGTCGCCCAGCAGCGGCACTTTATCGGTGCTGTCGCGCACGGTTTTATCCAGTAAACCGCCTACTACCACGGTTTCCCCACTGCCCACCAGCACGGCGTTATTGACCGTGCGGGTGTTGAAGGTGGCCCCCAGGTTGGCACTGCTGCTGGAAGCGGCATCCGCCACGCTGGAAACTTCTTGTTCGATCTCCAGCAGCACCGAATCCCCTTCGTTAATCTGCGGTTTGACCTTCAGCTTAATACCGACGGTTTTACGTTCCACGGTGTTGAAAATGTTATCACCGGAGGTGGTGCGTGAACCCGACAGCACCGGCACTTCCTGGCCGACGTTGAAGGTGGCTTCCATGTTGTCCAGCGTGACAATGCTTGGCGTCGCCAGAATATCGTTCTTGCTGCTGCTGGAGAGCGCGGTCAGCAACATCGCCCAGTTGCCCTGATAAAACCCTGCGGCAATGCCGTTGAAGCTGCTCAACGCACCGGCCAAGGTGTTGTTGATGGTGCCATCCTGGTTATATTGATTGACTCCGGCGATCGCCGTGGTGATCGGCAGACCGGTGTTGGTAAACTGCGTCACCCCGGCGTGTTTGTTGGCCCACTGGATCCCCAGATTCAGGCCGTCGGCGTCCTGAACCTCGGCAATAATCGCTTCTACCAGCACCTGCGCACGGCGGATATCCAACTGCGCAATCACCTTTTCCAGATCGCGGATCACATCCGGTGCGCCCGTCAGGATCAGGGCATTGGTCTGTTCGTGGGCCTTGATGGTGATGTCTTTGCGCAGCGCCACGGCCGGTTTGGCATTCTGCTGTTCGTTCTGAATACTGCTGCTGACGCCGGTCAGCACTTCTACCAGATCGGTCGCTTTCGCGTATTTCAGGTAGATCACTTTGGTATTGCCCTGAACCGCCTGCTCGCGATCCAGCTGTTTAATCATGGCGATAATCCGCTGGCGGGAATTGGGTTCACCGCTGACCAGCACCGAGTTGGTGCGCTCATCGGCCACTAGGCTGGCGGTCATCAGGCTAGGCATTGCCGACTTGCTGGCATCCTTGGTCAGTTCGGTCACCAGTTTGACCACTTCGGCAGCCGAGGCATAGGCGAGCGGCATCGTGACCACGCTGCGATCCCCCACTTTGTCCACCCGTTCGACAATCGTCATCAGGCGATTGATCACCGCCGCCCGCCCGGTCATCAGCAGCACGTTGGAAGGCTCATAGTGCACCACGCTGCCCGCCCCGGCATTGTCGTTAAGCTGGCGCAACAGCGGTGCCAGATCCCTGGCAGCCACGTTATTGACCGGCACCACGCGGGTCACCACTTCATCACCCTGCCCCGGTTCGGCATCGCTGGCCACCGGCACCGCCGCGGTTTTGGCATCCTTCGAACGCACCACTTTCAGCACGCCGTTCTGCATATCCACCACGGCAAAACCGTAAACGTCCAACACGCTGAGGAAGAACTGGTAATACTGTTCTTCGTTCAGCATATCGTAACTGCGCACGGTGATAGTGCCGCGCACCGCAGGGTCAATAATCACCGTTTTATTCAGGTTCTTGCTGACGGTATTAATGAATTCCTGAATATCCGTGCCTTTGAAACTGGCAGAAAACTCGGCGCTCCACCCCAACGTTGTACCGAGCAGCGCGGCGGCCAGCACCAAAATGCGTAAGCTCCCGATCATCCCTTTGTTAAACAATTAATTATCTCCAAGAGCAACATAGATTTCCTGCAATTGACCGTCACGTTCAACGGTAAGATTCAGTTCACTGAGTTCTGCCAACTGATTCAGCGCCTGCTGGGCCTGTTGGGGATCACGCAGATCCATACCGTTGAGCGCCACGGCCAGATCGTTTTCCCGCAGCCCAACCTGTTGGAACAACTCCCCCTGCGCGCCAGGGTTCAGGCGATACCCGGTCAGTTTGTTATCCACCATCACGGGCGAAATATTCAGGTAGTTGAGAATGTTTTGCGGCTGCTTCTGTAACTGCGCCTTGAGCTGCGACGTTGACTGAGGTTTCTCGCCCTGAGCCTTCGCCGCCGCTGGCGCCTCGCCGAACATCAGCAACGACTCATGGCGCCCCTGATAGCTAATCACCACCCGATCGGCAAAAATAGCCGCAATCTTGGCGTCGTATCCGGGGGTGTTATCCCCAACGCCGAGGCTGAATTGCTTGCCGTCTTTAGCGATAATGGCGATGGAACGGGCTGGCGTGGGGCTGGCAACAATACCGGTCAGATTGATTTTGAGCGACGACGGCGGTGCATTGCGCAGAGAAGAATCCGATGCAGCCGTGGCTACGGCCGAAGACGAGGGTGCTGCGGTGCCGAACAGGTTGAATCGATAGGCTGGTGCCTTACCACTCTCCGCAGAGGGGGTTTGCGGCAAAGCGGCCTTGGCTAAACGGATTGCCGGTAGCTCAGACGGCAACACAATACGCCAGGTCAGCATCGCCAGCTGATTGCAAATCAATAGGATAACGCCGCACAGTACCCAGCGCGGCGTGAGCAACCTGAAGGTTGCCTCTTTGATTGACAAAACCATCCCAGAAAATTGAATCATGCTTTCCTTTGCTGTTACCTGAGTAACGAACCTCAACCCCGTGGCACATCATTATGATTGACGCGGTCTATCAAGGATATGTCTATTTATGACCAGAACCTTGTGTAGCCGCGTCGCTTTCGAAATCAGTGGAGCCTCTCAGCACCGACTACTTTATACATACTCACATGACGAAAAAAATAATTATTTTTACCAAGTGGATTATTCATCTTTCTGTTTTGCTAGTAATTTCTTTCTTTTCTAGCCCGCATCATATTAGTCGCCCTTTTACTGTTCGTCATCCCCTCTCAGTAAGGCTTCCTCCTGCTCCCTACGCCCCACCCCCTCCTTTAGCGGGATGATGCTCCGCCCTTGTCCACCATATCTAATGCCTTGGCTTTACACATTAATACCATTTTTTACTTTCTATTACGTGAGTCTGATAGGGAATTTAGAATGCTTAAACATACCTGTAATGCCCTACTCTTCGGTTCGCTCATCTTGCTGAGTGGCTGTGATAACAATAATTCTTCTAATGTTAGCCCCAACACACCTGAAACACCGAGTACACCAAGCACACCAGAAACCCCTGAAGTACCTGAAGTACCAGAAACCCCTGAAGTACCGGAAACGCCGAGTACACCTGATCCTGAAACGCCTGAGCCTGAAATACCAGAGAATCAGGAACCTGTCGCTCGTTTACCCGATGTCGCCATACCCGATGAAGCCGTTACAGCCAGCGACAACCAAGCGGTGATCCATCTGGTGGATATTGCCGGTGTCACCAGCAGAGCCGCCGCTAATTACGCTACCAAGAACCTGTTCCTGTGGAATAACGATACCTGTAACTCGCTGGAAAAACCGTCCAGTGGCTGGGATGACACCAGTATCACCCCAACGGGCAGCGATGCCTACGGCCCTTACTGGGTGTTACCGCTCAACAAAACCACCGGCTGTATCAACTTTATTCTGCGCGATGGCACCAATAAGCTGATTGACGCCGATATGCGTGTGACATTCAGCGACTTTCCCGATCGCACCGTGTCGGTCCTTGCGGGCAGCAGCGCTGTGTACGATACCCGCGCCGACGCTTTCCGTGGCGCTTTCGGGGTCGCACTGGCAGAAGCGCATTGGGTAGATAAACAGACCATCCTCTGGCCTGCCGGAAAAGATAAGCCGATCGTACGCCTTTACTACAACCACAGCAGCAAGGTCGCGGCCAACAGCGAAGGGCAATTTACCGATCGCTATTTCTCGCTGACGCCTACCAGCATCAGCCAGGAAACCAGCGCGCGTTTCCCGCACCTTGCTGGCTATGCGGCATTTAAACTGCCCGATAATGCCAACGTAGATGAACTGCTGACTGATGAAACGATAGTCATTGCCACCGATCAAGATGGGATCCTCAGTTCGGCCACCCAGGTGCAAACGGCTGGCGTGCTGGACGATCGTTTCTCTGCCGCTGCCGAAAAACTGGAGTATGGCGCTCTGGTGAGCGGCTCGGGTGTGACTTTCCGCCTATGGGCACCAACGGCCCAGCAGGTTGAACTGGTGCTCTACAGCGCAGATAAAAAAGTGATTGGCAGCCAGCCGATGATGCGGGATACCGACTCCGGTGCCTGGTCATATCAGGGCGGCAGCGCTCTCAAAGGGGCTTTCTATCGCTATGCCCTGACGGTCTACCATCCGCAATCGCGCAAAGTGGAACAGTATGAAGTCACCGATCCCTACTCCCATAGCCTCTCGACCAACTCCGAGTACAGCCAGGTGGTGGATCTCAATGACAATGCGTTAAAACCTGATGGCTGGGACAGCCTGACCATGCCTCATCCGCAGGCGACTCAGGCCGATATTGCCCGGATGGTGATCCACGAATCCCATATCCGCGATCTTTCCGCCTGGGATCAGACAGTGCCCGAAGCCATGCGCGGCAAGTATCTGGCGCTGACCGCCACCGACAGCAATATGGTGAAACACCTAAAGCAACTGGCACAGTCTGGCGTAACGCACGTTGAACTGCTGCCGGTGTTCGATCTGGCCACGGTCAGTGAGTTCAGCGACAAAGTGGCGGATCTGCCACAGCCGTTCAGCCGCCTGTGCGAACTGAACAGCGCAGTGAAGCAGAGCCGCTTTGCTGATTACTGCAACAGTGCCTCCACCATTGGCGAAGTGCTCAACGAACTGAAACAAGATGACAGCCAGGACAATCCGCAGGTGCAGGAGTTGAACGGCTACGTGGCACAGACCGACTCCTATAACTGGGGTTACGATCCTTTCCACTACACGGTGCCGGAAGGCTCCTATGCCACTAATCCGGAAGGCACACTGCGTATCAAAGAGTTCCGCACCATGGTGCAGACCATCAAGCAGCAACTGGGGATGAACGTCATTATGGACGTGGTGTATAACCACACCAATGCCGCTGGCCCAACCGATCGCACCTCGGTGCTGGATAAAATCGTACCCTGGTATTATCAGCGCTTGAACGAATCCACCGGCAGCGTGGAATCGGCAACCTGTTGCTCCGACTCCGCACCGGAACACCGCATGTTCGCCAAGCTGATTGACGACTCTCTGGTGGTTTGGAGCAGGGACTACAAGATCGATGCTTTCCGTTTCGATCTGATGGGTTATCACCCGAAAGCCCAGATCCTGGCGGCGCGTGAGAAAGTCAAAACGGTCAATCCTAACGTTTATTTCTTTGGCGAAGGCTGGAATTCCGGGCAGGAAGATCGCTTTGAGATCGCTTCGCAGATCACTATGAAAGGCAGCGGGATCGGCACCTTCTCCGATCGCCTGCGTGATGCCGTGCGCGGCGGTGGCCCTTTTGACTCCGGTGATGCACTGCGGCAAAACCAAGGGCTGGGCAACGGGGCGGGTGTACTGGCCAACGAAATGACCGAGCAAACGGTAGATAACGTGCGCCATCTGGCCGATCTGACCCGCTTGGGGATGGCTGGTAACCTGACCGATTTCCTGCTGATCGACAAAGACGGTAACGTGAAGAAAGGCAGCGAGATTGATTACAACGGTGCCATCGGTGGCTATGCCAGCGATCCGACCGAAGTCATCAACTATGTCTCCAAGCACGACAACCAGACCCTGTGGGATATGATTAGCTACAAAGCTGCACGTGAAGCCGATCTTGCCACCCGCGTGCGGATGCAGGCAGTCTCTTTGGCCACCACAATGCTGGGCCAAGGGTTGGCTTTCGATCAGCAAGGCTCCGAACTGCTGCGTTCCAAATCTTTCACCCGCGATTCTTACGATGCCGGTGACTGGTTTAACCGCGTGGATTACAGCTATCAGGACAACAACTACAACGTGGGTATGCCGCGTATCAGCGATGACGGCAGCAATTACGATGTGATTAGCAGCGTAAAAGAGGCTGTAGCCACACCTGGCCAAAGTGAAATCACACAAATGACCGGGTTCTATCAGGAACTCACGCAGTTGCGTCACGCCTCCCCGCTGATCGCGCTGGGCAGTGGCAGTGAAGTGATGAAACGTGTCGATTTCCGCAACACCGGTGCCGATCAGCAGTTAGGGTTGCTGGTGATGACCATTGATGACGGTGCTCAGGCGGGTAGCGATCTTGATCCACTGGCCGACGCCTTGGTGGTGGTAATCAACGCCGCCCCACAAGCCAGGACGATCAATGATTTTGCCGGGCAAAACCTCAGCCTGAGTACGATTCAGCAGTCATTAGCGGCCAACTCGCTGGCATCCGGCATCAATATCGCGGGCGATGGCAGTATCACTATCCCGGCGTGGTCCGTGGCGCTGTTGGTGAAACCTCAAGCAGCAGCGCAAGGCTCGGGTATCCCCGTCAGCAGTAAGTAAAACAGTCTGTCTCGGGCCACCTCAGGGTGGCCCTTCCCTTTCTGCCTATCTCACACCCAAAATACACACGAGACGCTATTGACCCGCACCTGCCGGACAGATAGTTTCTTTCCTATCAGAGGATTTGCATGGCCGTGAGCTGTCGCAAAAAATGCATTAACTCAAAGGTTCAGGGATGTGAACAATCAAACGGAACTAACACCGCCAGTCAAGGCTCGCACCACTAAAGGGCTGTTTATTCCCCGCTATCTGCTGCCGGTGTATGCGTTGCTGTTTATCGCGTTCGGCTGGTTTGCCGGGGAACGCTGGCACAATGATCAGGCGCTGGAGCATCCCGTGGCGATGCTCTCTCAGGCGGCGCCCTCGGCCGTAGCGCAAACCCATCCCGCACCGGTAGCCGAGAAAAACACGGCAGAGCCGAAGAAGAGCAGCGTTCAGGCTCCTACACCCGAGGTGCTGGCCAGTGATGAACTGCCCGCGCTGCATTACAGTGCGCACGTTTACGCTTCTGAAGATGACAAACGCAGCATTACGCTGAACGGGCAACGCTATCATGAAGGCGATAGCCCAGCCCCTAATCTGATCATTGAACAGATTCAGCAGGATGTGACGATTTTCAATTTCAACGGTGAGGTCTTCACACTTGACGCGCTGGAGGATTGGCCCGGCGGCAAAGTCGACGTGGCAAACCCCAGCGAAAAATGAAACCGCAATGCTCAGCTCAGCACATTTCGGCGCTTGCCGTTAACGTTAGCCTTCTGCGCGCAGCTGGTCGGTGAAAGGGGCCAACAGGCTGTTAAAGCTACTGCATTTCGTCTGCTCTGGCGTACTGTCTCTGGTCAGGCTCTGATAAATCGCTGCGCTACGTTGAGGCAAAGCCGCATAGTCTGACGGATTCCATCCCCGCTGTTTTGCCACCTTGTTAGCCACCTTTTCGATGACCGCGTCCTCCGGCAAATCACTGCGGTTGCATTTGTATTTGAGGTATTTAGTGCCAGCGACCACCGAGGCAAGCTGTTCGACCTGGTCATTGAGAGGCACTGGTTTATTCTGGCTGGCAGAGCGTGGCTGCTGGCAACCTGCCATCCCCAAAACAAACAGCATAGGTACAACGCGTACAATCAGAGATAACCGCATGATAAGAATCATCTTATTTTAATTGACCGGGTTCTATTCTACCAAATCCCCCTTCACTGTCACTTATCTCTGGGAAAAAGTTTTCTTTTGCGCTCTGGTACATCCTCAGGGTGTTTTAAGCTGAAACTAGCTGAAAACCAGCTTCAGCACGGCACTATTCATGATGAGATCCTCCCCAAACGCGATGTATTTTATCACTCCATTCGGAAAAAACCGGCGCAAAGCTGAATCGATACATTAAAAACCTGCTCAGCGTGCGCGATTCATTAATAAATCTCTCTTTTTAAGCAGCAAAAAACATTATTTTCACAAATTAATTTTGATAATCATCACAATTCTAAAACATTACCTTGTGTGTTCATGTGTTTTATTGCAACTTCATTATCCAATGATTGAATGGTATGTATACAGAATTATGTTTTTTTCTCAAAAAGCTGAATCGATTCAAATTAACAGGCAATAGTATTGGAATTTGTTCTGGTGAGAAAAAACCCAGTTAAAATAAAAAGTTACACTAATGAACTTCAGGCTTGCACCAACAACATTGCAGCCTGAAAGACATCGGCCTACCGCTTAAAAATTATTTAAACAAGAAACAGTCCAGATAATTACAAGGAGCGTTATGATGCACGGCCATTTTTTAAAAAAAACCTTTACCTCTGGTTTAATCGTTGCGGTGAGTACAGCCCTTATCTGTGGCTGTGATAACGCCAGCAACAGTAGCAGTCCCCCCCCTGGTAGCAGCAACAGCGGCGATGGTAATTCCCAAAGCGAGACTCATGTTCAGTCTTCTTACCTTGAAAAATATCGCCCTCAATTGCAGTTCACCTCGGCCAAAAACTGGCAGAACGATCCCAACGGGTTGGTTTATTACGATGGTGAATATCATCTTTTTTATCAATACAACCCTAACGGCAACGGTTGGGGATATATGTCATGGGGGCACGCCGTCAGTACCGATCTGGTGCACTGGGAAGAATTGCCTGTGGCGTTAGAAGCGAAAGAAGATGCTGACGGTAGAATACCTGAAATGTTTTTCTCCGGTAGCGCCGTGGTTGATACCCATAATACCAGCGGTTTGGGTGAGCCCGGCAAACCCGCCATGGTCGCCATGTTTACCAGTTATTACCCCTCCACCATCACGCTGGCAAACGGCAGAGCCATTGAGGGAGGAACACAGGCCCAATCCATCGCTTACAGCCTGGATAAAGGACGGACCTGGACGCGATATGCCAATAACCCGGTACTGCCTCTGCCGCCTGCGGGCTACGAAGATCAATTCAAAGAATTCCGCGATCCGAAAGTGTTCTGGTATGAACCTGAAAAGAAATGGGTGATGGTGGCGGTGCTGGCCACCCAGCATAAGGCCGTACTGTATTCCTCACCAAACTTGCGGGACTGGACATTCATGAGCGAATTCGGGCCAGCCAATGCCAATGCTGGCGTGTGGGAATGCCCCGATCTGTTCGAATTACCGGTTGATAGTAATCCCGCGAACAAAAAATGGGTGCTGATCATCAACCTGAATCCTGGCGGGCCGGTGGGTGGCTCAGGTTCACAGTATTTTGTGGGCAATTTTAATGGCACCACGTTTGAAGCGGATGCAACCAGCCTGTTCGGCAGCGAACCACCGGCAGGGACAGCCACTGAAAACTTTGAGGGTAACTACAGCAGCGTAGGTTGGACAGCCACTGGCGATCTGGTGGGTGCCTATCTGTCACAGGGGAACAACCCCGGTCAGGCTGGCGTGAGCCAGTTCCAAGGGGCGCAGCTACTGAATACCTTTGTCAATGGCGATGGCGCAACGGGTATGGTGACCTCCCCACCGTTCAAGATCACCGATAAGTATATCAACCTGATGGTCGGTGGCGGTAATCACCCTCACGATCCTGCCAGTACCCTGGAAAGAGAGGTACCTGCAGGCGAATTGCTGTTCCCTGGCACAGATTTTGAAGGCGCCGATAATGTCACTTACAGTGAACTGGGGTGGACGGCTGAAGGTGACTTTATCAATCAACCGGTGTCCACCGGTACGATCCTCGATCAGCAACCCGTCTCCGGCTTCCTGGGTTCACGGCTGGTCAACAGCTTTTTTGGCAAGTTGATCAATAAAGACGATGGCGATACGGCCGTCGGCAGCCTGACCTCCCCGGTGTTCACCATTAACAAGCCTTACATCAACTTCCTGGTAGGGGGTGGCAATAACCCTTACGGTAAAGAAAACGCCACCGCCGTCGTGTTGCTGGTGAATGGCGAAGTCAAACGCAGTGCCACCGGCAATAACAGCGAAAACCTCAACTGGGCTAGCTGGGATGTCGCTGAATTTCAGGGGCAACAGGCCAAAATCGCAATCCTGGATGAAAACAGCGGCGGCTGGGGCCATATTCTGGCAGATAACTTCATCGCGTCAGACATCGCGGCCAAACTGATTTCCTCTGAAACTTCGGTCAATCTGGTGGTTAACGATAAAATCGTCTATAGCGCGACGGGTGGCGATTCAGAAGCACTTGGCTGGCGCAGTTGGAACGTTGCCTCGCTACAGGGGGAAATGGCCCAGATCCGCGTTATCGATAATAACACTGGCGGCTGGGGGCATATTCTGGTCGATGAGATTATTCAGTCTAACCAACCCAAACAAACTGCCCATTGGGCAGATTTCGGTTCCGATTTTTATGCCGCTGTTTCCTGGAACGGGGTGCCTGACGGCAAACGTTACTGGCTGGCCTGGATGAGTAACTGGAGTTATGCGGGCAGCGTTCCCACCACCCCGTGGCGCGGTGGCCAAACCTTCGCCAGAGAGCTGAAACTGCAGACCATTGATGACCACGTCAGGCTCACCCAGGTACCCGTTGAAAACATGACCGCGCTACGCGACAAACCGCTGTATGAGCTTAAAGAGGCAACTCTGCTCACCCCAGGGGAACAGCCGCTTGCTGACGCGGGCGTTCACGGACAGGTGTATGAAATAGAGGCACGCATAAAACCTGAAAATGCCACTGAAGTCGGCTTCAGGCTGCGCTCGGGCAATAATGGTGAGGTCACCCTCGTCGGTTACGATGCACTGGCAGGGGAAGTTTATCTCGACCGTTCAAAATCTGGCGACAGTTCGTTTGATGCCAATTTTGCCGCTAAACACCGTGCTCCGTTACCGTTGCCGGATGATGACACGCTGAAATTACGCATTATTGTCGATACTTCATCAATTACCGTTTTCTCGGGTGATGGCGAAGTGGTGTTAACCGATCTGATCTTCCCGGATCCTGCCAGTATCGGTATCGAAATGTACAGCAAAGGCGGAACCGCCAGCGTGGATTCAATGACGATATGGCCGTTAAAATCGATTTGGGCTGATAAATAAACGCATCAGGCTGTAGATACGGCCTGATGTCCAGGTGGACTCTGTTGCCGCCGCAGGCAGCAATTTTAATGTAGCAATGGAGTGTGCTCGCTTTCCATCCCTGAACAAAACTCGACTCTGTGCTCACGTAATGTGGTACAGCGCACGAAGAACATGCGGTGGATGCCCGAAATATAGGAACGCACCTGATTGCTGCGTACCACCAGCAGGTATTCATCGCCCTGGCATTGCGCCTTTCGCTGTTCCACGTAGGCCAGTAGATCTTTATTCAGACTGGGGCCGGGAACACCCGACGTTGTGGATGTTGACAAAAACACCTTGCAACTGCCCGCGTTACCAAGAAAAACTTCCTGTCGGGCCAGAGAGTTAGTGGTGTACATGGTGATACCGATCCCCAGTACAAAAACAAACCCGGTAAGCGCAACGACAACCCCCCAGCCATAACGCCGCTTGCTGGCAGCAGGTGCGGCCACGCTGGGCGTTGATTCTATCTTTGCTTCGCCGTCAGCCTCAACGTTCTCCTCTACAACCTCATCCATATCCAGATCGTTTTCCGTTGCCATATAAGGAACTTCTGCTAACACCGGTGGCACATAGCTTTGAGTAAAAGCCTCATTGTCCCCTTCATTGGATTCGATCAGGATCTCCTGGCGCAGCATAAACCCCAGCTTAGGTACGGTAGCAATCACCTCGTCATCAACGCCCATCACCTTGATCACCCGGCGTAATTTACTGACGCACTGGTTGAGGTTGTTGTTGCTGGAGATCATGCCGTAATCGTCCCACACTTTCTTGAATATCACTTCACGGTTGACCGGCTCACCATGGTGAGCCATCAGCAGCAGTAATAAACGTTTGGTTGGGTTTGATATTGGGATAGAGTCATCCGATAAATCACTGGGCCCCAGCGTTCCTGCATCCGCATCAAACAGGACACGATCGTTAAATCTATATTTCATATTATTCCCGATTTATCTTAGGGAGATAAATCAATTCTGGCAGGAATTGCTAATAAATCATCAGTGAATAACTAAAAAATACCGGCTGACAAACAAATTCACCAAACGGTTTTCTGAACCGGCTCCCAGCGCCGATCGCTGGCATTGTTAACGCCAACCGGTCACAATGCCGCTCAACTCACTTTCCAGCAGGAAATACGATGCCTTGCCATTACCCCGCCCACGCCATTTTCGACCACGAAAGCGATACCTGGCAGATTACCTTTCGTGATTTCCCACAGCAGCAGGCTGCCTGCTATAAGCGTGACGATGTTGAGCTGGAGGCGCAGGAAAGCCTGCTGACGGCGATCGCCATTGAAATGGAAGAGGGCCGTCCGGTGCCACCGCCTTCTACATTACAGGCAGAAGAGATCGCCATTCATCTGCCGGTATTGGTCAAGCTGAAGCTGGAGCTGCATAACCGGATGCTGAGTGCAGGTACATCAAAAGCGATGCTGGCACGCCAGATGGGGTTTAACGGCGCGCAGGTTGACCGGTTGCTGGATATCGCCTATGCCTCGAAAGTTGAAGCGCTCGAACAGGCGTTGTTCCTGTTGGGTTATGAAGTGCACATTTCCGTAGCAGAACTCCACAAACCATAGAAAAGAGGCGCAGATTGTGCGATCTGCGCCCCTGGAGTATTTCTGCAATCAGCGTTATTTGCCTGGCATCATCCGGCGCAGCGTATCATCGCCACGCAGATAATGGTGATAGAGCGCCGCCAGCGAATGGGCACCAATAATGAAATAACCGGTGTTGGCCAAGGTTTCGTGAATATCTTTCACCAGGCTGCGCATCCTGGGATCCGGCGTGATCCACTGCGGCACCTGCCAGCCCAGCAGCAGCCACTCTTTTCCACCATAGGCCAATGTCAGCACGCCCAGGATCGGCAAGGATAAAAACAGCAGATACAACAGCCAGTGGAAAACCTTCGCCCCAAATGCCTGCCATATTTCTAACGCCGGAGTGATAGGCGGCGTAGCATGACGCTGGCGCAAACAGAGCCGGAAAAACATCAGCACAAAAACCGACAGACCAAAATTGAAGTGCAAATTTTTAACCAGATCGATGTCGTCATCAGGGACTGAATCTTTCAGTAGCATGGCGCTGTAAGTCAGGATCACCATCAACAACGTCAGCCAATGCAGAATAATTTGTGATTTAGCAAAGCGCGCGCCCATAACTTCTCCCAATAGGTAAATGGTACAGGCTAAAGATAGTCGGGAAATGATGAGGAAAACCTTAATAGAGCAAAAACCGGGGATTTCCCCGGTTTATAACGATTACTTGGCTTTCGGCGGAGCCATCAGGCCATCGGCACGGAACATCGCTTTGATGCCACGCACCGCCTGACGAATACGATCCTGATTCTCAATCAGCGCAAAACGAACATGAGTATCACCATAATCACCAAAACCGACTCCTGGCGACACACACACTTTGGCTTCAGCCAACAGGCGCTTGGCGAACTCCAGCGAGCCTAAATGCGCGTAAGCCTCTGGGATTTTCGCCCAGACGTACATCGATGCTTTGGGGTTCTCTACCATCCAGCCCGCTTCATGCAGCCCTTTCACCAGCACGTTACGGCGCTGGCGGTACTGCTCGGCAATGTCACGAACGCACTGCTGATCGCCTTCCAGCGCAGCGATAGCCGCCACCTGTAGCGGGGTGAAGGTGCCGTAATCATGGTAGCTTTTGATGCGAGCCAGCGCGTTGACCAGTTCGGGGTTACCCACCATAAAACCGATGCGCCAACCCGCCATATTGTAGCTTTTCGACAGGGTAAAGAACTCGACCGCAATATCTTTCGCTCCTGGCACCTGCATGATCGATGGCGCTTTCCAGCCGTCATACACGATGTCGGCATAGGCCAGATCGTGGATCACCAGAACATCGTACTGTTTTGCCAGCGCCACCACCCGCTCGAAGAAATCCAGTTCCACGCACTGCGCGGTGGGGTTGGACGGGAAGCCGAGGATCATCATTTTGGGCCGCGGAATGGTTTCACGGATGGCACGTTCCAGTTCACCAAAGAAATCGCTTCCATCCACCAGCGGCACTGAACGCACCTGCGCACCGGCAATCACCGCGCCATAAATATGAATCGGATAGCTTGGATTCGGCACCAGCACGGTATCGCCATGATCGAGCGTCGCCAGCATCAGGTGCGCCAGCCCTTCTTTCGAGCCGATAGTGACAATGGCTTCGCTTTCCGGGTCGATATCCACCTGATAGCGTTCCTGATACCAGTTGGCAATCGCGCGGCGCAAACGTGGAATACCGCGCGAGGTGGAGTAACCGTGCGTATCTTCACGCTGCGCTACGGCGCAGAGTTTTTCCACAATGTGCGGTGGCGTCGGGCCATCGGGGTTGCCCATGCTGAAATCGATAATATCCTCACCGCGACGGCGGGCAGCCATCTTCAGCTCAGAAGTGATATTAAAAACGTAAGGGGGAAGACGTTCGATGCGCGTAAAACGGCGCGGACTGTTATCAGCCATAGATTCCTCGAAGAGACGTTAGCGCCCGGACCGTCCGAGCGACGCTGGCCACTTTGTGGCCGGATATCGAACATAACGCAGCCTTGTTGGGCTGTCGAGCCCCTGATAACAATTTTTTTACCGATTCAGTGCCGCAAATTCCGCCGCCAACAACCCCAGTTGCCAGTCATTACACCACTGCCCTGCCAAACGATAGTTATCCCGCAGCGTGCCTTCCAGCCTGAAACCACAGCTTTCCAGCAGGCGACGCGAAGCGATATTGCCCTCGGTCACCGTGGCATTCATTTTGTGAAAACCACAGGCGTTGAAGGCGAAATCCAGCACTACCAGCAGCGATTCTTTGCCATACCCTTTTCCCTGCCCTTCCGGCAGGCTGCCAAACCCCACTTCTGCCTGCTGAAAAGGCAACCACTCCGGGCGAAAACCGGTGATCCCCAGCGCTTGGCCGTTCACTTTCTCCCTGATCACCAAGCATAACCAGCGTTCACCGTGTTTATCCCATGCGGGCAAACGCGCTTCAAAACGTGCGCGGATCTCACTTTCCGTCATGGGATCGGCAATATAGCGAATCACCTGGGGTTCCTGATACAAACGCCGGAACAATGGCCAGTCATCCGCCGTGATCGATTGCAGGATTAAGCGCGATGTTTCCAATTTCATACACTATTTCTCCGATAAACGAAAAAGAGGATATTACGAGTGAAAGATACCCCTTTATTTTCCCCAATTAAATCCAGATAATCATTAACGTCATTACAACAGAACAGCAACACCGCTCCCAGTCCCCTACATCCATCGCCGCCCCCAGGTGGCACAAGGAGAACACCATGGCTTCATTACTCATCGACGATATTCCTGCCGCCATTAAAGCCGTCAAACAACAGTTGCGCCAGGCGCTGCCGAACTACCGTGACGTGTTTCTGGCTTTGGAAGACAACATTCGCCAGCAGGTTGAGCGCATCCGGCAAGAACTGGCTGCGGGGCAGAATCCGGTACCGCAGGTCGATGCGGAAGATATTGTGCAACAGCGCGTCAGCGAACAGCAAAAAGCGCTGATCAAACAACGTGGCGCGTGCGCCATTCGCGGCGTATTCCCACGCGGTAAAGCCGAAGCCTGGAACCAGGAGATTGGTAACTATCTTGATCGCAATAACTTCGTTGAGCGCCTGAAGAATGCCGCCGAAGATAACTATTTCGGCAAACTGGCCGCCAGCAAGCCGCAGATCTATGGCATTTACTGGTCTAAACCGCAGGTGGAAGCCCGGCAGGATCAACGTATGCACGCGGTACAGGTGTTTCTGAACAGCCTGTGGGAAACCGAGAGCAACGGTAAACAGCATTTTGCCCCAACGCGGGTAGCCACCTACGCCGATCGCACCCGTCGCCGCCCGCCAAACTCCTCTTCTCTGGGCCTGTCGCCACACGTGGACAGCGGCACCATCGAACGCTGGCTGGATGAGAACTTCCGCTACGTTTATCGCCACGTATTTTCCGGTGACTGGCAGCGCTATGATCCCTTTGCCGCCGACGGCCGTACCGAAGTGCGCGAGATCGCGTCACCGGCGGTCTGCTCGATGTTCCGCACTTTTCAAGGGTGGACGGCGCTGACGCCACAGCGAACCAACGCTGGCACGCTGAATCTGGTGCCAATTGCCAATGCGATGGCCTATGTGTTGCTGCGCGCGTTGCAGGACGATGTGGCTGATGACGATTTATGCGATGCCGCTCCTGGCCGGGCGCTGTCGATCTCAGAGAAATGGCATCCTCTTTTACTGCAAGGGATTTCCCCTATTCCCGATCTGGAGCCGGGGGATACGGTATTCTGGCACTGTGACGTGATCCATGCGGTAGAGAATGAGCATAACGGCGAGTTCGACAGCAACGTGATGTACATTGCCGCCGCACCGGGTTGCGACAAAAATGATGCCTATCTGCAACGCCAGTTACCGAGCTTCCTGTCGGGCAAAACGCCGCCAGACTTCGCCCCGGATGATTTTGAAGTGGATTTCACCGGCCGCGCGACCGTCGATCTGTTAACGCCGCTCGGCAAAGCGCAGCTCGGCCTTAAATAATCCCATGCGTATACGCAGGCGCCACAGTGATTACTGTAGCGCCTGCGTAGAGATTACCAACGTTGCCCAGGAGGGCCGGGGCGATAATAGCCAGGCGGTGGTGGTGGCATACGGTAATGACGCGGGCGATCGCGCCATTCACGCGGCGGCGGCCCGTAATACATGACCTGAGGCGGCGGGCCATAGTAATAATCGCGTGGGCGGTAATGTTTATGCCACCCACGTGGTTCACGCCAGCGGCCACCGTCCCAATAATAACCACGATCGTCACGATCGCCGAGTTGCAATGACAGGCCGGGAACGTTCACACCGATGGAAACATCGGCATGGCTTACTGCCGGTAATAACAGTGGCAATAACGCTGCCAGCAGCAACAGTACTTTCTTCATTTGATACACTCCCAGAGAGCAGAACCGGTCTTTTCACCGAGAACAGTAGATCCGCGCCGGTTGTTACTCTATAGGATAATCACCTAATTACACCGCTCAGACACATCCTTCACAATTTCCACATATTTAGAAAGAATCCAAAAAAAATACGTAATTAATTGATATATGAGAATAAGTTAAAAACACAATTCAGCAGCCCATACAAAAACGAATCTCAGTACAAACCGCGAATTCTTATAGCAGACCAGTGCATGGGCAACTTACAGGTGCATCCCCAGCGTCTGGCGCAAGTGGGCACCGGCCCCCAGCAGCCCTGGTTGAGCATGGGTGATCATAAACACCGGGATTTGCTGTACGTAGTCTTTGAAACGGCCTTTGTCTTCAAAGGCTGCGCGGAACCCAGAAGCTTTAAAGAACTCCATAAAACGCGGCACGATGCCCCCGGCAATATACACCCCACCAAAAGTGCCCAGATTCAACGCCAGATTACCGCCAAAGCGCCCCATGATCACGCAGAACAGCGAAAGTGCGCGGCGGCAGTCGGTGCAGCTATCCGCTAACGCACGCTCGGTAATATCTTTGGGTGCTAATTTTTCTGGCAAGCGGTGGTCCGCTTTTACAATCGCGCGATACAGATTCACTAATCCAGGGCCGGACAGCACGCGCTCGGCGGAAACATGCCCCACTTCGGCGCGCAGCACGTCCAGAATGATGTCCTCTTCTTCGCTGTTTGGCGCAAAGTCCACGTGCCCGCCTTCGCCCGGCAGGCTTACCCAGCGGCGGTTAACGTGCACCAGATGCGCTACGCCCAGGCCAGTACCGGCACCGTAAACCGCAATCGGTTTATCTTTTTGCGCTTTGCCACCGCCAAACTGCAACACATCGGCGTCAGTCAGCATCGGAATAGCCATGGATACCGCGGTAAAATCGTTAATCACTTCCAGGTGATTAAACCCCAGATTAGCCTTCATCTCTTTGATGGAAAACGCCCAGGTGTGATTGGTCATCGCTACCCAGTCTTCCGTCACCGGGCAGGCAATAGCGATGCTGGCATCCTGAACCTCCAGCTTATGGTCAGCCAGGTATTGGCGAATCACCGCCTCCAGGCTGTCAAACTCCAGACCTGAATAGGTTTTCGCCTGGGCGATCTCACCCGTTTCTACCGTGCATAGCGCCAAACGCGCGTTAGTGCCGCCAACGTCACCTACAAGGGCATAGGTCATCAGTGTTATCTCCACAATAAATAATAAGAAACTGGCTACACTGTAAAATCACGCCGCTGAAACAACAATCGCCATTCTGTTACCCACTGTTCAATAGCGAGCTGGATCACAAAAATCGTTTCAGCCTGCGCCGGATCAGGATTAAGCCAACGCGTATTCCGCTGCCGCGCGCGCATGGATGGCGGTGGTGTCGAATACCGGCACCGCAGCATCCTGCGCACCAACCAACAGGCTGATTTCAGTGCAGCCAAAAATAATGCCCTGCGCGCCCTGTTGTTCGAGGTTACTGATAATCCGACGATACTCATCGCGGGAGGCATCGCAGATTTTCCCCAGGCACAGCTCTTCATAAATGATGCGATGCACGATCTCGCGATCGGCCGCCGTTGGCGTGATCACGTCAATATCGAACTTATCCTGCAAGCGCCCACGATAAAAATCCTGCTCCATGGTAAAACGCGTGCCCAGCAGCCCAATGCGGTGGATATTTTGCTGGCGCACCTGCAAAGCCGTGGCGTCGGCAATGTGGATCAACGGTAAACCGCTGGCCTGTTCCACCGCATCTGCCACCTTGTGCATGGTGTTAGTGCAAATCACGATCGCTTCAGCTCCGGCGGCACGCAGCGATGCAGCAGCCCCTGC
This sequence comes from Serratia sp. YWN4, assembly GCF_055790845.1. Taxonomy (NCBI): domain Bacteria; kingdom Pseudomonadati; phylum Pseudomonadota; class Gammaproteobacteria; order Enterobacterales; family Yersiniaceae; genus Serratia; species Serratia sp. YWN4. The sequence goes on from NZ_CM147696.1 coordinate 3,678,626, forward strand.
CAATAGGCGACCAGCACCGTCCCAATCGCCCTGATGTTGTAAACGTTCAATCTCTTGAAAATCGACGCTATAGAGCACAATTTTGGCTGAATGCAGGCCACCGAGTTGCGCCTTCACCTGTTCGTTGATCATCCGGTAATAAGGTATGGTGGATTCCCAGCTCATACCGCCCAATAAGCCCAGCACTTTCATCATTTTTTCCTTAGCCTTTATCCACGAGCGTTCACCGAGCGCGGCTCAAACCAACGCTGACGCAGGGTATCGTATACCCAGTTGTAACACAGGGTATACGGCAGGAAGAACAGGAAGAAACCGATCTCCAGCATAAAGGCCTGTGACAGCGACATATTCATCACCAAAGCAACCAGCGGCAAACCAATCACGATAAACCCGCCCTCAAAACCCAGGGCGTGAAAAATACGCACCTTCAGGTTACGCACCACGCGGCTCACCGGCCACAGCCGATCAAACAGCGTGTTATAAACCATGTTCCACACCATGGCGATGGTTGACAGCATGATCGTCAAGCTCCCCATCTGTAACAGTGAACGGTTCAGTAACCACGCCCCGATCGGCGCGCAGATCGCGATAGCGATAGCCTCAAACCCCACGGCATGGACGAAACGTTCAACCAACGACTTGTTTTGCAACTGCATATATCACCTGTTTTTTGACTATTGTTGGAAAAGCCGGGTGATTATCATCGTTTTTTTGCGTAGATTAAAAATAGATTCCATCGATAAAGTAGATATACCATGCGTTATTCTCCCGAAGCCTTGCAGGCGTTTGTTGAAGCAGCCGCGCTGGGGTCGTTTTCTGCCGCCGCACGCAAACTGCGTAAAAGCCAGTCAACCATCAGCACCGCTATCGCTAACCTGGAAGCGGATCTCGGGCTGACGCTGTTTAATCGCGAGGCGCGTCAACCGGTGCTTACCCCGGCGGGCCGCAAAGTGCTCGGCCACGTGCAGGAGATCCTGACCGCCAGCGAACGCCTTGAGGCGCTGAGCATCCGGCTGGGCGATCGGGTTGAACCGCGTTTGACCATCGTCTTTTCCGATACCTATCAGCCTAATCATCACGATAACTTGCTGAAACACTTCGAGCAGCGCTATCAGGATATTGAACTGGAATGCATGATCGCCGAAGACGCTGACGTGCTGGATCTGTTGCAGATTGGCCGCGCACACTTGGGCATGCTGGCGGTGCAGCCGAGCTATCCACCCGATATCGCCGTCGCCAGGCTGCCGGAGCAAACCGAAATGGGGCTGTTTGTTGCCCATGAACACCCGCTGACACGCATCCCGGCGCTCACCCAGGCGCATTTGGCCAGCAGCCGTCAGCTCTATCTCAATACCTATACCGGTAGCGATGCTGCCAAACCGCAGGGGCCGGTCTGGTCGGCCCCCAGCTATCTGATGCTGTTGGAAATGGCGGAACAGGGGTTTGGCTGGGCGATACTGCCGCACTGGCTGGTCAAACAGTACGGGCAAGAACGTCTGACGGAATTGAAAATGCGCGGCTGGCCCAAGTTGATTTCGGTGGATGCGGTGTGGTCAAAACTCACCCCGCCGGGGCCAGCGGGGTTTTGGCTGTTGGATCGCCTGTTGGAAACTGCCGCCGATCAGGCCGCTGCGTTGCGCGATTGAATGGCGCGGGAGATGGTATCCAGCAATTCAGGAATATCCATCTTCGGCAGCATCACTTCAATAAACACCAGTTGTTCACTGCCATTCACTTCACCCAGAGCCTGGCACAGTTGCTCAGGCTCACTCACGTGCAGGCATTTCACCTGATGCCCCAGCGACAGCGCCTGCGGTAACAGCGTCCAGTCCCACTGGGCAATATCGTTATAGCGCTGTTCTGGGCCGTGAATGGCTCGCTCCACGGTATAGCCATTGTTATTGAGCAGAAAAACCACCGGCTTTTGGCCATCGCGCAGCATCGATCCCAGTTCCTGAATCGTCAGTTGGGCCGCACCATCACCAATCAGCAGCAGCACACGACGATCCGGCTCGGCGGTTTGCACGCCAAACGCCGCTGGCAGCGTAAAACCGATCGACCCCCACAAAGATTGAACGATAAACCGGCAACCGCGCGGCAGATTCAGCGACGCTGCGCCAAAGCATGACGTTCCCTGATCGGCAATCAGGATATCCCCCGGTTGTAGGAAACTCTGCATTTGCTGCCAGAAGCCATGTTGATCCAGGCCACTACCGGTCGGATCCGGCAATAAGGGGCGTTTGATGGCGGGCAGTTGCCACTGTTTGGCTAACGATAAAGTTAATTGATGCAGGGCTTTGACGGCATCGCGCATCGGGATCTGGCTGAACACCTGCTGCCCCACCCGCGCTTCAAAGGGTTGGATATCGATACATTTCTCACTGGGCAAATTGTGGCTGAAACCCGCCGTGATGGTATCGGTAAAGCGTACGCCGACGTTAATCACCACGTCAGCCCCTTCAATTAACTGTTTTACCTGCGGATCGCTGGCGGCCGCAGCATAGGTGCCGGTAAAGCAGGCATGGGTTTCATCCAGCACGCTCTTGCCTAGCAGCAGAGTTGAATGGGGAATATTCACCTCATTCATCCACTGTTCCAATACCGTTTCTGCCCCGAAGCGTTCGGCAAGGAAATCCGCCAGCAGAGAAACGCGCTGTGCCGCCCGCAGTTTCTCCTGCGCGGCGGCAATAAATGCCTGCAACGAAGCCTCAGAAAGGTTGGGCTGGCGCAGCATCAGCGGTGCCGGGCGCGAAGTCAGCGGCGCTTCGGCCACATCACTCGGTAACAGCAGGTACACCGGGCGACGCTCAAACAGCGCGGTGGTCAACAGCCGATCGATTTCCGCTTCGGCATTGCTGGCGGTCAGGTTAGCCTGAGCGACGGTCACCTCTTTGGCCATACGGGCAAAATGGCCAAAATCCCCATCCCCCAGCGAATGGTGCAGCAGCTCCCCGGCGCGTTGCGCACGCAAAGCCGGAGAACCCACCACATGGATCACCGGCAAATACTCGGCGTAGCTGCCAGCGATACCGTTGATCGCACTCAGTTCGCCCACGCCAAAAGTGGTCAGCAACGCCGCCGCCGGTTTGCAGCGGGCGTAACCATCGGCAGCATAGGCGGCATTCAATTCGTTGGCGCACCCCACCCAAGTGATCTGCGGGTGATCGATGACATGATCGAGAAATTGCAGGTTGTAATCCCCTGGCACACCGAAGAAATGCCGGATACCAATCTGTGCTAAACGATCGAGAAGATAATCAGCCACCGTGTAGTTTTTGCTCATGATCATCACCTGCGAGAAGGTGGAAATGTTAATTTTAAGTATTGGAGATGTTGCGTAAATTTCGAACTTTAGTGCTAAAAGGCCACTGGCAACCTGGCTTTACATCTGCGCACCGGCCCCCTAAATGGCATAGGGATTAATTTGCGTGATCGGGCGCGCTGACTGTTTGCATGAAAACGCATACATTGAAACTCGTTTTCACTTTTGCCGATGAGGAAATGTAATGGTTTATCAAGCTGATTCTGCGCGCTACCAGAATATGGAATACCGCCGCTGTGGCCGCAGCGGGCTGAAAATCCCCGCCGTTTCACTTGGCCTATGGCACAACTTTGGTGACAGCACGCTGTATGACAATGCGCGCAGCCTGGTGTGCCGCGCTTTCGATCTCGGCATTACCCATTTTGATCTGGCCAATAACTATGGCCCGCCGCCGGGATCTGCCGAAGAGAATTTCGGCCGCATTCTGCATAACGACCTCAGGCCTTATCGCGATGAGTTGATTATCTCTTCCAAGGCGGGTTACACCATGTGGCCAGGCCCCTACGGTGATTGGGGATCGAAAAAGTATCTGGTCGCCAGCCTGAACCAAAGCCTAAAGCGGATGAGTCTCGATTACGTGGATATCTTCTATCACCACCGCCCCGACCCGGATACGCCGCTGGAAGAAACCATGGCCGCGCTGGATTTGCTGGTGCGTCAGGGTAAAGCGCTGTATGTCGGGCTGTCGAACTATCCGGCCGATCTGGCACGGCGGGCGTTTACCATTCTGCAACAGCTCGGCACACCGTGCGTGATTCATCAACCGAAATACTCGATGTTTGAACGTTGGGTAGAGCCGGAACTGCTGGATACGCTGGAAGAGCATGGCGTGGGTTCTATCGCCTTTTCACCGCTGGCTGGGGGCGTGCTGACCGATCGTTACCTGCACGGTATTCCGCAAGATTCGCGTGCGGCCAGCAGTAGTCGGTTCCTGAAACCCGAACAGCTTACCGAAGAGAAACTGCAGAAAGTTCGCCGCTTGAACACGCTGGCTGAGCGGCGCGGGCAGAAGCTGTCACAAATGGCGTTAGCCTGGGTACTGCGCAACGATCGTGTCACTTCCGTATTAATTGGTGCCAGTAAAACCAGCCAGCTTGAAGATGCGGTGGGTATGCTGGCCAACCGCGAATTTACCGCTGAAGAAATCGCCGAGATCGATAGCATTTTGATGTAATCGCTTACAAAAACCGGCGTTGCACTTGATGCCGGTTTTATCTTTCTCAATCTAAATGACGCTGCTAATCAATAAATAGCCGTTTAAGCTGACCACCACCAGCACAATCAATTTGCCCGTATTCTGAATCGTGCGGCTATTAACCATATCACCCATCAGAGCGCGGTTACCGGTAAACACCAGCAGCGGAACCAGCGCCAGAGCAATACCAAAACTCAGCAACACCTGGCTCAGCACTAGAATGCGCGTGGCATCCATCCCCAGCATAATCACGATGAATGACGGCAGCATGGTGACAACCCGGCGTACCCACAGCGGGATGTAAAAACGCACAAACCCCTGCATTACCACCTGGCCCGCCAACGTACCCACCACCGTTGAAGACAAACCGGCAGCCACCAGGCTCAGGCCAAAGATGGTCGCCGCTGCGTTACCCAGCAAAGGTTGCAACGTCAGATAGGCCTGATCGAGATCGGCAATCCCGCTATGGCCATTGAAGTGGAATGCCGCGGCGGCGGTCGCCATCATCGCCAGATTGACAAACCCGGCAATGGTCATGGCGATCGCCACGTCGATTTTGGTCGAGGCATAACGTTCGGCTCGCGAATGCTCACCTGCGGTTTGAGTCAACGAGGAGTGCAGATAAATTACGTGCGGCATGATGGTTGCCCCCAGCACACCGGCAGCCAGAAAGACCGCATCGCCGTTTGGCAAATCCGGGATCGCCATCCCTCTCAACAACCCACTCAGCTGCGGCTGCGAAAACACCAGTTCGACAATGTAGGCTGCCGCCACAAACAGCAGTAAGCCACCAATCACCAATTCCAGTGGCTTTTGCCCGCGTTTTTGCAGCATCAAGATGAGAAAAGTGGCGATACCGGTGAGGATCGCACCTTCCAGCAGCGTAACCCCCAGCAGTAATTTGAAGCCGATCGCCGCACCAATAAACTCGGCCAGATCGGTTGCCATCGCGATAATCTCTGCCTGCACCCAATACGCCCAGACGATCGGGCGCGGGAAGCGATCGCGAATATGTTCAGCGAGGTTTTTACCGGTCGCGATGCCCAGCTTGGCAGAAAGCAGTTGGATTAACATCGCCATGATATTGGCCCAGACCACCACCCACAGTAACGTGTAGCCGAACGAGGCACCGGATTGGATATTGGTAGCAAAGTTGCCGGGATCGATATAGCCGATGGCCGCAATAAAAGCGGGGCCCATCAGGGAAAGTTTGATCTTTCTGGATGGGCGACTGGCAGCATTATCAACCACGCGACTGTTCAGCATATTGTGAAACCCTTACTAATTTTACGCTTACCTTCATCTTACTTAAATGATAATGATTATCAAGTGCATTCGTGGCGGTAATACTTATTTCAGTGATAGCGGATGACGAAGGTTTTATCGAACAGATCGCATCAAATCTTGCCGTCTTTTTTACTCTGTATCACGGCATTCAAAGCGGAAAATGCTTAGTAGCCAAATTAGCACAAAAATGCTACAAGCGCGCAAGTTTATTAACATCCTAGTCTCTGGTACTTTGCGCCAATAGCTCTGCGTTTTCCCCACGATGATTTTCCACTTTTGCAATAGGCATCTCGTTTTTAAATGTAGCGTTACATAAAATGACAAGCGAAATTCAGCCTGCCTCAAATTTGGAGCAAACATGTCCCCTATTGCGCACTTTGCGTTAGCGTTGGTGGTGGTTGCGATCCTGGCACTGCTAGTATGCCGCGATCGCAAAAGCATCCGCATTCGCTATGTTATTCAACTATTGGTTATTGAAGTATTGCTGGCCTACTTTTTCCTGCATTCGGAAGCGGGTTTGGGCTTTGTAAAAGGATTTGCAGCGCTGTTTGACAAGCTGCTCGGGTTTGCAGGTCAAGGGACTGATTTTGTGTTCGGCGGCATGGGTGACAAAGGTTTAGCGTTCTTCTTCCTGAAAGTATTATGCCCAATCGTGTTTATCTCTGCGCTGATCGGTATTCTGCAATACATTAAAGTGCTGCCGTTTATCATTCGGATTATCGGTACTATCCTGTCGAAAGTGAACGGTATGGGCAAACTGGAATCGTTCAACGCCGTCAGTTCGCTGATCCTCGGCCAGTCTGAAAACTTCATTGCCTATAAAGATATCCTGGGCAAGATGTCGGAAAAACGCATGTACACGATGGCGGCCACCGCGATGTCGACGGTTTCCATGTCGATCGTGGGCGCTTACATGACCATGCTGGATGCGAAATATGTCGTCGCCGCGTTGGTACTGAACATGTTCAGCACCTTTATTGTGCTTTCTCTGGTCAACCCTTATGACACCAGCCATGAAGAAGATCTGCACCTGGGCAACTTGCACGAAGGCCAGAGCTTCTTTGAAATGCTGGGGGAATACATTCTGGCAGGCTTTAAAGTGGCCATTATTGTTGCGGCTATGCTGATTGGTTTTATCGCCTTGATCGCCGCACTTAACGGCCTGTTCAGCGCCATCTTCGGCCTGAGCTTCCAGGAGATTCTCGGTTACTTCTTCTATCCATTCGCCTGGATTATGGGGATCCCACAACACGAAGCGTTGCAAGTGGGCAGTATTATGGCAACCAAGCTGGTTTCTAACGAATTCGTCGCCATGATGGAGCTGCAAAAAATGTCTGGCGAACTGTCACCGCGCAGCTTGGGCATTCTGTCGGTGTTCCTGGTGTCTTTCGCCAACTTCTCTTCCATCGGTATCGTCGCTGGGGCGATCAAGGGGTTGAACGAACATCAGGGCAACGTGGTGTCACGCTTCGGGTTGAAGCTGGTTTACGGCTCTACCCTGGTGAGCATTCTGTCTGCTTCCATCGCCGGGCTGGTGTTGGGCTGATCCTGTAAAAACGGGTTCTCAATCATAAAACGCCTGGTGAAACTCATCGGGCGTTTATCTTTATTACCATTCCAATATCCGATTAAAGAGCAAGCTGGCAATATTCTGCCGTTGGGATAACACGGCATGTACGTAAATCGCCCTTTCCTTATCGTTAATGCTATAAAGCACGCGATACCCATCCGTTGTATTGCATTCCCGATATTTAGCACAACCAAGCGCCAGAAGTTCGGCACAAATCGGGCTCCCCTCGGGAAAAACGCTGGTTTTCTCTTCAAACTCACCCAGTACTTTTCCAATAACAGGCTTGGGTTCGATCTGATGCGAGCGCAGAAAATACGCGATGGTTTGCATCGTCATTTTCGCCGTCTCTGAATAAATAAAAACCGCCGCACTTGCAACCATCAGAGTGAATCCAAAATCTGCTCACGCGAGAAGGTCCGTCCTAACTCGATATCTTTTTCTGAAAGAGTCATCAGCTTGAGCAGAGCGATACTTTCATCTCTGCGAATGCGATCTTCATAGGATTCGATGATATAAGCAGGAAGGCCGTTTTGCGTCACAATCAAAGGCTCAGACAGATCGAGTTTGGCCGCATTCTGCTTTAAATAACTAATAGTCTCAGTTTTCATGGCATTTCCTTTAATCAATGATCATCTTACATCAGACTAAATATAGTCTATAAAAAAACCGATAACAATGATTCATCAGAGCAGTAAACGCCAAAAAGCAAAAAGCCAACCTAAAAAGGTCGGCTTTTTAAATGGTGGTGGAGCTAGACGGGATCGAACCGTCGACCTCTTGCATGCCATGCAAGCGCTCTCCCAGCTGAGCTATAGCCCCACAAAAGTGGTACGCATTGACCGGCGTTACGGTGTTTGACCTCAACCTTTTTGATAAGAAAAGGTTGGTGGAGCTAGACGGGATCGAACCGTCGACCTCTTGCATGCCATGCAAGCGCTCTCCCAGCTGAGCTATAGCCCCAATCCACAATCATAAAACCCTGTGAACGGGGCGCATAATATGAAACCCCTGAAACACTGTCAACGGCTAAATTGAATTCCTCGATCAAGCGCTGAAAAAGCCGCCAAATCAGCGCGTTTAATGCTAAAAAATCATCATTGCGGGCAAAAATAAGTCGGACAAAAAAGCCCTGCAAATCACTTTGCAGGGCTTTATCGATTGATATCGTCTTCGGGTTACAGCAGGAATAATCAGGCCTGGGCTTCACGTTCGGCGATATACGCCAGTGCCTGATCGATACGCTTCAGAGAACGTGCCTGACCGATAGCATGTACGGTAACGTCCATCCCCGGCGATTGGCCAGCACCAGTAACCGCAACGCGCAGCGGCATACCCACTTTGCCCATGCCAACACCCAGTTCGTCTGCCGTGCCCTGAATGGCATCGTGCACATTTTCCGGCGTCCAGTCAGCGATCGCAGCCAATTTGGCACGCACTGCTTCCAACGGTTGGCGCGCAACCGGGCGCAGGTGTTTTTTTGCCGCATCGGCATCAAACTCGCTGAAATCCTGGTAGAAATAGTGGCAGGACTCCGCCATTTCCTTCAGGGTTTTACAACGCTCGCCCAGCAGTTTAACGATATCTTTCAACTCTGGGCCGTTACGGGTTTCAATCCCCTGCTGTTCGATATGCCACGCCAGATGCACCGCTACTTCTTCCGCTGGCATATGGTTAATATAGTGATGGTTCAGCCACTGCAGTTTTTCGGTGTTGAAGGCGCTGGCGGATTTATTGATCGCTTCCAGCGTGAACAGCGCTTTCATCTCGTCAATCGAGAAGATTTCCTGATCGCCATGGGACCAACCCAAGCGCACCAGGTAATTCAGCAACGCCTGCGGCAGGTAGCCATCATCACGGTACTGCATCACACCTACCGCACCGTGGCGTTTGGACAGTTTTTTGCCGTCATCACCCAAAATCATCGATACGTGAGCATATTCCGGCACCGGTGCTCCCAGCGCTTTCAGGATGTTGATCTGGCGTGGCGTGTTGTTGATATGGTCTTCACCACGGATCACGTGGGTAATCTCCATATCCCAATCATCAACCACCACGCAGAAGTTATAGGTTGGCGCACCGTCGGTGCGGCGGATGATCAGATCGTCCAGTTCCTGGTTGCTGAATTCGATCGGGCCACGGATTTTATCGTCAAAGATAACCGAGCCTTCCTGCGGGTTACGGAAACGCACCACGTGTGGCTCATCAGCGGTATGGCTGCACTGGCTATCGCGGCAATGGCCGTCATAGCGCGGCTTTTCGCCGTTTTCCATTTGCTTCTCGCGCAGCGCTTCCAGACGTTCTTTAGAGCAATAGCATGTGTAAGCCGTACCCTGTTCCAGCATCTCGTCGATCACTGCGTTGTAGCGATCAAAACGCTTGGTCTGGAAGTACGGGCCTTCATCCCAATCCAGGTTTAACCAGTTCATGCCATCCATAATTGCGTCGATAGCGTCCTGGGTTGAGCGTTCGAGATCGGTATCTTCAATACGCAGCACAAACTCACCACCAGCGTGGCGGGTGAACAACCAGGAATAGAGCGCAGTACGGGCACCGCCGACGTGAAGATAACCGGTCGGGCTCGGGGCGAAACGGGTTTTGATTTTCATTGGGTTCACAGCCTTATTACGCAACGCGTGTCGGCAGGGTGCCGACCATTGCTCGGAATTTAAAAAGTGGCCGACATTCTACCACTCCATGCCAATTCCTCAACGCTGACACAGCATTACCAGGCAGCATTACGCCAGCTTTGCGGGCTGTTTCGCAGAGAAATGGGCAAAGAATCAGCGCTGTTGCTGATAAAGATCCCATCCTGCCTAATTTTGCGGCGAACGAATAAAAACGTTTTAAAAACCGTTGACTCACTTTCAACTATCCCTATAATGCGACTCCAACAAGACGGGGCGATTAGCTCAGTTGGTAGAGCATCTCCTTTACACGGAGGGGGTCGGCGGTTCGAGCCCGTCATCGCCCACCATCTTGTTGAAATGAGAAAAATGAGGGTGATTAGCTCAGTTGGTAGAGCATCTCCTTTACACGGAGGGGGTCGGCGGTTCGAGCCCGTCATCACCCACCACTCATTTTCTTGTTTAGCAGTAACCTGGAAGTCCTGAAGTGGGTGATTAGCTCAGTTGGTAGAGCATCTCCTTTACACGGAGGGGGTCGGCGGTTCGAGCCCGTCATCACCCACCACTTCTGCGGGTCGTTAGCTCAGTTGGTAGAGCAGTTGACTTTTAATCAATTGGTCGCAGGTTCGAATCCTGCACGACCCACCAATATAGAAAAAAGCGCCCTTAGGCGCTTTTTTCGTATATGTTCCACCATCAACTTCCCAAACACCCGATATAACAGAATCCCCCGAGGTCGTGTTGGATGAGATACTTTTGAACAACCCATCAGGTCACTGCTATGGCTGGCCAGTGCTGAAGGTCATCCATGACGTTATCCCTTATTGATCCTGCTGTTTTTTATATTCAAAAGTACCATCCCACTCTGGCAGCGGGGCGGGCGGTAGCGGCACGATTTTATCAATATCGGGGAAACGAGCTGAGGGGTTACTAGTGATTTCGTCATCAATTAATTTATAACGACGAACACGCTCAGGATCGTTGGGTAATGCTAAATATTTTAACTCATCACTGGGCAATGGGCCGGAAAAACCGTCTTTCAGTATAGATGGCGCAAGGCTATTACCATTTTTAGCCGCCAATTGATAATACTTCACCACCATGGGATAGTTTTTTTCCGCAGCGTCATAATACCCAGCCAGATTCATTGCAGCTTCGGCATTTCCCTGATTGGCGGAGCAGGCCAGCATCGCCTTACCGATCTCTGGCCGGTAAGCAGGATTGGGGCGCTGCTCGGGGATCAGCATTCTCGCTCTGAAGAGATTACCAACCACATTTTGCCCTTCCGGATTGCCTAAATCGGCGGCCTTTCTAAAATAGGCCAACGCGGCTTTTTCATCCCGATTAACCGCGTAACCAGTTTGTAAATGCGTCCCCATAATGTAATAACCGGCGGGGATATTAAGTTTCATCAGCCGTTCGGTAATGCCCAGTACTTCCTGTGGGGCAGATTGTCCCGACTGCGGTGCCAGCAAACCGGTTCTGAGCATATTTTGCAGATTGATCATGGCCTTGTAGTGGTCTTTTTCCGCCGCTTTGCGATACAGCGCGCCGATGGCGGCAAAATCTTTCGGGCCGCTGGCCTTTTGCATTGCCCTGGCCTGTTTAAACCAGACATCCGCCTGCGGATCGAGCGGCGGCAGGTGGTCGGCCTCTTGGGTACAGGTGAAGGCCAGTTTCTCTTCTTGGGTGTTATCCGCTGCACCGTTCAGCGCTTTGGTTTGCGAGTCACAACCGATCAGGCTGACCAATAACAGCGTCAGTAAAAAAGCTCTTGCTGTTGTTGTTGGCCAGCGCTGAATGTCATCCATGACGTAGCCCCTTATTGATCCTGCTGTTTTTTATACTCAAAGGTCCCATCCCACTCCGGTAGAGGGGCGGGCGGCAAGGGCACGATTCTATCAATATCGGGGAAGCGGGCCGATGAGTTACGAGTGATTTCGTCATCAATTAATTTATAACGACGCACCCGTTCAGGATCATTGGGTAACCCTAAATAATCAAGCCTATCAGTGGGAGCGGGGCCAGAAAAACCGTCTTTTAGTATAGATGGCGCAAGGCTATTACCATTTTTAGCTGCCACTTGATAATACTTTACCGCCAGAGGGTAGTTTTTTTCTGCAATTTTATAAAAGCCCGCAAGATTCCTGGCTGCCTCCGCATTGCCTTGATTGGCGGCACAGGCCAGCATTGCCTTGCCAATCTCTGGTCGATACACAGGGTTGTCCCGCTGATCGGGAAGCAGTAATTCTGATGTGAATAAATCACCAATCACATTCTGCCCTTCCGGGTTACCCAGGTCGGCGGCTTTTCTAAAATAGGCCAGCGCCGCTTTTTCATCCCTATTTACGGCGTAACCGGTCTGTAGGTGCGTCCCCATAACGTAATAACCGGCGGGAATATTGAGCTTGATCAGCCGCTTGGTAATGCCCAGTACTTCCTGTGGGGCGGATTGTCCCGGCTGTGGTGCCAGCAAACCGGTTCTGAGCATATTTTGCAGGTTGATCATCGCCTTGTAGTGGTCTTTTTCCGCTGCCTTGCGGTACAACGCGCCGATGGCGGCAAAATCTTTCGGGCCGCTGGCCTTTTGCATTGCCCTGGCCTGCTTAAACCAGACATCCGCCTGCGGATCGAGCGGCGGCAGGTGGTCGGCCTCTTGGGTACAGGTGAAGGCCAGTTTCTCTTCTTGGGTGTTATCCGCTGCACCGTTCAGCACTTTGGTTTGCGAGTCACAACCGATCAGGCTGACCAATAACAGCGTCAGTAAAAAAGCTCTTGCTGCTGTTGTTGGCCAGCGCTGAATGTCATCCATGACGTAGCCCCTTATTGATCCTGCTGTTTTTTATACTCAAAAGTACCATCCCACTCAGGCAATGGGGCGGGCGGCAGTGGTAAGATTTTATCGATATCGGGAAAGCGTGCTGAGGGGTTCTGATCTATTTCTTTTTTGATCAAGTCATAGCGGCGTATACGTTCGGGATCGTTGGGTAATCCTAAATAATACAACCTATCACTAGGTGGATGGCTGGAAAAACCCTCTCCCAGTCTGCGAGAGGCAGAGCCATTACCATGTTTAACCGCTACTTGAAAATATTTTACAGTCATGGGGTAATTTTTTTCCACAACCTTATAAAACATAGCTAGGTTCATTGCAGCCTCCGCATTACCCTGATTAGCAGCACAGGCCAGCATCGCCTTGCCGATCTCTGGTCGATACGCCGAGTTGAGTTTCTGATCGGGAGGAAGTGATTTCGACGTAAATAAATCACCAATCACATTCTGCCCTTCCGGGTTACCTAAATCGGCAGCCTTTCTAAAATAGGCCAGCGCGGCTTTTTCATCCCGGTTAACCGCGTAACCAGTTTGTAAATGCGTCCCCATAATGTAATAACCGGCGGGGATATTGAGTTTGATCAGCCGTGCAGTAATGCCCAGTACTTCCTGTGGGGCGGATTGTCCCGGCTGCGGTGCCAGCAAACCGGTTCTGAGCATATTTTGCAGATTGATCATGGCCTTGTAGTGGTCTTTTTCTGCTGCCTTGCGGTACAACGCGCCGATGGCGGCAAAATCTTTCGGGCCACTGGCCTTTTGCATTACCCTGGCCTGTTTGAACCAGATATCCGCCTGCGGATCGAGCTGCGGCAGGTGGTCGGCCTCCTGGGTGCAGGTGAAGGCCAGTTTTTCTTCTTGAATATTATTCGGTTGACTCATGTTATCACTCCGTGGGTCACAGCCGTTGAGTATCAGTGCAAGCAGTAATACCCACCCTCTAAAATCGCGCATTTTTCCGCCTAATCTTGATCCTTCAGCGTGGTGGCATGGTCGATAAATTTGATTAATCGCCCAATCGGCTTATCGCTATTTGCATTCTGGATTTTGGTATTTTCACTGATGATTATATCCCACTGTTCAAACGCTTCTGCCGCATCATCGTCAGCACCACGCCCATCGGTATGCAACTTCCATAACGCTTTTCTGATGGGTTTAACGATGGGATACACATCGGTATCGTGCAGCACCATGGCGATTTCACTGTCAAACATCATACTGCGCAGGTTGATATTCGCCGAACCCTGGATCATAAAGGTATCGTCAAGCAGCATCACTTTGCTGTGTACATAGGTTCTTTGCCAGTTACCCGCTTCTGAGTCGGGCGAAACCAGAGTGCAAATATGCACCTTCAATCCAGGGATATCGACGGCTTGAATATCTTTGGCTTCAAGCTGGGGAACCGGGTTGGCCGCCCCATAACCATCATAAGAGAACACGGCGGGATTAGATTTCATGTTCTGCTGGGTCGCCGCATAATCAGGCAGCACATCAGGCCGCCCCAGGGCATTCACCATATCAAAGGTGCGCTGACCACCGCTGACGATATCAGGGTCTGACGAGCTGTTAGTCACCACAAAAAGATGCAAACAGCCGGGCCTGCCACATTCCTGCAATTTTTTTACGGTGGTTTTAATCTGCTCGGCCAGCTCAACAAAGCGGAAATATTGATTTTCAATATAGATATACGAGCGCGCACGCTTGACGCCTTCCATATAGGCTTTGAGGATGTCGTGGGCTTTGTATTGCGGCTGGGTACGGCAGATTTGCCCCATGGTGAGTATCAGCTTTTCCTTATCTTCCAGCCCCAGGCGTTGATTGATGTTGTCGATAATCCCCTGTGTTGGGGTAAACACCTCTTTCTTGACGCTGACACGTTCATTTTTCAACGTGCTGTCACCAGTATCTTTTTCCCATGACTGGACAAAGTTCTCATTCACATGCTTGAGCACTTCGCCGTACACACAACCGGAAAAATCCTGCCAGGCTTTACCGGCGTCACGCCCCTCTCCAGGGTCAAACTTTTTTATGCTGTGCGCATCGGTATCCCAATATTCAGACAGCATATTGTGCCCCATGGTAAAACCGACCGCATCTTCAGGGGACATATAATCAATCAGCACCGATTTTTGATGATGCGTCGACCCAAACTGGAGCGCCAACGGGCGTATAGGCAAAAGCGATAGGTCAGTGTTGATTTTGTAAGGCACATTGGCTAAGCGAGTGGTTAATGTCTGGCTATCTTTTGCCCAGCTCAATTCTCTGTGACGAATAGCCAGATTGGGGATTTTTCCCGTTTGTGCTCGATAATGCCAATTTTTATCAAACTCGAACTGTGCGGGAGTTTGATAACTCAATTTTTTGCCGGTCGATGTTATATGTTCTTCAGTTTGACTTGATATCCCATCAGTGGTTTTTATTGTGCGTGTGTTACTTGCATAAGAAGTGTAATTCCACCCCGGAAAGTTAGGCCCGGCCGCCATCTGCCCGGTATTGGCAAACCACACCAGCACACGGACTTGAACGCCTCTCCCGGCCGCCTCTTCCAGCAACTCACCAATCATTTTTTTCTCTGAAACTGGAGTGCCACGTTCAAAATACATTGAAGCCTGAAAACCCCAGGTGATGATCTCGATACTGTGCTTGGCCTGTTTTATTGCTCTGGCAACGGCCCCAAACGCTCTCTGGCCATTAATCAGCGCCCCATAAGCCGCTGCACAAGGGGGATATTCCGTATCTTCAGGAAACCACTGCGGGGTCATGATAACGCAGGTATGCACCCCCGGAACAATGTTGATCACCTGTGTTGTGGTCTTAATCATGATGATGTCCTGTTAGGCGCTGTCGTCTGATTCAGCGGGTTTTGGGCTCAGCAAATTATGAAGTGCAGTACGCCGCTGATTACCCAGCGGTGAGGCATTTCCAATCTGCTCTGGAGAGATCGGAAATAGGACGGAGTCGTTGATGCGTACAGCGTTAGTAAATTCAATCCCGTAACGCAAAATGGTGCTGATGACCACAATGCCAGAAAATCTGAATACCGAAATCCCGATACCCGGCTGTCGCGATTCCAGGCAAATCAGTCGCCACTGATAACTGCGGTGGATCGGTAATTTACTGCCAGCAAAAATATCGTCCTGAATGCGCATCTTTTTTCCCTAAAAGAGATAGCTCATAACAAATATCTACCTAACATGAGCATCAAGCGGTCTGTTAGCGATCACAGGATCGTCCTCACCCGGTCTAATTTTTATTAATGAAAATTAAAGATGGCTAAAAATAGCACAGGGTATGCAAGAAGAAAATGAACGGAATGCTTTAATAATTAAGGCAATGAACTGGCTATAGCTATTCTGACGATTCAGGTCTGAGCAACTACACGCATCGCGCATGAGATATTACAAAGTGCTTGAATATACCCATCAATCTTCAAGACACTGGGTTGTTGACTATCGCGTCCTGCAACTCAAATTATTTAGGGTATAGTCATGCATCAAGAAGTTAATCCTAAAAAATTGACTAAAAATGCAATGGCTGATGAGATCATGATAATGATCTCATCACCTGTAACACCGTAATTTCTAGCCTCCTCATCTTGGCTTACCGCAATATTCAAGACGGTACTTTTACACCGACATCAAGCCGCCAGCGTTGCCCCGCCGTCAATCACAATATCCTGCATCGTAATATGGCTGGCACGCTCCGAAGCCAAGAACAGGATCGCATCGGCAATCTCCTGCGATTTAGCAATTTTACCCAGCGGGATCCCCAATTTAAACTGTTCAGGGAAACCATTGATCATCTTGCGCTCACCGCTTTCGTCCTGCCACATGCCGCGCAGCATCGATGTATTAGTGGATCCTGGGGAAACCAGATTACAGCGCACGCCATGAGGGGCCATCTCCAGCCCTACCGTCTGGCACAGGCTGCGCAGGGCCGCTTTAGAGGCACAGTAGGCAGCCATACCCACGCGCGGCACATGGGCCGCATTAGATGCCACGCTGACGATGGCTCCGCGCTGCTGGCGGCGGAAGACCGGCAACGTCTGGCGGAACATATTGAACGCCCCACCCGCATTCACCGCCATGCAGGCCAGCCAATCCGCACTGCTGGTTTCGTCGGCCAACCCCATGCGCAAGATCCCGGCGCCATTCACCAGCACATCCAGCTCAGGTTGTTGCGCCAGCAACCGCTGGCAAACGCGATCGACCGCCTCACCGTCAGCAATATCCAGCACTTCGGTACGGAACGGATAATCCTGTTCATCAAAGCGCAAATCAAAGCCAATCACCTCGGCACCGCACTGCACAAACGCCAGCGCGGTTTGATAACCGATCCCAGCCCCGGCACCGGTCACCCAAACCCGCTTGCCGGTAAAATCATGTCCATGATTCATCAGGATTTCCCCTCAGAAAGCAGCGCCCACCAACTGTCGATAGTGGGGGATTTTGCCAGCGCGATAAAATCGATATCTTCACGGATCTTGCGCCAACGGGTCGCCAACTCCATGATGCGCACCGAATCCAGGCCGTAATCAATCAGGTTTTCATCGTTACCGATATCTTCACTGTCTTCATCGAGCAGCGGAATAATCTGCTGACGCAGCGCGTCGATGCTGGCCATGCCCGGCAGCAGATCGGCGGTCATCACCACGCGGCCACAGCGCCCGGCGGTATAACGCAGCGCCATCAGGTGATCATCTTGCGAGAAATCCGCCAAACCATCGGCCACCATAAACGGCTTGATGTCACGCATAAAAGCGTCGATGGCGGTAATCATACAGCCGATATGCGCATAGACACCGCAGATAATCAGTTGGTCGCGCCCGCTTTCCTGCAAAATCTCCTGCAACGGTGAACGATGAAACGCGCTGTAGCGCCATTTCACCAGCACGGTATCGTTAGCATCCGGTGCCAGCGCGCTGACAACCGCCTGCTGTTCCGGGTGCTTGTTCAAGCCCGGCCCCCACATATCGTTCAACAACGCCCGGTCTTTATCACTCTGCTGATTAGGCTGCGCGGTATAAAACACCGGAATGCCCTGCTCTTTGCAGTAGCGGCGCAGCTTGGCGATGTTCTCTACCACCTGTTTAATCAGCGGACTGTCTTCCCCCCAAAAATTGAGGAAATACTGCTGCATATCGTGGATCAACAATGCGGCGCGCTGCGGTTCAAAGGCCCAGCTCACTTTATTAGCGGGCAATTCGCTCGGCGTTGGTAATACATAATCGTTAAGTTTAGGAATAGCCATGGCTTATTCTCCCTGAGCCTGAGTCAAATGTTGACGCAGATGTTTTTTATCAACCTTGCCGACCGGGGTTAACGGCAGCGATTCCACCTGAATAAAGCGATCGGGTAATTTGAACTCCGCAACCCCCAATTCGCGCAGATGGCGGCGGAATACCACCGGTTTCACGGCGCTGTGCGCCACAATAAAGGCGCAGCTTTTCTCCCCCATCAGCGTATCCGGCATCGAAACCAGCGCGGCATTGATCACTTCCGCATGGCGCAGCAGCAGGTTTTCAATCTCTTCGGCGGCAATCTTTTCACCACCGCGGTTAATCTGGTCTTTCTGCCGCCCTTGAACCTGCACGTAACCGTCCGCTGTCAGGCTGATCAAGTCGCCCGAACAGTAAAAACCGTTGTCGTCAAAGGCTTCGGCGTTATGCTCTGGGCTCTGGTAATAACCACGGAAGGTATAGGGGCCACGCGTCATCAGGCGGCCGGTTTCACCCACCTGTAACGGATTACCTTGTTCGTCAGCCACCCACAGCTCATCGTCTGGGCACATTGGTGTGCCTTGGGTGGCGAGAATGTGTTGGTCGTCATCATCAAGCAGGGTGTAATTCACCAAGCCTTCGGCCATGCCAAATACCTGTTGCAGTTGGCAGCCGATCTCAGTGCGAATGCGCGCCGCCAGGGTTTCCCCCAGCTTGGCACCACCCACCTGCAACAGTTGCAGGCTAGCTAATTGCTGGTTGCTACCCCACTCTTCAATCGCCTGTAACCACAAAGTGACGGCGGGCGGCACCAGCGCGGTGACGGTAATCTGATGCTGTTCGATCAGCCTGAAGCACTGCGCTGCGGCTGGATCGGCGGCAAACACCACCCGCCCGGCAGCATAGAACACGCCTAACACCCCCGGTGAACTCATTGGGTAATTGTGCGCGACCGGCAGTGCGCACAGGTAACGAGTGGCACTATCGAAACGGCAGATCTCTACGCTACGGCGGATGCTGTAGTAATAGTCATTGTGGGTACGCGGGATCAGCTTCGGCGTGCCGGTGCTGCCGCCGGAAAGCTGGAAAAACGCCACCCGATCGGCGGCCGTCGGAGCCGGTGTAAAGTCACCGCAATCCTCCTCCAGCCAGGCGGCTAAAGCATGTTCTCCAGCAGATTGACTACGTAACCCCACTACCCGCAGCGAGGGATATTGTTCTCTGAACGCCGTCAGAAAATCGTCCTGCGCGAACAGGCTATGTTGGCGATCGGCAATCAACAAAGCGGGCTTGATCTGGCTGGCATAGGCATTCAGTTCACTGCGCTGGTGGCTGAACAACGCATTCACCGGCACCACACCGATCTTCAGCAGGGCAAAGAACACCACATAGAATTCCACCACGTTGCCAAGCTGTACCAGCGCGGTATCGCCCGCTTGCAGCCCCCGGCGCAGCAAGGCAGCGGCCAGGCGATCGGAAAGCTGCTCCAGTTCGCGGTAACTCAGGCTACGCTGCGCGTCAATCAGGGCAACGGCGTCATTGTCTGCCTGCCGGGCCAAGATCTCGGTCAGCGGCTTATCGATCCAATAGCCACGTTCACGGTAACGGCGCGCGAAATCCTCGGGCCAGGGGGTAAAAGCAATACTCATAAGATGTTTATCCTTGAAGGCCAAAGGCACGCAGCATGGTGCTGAGTTTGGTGCCGGTTTCATGCCATTCAGCCTGTGGAGATGAGTCCGGCACAATGCCCGCGCCGGCAAACAGGCGCACCTGATTGGCGTTGACCGTACCGCAGCGGATAGTAACCACCCACTCACCGTTACCTTCGGCGTCACACCAACCAACAATGCCGCCAAATAGCCCACGCTCAAAAGGCTCCAACTGCGCGATCAGTTCACGCGCTTCCAGCGTCGGTGTGCCGCAAAGTGCTGGCGTCGGGTGCAACAGGCAGGCCAGCGACAGCGCGTTCTCTGCCCGTTCGGCCACTTCGCCGTCGATCGGCGTCGAAAGGTGCCACAGCGTCGTGGTGCTCAGCAGTTCCGGGGAAGCGGGAATATGCAGATGGCGGCAGCGGCCACGCAAGACCTGACGCATATCTGCGGTGACAATCTGGTGTTCATAGCGATCTTTGCTCGACGCCAGCAGTTGCTCACTGGCTTGACGATCCTGTTGAGGATCGCTTTCACGCCGTGCCGACCCTGCCAGCGGGTTCGAATGGAACTGATTACCGTACTTGCGCAGCAGCAGTTCCGGGCTGGCCCCCACCAACGCCCCCTCTTCCAGCGGGACATGGAAATGGAAACCCTGTGGATTCTGGGCAATGATGCGCATCATCAGTGCCTGCGAGTCTATCCGTTGGCTGGTTTCAATCTCCAGCAGGCGAGAAAGCACCACTTTTTCCAGCTGTTCACCGCCGGTCACCTGCACCGCATCGGCCACCATTTGCATAAACTGCGCCTGCTTCGGTAACTCGGTCTGGCGGGTAATGGCGGGCAACGCGGCTGTTGTGGGTTTCACGCCTGCCATAAAGGCTTCACGTTCAAACCACTGGGTCTGCTGGGGGATAAATAACGCCGACGGTTGACGGGTATCGAAAGGAATAGCGCCGCACAGCACCGGGTTTGGTATCCCTGCCTGTCGGGCTTGGGCAAACGCCTGCTGTACTGCCCGCTGGAAGGTGCCTTGCAGATTATCGCCATCGGCGGCAGGCTGCGTAATTTTGGCAAAGCACCCTTGCGTGCTCAGGCTACGATAAGGAGAAGTAAAAAAGAAACCTGAGGTTGGGGAAACCGTGGCTGACTGTAGCGCACGATCTCTGCTTTGCAGCCCCTCTTGTTCGGTACCCTTAACGGCTAACACCATCGGCACTTCCTCTATTTGGAAACAACAACCAATATAATAATGATTATCATTTGTATTACGTTGCGGTAAAATACCTTCCCGAATTTGCCATGTCAATAAATGTAAAAACTTCTTTGCATCAAAATCGACGTATACATTTTGTGACTTCATTCATTAAAATGATAATTATTAACATTTAAACAGAGACTCCCGAAAATGATACCTACCTTGCGATTCGGCCTGGCGCTGTTTGCCATGCTGGCACTGGGCATAGCCCAAGCATCAACCACAGCAGAGTGGCCACGCAGCCTTACCACTTCACACGGCGTGATAACCCTCAAGCAGCCCCCGGTGCGGATTGTCTCTACCAGCGTCACCGTCACCGGCACCCTGTTAGCCATTGGTGCCCCGGTGATCGCCAGCGGAGCCACCAGCCCAAACAACCAGCTGTCAGATAAACAGGGGTTTTTCCATCAATGGGGTGAGATCGCCGCCCAGCGCGGCGTGAAGCGCTTATACATCGGTGAACCCAATGCCGAAGCGGTAGCCGGTGAAGCCCCTGACCTGATTGTGATGTCCGCCACCGGTGCCGATTCCGCGCTGCGCCTGTACGATCAGTTATCGGCCATTGCACCGGTACTGGTGGTGAATTACGACAACAAGAGTTGGCAGGAGCTGGCGCTCATTCTCGGCCAGGCAACCGGGCACGAAGCCCAGGCGGAGAAAGCCGTCAGTGAGTTTGCGGCACGAGAAAAAGCGCTGAAACAGCGGATGACGTTGCCTGCGCAGCCCACATCGGCGCTGGTCTTACGCAGCGATGGCAAAAATGCCAACCTGTGGACCGCCGACTCCTCACAAGGGCAACTGCTACAGCAGTTAGGCTTTACTCTGGCAACGCTGCCGCCAAAGCTCAACGCCAGCACCAGCCAAGGGGCGCGCAAAGACATTATTCAATTAGGTGGGGAAAATCTGGCGCAGGGTCTGAATGGCCAAACCCTGCTGCTGTTTGCCAATGACGAAACCGACGTGCAGCGGCTGATGAGCAACAGCTTTCTGGCGCATCTGCCCGCGGTAGAAAACCAACGGGTTTATGCGCTGGGCAACGATACTTTCCGCCTGGATTATTACAGCGCCAGCAACCTGCTGGCGCGTCTTGAGCAGCTATTTATTTCTCAGTAGCTTCAGCGGCGGGTTGTAGCACATGGCTCTGCCCGCCACTGCCTACCTGGCGCAAACCGCGCATGGCGAACGCCAATACCACCGCCAGCAGTACGGCGCCAAAACCAAAGCTGGTTGAGGTCATGGCTGGCAGCATAAACGCCCCCATTGCTCCCAGTAGCAAGGCACCTAGCGCATCGCCGACCACGTTCTGTGCGGTCCACAGCCCGTTGATGCGGCCAAGAAACGCATCCGGCGTCAGGTTCTGAATCAGCCCATACTGCAACAGCGAGTTCAGCGCGCTAAGGTAACCAAAAGCCACCAGACACAGCAGCGCCATGCCATACCACGGCATCAGGCCAAACAGCCCGATAGCAGCAAAGGCGGCAATCGCCGTCAGCAGCATCACCCAGCCCGGCCTAGCGACCTGCGCCACTCGCCCGCTGGTGAAAGCGCCGATCGTCGCCCCCAACGGTACGGCGGCATACATAAAGCCCAAATGCCCGATGCTCACATTCCACATGCCGGAGATCGCCGGATACAGCACCCGCACCGCACTGGCCATGGTCATCAGCGCGCCGATCAGCGCCACCATGCCAATCACTTTATTTTGCAGCAGGAAGGTGAAACCGCCGATCAAGGCACGCAACGGATGCTCACGCGGCTGCGGCGGTGGTTGCAACTGCGGTAAGCGCAATAAAGGGATCAGCGTCAACATGGTGCCTAACGCCGCCAGGCCGTAGTTCCAGGCCACACCGGCGCTGGCGATCACCGCGCCGCCAATCGCCGGTGAGAGGATCGAGCCAAAACGCACGGTCAACATACTGATGGCCCCGGCCTGCACGATATTCTCACGCCCCACCAGCGCCGGCGTGGCGGCCAGTAAGGCGGTCACGCCGACAGCACCAAAGAAACCGTCCCACACCGCCAACAGATAGATCGCGGTCAGAGAAGGCGCAGGCAACGCCGCATTCAGGCACAGCCCGACAAAACCGACACCGCAGGTGGAACGGGCAAACAGGATCAGGCGGCGGCGCTCATAGCGATCGGCCAGCACTCCGCCCATCAGCAAACCGGCAAACATTCCGCTACCGGCCAGCGTCACCGCTAGCCCGACCAACAAGGTTGAACCGGTCAACGCCTGGATCTGTACCGGGATGGCAATCGCCATCAGGCCGAGTGCCAGAATCGAAATAAAACGGGCGCAAAATACCGCACGAAAGACCGCATTGGTTTTCAGCAGGCCAAAATCGAGCAAAATAGAGGGTTTATTCATCTTGTTATCACCACAACCGAACTCCGTTATGCAGCTTGAAACTCATCAGGAACAGCGCTAGTGCTGCTCAGGCTGCTATGCTACCATAGATAGATACAATCAATAATGATAATAAATATCATTTATATTCAATTGATAATAGGCTGTCATGTTCCGGCTTACGCGTAATTGCTCTCCTCCTTTATCTGCCCCATTCCTGGGCTTATCCCGCTCATTCTGGCCGCGCCTGCTCGGGCTGCTGTGTGCCGTTGCCGTTTTGATCTTAATGATGATGCTCAGCCTGTCGCTGGGGGCTAAATCCATCCCTTTTACTACCGTGCTTGAGGCGCTGAACGGGCAATGTACCGGTGCCGACTGCATCATCGTGACCGAAGCCCGGCTGCCACGAACGCTGATCGGCGTATTGGCCGGGGTTGCCCTTGGGCTGGCCGGTGCGCTGATGCAAACCCTCACCCGCAACCCGCTGGCCGATCCCGGTATTCTGGGGGTTAACTTCGGTGCCGGTTTCGCGGTGGTATTAGGGATCACCTTCTTCGGCGCGACCGACGTCAGCCACTATCTGTGGTTCGCCTTTGCGGGCGCTTTTTTTGCCTCATTATTGGTGGCGCTGGTTGGCGCGCTGGGCGGCAGCCGCCTCAGCCCGGTTCGCCTGACGCTGGCCGGGGTAGCGCTGGCGGCGGTGCTGGAAGGGTTGACTTCCGGCATTGCCCTGCTCAACCCGCAGGTGTTTGATCAACAGCGTTTCTGGCAGGCCGGTTCTCTCGATATTCAAAGCATGGCGGTGGTGCGCACCGTCGCCCTGCCGATCCTGTTGGGTACGTTAATGACCCTGTGTCTGACCAAAGCGCTAAATAGCCTGAGCATGGGCAGCGAACTGGCCGCCGCGCTGGGCACCGGCATTATGCGCACGCAGTTGCTCGGTTTGCTGGCAATTACCTTGCTGTGCGGCAGCGCGACCGCTGCCGTTGGCCCGATCGCCTTTGTCGGGTTGATGATGCCGCATATTGCCCGGCGATTTGCAGGATCTGAACTCAGTTGGATGCTGCCCTGGACCCTGGTGTTAACGCCGATTCTGCTGCTGACAGCCGATCTGATTGGCCGCTTTCTGGTGCCGGGCGAGTTGCAGGTATCTATCGTGCTGTCGCTGATCGGCGCGCCGGTGCTGATTATGCTGGTACGCCAGCGCCGCATGTTCCGCCGGGGAGCATAAGATGAGCCTAATGGTTTCTCGCCAAACCCTCGCCAAAAAACCACTGCGGCTGGCACGCCCGCTGGTTACCGCTTTGCTCTTGCTGTTCGCCTGCCTGGCGCTGGCGGTTTATGCCCTCGCTTCCGGCACGCTTTCGCTCAGCGCCGTGCAGGTGATCGACGCCCTGCGCGGCGAAGGCCCGGCTAATCTGGCGATTATCGTCACCCAGTGGCGCTTGCCGCGTGTCGCTCTGGCGCTGCTGCTGGGAGCCGCACTCGGCATCAGCGGTGCGATCTTCCAATCGTTGCTGCGCAACCCGCTCGGCAGCCCGGACGTAATCGGTTTCAATACCGGCGCTTACAGCGGCGTTTTGGTCGTTATTGTGCTGTTCAACGGCGGCATTCTCGGCATTACCTCTGGCGCACTGGCCGGTGGCTTGATTACCGCCGGGCTGATTTACCTGTTAGCCTGGCACAACGGCGTTGAGGCTTTCCGCCTGATTATTGTCGGCATTGCGGTGCGCGCCCTGCTGTTTGCCCTAAATACCTGGATGATCGTCAGCGCTTCGCTGGAATCGGCGATGACCGCCGGTTTGTGGAGCGCGGGCTCGCTCAACGGCATCTCCTGGGCAAAAAGCCTGCCCGCCGTGCTGGTGATCCTGCTGGCAGTCATGTTGCTGGCCGCGCTGGCCCGGCGCATGCGGCTGCTGGAAATGGGTGATGATACTGCCTGTGCGCTGGGGGTGGCCGTTGAGCGTTCGCGCCTGCTGCTGTTCTTGGCCGGGGTGCTGCTCATCGCAGCGGCAACCGCCGTGGCTGGCCCGATCTCGTTCATTGCCCTGGTAGCACCGCAGATCGCCCGCCGCCTGTGCGCCAACCAAAACGTGCTGCTGCTGACGGCCTTAACCGGCGCGTTGCTGTTGCTGGCCGCAGATGTCGCCGCCCAACGCCTGTTTATGCCTTACCAGTTGCCGGTCGGCGTTTTGACCGTTAGCCTGGGGGGCATTTATCTGATCTGGTTATTAATCCGCGAGTCGCGAAAAAAATGAATGCTGAAAACCTGTTAGCTGCGCCGCTGCGCGCCGAAAACCTGACGCTGAGTTACGACAAAAAAATCGTCGCCCGCGACCTGTCAGTATCCATTCCGCACGGCGAACTGACGGTGATTATCGGCCCGAACGCCTGTGGTAAATCCACGCTGTTAAAAACGCTCAGCCGCCTGATGCAGCCACAGGCCGGTTCGGTGTGGCTCAACGGCCAGCAGATCCGCGATTACGCCACCAAAGACGTCGCCCGCCAGCTTGGGTTGCTGCCGCAAAGTTCGATCGCCCCCGGTGACATTACGGTTTTCGATCTGGTGGCGCGTGGCCGCTACCCGCATCAGCGCCTGTTCAGCCGCTGGCGCGAAGAGGATCAGCAGGCGGTTGAACAGGCCATGCGTTCCACCGGCGTAGCGCAGTTGGCCGATCAACCGGTTGATACGTTGTCCGGCGGGCAGCGCCAGCGGGTGTGGATCGCCATGGTCTTGGCACAGCAAACCCCGCTGCTGCTGCTGGATGAACCCACTACCTGGCTGGATATTACCCACCAGATTGATCTGCTGGAACTGCTGCGCCAGTTGAATCGGGTAAATGGCTATACCCTGGTGGTAGTACTGCACGATCTGAACCACGCCTGCCGCTATGCCAGCCACTTGATCGCCATGCGCGACGGCAAAGTGGTGGCCGAAGGTGCGCCAAAAGATATCGTAACGCCCGAGTTGATCGAACAGGTGTATGGGCTGAAGTGTATGATCATCGACGATCCGGTGTCGCATACGCCGTTGGTGGTGCCGTTGGGGAAATAGCTCACCGGTTCCACAGTGTCAAAGCCGTTCGTGTTTTTGGCTAGCGTTATGAAAATAAAACACTTCCTGATTAGGAACCGAATCTTACCCTCAACTCTGCGATCAGCGCGATAGTAAGCCAGACCGTTGCTGACTGCGTCGCTGCCGCTTGCCCCGCATCACCAGCCTATTTTTAAAATTTCTTGACGCAGATCTCAATATCCACAAAAGAATAAAGAATTCCTTTTAAATTTTAATATCAGAATACATTATTCCTCTCGCTAAAGAACAGCATTACATCACTTTTAAAATACCAACGGGTTGAACATGAGAAAAATCATATTAAAAACAGTACTGGCATCCATTATTGCTAGTGGGACTGCTCACGCTGCAGTGATCTATAAGGAAGACAATGGCTCGAACGTTGAGCTTTATGGTCGCTTTGGATTCAATGTCTCAGACAAGAAAACCGGTAGCACACAAGGTGACTTTGACGGGCGTTTGGGGTTTATTGGTCGTCAGGTTGTCAATGATCAGGTTGCAATTATTGGCTTGGCACAATATCAGGTGAACGCCGCCGAATATGCCAATAATGTCGAGGGTAATAACGATAGCCTGACAGCTCGTTACGTCTGGGCCGGTTTTGATTTGGCGCAGTACGGCAAAATTACCGGTGGTCGAGTCTCTTCCGGCCTGATTATGTTTACCGACATCGGTGACGTTTTCGCCAGTTCAGATGTCGCTACAGGCCGCCAAGCTCGCTTTATTGATCCAACCGCAGTGCAGGTGTTCCGCCAAGACGGCACCGTTCAGTATCAGAATAATATCGGTAACCTTGACGTTTCTACCGCGTACATTATTGGTAACGGTACATCAGATCTGGACTATGGCTACAATGCCGCCACACGCTATACGTTCGATATGGGAACTGCGGGTAAACTCGTGCCAGTTATCGCCTTCCAGAAAACCCGTGCAGCACAAAATTTGGGTAATCGTACCAATGGGGCTGATACTTTCACCTACGGTGGTATTGGTAGCCGCTATTATCTGGGCCCAGTCATGTTAGGCCTGCTGTACTCTTCAGATACCGTAAGTTACAGCAATGGCAGAGCAGACAGTAAGGATAAAGACTGGGAATTCACCGCCGTTTATAACGTGACTAATGATTGGGTATTACGTACTGGCTATCGCTATCTGAATAATACTGGCGGTGACGAATTAACTCTGCGTGATACCACGTTTGAAGTGCAATATAAACTCACTCCACGCAGCTCCATTTACAGCGCCTATATTTTGCGTAATGGACAGAATGGAGCAAACGTGGACACAGGCCGTAAGGTTTCATTTGGTGGCAGTTCAGCCGAAGATAGTTTCTATCACCTAGGTCTGCGTTACGAATTCTGACGTTATAACCGTCATATTTCAAGTTGCCTGTGCATTAACTTTCCTCGTTTATCAGCGTTGCTGACTTAAAAACAGCGTGCTCAATAAACTCAGGCCGCACTCGCTGCTTATATTATAAAAGATCGAAAGGTGGGATCATGATGAGAATTACGTTTATATCTTTATTACTGTTAGGGGCTATGATGAACAGCCATGCGGCTGTCACGCTTAACTTTGGTGACAACGTTAATATTCTGGCTGCACAATCAGCACAAATAAATGCTTTCAGTAATTCTGTTACATTACCCGACGGTGAACAGACGTTAATTGTGCGTTTTGATGCCCCTAACGATCCTGGATCAATGAATGAAAGCCAAGGGCGTGTCATTTCGAACGCTCAGATATTAACCTTTACCGTACCCCCTAATAGTCATATTAATTTAAAAACAGAAATACCGCTCAATGCGAATGAAACTCAGGCAATAGCTAAGTCGCCAACGTTTTACCTGACGGACTCGCAGGGGAAGTCCATCCCTTTCCATACTCAACCTGTTTCACCGGCATATAATAGGTTCGGAACGAATTACGCCAAATTATTACCGGCAACCATTCAACAACCTGTCGCTGAAGTGAAAACACAAGACAAGGCAGAGGATAAGACGCCACCTCTCAGCACCCTGCAAAAACTTTATTTGCAGATGAATGATGAGCAAAAGAAGGAGTTCTTACGCTGGGCAATCGGTCTTTAATTCCTTTACTACTGTTAGACATCAAGTTGCAGGTGTACTAGCTCTCCTGCAGCTTGAATTATTTAAGATATAGATTTTTCCCTTGAGGTTGTAATGAAAGTTAATCTATCCGAACTTACTACAGAAAGCCGCAATCACGCCAGTGAGAATATTGACCAGCTCTCTACCGTAGACATGCTGAAAGTACTCAATGACGAAGATAAGAAAGTGGCTCTTGCCGTAGAGGCTGTTTTACCGGCGATCGCACAGTCTGTTGATTGCCTTGTTGCTGCCTTTCAACAAGGTGGCCGCCTGATTTATTGTGGCGCAGGCACCTCAGGGCGCCTTGGCATTCTGGATGCCAGCGAATGCCCCCCTACGTATGGTACTCCGCCGGAGCAGGTTGTCGCTCTGATTGCGGGCGGTCATGAGGCAATTCTGCATGCGGTGGAAAATGCAGAAGACAGTCCAACCCTGGGGCAAGAGGATCTTAAAAATATCGGTTTTAACGCCAATGATGTGTTAGTCGGTATTGCGGCCAGCGGACGCACTCCTTATACCATAGCGGCATTAGAATACGCCAAGTCATTACAGGCCAAAACCATTGCCTTGACCTGCAACGCAGAGAGTGAAATGGCTCGTGTGGCAGATATCGCCATTACCCCCATCGTCGGGCCGGAGGTGGTCACTGGGTCATCACGTATGAAGGCAGGAACCGCGCAAAAGTTAGTGCTGAATATGCTGACCACGGGATCCATGATCCGTACAGGGAAAGTGTATGGCAACCTGATGGTTGACGTCGAAGCCACCAATCTAAAGCTGGTACAGCGTCAGATTAATATTGTCATGCAAGCCAGCCACTGTGACCACGATACTGCCGCCCAGGCATTACAAGAATCAGGCGGGCATTGTAAAACCGCAATTGTCATGATCCTGGCACAACTGACAGCAGATCAAGCTCATACGGCTCTCAAACAAAACAATGGATTTATTCGCCAGGTACTGAGCGAGCAAGGGAAATAGTCATGGCAAAAATTACAGAAAAAACCATCGCAGATATTTTAAGTCTGGTTGGAAATAAAGATAACGTCAAAGTCTGTGGGCATTGTATGACCCGCTTGCGCCTGACGTTGAATGATAATCAGCATATTGATCAGGTACAATTAAAAGCCATACCGGGTGTTTTAGGGGTTATCAACAGTGATGACCAGTTGCAGATTATTTTAGGCCCGGGTAAAGCGCAAACTGCAGCAGAAATGATGAATACCCTGTTGGGTTCGGCGAATAATGTCACACCTGCGGCTACATCAACCTCTAACGATCTTGGCGACATAGCCAATAACAACAAGAGTAAGATGAAGGCCAAGCAAACCAGTGTAATCCATCAGTTTCTTGCAAAGTTTGCCACCATTTTCACTCCGTTAATCCCGGGCTTTATTGCGGCTGGGATGTTACTCGGCTTCGCGACGCTGTTGGAACAAAGCTTTCTCGTCAATGCCACTGAAAAAAATGTCACCCTGCTGCATATTGTCGGCTATATGAAAATTTTCGGCAAAGGTATGTTTACCTTTCTGCCGATTTTAATTGGTTACAATGCACAGAAAGCCTTTGGGGGGACCGGCGTCAATGGCGCTATTATTGCCGCATTATTCGTGCTGAATTATAACCCACAGGCCACGGTAGGCTATTTTTCCGGCATCGATAATTTCTTTGGTCTTCCTATCGATCCTCGCGGAAATATTATTGGTGTATTGATCGCCTCTATTCTTGGCGCGTGGATCGAGCGGCAAATCCGTAAAATCATTCCTGATAATCTGGACATGATTTTAACCTCGACGTTCACCCTGTTGATCACCGGTGCTCTAACTTTCACCATCATCATGCCACTGGGCGGTGAGCTGTTTAAAGGGATGTCTTGGCTGTTTATGCACTTGAACGGTAATCCGTTCGGTTCAGCGATCTTGGCTGGATTATTCCTGATTTCGGTCGTATTTGGTATTCACCAAGGATTTATTCCCGTCTATTTCGCGCTGATCGAAACCCAAGGCTTTAACTCTCTGTTTCCAATCCTTGCCATGGCGGGCGGTGGGCAGGTGGGAGCCGCATTGGCGCTCTACTTCCGCGCTAAAAAGAATTCATTGACTCGCAATCAGGTCAAAGGAGCGATTATTCCAGGATTGCTAGGCGTTGGTGAACCCTTGATTTATGCGGTAACTCTGCCACGGGTCAAACCATTTATCACTGCCTGTATCGGCGGTGCCTGTGGTGGGTTCTTTATCGGGCTGGTCGCTTGGCTAGGTTTACCGATCGGGCTTAATACGGTATTTGGGCCTTCAGGATTAGTCTCATTGCCGTTGATGACCTCAGCCCAAGGGATTTACGCGGGTATGGCGGTTTATGCCGTAGGAGTGGTCATTTCTTATGTCTCCGGTTTCATCGTTACCTGGTTCTTTGGCAGCAAGAATGTAGATTTAGCCTAACGGCTGGCTGGCGAACACTTCCCCCTTTCTGTTCGCCAGCTTTTTTCAAGCCACACTGCCTGCCGATAAGTATCAGATGATCGAAATAATAGCTAAAGCGCCCGCAACAGCCGATTCAACAACGGGCCAAGCACCTTGAACGACGCCGGTGAGACAATATCCACATGCGCGCAATCCAGTTCATGCACCTGCAACGCCTCAACATATTCCGCCCAGGTTTGCTGCACGTTCATGCCAGCCTGCAAGGTGCGTTTCGCCACAAACAACGTCGCCTGGCCGTGGAAACGGGCGGTACGGGTATGTGACAACAGCCGCACAGAATCCGCATAGTTGGCTTCGATATGATCAAACATCGTCCCTTGTGTGGCACCCAACGCCTCTTCCGACACCGCCAGAAACTGTTCCCGTTCACGCTGCACTTCTTTCAGCACGTTATCGTCCAGCATTACGTCCCAGTTCTGGGTTTCCGGCGGATAGGTATCCAGCAACCCCAGGAACGCTACCTGTTCACCGCGTGCCTGCAAGCGGGCAGCGATGCCCTGCGCCAAGGTGCCTCCCAGCGAATAGCCGATAAAGTGGTACGGGCCGTGCGGCTGCACCTGCAACACCGTGGCCAGATGCGCATCGCACACCTGATCCATATCCTCACCCAGCGCCAACGGGCCATCAGGGTGCGGGGATTGGATCCCCACCAGCGACCAGTGCTGATCGATATAGCGCGGCAACACGCTGAACTGCCAGGAGAACCCGGAGGCTGGGTGCAAGCAGAACAGCGTTGGGCCATCGGTAATGCGTAGCGGCAACACGCTGTCGAAACCATAGCGATCGGCCTCTTCCTGCGTGCGATCTTCTGCCAGCAACTCGGCCAGTTGCTCCACTTTCGACGCCACCATCACCTGCCCCACCGAGACCGCTTTACCCAAGTCACGCCGCAACTCGGCGGCCAAGCGCATCGCCAGCAGCGAATGGCCGCCCAGGGCGAAGAAATCATCGTCGGCAAACACCTGTTCACGCTGCAACAGGCGAGCAAACACTGCCGCGATCGCGCTTTCCAGCCCCGGTTCAACCGCGCGCCCGGCTTTTCTGGCAGCGGTTTGCGGCTGTGGCAACGCTTTGCGATCGAGCTTACCGTTAGCACTGAGCGGCAGCGTAGCCATTTCCACCAAGGCCACCGGCACCATATGGGGTGGCAAACGCTCGGCCAATGCGGCGCGTAGGCTGGCGGTATCCAGAACCACGTCAGGTTGCGCCACCAAGTAACCCACCAACTGCCGGGCATCGCCCCCCATGGCATCGGCAACGCTACTTTCCAGCACCAGCGCATGGGTAACCGCCTGGCTGACCCCCGGCAGTGATAATAACGCGTGATCGATTTCGCTCAGTTCAATACGCTGACCACGGATTTTCAGTTGATCGTCGCTGCGCCCCAGATACTCCACGGTTCCGTCAGCTAACCAGCGGGCCACATCCCCGGTGCGATACATGCGCCCACCGTTGCCCTGCGGATCGGCAACAAAACGGCTGGCGGTCAGATCCGGCCTTGCCAGATAACCCTGCGCTAATTGCACGCCGGTGAGATAAAGATCGCCCGCCACGCCCGGTGGCACCGGCCGCAGGCGCGCATCCAGAATGCGCAACCCGGTATTCCACACCGGCAGGCCGATCGGCACATTAGCACCGCTCACCGCCGCCAGCGATTCGCCCCAGGCCGGATGCCAGGTGACGTCCACCGCCGCCTCCGTCGGGCCATAGAGATTGTGCAGCGGCACCGCCGTACGGCTTTGCCACAGGCGGCACAATTCGGCAGGCAAAGCCTCGCCGCTACAGAACACCTGCCGCAACGGTTGGCAATCGGCGATCGCCCTTTCGCTGTCTAACGCGCCGACAAAAGCCGCCAGCATCGACGGCACAAAGTGCATCGTCGTCACCCTGTGGTGTGCGATCAGCGCCAAGAGCTGCTGCGGATCGCGATGCGCTTCTGGTGGCGCCATCACCAACTGCGCACCGACCATCAGCGGCCAGAAGAATTCCCACACCGAAACATCAAAGCTGCACGGCGTTTTTTGCAGCACCACATCGTTCGCCGCCAGCGGATACTGATGCTGCATCCACAATAGCCGGTTGACGATCGCCTGATGCCCCACCAGCACGCCTTTCGGCCGCCCGGTAGAGCCCGAGGTAAAGATGATATAGGCCGGATGATGCGGCGTTGGGCCTTGGATCTCGACGGAGGTCGCCGAGGCTGCCAACGGCGCATCGTACAGCAGCACTTCCCCTTGCCCGGCAAAGCGCGGCTGCTGGGAAGCATCGGTAATAATCAGGCGCGGTGCCGCATCTTCCAGCATCATGCTAAGGCGCTCATCCGGGTAACCGGTGTCCAGCGGTAAATAGGCTGCACTGGCTTCGACAATCGCCATCAGCGCCAGTGATAAAAACACCGAGCGCGGCAGTGCCACCGCCACGATATCCCCCGGCTGCACCCCTTGCGCCACCAAGCGTTGAGCCAGAGCAATCACCTGTGCGCGAGTTTCCCGGTAATTGAACTGGTAGTGGCTATCGGCCAGCGCCGGAGCGCCCGGTGTTTTATCCGCCTGCTCTGCCAGCAAACCACTGAGGGTTCCCGGCGCAACCGGGTAGGCGGTGTCGTTCACCCGCGCCAGCAAGGCATGATCTTGCTCGCTCAGCATGTCGGCAGCACCGAGCGGCAACTCCGGCTGTGCCGCAAACTGGCGCAGTAGCAGCGGGATGCGCTGCAAATGTTGGTTCAACTCATCCGGCTGGTAGCGCTCCGCGTTGGCCAGCAGTTCAATCTTCAGCGTGCCCGCTTCATCAATAAACAGCGCAATTTCCAGGTCACGTACCGGCCCGGAGGCCAGATCGTGGGTAATGCCCGCAATACCGTTAAAATTGAGCTGGTAATCGAACATCTTGAAGTTGAAAACCGTGCCGTACAGCGGCTGCGCATCGCCCACGCGCCCTAAATCCCGCGGCACCTGTTCGGCATCATAACGCTGATGGCGACGAGCAACTTTAAGTTCACGGCTGATGTGTGCCGCCAGTTCGGCCAACGTTGCCTCGGGAGCGACATGCATTTCTACCGGCAGCACGTTGATCACCGGCCCGGTGGCGCACAGCGCAGCCGAACCCATGCGGCGCATAAAGATAAACCCGGCGCTGAAGCTGGGTTGGCCGCTCAGGCGCGCCACCCACAGCGCGACCAGTGCCATCGCCATATCCGCAGCGCTAAGCTGTTGCTGCTGGCCCGCGGCCACCAAGGGCGCAAAATCCTCTGCGGCGCAAATTTGTGCCAACCGGTGAATACGGGTAGAGGGTGCTTGCCCGGCCAACGGCTGCGGGCAAAGGGTGGCGGGTACGGGCAGTTGGCGGGCCTTGTTCAGCCAGAAATCCGCATCACGCTGATAGCCCGGCGATTGCTGATACTGCTGATATTCCGCCACCACATCGCTGAACGGGGTGAAGGGGGTCGGTTCAGGCAGTTGCTGCTGGCACAGGCGGGTATAAATATTGGCAATGCGGCGCGCAATGGCGGTAAAACTGAAGCCATCGACCACCAGATGGTGATAACGCTGATACCAAAAGAAGCGATCGTCGGACAATTGCAGCAAAATATGACGATACAGCGGTTTGCCGCTGCTCAGCCGCAGTTCAGAAGCCAGATCGATCTGCATCAGCGCCTTGGCCGCCGCATCGGCATCCGCCGCTTCGCGCAAGTCCAGCCATTCGGCAGGAGCGATCGGCAGCGTGCTGTCGTACCACTGCATCGGCACGCCATCGCGTTCGGCAAAGCGCAGCCGCAAGGTATCGGCTTCCGCCAAACCCTGTGCGATCGCCCGTAGCAGGCAACCTTGATCCAGTTGGCCGTTCAACTCGATGTAATGGGCCACCGCATAGGCATTGCCATACGGTGAAATGTGATCGGCAACCCAGATCCCGGGCTGCGCGGCGACCAACGGCAGTTCAACAATCACCTGCTGCTCGCTGGGTAAAATAGAGGTTTCTGACACAGTTCTGACTCCTGTTATCGTTCATCACGCCTTACGCTGTGATGCGGGCCGCATATCCTGCCAATGTTGTTCCAACCAGTTAACGCATTGCCCACGGGTATCCGGGCCAAAAACGCTGGCCCAACCCGCCGGGATTGCACTGAAATCCGGCCACAGGCTGTATTGCTGTTGGTCGTTGCACAAAATACGGCAACGCTGATTGTCATCATCGAACGGGTTCAGGATTTCCATAACGATCTCCTTAGGCGTGAAGGGGGTTGGCAAACGCGGCAGTTTGCAAGGCGGCGGGTGTCGCCCAGTGCGCCTGTAAACCATCCAGCAGGCCACCACGCCAGCACAGCGCATCATGCCCGCCCTCGACCACCCGGTATTGCACCCGGTGCCCAGCAGCGCGCAGCAGATCGGCCATGCGATCGCTCACCTGATGGATCAGCTTTTCATGCACTCCGGCCTCCATAAACACCTGCAATTTACCGTGTGCGCCCAACCATTGCGCTTCCAGTTGGCGCATCAGCCAGCAGGCGTCGTCAGGCAGCGTTGGCAACTGCAACATATCGCGGCGCGGCCACCAGAAAGAGCCGGATTGGCTGATCACCGCGCCAAAACGTTCGGGCCAACGCAACCCTGCATAGAGCGACGACAGGCCGCCAAAGCTTTGCCCGGCAACTATCGTGCTGGCGGCTTCCGTGCTGTGCGGTGCCCAACTGGCCAACTGCGGCAGCAGTTCTTCTTGTACCGCCAGCCAGAATTCATCGTTGCAGGTCAGTTCCTGTGCGCGGTGTTTTTGGTCAATCACATCAATCAGCAGGTATACCGCTTCCGGCAGTTTGCCTGCGTGGGTCAATTGCATCAGCGGATCCCAAACCGGCATCTGCTGCGCCCAGAATTGGCCGTCCAGCAAAATGGCCAGTGGCCGGTTAGCAGGCTGGCTTTCACCGGTGGAATAGATCCAGACGTGGCGCTCCGTTCCTAACCGCTGGCTGTGCCAGGTATGCCGTTGCAGTTTGGCTGGGGGGGCTGGCGTGCAGCGCCCGCTGGCAACGGCGTAGCGATCAGAATCGCGCCAGGCTGGCTGAAGCGGTGCCTGTGGCATATGCAGACCAGAGAGAAAATGCCCATCGGCATCGGGCCAGGCGCGATAAGGGTTAAGCAGATCCTGTGTGGCATTGGCAAACACCTGCTGCCACCAGTGGCGAACGCTATGCATGTTGGCATGGGCATCACTGCTGTGAAGCGGGAGCGGACGATCGTCCATACAGGGAATAAAGCAATAGCTGCCGCGCCAGTTGGCATTCAGTTCCCGTTGCCAGTACCAGACGTCTGATCCACTGAGCCGTTGCAGGCTCTGTGGTGGCGCTGGCTGATGATGATCGGTGAGGCAATTGATATTCAGCCAGACGCGCCGGTAGGCCGAGGTAAACTCACAGCCTTGAGGATCGCGCCAAAGAAACGTCACTTTCCAGCGCCCATTGCCCTGCGGCTCTACCAGCGGTGTTCCGCGCCGGGCAATCTCCAGCCACCAACCGTGGCTCCCTGCATGCTTGCTCGCTAATAACCTACTGCTTTCTGGCTGTTGTTCAGTTTTCAAAACACCCACTCACTGTGTAGCTGGCATAGCCTGCCATGCCAAAACAAACGGTAAAGTGAATACTATTGATAATTATTTTCATTTGCAATAGTGTGTAAAGGTTCGTAAGCCGAGCAGGCATTCTTCAACAGGGACGGATGCCAAACCATTGAGCGGAAACCCACTGCTGGGTTCCGTTGTGACTTTTACCAACACCATAAAACTACAACCAACCCTTCAGCCACGCTGCAAAAAGGGTAGCCAGGTAGGAACCTCAACATGAATCGCAAGTTATCACGTTACTCTTTAGCCACACTCATCGGGTTAGGTTTAGGCACGTCTGCATTTGCCGCTGCGGTGAATGCACAGCCGGAAGAAAACCAAGCAGAAAGCGCTGCGGAAGACACCATGGTGGTCACCGCGGCCAAACAAAACCTTCAGGCTCCCGGCGTCTCCACCATCACCGCCGAAGAGATTAAAAGACGCCCTCCGGCCCGTGACATCAGTGAACTGATCCGCACCATGCCGGGGGTCAACCTGACCGGTAACTCCACCAGCGGCCAGCGCGGCAACAACCGCCAGATCGATATCCGTGGAATGGGGCCGGAAAACACGCTGATCCTGATCGACGGTATGCCGGTCAGCAGCCGCAACTCGGTGCGCCAAGGCTGGCGTGGCGAGCGTGACACCCGTGGCGATACCGCCTGGGTGCCACCGGAGATGATCGAACGTATTGAGGTGCTGCGCGGCCCGGCAGCCGCCCGCTATGGCAACGGCGCGGCGGGTGGCGTGGTCAATATCATCACCAAACAAGCCAGCAAGGATCTGCACGGCACGCTGAGCGGTTATTTCAACCTGCCGCAGCACAAGCAAGAAGGTGCCACTAAGCGTACCAACTTCAGCCTCTCTGGCCCGCTGAGCGATCAACTGAGCTTCCGGCTGTTTGGTGGTTACAGCAAAACCCAGGCCGATGCCTGGGATCTCAACCAAGGGCACCAGTCCGAACGTACCGGCAGCTATGCCGATACCCTGCCCGCTGGCCGTGAAGGGGTGATCGACAAAAACATCGATGCCCTGCTGCACTGGGAATTCGCGCACCTGCAATCGCTGGAATTCCAATACGCTTATGGCCGCCAGGGCAACCTGTACGCCAGAGATACCCAGAACACCAATAGCAACGCGCTGGTCCAGAGCAATTACGGCAAAGAAACCAACCGTATTTACCGCACCACCTATGCACTCAATTATCGCGGCGCGTGGGACAGCGGGGTCAGCACCACCAACTACCTGCAATTTGAGCGCACCCGCAATACCCGCTTGGCCGAAGGGTTGGCTGGTGGCACCGAAGGGATCTTCTCCAGCGACAGCTTCAACACCACCCGTCTGGACGATTTCCTGGCGCACAGCGAAATCAGCATTCCGTTCGACATGGGGGTACCGCAAACCGCTACTCTGGGAACCGAATGGAACCAGCAGCGGATGAAAGATCCCTCCTCTACCAGCCAATCGCTGACAGAAGGCGGCAGTATTCCTGGGGTGGATAGCACTAACCGCGATCCTTACTCTTCAGCCAAAATCTTCTCGCTGTTTGCCGAAAACAATGCCGAAGTTACCGACAGCACCATGCTGACGCCGGGTTTGCGCTTCGATCATCATTCCGAAGCCGGTGATAACTGGAGCCCATCGCTCAACCTGTCACAGGAACTGGGCGATAACTTTACCCTGAAAATGGGCATCGCCCGCGCCTACAAAGCCCCTAACCTGTTCCAGAACAACGGCAACTACATTCTGTACAGCCGTGGCCAGGGCTGTGCGGCCAGCGCCGGAGCCTGTTATCTGATCGGTAATGACGATCTGAAGGCGGAAAACAGCGTTAACAAAGAGGTCGGGCTGGAATTCCACCATGAGGGTTGGCTGGCCGGTGTGACCTATTTCCGTAACGACTACCGCAACAAGATCGAAGCAGGTTATACCCCATCCGGCACCACCATCAACGGTAAAACCGATATTTACCGCTGGGAGAACGTACCAAAAGCGGTGATCCAGGGCTTGGAAGGTACGCTGAATGTACCGGTCAGCGATACCCTGGCCTGGAATAACAACGCGACCTATATGATTGAGAACAAGAATAAAACTACCGGAGATACCCTGTCGATTATTCCTGAGTTCACCATCAACTCGACGCTGAGCTGGCAAGCCACGCAGGATCTGTCCATGCAGACCACCATGACCTGGTATGGCCGTCAGAAGCCGAAGAAATACAACTATAAGGGTGAAGCGGTTAGCGGCAGCGAGAAGCACGAAGTCAGCCCTTACGCCATCTTTGGCCTAAGCGGCACCTACGCCTTTACCAAAAATATCAGTGTCACTACGGGTATCGATAACCTGTTGGATAAACGCCAATTCCGGGCCGGTAATGCGCAGACCACCGGGAATAGCGTCACCGGAGCCTATATGTATGGCGCAGGCGCAGCCACCTATAACGAGCCAGGCCGTACCTATTTTATGAGCGTGAATAGCCGTTTCTGATCGGCCAACAACAATAACGCAGCTCCTTCCCTGACGGGGAAGGGGCAAGCTCTAACAGCCCGCCACGGCATTTTTCACGTCAGCGCATTCAAACTGACGATACTGTTTAGGTGATCGACATTCAGCTTACGCAGCGCATTCACTTTGTGGGCGCTGATTGTTTTCTGATTAACGGCGTATTTTTTGGATAAATAAGCCGGTTTCCGCTGTTTAATCAACCCGATAATAATCTCCCTTTCTCTCGGCGTCAGAATCAACGTGCATGACGGTAGTTCATCAAAAATATCCTTAAAACTAAGGATCCGTTTTAAATCCAATACCAGGCTCGCTACCGTTTTGTCGATCGAAGCACAATGCCCCTCTTTTCTGCACAAGCCTGAGATAAAGTAGCCGAGAGCAAAATGCGGTTTAGAGGCTAAAAAAATCATTTTGCTTGAAAAGCTGGCACAGCGTAATGCCGCTTTAATTTTCAAAATACTTTGCAAGCTAATCTCATTGAAGAGATCGTCAGCACAGATAATAAAGTCCATCGCAAGATTATTTTTCTCAAAAAAATCACCAGAGGCTACGTTGATTTTTTTCCCAGACGATAGTTGCATCTCTGCCAAGATTGCATTCAGCGCAAGACGGGTGAATGCGCATCGAGTTACAATCAAGATGTTAACTGCTCCATTCGATATTGTTTTCATATCAATTCCGTTGATAATTTTATCGGTTATCCTACATATATTAGTTAATGGCAACCGTAGATAACATAAGAAAGCATGAAAAGGCTTGTAGGAAAACCCACAATTTCCAAGAATAAAGACAACTAAATTAAAATATAGAGATGCCAATAATTTTAATCGGGATATTAGCTCAGCATAAAGCCTGATTCATTATTCACAGCAGGTCATTTCTTTCCACATAGTTTGCCATTTCGATGACAGACCTCACCCCCAGCTTTGCCATAATTCGGGTTTTATAAGTGCTGACTGTTTTTTCGCTGATAAAAAGACTCTCCGCTATCTCCTTATTTTTAAACCCCTTTACCAGATGTCTCAGCACACTGATCTCTCGGGCGGTCAACGAGCGCTTAGGCTGGGTGCTGTTACTCAAGGCGGCCATATCCGATACGTTACTGAGTACCTCTGCGGAAAAAAAAAGGTATCCTTTCAAGACATGTTGTACGGCAAAGAGTATCTCTTCAACATCCTTCCCTTTGCTGATAAATCCATTGGCCTTGGCCTCAAGCGCTCGTAGCGAGTAAATAGATTCATTTTTGGAAGAAAAAAAAAGGGATTTGATCTGCGGAAACTCTCTTCTCACT
Source organism: Serratia sp. YWN4 (assembly GCF_055790845.1). Taxonomy (NCBI): domain Bacteria; kingdom Pseudomonadati; phylum Pseudomonadota; class Gammaproteobacteria; order Enterobacterales; family Yersiniaceae; genus Serratia; species Serratia sp. YWN4. The sequence goes on from NZ_CM147696.1 coordinate 3,718,980, forward strand.
TTTTTCAACAGTAAAAAACAGTCATCGCCTTGCAGCTCTACATCCATAATAATCAAATCAATGTGATTCGCACTCACAATATCCAGGCTTTGTTTGCTACTGGCAGCAACAAAGACGCGCTTAAATGAGTCGGACTGCATCAAGAGTGATTTGATGGCAACCAATATTGTGGGGGATTCATCGATAACCAATACGGAATACATATAATCCTCTCTTATAATATCTTGGATTAATTTTTGAGGGGTAAATTCACCAGAGATCATCAAAAAATCATTTTCAGTACAAAGGTATTTATGGACGAATAAAATAAATTCATCACATATCTACTTCTGTACCTCAATGACATGCAAACAGCGCTAACTTCGTCACCTTGAATTTGTAGGGAAATCCATTCTCCTTTATCCCACTTAAGGCTTAGAGCCTATCCCAATAGGCTCTTAACCTTATGGTCTCACGTTATTTATCGACCCAGCTCAACAGCATAGCCGCACTGGCAATCACGTTAATATTAGAGATATAGCCGTCATAGCGATTATTGATCGCCGATAATTGGTTATTAAAATGATCGTTCTCTGCCGTCAGCACATCCAGCAGCGTGCGAGTCCCCAGGTTGTACCACTGATCATAAAACATTTGCCTGACCCGATCGGTTTCTGCTGACAATCGATCAAAATCATCCGCGCGCATAAACGAAGAATCACGCGTCTGCACCAGATTATTGATCTGATATTCCAAATCGCGATAGGCCACTTCATATTGTTGCTGGGCACCGTTGGCTTTAGCACGCGCCGCCATCTGCGCCGCCGTTTGCGAACCGCCGCTGAACGCATTCCATTGGACATTCAGCCCGGTATACCAACCGGTTTCATCGCCATTGATATCTTTGGCCGTGTTCTTGGAAACCACCCAGTTCAACTGCGGTAACCCCGCCGACTTGATGCTCTCTGCTTCATACTCTGCGGACTTGACCTGCGCCTGCAATTTCAGCAGGTTCGGGTTTTTGGTCAACGAGGCAATCGCCACTGACGCGGGCATCACCGAGTCTCGCCAGGAGATATTCTCTGGTAAATTCGGTTCGACCCCCAACAGGCGCACCAATCTGATACGGCTGGTACTCACCTGGTGTTCAATATCATCCAGGTTGGCGCGGGCAGACAGCAGCTTGGCCTTGGCCTGGGTAAACTCACTGGCTCGGCCGCCGTCCGCTGCCGCAATCTGCGACAGCATATCCGTCAGTTGCTTCATGCGCGCGACATAGGCCAGCGCAACCATACGGCTTTCCTGATAGCGGCCCAGGTTCATCAGTTCTGACACGGTACTGTAAGCCAGTTGCTCTTTGGTGTAACTCTGCGCATTCACCGCCGCCGTGACGCTGGCTTCGGCGCTGTCGACCTGATTGCTGATCTTGCCCCAATCATAGATAGGTGTCGTGATGGCAACCGAACCACTGGTATCACTCGCTTTAGCGTTGTTACGCTGTAGATCGGCATTGCCCCCCTGGGTGCCTAGCGGCGTGGAGAGCCCAACCTGAACCTGTGGCCAACGTTGGCCTTTGGTCTGATCTACGTAATAACCCGCCGCCAGAACATCCGCTTCTGAAGAGCGTATCTCCGGGCTGTGCGCCAATGCCATCGACACCATTTTGCGCATAAAAGCCCGTGACGGATTAGTGCTTTTCCCGCTGTAAGCGTCGTCAGACATACTGTCGAAAGTGCGTTTGCCGCTCTCCCCCTCGCTCTCACCGTTCCAACGCACCTTGTCATACGCCGGATCCGGTTGGTACTGCTGCTGAACCGCAGGGAAGTTATCGCTATTGTTTCTCAGCACCGCCTGGCTGCTCCCCGTCGGCGTCTCCGTGGCGATATTGGCCTTGGCACGTAGCTCAGTGCGATTAACCAAGGCGGACTGATTGCCTTGGGTCACCGGAACCGCAGAGGTGCGGCTCTCTGCCTGCATCGGCAGGCTCTTGGCACTGCTCAAGCGCTCAGTGTTGCTGACTACCGGTGCTTCGGTGGTCTTAATCGGCACTGGCGGCTCAATACGTGTAATCAGCCCAGAAGATTGTGGTGCTTTGGTCGTGGCGGGCATCGCCGGCTGGCTTGCCGGCTCTGACACGCTGACGCCTTGGCCCGGCTGAACCATATCATTCTGCCTGGCTGCCACCGAAGGTTGAGCGTTATTCACCGCCACGTTGTTGCTAAACACGGGTGGCGCTTCTGTTTTCACTTCCGGTGCGGCAGAAACCGGAGCCTGACGCGGAACCGGTGCCTTCGGCTCACCCACTGCCACCAACTCCTGAAGAAAATCAGGGGCTTCTTTTGATGCTGCATTTCCAGCCGATGACGGATCAGAATGGAATAATGTCATATATTCCTCCTGCGTCAGCATCGGTGGTAATGCGTTGATATCCTGCGCACTCCCTCCCGGCAAGGAGGATTGCTGTGCGACTGTCAAGGTAGAAAACGGCAGGCATATCGCTATTGCCATCGCCACATTTAACCGGCGGAACTCATTGTGCTTACGTACCATCAGATCATCTCTCCCTGAATGCTTCACGGGCTTTTAATACGGGCTTTAAAATATAGGATAGGATCGTTTTCTCTCCGGTACGAATTTCAACATTAGCGACCATGCCGGGAATGATCGGAAACGTTTTGTCTTTCACATGCAAGGCTGCCTGGTTAGTACGCACATACACACGGTAATAGGTTGAATCCCCACGACCGGAACGGGCTTTTTCCTCATCAACCAAGGTATCGGAGCTGATATGCTCCACCACGCCACTCAGCCCGCCATAAATGGCATAGTCATAAGCGGTGATCTTGACCGTGGCAGGTAAACCTGGGTGAATGAACGCCACGTCCGCCGGTTTAATCTGCGCCTCAACCAGCAAGTTATCCTCCAGAGGGATGATCGTCATGATCTCGGCCCCTTGCTGGATCACCCCGCCCCGGGTGGTGGTGCGGATGTTATTGACCGTTCCGCGCACCGGGGCAACAATGGTGGTGCGCTGCATCACGTCTTCGCGGCCACGCAGGATTTCTTCAGCCTGAGCCAGCTCTGACTCCTGCTTGTTCAGTTCGCTGTTGGCATCAGAGCGAAAACGGTTGGTGCGTTCGGCAATCTGCAGTTGGAACTCATTCGCCTGCCTGCGCAGACGCAGGATTTCCACCTCCGACACCAGCCCTTTTTTGGCCAGGGGCGCAGAAAGCTGCACCTCGTTTTCCGCCAGCGACAGGCTTTTCTTCAGCGCATCCACGCTCTCATTCAGGGTTCTCAGTTGGGCGTTGTAGGCCTGGGTTTCATCATTCACGATGCTGGGAACCGCCAGCACCTCGGGCGGAAATACCAGCGCGGTGCCATAAGACTGTGCACGCAGGCGCGCTATCGTCGCCTTGAGCCCCAACACTTTCGACAAGGATTCGCCGTAGCTGGAGCCCGCACGCGTCGGATCCATCTTCAGCAACACCTGCCCTTTCTCGACAATATCCCCTTCTCGCACGTTCAGCTCTTCCAGGATCCCGCCTTCCAGGCTCTGTATCACCTGTTCACGGCTGGCAGGAATCACTTTCCCGTCGCCACGGGTGATTTCCTCTACTCGGGCAAAATGCGCCCAGATCAATGCCACCGCCACCACCAGTGCGATGGTATAGAGCATGATCATGCTGAACGGCGTCTTTTGTGAAATTAACGCCGCCTGCAAATCATTCATAAACCGCAGGTCTTCAGATTCTATTTTTCCGCTGGGCTGATTATCTTTTTTATGCTTATTTTTTTTCTGGGATTCAATTCTGTCTACCGCATTCACTGTAATTGTCTTTGCCTCAGTCTCTTTTATTCTCACACCTTTTTTATGGCTTATCTCAGCATCATCAGAGGTGGCTAATGTAATGTCATCCGTGCTCATTCGTTATTCCTTGTTGGCAGATAGCCAGCACTTTCCAAGAGGCAAAAGCCGGAGCTATCTGCATCTTGAAACAGAGTGGGTATTGCTATTGTCGCCGCCTGATTGAGATTAATGTGGCTGATTCAGCTGGGTCACTTTCGCGCCATTCTTCTGACTGTTGGCACTCAGCATGGCAATGACCTGATCTTTCGGGCCGTCGGCCATGACGTGCCCATCATCCAGAACGATCAAACGGTCAAAAATATTCAGCACTGACATACGGTGCGTCACAATCACCAGCGTTTGTCCTTCTATCGCTTTCTGTAGTTGGCGAATAAACAGGGTTTCCGTCATTGCGTCCATGGAGCTGGTCGGTTCATCCATCAACAGCACTTTCGGCCGCAGCAGCAGACAACGTGCCAGAGCAACCAGCTGTTTCTGCCCACCGGACAACGCGTTACCCATCTCCCCGACCGGCATGTCATAGCCCAGCGGATGCCTGGCCGCGATACGATCCAACCCGGTCATCTGGGCAACGCGCAGGAACTCTTCTGTACTGGCGCTCGGCTTGCCGATCGTCACGTTAAAGCGCAAGGTGCCACTGAACAGCCGACAATCCTGGCCGACATACCCGACCGCCGCACGCCAATCCGCCGGATCGACCTGAGTCGCATCAACGCCATCAATCGAGATCTGGCCGCTGCGCTGCTGATAAATCCGCGCCATCACCCGCAACAGCGTCGACTTGCCACTGCCGATGCTGCCAATAATCGCCACCCGCTCACCCGCCTTGATGGTGATATTGATATTATCCAGGATCGACGGCGGCACCATCATACCGGGCACCGCGTAAGCAAAAGCCACCTTTTTCAGGCTCAGGTTGCCGTCAAATTTCGGTGTCGGCAGGTAGTTAATCGCCGGATCGCGTTCCGTCGGTAACTCCATCAACTGATTGAGTGACTTCAACGCCGTTTTGGCATGCTGATAGCGTAATGCCAGCCCAACCACCGCCGCCAGCGGCGCCAGTGAACGGCCGGACAGGATAACCACCCCGATCATCGATCCCATGGTGAGTTCACCCGCATGGATCAAATAGACACCAAACACCACGATCACCACGGTGCACACCTGCTGCATAAAGGTGACAAAGTTCGAGGTCAGCGCGGAAAGGTAACGGGTTTTCATGGAAGACGCGGCGGCCAACGCGCTGATATCGTCCCAGCGTTTTTGCATCACGCCTTCCCCCTGAGCCGCCTTCAGCGCTTCCATGCCTTCGATGGACTCGATCAGCATCCCCTGTTTCTGCGAGATCTCACGGATGTTTTCACCCATGTAACGGCTGAGCGGCCATTGGATGATCACGCTGACCAGCAAGATGATCGGTACCGCCGCCAGCGGCACTATCGCCAGTTGTCCACCAATCAGGTAGATGACGAACATGAACAGGATGCAAAACGGCAGATCCGACAGGGTCGACAGCGTGGCCGAGGTGGCAAAATCACGCACGGCCTCGAAGTCACGCAACTGGTTGGCGAAGGTTCCCGTTGATTGTGGTTTGCTCTCCATACGCATCGCCATCACCTGGCGGAAGAGTTTCGCCCCGACAATCAGATCGGCTTTTTTCCCTGCTACATCAATTAAATAGGTACGAACCTGCCTGGAGGTGAATTCGAACACAATGGCAATCAGCACCCCAATCGCCAATGACCATAAGGTGACGTAAGCCTGGGTGGGGATGACGCGATCGTAGACGTTCATGGTGAAGAAGGTGCTGGCCAGCGTCAGGATGTTGGCCAGCAGTGCCGCCGTGGCCGCACTGTAAAAATAGTGCCGATAACGCCACAGCGTAGAAAACAGCCAGTGCCCTTCGCGATTGGCTTCCGGCAGAATGTCATCGTCCAGACGAACATCCAGCTTGGGTTTAGGGCTTGCCACCATGGCATAGCCATTGGTTGACAACTCCGCTTCCGCAATGCTGAGGGTGCCACCACTTTCAGGTACCACCACCTGATACTCATAGTTTCCGCGTTTACCGGTGCGCGCGGCGACAACACAGTAGGTACCATCACTGCGAGCGACCACTAACGGGAATAAATAAGAGGAGATTTTGGCCAGATCGCGCTTGATCCAACCGGCAGCGATACCAATCTGATCCAGCATGCGCAGCGCCAATTCAGGCTCTAACTTGTCGCCACGCGGTAACCCGGCGTACAGCACTTCTTTACTGGCCAGCTTGTTATAGTGCTTACACAACCATTCAACGGCCCACAGCAAAGAATCTCTGCCATGGTCTTCTATATTGTCAAATTCTCGCGACTGAATCGCCGGAGGCTCAGGAATCTCCGGTAACTCCGAAGACACCGACAATTGTTCACTCATAATCTTTCCCTGGTTTTACTTAAAGACTGTGATTTAGCATCCAAGCTAAACATTAGATATATCTTAACACAGACAATATATTAACCACCGCAAGAAAGAACGTAAGTGCCTACTTAAAATACAGTCGAAAAAAATAAGAAAATGCCTAGAAAAGCCTTTTTGTGTAACCAACGGAAACAAAAAGTCAAATTGATTGAACTATTGAATGGGGATATTTGAATATATATTTTTAACAGCCAAAAAATAAAATGGCAAGGAATTCCGCGGGTAACGCTAGAAATTAAACCTCTCTGTATCTCTGCCGTTAATAATGTCAAAAAATAGAAGGGCCACCCTATTTCTATGTAGCCCTTTGTTTAACAATGCTAAATCAGAATTGGACTATTATTATCTGACAATAATATCCACACGGCGGCTGTTGACATTACAGCCCGCCCCCTGATGATTGGCACTGGCCACACAGCCTTCGGCACTTTGAGCCACGCCCATGCCACTGACGTTAGTGATCAGGCTCTCGCTGACGCCAGCGCTGATCAATGCCTCGCGGATGGTATTAGCCCTGGCCTGTGACAAGCGCTGATTTGACTCTGGGTTACCAATAGCATCGGTGTAACCTACCAACTGAATGTCGGCGACGTTATTTCCCTGCTTGAGAAACGCAATCACGTTATCCAATTTAGCCACTGAGGACGGCAAAATAGAACCGTAACTGCTCTTGCCAAAACGGAACTGTACGCTTTCCTGAATCAGCACTGCGCCGCCACCGTTGACATACTCACAAGGTTTGACTTGTGAAGCACGGTTGATAATACGCGTTTGCTTGTGCATAGACTTCAGCTCAGCTTCTGCTGTCGCCCTTTCAACCAAGGCCGCCGTACTGCCATTTGCCCCCGGATTCACTTGCAGGAAATAGGTCTCTGAACCCTTGACACTCAGCTGATGGGCTGGATTCTTTTTCCCTTGATACAGCGGCTGATCCTGGAAGTAGGACTCAATCGCATGCCCGCCCGGTGCCACACAAAATACCGTAAACTCGCCAGGCAACAATGCGGATTGCAGTTCGCGATCCACATTGACGGTTGCTGGAAGATTACCCTGTGGATAATAGAAGACGACCTGAGCCAACTCAGGTACGACTTTCGCCACAGGACGATAAGCGCTTGTGGTATCAGCAGAAGATTGATTGTTGTATACCGACTCAGCAGATGCGGTAAAAGAACACAATCCCGCAGCTAAAGTTAATACTGCAATATTGACGTATTTAAATCCATTACGAACAGCTTTCATTATATGCTCCAGGCTCACCTGATATATTTATCCATAAACGGCGACAATTTTCTCGGATCCGTTATCACACCCACAGGGTGATATATCCAAAAATGTTTACCAGATAATTAAATAACAACAAAATAGAACCCGCAGTTTTTACACTGCGGGTTCCGTTACCGGTTAAACAATGATTTGGTTATTCTGCAATAACGTTTCCAGATCGGTATGCACATTCGCCAACGTCACTACGCTGGTAAAGGCATGCTGCCCGCCCTGGCCATCACGGTCGATGCTGATCACCGTATCGCTGCCGGAAGTCTCCACCTTCAGGTACTTGAGAATACCTTGGGAAGAGTAGTCCAGCTCCATCTTGCCATCATCCTGGAAGAAGGAGATCGGGCCGTTGTAGTCCAGCAGATCGCTCAGGTCGATCAGGTCGGCGTCTTTGTCAGTGACGACGTTGCCAACGTGGAAGCCATGGACCGTGTCGTGACCGTTACCGCCCGTCCCGTCATTCGCCATACCCGCCAACACGTTATACATCAGCGTGTCGTTGCCCCCGTTAGTCAGGTAGAACGTATCATCGCCACCCCGGCCTTCAAACAGGTTGTTTGCCGAGTTGTCGGTGAAGGTGTCGCCCTGATTGCTGCCGATCAAGCCTTCGATACTGACCAGCTTGTCGTTACCCTGGCCCGTCGCGGTCCCCGTCCACAGGTTGGCCGTAATGGCACCTGATGAACGGCTGTAATCGACGATGTCCATGCCCGCAGAGGCACTCCAGACCGCCTGACCACTCACCACCTGGTTCCAGCCGCCACCCCCGGTGTAGGTATCGTCACCCGCTGAACCGAAGAAGGTGTCGTTATACCCGGTGCCGATGATCCCGCCGGTGCCGATGGTATTGTTGGCATCGTTGGTGTTTTCCGCCGTCAGCACATAAGCATCATGCGCCTTGCCGGTCGTCAACCCACCCCAGTTTTCATTCACCGTGGTGTTGATATTGCCACCCTGCTCACCGGCAAAGGCTCCGACGTGGTTAGCCGTACCGTTGGTGATGCGCAGCAGCTGTACCGAGTACACTTCGTCCGGGTTCAACCCGAAGAAGCTCACCAGGCCCATGCTGTTGCTGGAGCCGGACGCCTGCGGGTTAATCAGCTGCGTCGCCACCAGGTTACCCTGCGAGTCATACAGCTTGACGGTGTTGCTGTAGAAGGTATTGATGCCGTTGCCGTCAACAATACGGATCTGCAGGCTGGTCCCGTCTGCCGCGATGTTGGTGTTTTTCACCAGCAACGTTGGTGCAGACGCATCGCCAGACACCACCGCGGCGTCAGCGCCGGAGCGGTACAGCACCAGGTCCATCGAGCCGTCCCAGTCGTAGTCCAGCGCTACCGCCCCCGTCAGGTTGTTGTAGGTTCCGCTGGTCAGCTTGACCGCATTGGTTCCCCAGACATTGTTACCCTGGTTCAGGTACAGCGTCGGGCTGCCGGTCACACCGGAGCGTGGCACTTCGATGATGTCCATCTTGCCATCGTGGTTCCAGTCCACCGCCAGCGACGTTCCGCCATCCAGGCTGTCACCGAACCACAGCGCCTGCGCATCGGTGGCCATCAGCTTGCCGGTCTTGTCGTTCAGGTAGATACGGCTTTCGTTACCGTCCGCCGCATTTTTCGCCCCGCGGCTCAGGAACAGATCCAGCCAGCCATCCCCGTTGTAGTCGGCATAGGTCATCGAGATCGACAGGTTGCCGTAGTCATCTGCACCGTCACTGCGGAACACGTTGGCGTAATAGCCCACCTGACCAAAGGTGGTCGAGGTGGTGCCGTTGGTCTGGTTGTAGAGGATCCCCAGCCCACGTGAACCGTTGCCAGCGTAGACACCCGCGCCGTTGTAGTCGATGTGCGCAGTGATATCCACCGTGCCGTTGTTGTCGATATCGACCGCCCCCACTTCGTGCAACACGCTCAACGCGGCAGGAATGACCCCACCAGGGTGCCCATTAGGTGCAGTGCCACCACTCGTGTACGTACCATTCTCATAGGTCAGCGTCCCATTGACGTTCTTGATAAACGAAATGGAGTCCGACTCTGAGTCGGCCAACACGAAGTCCAGATAGCCATCACCCTCACGGTCATAGGCAATCGCGCCCCCCAGGTGGTTCAGGGTACCCTGATCCAGCGCCTGCGCCGTGTAGCTGCCATTGGCATTCTGCATCCAGTAAGCAGTACGCCCCCCGTTACCATAAGAGCTGACCTGCGACATCACATCGGTCAGACCATCGCGGTTGATATCCGCAAAGGTGGCCGAGTTGATAAAGCGGCCATAGCCCGCCTCGTTAACGTTATAGCCAGCCCCGTTGGTGGTGGATGGCTGTGCCAGATACGTTGAGGTGTAATCCTCCTGCGAGGTGGCGTTATAGACACGCCCGGCGTTAGCCGTCGTGGTCCCTGAAGTGCCACGCACGCTTTGGAAGAACGACCACAACCCGTCCTGGCTGATGGTCACTGCCGCCGCGTTCAGGCCATAGCCTTCTGCATCGGTCGTGCCGCCCCACGACTGTTGAATCAGCGTACTGCCGCCGCCATCGGTAACCCCAATGCTGGTGGAGGAACTCATGGCTGAACGGTTACCCGCCTCATCCCACACCATAAACGCGATGTTATGCGCGCCAGAGGGCAGTGTGGTACTCAATGTCCAGGTACCGTCCGCGGCAACTTTGGCAAACCCGATAACCTGATCCAGACCTTCCTGGTAGGTACCGTTACGGTTCACATCGCTGACCAGCGAAACAATCGCCCCGGCCTCAACCTTGCCATAAGTGCTGCTGTTGAAGACGAACGTGGTGGTGTTATCCACAATCTGCGGCACGTTTGGTGCGCCGAGAATACTGTCCGGCGCTTCCAGATCGATCACCACCTGATAACTGTTGGCAAATTGGGTGTTGGTGCCAACGTTACCGGCAGAATCAATCACCCGCAGTTGGTAACCCACCGTGGTGCTCTGCGTGACCGCATCCAGCGTGTAATTCCACTGGCTTCCGCTCTGTGACAGCAGCGTTTTCCAGGTGATACCGTTGTCCAGCGAGATCTGCAGATACTGGTTGGCCTGCAATGCCGCACTCAGGTTGCCGTTCAACGTTACGGTACGGTCACGGGTGACCATATCGTTGTTGGTTGCCGTCGCACTGTGGCTGAACAGATCGCCGCTCACCAGACCATTGCTGGTATCGGTAGTGATCCCCGTAGTGGTGGTCAAGCCATTCAGGTTCGGCCCACCGGTAGCGATGGTCAGTGCATGCGCATCGGTGCTGCCGATATTGCCTGCCTGATCAACCACCCGCGCATCGATGGTGTAGTTACCCGAACTCAGCGGTTGGCTTTGCAGATCCACCGTCCAGTTGCTGGCCGTGGTGCTGGCCGCCTTGGTCCAGGTCTTGCCACCATCCACACTGACTTCGACCCACTCATCGGCCAGCAGCGCTTTGTTCAGCGTGCCGTTAATCAACAGCGTGGTATCGCTGGTGTTAAAGTCAGAGTTACTGACCCCCAGGTCATCACTGATCGACGTAATCGCGATAGCTGCATCCGAAATCGCCGTGTCAACAATGATGGTCCATGGTGCACTGGCTGCACCGACGTTACCCGCCTTGTCGGTAGCAACCGCAACCAGCGTGTAGCTGCCGTCGGTTAACGCCTTGTCATCGGTCAGTATCAACACCCACTGGCCATTGGTGTCAGCCAGCGCCGTCCCCAACAGAACACGGTTTGACGCATCGATCTGATTATAAATCTGAACGGTGCTGTCTTTTTCCGCCGTGCCTTTGATTTCAGGCGTCGTGTCGTTAGTCGCATGACCGCTGATCACGGTACCGAGCACAGGCAGGGTGTTGTCCACAACATCGGTAATATTCGGTGCCACAGGTGCCACAGTATCAATGGTCAAGCTGAAGTTAATCGGCGTTAACGCATTACCTGAAGCATCAGTACCACTGACCACAAAGTTATGAACACCTTCGCTCAATACGGTTCCCGGTTCGAAGCTCCAGTTACCTGAGGTGTCAACCTTCACGCTGCCCAGAACCGTACTGGCACCATCTTTGATGGTGACAGTGCTGCCCGCAGTCGCAGTGCCCACGAACGTTGGTGTGCTGTCGTTAGTCACATCACCATTGTTCAACAGACGTGTACCGCTGTCAGGCTCAACGTTATCGATCACCTGTTGCAGTTTCAGATCGCCTGGCACCGTATCGACAGTGATAGCAATGCCATCAACTTTGCCGCTGCTGTTGCCCGCTTTATCCGTCACTTCAGTGGCGAACTGGTAATTACCATCCGGCAATGCTGCCGTCGGCGTATAGACCCAACTGCCGTCTGGGCTGGTGACCGTCACGCTGCCAATCACATCGCCATTGGCATAGATAGTGACCGTGCTGCCGGTTTCCGCATTACCTTTGAAGGTTGGCGTATTGTCATCACTCACGGCACCGTTAACCAATGTTCCCTGTACAGACCCTACGTCATCGCTGACAGTCAGGCTCGACACCGGATTCGGTGGCGTTGCGTCAATGGTGATCGCCTGAGAGCCGCTGTGCGCACTCTCTTGCCCAGCACTGTTGGTTCCCGTCACGCTAAAGTTGTAAGCACCATCCGGCAGTTTGGTGGTTGGCGTAAAGCTCCAGTTACCACCAGGGCCGGCCGTAGTCGTACCTACCACGGTATTACCATTGTAAATGGTAATAGTGTCGCCTTCCGCAACCGCTGAAGTACCGCTCAACGTTGGCGTATTGTCCTTAGTCAAGGCACCGTCTGTCAGGATGACATGAGTCGCCCCGCTATCATCGACAATGCTGCCGATAGTCGGTGCACCTGGCGTCAACGACAGGGTGACGTCATAGCTACTGCCCGGCTTGGCGGTATTACCCACCTTGTCGGTTTCTGCTACGGTCAGCTTGTTCAAGCCATCGTACAGTGACCCGGTTGGCGTCAATTCCCATGAACCATCGCTGGCCACGGTTGTGGTGCCAAGCACCTTGGTGTTGCCATCAGCATCAGTAGTGGAAACCGTAATGGTATCCCCAGCTTCTGCCCCGGTTCCTTTAATCACTGGCTTACGATCGTCCAGAATACCGCCCTGGTTAACCGGCCCGGTCACACTACCCACGTTATCCGTCACACCTGTGATGGCAATTTTACTGACATCCGGTGGTGTGAAGTCCAACGTCAGACTAAAGGTGTTGGATGGCGCACTGATGTTACCCGCCGCGTCCGTCGCCGTGACCGTAAAGCGGTGCTCGCCTTCCGCCAGCTTGCTGGTCGGGGTAAAGCTCCACTGGCCGGTAGCATCGGTCTGTACCGAGCCCAGCAACCCGTTCTGATCGGCGATCTTCACGATGCTGTTGGCTTCCGCACGGCCCGACAGCGTTGGCGTCGGATCGTCCGTTGCACTGCCGCTGGTCATGTTTTGTGGCTGCACGCTGCCCACATCATCCGCTGCCGAGTCAATGGTCGGTGCAACAGGGGCTACCGAGTCAACCGTAAACGCCCAGTTGCTGCTGGTGCTGATGCTGCCCGCCGGATCTTTGGCACTGGCATTCAGGCTGTGTGCACCCTGACCCAGGTCGACCGCTGGCGTGAAGCTCCAGTTGCCGCTGCCGTCCGCCGTCACGCTGCCCAGCACCGTACTGCCGTCGCTGACCGTGACCACGCTGCCGGCCTTCGCCGTGCCGTTCAGCGTCGGACGGGTGTCGTCCGTCACGCCGTTCTGCACGATGTTGCCCTGCACGCTGCCCACGTCATCGACCAGACCGCTCAGTTGTACCTGACCCGGCACCACATCTACCGTCACCGCCAGGTGTTCCCCTTCGGCACTGGTGTTGCCCGCGCTGTCGGTGACCGTGGTGGTGAAGTCGTGTGCACCGTTGGTCAGCGGGGTGCTTGGCGTCAGGCTCCAGTTGCCGTTCACATCCGTGGTGGTACTGCCGATCACGTTGCCGTTATCCAGCACGGTGACCACGCTGCCCGCTTCGGCCTTGCCGCTGAAGGTTGGCGTGTTGTCGTCGGTGATGCTGCCCGTCATCAGTGGGCCCTTCACATTACCAAAGTCATCGGTCACCACCAGATCGGTCACTGGCGCTGGAGGCAAGGTGTCAACCACGATACCGAAGCCGCCAGTGCTCGGGCTGACCTGGCCGATGCTGTCGGTAACCGACGCCGTCAGGTTGTGGTTGCCTTCACCCAGTGGGGTAGATGGCGTAAAGCTCCACGCGCCGTTGCTGTCCGCCTTGACGCTGCCGATCACCGTACCGTTGTCGTACACGGTCACGGTGCCACCCGGCAATGCCGAGCCCTTCAGGGTCGGGGTGTTATCGTTGGTGATATCGCCCTTCTGCAACGCACCGGTGTGTGGAGCCACATCGTCTTCCACGCTGGTGATGGTCGGTGCCTGTGGGGGTACGGTGATCACAGTGATCGCGTACTCCGGCGAGGCCACGGTGGTGTTGCCCACCAGGTCGGTTTCTTTCGCGGTCAGCGTCGCCAGACCGTCTGCCAGTGGCAGGGTCGGTTTCAGTGACCAGGAGCCATCTGCCTGGACCGTCGCAGTACCGATCACGGTAGTGCCGTTGTACACCGTAATGGTGTTACCGGCTTCTGCCCCGGTGCCCTTGATGGTCGGACGGTTGTCATCGGTGGTCCCACCGGCAACCACGTTGCCCTTGTTCTCACCCACCTGATCGTCCACCCCGGTGATAACCACTTTGCTGGCATCCGGTGGTGTGAAGTCCAGCGTCAGGGTAAAGGTGTTGGACGGATCGCTGATGTTACCCGCCTTGTCCGTCGCCGTGACCGTAAAGCGGTGCTCGCCTTCCGCCAGCTTGCTGGTCGGGGTAAAGCTCCACTGGCCGGTAGCGTCGGTCTGCGCCGAGCCCAGCAATCCGTTCTGGTCATAGACCTTCACGATGCTGTTGGCTTCCGCACGGCCCGACAGCGTTGGCGTCGGATCGTCCGTCGCACTGCCGCTGGTCATGTTTTGTGGCTGCACGCTGCCCACATCATCCGCTGCCGCGTCAATAAACGGTGCGTTCGGTGCCACCGAATCGACCGTAAACGCCCAGTTGCCGCTGGTGCTGATGCTGCCCGCCGGATCTTTGGCGCTGGCGTTCAGGCTGTGTGCACCCTGACCCAGATCGGTGGTTGGCGTGAAGCTCCAGTTGCCGCTGCCGTCCGCCGTCACGCTGCCCAGCACCGTACTGCCGTCGCTCACCGTGACCACGCTGCCGGCCTTCGCCGTGCCGTTCAGCGTCGGACGGGTGTCGTCCGTCACGCCGTTCTGCACGATGTTGCCCTGCACGCTGCCCACGTCGTCGACCAGACCGCTCAGTTGTACCTGACCCGGTACGGCATCTACCGTCACCGCCAGGTGTTCCCCTTCGGCACTGGTGTTGCCTGCCTTGTCAGTGACCGTGGTGGTGAAGTCGTGTGCACCGTTGGTCAGCGGGGTGCTTGGCGTCAGGCTCCAGTTGCCGTTCACATCCGTGGTGGTGCTGCCGATCGCCTTGCCGTTGTCCAGCACGGTGACCACGCTGCCCGCTTCCGCCTTGCCGCTGAAGGTTGGCGTGTTGTCGTCGGTGATACTGCCCGCCGTCAGTGGCCCCTTCACATTGCCAAAGTCATCGGTCACCACCAGATCGGTTACTGGCGCTGGAGGCAGGGTGTCAACCACGATACCGAAGTCGCCGGTGGTCGGGCTGACCTGGCCGATGCTATCCATCACCGAGGCCGTCAGGTTGTGGTTGCCCTCACCCAGTGGGGTCGATGGCGTAAAGCTCCACGCACCGTTGTTATCGGCGGTGGTGCTGCCAATAGCCGTGCCGTTGTCGTACACGGTCACGGTGCCACCCGGCAATGCCGAGCCTTTCAGGGTCGGGGTGTTGTCGTTGGTGATATCACCCTTCTGCAACGCACCGGTATGCGGGGCCACATCGTCTTCCACCGAGCCGATCACCGGGGCTGCTGGAGCCTGGGTGCTCACCGTAAAGCCATACTCTGGTGAAGCCACGGTGGTGTTGCCCACCAGGTCGGTTTCTTTCGCGGTCAGGGCATACAGACCGTCTGCCAGTGGCAGGGTCGGTTTCAATGACCAGGAGCCATCTGCCTGGACCGTCGCGGTGCCAATCAGAGTGGTGCCGTTGTACACCGTAATGGTGTTACCGGCTTCCGCCCCGGAGCCCTTGATGGTCGGACGGTTATCATCGGTGATACCGCCCACCGCCACATTGCCTTTTATTGCGCCTACGGCATCGTCCACACCGGTGATCGCCACTTTGCTGGCGTCCGGTGCGCTGAAGTCCAGCGTCAGGGTAAAGGTGTTGGATGGCGTACTGATGTTACCCGCCGCGTCCGTCGCCGTGACCGTAAAGCGGTGCTCGCCTTCCGCCAGCTTGCTGGTCGGTGTAAAGCTCCACTGGCCGGTAGCGTCGGTCTGCGCCGAGCCCAGCAATCCGTTCTGGTCATAGACCTTCACAATGCTGTTGGCTTCCGCACGGCCCGACAGCGTTGGCGTCGGATCGTCCGTTGCACTGCCGCTGGTCATGTTTTGTGGCTGCACGCTGCCCACATCGTCGGCCGCTGAGTCAATGGTCGGTGCAACAGGGGCGACCGAGTCAACCGTAAACGCCCAGTTGCCGCTGGTGCTGATGCTGCCCGCCGGATCTTTGGCACTGGCGTTCAGGCTGTGTGCACCCTGACCCAGGTCGACCGCTGGCGTGAAGCTCCAGTTGCCGCTGCCGTCCGCCGTCACGCTGCCCAGCACATTGCTGCCGTCGCTCACCGTCACCACGCTGCCGGCCTTCGCCGTGCCGTTCAGCGTCGGACGGGTGTCGTCCGTCACGCCGTTCTGCACGATGGTGCCCTGCACGCTGCCCACGTCGTCGACCAGACCGCTCAGTTGTACCTGACCCGGCACCACATCTACCGTCACTGCCAGGTGTTCCCCTTCGGCACTGGTGTTGCCCGCGCTGTCGGTGACCGTGGTGGTGAAGTCGTGTGCACCGTTGGTCAGCGGGGTGCTTGGCGTCAGGCTCCAGTTGCCGTTCGCATCCGTGGTGGTGCTGCCGATCACGTTGCCGTTATCCAGTACCTTGACCACGCTGCCTGCTTCGGCCTTGCCGCTGAAGGTTGGCGTGTTGTCGTCGGTGATGCTGCCCGTCATCAGTGGGCCCTTCACATTACCAAAGTCATCGGTCACCACCAGATCGGTGGCCGGTGCCGGTGGCAGAGTGTCAACCACGATACCGAAGCCGCCAGTGCTCGGGCTGACCTGGCCGATGCTGTCGGTAACCGAGGCCGTCAGGTTGTGGTTGCCCTCACCCAGTGGGGTCGATGGCGTAAAGCTCCACGCACCGTTGTTATCGGCGGTGGTGCTGCCGATCGCCGTACCGTTGTCGTACACGGTCACGGTGCCACCCGGCAACGCCGAGCCTTTCAGGGTCGGGGTGTTGTCGTTGGTGATATCACCCTTCTGCAACGCACCGGTATGCGGGGCCACATCGTCTTCCACCGAGCCGATCACCGGGGCTGCCGGAGCCTGGGTGCTCACCGTAAAGCCATACTCTGGTGAAGCCACGGTGGTATTGCCCACCAGGTCGGTTTCCTTCGCGGTCAGGGCATACAGACCGTCTGCCAGTGGCAGGGTCGGTTTCAATGACCAGGAGCCATCTGCCTGGACCGTCGCGGTGCCAATCAGAGTGGTGCCGTTGTACACCGTAATGGTGTTACCGGCTTCCGCCCCGGTGCCCTTGATGGTCGGACGGTTGTCATCGGTGATACCGCCCACCGCCACATTGCCTTTTATTGCACCTACGGCATCGTCCACCCCGGTGATCGCCACCTGGCTCACATCCGGTGCAGAGTAGTCGGTGGTCAGATCGAACGGCGCGGATGGTGCGCTGGTGTTGCCTGCGGTGTCCGTCGCCGTGGTGGTGATGCTGTGCTCACCTTCCACCAGAGGGGTGGTCGGGGTAAACGTCCAGGCTCCGTTGTTGTCGGTCGTGACCGAGCCCAACAGTTTGTCGTTGTCGTACACCTTGATGACGCTGCCCGGTTCGGCTGTGCCGTTGAAAGTCGGGTTGGCGTCGTCGGTCACGCTGCCGCTGCTCAATGGCCCGCGCACGTCGCCCACGTCGTCTATCGCCCCGCCGATCACCGGCTGTGCTGGCGCTTCGGTGTCCACCTTCAGCTCAAACGCCGGAGAGGTCACGCTGTTGCCCGCCGCATCTTCTGCGGTCACGGTCAGGCTGTGGTTGCCGTCGCCCAGGTCGGTCTCTGGCGTAAAGCGCCAGCTGCCGTCCGGGTTCACGGTGGTGCTGCCCAGCACGGTATCACCGTCTTTCACGGTCACCACGCTGCCCGGCTTGCCGCTGCCGTTCAGTTCCGGACGTGCATCGTCCGTCACATCGCCCGGTTGCAGGTTGCCGGTATTCGGCCCCACGTTGTCGTTGACGGAACCCAGTTGTACCAGCACCGGGGTATCGTCCACCACGATGTTCACGCCCGGGCTGGGCTCGCTCACGTTGCCGGCCGGATCGGTCACGGTGGTGCTCAGATTATGCTCGCCGTTGTCCAGTGGCTCACTCGGGGTGAACGTCCAGTTGCCGTTCTCGTCGATCACGCTGCTGCCGATCACGTTGCCGTTGTCGATCACCGTGATGGTGTCGCCCGGCTCACCTTTCCCGCTCAGGGTCGGGGAACGATCGTCGGTAGTCTCGCCCGGCTTCACTTCACCGGTCTTCTCACCCACGTTGTCGGTGATGATCACTTCACCCGGTGCCGCCGGGGCCACGGTATCAATGACAATCCCGAAGCTGCCGCTTGGCGCGCTGACGTTACCCGCCGCATCGGTGGCAGTGATGTTCAGGCTGTGGCTGCCGTCTTTCAGCGCCGTTTCCGGCGTGAAGCTCCACTTGCCGTTGGCATCAGCGGTGACTGAACCGATCACTTGACCGTTGTCAGAAATGATCACTGTGCTGCCCGCTTCGGCAGTGCCGCTCAGGGTCGGGGTCGTGTCGTTGGTGACATCGCCCTTCTGCAAAGGCCCAACATGCGGCTCGGCGTTGTCCACCACGCTGGTGATCGCCGGTTGCGTCGGCACGGTGATGTCGATCTTGAGGTCATACGACGGGGTACTTGGCGTGGTCTTGTTGCCTGCCGCATCGACCGCCACGATGGTCAGCTGGTTGTTGCCTTCCAGCAGTGGCGTGGTTGGCGTCAGTGACCAGGTGCCATTGGCCTGCACGGTGGTGCTGCCAATCGGGTGATTGCCTGCGGCATCGGCCGCGTACACGATAATGGTGTCACCGGCGGTGCCGATACCGCTGATCAACGGCTGGCTGTCGTCGGTAATGCCGCCAGACACAATGGTGCCCTGCTCGCTGCCCACGCGGTCTTCCACGCCGGTGATCGCCAGGAACTCTGGCCCGGTCGGTGACGCGGTGTAGTCGGTGGTCAGGTCGAACGACTCGGATGGCGCACTGGTGTTGCCCGCTTTGTCCGTTGCCGTGGTGGTGATGCTGTGCTCGCCTTCCACCAGAGGGGTGGTCGGGGTAAACGTCCAAGCTCCGTTGTTGTCGGTCGTGACCGAGCCCAACAGTTTGTCGTTGTCGTACACCTTGATGACGCTGCCCGGTTCGGCTGTGCCGTTGAAGGTCGGGTTGGCGTCGTCGGTCACGCTGCCGCTGCTCAATGGCCCGCGCACGTCGCCCACGTCGTCTATCGCCCCGCCGATCACCGGCTGTGCTGGCGCTTCGGTGTCCACCTTCAGCTCAAACGCCGGGGAGGTCACACTGTTGCCCGCCGCATCTTCCGCGGTCACGGTCAGGCTGTGGTTGCCGTCGCCCAGGTCGGTCTCTGGCGTAAAGGTCCAACTGCCGTCCGGGTTCACGGTGGTGCTGCCCAGCACGGTATCACCGTCTTTCACGGTCACTGTGCTGCCCGGCTTGCCGCTGCCGTTCAGTTCCGGACGTGCATCGTCCGTCACATCGCCCGGTTGCAGGTTGCCGGTATTCGGCCCCACGTTGTCGTTGACGGAACCCAGTTGTACCAGCACCGGGGTATCGTCCACCACGATGTTCACGCCCGGGCTGGGCTCGCTCACGTTGCCGGCCGGATCGGTCACGGTGGTGCTCAGATTATGCTCGCCGTTGTCCAGTGGCTCACTCGGGGTGAACGTCCAGTTGCCGTTCTCGTCGATCACGCTGCTGCCGATCACGTTGCCGTTGTCGATCACCGTGATGGTGTCGCCCGGCTCACCTTTCCCGCTCAGGGTCGGGGAACGATCGTCGGTAGTCTCGCCCGGCTTCACTTCACCGGTCTTCTCACCCACGTTGTCGGTGATGATCACTTCACCCGGTGCCGCCGGGGCCACGGTATCAATGACAATCCCGAAGCTGCCGCTTGGCGCGCTGACGTTACCCGCCGCATCGGTGGCAGTGATGTTCAGGCTGTGGCTGCCGTCTTTCAGCGCCGTTTCCGGCGTGAAGCTCCACTTGCCGTTGGCATCAGCGGTGACTGAACCGATCACTTGACCGTTGTCAGAAATGATCACTGTGCTGCCCGCTTCGGCGGTGCCGCTCAGGGTCGGGGTGCTGTCGTTGGTGACATCGCCCTTCTGCAAAGGCCCAACATGCGGCTCGGTGTTATCCACCACGCTGGTGATCGCCGGCTGCGTCGGCACGGTGATGTCAATATTGAGGTCATACGACGGGGTACTTGGCGTGGTCTTGTTGCCTGCCGCATCGACCGCCACGATGGTCAACTGGTTGTTGCCTTCCAGCAGCGGCGTGGCTGGCGTCAGTGACCAGGTGCCATTGGCCTGCACGGTGGTGCTGCCAATCGGGTGATTGCCTGCGGCATCGGCCGCGTACACGATAATGGTGTCACCGGCGGTGCCGATACCGCTGATCAACGGCTGGCTGTCGTCGGTAATGCCGCCAGACACAATGGTGCCCTGCTCGCTGCCCACGCGGTCTTCCACGCCGGTGATCGCCAGGAACTCTGGCCCGGTCGGTGACGCGGTGTAGTCGGTGGTCAGATCGAACGGCGCGGATGGTGCGCTGGTGTTACCTGCGGTGTCCGTCGCCGTGGTGGTGATGCTGTGTTCACCTTCCACCAGAGGGGTGGTCGGGGTAAACGTCCAGGCTCCGTTGTTGTCGGTCGTGACCGAGCCCAGCAGTTTGTCGTTGTCGTACACCTTGATGACGCTGCCCGGCTCCGCTGTGCCGTTGAAGGTCGGGTTGGCGTCGTCGGTCACGCTGCCGCTGCTCAATGGCCCGCGCACGTCGCCCACGTCGTCTATCGCCCCGCCGATCACCGGCTGTGCTGGCGCTTCGGTGTCCACCTTCAGCTCAAACGCCGGGGAGGTCACGCGGTTGCCCGCCGCATCTTCTGCGGTCACGGTCAGGCTGTGGTTGCCTTCACCCAGGTCGGTCTCTGGCGTAAAGGTCCAACTGCCGTCCGGCTTCACGGTGGTGCTGCCCAGCACGGTGTCACCGTCTTTCACCGTCACCACGCTGCCCGGCTTGCCGCTGCCGTTCAGTTCCGGACGTGCATCGTCCGTCACATCGCCCGGTTGCAGGTTGCCGGTATTCGGCCCCACGTTGTCGTTGACGGAGCCCAGTTGAACCAGCACCGGGGTGTCGTCCACCACGATGTTCACGCCCGGGCTGGGCTCGCTCACGTTGCCGGCCGGATCGGTCACGGTGGTGCTCAGATTATGCTCGCCGTTGTCCAGTGGCTCACTCGGGGTGAACGTCCAGTTGCCGTTCTCGTCGATCACGCTGCTGCCGATCACGTTGCCGTTGTCGATCACCGTGATGGTGTCGCCCGGCTCACCTTTCCCGCTCAGGGTCGGTGAGCGGTCATCGGTGGTCTCGCCCGGCTTCACTTCACCGGTCTTCTCACCCACGTTGTCGGTGATGATCACTTCACCCGGTGCCGCCGGGGCCACGGTATCAATGACAATGCCGAAGCTGCCGCTTGGCGCGCTGACGTTGCCCGCCGCGTCGATGGCGGTGATGTTCAGGCTGTGGCTGCCGTCTTTCAGCGCCGTTTCCGGCGTGAAGCTCCACTTGCCGTTGGCATCAGCGGTGACTGAACCGAGCACTTGACCGTTGTCAGAAATGATCACTGTGCTGCCCGCTTCGGCGGTGCCGCTCAGGGTCGGGGTGCTGTCGTTGGTGACATCGCCCTTCTGCAAAGGCCCAACATGCGGCTCGGTGTTATCCACCACGCTGGTGATCGCCGGTTCGGAGGAGACAGGAATAAACAGGCTGATGTCATAGCTCGGTGAGGAGAGATCGGTACGGTTGCCCGCCGGATCCTGAGCCACGATCGCCAGGTGGTTGTCGCCTTCCAGCAGCGGCAGCTCAGGCGTCATGCTCCATTTGCCGTCCTGCTGCACCACGGCGCTGCCAATCAGATGCTGACCGGCGCTGTCGGTGGTGTAAACAAACACGGTGTCACCGGCGGTGCCGATACCGCTGATCAGCGGCTGGCTGTCGTCGGTCACCGCGCCGTTATCCACGGCACCCTGGCGATCGCCCACGCGGTCTTCCACCGCGGTAATGGCCAGATGATCCGGGCCCACCAGCGGCGGTGTGGTATCGACGGTAAAGTTCAAGGACTCGGACGGGGCACTTTCATTACCGGCCGGATCGGTTTCGGTCACGGTGATGCTGTGATCGGCTTCAGCCAACGGGGTCTCTGGTGTAAAGCTCCACTTGCCGTTGTCACCCACCACCACGGAGCCGATTTTTTCGCCGCCGTCATAAATGTTGACCGTGTTGCCCGGCTCACCCACGCCACTCAGTTTGGGCTGGGTGTCATCGGTGGAGCCACCGTTGACGATAGGCCCGGTGATCGGCCCGGTATTATCCTGCGCCTGCGCCACATCCGGTTTGCCCGGAGCGGTGGTATCGACCACGATCTCAATCGGGTTGGACGGTACGCTGCTATTGCCAGCCTGATCCACCTCAGTGACGACGAGCTGATGGCTGCCCTCAGTGAGGGGTTCATCAACGACATAGCTCCAGTTGCCCTGATCGTCGACCACGGTAGAGCCCAGCGGCTTGCCGTTATCCGTGATAATGATGACGCTACCCGGTTCACCCACCCCGTTCAGCTGTGGCTGGGTTTCATCCGTCACGCTGCCGTTGGTCAACGGGCCGGTGACGCTGCCGGTATTGTCAAGAATGCTGCCGATAGACGGCTGGGAAGGAGCCTGGGTATCGACCGTGAAGGTCAAACCGCCCGACGGCTCGCTCTGGTTGCCCGCCGGATCGGTCTGGGAAACGGTGAGGGTGTGGCTGCCGTCGGTCAGGTCGGTGTCGGGTTTGAAGGACCAGCGGCCATCTTCGTTGACTTCGGTTTCACCAATCACGGTGCCATTGTCATAAATGGTGACGGTGCTGCCGGCTTCGCCGCTGCCGCTCAGTTCAGGACGCGGATCGTCGGTCATGCCGCCGGCTGTAATTTCACCCACGGTGTCGCCGACTTTATCCATGACATGCTGGAGGCCCGGTGCATCCGGAGGGGTGGTATCGACGTTGAAATTCAGAGAGTCGGACGGAGAACTGACATTGCCCGCCGGATCGGTCTCGGTGATCACCAACTGGTGCGAGCCTTCGCCCAGGTCGGTGTCAGGGGTCAATGTCCAGTTACCATTGCCATCAATGACGGTGCTGCCGATGGCCTGGCCGTTGTCATACAGGGTGATGGTGTCGCCAGGGGTGCCCTGACCACTCAGGACAGGACGGGTTTCATCGGTGACGCTGCCGTTCTGAATCACGCCGGTGATAGCGCCCTTCTGGTCCAGCGCCTCGCCGATAGCGGGTTTGGCCGGTGGGGTGGTGTCAGCCGGGTTGTTGTCACCGTTGTTACGGTTATGATAGGCAATAGCGGCACCAGCACCGATCGCCGTCGCCGCAGCGACCCAACCGAGCAGGCCAAACAAGGCGTTATGATCGTCATCTGAGGAGGTAAATATCCCATTGCCGCTACCTAAAGCGGGGCCGCCTAAAGCGGCTGGTGACAACTCACCTTCACCGGTCAGATAACCATGTTCGTAGCCTTCACCAGATAACGGTACATAGGCATACAGTTGCCCATCTTCGGCCATCCCCAGCAGTACCGGGTTGTTGGCATCACCATTAAAGTAATCCTCAATAATGATGCTGGCTTTAGTGTCCCCTTCCTGGATGACATGTAGCGCTTTGCCTACACGTACCAGGGTAATATTCTCCGGTGCAAAGTCGTTACCCAAGTTTTTCAACAGGTATTTATTACCGTGAATCAGTTTAACTTTAACAGCCTTGTTTGCGTTCGCAGTCAACAGCCGGGTTTTTCCTTCTCCGCTGTTAACAGCCAGAACTATTGTTTTATCCATGTATGTCATAACTCCAGACGTAGTTCCGATTAAAATTTAATTACATTCCCTGATAGCAACCTATCCTCGTACTGTTATACGAGTTAATCACCGAACATCTTATCACCAATTATTCCCTCAAATGACGCCTCCAAATCGGGGTATAACCACACAAAAACATCACGCTAAGTAAAAATAAGACCCACCCAATCAAAAACAAAAATAAGCCATTGTTTTTAATGTATTTTCAATTAAAAAAAACACAAAAATTCACACAATTATAGGAAAAAATAATCCTTGGATTAAATAAATAATCCATTACTACTAATGTAAAATTAGTGATTTTTTAGGATTATTCTAATTCAACATTTAATAAAAAATAACACATAAGATAAGGGTTTATTTTTAATGGATAGAAAAAAAGAAATAGTATGAGTGCATATTGGCACCCATAAATTTCATTAACCATGAGTCACTCAAGAAGTAGAAATTGTTATCGCGGACAAGTTCAACGCCCTATGCTGGGAGTTGAGTCGCTCAGTTCGAAAATCTGCCAGTAGCGACCTTGAACTTGCACACCACAGGCTGCATCTCTAAACGGGGAGGAAGATCATAGAACATTGCCAACGTTTTCCTGTTTCGTGAACAGCAAAAAGCACAATGAATGTGATGAGATAAGCTCAAGCCCCATTCCTCCTCTTTCAGGCTGCCTATTGAAAGCAATAGACCTGATGAACCGTTTCGGCAAGCCAAGGGGCGCTGCCCCTCAAACTTATGGAGTTCCAACACACTAAGAGGGTATTGGAACAACCCAAAATAGTGACTTAATGCGTTGGACTAATGGGTAACCGCTTGGTACCAATTTTACGCAGTATATTAGATTTGTGTGCGCTGATGGTTTTTTGACTCCGTGACAGTTTGATTGAGATTTCCTTATTCGTTGCACCATCCAGGTACATCTTCAGGATCTCCATCTCACGCCGTGTCAAACCAACAGACTCAAAATAGGCTTCATTAAACAATTCTGAATTGTCATTCTTCAGGTTATAAATATCCCATGAATAACAATATCCACCGGCCAGAACCATATTTATCGCATTAAGGAAAAACTCGACACCACTTTCATACTCAATGACGCCGCGCACATTGTTCAAGTGATTGAAGAATTTATGCAATGGTTGCTCTTTTTTTGCCAGAATAAGAACAGGGATGTCAGACATCAACAGTAGTTTCTTAAAATTCTCAACCGGCTGTGTATCGAGTTTTTTGCCATCAATAATACAGATATCATAAGGATCTGATAATGCCTTATTGCTGCACTCATCCACACCTTTTAGAATAATTGATGACTCTGGATAACTGGTCTCAATAATGCGGATAATCCCTAAACTTCCAATGTTTTTTTCACCCAAGTATAAAACTTTCATCATACAATCCTGTTAATACTACGTCCATATACCCTTTATACTTGAAACTATAGGGGATCTAACAACCTTCACTCACTTGGATGCTGACGAGAACCAGCTCCTCGGTACTCATGCACACACTCCCCATTTCAAGGAGTTAAAAATCGATACCATACTGCCTGTGCGCTGGTGCATAAACACCGTTTATGAAGGTGTGGTAAGCAGTGACTAAAAATCCATTTATCGCCTTCTTTCTCATCAATGCTAATTAAATAGAGCTTGCATTAAATTAAATCAGGTCTGAGCTATCACTAATTACCATTACCCATATCGAGAATTATTTTACCTCTAATCAATAGAATAGAAATAAGATTTCACGCAATCACCATGTAAGATGATTCTTAAAAATAATCTCTATAAGGATTATCTTATGAAAATAATACATGAAAATTAGTGAGAAAAAAATAGAATCTGGTAACTATTCGTTTAAAAATCCGTAACTCATTGGTTTGTTTATGAGAAAATTCCTAACAGATAACCAAGGAAAATCCAGGCATACGGAAAAACAGTAAGATAACATGCAGGGTTGCAGGAAAATTCCTAAAACATAATGATTGGCCATGCGTTGAGGGTGACGTTTTCGTTATCTAAAAAACCACTAACATCACTCACGCTATAAACCATACACTTAGCCAAATAAACGAACAGGCAACAAATCGCACCTTCTGTATAGCAGAGTAAATAAAATACATCACACTGTAAATTTATGCTGGCTGGCATTGATGCCATAGCACACTTATAGTACCCCACATTGGATTACCCGTAAACGCTATGAATATGACAGTACCCGTTAACTCATGATATCGTTGTTCTCCCGCACTGATTACAGAGCTATAATTATTACCTGAATAATAGATAAAGAGCCTGGTGGTTTTCCGGCATTGATATTCTTAGATATTCTTAATTGACTCGCTCTTTTTCAATAGTATGGAAACAGTGCCGTTTGCTTTGTTGATAAACGGCCCGATGGGGGCAAGGATCGCCCAGCGCAGGTCCCCACATTCAGATCATGTATCAGTTTGAGGCAAGCTTATTTATGCGTCCTATTCAGAAAAACAACCCAACCTCTCCGCCCCATGCTTTACAGGAACAACGTCTCAACGCTCTTGCGCAACAGTACCGTGATGCTATCGCTATCAATGATTATGCCGCAGGCAAAGCGATCGCAGAAGCTACACTGCGCTTGGTACCACGCAACGCCGACGTGCTAGCCAGCTACGCTCTGTGCTTAATGCGCACAGGGGAATATGAAAAAGCCTATAAGACCTATAAAAAACTGTTGCAAAGCCAGCCGCTGGAACAACTCCCAGCCACCATGATCGACGGTTTGGCCGAGGTTTGCGGTTGGTTGAACCGCCCGGATGAGGTGCGGCGCTTCGGTTTGA
This sequence comes from Serratia sp. YWN4, assembly GCF_055790845.1. NCBI lineage: Bacteria > Pseudomonadati > Pseudomonadota > Gammaproteobacteria > Enterobacterales > Yersiniaceae > Serratia > Serratia sp. YWN4. The sequence goes on from NZ_CM147696.1 coordinate 3,745,778, forward strand.
TGTCGTTGGAACAGGGTGACCAGAAATTCGGTGGCAACCCAGTTTACCCCCTGCCAGCACCGCAGCCCCCGGCATTTAACCCGCATAACCCAGAAGAAAATGCCATCGCGTTCACCCTGTTTGGTTCACTGGTACGTTACTGCGAAAGTGCCGTGATGAACGCCAAGGTGAGTAAAGCCTTGTTCCCCGACTGGCATTGCCGTTTCTATCTGGACGATAGCGTGCCGCAGGATGTGCAGCAACGCTTGCGCGCTGCTGGGGCCAAGGTGATCAAAGTGGAAGGTGAATTGCATCAGAATATCCCACCGCTGATGTGGCGCTTTTTGGTATTGGATGACCCAGCCGTTAAACGCTACCTCATTCGCGATGCGGATTCGCTACTCTCAGAGCGGGAACAAGCCGCGGTAGAAGCCTGGTTGCAAAGCGATTGTTGGTATCACCACATGCGGGATTACTTTACTCATACCGAACTGCTGTTGGCAGGGATGTGGGGAGGCTGTCACAACCCTAACCTGCCCTCGATCATCAACCAGACCCGTGAATATCTGAGCCAGCAGGACAACCATCGCCGCTTTGTCGATCAATATTTCCTGCGCCAGCATCTTTGGCCCACCGTCAGGCAGAGCCTGCTTAGCCATGACGATCTCTTCGGTTTCCACCAGGCCCGTCCTTTTCCTGCCCACGCGCCGATCCGCTGGCAGACAGACAAATTCCATGTGGGCAGTAACGCCAGTTATCAGTTGGCAGGCGTCGCCAGCCAGAAGCAGGAGGGTGAATGGCAACCGTGGGAAGTGCTGGATGAACAGGGTAATAGATTATGCCAATACGCAACGGTGGTGAAAAACCACGAGTGGCGCGAACTGATGCCTTTCTTTTTGCTCGATCCTATCCTTGCCGGAAAATGGCAGTTACGTAATATCGATTGATTTGGAAGCAATCAGGGGCCCTGATTGGGCCCCTGAGGTTGCTGATAAACGGGTTTTTACTTCTCCAGCGCAACCTGCTTGAAGATATGTTTGCCGAACGGATCGATCTCGTAGCCTTTCACTTCTTTGCGCACCGGCTCAAAAATGGTGGAATGGGCGATCATCAACGCAGGCATCTGTTCGTGCATCATCACCTGCGCCTGTTCGTACATCGCCACACGTTTTGGATGATCATTTTCTTCACGCGCTTTGGCGATCAGTTCATCAAACGGCTTGTAGCACCACTTGGCCGAGTTCGAGCCCCCGTTGGCAGAGGTACAGGTAAACAGCGGGCCGAAGAAGTTATCCGGATCGCCGTTCGCGGTAGTCCAGCCCATCAACGCCGTCTGGTGCTCGCCGCTTTTCACCCGTTGCAGATACTCACCCCACTCGAAAGTAACAATTTTGGCTGTAACGCCGATCTTGGCCCAGTCCGCCTGGATCATCTCGGCCATCCGTTTGGCGTTCGGGTTATAAGGCCGTTGCACCGGCATCGCCCATAAATCGATGGCAAAACCCTGCCCCAATCCCGCCTCTTGCAGCAGTTGCTTCGCTTTTTCTGGCGCATAGGCATAATCTTCAATGCTGGCATTGTTGCCCCATTGGGTTGGTGGCAACAGGTTCTTCGCCTGCTGGCCCGCGCCGTGGAACACCGCCTCGATGATCGCCGGTCGGTTCACCGCCATTGCCAATGCCTGACGTACTTTCACATTATCCAGCGGTTTCTTCTGGGTGTTAAACGCCAGGAAACCGATGTTCAAACCCGATTTCTCCATCACCTGAATGTTTTTATCTTCGCGCATACGCGCCAGATCGGCCGGATTCGGGAACGGCATCACCTGGCACTCGTTCTTTTGCAGTTTAGCGTAACGCACCGCCGCATCTGGCGTGATGGAGTACACCAGCCGATCGATCTTTGGCTTGCCTTCCCAATATTGATCAAAGGCTTTATAGAGGATTTTGGCGTCTTTCTGATATTGCAGAAGCTGGAACGGCCCGGTGCCGATCGGATCGTTATCCACCCGCTGCGGCGTACCGGCCTTCAGCATCACATCGGCATATTCTGCCGACAGGATGGTGGCAAAATACATCCCCAGATCGGCCACAAACGGCGCTTCGGCGCGCGAAAGCTCAAAACGCACGGTGTGATCGTCCACTTTGACGATGTTATCGATCAGCGAACCGAACTCCATCGACTCAAAGTTGGTATAAGCGCCGTTAGACACCTTGTGATAAGGGTTATTCGCGTCTTTCTGGCGCATAAAGGAGAAGATCACGTCGTCGGCGTTAAAATCGCGGGTCGGTGTGAAGAATTTATTGCTCTGGAATTTCACCCCTTTGCGCAGATAGAAAGTGTAATTCTTGCCGTCTTCGCTCACTTCCCAACGCTCCGCCAGGCTCGGTTGCAGATCGACAGTACCCACGTTGAAGTCCACCAGCCGGTTGTAAATGGCGGCAGAACTGGCATCTACCGTAGGGCCAGAGGTAAACAGCTGTGGGTTGAAGCCTTCTGGTGAACTCTCTGAACAGAAAACCAGCGTGTTGGCCTGCACACTACTCATTACCGCCAGTGCCAACAGGCCCAGCGTCATTTTTACGATCTTTTTCTGCATTGTCCCATCCCATGAGGTATTAAAAATTAACCGGACTGCTACCAATAAATCAAACAGTTAGGGATGTAAAGCAGAAGTTATGGCCGCCTTCCCCGTTCAAGGGGAGAGCGCCTCATCAGCCCATTCAACGCCGGGTTATCTAAAATAAGGCAGCGCAGCCGACTTAGGGTTACAGTAGCCGCAGCAAAGGAGAAATAATGGATCCGCAGCAACAAATTATTGATTGGTTACAACGAGATGTGCACCGTATGCAGGCACTGTACACCGCCCGGCGGCTCGGCCTGCATGATTGGTGTTTAGGGGCGGGTTTTGTGCGTAATCTGGTGTGGGATAAACGGCATGAACACCCAGTAGCAACCCCGTTGAACGATATCGACGTGATCCATTTTGATCCACACCACAATGATGCACAGCACGACAGTATGCTGGAGTCACGGCTGCTGGGCTGGCTGGTGCTGCCGTGGTCGGTAAAAAATCAGGCGCGCATGCATTTACGCAACAACCGTGCGCCTTATCTGAACAGCGCAGATGCCATCAGTTATTGGCCAGAGATCGAAACCGCCGTCGGTGCCCGGCTTAATGCGGATGACAGCATCACCCTGATTGCCCCCTTCGGCCTGCTGGCCTTGTTCAACGGCACCCTCACGTTCAATGCCAAAAGTAACAATTTTGCCGCTTTCGAACAGCGTGTGAAGCAAAAACAGTGGCTGCAACGCTGGCCAAGACTGAAATTAACCTGACTCAATACTCGGCCTGTTGCTGGCGCTGCTGCTGTAACCGCTCCGCCTGCTGGCGTACCACCTGCCAGATCACCTCTGCCGCTGGCGTCAGCGAGCGGTTTTTACGCCGTACCAGCATCAGCGCCCGGTTAATCTCTGGCATCAGCCGCCGCACCTTGAGTTGCCCCCCTTCCGGCAGTGGTAGCGCCAGGGCCGGAAAAATACTGATGCCGATACCCGCCGTTACCATCGGGAACAGCGTGGCCGGATGGCCAATCTCCTGCACCACCTGCGCCTCTACACCTTGTTGACGCAGGGCGCTGTCGATCAACGGCCGACTGCCGGAAGCGTAATCCTGTAACACCAACCGGCAACCGTTAAGCGCCGCCCACTGCACTTCGGGCTGAGTGGCAAACGGGTGATCGTTGCGGCACAGCAGTAAAAAGGGTTCATACAGAATCGCTTCGCAGTCCAGATCCACCGCCTGAATCGGATCGACCACAATGCCGAAATCCACTTCGGCGTTGCGGATACTTTTCAGCACCTGCTGCTGTGACTGATCGCGCAGCACAATGCGGATCTCGGGATACTGCTGCTCACCAGCGGCAATACACTGCGGCATCAGATGGGCTGAAATGGTCTGGCTGGACGCCACGCGCACCGTGCCGCTGCGCTGCACGCCAAAGCTGCGGGCATCCAGCAGTGCAGTTTGTAATTCGTCTAGCAGGCGCTCAACGCGATTGGCCAAGCGCAAACCGGCATCGGTCAGCACCACTTCGCGGGTGGTGCGATCCAGCAGGCGCACGCCTACTTCGGCTTCCAATTCTTTAACACTGTGGCTGACGGCCGATTGCGTCAGGCCCAATACTTCCCCCGCACGGCTGAAGCTGCCATGGCGCGCGATGGTGACAAAAACCCGGAGCTGCTTGAGAGAGTAATTCATGTTTTTTATTCATAAATGAATTAAATAAATCAATTTTATTATTATATCTGGCCGAGTGAAAATAGCCGCATCGATTTCTCTTCTGAGCCAGCCACCATGAAATTTCTTCCCGACCGTTTTACCCTGACGCTGCTTGCCACTGTGCTGTTAGCCTCATTTTTGCCCGCACGCGGTGAGTTCGTCAGTTGGCTCCACGGGCTGACCGTGGCCGCTATCGCTCTATTGTTCTTTATGCACGGTGCCAAACTTTCCCGCGAAGCCATCCTGGCTGGCAGTAATAACTGGCGTTTGCATCTGTGGGTAATGTGCAGCACGTTCATCATCTTCCCGGTGCTGGGGGTGCTGTTTAAATGGTGGTCGCCGGTTAACGTCAGCCCTGAGCTATATACCGCCTTTATTTACCTGTGCATTCTGCCCGCTACGGTGCAATCGGCCATTGCTTTTACCTCGCTGGCCGGGGGAAACGTGGCAGCAGCGGTATGCAGCGCTTCTGCCTCCAGCCTGTTGGGGATTTTTGTTTCGCCGCTGCTGGTGGGGTTATTGATGAACGTGCATGGCGATACCGGCGGCTTGCAGCAGGTAGGCACCATTGTACTGCAACTGTTGGTGCCGTTTATTGCCGGGCACCTTTCGCGCCCGTTGATCGGCAAGTGGGTCGAACGTAACCGCAAACTGATTGGCAAAACCGATCAGACATCGATTCTGCTGGTGGTTTATACCGCTTTCGGTGAAGCGGTGACGCACGGAATCTGGCATCAGGTAGGGGCGGGTTCACTGGTGTTTATCGTGGTGGTGAGCATCGTGTTGCTGACATTGGTATTGGTAATGAATACCTACATGGCGCGCTGGCTGGGTTTCAGCAAAACCGATGAGATCACCATTGTGTTCTGCGGATCGAAGAAAAGCCTGGCCAACGGCATCCCGATGGCCAACATTCTGTTCCCGGCGGCAACCGTGGGGATCATGGTGTTGCCACTGATGATCTTCCATCAGATACAGTTGATGGCCTGCGCGGTGCTGGCAAAACGCTATCAGAAAAAACAGCAGGCGGTATTGAGTACGGAAACGTCCAAGGGATAATCAGGTGGGCTTACGCCCACCCATTCAGCCTTTCTTTAGCGGCTTGACCAGGTGGTCAAGCCCTTCAATTTTAATCGCCAACGTCATTTCCATCAGCATACCCAGTTTGCCGTTTGGGAACTCGCCCTTGCGGGCAAACCACAGCAGGTATTCTTCTGGAAGATCGATCAACACCCGGCCCTGATATTTACCAAAGGGCATGACGGTGTTGGCGATTTCAATCAGGTTCTCTTTTTCCATCAGGTACCTAGCAGGCGGATCATTTCCGCTTCGTCGATCACCTCAATACCCAGTTCCTGCGCTTTAACCAGCTTGGAACCCGCAGCTTCACCGGCGATCACCAGATCGGTTTTCTTGGAAACGCTGCCGCTCACCTTGGCCCCTAAGGCGGTCAGACGATCTTTGGCTTCATCGCGCGAAAGCTGGCTGAGAGAACCGGTCAGCACCACGGTTTTACCGGCAAACGGGCTGTCGACTTCTTCCGCCACCACCACGATTGGCGCGGGCCAGTTGATGCCCACTTCCGGGCTGACCAACTCTTCGATCACCTGTTGGTTATGGGCTTCAGCAAAGAAATTCACTACGTGCTTCGCCACCACTTCGCCGACATCCGGCACTTCTTTCAGCGCATCCAGATCGGCCGCTCGCAGTTTATCCAGCGAGCCAAAATGAGCCGCCAGATTAGCCGCAGTGGATTCCCCCACTTCACGGATACCGAGCGCATACAGGAAACGGGCAAAGGTGGTTTGCTTGGCGGTTTCCAGCGCGTCGACCAGATTCTGCGCCGACTTCGGCCCCATGCGATCCAGCCCGGTCAAGATACCGGCTGAAAGACGGAACAGATCGGCCGGATTTTGCACGTACTCTTTATCCACCAGTTGCTCAATGATTTTCTCCCCCATGCCGTCGACGTCCAGCGCGCGGCGCGAGACAAAGTGCTTCAGCGCTTCTTTACGCTGAGCCCCGCAGATTAGGCCACCGGTGCAACGCGCGATGGCTTCGCCCTCCACCCGCTCCACGTCAGAGCCACAGACCGGGCAGTGCTGTGGGAACACCACTTCACGCGCATCCTGCGGACGACGATCCTCCATCACGCCCACCACTTTCGGGATCACATCTCCGGCACGCCGCACAATCACCGTATCGCCAATGCGCAGGCCCAGGCGTTCGATCTCGTCAGCATTATGCAGCGTCGCGTTGCTGACGATCACCCCGGCCACCTGCACCGGCTCCAAACGCGCCACCGGGGTAATCGCCCCGGTACGCCCTACCTGGAACTCGACTTCACGCACGATGGTGATCTGTTCCTGTGCCGGGAACTTGAAGGCGGTTGCCCAGCGCGGCGCACGCGCCACGAAGCCGAGCGCTTCTTGCAGATCGATATCGTCGATCTTCACCACCACGCCGTCGATATCAAAACCGAGTTGCGCTCGCTCTTGCTCAACCTGACGATAAAATGCCAGCACCTCATCGCTGCCGGTGCAGCATTTAACACGATCGCTCACCGGCAAACCCCAGGCTTTAAACTGCATCAGACGTTGCCAGTGGCTACGCGGCAGTTCGCCCCCTTCCAATAGGCCGACGCCGTAACAGAAGAAGGTCAAAGGGCGCTTAGCCGTGATGCGCGGATCGAGCTGGCGGATTGACCCCGCCGCCGCATTACGCGGGTTGGCGAATATCTTGCCGTCTTTGCGCCGGGCTTCTTCGTTCATCTGTTCAAAACCGGCCTGCGGCATAAACACTTCGCCGCGCACTTCTAAGCGGGAGGGGATGTTTTCCCCGGTCAGGCGTAGCGGGATGGCGCGGATGGTGCGCACATTAGAGGTGATATTCTCCCCGGTGGTGCCATCACCACGGGTAGCAGCACGCACCAGTTCGCCGTTTTCGTACAATAGGCTGACCGCCAGGCCATCCAGCTTGAGTTCGCAGCAGAACGTCAGCGGCTCGCTGGTTTTCAGGCGATCCTGCACGCGCTTGTAAAACGCCAGATAGCCCTCGTCATCAAACACGTTGTCCAACGAGAGCATCGGCACTTCATGGCGCACCTGATCAAACGCCGCCAAAGGCGCAGCGCCGACACGCTGGGTTGGTGAATCCGCGGTAATCAGCTCGGGATGCGCGTCTTCCAAAGCGCGCAGTTCCTGCATCAGGCGGTCATATTCCGCATCCGGGATCTCCGGCGCATCAAGCACGTGATACTGATATTCGTGATGGCGCAGTGAGGTTCGCAGTTGATTGATTGTTTGGTTGATCGATTCCATGGCTCACCATCAGAAGATAAAAAGCCCCCAAGTAGCGGGGGCTAGAGATGACAGACTGTTCAGTGCGGTTTGCTTCCCGTCAGGCGTGTTTATTTTCCAACACTTCGCGGATGCGCGCTTTGTAGGCTTCCAGCTTCTGCGGCGTCATCATACGACGCTCGTCGTCCAGCACCACGCCGCCCACGTCGTCGGCAATACGCTGGGCCGATTGCAGCATCAGCTTGAAGTTCTGATTGGCGTCACCGTAAGACGGCACCATCATAAACATTGATACGCCCGGCGTAGAGAAATCAGACATCATTTCAGGATCAAACGAGCCTGGTTTAACCATATTGGCCAGGCTGAACAGCACCGGGCCACTGCCTGCCGGGCTGATATGGCGATGGAAAATACCCATTTCGCCAAACTGGAAACCCGCCTGCAGCACGCTTTGCAGCAAAATTTCGCCGCCAATCACGCCACCTTGATGCGCCGCGACGTGCAGCACCAGGACCGTTTCTTTCAGTTTTGCCGGATTGATCGGTTCCTGCTCTACCGGTTTCACTTCCGGCTTTGGCTGATGCGCAGGTTCGGCATGATGGATCGCAGATTGTGGCGCATGTACCGGAGGCAAGTCGTCAACGCGCGGCGCAGGTTGCTGTTGCGGTTCGTCGTCTTCATCGTCCTGCGCGTAGTTATCCAGCAGGATGTCATCATAATCCGGCCGCTCAGAAAGCGGTGCGGGTTGATGAGCTACCGGCTGAACAGCCGGAGCAGGCTTCGGCGTAACCACAGGCTCTTCGCGTGCAGCATCAAAATGGCCCAATGACGGCTCGTCCTGAGGATGAGTGGCACGAATACGTACCTCGCCCACGCCTTCAGCAGGTTCGTCGAATGGAGTAGGTTCACGTTCGGTTTTCGAACGCTTGGCTGGGCGATCGCGGAAAATCGACGAGCGTTCCTTGCGGCTGGTCCAAAGACCATGCAATAACAACGCTATTATGGCGATCGCGCCAACAACGATTAATATCAGACGCAAATCCTGCATCATTGCTATCTCTGTTGTTCCAATACATTGCCACCGCGGCAAACATTCACTCTTTAACTCTATTTGCCTGCACGCACAAGTGCAAGTCCGTGCTGAACTTTATGCCAATAAAGATGATTATACTGCACTTTTTTGCTGTTTTTTCAGCCAACAGCACCCTAGCCAGTGGAAAATCATATCGATATGATAGAGATGCCTGTTCAGACAAAGAGATAAACTTAAGATATGTCTTATACACAACCTGCTTCCAAGCCCACCAGCGGCATGTATTACTTCGCCGAAGGGTGGCGCCTGATTTCGCGCCCAGGGATTAAACGCTATGTCGTATTACCGTTGCTGGTTAACGTGTTGCTGATGGGATCCGCCTTCTGGTGGCTGTTCAGCCAACTGGGCGACTGGATCCCAAGCATGATGAGCCATGTGCCTGACTGGCTGCAATGGTTAAGTTATCTGCTCTGGCCGCTGGCGGTGATTTCGGTGCTGCTGGTGTTCAGTTATCTGTTCAGTACCCTCACCAACCTGATCGCAGCACCGTTTTGCGGCTTGCTGGCCGAACAGCTTGAAGGCAGCCTGACCGGTAAATCGCTGCCGGATACCGGCATCTTTGGCATCATGAAAGATCTTCCGCGCATTATGGGCCGCGAATGGCGCAAGCTGATGTACTACCTGCCGCGTGCGCTAGTGCTGCTGGTGCTCTACTTCGTGCCCGGTATCGGCCAGACGCTGGCACCGGTGCTGTGGTTCCTGTTCAGTGCCTGGATGCTGGCGATTCAGTACTGCGATTATCCATTTGATAATCATAAAGTCAGCTTCGCCGACATGCGCCGCGCGCTGCGCCAGCACAAAACCGACAATCTGCAATTCGGTGCTCTGGTCAGCCTGTTCACCATGATCCCTATCCTGAATCTGGTGATCCTGCCAGTCGCCGTGTGCGGTGCCACCGCCATGTGGGTGGACCGTTATCGCCCGCAATTTGTTCGCTCCTGAGCAACATGTTTCAACCAAGGGCGCATCCAGCGCCCTTTTTGTTGTGCGTCTGCCCTAAATAATTCGAGTTGCAGGAAAGCGACAAGCAGCACCCCTAAACATGGATGGCCGAGTAACAAAGCCAACGCACCTGTGGTTTGAGGTATAACGGGCATAAAACTTATTCTCGAATAACATATAGATATACCAATTCCTTACTTCCCTGCCGGGGCCGTTAGCGTATGCTTTCGATGTTCCCTACATTTTCATAGAGTTAAAGGACGGGCTATGAGCAAGATATATGAAGACAACTCATTAACAATCGGCCATACGCCGCTGGTTCGTCTGAACCGTATCGGCAATGGACGCATTCTCGCCAAGGTTGAATCTCGCAACCCGAGCTTCAGCGTCAAATGCCGCATCGGTGCCAATATGATTTGGGACGCCGAAAAACGTGGCATTCTCAGCGCCGGAAAAGAACTGGTAGAACCCACCAGCGGCAACACCGGTATTGCTCTGGCCTTTGTGGCGGCAGCGCGTGGCTACAAGCTGACGCTGACCATGCCGGAAACCATGAGCATTGAACGCCGCAAACTGCTGAAAGCGCTGGGGGCCAATCTGGTGCTGACCGAAGGCGCAAAAGGCATGAAAGGGGCGATCGCCAAAGCTGAAGAGATTGTGGCGACCGATCCGAACCGCTATGTTCTGCTACAGCAGTTCAGCAACCCGGCTAACCCGGAAATTCATGAAAAAACCACCGGCCCGGAAATTTGGGCAGATACCGACGGTGAAGTTGATGTGTTCATCACGGGCGTGGGTACTGGCGGTACGCTGACCGGCGTTAGCCGTTTTATCAAGAAAACCAAAGGTAAAGCCATCACCACCGTGGCGGTTGAACCGACAGATTCACCGGTGATCAGCCAAGCCTTGGCCGGTTTGGAGATCAAACCAGGCCCGCACAAAATTCAGGGTATCGGCGCAGGTTTTATCCCCGGCAACCTGGATCTTGAGTTAGTTGATCGCGTTGAGCAGATCACCAACGACGAAGCCATCAGCATGGCCCGCCGTTTGATGGAAGAAGAAGGTATTCTGGCAGGGATTTCGTCCGGTGCTGCTGTTGCAGCCGCGGTCAAACTTTCGGAAAATGTAGCCTTTACCGACAAAACAATTGTGGTTATTCTGCCTTCCTCAGGTGAACGCTATTTGAGCACCGCATTGTTTGCAGATTTGTTCACAGAACAAGAACTGCATCAATAGCGCAAACAGTGCACAAAAAGCTAAAAAAGCACCTCTCGGGGTGCTTTTTTGTGGACTGGATCAAAGTTTACACCCATCAAAGATTGATTTTAGCCTCTGGCTTTAGTATTTAACCGGACAATTATTTCGGTACGCGAAATTAATCACCTTCCGTCTGTTGTTTGAGCTGAATCGATTTACTTGTTTGTCGCTAACGCGCAAAACACGGCATAATAGGAAGTTGATTGAAATGGCATCAGAAGCCAGGTTTTTTTGATCTGGCATGACTAAAGCGTCGTTTTGTGTTGCATCAACGCTCGCCCCTGTACCATAGTCAGGCACTAACCAGACAGGCTAAAATCACGCCGCTAGGCTAAACTTTAGCTCCACAACATTAATCCAATAAGTTGGGGAAACATCAATGTTCCAGCAAGAAGTTACTATTACCGCTCCGAATGGTCTGCACACTCGCCCTGCCGCTCAGTTCGTTAAAGAAGCCAAAGGCTTCGTCTCTGACATTACCGTCACCTCCAACGGCAAAAGCGCAAGTGCCAAAAGCCTGTTTAAACTGCAAACTCTGGGCCTGACCCAAGGTACCGTAGTAGTCATCGAAGCTGTTGGTGAAGACGAGCAGAAAGCCGTTGAGCACTTGGTTAAACTGATGGCAGAGCTTGAGTAATCGGCCCGTCTTTTTAGTTAACACCAGTCAAGAGTAAGGTAGGGTTATGATTTCAGGCATTTTAGTATCACCGGGTATCGCTTTTGGTAAGGCTCTCCTACTGAAAGAAGATGAAATTGTCATCAACCGGAAGAAAATCTCTGCAGACCTAGTAGAGCAGGAAGTCTCGCGTTTTCTGGCAGGCCGAGCTAAGGCATCCGAGCAGTTGGAAGCGATCAAGACCAAAGCTGGCGAAACCTTCGGCGAAGAGAAGGAAGCCATCTTCGAAGGCCACATCATGCTGCTGGAAGACGAAGAGCTTGAGCAGGAAATCATAGCCCTCATCAAAGACGATCTGGCGTCCGCTGATGCTGCCGCTTATACCGTGATTGAGGGCCAGGCAAAAGCGCTGGAAGAGCTGGATGATGAATACCTGAAAGAGCGCGCGGCTGACGTGCGTGACATCGGTAAACGTCTGCTGCGCAATATTCTGGGCATGGCGATTGTCGATCTGAGCTCTATTCAGGATGAAGTGATCCTGGTGGCCACCGATCTGACCCCATCAGAAACTGCGCAGTTGAACCTGGACAAAGTGCTGGGTTTCATCACCGATCTGGGTGGCCGTACTTCCCACACCTCCATCATGGCCCGTTCCCTGGAGTTGCCAGCAATCGTAGGCACCAGCGACGTGACCAAGCAGGTGAAAAATGACGATTACCTGATTCTGGACGCCGTTAACAACCTGATTTACGTTAACCCGACCACTGAGGTTATCGAGCAGTTGAAAGCTGCTGAGAATCTGTACACCAGCGAGAAAAACGAACTGGTCAAGCTGAAAGATCTGCCAGCCATCACGCTGGACGGGCATCAGGTTGAAGTTTGTGCCAACATCGGCACCGTGCGCGACGTCGCAGGTGCAGAGCGCAATGGCGCCGAAGGTGTCGGCCTGTATCGTACCGAATTCCTGTTCATGGACCGCGACTCACTGCCGACTGAAGACGAGCAGTTTATGGCTTATAAAGCCGTTGCGGAAGCCATGGGCTCACAGGCAGTGATCGTCCGTACCATGGACATCGGCGGTGATAAAGACCTGCCGTACATGAACCTGCCGAAAGAAGAGAACCCGTTCCTCGGCTGGCGCGCCATTCGTATCGCGATGGACCGCCGGGAGATCCTGCACGCCCAGTTGCGCGCTATCTTGCGTGCTTCCGCCTTCGGTAAACTGCGTATCATGTTCCCGATGATCATTTCAGTGGAAGAAGTGCGCGATCTGAAAGGCGAGCTGGAAACGCTGAAAGCGCAGTTGCGTGCAGAAAACAAAGCCTTTGATGAGTCGATCGAAGTGGGCGTGATGGTGGAAACACCGGCTGCGGCAGTGATTGCTCATCACCTGGCGAAAGAAGTCGACTTCTTTAGTATTGGGACAAACGATCTTACCCAGTATACTCTGGCAGTAGATCGCGGCAACGAGCTGATTTCTCATCTCTATAACCCGATGTCCCCATCAGTGCTTGGCCTGATCAAACAGGTCATTGATGCATCTCATGCGGAAGGCAAGTGGACCGGTATGTGCGGTGAACTGGCTGGCGATGAACGTGCTACACTGTTGTTATTGGGCATGGGGCTGGATGAGTTCAGCATGAGTGCGATTTCAATCCCGCGCATCAAGAAAATCATTCGTAACACGAACTTCGAAGATGTGAAGGCGTTGGCAGCGCAAGCCTTGGCTCAGCCAACGGCACAAGATTTGATGAATTGTGTGAATAAATTCATCGAAGAAAAGACGCTCTGCTAAACTTCCACGACACTGGAACGCCGCCCAATTTAATGCTTAGGAGAAGATCATGGGTTTGTTCGATAAACTGAAATCTCTGGTTTCTGATGACAAGAAAGACACGGGCACTATCGAGATTGTCGCTCCAATTTCTGGCGAAATCGTCAACATCGAAGATGTACCTGACGTCGTATTCGCCGAGAAAATCGTTGGTGACGGTATTGCTATCAAGCCTGCTGGCAACAAAATGGTTGCCCCGGTTGATGGTACTATCGGCAAGATTTTCGAAACCAACCATGCGTTCTCTATCGAATCCGACAGCGGTATTGAGCTGTTCGTACACTTCGGTATCGATACCGTTGAGCTGAAAGGCGAAGGCTTCAAGCGCATCGCTGAAGAAGGCCAGCGCGTTAAGAAAGGCGATGTCATTATCGAGTTCAACCTGCCACTGCTGGAAGAAAAAGCCAAGTCCACTCTGACTCCGGTTGTGATCTCCAACATGGACGAGATCAAAGAGCTGATCAAACTGTCCGGCAGCGTTATCGTGGGTGAAACCCCGATCATCCGCATCAAGAAGTAATCACTGTTGGTGATATCAACACGCTAATGCCAGTCGGTTAACCCTGACTGGCATTCTTCTTTTCTGCGCTGCCGTATATTTCCACCTTCACTTCTATCACTCATGGCCTGCCTACTCTCATCATCCTAACAACCTCACCAATTGCGGTACAATGACGTAGCATGACTTAATGTCATCATTCCTGTTATCCCATCACCATCGCCACCCCGACATACCATCAGATAAACCACTGAGCAGCATCAGATAACCGCCAGACAACGGTTTTCACCGCAAAAAGTTACGAAATGCAATGATTCTCATAACGACAATCCCTCCAAATGGGCTGATCTCACGCCTTAAAAAATCTGAAAGTGCAAATATCTGCGGATTCTATACAGTATGAACATTAATCTATCACCCCCTCACTGGCTAATATTTGTGCAAAAATAATGTTTTTATATAATCCCATTCAGATAACCCATTTCTAAATTTTAACCATTCCAGAAGAAATGACATTTATGCATAGCATGAAACAAAATATCATCTTCCAATAAACCAAGACATGTCCTATAGTGCCCAACGTTAAATATCCTATTGGACAGGTGTTATTAAGTAATATTTTCCACATATTCTAACGGCGGCAAATATCACCTAAAAGCACTAATGAAAAGTAATTTTATTTATTTCAGGAGGAAATAATGAACAAGAATAACAAGGACAAAAAAATCCACTCAAGCTCCTCCCCACTAGATGGAGTAACGATTTACCAATGTTACTCAATCAATTATCTTATTCCAGAATGACATCACCTTGATAGAACGGTGATCGTTCGCACATTTATCACTGGTAAGAAGAGCGTTTATACATATAAAAAACCTCTCATCAACCCTGGTGAATAATTAAAAATAACAGTGAATGCGATTTATTCGTTCAACTAATCACGAACGCAATATTTAATATATTAGTTCATGCAATGGTTTTTAATGCTGTCTGTGGTGTATGTGCCACGTAACCTCTCCGGGTATCCGGAATATTATTATCTATATATAAGGAAATATGATGCGTAAGATCCTATCAACCATGACTCCAGTTGCTCTGTTGCTTTTAGCTACCGCTGGTAATGTTCAGGCTGCTTCCAACGCTCAACTCACTGTTACTGGTACCGTGGTTGCTGCTACCTGTGACGTTAGCCTGTCTACCAATAACCTGGATTTGGGCAACTACACGCCAAGCCAGTTTACCAGTGTTGCAGAGCCGATTGTTGCCAGCCAGAAGTCATTCACCGTGGGTGTCAACAACTGCCAGACTCCATTGAGCCCAGGCGATACCGCTAACCTGGTTGTTACTGGCCAGACTCTGGGTGGTAACCCGAATATCTTCAACAGCACAGGCACTAACACTGGTGTAATGCTGCGTCTGGTTTCTGCTCCAGCGGGTACCTATATCAGCAATGGCGACAAACTGTTGGTGGCCACTGCGGGTACACCTGCCGCATCAGCTGACTTCAACGGTAAAACGTTGAGTCTGCAAGCGGGTCTGGCATCAACTGCTGCGGCTGGTGGTGCAAACATCGGTGCTGTCAACGCGCCTGTTCTGTTCAGCTTTGCCTACAACTGATTTTTATCCTGGGAGGGGCTATCGCCCCTCCTTTCCTAGTACTCAGGAGCTGTTATATGTCCCGTGTTTTCTCACTGTTTTCACTATTGCTTGCTTTGCTGATACAGCCCGCTATAGCTCAGGTTGGTGGTTTTGGTATTAATGCCACCCGCCTGATTTACCCTCAGGGCGCAGACAGTATCAGCGTAACAGTGCGCAATACCATGACAGCGCAGCCATACCTAGTGCAGGCCAGGATAAGCCGTTCTCAGGATGGAAGTGAATCCGCTCCGTTTCTGGCTCGCCCCTCTCTGTTTCGCCTGGAAGCCAGCAGCATCAACCAGATACGTATTGTCATGCAACAAGCCATACTGCCGACAAACCGTGAATCAGTATTCTATTTTCATGCCAGCGCTATTCCAGCCAGTACGGACTCCGTTTCTGCCAATCAACGCCCTGGAGTATATGGCTCTGCTCAATTTGGGGTCGGTAATATCATAAAACTGTTCTATCGCCCAGCCGACCTGCCTTTTTCATCAAGGGAAGCACAGCAGAATCTGCAATTTTCCCGGGTAAAAGACGGACTCAGAGTCAGCAATAAATCACCGTACTTTGTCAGCTTTTCCAGCTTAAGTGTTGGAGGTCAGGCACTCAAACTGGATACACCGGCAGCTTTGATGCTTGCGCCGTTCAGCGAACATATCTACTCAACAACAAAGACACAGGGCTTAGTGCACTGGAAAACCATTAATGACGAGGGAGGGATCAATGAGTTCAATCATAACCTGCCATAAGCGAGCCTCTCTGCTGGTGATGTTGGCATTGTCTGGCCTGATGAGTGTACCGGCTCAAGCAGCTCCAACAGATCCGCACTCAGTGACGATCAATTTCTCTGCTGTACTCAATCCAGGAACCTGTACTTTTAGCCTGGATAAAAGCACGCTGGAGCTGGACTCAACGCATCTAACGCAGTTGGCGCCTTCAACTTTACAGGCAGCACAACCCGTTACCCTGATCGTTCAGGATTGCAGCGGAACCGATGCTAGCCTCACGCCGGTAGTTAACGTCAGCGGTGATGGAATCACACGTGATAGCCGATGGTTATTCCGTAGCAGTGACTCAACAGCTTCCAATGTAGGAGTCATGTTGGTGAAAGCAAATGTTCCCCCCAGCTATAGCAGCACGGAAGTCAAAAATGGTGACAATATTCCATTGGCGGCGGTAGGCGTAAACCCGCTCGATCAAAACATCGTTTTTTATGCCGGGATCAGCTGCGGTGGCGCGGAATGTATCAGCGCCCCTCCCACTCCGGGCACCTTGACGGCGCGTATCCTGTTTGATTTGGCTTACCGTTGAGGCCGACATGTTCTCTATACCTGCCTATCCTGTCATATCCGCAACCAGTTTGTGTTTGCTGCTCTCAGCACCCACACTGGCAGCACAGCCTGCTGCGGGTGGTATTAGTCTGAACCAGACACGAGTGATATTTTTATCCACGGATAAAGCACAAACCCTGGCAGTGAAAAATACCGGTAAGCAGAGTTACCTGATTCAAAGCCGGGTACAACGAACACCTGGGGATATTACCGCAGCGCCATTCATCGTGACGCCACCGGTTTTTCCACTTAAGCCTGATAATCGCCAGTTGCTGCGTATTATACCGCAGGGCACTCCCCTGCCCGCAGACCGGGAGTCTCTGTTCTATCTTGCGGTATTAGCCATACCCGCTCAACCCAGTCAAAACATTCCCTTGGCACGATTGTCTATGGGGGTTCGCTTTGTTATCAAACTGTTTTATCGCCCGGCAGACCTCAAAATGGCACCTGACAGTACCCTCTGTAACCTGCGGTTAAGCCATGGCGTTAATGAAGTTCGTGTTGAGAACCCTACCCCTTATTTTCAGACGTTTGGGCACCTGAAATTTAACAATATTCCAGTCAATCTGGATGTACAACCATCAATGCTGGCCCCCTTGAGTACGCAGAATTACCCGGCTCAGGGGCGAGTAACACAGGTTGAATGGCAGACTATCACCGACTACGGGGGATTATCCATCCCGTGCAGACAGACTGTCTCATCTACACAGGGAACACCGTGATGAACTCTTTATTTTGCTGGCGTTCTGTCAGTTGGCTGCTTTGCCTGTTGGCGGTTTGCGCTAGCGCCACTCACGCGCAAACAGCACCTGCCAACCCACAGGGGATTTCTTTCTATGTGCTGCGCGTGGTTTATATGGAGAGTGACCGAAAAGGTGTCACTTTGACGGCCAACAATACGGCTTCGTTGCCCTATCTGATGCAGTCCTGGATACAACCTGTTGATCCTCTAACCGGCAATGTGGCTATGACAAGTGAAGGGCATCCGACCATGCCGTTTATTGTCACGCCACCGCTAGCTCGCCTGGAAGCCAACAGTGAACTGACATTGCGTATCCGGCGTAACAGTGAGCCGTTACCGACTGACCGTGAGTCCGTATTTTTTATCTCAATGAAGGCAATTCCCGCCCAGAGAGCACCTGATAAGCAAAAACCAAATGAACAGATGGTGCTGACGGTCATCAGCAATATGAAAGTATTTTACCGCCCGGAAGGGTTGGTTAAACGAGCCGTTGAGGACATGTCCCCCAAGTTGCAATTCCGCCGTGAAGGGAACCAGTTGCTTGTAGAGAACCCGACCCCCTATTGGCTGACATTTTCACACTTAAAGGTAGGTACGGTGGCCTTAGACAAAGCACAGCTGCGCCTGATGGTTCCCCCTAAAGGTCAACAACGTTATCCCCTACCTGATAGTGCTTTGGGCAACGTGACATGGAAACTGATTGATGAAGACGGTTGGAGTACTCCAGCCGAGCAGCGCCCCCTGTAGGCTTTTCTGAAGTGGTACATGGAAAAGTGACACCTTGGCTTTCGTTATGGACGCGATAATCAATGACAACACGACATACTGACTTCACATTATTGCCAGTGCTGGCTGGAGCGACTTTATTGGTAAGTGGTACCCCTGCCGTAGCCCGAGACTATTTTGATCCAGGGCTGCTTTCTCTGGGGGGCACCAGCGCGGCCACAGTCGACCTGACTTCCTTTGAAACATCAGGAAAAACACCGCCAGGCACCTATACTGTCTCCCTGTTTATCAACCAGATAGACCAAGGGCAGCACACAATAGACTTTACCGCAGATACTCATGGGAGTATTCAGCCCCAGCTCACGCCTGATTTCCTGCACAAGCTGGGTGTCAACACCCAGGTTTTGCCCACCTTTGCAGGGTTACCGCCGAGCAAGCCCGTCAAAGATCTTGCCACTCTCATCCCAGAGTCGAAAACCCAGTTTGACTTTGCTCAACTTCGCTTAGACCTCAGTGTTCCGCAGGTGGCGATGCAGCCTAATGCTCAGGGCCAGATTGACCCGGCCTTGTGGGATGATGGCGTACCGGCACTGATGTTCAACTATAACCTGAGCGGGGGGCGCAACTGGCAGGATGGGCAAACGGGTATCGAAAAGAGCACCCAAACGAATCTGTTTGCCAACGTGCAAGGCGGGGCCAACTTGCAGGCATGGCGTCTGCGCAGCAACATGTTTTATATGCGTAACACCCTCAACCCAAGCAATATGGCTACGCAAACTACCCAAAGTACACAGTTTAGCAATACCTTCTTGCAGCGCGATATCAAACCCTGGCACGCCGAAGTTTTGGCTGGGGAAAACAGCACTGAAAACGATGTGTTTGACAGTATCCCGTTTCGCGGGGTCAAGCTCAATTCCAGTGACGATATGTTGCCCAACAGCCTGCGTGGCTTTGCGCCGATCATCAGCGGCATTGCCCAGACCAACGCCCGTGTAACGGTGAGTCAGAACGGTAATATCGTCTATCAGACTTATGTTGCGCCAGGGCCATTCCGCATCAATGACCTGTTCCAGACGGGGCAAGCCGGTGACCTGGTTCTGACCATTAACGAATCGGATGGCACTGTACGTACCCAGGCATTGGCCTTCTCATCCTTACCAGTGATGCGGCGGCAAGGCAGCCTGAAATATGAAGTCACTGCCGGGCGCTACCACGGTGGTATCACAGTCGATTCGCAAAAGGCAGACTTTATCCTGGGTACGGCTATTTACGGCCTGCCTCATGATATCACCCTGTATGGCGGCACGCTTTTAGCCAAAGAGTATACCTCTGCCGTTGCTGGCAGCGGTTTCTCTCTGGGTAGTTTCGGCGCCCTGTCTGCGGATATCACGGCCTCCAACGCCAAATTGCATGGGCAAGACTCTTATCAGCGAGGTTATTCTTACCGGCTGCGCTATTCCAAAAGTATGTTAACTACTGGCACGGCGGTGGATCTGACGGCCTACCGTTATTCTACTCGCCACTATTACAGTTTTGCCGACTTTAACAACCTCGGCTTCCAACTCAACGAAGGGCAAGTGCCTTGGGCCTTGGAACGCCAGCGTTCTAATTTCCAGATACGGCTCAGTCAACAGTTGAATTCATGGGGCTCACTGTATCTGTCCGCCTCGCGTAACGACTTCTGGGGCAATAACAAGGTCGTCAACACGGTATCCGCCGGTTACAACGGCAGTTATCGCGGCGTGAGCTATGGCTTGGCCTACAGTGTTGATCGAACAAAAGGGGATAGCGGTTGGCCAGAGAACCGGCAGCTATCGCTGAACGTACAGGTGCCACTGAGTCTGTTTAGTCCGTCATCGCTCCTGAATAACGCATATGCCAGTTACCAGATGACCCACGATAATCACGGACAAGTGCAACAACAAATCGGGGTTAACGGTAGTGCATTGGATAGCCGCCTTTCTTATAGCCTGATGCAAGGTTGGTCCAATGGTCAGGATCACAGTAGCAGCACGTTGAACGCTGGCTATTATGGCAGCAAAGGAATGGCCAGCATGGGCTATAGCTACAACCGCCAAAACCGTTCACTGAACATGAACGGTAGCGGTGGCATCGTCGTGCACCCGCAAGGAGTGACGTTCAGCCAGATGCTGGGCAACTCGATAGCTATCGTGAGTGCCCCTGGTTCCAAAGGCACCAGCGTCATGCACGGCAACATACAGACAGACAGCCGCGGCTATGCGGTGGTGCCCTACCTGTCGAGTTATCAACTCAACAACGTTGGCCTGAACCCGGCCACTTTGCCAGATGATGTGGACGTAACGCAGTCCAGCCTGAACGTTTACCCAACCAAAGGGGCCGTGGTGATGGCCAACTTTGCCACACGCATAGGCTATCAGGTGCTGCTGACACTGTTGCAAGGGGACAAAACTCCGGTGCCGTTCGGGGCGCTGGTCACCATAGAGAACAAAGCAGCCAATGAGCCCAATACTGGGATTGTAGGAGAAGCCGGGCAAGTATATCTGAGTGGGTTGCCGGAGCAAGGGAAGCTGAAAGTGAGCTGGGGCAAAGAGGCAAACCAACAGTGCCTGACCGCTTTCAACCTGAAGAATGCAGCGGCTCCATCAGCCAACAACCCGGTACATATGCTGACACTGCTCTGCCAGGGGAAATAAACACAAGGCTGCGAGCAGCACCACAGAACGCGAGAACAGGAAGATAAAGACCATGGAAAGAATATGTATACTCACGTCATTTCGCCAAAGTAAGCATAAGCGTGGCGCTCTGCATTTACTGGCAACGTTGACTTTATTGTTTATGTCTACACCATCATTCTCTGCAACCACGGTTATCACCATCGGTAAAAATAGCGGGATAGTATGGGAAGGGGAGCCGTTTAATGTAAGTGTGAGCGGTAAGTTTTTCCGCAGTAGTCGCCTGAATCCTCCTAATGGAATGCTGTCAATATCCGACATACCAACAACATGTATGACCCGTAGTGGCAAGATGGAGCCTATTGGGGGTTATTTGGCATACCCAATCGTTAATGATCCAATCCATGGGTATACCGTAGGGATAATGCCCAGAGCTATCGGGTCCGCAACTTACTACCTGCTTGGTATGACTGCACCGGAAACTCTAACCGGTACATTAGGGTTCCCCGAAACGAAAGGGAGAACAAACACCGGGTATGAGGTGAGTAGTCCATTTCCTTATGCTAGTTCAACAAAAGAGTGGTGCCTGCCTCCACGCCATGACTATATAGAAAATTTTTATGACACGAGCAAGCTGCGAAACATTAACATATCTGGAACCTGGATGATGGTCGCCAGTGGTAGGCAAAGCACCCTAGAGATTAAGCTCCCGCCTATGTATGCCGGGAGCTTTCAGGCTGGCGAGGCAGGTGGGGATTTTTCTGCAAACATTTTCCCAAGTAATATCACACTGCGCATATCCACCTTAGAGTGCACCATCGCCACCACCACCACTGTTAACTTTGGTAGCGTGCAACGTAATACTCAAGCTGGAAGCGAACTGGCGCGTTTATCCTATCCGCTCACCGTTGCCTGCTCGCAAGACTCAGACCGGATTGATGCCAATATCAACGTCCAGTTTCGCGCCATCAGCGGCCATTATGATGCAACACCTACTCGCTTGGCACTGACCCAGGGTGGTGGCTATATTACCGGGGAAATCGATAACGGCGTGACGGGCAGTGGTGCTTGTAACGCAACCACTGGCATTCCGTTTGATGCTACTACCCAGCTCAAAGTGGGCAATATCAGAAGTAGCGAGGCCACTAAAATAACCAATAATCAGCTGACCTGGCGCTTATGCTCTGGTGGAAGCAGTTTACCGCTTGGCCTCGTTGACGCTTCAACACAAATGCTGGTCACTTTTAACTAAATACAACCACAAGGCTCAGGTGCTATCACACAGCGCCTGAGCCTATGCACCCCAGCGCGGTACCCGCAGCCTAATCACCAACCCGCCCTGTTCACCGTTATGTGCTTCTACCTGCCCGCCATGCGCCAGCACCACTTTGCGAGCGATCGCCAACCCCAGCCCATACCCCTTGCCAGACAGCGCCGATTTCACCCGCACAAAGGGATCAAAAATGCTGGAAAGCTTCGACTCTTCTACCCCTGGCCCCTGATCGCTGACCTCAATCTGGAACAGTTGACCAGTATGAGTCAGTTCCACCGTGACCCGCTGCCCTTGGCCAGAAAACCGCAGCGCGTTGCGAACGATATTTTCTACCGCACGGCGCATCAATTCCGCATTGCCTTTCACCGTATACTCCACGTTTGAACTGGCCTGCAGCACGATCTCCACGCCGGGGATTTGCGCCTCGTAGCGCGCATCGTTCACTACCGCCTCTACCAACCCATAGAGATCAAAATACTCCTCATCTGGCAGGCTATTACTCTCGGCACGCGATAAGGTCAGCAGTTCACCGATCATTTTGTCCAGACGGCCCGCTTCATGCTCAATGCGTTGCAGTGAATTTTCCACGTTATCAGGGTTTTGCCGCCCCAAGCCGATCGCCAGTTGTAAACGCGCCAATGGTGAGCGTAGCTCATGGGAAACGTCATGCAGCAGTTGTTCACGGGCGCTGACCAGCAGTTCCAACCGTTCCACCATGGTATCGAAATCGCACGCCACCTCGGAAAGCTCATCATGCCGCCGCCGCATTGCCGGGAATAACCGCACCGCCAAATCACCCTGTGCCACCCGCTCAAAACCGGCGCGCAGTTGGCGCATCGGGCGCGTCAGGCTCCAGGCCAGCACTGCGCTGAACAGCAACCCACCCAAAGCACCCACCCACAGAAATGGAGCGGGGATATTGAGAAAACGCCAACGCTTGGCAGGGCGATACTCTGCCCGCAGCCCTTCAAGGTCATAACTCAACACATAGCCTTGGTTATCGGCCCCCATCACCCATGCAACTACCTTTGGCAGTAGCCGCCCCGCCTCTGCACTTTCCGCCGCATCCTCTGTCGGTGGCTGTGCCATCAGAGCCACGCTGAAGAAACGACGATCGTCCGGCGGCCAAGCAGCCACCATGGCATTCAGCGCTGGCATACCACCGCTTTGCAGCACGCTGGCCGCAGAGGTCATTTGCAGGCTGACAATACGCCGGGCCATGCTGGTTTCCGGTGGCTCATGGCGATTGCCATAAAAAGTGAAGGTGACCCACAACGCCTGGGTCATGATGATAAACGTCAGCCAAAAGCCGAGCAGGATTTTCCAGAACAGTCTTCCACGCATAGGCTTCACCTGATGCGGTAACCGATACTGCGCACCGTTTCGATGCTCAACAGGTTACCGGTCAACGCACCCAGCTTTTGGCGGATGTTGCTGATATGAACATCAACGCTGCGATCGTAGGCTTCGCGTTGGCGCCCCAGCCCTTTCTGCGAAAGCTCGTCTTTAGAAACCACCCGCTCTGGCGCGCGCAGCAGCAGCTCCAACAAATTGAACTCCGATGCCGTAAGGTCAAACACCTTTCCCTGCCATTCCGTGCTGCGGGTGGAAGGGTTCAGCGTCAGTTCGCCAAATACCAACGCTAAATCCTTATCCACCGCTTCCGGTTGCTCTTCAAAACGGCGCAGCACCGCGCGCAGGCGTGCCACCAGTTCACGCGGATAGCACGGTTTGGGCACATAATCGTCAGCCCCCATCTCCAAACCAATCACCCGATCAATATTATCACCCTTGGCGGTCAGCATGATGATCGGCAGGCGGCTCTTTCTGCGCACTTCACGCAGCACATCGATACCGCTCATATCCGGCAGCATAATGTCGAGGATCATCGCGGTATAATCACCGGAAAACGCCCCTGCGACTCCGGCCCTGCCGGTCAGCACCAGAGTCGCGTTGAATCCTTCAGCGGTCAGATATTCGCTCAGCATGGTGCCCAATTCAAGATCGTCGTCAACCAACAAAATTTTCATGCCTAACTCCTTCACTGATTTAAGTCATTCTCCCGCTGATTGATTCATGGCGCAGCCGGTTTTACTTAATCCTTACATATCACACAGCGATATCAATATACCGACAGTAGGGAAGAGGCATTAGTCAAACACGCCGGTGGAAAGGTAACGATCGCCGCGATCGCAAATAATCGCCACAATCACGCTGCCGGGGTTGGCCGCTGCGATACGCAACGCGCCAGCCACGGCGCCGCCGGAACTGACGCCGCAGAAGATCCCCTCGCGCTGCGCCAGTTGGCGCATGGTCTGTTCAGCGGTGCTTTGGCTCATATCCAACACCTGATCCACTAACTCTGGGCGGAAAATACCCGGCAGGTAGGCCGCTGGCCAACGGCGAATGCCCGGAATGCTGCTGCCTTCGGCCGGTTGCAGGCCGATGATGTTGACCTGCGGATTTTGGCTTTTCAGGTAACCACCAACGCCGGTAATGGTGCCGGTGGTGCCCATGCTGGAAACAAAATGGGTAATACGGCCCGCCGTTTGCTGCCAGATTTCCGGGCCGGTGGTGGTGAAATGGGCGTAGGGATTATCCAGATTATTAAACTGATCCAGCACCTTGCCCTGCCCTTGCTGCTGCATCTCCAGCGCCAGATCGCGTGCCCCTTCCATCCCCTGTTCACGGCTGACCAGGATCAGCTCGGCACCGTAAGCACGCATCGCCGCCTGGCGTTCCATGCTCATGTTTTCCGGCATCAGCAACTTTAGGGTATAACCTTTCATCGCGGCAATCATCGCTAGCGCAATGCCGGTGTTGCCGCTGGTTGCCTCGATCAGCGTATCACCCGGCGTGATCTCACCGCGCAGTTCCGCCTGTTGGATCATTGCCAGCGCGGCGCGATCTTTAACCGAACCTGCCGGATTATTACCTTCCAGCTTGACCCAGACTTCTGCGCTCAGCCCTTCAGCCAATCGTTGCAGTTTTACTAACGGTGTATTCCCGATGCATTGTTCCAGCGTGGTCACAATCGTTGCCTGTTTGTAATGTCAAAAGGCAACCCCAAGGTTGCCTTAAATACGAATAATAGGGGGTTAAAAACTATCAGGCGCTTTTCGCTAACGCAACTGGTTGTAACAATTGTTCACCCGCATACAGGCGCGCGTTCAGGCTGCCAACATAGTAACGGCCGCCGCGAGTAGGTGCCGTATTGTCTTCCGACAATACCACGCTGATTGGTTCCTGATGCCAGCCGATCGGCTGCACGGTCAGTTGCCAGAAGTGGCCGCGCGGGCTGACTTCCAGCACCTGCACCGGTAACGGGCAACGGGCACTGCTTTCGGTGCTAATCTCCATCTCCCACGGGCGCAGGAACAGATCGACACGGCCCTGGTGCATCGGCTGGAATGACAGCGGCCACTGGTGGGCGCCCACAAACAGCTGCGAACCGCGGATTTCGCCGTTCAGGCGGTTAACTTCGCCCATAAACTCCAGCACGAAACGGGTTGCTGGTTCACGCATGATCTCGATCGGTGAACCCACCTGTTCGATATTGCCCTGGCTCATCACCACGATACGATCGGCCACTTCCATTGCCTCTTCCTGATCGTGAGTAACGAACACGCTGGTGAACTTTAACTCTTCATGCAGTTGACGCAGCCAGCGGCGCAGTTCTTTACGCACCTGGGCATCCAGCGCGCCAAAGGGTTCATCCAGCAGCAGGATTTGCGGTTCCACCGCCAGCGCCCGCGCCAACGCCACGCGCTGTTTCTGGCCACCAGAAAGTTGCGAAGGATAGCGGTTAGCCAGATGGCCCAATTGCACCATCTCCAGCAGTTGTTCCACTTTCTGTTTGATCGCTGCGGCGTTCGGGCGCTCACGGCGCGGCAGCACGCTCAGGCCAAAAGCGATATTGTCGAATACCGTCATATGGCGGAACAGCGCGTAATGCTGGAACACGAAACCGACGCGACGATCGCGCGCATGTACGCGGCTGACGTCGGTACCGTGAAAACCCAGCTTGCCGCCGCTCTGGCTTTCCAGCCCAGCGATAATCCGCAGCAGGGTGGTTTTACCAGAGCCCGATGGCCCCAGCAGCGCCACCATTTCACCAGAAGGAATATCGAGCGAGATATCGTTCAATACCTTGGTACGACCGAAAAATTTGTTGATACCGTTGATCTCAATGCTCATGATTTTCCTCCCGCTCAAGACGTGCGTTCTGGCGCGCTAAGCGCCATTGCAAACCGCTTTTCAGAAATAAGGTCACTATGGCCATCAGGGTCAACAGTGCGGCGGCGGTAAAGGCCCCGGCGGTGTTGTAATCCTGATGCAGTAATTCAACTTGCAGCGGCAAAGTGTAGGTTTCACCGCGAATCGAACCGGAAACCACCGACACCGCACCAAACTCACCAATGGCGCGCGCATTGGTCAGCACCACGCCGTACAGCAGCGCCCAGCGGATGTTCGGCAGCGTGACGCGGCGGAACATCTGCCAGCCAGAAGCCCCCAGCAGCACAGCGGCTTCATCTTCCTGGCTGCCCTGGCTCAACATCAGCGGCACCAGTTCACGCACCACAAACGGGCAGGTGACAAACACTGTTACCAGCACCATGCCCGGCCAGGCGAACATCAGTTGGATGTTATGCGCATCCAACCAACCGCCGATCGGCCCATTGGTGCCGTAAAACAGCAGATACAGCAGCCCCGCCACCACAGGCGACACGGCAAATGGCATATCGAACAGCGTCAGCAGCAATTGGCGGCCAGGGAAGGTAAAACGCGTTACCAGCCAGGCCAGTAGGGTGCCGAACACCAGATTGACCGGCACGGTAATCAGCGCCACCAGCACCGTCAGCCAGATCGCATGCAGCATGTCTGGATTGGACAGGTTCTGCCACACCGCCCCTGCGCCAGAGGAAAATGCCTCGATGAAAATCACCACCATCGGCACTACCAGCAGCAGGACGGAGAACAGCACACCGATGGCGATCAGCGTCCATTTTCCCCAATTGACTCGCGGGCGCTCTACGCCATGAAAGGCGGTAATATCAGCCATCAGTGCCCTCCAATACGGCGGCCAAAGCGGCTCTGCAAAGTGTTAATCGCAAACAGCAGCAGCAAAGACGCCGCCAGGATCACCGAGGCGATAGCGCTGGCCGCTGGGTAATCAAACTCCTGCAAGCGGACAAAAATCATCAATGAGGTCACTTCGGTCTTCCAGGCGATGTTACCGGCGATAAAGATCACCGCGCCAAACTCGCCCAGGCTGCGGGTAAACGACAGCGCCGTGCCGGCCAGCAGCGCCGGGGCTACTTCCGGCAGCACTACGCGGCGGAAACTCTGCCAGCGGCCTGCTCCCAGCGTTTCGGCCGCCTCTTCGTATTCCGGCCCCAACTCTTCCAGCACCGGTTGCACGGTGCGCACCACGAACGGAATGCTGGTGAACGCCATCGCTACCGCGATGCCAAGCCAGGTGAAGGACACCTTGATGTCAAACTGCGCCAGCCACTGCCCGTACCAGCCGGTAGTGGAGAACAGCCCAGCCAGCGTCAGGCCAGCCACCGCCGTAGGCAGCGCGAAAGGCAGATCCATCAGACCATCCAGCAAAGAACGGCCAGGAAATTGATAACGGGTAAGGATCCAGGCCATCAGCATGCCGAACAATGCATTGAAAATACTGGCCACGCCCGCCGCCAGCAGCGTCACTTTATAGGCGGCTACCACCTGCGGATTGGTGATTACTTCCCAGTATTGCGCCAGGCTCATCTGCGCCAGTTGCATCACCAGCGCGCTGAGTGGTAACAGCAAAATCAGGCAGGTATAGAGCAGGCTGCTGCCCAAACTGAGGGTGAAACCGGGCAGAACCCGTTTGCTGGACAACGCCAACATTACTTATGCCCTGCCGCTAGCAGTTGATCCAGCTCGCCACCGGTCGCGAAGTGTGTGCTCATCACCTGCGGCCAACTGCCGAACTGCTCTTCCACGCGGAACAGTTTGGTCTGCGGGAACTGGCCTTTTGCTGCATCCATCGCTTTCTGGTCATAGACGCGGTAATAGAAACTGGTGATCACCTGCTGAGCCGCCGGGCTATAGAGATAGTTCAGGTAATCTTTCGCCGCCTGCTCGGTGCCGTTTTTCTCAACGTTTTTATCCACCCAGGCCACCGGGAATTCCGCCAGAATGTCCACTGGCGGGACGATCACCTCATATTTGTCTTCACCGTACTGCTTGCGGATATTGTTCACTTCCGACTCGAAGCTGATCAGCACATCACCCAAACCGCGCTCAACGAACGTAGTGGTCGCGCCACGGCCGCCGGTATCAAACACCACCACGTTTTTCAGCAAACGGGTCATAAAGGCGCGGGTTTTAGCCTGATCGTTACCCTCCGCCTGGCTGGCTGCGCCCCAGGCGGCCAAATAGGTATAACGGCCATTGCCAGAGGTTTTCGGATTAGGGAAGACCAGTTGCACATCATCACGCACCAGATCGTTCCAGGTGTGAATACCTTTCGGGTTACCCTTGTGTACCAGGAACGCCATGGTGGAATAGAACGGTGAGCTGTTATTCGGCAAGCGCTGCTGCCAGTCGGCCGGGATCAGCTTGCCGCGATCGTGCAGGATCTGCACATCGGTAACCTGGTTATAGGTCACCACGTCGGCCTTAAGCCCCTGAAGGATCGCCAGCGCCTGTTTGGAAGAACCGGCGTGGGATTGTTTGATCGTCAGTTTGTCGTTCGGATGCTGTTGATTCCATTGCTGTTCAAAGCCAGGATTCAGCGCGGCAAACAATTCACGGGAAACGTCGTAAGAGCTGTTGAGCAATTCAGTTGCAGAAAGGTTACCGCTGGCCAATAACAACGCCGCCAGACCTCCTTTCAGCACACTATTTTTATATTTCATTCTGCACCTTATCACTCAGTCAAACCGCTGGGCTTTCGCCCTGATGCTGACCAGTGTATTTATAACTCGATGCAGAGCTGTAACGCTTTTATATACCGTTTAGTGATTTTCAAGCATCAAATGCTCTAAGGCAGGAAGGGAGCGGTTTTGCCGTGGGGGAAAGAAAAGCAGGGCCAGCGTGGCTGACCCAGGCAAGGCATCAGAGCGACAGCAGGCGCGTCAACGACGGTGCAAAGTAATAACTGCCGGTCACCGCACGGCTGAAACGCAGCAAGGCATCGTGTTTGCCATCCAGCTCACCAAACATGCTCAGCAGTTGCTGTTCAATATTGTGCAGGCGTGCGCAGTAGGCAATAAAGTACAGGCCATGCTTGCCGCTGGCGGTGCCGTAAGGCAGGCTCTGGCGCAGGATTTTCAGCCCTTTGCCCTCTTCTTTCAGATCGACACGGCTAACGTGCGACGTCTCTGGCCGCTGCTCCGGCGGCAGTTCCTCGCTGTCATGCTTGGTACGGCCAATGATCTGCTCCTGCTGCTCGGTGGTGAAACGCTGCCATTGGCGCAGGTTATGCTCATAGCGCTGCACCAGCACATAGCTGCCGCCTGCGTCTTCTTCATCTTCACCGATCACCGCCACCACCGGGCGCTGTTCACCCTGTGGGTTTTCAGTGCCGTCGATAAAGCCGCTCAGATCGCGATCTTCCACCCAGCGGAAACCGTGAGTTTCTTCTTCAACGCGAATGGTATTGCCAAAGGCTGCCAGCGCCGCCTGCGCCAAAGAGAAATTAACGTCATGGCGCAGAGATTGAATATGGATCAGCAAATCGCGCTGGGTAGCCGGTGCCAGACCCTTGCCCAGTGGCGTAAAAGACTTCAGTTCTTTAGCACCCTGGCCGTTGGAAAGGTCGTGCCAAACGTCAGCGCCAAAAGCAATCACCGCACCCAGATGGGCATCTGGGAACTGCTGCTGCAACTCGCTAAGCGACTGGCAGAATTGCTTGCACCCCTGACGCAAATCGGCGAATTCGCCCTGAACCATGGCTTCGATAAAAATGCCAAAACGGCAATGTTCCAGCAGGATCCCGCTCTGAACCTGTGTCATGTAGTTATCCTCAATACCTGAATCGGGTAACAGGTTCGCGTTCAACGCGTAGGTTGCCTGTTACAAACGCGCATTATCTTAGCGTATGCGAATAAAATTACCTTAGCTGAGCGCAAAGAATAAAGCGGGATTTGACGCGAAAAAACGCGGATGCCGCCGAGAGAGCACCCGCTGGAGAATTACTGTGCTTTGGCGTGCCAGATGATTTTACTCACTGTCCAGTTCTGCAACGTGTCATCAGGTGGAATGATGTCCTGTGGGCCAGCCCACTTACCACTGAAGATATAGGTGACGTAGCGGCTCTGCTCAGCCACACATTCCACGTTACCGGCATCCTCACCTTCACCCGGTTTACAGGAGCCATAGGCCTTGCTGAACAGATCGCTGAATGGCGTGCCCAGCTTGCTGCCCCATTCGGTGGCAACGTTAGGATCCATCACGTCGACGCGCTGCGCATAGCCTTTTTGCTCACCGGTAATCACCAGTTTCACATTGTCGCCATCCAACGCCTGATAATAGGCAATGATCCGGCCGTTGCTGGTCGCCATGCCGCCGCGCATGCGGTAGTTGTTGTTCAGACCTTCGCCAAGCGCGCTTTCTGTCATTGAGGTACCGGCATTAATACCGCCAACGCCTTTGCCGCTGACTTCCACGCTGCCACCGAACCAGTTGAACGGCGACAGGCTGGACCAGGAGAAATCGTTCAAGGTCGAACAGCCGGTCAGTAGCAGCGGTAGCCCTAACAGCAGTGGGCGAATATTCATCTTATAGCTCCTTAACATCAAACACATCGGCCACTTCAGCCTCTCATAACTGCCTGGACGACGCCATTGGTTGCGAGCTTGGAGTGCGTAAATTGGGAAAAGTGCCGCAAAAACAGCAATTAGTCCAGTTCTTCCGCTGGCATAAAACAGGCTTTCAGGCGTTGATTCAGCAGCAGATAACCCAACGCTAACGCATCCAGCAGCACCAACACCAAATCCAGCGGTGGTTCATTACCGCCCTGTAGCCACAGGCTGTAGAGCGACCCGAGCAAAGCGGCCACCAGAGAAAACGCCAGTACCCAGCGCCAGCAACGCCACAAGCGCGGCCAGTGCTGGCGGCGGCCAACAATCAGGAAAGCCAGAGCCGCTGGCAGGCCCAGCAAAATACCGTACCAAAAACGCTGGGTATCGGGATAAAACAGTTGCAGCAGCCCTGTTCCCTGATCGCGCGAAGCCCCCGCCATCACAAACAATATCCAGGTGCGGGCCTGCAATATCAATACGCCCCAAAACCATAGGGGGAGGCGCAATACGCCATGCTGATCGTAATCGTCCGGCGAAAACCGGTGTGATGAATCCTTCAAACGCCATTCCTTGCTGATGCCATAATTATTCATACAAATGGCGACAGCGCTGACCATTTTCAATCTCCGGCTTAAGAAGCTCTTAAGATCCTTATGGTTTAATCCTCACTATCAAACAAGCAGCCTGATGAGTAAGGCTATTGATTCTCATGAAAGATAAGGAAAACACCGATGAAAAAAATCACTTTGGCACTCTTAATCGCCCTGTGCAGCGCACCGGTTTTGGCACAGCAGGGTGGCTTCCTCGACCCAAACGCCCCACAGGCCCAGACGCAAAACAGCCAGCAAGGCGGTTTCTCCGGCCCTAGTGCCACGCTGACCACCGTGGATAAGGTAAAATCGATGAGCGACGATACCTGGGTGATGTTGCAAGGCAGCATTGAACAGCGCGTGGGTGATGATACCTATACCTTCCGCGATGCCACCGGCACCCTGACGGTCGAGATCGATAAAAAACGCTGGGGCGGCCAAACCATCACCCCGAAAGACAAAGTACAGTTGGAAGGGAAAGTGGATAAAGAGTGGAGCAGCGTAGAAGTCGATGTGAAGAACATCAAAAAGCTGCCATAACCGATAACTTGGGGCGGTGTGATTCACCGCCCTGATGTCTAATATTCCTGATCTTCAATCAGCCGTTTGCCCAGGCTGGTAATACCCTGGATCTCATAGCCCAGCTTTTCATACATCTCGATCACAGCGTCATTATCTTCACGCACCATCAGTTGAATTTTCGGGCAACCGCGCGCAATCAGCTTTTTCTCCAACCGGTTAATCAGCGCATTGGCAATACCGCGGCCACGGTAATCCGGGTGAACCCCCAGATAATACGCCGAGCCACGGTGGCCATCGTAGCCCCCCATCACCGAACCCACCACTTCGCCGCCCACTTCTGCCACCAGGAACAGGTCTGGATCGTGATTCAGTTTGCGTTCGATATCCATTTCAGGATCGTTCCATGGCCGCAGCAGATCACAACGCTCCCACAGGGTGATGACCTCTTCAAAGTCGTCTTGCCGAAATACGCGAATTTCCATTAGATAAGCGCCGTTATAAAAAGAGTTACTCTGATTATACTCAAAGTCGTTAGCATTGCAGCCGCCCCCCTACAACTTCAAGTCATAAGAGGATGCGTATATACTTAGCGCCCTGTTCCGCCATCCGTTGCGAATAACCTGTATGAGTTTACCCACCATTGCCGCAGTAAAATCCTTTCTGCTGGCGCTGCAAGATCACCTTTGTGAACAATTGGCTCAGGCCGACGGCAGCGCAGGCTTTCATGAAGACCGTTGGGAGCGCCAAGAAGGCGGCGGTGGCCGCAGCCGGGTGCTGACCAACGGAGCGGTATTTGAGCAGGCCGGGGTAAACTTCTCCCACGTTTCTGGTGCCGCGCTGCCCGCCTCTGCTACCGCCCATCGCCCTGAACTGGCCGGGCGCAGCTTCCAGGCGATGGGGGTTTCGCTGGTGATCCATCCGCTCAGCCCTTACATCCCCACCAGCCACGCCAACGTGCGGTTCTTTATTGCCGAAAAACCGGGTGAAGAGCCGGTCTGGTGGTTCGGCGGCGGTTTCGATCTGACGCCGTTCTATGGTTTTGCAGAAGATGCCATCCACTGGCACCGCACGGCGCAGCAGCTTTGTGCGCCATTCGGTAACGATGTTTACCCGAAATACAAAAAGTGGTGCGACGACTATTTCTTTATCAAACACCGCAACGAAGCGCGCGGCATTGGTGGCCTGTTCTTTGACGATCTGAACACCCCAGACTTTGACCGCTGTTTCGCCTTTACCCGCGCGGTGGGTGAAGGATTCTTGGACGCCTATCTGCCGATTGTGGCAAAGCGCAAAGTATTGCCCTGGGGCGAAAGCCAGCGCCAGTTCCAGCTTTACCGCCGTGGCCGCTATGTGGAATTCAATCTGGTGTGGGATCGCGGTACGCTGTTCGGGCTGCAAACCGGCGGCCGCACCGAATCGATTTTGATGTCCATGCCGCCGCTGGTGCGCTGGGAATACAACTACCAACCGGAAGCAGGCAGCGCGGAAGCCGCACTGTATCGCGATTTCCTGCCGGTGCGCGACTGGTTGCAGGAGCAAAAATAATGCAGATTTGGGTCGATGCAGATGCCTGTCCGAACGTGATTAAAGAAGTGCTGTTCCGCGCCGCAGATCGTGCCGCCATGCCGGTCACGCTGGTGGCCAACCAGCCGTTGCGCACACCGCCGTCTAAATTCATCCGCACCTTGCAGGTTGCTGCGGGTTTTGACGTGGCGGATAACGAAATTGTGCGCCGTTGCGAGCCAAACGATCTGGTGATCACCGCCGATATACCACTGGCGGCCGAGGTGATAGAAAAAGGGGCGATCGCGCTGAATCCACGCGGTGAACGCTACACGCCAGATACCATCCGCGAACGCCTGAATATGCGTGACTTTATGGATACTCTGCGTTCCAGCGGCATCCAGACCGGTGGGCCAAATACCTTAAACCAGCGCGATCGCCAGCAGTTCGCCAACGAACTGGATAAGTGGCTACAGCAGGCGAAACGGGCGCAATAAAAACACAAAACGCCCCCTGCTGCCACGGCAACAGGGGGCGTTTATCTCAGCCTTATAACGGCTCAGTCTGCGCTTCTACCACCGCCAGCGCCACCATGTTGACGATGCGGCGCACAGAAGCGATCGGCGTCAGAATATGCACCGGTTTGGCCACCCCCATCAGTACCGGCCCTACGGTGACCCCTTCAGAAGAGGAAACCCGCAGCAGGTTATAGCTGATACGCGCCGCTTCCATATTCGGCATAATCAGCACGTTGGCAGATCCTTTCAACGGGCTATCCGGCATCAGATCGTGACGAATGCTTTCCACCAGCGCCGCATCACCGTGCATTTCACCGTCAATCTCCAATTCCGGTGCCATCTGATTCACCAATTCCAACGTTTTGCGCATCTTCTGCGCCGTTGGGCTATTGGAAGAACCAAAGCTGGAATGGGACAGCAGCGCCACCTTGGGTTCAATGCCGAAGCGGCGCACGGTTTGCGCAGCCATCACGGCGATTTCTGCCAACTGTTCCGGCGTCGGATCGTCGTTAACGTAGGTATCGGCAATAAAGGTGTTGCCGCTCGGCAGCAGCAAAGCGTTCATGGCCCCAGCCACGTGTACCCCTTTGCGGAAACCGAACACCTTTTCCACCACCTGATAATGCTCATGGTAGCTGCCGATGGTGCCACAAATCATCGCATCGGCTTCACCCCGGTGCAGCATGATGGCAGCGATCAGCGTCGGATTGCCGATCACCGCACGGCGTGCCTGCTCCTGCGAAACGCCACGGCGCTTCATGATCTGGTAGTACTCACCCCAGTACTCCTTGAAGCGCGGATCGGATTCGTTGTTCACCACTTCGAAATCCTTGCCCGGCGTCATTTGCAGGCCCAGTTTCTTCAGGCGCTTTTCAATCACGCTCGGGCGACCAACCAGAATCGGATACGCCAACCCCTGCGATACCAGCTCCTGCGTGGCATGCAGTACGCGCTCCTCTTCCCCTTCCGCCAGCACCACACGTTTCATCTCTTTCTTCGCCTGGGAGAAGATTGGCTTCATAAACAGGTTGGTTTTGTAGACGAACTCGCTCAATTTCTCGACGTAGGCATCAAAATCTTCAATCGGACGCGTCGCCACGCCGGAATCCATCGCTGCTTTGGCCACCGCCGGGGCAATCTTCACAATCAGGCGCGGATCGAAAGGTTTGGGAATGATGTATTCCGGGCCGAAGGAGAGATCTTGCCCGCCATAGGCCGAAGCCACCACATCGCTCTGCTCTGCCAGCGCCAGATCGGCGATCGCATGCACACAGGCCAGCTTCATCTCTTCGTTGATAGTGGTCGCGCCCACATCCAGCGCACCGCGGAAGATGAACGGGAAGCACAGCACGTTGTTAACCTGGTTCGGGTAGTCAGAACGGCCGGTACAGATAATCGCATCTGGACGCACCGCTTTAGCCAGCGGCGGCAGGATCTCCGGTTCCGGGTTAGCCAGCGCCATGATCAGCGGATCTCTGGCCATGGTTTTCACCATCTCCGGCGTCAATACTCCAGGGCCGGAGCAGCCGAGGAACATATCGGCATTGGGGATGGCATCCCCCAGCGTGCGCTGGCCGTTGTCTTCGATCGCGTAGGCCGCTTTGGTTTCCTCCATATGAGCGTCACGACCTTTGTAGATCACCCCTTTGGAGTCACAAACGGTAATATTCTGCTTGCGCAGCCCCAGCGCCACCAGCAGGTTTAGGCAGGCAATCGACGCCGCGCCCGCACCGGAGACTACCAGCCGCACGTCAGAGATATTCTTTTTCACCACCCGCAGGCCGTTCAGCGCGGCGGCAGTGGTAATAATCGCGGTGCCGTGCTGATCGTCGTGGAATACCGGAATTTTCATGCGTTCGCGCAGTTTTTTCTCAATGTAGAAACATTCCGGCGCTTTGATATCTTCCAGGTTAATCCCGCCGAAGGTCGGCTCCAGCGAGGCAATGATGTCGATCAGTTTGTCAGGATCAAGTTCATCAACTTCGATATCGAACACGTCAATACCGGAAAACTTCTTAAACAGAACACCTTTGCCTTCCATCACCGGTTTACCGGCCAGTGCGCCGATATTCCCTAAGCCCAGCACCGCAGTGCCGTTGGAGATCACCGCCACCAGGTTACCGCGCGCGGTATATTTATAGGCGGCGAGCGGATCGGCCGCAATTTCCAAACAAGGTGCAGCCACGCCCGGCGAATAGGCCAAGGCCAGATCGCGCTGCGTTGCCAGCGGTTTGGTCGGTGATACCTGAATCTTCCCTGGAACAGGAAACTGATGGAAATCAAGAGCACTCTGTTTGAGCTGTTCGTCCATTATGGGTTCCTTTACTTGCTGCTTTTTATGTTGAGGTAAGACGTTAACGCTGAACCAGTATAGTGAGAGAATCGTCACAAACTTTGAACCGTGCCATAACCTTGATTGAAACTCGCAAATAAAAACTAAAAAGGCATTTCATTGGATGAAAAAGCAGCACATCTCTACAGCAGCAGTATCAATTCGCCCCCCGACTCAACCATTCATGCCGGGTAATCTTTAAATGACAGTTGGAAATGCGGCCCGTCTTTCAACGTTCTCCACTCACCGCCCCATTCAACGTTAATGCCACACTCCTGCGCAGCCCGGCGCACCGCCACCGCAATTTGGGCATAGTAATCCCATTCCCAGGACACCACCCCCGCGGGCATGGCCACCACGTCCACCGCATGCCCGGTCAGGTGGCGACTTTTCAGCGTCTGGCTTTTGCCCTCACGCAGCAGATCGCGCTGACGGGCCAGGGTACGCAAGCCTTCAGTAATAGAAAATGGCACCAGTGAGTAACACAGTGCCAAGCGCATCACCCGTACCAAATCAGGATGTACGCCGGTTAATTTTTTCTCACTATGAGTAGTAAATTGCACCTCAGAAATTTCATTTATCATGTTTAAACCCCGTTTTTTTTCCAATGAATTTTTTAATTAAATCACCGAGGTAATCTGCTCCAAGAAAACCAATTAATACGCTGGCAATATTGGCCCATTTCAATTCGAACCCCATCAATGACAACAGATCGCGCATCGTCAATGCCAATAACGCACAGATACCTGCATTTAATAAGCGCCTTCGCAGCCTCATATTTTGGTAAGCGCCTTTTAATAGCGCCATTGAACCAGCCAAAATGGCATTCACGATCGGTTGAATAAATTCAAAAAACCGCTGAATGATTAAGCCAACAGCGTCTGGCTCTAAGCTGGACATAGCTTCCCTCCATTTTTTATTAAAAACACTACAACACTGATATCATTAAGCGATAATGAGAATCTAATTAAATAGCCTACAGCAAAGCAAGCGAATTAAACTTTAAGATATCGTCAAAATCATTCACCTTATTTACTTCACTTCAG
The DNA here is from genome assembly GCF_055790845.1 of Serratia sp. YWN4. NCBI lineage: Bacteria > Pseudomonadati > Pseudomonadota > Gammaproteobacteria > Enterobacterales > Yersiniaceae > Serratia > Serratia sp. YWN4. The sequence goes on from NZ_CM147696.1 coordinate 3,783,252, forward strand.
CATTTCAGTTCAATAATTATATTGCGGGCAATCGCTTTGTCGTATTCTTTTGAATGCTCGATATTTCACCGGGCAAAACTATAAAATAATGCTTCCCTACTCCAGCCTATCGAGATGAATGACCTCGCAATAAAAAAACCCGTGGCCATCAGCGACAGGGCTTTTTATTATATAAATCGATTAATTTTCGCATCCCTTCGCTCGGCTTATTGGTTACGGGTTACACCAAGGGTATCCCCCTTCACGAACAACCTCACGCCCCATCAGGCTGAAAACATCAGTTTTGCGCGTCAGGCGCTCGTGCCACCAGCTAAACCCGTTCCCTTTGCTGGCCGGATGCCACGCCAGCCAGATCATCTCATCCCCCTTTTGCGTATCCACCGGCACCGCCACCAGTTCCCCGCAGCTTAACTCTTTCTCAACCAGTGCCGGTGGCAGGAACCCATGGCCAATTCCGCGTTTTAGCAGCGTCAGCTTACTTTCAACATCACACACCACCAGTTGGCGTTGTCGTGGCAAGATGCCGGTACTACGTTTAGGCAATTCGTGGCTACTGTCGGCAATCACCACCACAATGTCATTCAGCCGTTGATTCTTGCTGATGGCTTTTCTCTGTGCGGCAAACGGATGCGAAGGGGACACGCAGAGCACAAACTCCAGTTTACCGAGCATCAAGGTTTTCGCCTGCACACTCTCCGGGATCTGCCCAATAGCCACAATCAAATCTGCCCGATTATTTTTCAACGCATCCCAGGTGCCGTTCAGTGCCTCCCGTTGTACTGAGATATTGGCATCTGGACTGTGACTGATATAGTCACGGATATCCTGAATCATTGTTTCTATTGGGAAAAACTTATCTAGCGCAATACGGATGTGGTTATCCATCTTGGGGATATTCCTTACCCGACGCTCCAGATCCCGCACTGCATTTAGTATCCACCCCCCTTCCTGTAACAGAAACTCTCCTTCATCCGTCAGGGTTATCATTGGCCCATTACGGTGGAAAAGCTTCACGCACAGCTTGCTTTCAATACTAGAAACGCGATAAGAAATTGCAGAAGGTGTTTTATGCAACACCTCTGCCGCCATAGAAAAAGAACCGGTACTCTTAATGGTGCTGATTATTTTAATCGCATCCAGGGACAATCTAGTCATACATATTCCTCTTGAGCATAAATAAGAAAAATCGACACTAAACACCCCAGCGTATTGGTGCGCAAAAGTCAACCAATTCATACAAAAACAGCCAAGCCAAAGCAATATACTCCAATAATCTAAACGCTACCTGAAAGACATTTCATGACATCTTTAAATAAAACTCATCATGGCCCCCCAAAAACATAAATTAAACGCCAACTCAATCTATCAACGAAAAGTGTTCATCATAATAATTTCAGTTGGTAGCCGATAGAACATTCCATCCTGCCTGAAAGCGAGAATGATAAAAACATAACAAGCCAGTCAGTCTGTTTAATTTAATTCGCAGCAGAGTTGCGACTGGTGAAAATAAACCCAATCCATAAGTTATTATTTACGAACAGGAGTTATTATGAACAAAACGCTGATGTTATTAGGCTTGTTAAGCGCCGCCATTCTCGGTATTTCCCAGCAGGCCCATGCCCATGGCTACGTCGAATCCCCAGCCAGCCGTGCTTATCAATGCAAACTACAGCTCAACACCCAGTGCGGTAGCGTGCAATATGAACCACAAAGCGTGGAAGGCCTGAAAGGTTTCCCACAAAGCGGCCCAGCGGATGGCCATATTGCCAGTGCCGATAAATCCACCTTCTTCGAGCTGGATCAGCAATCACCAGCGCGCTGGAATAAGCTCAACCTGAAAACCGGTGCCAACGCTTTTACCTGGAATCTGACCGCCCGCCACAGCACCACCAGTTGGCGTTATTTCATTACCAAACAGGGTTGGGATGCCACTCAGCCATTAACCCGCGCTTCCTTTGAGCTGACGCCGTTCTGCCAGTTTAATGACGGTGGTGCGATCCCGGCGGCCAAGGTGACCCACCAGTGCAATATACCCGCCGATCGTAGCGGTTCGCATGTGATCCTCGCTGTGTGGGATGTAGCAGACACGGCGAACGCCTTTTATCAGGCGATTGATGTGAATCTGAGCAATTAACTCGAGGAGTTGCAGTAACACAGGGTTCAGCCTGGAAAGGCTGAACTCTGTTATCGTCTGGTTACTGCGACATATTAAGAATGGTGCGGATATTGAGGGCGCTGGTGGCGATAATATCGATCGCCCCGGTACGCAACGCGCCCAATATCGCCAGCGCCTTGGTGTTTTCCGACGCAATGGCAATCACGCAAGGGATACGGCGCAGTTCATCGATACTCAGGCCGATAACGCGATCGTTCATTACCGTATCCACATGCTGCCCCTGCGCATTAAAAAAGTCGTAACCGGCGATATCGCCGATCACTCCTTGATTCAGGCTGGCGTCAATAATCTCATGCGGCGTAAACCAACCCAGCTTCACCATATAGCTGTTCTCGTTCATATCGCCAATCCCCACCAGCGCAACGTCCGCCTTGCGTGCCCGATCGAGGGTTTCCTTGATGGTGCCGTTCTGCATAAAGGCTTCTTTTAGCGCCCGGTTCTCAACATAGGCCGGGGCGTACAGCGTTTCGCTGCTGCCGCCAAACTTCTTCGCCAAGCGGCGGCTGATATGGTCGGCGTTAATCGCATCACCGGGGCGATGCGTGCCGCCAATGCCACAGATAAACTTGCAGTTTTTTTGCGCCACGCTGCCGATGTGATCGGCAATCGCCGCCACATTGCGCCCCTGCCCGACCGTCAACACCATATCGTCTTTCAGCGACATCGCTAAATAGCCAGAAACCAAGGCCGCCACCTGACGCCGCTGCTCTTCTTCATCCTGATGATCGAGCGCAATCAGCGCACGGCTGATGGGGAAACGCTCCAGCATCTGCTGTTCCAGGCGGGTGCTGAAGACGGGATGGTAGCGCACGGTGATCTCAACAATGCCCTCTTCTTTGGCACGCTTGAGCAAGCGCCCAACCTTGATGCGTGAGATACCGAATTTTTTTGCAATCTCTTCCTGAGTAATTTCGTCCTGATAATAGGCAACGGCAATTTCAGTCAGCAGTTCGTTATCCTGGGTCACTGTGTGTTTTTCCATCCGTTATACGTTTCCTCACAACAAGTGTGAGCGGTTATCCCCTTGGTCAAACAGCAGTATATACCCAATGGATTTCCAGGTGCAGCAAGCCAAGGGGACAGCCATTCACGCACTCACGGTATTTAGGCCTTGCGTGACCTGATCGGCCAATTGACACAACAGCAGGCAGCAGGAAACCGCACCGGCATCCAGTGCGCCGCGCGAACGCTCGCCCAACCGGCTGGCGCGGCCAATCTTCGCCACCAGATCGCGCGTGGAATCACGCCCGGCAATCGCCGCCTGCTTCATGTGTGCCAGTGCATCGCTGAAACTCTCCCCCCGTTGCACGGCCTGTTCAAAGCGGGCGATTGCCGGGAGCAAGGTGTCCATCAGGCATTTGTCGCCGACGCCTGCGCTGCTGATGTCCTGTAATTCACTCAGGCCATTTTGCAGCATGGCCAGAAATACCCGCTTATCCAGCACCGGTTGATCACGCACGCTGTCGGCCATGCCCATAAACAGGCTGCCATACAGCGGCCCCATTGAACCGCCAATCCCTTCCATCAGCGCGTCAGAAACCGCATCAAACGCCTGCGCCAGCGTCAGTGGCTGGCCCTTGATGGTTTCACCGCACATGGCAAAGCCTTTCGCCATATTAATGCCGTGATCGCCATCGCCAATTGCGCCATCAATTTCACTGAGATACTCGCGATTGCTGACGATCACCCGCACCAAAGCGGCCACAATCTCATTGCCATGCTGCGTCGAAATATGTTCTTCCATGGTTCACTCCACCTGGGTTAAGCCTAATGAATGGGCAGGCATGTCGATTAAGGTTTTCAATTCATCGTCGAGCTTCATCAGCGTCAGCGTCACCCCCATCATTTCCAGCGAGGTAAAATAGTTACCCACATAGCAGCGATGCACCTTCGCGCCTTGCGCAGTGAGGCGCTTTTCGATCTCGGCATAATAGATGTACAGCTCCATCACCGGCGTTGCCCCCAGCCCGGAAACCAACACCACCGCCTCCTGCCCTTTTGCCAGCGGCATATCGTTAAGCACAAAGTCGAGCATCGTCCCGGCCATCGCTAGCGCTGACTGGATCGGCGAAACCTCGATCCCCGGCTCGCCGTGGTGACCAATGCCGATCTCCATCTTGCCGTCTTCGATATGGAAATTCGGTTTACCCACCGCCGGGATGGTGCAGGAACTGAGGCCAACGCCGATCGAGCGGCAATTATCAATGGCCTTTTGCGCCGCGCCGATCACACCGTCCAGATCGTAGCCTTGCGCCGCAGCGGCCGCGCCGACCTTCCACATCAGGATCTCACCGGCCACGCCACGGCGCTTTTCAATTTCGCTGGCGGGTGCCGAGGCCACATCGTCGTTCGCTACCACGGTTTTCACCGCCATACCGGCCGCTGCTGCCTTTTTCATCGCCATTTTGACATTCATATTATCGCCAGCGTAATTACCATACAGGCAGGCAACACCCGCACCGCTGTCGGCCGCCTTGAACGCATCCAGAAATGCTCCGGCGGTCGGGGAAGAGAAGATTTCCCCAATCGCCACCGCATCCAGCATGTTTTTGCCGATATAGCCCAGAAACGCCGGTTCATGGCCTGAACCGCCGCCGGTGACGATCCCCACTTTGCCTTTAATCGGTACCGCCGGGTATTTCAGCACCCGCGCATTGCCAGTTGCAGCAAAATAGTTCGGATGAGCTAGCAAGTAGCCTTGGATGGCGTCTTCCACCACGCGATCGGGATCGTTAATGATTCTGTTCATCGTTGCCTCTCTTGCGGATTATTGAATGGTGTAACCGCCGTCAACCAGCAGGTTGGCACCGGTGATCATGCTGGCCGCATCGCTGGCCAAAAACAGCGCGCTGGCGGCGATGTCCTGTGGTTCGGCAAAGCGCCGCAGCGGGATTTTCTGTTTCATCTGCTCGGCCACATCGTCCGACCAGGCTTTACGCCCCAGTTCGGTTAATACCACGGTGGGAGAGATGGCGTTGACCCGCACGTTGTGCGGCCCCCATTCCAGTGCCAATACCTGGGTTAAGCCGATCACTCCGGCCTTGCTGGCGCAGTAAGCCAGGTGATTGGGTAACGCCACCACACCGGCTTGTGAAGCCAGGTTGATAATGCTGCCGCTCCCCTGACGGAGAAAATAGTGGCCCGCCACCTGGCTGGCGAGAAACACGCCTTTTAGGTTGACCGCCATGGTGCGATCCCAGGCCTCTTCCGGCAGTTCCTCTGCTGGATGCAGCGCCACAATTCCGGCACTGTTGACCAACACATCCAGGCGGCCAAAATGGGCCTTCGCCTGGGCGACGGCCTGCGTTAGCGCAGCTTTGTCGGTCACGTCCGTCACTATCCCCAGCGCTGATTCAGCATCCAGCAGTTGGGCGATCGCCACCACCTGCGGCGTGCGATCCAGTAATACCACCCTGGCACCGCTTTGCAGATAACGTTCGGCGATGGCAAAGCCGATGCCTGCCGCGCCCCCGGTGATCAACGCCACTTTTCCTTGCAGGGAAAATTCATTGCTTTCAGTCGACATCATTTGCTCCTTATCCTGTAGCTCAGGATATGTTTGCCAAGCGGGGGTTACCCTCTTCAGCCGCCGCAGCACGCTTTTTCGGTAAGGTGACAAACTTCATCAGCGCACCGGCGAACAGATACAGGCCGGTGAAAATCCAGATCACTCCACCACTGCCCAGGCTGCCGATAAACAAACCCACTACCGCCGGGCCAACAAAGGTACTCAGCCCGGCGCCAAGGTTGAGGATCGACATGGCAGCACCTTTATTCTCTGGCGCCAGCGTGGGCATAATCGCCGAAAGTGGCACGAATGCCGCCAAACAGGCACCGAACATGCCCGCAGCACAGACGGTCAGCAGATAACTTGGCCCCAGGAAATAGGGAACGTAATAGAACAGCAGCGTGGTGATCGCACAGCCAACGCAGCCAAACCACATGACGACGTTGCGCCAGCCCAGGCCGTCGCTGATTACGCCGAAGATCAGGTTGAAGATGATATTGACCGTCCACAGCGCCGCGTACATCTGCAACCAGTCGGTGCGGCTAAAGCCGATATCCATCATGTACATCGGCATAAACACCACAAAGCCATACGCCGCCGAGGTGTTGATGGTACGCACAATGCCACCCAGGCCGATTTTCGGGTTTTCAAACGCGATGGTGATGCCTTTCAGCACATAGCTGAGGGAGGCTTTTTCTCGGTTGCCCGCTTCGGCATGGCCGGGCGTGCGGTTGAGCATCAGCGCGATCATTGCACCCAGTACCACAAAAATTAACGCGCTCCACAGGGTATGGATCTCGCCCAGGTGCGGCAGCATGATGCTGGAATAGAGCACCCCCAACACGCTCAGACCGCCGCTGTAGACAAACCAGAAGATCCCCACTGCCGATCCCAACCTTTCCGGCGGTGCCTCATAGGCCACCCACACCAGAAAACCATAGGCAAACAGCGGATAACCCAGCCCGCGCAGGGCATAGGTCGGCACCATGATCGCCAGGTTATTGCTCGGTAACCCCCACACCAGAAAGCACACCGAACCCAGCAGGAACAGCAGCAGCCCGGCCATCATCACCCGGCGGGCGGTGAAAATCTCTGCCAGCACGCCAGAAAACCAGGCGGCAATCGCCGCAGCAAAACCGTAGACGCTGAACACCAGCGCCGATTCCTGAATGGTTAATCCTTTGCCGATCAGATAAGGCGAGAGCCAGCCTTGTTCCAGCCCTTCCCCCATCATAAAGACCAGCACGCCGGCATAACCGAGCATTAATTTTGGCGAAAGACCAATGCGATGAATCAGTCCATTCCACATAGCACACCTCAGCACATTTGATATCAAGGTGCAGGCTCACCCGCACCAGAACGATGCAGGCATTACAGATTCGGGTTGAGCACCACTTTGATCGAGCCGACGCCGCGTTTCATCATTGCGAAACCTTCGGCAAACTGCTCGAGCGGCAGCGTTTGCGTGACTACGCCTTCGGTGGGCAGATCGCCATTGCGGATGCCTTCGATCACCAGCGGATAGCAATAGGGGCCGAGGTGTGAACCCAGCACATCCAGCTCTTTGCGATCGCTGATAATGCTCCAGTCGACGGTTACCGGATCTTTGAATACCGAGAACTCAACAAAGGTGCCCAGTTTGCGGATCAGCATCAGCCCTTGTTCGACGGACTTCTGCGCGCCGGTGGCTTCAATGTAGATATCGCAGCCATAGCCTTCGGTCATGCCTTTGACGATGGCCATCACGTCGTCACGCAGCGGATTCAGCACCACATCGGCACCAAACTTTTTCGCCAACGCCAAACGCTCGTCAGACAGATCGAGCACCACCAGCTTGGCCGGGCCGGATTTTTTTATCGCCCCGATCATGCCCAACCCGAGCGTCCCGGCACCGGCCAGCACCACCACATCGCCCAGTTTGATATTGGCGCGCTGCACCGCATGGAACGAGCAGGCATAAGGTTCGATCAGGATGGCATCTTCGATCGGCATATCCGCAGGTACGTGATAGTTGATGGCTTCTTTGGTGAACTTCATGTATTCCGCCATACCGCCATTGACGTTTTTCTGGAAGCCGTACAGATCGTGTTTTTCACACATCCAATACTGGCCTCGGTTACAGAAACGGCATTCCCAGCATGGGACGATCTGTTCAGAGATCACCCGATCGCCCAGATTGAATCCTTCAACCCCTTCGCCATAACCCACCACATGACCGATAAATTCGTGGCCGGGGATCATCGGCGCTTTGATATAAGCCGGTTGCTTGTCATCGCCCCAGAAACTGGCGGCCCCTTCAAACGCTTTAACGTCACCGGCGCAGATCCCACAGGCTTCAACCTTGATCAGGATCTCTTTCGGGCCAATTTTCGGTACTGCCACTTCCTCCAGGCGGTAATCGTGCGGGGCATAAGCCACCACCGCTTTCATGGTTTCAGGAATGCCTTCGGCCATTTTTGCCGGTGTTACGCAGTTCTGACACATAGTTCTCTCCTCTGGTAGGGTTCGCCATAATGATCATTAATACATTTAAAGAACATATGAACACTACTCACTCTGTATCGAATTGCCCACCACCAACTTTTCAAACTGTGATACCGCTCAAAAAGACCTCAATAAATGACTAAAACTTCAATTAATACCTATTTATTGGTATTTAAGTCACTATACATGTCCATTTCGCATGATTCACATAAAAACAAAAGAACATTTGTTGAACATTTGATTATCTATGGTTATGGTAACCCCATGACGTGCCACCGAGATCGTCAACCTTATCGCTATCAACCTGGAGATCTTTATGTTGCCTATTGCTATCGGCGCCGATGACGCCGCCATTGAACTGAAGAATGTGATCGTTGCCTGCCTGCAACAACGCAATATCCCCGTTACCGACTACGCACCAGAAAATAATGGGTTATCAAGCAGCTACCCGGATATTGCCTTTGAAGTGGCGCAGGCGATCAAGGATGGCAAGCACCAACGAGGGATCCTGCTGTGTGGCACCGGCATTGGTATGAGCATCGTGGCTAACAAAGTGCCGGGGATCCGCGCAGCGCAGTGTCATGACACCTATTCCGCCCAGCGGGCGCGCAAGAGCAACGATGCGCAGATCATCACTCTGGGCGCACGCGTTATCGGCCCGGAATTGGCGAAATCGATCGTCGAAGCCTGGCTGGCCTCGGAGTTTGAAGGGGGAGGATCGGCACCCAAAGTGGCAAAAATCGGCTATTACGAACAGGTTATCGGCCAACGCTGATTGTTATTGTCCATCATAGCAATCAGTAAAAGCGCATGTTATTCGTCGGCGTTATCAGGCACTGTGTTGGCCTAGATGAAAAACATTCTCATTTACTCACTATTGAGCAAGGAGCTTATCGATGAACCAGTTAGACGCACTCAAACAGTTAACCGTCGTGGTCGCCGACAGTGGCGATATCGAATCGATCCGCCAGTTCGAACCTCAGGATGCCACCACTAACCCTTCGCTGATCCTCAAAGCCGCTGCGCTGCCGCAATATCGGCCACTGATCGTCGAGGCGCTCAACTACGCTCGCCAGCATGGCAGCAAGGAAACCCAGTTGATTAATGCCAGCGATAAGCTGGCGGTCAATATTGGCGTAGAGATCCTGAAAAGCGTGCCGGGCCGGATTTCTACCGAGGTGGATGCCCGCCTGTCGTTCGATCGCGGTATGTGCGTGGCCAAAGCACGCAAGCTGATTGGGCTGTATCAGGCGCAAGGGATCGCGAAATCGCGCATTCTGATCAAGCTGGCCGCCACCTGGGAAGGTATCAAAGCGGCTGAAGAGCTGGAAAGAGAAGGGATCAACACCAACCTGACGCTGCTGTTCTCCTTTGCTCAGGCCCGCGCCTGCGCCGAGGCTAGCGTATTCCTGATCTCACCGTTCGTTGGCCGTATCTATGACTGGTATCAGGCCAAACAGCCAATGGCGGACTACGATGCCAAACAGGATCCCGGCGTGAAGTCGGTCCGCGCGATTTATGAATACTACAAGCAGCATCGCTACCAGACGGTGATCATGGGGGCCAGCTTCCGTAAGGTTGAACAGGTTCTGGCGCTGGCGGGCTGTGATCGTTTAACCATTGCGCCCAATCTGCTGGAACAGTTGAAACAGAGCGAGCAACCAATTGAACGCCAACTGGCACCATCGGTCGAAGCCTTCCACCCACCCGCTCCGCTGGCCGAAGCCGAGTTCCGCTGGCTGCATAATCAGGATGCTATGGCGGTAGAGAAACTGGCTGAAGGCATCCGACTATTCGCCGTTGACCAGCAGAAGCTGGAAGATAGGCTGGCCGCCGAGCTGTAATTCCAGCCCGGCGGCGCTACAGGCAATCGGCAAAATGCGTATTCAACAAGGCCAGCATATTGCGCTTACGCCGAAACTCCGTGGCCAATTGCGCCACGGAGTGGTTGAAATCGTTTAAAGGATGCTGGCTTGCCTTGAGTTTCGCCTGTAGATGCAATAATAACTGTGCTGCCTGTTCATACGACGATGCATTGCCCTGTTCGATAAGCTTTTTTACTACCAGCAGATAGAGTGCCAGCGCCTCCGCCGGTTGCTTGGCAATAGATAAATCGGCCAGTTGCAGTATTTGTTCTCGCGATCCTCCCCCGCTCCTGATACAGGCTTTCGCTTTTTCAATCTCATGGTTTGCCAGATAAAAATCGACCAGTTCCCTCTGCTGACGCGGCGCGTTGAGCAGCACCTGTTCCACTTTGGTTAGCAGTTCGGGTTCTGGCCGCCCGAGTTCCTCATGAACAGTGAGCAGATATTGATATTCATGATAACTAGGGTGTTGTTCAAAACCGCACCAGGCAACCCGCCATGCTTGCTGATGTTCCCCGAGGGCCATTTTTACTCGCACCTCTTGGTGGGTACAGGCGGTTTGCTCATAGGGTGTCGCCACTTTTTTCGCTTTCAGCAACCAATCTTCCGCATCCAGTTCTTCCTGGTGCCCTAGGCAAAACTTGCTGAGATCCAGGTAGTCATGGCAACGGTGAGCCAGCATCGACAGCAAACGCACCTCTTCACGCCAGTTACCGTTTTGTTGGGCGGCCTCTAATAAGGGGGTGGCATAGCTTCTCATTTGCCATGCCAGCTCAAACGGTTGATCTGCCATTTTAAGCTCGGCGGCCATCGTTTCGACGGCATCATTACATAACTTCAACAGGCCGTTTTGCACTTCACCCGTAATAGAAAAATGCTCACCAATTGCTGGGAATACGTCATATTCAGTCTGATTCAGATGTTCAAACAGCCATTGCGCTTTCTTTGCTGCTGACCAGTCGAGTTTTTCAAAAATTGCAGGCATTTTTTCAAAAAGTTGGCCTTCAATAGCAAAGCGATAACCGCCAGAATCGTCAATGCGCCCTAACACGTTATTCAGGCGTTTCAACACATGCTCGGTCAGTAACCACTGTTCTGCGACGGGTAACTTTTCCATCGCCGTCCAGATACTCCCCAACTGCGCTTCTGCGGCGGAGAAATAGCCAAACACCTCATGCCAGTTCCAAAGCGCACGTGCGGGCATGGCCTTGGTCACCATTTTTTTCAGCTGTGCCAGCGAGGCCGGTTCAAACGCCAGCGTGGCCTCAAGCAGCCATGCCTTCGCTAAGCTTTCATTACCACGTAGCGATTGCAGTAATAATGTGATGAGATCGTCAGCCTGTTTTTGTTCGAAATAACGGCGCAACAGTTGCTCATCATTATCTTCCTTCGGCACATTATCGGGCTGATTCAACTGCAATACGACGGCGACGGCATGTTTGCAAACCTCCATATAATCGGCTGCCGGGCAGGTACAGCTACATTGCAGTTCAGGTTTAAGAGCAATCATCACCTGATAAGTGTAACTACCTAACACATCGGCAGTGACCAGTGAACCACGCATGCGCAGATTGCTGACGCAACCTTTCTCCATCAGTTGTGTGCCTTTGGTAAAAGTTTCCCGACCCGTTAGCATCCTCAACTCAGCCATATCAATGAGAGAAGAGTCGGCGGACACAGTGCGATTATCGTCTGATTTCATTTATTTTTTCCGTAACCGTATCTTGATGGCAGCGGCAAAAAGTCACGCCATCACCCGATGAATTTGCAGATACTGCAACAGCATAATGGTTTTGCCGTCCTTGATGCGGCCATCGGCGATCATCGCCACCGCTTCGCAGAACGGCAGCTCCACCACTTCGATATCTTCATCTTCGATGCCACCACCTACGGTTTGGCGCTCGTTATCCTGATATTCGGCAATAAAGAAATAGACGATCTCCGTCACGCCCCCTGGCGACATATAGGCTTCGAAGATTTTCTGTACTTTATCCACCTGAAAACCGGTTTCTTCGATCGCTTCGCGGCGGGCGCACTGCTCGGGCGAATCCGCGTCCAGCAGCCCGGCGCAGGCTTCCAGCAGCATACCGCTGGCATTGCCGTTGACGTAGGTCGGCATACGGAATTGATTGGTCAGCACCACGGTGCCTTTGGCACGGTTATACAGCAGAATAGTGGCACCGTTACCGCGATCGTACACTTCACGTACCTGTTCGACGGATTCGCCATTTTTTCTTTTTAAATCAAAGGTATATTTATTCAACACATACCAGTTGTTCGACAACAGCTCTTTCCTGATATTTTCAATCTTCGATGGCATAAACCTGGTTTCCGTTAGCTGAGCAACCCAATCCTGTGCCAATAGCAAAACGCAGCTACGGTGGATTTGCAACAAAAAACCCCGCAGGCTTTGCAGCACTGCGGGGTTTTTAACACTCATGGTTTAGAAACCGCTCGGCACTTCGCGCATATCCGGCAGTTTATGCGCGATCCCTTTATGGCAATCAATACAGGTTTTGCCTTCGGTAATCGCTTTATCATGCATTTTGGCCGCCACGGTTTTCTGGGCGCTGAAATCCATATACTCAAAGTTATGGCAGTTACGACATTCCTGTGAGTCATTGGCCTTCATACGCGCCCATTCGTTACTGGCCATCGCTAAGCGGTGTGCTTCAAACTTCTGCGGCGTGTCGATCACGCCAAACACCTTGCCATACAGTTCCTTGCTGGCCTTCAGCTTGCGCAGCATTTTCGGTGCCCACTCGTGCGGTACGTGGCAATCCGGGCAGGTGGCGCGAACGCCGCTGCGGTTGCTGTAGTGCACGCTATCCATATATTCCTCGTAGACGTTTTCGCGCATTTCATGGCAACTGATGCAGAACTGCTCGGTGTTAGCCGCTTCCATCCCGGTGTTGAAACCGCCCCAGAAAATGATCCCGGCGACAAAACCCAACAGCAGCAGCGTGCCCAACGCCAAACGGCTCGGCCTGCGCCACCAGCGCCATAAACGGCGAATCAGCCCGGCCTTTTTCTCAGATGTTGCATTATTACGTTCGGCCATAACTCCCCCGCTTATTGCCCAAAGCCCGTCATAGGCTTGAAATCGTTACCGATGATCGGTGCAGCATCGGTTTGTGGTACGTGACATTGCAAACAGAAATAGCGGCGTGGTGCAACTTCACCGAGCACTTTGCCGTCACTGTCCATAAAGTGCGTCGGGCTGACACGCGGTGCGCCGGTCGTGCGATAACTATCCACACCGTGGCACTGCAAGCAGCGGTTGGTGTTCTTGGTGACCTGATAACCATCAATGCTGTGCGGGATCATCGGCGGCTGGTTGACATAGTTCAGCGCCATCTTTTCCTGCTGTTTCGGCATTTTAATCTGCCCTTCGACAGTGGCGGAAACCTCTGGCGACTGCTGAAGATCCACATCGCTGGCGGCAAACACGAAGCTGGCAACCACCAGCGACAGCAGCGCACCACACAGGGAAAGCGGCTTGTTCAGGACATTGCTTTTCATTTTTTGGCTCCCGAATAATGAAATTTGGTCTTAATTTCGAATACATTTTCTGCACAGACGTCGATACAGCGTCCGCAGGCAATACAGGCATCACTGGCCACCTGTGGCGTGCCTTTTTGCAGCAATAAGGGTTCGCGCAGAATTTGCGGTTCCGGGCAAACGTGGAAACAATCCATACAGCGGGTGCAGTTTTCGCGCTGCTCAGCGCTGATCTGCACCACGCCTTGGCTGCCAATCACGCCGTACAAAGCGCCCATCGGGCAAAGATGGCCACACCAGCCGTGCTCAACCACCAGCAGGTCGAACAGGAACAAGGCCACAATCAGCCAGATCCCGGCACCAAAAGCGGCGACCAAGCCTTTCAGCCAGCTCAACGCTCCCTCGCCAGTGCCATGGATCAAACCACGGCCCATCAGGGCAACCGGGTTGAGCCATTCCCACAGCAGCGTGCCGCTGACGGCGCTACCCACCAGCACGGCGATCAAAATGCCGTAGCGCAGGCCGCGCGGTAGGCTGGCCGACTGCCGCAGGCCCAGCTTGCGCCGCAGCCAGGCCGCCAGATCGGTGACCGGGTTCAACGGACAAACCCAGCCGCAGAACACCCGATTGCCGATCAGGCCGTAGATCAGCACCACTGCCGTGCCCACCCACACCAGCCAGGCGGGCCAATGCCCGGCCAACAGGCTTTCCAGCATCATCAACGGATCGGTGAGCGGGATCGTCTCCAACAGTAAACTGGCGCTGTAGTTGCCGCGCAGGATCCAGACGCCCCACAGCGGCCCGGATAAAAACATCAGCAAGATCAGCAGTTGGCTGCTGCGCCGCAGGATCAGGAAGCGGTTGCTGCGCCACCAGCCATGGCGCAGGCGGGCATCACGCCCGGCTTGTGCAACAGGATTGGCCATCATTCACCTCCCTTTGCGCCGCGTGCCGGTAATGTGATCCCTTCCGGCACCAACGAATGCCCTGCACGCTGTTTTTCCTGCCAGCCCCAGCGGTAATGCTCGCCCAACTGACCGCGTGCCAGTTCCATTGGCAACACCTTGATCGCCGCCTGTTCCAGCACGCAGGCCTGTTCGCACTTGCCGCAGCCGGTGCAAGCATCGCTGTGTACCGTAGGCAGGAACATCGCGTGCTTGCCGGTACGTTGGTTGTGCTGTAGCTCCAGCGTAATCGCCTTGTCGATCTGCGGGCAGACGCGGTAACAGACGTCACAGCGCAAACCCTGCCAGTTCAGGCAATTTTCATGATCCAGCAGCACTGCCAACCCCATCCGCGCCTGATCGATATCGGTCAGCAAAGGATCCAGCGCACCGCTTGGGCAGGCCACCACGCACGGCAGGTCTTCGCACATCTCGCAAGGGATATCCCTTGCCACAAAGTAAGGCGTTCCCGCAGCCAGCGGTGAAAGCAGCGTGGCCAGTTTCAGCGTTTGATACGGGCACGCCTGCACGCACTGGCCACAGCGGATGCAGGCGCTGTCAAACGCCCCATTCGCCAGCGCGCCCGGTGGCCGCAAGGCCAAACCGTCACGCGCCTGCGACTGTTGCTGCTGCAACCCAAGCAGTACGGCGATCCCCGCCAATCCGGCGGCGCTGCGGGCGGCATCACGCAGGAAGCGCCGCCGCGCCGGGGTTTTATCTCGTTGCTGGCTCATGGCTTTGGCCTTATACCTTCTCCAGTTTTACCGCACACTTCTTGTAATCGGTCTCTTTTGACAGCGGATCGGTAGCATCCAGCGTCAGGTTATTGACCAACTGCGCCGCATCAAAGAACGGCATATACACCAGACCTTTCGGTGGGCGGTTGCGGCCACGGGTTTCGACGATACTGATCACCTCACCACGGCGGGACACCACTTTCACTTTGTCACCCCGGCGCAGGTTGCGATCTTTGGCATCCAGCGGGTGGATAAACGTCACCGCTTCTGGGAAGGCGCGATGCAGTTCCGGCACGCGGCGCGTCATTGAACCGGTATGCCAATGCTCCAGCACGCGGCCGGTAGACAGCCACAGGTCGTATTCCTGATCCGGGCTTTCTGCTGCCGGTTCAAACGGCAGCGCGAAGATCACCGCTTTGCCGTCTGGTTTGCCATAGAAACGCACGCTTTCACCCGCTTTCACATAAGGATCGGTGCCTTCGCGGTAACGCCACAGGGTTTCTTTGCCATCGACCACCGGCCAGCGCAGGCCGCGCGCCTGGTGGTACATGTCGAACGCCGCCAGATCGTGACCATGACCGCGCCCGAAACCGGCATACTCTTCAAACAGCCCTTTCTGGATGTAATAACCAAAGTCACGCGCTTCGTCGTTCAACTGAGCCGCCGGGATCTCTTCCAGCTTGTATTTATTGACTTCACCGTTGGCGAACAGCACGTCATACAGGGTCTTGCCACGGTATTCCGGTTTCTGATTCAGCAGTTCCGCTGACCACACTTCTTCCACCTTGAAGCGCTTGGCAAACTCCACCAACTGCCACAGATCGGATTTGGCCTCGCCCGGCGCTTTCACCTGCTGACGCCAGAACTGGGTGCGGCGTTCAGCGTTGCCGTAAGCCCCCTCTTTCTCGACCCACATGGCGGTTGGCAGGATCAGATCCGCCGCCAGCGCGCTCACCGTCGGGTACGGATCGGAAACCACGATAAAGTTGCGCGGATCGCGCCAGCCCGGCATACGCTCTTCGTTAATATTCGGCCCGGCCTGCATGTTGTTGGTACACAGGGTCCAGTAAGCATTCAGCTTGCCGTCTTTCAGCGCCCGATCCTGCGCTACCGCGTGCAGCCCGATTTGTTCTGGAATGGTGCCCGCCGGTAGTTGCCAGATCTTTTCGGCGATCTGACGGTGTTTTTCGTTGGTGACCACCATATCGGCAGGCAAACGGTGGGCAAAGGTGCCCACTTCACGCGCAGTACCGCAGGCGGAAGGCTGGCCGGTGAGTGAGAACGGCCCGCAGCCCGGCTTGGAGATCTTGCCGGTCAGCAGGTGCAGGTTGTAGCACAGGTTGTTGGCCCACACGCCGCGCGTATGCTGGTTAAAACCCATGGTCCAGTAAGACACCACTTTCACATTGGGATCGGCATACAGCTTCGCCAGCGCTTCCAACTGATCTTTCGGCACGCCGCTCATCTCGGCGGTTTTATCCAGCGTATATTCCGCGACGAAGGCTTTGTAATCGTCAAAGCTCATCGGCTCCGAGGCATCGCTGCCTGGATTCTTAGCGGCTTTTTCCAACGGGTGCGTCGGACGCAGGCCGTAACCGATATCGGTCGCGCCCTTGCGGATATTGACGTGCTGCTTGAGGAATTCCTGATCGACCGCGTTGTTCTGAATAATGTAGTTAGCGATGTAATTCATGATCGCCAGATCGGTCTGCGGGGTGAACACCATAGCGTTATCCGCCAGCTCAAAGCTGCGATGCTCGAACGTAGACAGGACGGAAACGTTGACCTTATCGTTACCCAAACGGCGGTTGGTGATGCGCGACCAGAGGATCGGGTGCATTTCCGCCATATTGGAACCCCAAAGCACGAACGCGTCGGCCTGCTCGATATCGTCGTAGCAGCCCATCGGTTCGTCCATGCCGAAGGTGCGCATGAAACCCACTACCGCCGAAGCCATGCAGTGGCGAGCATTCGGATCGAGGTTGTTGGAACGCAAACCGGCCTTGAACAGCTTGGCGGCGGCATAGCCTTCCCATACCGTCCACTGGCCGGAACCGAACATACCTATCGCATTCGGGCCTTTCTCTTTCAGCGCCGCTTTGAACTTCTCGGCCATGATATCGAAAGCCTGCTCCCAACCGATGGGCGTGAACTCACCCTCTTTATCGTACTGGCCGTTTTTCATCCGCAGCAGCGGCTGTGTCAAACGGTCTTTGCCGTACATGATTTTCGGCAGGAAGTAGCCTTTGATACAGTTCAGGCCACGGTTGACCGGCGCATCCGGATCGCCCTGCGAGGCGACAATGCGGCCATTCTGTGTACCCACCAGCACGCCGCAGCCGGTGCCGCAGAAACGGCAAGGCGCTTTGTCCCATTTGATTTCATCAGCACCGCCGACCACGGCCTGGGCGACCGTTGGGATCGTCAGCCCGGCAGCCGCAGCGGCGGCCGCTGCGGCGTTAGCTTTCATGAAGTCTCGACGACTGAGTTTCATGGCGTTACCTCACCTTGCTCATCCTGCTGGTGATAAACCAGCGACACCGCCAGTACGCCATCCAAATCACGCACCGACTCAATTTTTTCCAGCAACGCCTGAGAGCGTGCGGCCTGCATCACCACCACCAACTTACCCTGCTGTTGATTCTGTACCGGAATCTCCGTCTCCGGGATCGCCAGCAGCGCTGGGATCAACCCTGGAAACTTTTCCGGCCGGGCCTGAACCATCAACCCGCTCACATGCCATTCGTTATTCATTATTTTCACTCCGAGTTATCGCGATCGCCGCCGCCGGGCAACCGGCAACACAAGCACCACAGCCGTTGCAGGCCGCCGCTTCGAGCGCCGGTTTAGCGATCCCGCCCAACTGTGGTCGGAAACGGATTGCCTGCGTTTCACAGTTATCCTGGCAACTGCGGCACTCAATGCCCTGCAACGCCAGGCAGCAGGCGGTAAAGGTTGCCACTTGCTGCCAAGGCGGGTATTGCGGCGGATAAAACAGCGGTGCTTCGCAAGCCTCTGCGCACTGGCGGCAAAAGGTGCACTCCGCACGTTGGAAATCAACTTCAGGAAAACCACCGCTGCCAGCGATCAACACACCGGTTTCACAGGCATCGATACACGCCTGGCATCGGGTGCAACCAGTAAGAAAGAGAGGAGCTTCGCGCGACCATGGGGGACGGATCGCATCAGAATGATGACGCCATTGTCCGCTGAGCAGTTTGCGTCGCGACAATTCGGCCATGCGGTTTATCCTTAGTGTTAGAAATACGCACTGCGTATAAAAATGACTCTATAATTTTGTATTTTTTGTCTCAAAACCCCTGTAGGGGCAGGGACAAAATAGGCTGAACACCAAGGGGAAATAATCACTCTTTATGGGTAAATCACTAGGTTGATTGCGCCAGATCAATCTCTGGCAATGTATAGGGGGTTTCTGGTGCGGATTTTTACGCGAGCGTTATTTATTAAATTATATAGCGATACCTCCATCAAGCCACGCCAAGCCGTTTGACGAAAATCGCGGTGATTTTACGCCATAGAGGTTATCATTTCGCTTGTGAATGAAATTCGATGGCTTGGGCCCGCTCATAGATAAGGATGCCTAATTGCTCGTAAAACGCTCAGTGACAGGAAGCCTGGCCAAGGCGCTAATCAGCATCGTGATACTTTCGGTGCTGTCTACCGGGCTGGCGCTGACCACCGTAGCCGATAGCCTGCGCGATGCGGAAGCCGTAAATATTGCCGGTTCGCTGCGCATGCAGAGCTATCGCTTGGCATATGAACTGGCCAACGGTGCCGGTGAGTTGAACGAGCACCTGTTGCAATATCAACAATCGCTGCTGGCACCGGCCCTGCTCAAGCTCGATCGCTTTTACGTGCCGAGAGACGTGCGGGAAAAATACCTGACGCTGCGCCAATCCTGGCTGGCGCTGGAAAAGCAGATCCAGGCCGGACATGCAGAAAACTATCAGGCCAACGTGGCCAGCTATGTTAATCAGATCGACCATTTTGTGCTGGCGCTGCAACGCTATTCCGAAATCAAACTGAGCATTGTGGCGGCGATCAGCGTCATGGGGTATATCGCGATCGTGGCTCTGGTGCTGTTCTGCATCCGCTTTATGCGCCGCCAAGTGGTGACGCCGTTGAAACGTTTGGTGGATGCCAGCCAGCGTATGCAGCAGCGCGATTTTAACCATCCGCCACTCGACATATCGTTACCGAATGAATTGGGGGTGTTATCGCAGGCGTTCACCGCTATGTCCGGCGAACTGGCCAAGCTGTATAAGTCGCTGGAATATAAGGTGCAGGAAAAAACCGAGCGCCTACAGCAGGCCAACCGCACGCTGGAAGTGCTTTACAGCTGTTCACAAGCGCTGAGCGCCGGGCAGCTTGACCAGCGGGCGTTCGAGAAGGTGTTGCGTATTGTGCGCCTGAGTGAACAACTGCAATGCATCCGGCTGAATGTGGAAGACAACCTCAGCCAATGGCAGATCGGCAGTGGTGAACCGCTGGCGGAACAGGAGTGGCAGGCGATCGCCATTACGCAGGACAACAAACCGCTGGGCAGCCTGAGTTGGCAGCAACAGCAACAGCCGCCCCACCCGCATCTGATGCAGAGCGTGGCCAATATGCTCAGCCGCAGCGTTTACTTCAATCGCGCGCAGAAGCAGCATATGCAATTTCTGCTGATGGAAGAACGCGCCACCATTGCCCGCGAACTGCATGACTCGCTGGCGCAGGCACTGACGTTTCTGCGTATCCAGCTCACCTTGCTGAAACGCACGCTGGTGGACAGCCCGCCTGCCGCTCACGAGATTATCGATGATTTTGACCGGGCGCTGGCCGACGCCTATCGCCAACTGCGTGAATTGCTGACTACCTTCCGCCTGAGCATTCAGGATGCCGATCTTAATGCGGCGCTGAAGCAGGTGCTGGAGCCATTAAAGCTTCTGACCAGCGCACGGATTCAGTTACACTGCCGACTAGCCTCGCAGGCGCTGAATGCGCAGCAACAGGTTCACGCACTACAGATCGTGCGTGAAGCGGTACTGAATGCCATCAAGCACGCCGATGCGCAGGAAATTGTGATTCGCTGCGAACTCTCGCCAGAGGGCGATAATCAGATCACTATCTGCGATGATGGTTCCGGCATCGACAGCCTGGACGAACCGGAAGGCCATTACGGTTTGACCATTATGAGCGAACGGGCGACGCGCCTGGGGGGGAAGTTACACATCCGGCGCGGTAAAGAAAAAGGCACAGAGATCTGCCTGATTTTTCCGCCTTAAGGGATGGTTTATCCGTTGCTGCTGAGCAGTAGTAACCCTTTAAAAATATCTGCGGCACCCAACGCCGCTCTGTGATTAACAGCCAAGTGCCCTCTCCGGCACTTGTGTGGTTTTACTCGCTACAGGGAGCATGTTTCATGGTGATGAAAAATTACAAGGTCATGATCGTTGACGATCACCCACTGATGCGCCGGGGCATCAAACAGTTGCTTGGGCTGGACCCCACGTTTACCGTCGTGGCGGAAGCCAGCAATGGTAACGAAGCCATCACGTTAGCCGGGCAATTGACGCCAGACGTCATTCTGCTTGATCTCAACATGAAAGGCCTCTCCGGGCTGGATACGCTGAAAGCCTTGCGTGACGATGATGTGGATGCCCGCATCATCGTGCTGACGGTCTCCGATGCGCGCAGCGATGTGTATGCGTTAATCGATGCCGGTGCCGATGGTTATCTGCTGAAAGACAGCGAGCCCGAGCAGTTGCTGGAGCATATCCGTGAAGCCGCCGAAGGCAAGAATGTGATAAGCGAAGCGGTGGTCGACTATCTGGCATCGCGCAGCGAACAGCACGATCCGTTTGCCGATCTGACCGAACGTGAATTGGATGTGTTACAGGAAGTGGCGCGCGGGATGTCAAACAAGCAGGTGGCGGCGCAATTGCACATTTCTGAAGAAACGGTGAAGGTGCATATTCGCAACATGCTACGTAAGCTCAACGTGCGTTCGCGCGTGGCGGCCACCGTCTTGTATCTGGAATACAAGAGCCAATAATGCGTCCCCGGCGTGCCGGGGAACATTTATTCGATCGCAGCCAGCAGCGCCAGATGATGCTGGTTAATCCAGCTTTTATTCAACGGCCCCCAGTTTTCAAGCTGATAGAAACCGTCGTTATTACGCACTCCCTGCTGAACAAACTGCAATTCCACACCCAAGCCGGGTAAGGCTTTTAACACATCCTGTAATGTACGGCGCGGCCAGCCGGTCAACTCCATCAGGCGCGGAACATTAGGCCGTTCGCTGTGGTTGATTAGCCAACAAAGATAAAGACGACGGGCAAATACCGGGTTAATTTCCATGCCAAACTCCTGCTGCGATAATTTCATTCACTCTGCAATAAATGTAGATGACTACCACTGTTATTTACATTATCTCCATTTTTTCTCCACGCTTTCCCTGCCTATCACGAGTAAAGTGCAATGGCGTCTGGCTCCTGCCAGGCGGTATAAGCATAACTGATGCTGTCAAAAATATAACAAGCCATAACGAGGTTCATGCTGCATGGCCAATTTTTTCATTGACCGCCCTATTTTTGCCTGGGTTCTGGCAATTATTCTTTGCCTGACAGGCACCTTGGCGATTTTTTCGTTGCCTGTCGAACAATACCCGAATCTCGCTCCGCCTAATGTGCGTATCAGTGCCACTTATCCTGGGGCTTCAGCGCAAACGCTGGAAAACACCGTTACCCAGATTATCGAACAGAACATGACCGGCCTCGACAACATGATGTATATGTCGTCGCAAAGTACCAACACCGGTCAGGCCAGCGTGACGCTGACGTTCAACGCTGGCACCGATCCTAATCAAGCGATGCAGCAGGTGCAGAACCAGCTCCAAGGGGCGCTAAAGCGCTTACCGCAAGCGGTGCAACAGCAAGGGGTGTCGGTCTCCAAATCCGGCGATACCACGCTGATGATGGTGGCTTTCGTCTCTACCGACGGCAGCATGGATAAGCAGGATATTGCCGATTACATCGTCTCTAACCTGCAAGACCCACTCAGCCGGATCGACGGTGTGGGTAGTATGGACGTTTACGGCTCGCAGTACGCAATGCGCATCTGGCTGGATCCTAACAAACTCACCAGCTATCAGTTGACCACGCAGGATGTGGTGAGCGCGATCGGTTCACAGAACGCCCAGGTAGCGGTAGGCCAGTTGGGTGGTTCACCGTCGGTGGATAAACAGGCGCTTAACGCCACTATCAACGCACAATCCCAGTTGCAGACGCCGGAACAGTTTCGTGCAATCACCCTGCGCGTCAATCAGGATGGTTCACTGGTCACGCTCGGTGATGTGGCCACCGTTGAACTCGGTGGCGAAAACTACAACTTCCTCAGCCGCTACAACGGCCTGCAGGCCGCCGGGATGAATATCAAATTGGCTTCCGGCGCTAACGAACTGCAAACCGATCAACGGGTGAAAGATAAAATCGCTGAGCTGGCAAAATTTTTCCCGCCGGGGCTGGAGGCGAAGGTGGCCTATGAAACCACCCCGTTCGTCAAAGCCTCGATTAGAGACGTAGTGAAAACGCTGCTGGAAGCCATCGCGCTGGTGTTCCTGGTGATGTATCTGTTCCTGCAGAACTTCCGCGCTACGCTGATCCCGACCATCGCCGTGCCGGTGGTGCTGCTGGGCACCTTCACCATTCTTGCCGCTTTCGGTTACAGCATTAATACCCTGACGATGTTCGCCATGGTATTGGCGATCGGCCTGCTGGTGGACGATGCCATCGTGGTAGTGGAAAACGTTGAGCGCGTAATGAGTGAAGAGGGATTATCTCCGCGCGACGCAACGCGTAAATCCATGGGGCAGATCCAGGGTGCCTTGGTGGGGATTGCCATGGTGCTTTCAGCGGTGTTTATTCCCATGGCTTTCTTCGGCGGCACGACCGGCGCGATTTATCGCCAGTTCTCGATCACTATCGTTTCCGCCATGGTGCTGTCCGTGCTGGTGGCGATGATCCTGACTCCGGCGCTGTGCGCTACCCTGCTGAAACCGGTGGTCAAAGGCCATCATCATGGTAAACGAGGTTTCTTCGGCTGGTTCAACCGCATGTTCAACCGTAACGCCGAACGCTATGAACGCGGCGTGGCGCGCGTGCTGCACCACAGCATCCGCTATATGGTGATTTACCTGCTGTTGCTCGGCGGGATGGCGCTGTTGTTCCTGAAGCTGCCCACCTCGTTTCTGCCACAGGAAGATCGCGGCGTATTCACCGTGCAGGTGCAATTACCAACGGGTTCAACCCTGCAACAAACCACCAAAGTGGTGGAAAAGGTGGAGCACTATTTCCTGAACAAAGAAAAAGATAACGTGCTGTCGGTGTTCTCTACCATTGGTTCCGGGCCAGGGGGAAATGGGCAAAACGTGGCGCGGATGTTTATCCGCCTGAAGGCGTGGGAATCACGCACTGCGGGGGCCAATAGCTCATTCGCTATCATCGATCGCGCAACCAAAGCCTTCAGTAAGATTAATGAAGCCAGAGTCATCGCCAGCAGCCCGCCAGCGATTACCGGGCTGGGTAACGCTGCGGGCTTTGATATGCAGTTGGAAGATCATGCCGGGCAAGGCCACGAGAAGCTGATGGCAGCGCGCGATCGGTTGTTGCAACTGGCCGGGCAAAACCCGCAGTTATCCCGCGTGCGCCATAACGGCCTGGACGATAGCCCGCAGTTGCAAATCGATATCGATCAACGCAAGGCACAGGCGCTGGGCGTTGCCATTAACGATATCAACAGCACGCTCTCCACCGCCTGGGGTTCAACCTATGTGAACGACTTTGTCG
Organism: Serratia sp. YWN4; assembly: GCF_055790845.1. Classification (NCBI taxonomy): domain Bacteria; kingdom Pseudomonadati; phylum Pseudomonadota; class Gammaproteobacteria; order Enterobacterales; family Yersiniaceae; genus Serratia; species Serratia sp. YWN4. The sequence continues at coordinate 3,807,316 of NZ_CM147696.1, forward strand.
ATCGTGGGCGGGTGAAGAAAGTGTATGTGCAGGCCGCTGCGCCTTTCCGCATGCTGCCGGAAGACATCAATAAATGGTACGTGCGCAACAGCAGCGGTGGCATGGTGCCGTTTTCTGCCTTTGCCACTTCACATTGGAATTTCGGTTCGCCGCGCCTGGAACGCTATAACGGCAGTTCAACGGTTGAAATTGTCGGTGAAGCCGCTGCCGGTGTCAGTACCGGCACCGCGATGATCGAGATGGAAAAACTCGTCAGCCAGTTACCGGTCGGTTTTGGTCTCGAATGGACCGCCATGTCTTATCAGGAACGGCTGTCGGGCTCCCAGGCTCCGGCGCTGTATGCCATCTCGCTGCTGGTGGTGTTCCTGTGTCTGGCAGCCCTGTATGAAAGCTGGTCGATTCCGTTTTCAGTCATGCTGGTCGTGCCGCTTGGGGTGATCGGTGCCGTAGCGGCGACCTGGCTGCGCGGGCTGGAGAACGACGTTTACTTCCAGGTTGGGCTATTGACGATTATCGGGCTGTCTGCCAAAAACGCTATCCTGATCGTCGAATTCGCCAATGAACTCAATCACAAAGGGCAAGATCTGATGGCCGCCACGCTGGAAGCCTCGCGCATGCGTTTACGCCCGATTTTGATGACCTCGCTGGCCTTTATCTTCGGCGTGTTGCCCATGACCATCAGTTCCGGTGCCGGTTCAGGCAGCCAACACGCTGTCGGTACCGGTGTGATGGGCGGCATGATTTCCGCCACCATCCTGGCTATTTTCTTTGTGCCGTTATTCTTTGTTCTGGTGCGCCGCCGCTTCCCTGGCAAGCCCGCCGTGCAACCACAGGCCGAGAAACGCAGCGAATAATGTGCGTAAAAAAAGCAGCATCAGAGAACCGATGCTGCTTTATTACAACTTATATCTTGTACCCAAGGTGTTTTAAGTAAAAAACCAATCAACTGCCTTGTTGTAAGCTTCAAGCCGGTGTCAGTTACCTAACATCTCGTCAATGAAGTCTTTCCAGTTTCCTAACTCACGATCAACCATAATTACTTTACTGCCTCCATTAAATATCGCCTCAAATTCTACGCCCATTTTTTAACCACGTGAAGCCTTTTGGGAACGGTGCCATGCATCAAAAATGGGGACAACGCACATTTTCAAATTAATCATCAAGCTGGGTAAATTTTATATTCCCTTGTGCGATCAATTCTTCCGTAGTAGCGTGCCAAAGGCTAAAAAAACCTCACATTAAAGGCAATGTCATGTCCCCAGCGTTCACCATCGAACAACTGAAAGAGCAGGGCCGCTATCAGGAGGCCTGCGAACGGGTGCAGCAAATGCTGCAACAGGCACCACAGGATGCCACGCTGCATTATCAGTTAGCCTGTCTTTACGATGTGCAGGGCTTTGAACAGCAGGCGATTCCCTGCTATCTCGCCGCGTTGCAATACGAGCTACCGGCACAACAGCGCCAGGAAGCCTGGCTCGGCTTAGGCAGCACCTACCGCGCACTGGGGGATTATCAGAAATCACTGGCTACTTTCGACAGTGGCTTAAGCGAATTTCCTCAGGCCAAGGAGATCACCCTGTTCCGCGCCATGACGCTCTATAACCTGGGGGAAACCAAGCAGGCCGTCGCCGATTTGTTACTGCTGTTGGCGGAAACTTCCTCCCACAGCGCTATCAGCCACTACCAACGCGCGATCCGCCAATATGCGGCGGATCTGGATCGCATCAGTTAGGAGACAACCGTGGAGATGATTGTCGGCCTCAATCGTTGCAGCATTGACTGGCAACGGTTGGCTGAACTGCTGGAAGCCGCTGGCTTGGGCAAACGCGATCCGCAGGTGATGCAGCAGGTCTATCAAAACTGTCAGTTCTGTTATTTCGGGTTTATTCATGGTGAACTGATGGCGACCGCTCATGCCATCAGCGACATGACTTCGGTCGCTTATCTGGCGGATGTGGCTATCCACCCGCGTTTTCAGGGGCACGGCTATGGCCATCAGTTAATGGCCCGCGTGATGCAGGATTTGGCTCCGCTCGGCAAGGTGTTTATCTACTCGGTGCCGGACAAGCTGGCATTTTATAACAAATACGGCTTCCACGATCTGACAACCGGAATGGTCTACGCGGCAGGAACAGCGCTTGAACGTTTGCAGAATGGCGGTTATGTTCGCTGAAATAGATGTTACCAAAAGGACAACAGATGATAGCAATCAATAAATTACCGCCGCAGGACTGTGCCAGTATTGATGAGGTACGAGTTGAGATCGACGCTATGGATCAGCAGATCATTAAACTGCTTGCCCAGCGTTTTGAATATGTCAAAGCCGCGGCAAAATTCAAAACCAGCCCCGACGCCGTGCGGGCAAAAGCACGCTTCGACGCCATGATCCAAACCAGAAGGCAATGGGCCAGTGAAAACGGCCTGAGCCCAGACGTGATTGAAAACCTCTACACGGAACTGGTGAATTACTTTATCAGCGAAGAGATGAAGCATTGGTCAGGGCAACAAGATAATGCCTAAGCTGTTTCGTTTATAAAAGGTGAAAACTTTCACCTTTCCCCACCTTTGTAACCCCTTAGCTGTGGAACTCCTGGCTGTTTTTCGGCATGCTGAGCCCTATCATTTATAATGGATAAGATAAAAATATATTTTTAAAATATAGGAATAGCGATTGAAAAGTATAATAAAGCATATAATTAATAAACGTTTCTTATTATAATTTTTGACATATTATCAATAGCATATGGTTGATATATCACAGTGCAATTAAATTCATTCTTAATTTAAACTGATGATAATTTATCACTACTTGTTTTAGGAAAAGGCTTCTCATAAATTACTTATATAGATAATTCATACAATTAACATGAAACCTTTTAGTCAGTCAAATAAATGATCTATACCCGATTAACTTGAAGACGCTTGCTTTAGCACCTGAAAATTGTCATTCAGCCGGGACGATAATGAACCCGCCATCTCAGGGAGCGTTGTCGTAAAAAAGTTAAATATAGCCGTTCGGAAATCAGGCTTACTGGCAAAGTAACGGTTGTTCCTTGCACATTCGTGCATCAGCTTCCATAACCGTTCTATGGGATTCAAGTTGGGGCTGTAAGGTGGCAGGGAATGCAATTTTATATTGCAGACAAATGCCCAATCTTTGACCAGGTTTGTTTTGTTATACCCCGCGCCATCCAGAATAATATGAATTGGCTGCTTATAGTCGGGATAACATGTTCTTATCTCATTGAAAAATTGACAGATAGTGTATTCATTAATCGTTTCGTAATCATGAATGACTGGATGGGCAGCATCATTCAGATCCAGCGCGCCCAGAATGTTCATCCGAGTACGGCTTCCTGTTGTTTCAACAGTCTTTTTTTCCCCTTTTTTTATCCAGCCGAAGCTCAGTTTTGTCGCCTGAGTCGGATGCACTGCATCCAGAAAAAGGATCGGTTCACCTCTCGTGGCAACTTTTAATTCTTCATAATATTCAATGAACTGTTGCTGTTTCTCTTCACTGAATTTATGGGGTACGCCTGAGGGTTTCTTATAGCTGAAGCCATGCCGGTGCAGCCATTTGTTCATTCCTGGGACGCTGTATATGACACCCCATTTTTGTGCCACGTAGGCCACAATCTGGACAGTATGATGGAATAAATGTTGAGTTAAGTGGCTGATAAGCTGTTCGGTTTTTTCTGTGCTGAGCATGCCATCAGAGCCACCATTTTCGGGTTTCAACTTCCCTTTATTCAGATATTCGCTGATATGGTGGTCAACAGTGGTCTGATGCAGGCGCAGAGCCTGAGCAATCATGACCGAACTCCAACCTTCGGAGGCGAGAAGTACGGCTTTAATACGATCGCAAACGTGTTTGTCCCGGCTGGAATCATGCCAGCGTTCGAGTTCGATTTTTTGCTCAGCGGTGATAAATATCTTCATGGGATGAAAGCATGATCCTCTTCATCAACAAAATCAAGCATCTTCAATGATCACGGGTATACACTATAAATCACCAAAAAAATTAAAGTACTAAATACAGTATCTCTCTTTAAATTTTAACAACCTAAAGGCAAATTATCTTAGCACCACTTGTATCTACTGATAATGTTTTCATTACAAGGTAAAGGAGTGATAGTAGTTTCAAAACAGGGGCGATGCATGCCCCTAATTCATCCATCAAGCCGTAACTCTTTCGTTCCATGCATCAGTATACTGAATATTACCGTCTACATATTTCCATGTGATTTTTTCATATCGCAACTGTACACTTTCCATGTGACCTGTACCTGGACAATCACGAGTGTCATGCATCGTTGGTGTAATAGAAACAATTTTCACATTTTCAAGTAACGTATTGAAGTATTCTATTTCTTGCCCTGCATCGTTGATGCAATACCATTTAATCTCCGCACTCTTTAACGTTTGACCGGTGGCTACCGCTTTATAAAGATACGGTGATGATGCATCAACTTCTTTTTCAATCAAGAAAGGAGCGTGTAGCCTCGTTCCCGTTAGTTTTCCTGTATTTGAATCAGTAGGGATATTTAAATTGTGAGTAAGTCCACGCAATTCAATGCTTCCCTCACGATCTCTAACATCAGATGAACCTTTGATAGCAGCACCGCCATCGTCTTTTAACCACATGTGAACAGGTACAGCCATTTATCAAACTCCTTTTCAGTTAATCATACAACCAACGGCCAGCCTTAGCCGACTCCGCGAACATTCTTACAGTAAGCGGTTTAACTGTTTGTTGTAGTGGTTCTTTGGTAAGCCATTTACGGAAAAATGATTCCGTCTGCCACGGATAGTAAGCATTATAATCAATTACAGATGTATCGATACCAAACTTCTTACTGTAATCATCAATAGCGTATGGCAACTCATCCCATTCAGCATAGCCTTGTAATGGTGTATCAAGCTCGATAGGTATTGGTTTGAATTTCCATGTAACCATAAGTGATAGCTCATCTCGGAAAAACTCTAAAACCTCTTCATCAGTTACCATACTCGATCTTCTTTTCTTGCTACCGTGTTATAGGTAGATAATGTTTTATAAACGATTTGAGCGAGATCGTTTGCAAGAAGTACCCAACCTATTACGGGGATTGTACGGCCAACGAAAGCTCCAAGATTGTTAACCATCATTGGCTTTAAGAGTTTAATGCTCTTGTTTGTTAATGTTGGAAGTCGTACAGGTAGTTTCACATCAAGATATTGACGTGAATATTTAGAAGCTATAGATGTTCCAGGCGTAGCGGTTCCCGGTTTTGTTCTGGTACTTAAAATTGGCAATCCTAAAATGATACAACTCATTACTACTATATCTTTTATACCGCCAAGCTGTTCATCTGTTTTATCAAGGAGAACCCAGAAAAATAGCTCACCTGCTGAAATGTTGCCTAAACCCTTATAAAAGTACGTTCCGTTTAGTTCCTCTACCGTATCCATACATACCCTTAGCCGTATCGTAGATTTACTTGGTTATACTACAACTATCTTCCTGACAGCAAGATTAAAACTATTATGCAGTGATGAGGCGTCAAGTAACTCATCAAGACGCAAGCACTACACAGTACATCTACCCTATTATAGCGTACTGCGATATCATACATTATCTATCCCGAAGGCACTAAGATGATAAAATTAGACTGGCGCTGTTGCACAAGTATTGAAACGCTTGAAAAAGTAATTAATAATAACAAATTACAAATACCACTCGCTACGGCATTTGAAATACACATGGAGATTAGAGATAAAATTCGTTATGCTTGTAGCAATTATTCTAATGAAGTATGGCAGTATTTCCGTATATATGATTTTTATCTATCAGCAGGTCAAAACAGCATTCCCAATAATCGATCTGAAAAGATTAATAATTTACATGAAAAAATAAAGTATCGAAATATTTAGAAGGAGATATGGCGAAAATATTTTCATTCAATACAACTCTATGAAAATATAGATAAGCCAATATCTCCCTTACTATCTTGTGGTTTTCATTCAGCACATATTTATTATTTGATACACCAATCCACACTGGCGTATTTTTAATCATATAATCACCATCATCTTTTTCTTTAGTTCTGCGATGGTTCCAGCCCTTCTTAATTCTGTCGAATTTCAAACAACTTTCATCATATGCTCGCTGTGCGACCATTGTTGCAAATGTCAAACTGTTAGAGATTTTTCTGGAAATGATCAAGTTTCTATCTACATCATGCAATTCAACTTTATATTCATCAAGCACAAACAAATACTTCATGCATAAGAAGGGATTCTGACGGGAAAACCGGTCTAACGATTCAACAATGAACACTGAATGAGGCTTTATCTGCCCCTCTACCAAACGAGTAAAAAATCTTCCTAAACCAGACGTGTTTTCCATATGCTGGCCTTTAAATGCAGACTTCCCACGGTCAACAATGAACTCATAGTTGTCTGGATCTAAGCCCATTTTTACCGCATTATCTTTCACATAATCCAGCAGCATAGCCTCCTGGCGGTCTAAGCCGTCACCGCTGGCCTGCTGTTCCGTGCTGATTCGAAGATATAGGTAGGCATTTCCGCATGATAGATAAGGACTCAAAAAGTTTGCTTAAGCTCTACGGCATAAAAAATTGTGACACCATCAAGAAAGCACGCCGCTGGCTGGAAGAGCAGGGTGTGGCTTATCAATTCCACGACTACCGTGCAGACGGGCTGAGCGAACAGCAGTTGCGCGGCTTTGTCGAACGCCTTGGCTGGCAGCCGCTGCTGAATACTCGCGGCACCACCTGGCGCAAGCTGGACGAGGCACAACGCAATGCCTGCGATAATGCCGATGCGGCCATCGCCCTGATGCTGGAGCAGCCAGCCATTATCAAGCGCCCGCTGTTAGATGACGGCAACGGCCATGCTCTGCTGGGTTTCAGCATCGATAGCTATCAGCAATTTATCACCGAGGTTAAATCATGATCTGCCCTGTTATTGAACTGGCGCAACAGTTAATCAAGCGCCCTTCCCTCAGCCCGCACGACGAAGGCTGCCAGGAGATCATGATTGCCCGTCTGAAGGCGATCGGCTTTACCGTTGAGCCAATGAACTTTGGCGATACGCAGAATTTCTGGGCCTGGCGCGGCCAGGGTGAAACGCTAGCCTTTGCTGGCCACACCGACGTTGTTCCTACTGGTGATGAAAAACAGTGGGAAAACCCGCCCTTTGAACCGACGATCCGCGACGGCATGCTCTATGGGCGCGGTGCAGCGGATATGAAAGGCTCTTTAGCCGCAATGGTGGTGGCTGCTGAGCGTTTTGTGGCTGCACACCCGGATCATAAAGGCCGCTTGGCGTTCCTGATCACCTCCGACGAAGAAGCCAGTGCCACACATGGCACAGTGAAAGTGGTGGAAGCCCTGAAGGCACGCAACGAGCGCCTCGATTATTGTCTGGTAGGTGAGCCTTCCAGTACCGAGCGCGTGGGTGACGTGGTGAAAAACGGCCGTCGTGGGTCGATCACCGCCAATCTGCATATCCACGGTATTCAGGGGCACGTCGCTTATCCGCATTTGGCAGACAACCCGGTTCACCGCGCGATGCCAGCGTTAAACGAACTGGTGGCGATCGAATGGGATCAGGGCAACGAATTTTTCCCACCGACCAGTATGCAGATCGCCAACGTGCAGGCAGGCACCGGTAGCAACAACGTGATCCCCGGTGACATGTTCGTGCAGTTCAACTTCCGTTTCAGTACCGAACTGACCGACGCCATCATTAAACAGCGCGTGCAGGAACTGCTGGATCGCCATCAGTTGAATTACACCCTAGACTGGTGGCTGTCTGGCCAGCCATTCCTGACCGCACGCGGGGCGCTGGTGGATGCGGTGGTCAATGCCGTGCAGCACTACTCGGAGATGACACCGCAGTTGCTGACCACCGGTGGCACCTCTGATGGCCGCTTTATCGCCCAAATGGGCGCTCAGGTGGTTGAACTGGGCCCGGTGAATGCCACCATCCACAAAGTCAACGAATGCGTCCATGCCGCCGATTTGCAGTTACTGAGCCGCATGTATCAACGTATTATGGAGCAATTGGTCGCATGATCACGCCAAAGATGCTGACCGGGCGCTCGACTGCACACTTGGCCGTGCTGAGCGGCAACCACCGCTTGCAACCCGCAGCGGTGGAGGCTTTCCTCGCTATGCAGCAGGCCGCCAGAGCGGCGGGGTTTGATCTGCAACCGGCCAGTACCTTCCGTGATTTCGATCGGCAATTGGCGATCTGGAACGGTAAGTTCTGCGGCGAGCGGCCAGTATTGGACAAGGACAGCCAGCCGATCGACATCACGCCGCTGTCTGCTGCCGAACGCTGCGAAGCTATCCTGCGCTGGTCCGCATTACCCGGTGCCAGCCGTCATCACTGGGGCAGCGATCTGGATATTTACGATCCATCACTGCTGCCAGCCGGGGCTAAATTACAGTTGGAACCCTGGGAATATCAGGAAGGGGGCTATTTTTATCCGCTGAATCAGTGGATAACTGAGCATATGGCCGATTTCGGTTTTTACCGCCCATTTACCGCAGACCAGGGTGGCGTTGCGGTAGAACCCTGGCATCTTAGCTACCGCCCTTTGGCACAGGAGGCCGAACAGTTATTGACCCCTGCGCTGCTGCTAGCATCCTGGCAGGATAAAGACGTTGCCGGTGCGCAATGGCTTGCTCGCCATTTGCCAGCCATATTCTCGCGTTTTATACAGGTTGAAAGGACGTAAGCATGCATTGGTTAGCGGACTACTGGTGGGTAATTCTGGTGATACTGGTAGGCATGGTGCTTAACGGGATCAAAGAGTTACGCCGTCTGGACCATAAAAAATTCCTGGCCAACAAACCCGAGTTGCCACCGCATCGCGATAACAACGCCGAGTGGGACGATGAAGAGGATTGGCCGAAGAAGAAATAACATCAGGGCGCAGCGCTTGGCGCCCTGAACCTTATTTAAACGCGATCAAATCCCCGCGTTTGCCAAACATCGCCTCTTCCCAATAGCGCTGCGGCACATAGTAATGCAAACGTTCCAGCGCCAGGTTCATCATGCCCTGATTGATGGCATGCCCGACGCCCTCTTCCACGTCCAGCGTAAAATCACAGCCAACGGCCTGCAACTGTGCCGCCGCCGCGTGCGCATGTTCTACCGCAATGACGGCATCTGTCTCGCCGTGGATCAAGTGCACCACGCTTTCGCCAAAGTTCGTTTCCGGCAATTGGGCAAAACGGCCGCTGAACGCCACTACGCGCCCGGTCAGCTTAGGTTCTGCTTTCAACGCTTCCAATGCCATGATCGAACCTTGCGAGAAACCGACCAACGCGGTTCCCGCATAGCCCACCCCGCTTTGCTGCTGCCAGTAACGCACGGTTTCGACAAACTTCGGCATCACTTCAGCAATACGTTCCACACGGTTTGCCTCCGTCACCGCCTGCACTGAAAACCACTGGCGGCCATTGCCTTGGCCGAATGCGAACGGCCCCCCGATGCTCACCACCAGCGCCTGCGGGAAGTCTTTGGCGAAGTAACTGCCGATCTCCCCCATCGCGACCGGGTTGTCGCCCACGCCATGAAACAGCAGGATCAACTGCTCAGCCGGTGCCACAGGGCTTTGCACAACAAAGTGTTCGTGTTTCATGGGGAACTCCTCAGGTTAAACAGCAAGCCGAACTGCCAATGACTATACACCGCTGAGAAATCAGGAAAATCGGGTTTTATTGAACAACTCTTTCCATTTATTGCAATGACTGGGACCACTGCTGCCAATGGCAGCAACGCGGGCTATCCCACTGTTCGAGCGCCTGCGCGACCTCCTGCCGCCAGTGGCGCAACAGCGCTTTCTGGCCGCTCAAACCATATTCAGCCACGCACTGCACCACGCTCTGCTGCTGTTGCAAATGGCTGCGCAGAGCGGCGATTGGCGATGTAGTGTTCAACAACAAGCGTTGCAACGCCCCCAGGCTGGCCTCCAATGGCCGATGGGCAAAGGCAAAGCCAGCCAGTTCGCGCCAGTCCTCTTCGTTCAACAACTGATCGCCCTCATCACCGGCGATAGTTGGTTGCAGATCGATACGCTGCTGTAACCAGCGCCAGTCGCGCGCCAAATGTTTGTGCGCCGCATGGCACAGTACCCGCCCCTGCTCACTGAGCGGCAACAGCGCCATGGCGGTATAACAACCGCTGCTGGCTTCCGGCTTGCTGCCAATACGTACTAAGGTAAAACCACAGGATTGCCAGAAACGCCACAGCGGTTCGGTATAACCAAAGCTGACGGAAAGGAAATCCAACTCCTGCGAACGCTGCTTTTGCTGTTCAATTAACCGCTTGGCGATCCCCTGCTGGCGCAGCTCTGGCAACACCGCAATACGGGTAATACGGCGCGAACGCAGCGTTGGAGCCCACCACTGGCCACCGTGTGCCGCCAGAGATTGGGCCACCAGGTTGCCACGTGGCCTTCTGCGGCCCGCCCAGACTTCATGCGCCAGTTCAGCGCTCAAGCCCCCTTCATCCACCAGCCAGAGCGCCCCCACGATCTCGTCTGCCAGCGATGCCGCACTGAAATGCATGCCTGGAGCATCCATCAAGCGGCGTAAATCCAGTGGAGAAGTGCGGTAATGAGCACTGCTGAGCAACGCATAGAAACGCCTCAATCGAAGTGGATCGGCACATAACGCAGCTTGTTCAAGCGGGTTGAAGTTCAACGGTTGATTGACCGCTGACCACACTGGCTCTTCGTTAAACAATAATGCGTTATCGATGATGCGCTCTAAGGCATCACCCGCCGCCCAACGGATCGGTTGTTGCAAACTCAGCGGCTGCCACTGTGGCAATGCGGCACAGAATTTGAGCAAAAAACCGCGCCCTGTGCCTTCGTAACCCTGCACCGTGGTGGTCAGCAATACCCGCGGGAAATAGCTAATCAGTTGTTGCAACAAAGGGCCGGGGATCGCCGCGGCTTCATCCACCAGTAACCAGCCAACATCACTGACGCTGTGTTCAGCACAATATTGCAGCAACGCGTCAGGTGCCCAGAACTGTGCCTTGCCACCCGCCCATTCGCTAGCCACCTCGGTTGCCGCACGGCTTGGCCCGGTGATCCAGCAGGTCAGCGGGCTGGTTGCTACCAGCATCCCCGCCAAAGTGGATTTCCCCCGGCCACGCGCTGCGGTCAGCACCCAGACGCCGCTTTCCGCTTCCAACAAGCGGGCCAAAATGGCCTGCTGCTCGGTGCTGGGCAAACCCAGCGGCGGTTGCCAATCTGCGCGCTGCGGCAACCGCGCCAAACACAGCGGATCGCCTTGCCGCCAAAGGGTCACTTCACGGTCTGCCGCAAGCTGTTGCTGTAAATGAGCGATAAAATTAGGTGTCGCGATCGGCTGAGAGCAGTCGCTCCAGCGTAGGCTATCGCCATCCGGCTGTTGCCCCCACAGCGGCCAAGCGGGAGCCAACAACAGCAACCAGCTACCGGCACGCAGCGTGCCGCAGAGCTGGGCTAGAGCTTCTACGTCCAGCCCTTGCGTGGCATCAAAAACGGCGTGCAACCGCTCCTGGCCCAACAGCGTTCTGACCGTACCACTGCTCAGAGATTGGGCCTCGGAAGGAGCCTCGCTCCCCACCCATGGCCAATCCCCCGGCAGTTGCGCAGCCAGTTGTTGGGCCTGAATACGGCACCATGGCGCTTCGCCGCTGAGAACCAGCAAACGGCGGATACCCTGCCGCTGCATACGTTGTTGCATTGCCTGTAACATCAGAAACCATACCTGAAGGGGAGTGAATCAACGGGCGGCGAAAGTATTACATTTATTGGGATCGCCACTGTCGAACCCTTGCTTGAACCAGGTGTAGCGCTGCTGCGAAGTGCCATGAGTGAAGCTATCTGGCACCACCCGCCCCTGGCTCTGTTGCTGTAAGCGATCGTCGCCAATCGCCTGCGCTGCGTTCAGCGCCTGCTGCAAATCACCGGCTTCCAGCATATTCTGCCGTTGCGCATAATGCCCCCAAACCCCGGCGAAACAGTCCGCCTGCAATTCCATTTTCACCGAAAGGCGGTTGACGTCCACCTCGCTGGCCCCCTGCTGCATCTGGCGCACTTTCCGCTCAATCCCCAACAGGTTCTGCACGTGGTGCCCAACCTCATGCGCCACCACGTAGGCTTGCGCAAAGTCACCACCGGCCTCCAGTTTGGTCTTCATATCCTGATAAAAGGATAAATCGATATACACCGTGCCGTCTGCCGGGCAATAGAACGGCCCCATCACCGACTGGCCGGTTCCGCAGCCGGTACGCGTGGCACCGCGATACATCACCAGTTTCGGATCCTGGTAACGTTTGCCGGTCTGCTGGAAGATTTCCTGCCAGGTGTCTTCGGTCGAAGCCAGTACCACCGAGGTGAATTTAGCCAGTTCATCATCTTTCGGGCTGATTCTGGCGCTTTGCTGTTGCGCTTGCGGTGCCATCTCGCCGCCGTTCAGCAACGGCGTTAGGTCAACCCCGTAGTAACCGGCAACCACTACCACCACCAGGATAATGAGACCGCCCTTGCCGCCAATCGGCGGGCGAAAACCACCGCCACCCATGCCGGAAGATTGCCCACGACGATCTTCAACATTGTCACTTTCCCGACGCCCTTGCCAGCGCATAGATAAACTCCAGAATAAATAGTGTGGGTACGAAGATGATTATAAAGGGTAAGCGGCGCAGGGAATGCAGTAATTTTCTGGAAATAAAAACAGAACGGGGCATTCCGCAGAAATGCCCCGTATTCAATAATATGGTAGGAATGAGGTTAATCGAGCTTCACACCGATACGGCGGGCGACTTCTTCATAGGCTTCGATCAGGCCACCCAGGCTCTGGCGGAAACGGTCTTTGTCCATTTTATCCAGGGTATTTTTGTCCCACAGGCGGCTACCGTCTGGCGAGAACTCATCACCCAGCACCACTTCCCCCTTGAACAGGCCGAACTCCAGTTTGAAATCCACCAGGATCAAACCGGCGTCATCGAACAGTTTGCTCAGCACGTCATTGGCTTTGTAGCTCAATTCACGCATGCGTGCCAAATGCTCTTTGCTCACCCAGCCAAAGGTTTCGCAGTAGGATTCGTTGACCATCGGATCGTGCATAGCGTCGTTCTTCAGGAACAGATCGAACAGCGGCGGATTAAGCGGCAGGCCTTCTTCAATCCCTAAGCGTTTAACCAAAGACCCGGCTGCGCGGTTACGGATCACACACTCAACCGGCACCATGTCCAGCTTTTGCACCAGCACTTCAGTGTCTGACAGCAGGCGTTCCATCTGCGTCGGAATACCGGCTTCTTCCAGCTTGCTCATAATGAAATGGTTGAACTTGTTGTTCACCATCCCTTTGCGCTCGAACTGCTCAATGCGCTGACCATCCAGTGCTGACGTATCGTTACGGAATTCCAGCACCAGCAGATCCGGATTTTCGGTGGTGTAGACGGTTTTCGCCTTTCCGCGATACAACTCAGCTAGCTTTTGCATCTTACTTACTCCAGTGAGGTTATACCTTTCGGTTGCCAAACGGCGGCGTTATTGCGCTGCGGTTGACAACCTACCGGGTACAGAATTGACCTAATAAATTCTTGGGCGTGCTGGCGACTATTGTGCCAAACCCGTGACGCAAACGATACCGTTTCGGCAAAACAAAAAGGGGCCGTAGCCCCTTGATGATTGATTATTTAACGCTGGTTTTGCTGAAAGCCGCCTGGAATGCCGCCACCAGAGCATCATTCTGCCCCTGAGGCAACGGTTTCCCTTTCGAATCGATGAATTGCAAGCTGGTACGGTTATTCAAATCCCCGACCTGCAATTTGTAATCACCGCTGTTCAACTCTGGATCTTTCACACCCAAGGCATCCCAGTCGCTACTGCTCAAGGATTTATAGGTTACGGCCACGGTGCCCTGCGGACGGCTGCGATCGCTCACTTTCATCCCCAGTTTTTCCAAGGCCGCTGGCAAGCGATCCCATACAGCGGCGTACGGCGCACGCACGATCAGCACCGGCAAGCCAACGTCATCCGCACCACTCTGCACATCCAACGCACCAATACCGCTTGCTGCGCGGCTACTGGTCAAACTGTCCTGCTTATCCAGACTTTCGACGATGGTGTTCATCATCATGCTGTTATAACGCTGAATCTCGGAAGGATCGGTCACCTCTTCGGTTTTACCCTGTTGGCGCAACCCCAGCGTTTTCACCACCAACGCCTGCTGATAACCCTGCTTCTGCAGGCTGACCTGGTAGCGGCCTTCGTACTGGGTATCTTCATCCAGACGGTTCCACTTCACCCAATCCGTGGTCAGCGTCTGACTGGCTTCCTGCTGGGAAGCGATGACCATGTTTTTCGCTTGCAGCGAACTGACAATGCGTGGCCACAGGTTCTGGTTCTGCGGGCTGTTTTCCAGCAGCAGCGTGCCGCTATTCCCGCTGTTCTGGCTGCGGGAACCGCTCAACAAGGCCAGTGGTTGCGACGGTGGCCGGATATCCAGTTGCTTGCCGACCGGGCCTTTTTGCGCACTGGCCGACACTTCAAGATCGCCAGATCGCACTGGCAGGCTCATACCGGCCGGTGCGCTCAACGGTTTGAGCGGTGCAGCGTCGAGATAGGACTCATCGCCGCTGACCTGGCGTTTGTAACGTTGATCGGAGGAACAGGCCGCCAGCGTCATGACAAGCGCTAACCCCACGACTGTTGCTACCGTCGACTTTTGCAATGAATAAGCCATCAAATCTCCCTAAGAATGATATCCCCATCGTACCTACAGCGGCAGCCATATGGGTTACACACAACACCCCGACCGCTGGGTTTAGCCAGCGCCGGGGATGTCTGTACGTGCCACATTGCTGCAACTTCAGCGACTTGGGGTTATAGCAAACCGGCGCTTTTCAACGCACGCTCCACCACAGGACGGGCAGCGTCGGTTAACGGCGTCATAGGCAGACGCATCGTATCGGTTGCCATCAATCCCAATGCCTTACAGGCCCATTTCACCGGGATTGGATTGGGTTCTACAAATAAATCCTGATGCAACGGCATCAAGCGCTGATTCAAGCGGCGAGCTTCGGCAAAATTGCCTTGGGCCGCAAGACGGCAAAGTTCTACCATTTCACGCGCCGCTACGTTGGCCGTGACGGAAATCACCCCTTGACCGCCCAGTTGCATGAAATCCAGGCCGCTGGCGTCGTCGCCGCTCAGCAGAGTGAAGCTTTCATCTTCAACCAGCACTTGGATCTGACTTACGCGACTTAAGTTCCCTGTTGCCTCTTTAACAGCAACAATATTCTTGATTTTGGCTAAACGCGCGATCGTCGGCGGCAGCATGTCACAACCGGTACGCGAAGGCACGTTATACAGGATCTGTGGCAGATCGGTGCTTTCAGCAATGGCTTTAAAGTGCTGATACAGCCCTTCCTGCGTTGGCCGGTTGTAGTAAGGCGTTACCGTCAGGCAGCCCACTACGCCGGTATTGCCGAAATGCCGCGTGAGCGAGATCGCCTCGCTGGTCGAGTTCGCCCCGGTTCCGGCGATCACCGGAATGCGGCCTGCGGCCAGCTCCAGCGTCTGCAACACCACGTCGACATGCTCGTCATGGGCAAGCGTGGCGGACTCTCCGGTAGTCCCTACGGAAACAATAGCCGCAGTCCCACTGGCTACATGATAATCAATCAGTTTTTTTAGGCTCGCACGATCGACAGCACCTTTGGTGTCCATCGGCGTAACCAGTGCAACAATACTTCCCGTAAACATTGGCCGTCCCCTCCACAAACAAGTGACTCATGGTACTTTTGACACCTATCCAAAAGCAAGCAAACAACGTGTTGTAAGCGCTTGGCAGGCGGTTTTTTTTATGTTTACCATGGTAATCCCATTGAGCATGACAGGAAGCTCCATTTTGCCTAAGCCAGATGAACACTATCTCGTGATTACCGCACTGGGCGCCGATCGCCCCGGAATCGTCAACACCATCACCCGCCACGTCAGCAGTTGCGGGTGCAATATCGAAGATAGCCGTCTGGCCATCCTGGGTGAAGAGTTTACCTTCATCATGTTGCTTTCTGGCAGTTGGAACGCGATTACCCTGATCGAATCCACTTTGCCGCAAAAAGGCGCGGAGCTGGATTTACTGATCGTGATGAAACGCACAAACTCGCACGAAAGGCCGCCAATGCCCGCGGCGGTGTGGGTTCAGGTGGAAGTGAAAGACTCCCCGCACATCATTGAGCGCTTTACCGGTCTGTTTGACTCCAGCCAGATGAACATCGCCGAGCTGGTGTCACGCACTCAGCCAGCGGAAGGCGATCTGCCGCCACAGCTATACATCCAGATCACGGCGCACAGCTCCGGCAATCAGGATGCATCAAATATCGAACAAGCCTTTCATCGCCTATGTACAGAATTGAATGCGCAAGGCAGTATTAGCGTTGTGAACTATCCACAGCATGATGAGAAAGATGGAGAGTAGTGATGAGCCCATTGAAAGCCGGTGATACAGCGCCAAAATTTAGTTTACTCGACCAGGATGGCGAGGAAATTCATTTGGCCGACTTCCAGGGACAGCGAGTTCTGGTCTATTTTTATCCTAAAGCCATGACGCCGGGTTGCACCGTGCAAGCCTGTGGCCTGCGGGATAACATGGACGAATTGAAACAGGCTGGTGTCGAAGTGCTTGGCATCAGCACCGATAAACCGGAAAAACTGTCACGTTTTGCCGAAAAAGAGTTGCTCAACTTCACGTTGTTATCTGATGAGGATCATCAGGTCGCACAGCAGTTTGGCGTCTGGGGTGAAAAAACCTTCATGGGGAAAACCTATGATGGCATCCACCGCATCAGCTTCCTGATCGATGCCAACGGCAAGGTTGAGAAAGTGTTTGATGATTTCAAGACCACCAATCATCACGACATCGTTATCAATTACCTGAAACAGTAATAATCGATTAATCCAAAGCGCAGCACCCCGCTGCGCTTTGTTTTTCCGCCTTATTTCGCTTCTTCCCCCGCATCCAGCAATATGTCATCCGGCCAGGCATGAATCACCGCTTTCACCAGCGTCGCCAGCGGAATGGCAAAGAATACGCCCCAGAAGCCCCACAGGCCGCCAAAGATCACCACCGAAAGGATGATCACCAGCGGGTGCAGGTTGACCGCCTCAGAGAACAGAATCGGCACCAGCAGGTTGCCATCCAGCCCCTGAACCACCAGATAAGCGATAATCAGCGTCCAGAAATCGGCCCCGATGCCCCACTGGAACATCGCTACCACTACTACCGGGATCGTCACCAGCACCGCGCCAATGTAGGGGATCAAAACGGAAAAACCGACCAGCACCGCCAGCAGCAACGAGTAACGCATATCCAGAATAAAGAACACCAGATAGGTCGCCATACCAACGATCACCATCTCCAGCACTTTGCCGCGGATATAATTGGTGATCTGCTGGTTCATCTCGATCCACACCTGCCCTGCCAGCCCGCGATCGCGCGGTAACACGCGGCGCACCGCGTTGAGCATCTGCTCTTTATCTTTGAGCAGGAAAAACACCATCAGCGGTACCAGAATCAGGTAGATCGCCAGCGTCAGCAACCCAACCAACGACGCCAGTGAAAACTTGACCACCGATTCCCCCATGCCAGACAGCCTGCTACGCAGGTTTTCTGCCATCATGTCGATAATGCCAGCATCCACCAACGCCGGATAACGCTTGGGCAAGGTGGTCGCATAGTTATAGAACTGGTTGAGCATGCCCGGTAAATCGGTCATCAGATTGATGCCCTGCTTCCAGGCCGTTGGGGCAACGACAAATACCAGCAGTAACGTAATGCCACCAAACACAACCAGCACCATGCTTGCCGCCCAGGTGCGTGACCAGCCCAGGCGTTGCAGGCGTGCGGTCGGCCACTCCAGTAAATAAGCCAGGACAATTGCCACCAATAACGGGGCTAAAATACCGTGCAGAAAATAGAGAATGCAGAACCCGGCAACCAGGATCACCAGCAGCGCGATGGCCTGCGGATCGGTAAAACGGCGGCGATACCACTGTAACAACATCTCCAACATCAGAGATTACTCCTTATTCCGTCAATGAGAGTATGCTTCCGCCTTTCCCTGTGTGGCCCAGCAGGCATAACATTGTTATTTGTTTTAACACAATTTTAGCCCGATTATCGCCGGGCAAACGTTTCATTGCGCGCGGTGGCTGGCTATGATGAAAGGGTGTTAGCCCATTCAGACGCACGCTGCGCAAAAAGTGCATTTCTGTGAGCCAATGCACCTTCGCGCTGATTGTACTGGAGAGTCTGGCATGCAAGAAGAACTCTTACGTGATACTGACGTCTTAGTGATGACTTTGATTTAAGGGAAACTCCTGACTATGACCACCCGGTTGACTAAAACAGCGTTAGCAGTACTGTTGCTCGGCACACTTTGCGCCTCTGCGCTGACGCCGGTAAATGCGGACACACAGGACCAACTGCCAGACATGGGAACCACCGCGGGCGGCACCTTGAGTATCGGCCAGGAATTGGTGATGGGTGATTTTTACGTGCGGCAGCTGCGCGCCAGTGCCCCTTTGATTAACGACCCCTTATTAACCCAGTATATCAACCAGTTGGGTAATAGGCTGGTGGCGAATGCCTATTCGGTAAAAACGCCGTTTCACTTCTTTCTGGTGCGTAACGACGAAATAAACGCTTTCGCTTTCTTTGGCGGTAACGTAGTGCTGCATTCGGCGCTGTTCCGCGAAACCGACAACGAAAGCCAGTTGGCTTCGGTATTGGCGCACGAAATCTCTCACGTCACCCAGCGCCATCTGGCTCGTGCCATGGAAGATCAGCAGCGCAATGCCCCGCTCACCTGGGTCGGTGCGCTCGGTTCCATCCTGTTGGCCATGGCGAACCCGACCATGGGGATGGCGGCCTTGAGCGGCACGCTGGCCGGTGCTCAGCAAGGGGTGATCAGTTTTACCCAGGCTAATGAACAGGAAGCCGATCGCATCGGCATTCAGGTGTTGCAGCGTTCCGGGTTCGATCCGGAAGCCATGCCGGATTTTCTGCAAAAACTGTCGGATCAATCGCGTTACGCGTCTAAACCACCAGAAATGCTGCTGACGCACCCACTGCCAGACAGCCGCCTTTCCGACGCACGCAACCGCGCCAACCAGATGCCGCGCCTGCTCGTCCAATCCAGCCAGGAATACCTGCTGGCCAGAGTGCGTACCCTCGGCATGTACAGCTCAGAAGGCTATGGCCTGACCGAAGAGGTGCTGAATCACTACAGCAAAGGCAACGTGCGGGAACAACTGGCGGCAAAATATGGCCGGGCGATCCTGTTCTACGAAGCGAAAAAGTACGATGAAGCCCGCAATACCATTCAGCCGTTGCTGACGCAGGATGCGAAAAACGCCTGGCTGCTGGACCTGATGACCGATATCGATCTTGGCCAGCAGAAAGCCCCACAGGCCATCGCTCGCCTACAGGCCGTTAATGCTGAGCAAAGCAAAAACCCTGTGTTGCTGCTCAACCTGGCAAACGCCTACGTTGAGGGGAACCAACCGGCGCAGGCCTCAAGAATTCTTAACCGCTTTACCTTTGCCCACCCGGATGATCCGAACGGATGGGACTTGCTGGCGCAGGCCAGCGCCGCCCAAGGGTTACGCGATGAAGAGCTTTCAGCCCGCGCAGAGAGCCTGGCGCTCGCTGGCCGCCTGGATCAGGCGATCGGTTTGCTCAGCAATGCCAGCTCTTTGCAGAAACTCGGCAGCCTGAAACAGGCACGTTATGATGCGCGTATCGACCAGTTACGCCAGTTGCAGAAGAGCTTCAGCAAGTTCCAGCGCAGCTAATTTGACCAAGGAATGATTGCAATGAAAAACGTCACTCTCTACCACAATCCGCGCTGCTCAAAGAGCCGTGAAACGCTGGCCTTGCTGGAACAGCAGGGCATTACCCCCAAGGTAGTGCTGTATCTGGAAACGCCGCCGTCGATAGATGAACTGAAAAAGCTGCTGAAAGAGCTGAGTTTCAGTTCCGCACGTGAACTGATGCGGCAAAAAGAGGATCTGTACAAAGAATTGAAGCTGGCGGATGAAAGCCTGAGCGAAGAGCAACTGTTGCAAGCGATGGTGGCTAATCCGAAACTGATCGAACGGCCGATCGTGGTGAAAGGCAGCCAAGCGCGCATTGGCAGGCCACCGGAGCAGGTGCTGGAGATCCTCTGATCCTGCGGGCTCTCCTTATAACCCCAGAATATCCTTCACAAACGGAATGGTCAGCTTGCGTTGCGCGGTGATCGACGCGCGATCGAGCTGATCCAGCGTCATAAACAGCGTGCGCATTTCACGATCCAGGCGCTTGAGCAGGAACCGGCCCACGTCTTCCGGCAGTTCAAAACCACGCAGTTTGGCGCGCAATTGCAGTGCCAGCAGTTTCTCTGTATCAGAAAGCGGTTGCAGCTTGTAGATCTGCCCCCAATCCAGGCGGGAAGCCAGATCCGGCAAATGCAGATTCAACTGGCGCGGCGGACGATCGCCGGTAATAAACAAACGCGTACGCCCGGTTTCCTGAATGCGGTTATAGAGATTGAACATCGCCATTTCCCACTCTTCATCACCGGCAATGCATTCAATATTATCGATGCACACCAAGGCCAGTTGCTCCATGCCATCCAGCACTTCCGGCACGAAATAAGCCCGTTTGTCCAAAGGCACATAGCCGACGGCTTCGCCCAGCTGCGAAAGTTCAGCACAGGCCGCATGCAGTAAATGACTGCGCCCACCGCCCTCGCGTGACCAGAAATAGATGTAACTACCATGTTCCTGACGGATTGCAGACTGGATCGCGGCTAATAGGGATGGGTTCTCACCCGGATAAAAACTGGCAAAAGTTTCATCATCGGGAAGATAAAGTGGCAGTGAAAGCTGTGCCGGCGTATTCAGAGAAGCACCTCAACCAAAACTGGCAGGAAAACAGAGCCAGTCTATCACAGAAAGCGCGAACTGTTGAACCGGCAGGTTTTTATGCCGCAATAGTGAGCAGAGATGGCGATCGTGCTGCATCACTGCTATACCCAAAGCACTTGGCTTCGCTCACTTTAGACGGTGCCCCCCAAATTCTGGCAAGGATAATAGACAATGAATTCATTGAATAAAATATTACTGGCTTCGGTGATTGGCTTGCTGTTAGCCGGTTGCGATAACGCTTCCAACGCCAGCTCTACCCCAGACAAAGCCAGTGCCAAGCAGATGCAAGATAGCTCGGCGGCTAACAGCATGGACGAGCAACCGCAGGAAACGGAGGGAGCCAACGATCCGGCCGGGAAACCGGTTAGCCCATAAACGCCAACAGGGCGGATAATTCCGCCCTGTTCTGCTCACAACGCCAGGTTAAGCGTTATTGGTGATCGCGCCGCTCTTCCGGCACGTCGATCACCTCTTCTTCCCGGCGATACAGGCTGATCACCTTGAACAGCAGGCTCAGGCCAATACCCACGATGGTCGCCAGCGCCATGCCTTTCAGCTCTGCTGCGCCGATATGCAGTTTGGCACCGCTCACCCCGATAATCAGGATCACCGAAGTCAGGATCAGGTTCTGTGCCTTGTTGTAATCCACCTTGGATTCGATCAATACACGAATGCCCGAAGCGCCAATCACGCCGTACAGCAGCAGAGAAACGCCGCCCATCACCGGCACTGGCACCGCCTGGATCGCCGCCGCCAACTTACCCACGCAGGAAAGCAGGATCGCCAGAATCGCCGCACCGCCAATCACCCAGGTGCTATACACCTTGGTGATCGCCATTACGCCAATATTCTCACCATAGGTGGTATTCGGCGTTGAGCCGAAGAAGCCGGAGATCACCGTCGAGATACCGTTGGCAAACATCGAACGATGCAAGCCTGGATCGCGCAGCAGGTCTTTTTTGACGATATTTGCCGTCACCACCAGGTGGCCGACGTGCTCGGCAATCACCACCAATGCCGCAGGCAAAATGGTGAAGATGGCGAACCATTCAAAACGCGGCGTATAGAAGGTTGGCAGCGCAAACCACGGTGCATTGATGATCGGAGACAGATCCACCACCCCCATAACGAACGACAGCGCATAGCCCACCAATACCCCAATCAGGATCGGAATGATGGCCAGGAAACCCCGGAACAGCACCGAACCGAGCACGGTCACACCCAGCGTTACCAGGGAAATCGTAATGGTGGTGCTATCGGCAGAAGTCCCTTCGGCAGGCAGCAACCCCGCCATATTGGCCGCCACGCCCGCCAGTTCCAAACCAATGACGGCCACGATCGCCCCCATCGCCGCGGGCGGGAAGATCACATCCAGCCAGCCGGTTCCGGCTTTCTTCACAATCAATGCCACCAGGCAAAACAGCACGCCGCACATGATAAAACCGCCGAGCGCCACTTCATAACCCAGTGGTAACAGCAGCAGCACCGGTGAAATAAACGCAAAGCTGGAGCCGAGATACGCCGGGATCTTGCCTTTACAGATAAACAGATACAGCAGCGTACCAATGCCGTTGAACAGCAGTACCGTCGCCGGGTTGATCTTGAATAAAATCGGCACCAAAACGGTCGCGCCAAACATGGCGAACAGATGCTGGAAGCTGAGTGGGATGGTCTGGAGTAACGGCGGGCGTTCATTAACGCCGATGGCGCGACGGGTCATGTATTTTTTCCTCTGAACTATTATCAGTTGTGTTGGCTTGATTATGAATGCTCTATGGATTTCAAGTTACAGCTAGGCGGCAAGGGCGATAATCCCCAGGAGCTTATGTTTAATAAGTGACTGGGGTTAGCGCCCGCAGCCAACAACGCTGTAGCTTGAAAGACGACGAGCATTAAAAAGCCGACTCTCTGGTCGGCTTATTTGAATTATTTAGTACCAAATATCTTATCGCCCGCATCACCCAGGCCAGGCACAATGTAGCCCTTCTCATTGAGGCACTGATCGATGGACGCGGTGTACAGCTCAACATCCGGGTGCGCTTTCTCCAGCGCTTTGAGCCCTTCTGGCGCGGCAACCAGCACCAGCACCTTGATGCTGGTACAACCCGCCTTCTTCAGCAGATCGATAGTCGCAATCATCGACCCACCGGTCGCCAGCATCGGGTCAACCACCAGCGCCATACGCTCTGAGATGTTGGAAACCAGTTTCTGGAAGTAAGGCACCGGCTCCAGGGTTTCTTCATCACGATAAACGCCAACCACGCTGATACGCGCGCTCGGTACGTGCTCCAGCACCCCTTCCATCATGCCCAAACCGGCACGCAGGATCGGCACCACGGTAATTTTTTTCCCTTTAATCTGCTCTACTTCAACCGGCCCGCACCAGCCTTCGATGGTCACTTTTTCAGTCACCAGATCGGCGGTCGCTTCATAGGTCAACAAACTCCCCACTTCAGAAGCCAGCTCACGAAAACGTTTGGTGCTGATGTCATGCTCGCGCATCAGGCCAAGTTTGTGCTTAACCAGCGGGTGTTTCACCTCAACGATCTTCATCATTATTCTCCTATTAAGGCGGTTGACGGCCAAAAAAATCGCGGGATTATACCGCCTTTTCCCGCGTGCGCCACTACCAATAGCCGGTTCGAGATCAACAAAAGATTGATAATTATTATATACCCAATCAATCTCGGGCGACGGTTGAGGGTAAGTGTCTGAATCCTCAACCACTGGCTAACCTCAGTGGCTAAGGCACTAGAAAGATGCGGCAAAAAGTAGGAGCGGGCCGATAAGGCTCTCGCAAACGTTTGCTTGCGCTGTTAGAATTGCCGCGCCTTATTCCGGAACCAACACCGGAAGCACCGTTTTCAAACCGCAAATCGTCGTGGGGATCGCGCAGTGACCGACAAAACCTCTCTCAGCTATAAAGACGCAGGTGTCGATATCGATGCTGGCAACGCATTGGTAGACCGCATCAAAGGTGTAGTTAAACAGACCCGCCGCCCGGAAGTGATGGGTGGTCTGGGCGGGTTTGGCGCCCTGTGTGCGTTGCCGCAGAAATACCGCGAACCGATACTGGTTTCGGGTACCGACGGCGTGGGCACCAAGCTGCGTCTGGCGATGGACCTGAAACGCCACGACACCATCGGTATCGATCTGGTTGCGATGTGTGTGAACGATCTGGTCGTTCAGGGTGCTGAACCGCTGTTCTTTCTAGATTATTACGCCACCGGCAAACTGGACGTCGACACCGCAGCCAGCGTGATCACCGGCATCGCCGAAGGCTGCAAACAGTCTGGCTGTGCGCTGGTGGGGGGCGAAACCGCCGAAATGCCGGGCATGTACCACGGTGAAGACTACGACGTCGCCGGTTTCTGCGTCGGCGTGGTCGAAAAATCCGAGATCATCGATGGCAGCAAAGTGCAGTCTGGCGATGCACTGATCGCCCTGGGCGCTTCCGGCCCGCACTCTAACGGCTATTCGCTGGTGCGCAAGATCCTCGAAGTCAGCAACACCGATCCTACTCAAACCACGCTGGAAGGCCAATCACTGGCGGATCATCTGCTGGCACCGACTAAAATTTACGTCAAATCGGTGCTGGAACTGATTGCCAAGGTTGACGTTCATGCCATTGCTCACCTAACCGGCGGCGGCTTCTGGGAAAACATCCCGCGCGTGCTGCCAGAAGGCATGCAGGCGGTGATTGATGAATCAAGCTGGCAGTGGCCAGCGATCTTCAGTTGGCTGCAACAGGCAGGTAACGTCAGCCGCCATGAGATGTACCGCACCTTTAACTGTGGCGTAGGTATGGTGATTGCGCTGCCGGAAAGCGCGGTTGAAGAAGCCATCGCGTTGTTGACCGCCGCCGGTGAAAAAGCCTGGAAGATCGGTAAACTGACCGCTTCTTCTGACGAACAACAAGTGATTATTCAGTGATGAAAAAGATTGTGGTGTTAGTCTCCGGCCAGGGGGGGAATCTCCAGGCGTTGATTGATGCCTGCCAGCAGGGCCGGATTGCCGCCAATATCGTGGCGGTATTCAGCAACAAGGCCCAGGCCTATGGCCTGCAACGCGCAGCAGAAGCCGGAGTCGCCGCTCACGCGCTCGATGCCAAAGCCTTTGCCGACCGTGAAGCGTTTGACGCTGCACTGGCTGCGGCCATTGACCAGTATCAGCCCGATCTGGTGGTGCTGGCCGGTTATATGCGCATCCTCAGCAACGCATTCGTCCAACACTATGCCGGGCGCATGCTGAATATCCATCCTTCACTGCTACCGAAATATCCCGGCCTGCACACCCACCGGCAAGCGATCGACAATGGCGACAGCGAGCACGGCACTTCGGTGCATTTCGTCACTGAACAGCTCGACGGTGGCCCGGTGATCCTGCAAGCCAAAGTGCCCATTTTCCCCGGTGACGAGGAAGATGAAGTGATCGAACGTGTGCAAACTCAGGAACACCACATTTATCCTCTGGTGGTGAACTGGTTTGTTGCCGGGCGGCTAGCAATGCATGATAACGCGGCCTGGCTGGACGGTGAGCGCTTGCCAGCGCAAGGATATGCGGCGGACTAGCGCCTGTAATCTGAATGCAGCCTAAACGGTGCCCTGAGTGGCACCGTTTTTTTTCGTCCTAATCCAACACCCGGCGTTATACTTTGCGCATATTTATCATGTTGAGGATAAGATATGCCGAGCACCACCAGCGTCAAACTACGCCCACTGGAACGGGACGATTTGGCATTCGTTCACCAGATGGATAACAACGCCAGCGTGATGCGCTACTGGTTTGAAGAACCATATGAAGCCTTTGTCGAGCTAGCCGATCTGTACGACAAGCATATTCACGATCAGAGCGAGCGGCGCTTCATCATCGAACACGAAGGGGCCAAAGTCGGCCTGGTTGAACTGGTGGAGATCGATCACATCCACCGCCGTGCCGAATTCCAAATCATCATCGATCCGGCCCATCAGGGCAAAGGCTACGCCAGCACCGCCGCCAAACTGGCAATGGATTATGGTTTTTCCGTGCTGAATCTCTACAAGCTGTATCTGATCGTCGACAAAGAGAACCCGAAAGCGATTCACATTTACAGCAAATTGGGGTTCGAAGTGGAAGGCGAGTTGATTGATGAATTTTTCGTTAACGGCGAGTACCGCACCGTGCTGCGCATGTGTATCTTCCAACCGCAGTATCTGGCGAAGTTTAAAACGCCGCCAGCCCGCTAAAATCAGCACACACCGGGGAGCGAACAGCTCCCCGGTTGGCTATAACATTAGACGCTACCCAAGTAGTCCATTTTGCCCAGTTCAACGCCCTGATGACGCAGGATGGCGTAAGCCGTGGTCAGATGGAAATAGAAATTGGGGATAGCAAAAGTCAGCAGATATCCTTCCGCGGTGAAGCTGAACTCCCGCGATTTGCTCTGCAACGTGATGGTGCGCCCGTCAGCGTCGGCAAAATCTTCCGGCTGGAAACGTTGCAGATAGGCAATGGTTTTCTCGATACGCTGGTGCAACTCGGCAAAACTCGCCTCGTTGTCCGGCATCGCTGGCACTTCCTGCCCGCTCAGTCTGGCAACGGCACCTTTCGCGGTATCGCTGGTGATCTGCACCTGTCGCAGCAGAGGGAACATATCCGCTGCCAGCCGCGCGTCTAACAGCGTGCTTTCAGCCAACTGTTTTTCATGCAGAAACTGTTCGCCCTTCTTTAATAAAGACGACAGATTCTGCAAACCACGAACGAACTGTGCAGGGGAATGGGCATAAATTGACAATGACATAAAACCTCCTGAGTTTAGCAACGAGTTTCCTGCTCGAATCTTACGCTTTCCGCCAGCTCAATGTTGCCGAATTGTTTAGCGATTTATGCCAATCAGGGGAATAGTCATAAAAATCATATTATTATTTAACTCTTAATTGAAAATGCGTGTTCTTACTAATTCTGATAAACAAACCGAATGATGATTTAATGCCCATTGTTAGGTATCATTCCAGCCACTACGGATAGCCCCCTACAGAAACAGTGGCAGCGGACAGGCAACACAATTCCCCGTCCTGCGCTGCAAATGGAATTCAACCGGCCTGAAAAACATGCGTAAATACAACTTATTATGGTGTGTATGGGTATTATGGGCATTGCTCATCATGCTTTGGCTGACGGAGATCGGCACCAGTGGCACTTACTTAAACCGAACGCTGCTCACGGCTCTGGTCGTTCTGCTGTTAGTAACTCTTGCGTTTATCTACAAAATCCCAAGGATGAATAAAATGCTGTCATTCAATAAACAGAAAAAATCCACCAGTGAGTCAACTGCACCAGAGGTGATTGACCAACCTGCGGCATCACAGGCGATGATGCAATCTGAATCCACGGCGCAAAATGACGTTGCTGATGCCATCAAACCGATCCGGGCCAAGAAAGACACCTTTGTCTCTAATGGTGCTCAGTTCACTGGCGTTATCGAAGGTGACGGCAATATCATTATCGAAGGCAAGGTGGAAGGGAACATCATCTGTATGCACATGGTGCGTATTGAGAACAGCGGCAATGTTAAAGGCGAGATCCGCGCGCAGCAGATCATGATCAACGGTTCGGTTGAAGGCCGTTGCTACGCCGACTCGCTGTCGATTCAGCCTAAAGGCAGCATGCGTGGGGATATTTTTGCCGACGAAATCTCGATCGAGAAAGGCGGCGTGTTTATCGGCCAGTCACAGCTGATGCAGAAAGCGCAGCCTGCGGTTCAAACCAAAGTCACGCCGTTGAAAACCGCGCTTAGCTCCGCTGAACCCGAAAACCAGCCAGAACCATCAAACAAGCAAGCCAAATAAAACCGCCATCAACCATACCGGCCAGTGATGTAATCCTCAGTACGGCGCTGGCGCGGTGAGGTGAAAATACCATCGGTATGGTTATATTCCACCAGTCGCCCCTGGTGGATAAACGCCGTATAGTCCGAAACCCGCGCAGCCTGCTGCATATTGTGCGTCACCAGCACCACGCTGTAGCGCTGTTTCAGGGCAGAAATCAGCTCTTCGATGGTGAGCGTGGAGATCGGATCCAGCGCCGAGGTCGGTTCATCCAACAGCAGCACTTCCGGTTCAATCGCGATCGCACGAGCAATCACCAGGCGCTGCTGCTGGCCGCTGGACAGGCGGAACGCGTTCTCAC
Organism: Serratia sp. YWN4; assembly: GCF_055790845.1. Classification (NCBI taxonomy): domain Bacteria; kingdom Pseudomonadati; phylum Pseudomonadota; class Gammaproteobacteria; order Enterobacterales; family Yersiniaceae; genus Serratia; species Serratia sp. YWN4. The sequence goes on from NZ_CM147696.1 coordinate 3,835,478, forward strand.
GCAGGCGATCTTTCACCTCATGCCACAATGCCGCCGCCCGCAGGGAGCGTTCTACCGCTTCATCCAGAATCCGCCGCTCGCGGATCCCTTGCAGCCGCAGGCCGTAAACCACGTTCTCGTAGATGGATTTCGGGAACGGATTTGGTCGCTGAAACACCATCCCAACGCGCCGCCGCAGCGCGGCCACCTCAACTTGGGGGCCAGAAATAATTTCGCCGTTAAGCCGCAACTCACCTTCGATCCGGCAATCGTCCACCAGATCGTTCATGCGGTTAAAACAGCGCAACAGCGTTGATTTCCCGCAGCCGGAAGGCCCGATCAGCGCCGTGACGCGATGCTTCGGAATACGCAGGGAAACATCGTGCAGCACCTGCTTGGCACCGTAAAACAGATTCAGGCCGCTCACCGCCAGTGCGGTATCCTCATCCGCAAGATGTTGAACATCCAGCCGCGGTAAACTGCCCGGCATCATCAAACCCATTGTGCGCTCCCCAAAGTATCCACCTTACGCCAGCGAATTATTGTGACCATGCTTTATACCGCTCCCGCAGCGAATGGCGAATCCCCATCGCCGCCAGATTAAGCCCCACCACAATCAGCACCAGCAGCAGCGCCGTCGCGAACACCAACGGCCTCGCCGCCTCTACGCTGGGGCTCTGAAAAGCCATGTCGTAGATCTGGAAGCTGAGGTGCATGAATTTCCGCTCCAAGTGCAGATAGGGGAAAATATCGTCCACCGGCAGCACCGGCACCGACTTCACCACGCCCACCAGCATCAGCGGCGCCGTTTCCCCTGCGGCACGCGCCACGGCCAGGATCAAGCCGGTCATCATCGCCGGTGCCGCCATCGGCAACACAATGTGCCACAGCGTTTCCGCACGGGTCGCACCCAGTGCCAGCGATCCCTGACGCAGCGCGGCGGGAATACGTGACAGCCCTTCTTCGGTGGCCACGATCACCACCGGTAACGTCAGCAAGGCCAGCGTCAGCGCCGCCCACAGCACGCCGGGCGTGCCAAACGTCGGGTTCGGCAGCGATGCCGGATAAAACAGCTGGTCGAGGGTGCCGCCGATCATATACACGAAAAAGCCAAGACCAAATACGCCGTAAACGATCGAAGGAACACCGGCCAGGTTGACCACGGAAATGCGGATCAGCCGCGTCAGAAGGTTATTACCGGCATACTCATGCAGATAGAGCGCGGCAATGACGCCAAACGGCATCACCACGATCGACATCAGGATCACCATCAGCACGGTGCCGAAAATCGCCGGGAACACGCCCCCTTCGGTGTTGGCCTCGCGCGGGCTGTCGGTCAGGAACTTTTGTACCTGATCGGCCCAGTGTGCCAGTTTCTGCCCGCTGCCCATGGCGTTCGGATACCAGGCATCACGCACCTGGCTCAGCGGAATAGTATGAATTTGCCCATGCATGTCGCGTAACAATAAGGCAGAACGCTCCAGATCGCGGTTCAGCCCCTGCAATTTGTCGGCCAGTTGCCGATACTGGCGCTGCAATTCCAGCCTTTCGGCGCGGATCGAGGCCTGCAAACGCTCATCTAGCTGATGATCATGCAGCAGGCCTTTCTCGCGCAGGCGCAGGCTTTCAAATTGTTGGTTGATACGCGCCATGTCGCGGAACTGAATCTCGTGCGCCTGACGGGAAAGCGCAGCAATCTGCGGCAGGCGCTGTTGCAACGCCTGGCCGAGATCGCGCCCGGTTAGCGGTTGGCCGTCCTCCAGCATTCCGGCCAGATAGCCGTAGGCAGTGCCATTAGTATTGCGCTCCAGCACCAGCACATCAGGCGGCGCGGTTTGTTGGCGCACATCGCTGGCCAGTAAGGTACGGAAATCCTGCCCTTCGATTCCACGGTTGCCCACCTTGATCAGATAGCGGGTAAAGCTTTGCGCCTCTCCCGCAGGCAGTGCAACGCCGGAGTCCTGCAATTGGCGGCGTGAAAGCGTCTGTTGCTGATAAAGCTCACCGAGCACCGTCACCGATCCTGCGGCAGTTTGGTTCAATTCGAACTGGTAAACCGGGCTGGGCCAGAAATAGCGCATCCCCTGCCCGGCCAACAGCAGCAAAATGCCGATCAGCGCCAACAGGCTGACTGCCACCGATGCGGCCGTCAGCCAAATCCAAGGGGAGCCGCTGCTAATCCACTTTCTCATGGCGTCTCCTGATTCAGCGTATAACGCTCACGCAGGCGTAAGCGCACGGCTTCGGCCAAGGTGTTAAACATAAAGGTAAAGATGAACAGCACCAGTGCGGTCAGGAACAGCACGCGATAATGGCTGCTGCCAACCACCGCCTCTGGCATTTCAATGGCAATATTGGCGGCCAGCGCACGCAAGCCCTGGAACAGGCTACCGTCGATAATCGGCGTATTGCCGGTGGCCATCAGTACGATCATGGTTTCCCCTACCGCACGGCCAAAGCCAATCATCAGGGCTGAAAATATCCCGGCGCTGGCAGAAGGTAACACTACGCCAACCACGGTTTGCCACTGGGTAGCTCCCAATGCCAGCGAACCCCGGCTGAGCGCGGTAGGCACGCTGAACAGGGCATCTTCCGCCAGCGAGAAAATAATCGGCACCAGCGCAAACCCCATCGCGACGCCGACCACCAGCGCATTGCGCTGATCGTAACCCTCACCCAGCCGGTAATGCAGCGGTTCACCGAACAGTTGCCACTCCAGCCATGGCCCAACGGCAAATGCCAGCCAAACGGTCAACAGCACCAGCGGCAGCAACAGCAGTAAGTCCATCCCCGGCGCCAAACGGCGCGGGGCAAACTGGTTGACAAGCCAGCCGCAGATCAGCACCACCACCGCCAGCAAAAACGGCAAAGCCAGTATCGCCAGCAGATAATTTTCCAGCAGCGGTGCCAGCCAGATACCAGCGACCAGCCCAATCACCACCGTCGGCAACGCGCCCATCACTTCCACCGCCGGTTTCACCACGCGCCGCAGCCCGGCCGACATAAAACAAGCGGTATAAATCGCCCCGGCCAAGGCCAGCGGCACGGCAAACAGCATGGAATAGCCTGCCGCCTTGAAGGTGCCGAAGATCACCGGCATCAGGCTGAATTTGGCCTGATAGCTGTCCTCCCCCGAGGTGGATTGCCAAACGTAAGCAGGCTCAGGGTAATTTTCATACCACACCCGCTGCCACAGCGAGCGCCAGGTGACGTCGGGATAAGGGTTATCCACGGCGTAATGTTGCCAACCCTGGGGTGTTTCAAGCAGCAGGCCATCGCCACGCGGCGCGAATGCCATCTGCTGCACATCGCCGGGCAATTTAGTATTCAACAACGGCTGCGGCTGAATGCTGGAAAACAGCGCAAATGCCCCACCCGGCTGCCATGAGGCAAACACCCGGCGATAGGGCTCAGTAACCAGCAGTTCATTAGGCAACGCCCGGTGTTCAAATTGCTGTATCGGCGTTAGTTGGCGTTGCTGATTCTTTTCTACCTCGAACCACTCATGCAAACTGCCATCCCCCGCGCGGATCAACAGAGCGCTGCCACCGGGTAACAGCGTCAGGTGATAAGGCGGGTGTTCGCCAAGAATTCGCGTCTCGCGCAACGATAGCTGCGCTCCCTCAATCTGATAGCGGGCCAGCTGATTGCCGGTCAGTAAATAGAGCTGGCGGCCATCCGGCGTCAACAACAGCTGCTGCGCGGCAGCATTCAGTTGCAGTTGCGTCTGCTGTGCAGGCGCTGAAGGGCTGAAACGGCCAAACAGTAAGCGATGATCGTCGGTGACTGCCGCCAACAGGGTGACCCCTCCACGCGCTTCGGCCAGCGCCAGCAGCGCCAACGGTTGCCCTTGGGGATCAAAAGCCACGGGTTGCTGGCCTAACGGAAAGCGCCATTGCGGTTCGCTACCATCGATGGGGGCAAAATCGGCCTGGGTTACCGTCACGCGGCCATCAGCCTGTGCCAAGGCAAACAGATCGCGCTCACCTACCGCCCGCGCCAGTAATACCGGTTTACTCAGCAGGGTTTGTTGCGCTAACGCTTGCCCAGCGCTGGCATCACCTTGCGCCACCAGGCGATAAAAACGGCCTTCGCCCTGTTGGTCAATGCGGTAACCGATGCGCTGCTGCACATCCATGCCAATCACCCAGGCAGGGGATGCGTTAACGATCGGCAACGGACGTGCAACCCCGACGGAAACCGGTTTGAACAGCGGCAATACCGAGAGCAGCAGATAGACAAAAATCAGCATCAGCGTCATCAGCACCAGCAATCCGGTAGCGGTGACAGCGCCCTGCACGCCACGATCGACGAACGCCCGCAAACCATCGCGGGGATGTTGATGTACCCTTATCTGTGCCATGTCTCTCGCCGTCGGCTCCGTTTGCTGGCTTGCACCCTAAGATAACCGGGCATCTTATGTCAGTTTTGTGACGTTTGCATGACAAAAATTCCGGGCGTTATTCCTTGGCGTAGCCGGGTATGCAGTACAAGCGGAGGGCCACAAGCCCGTAGATATGTTGGACATTCCGGCTGATCTCTCGCAATAATGAATAAGACACTGGGCGGTGTCCCGAGTCCTTTTCTAAAATTGAACTGGAGTGGCAATGGGTCAGGAAAAGCTCTACATCGACAAAGAATTAAGCTGGTTATCCTTTAATGAACGCGTATTGCAGGAAGCCGCAGATAAGAGCAATCCCCTGATTGAGCGCATGCGGTTTCTGGGCATTTACTCCAATAACCTTGATGAGTTCTATAAAGTCCGCTTTGCCGAGCTGAAACGGCGCATCTTAATCAGCGAAGAACAGGGTTCGGGCGGTATGCCGCGCCATTTGCTGAAAAAAATCCAGGCCAAGGTGTTAAAAACCGATCAGGAATTCGACGGTCTGTACAACGATCTGCTGCTGGAAATGGCGCGCAATCAAATCTTCCTGATCAACGAACGCCAGGTGTCCGAAAACCAACAAATCTGGCTGAAGCAATATTTTAAACAGCACCTTCGGCCGCACATCACGCCGATCCTGATCAATCATGACACCAATCTGGTGCAGTTCCTGAAAGATGATTACACCTATCTGGCGGTGGAGATTATTCGCGGCACACGCATTGATTATGCGCTGCTGGAGATCCCGTCCGACAAGGTGCCACGCTTCGTCAATCTGCCGCCGGAAGCGCCGCGCCGCCGCAAACCAATGATCCTGCTGGACAATATTCTGCGTTATTGCCTGGACGAAATTTTCAAAGGCTTCTTCGATTACGACACCCTCAACGCCTATTCGATGAAAATGACGCGCGACGCGGAATACGATCTGGTCACCGAGATGGAATCCAGCCTGCTGGAACTGATGTCGTCGAGCCTGAAACAGCGCCTGACCGCCGAGCCGGTGCGCTTCGTTTACCAGCGCGACATGCCGAACGAGATGGTGGAATTACTGCGCAACAAGCTGGGCATTTCCAACTACGATTCAGTGATCGCCGGTGGCCGCTACCACAATTTCAAAGACTTCATCAGCTTCCCCAACGTCGGCAAAGCCAATCTGGTCAACCGCCCGCTGCCGCGCCTGCGCCATATCTGGTTTGATAAATTCCGCAACGGCTTCGACGCCATCCGCGAACAAGACGTGCTGCTGTACTACCCGTACCACACCTTCGAGCACGTGCTGGAACTGCTGCGCCAGGCGTCGTTCGACCCTAGCGTGCTGGCGATCAAAATCAACATTTACCGAGTGGCGAAAGACTCGCGCATCATTGAATCGATGATCCATGCGGCGCACAACGGCAAGAAAGTCACGGTGGTGGTCGAGTTGCAGGCGCGCTTTGACGAAGAGGCCAACATCCACTGGGCCAAGCGGCTGACGGAAGCCGGGGTGCACGTCATCTTCTCTGCGCCAGGGCTTAAAATCCACGCCAAACTGTTCCTGATCTCACGCCGTGAAGGCGAGGATATTGTGCGCTATGCTCATATAGGCACCGGTAACTTTAACGAGAAAACCGCCCGTATTTACACCGACTACTCGCTGCTGACCGCCGATTCACGCATCACCAACGAAGTTCGTCGGGTCTTCAACTTCATTGAAAACCCATACCGGCCGGTCACCTTCGACAATCTGATGGTGTCACCGCAGAACTCCCGCCGGATGCTGTATGAACTGATCGATCGCGAAATCGTCAACGCCCAGGCCGGAGAAAACGCCGGTATTATGTTGAAAGTGAATAATTTGGTGGATAAGGGGCTGGTGGATCGGTTATATACCGCAGCCGCAGCCGGAGTGAAAATCCGCCTGCTGGTACGCGGAATGTGCTCATTGATCCCCAACCTGCCGGGAGTCAGTGACAATATTCAGGTGATCAGCATCGTAGACCGCTACCTGGAACACGACCGGGTCTACGTTTTCGACAACAAAGGTGACAAACGGGTGTATCTCTCATCCGCCGATTGGATGACCCGAAATATAGATTACCGCATCGAAGTGGCGGTATCGCTGTTAGACCCCACGCTGAAACAGCGCGTTCTGGATATTCTGGAGATCCTGTTCAGCGATACGGTCAAGGCCCGTTATATCGATAAAGAACTTAGCAACCAGTATGTGCCACGCGGCAACCGCCGCAAGGTGCGCGCGCAGGTGGCTATTTATGAGTATTTAAAAGCTCTGGAACAACCAGGAAAGTAGGCCAGCAACTATGCCGCTAAAAAGCACTACAGCCAACAAACCGCAGGAAATCGCTGCTATCGACCTTGGATCGAACAGCTTCCACATGGTGATCGCTCGCGTCGTGAATGGCGCTTTACAGGTATTGGGCCGTTTAAAACAGCGGGTACACCTCGCCGATGGATTGGACAGTAACAATGTGCTCAGCGAAGAGGCCATCGAGCGCGGCCTGGCCTGCCTGGCGCTGTTTGCCGAACGGCTGCAAGGGTTCCCGGCCGATAACGTCACCATCGTCGGCACGCATACTTTGCGTCAGGCGGTGAATGCGGAAGTGTTCTTGAAACGAGCGGCCAAGGTGATCCCTTATCCGATCGAGATTATCGCCGGTCAGGAAGAAGCGCGTTTAATCTTTATGGGCGTGGAACACACCCAGCCGGAGAAAGGCCGTAAACTGGTGATCGACATCGGCGGCGGTTCCACCGAACTGGTGATTGGCGAAGATTTCGAACCGCTGCTGGCAGAAAGCCGTCGCATGGGCTGTGTCAGCTTCGCGCAGCAGTTTTTCCCTAACGGGGAAATCAGTAAAACCAACTTCAAACGGGCACGGCTGGCCGCAGCGCAAAAGCTGGAAACCTTAGCCTGGCAATACCGTATTCAAGGCTGGCAATACGCGCTGGGCGCCTCTGGTACTATCAAAGCGGCCCATGAAGTGCTGGTGGCGATGGGCGAAAAAGACGGCCTGATCACGCTGGATCGCCTGGAGATGCTGGCAGAGCAGGTTTTACAGTTTAAAAACTTCAGCGCACTGAGCCTGCCGGGGCTGGCGGAAGATCGCCAATCGGTATTCGTGCCGGGGCTGGCTATTCTGTGCGGCGTGTTCGATGCGCTGGCGATCCGCGATCTGCGCCTTTCCGACGGTGCGCTGCGTGAAGGCGTGCTGTATGAGATGGAAGGTCGCTTCCGCCATCAGGATATTCGCAGCCGCACGGCCACCAGCCTGGCGGATCACTACAATATCGATCGTGAGCAGGCTAAACGCGTGCTGGACACCACGGAACTGCTGTACGCCCAATGGATGGCGCAAAACACCAAGCTGGTGCAGCCGCAGTTGGAAGCCCTGCTGAGATGGGCCGCCATGCTGCATGAGGTTGGGCTGAGCATCAACCACAGCGGTATGCATCGCCATTCGGCCTACATCCTGCAAAATACCAACCTGCCCGGCTTCAACCAGGAACAACAGTGGTTACTGGCAGCCTTGGTGCGCTGCCACCGCAAAGCGATCAAACTTGAAGAGTTGCCACGGCTGAATCTGTTCAAGAAAAAATACTATCTGCCGCTGATCCAGCTACTGCGTTTGAGCACCCTGCTCAACAATCAGCGTCAATCCACCACTACGCCAGAAACATTGCGCCTGGTGACCGACGATAACCATTGGACGCTGCGCTTCCCAGCCGGTTATCTGGCGCAGAACAACCTGGTGCAATTGGATTTTGAGCGTGAACAAGCTTATTGGAATGATGTGGTAGGTTGGCAGTTGATGATCGAAGAAGAAAGCGAGCAGGACGAACAGCGTTCGGCATGAGGGCAAAGTATCACCCTCTTCTTGAACTCCCGCTCATAATGGCGTGCCGTTTCCAGCGCTGGTGATTGCTAGCTTCACGAAGCGGGGCCGTATAATGGTAATGTTCAGCGGTGGTCACCGCATCGCTGAACATTACCACACGCGGAAGACTAAACTAGCTACTCCATTGAACGTACAACGAAAAAATCCTGCGAAATTCTGGCCCCTTTATCCACCTTTTGCACATCGTGAACAAACCAGGCATATATTTCTGGTGGCGCACTGTCATCAGGCAAAGGTTGTGGTTGCTCCTGATAGGCTGCATGTGCGTAATCAAGGAATTTCTTCGCCCTTCTTAGCGCGGGCTTATACACCTCGGGTGCAATATAGAGACGTTTATCATTCGGATGTCTTTCCAAGTCGTTTTGCATATCCAGTGCAGCACTGCGGATATCATCCAGCCAACCCCAGTTTTTTTGCAAAATATCACGTTCACTCTGTAACCGATCGGCACTCTGTCGCGCCTGTGGTGTAATGCCCAACAATCCTGCTGAGGCTGCAGCGGAAGACATAATCTGCCCGCGCTGTTCTTCATATTTTTGGCATTGGCTACGATATTGATAAAATTGCCTGCCCAGCCAGTCAATATAGCTATCCAGATGCGCATTTTGCGCGCCAACGCTGAGTGTTTTTTGGGGAATAGCCTGCTGATAGATTTTTACCCACTGTCCAACCGACTTACGCTCGACAGCATCCTGCATCAGGAAATAGCTTGCGACCGTTTCAGAGCGCTGCCGTAATGTCTGAAAGTCAGGAAAAGGAACACCTGCCATGGTTGCCACACGGTACATTCGGTGTAGCGCTACCCGACACAGTTCTGCACTCGGCTTCTGTTCATCCGGCTTCAGCCCCCCGCCCACATCCTCAGCACAACCAGGCAATAGTTCCTCTTGGTGTTTTTCCTTATTCCCCCCCAACCGATAGAGACAACGCCAGACCCGCGTTTCATGAGCGGCCACCAGATGCAACGCATTCTTGACTGCATCTGGCAGTGCCGAACGCTGGTCAATCGCTTTTTCACCCAATAAGTCACTGACCCCTCTTACTGGCCCTCCGAATGTGGAAACAAAATAATCCAATCCATTGTTACTGCTGGCAGGAGTGTAGCGGCTACAGTCAAACAAACCGGTAAAGATGACCTCAACCGCAATACCCTGATAGGTATATTTGTCACCTTGCTTTTCGCATATATCTTCAAGCAAGGTGTCGATAAATTTACGTGCCAAGGTCGCACCAAGATCAAAACCGAATAGGGAAATGGAGATCAGTTTGATTGGGACCTGACTATTGGATTTCGCTCGTTCAAAGAAACGTTCAAATCGCAATTTTGCTGAGGCTATCCGAGTATCTACGCCCGTTACTAATATATCTGCAATAGTAGGGTTATCACGCAGCCAAGGAGTAGCCTCTATACTGACTCGCCTCGCCGCATTTTTAGCACTATCGGCCAGGAGCTTTTTCCACTCAGCGGGACTGATGAGTTTTCTCCCCTGCTCTTTCAATACCTCAAACCAATCAGCCCCCTTGAATAACTCTATGCCTGCGTCTTTAGCCATTTCACCCGGTTGGTTTTTTAAATCATCCAGTGCGGTGCTCTGTGCGCCATCCATAATGGTATGAATTTTCTCAGTCATCTCTTCATTAAATGGCGTACCGAGTCCGGAAATATAGAATGCATCGTAATTTTCACAAGACGTATTTTGCTGCGGCACAGGAAACGCCCTAAACAAACGGGCAATATTACTAAGACGCTGCTCTGATGCATCCTGCTCAATATTGCGGTGTACTCCATCAAAAAAGAAGCCAACATGCCATGTTCGCGAACAGTTCCCCAACCCCGCATCCTCCGCCTGTTGTGCACGATTTGTGGCGGAAATAAGGCTTTCAATATCCATTATTTGTGCTCCGGCTTGACAGTTTTACCTTGGGTGTCAGGATGCTTTTCATAGGGTGACCATGCATTATCACTCCACCCCAGTAGGACTTTATCTCCAGGCAGAAAATGTACGTGCAAATCATTTCCCCCCCACTTTCGCTCTGGCAACGGCATAATAACTTTGCGAGTTTCAAGGCGCATACCTTTAAGATACTGCTCATGGGTAATATCGAGAGTCCAAATAACTTCCGCAGTATCGCCGCTGATACTGCCGCAGCAGGTCGCTTTCCCCCCCCCTGTCGAGTAAGGATTTTCTTTATATGCAAACGCATTAGCCCCTGCAACGCCATTTACGCTAAACCCCAAAATCGGGCGGTCAATCTCACTATGGATAATCAGCGTGACAGGGCCGGTTGGTGGCCCCCAGATCGACGCCCAGATAAGCCAGCCACACCATACAACGGCAGACAATAGCAACCCGCCCCAAATCCGTTTGCCCCAACGGGCATAACCACGGGTCACTGCGCCATCAATCTTTTCCAGTTGGGTAAACAATCCCATATCTTTCTCGCTTTCCTGTAGTTATTTATCTACTGCCAACAAGTTAACAATACAAACCAGCACCCCATTAACACTTCATTTATAAACGTCAATCGGACTTTCTTGGATTATTGCGGCGAGCACCATCAAACAAACCAACGAACCAAGTCCGGGAACAATTTCCCAGCCCCGCATCCTCTACCTGTTGCGCACGGTTCGCAGCGGAAACAAGGCTTTCAATATCCACGGTTATTGCTCCTTTAAGTTAGGGGAATAGGTCAAATCAGGAATATTCTCTGCCTTTGGATGAATAAAACCAGCCCCCCACCATAAACAAACTTTATCCCCCGGTAGAAAATAAACATGCAGATAGTTTTCTTCCCATTTCCTTTCTGGCAATGGCATAACAACCTTGCGAGTTTCAAGGCGCATACCTTTAAGATACTGCTCATGGGTAATATCGAGAGTCCAAATAACCTCCGCCATATCACCGCTGATACTGCCGCAACAGGTTGCCCCACCTCCTCCATGAGCAAACGCATTAGCCCCTGCCACACCATTTACGCTAAACCCCAAAATTGGGCGGTCAATCTCACTGTGAATAATCAACGTGACAGGGCCGGTTGGTGGCCCCCAGATCGATGCCCAGATAAGCCAGCCACACCACACAACAACGGACAATAGCACCCCACCCCAAATCCGTTTGCCCCAACGGGCATAACCACGGGTCACCGCACCATCAATCTTTTCCAGCTGGGTAAACAATCCCATGTTTTTCTCGCTTTCCTGTGGCTTTCAGCATCCATTATTTATGCCCCAGCTCACCTGTTTTACCTTGGGTGTCAGGATGTTTTTCATAAGGTGACCATGCATTATCACTCCACCCCAGCAGGACTTTATCTCCAGGCAGAAAATGTACGTGCAAGTCATTTTCTCCCCACTTCCTTTCTGACAGTGGCATAACAACCTTGCGAGTTTCTGTACGCAGTCCAGCATCATACTGAGCACGAGTAGTACTTAACGTCCAAATAACCTCCGCCGTATCACCGCTAATACTGCCGCAACAGGTTGCACCGCCTCCTCCATGAGCAAACGCATTAGAACCCGCCACGCCATTGACGCTAAACCCCAAAATTGGGCGATCAATCTCACTGTGAATAATCAGCGTGACAGGGCCGGTTGGTGGCCCCCAGATCGACGCCCAGATAAGCCAGCCACACCACACAACAACAGACAATAGCAACCCGCCCCAAATCCGTTTGCCCCAACGGGCATAACCACGGGTCATCGCACCATCAATCTTTTCCAGCTGGGTAAACAATCCCATGTTTTTCTCGCTTTCCTGTGGCTTTCAGCATCCATTATTTATGCCCCAGTTCACCTATTTTACCTTCGGTGTCAGGATGTTTTTCATAAGGTGACCATGCATTATCACTCCACCCCAGCAGGACTTTATCTCCAGGCAGAAAATGTACGTGCAAGTCATTTTCTCCCCACTTCCTTTCTGGCAGTGGCATAACAGCCTTGCGAGTTTCTGTACGAAGCCCAGCATTATACTGAGCACGTGTGGTACTTAACGTCCAAATAACTTCTGCCGTATCTCCGCTAATACTGCCGCAACAGGTTGCTTTCCCCCCACTTGTCGAGTAAGGATTTTCTTTATATGCAAACGCATTAGCCCCTGCCACACCATTGACGCTAAACCCCAAAATCGGGCGGTCAATCTCACTGTGAATAATCAGCGTAACAGGGCCGGTTGGTGGCCCCCAGATCGACGCCCAGATAAGCCAGCCACACCAGACAACGACAGACAATAGCAACCCGCCCCGAATCCGTTTGCCCCAGCGGGCATAACCACAGGTCACTGCGCCATCAATCTTTTCCAGTTGGGTAAACAATCCCATATCTTTTTCGCTTCTCTGCGGCTATTTATCTACTGCCAACAAGCTAGCAATACAAACCAACGTGCCATTCCCAGCCCCGTATTCTGCCTGTTGTGCACAGCTTGTGGCGAAAGTAAGGCTTTCAATATCCACGGCTATTGCTCTTTTGAATTAACAGGCCTGGTTATATCCAGCATATCTTCAGCTTTGGGGCTAATAACCCCAGTTCCCCACCATAAGCGAACTTTATCCCCTAGTAGAAAATAGGTATGCAGGTAGTTTTCGCCCCATTTCCTTTCAGGCATTGGCATAACAACCTTGCGAGTTTCAAGGCGCATACCTTTAAGATACTGCTCATGAGTAATATCGAGAGTCCAAATAACTTGTGCAGTATTACCGCTAATACTGCCGCAACAGGTTGACTTCCCCGGTCCAGAAGCATATGGATTCGTTTTGTCATGTGCAAAAGAGTTAGCACCTGCCACACCATTGACGCTAAACCCCAAAATTGGGCGGTCAATCTCACTGTGAATAATCAGCGTGACAGGGCCGGTTGGTGGCCCCCAGATCGACGCCCAGATAAGCCAGCCACACCAGACGACGACAGACAATAGCAACCCGCCCCAAATCCGTTTGCCCCAACGGGCATAACCACGGGTCACCGCACCATCAATCTTTTCCAGCTGGGTAAACAATCCCATGTTTTTCTCGCTTTCCTGTGGCTTTCAACATCCATTATTTATGCCCCAGCTCACCTGCTTTACCTTGGGTGTCAGGATGTTTTTCATAAGGTGACCATGCATTATCACTCCACCCCAGCAGGACTTTATCTCCATGCAGAAAATGTACGTGCAAGTCATTTTCTCCCCACTTCCTTTCTGGCAGTGGCATAACAACCTTGCGAGTTTCAAGGCGCATACCTTTAAGATACTGCTCATGGGTAATATCGAGAGTCCAAATAACTTCCGCTTTATCACCGCTAATACTGCCGCAACAGGTTGCACCGCCTCCTCCATGAGCAAACGCATTAGCCCCTGCCACACCATTGACGCTAAACCCCAAAATTGGGCGGTCAATCTCACTGTGAATAATCAGCGTGACAGGGCCGGTTGGTGGCCCCCAGATCGATGCCCAGATAAGCCAGCCACACCACACAACAACGGACAATAGCACCCCACCCCAAATCCGTTTGCCCCAACGGGCATAACCACGGGTTACTACGCCATCAATCTTTTCCAGTTGGGTAAACAATCCCATGTATTTCTCTATATCCTGCCGTTATTAGGCTGAGTAATCAGTCAGGACCTTTGCCAATGTGGTTTTTCCTTGGCTGACTTTTTGCAGTGGCTCCTGCATCTCTTCTGACTCAAGTACCCTCTTGCCACCATTAAGGTAATAAAGTGCATAAAGTTTGCGGTCTGGCCCCGCGTCTAAACCGGCTGCTTGAGCTTTATTCAGCGCCTTAATCACCATATCGCGCTGAGCACAGGACGGAAAATGCTGGCTCGTAGGCATCTTCTGCCACTGTGCCAATACCGTACTGACCTCCGGTTTGTCCGCAATCTGTTGCCAGATTTCCTCATTAAGCCTAACGGTACGCTCTCTAGCATTTTCTACGGTCGATGGCATCAAGGTGACCGGCTGCCAGTTTCCCTCTATGGGCGTCCACCACTGAGCAATGTCTTTAAACAGGAAGTAATGCCATTCCTGTTCATGACATTGCACCAGTGTATTCAGCACATGACGACTATAAAAACGGATTAGCGCCGTACTCTTATCGGGGCAAATAATCGTACAGGCGTTTGAAAGCTGTATCGCCAGGGAACCCAGTAAACGAGGGGAAACAATAACGCCGACGATGCCGGGGGTGTTTTTCAGATATTCGCCGATCTGATCTTTATTCTCCAGCGCAAACAACCAAGGCCCGTAAGTTCTGGCATCGGTGAGTTGGGGGTGGAGAAATAGTGATGACATGGCCGATGAATGCGCAGTATAAAACGCCTGAAACCCTTCAGATGCTTGTGCTCCACCTTCAATCAATAAATAGAGATGGCAATCGTCTGTTTGAGGTATGGCCTGAAGTAATGCCGTTATATCCATCTGTTATGCTCCCTGCACCACGGCATCGTTCGCTTTTATAGCGTTAAGTAAACACTCAATGCAGACCTTCTTCTGAAGCGGAGGATACTGACCGGGAAGCAGCGGCACGTTGATCGGCATATCCGCCGCCCCCATCTTCGCCGTGCGTTTCACCTTACGCACATACTGCGCCGTGGTGCCGTATTCAATCTTACCCATCTCGATTTTCACATAGCTGCCGCCGCCAATCAGCGTGATGCGCTTCTTACCGGCAAACGAGATATCATCCGCTGAGCTTAGGGTAAGTTTCTTCTCCGCAAACAGCCGCAGATTGCCGTTCTGCGCCTGCATCTCTATCGGCCCTTCACCGGCTTTCAGGCTCAATTGCCCACTTCTGGCAAACAGCCCCAACTGGTCACCGGCAAGGGCGGTCATATTGCCCATCACGCCAACGCTGATATCCCCCCCAGCATTGATAGCCACGTTTTTACTGGCGGCAAGCTGTAAGTGCTCACCGCTGGTCACCGCTATCCCCTGCGGTGCCGAGAAATGCAGGGTGTCATTCAGCGGCTTCAGCCGCTGCTCAAACATGGCTATCTGGCTGTCGATATCCGCTTTCAGCGCTTCGGCCTGTTCGGCGGCAGCGTTGAGTTGCTGTATCTGGCGTAAGCAGATGTCAATTTCCTTCAGCGCAGTCGCCATGTCCAGCACCTCACCCTGCGCCTTGGCCTGCCCGTCGGCGCTGATAAACATCCCTTCCGCGACACGTATTACGCCGTATTCATCGGTGCGCAGTTCAAAGCCTTTCCCGCGCGGTTTATCCTGCGCATCCACCAGATGACCGGTGTTTAGCTGGCTCTTGCCAAATTCCGTGGCGAGCTTGATATGCTCTTCATTGCGCTTATCCTCCATCCGCAGTTTGCCGTTGGCAGGAGTACGCAAGACGTTGCGGGTGTGGTTGTCGCGGGTGACGTGGTCTGGGTGTGCAGAATCGTGCAGCGCATGGGCGATGTACGGCAAATCGATATCGCCATTGTGGTAAGCGATGGCCACTTCCACGCCAGCGATCAATGGGGTATGCCAGCCGTAAACCTCACCGGCATAAGGCTTCGCCTGCCGCAACCACAGGTAGGCATAGCCCTGTTCGCGGTCGTCACGATCAAAATCCAGCTTCACCCGATAACGGCCCTGTTCATCCAGCCAGGCGTAGGTATCGCGCTGCTCGCGGCTTTCGATGCGGGCAGGCAGGGTGCCGTGGATTTGCGGGCGCGGGCATTCCGGGGGGCGATAGCCGAAACGTTCGGTATAGGGCATGCCCCACAGCGACACATGCAGGCGGGAATCACGCGAAGCGCGGAAGGTGGCAAGGGTGATAACCATCCCCTCTTGCAATGCGCGGATCACCTTTCCCTGCGGCTCCAACACTTGCCCTGGCGTGAGGTGGGAAGCGTTGCTGAACAGATGCAGGCGGCTGGCGTTATTCAGCTCACGTTCATGGTAGAGCCGGGCATAGAACGCCCCGCTTTCTGCTTCTGGCTCCAGAGCGCCGTCATCACCCGCTTCACGGTACGGGGCCGCATAACGGTAATGCTCGCCGGTAGTCGCCGCTTCACTGCGTACACGTACTTGCGCATCCAGCGGGGTGCTGGCGGTGCGGTAGTTGTAATCACGCGTATTGACCCCGCCCGTAACCGCACGGTGCCAGGTGCGCACGCCCCACACCGACTCTTCCGCACCATCGAACAGGCCAGCGGGTTCACGGTAGGGCAGTTGTACATCAAACTGATACTGGAGCGGGTGGTCGGCAAACAACAGCTTTTCCTGCTCGGTCGCCGCCTGCATCTCGGAGCGGAACCAGATACCCACTTCCGCAAGAATGCGCTGGATAAACTGCAAATCCGTTTCACGCCATTGGGTAATCAGTTCACGCGGCGGATAGGCACATTCCAGCCGAAACTCAAAGTCCGGGCCTTCAAGGCCGTGCGCGCGTAATACCTGCTCCACCACCTCCGGCACCGACTGGTTCTAGTAAATCGCACAACGGCGAGTGCGGGAAAGCAGCGCCAAACGGGATTCTAGTACAACACGATAGTGCGACTGGTCGGCAGAGGTGGAAAGCTACTCAAACCCGGTGATGATGCCGTGCACTACCTTGCCGCTGCGCATCCGCAGGCTGGCGTACTTCATCAGCACCTGGTCAGGCGAAATATCGGCCTGCGGGGTGGTGAATTCAATATTCCAGCTAAAGGGTGCGCTTAGGGCTTCACGCCCGCGAAAACACAGGATATCCGGTTTGACCGGGCTGTCGTTGATATTTAGGGTATAGCGGGATAGAGAAGAACCGAACATTGCCGCAGTGCTGTCCATAGAGCTGCCACCTGTTATTCCATTATGCGCCAGAGTATAACCTTATATTCCAGGCAGTTGATTGTAGGGTGCCGGTTTTATAAACACAATAAATTCAGGTAAGATTGCATCAAAGGTCAGTACGTTATAGACGCACATTGATTTTTGTCGGATACGCCAATAGACCTTGGCAAGACACGCCTATTTCATCTTGGATGGCAGATTTTGGAGGTCAGTACCCGCCTCGAACGATCTGCCACCCATTTTGGCTAACTTATATGATTACCGGTAACGGTTAAGCTTGCACTATTGCTAGCCACCTGAAAATCAGGCTGTTAATTGTAAGATTAGTGAATATCTTGCTCTTCCTCACCCGGCAGCACCAACGACTCCAGCAACTGTGGCTTACCGATGAAATAACCCTGCATATAATCCACACCCAGGCTTTTCAGCACATCGCGCTGTTCCGCTGTTTCTACATATTCCGCCACAATCGATAACCGCTGCATCAGCGCAACTTTACAGATTGACGAAATAATCTGGTAATCCACCTTATTGGTCAGCATACCGCGCACAAAACTGCCATCGATCTTCAGCGTATCCACATGCAGCTCTTTCAGGCGATCGTAGGTGGCGTAGCCAGTACCGAAATCATCCAACGCAATGCGGCATCCCAATTGACGCAGCTCTTTTAACGAGCTTTTGGCATATTTCACATCCTGCACCAGATGAGACTCCGTCACTTCCAGCACCAGTTGATAAGGCTCAATCTGGTACTGTTGCAGCGCATCGCGCACGTCCTGACACAGGCTCGGGCGGCACAGCGAAGAGGGGGAAAGATTCACGGCAAAACGCGCGCTGGGCATAGCTTCCCGGTTCTGATCCATAAACTGCAACGTATGGCGCAGCACCCACAGGTCCAACTGATAGGCCAGGCCAAACTCATGGATCACCGGCATAAACTCACTCGGGGGCACAATGCTGTCGTCGTCATCCAACATCCGCAGCAAAATCTCGTGATAAGTATCGCCACGCACGCCAACAATCGGCTGTGCCATCAGCACAAAGCTGTCGTTATCCAGTGAACGCTGTACCCAATGCAGCAAGGCGACCTTGCGTTTGATCTCCTCCTGCGCGACATGGTGATCGTTCTGCACGTTCTCCGCCCGGCCGCTAGTCAGCGACATTTCCGCCAGCAAGCTCAACTCCCCCAGCAGCAAATGCAAATGCGCCACTTCCGAGTACACGCCGCAATAGCTGATACCCAGCGGTGGATGAATCGGCAGGCCATTCCACACCAGGCGGAATTTCTCCAGCGTACTCTGGATCATGGCCACCTTGGCTTCGGCGTTAGAACCGTTCAGCCGCAGCACCAGATCGTATCCCGGCAGATGATAGACATCCTCCCCTTCTTCCAATACCGTGCGCAACGTGCCAGCCAACTTCTGCTTGAAGCGGATGCGCAGTTGCATACCGTAGTTACGGCTGAGCAAGTCCAACTCGGAGATGCGCAAAAAACAGAGGGTAGAACGCGGTGTTTTCGCCAAATCGCGCTTCAGCGCCCGCAGGTTGGGCAAACCGATCACCGGATCCTTCAGCGAAGCGCTCTGCGCTTTGGCATGATCCATCCGCTGGCGGGTATGTATCGCCGAAGTCAGCAGAATACTGAGCGTAAACGCCAGCAGCATCGAAGAGATCATCGTCAGGTTATGTAACAGATTGCTCCACTGCACGTAGCCTGGATAATTAAAGAACAGCACCATCAGGGTCGCAGCCCAGATAATGCCATTGAACTGGTAGCCAAAACGCATGGCGCTGTACAACATCACGGGTAACAGCAATGTCAGACTGTAATCCGGCACTTGCAGAACATTGGTGTCCGCCGTGTGATAAGCCAGAATAAAGACCAGTATGCTCAACACCACAAACCACAGTTGCAGCTCACTCTTTTTAACCCCCGGCGCGATCTGCCGGCAGATACGCCCCCACAGCACCTTGGCAAAGCGGGGGTTTTTAATGATCCGCAAAACAAAATAGAACAGCTGCATGGACGAGAGGCAACCGATCAGTACCGCCTGAAAATTAACCAACGTATGCAGATTGATACCGTTTCCCGGCATCATACCGAGCTCATCAGGCAACAGATCAAGACCGATAATTAACTTCAGGCCGAAGATAAATAGCACCGAGGGCATCATCACCAGCCAGATAAGCCGATGCTTGCCGAGTTTCAGCTCAGAGAAACCCGCGCACCAGCGGCGCTGAGACAGGCAACGATAGCCCCACCAGCAAATGCTCAGGCATGCCAGATAGAACAGGGCCATGATCACCGTGAGATCAGCCCCAGCACGATCGGAATAGCGAATAATAATCGCCAGACCAATGCCTGGCAGGGCGCGCCAGTCATAGACCATCAGCAAAGAAAAGCAGGCCGCCAAAGGTAAATAGATCAGATAGACCTTACCTTCAGGCAGTATAAGGCGCGGCGATAACCAGCCGGCAACAGGCAACACCAGCAGGCTCAGCACAATAGGCTGCCCCCACCAATGATCGCGTAAATTAATCCAGAACTTCAAAATACCCATCAAGACACTGTATCCGCTAATGCGTGATTCATTTCACCGCTTAAGCATAATTTAAATCGCAGAGAAGAGTTAGATCCGATCCAACTCCGGAACCATTCATAAAGCCGGGCTGAGTCTCGATGACTCAACATCAAGAATGGCCGGGTATTCTATTCACTGCGATAGCTCAAGATTTGACCATAATCAATTAATAAGAGAAAAGGTTAATAAAAGTTCGTCAAGCATTTTATCCTGCTGATAATAACCTATTAATACTCAACAAAAAATCAAACAATATCTCAACAGAGCCTAAATGCGCGATTCAATGAAATGGAAATAAATAGACATCTTTTGTCATCACCGCATAGAATCACAGCATTAACCAATTGAATATCAATAACTAAATACATTTAAAAACTAACCACAACAGGTACTGACACATTCGGGTGATAATATGAGAAGAAAACCGACCGGACTCATGACCAAGATCGTCTTACTAATAAGCTTTATCATTTTAGTTAGCCGTCTGTTGTATGCTGCCATCGTCGCCATTCCCCATCATCAGGAAAAAAGCATGACGCCACTGCCGCAGAACCCTAAAATCAGCTTGTATAATCAGTGAGTTCTCATTCAGCACTGCGACAATATCTCCCCTTTTCATCACCGTGGAAACGAATAATTAAGCCGTCTGCCATACATTCAGACCTCTTACTTATTCTTCACTTCCAGGCTGATTTCACAAAAATGACGCCCACCGACGCTATGCTCTATCTTGTAAAGATAGCCGTAAAGGAACCGCATGTACCCAGTCAGCGTTAAGGAATACCATGTCCACCGCAACGCATAACGTAAAAAAGGTCGCTGAATACCGTCAGCGTATCCTGAATCTGCTGTTAAATAACAAAGGGTTGATTGACAGCATTCTCGGCCGTTCAGGGGATGAAAAAGAACTCAGCCAAAACGAGCTGTTGAATCACACGGCCGAAATTACCCAACTGTTGAAAGGCATGCACGCCGCCGATCTGGCTGACCTGCTGGAGGCATTGCCACAAGACCAACGTCTGGCGCTGTGGCGATTGGTGGATACCACCAAACGTGGCCAGACGCTGGTCGAAGTGGCAGAGCCGGTTTGGGACAGCCTGATCGAAGAGATGAGCGATAAAGACCTGCTCAAAGCGCTCAAAACGCTGGATGTCGATGAACAGGCCTATCTGGCGCAGTACCTGCCACGTAACCTGATGGGCCGCCTGCTCACCTCGCTTGAGCCGAATGAACGCACACAAGTGCGGGAAATGGTGCACTACGGCAAGGATACCGTTGGCTGGATGATGGATTTCGAACTGATTACGGTCCGCCCGGACGTTTCACTTGGCACCGTCCACCGTTTTCTGCGCCAGCGTAAAACCATCCCAGACGCTACCGACAAACTGTTCGTCACCGATCGCAAAAATACGCTGTTAGGCGAATTACCGCTGACGGCGGTGTTGCTCAACGATCCGCAAACGCTGGTTTCTCAGCTGATGGACAGCGATCCCACCACCTTCCAGCCGGAAGATAAGGCCGAAGCCGCGGCCAGCGCTTTCGAACGTTATGACCTGATCAGCGCCCCGGTGGTGGATGCCAAAGGCAAACTGATGGCGCGCCTGACCATCGAAGAAGTCGTTGACGCGGTCAACGAGGAAAGTGATAACACTCTGCGTCGGATGGGGGGGTTAAGCCCGGATGAAGACGTGTTCGCCCCGGTCGGCAAAGCGGTGAAAACCCGCTGGGCCTGGTTGGCGATCAACCTGTGCACCGCCTTTATCGCTTCGCGCGTCATTGGCCTGTTCGAGCACACCATTTCGCAACTGGTGGCGCTGGCTGCCCTGATGCCGATCGTCGCCGGTATCGGTGGCAATACCGGTAACCAGACGATTACCATGATCGTGCGGGCGCTGGCGCTGCATCAGATTGAAGTCGGCAATATCTCACGGCTGCTGCTCAGAGAGTTGGGCGTTGCGGTGATCAACGGCTTCGTCTGGGGCGGCATCATGGGGTTAGTCACCTACCTGCTGTATGACGATCTGGCAATGGGCGCCGTGATGACGCTGGCCATGATGCTGAACCTGCTGGTCGCAGCGCTGATGGGGGTAGTGATACCGATGACCATGCTCAAGCTGGGGCGCGATCCGGCGGTGGGTTCCAGCGTGTTGATTACCGCGCTGACCGATACCGGGGGGTTCTTTATTTTCCTTGGTCTGGCCACTATTTTCCTGCTTTAATAGCCGACAGCCAGCACAAGTGCTGGCTGTCAACAAACTCGCCAATACGTTACTTAATATCATTCATTCAATAGGCATTCGTCACACACTGTACTAACCTCTTGTTAGTAAAATTCCGCTTTCCAACGGTAGTTATATTTGCCCGTGGCCGACAGCACAGTAAGGTTACTCATGGACATCAGCGCAGCGCATCACCCCACGCCCCCGAAAGGTTCTTTACTGACTCACTCGCTGTTGATGGCAATGGTCATATTCCTGCTGGCTTACCTCTGCCTGACGCTGTCGACCGAATCCAGCCATTTTACCCCACTGTGGTTCCCGACCGCCGCCATTATCATCTTGCTGTACCGGTATCAGCCGCAGCAGTGGCCGCTGCCGCTGCTGCTCAGCGGTGCCAGTATCTGTGCGGCCAGCTTTATCCTGTTCGGTTTCAGTTGGTTTCCGGTCAAACTGACGCTGATTAACCTGCTGGAAGCCGCAGTCTGTACCCTGTTATTGCACCGGGTGCTGCAACCGACCGATCCGCTCAACGGCCTGGCTAGCTGGCTGAGGTTTGTCGTCTGTGCGGTTATTTTCACCCCGATGTTCAGCGCCCTGCTGGCCGTGTCCTGGGTTCCGCAGCCAGGGCAGACATTCTGGCAGTCGTTCAGCGCCTGGTTTATTTCTGAAGCGATTGGGGTACTTGCCCTCACGCCAATCGGGCTGGTGTATCGCCGTTCCATGCTGAAAACCCTGAATAGGGTCAAACTGCTGGTGATGCTGATGGCCACCCTGTCTTTCAGCTATCTGGCGCTGCTCAACCTACCCTACCCGTTTACTTTCGTCATTCTGCCGCTCTTGTGGGCCGCCATTAGCCTACCCAGGTTTGAAACCTTCATCATCTGCTTTGCCACCACGCTGATGATTACCGTGCTCATCTCATTTGGGTTGTTGCATTCTCAGGATCGCGGGCAGTTTCTCGGTGATGTGGAGATCTACCTGCCGCTGATCCTGATCCTGTTCCCGGCCCATTCCATGTCGATGGTGATGCACGCATTCCGGGTGGAAAAAGATCACATCGCCGAGAGCGAAGCACGCTTTCGTAATGCGCTGGAATATTCCGCCATTGGCATGGCTCTGGTTTCCCCTGAAGGGAAATGGTTACAGGTCAATCAGGCGCTGTGCAAACTGCTGCATTACCCACCGGAAGCGTTGTGCCGTTTAACCTTTCAGGAAATCACCCATCCGGACGATTTGCACGCCGATCTGACACAGTGGCAGGCGCTGCTTAATGGCCACATCAGCAGCTATATCATGGAAAAACGCTACATCCGCAGCGATGGTGAAAGCATCTGGACACTGATAGCCGTATCGCTGGTGCGCGATCCCTCCGGCCAGCCGCTGTATTTTATTTCTCAAGTGGAAGATATCAACGAGCTAAAACGTACGGAGGCCGAAAATCGCCACCTGATGGAGCGCATCCAGCTTGCCAATCAGGCCGGGGGGATCGGTATCTGGGAGTGGGTGGTGGGTTGTGAAAAACTGACCTGGGACAAGCGGATGTTTGAACTTTACGACCTCGATCCCGACCAACTGCCGACTCTGGAACTGTGGAGTTCATTGATTTTTCCAGAAGATCGCGCACGCATTGCCCAGCAAATGACGGTCATCACCCGCCAGCACCAACCCTACGTGATGGAGTTTCGCATCCAGACCCGCCAAGGGATCCGGCATATCCGGGGCCAGGGTAATACCGTTCTTGATGAACAGGGCAAGCCGCTGCGCATGATCGGCACCAATATTGACATGACGGAAATCACCGCGCTGACCGAGGCACTGCATGAAGAAAAAGAACGCTTGCACATTACCCTTGATTCCATCGGTGAAGGGGTGATTTCTACCGACAGTGAAATGCGCATCACCTTTATGAACCCGATCGCCGAGCAGATGTCCGGCTGGCCATTGGAACTGGCGCTGGGTATGCCGATCAACGGTGTCGTGCGCATGACGAACGGCAAAGACGGCCCGGAAGTTGAAAACCCGGTGCAATACTGCCTGCTGGAAGGGAAAACCCTACCGCCGGATTATGCGCTGGTGCTGCACAGCCGTGATGGCCGCCGCTTCGATGTACAAACCTCCGTTTCACCGCTGAAAACCCTCGAAGGGGATGTGATGGGCGTGGTGATGGTGCTACAGGACGTCAGCGCCTCACGGGAATTGATGAAAAAGCTGAGTTATAGCGCCTCACACGATGCGTTGACCAACCTGCAAAACCGGCCCAGCTTCGAAAAACGGCTGAAAAACGCCACGGCCAGCGTGGCCGATAACGATCAACAGCATGCATTGGTCTTCCTCGATCTCGATCGGTTCAAAGTGGTTAACGACAGCGCCGGGCACGCAGCCGGTGATGCTTTGCTGAAGGAAATTGCTCAGCTCATGCAGCGTCAGTTGCGTAACAGTGACTGTCTGGCCCGCCTGGGCGGGGACGAATTTGGCCTGATCCTGTTCAACTGCTCTCTGGAACAGGCAAAAACGCTGATGCAACAGATGGTTTCACAGATCGGTGAACACCCATTTTACTGGGAAGGCAAAACCTACCATGTGGGTGCCAGCGCCGGTATTACCCAGATCAGTGCCACCAGCGGCAAAAGCGCCGAATTGCTGGCACAGGCGGATATCGCCTGTTACACCGCCAAACACCGCGGCCGTGGGCAGGTTTACATTTATGAAGCCCGGCAGAAGCAACTGATGGAGCGCCAACATGAACTGCTGACGCGTCAGCAGGTGATGAGCATTATTCATGAACAGCAATTGCAACTGTACGTCAAAGCCGTGTCCCCCCCCAACACGCCGCAGGCAAACTGCTTCCATCAGCTCACGTTGCGGGTGACTTCCCCCGATGAGCACATGCTGACGTTTGACGACTTCTTCGCGGCCGCACAGTTGTATGGGCTGCTGCCAGAGGTCGATCGCTGGATGGTGGATCAAATACTGGAGCAACACGCCCCAGCCATTCAGCGCCTGGGGCTCTCCATCGCCCTGCCGTTGGCCACCGACAACCTGTTGGACCCTGAATTCCAACATTACCTGCGGGAGAAACTGGCAGCCTCTCTTCTGCCGCACCAGACCCTCCTTCTGATGATCGACGAAGCCATTATTCTGGATCACACAGAAAATGGCGGTGAATTTATCCGTCAATTACAGCGGCTAGGTTGCAAACTGCTGGTCAACGGCTTTGGGCGCAACCTGAATGCCTTCGATCGGTTGAACGGCCAAAAGATCGATTACATTCGCATCGATGAACGCTTTGTCACCAACGTACACAGCAATCAGATGGATGAACTGATGGTGTCAATACTCAACAGCGCCGCTCACCGGATACATGCCAAGACGCTGGCAGGCCCGGTGGAACAATTGGCCACGCTGAGTACGCTGACAGCCCTTGGCATCGATCTGGTCGATGGTGATCTGATCGCGCTGGAACAACCGCTGGCTGAGTTACTTGATGATGGCGTCCATTGAGGGGGCCCAATCCCCGTTATGCCACAAATGCAGCGTGGCATAGGAGCGCCATGGCCGCCAGCGTTCGGCGTACAGCTCGATCTGGCGCGGAGTCATGCCGGGAAAACGCTGTTTGATCAGGTAATCACCCGCCAGAAAAACGTCCGGCCATGACCAGGCACGCATGGCGATATAGTTGGCAGTCCAGCTACCGATCCCCGGCAGAGCGGTCAACGCTTTAATGCCCTGTTCAATATCCAGCACGTTATCCAACTGCAACCGCCCTTCCGTCACCGCTTTAGCCATTTCGATCAGCGCCGCAGCGCGTTTAAGCTGGATCCCCAACGGCCTTAGCTCCTCCGGTTGCAACTGCGCAATCCTTGCCGCAGCGGGGAACACATGCGTGATGCTGCCGTTAGGCTGTTCCAGCGCCATCCCCCAACGCTGCGCCATGCGCCCGGCAAAAACCGCAGCCATCTTCACGCTGACCAGTTGCCCCAACACCGCCCGCGTGGCCTGCTCGAAGCTGTTAACACATCCCGGCAACCGCAGGCCCGGCGCATCGGCCACCAAATCCCCCAACGCATCGGCGATGCGATCGGGTGCCGCATCCAAGTCGAACAGTTGGCGCACACGCCGCAGCACCTCGGTGGTTACCCGGCTGAGCGCTGGAGCCACCTCCACCCGTACCCGATTACGGGCTTCGTCCGGCTGCACGCTCACCCAACCGCAATAATCAATGCCACCCTGCTGGACGGCAATTGAACGCCAATATTGTGTTCCTTCAACCAGCTCCACCCCCTTCACCGCACGCGCTTGCAGGAAAGCCAGCATACGTGGCCAATCGTAAGGCGGCCGATACCCCAGATGAAAAACCAGCCCGCTGGTGGCTGCGCGCTCATGGCGGCCAGCACTACTGCGTAGCGCGGAAGGGATCAGGCGATAGCGCGCTTTAAACAGTTCGTTAAAACGCCGCAGGCTGCCAAATCCGGCAGCAAACGCCACCTCGCTCAACGGCAGATCGGTATCCGCCAGCAAGCGCTTGGCCTGCAACAAACGGTGCGACTGGGCATAGTCGATGGGGGATGCGCCGAACTGTTCGGCAAAAATACGCCGCAGATGGCGATCGGAAATCCCCAGACGCGCGGCCAGTTGTTCACAGCTGTGTTCCGACAGATAACCCTGCTCAATCAACTGGACGGCCACCTGCGCATAACGGTTACCCAAATCGATCAACGCCAGCCCGGGGGCCAGTTCCGGCCGACACTTCAGGCAGGGGCGAAACCCGGCCAGTTCGGCGGCGGCAGCACTCGGGTAGAAGGTACAATTTTCGATTTTTGGCGTGCGCGCGCTGCACACGGGTCGGCAATAAATGCCGGTAGAAGAAACGCCGACAAAAAAGCGCCCGTCGAATTTACGATCGCGCGCACTCAGCGCGCTATACAACGCTTGTTGTTGCTCCATCATGGTCACGCTCAGGGTCTGTTTTTTGTTCATTATGGGGCTCGGGCCAGTGGCTGACGTGCGGGAATCGGACATTAACCTGAAACGCCTCAGTTAAGCATGCCAACGCAAGCAGCGCTAAATTTTTCAGCATTGGCTTACACCGGTTGCCCGGCCCGGCCGTCTCAGGTAAAGTCGCCCCCCTTCATTGGCATGGGGAAATTGAGATAAATGTTTATTGGCTTCGATTATGGAACAGCTAACTGTTCCGTCGCCGTGATGCGGGATAATGGCCCCGAATTACTGACGTTGGAAAACCACGAACCCTATCTGCCTTCGATGCTGTGTGCGCCGACGCGTGAAGCGGTAAGTGAGTGCCTGCACCGCCACTGGCAGGTGCCTACCGGTAGCGAAGAGAATCAGCAATTGCTGCGCCGCGCCATTGCCTTCAACCGTGAAGAAGATATTCCGGTTAACAGCCACAGCGTGCTGTTCGGCCTACAAGCATTGGCGCACTATATTGAAGACCCGGAAGACGTTTACTTCGTGCGCTCGCCAAAATCCTTCCTCGGAGCCAACGGCCTCAAACCCCAGCAGATTGCGCTGTTTGAAGATCTGGTGTGCGCCATGATGTTCCATATCAAACGCCAGGCGGAAGGGGTGCTGCAAAGCAGCATCGATCAGGCAGTGATTGGCCGCCCGATCAACTTCCAGGGCATCGGCGGCGAAGAAGCCAACCGGCAGGCGCAGGGGATATTACAACGCGCCGCCGTTCGCGCCGGTTTCAAAGACATCGAATTCCAGTTTGAACCAGTGGCAGCCGGGCTGGATTTTGAGGCCACGCTGAGCGAGGAGAAAATCGTGCTGGTGGTGGATATCGGCGGCGGCACCACCGACTGTTCACTGCTGCTGATGGGCCCACAATGGCGCGATCGGGCCGATCGCCAGCAAAGCCTGCTGGGGCACAGCGGCTGCCGCGTGGGTGGTAACGATCTGGATATCATGCTGGCTTTCAAACAGCTGATGCCGCTGTTCGGCATGGGCGGCGAAACCGAGAAAGGCATCGCGCTGCCTGCGTTACCCTATTGGAATGCGGTCGCTACCAACGACGTTCCGGCACAAAACGACTTTTACAGCGCCGCCAACGGCCGCCTGCTGCGCGATTTGATCCGCGATGCGGCCGAGCCGGAAAAAGTACAACGTCTGCTGAAGGTCTACCAGCAGCGGCTGAGCTACCGGCTGGTACGAGCGGCTGAAGAGAGTAAAATCGCCCTGTCTAACCAGCCAAGCTTCCTTACCTCGCTGGCTTTTGTGCAGACGGAACTGGCAGAAACCATCAGCCAGGATCAACTGGCCGAGGCGATTGCACAACCGCTGCTGCGTATTCAGGAGCAGGTCAGCGCCGCACTGGCTACCAGCCAGAGTACGCCGCAGGTGATTTATCTGACCGGCGGCAGCGCGCGTTCGCCACTGTTGCGTAGCGCTTTGCAACAGCAATTGCCGGGGATCCCGATCGTCGGCGGTAACGATTTCGGCTCAGTCACCGCCGGGCTGGCGCGCTGGGCACAAACGCTGTTTCGTTGATTGGCGCACAGGTGCAAACGGGGATTGGAACACAACGATCATCGTCTTCTGCTAAACAGAACGCTTTCGTCTATATCAGCCAGGTGTAATGGGAATTGCCGTAAAAATGGCGTGATTCCATGAAACAATATCGCACGGCAATTGCAGGGCCCAAGGCGGGGCCCTGCACCCACGCCAACGCTTAACATGGCCTGCCCGCTGCGCGGGTGCCTTCGCTGCGTCACCGTTGCCGGGCGGGTCGGCTCAATTCACGTCCCTGTTCATATCGCCTCAACCGGCCATCCATGGCCGGTTGCCCCTGGCAACGGTGTCTTACTCAGCAGGCCATGATGCGCTCAACGTCAACACCCGAATCTGTTATCACCGGGCAACCTTTACAAATGGCATTGATAACAGAGTGCCAACCCCCCTTGCTGATAAGGTAAGCACAGGTGTTGAAGCCATTGAAGGTGCCGAACGCAGACTCGGTGCATAGGCGAAACCGCCATGGACGGCGGTTTCAGGCGAGACAGGCAGGGACGCCTGTCGTAGCCGGCCGTTATGCGCCGTGGCGGAGTGAGGGAAGTCGCGCAGCGACCACCTGATATGGCAAGGGCCGGGGTGCAGGGGGCTGGCTCTTGAGCCCCCTGCTCGGGCGCGTTCACCGCGTTGCCGAATGCACGCAAAACGTTTAGCGGCCGAAATTAATACTCTTATCTACACAATAGTAAATCACTCAGCACTCGCCTCGTTGAGCACCTTAATATCCTCAACATCCAGCCTCAGCCGAATCGCCCCCACCAACTCATCCAACTGCGTTAACGAAGTGGCACTCACAATCGGTGCAGTAATGCTTGGCCGAGCGATCAGCCAAGCCAATGACACCTGCGTTGGCGTAGTCTGATGCTTAGCCGCTACCCGATCCAACGCCGCCAGAATGCGCAAACCACGCGGGTTCAGATAGCGGGCAACGATGGTGTCGCCGCGCGGGCTCTTACCCATATCCTGTTCGCTGCGGTATTTACCGGTGAGAAAACCACTGGCCAACGAGAAGAAGTTAATCACCCCCAGGCCGTGTCGTTGTGCCACCCCTTCCAGGGCGGTTTCATAGCCTGCGCGGGCATACAGATTGTATTCCGGCTGCAACGTTTCATAACGTGCCAAGCCGTTCTGCTCGCTGACGTTCAGCGCCTCTTCCAACCGATCCGCCTGATAGTTAGAGGCACCAATCGCCCGCACTTTACCGGCTTTGATCAGCGCATCGAACGCCGCCAGGGTTTCTGCCAATGGCGTATCGCGATCGTCATCATGGGACTGATACAGATCGATATAGTCGGTCTGCAAACGGCGCAAAGAATCCTCTACCGCCTGTTGGATATAGCGTGGTGATAGCCCCTGCTTGCCCTCACCCATCGGCTTGCCGACCTTGGTGGCGATAATCACCTGCTCGCGTTTACCGCTTTTCTTCAGCCAGTTGCCGATCACCGTTTCCGATTCACCGCCGTGATTACCCGGTACCCAGGTGGAATACATATCCGCGGTATCAATGAAATTCAGTTGGTGGTCCATCAGCGCATCCAGCAGGCTGAACGAAGTGGCTTCGTCAGCGGTCCAGCCAAACACGTTGCCGCCAAAAGTCAGCGCTGGCACCTGAATGCCGGAACGGCCCAGTTCTCTTTTGCCCATCTTCAACTCCTGTAAAAAATTATCGCGTTAAGAATCACTGCGGTTAGTTATATGCTTTCTTCCGAAAAACCTGACGTTTCCTCCATATTTCCTTCATTTTTGTGCTGGCACGACTCGCTAAACTAGTATCCTGTTGGGAGTGTCACTTTTGGCAATGATTGCCCGCCTGTTTGTCTCTGGAGAGAGTCTTTATCACCATGAATGCAAAACCGAAACGCCGTTCATTGATACTACGCCTGCTGGCAGTGGTTATCGTGGTTATTGTTGCCATTCTGGCCTGGCGTCATTTCAACGCGCCACAAACCACTGATGCAACACCGGGGGCTCGCCCGGCAGGTGCGGGTGGTAGAGCGGGCGGCAGACGCAATGCACCCATGCCTCCGGTTCAGGCCGCTACCGCCACCCAGCAAAGCGTGCCGCGTTTCTTGAGCGGGCTGGGTACCGCAACCGCAGCTAATACCGTGACCGTGACCAGCCGGGTCGACGGCCAACTGATGGCGATCCACTTTAGCGAAGGCCAACAGGTGAAAGCCGGTGATTTGCTGGTAGAAATCGATCCACGCCCGTATGAAGTGCAACTGACACAGGCGCTGGGGCAACTGGCGAAAGATCAGGCCACGCTGGCCAATGCCAGGCAGGATCTGGCGCGCTATCAGCAACTGGTCAAAACCAACCTGATCTCGCGCCAGGAATTGGACACGCAACTGTCACTGGTGCGTCAGAGCGAAGGGGCGGTCAAAGCCGATCAGGGCGC
Source organism: Serratia sp. YWN4 (assembly GCF_055790845.1). Classification (NCBI taxonomy): domain Bacteria; kingdom Pseudomonadati; phylum Pseudomonadota; class Gammaproteobacteria; order Enterobacterales; family Yersiniaceae; genus Serratia; species Serratia sp. YWN4. The sequence goes on from NZ_CM147696.1 coordinate 3,866,203, forward strand.
GGTCGACAGCGCTAAACTGCAAATTACCTACAGCAGGATCACCGCCCCGATTGATGGCCGCGTTGGCCTCAAGCTGGTGGACGTGGGCAATTACATCTCCAGCGGCAGCACCACCGGGATCGTGGTGATCACCCAAACTCATCCGATTAACGTGATCTTCACGCTGCCGGAAAGCAATATCGCCGATCTGGTGCAAGCACAAAAGGCCGGGCCAGTCAGCGTCGAAGCCTGGGATCGCACCAACCAGCAGCAGTTGGCCCACGGCACACTGCTGAGCCTGGATAACCAGATTGATACGGCTACCGGCACCATCAAGCTGAAAGCCCGCTTTGATAATCAGGACGACACGCTGTTCCCCAATCAGTTCGTTAACGCGCGGCTGAAGGTCGCCACCCTGCACAATGCGATCGTGATCCCAACCGCCGCGCTGCAAATGGGCAATGAAGGCCACTTCGTCTGGATCTTGAGTGAAGATAATAAAGTCAGTAAACACCGGGTTACCGCTGGCGTGCAGGATAGCCAACAGGTGGTGATCACCAGCGGCGTGAAGGTTGGCGATCGCGTAGTGACCGACGGTATCGATCGCCTGACCGAAGGCATGCAGGTGGAAGTGCTGGCACCACTTGCTCCGCAAGAGGCATCGGCAACGGCCAAACCCAAACACCCGCGTAAAGCGCAGGAGAAATCCTGATGCAGGCCATGCCCCCAAAGGCCGGCGGCGGGCCATCCCGGCTGTTTATTCTGCGCCCGGTGGCCACCACTCTGTTTATGCTGGCGATCCTGCTGGCCGGGATTATCGGTTACCGCGCGCTGCCGGTTTCTGCTTTACCAGAAGTGGATTACCCCACCATTCAGGTAGTAACCCTCTACCCCGGTGCTAGCCCGGACGTGGTTACCTCGGCGATCACCGCTCCGCTGGAGCGGCAGTTTGGCCAGATGTCCGGCCTGAAACAGATGGCTTCGCAGAGTTCCGGCGGAGCCTCGGTGATCACCCTCCAGTTCCAGCTTGAGCTGCCGCTCGACGTCGCAGAGCAGGAAGTGCAGGCCGCGATCAACGCCGCCACCAACCTGCTGCCCAACGATCTGCCCTACCCACCGATTTACAGCAAGGTTAACCCTGCCGATCCGCCGATCCTGACGCTGGCGGTCACCTCTAACGCCATGCCAATGACGCAGGTGGAAGACATGGTGGAAACCCGCGTGGCGCAGAAGATTTCACAGGTTTCCGGCGTCGGCCTGGTGACCCTTTCCGGCGGCCAGCGCCCGGCGGTGCGGGTTAAGCTCAATGCCGCCGCGGTTGCCGCCTACAAGCTGGACAGCGAAACCATCCGCACCGCCATCAGCAATGCCAACGTCAACTCCGCCAAGGGCAGCCTGGACGGCCCAACCCGCTCAGTCACGCTCTCCGCCAACGATCAGATGAAATCCGCAGAGGATTATCGTCAGCTGATTGTGGCCTATCAGAACGGCGCGGCCATTCGCCTGCAAGATATCGCCACCATCGAACAGGGGGCAGAAAACAACCGCCTGGCGGCCTGGGCTAACCAAGAGCAGGCCATTGTGCTGAACATTCAGCGCCAGCCGGGGGTCAACGTGATCACCACTGCCGACAGCATCCGCAACATGCTGCCTGAGTTGATCAAAAGCCTGCCTAAGTCGGTGGAGGTGAAAGTGTTGACCGACCGCACCAGCACTATTCGTGCCTCGGTCAGCGACGTGCAGTTCGAACTGTTGTTGGCGATCGTGCTGGTGGTGATGGTGATCTACGTGTTCCTGCGTAATGTGCCTGCCACTATTATCCCCAGCGTGGCGGTGCCGCTTTCCCTGGTGGGCACCTTTGCCGCTATGTATTTTCTTGGGTTTTCGATCAACAACCTGACGCTGATGGCGCTGACCATCGCCACCGGCTTTGTGGTGGACGATGCGATCGTGGTGATCGAGAACATCTCGCGCTATATCGAGAAAGGCGAAAAGCCGCTTGATGCGGCACTGAAAGGCGCTGGCGAGATCGGTTTCACCATTATCTCGCTGACCTTTTCGCTGGTGGCGGTGCTGATCCCGCTGCTGTTTATGGGGGATATCGTCGGCCGCCTGTTCCGCGAGTTTGCGGTGACGCTGGCGGTGGCGATCCTGATTTCCGCGCTGGTGTCTTTAACGCTCACGCCGATGATGTGCGCCCGCATGCTCAGCCATGAGTCGCTGCGCAAGCAGAACCGCTTCTCCCGCGCTTCCGAACGCTTTTTTGAGCGGGTGATCGCCCAATACGGCGTGTGGCTGAAAGTGGTGCTGAATCACCCTTGGCTGACGCTGGGCGTGGCGTTCAGCACGCTGATCCTCACCGTGCTGCTGTATCTACTGATCCCGAAAGGCTTCTTCCCGGTGCAGGACAACGGCATTATTCAGGGTACGCTGGAAGCGCCGCAAAGCGTGTCGTTCAGCAATATGGCCGAACGCCAGCAGCAGGTTGCCGCCGAGATCCTGAAAGACCCGGCGGTGGAAAGCCTGACCTCGTTCGTTGGCGTCGATGGCAGCAATGCCACGCTCAACAGCGGGCGCTTGCAGATCAACCTGAAACCGCTGAGTGAACGCAGCGATCGCATTCCGGCGATCATTAGCCGCCTGCAACAGCAAACGGCGCAGTTCCCCGGCGTGAAACTGTATCTGCAACCGGTGCAGGATCTGACCATCGATACTCAGGTGAGCCGCACGCAATACCAGTTCACGCTACAGGCAATGTCGCTTGACCAGCTCAGCCAGTGGGTGCCGCAGCTGATGCAGGCGTTACAGCAGGCACCCCAGCTCACCGACGTCACCAGCAACTGGCAGGATCGGGGATTAGTGGCGTTTGTGAATGTCGATCATGATTCCGCCTCGCGCCTGGGGATCACCATGAGCGCTATCGACAACGCCCTCTACAACGCCTTTGGCCAGCGGCTGATCTCCACCATTTACACCCAGGCCAACCAGTACCGGGTGGTGCTGGAGCATGATGTCAGCAGCACACCAGGGCTGGCGGCGTTAAACGATATCCGCCTGACCAGCAGCAACGGCACCACCGTGCCGCTGAGCACCATCGCCAAGATTGAGGAACGTTTTGGCCCGCTGACGATCAACCATCTGGCCCAGTTCCCCTCCGCCACCGTGTCGTTCAACGTGGCCGCGGGCTTCTCGCTCGGTGAAGCGGTGGATGCCATTACCCAGGCAGAAAAAACCCTCAACATGCCAAACGACATCACCACCCAGTTCCAGGGGGCGACGCTGGCGTTTCAGGCGGCGCTCGGCAGCACCCTGTGGCTGATTTTGGCGGCGGTGGTGGCGATGTATATCGTGCTCGGCGTGCTGTATGAGAGCTTTATTCATCCGGTGACCATTCTTTCTACGCTGCCCACCGCCGGGGTGGGTGCGCTGCTGGCATTGATGATGTCCGGCCATGAACTGGACGTGATTGCCATCATCGGCATCATCCTGTTGATTGGTATCGTGAAAAAGAATGCCATCATGATGATCGACTTTGCGCTGGCCGCCGAACGCGAACAGGGAATGACGCCGTACGATGCCATTTATCAGGCCTGCCTGCTGCGTTTCCGCCCGATCCTGATGACCACGCTGGCCGCGTTGCTCGGCGCACTGCCGCTGATGCTCAGCACCGGCGTGGGCGCCGAGCTGCGCCGCCCGCTGGGTGTCTGTATGGTGGGCGGGCTGGTGATGAGCCAGATCCTGACGCTGTTCACCACGCCGGTGATTTATCTGCTGTTTGACAAGCTGGCGCGCAATACTCATCGCCAGCCGGATGCGCAGGAGCTGCCGTGAAATTCTTTGCCCTGTTCATCAATCGACCGGTTGCCACCACCCTGCTGACGCTGGCGATCGCCCTCGCCGGGGTGATGGGTTTCCGGCTGCTGCCGGTGTCACCGCTGCCGCAGATTGATTTCCCGGTGATCTCCATCAGCGCTTCACTGCCAGGGGCCGATCCGGAAACCATGGCGTCTTCAGTGGCCACTCCGCTGGAACGGGCGCTGGGCCGTATTGCCGGGGTCAGTGAAATGACTTCGACCAGTTCGCTGGGCAGTACGCGGATCATTTTGATGTTCGATCTCGATCGCGATATCAATGGCGCCGCGCGTGACGTGCAGGCGGCGATCAATGCGGCGCAAGGCCTGTTGCCGACCGGCATGCCAAGCCGCCCGACCTATCGCAAAATCAACCCGTCCGACGCGCCGATCATGATCCTGACGCTAACCTCGGATACCTACAATCAGGGGCAACTGTATGATTTCGCCTCTACCCAACTGGCGCAGAAAATTGCTCAGACTGAAGGGGTGGGCGATGTGTCGGTCGGCGGTAGCTCCTTGCCTGCGGTGCGCGTGGAACTCAACCCCGGCGCACTGTTCAACCAGGGCGTTTCGCTGGATGCGGTACGCCAGACCATCGCCAATGCCAACGTCCGTCGGCCACAGGGCGCGGTAGAAAACCAGCAGCAGCGCTGGCAGATCCAGGCCAATGACGAACTGAAAACCGCTGCCGCCTATCAGCCGCTGGTGATTCACTACCACAATGGCGCAGCGGTACGCCTGAGCGATGTGGCCAACGTCGTTGATTCGGTGCAGGATGTGCGTAACGCCGGGATGACCAACGCCAAACCGGCGATTATCCTGACCGTCAGCCGCTCACCGGGCGCCAATATCATCGAAACCGTCGATCGCATCCGCGCCGAACTGCCCGCCCTGCGGGAAAATATTCCAGCCGCCATCCAATTGGATATCGCTCAGGATCGCTCCCCCACCATTCGCGCTTCGCTGGCAGAAGTGGAACGATCATTGATGATTGCCATCGGTCTGGTGATCCTGGTGGTATTTATCTTCCTGCGCTCTGGCCGCGCGACGCTGATCCCGGCGGTAGCGGTGCCGGTTTCGCTGATCGGTTCCTTTGCCGCCATGTACCTGTGCGGTTTCAGTTTAAACAACCTGTCGCTGATGGCGCTGACCATCGCCACCGGCTTTGTGGTGGATGATGCCATTGTGGTGCTGGAGAATATCTCTCGCCACGTCGAAGCCGGGATGAAACCGATCAACGCCGCGCTGCAAGGGGTGCGCGAAGTGGGGTTCACCGTGCTTTCCATGAGTGTGTCGCTGGTGGCAGTGTTTATTCCGTTGCTGTTTATGGGCGGTCTGCCGGGCCGGTTATTCCACGAATTTGCCGTCACGCTGTCAGTCTCCATCGGGCTTTCGTTGCTGATCTCGCTAACGTTAACGCCAATGATGTGCGCCTATCTGCTGCGCTATCAGCCCGATCGCAAACAGCGGCGCGTACGCGGTTTTGGCAAAGTGTTGCTGGCGCTGCAACGGGGTTACGGCCGTTCGCTTAACTGGGTGCTCGGCCATTCGCGCTGGGTACTGGCGCTGTTTTTGGCGACCATCGCCCTCAACATCTGGCTGTATATCAGCATTCCGAAAACCTTCTTCCCCGAGCAGGACACGGGCCGCCTGATGGGCTTTATCCAGGCGGATCAGAGCATTTCGTTCCAGGCGATGCGCGGCAAGCTGGAGGATTTTATGAAGATCGTACGGGAAGACAAAGACGTGGATAACGTCACCGGCTTTACCGGCGGTTCACGCACCAACAGCGGTTCGATGTTTATCTCGCTCAAGCCGCTGTCAGAACGCAGCGACGATGCGCAAAAGGTGATCGCCCGGCTACGCGCCAAGCTGGCGAAAGAGCCCGGAGCCAGCCTGTTCCTGATGGCGGTGCAGGATATCCGCGCCGGTGGGCGGCAATCCAACGCCAGTTATCAGTACACGCTGCTGGCGGACGATCTCCGCGAACTGCGTGAATGGGAACCGAAGGTCCGCCTGGCGCTCTCCGCGCTGCCGGAACTGGCCGACGTTAACTCCGATCAGCAGGACCGAGGCTCGGAAATGGATCTGTCTTACGATCGCGAAACCATGGCGCGGCTGGGCATTTCGATTACCGATGCCAACAATCTGCTGAATAACGCTTTCGGTCAGCGCCAGATCTCCACCATCTATCAACCGCTGAACCAGTACAAAGTGGTGATGGAGGTGGCTCCGCCTTATACCCAGGACGTGAGTTCGCTAGAGAAGATGTTCGTGATTAATAAAGATGGCCAAACGATCCCGCTGTCCTATTTTGCCCGCTGGCAACCGGCTAATGCTCCGCTTGCGGTCAACCATCAGGGGCTTTCAGCGGCCTCAACCATTTCGTTTAACCTGCCGGAAGGGGGCAGCCTGTCCGATGCCACCGCCGCCATTGAGCGCGCTATGACGCAGATCGGCGTGCCTTCCACGGTGCGAGGCGCGTTTGCCGGTACTGCGCAGGTGTTCCAAGAAACGCTGCAATCGCAGTTGCTGCTGATCGCCGCCGCCATCGCCACGGTGTATATCGTGCTGGGGATGTTGTATGAGAGCTATATCCATCCGCTGACCATTCTCTCCACTCTGCCTTCTGCCGGGGTGGGTGCCTTGCTGGCGCTGCAACTGTTCGGCGCGCCGTTTAGCCTGATCGCCTTAATCGGGATCATGCTGCTGATCGGCATTGTGAAGAAGAACGCCATCATGATGGTCGATTTTGCCCTCGACGCGCAGCGTAATAGCGGCCTTAGCGCCCACGAGGCGATTTTCCAGGCCAGCCTACTGCGTTTCCGGCCGATCATGATGACCACGCTGGCAGCGCTGTTCGGCGCGCTGCCGCTGGTGCTGACCAGCGGTGACGGGGCGGAGCTGCGCCAACCGCTCGGCATCACTATCGCCGGGGGATTGGTGATGAGCCAGTTGCTGACGCTGTATACCACCCCGGTGATTTATCTGTATTTCGATCGGCTACAGATGAAGTTCCGCCGCGGTAAAAAATTGGCACCGCTGCCGCAATAAATGGCTATCACGATAATGTTTGTCAGTTAAGGTGAGGGGAAGATTAGCGAACTGCAAGCCCCTCACCCCGCCCTCTCCCACAGGGAGAGGGGGGCTACCCCTTTAGCACCTAGGTGATGATTAGCTATCACGATAGCTTTTAATATGAAAGGTAGGTGAATGATTATCAGACAGACCGCCCCAGTACAATGGCAGCTATGGATTGTGGCCTTTGGCTTCTTTATGCAGGCGCTGGATACCACCATCGTCAATACTGCGCTGCCGTCGATCGCCGCCAGCCTGGGGGAAAACCCGCTGCGCATGCAGTCGGTGATTGTCTCTTATGTGCTGACGGTGGCGGTGATGCTGCCCGCCAGCGGCTGGCTGGCCGATAAGATCGGCACCCAGCGGGTGTTCCTCAGCGCCATTGTTTTGTTCACACTCGGTTCGGTGTTGTGCGCTCAGGCAGAAACCCTGCGTGAACTGGTGGCATTTCGTGTGGTACAGGGCATTGGCGGTGCGATGATGGTGCCGGTCGGCAGGCTGACGGTGATGAAGATCGTCCCGCGTGAACAATATATGGCGGCGATGACCTTTGTCACTCTGCCCGGCCAGATCGGCCCGTTGATGGGGCCTGCGCTGGGCGGTTTTCTGGTGCAATATGCCAACTGGCACTGGATCTTCCTGATCAATATTCCGGTGGGGATTGTTGGCGCTATCGCCACCCTGCTGTTTATGCCCAATTACCGTATGCAGACCCGCCGCTTTGATATCAGCGGCTTTATCATGCTGGCGATCGGCATGGCAACGCTGACGCTGGCGCTCGACGGCCACAAAGGCATGGGGCTTTCTCCTGCTATTTTAGTCGGGCTGGTGGTTCTGGGCTGTGCGGCGCTGGCCGGTTACTGGTGGCATGCCAAGGGCAACAGCCGGGCGCTGTTCTCGCTGCGGCTGTTTAAAACCGAAACCTACAGGATCGGCCTGACGGGTAGCCTGCTGGGGCGCATCGGCAGCGGCATGTTGCCGTTTATGACGCCGCTGTTCCTACAGATCGGCATGGGGTTCTCTCCCTTCCATGCCGGGTTGATGATGATCCCGATGATCATTGGCAGCATGGGCATGAAGCGCATTGTGGTACAGGTCGTCAACCGTTTTGGTTATCGCCATGTGCTGGTCGCCAGCACGCTGTTGTTGGCAGTGGTCAGTTTAACCCTGCCGCTGGTAGCGATGCTCGGCTGGGTGTATCTGCTGCCGGTGGTGCTGTTCTTCCAGGGCATGGTTAACTCGCTGCGTTTCTCCTCCATGAATACCCTGACACTGAAAGACCTGCCCGATCGCCTGGCCAGCAGCGGCAACAGCCTGCTGTCGATGGTGATGCAGCTTTCCATGAGTTTAGGGGTCAGCGTGGCCGGGATCCTGATCGGCAGCTTCGCCCATCATCAGGTGGTGGCCGACAGCGCTGCCATCCATAGCGCCTTTATCTACAGTTACCTTTGTATGGCGCTGATCATCGCCCTGCCTGCGCTGGTTTTCGCCCGCGTACCGGCCAACATCGCCCCCAGCCGCACGCTGACAAAAGGCTCAACGAGGTTGCAATGATGAGAATAGGCATCACCGGCAAACTGTTCATGGCGATCTTCGCCACCTGCATGCTGGTGCTGATCACCATGCACTGGGGAGTACGCATCAGCTTTGAACGGGGGTTTATCGACTATATCAAGCAGAGTAACGAGCAGCGCATCACTATGCTCGGCGACGCGCTGGAAGATCAATACCGCCGCCACGGCAACTGGGCGTTCCTGCGCAATAACGATCAGGTGGTGTATCAGATCGTGCGTTCGTTTGAGCAAAACAGCGACAGCAGCCATAATCTGCCGCCCAAAGGCTGGCGTTCGCAGTTCTGGATCGTCGATAGCCAGTATCAGCGGCTGGTAGGCCGCCCAGGCCCGATACCAAAAGAGAGCACCCGCCACCCGATCCGTTACAACAACCAGATTGTCGGTTGGGTGATGGCGGCCCCGCCGGAGAAGCTGACGCGCAATGCCGATATCAACTTTGATCGGCAACAAAAACGCACCAGTTGGCTGATCGTCGCGCTATCAACGCTGCTGGCAGCGGCGGTCACCTGGCTGCTGTCGCGCGGCCTGCTGGCACCGGTCAAACGGCTGGTGGCGGGTACGCATCGTTTGGCCGCAGGGGATTTCAGCGCCCGCGTTACGCCAAGCAGCCAGGACGAGCTGGGCCGGTTGGCGCAGGATTTCAATCACCTCGCCATTTCGCTGGAAAAGAACGAACAGATGCGGCGAGCGTTTATGGCCGATATCTCGCATGAACTGCGCACCCCGCTGGCGGTGCTGCGCGGTGAGCTGGAAGCCTTGCAGGATGGCGTTCGCCAACAGACACCGGCTTCGATCAATTCTCTGCTGGCAGAAGTGTCTACCCTCACCAAGCTGGTGGACGATCTGCATCAGCTTTCGCTGTCCGATCTCGGTGCCCTGGCCTACCGTAAATCATCGGTAGATTGTGTCCATCTGGTGCAAATCGCCGTCGCCGCCTTCCGTGAGCGTTTTCATGCCAAAGGGCTGGAGATCGTCACCCAGTTGCCAGAACAGGCAAAGCTGTTCGGCGATCCGGATCGCCTCAACCAGTTGTTCAACAATCTGCTGGAGAACAGCCTGCGCTACACCGATCCCGGCGGCAGGCTGGAAGTCGGTATCGAATCGCTGCCGGGTATAGTGCGGATTTACTGGCAGGACAGCACACCCGGCGTCAGTGACGAGCAGTTGGCACGCATCTTCGAACGCTTTTATCGTACCGAAGGCTCACGCAACCGTGCCAGCGGCGGAGCCGGGTTAGGGCTGGCCATCAGTCAGAACATTGTAGAAGCGCATAATGGGACGATCCACGCTCAGCATTCGCCTTTCGGCGGCGTGCGCATTACAGTAGATTTCCCCACTCAGGTGAACAACAAGGCTCCATAATGGAAAATCCGAACCCGCCATTGCAGATTATGATTGTGGAAGATGAGCCCAAGCTGGGCCAATTGCTGGTGGATTATTTGCAGGCAGCGGGCTACGCCACACGCTGGCTAAGCAATGGCCGCGAGGTGGTTCCGGCGGTGCATGAACAGCAACCGGCGCTGATCCTGCTGGATCTGATGCTGCCGGGTTGCGATGGGTTAACCATCTGCCGCGATCTGCGCCGCTTTACCGACGTGCCGATCATGATGGTAACCGCCAAAATTGAGGAGATCGACCGCCTACTGGGGTTGGAGATTGGAGCTGATGACTATATCTGCAAACCTTACAGCCCGCGTGAAGTGGTTGCCAGAGTCAAAGCCATTCTGCGCCGCTGCTACCGGCCCATGGAACAGGGTGACGAAGAAGCGCTGCTGCATATTGATGAACCGCGCTTCCAGGCCAGCTATAGCGGCCATCCTCTGGATCTGACACCGGCAGAATTCCGCCTGTTGAAAACCCTGGCCTGCCAGCCGGGCAACGTCTTCTCGCGCGAGCAGCTGTTGAACAACCTGTATGACGATTACCGCGTGGTGACCGATCGCACCATCGACAGCCACATCAAAAACCTGCGCCGCAAGCTGGAACTGATTGACGGCGATAAAGCCTTTATCCGTTCGGTTTACGGGGTCGGCTATCGCTGGGAAGCCGAACCATGCCGGTTGGTGAACGGGTTGGCTTAAATCCCTTCAGGGCGAGCGTAAGAGATCACATATCCCACGATTATTTTGCTGCTCAAACCTCACTTTTCAAGCTATTGGCTACAATTACCTCTGTCATTGGAACCCAACGGAGAAGGACTATGGCAACAGGCCACTATGAGCTAAAAAAATCGAGTAATGGGCAGTACCACTTCACTCTGAAAGCCAATAACGAAGAGATTATTCTTTCCAGCGAGATGTACGCCAGCAAGGCTTCCGCGGAAAACGGCATTGCGTCGGTGCAAGCCAATGCGCCCGATGAGGCCCAGTTTGAACTGAAGATCGGCAGTAATGAAAAGCCCTACTTTGTGCTGAAAGCCAAAAACCAGCAGGTGATCGGCACCAGCCAGATGTACAGTTCAGAAAGCGCGGCGAAAAACGGCGTTCAGTCAGTGATCAGGCATGGCCCAACCCCTCATGTACGTGATTTAAACGCCTGAGCCATGTTCATGTTAGGCACGGTCGTCACCTGCAAAATAGCGAAAACACCCCAAGCGCTGGGCCAACTCAGCGCTTGGGGTGATAAAAGCCTCCCTGAAAAACAGTGTTCTCCCCTAAATAATTCCGGTTAATTGCTGATTTCTTGCCGGGCTGCCGTTACAATCCCCCACTTTTGCTGCGCCATTAAGTGGCGCGGTGCTGACCTGAAATCAGACCGAGAATCACGATGTTTACACCAGAACTCCTTTCCCCGGCGGGAACGCTGAAAAACATGCGTTTCGCCTTTGCTTATGGTGCCGATGCGGTATACGCCGGCCAGCCTCGTTACAGCCTGCGGGTGCGTAACAACGAATTCAACCACGAGAATCTGGCGCTGGGGATTAACGAAGCCCATGAGCTGGGTAAAAAATTCTACGTGGTGGTTAACATCGCACCGCACAATGCCAAGTTGAAAACCTTCCTGCGCGATCTGAAACCGGTGATCGACATGGGCCCGGATGCGTTGATCATGTCCGACCCTGGCCTGATCATGATGGTGCGCGAAGCCTTCCCACAGATAGATATTCATCTTTCGGTGCAGGCTAATGCAGTCAACTGGGCCACGGTAAAATTCTGGCAGCAGATGGGGCTGACGCGCGTGATTCTGTCGCGTGAGCTGTCGTTGGATGAGATCGCAGAAATCCGCAGCCAAGTGCCGGAAATGGAGCTGGAGATTTTCGTCCACGGTGCGCTGTGCATGGCCTATTCCGGCCGTTGCCTGCTTTCTGGCTATATCAACAAGCGCGATCCGAACCAGGGCACCTGCACCAATGCCTGCCGCTGGCAGTACAAAGCGGAAGAAGGCAAAGAAGACGATACCGGCAGCATCGTGCATATGCATGAGCCGATCCCGGTGCAGAACGTTGAACCAACGCTTGGCGTCGGCGCGCCAACGGATAAAGTGTTTATGCTTTCCGAAGCACAAAAACCCGGCGAGTACATGAGTGCCTTCGAAGATGAACACGGCACCTACATCATGAACTCGAAAGACCTGCGTGCCATCCAGCACGTGGAGCGCCTGACGCAGCTTGGCGTGCATTCGCTGAAAATCGAAGGCCGCACCAAATCCTTCTACTACTGCGCGCGAACTGCGCAGGTGTATCGCCGCGCCATTGACGATGCCGTTGCCGGTAAGCCGTTTGATCCCAGCCTGCTCACCACGCTGGAAGGGCTGGCACACCGTGGTTATACCGAAGGTTTCCTGCGTCGTCACACCCACGATGCCCACCAGAATTATGATTACGGCTCGTCGATCTCCGAACGTCAGCAATTTGTCGGTGAATTCACCGGCGTGCGTCGCAACGGTTGGGCTGAAGTGGATGTGAAAAATAAATTCCTGTGCGGCGACAGCGTGGAAATGATGACGCCCGGCGGTAACGTCTTGTTTACCTTGGAAAGCATGCAGAATAAGAAAGGTGAAGCCATTGACGTTGCGCCAGGTAATGGCCATATCGTTTATTTGCCGATCCCAGAAGATGTTGACCTGAATTACGCCTTGTTGATTCGCAATCTGCCAGAAGAAAATAGCGAACCGCAATAAGCCGTTTATCGCCACCTCAGCCGGTGGCGATTTTTTAGCAAATATTAGAATCAGATCACATCAATTACCGTGCAGCTTGGTTATTATCACGCTGCTTAAAACTAATAACGAAAATATTTGCATAGCAATACTAGGAACCACCTCCTTAGCCAACCCAATCTCCCTTGGGTTGGCTTTTTCTTTGCTTATTCCCCCTGATTTTCATTGCATTAACTCGTTACAACCAGAGCCACCGCTGGGTGCGCACCAGCCAAAAACTGAAATTATGGGTAACGGCTCACCAAGCCACGCTACGATGTTAAAACATAAGAAATAGTCATTTTTATAAGACATTTCTTAATTTTAATTTAACTAGAATAGCGAGCTCCTCCTTATATATAAATTTTAATATAACGATTAAGCATTTTTTTAATGTGAACATTTATACCGAGATAGAAATATCCCAGTTTCAGAAGAAAATGCCGTTATAGTCAACCGCGATATACTATTACCCGAATATTCCGGTGGCCCATCCCCCTGTTGTGGTTTATCGTCTAGATACATTCATTTTCACCCAGGGGATAAACATGAGCCAACACGCGTCAGCGCTGCTTATCATTAACGGCAAAAGCGCCAGCAACGAGGAAATACGTTTCTCGGTGAAAACGCTGCGGGATGAAGGCCTGACTTTGCATGTTCGCGTAACCTGGGAACAGGGTGACGTCGCCCGTTTCGTCGCAGAAGCCTGTCAACTGGGGGCCGAAACGGTAATCGCCGGTGGGGGCGACGGCACCATTAACGAGGTGGTCACCGCGCTGGCCCAACTCCCGCCCACCACACGGCCGATCTTGGGCATTGTGCCGCTGGGCACCGCCAATGACTTCGCCACCGCGTGTAACATCCCTCTGGCACCCGAGCAGGCGTTGCCACTGGCGATCAAGGGCCGAGCAGTGCCGATCGATCTGGCGAAAGTCAACGAGGATCGCTATTTCATCAATATGGCCACCGGCGGTTTTGGTACGCGTATCACCACCGAAACCCCAGAAAAACTGAAAGCGGCATTGGGTGGCGTTTCCTATTTCATCCATGGCCTATTGCGCATGGATACGCTGCAAGCCGACAGCTGTGAGATCCATGGGCCAGATTTCCACTGGTCCGGTGAAGCGCTGGTGATTGGTATCGGCAACGGCAAACAGGCCGGTGGCGGGCAGAAACTGTGCCCCGGCGCACTGATCAACGACGGCCTGCTGCAACTACGCCTGCTGACCGCTGAAGAATTGCTGCCAGCCTTGATCAGCAGCCTGTTCAGCGGTGAAGAAAACAACAGCGTGGTCGATGCCTCATTGCCCTGGCTGGAAATTAGCGCACCACACGAAATCATCTTCAATCTCGATGGTGAGCCGCTAAAAGGTAAGCATTTCCGTATTGAATTACTGCCAAACGCGATTGAGTGCCGCTTGCCACCCAATTGCGAACTGTTAGGTTAACCTGCCCACCCGCTCATTTTCGAACCCTAAATCCTCGTTAACCCTCTGTTTTTAATCTCCATCCCCCAAGCCCGGCAATGTCGGGCTATTTCTATTGCTATAAAACCCCCACCCCGCTGGGTTTAAACTTCCTTTTCTTTCACTTTAAACTTTCAAAATAAAATATTTATCTTTCAAATTGTGATCCATTTAAAACAAATGAGTTCATTAAATGATTACTGTAGGCCCATGGCGCAGAGCCGAGGTTCGCTCCAAGCCATTTCATCCATCACAGGAGAAAATAATGATTGATCTAATAACCCACGGAGCCGAATGGTTTATCGGCCTGTTTCAGAAAGGCGGTGAGGTGTTTGTCAGCATGGTGACCGGCATCTTACCTTTATTGATCTGCCTGTTAGTCATCATGAACGCGCTGATCAAATTTGTTGGCCAGGAACGCATCGAACGATTGGCGCAGCGTTGTGCAGGTAACCCGGTTTCACGCTATCTGCTGCTGCCGCTGATCGGCACCTTTGTCTTTTGTAACCCCATGACCCTAAGCCTTGGGCGCTTTATGCCAGAGAAATACAAACCGAGCTACTACGCCGCCGCCTCTTACAGTTGCCACTCGATGAACGGCCTGTTCCCGCATATCAACCCCGGCGAACTGTTCGTTTACCTCGGTATCGCCAGCGGGCTGACCACGCTGGGCCTGCCGCTGGCCCCGCTGGCCGTGAGCTATTTCCTGGTTGGGCTGTTCACCAACTTCTTCCGTGGTTGGATCACCGATCTCACCACCAGCCTGTTCGAACGCAAGATGGGCATCAAACTGGATCGTCAGGTTCAACTTTAATTTGTGGAGTACAGCATGAGCGCTTATATCCGTATTGAGAAAGGTGCCAGCGGCTGGGGTGGCCCACTGCAACTGGCTATCGAACCGGGCAAGAAGGTTGTCTATATCACCGCCGGTACCCGCCCGGCGATCGTCGACAAAATCAGTGAACTGACCGGCTGGCCAGCGGTTGACGGCTTTAAAGAGGGTGAACCACCGGCAGAAGAAATCGGCGTGATGATTATCGACTGCGGCGGCACCTTGCGCTGCGGTATTTACCCGAAACGCCGCATCCCGACCATCAACATTCATGCCACCGGTCAATCCGGCCCGCTGGCGCAGTTTATTCTGGAAGATATCTACGTTTCCGGCGTGCGGGAAAACAATATCAGCCGGGTTGAGGTGGCTGATGGCGCTGCGGCTACGCCGAAACAGCCCGTAGCACCAAAAGTACGCGACTACGACACCAGCAAGAAGATCACCGAGCAAAGCGATGGCTTGCTGGCCAAAGTCGGGATGGGCATGGGATCGGTGGTAGCAGTGTTCTTCCAGGCCGGGCGTGACACCATCGACACCATCCTGAAAACCATCCTGCCGTTTATGGCCTTTGTCTCGGCATTGATCGGCATCATTCTGGCCTCCGGGCTCGGGGATTTTATCGCTCATGGCCTGACGCCGCTGGCCAACAGCCCGATCGGCCTGGTGACGCTGGCGCTGATCTGCTCCTTCCCGCTGCTTTCGCCGTTCCTCGGCCCAGGCGCGGTGATTGCTCAGGTGATCGGCGTGTTGGTCGGCGTGCAGATTGGCCTTGGCCATATCCCACCGCAGTTGGCCTTACCGGCGCTGTTTGCCATTAACGCACAGGCAGCCTGTGACTTTATCCCGGTCGGCCTGTCCTTGGCAGAGGCCAAGCAGGATACGGTGCGCGTCGGTGTGCCTTCGGTACTGGTCGGGCGTTTTCTTACCGGTGCACCTACGGTACTGATCGCCTGGGCCGCATCGGCCTTTATTTATCAATAAGTTGAACAGGGGAAACGATGAACACCATTTTCCAGACCACCATTACCCATATCGGCGGCTGTGCCCGTGATGCGCTGCTGGATGACATGCTGATCACCTTCCGTGAAGGCGCTCCGGCTGATATCGAAGAGTACTGTTTCATCCACCAGCACGGCAGCACCGCCGGTGATTTACAGGTCGGCGGGGTGATGGAACTGGGCGAAAGCCGCTACCCGATCACCGCCGTTGGTGAAGTTGCCACGCAGAACCTGCGCGAACTGGGCCACGTTACCGTACGTTTCGACGGCGAGGCACAGGCGGAATTCCCCGGTTCGATCCACGTTACCGGCCCGACGCCTGCGGATATCCCACTAGGCAGCACGCTGAAATTTATTGTTTAAGGAGCACAACATGTCTGAAGTCGCTGTAGTGATTGGCGGTGGCCAAACGTTAGGAGCCTTCCTGTGCCATGGGCTGGCAGAAGCCGGTTACCGCGTGGCGGTGGCGGATCTGAGCGCTGACAACGCCCATCTGGTGGCACAGCAAATCAATCAGCAATACGGTGCCGATCGCGCCGTTGGGTTCCAGGCCGATGCCACCGATGAAGCCAGCGTTATCGCCCTGGCGGGTGCGGTTGATCGGGCTTTCGGCCAGGCGAATCTGCTGGTGTACAGCGCCGGGATTGCCAAAGCGGCGCCGATCACCGATTTCCAACTGGGGGATTTTGACCGCTCATTGCAGGTGAATCTGGTGGGGTATTTTCTCTGTGCCCGCGAGTTTTCGCGCCTGATGATCCGCGACGGCGTTGCCGGGCGCATCATTCAGATCAACTCCAAATCCGGCAAGGTCGGCAGCAAGCACAACTCTGGCTACAGCGCGGCCAAGTTCGGCGGCGTTGGGCTGACCCAATCGCTGGCGCTCGATCTGGCGGAATATGGCATTACCGTGCATTCATTAATGCTCGGTAACCTGCTGAAATCGCCAATGTTCCAGTCGTTGTTGCCGCAATACGCGCAGAAACTGGGGATCAAACCCGAAGACGTTGAGAAGTATTACACCGACAAGGTGCCGCTCAAACGCGGCTGTGATTATCAAGACGTGCTGAATACCCTGCTGTTTTACGCCAGCGATAAGGCGTCGTACTGCACCGGTCAGTCGATCAACATTACCGGCGGGCAAGTGATGTTCTGATATATATCGGCTAAGGGCGAGATTGTACCCCCTCACCCCAACCCTCTCCCCAAGGGAGAGGGAGCCGATAAATGCCACGGTTAAGGCTGGAGTAAAGCGGTGGCGCATACCGCCCCTTAGCCCAAGGGAAAACAAGTCGATAAATGCCACGGTTAACGCCGGAGTAAAACAGTGGCACATCCAGTCCCCTCTCCCTGTGGGAGAGGGCTAGGGTGAGGGGAAGATCACCTGATTTCCCCTTCATTTTTACACAGGAGCACAATCTTATGACCAGCGCACTTATTACCTTCGCCATTATCGCCTGGCTGATGCAAATCGCCCTCGGCTGGTGGCAGATCCAACGTTTCAACCGCGCCTTTGATCGCTTGTGCCAGTTGGGTGCCGTGGGCGTTGGCCGCTCCGGCGGGCGCTTCAAACCCCGCGTGATATTGGCGCTGGCGTTTGATCAACAGCAACGGGTGTGTGGCAGTATGCTGATGCGCGGCCTGACTATTTTCGCACAGCCTAAACAACTCACTGAGTTGCATGGCATGCGTCAGCAAGATTTATGCCCGGATGTGATCTTCCCCGAGGATCAATCATGCAAAACTGCACTATTGTTAGCGATTACACCGAAATCATGATATTTTCACACTAAAAGACATTACCTTTCATAGTGAATTATTCACCGAGAGGAATGGTCAACTCTTGTGAACAGGAATCGCTATGAAACCAAAGCAGCGGCAAGCCGCTATTCTTGAATACTTGCAGCAACATGGCAAAACGGCAGTGGATGCACTGGCAACACATTTTTCCACCACCGGCACCACCATCCGTAAAGATCTCACCCTGCTGGAAGAAGAGGGTGAGGTGATCCGCACCTACGGCGGTGTGGTGCTCAGCCGTGACGATGGCGATCAGCCCATCGATCGCAAAACCCACATCAATACCGAAAAGAAACGCCAGATCGCCTACGCCGCCATCAAACTGATCGACGACGGCGATTCGCTGATCTTCGACGCGGGCAGCACCGTATTGCAGATGGTGCCGCATCTGGCGCAGTTCAATAACATCACCGTGATGACCAACAGCCTGCATATCGTCAATGCGCTGGTGGAGCTGGACAACGACCAAACCATCCTGATGCCCGGTGGCACCTACCGCAAAAAATCGGCTTCGTTTCACGGCAGCCTGGCCGAATCGGCCTTCCACCAGTTCAGCTTTGATAAACTGTTTATCGGTGCCGACGGGGTCGATCTCAACGCGGGAGTCACCACCTTCAATGAGGTACACAACGTCAGCAAAGCCATGTGCGAAGCCGCCAGCCGCATTGTGCTGCTGGTCGATTCCTCCAAATTCGGCCGTAAAAGCCCGAACGTAGTGTGCGAACTGGGCGTAGTGGATACGCTGATCACCGATAAAGGCATCAACCCGAGTTACCTCGCCGCGTTGCAGGCGAAAGGCATCAATATCATTCTGGTAGGAGACTCCGATGAGTAACGCCACTGCCCTGCTCAACTTTGCCCGCGAAACGCTAGAGATTGAACTGGCGGAAGCACAACGCCTGCTGACCCGGCTGGACGATAATTTTGTCCGTGCCTGCGAACTACTATTGAACTGCCAAGGTAAAGCGGTGATTTCCGGCATCGGTAAATCCGGCCATATCGGCAAAAAGATTGCCGCATCGCTGGCCAGCACCGGCACGCCGTCGTTCTTCGTCCACCCTGCCGAAGCGCTGCATGGCGATCTCGGCATGATCGGTGCCGACGATGTGGTGATCTTTATCTCTTATTCCGGCCGCGCCAAAGAGCTGGATCTGATCCTGCCGTTGCTGGCCGAAAGCCAGATCCCGGTGATCGCCATCACCGGCGGCAAAGAATCCCCGCTGGCGCTGGGCGCGGCCTGCACCTTGGATATCAGCGTAGAGCGTGAGGCCTGCCCGATGGGATTGGCTCCCACTTCCAGCGCAGTTAACACCCTGATGATGGGCGATGCGTTGGCCATGGCGCTGATGCGCCAGCGCGGTTTCAACGCGGAAGATTTTGCCCGTTCTCACCCCGGCGGCAGTTTGGGTGCGCGCCTGTTAAACCGCGTCCACCATCTGATGCGCACCGGCGATCGCCTACCGGTAGTCAAAGAAAGCGTCAACGTGATGGAGGCGATGCTGGAACTGAGCCGCACCGGCCTTGGCCTGGTCGCGGTGTGTGATGCCCAGCAGAAAGTGGTGGGCGTGTTTACCGACGGCGACCTGCGCCGCTGGCTGGTGAAAGGCAATAGCCTCAACGATGCCTTAAGCCCGGCAATCACCCGCCCCGGTTATCGTTTGCCGGAACAATGGCGAGCCGGTGAAGCACTGGAAGCCCTGCACGAACAACACATCAGCGCGGCCCCGGTCGTTAATATCGATGGCGTGCTGGTCGGGGCGATCAACCTGCACGATCTGCATCAGGCTGGGGTTGGTTGAACTTGGTGCCGGGCGTTTCCTGCGCCCGGCCTGTTTCACCACCAGGCATGGAAATGGTGTACTGGCCCGATGCCTTGCCCCACTTCAAGGCTATCGGCCTGCTGCAAGGCCTGTTGCAGATAGGCTTTGGCTGCCGCCACCGTTTCAACCCAATTTTCATGGCGCGGACGCAATGCCGCCAGCGCGGCCGAAAGTGTGCAACCGGTGCCATGGGTATGCCGGGTCGCCACGCGCGGCGCAGTGAAACGCTGCTCCAGACTGGCGGTAAACAACCAATCCGGACTCTCACCTTCGTTCAAGTGCCCCCCTTTCATCAGCACCGCCTGGCAACCCATCGCCAGCAATGCCTGCCCCTGCTCGCGCATTTGCCGTTCGTTTTCAGCCGGTACGCAAGCCAGCAACGCCGCCGCTTCCGGCAAGTTGGGCGTAATGATGGAAACCAACGGCAATAATTCACGGCGGATAGATTCGACAGCTTCTGGTGCCAGCAGCGGATCGCCGCTTTTAGCCAGCATCACCGTATCAAGCACTACGTGCGGCAGCTGATAGTGACGCAGGCGTTCCGCCACCGCCGTGACGATCTCCGCATTCGCCAGCATGCCGATCTTGGCGCTGTCGATACGCACGTCGCTGAGCACAGAATCAAGCTGGGCAGCCACAAAGGCCGGATCGATGTGATATACCGACTGCACCCCTCGGGTGTTTTGCGCCACCAAGGCGGTGATCACGCTGGTGCCATAAGCCCCCAGCGCCGAGAACGTTTTCAGGTCGGCCTGAATCCCCGCACCACCGCTCGGATCGGTACCCGCAATGGTCAAAGCATTAATACGTTTCATTGCAGATCCTCTGGGGTCAGTTGGTAAAGCGCATCGAGAAACGCCGGGGTAAAGCTGCCGGGGCCGCTACAGCGTGCCACCGCACGTTCACCGCATAGCGACATCACCCGGCAAGCGGTGGCTACGTTATCCAACCGATCGCCCGGCAGGCTGCAAAAGGCAGCCACTACCGCAGACAGCGCGCAGCCGGTGCCCACCACCCGCGTCATCAGGATATCGCCACCGGTCACGGCCCAGTCACGCTCACCGTCGGTGATGTAATCCACCACCCCGCTCACCGCCACAATCGCACCGCTACTCTGGGCCAGTTCACGCGCTGCCGGTAACGCGGCCAGTGAGTCGTCATTGCTGTCGACGCCACGGCCGCTAGCCCGTAGACCGCTCAGCGCCATAATCTCCGACGCGTTACCGCGGATCGCCGCAGGCTGTAGCATCAGTAAACGCTGAGCAAAATCAGTGCGATAAGTCAAACCGCCCACCGCAACCGGATCCAACGCCCAAGGCTTGCCTGCGTGATTGGCAGCCTCGATAGCGGCCAGCATCGACTCGGCCCGCGCGCTGTGCAGCGTACCGATATTGATCAGCAACGCATCCGCCACACGGCTGAACTGTGCGGCCTCGGCAGGCTCGACCACCATCGCCGGAGAAGCCCCCAGGGCCAGTAGAACATTGGCGGTCAATTCCTGTACCACTTCGTTAGTCAGACAATGAATCAACGGGAGATGGCGTTTAAATTGGTGAAAACAGGCCGCGGCACGGATGCCGGGTAACACATCAGGTCGAGTCAACATATTGCTCCCAACCGGCGTTCAAGAAGGCGGGTACCGGTTGAGATACCGAGACTTCCCTACGCTGGTATTATCCAGATCAAGTCATTTGGCATAGTCTCACCAAATATCACCAAGGCTTAAAACTCATGATTTAAAACAACTTTCAACAAATCATCGTCTCAATTAGTTTCATGAAAACTCTTACAATCTCAGCGTTCCTTTGGTACATTTTGGGTACACAGAAAAACTGGATTATGCCAATGCTAAAAACCAAAACCGATGTCCAACGATTCTCAGTACCAGATGATAAGAGCATGAAAAAAGAGAACGTATTCAACAACGGTCTTACAGGTTTGTATCTTGTATCTCGTCGCAATCCCTCAGGTGTAATCACCAAAAGCTGGAGGTACATCGCTGCTGGGTTTGATATCACTTTAGGCACTTTCCCTGCGCATTCTCTGGAGGATGCCAAGCAATGGCACTGCCAGCAAGTTGCAAAAGTGAAAAGAGGCATTGCTCCGGGTAAAACTGATGCAGGTACACCGGCAAACATGGACGCACTTTTCACTGAATGGCTACAAATAAAATGCCCTGAAGCATCAAAAGCGAACAGAAAATCCATCTGGAACAAGCACTGCAAATCACTCTATGACCTACAGCCAGAAAAACTGACCTACCAGCATGTGTATATGTTACTCATCTCCTTAGGTGCAACCAATGCAGCGCATCGAGTATGCCAAATCGTTCGGGCTATGGTTTTATATGCGTTTCAGGCACATGGTATAGAGGGACAATCTGGTCAGCCAGTATATGTTCCTCAAAAATTATCTGAAGTGCATGATCGCAAAACTGTTGCTGCCGTGATCGGTAAAATACGAGAAAATTGCCTGAGTACAAAGCAGTACCACACTCTTTGGCACAGTCTTGGAGATACTCCATCACATGCGGCAATGCGTTTTCTGATGGTCACGGGGGCCAGGAAGAGTGAAGTTACGAAGATGACATGGTCCGAGCTGGATCTGGACGCTCAAATCTGGACTCTACCTGCCACAAGGACAAAAACCCGACAAGAACGCATCTACCCTCTCCCAGAGGTACTCATTGAGTTGTTAAAGGAATGGTCTTGGACTAGGAAAACCAACGATAGCCTTGTCTGGGGCTATATTGGTGAAACAACAATGGCACATTCGGCAGAACGTTTACGCCCGACTGTTGGTAATGACTTTACGACCCATGATATACGCCGTAGTGCCGCGTCATTGATGAGTGGTGAGGCAGGTATTGATCCAATGGTTGTTGATCTACTGTTGGGGCACAGTGTTAAAACGGTAACGTCCAAAATCCTTGCTACATACCAACCGAAGGCTTTTCAGGAAAACGTTAATAACGCTTGGCCTGTTTGGTTTAAGTGGTTTCAGATGAATATTATGAGGAAAAATCATAACCAAGAGGAATAATGTATTAACGCTATCACTTGATATGAGAGCATTTTTTCTCTTGCAACATCTCACTCGACACCACACGACCTGCGACGAACCGTGCGTACTGGCTTGGCTCGTCTTGGATGCCTCAGTGAAGTTGCAGAAGCTGTTTTAGGCCATTCACGTAAAGGTATCGAAGGTACATACGACCTTTTGCAAAAATGGGCGGATTATCTCGACACATTGAAAGCGTAAGTGTCTAGGCTGTGTCCCTCAATTACATATTCGTCGTAAAAACAGCCGAATACAGCCCAGTTGAACCATCGACAGGTAGTTCCTCGCCGTCTTTTCATAACGTGTCGCTATGCGGCGGTTTTCTTTCAGCAAACCAAAGCTTCTTTCTACAACATTGCGCCTACGATAAATCTCTTTATCAAATCGGGTTCGTCCATCTGTACTGGCCTTCTCATTCGACTTATGCGGAATAACGACCTTGATACCACTCCGCTTTAAGTCACTACGTAATGCCTTGTTTGAATAGGCTTTATCAGCGAGAACGGCCTTGCCTCGACGCTTCATAAAACCATTTTTTCTTAGAACGCCGATGCCATCTAATAACCGTAGCGCAAACTGACTTTCATGAGCTTGACCCGCACTCAGCACGATATTTAAAGGGAGCCCGTTTCCGTCTGTTGCCAGATGGATTTTGGTGCCATAACCGCCTCGTGAGCGACCCAGGCCATGATCACTGGCGATATCGGGATGTTTTTTTGGGCACCGGCAGCACAACGCATTGCACGAATATTGCTACCATCCAGAGAGATAGCCGACCAGTCGAGCAGCTTATGCTCATCAAGAATGGACAGTAACTTATTGAATATAGAGTTAATGATGCCTTTTTTTGCCCACCGGTTGAAACGGTTGTAGACGGTTTTCCATGACCCATAGCGTTCGGGTAAATCACGCCAGGGAGCCCCAGAGCACAGCACCCAAAACATGCCATTGATGACTTTACGGTGTTCACTATAGGGATGCCCAGGGCGCTGAGAGCGTTCTGGAGGTAATAATGGCAGGATGAGTGCCCATGCAGCATCAGGAAGATCGTAGCGAGCCATAGCGATAACTGTTTGAAAATTAGGTGATCAGTATACCATTTTTAATTGAGGGACACAGCCTAGCTCATGCACTGGCGTACCTGAGTCACTTTTTCCTCTGCTGATAGCGGCTAAACTCAATCATATAGCGCCGCTATCAGCATTAATAACACAGAGTCTTACTCAATCGTGTGTAAAAAAACAGCATTACTCTGGGATGATATACACACTGCCTTTATCATCCCGTTTCAGTAATGACCAGCAGGCACGGTGTTTTTTACCGTAGATATCTTCAAAGTCCGGCATTTTTTGTCCTACGCGAGTCTGAATATACTGGGTGGTGCCATTAACAATCGCCGCCCATTGGCCTGCATGAGGGGCGATTTCATCTGTCCAGCATTTGATACGTACTGGTTCGTATGATTTACCTATTTCCTCTTTATCCAGCAGGTCACTGGCTTCGTCAAAACGAGCGTACCACCTCATTGAAGATTCTTCATCAAACTGAAGCCCTTCATATTCGGAATAGAAATGCAGGCCATTATGACCATCTTGACGAACAGGGCGAATAAGTTGATTCACCTTCACCAGCAAAGGCGGCAACCCTTCGGTTTTCATTTCACCCAATGCAGGAGGAAGTTCCCCAGCTTTCAAGATAACGCCGTTATTGTAAGGCAATAGGCTGATTTCAGGCGTACTGACTAAACGACGCTTTAATTTCTCTTCTCCCCCTAACTTTTCCAGCCACGGCGTACCTAAAATAGTGTACCAGCAAGCCCCTTTAATGCCTTCGGTGGAGTTAACACCATCAAGAAAACCTAATGAATCCACCATGACACCAGAAAAGCGTTGTGCCAATGAGTATTCATGAGGGAACAGCCGGTAAAATTCTTGTGGTAGTGAGAAAGATATACCTGCATAACCACTTTCTACCGAAAAAGTATCACATAACCACAGTAACCAATTCTGGTAATATTGCTTACCATCAGGCTCTTTCAGCAAAGAAAATGGGAAAGTTAGCTTAATTGCAGATCTATCATTCTCATTATGAAAAATACGTTGCCCCAATAAAGATATTTCATAATCTGGTGCAATAAATTTTTCTGTTGCACTGGTTAAATACCAGTCAATAATTTCTTCGGGACTGGAATCAATAATTTCTTGTCGATACTTTTTATAATTATTTTCAGTGATCCCTACCCAACTGTTAGTGACGTGTTTTTTCAATTGAGACTTAAATTTCGCATAAAAACGATCCACACACTCCACCATTTTTTGGCGGACTTCTTGTGTATGACCATTTTTAAAAAATACGGTGATAATAAGTCCGAGATTGATGGCAGGTTGGCCATCCTTATACTTTAGCGAGGCTTCTGGTAACCATTTTTCAATGTAGTTCAACTCAAAATCCTGCAATTCCATACCTACTCCTGTTTAATGGGTTGCCAGTGCCGCCGTACCAGCTCCTGCACCGAGAATTGCCGCGAGGGTTTCCCATGCACTGATCGCTAGACGTACAATCAATAAAAATGCTCCTATAATCGCTTCCGGGATCCCCAACGTCACCACCAGAGCACCAATCCCTACTGCTACCAGAATGACGCCTACAGTTTTCGCCACATTGGTCAACACTTGAACCCAGTCTACTTGTTTCAGCATCTCCAACGTCATATCGGTGGCGTGTTGTATCGCCAGCCAAGCCGCCTGGATTTGTGCATTGCTCCAGGATTGAATGTGTTTGCCGGTTTTGCTGGCCCATACCCATGTCTGGCTACCCTGCCGGTACACCCATTCCCCACTGTCGTTTAGCCAGCCCGCCACGGAGCGAAGCGTCTGTTGCATCTCTGTTGATAACGCATTCCAGCCGTCGGCAGCACCCTGTAACACGCCTTCGCTAAGATCGGCGGCCGCTTTTCTGGCGTAAGTCCAAGGTTCAATCTTCGGTGCAACCGGAGTGGTCGGGGGGTGGGGCATAAAAATCGGTGGATAGAGGAACAGCGGCCAGTACTTCGCGCCACTGGTTTTCCAGGCTTTCATCGTGACATTCACCACCTGATCGACCCATTGCTGTTCTTCTGGACGGCAATCGTAGATTTCCAAAATAGTCATTTTGCTGCGGTTGTTTCCCACAATTTGCATGTAATCTCTATATTGTCCCCCCTTAAAGTCATCCCCCGGAAACTTCACTTCCACTAAACGGGCCAGATTATCGCTGTGCATATGGCCCTCATTGTCTGGCCCTGCCAGACCAGGCCAGCGATCCTGCTTGTCTTTCACAATAATCACATCTGGGCGGCGGTAGATCCCTTTACCGGTTTCTGGGAAAGGATTGAGCGTATGCCTTCTGTCTGCCCCTTTTTCCGTGATGCTCAGAAACGGGCGTGGTGGTGTGGTGCGCATATCGAACGACACCTCAGCCTTATAATACCAGCGGTAGCTGTGCGCTATTTCATCGACACGTATCAAGCCACTCATCATCAGTTGCTTCAGGCTCATTTGATACGTGCGGCCTTTCCGGCGGATCTCTGCCGACAAGCGTGGAAAGCGCATGGCATATTCCACTTTGATATGCAGATACTGGCGATTTTCGGTGGTCGGCAGGCGTGACTGCTTTTCCACCATTTCCACGCCGGTCGTAGTACAGTCCCATGCCTGACTGTTTTTACCGGCACTATCAGCAGGTGCGTCCAGACCAGTGGCTGTATCAGGTAAATCGGGCAGTTCCATTATGATGCAGTCTCCCTGAGTTCGGTAGCCAATAGTTGAGTGTCGGTTTCACCCGCAAACCACAGCGTTTCTTCTGGTTGCTGTGTCCGTTGCAGAATATGCAGTTCTACCTCTTCCTGCTGGCGGGTATAGACTGGGACGGAGCGACCTTCACTATCGCTATAACCGGTTATGGTCTGCCCAGAGGGAGTGATAAGGCGGTAAGGGGTATTAACCAGAATGTTACCCTGTTTATCCTGCAACTGGTAAATCGCGGAGTACATCGACACAGTGCCCATACGCGGCATTTGCAGTGGCAAACTCGCCGCGCCTGCCTTCGCCGTGCGTTTCACTTTGCGCACATACTGAGCGGTAGTGCCGTATTCAATTTTCCCCATCTCGATTTTCACATAGCTACCGCCGCCAATCAGCGTGATGCGCTTCTTCCCAGCAAACGAGATATCGTCGGCGGAGCTCAGGGTGAGTTTCTTCTCCGCAAACAGTCGCAGATTACCGTTCTGCGCCTGCATCTCTATCGACCCTTCACCGGTTTTCAGGCTCAGTTGCCCACTTCTGGCAAACAGCCCCAGCTTGTCACCGGCAAGGGCGGTCATATTACCCATTACGCCAACGCTGATATCGCCTCCGGCGTTGATGACCACGTTTTTGCTGGCTGCCAGTTGCATGTGTTCACCGCTGGTCACGGCTATCCCCTCTGGGGCAGAGAAATGCAGGGTGTCATTTAACGGTTTCAAACGCTGCTCAAACATGGCTATCTGGCTGTCGATATCCGCTTTCAGCGCCTCAGCCTGTTCGGCGGCGGCGTTGAGCTGCTGTATCTGGCGTAAGCAGATGTCGATTTCCTTCAGCGCGGTGGCCATATCTAGCACGTCACCCTGCGCCTTGGCTTGCCCGTCTGCACTGATAAACATCCCTTCCGCGACACGGATCACCCCGTATTCATCAGTACGTAGCTCAAAGCCTTTCCCACGCGGTTTATCCTGTGCATCCACCAGATGGCCGGTGTTTAACTGGCTCTTGCCAAATTCCGTGGCGAGCTTGATATGCTCCTCATTGCGCTTATCCTCCAGCCGCAGCTTGCTGTTGGCAGGGGTGCGCAGGACGTTGCGGGTGTGATTGTCGCGAGTGACGTGATCCGGGTGCGCCGAATCGTGCAGTGTATGGGCGATGTACGGCAAATCGATATCGCCGTTATGATAGGCAATAGCCACTTCCACGCCATCAATCAACGGGGTGTGCCAGCCGTAAACCTCGCCAGCATAGGGCTTCGCCTGCCGTAACCACAGGTAGGCATAACCCTGTTCGCTGTCATCACGGTCAAAATCCAGTTTTACCCGATAGCGGCCCTGCTCATCCAGCCAGGCGTAGGTATCGCGTTTCTCGCGGCTCTCGATGCGGGCTGGCAAGGTGCCGTGGATTTGTGGGCGCGGTACTTCCGCTGGTCGAAAACCGTAGCGTTCAGTGTAGGGCATACCCCACAGCGACATATGCAGCCGGGAATCACGCGAGGCTCGGAAGGTGGCGAGGGTGATAACCATCCCTTCTTGCAATGCGCGGATCACCTCTCCCTGCGGCTCCAATACCTGACCGGGCGTGAGGTGGGACGCATTACTGAACAGATGAATACGTGCGGATTGATTGAGTTCCCGCTCATGGTGAATACGGGCATAAAACGCCCCGCTTTCGGTTTCTGGCTCCAGAGCCGTGTTATCACCCGCGTCCCGATACGGTGCGGCGTAGCGGTAATGCTCTCCGGTGGTCACCGCGTCACTGCGCACGTTGACATGGGTATCCAGCGGGGTGCTGGCGGTGCGGTAGTTATAATCTCTGGCACTGACTCCACCCGTGACCACACGGTGCCAAGTGCGCACGCTCCACACCGATTCTTCCGCGCCATCGTACAAGCCAGCGGGTTCACGATAAGGCAAGCGGACATCAAACTGGTAATTCAACGGACTGTCGGCAAACAGCAGTTTTTCCTGCTCGGTCGCTGCCTGCATCTCAGAGCGAAACCAGATACCGACTTCCGCGAGGATGCGTTGGATAAACTGCAAATCAGTTTCACGCCATTGGGTGATGAGTTCACGCGGTGGATAGGCACATTCCAGCCCAAACTCAAAGTCTTGGCCTTCAAGAGCATGAGCACGTAATACCTGCTCCACCACTTCCGGCACCGATTGGTTCTGGTAAATCGCGCAACGGCGGGTGCGGGATAGCAAGGCAAGGCGGGATTCAAGTACAACACGGTAGTGTGACTGGTCAGCAGAAGTGGAAAGCCACTCGAACCCGGTGATAATACCGTGTACCACCTTGCCGCCATGCATCATTAGGCTGGCGTACTTCATCAATACTTGGTCAGGGGAGACATTCACCTGTGGGGTGGTGAATTCAATATTCCAGCTAAATGGCGCACTTAGGGCTTCACGCCCACGAAAGCGCAGGATATCCGGTTTGACCGGGCTGTCATTGATATTCAGGGTATAGAGGGATAGAGAAGAACCAAACCTTGCCACTGTGCTGTCCATAGACCTGCCACCTGTTATTCCATCATGCACCAGAGTGTAGCCTTGCATTCAAGCGTTTGATTGTAGGATGCCGATTTTATAAAGACAATAAACTCTGGTAGACAATGCACCGAAACTCACTGAAGTCTTAAGTACCAAGAAAGAAGCGTAGTAAAACTATGTTAAGCAGTGAACATGATGAAAAAGGCTGTGATTAACCGCCCCCTGCCGCCCAAGGGACAACGGGGTGAGACGTTGTTTTCTGGCACGAAAATATTGCGAGTTAACACAGACTACTTTTTTTAGGGTAGTTTGTGTGTGAGCCCCTGCCATAAAAGGATGCAGCATTTTTTACCTGCATAAACACGCAGCTTTTCGGATAACACGACTATCGGTTGATTCATTGTTAAAAACAGAGACAATCATTGGCCTCTATGTTGAGTTTTTTGCTCTCAAATTTTACCGGAGTAAAACTACCGAAGAGATGGTTGCCTGTGACCGATACTTGTTGATCAGCACCGATCCAACTGGTGTAAAGCATAAGGCGGCAAACTCAACCAGCTTGCGATCTCTAATAGGTAGCGCTGAGCGAGCACTAACCAAGGGTAAGAAAAGGTATGAGTGAGATTAACATCCCTCGCGGCGAGCGAGATGCTTTGAAAGCTATTGATATCGACGTATTGGATAAGCTCGTCGAACAGTGTTTTTATGATGAGCAAGTTGGTGCTTTGAGGGGGCTTCGACTTGAGGCTTGCGGGCCGTACGTTGCCTCAAAATTCCGAGGATATGAAAAGGCTCTCGCGGATCACCACAAGGCGAAAGCGGCAAAAAAGCGGGCTGAGACGGAATACAGCTCCCGCCGCGCAGGGAGTGATTTAGTTCATGCAATTCAGCAGATGAAATACCGGGCGGAAACGGAAGAGAAGGAAGAACAGTTTTTCTACGTAGATGACCGAATCATGCAGCCCCACAGTTTTAGTGACCGTATTACTGTTCAAATCAGTTACCAATGGCGCAAATCGATCGAGGATGAATGGGCATACGGTAGCATAACCTTTTCTCACAACGTTGACTTGCGACCCGACTACACGGTACCACTACCAAATCGGAAACCGAGCGCTGCAAAACAAGAGCAGGAACGCCAAGAAAAACCATATCGGGAATGGGATTATCTGAAGGGTTTAGGGCTCTATGCGGTCAAAAAATATTTTAAGGCAGGCCATGATGGAGCCAAGATCCCACAAACATTTCAGGCGATACCAGCACCCTATACTCGAGGGTTGAATAACTACAGCGCCCAGTTCTGGCCAGTGTTATCTTGACCCCCTAAGTTACTACGCAGACAGTCAGCTCAGTGTTCGAAGCGGACGTATGTATAATCGAAAAATTACTACCTGAGTAAGCGACAACAATTTCAATCTTGTGATATAAAAGAAAAACATTAAAAGCGGGAGGCTTTTGTGCATCATAGAGGCCACCAGTAGTCAGAATTGATACCATGTAGTGTCGCTCAAGGGATTTGTACTTGAGCAACAAACTAGATATTATTTAATTAAGGAAATTGTATGTCTAAAATCGTTGAGGATTTAAAGTTAGCACTGACAACTGACCACAACTTAATGATTACGGAAGAGCTAACTGAAGAGCAAGCATTAAAGATAGCAACTGACCTACATCAATTAAATCGAAAGCCTACAGACAGCGAAGCTAAAGGTATAATTGAAAGATATTACGACGGGAAAATATTAAGTGCAGCATTTGAAAGTCGAGACCAAGTAAGAACAAACGTGTTGCAATTGACTATTTTAAAAATGATTCAAGATCAAAAAAGCAATAGCAAGGAATAATCACTCATGAAACTGGAAGATTTAGTTCAGAATCAAAACGAAACAATTGATTCACTCTATAATGAATATGATTCAATTATGATAGAAATAAAATCTTCCAGTCCTGATAAGGAGAAAATTGAAAAACTAAATGAAGCTGGAACGAATTTATTTAATTTCATGGACAGATGTCATGCAGATTTGAATGCAGCAGAAGAAAGTGATGGCAACGAAAAAGAATCTCAATTAATTGATTTATCAGGACTTTTTCATGATGCCTTTGAAACAACAATACCGAACCACTATTTGATAATGCGTGCGTACTATGGCGAGAATTATGGCCCTAGCCAACATGCTTTCTCAGGCATGCAGCAACTGTTAGTGCAACTCAAGAATAAAGATGATATTGCCAAACTGAAAAAAAATTGTATAGCCAACAGATTACCTGTGAAAGGTTTTGATATAAAAAGAAAGTTTAAAATGACTAAAACACATGAGCGTATTTGCTCCATGATATTCGCGATTCTAAGTATTGTTGGTATGGTACTGCTTTTAATATTTTTAGATATCGATGATGAATCCAAGGTTAAATTTAATATATTGAGTGTTGTAATTTCTCTTTTAGGTGGAATGGGCGCTGCCTTATTGTCAGGGGCATTAAATTTAAAAATAAAAGATACTACAGCAACCTCAGGTTTTGGTGTATTTATTATAATATTATGTATTTTACAAGGCGTGCGTATTTTTTAAAAGAATGTGCGTGAAGTTGAGACATTCTGTATAATAGGCAGGTCGGTTGAGTCAAAAAGTAACAGTGTGGCCGACAGCAATCGCGTTCCACCATCGAGACAGTCTGCGTACTAGGGTGTATCCCGTAATTTGTTCTTTGTACAATTTAGTATCGTTATAGCGGCGAAAGAGTCACTTGAAACTCTGATAACTGTGTAAAAAATACTCGAAATTGAACCAATTTTTGCACTTTAATAGAGATTTTCACCGCTTCCCTAAACATGTGGAAAGGTTAAGTTAAGGGACACAGCCTAGGCTGTGTCCCTCAATTACATATTCGTCGTAAAAACAGCCGAATACAGCCCAGTTGAACCATCGACAGGTAGTTCCTCGCCGTCTTTTCATAACGTGTCGCTATGCGGCGGTTTTCTTTCAGCAAACCAAAGCTTCTTTCTACAACATTGCGCCTACGATAAATCTCTTTATCAAATCGGGTTCGTCCATCTGTACTGGCCTTCTCATTCGACTTATGCGGAATAACGACCTTGATACCACTCCGCTTTAAGTCACTACGTAATGCCTTGTTTGAATAGGCTTTATCAGCGAGAACGGCCTTGCCTCGACGCTTCATAAAACCATTTTTTCTTAGAACGCCGATGCCATCTAATAACCGTAGCGCAAACTGACTTTCATGAGCTTGACCCGCACTCAGCACGATATTTAAAGGGAGCCCGTTTCCGTCTGTTGCCAGATGGATTTTGGTGCCATAACCGCCTCGTGAGCGACCCAGGCCATGATCACTGGCGATATCGGGATGTTTTTTTGGGCACCGGCAGCACAACGCATTGCACGAATATTGCTACCATCCAGAGAGATAGCCGACCAGTCGAGCAGCTTATGCTCATCAAGAATGGACAGTAACTTATTGAATATAGAGTTAATGATGCCTTTTTTTGCCCACCGGTTGAAACGGTTGTAGACGGTTTTCCATGACCCATAGCGTTCGGGTAAATCACGCCAGGGAGCCCCAGAGCACAGCACCCAAAACATGCCATTGATGACTTTACGGTGTTCACTATAGGGATGCCCAGGGCGCTGAGAGCGTTCTGGAGGTAATAATGGCAGGATGAGTGCCCATGCAGCATCAGGAAGATCGTAGCGAGCCATAGCGATAACTGTTTGAAAATTAGGTGATCAGTATACCATTTTTAATTGAGGGACACAGCCTAGCTTCCACTTCATGTTTCAGTGGGTAGACTTGAACATCAGATAGTATCCATGTACAAATCTGCTCCAGCAGGGAAGGCATTCAGAACTACGCCCTCCCCACATCAAGCTAAAGAATCATCGCAGCCAGATCACTCACTCTTATGCTTGAGCGCCAACTTCAGGTAAGGGTGATGCCATTCAATAGGCTCACTACTGACCAGTCCATCATGCTCAATCGATCCACATACCCCAGGATTAGCAAGAATGGTATCATAGATAGCATGGCTTTCTATGCCCTGAAGCATATGAGCCAATATCTTACCCCACTCACTAGCCTTTACCGGTTCATTCTTCTTCACTCTCAATAAATAGGTCTGCCTTACCGCATTGCGGATAGCCAGTCCACGACCTGGACAATTCACGCCTTGACTAATATAAATAGCGATGAGCTTCTCTAGCTTACGTTTAATCGGTGAGATATACTCGCCCCATAATCTTAATTTCTTTGCCGCCACATCATATCCATACTCATCGCACAGTATAGCGAAGGAACTACTCTTGGGTGATAATCTGACCTGACAGAGAGAGAACAAGCAGGAATAGAGTAATGTTTTTGCGGATTGGCTGGATATATCAAACCGCTCCATTATCTTTTCCTTGGACAGCTCATTTAGACGACTACACTTGATACCGTATTTCTCAAGCTCCCCTTTGAGAATATTGAACTGGCTACTCTCTATGTCATAATTATATCCTTCAAATATTTCCCATTTGAGGCTTGATTTCATGCCCTGAAAACCACGGTGTTGCTCAAATGAGCGGGTTCCTTTAGAGGAAAGCTTATATTCTGGATAATACTCAACAATCAGAGGTACACTACTGATCATCCGGCAACCACGGGATACAAGGTGACTAATAAAATGTGCTTTATGGGCAGCCTCTATTTCATCTTTCGGTTCAAAGTCACGCCACTTATCAAGGTTAATACGTAACCCGCCCATGTTTGAATAGACTTCTTTCATATACTTGACGGTTTCACGTGAAGCATGACGGGTTTTATGCTTAGGCTTCTTCATTTGATTCAAAGCCCGGCCTATCATATCATCGAAACTAAGTGTCTTTTTATCACTAACTTTTAAAGCCGTGGACAGATAAATATAACGGTCTTCGTTCGCCATATACTCGCGGTGATTAAAATCACCGAACCAGCGCTTAATATACTCTTTACTCAACGCAAACTCACGACACTTCTTCATGCCGACATGATGCCGCTTTATCTTAATAATCCCTTCCTTTTCCAGAAGCTCTAACGCTCTTTTACATACAAGGTGCTTTGACTGCTTAAATACAAACGGTAATTTCTTTTTACCTAACTTACTGGAGAAAGGAGCGTAAACTGTATACGGATCATCCTCTGGGGTTTGAACCGAGTACAATAAGACGTTACAGATAAGATGCTGCAAGAACCCTTGGATATCCGCATAGAAGCGGGGAGCTTGCCGCTTATCTTTACCCGTAAATTTTATTTTATAAACGTCGGCAATAAAAGCATCATACGTTTCTGATGTCACAAGTATACCACGGGAAATTAAATAACCCTTCATAAATTCACCTTGAATTAAAAAAGTGTATAATCGACGTGACATTACTCACGTAATGCCAACGTCTCCTGAAAGTAAAAATACATAACGCAATATATACACGTGTATGTTTTACAACATGAATTACACAAATTTTTTTAATCGCAAGATTGAACAGTAAAAAATAACAACCTTGTAGAACAACCTCTAGACAACCAAGACTATATAAACGAGCATGATAATATAGCCATTATAACACCCCCCTATACCCCCCCCATATGGTTATGGTTATGGTTATGGTTATGGTTATGGTTATGGTTATGGTTATGGTTATGGTTATGGTTATGGTTATGGTTATGGTTATGGTTATGGTTATGGTTAACTAGTAGTACCTCCATAAGATCATGGCTATTATTAATTTTTTCTCACGTTAAACCATGAGATGTGAAATTATGAACGTACACGCGTATGGCCTTTAGTATGGCAAGAGCCATATATAATAATATAGGCATATACAGTGGTTTATATACTCTACTGATGATATAGGTATATCTACCAGCTCTTTAGACGAATATACTGATCTCAATATAGATAAATGATTTCTGCGCTATGGACGGAACCATGATTTACCGGATGTAAGGCCATACTCTTGCTTAATATGTAGATATGAATAATGGCAGGAAACATTGGTGGAGCGCACATACTCTGCTGGATCAATCTATCATCTCGGAAGCTGCGGCATGCATTTTCCAATCCTTGAATTTCATTCGCGAATAACATTAATGCTGAAAAAAGAATGAGCCTGTCCATAATTCTGTGTAACTGCCCACCTATTAAAGGTGACCGTCTAAGCGGTCACCGAATTCGATAATAAAACGACTCATCGCCAACCGCCAGTTCTTGATCGGCATACTCCATTTTTTCGACGCCGCCTGGATCGCCAGATAAATCACTTTTCTCACCGAGTCATCTGTCGGGAACACTTTACGCTTTTTAATCGCCTGCCGGATCACGCTGTTCAGCGACTCGATTGCGTTGGTCGTGTAGATCGCCTTGCGGATATCCGCTGGATAGCCGAAGAACGTGTTGAGATTTTCCCAGTGAGTACGCCAGCTTTTGCTGATTTGCGGGTATTTCTCATCCCAGACGCCTGCGAACTTGTCCAGCGCCATCAGGGCCGCCTCCTCTGTCGGGGCCTGGTACACTGTTTTCAACCCGCTGGTGACCGCTTTGTAGTCTTTCCACGACACGTACTTCAGGCTGTTGCGTACCATGTGGATAATGCACAGTTGGATGTGGGTTTGCGGATAGACGCTGTTTATCGCATCGGGGAAGCCTTTCAGGCCATCGACGCAGGCAATCAGGATATCCTGAAGACCCCGATTTTTCAGCTCAGTCAATACGTTGAGCCAAAACTTCGCCCCTTCATTTTCTGCCAGCCACATACCCAGAAGTTCTTTCTGACCCTCGGTGTTGATGCCCAGGGCAAGGAACACGGCCTTGTTGATGACGCTGCCATTTTGACGCACCTTCACCACGATACAGTCAAGGTAAACAATGGGATACAGTGAGTCCAGTGGCCGGTTTTGCCACTCGGTAACCTGCTCTTTAACGGCATCGGTGACTTTGGATATCAGCGTGGGTGACACGTCGGCATCGTACATCTCCTTGAACGTGGAGACGATTTCCCTCGTCGTCATCCCTTTGGCATATAAGGATAAAATCTGGCTGTCCATCTGCGTGATACGCGTCTGGTTTTTCTTTATCAGTTGGGGCTCAAAGGAGCCTTCACGGTCACGGGGTGTATTCAGCTCGAACTCACCATCATCAGTGAGCAGCGTTTTAGACGAGTAACCGTTACGGGCATTCGAGCCTTTTTTAGGGGTGTTTTTTTCATGGCCGAGGTGGTCAGTCAGCTCGGCATTCAAGGCGGTTTCGACGGTGAGCTTGGTCAACATACGAGAAAACGCATTGAGATCGGCTTCGGTTTTAATGCCTTTGGCCAGCTCAGCAGCGAGTGCCTTAAGTTTCTTTTCGTCCATAATTTGCCTGTCTCCATTGTCAGGAAGAACATATCAAAAACAGGCAATTACACAAATTAAATTACAGTCTCACGTCCT
This sequence comes from Serratia sp. YWN4, assembly GCF_055790845.1. NCBI lineage: Bacteria > Pseudomonadati > Pseudomonadota > Gammaproteobacteria > Enterobacterales > Yersiniaceae > Serratia > Serratia sp. YWN4. The sequence continues at coordinate 3,902,533 of NZ_CM147696.1, forward strand.
AGAAGCCATGACCTTGGCCTTGTCTCCCCGGTGATCATAACGGGCTGTCGTGGTGATATCACTATGGCCCGCCAGTTGACGTACCGTGTTGATATCGATGCCCTGCTCCAGCAACTGAGTGATGAATGTCCTGCGTAAATCGTGAGGCGTAAACTCGACTACATTGGCACCAATTCTTAGCTGTTCCAGGATCGCCGTCAGTCCTGCGGTGGTTAATGCACCGGCTGCCGATTGACCGGAGCGATTCACTTTGGTGAACAGCGCATTTCCCTCGCCTTTAGCAGCTAGCCATGCTGACAGCGCTTTGGCCACAGCAGGAGCCACATGAATTTCTCGGTATTTGCGCCCCTTCCCTTGCCGGACAATCACTTTTCCCTCTTCCTTTATATAGTCATCCATTTTCAGGGCCACCAGTTCACCCGCACGTAATCCCGTCCCGCACAGCGTCAGCAAAATAGCGGCGTCCCGGCATCGACGAACTGGCGAGCAGTGACTTTTAGCCACTTTAAGGAGTGAACGGATCTCTGTTCGACTTAATGCACGCCCTTTCCGCACCGAATCTCCTTGTACACGCTTGACCGCTTTGATGCGAGCCAACGTCTCCGCCTCCATTTGGTGCAAGTTGAAAGCCGTTTGCGCTATCGAGCGCAATGCCGACAAGGCCATGTTGACCGAAGAAACCGCATAGCCTTCATCTAACAACGTGGCACGCACGCGCATCACATCGGCATAACAAAGCGTTTCCCAAGGATAAGTGCTGGCTTCATCATACTTACCTAATATCGCAGCACTGCGCTTCAGCAGACTGATGATCCCTTTGCGCCCGGCAGCCGATAGACTGTGAGTGTAAGCATCATAAGCACAGGTTTTCACTGCTGATCGGGGAAGTGGAATAAGCGTTGGCGCGTTGGGCATGGCATTCTCAATGTTGGACAGTGTTAGTGGTGTGATGGGATAACCCCGGCAGCCTCCTCTGCTCCGCCATGGGTTATACCCTCTCGCTACCGTAGTAGGGTCAGATTTCCCACGACACGGTGGTGGTGTAGACTTCCTCATGCCAGTAGCTGACAAAGTTTTGCTGCCACAGTGCGTACAACTCTCTTCCCTCCGCATTGGTCAGGTCACCCAGTCGGCTCTCGAACACGTAACGCTGCGTCCAGCTAAAATCCAGTATCTTCTCCAACTCCGGGTAAACAGTGCCGACAAAGCCAAAATCTGTCACATAGTCGAAGCGCCAACCTTCGTTATTTCGTATCAATCGTATTTCTACCGGGTGGTAGCCCCCGCGTTCGCTGCTGTAGTGCGGGTCACGGAAGTTGAGCGTCACAGCCCGCGTTGATGATGGCATGTCTGGGGCGGTGGATAATACATTGAACAGCAGTTGAGTGAATGACCGACTGACCGGAAGAATAAAACCTGCTTGGTCGATACGATGATGTATGTGCATAAGTACTCCTTTCTCAGTTAAAGAAATCGCTGTGGGTATGAATAATGTGTATTAAACCAAGTAACTAATTACTCAGAGCAACCCGCGTTCGGCCAAAGAGGTGGTCTGGTTACCTGCCACAATCATGTGGTCAAGTACGCGGACATCGATAAGGTCTAAGGCGGCTTTGAGGCGTTGCGTGATATGGCAGTCTGCCGTGCTGGGTTCGGTGTCCCCGCTGGGGTGGTTATGTACCAAGATGAGGGCGGCAGCGTTGTAGCGGAGACTCAGTTTCACCACTTCGCGGGGATAGACACTGACTTCTCGCAGCGAGCCCCGGAAGAGTTGCTCGTAACCTAACAGTCGGTGTTGATTATCCAGCAGCAATATGCTGAAAACTTCATGCTCCAACAGCGCCAACTTGAAGATGACATATTGGCGGGTATCGTGGGAGGATGAGAATATCTGTCGCTGGCTAAAGCGTTGCTCAATAATGCGCTCAGCCTGTTGAAGTATTTCATCGGGTGAGCCGAGTTTTATTGGCTGATGATGGGTTTTGGCGTGTAATAATAAGGTATTCATGATTGGCTCACTTAAAATTCACGTTCAATAAAGTAGAGGGCATCACGATAAAACTGGTAGCGGTTCTCATCAGGATAAAGGGCATAGGATGCTATCTTTTCTCGCTGCACACCTGAACTGTCCAGATAATACATATAATGTTCATCCATCGATTTGATAACTGACCAGTGATATTGATTACTGAATAAAATAACGCGACTATACCCGTGATCATTGAAGATGCTTGATTTTGTTGATGAAGAGGATCATGCTTTCATCCCATGAAGATATTTATCACCGCTGAGCAAAAAATCGAACTCGAACGCCGGCATGATTCCAGCCGGGACAAACACGTTTGCGATCGTATTAAAGCCGTACTTCTCGCCTCCGAAGGTTGGAGTTCGGTCATGATTGCTCAGGCTCTGCGCCTGCATCAGACCACTGTTGACCACCATATCAGCGAATATCTGAATAAAGGGAAGTTGAAACCCGAAAATGGTGGCTCTGATGGCATGCTCAGCACAGAAAAAACCGAACAGCTTATCAGCCACTTAACTCAACATTTATTCCATCATACTGTCCAGATTGTGGCCTACGTGGCACAAAAATGGGGTGTCATATACAGCGTCCCAGGAATGAACAAATGGCTGCACCGGCATGGCTTCAGCTATAAGAAACCCTCAGGCGTACCCCATAAATTCAGTGAAGAGAAACAGCAACAGTTCATTGAATATTATGAAGAATTAAAAGTTGCCACGAGAGGTGAACCGATCCTTTTTCTGGATGCAGTGCATCCGACTCAGGCGACAAAACTGAGCTTCGGCTGGATAAAAAAAGGGGAAAAAAAGACTGTTGAAACAACAGGAAGCCGTACTCGGATGAACATTCTGGGCGCGCTGGATCTGAATGATGCTGCCCATCCAGTCATTCATGATTACGAAACGATTAATGAATACACTATCTGTCAATTTTTCAATGAGATAAGAACATGTTATCCCGACTATAAGCAGCCAATTCATATTATTCTGGATGGCGCGGGGTATAACAAAACAAACCTGGTCAAAGATTGGGCATTTGTCTGCAATATAAAATTGCATTCCCTGCCACCTTACAGCCCCAACTTGAATCCCATAGAACGGTTATGGAAGCTGATGCACGAATGTGCAAGGAACAACCGTTACTTTGCCAGTAAGCCTGATTTCCGAACGGCTATATTTAACTTTTTTACGACAACGCTCCCTGAGATGGCGGGTTCATTATCGTCCCGGCTGAATGACAATTTTCAGGTGCTAAAGCAAGCGTCTTCAAGTTAATCGGGTATAAAATCTTTATTATCCCCCAGAAAGGTGTGCATCTCCTGTACCATTCTGGCCACCTTTATTCTTCGTTGATGAAATGGCTGGGTGACATTGACAGGAAATGTCTTTCTGTAATAGCCCGTCATTAATACCGTTTCGATAATGTGCGCCATTCTTATTTCATCAATTCCCTGCGTCAACCATTCATTCAGGGGCCACTGTGTGGAATATTGCGTTAACAGTGTCCGTAATAGTGGCTTGCGTTTTATTCGCCCATCAAAAAGATAGGTCATGGCATTCACAATACTGTATGCACCACACAGACAATCCAGGTCACCTTGCTGAAATGCACGATGCTTTCTACGTAGTCCCAATAATTCACCCTCATGATATTTTATTATTACTGCTCATCCGTTTCCCTAAATGCAGGCGCAAGTTATGCGTCCTTCTCTTGTGACAAGAGAAATAGGGATGAGCAGCATGATGATTAACTCATTGGCATAATGGAGTGACTGCAAATATACGTTATGCCAGTGTAACCATTATATCAAAATGCACATAAAATGCAAATGATTCTTATTATCAATAATGGGTTATTAGCGCGATAACATAGATGTTCATGGCTCTTTGATAGCCATAATGGGGAGGAAAAGATGAAAGCATGACCTATGCCTTATTGCATAGGCCACGTTATTTCGGAGGGGTGTTCAGTATGAAGTCAATAAATCTACCGGTATCAGTTCTCCAACAGTGAGCTTTATTACCCGCCAAGTCCTTTCCAAGTATGTTATCAACACACGCTGAATCGGCTAACACTACAGAATTCTTGGACGCTGGCCTGAACGTGCTTTTCAGACCGAGGGATTACTCTGACAGGGAATCCAGAAGCTGCTGACGTTGTTCTTCCGACAGCACCATTAATCGGCGAGCCAATGCCACTATGTCAGGTGAAACCTGAGTGGTTAATGCCAAATCATCCGCTACCTGCTCCAGCGCCTGCTTTAACAGCCTGTCACGTGAATGCGGCTTCATGGTCTTGAACAGTTGCACCCAAAGATTAAGTTGCTCATCCGACCCATAGGGAGAAACAGGCTGAGTTTTCTGTTGCTGCTCTACACGCTCACTCTGCAATGACATTCCCGCCGCGCGGATATGGTACTCAAAGCCCTTGTGCCCTGTTCTCTTTCTCTTGATATCAGGGTGCAATGCCGCCAGCTTTTCCAAGCGTAAACGGCAGCCTTTTGCGGTGCCCGGCATCCCCGGCTTACCGACAAACTCTTGTGCTGAGAACCATTGCTTATCATCCAGGGGATTTTTTTGCGTCAAACTGTCGTTCATAAACTTTATTCCAGATATCAATGCGTTAAAATGAAAGGGCAAAGCAACCCAAAAAGAGAACTTGATTTGTTCACTTTGTTCGCATTTAATATCACTGTACTGATACAAAGGAGTGAGCACTGTGAATAACCACGTAGCATCGCAAAAAAAACGTACCAAGGGAAGTACCGAGGATTGGCATCGTGCTGACATTGTGGCGGCCTTGCACAAACGGGGGGTGAGTCTGGCGCAGTTATCCCGTGACCAGGGATTAGCCCCACGTACCCTCAATAATGCCTTTAGCCAGCACTACCCCAAAGCAGAACGCCTGATAGCGGCGGTGTTGGGCATGACGCCCGAGCAGTTATGGCCGAGCCGCTACCTTAACAAGGCACCGTCAATTCATACCCGAAGCAAGGAATAGCAGTGATGGCGACCACCGTTACCTCGGTTGTGGAAAGTTTTGAATACTTTTCCAATCCCTGTATCGACCGGAGTTTGTCAAAACAGGGAGGTTGAATGAACGCAGTGAAAGGGAACTCGTTCCTTTGGTGCATTACTATCTGTTGGGGTACTTTGCTTATGTGGTATCCCTCAGCGTCCAGATAGAGGTTTTCCGTGATTGGCCCTCACTGGGGAAATTCGTTAAAAATATCCGTATCAACTGACAAGGAATAGGCAATGAGAAAGTGTGCTATCACATTACTGGTGGCGTTGTTTTGCCATGCAGCCGTCGCGGCTGAAAGGGATGGGAATACGTTTATCTACCAGAAAGCCAATGGTGAAATCCGGTTATCGGCTGTACCGGGTAATGGCCAGCAGGCAAAATTCTTGATAAATACCAACGTGGGTTTGCATGTTTGTGAGGTGGAAGGAATTGCGACCGCCATTGCCGATACGCCGCAACACACGACCCTTGAATGGCGAAATGAAAACCACTGCCTGATTACCCTTACATGGGGGCAGAATCGTGTGAAGGTCAATGCCAACGAGGAATGCAATAGTTATTGTGGCATGAATGCCGGGAATTCACTTTCCGGCGTCTATCAATAAGCGCATTTTTTAATGCCAGTGTGTAATTCATCACTACACAGCCCCCTATTAATTTTTAAGAGGAACCATGTCATTTGAATTAAAGAAAGAAACGCTCGTAGACCCACTTTACTTCCCGGTACTAAACCTGATTGCCAGTGGCGAATTAAATAACGATATCAAGGCCGTGCAGCATCATTTCAGAATTGGGTATAACCGGGCAAGAAGAATTCTTGAAAGCATTAAACTCAACCACTCATTTATTGAATAAGGATATGCCGTGTCATTTTTTAATAAAATAAAATCAGCTCATAACAAGAATCAAAACTTGCAGGAAGAAGGTAAACAGCAATTATTAAAGGGCGACTTGGGCCTCAAGAAAACCTTCTGGGGTTATTGGTTTCTTATCATGCTGGTTATCAATATTCTGTTATTCTTTACTGAGCGTCGCTTTCACATCCTCTTCCTAAATGCCGCATCGCTTTATGTAGGGATTACTGCGTTGATTGCTATCAAGAATACGCTTAATAGCACTAATAAATTCTGGGGGATTACAGCGCTGGTTATTGTGAGTCTCTCGGTACTCGTGGATGTCTTGGCTTTTGTTGGGATTGTCTTTGAGAGATATATCGATGCCTTATAAGGATATCACAATGAACAGTAAAATTATCGCTATCGGTATTATCGCTACACTGTTATCAGCGTGTGACTCCAGCACGCCAAAATGTAACAGTGACGATGCTAAAACCCTGGTCGTTGACATTGCCCAAAAGGAGATAAAGAAACAGTTCGAACAACTCAGGAACTCACAGATGGCAGGCATGGTGCCTAAGCATGCAGACAGTCTTATGTTGAAGGTGATCAATATCAGAACTGTTAAACATGACCCGTCATTAGACGTTTATCACTGTGCGGCTACTCTACAAATGACCATACTGGATGACACATTAAACCTTCCAAACTCCAAGGATTTGCCGATAACGTATAACATCCAGAAAACAGACGATAATAACGGGCAGTTCTACATTAACGTATTTGGCTTGTAATTTTTAGCACCAACACCAGGGTTTCCTTTTGGGTGTGTAATTCATGTTTTAACCCAAAAGGAACCATTCCATGAAAACGAAAATCATCGCTACACTGACCATTATCGTCATTATTATTGCCACTTTGTGCCAGTTGCTTCACTCTAAAGAGAATGTGCAGGAAATATCACCAGTAGACAATACCTTCTACGTTCAATCGAGTTTACCGGGGGAATGTCGGGCGATCATTATTCCTATGTTGGATGATGTAAAATCAGCGCCAAGTGGAATTCCCTGCAAAGTACAATTACTATAAAAAAACTTGCCATATTGAAAAAACACGGGGGAAATTTGCGAGCATGATGTAATTGGCTTCCAGTAAGGGAAGTAACAGGTAAGTCGAGGTGAACCACTTGATTTTCCTCGGTCAGTATTTTGTAATAGCGAACAAAGTTATTACCCTCCCACATCAGATATTTTATTACGCTGGCGGTTAGTGAAAGTATAGAGTTCGCCAGTAAAAGGATTAAGTCCCAATTTATACACTATCAGCGCCGCCATCCCATTTATTCACTTATGCAAATAAATAATAGCACGATAAAGAGAAACCTGTGGCATAGCCAGCGTAAGACATCAGTCACGGATATTTATTTAAGTTGCCTGAGGATACTTACTCAAGATGAGACTATCGGATACTTATGCACAACTCTCTTACACTGTTGTAGTATTATTCCAATAGACTAAATGATAAAATAAGCAACATCATTAATTGAGCATTATATTTGAGTTATACGCCATGTACTGTGAATACTAACCCTATATAGATGCTTAGGCTCTAAATTAATTTAAGAGCCTAAACAGAATGTAATATTGATTAACCAACAAAATGCTGGATAATTCTCTCATTGTATCAATGCACTTTCATTACTTAAATCCATATACTACTTTGGTCCTGGAAATCAAGCCCTACGCGGGTCTGCGAAGCACCAAATTTATGCAAAAGGTTCAGAGCATATTCATAACGTAGCTCTGCTACAGCGTAAGCGTTTAATGACCGCATTACTAATGGTTTACCATCAGCGGTGACATCTTCACGTACACCTGTTAGTGATACCTTATAATTATTCCCATAACGTCCTAAGTCTCCTGCATAAAATGTATCCCACGACGGATTATCCCCCTTTAGCCAATATGACTTTGGTGTACCATCTATATTGAGATATATATACTCATTACGATTTGCATTACTATTAGCAGTGTCCAGCTTCACAATATCGAATCTTACAGCTTTAAAGACCATATGTGATTTACCAATACGTGACTGCCATTGAGCAATCTTTTGTCCTGGAACTAAATCACACGCAGGAGTAATACACACCCATATCTCACCTTCAATATCTAAAACAGTACCAGTAATAAGATGATCACTGCTCACTGACATAGAACAAGAAAAAGCATTAAGATGACCTAATGCTAAGTCTTTATTGCTCATACACTCGCTGAAGAATTTCTGAACAAATGCTTTTCCATCTTTTGGACAGTCTTTCTCAGCAACTGCTATTATTTTTTTGGAGAAATCACGGAGTACTAAACGAGAAGCTGTAGCCAACTGCTCCCAATGCAAGTTGATTGCCTTATCATGAGCGGAATCGTCGTCAGCATTCTGAAGAAGACTGTAAAGCCAACCTGCTTGAGCATATCTATTACTAATAATCCTAGAGGCTTGCTCGATTCCATTTTCATCTAACTCATGGCGCATTTTTGCCATTAAGAGATGCATTGGTGATGCATTATGCTTGGTTAAGGCTACGGTAAGTGCGTCAATAAGTTCATGTTCAGGGCTCTCTTCACTTTTTCGAATAACAGAAATGAATGTTTTTCCTGTACTAATATAATTAGTATCTGCCCCCCAATGCCATTCTAAATCAGCCCTAGAGTTTCCATCGAGGTTAACTCCATTTTTCTTCAAAATGTCATAAAAACGCCACTTAATGAGCTCAATACAAGTTAAATCAGACTCTTGAGCAACATCATTTATCTCTGATAAAAATGGATTGAGTGGATGTGCTGGTCTGCGAGGATTAATACATTTCTCAGGAGTTCTTGAAAAATAGATATCGAAAACTGCGAGAGGATTTATTTCTGCACTGACCCATTGGTAAGCCCTACCATCCTCGTGCTCATCCAGCCAGATATTCATTTTTTCAATCGTCTCTTCTGTCGGGATCAATGTATGAGATGCATCAATACGAATAAAATCTATCAAAATCTCTTTAAATACATCCTCTATATCACCTACATACCCTTTTGTATGCACCAGAGTTATATTATAGTGATTATTCTGATCAAGCGATTGAATAATTTTACGAGCGCGAATTCCTTTATCTACAGCCTCATCACCATCCAGATGATAGTCTAATACAATCAGATCACTGTGATGAATATGTGGTGGAATTTCTTCAGTCCCACCAAAATTTGGTGTTCCACCGTTGAAAACATCTATGCTCCACTTATAGGTAGAGTGACACATGGCAATTATTTTCTTGAGCCTCTCTGTATTTGCACCTATTGATGCAACAGTTTCTTCATCGCCAACAATACGTTGACTTTGCGACTCAATCAATGAGATCAGCGTAGGATATTCATCGTCAATAACTGTGACGTTACGAATCGGATTTATAAAAGCTTCCTTTATCAGATCAGGATAGGTCAGTGTCATTTCAGTCATTGGTTAATCCTTTAAAAGCAATCACAAAATTAGCACCACTAAGCACCTTAAAGTCATCTCTAGCTTCATAACGAATACTATGTCCGCCAGCCATCAGATTCTGTTTGCAAAGATAAAGCCCTACGCCCCTACCACCTTTTTGTTTACGTGTGAAGAACAACGTAAATAGACTGTCTAGATCATCGCTATCCACGCCAGGGCCATCATCACATATAGAAACTTCATTATTATCAAATGTCAGGAGAATCTCTCTTTTATTATCATCTCGCCGCTGCACCCAATATATTGAATTATTAATTATATTTATGAACACCGGATATATGCGTGATTGCAAATCCATGAGGGACATCTCTCTGAATGCAGGTGTACATGAAAGCTGAATACCTGCTGACGCAAGTTGCTTTGAAAAATACCCAATAATGTATTCTTCAATTCCTGCACCAGTTATTCTCTGAATCTCTTTTTTTCCAGATAGCTTGAGTGGTGATAGAAAGTTAAGTTTATCCATTAGAGAACTATGGCAATGTAAAGCTCTCTCAATATTTTTCTGCTGAGATAGTGTTAGCTCACCATCACTAATAACTTTCAGAGCGTGTGTCAGTTCCTGATCTAAACCATCAAGTTCATGTCCGATAATTTCAACCGTTATGCCAAGTTGGGCTAGTGAGTGCAAACGCGCTAACTCATCTCGATAACGGACAGTCTCGTTCATGCTATGAATGGCTAAACTTTCTAAGTCTATTTGTTCATTGATACGTTCAAGGGCTGTTACATACGGAGATAACTTCTGAGCATTTTCGATTTCTATTCTTTGTTGTTCTGCATCCAACTTATCAAGCACGATAGGCAATGTAATATTAGCGAGCTTCAAGTCTTCAAGACTTTCCTCCATAATAAGCTTATACTGCTCGCGGCAGTGCCGGATAATTTCCTCCAGTTCAACCTGTTGTTTAAGGAGCATCTCTTTGCCACGGGCAGCATAACGGGTAATGGCATTATTGATACTGGAAAGCTTACTGCGATAGACCTCATATGCCTTTTCGTAGTCACTTTTCTGGGTAGAATCTGCAATCGCTTTGTTTATCACATAAGTCAGATCTTTAATGATCTCTTTGCATCGTAATTCCTCTTTCCTATAAGCACGGTATTCATCCTCCAAACGCCCTAGATTTGTAGGCAAAGGACTTAATGAATAACCTTGAACTGTTTCAGAGAAATCGTCAGTTGTTTTCTTAAGAGCATGAAGCTCATCGATAGAGTCCAGGCTGAGTCTTCCCGCAAGGCTTTCACTGAATTCAGATAGCGTTGATACCAACGTGGTGAGTGAACTCATGTTACGTTTCATTGAAGTACGTATACGTTTGCGCTCTTTGCTGAGTAGCTTATTTCTATCTTCCTCAGCCTTTAATACCGCTTTCTTTTCTTTTATATCGTCAATCGTACTTTTTCTTTCTTTGGAATTGCTCCCAAAATATTTATCAGCAGAATCCAATAATATTTTTTCAACAATTTCACGAAATAGTTTCGATGCACGATTTTCAATGAAGCCCTCTCGACCAGCCTTATCTTTCAAGTTCGGATTATTCTCTCGAGTAATAGCAATACGCCCAAACATACGACGACTAGACCAGAAGTATCGACCTGCATTCTTAGAACGACGTTCTTCAATTGAAAAATAATCGCTGTCAACCCTTCCGTATGGCATTACACGTAAACCGTCGCGATAAACCCTGAATCCACCATATTTTTCTGATTGTTCTATAAAATGTGCGTGCTGAGTAGCGTCTAGAGAAGAGCTATTAACGTTCATCTCAAACGTACCTATGCGCAAGTGAAAAGGGCCAAATGCACTATCTTTACGAGTCTTATATACCTGTTTTGGTTTTATTATATAGTCTTCAATCCATTCTCCAAATACTCTTATCCTTCCCTTGAAATACCCTTCGGCATCAATCTGCCCCTCAATAATATGTTCTAAATTTTCAAGGTTACGTAGATCAAACTCTCGATCCTCACCGATAATTATCTTCGGTGCACTGTTAACCCAACCAGTGACGCTGTATGCAAAATCATCTATCAGCGATTCACCTTCACGGCGAGAGAAGGGATCTGTGAAATTCGAGAGTGTTTGAAAAAATCGTTCACGAGTACTTTTCTCTGTATCATCAGCTTGATTAAGTGGCGTGTTAGACAATTGGATGTAGAGGTCATACTGTACATCAGCAATAAACATGGCAGTCCCATGTCGGGAATCACCCGACCATACTGACCATTTACTAAAGTGCTCATCTTTGAATACGTCCTGAATCAGCGTATGTTCAATTTTTTCCTGCGTCGTACTTTCCAACCCATCTTCGATTTCTTGTTTACTAAATGCATTCCAAGCATCAGCAATCCTCTTTGTACGTTCTGGATCGTCCGATTCTCCCCAGATGTTCCCCATCATTTGGTCAAACAGCAATGGAAGAGCTTCTGATAGGTCATTTTTATGGCTAAACTCTCTGACCGGTATTCTGACATCGCTCAGATACAAAAACGGATTTTCAAATAACCGCCAGTCTATAAGCGCCACAACAAAATCACTGTTTTGACGTTTCGAAATTAGTAATAGAAGCGGGCCAAGTGCAGCAGAGGATAATCGTCCAATACCTTTTTGACCTTGCTTGGGACGCTCAAGAAGACCATCACGGTCGATTTCAGGGATCGAGAAACCATTAGTTTTAGATTCTGTACCGACTATCAACCATTTAGATTCAAATTCATCACGGTTCATACCGTGTCCATCATCCACAATGGCTGAGATATTCATCTCTCCATCAAAAATATGAAGGCTAACCTGTCGGGCATAAGCATCATAAGCATTCTTCCACAGTTCCGATATGGCCGTCGGACAGTCAGCTATTTGTTCCCGTCCAAGGTGGTCAATCGTTCTAGCTCGAGTCTGAAACGTAACATGTTGAGTCATAGTGTACATTCCTTATCACATTCCACTTCCCTAATACTACTTTCAATCCTTGGGGAAGGTTGCGTCAATAATAGTTGAATTATTGAAACCAGCAGTATCTCGCCAAGCTTCACTGGAACCGCATTTCCAATTTGTTTCGCAACGGCCATTGACCCGCCCTGAAAAACATAGTCATCAGGAAAAGTCTGTAATCGAGCTGCGTGCCTTAACGAAATACCCTGAGGTAACCAAGGGTGAACAAAACGGCCTTTCGATGGGTTATTACACCCTGTCGTAACTGTATTTGAAGGTATATGAGGGTAAATCCTTCCATATACATCCAAGTGCCCGCTGTAATTTTTATGGCAATCCAACATTCTCCCTGATTCAGTTCTGTCACCAAGGAGAGGTGTGTTCTCAAAAAGAGCTGTCATTTCTGCCGAATGCATCATATGAGCATTGCCTGGATCATTGGATGCAATAGGCGCACCCCATACCAACTGACTGATACAGTTTTCTGCGATTTCAACTGTAAAGTTAAATTTCTCAATCAGCCTTTCTTTAAACTCAATCAACACTGATTGAGAGGGGCGTTCAAATACGGTTGAGGACGTCACCCAAGATTTCGAGCCTGACTTAGTATGCGTTGCTTTTGGAGGCCATTCAAAACCGTCGGTGCATATGTCCTTTCTAACTGCGAGTATGAAAGCACGCTTACGGTTCTGTGGCACACCATAATCTCTTGCATTCAGAATAAAAGGTTTATCGCCAACGAGACGGTAGTCATGCGCTCTCGTAAGAGCGATAAACTTGTTCAAATACTCCGCATGGCGAGGCCAAAGAAGACCAGGCACATTTTCAACTAAGAAAATTTTCGGTCTTAGATTCTTAACGAAATCAAAGTAGCGTATCAACAGAGCATTTCTTGGGTCATCTTTTCCTGCATCATTAATACGATGCGTCGAAAACCCCTGACATGGAGGGCCACCCAGCAAAATATCAAGCTCACCCTGTTTGATACACTGGTACTTCATCAGGGAATTGATATCGACATCATTGATATCTTGTGAGAACACCTGAGTCTGTGCACCAAGCCTGCCAACAAGGTTGCGGTAATATGTCTCAGAGGCTAGTTTATCGAGTTCAATTGCAGCCTGAACATCGATGCCAGCCTTAAAGGCAGCAAGAGAAAGACCACCCGCTCCTGCAAACAAATCAATCGCTTTCAGTTTACACATGTTTATAATTTTTAAAGTTTTGATCTTAACATTATACGTGACATTCATGGCAAATGTCCTCGGTTGATGCGATCCTAACCAGAAATCCTAATCTATTTGTCAGAAACAGTGTGATATGAACGCCCTAGGTTGATGAAAAGCCCCACTGTTTATCCTTGCCCTGAAGTTAGCAGAATTGGAGGCAGCAATGATGGAAGTTGACTGTAAACTAGGCGTAACTGAAATGTCACCTTTCATGTATGACATGAAAAATACTGACCAGTAGCTCTAATGAGGATATATGGAGAATATTGAACATTTTACCGACGATCGACACAAATCCTGGTGTATTCATTGCAGTTCCCCCATTAGTAGTCTTCAGACCAACAGGGATCACGTTCCAACGAAAGGGTTACTAGACAGACCTCTGCCCCCTCATGTACCACAAGTCGAAATATGCAAGGAATGTAATACAGGCTTCTCATTAGATGAAGAATACTTCGTTACTTTCCTGAGTTGCGTACAATCAGGAACCACAGAGCCTTCAGCGCAGAGAAACCCAAAAATCGAGAGGGCACTAGTTCGCAACCCATCGTTAGTGGCTCGGCTAGAAGCAGCTAAGCAATTTCAAATCGACGAAACTGGCGAACCGCAAATTATCTGGCAACCTGAGATAGATCGTATACATCGAGTTATTTTGAAGAATGCCAGAGGCCATGCTTTCTACGAGTACGGAGAGCCAATGTTGGGCGATCCGATCTCTATCAGTGCAATTCCGCTGATATCTATGAATCACGATCAACGCAACGATTTTGAAGAAGCTGGTAGCTCCTTTACTGGATGGCCTGAAGTCGGTAGTAGAATGATGACTCGTGTTATGACAGGTCAAGACTTAGATGATGATGGCTGGATTAATGTTCAAGATAACATTTATCGGTACATAGTATTTCAACAAGGCCTACTGACCGTCCGCTCAGTCATTCATAACTATCTCGCAACAGAGGTCGTATGGGAATGAAGGTACAACACTCGTATCATGAGCAATGAATATCTTTTATTCACCATCAGGTCAAAAAACGAATATTTCGGGATAGTAAACCTTCATCTTTGCGAACGTGAGTACAGGAATGAGTATGAAATTAAGAATACTAAAACAAATTTCAATTAAATCAATTTCATAAAACATAAATCACGGTTCAACGTCTAACCTTAACACTAAAGAAAGCAAATCATCTGCTAGCACATGCAACCACTTCGCACTCAGGGCTGGCTATATATTCACCAGCAAAGCCACGCATTTGCAGTCTTTCGGGTCAACATTCAGCATACAGCAGTCGCTTGGAAGGTTCATGACAAAACCAAAGAGACATTTTTACTGGGTAAGTGGCTGGGAAAAAAGCAAAACATGCAGGTTAATCTGTATAAAATCGCTCTGGGTACGCAGGTGGGTACATAGATCTCACCCCCCTTGCAGTCTCTAACTAAAGCATAATCCAGATCAGGTAATACGGGTAAATTCTCAGCCGATTACATCGGCACCCCGAGTCATTGAAAAATCATTAAATTTTTGTTGGCTGCCTTGCCAACGTCGATCAGGATAATCGCCAAACCTGGGGCTGTAAACCCATTTTAGGGAAGATTCCGGATTGAACCTATTTAGCTTAATGACAGGAATATATTCTCAGGATAAATCACATAAAGTAACGCATTCATTTTTTATATTAAAATGACATTATTTTCTATGTTACGTGTATATTATGCATCAACACCAACATTGAAACTTGGCAAAGGCCAGAAAACTTTCTGCGATTAATACTTAAAAATTAATGCCAACATGATTCTCCAATAGGAGTACTCAGACATACTCATTATCTGAAACTTATTCTATTGCATTAATAAACAGAGATCGGGTAGATTGCCCCCAACCTCACAAGCCGCCGTTATGCTGGCTTGGGAGAAAGGAGTTCGTCTTGTCATTTAGGGATACACATAATGAGTTCTATACCACAACAAAACACTACCTCGTTTGCTTTCGTTCTCGCCTCTTGGGCTGCACTCCTCGGCGGTTTTGGCGTGTTTCTGCTGGGCCTGTGGAATGCAGAAATGCAGTTGAATGAAAAAGGCTATTATTTCGCCGTATTGATATTGGGCCTGTTTACCGCCATAACCATTCAAAAGACCGTCCGCGATCAGCAGGATGGTATTCCGGTGACTCATATTTATAGCATTACTTGCTGGGTGGCTTTTGCGATTGCCGTTAGCCTGTTATGCATCGGTTTATGGAATGCCAAATTGTTATTAAGCGAGAAAGGTTTCTACGGCGTCTCCTTCTTTCTTAGTCTGTTTGGCGCCATTGCGGTGCAGAAGAATACCCGAGATGCGGCAAAAAACTACGGCAGCGAAGCTGAATACAGTGTAGATAAAGATGTAACGGTAGAATAATATATTGCACAGGGGGTTTAGCCCCCTGCTTATTACCCCATATAAATATCATCTTTACCGTATAATAAGTTTAAACAACCTGCCAGTAACCGCTCTTAGTCGACCCAACTCTCGCCAATCGTTTTTCCTCCTGCAATACCTTGATAGTACGCTCGACCGTACGGCTACTTACCTTCAACTCACCAGCAAGTTGCACAATAGTCATAGAGGGATTAGCGGTGACGGCGGCTAAGATGCGTTCTGCTGTTCGGCCTAAAGGCTGTGGATTTTCTACCGACATTTGTACCGACACTTCTACCGACATCGCGACAGGATACCCTTTCTGCGCATCTATACCTTCGGCTAATGCGCCAAGCAGTTTTTCCAGCATAAATGCGATAAATGGCGTACAGTCGCTGGCCCGGTCGCACTCACCCAATACGCGGTAATATTCCTGCTGCTGATTATGGATTAAGGTTTCTACCGGCAACCAGGCCAGTTCTGAGCGCCATTCACCGAGGATCAACGTTTGCCATAAGCGGCCCATACGCCCGTTGCCATCGGCAAACGGATGGATGAATTCAAATTCATAATGGAATATGGAACTGGCAATTAACGGGTGAATATCGGTGTACTGTAACCATGTCAGCAGGTCGCTGACTAAACGAGGCAATTGATTGGCAGGCGGTGCCATATGGATAAGCTGTTTTTCCCGATACACGCCAACATTGCCACTGCGCAACTGACCTGGTGCATCTACTAGGCCGGCCATCAATAAACGATGCGCTGCCAGTAAGTCATCGAACCGATGGCTCTGCCAGTCAGGCAATTTTTCATAGGCAAGGATTGCGTTACGAACTTCCTGAATATCTTTTGCCGGTGCCAATACCCGTTTACCATCCACGATCGCAGTAACCTGCTCGGTAGACAGGCTGTTGTGCTCAATAGCCAATGATGCCTGGATAGTGCGGATACGGTTCTCTTTGCGTAGCAAAGGGGAAGACTGCTCAGCCTGCGCAGCCCAACGGCCTAATAGCTCCCCCACCTCAACCACCTGATTCAGAATGTTTGGTGTTATGGTATAAGGCGGTTGATAACCTGCCATCTTGCTCCCCTCGTCATCAAAAAACAGGCCCAGAATCGCCTTGCCGGCCCTCGCACTACGAATCATGGTGTGTTGAGTGCCAAATATCAAGCAGTTGACTGGTTTCGCTTAGCCTCACCTATTCCACTAGCAGCACGGTTCGCCTATAGCCGTTCAGCCTACATCAATTCCCAGTACTCAATCTTTCACCAACAAACTCGTTGATACGCGATCAGAACAGCCACCAAGTGGATCAATCAGAGTTACCATTGGCATATCCGAACCAATGCATTGTGGATGAACTGCCTGGCACCGCTGACAGCTCCATTATTCCGCTGGAATCATTATGCAGTAATGCACGAAGGGCTAGAGGGCTGGCACGTAAATTAGGAACTCGCGTTGAAATGGATTGATGCTGATAGCGATCAAGCCTACGACATCCCCAAGCCATGCAAAGGAAACACCATGCAGATAAGACCCTACCAAGAGGCAGATCGCCCATTATTGCGCGTTCTGTACCTGACCGCACGCCGAGCAGCCTTCACCTGGCGCGATACTCGCCATTACCGGTTAGAAGATTTCGATCGCTCAACGCAGGGTGAAGAAATATGGATAGCAGAAAAGGCAGGAAAACTATTGGGATTTGTATCGATTCACCGCGCCGACAACTTCATTCATCACCTGTACGTCGACCCCGATCTACCACCGCAGGGCGTCGGCAGCGCATTGCTGCATGCGGCCGAACGCACCTTTACGTCGACCGGTTCGCTGAAATGCCTGGTGAAAAACCAAAAGGCTCTGGTGTTTTACCACAAGCATGGCTGGCAGAATATTGCAGCCGGTTGTGACGGTGGTGAGGAATATTATCTGCTGCACTGCCCAAAAATACTACGGAGCTGAAGCCACACCTTGGATTTCACCGGTATATCCGGTGCGGGAAATCGCCGTCAGCAATGTCTGATTATCAAAGCCTTCTGGCACAATCACCTCTGCCTGATGCGTTTTCAGAGAGGCTTTAGCCTTGATAACGCCGTCAGTAGCACGCAGCGCTTTATTGATGGAAATAACGCAGAGCGAGCAGGTCATATCTTTGATATCGATAGTGACCTTTTGGTTTTCAGCCCAGGCCTGCGGTGCCATTAACACCAGAGCCAGCAGCAGAAAAAAGCGCTTCTTCATTCCATCAACTCCCACAACCAGGGTAATACATACGGATAGGTGATCAAGGCCAAAAGCAGCGGCACCGATAACCAATAAAGCCAAAGCAATGTGCGACGGCTAACGACATTCACGCAGACAGGACGTGGCGACAGATAAAGCCGCCAGAATCCTCTCAGCATCAAGCCGACAGAGAGAACCACCATCGGCAGTTGCAGCCAGGATAAAGCCGGGATCCCCGTCAACCCGGCAGCCGAAATACCGAACACCAGATAGAGCAGCGGGCCGAGGCAGCAAAGTGTCGATGCGGCGGCGGCAAGCAGAGCCGCCAACAACGTCACCACGCTGCCTTTAAGGCTGTTCGACAGAGACGTAGTCATAACTAAATTCAGCCGGATCGTAGAAGTTCAACGGATCGCCATCCACTTCAGCATAAGGATAACCAAAGTTATTGAGATCACCTTGTTCTGCCACCGGCGAAAGCGCAAAGTCACGGGCATAGTTAAAGCCCACCCAGTTCATTTCCCAGTTACCGAACAGATAATCGCTGACGGCTTCAACGGCCGGATCGCCATTTTCTTTTTTCTCCGTCAGACGCATTTTAGTGACATCAGCCGGATCGGCCGGTAGCCAGCCGAAACCCGCCAGCCAGAACATCGCCCGGCAGTGCTGCCCACCGCTGATTTTCGCCACGCCCTGTTCGTCAGCGCTACCGAACGCCTTCTTCGAATAGTTGACGAGCTTGCGGGTTGCCCCCAGGCGAATACCAAACATCTCGCGCGCCGGGATGCCGCAGGAACGGCACAGAGCGACAAAAACGGAGTTGATATCGGTACATTTCCCGCCCAGATTACCAGTTTTGAGAATTTGGCCCACGTCGCCGCTGCCGCAGCCAATCACCGAATCGTCGCGATGCATATGGGTTCTGACCCAATCATGGATTAACCGCGCCTGCTTCAGAGGTGATTTCTCGCTACCGACGATCTTCAGCGCCGTTTCTTTCACCAACCCATCCACCGGGATATGAGGCGTGGCGTTGAGATAGGGTTGCACCTCTGCGGGGAACACCAGATCGGTATCAGGAAGATGCCATGCGGACAGTTGATTGTTCTTTAACGGTTCCCAGTCCAAGGTTTCAATCAGCATTTCCACTTTCATTTCCATCGGGCCTTTTGAATCCGGCCAGGATGCAAACAACGTTTTGGCCGCGTAACGGTTATTGGCCGTTAGATAAGCCTGCTGATAGTTACCTGAAAAAGAAATGTGCTTCAGTTGCTGAAAGGCGGTGTCTTCCAGTACCGGGATCCACAGATTGGCCTTACCTTCGGAGCCTGCTGGCGCTTTCAGTCGATAAGTCTGCGTCATCACAAAACGTCTTCTTCTATCCACGCAGTTTGCTGGCGGGATGTCAGTTTTACGCGACTCTGACCAGGCAGGGCTAATCAGACCAAAAGAAGATAACGCAGCAGCACCTTTAAGAAAATTACGCCTTTCCATCACATTTCCTTTTTTATTATCAGATAACGCCAAAGCCTTATCCACCGCCTGTGGCGAGGGAAGATAGTACGCATCCTGACAGCACAAAACAACACACTTGCCGCCTGATCAGGCATCGGGATATAAAGGGGAAATATACGGTAAACACCATGGGAGAAAGTGGAGACTCATCAAGAATAACTAAAACCCTGCATCAGTATTCTGCAACAGAGCCGCTCAAGTAAGGTACTACACTGGAAGGTAAAGAACTGCTCCTGCGCTTTAAAATACTCTTTGCCTGAATCGAGACTGTAATTTAATTTGTGTAATTGCCTGTTTTTGATATGTTCTTCCTGACAATGGAGACAGGCAAATTATGGACGAAAAGAAACTTAAGGCACTCGCTGCTGAGCTGGCCAAAGGCATTAAAACCGAAGCCGATCTCAATGCGTTTTCTCGTATGTTGACCAAGCTCACCGTCGAAACCGCCTTGAATGCCGAGCTGACTGACCACCTCGGCCATGAAAAAAACACCCCTAAAAAAGGCTCGAATGCCCGTAACGGTTACTCGTCTAAAACGCTGCTCACTGATGATGGTGAGTTCGAGCTGAATACACCCCGTGACCGTGAAGGCTCCTTTGAGCCCCAACTGATAAAGAAAAACCAGACGCGTATCACGCAGATGGACAGCCAGATTTTATCCTTATATGCCAAAGGGATGACGACGAGGGAAATCGTCTCCACGTTCAAGGAGATGTACGATGCCGACGTGTCACCCACGCTGATATCCAAAGTCACCGATGCCGTTAAAGAGCAGGTTACCGAGTGGCAAAACCGGCCACTGGACTCACTGTATCCCATTGTTTACCTTGACTGTATCGTGGTGAAGGTGCGTCAAAATGGCAGCGTCATCAACAAGGCCGTGTTCCTTGCCCTGGGCATCAACACCGAGGGTCAGAAAGAACTTCTGGGTATGTGGCTGGCAGAAAATGAAGGGGCGAAGTTTTGGCTCAACGTATTGACTGAGCTGAAAAATCGGGGTCTTCAGGATATCCTGATTGCCTGCGTCGATGGCCTGAAAGGCTTCCCC
Organism: Serratia sp. YWN4; assembly: GCF_055790845.1. NCBI lineage: Bacteria > Pseudomonadati > Pseudomonadota > Gammaproteobacteria > Enterobacterales > Yersiniaceae > Serratia > Serratia sp. YWN4. The sequence goes on from NZ_CM147696.1 coordinate 3,923,310, forward strand.
GATGCGATAAACAGCGTCTATCCGCAAACCCACATCCAACTGTGCATTATCCACATGGTACGCAACAGCCTGAAGTACGTGTCGTGGAAAGACTACAAAGCGGTCACCAGCGGGTTGAAAACAGTGTACCAGGCCCCGACAGAGGAGGCGGCCCTGATGGCGCTGGACAAGTTCGCAGGCGTCTGGGATGAGAAATACCCGCAAATCAGCAAAAGCTGGCGTACTCACTGGGAAAATCTCAACACGTTCTTCGGCTATCCAGCGGATATCCGCAAGGCGATCTACACGACCAACGCAATCGAGTCGCTGAACAGCGTGATCCGGCAGGCGATTAAAAAGCGTAAAGTGTTCCCGACAGATGACTCGGTGAGAAAAGTGATTTATCTGGCGATCCAGGCGGCGTCGAAAAAATGGAGTATGCCGATCAAGAACTGGCGGTTGGCGATGAGTCGTTTTATTATCGAATTCGGTGACCGCTTAGACGGTCACCTTTAATACGTTGGCAGTTACACAGAATTATGGACAGGCTCCCTGAATCGCAACCAGGGGTTCAGTAAAGGCTCCAGTCCTCAAGACGCAGGCCATTGATGCGAACAAACTCACGTGTGTTATTGGTTACCAAAATAAACCCCTGCGAGCGGGCATGAGCCGCAATCATGCAGTCATACGGGCCAACGGGCGTACCAACCTTCGCCAGTTCGGCGCGCACCTGCCCGGTATGGATGGCGGCATCATTACCATAGCTCAGCACCTCAAGCCTGGCGGTAAAACCTTCCACCACCCTCAGGTTCTTCTCTGGGTTGCTGGATTTCTCCGCGCCGTAGATTAGCTCCATCAGCGTTACAGAACTGATACACATGCGGCCATAGTGCTGATTAAATGCTTCACGTACCGCCTGAGGCTTGTTTTTAATTGTGTAGATACAGATATTGGTATCCAGCATGTATTTGAGCATCAGAACGCTTCCCTATCCTGTTCTCCCGGCTGTTCACGCGCCACCATAAAATCTGGTGTCACACTATCGCCATCAAACCAACTGTCCCACCCCTCGCCCGCTGGCGTAATAATACGCGCCCGGCCAACCGCAACGATGTCCACATGTTTGACATCCTCAGGTAAGGCCACTGCTTTTGGCAAGCGTACCGCCTGGCTGCGGTTGCTTTTAAACACCGTCGTTTTCTCCATCATTACCCCCTGTGGTGATGTTTTGTACCGATCATCAGCATAGGGAAATCAAGGGATATGTCAATGGGATATACATCTAGAATAAATGAGTTACAGCATTACGGATTGAATCTGATGGAGTTTCTCTTTTCTGGATAAATCCAATAAATCATGCTTTAAATTCGTTTTCCGAGTTTAAACACTAATTAAGAGAATTATGGAACTTGCTCAGATTTCTAGTTAATTCTATAATTTTGGGTATTAACTCGCTTTATTTGATAGGTTCTCACAATATGTTGGATTTAGGCTTCAGCAAACCGAGTGAAATCGTCAAGCGATTATGCGAACGCCTGCGCACGGAGCGGTTGGCGCAGCAGATGACTCAAGCGGATGTGGCTGGCCGCGCTGGCATCGGCACCAATACCGTTTCCAACCTGGAGGCAGGGCGCAATGTCGGGTTCGAGAACGTGATCCGCGTGGCGATGGTTCTTGGCAGAACCAAGGAACTCGAAGGTCTGTTCCTGCCTAAGTTAGAAAGCCTCGAAGATATTCGCCGCTACGAAAACAGTGCCAATCGTCACCGTAGTAAGAGGAAACCCAACAATGGTTGAGCAAGTGAGTGTGTACTACGAAGGTTGGGGTGAACGATGGCTCTGGGGCACGCTGATGTCTACGACAGCCCTCACCGGCCGCCCGCAGATTATGTTTGAGTACAGCAATGAGGCAAGGCAAAGGGGCTTGGAGCTATCGTCCTACACCCTGCCGCTAGAAGGAACTCAGTTGCGCCGAGGCTTCCCGTCCCACCAGTTGGGCCTGCCAGGGCCGGTCTATGACTCGTTGCCTGACGGTTGGGGCATGCTATTGATGGACCGATTGTTCCGGCGCCGCGGGCTCACCACTGCACGCATCGGCCCCTTGGAACGGCTGACTTACATTGGCAGCAATGCTATGGGTGCTCTGTCGTTCGAGCCTGTGGTACCCGAGGGGCAGGAATCGCAAGTGCATATCCCACTCGACCTGCTTGCCGCCGAAGTGCAGGAGGTGCTCCATGGTAACGATGGGGCATTCCTACAGCGTTTGTTGCAGGTGGGGGGCTCGCCTCAAGGTGCCAGACCAAAGGCTTTGATCTATCGCGATCCTCAAACCGGAAAATTTACAACCGCTGCCACACCGGGCTTCGAAGCCTGGCTGGTCAAGTTCCCGGCCAAAGAGGAACATGCAGAAGTGTGCGCTATCGAAATGGTCTATGCCGAATGTTTGCGTATGTGTGGCATCCAAACCCCGGACACGCAATATTTCAGTCTGCCAAAAGGAATGGCAGCGTTCGCCAGTAAACGCTTTGACCGCCAAAACGATCTACGCGTCCCCATGCAAAGCCTCGCTGCTTTTACCGGTGCCGACTACCAGGTTTCGGGAGTTTTGGACTACGTTAACTTCCTGCGTGCGACGCAGATGTGCACCAACGACGTGCGCGAGAAGGCATTAGCCTTCGAACGCGCCGTGTTCAATGTCGCGTTCAACAATCGGGACGATCACCCCAAGAACTTCGCCTACCTCATGTCACCAACCGGCGAGTGGAAGCTGGCACCAGCTTACGACGTGACTTTCTGCGAGGGGCCCTCTGGGTACCACCAGATGGACGTGATGGGTGAGGCATTGGCGATCGGCAGCTCAGCGATGCTCCAACTTGCTGAAGAGGCCGAGGTTTCAGCGGAGGCCGCAAACCGCATCATTGACCGCACTTGCGATGTCGCAGGTCAGTTTGCCACGATCGCCGATAACCGGCTTCCACAGGTTATCACCCGAGACACTCTGCACATGATCCAAGGCCGCATCGATCAAAACCTTGCTCTGCTGCGCTAGGGTTACACCGGTTGCAGAAACAAAAAAGCCCGCAATTATGCGGACTTAAACGGGGGGTTGTACGTAGTTGTGCCAGACGTTAACTCACTCCCACTCGATAGTTGAAAGTTCATGCAACAAATTGATTTTTAATCAGTTTAAACTAACTAAAAATATTAATACCGTCAAATCTACCATAGCAGGAAAAAACCACTTCGTGGCAACGACTCTCTCCCGATTTTACCCCTACTGAATGATGTTCAGTGAGTTGCCTGGGCAACCAGCTTAACCCCAAGAGCAGCACAGACACGGTTAATAGTGTCGAATCGCGGATGGGCATCCGGGCGCAATGCTTTGTAGAGCGCTTCACGGGAAATCCCGGATGCGTTGGCAATGTCGCTCATTCCACGGGCACGGGCAATTGTACCGAGAGCCTGGGCCAATGCAGCGGGGTCATTTTCTTCCATCACAATGGTCAGGTATTCGGCAAGTGCCTCGGGGCTGTCCAGGTATTCCGTAACATCGAATTCGGGCAGGTTGGAAATTTTCATGGTTCACTCCTTAAGGGTTGCAGCAAGGGCAATGGCTTCAGCGATGTCTTTCGACTGCGAGGATTTATCTCCACCGCCCAGCATCACAATCAATACGGTTCCACGCTGGATATAGTACATACGCCATCCAGCACCAAAGTGTTCACGCATTTCCCATACTCCTTCACCGACAGGCTTACAGTCGCCAAGGTTCCCGAACTGGGCCTTTTCGATGCGTCGCGCAAGGCGACGCTTGGTCATACCGTCCTTGATGCTGGACAACCATTCGGTGAATTTGTGAGTGGTTTTTATCGTATACATAGGAATCATTGTAATCGAACGATTACAAAATATCAAAAAAATTGTATTTGGGAGATTCTAAGTGATGCCTCAACGCTGGGTCGTGGAGCGTTCATTTGCCTGGATTAAGAAATGTCTACAATTCTGGAAAACTGCGAATGAAAACTCAACACCACCTTGCAATTCACTTAGCTTTCCAAAAGATCGTGAACAGGTTCAAACGCGAGCCAGGCTGTGTCCCTCAATTACATATCCGTCGTAAAAATAGCCGGGTACTTACCCATTGTCAGCGTTTCACGACGCTCATTGATTTTGTAGTCGTACCTGAAAGTGATGAGGCCCGACTTAGAAACGGTGACATGCCCGTCACGATCAGCCACTTTGTAGACCTTATCGCCTGGTTTCAAAGATCTCAGTTTCGTTTCAGTCAGCATACTGTTTCCCTTCTGATAGCCCGTTATATTTTTACCGTTGCGCTGAACGGTAAAAATCAAGAGAATAGCATGGAACTCAGCAGCCTTCAGAAAACAAAAAAAGCCAGTCAATCAATTGATTCAACTGGCTTTTTAAGGCATTAATGGCCTTCAGAAGACGCTAAAGACTTATTCCCACTCAATCGTCGCTGGCGGCTTACCGCTGATATCATAAACCACGCGGGAAATGCCGTTCACTTCGTTGATGATGCGGTTGGACACGCGGCCGAGGAACTCGTACGGCAAGTGCGCCCAGTGCGCGGTCATAAAGTCGATGGTTTCTACCGCACGCAGTGAAACGACCCAATCGTATTTACGGCCATCGCCCATCACGCCGACGGAACGCACCGGCAGGAACACGGTGAACGCCTGGCTGACCTTGTTGTACAAATCCGCTTTGTGCAGCTCTTCGATGAAGATCGCATCGGCACGGCGCAGCAGGTCGCAGTACTCTTTCTTCACTTCGCCCAGCACGCGCACGCCCAAACCGGGCCCTGGGAACGGATGACGATACAGCATGTCGTACGGCAGGCCCAGTTCCAAACCGATCTTGCGCACTTCGTCTTTGAACAACTCTTTCAGCGGTTCAACTAGGCCCAGCTTCATCTCTTTCGGCAGGCCACCCACGTTGTGATGCGATTTAATCACGTGTGCTTTGCCAGTAGCAGAAGCGGCGGATTCGATCACGTCCGGGTAGATAGTGCCCTGCGCCAGCCATTTCACTTCGCTTTGCTTGCAGGCTTCTTCGTCGAATACTTCGACAAATACGCGGCCAATGATTTTACGCTTGGCTTCTGGCTCATCAACCCCCGCCAGCGCGCTCAGGAAGCGGTTCTCTGCCGCAACGTGCACAATGTTCAGGCCGAAGTGATCGCCGAACATTTCCAGCACCTGACCGGCTTCGTTCAGGCGCAGCAGGCCGTTGTCGACAAACACGCAGGTCAGGCGTTTGCCGATCGCGCGGTGCAACAGCATCGCGGTAACGGATGAATCCACGCCGCCGGACAGGCCGAGGATCACGTGATCTTCACCTATCTGCTCACGCAGCCGCTCAATGGCGTCTTCGATGATGGTGGCTGGCGTCCACAGGGCCTCACAGCCACAAATGTCCAACACGAAGCGCTCCAGCATGCGCTGGCCCTGGCGGGTATGCGTCACTTCCGGGTGGAACTGCACGCCATAGAAGCGTTTTTCTTCGTTAGCCATAATGGCGAACGGGCAGGTATCGGTGCTGGCTACGGTCACGAAATCGGCCGGGATGGCGGTCACTTTGTCACCGTGGCTCATCCACACATCCAGTAGCGGTTTGCCCGCCGGGCTGACGGCGTCTTCAATGTCGCGCACCAGCGCGCTTTTGGTGGTGATTTCTACCTGCGCATAGCCGAACTCACGCTCGTTGGAGCCTTGAACCTGGCCACCCAACTGCATCGCCATGGTCTGCATGCCGTAGCACACGCCCAATACCGGTACACCGGCGGTGAAGACGTATTCTGGCGCGCGCGGGCTGTTGTGCTCGGTGGTGCTTTCCGGGCCACCGGAAAGAATAATGCCGCTTGGGTTGAATTCGCGGATCTGCTCTTCGCTGACGTCCCAGGCCCACAGTTCGCAGTAAACGCCGATCTCACGCACGCGGCGGGCAACCAGTTGGGTATATTGCGAACCAAAGTCCAGAATGAGGATGCGATGCTTATGAATATTTTTTGACATGTGAGGCAAATTCCAGCAACAAAGAAAAAATGCAAAAAAATGTATTTGGGGTGAAGGATTTCCCCTCACCCACTCCTCTCCCTAGGGAGAGAACAAAACATTAGCCCATACGGTAGTTTGGTGACTCTTTAGTAATGGTCACGTCATGCACGTGGCTTTCTTGAATACCGGCACTGCTGATACGCACAAATTCAGCCTTGGTACGCAGTTCATCAATGGTGCCGCAACCGGTCAAGCCCATGCAGGAGCGCAGGCCACCCATCTGCTGGTGCACGATGGCTTTCAGCATGCCTTTGTAAGCCACGCGGCCTTCAATACCTTCAGGCACCAGTTTATCAGCGGCGTTATCGGTCTGGAAGTAACGGTCTGAAGAGCCTTTGGACATCGCGCCCAGAGAACCCATGCCGCGGTAAGATTTGAACGAACGGCCCTGATACAGCTCAATTTCGCCCGGAGATTCTTCCGTACCGGCCAGCATCGAACCCACCATTACGCAGGATGCGCCAGCAGCAATCGCTTTGGCGATATCACCCGAGAAGCGGATGCCACCATCGGCGATCACCGGGATCCCGGTGCCTTCCAGCGCTTCTACTGCATCGGCAATCGCGGTGATCTGCGGCACGCCAACGCCGGTCACGATACGGGTGGTACAGATAGAACCTGGGCCAATCCCCACTTTCACCGCGCTGACACCGGCTTCCACCAAGGCTTTGGCACCCGATGCAGTAGCAACGTTGCCGCCAAGGATTTGCAGATCCGGGTATTTGGCACGGGTTTCACGAATGCGCTGTAACACACCTTCGGAATGGCCGTGCGAAGAGTCAATCAGCAGCACGTCAACACCGGCAGCCACCAGCGCATCAACACGTTCTTCATTACCGGCCCCGGCCCCTACCGCCGCGCCAACACGCAGGCGACCGTGTTCGTCTTTACAGGCGTTAGGTTTACGTTCGGCTTTCTGGAAGTCTTTTACGGTGATCATGCCGATCAGATGGAAGTTATCATCCACCACCAGCGCTTTCTCAACGCGTTTTTCGTGCATTTTTTGCAGCACAACTTCACGCGCTTCGCCTTCCTTGACGGTAACCAAGCGCTCTTTCGGCGTCATCACCGCAGTGACCGGCTGGTTCAGATCGGTGACAAAACGCACGTCACGACCGGTAATGATCCCCACCAGTTCGTTGTCTTCGGCCACTACCGGGTAACCGGCAAAACCGTTACGGGCGGTCAGTTCTTTGACTTCGGCCAGCGTGGTGCAAGGCGTAACGGTTTGTGGATCCGTGACCACGCCGCTTTCATGTTTCTTCACCCGGCGAACTTCTTCCGCCTGGCGCTCGATAGACATGTTTTTGTGAATGAAGCCCAGGCCGCCTTCCTGCGCCAGCGCAATCGCCAGGCCGGATTCGGTGACGGTATCCATGGCTGCGGACAGCATAGGGATATTCAGGCGGATAGATTTGGTCAGTTGGGTGCCAAGATCTGCGGTATTAGGCAGAACTGTGGAGTGGGCTGGAACCAGGAGAACGTCGTCAAACGTTAGAGCTTCTTTAGCGATACGTAGCATGGGCAATATCTCACCAAGGTGGATGCGGAAAGGATAAAATATTGCCGTGGCATTCTACAGGGCGTAATCGATTGCCTCCAGCACTTTCTCACAAAAACTCTTGATTACTTGTTACGGCGCTGTAGTATCGACCAATTAAGTGCTTGTTTTGAAATTTGATCTGGGTCACATGTCGCTACCTACTTCACCGTCCATTTTTACCGTAAGCCGCCTGAATCAGACGGTCCGACAGCTGTTGGAAATGGAAATGGGGCAGATTTGGCTCTCTGCCGAGATCTCCAACTTCTCCCAACCCTCTTCCGGCCACTGGTATTTCACGCTGAAAGACGATCGTGCGCAGGTGCGTTGTGCGATGTTCCGCAACAGCAACCGCCGCACCACCTTCCGCCCGCAAAATGGCCAGCAGGTTTTGGTACGCGCCAGCATCACGCTGTATGAACCACGTGGCGACTATCAGCTGATTGCCGAAAGCATGCAACCCGCCGGTGATGGCCTGCTGCAACAGCAATTCGAACAGTTGAAGCAGCGTCTGGCCGCCGAAGGGTTGTTCGATCAGCAGTTCAAGCAACCGCTCCCTAGCCCTGCCCAATGCGTCGGTGTGATCACTTCCGCCAGCGGTGCGGCGCTGCATGACATTCTGCAAGTATTGCAACGGCGCGATCCTTCCCTGCCGATCGTGATTTATCCTACTTCTGTGCAGGGTGCAGAAGCGCCGTTGCAGATCGTGCGCGCCATCGAAACCGCCAACCGCCGTGATGAGTGTGATGTGCTGATCGTCGGCCGTGGCGGGGGTTCGCTAGAAGACTTGTGGAGCTTTAACGACGAACGCGTGGCGCGGGCGATTTTCGCCAGCCATATTCCGATCGTCAGCGCCATCGGCCATGAAACCGACGTTACCATCGCCGATTTCGTTGCCGATCTGCGCGCGCCGACGCCTTCCGCTGCCGCCGAGCTGATCAGCCGCAACCAGCTTGAGCTGTTGCGCCAATTACAGTCGCAGCAGCAGCGGCTGGAAATGGCGATGGATTATTATCTGGCGCAGCGGCAACAGCAGTTCACCCGTATCAACCACCGTCTGCAACAGCAGCATCCACACTTGCGCCTGGCGCGGCAGCAAACGCTGTTGTTCAAGCTACAACGCCGCCTGGAAGAGGGAATGCAGCAGCAATTGCGGCTCTCCTCACGCCGCAGTGAACGCATTCAGCAACGTTTGGGTCAAGTTCAGCCAATGGGCCGGATCCACCGTTTGCAGCAGCGCCTGCAACAGCAAGAATACCGCTTGCAACAAGGGCTGGAACGGCAGCTCAACGGCTATCGCCAGCGTTTTGGCGTGGCTTGCAGTCAGTTGGAAGCCGTCAGCCCATTAGCCACTCTGGCGCGCGGTTATAGCGTGACACAAACGCCGCGCGGCGAACTGTTGAAAACCACCAAGCAGGCGCAGATCGGGGAAATGCTGAAGACCCGCCTGCAAGATGGCTGGGTGGAAAGCGAAGTAAAAACCATCACCGTGGCGAAAAAAGCGCGCAAGCAGCGTGCGGCGGAGTAGTGGCTTTGATCTTGCGGTAGTAAAACTGGGCTGTATCCCGCTCTTTTGCCGGATACAGCCACAATATGAAAGAGAATGTCGTAGTCGGCAGTATTCAAATCGAAAGCAAAAAATTATCCCCAAGAGCAATATAAAGTAAGCCCTTGGGGATCGGTTCAATGGCGGCCAAGTTCGTCAGGCCTTTGGCATCATATTTAACTCAACGCATAACTATTACAGCACAACCCATTCACCCATAGCTCGCGGGTTTCACCGGCGGGTAGCGTGATATCCAGCGTTTTCCAGGCCGGTTTAAAGTGCCCTTCGGTAGTGATAGTCAGCTCAATACGCGCGTTATCGCTCACCGCCTGCCAGAGTAACCACAGCGCGTTATCCTGCTGCCAACCATAGCTTTCACCATCATCTTCAAACAACAGCCCGGCAGATCGCCCACAGCCTTTGGTGGGGAATAATTGCAATTCACGGCGATCGTCTGCGGCGATATCCACATGGCCCAAGCGTTGCGACAGCGGCAACGCAGCACCGGCACGCACCAGCAGTGGTAAACGTTCCAACGGAGCATCCAACACAATAGTCTGGCCGCCGCTGTACCACTGGCCGCTGTAGAAGCAGTACCAGCCATCGCCGTTGTCCGGCAGATAAACCTCACGCTGACGCTGCCCCTGCTCTACCACGCTGGCCACCAGCAAGTCGCGGCCAATCAGGAAGTCATCGGTTTCGCGCCAGGTTCGTTCATCATGCTCGTGATCGAGGAAGGTTGGCCGCAGCATCGGTTCATCATCGGTGCTCGCCAGCCATAGCAAGGTGTAGAAGTAAGGCATCAGGCGATAACGCAGGTTGATCGCTTCGCGGATCATCGGCGTGGCGGCCGGATACATCCAAGGTTCGTTGACGGTCGCGTCATCATTCCATGAATGGATGGTAAAACGCGGATGCATCACGCCATTCTGTACCCAGCGCACAAACAGCTCGGCATCTGGTTTATCACCGGAAAAACCGCCGACGTCATGCCCGACGTTAAACAACCCCGAAAGACTCATGCCCAATCCCATACGGGTGTTGTAGCGCAGGGTCTGCCAACTGGTGCGGTTATCACCGCTCCAGGTTTGCACATAGCGCTGCATACCTGCACAGCCGGAACGGGAGATCAGGTAAGGGCGCAAATGCGGCGCAAAACGTTGCTGGGCCTCCAGCGAGGCGCGCATCATCAGCAACGGCATCACCGGGCGGATATGCTTGATGGCGATCGGCTGACCAAAACCGTGGCAACGCGCTTCGCCGTCCCAGACTTCATATTCGTTGTTGTCATTCCAGGTGGCATCAATGCCCATAGCCAGCAGTTGCTCGGTAACGCCCTGTTGCCACCAGCGCACCGTGGCCGGGTTGGTGAAATCGAGGTGCGAACCCTCATCATCCCAGAAACTTGAGCGCTCCGGGCTGTTGCTCTCGGAATCACGGATAAACAACCCCTGCTCTGCCACCTGCTGATACTGTGGGTGATCCTGCAACAGGCAAGGCTTGATATTCGCCGCCAGCTTCAGCCCGGCATCGTGAAAGGCTTTACTGAGCTGTTTAGGCTGCGGCACTTTGTCGTAGTTCCAGTTGAACACGTAGCGTTTATTGCCAATCGAGGTGTAACCGGAAGAGAGCTGGAACGAATCACAGGGAATATCGTGTTGCCTGCACAGTTGGATAAACTGCTGCAACTGCTGCTGGGCGTCCGGTGCATCGGTGTAATGCATGGTGGAACCGCTGTAGCCCAGGCTCCATTTCGGCCCGAAGTGCGTTTTACCCGTCAGGCGGACAAACGCCTTGGTGACATCCAACACTTTTGGCCCGAGGAACAGATAATAATCCAGATCCCCCGCCTCGGCCTGATAACGGCGGTAGGCCAGATGGTAGTTGTCGATCTCATTGCCGAGATCCAACCAGCAACTGCTCAAATTATCGTAAAACAGCCCAAAGCTGACGTCTGCCCGGCGCGTAATGGTAAACGGAATATGCTTGTAGAGCGGATCGGTACTGGCGGCGTTGTAGCCCATCGCATCCAGATTACGCATCTCAAAACGGCGGCCGCTGCGTTCCAGATCGCCAGTCTTTTCCCCCAAGCCATAGTAACGCTCGCTGGCAAAGCGGCGCTGATAATGCGCCACCCCGTCGCCATGCGCATTGAGCAGATAAGCACTGGTGGGGCGATCCGCCGCCAGCGGCTGCCATTCACCCTCTGCGCTACAGTATTCCCACTCCAGCCACAGCGGTTGATGCACCGTTACCCGCAGTTGCGGGGTGCTCAGCGTCAAACTTTCCCCATGGCGTTGCAATTGATAACCGGGCAGGCCAAAACCGGCCACGCTGAGGCGATCCCGTCCTTCCCACGGAACATCCCCTTCCGGGGCAATACTCCAGGTGCGGTTCAACGCCAACTCACCATTACGTTTAATCAGCACACGGAACAGTGAGTTTTCCAAGACGTAGAGGCGGAACAGGTGCCGCTCATCCACCAGCAACTCAATGTGATCGGCGTATTGCCCCGCCAATGTCCAATTCTTTAACGTTTTCATAGATATCCAGCTTAAACAGTAGGTGATGATTTCTTACCGCGTTCAGCGATCAGGCCAATCAGGAACATGGCACCGATCAAATCGAAGAAGCCCATGGCGACGAACAGCGGGTTGAAGCCAACGGTGTCGGAAACCGCACCGATCAGCAGCGTAAACAGGAAGCTGGCGATCCAGGCGCTGGAACCGCGCATGCCGTTAACCGTCGCCATCTGGTTTTTATCGAACGATTCCACCACCAGTGCGCTCAACATGCAGGAGATCACCTGGTGACCAAAGCCGCCAACGGAGATCAAAGCGATAGCGATATAGGGATCTTTAGTGATCGCCACAAACGCCAGCGATACCATCATGAACGCCCCGGTGACCGAACTTGCCACCACCGAGTTCACCCGTGAACAGCCAAACCATTTGCGATACAGCGTGGTGAGATAACCACTGGCAACGCTACCGATATCTGCCGCCAGAAACGGCAACCAGGCAAACATGGCGATCTGCTTGAGATCCATGCCGCGTTCAGTAGCCAGATAGAGGGGAACCCAGAAGCTGAATACCGCCCAGGCCGGTTCAGCCAGAAACGCCGGGATAGCGATACCGTAGAATTTTTTGTTTCTGCACAGGATCGCCAGCGATTTGAAGAACGGCAGCTTTGGTAGCACCGGTTCGTTATCTTCATGAATCAAATCAAATTCTTTCTGGCTCAGATTCGGGTGATCTTTAGGTGAATGGTAAAACACCCACCACAGAACCACCCACACCAGCGCCAATGCGCCGGAGAACAAGAACGCCCCTTGCCAGCCAAAGGAAACGTGAGCAATGACGATGATCGGCGGGGCCAGCATCGCACCGATGGAGAAACCGACACCCGCCCAACCGGCGGCAATCGGCCGTTCCTTTTTCGGGAACCAGTCGGAAATCGCTTTGGCGTTGCCCGGTGTGGCGGCCGCTTCCGCTCCCCCCATGAAGAAACGCAGGATCGCCAGTTGCAGCCAAGTGCCTGCCCCGGCGTGCATCATACAAACCACTGCCCAGATACTGGCGCAGATCAGGAAGCCCATTTTCAGGCCGATAACGTCAATCAGCCAGCCGCAGATCGGCTGAAATACGGTATAAGCTAGCTGGAACGAGGCTACCACCCAGGAATATTGCTCAGTGGTCATGTTGAGGCTGGTTTTCAGTTCCGGCGCCAGAATCCCCAGTGAGTTACGGGTAATGTAGTTAACCGTCACCCCCAACAGGAATAGCGCCAGCATCCACCAGCGCAACGATTTAAATTTACGGGCGCTGCTGCGCGCAGCAGTTTGTTCGATTTCTACGCTCATCTCGAATCTCCGTGGTGACGATGCACCTTTTTGGTAGAGCACATTTTGCTATCGGAAGTGTTAACAGCGAACTCTTGTGATAACACTCACAAATACAACGTCGCCATTATGACAACCCTATGATTTAATTTGTTTTACTTGTAATCCAGCCCAATAAATTGGCCTGATAAATCGATAAAATTGGTGTGCCAAAGCAGACTAACCAGTGAAGCGAGGGAGCGAAATGACGTTTTTTGCAAAAATTTTCATCGATAAGTTAAAATATCGCCATAATGGCAGACGGAAGCTGCTCACAAGCCAGAAAATACGGTGAAAATATTCTCACAGGCGAATTTGAAGGAGATCACAGAATGAACGGAAAGCTGAAAATACAGGAAATTGCCCGCCAAACCGGCCTTTCTATCAGTACCGTTTCCCGCGTGTTGGCAGGGAAAGCCAATACCAGCCAAGCAGCACGGCAACGGGTGTTGGAGTGCGCACAGCAGAACGGCATTCTGCAAGGCCTTTCCAGCGGTAGGCTGATGCTGAACAATGTGATGGTGTTTGCACCACAGCGCGCCTTCGACGTGCGTACCGATATCTTCTATTACAAGGTGATTCAGGGGATCACTGCCGCTCTGGCACAGCATGAAGTGCGGATCCGTTACTGCGGGCTGGAAGAAACCCACAGTGACAGCGCACTGTTTATGGAAAAAATGAGCGATCCGCAAACCGAAGCGGCGCTGATCATCGGTATTGATGACGAGCATATCCATACGCTGGCGGCCGATCTGAATAAACCCTGCGTGCTGATTAACTGTACGGATCGCCAGATGCGGCTGGACAGCGTTTCACCCGATCACCAACTGATTGGTGAATATTCCGCCAATTATCTGTTCCAGCAAGGCCATAGCCGCATCCTCAACCTGCAATGCCTGCGCCGTAACACTATGGAGCTGCGTCTGGCGGGCATCCGGCAGGCCTATGTGCGGCATAATATTCCCTTCGACGATGGTCAGCACCTGATCACCACCTCCGGTTTTGGCAGCCAAGAGGCCGAGCAGGCACTCACCACCTTTATCAACAGCATTGACGATAGGGCACGCTTGCCCAGCGCCATCCTGATCGGCGGCGACTATATGGCCGTTGGCGCAGTAAACGCCCTGAAGAAACTGCAACTTAGCGTGCCGGGGGATATTTCGGTGATGAGCACCGACGGTTTTAATCTGGCGGAAATTCACGATGTGCCACTCACCTCGGTGCACGTACCGCGCGATGAGTTGGGGATGGAAGCCATTGGGTTATTGCAGCGCCGTATGCTGCGGCCGGACGCGCCGCCGTGCAATATGCTGCTGTGCGGGCGGTTGGTGGTGCGGGCTTCGGTTAAGCGCATCAGCCCTAATAAAGTGACACCGGCGGTAAGCACTCACGATCACCGCCTTTATGATGTGTAAGCCTGGTGCTATGAAAGCGGTTGATAACTGAACTTGACGCGCTTTTTAGAGATCAGTCCGTGACCATGTTGGCACAGATAATCCACCGCGCCGCAGGCTTTCAACTCCTGCAATGGTTGCCCGCAGTCGGGGCACTCAGCAAGCTGCCGGTAGTTACTGTTGCAGGTATCACAGTGATAGTGACCATTCACCCAGCTCATCGGCTGAGCACAATCAGGGCAAGGTGCGTCCATCTTTCTTTCCCTCAGGTTAAATCACGCCCCACGAGCGCAGGAGATAAATCCCCAACGCAGTGGTAAAAAATGAGCCCACGGTGGTGATGGCAATAATATTGGCAGCCAACGTGGCATTGCCGCCCATCGCGCGGGTCATAACATAGCTGCCCGATGCCGTCGGCGTCGCCGAGAACAGGAAGATGATCCCCAGCGCAGCACCGTGGAAACCAAATAGCCATCCCCCCAACGTCATCAGCATCGGCACCAGAAACAGCTTAGCGGATGACGCTAGCGCCGCGACGTTGGACGAGCGGAACATGGCGCGTAAATCGAGGCTGGCACCGGTACACAGCAGCGCCAACGGCAGCGAAAGCCCGGAGATATAGCTGCCGGTCTGTTTGAACACCTGCGGGATACCCAACCCGGTTTGCGCATAGGCCAAGCCACTCAGCAAGCCGATAATCAGCGGATTGGTAACAATACTGCGCAGCAACGACAGGCGCTTGATCTTCTTGCCCTGCCCGCCCTGTAGGCTACGCGTCAGGGTAATCACCGACAACACATTAAACAGGATCACCGTGACGGTCAGATACAACGAGCCGATGGCCACGCCCTCCTCCCCGTAGGCGGTCATCGCATAGGCCAGGCCAACGATCGCGGTGTTGGCACGAAAGCCACCCTGCACAAACACACCGCGCTCTCGGGGTTCTTTCACCAACCACTTGGCCGCTATTTCCAGCAATAAGAAGGTAACCAGAGTGCCCAACGCGCCATAAATCACCAGCGGAAAGTTATCCCGCAGTTGCGGATGATTGGTAGCAATGCTGAAAAACAACAGGCAGGGCAGAGCCAGGTTGAACACCAGCTTGCTGGCACCATCGATAAAACGATCGTCCATCAGCCGCGTGTGACGCAGCACGATCCCCAACAGCATCATCAGCAGATTCGGGACGGTGACGTTGAATGCAAAACTCCAGGTTTCCCAGGACATGAGGTTCCTTCGCTAATGCCGGTCGGGGCTAACATCGTTTACTTACGCATACCATGCCTAATCCCCTCACCCTAGCCCTCTCCCCGAGGGAGAGGGGATTGGTTACCGCTAGGCGTGCAGGATGGCAATAATACCGGGATAATAAAACGTTTTCAGGCAGATAAAAATGGGGCGCGGTATCATTACCACGCCCTTGTTGCTGTTATTTTGACTTCTTCAAATGGCTCATCAAGCGCTTACGCTTACGCATCTGATTCGGGGTCAAGGTATTGCGCTTGCCAGCAAACGGGTTATCCCCTTCTTTGAACTGAATGCGGATCGGCGTACCCATCACGTTCAATGAACGACGGAAATAGTTCATCAGGTAACGCTTGTACGAATCCGACAGATCGGCCACCTGGTTACCGTGGATCACCACGATTGGCGGGTTATAACCACCGGCATGGGCATATTTCAGCTTCACGCGGCGACCACGCACCAACGGCGGCTGATGGTCATCGGCGGCCATCTGCATGATCTTGGTGAGCATCGAGGTATTAACACGACGGGTCGAACAGTCGTAAGCCTCCAATACGGACTCGAACAGATTGCCAACGCCGCTGCCGTGCAGCGCAGAGATAAAGTGCACGCGCGCGAAATCGACAAAGCCCAGGCGCAGATCGAGCATCTCTTTCACATGCTCGCGATCTTCCTCGCTCATGCCATCCCACTTGTTGACCGCAATCACCAGTGAGCGCCCACTATTGAGAATAAAGCCTAGCAACGAGAGATCCTGATCGGAAATGCCTTCACGAGCGTCGATCACCAGCAGCACGACGTTGGCGTCTTCGATCGCCTGCAACGTTTTGATTACCGAGAATTTTTCTACGGTTTCAGTAACTTTGCCACGCTTACGCACCCCGGCGGTATCGATCAGCACATATTCGCGTTCATCACGTACCATCGGGATATAGATGCTGTCACGGGTGGTGCCCGGCATGTCATACACCACCACACGCTCCTCGCCGAGGATGCGGTTAGTCAGTGTGGACTTACCCACGTTAGGGCGGCCAACAATCGCCAGTTTGATCGGCAAATCCCGCGGGTTGAAGTCGTCTTCCAGCTCTTCGCCTTCGCCGTCTTCCGCCATTTCATCGTCTTGTTCCGCCCAATAAGCGGCGTTAGCCTCTTCTTCGGTCAGCTCTGCTTCTTCTGGCTTTTCTGGCAGGAACGGCACCAGCACGTGTTCGATCAACTGTGCCACACCGCGCCCATGGGAAGCGGCGATCGCATACACTTCACCCAGCCCCAGCGAATAGAAATCGGCGGTGGCGGTATCAGGATCCATACCGTCGGTTTTGTTAGCCACCAGGAAAGTGGCCTTTTGACGGCTGCGCAGATGCTGGGCAATGCCCTGATCGGCAGGCATCAACCCGGCACGGGCATCCACCATAAACAGAACAATGTCCGCTTCCTCAATCGCCAGCAGCGATTGGCCCGCCATACGGGTTTCTACACCGTCTTCCGTGCCGTCAATACCCCCGGTATCGACGATAATAAATTCGTTGCCCTCAACTTCAGCACGACCATACTTGCGGTCTCGCGTTAGCCCGGGGAAATCCGCCACCAGCGCATCGCGCGTCTGTGTTAAACGGTTAAACAAGGTGGATTTACCCACATTCGGGCGCCCGACCAGCGCGACGACAGGTATCATGGTTGAAGCCTCATTACTTGATAATCAATGCGTAACCACGCCGCGCAATAGACAGCGACAGCGTCGTTTTAAAAACACGAAACGGCCCCTGAACATCAGGAGCCGTTATCCCCTTACTCTTTCAAGCTGCGGTACTGTTGGCTACACTCGCTTACCACCTGGCTACAGCTTGAAATTTATTGGGTAGACAAACCGGTACGTTAGCGGGTGAAAGCGTAAACTTTACCGCCGCGCGCCTGGATCAGCAGCTTATCGCCAGCGACCACCGGTGCAGACAGGAAGCCGGAGCTATCCACTTTCTGCTGAGCCACAAAACGGCCATCGGTCGTGTTGATCCAGTGCAGGTAACCTTCGGCATCCCCAACCACCAGATAGCCATTATACAGCGCTGGTGCGGTCAGATTACGGTGTAACAGATCGCTCTGAGTCCACAGGCTGGCACCGCCTTCGGTGTTCATTGCCACAACACGATCGTCCTGATCAACCAGGTAGATACGGCCAGCGTCAACAATGAAATCGTTCACTGAGCCCATCTCACGCTTCCATACGATCTGGCCAGAACGCAGATCCAGCGCCGTCAGGTTACCATTGTAACCCAATGCGTACACCACGTTATCAACAATCACCGGGGTGGTATCCACATCGTTCAGGCGATCGATTTCGGTCGCACCGCTCGGCTGGGTAACACGCTGTTGCCAGATCAACTGGCCCTGCTGCATCAGCACGGCGCTGACGCGGCCGTTATCACCACCGACAATCGCAGCACCAAACGCGACAGCAGGCGCAGATTCACCACGCAGCGACAACGAAGGAATATCCAGGTTGACCGTCCACTTAATGGCACCGTCAGACTCATTCAATGCCTGCAACTGGCCGTTAGTGGTATGGATCAGCACCATGCCGTCGGCAACCACCGGACGGGAAATGGCCTCACCCGCCACTTTGGTCTGCCACGTCACTTTACCGTCTGCGGTATTCAGCGCATAAACGATCGCTTTCTCGCTACCAACGAACACGTTGGAACCAGAAACCGTCAGGCCACCAGACAGCAATGCCGGTTGGTTGCTGGAGAAGAAACGGGTCTTTTCTGAAAGATCGACCGACCACTTCTCTTTGCCCTCCAGCAGATCCATCGCTTTCACGATGCCACGGCGATCGGCCGCATACACAGTGCCGTCCTGGAACGCCGGGCGCAGGTGGGAATAATATTCACCGATACCGTCGCCGACCGACGTGCTCCACACTTTATTTGGCGTGAATTGATTTTCAACTGTTGGCAGCGGCGACATGGTAACCACGTCTTCTTCGCTGCTAAACAGCGAGCAACCACTCAGCAAGGCAACGGAAACCAGCCCGACCAAGAGTGTTTTACGCAATTGCATGGGAATTCCCCTTAGCTGGACAAGTTATTCAATTTCATGCGCATCAGCCCTGCAAGCGCCTGAGAAGCATTGGATTCGATGCCTTTACTGTAAGCATCACGGGCACCTTGGGTATCGCCTTTCGCCAGCAGTACATCACCGCGAACGTCTTGCACCATGGCCAACCAGCCTTCACCTTTCACACCATCCAGCGTTTTCAGCGCTTCATCCAGCTTTTTCTCCTGCAACTGAACACGCGCCAGACGCAGGTTAATCATCGCCAGCAGGCTTTCATCTTTGGCCTGGCTCTGCGCCATCACCAATTGCTGTTCTGCTTTCGCGAAATCGTTTTGTTCAACAAAGTGCTTAGCCAACTGCAACGCTGCCAGTACGCCATAGTTATTGCTGTTGGCCTGGATAAATTTCTCAGCCGCAGCCACGTCATCCGCTTTTCCGGCTACAAGCTGTTCGCTGGCCTGTTGGTAAGCATCCGAAGCCGCCATCATGTTGGCGTTTTGGTGGCTCTGCCAATAACGCCAACCCAGCAGGGCACCAATACCGAGCACAACGCCCACGGCCAATGCTTTACCGTTTTCGATAAAGAAATTACGCACGGCATCAAGTTGTTCGTTTTCAGTGGTATAGACTTCCACGGTGTCCTTCTCCTTAACCTAACATCAAGGCCAGACGCGTTGCGACTTCGCTTTGCGCCAGCGTTTCTTGTTCACCACTGCGCAGGTCTTTAACCACCACCTGCTGTGCCGTAACTTCATTTTCACCCAGGATCAGGGCAATGCGAGCGCCCCATTTGTCTGCCCGGGTGATCTGCTTCTTAAAGTTACCGCCGCCATAGTTGGTCATCAATTTAATCTGCGGTGCGGCATCACGCACGCTTTCTGCCAGTTGCATAGCGGCACTCTGCGCGCCTGCACCGGAAGAGATAACATAAACATCAATGGTGGCCGGAGCTTTGAAGTCTGGATTAACGGCCTGAACCAGCAACACCAGACGCTCCAACCCCATGGCAAAACCTACGG
Source organism: Serratia sp. YWN4 (assembly GCF_055790845.1). Taxonomy (NCBI): domain Bacteria; kingdom Pseudomonadati; phylum Pseudomonadota; class Gammaproteobacteria; order Enterobacterales; family Yersiniaceae; genus Serratia; species Serratia sp. YWN4. The sequence continues at coordinate 3,943,046 of NZ_CM147696.1, forward strand.
CAGGTGTAGCACGCCCGCCCAGTTGCTCAACCAGGCCGTCGTAGCGGCCACCGGCACACACGGTGCCTTGCGCGCCAAGACTGGTGGTCACCCACTCAAATACCGTGCGGTTGTAATAATCCAGACCACGAACCAGACGTTCGTTGACGGTATATGGGATACCTGCCAGCGTCAAAAGTTCACATAAGCCATTGAAGTGCTCTCTGGACTCTTCATCCAGATGATCGGAAAGGCGCGGCGCATCGTTCAGCAGGGCCTGCACCTCGGGATTTTTGGAGTCCAATACGCGCAACGGGTTGCTGTACATGCGGCGTTTGCAGTCTTCATCCAGCTTTTCCTGATGCTGTTCCAGAAAAGCGACCAGCGCATCACGGTAGTTGGCACGCGCTGCCAACGAACCAATTGAGTTCAGTTCCAGCTTGACGTGCTCGGCAATACCCAGCGCTTTCCACCAGCGGGCGCTCAGCAGGATGAGCTCTGCATCAATATCCGGCCCTTGCAAGCCAAAAACTTCGGCCCCTAACTGATGAAACTGGCGATAACGACCTTTTTGTGGACGCTCATAGCGGAACATCGGGCCGATGTACCACAGACGCTGCTCTTGATTGTACAGCAGACCATGTTCGATACCGGCGCGAACGCAGCCAGCCGTCCCTTCCGGGCGCAGCGTCAGGCTTTCGCCATTGCGATCCTCAAAGGTATACATCTCTTTTTCTACGACATCGGTCACTTCACCAATGGCGCGTTTAAATAACGGGGTCTGCTCTACAATCGGCAAGCGGATTTCGCTGTAACCGTAGCCGCTCAGCACCTGCTTAAGAGTGCCTTCAATTCGCTGCCATAATGCCGTGTCTTCCGGCAGGTAATCGTTCATGCCGCGAATGGCTTGAATGTTTTTTGCCACGTGAGTTCTCTGTCCGTTTTATATAAAAATGAACCCGATTATAGGGACTTTGCCACCCACGGTTCAATGTGGATACGCTTTTAAGCCCACAGGGCTCATCAAAAAGCGGGCCTAAATGCCCGCTACACCGACTTTATTGCTTACTTTTCCAGCAGATTGATCGCAATACGATTGGATTGATCCAGCATCGCCGCTTTGGCGCGAATCTTCGCTTCCAGTTGGTCAATCATCTGCTCGTTGTCAAAACGCTCTTTCTGACGCACGCCGTCTTCGTAAAAACCGCTCTTATTGTGCCCACCGGTTACGCCTAAGGTAGACACCAGCGCTTCACCCGGCCCGTTCACCACGCAACCGATAATGGAAACATCCATCGGCGTGATGATATCTTCCAGGCGCTGTTCCAGCGCGTTGACGGTGCCGATCACGTCAAATTCCTGACGTGAACAGGTTGGGCAAGCGATAAAATTGATACCGCGTGCGCGGATGCGCAGCGACTTCAGAATATCAAAACCGACTTTCACTTCTTCTATCGGATCGGCGGCCAGCGAGATACGCAAGGTATCGCCAATGCCTTCCGACAACAGCATGCCCAGGCCAATCGCCGACTTCACGGAACCGCTGCGCGCGCCACCAGCTTCGGTAATGCCCAGATGCAACGGTTGGTCGATACGTGCGGCCAGCAAACGGTAAGATTGCACCGCCAGGAAGACGTCAGACGCCTTTACGCTCACCTTGAACTGATCAAAGTTCAGACGATCGAGGATGTCGACGTGGCGCATTGCCGATTCCAGCAGTGCTTCCGGCGTAGGTTCGCCGTACTTTTCCTGAATATCTTTTTCCAGCGAACCGCCGTTGACACCAATGCGGATGGGGATATTTTTATCGCGCGCGCAGTCAACCACCGAGCGGATACGGGATTCGTTACCAATGTTGCCAGGGTTGATGCGCAGGCAATCCACGCCGTATTCGGCAACCTGCAACGCGATGCGGTAATCGAAATGGATATCGGCCACCAGCGGCACATTAACCTGTTGCTTGATCAGCCGGAATGCTTCAGCGGCGTCCATGGTAGGAACGGAGACGCGGACGATGTCGACACCCACCCGCTCCAACGCTTTGATTTGATTCACCGTCGCTGCAACATCGGTGGTACGTGTGTTGGTCATCGACTGCACGGCAATCGGTGCGCCATCGCCAATAGGCACCTTGCCGACGTAAATACGTGTTGATTTGCGGCGGTTAATGGGTGCTTGGTTATGCATCACTTACTCTCCATTGTTGCTCTGACGTAACGACAATGGCCGCGCAATTACTGCGCGGCAACGGTCAGACGAGCAACACGGTTTGACTTAACAAACCGGCTTAAATCAACCGGCTTACCTTGATATTGAATCTGTACTGCGGCCGGTGCGCCAATGGTCAGTTTATACGGCGCGGTTCCTGCCAGATTCAAGCGGGTTCCCCCTTTCTGGATACCGCTGAACAAGCTTTTACCCGTAGCATCCGTCACCTGCAACCAGCAGTCGGCGGAGAAATCCATCACCAATCCGTTAGCCTCTTCAGCAGGTGCACCAACGGCAGCTTCACCGGTTGGTAACTGAGCCTGCGCGACAGGAGTCGCTGGTGTAGCCGTTGGGATAGCCGCCTGACTTGGCGCTACAACAAGCTGCGGAGCCGTTTGTGCCGCTGTAGCAGTTGGAGGAACCTGCTGAGGAACTGGAGTCACCGCCGCATTATTGGCTACCGGAGCTACGCTGCTTTCTGGCGCAGTTCCGTTATCAGCCGCAGAAGCAGCACCATCGTTCAAGGGAACCGACTCACCATCATTATTATGCTGGGAAAGCTGGGCCGATGATTGGTCAGCCATGGTCGCAATCTCTTCCTGCTGCGCCTTGTGGTTTTGCCACCACCAGGCACCGGTCAGGCCAACGACCACAAACACGATCAACCAGGTAAAGCTCATCAACCAGCCATCACGCTTTTTACGGCGTTTGCCCAGCGAGAAGCTCTGCATCTGAGCCACTTTGGCCACTCTGGCAGGTGCCTGTTTTGCCAACATCGGCAACAGTTCATCTTCTGGTACATGTACCAGTTTGGCGTAGGAACGGATATAACCGCGCACGAAGGTCGAAGCCAGATCGGCAGAAAGAGTGTCACTTTCGATCTCACGCACGGTAGACATTTTGAGACACAGGCGCTCTGCAACGGCCTGTTGACTCAGCCCGAGCTGTTCACGGGCCTGACGCAGACGTTGACCTGTCGTCATAGATACGGTTTTATCTTGGGAGTCTTCAGTATTCATTAGCTAAGAACTGCTGGTACTGTTTGGATTGTGGAAAACTTCGCGCTAACTGCTTGCCATAACGTTGAACGCTATCCTGACGGCCTGCTAACGCGGCGAAACGAATCTGTAACCATAAACTGTCGGCACTGGCCGGCAGAACATGTTGATAACTATCCAATAAAAGTTGCGACTGCGCGCGTTTCCCTTCTCCAAATTGCTTTTCTGCCTCCACTAACAGTGGAGCGCCCTTGTCCGGATCAATCTTCAGCGCCCGCGACAACAACTTGCGTGCCTCATCGTTTTGCCCGGCTTTGAGGAAACAGTAACCTGCATTTTCCAGACTGTCGGCAACCTGGCCGTAATCTTGCGCCAGTGCCGCAGCGCTAAACTGCTGTTGGGCCGGTACATACTGCCCTAAACTACAGAGAAACGCACCGTAATTATTCAGTACGGTGCCATTGGCAGGCGCAAGTTTGAGCGCTTGCTGATAACGCTGTTCAGCGGCGGCGTTATCACCGATCCGCTGAAGGTAGAGTGCCATACCCAGTTGAGTACGATAATCCTGTGGGGCGGCGTCTGCTGCTTTTTCCAGATTCTGCTTCGCGGCCTGCATATCACCTTGATTGAGATATTCCAAACCCAGTTGCAAACGCGTTTGACCCGCCGCCGGTTCACCTTTATCCGGCACCGAACTTGAGCAGCCCGCCAGCAAACCGGCTGCCAATAACACACCCCACAGTTTCAGCTTCATGCTTGCACTCATTCCTTATCTGATGTTACCCGATCGCCTGAAGGATTGCTGCTCACATAACAGGCTGTTAGATAACAAAAAAATCATGCTATAAGGTTCAGACCGCCCGTACGTTGATAGGTTCCCCGGCCATTCTCTTTTTCAGGGTACGCTTAGTACGGTCGATCACTTCACCCGCCAACTGCCCACAGGCAGCATCTATGTCGTCGCCGCGGGTTTTACGAACAATAGTCGTAAAGCCGTATTCCATCAATACTTTAGAGAAACGGTCTACGCGGCTGTTGGAACTGCGGCCATAAGGCGCACCTGGGAACGGGTTCCATGGGATCAGGTTGATCTTGCAAGGCGTATCTTTCAGCAGTTCCGCCAACTGATGCGCATCGTCGGTGCTGTCGTTGATGTGATCCAACATCACGTACTCAACGGTGACGCGCCCCTGATTGGCATTGGATTTATCCAGGTAACGACGCACCGCCGCCAGGAAGGTTTCGATATTGTATTTACGGTTGATCGGCACGATCTCATCGCGGATCTTGTCATTCGGCGCATGCAGCGAGATCGCCAGCGCGACGTCGATCATATCACCGAGTTTATCCAACGCCGGAACCACGCCAGAGGTGGACAGGGTCACACGGCGTTTTGACAGGCCGAAACCAAAGTCATCCAACATGATTTCCATTGCAGGCACCACGTTGTTCAGGTTGAGCAACGGCTCTCCCATCCCCATCATCACCACGTTGGTGATTGGGCGCTGGCCGGTGACTTTCATCGCGCCGAGGATTTTGGCCGCACGCCACACCTGACCAATGATTTCCGACACGCGCAGGTTGCGGTTAAAGCCCTGCTGCGCGGTCGAACAGAATTTACACTCCAGCGCGCAACCCACCTGTGAAGAAACGCACAAGGTGGCGCGATCGCCGTCCGGGATATACACGGTCTCAACCTGCTGATCGCCGACTTTGATCGCCCACTTGATGGTGCCATCCGTCGAACGCTGCTCTTCCGCTACTTCCGGCGCACGAATTTCAGCGACGCTTTGCAGCTTATTGCGCAGAACCTTATTGATGTCGGTCATCTGCTCAAAATCGTCACAGCAGTAATGGTACATCCACTTCATTACCTGATCGGCACGGAACGGTTTTTCCCCCATATTGGCGAAAAACTCACGCATTTGCTGGCGGTTCAAATCCAGCAGGTTAATTTTGGCCGCAGCCGGTTGTTCCGTTTGAACGGCAGAATCAGTTAATGAATTATTTTCAGACGCGATGGGTTCTAACATAATGATCTCTTGGCCTCGTTGTTACACGTTATGGCTCGAAAGAATGGAAAGTAAGTGTGTCATTCAGGCCGCAGAGAGAGGCGCTAAAAACACGCCCCAGATAAGATGGCTTACCTGGGGCGCGGCATTGTACAAATTTTAGTAGCGGGTTTCCACGCTTGAACGGCTTTCACGGCATTTTTATTGTATCTACCGGTAAATAGCCTGCTTCAGCAGCAAAACGGCCGCCATTAGCGCGGGCAGATTTCGCTTTCGTTGAAGAAGTAGGCGATTTCACGCTGGGCAGATTCTACCGCATCAGAACCGTGCACGGCGTTAGCGGTGAAGCTATCGGCATAATCAGCACGCAGGGTACCAGCCAGCGCGTTGTCTGGGTTGGTTGCGCCCATGATGTCACGGTTACGCTGTACGGCGTTTTCTGCTTCCAGCACCTGAACCACGATCGGGCCAGAAGTCATGAACTCAACCAGACCATCGAAGAAAGGACGGCCTTTGTGCTCGGCGTAGAAGCCTTCGGCTTGTTCGCGAGTCAGGCGCAGCATTTTGGAAGCAATGATTTTGAAACCCGCGCGCTCGAAACGAGCATAGATTGCGCCGATGTCATTGTTAGCGACTGCGTTTGGTTTAATGATGGAAAAGGTACGTTCTACGGTCATGGTGGCCTCTATATGATCCAAAACAGGCCGGACGAAAATTGGGGTGCCGGCCTTCTCAAGTGGCGCAGATTATATGTGTGCCGTTAACGCTTGCCTACGGGAAAATCAACATTTCATTAAAAAAAATCTCTCAATTCCCCATGTTCTGTGACGGCGCTTCCTGTCGCAGCCAACGAATTCCCCAAGAGGATGCTTATTGTGTGGTATCCGTCGAAGGAATGAGATTACGCAGCCAACTGCCCCAGCGGCGCTGATAGAACGGCTGTGTATGGATGATTAGGTAGTGGCTGACGCCACGCTCCTTTTCCGATACCAGGCAAAAATCGACAGGATCGTCATTCGGGGCAGTGGCGCTGGCAACGCTGCCTGCTTCACTGATCAAGGCGTCGATCTCAGCCGGTTCGCCATCCACTTCCAGGCCGATCAACAGATTAGGTTTCTCATCCACCGCCCGATCGTGCATCAGCGCCAGAAACGCCCGGCGCACCGGTTTACGCTGGCTGAACAGCGTAGTTAACGCATCCACCATCGCCGAAGGATAGGTTTCAGGCTGGCCCAGCAGGATTTGGCTGTCTTTATCGACGTAGTGCTCCGCCGGTTTCACTACCCCGCCGGTGGCTAACAGCATGGCGATCTCATCTGGGAAAAACTCTTTACCGTATTCCGCTTTCGGGTTAAGGAACAACTCGGCGCCCTGAGTGATTTCAAACAGCACGCGCGCTGGCATAGCGATAAAGGGTTGTTCATCTTCCACCGCTTTTTGCAGCGTTTCCAGCGAAGAAAAGAACGGCACAACGCTGCTGCCATCCTGCTTTTCCCAATGCTGAATATTCACCGGGGTCTCGGCATTCAGCGTGATGTCACCTTGCTGCTGCACCTGCTCGCTGTCGCCCAGAATGTAAACCGTCGAATCCAGCAGTTCACGGAAAAATGCCGGACGATGCGCCGGTTCCGATACCGCCAGTTTCAGAAGGCGCTCAAGTTCATTTTCGCCTGGAACGGCATCGTCATCATGGTGGTGGGAACTCATTACTTACTCCAATGTATTAAGGGTTCAGCATGCTGAACCCTTAGGGAAAACGTCATTTTAAAACCAGGCAATTATTTGGCTTTGCTCAGCAGCAGATTAGCCAGCGTGCGCACGCCCAGGCCGGTTGCGCCTGCTGACCACTGCTCCACGGCACCTTTGCGATAGGTGGCAGAACAATCGATATGCAGCCAACCCTTCTGGTAGTTCTGCACAAAATGCGACAGGAATGCCGCGGCGGTGCTGGCCCCCGCGCTATGAGCCGCACCGGCGACGTTATTCAGTTCAGCAAAGTTCGATGGCAACTGGCTGCGGTGGAATTCTGCCAGCGGCAAGCGCCAGAACGGCTCGTGCTCATCGTCGGCACTGGCCAGCAGTTCCTGCGCCAAAGCATCATCAAAACTGAACAGGGCGTGATAATCGTTACCCAACGCCGTTTTTGCCGCACCGGTCAAGGTAGCACAATCGATAATCAGTTCAGGGTTTTGCGCACTGGCGTCGATCAGACCATCGGCCAACACCAGCCGCCCTTCGGCATCGGTATTCATCACTTCAACGGTCTTGCCATTGCGGTAGCGGATGATATCACCCAGCTTAAACGCGTTGCCGCTGACCATGTTATCTGCACAGCACAGGAACAGTTTCACGCGCTGTTTCAGGCCGCGAGCCGCCGCCAACGCCAGCGCACCGGTGATGGTCGCCGCACCGCCCATGTCGGACTTCATCGAATCCATAAATGCGCTTTGCTTCAGGCTGTAACCGCCGGAGTCAAAAGTAATGCCTTTGCCTACCAGACAGGCAAACACCGGAGCATCGGGATTGCCGGTCGGGTTGAAATCCAGCGCCAGCAGCACCGGCGAACGATCGGAACCTCGGCCAACGGTGTGGATACCGGCATAGTTTTGCTCACGCAGATCTTCGCCTTTGGTGATGCGGTAATTGACCGCACCACAGGCAACGTCACACATCAGATCGACTGCGCGAGTCGCCAATTGCTCTGGCCCGAGTTCTTCTGCTGGCAGATTGATAGTGTCACGCACCCAATCGACGATCTTCAGGCGTTGAGCCAGTTCGTTACGTTCCGCTTCTGGTAATTCTGCCCATTCGACACTGCGTTGGCCTTTTGGCCCACGGAACCCTTGCCAGAAGGCCCAGCTTTGTTCCAAACCCCAACCCTCACCGGCCAACTTCACTTTTTTGATTCCCTGGCCGTCAATCTTGCGCGCGGCACGCTGGATCGCACCCAACTTGCCATTACCGAGCAGATGGATAGTCATGCCGTCGTTATTGGTACTCAGCAGCGCTTTTTCACCCCAGCGCGCATCGGCGGCGTCGTGGGACAGCGTGATCTGCATGATTTCAGTTGTCATAGCCTTACTCCAGTCCGGATTATTCTTTTATTAATCGTATTGGATACAATATAAACGGGCCACCAATGGCAGCCCGTTACGCTATTTATTCCGCTTCATCTAACCAGACCAGCAGGATCGCTTCCAGTATTTTTTCGTTGGAAGCCTGTGGGTCATCATCGAATTCTTCCAGATCGCAGATCCATTGGTGCATATCGGTAAAACGCACGGTTTTCGGATCGGTGTCCGGGTATTGATCGTACAGGGCTTCGCCGATTTCACGGCTGTCGGTCCACTTTAGTCCCATGATTATCTCCAGCAGTACATTGTGCCTCATTTTACCCAATGGATTTCAAGTTGCAGCTAGGCGACAAACTCGTGAATCCCCAGGAGCTTACTTGAGTAAGTGACTGGGGTGAGCGAGTGCAGTCAACAACGCTGCGGCTTGAAAGACGAAGGGTAAATTAGTGCTCGCGCGCGTGATTAATGGTATAGCGCGGCATCTCGACCACCAGATCTTCATCGGTGACGCGCACTTGGCAGCTCAGGCGGCTTTCTGGCTCCAGCCCCCAAGCTTTGTCCAGCATGTCATCTTCCAGCTCGCTGCTTTCGGCCAGTGAATCAAACCCTTCACGCACGATACAATGGCAAGTGGTACAGGCGCAGGATTTCTCGCAGGCGTGTTCGATTTCAATTCCGTTACGCAGCGCAACATCGAGAATGGTTTCCCCTTTCTCCGCTTCCAGTACTGCTCCCTCTGGGCATAAATCTTGATGGGGCAGGAAAACAATTTTTGGCATGGTTAAACCTCATCCACAGAATGGCCAGCCAGCGCACGGCGAATGGAGGCATCCATGCGGCGCGCGGCAAAATCTTGAGTTGTTGCATCGACTATTTTTATGGCAGCTTCGATCGCGGCAGGATCGTTGCCCTGCATCGTCTGTTGCAGGCTGGCTACCGCAGCGTTGATCGCCTGGCTTTCTTCATCGCTCAGCAGCGCGGCATCGCTCGCCAACGCCCCTTGCAGACTTTCCAGCACGCGTGAAGCATCCACGCGCTGTTCCGCCAGCATGCGCGCGCCGATATCGCCTTGTGCGTTAGCCATGGAGTCTTTGATCATGTCAGCAATTTCGGCATCAGAAAGCCCATAAGAAGGCTTCACCTGAATAGAGGCTTCAACGCCGGTGGATTTTTCCATCGCCGTCACGCTCAACAGGCCATCGGCATCCACCTGGAAAGTGACACGAATATGCGCCCCGCCCGCAGGCAACGGCGGCAAACCACGCAGCGTGAAACGTGCTAAAGAACGGCAATCCGGCACCAGTTCGCGTTCCCCTTGCAGCACATGAATCATCATCGCGCTCTGGCCGTCTTTAAAGGTAGTGAACTCTTGCGCACGTGCCACGGGAATGGTGGTGTTACGCGGGATCACTTTTTCCACCAGGCCGCCCATGGTTTCCAGGCCCAGCGACAGCGGGATCACATCCAGCAGCAGCATTTCGCTGTCCGGCTTATTGCCCACCAGAATATCCGCCTGAATTGCAGCGCCGATGGCGACCACTTTATCGGGATCGATAGAGGTCAGCGGCGTGCGGCCAAAGAACTCGCCCACCTGCTCACGCACTAACGGCACACGTGTAGAACCCCCTACCATCACCACTTCCAGCACCTCGTCGGCGCTGACACCAGCATCTTTCAGCGTGCGACGGCAGGCCATCAGGGTGCGCTTCACCAGTGAAGCGATCAGTGATTCGAATTGTTCGCGGGTCACTTCGCCTTGCCAGCCAGCAACCTCAACCTTGGTGCTTGGCGCATCGCTCAGGGCGATTTTGGCGGCAATCGCGGCATCCAGCAGTTGGCGCTGAACGCCGTGGTCGCTACGGTCGGCCACACCGGCTTGCTCACGCAGCCAATCGGCCAGCAGATGATCGAAGTCATCGCCGCCCAACGCGGAATCACCACCGGTCGCCAGCACTTCAAACACGCCACGGCTGAGGCGCAGAATGGAAATATCAAAGGTGCCACCACCCAGATCGTAAACGGCAATCACCCCTTCCTGACCGGAATCCAGCCCGTAGGCGATCGCTGCTGCGGTAGGTTCATTCAGCAGGCGCAACACGTGCAGGCCAGCCAGACGCGCGGCGTCTTTGGTGCCCTGGCGCTGTGCATCGTCGAAATAAGCCGGAACGGTGATCACCACACCATCAAGTTCGCCTTCTAACGCCGCAGTTGCCCGTGCAGAAAGTGCTTTGAGAATATCGGCAGACACCCCGATCGGATTCATCAGGCCAGCGGCGGTAACCATCATTGGCAAGCCGTTATCGCTGGCCTGAAACTGGTATGGCAGGTTCGGATAACGCTGCTGCACATCGGCCAGAGAACGGCCCATCAGGCGTTTGACCGAACTGATGGTATTAGCCGGATCCTGTGCTGCCTGCGCGCGTGCGGCCCAGCCTACGTGATGTTCTTCGGCCTGATAATGCACGACCGAAGGCAGCAGCTCGCGCCCCTGCTCGTCGGCCAGCGTTTCCGCCTGCCCGCTGCGCACGGTAGCAACCAGCGAATTGGTGGTGCCTAAATCGATCCCGGCAGCCAGGCGGCGCTGGTGTGGCGCGGCGCTGAGACCAGGTTCACTAATTTGTAATAAGGCCATGTTAAGGGGCTTCCACAATCAAAATGTATTACTCAAAACCCAGCAATTTTTCTTCGAGTTGTTCAACTTGCTGCTGAAGTTTGTCCAAAAAACGTAATTTACGCACGGTGTCAGCAGCTTGCGGCCACTGCTGGTTATCCAGTTCCTGCACCATCTGCGCACTGCGCTGCTTAAATATGTTGTTCAGGCGCGCGGCAAAAGCGGCAAGCGCGCTTTCTGCATCGGGTTTGCGTTCAATGGCATCCAGTTCTTCGCGCAGCTCCAACTGTTCCATCAGGAACGCGGTGTCGCGCAGGGTGTGTTGCTCGTTGCGCAAATCAAAACCGTGCAAAGATAGCATATACTCCGCGCGTTTTAACGGGTGCTTCAGCGACTGATAGGCTTCATTGATGGTGGCTGCCTGCTGCAACGCCATCAGGCGTTCACGTTCAGGCTGGAGAGCATGGCGATCGGGGTGAAATTGGCGCTGCAAATCCTGATAGCGCGAGGTAAGCAAGCTGCCGTCCACGTTATAGCGAACCGGTAGCCCGAATAAAGTAAAGTAATCCATAGCGTGCTCTGGGCGTTATCGTGATGGTTAAGCTTCCCCCGCACATTGCGGGGGAGCACGATGGACTGTCAGACGTTAAAACTTTCGCCGCAGCCACACTCGCTTGAGACGTTCGGGTTGTTGAACTTGAAGCCTTCGTTCAGGCCTTCCTTAACGAAATCAAGCTCCGTGCCATCAAGGTAGACCAGGCTCTTGCCGTCAATGATCACCTTGACACCTTTGTCTTCAAAAACGATGTCATCATCGTTTGTTTCATCAACAAATTCCAGCACATACGCCATCCCGGAACAGCCGGAAGTTCGCACTCCCAAACGCAAGCCAAGACCTTTGCCACGGTGATTCAAAAACGCCTGAACACGCTGTGCAGCGCTGTCGCTCATAGTAATCGACATAACAACCTCACACTCAATATACCCTTTATCTTTCACTCTACGGCGCGGTTGGCAGTGGCTGGAAATCTATTGGGTATCACTCAAAAAATTACTTGGCGCTGTGTTTGCTTTTATAGTCGGCAATAGCTGCTTTAATGGCGTCTTCGGCCAGGATCGAGCAGTGAATTTTAACCGGCGGCAATTCCAACTCTTCGGCGATCTGGGTATTTTTGATCGCTTCAGCCTGATCAAGCGATTTACCTTTCATCCACTCGGTGACCAACGAGCTGGACGCGATAGCAGAACCACAACCGTAGGTCTTGAAGCGGGCATCTTCGATAATCCCTTCATTGTTGACCTTGATCTGTAGCTTCATTACGTCGCCACAGGCCGGAGCCCCCACCATGCCGCTACCGACGGTAGGATCTTCGTTGTCAAAGGATCCCACATTACGTGGATTTTCGTAGTGATCGATTACTTTTTCGCTGTAAGCCATGACGTTGCTCCTAAATCCTGAGAATTAATGATGTGCCCATTCGATGCTGCTGATATCTACACCCTGCTTGAACATTTCCCACAGCGGAGAAAGATCGCGCAAGCGACCGATAGATTTACGCACCAGCGAAATGGTGTAATCGATCTCTTCTTCCGTGGTGAAACGCCCCAGGGAGAAACGGATCGAGCTATGCGCTAACTCATCACTCATCCCCAGTGCGCGCAGCACATAGGAAGGTTCAAGGCTGGCAGAGGTACAGGCAGAACCGGAAGAAACCGCCAGATCTTTCAGCGCCATGATCAGCGACTCGCCTTCAACATAGTTGAAGCTGACGTTGAGAATGTTCGGAGCGCCCTGCTCCAGATCGCCGTTCAGATACACTTCTTCCATATCTTTCACGCCGTTCCACAGACGATCGCGCAAAGTACGCAAACGTGCCATTTCGCTCGCCATTTCTTCTTTGGCAATGCGATAAGCTTCGCCCATGCCAACGATCTGGTGAACCGGCAGAGTACCAGAACGCATGCCGCGCTCATGGCCGCCACCGTGGATCTGGGCTTCGATACGGATACGCGGCTTACGACGCACGTACATCGCACCAATGCCTTTCGGGCCATAAATCTTGTGGGCAGAGAAAGACATCAGATCGACTTTCAGTTTGCTCAGGTCGATCGGTAATTTACCCACGCTCTGCGTGGCATCCACATGGTAGATGATACCGCGGGCACGGCACATTTCGCCGATCGCTTCGATATCCTGCACCACGCCGATTTCATTATTCACATGCATGATAGAAACCAGAATGGTGTCTTCGCGCATGGCGGCTTCGAGTTCTTTGAGGCCGATAATCCCGTTACTCTGTGGTGCCAGGTAGGTGACTTCAAAGCCTTCGCGCTCAAGCTGGCGACAGGTGTCCAGCACGGCTTTATGTTCGGTTTTGCTGGTGATGACGTGCTTGCCTTTCTTCTGATAGAAATTGGCTGCGCCTTTGATCGCCAGGTTGTCAGATTCGGTTGCCCCAGAAGTGAACACGATTTCACGCGGGTCAGCGCCAACCAGTTCGGCGATCTGGTTGCGGGCGATATCGACCGCTTCTTCCGCTTGCCACCCGAAACGGTGGGAACGGGAAGCCGGGTTGCCGAAAGTACCATCCAGGGTCAAAAACTGCATCATCCTCTCGGCAACACGTGGATCGACCGGAGTCGTTGCCGAGTAGTCCAGATAAATCGGTAATTTCATTGCTCTTGTGCTCCGTACATCACTTCCAAAAACGAATAAATTTATCGCCAGCTGCTTATGCACGCAGATTAACGTTGATCGTTTCTTGCACTCGACCATTGGCCGTGCGGCGCGTATCGCTATTTTGGCGATCCGCCACGTCCAGCACTTCCTGGTTGTTGACCAGTTCAGCCAGCGTAATGTTATTCAGGAACCCGCTGATGCGCTCGCTCAGATCGCGCCACAGGGTATGGGTCAGACAACGATCGCCGCCCTGGCAGCCTTCTTTGCCCTGGCAACGGGTGGCGTCTACCGACTCATCGACGGCCGAGATCACCGCACCTACCGCGATCTCACCCGCGTTTTTGCCCAGCAGATAACCACCGCCCGGCCCACGCACGCTGGCCACCAGGCCATTCTTGCGCAGACGGGAGAATAATTGTTCCAGATAAGAGAGCGAGATACCTTGGCGTTCGGAAATATCCGCCAATGGTACTGGCCCTTCCTGGGAATGCAATGCTACGTCGAGCATAGCAGTTACGGCATAACGGCCTTTGGATGTCAGTCTCATAGCTAAATGGTTACCTGTTGGTCAAACATGGCCGAAAGTTTGACATTCCCGAGTAATCCAGTCAACTATTTAACCTAGTAATTTACTCAACTATTAGCACATTTCGTGCTTTATCCCATCCAGTGCATATAAAATACATCTTATAACTATCGGATAAATAATGCTATTGCCCGTAACCGCTAGACAACATCACGATTAATTACCTTGATGTTTATCCTGTTTTTCGATCGACGTCAGCATGCCACGCAAGATATTCAGCTCTTGCGCTTCCGGGCGCGCCCGGGTAAATAAACGCCGCAAACGGCTCATGACCTGCCCCGGATGTGCCGCACGGATAAAGCCGGTATGCAGCAGCGTTTGCTCCAGATGCTGATAAAAACGCTCGAGATCGTCCACCAGCGGATAAGGTGTTTCTTCCAGCGGCGGAACGCCTTCTTGCTGGCGATCGAGATAGGCAACGCGCACTTCATACGCCAGGATCTGCACCGCCATCGCCAGATTCAGCGAGCTGTAATCCGGGTTGGCAGGAATGGCGACATGATAATGACATTTTTGCAATTCATCATTCGTTAAACCAACGCGCTCGCGGCCAAACACCAAGGCAACCGGCCCCTGTTCCCCTTCCGCTATTGCACGCATCCCACATTCACGGGGTTCCAGCATCGGCCAAGGCAAAGTACGCGAACGCGCACTGGTGCCCACCACCAGGCTACAACCGGCAATCGCTTCATCAAAGGTATCAACAATGGTGGCATTACCGATGACATCACTGGCACCGGCTGCCAGAGCGATCGCCTGTGAATCAGGCCTTACCAACGGATTAACCAGGTAAAGATTGGTTAACCCCATGGTTTTCATGGCACGGGCAGTGGAGCCCATGTTACCGGTATGGGAAGTTTCGACCAGGACAATGCGGATATTGTGCAGCATACAAACTCTGAACGTAGCGGAAAATCATAGCATTCTAACACAGCCATAGGCATTTTGCCGAATACCTGCTATACTCCGCGCCGTTTCCTGTTCTTTAACATCCTGTGGAAGATACCCATGCATCCGATGCTGACTATCGCCGTGCGCGCTGCGCGCAAGGCCGGTAACCTGATTGTCAAAAATTACGAAACCCCAGACGCTGTAGAAGCGACACAAAAAGGGTCAAACGACTTTGTCACTAACGTCGATCGCGATGCAGAGCATCTGATCATCGACATCATCCGTAAATCTTACCCACAACACACCATTATTGGTGAAGAATGTGGTGAGTTGGTCGGCGTTGATCAGGACGTACAATGGGTGATCGATCCGCTGGATGGCACCTCTAACTTCATCAAACGTTTTCCACACTTCTCGGTTTCTATCGCCGTGCGCATCAAAGGCCGCACCGAAGTTGCGGTAGTTTACGATCCGATGCGTAACGAACTGTTCACCGCTACCCGTGGTCAGGGCGCACAGCTCAACGGTTACCGCCTGCGTGGCACTAATGCCAAAGATCTGGATGGCACCATCCTGGCCACCGGCTTCCCGTTCAAAGTCAAACAGCATGCTCCGGCCTATATCAATCTGGTGGGTAAACTGTTCACTCAGTGTGCCGACTTCCGCCGCACCGGCTCTGCTGCGCTGGATCTGGCTTACGTGGCTGCTGGCCGCGTTGACGGTTTCTTTGAAATCGGCCTGAAGCCTTGGGATTTTGCCGCAGGTGAACTGCTGGTGCGTGAATCTGGCGGCCTGGTGACCGACTTTGTTGGCGGCCACAACCACCTAAGTTCAGGTAACGTGGTTGCCGGTAACCCGCGCGTGGTGAAATCTCTGCTTTCTGCCATGCGTGAAGAGTTGAGTGAAGCGCTGAAGCGCTAAGATTACCGATTCAACCTGCTGAACTTTCAGGAAAAGCGCTGCACATGCAGCGCTTTTCTCTGGTTAAAAACCATCAATGCCAACCAATATAATAATACTGAACCACACTCGGTATTTTATAAACGCAAACTCCCAAATTCCTGATAAAAAATACCATCTCGAGAAAATATAACGATATCAATCTCTACATTAAGTAAAATAAATATCGATATAAAAACTGAAACAACTCAAGTAATTTAAAAAAATAGCAACGTGAATAATAAAATCACCTTGACAGAAAATCAGTTTGCAACAACACTCCTAACCAGCTGATCGCAAATGAGAAAGTTTCATCTGCGAAACAAATAAAGTGAAGCAATCGGCTGAAGATAAAATTCAACTAATCGAAATCGTTAATAATAATACAGATATTTTTATCAGTTAATTAATTGCAATATTTCCCCACTCTTATATACAGAAAACATTCTCTACCATTAAATAGGTACGCATTAGCTCATTAAGATATCTCATTCAAAAAGGATTGAGAGTATGCGAAAAAATCACGCACGTTGGTATGGCGTAATCACTTTATTTATTATCGTTATGATTTCCTATGTTGATCGTATCAATATTTCGGTACTGATAACGGACCATGAGTTCCTGCAACATATCGGCTTGGCCCCCGAGGATCGTACTCATCAGGGCATATTGGCCACCGCCTTTATGCTGGGTTATGGCTTTTCCTCACTTGTGCTGACGCCATTCTGCTCCGCCCTCTTCGGCGTGAGGCGTAGTCTGCTATTTGGGCTCATTTTCTGGGGTGGTATCACGTTCTTATCCCCCTATATGCAAAGCTACGAACTCCTGCTTTCCTCACGTTTGATACTCGGTATCTCCGAAGGGCCACTATTAGCGCTTGCCGGTTCTTATATCAAAGCGCATTTTGACGGCCATGCTAACGGTAAACCCAATGCGTTCATCAGCATGGGAGCCGGGCTGGGTTTGGCAATAGGCTACCCGTTTATCGGTTTTCTTCTGTTAGCCCAGAGCTGGCAGTTCTCGTTTTATACACTCGGCATCATTAATATCGCTCTCGGCATCCCGCTGGTGCTGGCGTTTATTCATATGCCCACGAGCTATAGCAAACTCCTACTCAAACCCCATTCACTGGGAGAAGCGAGCAGGCAGCTCAAAGAACTTTTTAGTGGCGCACTGCAAACCCGCCATCTTTGGCTGATGACGGTCATTTCCTCCGCCTTTCTTTCTTATATCTGGGGAGCCAGCAATTGGCTGCCAGCCTATTTGAAAGAAGCGCGCGGATTCTCTACTCAGGAAATGAGTTGGCTTGCTTCACTGCCGCAATACGCCATCGTCATCGCCGTTTTACTCGGCAGTGTGGTACACGATCGGCTGCCACGCCGCCATGTGCCGCTGATTTTCGTTGTTGCCAGCATTGCTGTCGCACTTTTCATATTTCTGGCAATCAATACAACGCATCGTTTTATTGCCGCCTATTGCCTGATTGCCGCTAATTTTTTCTGGGGCGCGCAGAGCGTCGCCATTCCCAGCACCATTCAGTACTACTCTCGGCCAGAGCACACGGCAAGCGCCTATGGCGTAGTGAATGGCATCAGCGCACTGGTTTCGGGCCTGATGCCCGCGCTGATGGGATGGGTTATTGCGCTTCTTACGACCGCCACAGAGGGGGCAACGGCAGGATTCTTCTTCGGCTTCAGTCTGCTTATCGGTACACAACTGGTTGTATTAACGGGTGGTTCAATCCTCTGGTGGCTGGAGCGCTCTGCACGCTATCCCCGGCCACTCCCACAGCAATAAATGAGCAACCGCTTTCCACATATCAGGAGAATACATCATGGAATTAAAGCCTTTGGTCGATTTCTTGCCGGGCGGCTACAGCTTCATTCCCGGCGGCTTTCAATATTCGGCTGCCGTAATGGCCAAACCAGGTTATGTTATAGAACGAGTCAGGCTGCACGATCTCCCCTCTCTCTCAGCAGGATTCGCCTTTATTCGCCAACATCTTCAGTCTATTGGTCGGCCACTCACCGCCCTCTGTGCCTGTGAGTTACGTTCCCCGGCAGCAGTGAATGAAGCGGAATTTGTTACCTTCAATCGTCACTATGTTGCCACGCTGGCCGAATGGGGGTTGTTCAAGGATGAAACTAATCCTGTTGCCCGGTGCAATCTCATTCCCCTGCTAGATCCGCCTACCGTCCCCAGCCTTTATGCCTTCTGTTATACGGTTCCCTGTGATAACGCCGGAACACCACCAGACTTTGTGACCTCCGGCGCCGCAGAGTGCCCCGATCGGCCCAACTACCGGCAATATATTGTCAGACTTGGGGAGACTTCACCTGCGGCATTGGAGGAAAAAATCAGATTTGCCATCGGCGATCTGCAATCCCGCCTCCAGACGATGAATGTGCAATGGCAAGACGTGTCGGATATGCACCTCTACAGCACGCACAATCTGTTTCACACCATTGTCCCTGAGTTACTGATGCGCGGAGCGTTGAGCAGTGGCTTGCGCTGGCACTGGGCTTCACCGCCGATTATCGATATTGAAATCGAAATTGATGCACGCCGTGTTTCCCGCCAATGGCTAAAAACGCTGTAGGGTGTGTTGACAGCCTGAACGCTGCAAATGCAGCGTTTTTTATGCCCACTAGCGAGCAAAAGGACGAATGCCACCACCCAATTCCGGCTGTGCGCTAACGTAGAGCAGTACCCCGGCAAACAACAGGATAAGCCCCCCGACCAACGCCAGCGATCCCCAGGCCAGCCCGCTCCAGGCTGCTGGCGCACGCTGGCGGCTGATGCGCACCGCCAGTTTGCGGCTGTAATGTACAAACAGCGCCAGTGCAGAAATGGTCAACGAAGTCCCCAATGCCATCGCCAGCGCTGAAAGAACACCCCAGGTAAACACACCAATCACTTTGGCAAACAGCAACACCAGAATCGCCCCAGAACAGGGGCGCATGCCCATTGCCAGCACGATCGCCGTTCTGATGCGCCAATCACTGCCTGCTTGCAATTCGGCATCGCTGGGCAAATGCCGATGCCCGCAACCGCAGTGGGCACTGTGAACATGATCCGCTGGCAGCGGTTGCACACGGTTAATACGCATCGTCGGCGTTGGCCGCATGGCTTTCACTGCCTGATATAAACGTTTCAGCGCCCGCCAGGTCAGCAATGCACCAAGCAACATCACCAGAACAAAACTGCCCTTCTCCAGCCAGAAGCTGCTCTGATGCAACTGGCGGGAAGAGAGCTGCAACACCACCAATACCAGCGTGACCAAAGCAATCGCCACCAGCCCTTGCAGCAGCGAAGCGGCAAACGTCAGTTGCAAACTACTTTTCAGCCGCGCCGGATGAGTCGCCAGATAAGTGGCGATCACCACCTTGCCGTGGCCCGGCCCGAGCGCATGCAGCACGCCGTAACTCAGGCTGAACAGCATCAAGGCCAACCCGGCTTGTTGCGGTGCAGCCTTGACCTGTTGCAGCAGTGCAGCCATTTGCTGATGCAGCTCTTTTTGCCACAGCACGCTTTGCATCAACAACTGCGGCCAGTAGTGCCACACCAGTTGCGCTCCCACTGCCAAAGCGATAAACAGCAGCAACAATGGCCACAGGCTGAATAGCCAAGGCCTCTTCCCCACAAGGTTTACTGACATTGTAGCGTTACCCGCTGTGCAAACTGCTGCCCCAGCGCCATGTCCTCGCCGGGTGAATCATTTTTATCGAGAGACAATGCATAAGCCTGCAATGATGAATCCGGTTTCGGCGTAACCAGGCTGAACTTGCATTGCTGCGCCATTTCTGGCGGCAGATGCAGCGCTTTTTTATCCTGATAGGCCATATCGACAAAATAGGTGGGATCGTAAGTAGAAATCTCAAACGGCTTACCGGCCAGCGCCTGCGGTTCGGCCAGTGGCATCACAAATTCCAGCACTGCTTTATGCCCCTGGCGAGAAAGATGATATTCAGTTGGCAGATTCAGATACTTCACCGGTTTGCCGTCGCGATAAATATCGGTGAAATAATGCTGCCCGAGCACGTTGGCCATCACCTCCGCCGCCAATTTCTTCCAGATTTCCGAGTCACTTTTGGCATTCTCTGCGTCATACAGCAGATCTGCCGAGGTCATTTCATCCATAACCCAAACCATTTTCAAACCGATCAATTTCTGATCTTTCGCCACAAAGGTGGTGTTCATATCGATAAAACTGTGTGGATGGGCACTAGCCCCCACGCAGAACAAACCTAATAAGCCGGCCAACGGGCCACGTAGATTCATCATCAAATCATACTCATTATTGTTATAAAGTAACATAAACCACGCTTCAACCAACCGTGAAGCACAGAAGAACTGTGACGAAAGTTGTAAGCCTAAATAAAACCAGAGGCAACAGCCGTGCCGCCACGATGCCTTTTGCTATGCTTAAGCAGAATTTAAACATAACCTTCCAGAAGGTGATATGAGCCTAGACACTTCTTCTGTGCCTGAGCTCTCCGGTCAACAACGGCGCTGCAATCTGCTACTGATGCTGTACACGCCGGTGCCTGTGGTACAACTGGAGACTATCAGCCGAATCAATGGCGTCGACCTCCCCACTGCCCGGCAAGATATAGCCGAGGTTGCCAGTGAAATCCAGCGTTTCCACCACCTGGAAATCGGCGGTAATCCTGCTAGTGGTTACCAGATTCTAGGGAGTACGCTCAACCAGCGCCTTTGCCTGCTGCACTGGCTGCGGCGGGCTTTACGTTGCAGCCCGGAATTTGTCGAACAGCATTTTGGCCCGCAGCTTCAGCAGGCCATCTCTCTCAATCACCAGCAAATACCGGCGCTGGAATTGTGCCTCAACCAGTGTGAGCAATGGCTTAACCGCTGTTTCGACCAACGCGATAGGCAACTCTTGCAGCACTATCTCTGCTATTGCGCCTGGGATAGCCAACACCAGCATCACCCCGATTTCGACCGAACCCAACATGAGTGGCTACAGTGCAAGCCGGAGCAACCTGCCGCTCATGAACTGCATCAAGCGCTGAGCCGGTTGTTCAACCTGCCTGCAGAGACTTGCGAACGCGATTTTCTGGTGCTGATGCTGGTCATGATGAAAAACCACAGCTATAGCAGCAGTGACTCGGAGGAAGATCGGCGTCTGATGGCCGCCATTGAGCGCATGGTGGAACGGTTTCAACAACTCTCCGGCATGAACTTCAGCAGCAGGGAAGAACTCATCAGCCAACTGTTCGCCCATCTGGCTCCGGCCATTGAGCGCTGCCGTTTTGCTATCGGCATCGACAATCTGCTGCTGGAAGAGGTGGTACGTAAGTACCCACGTTTGATGCGCACCACGCAAGAAGCACTGGTGCCGTTTGAACGGGAATATGGCCTTCGGTTTTCACGAGAAGAAGCGGGATTGGTCGCCATCAGCTTTGGCGCTTGGCTCATGCAGGGGAATACCTTGCAGGAAAAACAGCTGCTGTTGCTAACGCAGGATGACCCACAGTTGGAAGAAGAAGTAGAATATCAGCTCCGCGAACTGACGCTGTTACCGCTTAATATCAAGTACCTGCCGCTGGCGGATTATCTGCACTCTGGCGCGCCACCGGGAGTCACTCTGGTGCTCAGCCCCTATGCAACGGAAGAGCCATCGCTGATTTATATCGAACTGCCGTTGGCACGCCAGCAGCGCAAGGCACTTCGTGCGCTGCTGGAAAAGCCTTAACGACTGCTAGCCGCCGGTGGACGAATAAATAGCGCGGGCACCACCACTGCGGCCATTACCCAGAATACCCCACCCTGTAAATGCTCAAACAGGAAACCGGCCAACACGGTCATGATCGCGATACCGCCCCCCATCGCCAATCCAGAATAAACCGCCTGCAAGCGGATCACCTCCGCCCCCTGACATGCAGCGATAAAGCGCATCGCCGCCAGATGGCAAACGGTGAAAGTGCCGCAGTGCAGCACCTGCATCAACAGCAAGCCGGTAAGTTCGGTGGTAGACGCCATTAGGCTCCAGCGCAGCAGGCCGCACACTGCCGAAAGCAGCAGCAGGTTGCGCGCGTTCCAGCGGCGGAACAGGAAATTACTGCTGGCAAAGATAATCACCTCGGCCACTACGCCCAGCGACCACAGGTAACCAATGGTCGCGGCAGAATATCCCGCCTCCTGCCAATAGATAGAAGCAAAACTGTAGTAACCGGCATGCGCCCCTTGCAGCAGAGTGACACATAGCAGAAAACGCCATACCGGCCCTTCACTGAGCAACTCACGCCAGGAGCGGCTGGTTTCATTCTGGGCACGCACCTCACCCTGCGGCATCACGCTGGGTTTCAGCAGCATCCCCAGCAACATTACCAACAGGCTGAGCAGCAAGCTGTACAAAATCGCATTATGACCCCAAACGGACACCAGCTTGCCGGTCAGCGCCGAACCGATCACAAAGGCCAGCGATCCCCACAGCCGCACCCGACCATAATCCAGCGTGATCTGCCGCTGCCAGGTAGCTGCCAGCGCATCGGTCAAGGGTACCAGCGGTGAGAAGAACAGGTTGAAACCGGCAATCACCAGCATCAGCCAGGCCCAGCCGTTACCAAAACAGAAGCCAATGGCGAATGCCAGCGTCAGCAGGGCTAAAAGGCGCAGTGCGGTGACTAAATGGGAAGGATCCTTGACGCGCGGTGCAATCAGCAGGCTCCCCAGGAAACGAGCCACCAGCCCAGCCCCCAGCAAAATGCCGATAGTTTCCGGCGGGATGCCCTCACCTTTTAGCCAGACACTCCAGAACGGAAGAAAAATGCCATAAGAGAAGAAATAAGTGAAATAGCTGATAGCGAGCCAACGCGTTGATTGCAGAACCATGTTCCCTCCGGGGTGAGGGCGATACTTTGACAGAGCTCACACACTGTAGCAATCCTCATTCACCCTCAAAGGATTGGAGTGCAAAGTAGTTCACAGTTTGCTGGCAATAAGCGTAAAAAAACCCGCCGCAGCGGGTTTCTCAGTATGCAGCTCAGCGTAATTATGCGTAAACCGGCAGACGCGCACAGATATCGAGCACTTTCTTCTTGGTGCGTTCGATGGTGGCTTCGTCGTTGATATTGTCCAGCACGTCGCAAATCCAACCAGCCAACTCACGCACATCGGCTTCTTGGAAGCCGCGGCGGGTTACCGCAGGAGTACCGATACGGATACCGGAAGTCACAAATGGGCTCTTCGGATCGTTTGGCACGCTGTTTTTGTTAACGGTGATATTGGCACGGCCCAGCGCGGCATCGGCTTCTTTACCGGTCAGGTTTTTGTCCACCAGATCCAGCAGGAACAGGTGGTTATGGGTACCACCGGAAACCACTTTGTAGCCACGTGCCAGGAATACTTCTACCATCGCTTTAGCGTTGGTTGCCACTTTCTGCTGGTACACCTTGAACTCAGGCTCCATCGCTTCTTTCAGCGCTACCGCTTTACCAGCGATCACGTGCATCAGCGGGCCGCCCTGGCCGCCAGGGAACACCGCAGAGTTCAGCTTCTTGTAGAACTCTTCATCACCGCCCTTCGCCAGGATCAGGCCGCCACGCGGGCCCGCCAGGGTTTTATGGGTCGTAGTGGTCACAACATGCGCGTGAGGAACCGGGTTAGGGTAGACATCGGCCGCGATCAGGCCAGCAACGTGCGCCATATCCACAAACAGGTAAGCACCGATGCTGTCGGCGATTTCACGCATTTTTGCCCAGTCAACAATGCCGGAGAACGCGGAGAAGCCACCGATGATCATTTTTGGCTTGTGAGTCTGCGCCTGCTTGGCCAGATCGTCATAGTCGATCTGCCCTTTTTCGTCGATGCCGTAAGGCACCACGTTATACAGTTTGCCGGACAGGTTAACCGGTGAACCGTGAGTCAGGTGGCCACCGTGTGCCAGGTTCATCCCCAGAATGGTGTCGCCCGGTTGCAGCAGCGCGGTGTAAACCGCAAAGTTAGCTTGTGAGCCGGAGTGCGGCTGGACGTTGGCATAATCTGCGCCGAACAGCGCTTTGGCACGATCGATCGCCAGTTGCTCAACGATATCCACATATTCGCAACCGCCGTAATAGCGCTTGCCCGGATAGCCTTCTGCGTATTTGTTGGTCAGTTGGGAACCCTGAGCCTGCATCACGCGCGGGCTGGTGTAGTTCTCAGACGCAATCAGCTCAATATGCTCTTCCTGACGCACCACTTCCTGCTCCATGGCTGCCCACAGTTCGGCATCATAATCAGCAATGTTCATTTCACGCTTTAACATCCGGCATCTCCTGACTTAAATCACCAAATAACTACCCGTTTGGGTTCTGGGCAACAGTGTAAACTGTTTCCCCCCACCGAGGATAGGTCTTGACAGAGGTTTTTACGCAAACGATTGGCTTTAGGCGGCACAAGGCTTTGCGCCACTAAATACCCCTTTATTGGCAACGGACTTTTACTCATCATGATTGTGCGGTTTTTTCATGTTCGGTGAATCGCCGATAAACACGGGTATTTACAAGCCTGGTTGAAACCAATAACATGCATTTAAAATGCATCATTTAAAATCACCCCAAGGAGCGATTCCATGCTGGATAGCCAAACCATCGCCACCGTAAAATCCACCATCCCTCTACTTGTCGCAACCGGCCCGAAACTCACCGCCCACTTCTACGATCGTATGTTCTCCCATCACCCTGAATTGAAAGATATTTTCAATATGAGCAATCAGCGCAACGGCGATCAGCGCCAGGCTTTGTTTGATGCCATCTGCGCCTACGCCAGCAACCTGGAAAATCTGGCGGCACTGCTGCCAGCGGTAGAGCGCATTGCGCAGAAGCATGCCAGCTTCAACATTCAGCCGGATCAGTATCAGATTGTCGGCAGCCATCTGCTGGCAACGTTGGACGAAATGCTCAGCCCCGGCCAGGAAGTGCTGGACGCCTGGGGCAAAGCCTATGGCGTATTGGCGAACGTTTTTATCCAGCGCGAAGGCCAGATCTACCAGGAAAGTGAAAACAGCAACGGCGGCTGGCGCGATCTGCGTGCATTCCGCATCGTCAAAAAGCAGCCGGAAAGTGAGGTGATTTGCAGCTTCATGTTGGCACCGGTAGACGGTGGCAAGGTGGCAGATTTCAAACCGGGTCAGTATCTGGCGGTGTATATCAACGATGCCAGCCTGGAACATCAGGAAATACGCCAGTATTCACTGACCGCTGCGCCAAACGGCGAATATTACCGTATCGCGGTAAAACGTGAGGATCAGGGCGCGGTTTCCAACTTCCTGCACCAGCAGGCCAAAGAAGGTGACATCATTCATATCGCGCCGCCACACGGTGATTTCTTCCTGGAAGTTGAGCCCACCACGCCGGTGGCGCTGATTTCCGCTGGCGTTGGCCAGACCCCGATGCTGGGCATGCTCAATAGCCTGCACAAAAATCAGCATCAGGGCGAGATTCATTGGCTGCATGCCGCAGAGAACGGCGCGGTTCATGCCTTTGCCGACGAAGTAGCGGAGATCGCCGAGCGCATGCCAAACCTGAGCCGCCATGTCTGGTATCGGGAACCTGGTGCAGATGATGTGGCAGAGCGTGATTACCACCGCCGTGGCCTGATGGATCTCAGCACACTGCGTGCCACCTTGAATAACCCGCAGATGCATTACTACTTCTGTGGCCCGGTGCCGTTTATGCAGTTTATTGCCCAGCAGTTGCTGGCGATGGGTGTGGCAGCCGAGCGTATCCACTACGAATGCTTTGGCCCACATAAGGTGCTGTAAGAGTACAGGGTGCGGCACAAACCAAACCGCACCCTGCTTGTTTTACTGTGCCTTCAACGCACGGGCCGCCTTAACCTGCTCAGCCGTAACTGGCGCAGCCTGATTTCCCCAACTGCCACGGATATAACTCATCAACTCCGCAGCGTCCGAATCGGTCAGCACCCAACCATAGCCCGGCATGATCACAGTCGTTCCCTGCTGGGTAATTGGGGTATGTGCGCCTTCCAGCACCACTCGCAGCGCAGTCAGCGGATTCTCTGCCGTCACCGTCAAGTTGCCTGCCAAGGCAGGAATTACATGATCACTGCCCCGCCCTGCGTCACCATGGCAGGTTGAGCAATAGGTGGCATAGGTCTGCCTGCCAGCTTCCAGGGTGCTGAGCGCGGCAAACGGCACCCTAGCCGTTTGCGATGCTGCCGCCGTCAGGCTATGCAGGTATAGCGCAATGCTGTTCAGATCGGCATCGCTGAAATATTGAGTACTGTGAACCACCACCTCGCTCATTGGCCCGGCCACCGCCGCATGTTGGCTGCGCCCGCTTTTCAGCAGGGAGAACACTTCATCCTGCTGCAACCCGCGTATGCCCGGCGCATACCAGCCGTCCAGTTCTGCTCCGCTCAGGAACTCCGGCGTTTTATCGTCCAGCCCTTTTTCCTGCATGGCCCAACCGCGTGGCGTGTGGCAACTGCCGCAATGGCCTAGCCCCTGCACCAGATAAGCACCGCGATTCCACTCGGCGCTTTGTTTGCTGTCCGGTTGATAAAACTGATCTTCGTGGAACCCGATATTCCATACCGCCAACGGCCAGCGCATGGAGAGCGGCCAACTGATGTCGTTTTCCCGGTTAGCTACGGGCTGCGCCGCAACCTCCTGCATCAGATAGCCATACAAGGCACGCATATCCTCTGCGCTCATTTTGGCGTAAGAGGTATAAGGCATTGCCGGATACAAACGATGGCCATCTCTGGCAATGCCTTGGCGCATCGCGCGATCAAACTCGGCAAAGCTATAGGCTCCAATGCCATGCACCGCATCTGGCGTGATGTTGGTGGCATAGATATCCCCCAACGGGGTTGGGAACTCCATCCCTCCCGCCAAGGTCTTGCCACCTGGCATGGTGTGGCAGGCACTACAGTCACCCGCTTTGGCAACATATTCACCCGCCGACATGGCCTGCGCCGAACCTGTGGCCAGCAACAGCATCAGATACAGTGGACGCAGGCTCATGCTCCCTCCTTAGCGGCAACGTTGCCGTAGGCCAGTTCATTCACTGCGCGCCACGCCTGATCGATGGCCGAATTGGCATAAGGGCTCCAGTCGGAGTCTGAATTGGCAATCACGATCTTGCCGATCGGTTGCCGTGCCGTTTCAATGATTTTCTTCGCTTCATCTTCATCATCGAACATCCCATTAAGGAAATACGAATAGCCGTGTGACCAGCGGTTAACGGTGATCGCCTGAATATCGCGCTGATGATCGAACCCAGCGGAACCCAACATGCCTTGCAGCTGTTCACGGATCATCTGTTCATGCACCTCGAAGGAAGTACCCAACAACAAAGCTCGCCCTTTGCGTGATTGTTCACGCGGGCTGAGGCCACTGCCAGCCAAGGTAGGAACATATACCATGTGCAGGCCAATCGGCTGATTCGGATCGCGCGGGTGCTGATAGCCGCCCATATTCACCGGATAGTCCAGCTTGACGCGGCTGTATGGCGCAGTCGGCGAATACACTTCATGCACGCCCAGCTTGATAAACGGCTGCCAGTTACTGATCACCACCTTGCTGTAGACCAAAGGGGATTTCACGTTCTGCTTCAGCGCCTCCTGCTGCACTTGAGGCATTTCCGGCACCAGATAAGGGATCATCATATTATAACCGGCCATCACCACTTGCCCGGCACGCACCTTAGAAATATTCACCCCGCTGATGTAAGACACTTCGACCTTATCGCCCACGTTAGCCACGTGCAGGCCGGTACTGCTCAGCCGCAGTTTCACTGGCGATTCAGGGCGATCGAGCTGGCTGTAATCAAACTGCGCCATCACGATATCGTTCATGTCGTTGCCCGGTGCAACCGCCGGGATCAGGTGGCGCACCATCAGACGCGCCAGCGAGGCATTGCCATCGGGGAAATGGAAAACGTAAGGATCGTCGAGATCCGCCTGCGACTCTTCGTCCAGCGGCGGCAGGTTCATGCCGTTCAGGCCCGGTAAATCACAAATCCGCGCGTCGCTACAGGAGGTGGCGTCAATGCCAACCGCCTGGAAATCATTGGTAGTCTGTTGGAAATAGCGGATGGCCATCTCGCTCAGCCCCACTTTCTCACGCAGGAATTGGCTATAGCTGTGCTTGTCCAGCCAGGCGACCTTTTCTTCCTGACTCATGCCCGGCAAGTAATCCTTATCGAGGGTATGCAGCGCAATCAGCGCTTGGCGATCGCTTTCCGCTAACGGGAAATCACCAATAAAAGCTTCATAGGAACGGCCGTTGAGGCGATCGCGCGGAATATCATCCGCCACCACCCGGCCCGGATCGCCACTCACCACTTTATCAACACCAAAATTCTTGCGATCGAAGTAAACACCACGGCTCAGGTTCAGATCAGGATAGAAGGTTTTATCGAACGACTTTTCCAGATTATCGATACTGACGCCCAATTTTTGCAGCAACCCCAGCGCCACCGGGCTGAAGTTGGAGCGCGGCGACTGTAACGATTCACTGCCGCCGTAACCCAGGATCATGCCGTTTTCGCTGCTGAATTCGTTACGCTTGGCGTGCCCGCCAAAGTCATCATGATTATCAATCAGCAAAATGCGCTGTTGCCCACCTTTCATCTGCTGCCAGAAACAGGCGGCGGCCAAGCCGCTGATACCGGCACCGACTACCACCAGATCGAACTCTTCTTCAACCGGCACAGTGCCAAAATCAAACGCTTTACCGCTGCGGCCCAGTTGATGAGCACGCTCGAATGAGCCGGGATGATTGCCCCGCAAGCCGGTTAAGGCTGGCGGGTAATAGAGGGTTTTATTGGCGGTTTGCGGCGATGCACGCAGAATTTGCATCGGCGTTAAACCGGCAGCGAGGGTAATCGCCACTCCATTAAGAAAATCACGACGAGTGATAGCCATTAATGACCTCCTTCAATTTTTATCAGCCTGAAAACCGCGTTATTTTGCAGATAAACCTGATGAATCAGTGCTTAAACATCACATGGCGAATAGCGGTATAATCCTCCAGCCCATACATCGACATATCCTTGCCATAGCCAGACAGCTTCTGACCACCGTGCGGCATTTCACTGACCAGCATAAAGTGCGTGTTCACCCAGGTGCAGCCGTACTGTAGGCGTGCGCTCAGGCGGTGCGCGCGGCCAACATCACGCGTCCACAACGAGGAAGCCAAACCATAGTTTGACTCATTCGCCCAGGCCAACACCTGCGCTTCATCATCAAACGGCGTCACCGTCACCACCGGGCCGAAGACTTCGCGCTGCACAATTTCGTCTTCCTGACGTGCCCCGGCCAGTAACGTCGGCTGGAAATAGAACCCTGGGCCATTCACCTTCTCACCGCCAGTGACTACCTGCACATGCGGCAACGCTTTGGCCCGTTCAACAAAGCCAACCACCCGCTCCAGATGCTGTACCGTAATCAACGGCCCCAGTTCGGTGCTGCTATCTTCTGGTGGCCCGATCTTCAGGCTGGCGACCGCTTCACCCAGCGCTTGCACCAGGCGGGGATAAATACCTTTTTGCGCATAGATACGGCAGGCGGCGGTGCAATCCTGCCCGGCATTGTAAAAACCAAAGGTGCGAATCCCCTCCACTACCTGTTGCAGATCGGCATCATCAAATACCAGCACCGGGGCTTTGCCGCCCAGTTCCATATGCGTGCGCTTAATACCCGGCGCGGTGTGGGCAATGATATGTTCCCCGGTCGCGATAGAACCGGTGAGCGATACCATGCGCACCTTGCTATGCCCCGTCAGCACATCGCCCACGCTGGCTCCGCGGCCAAACAGCACGTTCAGCACGCCCGGCGGGAAAATACCTGCCGCCAGTTCTGCCAGTTTGAAGGTGGTCAAAGGGGTTTGTTCAGAAGGCTTAATCACCACGCAGTTGCCCGCCGCCAACGCAGGTGCCAGCTTCCAGGCCGCCATCATCAGCGGATAGTTCCAAGGGGCGATCGAAGCCACCACGCCCAACGGATCGCGGCGGATCATCGAGGTATGCCCGGCCAAATATTCACCGGCGGCCAACCCGCTCAGGCAACGGCTGGCACCGGCAAAGAAGCGGAACACATCGGCAACCGCGGGCAGTTCGTCATTCAGCACACAGTGATAGGGTTTGCCGCAGTTGAGGGACTCCAGCTTGGCGAAGGTTGCTGCATGTGCGTCAATCACATCAGCCAGTTTCAGCAAATGCTCGGCCCGCTCTTTCGGCGTGGTTTGCCCCCATTCAGTAAACGCGGCATCTGCCGCCAATACCGCCTGATCCACCTGTTGTGCGCTGGCTTCTGCCACCTGCGCAATGATCTCTCCCGTTGCCGGGTTAACTACCGGCAGCTTCTCACCTTGGCCCGCAACCAGTTGGCCATTAATCAGCAGTTGGCTTTGCATAGGGTTTTCCTTTAAAAAAATGGACATAAGAGTTCAAGCTACTTGCCGCTACCCGCAACGCTTTCCCCACCTTTGGTCAGGTAGTAAGCCCCCAGAATCGGGATCATGGTCAGCACCATCACCGACAGCGCCACCACGTTGGTGATCGGTACATCGCGCGGCCGACCAAGCTGGTTCAGCAACCACAGCGGCAGCGTGCGCTCATGCCCGGCGGTAAAGGTGGTGACGATGATTTCGTCAAATGACAGGGCAAACGCCAGCATGCCGCCCGCTAACAGTGCCGAACCCAGGTTAGGCAGGATCACGTAGCGGAAGGTCTGCCAACCATCGGCCCCCAGATCCATCGAGGCTTCGATCAAACTGTGCGAGGTTCGGCGGAAGCGGGCGATCACGTTGTTGAATACGATCACCACGCAGAAGGTGGCGTGGCCGATCACAATGGTCATGATCCCCGGTTCGATATTCAGTGTCTTGAAAGCCGCCAGCAGCGCGATACCGGTGACAATCCCCGGCAAAGCGATCGGTAACAGCAGCAGCAGAGAAATACTTTGTTTACCAAAAAAATCACGACGGTACAGCGCCGCAGCGGCCAAGGTGCCCAGTACCAGCGCAACGGCCGTCGCCAGGCTGGCGATCTGCACCGAAAGCAGCACCGCATCGATAATATCCTGCCGCCCGGCGGCCACGCTGAACCAGCGTAGCGTCAAACCCTGCGGCGGGAAGCTGAATGCCGCTTCCTCGGTGTTGAAAGCGTAGATGGCGATAATCGCCAGCGGGAAGTGCAGGAAGATCAGGCCGCCCCAGGCAGCCAATTTCAGCCCTAACGGCGCGCGTTCAGAGTGCATCGAAAGCCCCCAAGCGTTTAACAATCGAAAGATAAATCGCAATCAGCACGATCGGCACCAGGGTAAAAGCCGCCGCCATCGGCATATTGCCGATCGCCCCTTGCTGGGCATACACCATGCTGCCGATGAAATAGCCCGGTGGGCCCACCAGCTGCGGCACAATAAAATCCCCCAGCGTCAGCGAGAAGGTGAAAATCGAACCGGCGGCAATCCCCGGCACCGCCAGCGGCAGGACCACATAGCGGAACGTCTGTGCTGGGCGAGCACCCAGATCCGCAGAAGCATGTAACAACGAAGGTGGCAGGCGTTCTAGCGCCGCCTGGATCGGCAGGATCATGAACGGCAGCCAGATATAGACAAACACCAGGAACCGCCCCAGGCCGGAGGTGGACAACGTATTCCCCCCCACGCCGGGAATGCTCAGGATCCCCACCAACAGCGGTTCTAACCCCATATGTTGCAGGAACCACTGCGCCACGCCGTCTTTAGCCAGCAACAGCGTCCAGGCATAGGCTTTGACGATATAGCTGGCCCACATTGGCATCATTACGGCGATATAAAAGAACGCCTTCACTTTGCCGCTGGTGTAGCGCGCCATGTAATAAGCAATCGGGAACGCCAGCACCGCACTGGCCAGCGACACCAGCACCGCCATGGTGAGCGTGCGTACGATGATGTCGTAGTTGGCCGGGTTGAACAGCGCACGCAGGTTGGCAAAGGTCAGATCCGGCGTCACCGTCATAGTGAAATCATCAAAGGTGTAAAACCCTTGCCACAACAGCGTCAGCAGTGAACCCAGATACACCGCGCCAAACCACAGTAACGGCGGCACCAGCAGCAGCAACAAATACAGCGTCGGCTTGCGGTATAGATAGGTAGAGAGCGCGCGGATTTTGCCGCTTTGTGAAACCGGATTCTCGATGCTCATCTCCATCTCACCTCTCCTCCAGCAGCGGCACCATCGCCTCACGCGCCCAACAGGCAGTTACCGGCTGGCCGATCAGGCGCTGCTGTTCAGCCGCCTGCCACTGTGGATTAGCTTGGCTGACTAGCAGTTTTTCACCGCTGTTCAGGGCAATTTCGTAACGGGTAGCCGCGCCCTGATAATGGATATCCTGCAAAGTCCCTTGCACCTGAATTTCACCCTGCGCAGCAGCGCTGTGATCCAGCAGGCGAATATGTTCCGGACGAATGGAGAAGGTAGCGTTCTGCCCCAATAACCGCTGCGCCAGATCGCTGCGCACCACGTTGGAGGTGCCGACAAACTCGGCGACAAACGGCGTTCTTGGCCGCATATACAGCTCACGCGGTGAATCCACCTGTTCAATACGGCCGTTATTGAACACTGCAACGCGATCAGACATCGATAGCGCTTCGCTTTGATCGTGGGTGACAAAAATAAAGGTGATGCCCAGTTGGCGTTGCAGCTTTTTCAACTCCCCCTGCATCTGCTCGCGCAGCTTCAGATCCAGTGCACCCAAAGGTTCATCCAACAGCAATACGCGCGGGCGATTGACCAACGCACGCGCAAGTGCCACACGCTGGCGTTGGCCGCCGGAAAGATGCGCAGGCTTGCGCTCAGCGGCAAAACCCAGCGCGACGCTTTCCAGCGCCTGCTGTGCCCGCGCCAGCCGTTCACGCTTGGCTACGCCTTTCACCATCAGCCCATAAGCGACGTTTTCCAGCACTGACATATGTGGGAACAGCGCGTAATCCTGAAATACGGTATTCACATCGCGCTGGTACGGTGGCAGATTGGCGGCCTCTTGTCCGTGAATGCGGATCGAGCCGGAGCTGAGTTGCTCAAAACCGGCGATCAGGCGCAGGCAGGTGGTTTTACCCGAACCGGAAGGCCCAAGCATGGAGAAAAACTCTCCATCCTGAATGTCGACAGAAACCCGGTTAACGGCACGAACATCGCCGAAAATGCGCGAAACGTCGATAAACTGTACGGCAATGGTCATGATGCACGCTCCACGTTGCTTTCCCCTCACCCCAGCCCTCTCCCGCAGGGAGAGGGAGCCGTTAGGCGATCGGGATAAGTAAGCTGATATTTATCTGCCGCCCATAATGGCGATATAATCCTGCGTCCAACGGCTGTAGGGCACAAACTTGCCGCCTTCCGATTGTGGTGTTTTCCAGAAGGCAATCTTATCAAACTGGTTAAAACCGTTGGTTTCGCAACCTTTGTCACCGAGCAAGGTGCTGGCTTTACAGCCTGCTGGCACCGCCGGTAGCGAGCCGAACCAGGCGGCGACATCCCCCTGCACTTTCGGCTCCAACGACCAGTTCATCCACTGATAGGCGCAGCTTGGGTGTTTGGCCTCTGCGTGCAGCATGGTGGTATCCGCCCAACCGGTGACGCCCTCTTTCGGGAAAACGGTAGCAATCGGCTGGCCTTCACCTTTCAAAGCATTAGCCTGATACGGCCAAGCGCCAGAGGCCACAACCCCTTCGTTTTTGAAATCGCTCATCTGTACTGAAGTATCGTGCCAGTAACGGTGGATCAGCGCGTGCTGGCTGCGCAGTAGCGTGAGTACCGCCTGATATTGATCTTCGGTCAGTTGGTAGGGATCGGTGATGCCCAATTGCGGCTGGGTCGCTTTCAGGTACAGCGCCGCATCGGCGATATAAATCGGGCCATCGTAAGCCTGCACCCGACCCTGGTTGGTTTTGCCATCCGGCAGATTCTGCTGCTGGAATACCACCGCCCAACTGTCTGGCGGCGTCGGGAAGGTTTTGCTGTTATACATCAGCAGGTTTGGCCCCCACTGGTAAGGCGTGCCGTAGGTTTTGCCCGCCACGGTATACCAAGGGCCGTTCAGCAGACGTGGGTCGATATTCTTCCAGTTAGGGATCAAGGCGGGATTGATCGGCTGCACGCGCTTGCCGTAGATCAGGCGCAGTGACGCATCGCCGGATGCAGTCACCAGATCATAGCCGCCTTTAGCCATCAGGCTGACCATTTCATCGGACGTGGCGGCGGTTTTCACGTTCACCGCACAGCCGGTCTGTTTCTCGAACTGGGTTACCCAATCGTAATTTTTGTCCGACTGGCCGCGTTCGATATAACCGGGCCAGGCAATGATATCCAGCCGCCCTTCGCCTTTGCCAAGCGGCTGATCGGCGGCCTGCGCCATGCCGCAAACAACGGTGATACAGAGCGCGGAAAGTGTGGTGACTGCGGTTGTTTTTCCCATCGTAATTACCCCTGTGTTGCGTATCTGAATGTGGCTGATTTTTATAATGTGACTGGCTAGAAAGTGGATTTGAATTTCGCCATCACATGCCTGACAACGCTGTAATCCTGTAATGAATCGCTGGAGAGATCCTTACCGTAGCCGGAGCGCTTCAGGCCGCCATGGGGCATCTCGCTCGCCAGGGTAAAGTGGGTGTTGATCCAGGTACTGCCGTACTGCAAATGCGCGGCGATATGCAGCGCGCGATCGATGTTCTGCGTCCAGATCGAAGAGGCCAGGCCGTATTCGGAGTCGTTTGCCCAGCTCACCGCCTGCTCCAGCGTGTCGAAGCGCGTTACGCTGACCACCGGGCCAAATACTTCACGCTGGACGATTTCGTCGGTTTGCAGGCAACCCGCCAGCAAGGTGGGTTGATAGTAGAAACCGGGGCCGGAATGGGCTGCCGCACCGGTAATCAGTTCGATATGCGGCTGGCTGAGGGCGCGTTCGACAAAGCTGGCTACGCGATCGCGCTGGCGGCTGCTGATCAGCGGACCGATCTCGTTGTCTTCATCGCGCTTGCGGGCAAAACGCAGGCTGGCAACCGCTTCGCCCAAGGCATCTACCAACTTCTGGTAAATCCCCGCCTGCGCATAGATCCGGCAGGCTGCGGTGCAATCTTGCCCGGCGTTGTAATAGCCAAAGGTGCGGATGCTGCTGACTACCTCGTTCAGATCGGCATCATCACAGACGATCACCGGGGCTTTACCGCCCAATTCCAGATGAGTGCGCTTCACGTTTTTTGCCGCGGCCTGCATGATCTTTTGCCCGGTGACGATATCGCCGGTGACGGAAACCAGCCGCACCTGCGGATGCCCCACCAGATGGCTGCCCACCCCTTCACCACCGCCATAAACAATGTTCAGCACGCCCGGCGGCAGGATCTCCTGCAACGCAGGCACTAGCGCCAATATCGTCAGCGGCGTATGTTCGGAAGGTTTGAATACCACGGTATTGCCTGCGGCCAGCGCTGGAGCAATCTTCCAGGCCGCCATCATCAGCGGATAATTCCAGGGTGCGATAGAAGCCACCACCCCAAGCGGATCACGGCGGATCATTGAGGTGTGGCCTGCAATATATTCACCGGCCAGTTGCCCTTGCTGAGTACGCACCGCCCCGGCGAAGAAACGGAATACGTCGACAGCCGCAGGTAGATCGTCCTTCAACGCCTGATGAAAGGGTTTACCGCAGTTGAGCGCTTCGAGCCGTGCCAAGCGTTCAGCCTGCTGCTCAATGGCATCAGCGATACGCAGTAAAATAGCCGCACGAAAAGCGGGCGTGGTGCGTGACCAGTGGGAAAAAGCCTGCTGCGCAGCGGCAACAGCGCTATTAACCTGGGTAACCGAAGCCTCGGCGATAGAAACCAGCGTTTCGCCGTTGGCAGGATTAACAATTTGCTCACAATGGCCTTCGCCTTCCACCGACTGGCCGTTAATGAACTGCTGACAGGACAAACCTGAAACGAGGTGTACATCTGCCATTACGGATCGCCTTGTGACAAAAACGTTAACCAAATGTAGTTATTTGGTTTTATCAGCCTAGGCGAGCACGCTGCGGACAACAAATACTAAATACCGAAGGCAGCGTTCGATTAAATCGAATGCTTTAGGCCAGCCACATTCATCTTGCTGTTCTCACGCGCAATGGTGAGGAACGGCGTTACCAATTCCGGCCGGGCGCTGCCCCGCCGCCATGCCAGGCCGATATCTAACGGCTCCAGCAGATCCACCAGCTTGCGTGCTTCGATCATATTGCCCTCCAGCGACCAGGCGCGATAAGCCATATCCGGCAGAATGGCAATCCCCATTCCTGCCGCCACCAGGCTGCGCACCGCTTCGGTGGAGGCAGTCTTCATCGCAATCTCTGGTTTGAGGCCCGCACGGCCCCAAATCCGCCGGGCATGCACATCCATTTCATCCACGTTGAGCTGGATCAGCGGCTGTTTGGCCACGTCGGCTAAACCGATGCTGTCATGCTCCAGCAACGGATGCAGCGGCGGCAACCACAGGCGATACGGCGAATGCATCAGCACTTCGGTTTGCAATGCATCACGGTCTTCAATGTTTGACAGGATCAGCACCCCGATATCTATTTCACCGCTCACCAGCAAATGTTCAATATAGGGCCGCTCGTCCTCAATCACCTGGATCGTCACGTTGGGATAGGCTGATTTGAAGCGCTTGAGCAATTCCACCAGAAAATAACCGGCTACCAGACTGGTGACGCCGATAGTCAGCTTGCCGGTCAGGCTTTCGGTGCCCAATTGCAGGCTGCGCTTAGCGTTATCAACCGTGGCGAGGATCAGATAGGACTGGCGCAGAAACTGATGGCCTTGATGCGTGAGGTTCATCCCCTTGGCGTGGCGCTCGAACAGCCTGACGCCGATGTCAGTTTCCAACTGCTGGATCGCCAAGGTTAACGAAGACTGCGAGACAAACACCGCCTGCGCGGCAGCGGAGATTGAGCCGGTTTCTGCCACGGCAATGAAATGGCGGATTTGGCGTAACGTCATCATGGCAAACAACCTCATTCAAAACGGTTGTTTTGAGTGTAGGTGCTTGCCAGCAAGCTATCGGGGAAAGTGTGCAAAACGCGATAGCGTTCGCTTTTTTAGAATGATAGCCAGATCATGGACAGGCCCAAAATACTGGCACATCTGTATCAGTTTTAACTTATAATCTGTTCTGGTGACTAGATATACAGATGGGAACAGTGATGAACAGTGCTAAAAAAACGGTGGTATCTTATATCAAACCTTCCCGTGAACAGATTGTTCGTTCTGTGGTGACTTCCACCGCCATCGAAACAGGTCAATCATCGGATAAAATTGAAGCCTCTCTCAAAATTCAACGCGAAAAGTTTGCTCACCTGCGCCTAGGGATTTAATCATTTTCTAGCGCTCTGCTGACCCAATACTTCATCGGTTCATAGTCCATGCCCATTCCTGCATGAATGGCTGATATGTAATGAGTTTTGTTTTGCTCCCAACTTTGGTAATCCAAAGGTTTGAATCCTCCTTGAACAGCCATTACATCAGCAAGAAGCCGCGATAAACGCCCATTACCTTCTCTGAACGGGTGAATCAGTATCAACTCTACGTGGATAACCGCAATTGCCTCTATAACTTCTTCTTTGTTCATTCCTGTGCATGGCGTATATCTAGCGAGATACTTTGTTTCGAATTCACTCAATAGCTTTGGCAACTGTGTAGAAGGCGCAAACATAAAGCCACCTTTACTGATATTCACGGTTCGCTCTTGTCCGGCCCATTTATAGATATTTGCCAGCCAGCGGCGGTGCCAACCTTTTATCATTGAAAAAGTGATTGGCCCCTGAGGGAATTGCTATTCAAAAACAGCTTGGTAAAGCTTCTCCAACAGAACCAATTCAGCGCCATCGATTTCATCAGGGGCAAAAATCCCCAGCCTATTTGCCAAGACCAGCTCAGCAGAGTCTTCAGCATACTTTCCTTCGCTGCTTGAAACGTCATATCTGCTCATTGGAGTTCCGATTTGCAATTGCGACTATCGGGGATAAGAACGGATAATGTTCATTAGGCCAGAATCAATAAAGGCGCAGCAATGCTACGCCCCTATGGCATCAGTCCACTCAAGACCGAACAGATCAAATCGCTTCTTCGTCTTGCTCGCCGGTACGGATACGGACTACTCGCGCTACGTCGAAGACAAAGATCTTACCGTCACCGATTTTGCCGGTCTGTGCGGTTTGCATGATGGTTTCTACGCAGGTATCCACGATATCGTCAGCCACGACGATTTCGATTTTTACCTTCGGCAGGAAGTCGACCATATATTCTGCACCCCGGTACAGCTCGGTATGGCCTTTCTGGCGGCCAAAGCCTTTAACTTCGGTGACGGTCATCCCGGTGATCCCAACTTCAGCCAGCGCTTCACGCACGTCATCCAGTTTGAACGGTTTGATAATAGCGTCGATTTTTTTCATCTTTATTCCTTAATTACCAATTTTTACGGCCAAAACCAGAGGTGATCGGGTAGCGGCGATCTTTACCAAAACTACGGGCGGTAATGCGCGGCCCAACGGCAGCCTGACGGCGCTTGTATTCGTTGATATCCACCAGGCGAATCACCTTACGCACGATGGCATCTTCAAAACCTTCAGCCACCAGATCGACGACGGATTTATCGCGCTCAACGTAGCCTTCCAGAATGGCATCCAGAATGTCGTACGGCGGCAGGCTGTCCTGATCGAGCTGATCCGGTGCCAGTTCGGCAGACGGTGGACGATCGATCACCCGCTGTGGGATCACGTAAGAGACGGTATTGCGATACTCAGACAGCTTGAACACCAGCGTTTTCGGCACATCTTTCAGCACGTCGAAACCACCCGCCATATCACCATACAGCGTGGCATAACCCACAGCCATCTCGCTTTTGTTACCCGTGGTTAACACGATGCTGCGGCGTTTGTTAGACAACGCCATCAGCACCACACCACGGCAGCGCGCCTGTAGGTTTTCTTCGGTGGTGTCACGCTCGGTGCCAACAAACATCGGTGACAACTGGCCCATAAAGGCATCAAACATCGGCTCAATAGAAACGATGTCAAACTCGACGCCGAGGATTTCAGCTTCTTCTTTAGCATCGGCAATGCTGATATCCGCCGTGTAGCGGAACGGCATCATCAATGCCTGAACTTTGTCTTTGCCCAAGGCATCAACGGCAATCGCCAGCGTCAGCGCCGAATCGATACCGCCGGATAGGCCCAGCACCGCGCCTTTGAAACCGTTTTTGGTCACATAGTCGCGCACTGCCAGCACCAGCGCTTCATACACCTGCGCCAACTGCGGCAGTTCCGCCGCCGGGGCGGTCATCGGCACCACTTGCAGCCCGTTGAATTCTAACTGCGTGACCTGCTCAGCAAACGCCGCCAGGCGATGGGTCATATTGCCTGCGGCATCAAACACTTTTGAGCAACCATCAAAAATCAGCTCATCTTGCCCGCCGATCTGATTGAGATACACCAATGGCAGGCCGGTGCGCTGGCAGTGGCCTGCCATCAGGGTTTTACGGATATAAGGTTTTTCACGGTTATACGGCGAGGCATTGATCGACAACAGAATTTCCGCCCCAGCCGCTTTCACCGCATCCACCGGTTCCGGGAACCACAGATCTTCACAAATCAACAGCCCCAGACGATAGCCTTTCAGATCCACCACGCAGCTTTCATCGCCCGCATGGAAGTAGCGCTTTTCGTCGAACACACCGTAATTAGGCAGTTGTTGCTTGAAGTAACGCGCCAGCAACTGCCCCGCGGAAAACAGCGACAGCGCGTTATACAGCTTATCGCCTTCACGCCATGGGTGGCCTACCAGGATCGCCACATTGGCCGATGCCTGTTGCAAGCGGTTAAGCTGGGTATCGCAGCGCTGATAGAAATCGTCACGATACAGCAGGTCTTCCGGCGGATAACCCGACAGTGCCAACTCGGTGAACATGACCAGATCGGCTCCCGCCTTCTGCTGCTCTTGCACGGTTTGCAACATGCGCTCCGTGTTGCCTTCAATATCGCCCACCAGCAAATTCAGCTGGGCCAACGCAATGGAAAGTGATCTGCTCATATCTCTATGGTCTGCCATGCCACAACAAAGAAAACGGAGTTTATACCCTTCCGGCTCGTTTGTTGAGAACCTGCACTAGGCAGGTTGATGAAAGAAAACATCATTCTTTGAAATCGTTGGCGTCCAGTTCGTGGCGCGACAACAATTTATAGAACTCAGTACGGTTACGGCCCGCCATGCGCGCGGCCTGGGTGACGTTACCCTTGGTGATCTGCAACAGCTTACGTAAATAGTGTAATTCAAACTGGTTACGTGCCTCGACAAAGGTCGGCAACGCGGTGTTTTCCCCTTCCAGGGCCTGCTCTACCAGCGCTTCGCTGATCACCGGAGCGGTGGTCAGCGCCACGCACTGCTCGATCACGTTCACCAACTGGCGCACGTTGCCCGGCCAACTGGCGGTCATCAGGCGTTTCATCGCATCGGAGGAGAAGCTGCGCACAAAAGGCTTATGGCGCAGGGCCGACTCGCGCAGCAAATGATTGGCCAGCAGCGGGATATCTTCCGCCCGCTCATTCAGCGCCGGGATCTTCAGGTTGACAACGTTCAGGCGGTAGTAGAGGTCTTCGCGAAACTCGTTTTTCGCCATCGCTTTGGGCAAATCACGGTGGGTCGCGGAAATGATACGTACGTCGATGTCCAGATCGCGGTTGCTACCCAGCGGGCGCACCTTGCGCTCCTGTAGCACGCGCAACAGCTTCACCTGTAGCGAAAGCGGCATATCACCAATCTCGTCCAGGAACAGCGTCCCGCCGGCTGCGGCCTGGAACAGGCCTTCACGACTGCTCACCGCACCGGTAAATGCGCCTTTGGCGTGCCCAAACAGCTCGGACTCCAGCAGTTGCTCGGGCAATGCGCCGCAGTTAATGGCAATAAAGGCTTTTTTCGCCCGCGGGCTGGCACCGTGAATCGCCTGCGCCAACACCTCCTTACCGGTACCGCTTTGGCCGTTGATCAGCACGCTGACGTCCGACTGCGCCACCATCTTGGCCTGCTCCAGCAGGCGCAGCATGATCGGGCTACGGGTCACAAAGTCTTCACGCCAGCTTTCATCACCGGCCGGTATCGACAACGACAGCGCATCATCGATAGCTTTATACAGTGCATCGCGATCGACCGGCTTGGTCAGGAAACTGAATACCCCTTGCTGGGTGGCAGCAACCGCATCCGGGATCGAACCGTGAGCGGTAAGAATGATCACCGGCATACCCGGCTGATACTTCTGGATTTCAGCGAACAGCGCCATGCCGTCC
The DNA here is from genome assembly GCF_055790845.1 of Serratia sp. YWN4. Lineage (NCBI taxonomy): Bacteria > Pseudomonadati > Pseudomonadota > Gammaproteobacteria > Enterobacterales > Yersiniaceae > Serratia > Serratia sp. YWN4. Next base: position 3,984,343 of record NZ_CM147696.1, read on the forward strand.
ATTTCATCCATCCGTAAATCGCTGATGACCAAGTCGATCTTTTCACGTGCCAGCAGGCGCAGGGCCTCTTGACCGCTTGCGGCGGTAGTAACGTGAAAACCCTCGCTTGTCAGGCGCATCCCCAGCAACTTGAGCAGGCTGGGATCGTCGTCAACCAACAGAAGATTGGCCGGTTTGCGAGCTGTCATTGCGCTTAAGGTTCCTTATGAACAGGTGGCGGTGCGTCGGTTTCTTCCGGTTCTACTGGCACAGCAGTCCCTTTTTCTACCTCAGGCTCAGCCTCTTTGGCTTTAGCTTTGGCCGGCACTGGCGTTGTCGCCGCCCCCTTGCTGGCAGCATCCGCTTTTGGCTGTGCTGCACTGTTTTCCGGGATTTCACCCTGCATTTGCTTACGCGAAGAGAGTTGGCGTTCGATATCGGTCAGATTCTCCAGCTTGCGTGACGTTTCCTGCAATTGGTTCTGCAAATGAGCCTGGTTTTGGCGCAGCAAATCTATCTGGTTGTCTGAGCTTTCCTGCAGGTGCTGATAGCGAGCCCGCTCGTCAAACAGTGAGACCTGCAAGGCTTGCTGCTGGCGCCATAGCTGCAACAGTGGGCGTAATGAGTTTGGAAAATCAAGACGATAACTGTTCAGGCGCTCGATAATCTGGCGGCGTTCAGCCGAGGTCGGTTCAGCGCTACCCAGCAGAATGCTTTGTTTGAAAACGCCTTGCCAGTTGCTGCCCGGCAGGGTTTTTACCAATGCACGAGCCTGAGTGGAACCGATACGCTCGGCACAATCCATCACTCGCAGCCAGTAGAGAGGGTTTTCCAACACCTCTTTTTCATCAAGCGGCAGCAGGGTTTCACAAGGTGCAATGCGGTAATCCACGACTTTAATGTCTGGAATGGACTCTTGCTGCTGCTGGGCCAAATCAGTACTGGCGGCACGTTCAACACAACCGGTCAGCAGAAACGGGGCCAAAAGCATCGGGCCCAGAAAAGAGAGTGGGCGCTTGCCGAGCGGTGCACGTTGAGAAACACGTGGTGAACCTTCGGTCTGCGGTAAAGAGGCGCGTTTAGACCATGTGTACATTATTTATTCATTCTCGGCGGTTAATGGCAATTCAATTCGGAAACAGACATCAGCGTCAGCAACGTTGACCAGTTTCAGTTCTCCGCGCATACGGCGGATACAGTCCTGAGCAATGCTCAGCCCCAGCCCGCTTCCTTTCACCGCCCCTTTTCGCTGGTGACTACCTTGGAAAAAAGGCTCAAATATCATGGTATGTTCCGTTTCGGGGATCGGCGTACCGCTGTTAGCGACGTCAATCTGCACCCGTTGTCCAACCTGGCGGCTGCGGATCCAAATGTTACCGGATTCCTCGCCGTAGTGCACCGCATTGGAGTAGAGATTATCCAGTACGCGCATTAATAGCGTAGGTTGTGCCCAGCAGATTTCCGCATCAAGCTTCACCTCGGTGCGGATCATTTTAGCCCGAGCGGGCAAACTGTGGGCGGCGACGACCATATCAACCAGTTCTTCCAGCTCAACATTCTCATGTTCTGACGGGCCATCGGCCAGTTTGCGGTTGTAATCCAGCAATTGCTCAATCAGTTGCTGCAGGTGGCGGCTGCTTTGATCGAGGATCGCCACCACCTCTTTTTGATCGGGGGTCAACGGGCCTGCCACTTCATCCGCCAGCAGCTCGGTCCCTTCCCGCATACTGGCCAGCGGCGTTTTCAACTCATGGGAAATATGGCGCAGGAACTCATGCCGCTGCGATTCCAGCCACGCCAGGCGCTCACTCAGCCAGATAATGCGTTGCGCTAGCGATCGCAGTTCACGCGGGCCTTTGAACGAGGCGGTCATACCGATTGGCCGCCCTTCTCCCAAACGGTTAATCATACGCTCAACCGCCTTGACCGGCCCGATAATCATGCGGGTGAACAGCACCACCAGTATCACACTGACCAGAAACAGCAACAGCGCCTGCCAGCCAAAAAACTGACCGCGCTCGGCGATCGCCTGTTGCAACTGCTGACCACGGGAAAAGATCACGCTGCGCGTGGCCTGAACCATTTCCGCGTTGGAACGAGAAAACGACTCCAGCAACAGCGAAGAGTCCTTATCGGGGCCGCTGCTCTGGCATTTGATGGTGGCAAGCTGAGTGAGCAGATCGCGCAGTGTCTGGTAGTAACGCTCGTCCGGCAGGATCGGCGCATGGGAATCCAGCATCTGTGAATACTGTTTGCGCTGATTCTGGTAGAGCCGTTCCAGCGTAGGATCGACCAGCACGCAGTACTGCCGATAGCTGCGCTCCATCTCCAGCGCCATGCTGGTCATTGCTTCACTGCGCCTGGCATCCACCAGCGTGGTGCGGTTGATATCTGCCGCCTGCGCACTGAGATGATCCAGGCTCTGATAGGCCTGATAAGCCAGCACCAGCAACGGCAACAGCACCAACAGAAACGCCATCAGCACCAATTGACGCAGCGAGCGTGGGAATAAACGCCATCTTTTCAAAGAAATCATCTCATTATCTCTAGTCTGCCTTGATGCTAACTGACTCGACGGGGAGAAAAAAGCCCGATGAAGGAGAATCCGCGATCTGGCACGCAAAGAGGGCCGTTTAGCGCACGAGAAAGCCTGTTCTCACGCTGAATGCCGGAAAGCAGAATGGAAAAGAGATTGAGGTGTTTTGCCAGAAGGAGTAGGACAATATGACAACAGTGCGAATGCGCTTTTGATATTGACGCTGGGGCAAGAATGCCCCATCGCAATAAGATGTGTGGATGCCCTTACACCTCGTCCCCAGGGTGATGTAGCACAAGGCTGGCATCGAATAGGACGAATAGCATCCTTAAGTATCCGGAATTGATGAACACATCATCACAGTTGGATACAAGGCGGTGCCTCACTCAACGTGTCGTCCGATGCTTGATAAAGCCGCTTACGCGTCTGTTATCGGTTTAGTTGGACGATAGGCACCATTTCTTTGGCATCATTCGGAGGCTTATGAGGCAGAATTCCGTCTAAATACGGGGCCGTCATAAAAAGTTGAATGAGCAACTGAATGATATAATGCACTACTCGTGCCAAGTTTTAAATTAATTTATTAATTAATTGATTTTATTGGTTAATTTATTTTAAACCCATTTAAACCTACCAATCTGGGTTATACCTTATGAGTTATAACCCATCGTACCGTCGCCAAATACCGACAACTTATCCCTGTAAAATTACTCATCAATAAAATCAACACGTTAGATGTCTCTTTTTAGAGACACCCAAGATGGCGTTTGTCGCAAAAAACCGAAAACACCTGTAACTTATTAAAATATAAAGCAATAAAAAGGGCGCAATATTTTGCGCCCCAGTGAATTACGCTTCAAGCGAGCAGAATCAATCAGCCCAGTTGCTTACGCGCGTTGCGGAACATGCGCATCCAAGGGCTGTCTTCCCCCCACTCTTCCGGGTGCCAGGAGTTGCTGACCGTGCGGAATACTCGTTCCGGATGCGGCATCATAACGGTGGCGCGTCCATCGCTGCTGGTCACTGCGGTGATGCCGTTCGGTGAACCGTTCGGGTTTGCCGGGTAAGCCTCGGTCACCTGACCGGCATTATCTACAAAGCGCAGAGCCACCAGACCATGATGTTCCAGCGCCGCCAGATGTGCCGCGTCGCGCACTTCCACATGACCTTCGCCATGAGAAACCGCGATTGGCATACGTGAACCGGCCATGCCCTGCATAAACAGCGATGGACCGGCAACCACTTCTACCAGGCTGAAACGGGCTTCAAAGCGATCCGACAGGTTACGCACAAAGCGCGGCCAGTGTTCAGCCCCTGGGATCAGTTCACGCAGGTTGGACATCATCTGGCAACCGTTGCAAACACCCAATGCCAAGGTTTGTGGCCGATGGAAGAACTCGGCAAACTCATCGCGTACGCGATCGTTGAACAGAATTGATTTCGCCCAACCTTCACCGGCGCCCAGCACGTCACCGTACGAGAAACCACCGCAGGCAACCAGCGTGTGGAACTCCTGCAGATCGCGACGCCCTGCCAGCAGATCGCTCATATGCACATCAACCGCGTCGAAACCGGCCCGGTGGAACGCAGCCGCCATCTCAACGTGGGAGTTAACGCCCTGTTCACGCAACACCGCCACTTTCGGACGCGCGCCCTTGGCAATATAAGGTGCGGCAATGTCTTCACCCGGTGCGAAGGTCAGCTTAACGTTCAGACCAGGATCGCGATCGTCCTGTTTGGCCTGATGTTCCTGATCGGCACACTCCGGGTTATCACGCAGGCGCTGCATCTGCCAGGTGGTTGCGGCCCACCAGGTGCGCAGCGTATTGCGGCTTTCGCTGTACACCGGTTGGCCTGCGCAGACGATCTCAAAGCGATCGCCACTCTGCACGCTGCCGATATGATGTATGTTGTCGGTCAAGCCATGCTCGGCAAACACCTGCTGCACGGCAGCCAACTGCGCGGTAGCAACCTGAACCACCGCACCCAACTCTTCGTTGAACAGGGCGGCCAGCGCATCGTCACCCAAAGCCTGGATATCAACATTCACACCGCAGTGGCCAGCAAAGGCCATTTCTGCCAGTGTGACCAACAGGCCACCGTCGGAACGATCGTGATAAGCCAGCAACGCGCGATCCGCCACCAGTTGCTGCATCGCATTGAAGAAACCAGCCAGTTGCTCAACGTTACGCACATCGGCCGGTTTGTCGCCCAGTTGGCGATAAACCTGCGCCAACGCCGTAGCCCCCAGCGCATTGTGACCATTACCCAAGTCGATCAGCAACAGCGCGGTATCGCCTTTATCCGTACGCAGTTGCGGCGTCACGGTGTGGCGCACATCTTCAACACGGGCAAACGCGGTGATCACCAGCGAAAGCGGCGAGGTCATCTCGCGTTGTTCATTACCTTCCTGCCAGCGGGTTTTCATCGACATCGAATCTTTGCCCACCGGAATGGTAATGCCTAACGCCGGGCACAGCTCTTCACCCACGGCTTTTACCGCTGCATACAGGCCAGCATCTTCACCAGGGTGACCCGCTGCCGCCATCCAGTTGGCAGAAAGCTTCACGCGCTTCAGCGAACCGATTTCGGTCGCCGCCAGGTTGGTCAGCGCTTCCCCCACGGCCAAACGGGCAGAGGCGGCAAAGTCCAGCAAGGCCACCGGCGCACGTTCGCCGATCGACATAGCTTCACCGTAGTAACTGTCCAAACTGGCGGTGGTGACCGCGCAGTCGGCCACTGGGATCTGCCATGGGCCAACCATCTGGTCACGCGCTACCATACCGGTCACGGTACGGTCACCAATGGTGATCAGGAAGGTTTTCTCTGCCACAGCGGGCAAGTGCAGCACGCGTTTCACCGCCTCGGCTATGGTGATCTCTGCGCGCTGCAACGCTTCGCCTTGCGCCTGCTGGCGCTGAACGTCGCGCGTCATTTTTGGCGTTTTACCCAGCAACACGTCCAGTGGCATATCGATCGGCTGATTGTCGAAGTGGCGATCGTTAAGCGTCAGGTGCAGTTCTTCTGTAGCTTCACCAATCACCGCATAAGGCGCACGCTCGCGGCGGCAGATGGCATCAAACTGCGCCATCTGTTCAGGAGCCACCGCCAGCACGTAACGCTCCTGCGATTCGTTACACCACACTTCGAGCGGGCTCATGCCCGGTTCATCATTCAGGATGTCACGCAGTTCAAAACGACCACCGCGACCACCGTCGCTCACCAGCTCTGGCATCGCATTCGACAGGCCACCGGCACCCACGTCGTGAATAAACAAAATCGGGTTGTGATCGCCCAACTGCCAGCAGCGATCGATCACTTCTTGGCAACGGCGTTCCATTTCCGGGTTGTCACGCTGTACCGAAGCAAAGTCCAGATCCGCATCAGACTGACCAGATGCCATAGAAGAGGCTGCACCGCCGCCCAAACCGATATTCATCGCCGGGCCGCCTAGCACCACCAGTTTGGCACCCACGGTGATCTCGCCTTTCTGCACGTGATCGGCACGGATGTTACCCAGACCGCCCGCCAGCATGATCGGCTTGTGATAACCGCGCAGCTCAACGCCGTTATGGCTGTTGACGCGTTCTTCATAAGTGCGGAAATAACCCACCAGCGCCGGGCGGCCAAATTCGTTGTTAAACGCAGCGCCCCCTAACGGGCCGTCGGTCATGATATCCAGCGCGGTGACGATGCGATCCGGTTTGCCAAAATCCTGCTCCCACGGCTGTTCAAAACCAGGAATGCGCAGGTTGGAGACGGAGAAACCCACCAGACCGGCTTTCGGCTTCGCGCCGCGGCCGGTAGCCCCTTCATCACGGATCTCGCCACCGGAACCGGTAGCGGCCCCCGGCCACGGCGAGATCGCCGTCGGGTGGTTGTGGGTTTCTACTTTCATCAGGATATGTGCCTCTTCCTGATGATAGTCATAGAGGCCGTTTTCCGGCGCAGCAAAGAAGCGGCCTACCTGCGAACCTTCCATCACGGCGGCGTTATCTTTATAGGCTGACAGCACGTAGTCCGGCGTCTGTTCGAAGGTGTTTTTGATCATTTTGAACAGCGACTTAGGTTGCTGCTCACCGTCGATGATCCAATCGGCATTGAAAATCTTGTGGCGGCAATGTTCGGAGTTGGCCTGCGCGAACATATACAGTTCGATATCCGTTGGGTTGCGCCCCAAACCGGTAAACGCATTCAGCAGATAGTCAATCTCATCCTGTGCCAGCGCCAAGCCGAGCTTCGCGTTGGCCTGCTCCAGTGCGCTGCGACCTTGGCCCAGTATGTCGACCGTCTGATAAGGGGCGGGTTGGTGATGAGAAAACAGTTTTTCTGCCTGCTGCAACTCGCTGAAGACGGTTTCCATCATGCGATCGTGCAACAACGCAGCCAGTGTTTGCCACTGGGTTTCATCAAGCGCAGGTGCGGTGACATAAAATGCCAGGCCACGTTCAAGGCGAATCACCTGGGCCAGGCCACAGTTGTGCGCAATGTCGGTGGCTTTGGAAGACCAGGGAGAAATGGTGCCTGGACGCGGCGTGACCAGCAGCAGGCGGCCTTCCGGGGCATGTTCAGCGAGAGAGGGGCCATACTTGAGCAACCGCTGAAGCTTGGCATGTTCTTCAGCACTTAGCGGTGCGCTAACATCGGCAAAGTGGACGTATTCGGCGTAGATATCACTGACCGGGAGTTGAGCGTCCTGGCAGCGGGACAGCAGTTTGGTAATACGAAAAGCCGACAAAGCGGGCGAACCACGCAATATTTCCATAATCAAAGTTCTCTCGTCTTCGAAGCAACTGAACTTCAGTACTTCATTGGGCGCAACAGGGGAAAACGCGCGCCATTATAGAGAATCCGCGCCGCCGACGAAACCGTTTGCGTAGCTATTATTGATAAAAGCGCTTTCCGTTATCGATTTACCATAACGTGTCAATAAAGTTGCACGCTGGCGTTTAGTTACGCAAAATGCCCCCAACACTGGTGATTTAACCATGATCAATCCCGTATTCCAGCTAACTGAAAGCGTGCGTTTATTTGAGATAACTATTTGAAACGAATAAAAATAAATTACATTCTAATCGGTGTTGTCACCTTGCTTCTGGCACTCGCCCTGTGGCCCAATATTGCTTGGCGCGGTGGCCTGGGTGGTCAACTTGAAGCGATCAAATCACGGGGAGAGCTGCGGATCAGTACGTTGAATTCGCCGTTAACCTATTTCACCACCAAGCAAGGGCCGAGTGGCCTTGACTATGAGTTGGCAAAAAGCTTCGCCAACTATCTGGGCGTGAAACTGGTGGTGATCCCACACCAGAACATCAACGATCTGTTTGACGATCTGGATGATGATAACGCCGATCTGCTGGCCGCTGGCCTGATTTACAACCCGGATCGTCTCAGCCGCGCCAGCACCGGCCCGGCCTACTACTCGGTTTCCCAACAGGCGGTTTACCGGCTCGGTACTTCGCGGCCAAAAACCTTTGCCGATATGAAAGGCAAGCTGGCGGTAGCTTCAGGCTCGGCGCACGTCAGCACGCTAAAACAGCTCAAGCAGAATAAATACCCCACCCTGAGTTGGGAAGCCTCGAGCGATCTCACCTCCAAGGAACTGCTGGAGCAGGTCGCCGATGGCAAGCTTGATTACACCATTGGTGATTCCGTCACCATTGCTCTGCTACAGCGTATTCACCCACAACTGGCGGTGGCGTTTGACGTGACCGATGAAGAACCGGTGACCTGGTACCTGAAGCGCAGCAGCGATAACAGCCTGTATGCCGCGCTGCTGGATTTCTACAGCCAGAAAGTGGAAGACGGTACGCTGGCGCGGCTCGAAGAAAAATACCTTGGCCATGTGGGTAGCTTCGATTATGTCGATACCAGAACCTTCCTGTCGGCGATCGACTCAGTGTTGCCTAACTTCCGTTCATTGTTTGAAAAGCATGCCAATGAGATCGACTGGAAGTTGCTGGCAGCCATTGCCTATCAGGAATCCCACTGGAACCCGCAGGCCACCTCCCCGACCGGCGTGCGCGGGCTGATGATGCTGACACGCGCCACCGCCGATGGCTTGGGCGTCAATGATCGGCTTGATCCGGAAGAGAGTATTCAGGGTGGCGCGCTTTACTTGCAACGCCTGATGGCAAAAGTGCCGGACAGCGTACCGGAAGACGAACGCATCTGGTTCGCTCTGGCGGCCTATAACATGGGTTGGGGTCATATGCTGGATGCCCGCAAACTAACCAAAAACCAGCAGGGCAACCCCGATCGCTGGGTGGATGTCAAACAGCGCTTGCCGATGCTCAGCCAGAAACGCTATTCCCCCTTACTCACCTATGGCTATGCCCGTGGTCATGAAGCCTATAACTACGTGGAAAATATCCGCCGCTATCAGGTCAGCCTGGTGGGTTATCTACAGGAAAAAGAGAAGAAGGCGGCGCAGGCAGCCATAAAACAGGCTGAACTGGCACCAGGTTATCCGGCGGTAGAAGCCAAGCTGGCGCTGAACTACTGATTACTCTGGATCTTTCTCGCTACGCAGCGCCTGTTTCAGCGATTTTTTCTGTTCACGGCGGCAACGGAAGAAGTTGCTGAGCGTCGCGGCGCACTCTTCTGCCAACACTCCCGCAACGATCTCAACCTGATGATTCATACCCGGATGGCGCAGAATATCCACCAGCGAACCGGCGGCACCGGTTTTCTCATCCGCCGCGCCGTACACCAGGCGGCGGATGCGGCTATGGATCATCGCCCCAGCGCACATTACGCAGGGTTCCAGCGTAACGTAGAGTGTGGCGTTCAGCAGGCGATAATTCTGCAAGACCGAGCCCCCTTGGCGCAGCGCCATGATCTCCGCATGAGCGGTAGGATCGTGGCGGCCAATCGGCCGGTTCCAGCCTTCGCCAATCACCTGATTATCCAGCACCAGTAGCGCCCCTACCGGCACTTCACCCTCTTCCTGCGCACGCAGGGCCAGGCTCAACGCCTGGCGCATCCAGTATTCGTCATTGTATTCATTCATTACATCAATCCTCGTGCGCTTTTTTGCGGCGGGCATTATACACAGTAGCCCCCTTTTATCGCAGCAGCACCGCAACAAATCGGTCTGTGGCCCGTTGGGGTGTGTTCACAGAAGCTCGCCCCTGCAATAAGTCGCTGTTTTACAAAATTTTGACAACTTTATACAGCGAACAGACAACTCAGCCCATGATAAGGTGAATAATCGCTGCACTACTCCCCGAGTCCTGCATAAGAGGCACTATCGTGAAAATAAAACAGGCAGCAATCCTATTAACTCTCACTCTGTTCCCGCTGTTCGGTCTGGCAAAAACGGCATCCCCCGTGGTCAGCGTTAAGTCAGAGCTCGCCGCCCCGGTGATGCTGGTGAACAGTGAAGATAGAAACTATCTGAAGATCTCCCTGACCGGTTTCAATCTTGACAGCCAACGCCGCAGCCCGATCAACCTGGCGCTGGTGATTGACCGTTCCACCTCGATGAGCGGTGATCGGATCGAAAAAGCCAGAGAGGCGGCGATTTTAGCGGTGAATATGCTTAATCCAACGGATACGCTGTCGGTGGTGGCTTACGATAACAGCGCCGAAGTGATTATCCCCGCCACCAAGGTCAGCAACAAACCCGCGCTGATCGCCCGCATTCAGCAGCATATTCACCCACAAGGCATGACCGCGCTGTTTGCCGGGGTCAGCAAAGGCATTGGTCAGGTGGATAAACACCTGAATAACGAGCAGGTAAACCGGATTATTCTGCTCTCTGACGGCCAGGCGAACACCGGCCCAACCTCCATCAGCGAACTGGCCGAGCTGGCCCGTATCGCGGCCAAGAAAGGGATCGCCATCACCACCATCGGGCTGGGCGACGACTATAACGAAGATTTAATGACCGCCATCGCCGGTTACAGCGACGGCAACCACGCCTTTGTCGCAAACTCGGCCGATCTGGAAACCGCTTTCACCCGAGAGTTTCAGGATGTCATGTCGGTGGTGGCACAGGACGTTGTCGTCCAGATCAAGACCCGCGATCGCGTCAAGCCGGTACGCTTGCTTGGGCGTGATGGTGAAATTTCCGGCAATGTGGTTAACGTCAAACTGAATCAGCTTTATTCCAATCAGGAAAAATACGTCCTGCTGGAGGTGATCCCAGAAACGGGCACAGACAATCAGCAAAAAGAGCTGGCCGATGTCAGCGTCAGCTACCTGAATCTCAGCAGTAAGCAGCAGGATCGTGTCAACGAACGGGTCACCGTCAGCTACAGCCGTTCCGCGGCGAAGGTCAGCGATGCCGTGCAGCAGGAGGTGCTGGCCGAATCAGAGATTCAGAAAACGGCGCTGGCCAACGACGAAGCTATCCGGCTAATCGATGCGGGCCGCAAAGATGAAGCAAAGAAAGTGCTGGAATCCAATGCGACCAAACTCGGCGGCCTGTCGTTCTCCAGCCCGGTTGCGGAGAAAAAGGTGAGGGAGAGCACGGAGAAACAGCGCAAGCTGGCAGAGGACATTGACAGTAAAGAAGCCGCCACCTACCGTAAGGAACTCAAAGAGCAGAACTACAACGTCAAACAACAGCAGAAGTAAAGGTCAACTCCGCGCTGAGTCAGTAAACGGGCTCAGCGCCGCCATGGGATGGGTCATGAAGTCGTCAAAAAGTCTGTTTCTCTTTACCTTTACCACGTTGCTGATCTGCGCGGCGATCGCCTACTTTGGCTATCGTACCCTGACCCACGAAGCCTTGCTGCGCCATTACCAGAATCAGCGTCTGGCACAGAGCCATACCACCCAAGTCAGTACCTTTATTATGGACCTGCTGAATCAGAACGCGGTACGCCTCAGTTCTGTCGCCACCTATATCCCGTTGGACAGTAAAGCGCTCAATGAATTAGTCGCCCAAGAGAGCAGCATTGATGCGCTCTTTGTGCTGGAGAAAAACCGGCTGTTGTTCCCCAATACTCAGGCGGCGCTGACCGAAAAAGAAAAAACCTGGGTACAGGCTATCACGCCCATCGTGCAGGATCCGAGTCTGCTTTACAGCCACTACTTTACCAATGAGCGAACCCAACCGACCTCCGGTTGGTACCTTAGCCGTGAGTTCGGCGAGCCGCTGCTGATTTACTGGCAGCAGCGCGGCAATCAACTGATCGGATTCAAGTTTTCTTACGTTAAGCTGCTGTCCGACGTGATTAACACGCTGGCATTCGACTATACGCCGAATACGGTACGGGTACTGGATGACGGGCGTCTGATCTATCAGAGCGGCGATGCGCCGTTGGCCGACGGGCAAACGGCGCTGGACTCCCAGCGACTGCCTTATCCGCTGAGCGCCTGGCAGATAGATTATTACGCCAAAACGCTTAACGGCTATACCGCCTATCTCTGGGGCGGCCTGCTGATCCTGCTGCTGATCGCGCTCGTCGGGTTGGCCATGCTATACCTGTACCGCGAATATACCCGTCAGTTGCGGCTTGCCCAACAGCAGGTCAACTTCGTTGGCCAGGTCTCCCACGAGTTGAAAACGCCGTTGACCAATATCTCCCTGTATGCGGAGATGTTGCAGGAGTTGCAGCAGGAAGAGCACCCAGAGCATTCACCAAACCAGCGCTATCTTGAGGTGATTCTCAATGAGAGCCAACGCCTCTCACGCCTGATCCAGAATATCCTCAGCTTTACCAAAGCCCCCAAAGTACACTTACAGCCGGTAGCACTGAGCCCGTTGTTGAACAAGATTTACCACGCCTTTATCCCCGCCTTCAGCGCCAGGCAAATGGAATTGGTGCTGCTCGTCCACGCCGAAATTCATCTCACCACTGACGTGGATCGCCTGACGCAGATTATCAGCAACTTTCTCAGCAACGCTGAAAAGTATGCAGCACAGGGTAAACGGGTAGAACTTATTGCCGAACAAAGCGATAGCCATGTGCTGATCCGAGTGCGCGACTACGGCAGCGGCATCGCAGCAAAAGAGCTGAAGGCCATTTTCCAACCGTTTTATCGGGTGAAAAGCAGCATTACCGAAGGCGTTTCCGGTACCGGTATTGGCTTGACCATCTCCCGGCAACTGGCGACCAGTTTGCAAGGGGAGATCTCTGTCACCAGTGGCCCAACCGGCAGTTGCTTTACCCTGACACTCCCGCTAACCGCTGGGCCAGAGGCCATCACCGATAAGGAACAGTGCCAATGAAAATATTGATCGCCGAAGACGATGCCCACATCCGCAACGGCCTGATGGAGGTGCTGGCACATGAAGGCTACCGACCTATCGCGGCAGAAAATGGGGCGCAGGCGCTGGCACTGTATCGCCAGCAGCAACCAGACTTTATTATTCTCGACATCATGATGCCGGAGCTGGATGGATATAAAGTGTGCAAGGAGATCCGCAAGCACGACCAACAGATCCCCATCGTTTTCCTGTCGGCCAAAGATGAGGAGATTGATCGGGTGATCGGGCTGGAACTCGGCGCAGACGATTACATCAGTAAGCCCTTCGGTATTCATGAAATGCGTGCCAGGATCAAGACCATCGCCCGGCGTTGCCTGCGTCAAACGCCAGATGCAGAAGAAGATAGCAGCTTCCCGTTTGGCGATCTGACGGTCTTCCCTAATGAACTGTGTGCCATGCGCCTGGAGCAGCGTCTTGAACTGTCGCTACGCGAGGTCAATATCCTGCGTTATCTGTATCAGCATAAAAACCGGGTGGTAACTCGGGATATGCTGTTTGACGCCGTTTGGGGATACGATCATCTGCCGCAAAGCCGCACGCTCGATCAGCATATTTCCAAGCTGCGCAAGGCCATTGAACGAGATCCGCTTAATCCGGTGCTGGTTCGCACGGTGCACGGTATGGGTTATCGCTACCAGTCAAGCTAAGTCAGCATCAATCGGTGTTATTCAAGGACGCAAACATGAAACTCAGCAAGAAAAATGCCGTGGTGGTGCGCAAAGCGCTCAGCGGTTGGGTGGAAGAAGGTGCGCTCAGCGCCGAACAACAGCAGCACCTGCTGCAAAATATGCAGGTGCAACCTTTTGACTGGCGTCGGCTGGCTCGTTACGCGTTTCTTGCTGCGCTGGCTTCGCTGGTGATCGCTATCACCAGCCTGTTTACCGACAGTTGGCTGCTGGAGCAGCTCAGCGAACTGTTCCGCTTTGATGCGCCAGTGCGCATGGCGATCGCCGCCGTGCTGGCCGCTCCGGTCTATCTCTGGGCGCTACGCCGCCGCCTACGCTATCCGGACAAACGCTACAGCAATGAAGCCATTCTGTTTATTGCCATTCTGCTCACCGCCTGCGCGCTGTGGCAATTGGGCGTCTGGCAGGATAACGGCAGCGGGCGGGTATCGGTGCTGCTGATGTTGGGCGCAGTGTTGTATGGCGTTATCGGCTGGTTCAGCCGTTCCGGGCTGGTGTGGTGGTTTGCCTTGCTGTCACTCGGCAACGCCTTTGGGGCAGAAACCGGCTACCTGTCCGGCTGGGGAGCCTACTGGCTGGGTATGAGTTATCCGATTCGTTTTATTGCTTTCGGCATGGTGTTAATTGCTGTTGCACTACTGCTGAAACCCGCGTTGGCCCAACGCGGGCTGGATCGGGTTTCGCTGGCCATGGGGCTGCTGTATCTGTTTATCGCGCTGTGGATCCTGTCGATCTTCGGTAACTATGGCGATCTGGACAGTTGGTACAGCGTACACCAGATAGAACTGTTGCACTGGAGCCTGCTGTTTGGCATCGCTGCCGCCGCCGCTACTTGGCTCGGGCTGAAGCACGATGACGGCATGCTGCGCGGATTTGGTTTGACCTTCCTCGGGATTAATCTGTACACCCGGTTCTTTGAGTTCTTCTGGGACAGTATGCCGAAGGCGTTTTTCTTTGTTGTGCTGGGGTTAAGCCTGTGGGCATTAGGCCACTATGCGGAAAAAATCTGGCGGTTGGGCCACCAACCGCAGGATGTGGCCGATGACTGATTGATATCACTCATATTCAGGCTGCGTCACGAAAAACGCAGCCTGATAGACCACCAGATCTACTCCAACTGCTGCAACTCACCTTGCTTACTGACCCGCCAACGATGCTCGCAGAAAAACAGCAGCGGGTTATCCTGCTTACTGTCGCTGTAACCACTGTACAGTTTCAGTGGTGAACCGAGACGTTGTTCCAGTTGCAACACTTTCTGCCTGCCTAAGCAACGCACCGTCAGCACCCAACCACCGTAACGGCGTGCCGTGCGGCTGCCGATCAAATTCACCCGCGGCAAGAAAGTAGAATCCTGATAAACCTGCTGCACCAGTTGCTCCGGGGAACCGGTAATCAGCCATACCTGAGCCTCCTGTTGGTCAAGATACTGGCGCAGGCGCATCTGTACTACTGGAAACGCGGTCACTTTCTGACGGAAATCAGCGATAAAGCGCTGTTCCAGCGCTTTCAGCCTGGCCTCAGATCGGCCAAACGTCATCGCCCATAACAGCAAGCTCACCGGCCAGCGCGCGGCACGCCCGCCAATCAGCATGCCCAACCCCACTACGGGCGACAACGGCAGCACCAGCGCTAAATTCAGCGGCAAGTGCCGCAGCAAAAAACGCAGGAAACTGCCAAACATATCTTCCTGATGTAGCGTCCCATCCAGGTCAAAAAACACCACGCGGCGAGTTGGTGCCGCCGTCTGACTTGGTTGTTCGGTCAAATGCTGCTCCTCAAGAATACGATTAAACCGATTTAGCGCGTCAATGCCGCACGCAAATACCCCTGATGCTGCTGCAACCGCTGCTGCGCTTCGGCAGCCGTAACGTCTGCCAGAATCATCAGGATAGCGGGTTTTACCTCAAACCCGGTTTGGGCCAGCGCCTCTTCCGCCTGGCTGCGAACTGCACCGGTGGCTTCCATCACGATGCGGCAGGCACGGTCCACCAGTTTGTCATTGGTGGCTTTCACATCCACCATCAGGTTCTGATAAACCTTACCCAGTTTGACCATTGCACCGGTAGAGATCATGTTCAAAACCAGTTTCTGCGCGGTGCCCGATTTCATGCGGGTAGAGCCGGTTAAGGCTTCCGGGCCAACCACCGGCGAAATAGCCACCTGCGCGTCTTTGGCAATCGGAGAACCTGGGTTACAGGAGATCGCCACCGTCGGGCACCCCATCTTGCGAGCAAACTGCAATGCCCCAATGACATAAGGCGTGCGCCCCGAGGCGGCCAGACCAACCACCATATCACGCGCCTCCAGATTCAACGCTTTCAGGTCGGTTTCACCTAACGAAACGTCATCTTCAGCGCCTTCTACCGCTTTAAACATTGCTCCTGGCCCACCCGCAATCAAACCGATCACCAGGTCGTGTGGCACACCGAAGGTCGGCGGGCATTCAGAAGCATCCAGCACGCCTAATCGGCCGCTGGTCCCCGCCCCCAGGTAAATCAAACGCCCACCGGCCTGCAAAGCGGCAGCGGCCAAATCCACCGCCTGAGCGATCTCTGGCAATACCTTGGCAATAGCTTCCGGAACTTTACGATCTTCGTTATTAAAGCAGATCATCATCTCAAGCGAGGACATCTCATCCAGCATCATGGTAGCGGGATTGCGGGTTTCTGATACTAATGCACCTAAATTCATTTCATCACCTTGAATTTTTAATTCATAAAATTAAATCAATATTTGAATATTTTATCAACACAATGCGGGATATTTGTTATTTTAAAGGTAAAATTACAAAACTTTTCGTTAATCCTTTCACTACCACATGGCAGAATGCCTGCTGGCTCAAAGGAAAAAATCATAGATTATGGTTTTTCCGCCGACTGACGGCGTCACAACCCATTACGGAATACAACCTGATGAGTACCCTTCTTCGCATTCGCCAGATGTACCCGACACTGGCGCAAAATGACCGCAAGCTGGCAGACTTTCTGCTGCATAACGCCGAGCAGGCACGCCATCTCAGCTCACAGAAACTGGCCCAGTTGGCAGGCGTCAGCCAATCCAGCGTGGTCAAATTTGCTCAGAAAATGGGTTATAAAGGTTTCCCCGCTTTAAAGCTGGCCCTGAGTGAGGCACTGGCCCAACCGCAGGCTGAACCTACCGTTACCGTCCATAATCAGATCCTCAGCAGCGATTCGCTGAAAGCCGTGGGTGAAAAATTACTGGCTGAAAAGCAGGCAGCGTTACGCGCAACGCTGGATATCAACAGCGAGCAACGGCTGAATACTGCTTTGGATATGCTGCGTGCGGCACGGCGGGTGGTGCTGGTGGGGCTTGGTGCTTCTGGGCTGGTGGCGAAAGATCTGTCATTTAAGTTGCTGAAAATTGGCGTGATGGCCGTGGCAGAAGCAGATATGCACGTTCAGTTGGCCACCGTGCAAGCGTTGAGCAAAGAAGATCTGCTGCTGGCAATTTCGTTCAGCGGTGAACGGCGTGAAATCAATCTGACCGCAGAAGAAGCCCGGATTGCCGGTGCGCAGGTGCTGGCCTTGACCAGTTTCTCCCCCAATAGCCTACAGCAGCGCGCCGATCACTGCCTGTATACCATTGCCGAAGAACCCAATACCCGCAGTGCTGCCATCTCTTCCAGTACCGCACAGTTTGCTCTGACCGATTTGCTGTTTATGGCGCTGATCCAACACGATCTTGAACATGCCTGCGATCGGATCCGCCACAGTGAACAACTGGTGAAAAAACTCGGGAAATAGGCTGCGTTATACAACGCAGCCCGTGGATTGAGCCTAGGCTGTATTAACCCCCAGCAGCAATAATCCGTTCAATGTTGCGTTCTGCAAGCGCGGTGATAGTCAGAGATGGGTTAACAGAACCGGTCGTACCAGGAATGGCAGCGCCGTCCATTACGTACAAGCCGTTATAGCCGATGACCCGCCCTTCATTATCCAGTGCTTTATCCAGCACGGCTCCGCCCAGAGGGTGCGCCGTCCAGTTCATACCGGCAACATCCTCTTTAAAGATCGGTACGCCAGGGACAACGCCGTTAGCATCACAAATCCGGTTATTCACATAGCGGGCGGCTTCCACGATGTCGGCATTACCATTAGCCGCCCAACGCAGATTGACCTTGCCTTTCGCCTTGTCGTAAACGAAGTTCCCACGATTGGTTTCATCAAACGCCATACCCAGCGAGCCAATAATGCCCAAGTTGACCGGAACACCCGGCACGTACCAGTTTTCTAAGGTCACCGGCAGGCCAGCATTTTTGTCGTGGATGCGTGAGGCACTTGGCGAAGCCTGCTGTAGCCCTTTGATCGGCGAGAAACTGCGCGTCACAATAGTATCGCCGTTGGTCCCCCAGCCTTGGCCGATCTCTTCGTTGAGGTTCGGTAACGTGCCCTTGGCCTGAGCCTTGACCAGCAACTCTGTCGTGCCGATCGAACCCGCAGCCAACACGAGGCGATCGCAAGACAGTTCATAACGGTTCAGTTGCTTACCTTCAGGCGAACATTGAGTCACGCTGATCAGATAACGGCGGCCATCCCAAGAAATATCAGAAACCTCATGCCCAGGGTAAATCGTCGTTAACCCGGTCGCCTCTGCCTGCTTCAGGTAGTTCTGGTTTAAGTCGTACTTGGCACCGTTGCTGTTACCGTGGTTACTGGCACCGGAGATAGCGGAAGGCAGGCTACGCCCTGTCAGTTCGGCTCTAATCACATCCCAGTTGAAGATCGAGTCAATCGGTGAAGTGGTGTAACCCGCTTTTCTTGACTGTTGATCCCAGATGCGTGAATGGCCAAATGGCGAGCTGTTATAAATATCCAGTGGCATTGAATTGAGATTTAACATTTTACGCACTAGCGGAAAATATTTTTTATCCATTTCGTCGTAATTGACACCACCACCAAAGATTGCATCGAAATACTGACGTTCCGGTTGAATCATCACGCCGGTAAAAATAACCGAGCCACCACCCACTGCGGCACCCCGCCATACCGTCATGTTGGCATAATCAGTGGCATCCATCACACCGGCAAATTTATCAAAATAAGCGGTATTGCCAGCGATCATCTTGGCGCTATTGCGGTGCCAAAACGCCCTGCCGTCAGGCAATGTATCGTTGGTAAAGGTGGTACGAAATGGCCCGGTTGGCCATTTAACCCCCCTCTCCAGCACGGTCACTTTCTCGCCAGCCTGCGAGAAACGTAAAGCCGAAACCGCTCCACCAAAACCTGAGCCGATAACAATAACGGGTGTATAAGCCGGAGGGCGCTTTACCGTTTGGAAAATTTCAGGAACGTGAATTTTATATTTCAGCGTATTGATTGCCGATATTGTGGCATGTGCCGAGGTTGAATTTAAACCAGTGAGGCTTCCTGCACCTATAGCGCCACAGCCCAGAAGAAATCGTCTACGAGATACCATATTAAAACTCCATTTATTTTAGTAATTGCCTTACATGACTATTGATGCTGTCCCAGCCACAACAAAAATCAATTAGAAAAACTTGATATTAACACAGGTTTAAAGTCCAAAAAACAAACAAAATAGCGTCATTATTACGTAGAGTTATTTTTATACAGTAATTTTCTTATTAAAATATAAGGCAATAAGAAAAAATACGATTTAAACTAGCGATCACCATCGCTTTCAAATTACTAATGAATAAAGAAGATCTACAACATGTCTGACATTAACTAAAAGATAACCAGGGGAATGCAACTGATGGGAAGTTGGACGCATAGCCAAAGAGGTGCGAGCCTATCGCTTCGGCCCAAAGGAAGGGTTTTAGCACCGCAACACCGATGCTTATGTACCAGGTTCTGTGATAAAGTGCGCGGCGTTGAAATGACAAGATAGAAAGGTAAATAACTGCAATGGCCCTATTGATTACCAAACGCTGTATCAATTGCGATATGTGCGAACCGGAGTGCCCAAATCAGGCCATTTCGATGGGGGATGACATTTACCAGATCGACGCCAATCGCTGCACCGAATGCGTTGGCCACTATGATACACCAACCTGCCAGCAGGTTTGCCCGATCGACAACACCATCATTACCGATCCACAGCACGTCGAAAATCAGGAACAGCTGTGGGAAAAATTTGTGCTGCTGCACCACGCCGATCGGTTGTGAACCGAAGCGCAGTGGTGGAACATCGGGCCCAAAATGCTGAGCCCTTGCGTTAGCTGAAATCCATCACCCTTCGATAATCACGGTGGCACAGGCATAACGGCGCTCATCTGCCAGAGAAACGTGGATCGAAACAACCCCCATTTTCTGCGCCAGTTCAGCGGCACTTTCATGCAGGCGGATATTGGGCTTGCCCAGACCATCGTTAAATACTTCAAACTGATTGAAAGCCAAACCGTTGCGGATCCCGGTGCCAAAGGCTTTAGCGGCTGCTTCTTTCACCGCAAAGCGCTTGGCCAGAAATCGTATCGGTTGCTGATGTTGCTGATACGCTTCCCATTCGGCCTGGCTCAACACCCGCCGCGCCAAACGATCGCCGCTGCGTTCCACCACCGCTTCGATGCGCGCTATCTCGACGATGTCGGTACCTAAACCCAGGATCGCCATCAGCGGCGTGCTTCGCGCATCAGCAGTTTCATATCCGCCACCGCCGCCGGTAAACCACTCATCACCGCCTGGCCGATAATCGCATGGCCGATATTCAGTTCGTGCATTTCCGGCATCGCTGCAATTGGTTGGACATTGTGGTAAGTCAGGCCATGACCGGCATTCACCTTCAGCCCTTTACCTGCGGCGTAGGTTGCCGCCGAGGCAATGCGTTTCAGCTCAGCCTGCACGGCCAGTTCACCTTCGGCCTCAGCATAGGCACCGGTGTGGATCTCGATATAAGGAGCACCAACCGCAACGGCGGCGTCGATCTGGCGGTGATCGGCATCAATAAACAGTGAAACCAGGATCCCGGCTTGGGATAGCCGCTCGACCGCCACGGTCATTTTGTCCAGTTGCCCGGCCACGTCCAACCCGCCTTCGGTGGTCACTTCCTGGCGTTTTTCCGGCACCAGGCAGCAAAAATGCGGCTTCAGCTCAATGGCGATATCCAACATTTCGTCGGTGACCGCCATTTCCAGATTCATGCGCGTCTGGATCGTCTGACGCAGAATACGCACATCACGATCGGTGATATGGCGGCGATCTTCCCGCAAGTGAACGGTAATGCCGTCGGCACCGGCCTGCTCGGCAATAAAGGCCGCCTGAACCGGATCCGGATAGTGAGTTCCGCGCGCGTTACGTAACGTGGCGATATGATCGATATTAACGCCCAGCAGCAAATCAGCCATGACAATCCTCTCAATAACGATGTTCAGTAGCAGCAGTTTACACGCCTGCGGAAACCGGCAAAAGCAGAAAGAAATCAGGCTTCGTCGACGGGAGTATCGGGTTGTTTGCGCACAAACTGGCGGAACAGTTCGCGGCTCTTCAGCGGTTTGCCGCCAAGGTAGGGTTTCAGCGCCATACGGGTAAAGCGTTTGGCCGCTCGCAGGGTGGGCGCATCAGGGAATTGACGTTCGGCCAAAGCGCGCAGCTCACGGCCGGTAAAACTGTAGTGATCCACCACCAGGCTGGCGATAAAGCCTTTTTCTTCGCGATAGCGATAGGTCATGCCATCGTCCACCGGCTCACCGCTGCCAGCACAGTGCAGAAAATCCAGACCGTAACCGAGGTGGCCTAACAGAGCCAGTTCGAACTGGCGTAGAGCATGTTCCGGCGAGCTATCTTCCGCCGCGAGTGCTTGCAGACATTGCAGATAATCGAAAAACAGCACCGAATAATTGCCTTCCTGCTCCAGCACGCGCGACAGCAATTCGTTCACGTACAGGCCGCTGTAGAGCATCATGCCACTGAGGGGTAAACCGAGAGAGACTGCTTCGGCGCTACGCAGCGTTTTAACTTCGCCACGCCCGCCCCAGCGTACCAGCAGAGGGGTGAAAGGTTGCAAGCACCCTTTCAAGTTGGAACGGCGGCTGCGCGCGCCTTTTGCCAGCAAGCGCACCCGCCCATGATTTTCCGTGAACATATCCAGCATCAGGCTGGTTTCACTGTACGGCCGCCCATGCAGGACGAAGGCGCGCTCCCAGCCATCCATCAGATGTGTTACTTCAAATCGTCAACATAACCCAGGCTACGCAACGCACGTTCGTCGTCTGCCCAGCCAGATTTTACTTTAACCCACAGTTCCAGATGCACTTTGGCTTCAAACATCTGTTCCATATCCTGACGGGCTTCAATACCTATGGTTTTGATCTTCGAACCTTTGTTGCCGATCACCATTTTCTTCTGGCCTTCACGCTCCACCAGAATCAGACCGTGGACATCGTAACCACCGCGATCGTTGGCCACAAACTGTTCGATTTCCACCGTCACCGAATAAGGCAACTCTTCACCGAGGAAACGCATCAGTTTTTCACGAATGATTTCCGACGCCATAAAGCGCTGGGAACGATCGGTAATATAGTCTTCCGGGAAATGGTGTTCCGCTTCCGGCAGCAGTTTACGCGCGATACTGGCAATAGTATCCACGTTCATGCCCTTTTCTGCGGAGATAGGCACCACATCAAGGAAATTCATCTGCTGGCTGAGGAACGATATGTGCGGCAACAGCTTGGATTTGTCGGTCACGTTGTCGACCTTGTTGATCGCCAGCAATACCGGGCATTTCAGGCTGCGCAGTTTATTCACCACCATTTCATCATCGGCGGTCCAATGGGTGCCTTCAACCACGAAGATCACCAACTCTACGTCGCCGATCGAACTGCTGGCCGCACGGTTCATCAAACGGTTGATGGCGCGTTTTTCTTCGATGTGCAACCCAGGAGTATCCACGTAGATAGCCTGATAAGGCCCTTCGGTATGGATCCCCATAATGCGGTGACGGGTGGTCTGTGGTTTACGCGAGGTGATGGAGACTTTTTGCCCCAACAACTGGTTCAGCAAAGTGGATTTGCCCACGTTGGGACGACCCACGATCGCGATAAAACCGCAGTATTGTTTTTCTTCGCTCATTCAAGCTCCAGCTTTTTCATCGCTTGTTCCGCTGCCGCCTGTTCAGCTTTACGGCGGCTTGAACCGGTGCCCATCACAGGCTCGCTCAAACCGCTCACTTGGCAGTGGATGGTAAACTCCTGATCGTGCGCTTCACCGCGAACCTGCACCACCAGATAAGAAGGCAACGGCAGATGGCGACCCTGTAAAAACTCCTGCAAACGGGTTTTCGGGTCTTTCTGCTTATCACCGGGGCTGATTTCGTCCAACCGGCTACGATACCAGTCCAAAATCAGGCGTTCGACGGTTTGAATATCGCTATCCAGAAACACGCCGCCAATTAATGCCTCCACCGTATCCGCCAGGATCGATTCGCGGCGGAATCCACCACTTTTCAACTCTCCCGGCCCAAGGCGCAGGCACTCACCCAGATCGAATTCGCGTGCCATCTCCGCCAGCGTATTACCCCGCACCAGCGTGGCACGCATGCGGCTCATGTCGCCTTCATCTACGCGAGGAAAACGGTGATAGAGCGCATTGGCGATGACAAAACTCAGAATAGAGTCACCCAGAAACTCAAGACGTTCATTATGTTTACTGCTGGCGCTACGGTGTGTTAACGCTTGCAGTAAAAGCTCCTGCTGTTGAAAAGTATAGCCCAGCTTCCGCTGTAGCCTGTTTATTACGATGGGGTTCATGAGTTACCAATAGATCAAGAATGCGTCAAAAACTTGCAGCATACGGAACAGGCCTGCTTCGCCAAAAACCAATCCAAAGCTGTTTCGTTTGCAGTGGCTCCCGAAAGGGAGCCAACTTTTTATCGCTCAAGAAGGTATTCTACAACGAGTGGAAATATAATGCTGCGTTTATATATACCCAGTGGATTTTTAACCGCAGCCAAACCGGCTACGGTTAAAAAGACCAAGGGTAAAAACGCTTATTAATGAATTCCACCAATACGGCTCAATCTTACGCCGGTTGGCCATTCACCTTCCTGCTTTTCAAAACTCATCCAGATAGTCGTCGCTTTACCCACCAGATTTCGTTCAGGTACAAAACCCCAATAACGGCTGTCAGCACTATTATCGCGGTTATCACCCATCATGAAATAATGGCCAGCAGGAACCACCCACTCAGCTAATTGCTGGCCTGGTTGCTGATAATAAGGCTGACTGTCCATCGCACCGGGCACAGTCAGAATACGATGAGTTACATCACCCAAGGTTTCCTTGCGCTCGCTCAGGCGCAGACCGCCCGGTGGCACATTGTCGGTCAATGGGATCTGGAAGAAACCATTACTGGCTTCACCCATGCTGCTACGGCTGAACATTTGCACGAAATCGCTTGGCTGCGCATCGCTGTAGGTCACCGCCAATGCGCTATCGCAGGACTGGCCGTTATTACAAGACGGTTGCACCGTGACGCGCTTATTCACGGGATCATAGCTCACGCGATCGCCCGGCAAACCAATAACGCGTTTGATATAGTCCAGTTTCGGGTCACGCGGATATTTAAATACCGCAATATCACCGCGTTTTGGTTGGCCAGTAGGAATTAACGTCGTCAGGGTGATCGGGTCTTTAATACCGTAGGCAAACTTTTCTACCAGAATAAAATCGCCAATCAGCAGCGTCGGCATCATTGAACCGGAAGGGATCTGGAAAGGCTCGTAAATAAACGAACGCACCACAAACACCAGTAACAATACCGGGAAGACCGAGGCCCCCGTTTCAACCCAGCTCGGCTGCTTCGCCGCTTGCGCCAGCACGCTTTCGTCAATTTCGCCCGTAGCCTGTGCATTGATCGCCGCAATTTTCGCCCGGCGTGCAGGTGCCCATTTAAAGCGCTCAAAGCACCAGATGATCCCAGTCACCAGCGTTGCAATTGCCAAGATCAAGGCAAACATATTCGCCATGCAAACTTCCTCGTTAAACGAGCTTTCGCTCTTACTTGCTGTCTTTGCCTACGTGCAGAATGGCCAGGAAGGCTTCCTGTGGCAACTCAACGTTACCCACCTGCTTCATGCGCTTCTTACCGTCTTTCTGTTTCTGCAACAGCTTCTTCTTACGGCTCACGTCACCGCCATAGCATTTTGCCAGAACGTTTTTACGCAGCTGTTTCACCGTGGCACGCGCAATGATGTGAGTGCCAATCGCCGCTTGGATCGCAATGTCAAATTGCTGGCGCGGGATCAGCTCTTTCATTTTCTCTACCAGTTCACGACCGCGATATTGGGAGTTGTCACGGTGAGTGATCAACGCCAATGCATCCACACGTTCGTTGTTGATCAGCACATCGACGCGCACCATGTCAGAGGTCTGGAAACGTTTGAAGTTATAATCGAGCGACGCGTAACCACGCGAAGTCGACTTCAGGCGATCAAAGAAGTCGAGCACCACTTCGGCCATCGGAATTTCGTAGGTCAGTGCCACCTGGTTGCCGTGGTAAACCATGTTGGTCTGCATGCCGCGTTTCTCAATGCACAGCGTAATCACGTTGCCGAGATATTCCTGCGGCATCAGCATATGACATTCAGCGATCGGCTCACGCAGCTCGGCAATGTTGTTCAGCGGCGGCAGCTTGGAGGGGCTGTCGACGTAAATGGTTTCTTTGCCGGTGGTTTCCACTTCGTACACCACCGTTGGTGCAGTAGTGATCAGCTCCAGATCGTATTCACGCTCCAGACGCTCCTGAATGATCTCCATGTGCAGCAAGCCCAGGAAACCACAGCGGAAGCCAAAGCCCAACGCCGTGGAGCTTTCTGGCTCGTAGAACAGCGAAGCATCGTTCAGGCTCAGTTTCCCCAGCGCATCACGGAAGGCTTCATAATCGTCGGAACTGATCGGGAACAGGCCAGCGTAAACCTGTGGCTTCACTTTCTTGAAGCCTGGCAGCATTTTATCTGCCGGTTGACGCGCCAAGGTCAGGGTATCCCCTACCGGTGCACCAAGAATGTCTTTGATTGCGCAAACCAGCCAGCCAACTTCGCCGCAGTTCAGCACATCGCGATCTACACGTTTCGGGGTGAAAATCCCCAGACGATCCGCGTTATAGGTTTGACCGGTACTCATTACCTTGATCTTGTCGCCTTTGCGCAGCGTACCGTTTTTAACACGAATCAGGGAAACCACACCCAGGTAGTTATCAAACCAGGAGTCAATGATCAGCGCCTGCAATGGTGCTTCCGGATCGCCTTCTGGCGGCGGAATATCGCGCACCAAGCGCTCTAGAACTTCAGGTACACCTACGCCGGTCTTCGCTGAACAGCGCACCGCATCGGTGGCATCAATGCCCACGATATCTTCGATTTCCTGCGCTGCACGATCCGGATCGGCGGCTGGCAGATCGATCTTGTTCAATACCGGCACCACTTCCAGATTCATATCCAGTGCGGTATAGCAGTTGGCCAATGTCTGAGCTTCTACGCCCTGCCCGGCATCCACCACCAGCAGCGCGCCTTCGCAGGCGGCCAGCGAACGGGAGACTTCATAAGAGAAGTCAACGTGCCCTGGGGTATCGATAAAGTTAAGCTGATAAATTTGGCCATCAGGGGCTTTATAATCGAGCGTCACGCTCTGTGCCTTGATGGTAATGCCACGCTCGCGCTCCAGATCCATTGAATCCAGAACCTGTGCAGCCATTTCACGCTCGGCCAAGCCACCGCAGATTTGAATAATACGGTCTGACAGCGTCGACTTACCGTGGTCAATATGGGCAATAATGGAGAAATTTCGTATATGCTTCATTATAAAAGTTTTTCTGCCTTGGTATTTCTGAATTACTCGCCTATGGAAACCCGCATGGACATAAAGCGACAGTGAATGGGTTCGGCCGTCTTTCGCCTGAATCGCAGCATTCTACATGCCACACCACTGAAAACCTAGCGATCGGTGCAGTGAAGGCGTTCTATTATGCTTACTTTAGTGTTGCAGAGCGCTACGAGTTTTGAAAGCTGCCGTCAGCAAATAACAGCTGCGACAAGCACCCTTGTTCCAGCGAGGTAAATGGCAAAAGCCAATAGAGAAGGTTCTGCTCAGCAGCAGTACAGGATCCTGGCTGAACGTATCGATGGAAGGTATGAGCTATAACCGCATCCTGCCCACATAATTCTGATGATGAGGCGGTTATAATTTTAGAGCGGAGCTTCGTTTTCTGTTTGTAAACGCAGAGCACCTGGGGGCAAACCAATTTGCAGTATCACAGGTTGGTAATCGGCCTGTTCACCAAGGCGCGTTGCCAACAATCGGGCTACCAGAAAGGCTGCGCTGCCACCGACAACCGCACCGAGCAGCGCTGCTGCATCACTGCCAGACCACCCTTGCAGCAAACCACCGCCGAGCATCATGCCAAACAGCGGAGTCATATAGACCAGCATCGCCGAGCGCAGCAAACTGCCTTCAGCAATACCAACCTCAACGCGCTGCCCTGGCTCAAGCGGCTGCTCAATCTGCACCTGCAAATGGTGCTCACTTTCCGGCACCAGTTCATTCAGCGCACGAGCCCCACAACCAGAACGCGCCGTACAACTGCCACAACCCGCTTTAGGTTCGCAGCGCAGCAACGCCACGCCTTGTTGCCATGAGACAACCGTGGCCCACTCTTTCATCATGGTGTTGATACCTTGAAAGAAATACTGTCAGCAATCCGTTTGGCCGTTGATGGCGGCAATTCACCAACCACGGTAATTTCATTGCCGTTACGAATTTCGCTCTGAATGGTACGGCGGCCCTGACGATAGAACTGCTGGCCGCTATTGCTGCCAGAAGGAGTTACGTTCACCGAAAAACTGAAGAGACCGTCGCTGTAGAGGCGCGACTCAACGGGCTGCTCTACATTGGGCAATTTGCGGCGATTGCGAGCCACTTCATTGACCCCGGCAGGCAACCAGCCAGTGCTCCAGCTCAGTTGAATATTTTCTGCTGCGGGCAACGCCAGCAATGGCGGCAGATTAGCCTTAAGCAAACCCTGCATGACGTTCTTCACCTGATCCCCCACCACAAACGAGATCACACGATACTGTTCTAAGGTTTCACCATCACGATCGAGCAGATCCACCCGCAGCGGTAGCTTGCTCTCCGTGTCCATCCAGACAACATAGCTGTAGCGGGAGCCGTCACGCGCAACGACGCGGAACACCTCGCTCGGACGATCGGAGATACGGGTTTGCCCGACGGCAATGAAATCGTAGTATTTCGCCAGATAATTGAAATCGGCATACACGATGGAAGGCAGCACATCGACGATATGATCGCCAGATAAGGTGAAAGGCTCCAAGCCAGGCTCGAAATAGCTGATCCCGCCACCGCGCTGCAACACTTCACGGCGTGCGCCGTCCATATGCAGCAATTGCCCCAAAGGCTGTTTATCGATCACCGCATGGCGATAGCGTAACGACTCTATCCCCTGCTTGCTGATGCTGATATAGGCGAGTTCATAATTGAGTGAACGGCTAGCACTGCTCATTTGTTGCAACATCGCCCCAGACGCAGGCTGCGCCGGGGCGATGCTTGAATAGAGCAGGCTGCCCGTCAGTAGACAAACGGAGAACCAGATTTGCTTCATTACTGCTGTTGCGTTCCTAAAGACTGGGTTCCGGGAACCTGAACAGCGGCTTGTTGTGGAGTACCCTGTTCAAATTGCAGTTGATCAGAATGCAAACGGCGTTGCAGTTCATAATCCTGCAGCATAGCGTTGATACGCTTGCGCTGTTCCTGCACCTGTTGTTGCTGACCACTGCCGGTAGAGAAACTGTCGGCTGGAACGCCCAAGCTGACCGGAGAAGGCTGCCCCATGATCGGCAACGTATTGAACACCGGCGTTTCAGATACACCAGATTCTACATTTGGCTGGTTATAATGCTGCACACCCACGATCACTGCCAGAGAGACACAAGCGGCCACCCCAACCTGCGTGAGTTGGCTGGCCCAAGGACGAACCTTGTTCCAGAAAGGCATTTTTTCCCAAGTACGAGGCTCTGGTTGAGACTCGGGAACGGCTGAAGGAACCAGACGAGCGGGTTCTTTCTCCAGCGCAGCAGCAACACGATCTGCGATATCGAGATGCATGACTTGCCCTATATCACCCCGCAATGTGTCACGGATCAGGTGATAGCTCTGCCAGCTTTGTTGAAGCGCTTTATCTTTGCACAACGAACTTAACAGCTCATTGTCGAGCGTTTCTCCATCCATCAGAGCGGAAAGCTTTTCTTTCTGCATACCTAAGTACCCTTCCTGTGTCCGCCATCGCTAACGTTGGATCAGCGGTTGAACTTTATTATCGATAGCCTCCCTGGCACGGAAAATACGCGAACGTACTGTTCCTACCGGACAGTCCATGATAGTAGCTATCTCTTCGTAGCTTAGACCATCTAACTCCCTCAAGGTAATCGCCATGCGAAGATCCTCAGGAAGCGACTCAATAGTACGGAAAACTATCTGTCTCAACTCTTCTGACAACATTAAGTTCTCAGGGTTCGAAATTTCTTTCAGTGCACCCGCACTTTCATAATTTTCAGCATCGTTAGCATCCACATCGCTTGACGGTGGACGCCGCCCCTGAGCAACCAGGTAGTTTTTTGCCGTATTCACAGCAATGCGATACAACCAAGTATAGAAGGCGCTATCTCCGCGAAATGATTCCAGTGCGCGATAGGCTTTAATAAACGATTCCTGCACCACATCGGGCACATCACCCTGCGGCACATAGCGGGAAACCAGGCTCGCAACCTTATGCTGGTAACGCACTACCAGTAGGTTAAAAGATTTCTGATCGCCTTTTTGGACTCGCTCAACCAGCACCTGATCCGTTAACTGCTCGCTCATCCGAGGTAAATTCTCCCCAAATCTGTCTCCACGCGTAACATTGTACTGCCAGCCATACATTATCTTCCTGAGCAAGCACTCGCTTGGAGTTCATATGGAACATGAAGTTCCATATCGCCATTGTTTTTCTGTCGATGTCATCCTACCGTGGCTTTTGCCCGGACAAGTAGGCTAACATGAATTTCACTCTTCTTCTGCACACATCATACGTTATGCAACCATCATCTGAACATGTTAGCGATGTACTGATCGTCGGCAGCGGTGCTGCGGGCTTGTCACTGGCGTTGCGCCTGGCGCAACATTGCAAGGTTACGGTCCTCAGCAAAGGGCCACTCAATGAAGGCGCAACCTTTTATGCCCAAGGCGGGATCGCCGCGGTGTTCGACGAAACGGACAGTATTGCCTCACACGTCGATGACACACTGATCGCAGGAGCCGGTCTGTGCGATAAAGACGCCGTCGAATTTATTGCCGGAAATGCACGCCACTGCGTACAGTGGCTGATCGATCAGGGCGTTTTATTCGACACCGAAACCAATTCCCAAGGTGAAGAGCGCTATCACCTGACGCGCGAAGGCGGCCACAGCCACCGCCGTATCCTGCACGCTGCGGATGCTACCGGTAAAGAAGTAGAGACCACCCTAGTAGGGAAAGCAAGCGCACACCCCAATATTTGTGTGATGGAGCGCCGCAATGCGGTCGATCTGATCACCTCCAATAAAGTCGGCCTGCCGGGAACCAAACGCGTAGTGGGTGCTTACGTCTGGAACCGTGAGCAGGAGCAGGTAGAGACTTACCGCGCCAAAACGGTGGTGCTGGCCACCGGCGGCGCGGCCAAGGTCTATCAATACACCACCAACCCGGATATCTCCTCCGGTGACGGCATCGCCATGGCCTGGCGCGCCGGATGCAGGGTGGCAAACCTGGAATTCAACCAGTTCCACCCAACCTGCCTGTTCCACCCGCAGGCACGTAACTTTCTGCTGACCGAAGCGCTGCGCGGTGAAGGTGCTTATCTGAAACGCCCGGACGGCAGCCGCTTTATGCCGGACTTCGACCCGCGTGGCGAACTGGCTCCGCGCGATATCGTGGCACGTGCCATTGACCATGAAATGAAGCGTTTGGGTGCCGACTGCATGTATCTGGACATCAGCCATAAACCGGCTGAATTTATCACCCAGCATTTCCCGATGATCCACGAAAAGCTGCTGACGCTGGGTT
Source organism: Serratia sp. YWN4 (assembly GCF_055790845.1). NCBI lineage: Bacteria > Pseudomonadati > Pseudomonadota > Gammaproteobacteria > Enterobacterales > Yersiniaceae > Serratia > Serratia sp. YWN4. The sequence goes on from NZ_CM147696.1 coordinate 4,014,834, forward strand.
TTGACCTGACCAAGCAGCCAATCCCCATCGTGCCAGCCGCCCACTATACCTGCGGCGGCGTGATGGTCGATCAGCATGGCCGTACCGATCTGGACGGCCTGTACGCCATCGGCGAAGTCAGCTATACCGGCCTGCACGGTGCTAACCGCATGGCGTCCAATTCACTGCTGGAATGCCTGGTTTATGGCTGGTCCGCCGCCGAAGATATTCTGACTCGCCTGCCGACCATCAAATTAGCTAAACAACTGCCACTGTGGGATGAAAGCCGGGTAGATGATTCTGACGAGCGCGTAGTGATCCAGCATAACTGGCACGAACTGCGGCTGTTCATGTGGGATTACGTGGGTATCGTGCGTACTACCAAGCGTTTGGAGCGCGCCCTGCGCCGCATCAATATGTTGCAGCAGGAAATTGACGAGTATTACGCCAATTTCCGCATCTCCAATAATCTGCTGGAGTTACGCAATCTGGTGCAGGTAGCGGAATTGATTGTGCGCAGCGCGATGGAGCGCAAAGAGAGCCGTGGGCTGCACTTCACGCTGGATTATCCCGACCTGCTGCCGGAACCCAAACCCACCATCTTGCAACCTTGAACCCTTTCCCTTTCTTGTTGTGAGAGAGGGGAATCTCAATAGTTCAGGTAAAAATCCGTAATCAACTGGCGGAAATCAGCGGTATAGCTGCCATCCGCCCGTTTTATTGCCAACTCAGTTTCTTCCTTCGCCACTAAGCTGCGGGCCAGCGCCAACAATATACGATGCTTCGGCGTATCGGCCCGATCGCTGATATTCAGCCGCCGAGCGGTATGCCAACCACGTTGGTGTGCATTCACTTCAAAGGATTCGCCGATACCATAGGGCAACACCACACAAAAATGGCCGTTCTCACCGATCAAACGTTCGGCACAATCCAGCAGAGCATCGTGCGTCAGAGTTTCGGTGTAACGAGCATTAGCTCGGGCCAGATCGCGGCAGGCGACGGAAGGCTCAAAATAGGGCGGATTGCTGACGATCAAGTCATAGCCATGGGCGTGTTGCTGGGCAAAATGGTGAATATCCTGGTTATACACGTTAATCTTTTGCGGCCAGGGCGATTCCAGCACGTTTTCGCGCGCTTGGGCGGCGGCGCTATTATCCAACTCAACCGCGTCGATGCTCACTTCTGCGACCGTTCGCTGCGCCAGCATCAACGCGATTAACCCGCTACCACAGCCGATATCCAGGATCCTCCTTGCCTGCCCTAGTGCCACCCAGGCACCAAGCATGACGCCATCGGTGCCCACTTTCATTGCACAGCGATCGTGAGCCACAAAGAATTGTTTGAAGGTAAAACCGCCGCGGCGCGGAGTCTGTTGGGTTGTCGTTTGATTACTCACAATAGCCACCTGAAGACAAAACTGGCGTAGCATAAGGCAATCTGATTTAGGGTAAAAGAGATGCTTTCCTTAAAAAGGGTGAACCCTGAAGCTAACCCGTCTATAATCGGCGCCCCAAGTAGAGGTAGACCATGACAGCAACCCAATTTTCCGAACTCGAACTCGATGAACGCCTGATCACCGCGCTGCGTGATAAAGGCTACGATCGCCCCACCGCAATTCAAGCCGAAGCGATCCCGCCGGCGATGGACGGGCGCGACGTATTGGGTTCGGCTCCGACCGGCACCGGCAAGACCGCCGCATTTTTGCTGCCCGTTTTGCAGCACCTGCTGGATTTCCCGCGTAAAAAATCCGGCCCACCGCGCGTACTGATCCTCACTCCAACGCGTGAACTGGCAATGCAGGTGGCCGATCAGGCGCGTGAATTGGCTGCTCATACCTCGTTGGATATCGCCACCATCACTGGCGGCGTGGCCTACATGAACCACGCGGAAGTGTTCAGTGAGAATCAGGACATCGTGGTGGCAACCACTGGCCGCCTGCTGCAATACATCAAAGAAGAAAACTTTGACTGCCGCGCGGTTGAAACCCTGATCCTCGACGAAGCCGATCGCATGCTCGATATGGGTTTCGCACAGGATATCGAGACCATTTCCGCCGAAACGCGCTGGCGCAACCAGACACTGCTGTTCTCCGCGACGCTGGAAGGCGATGCCATTCGCGAATTTGCCGAGCGCATCCTGAAAGAACCGGTGGAAGTGGAAGCCGATCCCTCACGCCGCGAGCGCAAAAAAATCCTGCAATGGTATTACCGCGTTGATGACGTGAAGCATAAAACCGCCCTGCTGGTGCACTTGCTGAAACAGCCGGACGTGCAAAAATCCGTTATCTTCGTGCGCAAACGTGAGCGGGTGCATGAACTGGCCGCCTGGCTGCGAGAAGCAGGTATCAACACCTGTTATCTCGAAGGTGAAATGGTGCAAGCCAAGCGTAACGAAGCGGTCAAACGCATGATGGATGGCCGGGTGAACGTGCTGGTTGCCACCGACGTTGCCGCACGCGGTCTGGATATCCTGGATATCACCCACGTGTTCAACTTCGACATGCCGCGTACCGCCGACACCTATCTGCACCGTATCGGTCGTACTGGCCGCGCCGGGCGCAAGGGCACCGCGATCTCCCTGGTGGAAGCACACGATCATCTGCTGCTGGGCAAAGTGGGCCGTTATCTGAATGAACCGCTGAAAGCCCGCGTGATTGATGAATTACGCCCAACCACCAAGCCGCCAAGCGAGAAAAGCAACGGCAAACCTTCGAAGAAGGTTATGGCCAAGCGTGCGGAAGACAAACTAAAGAATAAAGAAAAGGCCAAGGTCAAAGTGCGCCATCGCGACGCGAAAAACGTCGGCAAGCGCCGCCAGCCAAAAGCCAAACCCGAATAATAGCGTTGCCTATTATCAGAAAACCGCCTTTTCCCGGGCGGTTTTTTATAAGCTCAGCGTTTTCTACACAACCAGCATTAAAAAAGGGAGCCGAAGCTCCCTTTTGCACTCAGCCCGAAATTACAGGCTTTCAGTAAAGGTACGTGCAATAACATCACGTTGTTGTTCTGGCGTCAGTGAGTTGAAACGCACAGCATAACCAGAAACACGGATGGTCAGTTGCGGGTATTTTTCCGGGTTTTTGACCGCATCTTCCAGCGTTTCACGGCGCAGCACGTTCACGTTCAGGTGCTGACCACCTTCAACACGCACGGTTGGCTGTACTTCCATCGGCACTTCGCGATACTCGATCTGGCCCAGTTCGCTGACAGGAACGATCTGATCTTCAGAGTAATCAGCTTTAGCGCACACGCAGCGAGCTTCTGATTTCTCTTCATCCAACAGCCAGAAAGAGTTCACCAGTGCCTGATTGTTCGCTTTAGTGATTTGAATACCAGTAATCATTTTGTTGCCTCCGTAATAAGGGAGAAAAATTTCTACGTTGTCGAAACCCACTTTGAGCTCCGGCTATTTGGTAAAACCAATGTTGTCTTGTTGTTCTGTATACCAGTCTGACCCCGCGAGTTCTTTGATTAAAGTCAATTTTTACGGGGTGCCGTTACGGCCACCAAAGGCAAATTTATGTTTTATATCAATTTTACCCTTTTCGTCCCTTCAAATTATTTTTGTAAATTTTAAAAAATATTTGTATTTTTTGCCGGTCAAGGCGTTAAGGCTTTTAATAAAAGCGGGTTTCACTGTGCCGAGGTAAACGGTAAGCTATGCACAGTGAATTGCTAACGAAAACAAAGGAGAGCGTTTATGTCTACCTCCCTCACCTGGCATGACGTCATCGGCAAAGAGAAAGAGCAGCCCTATTTTCTTGAAACGCTCGCCTTTGTTGCCGCCGAGCGTCAGTCTGGTAAGACCATTTATCCACCACAGAAAGACGTGTTTAATGCCTTCAGATTTACTGAACTGGCGGATGTCAAAGTGGTGATCCTCGGCCAGGATCCTTACCACGGCCCGAATCAGGCTCATGGTTTGTCGTTCTCCGTGCGCCCCGGCATTCCGGCACCGCCGTCGCTGGTCAATATGTATAAAGAGCTGATGACTGATATTCCCGGTTTTGAACGCCCTGACCACGGTTATCTGCAAAGCTGGGCCGAGCAAGGCGTGCTGCTGCTCAATACCGTATTAACCGTTGAGGCTGGCCGGGCACACTCTCATGCCAATCTGGGCTGGGAAACCTTTACCGATAAGGTGATTGCCGCGCTGAATGAACATCGCGAAGGGGTAGTGTTCCTGTTGTGGGGCTCACATGCGCAAAAGAAAGGGAATTTTATCGATCGCCAACGCCATCACGTGCTGAAAGCCCCTCATCCATCCCCCCTTTCTGCACACCGGGGTTTTCTCGGTTGCCGCCATTTCTCGCAGGCCAACCAACTGCTTGAACGGCAAGGCTCAGCGCCAATCGACTGGACACCGCGTTTGCCACAAGCATAAGCTACGTCCCTATGCCCCTATTTGAGGCATAGGGATTAGTGACCACGGCCTATGCCCATACTATGGCGGTCTTCCTGTTTCACATCACTGCGCCTGAGCCCGATATCCCGCAATTGTGCCTCACTCATTGCTGCCAGAACTTTTCTTGTCTTATATCTGTTCCACCAAGCTCGCCAACGCAACAGCAACCAGGCACCGCACTTTCTAACCTTAACGGCCTTGTTTTGCTGACATTCACTGGGTTCCTCCAGCAGGTTATCCATCACACCCTCCCTTTTCGCCTGACTTACCGCTAACTAGTGTGCCGTCAGGCAAAAAAGGAATACAGATTTAGAATTTTAATTTTTAAAGCATACAGATAAGAGGATATCGAGACTGTATCGCAAATAAATGCAATATCTGTAATGGAGTGATTAAAGGGAAGGCAAGATTTGTAACGAGAGAGAAAGGGTGCCCAGATAAAAACAACAAGGGCACCCGAAGGTGCCCTCACTTATCACTAAAGATTTACGCTTTAGCTTTAGCAACCGCAACCATCGCCGGGCGCAGCAGGCGGCCATTCAGCGTATAGCCTTTCTGCATCACCATCATCACATGGTTCGGCTGATGCTCGGCGGACTCCATCATGCTCATCGCCTGATGCACATCCGGGTTGAATGGAACGTTGATATCACCAACAATTTCAATGCCGTACTTGCGTACCGCATCCAGCAGCGACTTCAGCGTAAGCTCGATGCCTTCAATCATCGCGACCAGATCTGGATTGTTCTTGTCTGCCAGTTCAAGCGCACGCTCGAGGTTATCGATCACTGGCAACAGATCGCCTGCGAATTTCTCCAGTGCGAATTTGTGTGCCTTTTCAATGTCTAGCTCGGTACGACGACGGACGTTATCCATCTCCGCCTTGGCACGCAACAGGCTATCGCGCTCACGCTGCTGAGCCTCAACCAATTGAGCCTCCAGCTCAGTAATGCGTTCATCGCGCAGATCGACACCTTCCATCATCTCCGGCAGGGTTTCCTCGTGCTGAGCTTGCTGTTCCATCTCTTCCGAAACTTGCTCGTTTGGCGTCTTCTGTTCTTTATTACTCATGAATATCTCCGCGTTTTAGCATTAATCTCGCAACTTGGCTTATTATGGGGATCAAAACCGGGGTTTCAAGTCAACCGGTCACAATGTGGGGCATAAACCAGCCCAGGTGAGGAAATTCACAACAATGAATAAAAAATTTACATGTATTGGCATTGTTGGCCACCCGCGCCACCCTTCTGCACTGGCAACACATGAGATGCTATTCCACTGGCTGGTCGCCCGTGGTTATGCGGTGATGCTTGAGCGCCAGATCGCCCACGATCTCGGGCTGAAAGACGTGGTTACCGGCAGCCTGGCGGATATTGGTCAGCAGGCCGATCTGGCAGTGGTGGTCGGTGGCGACGGCAATATGCTCGGGGCTGCACGCGTGCTGGCACGTTACGATATCAAGGTGATCGGCGTTAACCGAGGTAATCTGGGTTTCCTGACCGATCTCGATCCCGATAACGCTCTACAGCAACTGGCTGACGTGCTGGAAGGCGAATACATTGACGAACAGCGTTTCCTGCTGGAAACCATCGTGCATAAAGAGCACCAGCAATGCCGCATCAGCACCGCCATTAACGAAGTGGTGCTGCACCCCGGCAAAGTGGCGCACATGATTGAATTTGAAGTGTATATCGACGATCGCTTTGCGTTCTCCCAGCGTTCCGACGGCCTGATCATCGCCACACCCACCGGCTCCACCGCGTATTCACTTTCCGCCGGTGGGCCAATACTGACCCCATCGCTGGAAGCCATCGCGTTAGTCCCGATGTTCCCGCACACGCTTTCTGCACGGCCGTTAGTCATCAATGGCAGCAGCACCATCCGGTTGAAGTTTTCCCAGACCGGCCGCGACCTGGAAATCAGTTGCGACAGCCAGATCGCGCTGCCCATACAGGAAGGTGAAGAGGTCTTGATTCGCCGTAGTGACTTCCATCTGAATCTTATTCATCCGAAGGATTACAGCTATTTCAATACATTGAGCACCAAACTGGGGTGGTCAAAAAAATTGTTCTAAAAATTGCACCAGCTACTTTACTGTATATAAAACCAGTTTATACTGTATGAAACAACAGTTGTGTTTTTATACACAGGAAGGTCCCTATGCTGGCACAATTAACCATCAGCAACTTTGCTATCGTTCGTGAGTTGGAGATCGACTTTCAACCGGGTATGACGGCGATTACCGGTGAAACCGGTGCCGGCAAGTCGATCGCTATTGATGCGCTGGGCCTGTGCCTCGGCAATCGTGCCGATGGCAAGGTGGTGCGCTTGGGGGCCGCCCGCGCCGATATCTGTGCTCGCTTCTCTCTGGCGGATACGCCCTCCGCCCGCGAATGGCTGGAGCAGAATCAGCTTGATGACAGTAACGAATGCCTGCTGCGCCGCGTAATAGGTGCCGATGGCCGTTCCCGCGGTTTTATCAACGGTACCGCCGTCCCGCTTTCTCAACTGCGTGAACTGGGCCAGCGGCTAATCCAGATCCACGGCCAGCATGCACACCAATTGCTGCTAAAACCCGAACACCAGAAGCAGTTGCTGGACGCCTATGCCAGTGAGCCCGCCCTGCAAGCGGCAATGCGCCAGGTTTACCAGCAGTGGCATCAGAGCTGCCGCGAGCTGGCACATCATCAGCAGCAATCCATCGAGCGTGATGCCCGCAAGCAACTGCTGCAATATCAACTGAAAGAGCTGAATGAATTTGCCCCACAGGCGGGTGAATTCGAGCAGATCGACACCGAATATAAGCGCCTGGCCAACAGCGGCCAGCTGTTAACGCTCAGCCAACAGGCCTTGCAACTGCTGGCCGATAATGAAGAACACAACATGCTCAGCCAGCTCTATAGCACCAAACATCTGCTGGTTGAGTTGGCAGGCATGGACGAGAAACTCAGCGGCTTGCTGGATATGCTTGAAGAAGCCTCGATCCAAATCAGCGAAGCCAGTGACGAACTGCGCCATTACACCGATCGTATGGATCTCGATCCCAATCGGTTGTATGAGCTGGAGCAACGTCTTTCCCGGCAAATCAGCCTGGCGCGTAAACACCATGTTTCACCGGAAGAGCTACCCAACCTGCATCAGCAATTGCTCGATGAACAACAGCTACTTTCCCAGCAGGAAAGCGATCATCAGCATCTCAGCGCAGCGGTTGCCTTGCATCATCAGCAAGCGCTGGTTCTGGCTGAGCAATTGCATCAAAAACGCCAGCATTATGCCGCAGAACTGACGGCGTTGATTACCGACAGCATGAATACGCTCTCCATGCCGCATGGTAAATTCCATATTGATGTACGCTTTGAACCAGAATATCTCAGCAGTGAAGGAGCAAGCCGCATTGAATTTTGCGTTTCCACCAACCCAGGGCAGCCGTTGCAGCCTTTGGCTAAAGTGGCATCTGGTGGTGAGCTTTCGCGTATCGCGTTAGCCATTCAGGTGATTACCGCGCGTAAAATGGAAACTCCGGCATTGATCTTCGATGAAGTTGATGTGGGGATCAGCGGCCCGACCGCCGCCATTGTCGGTCGCTTGCTGCGCCAGTTGGGTGAATCAACCCAGGTGATGTGCGTTACTCACTTGCCACAGGTCGCCGGTTGTGGTAACCAGCATTTCTTTGTCAGCAAACAAACCGACGGAACAGAAACCGAAACTCAGATGTCCCCCTTGGACAAACGGGCTCGTTTGCAAGAGCTGGCGCGCCTTCTTGGTGGCAGCGAAGTCACCAAAAATACGCTGGCAAACGCAAAAGAATTGTTGGCTGCATAACTTTTTTACTTTCCTGAGGTCATATTGGAGCCCTGTAAAGGTTTCCAACTGCCGCAAGGTCTATTATCATCGGCATCCTATGCCCTAAAGGAATGTGATTACTATGCGCTGTAAAACGCTGACAGCTGCCGCTGTGGTTCTTGTGATGCTGACTGCAGGCTGTTCTACTTTCGAGAAGGTGGTTTACCGGCCTGATATCAACCAGGGTAACTACCTGACATCCACTGATGTGGCGAAAGTCCACAAAGGAATGACGCAACAACAGGTTGCTTATACCTTGGGCACGCCAATGATGCAGGATCCGTTTGGTACTAAGACGTGGTTCTATGTATTCCGCCAGCAACCTGGTCATGAAAAAGTCACGCAACAAACGCTGACGCTGACTTTCGACAGTGCGGGCGTGCTAACAGATATTCAGAATAAAACCGCGCTGACGCCACAGTAAGCTGAGCCGAGATTGTCATCCGGCCCGTGGGGAGGTTTGGCATTCTTCACGACAGTCACAGGCTGCAACTCGGAAGATAAAATTCTGATAAAAAATAAGGCGCTAACTGCGCCTTATTTTTTTGCATTTTCCGCCCGTTGGCGGCGTAGTTCTTTAGGATCGGCAATCAACGGCCGATAAATCTCCACCCGGTCACCATCATTAAGCACATCGCCCAATTTGGCGGGTCGACTGTAGATCCCGACTTTATTGCTGCTTAAATCGATATCACTGCGCAGTTCAAGCAGCCCAGAAGCCAAGATTGCCTGCTCAACGCTGCTACCCGGTGCCAATCTTACCTGGCGCACATACTGGCGCTCTGGTAGCGCGTACACCACCTCAACCTGTATTTCAGACACTGTAAATCTCTTTTGCACGCTGGGTGAACGCCTGCACCATATTGCCTGCCAGCTCTTTGAATACTTTACCGAAAGCCAATTCGATCAGCTTATTGGTGAACTCAAAATCCAGATGCAATTCAACCTTACAAGCCTCTGGACTCAACGCGGTGAACTGCCAGCCCCCCATCAGCTTACGAAACGGGCCATCAACCAGTTGCATATTGATGCGTTGGTTATCCTGCAACGTATTACGCGTAGTAAAAGTCTTACTGATGCCAGCTTTCGCAACGTCAACCGCTGCGGTCATTTCATTATGGGAAGCGGCAATCACCCGGCTACCGGTACAACCCGGCAGAAAATCGGGGTAAGAATGAACATCATTAACCAACTGATACATCTGCTCAGCGCTGAACGGCACCAACGCAGACCGACTGATCTGGGGCATATCATTTCCTGTGAGACATAAAACGTACAGATAATACCATTTATCTATCGTCAGACAAAAAAACCGCTGCACATTTAATGGTTCAAAAATGCATTAAATTGCGCAGGTGCTGATCGGGAAAGGATTTCTTTCGCTGTAGCATCCAGTATAATGCTCACACTATGGCAAAGAAAAAAACACACAAACCCGGTTCCGCTACCATTGCGCAAAATAAGCGAGCACGTTTCGAATACTTCATTGAAGAGGAGATCGAAGCGGGCTTGGCTCTGCAAGGTTGGGAAGTAAAATCACTGCGTGCAGGCAAAGCTAACATCAGCGACAGCTACGTAACGTTCCGTGACGGTGAAGCCTATCTGTTTGGTGCTACCATCTCGCCGCTGAACGTCGCTTCGACTCATGTTGTATGCGATCCCACTCGTACCCGCAAACTACTGCTGAAAAGACGCGAGCTCGACTCACTGATTGGCCTGGTGAACCGCGATGGCTACACTCTCGTTGCCTTATCCATGTATTGGAAAAATGCCTGGAGCAAGGTGAAGATTGGCGTTGCCAAAGGTAAGAAAGAACACGATAAGCGCGATGACATCAAAGATCGTGAATGGCAGACGGCGAAAGCCCGTATCATGAAGCATGCCAATCGTTAAGCTTCTGGCTTAACAGGGTAAACTTCTGTTATACTGCTCACAGTTACTTGGGGCTGATTCTGGATTCGACGGGATTTGCGAAGCCCTAGGAGCATGCCGAGGGGCGGTTTGCCTCGTAAAAAGCCGCAAAAAAATAGTCGCAAACGACGAAAACTACGCACTAGCAGCTTAATACCCTGCTCAGAGCCCTCTCTCCCTAGCTTCCGCTCTTAAGACGGGGATAAAGAGAGGTCAAATCCAAAAGAGATCGCGTGAATGTCCTGCCTGGGGCTGAAGCGTTAAATCCAATCAGGCTAGTTTGTTAGTGGCGTGTCCATCCGCAGCTGACCGGCGAATGTAAAGATTGGACTAAGCATGTAGTGCCGACGGTGTAGTAATTTCGGACGGGGGTTCAAATCCCCCCAGCTCCACCAAATAAAACAAGGGGTTACGTGAAAGCGTAGCCCCTTTTTCTTTGTAGTGGCGACAAAATGGCGACAGCGCCATTAGCCATCAGATCGAGACAAAATGAGGTGTCCGTTAGCCACTGCTACAGACTAACCCCACCAAAAAGTGGGGTTAGTCTGTAGTCGGAAATGCTCTCCGTTAAAATTGAATTACCAGCGCACCTCTGAGGCAGGTAGGAAGGTTACCGATTCAACCCACTCCGATAAGTCGTAATCGACCTGCATACTGATCGATATGTGGAAATCCTCAACAGTGAATAGGTCGGTGTAGCCAATATCTTTTTTCAGTCTTTTCCTTGGCGGCAAAAACTTATCAGGATCACCAAACTGAGTATGAACCCATGAGCGCGACATTTCAGGTATTAGCGGTGATGGCAGTTCGTTAGGGAAACGGTAGTTTGTCTTTTTCTCATTTTTCAAGAAAAGCTCAATGGAAAAAAGAATATTACCTTCCCTTTTAAATGCCAAATAGATACCTTCATTCATCATGCTTAAAGTAAGGTCTGGATCTCCAGGGTATCCAGTAGGTTTACTTTTGTAGGGTATAAGCCCAGCGTCAAAAATATCCTGATAGGATTTACCCAGGCTGTTGATCAGCGCTTCAATGTTGACGGTCATTCGTATAATCCCTGTTCCTGGTTAAGTTGGTGCATCTTGACCTTAGCCTCGTCGATCTGCTCATCTGTTACGCCACGTTCTTTAAGTGCTGGCCGAATGGCTTCAATATCACGCTCTAATGCAGCCCGTAAGTCTCTGGAGTCCTGTTCTATCTGCTCTGGTTTATTCCTACCGCCATACGTGGCGCTCAGCTTTTGGTGAATATCCGCAGGGATCACAATAGCGGCAACATCTTTAGCCATAGAGTCAATTTCTGACGGTTTGGCATCTGGATACATCCGTTTCATTTTGGCCCGCACAGCCGCCGCCGATGGCATGTGATCCGCATGCATACCCTGGCGAGGTCGTCCGTTCAGATTACTGTATAAATCCACGTCCAACAGTTTCACTGGCGGCTTGCTCAGGTAGATATAAACAGGCGGCATATCTGGAATCGGCAGGATCAGAATATAGTCCCTAAAACTCCTCTCTTCCGGGGCCGGGTAAACCTCGATATCACTCCCGACTTTTTCCGGTATTGGCAACACCGTGATCGTCGTCGGCAGATAGGGTTCATCCTGGTGGCCAGTGTGCGACGGGATTTCAAGATCCAGCTTCGCCGGGTTCCAGTAGATGGTAACCGGATCGGGGCCGTCCGTGGTGAACTCATAGTTACCGGTATAGCTGTTGAACGTCATCTGCCGCACTGGCACCTGATCTAAGCCACTTTCCGCTGACGTGTGATAACCCTTCGGCTGCATACGGCCATTCCCGGCATCCTCCCAGGCAAAGCGCACCCGCGTGGGTGCTGTTCCTCCCGCACTCGCTATCTGCGACAGCCGCATTTTATCAAGAAAATCCTGTTCCCCCTCGTTCAACTTGCCCGGCATCATGCCGACGAAGCCAGCCGCGAGCGATGCGCCTACGCCCGCAGCCGCTATCTCGCCAAACGCCGCTGCGCGAATGGCCCAACTGCCCTGCGTCGCAAACCGACCGCCGAGCCACTCCAGTGCAGCCGAACCGGACGGAAACACCGTACTCGCCGCAACCGCTGCCGGGGCTGGGGCTGGGGCCGCACTCTCACCCTCACCAAACAGCCAGGTATACCAGCCCGGTTTCTCTTTCTTAGCGGGGGCGGATGGCGCGGATTTGGCGCGTTTCGCTGCCTGCGCGTGCTGCTCCGGCTCTGGAAGCGGCACCGCCCGGAAATAGCCCACTGCCGCAAAGTTGGTATGCGGCTCCTGCTGCTCTCCAGCATCGGTGCAACCCTCCCCGCGCTCGCAGGATTTGGCAAACACCCGCTGACTGTCACGCTTTTCCGCCAACCGCTGTTCCTCCGCCTCCTGTTTGGCTTTCCGCTCAACCAGCAACGCGGCCTGCTTTTCCTGAGCTTCCTGCGTCGGGGATTTCCCGCCCCCTATCCACTGATTAAGTGGCGCTATCAGTCGGTTGCTGCCCGAAGGACAATCACAGAGGACTACGGCACCATCTACTGCCGTCGCCACTCCGTGCCATATCATGCGGCTGTCCCCCTGAATAATGGTTCCCGGCTTGCCACATCGTTTGCACGGTGTGGTTTTATCTCCAAGCCTCAGCACCATCAGGCCGTGTTCGATCGCATTAGGGATGCTTCCGATACAGACCGCGCCGGTAGTGGTTTTATCACCATGCAACCCTTGCCCCTTGCCATGAACATTGGAACGATATCCCATACTCTACGCTCCAAGGACTGGCAAGAAATCGTCGGCCATTGGGACACCATCACGTCGCGCCAACCAGGCATGTCCCTGGGGTGTAGTGATAATCTCATCACCATTACTCAGTACGCTGCCAACCAGTGCCACTGATGCGCCGACATTCAAAGACTTGCCTGCGCCAGTGATAATCTCTGCCGTGGTGCCATCGGAATACACAACCTGGTCACCCGTCTTGGCTGCTCGAACCTCCTGGCCATCAGCTAACCGAAGGGTCATCATGCTGGAAGCGGTACGAATAACCCCACCGTTACGGGTCTGGCTACCAACTGTAGCCACACGGTAAATCGCGGTGACCGGATGCTGACGGGCAAACGCGGCTTGTTCCTCTGTCACCCTCCGGGCTTCCTCGTCCATGTTGGCCAGTTGTTCCGCAGAAAAAGGGGAACACGCCATCGAAGCCAGTAATTCCTCTGTCAGAACGTTGGTATATTGCTTTTCCATGCCATATCCTTATCGTTGAAATGCTCAAAAATTCCATTCATCACGGGAGCTAAACCAAAACCGCTTTTTTTCACCTAGCCTGTTTTGGCGATAGTTCAATCAAACTTACTATTACATAAACGATTTTTTTTGCAACGTCACTCAAAAAACAAGGGTCAACAGGGTATCTGCTGCCAAAGATGGTTGCCGAACCCGTAGCATATTTTTCAGTTTGTCAGCCACGCCACTATTGCCGCTCAGCCTTTGCGCCTCTGGCTTTGCCGGTTCCGCCGCTTTCCCGTCGCGATCCACGCACAACAGCCCATGCCTCACGTAATTCATATTTATTCTTTATTTTTCATTGCGTTGTATTTGCGTACAGGAACCCGTCGAGATCCACACAGTGAAAAAAACTGAAATCCCTATCAACCTTTTCAATTGACCATCGCACGTAAAGCCCCAGGACAGGCACGTCCTGGCGGGGTGGTTTGTAGAAAAAGAAAACTGAAAAAATTCTCTGATCCAAATCGTGCAGGCGGGTGCGGTGTAGTGCCGTTTTCGTGATGGATACGTTGATTTCGTGGCGTTTCTGCCGCGCTAGCGGCTTACTGCGGCGCGGATCCATTTATTGCTAGGGGGGCTACTGTTCTGGCATGGGACTGCGTAAAGGGGCGTGCAACAGAGCCAAATCGCAGATAAGAAAAAGCCCGCACTAGGCGGGCTGGGGGGTACTTCCCTGGTGTTATTACTACTATACAGCGACGCGATTTTTACACGGTTATTGTGGAAATTGATAATTGTTTATGCAGATCAATTCTTCATTATTGATCGGTATCAGCGATCAATCACAATACGGGCTAACCAATGACAGGCGCATAGCGGCTATTCAACGCCACCGAACGGGCACCCGTGGCGCTAATGGCTCCGGCGTTCTGCGGGGCACCGGTATTGCTGTGCGTATGCTCGGCAGTCTGTTGCGCCAGTTGGTTGACCACATCCAGCGTTTCCAGCATCAACGCCAACACGTTGATCTGCTGACTCCCCACCCAGACAACCGGGGCAATCACTTCCTGGCGTAACATCGCGATACTGCTGCGGATTTTGCCCACCTTCTCAACCAGGCCACCGGCTATATTGAAAGTCGCATTCTTCCCAACGCTGGCCACATAATTGGCTTGGGTGCCTAGGCTGTAATCCCCCTCGGCAATCTGCACAATAGCCCCAGCCATCAGCGTGGCGGTGCCCAGCACCGTGGTGTTATCCGTGGCTTGTACCAGGGTGGTTCTGGCCACAAGGGTGCGGCTTTCTTCATCAGCCACAATAGTGCGGCTCATGGAGTTTTCACGAATTGCCTGGTCGGTTTTCCGTTCCCAATCACCAGCCTGGGTGACCCGTTGCAAGACTTCCGCACGTTGTTGCTGGAGTTGTTCACCCGGCTTTACATCCGGCAGCGTGTTCCCTTCCGCCAGAGTTTGGCGCACAAAGGGCTTATCCGGCCTGCCTCCGGTAAAGCCCACCTCCACCAACGTGCCCGCAGGCGGGAACTGGAACAGGCCCGATTCGCCCCCGGCCATCGGGAGGGGCAGCGGTACGGCGGGATAAATCGGGGTATCTTTGGCCGGGTGGCCGTCAGCGTCCAACAGTTGTAAATCCACGGCGTAGCGTGGCCGAAAGGGATCGGCCAAATCCCCACTGGTCACGGCTTCCGTAGGCGCTTCCACCCTGGCAAATTTGGGCAGATGCAACCCCGCCGACAATTCGGGGTAAGCGGCATCAATCTGACGCTGTGCGGGGGATTTGACCACGGCCTGGCCTGTCAGCCGATTGACCGGCACCCAGGTGATCGTCATATCGTCATTATCCAGGCGAACTGATGCCAGGCGCTGGCCATTCACTACCACACCAGGGCGCACCGATTGCACCAGGGGCAGCGTCATGCTGTTGCCCGCCGCCTGGGCCTGACTAAACTCGGCGGGGATCTCCACCGGTCGGCCTGCAAACATGGAATGCGACCAGTTGCCCAGAGATATGCCACCATCCGGCAACGGTTGCCATACATAATCCGCAATACCAAACGCCGGGCCAAGATTGGCTAATAGCTGGTAGCCGCTGCCGTTGTGCGTAAAATGGGGGATCGGCTGATCGGTATACGCCACCGACTCAGGCAAAACGAAGGATAAACCGCTGTTCTCTTCCAGCCAGGCCACCACCTGGCGCAAAGTCGGGTGTTGGAAGGAGCACGGCCACACTCTTTCGAAAACGCCCGCCAACTCCCGCACAAACAACCGCTGATAACCGTTTGCAGACGGCTGCGAGCGTTCCACATAACCGGTAAACCACCGCAGCACACTGTCGGTATACCCTGCATCCAGGCGCACCAGTTTGCCGGTATAGTCCCGATCGGTTTTGGCCGTGATAAAACCCCGGCCACAGGCACTTAATTCCAGCACCAGATTAACGTCAACCAGCGGCACCACGTCGCCGGACAGCATCAGCCGTTTAATCGGTTTCATGTTTCTTATTCCAATGCATCATTAACCGGTTTCAATACCTTGCGCTCAAACCAGCTTAATTTCTCGTCGTTCTCGGCAGCGCTGCCGCCTTTCCCTTTGCCGCCTGGCGTTTGTTTTTGGGCAGCAATTTTGCTGCCCTCCCTGGCGTCTTTCTTCTCCGGCACGCTCAAATGCTCACGCAAGGTAAAGGTCACTAACCAGGCTTGTTTTCCGTCCTGTTTAGGCGCATCAATCGAACCGGTAAAGGTGGCCAGGCGAAAGTTGATAGCCTGGGCCGTCGCGTTGGCCACACGGTATTGCTTCAACTTGCCGCCCTCGGTGGCTTCCGCCAGGGCAAAAATCCGGGTTAATACTTTGGCCTCACTAAACGGGATCATGCCGGAAACACGCAATTCCTTGGGTTTGATCCCCTGCTCCGCATTGGCCGTGCTGGACGTTTGCCCGGATTGGTCTTTTTCCTGAAACTGCATCGTGGGTGTGACCATCAACCCCTTGAGCGGAATGGCTTCACCGCTAAGCGCCAGCGTGACTATCGTCATGGATCATCGCCTCCAGCGTCGATAAGTCATCCCCCACAAACAACGTGGCCAGGGTATACACCGCATCCGGCTGCGGCACACGCTTTTGCATCTCAGCCGCAACCGTGGCGGCGTTTCCCTTCGCCGTGAATACCCACGCGGAGGCGCTTTTGCCCTGTAACTCCCCCAACGCGTTGGCCACATTATCCAGTGCCGTTTTACGGGCATCAGCAAAAGCGGTTAACGCCGATTGCAAATCACCGATATTGGCACCGGTAGCCGCTTGCGCTTTTGCCTGGGCGATCCGTTGCGCCTTTAATGCCTGGCGGTGAGTGGTGGTTGACAGTGGTTGTGGTGCCGGTAAGCCGTTGCCCGCCTTACCCGGCAACTGCATTTTCGTTACCGCCTGCGTGGCCGCCGTCTTGGCCATGCGCGTGACCTGGCCCAAGACGGGCAACGGTAGCACGCTGGAAAATGCCCCTAACAACGGCATAAACTCCGCGTGCGCAGTGGCACAAACCATCAACACCACCGCGCTAATCTCTGCGCCGTCACGGCCCAATTTCCCGGCCAAGTAAGCGATCGCATTCTGCGGGCTAAGATAGTGGCCAGACGGTTCGGCCCGACCCACGCCATAAACCCAGGGATGCACCGGCACCATGGAACAGGTCAGCATCGGCATGTTATCGGCAATCCTGAGTGATGATTTACGCCACATCCGGCACCCCTGGCCACGCAATACCGTCTGATGTTCTCACATCAATACGATTAACCTGGATACGAAAAAGCATCCATTCTTTTAGCGTAATCTCTTCTTCCTCCGTGGCAATACCCAACGTTTTCGCATCTTGTAGCGGGCTGATTACTTTTGTCGCCATGTCGAGCAACCTGTCTTTCGTCTGCTGCGCCAGGGCCATAATTTCCTCAACGGTTTGAGGACGGGAAATCACTTTTTTCCCATCAAATACCCATTCACCAAAAATATCGCACCCCTCAGGTAGAACATTGACATCAACAACCGTGAGGCCAACAGGGTAAAGGCGGGAAACATCTTCACTGATACTGCGGATCACACCCGTTTCATTGTCTATTGCAAGACTGTACTTTTTGGTAAAGTCTGGGAGAGACTGAAACCAGTCTTTCCCGGTTTCATCCTTGAAATACTGAATACCTTCACCGTTGAAATACTCACCAGGCGTATACCGCTGCAAATTAACCAGTTTCATCATTTTATCCTTCGATCGTGACCCAGCCGCCACTGCGCCAAATCTGCAACGGGCGATATAAAGCCACCCCTATCTGATTGCCTTCGTTACCGTTACCGCCCGTCATAACACAACCAACGGGAACCTCAACCAGTCCGCCGTCCATCGTCATTGAACCTTGAGCACCACGCGACACCCGGCTGATGGTATTGTTATTCAACCAGGTACTTAAATACCCACCCCATATTGAGCCATAGAGGTTGGCATCATTACCCACAAAACAAGCCCCGTTGGCCCATGTAATGTTATTAGACGCCCTTAACGTGCCATTCACACCAAAACTGATCCCGGTGTTTCTGTCATGGTCTAAATACATTCCCCAGTTACCCGCTGTTTGCATATTCCATTGAAGAATAGAAAGACGCGAACCAACACCGTGATTGATAGCCTCAATATCGCCCGAACTTCCATTGTTCGCCGCCCAGACAATACTATTCGGCACGTAAGTGACACCATCTGGTTGAAATAACCAGTATTTCCCGCCGCCAGCATTCGCACCAGCATGAATAACCATGCGGTGACTGCCATTCGTCACCTCTGTATAAAGACGCCCTTTCGTTATATTTCCTGTAGCGTTGCCAAACACAATTTGAGATGCATTCATGTCGCTATAAAGTTGTAAACCATTATCCTTGGCGACAACCCCCTTCGCCTCAACCGTGCCTGATAAGACACCGCCCGCTAAATTAAGGAATCGCCCATCAGATTCAGTTTTGCTATAAGCGCCCACATCTGCGGCGCTAGGTTTGTTGGCCGTCCCGTACAGAACATTCACTTTGGGGTTATTAATGTTGGCGTCACTTGACGTCAACACCGCCGTTTTGCCCGAGGTATAATCAGACACGATCAATGTATTGGTGTCTGCCGTGCAGGAGAAAAAACCGGCACCATACAACGGCACGCTGGTGCCTGTACCATTATTACGAACAAAACCACTCCCGTTGGCTTTAGCCGCTACCATCAATTCGCCATCTGTCTTGGCGTTAAAAATAGTGCCGTTCCCCCCTAGCCCAAAAGCCCCGACCTCCATCAACTGGCCTGGGGTGATGCCGACATCATAAAGTGCCGCCGCTTTCAGCCCCAGGTTGTCCCGACTTTTTACCTTGTCTTTCAATGCCGCCAGGTTGTCGTCTTTGCGTAAAAACTCGCTGTTACCTTGCTGCCCCTCCAAAGACCCTTTCGGGCGCAGGTCGGTGATCGTGCCATTGGCGGCAATACTGGCCACCGCAAGCACGTAGTGCCTGAAACCGCTGGCGTCCGTATAATCGGCGTGATCGGTGGCCAACGTGAACGCCACCAGAGTTTCCCACTGGCTCACCACATTGCCCTGATAGCTCACATCGGCCCAGACCTTGACCGGCAGGCCCGCAACAGTGATATTCTGATTTTTCGCCAATACCGCACGCAAGCCGCCAATGTAGCCGGTGCCCGCCGTCACAAAATATTGGGCACCCGTCTTGCCCACCAGAAAACCCTCACCCAAGAATGCACCAGGGCCATAGTGATCGCGATTAATCAGGCGTTGCATTTCATCCATGCCCGCCAGCCGGGCAGTAAAATCAATCTGCCAGGTTTCTGCCGGGGTAGTGATGCCGGTTTCCGTCGCCGCCCCGTCAAATTCCATCAGGAAAGAGCGGGTGATCGCATTGCCCTGCTGGCCGTTGGCCGTGGCAATCTTGCGCTGAACCGGGGCATGAACCACCATCGCTAGCGTGCCGCTGGCCTTGTTGATCAAGCCAATCCAGTTAAAATCAAAATCTCCCACCTCAGTGCCCAACGTAACGGAATACGCCACCGCATTACTGTTCACTACGCCTGCTCTGTTCACTGCCTGGCGGTGTACGATTTGCCCCGCTGGCGGCACGCCCTTGTCTCGGGCAATCGGCGCATCAGGATCCAATCCAGGCACGTTGGCAAACACAAACTCATCCAGCAGTACCACCTGCCCCGTGGCCGCTTCCTGGGCTTTCCATTGTTCAAAGGCCGTCGTAATAGCCGTTTGTGACATTATTTATTCTCCTTTAACGACGCGACGGCCACGGTGGCACTGGTCTTGACTCGCTGACGGGCCACGCTGCTGGCCGCACTGAAACACACGTATTCACCCCCCACCCAACCGGCCCGAAAGTACAGTGCCGTACTGGTGATGATTTCAAATTGATAGCGGCGACAGGTGCGCCCGTATTGCCGAATGACTTGCATCAACAGATCGGGATTACTGGCTAACTGGCCATCGGTAACACGGACAATAATCACATCCCACGGTATCTCCGGCTGACGCTCCATAATCTCCACGCTCCCCACGCCCAGGCGTTCAAAGATGGCAATAAACCCGGCCACCGATCCCGCATCTCTGGCATTCACAAACGCGTATTGCACCCGCTTGCGAAACAGCGCCAACGGCTCCCCGTTAAAGCGGGCAATATCCCGCTGATACGCCAGCACATTCAGTAACGGCACGGTGCAGGTAGCCGCATCCAGTTGCCTTAGCGGCCAGGTCAGCCAGCCATAAACCCACAACCAAAATTGCCGACAGGCCCGCAGTAATGTGGCCGGTTCACCCTTACTCATCCAAGATGGCAGGCGCAGCCCGGTTAATTGCACTTTAAAATCAGGCATCGTTAACCACCACAGATAACGTTTTCAGGCGTGGCACGGTGAGTTGACTCACAATGTCAGCCAGTGAGAAAGACAGGGATTCGATCACCGGAAACGTGCGGTGAAGCTCCCGCCCCAGGTTGGAAAAGGAAAAGCGCGTATAGGGCCAGGTCTTTTTCACCTCAAACTCGGCATTTTCACGAAACGCACACCGGATCAGGTTTTCGCACCCGCTGGAAAGCTGGCGCAGTTCGTCTGCGGTGAAGTTCGCTTTATTCTCGACATACACTGTCACCACCACATCATGCTGCGTTTCTGGCAAGGCAAAACATTGCATATCATCGCCGTGGCCATGGTGGCCCTGACGGGTGATGTAATCGTTCACGGCCTCAACGAACGGCTGCGAAATCACCCCCGAATCCAACAACAAAAAGGCATTCGCTGTTCCTGGCCCACGCGGCGCATCATGCTGAAAGAAAATCCGGTCAATGCTCAACCCGGCCACGCTCGCGATCATGCTGCGGTACACAGCATCGGTGTGGTAATTGCCGGTCAAATTAAACTGATTGCGGCACCGATCACGCAGATCATCATCTGATTCTTTATCAGCCCCCGGCGTCAGTAGCCAACCGTCCTCGTTTTCAACCCGCACAATGCCTGGCACGGCCTGCGGCAATATCCGGTAATAACCGGGGGCCAGGTTAAACGCCCCCCCGGACGCACTGGCGGTCACACTGACCAGGCCACTGGCCTGGCCGGGTTCAATCGTGGTTTCTGCCGTGACCACCACGCCGTAAATACTGCCATTAATACGCTCGGTCTGGATCAGCGTGCCCATAGGCACCGTGACCAGCGCGCTGGCGCTCTCTTTGAAAAAACGGATCACCCCACCCGCCGCCGTGGCCGGTTTGCGTTGCACGTTCACGCCCCAGGCGAACAGATCCAAGAAAGCCCCTGCGGCGGTGGCCAGGTACATATTGCCCATCACCACCGACACCAAGGCTTCTTTTAGCCACAGTACCGGCGTGGTCACCATCACCTGGATAAGACGCCAAAACGGCGACATTGATGAGTTGTTAGTAATTAACCCTTCGGCTTTCACCAGCGCAGTAAATTGCTGATTAATTTCCGCTTCCGTGGTCGGCATTCCACTTTCTTTTAACGCTTGCTCATAATCAATTTGCGGCTTGTTCATTATAATTCGCGCTCACGTCAATTTTTCCAAAGTCATAGGTTTCCGCTGTGAGCCAAATCCGTTTTTGTGTTTCCTCGGTCGCCGTCACTGTGCCAGGAATAATGCGTTCATCATCTTCAATCAACAGGATCATTTGCATAATAATATCTGCGCGCAATGTCGGGCTGCGTTCGGCAACCAATTGCGTGACCAATCCGCTTTCTAAAATGGCATGAACACAATCTTGCGCAATACTGGCCCGGTTATAACAGCGTTGCGGTTCATTACCGGAATTCAACGTAAAATCGCCATGGTTAATAAGCAGATCAAAATAGAGTTCATTGATCATTACTGCATTTCCTGCCATTCCATTAATTTATCGGGTGTCATTCCCTGGTTAACATTGACGGTCACATTTTCAATTCGCTTACTGTTATCGGTCACGGTTCGGCTGTTTGAGTTTATTTCCCTGCTTAATCCACCGGGGGCAATGCCTTTCATATTTCCGCCCGTGATCAGGTGATTACCGGACAGGGGCGGGGGCGCAGTCACCGGATTGGCCACTACTGTGCCCGGTGTTTTTGCTCCGGGGGTTTCCGCCAGTTCCAGATTGATACCGGGAATATGATTCAGTTTTTCAATAATCCAGTTATACGTCCCTGTAAACGCCCCTTTCACGGCATCCCACAGCCCGCTGAACAGATTGCCCACCCCGTCCACCATGCCCTGAAAACTGTCTGCCAGGGAAAAACCGGTAAAGTAGGCGCACAACCCCGCCCATCCCTGGGCGACCCAGGCCCAGACGCCCGCGAAAATCTCACCCACCCAGGCCACCACAGCGGCCAACTGTTGAAACACTGCCGTTTGGGTGATCGCGGCTGTCACGCCATCCCAATGTGTCATCAACAGGTAAAAGCCCGCCGCCAGCAACGCCACCGCACCGATGATCAACAGGATAGGCCAGGACATCACATTAAAGGCAATGCCGGTTAATACCGCCGCCATACGCACCGCCAACAGCACGCCGCGCATCATGCGCATGACCGCCGCCCAGGCCAGCACGGCTTTTTGATACAGCCAGATAGCGGCAACATGGATTTTCAGGATAGCCGTCAACCCCGCCCACAGCCCCCGCAAACCCACCATGATAAACATGGAAACACCCAGCACGACATTCACTAGCGCTCCGGCTGCGGCCAGGCTGAGGAACGCCAGCACCACATAACCGATCACCCTGGCGATATTGGGGAACATCTTCATCCAGCGCAGAAAAGTTTGCCCGGCATCCGCCATCTTGTTGATCAGGGGATACAGTACCGGTAACAGCGCCAGGCCCATGGCAGCACGGATCCCCGTCCAAATGGCCATCAAGCGCTCCCACGGGCTGGCCATCTTCTGCGCCATATCAGTGGCCCGCTTCATGCCATCGCTGCTGCCTAACGCGTTAATGTGCTTTTTCAATACCTCAACGTTGCCATAAAGCTGTTTAATCACATTGGCCCCATCGCCAAACGCCTTATCTAACTCGGTCTGGGCCTTGAGGTTGCCCTCAATACTGTCTCCATAGCGGGCTTGCAACTTCTCCAGCATTTCCGGCATGGTCAACATCTGCCCGGAGGCGTTAACAAAGCTCAGGCCAAGCTGTTTAGCCCCTGCCGCCGCCCCTTTATAGAACGTTTCATAACTGCCGCTGGCCTCGGTGCCCAGGGTTTTTTCCAACTGCCCCAGCACGGCAAATTGTTCATCCATGCCCACACCGTAGTGAGAGCCGACCCCTTTGGCCCCTTCCATCAGGTCGGAAATCGTTGCCATATCGGTGCCAAATGCCTGGGCCATATAGGCCGTTTTACCGGCCACCTGTTCGGCAAAATCCACACGGCCCATCTTTTCGGCATGGCGGGCAAACTTGTTGTACATGCTGCCCATGTACGCCGCCGCCTCTCCGGCACTGCCTTTCACGGCAGCGGCCAGCGTATTGGTGGCCATTGCGAACCTCGGCAGTTCGTCGTTGGTCAGTAACCCCACCTGGGCACGGATCGCCTCAGTAGAACCGATGAACTCCACGGCGGATTTGCCGTATTGGGCACTGAACGCCAACGCATTACCGGCGACCTTTTGCAAGGTGCGGTCGTCAATCCCTTTGGTGGCCGCAGAATTCAGCGCGTCGGTGATGGCGATAGCTGGCCCTAGCGCGCCTTTGATTGACATCCCAACCCCCACCAGGGCCGCACCGCCCACCGCGATTTTCCCGAAAGCCGCCTGCGAGGTTTCCGCAAACCCGGTCACTGACGCTTTCGCCTGTTTTAATGGGCGCGTCAATTTGTCGATAAGGCTCAAGGTAAAATCAAGCTGTTTCATTATTCGCCTTTCAGAGAGAGTGAAATACCGTTAGCCACGGCAATACGCATATTTTCCCAATATTTATTATCCAGCCAAATAGCACGGGCCAGGCTTTCACTCATATCATTTTCATGCGGTAAATAATGGCGGCGCAATGTCAATGCCTGTTCAATGAAATTTCTGTCAATCGCCCGTAACCGGTGGGTTAGTTTTTTACTTCGATTTCCAATTTAGGCGCATAATGGCTATTGACCGCTTCGGAAATTTGTAATGCTGCACCGGGTTTTTTCAATAGCTCATCCAGGTCAGCTTTATTTTCCGCACACACCACACGGCGTAAATAAGTGACATTCGGAGCCACTTTATTATCCATCGCCATATCATTAATCAGATTGTTATAGGCGGTCGGGTTAGGTTCAAAGGCAAAGTTTTTACCCTGAATAGTCAAAATGATTTTATTGCTTGTATTCTCTTTACTCATTTAATTAATTCCTTGCGTTTATTAATATCATCAATTGATTGTGTCACCCGTTTAGCGAACCCCGTTGTGAGCCAAACTAAAGTGATTACCATCTGGGCGAGAAGTGAAGCGACCGCCCCATGCACCACCCAGGCTTTCCCAAAACTCCCCCAGGGGCAAATAGGCTTCGGTCTTGGTCTGGTATTGACCATTGATAAACAGATTGAAATCCACCGCCAAACGCTGGGTATGCAAGCTGTTACTGATACCGGCACCGGTTTGCGCATTGCGGGCCGCTTGCTCCGGTGTACGATAAGCCTCCCCAAATGTCAGCCGATAACCCCGATCGCCCGCCCAGGTGATCAACTGGCCGATTAATGCCGTAAATAACTGCTGCTTTTCACTTAACGTCATTTCTTTACTTTTCCCGTCAACAAGCTGCTGCCTTTGCGTTTTAACCACAGTTCAACCAATTGGTGACCGGTTATCCCCAACACGGCCCCCATTCCCAACAGGGCCAGCACCGGTAAATCAGGGATCCAGACCAGTGCCACCCCGGCTACCATCGAGGTGGCCGTACCCAATACCACCCGCCCAAAGAACAGGCGCGGGGTGATCAATTCATCACTGGCCAACACCTTACCGATCGCGATCAAGGCACCCAGCAGTACCAGCCACCACAAGGTTTTTTCATGTTCCTGCATCCTGCCCCTTACCCGATCAGGTCTTGCGTGATCCCGGCCTCGAGATACGGAATACCGTCGATATGAACAAAATCCGGCGATGTCACAATAAATTTCACTTTGTGCGTGATGACACTACCGCCCTTTGGATCCACGTCGAGAATGTCACTCAAAATCAGTTTGCACCCGAACGCCTCCACCTTTAATTCTTCGCGGCCCGCCTTGGCATACCACATCAAATCGACAGGCGGAATGCCACGCCAGGAGCGTGCGGTGCGTGCCCGCGCTTTCACCTGAGCCAGGGATTGGGTACTGAGTTCAATCTCACCCTCTCCGGCCACGTCACCACTGACCCACCCATCTGGCACCCCTTTGGTCTGCGCGGCGGCGGTATTGTCGGTAATACTGAGGTTGACCTTTTCCGCGTGTACCAGGTCACCGTCCATATTGAAATCAACCGATTGACCTGAAATCCGTTGTGTCATGCTGTGCCCTCCAGCGAGGTGTCTAGCATCAGGCTCACCGTGATGCCTTTCGGGCATTCATAGGTACGGATCACCAAGTAAATCTCCACCTTGGTGGGGGTACGCCAGGTGATTTGTACATCGCCCTCCTGCGGGGATTTCACTTCACCAGGGAACGTGATGCCGTTAATCTGCGTACTGCGGGCCATCTCGCGCAATGTTTTGGCAAAATACGCCTGGTGCGCCGCAATGCTGCCGGGTGTACTGTTCAACGAACGATCCGCAACCTTGGCAATGGCCTGGAGCCGAACACGCCGCGCCACCTTATCCACCACGCGCAGGCTTTCGATCGCCTGAAAATCCCCGCCTTCCACATCCAGCGTGCGACCGTCTGACCAATACAAACCGTCATAGTCTGGATACCACAGTGGCACGCTGAAACGCTGAGCCTCCAACGCCTGGAGCGTCGCCAGTTCTAGCAATTCCCCAACACCATCAACAGGCTGGGACGTTGCCCCCATTGCCACCAGGGCACCGGTTGCCACACGGGCCGGGCTGTCGGCAATCGTCACCAGACGGTTACACAACCGCCCGGCCAACACCCCCGGTTCGTTCCCCCACAGGCGAGGCACCAGTTGAATACCCGGTTCGGCAATGTTTTTCTGCAAGGCCGTAAGGCGGGTGAGATACCCCGCCCAGGTTTCTTTATCCTTCGGGCCGTCCACCGACAGAATGAACCACTGCCAACGCCCAAATTTAGCGATCATCTCCGCCCGTAAGTTGGCCGCACTCTGGAGCACTGCCGCCGTGGTCGGTAAGGTATTCACCACCCCTTCCACACTGGCCACCTGCTGGGCACGGCGTACCGCCCCAACCCACTCAGTTTCGCTCTCTCTTTCATCCAGAACGTGAACAAACCCACTCCAGTTCTGCCCCGCATTGAGCATCGCCGCATTAACCGTGCTTTTCAGCACCGAGTCACCGGCCCCCAACAACGTGTTTAAATCGCTTTGCGTATTGACAGGCAGTGTCTTGCTCACATTGGTCTTACCGGTGCCGATATACAGCAAAACCCGCTCAATCTCTTTGGTTTCCCCTTGCAGCCGGTTTACTTGGTTAACCTGGATCGTTGGCCAACTCATTGCTTCCCCTTTATGTTTTGCGCTTTCACATCCCAACCAAACCCGATCGCCTGGAGCTGACGCGCTAACGCGTTGTTAAAATCTTCATCACTCATCCCCAGGAACGGGCGGGCCGGTACATCGACCGACCAGGCCGTTTTTGCCGCCTTGCCGCTCAATGTCTTGATCAGCAAACCGGCCTGCGCAAATGACATATTCCCTGCAATCTCTTTTAGTGGCGGCTTGCGCCACCGCTTGCCACGTTTGACCTGATAACCCAACGCCCGCAATTTTTTGGCCTGCCGTAGCGTCGCTTCGCGATCGGGATCGGTTTTCCTGCTGGTCACCTGGCTACGCGTGATCTCAACACGCATACCTGCCGATTGCCCGTACCCCACTACGCCAGCCGGAACCGCTTTATTCCCGTTACGGTAGCCACCGCCTTGAAGATAAAGCCGCACCGCCTCAATCTCTGGCATTTCCCTGATATGCAACAACGTGGGCAGTTGGCGCAGCATCTTGCCGCGTCGCATTGTCTTGCGCTCTGGCCAGGGTGTGCCGTCCGGTTGCTGCTGCTGACGCACATTGCGCTTAGCCGCAGTGATAACCCCGTATTTCGCCATACGCCACAGCAGGCGTTGCCGCTTGGCTTTCGGCATCTCCAGCCTGGCCAGTTCGCCGCGCAATGCCCGCAATTGGGTTTTGCTCAATTCCCCGTGGATAATCACGGTGCAGTCCCTTGCCCAATCGGTGCCCCGGTACGGTCAGCCCCGTAAACGGTGCCCTCCAGTGCCCACCAGATTTCGGGATCTGCCAGCCGCCAACGCTGGCCATCAAACGGAATTTCCCCTTTCTCATCCCGGATCACCGTCAACGACTCCACCATGTTGAGCGTGACCTCAACCAGGGCGGTCTTATCGTCGATCACCACAATGGCCAATTCCGGCATCTCGACGCCGCCCCCCGTTGCCATTAATCCCTGATCGGCGTTTTCAATCAGCCAGGCCATCAGCAGGGCACACAGGTTGCGCGGATCGTACTGGCGATAAGGAAAACGCCCCCAGGACAGCACGGCGTCAAACTGCATGACTGCCAGTTGATACTGATCCAGGCCCAAATCCCGTTGCGCCGGGATAAAACGCAACTCATCCATATCGCTGTTAAACTCCAGGCTGGCCACCCGTGCGGGTAAGTTGGCCTGGAGAAAAGCGGTCAAACTCTCCAGCTTGCTCATACCAACCGCGCCGATGAACGCCGCGCCCCCTTCATGTTGCGCAGTACGGTGGCCGCTTCGGCCAGCAACCGGCTGCGGGTTTCCGGGTTTTCCTGCCCGGCGTTAGGTGCCCGGCTAAACTGCGTCGAGTATTCTCCCAACAAATCCGCCTTGGCCCTGGCAAACACCACCTTTTCGTATTGGGCAACCAACGCGGTTTTCTCGCCAATCTTCACCCCTGGCACCTGGCAGGCAGCGGTGTAACCTGTCGCCTTAAGCTGGCCCGCCAGTGTGGACAGGTCGAGATTGATTTCTGTTACGCTCGCCACCAGGGCCGCGCCCAAGGTATCCGCATCAATATCAGGTGGGATGCTGCGCCGTTCCTGAAAATCGGCCAGGTTCAAATCTGGCCAGAATCCATCATTGGTTAACACTGCATCCTGATAATCCGTAGGTTTGCCGTTAAACATGGTTATTACTCCGAAAAAAGCGGGCAGACCGGTTTCCACAGCACATCGCACCGCAGTGCCTTGCCTCCACCGCGCCCGCTTTGGCTTACGGTAGTCTTTTACTCTTTTTCCAGTGCCCGCAGTCGGGCCGCAATCCGCTGCCGCTGCGTTTTGACGCCTGCCCCTCTCGGGTTAAAGGCATGGGCCTGAGCCAGCAATTCATCGGCCTGGCGCAGCGTATCCGCATCCTCCACCGCGCTGGCCAGCGGCTGGCCGTCACTCGCACGCAAGAGCATCAACCCCGCGAACTTGAACCATTTGGCACTGATTTCCTCATGCAACCGCCAATGCTCCCGCACATTGGCAAAGGTACGGGAAAAATACGGCTCCACGCTGTTGCCTCGGCTGGCCTCTTCCTCGGCCCACGCCAACACCGTATCTGCGACGAACGCAGCAAAGCTGCGCTTCAACCGATCCGGCGTCTGCTGACGCTGGGCGATCGCCAGGTCTGCCCAATCCAGCGCCCTGTCAAAATCCCCCACATCAAACAGCCAGATCACACACCAGGCAAAAATGGGATTGGCGTACACCTCACCTTCCGCCAGGTACGTTTCCACCGTGGGCAACCAACGCGGCAACAATTCATCACGCTTCATGGCGATACGGTCAGCCGTACACGGTTGTTCGCGCAACCTGCCCACATCCTTTTCCATCGCCCGCACCTGAAGGTGCAAACTGTCCCAACCGATTAACGCCTGCTGATCATTCAATTTTCGCTCGGCCTGGATCCTGGCCGTATGACGTTGCGCAGGTGATAACGCCATATGGATTAAAGCGGTACGGGGTTCATGGGAGGTGCAACCACTTTACCAATGTGAACCGCTGCTTCATCAAAAGCGGCATACATTTCCGGGTATTCCACGGCATAACCCTCATTGCGCAGGTACTTGTTTTCGTACTGTTTGCGATCTTCCACAAACTCCGCTTTACGCTGACGGGTGTTGCGCTGGGTGTAGATGTGCAAGTTGCTCAATGGCGTCACAATCATTCGCTTGCCCGGCATAAACGGCGGAATAATGGCCGGACGCCCTGCAATGGAGGTGCCTAACATCTGAGCAGCGATTTTTTCCGTGGGGCGGTCTGCCGCCTGGTACAATCGATGTTGTTCCGCTGCCACCAAATCCGCCCCCACCAAGACCGTTAAACGGGGATCGTTACGGTACTGCGCCGGAATTTTGCTGTTGATCAGATCAGAGGCCATCGCATCCAGTGAGGCATAATCCCCACCCTCTCCCAGCAACACGGTATCGGTGATGATCTGGTTTTTGTTGTAGTTCTTCACAAAGTGTTGCCAACCGATGTTGACATCCTCACCGTTCGGGAATTTTACTGGATCGGTATCTTTCGTCGCAAAAACGCCATTAAAACCAATGCGCAGCATATCCAGAGCAAAAGACTGGTTGGTAAATTCCTGCATACGCCGGAAAAACTCATCTTCATCACCGGCATTAGCCCATGCGGATAAGGTTGACCATTTCAGTGCCGCGCCAGAATCCGTTTCCGATAATTTGTATTCCAGGCCGTCAACTCCAGTTTGGCGAATAAAACGCCCACTTGATGACCGCCCGGTGAAGATGCCCGGATTACCCACATTGACCACCTGGCCAACGAGTTGATCAACGTCAGCACAATTAATCATGGAAAGAAAATCCACGGAATCCAGCAAGGCAGAACGTAATTGTGTTTCTTTTGGATCGGTTAGCGCAAAATAGCGCTCGGTACTTTGCTGCCCATATTCCGCAGCCAAACCTGCGCTGTAATGTATTAGCATTTCTCGCGCACGTTGATTTAAAAACATAAATATCCTTCATCAAAAAGATGAATAAAGATTAACGATAATTAACCCGGTAAATTACAGGAAGGTAAACGGCTTTCGGCCATCCCCTTTAGGATTACGGCTCGGCAATTTCGTGATGGTTTTATCCAGCTTGCTGAAATTGCTTACAATACCGCTGATATTATCGCGCAGGGTTTTAAATTCCTGGGTATCCACCACTTCCTTTACAGTTTCCACATCGGCCTGCACTTCTTCCACCGCAGCGTCAGTTTCTTCTGTTTTTCCTTCCAGGGCGGTAACGCGTGTTTCCAATGCGGCTAACGCTTCGGCCAACGCCTGTAATTTATCATCCTCGGCAGGGGTATTTTCGTCAGGCAATTCATCATCAATCGAAAACATACTGCGCCAGCCTTTCTTTTTATTTCCTGCCATAACTCGTTCCTTATTTATTTCTTTAACCTCATCAAAAACCATCGGCTTTAATGCGCCATAACGCTTATTTTTATTACGCTGACGAAAACGCATCCGCTCGGTGTAAACACTGGCTGGTTCATCCGTGACGCCCAGCCCTTCCAGGTAGCTTTTCCCTGTCCCGCGAAAATTGCCATCGGGCGTAAACTCGGCGGAACAAAAGAGTAATTGCCCGTCGACATTGGCCTGTATCAGTGAGAGATTCGGGCATAGCCGGGCATACAACCGCATCACCCCATCATCACCTTCCTGGCACATCAACGCCAACACCTCCCCCCGATTCCCGTAATTGCGGGAATGCTCCGGCCATAACAGTGCCGTATACAAATTAGGGTTATAGAGTTCTGCGGCGTCAGTGATCCATTCTCTTTTAATATCACGCCCGTCAACGGTCTTACCTTCTGCGCAAACACAAAGCCAATTCGTCATTAATTGTGAATCTGACATATTTCCTGATTTTATTTTGTGCTTGTTTCGACAGGGCCAGTATCACCAATTAATTACCCCCTCGCACGGCCTTAATTTCCCCTTTATTCGGATAAGCGCCATTAACCGACCCGACCCGATATTCACCCAGCGTCAACGTATAATAAAGCCCGCATAATTACCCCATGGCTAAATACTCACTGGATTTAATCGGCGTTGCGCGTTCACTTTATCTCAAGCATTGGACGCCTAAAGAGATCGCCAACGAACTTAATCTGCCCAATGCGCGGATTATTTACTATTGGGCAGATAAATGGCATTGGGCGGATATGCTCAGCCATGAAAGTATTGAAGAGGTGATTAGCCGCCGCATCCAGGTATTAACTCACCGCGACAATAAAACCGACGTGGAATTAAAAGAACTGGATAACCTGATTGCGCATCACTGCAAATTGCGTATTCAAGCCAGTAAACACGCTGAAAAACTCGCAACAATCGCCGCTCAAGGAGTCGGGGATGATTCAACCGTGGGCGGAAACGAGGGCAACGACCAGGAGAAAGGACAAAAGAAACGCAAATACCGCAAGAATGATATTTCGGCCCTTAGCCAGGCTGACTTTGACGCTTTCGCAGATGAACACCTGTTCGGCTATCAAAAACACCTGCGCCTGAACCTGACCCAGCAAATCCGCAATATTCTGAAAAGCCGCCAAATCGGCGCGACCTGGTTTTTTGCTTTTGAAGCCTTCGAAAACGCCGTCTTGACGGGCGAACCACAGATTTTCCTTTCCGCCTCACGCCCGCAAGCGGAGGTGTTTCGCTCGTACATCGTCAACATTGCAGAACAGTATTTCGGTGTGACGCTGACCGGCAACCCGATCCGCTTGAGCAACGGCGCGGAATTGCGTTTTCTGTCCACCAATTCCAATACGGCGCAATCCTACAGCGGTCACCTGTATGTGGATGAATATTTCTGGATCCAGAACTTTGCCCGGTTGAATGAGGTGGCCAGCGCCATGGCCACGCACGACCGTTGGCGCACCACGTACTTTTCGACGCCCAGCAGCAAGACACATCAAGCGTATTCGTTTTGGACAGGGGAAGAGTGGAGGCGCGGCGACGCCAAGCGCAAAAAGGTGGCGTTCCCGGCCTTTGATGACCTGCGCAACGGCGGGCGACTGTGCCCCGATGCGCAGTGGCGCTACGTCATTACGATGGAAGATGCTATCGCTGGCGGGTTTAACCTGGCCAGCCTCGACAAGCTGCGCAACAAATACAACCGCGACACGTTCAACATGCTCTATATGTGCGTGTTTGTGGACAGCGGCGACAGCGTTTTTCGTTTCAACGAGTTGGAACGTTGCGCCGTCGAAATATCGCTATGGCAAGACCATGACCCCACCGCCGGACGTCCGTTCGGCAACCGGGAAGTGTGGGCCGGTTTTGACCCTGCCCGCTCCGGTGATACCTCCACGTTTGTGATTGTGGCCCCGCCACTCTATGACGGCGAACGCTTTCGCGTCCTGGCCACCTTCTACTGGCAAGGGATGAACTGGAAGCACCAGGCCAACCAGATAAAGGCGCTGTTTACGCGCTACAACATGACACACATCGGGATCGACATTACCGGCATCGGCAGCGGCGTGTTTGAGATGGTGCAAAGCTTTGCCCTGCGCCAGGCGGTGGCCATTCATTACGGCCTCGAAAGCAAAACCCGCCTGGTGTTGAAAATGGTGGATGTGGTGGAAAGCCAGCGCATCGAGTGGGACAGCGAACAGAAAGAGATCCCCGCCAGTTTCCTGGCCATCCGGCGCACCAGTACCGCCAAAGGCAACAGCATGACCTTTGTTGCCGATCGCACCCAGGAAACCGGGCACGCCGATGTCTTTTTTGCCATCGCGCACGCGGTAGATAACGAACCCCTCAATTTTGAAAACCCACGCAAATCAACTTGGAAAACAAAAAAAGCCGCATGAGAAAGAACAAGCAGCGCCGGGGCAGTGCGGTGGCAAACCGCCAACGCACCACCCAGGCCAGCCCAGCGCGCAAAATGAGTATTGCCCGCCTCGGCAAGCCAGAACCGGTATTGACCACCGGCACAGACTACCGCGAAATCTGGTACGACAACGATACAGATCACTACACGCAACCCATTGACCGCCTGGCACTGGCGCAGTTGGTCAATATGAACGGCCAGCACGGTGGCGTGCTCTATGCCCGGCATAATATGGTTTGCGCGGATTACCAGGGGGGTGGGCTGTCACACCAGGCATTAAAAGGCGGCGTATTCGACTATCTCACCTTTGGCGATCTGGCGATTGCCAAGGTGCGTAACGGGTGGGGAGAAGTCATTGCCCTGGCCCCGCTGCCATCACTCTATACCCGGATTCGCAAGGATGATGCCTTTGTGGTACTGCAAAAGGGGGAACCGCTGGTGTTCCCCCCGGAGGACGTGATTTTTTTGCGCATGTACGATCCGCAACAACAGGTTTACGGCCTGCCCGACTATATTGGCGGTATCCATTCCGCCTTGCTGAACAGTGAAGCCACCATATTTCGCCGCCGCTACTATCACAACGGCGCACACACGGGCGGCATCATTTATACCAACGACCCAAATTTAAGCACGGAGGTAGAAGATGACATCATCCAAAGCCTGGAGCACAGCAAGGGGATCGGCAATTTCAGCACGCTGTTTGTGAACATCCCCAAAGGTGACCCGGACGGGATTAAATTTATTCCGATAGGTGACATTAGCGCAAAAGACGAGTTCGCCAACGTGAAAAACATCAGCGCTCAAGATATTTTGGCGGCGCACCGGTTCCCTGCTGGCCTGGCTGGGATTATTCCGGGCAATACGGCGGGCCTGGGCGACCCTGGCAAAGCGCGGGAAACTTACCGCCAGGATGAAGTGATCCCGGTACAGCGCATGATTATGGATGCCGTTAACGGTGACCCGGACGTGCCAGCCCACTTACACCTTGATTTTGCAATAGAATCGCCTCGAACAAGTGCGCTATGACCTGGGAAACGTTAAAATCCCCTAAGTTTTCCACTTTTGGAGCCAGAAACATGCGCGTGATGAAAGTTCTATGCACGGAATGCGGCGCTAATGCGATCATCAGAAAGACCGCCCGTAAGCACCGGCAGATTGCTGATTTATATTGCGCCTGTACTGACGTGGAGTGTGGTCACACCTTTGTGATGAATGTGACGTTTTCGCATACCCTTAGCCCCAGCGCCAAAACAGGGGATACGTTATTGAAAACGGTTGTTGAAGGGATGAACCCGAAACAACGGCAAATCATGTTGGATTTACTGCAAGGGGCCGCTTCCGCTGCCTGAGTTAACGCCTCTATTTCGGGGACGAGTCCATCAATGAACAAAAGCCCGATAATTTGGGCTTTTGACGAGAGCAAACAGGGCTGTAAGCCAGATCCCGTGATTATTTTTTAAAGCATAAGAAATGAATTTATATTCATATAATGCGCCTAACCGAAGAGTATCATTCTGTTATTGGGCATTTTTTTATCTGTCGCTCAACATCTGCCGCCAGTGTAGTGGTCATTTCAGAAATCCAAGATAACGCCAACGTCCGATCGTCGCTGCTGCAACGTTCGTTCGCGACGAGTCGCGCCACTAACTCAATACGCTGTATAGCCAGTGATTCAAAGAAAAAATCCGGCAAAATTCCCCCCTCTTTATTATTATTGACGCTTAATCAGCCCAGGTACTGATTATAAATACAGTATACATAATTCTCTCCAAAATTAGCAACTTAGACGTTAAAAATTCCAACCCGGCCACAATTCACACGCCGGATCGTGCCCGACTTCCTCCAGGCGTCCATTGCGGAGCTTTAACCGGCGTTCGCCGTAAATTACCAGGGCACTGCCACGGGCCAGTATTGACATTTCATACTCATCACCCGCAAAGCCACGGCGCTGTAACTCCCTCGATAATCGTCGCCAGTCGGCTGGCGTACAGTTATTGACAGAACTCCAAGCGGCGGCGGTGCCGCCAGGTAAACCGGCCTGCGCTGCGCTTTCGGCCAACTTCGGCACAATCGCCCATTTCACCAACCGGGTACATACCGCTGACGCTTCACCCAAACGTGGTGAATAAATACCGGTGATCCGCTGCACGTCCTCAGCGTACTGATTGCCCTGCTCGGTGATTTCATACGCCAGGCGCACGGTCAGGTTTTTCCGTTCCACCAATGGCCCGCCCTGGAACTCGGTATAAGCAGACCAGTTGCCCACATCAGCGGCAAAACGCACGTTATCCATATCCTTATCGGGCAGGATTTGCCCTTCCCCTGGCAGGCGGCGCAGTTCCCGCCAAACGGTGACCGGTGCGCCACCAATCTGCTGAAATTGCCGGATACGCCAGCGGCTGGCCCAGGCGTTCACCGCCTTGGCCATGTTCTTCACGCTCTCGCCCGTTTCGTCGTCTGTTTCCCCCTCCAGCGCAAAGCCATCGATGTTCTTCGAGATATACTTTGCAATGTACCCCGTTGCACTGCCTTTAGCCGGATCGATAGGCTCAACATGAAAACGGGCTTTCAACGCCTTGGCGCTCTGGAGTTCTTCGGGATCCTCCTGGCGGGCGTAATAGCAAAGAATATCACGCACCTGATCAACGTCTTGCGGCAGCATAAATAACAGCAGGTGCCAATGCGGGGTGCCATCGTGATGCGGCTCCACCACGCGGAAGCCGAAAACATGAATACCGGCACGGGAGATCGCCGCCCGCACCTTGGCCCACACGCCGCACAAATACTGTTGTGTTTGCCGTGGGCTTGCGCCGTTCCACTGCGACACAAAGCCGCCACTGCTATGTACAGCATGGTATTTTGACGGGGCCGTTATCGTGTAAAAATCCCCCACACAGCCCATTTCCTTGGCCAAATCTTCAAAACCGCGCATTCTTACCATCAGTTCACACCGCCTTATTGCAGGATTGGCATTGCTGCCGTTCACCATCTCGGCCAGCGATACCCGATCGCCGTCCTCGTTTTCCAGTTCAAACGCTTTGAAAAATTCGCGGTTACGCTTCTTCTGCTCTATCCATTCGCCCAGGGTGGCACGGCTGACATAAGGAGATGCCGCCTTTTGTACCTGGCCCACGGCAATGGCCATATGTTCACGGATCAGATCACGGCGACGCTTCAACCGCCCGCGCCACCACTCCGGGGCCATCATGCGCAACAGCCCTGATTCCCGTTGTCGCACCGAAATACCACGGCGGCTCTGGAATGCCTGCCAGTAAGGCGGCTCGGTGCCCACTTCCTGGCATAGCCCCGCCAGGTTGTGATACGCAGCATAGGCACGCTGGGCAATCTCTTGGTTATCACTGGCCTGCTCGGTGTAATTGCGATCGATATAGTCGGCAAAGCTGGCTGTCATAAAATCCGCCACGCGGTGGGAGAGATTTCGCAGTTCATCACGGCCCAGGGTAGGCAAACGCGCCAGGTCGTCATTGAAGGGGAAAGGCAGAAAACCCGCCGTATGGAAGCGGGTTTGATATTGCGCGGTAACGTGCTGTAGACGCGGCAATATATTTTCGCCCACCGTAGTGCGCAAAAATGCATTGGCACGGCGTCGGCCCGCCTCACCTTTTTTGAAAAGTTGCTCGTAGCGGCGACCAAAATAGCCCGCCAGGTAATCCGGCATTCCGCCCAAATACTGGCTGCGCCACGCGTGATCGGTGTTGTCCAGGTGCCATAACTGGCGCTCGGTGATGCTGATCTCATCCGGTGCGCCAGGGGCAAACTGTTCACGCTGCCAACGTTGGGCAGCGTAATAATCACCGTTTTTTTCTGTGGTTGCTGGTTGAATCACCCCATCCCCTCAACATCCGTTTGAGATAACACACGGGCATCAGCCTCACGCCTTGCTAAAAGCTCACGGCATAAGGGTTCAATAAAGTGGCTTTCAAACACCACGCGCTGCCCCTGCGGGCGCTGGCGCAAGCACTCTGCAATGGCTTGGTGTAGTTGGTCGGTTGTCACTGCCATCTCATTTCTCCAATCAGCAGCCCCCAGGGCACGCCAACCCCTGGTTTTTCCAGTTCTCGGCGTCCTGGCGCAACAGTTCCACAATCTCCACGGCGGATAACTCTTTGGTGGACACATCCGTGGCCAGGCGATCCAGGTGACCAGAAAACTTTATGGCGGCATCCGCCTGGGCTTCGCGACGGGCTTGATTAAGGGCGTACTCAAACGACGCTGCGGCAGCACGGTGAGTCATGTTTTGGCCGATGGCTGGCATGGCGTTTACTCCGATTCAGGCAAAAGAAATCCCCGGCTACCAAGTGGAAGCCGTGAGCGTTCGGGTTATATGGGTATTAGTGGAAACGCTTGGCGTGCGGTTTTTCAGCAGTGATATGGTTAGGGGCGGGCAAGCCGTGGAGATCAAACGTTGCCTGCCACCACTGGAGGATCAGCGCAGTAATACTGCCTTGGCCCAGCATCCCGGCAACAAAGAGAATGGCGCGGATAGAGGCCAACGTTTCCGCCTGCTCCTTACTGCTCTCGGCCTCGCGATAAGCACGGCACCAGAATGCGGTATTGGCGGCGAACCACTGGTGTGGATTGGTCAGGTGCATGGAGTCATTAAACACAAAAGGCTCTAGAGCGATGAGGCCGTTAAACTCCCGGCACTTTGTCAGGAAAAAGCGGGCATAATTCGGTGCAACGCCCCACGCGGCAAAATCTTCCAGTAAGCCGCGTTTCTCTACCATGATAGTTTTCAAAGTGTGATCCTTAATGATTTGAATTTGATGAATCTTGACTAGCCAGACGTGCAACCAAATCCCTGGCAATGACCATTTCCGGCCCGGCGTGAAAACCTCTGGCCCTCGGGGGCCGGGTGCCACTGTTTGCATTGGCCTTGCGAAAATCCGCTTCGCGCAGCGAACCGAACCCCGCAAAGATGTTTTTTGCCTTTTGAATACCCCGGCGTAGTTGGCGCATCTGGGCTTCGGTTAATTCGTTCCAGGCGTAGTGGCACAACTCATTTTTCAGCGGC
The DNA here is from genome assembly GCF_055790845.1 of Serratia sp. YWN4. Classification (NCBI taxonomy): domain Bacteria; kingdom Pseudomonadati; phylum Pseudomonadota; class Gammaproteobacteria; order Enterobacterales; family Yersiniaceae; genus Serratia; species Serratia sp. YWN4. The sequence continues at coordinate 4,052,736 of NZ_CM147696.1, forward strand.
GTAAGCTGGTTGATAGAGGCGGCATGGAGAACAACCCCACGCCATTCAACAGAAAGACTGTTCCAGTAATTCCCGGCTGTTGAGTGACCTTCCCCAACCTGCTCACGAATGACTTTTAACCAGTGCTCATGATTGGCCATCGTTACCCCCTCAATCCCACTAAACGGCACCACCAGGGGCGGCGTTTCGCTTGTTTACCGTGTACAGAATCCCCTAGAAGAGGTTGCCAGCGCTGGCCGTTTGGTAGCTCAATCCATCCGTGGCCATAGTTGGCTAACTGCGGTGCAGGTGATTGTTGTTTCAGGTATTGCGCAAAGACTTGCATATAGTTACCTCAACGTATTCCCAATGCCGGGACGCAGGTGTTGAACACATCAGCAGCCACCGCCAGCATGGGCGTAGATTGGAAACGCAATTGGGCCAAGGTAAAGCGGTGACATACGTAATAAAGGTGTGAATGTATGGAGTTCACAAAGTCAAACATTAGTAATCACCTTGGCATCAAGTAGGCTACTCACACACCAACAACGATCTGAAAGTCGGAATGTCCCAATGCCTGCAAAGTCTGGCCCTGTTTGTATTTCAGGTAATAAATTTTGGTCGGGCATCGGGCTGTTTTCTTTGGTTCGATAGGTAACAATCCTTTCCCGCACCATGAATAGACAGTGCGGCGCTTGATGCCTTCCAGTTCGGCAAACTCTGTTGGGCTGACTACAGCGCGGGGAATTCGGATTGAAATTTGAGTACTCATAAGGCAATATCTCCCTTGGGGTTCCCATCGGTTAACGAAAGTTCCCATCTGTATACAATAAAATTCAAAATGTTCCCAATGTGGAACTTGGCGAATGTTAAGACCCCAAAGGAGATATGTCAACAGTGAAGTCCCCAAATGCGACCAGGGTAGATCTATCATCTGGCGGAAAAATGGCTATCGAAAGGCTGGTTGAAGCTTATGGCTTCTCCACTAGACAGGCTTTGTGTGATCGCCTTGGTGTTTCCAAAAGCACTCTTGCTAACCGCTATGTGAGAGATACTTTCCCGGCTGATTGGATAATTGATTGTGCCTTGGAAACTGGCGTATCTCTGCGCTGGTTGACGACTGGTGAAGGCCCAATTTATTTGGATCAGAGTAGCGATTTAGTCGCTATCGACCGCCTGAAACTTATCCACGGCAAGCTTCATCCATCGAATTTCATAATGTTCGATAAGGCATTATTACCAAATGAAATTAATAACCCTCGCGTCGTACTTGACGGGGATATATCACATATTGTTGAACTGGATACGCAAACTCTAACTGACGGGTTATGGCTGATTGAGATCGAAGATACCGCCAGTATTAAAAAACTAACACGAATTCCAGCAGGGAAAGTACGAGTGACCGGTGACGATATTTCTTTTGATTGTTCAATTGATGAAATAAAGCTAACAGGTCGTGTTGAATTAACTATTGCCAAGGGCTAAGGCATGACTGTCAGAAAATTGCCGACTGGCAAGTGGATTTGCGAGTGTTACCCAAGCGGGAGAGAAGGCAAGCGAGTAAGAAAACAGTTTGCCACCAAAGGTGAAGCACTAGCTTTTGAAAACTTCACCATGAGCGAGGTTAATAATAAACCTTGGTTAGGTGAAAAAGCAGATAAGCGCAAACTATCTGAACTGGTAACACTATGGAATTCTTTGCATGGTCAGACATTGGCAGATCCTAAACGGATGCTGGCCAAGTTACAAATAATCAGCGATGGTTTAGGCAACCCTATAGCAAGTGAACTAACAGCAACTGATTTTTCTATCTATAGGGAAAAGCGGCTAAATGGCGAGATAGTTGATAGAGAGGGTAAGACATTGGCAAAAGTCATGCCCAGAACGGTAAATCTAGAGCAAATGAATCTATCCGCAGTATTCAGCACGTTGAAAAAGCTAGGCCATTGGGATGCACCAAACCCAATGACGGGGCTTCCCATGTTCAAAATTGATGACAGCGAGTTAGCATTTTTGGAGTCACTGGAAATTAAGCGACTACTTGATGCTTGCGCAGAATCTACTAATCCTCATTTGGTTATGGTTGCAAGAATATGCTTATCAACAGGGGCACGCTGGGGTGAGGCCGAAGGGTTGCAAGGCTACCAGGTCACAAAGTATCGAATCACGTTTACAAAAACTAAAGGTAAAAAAAATCGCACTGTTCCTATTACTCCAGAACTTTACGATGCGATACCGAAGAATCGCGGTGATCTATTTACTCCTTGCCGTAAGACATTTGAACGAGCACTTAAAAGGGCTGGTATTGAACTACCCAAGGGGCAAGCCACACACGTTTTACGGCATACTTTTGCAAGTCACTTCATGATGAAAGGCGGCAATATATTAGTCTTGCGTGATATTCTTGGCCATACAGATATAAAACAGACTATGCGATATGCCCATTTTGCACCAACGCATTTAGAAGATGCTATCACAAAGAATCCATTAGCCAATCTAAATTGGAATAAAAAAGATGAAGAGATTTTTGCTAAATGATAAAAACCTAGCAAGACAGTATTTATTCTGGTGTGCAATGGCTATACCATGCCTAGGCTTTTTTACTTTAGGAGCATTCGTATGGAAAGATTATAACATCGAATTTAGCAAAGAGTCTTATGATAAATTCATGGCCATAAGCAAACTTCCTTTTTTGTTTCTTTCCTTATCGGTTCCTCTAGTAGCTATTGTTGCGCATATTCACAGGACAATTCAAACAGAAAAACAAATAGCACATACTCAAAGACAAATTGAAAACTCTCAAAAACAGATAGCATTACTTGAAGAAAAAAACAAACCTGATTCTTACCACGCACATGTTAAATCAGTAACAGAAGCAATCACGTCAATACCAAGCTTTAAAATATCAAGAGTCAATGGTGAAAAAAAAGAAATATCAATAAAGTATCCGTATCCTTTATATAAGAAGATATTTAACAAATCAAACATTAAAGATGGATACAACCCTAAAGTCAATATAAATTTCATTGAGACTATACACAGTAGATACATAAAATTAAATGATGTAATATCCAATGCGTATACAAGCAAAAACTCAGCAGAGCGCTTAGAATACGCCCAATCATTGTATATTAGAATACTAATGATCATCAACAGCCTTAGTTTAAATTATGATGGCGATGGACATATTTTCAAAGTATCAGACTTGGAAACGGAAGAATCATTTCAAACAAGTTTTTCATCCGAAAATGAAATAAAGGAAATGATTAAAGGAATAAGAAAAACAATAATCAACCTCTATAGTTTCTTGGATGTAAATTATGACTTCCTATATTCATCACCAGAGGATATGGATCATATAATTACATATATTAATAGTGATGACTATATTTTCCCAGAATTTTATCCTATAAGCGAAACCTGCCCTGTAGACCAGTATATCAAAGGTGGCGGCAAAGTGGCGACAAAGGATGAAAAGCGATGATAACCAATGTTCAGGGACGCACACCAACCAATTGATTTAAAACATAAAACACTGATTTCCCTATCGTAAAATAGAATGTAGTAATTTCGGACGGGGGTTCAAATCCCCCCAGCTCCACCAAATTCTTAAGTAGTAACGAGTACCTAAGTGTAAAAAAGCCTTCAGAATCAACGCTGAAGGCTTTTTTTATGGTCATTTAGACTCATTTGTAATCGCTGACAAGCACTGCTTTTAGTTATATAATTAGTTATACGCACAGTATATAACTAAAAGGTGTATAACTATGGCGCGTACAACTACGCCACTGACTGATACAAAAATCAAAACGACCAAGCCCACTGACACAGAGTTCACCTTACAAGACGGCAACGGCCTGTACCTTCTGATAAAACCATCCGGTTCTAAGATATGGCGATTTAACTACTACCGCCCCATCACGAAAAAAAGAGCATTGATAAGTTTTGGTAGTTATCCCACCGTCAGCCTTGCAGAAGCCCGCCAAAAAAGAGAAAACGCCAGAGAGTTGATAGCTAAAGGGATCGACCCTCACGAATACAAACAAGCAGAAGAACAGCGTCGCTTAGAAGAAAAGAACAATACTTTCGAAAAAATCGCCACTGATTGGTTCAAAGTAAAATCTAAATCAAACCTGCAAGAAAACACCCTAAAAGACATTTGGCGCTCTCTCGAACTACACGTCCTCCCTTCCGTTGGCAACATAGCAATCACTGAACTGAAAGCACGTCACTTTATCACCGCTCTTGAGCCGCTAAAGGCACAAGGTAAGTTAGAGTCAGTTAAGCGAGTAGCCCAGCGCATCAACGAAATCATGTACTACGCTGTTAACGTCGGTTTTGTTGATGCCAACCCAGCGGCAAAAATTACTGCTGCATTTGAGAATCCAGTTGTAAAGAATCTCCCAGCACTACGCCCAGAACAGTTGCCAGAATTAATGTCTGCACTTCAAGGTGTCAATATCGAACGTCAGACATACTGCTTGCTACAGTGGCAACTGTTAACCATGACACGCCCTGCAGAGGCAGCAGAAGCGTCATGGGATGAGATAAACGTTGAAAACGCGCTTTGGACTATCCCTGCCTCACGGATGAAGATGAAGCGTGAACACGCAATTCCTCTCTCACCACAGGCGTTAGCAATTTTGAAAGTAATGGAACCGATTAGTGGGCATAGAGAACATGTATTCCCAAGTATGAAATCACCGCACACTAAACCAATGAACAGCCAGACGGTTAATGCAGCGATTAAACGAGTTGGTTTTGCAGGTCGCCTGGTGGCACACGGATTCCGTTCGATCGCATCAACAGCATTAAACGAACAAGGCTTTCCGCCTGATGTGATTGAAGCTGCCCTCGCCCACATTGATAGCAATGAAGTTAGACGGGCATACAACAGGGCTACCTATTTAGAACAACGGCGCGAAATGATGGACTGGTGGGGGGAGTTTGTGGAATGCTCATCAAAAATCAGCTTCAGATTGTGACTGCTGTTCAAAGTGTCACTGATGTACTTGCCGGTAGTTTTCTCCCACTGGACACAGTACGACCTACGCCGAACCGTGCGCACTGGCTTAGCACGTCTTGGATGCCCCAGTGAGGTCGCAGAAGCCGTTTTAGGCCATTCCCGTAAGGGTATTGAGGGCACCTACGATCTTTACCGCTACGAGGCTGAGTGTAAAGTTTGGCTGCAAAAATGGGCGGATTATCTCGATACGTTGACTGAGCAAAAGTGATTGTATGAGCCAAGCTTACTCTTGATTGATGTGTCGTCAGTGCTCAATAATGTGATTGACGACATAGTGTTAACACCTGCCATCCATCAGTTTTCCTGTGGGATTGTTCGCTCTCAGTGTTTATGCTATTACCTTATTCTCGTTAATTGATTAAGGATAATCAGCATGCAAGACACTGCACCAGCCCTGTACACCAATAATACTACGCCAGAGCTGCTATCTGGAATTGATAAGCCTGCCTTTACCGATGAGCAATTAGCTACTTTCCATGAAGATGCCCGCGCTCATGTTCACCAACAAGAAGCTTACTGTCGAGAGCACCCACCTATAGCGATTTATCGGCTGGCCGTGGCCGGGTGCCTGACACATCGCGGCGGTGTCGGTGACGAATTCGAACCGGCCCCGGATCTGGGCCACAAAATTCGTCTCGATAATGGTCAATGGGTGAGTGTACTGACGGAGGGCTGTACGGTTTCTTATCCTGACGGAACAAGCGCTCGAATCGTCAGCAGTGCCGGTAGTCTGTGTAGCATGGATGGCAGAGGGATTGCGCTGGTTGGAAGCGTGCTGGATAACGGGGATAAAATCATCAGTACCCCCCAGAATATTTCAGTCCTGATCGGTCGGGCCGGTGTGCCGATGCCGGAGGATTTTCTGCGTGTGTCTGAGGGAGAATGATGGCCTATCGTCCTAATATCGATGGGCTGGGGCAGGCGCTGAGTTGTGATAAAACGACGACGGGCGCACGCCTTATCTCTTCGATCCCCTTGAGTCAGGTGAATATTCTTGGTTTTGGCGTCATCAGGTTGGGCGACCAGACCACACCCTGCCCGAAATGTGGAAAAACCGGGCGGGTTGTTGAGAGTGCCCACGCCCGGCGTTCTTACATGGGGATTAACACGGCAGTAGACCGTTGCAAGGTTATCTGTGGTTGCCCGGATGGCAGCAACCGCATTATTGCCCCGGTCAATAGCTGGCTGGGAGCGGGACCTTCGCCTGAAAAAGTGGCACAGGAAAAGCAGGCCGCGTTGCTGGTCGAACGAAAGGCCGCAGAGGAACAGCAGCAGGCAGAAGCGCGTGAGCGTAACCGGGTGTTTGCCAAATCTTGTGAACGTGGTGAGGGATGCACCGATGCAGGAGAGCAGCAGGAGCCACATACCAACTTTGCGCCAGTAGGCTATTTCCGGTCGGTGCCGCTTCCCGAACCGGAACAACACGCACAGGCGGCGAAACTCGCAAAACCCGCGCCCGTAGCGCCAGAGGTGGCGAAGAAAGCAAAACCGGGCTGGTATACTTGGCTATTTGGTGAAGGTGATGATGTGGTCCCTGTTGCGGCTACAGTAGCGGTTCCTGCCAGCAAAGTGTTCCCGTCCGGTTCGGCGGCGCTGGAGTGGCTTGGTGGTCGGTTTGTAACGCAGGGCAGTTGGGCTATTCGTGCAGTGACGGCCTTTGGTGAAGTTGCGACAGCGAGTGTGGGTGCGCCAGTAGCAGCCGCATTGGTTGGTATGATGCCGGGCAAGCTGAATGAAGGTGAACAGGATTTTATCGACAAGATGCGTCTGTCGCAGATCGCCAGTGCGAAAGGCACCGCCCCGACGCGAGTACGTTTTGCCTGGGAAGATGCGGGTAATGGTCGTCTGATGCCAAAGGGGTATCATACCAGCGAGGACAGCGGGTTAGATCAGGTGCCAGTGCGTGAGATGACGTTCAACAGCTACACTGGGAACTATGAGTTCACCACAGACGGCCCCGATGCGATTACCATCTACTGGAACCCGGCGAAGCTGGATCTGGAGGTTCCTTCACACACCGGTAATCAAGACGAGCCGTATCTGCCTACAACGATTACGGTGTTGCCGATACCGGAAAAAGTGGGAAGTGATATCGAGGTTTACCCAGCCCCGGAAGAGAGGAGTTTTAGGGATTATATCCTGATATTGCCAATCCCGGATATGCCACCTGTCTATATCTACTTGAGTAAGCCACCGGTAGAGTTTTTGGATGTGGAGTTGTACAGCGACTTTGAACGCCGATCGCGGCAGGGGAAATATGAGGCTGACCATATGCCTTCCAAGGCAGCGGTTAAAGCTCATTTTAGGAGAATGAATCCAAAGCTTGATGAGACTACATTGGAGGAGCTATCACAGGATGTAGCCGCCATTGTGATCCCGAAGGAAGTACATCAGAAAATCAGTGAAACCTATGGTGGACGCAATAGTGCAGAGCAAGTTGAGCTGGACTCACGAGATCTGCGATCTGCGGTGGATCGTAATCTGGACGTCATCAAACCAGCGTTAAAAGAGCATGGCGCTACCGAAGCTCAGATAGAGGCTGCAAGGGCGAAAATGCACGAACTGAACAGTGGAATGGGGTTGTACAAATGACAGTAAATGTGGAAGCGCTGATACGTAGCTTAGGTAAAGCCTACAAAGATATACTTGATATCGGGCTAATCCCCTATAAAACAGAGCCGAAATCGTCTTCTGGTGAGCCTTTTGTGTTTCTTGATATGGCAAAAGAAGGTGTCTTCTTGTCATTTAAACGTGATGGTCGAATTCTTAAAGAAATGACAATAAAGATTCAGAATGACAAGGTTAAAAATTGGGAGTTACCTAACAAACTACCATCACCTTTACAGAAAAATATGTCACGACAGTGGATGCATGAGAATTTTGGTTCCCCCATGCGTAGTGCTCCACCTGAAATTGTTATGAGGCGAGCTTTAGGCTGGACGGAGCTTTATGCCCTTGAAGATTTCCACATCCCAATAACTATGCAGGTGTCTTATGATCTTACGGAACATGTGAAGTCCATCACGTTTATGCCTACCTCAGAGTTACGTTGGTAAATTAACTCCCAAAAGGAAATAGACAAAATCCTTTTGGGATATGAAAAATAACATTGGATGAGTTATGGAAGAAGAAATGGGTTTTGTTTTTATGCCATCATTGATTGCGATACTCATTAATGCGCAAGACAAAAAAGGCACTTTACTCACTCAAGATGAAGTTGAGCACATTCGAGATAATGCTGCTGTAATGAGCGTACCTAAATCTATTTGTGAGAAAATGTATAAAGACAGGGGGTATAATGATATAAATCCTGAACTTGTCTGGATTGAATATTTACATCACAATGGCATATTTGATGATCTTCTTAAGGATATTTAATCAGATAGTCAAGAGTTAATTTTAGGATAGTCTAATAACAATTACCCCACATATACTTTATTTTATAACTGTGGGGTACATGCTGAAAATTTAGGGAGGGGCTATGGCAAGAAGAAAAATATGGTCTTATGCTTATAAAGGAGATAAGGAGTACGTTTGGAGTGAGAAGATTGATAAAGAAAGATTGTTTTTTATATGGGAAGCTCTAAAAATTAGAAAAGAAAACCCTCAAGAGTTTTCCACATTAACCTTTATGAGCACACAGCTTAATAAAAACAAACGCTCGGAATTAACTCCTGTTAAAAAATCAAAAACAGCTTTTTTTCGATATAAATCAGAGTCGATAGCCTTCAGTGAGCCCCAAGATGCTGATTCTGATCTGTTTTCTCATGAAACTACAATTTTAGTTCTTTCAGAAATGAATGTAATAAAATTCCAAGATGGTAACACATTGTATGAAATTGAATTTGATCAGATAAAAAAGGATGATTTAAAAATTAGATTTGAGAATGGAGCGACTTATTATCCTGACTTGATGGGATTTTTTAGTAAACCTGAAGAACTGGCTAAGAAATGGGGAGGGAAAGTTGCTATAGAAGTTAAAGTGACTCACAAATGTAGTTATGAAAAAATAAATGACTTTCAAGATCACAATATACCTATAATTGAAGTGTCATTATCTGACAAGTTACGCTTAAGATCCGAAATCAATAATACTGATATTGATGAGTCTGACATGGAAAGATATTATTATTTTTTGCAAAATAAATTTTCAAATATTGTTTATATGAAAGTTTTGTCCAACCCTGTAATGCTAAAGGAGCATAACTCCATTCTTTTATCAAAAAACAAAGAAATTTCCGAGATAAGTACTGAGAAAATTTACTATAGAAATAAATTAGAAAATGAAGTAAATAAAAACAAATCTCATAATCTAAAAATAGAATCACTTGAAGAGAACTTATCAATTTTCAGAGAAAGTTTGCCTAAACTAAGGCAAGTCATTGATCACGTAAAAATAGAAAAAGATTCAATTTTAAATGAATTAAATAAAGAGAAAGAAATAAATAAAAACTTAGAAGAACAGATAGTATATTTAGAATCAGTCAACTACGAAGGTTTGAGCTTTATTCAGCGACTTAAGCGACTCTTTTAATGGGTTATAAAGTAATTACCTCACCAATTAGATTTGGTTAATAAAATAATTTTTTTACTGCAACTAGAGTATCGATTATAAATCGATACTCTAGCTTAGATAATAATCACGGTTTTGTCGCTAACAAATCATAGTTCAATAGTTTTTTAGGAGTAAAACTTTCAAAATCCCATCTAGGAACTTTCAACTCCCCACTGTTGTATCTTTTTAATAAAACTTCAATTTCTTCTTTACCATCAATGCCTAATAATAGCTTTGATTTTTCGAAGTATTTTTTCGATACAGATCTAGAAAATACTTCAAAAGAGCTGTCAAAATGTCCTAGGTACAATAATGTTTCAGGCCACCAATCTCTATCATACATGCTCTCAGCTTGAAGGTCAGCCCTGATAAATGCAATAAAATCTGCTTGCATTAAATGCCTAAATTCAAGGCCAGTACCTGCACATCGCTCTTTAAGCAAATCCGCTCTCAGAGATAGCCTACGCAGCCCTAATCGCTGATTTCTCCTTTCAAGAGAGGCTAAATTTTCTCTGAACACTCCAAAACTTGAGAGCTTATTCCTTTCTAAAACCTCATTCTCTGCAATGAAGTATTGTTGTTCTAATAAAATGTTTACGAATGAAAATCTTTCGTATTTTATAAAAATAGCAATACAATAAATAAATATCTCATGAATTATAAACCTAAAATTATCAAAATCATACTGCCTATATCTAGAGATTTTTTCTGGTCTATTTTTATAAGCAATAAGACTCTCAAGGAATCTGTGAGTTCTCAACGAGAACTGTTCTGAATGAGAGTATTGTGCAACACATATAAGTAATTGGATAACCTCATTTCTATAAGGTATAAACAAATCAATATTGTTAATCAGAGCTTCGTCATATTCACCTTCATAGCTTGATATTCTAAAACGTTCCAAATTAGAGGAAAAGGTTGAGCAATATTCATCAAATACTCCATATGCATACGACTTATCATTTTTTAATGCATCAATACATCGTTTATATAAAGCTGTCGTCCCTAAACTAACTCCAGAATCATCAGAAAGAAAGCTTGGTATCTTCCCCAATTCAGGTTTAATATACAATGGTTTATCAAATATCCATCGAAGTAATTTTTCAAAACTCTCAGAATATTTATCAGGCTCACTTAAATCAATATACATTCGAGAACTATAATATATTGGTAGATATGGCTTTCCATTTTGATCCTTTACTGGCAAAATTGCGACGAATTTTTCCTGTTGTTGTTGCTCATATATTTCTTTAGAAATAATTTGTGTTTCGGTTCCAACACCACCAGAGCGTCCATTTGCTTTTTCGACATAAAACTCATCTGATATAATAGCAACTTTGTTAATACTAGAATCTGAAACCATTTTCTCCATAAATGATATTGTATCGTGCCCCTCTTTCAACTCCCATTTATCCAGAATAACATCAACTCCTGACTCCCTTAGCTCTATAGCTAAATTTAAAACCCATTGTTCATGGGCAATACTTGACCAGCTATACGAAATGAACAATTTAGGCGAACACATTAATCTCATCTCTCCTCAAGAAATAATAATCTCATAATATTACAGGGTTTTCCATTTTTCCACATTATATTATCTAAAAATACAAAGGATGCTTATGGTATTCCTATTTCGCTATTAGTGCTTCAGCACGATCTTCAAAAATGGATGCTGCCAATCACTTTCATTGATCAAGCGGTAAGAAACAAAACCATCGTGCTCTAACGCGCATATCAGCCCTGGATGATCGCGTACAAACTCGTAGACCGCCAAGCTTTCCAGACCTTGAAGCATATGAGCCAGTAGCTTGCGGCGCATGACATCACGCTTCCAATGTTTGCCCGTCACTACGCATTTGTAAGTGCAGTTAAAGGTCTGGCCCACAGCGTTTGTAACACAGCGCCCATAGCGGTTTTTCCGTGCCGTAGCTTCATAAACGTCCAGCAATCTAGCCAGGTCATCTTTAAGTGGCTCTAGGTGCTCGCGCCAGCGCAGGAGAATACGTTGGGCTTTAGAGCGTCCAAACTCCTTTGTTAGCAAGCGGGTGGTCGCACTTTTGAAGGAAAGGCTAACATATCCAGAGTTGAACACACTAGCGTAGCGGAATTGCTTAACCAACGATGCTTTTACCCCTAATTTCTTGCATATCACTTCTGTATCAAGAAGCCGGAGGTTGCTGTCTGAAACTCCAATCGACTGTAGTTCATGGCGAAGGATCTCAAGTTGGCACCCTTTAATGTCGTAGTTGTAACCACGGGCTAGACACTCCCATTTCATCTTGGAGGGCAAGCTTTGGAAGCCACAACCGATTTCGAACGATCGACCACCAATCTTGGCCGCTTTATACGATTGCCGGTACGCAACAACCAAAGGCCTGTCTGAGATCAGGTCTACGCCCACCTCTGCCAAATGAGACAGGAAATTGCGGTAGAACATCATATTTTTAGCTGAGTGGTGAGTGTCCACGTATTGCCGCAACTCATCAAGATTGATGTGTAATGGCTCCAGATTGCCCCACACGGCTTTCAAGAGGTTTCTGAATGGTTCGTTCGGGATATCACGTTTAGACCAGTGGTGAGCCACTGTGCTGCCACGGTTGATCGCCTGCCCGATTAATTCATCGAAGGTCATGCACTTACGTTTATTGAAGATGTTTGTTAGGTAAGTCAGGCGGTCAGTCCGGCGCAGATACTTGGCACGATCTCGGGTGAATAAGTCGCGCAGGAACTGCTTAGATACCGCAAACTCCCTGCATTTACTTTCGGGAATATGCTTGATGATCTTGATTAACCCAGCGTCCTCAATCAACTCCAAAGCGCGAGTATGCAGTAAATCACCATTTTTCTTAAACACATGAGGAAGCTTTTCTCTGCCGAGATCTTTCGGCAAGGGCACAGAATACGTCCACGTTTTGTTACCTTTGAAACGTGCCCTTTTACGGGTATTCCGACTGACTGTGGCACAACAAATAAGATGTTCGAGGAATCGGGCTATATCACCATAGAATGGTCGCCGTAAATGTTTTGGCCCATCAAAAGGAATACTGAATATAGGCTTCATAAATACCTTGAGAGTGTCTTCTGTCACCAGAATATTATTCTTAGTGAGATATGCTTTCATATACTATCCTATTTAGTCTGCGATTAATCGTTCAATGTGGCTATGACCTAGCCCCACTTATTTACAGTTGTAATTACGCAGGCAAAAAAAATAATGATGATAGTTATGATGGTAATGATGGTAATGATGGTAATGATGGTAATGATAGAGAGGCTAAGCCTCATGATAGCTAATGCTGGATAATGGCTATAGAGGGGGGGAACCATACGTACACTATATAGAGTTATACGTATCTATACCCGATTAACTTGAAGACGCTTGCTTTAGCACCTGAAAATTGTCATTCAGCCGGGACGATAATGAACCCGCCATCTCAGGGAGCGTTGTCGTAAAAAAGTTAAATATAGCCGTTCGGAAATCAGGCTTACTGGCAAAGTAACGGTTGTTCCTTGCACATTCGTGCATCAGCTTCCATAACCGTTCTATGGGATTCAAGTTGGGGCTGTAAGGTGGCAGGGAATGCAATTTTATATTGCAGACAAATGCCCAATCTTTGACCAGGTTTGTTTTGTTATACCCCGCGCCATCCAGAATAATATGAATTGGCTGCTTATAGTCGGGATAACATGTTCTTATCTCATTGAAAAATTGACAGATAGTGTATTCATTAATCGTTTCGTAATCATGAATGACTGGATGGGCAGCATCATTCAGATCCAGCGCGCCCAGAATGTTCATCCGAGTACGGCTTCCTGTTGTTTCAACAGTCTTTTTTTCCCCTTTTTTTATCCAGCCGAAGCTCAGTTTTGTCGCCTGAGTCGGATGCACTGCATCCAGAAAAAGGATCGGTTCACCTCTCGTGGCAACTTTTAATTCTTCATAATATTCAATGAACTGTTGCTGTTTCTCTTCACTGAATTTATGGGGTACGCCTGAGGGTTTCTTATAGCTGAAGCCATGCCGGTGCAGCCATTTGTTCATTCCTGGGACGCTGTATATGACACCCCATTTTTGTGCCACGTAGGCCACAATCTGGACAGTATGATGGAATAAATGTTGAGTTAAGTGGCTGATAAGCTGTTCGGTTTTTTCTGTGCTGAGCATGCCATCAGAGCCACCATTTTCGGGTTTCAACTTCCCTTTATTCAGATATTCGCTGATATGGTGGTCAACAGTGGTCTGATGCAGGCGCAGAGCCTGAGCAATCATGACCGAACTCCAACCTTCGGAGGCGAGAAGTACGGCTTTAATACGATCGCAAACGTGTTTGTCCCGGCTGGAATCATGCCGGCGTTCGAGTTCGATTTTTTGCTCAGCGGTGATAAATATCTTCATGGGATGAAAGCATGATCCTCTTCATCAACAAAATCAAGCATCTTCAATGATCACGGGTATAACTACTATATAACCTGCCATATAGAACATATATAGATAGATAAACCCAGTTTATACGAATATACCAGATTAATAACAGCTAGCTTATAATGGTACTAGGTATTACCCCTCTCAATACGACTAATAGACTCATATACAGTAGAGTTATGTAGATCAATACCGTTAAATAATGGCTACAGACATACTTAATTTTCTGATGTTTCATGCGGTAAATTCGCTATTTCGCTCAAAACCGCGAATTAACGCATCTACAGGGGATATGTGGAATATCTGATGAAATTAAAAAAAGCGACCTCAGGTTTACCCCTACCAATGTACGAGAGTCAGATTTGCCATCAAAATACAGGCGATTTGAACGGTCTAACCAGCGAATTGACGCTGTTAATTCGCCGGTTTAATGCCTCAAAAGAGGGTTTATTTTTCAGGTGCAGCCTTGCATTGATTTCTGAAAATAGCGGGTTAGCGGTTTTTAGCGGTACGTGACATATTCAGTTGATCGGTTACCGATGGCGGGTGATAACGGTTTTTGAATGGGTATTTACGAGAGTGAGATCTACGCCCTATAACACTGCCTGTTCAGCGGTCTAACAGACGAGTTGATGGCGATACACAGCAGTTTAGGCACCGTGTTTTCCCAGAGCGCCAAAAGTGATTCTGAGTGCAGAACCTCAAGTAAGAGCAGAGTGTTCAACCACCAGAACCGTGTTTAAGGGTATCCACCAATCACCCAATCACTTTTTTGATGTGTCCAAAACGTCAAAGTAGTTGCGTATCAAGCTCTGAGTAGTGTTGATCTACCTTGTACTGCCAGATGCTATCTAACTGTAGGTTTGCCTAATCTACATAGCAGTTAACCCCTTCTTTAACCCGATCTTAGCTAAAACCTCGTTAACAAACCATGTTGCAGACACACAGTGTTATGGGCAGAATGTCATCAGGATCAGCTCATTATGGAAGCAAGAATATGGCAGCGAAAGACAGCTATTGTTATCGAATTTTGAAGACCCACTCAGTGATCGTTGATTTTGACGGGCCGCCCCCTCGCAAGAAAGTACCTGGTGTCGTTGAAGGCGAAACATTCAAGCAGTGGAAAGAGAGAGTTCTTGGCCCAGATGCTACTAACGTTGTGGTTTACTACCCAGATACGCCCACTCCCCAAACCCGAATGCATAACTTAAAAGTGGCATATTCTGCCGAGCGTGTTGAACGTATGTTCAGAGATTTCGGCAGAACAAAAGATTTAAAAAAGCAGGAAGCTATCGGTAACGCCATTTCCGCAACAGAAGCTAAATTCTCCAGCGTTCCTCGTGAAACATTGGAATATTTACTTGCGAAAAAGCACAAAAGCCTAGAGCCTTCGCTCCAAGCTTTTTTCAATCGGTTTATTGAAGAAAACAATAAAAATAAAGAGAACATTAGTATAGAGAATTTATTAAGTGAGCTTATTGATAATTATAACACTGCCGTTAGACAGTTCAGGGAAAAGAACGGTTATTAAATTAGAAGGCCTGAAATTATCAGGCCTTAATTTCATTATTTAGTCATTCAGAAAATCGGTCAATTTATCATAGACAAAGCAGTAACGACGATCAATTACATCCCCATCATAGCGAATTTGAACCGTACTGAAGTCCTTATCATTATCAGCCAGCAGGATCTTTTGCTGTGTCAGTTTCGTCAGCAAGATCTTGCGTGACTTGCTAATCAAGCAGTTGTGTACAAAATCTTTTTTAATTGCCACTACTTTCTTTTTCTGAACTTTGCAAATAATGGCGGTTTCCTGTTTGATATCATCCACCGACAAATTATCAGAATCAAGAATGTTCACGATATCATCTGATTGCAAAATGTCAGTAATTTCCTTGGGCAGCATTTCAGCAAGAGTTGGCTCTGGTGAACATGGCATGTTCAATGAGTCACGGTAGCATTTCGAGATACCGCGCATTACATCACTCTTCTCAAAAGGCAAAATGCCATATTTGATCGCTAGACAGCCACTTACGTAGGCCAAAGCAAAGCGTTTGGCGATACGCACGTCAATACCAGAATTGCGGTTGACCTTATGCTTCTTCAGAAAAAACTCCATGCTCTTTTCCAGCTTTGCTTTCAGTCCTTCACGGTCTTCCTGAATATCAGCAACCAAGCGCTTCAAGAACGCAGGTTTGGCAGAACCGTAATAGCGATGGGTAACATCTTTGATGGTGGTAGCCAACTCATTGCTGGAACTAACACCTTCAGGCAGTGATTCGAAGACTCCCATGCCACAAAAGGCATCGGCAGGAACATCGATAACACGCACGTTTTCACCCTCCAAGCGTTCAATCTTACCGGCATCAGCATGTTGGGCAAGGCTAAGCTCACCTGTGCTGAAAACAACCAAATGCCATTCTGCTACGTTGTTTTCGTAGAGTGAAGCACGAACCTTACCTTTACCGCCTGACAACGTATAAATACGGCTCTGAATGGTTTTGGCTGCAATAATGGGGTCTTTATCCAAGAGTTTACTTTCATCAAGGATCAATGCGCCATCATTATGAGCAACAGCAATTTCCTCAAGCCCTTTATCGGTATTGTTCCAATAAGTGAATATTGATTTTGGGAAGCCCGCTACCGATGCCAAGGTATAGCCAGATGAGCTTTTACCCATGCTGCTTGTACCCCACAAATGGAAGCCACCTCCTTCAATCCCCAACAGGTTAAGCATGAACCCTGAGAATGAGCAGCAAAGTGCCAACATGACGCGAGAACTATGCAATGCACAAGGTGCGACATGTTGTTTCCATTCTGCCAGCGTTCCTTGTGTTGTCTCAGCAGGCAAATGTTTTTTGGCGTTAGGGTGCAATACTGGCTTATCCACTTTAACTTCACCAATCACCTTATCATTAATGCAAAGATAAACATCGTTATAGAAACCGGGTTTATCACGCAGCACGATAAAATTATCAGTTTGTTTAGTGACTTCATCCTGTGCCAGATCCCAGTACTCTTTTGGCATATCAGCACGGTGTCCTGCTTTCAGCAGATGCTTCTTTGTTTCAGTCTTATTCGCCAGTGCAGTAGAGGGAATAAGGATGAAGATATACTTGCCACTGTTCTCGCTAAAGACTTCAACTTGACGATAAGCAATATCTGACGAATAGATCATTTTAGCGATAGCGATCAACTTAACATACAACTTTGGTTGATTCGCTGGCTTATCCGTAGATTTCTTTTTAGCTGATTTACGTTTGATTGCTTTTGGTTTAATTGATTTCTTTACCATCTTTTTCATTTTTAATTCCTTAAGGATTAGTCACGCACTTGCCCAACCATTTTCATTGTTTAAGTGCGTGAAAGGTCATCTACACAGTTAATCTGAGTAGTGATATCTGGTTATTTAATTAAATAGTAGGCATAGCTCACCTGAATAGGGATGATTGCCTTTAGACGTTTATTGCATTAATAAATGGTCACCATACCTCCTTACCCTATACATAAAGGTTAAATTCGTCATGCCTATGGCATTCAACATAATCAGAGAATCAGCATGTTGTTTTTTCAATAGCCTGTATTTTATAGTCCGTCGTTTTCTTTTCCTCTCGCGGTTATTTAGCATATAAACGTCATTATATTGAATAGATTCCACCCGCCACCAAATAGCTTTAAATCGGTAACTTATCTGACGTTCAAGCGCTTTCAACTTACTTGACAGCATTGGGCGGTTAACTACTCCAATGCGTGTATTCATGTTTCTTGCATTTTTCATCTTAATGCGCAGTTTCTTAATGGCCTCCTTATCATTAGGAATAATGAGATGAAAGTGCGGCATCCACTTTTTAATATCTGTGTGGAAGTCCATTTCAAACCCACCGATGACCATTCCTTTGAAACCACTTTCTTTTAACCAGCGTCGAAGACGTGCCTTTAAAGCGTCTGGCCTCCATTCAAGCAGTTCATTATCATTCAGCGCATCTTGATAGAAGATTAATGTAACGCTTCGCCATTTCTTTTTTTTCTTACATAAATTTAATACCTCCTTGATCATGATTAATCGATGACGCCGATAACATTCAGGACATGCGGCACTACCACAAGGATCGAGTGGTTCACATGCGTTCAGTTTCTTAAATAGTGTTTGGTAGATTTTGTCTTTGAGTTCCCGTAATGCATTTATTCTGAAAAGCCTCTCGGCACGTACCTCCTTTGCTGTTTCAAATTTTGGTATTGTCTCAGCGAGTTCCTCAAGCTCATTACTCAATATTGCCAAGGGTATTCTTCGGTGTTTCTTCATTAAACCCCTTATTTATAATTATGAACTCATCTGTCCAGAGCTATTCCCCCCCTTCTCTTTAGTTTAAAACGCATGGCAGACCTTAATTCCCCCAATATAAAAAGGTATAGATGCAAATCATTACCGATATTATCTAAGGTTCTGTTAAACTCTACTTATAACATAGTGCGAGACTTTAACCATTGTTGAACAGCCTCTAAGTCATACCCAACACGACGTATGCCTATCTTTATTCGTGGCGGGAAATTGGCATTAGTCTCCAGATAGTAAATAGAGTTCCTTGTCTTATAATTCAACATCTCCATCACCTCACTCATTGTTACAATCTTGATTCCATATTTGCTAGTCATTATCAATTACCTCTCTTCGTTACTGAGTGGCGCTAATTATCTAAGAAAAAATTTTGAATATCGAAATTTTACGAAAACAGTTGTAACTTTGCGGGAAAAATCCATTAACTCATTGATTAATATCTTAAAAAATTCACACTCAGACACTAATATTGTTTGTATGCAGACAACGACTAAACAAACCTTAACCAACGTTCATGAAAGTAGAGGTTTGTCAATATGCCAGAAGGTCAGCGTTTGTATCGCTATTACCAAATGGCGCAGGCTGGTGATGCCGGGGATATCGTTGATGATTTCAACTATACGGATAAGCGCGGTGTCCCTTACTTCCCGCATACTAATGACGTGAAGGCGAATATTGCGTTCTCTGACTGGGATCTGGAGCAGGCACTAGATCTGGAGTTGGATCTGGCTCATGATGATGTTGAAGAGGCAGACTATGGCGATGATGAAGATCAGTGGTCAACCGCTGAGATCCAGGCACTTCGTAAGCGTCAGGTGATAAGTCAGGCTATCAAAAAGCTGAATGAGGATGGTTATCAATATTCCTCACAAGCTGCTGCTGATAGTGATGGTAAAGATCCTGAGGATTGGGCTGATTAACAGTGATCCCTTGTCCCCCAAGGGCTGCCGAGACATTTGGCAAGTTGAACACTGTGGGGCTACCCCGTAGTCGCTTTTTTAGGGTAGCACCTGCGCAGGCCGCAGCCATACTGGTGTTGCGGGGTTTTGATGGTGTAGACGGGTAACTTTTCTGAGTAAGTTCATAAATGTTGTGATATCCGATATCTCATATGACGACTATGTGTAACGACCTGACATCGAAAAGCCTTTATGAAATATATAGTTAAACTAGAAATTGTAGTAGTTCGGGGAGAATAGTACGGCAATTGACCTATAGTTTTAACCTGTTAGCCGCTAAACCAGATTTCACTGTTCATTTATACACTGCAAATTTCAGATGAAGGTGTTATGATCTAACGTTTATGGTCGATATTTGCCATTCAATCACTTTTTGTACAAGTGGAATATATCGTTTTGATATTAAACAATAACCCAGATATGTCATATGAATAAAAATCGTCCGAAACTCACTATGAATTCCTTTTTTGCAGGCATTGGTGGCTTTGACCTTGCTTTTGAACAAGAAGGAATAAAAACTAATTTTCAGTGTGAAGTGAACCAGTTCTGCCTCTCTATTTTATCTCAGCATTGGCCAGATGTCATACAACATACTGATATTATGAGTTTAATGCCGGATGAAATTCCCGATGCTACTATTTGGTGTGGAGGGTTTCCGTGCCAAGATGTTTCTGTTGCAAGGGGCTCGAAGGGACGTCAGGGACTTAAAGGCAAAAATTCAGGGCTGTTTTATCCATATCTAGAGTTGATTAAGGCTAAACAGCCAGAAGTGGTACTGATAGAAAATGTTACTGGGTTGTTAAGTTCCCATAATGGTCAGGACTTTAGAGTCATAATTGAAAGCTTGTCAAGCATAGGTTACACGGTTTGTTGGCGTGTTATGAATAGTCGTTTTTACGGTGCGCCTCAATCGAGGCCGCGTGTATTCATATGCGCCTCTTTAAAGGATCCTGCATTAGCCATTGCTGCGCTTTATGAAAAAGCAAAGGGAGCGAGAGTAAAAGGATTGAGAAATGCTTTTATGAATGTTAGTGAGTGCAAAGTAAGCGGAGCACGGGTAGCTGACATATCTTATTGCCTAGCGGCCACATCTGGTCGTCATACAGGTACTGACTGGAGTCGAA
Source organism: Serratia sp. YWN4 (assembly GCF_055790845.1). Classification (NCBI taxonomy): domain Bacteria; kingdom Pseudomonadati; phylum Pseudomonadota; class Gammaproteobacteria; order Enterobacterales; family Yersiniaceae; genus Serratia; species Serratia sp. YWN4. Next base: position 4,073,138 of record NZ_CM147696.1, read on the forward strand.
CCTATGTGTCCTATGATGCTGCCGTAAGACGATTGACTCCTAATGAGTGTGAAGGTGTGCAAGGTTTTCCACTTGGGTGGACATTACCCTTGGATTCTAATTGTTCAAAAGATATTGATAGCGATAGATATCACGCGTTAGGTAATGCTGTCTCAGTACCTGTAGTTAATTGGATCGCAAAAAAAATAAAATCTCACATCTTATCAAAAGAAGAAAATATTTCCGATATAAAATTCACTACTGATAAAGATATTGCTTTTTCTATTTGCAATGAATATGAAGACTTCGATATTAATAAGTTAAGATGTCAAGATATTTCCGAATTGCATTTAGATGCGTTACAGTCAAAAAATAGATTAAAATGGATGACTGGTGGTGTTGTATATAATGGATTTTGTGTTGATATCAACATATCTGAAGCTCCAGCTAAGCCAAAGTTTAAAAAATTGATTAGTATCATAGATAAAAAAGTCGTAGAAGATAGGTATTTTATAAGTTCTAATGCGGCGGAAGGAATATTGAGACGAGTGTCCAATCAGAATCGTACATTATTCCCGCCACTACATGATGCATTGGTAGAGTTAAGTAAGAAAAAAAATGTAGCTTGAGGAGAACAAATAAAATGAGCTTCGTGGTAATTCGATTAGGTAAGGATAGTACTGATATAATTGAAAAGATAGACTCAGCAACTATAGAAACTGTGTTGCCGTTTGAGTTTTATTTTTACTGTAAACAGGTAGAAGAGACAATTATTGATGATCTGAATAAGCACGAAGTATATTGTTTTATTTATCTCGGCTCTAATAATAACAAGGGAATACCTACTGCGTGGAAGAAAGGATTAAGAGCCCTTGGGCGTCTTAAAGCAGTAAATGATAGAGTCAACTTTCAATCGGAATGTTCATTATTAATTGAGGTGTTGTCAATATTTCCTGAAAGTATTGATAGGAAAAACTTTTTAGAGGAAAGTCCAATCCTTTATAACAACTTTAGTGACTATCCTATAATTGGACTAAATAGCTCACGAAATAACTCTATACAGAGAGTGAATGAGACTAATGATGAGGACACTTCATCTTTATTAACTGCTATAGGGAATATTTACCCCAACTTTAGACTTGACTTGTCAACTAATGCCCCTGATTTAATTGAAAAGTTGCATGATGAGGAATTAGAACTCGAAGGTTACGAAAAAGAAAGCTTAGAGGTTTCAAGATCTCTGGGTTGGGGCGATGAGTATCCTCTAAATACCGTTCTTGTAAGAACTGAGCAGCGTACTATTATTGATGTTGTGAAACGGATTGAGAAGGGGAGGTATAAATTAGATCCTGATTTTCAGCGGGATTTTATCTGGCCCGTCGATAAACAGTCGAAGCTTATTGAATCTTGCTTGATGAGAATACCATTGCCTGTCTTTTATGTAGCCGAAGCAAAAGATGGCGGAATAATTGTGGTTGATGGTTTGCAAAGGCTAACTACTTTTCATAGATATTTGACCGATCAATTCGCATTGACCGCAGTAGGTGACCCTCATGGTGAGTCAACTATTCACGGTGCGAAATTTAGTCAATTACCAATCAAACTGCAAGAAAGAATTGAAGATACACAGTTAACATTGTACATACTTGATGAAAAAGCACCAGAAAGAGCAAAGTTAGATATTTTTGATAGAGTAAATGGTGGTGAATCTATTACTCGTCAACAAATGAGAAATTGTTTATTTAATGGTGCAGGTACTCGTTTTTTAGCTAAAATGGCAAAAAGTGATTTGTTTTTGAAGGTTACGGGAAAAGGGCTCGATTCAAAGACAATGAGAGATAGAGAGGTTATAAATAGGTTCTGTGCTTTTCTTCTCATAGGACACGATCAGTATCGTGGTGATATGGATGATTTCCTAGCCAAAGCATTAGAGATGATGAATCGCTACTCTGAACGTGATTTATATTTATTAGAAGAGAAATTTATTAGAGCAATGGAAAATAATTTCTTACTTTTCGGTGGTCATTCCTTCAGGAAGTCACTGGCAAACAAGCAAGTTAATTCCAATAGGTCAGTCATTAACGTTTCATTATTTGATGTTTTTTCTGTTATTCTTTGTGATATTAACGTCTCGGATATTTCAATAGAAAAGGAAGCATTAATTAATGCTTTCTCAACTCTTATAAATGATTATCAATTTAATGATAGTATCTCTATTAGTACTAACAGTAAGAAGAAAGTTATAACTAGATTTTTAATGGCAGAAGATACCCTAAAGGAGGTAATACAATGATTAATAGTATTCATATAGACAATTTTAAATGTTTTAACGAACTAACTCTCCCTATGAATAAATTAACATTACTTACTGGGTTCAATGCCTCAGGTAAGTCAACAGTTTTGCAGTCTTTACTATTGTTATCCCAAGCATTGCGTAAAAACATTAGCTGCAACTATATCTCTATTAATGGATGCTTAGTTAAGTTAGGAAGCTCTACCGATATATTACATGAGTCAGATGAGTCGTTGGTAAATCAAAAGAAAGAGTTAAGTTTAGGGATGTCGTATAACTCTGGATTTATTAAATGGTCATTTTTACCAATGAAAAAAAATAGAAATAACTTGGAAGTTGTTCGTTTAGTTACTCAAGAAGGTTGTAATGCAAACCTGCTATATGAAGATGATTTTGGTGGGATCATTCCTACTGGTATAAAAGGGGATTTTTTAGACATAATCTTAGCATTAAAAAATCTAATTTTTATTGGCGCGAGTCGTCTAGGTGTCCAAGATCTATTTCCATCCCCAGAGGATGAGCAAATATCTCATTCAGATGTTGGTAGCCAAGGTGAGTATGCACCGTGGTGGTTTGAAAATTACAGTGATGAAGATATTCCAGAAAACCGCCGTTTCCCTGATGAAAAAGAAGCTGTTACTCTACGGCGTCAAATGAATGCATGGTTAGGCTATATTTTCCCTGGTGCTGAGGCGAATACATTATCTGTTGATAATACGGGTTTTATTCAATTACAGTTTAAAAATTCTAGTGTAAGTGCATGGAGACGACCAGCTAATATTGGTTATGGACTGACTTACGTATTTCCTATTATAGTCGCTGGTTTACTAGCTAAGCCAGGACAAATATTGGTGATTGATAGTCCTGAAGCTCACCTTCACCCGATGGGGCAATCTAGAATTGGAATGTTTTTGGCTCATGTGAGCGCTTCCGGTGTTCAGGTGATCATTGAGACGCACAGTGATCACGTACTCAACGGTGTGAGAATTTCTGTAAGTAGCAAAATAATCGAGAGTAATGATTTATCTATTCATTTCTTTAAGAGAGTTGATGATGGAGATAATAAGAAAAAGTTATTAATAGTATCACCAAAAATTGATAATGAAGGTTCTCTTAGTGAATGGCCAGATGGTTTTTTTGATCAATCAGAGAAAGACTTAAGTACGTTGATGGGATGGTGATTTATGCGAATATTTGTGAACGAATTATCTATGAGTAATCAATTTAATAGTTCAACTGATTTCATAAAACATTTGATTTTCCTTATGAAGCTAAGAAAACAAAACGAGAACTTTGGTGATCGATTTGTTTGTCCGAGAGGCATATCTGAAAAAATAGTTTGTAATGGAAAAACTTTGCGTCAAACCGTATTAGATTATAAAAGCAGGGACTTCACAAATAAAGTTCTTGATTGGTTAGACAAGGCGGGGCCATTTCTAGAACATGATGATGAAGATTATGGTAAAATCTTGTGCGAGTTTAATGGGGAATTAATAGAAGATTGCGTAATAGAGAACGTAGCATCAAAAATATATAGAAATGAGGAGGCGAAAACTTATAGTTTCGATAAAAGCAACCCTGACTTTTCTTATACTCCATTAATTATAAACTATACTGATAATGTATCTTCAGATGTCTTGCATATAGATAACATCTGGAGTGAGGATCAAATTTCCACTATTGCCAATACTTGGGTTCGGAGGCCAGGAAGTTGGTCAGAGCTTATTGACTATTTAAAAAACACATTCAAAAATTTACTTTTTCATGACGATATCATTGGTTGCATATCTCGATATCCATTTAGCGTTGTTATTTCTGACAGAGTCATTGCCTTAATGAACATACTCAATAAATATGTTGAAAGTCATGATGAGAGTAAAAGAAGGACATATATCACAAATGAATTAATAAGGGATTTTTTTAGTGGCGACAAGGCTCCTTTCACTGATGAATCAAGTACAAATATAAATGACTTTAGAAAGGAAATGACATTTAATATAAATGGTGAACCTGAACTTTGCTCGTGGCATGGAAAAATAAAACATCAAGAGTTTAGAATTCATTTCCAATATCCATTTTCGGCTAAAATGGATAAGTTGGTAGTCGTTTATATTGGGCCAAAAATAACGAAGAGATAATATAATGCATGGTACTATATATACCGAATATACCCGTGATCATTGAAAACGCTTGATTTTGTTCGCTACGAGGATCATGCTTTTTACCATGAAGATATTTATCACCGCGGAACAGAAAATCGAACTCGAACGCCTACATGATTCCAGTAGGGATAAGCTCGTTTGTGATCGCATAAAAGCAGTCCTTCTCGCTTCTGAAGGCTGGAGTTCTGTGATGATTGCTCAGGCTTTGCGCCTGCACCAAACAACGGTTGATCACCACATCCGTGAATACCTGAATAAAGGCAAGCTTAAGCCTGAAAATGGCGGTTCTGACGGAATGCTCAACGCTGAACAAACCGAGCAACTTATCCGCCATCTTTCTCAATATTTATTTCATCACACTCTCCAGATTGTGGCTTATGTCGCCCAAACCTGGGGGATCACATACAGTATCCCTGGGATGAATAAATGGCTGCACCGTCATGGCTTCAGCTATAAGAAACCCTCTGGCGTACCTCATAAATTCAGTGAAGAGAAGCAGCAACAATTTATTGAATATTATGAAAAATTAAAGATGGATGCGGGCGATGAACCTATTCTTTTTTTGGATGCGGTGCATCCTACTCAAGCAACCAAACTGAGCTTCGGTTGGATAAGAACAGGTGAGAAAAAGGCTGTTGAAACAACGGGCAGCCGTACCCGAATGAACCTCCTGGGTGCACTGGCTCTGAACGATGCTGCACATCCGGTCATTGATGATTATGAAACAATTAATGACTACAGTGTTTGCCAGTTTTTCAATGAGATAAGGAAGGTTTACCCGGATTATAGCCAGCCAATTCATATTATTCTGGATGGCGCAGGGTATAACAAAGCAAACCTGGTCAAAGACTGGGCATTTATCTGCAATATCACGTTGCACTACTTGCCCCCTTACAGTCCCAACCTGAACCCCATCGAACGGTTATGGAAGTTGATGCACGAGTGTGCAAGGAATAACCGTTACTTTGCCAACAAGCGAGATTTTCGCGCGGCTATCTTTAACTTTTTTACGGCATGAGATGGCGGGCTCTTTATCATCCCGGCTTAATGATAATTTTCAGGTGCTGAAGCAAGCATCTTCAAGTTAATCGGCTATAGATTTTTAAATATAACAATGGTATTTTATTCGCACACATTTTTTAAGAGGTGCCAAATGAGTAATCATATTACTAGTACTGTTATTAAAAAATTGTATGGTTTATCGGCTGGAAAGTGTAATATTTGTAAAATAATACTTTTCGAAAGCGAAGTGCATATTGGCCAGATGGCTCACGTTATTGCTAAAAGCCCCAGTGGTACTAGAGGGGATGAATTAAATTCAAATAACAATTCTTATGATAATCTTATCTTGTTATGTGCAAATGATCACATCAGAGTCGACAATGACCCTTCTTTTTATACAGTAGAAAAGCTAAAGTCTATTAAGAATGAGCACGAAAGATTTATAGCGGACTCTACGGATTTCTCTCCGTTTGCTTTTACTAAAAGACAATCAGACATCTTTTTTCTTAATTCGTATTTCCACTACACTCCATTCCTTCGAGTTCGTTCATATTTAGATGATCTTCCCAATAGATTTCATGTTGATTTTCTTACGTTTGAGGATCAGTTCGAAAATATATTAAAAGACCTGCCATCCAGTTATCCACTGAACGATAAAAATTTGAATGATTATTTTCAAAAATTCATATTTGCATATAATGAAATTTCTTTCATATTAAATGGACACATTGAATACGATGGCTTTCGCATTGAAGTATTCGGTGGTGCAAATGATGCACACTACTGTTATTTTAATACAAAAGAATTGCCATTTGATAAAGCGAGTTTGATAGAGATTGATATATCTAATTTAAAATTAGAACTTTCTTGTTCATATAGCGATCTGATTTCCTATATTAGGATGTACTATCCAGAAATAGACATGAGTTCTCCTCATTTTTAATTTTCGATAGAATTGGTACTACATTTTCATACGACATATTTTATGTTATCACATCTTATCAAGGGATTCGATGTGATAATATTACTACAAGTTTGCCAGACAATAATATTGAGTAACTGAGCCGTCTACAGCAGCCCACGCTCGGCCATTGAGACGGTTTGCGTACCCGCAACGATAAAGTGGTCGATAACCCGCACATCAACCAACTCAAGTGCGGTTTTTAGCCTTTCGGTAATGGCCAAGTCTGACTGACTGGGTTCCGGTGAGCCGCTGGGGTGATTATGGACGAGGATCAGTGCTGCTGCGTTATGAGCGAGGCTTAACTTCACTACTTCACGAGGATAGACGCTAACGCTGTTGATAGTGCCCCTGAACAGTTGTTGGTATGAGAGAACGTGTTGCTGGTTGTCCAACAGGATGCAGCCGAACACTTCATGCTCCAGTGGTGCCAGTGTAAGCATCAGGTAATCCCGTACCTCTTGTACTGAGAGCAGACGTTGCCCCCGGATATAGCGGTTTTCGATGATGGTTTGCGCTTGTTGAATAATGAAGTCTTCATTGCAGCGGTCAATCTGAGTCATGTCAGAACTCCCGTTCAACAAAGTAAATGCTGTCGGGTAACAGTTGGTGCGCCGTATCGGCTTTGAGTGACCAACTTTTGCGGGTTAATTTTTGCCACCCACTGCTATCAAAAAAGTAGAGGTATTGGCTATCGATGCGAGTGATGACTGACCAATGGCGCTGGTCGCTAATCAAGATAAGGCGGGAGAAGTCAGGACGGTTAAGGTATTCGGTCATTTCGGTGAGAACGCGCTGTGTGGTCAATCTCTTGCGTTCTCGGAAGGGGTGGCTGATTTGGATGGGGAAATGCTTCTGGTAGTACCCCTGCCGTAGTACCCGGTCAATCAGGTAATCCATTCGGGGTTGGTCAAGGCCGTGAGCGAACCAGTCCTCCAGCGACCATTCACAGTGATATTCCCGCAACAACGTGCGCACCAGTGGCACCCTCCTGACTTTGCCATCAAACAGGTAGCTCATCATATTCACCACGCTATAAACACCGCATAGGCAGTCTAACTCGCCCTGTATGGCCGGACGAACATCACGTTCTTGACTCACAATACTTCTCCGAATTATTTAATTTTGCCAGACGATGGTTACGTCATAAACGCCCATGCTGTGATAACTGATAAAGTTGGATTGCCACAGGGTAAATAATTCGCAACTGGCCTTATAATTGAGATCACCTAATCCAGCTTGGAATGCATACTTTTGCGGCCAGCAGAAATCAATTTCCTTTTCCAACTCAGGATATACTTTTCCCATATAGGCAAGATCGGTAATGTAATCGAAATACCACTGCTCATTATCATACGAGAGTCTTATTTCTACGGGGTGATAACCACCTCTATACGCTGTGTAGCTCACATCTCGAAAGATGATACATACGCCCATTAATTTATGACGCATAGGCGGTATTTCACTCATTTCCTTACACAGCAGGTCAATCAATTGTTGATTAACGGGAAGCCGATAGCCTTCCTGGTGGATGATATTACTCATAGCGTTCCTTTTGAATTAAATACGGATAAACAGTTGACCGATTTTTAAATACAGTGCTTCCTCCCGTTAAGGATTAATTAAATTGAGTGCGTGTTGATTGGCTGAATATAGTCACTTTGCCACAATGACATTTTATCAAATAATATAATACATGGCAAATAGTTTCACCGAGAAACTATTAATTAAATAATGATTGGAGTTGGGTCTGAAATAGTTATTCAGACCTTATTAGCTGGCGGGTGAAAGGGTGTCCAGAAGTTGTTGGCGCTGTGCTTCTGAAAGTGTCATTAACTGACGGGCCAACATCATCACTTCTGGCTCTACGCTGCTGGTTAACATCAGATCATCTGCTACTTGCTCCAATGCCTGTTTTAACAGCCTATCGCGTGAACTTGGCTTCATGGTCTTGAACAGTTGCACCCAGAGGTTAAGTTGCTCATCCGATCCATAGGGCGAGGCTGGCTGCGTTTTCCGTTCCTGCTGCTCCACGCGTTCACTCTTTAATTGCATCCCCGCCGCCCGGATATGGTACTCAAAGCCCTTATGTCCCGTTCTCTTCCTTTTGATGTCAGGATGCATAGCCGCCAGCTTTTCCAGGCGTAAACGGCAGCCTTTTGCCGTACCCGGCATTCCCGGCTTACCCACAAACGCTTGTGCCGAGAGCCATTGTTCATCATCCAGCAGGCTAGTTTCTTGCGTCAAACTGTCGTTCATAAACTTTATTCCAGATATCAATGCGTTAACAAGAAACGGCAAAATAACCCAAAAAGAGAACTTGAATAGTTCACTTTGTTCGCATTTAATGGTGTTGTACTGATACAGAGGAGTTAACATCATGAATAACCACGTAGCATCGCAAAAAAAGCCCCCTAAGGGAAGACTGGAAGATTGGCACCGGGCTGACATTGTGGCGGCCCTACACAAGCGGGGAGTGAGTCTGGCGCAGTTATCACGCGAACAGGGATTGGCCCCACGCACTCTCAATAATGCGTTTAGTCAGCACTATCCCAAGGCAGAACGCCTGATAGCCGGGGTATTGGGTATGACGCCAGAACAGTTGTGGCCGAGCCGTTACCTCAACAAAGCCCCCTCTATTCATGACAAAAAGAGGTAACAATGGCGACCACCATCACATCCGTAACAGAAAGCTTTGAATACTTCTTCCAATCACTGTACCGACCTGAGTTTGTGAAAACACTGCGGTTGAATGAACAGTGTGAAAGAGAACTACTCCCTTTGGTGCGTTGCTACCTATTAGGGTACTTTGCTGATGCGGTATCGCCCGAAGTGCAGGGGAAGCTGCCGGGAACGGTAACGGGGAATGGCTACATTGATTTTGTGATTGATGACGCGGCGGTTGAGTTTGCAGTACGCAAGCCCACCGCCGCGAAATCCACCGTCTCCGCGACCGTCAACAGCACGGAAATGAAGAAGCTGATGAAATATGACGGTAAAGCCTTGCTGGTCTTGTTCGACTTCTCAACCACACCCTATTCAGAAGCCCAAATAGAGGCTTTCCGCGATTGGCCTTCACTGGGGAAAGGCAACTATAAGAAATCAGCGTTCAACGTAGCTTACTTTTATGTGGAAAAACGCAGGCCGCTGACACTGGGGAAATTTGTTAAAAACATCCGTATTAACTGACAAGGAACTGCGATGAAAAGCATGGTAACGGCGGTTTTGTTTACGCTGTGTCACACAGCCATAGCCGCCAAAATGGACGGGAACACCTTTGTTTATCAGAAATCCGATGGAGAAATACGGTTATCGGCAGTACCGGGGAATGACCAGCAAGCGAGATTCTCTATCAATACCAATGTAGAGGCACATGTCTGTGAAGTGGAAGGCGTTGCCAATGCTATTGCCGATACAACGCAACACACAACCTTGCAATGGCGAGACAACACCCAATGTTTGATTACCCTCACATGGGGCCAATCGCGCGTTAATGTGAAAGCTACCGAGGAATGCAATAGTTATTGTGGCATGAATGCCGGTAACTCGCTGTCTGGCGTCTATCAATAAGCTGATTTTTTGAATGACTGTTTGTAATTCATTACGTACAGGCCCACATTTTATTTATAAGAGGCATCATGCCAACTGAGTTAAATAAAGACCCGCTTTATGACCAAGCGCTTAACCTGCTTATCAACCATGAGTTAAAGAACGATATTAAAGCCGTCCAGCATCATTTCAGGATTGGTTATAATCGAGCGGCTAATCTGGTTGAGCGAATCAGACAAGATAACATTTCCTTAAATAAGGATAGGCAATAATGTCACCCACAAATGAAAGTCAGTCTAAAGAGACTGAAAGCAATAATTTGAATGCGGTAAAGGATAAATTACTGAGTGGCGGCTATGGATTAACCGTAACGTTCTGGCTGTGGTGGCTTATTCCCGCAGTAGTGCTGTCAGTGATGGAGTATTTCTCTGAGTCAACAGGAACAATATTGAGGATTGATATTGGCATGTTGGTTTGGAGTGGCCTGATGTTCCTTTGCATTATGAGAACAACAGCCAATAAACTGTGGAAAGTGTTGGCACTGCTGGTTACCGGTCTTGATTGCCTGCTTTCTTTGTTAGGTGTGGCATCATTCTTCCTGTGAGCGTTCCAATGAGACTAAAACTACTCTTCTCATGTATTGCCATGATTGGCCTGTCTGGCTGTGATTCAGGTACACCAAAGTGCAACAGTGATGAGGCTAAAAATCTGGTGGTTGATATTGCCACCAAGGAAGCGGCAAAGACGTATTACAAGCTGGATGGCGTGACTATCTCGGTAGAGAATGTCAGAACGGTGGAGCATCAAAGCAAGCTTGATGTGTACCAGTGTGCTGCCGATTTAAAGTTTGCCAATGCAGAGAAGGCCAATTCAATACCCATTACCTACCGTATTCAAAAGACCGATGACAATAACGGTCAGTTTTATATTAACGTATTCGGTTTATAACGCATAAGCGGCTGTCCATTGGATGGCCGTTAGTTCATTTATACCCACCTGCATTTCATTTTACTCCCCCTCTATAAATATTGAGAACCATCATATGAAAGCCTATTATGTAGAAGGTAATGTTTGCTATTTGAATTTTTCAGTGCCTCCATTACTCGAAATGCCCACATTCAAGCTTGAAGTGAATATATTTACTTGTAACCCGGAAATGATAGATGAAAGCCAGTTACCCGGTTTCGAACGTGACGTTTTCTATAATAAAATATCTTCCATAGAAGAATATGAATCGCATGGTCATTATGTAGATTTAAATGTTTTCATCATAGACAGCCAAGAAAGTGAATGGTTGATTGATATTGCCAGCGAATCAAAAGCCATCAATTTCATTCTGGTACATCCAAACTATCATTTAACGAGAGATATTCCAGACGCGCATTTTATCCCCTGTTGGGATAATCCAGCGCGGGTATTATATCATGCTGTCTGTGCTGCATTTTATACCGGTGTACTTTATAACCTCTCTAAAGCTAATTAAGGTGACACACGATGATCCCAATAAAAGTAAAAGCCATAATTGCAGCCATCATCACGATTATCATTGTTGTGCTGTTCTGGTTGTACTTGCCCAAAGAAAAGGCAGAGGAAGCACCGCCAATAGGTAATACCATCTACGTTCAATCAAACTCACCGGGGGAATGCCGGGCTGTCATTACCACGATATTGGATGGTAAAAAACCGGCACCCAGTGAACTCCCTTGCAAAGTGCAACTGCAATCAAAGAAGTAAGCGACCCGTTTGAAAAGTGAATGCTTGAGTGGTATAGCTTGTAGTTCGCCACTCTGGCATTCAGCAATCACTTTTACCTATAACCATACGCAGCACATACGAAGTCGAGTCGAGCTGTGTTGAGTGCTGATCTGCATTGCGTTGTCAGTTGCATACGTTGGTTGGTTTAACCTATCTGAAATCAGACCTCGTTAGCCACTTAGTGTGAACTGTCCAACTTATGGGTTAGCCAAGAGTTTCAAGCACATTTGGAAAAATAAAAAATCGAAATTCATTATTTTTAACACTATATCTTGATTTTTATAACTGTTATGGCACTCTTATCTATTAGTCATCATTGATGGGCAGTACTAACATTATTATTTTTTAATATAAACAGAAGTGCTTTTTACAAGGTATATGCAGATGAGTATAATAGATGTAGGAGAAATATTAACGACGACTTCTCTAATAACCGCTTTTTATTATTATAAAAAAAGCAAAAAAACAAGTATTCTATGCTATAAAGTTGATAGTAGAACAGTTATCAATGATGATATGTATGATAATTTCAATGGGGAGTTAAATATTAATTTCTCTGGTAACACTGTAAAGAGATTGACAATATCTGATGTTTATATATGGAATCAGGGTAATACTACTTTAGATGAGAAGAACATACCTCAAAAAAATTCGCTTCAACTTCATGTGAAAAAAACGGAAAAAATACTGAGCATTGAGGTTGGTAAATCGACAAAAATAAGTAGTGATGTCAACGTCCATGTAACAAATGACATGAATATTGCAATAGTTAACTTTGACCATTTAAATGTTATGGATGGGGCTATAATAAGGATCTTCCATACATCAACAGAAAATGGCATACAATTTAAAGGAGAGTTAAAAGATGCAGATGTAATAGATTATCAAGGGGGATATAGAAGGTTGAGCACATTAAGAACACAGGGAAAAATATGCGATATAGCAAGCATTTTTTTAATGACATGCGCTACAGCCTTCGGATTAATTAACTTCTATTATGACTTTCTTCCAAACCTAATAGATAAATATAAAATCCAACCCAGTATATTCTCTTATGCTATTCTTTTTGTTATAATGATGCCTATAACATATAAAGTATTTTATTTGTGGCCATCAGAGGTGAAATATAAAATCCCAAGTACTTTACAAGGTAAATGATACAAGTATTTAATATTAATTTATACAATGAATTAGCTTGTGGTTTTATTTTTAATAACGCTAATAAGTAAGATTAGGTGCATACTGCATTACTCAGACATTTCAACCAATCACTTTTAACCATAGCCAACCTATCACCATGCGCAGCACACACGCAACCGAGTAGTGTTGATCTGCATTGCGTTGCCAGTTGCATACGTTGGCAGGTTTAACGCGTCTAACTGGCTTAAAAGCGCTATCTCGACCCAATCTTTGCCTAAACCTCATTGATAAATAGTCAACGTTAAGGCGTGAGTGTCACCACATTCCCTTGGCAATCAGCGGTTAGACTGTCGGCTGTCAGCGCATCAACAACGATCTGCGTATCACCCGCGACCTTAAATGCAAGCGGTGCAATCAGACGCCCCTCACCGGTGAAAGCTGATTGTAACGCAGCCTTAACCACATACCGCGCAGGCCCATTAATATAGAGTTAAATACTAATAAACAGAAATATTTTTAGCCGAGAAAATAAAGCACTGTACACTGTTGGTGTTACTTGAATTTTGGTTAAACATTCTTCACAGCGAAAATACAGCAAAACAAAAATGGACTCTCTTAAATTGAGTATAATCCAATCGACATCTGAGAGGAAAAGTGAAAAATGCGATCACCATCTCAATAAAGTTAAACTGTTCTTGGTGTAAACTAGCAGTCAACTTTTTAGAGAGATTATTGCGGGGATATTATGGCTCTACCTGAAAGACACTACTACCCATTAGATTTAGCAGCAAAAAAGCTAAAATGTGAAGTAAATGATCTGCTGCATTATGCTTCGATCGGTTTATTGGAACTCTGTGTATCAACACCCAAACGTCCAGACTATGATGAGGAAGTTGAAAATGAAGAGGATATTGAAAAAGATGATGTTTCAAATAGAAAATACTTCATACCAGAAATAAAATATACTGATAAACGTAAAATAGACAAAGAAATATCAAGCTTGAGAATAAGATACGAAACAATAAACACTACGATTGTAGCAAGTTATAATGTAAGAAATGACACATATGGGATGGTCGGTATAATAGGTATTTTAGCAGTGCCATTCGATAAAATTAAAAATATCGATTGCATCGACAGTGAATTCATAGAGACCTCTTATTTAACACTACCAAGAACAGAAAGAAAAGTGGCAGTTACAGAAAATATATCCATAGGGAAAATATTCTTCAGAAGACCACTAAAAATAAAAAAAGATTTTCTAGTTATCACTTCTGAGGAATTAGTTATTTTAAGTAATGGTGGGAAAAACATTAGAGATTCAAATTTTTTGAAAAACAATAAAGATGAGGCTTACTTTGCATCTGAGAAAAAAATAGAATCTAAAAAGTCAGAAAACCTTAAGTCTGAATTTATAAGAGGCCTTCTTTTAATAAAATACGGCGAAAGAGTAGCAGAAAACCCACGATCTTACTTAGATGATGATGAAAGTACTATAAGTGTTGATTTTCGAACAAAAGGCCTAACTCCACCGAGTGGAGTAACCGTAAATGGATGGCTAAAATAACTCCTCATAAATAGGCATGTCTGTATTAGCGGCATGCCCTTTTATGCTCAATTTTCAGGCGACTCAAGTACAATTGAATCAGCTATACTCTTTGCATAGTATGGCAATTTACCAAGAGTTACGTCGTAGCTACAGGTGACCATATCTGTCGAGGTTTTCTACACTTTGTCACCCAGTGCTATCGATATCAGCCTATTATCTGACACAGTCACCAAAAATTGCCCCGTTACCCTTCTGTACCTCCCGCGCTACTGGGCCTCTTAGAATACATTGGCAAAGAGCTAGGCGGATTGCTTCTGGTTGACCGCGCATTTCACTACCGGTATCTGTGCCATGCATATGTGGATGCGAAGGATCAACATGCCAGAGATTTTTACCTAAAATATGGCTTTATCAGCTTTGAATGCAGGACTGACTCGTTGTACTTGCCACTGGCTAACGCCCTATTGAAAGATCTCGCATCTTTTAGCATTCTATATCCTATTGGTTACTCAATTTAGCCACTTCACCTATGCTTTTTGGTTGTTTTTCAGGCTAAAAATCAAGTGACATCACGCTATAGTTATACGTTTAGTTATACAATAAAAGTTGAATCTTTATATATCATTTAATATCAATGAGATAAAACAAGGATTCAACTTTCCCCAGCGTACCAGAGCCATCCAACGAAGTCCTAGAAGCCCACATGGCGCAAGCCCTGCGGGCTTTTTTGTACCTTCAATTTGTCCCTCGAAGTCTGAAGCCAACTAATTAAATCCGAACCTTTTAGGCACCTTGTTAGGCACCTCGTAAAGCATTATTGTTTTTGAGGTGCCTAAAACTATGGAAACCCGGCAATGGCAAGACAAACCAAACCTTTAACCGACTGCATTACCTGGCTGACAGGGCTGGGTTGACGGGGAGCTTCAGCCCGGAGCAATTACAGAAACTGGATCAGGCTTTCCCGCTGTTTATAGAACAACTGGAAAATATGCTGCGCTTCGGCGAGCTAAATCCACGTCAGCAACATCAGGTGACCATTCAGCTTGCGAGTTTACCGTAACTTACTACTAATGACCCTCCCCAAGGATTGATGATGACAGCACAAATACCAAGCAAAGTTTTTACTGTCTGTGTCTCTATGACTGACTGGACATGTTGCCCTGACGAGTATGGCCCTTTCCTCCCCAATGCAGATTTAAAAGCAGCGCTGGAGGCCATGCACATCAATCTTAATCTTTGTGGTCTATGCGATTACTATTTTGACGAAATTGCGGTAGGGACTGGAGATATTCTGGTATTCACATCATCCAGGTTTACAGAGACATACTTCATCGCTGACCTGTATCGAGGGATAACCGACCAACTAGACATTGTCACCTTTTATGTAAGTTGCCCTCACCAAGAAGTTTTTGAGCAGGTAAAACCTTACCTGCGGAGCTTCTTCGACCATGCTAGCTGTCAATTTGCCTACGAAGAAAGCAACATATCAATGACCGCCGGTGGCATTGTTGAAAGCAGATCGGGCGATACATACAGAGTGATAAAAGAAACGGGTTACCGACAAAAGGTTATTTTTCAATCCGGGAGTTTTGCTAATTAAAAGATGTG
Organism: Serratia sp. YWN4; assembly: GCF_055790845.1. NCBI lineage: Bacteria > Pseudomonadati > Pseudomonadota > Gammaproteobacteria > Enterobacterales > Yersiniaceae > Serratia > Serratia sp. YWN4. The sequence goes on from NZ_CM147696.1 coordinate 4,089,136, forward strand.
ATTAGGCATAGATGAGACCACTCTTCCAGTTTGCTCACGGTAGTTTTCCCTACTCGTTATTCATTGAAATATTTGCTTAAAAATCATTCACAGAAAGATATCACTTTTCATAATTGGTACACGTTTAAGTACACACAACAAATCTGAATTCGATTTTTACCAATAAATACAAAAAACCAATCCGAGCCTGTCCATTTATTCAGATTCCCCCACCCCAAATAGGTTACCGGTGATACCAGATAGACCCGGTGACAATAACGAAAAAGCCCGCAATTCACGTTGCGGGCTTTTTTGTGTCTGTAATAATCCAACATGTTGGTCGGTTCTCTATAAATAACTTTTCTGCCATTTATCCAGCCAAGTTACCCCAAACTATCCCAATCAGGTAATTTTTTCACTTTCCTTAACCAGTAGTAATGCAAAGCCATGCATATCCCAAAAAACAGCATGGCTGTACAGCTCGTCCGCAACACCATCAATAGGCTATAACCTTCACTTTTCCAGGCGGAAAACCACATAAATGCACCCCACAGAGAACCAAACCATCCTCCGAAGCAAAGCACATTCAGCCAGAACGGTGCAAAGGGTGGCGGTGGAACGTTGATCCCCCATTTCCACAACAAGCGCGTGAGCAGTGGTGCGCAGCTACTCCGCCGCATCTTTCTCTCTTCCATCAGTGCTAATGCTCGTTCTTTCTTTTCATCAAACGTCATAATCGGGACTCCCATCGCTTCTCTTACCTCAAAGTTGCCCGTAAAATACTCCTTTTTAGTTATAGGTGTTTATACAAGGAGCAAGAAATGAAAAAAATGATAATGGCTGCCGTTGCACTTTCTTTAGGCCTTACCCACTTTATCGCTACAGCAGAGACGCTGTCCATTGAACCGGGCTTGTGGCGCGACGGCGGTACCATAATGATCAACGGACAAGCCCTACCCAATTCACCTGAGGATGATGGAGAAGATGAAGAGTGCGTGTCAGCAGAGCAAGCTAAAGATTTGCGCGCAGCAATGGCGTCGAGCTTTAAAGATTCCGACTGTGAGATCACTTCGTGGGACAACGCATCAGGAAATAAACTGGAGATTGGGCTTGCATGCGTTAACGAAGAGGGGAAATCCAAAGGCAAACTCAGTGGTGTGTACACCCGCACTAGCTACGATCTCAAAGGACGCATGGACGGCACCCATGTCAACGCAGGCCCATATTTTATTGATATGCATTGGTATGGGAAACGGATTGGCGAATGTCATTAAGCCGCATTCGCTCTAAAGGACATTTATCCCCCTCAAGGTACAGAGTTGTTGGCTGCATCAGTCAGCTAACAACCCGTAGCATCACTAAGCATCACACATCGGTTCAAAACACCAACCCCACAGGGAAAAAACCTGTTTCGTGCAAATTTAGGGTTTATGGCACCAAAAATAACAAACAGTGAAGTTAAACAGGACTTTTCGGGCAGATCTCGCTATAACGAAACGGTATTTCATTTTTCTTTTAAAAGGGATGTTTTGTGGAACGCAGTCCGCTTCTTTTCACCAACAAAAAATTTGTCTTCTTCGGTGCCACCTTCTGTTGCCTCCTCTGGGGGAGTGCCTACCCGGCGATCAAAAACGGTTATGAACTGTTTAATATCTCGCCAGATGATATCCCCAGCAAAATGGTGTTTGCCGGTTACCGCTTTTTGCTGGCAGGGCTTGTGCTGCTGATGTTTGCCGTTGCCAGTGGCAAATCAATCACCAATATGAAACCACTGCATTATAAGCAGATGACTATTTTGGGCTTAACCCAAACGTCGCTACAGTATGTATTCTTCTATATCGGCTTGGCGTATACCACCGGCGTCGCAGGCTCCATCATGAATGCAACCAGCACCTTCTTTAGCGTGCTGCTGGCGCATTACCTCTATCAAAACGATCGGTTAAGCTTCAATAAAATTATTGGCTGCGTGCTGGGTTTTGCTGGCGTGATGGTGGTCAATTTTAGCCCCGACCTGACCAATTTCACCTTCACGCTGATGGGCGAAGGGTCGGTGGTGCTGGCCGCCTTTATCCTCTCGGCCGCAACGATTTATGGTAAACGCATCTCCCAACATATCGACAGCACGGTGATGACGGGCTATCAGCTTGCCATCGGCGGCCTGGTGCTTACGCTGGGCGGCTATCTGTTCGGCGGTGAATTGACGCAGTTTGGTTGGCAGGCGCTGCTGCTGTTGGGCTATCTGGTTTTACTATCATCGGTGGCGTTTGCCCTATGGAGTTTATTGTTAAAATACAACCGCGTGGGAATGGTCGCCCCTTTTAACTTCCTAATCCCGGTGTCTGGTGCCGTACTTTCTGCCATCTTCCTCAATGAAAGCATTATGGAATGGCGCAACGTCCTGGCATTACTGCTGGTGTGCGGTGGTATTTGGCTGGTTAACAAGATTAAACCAGCGTAGCCACGCTTTTTAACGGTAAGCCTGCGCCAATATCCGCAGGCTTACCGTTTTACTGCCCCGTTGCAAATAACGCAAAAAACCCGCGGCAAAATCCATGTTGCAGCGGGGTATGTGGGTCAGTAATGAATGATCTGATTTAACTTATAATATCGTAACGATTTAACACTTTTGACTGTAACGACCTACTTACGCAATATTTTCTGCAAGCGTTCCTGCTGCCAGCGGGTCAGCCAGTCTTGCAAGAAAAAGACTTTTGCACCTTTGAGCACGATGAACGTTCCCCAAATGGCTAACGGCCAGATAAACCAGACACTGGCCGGGGTGATAAAACGGTTAATGGCGTACAGAAACACGTTAACCACCACATAAACCAGCAGGCTGCGGTAAAAGTCGCTCTCTGCGGCAACCCTGGCCTTGGCGCTTTCAATCTGCTTATCCAGCGCACTATCACGCTGCTCGATATAAGGCTGCTCTCCGCTGCCGGAAATCTCTGTCACGCTGATGTTAAAGACGGCAGCAATAGCGCTGAGTGTCTCAAGGCTGGCCTGCTCGCCATTCTCGATACGCTGTATGGTGCGCACGCTGAGGGACGAAAGCTCCGCAAGCTGTTCCTGTGACCAGGCTCTGGAAAGCCGCAGTTGTTTAATGCAATTCTGACTCATGGACATCATCCTTTATAGGCGAGTGGAAACTTCGCACACTATGCCGTGAAGCAGCACGCAGCAACAGGCCAGCAACCCGACAGTAACCTGACACCTTGCCGACAGCATGAGTAACGCACAATTTGGCAGTTTGGATAATAAGTGAAGGAAGAGGAGCGAGCAGAAGTGATTTGTAATAAAGGGCACTGATAAAATTTTTACCTTCGCGTTATCACCACCGTTAGCAAACTGCGTGCGCGATCGCTCCCCCTTACCGCGAGGAGCGATTTTCCACACAAGCGCTTAACTGGCCGTTATCGGTTCTGCCCGTCGTGGTTTTACCACCAGCGGCAATAGCAGAAGCGCTGAAGCCAAGGTCGTTACCGACAACACCACGAAGAAGCCATCCCAGCTCCAGGTTTCGAGCACTTTAGCCAGCGGCCAGCCAGACAGCCCAGCCCCCAAGTAACCAAAGATGCCGACAAACCCGGTCGCAGCCCCGGCAGAATCTTTATGCGCAGACTCAGCCGCTGCGATGCCGATCAGCATCTGCGGGCCAAAGATAAAAAAGCCGATAAAGAAGAAACAGGTGGCTTTAAACAGATAGCTATCGATACGTAACAGCCAGATCAACAGCACGCTGACAAAAATGCCGATCATAAAAATGATATTCATCGGCACCCGGTTACCGGCAAACAGCTTATCCGACCCCCAACCGGCCACGATGGTGCCGATAAAGCCACCAATTTCCAGCATGGTCAGAGAAGAGTTGGCTTTCACCAGCGAATAGCCATGATTCTGTATCAGGTACAGGTTGCCCCAATCGTTAATCCCGATGCGCACCACGTAAACAAATACATAGGAGACCGCCAGCAGCCAGATGTATTTATTGCTGAAGATATAGCGTTTTAGGATCTCCATCAGCGGCAGTTTGGCGCTGGTCTGTTCCTGTTCCAGCTCTTGCGGATCTACCCGCCATTGCCCCACGGTCGGCAGGCCCATGGCCACCGGACGATCGCGCAGGCGAAAGCAAAGGAAGCAACCGCTGACAATCGCGATGAGTCCTGGCACGATCATCCCGTAGCGCCAGCCGTAATTCACCGCCAGTACCCCCGCCAGCAGCGGAATAACCGCCCCACCGACGTTGTGCGATGTGTTGCAGATGGCCCACCAAAATCCCCGTTCATTGCGCGAATACCAGGTAGTGAGCAGTTTGGAACAAGGAGCCCAGCCCCACCCTTGGAAAAAAGCGTTGGCGATCCAGAACGCCGTCAGGGCAAACAGCGACGAACTGAAACCGAACAGAATATTAATCACCCCCGTCAGGATCAGCCCGATGCCCATAAAATAGCGCGGGTTGGCGGCATCGCTCAAAACGCCAGAAATAAAACGCGAAGCGCCGTACATAAAGTAGAACAGAGTTCCCATCAGGCCGACATCCGCCACGGTTAATCCCAAGTCTTTCAGCATTTCCGGCATCACGTAGTTAAAGCTTTTGCGGGTGAAGTAGTACACCGCATAGCCAACATACATACCGAGCATGATATGAATACGCCAGTAACGATAGGTACGGTTAACCTGCTCGGCATCTGCGGTAACGGGTTGCACCGGTGCTGATTTCATCCATTTGATCATCATATTCACCTGTCATGCGAGAAGGTTAGGCTGTGAATTACTGTGGTGGGAGAGCGCCACCAGCACCTGCGCATGCAGTTGCGGGTCGCCCGCGGCAACAACGGTGGATTGGGAATACATGGTGAGCGGCTCGCCGTACCAGTCGGTGATCTTGCCGCCTGCGCCTTCGATGATCGGCACCATGGCGCAGTAATCGACCTCACGCATGCCGCCGCTGTCGACGCTGAGATCGATACGGCCTGCTGCCAGGCAACCATAGGCATAGCAAGCCGCGCCATAGATCCGCCACTTGCTGGCTTTGAGCAGATGGTTGTAGCCCGCCCGATGTTCAGGCAGCACAAACTCGGTATTGCTGGTGGACATCAGGGCACCGGCCAGATGCTGGCAGGGCCGCGTGCTGATCGGCTGGCCATTCAGCGTGCTGGGTTGCCCGGCAATGCCGACCCAGCGCTCATCTAAAGCGGGAATATCAATGATCCCGACCACCGGGCGGCCGTGATGGCACAGCGCCAGCAACGTCCCGTAAACCGGAACGCCCGCGATAAACTGTTTAGTGCCGTCGATGGGATCGATCACCCACACCCACTCTTCGTTCTGAACTTCGGCACCGAACTCTTCCCCCAAAATGCCATGGGTGGGAAATGCCAGGTTTAACTGCTCGCGGATCAGTTGCTCGACTTGCTGGTCAATGAGGGTGACCGGGCTGAGATCGTCCTTAGTATCAAATTCCCGGCCGCCGTAGAGGTAACGCTGGCGTTCCTGTTTAAGTAACTGACGGCTCCGATCGGCGATGGATTCGGCTACCTGAGTGAAATGCTTCAGTTCCATATTGATGCTCCCAGTTGCAGGTTCTTGTGAACAACGTTGCGGCTAACAGACTCTGTTTAACGGAAGTGAAAAGCCGCCGATTAGCGAAGTACGTAACGCTTATCTGTATGTTTTTTGTTTATTTTTTGTTAAACAGAATCATCACTATGGTATTGAAGGGGGGTTAGATGCTTGAGGGATTTCTTTAATAGAGATGGCGAAATTGGCATAACAGCAGGCAAGAAACGTGCTCACAATCTCACAGCTAGAAACTCTGCGTGCATTTAGCAGGCTGACCTGCCGTATCTCTCTGCCCACACTAGAAAAAGTGTGAACTTGTTCTAGTCTTTACTAGGTACAACCACATTATTCCGCAGTGGCTAAGGGGTTTACGATGAGCGAAAGTTTGAAAGATGGCACGATTCTGCTGTCCAGAATCTTGCTGATGATGTTGTTTATTATTTTCGGTTGGATGAAGCTGACCAACTTTGGTGCCACGGTAACGGCAATGGAGGGTTACGGCACACCGCTGCCCTATGTGGCTGCGATCGTTTCCGTGATGGTTGAGTTTATTTTCGGCGTCGCCATTGTATTGGGCGCATTTACCCGGCCGCTGGCCGTTATTTATGCGGTATACGTGCTGGGTACGGCTCTGATCGGCCATCCATTCTGGCGGATGAGCGGTGCAGAAATGCTGGTTAATGAGATTGGCTTCTTTAAAAACATCAGTATTATCGCCGGGTTGCTGCTGTTGTCGATCACCGGCGCGGGCCGTTTTTCACTCGATCACAAATGGCTTAAACAGTAATTTTTATAGCCAACGGCGTTTAACCGCGCCGTTGGCTGCCATATCTAACGCGGTTTCAGGCAGTTCTGCTCTTTCCAGCCATATAGCCATTCCAACGACCGATAGAATTCCTGCTGCGATTTGCCTTGCCACAGCAGGTTACGCACCGAACGCTCAACGCCTTTGGCATGATACAGCCTCCCCATTTCACGGGTAGACCAGACGATACGCGCCGTACGCGGAATACGCACCGACTCATACAGCGCAAAGGCTGCGGCAAAATCCCCATTGCAATGGGCGATCGCCTCACCCAGCGTCACCGCATCCTCCAACGCCATGCAGGCTCCTTGCGCCATATACTGCGCCACCGGGTGTGCCGCATCGCCGACCAGCGTCACACGATCGTTTCCCCATTGGCTCGATGGCTCACGATCGGCAGTCGCCCAGCGGCGCCAGGAGGTGGGTTTGTCCAGCATCTGCCGTGGGCGTGGGTGGATCCCTTCAAAATAAGAGAGCACTTCTTCTTTACTGCCGTCGGTAACGCCCCACTCTTCCGCTTGTCGGCTATGGAAGGTGACCACCAGATTATATTGAGCACCGCCGCGCAGCGGATAGTGCACCAAGTGGCAATGCGGCCCGGCCCACAGCACTGGCGCGTTAATGCGCAGATCTTCTGGCATATCCGCACATTCAATCACCGCGCGGTAAACCACATGGCCGGTCACGCGCGGGCTGTCGTTCAGCAGTGAGGCGCGCACTACCGATTTCCCGCCGTCGCAACCCAGTAAAACATCGGCCTCATAGCGGTTCCCTTGGCTGTCGAACACTTCTACACCCTGCGGATTGACGCGGATATCTACCACCTGCGTCGAGGTTTTATAGCTCACCAGCGGGTTCTTCAGCGCCGCCTGCCACACGGTGTCGTGAATATCGACGCGGTGGATCACCGCATAAGGGCCGCCAAAATGTTCGCGGAATGCCTGGCCGGTTTCGATACGCACCACTTCATTGCCATCTACCGCATCCATCATCGAGATATGGTCGGTAAATACCGCGCGTTCACGTGCCACCTGGCCAACGCCCAAGCTATCCAAAGCCGAAAAAGCGTTTGGGCCAAGCTGGATGCCCGCGCCAATCTCACCGATCTCATGGGCGCGTTCCAGCAGCAGCACCTTGATACCACGCTTAGCCAGAGACAGCGCGGTCGCCGCACCGCCGATACCGCCACCCACCACAATTGCCGTTGCCTGTTTGCTCATCGTTATTCCCCCAATGTGTTGCTCTGTGTTTTTCTTTTTTTAAACCGGGATCACATCCGCCTGTTGTTCCGGTGCGGCAGCGATAAACGCGGGCAGCGCACTACAGGCCAGATAAACCCTGGCGCAACGCGGATAAGCCGCAAGATCGCACCCCATCCGTAGCGCATTGGCCCACTGCGGGATCAGGCAACAGTCTGCCAGCGTCGGCGCATAGCCCACGCAGTAATCCCCGGAATCCGCCCGCACCAGCAGGTTCTCTACCGCCGCCAACCCCTCGGCGATCCAGTGGGCATACCAGGCTTTTCTCTGCGCTTCTGAAATACCCAAGGTATCGGTCAGATAACGCAGCACGCGCATGTTGTTGACCGGGTGAATATCGCAGGCAATCGCCAAGGCAATCTCCAGCACCGCCGCACGCTGCCGTTCATCCTGCGGTAATAGCGGCACCTGCGGATAGCGGCGATCCAGATAGTCGATAATCGCCAGTGACTGGCCCAACGCCTGCCCGCGATCGTCGACCAATGCAGGCACCAGGCCGATCGGGTTCAACTGCCGGTAGGCGGCACGCAACTGCTCGCCTGCGCGGATATTGACTCCTTCACTTTGATAATCAATGCCTTTCAATGCCAACGCGATCCGCACCCGATAAGAGGCTGAGCTGTTAAAAAAACTGTAGAGCTTCATGGTTGACCTCTTATCAGGCGATGTTAACCCGTAGCAGCGTCAGCCCTTCAACGGCACCATCGATACGATCGCCACGCACTACCGGGCCCACGCCTTCCGGCGTACCGGTATAGATCAGATCCCCTGGTTGCAGCTCAAAGAAGCCGGAGAGATAGCTGATGGTTTCCGCCACCGACCAGATCAAGTTACTGATGCTGCTGCGCTGATGATCTTCGTTATTCACCGTCAGCCAGATCGCGGCTTGCTCGATATTCTTCACGCTGCCTGCCGGGTGGATTTGGGCGATCGGTGCCGAGCGATCGAACGCTTTACCAATCTCCCACGGCCGCCCCATTTTACGCATTTCCATCTGGCGATCGCGGCGCGTCATATCCAAGCCGGTGGCATAGCCATAGACATAATCCAACGCCTGTGCGACCGGAATATCGCTGCCGCGTTTGCCGATCGCCACCACCAGTTCGATTTCGTAGTGATAGTCATCGGTTTGCGCCGGGTAGGCCAGCGTCAGGCTTTCACCGGCGGCCACCGGCACCACCGCATCCGCCGGTTTGCAGAAGAAGAATGGCGGTTCGCGATCGGGATCGAAGCCCATTTCGCGCGCATGGGCGGCATAGTTACGGCCAACGCAATACACCCGATGCACCGGGAACAAACTGCTGCTGCCAACAACGGGAACGGCGGTCACCGCCGGTGGAGTAAACAGGTACTGACTCATAATGACTCTCCTTTAATGATGTGATGTGGCGTCAATCAGCCGCGCGCTTCACGCAGCAGGCCCAGCGCTTGCTGCACTGGCCGATCGGAAAAGCTGAACAGCACGCTTTCGCTGTGCGTAACAAAGCTGAGCGGTTGCCAGGAAGGCACGACGAAAATATCTTTGGCGGTATAACTGAATGACTGATCGCCAATAGTGACGCTGCCTTCCCCTTCCACCACGTGATAAATGGTGCTGTCGGTGGTGCGGATCTTCTGGCTGCTAAAGCCTTTCGGCAGCAGTTGCAGGAAGGCGGCCATGGTCGGCATTGGCGCACCGCCGTTGGCCGGGTTGACGTAGCGCAGCTTGATGCCTTCGCACTCGTCCAACGGGCCATTACGCAGCAGTTGTTCCAGCGCTTCGCGGCTGCGGTCATAGCGGTAGTTGAAGATTGGTGACGAATTGCCTGCCTGATAGCGCACCGGCAACAGATTGGCGGCGTAGCGCGGTTGGAAGTCGTTTTCCGGGCGCGTCACCGGCTGTTGTTCCTGCGGGTAGTTCTCGGCAAAAGCACAGCCAAGATAATTGACCAGCGGCAGATCCAAGCCATCCAGCCACACCACCGGCTGCTCACCAGGGTTACCGTGATCGTGCCATTGCCACTGCGGCGTGAGGATAAAATCCCCCGGATGCATGGTGGTACGTTCGCCGTCGACGGCAGTAAACGCCCCTTCCCCTTCGACGATAAAGCGCAGCGCCGATTGCGTGTGGCGGTGGCTGGGGGCCACTTCCCCCGGCATGATCAATTGCAGGCCCGCATACAGCGACTGAGTGATCGAAGACTTGCCGCGCAGCGCCGGGTTTTCCAGCACCAACACCCGGCGTATCGCCTCTTTGGCACCAATCAGTTCGCCGCTGCGCATCAGGAATGGCCGAACTTGTGCATATTTCCACAGCGCGGCCACGCATCCGGCATTAGGTAACGTTGTCACCAGATTGTGCAGCGACTCCCACAGCGGCGTGAGGTTCATTGCATTGATTTCCTGATAAAAACCCGCTCTTTGCTGTTTTATTGCTGGTGTTAATTCAGACATCGTATGCTCCTTTTAGTTATCCGCGGGCGATTTGTGCTTTGGCAATTTTGCGCACGCCGCGCACCTGGTTGAACAGCACGCCCAGGGCGATAGCGGCCAGCAGCGCCGGGATGGCGATAAACATGAAAATAGTGGAAAACGACAGATTGAACGACAGCATCACCCCACCGCTAAGCGAGCCGAAAATCGCGCCGCAGCGGCCGACGGCATTGGCCCAGCTCACGCCGGTGGCGCGGCACAGCGTGGGATACAGCGAAGCCGAAAGCGCATTCAACCCCACCTGTGAACCACTGATGCCGATGCCGGTGCCCAGTACCGCAAAGGCCATGCCCCACAGCGAACCTTCCGAAATGCTGATCAACACGATAAACAGCGCGCCGATGCCATAGCTGGCCGCCAAGACCAGATAGGGGTTGCGGCGATCCATCAACTGACCGATGACGATCGCCCCCAGCGTACCGCCCACCTGGAACATGGCGGTGACCCATGAGGCATGCTGTAAATCGATACCGCTGTTATTGAGCAACGTTGGCAGCCAACTGGAGAGCAGGTAAACGATCATCAGGCTCATAAAGAACACGCACCACAGCAGCAAGGTCACCGGTAGCACGCCGCGCTGGAACAGCGCCGCCACCGAGCTTTTCGCCGTCGGTTGTTCCGGCAGATAAAACTCCACATCGCGGTAGTCCTGCCCGGTAATGTTGTGCAATACCGCCGCCACCTTTTCTGGCTGGCTGTTACGCAACACGCGGTAGCGAGGCGACTCTGGCAGCACAAAAATCAGCACCAACAGCAGTGCCAGTGGCAGTACACCGCCAATGATCAGAATGCCTTCCCAGCCGATCAGCGGTACCAGTTGCGCACTCACCAACCCGCCCAATGCGGAACCGAGGGTGAAGCCGCAGAACATCAGCGTCACCAACCCCGCGCGCCGCCGCTTGGGCAAAAACTCCGAAGTCAGCGTGATGGCATTCGGCATCGCCCCGCCCAACCCCAAACCGGTCAGGAAACGCAACAGCGTCAGGGTATTCATATCCGGCGAGAAAGCGGAAAGCAGGCTCATCAGGCCGAAGAACGCCACACAGAACTGCATGATCTGCTTGCGGCCAAAACGATCCGCCAGCGGCCCAAACAGCAGCGCCCCCAGCGTCAGGCCAAACAGCCCGGCACCGAACAGCGGGGCCAGATGGACAGTATCAAGCTGCCATTGCAGGCGTATCGCCGGGGCGATAAAACCGATGGCCGCAGTATCAAAACCATCGATAGTGACCACCAGAAAACAGCATGCCAGCACACGCCACTGGAACGCCGAAACCGGTGCTGCATCAATAACATCCTGGATATTAAGCCGACGAGAGTGCTTCATGGCCGATTGCCTCTTTGGGTGTAGGGTCTTTTGTTGTTTTTGTGATGGGTGTTGCTAAGTTGTTAATACTATGTGCGAGCGCAATGTGAAAAGATAATGGCATTTCCGCCCTGGCGATAACCTGGAGGTTATGACAAATGGCAGACTGGACTCAGCGACTTAAAATCCATCATCTGCGCTTATTGATGTGCCTTGGCGAGCAGGGCAACCTGACGCAGGTGGCAAAAATGATGAATATCACCCAGCCTGCGCTGTCGAAATGGCTGTCAGCGCTGGAAGAAGAGGTGGGGATTGTGCTGTTCGAACGCCACAGCAAAGGGCTGCGGCCGTCGGAAGGCGGGAAACTGCTGCTGGAACATGCGCGCCGGATCCTTAACGATCTCGATCGCTCGCGTGAAGATATTGCCCGCTTCAAGCAGGGCGGCCAAGGCAGCCTGCTGATCGGCTGCTCGCCGGTAGCGACCGACTGCGTCACGCAGGCGATCCTGGCGGTGGTTGATGATTACCCTAACGTGCATCTGCAAATTGTCGAAAACGTGATGACGCCGCTACTGCAACATCTCTTGTCAGGCAAGATTGACGTGGTGGTTGGCCGCATTGGCGGCCACGCGTTGCAACTGCCACTCAACTATCGCGTGCTGTATACCGAACCGGTGTGCTTCGTCGCCCGTACCCAGCACCCTTTGGCGGCGCGCAGCAGCATTGCCTGGGATGAACTGGTGGCCTACCGCTGGATCGTCTGGCCAAGCGGCACGCCGATCCGCGTCAGTATTGATAATGCGCTGGTGGATCAGGGCGTGATGCTGCCCAGCGATCACATTGAGTCGGCATCGATGAGCGTTACCTTGGGGATGATTCAGGGCAGCGAGATGATCTCCATCCTGTCGTGGCGGCTGGCAGAACGCTATGCCGCCCAGGGCCAGCTCACCATTCTGCCGCTGCCGCGTATCGAGCAGAAAGGCAGCGTCGGCGTGTTCTGGCGCAAAAACGACATTCCCTCCGGTGTGCTGCAACGCTTTCTCAACCAGTTGATCAGCGATGCTGCCGGAGACAGTGCTTAACGGCTGCGTTTGGGGAATCACACACCGCTGACCTGCAACTCCAAGGAGTTTGGGTATATACTGCAAGCCATCATCGAGTGCCGCAAAGGGAAAAAACCATGACAATGCGCGAACTGGACAGCCAGTTTCAGAATGCAATGAATGAGTTGCAGGCCAGCTTTGAAAAACAACACCGCGAATGGCAGCAAAGCTATCAGGCTTTGCAACAGCAGTTGGAAGAAGCCCAACAGCGTGAAATTGCACTGCGGATGCAAAACGAGCAACTGCTGCACAAGCTGAACACCGCCAGTTCGGTGCCAGAGCAGCATGCGCTGATCAAACAGATCAAAATGCTGGGGGCGCATCTGGATGCCCTGGCAAAAGACGCCGCTACCTTCAACCGCTATGCCCATAATCAGCAACACGCCAGCGGCAATTTCAGCGGCGAGCAACACGGATAATTTCAGGCGCTGTTTGCAGCGCCTCCTGCCAACTGCTGGCGCTCCAAAACGGTAAAACATCATCAATGACGTGGATCATCATCGCCGCCCTGATTGCAGTATTTATTATTGGTTACCGCATTCTGACTTCCGACACCCGCAAGGCGATAGATTCGCTGGTACAGCAACTCAAAGTAAAGCCGATGCTGATTGAATCGATGCTGCAAGAAATGGGCAACCGCAACAGCCAGACGTTTATCCGCGTGCTGAACAACGGTTATACCGAAGAGATGCATCAAGCCGCCTATCTGCTGTTTATCTACCTGACGTTTATCAAGCAGGCGGACGACGAACAGATTGGCCTATGGCGCGAAATGCTGCTGCGCGCCGGGCTATCGCCGGAACTGCATGCCGAGCACACCGAGGCAGCACTGTTCTATTTCGCTGAGCTGGATTTGGATGCGTTCGAACTGGCGCAGTTCCGCCGCGCCTATAACGAACGCTATAACCGCGAAGTGCTGACTCACTGGTAAAACAACCGGGAAGCTAAGAAGCCGTTTTACGTTTACGCCATTCGCTCAGGCTGACGCCATAAACCCGCAGAAACTCGCGGTTAAAGTTGGATTTAGTGCTGAACCCGGCTTGCAGCATGATGTCAGTGACCGAACGCTCGCTGCCGATTAACCATTCAGCCGCTTGCTGGATACGCCGTTGGTTGACGTATTGCGAAACATTCATCCCCGTCTGCTGGTTGATGGCTTGTGACACCTTGCGTGCCGGTAGCCCTACTTTGCGTGCCAAACGCGCCAGATTCAGATTCGGCTCCAGATACAGATCGTCCTGCAATAACCGCCGGTTAATCTGCTGAAACCAGAGTTCGCACTCTTCGGCGTCGGGGGCCGCGCGGGTTAACGCCGTCTGCATAGGAGGCTCTTCCGATCCCGGTTGCTCCCGAGCACCACCAAGCACCAGCGCCACGCCGACCACCACCAGCACATTGCCAAAAGCTGCCAACGCGCCAGCATGACGGCCCGCCAACAACGCGTAATCCAGCGTAATAGCCAGTTCGGCAAAACCGCTGATCATCAACAAGCCACCTAACCCACACCAGAGCCGGTAACTGAGCCAACTGCCTGCCAGCGAAACCTGCTGTAATCCATTTTCGCCGCGCCGCAGATAACCCAGGATGGCAGCGCCGTAGCCCAAATAACCCACAACGATCAGCCCATCCAACACGAACAATACTTTCCACTGGGCCAACAGCGTTAACAGCGGTAATAACAGATGCCCAGCATCCCGCCATCCCACCGGTCCGCGCGCATAGAGCATCAACACCAGATAACACAGCGGCGGGATCAACGCTGCACCCAGCGGTTGCAACGCAGCGGCCCACGGCTGTTGATAGCCAAAACGGATCCCCACCAACAGGCTTTGCCAAGCGCATATCAGCAACAGCAGTTGCAACAGCCAACGACGCGGCTGCGGCTGCGGCTGCGGCTGGCCAAGGCGCACGATCAAAACCACGCACAACAGGCTGAACAGAAATGACAGCGGAATAAGCGGCATGGGTCCCCTCGTTACAGGCTTACGGAAAGCCAATGAGTGTAGAAGCCATCGTCAGCTAAAACAATCATTTAGCGACCTTGATCGCGATCGAGGTCGCCGATGGCAGGAACCGCTGCCACTGTTGGTTTCCCTTCCTCGTTTAAGGAACAATAATGAAAAATCTGTGGTTCTTGTGGTTACTGTTTAGCAGTGTGGCAACAGCAGCGCCCTGGCAGGTCGCCAGCCGCTTACAAACGTTTTATAACGGCGATCGTCAGTTGGTTACCCGTATCTATTACCCCACCGCGGCCAATGGCCCGTTGCAAACGGTAGGCGACAGGCCAGTTTTTACAGGTATTAAAGCGCAACCCGATGCGTTACCGGCAAGCGGGCATTTTCCACTGGTAGTGCTGAGCCACGGCAGTGGCGGCAACAATAGCAGCCAAGCCTGGCTGGCGCAGGCACTGGTGCAACAGGGCGTGATTGTGGTCGCCGCCAATCATCCGGGCAGTACCAGCGGTAATTCCATCCCCGCACAATCGATACGGCTCTGGCAGCAAACGCAAGATATTTCAGCACTTCTCGACGCCATGCTCAGTGATGCAACCTGGCGGCCGCGGATTAATACTCAGTCAATTGGCGTAATGGGCCACTCCAAAGGCGGTTATAGCGCCATTGCAGCCATTGGTGGCCGAGTAGTCTTGCAAGATTTTGTCGCTGGCTGCCAGCGCTGGCCAAATTCACCAAACTGTCTGTTTTACCAAGGGATAGCGCTGGATAACGTCTCCACCACCGCGTTTGATGCCAGCTATACCGATATCAGGATCCGCTTTGCGGTCGCGCTCGATCCGGGCATGGTGCCTTATTTACAACCCGCCAGCCTGTGGCAGTTAAGCGCACCGCTACTGATCGTCGCCGCACCACACTATATGCCAGGCGAGGTCGATGGCGGCCTAGGGAGTGAATCGCTGGCAGCCTACGGCGGTCAACGGGCTATTACTGCGTTGAAACTGGCGGGTGCCAATCACTTCGACTTTTTGCCGCTATGCAATACAGAAGCCTTGGTGATATTGGCGCAGGAAGGAGAAGCCTTTATCTGTGCTTCTGACGTACAGCAGCGAAAGCGGGTACATCAACAAACCATTAACGCAGTACTGTCTTTTACACAGCCATGGTTACCCGCGCCCGTTGCAGAATAGGGTTTTACGAAGGGAAAATAGGGTCAAAGATAGCTGGTCAGGAACAGTTCCCAGGCCGCTGCCAGACCACACAGCGTTACGGCACTGAAGATCACTTCAAACAGATAGCGGTTAATCATGATGATATAACCCCAAAAGAAGACACCCGGAGAACCGGGTGTCTGGATACTTAGCTGATGACGCAGAACCTTTAATGGCCTGCCATCTTCACTTATTTAGCGGCTGGAGCAGCGGCTTTTTTGCTGGCTTTGTGGTGTTTTTTAGCAGCCTGGGCTTTTTGCTCTGGCGCTTTTTTGCTGTGTTTCTTGGCTTTAGCTGCCTGAGCTTTCTGCTCTACAGGTGCTTTTTTAGCGGTAGCTTTGTGGTGCTTTTTAGCGGCCTGAGCTTTCTGCTCTGGCGCTTTGGTGGTGGCTTTCTTGTGCTCTTTCTTATGATGAGTGGCTTTTGCAGGAGCCTTGTCACCCGTTGCTGGAGCAGCCATGGTATCAGTCGCCGCTGGGGCAGCCGCCGGTGCCGCAGTATCAGCAGCGAAAGCAATTGAAGACAGACCCATAGTGGCAGCAACGATCAGCGCTAATACTTTTTTCATCTTTAAATCCTCAGAGAGTGTTTTTTCGGTAAGCCCCGGTTGGGCCGTTGAACAGATAATAAAGCAATCAATTCAGTACTTCCGTGAGTGATTGGTTTCGCCGAGTAACCAAATGTACAAAGCTGGTGACCCCTGGTTATTCAGTTCAATGACCCTGAATGGCTGCCCTCTTCCCGTACTCGCCAACATCGATTAAAAAATGGTCTACACTTACTGGATGTGTTCAGAAACGGAGAGTCGAATGTTCAAGAGAGCTGAAAAAGTAGAACGAGACATCGATCAGGATCTGGCTCTGCTGGCCGATACGCTAGATGAGGTATTACGCGATTCCGCCAGCAAAACCAAAGAGGAACTGAGCGAGTTGCACCGCAAGGCAAAAGGCGTTTTACGCGATGCCCGTGCACGTTTCAACGATTCCAGCAGCCTGACACAACATGCACGTGACGTGGCAGATCATGCCGATAGCTATGTTCGTGACAAACCCTGGCAGGGTGTCGGAATTGGTGCCGCCGTTGGCATCGTCATCGGCCTCCTGCTCGCCCGGCGTTAAACACCCCCTGTAGCTAAAAAGATGAAATAGATGTGCGTCTGGCCCACGGGAAACCGTGGGCCGTTTAGTTTTGCTCTTAAGGTTGCGTAGCGCTATCACAAACACCGTAATACCCGCCGTCATGATCGCCACATCACCCTGCCCGCTCTGGCAGCAGAAAACGATGGCGACATCGATTCGGTGCATACTAATCTTCTTGCTGACAAAGAAACCGATGCCAAAGGGATCGAGGTCAACACGCTGGAACTGGTAAAAACGTTGTTCATCAACCAACCGGATATCGCGCATGCGGTAGAAGACCTGGTTGAGCAGATTGGCATCAGCAAAACCACCGCGCGCCGCTACCTGGAGCACTGCGTTGCCACCCAGTTCGTGCGCGTCGAAATGCTATATGGCAATATCGGCCATCCACGGCGGTTGTACCGTAAGGTTTAGTCGAGCACAGGCACCCATTGCCATTGAACTGTCATATTACAGAGATATCCTGCCGTGGCGATATCCCCTTGGTATCAGGTTGTGCCGTTTAACATTGATGTGTGTCTATTTTCACCCGGCCACCAAAGCCGGGTTTTTTGTCGTTGTTATTCAAAAGGTATAACGCAGCCCCACGCGGATACGGTATTGCTCCGCATTATAATCCAGCCAGCGGTCCAACCATTGCAGTTCCAAATAAGGCATCCAGTGGGTGTCTATTTTATAGCTGAACTTATTAGTAATCTCCCAATGGTGGCCTTTACCATTTTTACTGTGGAAATCATTCACCCGAATAAAGTAATGCGGTTCGAGGGTATAATTAAGCGCATCAGTGAGTTTAAAATTCCAGTAACTGGCAAACTCATGGGTATCATTACGTGCCGGTTGGCCGTTAAAATCGATGGCGTCATAGTTGCTACGGTTATAACGATAGCGCACGGTCAGGTTAAACATGGGCAGGAATTTATAGTTGTTATCCAGATACAGCGCTCCGCCGGAACCGGCACTGTTGGCATTAACCAACCCACCGGAAGAAATGGTCCATTGCTCCGTTGGACGGAACAGCGGATACCAGCCTTCCAGCTCGTTATAGCTATGGTTCAACTGGTCAAACTTACCGATGTTATAGGCATTGGTGGCCATTACCCCGGCACCGCCATCAAAGTTATACCCTGCGCGCAGGATCACCTCATTCAATTCCGAGGCGGTATTGTAGGCTTCGCGAGTTTCCAGATAAGCGCGCCCGGCCTGAGCGCTGGCCGAGGTAATTAATGCCGTAATCAACAGTAATAATTTAACTTTATTCATCTTGATTCCCCAAATGGTCTGGATAAAAGAGCGTAGGCAACCCGCCGCCATGCAATAGCGCATGGCGGCAGAGTGTTATTTTTAATAATTAAATTTCTTTGATGGCTTGCGTGTTAACCACTGGCTGAAAGGTTATCTCCTTACCGTGGTTGCCTTTGCGCATATTGATTTCATTTATTATCTGCATAAACAGTTGCTCATTTAATTTATAGAAAGCCCCCATCATAATTGCAGCCACCATCGCCAATAGGCAGGGATAAATAAAGATCAACTGACGCAAGCCTTCCAACACCGCGGGCGACTGCGCAATATTAGGGATGTAGCCAATTTGCGTCAGCATAATCCCCGGCAGCAGTCCTGCCAGCGCGGCGGAAATCTTGCGTGAAAAGGTATAGCCGGTGTAGACCGAACCTTCCGCCCGGATGCCGGTTTTCCATTCGCCATAATCGACGGTATCCGACACCAGCGCCCAATTGAGGCTGTTCACAAACGCCGTACCAAAGAAGGCCATGCAGGAGAACGCCACAAAAGAGACTGAGCTGTCGCCCCAGCCGTAGTTAAGCAGGTCGCCCAGGCACCACAGCAGCAACCCGCCAAGGTAGACGCGCTTTTTGCCAAAGCGCTTCACCGCCGCAGGCACCATCAGCACGCCAATCAGAATGCAGCCCATGCTGAAAAAACCCATATAAGACAGCAAACGGATATCGTGCAGCACGTATTGGGTGTAATAAACCTGGATCGCCAGCTTGATGTTAAACGCCGCCAGCGTACACAGGTTGGCGATACACAGCACCAGCAGCGGCGGGTTGTTGAAGATGCCGCAGAAGGATTTGAAGATCCCCGGTTTATGGTGTTCCGGCACAATCTCGACATAGCGCTCCTTTACCCCGGCATGGCACCACCACATGCAAAACACACCGCAGGTGGCAAACACCGTGGCCGCCGCCAGATAGCCAATCTCCGGGCGAGCGGTAAACAGCGCCTGGATCGGCACAAACCCGACGGTGCACAGCAGCAGGCCGAGCGTGGCCCCGCCCTGCCGCCAGGCGGCCAGTTGCGCACGTTCATTCGGGTTTTTGGTGATTGCTGGCACCATCGCCCCGTAAGCGCAGTTCATCAGGCTATAAAACAGGCCGAACAACATAAACAACACGGTGGCCAGCACGGTTTTGGCATTCAGATTGAAACCGCTATTGAGGAAGTTGGCCACCGCCAGCAAAGCCACCGGCAGCGAGGCATAGAAGATAAAGGGCCGAAACTTGCCTTTGGCCCCGATATTACGCCGCGAATCCAACAGTACGCCGGTCAGCATATCGGTGAAGGCGGTAAAGAATTTGGCAATCAGGAAGATCACCCCGCCGTAGATCGCGGGCAACCCCAGAATGTCGGTATAGAATTTCAGCAGATACAGCGTGCCAATACACAGCATCAGGTTAGAACCGAAGTCCCCCATGCCGTAGGCCAGCTTTTCACGCAGCGGCAACCGCAGCGTGACGGGATCGTTGTAGGGTGGAGAGTTGGCCATATCACAGGTCCTCGTAGCCTATCTCAATAGGCTTTTATTATTTTTTAACCCGTTTACCCATCGCTGCGATGGCCTGCCATAAACGGGTTATCAGGTTATGTCTGTTTACACTGCCGGGCTCATCTTGCGTTTTCGGGTTTCCAGCTCATCCACAATCTTGAGGTAGTTTTTCTCCGTCAGGTGGTAGAACAGCCCCATGGTCAATGCCGTCAGCACTGCCAACCCGCAGGGGTAGATAAAGATCAGTTGCCGCAGCCCTTCCAGCGTGCTGGCCCCTTGTTCCACGTTAGGCACATAGCCGATATAGGCCAGCATCACGCCGGGGAAGAACCCGGCTAACCCTTGGGAAACCTTGCGGAAGAAGGTAAAGCCGGTATAAACCGTGCCTTCAGAACGCACGCCGGTTTTCCATTCGCCGTATTCCACGGTATCGGACACCAGCGCCCAGTTCAGGCTGTTAACGAAGGCGGTGCCAAAGAATGCCAGGCAGGAGAACAGTACAAACAGCGTGGAAGTGTTGCCCCACAGGTAGTTCATTGCATCGCCGAGGATCCACAACGACAAGCCGCCCAGATAGACGTTTTTCTTGCCAAAGCGCTTCACCACCGTCGGCACCAGCAGCACGCCGAGCAGAATACAGCCCATGCTGAAGAAACCCATGTAAGACAGCAGGGTGATGTCGTTAAGCACGTATTGGGTGTAGTAGATCTGGATCGCCAGCTTGATGTTGAACCCGGCCAGCGTACACAGGTTGGCAACGCACAGCACAAACAGCGGTTTATTACCGGTGATCGCCCTAAAAGATTGCAGCAGGCCCGGCTTTGGCGCGCCCGGTTTCGGCAGCTCGACATAGCGCTCTTTAACGCCGGAATAACACCACCACATGCACAACATGCCAGCAAACGCGAAGATCGCCGCCGCCACCAAGTAACCCACCTGCGCCTGGCCTTCAAACAGCGACAGGATCGGCACAAACCCGACGGTGCACAGCAGCAGGCCAACTGTCGCCCCGCCCTGCCGCCAGGCGGCCAGTTGCGCACGCTCCTGCGGGTTTTTGGTCATCGCGGGCACCATCGCGCCGTAAGAGCAGTTCATCATGCTGAAGAACAGCCCGAACGCCATAAAGATCAGCGTGGCAATCACCGTTTTCGCCAGCACGTCGAACGACATACCAACGCCGATAAAATTAGCCACCACCAGCAGCGCCACCGGCATTGAGGCATACAGAATAAACGGCCGGAACTTGCCTTTGGGGCCGATGTTGCGCCGGGAATCCAGCATCAGACCGGTACTGATATCGGTAAAGGCGGTAAAGAAGCGGGAGATCAGGAAGATCAGCCCGCCCCACGCGGCCGGAATGCCCAACACATCGGTATAAAACTTCAGCAGGTACAGCGTACCCACGCACAACAATAGGTTAGAACCGACATCGCCCATGCCGTAGGCAAACTTCTCGCGCAATGGCAGCGTCAGTTTGACCGGATCCTGGTTCACTTCACTCATGGTGATTCTCCTTGGAAAATACCCCATCCCGAGGTAACCGCCATTGCCGGTTGGGCCAATGGCGGCTGACAGTTTCTTATGATTACAGCGTGCGTAATGAGGCAAACAGATCGGCCCACTCGCTGCCTGCGCGGTAGAACACCGGCGGCTGGCCGATCGGTGCGGCTACCGTCACTTCGCACCCGCCGCTGTGCGGCTCACCGGTCCACAGGTTGATCCAGCTATCCTGCGGCAGATAGAGCGTCCAATCGCTGCGCCCTTCTTCATGCACCGGTGCCACCAGCAGGTCACGGCCAAACAGGTATTGGTATTTCAGGCTGTAAGTGTGCGCGTCATCTTCGTAATGCAGGAACAGCGGGCGCATTACCGGCAGGCCGGATTGCGCATTCAGCGCCACCGCCTGCTTGATGTACGGCTTCATGGCGCTGAATACCCGGCTCATACGGGCAAACTGGCGGATGGTTTCTACGTCATGATCGAACTGCCAGTTATCGTCCGGGCGGTTGCCTTCGTGGGTGCGCATCACCGGCGTAAAGGCGCAGAACTCACACCAGCGCATCAGCAGTTCTTTGCTGCGCTTCATCTCGAACAAGGTGGTGTAACCGCCGATATCGCTGTGATGCAGGCCGTGGCCGGTCATGGCCAGCGACAGCGCCGCCGGGATCACCGAGGCCAAGCCGTCGTCCAGGCTCCAGTCAACGTTCTGATCCCCCGCCCACATCATCACCGAATATTTCTGGCTGCCGGTGTAGCCTGCGCGCATAAAGAACAGGATCTCCCCCAGCTTGCCGCTTTCCACCAGCGCGTCGTAGTTGCACTTGGCCCACAGCGCAGGCCAGGCGTTATGCATGATTTCTGCATCTACGCCATTGTGCATTACGGTGTCAGTTGGCAGGTATTCACCAAAGTCCGCCATCCAGCCGTCGAGGCCAAACTCAATCAGGTTCTTTTTGATGACGTTTTTGAACCAGTCATAGGCCTCCGGCTTGGTGAGATCCACCACCCCGGCATAGAACTCACCGAATTCCACCTGATAGTCGTTACCGCTGTAATCCTTGGTCAGATAGCCCTGCTCGGCGGCTTCGGCATACAGCTCTTTCTCGATCGCCACATAAGGGTTGATGTAACCAAGGAAGCGCACGCCCTCTTTTTTCCACTGGGGAATACGCTTATCCAGTTCTGGATACAGCTCGCTGTCCCAGCGCCAGTTCCACATCAGGCGTTTGCCGAACGAGGTGATGCGGCGGCCTTCCCAGTCCTGCGCCCAAATGCCGCTGACCTTGACGCCGTGTTCACGCATCACATCCAGCTTCTGCTGGCAAACTTCCGTACCGCCCTGAATACCGAGGATCACCCCGTCGTACACCCAGTCCGGCAACTCCGGCTGGCGGCCCAGCAGCGCGGTGAGTTTCTCCAGCAGACCGATGTAGCTGTTGGCACAGTCAAAGCGCAGCACTGCCTGATCCTGCCAGATCGCCAGTTCGTGGAAATCAGGGGCGGAAAAATCAAAGTTCATGTAGCAACTGTTTTCCACATGGCAGTAATACTTCTGGCTGCTGACAAAGGTCGGCTGTGGGAAGAACGTCCAGTAATAGTCGCCACCGGCATTCTCTTTGCAGTCCGCTTGCCAGGTCACGTAGCTCTGCTTGTTGCGGCCCACGCCCTGCTCGCTGGTCCACAGTGGGAACGGCTTGCCGCGCAGATCAAAGTAGGAAAACTGCTCGCCGCAGCCGTAAACGTGATCGGCCTGCTGAGCCGCCAGACGCAGCCACATGCGGTTGTTGGTCTGGTCGCTGTTGTGCAGCTGCATTTCCAGCCGCCCTTGCGCATCGGTGGTAATGTGCAGCGTGCTGTGCGCCACATCGCCACGGCTGAAACGGATGTTCCAGCCCTGCCCCTGAGGGGTGATGCTGACATCGGTCAGCGCCAGTTTTTCGCTGAGTTGGTCTTTGATGCTGAAGTTGCCGCGGAACATATCGATGTCTGCCTTGCCGCGCCCGATCCACAGGCAGGGGGCATCCGGGGTATGGCGCAGCAGCACGCGCTGCTGAAAAGTCAGGGTGAAGCCACCAGCGTGTTGTTTCAGTTCCAAGCCTTGCTGAGAAGTCATGTTCAGTTCTCCAAAAGGTTAAATACGGTATTTGCCTAAAACTCAGGTCAGTTCAATCACGTCCAGCCCCAGCAGTTCGGCCACTTTGCGCAGCAGCGGGCGATGTTCGCCGTATACCAGCGAGGTGTGATGCTCCATCCCGGCAGCGATCAAACGCTGACGATAGGTGTCGGCATCCACATCCAGCCGTGCAGTACCGGCAGTGCCGGAAAACGCCAGCGGGGCTTTGATCATCTCGCCACCGGCCAGCATCAGGCGCAGCTTGCCTTCGCCCTGGGTAATGCGGCACAGCGTGATGCGCCCCGGCTTGAGGGCAAATTCAGACAGCAGCGGCAGCTTGCGGTTGGAGTGAATAGTTGCCTGCACCGGGCCATCGCGATCGGCCATTTCGATCGGTGCCTGGCCGCAGTGCCAGAACACCACGCTGTTGTCCTGCGGATCGATATCCACCAGATCGGTATTGAACGCCGCATTGCCGGACGCCCACTGCGCCATCAGCGAAGACAGCACACCGAACATGTCGGCTTCGCAACCGCACGGCACTTTGTCTTCGTTCATCAGCGCCAGCGCGCCGCAGGCGGCACAGCCGTAGTCGGTGAAGAAATCCGGCCAGCAGCGCACGGCAATGCCGGTGTAGCCTTCGCGCTGTGCCTTTTCACGCAGCGCCGAATAGACTTTGAGGGTTTTGCGGGTGGCGCACTGATCCATTTCTGCCAGATTGGGGAAATCTTTGGCGCGGCGGGCATAAGGCGCATCGGCCACGCTGTCCGGCAGCGCTTTCACTTCGTCGATAAACTCCAGCACCGGCTGGCGCGTCACTTCCACACCAAAGTGCTGCTTCAACTGCTGTTGGTTGTAGTTACAGGCGTCAAAGCCCAGTGGATGCTCGCCGATCACCATCACTTTGGCCTGTTTGAAGCGCTTGACGATCGCCGCCGCCTGCGCCAGTTGCTGTAATTCGTTAATCACGCGGCTATCGCTCGGCAGGCCGTGCAGGGTCTGTACCTTGATCGCTTCACGGCTCAGCGCGTGGCAGGCCAGATTCACCCCGCAGAACGAGTTCAGGCGTAAACGGCCACCGGTACGCGCCTCGGGGAATGACCACAGCGCCGTTGGCACCGGGAAATCACGCGCTACCTCGGTGGTCAACGAGGCATCGGTAAAGGTCACTTGCAGGATCAGCAGCAGATCGAGATCCGCCTGTTTCAGCGCAGGTAACGCTTGCAGGGCCGAGGCAGCATCAAATTGCAGCATCGGTTCCCCCACCAGTTCGATATCCATACCGCTGAGCGCCTGCCAGGCCTGCGCCAGCATTTCCTGCGCGTACGGCACGTCAAAGGTGTTGCGGCCTAGCGCCAGCACGCCGACTTTTGCTTTATTTGTCATTATGTTGCTTCCAGTAATCGGAGAAATTAATCAAGAGCTATGCCAGGGTGCTGAAACGGTGCTCGGTGCGGCTGTTATATTTTTCGCCCGGGCGTAGCACCACGTTGCTGAAGTGAGCGTGGTGGATGCTGTCTGGGAAAGCCTGCGTTTCCAGGCAGATGCCGGAAAACGCCTGATAGCGATGCCCTGCCTTGCCGTTCCAGACTTTGTTGGACAGCTTGAAGGCGTTATAGAACTGCACGCCGGGCAGCGAAGTATGCACTTCCATCACGCGCCCGCTGTGCGGGCAAAGCAGGCTGGCCGCCGGATGCAATGCGCCATCGCCGGGTTTCAGCACGTAGTTCATATCAAAGTCCTGCGCCGGGCGGTGCAGCATGGCATCCCCCAGGCGGCGGGCGTTGCGGAAATCAAATTCCGTACCGGCCACACGGCGGATCTCGCCGGTGGGCAGCATGGTGCTTTCATCCACCGGAGTGATGAAATCCGCGTCGATCTTGAGTTGCTGATCGTGGATCAGATGCGTATGGCCGCGCAGGTTGTAATGGCTGTGATTCACCAGATTAACCAGCGTCGGTTTATCCGTTTGCGCCTCAAAGCTCAGCGTCATCACGTTATCTTCGGTCAGGCCGATGCGGTGGCGCACCTGTAGGTTGCCCGGATAACCTTCCTCACCGTCGGCAGAGGTTCGGCTAAAAATAATGCCGTCGCCATCTTCCTGCGCCTGCCAGACATACTTGTCAAAGCCGCGAGCACCACCGTGCAGGTGTTGGCCGGTGGTTAGCTCGTTGGTGGCCAACACAGTTTCCTGACCGTCAATCTTGAAGCGCCCACCGGCGATGCGGTTGGCACAGCGCCCGGCAATCGCCCCAAAGAACGGGTGCCCGGCCTGGTAAGAGGCCAGATCGTCAAAGCCCATCACGATGTCTTCTGCCTGGCCGTGCCGATCCGGCACCCACAGTTGGGTAATGATGCAGCCGTAATCGGTCACACACAGCCGCATACCGTTAGCATTGCTCAGCGTGAACAGGGAAACCGCCTGCCCTTGATGTTCACCAAAATGCTGGCGTTGAATGGTTGTCATAGTCTGTCCCTAATGGTTTAAAACTGTGCCGCTTTGCCGTGGCTGCCGAATAGCCGGATTTTTTCGACCACTCTTTCCTGCATCACATCACGGCCGCGCCCGAGCGAAACCGCCAGCACAAACTCTTCAGGATCGTTATTCAGCACTTCGGCCATGCCCTGAGTGAAAGCCTGACGCAGTTCGGTATCCACGTTGATCTTGGCCACGCCAAGCGCCACCGCCTTGCGGATCTGCTCATCCGGCACACCGGAGCCACCGTGCAGCACAATGGGCTTGCGGACAATCTCGCGGATCTCATGCAGGCGATCGAACGCCAGCTTGGGTTCCTGCTTGTACAGGCCGTGGGCAGTCCCGATCGACACCGCCAGATAGTCCACCGTGGTCAGTTCAGAAAACTTGAGCGCTTCGTCGCTGGTGGTGATCAAAGCGTCTTTTTCATCGACCGAAATATCATCTTCAGTGCCGCCGATCTTGCCGATCTCCCCTTCCACCCCGATATTCAGCGCATGCGCCACATCCGCCACCGCGCGGGTAATACGCACGTTTTCGTCGAACGACAGATGCGAGCCATCAAACATCACCGACTGGAACCCCGCCTGCACCGCCTGCATGGTTTGCGCAAAGCTGCGGCTGTGATCCAGGTGAATACACACCGGCACGGTAATATCCTGCATAAAGGCATCGATCATCGCTTTCATCGGCTCCAGGCCCATCACGCTGATCACTTTCTGGCCCACCTGAATCATGATCGGCGCTTGCTCCTGCTCGGCAGCCAGTAAAATGGCGCGAATGGTTTCAGCGTTATGGGCACTGAAGGCACCGATGGCGTAGCCGTTTTTCCACGCGTGCTGAACCATGGTGTAACCGGATAAATAAGGCATTTTCTCTCCCCTGTGCGCGCTGAATATCAGGCGCTTGTGATATCAATTAATGTTTGCCTGCCAAGCCGGAAGCCGCGCGAACCTGCTCCAGAATGGCACTCCAATCCTGACGCCCGCGCCCGCTGGCGCGCGCCTGGCTGTATACTTCGCGCGCCGCCGCGCCCAACGGCATAGCAACGTGCAACTGGTTGGCGACATCCAGCGCAATCCCCAAATCTTTGTGCGCTAAGTCGATCATAAATGCCGGGCTGAGATCGCCCTTCAGCACCTTGTTCGGCCAGGTGGTGGTGAAATGCCCCTTGCCTGCCGGGGTGCCGCTCATCACTTGCAGCGCCACGTCGAACGACAGCCCCAAGGCTTCGCATAGCACCGCCGCTTCGGCCGACAGCGCATTGAGCGCAATGCTCATGTAGTTGTTGATCAGCTTCACGCGGATGCCCATGCCCGGCCCACCGGCGTTGATCAGCTCGGAGCCCATCGCCATCAGCACCGGTGTCGCACGTTGTACCTGTTCGGCGGTGCCACCGGCCAGGATCAGCAAGGTACCCGCCTGTGCGTGATCGGAAGTGCGCCCTACCGGGGCATCCATCAGGCTGAAACCACGCGCCTGCATGTCGGCAATCAGTCGATCGGTTTGCAGCGGATGAATGGTGGACATGTCGATCACCAGCGCAGTAGGCGACAGCGTGCTGCATACGCCTTCGGCACCGAACAGCACCTCGCGCACCAGATCGCCGTTTGGCAGCATGGTGATCACCACTTCGGCATCCAGCGCCGCCTGCGCCGGGCTGGCTGCCTTGGTTGCCCCCTGCGCCACCAAAGCGCTGACCGCCGCCGGGCTGATATCAAAAACGCTCAGCCTGTGGCCCTGTTTAATCAGGTTGCTGGCCATCGGTGCTCCCATTTGCCCTAGCCCGATAAATGCGATCTGTGCCATGGTTCTCTCCTGTTCGTTACGGTTGTCCGCTTTGTGTCAACTTACCGGCCACAAATCAGACCGTTTTTGTCTGTTTTTGATCGTATTTGTAATTTATAGTCAAAAAATTGACATGCGTCACTCTTTTAACATTTGAGAGAATTAAAATGGTGGCATCGTGATCGGTAGCCACTTTTTGGCGAAAACCGTGTTGCTAACAACAGAGGATCCAGACCATGACTCGCATTGCCTGTGTAGGTATTACGGTGCAAGACCGCTTGTATTACGTGGAGAAGCTGCCGCAAGGGGGAGGGAAATATGTCGCCAACGACTACCGTGAAATCGGCGGTGGCCCAGCGGCAACCGCCGCCGTCGCCGCTGCCAGACTGGGTGCGAAGGTCGATTTTATTGGCCGCGTTGGCGACGATGCCACCGGGCAGGTGTTACTGGCAGAGTTAGCCAGCTTCGGCGTGAATACCGGTTACACCCGCCGCTGCCCGCAGGCGCGCTCGTCACAGTCGGCGGTGCTGGTGGATGCTCAGGGTGAACGGATCATCATCAACCACCCGAGCCCGGATCTGCCAGAGGACGCTGGCTGGCTGAGCGAGATCGACTTTAGCCAGTACGACGTGGTGCTGGCGGATGTACGCTGGCATCAGGGGGCGCTGGCGGCCTTTACGCAGGCACGGCGTGCCGGGGTCACTACGCTGCTGGATGCCGATGTGACGCCGCAGGACATCCGCCCGCTGGTCGCCTTGGCCGATCATGCTGCCTTTTCCGAACCGGGTTTAGTGCGTATGACCGGAGCAACTGAGGTTGAAAAAGGGCTACGGTTAGCCAAAAGTGACAAAAACGGACAGGTTTATGTCACCCAAGGGAAACAGGGCTGTTTTTGGCTGGAAAACGGCCAGCTAAAGCATCAGCCAGGCTTTAAGGTTGAGGTGGTGGATACTACCGGCGCTGGCGACGTTTTCCACGGCGCACTGGCGGTCGCGCTGGGTTCACAGCCGGATATCGCGCAGGCGGTACGCTACGCCAATGCAGTTGCGGCCCTGAAGTGTACCCGCCCCGGCGGGCGTGCAGGCATCCCCAACTGTGATCAAACAGACTCTTTCCTCGCCAGTTTTGTATAAAATGATCAACAGATGACAATATTGAAGAGAGCTGAACATGAGTCTGACTGAACTTACCGGCAACCCGCGCCACGATCAGCTGATTCAGTTGATCGCCAAGCGCGGCTATATGAACATCGACGAACTGGCCCAGTTGCTGGCGGTGTCAACGCAGACGGTACGGCGCGATATCCGCAAGCTGAGCGAACAGGGGTTGATTACCCGCCACCACGGTGGGGCCGGGCGCGCTTCCAGCGTAGTTAACACCGCTTTTGAGCAGCGCGAACTCTCTTACACCGAAGAAAAAATTGCCATTGCGGAAGCGATCGCTGATTACATTCCCGATCGCTCCACGGTGTTTATCACCATCGGCACCACGGTTGAGCATATTGCCCGCGCGCTGATGAACCACAGCCACCTGCGGATTATCACCAACAGCCTGCGGGTGGCGCATATTCTGTATAAAAATAGTGAGTTTGAAGTGATGGTGCCGGGCGGCACGTTGCGGCCAAATAACGGCGGCATTATCGGCCCCAGCGCGGTGACTTTTGTTGAAGGGTTTCGCGCCGATTATCTGATCACCAGCGTGGGGGCGATCGAGGCGAATGGTGATTTGCTGGAATTTGATGTCAATGAGTCCAGCGTAGCGAAAGCGATGATGGCCCATTCACGCCATATTCTGCTGGCGGCGGATCACACTAAATTCCACGCCTCTGCGGCGGTAGAAATTGGCAATACCCGCCAGGTCACGGCGCTCTTTAGCGACGCACCACCGCCTTCAGCACTGGGATCGTTACTCCAGCAGCAGCAAGTGGAACTGGTGGTTATTCCTACTGGCAGCGAAGAACCTACGCTCTGATCCCGAGAAGCTGCGGGGTATGTCCTCCTCATGACCAACAGGACATGCCCTCACAGGAACGCCATCTTATGGATAAAAAGTAATCCCCACTATGCTGCCAGACCAGAATGGATATACCTTCCCGCTGGCAACGCGAGCGATTGAAAACCCAAACGGGATCATCATGCCATTGACTGGCCGATAATCGCTACGGGTCACCTGTTCCCCTGAGCCATGATAGGAGGTTGTCAGATCCCCCTCCTGTTCTGCATCGAAACGTTCCAGGCTCCCATCGCTTCTGAAAGTCGCAATCAACGATGCGCTCATCCCCTGCGTGGAGACGATGGCTCGCGCCCGGTGATCGTCTATCGCCTCCCAGCGCACCGGTCCACCGGGTAACAGTGCTGTTGGATAGACTGGGCTTTCCAATAGCCAACGCCGTAGGGAGATTCGATTAAGCTCAGGATTCTCCCGTTCATTAACGACCGTGAGCGTTGACATAATCTTGGCTTTCATCGTCATCTTGCCGTCGGCAAAAGCATCGTAAGCACGCGCCCAGACGCCGGGAACAATCGGCGTAGTGCCAGCGAAGAGTAACGAAGGTGAAGCAATGGCCGCCGTTTGGCTGGCCGTCATTGGCGCAAAGCTTTCCCGCAAAGGCCGCCTAAACACCCCTTCCATCTTCAGCTCAACGTAGCTGAATTTTTGGGGAGCACCGCGAAAAACAAACTGAAAATAGCGCTGTACAGGCTCAGGCAATGCGGCAAGTGCTGTGCTATCAGTGGCTATGGCGGCTGAATGAACACGAGCACTGTCGCGAACCTGATCGGCGAAAACCGCAATTTCACGTTCAGTCAGTAGCGAACTGATACCAATAACACCACCTAATGCCATGATTGGCAGCAGAATGGCGGCTGTAATTAACCGTCCTTTACGCATAATTGTTTACTCCTTAAACCGAGCGGCCTCCACAATCAAGGCCATGATGGTGTTAACGGTAGCCAGGGCAAGTTCCCTTGCATTCTGTCCAGTCACCGGTGAACGCCCTTGGGTTGTCAAAAGTGCGGCTCCGTGGACGGTGGACCAAAGAGTGAACGCAACCTCGTCAGGATCCTGTCCTGATAAATAGCCAATCTGCTGGCACTCCAAGACGCTGGTTCGTAAAAAATCAAGGGCTTTACGCGCGGGATCGCTGGCAAAAGGTTGAGTATCGATCTCATCTATTTGAGGGGGAAAAAACATCAGGCGATACAATGCCGGGTTGTTATAGGCAAATGTCAAATAAGCGCAGCCACCCCGATGCAGCCGCTCGATTGGCTCGCTACTCATTCCCTCTAACATATTCATCTTACTCGCATAAAGCCGTAAGAAACCCTCGTCGTGTACTGCTCTCAGCAAGGCATTACGATTACGAAAATGGTTATAAAGTGCCGGTGCGCGACACCCGACCCTGGCTGCCACCTCAGCGAGGGTAATCGTTGAAACATCCTGCTCAGCAAGCAGTTCAATAGTGACATCAATGGCACGATGCGGAATGTCCAGAGCCTGCGCCTTATGCGGACGAGCCACGGTTAACCTCCTTGAACAGGGTATAGGATTAGCGCTTATCACTCGCCATTTAAATTAATGTTGTTAATTTAATCACATTAATTTAATGGGTCAAGCGACTTTTATAGCCCTCTCAATTTCAATTTTCAGCCAGGCGACCAACTCACTTCCCCCCGAATTTTGTCACGATCAGATATGCCTCCTAACAGGGGAGTACACACCTGCTAAGAGCAAATTTGAAGCTACCTGTGGTGACTCGAAGGAGACAGCCTAAGGATGGGTTACGTCATGCTGGCAACAACGTGACAACTTGAAAAACAGCGGATATATGTCGCTGAAAAAACGCCGTAATATAAGCCAATATCGTCAGTATATATTATGGTCATTCTGCACTCATTAGCGTCACTAATTAGCCATATAAAAGAGCGGTAATAATGCCATACCAATAAGCCTGAAACGCCCCAATTAACCCATGCTGTAAGCCGTGAACATTCCATTATATCGACATTAAGGGTTGTCTCAGATTGTCAGTATGTTAGGGTATATAGCACTTTAATTTTCTATTAGGACATTTTTATCGTTTGATAATACACCATAGGAAGCAGATATTTGCATGGCAATTAAACTCGAAGTAAAGAACTTATATAAGATATTTGGTGAAAACCCGGAGCGGGCATTTAAGCTGCTTAAACGTGGCCTGACAAAAGATCAGATCCTGGAAAAAACGGGATTATCACTGGGCGTAAAAAACGCCTCTCTGGCCATTGAAGAAGGCGAGATATTTGTCATCATGGGGCTTTCCGGTTCCGGTAAATCCACCCTGGTACGCCTTCTCAATCGTCTGATAGAACCCACGCGCGGTCAGGTACTGATTGACGGCGAAGATATCGCCCAAATATCCGATACTGCGTTACGTACCGTGCGGCGAAATAAGATCAGCATGGTGTTCCAATCATTCGCTTTAATGCCGCATCTGAGCGTATTAAATAATACCGCTTTCGGCATGGAATTAGCGGGTATACCGTTACAAGAACGTCAGGGAAAAGCGTTGGATGCATTGCATCAGGTTGGGTTGGAGAATTATGCCCATGCTTACCCCGATGAACTTTCTGGTGGTATGCGCCAGCGGGTAGGATTAGCCCGCGCGTTGGCTAATAATCCGGATATATTGTTAATGGATGAAGCCTTCTCTGCGCTCGATCCATTAATTCGTGCTGAAATGCAGGATGAATTAGTCAAATTACAGGATAAACATCAGCGCACCATCGTGTTTATTTCCCACGATCTGGATGAAGCCATGCGTATTGGCGATCGCATTGCGATTATGCAAGGCGGCGAAGTGATTCAGGTGGGAACACCGGACGAAATATTAAATAATCCGGCCAATGATTACGTTCGTGCCTTCTTCCGCGGCGTGGATGTCAGCCACGTTTTCAGTGCCAAAGATATTGCCCAGCGCCGCCCGGTAACCCTGATTCGTAAAACTCACGGTTTCGGCCCACGTTCGGCACTGCAACTGCTGCGCGAAGAAGACCGGGATTATGGTTATGTGGTTGAACGCGTTGAGAAATTTATCGGTGTGGTGTCGATAGATTCGCTCAAGCAGGCGTTGGCGACCAAGCAAACGCTGGACGATGCCCTGCTGGATACCCCGTTCCCCGTGCCAGCGGATATGCCGCTGAGTGAGTTGATCTCGCTGGTGGCGCAAGCACCCTGTGCCGTGCCGGTGGTAGGTGAAAAGAACAACTATATCGGAATTATTTCCAAGGCCATGCTGTTGCAGGCTTTAGACAAAGAGGGCCCAACGAATGAGTAATCAACAGGATCCGTGGGCGACCGCTTCCACAACCGCTAACGATACCAGCGCAGCCACCAGCAGCGATCCCTGGTCAACCGGCGCGGCAGACGGCATTGCTCACGATGCCACCACTCAGGCCGCACAGGGAGCCGACTGGCTGAACAGCGCTCCGGCCCAGCCAGAGAGTTTCAGCCTGCTCGACCCTTTCCATAATACCTGGATACCGCTGGACTCCTGGGTCACCGAAGGCATCGGCTGGGTGGTGCAGCATTTCCGCCCGCTGTTTCAGGGCATTCGCGTGCCGGTAGACTTCATCCTCAGCGGTTTCCAGCAGTTGCTGTTGGGCATGCCAGCACCGATCGCCATTGTGCTGTTCTCGCTGATCGCCTGGCAGATCACCAGCCTGGGTATGGGTGCCGCAACGCTGGTTTCGCTGGTGGCCATCGGCGCAATCGGTGCCTGGTCGCAGGCCATGGTCACGCTGGCGCTGGTGCTCACTGCGCTGTTCTTCTGCATTCTTATCGGGCTACCGTTGGGCATTTGGCTGGCACGCAGCAAGCGCGCCGCCAAAGTGATACGGCCGCTGCTCGATGCCATGCAAACCACACCGGCCTTCGTTTATCTGGTGCCGATCGTCATGCTGTTCGGTATCGGTAACGTGCCGGGGGTGGTAGTCACCATTATCTTCGCGCTGCCGCCGATTGTGCGCCTGACCATTCTGGGCATCAATCAGGTGCCGGAAGATCTGATCGAAGCCGCCGAATCTTTCGGTGCCAGCCCGCGTCAGTTGCTGTTTAAAGTGCAACTGCCGCTGGCCATGCCGACCATTATGGCCGGCGTTAACCAGACGCTGATGCTGGCGCTGTCGATGGTGGTGATCGCCTCAATGATCGCCGTCGGTGGTCTGGGCCAGATGGTGCTGCGCGGGATTGGCCGCCTGGATATGGGGCTGGCCGCCGTCGGTGGGGTCGGGATTGTCATTCTGGCGATTATTCTCGATCGCCTTACCCAATCGCTGGGCCGCGATCGCCGCAGCAAAGGGCTCGGCCGCTGGTACGCCCACGGCCCCATCGGGTTGATGACGCGTCCGTTTATCAAAAAAGCCTAACGAGGCTGCTGACAACGTAACCTTTTAGCCCGAGATACCCGGGCCTAGCGCACCGAGGGGCACTCCGGCGGCTTACGCCGCTACGACCCCTTCGGCACGCTCTCCCTAATAACGGGCTTTGTCAGTAGCCTGTCTTTACCGCCGGTGGTGCTTTGCCCCGGCGGGCTATCACAAAATAGAGGAATAACTATGCGCACCACAGGAATCTGGGCGATTGCCCTTACCACACTGATTGGCTCACAGGTTGCCTCCGCTGCTGATTTGCCGGGAAAAGGTATTACAGTACAACCGGTACAAAGCACCATTTCTGAAGAAACCTTCCAGACGTTGCTGGTCAGCAAAGCGCTGGAAAAACTCGGCTATGACGTGAAAGAGCCCCGCGAGGTGGATTACAACGTGGCCTACACCTCAATCGCTTCCGGCGATGCCACTTTTATCGCCGTGAACTGGGATCCACTTCAGGCCGATCAGTACCGTTCCGCCGGTGGCGATGACAAGTTCTATCGTGAAGGGGTTTACGTCAACGGCGCGGCACAGGGTTACCTGATCGACAAGAAAACCGCCGATCAGTATCACATCACCAACGTCGAGCAGCTAAAAGACCCGAAAATGGCCAAGCTGTTTGATACCAACGGTGATGGCAAGGCAGATCTGACCGGCTGTACGCCAGGCTGGGGCTGTGAGGCGATGATTAACCATCACATTAAAGCCTACGGCCTGAGTGATACCGTCGAACATAATCAGGGCAACTATGCCGCGATCATTGCCGATACCATTACCCGCTTCAAAGAAGGCAAACCGATACTGTACTACGCCTGGACGCCTTACTGGGTCAGTGATGTGCTGGTGCCGGGCCGCGATGTGGTTTGGCTGCAAGTCCCCTTCTCGTCGCTGCCGGGTGAGCAGAAAAACATCGATACCAAACTGCCGAACGGTGCCAACTACGGCTTCCCGGTCAATACCATGCGGATTGCGGCCAACAAGCCGTGGGCGCAGGCCAACCCGGCGGCCGCTAAGCTGTTCTCCATCATGAAATTGCCGATTGCCGATGTGAATGCGCAGAACCTGCGGATGCATGAAGGCCAAGCCTCTCAAGCAGACATTCAGAATCACGTTAATGGCTGGATCAAGGCCCACCAGGCAACCTTCGATGGCTGGGTGAAAACCGCCACAGAAGCGGCAAAGCAGTAATGATTGAACGGGCGCAGCGCTGCGCCCTTATTCCTCTCGGTAAACCGCCAAAACCGTTCAGCAGCTTTCAAATCAGATAGAATTAAACATTGTTTTAACAACCTGCCTTGCCCGATACTCTGCACCACTGAATATTCTTTTGACTGAACACCGATGAACTCGCAAACCGAAAATCAGGGCCTGAGCCCGGCATTGACCCTTATCATCGCCATGGCCACCGGCCTGGCCGTCGCCAGTAACTACTATGCTCAGCCATTGCTGGAAACCATTGCGCAAAACTTTAACCTGTCGGTCAATCAGGCCGGATTTATCGTCACTGCCGCACAGTTGGGCTATGCGGTCGGCTTGCTGTTTCTGGTGCCGCTTGGCGATATGTTTGAACGCCGCGGGTTGATCGTATTTATGACGCTGCTGGCCGCCGGTGGCATGTTAATCACCGCCGCTTCCAGCACCTTATCCATGATGATCCTGGGCACCGCCCTCACCGGGTTGTTCTCGGTGGTGGCTCAGTTGTTGGTGCCGCTGGCCGCCACGCTGGCCCGCCCGGAGAAACGCGGTAAAACCGTCGGCATTATTATGAGTGGTCTGCTGCTGGGGATCCTGCTGGCGCGTACCGTTGCCGGGGCTCTGGCGGCCATCGGCGGCTGGCGTACCATTTACTGGGTTGCCAGCGTGCTGATGATCCTGATGGCGCTGATCCTGTGGCACGCCTTGCCACGCTATAAACAGCATTCTGGCCTGAATTACCCGCAGCTGCTGAAATCCATCTTCTCGCTGTTCTGCTTCACGCCGCTATTGCGCACCCGCGCCATTATCGGCGCGCTGTCATTCGCCAATTTCAGCATCTTGTGGACCTCAATGGCGTTCCTGTTGGCCGCCCCGCCGTTTAATTATTCCGAAGGGGTGATTGGGCTATTTGGCCTGGTGGGTGCTGCTGGCGCTCTGGCAGCATCACGCGCCGGGCACCTGGCGGATAAAGGTAAAGCCGGGCTGACCACCAGCGTTGGCCTGATACTGTTGCTGCTATCCTGGATCCCGATCGCACTGGCGAAACACTCGCTGTGGGCTTTGATTGTCGGCATTCTGGTGCTCGATCTGGCGGTACAGGGCGTGCATGTCACTAACCAGAGCGTGATTTACCGCATTATGCCAGAAGCCCGCAACCGCCTGACCGCAGGCTATATGACCAGTTATTTTATTGGTGGGGCGCTGGGTTCCGTACTTTCTGCCACCGCTTATCAACATGCGGGCTGGAACGGCGTCGCGGCCATTGGCGGGGTTTTGTGCCTGCTGAACCTGCTGACCTGGTGGCGAGGGAAACGCCATGATCCACTGGGATCAGTAATTTCTTAGTTAGCAAACATATAGTTATTTTTGTAATTTATTAAATACCAGAGAGTATAAACCACACTAACTCTCTGGTATTGTTATCGGGATGTATTATTAGTGCCCTATACCCGATAGTCTTCAAAATGCGGGTCAGTGGTGGCTGAGTCAATCTCAGGGAGTTTCTTCCCCAGTAAAACGGGGTTAAAACGCGCCCCACTACCGCAGGTTAAAGGATAACGGATAGATATTCTGTGACCCGAATACTCATGCAAAACCCTGTTGCCATAGCTTTCTGTTCACTTGTTACTCCCTCCGCCAATACAGAACGCCGCGGAACTCTTCTGCATTCAGTAAATAAATCTTATGTATTTCAATCAACGGGAAAGCTGGATGTGTGCCTTCACTCACAAAGCCATACAGATTGTGATGTTAATCATTTACAAACGGCTTACAAATGACACGAATTGCTAAATTATTCCCCTTGTTGAAGATTTACATTATTAATCACTATCGTTATTATACCGAACGAAATTAATGAGGCTAAAGATTATGGAAAGTTCGTTTACGCCCATAGAACAAATGCTTAATTTCCGCGCCAAGCGCCAGGCAAACTTCCCTTACCAGGAAATTCTGCTGACTCGCCTTTGCATGCATATGCAAAGCAAGCTGCTGGAAAATCGCAATAAAATGCTGAAAGCACAGGGAATCAACGAAACCTTGTTTATGGCGCTCATTACGTTGGATGCGCAAGAAAGCCACAGCATTCAGCCTTCTGAGCTAAGCTCAGCCTTGGGTTCTTCACGCACGAATGCGACCCGCATTGCTGATGAACTGGAAAAACGCGGTTGGATTGAGCGCCGGGAAAGCGACAATGACCGCCGGTGCCTGCATTTGCATCTGACTCCTGCCGGAGAGGCGTTTATCGGCCAACTGCTGCCACCGCAGCACCAATGTCTGCATTTCCTCTGGTCCACGCTGAATGACGAAGAGCAGCAACAGCTTGAAAAACTGACGCGTAAACTCTTGGCACGCCTGGATCAGATGGAAGTTTCAGAACAGTTATCACCCTAATTTCTGTTCAGGTAATCTATTTATGCGATCCCCGTTAAACTGGAGATTCACCCCGCTGTGCGCTGTTTTACTGCTGGCGGGGTGTGCATCTACCGATAATATCGCCCCACAATCCAAACTGATGGATCCGCAACACCTGCAACTTGCACAAACTAAAGTCAGTTCACTGGCGGTTAGCCCACAGTGGTGGCGCACGCTGAATGACCCACAGCTTGATGCGCTGATGACCCAAACGCTGCAAAGCTCGCCGTCGCTCAAACAAGCGGCCGCCCGCGTGCGTGAGGCTCAGAGCGTGGTCGGTGAAGCCAGTGCCGCCAACGGCCCGAACCTGGATCTCAACGCCAGCAGCGATCGCCTGCGTGTGTCGCAAAACACCAACCAGGGCTTCGGTTACCCGACATCGCCGATTTATGAAACCAGCAATTCACTGGGCCTGAATCTGGCCTACGAATTCGACTGGTGGGGCAAATATCGCGATCGGGTGAGCGCGGCAAAAGCTCAAGTCGATGCTGCACGCGCCGAACAGGCACAGGCGGCACTGACGTTGACCAGCTCGGTGGCCTCGGCTTATTACCAGTTGCAGGCCAATTATGCGCTGGAGAAAGTGCTGCAACAGGAAGTGGACAACAATCAGCGTCTGGCCGATCTGCGGCAACAGCAGTACAAAGCCGGGATCTACGGCGTTGATATTCCGCAACAGACCCTGGCACAGGCCGACGGCGCCAAGCAGCAGATCCTCCAGTTGCAGTCACAGATTGAACAGCTTAAGCACCAACTGGCGGCATTAGCGGGCCAGGGCCCGAACGCGATGCAGTCTCTGCATCCGGTTGCACTACCCGCTGAAGCCCTGTTGGCCCCGCAAGGCGAACTGACCGCCGATTTACTGGGTAAACGCCCAGACATTGCGGCACAGCGCCAACTGGTGGAGTCATACAATCAGCGCGTCAGCGCAGCCCGTAAAGAGTTTTACCCCAGCCTGTCGATTTCAGCCTTTGCCGGTTTGAATACCACCCATGTCGGTGGTACCAGCCCGAATCTGCTTGAAGCGGCGAGCCAGGCCTGGAGCGTGATGCCAGCGATCTCTTTGCCGATCTTCCACGCCGGTGCGTTGCGCAGCAAGCTGGGTGAGGAATCTGCACTCTATGATGAAGCGGTGGAATCCTATAACCAAACTATCCTGAATGCGGTACAGGAAACATCCGATGCCATTACCGCTCAGCAAAGCCGTGCCAAGCAACTGCAACAGGCGGCTGCGGCGGCCGAATCCATGCAACAGGTGTACCGAGCCGCTAACGCCCGATACCAGGCAGGGATTATCGGGCGCGACGAACTGTTGACCAGCCAGACGCAGCTATTACAGCAGCAACAGGCGGAACTGAGTGCCAGCAGCAACCTAATGCAGGCGAAGATAGGATTGGTTCGAGCGTTGGGGGGTGGTTATCAGGCCCCGGCGGCGACGGATTCGAAAGCATAGTAAATACCTATAAATATAGAGCGTGGAGAACACCATGAGTGCAAGCGCGGAGATTCAACCCTCGCAGCAACCGAAGGGCAAAAAGAAGCAGCGTAAATTTTGGCTGCTGCTGCTGACGGTTATTTTTATCGTTATTGGGGTGGCCTATTTAGTGTATTGGTTCCTGGTGCTGCGTCATCATCAGGAAACGGATAACGCCTATGTCGCCGGTAATCAGGTGCAAATCATGGCGCAGGTGTCCGGTAGCGTGAACAGCGTCACGTTCGACAGCACGGATTTCGTGCGGAAAGGGGATGTGCTGCTGACGCTCGACCCTACCGATGCCGAACAGGCGTTTGAACGCGCCAAAACCGCGCTGGCCAACAGCGTGCGCCAAACGCATCAATTGGTGATCAACAGTAGACAGTATCAGGCCAATGTTGCACTGCGCAAATCTGAACTGAGCAAGGCTGAAAACGATCTCAAGCGCCGTGTGGTACTGGGCAGCGTGGATGCGATTGGCCGCGAAGAATTGCAACACGCACGCGAAGCGGTAGACAGCGCCAAAGCGACGCTGGAAGTGGCGGTACAGCAATACAACGCCAATCAGGCCATGGTGCTGAATACCCCGCTGGCAAAACAGCCCGCCATTTTGCAAGCGGCCGCGCAGATGCGTGATGCCTGGATGGCGCTGCAACGTACCCGCGTGATCAGCCCGATTACCGGCTTTGTCTCACGCCGCAGCGTGCAGGTCGGCGCGCAGATCTCGCCAGGAACGCCGCTGATGGCGGTGGTTCCGGCCGATCATCTCTGGGTGGATGCCAACTTTAAAGAAACCCAGATCGCCAATATGCGTATTGGCCAACCGGCTACCGTGATCAGCGACGTTTACGGCAGTGACGTGGTGTTCAAGGGCAAAGTGGTGGGTATTGATATGGGCACCGGCAGCGCCTTCTCGCTACTGCCAGCGCAAAACGCCACCGGTAACTGGATCAAAGTCGTACAGCGTTTACCGGTGCGTATCGAGCTGGATCCCGAGCAGATTGCTGAACATCCGCTGCGGATCGGCCTTTCGACCTTGGTCACCATCGACACCAGCAATCGCGATGGCCAGATACTCTCCAACGTGGTGCGCGAACAACCGCGCTATGAAACCAGCGCACTGATGCTGGATCTGGCCCCCGTTGATCAGATGATCGCCGATGTGATCCATGCAAACGCCGGTTAAGCGCGCGGGAGGCTACCTTGGCACAAAAACCGCTTGAAGGTGCCCAGCTTGCCTGGATGACGATCGCGCTGGCTATGGCGACCTTTATGCAGGTACTGGATTCCACCATTGCCAACGTTGCGATACCAACCATCGCCGGTAACCTCGGGTCTTCCACCTCGCAGGGCACCTGGGTGATCACCTCGTTTGGGGTGGCGAACGCCATCTCCATTCCGATCACCGGTTGGTTGGCAAAGCGTATCGGCGAAGTGCGCCTGTTCCTGTGGTCCACGGCGCTGTTCGTTCTCGCCTCCTGGCTGTGTGGGATCTCCAACAGCCTGGGCATGCTGATCTTCTTCCGCGTGATCCAAGGGGTAGTGGCTGGGCCGCTGATCCCGCTGTCGCAAAGTTTGCTATTGAACAACTACCCTCCCGCCAAGCGAGCAATGGCCCTGGCGCTCTGGTCGATGACCGTGATCGTTGCGCCGATTTTCGGGCCGATTCTGGGCGGGTATATCAGTGATAACTATCACTGGGGCTGGATCTTCTTTATCAATATCCCTATCGGGCTGTTTGTCATTCTGGCCGCAATGTCGACGTTGAAAGGCCGGGAGACCAGAACCGAGATCAAACCGATCGATACCGTTGGGCTGGTTCTGCTGGTGGTGGGTATCGGTTCGCTGCAAATCATGCTCGATCAGGGCAAAGAGCTGGACTGGTTCAACTCGACGGAGATTATCGTCCTGACGGTGGTGGCCGTGGTGGCGCTGGTGTTCCTGGTGGTATGGGAGTTGACCGACGATCACCCGGTGGTGGATTTGTCGTTATTCAAATCGCGCAACTTTACCATCGGCTGCCTGTGTATCAGCCTGGCGTACATGCTGTATTTCGGGGCGATTGTGCTGTTGCCGCAGTTGCTACAGGAGGTGTATGGCTATACCGCCACCTGGGCAGGCTTGGCGTCCGCGCCGGTGGGGCTGATCCCGGTGCTGCTGTCACCCATCATCGGCAAATTCGGCAACCGGCTGGATATGCGCCGCCTGGTCACCTTCAGCTTCATTATGTATGCCGTGTGCTTCTACTGGCGCGCCTATACGTTTGAACCGGGGATGGATTTTGGCGCTTCGGCCTGGCCGCAGTTTGTGCAGGGCTTTGCCATCGCCTGCTTCTTTATGCCGCTGACCACCATTACCCTGTCAGGGTTGCCGCCCGATCGCATTGCCGCCGCGTCGAGCCTGTCGAACTTTCTCCGTACGCTGGCGGGTTCTATCGGTACCTCGATCACCACTACCTTGTGGACCCGGCGTGAGTCGATGCATCATGCGCAGCTGACGGAGTTTGTGACCCCGTTCAACCCACAGTCGCAAGAGATGTATACCAAACTTGAACAGCTCGGGATGAGCAAACAGCAGGCTTCGGCGTATATCGCCAATGAGATCACCGCTCAGGGGCTGATTATCTCGGCCAACGAGATTTTCTGGCTGTCTGCCGGGGTGTTCCTGATCCTGTTGGCACTGGTGTGGTTCGCCAAACCGCCATTCAGTTCCGGCGGCGGTGGCGGCGGCGCTCACTGATCGCCAAAAAGCAAAACGGGCGCTCTGGTGAGTGCCCGTTTTTTTATCCTGCGGATCCGTTATGCCTGATTCTGACGCCACCAGTCGGCCAGCAGAATACCGGTCGCTACCGAAACGTTCAGGCTTTCCACCTTGCCGGTTCCACCGATAGATACGCTCATGTCACCCTGCTGCCAAGCGCTGTCGCTCAAGCCATCACGCTCCTGGCCCAATACCAGCACCATTTTGGCAGGCAGCTTGGCCTGTGCCAACGCGGTCCCTTTATGGCTGGAGGTGGTTACAATGGTGTAACCCGCTTTGCGGAAGGTATCCAATACCGACAGGAAATCATCGGCGTTGATGGCTTTGATATGCTCCGCGCCGCCTTCTGCGGTACGCACCGCTGCGCCCGACTCCAGCAAAGCCGGATCCTGCAACAGCACCGCGTTAACACCGAAGTGCGCGCACGATCGCACGATCGCCCCCAGGTTGTGCGGGTTGCCCACTTCTTCCAGCGCCAGCACACAATCTTTTGCCGGGGCGTTTTGCAGATAGGTCTGCGCATCCAGACCCTGACGCTTTTTGATCAGGAAGCACACGCCGCCGTGGTGTTCAGTACCGGAGGCTTTCGCCAGTTCTTCTTCATCCACCACGTGGTAAGCCTTGCGGTTAGCCGCCATCCAGCGCAGCGCTTCGCGAAAACGCGGCGTGACGGACTGCACGAACCAGGCACGCACGATAGCGTCTGGGCGGCTGGCGAACAGCGCCTGACAGGCATTTTCACCATAAACGCGGGTTTCTTCTGCACGCTGGCGGCGCAACTGCTCTGGATCGATAAAGCTTTTACCGCTGATGCCACCGTGGTCAAACGCCGGTTCTTCTTCCGGGCCTCGGGACACGGTTTTCCACGGCG
Organism: Serratia sp. YWN4; assembly: GCF_055790845.1. Taxonomy (NCBI): domain Bacteria; kingdom Pseudomonadati; phylum Pseudomonadota; class Gammaproteobacteria; order Enterobacterales; family Yersiniaceae; genus Serratia; species Serratia sp. YWN4. The sequence continues at coordinate 4,131,707 of NZ_CM147696.1, forward strand.
AATCATAACCACCGCGATCTTCAGTGCGCGCCGGGCGACGAGGACGATCGCTTTCACTGCGGCGGGAATCAGCACCACGGCGGTCTTGACTACGCGACTTATCCTGGCCAGTGCGGCCACCTGTGCGTGCATTATCAGCCGGGCGGCCTTTGCCGTCCGGACGCTTATTCTTGTTACGGTTGTCGCCGCTGTCATCGTCACTGCGGACGTACATCACTTTGACCTTACCGTTCTTGCCACTAAATGAATCGTTCATTGTCTTCTCCACCAACGCGCAGGGCGCGAAGATTACCTGATGTTGGTACGCTAAGCCACCAACTTGCGCAAAAGCCAGCAACTATCACACTCATCGAACAAATCACTTTGTTCAATGCGGCACTTTTGCCGATAATAAGTAACATTGAGGATACATATTCGCAGCCTATATTGCTGCGCCAGCACCCGAGGTAACCATGAATACAGTTTGTGCAGCCTGCAATGCCATCAACCGCGTCCCCGAAGAGCGCTTGGCCGATGGCGCTAAATGTGGCCGCTGCGGCCATGAATTGTTCAGCGGCGAAGTGATTAACGCCACGGCCGCAACGCTTGACCATCTGTTGCAGGATGATCTGCCGGTGGTGGTCGATTTCTGGGCTCCGTGGTGTGGCCCTTGCCGCAGTTTCGCGCCTATCTTTGAAGATGTGGCCGAAGAACGTGCTGGCAAGGTGCGCTTCGTGAAGGTGAATACCGAAGCTGAACCCGAGCTGAGCGCCCGCTTCCACATCCGCAGCATTCCTACCATTATGATGTTCCGTGAAGGCAAAATGGTCGATATGCTCAACGGTGCCATGCCGAAAACGCCATTTGATAACTGGCTCAACGATTTAGTTTAACGCAAAAAACCTGGCTGCGCCGCCCCTTGTTTGTCACGTCTGTTAAAGCCCGAGGGGTTCTCCCGCCGGGCTTTTTTCTGCGCTACAATAGCGGTTTTTCTCAGGATCGTTATGACCGACAACGCTGTACTTCGCCTACGCCAATTCCGTTTAGCCCATGCTACCCGCCCGTTTCTGGCTCGCGGCTGCCGCGCAGTGCGTTGTCAACATTGCCTGCTGCCACAGCAAAACTGCCTGTGCGCCACCATTAAACCGCAGTTGGCCAACAGTCGCTTCTGCCTGATCATGTTCGGAGCCGAACCGCTCAAGCCCAGCAATACCGGCCGCCTGATCGCCGATATCCTGCCGGATACTCAGGCATTTCTCTGGTCGCGTACCGAAATCGAGCCAGGATTAATTGAGGCGATTAACGATCCCACTCGCCAACCTTATGTGGTATTCCCGGCCTCCTATGCCGATCCCGATCGCCCGGTATTCAGTGAATTACCCAGCGGCGGGAAGCCGCCTTTGTTTATCATGCTTGATGGCACCTGGTCTGAAGCGCGCAAAATGTTCCGCAAAAGCCCGTATCTGAATCAGTTTCCGGTCTTTTCGCTGAACGTGTTGGCCGCTTCCGGTTATCAACTGCGTGAAGCCAGCCGTACCGAACAGCACTGCACCGCCGAAGTAGCCGCTGCGTTATTGCAACAGGCGGGGGACGAGCAGGCCGCAATCGGCCTTGCTCAGCATTTCAATTACTTCCGCGAGCAGTATCTGGCGGGGAAACCTCACCGCCCAGAGGCACCGGTCACAGCAAACCGGCCACAAAGCGTCTAACATCAAGCGACAAGTCACATACACACAAAGATCCAGGGGATATCAGGAGCCGTATATGAGCCAGCGAGGGTTAGAAGCACTGTTACGTCCTAAGTCGATTGCCGTTATCGGCGCTTCGCAACAACCCAACCGCGCCGGTTATCTGATGATGCGCAATCTGCTGGCCGGTGGTTTTACTGGCCCGATTTTACCGGTGACGCCACGCTACAAAGCCGTGTGCGGTGTTATGGCTTATCCAGACGTTACCAGCCTGCCGCTGACGCCCGATCTGGCCGTGCTGTGCGTCAACGCCCAACGTAACCTGCAACTGATTGAAGCGCTAGGCGAGCGCGGTTGCAAAGCGGCGATCGTGCTCTCCGCCCCGCATCAGCAATTTGCCGAACTCAAAGCCACTGCACAGCGTTATTCAATGCGGCTGCTCGGGCCAAACAGCCTGGGCCTGCTGGCACCATGGCAAGGCATCAATGCCAGCTTTTCACCGGTTCCCATTCAGAAAGGCAAACTGGCGTTCATTTCCCAGTCGGCCGCCGTGGCCAATACCGTTTTGGACTGGGCACAGCAGCGTGAGGTTGGCTTCTCCTATTTCATCGCGCTGGGCGACAGCCTGGATATCGACGTTGACGATCTGCTCGATTTCCTGGCGCGCGACAGCAAAACCAGCGCCATTCTGTTGTACCTGGAAAACATCAGCGATGCGCGGCGTTTCCTTTCGGCCTCGCGCAGTGCCTCACGCAATAAACCGATATTGGTGATCAAAAGTGGCCGCAGCCAACAGGCGCAGTTGCTGCTCAACAGCCAGCAAGGGCTGGATGCCGCCTATGATGCCGCGATCCAGCGCGCCGGTTTGCTGCGCGTGCAGGATACCCACGAGCTGTTTTCCGCCGTAGAAACCTTAAGCCATATGCACCCACTGCGCGGCGAGCGGTTGATGATTATCAGCAATGGCGCGGCACCCGCTGCCATGGCGCTGGATGAACTGCTGGCGCGCAATGGCAAACTGGCCGTGCTGACGGAAGAAACGCAGGAAAAGCTCAAGGCAGCCCTGCCGGAATTTGTCCAGGCCAGCAACCCGATCGATTTGCGTGATGACGCCACGCCACAGCGTTATCTGGCGGCACTGCAACCACTGCTTGATAGCCACGATTACGATGCACTGCTGCTGATTCATGCCCCTAGCGCCGCGTCACCGGGCACTGAAACCGCTGAACGGCTGATCGAGGCCATACGGCAGCACCCGCGCGGTAAACGCCTCACGTTGATGACCAACTGGTGTGGGGAATATTCCTCACAAGAAGCCCGCCGTCAGTTTACCGAGGCCGGGATCCCCACCTATCGCACGCCAGAAGGCGCCGTCACCGCTTTTATGCATATGGTGGAATACCGCCGCAACCAGAAACAGTTGAAAGAAACCCCGGCGCTGCCCGTCGGGCTCACCGCCAATACTGCCGATGCACACCGCTTGATCGACCGGGCGCTGGCAGAGGGGGCGACTCAGCTCGACACGCATGAAGTACAGCCGATCCTGCAAGCTTACGGCCTCAGTACATTACCTACCTGGATTGCCGGAGACAGCGCCGAAGCGGTGCATATTGCCGAGCAGATTGGCTATCCGGTGGCGCTGAAGCTGCGTTCGCCTGATATTCCGCACAAATCTGAAGTACAGGGCGTGATGCTTTATCTGCGCACCGCCACCGAAGTGCAGCGCGCGGCAGAAGCGATCCTCGATCGAGTAAAACGCACTTATCCGCAGGCACGCATTCACGGATTGCTGGTGCAAAGTATGGCCAACCGTGCCGGGGCGCAGGAGCTGCGGATTGCCGTGGAGCAAGACGCCATCTTCGGCCCGTTGATTATGCTGGGTGAAGGCGGGGTCGAATGGCGGCAGGAAAATCAGGTGGTAGTCGCACTGCCGCCGCTGAATATGGCACTGGCGCGCTATCTGGTATTGCAAGCGGTGAAAGGGGGCAAAATCCGTGGCCGCAGTGCGTTGCGCCCGCTCGATATTCCTGGGTTAAGCCGCCTGTTAGTTCAGGTTTCCAACCTGATCCTGGATTGCCCGCAGATCTCACGTCTTGATATTCATCCGGTCTTGGCTTCCGGCAGCGAATTTACCCTATTGGATGTATCCATGCAGCTCGCCCCTTTCAGCGGCGATCCGCAAACACGGCTGGCCATCCGCCCATATCCGCATGAACTGGAAGAAACTATTACCTTAAAAGACGGCTCGCAATGCCTGTTCCGCCCGATCCTGCCGGAAGACGAACCGGCGTTGAAGCACTTTATCGATCACGTCACCAAAGAAGATCTTTACTACCGCTATTTCAGTGAGATCAACGAGTTTAGCCATGACGATTTGGCCAACATGACGCAAATCGACTACGATCGAGAGATGGCTTTCGTTGCCGTGCGTAACGGTGAAGAGATCATTGGCGTCACCCGGGCGCTTTCCGATCCGGATAATACCGATGCCGAGTTCGCCGTGCTGGTGCGCTCCGATCTGAAAGGCTTAGGCCTGGGCAGGCAGCTCATGGTGAAACTGATCGGCTACGCCCGCGCACGTGGTCTGACTCGCCTGATCGGGATTACGATGCCAAATAATCGGGGTATGGTGACGCTGGCGCAAAAGCTTGGCTTTGCGATCGACGTCCAAATTGATGAAGGGATTGTCAATTTAACCCTGCCGCTACAAACCACCGTAACGCCGTGATCTCTGCCGCAATGCGCTACGAATCCATCACTTAACACCAAAAAATACGCGCAATTGGGCAAGTAGTGGTATTATCCCCGGTTATTCGAATGACGGTTTTAATGCGAGTGGCATTCCGGCCATCCAAACATGAGAGAAGAAGCGCACTGTGATGTTGTCAAAATTTAAACGTAGTAAACATCAACAACACCTTGCACAACTGCCCAAACTCCCCCAGACGGTTGCTGATGTCCGTACCCTTTATGCGCCTGCCGATTTCCGCACCACGCTGCTGGAATCGATCGCTAATGCTACAACGCGTATCTATCTGGTCGCGCTCTATCTGGAGCATGACGATGCTGGCCGCGATATCCTTGAAGCACTTTATCAGGCCAAGCAGCAGCGCCCAGAACTGGAAATCTGTGTTCTGGTCGACTGGCATCGCGCTCAGCGCGGGCGTATCGGTGCGGCGGCAACCAATACCAACGCGGATTGGTATTGTGCTATGGCAGCACAGCACCCACAGATTTCGGTTCCGGTGTACGGTGTTCCGGTTAATACTCGTGAAGCTTTGGGCGTGTTGCATTTAAAGGGCTTTGTGATTGACGATACCGTTATTTACAGCGGTGCCAGTATTAATGATGTCTATCTGCATCAGCACGAGAAATACCGTTACGATCGCTACCAGTTAATCACTAACGCGGTACTGGCTGAGACTCTGACCGATTACATCAAGCAACACCTGCTGATCGCCGGTGCCGTGCAACGCCTTGATCGTGACGATCGGCCAAAAAGCCCGGAAATCAAGAACGAAACCCGCCTGTTCCGCTTTGCCCTGCGTCGCGCCAGTTATCAGTTTCGCGGTAATGCTGGCAATGATGAATTGGCGGTAACTCCGCTGGTCGGGCTGGGTAAACAGAGCATCCTGAATAAAACCATTCATCATCTGATGGCCAGCGCCGATCAGAAACTGACGCTGTGTACGCCTTACTTCAACCTGCCAGCCCTGCTGGTGCGCAATATCATTTATCTGCTGCGCCAAGGGAAGCAGGTAGAAATTATCGTGGGCGATAAAACCGCTAATGATTTCTACATTCCTGAAGATCAACCGTTCAAGATTATCGGTGCATTACCCTATCTGTACGAAATCAACCTGCGCCGTTTCCTGAGCCGCCTGCAGCGTTATGTCGATACCGGCCAGCTTATCGTGCGCCTGTGGAAAGACGGCGATAACAGTTATCACCTGAAAGGTATGTGGGTGGATGATGAGTGGCAATTAATCACCGGTAACAATCTTAACCCGCGCGCCTGGCGACTGGATTTAGAGAATGCGATCCTGATCCACGACCCTAAACAGGAAACGCGCGAACAGCGTCACAAAGAGCTGGAGATGATCCGTATTCATACGACAGTGGTCGATAATTATCTCGATCTGCAGAGCATCCAGCAATATCCGGTGAAAGTGCGCAAACTGATCCGCCGCTTACGCCGTATCCGTATTGATAGATTGATTAGCCGTATACTGTAGCACCGTTATAATGAACTTCAGCCCGGCAATGCTGGGCTTTTTTGTAGGTAATGAAATGATGCGCCCACTCCGTCTGCTTATCCTCCTTCCAGTGCTGTTTTTCACTAGTGGCTGCACACATATGGCCAATGATCGCTGGACGGGGAAAGACAAAGCTCAGCATTTCGTTGCCTCTGCGGCCTTTGCCGCTACTGGAGCGGCCTATGGTGACCGCCAGAATTGGAATGAAGCCCGCAGCCGCAGCTTTGGTCTGTCATTTTCGATCGGCCTTGGCGCAGCTAAAGAACTGTATGACAGCCGAGAAGGCGGCACCGGCTGGAGTTGGAAGGATTTTGCCTGGGATGTGGCAGGCGCAGCCACTGGCTACGGCCTATACCACATCGCCCGGTGATTTACAGTTGGATCTCGTTACCCTTGCGGTGCAGTTTTAATGAAACGACCAGCGCCAGCAGACACATCGCCGAGACATACCAGAAGAAGGCATGCTCCACCCCGAAGGACTTCAGCGACAGCGCGACATATTCAGCCGAACCGCCAAACATGGCGTTAGCTACCGCATAAGACAGGCCTACCCCTAACGCCCGCACTTCTGGTGGGAACATCTCAGCTTTCAACAGCCCGCTGATCGAGGTGTAGAAACTGACGATAAACAGCGCCAGCACGATCAGACCGAATGCCGCATAAGGGCTGGTAACGCTTTTCAGGGTAAACAGAATGGGCACCGTCAGCAAAGTCGCCAGCGAGGTAAAGATCAGCATCGAGCTGCGGCGGCCAATCTTGTCCGATAACGCCCCTATCAGCGGCTGCAACAGCATGTAGATAAATAGCGCGGCGGTCATGATGATGCTGGCCAGTTTGGCATCCAGACCGGTGGTATTGACCAGGTATTTCTGCATGTAGGTGGTGAAGGTGTAAAAGCTCAGCGAGCCGCCAGCGGTAAAACCCAGCACCATCAGAAATGCCTTCCGATTTTTCCACAGCCCTTTCAGCGACCCAGCATCTTTATGGCTACGAGTTTTCGCATCGGACGTTTCATTCAGCGAACGCCGCAAGAACAGCGCAACTACCGCCAACGCTGCACCCAGCGCGAACGGAATGCGCCAGCCCCAGGCCTTTAGTTCTTCGGTGGAAAGGATCTGCTGCAACCCCACCAGAACCAACAACGCCAACAGTTGACCGCCAATCAGCGTCACGTATTGGAAGGAGGCATAAAAACCACGCTTCCCCTCCACCGCTACCTCACTCATATAGGTAGCACTGGTACCGTATTCACCACCAACCGACAGCCCCTGGAACAGCCGGGCTATCAACAGCAAGGCCGGTGCCCAACTACCAATCGCCTCATAGGTCGGTAAACAGGCGATCGCCAGCGATCCGGCGCACATCATGCAGACCGATATCAACATCGAGTTTTTCCGGCCATGCCGATCGGCAATATAGCCAAACAGCCAGCCGCCAATTGGCCGCATAAAGAAACCGGCGGCAAAGACGCCAGCAGTCTGTAACAACTGCGTAGTGCTGTTACCCGCAGGGAAGAATGAGGCGGCAAAATAGATTGAGCAGAACGAGTAGACGTAAAAATCAAACCACTCCACCAGGTTCCCCGATGAAGCCCCAACAATAGCGAAAATACGCTTCTTTTTATCTTGCGCCGCCAGATCGGCACTTTCCTCACTCTCAATAGCCAAAGTTGTTTCTACCATTGTGTTTTCTCCGCACTAACCCAGCAATATAAGCCGATGTATTGTCAGTTAATTGTTTCTTAATTGTTGGTTTTTAGTTAACAATAAATCCTGACAACAGGCTAAACATAACTGGAAAAACAGAGAGCTAAACGTGATTTTTGTGACGGAGGTTAAATAGTAGGGTGTAACTAGATGAAACTACGTTGAATTTTTTCTTGATAAAGTAAAAAGCCTCATGCTTTCGCATGAGGCTTTTTACTTTGTTTGATGCCTGGCAGTGTCCTACTCTCGCATGGGGAGACCCCACACTACCATCGGCGCTACGGCGTTTCACTTCTGAGTTCGGCATGGGATCAGGTGGGACCACCGCGCTATTGCCGCCAGGCAAATTCTGTTTTATTCCAGGCCGTCACATGTCTTTACACGCAACCACCAGAACCAATCTAAGAACGTCGCTGAAAATTAAAACTTATATTCTGTCTCTCACCAAAACACCTTCGGTGTTGTAAGGTTAAGCCTCACGGTTCATTAGTACTGGTTAGCTCAATGCATCGCTGCACTTACACACCCAGCCTATCAACGTCTTAGTCTTAAACGTTCCTTCAGGAGCCTTAAAGGCCCAGGGAAGACTCATCTCGAGGCTAGTTTCGCGCTTAGATGCTTTCAGCGCTTATCTGTTCCGCACTTAGCTACCGGGCAGTGCCATTGGCATGACAACCCGAACACCAGCGGTGCGTTCACTCCGGTCCTCTCGTACTAGGAGCAACCCCTCTCAATCTTCCAACGCCCACGGCAGATAGGGACCGAACTGTCTCACGACGTTCTAAACCCAGCTCGCGTACCACTTTAAATGGCGAACAGCCATACCCTTGGGACCTACTTCAGCCCCAGGATGTGATGAGCCGACATCGAGGTGCCAAACACCGCCGTCGATATGAACTCTTGGGCGGTATCAGCCTGTTATCCCCGGAGTACCTTTTATCCGTTGAGCGATGGCCCTTCCATTCAGAACCACCGGATCACTAAGACCTACTTTCGTACCTGCTCGAGCCGTCACTCTCGCAGTCAAGCTAGCTTATGCCTTTGCACTAACCTCACGATGTCCGACCGTGATTAGCTAACCTTCGTGCTCCTCCGTTACTCTTTGGGAGGAGACCGCCCCAGTCAAACTACCCACCAGACACTGTCCTCACCCCGGATCACGGGGCCGAGTTAGAACATCAAACATTAAAGGGTGGTATTTCAAGGTTGGCTCCATGCAGACTGGCGTCCACACTTCACTGCCTCCCACCTATCCTACACATCAAGGCTCAATGTTCAGTGTCAAGCTATAGTAAAGGTTCACGGGGTCTTTCCGTCTTGCCGCGGGTACACTGCATCTTCACAGCGAGTTCAATTTCACTGAGTCTCGGGTGGAGACAGCCTGGCCATCATTACGCCATTCGTGCAGGTCGGAACTTACCCGACAAGGAATTTCGCTACCTTAGGACCGTTATAGTTACGGCCGCCGTTTACTGGGGCTTCGATCAAGAGCTTCGCCTTGCGGCTAACCCCATCAATTAACCTTCCAGCACCGGGCAGGCGTCACACCGTATACGTCCACTTTCGTGTTTGCACAGTGCTGTGTTTTTATTAAACAGTTGCAGCCAGCTGGTATCTGCGACTGGCTTCAGCTCCGAGAGCAAGTCTCTTCACCTACGCGCCAGCGTGCCTTCTCCCGAAGTTACGGCACCATTTTGCCTAGTTCCTTCACCCGAGTTCTCTCAAGCGCCTGGGTATTCTCTACCTGACCACCTGTGTCGGTTTGGGGTACGATTCTGTGTTACCTGGAGCTTAGAGGCTTTTCCTGGAAGCTTGGCATCAACTACTTCGCCACCGTAGTGACTCGTCATCACGCCTCAGGGTTGAATAAGAGAACGGATTTACCAATTCTCTCCCCCTACACGCTTAAACCGGGACAACCGTCGCCCGGCCAGCCTAGCCTTCTCCGTCCCCCCTTCGCAGTAACACCGAGTACGGGAATATTAACCCGTTTCCCATCGACTACGCCTTTCGGCCTCGCCTTAGGGGTCGACTCACCCTGCCCCGATTAACGTTGGACAGGAACCCTTGGTCTTCCGGCGAGCGGGTTTTTCACCCGCTTTATCGTTACTTATGTCAGCATTCGCACTTCTGATACCTCCAGCAGCCCTCACAGACCACCTTCAACGGCTTACAGAACGCTCCCCTACCCAACAACGCCTAAGCGTCGCTGCCGCAGCTTCGGTGCATGGTTTAGCCCCGTTACATCTTCCGCGCAGGCCGACTCGACCAGTGAGCTATTACGCTTTCTTTAAATGATGGCTGCTTCTAAGCCAACATCCTGGCTGTCTATGCCTTCCCACATCGTTTCCCACTTAACCATGACTTTGGGACCTTAGCTGGCGGTCTGGGTTGTTTCCCTCTTCACGACGGACGTTAGCACCCGCCGTGTGTCTCCCGTGATAACATTCTTCGGTATTCGGAGTTTGCATCGGGTTGGTAAGCCGGGATGGCCCCCTAGCCGAAACAGTGCTCTACCCCCGAAGATGAGTTCACGAGGCGCTACCTAAATAGCTTTCGGGGAGAACCAGCTATCTCCCGGTTTGATTGGCCTTTCACCCCCAGCCACAAGTCATCCGCTAATTTTTCAACATTAGTCGGTTCGGTCCTCCAGTTAGTGTTACCCAACCTTCAACCTGCCCATGGCTAGATCACCGGGTTTCGGGTCTATACCTTGCAACTAGACGCCCAGTTAAGACTCGGTTTCCCTACGGCTCCCCTATACGGTTAACCTTGCTACAAAATATAAGTCGCTGACCCATTATACAAAAGGTACGCAGTCACCCCATAAAAGAGGCTCCCACTGCTTGTACGTACACGGTTTCAGGTTCTGTTTCACTCCCCTCGCCGGGGTTCTTTTCGCCTTTCCCTCACGGTACTGGTTCACTATCGGTCAGTCAGGAGTATTTAGCCTTGGAGGATGGTCCCCCCATATTCAGACAGGATGTCACGTGTCCCGCCCTACTCATCGAACTCACAGAATGTGCATTTTAGTGTACGGGGCTATCACCCTTTGCTGCGCGACTTTCCAGACGCTTCCACTAACACACAAACTGATTCAGGTTCTGGGCTCTTCCCCGTTCGCTCGCCGCTACTGGGGGAATCTCGGTTGATTTCTTTTCCTCGGGGTACTTAGATGTTTCAGTTCCCCCGGTTCGCCTCATGCCACTATGTATTCATGACATGATAGTGCAACGGATTGCACTGGGTTTCCCCATTCGGGTATTGCCGGTTATCACGGTTCATATCACCTTACCGACACTTTTCGCAGATTAGCACGCCCTTCATCGCCTCTGACTGCCTAGGCATCCACCGTGTACGCTTAGTCACTTAACCTCACAACCCGAAGGTGTTTCCTGTAAACAGAAGACACGGTCGTGCTGTAAACAATTGAGAGACTCTCTGACAGGGTACTTCTTACCCCAATATATCTACGGAGGGATAAGTTTCTGCTGTCAGGTTTCAATTTTCAGCTTGTTCCAGATTGTTAAAGAGCAAAATACTTCGCAGCATACTGTTGCCAGTACACTCTGAAGTATTCTCAAGGACCGTAGGGATATGGTGGAGCTAAGCGGGATCGAACCGCTGACCTCCTGCGTGCAAGGCAGGCGCTCTCCCAGCTGAGCTATAGCCCCATACAGTCACTTGCAGAAATCTTTATTACCACTCGCGGCGAATAACAATCTTTTCCTGTTGGAAATCCTGTTAATTCGTGCTTAGGCAAGGCATGCGTAAGGGAAGTTTACTTTTGGGTAAACGACCGCGCGCATAACGCAGCATAAGTGCGAATTTGGTAGGCCTGAGTGGACTTGAACCACCGACCTCACCCTTATCAGGGGTGCGCTCTAACCACCTGAGCTACAAGCCTATAAAGATTTTTCTGCTCGTTACTTTTTCATCAGACAATCTGTTGTGAACACTCACTCAATCAATATCGTTCGGTAAGGAGGTGATCCAACCGCAGGTTCCCCTACGGTTACCTTGTTACGACTTCACCCCAGTCATGAATCACAAAGTGGTAAGCGCCCTCCCGAAGGTTAAGCTACCTACTTCTTTTGCAACCCACTCCCATGGTGTGACGGGCGGTGTGTACAAGGCCCGGGAACGTATTCACCGTAGCATTCTGATCTACGATTACTAGCGATTCCGACTTCATGGAGTCGAGTTGCAGACTCCAATCCGGACTACGACATACTTTATGAGGTCCGCTGGCTCTCGCGAGTTTGCTTCTCTTTGTATATGCCATTGTAGCACGTGTGTAGCCCTACTCGTAAGGGCCATGATGACTTGACGTCATCCCCACCTTCCTCCGGTTTATCACCGGCAGTCTCCTTTGAGTTCCCACCATCACGTGCTGGCAACAAAGGATAAGGGTTGCGCTCGTTGCGGGACTTAACCCAACATTTCACAACACGAGCTGACGACAGCCATGCAGCACCTGTCTCACGGTTCCCGAAGGCACCAAGCCATCTCTGGCAAGTTCCGTGGATGTCAAGAGTAGGTAAGGTTCTTCGCGTTGCATCGAATTAAACCACATGCTCCACCGCTTGTGCGGGCCCCCGTCAATTCATTTGAGTTTTAACCTTGCGGCCGTACTCCCCAGGCGGTCGACTTAACGCGTTAGCTCCGGAAGCCACGCCTCAAGGGCACAACCTCCAAGTCGACATCGTTTACAGCGTGGACTACCAGGGTATCTAATCCTGTTTGCTCCCCACGCTTTCGCACCTGAGCGTCAGTCTTTGTCCAGGGGGCCGCCTTCGCCACCGGTATTCCTCCAGATCTCTACGCATTTCACCGCTACACCTGGAATTCTACCCCCCTCTACAAGACTCTAGCTTGCCAGTTTCAAATGCAGTTCCCACGTTAAGCGCGGGGATTTCACATCTGACTTAACAAACCGCCTGCGTGCGCTTTACGCCCAGTAATTCCGATTAACGCTTGCACCCTCCGTATTACCGCGGCTGCTGGCACGGAGTTAGCCGGTGCTTCTTCTGCGAGTAACGTCAATGCATGGCGCTATTAACACCACACCCTTCCTCCTCGCTGAAAGTGCTTTACAACCCGAAGGCCTTCTTCACACACGCGGCATGGCTGCATCAGGCTTGCGCCCATTGTGCAATATTCCCCACTGCTGCCTCCCGTAGGAGTCTGGACCGTGTCTCAGTTCCAGTGTGGCTGGTCATCCTCTCAGACCAGCTAGGGATCGTCGCCTAGGTGAGCCATTACCCCACCTACTAGCTAATCCCATCTGGGCACATCCGATGGTGTGAGGCCCGAAGGTCCCCCACTTTGGTCCGAAGACGTTATGCGGTATTAGCTACCGTTTCCAGTAGTTATCCCCCTCCATCGGGCAGTTTCCCAGACATTACTCACCCGTCCGCCGCTCGTCACCCAGGAGCAAGCTCCCTGTGCTACCGCTCGACTTGCATGTGTTAGGCCTGCCGCCAGCGTTCAATCTGAGCCATGATCAAACTCTTCAATTAAAAGTTCGATTTGCTTTAACAAGTAAAGCGATGCTCAAAGATTACTTTCTGCAAATATTCATTGGAACCGAAGTTCAAATGTTTACTGCTTTGGTCACTCTTCAAGACTTGATATTTTTGTGCCACCGAGGTGGCTGGATATCGTCTTGTGAGTGCCCACACAGATTGTCTGATAAATTGTTAAAGAGCAGTGAGTTACGCGCTTTCGCTTGCTAACTCGAGGTGGCGTATATTACGCGTTCCTCTTTCAGAGTCAACCTTAATTTTCAGGTTTTTTTCTCTGCGACCCCCGGAGACTCTGTGAAGTTGTTCACATGTTCCTGGTCGATGGAGGCGCATTATAGGGAGCTGGTTCAGAATGACAAGGGATAATATTCACTTTTCTTCTGACCGCTCACTATTCATGCACAATGCGGGTTAAACCCGCTTTTTGATGGCTTCCGGCAGGTCTTGCAGGCCATTTAGCACCCAATCAGCCGCCTTTTCGCCTTCTTCCGTTACTGGTTTACCAGTGCGAACCAGCACTTTAGTGCCCACGCCTGCCGCCGCAGCCGCTTGCATATCTTCGATTTTGTCACCCACCATATAAGAAGCAGCCAGATCGATATTCAATTCTTTTTGCGCCAGCAGCAACATACCGGGTTGCGGTTTGCGGCAGTCGCATGTTTGACGGTATTCTTCTATTAATGCTTCTGGGTGATGTGGGCAAAAGTAAATGCCGTCCAGATCGACATCACGATCGGCCAGCGACCAGTCCATCCATTCTGTCAGGCGCATAAACTGGTCTTCGCTGAATTTGCCGCGGGCGATGCCTGACTGGTTGGTGACTAGCACCAGCGCGAACCCCATATTTTTCAGTTCACGGCATGCATCAATCACACCATCAATAAATTGGAAATCATCTATTTCATGGACATATCCATGGTCCACATTAATCGTACCATCACGATCTAAGAAAATTGCTGGAACGCGTTGTGTCACCGGTCTGCTCCTGAGGGCCTGAAAACGCGTACAGTATCGCATGTTTTACCGCAGACTGAGAACGGTGAAGAACAGCGTTAACGTTGACTTAGACGTCTAGACGCCTTAACATCTGACTTATACCTTGGCTCTGGCCAAGGTTTACTTTTATCTAGCCACGGGCAACCACGCTAAAAATAAGAAGAATATGATTAAACTTTCCAACATCACCAAAGTGTTCCAGCAGGGATCGCGCACCATCAGCGCGCTTTCCGACGTGAGCCTTCACGTCCCTGCCGGGCAGATTTACGGCGTAATCGGTGCCTCGGGCGCCGGTAAGAGTACGCTGATCCGCTGCGCCAACATGCTTGAGCGCCCAACATCCGGCACCGTATTGGTGGATGGGCAGGACCTGACCTCCCTGTCTGAACGCGAACTGACACGTGCACGCCGTCAGATTGGCATGATATTCCAGCACTTTAACCTGCTCTCTTCACGCACGGTATTTGGCAACGTGTCGTTGCCGCTGGAGCTGGATAATACCCCGCGCAGTGAAATCAAAAAACGCGTTGCCGAGTTACTGGAACTGGTAGGTTTGTCAGACAAACACGATGCCTACCCAGCCAATCTGTCAGGTGGCCAGAAACAGCGCGTGGCGATTGCCCGTGCCTTGGCCAGCAACCCTAAAGTGCTGCTGTGTGACGAGGCCACCAGCGCACTCGATCCGGCCACAACGCGTTCCATTCTCGAATTGCTGAAGGATATTAACCGTCGCCTTGGGCTGACCATTCTACTGATCACCCATGAAATGGACGTGGTTAAACGCATCTGCGATCAGGTTGCCGTCATCAGCCAGGGGCAATTGATTGAAAAAGACAGCGTCAGCGAAGTGTTCTCTCATCCGAAGACACCGTTGGCCCAGCAGTTTATCCAATCCACCCTGCATCTGGATATTCCAGATGACTACGCCAAACGCCTGATGCCGGAACGCAATGGCAATCATCAACCGCTGTTGCGCCTGGAATTCACCGGTCAGTCGGTTGATGCACCGCTGCTGTCCGAAGCAGCCCGTCGTTTCAACGTCAATAACAACATTATCAGCGCGCAAATGGATTACGCCGGTGGGGTGAAGTTCGGCGTGATGCTGGCTGAGTTACATGGTTCAGACGAAGACGCACAGGCAACGATTAAGTTCCTACAGGAAAATCAGGTAAAAGTAGAGGTTCTGGGTTATGTCTGAGGCAATGATGTGGTTAATGGCACGTGGAGTTTGGGAAACCGTTACGATGACCTTTGTCTCGGGCTTCTTCGGCTTCGTGCTCGGCTTGCCGGTTGGTGTGCTATTGTACGTTACCCGCCCAGGGCAAATTATTGCCAACAATACCCTGTATAAAACCTTGTCTGGGTTGGTGAACATTTTCCGTTCCATCCCCTTCATTATATTGTTGGTGTGGATGATTCCTTTTACCCGCATGATAGTCGGTACTTCTATTGGTTTGCAGGCCGCCATCGTGCCGCTGACCGTCGGCGCAGCGCCTTTTATTGCCCGTATGGTAGAAAACGCCCTGCTGGAGATCCCGTCAGGGCTGATTGAAGCTGCCCGTGCCATGGGCGCCACGCCAATGCAAATCATCAAGAAAGTGCTGTTGCCTGAAGCATTGCCTGGTCTGGTGAATGCGGCCACCATCACGCTGATTACCCTGGTGGGTTATTCTGCGATGGGTGGTGCCGTCGGCGCAGGGGGTTTAGGTCAAATTGGTTATCAGTATGGTTACATTGGTTATAACGCTACCGTTATGAATACGGTATTAATATTACTGGTTGTTCTGGTGTACCTGATTCAGTTCTGTGGCGACCGTATTGTTAAGGCCGTTACTCACAAATAGTTTTTACCAGCACGCTTACAGCTACTCGATAGGGTAAAGCGTATTTCATATACGAGTCTAATGAGGAAAGGATATGTCGTTAAAATTTAAATCCATTGCGGCAATCGGCGCACTGATCGGTACTCTGGCTTTGGCCGGTTGCGGTCAGGACGAAAAAAATCCAAACCATATCAAAGTGGGCGTTATCGTTGGTGCTGAACAGCAGGTGGCGGAAGTTGCCCAAAAAGTCGCAAAAGAGAAGTATGGCCTGGACGTTGAGTTGGTAACCTTCAACGATTATGTCCTGCCAAACGAAGCGTTGAGCAAAGGCGATATCGATCTGAACGCTTTCCAACATAAACCTTACCTGGATCAGCAAATCAAAGACCGTAGCTATAAACTGGTTCCGGTCGGCAACACCTTCGTTTACCCGATTGCTGGTTACTCCAAAAAAATCAAATCGCTGGATGAGCTGAAAGAAGGTTCACAGATCGCAATACCTAACGACCCAACCAATCTGGGGCGTTCGCTGCTGCTGCTGGAGAAACAAGGCCTGATTAAACTGAAAGACGGTGTTGGCCTGCTGCCTACCGTATTGGACGTGGTGGAAAACCCGAAAAACCTGAAGCTGGTCGAACTGGAAGCACCACAGCTGCCACGTTCACTGGACGATCAGCAAATCGCCCTGGCCGTCATCAACACCACTTACGCCAGCCAGATCGGTTTAACGCCAGCCAAAGACGGTATCTTTGTTGAAGATAAAGACTCGCCTTACGTCAACATCATGGTTGCTCGTGAAGATAACAAAGACGCAGAAAACGTGAAAAAATTCGTTCAGGCCTATGAGTCTGAGGAAGTCAACGAAGCAGCGAATAAAATCTTCAACGGTGGCGCAGTGAAAGGCTGGTAATCATCCCTTACCTATTTTGCTCCTATATTTGCAAGACGGGCTCAGGCCCGTCTTGTTATTTCGACCAGAGATTGTTTCAATAGCGCCACTTTTATTAAAGGCAGAGGAATGTCAATGCGTGTTTTACCTCTCTGTTTGTTAGCACTTTTGCTGGCCGGATGTTCTAAACCGAAGCCAGTAGCACCCACAACAGACAGCACCAATGCACCGGTAGCAACTGCACCGGTAAAAGTGGCACCAGCAGCACGTCCAGCGCCAGTGACACTGTACAAAAGTGCAGAAGAATTAATCGGTAAGCCTTTCCGCGATTTGGGGGAAGTTTCCGGTAGCGTCTGCCAACTCACGGTTCAGGATCCGCCACCGAGTCTGACCTCTGCCCGCAGGCGGATGCAGCAGCGCGCCTCTCATATGAAGGCCAATGCAGTATTGCTGCATGACTGCCAGATGCTCAGGGGCGTTGCCGGTTGCTACCAACAGGCGATTTGCCAAGGTTCTGCGCTTAACGTTTCGGCCAAATGACCGAATTCGTTTTTAATCAGATCGGCATCATCCGCTCACCGTATAAAGAAAAATTCGCCGTTCCCCGTCAACCGGGGTTGGTCGAAGACGGTGGCGGAGAGCTGGTGTTGTTACCGCCTTACAACCAGGTGGAAGCCGTGCGCGGCCTCAGTGAGTTCAGCCATCTCTGGGTGATGTTCATTTTCCATCAAACCATGGAGGGTGGCTGGCGGCCAACGGTCAGGCCACCACGATTGGGTGGTAATACCCGTATGGGTGTTTTCGCTACTCGCTCGACCTTTCGCCCTAACCCACTCGGCATGTCGCTGATCGAACTGAAAGGCATCCAGACCCAAAGCGGGAAAGTCGTGCTGAAGTTGGGCAGTCTCGATCTGGTCGATGGTACGCCGGTCGTCGATATCAAACCCTACCTGCCGTTTGCCGAGAGCCATCCTCAGGCGCGTGCCGGTTTTGCTCAAACCGCCCCTGCTGGTGATATGCCAGTGAGTTTTTCTCCGCAGGCAGAGCAGCAATTGCAGCTGCATCTGCGCCGCCATCCCAATTTACGCCGCTTTATCAGCCAGGTATTGGCACAGGATCCACGTCCTGCCTATCGTAAAGTGGAAGAAGCTGAGCGTGAATATGCCGTATGGTTGCTGGAGTTCAACGTGCGCTGGCGGGTTGTCGATGGGCAAACTGAAGTGTTATCACTCAACGCCCGTTAAAAATCCACCGTCTCTCTTTTGACAACCGCCCTGCGCTGGTAGACTAAACCACTTTTGAAAATTTTGGCTGCCACTCCTGCTGGCAGCCCGATGCAATTAGCAGTGCTAACGGAACCAAAACATCATGCGTACTAGCCAATATCTGCTCTCCACCCTGAAGGAGACACCTGCCGATGCCGAAGTGATCAGCCACCAGCTGATGCTGCGTGCCGGGATGATCCGCAAGCTGGCCTCTGGTCTTTATACCTGGTTGCCAACCGGGTTGCGTGTTCTGAGGAAGGTTGAAAACATCGTTCGTGAAGAAATGAACAATGCTAATGCGATCGAAGTTTCCATGCCGGTGGTCCAACCCGCAGATCTGTGGCTGGAAAGCGGCCGCTGGGAGCAATATGGCCCTGAGTTGCTGCGCTTTGTCGATCGTGGCGAACGCCCGTTCGTTCTCGGCCCAACGCATGAAGAAGTGATCACCGATCTGATCCGCAATGAAATCAGCTCCTACAAACAGTTACCGCTGAATTTCTTCCAGATCCAGACCAAATTCCGTGATGAAGTCCGCCCGCGTTTCGGCGTGATGCGCTCCCGTGAATTCCTGATGAAAGATGCCTATTCATTCCATACCACGCAGGAATCTCTGCAGGCGACCTACGACGCCATGTACGAAGCCTACAGCAAGATCTTCAGCCGTATGGGGCTGGATTTCCGCCCGGTGCTGGCTGATACCGGTTCTATCGGCGGTAGCGCATCACACGAATTCCAGGTGCTGGCAGACAGCGGTGAAGACGATATCGTCTTTTCTACCGATTCTGATTACGCGGCTAATATTGAGCTGGCAGAAGCTGTTGCCCCTGCGCAGCCACGTGGTGCAGCCACCGAAGAGCTGCGTATTATTGATACCCCTAACGCCAAGACCATTGCCGAACTGGTTGAGCAATTCCAGTTGCCGATCGAGAAAACGGTGAAAACCCTGCTGGTTCGTGCAAGCGAAGAGAGCGGCCACAAGCTGGTTGCGCTGTTGGTACGTGGCGATCACGAGCTGAACGAAATCAAGGCCGAGAAACTGCCGCAGGTAGCGGCTCCGCTGACCTTCGCCACGGATGAAGAGATTCGTGCTGCGGTGGGGGCAGGCCCAGGTTCCCTCGGCCCAATCAAGATGCCGGTTCCTGTGGTGATCGACCGCAGCGTAGCGGCCATGAGCGATTTTGGGGCCGGTGCCAATATCGACGCTAAACACTACTTCGGCATCAACTGGGAGCGCGACCTGCCGCTGCCGCAGATTGCCGATATCCGTAACGTGGTCGCAGGCGATGCCAGCCCAGACGGCAAAGGCACTTTGCTGATTAAACGCGGTATCGAAGTGGGTCATATCTTCCAGTTGGGTACCAAGTATTCGGAAGCGATGAAAGCCACGGTACAGGGTGAAGATGGCCGTAACCAGGTTCTGACCATGGGTTGCTACGGTATTGGAGTCAGCCGCGTAGTGGCCGCCGCTATTGAGCAGAACCACGACGATCGTGGCATTGTCTGGCCAGATGCGATCGCGCCATTCCAGGTGGCTATTCTGCCAATGAACATGCATAAGTCATTCCGCGTGCAGGCACTGGCCGAAGAGCTTTACAACCAGCTGCGTTCTCACGGCATCGACGTTATTCTTGATGACCGTAAAGAGCGCCCTGGCGTGATGTTTGCCGATATGGAACTGATCGGCGTGCCGCACTCCATCGTGATTGGCGATCGCAACCTCGACAGTGAAGAAATTGAGTACAAAAATCGCCGGATTGGCGAGAAACAGATGATTAAAACCGGCGAAATCGTTGATTTCCTGTTGGCCCAGATCAAACGCTGATATTCTCCAGGCGGTATGAAAAACACCCTGTTTTGCAGGGTGTTTTGCTAAGGACGCAGTTCATTAAAGGATTAAGAAATGCCGTTACCTTACACCTCATTTATGCGGCTGTTTGCGCTGCTGCCAGCCTTTCTCACTGGCTGTACCATGGATATTGCGTTGTCCGAAAAAGAAAAACGCGCCTCCCTCAATCCCGTAGATATCCAGTTTCAAGCCCTCAGTTCCGCACCACAGAATACCTTTCGGGAAGTCGATGCAACCGCTCTTCAAGATGGCGACTTGCTTTTTTCTTCAACGATCGGTCTGACCTCTCTGGGGATCCGTATCTTCAGCGCTTCCTCAGTCAGCCATGTGGCGATCTATATTGGTCAAGGCCAAGTCGCCGAAGCCGTAGGTGATGGCGTACAGATTGTGAGCCTGGAAGATGCACAGGCTCACAGTGACAAACTGTTTGCTTTGCGCATGCCGGACCTGACCGCCACTCAAGCAGAGCAGATTCGCCACTTCGCCAAGCAAAAGGCCGGTAGCCGTTATAACTATCAGGGGATTATTGAAATGATGCCCTTCATGGTCACCAAACAGATTTGCTCACTAAATCCTTTCTCGAAGGATTTCCGCCAGCAGTGCGTGCAAGGATTGGCAGCCGCGCAACTCAGTACGCCAACCGCCGATGAATCCAGCTATTTCTGCTCGCAGTTTGTGTTGGCCGCCTTTGAGCACGCCGGACGGCCGCTCACCCTGGCCTCGCCTGGCTGGGTCAGCCCCGGTGATTTGCTGCATATGCGGGAAGGTGATATTGCAACGCTGGCACCAAGCCAGACCTTGGCGTATGTCGGGCACATCAAACCGGGTATCTATTTACGCAATCGCGCATTGGTCAGCAATAACGCGCATGATGGCAAATCCCAGAACCAACCAGGCCATGACGTATTCTAAAAAACATAAACCCCGTTATTGGCAATAACGGGGTTTTATCTTCACCTGTCCAACATCAACGCGATCAGTGGCTGTTACAATCTTTGCTGTTATCGAAAGTCACCTTACCATCAGGCTCAGGCACTAATGCTTTTTGCATCTGCCCTTCCTCCATTGATGGCTGAACGCTGAAATGGCCGTTAAGCATCAGGAATAACGGCTCCCCTGGCGCTTTACGGGCTTTCAAGTAGCCTTGTTCCAATGCGATGTTATTGACCACCGGGAAGGTTTTACCGGTCGCACAATCTTTGAATACTGCCGCATCAGCCAAATAGGTATACAGCCCACTCAAAGGCATTGGCGTTTTTGGCAACGGCTGCTCGGTTGGCGACAACGTATAGTTAAGCTCGGACGTCATCGGTGCTCCGCTGCGATCCAACATTTGCAGATTCTTGCCTGCCGGGCGGAAGTAACGCTTTTCACCACTGCCTTCGGTCAGCACCAACCGATCGGCCGTGCGCGCCCACTGGCCATAGCTGGCAAAGGTTTTATCGCCATCTTTGGTGTCACGATAGGTTTCCTGCAAAATGAAGGTGCCATCTTTATCCAGAAACAAAGTCGTATCCAGCCCGCTACAGTCAGCACAAGGCAATACCCCCTGATAACTCTGCTGCATTGGCTGAAGCGACTGTTCTTTCGGTTGGTATTGGTTATTACAGCCTAGTAGCGAAAGTGATCCTGCCGCTAAAAACAGGACGATTGTTATTATCTTCACAGTTATTCTCCTGCCGTGTTCCATTGATACCCACAGCGTGGTGCCCAAACAGGCTTCCTCAAGGGCGAACCTTGCCGCGCAGCGCTTTGGTTGCGCCTTTGCGCACCTTGCCTTCCAAGCGGCGTAATTTTGCCCCTTTGCTGGGATTCGTTGCTCTACGCGTCTTTTCAACCACCATCGCCTGTTGAATCAGCGCCACCAATCTGGCCAGCGCCGCTTCACGATTTAATTCCTGGCTACGGTATTCCTGCGCTTTAATGATCACCACACCATCAGCGGTCACTAAATGATGATTAAGCGCCAGCAGCCGTTCCTTGTAATACTCTGGCAGGCTAGATGCCCGGATGTCAAAACGCAAATGAATGGCCGTTGAGGTTTTGTTCACATGCTGCCCGCCCGCACCTTGAGCGCGGATCGCCGTGAGTTCTATTTCGTTGTCCGGTATCGCTACGTTTCTTGACAGTGCCAGCACCGGTTACACCTGTGCCTGCTGCCATTCGGCAAATTGAATTTCCAGACTATTCTGAGCATCAGAAAGCCAAATAGTTCCTTCCTGCAACGTGGCTTGTAACGTCATATTGCGGCTGGCCATCGCGGCTAGGCGAGCTAATTGTTCATCATCAAGAAAACGGATGCTTAGGTTTTTGTGGTTTGCCACCTTGCCCTGCATCGATTGCCACCAGACATACCCGGCACGCTCACCATAAGCATACAGCACCACCCGTGGAGATTGATTACAGGCTTTTTTAATACGTTTTTCATCCGGCAGACCCAGTTCGATCCACATTTCCAGCCCGTTATGGTCGTTGCGCTGCCAGATTTCCGGCTCATCTTCCGCACTTAAGCCTTTGGTAAACACCAAGCGTTCATCAGCATGGCAGATCCATGCCAGCAGGCGCAGCATCATACGCTGTTCGGTTTCTGAAGGATGCTGGGCCAACGTAAGCGTCGCGTCGTGGTAAA
Organism: Serratia sp. YWN4; assembly: GCF_055790845.1. Classification (NCBI taxonomy): domain Bacteria; kingdom Pseudomonadati; phylum Pseudomonadota; class Gammaproteobacteria; order Enterobacterales; family Yersiniaceae; genus Serratia; species Serratia sp. YWN4. The sequence goes on from NZ_CM147696.1 coordinate 4,154,312, forward strand.
AGTGACGATCCATATCCGCGATATTGACCGTGGCTTTGTAAATTGTTGCTTTCAGCGCCATGGGTAACCTCATTATTAACAGGCCACAGTGTACTTGATAAGATCGGTTCACAGCCAGCACGAGGAGCCTATAGCTGCGAATGAAAGCCACTACGAGGTGCTAATAACTCCATTGCACCTGTGCTATAGTCGTTTAGGATAGGACTGATCTCCGAGTGTCTGTGCCTCATCGCAGCCTACGTTGGCGATTATGCAGAGATTCTTAAGGGAGGAAACTGTGCAACAATATTGTGAGTTAGTACGCCGTTTTTACGCCCAGATCGGCAGTGGAGATCTTGGCTACGTGCCTGATGCACTAGCATGTGTTTTAAAGGCATTGGACGAGGTTGCAGCGAATAGCGCGCTACCGTCCTCCGTTAGGGAACAGGCGGCATTTGCCGCCGCTAACTTATTGGTGAGCGACTATGTTGATGAATGATGAGTATCAACCCATCAATTGTGATGACTACGACAATCTGGAACTCGCCTGCCAGCAAAAACTGACTCTGAAGCTGGAGTTACGCGACGGAGAAACCATCGAAGCCAAGGCAGTCGATCTGTTGCAAAAGAAAAGCGTTGAATACCTGACGATCGAACAAAATGGTACTCAGCGCGATGTGCGTTTGGACCATATTCACAGCTTTAGTCATCCAGAAATTGGTACCGTTGTCGTGAGTCTTTCTGACTAAACACCTCGGTAACCCCCTCTCTACAGGGCAGCCCAACGGCTGCCCTCGTCATTTATGGCTTCAGGCTGGCGTAGTAGGCCGCCAGATCGGCGATATCCGCGTCTGACAGATTTGCCACATATGCCCTCATCACTTGAGCCTGGCCACCGGTCCGTTCCCCTTTCTTGTAGGACTGCAACGCCTGCTCTAAATACATGGCGTTTTGCCCGGCCAGATTCGGATACATCGGTACCGAAACTTTGCCTTCTGCACCATGGCATGCCACACAGGTGGCCGATTTACTCTTACCCACCGCTGCGTCACCTGCAGCCAGAGCAGAAACGCTCAACAACCCGGCCACCACCACTACGCTCATATTTTTCATCATGGTTCCTCACGAGATATTGTTATTATTTTTCTTCCAGCTCAGCCGCCACGGCTGTTCACCGGCAGGCACCTGCCCAGCGTCGGTAACAAAAGTATCCACGGCGGCAATCAGTTGCTCATCATAGTAAATCAATGGGATACGTTCGCGCTGCCAAGGGGGAATGCCTAACTCTTGCCACAGTTTTTTGACGTGCCTTGAACCGGCCCGATTGATAATACGCACCCGGCCTGTAGCGCCAAAACGCACGCTCACCTGCTCACCCGCCTGCGGTGCACGCACCAGGTTATTCCCTTCCCCACTGACCAACGCACCAAGCCCATCGGGCAACTCCAGCCTGGTCGGTTGCGGCCAGAGCAATTGCCAAGCGTGTAAATCAGCCATCAGCGGCAACAGGTATAAACGCTGGCGGAAACGGCGGATCTGGTAGTTGCCCAACTGTAGCTGCGGCTCCGCGTCTTCACGGCTCAGCGCCACTTCGTGCCAGATCCTTGGCAACTGATCGCGAGCAGGCATGGTGACACCAAACCGGGCAATCCAGCGGCGCAATAGCGCATCACGCCGGGCCGGAGAACAGGCTTGCAGCCCAGCTATCGCCAGCGAGTTTTCTGCATCCAGCAATAGCGTTAACTGTTCTGCCAGCAGTTCATCCAGTAATCGCTCCTGCTCGGCGCACAGGCTGGCACTACGTGCCGCTGCCGCCGCAAAATGCGACCAGCGCTCATTCAGCACGGGCAACACCTTCAAACGCAGGAAGTTGCGGTCGAATCGGCAATCCTGATTGCTGTCGTCCTCGATCCAACGCAATTGATGTTGAAGGGCATAATCCTCCAACTGTTGACGCGAGACGCCCAACAGCGGCCTTAACAACACATGATTTCCCAACCTGGCCTCGCTGGCCATCGCCGAAAGCCCCGCCGGGCCACTGCCACGTTTTAAGGCCAGCAAAAAGGTTTCACATTGATCGTCAAGATGCTGTGCCGTCAGCAGAGTTTCACCCGCAATCAGTGTGCCACTGAAAGCCGCATAGCGAGCCGCTCGCGCCGCCGCCTCAATACCACCACTCAGCCCATCCAACTGAACATGATGAACCACCAGCGGCACCTGCCAACCTTCACACTGTTGCTGGCAATGCGTCACCCACTCATCGGCAAAACGGCTCAGACCATGGTGAATATGCACCGCACGCAAAACCATCCCCGGCTGCTGCTGGCGCAATTGCACCAACAAATGCAGCAACACGCTGGAATCCAGCCCGCCGCTAAACGCCAGCAATAGTTGGCGTTTAGCACCCAGTTGATCGGCAAGCTGTGTAATGAGTTGATTGGTATTCATTGACTATGCCTGATGGCATTCACATAGCCGAACGTTAACCAGCTCACCGTCAGCAAGCAAGTATTAACCACGTTGAAGTTCATATAACTCGAGCGGTAATCCATCGGGATCGTTGAAAAAGGTAAAGCGGGACTGGGTATAAGGATCGACACGCACTGGTTCACACACGACTCCCGCAACTTGTAATTCAGCAATCGCGCTATCAATATCATCCACACTAAATGCCAGATGGCGCAGGCCACAGGCTTCCGGTCTACTTGGGCGAGCCGCGGGCGTAGGGAAGGAAAACAGTTCAATCGTATACTGGCCGTTCAGCGCCAGATCGGCTTTCCAGGAATCACGCTCTGCGCGATAAACCTCTGCTAGTAAGGCAAACCCGAGGATCTCACAGTAAAAATGCTTACTGACGGCGTAATCAGAACAGATCACCGCGATATGGTGAACCTGGCGCAATGCCAACATGGATGAACTCCTTTTATAACGTTATGCCTGCGTCAAGCCGCTGGCGTTTTCAATACTTTCACCAGATAACGGCCATCATCGGTCGGTTTTGCGCCATGAATATCGGTTTCAAAGCCGGGGTAACGCTCACCGATCGAGCACAACATCAGCAGGAAATCGAGCACCGCACGGCTCTCTTCGGTGATCATCTCCCCCGGCATCACCAACGGAACGCCTGGCGGGTAAGGCAGGATCATGTTAGCGGCCACTTTGCCGATCAACTGGCCGATCTCGCAGGTTTCCACGTTGCCCCGTACCTGCTGCTGGAACATCTCATAAGGCGTCAGCTTCATTTCCGGCAAAACGTCAAACGCCCGCTGCATCAGGCGCGGTAAATCATGCTGGCCAATCAGTTGGTGGATCCCGGCGGCGAGCTCCTGAATGCGCATATGGCGATAAAAATCTGGATCCTCAGCATACAGATCCGGCAGCATGTTTTTCACCCGCAGATTGAGATCGTATGCGCGTTTGAAATCGGTCAAGCCACGCAACAGGCTCATTGCCTTGGTTTTATCGATACCGATGCTGAACAGGAACAATAGATTATACGGCCCGGTTTTCTCCACCACGATACCGCGCTCATCCAGATATTTCGCCACCAGCGCCGCCGGAATGCCGCTGCTCTCCAACTCGCCCAGTTCGTTCATTCCCGGCGTCAGAATGGTAACCTTGATCGGATCCAGATACATATGATCGCGATCGGTATTGCCAAAACCATGCCAGTTATCATCCGGGTTCAGCGGCCAGCACTGCGCCTCGTCGATTTCTTCCGGCTGCCAGATATCGAAAAACCAACTGTCGCTCTCTGCCCGCAGGCGCTGGACTTCACGGCGGAAATGCAGCGCCCGCTCCACAGAGCGATTAATCATGCGCCGCCCCGGATTACCGCGCAGCATAGCCGCCGCGGTTTCCATCGAAGCAACAATGCCGTAATGCGGCGAGGTGGTGGTGTGCATCATATAGGCTTCATTAAAGGTGTTTTCATCGTAATCACCTTTGATATGAATCATCGACGCCTGCGAAAACGCCGCGAGTAATTTGTGCGTCGATTGGGTTTCATAAATCACTTTGCCCGGAATGCGCTCGCCGCTCATGCCGCTTTTGCCTTCGTAGATCGGGTGAAAATTGGTATAGGGCACCCAAGCGGAATCGAAGTGAATCGATGCCACATCCAGCGTCTGCTTGATGTAATCGGTGTTATACAGCAAACCGTCATAGGTGGAATTGGTGATCACCGCATGCACTGGCCAACTGGCGTTGGCGGTTTCGGCCACCCGTTTGGCAATGCTGTCATGAGAAAGTTCACGCTGGGGGATGCCGCCCAAAATACCGTAGGCATTGCGCAGCGGGCGCAGGTAAATCGGCACGATGTCGCACATCATCAGCAAATGGCACAGCGATTTGTGGCAGTTGCGGTCAATCAGCACCGTGCTACCCGCCGGTGCCGAATACATACCGACGATCTTGTTGGCGGTGGATGTGCCGTTGGTCACCAGATAACTCTGCTCAGCGTTGAAGGTACGGGCGATATACTCTTCCGCCTCCAAGTGTGGGCCGGTGTGATCGAGCAATGAACCCAGCTCGGTTACCGAGATGGAAATATCGGCCTTCAGCGTGTTGGCACCGAAAAAATCATAGAACAGGCAGCCCACCGGGCTTTTCTGAAACGCGGTGCCCGCCATATGGCCCGGCGTGCAGAACGTGTACTTGCCCTCTTTCACATAGGTGAACAGCGCCTTGGTCAGCGGCGGGGTAATGGTATCCCTATATTCATCGGTGTACTGCTGGATGCGCTGGGCAATATCCTCTGCGGCGTTCAAGCCATATTCGAAGAAATACAGCACCATGCGCATTTCATGCAGGCTGACATCGAAAGTGGAATGAGTGTTGATAAACGCATACAGCGGCAGATATTCATTGAGATCGTTGATTTCGCTGCACAGTTCGAGGCTATAATCGTCCCAGTCGAACACCACTCCACAGATACGCGCGTTGTGCTCAATCAGCTTCAGCAGATCGCCGCTGTTTTTCGGATATACCAGTTGGAAGCCCATGGAGGCCAATGCGGTGTGGAGCTCACGGATCGGTTCATCTTTGTAATAAACACCCGTCGGGCTCATGATCGCGATGATATTCATCGGGCTGCTCCTGTCAGTTAACTACCAAGGCTTATAACAACATGAAAAACCAACAGAGTGTACCCTGCTCATCCTAAACCACGAATGACAGGCGTAAAAAAACCGCCTGGGCAGGCGGTTTCTTGTGGCGCAGGCAAACTCAGCAGTAGCCGTAGTTCATCAAGCGCTGATAACGGCGGTTGAGCAACTCTTCGTTGTTGAAACCATCCAGATCCGCCAGATCGGCCAGCAACTGTGCTTTCAATGCAGCGGCCATCGCCGGTACATCGCGATGTGCAGAGCCCAAAGGTTCCGGGATCACCGAATCGATCAGTTTCAGCTCTTTCAGGCGCGGTGCGGTAATGCCCATCGCTTCTGCGGCAATCGGCGCTTTGTCGGCGCTTTTCCACAGAATTGAGGCACAACCTTCCGGCGAAATCACCGAGTAGGTGCTGTATTGCAGCATATTTACTTTATCGCCAACGCCGATAGCCAGCGCACCGCCGGAGCCACCCTCGCCGATCACGGTGCAGATCACCGGGATATTCAGGCGGGACATTTCGCGCAGGTTGCGGGCGATCGCTTCAGATTGGCCACGTTCTTCTGCACCTACACCCGGATAAGCCCCTGGGGTATCGATGAAGGTAATCAGTGGCAGTTTGAAGCGAGAAGCCATTTCCATCAGGCGCAGCGCTTTGCGATAGCCTTCTGGCGCTGGCATGCCGAAGTTGCGGCGGATTTTCTCTTTGGTTTCGCGCCCTTTCTGATGACCAATGATCATCACCGGGCGACCATCCAGCCGTGCGATACCACCGACAATGGCTTTGTCATCGGCATAGGCGCGATCGCCAGCCAGTTCTTCAAAGTCGGTGAAAATATGTTCGATATAATCCAACGTATAAGGGCGGCGCGGGTGGCGTGCCAATTGGGCAATCTGCCAAGCCCCAAGATCGGAAAAAATCTTGCGCGTCAGCTCAACGCTCTTTTCACGCAGGCGCTGAACCTCTTCGTCCAGATTAATATCTAATTTTTCGTCTTGACGGTTGACTGCAGTCAGCGAGTCAATTTTCGCTTCCAGCTCTGCAATCGGCTGTTCAAAATCAAGAAAATTCAGACTCATAGCATTCCTATTTTAGTCAAATTCCAGTTCCACCTGCTCATTACCTACCAGGGTCCGCAAATCTATCAACAAGCGGTCGGTCGGCGTCACGCGCCAGGTTGCGCCAAAACGCAGCCTTGCTCGTGCATCTTCCCGTTGATAGTAGAGATGCACTGGAATCGTCCCCGAGCGATGGGGTTCCAACGACTGGCGGAGACGGTTCAAAAGCTGGTCATCAATTTGCCTGTCCGTCAGCGAGATAGCAAGCCCACGAGCGTATTTTTCACGGGCTTCACTGATATCCATTAACTCGCGGACCATCATTTTAAGCCCGCCGCTGAAGTCATCGAAGCTGACCTGTCCAGTGGCGATCAGGATACGGTCTTTTTCCAACAAATGCTGGTATTTTTCCAGCGCTTCGGTGAATAACATCACTTCCAGGCGGCCAGAACGGTCATCCAGCGTACAAATGCCGATACGATTGCCCCGTTTGGTCACCATAACCCGGGCGGCAATCACCAGCCCGACGGCGGTGGTCATCTTGCCCCGTTCTGTCGGATGCATATCTTTCAAACGCTGGCCACCGGCATAGCGTTCGATTTCTTTCAAATACTGGGTGATCGGATGGCCGGTGAGATAGAGCCCCAGCGTTTCGCGCTCGCCATCCAGCACCACCTGTTCTTGCCAGAGCGGCACGTTAGCATAAGACTGCTCTACCTGCTCCGGCGCTTCCGCCAACACGCCAAACATATCCGCCTGGCCGATCGCTTCGGCTTTGGCATGCTGATCGGCCGCTTTCAGCGCATCGCCCAGCGAATTCATTAGCGCAGCACGGTGCGGCCCCAGGCGATCGAACGCCCCGGACATGATCAGTTTTTCCAGAATACGGCGATTCAGTTTTTTGACATCAGAGCGCGCGCACAGATCGAACAGATCTTTGAAATACCCCTGCTCACCGCTGTTACGCGCCTCGATAATCGCCTCAATCGGCCCTTCGCCCACGCCTTTAATCGCGCCAATGCCGTAAACGATCTCGCCTTCGTCATTGACGTGGAAGTGATATTGCCCGCTGTTGATATCCGGCGGCAGGATTTTCAACCCCATGCGCCAGCACTCATCCACCAGCCCAACCACCTTATCGGTGTTATCCATATCGGCGGTCATCACTGCCGCCATAAACTCGGCGGGATAGTGGGCTTTCAGCCACAGCGTTTGGTACGACACGAGCGCATAAGCGGCTGAGTGCGATTTGTTAAAGCCGTAACCAGCGAATTTTTCTACCAGATCGAAGATTTTTACCGACAGTTCACCGTCGATACCGCGCGATTTAGCGCCGTCTTCAAACCCGCCGCGCTGTTTGGCCATTTCGACCGGGTTCTTTTTACCCATCGCACGACGCAGCATATCCGCGCCACCCAGCGTGTAACCTGCCAGCACCTGGGCAATCTGCATGACCTGTTCCTGATACAGGATGATGCCATAGGTCGGCTCCAGCACTGGTTTCAGCGACTCATGCTGCCACTGAATATCAGGATAGGAAATCGCTTCGCGCCCATGCTTACGGTCGATAAAGTTATCTACCATGCCCGACTGCAAAGGGCCTGGGCGGAACAGCGCCACCAGTGCGATCATATCTTCGAAGCAGTCAGGCTTCAGACGCTTGATCAGGTCTTTCATGCCGCGCGATTCAAGCTGGAATACCGCCGTGGTTTCCGAACGCTGTAGCATGTCGAAGCTTGGCTTGTCATCCAGCGGAATAGCGGCGATATCGATCGGTTCCAGCCCGGTCTTGGCGCGGCGCGCGTTGATCATCGCCAACGCCCAGTCGATGATGGTCAGGGTACGCAGGCCAAGGAAGTCAAACTTCACCAGCCCGGCATATTCCACGTCGTTTTTATCGAACTGGGTAACCGGGTGGTTACCTTCGGCATCACAATACAGCGGCGCGAAGTCTGTGATTTTGGTGGGTGCGATCACCACCCCGCCCGCATGCTTGCCAGCGTTACGCGTCACCCCTTCCAGCTTACGCGCCATGTCGATCAGCGCCCTGACCTCTTCGTCTGCCTCATAAATTTCTGGCAGTTGCGGTTCAGCGGCAAAAGCCTTTTCCAGCGTCATCCCCGGATCGGGTGGCACCAGCTTGGAAATACGGTCAACAAAACCATACGGATGACCCAACACGCGGCCCACATCGCGGATCACCGCCTTCGCTGCCATAGTACCGAAGGTGATGATCTGCGATACCGCTTCACGGCCGTACATCTCCGCTACGTGTTCAATCACCAGATCGCGCTTTTCCATGCAGAAATCGACGTCGAAATCGGGCATCGACACGCGTTCCGGATTCAGGAAACGTTCGAACAGCAGATCAAACGCCAGCGGATCCAGATCGGTGATTTTCAGCGCATAGGCCACCAGCGAACCGGCACCGGAACCACGCCCCGGCCCTACCGGTACATCGTTATCTTTCGACCACTGGATGAACTCCATCACGATCAGGAAGTAGCCAGGGAAGCCCATCTGGTTGATCACTCGCAGTTCAACATCCAGACGTTCGTCGTATTCTGGGCGACGCTGAGCACGCACTTCGGGATCGGGGAACAGGAATTCGAGACGTTCTTCCAACCCTTCCTGGGATTTCGCCACCAGGAAATCCTCGGTGGTCATTTCACCGGTAGGAAACTGCGGCAGGAAGTATTCGCCAAGGCGAATGGTCACGTTACAACGCTTAGCGATTTCGACGCTGTTGATCAGTGCCTCGGGGATATCGGCAAACAGCTCGCACATTTCGTCTTCACTGCGCATAAACTGCTGCGGGCTGTAGTTACGCGGGCGCTTGGGATCGTCTAGCGTAAAACCGTCGTGGATCGCCACACGAATTTCATGCGCATCGAAGTCATCTTCCACCAGGAAACGCACATCGTTGGTGGCTACTACTGGCAAACCGCGCTCGGTAGCCAGCGCTACGGCGGCATGCAGATAGTTCTCTTCGTCTGCGCGACCGGTGCGGATCAGTTCCAGATAGTAGTTGTCGGGAAAATATTCCTGATAAAACGCCAGGCATTGATCAACCTGCGCCTGGTTACCACGCAGCAAGAATTTGCCAACGTCGCCCATCCGCGCACCGGAAAGCAGGATCAACCCTTCACGGTGTTCGATCAGCCAGTCGCGGTCAATAATCGGACCAGCAGCACCGTAACCACGCTGATAAGCGTGGGAAATCAACAGAGTCAGGTTTTGATAACCTTGGTTATTGGTCGCCAGCACGGTAAGTTGCGCCAGTTCATCACCCAGCACCTCGCTTTGCACATGGAAATCTGCACCGATGATCGGTTTGATCCCGGCACCATGCGCACTGCCGTAGAACTTCACCAGGCCACACAGGTTGGTGAAATCGGTGACCGCCAAAGCGGGCATGGCAAGTTCGGCAGCTTTTTTCACCAACGGGCCGATCTTGGCTAATCCATCAATCATGGAGTAGTCACTATGAACGCGCAGGTGAATAAAACGAGGTTCGGCCATATCCAGATACCAAGGTGTAGGGCCCAGCTTAGCGGGCCAAGGTTAACTCTTTGCTTTCAAGGCTACTACAGTTCCAGCGCACGTCTTACCGGCGCGAAGCTGCGGCGATGGTGTTGAGTGGCCCCCAATGCTGCCAGCTTTTCGAGATGGAAAGCGGTAGGGTAGCCTTTATGCTGGGCAAAACCGTACTCTGGGAATACCCGATCCAATTCGGTCATTTCGCGATCGCGTGTCACTTTCGCCAGGATAGAAGCCGCGCTGATCTCTGCCACTCGGCTATCCCCCTTAACCACCGCCTGCGAACGCATCGGCAAACTGGGGCAGCGGTTACCGTCAATTAATACCATGTCGGGTGTGAGGGGCAAGCCAGCCACCGCACGCTGCATCGCCAGCATAGTGGCATGCAGAATATTCAGCCGATCAATCTCTTCCGGCTCAGCACGCCCCAGGCTCCAGGATAACGCCTTTTCCACGATCTCTTCATACAGCGCTTCGCGGCGCTTCTCACTGAGCTTTTTGGAATCTGCCAAGCCAACAATCGGCCGTGCCGGATCGAGGATTACCGCAGCGGTAACTACGGCTCCCACCAGCGGGCCACGGCCCACCTCATCCACACCCGCAATCAGCCGGGCGACAGGATAAACAAAGGGTTCAATCATGCTTTTGCCAGCTCCAATACCGCCTGAGCGGCCTGCTCGTCTGCACCACAGCGAATACTCAGGTGCAGTTCAAGGAAAGTCTGTTTCAACTGCTCGGCTTGCGGGCTCTCTTCCAACAACGGCAACAGTGCCGCAGCCAATTTATCCGGCACACAGTCGTGTTGCAGCAGTTCGGGCACGATTTCACGCCCCGCCAGCAGGTTTGGCAGCGAAACGTACGGAGTTTTCACCAATCGCTCCGCCAACCAATAAGTAAAGGGTTTCATGCGGTAACCCACGACCATCGGGCACTTCGCCAGCATACATTCCAGCGCAGCAGTCCCTGAGGCCAACAGAACGGCATCGCTGGCGATCATGGCTTCGCGCCCTTTGCCGTCCAGCAGATGCACCGTCAGTTCCGGTGCCACTTCGGCCTTGATACGCTCGAACTGCTCACGCCGCTTGGCATTCACCAAAGGTACTACCACTTCCAGATCGGGATAGTGAGTACGCAGCAGTTGCGCAGTCTTGAGGAAATCACCGCTCAACATCTCTACTTCAGCACCACGGCTGCCGGGCAACAGCGCCAGGCAACGTGCTTCAGGGGCAATCCCTAACGCAGCGCGTGCGGCCAGTTTATCCGGCTGCAACGGCATCGCATCGGCCATGGTGTGGCCGATAAAACGGCAGGGAACGTTGAAACGATCGTAAAACGCTTTTTCGAAAGGGAGAAACGCCAACACTAGGTCGGTCGCTTTACCAATTTTGAAAACGCGCTTTTGACGCCAGGCCCAGACTGACGGGCTGACATAGTGAATAGTGCGGATACCACGCTTTTTCAGGCGGCCTTCCAACGTGATATTGAAATCTGGCGCATCGATACCCACAAATACGTCAGGTGCCAGTTCACTGAACCGGCGGGTAAGATCCCTGCGGATCTTCAACAGGCGTGGTAAACGCTCAAGAACCTCTACCACTCCCATTACCGCCAGCTCTTCCATTTCATACCAGGCTTCACACCCTTCGGCCTGCATCAACGGGCCTGCCACACCAACAAAACGGGCTTCTGGATGCTGCACCTTCAGCGCGCGGATTAACCCGGCACCAAGAATATCACCAGAGGTTTCCCCGGCGACCAATCCGATAGTCAATGGACGATTTGGCATAAATCAGCGAATGATCCCGCGGGTGGAACGGCTAAAGAAATCAAGGAACTGCTGCACCACTGGCTGCTCTTGCGCCAGGGTTTCGATTTCTGATTTAGCTTCATCCAAGGTCTTTTCGCTGCGATAAAGGATTTTGTAGGCGTTACGAATTGCCTGCAATTCATCCTTATCGAAACCACGGCGTTTCAGCCCTACGGCGTTAACCCCGAACGGCGTCGCATGGTTGCCTTGTGCGATGACAAAAGGAGGTACGTCCTGAGCCACACCGGAACAGCCCCCCACCATCACATGAGCACCGATAACGCAGAACTGATGGATAGCGGTCATACCACCGATAATGGCGTAGTCGTCAATCTCGACATGGCCCGCCAGCGTCGCGTTGTTGGCAAGCACACAGGAATTACCGACCACACAATCATGGGCAACATGCACGTTAACCATCAGCAGGTTGTCGTTACCCACCTTGGTTAGGCCCGTACCCTGCGCAGTACCGCGATGGATAGTCACGCTTTCGCGAATGCGGTTACGATCGCCAATCTCAACACGCGTTGGTTCACCGGCATACTTCAGATCCTGATTCACTTCGCCAATGGAGGCGAACTGATAAATCTGGTTATCACGGCCGATCTTAGTGATACCGTTCACCACCACGTGAGATTTCAGTACCGTACCCGCGCCGATTTCCACCTGGGAGCCGACGTAACAGAAAGGACCGATCTGCGCACCAGCGCCGATAACGGCACCCTCTTCAACGATCGCGCTAGGATGAATAAAGGCGGTTTTATCAATCACGGATTATGCCTCCCGGCTGCGGGCACACATCATGGTTGCTTCGCAGACAATTTTTCCGTCAACGGTCGCCACGCCTTTAAAGCGCGTCAGGCCACGGCGGGTTTTTTCGAAAGTGACTTCCATGATCATCTGATCACCTGGCACCACAGGGCGTTTGAAGCGAGCTTCATCAATACCTGCAAAATAATACAATTCGCCCGGTTCCAGTTTACCTACGCTCTTGAATGCCAGAATACCCGTGGCCTGCGCCATCGCTTCCAGAATCAATACGCCTGGGAAAATCGGTTTACCAGGGAAATGCCCCTGGAAAAACGGCTCATTAACAGAGACGTTTTTCACTGCACGCAGATATTTGTTCTCTTCAAACTCCAGTACACGGTCAACCAGCAAGAATGGGTAACGGTGAGGAAGCAGTTCCAAAATTTCTGCAATATCCAGAGTATGAGTGTCAGTAGTCAAAATACTCTTCCTGTCTCTAAAAACTGATGGCATCAACAACACGGCCTGCGTTGACCCCAAAAAGGAGATCATCATGCAGGCCGCAAATTAACAACTCTTTGCGCTTTTGGCTTTAAGGCCAACGCGTTTCGGTGTGCACCCAGTCAGGCGGGCAGTGGTGATCAGTCTTTTCCGACTTTTCGTTCGACAGCTTTTAAGCGCTTGCTGATCTCATCGATATTCATCACCAACGCAGCGGTTTTACGCCAAACTTTATTGGGTTGTAACGGAATGCCCGAGGAGTATACCCCAGGTTCGGTAATTGGTCGCATAACCATTCCCATACCGGTGACAACAACCTTGTCAGCGATCTCCATATGGCCATTGATCACACTGGCCCCACCAATCTGGCAATAGCGGCCGATTTTCAGGCTGCCAGCCATAATCACACCACCGGCGACAGCGGTATTGTCGCCAATTACTACGTTATGCGCAATCTGGCATTGGTTATCAATGATAACACCATTCCCAATCAGAGTGTTATCCAGCGCCCCGCGATCGATAGTGGTACAAGCGCCGATCTCGACACGATCGCCGATGATCACCGTACCCAACTGCGGAATCTTGATCCAGTTGCCATGCTCGTTAGCATAGCCGAAACCATCAGCACCAATCACCGTTCCAGATTGGATCAGGCAGTGCTGGCCGATTTCAACTTCATGATAAATCGTCACGTTTGCCCACAAACGCGTACCCGCACCAATGCGTGCGTGTTTGCCGATAAAACAGCCAGGGCCGATAACCACGTTATCGCCGAGTTCTGCACCGGACTCAATAACCGCATTTGCCCCAATGGCAACATTTTGCCCAAGCCGAGCTTCCGGGGAAATCACCGCACTAGGCGCGATATCCGCTGCAGGTGCCGGCGTGGTATCCATCAATTGCGCCATACGCGCATAAGTCAGATAAGGGTTCTTAACCACCAGCGCCGCAGAGCGACAATGGGGTAAATCTGCAGAGGTCAAAACAACGGCACTCGCCTGGCAAGAAGCCAGCTGTTCTTGATAGCGGCTGTTTGACAAAAACGTGATTTGGCCAGCCTGGGCAGAATGCATAGAAGCAATGCCGGTGATGGCAATATCGCCATCACCGTGCAATTGTGCATCCAACTGCTGTGCTAAATCAGCCAGTCGAATCGAAGGCATGTTGTTATTTAACCTGTTTCAGCACGTCAGCAGTGATGTCTTTAGAAGTTCCTACGTAAGCCACCGCGTTAGCGTCGATCACTACATCATAGCCTTCTTTGCTGGCAACGGCTTTCACGGCATCCTGAATACGGCCCAGGATTTTGTTACGCTCTTCCATCTGGCGGCGACGGTTGTCCTGCTCAAAAGCCTGAGCTTTCTGAGAGAACTGCTCGCGCTGTGCCATCACATCCTTTTCCATTTTGGCACGATCGCTCGCTTTCATGGTAGAACCGTCACGCTGCAATTTCTGCATTTTAGTCTGCAGATCGCGTTCCATGTTCTGGAGTTCGCTCGCGCGGCCTTTAAACTCGCCTTCCAGTTGTTTAGCCACGGCTTCACGTGCTGGCAACTGTTGGAAAATACTGGAAACGTTAACGACAGCAATTTTGTCAGCTGCCTGAACGCCTGCTGAAGCAGCCATTGCTAAACCGAGGCCTGCGGCACACAACCACTTTTTCACTATAAACTCCTTACCATCACCCGTTTGTGTCACACGACACTTTGAAGTACACAATCTGCCAGACCTTGCACGCAACACAATGAGAATCCTCTCCCTTTGTTTTGATGTCAGTCTGGCATTTGCGATTCTTTTTAACTGCTTATGCCCAGAAGTGAAACCCGTTACCAGGTTTTACCAATGTTAAACTGGAATTGCTCAGATTTATCACCATCGTATTTCTTGATCGGGTCAGCATAAGAGAATACCAACGGCCCCAACGGTGACATCCATTGCACGGCAAGGCCTACAGATACGCGAATATTACTCGCTTTGCTGTAATCCGGAATATCGAACATGCGCGTCTGGCTAGTGTTCTGCCACTTGGTATCCCATACCGTACCCGCATCCATAAACACGGAAGTACGCACTGAGTTGGCATATTTCTCGCTGATAAACGGCGTCGGTGTAATCAGCTCCAGGCTAGCAACAGCCATGGCGTTACCACCAACCGCATCGCTGGAATTACAGATAACCTGCGGCACGCTGCTACCCGGCGCATCATTACAAGTGTACGAGTTGGAGTTGTAGTAAACCGCTTTCGGACCGATGGTATTGGACTGGAAGCCGCGCACGGTGCTTGAACCACCCGCATAGAAGTTCTCATAGAACGGCATCTCTTTGCCGCCAAGACCATCGGCATAACCCACGCGACCACGGCCCAGCATCACCCAGGTAGCATCGTCGTCGATTGGCAAGTATTGCGTGCTATCCAACGTGAATTTGTAGTACGAGTTGTCAGAACCCGGTGCAACAACCTTGCCATTCAGCGTGGTACGGTTACCCGACGTCGGGAAATAACCACGATCCAGATTGTTGTAAGTCCAACCCAGCGTCAGCGGGAAGTCGTTCGCCGTATAGCTGGCGCGATTTATCAGATCCGGATTCTCACCGACTGAGTCCAGATAACGCCACATGGCAATCTGCGGCTTCATTTGCGACAGGGAGTTATGAACATAACCCAAGCCAGCACGCAACGAGTTGTTCTCGTTGATCGGGAAGCCCAGCGTACCGTCTACACCATAGCTGCTGTTGGTATAATCAGACAGATCGGCGTTATTGGCCTTAAAGTCATTATAGAAGACGCGGCCACCCAAGCTGACACCATCCACGGTGAAGTACGGGTTGGTGACCGACAGCTCGGCATAGGTCTGATAATCGTTCTTGGTACCGTTGATACCAACAGAGTAACCCGTACCCAGCCAGTTATCCTGCTGCACACCCGCCTGGAAGCTGACGCCACTCTCAGTGCCGTAACCGACACCAAAGTTCAGGGTGCCGGTGTTACGTTCTTTCACCTTGTAGACAACATCAACCTGATCTGGAGTACCCGGTACACGCTGGGTTTCTACATCTACGGTTTCGAAGTAACCCAAGCGGTTCAGGCGATCTTTACCCTGTTCAACCTGATCGTTGCCCAGCCATGCGCCTTCCATCTGGCGCATTTCGCGACGCAATACGGCATCTTTGCTGGTATCGTTACCTTCAAATTTGATGCGACGAACATAGAAACGGTTACCCGCGTCAATGTTAACCATCAGCTTCACGGTTTTATCCGTATCATTGATTTCAGGCTGAGTCTGCACACGCGGGTAGGCATAACCATAACGGCCCAACATCTTCTTGATGTTGTCTTCCATTTTGGTCACTTTGCTGCCGCTATACAGTTCACCCGGCTCTATTTTGGTCAACTGGGCAACTTCCGCCGAATGACCCGCCAGGTTGCCGTTCACCACTACACCAGAGAGCTTATACTGCTCGCCCTCTGTAATGTTGATGGTGATATAAATCCCTTTTTTGTCCGGCGTCAGGCTAACCTGCGTCGAATCAATATTAAAACGGGCATAACCGCGATCCAGATAGAAGCTGCGCAGGATTTCAAGGTCACCCGCCAGTTTCTGCTTCTGGTATTTACGATCGCCAACCACGTTCCACCATGGCACTTCATCACGCAATTGGAAGCGTGAGATCAGTTCATCGTTGGTGAAAGCATGGTTGCCAACAATATTGATTTGCTGGATCGTGGCGGAAACCCCTTCAGCGAACACCAGCTTCAGGTCAACACGGTTACGCGGCAACGGTGTCACGACAGCTTTTACCGAGGCGCTGTATTTCCCGACGCTGTAGTAGAAGTCTTCCAACCCTTTTTCAATGCTGGATAAGGTGGTGCGGTCGAGTGCTTCACCAACCCGGACGCCAGAAGCCTCCAGGTTTTGCTTGAGCATATCCTCTTTCACCGACTTGTTGCCGGAGAAAGTGATGCTGGCAATGGTAGGGCGTTCCTTAACCTGAACAATCAGCGTATCACCATCGCGCAGTACGCGAACATCCTCGAAGTTGCCGGTGGCAAACAAGGCATGGATGGTATTACTGATATCATCATCAGAGACGGTATCGCCTACGCGAACCGGCATGTTGAGTAACGCCGCACCGACGGCGACTCGTTGCAGGCCTTCGAAATGAATATCTTTCACTACGAACCCGTCTGCACCGTATACGGTGGCGCTGCCAAACAGCAGCGACGCTATGAGCAACTTTTTCATCGCCATCGTTGTTATGCGTTCTTCCTAACCTGTCCCCGCCCCTAAAGGCGAGAAAAATCATTGAAAAGTGCAAGACCCATTAACAGTATCAACACGATCGAACCGATGCGATAACTGTAGTCCTGTACTCGCTCAGAAACCGGCCCACCCTTCAGCTTTTCTATCGCCAGGAAGAGGAGATGCCCACCATCTAATACCGGTAATGGGAATAGGTTGATGATCCCTAGGTTGACACTAATCAACGCCAGAAACATCATATAATACACAAACCCAACCCCTGCTGACGCCCCTGCTCCCTGTGCAATGGAAATCGGGCCACTCAGATTGTTCAGCTTTACATCACCGGTGATTAATTTACCCAGCATGTTGACCGTCAGCCGCATTAGCTGCCAGGTTTTGTCCCCAGCCTGATATAACGCAGGGAACGGCCCATACTGGCGAATCGTCTTATACTCATCAGGCAACGGTAGCACTTTCGGTATTATGCCTGCAAAACCTACCGTTTTATCTTTTCCCACCGGCTTTGTATCCGGTATCAGCGTTAAAGACAAGGGGTTGCCGTTTCTTTCGATCCCTAAAACCAACGGTTTACCCGGGCCATCATGGATCCGTTTAACCAAGGTTGACCAACGCCCAAGCAACTGACCATCGACTTTAACGATCCTGTCCCCTGTTTGTAAACCTGCCTTTTGCGCAGCCGATCCTTGTTGCACTTCTGCCAGCACAGATTCTATCTGCGGACCACGCGGGATCATGCCTAGGGAACGAACAGGATCTTCTTTGTCCGGCTCAAAACTCCAATGACGCAGATCCAGAGTTTTGCTCACCACCTGTGAAGAACCGAACGGGGCAACCCCTACCTCGGTTTGCGCATCACCAATTTTACTCACCAGTGCCAGCCGAACGGATTCCCAATCAGGCGTTTCGATACCGTCAACGGACTTAAGTTCCATGCCTGGGGAAATTTCGGCAATGGCCGCAATGGATTGTGGCGCAATTTCGCCAATAACCGGGCGGAAACTCGGCACGCCGATGATGAAGACGATCCAGTAAGCCAGGATGGCAAACAGGAAGTTGGCGATGGGGCCAGCGCTGATAATCGCCGCGCGCTGCCAGACTGTTTTATTGTTGAACGCCTGATGACGCTGCTCCGGTGCAACCGTTTCTACGCGCTCGTCAAGCATTTTGACATAACCGCCAAGGGGGATCATGGCGATGACATATTCAGTGCCCTGGCGGTCAGTACGGCGCCACAGCGCCCGGCCAAAACCAATGGAGAAGCGTTCTACACGGACACCACAGCGGCGGGCCACCCAAAAGTGCCCAAACTCATGTACGGTGATCAATACACCCAGAGCAATAACAAACGCTACCAAGTTCCAGAGCACGCTGACCATATAAACCCTTCACTCCCCGCCGATGACGACGGATTAAAACACTAACAGCATCAAGCAGGCAAATACAGGCACTGCTGCGGTCAAACTATCAATACGATCCAGTATCCCGCCGTGCCCTGGTATCAAATGACCACTGTCTTTGATACCCGCTTCACGTTTGAACATACTTTCAGTGAGATCGCCTAACACCGAAGCCAGCGCAGCAATCACTGAACAAACCAGTAAAGTGACTGGAACAATATTCAACGGCGCATAGCGACCAAACAGCCACGAAATCACCGCCGAAGTCACCAACCCACCAATCAGCCCTTCCCAGGTTTTACCTGGAGAAACCTTCGGTGCCAGTTTGTGCTTGCCGAACAATTTGCCGAACATATAGGCACCAGAATCGGCTCCCCATACCAGCAGCATGACGTACAGCAACCACCAAGCACCGGTAAAATGATTCTGCTCATAACCGAACTGGCGCAAAGCCACCATACCCCAGAAGAACGGGACAATGGTCAGCAGGCCGAACACCAGACGCAGCGGGCGCGAATGACGCCACAGTGCAGCGGAACCGGGGTAGAAGAGCACCAGTAGCAGTGCTACCAACCACCAGACCAGCGACAACCACAGAGGCACACCGACCTGTAACCGATCGGCGGTGTGATGATAGGCGGGCACACTGAGCATCATCAATGCCAGCAGGAAGCCGCATAATATCGCCAACCAGAGACGCTGCGAACGCGTTGCGAAACCGGCAAGCTGTCCCCATTCCCAGGCTGCTAACATGCACACAGCGAGTGTGACCAAGGCAAAGCCCAGCGGCGGCAGCAAGAACAGCGCTGCGATAACCAGCGGAATTAAAATCAGAGCAGTGATGAGGCGATACTTCAGCAAAGGTTCCCCCTAAGGCGCATTGGCGCCGATAGGTGTTGTTCCCCCGAAGCGACGCTCACGTTGTGCAAATGCATTCAGCGCACCTTCAAAGACAAGTTCATCAAAATCAGGCCAGAGTACATCAGTAAAGTAAAGCTCGGCGTAAGCAATTTGCCACAACAAGAAGTTACTTATGCGATGTTCGCCACCGGTACGGATCACTAAATCCACTGGTGACAGATCGCTCATGCAGACACGTTCACTCAGCAGTTCCTCGCTGATCTGTTCCGGGCGCAACACACCTTGCTGCACCTGCTCGGCCAGATCCCTCACTCCTTGAATGATATCCCAACGCCCACCATAATTGGCGGCAATATTCAGCGTCAGGCCATCGTTGTTTTCTGTCAGTTGCTCAGAGCGACGAATACGTTCCTGCAAACGGGCGCTGAAACGGCTAATATCGCCGATCACACGCAGCCTGACGTTATGTTTATGCAAACTTTTTACTTCGCTGTCCAGTGCGCGCACGAACAGTTCCATCAGGGCAGACACTTCCTGTGCCGGGCGATTCCAGTTCTCACTGCTGAAGGCGTAAAGCGTGAGTGCATCCAAATGGTTACTGGCAGCAAAACTGACCGCACGGCGTACTGACTTCACTCCTGCTTTATGACCGAAGACACGTAACTTACCCTGACGTTTAGCCCATCGCCCGTTGCCATCCATAATAATAGCGACATGACGCGGCCCCTGAGCAGACAGATTAGCTTCTTGTTGGTTTGCGGACGACATAACTCGTACTTATTCCCTCGGTAGAAACACACCAGCCTAACCGGAACATCCAGCCCTAGCGCGCAAAAAAAGCCGTGTGCCTGACACAGCTTTTCAGTCTGCCCACCTTGCGCCCCCAGAAAACGTCTGGGAAATATCGGTTCATGACGCACCAATCCGGCCATTATTCAACGGTATATCCGATGATTGTGGCGCAGACTATACCACCTCCGTGAAGCGCGAACAAACGGCCCCACGGTTGCGAACGCAATTTGCAAACAAAATCAGACAATGCGCTACAGATTAAACACGCAATACCCGGACCACGTTGCGAGCTATTTCACGAGCCTGACGATCGATGTCTAAAACCCCCTCAACACAAGAAGGTTCCTGCAATGCCAAACGTTCAACCACTGTTTGATTCACCACAGCAATGTCGGTAAATCGAATTTCTTCCTGCAAGAATGCCGCCACGGCGATTTCATTGGCTGCATTGATCGCCGTTGTTGCAGCTTGCCCAGCATCAAAGGCTTCAATCGCCAGATACAGGCACGGATAACGCTCACGCTCCGGTTCAGAGAAGGTCAGCGCGCCTATACGGCAAAAATCGAGCGCCGCCACCCCAGAGTGAACCCGCTGCGGGTAGGCCATCGCATGAGCGATCGGGGTGCGCATATCTGGCGTACCCAATTGTGCTAGCACGCTACCATCAGCATAGCGCACCATGGAATGGATCACCGACTGCGGATGCAGGATGACTTCCATTTGCTCGGCTGAGGCATTAAACAACCAGCGAGCTTCGATGTATTCCAGGCCTTTATTCATCATGGTGGCGGAATCCACCGAGATCTTGCGGCCCATCGACCAGTTAGGGTGCGCACAGGCCTGATCCGGCGTCATGGCCGCAAACTGCGCCAATGGCGTGGTGCGGAATGGCCCGCCAGAACCGGTCAGAACAATACGCGAAACACCATGTTCCTGCAGACAGGAATATCCCAACTGGCGCTGAATGCTCTCAGGCAAACTCTGGAAAATAGCGTTATGCTCACTGTCCAGCGGCAACAATTGTGCCTGGCTCTTTTGTACCGCCTCCATAAACAGCCGGCCGCAGGTCACTAACGACTCTTTGTTCGCCAATAACACCTGCTTACCGGCACGAACAGCGGCCAAGGTAGGCAACAATCCTGCGGCTCCGACAATGGCAGCCGTCACCTGATCAACATCGTTCAATGCAGCCAATTCGCAAGCAGACTGCTCACCCGACAGCACCTCGGTTTTCACCGCGTTTTCCGCCAGGATGATCCGTAATTCGCGCGCAGCGCTTTCATCGGCCATAGACACATAAGCAGGGCGAAACTCCATGCACTGCTGCGCCATCACCGCCACATTACGGCCACCTACCAGTGCTTTGATCGCGAAAAGGTCGGGATTCTCCCTGACCACGGCCAGGGTGCTGGTGCCCACCGAGCCAGTGGAGCCCAGAATAGTCAGTTGCTTCATGAGTTTGCTCTGAATCACTGTCTGATGAGATCGGAAGTGCTCCAGTGTGTAACCTGAACCACCGCTTGTCTATGATCTTTCAGTACGATAAAACGGGATCTTCGCCACAAAAAAGAAAGCGCCGCCCAGGCGACGCTTTCTTTCTGCGCGATGCTGATTAGAAATCCATCAGCTCTTTTTCTTTGTCTGCCAGCGCCGCATCAAGCAGTTTGATGTAGGCATCGGTCATCTTTTGAATATCGTCCTGTGAACGACGATCTTCATCTTCGCTGATTTCTTTGTCTTTCAGCAGCGCTTTGACTTTATCGTTAGCATCGCGACGCACGTTACGCACGGCCACGCGCCCCTGCTCAGCTTCGCCACGCACCACTTTGATCAGATCTTTACGGCGTTCTTCAGTCAGCGGCGGAAGCGGAACACGGATCACGCTACCGGCTGAGCTTGGGTTCAGGCCGAGATCGGATGACATAATGGCTTTTTCTACTGCCGAACCCAAAGAGCGATCGAACAGGTTGATCGCCAGAGTGCGGGAATCTTCTACGGTCACGTTGGCCAACTGACGCAGCGGCGTTGCCGAACCGTAATATTCCACCATGATACCGTCCAGAATGCTTGGTGAAGCACGGCCGGTGCGGATCTTGCTGATTTGATTTTTGAATGCTTCGACGCTTTTTTCCATGCGTGAATCAGCATCTTTTCTGATTTCATTAATCACGTTGCGAACCCTTGGAAGCTGGTTACTTGGCAGGCAATACAACACGTAGAGCCCGTGAATGTTAATCAAGGAGCGGCCAACGCCCGGCGTTATCCGCCCCGCTAAATTTGACCGAACACCCTTTATTTGGTGATCAGCGTGCCTTCGTTCTCACCCATCACCACCCGGCGCAGTGCGCCCGGCTTATTCATGTTGAACACGCGGATAGGCAAGCCATGATCGCGCGCCAGCGTAAACGCGGCCAGATCCATCACTTTCAACTCGCGCTCCAGCACGTCCTGATAGGTTAACTGTTCGTACAGCGTGGCATCTGGGTTTTTCACCGGGTCAGCGGAGTATACACCATCCACTTTAGTCGCTTTCAATACCACATCGGCTTCAATTTCGATCCCACGCAGGCAAGCAGCAGAATCAGTGGTGAAAAACGGGTTACCGGTACCGGCAGAGAAAATCACCACGCGGTTATTGCGCAGCAGGCTGATCGCCTCTGCCCAACTGTAGTTATCACACACACCGTTCAGTGGAATTGCCGACATCAGGCGAGCGTTCACATAGGCGCGGTGCAGTGCATCACGCATAGCCAGGCCGTTCATCACGGTCGCCAGCATTCCCATGTGGTCGCCCACAACGCGGTTCATGCCGGCTTGTGCCAGGCCCGCACCGCGGAAAAGGTTACCACCGCCAATAACTACACCGACCTGAATTCCTAGCTCGACCAGCTCTTTGACTTCCTGAGCCATGCGATCCAAAACGCTCGCGTCGATACCAAAACCTTCTGCACCTTGCAGGGCTTCGCCGCTCAGTTTGAGCAGGATACGCTGATAAACGGGTTTTGCATTGGTTGCCATGGTGTTCTGTCCTAAGAAGCAGTAATAGTATTGGAGGTTTGGGCCGACACGTTGCGCCTGTGCTGAGTATAGCCGCACCAGGCCCGCCATCGGATTATCTCTGGCTGGATAAAATGGAACCGCCTGACGGCGGCTCCATTAACAGGCATTAAGACTGTTTGCTCATTGCTGCAACTTCAGCAGCAAAGTCAGTTTCAACTTTCTCGATGCCTTCACCCACTTCGAAGCGGATGAAATTGATCACGTCAGCGTTGTGCTCTTTCAGCAGTTGACCAACGGTTTTGGCAGGATCCATCACGAAAGGTTGACCGGTCAGAGAGACTTCACCGGTGAATTTCTTCATGCGGCCTTCAACCATTTTCTCTGCGATTTCTTTCGGCTTGCCAGACTGCATGGCGATGTCCAACTGAACCTGGTACTCTTTTTCTACCACTTCAGCAGACACATCTTCAGGCTTCACGAACTCAGGCTTGCTTGCCGCAACGTGCATCGCCAGCTGCTTAACCAGCTCTTCGTCAGCACCTTTAGCCGCCACCAGTACACCGATGCGCGCGCCGTGCAGGTAGCTACCCAGCACTTCGCCTTCCAGAGCAGCCACGCGGCGGATATTGATGTTCTCACCAATTTTTGCCACCAGCGCTACGCGCTCTTCTTCGAACTGCGCTTTCAGCACGTCAACGTCAGTGATTTTGCCAGCAACAGCCGCATCCAGCACTTTGTTAGCAAACGCCTGGAAACCAGCATCTTTAGCCACGAAGTCAGTCTGGCAGTTAACTTCCAGAATCATGCCGTAGTTGCCTTCGATCTTGGTTTTGATCACGCCGTCAGCAGCTACGTTGCCTGCTTTTTTCGCTGCTTTGATCGCGCCAGACTTACGCATATTTTCGATAGCCAGCTCGATGTCGCCGTTAGATTCAACCAGCGCTTTCTTACATTCCATCATGCCTGCGGCAGTACGCTCACGCAGTTCTTTTACCAGAGCAGCGGTAATATCAGCCATTTCTTTTTCCTCGGTTATCTCACGTGGAGACAGTTCTCATTCAGATAAGCAAAGGGGGCCTTTAAAGGCCCCCCTAACCAACATATTCAATACCTGGTTAATAAGGGCTTGACCTTATTATTCAGCTTCTACGAAGCTTTCTTCCGCCTGAACGGCCAGATCTTGAGAACGACCTTCACGGACGGCAGTAGCAACGGCAGTCAGGTACAATTTGATTGCACGGATTGCGTCGTCGTTACCAGGGATAATGAAGTCAACGCCGTCTGGATCGGAGTTGGTATCAACGATAGAGAATACCGGGATACCCAGGTTGTTGGCTTCTTTGATCGCGATGTGTTCGTGATCGGCATCGATAACAAACAGAGCGTCTGGCAGACCACCCATGTCCTTGATACCACCCAGAGAGTTTTCCAGCTTATCCAATTCACGAGTACGCATCAGCGCTTCTTTCTTGGTCAGCTTGTCAAAGGTGCCATCTTGAGACTGGATTTCCAGATCTTTCAAACGTTTGATTGACTGACGAACGGTTTTCCAGTTAGTCAGCATGCCGCCCAACCAGCGATGGTTCACGAAGAACTGATCGCAGTTGTTAGCATATTCTTTTACCGCTTCGCTTGCTGCGCGCTTGGTACCAACGAACAGGATCTTACCTTTACGGGAAGAGATCTTGGTCAGCTCAGCCAAGGCTGCGTTGGCCATTGGTACGGTTTTTTCCAGGTTGATGATGTGAACCTTGTTACGTGCGCCGAAGATGAAAGGCTTCATTTTCGGGTTCCAGTAACGGGTCTGGTGACCAAAGTGTACACCGGCCTGGAGCATGTCGCGCATGGAAACAGTTGCCATGATTAAACCTCTATAGAGTGATTGGGGTTATGCCTCCACGTATCCCATAACGCCGACCCGGACAATGGCCTAAACCATCTCAAGGCACCCCGGCGAATGTGTCGATACGTGTGTGTTATTTACACAATGTGAGTGCAGTTAAAGTACCTCGGTCATCTCCGCACCACTCACAAGGATGAAGTGCGGATCTGCCGGCGCGCTTTATACCATAAACCCGCCTCTGACACCAACATTTGTTGCATTCGCACCGCCGTTTCGAAATCAAATTTGGCAGCCTTTGAGCGGGCTGATACCATAAGTCCAAGCCTTTCCTTAATACTGTCGACGATAAGACACCTGCGGACTAATTTCATGGCAATCTCAATTAAAACACCTGATGACATCCAAAAAATGCGCGTTGCAGGCCGCCTGGCCGCTGAAGTGCTGGAGATCATCGAACCGCACGTCAAACCTGGCGTGACCACCGGCGAACTGGATAGAATCTGTCATAGCTATATCACCAACGAACAGCAGGCCATTTCTGCCTGCCTGGGTTATCACGGCTTCCCGAAATCCGTCTGTATCTCGGTGAATGAAGTGGTCTGCCACGGTATCCCAAGCGATGAAAAAGTGCTGAAAGATGGCGATATCGTCAACATCGACGTTACCGTGATCAAAGACGGTTTCCACGGTGATACTTCCAAGATGTTTATCGTCGGCACCCCCACCATTCTGGGCGAGCGCCTGTGCCGTATCACGCAGGAAAGTCTGTATCTGGCGCTGAAAATGGTCAAACCGGGTATCCGCCTGCGCACCCTGGGTAAAGCCATCCAGCAGTATGTAGAAGCCGAGAAATTCTCCGTGGTGCGCGAATATTGCGGCCATGGTATTGGTGAGGTGTTCCACGAAGAACCCCAGGTGCTGCATTACGATGCTGACGATGGCGGCGTCGTGTTGCAGGCCGGTATGGCCTTCACCATCGAACCCATGGTGAATGCCGGTGATTTCCGTATCCGCACCATGAAGGACGGTTGGACGGTAAAAACCAAAGATCGCAGCTTGTCGGCACAGTATGAGCATACTATTGTGGTCACTGATAACGGCTGCGAGATAATGACGTTGCGCAAGGATGACACCATCCCCAACATCATTACGCACGAACAACAGTAAGCACTGCTGTTTCTGGTCACAAGCCGGCTGATGCCGGCTTTTTTATGGGCTGCGAATCATGTCTGAAAATTATCGTGAGCAAGACACATCGGTCAATCTGCAACAGGCCGTGCCAAAACAGCCTGAGTCCCCCAACGCCTACGGCGATGAAGAGCTCAACTGCTTGGTGCTCAAACAGCGCCTTGAGCAGTTCCAGCAGTGGCTGGCCGCGGCCTTCAATGCCGGTTCCAGCGCCGAAAGTTTGGTGGTTGCCCGCAGCAAATTCATCGACCGACTGCTGCGCCGTTTGTGGGTGTTCTACGGTTTTAAAGATATCCCGGAAACCGCGCTGGTTGCCGTGGGCGGTTATGGCCGTGGCGAGTTGCACCCGCTTTCCGACATCGACGTGCTGGTGCTCAGCCAGCGCCACCTGAGCGATGAACAGGCAGCCCGCGTAGGTGAATTGATTACCCTGCTGTGGGATCTGAAGCTGGAAGTCGGCCACAGCGTGCGGACGTTAGAAGAATGCCTGCTGGAAGGGCTGGCCGATTTAACGGTTGCCACCAACCTGATCGAATCACGCATGATCTGCGGCGACGTCGCCCTGTTCCTGCAAATGCAGAAGCACATTTTCAGCGATGGTTTCTGGCCATCGCCAGAATTCTTTCACGCCAAAGTGCTCGAACAACAGGAGCGCCACCAGCGTTACCACGGCACCAGTTACAACCTGGAGCCGGATATTAAAAGCAGCCCCGGCGGCCTGCGCGATATCCATACCTTGCTGTGGGTGGCTCGACGCCACTTTGGCGCTACTTCGCTGGACGAAATGGTCGGTTTTGGCTTCCTGACCCAGGCCGAGCGCAACGAACTGAAAGAGTGCCAGAGCTTTCTGTGGCGCATCCGTTTTGCCCTGCATCTGGTGCTGCCGCGCTACGACAACCGCCTGCTGTTCGATCGCCAGCTCAACGTAGCCCAGTTGCTGCGTTATGAAGGCGAAGGCAATGAGCCGGTAGAGCGCATGATGAAAGATTTCTACCGCATGACGCGCCGCGCCAGCGAACTGAATCACATGCTATTGCAGCTGTTTGACGAGGCTATTCTGGCGCTGGATGCCACGGAAAAACCCCGCCCGCTGAATGACGATTTCCAACTGCGCGGCGATCTGATCGATCTGCGTGACGAAACGCTGTTTATCCGCCAGCCAGAAGCCATTATGCGCATGTTCTACCTGATGGTGCGTAACCGCGAAATCAAAGGCATTTACTCCACCACGGTGCGCCAGTTGCGCCACGCTCGCCGCCACCTGAAGCAACCCTTGTGCAATATTCCCGAAGCCCGCGATCTGTTTATGGCCATTCTGCGCCATCCCGGTGCGGTTTCGCGCGCATTGGTGCCCATGCATCGTCACAGCGTACTCTGGGCCTATATGCCGCAGTGGGGCAACATCGTCGGCCAGATGCAGTTTGATCTGTTCCATGCCTATACCGTTGACGAGCACACCGTCCGTGTCCTGCAAAAATTGGAGAGCTTCGCCGATGAGGAGACGCGCCCACGCCATCCGCTATGCGTGGAGCTGTATCCCCGCTTGCCGCACCCTGAATTGCTGTTACTGGCGGCGCTATTCCACGATATTGCCAAAGGGCGCGGTGGCGATCACTCCATTCTTGGCGCGCAGGACGCTCTTGAATTTGCGGAGCTGCACGGCCTGAACTCCCGTGAAACACAGCTGGTTGCCTGGCTGGTGCGCTGCCACCTGCTGATGTCCGTCACCGCTCAGCGGCGCGATATTCAGGATCCTAACGTGATCCAGCAATTCAGCAGCGAAGTGCAGAGCGAAACCCGCCTGCGTTATCTGGTCTGCCTGACGGTCGCGGATATCTGCGCCACTAACGAAAACTTGTGGAACAGTTGGAAACAGAGCCTGCTGCGCGAACTGTACTTCGCTACCGAAAAGCAACTGCGTCGCGGTATGCAGAACAGCCCGGATCTGCGCGAACGCGTGCGCCATCATCGCCTGCAAGCGCTGGCGTTGCTGCGCATGGACAATATCGACGAAGAGGCTCTGCACCACATCTGGAGCCGTTGCCGCGCCGATTACTTCCTGCGCCATTCACCAAATCAGCTGGCATGGCATGCCCGCCATCTGCTGGTGCATGATTCGACCAAACCGCTGGTGCTGGTCAGCCGTCAGGCAACGCGTGGCGGCACCGAGATCTTTATCTGGAGCCCGGATCGCCCTTACCTGTTTGCCGCCGTGGTCGGCGAACTGGATCGGCGTAACCTCAGCGTGCACGACGCCCAGATCTTCACCAACCGCGACGGGATCGCCATGGACACCTTTATCGTGCTGGAGCCGGACGGCAGCCCGCTGGCACAAGATCGCCATGCCGCGATCCGCCATGCGCTGGAGCAGGCGATCACTCAGCGGGAATATCAGCCACCGCGCGCGCGCCGCCCTTCCTCCAAGCTGCGTCATTTCAGCGTACCGACCGAGGTCAATTTCCTGCCGACCCATAACGATCGTCGCAGCTATCTGGAACTGATTGCTCTCGATCAGCCCGGCCTGCTGGCGCGGGTCGGTGAAGTGTTTGCCGCGCTTGGGCTTTCGCTGCACGGCGCGCGCATTTCCACCATCGGCGAGCGGGTCGAGGACTTATTTATTTTGGCCGACAGCGATCGGCGTGCTCTGAATCCAGAAACGCGCAGAAAGTTGGAACAACGGTTGACAGAGGCCCTCAATCCAAACGATAAAATGTGATACAAGTAACCTTTCGTAACTAAAACCAGGACAGAGAACAGAATGCAGCAATTACAGAACGTTATTGAAAGCGCCTTCGAACGCCGTGCGGATATCACCCCGGCCAACGCAGACACCGTAACGCGTGAAGCGGTAAACCAAGTGATCGCCTTGCTGGACAGCGGCGCTCTGCGCGTTGCCGAGAAGATTGACGGTCAGTGGGTAACGCATCAGTGGCTGAAAAAAGCCGTGCTGCTTTCTTTCCGCATCAACGACAACAAAGTAATGGACGGTGCCGAAACCCGTTACTACGACAAAGTGCCGATGAAGTTCGCCGATTACGACGAAGCGCGTTTCCAGAAAGAGGGCTTCCGTGTGGTGCCACCGGCAACCGTCCGCCAAGGCGCATTTATCGCCCGTAATACCGTGCTGATGCCGTCTTACGTCAACATCGGTGCCTACGTCGATGAAGGCACCATGGTTGATACCTGGGCCACCGTGGGTTCCTGCGCGCAAATTGGTAAAAACGTTCACCTGTCTGGCGGCGTCGGCATTGGTGGCGTGCTGGAACCACTGCAAGCCAACCCAACCATCATCGAAGACAACTGCTTCATCGGCGCGCGTTCCGAAGTGGTGGAAGGAGTGATCGTAGAAGAAGGTTCGGTGATCTCAATGGGCGTTTATCTCGGTCAAAGCACCCGCATTTATGACCGTGAAACCGGTGAAGTGCATTACGGCCGCGTCCCTGCTGGCTCGGTGGTAGTTTCTGGCAACCTGCCTTCCAAAGACGGTTTATACAGCCTGTACTGCGCGGTGATCGTCAAGAAAGTCGACGCTAAAACGCGCGGCAAAGTCGGGATTAATGAGTTGTTACGCACCATCGACTAATATTGAAGAGCGGGTGAATATCACCCGCTCTTTTTTTGCCTTCAATACGCGAACCGTCACAGTCTCTGGCGGCAGTTTTCACCATAATTCTCACAGTGAAACATCCCTGATGAATGTCAGTTTTCAGCTAACATCACTGAGAATTGAAATGAAACCGGTGTAAAATCCATTAAAAGGTGGCGCGATTATGTATGACAACCTGAAAAGCTTAGGAATCAATCAACCAGAAGATGTCGATCGCTATAGTCTGCGTCAGGAGGCCAATAACGACATTCTCAAGATTTATTTCCGCAAGGACAAAGGCGAGTTCTTTGCCAAAAGCGTTAAGTTCAAATATCCGCGTCAACGCAAGACCGTAGTAGCCGACAATGCGGGTCAAGGCTACAAAGAAATCCACGAGATTAACCCCAATCTGCGCTACGTGATCGACGAGCTGGATCAACTCTGCCAGCGCGATCAGATAGAAGTGGATCTGAAACGTAAAATTCTTGACGACCTGCGCCATCTGGAAAACGTGGTTTCCCACAAGATTGCCGAGATTGAATCCGATCTGGACAAACTGACGCGCGGTAAATAACCCCAAGAGCAGAGCATTAAACCTGCCTGTTACTGAGTTCACATTTTGACCGTTCCCGGTATGCTAGGGTTAACTGGTCATCCGATAGGATTGTTACTGCTTAGCAGGCAAAACCTAACTCTTTAACGTTTCCCGCGCTTTGGCCTGGGGAGCAGTTAAGGGGTTAGGTTTTTTTTTGCCCTGCATAACCCAGCCATAGAGAAAACACCATGAGAATTGAATTATTCCCCAACCAAGAGCTGCTCACCTCGCAGGCGGTCAGTGATATTTCACAAGCCATGCGAGCGCGCTCACGTTTCAACTTTGCCCCAACCGGGGGATCAACGCCCTTAGCGCTGTATCAAGCATTAATCCCACATCTGCGTGATAACCCGCAATATCGCCATGTGCATTATTACACGCAGGATGAAGTGCCTTTTCATCCGTTTGAGAACGATCAGGGCGCCATTTATCGCCATTTACAACGCCATCTGTTCGAACCTGCCGGGGTGCCTGATGAACGCATCCACGCGCTGAACGGCAGCAATTATTCTCAAGCGGACCGGCTGATAGAAGCGGATGGAGGCATTGACTTACTGATTCTGGGGCTAGGCAGCGATGGGCATATCGCCGCTAACCTGCCGGGTTCGTCGTTTGATAGCGAAGCACGCCGGATTGCCGTCGATCGCGATAACCTCGAGCTGACAGCCTTATTGGCAAACGAAGTGGGGGGTAAAGCGTTGGTTCCTGACGCTTATTTTTCTCTGGGGCTCAAAACCATCATGCAAGCCAAAAATATCCTGCTGTTGGTAACCGGTGAGAAAAAAGCGCCAATACTCAAGCAGGCGCTGGAAGGGCCGCTGACGGAAGCCATCCCTGCTTCCATACTGCGCTTGCATCCGGCCTGCACCTTGTTTGCCGATTTTGACGCAGCGCAGTTGCTTACCAACAGCCACGAACGTTGATCACCGCAAGCAACACCGCGCCTGGGGTTTACTATTTCAGCAATAAACCCCACTGCTCGACCCAAGGACAGGATGCGACTTCTGGTTCGGGTTGTTCTTGCGCATCGATTTCCAAGACGGTTCCCACCCGTGTTGCCCCTTGCTCCTGCAACAGCGCATCAAAAGCACGGCCAGCACCGCAAAAGTTGTCGTAGCTGCTGTCACCGAGCGCAATCAGCCCATAATGCAATTCGGGCTGATAGCCGACCTGATCGCGCAGAGCATGAAACAGCGGCGCAATGCTGTCTGGCAGATCGCCCTGCCCGGTGGTGGAAGTCACCACTAACACATAGTGCTGGCGATAAAACTGCCAGGCCTCCAGTTCCCCTTCTTCAAACAGCTTGACCTCATGGCCTTGCTCTTTAAGGATATTTTCCGCCTCTTCCGCCACCAGCAATGAATTACCGTAGATCGTCCCTACGAAAATACCAACCTGAGCCATCGCTCCTGCTCCTTTGATGATTTCTTTGGATATGTCTTAAAAAATGCTCAGTTATCCTGACCGTTAGCCATGGGAAACTCAACCCCAGCAAGCTCAGGGATAACGTCGAGCCAGCCAAATTGTGACATCACTCCCTGCCAAGTGGCATCCCAAGGGGCGGAAATATGCAGTTTTTCACCGGTGATGGGGTGATTAAGTTGCAGGTGGCTAGCATGGAGCATCAGGCGCGAACAGGCAAAATGCTGTGCCATACCACGATTCTGACGCAGATCGCCATGTGCGGTATCCCCAATGATCGGATGGCGGATGTGCACCATATGACGGCGCAACTGATGCTTACGGCCGGTTTCCGGCTTCAGTTCAACCAGGCTGTAGCGCGAGGTGGCATAACGGCCAATCGCCACCGGCATTTCCACCGTAGCCAAAGGCCGGTAATGGCTCACCGCCGATTTTGGGCCTTTATCTGGGTCGGCCTGCTTGTCCGCCAGCTTATCCAACTCTTCCGTCAGCGCATAATCGATAGTGCCTTCTTCAAGCACATAACCCCGCACCATCGCATGATAAGTTTTCTGCACTTCATGCCGTTCAAACTGCTGCGACAGCATGCGCGCAACGTCGCTGGATAGCGCCATCAGTAATACGCCGGAAGTGGGACGATCAAGGCGATGTACGGTAAATACATGCTGACCAATCTGATCGCGCACGGTTTGCATCACGAACTTCGTTTCATGACGATCCAACCAACTACGATGCACCAACCAGCCCGCAGGTTTGTTGACTGCAATCAGATGCTCGTCCTGATACAAAACTTTCATATAACAATATTCCTAATTCAAGATCTGCCTTCGTACCCATCCCAGTAGGTAGCAACAGCGGCATCCACCAGTATCTGACGCTGTTTCTGCGGGTTATCTGCTGAATATTTTTGGTTGATAAATATACTTTTCTGTTCCGATTCTTGAAGGAATTCGGGGCTGCGGAAATACGCTTCTCGCTGCTGAGCCTGCTGGCGCGTTAGCCCTTTTGCCCGATCGGCTTTCCCAGTCTCATAGTAAAAAACGGTGTGGCGTGCTTTATCGAACCTGAAATATCCATTCGGCTATTGGGATCAAAATGCACCTGATCCAACTGATAAATAGCACGCTTGGCGTGGCGTTCTGGGCTACTTTGCTGGCCTGAGCAGGCGCTCAGAAATAGGGTTATCAACAAAACAATGGTACGAGGCATAGCCAGGGTCATAATACTTCCTTGAAATAGTAAATATCTATTTAATTCATTGAAAAATATAAATTCATGATGAATAGTTTATCTTATAAAGAGAGCAGCCACTTAATAATAACGCTGTCGTCACCCTGATCTTTTTAACGGTTGCTCTATAAATGGTCAATACGCCCAGTGCATAGGCCAGCCTAAAATTGCCACAAAGTACAGCAACGGTGATGGCAACCTCGGAAACGGTCATTTACCAGTATGAATAAAACCACCACTACTTTATGAGATGCCAATGAACGAACTTATTTTTCACCGCTATCATGGGTTAGGTAACGATTACCTGGTGTGTCAGCGTAGTGTGGCGGATCGCCTGACCAATCAGCAAATACGGCGTATTTGTGACCGTCATTACGGGCTTGGTTCCGATGGGTTACTTATCGATATCGACGATCTTGCTCTCCCAACGTTACGCATAATCAACCCCGATGGCTCCGAAGCCGAGAAGAGCGGTAACGGTTTACGTATCTATGCTCGTTACCTGTTTGATACAGGTCGAGTTTCCCATTCACCATTTTATGTGAATACCCTCGGTGGGCAGGTACGCTGTGAAGTCACGGAAGATTTGCATCAAATCATAGTCGATATGGGGCAAGCCAATTTCACACCGTCTGTACTACCTGCTTTGGTCGAAGGTGAAACTGCGCTGGCATTACCACTTCCTATTGATGGCCATAAACTGAGTGCGACCTTGGTATCAATGGGTAATCCTCACTGCGTTGTCCAGGTGAAAAAACTGGATCTTGCCTTGGTGAAAGAACTGGGAAGAAAAATAGAAACATTGCCAATCTTCCCCAAACGCACCAATGTCCAGTTGGTGGAGGTTCGGGATCGCAGCAATATTCGTATTGGCATATGGGAACGTGGTGCAGGTTATACATTGGCATCGGGTAGCAGCAGCTGTGCCGCCGCCAGTGCGATGCGTAAGCTAGGGCTGGTCGATGACAAGGTTACCGTACATATGCCCGGTGGGCAGTTGATTATTAGCTTCAGCGATGATTTCCAAGTCAGAATGTGCGGCCCAGTACAGAAAATATCCACATCAGTACTTGATGAAGACTGTTTTTTTGATATGTGATCTCCCCCTCTCGAAACAATAAAAAATGAGCGCGATTTAGAGTTTATTACTCATGTCCATCAACGTTGATGGGCATGAGCATCGGGATAAATAGAACATTCAAATTAACCGCTTACTCGCTCACTATAATGGAACCAAATCCTCGAAGGAGACTGTAATTTAATTTGTGTAATTGCCTGTTTTTGATATGTTCTTCCTGACAATGGAGACAGGCAAATTATGGACGAAAAGAAACTTAAGGCACTCGCTGCTGAGCTGGCCAAAGGCATTAAAACCGAAGCCGATCTCAATGCGTTTTCTCGTATGTTGACCAAGCTCACCGTCGAAACCGCCTTGAATGCCGAGCTGACTGACCACCTCGGCCATGAAAAAAACACCCCTAAAAAAGGCTCGAATGCCCGTAACGGTTACTCGTCTAAAACGCTGCTCACTGATGATGGTGAGTTCGAGCTGAATACACCCCGTGACCGTGAAGGCTCCTTTGAGCCCCAACTGATAAAGAAAAACCAGACGCGTATCACGCAGATGGACAGCCAGATTTTATCCTTATATGCCAAAGGGATGACGACGAGGGAAATCGTCTCCACGTTCAAGGAGATGTACGATGCCGACGTGTCACCCACGCTGATATCCAAAGTCACCGATGCCGTTAAAGAGCAGGTTACCGAGTGGCAAAACCGGCCACTGGACTCACTGTATCCCATTGTTTACCTTGACTGTATCGTGGTGAAGGTGCGTCAAAATGGCAGCGTCATCAACAAGGCCGTGTTCCTTGCCCTGGGCATCAACACCGAGGGTCAGAAAGAACTTCTGGGTATGTGGCTGGCAGAAAATGAAGGGGCGAAGTTTTGGCTCAACGTATTGACTGAGCTGAAAAATCGGGGTCTTCAGGATATCCTGATTGCCTGCGTCGATGGCCTGAAAGGCTTCCCCGATGCGATAAACAGCGTCTATCCGCAAACCCACATCCAACTGTGCATTATCCACATGGTACGCAACAGCCTGAAGTACGTGTCGTGGAAAGACTACAAAGCGGTCACCAGCGGGTTGAAAACAGTGTACCAGGCCCCGACAGAGGAGGCGGCCCTGATGGCGCTGGACAAGTTCGCAGGCGTCTGGGATGAGAAATACCCGCAAATCAGCAAAAGCTGGCGTACTCACTGGGAAAATCTCAACACGTTCTTCGGCTATCCAGCGGATATCCGCAAGGCGATCTACACGACCAACGCAATCGAGTCGCTGAACAGCGTGATCCGGCAGGCGATTAAAAAGCGTAAAGTGTTCCCGACAGATGACTCGGTGAGAAAAGTGATTTATCTGGCGATCCAGGCGGCGTCGAAAAAATGGAGTATGCCGATCAAGAACTGGCGGTTGGCGATGAGTCGTTTTATTATCGAATTCGGTGACCGCTTAGACGGTCACCTTTAATACGTTGGCAGTTACACAGAATTATGGACAGGCTCCCTCGAAGCGTTCGACGATCTTGTCTGGAGAAACCAGATTCGGGATCAAACCAATCTTTTCTAACATACTTCGCGGCTGTGCCTGCAATGCGCAGAACATTATCTCAATTCCATTTTGGCGCAGGTTAGTCATCGCATCCTCGAACGCATATAATCCGCTCTGGTCAATATAGGGCACATTCTCCATACGGAAAATCACGGTTTTCACCTCAGGCAATTCCCGAATGATGCGGTTAAAACCAAAGATAAAACCAAAGAAAATCGGCCCGTCAAAATGTTGTATATAGACTTGTTCTTCGTGCCCATCAAGCCATTTTTGTTCATCGGGCAGAACCACCCGTTTATCTTTTGATAACAGATGCCCTTGGGATTTTTGTTCTGTCAGATCGCCCATCTGTTTCATAAACCACAGTGCGGCCATTACCATCCCAATTCCTACCGCCTGCAAGAGATCGACAAATACGGTGAGTAACGTCACGCTCAGCATAATCACCACGTCAGCACGGGGAATTGACCGCAAATCCCTCAGGCTACGGTAGTCAATGATACCGATCCCTACCGTGATCAGAATACCGGCCAACACTGGCACCGGGATCAAGCCAGCATATTTACCGGCACCCAATAGAATAAACAGCAAGATCAGACCATGCGTTATTCCTGATAGCCGAGAGTTACCGCCGGAACGAATATTAACTACCGTTCTTATGGTTGCCCCTGCGCCAGGAAGCCCCCCGAATAACCCCGCCACCGCATTACCCATCCCCTGCCCAATCAATTCGCGATTAGAGTTGTGCTGGGTACGCGTCATATTATCGGCCACGACAGAGGTGAGCAGAGAGTCGATCGCCCCTAAACTGGCCAGGGTTAATGCGGTAAAAATGATAATGGCAGGGTCATGCCACTCGATCTGGGTAAAGGCATTCAAATGCAGTTCCGGCAGCCCCTGTGGTATATCTCCGATAGTGGGTACCTGCAATTTTAAGACTATCGACAACAAGGTAAATAGCACCAGGGCAACCAGCGTGGCTGGGATAACTTTAGTGATTTTTGGGAACAGATAAATGGTCGCGATAGTACCCAATGCCAAAAATAGCGCCTGCAGATTGATATTACCTATAGCCGAACCAACGGCGAGCAGGGTGCTCAACGGCGAACCGGGTGAAACCAGGCCCATCAGTGGAAAGAGTTGCGTGATAATAATAATCAGGCCGATGCCGCTCATAAAGCCAGAGATAACAGGGTAAGGCATATAACGAATGTACTGCCCCACTTTGAGCATCCCCATTAGGATCTGCAATAATCCCGCGAGAACAAAAGTCACCACGATAGAAGGTAGCGCTGCTTCCAAGGAGCCAAAGTAGGCAATCTCTGCCGCAATAATGGCGCTGGACACCACGGTCATCGGCCCGGTTGGGCCGCTGATCTGCGTACGTGTACCACCGAACAGTGCCGCCAGAATACCAAGAGCAATAGCCCCATAGAGCCCGGCGACAGCCCCCATACCTGACTGTACCCCAAAGGCCAGAGCCAATGGCAAAGCAACAATCGCCGCTGTCAGCCCACCGAAAAGATCGCCGGAAAAACCTTTGCTGATATTCATGACGCCCTCTCTCTGCTGGTTCCGTGAAATTAATTTGCGGGCTAATGGAAGTTGTAATGATGTTTTTTATACTCGTAATACTTCAGATTACAGCTGCTGTGGCCCCTGGATTATTAGCCTTATCCATGGCTTTCCTCCTTCGGAGCCGCAGCAACTCGTACATATAATCAAGCTGTATTATTTGGCCGGAGGAGTAAAAGGCAACGCTGATTTATGTGCACATAGGCGCAACTGACCATCTGCACAGCGACGGAAAACAAACGTCTTATCTACCATCACTTCCTCGTTATTCTCGCTAATCAGATAGACGTTACCCATAGTGATCGCAATATCACCATGAATCTGAATGCCATTCTCAGCGGCATTGTTGTCGTACCAGACTTTTTGCCACACTTTCAAGGCAAAACCAGCATCATCAGGAAAATTGGGGTTCCCGCCGACGAAGTAAGAAATAGCCCCTTCACGACTACTGCGGAATGTCTTAGCCCCATGTGCCAAAGTGGGCTTGAAGAACACAACGCCATCTTTGTAATCGTATAGAGTATCTACAACGGCTGCCGCGACAGCTTGGTAATCCCCTTCCTGCCGATACGTTGCCCCGATTCTCACCAAACCATCGCACCAGTCCTGCTGGGCCTGATTGACTTGTGCTTCTGTAATCATGGTTTACTCCATATAGTTATTACGGGGATGTGTTCACCTTTCACGACACGGTTCACGACGAAAACAATGAGGTCAGGTATAAAACCTGACCCTGTTTTAAGATATAGTTCCCTATTAAAAGGGTGTCCAATTTTACTTTGCCTTACATGAACGTAGGCCATTTTCGGTGAGATTAAAGAGTTCGCACTGGCGAGGGATGGCGCATCATTCATGACCACACTTAAGCAATCGCCGTTGTGCTAACGAGCCAGCATCTAACGCAGCAAAACCGGCTTGATCGCTCAGCATGAACGCGGGCACTAAAAGCTATCATCAATATTGTGATGGCGATCATTTTACATTGCGTTAACGTACTAGCACAAATCCGTCTTCGCGAGTTATGTTCATAACGTTCAGGTCGTTTGATAAAGCCTCACTTCTACTTACAGGTAAAACCAAGCACGATGTAAACCAAGCGAAGCTGACCTTTCAGTCAGGAAAATCAGTGGTTTCTGAAAAAGAGCATCCACAGTTTTTACCCTGATTACCGCTGACAACAGAAAACGATGAGGTAGCCTTGGCCAGCTAGAGCAGCTTCGTAAAACGCCGTTGGCGGTATAGAGCCACTGAAAAGTGAGGAAAGAACAAAAGGGAAGAAAATGACATGACTGTTGAACGAGAGTATTTGCTACCCGCCATTTGGGTGCGTGAGCATATCATTCAGGTACCATTGAAATGGTTCGATGATCAGGATACACGCACCATTGAGGTTTTTGCCCGCGAATTGGTGGATCCTGCACGTCGCGAGGAACAGCTACCTTGCCTGCTGTTTCTTCAAGGCGGGCCCGGCGGGAAAAGCCCACGCCCCACCGCACGCAGCAGTTGGATCGCCGAAGCCCTGAAAACCTACAGAGTGATCTTGCTCGATCAGCGCGGAACCGGGCGCAGCAGCCGGGTTGAAGGCAAAAGCCTGGCCGGGCTCAGCGACGTTCAGGCAGCTGATTATCTATCCTGTTTCCGGGCAGACTCGATTGTGGCGGATGCCGAGTATCTGCGCAAAAACTGCTTTGGCGATCGCCCCTGGAGCACGCTCGGGCAAAGTTACGGCGGCTTTATTACCTTAACTTATCTTTCCCAGGCACCGGAAGGCTTGCACACCTGTTTTATGACCGGTGGCCTCGCGAGCCTGCAGCCAGACGCCGATCAGGTTTATGCGCATACTTACCCGCAAGTGGTGGCGAAAAACCAGATTTTCTATCGGCGCTATCCGCACCTTAAAGAACAAATAGGCCTGATCGCCGATCGGCTTGAGCAACAGGAAGTCTTGCTGCCCGATGGCGATCGCTTGACCGTCAAACGCCTGCAAAGCCTGGGAATCGACCTTGGCATGAGCGAAGGTTATGAACGGCTGTTATGGCTGTTCGACGAGGCTTTTAATCCTGATGGGCAGTTCAGCGATACTTTCCTGTCACAGGTTATGGCCCTCACCAGCTATGCGGAAAACCCGCTATTTGCCGTGCTGCATGAAAGTATCTACGCGCAGGATAAAGCCACCAATTGGGCCGCGCAGCGCCTGCGGCATAATTTTGATGCCTTTGCTGAAGAGCGTCGGCCTCTCTACCTGACCGGTGAGATGATCTACCCGTGGATGTTTACCGACATTGCGGCACTGCGCCCGTTCAACGATGCGGTCAAGTTATTGGCCGAACGCCGGGTATGGTCACCGCTGTATAACAGCGAACGCTTGCTCGAAAACCAGGTACCGGTATTCGCCGCGGTTTACTTCAGCGATATGTACGTCGATGTCCGGCTATCGCTGGAGACTGCGCAGCAAGTGGGGAATCTGACACCCTGGATCACCAATGAGTATGAGCACAACGGTCTGCGCGTCGGTAACGTGTTTGGCCACCTGCAAACTATGGCGCAGAAAGCCGGAGTGCTCTGCATATAACGGCAGTGACCGGCGTTGCTGTGATGGATATTCTGCCTACACAGCGCCGGTCAATTCACCAGTTCAATCATTATCATCCGGCTATCCGCCCGCCCACGATCGTCCACCGCCCTGATGCGATACTGGCCGTTATTGACCGGACGCCAGTCGATCGCTGTTTTGCTGGCGCTGCTGCCAAGATAGATATCATCCACAAACCAGTACACCGTTTTACTGTCGGCATCGGTTACGGCATTGAAGGCTATTTTATCGCGCCCCTGCTGCGACTGCCGTAGGGTATAGGTGGTATTTTTCAGTGGTGAAGTAATACGCGGCGGGTTGCCGCTAATGGCTATACCGTTATCTTTACAACGATTCACCGGGGGAGCGCGTTTCGGCAAACCCGCCTGCGCAAACACGTTCGCCAGATCGGAAGGCCAAAACTCAAACACTTCGGTGCGAGTTTGCGTTTCATCATAGGGCGGGCAAGCCACTTCATCACTCTGGATCTCCAGCACCACCGGGCGATAAACAGTATCCACTTTAATCGGCGATTTGCCAGGGATAAACCAGGTTTTGCCTTTTTGCTGGCACCACGGCGTAGGTAAATTGCCACTGGCCAGGCAGATATCCACCCGCTTCAGCTGTTTTGGCAGCGGACGCTTCGGCTCCTGCAACGCCGGGTAGCTGGCATTCACACTGTCGATGATATTGAAAAACAGCGGTGCGGCAGCGTCAGCGCCGACAAACACGTTGTTGCCTTTGCTGTCAAAATTCCCTTCCCAAACCACCAGCACATAGGGGCCGAAAATACCCACGCTCCAGGCGTCGCGGAATCCCCAGGAAGTGCCGGTTTTCCAATAGACCGGCAGCGAAGATGAACGCTGTGCCAGAGTATCGCCGGGCCGACGGTGCTGCCGCAGCATATCCAAAGTGATAAAGCTGGCTTCTTCACTGAGCAGACGTATCGGCTGAGGGGAAACATCAATTTTTTGCATGCGTAACGGGCGCAGTGCGCCGCGATTTGCCAACAGCGCATACAACTTTGCCAACTCCTGCGCCGTGACTTCGCCACCGCCCAGCACCAGCGACAGCCCGTAGTGGTTCTCACTGGCCATATTAGCCACGCCGGACAAGCGTAAAAACTGATAGAACGTCGGCTGCCGCAACTGCGAAGCCACATAAACGGCTGGAATATTACGGCTGAAATTGAGTGCATCCGTGGCAGTTACCGGCCCCAGAAAGCGCCGGTCAAAATTCTCTGGCGCATAAGCCCCAAAAGATGAGGGCACGTCTTTCAAAATGGTCATCGGGTGCAATACGCCCTGCTCCATACCCAGCGCATAAATAAAGGGTTTGAGCGTGGAACCCGGCGAGCGTTTGGCGTTGGTGCCGTTCACCTGCCCCTGGATCTCACGATTGTAATAATCGGCAGAACCCACCAGCGCGCGCACGCCCATATCGCGGCTATCCACCAGCAATACCGAGGCATTATGGATCCCCCGGCTCTGATTGCGAGCAATG
Source organism: Serratia sp. YWN4 (assembly GCF_055790845.1). NCBI lineage: Bacteria > Pseudomonadati > Pseudomonadota > Gammaproteobacteria > Enterobacterales > Yersiniaceae > Serratia > Serratia sp. YWN4. The sequence goes on from NZ_CM147696.1 coordinate 4,195,491, forward strand.
AACGCGTTCACCTGCTTTTCAATCAGCCGCTGCAAGCTTGCATCCAGCGTGGTATCGATGCGGGTATCACGCTGAACCAGTTGTTGCTTCTGTTGGCGCAGTTGCTCGATAAAATGTGGGGCAATATACGGCATCTGCTCCGGTTGGCGCAGCGCAAGCGGTAGCTGGAACAAGGCTTGCTGACTGCTGTCGGTGGCATAAACCCCTTGCCAGCGCAGGAACAGGCGATTGCGAGCCTGCGTCAGGGCATTGCCCAGCACGCCGGTTTTCGGGTCGATACGGTAACTGGGCGATTGTGGTAAAACCGAGAGCGTCAGCGCTTCCGGCAACGTCAGATCTTGCGGTGCCTTGGCGAAGTAAATCAGGCTGGCGGCACCGATGCTTTCAATGTTGCGGCCATAAGGAGCGTAATTCAGATAGGCTTCCAAAATATCGTGTTTGGAATAGCTGAGCTCCAACTGTACGGCTCGCACTATCTGCATCAATTTACCGCTCGGCGTACGGGTATTCAGATGCCAGTGCATCCTTGCCAGTTGCATGGTGATGGTCGAGCCACCCTGCATTTTGCCCCCGGCCACATAGCTGCGCCAAAAGCCACGCGCCAGGCTGACCGGGTTAAAACCAGGGTTGTAATAGAACCAGCGATCTTCATGCAGCAAAATGCCACGCACCACCAGCGGAGAGATCTGCTCCAGCGGTGTCCACAAGCGATAACGCTCGTCATTCGCCAGCGTGATGCGCATCAGCACACCCTGACGATCGTAATAAACCGAAGAGAGAGGCACGCCCTGAGATAGCGGCGGATGCGGCCAGAGCCGCACACCGAGGAACACCAGCGCCAGCAGCACGACCGCCATAAAAATATTCTGCAACCAGCGTTTGGCTGCCGCAGAGAAAGCGGGATGGATTTTCATTTACGACTCAGCACATCCCCCCGCCGTTGACCAACGACAGGGGGATGATGGTGGTTTATTAGTTTTTCGCTGGTACAACAACCAGTTTACCGCTACTGACCGACAGCGCCTGCACTTCACGATCGTACATGGCTTCGCCATAAGCCGGTGGGATCACAAAGCTACCGGTGTTGGTCGCTTTGATCTGATAAACAAACTCCTGCACATCGGTCGTGGCACTGCCATAAATGATCACCCGATCTTCGCGGATATCACTGTAATCCGGTGCCCAGGTGGAGCCCGATACCGCCAGCGGTGACTGCCAGCCAGCATCAGTATCATCACTGCCTTCCCCTTCGCTCTCCGTTGCCGGTGGTGGAGGCGTTTGCTGCACCACCTCAAACCCGCCAGGCAACAGATCGACAATCGCCAGATTATCCTGCCCCTCTTTCGAGTTGGCGCGGATTTTCAGATGCACATTGATTTTCTGCCCCAGCGTCACCTGCGTTAGCGGTTTACCTTGCTCATCGGTGTAATCGCGGGTGATTTCCAGACCGCGCGAAATCGCTTTCTGCGGCGCAGCCAGATCGTAACCGGCCTGCGTCACCACGTACCAGGCTGGTGCATCACGAGTATTCTCAAAGTGGATAGCTTGCGCATCAGCAGTAAACTGCCCTTTGATAAACCGCCCTTCCAGTGCCGAAATGATCTGTGGATCAACATCGCTACGCTTGCTGCTTTGCGCGATCTTCAACGTATCCACCGAGGAAGACTGCGCCGTCACCTGTGCCGAATAACTCTCCAGCGCCAGAATGCTCATGGCCGAAGAATAGGTGGTATAACGCTCTTCTCTCAGCGCCTTGACCATATTCTCCAGCACCTGCGGAGGTATGGCAGACACTTTCTCCGGGAAGTGGCGGGTAATCAGATACAACCGCGTGGCGTCCTGCACCAGCGGATCGAAGTAATTCTGCGTCCACCAGCCCTTATCATAGGCTTTACTGAGTTGATTCCAGCTTGGTTGCAACAGAGCATTGGCTTCATCATCCATTTTTAACAGACGGTAAGCAGAAGCCAGATACAACGCGCTCAGATCGGTTTTCCAGCTCTCTGGATACAGTTTCTGCAACGTATCCTGCACCGAAGCCAGCGAGTTAGTGGTGATTTCCCCCTGTAGGGTCAGCAGGTAAACCGCCCAGGTACGCAGGCGCAGGTGATACAAGTCGTCATAACGACTGGCAGCCAGTTCACGCAGCGCACCGTTGGCATCCTCCAGCATACCGGTTGGCAGCGCATAACCTGCCGCTTTGACCTCCAGCAGATATTGCACCACATACGGCGTCACAAACGGATCGGCATCCGGCGATGAACGCCATGCGCCAATCGCACCACTGTCATTCTGGCGTGAACGCAGTACGCCGAGCAGGTTTTTCAACTGTTTGCTGACTTCTGCCTGGCTCAGGCTGCTGTTCATTTCCGGGTGCTGGCCTTGCAGCATCAGCGGGATTGAGCGGCTGACAATCTGTTCAGAACAGTAATACGGATAATCCGCCAGATATTGTGCCAAGCCGCTGGTCAGCACCAATGGCGAATAAGAGACTGCCGCTCGGCGTTGTGCGTAAGCATCAAACATCTGGCGCAGATTGTCGATATTCTGGTTGCTGCCGTTCATCCGCCCCATCACCGACTGCGTGCGGTAAGGCATCGCCGGGCGTACCGAGGTGCTGATGGTACGGCGGCTGGTTTTGTCGCCATAGCGGGCATCGAACACCAACGGCGCATCACCGAGGGCCGATTTGGCACGCAGACGGAAGCTGACCACCCCTTCACGTTTTTCTGCCAACGACAGGTTTTGCTCCGCATTGCCTACCACTTCCAGTTGCGGTGGCGGCGTCAGATGGATGCTCACCGCAACGGCTTGGCCATTCAACCCTTCGAGGTTGTTGCTGACCCCTACGCTGACATCAAACTCGTCACCCGGTGCCACCATCGAAGGCACATTCGGCGTCATGATGAAGTTGTCACGCACCGTCGCGGAAGTCTGCGCTTTGCCGATTTTGTCCGGCGTGACCGAAATCGCCATCACCCGAATTTTGCCGTTGAAGTAATCCGGTACCGGATAGTCGAACTGTTTCTCACCGTTCACTTCGGTAATACCCGACCAGTAGGCAACCGGCTTATCACGCTTACGCTTGAACGGATTCAGGTTGAGATCAAGCCCTTCACCACCATCACCGCCCGGTGCCGCCGTCAGCGCCATCAGTTTGCTGAACTCCGGCAGGATCAAATCGAGGATTTGTGAACTTTCAACCCTCAGTTCACGCTTACGGAAGAAGTACTCCAGCGGGTCTTTCAAGCGATAGCGTGCCACCTGCAAGATACCTTCATCTACGGCAAACAGCGCCACCTGCTGCGGGCCGTCGGTTTTCACCGTCATCGCCAGATTTTCACCCGGCTTGATCACCTCAGGAGCCAACACTTCAAGGCTGTTCTGACGGGCGCGAGTGCTGATTTTAAACGGCATCACGCCGTAGCTCAGCGGGCTCATAAAGATTTCGCTGGAATTCACATCACGCACAAACTGCACGTTAACGTAGCCGTTGCCTTCCATTCCGGCAGGAACACGGATTTTTTGTACCGAACTGGTGGTATCGGTATGGAACCATTGCCAGCCGTACACCCGATCTTTCTCAATGGTGATCAAACCGCTGCCGGTATAAGGGGCATTGATCGAGACTTCGATCTCTTCACCAGGCTGATATTCCGCCTGGTTCAGTTTCAGCTTCAGTTCGGCATTACGATCCAGTGAACGGCTGAGGTTGGCATTACCCGCCACGCTGTAGGCAATGCGATTGAGCACTTTGCCTTGCGCATCTTCAATCACCAGCACAAAGTCGCCCGGTTTATCGGTCGCCAGCGTCAGATCGTTACCCTGTTCAGTCAACGCCAGTGGCTGTTCGGAAAGCTGAACTTCTTTCATCTTCGACTGGTATTTGTAAACACCGGAATCCTGCTTGGTAAGCACAGAAATGTAGCGTTGCTCGATCAATAACAGCTTCAGATCGGCTAATGCAATCTGCTTGAGCGCAGGATCGACGGCAATCACGTTCAGGTGACGTGCCGCATCACGGTTGATATAGCCTAAGTCGCCGTCCGGCTTCACGCCGATCAGATAATCATAAGGTGATACCAGCACCCGCGCAGTCGCTGCCACTGAGCGGCCACCACCGGCGACAAAAGCTTCAGACAGCAATTGCAGTTGGTAAGTGGCATCCGCATAGGATTTCAGATCCAGCGGAATATTTGCCACACCCTGCTCATTGGTGGTTCTGTCTTCCAGTTCGGTTTCAAAACCATCGCTGTTCTGGCGGTTCTCGTAGAAAGTGTAATCTGGGAATTGGTCAAAATTCGGATACATCGGCCGCAGCGTCAGCTTCGAGGTTACCCGGCGATCTTGCGCTGGCGTGCCAAACAGGTTTTGCACATCAATGTTTGCCTGCAACTCAGAGGGTTTTACCCACCCTTGCTGGCGGTTCGGCGTCAGTTCCAGCTTCACTTTCAACTGATCGGGCTCGAATTCCTTCACGTTCACGGCGGTATGGCCGAGCAACGCCGTGGTGTCATTATTCTTGCCAATCAGGTACAGGTAGACGTTCCATTCACCCGTAGGCGCATTTTCGTCAGTGGTATAACTCAGTTCGTTGAAACCACTGCTACCAAGAGTCAGCGGCACCGTGGTCATCAGTTTGTCACGCGGATCACGGATCTCGGCACGCACCGGCACACCGGCCAGAGCCACGCTCCAGTCGGCAGCGCGGGTAATCAAGCCGATATTAAAAGTATCCCCCGGCCGGTAAACGCCCCGGTCAGAGAACAGATAGCTGCTCAGAGTGCGCGGATCGACCGGCGTTTCTTCACCTGAGATATCAAAGCGTGAGAAATCCAGCCCGCGATCGTTATAGTCACCGGTTGGCAGGAAGGAGACGTCACCTTCTTTTTCCACCAGGAACATCACCGGCTTACGCTCGTTAGTGTACACATCCAGCGCAGGGAAACGCACATGGCCGTTGGCATCGGTCGTTTGGCTGAGCAGCGCCACACCGTTTTTGGCGATCACCGATACTTTGGCATTGCTGACCGGTGCCCCGTTATTGATCGACTGCACAAAGACATCGCGCGTTTTATCCTGAGAGCGTTTGGCGATAATCCCCAGATCGGTCACGACGACAAAGCGTGAATCCCCTACGCTGGGCACATCATCGCTTTCTTCTTCGGTCTGTTCACTTTCCTCTTCTTCCGTAGCCTGTGGCTGTTTCTTCTTCTCCGGCTGCCATTCCGACAGCGTTAACAAAAATACGCCGCGATGGGAGTCTGGGTTAGTCGAGAGATAACGTGAAAGATCAATGCCCTGATAGTTCACTTCGCCCGGTTCATCATTGTTGATCACCGTCTGGTATTTGAAGTGTTCAGTAAAATACTCGTCATTAAGCTGGTTGAACTGTGCCGATGAGTATTCACTGCTTTTGAAAGAGACAATGTGCTGTAACTGGCTCGGGATCACCCGCTTGATGTCTAAACGCAGGCCCGGTACGTTGCGGGCCGCCACGCTGATTTGCTTGTCACCATTGACCGACAGCAGCGAACCCTGCGACATAAACTGCAAGGATTTTGGATAATCTGGCACTTCGACAATGCGATAGACCTTTTCCGGCATTTTATAGCCGCCGGATGAAGTCATCAGGTCATCAATTTCTATCAGCATAAAGCGGTGAGCAGGCGCATCAAACTTGAAGCTGAACTGCGGCTGATAGCTTTCTTCCGCCTCATTGAGTGTGATATTCAGCGGCGTTGACTGCGCCAGCACGCGATGATCAACGCTCTGGACGCTCCAGCGATAAAACTCGTTCGGATCCTGATTGGCCTCAGAATCATTAGGATCATGCTGCGGCAGCAACCAGGCTTTGACCGCACGACCCACATCGGTATCTTTCACCGCATCGCTGAAGGCAACAATCAGCGCACGCTGGCCTTTAGCCCCATCGGCATCCACCACCTGCGCACTGGTATCCTTCACCGTCAGGCTGTACAGCGTTGGTACAGATACCCGGTTATCTTTGGTTTCCGTGGTAGTATTGGCAGACACCACGGATTTAACGCCCTGGCCGATAGTGAGATGCACTGAACCACCGTGATCCAATGCTTTCAGTGGTTCCGAATGCACCCAGGCATTCAGTTTTTTCTCGTCATAGACCAAAGAGAAATTGAGTTTCTTTTCTGATTTGGCCTTGGCTTCCGTCAGCCCAAGCGCGATCTGCTTTTCAAAACTCGCCACATCGACTGGCGCATTGAATTTTACGTTGAAGATAGCACTACGCTTTTGCGGATCTTGTGGGTCCTGATAATACTCGGCTTTCCCCAACTGATAGCCGAACGCAGGCACGTTGAAACTGTAGCTTGTGTTATTAAGCTTAATTTGCGGAGCAAGCAACACGGCAGGATCGAGGTTAACCTCAAATTTAGCGCCCATCGGCAACGGATTTTTTGGCGTAAATACCAGAGTCCAAGCATTGCGCCATTGCCACTGACCCTCTGCGGCGGGGTTAAGCGTAACGCCTTTTTCCACCACTTTACCCACATCGGTCAGCGGAGCGACCGAGCTGCGGAAAGCGAGAACCACTTCCTGCGGTACAGATTTCGCTAACGCGTAATTAACGGGTTCGGGATCAGAAACCTTCACGCTGGTTTCCTGATACACCATCGGTGCCGGTTCAATCGGCTGCGGCCGGTTGAGCCACCAGTTCCAGCCGTAAAACGCACCGCCTGCGGCGCACAACAACACCAGCAGCGCCAGGCTGATGGCTTTTGGATATTTGTCCACCCCGCTTTCCAACCGCAGGAAACCACGTTTCAACCCACCTGACAGCACTACCGCCCAGGCAGGGGCATTCCAGTTAACGTTGCCGATCACCGGCTTGAAAAGCCGCCCCAGCAAACCCAGAATAAAAGCCAGCAGGCGAAACACACCTTTTATCAACGTAAAAGGCAGACGAAGGATGAACTTTAATAAATCCATTATTGCAGCACCTTATGATCCCTTATAAATACCCAGAAGAATCTTCTAATTCTTAAATCCACGTATTGAATACCACCATTTGTGCACACAAATGAATGCAACGAAATAAATTGGCTTCTTAGTCTATATATCATCAAAACATTTAGCTGCACTTTTCAGTGGAATTGCTTTGCAGGCCGCACAACGGCCTGCAAATCTGCAAAAGTAGCCTGGAAGGCGATTTATCCTGGGCCGAAATACTACAGCACATTACTGTGGCTCTTTATTCAGCAACGAATCCAGATGCTGTAGCAATACCAGCAGCGGCATGCAGTTTGGCTGTTTATCCTTCAGCGCCTCTTCAAAATAAGGGGCAATCATAAAACGCGTTGGTAATGGTGCTTTGGCATCCAGCAACGCGGTCATACGCGGTAGCAGCACCCATTGCAGCCACTCTTCTGCCCGCATACTGTCTACGCAGAAAGGCTCAGTGCTGGAGAAAGCCTCAGACTCAGGCGGTGCAGCCTGCCATAGTGCCAAATCCCGCATAGCTTGTTCAATCGCCTGTAAACTGCGGCGAACCTGGTTTTCTATACTCATTTGCCTTCCCAAACTGTGTAGCCCTGATTATCAGCGCGAAAGCATAGCATTTAAGCCACGCGAGCCCCAACTCCGCAGAGTTGATGATATATGCATATTTTATCTGGTGACACCACGCGCAGCACGGCACAATACGCCCACTCAAAACCACACAGATGAAAGACATGTCCGCAATCTCATCAACAAAAAATCACGCGACACCCGGTAAAGCCATGTTGGCTTCGGTTACCGGTTATGCAATGGATGGCTTCGATTTACTGATACTTGGCTTTATGCTGCCGGTGATCACCTCTGAATTGGGCCTGACCTCATCGGAAGCGGGTTCTCTGGTCACCTGGACGCTGATCGGCGCAGTGATTGGCGGCGTGATTTTCGGCCACCTCAGCGACCGTTTCGGGCGCATCCGCATTCTGACCCTCACCATTTTGATGTTCTCCCTGTTTACCGGCCTGTGTGCTATCGCCGTTGGCTACTGGGATCTGCTCGCTTACCGCACGTTAGCCGGTATCGGGCTGGGGGGTGAATTTGGCATCGGCATGGCGCTGATCGCCGAAGCCTGGCCAGCAGAAAAACGCAACCGCGCCTCAGCCTATGTCGGCATGGGTTGGCAGCTTGGTGTGCTTGCCGCCGCCTTCCTGACCCCGCTGTTACTGCCTTATATCGGCTGGCGTGGCATGTTCCTGGTTGGCCTGTTGCCAGCGCTGGTTTCTTTCTTTATCCGCCGCACCATGGGCGAGCCCAAAGAGTTTGTGCAGCAGCAAGCCGGTGAACAACATCTTTCCTTCACTCAACGAGTCAAACTGCTGTTTAAGGATCGTGATACAGGAAAGGCTAGCCTGGGGATCCTCATCCTTTGTTCGGTACAAAACTTCGGTTATTACGGGCTGATGATTTGGATGCCGACCTATCTGGCAAAAAACTTTGGTTTTTCGCTGACCAAATCCGGTGTCTGGACTGCGGTCACCGTGCTCGGCATGACCTTTGGTATTTGGCTGTTCGGGATATTGGCTGACCGCTTCCCACGCTGGAAAATCTTCGTGATCTACCAGATTGGTGCCGTAGTGATGGTGATTTGCTATGCCCAGCTCAGCGACCCAACCTTGATGCTGTTTGCGGGTGCGCTGATGGGGGTATTTGTTAACGGTATGATTGGTGGCTATGGCGCTTTGATCTCGGATACTTACCCGGTGCAAGCGCGTGCTACGGCGCAAAATATCCTGTTCAACCTGGGGCGTGGCGTTGGTGGGCTTGGTCCGTTAGTGATTGGTGCGCTAGTGACGCAGGTTTCCTTTACGGCAGCTATCAGTCTGCTGGCGGGCATTTATCTGCTGGATATTTACGCCACCCTGTTCCTGCTGCCGAAGAAGCAAAGCACCGGAGATGTATTGGGGGCTATCGGTTAATAACGGAAGTTAATTATTAACAATTTTAATCTTTTTTAGTCATTGGCTACTGAAGCCAAAAAATTGGGGGCACTGCGTTAACAGTGCCCCCGGTTCGTTTTATAGCAATCCCGCTAAACAGTGTGCTCCCTGCTCAATCCCTGAAAACTTTTCCTTCGGCCATCCTGACCAAACAATCCTTGCTATGTCCTGTAGCATCGTCCTGACGCGGTTCCTTAGTCTTCCTGACCCACCAGCAGTCCTGCGCTAGCTCTCAATCTCCGTCCTGGAGGTGTCCTTGGTTTCAATCCTGAAACATCCTGAGCATCATCCTGATACCAATCCTTTTCACTCTTCCTGAGTGCATCCATTTCTTTTTCCTGAAGCTACATCATCCTGATGTTTTCCTGCTCCAACCAGTTCCTATCCGGTAGACATAAGATCGCTTAATTCCTTCCGTCTCACAAGGCCATGTAAGACAGATTACATCAAACTTTATTAAGGGATTATCCTAAGTCCATTTTAACTGATTGATCTGGATAGCAATAAGTCCAATCTAAGCCACACATCAGAAAAAATTAAAAGCGATCTCTTACAGCCTTTGTAAGAGATCTCTCACACGCACTCGATACAAAAAGGACAACTAATTCAACACAGGACGTAACATACGGAGAAAATCAGCCAGTGAGTTGGACAGAAACGTACGTTTATCGCTGCCAAATTGCTCAAGCACTACATTACCGCTGACGTTACACAGTGACACCACCGTCATCTCTGACTCCGTCGTTGCCAGGAATAACGTCGGAGAAAGTTTGAGGCGTTTTTGCGTGACCAGATGGCCGATCAGGTTCTCCTGCAAGCGGATAAAATCATCTTCGCTCCATACCTGTAACAGCGTCATTTGCTGTGCTTCAAACTGCGCGCTCATATCTCCGGCATATTGCTGGGTATAAAAGGTATGAATATCCGGCTGTAATTGCAGTTCCAATGCATTCTCCACCTTCACCAAGGTGGCCGCAGGGATAAACGGCTGCGGCAGCCACAACACTGTGTCATCACGGTTTTCTACAATACACGGTGAAGCGACACCGTACAGTTCCTGGCTTGCAGGCGCATGACCACGCTGCTGCTGCCAGAGATCGACATAACGCCGGGTAAATTCACGCAGTGCGTGCGATACATCCTGGTCCATATTTTTTCTCACATACGCTAAACTGGCGGCTATTGTACCTTTCCAAGACCAAGGTGACAGCTTATGTCCTCTTCTCAACACCATCAGGCGCTGTCGGCGCTGACGCTGGGCAAACCGACCGCTTACCATGACCACTACGACGCTGCGTTGCTACAGGCGGTTCCACGCAGTATGAATCGTGAACCTTTGGGGCTTTATCCCGATAACCTGCCGTTCCATGGGGCCGATATCTGGACGCTGTATGAGCTTTCCTGGTTGAATGCAAAAGGCCTGCCGCAGGTCGCGGTTGGCGAAATCAGCCTGAATGCCAACAGCATCAACCTGATCGAGTCCAAAAGCTTTAAGCTCTATCTCAACAGTTTTAACCAGACCCATTTCCCTGATTGGGAAACGGTGCGCAATACGCTGCAACGCGACTTGTCAGCCTGCGCACAGGGGGAGATCAGTGTGACCTTATACAGTGTCGATCAGCTTGAGGGCTCGCCGATCGCCCGCTTCGCAGGTGACTGTATTGATGCGCAAGACATCAGCATTGATGACTATGAATTCAATGCTGGCTATCTGCAAGATGCCACCAGCGAACAACTGGTGGAAGAAACGCTGGTCAGCCATCTGCTGAAATCCAACTGTCTGATCACTAATCAACCTGATTGGGGTTCGGTACAAATCCGCTATCGCGGCCCGCAGATCAATCGTGAAGCACTGCTGCGCTATCTGGTTTCGTTCCGCCATCACAATGAATTTCATGAGCAATGCGTTGAACGCATTTTTAACGATCTGCTGCGTTTCTGCCAACCGGAGCAACTGAGCGTTTATGCCCGCTATACCCGGCGCGGCGGGTTGGATATCAACCCATGGCGCAGCAATGTGCTCTTTGAACCTGCTCGTGGCCGTCTAGCCCGCCAATAATGCGAGACAGTGCTCAACAACTGAGCTAACGAGCGGTTTTTATTGGTAAAAAACCGGGGACGGCGGTAAGGTTAAATCAAGAGTCTCTGCCATTTAGCCCAATATTCTGGCAGGAAATTCAAAATCCTTACCGCAGCGTGCAAAAGATGAATGCACAAAAGCTGTTCTGCTGCGGTATGGATTATTACCGCCCCAGCGTGGGCGTAAAGGAGTGACCTTGATTACACATATCAGCCCACTTGGCTCGATGGATCTGTTGTCGCAGCTAGAAGTCGACATGCTAAAGCGTACTGCCAGCAGCGATCTATACCGTTTATTCCGCAATTGTTCCCTCGCAGTGTTGAACTCCGGTAGCCAGACTGACAGCAGCAAACAGCTGCTGTCCCGCTATGAAACTTTTGACATCAACGTGCTGCGCCGCGAACGCGGGGTGAAGCTGGAACTGGTCAACCCGCCAGAAGACGCTTTCGTTGATGGCCGTATCATCCGTTCACTGCAAGCTAACCTGTTTGCCGTTTTACGCGATATTCTGTTCGTACATGGTCAACTCGTCAGCGCCAGGCATCTCCAAGAAGACTCTATTCATATCACCAACCTGGTGTTCTCTATTCTGCGTAATGCCCGCACGCTGCACCTTGATGAAGACCCAAACCTGGTGGTGTGCTGGGGCGGCCATTCGATCAATGAAAATGAGTACCTGTATGGGCGCAAAGTAGGTAGCCAGTTGGGCCTGCGTGAGCTGAATATCTGCACCGGCTGTGGGCCGGGAGCCATGGAAGCCCCAATGAAAGGGGCCGCCGTCGGCCATGCACAGCAGCGCTACCGTAACAGCCGTTTTATCGGTATGACCGAACCTTCCATTATCGCCGCAGAGCCGCCTAATCCACTGGTGAATGAACTGGTGATCATGCCGGACATCGAGAAACGCCTGGAAGCCTTTGTGCGTATCGCCCACGGTATCATCATCTTCCCTGGCGGAGTTGGTACGGCGGAGGAGCTGCTTTATCTGCTGGGTATTCTGATGAACCCGGAAAACAGCGAGCAAGTGCTGCCGCTGATCCTCACCGGGCCGAAAGAGAGCGCCGACTACTTCCGCGTACTTGATGAATTCATCATGAATACGCTGGGTGATGAAGCGCGCCGCCATTACACCATCATCATCGACGATCCGGCAGAAGTTGCCCGTCAGATGAAGAAAGCCATGCCATTGGTGAAAGAAAACCGCCGTAATAGCGGTGATGCTTACAGCTTCAACTGGTCGATTCGTATTGCGCCGGATCTGCAACTGCCGTTTGAGCCAACCCATGAAAACATGGCCAACCTCAACCTGTACCCGAATCAACCCGCAGAACAGCTGGCCGCCGCGCTGCGCAGGGCGTTCTCCGGCATCGTGGCGGGTAACGTCAAAGAAAATGGCATTCATGCCATTGAGCAGTTCGGCCCCTACAAACTGCGCGGCGATACGCAGATGATGAAGCAGATGGACAGCCTGTTACAGGGTTTTGTCGCCCAGCACCGCATGAAACTACCGGGAACCGCTTACGTGCCCTGCTATGAGATTGTGGCCTGATCATCAATCCTGGGCGGCGTGACAGCCGCCCCTCTTTTTCTGATGTTGCCGCCCATGCCAATACACTTACTGATCGTTGACGCCCTTAACTTAATCCGCCGCATTCACGCTGTTCAGGGTTCCCCATGCCTGAATGCCTGCCAGAACGCGTTGCAACAGTTGATCCAGCACAGCCAACCCACCCATGCGGTCGCCGTGTTCGACGAAGACGATCGCAGCGAAAGCTGGCGTCACCAAGCGCTGCCTGATTACAAAACCGGGCGATCACCGATGCCAGAAAACCTGCAACAGGAAATGCCGCAACTGCGCCAGGCTTTTGCCGCCTTAGGTGTGGCCAGTTGGCATTCAGCAGGTAATGAAGCGGACGATCTGGCCGCTACGCTAGCCACCAAGGTGGCCAACGGCGGCTATCAGGTCACGATCGTTTCTACCGACAAAGGTTATTGCCAGTTACTGGCACCGAACATACAAATCCGCGATTACTTTCAGAAACGCTGGCTCGACTTGCCGTTTGTGCAAAACGAGTTCGGCGTCTTGCCGCAGCAATTGCCGGACTATTGGGGATTGGCGGGGATCAGCAGCAGCAAGATCCCCGGCGTAGCCGGTATCGGGCCTAAAACGGCGGTCTTGCTGTTACAACAGGCAGGTAGCCTGGATGCACTGTTCGCCGACCTGCAACAGGTGCCCGAGAAATGGCGTGGCAAGCTACAGCAACACCGCGAGATGGCCTATATCAGCAAACAGGTAGCCACACTGCGCACCGATCTGACCTTGACCGGTAACCTACAGCAACTGCGGTTACCGGCACGTTAATCTCCCTTAACTCAATGGGAGAAGAGTCAAAATCAACGCTCGTCGCGACGGCCAGGAATGGCCGACCACATGCGGCGCACATGCACGGTGATCTCTTCACGATCGTGATACAGCTGCTTGGCATGAATTTCTGCGCTGATATCCGCTGCGGCCAAAGCTTCCCGAATACTTTGCAGATTCTGAGAAACCTCTTCATAGCGCTTCTTCATCGGCAGCTTCAGGTTGAAGATCGCCTCGCGGCACCAGCCGTTAATAAGCCAATGAATCATCAGGCCCGTCACGCGCGCCGGTTTTTCCACCATATCGCACACCAGCCAGTAAATTTTGCTGCTGGTTGGTTCGAATTTAAAACCGTCAGCACGGTGATGAGTCACCTGCCCGGTATCCATCAGGCTCTGAGCCATCGTGCCGTTATCCACCGCATGTACCATCATGCTGCGTTTTACCAGTTGGTAGGTCCAGCCTCCGGGGCAAGCACCCAGATCGACCGCATGCATACCGCTGCCCAAACGCTCTTCCCACTCGTCGGCAGGAATAAACACGTGGAACGCCTCTTCCAGCTTCAGCGTGGAACGGCTTGGCGCATCCGATGGGAACTTCAGGCGTGGGATCCCCATATAGAACGGGGAGTTGTTGTTACTGTAGGAGTAACCCACGTAGCAGCAACCGGGGGCGATAAAGAACACATGCACTACCGGACGCGTCGGGTTTTCACGCGCCATCAGCACCTTTTGCTCGCGCATGGCAATACGCAGCGGCACTGTCAGCTTGCGGCAGAACTTCATCAGCTCTTTGCTTTCGTTAGTGTCCGGCACCTCCACCCGCAGCTCACCACCGCGATCGACTACGCCCATCAGCATCCCGACGATCGGCGATACCCGATCTTCCGGCGGTAAATCACGCAGCAACTCACCCACCACGATCATCTGACGAACGAAAATCAGCTCACGGAACGGTATTTCTTTGGCCAGACGATCGGCATCGTCCGGCTGATAGCATTCAAACAGCACATAACCGCTGTTCTCTTTGACCCGCGCAAAGCCGAATATTTCCAACTGGGCAGCTTTGTCGGTAATTTCCGCCGCACACTCTTTTTCAAAGCCGGGGCGGCAGTACAACGCGATTTTATTCATGGCGCTCGGCCTTTTTCCTCAGACGCAAAGCGCCAATCAACATCAATGCCCAACCGATCAGAAAGCACATGCCCCCTACTGGTGTGAGATAAACCCAGAACTTCAGGTGAGACAGCGCCAGGCAATACAGACTGCCGCTGAAAAACAGAATACCTAACGCCAACAGCGCCCCACTCCAGTAAAACCACAGGCTGACCCGGCGCTGCATCGCGATAGCCAAGGCCAGAATGGCCAAAGTGTGAAAGCCTTGGTACTCAAGCCCGGTACGTATCCAGGCCATTTCGTTGGCCCCCAGCGTATTACTCAATACGTGCGCACCAAATGCTCCTAAAGCGACATATAAAAAACCACTGATAGCGGCAAAAATCAGCATAGAACGACTACTCATCGTTATTCACCTTATAGAGATTAACCGGCCTTACTGTTCATAGCGAAAGCGGAACTTTTCCTGCTCGCTGGCTGCACGCGCCAGGATCCATTGACGAAAGGCGGCTATTTTACCCAGTTCTGCCTGGCTGTCATGACATACCAGATAAAAAGCATTTTTACTTACCAGCACATCGTTGAACGGGCATACCAAGCGCCCGGCTTCGATTTCGGTTTGCGCCATCACGTTATTGACCAGTGCAATACCTTGGCCATGCACCGCCGCCTGAACCACCATGGCACTGTGGCTGAAGATTGGCCCTTGCTGCACGTTAATGTGCTGTAATCCCAATTGCCGGGTATAGGCCAGCCAGTCGCGGCGTGAAGTATCATGCAGAAGCGTATGATAAGCCAGATCGGCTGGCGCTTTTAGCGCATGTTCCCCCGTCAGCAGCGTTGGCGAGCAGGCTGGCAGCAGATATTCCGCATACAGACGCTCGGCACGCACCCCCGGCCAGTTACCACGGCCATAGAAGATCGCCACGTCAACATCATCTGCCAGCTTATCTTCTTCACGGTCAATGGCTTGTATACGGACATCAATCCCCGGATAAGCTGAATTAAAGCCAGAAAGGCGCGGCACCAGCCACTGAATGGCAAAGCTGGGTGGCAGGCTCACCGTCAACGCCCCTTTGGCGCTGCGTGCCTGAAGCTTGCGCGTTGCTTCATTGATCGAAGAAAAAATCTCTTTAATATCCAGGTAATAACTTTGCCCTTCCTCGGTCAGCAGCAGCGAACGGTTGCGCCGCCGGAACAGCTTTAACCCAAGAAAATCTTCCAGCGATTTGATCTGGTGGCTCACCGCCGCTTGAGTCACAAACAGTTCTTCTGCCGCTTTGGTAAAGCTCAGATGACGGGCTGCCGCGTCAAACACCCGCAGCGCATTAAGAGGTGGTAAGCGTTTAGACATGAATTAGCTACTTTTGTGTAACAACTTTCCGAATTATTCGGCATAAAAAATCAGGCAGCGTTATCTATAACGCAGTGGCCCCGCCGGAGTGAGTTATTTCCATTAGTTTTTTTAATCCGAGCCATTATAAATTGTCCGTTGAGCCTGCGCCAGTAAATACCTATAGTGGCGAAACTTCCTGGGCCGGAACGAAAAGGAATTGGGTGTCGAAGACGCCGATGAACTTTTGGCTCTGTGGTTGTGATGTTGTGTTTGCAAATTGTCCGGTGGTCCGGACGTGGTAGCTAAGCTACTGTTTTTTTCAATTTCTGTATATTTACCCTGTCTGTCCATAGTGATTTTATGCAGCACCGCAAGATTTGCGGTGCTTTTTTTTGCCGGTCATTCGGCACTCTTTTCACCTCGAATTATTCAGGAAACTTGTCTCAGCCGAAAAAATAGGACAGGATCATCGCCTGACGAAGCCAGTGATAACCCGCTTATGACACCTTTCAATCCCACCGATTTCCGCCGCCAGTTTCCGGCCCTCAAACAGCCTGGCATTTATCTCGACAGCGCCGCGACCGCGCTGAAACCGCAGGCGGTGATCGACGCCACGCAGCAGTTCTACAGCGCAGAAGCCGCCACCGTCCACCGCAGCCAGCACCGGGCAGCGCAGGATCTGACTGCCCGTTTCGAGCGGGCGCGTCAGCAGGTGGCAACGCTGATTAATGCTCCGCAAACAGACGACATCGCCTGGACGCGCGGCACCACCGAAGCGATCAATCTGGTGGCACAAAGTTATGCCCGCCCGCGCCTGCAACCGGGCGATCAGATCCTGGTTAGCGAAGCCGAACACCATGCCAACCTGATCCCCTGGCTGATGGTGGCGGAGCAAACCGGTGCTCAGGTGGTGAAACTGCCGCTGGGCAGCGATCGGCTGCCGGATCTGGCATTGCTCCCCACCCTGCTCAATGAGAAAACCCGCATTTTGGCGCTGGGGCAGATGTCCAACGTCACCGGGGGTTGCCCGGATTTGGCTTTCGCGATCGAACAGGCGCACGCCGCCGGTGCCGTGGTGATGATCGACGGTGCGCAAGGCGTGGTGCATTGCCCGGCAGATGTCCAGCAGCTCGATATCGATTTTTACGCGTTCTCGGGGCACAAACTCTACGGCCCGACCGGCATCGGTGCGCTGTATGGTAAAACTGCGCTGCTGGCAGAAATGGGCCCCTGGCAAGGCGGCGGCAAAATGCTGACCGCAGCCTCCTTCAGCGGTTTTACTGCGCAGCAACCACCGCACTGTTTTGAAGCGGGTACTCCCAATATCGCTGGCGTACTTGGGCTGGCTGCGGCACTCGATTGGCTAAACACCCAGGATATGGCGGCAGCCGAACAATACAGCCGCGATTTGGCACACAGTGCCGAGCAGCGCTTGGCCCGGTTGCCGGGGTTCCGCAGTTTCCGCTGTTCCGGTTCCAGCCTGCTGGCGTTTGATATTGCCGGTATTCATCATAGCGATATCATTACCTTGCTGGCTGAACAGGGCATCGCGCTGCGTGCCGGCCAGCATTGCGCTCAACCGCTAATCGCCGCCCTTGGGGTCAGCGGTACGCTACGCGCCTCGTTTGCCCCTTACAACCGGCCAGAAGATGTGGATGCCTTAGTCAACGCGCTGGAAAGCGCCATCGAATTGCTGGCGGAATAAGATGAACCTGCTTGCCCCTCATCCTTTTGGCAGTGAAATTACCTCCGAAATGCTGATAGCTAAATTTAACGCGCTGAAACAGTGGGAAGACCGCTATCGTCAGTTGATCCTGCTGGCAAAACAGTTACCACCGTTGCCGGACGAACTCCGGCAAGCGGAAATGGAACTGAGCGGTTGTGAAAACCGTGTCTGGCTGGGGCACCAGCGGCTGGAAGATGGCGCATTGCACTTCTATGGCGACAGCGAAGGCCGCATAGTGCGTGGTCTGTTGGCGATCCTGCTGACCGCCGTAGAAGGTAAAACGCCGCAGCAGATCCTGGCCGATGATCCCCTTGCTTTGTTCGATCGTCTGGCGCTGCGTAGCCAACTCAGCGCCACGCGCGCCAGCGGCCTGCAAGCGCTGGCTGCGGCGGTTAAAGGTATTGCGGCGCGCTACGCCTGACGTGCCGCTTTAGCCACCATCTTCTTCAACGCGTGAGATACGGCCACAAAACCAAAGGTGGCAGTGACCATGGTTGCCGCACCAAAACCTGCGCTGCAATCCATTTTCTTCGGCCCTTCCGCCGTGCTGCGGGAAGCGCAGACGGTGCCATCCGGCTGCGGATAAACCAGCGGCTCGGTGGAGAACACACAATCAATTCCCAACTTGCCTTTGCTGTTTTTCACCACGTTGAAATCATTCTTCAACCTTTCGCGCAGCTTCGCCGCCAGCGGATCCTGAATGGTTTTTGCCAGATCGGCGACTTCAATCCGCGTGGGATCGATCTGCCCACCGGCACCACCGGTAGTCACCACCGGGATTTTGAAGCGGCGACAGTAGGCCAACAACGCCGCTTTCGGCCGCACGCTGTCAATCGCATCAATCACATAGCTGAAATTATGGTTCAGCAGCTCCGCAACATTGTCCGGCGTAATGAAATCATCCACGCAGGTCACCCGGCATTCCGGGTTGATCGCCAGAATACGCTCCGCCATTACCTCGGTTTTTGACTGGCCAACATGCTGGCGTAACGCATGGATCTGACGATTGGTATTAGTAACGCACACGTCATCCATGTCGATCAGCGTGATAGCACCGATCCCGGTTCTTGCCAGCGCCTCTGCTGCCCACGACCCTACTCCACCGATGCCAATCACACACACGTGCGCCTGGGCAAACAGCGCCAGCGCAGGCTGGCCGTACAAACGCGCGGTGCCGCCAAAACGCTGTAAATAGCTCTCTGAATAGGGGGTACTCATCTCGCTTTCATTACCTTAATCTTGCAAATGATAAGGGCCGGAAGATCCGGCCCTTGCGGGTCAAATTCTGTGTCTTTTGCCCTTCAGCGGGTAACCAGTTGGGAACCGCCAGAGGTAGACTGCTGCTGGTAAGCACCAAACTGCGGCAGACCACCATCGGCCCCTTTCAGCACCCACACGCGGCCATAGTGGTTATAGTAGCCCGCCGAATGACCGGCTTCTGGGCCGATGCCCTGATACATATCGAAGTGCTGGCCTTTAATCGCACCACCCACATCTAAAGCGACCATCAGACGCATTTCGTATTTTCCCGTGAACTTGCCCTGGTTGTCCAGCAGAGGAACTTCTGCCAACAACGTGGTTCCCGCCGGGATCAATGAACGATCGGATGCCACCGAGGCTTTAGCCACCAGCGGTACGGCACTGGCCCCCTTCACCGGGGCAAAATGTTGCGGGTGGAAGAACACAAAGGAAGGATTCTGCTCCAGCAGTTCGCGCACTTCTGCTTCGCTGTGGTTCTCCGCCCACTGGCGGATCGCCTGCATCGACATATCGGCCTTGGTCACTTCACCACGATCGATCAACACCTTGCCGATACTGCGATAGGCATGGCCATTCTTGCCGCTATAGCCAAAGAACACCAACGGTTGGCCGTTCCCGAAATCGACATAACCGCTGCCCTGGACTTCCATCATAAAGTTATCCATCAGCGAATTGGTATAAGCGATGATGTAACGGCTATCGAGTGCGCCGGAATAAATGGCGGCGCGATCCGGCAAGCGGCGTTTACCTTTGGTTGGCATACGGTATAACGGATAGCGGAACTCGCCCTGTTGAGTATAACGTGCTTGCAAAACCGGGGTGTAATAACCGGTAAACTGGACGTTACCGTAGTTATCCACGCCTTCCATCTGATAGGCGCTCAGGCCAAACTGACTCAGTTGCCGAGTATCCGCGCCAGAGGCCATCCAGCTTTGCACCGCTTGGTAAGTGGTGTTGTTGCGGCCAAAGAGGGCTGGAGAAGCATTCTTAATCTGCATCAGTTGATCGGAGTAATCTTGGGCGTTAACGGGAACGCCTCTGGTGTTGGGCTGATTCACCAACTCCAGCGCCTGGTCCAGACGGCCATCCTTATACTGCTGCCCGTGGTCGGTCGGTTTTGATGAACACCCTGCCAGCACGGCGATCACTAATCCACCCAGCAGGTATTTGCCCCAACGTCCTTTCATTACATGCTCTCTCAGGCTGATATGTTCTATCGGCGAACGATAACAAACGGCTATAAATAAAGGAATCTTTGCCGCCAAAAATTCCCCGCCAAGTGATTATGATGAAAAAAAAACCAATCTGAGGACTAATTCAGCATACAGATGGCTTTAAGGGGATTATTTGCAAAAAGGGTTGCAACAAAACGCATGGAGAGTATAGTGCGCTTCCATCGGACGCGGGGTGGAGCAGCCTGGTAGCTCGTCGGGCTCATAACCCGAAGGTCGTCGGTTCAAATCCGGCCTCCGCAACCAACCGATACTGCAACAGCAGTATCAGATAAAAGGTTGGATTCGATGGAAAAACAGGTATTATACGGACGCGGGGTGGAGCAGCCTGGTAGCTCGTCGGGCTCATAACCCGAAGGTCGTCGGTTCAAATCCGGCCCCCGCAACCAACCGATACTGTACCAGCGGTATCATATGAAGGTGGGTTCGATAATATCAGTATCAAGACGGACGCGGGGTGGAGCAGCCTGGTAGCTCGTCGGGCTCATAACCCGAAGGTCGTCGGTTCAAATCCGGCCTCCGCAACCAATCTTGATAAGCACGAACAAGCACCTTAACGGGTGTTTTTTTGTCTCTGAAATTCATGAAATCCATCGTCAAGCGGGCATCCTGCCCTGCTGGTTAGTGACGAGCCTGCGCCCCACCGTTGGCGAAGTAGGCTTTAATCCCCGCTAGAATAGATTCCGCGATCTGCTGCTGAAAATGGCTGGTACGCAGTTTGCGTTCTTCCTCAATGTTACTGATAAACGCCGTTTCAACCAGGATTGACGGGATATCCGGCGCCTTTAACACGGCAAAACCGGCCTGATCGACACTTTTTTTGTGCAAAGGGTTAATTTTCCCCATTCGGCTGAGCACTTCCTTGCCGAATTTCAGGCTGTCATTGATGGTGGCGGTTTGCAGTAAATCAAACAGCGTATGATCCAGATAGCGGTCACCACTCTTGCTTACGCCGCCAATCTCATCAGAAGCGTTCTGGGTCTGCGCCAGAAATTTGGCGGTATTGCTGGTCGCGCCCTTGGTCGACAGGGCAAAAACCGAAGACCCGCGCGCCGTGCGGTTGCTAAACGCATCGGCATGGATTGAGACAAACAGATCGGCGCGCTGCTTGCGGGCTTTTGCCACGCGCACCTTCAGCGGGATAAACACGTCATCATTACGCGTCATAAACACTTTCATGTTTGGCTCACGCTTGATCAGCGCACTCAAACGGCGCGCAATCTGCAATACGATATCTTTTTCACGCGTCTTATTTTTGCCGATCGCACCGGGGTCTTCACCGCCGTGCCCCGGATCCAGCATGATCACCATCGGCCGATCGCGCCCTGCCTTACCGGCCTGCGGCGCTTCTGCCGGTAACGATCGCTCCAGATCCCCTTTGTTGTAATCTTCCAGCAACGCCAGCAGCGGATCATATTCTTCACCAGTGCCCCCCTTGGTGGGATAGAGATCCACCACCAGTCGGTTGCGGTATTCAGCCACCGGCGCCAAGGTAAACATATTCGGGCTGACGCTCTGCTTAAGCTCCAACACCAGCCTGATGGTGTTTTTATCGAACTGGCCAACGCGCGCCTGCTTCAGGTAAGGATCTTCCTTGCGCACCTGCCCAGCCAGCCCTTTGAGCACGCTGTTGAGGTGAACCCCTTCGATGTCGATCACGATGCGGTCAGGATTGGCAAGCGCGAACTGTTGGTATTTCAGCGGCACGCTGGATTCCAACGTTACGCGGGTGTAGGTCGAGGAAGGCCAGACGCGAACGGCAATCACGTTCGAAGCGGCGGCAAAACCTACGCGGCTCACACTCAGCAACCAGGTTGCGGCAACCCCCTGTAACAAACGACGGCGACCTGGATTGTGGTTAGCGTTAGTCATGCGGCTCCAGCAGCGATAAAGATTTAAAAAAACACCCAAAAGTGACAATGGCAAAAACTTTAACCAATCCATTCGTGGCTGTCATTAGGAAATCTTTTTATGTTTTTTCAATTTATTAATGAAATAACTGAGTTAACCAGGATCTCCACGCAAATTCCTGCTTGCCATCAGGGCAATAAAAGAATAAAAATACAAAAATATCGTATAAATATGCAAAAGAGGTTTTGCCGTGAAGGAACGTAGCACAGAGCTGGTCCAAGGATTCCGTCACTCAGTTCCCTATATTAATGCCCACCGCGGTAAGACGTTTGTCGTCATGCTGGGTGGTGAAGCCATCGAACACGAGAATTTCTCCAGTATCATCAATGATATCGGGCTATTACACAGCTTGGGGATCCGCCTGGTGGTGGTGTATGGCGCACGGCCGCAGATTGATAGCAATCTGGCGCAGCACAATTACGAACCGATTTATCACAAACATACCCGCGTTACCGATGCCCACGCGCTGGAGTTGGTCAAACAGGCTGCTGGCCTGCTGCAACTGGATATCACCGCACGGCTCTCCATGAGCCTGAACAACACGCCGCTGCAAGGAGCGCACATCAACGTGGTAAGCGGCAACTTTATCATTGCCCAGCCGCTCGGTGTGGATGATGGCGTTGACTATTGTCACAGCGGCCGCATCCGCCGTATCGACGAAGAAGCTATCCATCGCCAGCTCGACAGCAATGCGATTGTGCTGATTGGCCCGGTGGCGGTTTCCGTGACCGGCGAGAGCTTCAATCTGACGTCGGAAGAGGTGGCCACGCAGTTGGCCATCAAGCTGAAAGCAGAAAAAATGATTGGTTTCTGCTCATCGCAAGGGGTAGCCAACGCAGAAGGGCAGATCGCGCCTGAGCTGTTCCCCAACGATGCGCAAAAACGCATTGAACAACTGGAAGCAACCGGCGATTACTATTCCGGCACCGTGCGTTTCCTGCGCGGGGCGGTCAAAGCCTGCCGCAGCGGTGTGCGCCGCAGCCACCTGATCAGCTATCAGGAAGACGGAGCGTTGGTGCAGGAGTTGTTCTCACGCGACGGTATCGGTACTCAGATCGTCATGGAGAGCGCCGAACAGGTACGCCGTGCGACGATCAACGACATCGGTGGCATACTCGAGCTGATCCGCCCGCTGGAGCAGCAAGGCATTCTGGTGCGCCGTTCGCGGGAACAGCTGGAAATGGAGATCGACAAGTTCACGATTATCGAGCGTGATAACCTGACGATCGCCTGTGCCGCACTCTATCCATTCCCGGAAGAGAAAATTGGTGAAATGGCCTGTGTGGCAGTCCACCCGGATTATCGCAGTTCGTCGCGTGGCGAAATGCTGTTGCAAAGGGTAGAGAGCCAGGCACGGCAAATGGGCTTGCAGAAGCTGTTTGTGTTGACCACCCGCAGCATCCACTGGTTCCAAGAGCGTGGCTTTACGCCAGCGGAAGTGGATGTTCTGCCGATGCAGAAACAGGCGCTGTATAACTATCAGCGCCGCTCAAAAATCCTGCTGGCCGATCTGTAAGCGTTTTACGGGCGCTGTATCACAGCGCCCTATTCCCCTGCCTGCAACCGTTCTGCCAGCCCGCTACGGCGCTGCGTAGGGGTGCGGATGGCGCTCAGCAAAACCTTATCCGTGGTATACAGCGAAAGCTGCTTACGTGCGCGGGTGATGGCGGTATACACCAGTTCACGAGTCAGCACCGGCAGAAAATGATTCGGCAACACCAATACCGTATGCTCAAACTCCGATCCCTGCGATTTATGCACCGTCATCGCATAAGCGGTTTCATGCGCCGGTAAACGACTCGGCTGCACCGATTTAATGCTGCCGTCCGGTAACTGGAAGTGCACCCGCAGATCGCCCTCTGCACCGGGCAAGGCGATGCCAATATCGCCGTTGAACAACCCCAATGCGCTATCGTTGCGGCCAATCATCACCGGCCGCCCTAAATACCAGCGCCCCGCCGGGCCAGGATTACGGCGGATCAGACCCGCACGCTGCAACCCGCTTTCAATGCGTTCATTCAACCCGGCGACGCCAAACGGCCCTTCGCGCAAAGCACACAGCACCTGAAAACGACCGAAAACTTCCAGTATCGTAGTGGCATCAGCGCCTTCGGCCACCAACCGGAGATAATCACGATACCCCTCAACGCAGGCATCCAGCAGTTGCTGATAATCCTCGGTTTCTGCCAGCGGATAACCGGCCACGTCACCATAGCGGCCATTTAGCGCCGCCATCGCCTGTTTGCCATCCCCTGCATTCACCGCCAAGGCCAACTGACCAATGCCGGATTTAGCATCAAACCGATAGCTTTTACGCAGCAGACACAGGCTATCACGCACTGCCACTCCCGCAGGCTGCCCCTGTAACGGATATCCCGTCAAGCGTGCCAGTTGGGCTGCACGGTCCTCGCTGTAGCCTTGCTCGGCAAAACGGCAGATATCCCCCAGCACCGCCCCCGCTTCCACCGAAGCCAACTGATCGCGATCGCCAAGAAATATCACCCGCGCCTTAGGCGGCAAAGCGGCAATCAATCGCGCCATCATCGGTAAATCCACCATTGACGCCTCATCCACCACCAGCACATCCAGATGCAACAGGTTACCCCGGTGGTAACGCATCCGCTGGCTGTTGGGCTGCGCGCCCAGCAAACGATGCAAGGTGGCGGCTTCCGCCGGGAACAACGCGCGCTGCTCCGGTGTGAGGGGGATCTGACGGCTGGCAGTGCCCAGTGATTCCGTCAGCCGCGCTGCCGCTTTGCCGGTGGGAGCCGCAAGCTGGATACGTAAGCGCTCATCACCACCAAGCTGCACCAGTGCGGCCAGCAATTTGGCCACGGTGGTGGTTTTACCGGTGCCTGGGCCGCCGGAGATCACGGCGATGCGGCGAGTGGCAGCCACGGCGGCAGCGATCTTCTGCCAGTCCGGTTCATCTGCCGCCTCACCAAACAGTTGATCGAGGATCGCGCGAAGCTGTGCCTCTTCAACCGGTTGCGAAACCCTGTCGCTGCTAATAAAGGCCGCGACTTCGCCTTCACTCTGCCACATACGCTGCAAATACAACCGATGCTGCTGTAACACCAGCGGCGTGGCTGAGTTGCCATCGCTCACGGCAGCCGAAGCCGCCAGGCATTGTTGCCAACGGGCTAAATCCGGCTGCCCCGCCGCCTGCCAGGCGGCCAATGCCAGCTCTGGCTGGCGACCATTGAACAGGTTTTCTGGTAACAACTGATCCAACAGCAGGCAGACGTGACCTGCTCCCGCCTCCGCGCTCAGGCTAGCGGCTGCCAACAGGAGTTCCGGTTCGTCATCTCCAGCGACAATCTGGGCGAAATGCACATCCAGAGGCCGTAATGCGCCCAACACCAACGCCTGATTCAGGATCTCAATCATTGCCCATCCTCCGCGCTGATGGCTGCTCCGCTGAACAGACGATCCATCCCTTGCACCAACGCTTCCTCCGGCCGACAGGCAAAAATCCCGTTGCCCGGATGTTCAGCATCAACGCCGCGTAAAAACAGATAAATCACCCCACCAAAATGATGGTTGTAATCATAATTCGCCAGGCGATGCCCCAAGTAGCGATGCAGCGCCAAGGTATAAAGCTGGTATTGCAGATCGTAGCGATGCTCCGCCATCGCCCGTTCCATAGCCTGCTGGGTGTAAGCACTGCTGTCTTCACCCAGCCAGTTGGATTTGTAATCCAGCAGGTAGTATTTACCTTGCCAGCAGAACACCAGGTCGATAAAGCCTTTCAACATGCCTTGCACCTGCTGGAAATTCAGTTCAGGGCAACGTGCAGAAAGCGGATCGTAACGCTTCACCAGTTGGTCCAGCTCTCGCGCCTGCAACAACCCGTTGATCGGTAAATAGAACTGCATTTCCGCCTGCTTGAATTGTGGCTTCAGAGCAGAAAGAACCACGCCGCTGTCATTAAGCGGCGTATTCAGCAACACCTGCATCCACTCTTTCAAAACTGGCAGCCAATGTTCCTCAACACCTTGCTTCTGCAACTGCTCCAACAATGCTTTTTCATCAAGCGGCTGCGTGAAATCCAAGGTTTCAAACAGGCTGTGCAGGAAAGTCCCCGGTGCCGCGCCACGTGGGAAGGTATGCGGAGTCAGTTCTGGTGCTTTATCTGCCACGTGCTCCCCGGCGGCATCGACGTCCAAGCGCGGCAACAACTCTTGCATGCCTGCCGTACCGTGCTGCTGTAGGCCGGTATAACTGGTCACGCGCCAGAAATCCTGCATCCGCCGCGAAAAATGTTTTGCCGCCAGTTCGGCCGCCGTGATTGTTTGAGGCTGCCAAGGGTGTGCATCGGGCGCATCCACCAGTGCGAGTTTAATACTGCCAGTAGCCAGCTTTTGCAGGCTCTCTTTCAGGTAGGCGGCATCACCGGCCTGCCCCGCCTGCACCAGATACCCCAGCGCACTGCGATGCAAATCGGTCTCTCCCTGCTTTTTGCGCGTGCCCAGAAATAGCGGCGCGATACCGATACTACAGTGGTATACCGAGCGGGTCAGCGCCACATACAGCAGGCGCAAATCTTCCGCCAGCCGTTCTTCTTCGGCCCAGGCGATGCTTTCTTCATTGGCATTGAGATCCAGCAACGCTTGGAAAGTCTTACGATCGTGGTACAGCACCTGTTGCTGTTGGCGGAAGTTACCGACAAAGGGTAACCACACCAGATCGAACTCCAACCCTTTGGATTTGTGGATGGTAATTACCTGTACCAGATGGCGATCGCTTTCCAAACGCAGTTGCTGATTATCTGACTGGCGATTCGGCTGGGCGATCTGCTGTGCCAGCCAACGCACCAACGCATGTTCGCTGTCCAACTGTGCCGTGGCCTCCTGCAACAGTTCACCCAGATGCATCACATCCGTCAAACGGCGCTCACCGCCGGGGCTGGCCAGCAGGTTTTCGGCCAGATGCCGCTGAGCCATCACCTCACGCAGCATCGGTAACACGCCACGCCGCTGCCAGTGGGTACGATAGGCATCAAACTCATTAACCAATGCATCCCAGGCCTGTTCATCCTGATTCAGGCTATCCAGCGCAGCCGCATCCAGCCCGAGCAACCCGGTCGCCATTGCACTGCGCAAGGTACGTTCCTGTTCCGGTGCCAGCACCGCCTGCAATAACCACAGCAGGTCTTTAGCTTCCGGCGTATCAAATACGCTGTCGCGATTGGAAAGGTAGACCGAAGGGATTGCCAACGCACTGAGTGCGTCACGCACCAGCGCAGCCTCAGTACGGCTACGCACCAGAATGGTAATATCCGACGCCTGCACGCTACGGCGTTTATCACCATTCACCAGCCAGGCTTCACCCGCCTGCCCGGCGCTGAGCCAATCCCTGATTTGCGCCGCACACCAACGGGCCATCAATTGTTGGTAATCACTTACTCCAGCACCGTCCCCCGGCTGCAACCAGAACTGTAGTGCCGGTTGTGGCTTGTTTTGCCATTCAAACACCAGCCCCTGATTCCTCTGCGCGGCAGCAACATCAATAAATGGGATCTGGCTGAACAGAAACGGGTTTTCCACCTGGGCAAACAGCCGATTCACGCTACCCACCATCGCCGGTGATGAACGCCAGTTAGTCTCGAGCGTATAGTGGGCGCTCACCTCTGAACGAGCGCGCATGTAGGTGAAGATATCCGCGCCGCGGAAAGCATAAATGGCCTGTTTAGGATCGCCAATCAGCAGCAAACCGCAGTCTGGTTGGCCAATATAAAGTTTTTGGAAGATGCGGTATTGCTGAGGGTCGGTATCCTGAAACTCATCGATCATCGCCACCGGATAACGCTGGCGGATCGCATGAGCCAGCTGTTCGCTACCGGCGCTTTGCAGCGCCGCATCCAGCTTGCTGAGCAGGTCATCAAACCCCAGTTCGGCACGCTGGCGCTTCTCTTGCGCAATGGAGGTACGTATTTCGCTCAATGCGCGGGCCATAATCAGATCGCGCAGCGTTAAAGGTTCAGCAAACAGCTCATCAATCGCCACAAACAGCCCATGGCGCGGTGCTTCTCCTTTTTTGGTTTTCTCCAGCAATATCGACTGGCGGAATTTATCCAACTCTTTCGGCAGTTGATAATCCTGCGTTTCCTGCCCGGCCCATTCGCCCACTTTATTCAACCAGTTAGGCAAATGTTTGCTGCTGTAGCTGCGCTTATCGACGCCTGATTGGCTGATTAATGCCTCCAGTTCCCCCGCATTGGCCTGCCACTGCGTTTTAATGGCATCGATACGCGCAACGATCTGCTCATGGCGCAGCAGTACCGTTTCATCATCTTTCGGCGGCTGGCGTAATGCTGGCGCTTCACCCTGCAAATAACCGGCAAGATCGCTCAGCAACGCTTCCGGGCCGCTCCACTCCTGGCTTACCGCCCTTGCCACGTTCAACGGCAAGGGGTAGCAATGGCGCCGCCAGAAATCTGCACAAGCCTGACGCCGCAGCGGCAACTCATCCTGTATCAGCGTTTGTTCAAACAGGATGCCGGATTCGAACGCATTGTGAGTGAGCATTCGCTGACAAAAACCGTGGATGGTGTAGATCGCCGCTTCGTCCATCTGCCGTTCTGCCGCCAGCAGTTGCGCCGCCGCATCAGGCAGATCGCCAATTTCTGCCATCAGTGAAGAAAACAGCGGGCCTTCACTTCGCCCGCGCACGCAGGCAATCCGCAATGCGTGGATATTGCTGCGAATACGGCCACGTAATTCCTCGGTAGCCGCCTCGGTAAAGGTTACGACCAGAATCTCCTCTACCGTCAGAGGGCGGTGAAAGGCGGCTGCCTGGCCTAAGCCAAGCAGCAAACGCAGATAGAGCGCCCCGATGGTAAAGGTTTTACCGGTTCCTGCCGAAGCCTCAATCAACCGCTCGCCAAACAGCGGTAACGTCAGTGCATCAAGCCTCTGAGGAACAAGGGTGGTCATGGTGTCGCCACCTGGCGTGGCAACGTTTGCTGTAGAGTAGAAGTATTGGGATAAGTCACCCAGCCTTCACCCGGTGCGGCAAAATCAGCTTTCTCATGGCTGCTGCCACTCACCTGTGACAACACGGCCAAACCCTGTGGCTGAATGACGGCCTGCTGGAAATAGTCTGCCAGCTTGGCTGGGGTTATGGCCGTAATCTGGGTAATCAGTTTCTGGCGAGTATCAAAAGCGAAGTTACCGCGATCAAAATCATTGCTGAAGCGGCCAGCCTCCTCCCCTAGGGTTTGTGGGCGCTGTTTCAGTTCGTTGATCATCGCCTGTTTATACTGAGCGAAATCAGCCTCACTCATCTCACGCAAACGTTTCTCAGTCTTAGGATAGAAATCCTGATAGCGCTGATAAAGATAAGCGGGCTGTTTGCTGTTGCTTTGCAACAGGAAACCGACGCCCCACTGGCGGCCGACCGACGTGGCAAAAGCGAATACGGCATAACCGAGCTGCTCCTGGGTACGCAACTGGCTGTAGAACCAGGGCTGGATAATCTGCCCCAGCAAGGAGCTGTAGGCCATGCCGGTCACCTCATCGTAACCCGTCGGCACGTACACCGCCGCCAATGCCGAGTCGGTACTGCTGCTTGGGCGTTGCAGGTTTGCCAACTGACGCTTGGCAACCACCACATTTTCACCATGCCACCAGGTCACACCGGTGCAACCCAAGTGCTGTTTCAGCGTAGAGGCCAGCGTGTCCACCTGCTGTTTGCTCATGTTGCCTACCACCAGCAGTTCTGGCGTGGCTTCGGTCATCAAGCTGTCGCGATAGGCCAAAACATCTTTCAGCGTCAGCGTTTTCAGCACTTCACGGCGCTCACTACGCTCGGTATAAGGCACGCGAGAAAGCATCTGCACCGGTTGGATTGCCAACTCAAACGCTTTGCCCTTCTCTGCCGAATCCAGCTGTTCCAGATACCAGGATTTAGCCTGCGCGAGTTGCTCTTCGGTTGGCGTAAAGCTGGAGTAACCTTCAATCAGCGAAGTCAGCAGTTGCGGTAAACGCTGGGTAAAACCGCTGGCATTAAACATCAGGCCATTGTTTGGTGAGGTGGAGAAGCTCAACCCGCCGACAGAAGCCTGATAACTCAACTGATCGAGCGAAAGACCGGCGAGATAATCCATCAGGGAAAACAGCACCTGATTACGTGCTGAATCCATAGTCTGAGGGTTGCGTAAAGCCACGGTGACATCGGCCTTGGGCTCATCGGCAAAATAACGGCTCGGCATATACAACACGCGCAGACCCGGCTGATTCACCACCATTTCCGGTTTGGTAAACTCGTGCGACGGCGTGTTCAGGGTGAAATCATCAGGAATATAGGGGTTCAATCCCGGCAGAGAAAGAACTATCCCTTTGCCCAACTGCTGCCACTTCTCGAAACGCTCCGGCGTAATTTTGTCGACCTGATAAGGGGCTTCAACGAAGTAAGCCGTTTTGTTATGCGGTTCATCTGGGCTGATAAACCAGATGCGCGCATTCTGCGGCGTCATCTGGTTTAGACGTTCCGCAATGGCTTGCGGAGCAAAGCGGTCTGCCAGATAAGGAGCATCCAGCGTGTGCTCGATCGGCACACGCAGCATGGTATCTACCAGCCATTCGATATAATTCATATTGCGGGTAATCGACGGATAGCGGAAGTCCAGATTCAGAACGTCGGCAATCTCATCAAAATAACTCTGCTTGATCCCTTCACTGCGCAACATGTTCAGATAGCTGAAGATAGCCGCAACCACTTTGTCACGTTCCATCAGGCCTTTGTCGGTCAGTGAAACGTTGATCGAGAAAATACCTCCGTTGCGATCCACCATAGGATCGGCACCCGCATTGATGGCATCAGCTAGCCCTTGCTTTTGCAGCCAGTCAGAAAGCGTATTCTTGCTGCGGTTACCAATCAGATAGCTGATATAGGTATCGGTTTTACTGCGAAATTCCGCACTGTTATTGTCGATGCGGAACTCAACTTTCAGCTGTTTGCTCGGTTGCGCGGGCACGTAATGAATGATGATGCCTTGCTGCTCAGCGGTTACAGCAGGAACGGTGATCGGCGGCACTTGCGCCTCACGGTTTGGTATACGGCCAAAGGTTCTGGCCGCCAGTTCCGCCATGTCCGTCAGTGACTGGTTGCTGTATAACACCCCCATCATCAGATTGGCGGAATAATAGCGCTGGTAAAACCCGGTCAGTTCATCGTGCAATTTGCTACCCGGTTTATCCTTCAGTGTCTCAAGGTTACCCCCGGCAAAACGGGCGCTGGGGTGTTCAGGGTTCAGCGTTTCGGCCCTGACCTGGGCCATGCGCATACCGTCGCGGGAACGGGCCATAGTCAGTTCGGCATTCACCGCATTACGTTCACGATCGGCATTGCCTGGATCCAACAGCGGTTCTGCAATGGCATCGGCCATACGATCCACCGCCGCTTCCAGCGCGTTATTTTCCACTTCCAGATAAAAAGCGGTACGGTAAGACGCGGTACTCGCGTTATGGCTGCCGCCGTGTTTTTTCAGGAATTCCGCGAGGTTTTCCGCTTCCGGATAGCGTTTGGATCCCATCAAGACCATGTGTTCAAGATAATGGGCCAATCCGAGCTGGCTGGCTGGGTTTTCCAGCGAACCGACCGGCAACGCCAGCGCAGCCAGTGATTTCGGTGCCTGTGCGTCGGAAACCAGCAACACCGTCATCCCGTTCGCCAGTTTAATTGCCTGGTAATGGCGCGGATCGTGATCGCTTTTGTGGATCTTCTCCGCCAGTGGTTGCCATCCTTGAGCTGCCCAGCTTAACGGCACCCAAAACATAACTAACAACACTAACCCAGTAATGCGGACCAACTGTCTGCGCATATCCAAAATAAACCCCTATTATCTTGCCGCTACGCCAACTCCCTGACGTTAACGGCACTCTGCAAAACGAAAAAATAAAAAGATTTCAAGTTACACCGCTTGAAGGACAACGAACCTATGCCGGTACGCCATGTAAGACCAGAGACAACTCAAATGGTTAAATATAAACCTCGCTATTTTTTATCATCTCCCACTAATCAGTACCACCGAAGGATTGTTACCCAAGGTTATTACGCGCCACCGGCAACAGATAACGCTCCGTTTCGTGCAAAATTTGTTCAAGGCAGGCATTATCCATTTGCCGGAAAACGCGCTGGATATAGGGATCGGCCCCTTCCCCCGGTATCCGCTGATCCCCCTGCCAGGTTTGCAGCAGCTTGGCGCGCGCTTTGATTTGCACCTCTTCAGCCCAGTCAATCTGCTGCGTTTCCGCCTGATAACACTGGCTCAACCACGCCCAACCACTTTTGTTTAACAACATCAAGGGTTGTGACAAGCCACGCTGATAACCGGCAACCAGTTCGGCCAACTGGTCATGGGCTTCCCCGGCGGAAAGTGCCGCAAAACGCCAGATAGAATTCTTGCGCCCGAACATGCGACTGGTTCCCGTGCCACCAGCACAGCAATACACCAGGTGTTCCAACCAAAGCAAAATACCATCTACCGCCGAAAGCGTGGCTGGCCGCCAACGCAGCAGGCCATCCTGTTGGACTTGATGCAGCCAACCACTGATACGTATGCCCGCAACGTCAATATCCAATTCCAGGCTGCTGTTTTCCTGCCGCTCATTGCGTACCCGTTCAGCCAGTTCGCTCATCTCTTCCTGCTGAGTTTGCCAGTAGATCTCACCAAATGCCCCATAGGGTAAACCACCAGACGCACGCACCCGCTGGAATAACCGCGCTGTATCTTCTTGCTCTATCATAGTATTCAGCAGTTGGCTGTTGAATTGATAGCGGCTGAGGTTATCCAGAATAAAGGGTTCTTCCTCCGGCAGTTCGGTCTCTTCCAGAATGAAGTTGACGCCGAGGCGCAATTGAAAAAACGCCCGTATTGGATGGCGATAGAAGCGCAGCAACCCATCCAGCGAAATTTGTGTTTTCTCTTCAACCAGCAATGGTTGATTAAACGCCGGATAGGCAGCCCCACGGCCATCTGCCGCTGGCAGCCACTCTGCGGCATAGCTTTGTGCTTCACTCCCCGGCAGGAAGTTTTCGGCAGCAAACGGCATGCGAGGGTGCCACCTAAGTAAATGTTTGCCTACCCGATGCGCACTGACGTCTGCATTACAGGCCTCATCACCCGGTAAACAATAGCTCTGCTCCAGGTACTCCAGCAGTTCAGTAACCAGCACCGACGGATAGCGCTCGCTATTATCCTGAATCGAACGACCAATAAAGCTGATATAGAGCCGCTGTTGGGCCGAGAGGAGCGCCTCCAGGAACAGATATCGGTCATCGTCACGGCGGCTGCGATCGCCACGTTTGACCTGTTGAGCCATCAGGTCAAAACCCAATGGCGGTAAAGTACGTGGATAAACTCCATCGTTCATCCCCAGCAGGCAGACCACCTTGAACGGAATGGAACGCATCGGCATCAAGGTACAGAAGTTGATCTGCCCGGCCAGAAAACGCTGGCTGATACGTTGCTGATCGAGCCGAGCCACCAATTCATTGCGCAGCAGCGTCAAGGGTACGGTATCGGGATAGCGAGCCGATAACCCGTACTCGATGATCTTCAACCAGTCCCGTTCAATCAGCGCTAATGCTTCTTCCGTTTCACTGTCCGTCTTAAAGAAGCTATCAAGCAAGCGACGGCACAGTGGTAGCCATTCGGCCAGCGATCGCTCCTCACTCAGGAGCTTGCGCCAATCGCTGAGCTGAGACAGCAGATCGGCCAGTTGCCCGGCCAGTTCGGCTACCAGCCCGCTGGATTCGTCATACGGCAATACCCCTTGCCAATCACCCGCATTACTGTCCATTGCATATCCCAGCAACATACGGGTAATGCCAAACCGCCAGGTATGCTGACCGGTTGCCGGTAAGGCCAGTTCACGCACGTTGTCGTCGTCCAATCCCCAACGCACGCCCGCTTCCCCCGTCCAATGGCGCAGCAGGCGCAACCCCTCTTCCTGAATGGAAAAACGGGCGGCCAACGCAGGCACTTCCAACAGTGCCAATACCTGCTCTGAGGTAAAGCGGCTCTGTGGCAAATCGAGCAATGAGATAAAAGCCTGTAAAGCGGGATGTGCCTGGCTGGCCTTGCGATCAGAGATGGCAAACGGCAGGTAGCGCTCAGCAGACGCATTGCCGAAGACCGCCTGAATATAGGGGGTATAGCTGTCGATATCCGCCACCATCACGATAATATCGCGCGCTGTCAGTTGGGGATCTTCGGCCAGCATGGTCAGCAGTTGATCGTGCAGCACTTCAACTTCACGCTGCGGGCTGTGGCAGGCATGCAGGCTGAGAGAACGATCCTGCGGATCCAACCGCCGTTTATTGCCACTGTGCTCAAACGTTTCCAACGTGGTGCCGATCACCGTGTGATCTTCCAGCTCTAGCATGTCGTGCTGAATGGCATGCAGCAGGCCGTCTGGCGGAATATCAACAAAGGCATCAATTTCCTGTACTGCATCCATCTGCGAAAGCAAATACAGATGGTCACGCCCCAGTTTGCCCCATGAAGCGAGCAGCGGATTGCTCAGTTGCTGCTCACCTTCGGCATCAAACAACTGCGCGGCCTGTTCTGGCTGGCGAAATAGCCCCTGTTCTTGTGCCTGATGGTAGTGGCGACGTTTGCGGCTTTGCAGGCGAGCAAGAAACGCATAGTCCTGAATATCCCCCCAGTAATAACGGCAGGGATTGGTAAACATCAGGTGGATATCAATGTGCTTGCCGAGCGCCTGCAACGCCTCCAGATAGACCGGTGGCAAGGCTGAAATGCCGCAGATAAACACTCGGGGTGGCAAGCCAGCCGGGCATTGCTCGGCGTTTTCTAGATCGCTGATAAAACGGCGGTATAAATTGGCGCGATGCCATTTCTCCTGCCCCAGTTCATCCGTGTACTCAACCAGTCTGCGCCACAAGGCAGCCTGCCATGGTTGAGCCTCCGCTAACCCGTCGATCAGTTCCTGGCGCTGCCAGCTTTCCAGCCACTGCGGACGATAAACCAGATATTGGTCAAACAGATCCGCCACTCTACCGGCAAGCTGGTGGATCTTGCGCTTGTCGCCGTCGTCGGTAAGGTAATGTTGCAGCGGTGCAAACTCGGGCAACACCAGCATCTCAGGCAGCAGCCACATCAGCTTCCAGGTCATGGCATCTTTGCTGAAGGCGCTCTCTTTTGGGATCCCTGGCAAAACCTTAGTGAACATATCCCAGATAAAGGTGGCAGGCAGCGGGAAAGCGATATTTGCGGCGATCCCCAATTGTTCTGCCAATTGCATTTGCAGCCACTGCGCCATACCGGGGCTTTGTACCAACACCACTTCCTGCTGAAAAGGATCGGCCAAGGGTTCTCTGGTTATCAACGTACTGGTCAGCGTTTTCAGTAAATCCAACTGATTGGAGTGATAGACCCTAAACATGCTGCTCCTTTAAACCGAATAGATACCCAGCCGGTATTTGAGGTTGATGACAAAGTGGTTTTTAAGCCCGAGATACTCGGGCCTAGCGCACCGAGGGGCGCTCCGGCGGCTTACGCCGCTACGACCCCTTCGGCACGCTCTCCCTAATATCTGGCTTTGTCCGCAGTCTGAAATACCAGCCGGTATTTCGTACTGATTACTGCCCGATGCAATACCATCGGCTGAGTTCAACCTGCTGCCGCAGTGGTGTTTGTATTTTTACCGTTCGCCGCAGGCAAGGCGCTTCCGCCGTCCGGGTTTCCATTTCGCGCTGCCAGTTGGGAGGTAACGGTAAGGCGTTATCCTGCGTTATCGTCCCGGCGTTAAACATTTCCAATTGGTGATGCGCCAACGACCAGGCCTGCTGGTATTGCCATTGCCGCTGAAAAGCCTGCAACAAAACCTGATGATATTGTAACAGCCCCAATAGAGAGACCGCGAATAACAATGCTGCGATCAATACTTCCGGCAGGCTGAATCCCTGCTGAGAATGCGCGTTGGCGTGTTTAATCGGCACAATCACTCTCTTTCTTCTCGGGGCAAAAATCCAGCCAGCCACCTTTTTCCGCTTGTAGCGCAACATCCCCCACCGTATTGGTTTCACTGGCCAGTTGGTAGAGCCACAACGGTTCAGCATTGGCAATCACCCCAGCTCCGCGCACCACCACGATACCGGCACGGGATGAACGCCGGGCACAGGCTTGCAGAGCATCGGTAGGTAACGGCTGGCAGTACCATCGGGTTGCGGTCAGTTGTTCACGCGGCCACTGCTGCACCAGCCCCCAGTTCAAGGCGGAAACTGCCTGATTGTAGGCGCGCAGATAACGCTGCTGATCGACCGCCAGCAACAAGGCACTGTCCAGTTGCCGCTGTTGGGCATTGAGCAGCATCAAGCCCATCACCAGTAGCAACATTACCGCCGCCAGCGTGCTGCCACCCTGTTGTGTCTGCATGTTCAGAGTGCCTCCATACTGACAACCCATTCCAGGCGCTGCTGAATATTTTCCCGCACCGTTGAACGCCCTCCGAGGCTGAATAACACCAGAGACTTGCCGCTATCCCCTGTAATCTCGCTGACGGAGAAAGTGTTAATACGCACCTCTTCCGGATCGTGCAGGCGTTCCCAACCGTTGCCGCGGCATTGGGTCACACCACGCTGCCCTTCCAGAGTTCCTGCTCGCAGGCGATAGCCGAAATACTCCACATCACCCGCATTTTCCCACTGACCATTACGATTAAGGTCATAGGCGACAATCACACAGCTGCCTGGAGCTTCGCCTTCGGCATTGCCGATCAATAATGCCCGTCCTTGGCACTGCCCGGCGCAAAATCCGGCACGGCGCAGGTCTTTCTCAATACCGAAAGCCAACTGACGCAGTACCTGTTCCAAGCGGTAATAGCGGCCCACGTCGGTAGTTTGCTGGCGCAGGACCGGCAAAGTCTTGGCCGCACCCAACGCAATCAGGCTGCCAAACGTCATTGCCAACATCACTTCAGGCAAGGTAAAGCCTTGTTCTAAGGCTGACATAGGGCCACACCTCGAATCACCGTTTCTTCGCTGCATAGCCGCAGGCGCCCTTTGGCAGACAGCACCAGGCGTATGCGGCCTGCTCCGTTGGCCAGCAGGATATGCCCGGCCTGAGCATTGTTACGCAACCCATAAAAACCTATCTCTTTTTGAGTGAAATCCTGTAATTGCACATCGGTGTAGGCCGGAGTGAACACCCAGCCAACCGCAGAGGTGCAACGAGTCGCTGCGGTTTCGCTGCCGATACACCAAGGCTCACCCTGCTTGAACCACAGCAAAGCATTGCGATTACGCCAGTTGGCATCGGCCTGCAGGCGCGTCAGAAAAGCCAGCAGTTGCTGGGCCGTCTGTTCCAGCCGCAGTGCCTGTTGATAAAGATGCCACTGGCTGATACCCCAAGAGGTCAAGGTGCCAGCCAGCAGCATCACCACCAGCAGTTCAATCAGCGATAAGCCTTGCTGGTAGCGGCCATGGCTGCATGGGTATCTGTTCATGGGGCGAGTGTAATGCGCCAGATTGTCGGCTGCTTAAACCTTTACTCAGGCTGGAAAATGCTACGCAAAGTTTTTATGCATCTATCAAGCAAACAGCAAGAAATGCGCGCGGCTTCGCATTGCTGGCAAAGTAGGGAGGGAGTGATGAAAAGAATAAGGGCTCAGTCATTAATCAACTGAGCCCTTTTAGCTATCAAAGGATATTAGATGGCAACAGGTGCTTTGATCGCCGGATGCGGATCGTAACCTTCAATCTCGAAGTCTTCGAAACGATAGTCAAACAGTGACTCTGGCTTACGTTTAATCACCAGCTTCGGCAGCGTACGCGGCTCACGCGTCAATTGCAGTTGGGTCTGATCCATGTGATTGCTGTAAAGATGGGTGTCACCACCGGTCCAGACAAAATCACCCACTTCGAGATCGCACTGCTGCGCCATCATATGCACCAGCAACGCATAGCTGGCAATGTTGAACGGCAGGCCAAGGAACACATCACAAGAACGCTGATACAGCTGGCAAGAGAGCTTACCGTCGGCCACGTAGAACTGGAAGAAGGCATGGCACGGTGCCAACGCCATCTGATCCAGTTCACCAACGTTCCATGCAGAAACGATAATGCGGCGTGAGTTTGGGTCTTGCTTCAACTGCTGCAACACGTTGCTGAGCTGATCGATCTGGCGGCCATCCGCTGCGCCCCAGGCGCGCCATTGCTTGCCATAAACCGGACCAAGATCGCCATTCTCATCGGCCCACTCGTCCCAGATCGTGACCTTATTTTCACGCAGATAAGCGACATTAGTTTCGCCGTTCAGGAACCACAGCAGTTCATGAATGATCGAGCGCAGGTGACATTTTTTGGTGGTCACCAACGGAAACCCTTCTTGCAGGTTGAAACGCATCTGGTGGCCGAAAATCGACACCGTACCAGTGCCGGTACGATCGGCTTTAGGGGTACCCTCGGCGAGCACTTTGTTCATCAAATCCAGATACTGTTTCATTTTTCCTCACGACAGTTGTTGCTGCGGGCGACGACGATACGCCCAGATCATCACAATGATACCGACTACGACCATCGGCACGGACAGGATTTGCCCCATGCTGACAATGCCGTCAAACAGGCCAAGCTGGGCATCCGGCTGGCGGAACGCTTCAACGATAATGCGGAATACGCCATAGCCAATCAGGAACAGGCCAGAAACGGCCCCCATCGGGCGCGGCTTGCGGATAAACAGGTTCAGAATGATAAACAGCACCACGCCTTCCAGCACCATTTCATACAGTTGCGACGGATGGCGCGGCAGTACACCGTACTGGTTCAGTATCGGTAACAAACTCGGATCGGCGGCGGCAATGACGATGTCTTCGGTGCGAGAGCCGGGGAACAGCATGGCCCAAGGCGTGTTAGTGGTCACTCGCCCCCACAGTTCGCCGTTGATGAAGTTGCCCAAACGGCCAGCGCCCAGGCCAAACGGGATCAGCGGTGCAATAAAATCAGAAACCTGGAAAAAGGTGCGTTTAGTCCGATGAGCGAACCACAGCATCACCAGGATCACCCCCAGCAGGCCACCGTGGAATGACATGCCACCATCCCAGACCTTGAATAAGTAGAGTGGGTTATCCAGGAACAGCGGCAGGTTGTAGAACAGCACGTAACCTACGCGACCACCGATAAAGACGCCCAGAAAACCGGCGTACAGCATGTTTTCCGCTTCGTCTTTGGTCCAGCCGCTGCCGGGCTTGCTGGCGCGGCGTGATGCCAGCCACATGGCAAAAATAAAACCGACCAGATACATCAGGCCGTACCAGTGCAAGGAGACCGGGCCGATAGAGAAAATCACCGGATCAAATTCAGGAAACGCCAGATAGCTAGTGCTCATCTATCACCACAACATGTCTATTATTTTTCCCCATTTGGGGGCGGCAGGTGCCAAACGCGCTATCGGGGCTTCCCGATAGACTTCGAATTGCAGCCAAGCTGCGCATCATAACATAGGCTTAACGGCGTTCGGGCTTGGCTACAGGGAAAAGTTCTGTAAAAAAGTCACCACTCAACGACCACCGCGAATCAACCCGCCCATCCCGCGCCGCTCCATAAACGCTGCCACCTGATGGCGCACTTCGGTGGTCATTTGAGCACTCAGAACTCGCTGAACCAGCCCTTCTGCATCAGATAGCTCAATATTGCGCAGCAGATATTTGATACGCGCCACGCTGCGCCCGTTCATACTCAGATTGCGGTATCCCATCCCCACCAGCAGCAAAGCCCCCATCGGATCGCCCGCCAGTTCGCCACACAGGCTGACTTGCAGCCCGGCAACTGAACCCTGATCGATGATCAGCTTCAACACCTGTAACATGGCAGGATGCAGGCTATCGTAGAGTAACGCTACGCGGGTGTTATTGCGGTCTACCGCCAGCAGATACTGGGTCAGATCGTTGGTGCCTACCGAGATAAAATCAACGCGCCCGGCCAGGTAAGGGATCAGGAAAATCATTGACGGCACTTCCAGCATCACGCCGATCCTGGGTTTGGGGAGGTCATACCCCAACACTTCTTCCACTTCACGCCCGGCGCGATCGATCAGGCGTTTTGCCTCGTCGATCTCTTCCAGGCTGGTGATCATCGGCAGCAAAATACCCAGGTTGCCAGTGCTGGCATTGGCACGCAGCATGGCACGTACCTGAACCAGAAAGATTTCCGGCTGATCCAGGGTAACGCGGATACCGCGCCAACCCAGGCACGGATTCTCTTCGCTGATGGGCATGTAAGGCAGCTGTTTATCTGAACCGATATCCAGCGTGCGCAGCGTGACCGGTTTGTTCGGGTAAAGCTGCAACATGCCTTGATACTGCGACACCTGCTCTTCTTCCGACGGGAAACCGCTTTGCAGCATGAACGGGATCTCCGTGCGGTACAGACCAACGCCGTCCACCCGCCCACCGAGCAGTTGCTCATGCTCCGGGCTGAGGCCAGCGTTCAACATCACCTGGATCCGCTCACCGGTTTTCAGTTGCGCCGGTTGTTCAACATCGTCTTCCGCCAGCTTGCTGAGTTCCTGTTCCTCACTGATCAGGCGCTGATATTCCTGCACCAACACCGGTTCAGGATCCACCAGCAACTCGCCACGATAGCCATCAACAATCAGCATCCGCTGGGCCAGCAGCGCCGGTTGGATATCCGCGCCCATCACCGTCGGCACGCCCATGGCCCGCACCAGGATCGCCGCATGGGAGTTGGCAGCACCATCGCGCACCACCACGCCCGCCAGACGATCCGGTGGCACTTCAGCCAACAGCGTCGCGGTCAGTTCATCGGTCACCAGCACAAAGCGTGCTGGCCACTGGGTGGTGCCCTGAGTGGTATCGTCGAGGTGGAATAGCAGGCGTTGGCCGAGCGCACGCAGATCGCTGGCGCGCTCACGCATATAGGTATCCTGCAAGGTGGCGAACTGTGCGGCAAAGGCTTCGATCACCTGTTTTACCGCCCATTCGGCCACCGAACCGGCGTCAATTTCGGCAAACAGCTCACGTTTGAGGCGGGCATCGTTCAGCAGGTGGGAATAGAGATCGAAAATCGCCGCGCTCTCTTTCTGCGAACTGGCAGAGAAGCGCTTGCTGAAACGGCGGAACTCCGCACCGGCCTCTTCTAAAGCCTGCATCAAGCGCTCACGCTCACTGACCATATCCAGCGTTGAGGCTTGGTAGACTTGATCGAGCGAAGGTTGGCTGCTGTCCAGCCAGCCTTCGGCAACGGCCACCCCTGGGGAAGCCGCCAGCGCGCGGATACGCGTCTGGCGATATTGGCCAAAAATAGCGTTAAGCTGTGATTGGGAGAGGATCCCGGCCATCTGCGTGGCCAGCGTCACCAGAAACGACTCTTCGCTCTCGTCAAACTGGCGCAGTTCCCGCTGCTGCACCACCAGCACGCCAAGCAGTTGCCGGCGGTGGATAATCGGTACACCGAGGAAGGATCGAAACTTATCCTCTTTCACCTGCGGGACGTATTTGAAGCTGGGGTGGCTTTGTGCATCCGCCAGGTTGATCGGCTCCGCCTTGCGCCCGACCAACCCGACCACGCCTTCATCGAAAGCCAGTGCGATGGTGCGCCCACGCGGCTTTTTCAGCCCACGCGTTGCCATCAGGTAGTAACAACGGCGATCGTTGTCTGCCAGATAAATGGAGCAGACTTCGGTATCCATCGCCAGACAGGTTTCATTGACCAAAAGATCCAGCGCGTCTGTCAGATTGGCCGCCGCGGCCACTTTCTCAACAATTTCTCGCAAGCGCGTGAG
The DNA here is from genome assembly GCF_055790845.1 of Serratia sp. YWN4. Lineage (NCBI taxonomy): Bacteria > Pseudomonadati > Pseudomonadota > Gammaproteobacteria > Enterobacterales > Yersiniaceae > Serratia > Serratia sp. YWN4. The sequence continues at coordinate 4,237,250 of NZ_CM147696.1, forward strand.
CATAGTCTGCTGACTTAACCTCTCTTTCGGCGATAAACGGGAGCCTGCCGCTGCGCCGCCAGTTCCTGCATTGGCATGACGGTCACGGCAAATTCTTTCATTACCCGGCGATACACGTCGCGTTTAAACGACACCACCTGGCGCACCGGATACCAGAAGCTCACCCAGCGCCAACCGTCAAACTCCGGCGTGCTGCTGCGCTGCATATTGATATCCGCGTCGTTGCACATCAGTTGCAACAGAAACCATTTCTGCTTTTGGCCGATACAAACCGGCTTTGTGTCCCAACGCACCAAACGTTTTGGCAATTTATAGCGCAACCAGTTGCGGGTTGAGGCCAGAATACGCACATCCTTTTTGCTCAACCCCACCTCTTCGAACAGCTCACGGTACATGGCTTGCTCAGGCGTTTCGCCAGGGTTTATTCCCCCTTGGGGAAACTGCCAGGAGTGCTGACCGTAACGGCGGGCCCATAAGACCTGCCCCTGACGATTACAGATTACGATACCAACATTCGGGCGGTAGCCATCATCATCGATCACCGGACTACCTCGATAAGCATAAATTCGTATAGATAACCTGATTGTTTCACACAAGCTACAGGCGGTAAACCACTGCTTTGCCGCACAGCCAACCGGATAACATTGGGATAACTCACAGATAATGGCAAAGTTATAAACATGTGATGCGATTTTACGGCGGTTTTATTCACTTTTTCTGTGGATAGGTATGTGAAGAACCCAAGGGATAAGCCGGTAAAACTTCGTGGAGCTAAAAATCCCTGATGATTCTATGATAAAATTTCCCAATTAAAAACAGCACATTAAATACTTATAACCACTTATGTACAGGATGAAAATGTGATCTGTGCACGGTAAGGATCCTTCTCTGGCGAAAGATCCACCACCGTTGATTTTATCCACAGATTATCCGCCTGAGTTACGCACAAAACGGACAAATTCGTAAAAAAGTGCCCGCGTCAAGGCTGTAAATCAAACCAGTGATCGGTAAAAATTTGGGTTATCCCAAAAATCTGTGGATAAATAGGTGTAAGATCCTGTTCATTGTCGGTGGCTTCAGGTGCACAAGCGCCAAGCGGAATTTTTTCCCCGCCGCCGTTTTGGAAAAAAGTCATGATAAATCATGCTACTATTATTCTTTCCCCCGGTTTCGTTCCGCTGCGTTCGGTTGTGAACAAATACAGTGCATTTTTTAACCAGAACCCACAGGCTTGATTTATGGCGTTTTTATCCCCACTCCCTCCACCACCGGAAAATGAACAGCAGCTGTTTGAACGCGCACAGGCGCTGGCCGGTTGCAATCTGGGTGAACTGGCCGCGCGTGCGCAAATCGCTATTCCCAATGATCTGAAACGCGATAAAGGCTGGGTGGGCATGCTGTTGGAGCTGTATCTGGGGGCGATGTCCGGCAGCAAGCCTGAACAGGATTTCCCCGAATTGGGCATTGAGTTGAAAACCATTCCGGTTGATGCCGCCGGTAAACCGCTGGAAACCACCTTTGTCTGCGTGGCTCCACTCACCGGCAACAGCGGGGTGACCTGGGCGAGTAGCCACGTGCGCCACAAGCTGGCACGGGTGCTGTGGATACCGGTGGAAGGCGAACGGCAGATCCCGCTGGCGCAGCGGCGCATCGGTTCACCGCTGTTATGGCAACCGAATCAGGAAGAAGAGGATATGCTGCGCCGCGATTGGGAAGAACTGATGGATCTCATCGTGCTCGGCCAGGTTGAACGCATTACCGCCCGTCATGGTGAAGTGCTGCAACTGCGGCCGAAAGCCGCCAACAGTAAAGCGTTAACCGAAGCCATTGGCGAACAGGGCCAGCCGATCCTCACGCTGCCACGCGGTTTCTACCTGAAAAAAAGTTTCACCGGTGCGCTGCTGGCAAGGCACTTCTCGATCTAGTGTATTTTGTTGCTCAGTTTTTACTCTGGAAACTGGGCATTTTCTAAAGATTGCAAGTAAAATAACCAAGGCGACTAGGCTATTCCTTATTATGTTGATGTAAGGTTTAAGTTAACGTATCGCCATCTCAATAAACGCGTATAATTCCCGCTTCATTTTTCTTAAGGTGTTCAGGGCAATGTTTGAATGGATTATGGATCCCAATGCTTGGCTAGCGTTAGGTACGCTGACCATTCTTGAGGTCGTGTTGGGTATTGATAACATTATTTTTCTCTCCTTGGTGGTCGCCAAGCTGCCGAAGGCACAGCAGAACAAGGCACGCCGTATCGGCCTGGCTGCCGCGATGCTGATGCGTCTGGGGCTGTTGGCTTCAATCGCCTGGGTGATCAGTCTGACCCAGCCGCTGTTTGCCGTGATGGGTCACAACGTTTCTGCCCGTGATTTGATTCTGCTGCTCGGCGGCCTGTTCCTGATCTGGAAGGCCAGCAAAGAGATCCATGAAACGATCGAAGGTTCGGAAGAACAGCACCATTCCAAGGTACACAGCTTCTTTGGTGCCATCGTGCAAATCATGCTGCTGGACATTATCTTCAGCCTGGATTCGGTGATTACCGCGGTAGGCTTGTCTGACCATCTGTTCATTATGATGGCTGCCGTGGTGATTTCCGTCGGTGTGATGATGTTTGCCGCGCGGCCGATTGGTGAGTTCGTCAACCGTCATCCTTCGGTAAAAATGCTGGCGCTGGCGTTTCTGATTCTGGTGGGCTTCACCCTGATGCTGGAGAGTTTCCAAGTACATATACCGAAAGGCTATATCTACTTTGCGATGTTCTTCTCCATGTCGGTCGAGGCGCTCAACCTGATGCGCAGCAAGAAAAACCGCACGTCTGATTAATGATTAACGGGGCACGCCAGCCGTGCCCCGGTTTCCTCGCGATTTCCCCTGCTGTTTCAAGTACCAAGGCATAATCCACTTCCCCCATCTGCACGGCTTGGTTATAGTCGAGAAAGGCGTTTTCACTGCCGTTTCTTGTTCCACCGTCTGCAAGCGCTAACATTTAAGGAAGGCCGTTAATGCAATACCATCGTATTCCCCACAGTTCTTTGGAAGTGAGCGTGCTGGGATTGGGCACCATGACCTTTGGCGAGCAAAACAGCGAAGCCGATGCCCACGCACAACTGGATTATGCATTAGCCGCTGGCGTCAACCTGATCGATACCGCAGAGATGTACCCCGTGCCGCCTCGCCCAGAAACCCAAGGGCTGACCGAGCAGTACATCGGCAATTGGATCAAGGCGCGCGGCAATCGCGATAAAATCGTACTGGCCAGCAAGATCGCCGGGCCGGTACGGGGCAATGACAGCAGCATCCGCCCGCAGCAGGCACTGGATCGCAAAAACATCCGAGCCGCGCTGGATGCCAGCCTGAAACGGCTGAACACCGATTATCTCGATCTTTACCAGGTGCATTGGCCACAACGCCCGACCAATTGCTTCGGCAAGCTGAACTACCAATATACCGATGAGAAAGCCACGGTTACGCTGCTGGAGACCCTGGAAGCGCTAACCGAGCAGGTACGTGCAGGTAAAATCCGCTATATCGGCGTCTCGAACGAAACCCCATGGGGTGTAATGCGTTACCTGCAACTGGCGGAAAAACACGAACTGCCACGCATTGTGACGATCCAGAACCCCTACAGCCTGCTGAACCGCAGCTTTGAGATTGGCTTGGCAGAGATCAGCCAGCACGAAGGGATTGAGCTGCTGGCATACTCCAGCCTGGCATTTGGCACGCTGACCGGCAAATACCTCAACGGTGCCAAACCCGCCGGAGCACGTAACACCCTGTTCAGCCGCTTCACCCGCTACACTTCTGCACAAAGCCAACTGGCCGTTGCCGAATACGTCACACTGGCGAAGAAACACGGCCTTGATCCTGCTCAGATGGCGCTGGCATTTGTGCGCCAGCAGCCGTTCGTTGCCAGTACCCTGCTGGGTGCCACCACAATGGAACAGTTGAAAAGCAATATCGACAGTTTTGAGGTGGTTCTGGAGGAGGACGTTTTGCGGGCACTCGAAGAGATCCACACCCGCTTTACCATCCCTGCACCCTAAATGATTCAGGGGCGCATACGCGCCCCCGCTTTATTTTGCGCGGAACTGAGAAACCCACAGCACGGTAATTGCCAAGGCAAACACCACGCCAAAACCAATCCCAACCCCGATCACCGGCACGCCCAACTTAACCACCAGCGAATACAGGCCAAGCATCAGCAGCATGGCGGTGTTCTCACCCAGATTCTGCACCGCAATGGCATTGCCTGCACCGACCGAGCGCTTGCCACGCTCCTGCAACAACGCATTCAGCGGCACTACAAAGAACCCGCCCAGCACGCCGATCGCCAGTAACAGCACATAAGCGTTCAACATGGTGGTCTGTACGGCGAAGAACGCCACCGCGACACCAATCAAGATCCCGGCAGGCATACAGCGTTTAACGGTTTCCAGCGTAACAAAACGCGCCGCAGCACCAGCGCCGCCCACGATCCCGATGGCTACCATGGCATTGAGCAGCGTTGGCGTCGCGTTGTCGGTGATACCCAAGGCCACCGGCACCCACAGCACCAGCAGGAAACGCAGCGTCACCCCGGCCCCCCAGAACAGGCTGGTGCCGATCAGCGAGAAACGCGTCTGGCCGTCACGCCACAGCACCACGCAGGCATTGAAGAAATTGCGCCCCATAGCACGCGGATGCCAGGAAGTGACCTTATGCGCCGCAGGCAGCCGTGGAATATACAGGTTAGCCACTACCGCAGCGCCATAGACCACGGCACAAACCACCAGCGCCGCCACAATATGCCAGTCCGCCAGCAAACCACCGGCGACCGAACCCACCAGGATCGCGGCAATGGTGGAGGCTTCCATCAAGCCGTTGGCCTTCACCAGTTTTTCGCCACTGGTGATTTCACCCAGAATGCCGTATTTAGCCGGTGAATACGCCGCTGCCCCCACGCCAACCAGGCTATAGCCCAAAAACGGGTTCAGGCCGAAGCAGATCACCAGCGCACCGGCCAATTTCAGGCCGTTGGCCACCATCATCACTCGCCCTTTGGCGAAGCTGTCGGCCACTTGGCCAACGAAGGGTGCAAGAATGATATAGGTCGCCACAAACGCCATTTGCAGTATCGGCTGGCTCCAGTCGGGATACATCTGCTGTTTGATCAGCGCCAAGGTGGCAAACAGCAACGCGTTGTCACCGAATGCCGACAGGAACTGGGCGCAGATCACCGCGATCATGCCGCGCGACAGCAAGGGTGAATCAGTAGCATTCATCAGACATTCTCCGGCTGTTCAGCCATTTTACGCAGGGTAACGAAATCCGGTTTGCCACTGCCGAGCAACGGCAACGCTTTCACCAGACGAATATCACGCGGCACCGCCAGCTCCGGGCTGCCCTGTTCGCGCGCCACCCGCAGCAAAGCGTCGCGAGTAATGCTGCTGTCGTTGGTGAACAGCACCAGCGCTTCACCTTTACTGCTGTCACTCTTCACCGTTGCCGCATGTTGCCCTTCCGGGGCGATACGCCATGCCAGTTGCTCTACGCTTTCCAGCGAGATCATCTCCCCCGCCAGCTTGGCAAAGCGCTTCACGCGGCCACGGATGGTGCAGTAACCCTGTTCATCCAGCGTGACGATATCGCCGGTATCGTACCAGCCCGGCTGCAAGACGCCGTTTTCATCCTCGGCGGCCGGGGCTTCCAGTTCGCCTGGGCGCTCAACGCGCAGGTAGCCTTTCATGATGTTCGGGCCTTTCAGCTGCAAGCGGCCACCGTGATCGATACCCGGCACCGTCATTAGGCGAGCTTCCATCTTCGGCATAATGCGGCCCACGGTGCCGACTTTCGCCGCCATCGGCACGTTGATCGACACCACTGGCGCGCACTCGGTCACCCCGTAACCTTCCAGAATGCGGATGCCGTATTTGTCCTGATAAATCTGCTTGGTGCTGTCCGCCAGTTTCTCGGCCCCGGCCACCACGTAGCGCAGGCGGGCGAAATCATACGGATGCGCAAAGCGCGCATAGTTATTGAGGAAGGTTGCGGTACCAAACAGCACGGTGCAGTTACGGTCATACACCAGTTCCGGCACCACGCGGTAATGCAGCGGGCTAGGGTAGAGGAAAATCCGGCTGCCGGTCATCAGTGGCGTAATCAGCCCCACCGTCAGGCCGAAAGAGTGGAACAGCGGCAGCGAGGACATAAAGCGATCGCGCGGGGTAAAGTCCGCAATGGTGCGAATCTGCTCCACGTTGGCCAACAGGCTGGCATGGGAATGCACCACGCCTTTCGGGTTGCCTTCCGAGCCGGAAGTAAACAGGATCAACGCCGCATCATCCGGCTGCTGCGGCACCATCGCCCGCTGCGGCTGGAACAGATGACGCAGGATCCACAGTTTATCGGCCAGGGTAACGGTATCTTTCAAATCCTCCAGATACACCCAATTAGCTTCCGGCACCTGCTCCGGCAAATGGGTTAACTTGCCTTTTTCCAGAAACTGGCGCGAGGTGACGATGGTTTTGATCGTCGCCGCAGTCAGCGCGCTTTTCAGCCCGTTAGCCCCGGCGGTGTAGTTAAGCATCGCTGGTACTCGGCCTTGCAGCGAGGCACCAAAAATCGCCGCAGCGGTGATGGTGGCGTTGGGCAACAGCATGCCAACATGTTCACCCTGATCGGTAAAACGCTGCAAAATCCGGCTGACGCCCAGCGCCTTTTTGATAAGCCCCTGATAGCTGTCTTCTTTAAAGGCAACATCTTCAATGCACGGTTTGGTGCGGCCATAACGCTGCTGCGCCGCCAGCAACGCACTGAACAAGGTTTGTGGTTCGCGAGTATCCATCCGCGCCTGCATCATAATCTGTTGCAGATGGTCACCGGCCAGTACTCGACGTTCACGGGCGCGGGGCGCGTTCGGCATCGGAATATGGGTGGGCGGCAAAATATGGATGTTGACCTGCGGGAACCAACGGATTTTAAATACCCCGCCCATGCGGCCAAACAGGCTGAACTCTGGGCCGTCGATGCGTACCGGCACCACCGTGGCACCCGATTTAGCGGCAATAAACGCCGCGCCGTCATAAACCTTCATCAGTGAGCCGGTCACGGTGATGCGCCCTTCTGGGAACACCACGATCGGTCGGCCCTGCTCAACCATACGTACCAGGTGCTTAATCGCCATCGGTTTGGTCGGGTCCAACGGCACAAAATCGATATACGGCTTCAGCCAGCGCATAAACCAGCGTTCAGAGATGCTGGAATAGACGGCAAACACCGGTTTGATCGGCAGGAATAACGCCAGTAGCGCGCCATCCATAAAGGAAACGTGGTTGGGGGTAATCAGCAGTTTCTGCTGTGCTAAATACCGGGCGTCGCCTTCAACGCGTACCCGGAACAACCAACGAAATACCGCGCGTAACATAGAATAAATCATCCCACTCTCCCTGGGGGTTGATGGCCTTAACTCATTGTGGGGAAAGGATACTATATAGCGGGCAAAAAAAAACCTACGCATCTGCGTAGGTTGGTGCAATTGAAAATGGCTTCAACATACAGAATATGTTGATTTCTCACCAATCAATACCTCTGGGACTACTACTCTAGAGGGGAGTCGATTAAGAAACTATCCTTGAATCGCAAGAGTTCTGCTCTAAATGCAACCAGCTGTAAATTTCCTGCACTGGTCAGTAATAACTCGCTGAAATAGTTACCCTCCTGTCGGCGCAGCAAGAATAAAATCCGCATATCTGCAATGGCCGCCACAAGTTACGCATGCCAGCGCTTGCAGCCCCCGAGTTTTTCCGCAAAACTGAGGAATGTAAGCGATTACCCAGGAAGTATTAACAGATATGGCCACGATTAAGGATGTTGCCAGGCTGGCGGGTGTTTCCGTCGCCACGGTATCTCGCGTAATAAATCACTCCCCCAAAGCCGGTGAAGGTTCGCGCATTGCGGTGCTGGCTGCGATGGAGGAGTTGCAATATCACCCCAACGCCAACGCCCGCGCGCTGGCCCAGCAATCGACAGAAACCCTTGGCCTGATTGTTTCCGACGTTTCCGATCCGTTTTTTGGTGCCATGGTCAAAGCGGTAGAGCAGGTGGCCTATGCCACACATAATTTCCTGCTGATTGGCAACGGTTACCACAATGCTGAAAAAGAGCGCCAGGCGATTGAGCAACTGGTGCGCCATCGTTGTGACGCGCTGGTGGTGCATGCCAAGAAGCTGACCGATGATGAGTTGGCCGCCTGGATGCGGCAGATTCCAGGCATGGTGCTGATCAATCGGACCTTGCCGGAGTTTGAGACGCGCTGCGTGGCGCTTGACGATCGCTACGGTGCCTGGCTGGCCACGCGCCATCTGATCCAGCAAGGGCATCAGCGCATCGCCATTATCTGTTCCACCCACCAGATTTCCGATGCCGCTGACCGTTTGCAGGGCTATCTGGATGCGCTGGCAGAGCACGGCATCCCGGTGGATGAGAAACTGATTACCTACGGTGAACCGGATGAAATTGGCGGGGAACAGGCCATGACCGAGCTGCTGGGGCGTGGCAAAAACTTCACCGCCGTCACCTGCTATAACGATCCGATGGCTGCCGGAGCGCTTTCGGTGCTGAGTGATAACAGCGTTGATGTGCCGGGCCAGATGTCGCTGATTGGTTTTGATGACGTGCTAATCTCACGCTACCTGCGCCCGCGCCTGACCACCATCCGTTATCCGGTGGTGGCGATGGCTACTCAGGCCGCCGAACTGGCGTTAGCCTTGGCCAACCACCAGCCGCTGCCGGAAATCACCAACATGTTCAGCCCAACGCTGGTGCGCCGCCATTCGGTGGCCAGTATCAATAACGTGTTCGAAGCTAATTAACCTAAACGGCGATGGTATAAATGTACCGGGCGATCCGGATAATCCAACGCATCGCCAATGTACTGCCAGCCGTGGCGTTCGTAATAACCGCTAAACTCGGCATACAGATACAGTTCGCTAAACCCGGCCTGCTGGCTGTAATCCTGCACAAACTGCTGCAATTGCAGCCCCAAACCGTTGCCACGCTGGCTTTCGTCAACGTAAAGCGCCGCCAGCCACGGCGTGAGATCCTGGCGGCTGATCAGGTCGCAACGCCATAAACCCACGGTCCCTACCGGTTTATCATCCAGCAGCGCGATGAAGGTGATGGGTAACCCGTCATGGCGCAGGCTGCTTTCTACCACGCTGGCGAAAAATGCCCGGCTGTTATCGCTGCCAAATGCCTGCCATTGCCAGTCGATAACCTGTTGCTGATGTTGCGGATAATCCGCCAGATGAACAATACGAATCACTCTGGTTTCCCCTGAAAGCGTTTTTACTCATGCTAGGGTGCAAACCACGGCTAATGCAAGACGCAACCGAAGATAACCCTATGCTAGACTGGGCATTATTTACCGCAGCGGACGTTGAAAGAGGTTAGCCACTGATGATCACCATGTTGGATGTCTCCATTCGCGCGGGGGTTTCTAAAGCCACGGTTTCACGCGTGTTAAACGGCACCGGGCAGGTGAAAAAGAGCACGCGCGACGCGGTGTTCAAGGCCATGGATGAACTGGGCTATCGGCCGAACTTTCTTGCGCAATCGCTGGCGAATAAAAGCTCCAACAGCATCGGCCTGGTGGTGTCCAATTTCGATGGCCCCTATTTTGGCCGCCTGCTGCGCCAGGCCGCCAAACTGATCGAAGCCAGCGGCAAACACCTGATTGTGACTGACGGCCACGATACGCCGGAAGATGAACTGCAAGCGGTACAGTTGCTGGCCGATCGCCGTTGCGATGCCATTATCCTGTATACCCGTTTTATGAGCGAAAGCGCGCTGATGGCGCTGCTGGAAAACCTGCCGGTTCCGGTGATGATCATTAATCGCGATCTGCCGCAGGCCCGTGAACGCTGCGTGTTCTTCGAACAGCAACTGGCGGCCTTCAACGTGGTGGATTACCTGATCCGCCAAGGGCATCGCGAAATCGCCTGCATCACCGGCCCGATCGATACGCCCACCGCTCAAGCGCGGCTGGCCGGTTATCGTCAGGCTTTGGAATATCATCAGATTAGCTTGGTTGATGCGCTCGTCACCTACGGCGACAGCAGCGTGCCGGGGGGCTATCACAGTTGCAACGCGTTGCTGCACACCGGCGCGCCGTTCAGCGCTCTGTTTGCCAGCAACGATGATATGGCGATTGGCGCAATGAAAGCGCTTAACCAGGCGGGTAAACGCCTGCCGCAGGACGTTTCGCTGTTTGGTTTTGACGACGAACCAAGCGCCGCCTACCTGCAACCGGCATTATCGACGGTGTATCTGCCGATCGATGCGATGATCGAAGCCGCCATCACGCAGGCTTTCCGCCTGATCAACGGTGAAAGCGTGCAGCCGTTAACCCCGTTTACCGGCGAACTGAAACTACGGGAATCCGTAGTTCCAGGGCCGTATGCGGGCTAAATCAGTTCCAGACCGATCAGTTCTTCAATAGTCTGGCGGCGGCGAATCAGGCGCGGTTCGCCGTTTTCGAACAACACTTCCGGCAGCAGCGGGCGGCTATTGTAGTTAGACGACATCGACGAGCCGTAAGCCCCGGTATCATGGAACACCAGATAGTCACCGACCACTACCTGCGGCAATGCGCGGGTTTCAATACCGCCGCCCGCCTGTTGGGTAAACACATCACCGGATTCACACAATGGCCCGGCAATCACCGTATCGCGCTGCGGTTGGCCCGCAGTATCACGGCCATCCGCTGGTAATAGCGAGATATGGTGATAGCTGCCGTACATCGCCGGGCGCATCAGATCGTTGAAACCGGCATCCACCAGCACAAAATGGCGGCTGCCCATGTCTTTCACCGCTCGCACTTCAGCCACCAGCACGCCCGCTTCCGCCATCAGGAAACGCCCCGGTTCGATTTCCAGTTTCACCGGATGGCCCAAATGTGCGGCCACGCGCTCGCGGGCGCGGTTCCACAAACCGTAATAGTGTTCGGTATCAATCGCCTCTTCTCCATATTGATAAGGGATCGAAAGCCCGCCACCGGCAGAAATCGCGCTGAGATCCTGGCCCAGATCAATCACCTGCTGCACCATGGCATCGCACACGCTCTCCAGGTGCTGATAATCAACGCCGGAACCAATATGCATATGCACGCCAACCAGTTTCAGGCCGTATTGTTGAATTTTTTCCACCGCCTGCGGCAGGTCGGCATACCAGATACCGTGCTTACTGTTTTCGCCACCGGTATTGGTTTTCTGGCTGTGACCATGACCAAAACCGGGGTTAACGCGCAGCCACACCGGATGACCGGCCGAAACCTGGCCAAGCTGCTCCAGCATATCGACAGAACCGGCGTTCACCGGGATTTTCAGCTCACTGACACGGGCCAGCGTGGCGTGATCGAAGACGTCAGCCGTAAAAATGATCTCTTCCCCGCCCGGCACGAAACCAGCCTGCAAAGCACGTTCGATCTCCCCCAAGGATACCGAATCCACTCTCACACCCTGCTCGCGCATCAGGCGCAGAATATGAATATTCGAGCAGGCTTTCTGCGCAAAGCGGATCACGTCAAAGTGGCGTAGCTGGTTGATCCGCTGGCAAATAATATCAGCATCATAGGCCCAAACCGGGCAGCCAAAGCGTTGCGGCAATGCCATCAGGTTGGTGGCGTTCAGTGCGGTAGAGGTGTCGTTCAAAGCGCGTGGCATCAGTATGTTCTCAAGATGAAATTTTCCATCATCATGCCGAACCGATGTCGATTTGAAAAATATCTATTTCGCCATAGTCTATTCACTTATGATATGGTTTTCTTTACCTGTGGAGCACCACTATGCCTACCATCACCCTGCGCCAGATTGAGATCTTTCATGCGGTGATGACCACCGGTAACCTGACCGAGGCCGCTGCTTTGCTACAAACCTCGCAGCCCACCGTCAGCCGTGAGTTGGCGCGCTTTGAGAAGCTGATCCTGTTGCAGCTGTTTGATCGCGTGCGCGGCCGTTTGTACCCGACGGTGCAAGGTCTGCGATTGTTCGAAGAAGTGCAGCGCTCTTACTATGGCCTGGATCGCATCAAGAATGCCGCCGCCGGGATCCGCCAGTTTCAGCAGGCACAGCTTTCTATCGCCTGCCTGCCGGTGTTTTCCCAATCGCTGCTGCCTGCGGTCTGCAAGCCGTTTATCGATCGTTACCCGGAAGTGAGCTTCAACGTGATCCCACAGGAATCACCGCTGCTGGAAGAGTGGCTGTCGGCACAGCGCCACGATCTGGGGCTGACGGAAAACACCCTCACTCCCGCCGGGACCGAACGTGTAACGCTGATGACCATGAATGAGGTCTGTGTGTTGCCCGCCAAGCACCCTTTGCTGGCGAAAGCGGTGCTGACGCCGCAGGACTTCAGCGGAGAGAACTTTATCAGCCTGTCGAGCACTGACAGTTATCGGCAGTTGCTGGACTCTCTGTTTCATGAACAAGGGATCGATCGCCGCATGGTGCTGGAAACCCATAGCGCCGCTTCGGTATGTGCAATGGTAAAAGCGGGCGTCGGTGTGTCGATCGTCAACCCGCTGACCGCCCTGGATTACGCCAATAACGGCGTGCATGTGCGGCCATTCAGCGTGGAAGTGCCGTTCACCGTCAGCCTGATCCGGCCGCTGCACCGCCCCTCTTCCGCACTGGTAACGGCGTTTATGCAGCATTTGCAGCAGCAGGCGGCAAAACTCCCTGCTCGTCTGGCCGCAGTGATTAAGCGCTAGCCGTCAGCGCAACGTGGCGCGCCAACCGGGATCGGTGGCAAACCACTCCACTAAGAAATCCAGCATGGTGCGCAGCGTGGCTGGCATTTGGCGGCGCGAGGTGTAAATCCCGTAGATCCCCATGGCTTGCGGCATGTAGTCAGGCAGTAATTCGATCAGATCGCCCTTTGTCAGCAGCGGAGCCGCCGAATAGTAAGGCTGCAATGAAATGCCCGCCCCTTGCACCGTGCCCGCCAGCAGCACCACTGACTCATTGGCACTCAGATTGCCGCTGACCGCCACCGCCGATTTCACGCCCTGGCAGTCAAAATGCCACAGGCTTTTACCGAAATAGGAATACGTCAGGCAGTTATGCGTAGCCAGATCCTGCGGATGGCGCGGCGTGCCGTGAGCGGCAAGATAGGCCGGTGAAGCGCAGACCACCGAAGCACAGGTGGAAAGCGGCCGGGCGATCAGATTCGGATCCAGTTCATTGGTGATGCGTAGCGCCAGATCGATACGCTCCTCCACCAGATTGACCGCCCGATTATTCATTTGCAGATCCACCGCCACCTGCGGATGGCGTTTCAGGTACTGCGCCACCGCCCCCACCAGTGCCGTTTGCCCAAGCGATTGCGAACAGGTAATGCGCAGCAGACCGCGCAAATCGTCACTCTGCTGGTTATCCACCAGATCGATCTCCCCGGCCAACGCCAGCATCCGGCGGCAGCGCTCCAACGTGCGTTCACCGGCATCGGTCAGGCTCAGTTTCCGCGTGGTGCGGTGCAGCAAACGCGCCCCGGCCCATTGCTCCATCTGCGCCAGATAGCGCGTCACCATGGCACGCGACATCTCAAGCCGATCTGCCGCCGCGATCATACTGCCACGCTCGACAATGTTGACAAAAACCTCTGCGGCGGTAATGCGATCCATGATTCGCTCGATTTATGCAATGAATAATTGTTTATTATCCGGTTTTTCTCTCGCTTTATGCAACATAACATCTTGGCAACCCTAACCGATCCCTAAAGGACACCTGCCAAATGTTTAAGCAATCATTACTGACCCTGACGTTAACCAGCATCGCCGCTTTCAGCACCTACGCCACCGCTGCCAATACGCTGACCCTGGAAGTGTATAATCCTGGCGAAAACAGCGTATTCCCGGTTTCTTCTGAAATCATCAGCGGTAAACACGAAGTGGCGCTGATTGACGCCCAATTCCAGCGGAACGATGCCGAAGCGTTAGTGAAGAAAATCAAAGCCACCGGCAAGAAACTGACCACCGTGTATATCAGCCATTCGGATCCCGATTTCTATTTCGGGCTGGATGTGATCAAAGCAGCATTCCCACAGGCGAAAATCATCGCTTCTCCGGGAACGATCGCCGCGATCAACGCCAGCAAAGACGGTAAAATGGCTTATTGGGGCCCGATCCTGAAGGAAAATGCGCCGAAAACGCTCATTGTTCCGCAACCGTTGCAGGGCGATAGCTTTACCATCGACGGTCAGAAAGTAGAGGTAAAAGGCCTGACCGGCCCAGCGCCGGATCGCACCTATGTGTGGATCCCGGCGTTGCAGGCGGTGGTCGGCGGCGTGGCGGTGGCCGGTAACAACATCCATCCGTGGCTGGCGGACAACCAGAGCGTAGAATCCCGTGCTCATTGGCAGCAAACGCTGGAAAGCATCAAAGCGCTGAAACCACAGGTGGTGGTGCCGGGGCATTTCCTGCCGGGTGCCGCGCAATCGCTGGAGTCGGTGACCTTTACCCAAAACTACCTGACGACGCTAGAAGCAGAATTACCGAAGGCCAAAAACTCTAGCGAACTGATCGCCGCCATGAAACAGCATTATCCCGGCCTGAAAGACGGTTCCAGTCTGGAACTGAGCGCCAAAGTGCTGAAAGGTGACATGAAGTGGCCACAGTAAGGCCGATAACCGAGGTATAACCGTGGGTACAGCAACGCTGCATTACATTTTTGATCCGCTATGTGGCTGGTGCTATGGCGCAGCGCCGCTGGTGAAAGCCGCCCAGACTGTCCCTGGGTTGAGTATCGCCTTGCACGCCGGTGGTATTGCCGAGATGCGCTTCAAGAGCGGGGGCTCCTGCCGCACAGCATATTGCGCAAAGCCGCGCGCTGCTGGCTCAGGTGCAAGGTCAGGGCTTCCCGACGTTTGCCTTACAGCGTAGCGATGAACATCTGCGCCCGATCCCGGTTGGAGATTATCTGGCGGATGTCGCAGGCTGGAAAGCATTGCTGACTAACATCGCACACTGAGTACCTGCTTGCCCTTCGGTTGATAGAGGGCAAGCCTTTACTGGTTATTCCACCCGCACAACCTGCACCGGCGGTGAAATCCCGCGTAACATCACAGTTCCGCGACGCTTCATTCTGCCATCGGCCTATTTCAAATAGTTAGCCGTGTCAAAACTGCTTACATGTCACAGTTTGTTTGTTACCCTTCCTGCGCCCATGCTGATAAGAAACAATACATTCTGGAACATCATGAATAATACGACTTCGCAGAAACATGCCGTCTGGCAATTGATTAAGCCCTTTTGGGTTTCGGAAGAGAAATGGCGTGCCTGGGCGATGCTGATCGCCATCGTGGTGCTGTCCCTGGGATTGGTCTATATCAGCGTGCTGATTAACCAGTGGAATCAGGTGTTCTACGACGCGCTGCAAAATAAAAACTATCCGGTGTTCAAGGAACAACTGTGGCGCTTTACCTATCTGGCGTTGATCTTCATTGTGCTGGCGGTCTACAAGGTCTATCTGACGCAGGGTTTGCAGATGCGCTGGCGGCGCTGGATGACGGAAAAATTCATGGGGAAATGGCTGGCACATCGAGCCTATTACCATACCGAACAGCAGCAGATTATCGATAACCCAGACCAACGTATCTCTGACGATCTCAACGTTCTGACCCAATATACGCTGTCACTGTCACTCGGCCTGCTTTCCAGCCTGGTCACTCTCGGTTCGTTTGTTAGCATCCTCTGGCACATCAGCGGGCCAATGACCTTCATGATCGCCCAGCACTCTATCACCCTGCCTGGCTATATGGTGTGGTTTGCCCTGCTGTACGCGGCATTGGGTTCACTGGTGATCTGGTGGGTCGGTAAACCGCTGGTCATGCTGGGTTTTAACCAGGAACGTTACGAAGCCAACTTCCGTTTCGGGTTGATCCGCATCCGTGAAAACAACGACGCCATTGCGCTGTACCACGGTGAACCGCGTGAGAAGCAGCAGTTGAGCAATCGCTTTGAAGCGATCCGCAGTAACTGGTGGTCAATCATGCGGATTACCCGGCGGCTTAATATCGCCAGTAACTTCTATGCCCAGTTTGCCATTATTTTCCCACTGCTGGTGGCAGCCCCGCGCTACTTCTCCGGCGCGATCCAGATGGGGGGGCTGATGCAGATCGCTTCCGCGTTCGGCCAGGTGCAAGGGGCGCTGTCGTGGTTTATTGATGCGTTCTCTAATCTGGCCACCTGGAAAGCCTGTGTTAACCGTCTGGCGGGTTTTAACGCGGCGATAGACGAGGTGCATAACCAGACTCGCGGTATTCAGCTACAACCAGAAAGTGTTCAGCCGCTGGTACTGCGCGATCTCAGCATGTCCTTGCCCGATGGGCAGCCGCTGCTGAGTGCCGCCACCATCACGCTAAAACGTGGTGAACGCGTGCTGATCGTTGGCCCTTCAGGCTGTGGGAAATCTACCCTGCTGCGCGCCATTGCCGGGATCTGGCCCTACGGTTCCGGTGAGATCGGCCTGGATAACACTTTGAGCACCCTGTTCCTGCCGCAGCGCAGCTATATTCCGATCGGCACGCTGCGTGAAGCCCTGAGCTACCCGCATCAGGATAAGGACTATAGCGATGAACAACTGCTAAAAGTGCTGGAGAATTGCCGCCTGAAGCACTTGCAACAGTGGCTGGATACCAGCGCCAACTGGAGCCATCGGCTATCGCCGGGTGAGCAGCAACGGCTGGCGTTTGCCCGCGCTATCCTCACCCGCCCGGACATTCTGTTCCTCGATGAAGCCACCAGCGCGCTGGATGATGAAACCGAGCAGTTAATGTATTGCCTGTTGGTGGACGAACTGCCGAACGTCACGCTAGTGAGCGTGGCACACCGCAACAGCGTGGCGAAGTATCATCAGACCTGTTGGCGCTTCAGCCGTAACGAGAAGGGGTTGGCACATATGGTGCTGAGTCCGTTACCCACGCTGGGCTAAGGCATCGTTTCCCCTATCTCAATGAGCGACCCGTTGTTCGTCAGTTGAGATAGGGGCATACAGCGCAGAGCAAATCTCTCAACTAAGCAAACCGACGCCGACGTAAGTCACCAAGCCGACAACCACTAAAATGAGAATAACGGCAACGGTATAAAGGGCAATGCGGCGGGGGCTATAGTAGGGCATAGTGATTCCTCTTAATTTTATACAAATCAATAATGAGTCTATACCCAAAGTCCTTAGAGTGGCAGCCAGGTAGCAAGGGCATTTCCTCGCCACCATCAACAACGCAGTTCACTGGTGTAGTCGGTCGTTATCGGTCTGAAAGGGCGTTCGCAGGTGCAGGCATGTTGTTTGGAACTTACGCCGCCCCAATCCCCCGAGCTTGCAGAGATGGCACAGCAGAGCGATTATTTGGCTTGTTTAAATGAGTTGACTCAAGTCAGCGAGGTGTCGACAGATTATCGGCTAACACAGGCGGTTCCCCTTCGTACAACTCGGGTTGCCAAAGGTCTTCAATAAAATTACGCTGTAAATCATTCAATTGCCAAGCGGGTGGAAATATCGCTTTGAACTGTACCTGAGCATCCCCGCGAAAAGTAAGTGATTTATTATCCATAGGTTCGCGCCCACCCTGTATCCAATAAGTTATTGCCAGTATTTCAGCCCAAATGTGCTCTGTTTCGCACAGACCAAGCCGTTTTCTGCTCATTCATAGCGATAACAGCACAGCCAACATATAAGTTAAATCAATCGTAAAATTCTTTATTATCGATTCAAAAAATCAGTTTGCTAGTCTATTCCTCTGAAAAAAGCCTAACAAATTAATTATTCGAACCATTCTCAAAATATTCTACACCGCGCTACGAGCGATAACTCCATGAAATAAGTGCATTAACTTAGGTCATCAATATATGAAGCCTTATGCCAGAGACAGGATGGTATGGGAGTTACTCACGGAGAGATAATGAATGCCGGTTGCAAGTGATTAAAACATCACCCTGCAAGCTTCAGCAAGCGCTTGCAGGGTGATTCATCAACCAATCTGAGCCACAGAATCCTTACTGGCTTGCAATCGGCCCTCGCCCGTCAGCTCGATCAGATGCCCATTACGCATTTGCAGCAGGCGGTCAGCCTGTTCAAAATAGTGATCGTCATGACTGATCGCAAAGACGGTTTTACCCATATCGCGCAAATGAGGAAGTAACGCACGGTAGAATGTACGCCGGAATTGGGGATCCTGATCCGCAGCCCATTCATCCAGCAGCAAAATATCCCGTTTTTCCGCCATGGCCAGCAGCAGCGCCAAGCGCTTACGCTGCCCCTGTGAAAGCTGTGGATTCATCACCCGATCGCCATCAAACTCCAGTTTACTTTTCATCTTTAAGCGATCGAGCCAGGTTTCTACCAGTTCAGCATCCGGTGCGTCTCCCTGCGGCCCAACTAACTGGTGAAATGGGTGGAAATCGGTAAATATGGCAGAGAACAGGCGGCGATAATCCTGCATTTCTACCGCACTGACGGCGACGCCATCCAGTAAAATCTGGCCACTCACCGGTGAATATAATCCGGTCAACAACCGAGCCAGGGTCGATTTGCCACTGCCGTTGCCACCAATCAGAAAGACCAGTTCACCACGCCGCAGCTCCAGGTTGATTGGCCCAACCTCAAATCCTGGCTGTGATTCGGCAGCCCCATAGCGGAAGAATACATCACGTAATTCCAGCGTCTGCCATGTTCTGGCCTGCGTAAAGGGAAATGCCGGTTGATATTCCGCCAGCTTAAGCGCTTTGACTTTATGGAAGGCCACCTCGGCGCTGATCAAGGTCGGGAATGCCCCTACCGCTTGCAGCAATGGCGTTCGCAGGAATAATAGGGTCAGTGAATATGTCGCGGCGACTGCGGTATCCGCCCATCCCAGGCTGTTCGCCATATAGAACACCAGGCCGATAGCGCCCAGCATCATAATATTCGACCAATTGACGGCGCTGAGATGGAAGGTATCGGCGCGAATAATATGATCACGATAGTCACTGGCATCGGGCTGATAAGCCTGCTGGAACAACATTTTGGCACGATCGCGGTTCAGCGCCAGTTCTTTGCAACCCTCGATTGCCGACTGATAATGGTGATAAAGCCGTTCTTCCGCTTCACGTACGCTATTCAGATGGCGATAAACCCGCGACACCAGATACCCACTGCCAATCACGGTCACTGCCACCCACACCGCCGTCACACTCAGCATCGCCGGTGATAACCAGCCAAGATAAGCTGCCGAACAAAGGGTCAGGATCACCCCCTGCACCAGTTCCGGCAAGCGCACAAAAGCGATGGTGATATTGCGGATATCACTCGACAGGCTGGCCAGCAGTGCAGCACTGCCCAACTGTTCCAGGCGTTCAATATTGGTATCCAGTATGCGTTTCACCAACTGACTGCGCAGGCGATAAACAAAATGGTGCCCCAAGAGGGTCAAGGCCAGTTGCGAACCTAGCGTCACCACCATCAACAAGGCCAACAGGCCGAGAAACTGTGGCAGCACGGTCAACGGATCCTCAGCAGCGCCCATCAATTGCACATTGATAAAGGCAATAATACCGATACCCAACACGGCACTGGCCATAGCCAGCGCCATGACTGCCAGAAATGGCCAACGATACTGCTGAAAGACCACCCGTAACAACTCCATGAGAAACCCTATATTGATACCATGCAATGGCTGGCATTGTAGTCAGCGACAGCACGATATCAATAATAATTATCATTTTGTTTCTAATAACAAAAGCCGCCATCAAGGCGAAAGGGGCAAACTGTTCAAGCCTGACTGCGCAGAAAACGGGCTTGTAAGGTACGATACCGTCGAAAATAAGAAGAAGCCAGGTCACTGTTACACCTGAAGTAGCGATATCAAAAACAGATAAAAAATGGATTATAGGAAATTACATCACATATCATAAAATAATCGTTATCTTGAAATAAATACTCCAATTAAAATTAAATATTTCAATAACCATGACAAATGTACACATTACGTGGCACTAAGAAAAAGCTTACATTCCCTGAAAAAGAAAGCATTTATCCTCTATGATGTGATATCCCTCATAAATAAATGATTATTTTATGAGCGGATACGCTATTTTTTTTCACATTAACAATGCGTAATGCCTCTTCAACCCTACTCCTCGACCAATTTTAACGGAAAGTTCTTAGATGCAGCTATTGTTATTTTAATTGCTGAAAATGGGTATTCGATGTTTAAATAACCACGCCACAGTAATATTTGCTTTTTGTAACGCAGGAAAAAGAAAATGAAAAAACGCAAATATCTCAGTCACATTGAAATTGAGAGAATGATCTCTGCTATACCGGATGGATCCAATGGTTGGCGAGATCGCTGCATGCTGTTGATGTGCTTTATTCATGGATTACGCGTCAGTGAACTAAGGGGGTTACGCTTGGAGGATATTGATCTCACTACTAACCGCTTGCACGTTTCTCGTTTAAAAAATGGTTTTTCTGTTCAGCATCCGATTCAAATTCGCGAGCGCTTGGCACTGAACAAATGGCTGGCACAACGCCCACGCTACCTGGAGTCCGACAGCCCATGGTTATTCTTGTCACGCCATGGCGGGCAAATCTCACGACAGCAACTTTACCGTTTAATAAAAGCGTATGGGGAATTAGCCGGTATCAGCGTACAGGTGCATCCCCATATGTTGCGTCATTCCTGTGGTTATGCACTTGCCGATAAAGGCGTTGATACGCGGCTAATTCAAGATTATTTAGGGCATAAAAACATTCAAAACACCGTTATTTATACTGCAAGTAACGTTGAACGCTTCAGGACAATAAATATTTAACCCAAAGTTCGAGCTATTCTTAATTATCCCCAGCGCTCAACGTCTTAAAAACCATCTACTATCTTACAGGAGTAACAGTATCGGCAGGAGCCACTACGTCTAATATCCTTACGTTATATACCATTGTAGAACCCGGCGGGATGTCGGGTGGTAGGCCTTTATCGCCGTAAGCCAAGGTTGGCGGTACTACCATCGTCATGCTGCCGTGATTCTGCAACTGTGACAGTGCGGATCTGAACATAGGTGGGTAGCTGCTCAATGGCTGCCTGATCGACGTACCCGCCGCCTCCATGTCCTTAATCACTTTGCCATTCGTCAGGCTTTCTTTCACCACCACAGACACAATGCTGGTATCGTCAATCTTGCCTTTACCCGCATTGTCGATACGGTAGAAATAGCCAGAGGTGTCTTTCTTCACCTGCTTTTGCTTTTTGAACTGCGCGATATAGCGCGAGCCCGCCGCTTCGGTTTCCTGCGTACGCTGTTTTTCATTAGCACTCAGCGCAGCCTCAGTGGCATGCAGCGCTTTATCTATCTGCTCCTGTGGCAGTTTTATCTTGCCCGCAAACGTGTCCTGCACGCCCGCCAGCGCCAGGCGATTATCGATCTTGATCCCTTGTGCCGTTCTCTCTTTCAACAATGCCAGCATGTCATCGGCCAACGAGCTGCCGATCGCATAATCGCGAATTTCGCTCTCGGTTTTCGGCTCCACAACGGCGTCGCTCTGCGCTTTCTGTAGCGTAGACAACTGCTGTTCCAATGCGCTGCTTTCCCGCATTTTCTCGCTCGCGCTGTCCCGTAATGCGGTAAGCTGGCTCTGCAAATCTTCACTCTGCTTGCGGCTCTCATCTAAAGCGGTCTGCAATGTCTGATTGCTTTTGGCTTTCTCGCCTTCCGATGCCGCCAATGTCTCTAGCTGCTTTTTCAGAGCCGCCATTTGCTGCGCGCCGTCAGCGGCTTTACTCGTCAACATCGCTAACTTCTGCTGTGCCGCCTCACTCTGTTTCTTACTCTGTGTCAATTGCGCTTTCAGGGCATCCTGCTCGCTGCTCTTACCCGTTTGTGCCACGGTCATCGTATCCAGTTGCTTTTGCAGTGCTGATGCCTTTTGCTCTTTTTCGCTGGCTTTTGCCGTTAATACCGCCAACGTTTTCTGTACCTCTTCACTTTGCTTACGGCTTGCGTTCAGCTGTGTCTGAAGCGCCTGGTTCTCTTTGTTTTTATCATTCTGCGATAGTGCCAATGCATCCAACTGTTTCTGCAATGACGAACTTTGCAGCAGACTTTTATCCAAAGCCTGCTGCAAACGACCGGTATCCTGCTTATTCTCAGACTTCGCCGCCGTGGCTGCCGCCAAATCCTGCTGCATTTGATCTGTTGTTTGCAGATTCTCCTGGAGATTTTGTTTCAACTGGGCAATTTCAGCACGTGCATCTGCATCCTGTTGAGCAGATTGACGCAGCTGTTTCAGCTCCTGATCCCGCTGGCTCACCGTCGCATTCAACTGATTGATCTTGGCTTGCAGCGCTTTTAATTCTGCTACTGGGGCTGACTGGGATTCACTTGGCCGTTTGCTCTGTGCACTCTTGGCGGGTTTAGTGCTGCTTCTCTTTTCACGAGGAGGAGGAGTGATTGCTTCCAGTTGAGATGGGGTCAGCAGCAACAGCGCCGGAGCGTCATCCACTTTGCTGGTGATTGCATTCAATGACTCGAGCGTGGTGCTCATATCATCTTGCAGTCTATCTGTTGCACCAAAAGCGCAGCTCAAAGGCAGTGTCAGCGTAAAAAAAAAGCCATACTTTAGACTCTGTTTCACTTCAGGCTCTCCCCTTTACGAATCAATCCATTCAACACATCGCGCTCAATTTCAGCACACACCTGGTTGGTTTTATATTTATACAAGGCGTCCAACGTATCTTTGGTCAACGTGTTGACATCTCCACGAACGGCACTGTAAACCGAAGCATTTCTTACCAGATTATCGAAATAGGCTTTTCTGGCAGCATAGGCTCTTGGGTTTACCGTTTTCAGAGAAGCGAGTTCACTCTGGCAGAGCCCCAGACGATTTTGTTTCACCTCTGACTTTTCAATCACAGGTTGAGGCGGCGGTTCGACTGCGGCGGGAGAAGAGACGAACGGTTGCACCTTGGATGGGGGAGGACTGCTTTTACTTGCGCAACCGGCCAACAACAAACCGCTACTGACGATAAATCCAACCAACAGCCGCCTGCTGCATCCGTTGGCTTTCTGAAGTTGTTCCAAATTCTATTCCTTCCTTGCTGGATAATGACCTGCCATCACCACCCTGGAATGGAGCACCTCCACCGGGGGTAACCATGTCGGTAATGTTTTTATTTCTCTGTTATTGCCGAGAATACGGCCCGAGAGACTGTCAACCGAGTGTTCTGAGTCGTCATCCAGGGTCAACTCCAGATACAAATATTCCAGCATCTCTTTCATTGCCACCAGATCGGCGCAGTGAGTGATACCCAGCTTGTGCATGGCTTTACCCTTGATCGCCATCACCGTTTTTTCGCTGCGAAGCAACAATTTTGCGGTGCGCTTTACCGAGTCACCCTCCAGCAAGTGCTGTAATACTCTCAGTTCCATCAGACGCAATGTTACCTCATCTGGAACTTTGCTCAAGTTATCCGACAATACATTTTTTATTCTGACACTGCAGTAAAAGGTTTCACGCCCTATTTGCGCGAAAGCCTGCTCAATTTCCGTCAAAGAATCATGCTGACTTAAGATCCCGCTCACATTCAGTTCAGATAAACGCCGCAGGAAGTAAGGAATATAGACATCCACTATCACGACAATTTGCATGCTTGGTCTGGTCTGACGTAACGCCCGGATGAACTGCAACTGCTCTAGCCAATCTGTCTGCTGTCGGCTAAAGGCTATAACCAACAGCTCAATGTTGGAGGTGACCAACCGTAATCGGGCTTCAGTCAAGGAGTGCATCCGCCAACACTGCCAGATGTCATGTTGTTCTTTCAGGTGGTGTTCAATACCGCTCGCCATCACTTGGCAAGGGATTAGCAGTGCGACACGTGAGATCGGTGGACTGCGTAGAGTCATGAGAATTCCCTTCCATGAGAACGAAGGCTAATCGCCCGCCAGCATTTATCGTGACGACATTGGCCTATCTGATGGCGAATAGGGGGACGTCCCCCTATTCGCAAGACCATCAATCACACGCAAACTGCTGGGTGATATTTTTCCTGAGCGAAAACAGCTCACTGTCGTTCTTGACCTGCAACTTCCGCATGGCATTACACTTATGTGCGCTGATAGTTTTAATACTACGGTGCTGTAACTCAGCAATTTCGCGCAGGCTCATGCCATTGAACAAGAAGGTCAACACATCATTTTCACAACGTGTCAGGCTATGCAGGCTGGAAACATCATCGGAATCGGCACGGGCCAGATAGGAACCAATCAATGGGCTTAATACACGCTCACCATTGAATACACGGTTAAAGAATTCACCCACCAGTTGCAGGTTATCGCCACGAGAAACAACGCTGATGTTGGCAACATCCAATAACCTGCCCAGGTCTTCTCCCTTCTGGCATCGGGTGTAAACAATCACTCGCAACGTAGGCAGTTGTGCGCACAAATTCAGCAGTGCCTCACGCCCCTGAGCCGTTGTTTCATTCAGACCATTTAATTCGGTGATAAGAATATCGACAGGCTGATACAACAACCCTTCGGAAACCGCTGCCATACTGGTTTCCTGCACAATAATCTCATTCGGTACGCTCAGCGTTCCAATAAAACACGACAACCCGGCCAACGTGAGCGGGCTGCGATCCATTAGGGCTATGCCGATCGGTTTTTGCGACGAAAGGGTCATATTCTACTCCTGTATGAATAACATGCTCATTCCATCCGGGAATGAGTACCATCTGTATAAACGTTAGCGGGCAAACACCGGACCGGTTTTTGCCATCCATTTCCCCTGCAGATAAAGCTCACCGTCACTCTGGAAGCCTAATTTGTGCATGGCATTACGTTTGTGGGTACTAACGGTGCGGACATCGCGATGCATCATCAGTGCTGCGGTAGTCACACTTTTTCCGGAAAACAGATAAGCCAGCACGTCTAACTCACGGGCCGTCAGCGCTTTGCCACCCGCGGAATGATTGGCCAGTAGCTGTCTGACTTTATGGCTATAACTGCGGCGGCCTGAAATCACTTGCTGTACACATTGTGTCAGGGCGATTGCGGGCTCTTGTTTCAATACCAACCCTTTGATCCCGGATGCAGTCAATAATTGCAACACCCGTGGGTCATCAAGCGCGGTACAAACGATCATTGAAGTGGTTGGCCAATGTTCCAGGCAAAGCGCAATCAGCCGCAGGCCATCCAGCACAGACTCTTCTTCCCCACATAATTCCATAATCAGTAATTTAGCGGGGCGATGGTGCATTAATGTAGGGATTTCCGAAAGATTGCTGACAAGTTGCACCCCGTCCGCAAATCCACAAGACTGGGCCAAAATGTTACGCATACCGAGTGCAGTGATTGGGCAGGACTCCATTACAATCACACTTTCCCCTTTTTGCCCGTAAGGATGTGGGGCAGGCGCACTCACTCTTTGATAAGTATGAGCTATGGTCATAGTTACTCTCCCTTTTCTGCAGGTTACTGATCCTTTACTGCGTCCTTTATCAATGGGTATACAGAATTGCCCTTTAATGACCGAGGGTTATTATTTTTTCTTGACTCTTCCCAAGTGACCGCTCAAAAAACGTAACGAAACTGCTATAAAATAAAAAAGCCCCAACTGACACTTTACATAGACACAGGCAACGAGCAATCCGTCATGAGCTGGGGCTATATTTCTCATGACGGAAGGGTACTAAGGGTAATTACTGGTAGGTAAATGCCACTTGGACGGTGCCCACCACACTACCTGGCGTTACGTTACCAGTAGAAGAATAGGCGCGAGCTCGCAAGTTGAAGGTGGCATCGCTGTTTGCCGAAACTACTGGTGCAACCATTGTGCCGCCATTACCTACCCTCTGATTTAGCACAGCATTCTGCAATTCAATCTGCACTTTATCTGCATCACCCGTATTCTGGTAAAGACCGGTTTCTTCAGCGGCCTGAGTACCACTAAACGCAGCAGTGACTGAAGTTGTGGATGTTGGACAATCTTTCAGATGCAATGCAAACGGCACCCAGTCGGAACCTTTTGCAGCAGTCAAACTCGCAGCTTGAATATTGGTTCCCAGATCGACGTTAACCGCGTTGCCGCTAGAGGCATCAACTGTGCAAGGTGATGCCTTGATCGTACCGGTAATCTTGATATCCACATTATCTGCAGCTAATACAGAATAACTCATACCCATGCTTGCCACTGCAATACAGAGCACTGTATTTTTTAAAATCTGCTTATAGTTTTCCATAATATCCTTATCCTTTGGTTAATACCCAGCCAAAAAAATTATTATTGAATTTCAACCTTCACGGTGCCAGTCACATTTTCAAATGCGCCCACAGCAGGTGTGTTACCGGTAGTATTCACGGGATATACGTTAATCTCTGCTTGGCCAGTGCTATTCAGAGTACCGAGACCTGTCATATTAATGGGGAGCTTCCCATTATTTGGTGAAATAACGTTGCCATTTCCATCTTTAATTACTATAGCAACATCACTATTCGTCGTCTTCAATGCATTACTCATCTTGGGATCTGGTGTTGCAGTGAAGGACAGGTCAACTTTAACCCCATCTGAAATATTTCGGCACGCCAAGGTCAACTGCTGGTTGACTGGCGTAAAGCCGTCTGGCATGGCCCCCGCCGTTTTGAATTTACTAGACATAATATCGCCCAAGCTAATAGTAATCGGCGCAGGGCTAATATCACAGCTTTGTGGTACCGTCACTGTACCACTCATATAAACTGATGCGACTGATACACTACCGTGAGGGACATCTCTTGATGTAATATAAATATCCAATAACTTGGTATTACCGATTGTATGAACTCCAACAAACGGCCGTCTGAAGCGTAGACTGATCTGCCCACCAGAACCGCTAGTATAATTGGCGGTACATAATTGACCAACCAATGCTGGATCGGTACTATAACCATTTGACTGATTAGTGAATGGCGTAGGGAAAAGCTTGCCAGGAACACCATATCCACCCGCGATCCTCACCTGACTGGCTACCGACAGATAATCATCCAGCACATAGTAAGTTAATGGACTTATAGTGGTATCAATCGTCGACAAAGCAGGCGTTGCCGTAATGTATGACGCCCCCATGATTAACTGATTACTACTATTTCTTACAGGAGTACAATCACAAGTTACCGAGTAAGTTGCACTACTGTTCCACGCCCCCTGAGAAGCGTCCGCTATAACAGTGCCAGTGACATTCAATGAGGGATCGGATAGTTCCGGTGAAAATTGAAAAGTATATAGAGCTGCACCGTTAGGCGTACAGATGTCTGACGCAGCATGTACTTGCTGCGACAAACATAACCCTGTTACAACCATACCGCAACATGCAAAAAAACGTTTCATTAATTTCAATGTTTTCATATTTAAAACCTTTATAAACACTGGCCATTCATCAGTCGAATACCAGTATTCTCTTTCTGTTCAACCACAGAGTAAGACACCTGGCACTGTTGTGAGGCTGCATTACCCCATTTCACATTCAGTTTGCCGTTGCCAGACATGCCGGTGAGGTAAACCTGCCCACTGTCGCCAACAATGGTGGCATTTTGACCATCAGCATCGGTCACGGTAGCACCAAACGGCACCGGCGCTCCGCCCTGCATCAGCATAGTCATCAATACACGTTGGCCAATATTCGGTTTAAATTCAGCACGCACTACCGCACCACGGGTTGGGATCACCGTCTGGCTGGTCAACGTCATATCCACGTCGTCCGGCAGGGTAGTGGTATCCAGGCCAGTAATATTCTTGCGATAGGCTGAAGCATAAGGTACCACCGCATAGCCCCGCCAATCGGTGGTCACCCCGGTTTGGTTGGCAACGTTGACACCTTTAGCACCCGGTGCTTTCACCAACACCACCGTTTCACCCAGCGATTGGGACAACGTCAGGCCATTTTCATGCACCATCAAACCACCCTGTACACCGTAGTTAAGACGCTGTTGTGATTTGTCATAACCATAACCTAGGTTTACCTGGCCCAAACCACCACGATAACCGACGCTGGCGTTACCATTTGCCCCTTGCCCCTGACTGGTATAGCCCTGGCTGACGTTGTAGCTCAGGTTACCGGTTGGCAATGCGGTACCACCAATCCCAACCATATTACTGGTCGAACCACGACGACTGGTATTCATGTTATAGGTTGCATAACTGCTGTTGGTCAGCCATTTACTTAACGGCACACTGACGTTAAAGGCAAAGAGTTGGTCGGTGTAATTAGTACGATCGCCATTGCTGTTATAGCCATTTTTGCTATAGGTATAGTTCAGACCGTAACTGATACCACTCCAACTGTTGTTGTAACCCACGCTTGCCGACTGACTGCGGCGATCGTTGTTCCAGTAATCTTCACTGATCAAGCTAACAGAGACGGACCCAGCACCTTCCCACAGGTTCTGACTCAGCGTCAGTTCAGCACGGCTCTTCTTATGATCAAGATATGGTGTGGTTCTGCCGTCAGTATAGGTATCCAGAGTTTCCTGCAGAGAATAGAACCCTGCCGTCGAATAACGATAACTTGCCAAACTGAAGTTGGTCCCGGTTTCAACAAAGCTCTTACCGTAACGGAGACGATATGACTGACCGCTCTCTTTATCCGCATTTTCGGGTTTAGACCAAGCCTGAGTGATGTCGGCAGACAGTGCACCGATCACCCCCATGTTCTGTCCCCAACCAACGGCGAGTGACTGGTACTTGCTGGCAGCCTGTACCCCACCGTAAATAGTTGCACCCCACGGCAAGCCGTAAATCCCGGTGCCTTGCGTAAATGGTGTGTTTTCCACATTATCGTTCGACGAACGATACTGGCCGCTGGTCAGGCTATATTTGAAGCGCCCTTCACGTTGCAGTACCGGTACAGAGGCGAATGGCACCACCAGGTTCTGCTCACTACCGTCAGTTTCTTTGATCGATACGTTCAAGTCGCCGCTGCCTGCCGTAGGGTAAAGATCCTTAATCTCAAAGGCACCTGGCGCCACATAGCTTTGATAAATGATAAAACCGTTCTGGCGGATGGTGACCTGCGCGTTGCTACGGGCGATACCACGCACCACCGGCGAATAACCCTTCATGCTGTCTGGCAACATATCGTCATCTGAAGCCAACTGACCACCACGGAACGGCACACTATCAAATACGTCACTCGGCGAACTACTCTCACCCAATACCATTTGGCTTTTCAGTGCAATAATATCGCGTTGTAAATAAGTATTGATGGAATTCCAGTGTTTATCGCCATTAGTATCACGGTTCCAAGTGGAGTAATTACGCAGGCGCCAAGCGCCAAGGTTTACCCCTGAACGCAAGTTAAGGAAATAGGTACTGGTGTTACCATTACTGACGTTACCAGTACTGGCGTTACCATTGATATCAACACCGTTATCAATAATATTATTGTTATTATTGTTGTTATTATTACGGCTCCAGTTGTTAGCCCCGGTGAAGTTATAGTTCACCAACAACGCAGGTACACCCTGATCCCACTTATCCGGCGAAACATAGTCACGAGCAGACAGATTCAACGCTGCCTGAGGAACACTCAGATCCAGACGCTGCTGATTAAAACGGAAGGTGGCCGAAGCCTGCGGAATAGCTTGCGCCAGATTAGCGCACTGTCCAGAGGCTTTGATCGCAGGGAAAGACTCAACCTTGACACCCATTGATTCGAGCATGCCGCTACTCAGGCAGGGTTGCAAACTACTTTTACCTAGCGCATCTTTTTGCAGGGAGAAATCGAGATCCTGAGTGTCGACCATCTGACCATTCAAATAGACATCAACCCGGTATTTGCCTGGAGCCTGAGAGCTACCATCTTCAAAAACCGTCAGGTCAGCTCCACGCTGAGACGGATTATCAAGTTCCAACAATGCCGGGTTAAAAAAATCGCGAGCCTGTACGCCACCGGAAAGCCCCATTAGCATTGCAACCTGACATGAAATCAACCAAGCCAGAGGGGTACGGTTAAATCCGCGAGAGCCTAAACGCTTCGGGTTATTCATCCATTTAACTCCATTTATCAGCAGTGCCAGTAGATTCCGGCAAGCCGCGTCCTTTCCCTGTCACTACCTGTACAGGGATTGATTTTTAGTTATCTTGACGTGTGCTTTATAAATTCCCGGTGAACGGTTTACTGGTACCACCGTAATCGTTAATAATTTCCCAGCTCAAAGCACCACCACTGACACCCGCAGGCAGATCAAAACGAGCACTGGATTGCGGTGCAACCATAGTGGCGTTTTTGAGTTGATTGCCGTTTACCTTGACCTTAAAGAAGGTGACGTAGTAAGGCGAAGAGTTGGTAACTTGCACCGCATTACCGCTGCGTTGCCAGGTTAATGCCTGAGCGGCCTCATCCAGTGAGCCGGGCAGCCCTTGAGGACGATAGATCAATTTGATACGGGTTTTAATCGCAATTTGCAGCGTATTATCTTTTTTCTCGGCTGAAGGAATAGATTTGATATTCAGCCAATACAAGGATTCTTTATTGGTCGGCAGGTTACCGCCAGCGCGTACGACGCGCAGAATGTTATCTTGCCCACCGTCCAAACGGAATAACGGCGGAGTGATAATAAATGGAGCCTTAGAAGTGTCACCTTCTTGAGAATCTACCCAAGACTGAATCAGATAAGGGACTTTGTCAGGATTACTGATGTTTAAGGAGGACTCTTTTTTCGCGCCGTTATAGATCAGGCGAGTTCCGCCAACGATAACACCTGCTTGGGCCTGAAAGCCAAACGCCAATAATAGCACTGCGACTGTCGCGCTCCGCCAAACTTTCATTTCTTGTTACCCACTTAAACCATTGAGAGAAAAGCCAGGGGTGGCACTTGCCTCCCCTGACCAGGCTTTATACTGCCTTGAAGAAATCAGGCAGACAAAACTTACTGATAAACAATGGTAAAGTTGCTAACTGCGTTAGCTGAACCAGGGGTCACAGTAGCTGCAGTTGAGATGTAGCTTGCAACAAAGCCCAGGGTGTTCACCGCGGTACCCGGCAGCAGGTTAAACTTGGTAGAGTCCTGATACAGGTTGATCACTTTGTTGTTGTTATCAGCGATCTGAATACCAACGCCAGTAGCAACGCCGCTTACCTGAGTTAATGCCAGGATAGAGTTGTTACCCGGTACTTGCGTACCATCAAAACGTACAGTGGCAGCAGAAACGGTAGATGGACAGTTGGTCAATACCAGAGAGAACCCTTTAGAAGCAGAAATCGAACCGGCAGTTGGGAATGAAGAAACAGCAATCTGACCCAGATCAACGGTTTGGTTTTTGGTAGTAGAGGAGATATCACAACCCTGTGGAATGATAGTACCGGTAAAGTTAACTTGACCGTCTGCAGCAAACACAGTGGTGGTAAACGCGGAGGCAGCTAACACGGCAACGGCAACAAGATTCTTGTTCATACTACTTTTCCTTTAAAATAATGCACTTCTCGCGCACTTGTTTATTTCTGACATAACCCTATGTCATTCCTTTTTATTTAGTCCATTGCCTGGAAGCTCCCTCCGTCAATAGGTATTGAGCAGTGTTAACCTTTCCAGCCAAACGATTCATTTTGAACTAAAGTGACTCCTTTAGCTTAAAACTCCACCAATCCCCATAAAATAAAATAGTCACAGAGCATTTGGTTGTAAAAAGTCAAAATACAGGATAAAAATCCAGTTAAAAAATATGCTTTTTTTGTGTAGGGTTTTAGTCTTGGGAAAATCAAGAAAAAACTGAGATTTTTTTGTGGTTTTTGGGGGGGTTTTAATTAATTAACTCTTTGTTTTTAATTGCTTTTTATCGCAAATGTAAAATATTAAATCGTTAGTGTTGACATTATTTTTGAGCGTCCTTAGAGTATGTTGCAATTTAGTTCAAAGTGACTCATTAGACATATTTAATTACGCGTCAATCACCATACTTCCTTAAACCTCCTGGCGTTGCTTGCAGTATATAACACAGTATTCTGAATGTTCCTATGGCCAAGAAAATCCTGAATCAAACGCGTATCAATTCCTCTATCTGCCAGTGCGAAACCACAACCATGACGAAGCATATGTGGATGAGCGTTCACTTCTAAATTTGCTGCTTCACTGTAATTACGAATTAACCAATAAATTCGCTGACGTGACAAACGAGAACCCCGGTTAGAAAGAAACAGCCATTCGCTATCCGCACCTCGGTAATGCTTTCTTTTTGCCATCCAGCGCTGTAAGCATTTCCTTTCACGAACATATAAAGGGTGAATTGTCGAAAAACCATTCTTCAACCGATGAATATAGATATTCCCTCCCTCAAGATCGATATCAGATAAGCGCCAGCTGTTAATTTCGCTCACTCGACATCCGTGGATAAAACACATCCAAATCAAGCAATAATCACGTTCAGGATTCTTTCCCCTCAGGGTTGCCTCAAGCAACTTCTCCACCTCTGAAGGTGTTAAATGCTTACGACTGGTCATAGTACCTCGTTAATCTTCACAAAGAAAAATGTGGATTTCTTTTTCCTTTGTCATTTCCACAATAGCTTTCAGGAGCGTTGACTCCTGCCTCCGGATAACATCCTGAATCCTGGGTAGAGTATAGCCGATAAGCTTAAATGTAACAGCCATGATATTAGAGCAGCTAAAATATCGGCCTGAATGCTTAAGCACTCCTCATGTAAGCTCAAAATTAAATAACCAAGATAAACATTAGCAAGTTAACCATTATTTATACATAGCCGATAAATAATTAAAAAAAGATAACAATTTATAAATAACCATACAGCTGGATTAACGAAAATACTTTACTATGTGAATAAATAACCGAGGGAAACCACTGCCATTCCTGTCTATTACGTTGCCAAGAACCAAGTTAAATCGTTATAAAAAAACAAATAATAGCAACGAAAAAAACAAGACAATACCAATGAAAACCAAAGAATTATCCTTTATTGGTACGGTGAGAACTTCTGGCGTTTCCCAAATGAGTTGATCACCCACAGGAAACCTGAGCCGAGTTAAGCGATCTTATTAATCGTTAGAAAGAAAAAACCAACTCAACCGGGCTGAAACATGCAAATCAGGACCGATTTTCTGGCCGATAGAAAATTTATCCATACTATGGTGGATAAAACCTAATAAACCACATCATCGCACTGATATTTAATATAAAAAAATATCCACCCGATCATTATTGGCTGCTTAAAGTACAGAAATTAGAGTTTGTTGCGAAGATGAGGCTGATATCGCCAAAAATCAGTATGGATGGGTGGTTATATTAGAAAAAATGCAAAATAAATGAACAAAAATGCTAATGAAAACACAGCATTTGCGAGGAATTGCATCAGTATTATTGATATTTATTTCAGATTAATACCATTATGAAGGATAAACTCTATTTATTGAACAATACCGTAGATACTTCAACGCCCGTTTGGCTGCAATACAGGCGTTGAAGCGAACCTTCGGAGCTAAAACCCCTGTGAAGCTTGCAACCACATCTGCGGCTGGCCATCCTGTTTGCTGTCACTGTTATCGGGGTGATTCACCCGCCACGCCAGTTGCAGTGAAACCTGGCGCTTGTCGCCAAACCAGGTGGCTCCGGTTCCTAACGCCCCACGCTGCTGGTGATTTTTCTCCGCTGTCCACGGCGATTTACTGGTTTTCACTCCGCCGTAGTCAAAGAAGGTTTTCCACTGCCAGGCCGGGGTTATCGCGTAACGCAACTCCAGATTGGTTAGCCAGCCCTGATCGCCACTGGTGTTGCCAGAAGCGTAAGCACGCACGCCGTTGACGCCCCCCAGCGAAAATTGTTCTGAGGAATCCAGGTTTTTCGACGCCAACTGACCACTGAACTGGCTATAGACACTCCAGCGTTCACTGAGCGCCTGTAAGCGTAGGGCGGTCAGGTTGAATTTGCTGAAGTTGCCCGCAGTGCGCGCGGTGTAGCTGTCGTTCTGGGCAGTGGCCAGATCGGTAATCTCCAGATTGCCATTGCTCACGCTGGCAGAAACAAAGTTCAACCCACCGCCGCCAACACTGTCCTGCCCGTTGGCGTTGAGGCTGGCTGTCCACAACTGGCTGTTTTTGTGGCTTTTACTGTCGAATAAGTCGATGTCATCCCGCAGCCGTTTGTCATCAAACTGCAACTGGCTGCTGACGGTCAGGGTTCGGCTTCTGTACAAGGGTTGAGAAATATAAGCACTGGTAGTGCGGGCATTACCGTGCGCGTCCAAGTCGGCAAAGTCTTTGCCCAGCGAGTAATCCATATTGGAGTAAGAAGCGCCCACGCGGGTAAACCAGCGATTCACCGGAGCGTCGTACGACAGAAAGTAATAATACTGCCGTGCATCACTGGCCAAACCACGCAGGCGCAGGCGATCCCCCAGCCCTAACGGGCTGTTGACTGAGACATCGGCATTCAAACGGTTTTTGCCAGTATATTTACCGCCGTAGTTATCCAGATCCAGGTTACCGCTGAATAGCGATGCAGGTTTGGCCTCCACCAGCAGATCGGCGGCGCCAGCTTTTTTGCTGGTAAGTAGTGTCGATCGGGCCTGCACGCCGGGGGTGTCGTTCAGCAGCAACAACGTCTGTTGCAGTTGACCGGCGTTGATCGCAGCATCGGGAACAATCCTGCCGATCAGGCGATTCAAAGTAGCATCGGAAAGGCGCGAACTGTTCTCAGTTTTGATCTCGCCATAGTGCGCTTCCAGTATCGCGATCTTTACCACGCCGTTTTCAATCTCCTGTTCCGGCAGATAGGCGCGGTTGAGCACATAGCCACGCTGTTGGTAATAGGTGGTGATGCGCTGCGCCGCTTCATAAAGTTGCGGCAACGTGAGTTCGCGCCCGGTGTATGCCTGCAATTGCGTCAGCAGAACCGCGTTGGGAAACAGGGTGTTGCCGCTCAAAGTAAAGGTGTTCACCTTGACCGTCGGCTGTTCAGCGTTGGCGGGCTGAGCCGGTGCCGGTGTGGGTAAACCCAGATCTGGAGCAGTTGAAGGTGCCAGCGTTGGCCGACGGGTATCGATCTCACGCAGGCTTTGACCGGCATCCGGTAGGGTTGGCGTTGCAGCCTGTACGCTGCCAAATCCCAGCAGCAGAGGGAGTAAAGGCCAGGTATTGCGTGACCGAGAATTGAGCACGGAATTCTTTTTATTGTTTATCATTGTGTTGTCAAATCGGGTGGTGGTGAATGACCAGTTATAGGCAATAAAAAGCCTGGCTTACGCCAGGCTGAATTTTGGGTGTTATAGGCCGCAGTATGACTGGCCGGTACAGGCTTTACCATTTACGGTGCCGTAGCCATAGGAATTGGTAATGGTGCTGCTAAAATCGCTATTGACAGCACCTACAAGTGGACCGACATTTGTCTTGACTGTACCAGCACTAACTGTCATCCACCCCGTAGCATAGGAATTATTAACATTTCCTCCAGTGAGAACACCAACAAGGCCACCAACATTCATCTCATACTTTGAAATGTTAGCAATTAGGCGCCCTGTAGCATAAGAATCGCTAATAGTGGAAAGCCCAGCATAACCAACCAGCCCCCCTATTATGACCTGATGAGCGGCGGCATCACCATTATGGATAACGTCACCTGTTGCATGGGACTTAATAATCGTTGCGTTATAGGTAGTACCAATCAACCCGCCGGTCATAAAGCTCCCGCTAACGGCACCAGTAGCATAGCCATTACTCAACAATGACGTAGGATAACTTCCAGACTCCAAGACTCCAAACAGTCCACCTACGTCGTACCATCCATTAACATTTCCCGTAGCATAAACATCGCTGAACACACCACGACCTCGACCAACTAATCCCCCTACTGCACTAGAATAAGTCGTTACAGCAGATACATTGCCTGTAGCATAGGAGTTACTGATCCCTCCGTCCCAGACAGCTCCGACCAACCCGCCAGTATCGTCTCCACCACTAACATCGACAGCAGCATAGGCATTATCAAGCTGACCGTCGAATGAAGCTATCAAACCACCAGTTTTGGTTTGTTGTCCATATGGAGAGTTATTTTTTACTGTCCCAGTAACATATACGTTACTAATATTACCTGAAGCAGACCCAATCAATCCACCGGTTGCAGAATAGGCAGACGTGTTACTGGCATTAACACTAATATTAACATTCTTAGCATAGACATCATGAATAAGTCCCCCATATTGCCGACCAACAAGACTACCTACATAATAATTTATAGGCGGAACACTATCTATGTACACAGGATTGATATCTGTATCAATCAGCCCTACGTTACGGATCTCACCCATAGAAGTTCCAAATAAACCTATATACCCGTGATCATTGAAGATGCTTGATTTTGTTGATGAAGAGGATCATGCTTTCATCCCATGAAGATATTTATCACCGCTGAGCAAAAAATCGAACTCGAACGCCGGCATGATTCCAGCCGGGACAAACACGTTTGCGATCGTATTAAAGCCGTACTTCTCGCCTCCGAAGGTTGGAGTTCGGTCATGATTGCTCAGGCTCTGCGCCTGCATCAGACCACTGTTGACCACCATATCAGCGAATATCTGAATAAAGGGAAGTTGAAACCCGAAAATGGTGGCTCTGATGGCATGCTCAGCACAGAAAAAACCGAACAGCTTATCAGCCACTTAACTCAACATTTATTCCATCATACTGTCCAGATTGTGGCCTACGTGGCACAAAAATGGGGTGTCATATACAGCGTCCCAGGAATGAACAAATGGCTGCACCGGCATGGCTTCAGCTATAAGAAACCCTCAGGCGTACCCCATAAATTCAGTGAAGAGAAACAGCAACAGTTCATTGAATATTATGAAGAATTAAAAGTTGCCACGAGAGGTGAACCGATCCTTTTTCTGGATGCAGTGCATCCGACTCAGGCGACAAAACTGAGCTTCGGCTGGATAAAAAAAGGGGAAAAAAAGACTGTTGAAACAACAGGAAGCCGTACTCGGATGAACATTCTGGGCGCGCTGGATCTGAATGATGCTGCCCATCCAGTCATTCATGATTACGAAACGATTAATGAATACACTATCTGTCAATTTTTCAATGAGATAAGAACATGTTATCCCGACTATAAGCAGCCAATTCATATTATTCTGGATGGCGCGGGGTATAACAAAACAAACCTGGTCAAAGATTGGGCATTTGTCTGCAATATAAAATTGCATTCCCTGCCACCTTACAGCCCCAACTTGAATCCCATAGAACGGTTATGGAAGCTGATGCACGAATGTGCAAGGAACAACCGTTACTTTGCCAGTAAGCCTGATTTCCGAACGGCTATATTTAACTTTTTTACGACAACGCTCCCTGAGATGGCGGGTTCATTATCGTCCCGGCTGAATGACAATTTTCAGGTGCTAAAGCAAGCGTCTTCAAGTTAATCGGGTATATAACTCGTAGAGTAATATGCAGAAGAATCATAGGTACTGATAGGTGTCTGTTTTATGGTCAACTGGTTAATGGTATTCCCCAATCCTGAAAAAACACCACTAAAAGAGTTCCCATCATTAAAACTAGCACTGCTCCCCACCGGCCTAAACCCCACTCCCTGCGCGGTCGAACTGGCATCAATGGTATTGCCCAGCACATAGTAGCCCGCCAGATCGTTTTCCATCGCCTGTAGCTGGGCCACATTCTGGATCACGG
Organism: Serratia sp. YWN4; assembly: GCF_055790845.1. NCBI lineage: Bacteria > Pseudomonadati > Pseudomonadota > Gammaproteobacteria > Enterobacterales > Yersiniaceae > Serratia > Serratia sp. YWN4. The sequence continues at coordinate 4,274,915 of NZ_CM147696.1, forward strand.
TATAGCTTTGGCCGTTATTGCTGAAGCTGGCACCCTGGCCGGAAAGGGTGACGCTTTTCCCTTTGGCCAGCACATAGTCGCCGCCTTCAATAAACGCCACACCCGCATTTTTGCCGGTGGCTTTCAGGTTGGCATTCAGCACAATGTTATCCTGTGCCGCCAGAAGCAACTGGTTGGCCGTGCTCCAGCTGATATCGTTGGCCAGCGTGAGATCGCTGCTGTTACTGATCAGTTCAACATTGCTGGTGCGCAGGCTGTTGGTGACAGCACGGGCCGAGACTTTATTGCTACTGGTGCTGTCATTGACGTTCAGCTTATCGGCAGCCACGGTCCAGGTACCTGTTTGACCACCGAAGCCACGAGTATCAACGCTGGCACTGGCGCTGACGTTGACTGACTGGCCGCTGGTTTCGATATTGCCACCGTTGCCTTGGTCAGCGGTGCTGGCATCCAAAATACCGTCCACGTTGACCAGCCCCTGCTGCCCACCGCTCAGGACGATCTTGCCCGACTTATTGCTCAGGGTTTGCGCCTGGATGGTGCCAGTATTATTCACCACAGTCTGCAACACGTTGCTGTTGGCATAGGCAGCGCTCATCACTACCTGGCCGCCATCGGCCTGAATAAAGCCGCTGTTTTCTGCCAGCGCATTGGCCGCGGCACCCGTCACCTGAATATTCACCAGCCCGTCACCGCCAAAATCCAGGGTGGTGGCTTTACCGGCCGCCAACTTCACGCTGCCGAGGTTGGCCTGAATATTCCCCTGGTTGCTCACCTGGCCGCCCAAGAACACCACCGCACCGCCGTCTTTAGCAGTAATGGTGCCTTGGTTGACCACGCTGGCCGGGCTGTTGCCGCCGCTGAAGTTGTATTTACCGAGAGAGAAGTTGGTGGTGGTTAAGTCTTGGGTAGAGGCCACTAACCCGCCAACGTTAACCTGAGCGTTGCTGCCAAACAGCACGCCGTTCGGGTTAACCAGGAATACGCGGCCATTGGCATTTAACTGCCCCATCACCTTGGAGCCTTCCGTTCCCACCACCCGGTTTAATGCAATCGAGTTGCTGGTCGGTTGCTGGAAATTAACCTTGTTGCCTTCGGCAATATTAAAGCTCTGCCACTCAATCGCCAGCTTATCGCTGCTCTGATTGATCTGCATTTGTTGGCTGGCAGGCTGGCTGATGGTGCCGCTACCATATTTCACCGCACCACCGGTGGGTAGATCGGCCGCATGGCTGGAACTGAACGCCAGACTGCCCAGAATGGCAAGCGTGAGGCGGTTTAATGAGGTATTGCCTATCGAGCTAATTATTTTACTCATGAATAACATCTCCATCCGAGGAAATAGAAATAATATAGATAAACCTAATTTAAACTCTGGATAAGAAAAATCATGTTGAATACCTGCCATAGGAACCGATCCTTCACAGAAAAATAAGCAGCAGGCGAAGACAATCTAGTAGAACCATTTTGTTATGTCCATGTTTTTTGCCGTATATTTATTTCTATCAAGGAATAAGAATATTTGTATATCGAGGCATCACTGGCACCAATGAAATAATTGAATTAGAAATTACACTTTATCGACCAGATCAGGGGGAATTAAAGCATATTATTCTAATATTGATTTAAACCTACATCTACCACCCTGTGATCCAAAGTAAAAAACACACCAGGCATAGTTAAAAAACGCAGAGGAATACAAGCAAGAATTATCCCAGCAAATCGCCACACCAACAATAGCAAAGAAAATCCATTAATAACCATAATAATTAATTCGTTGCGATTATTTATTATAAACAATACACCACAAACAGGATTATTCTTGTTTTATACAGGGAATAAACCCAATAAAACCTATTATATTTATCGATTTTCATTGTTCGGCATAATCGTATCTGCAGGCCGTTTGAAATACGCGGAGTGTAACAGAAGGGAAGATCGGGCTTTAAAAGAAAGGTGGGGTACGTGAGATACCCCACCACAGTAATAGGCAAAACACGGGCTCAGACGGTCAAACCGCCATCAAGTATCAGGGTTTGCCCGGTCATATAGCGGCTGTCATCGCCAATCATAAATGCCGCGGCACGAGCCACTTCATTGGCTTTCCCCAAGCGGCGCAGTGGGATTTGCTTGCGCAGCGCTTTCAGCGCTTCGGCGGGGATGGCGTCCGTCATATCGCTTTCAATAATGCCCGGCAGCAGGCAATTCACCCGGATGCCAAAGCGTGCGACCTCCAGCGCCAGTGATCGCCCCATGCCGATCATCGCCGCTTTGGTGGCAGCATAGGCCGTTTGCCCAATGTTGCCCTTGACCCCGGAAACAGAAGACATCAATACCAATGCCCCCTCCCCCTGCGCCAACATGGCTGGCAGCAAGTGCCGGTTCCAATAGAATATGGCGTTCAGATTGGTATCCATCACCTGCCGCCAGTTGTCGCCGTTCTGCTGAATATGCAAACCATCAAGCGTGATACCGGCATTGTGGATCACCGCAAAAGGCGCACCGAAACGCGCCAGCAACTCAGGGGCAACCCGATTAACCGCCTCTTCATCGCTGCCATCGCAGACGCAACTTTCTACCCAGCCGGGTAAATCGGCGCAGGCTGCAATCACTTCAGCACTCTGCGTTTGGCTATTGCGGCAGGTAAATACCACATTCCACTGTGTTGCCAGCTCTTCCACCAGCGCACGGCCAATGCCCCGGCTACCGCCGGTCACTAATACCCATTGTTTAGTCATAGGAATTATTTCGGCTGTTCTGCCAACATGTGGCACAGCTCACCCAGCGTCATTTCCGGTTTATCGATAAACATTTCGGCGCTCAAGGTCGCGCCAAACTCGCGCTTGGCCAGAACCATCAATTCGACATAGTCCAGGCTGTCCAATTTCAACTGGTGCAGCGGCATCTCAGGCGACAGATCGGACATCTCCAGATCTTTCGCATCACAAATCATTTCGCAAACGGTGCTGTATACCTGTTCGTACTTTTCCATTTTTATATCCTTATTTAATTACCGGCCAACGGCCATGTTTTCAATGTGACTGCGGTCGTGATCAGCGGCTGCTGTTGCACTCTGGCCTGGATCTCCGTACGTAATACAAAACCGCTTTCTCGGTTGCCCATGATGAGCATCGGCTGGATGGCATAATCCAGATGATCCACCAGGTGAAAATGCGCATCGGGGCGCAATAATGTCGCGCTGAACTGGGTTTCATGGTGCGTCTGTACTACCGGGATCTGGGCAAACACCTCAATCAGCGTTGCTGCCGTCAGCTCCGGCAAGGTGTCAGTCACCATGGCCAGGGTTTCCGGTGACTTCACCACCAGTTGGAAGAGTAAGGCGTCGAAGAACCCCCAGGTCTGGGCAGCATCTGACGCCTCCCCCGGGAACTGCCGGCTAAGCGCCATCACCTCGGCCAAAGGTAGCCGATGCTCCTGCCCGCAGTTCGCCTGCACCAACGGCTGTGCCGCCGTCAATTTGCTGCTGAAGCAGCACTCTTGCGTGGCACTGTCGAGCAGTTTGCCGGTGATTTGCCTACCGCTTTCAGCAATCTGTAACTGATACGGGGTATGGCACAGCACCGGGCGGCGCAGGCGCGTGCTGAAGGTATAAAACGCTTCCCGTGGCGTAGCAGCCAGCAGCGCTTCGCTCAGGTGCCGTTTCATATCCAACATGGCACGCATACCGTGAACGCTTAACTGCTCAGCCCCCATGTTGCGCACGTACTGCAAGTCAAAATGGATCGGGTTGTAATCCCCGGAAAAGGCCGCCCACTCTTCTGCATCACGTACCGTATAGTTGAGGTTCATGCTCATGCCTGGCCGATCACCAAGGCTGCATTGGCACCGCCAAAACCGAAGCTCAGGTTCAGCGTGTTCTGCAATTTGGCCGGACGGTGCCCTTCACTGATATAATCCAGGTCACATTCCGGATCGGGATTATTCAGGTGGCAGGTAGCAGGCATCAGTTGATGCTTCAATGCCTGTAAGCAAATGATCGATTCAAAACTACCGGCCGCGGCAATCAGGTGCCCAGAGTAAGACTTGGTACTGGAAAGCGGCGTGGAATAGGCCGCTTCACCTAGCGCCAGCTTGATCGCCTCGGTTTCGTTCAGATCGTTGAGCGGCGTTGAAGTGCCATGCGCATTGATGTAATCAATCTCAGAAGCGGCCAAGCCAGCCTGTTTCAACGCAGACTGAATGGTTTTCACTCTGGCAATCTTGTCTTCGGCAGGCGCGGTGAAATCGAAGGCATCGGAATAGTTGCCGTACCCTTTGATCTCACCCAGAATGGTCGCGCCCCGCGCCAATGCGGCTTCACGCTCTTCCAGGCACAGTACGGCCGCGCCCTCGGACAGCACGAAGCCGTTGCGATCAAGGCTGAAGGGGCAGCAGGCTTTTTTGATATCTTCCTGCTCACGCGCCAGCGCACGCAGAATATCGATATTCCAAACGGCGGCATCGGTGCGCAACGACTCACCCGCACCGGCCAACATCATGGAAGCCCGCCCGCTGCGGATCACTTCAAACGCATCCCCAATGGCGATAGTCCCGGTGGCACAGGCGGCGATCGGGGTATTCTGGTAACCACGCAGGCCCCAATAGAGGCTGCAAGCCGCGGTGGCGGCGTTCGGCATGGTCAGGAAACAGCCAAACGGCGATCCCAACCCGGTGCGCAGATAATCTTCATAGTTGCTGTGTGTTTCATCCTGGCCAGCCCAGCCGCTGCCGATAATGGTGCCGCAATCCAGCAAGTCGTAATAATCTGCCGGAGTCGCGCTATCAAACGCCATCTCCATCGCTTCACGCGCCGCACCCAGCACCAAGCGGGCAAAACGCGGCAAACGGCGGCGGATTGCCGCAGGGATCCCTTTCAGGTTAGGCTCGTCGTCAATCAGCCCCATAAAACATGACTGGATCCCGGCGTGGGATTTATCGTAACGACGATAGCCTAGCTGATAATCCATCATGGCTGCCCAACTTTGCTCCGCACTCATCCCCATTGGGGTGACCGCGCCATACCCGGTAACGACCACACGACGTGGCAAAGCATCTTTATTCATGATTTATTCCTTTCCTATCATTGTCTTTTTCCACACCGCCGCCCAATGCCAGCCACAGCGTCATGGTGGAATTGAGATAGTTGTATTGCAGTTGCGACAGGTTGATTTTGCTGGTCAGCAAGGCATCTTCGGCATCCAGCAACGCCTGGAAGGAAACGGCTCCCGCCTCATACTGGCTTTTCGCCAACGTCCAGCGCTGCTCGGCAAGCTGCGCATTCTGTTGCTGATTGGTGCGCTGTTGCTGATAACTCAAACGCTGCGTCATAGCGTTATCCACATCGGACAGGGCGTTGTAGACCTTGCTACGAAACGTGATTGCCGCCTGCTGCACATCCAGCTCCGACTTTTCGATAGTCAGTTGCACCGTATTCCACTGGATAAAGGGCAGCGCAGCGTTCGCCCCCAGCGTTCGGTACGGATTATTGAACCACTGCTGGAAGATGGCGCTGCCCGCACCTAAAGTGGCGCTCAACGACAGCGTCGGGTAGAAACTCAGGCGTTCAACGTCGGAACCGGCCAAGCTGGCACGCAAGCGTGCCTCTGCCCCCTGCACATCCGGGCGACGGGAGATCACTTCCAGCGGTAGAGTTTGCGCAATAGGGACGTTTTGCGTCATATCCAATGATGCCCGTTCAGGCTGGCGATCGGTCGGCGAGCGGTTGAACAGGATCGCCATGGCATTACGTGCTGCCTCCCGCTGTTGCAGCAGGTTCTGATACTGATTTTGGCGATCGAGCAACGATTGCTGCGCCTGTAACAGATCGATCTGCCCGGCACCACCCGCCCCGTAGCGCGACTGGACGATCTCCAGCGTTTGCCTGCCGATCTCCAGGCCCGCTTGCTGATGCACAATCTGCTGATTCAGGTTGGCAATCTGCCAGTAGAGCTGGGCGGTGGTACCAATCAGCGTTAACGCGGTGTTTTGCCGATCCTGCTCCGACGCTTTAACTTGCCATTCAGCCTGTTCACGCGCCCGCGCCAGTTTCCCCCACAGATCCAGCTCATAGCTCAGACCAACCGAAGCCCCGTAAGACTCCACCGGCTCGCGGTTTTCCCGCAGATTCTTGGTGTTGCTGGCGCTGCCATTCACCGCGACATCCGGCGTCAGATTGGTATTGGTCAACCCGGCGGCCAGCCGCGCCTGCCGCAGCTGCAAGCCAGCAATCGCCAGATCGTTGTTGCTGGTCAACACCCGGCCAATCAGCGTCGAGAGTTGCGGATCGTTGAAATTGTCCCACCAGTGATCGGTCTGTTGCAGAAAACCGGAGCCGGTGTCTTGCACCCGCCACTGTTTCGGTACCGACAGCATCGGTTGCTGGTAATCACTTTTCACCAGGGATCCACAGCCGGTCAGTAATAGCGAAATCATCATTGCCAGAGAAATTTTATTCATCATTACTCGCGCGCCAGCGCCTCCGTAGGGTGAAGACGCGCCGCGTTGCGCGCAGGGAAAAAGCCGAACCCTAAGCCAATCAGCGCCGAGAACCCGCAGGCGAGCACGATCGGTGGCCAGGTGAAGATCATGGTGAATTGCTGCGTGACCTGGGCAAAAATCAACCCGGCGATCCCGGAACCAATAATGCCAATCATGCCGCCGAGCGAGCAGATCACCATGGCTTCAATCAGGAACTGACGCATAATGTCAGCCGGACGCGCGCCCACAGAAAGGCGGATACCGATCTCATGAGTCCGTTCGGTAACCGACACCAGCATGATGTTCATCACGCCAACCCCCCCCACCAGCAGCGAAATACCCGCAATGGCGGTAATCAGCAGCGACATCGAATCCGACGCTTTGCGCATCGCCTGCGTCATCTGATCGTTGGTTTGGGTGAAGAAATCACGCTGACCATGAGCCTGCTCCAGCAAGCGCTCCACGTCGATTTGCGCTTCACTCAGCGAGAAACCGTCACGCAAACGCAGGGTGATCGATTCGAGCGGCATGTTGCCAGACATACGTTCCAATAATGAGGTATAGGGCATCCACGCCCCCAGCATCATGCCGCTGAATTTTCCCCCCTTAGGCTCAGCGACGCCGCCAACCCGATAGGGTGCTCCGGCAAGCTGGATAATTTGCCCTTCTGGCTTCTCACCGTTTTCAAACAGCGTTGAACGCAGATCGGGATCGATGATCACCACCGGTTCCCGTTCATCCAGATCGTTTTGGGTAAAGCTGTTACCGGAAAGGAAACGCAGACCACGCACGCGGAAATAGGCATCACTGATACCGGAAAGCGACACATAGACCTCTTTCCCGCCGCGAACGGCAGTGACGGTATTGCTGATCACCGGGGAAACGCTATCGACGTACGGTTGGCGCGCTAACAGCTCAACGTCCGAAAGCTTCAGAGAACGGGCAAAATCAGGGCGGGGTTTATCCCAGCCCAAACCAGGGCGGATCTCCAGCGTACTGGTACCCAACTGGCTGATTTGCTCAAGAATACTTTGCCGGGCACCTTCACCGACGGCCATGGACGATACCACGGAGGAAATACCGATAATGATACCCAGCATAGACAGAAAGGCCCGAACCCGATGCCCAAGCAGCGCACGCCAGGCCATCTTCACCGCCTCTTTGACGCTCTGCCAGAACAGCGCGCGCCCGGTGGCTGCCGCAACCGGCATCGCCGGTTTGTTTTCCAGCGGCGGTACCGCTTCATTGTGCCGGTCGGCGATAATCTCACCGTCGCTGATTTCAATAATGCGCTGCGCCTGACTGGCCACATCGCGATCGTGGGTAACGATGATAATGGTATGGCCTGATTGGTGCAGCGAATGCAGGATCCCCATCAGTTCCTGCCCGCTGGCCTTGTCGAGCGCACCGGTCGGCTCATCGGCCAGAATAATTTCAGCACCGTTCATCAGCGCACGAGCAATACTGACCCGCTGCTGTTGCCCACCCGAAAGCTGCGCCGGTTTGTACTCCATACGCTGCTGCAACCCGAGCCGAGTGAGCAGGTATTCGGCGCGCGTCTGCCGTTCCGTTGACGGCATCGCCGTGTACAGTGCCGGAATAGCGACGTTCTCTGCCGCACTCAGATACGGCATCAGGTGATAACGCTGAAAAATAAATCCGATGTACTGGCTTCTTAATTGCGCCAGTTGTTCACTGCTGGCCAATTGCGTTGAGATGCCTTTAATACGCATCTCACCTTCCGTCGGTTTGTCCAGGCAGCCAATGATGTTCATCAGTGTGGACTTCCCCGAACCAGAAGCCCCCATAATCGCCACCATTTCGCCACGTTGAATGGTAAGCGAAATATTCTTCAACACCGCAACCGTCTGCAACCCGGAGATAAAGTGGCGTGAAATACCGCGCAGCTCAATGAGTGGCGATCTTTGATCAACCATGACCAACGCTCCCGACAGAGTGCTGCGGTAACACCACGCGCTCGCCCTCTTTCAGCCCTTCTTTCACTTCAGCGAACTGGCTGTCGTTGGTCCCTACGTGGATCAAGCGTGACACTTGTCGGTCACCCTCCATCACCTGTACCTGGTAGCGATCTTTCTCCTGCTGTGCCCCCAAAGCGGCAATCGGTACGCGCAAGGCATTCTTCGCCTGTTCGGTGATAATAAATACCTGCGCGGTCATTGAAGTACGCAGTACGCGTTCAGGGTTGGCAATCGCAAAAATACCGTTGTAATAGACCGCTGAAGGCTGCTGATTAGTCGAAGTCGGTAAATTGCTTTCCTGTAGGGCGTCATTCGGCGCTTCCTGAATCGAACCCATTACGCTGTCATAACGCTGTTTGGGATCCGCCACCACGTAAAACCATAAGGGTTGCCCCACGCGCACTTTCAGAATGTCGGTTTCAGAAATACGGGTGTGAACCGTCATGGTATCCACATTGGCCAGTACCAGGATGGTTGGCACGGTCTGTGACGAAACAATGGTTTGCCCTTCTTTAGTGACAATCCCCAGCACTTCACCGTCGATTGGCGCCACGATCCGGGTAAACCCCAGGTTAGCCTTGGCAGTTTCCAGCGCCATCTCAGCCTGCACAATCTGTGCCTCGTTAACCTTTAACTGCGCTACCTGAGTCTGGAACAGCGCCTGCGCCTTTTCCAGATCGCTTTTAACGCCGGATCTGTCACGATCCAGCTTTAGCTGGCGCTTCAGCTCTTGCTGATACTGGCGCAGCGTCGCCTGAGTCACCTGTTTCTGGGCCAGAGCGCTTTGCAGTGCTGCTTCCGAGTTGCGTAATTCGTTCTGTTGTAACCTGGGATCAATTTCTGCCAACAGTTGCCCGCGGGTAACCCGATCGCCCTGTTTCACATACAATTTGGTCAACTGCCCGTTAACCTGTGCACCGACGCTCACCTGCAATGCCGGTTTCAGGATGCCGGTGGCCAACACGGTTTTCTCAATATCGCCATGCGTAACCACAGCAGTATTTAACGTATTGGCCTGTTTCGGCGCGCTGAAATACCAGATTGTTGCGCCAATCAGCGCCGCCAACGCCAGCAAGGAAATCAGCAGCACACGCACTTTTCGTTTATCCAATCTTGCCATGGTCGTTTTCATCAGCACACCGCCGCAGTCAGAGCGGGTTGAGGTTCAAATTCCGCAGAGACGCGCTCCATGCGGCCACTAGACATACGGTAAACTTGGTCGAACATCGGCAATACACTCTCGCTATGCGTAACGGTGATCAGGGTTTTATGGTATTCACGACAGTGCGCCAACAGGGTGGTCATCACCCGATGCGCGGTGTCTTCATCCAGATTGGCGGTGGGTTCATCCAGTACCAGTACCGGGCAATCGCTGTACATCGCACGTGCTAACAGCAGGCGCTGGCGCTGGCCTAATGACAGCCCGGCATGGCTTTCACGGATCAGGGCGTTCAGCCCACCCGGCAGCTTCTCCACCACCGGCGTCAAGTTCAGACCCTTGAGCGAGTGCTCAATACGCCGATGTTTCTGCTCATCAAACTGGTCATCAAACAGCGTGATGTTCTGCAACACCGAGGCATTAAACAGAATATCTTCCTGACTTTGCAGGAAGAACAGAGAGTAGACCTGGCGGTAATCGACCGGCTCGCCGTCCACAAGCACTTCTCCTTGCTGTGGGGCCATCAGGCCAGTCATCACTTTCAGCAGGGTGCTTTTACCTGCCCCCGACTCACCCACAATGGCGATACTTTGGCCGGGTTTCAGCGACAGCGACAGATCCCTCAGCACCGGCTGTTGGGCATCATAGGCAAAAGCAATATTGTGATAGCGCAATTGTGAAGCGAACGTCGGGATCGGAGCAGGAACGGCATCATCTGACTCATTACGCTCAGGCAACGGTGGGAACAGATCGCGCGCGCGGGTATCGATCACGTGGAGCTGGTTCTTCTGCAGGATGGCATAGAAAATTTTGGTGATGTACGAGGTAAAAATCTCACGCACAAAGCTGTAGGCAAAGAACTGACCCAGCGTAATAGTGCCGTTTTTCAGCAGCGGCAACGCCAGGAACATAAAGCACACCATCTCCAGGCTGCCAATCATCTGATACATACTGCTTTTCACCTGCTCATAAATCTTCTGCTGCTGACGGCAGGTAAATAATGACAGGGCATACTTGGCAAACAGGCTCTTGCGCTGGCTATCCAGACCGGCCGATTTGATGGTAGAAAAGCCCTGAATGCTTTCCAGAATGAAGTCACTCTGCTCGGCGGTTTTGACCTGCATCTGCTGGGTGTAGAAACGATCGCGATAAATTGCCCAGACGCTGACCAACCCCATCAGCGTGACGCCAATACCCGACACCATCGCCAACAGCGGGCTCATGTAACACATCACCGCCAGGGCGATCGCGCCGATGATCCAGTCGGTACGCAGGCCGTTATCCAACTCGATTTTGATCCCTGAGGCCATTTGCCAGTTGGCAAAACGGCTGAACACCTCACCCGGCGCACGTTTATCGAAAAAGTTCAGCGAGTTACTCAGTAAGCGCGAGAAACCAGCCACGCTGTTAACCACCACAAAACGTTTGATAAACCGCTCGGTGATCCAGCGCACGGCAAACGCCAGCGTGGTCGACACCACAAACGCCAGCAGGAAGTAGAAATACGGAAAATCGGTTTCCCCCGCCGAGGAGAAGACTTTGTTGATGGCGCTGCTGACCATCGTTGGCATGATAAACAGGGTTAATGAAATCAGAAACGCCAGCACCATCAGCCGGTAAATACCGCGAATGCCTGCGGTTTCTTTCAGGCTCATGCACTCCATTGCGCGAGAGCGCGTGCTGCGTTTCACGTTGGCCAGTGCCTGGGGATCGGCCTGCGTCTCTCCGTCCAACACCAGCGCATAGCCGCTGATTTCCCGCTTTAAAGACTCTATCGGCAACAGTTGCTGACCAATCGCCGGGTTCATGACGCAGACGTAATTCCCTTTACGATAGGCCAGCAGGACATAGTGGCTGGCACCGTAATGCAGAATGGCTGGCAAAGGTAACTCGGCCAGTTCGTCATGCTCAAATGCCACCGGGTAAGCAGGCATCGCCAATTCCGACATAATGGTACACAGCGTGGCCAACGAGGTGCCGTGCTGTGAAGCCGGATAACGCTCGCGCAAGCTCTCCAGCGGTGCACTGATACCCTGCGTCTCGGCCATCATGGCGATACAGGCCAACCCACATTCATTCGTTTCGCCTTGAAAAACCAGCGTCGGGATTATCTTTTCCATGATCTGACTTCTTAAATTTCCAGGTTATTCATTGATAAAAAATAACGAATGTGAGTGCCATAGCAGCCAGTCTTCTGGATGCCGGGTGATTGATGCTTCAATAATATCGGGCAGCTCTGCTTTTAAACGACGCGCAGGCACCGGCGGATAAATATGAATTTTTATTTCTTTGTCATAATACAAATAATAAAAAACCACCTGTGCCGACAGCGCTCTGGCAATGCGAATAACGCCACTGTGCATATTAGCGGGGCGATTAAATAATCTACAATGTAATTTTGCCGTTTCAGCCTCATTGGTATTCACGGTATAGTCCGGCGTGATATCGGGGAAGATAATAATATTACGCTGATGATCCGCCGCTTCCATAATCGCCGACATCAAATTACCGGCAATCGCACGATTATCATCATGGATCGAGCAGTAAGACAGGTTAACCCCTCCCTGCTGCCGTGCTCTTTCATTGTAGATCTCAGCGCTTGCAGAGACGATCACCGTGGCCTGACCAGGATAGGCAGCACCACCGACCATACCAGCCAGCACATCAGAAACCATATGCAACGGCGCCAGCACCACGGGAGACCCCGCCTGATGCAAGGGTTCAACCACCGCGTTAAGTTCGGCTTTACAACGCTCCAACTGAGCCATCACCTGTGAGTTCTGGCCAAAGGTGGCTGCCAGCTCCAGCAGGCGGCGGCGCTGACTGATTTTGACAAAATCGACCTGGCGATCGTCATCAATCAAACACTGTTTATTGGCTGCTGCGACAAAGGCACGGTAACGCTCTCCCCGATTGCTTAAGTTCAGCCAGCGGCCCACGGCCGCCAGCCCAAGTAGCAACCGGTAATCACCATATCGCAGCATCCAACAAATAACCTTACCGTGCGCACGGCGGATTGGCTTGAAACTCCGCGCTATTGTTGTGAGAGAATTTCTCCACGCCAAATAAAACCACACGGCAAATAAACGCATTATTGCTCCAACGGCTTGTCATGCTGCAACAACGACAGCAGGTTATCGATAAACTGAGGGAATTCCCGATCCTGCTGTGCCAACCATTTTTTATTCACAATAAACGTTGGTGTTGCATTGATTTTGTAATACTTGGCAACGTCAGTCATATAATTCAGCAGATCTTTAACTTGCTGCGACTGACTGGCTTTGGTGTAGGCCACCAGATCGATACCGTTATCTTGCAACCAGCGATCGCGATTTTGCGGGTTGCCCAAATCAATTTTATCTTTAATAACGGCTTTATACGCGCTTTCACGGTGCTGTGGTTCAATGCCCATCACGGTCAACGTGGCAAACAACGGTGCCGTATTCGAGAAGACGCCCATCTGATCGCCATTGACGTGCAGACGGATCAGCTTGGAACCTTGCGGCATGCGCGCTTCCAGCTTATCAACATTTTCTTCATTGACTGAGCAATAATGACAAGCATAAGAGAACAATTCGATGATGCTGTTCTCGTCCTTTATTGGACTGTTTTGCACCTCTTGAGCACTAACTGAATGCAAACTGCTCTGATCTGCACTATTATCATGATTCTGATTAAGAATGAAATAATGGAAATAGGCCGTTGTTATCAGAGAAGATATAACAATAACTAAAAGGGTGTAAGCGATAAGATACAGGGGTTTTTTGAACATAAACAAGACGTCCTAAAAAGGCATATCTATTAGCTCTTATAACAGGAGGGACAATCATTGTCTTTTAGCACGCTTGCGCTACTGATAACACCAGCAGCAATCACATCCCTGTCCATTTAAAAGCACAATACTTAAACAGGCTGATGCGAAAATTCCTATCGCATCAGCACTGAATTATATACTAAAATATAGATAACTGATGCTTAACTTATGGAGCCAAGTTGCCACAGTTAGTCAGCGCAGTTGGCGCAGAAGCAGTGCTTACAACTTTACCATTTTTGTCTACGCAAGTGGTTACTGCGTTACAAACAGTTGCAGACGCTTTAACGTACTGAACAGTACAGGTATTGTCACAGCAGCCGCCAACGATTGCATTCGCTTCAAATAAATTAATCTTTTTCACAACATCATCCTTATATAAAAAGTGAAATAAAACCAACCCTAGTATTGCTCATCATTATGATAGAACAAATCTACGCTTGATATAAAGGCACAACAAATATGCCTTTATTAAAGCGTAGGATTGGGGAGGGTTTATTTACATTCCATCTGCATTGACGTCAAGGATAGCGTGACGCCTAAGGCAGATCAATATAATTTTTCTCACAGATAACACCCTATTCATAAACTGTTTAATTATTAATACAGGATGTTTCTCATATTTTCTTAAATAAAAACCATTATATTATTAAAAGACCTTTAATTAGCTAAAATATTGATAAACACTAATACAGGATATTTCTTACAAAGAAAATCTATCAACAGTGATATTTCTAAAATATTAAAGGAAATCTGATAACGTACCCGTCGGCATTTACAGAGGATAGAACCTCCCCTCCTCGCAGCATCGATACCTAGAACTGTAGGGGAAAGCCCACCCGTTAATTGAGTGTATTCAGCCAGCCAAAGCAGCCACATATGCCGGCACCCTCTTCTTATTAAGAAAAATCTCAGCCTGATATCGGTCTCAGCCCTTTCATTGAATGGACAAATCTCAACCCAATCGTGAGGTGTCACACGCTCCTTCCAGATTCATCGCCACATCATAAACTTTCTCACTTCCCGTTAACGCGAGTCTGGACAGCATAAAACGGTAACCTGATGAAGATAATTTCATCTCAATGGTTGCAGGCGCACTAAACTTGTAAAAGCTGCGAGTGATTGAAACTGAAGGAAACGATTGCGGCCTTGAGTGCCACAACGGGGCCATGGAAATAATAGATTTGTACTGTCGCCCTGCGGAGTTATGACCTACGCTCGTAAGAGCAATGTTCAAATTCAGTAGCATACAGAGGAGGATAAAGTCGGTGACGTTGTTGGCTCTGAGTGCAGAAGGAGACGGGAGGGTGGCTGTGTGATCCGCCTATCGTTTAGGTTCCCTGATGATCATTGTGTGGTTGTCCCTTTTTGAAAGTTTAACTTGTTGCCTGTTACCCATCCAAACAGATGCCACGAGTCGTTTATATTCTCGCCATTGCGTGCGTGAATAGAGGGCCGGAGCAGGCCCAGACGAGCGATAAACCACAGCGCAGGCAGCGCCTGTTGGTCAATAAGTTAAATCGTCGCTCCCTTAAAATCTGATCCTAAGAGATTGCATCGTGAATATAAAACTTGTTGCCGTTGTGCTTTTCACACTGTTCCTTTCCGCCTGTGACCGAGGGACGCCTGAAAATAACGAAAACGTGCGTCCGGTCAGCATCTTTGATGTTATTAACAATGCTCAGCAAGGCGAGCGCATTTTCCCCGCCAGGATCGTGGCCGGTGATAGAACCGATCTGGCCTTTAAACGCCCCGGTCAATTGCAACAGTTGCTGGTTCGTGAAGGTGAACGAGTCAGCCAGGGGCAGTTGATTGCTGAACTTAACAGCAATGATGCCCGGTTGCGCCTCAAAGATCGCCAGGCCACCTTCGATTTGGCACAGGCCCAGTTCAACCGTTTCGCCACGCTGAGCGCACGCAATGTCATTCCGCGTGCCGAGCTCGACGTACAACGTGCCGCTCGCGACTCCGCCCGGGCAGCGCTGAAGCTCGCGCAGGAAGAACTGAGCGACATGCAAATCCGCGCGCCATTTGCAGGGATCATCGCTGCGGTTAATGCACGTAACTATCAGGTGATCCCGGCAGGTCAACCTATCGCCACCTTGAACGCGTTGGATTCACTGGATGTTATCTTCAGCATTCCTGAAAACCTGTTTACCATCATTGATGCGGATAATGCGAAGTACCAACCTAAAGTCATCCTGAATAATTTACCAGGCCGTGAATTCGCCGCTCAGTATAAAGAACACACCACTAGCACCACGTCAGGATCATTGACCTACCAAATGACGCTGACCATGGCTCGCCCGCAAGATCTGCCTCTGCTTTCCGGCATGAGCGGCAGTGTAAAAATAAACCTCGGTAACCTGGCGAACGCGGCGCAAAGCAGCAATGTAGTGGTGCCCGTAGAAGCGGTATTTAACCCGGATAATACCCCGCGTAATCAGCCACACGTGTGGGTGGTGAAAGAAAAGGATGGGAAACTCTTTGTTGAATCCCGCCAGGTTGCAACCGGGCAATTAACCGCCAATGGTATTCAGATCGTTTCCGGTCTGGCCGATGGCGAACGGATCGTAGCAGCCGGTACTCGTGAGTTGCGCCCAAATCAAGAAGTGCGCGCCTGGGTTCGTGAGCGAGGTCTGTAATGAAACTGACAGAGAACTTCATCAACAACGGCACCCGTATCTGGCTGGCGATCCTGCTGCTGGGTATTGGCGGTGTGATTGCTTTTCTGAATATTGGCAGGCTGGAGGATCCGGCTTTTACCATTAAAACGGCGGTGGTGGTCACCCGCTACGAAGGTGCCTCTGCTCAGCAGGTTGAAGAGGAAGTCACCCTGCCGCTGGAAAACGCCATCCAGCAACTGCCCTATATCGACAACGTAACCTCCATCTCCAGCGTGGGGCTATCGCAGATCACCGTCAATATTCGCGCTGAATATGGTGCGGCAGAGCTGCCACAAATCTGGGATGTGCTGCGCCGTCGTATCAATGATGCCACCGTACGTTTGCCACCGGGCTCCAGCCCACCGATCGTCAATGATGATTTCGGTGACGTATATGGCTTCTTCTTCTCGCTGCATGGGGCCGGTTACAGCAATCAGGAACTGCGCAACTTTGCCGAACTGCTGCGCCGTGAACTGGTGGTGGTTCCCGGCGTCGGTAAGGTCGGGATTGTCGGTATCGTGCCGGAAGAAGTTCAAATCGAAATCTCCCGCGCTCAGATGACCGCCGCCAATATTATCCCGCAGCGGCTATTCGATCTGTTGAGCCGGCAGAACGTGGTGTCCAACGCCGGGGATCTGCTGGTTGGCAGCGAGTCGATCAGGCTGCATCCGACCGGAGAGTTCTCCAACGTGCAGGAATTGGGCAACCTGCTGATCAGCGAACCGGGCAGCGCCAAGAGCGTGTACCTGCGGGATATCGCAACGATCACCCAGGGTTTTACCCATTCGCCTAACAATATTTACCGCGCCAACGGCCAGCCTGCGCTGTCTATCGGCGTCTCTTTTACGCCGAACGTCAACGTGATCGTGGTGGGGGAAGCGGTCAAAGCCCGTTTAGCCCAGTTGCAAGCCGAACGCCCGGCGGGGATGGATATCAGCGTCTTCTACGATCAGTCCCATGAGGTAGAAGGGGCGGTAAACGGTTTTATCATGAACTTCCTGCTGGCCCTGTTGATCGTGGTCGGCACCCTGCTGATTTTCATGGGGGTGCGCAGCGGTTTGGTAATTGCCGCTTCGTTGGCGTTGAACGTACTGGGCACGCTGTTGATCATGAAGCTGTTCAGCATTGAACTGCAACGGGTGTCACTCGGGGCATTGGTGATCGCCCTGAGCATGCTGGTGGATAACGCCATCGTGATTGTCGAAGGCGTGCTGGTGGGGCGGCAACAGCGCGAAAGCACCCTGCAAGCCATCAGCAATGTGGTGAAACGCACCATGTTCCCGCTGCTGGGGGCCACCATTATTGCCATTCTGGCGTTTGCACCGATCGGGTTGTCTAACGACGCGACCGGGGAATACTGTAAGTCGCTGTTCCAGGTGCTGCTGATCTCGCTGATGCTGAGTTGGTTTACCGCGCTGACGCTGACGCCAGTGTTCACCAAATGGGCGTTTGAAAAACAGAAAATCGCCGAGCCGAAAGAGGGCGAGTCGGCCAAAAGCCCTTACGATGGCTGGCTGTTCCGCGTCTACCGCAACCTGCTGAGCAAACTGCTGAGCCAGCGTGCCGTTACCCTGGCAGTGCTGGCGGCACTGATGGTGGCTTCGGTGGTCGGCTTTGGCAGCGTACGCCAGAGCTTCTTCCCGCCCTCCAACACGCCGATCTTCTTTGTCGATATCTGGCTGCCGTATGGCACCGATATCGCCTATACCGAGAAGATCGCCGCCCAGATCGAACAGCATATCAAGGAGCAGCCGACCGTCAGCGATACCATGGTCACCGTTGGCCAGGGCGCAATGCGCTTTATGCTCACCTATAACGCACAGCGGCAATACTCCAACTATGCGCAGGTGATGGTGCGGGCCAAACAGCTGAACCAGATCCCCGGCATGATCGGCCAAATCGAAACCTATGTGCGCGAGAACTACCCGCAGGTCAATGCACAGGCCAAACGCATCATGTTCGGCCCTTCCAACAACAGCTCGATCGAAGCGCGCTTTATTGGGCCGGATCCGAACGTGTTGCGTACGCTCGCGGCCAAAGCAGAGAAAGTCGCCAGCTCAGATCCGAATGCCGATGGCGTGATGCACGACTGGCAGGAGCGCAGCAAGGTGATTCGTCCGCAGTTCTCTGATTATCTTGGCCGCGAACTGGGGGTAGATAAACGCGAAATCGACAGCGCATTGCGTATGAGCTTTGGCGGCGTCACGGTAGGGCTTTACCGCGATGGAACCCGGCTGATGCCCATTGTGCTGAGAACGCCAGATTCTGAACGGCTGAATGCCGAACGGCTGAACGACGTGATGATCTGGAGCCAGGCACGGCAGGCGTTTATTCCTATCGATAACGTGGTCAGCGGCTTTAAAACCGAATGGGAAGATCCGTTAATCATGCGCTTGGATCGCAAGCGTACCCTGACGGTGCAGGCCGATCCAAGCACCCAGAGCGGCGAAACCTCTGCTGAATTGCTACAACGCATCAAGCCGGGTATTGAGGCCATCACTTTGCCACGCGGTTATGAACTGCAATGGGGCGGCGACTATGAAAGCACCAAAGAGGCACAGGCCGGGCTGTTCACCAGCCTGCCGGTTGCCTTTGTGATCATGTTCATTATCACCGTGCTGATGTTCAGTTCGCTGAAAAACGCCGTGGCGATTTGGCTGACGATCCCACTGGCGCTGATCGGGGTCACGCTGGGCTTTCTGCTCACCGGTATTCCGTTTGGCTTTATGGCGCTGATCGGCCTGCTGAGCTTGAGCGGTATGTTGATCCGTAACGGGATTGTGCTGGTGGAGGAGATCGGCCTGCAACGCCAGGAGAAACCGATGCTGGAAGCGATTATCGATGCCTCAACCTCGCGTTTGCGCCCGATCCTGCTGACCGCCTTTACCACCGTGCTGGGCCTGGCACCGCTGCTTAGCGACGCCTTCTTCCAAAGCATGGCGGTGGTCATCATGTTCGGCCTAGGCTTTGCGACAGTGCTGACGCTATTGGTGCTGCCGGTCATCTACAGCTGTATGAACTCCGACAAAAACAAGGTAGCGGCTGAAGCCGAAGCCTGATTGCCCTTCCCCTTACCCAGCCCTCTTTAGCAGTAAAGAGGGCTTTTTTATGTGAACCACTATTCACTGATAATTTTTCAAGCTATTCCAATGCACAGCATTGGTTTACTGTGTGCGCGGATTAAGACAAAACAAGGAGAAGTGCAACGTGATTAAACAAACGATTCTGGGATGTTCACTGCTGTTAGTCTCCGCCGCCGCGCTGGCGGGCGGCTGCGATAACCCACGTAATGCTTATGACAGAACCTACTGTGCGTCACTGGAAATGGTTCAGTTGGATCAGGAACTGAATGTGGAATACAAGAAAGTGATGGGTTTGCTGAATCCGCAGCAAAAACAGACGTTAAAACAATCGCAGGTCCAGTGGCTGCAAAACCGGGATAACGAATGCAGCGACGGCGCGCGTCTATTCCTCGATTGCTCAAACAAAACCATGCAGAGCCGGATTAATTTCCTGAAAAGCGTGGAGCGTGAGTGCAAGAGCACCGGTTGTGACAGTAATAAACTGGCTCAGCAGCAGTAATCCGGCCTAATTGAGCTAAAGGGATAATGCCCCAAGCCGAACTCTTAATTCGACGTGGGGCATTATCCCTTTTAGCCGCTGGCTGCCGAACCGGCAGCCAGCGTTTTCTTACCCTCTTACTGCGATTAGAAGCTGTATTTCACCCCCAGCATCGCCGCTTTGTCATCGTACCCTTTCTGCCCTATCTGCTGCGTCAGGTTACCCCAGACGCTGAAATTGTTACTCAGCTTGCCTTCCGCCCCCACTTTCACTTCAACCAGATGGCGGCTGCCGGTCTGCTGCACCCCCAGGCCATCTGAACTCACGCCAGGCAGACGGCTGTTGTGGATCCAGTTCAGGTCCACATAGGTGGTCAGAATGCGTGACTTGTCTTTCCCCATCAGCGTGTCGTTCGACAGTTTGGCCCCCAGACGGGTTTGCAGATTGTTATTGCCGCTCTGCTGCACCAGGGAACCATTGTTTTGCAGGTCGCTCATCTTCGCCCCGTTCAGGGTCAACTGCGCCTGCGGCGTGATATAGGTGTTATTCTCCTCACCGTGGTAGATTTCAACAGGGTAGCCGCCTTCCAGCGAGGTGCTTACGCCGCGCAGATGGTAGTTTCCGCTGTCGTAGGCACTGCTGCTGACGGTGGCATTGAACCATTCGTATTGCAGCCAGCCGTGAACATACGGGCTGTGACGTTCGCTGGCCTTCGCATACCAGGTACCGTATACCCCAACCGTATACCCCGTCAGGCTGTTATCGGATTTATAGCTGGTTTCCCCCGAATCGGTGGTCCCGGTCGCGCGACCATAACCGGCCATCACCCCCAGCCCGAAGCGGTCCTGCCCGGTAAACTGCGTATCCAATACTTCGCCCCCCAACTGCGCCACATAGCGGCTGCTGGTGTTGGACAGTTGGCCCGATGCATCCTCAAACTTGTTACGTGAACCCACCTGACGCAGCCACAGGCTGGAGCGCGTCTCTGCACCGCTCAGGTCGCCGCTGTCGCGCGCATCCCCTGCGTGCAAATCTTCCAACCGGGTGTTAAACAGCGTATTGGCCGCGGCGATGTTGGCGATAAAGGCTCCCGATTCCGGGTTATAGGTCACCACCTTGTCCTGATAGTTGGAGCGCAGGTACCAGTTGCCGTCTGCCGTATCCGTTGGCGTTCCCTGATAGAGGAAGTATTCCAGCACCCCGGCCTGGGCACGCCCATTCAGGTTGAAGACGCCCGCCGAGTTGCCGCCGACGTTAATCACCTGAATACCGTTGATGTTCTTCGCCCCCTCCCCGCCGATGTTGCTGACGCTGACCGTACTGGTGCCAGACGTATCCCCCGTCACCACCAGTCGGTCGGTGGCAGCGTTATCCCCCGCCAACACGGTATTCAAGGCAACGTTACCGCCGTTACCCACATAGTTACCATTGATGATGAAATCGCTGTAGCTGCCCCCGGTGGCGGCCCGCCCAACCACCAGGTTCCCGGCGTTGGACACGTTGCCGATAACCTGGCCGTCACCGCCAAAGGTGCCGTTAGCCTGCACCGTCACGTCGCTGGTCAGCGTGGCGCTGCCGACCGAGGCGAACGCCGTCGGCAGGGCAAACGCCTGCGGTGCGGCGGCATTCACTGCCGGTGTTCCCACCAGCAACGCCCCGGACTGCACCGTCGTCATACCGGCACTCACCAGGCTGTTGTTGATGTTTACCGTGCCGCTGCCCTGTTTCACCAGGCTACCGCTGCCACTGATAGGCGTAGTCAGATCCCAGTCGCCCGCCGTATTGAGCACCAGGCTGCCCGCATTGAGGACCGACGCCGCGCCAAAATTATCGCCATGGGTCGCCGTCAGGGTGGTGCCCGTCTGGGTGGTAAAAGTCCCCGCATACGCACTGTTGTTGCCGCTCAGGGTGACGTTGGCCGCATCGCTCAGCACAGTATTACCGCTGCCCTGCAAGGCGTTCACCAGGGTGGCCGTCGCCAGCCCCCCGGCGCGGCCATCCAGAAGCAGCGTGCCGTCTACCGCGATAGCGCCGGTGCCCAGCCCCTGCGCCTGCGTGACGTCTGCCGTCGCCCCGCTGTTAATCGTGGTGGTGCCGCTAAAATCGGTGTTGTTGTGATTGACCGCCAGCGTGCCGCTGCTCAGCAGCAGATTGCCCGCGCCCGCCAACGCCCCGTCGGCCACGCCGCCGTTGCTCACCGCCAGCACACCACCGCCCAGATCCAGCAGGCTGTCGGCAGCGCTGTTCAGCGCCCCCACGGTTTGCGTGTGCCCGTTGATGTCCACCGCCGCACCGCCATCAATCACCAGATCCGAGGTCTGCCCCAGCGCGGCATCCGCATTCAACTGCACGGTCCCCGCATGGACCAGCGTGGCCCCGGTGTAGTTGTTGTCGGCCCCCGAAAGCACCACTATCGCGCCCGGATCCGCTTCGGTGATCGCCAGATCCCCGCTGCCGGTAATTTGCGCAAAGAGTTCGTTGCCCGGCGTGCCGTTAAAGCTCGCCGTGCCGACCAGTTCCAGCGCCTCGCTGCCGCTGGTCAGCAGATCCAGACTCTTCAGGCTGTAGTTCACATACAACCCATCGCGTTGATCGCCAGTGGTCAGGCCAAAACCAAAGGTTCCCATTGCCGCCACCACGCTGTTGTTCGGGTTGGTGATACCTTCAAAATAGTCCTGAATAATCGGCGCATTGCTGCCGTCCGTCAGCGTCAGTTCGCGCCCGGTGCCGGTGGCCGCCCCGGTCACCAGGTCCACCACAATGGCCCCGGTGTCCAGGGCCAAGGTACTGATCCCTTCCAGGCTGGGGGAGACGTTCGGCGGCAGGTTGACACTCACCGTTCCGCCCCCGGTGGTATCGATACGGCTGGCCGCCACGGTTCCCCCGGAGGTCAATAACCCGCTGTTATCAATGATGTTACTGAAAATCAGCGTCCCGCCGTTCATCTCCAGCGCACCGATATTCTGCACCCCATCACCGACCGAGGTACGGCTGTTGTTCTCCAGGTTCAGCACGGTATTGCTGTTACTGCTGGTGTTATTGTTCGACAGCTGGAACTGGGTGTTCTGCAGATTGACCTGCCCGGTGAACCCTGTGCCCACGTTGCTGCCAAAGTTGAACAGGTTATTGTTGGTATTGATATTCAACACACCGGCCCCCAGCAACAGGTTATCAAAGGTAAAATCCCCGTTGTTGCTGATGTTCAAGGTGTCGCTGGCGCTCACGATATCTACCGTGGCGGCCGGGTTGAACCAGTCAATGCTGTCCAGGTTCAGCACCGAGCCGCCGTTGATGCTGACCGTGCCGGTGAAGGCCGTGGCATTGGCATTGTTCAGCGTCACCTGGCTGTTCGACAGTGCCCAAGTGCCAGCCCCGCTGAGCGTATTGCTCAGCGCGCCCGTCAACCCGGCAAACACCAGTTGACTACCGCTGGCAATGTCCACCGTGCCTGAGCCGAGATTCGGGTTCTGGCTGACGCTCAGCGCACTGTTGCCGGTAATGCCGAACTGGCCCGCAAACCCAGCGTTATTGCCGGACAGGGACATCGTAGACCCGTTATTCACGGTGACCGTGGAATCCGCCACTCCGCTCAGGGCATTGGCGACATCTCCGGTCAGGCCATTGAATATCAGTTGCGAGGTCGCCTCGGTCAACTCGACGCGGGCCGCCGAGATCCCCAGGTTATTGGCCGCGCTGACCGTCAGAACACCGTCCGCATTGATAGCGTGAGTGCCGCTGAAGGTGTTGCTGCCGCTCAGGGTGACCGCCGCATCGGTATTGATGATCCCGGCCCCGCTCAGCACGTTGGCCAGGGTATCTGCGGCGTTCAGATTCAGCGTACCGCCCACCTCCACCGCGCTGGTGCCCAACGCATTGGCCGCGCTTGCGGTGATTGAGGCTCCGGACGCGATATGGGTGGTGGCTGACAGGCCGCCGTTGGCAGCACTCAGGGCCAGATTGCCCCCGTTCACGTTCAGCGTACCGGCCCCGCTCAGGCCGCCGGTGGCGCTTGACGTTCCCCCTAATGACAGGTTCAGGGTGCCACCCGCAAGATCGATGGCTCCGGTGTTGGTCAGCAGCCCGCTGGTCAGCACGCCGGTATTGAGCGTGACCGTTCCCAGGTTGGTCAGCGCCCCCACCGTCTGGCTGAAGGTGTTGGCATTGACGCTGGCCCCGCTGTTTACCGTCAGTTGTGAGGTGGCGCCAAAGCCATTGTTGCTGCCCAGCAGCACATTACCGCCGGTCACCGTAGTGCTGCCGGTGTAGCTGTTCAGGCTGTTGGTGACGGTCAACGCCCCGTTGGTGGCATCCAACACGATGCCGCCCACCCCGGTCAGTTGTGCGGTCAAATCCTTGTTGGACGTCGGGCTGGCATCGGTGGCAATAATCAGCGCATCAGGGGTGTCCAGCAGCAGATTAATTGCACTCAGGCCGTAGTTCAGGTACAGACCGGTCGCGTTCAGGTTGTTGGTATTGGACAATAAGTAGCTATAGGTCGCATCCGCCACATGCTGCGCGTTCTGATCAATCCCCGACACCACGCCCTGGCCTGGCGCGACCGCCACACCGTTAATCATCAGCGTCAGATTACCGGCCCCGCTGGCCGTATTGGCGCTGATCAACTGCATCGCTGACGCCTCCCGGTTCTGGTCCAGGATCGACAGGTTCGGTGGCACCACCGGCGGCGTATTGTCCCAGGAGCCGCCGGTCACTACGTTGACGGTGCCGCTGCTGGCCGTCAGGGTCTGAGTGGTAATGGTGCTCTCGGCGCTGGACAGCGGCGCACCGCCGGTAAAGTTCAGCGTGCCGCCATTAAGTACCAGGGTTTGCAGCGTTTCGGTGCTTGGCGTTCCTGCTACCCCGACGGTGGTGATGTTGCCATTCCCCAAGGTCAACCCGGCCAATGCCAGGGCGTTGGCATTGGTGCCTGCCAGTGAGAAGGTGGTGTTATTCAGCGTCACATTGCCGGTGAAGGCGGTGCCCGCACCCGCCCCGAAGTTGAAGGCGTTATTGGTGGTATCGACGTTGACCTGCCCGGCCCCGGTCAGGGCATTGTTCAGGGTAAAGGCTCCGCCGTTGCTGATGTTCAGCGTGCTGGTCGCATCGTTGACGTTCAGCACAGTGGCCGCATTCAGCGCCGTAGCACTGTTCAGCGTCAGAGAGGAGCCGGTGTTAATGTCCAGCAGGCCGCTAAAGCCCGACGCATTGCTGCTGCCAGAGAGATCGATATTGCTGTTGCGCAGCACCCAGTTGCCCGCCCCGCTCAGGGCATTGTTCAGCGCGGTCAAGGCGCCGCCCTCAAAGGCGTTAAAATTCAGCGTACTGCCACTGCCGATACTGACGCTGCCGGTGCCCAGGTTGGCGCTCTGCGACACGGTCAGGGCGCTGTTGCCCACCAGATCAAACAAGCCCGCAAAACCGCTGTTAGCCCCCGTCAATGTGGTGTCCGCGGCATTATTGAGCTGTACCGTGGCGTTCGCCACCCCACTCAGCGCGTTGGCAAGGTTGCCCGTGACGCCATTAAGCAACAACCGGGCGGTGGCATCGGTGAGATCGACGCTGGCCGCCGAGGTTCCCAGGTTAGTGGCCGTGCTGATCGTCAGCGCGCCCCCCGCATTGATATCATGGGTACCGCTGAAGGTGTTGCTGCCACTCAGGGTGACCGCTGCATTGGTATTGATGATCCCGGCTCCGCTCAGCAGGTTGGCCAGGGTATCTGCGGCGTTCAGATTAAGCGTGCCACCCACCTCCACCGCGCTGGTGCCCAAGGCATTGGCCGCGCCTGAGGTGATTGATGCCCCCGACGCAATATGGGTCGCGGCCGACAGGCCGCTGTTGGCGGCGCTCAGGGCCAGATTGCCCCCGTTCACGTTCAGCGTACCGGCCCCGGTCAGGCCACCAACGGCACTCGAGGTACCCCCATCCAGCAGGTTCAGGGTGCCGCCCGCGAGATCGATGATCCCGGTGTTGGTCAGCAGTCCGCTGGTTAACACGCCAGGATCGAGTATCACCGTTCCCAGGTTGGTCAGTGCGCCGACCGTCTGGCTAAAATCATGGGTATTGAAAGTGGCCCCGTTGGCCACCGTCAGCAGTGAGGTGGTGCCAAAGGCATTGTTGGCTCCCAGCAGCACTGTGCCGCCGGTTACCGTGGTGCTACCGGTGTAGCTGTTCTGAGCGTTGGAGACGGTTAACGCCCCGTTGGTGGCATCAAACACAATACCGCCCACCCCGGTCAGTTGCGCAGTCAAATCCTTGTTGGAGTCCGGGCTGGCATCGGTGGCAATGATTAGCGCATCAGGGTTATCCAGCAGTAGATTGATCGCGCTCAGACCGTAGTTCAGGTACAGGCCAGCGGCGCTGGCAGCGTTGGTGTTAGACAGGGCGTAATTGTAGGTCGCATCCGCCACATGTTGCGCGTTCTGGTTAATGGCAGAGACCAACCCCAGTGGCGTCACCGCCACGCCGTCAATCGTCAGCGTCAGGTTACTGGCCCCGCTGGCCGTATTGGCGCTGATCAACTGCATTGCCGTCGCGCCCCGGTTCTGGTCCAGGATCGACAGGTTCGGTGGCACCACCGGCTGATCATTGTTCCAAGAACCCCCGCCCACCACGTTGATGGTGCCGCTGTTGGCGGTCAGGGTCTGGGCGGTGATGGTGCTTTCGGCGCTGGACAATGGTGCCCCACCGGTAAAGTTCAGCGTACCGCCATCCAGTACCAGAGTTTGCAGCGTTTCGGTGCTTGGCGTTCCTGCCACCCCGACGGTGGTGATGCTGCCATTCCCCAAGGTCAACCCGGCCAATGCCAGGGCGCTGGCATTGGTGCCTGCCAGTGAGAAGGTGGTGTTATTCAGCGTCACATTGCCGGTGAAGGCGGTGCCCGCACCCGCCCCGAAGTTGAAGGAGTTATTAGCCGTGTCGACGTTGACCTGCCCGGCCCCGGTCAGGGCATTGTTCAGGGTAAAGGCACCGCCGTTGCTGATGTTCAGCGTGCTGGTCGCATCGTTGACGTTCAGCACAGTGGCCGCATTCAGCGCCGTAGCACTGTTCAGCGTCAGAGAGGAGCCGGTGTTAATGTCCAGCAGGCCGCTAAAGGCCGATGCATTGCTGTTACCGGCCAGGTTGATGTTGCTGTTGCGCAGCACCCAGTTCCCCGCCCCGCTCAACGCATTGTTCAGGGCCGTCAACGCCCCACCCGCCAAGGCGTTAAAGTTCAGGGTACTGCCACTGCCGATACTGACGCTGCCGGTGCCCAGGTTGGTGTTCTGCGATACCGTCAGGGCGCTGTTGCCCACCAGATCAAACAAGCCCGCAAAACCGCTGTTAGCCCCCGTCAATGTGGTGTCCGCGGCATTATTGAGCTGTACCGTGGCGTTCGCCACCCCACTCAGCGCGTTGGCAAGGTTGCCCGTGACGCCATTAAGCAACAACCGGGCGGTGGCATCGGTGAGATCGACGCTGGCCGCCGAGGTTCCCAGGTTAGTGGCCGTGCTGATCGTCAGCGCGCCCCCCGCATTGATATCATGGGTACCACTGAAGGTGTTGCTGCCGCTCAGGGTGACCGCCGCATCGGTGTTAATCGTCCCGGTTCCGCTCAGCAGATTGGCCAGGGTATCTGCGGCATTGAGATTAAGCGTGCCACCGACCTCCACCGCGCTGGTGCCCAACGCATTGGCCGCGCTTGAGGTGATTGATGCCCCGGACGCAATATGGGTCGCGGCCGACAGGCCGCTGTTGGCGGCGCTCAGGGCCAGATTGCCCCCGTTCACGTTCAGCGTACCGGCCCCGGTCAGGCCACCAACGGCACTCGAGGTACCGCCTGCCAGCAGGTTCAGGGTGCCGCCCGCGAGATCGATGATCCCGGTGTTGGTCAGCAGTCCGCTGGTTAACACGCCAGGATCGAGTATCACCGTTCCCAGGTTGGTCAGTGCGCCGACCGTCTGGCTAAAATCATGGGTATTGAAAGTGGCCCCGTTGGCCACCGTCAGCAGTGAGGTGGTGCCAAAGGCATTGTTGGCTCCCAGCAGCACTGTGCCGCCGGTCACCGTAGTGCTGCCGGTGTAGCTGTTCTGAGCGTTGGAGACGGTCAACGCCCCGTTGGTGGCATTAAATACAATGCCACCGACCCCGGTCAGTTGTGCAGTCAAATCCTTGTTGGAATCCGGGCTGGCATCGGTGGCAATAATCAGCGCATCAGGATTGTCCAGCAGCAGGTTGATCGCACTCAGGTCATAGTTCAGGTACAGGCCAGCGGCACTGGCGCTGTTGGTATTGGATAACGAATAGTGGTAAGTCGCATCCGCCACATGTTGCGCGTTCTGGTTAATGGCAGAGACCAACCCCTGTGGCGTCACCGCCACGCCGTCAATCGTCAGCGTCAGGTTACCGGCCCCGCTGGCCGTGGTGGCGTTGATCAACTGCATCGCCGTCCCGCCCCGGTTCTGGTCCAGGATCGACAGGTTCGGTGGCACCACCGGCTGATCGTTGTTCCAAGACCCCCCGCCCACCACGTTGATGGTGCCGCTGTTGGCGGTCAGAGTCTGGGCGGTGATGGTGCTTTCAGCGCTGGACAATGGTGCCCCACCGGTAAAGTTCAGCGTACCGCCATCCAGTATCAGAGTTTGCAGCGTTTCGGTGCTTGGCGTTCCTGCAACCCCGACGGTGGTATCGCTGCCAGTGCCTAGCGTCAGCCCGGCGCCCGCCAGGGCGCTGGCATTGGTGCCTGCCAGTGAGAAGGTAGCGTTATTCAGCGTCACATTGCCAGTGAAGGCCGTGCCTGCGCCCGCCCCGAAGTTGAAGGCGTTATTGGCCGTGTCGACGTTGACCTGCCCGGCCCCGGTCAGGGCATTGTTCAGGGTAAAGGCACCGCCATTGGTGATGTTCAGCGCGCTGGTCGCATCGTTGACATTCAGTACGGTGGCCGCATTCAGCGCCGTAGTCCCATCTAAGGTCAAAGAGGAACCGATGTTAATGTCCAACAAGCCGCTAAGGCCCGACGCATTGCTGTTGCCTGAAAGATCGATATTGCTGTTGCGCAGCACCCAGTTCCCCGCCCCGTTAAGGGCATTGTTCAGGGCGGTCAAGACTCCCCCGGCAAAGGTATCAAAGATCAGGGTACTGCCACTGCCGATATTGACGCTGCTACTGCCCAGATGCACATTCTGCGATGCAGTCAGAGTGCTGTTGCCCGTCAGATCAAACAAGCCAGCAAAGCCGCTGTTGGCACCGCTCAAGGTGGTGGATGAACTGTTATTCAGTTGAACCGTAGAGCCCGCTACCCCGCTCAGGGTATTACCCAGATTTTCTATGAAGCCATTAAGCAGCAATTGGGCAGACGCATCCGTTAAATCGACCTCTGCACCGCCCAGATTAGCTGCGCTGCTTACCGTCAGGCTACCGTTGGTATTAACATCAAAAATGCCACTGAAGCTATTGTCACCCGTCAGCCCAATCGCGGCGTTAGCATTCACGCTGCCTACACCACTGAGTGGGTTGGCAAAACCTGGGTTGGCACTGTTCAGATTCAGGGTGCCGTCAACCTCAATACCACCGCTGCCCAGATTACCCGCACCGCTGAGCGTAGCGATCGCACCAGAAGCCACCGTGGTCTGAGCCGACAACCCGCTGTTTGCCCCCGTCACGGTGAACGTACCGCCATTGATATTCAACGCACCCGCGCCGGTCAGCCCCCCCGTTCCACTGGAGGTACCGCCATTGGTCACGTTCAGGGTTCCTCCGGCCAAGCCGACGATTCCTGCGTTACTCAGTGCGCCAACGGTTTGCTCATTGCCAGCCAGATTGACCGTTGCCCCGGCCACGACATCAAGCAGTGACGTGTTACCCAGAGAATTATTGGCTCCCAGCGTCAGGCTACCGGCATTCACTGTGGTAGAGCCAGTGTAGTTGTTCAAATCATTACTGAGAGTCAGCGCCGTGTTATCTGCACCAATCGCCAGATTGCCCGCGCCGGTTAATTGCGAGGTGAGCGTGGTATTGCTGGCACCGTTGGAGGTTAAGGTCAGCGTTTGCCCGGCTTGCAAATCCGATTGGGTCAGTTGTTCATAAATACTCAGCCCCAGATTACTGAAACCATAATTACTGACCAGAGCAAAATCGTAGGTATTCACGGCGACCACTTGACCGCCCTGTATATAGTCTGCCGTGGTTCCCGTCAGCAGGTTATTACCCAATAGATCCTGCAACTGGAGTCTGGCTAAATCTGCCCCAGAGAGCGCGTTGCCACTCTGTACCAGATCGGTAAAGGTTCCCGCGTTAAGATCCAAAATGTTTCCTGCGGTCAGCAACGTAGGATCGGCCTGAATAACCGAATTCCCCGTGACGGCGAGTAAACCAGAACCTGTACCCGCGCCGGTACTGATCAGGCCGCCCGGTGAGAACTGCAATGTGCCACCATTAAAGATCAGGTCACCGACGTTATGAATACCGAGATCCAGGGTGATAATTCCCCCCGTAGAATTACGCAGGGTGGCGTCATTCAGCGCACTGGAATTGAGCCCCGACAAATTGAATGTGGCATTACTGATATCAACGGTACCGGCAAATGCGCTCCCGGCACCGGCACCAAAATCAAATGCACCCCCCGTGTCGTTAATATTAAGCAGGCCAGTACCGGTTAATGCATTATTAAAGGTACCGCTATTGGAAAAATTCAATACGCCGTTGAGAGCAATCGAGGCGGTACCAAATTGATTAAACGCATCGGCGTTCAACGTGCCGCCAGCATCAATCTGCCAGTTCCCGGCAAAGGTGCTAGCCCCGCTCAAGGTCACATTCCCGGCAGATTGTATTTCTGCATTGCCTGCCCCACTGAGAATAGCGTCAAATGCGCCGTTATAGGTATTACCGAATAACAGGGTATTACCGGCGGCCAGGTTAACATTGCCACTGGTGATATTGTTGCTGTCACTCAGGGCGATATTAGAATTCGCCGTTAGATTGATATTATCGAAGTTCTGCAACCGGGTTCCACTGTTCAGGGTGCGTGTGGAGTTGATCAGGTTCAGCGTATTGGTGCCGCCCCCGGCATTAAGCACGCCTAAAGAGGTGATGCTGCCGTTGGTGAGATTATTGACATTAAAGGTGTCGTTGCCTGCCCCCGTATTCACCGCATAGATCGTGGCGCCATCGTTAACATTAACGATGTTATTACCGGCTCCCAGATCGATAATACCCGTGCTGATCGAACCGGTACTCAACGTCAGCGTATCCACGCCAGTGCCACTGGTCAGAGAACCCAATGTACTGTTGTTAACGATGGTATTACCGCTGTTCCCCATGGAAACGCTGCCGCTGATCAGCCCGTTATTGATCAATGACTCGGGAATAGTGTTGCCAAAGGTGATCGCAGCGGCTCCACCGCTGGCATTGATCGTCGTGTTAGGCCCGACGGTGACGGAGCCTCCGGCCGCACCCGAGGTCGAGATCCCCGTTGCTGCCGCATTGTTAACATTGATATCCAGATAAGCGGAAGAAAGATCGAGCGAAGCCGTCGAACTGATCCCGGTGACGGCACCACTTCCCGTCAGGTTGATGGCGTTATTCGTCAGGCCTTGCAGGAAATTAAGGCCTGCCAAGGTGGTAAACACCGTGCCGCTGGTGGCATTGAATTGAGTATTACTGAGATTAACACTCCCCGATGCCCCTTTAGAGATCGCACTGCCGGTTCCCCCCAGATTAAATATGGTCCCTGTCAGCGTCTGGATGCCCGCGTTGGTTGCCCCAATCGTCAAGCCTGTGGCGGCACCTGTCGTCGTAATCATGCCATTGATAAGATTAAGAACGATGTTATTGCCCAGCGTGATCCCACTGCCGCCAGTGGCAGTGATCGTCCCTCCGGTGCTGTCCACCGTGATGTTTTTACCCGCAGTGGTGGCACTCAACGCCAAACCGGCGGTGGTGCTGGTGATCGAACCGCTGTTGGTCAGGGTGGCTGTTCCGCTGCCGTTATGGGCAATAGCCACCCCGGCAGTGGTGCTGTTAATGATACCGGCGTTGGTGATATCTACCGCGCTACTACCAGAATCAGTGACGCTGATCCCGGTCGCTTTTCTGATCGTCCCTTCAGCCTCATTACGTACGACCACTTTGCCCGATGAGCCCGCAGTGACGTTAATCCCGCTACCGGCGGTGGTATTTGCCGTGCCATCAGAGATGGTCGCCGCCGAACGGATATAAATCCCCCCCGTTCCGGTGGTTTTGGTGGCAAGGATCCCATCATTGGCCGCCCCGGAAGCAACAACAAGGTTTGACCCCGCCGCCAGGTTGTAGATCACATCGTTAGGTGAGGCTGGGCCATTGTAAATATATGAAGTGGTGGTGGTACTGGAGGCATTGCTGATCACATCACCCGCCAGATTATTCATGACAACCACAGCACCGGGGCCAAATAAACCGGTCCCTGTGTTATAAGAGCCTATCTGCACACCATAGTTGGCAAGACCCAATGGGTTTTGGCTATCAATCGTCAGAGTGAGTTTGGCGCCGTCATCAATCAGGTAGTTGTACGATGCAGTCCCAACACCCACAGTACCTGGGCCATTCGTCAGACGTGTACCAATAATATTAACATCCGAACCAGCGGCAAAATGGAGCAGGCTGTTAGCAGCGGTATCATTACTCCAGAATACCGCCGGATAGTCAGGGCTGGTGATCCCCGTTAAGTCGAAATTGCCGGTAAAGGTAATATTGCTACCTAATACCGACTGCCGATAAGTACCAAAATTCAAGGTGATTGGTTGAATGATGTTGCCAAATATCACTCTACCGACAGAGTTAGCTGCAACCGCGGCACTATCAGACCCCATGGCAACCAGTTTGCCATTAGGCACTGAATTGATATTGTCCAGCGTTGCCGACAATCTGGTCGTCGCATCTTGCGCATAGACTAATCGGGAAACCGTGCCGCTGGTGATCGCCAAGGTTGAGGTAATATCGCCAAAATTGGTGAGTTTAAAAGTGGCATTCTGCGTATTCCAGGCCACGTTGTTGGTGCCTGCCGCCGTCATGGTAAAAGCATAGCCAGCAAATCTTAAATTATAGCCGCCGCCATCTACCACCAGATTCTGCCGGGCGTTAGCGGCTTGGTTCACCGCCATCCCACCAGCATGTGATGCTGACATATCGATATTGGCGGTTAATAGGATCGTCGTCGCTGTACTGCCTGCTCCGGTATTACTCAATGCAGTGGCTAACGCAGCCGCGGTTCCCACCGTCACGCAACTGCCCCCCGAAGCATTACATTCAGCCACAGTAATCGCATAAGCATTGTTATAAACCGCCAGGGCAGAAAATAGTGAAAAGGCTACAGCGCTATTTTTGAATAATTGATTATTTTTAGTTATTTTATCAACATGTTGCTGATTACAACTACTGTGACTGGCTGTTTTCTGTTTTTTATTAGTGAGTTCACTGACAACCACCCAAACCTGTAATACCGCACTCCATATCACTCTATAAACTTTGTTCATAAGAATCCCTCTGAAGGTCTGCCAGACGCCATAAGCTATTTACCACCTTCAGATTTGAAGGCGTAAAAACACAAATTTAAGTTAAATCTAGTTCTGTCCTGTTAAAACGCAAGCAGGCTGCTTGCGGTTGTAAATCTTTTGAAATCAAGGATCAAGGAGGATTTTTTATCCTGTTTTTTAAAGGAATCACTTATACATTCAATGGTTTAAGATTAATCGTAAAACAATAATGCGCTCACTCAGGCTAATATTCATTTTTACAAGCTGATAACCTATGTCGCTGATACACAACATATTCAGACGATTTAAATACATTCGATGCGTAGGAGTTTTTAGGCGGATATTAGGTGGTTCTAAGGATTAACAATCTGATAATTCAGAATTACCTATATAAATCAGAGAGGAAAATATCCACAAACAATTCTTGCTCCCCCATCCGAAGATGGGGGAGTTGTTTTATTTGTTGATGCAGCCGGTCATATTGGCGTGGATAAACTCAGGGGAAAATATCGTGTTCATGGCACACTCCTTAACGATTGTCCGGCTGTGAACGTACGCTATTCAGCCCGGTGGTGTTGATGCGGTATGGCTGACCATTGGCGGACTTGATCAGCTTTTTGGCTTTGAGTTTTTTGAAGACGGCGAGCGTGCAGTCGCTGAGCAATAGCCCTTCGCGGCTGTAGCATTCTACGGATGTGATGCGGCCTGAAGCATCGCGGACGTGCGCAATACGGCCACCTTTGGCGAGTACATGTAAGGTACGTTGTTCCTGACGGGATAAATTCATACTGAAAAACCTGTTAATCATCATGTGCAAAACGTGCAAACACAGCAGTGTCTGCATTCGATTTCGGCGCATTGATAATCAGCCCGGCCTGAAAAGGTCGGTAAGCTGATTATCTGATGATTACATTCTCCAGCATCAAAGCCTCGGTGAGAGTGAAAGGTATTTACGGCGGGAATCATAACACGTACTTTCTATATGGGAATCAGCAAGCCTGAAAAATGTGATCTCAATGAGGAAAGCGAGTGGCTGCAACTTGGCTGCTGAATAGAATATAATCCGTTGTCAGCAGCCTGATATGATTCACATGATGGAGTGAATGCTCGGTATTATATTTTCTGCTGCCTCTTTCAGGAATTCAGTATCCTCACGTTGCCTCTCAATCAGACAGCTCATAGCATTCGGCCCTTGGGTAAGGGTCCAAAGCCCGGCTCGAACCAGGCACCGGTATGGACGCCCGCAGTGCCTGGACGTTCTGGAGGCAAAATGAAACGATTAATTCCCAGGTAAGGTCTGGCATATCGTAACGAGACATGAGCTATTCTTATTTTAAATCACTGCCAATGAAGTTTAAAAACTATTTTTCGCTCACTGAACATAATGCAGCTATTGGATTTACTCCAACAACTCTGCACTCGGCCAGTGATAAAGAGCGGTACCGACTCCTGATGACGTGAAAACGCTAATTATAGGTACTCCGATTTTTAAGGAATGACATTTTCATCAAACCTATGACCTAACCAACACCGGTTAAACCTGTTTCAAAGGCAAAGCGAAACAGATCGGCATCCCTTGAGATTTGAAGTTTGCGCATCGCACTGGTTTTTTGAGAACTGACCGTTTGTTTAGTTCGCTTTAACTGGCTCGCGATGTCATTTACAGACATCCCCGATACATACAGCCTGATAACCTCAGCCTCTCGCCTTGTCAATTTATGATTAGCGGTTCGTGAAGCCATATTACCCCCCAAATCCTGCGCCACTGATTTGAAGTGAGGAGAAATATAAGTAGCTCCAGCATAGACAGCATGTATGGCAGAAATGAGGTGACCAGTATCCTCTGCCTTATTCAACACTGAACCCACACCTAGCTTGAGTATTTCAGTAACAATAGCGGGGTTATCTATAATCGTGAAAACGATAATCTTTAATTCTGGGTAATGCCGTCTTAAGAAAGAAAGCATTGCCATGCCATCTCCCGCAATACCTCCTGGCATGACATAATCGGTTATCAGAACATCGCAATTAACCTGGTTTAATACATCAAGAACCTCTGTCGAGTTTCTCCCCTTTCCGACAATATTTAGCGTACGAATTGTCGATAACTCGTATGAAATACCCGAAAGTATTGCAGGGTGATCGTCAGCAATAACAATATTAATATTCATAATTTATCCAATCAATAATAACTATATCCTTAGCACTTTATTAAATTTCATAAAGTGCTATCGCATCGTTCTATACGCCAGATGCCAATAATGGCAGGTAGAGAAAGCCACAGAGCCAGCCCCGAGGAACTGGCTCCCCCTTGTTCAGACAGGTGAAAACATCCGGTATATCCACATCACTTGATAAGTTGCAGAAAGTCAACCCTCTTCCTACAACGCCAAACACGTTAGGAAAACTTCACGAAATTCATCGCTCAGATTTGTTCATATCATCCATCAACCAACGGCTTAACATTCCTGTACTTCCATAGGCTTTTATTACGGCCAGATAGCTGTCAAAACGGTATGAAACTTCGTTGACGCGATTATTGTTGTAATCACTTTCGGCAATCAGAACATCAAGCAGCGTTCGACGACCAAGGTGATACCACTGATCAAAAAATGCCTCCTTCACTTTTTCAGTTTCTTTAATCAGGCCAACGTATAGATCCGCCCTTGTCAGCAACGTATTGGCATCCTGCACAGCAGCACGAGCTTCAAATTCAAGATCCATTTGCTGTTGTTCTTTATTCTCCAGTTCAGCCTCGGCTCTCAACAACGCAGCCTCCCGAGCCGCTGTCGCTGAGCCACCGCGGAAGATAGGCCAACTGACGGTTACCATGGTCTGCCAAGGATCTTCTCGGCCAAAATCATCCTTACCCGTTGATTTAGTCACGACCCAATTGATCTGTGGTTTCTCAGCAGCACGCAGTGATTCAGCATGAAGCCTTGATGCCTTCGCCTCGGCTTCAGCCTGCAATAAAGCAGGATGATTTTGGGCCGATGACAGCAATCTATTCAGCTCAATATCTGGCAACGTAAACTTAATATTCTGCGGTATTCTGACCGAATTTTTACCAATCAGCTTGCGCAGTTTTATTTCAGCATCGCGCTCACGTGCCTGCCATGTATCTCGGCTGGCTTCGGCATCCATCAATCTGGCACGCGCCTGGACAAGCTCACTGGCCCGCCCTGGATCAGTAGCTACTATGTCACTCAACATATCAACCAACCGCTTCATACGTTCGACGTATTGCTGGCTGATAATGCTTATCCGGCTTGCCTTCTCTTTCTCAAGAACAGTGCTGGCTACGTCCTGGGCCAGGACTTCCACGTTGGCCATATATTTCTGGACCGCTGCTGTTCCAAGCTCTTTTCGGCTATCGATCGTTTTCTCCGTGCGCCCCCAGTCGTACAACGTAGTCGTCATATTCAGATTGACCGTCTGGGTGGCTGGATTACTATTGCGCCCCAATGATTTTGAACGAGAGTTAGCACTCACATCGATTTGTGGCCAGCGTTGCCCTTCCGCTTCACGCACATCAGCATTTGCCGCACCCAGTTCTGCACTGGCCTGTTTTAGTGTGGGGCTGCGTTCAATCGCCTGTTTTAAAGCCCCGGCCAAAATAGCTTTAAGTGCGTTGCTACCCGCTGCACCACGCTCGCCGTCTTGACGATAAGTCTGTGTTTGACGCGCTGCATAAGTACGGGTAGAGGAGGACTCTACCGGCTTCATTGTTTCTTTAACGGCTACTTTCTTAGCGGGTGATAATTTCTGAGCTTGCTCCGCAATTTGACGGTATTCACCAAATGTGCCACGAAATTCGGCACTTTTAGTTTTTTCCGAAGATGAGAACAAACTCCATGATGAAGCCTTGCGAGATTCATCTTCCGCCGCCAACAATACAATATCCTGTGTATTAGGTTGCGCATGCAGAATAGAGGAGTAAATCATCCCAGAACACAGCAGAAGCTGCATTGAGGTATTCCACACTAATACACGAGCCTTTTTAGGCATGTATTTTCTTTTACTTGGCTTCATTATGCATTATCTCTCGCGGAAAGCTTCTCTGGCTTTAAATACTGGCTTAAGCAAATAATCCAAAATAGTTTTCTCACCCGTACGTATTTCTACCGTAGCCGTCATACCGGGAATAATAGGCAGTCTCTTACCACCAGACTCAAGCCAACTGGTATCGGTGAGTATTTGAACCCGATAATAAATAGCATCTGGGCGACCTGCGGCTAATTTCTTTTCATCCTGTAAAGTATCAGGGCTTATGAGCGTCACCTTTCCTTTAAGGCCACCATAAATACCGTAGTCATAAGCAGACACTTTAACGGTAGCTGGGAGCCCTGGGCGCAGGAATGCGACATCCTGTGGCTTAATCTGCCCCTCAACAATCAGTTGATCTTCCAAGGGTACAATTTCCATGATATCCGCACCCGGTTGAATAACACCGCCAATCGTACTGATGCTGACATTTTTAACCGTGCCATAAACCGGGGCATAAATAGTGGTACGCTCCAGCACATCTTTACGCCCTACCAGGCTTTCTGTCAGCTGTGCAACTTCAAGCTCAGACTTGGTCAATTCTGAATTTGCCTCTCCCTGGTAACGGTTACGGCGCTCCACAATCTGGATCTCCAAATCATTGGCCTGGCGCCTCATACGCAGCAACTCAACTTCAGAGATCAGGCCACGAGCGGCCAGTGGCGCGGTCATGGACAACTCTTTCAAAATAAGGTCACGACTGCGCTCTAATGCACTCAAGCTATCATCAAGAGACTTTTTCCGTGATTCATATGCTTTGGTTTCCTGCGCGATCAACGAAGGATATTTCTGTAGTTCCTCAGGGAATTTCAACGGCGCCTGATAAGCCTCGGCCTCTAACCGCGCTATCATTGCTTTTAATCCCATTAATTTGGCATTCATTTCCTGATAGGTAGAACTCGCTCGCGTTGGATTTATTTTAAGTAAAGGTTGCCCCTTCTCAACAATATCACCTTCACGCACTAACATTTCATCGATAATGCCAGCCTCAAGGCTCTCTATGACCTGCTCACGGCTTTTTGAAATAATCTTCCCTTCGCCCTGAGTAATTTCTTCAACATTCGCGTAGTGTGCCCAGATAACCCCTGTAAATAAAATAACAACGATAATATATAAAACAGAACGTGAGCCAGGTGCCGATTGAATAAGTAATGACTCACGCAAGTCACTCATAAAAGCCGCATCCCCCGCCTTTAATGGTGCAGGCTTAGGCGTGCGCTTGAAACGGCGCAGAATTTTATTGAACATTTCTAAATCCCTTACGGTGTTTAACCAGGCTGATTCTCAGCCTGAACAATTTAGCTGGCAGCAGCAGAGGCTTTTGTCGCCGGGTTTTGCTGAGCTGAAGGTGTTTTCCCCGCCGATTCACGATCGCTCGTTACGCTCAAAGCGGCGATGATTTCATTTTTTGGCCCGTCGGCGACAATACGCCCGTCATCAACCACCAGGATCCTGTCGACCAGGTTAAGTAACGATGTTCGGTGGGTGACCAATATCAACGTCTGGTTTTTAGTGGCGTTATTCAGCCGCGCCATAAAAATGGCTTCAGTCTGCGTATCCATGGCGCTCGTGGGTTCGTCCAGTAACAGCATTTGTGGCCGCGCCAGCAAACTGCGCGCTAAAGAAACCAGTTGACGCTGTCCTCCTGACAATCCTTCACCCATTTCACCGATAGGAAGGTTGATCCCCATAGGGTGTTTTTGCGCAATCTGGTCCAGCCCCGTCAATTGCAAAACGCGCAGCAGTTCATCTGTAGAGGCTTCTGGACGACCGATCATAATGTTCTCGCGCAGCGTGCCGTAGAACAAACGCGCTTCCTGACCCACGTACCCCACGGTGCCACGCCAATCTGCCGGGTCAACCTGTGCAACATCAATACCACCAATCAGCATCTGCCCCGCAGTCGGTTGATACAGGCGAGCAATCAGACGCAGTAACGTCGATTTGCCGCTGCCTATTTTGCCCAATATCGCGACTCGTTCGTTGGGAGCGATGGAAACATTGATATTCTCGAGCACTGGCTGATTGGGTTTATCCGGTGGTGCTGGATAAGCGAATTTAATTCCTTTAAGTTCCAACCGCCCCTGAAGTGAAGGTAACGACAAATATTTTTTATTGACTTCACGATCAAGCGGCATATCCATCAGGCGATTCAACGATGTCAGCGCTGCTTTGGCTTGCTGGAAACGTACCGCTAATCCTGCCACCTGCGTCAAAGGAGCGGTTGCCCGTCCGGCCAGCATCACGGTGCCTATCAGAGCCCCCTGTGATAGAGAACCATTGCCAATTAAGTAAACGCCGCACACCACAATAATGACCGTCTGCAACTGCTGAAGGAAAGTCACCAGATTCAACGCGGTGCTGGTGAGCTGGCGTGATTTCATCGAAGTGCTGGCGGCGGCCGCACTGAAAGCCTCCCAACGGCGCGTCATATAGCCTTCGCCGCCAACGGACTTGAGCGTCTCCATGCCTTCGATAGACTCCAGCAGCACGCCTTGTTTCAGCGAGGATTCCCGCAGGTTTTCACGCATAGTTCTCGCCAACGGCCACTGGATAAGCACGCTGATCAGTACGATGCAAGGTATCATCAACAGGGGTATCCACCCCAGCGAACCACCAATAACAAAGATCACGCCAACAAACAGCAGAACAAAGGGCAAATCGGATAAGGCAGCTAACGTTGCCGAAGTAAAAAAGTCTCGTACCGATTCAAATTCGCGCAGTTGGTTGGCAAAGGCGCCAGCAGAAGGCGGCTTGTGCTCCATACGCACCCCCAGCGCCTGACGGAATAGCCGGGACCCCAACACCAAATCGGCTTTTTTAGCCGACATATCCAGCAAACTGGCGCGGGTATAGCGTGTTATCGCTTCAAAACACATGGCAATAGCCACACCAATAGCAAGGGACCAAAGCGTCACGTAAGCCTGGTTTGGCACCACCCGGTCATAGACGTTCATCGTAAAAAATATGCTGGCCAGCGCCAGAATGTTGACAATAACCGCAGCAAGGGCCG
This sequence comes from Serratia sp. YWN4, assembly GCF_055790845.1. Lineage (NCBI taxonomy): Bacteria > Pseudomonadati > Pseudomonadota > Gammaproteobacteria > Enterobacterales > Yersiniaceae > Serratia > Serratia sp. YWN4. The sequence goes on from NZ_CM147696.1 coordinate 4,315,109, forward strand.
CACTGCGGTAGTAACTGCGATAACGCCACAATGTGCTGAACAGCCAATGCCCGGCGGAGTGTGGGGTTTCTTCACCTGCACGTACATCAATCTGCGCACTGGGCTTAACCAGGATGGCATGCTCTGAATACCAGCTTGAGAGTTCCTGCTGATCGATCTCTACCGGTGAGTCGACCCCGATCTCAGGCAGAATGATCTGGAAACGCAGCTTACCTTCTTCATCACGCCGAGAAGCCAAGAGAATCGCCGCACCACGATCTTTACGGAGCAATAGGATAGGCATCAGATGTGAAGAAAACTCATGCGCACGGCGACGAACCATGCCCGCAGTAAGATTTGCATTGCTTAATGCGCTAATAGCCTGAGACGGAGTCAGTTGGTTACCTTTAGGTAGCCCTGCACATAAGCTTTCAGCACTCCTGGGAGAGCCCTGGTATTCACACATCCACAGCGTGCACTCAAGTAGCGTATCCACAATCCGTTCAGGTGGCGGAAGAGCAAACGAGTTTTCGTTCTGATCCGGATGATCTTTTTCTGACAACATATTCATAATCCTTTGGCGTCTTAATCGACCCAAGCTTTGGCAACGATTGATTAAAAAGACATAACCTTAGTCGCTATGCCTATAAGAATCTGGGGTAAAGGGAATCAGGAAACATTGGTGTCTCCTTCACGCTTTCTATAGGAGCACACTTTAAATTCCAACGACTTCTATGTCTGTCAGGCGTGTTCGAATTTAAATGAAAGAGTGTAGGACCAGTACTAAATGGATGTTCTTACTTTTTTTGTATCCCGGGATGGATAGCTGGCTCCGAACTTTGATATTAGCCATGCACAATGCAATGTTAATAACCTTGGTACGTTATTTTTGTTACATAAATTAATATAAAATCGAAATGGCAATATGGTAGCTCTATCGAGCAACCATTGCCGAGGAACTTAAGAGAACGGGCCATAACGATATCAGCCCCAACCACGTAAAATTACAGCGTCATTATCTGCAACTTCAATCAATAATAATTAAAATAACTCTCTGAAATAAAATTATATAACTTTGAAAATATCTTTATTTATATTATCAAAGAAAGAATTAATATTATCCATTCCAACCTTTGATAAGGCACTCCTCTTATGATGAGATATGGTTTTATCAGACAGTCTGTTTTTTCTTGCCAGCTTAATATTAGATTCACCATCAAGTAGATTTATAATCACATTTTTTTCCATACCAGATAATAGCGCTCTCCTGTACCCACTCTCGTATCCATTGCGAATCATTGCATAGGCCCCCATAAACGTTTTTATCTTCACACTGTTATAGCCAAAGTTTGAACAAAGCTTCATGACTTTATTGCTCTTTGATAAAAACACGACATCATTACTCATTCTTTCAAAAAACAATAATGCTTTAAAATTAGACACCATATCATCAAGGTGTACAATAAACAGCGTAAGTTTATTACAATGCCATGTTTTAAATAAAGAATTAAATGACAACCTTGATATATCATTCTCCGGCAAATCACTTAACAATTGAGACATTCCCAGATAAAAATAACTGTCATTAGTGACGATGAAACACTCTCTCTTCATTTCCCCTCCGTAAAAATTGAATTTATAAACAACCATTAATATCCTCCATTTTTTATCACGGAGGATATTTTATATGCTCACTCTGAGACTCTTTTGCACTACACAAATAAGGATAACAAACACCGTTGTTATTCGTTTAACACTAAGTACTGCGAGGCTGTTACGGTTTAAATTGCGTATTTCAATCTATTACCAGTCCAATCACTTACAGGTCAAAACGGCGGCTCGTGAAACCGCGTGCTTTTGTTCATGGGCATACTTTAACTCTTGCTCAGCTTCAGCACGCGTTACAGAAACAGGCGCTGATTTGCCATCATCAGAAACTTTTATAAAATAGGTCTTTCCAGCCTCAAGTTTAACACGATAAAGCTCCTCAGTTTTGCCACGATATAATGGCGCATCATGCTGATAAGCCCCCAAGGTATGTTCGCCTGGGACAAGACAAAAAGTGGAAAAACCACCGGGTAATAGGGAGGTATGATAATGCCCATCAACATAGACATTTGCGCCGGATAATTTTTGCGCCCCCGACGCTGCCCGATAATAAGTGACCTGTGCTTTATCAGACGCAGCTGCTGGCAACGCATGATACTGCTCACCGAATACCGTTAACTTAGGTGTGTGCTGAACGGTCTGACTAAAAACGTTAGGCACCAGTACCAGCGATAATAAAACGGTCAAAATGACTTTTATGTTCTTGCAATACATTTTAAAAATACTCCTTAATAATCCTGCTTGCGATTACGCACCATAAAAGTGCGTAATCGATTGATATCTCAATATTGAAGGGGCCGACGGGCAGCCCCTGGTGTTAATGTTACGAATACTGGACGGTAACCCCCTGCTGTACCAGGATCTCTGCCTCTAACCCGGTGTGGTGATAAACATCGTAAGAGACACCTGCGGCAACCACTTCACCGAGGTTTTCCCAATCCCCCACATCCATGCCGTTAGGCAGCAGGTCGCTCAGCATCACCACGTCGCCCGCATTGCCTTTAACTGCCATCTGTACGCTGTCGTCGTTGATGAATGCTCCACGGAACCCCTGATCCAGCACATCGCCCAGGGAGATTTTCAGCGTGTTATTGCCGGAACCCGTAATGTCGATCACTTCCACCGAACTCAAGCGCCCTTTCCAGGCGGACAAATCCAACACCTGATCCGCTCCGGTCAGTTTCAGCGTATCAACGCCAGCGTTACCTTCGATCACCTTGACAGAGTCAAGTACGTTGACGTCATTCACCGTGAAGGTATTGTCACGGTTCTGACCGTAAACTTCAGATACCTCCCCCGTCACGGTCATATTCACACCCGGTGCGGCACCGCTGGTATTGGCAAAACCAGACAGGTTACCGGCCAGATCAACCAAGGCTACGCTGGCACTGCTGATTGCCCCCACCTCCAGCGTCACTGAACCTGCTGTGATGTCCTGCTCGGTCAGAGTGTGCTCAAAACGATGAGTGCCGTTGTCAGCGATTACCGCGATACGCTCGCCCACCACCACGTTCGCCGGATCAAACTCAACCCGCAGGCTGGTTCCATCCAACGTCGGTTTAGCCGGTGTTGACGGCGCGACGTTGTCAAAAGTAACGTCCTGGTTCATCACATAACCGGCGTTACCGGACTGGTCTACCACTCGGGTCTTGATGCTCCAGTTCGCCACGTGTTCATTCAAGTCCTGAGCCGCCCATTTAGTGCCTTCAACCAGCGCATCAAACCAGGTGCGGCCACCGTCGCTAGACACCTGCAAGGTCTGGCCTGCGGTCAGTTCTGCACTCAGGCTACCGTGCATCAGGCGCCCAGCACTGCCGTTGTCGGTGACAAGATCTTGCCCGTCATAGCCGGAGTCTTTACCCATCTGCGACAAACGAGCCACCTGAGTCGGGCCATTACCGGTATAGACAATCAAATCAAAGGGATCGGAAGCCGGGCTGCTGTTACCTGCGACGTTCAGGACAACGGCAGTGAAACTGTATTCGCCATCCTGCAAATCGCTCTGCGGCGTAAAGGTCCAAATCCCTTTGTCATCAGCCTGCGCACGCCCAATTTCAACACCGCGGTCATAAACGATCACGGTAACATCAGGCTCACTGCTTCCGCCGATTTCAGGACGGGGATCGTCAGTCAGATCACCAGAATTCAATGCCCCCATCACGGAACCAACATCGTCCTTCACGAATTCAATGACAGGTGCCTCAGGCAGGTGCACGACAATAGTGGTTGGCCATGCGGTTGATGCCTCAGACTTGTTGCCAGCAGCATCTTCTGCATAAACGGTAAAGCTGTGCTCACCTTCTGCCAGTTCGCTTTCCGGGGTAAATATCCAGTTGCCATCGTTACCGGCTACCACTTCGCCGATCTTCTGCTCTTTATCGTAAATCGTGATAGTTGCCCCTGCCTCTGCACGCCCCGTCAGGGTTGGCCGCGTATCGTCGGTAATATCACCCGGTTCAAGAGCCCCCACCTTCTCTCCCACGTCGTCATAAACCCCCAAGATAGTGGGCGCATCTGGCGCTTGGGTATCCACAATCACCACCCATGGATCGGACGGCTCTGACTGGTTACCGGCTTTATCTTCGATAATTACGCTGATTTCGTGCTCACCGTCTGCCAGCTCGGTTTCTGGCGTAAAGCTCCACTGACCGTCTGGCTCAACGGTGGTTTCACCGATCTTCTTGCCGTTATCGGTAATGATGATGGTGTCACCCGGCTCACCCTGGCCTTTCAGCGTTGGGGTGGTGTCGTCAGTGATGCCCCCTTTGGCGATCGGCCCCTGGATTGGCCCCTGATCGTCAACGATCTCACTGATGCCTGGGCCATTACCGTCGGTGCCCGGCTGCACAGGTGGCGTAGTGTCAATCACCAGTTCCCAGGCGCTGGAAGGCGCGGAAGTGTTGCCTGCCACATCGGTTGCCGTGGTGGTAAAGCTGTGCGGGCCTTCGGCCAGCTCAGTTTCCGGCGTGAACTCCCACTTGCCATCCGTACCGGCTACCACTTCGCCAATCTTCTGCTCTTTATCGTAAATCGCTACGGTGGCTCCCGCTTCAGCCTGACCGCTCAGGGTCGGTTTCGTATCGTCAGTCACATCACCCGGCAACAGTGGCCCGGTCTTGTTACCCACATCGTCAACAATGCTGCCGATGGTCGGCGCATCTGGCGCTTGGGTATCCACAATCACCACCCATGGGTCGGATGGTTCTGACTGGTTACCGGCTTTATCTTCGATAATTACGCTGATTTCGTGCTCACCGTCCGCCAGTTCGGTTTCCGGCGTAAAGCTCCACTGACCGTCTGGCTCAACGGTGGTTTCACCGATCTTCTTGCCGTTGTCGGTAATGATGATGGTGTCACCCGGCTCACCCTGGCCTTTCAGCGTTGGGGTGGTGTCGTCAGTGATGCCCCCTTTGGCGATCGGCCCCTGGATGGGACCCTGATCGTCAACGATCTCACTGATGCCTGGGCCATTACCGTCGGTGCCCGGCTGCACAGGTGGCGTAGTGTCGATCACCAGTTCCCAGGCGCTGGAAGGCGCGGAAGTGTTGCCTGCCACATCGGTTGCCGTGGTGGTAAAGCTGTGCGGGCCTTCGGCCAGCGCAGTTTCCGGCGTGAACTCCCACTTGCCATCCGTACCGGCCACCGCTTCGCCAATCTTCTGCTCTTTATCGTAAATCGCTACGGTGGCTCCCGCTTCGGCCTGGCCGCTCAGGGTTGGCTTCGTATCGTCAGTCACATCACCCGGCAACAGTGGCCCGGTCTTGTTACCCACATCGTCAACAACGCTGCCGATGGTCGGCGCGTCTGGCGCGCTGGTATCCACAATCACCACCCACGGATCGGACGGCTCTGACTGGTTACCGGCTTTATCTTCGATAATCACGCTGATTTCGTGCTCACCGTCTGCCAGCTCGGTTTCCGGCGTAAAGCTCCACTGACCGTCTGGTTCAACGGTGGTTTCACCGATTTTCTTACCGTTATCGGTAATGATGATGGTGTCGCCCGGCTCACCCTGGCCTTTCAGCGTTGGGGTGGTGTCGTCAGTGATGCCCCCTTTGGCGATCGGCCCCTGGATGGGACCCTGATCGTCAACGATCTCACTGATGCCTGGGCCATTACCGTCGGTGCCCGGCTGCACAGGTGGCGTGGTGTCGATCACCAGTTCCCAGGCGCTGGAAGGCGCGGAAATGTTGCCTGCCACATCGGTTGCCGTGGTGGTAAAGTTGTGCGGGCCTTCGGCCAGCGCAGTTTGTGGCGTGAACTCCCACTTGCCATCCGTACCGGCCACCGCTTCGCCAATCTTCTGCTCTTTATCGTAAATCGCTACGGTAGATCCCGCTTCGGCCTGGCCGCTCAGGGTCGGTTTCGTATCGTCAGTCACATCACCCGGCAACAGTGACCCGGTCTTGTTACCCACATCGTCAACAACGCTGCCGATGGTCGGCGCGTCTGGCGCGCTGGTATCCACAATCACCACCCACGGATCGGACGGTTCTGACTGGTTACCGGCTTTATCTTCGATAATCACGCTGATTTCGTGCTCACCGTCTGCCAGCTCGGTTTCCGGCGTAAAGCTCCACTGACCGTCTGGTTCAACGGTGGTTTCACCGATTTTCTTACCGTTATCGGTAATGATGATGGTGTCGCCCGGCTCACCCTGGCCTTTCAGCGTTGGGGTGGTGTCGTCAGTGATGCCCCCTTTGGCGATCGGTCCCTGGATTGGCCCCTGATCGTCAACGATCTCACTGATGCCTGGGCCATTACCGTCGGTGCCCGGCTGCACAGGTGGCGTAGTGTCAATCACCAGTTCCCAGGCGCTGGAAGGCGCGGAAGTGTTGCCTGCCACATCGGTTGCCGTGGTGGTAAAGCTATGCGGGCCTTCGGCCAGCGCAGTTTGTGGCGTGAATTCCCACTTGCCATCCGTACCGGCCACCACTTCGCCAATCTTCTGCTCTTTATCGTAAATCGCTACGGTGGCTCCCGCTTCGGCCTGGCCGCTCAGGGTTGGCTTCGTATCGTCAGTCACATCACCCGGCAACAGTGGCCCGGTCTTGTTACCCACATCGTCAACAACGCTGCCGATGGTCGGCGCATCTGGCGCTACGGTATCGACAATCACCACCCACGGGGAACTGGCCTCGCTATAGTTACCTGCTTCGTTTAACGTCACAAAGGTCAGATTATGATTACCATCAGCAAGCGGAGCTGCTGGAGTAAAGCGCCATTCGCCTCCCGTATCTGCTGATACACGACCGACTTCCTGGCCGTTATCGTAAATAATCACGGTTGAGCCAGGTTCTGCTCTGCCAGCAATCGTCGGGGTAGCGTCGTCAGTCTTATCGCCAGAGTTAAGGTAATGCGCAATATCGCCATGATCGTCGTAAACTGAATCGACAATCGGTGCATCTGGCATACCCAGTACAATATTGATTTGCCAAGGCTGCGATGCCTGAGACAGGTTGCCGACCTGATCCGTGGCGGTTACGGTAAGAGTATGCAACCCGCCATCCATTGGCGTAGCCGGGGTAAAATCCCAGTTTCCGTCAGCATCGGCTTGAACTTCAGCAACTTTGGTACTGTTGTCGTAAATAGTGACCTTGCTGCCAGCTTCAGCACGCCCCTTTAACGTTGGCGTGCTGTCATCGGTTGCCGCGCCATTAGGCACCGCCCCTGTTACTGCACCAACGTCATCCAACACCTCAATAATCTGAGGTTGCGCAGGCGGCAGAGTATCAATGGTGAAAATATATTTGGCCGAGGACAGGCCGACGTTACCAGAGAAGTCGATCCCCACCGCCCTGAAAGCGTATTGGCCATCCAGCAATGGAGAAATTGGCGTAAAGTCCCATTTGCCGGACTGATCGGCATAGGTGGTGCCTACCAGTGCATTACCGTTGTAGATGGCGATCAAACAGTTGGCTTCACCTTTACCCGACAGGGTCGGCGTATTGTCACCGGTATAACCATTTTTGCCGATCGGCGTGGCTGTGCCAGTATTATCAGCAACCACACTGGAAATGTCGCTACGGGAAGGCGCCACCGTATCGATGATCAATACAATGTTTCCAGAAGTCTGGCTGGTAGCCGGATCGCGCACGTAAAAAAGCTGCCCGCCTTCTTCCAATGGAACAGTAGGGATAAATGACCAGTTACCTTCCGCGTTAACATCAGCAAAGCCAGCCAACTCACCGTTCTGGAAGATTTCCAGCCGCGCACCCGGTTGCCCAGCACCTTCAAGCTTAGGTGCTTTATCATCGGTGACGCTACCGCTGACCAACACGCCCTGTTTTTGACCAACCTGATCATAAACAGCCGTGATTGATGGTTTTACAGCAAATGAATTCTCTTCCGGCAGGCTTGCCGCTGACAGGAACAACGCGTTCGCAGGGGCGACAGCGTCGGTTGGCTCTGAAGAAACATCGCTGGTTGGGTTCAGCAATTCAGCCTGCTCTTCAAGATATTGCAAGGTGGTGGCCTGCTGGATCACCTTCAGAGAAACCGCTTCTGCCTGCTCCTGCTGTGTACCAAGATCAATGCTGGTTAATACGACTGGCCCTTGAGCAGGACTTTCTTCAGCAGACAGATACTGACGATATTCGCCATTGTCGCTCAAACCGAAGACTTTACCGTTAGTCAGGTAAAAATCCTTGATGACTACGCTAGAAGGCGTCTGTGACTCCGTATAAAAATTCAGATGCAGATCGTTACTGACACGCTCTGCCGCAACGCTTTCGTTAATATCAGTACCGTATTGCTCAGTAACAATATAGCGTGCCCCATCCATCGCCTGAACAGGCAAATATAAACTCTTAACTTCATCTACAGGATAGAAAAATAAAGTGTCTTCATCAGTTAAAAAAGCAAAGTTCATTGCATTATTACCTATGTATATTTATTCAAAGATAAAGCGAACCCGAGCCTGGTATGGAAAAGCTCGCCTTAGTGAGATTTAAAACTTAGTGCAAGTGAATCTTCGTTCTGACTCAGATGACCTTCCTCTAATAGCATGTCAGTAATCCTTTGATGTCTTAATCGAACCCGCGTTATCAAAACCCCATAGCGTTTGTCGCTATACTTGTGAAAATGACAGGCAAAAGAAATCTGGGGAAATAAACCGCCTCCCCTCAGCTATTGAAGCATTACTCTAAATTCTAACGGCTTTTATGTCTGTCAGGCGCGTTCGAATTTAAATGAAAGAGTGTAGAACCAGTACTAAATCCATTGCATATAATCTTCATACCAACTCTAAAGAACTCAGGATTGTGCTTACCCGTTAGCCAACGCAGCAAACACACCTATATCCTGAAGTGGGGTGAGTATATTGATTAAAAAATAAAGCGGGCATGAGCCCTGTATGGCAAAGCCCGCTTTATTGCTACTCTAATCAGGTCTGTCAGAACGATTATTGGAACTGTACGTCAACGCCCTGCTGTACCAGGATTTCGGCCTCCAACCCGGTGTGGTGATAGACATCGTAAGAGACACCTGCAGAAATCACCTCGCCGAGGTTTTCCCAGTCCCCCACGTCCATGCCGTTAGGCAGCAGATCGCTCAACATCACCACGTCACCCGCATTACCTTTGACCGCCAATTGCACGCTGTCATCGTTGATAAACGCACCACGGTGCCCCTGATCCAGCACATCGCCCAGGGAGATTTTCAGCGTGTTATTGCCAGAGCCGGTAATGTCGATCACCTCTACCGAACTCAAGCGCCCTTTCCAGGCAGACAAATCCAACACCTGATCCGCTCCGGTCAGTTTCAGCGTATCAACACCAGCGTTACCTTCGATCACCTTGACGGAGTTCAGTACGTTGACGTCATCCACCGTGAAGGTATTGTCACGGTTCTGACCGTAGATTTCGGCCACATCCCCCGTTACGGTCATATTCACACCCGGTGCGACACCGCTGGTATTGGCAAAACCAGACAGATTACCGGCCAAATCAACCAAGGCTACGCTGGCACTGCTGACTGCACCCACCTCCAGCGTTACTGAACCTGCTGCGATATCCTGCTCGGTCAGGGTGTACTCAAAACGATGAGTGTCGTTGTCAGCGATTACCGCGATGCGCTCGCCCGCCACCACATTCGCCGAACCAAACTCAACCCGCAGGCTGGTTCCATCCAACGTCGCTTTACCCGGTGTTGGCGGCGCGACGTTGTCAAAAGCAACGTCCTGGTTCATCACATAACCGGCGTTACCAGACTGGTCTACCACACGGGTCTGGATGCTCCAGCTCGCCGCGTGTTCGCTCAAGTCTTGCGCAGCCCAACGGGTTCCGTCGACCATGGCATCCAGCCAGGTGCGGCCACCGTCAGTGGAAACCTGCACGCTCTGCCCAGCCACCAGTTTTGCACTGAGGGTGCCGTACATCAGACGGCCCGCATTGCCATTGTCGGTGATAAAATCATGACCGTCATAACCGGAGTCCTTGCCCATCTGTGAAAGGCGAGCAACCTGAGTCGGACCAGTGCCGTTATAGACAACCAGATCAAAGGGATCGGAAGCTACACTCATGCTACCAGTACCATTTTCAGCCACTGCGGTGAAACTGTATTCACCATCCTGCAAATCGCTGTCTGGCGTAAAGTTCCAAATCCCTTTGTTATCAGCCTGCGCCCGCCCGATTTCGACACCACGGTCATAAACGATCACGGTAACATCAGGCTCACTGCGTCCGGTAATTTCAGGACGACGATCGTCGGTCACATCGCCAGAATGTAATTCCCCGGTTACTGGACCAACATCGTCGATCACCGCGTCGATCACCGGCTTAGCCGGTAAGTCACCGCCATTCACCAGCACCAATTCCCAAGCGCTGGAAGGCGCAGAAGTGTTGCCTGCCGCATCGGTCGCCGTAGCGGTAAAGCTGTGCGAGCCGACTGCCAGCGCAGTTTCCGGCGTGAACTTCCACTCACCATCCTTATCGGCCACCGCTTCGCCAATCTCCTGCCCTTTATCGTAAATCGTTACGGTGGCTCCCGCTTCAGCCTGGCCGCTCAGGGTCGGCTGCGTATCATCGGTGCTGGCACCCGGAGCAAGCTCACCCACTTTGCTGCCCACATCGTCAACAATGCTGCCAATGGTCGGCGCGTCTGGCGCGCTGGTATCCACAATCACCACCCATGGATCGGACGGCTCTGACTGGTTACCGGCTTTATCTTCGATAATCACGCTGATTTCGTGCTCACCTTCACCCAATTCGGTTTCAGGCGTAAAGCTCCACTGACCGTCTGGTTCAACGGTGGTTTCACCGATCTTCTTGCCGTTATCGGTAATGATGATGGTGTCACCCGGCTCACCCTGGCCTTTCAGCGTTGGAGTGGTGTCGTCAGTGATGCCCCCTTTGGCGATCGGCCCCTGGATTGGCCCCTGATTGTCAACGATCTCACTGATGCCTGGACCATTACCGTCGGTACCCGGCTGCACAGGTGGGGTGATGTCGATCACCAGTTCCCAGGCGCTGGAAGGCGCGGAGGTATTACCTGCCACATCGGTTGCCGTGGTGGTAAAGCTGTGCGGGCCTTCGGCCAGCTCAGTTTCCGGCGTGAACTTCCACTCGCCATCCTTATCGGCCACCGCTTCGCCAATCTTCTGCCCTTTATCGTAAATCGTTACGGTGGCTCCCGCTTCAGCCTGACCGCTCAGGGTTGGCTTCGTATCATCGGTGCTGGCACCTGGGGCAAGCTCACCCACTTTGCTGCCCACATCGTCAACAACGCTGCCGATGGTCGGCGCGTCTGGCGCGCTGGTATCCACAATCACCACCCATGGATCGGACGGCTCTGACTGGTTACCGGCTTTATCTTCGATAATTACGCTGATTTCGTGCTCACCGTCTGCCAGTTCGGTTTCCGGCGTAAAGCTCCACTGACCGTCTGGTTCAACGGTGGTTTCACCGATTTTCTTACCGTTATCGGTAATGATGATGGTGTCGCCCGGCTCACCCTGGCCTTTCAGCGTTGGGGTGGTATCGTCAGTGATGCCCCCTTTGGCGATCGGCCCCTGGATTGGCCCCTGATTGTCAACGATCTCACTGATGCCTGGGCCATTACCGTCGGTACCTGGCTGCACAGGTGGCGTGATGTCGATCACCAGTTCCCAGGCGCTGGAAGGCGCGGAGGTATTACCTGCCACATCGGTTGCCGTGGTGGTAAAGCTGTGTGGGCCTTCGGCCAGCTCAGTTTCCGGCGTGAACTTCCACTCGCCATCCTTATCGGCCACCGCTTCGCCAATCTTCTGCCCTTTGTCGTAAATCGTTACGGTGGCTCCCGCTTCAGCCTGACCGCTCAGGGTTGGCTTCGTATCATCGGTGCTGGCACCTGGGGCAAGCTCACCCACTTTGCTGCCCACATCGTCAACAACGCTGCCGATGGTCGGCGCGTCTGGCGCGCTGGTATCCACAATCACCACCCATGGATCGGACGGCTCTGATTGATTACCGGCTTTATCTTCGATAATTACGCTGATTTCATGCTCACCCTCAAGCATTGGAGGTGGAGTGAAAGACCAGCTACCGTCTGGTTGAACCTCAACGCTGCCCAACAGTCCGTCATTGTCATAGATATGGATGGTATCTCCCGGCTCACCTTTGCCTTTAAAGGTCGGCGTCGTGTCATCGGTCGTTCCACCATTCGCTATTGGCCCCTGGATAGTCCCAACGTCATCAATAACGCTGCCAATCCCTGTTTCCCCGTCGTTTCCTGGTTTACCCGGTGCGGTGATATCAATATTGAAATCAAAGACTGGAGTTGGTGAGCTTTCACCACCAGCAACGGTAATCACCGTTGCGCTGATTTCATGACTCCCCTCAGGCAATGGCGTCAGTGGTGTAAAGCTCCATTTACCAGAAGCCTCACTTTTCACGGAACCTATCTCAACACCCTTGTCGTAGATCACCACGGTGGAGTCAGGGAACGCACGGCCACTGAAGGTTGGCGTTGCATCATCCGTTACGCCACCCTTGCTGATTGGGCCTTGCTTGACACCAACGTCGTCCTGCACCGCATCAATAGACACTTCAACCAGATGGGTGTTGACGGTAAATTCGATAGGCGTGCTGATTTCACTCAGGTTGCCCGCACGATCGATAACCTGAGCGCTCAGGCTGTGATCACCATCGATTAACGCTGTATCTGGGGTGAAACTCCAGATTCCATTGCTACCACTTGCCACACGGCCAATCTCTATACCTTTGTCGTAAATAACAATGGTGGCATAAGGTTCAGCTTCGCCATGGAAGGTCGGCTGTGCGTCATCGGTAATGCTGCCGTTAGCGATAGGCCCTTGGATATTGCCAACGTCGTCCAGCAGTTCACCGGATGCGATCGCGGCTGGCGGTGTGGTATCAATAATTAAAGGATAATCCCCGGTTCTCGGGCTGATATTACCCGCAGCATCCGTTGCCTGCGCCGACAGATTGTTTAGCCCTTCAGGCAGGTCTGTATCAGGGGTGAAACTCCATTGACCTGTAGTCTCTGCCACAACGCTGCCCAACAACTCACCGTTGTTATAGATGCTGATTGTGGTTCCTGGTTCTGAAGTTCCCTTCAGGGTAGGGCGAGTATCATCGGTAAGCGCATTCTTTTGCAGTGCCCCCTGGATGGTACCCACATCATCAAGTACGGCAATAATCGATGGAGCGCTTGGTGCATAGGGTGCAATCAGCGAAAAATCGAACGCGGACGAGGAGTCACTCATATTGCCAGCAGCGTCGATGGCCTTAACCGTGATCGTGTGGTTACCTACGTTAAGCGCTACATCTGGCGTAAATTTCCAATCACCTTCGCTATCGGCTTGAGCTTCACCGATTTTCTTACCCTGATCGTAAATAATGACCGTAGAACCCGCTTCAGCCTTACCATTGATCATTGGGCGATTGTCATCAGTCACCTCACCCGGCTGAATTGCACCGGTCTTGTTGCCCAAGTCATCAACAATGCTGCTGATGGTTGGTGCGTCTGGTGCGCTGGTATCCACAATCACCACCCACGGATCGGACGGCTCTGACTGGTTACCGGCTTTATCTTCGATAATCACGCTGATTTCGTGTTCACCGTCTGCCAGTTCGGTTTCCGGCGTAAAGCTCCACTGACCGTCTGGCTCAACGGTGGTTTCACCGATCTTGTTACCGTTGTCGGTAATGATGATGGTGTCACCCGGCTCACCCTGGCCTTTCAGCGTTGGGGTGGTGTCGTCAGTGATGCCCCCTTTGGCGATCGGCCCCTGAATTGGCCCCTGATCGTCAACGATCTCACTGATGCCTGGGCCATTACCGTCGGTACCCGGCTGCTCAGGTGGGATGGTGTCGATCACCAGTTCCCAGGCGCTGGAAGGCGTGGAAGTGTTGCCTGCTGCATCGGTTGCCGTGGTGGCAAAGCTGTGCGGGCCTTCGGCCAGCGCAGTTTGTGGCGTGAACTCCCACTTGCCATCCGTACCGGCCACCGCTTCGCCAATCTTCTGGCCGTTGTCGTAAATTGCTACGGTGGCTCCCGCTTCAGCCTGGCCGCTCAGGGTTGGCTTCGTATCATCGGTGCTGGCACCTGGCAACAGTGGCCCGGTCTTGCTGCCCACGTCATCATAAACGCTGCCGATGGTCGGCGCGTCTGGCGCGCTGGTATCGACAATCACCACCCACGGATCGGACGGCTTGGATTGATTACCATCTTGGTCTTGGACGATCACGCTAATCTCGTGCTCGCCTTCACCCAGTTCAGTTTCTGGCGTAAAGCTCCACTGACCGTCTGGCTTAACGGTGGTTTCGCCGATCTTCTTACCGTTGTCGGTAACAATAATCGTGTCCCCTGGTTGACCGGTACCGTTTAGCGTCGGAGTGGTGTCGTCAGTGGTGCCGCCTTTGACGATCGGCCCCTGAATGGAGCCCTGATTGTCGATGATTTCACTGATAGGGTCTTGGGCTTTAGGTTCTTCAAACTTAGGTGGCAACGTATCAATCACCAGTTTCCAAGAACCGGAAAGATCGGAGGTATTGCCTGCTGCGTCGGTCGCGGTAGCGGTAAAGCTGTGTGAACCGTCTGCCAGCGGAGCCGCTGGGGTGAATGACCACTTACCTGTGGCATCGGCTTGAGTTTGGCCGATCTTCTGGTCGTTGTCGTAAATAGTGACGATGGCACCGGCTTCAGCCTGGCCCGACAGGGTCGGTTGCGCGTCATCGGTCGTGTCGCCCGCAGCCAATGGCCCGGTTTCGCTGCCCGCGTCGTCAAAGATGCCGCCGATAGCAGGCTGTGCTGGAGCAAGGGTGTCAACGGTAAAGTCAAACGCATCAGATGGCTTGCTGATCGCACCATCGGCATTCTGTTCAACCATAGTGATACTGTGGGAACCGTCGGTCAGCGGTTCGCGCGGAGTGAATGACCAGCGGCCATCCTGACCAACCTGAGTTTCACCTATTTTCTTTCCATTGTCGTAAAAGACAATGGTATTACCAGGCGTGCCGCTGCTCCCCAGAAAAGTCGGGGTATTATCATCAGTCTCAGCACCACGGATAATAGCACCCTGTAAAGAGCCTTTATTATCAATAATCTGACCTAACACTGGGGTAGATACGCCCGGTGCTGGCTGTGGATCTGCGGGAGCCTGTGGTTGTTGAGGTTGAGGCATATCACTATTGCCGCCGCCGCTATGCTTGCCAGGTCGGCCTTGGCTGACCATGGCACCAATAGCCGCAGCGCCCAGCCCGAGGATGCCGAGAGCAGTCAGTATGGAGTAGCTTTCATGGCTGGAGAGCTGTTCCCCACCCAGAACCAATGGCGAACTTTCACCATCCAACAACATCGCCGCAACAGCACCATTATCGTCGCCATCGGAAGAGATATATGGATAGTAAGCCCCGCTCTCAGCCATGCCGATAAGTTCCGCATTATTCAGGAAGAAATCCTCAATAATGACCGTTGGTTGATCCAACGAATCCCCCTCAACACTGACATGCAGGTCTTTACCCACACGCTTCACAGTGATGTTTTCAGGGGCAAAACCGGTTTCTTTGTCTGCAAGGATAAATTTACCATTGGGAATGGCTTTTATCTTTTGAGGGGAGCTCGTGTTTTTTTGGCGCAAAGACAGCTCTTGCCGTACTTCCTTACCCTCCATTAATACGAGTTGTGTTGGCCGCATTACCATATATTCTTCCTAATCAATTTCAATTTGCTAACGATACGATCGTCACATACACTTTTTTCGCAAAGCAGATGTAACAATCCAGATGGTGTTCTTAATGATGCTAAACATGGGTCATGGCTGGCTGTTGCAGACCGGCTGAAACATGCCTTTACCCTGAAGCCCATATTGAACAGTGTGATGGCGGAATAGTCTTTCTGATTGGTATGAATTCTTGATGCTTGCGGGCGTTCCCGTACGAAATCGTGATTATGTGTTTAATTAACTTAAAAAATATGTCTAAATAAAGATTATCCTGCACAATAAGATCAGGTCATCAACGCCCCATCCTGCATCAGGCTACAGCCGTAGTTGCCAAAGTAAGGGGGGTTACTGGCACTATTTCGAACTGGTCAGGTATTTATTTCCTTTAGCGTTCTCTAATCTACTCATCGCGCAAAGTCGCGACGTTTTCTAAGCAATTACGGCAATAAGCAGCCCCTCAAGAAAACCAAAAGAGTTAATCCATGTTCTTACTTGGTATTAATGTTGGCCGTTGCACTACCGTTAAAAAAATAACTGTAAAGCAACCTATCGCTTGTGCTTATTTTTCTTAGAACTCCCTCATTAATTACCTGATGATCTCTCTATTTAAATGAAAAATATTATTGACAATTATCTCCGTTTTTCAGTCATTACTGAAGAATCATTAACACAGACCTATGTGCTGGATGCGTCTTTGGACATGCCGACACAGCAGATCCCGTACACGCCAGGCAACACTTACCTGCTGCAAGAGTTTGAACAGGCTTCAATTGAAGATATGCTCGTTGCCACACGTTCAGGTGAAGACTTGCTTATCGCTTTCCGCAACCAGGAACACGACCAGCCAGCGCTGAATATCAAAAACTTCTTTACTCATAACGGTCAGTTGCATGTGATGACACAGGACGGCGAGTTTATCCGTAGCCTGTCTGCACAGGATAACCCACAGCAAGGCCCGGTAAACTTCGATGCTCAATCGTTGGGTGTTATCGAACAGCAACCACAGCAACGGGCGCTGGGCATGCTGCATGAGGTGACATTCTCTGATACCGATACCCCGCAGGCTCCGGTCACCGAACCGGCTGCACCCCAGTTGATGATGGCGGCGTTGCTAACGGATGAAGCGCCTAAAATCACCAACGCCCTCGATCAGATCGGTACCCGCCAAGGTTCAATGAAGTCGGGCAACGTGACAGATGACCAATGGGCAGTGATAGAGGGAACAGGCAAACCGGGCGCTACGCTCGATATTATTGATAACGGTCAGGTCATTGGCAGCGTAAGCGTTGACACCAATGGTCATTGGAGCTTCGCGCCTGAAGAAAAACTCAGCGAAAGCGGGCACGTCTTTACCGCACGCGACACCAGCAGCGGCGCGTCTTCCGATAACTTTGTACTGATCGTCGACTCTGTCGCCCCTTCACGGGCAGTGATTGACAGCATCATCAACGACCGCGACGGCAACACCCCGATCCAGAACAATGGCTATACCAGCGACAATACTCCGGTCATCAAAGGCCATGCCGAAGCGTTAAGCATGGTCGCCATCTACAGCGGCAAGACCATGCTGGGTACCGCCTTTGCCGACGCCACCGGTGCCTGGGAGTTCTCTTCCGCCTTTACCTTCCCAGACGGGGTGTACAGCATCACCGCCAAGTCCATCGACTTTTCCGGCAACACCGGTCTGGCATCCACCACTTACAAAATCACCATCGACACCATCCCTCCTGCGGTGCCCACCATCCTGCAGGCGTTTGACGATGCAGGCGCGCAGCAGGGCAATCTGGCGTCAGGTGCCCTGACCGACGACCGCACCCCAACGCTCTCCGGCAAGGCCGAGGCGGGTGTGACGGTATTTGTCTACGACAACGGTAAACTGCTCGGCACCACCAATGCCGGTGCGCAAGGAACATGGTCGTTTACACCGTCTTCAGATCTGACCGACGGCGAACACCTGTTCACCACCACCGCGCGCGATCCGGCGGGCAACCTCAGCACCGAAAGCGATGCCTTCACCCTGCAACTGGGGGAAGACCGCACTACCACGCCAACCATTGACAGCGTGACCGATGATGTGGGCTCCATTCAAGGGGCACTGTTCAGCGGGGCACAGACCGACGATGCCACCCCCACCTTGCGTGGCAAGGCACAGCCCGGCGACAAGGTGCAGATTTTTGACAACAATACGCCGATCGGTGAAACCGAAGCTGGTGCCGATGGTAGCTGGAGCTTTACACCTACATTCGATCTGACCGAAGGCGCACACAGCTTCCAGGTGCAGGCGCTCAACGCCAACCAATCCCCCAGTGAACTCTCTCCGGCGTTCGATCTGGTGCTGGATCTGACCGCACCGGATGCATCAAACCTGCGCATTACCGGCGTTTACGATGATGTAGGTGATATCACGGGCAACATCGTCCCTGGCAGCCGTACCGATGACCGCAACCCGAGCCTCAGCGGCACCGGCCCAGCGGGCGAAACCGTGATTATCTATAACACCGATGCCACCGGCCAGCATGAAATCGGCCGTGTGAAAGTCGGCAACAACGGCACCTGGTTCCTGGAAGTCAATGAAACCTTGAGCTATGGCGCAAATACCTTTACCGCCGTGGCCGTTGATACGGCGGGCAACACCACGCCACACAGCCCAGGCTACAAGATCACCGTAACCACCAACGATACGGTAGGCGGCTACGACCTCGGTAGTAACCAGAGTTCGGGTGGATCGATCAATACCACGGTGTTGGGCAATCAGAACAACCCACAGGTGACCAAACTGGCCAACGGCAATCTGGTGATGGTGTGGCAACAGGACGTTGGCGGTGGTTATGATGTGATGATGCAGTTGATGGACTCAACCGGCACCCACAAGATCGGCCGAGAGCAGTTTGTCAACCAGCGGAATCTCAATGACCAGGACAGCCCGGAGGTAGTAGCACTGGCCGATGGTGGTTTCCTGGTGGTGTTCGAGTCCTATCAGAGCGGTTCGCTGGACAACAACGGAGACGGGGTCTTCGCCCGTAGATACGGTGCCGATGGATCTGCCCAGACCGATGAATTCCTGGTCAACCAGACGATAGTTGGTGCCCAGCGCTCGCCAAGTGCATTAGGCCTACCCGATGGTGGCTACATTGTTTCCTGGTTCAGCGAGCAGAGCGGCTATTCGATCGTACAACGCATCTATGGTGCTGATAACAAACCTGTGGGTAATGAGTTTGTCATCAAAACAGGAGGTGCCTCTTTCCAGTACGGTGGCCCAGAAATGAGGCTGTTCGAAGACGGACCGCATGAAGGCTGGTACTTGACCGTCTGGTCTGGTGGTGACGGCCAAGGCGACGGCGTGCTGGGGCAACTGCGAAAAATTGACGGCTCCGTCGCTGGCCCGGTCATGACGCTGAACACTACGCGGGATGCAGACCAGCACTTCCCAGATGCCATCGTGCTCAAGGATGGCAGCTTTGTGGTGTTCTGGGATACCAACGACAGCAAGGCGATTGGCAGCGATATCCGCGCCGCGCACTACACCTTTGATCCGGTGACGGGAACTCCTACCATGCTCGGTAACGGTGACTATATCGTCAACGACTATCGCGCGGGCAAGCAGTATAAGCCGGTGGGCGTGGCGCTGGACGACGGCGGCTATGTGTTGATCTGGGGTTCTGACGGCGGCGATGGGGATGGTTCTGCCATCTATGCTCAGCGTTTTGATGCCAACAGCAACAAGATCGGCCATGAACTCCTGGTCAACCCCACCACCTGGGGCAACCAGGGCTCTGGTTGGGATGATGTCAACTTGAACCATATCCTTGCCGCTACGTTGATGGAAGATGGTAACCTTTTCGTTACCTGGCACAGTGACAAAATCGACCCGAATGGTTATGGGATCGAAGGGGTCGTTGTTGATATTGATGCCGCTTTCTACTCGGAGTTTATCGTCAACACCACGACAAACGGAGACCAAAATAATTCCGTCACCACCAAACTGCCAGGCGGCGGATTTATGGTGGTCTGGGAATCCTGGCAAAATGGTAACGCTGACGTGATGGCTCAGGTCTTTGATGACAGAGGTATGTCCGTCGGTAAAGAATTTACGGTTAATACCTTAACCGCTGACTATCAAGGCAGACCCAGTGCCACGACCCTCAGTGATGGTAGCGTGATCATCGCCTGGCACAGCTATGAGAATAGTCATGATGTGATACGGACACAGCGTTATGAGGGGAATGCGAGCTCTGGCTTAACGCCAATCGGCAGCAACTCACTCGTTAGCGTTGATAGCAGCACCCATAACCGTGTCGTCACCACTGTTGCACTTGATGATGGCGGTTACATGCTGACCTGGATCAAATCATCGGGTGGTCAATGGTCAATCATGGCACGTCAGTATGACAAGAACGGCACACCAACTACCCCTGACGATATGCTGGTAGCCAAATCCAACTTTACAGCAGAGGCACCTTTAACCTGGCATATGAGTACCGTCGAAACATTAGCGGATGGGCGCGTGGTGTTTTCTTATGCCAAACAGCAATCAGGTTTTGATATCGCCTTCAAGATCTATGATCCACAGAGTAAAATTTTTGGGCCAGAAGTCATCACTAACCAGACAGTTTCTGGCGATCAGACCGCTCCTGGCGTCGCCAAACTGAGTAATGGCAACTTTGTGGTGACCTGGGATTCCAACAACCATGATGGCCCAGACCAAAGTGGCTGGGGAATGTGGGCGCGTATCTATTCACCGGACGGCACAGCCGTGGGTAATGAGTTCCTCGTCAATAGCTTCACACCGGGCGACCAGAAAAACGGCTATGCTATTGCACGCCCTGGCGGCGGCTTTATCGTCATCTACGAGTCAGCGGCGGATACTGCCCCTGGCGCAGGTACACTCGGTATCTACGCACAGTTCTTTGACGATGCAGGGCACCGTATAGGACAAGAGCTAGAGATTAACCAACTGGTGACGGGTGATCAAAAAAAACCCGATGTGGCTTTCCTTGACGATGGCCGTCTGTTCGTCACCTGGACCGATTACGGCGTGGGTGATGGTAACGGTGCGGCGATCAAAGGGCGCATCATTGACCTCGACAGCTCTCTGGGCCTGGGTTCAGCGGTGGACGTTGGGGCCGGTAACAATGGGGCAGCAGCCCTTATGCTGGCTGACAACGCAGAGCACGGTAGCCTGTGGATGCTGTTTGACGATGGGTCTACCTCCGGCCTGCTGCTGAGCGGTGAGTCACTGTCGGCGGTGCGCGGCGGTGCGGGTGATGATGTAATTGGTATTTCCAATACCTCATTTGCTTCTATCCACGGCGGTGACGGCATCGATACCCTGTTGCTGGACGGCAAAAACATGGCATTGGATCTCGACGCACTGATCGGCCGCATCACCGGCATTGAGAAGATCGATCTCGGCCAGGGCAACGCCAACAGCCTGAGCCTGAGCGCCTCTGCGCTCGAAGGGATGGGGCAGAGCAATATGGTGATGGCCGACGGCAAGAACCAGTTGGTGATCAACGGCGACGGCTCGAACGCGCTGCAACTGCTGGATACGCAATCCGAGTCGTGGGCGGAAGCGGGTCAGGCTGAAATTGGTGGCGTGGTTTACCACACCTACGTTGCAGGTGCGACGGAGCTGTTGGTCGAGCAGAATATCCACGTGACCGTCATGTAATACCACAAGGGTTATCCTCCAACGGGGATAACCCTTTTTTTACCCGCTTACCGGCGCTCAGCTAGCGCAGTCAGTAACTGATTTCCCAACCGCGTAATTTCTGCCACCACTTTTTCTTCAGAACAAAGTGATGCCAAGGTAATAATGCGAGCGATCAACGCCTCGGTTTCCGTATGCTTCCCTGAGGCTACAGCTTCTAAAGCCTGGCAGAATAATGTCAACGCCTGACTGGCTGATTTAACCCCGGAGTTTCTCACCAGACTATCCACATCAGACGCTTGTCTGACCCATTCATTCATCTCAAAAACACCGAACGCACCGCTAAGGGAATGCAGTTCACGCAAAATAACCGTGGCATCTTCTGTCACACAGGCTTGTTTGATCGCGGCAAGTGAATCAGCACAGCTTTTCTCAAAAAGACGTTGGACATCCTCAGGCAGAGCCTTGCCATTCAGCAACCCGGATGACACCACCTCTCCCTTAGGCTGAATCTGCACATCATGATAGACGGCATCCAGGCCACACACCGTCAGCAACATCTCTTTCAACTCGTCCAATAACAGCGGTTTGGTCAATACACGTACTATTCCTGCCGCCTCACATTCGTCATACTCCTGCTGGGTGGCGTTGGCCGTCACCGCCACCACCGGCATCAAAGGCCATGCCACTCGCACCCGCCGCGCCAGCGTATAACCATCCATGCCCGGCATCGATAAATCCGTCAGCAGAATATCAAACCGCTCCCGCTCCAGGCAGGCCAAGGCCTGTTCTCCCTCCTCCACCAGGCTCACCGCGCAGCCCAGCAGCTTCAACTGCTCCTCGAGCAGGCGCCGGTTAACCGGGTTATCCTCCGCCACCAACACCCGTAGCGCACCAGGTAGCGCCGCCTCCCCCTGCTCACGCGTCGGCAGACGTTCACCCTGCAAAGTGTACCGCAAGGCGCAGGCCAACCCTTTCAATCCGTATACCGACGTACTTAATACCCGACCGGTGGCCGCCGGTATCTCCGCACCGTCGCTGCTGCACTCAACCACCCAGGCCGCCTCTTCCACCAAGCGATTCTCATCCTCGGGATGCCAGGTGGCTCTGTCGCCCCACAGCACCAACGTCCCTAGTGAGTCTAACGTCGCGTCATCAATCTGGGTCGGATGCTGGTAGACATCCACCGTCAGCCCCCACGCCGTCAATACCTTGCTCAGATACGCCCGAGCTTCCGGCATCGCCGCCAGTACGCAAACCCGTTCACCGTGAAACAGCGGACGCTCCGTCGCTCCCACGTCCTGAGAGAGCGGCAACGACAGTTGAAACACACTGCCTTTACCCGGCTCGCTGGTCATCGACAGCTCGCCCCCCATCGCCTGCGCCAGCCGCGTGCACAGCGCCAGCCCCAGGCCTGTACCGCCATAGCGCCGGTTGATGGTTTCATCCGCCTGCCTGAACGCGCGGAACACCCGTTCCTGCTGTGACAAAGACATGCCGATCCCCGTATCCTCTACGTCAATCTTGATTAACGAGGCAGGCTCATCGACGCCGATCCGCAGCAATACCTGCCCTTGCTCGGTAAACTTCAGCGCATTCGACAGCAGGTTGTTGAGCACCTGCCCCAGACAGGTTGGGTCACCGCGCATCGGCTGGCTGACCGTTTCCCCTAATTCCCCCACCAGTGCCAGCCCCTTGGCCTGCGCCACCGGGGCAAAGATAGCTAACGCGTTGGCCGCCACCGCCAGCACGTCAAACTCGATATGTTCCAGGTACAGTTCACCCGCCTCAATCTTGGAAAAATCCAGTACGTCACTGATGGTGGCCAGCAGGCTGTCTGACGCCTGGCGGATGGTGTGCAGGCGTTCACGCTGCCCGTCATGCGCCGAGTGGGCCAGCAGTTCAAGGTTGCCAAGGATGGCGTTGAGGGGGGTGCGGATCTCATGGCTCATCGCCGCCAGGAAGGAGGATTTGGCGGCACTGGCCCTGTCGGCTGCTTCTCTGGCCGCCGTCAACTGCTGCTCCAGTTGTTTTTGGTTGCTGATGTCAATAAAGGCCACCACCAGCGCATCCTCGCCCCGATAGCGCACCGGGGCCATGCTGACCGACAGGATGACCGGCTTGCCACTGTGCGTGTCGAACGTCAGTTCCTGGTACAGTTGCTCACCTTGCGGCAGCGTCTGCTGGCGATAACAACGGGCCAGTTCGGCAGGCAGGCTGCTGCCTGCGGTATGGAGCCGCCCTTGCATCTGCAACATCGCCGGGCTGCGCAACAGCGGTTCACCATTGGCCAGCGCCAACAGCCCCAGCCCCAGCGGAGCGGTTTCAATCAGGGTGCGGCTCAGTTGTTCGCTTTCAAAAACCTGTTCAGACTGCCGCACTGCGGGGGCCAAAACGCGCCGTTTAACCAGCAGCAGTAAAAACCAGGTTATCAGGATAATGAGGACTGCGGATAAAGCAGACACCAGGATTTGCTGTTTGGTACCCGCAACAATCTCCCCCCATGAGAGGGAATAAACCAGTACCCAACCGCTTTGCCCCAGCTTCCAACCATTGAGGAACTGCCCATCCTGATAGAAACTTCTGTGATTCTCGCCGAGCCCTTGTTTCTGCCCCTGCTGTGCCAAGTTAAGCAGCTTTCCTGCGGAAAGATTGTTACACGGCAACATTAACCGTCCATTTCGATCCAGGAGCAAACAGTTGCCGCCAAAACTGGATGCAGGGAGTAAGGTGGATAATGACTCAACGGGCAGTTCAAAAACCATCACACCGAACCGCACGTCTTCAGCCCCCCATATCGTTGTAGCAACACGGAATACGGGTTGACCACTTAGCCGGCTTTCATAAGAGGGTAGCCAATGCAAAACCGGTTTTACTGTACGATGCACTTCGTTATTGGCAGCGATCACCTGCTCTATCGGGGAGCTTAACTGTTCCATAAGCCCTGAACCCCATTGATACTGTAACTTACGCCAGGTGCTGTCTGTCCACGGCGCTACCGTGGCTAACAAAAAGTTTCTGTCCGCGCTGTACAGATAAACACTCAGTTTACCCTCATTGCGTTCTTTGACTTTGGAAACAATCGGGGACATTTGTTGTGCCAGGGAAATATAAGGCCAGGCATATTCCAAATGCTGTATCGATTTATTCGCCATAACAAGAACGGGTTGATAGCCAGGCGCCGCCTGTATGAGTGAACTGGCACCACTCGCCCAAAATCGCTGTAGAAACACAGAGTCTAGCGGTGCCTGGGAATTCAAAGCCAGTTCGATATTCTGCACACCATTGCGGATCGTGGTGGCAGTACGATTTTCCAGAGCCGATAATTGAGCAACATCAAGCGAGATTTCATCGTGCACCCTGGCCTGGTAGCCTCGGATACTCGCCCAAATCTCCAACCCACTGGCAAGCAATACGGTCAGGGTGAGCACCAGACCGCCACCGTTGATTAACAGGTAATGATGGCGGCGTAAGCGCCCTAATACGCCATCTTTATGACGATTTATCATAGGCAGGAGACTCTCACGTTTATTCGAAATACCTCATTGGTGACATCAATAAGGCAGAGAGCAGACTTGTTCATCCAGAGATTCCACTTGAAGTATGATGAATACCCCCCAAGCCCACTCAAAATGATTATGGTGCAGTAATAAACAATTGCCAGTGTCACCCCTTCTCCGATTTATTTACCTCATATCACTGCCGTGTTTCAGGATGCCGGTAGATGCGATGCCGATTGACGACGGAGAAATAACTCACGCTGGAGCATGTGCAGAAATGGCTCCAAGCGTTCTTCAGCATCGGATGCGCCCGATTTGAGATGTAACTCAATCTCCGCCAGTTTTTTTTCAGCGTCAGAAAAGTGATATACGCCCAGTGCCCCACGGAGCAGGTGTAATTCACGCAAAATCTCTGCCACGTTCCCAATACGTTGAGCCTGGCGAATTTTCTGACAAGACGATAAGCAGAGGCGCTCAAAACTATCCCAGATATCCTCTGGTAATGAATGGTCACCTAATAATGCATTGTGTTGCCCTCCCGCCTGTATCGCTGGCTTTGTCTCGGCCATCTCCAGACCACACACCGTCAGCAACATCTCTTTCAACTCGTCCAATAACAGCGGTTTGGTCAATACACGTACTATTCCTGCTGCCTCACATTCGTCATACTCCTGCTGGGTGGCGTTGGCCGTCACCGCCACCACCGGCATCAAAGGCCATGCCACTCGCACCCGCCGCGCCAGCGTATAACCATCCATGCCCGGCATCGATAAATCCGTCAGCAGAATATCAAACCGCTCCCGCTCCAGGCAGGCCAAGGCCTGTTCTCCCTCCTCCACCAGGCTCACCGCGCAGCCCAGCAGCTTCAACTGCTCCTCGAGCAGGCGCCGGTTAACCGGGTTATCCTCCGCCACCAACACCCGTAGCGCACCGGGCAGCGCCGCCTCCCCCTGCTCACGCGTCGGCAGACGTTCACCCTGCAAAGTGTACCGCAAGGCGCAGGCCAACCCTTTCAATCCGTATACCGACGTGCTTAATACCCGACCGGTGGCCGCCGGTATCTCCGCACCGTCGCTGCTGCACTCAACCACCCAAGCTGCCTCTTCCACCAGACGGTTCTCGTCATCCGGGTGCCAGGTGGCTCTGTCGCCCCACAGCACCAATGTCCCTAGTGAGTCTAAGGTCGCGTCATCAATCTGGGTCGGATGCTGGTAGACATCCACCGTCAGCCCCCACGCCGTCAATACCTTGCTCAGATACGCCCGAGCGCCCGGCATCGCCGCCAGTACGCAAACCCGCTCACCGTGAAACAGCGGACGCTCCGCCTCCCCCACGTCCTGAGAGAGCGGCAACGACAGTTGAAACACACTGCCTTTACCCGGCTCGCTGGTCATCGACAGCTCGCCCCCCATCGCCTGCGCCAGCCGCGTGCACAGCGCCAACCCCAGGCCTGTACCGCCATAGCGCCGGTTGATGGTTTCATCCGCCTGCCTGAACGCGCGGAACACCCGTTCCTGCTGTGACAAAGACATGCCGATCCCCGTATCCTCTACGTCAATCTTGATTAACGAGGCAGGCTCATCGACGCCGATCCGCAGCAATACCTGCCCTTGCTCGGTAAACTTCAGCGCATTCGACAGCAGGTTGTTGAGCACCTGCCCCAGACAGGTTGGGTCACCGCGCATCGGCTGGCTGACCGTTTCCCCTAATTCCCCCACCAGTGCCAGCCCCTTGGCCTGCGCCACCGGGGCAAAGATAGCTAACGCGTTGGCCGCCACCGCCAGCACGTCAAACTCGATATGTTCCAGGTACAGTTCACCCGCCTCAATCTTGGAAAAATCCAGTACGTCACTGATGGTGGCCAGCAGGCTGTCTGACGCCTGGCGGATGGTGTGCAGGCGTTCACGCTGCCCGTCATGCGCCGAGTGGGCCAGCAGTTCAAGGTTGCCAAGGATGGCGTTGAGGGGGGTGCGGATCTCATGGCTCATCGCCGCCAGGAAGGAGGATTTGGCGGCACTGGCCCTGTCGGCTGCTTCTCTGGCCGCCGTCAACTGCTGCTCCAGTTGTTTTTGGTTGCTGATGTCAATAAAGGCCACCACCAGCGCATCCTCGCCCCGATAGCGCACCGGGGCCATGCTGACCGACAGGATGACCGGCTTGCCACTGTGCGTGTCGAACGTCAGTTCCTGGTACAGTTGCTCACCTTGCGGCAGCGTCTGCTGGCGATAACAACGGGCCAGTTCGGCAGGCAGGCTGCTGCCTGCGGTATGGAGCCGCCCTTGCATCTGCAACATCGCCGGGCTGCGCAACAGCGGTTCACCATTGGCCAGCGCCAACAGCCCCAGCCCCAGCGGAGCGGTTTCAATCAGGGTGCGGCTCAGTTGTTCGCTTTCAAAAACCTGCTGGGATTGCCTGATTACCGGACGGAAAATGTAGAATTTAAAATAGATCAGAAAACACCAGACAAACAGCAGCGTTCCAAGGGTAATAAGCGCATCGCCCCTCACCTCAAAAGCAACAACTGCCGCGATCTCGCGCCATGAACAGTGAAATACCAGAAACCAATCGCTCTCCCCCAAAGTTGCAACGAAAACAATCCCCCTTTCCTGATACTGAGTTGCGAGCTTCTCTCCATTATGCAGAACCGATTGCCCCGCTCCCCATCGCTTGGTATCCGGTTGCGCAGCATACTCGCTGATGATATCCCCTTGTTTTGACAAAAGCGTATAACTACCCAGTTGAGCTTCCTGAGTATGAATTGACACCCGCGTCGGGGGGGCAAACTCCATCACAAGAGTCGCAAACGGTACTCTATCCAGCAGGAGCGGTGCAGCAAGACGCAGCACTTTTTTACCCGAATAGGGGTTTATATAGGGAGGCATCCAATATAAGCGGTTTAAACCCTGATGATTTGTTATCTGCCCAGACAAGAATATATTTTTATCCACATCTTGCGTCAGCAAATTCAGATAATACTTTCGCTCTGATTGAATCTGTTCACGCGCGGCTGAATCAGGGGCAGGGATAATACCTATTATTCTGTGTCCCATGCTGTATAAATAGCTGGATAGAATATCTTCTTCCGTCATCATGCGTTCTGCACGCAGAACTCTTGCGATATACGCAGTCAATTCAAAAAAATGTCTGGCAAACTTTTCATTCGCGGTGAAATCTTCAGGACTATAGATCCATTGTGAAGCCGTGTCGGGGGTCGACGCTAAAAGCACCTGTTGATGGCTTAGGCGGTATTGGGGCAGATAGGCTTTATCGAGATGAATATCCTCTTTCAATATCATTTCCGCACCGATCAGTATCGTGCGGAAAACACTTTCTCGTTCGACAATCTCCTTATCTAACAAGGCAGACTCAGACATAAAGTTTTGATGCAACGTCTCAATATGGTTGAGTACTTTGATTTTGACGCCCATAAAAAAAGCTAAAAAAAGCATAAGGGTGATAAAAGTACCGCAGCCAAAAACCAACCAGCGCTGGTAGTAACGAAAGCGAATAAGTGATTTAGTTTGGGGAGTTAACACAACAGCATAAACGAACCAAAAAGCAGTTCAACCTCATAAAAAAACGCTATCATGAAGCATATGAAAAAGATCAGAAATAGCAGATCAACAAAAGCGAACTAGTCTTAGCATAATCAAAGAAATAACAGACAAGAACGAGGGTTATCGGCAAAACCCTGCCAAGTGACGAAGAAAAGTCTATGCTAGTAATACGCACTTCATCATCAAACCAGTACAGTGATCCCATAAAGGATGTAGCCAAAACATGAAAATTCGCCTGTTGCTCGCTGATGATCACCCTGCGTTACTGGCAGGGTTAATGCATGAACTGGTTAAACTCCCAACCTTGGAGATCTTAGGTACGGCGTTGGACTCTGATACGCTAGTTGAGCTGTTACACAAAACAGAATGCGATGTGTTAGTAACAGATTACGTTATGCCGGGAGGTAAATACGGTGATGGCATTGGCCTGTTGTCCCATATCCGGCGTGTAAAGCCACAATTGAAAATCGTGGTTTTCACCACCTTGGAAAACCAGGCGCTAACTCAGGAGCTGGCTAAGCTTGGGGTAAACGGTGTGTTAGGAAAAACACAGCATACCAGCCAGTTAATCTCGGCGATCCATGCGGTTTATGCCGGTTCGAACTATTTTCCGACTAAGGATCTGATAACAGGCCATAGCGGAATTATGCAAAATCCCGTTCCACACCTAGCCTTGACAAAACGCGAAATGGAAGTGATCCGTCTTTATGTTTCAGGCCTGTCAGTGAATGAAATTGCCTCTCAGTTACATCGCACCAAGCAAACTATTAGCTCGCAGAAAGCCAGTGCCATGCGCAAGTTAGGAATATCGCGTGATGCAGATCTATTCCGCTTTGCCTTTGAATCAGGCATTACGCCAAGCCAATAATTCAGACTCGCAGGCCCGAGAATAGACTCAAGTAAATCATCAAGTCTTCCAACATAGACCGCAATCTGGAATGTCAAAACCAGCGCCTCGCCGCATGGTTGATAAACATCTTGCCTAGCACATCATCTTATTTCGACTTTAGCCGAGAACGAAAAGGCTACTCTTCGATATATGACAGAGACAGTAAAAATAATAAAAAAAATCTGACATGACAGAATATTCAATTAGCAATCACGCATTGGTTTATTTTTGCACCAACATTATGTAACGTTTATCCACTCATCAGGATTCCTAACAGGAGTTCACTCTAGAAACAGTTATTTGAATTTAGTTATAGTTATGTCGAACATTTTCATTCCGTTTATTTTTGTTTTAACCGCATTATCCGTTTTTTCTGCCATGGCAAGTACCAGCACTAAGCAGGCTTTTTTTAACTCATCGTTTGTCAGCGAAAAGTCCTCTGATAAATCAAGGTACAGCGACACACAAAGACTTAAAAAAATCCTGGATCATTATGAGGAATGGGAAGGCGTACGCTACAAATTCGGTGGCAACTCACGCAAAGGGATTGATTGCTCTGCCTATATGCAGCGCGTTTTTAAAGATGGATTTTCTTTCAGTCTGCCTAGAACCTCACACGAGCAGATCAAGTTAGGCTCACGCGTTACCAAGGACGAGCTCACTGCTGGCGACTTGGTTTTTTTTAAAACCTCGGCACGAGAGCGTCACGTTGGCGTATATGTCGGAGATGGCAAGTTTCTCCATGCCTCTAGCAAAGTAGGCGTCACGGTTTCAGAACTGGACAATCAATACTGGAAGACAAAGTACGATCAAGCGCGACGCATCAATCACACCGAAACTTAATAAGTTCATCCACCCTACTAAGACAACATCATCCATGATGGCATGAATCTTGTATAAACTCGTTATTTACCGCAACGAGGATCCTCATGAGCCGAGATCGCGCTTTTCCACCTAGCGCCACTGCTTTTTGGCTGGCGTCGAAGCGCTGTGAAATTACCCATCTACAGCAACTGTTGCAGATGGGGCAACTGGTCGGGCAGGTAAGTCAACTGATCCACGTACTGCAACGAGAGCGTGGCAGCGTCAATATCTATGTGTGTTCACAAGGCACGATGTTCGGTGACCTGCTCGCGGTGCGGGCGCAAGAGGTCGAGCAGGCTGAACTGGCGGTACAACGGCTGTTGATCTCTCTTGATATCGTCAACGCGCCGCTGGCCGGTTCCAGCCGTCTATTTAATCGCATCGCCCGCGCGTTGCATCACCTTACCGCTTTGCCGACGTTGCGTGGGCAGGTGCAACGATTACAGATCGCCCAGCCGGTGATCATGGACATCTTCAATACCCTCATTCACAGCCTGCTGGCGCTGGTATTCGAGGCCGCAGATGCCTGTGTGGAGCCAGCGGTTGCACGATCATTGATCGCCATGTTCAGTTTTATGCAGGGCAAGGAACTGGCGGGGCAAGAACGGGCTATCGGCGCAGCGGGATTCGCCGCGATGCGGTTTGGCGAGCAGGAACATCGACGGCTACAGACGCTTATCGATGGTCAGGAACGCTGCTTCGAACTCTTCAGCGATTTTGCCGATGGCGAAACGTTGGCACAGTGGCGGAGCGTGCAACAACAGGATCATCGCGAATTTGAGCGCTTACGGCGTATCGCCTGCACTCAGCGGCAATTGAGCGATCCGCGCGATACCAGTCTGCGTTGGTTCGAGATCACCAGCGAACGAATCGATCTGATGAAGCAAATCGAAGACCGACTGGAGGACGCATTGATGATCGGTTGTCGCCACAGCCTGAACGAAGCGCAGCGCGAACTGGAACAGGATTACGCTGCCTGGACTCCCCCGCAGATGCAGGAGAGCTTTGCGATGTTCGTGGCGGCTCCGCTGAGCGATGTGGAACCGCTATTGGGGGATGGCATTCCTCCGTATCTGGGGCGTTCGATGATGGATATGATTCGCCAACAGTCGCAACGTTTGCAGACCTTATCGGCGGAATTGGCCAGCGCGCACGCTACATTGCATGAGCGGAAGCGGATTGAGCGCGCAAAAGGACTCCTGATGCAGCACCGTGGCCTGTCGGAGGAACAAGCACATCGTCTGCTGCGTAGTATGGCGATGAATCAAAACCGACGCCTGATCGATATCGCCGAAGCGATGCTGGCGGTGGCCGAGATTTTACCCCAGCCTGCAGGCGATAGGCCGTAAGGTATGCACTCTGTCAGTGCAGCTTCTGCTTTACCCTTGTGCAATCGCCGTGACTTCAGGCACCGCGAACGCGCGCAATACCCGGCAATTCCATTAGTTATTAAATTGGCGCGTAATTTGCATTAATCACTGTGTCAATCGGCCAATGGCGGTCGATAGGCTACAAGATTTGGACAAAGGCGTCCTTTCAGCACGTTCATACCCACGGTGGAATGTGCTGATGGGACGCCTTTTTTATTTTTATCGCCTGACTGAGGGATTCGCCGATGACGCACACCAACAACCCCAGCCTGAAGCTATCGCGCCGCCGCTTTCTGATAGGCAGCGCGGCGTTGGGCGGCAATATGATGTTGCCTGGACTAATGAATGCCGCCTGGGCTGCTGGCTCCGATGCGCCGGAGAAGAAAGAGATCCGCGTGGGCTTTATTCCATTGACCGACTGCGCCTCGGTAGTGATGGCGGCGGTGAAAAAATTCGACGAGAAATACGGCATTAAGATCGTGCCCAGCAAAGAGGCCAGTTGGGCAACGGTGCGCGACAAACTGTTGTCCGGCGAGCTGGATGCGGCGCACGTGCTGTACGGCATGGTCTACGGTCTGCAACTCGGCATCGCCGGGCCGCAGCGTGAGATGGCGGTACTGATGACACTCAACAACAACGGACAGGCGATCACACTCTCCCATCAGTTTCGGCAAGCCGGCGTCCTCGACGGCAATAGCCTGAAGAAGCACATCGATGCAGGCGAAAAGGGCGCGTATACCTTCGCCCAAACGTTCCCGACCGGCACGCACGCCATGTGGCTGTATTACTGGCTGGCGAATGCTGGCATTCATCCATTCGACGACGTGCGAAACGTGGTGGTACCTCCACCGCAAATGATGATGAACATGAAGATCGGCAACATGAGCGGTTTTTGCGTCGGGGAACCGTGGAACCAGCGCGCGATCGCGGAAAACATCGGTTTTACCGCCATCACCACTCAGGAGATCTGGCCCGATCATCCGGAAAAAGTCTTGGGCACCACGGCGGATTGGGCGGCAGCCAATCCCAACAGCGCCCGGGCGCTGACCGCAGCGGTGCTGGAGGCGGCGCGCTGGATTGACAGCACGGACGCCAACCGGCAGGAGACGGCGCAGACGGTGGCAGGACGGGCCTACATCAACGTGCGTCCAGAGATTATCGTCAGCCGCATGCTGGGCCAATATCAGAACGGTCTGGGCAAACGCTGGCAGGACTCCCATGAGATGCGTTTCTTCCACGATGGTGAGGTGAGTTACCCCTATCTGTCTGATGGCATGTGGTTCCTGACCCAACACCGTCGATGGGGGTTGCTGAACGCCGAACCGGATTACCTGACCATCGCGCGCCGGATAAATCGTACCGATCTCTACAAACAGGCCGCCGAAGCGGTGGGCGGCATCAATCTGCCCAGCAACGACATGCGCGCCAGCACGTTGCTGGACGGCAAGCGCTGGGATGGCAGCAACCCGGCGGAATACGCCAACAGTTTCTCTTTAAAACGCTGAGAATGAGATGAGCGTATCCCAACTATTTTAAGAGCGGCGAAGGGTTCGTCAGGTAGGTGTGAGACCTCCGGCATTATGGTGCCCAATACGGAATGCATAACCGAACCTACGACAGGAAACACGTCAGCGTCAGGCCGTTCTGAACGACAGATGCTGGCAACACATTAACTCTTTAAACATAAGGGTGAATGCTGAAAGGTTGCCAAGGCAGCCGTAGTGATGACAACGACAGGTAAGACCGTGCCTCACCAAACCTGGATACGTTCCTGAGCTTAAAGCTCGCTCGGAGAATAAGGCATGAGTCAGCGAATCTCATCAAGGCCCGCAGCACTGGCTGCAACAAAGCCGGATATAGAGCTGCAACCTACCGTCAACGTCAATACCACGGAAGCCTTGCAAACGGGATGCATTCATATAGCAACGTATGAAAAATCTCGCCGAACGTCTGGACATCCCTAAGCCGTTGGAGGCGGAGGTGGTGCCGTTGAAGGTGCAGCCCAAACCTACGCGCCGACCGCACTGGCGACAGTTGCTGCAACGCACCTTTCGCCGAGCGGTGCCCGCCGCGATCGGCCTGGTGCTGGTCGTCTCCACCTGGCAGATCGCCGCGCTCAACAGTCAGGGATTCCCGACGCCGCACGCCACCTGGCAGGCGGCGGTGACGCTCTTCGCTGACCCATTTTATTCCGCCGGACCGAACGATCAGGGTATCGGCTGGAACGTGCTGGCTTCGTTGCAGCGCGTCGCAGTCGGCTTCGGGTTGGCGGCGCTGGTCGGTATCCCCGCCGGTTTTCTGCTTGGTCGTTTCACATTTATGGCGCAGATGCTGAACCCGATCATCTCTCTGTTGCGGCCAGTTAGCCCACTAGCCTGGCTGCCGATCGGCCTGCTGCTGTTTCAACGCGCCGAACCGGCGTCCACCTGGACCATTTTCATCTGCTCGATATGGCCGATGATCCTCAACACCGCCGAGGGCGTCACACGCATCCCGCAGGATTACCTCAACGTGGCGCGCGTGCTGAAACTGCCTGAGTGGACGGTGATGCGCAAAATCCTGTTTCCAGCGGTGTTGCCTTACGTGCTGACCGGCGTACGGCTGTCGATCGGCATCGCCTGGCTGGTGATCGTGGCGGCGGAAATGCTCACCGGCGGTGTTGGCATCGGTTTTTGGATCTGGAACGAGTGGAACAACCTCAACGTGGAAAACATCATCATCGCCATCGTGGCGATCGGCGTAGTGGGTCTGCTACTCGAACAAGGGCTGATGTGGCTGGCGAAACGTTTTAGTTATCAACAACATTAAGGAGCACATATGAAACCAATCATTCAGGTGCAAAACGTCAGCCAGCGCTTCGCCACCCCACAAGGGGAATTCGTCGCGCTGGATCGGGTGAGCTTCGATATTCAGGCTGGGGAAACCGTCAGCCTGATTGGCCACTCCGGCTGTGGCAAATCCACGCTGTTGAATTTGATCGCCGGGCTGACTCAGCCGAGCGATGGCGTATTGCTGTGCGACAACCAGCAGATCGTCAGTCCAGGGCCGGAGCGCGGCGTGGTGTTTCAAAACCATTCGCTGCTACCGTGGCTTACCGCTTACGAGAACGTGACACTGGCTGTGCATCAGGTCTTTCGCGGACAGATGAGCCAGGCGGAGATGCGAGAGTGGATCGAACACAACCTGGAGCTGGTACATATGAGCCATGCGCTGCACAAGCGGCCACATGAGATCTCCGGCGGCATGAAGCAGCGCGTCGGCATTGCGCGCGCGTTGGCGATGAAACCCAAAGTGCTGCTGATGGATGAGCCGTTCGGCGCGCTCGACGCCTTGACCCGCGCGCATTTGCAGGACGCAGTGATGGAGATCAAACGGCGGTTGCACACCACTATCGTGCTGATCACGCACGACGTGGATGAAGCGGTGCTGCTGTCCGACCGGGTGTTGATGATGACCAACGGCCCGGCGGCACGCATTGGCGAAGTGCTGCCGGTGACGTTGCCACAACCACGTTCCCGGGTAACGCTGGCAAGCGACGCCGACTATCACCATAGCCGTCAGCAGGTGCTGAAGTTCCTGTACGAAAAGCATGCGAAGGCGGCCTGAGTCATGGCGCGCCAACGACTGGTGGTGATCGGCAACGGCATGGCTGGAATGCGGCTGGTGGAAACGCTTTGCCAACGGACGCCGCAGCGCTATGCCATCACGGTAATCGGCGAGGAGCCGCGCGGCAATTACAACCGCATCCTGTTGTCACCGGTATTAGCGGGGGAGAAAACCTTCAGCGAGACGGTGTTGCACGACGCCGAATGGTATCGCCAGCAAGACGTGCAGTTGCTGGCTGGCGAGCCAGCGCTAACGCTGGATCGGCGTCAAAAGCGGATTACAACCTCGCGGCGCTGGCTGGGATATGACCTGCTGGTGTTGGCAACCGGATCGCGGCCACTGATGCCGACGTTACCCGGCATCGGGCTGACGGGTATTCATGGATTTCGCACGCTGGATGATGTGGAGGCTATGCTGACGCATTGCGAACCGGAGCGACGAGCGCTGGTGCTGGGCGGTGGCGTATTGGGCATCGAAGCGGCGGCGGCGCTGGCTCAGCGTGGCATGTGCGTCACCGTGGTGCACCGCGGCGCTCACCTGATGGAGCGGCAATTGGACGCCGTCGCTGCGGAAATGTTACAGCGCAATTTGCAGCAGCGCGGCATAGCGTGTCGGTTGGGCCGCGAGGCGCTGCACTTTCAGGGCGAGGAACGACTCAGCGCCGTCAGCCTGAGCGGCGGGGAGGAATTGGCGTGCGAACTTGCGGTGGTCACCATCGGCGTGCAGCCAGAGATCCGTCTGGCGCAGGCCGCAGGGCTGAGGTGCGGGCGCGGCGTCATCATCGACGAGCGTATGAACACGTCGGATCCGGCAATTTTCGCACTGGGGGAATGCGCACAGTTTGGCGAAACCACGCTGGGGCTAGTGGCGCCATGTTGGCGGCAGGCGACGTTGCTGGCTCGGCGGCTGGCTGGCGAGCCGACGGAAGCGTACGCGCAAGAGCCGCAGCCTTTGCGGTTAAAGGTCAGCGGCATTGAGATGTTCAGCGCTGGCGAAGTGGTGGCGGATGAACATACCGAGGTTTACCACGCGGAAGATCCCCTGGCGCAGCACTACCGGCGCCTGTTGGTACGCAACGGCGTGCTGAGTGGTGCGCTGCTGTACGGCGATGCCAGAGAGAGCGCTTTTTATCTACAACGGCTTGGTCAGTCGGTGAATCAACCCGCGGCTCTGCTGTTCGGCAGTGATGAACACAAAGCGCCGGGCACACCCGGCGAGAGGACATTGGCTATGAACAAACCTGTTTTGGTGGTCGCCGGTCACGGCATGGTGGGGCATCACTTTCTCGAACAACTGGTGGCACGCGAGCTGCATCGGCAACATCACATCGTGGTGTTCGGAGAAGAATCGACGGCGGCTTATGATCGCGTGCACCTGTCTGAGTTCTTTTCGGGGCGTAGCGCGGCGTCGTTGTCGATGGTCGAGGATGGTTTTTTCGAACGTTATGACATCGAACTGCGATTAGGCCGGACGGTATGCGCCATCGATCGTCAACGACGCTGTGTGATCGATGATGCTGGCCGGGAGACGGCCTATGACCGTCTGGTGCTGGCTACCGGCTCCTATCCCTTCGTGCCTTCGTTCCCCGGTAACGATCGCACCGGTTGCCTGGCCTACCGCACGTTGGACGACCTGGCGGCGATCGCTGAATGTGCACAAAGTGCCTGCGTTGGGGCTGTGGTTGGCGGCGGTTTGCTGGGGTTAGAAGCGGCCAACGCATTGCGTCAACTCGGGTTGGAAACCCATGTAGTCGAGTTTGCGCCGCGGCTCATGGGGGTGCAGTTAGATGAAGGCGGTTCGTCGATGCTGCGTAAAAAAATCGAAGCTTTGGGCGTCAATGTGCATACCGACAAGCAGACACAGAGCATAGGCGAAGGTTTACTGCGGCGTCATAGCATGAATTTTGCCGACGGTGGGCATCTGGAGACGGATTTAATCCTGTTTTCCGCCGGTATCCGTCCCCGGGATCAACTGGCGCGCGAGTGCGGACTGGAGATTGGGCCGCGCGGCGGTATCGTTATCGACAGTGAGTGCCGCACCAGTGACGATGCCATTTATGCGATCGGCGAATGCGCATTATGGAATGGCCAAATATTTGGATTGGTTGCGCCGGGATACCAGATGGCACGAACCTTAGCGGATCAACTTGCCGGGCAAGACAGCCTATTCTGCGGCGCTGATATGAGTACCAAACTGAAGCTGCTGGGTGTCGAAGTGGCGTCTATCGGCGATGCTCACGGTCACACGCCGGGGAGTCAGAGCTACAGTTGGGTTGACGGCCCGGCAGAAGTGTATAAAAAGCTGGTGGTCGATGCGACAGGCAAGCGCTTGTTGGGCGCGGTATTGGTAGGGGATAGTGCGGAATACAACAGCCTGCTGCAAATGATGTTGAACGATATGCCGCTGCCCCCCCATCCGGAAAACCTAATTCTGCCGGCTTCTGCGGGTTCAGTGCAGCCAGGAGCGGGCGTTTCGGCCTTGCCGGCCAGTGCGCAGATCTGTTCTTGCCATAACGTCAGCAAAAACGACATCAGCGAAGCGATTGCCCAAGGCTGCGGCGATTTGGCGGCGGTGAAGGCTTGCACTAAAGCGGGCACCGGCTGCGGCGGCTGTGAGGCGCTGGTAAAGCAGGTAATGGAGCATGAGTTACAACAACACGGCGTGGTGGTGAAAAAAGATATCTGCGAGCACTTCGCCTACTCGCGGCAAGAGCTTTATCATCTGGTTCGCGTTGGCGAAATTCGCACCTTTGACGAACTGCTGTCCCGTCACGGCCAGGGGAACGGCTGTGACGTGTGCAAGCCGCTGATCGGCTCTATTCTCGCCTCCTGCTGGAACGAGTATTTGCTGAAGCCGCAGCATCTACCGCTGCAGGATACTAACGATCGCTTCTTCGCCAACATGCAAAAGGATGGCACCTATTCGGTAGTGCCGCGGGTACCGGCAGGCGAAATCACGCCGGAAGGCCTGATCGCCATCGGCCAAATCGCCCAACGCTATCAGCTTTACACCAAAATCACCGGCGGTCAGCGGGTTGACATGTTCGGTGCGCGACTGGAACAACTGCCGGAGATCTGGCGCCATCTTGTGGCTGTGGGATTTGAAACCGGCCACGCTTATGGCAAATCGTTACGCACGGTGAAATCCTGCGTCGGTTCCAACTGGTGCCGCTATGGCGTGCAGGATTCGACAGCGTTGGCGATTGAATTGGAGCATCGCTACAAAGGGCTGCGCTCGCCGCACAAAATCAAGATGGCGGTATCCGGCTGCACCCGCGAGTGCGCGGAAGCGCAAAGCAAGGACGTTGGCGTGATCGCCACCGAAAAAGGGTGGAACCTGTACCTGTGCGGTAATGGCGGTATGAAACCGCGCCATGCAGACCTGTTCGCAAGCGATCTCGATACCGCCACGTTGATTCGCACCGTCGATCGTTTTTTGATGTTCTATATTCGCACTGCCGATCGGCTACAGCGTACCAGCACCTGGATGAATAACCTGGAGGGTGGGCTGGATTATCTGCGAGAGGTGGTGCTGGGAGATCGTCTCGGCATTGCTGCCGAACTGGAGGCCGAAATGGCCTCGGTGATCGCCAGTTATCAATGCGAGTGGCAGACCACATTGGCCAGTCCCGACCGGCTTAAGCTATTTCGTGCATTCGTCAATAGTGAACAGCCGGATGAAGCGATCGGTTGGTTGCCGGAACGCGGTCAGCGGCGTCCTGCCGGTTGGCGCGAGCAGGTGAGCCCGATCGCCGAACAACCGGCGCAATGGGAAGTCGTCTGTAATTTGGCGGATATTCCGCTCAATGCCGGAGTCGCCGCGCGCTTGGGCCAGCGTCAAATCGCCCTGTTTCATCTTCCCGATCGCGGCGTCTATGCGTTAGCCAACCGGGAGCCAGACAGCGACGCCAACGTGCTGGCACGAGGCTTGCTGGGTGACGTAGCGGGTGAACCGGTGGTGATTTCTCCCCTGTACAAACAGCGCTTTCGGTTGCGCGACGGCACCTGTGTGGATGGCGGCAAACAGGGTGTGACCGCCTGGCCGGTACGGGTACAGTCTGGGCAGGTGTGGGTATATAGCCAACCGCTCGCAGCAGATACGACACAATCGCTGGACATAACGTCATGAGTGTCCGCCATTGCACGACGTGCCCCTACTGCGGCGTTGGTTGCGGGGTCGCCATCGAGCAGCGAGATGACGGTACGCTGACGATCAGTGGCGATGCGGAGCACCCGGCGAATCAGGGACGGCTGTGCGTGAAGGGCAGCGCGCTGGGGGAGACGCTCGATCTGACGGGGCGCTTACTCTATCCACAGATAAATGACCGAACCGTCGGTTGGGATGAAGCACTGGAACAGGTGGCGGAACGCTTTAACCGAATTATCGAGCAACATGGGCCGCAGGCGGTGGCGTTTTACGCCTCTGGCCAACTGTTGACCGAAGACTACTATGTCGCTAACAAACTGATGAAAGGGTTTATCGGCTCCGCCAATATCGATACCAACTCTCGCCTGTGTATGGCCTCAGCGGTGATGGGATATAAGCGAGCCTTTGGCGCTGATGCGGTGCCATGCAGCTATCAGGATATCGAGCAGGCGGATTTGGTGATCCTCATAGGTTCGAACACCGCCTGGGCACATCCGGTGGTATATCAACGGTTGGTTAACGCACGCCGACTACGGCCACAGATGCAGGTGGTGGTGATCGACCCGCGAGAGACTGCCAGTTGCGACATCGCTGATCTGCATTTGGCGCTGCGCCCCGGTAGTGATGCGGCATTGTTCAATGGCGCTTTGCACTGGCTGGCGCAACAGGGTGAATTGGATCGGTCTTTTTTACAGCGACATGTGACGGGGTTTGAAGCTGCGTTGGCCCAAGCTATGCAGTGGTCGCTGGAGCGGGTGGCGGCGTTTTGCCAGTTGCCAGTATCTAAGCTGCTGGCGTTTTACCGTCTGCTGCGAGATGCCAGCAATTGGCTGACACTTTATTCGATGGGCATCAACCAATCTTCGAGCGGCACGGATAAATGCAATGCGATCATAAACCTGCACCTGGCGGGAGGTCGTATCGGCAGAGCTGGCTGCGGACCGTTTTCGCTGACCGGCCAGCCCAATGCCATGGGAGGACGTGAGGTCGGCGGATTGGCCAACCAACTGGCCGCGCATATGGGGTTCAACGATGCGGATATCGATCGGGTACAGCGTTTTTGGCAGGCGCCTGCGATAGCGCGCGAGCCCGGCTTGAATGCCGTGGAGCTTTTTCAAGCCGTAGCCACCGGACGGGTGAAGGCGATATGGATCATGGGCACTAACCCGGCAGTGTCGCTGCCGGATGCTGATAGGGTGCGACAGGCGCTGCGGCAGTGTCCGTTGGTGGTGGTATCGGAGGTGATGATCACCACCGATACCGCTGCGCTGGCGCATATTCGCCTGCCAGCGTTGGCATGGGGAGAGAAAGAAGGCAGCGTTACCAATTCAGAGCGCTGCATTTCTCGTCAACGGGCATTTTTACCGCCGCCGGGAGAAGCCCGAGCCGATTGGTGGATCCTGAGCCAGGTTGCGCAGCGCATGGGGCACGGCGCGGCGTTCGCCTATCGTCATCCTGCGGAGATTTTCAACGAGCATGCGGCTCTGTCCGGTTTTGAAAATAACGGTACGCGCGCTTTCGATATCAGCGGGTTGGCGTCAATGACCCAAGAGTCGTGGTATCACATGGCACCGGTACAGTGGCCGGTCAATTCACGTCATCCGGCAGGTTGTCACCGCCTGTTCGAGAATGGCCGTTTCTTGCATGCCGACGGCAAGGCGCGCCTGTTGCCGATCGTTCCGCAACTGCCGCATAACGCGCCGTCTACAGCCTATCCTCTGGTCCTGAATACTGGTCGCATCCGCGACCAATGGCACACCATGACGCGCACCGGCAAGGCGGTTCGGCTAATGCGCCATCTGAGCGAGCCTTTTTGCGATATGCACCCATTGGATGCCGCCGCACAGGGTATCGAGGATCGCAGTCTGGTGCGGCTCTGTACCCCCTATGGCTGGATGCTGGCGCGCGCGCAGTTAAATTCAGGGCAGCGGCGCGGCAACGTGTTTGTGCCGATGCACTGGAACGAGCAGTTTACCGCACAAGGGAGGGTGGACAGCCTGATCCCGTCTGTGGTGGATCCCCATTCCGGCCAGCCGGAGAGCAAGCATACGCCGGTACGGATCAGCCGCTGGCCGACCATCTGGCAGGCGGAAATATTTCTGCGCACGGATATGCCAGCGCCGGTCGGCGTCTACTGGAGCCGAATCGCGCAGGAGGGCGTGACACATTACGTTATGGCTGGACGCAGGGCGGTGACCGATTGGCCAGGCTGGTTGCGGCGGTACTTTCCGCAGGAGGGACTGACGTTTCAGACCGCCTGGCTGGGGCCAGACGGTTTCCATGTGATTGGCTGGCAACAGGGGCAAGTGGCGTTGGCGTTTTACGTTCAGCGTCAGGCACCGATGGTCGATCGCGATGCGGTTTTACAGGCGTTTGTGCTGGCGCCAGCACCGGGTGTCGCGCGACTGGCGTTGCTGGCGGGGCAAGGCGCAGCAGATAAACTGGCGACGGGCGCGACTATTTGCAGCTGTTTCGGCATAGGGGAAAATCACATTATCGCGGCAATTGCGGAAGGATGTCGCAGCGCCGCCGCACTGGGTGAACGCCTGCAATGCGGCACTAACTGCGGTTCTTGCCTGCCAGAGCTGAAAAAACTACTCCAACTGCATGGAACTCAGTAAGTCATCTGACGGAGTGAAACGATGAAAGAGGTAGAACAGCAGAAAGTGTTAAGGAAGAAACGTCCGTCGGTAACACATGGTGAAGTTTGGTTGGTCGGGGCTGGACCTGGAGATGCAGAGCTACTTACCATAAAAGCGCTGCGTGTTATGCAGCAAGCAGATGTAGTTGTGTTCGACAGGCTTGTTTCTGCAGAAATAATGGCGTTGTTACCAGACAGAATACGGCGAATCGACGTGGGTAAGTCCGCAGGCCGATATACCGTGTCACAAACTGAAATTGAACAGTTATTGGTAACATTGGCATATGCTGGCAATCAGGTCGTGCGATTAAAAGGCGGAGATCCTTTTATCTTCGGTCGCGGAGGCGAGGAAATGATCACATTACGGCGGTACGGTATAACTTGCCATATCATACCCGGTATTACTGCTGCCAGTGGTTGTGCAGCAGCGAGTGGTATACCTCTAACTCACAGAACTTTGGCACAATCGGTGCGGTTCGTGACGGGGCATTGCCGTGATGGTGGTTTCATGCCTGACTGGCATTCATTGGTCAGTGATAATCAAACCTTGGTATTCTATATGGGATTATCGCATAGCGCATTAATTGCATCCCAATTAATACGTTACGGCATGGAAAGTAATACACCACTGGCAATCGTTGAACGAGGAACACAACCGCAACAAAGAGTGCTAACTGGTACTTTGGGTAATCTATCAGAGCTTATTTCCCGCACACGCCCAATATCCCCCAGTTTGCTGATAATAGGCGCAGTAACGAGATTATGTTTTGCAAATCAAACTGATGGATTTGGATAACAATAACCTCAGTAAGCAGAGCTTGATTTCCCCTCCAATCACTCGGATTGATGCAGGGGAGTTACTACCTGATGGCAGAAGAAACCAAGCGGTTTGCCGTACCAACGGCGGCAGGCCGAACACGCTGCCACAACTGACGATCAAGGGCCGCTGGCTGGAAGCGTTGGGCTTTACTCAGGGCCAACCGGTGAACATTACCGCCGAGCACGGCCAACTGATTATTCGCACCGCGCCCGCCACGGAGGGAACCGCATGAACGTCACCTTTACCCCTGAGCCGATCCCGGAGCTGATGATTGAAGGCGCTACGTTGGCCAGACTCGGATTTACCGCTGGCACCCCGCTGCAACTGACACGCCAGCATCGCACCTTATGGATCACTGTCGTCACCGACGAGGCCACCTGGGAAGCGCTGTGCGAGGCCGTGTACTTCCGGTGAACTCGTATTTTCATAATAATTTCAGCAGGTAAGATCGGCACCATCCTCCACTGACACAAGGGTGTTTACCGATGCAAAAACAACGATGGTTCATTGACCAGAAAAAACAACACGTCGCCAGTTGGCGCGCCAGCGGCCTTACCCGCCGGCAGTATTGTGAGCTCAACGATATTCCTTTTACCTCCTTTCGTGAATGGCCCCAAGATGTCGCAAAAGCTCAA
Organism: Serratia sp. YWN4; assembly: GCF_055790845.1. NCBI lineage: Bacteria > Pseudomonadati > Pseudomonadota > Gammaproteobacteria > Enterobacterales > Yersiniaceae > Serratia > Serratia sp. YWN4. The sequence goes on from NZ_CM147696.1 coordinate 4,358,538, forward strand.
CGACGTGCAAGCAAACCTACTGTTTTGCCCGTTCAGATCGTCCAATCCGCTCCACCTTCTGAACCCTTTTCATCTGTGGCGAATGAACCCGTTACGCTATTCCTGCCCGGCGGAATACGGATGTGCTGCCATCCTTCACAACTGACCGATGTCTTCAAGGCGCTCAAGCATACTGACGCCTGAAAATGTCTTTCTCGCCGTGAAACCCGTTGATATGCGGCGCGGGATCGACACGCTTACGCAGTACGTGCAAGATGAACTGCAGGCGTCCTGGCACGAAGGTGCCGCCTTCGTCTTCACCAACAAGGCTCGCTCCCGCATTAAGGTGCTGCGCTGGGATAAGCACGGCGTCTGGTTGTGCGTTCGTCGTCTGCACAAAGGAAACTTCCGCTGGCCCCGGGCAAATGAGGTTGCCTGGTCACTCACGCCCGATGAGTTCAACTGGCTCGTCAGTGGTGTTGACTGGCAGCAGGTGAGAGGCCACGACCTCGAAAAATGGGTCTTCCATGGCGAGTCTGAATATGGCTCGCAGAACATGATAACCTCATGAAGAATAATGATTATCCATGTCGGGAGTGGTATAATGATCCGCATGGATATCTCCGTTCTCACCACCATCAGTGACATCGAACAGCTTCGCACTCTGGCACTTGCCATGGTGCAAAATGCAATGTCTGAGAATGCAGAAAAAGAAAAACTTCGTCAGCAAAATACCGGGCTTCAACAGCGTATCGAACTCCTGGAAGAAATGCTGAAACTGGCCCGCCAACAGCGCTTCGGGAAAAAAAGTGAGACCCTGGCCGGGATGCAACGCTCCCTGTTCGAAGAGGATATGGATGCCGATATCGCCGCCGTTGAAGCGCAACTGGATACATTGCTTCCCCCAGAAGAAACGCCCCCCGGCAAAAGTCCGGCACGTAAACCGCTTCCGGCACATCTTCCGCGAAAAGAGATCGTTATCGTTCCCGCATCAACGGAAAGCTGCCTTGACCCCGAATGCCCTGGAATGCTGCACCACATCCGCGATGAAGTGAGCGAAAAACTGGAGTACATCCCGGCCCGCATCGTGGTTAACCGGTATGTTCGCCCGCAGTACGGCTGCAACTGCTGCCAGTGTGTGGTCAGCGGTGACATGCCCGCGCACATTATCCCGAAAAGTGTGGCTGAACCGTCACTCATCGCGCAACTGGTGATAAGTAAACACTGTGACCATATGCCGCTGTATCGTCAGCAGTCGGTGCTGGCCCGGTCAGACATCAGTCTGCCCGTCAGCACGATGGCGGATATGGTCGGGCGTGCGGGCACCGTACTGACGCCACTGGCAGAGACGTTGCACCGGATGTTGCTGACACGGGATGTGGTACACGCCGATGAAACGCCCCTGCAACTCCTCGACACGAGAAAAGGGGGCAAATCCCGCGCCGGTTATCTCTGGTGCTACGTCAGTGGTGAACGAAGTGGCCCGCCAGTGGTGTGCTTCGACTGTCAACCCGGCAGAAGCAGCCAATATCCGGCGGGATACCTGAAAGACTGGGCCGGGAGCCTGGTGGTTGACGGGTACCCGGCGTATGAAACGCTGGCAAACCAGCACAACGGGATAATCCTGTCGGGGTGCTGGGCTCATGCCCGCAGAAACTTCGCGGACCTGTATAAAGCGGGTAAAGCTCCGCGTGCAGCCACGGCGATAAGACAGATAGCCAGCCTGTACCGGCTGGAAAAGAAGATCCGGCACCGGCCAGTAGAAAAGGTCCGCCAGTGGCGACAGCGTTATGCGCGACCGGCACTGGAAAAACTTTGGCACTGGCTGGAACAGCAGAAAAATGCGTGCCCGGAGAACTCTGCGCTGGGCAAAGCGATCACGTACGCGCTGAAACGTCGGGTTGCCCTCAGTCGCTTCCTGGACGATGGCGGGTTGCCGCTGGACAACAATGTCTGCGAGCGGGCGATCAAACCGGTGGTCATGGGCAGAAAATCATGGTTGTTCGCAGGTTCGGTTGCAGCAGGCGAACGCGCGGCGAAAATCATGAGTCTGCTGGAAACGGCAAAGATGAATGGCCTGGAGCCGCATGCCTGGCTGACGGATGTTCTGCGGCGTCTGCCGGGCTGGCCAGAAGGGCGTCTGGAGGAGTTGTTGCCGCTGCCGGGGTTCACCTTCGCGGGGAGCGACGCCTGCCAGTAATCCCGTGACTTCGCGCACTAAGGACTTGCGGCGCTGACACCGTAAATATCGGGAGCCCGCGTCCCACATGGCTTCAACGGCAGCGACAACGGACTCAGCCCCTGTGCCAAAGCCCCCCAACACCACACTCAGCACTTCACCACCTGACGAACGGCCTCCTGTAAACCAGATGCAGGTCTCATAAACCTGTCAATACGGGTTCACCGGAAGCACACACCGGAAGCACACGATGCAGGTCTCATAAACCTGTCAATACGGGTTCACCGGAAGCACACGGTTCACCGGAAGCACACCTGGAACTCATCATTGCGCACGGTATGCTCCGGTTACAGCGGCGGGAAGTGGAAGTTTTTAGGGCTTAAATGCAAAGATCCCGGCCAAATGGCCGGGATTGGTTCTATTTAATAGGATAGTTGTAATGCTCAGGGATTTTATAATCTTCCGGGAAAGATATCTCATCAGGAAGCTTGAAAAAACGGTCAATATCCTCAGTCGTCTGATAAAAAACCCCGTATATCCCAGATAAAAAAGCTGATATACGCAGCAAGGCTGCTTGCATTGCTAATTCATCGTTATTTTCTTGTGCATTAAAAAACAACTCAATTGTTAAATTAAGATTTTTCATGCTCCCTTGGATGCTATCTACTATTGAATAATCTTTCGCCAAATAAAGGTCATCCATATCAAGCTCTTTACCCGACCGCTGCTTTAACAGCTCCAAGTAAGCATCTTTAAATTTATCTAACATACTAATATCTATCATTTTGGCAACCTTCTACCTTCAGCTTTAGCGGCCTTGGTTTTTGCGTCATTAAAGGAACCGTCAAGATTAAGAACCGCCCTTACCTTTGTCCCTGTACTATCAAAAACTTCGATATGGTCTTTATGTTTGGCATCTAAATAGAATTGATCACCTTTCTGAATATAATCACCTACAGGTTTATTTGCCTGGTAAACGCTTTGCCCCTGATATTGCTTACTGGTTTTTTTAGATATCTCTTTAATTTCACTTCCAAAACCAGCCTGCTTAAAGAACTCACCCATATTACCAACAGCCCCGGCATTCGGAACGTGTGGAACTTTTTTACCCGGCAAGATAATACTCGCCAGTATCCCACCCGTGGCTTCCAGAGCAAGCTGGTTACCTTGCGCGGCTTCTTTCACCTGCCCGGCAACCGCTGTCCAGGTTTCACTCTTCATCAGGGCTTTCAACGTATCTGCCGCAGCCTGATTTTTACCCGCCAGATCGTTTAATGCCTGAGTACAGTAACTGTCTCCCATCGCGCATGAAGTGAGAGCCATCGCCGCATCAGCACCGTAATCCGCCCCACCTAATACCGCATCACCGGTATCCGCCGCCGCACCGATAATGCTGTTAACGATAGCGGAGAGTGTACCTTCGCCAAGTTTATCCCTGACCTGATCCTTCATATTGCCGGCAACCTGTTTCACCGTTTCACGCGCTGCATCACCACTCAGCGAGTTATTGGTAACCACCGTTTGCCCGGTCTGTGCTCCTGCTATCACATCCGCTGTGCTGTTGCCTATCAACCCACCCGCTAACCCTGCCGCCAATGTCGCCAGCGCTGTGATCGTCTGTTTCTCTGTCTCGCTCAGCTCACTAACCGGTTTACCATAAGCATTGATCGCAATCATACCCATCAGTTCGCCGGTGACTGCACCACCCGCACCCACCAACGCATTATTGCCTTGGGCAGCCGCGAGGGCAGCGTTCACAGCAGCATGAGCCAGGGTTCGTGCAGCAGGATCATCCCGCAGGCTATCCGCAATAATGTTGGTGATATAAGGTGCGCTCGCACCCGCCAGCGCTTTCGACAGGTCCCCCCCGGCCAAGCCCTGCACTGCTGCCGTCGCCGCCTGTACCGCGCGTTGGACTTTACCCCCTGTCCCAAAATCAGAGTCGTTAAACGCCTTGTTATACGCCGTCTGGTAGATCTGGCCGTTAATATCCTCAGCCTTTGGCTCCTGCCCTGGGTGATCTTTCCGCCACTGTTTCTCGGCGGCATCACGGTCGGCCTGCGTCACGTTCTGCATCTTCTCGTTCGCCGCTCGGGTGGCTTCGATCTGCCCCTGCGTTCGCACGATATCACCGACCTGGCTCCCGATCTCCCCAATGAGCTGCGCTTCTTTCAGCCGGTTCTGCTCCTTTTCGAGGTCGAAGATTTTTTCCAGCTCTGGATTCGCATTGTCCACATCGCGACTGAGATCCCCGACATTCTGAGTCTGCTTGTCTTTGTCACGGATGGTGATGGTGCCTTCACTGACCGCCGATTGGGTCGTTGAACTGGCGCTGCCGCTGCCGTTCACCCCGGTCAGCAGACCGTTAGCCATATTCCCCGCGAACTGTCCACCGATGCTCCCTCCCGAGCTGACGCCCACGCTCTGGTGCTCAACGTCGTATGCGGCCTGGTTCTCGATATTGCTAAAACCTAGCGTACCGGTATCCAGTTTATTCTTGTCTGCCGTCGCTGTCGAACCGATGACCGCACCGTTCAACTGGGTATGCTCACCCACGGTAATATCAAAACCACCTTTTCCGGCAAAGACCCCGGTCTGCTCCTGCACGCTGTCGTAGGTCGAGTGCATCTTGTCACGGCTCAGATTGACCGAACCACTGGCAGAGCCGAACCCGACGCTGCCGCCCGCGCTGGCGTTCTGCTGCTTCGAGTCGTAGTTGTCGCGGTCCTGCTCACTGGTTAAGGTCAGGTTGCGGCCCACATCCATCGTCACCTTCTCACCGCTCACCTGTGCGCCGGTCAGGGTGGTGTCACGACCACTGGTAATGTTGAGGTTGTTACCCGCGTTCAGCGTGGTCTCGGTGTGAGTCAGCATATTGCCGCTCTCAGAACCGTTGCCCTTGTTGGCGCTGGCGTTCAGCGTCAGGCCGTTCTTGCCTTGGCCGAAGTTCACGCCCACACCAACAGAACCACCGTGGCTTTCGTTCTTGCCGTCCACCGTCTGGGTGTTCTGGGCGGAAAGCAGATTGACGTCCCGCGCCGCATTGAGGTTGATATCCTTCCCGGCCTGCAACTGGCTGCCCTGAACGTTGATATCCGTCCCGGTCGAGCGGATATTCAGGTTGTTGCCTGCGGTCAAGGTGCTGCCCTGGCTTTGCGATTGGTTGGTCGTCTGCTCGGATTTTGACGACTGGCTACCATAGGAGAGGTTCAGCCCCACCAGGCTGGTTTTTTCATCTCCGGCATTGTTAAGTTCGTTGGCCTGAGCGGCCTGTACCCCGCTTAATGCCGACTTCATCCCCTGCAAGGCGGCAAGACGCCCACTGCTTTCCTTGCTGGCATCGTTGGCACTCGATACCGCTGAACTCACCGCACTGCCCACGGTACCGGACAGCGCCAGCGTCAGGCCGCTCTGTTTCTGCTCCACCACATGCTTCTGGGTGCTCTGGTTTTCTGCGGCGAGGACATTCACTTCCTTCCCGGTCAGGGTGATATCTTTTCCGGCCAATACGTCGGAGCCTTGAACTGTCAGGGTGTTTCCTGCATTCAACGTAACGTTACCCTGGGTGCTGCCCACGGTGCTGCCGACGCTGGTCTGGGATTTGCCGTCATCGGTGGTTTTGGTGTCGTTGGTACCGTAGCTGAAACCAATCCCGCCGGTGCCGGACAGCCCGCTTTTCTTCTCTTGCAGCATATGGGTTTCATCCCGCTGCTCGGTTGCCGCCTGCAGGCTCAGATTGTTACCGGCGGAAAGAGCCACATCCTGCGTAGCCGCCACGCTGCTGCCAGTGACGGTCAAATCACGTCCGGCCTGCATGGTCACGCTGTCGCCGCTTAACTGGCTGCCATTGACGGTCTGCTGGCTAATCGTGTCCCGCGACTCGGTGGTGGTTTTGGAGAGCATGCCGCTGCTGCCGGTGGCCTTGTAATGCTGGTCCAGTGTGCTGGTGTCGAGGCCATGCTGAATATTGATATCGTTACCCGCCGCCACACTGAGCTTGTCACCGGCAGAGACGTTGCCTGCGGTGATGTTCACATCGTGTCCGGCACCCAGTTGCACGCTTCCTGCACCGACGATTTCACTGCCGACCTGCTGACTGCTGGAGTGGTGCTGCCAGTTGTCACCCCAGTTGAGGTTGTCTTTGCTGCCGGTAGTGACGGTATTGAGGTTCAGGTCACGCCCCGCCGTGATGGAGGTGGTGCCGCCTTCACCGCTGTTGACTACCTGCGCTGCCGTCAGATTCACATCGCGCCCGGCTTGGAGCGCCAATGTGCCATCCGGTTGCTGCACATACAGCCCCGCGACGCGATCCAGCGTGTTGCGCGCAAAATCGCCGCCCGCGCTTTCTGCACTGCGGGTGGTGGTGATGGCGTTGATATCCCGCCCGGCGGTCGCCACCAGGCTCTGTTGCCCGGCGAGCACGCCGCCGACGTTATTGATATCGGTGCGCGCTTTCAGCGCCACATCGTTACCCTGGATCAACCCGCCCAGGTTATTGATGTTCTCCGCCAGGATCTGCGTGCTCTGCTGGCCGTTGATGCGCCCGCTGTTGGTCAGATCGCCACTCAGGTTCAGGCCGACATTTTTCCCGGCCAACAGCGCACCGCTGCCATCCAGGTCACCCGCCTTAACGGTGGCATACACCTGCGGCACCAGAACTTGCTGGGTGCTGCCGTCCGGCAGCGTCACGGTCTGGGCGACCAGCCAGACGATATCGCCACTCAGCAGCGCCATCTGTTCAGCGGTGAGCGCCACACCCAGGGTCAGGTTGTATTGCTTGCCGAACTCCACCCCGTTGTTCATCAGAGCCTTGTACTGGTCTTCATCATTCAGGAAGCCGTCCAGATAACGGTTGCCGGTCAGGGCGATCACCTGCTCGCGGATCAGCCGTTGTTCGTAATAGCCGTCTCCCAGGCGTTTCAGCACGTTGTTCGGATCGGTGGTGAAGGCGTTCATCATGTAATCCGAGCCCAGCCACTGTTTCTGGTTGGTGAAGCGCGGATCGGTTTCTACCAGATACGGGCTGCTTTCCGGGTGTACCTGGAACAGGCTGTTGTCCGGCAGTTGGGTGTTCGGCCCCACCAGACGCACGACCTTGCCAGAATCGCCAAGACTCACCTCGAAGGTTTTGCCCGCAGGCAGGGTAATCGCACCCGGCACTACCGGCAGCAGGTTACCTGCGCCCGGTCCGGCAATCGGCGCGGCGTTAATGCCTGCTGCGCCCTGGATATCACCGTTGATATCTGCTTTTTGCTGCGCATCAATCACCAGGCTGCTCCCCTGGCCCTGGGTGTATTCCGCTAGGGTGCTCGGCTTCAGCGTGATGGCCTGGATCACCGTCGGCGGTTGGTAATCAACGTCATCGACATTAGAGGAGTCGCCGCCTTTGCTCTGATGGCGTGAGTAGTAGGTGGCAACACCGACGTCGTTGATCTGGCGGTTGGCTTCCACCTCGACGTTATCCAGCGTCCCGGCCTGTAGCGCCAGCGCGCCACCGGCAATGATCTGGCTCTTGTCATTCAGCACGCTGCCCGCATTGATGCTGAGATTGCCGCCAGCCAGGATTTTCGCCGGGTCAGATTCCTTGACGCGATCTTCAGTGATGGTGCGGGTGTAGTCGTAATGGGTAAAACGGTCACCGTCGGTGGTGTGGCAGATCACCCCTTCAATACACAGGACGTTTACTTCATCCTGGTAGATGTAGATGGTGTAATCCTTGTCGTTGTAGCGCACGCCGTTATTGAGGCGGGCCACTTCGTATTCGGAGATCTGCTCCTGGGAAACCAGCACGTTTTCCAGCGAGAAGTGGTCGTTGACGTTGTTGATCTGCGCAATGTTGAGCGCCATATCCCCGGCAGACTCAATCGTGGAACTGTGGTTGTTGAGCACACCACCCTGACCGATAGCCTGATAGTTACCATCCAGCGCCCCACCTATTGCCACGAAACCATCGCTGTAAATCAGCGCATGGTCGCGGTTGTTGAGGGTGCCGACACCGATATCCAGCCGTTGCCGGGCCGCGATAGTCGCCGCCTGGCCGTTCTCCGCCAGGTTGTTCAATGTCCCAGCCTGGATAGCCAGCGCATCGCCGTAAATCCGGCCACTGCCGATATTGTTGACAGTGGTGCCGTTGAGGCGGGTGTAGAAACCGTCAATCAGGCCGTAGTTGGTCAGGATCTGGGTGGCGGTGAGTTGCGTGGTGCCTGCGCTGATTTCCGCAGTGGCACTGTTGAAAAGGTTGGTGGCCGTCAGATCCAACTGGTTACCTGCCTGGATCAGCGACTGGTTGGTCAGATTGCCCTGGGTGGTCAAGCTCAGGTCATGGCTTGCCTGGATTGACCCGGTATTGAAGAAATCCTGCGCCAGCGTGAGCGACATGTCCCCCAGCGACAGCAGCGAGCCGTCACCGGTCAGGGAACCACTGTTCAGCGTCAGTTGCTGACCCGCTTCCATGGCACCGGCGCTATTGGTGACTTGCTGGGCCTGGGTGTGCAGGCTGTTCTGTGCGCTCAACAGCCCCGAGGTATTGTTCAGGCTGCCGCTCAGATTAAGCGTCAGCGCATCATCCACGCGCAGCGCACCCTGGCTGTTATCAACATCCTGAGCATTCAGCGTCAGGCTGCCGCCCTGGATACCACTGGTTGCGCCGAGGGTATTCTGGTTGAAGATGCTGGCGGCGTTCAAGGTGACATTCAGCGCCCCCTGGATCAGCCCGGCCCCGTTGTCGATCACCGATTGAGCGGCGTTGAGCGCCATATCGCCCAGCGCCTGGATCTGGCCCTGCTGGTTATTGAGGCGGCTGGCGGTGAGATCCAATGTGCCCTTGCTGAACAGGTTGCCTTGCTGGCTGTTGTCGAACGCAGTGGTATTGAGCGCCATCGCTCCGCCGGAAGCCAGCAGCCCGTGCTGGTTGTTCACATCGGCGGTGGTCAGCGACAGATCACCCTGCGCACTGAAGGTGCCGTGCTGGTTATCGAGCGCAAAGCCTTGGGTATTCCACTGCAGATCCTGACCGGACTGCAAGGTACCCCAGGCGTTATTCAGCGCCTGCGTCAGGGCATTGATACTGCCCAATGCGGCGATCTGGCCCTGTTGGTTATCGACTGCCCCGGAGGTCAGGGTCAGTTGCTGGTTACTGATCAGCACGCCCTGCTGGTTGTCCAGCAGGGCAGTGTTAAGCGTCAGCGAACCTTGGCTGGTAATGCCGCCCTGGTCACCACTGTGGGTATTACTAAGAGCCCCACCCTGAGTGTCGATCAGCAAATCAGCAGCGCTTTGCAGCAAACCGCCGTCATCATTGAGCAGGCCGGTGTTAAACAGTGACAAATTACTGAGAGAAGCCAGTTGGCCGCTCCGGTTATCCAGTAACCCGGTGTGCAATACCGTATCGCCACCGCCCACCAGTTTGCCCTGGCGGTTATCCACTGCACCGCTGGCGAGCGATAACGCCCCGGTTGCGCCGATCAGCCCGCCTGCCGAGTTGTCGATTGTCTGGCCGTGGGTATTCAGCGTCAGTGCCGCACCGGACTGGAGGTTGCCCGCCTGGTTGTTGAGGGCGCCGCTGCTGAGCGTAAACCCTTTGTCCGCCAGAATTTTGCCTGCGGCATTGTTGATATTGCCGGTCTGGGCATTCAGGGTGTTGGCCGCAATCTGGCCGTTGCGGTTATCGAGGTTGCCGGTTGCAAGCTGCATATCGCCTGCGCTGACAATGCCGCCCTGTGCGCCGCTGTTGCGGTTCAGCACCTCGGCACCGCGACTGTTCAGGCTCAAGGTGGAACCGGCCTGCATTAACCCACCGGTGTTATCCACCGCACCGCTGAGCGAGATCAAACGGCCATCGGCGGCAATCAGGCCATCACGGTTGTTGAGCGCACCGTCCAGGGTCAGCGTCAGATCGTGCTTGTCGGCAGCAATCAGCTCACCCTGCTGGTTGTTCAGCGTTCCGGCGGTCAGCGATAACGCGCCGTTGGAGAACACCGCACCGTCCTGATTATCGAACAGGTCGGTGATGTTCAGGTTCAACGTGCCGCTGCCGGTCTGGGTCATCTGCCCGCCACGGTGCGACAGGCTACCGGCGTTAAGGGTAATATTTCCCGCCTGGGTGGTGGTGTTATCCAGTTGCAGTTGGGTGCCCATCAGTGCCAGGCTGCCGTTGGACACCACTGCACCGTTGTCGCCGTTCATCTGCCCGGTCTGTAGGGTCAATGCCCCGTCACCGGCATGTACAATCGTACCCTGCTGGTTGTTGAGGTTGGCGGTATTGAGCGTCAGGTTTTTACCGTTGCTGGCAATCGTACCCGCACGGTTGTTGATGCTGCTGGCGTGGCTCAAGGTCAGATCCTGCTGCCCGAGCTGTTGCACCGTGCCCTGCTGGTTAGACAGCGCATTGGCAGTCAATGAAAGCTGGTCGGCACTGAGTTTGCCGCCGTCGTTGTTGAGCATCCCGCCGGTACGCGCGGAGAGTGCTTGCGTTGCCGCCAAGTTGGCCCCTGCAGTGCTGATATCGCCCACCGTGGCTTGCAGATCGACAGTGTTGCCATAGGTCTGGCTACCGCTGAGGTCTAGCGCGGTGCCGGTGGCTGACAGTTGGCCCGCTGCCGAGTTTTGCCCGTTGGCGGTGAGTTGCCCCTGACTGTTGAGCGTCAGGTTGCCGCTGCTGCCGAGTTTGCCATCGCTGGCCATGCCTGCCGCCAGTACGCCTTGTGCGGTGCTATTAATGCTGGCTGCAGTAAGCCGGGTGTTGCCTTGTGCTGCCACAATCCCGCTGTTGGTCAGTGCGCCGCGGCTCTGCACCTGGGTATCTGCCCCGGCATACAGCTTGCCGCTGTTATTGATATCCCCGGTGGTCGTCACCTGGACGGTCTGAGAAGCGGTCATCGCCCCGCTGTTGGTGAGCGTCCCATCCGCATTGACCACCACGTCACCGGCAATCGCATTGAGCGCCCCGGCGTTGTGCACGCCGACCCCAGCTTCGGTGCCCAGCAGGCGGATTTTATTGGCGTACATACCGCCCAGTTGGGATACATCCACCGCCACCTGTGGGCGTGGGCTGCCGTCAGCGGTTTTTGCTGCGACAGTTTGATGTGCCGCATCCACCTGGTTACGTCCGGTGGTCACCGCCAGATCGTTGGCCCACACCCCGGCATTGATCTTGACCGAGCGGGCGATCAGGTCGGTATGATCCTGCAGGCTGCTGTCCAGCCCCTTGCCTTGAATGACGATTTCGCCGCGTTCGACGTTGTAACCGGTCAGTTGGCCGTTGGTCATTTGCGCCTGGCCGGTGGTGAGCGTGGCGCGGTTGGCGTTGATAAAGCCACAGCCGCTACAGGTAATGCCTGCCGGGTTGGCGATCACCACCTGCGCTTTCTGCCCGGCTACTTCGATAAAGCCGTTCAACTGGCTGGGGTTACTGGCATTGACCTCATTGAGAATGACTTTGGCTTCACCCTTCGCCAGCCACGGGTTGGCGGTCACCATCCCGGCGATCTGGGTCTGGGTGTTGAGGTGGCTGTTATTGAGCACCACGCCCTTGTTATCCACGTCGAACTGGCTGTAGACGTTGCGGGAAACCCCCTCTGCGCTTGGTGTCTGGATATTGACCTGTGGGGTGCCATTGGCACTGCTGATGATGGTCGGCTGCTGGTTGCCCGGCGCGCTACCATCGGCCACGACATTGGCCTGCACCGGCTGAATGGCCCCCAAGGCCAGCAGCAAGGCGAAACACACACCATGAACTTTACCGACCATTTGGCTAAGGGTGTGGCCCGTGCCGGACGGCGACGACGCGGCCCCCGCACGGCCAGCCCCGGCGATATCGGGCACCACCATCATCATGCCACGAGCCTGGTTGAAAATGAGTCGGTATAAATTCTTGTTCACGGCAACATCCTTGATTGGTCTTGCGGGTATTCGGGTAGAGAAACAGATAATGGGTTGGCCGCACGCCAGGCGCGGGCCTGCGCATGACTGACCTGGTCACCCTTGAAATTCATCACCCGCTGGCCGGTTTCCGCACCACGGTGATAGAGCGCCCGGAAGCACTGCTCAGGAAACAGCGCTGCACCGACCAGGCGGCGCATTGCCCGGACATCGCTAAACGGCGCGATCCAGTCTCGGAGCCACAGGCGATCGCCGCTGGCCCAGTCATCCTCCTGCACCAGGATGGCCGGTTGCGTGAGATAACGCGCTTCCGCCTCAACGCTCAGCCACATCCAACTGAGGAAAAACAGCGGCTGTGTGCCCCGGCTGACCAGCATATAGTGCTGGTGTTTGATAATTGGCAACAGCACCGTGGTCAACGCGTGCAACGGGAGATCCCGGTGCTGTGGCGAATGCATCCACAGCCACACGGCGGCCCCGAGCACCTCGGCCTCACTGCGATCCCCGCCCAGCATCAACGGGGCATGCACGTCATAAGCACCTATCTGCATCAAAAATCCCAGTTCAGGGTAAAACCCAGCGTGACCGGGCTGGTATCAAAACCATCCGGTTTGGAGAGCGGTACCCCGGCAAAAAGATCATAACGGGTCTTGAAGGCGCTGCCCCGCACGCCGAGTACGCTACCGGCCAGGTTGGTGCCTATCAGTTCCTCAGGACCACGACCGCTGACGTGGCCGTAGTCAGCCCCCAGATACAATTCCTGGTTCGGCAATGGCGTACTCCAGGCCAGTTCGTTGCGCACCGTCCAACCGGCGTTGGCATTGAGGGTACGCTCACCGTCAAAGCCGCGCACCGTAAAGCGACTGCCGATGGCAAACTGGTCCTGCGGCGTCAGCGGGGTGTTACTCATCTGGCGCTGGTACTGAACGTTGTAGCGGAAGGTCTGCTTACCCAGCGAAAACGGCACGTTCAACTGGCTGGAGATTTGGATAATCTTGCTCAGCGCGGTGGCGTCACCGTAAGACTCTTCCGGCGCAGGCAGTGCACCGAACCAGCGGGTGCCACGTTGATAGCTAATACCGGCATCCAGCGTCGCCTGCTGGATAAAGTGGCGGTGTTGCAGCCCCATGCGCCAGGCGGCGGTGCGGCGGCGATTCACTTCCACTTCAGTGTCATTGATGTAGTTCTTCGACCCACGCGTCAGGATATCGTAGGTAAAGGTGGTCTTCTGGCTACCACTGCGGTGCAGCACCCGGCTCAGTTGCACCGTCAGGTTCTGGCTGTCACCGCTGTAGCGAAAATCGCCATTCAACCCGGCCACGGTCTGGTGATAGTCGTAGTCGTTGGCGGTGACTGACAGCATCGCGTAGCGGAACGGCACCGAGTAGTGGGCGGTGAGGTTTTTGCTGCTCTTGGCATTGCCGGGTTGCAGCGCACGGGTGCCGGAGATATAGAACAGATCGCTGAGTGACAGCGGGTTATCCAGCGAGAAAGTCAATCCGCCCTGATAACGCCCGGTGCCTTTCGAACCGGAATCGTCCAGCGACGCGCCCAGTCGCCAGATTTTGGCCTGCTGCCAGTTGAGCTGAATATCGCTTTCACCGGGTTTTGCAGCGGGAACGATTTCCATATTGGCCTGCACGGTCGGCAGGCGTTGCAGGTTCTCCAGCCCCTGCTCGATATCACGCAAGTCCAGTAATTGACCGGCGCGCGGCGGGAAAGCATTGAACAGGCTGACATACTGGCCGCTGTCCGGCGTCAGTTTCACCTGGCGGATAAAACCGGGCAGGATTTTCAGTTGCAGCGTGCCGCTCTTTAAATCCTGCTGCGGGGCCAGAACACGGGTGGTGATATAGCCGTGATCCACCAGGCGGTTCTGCATAGTGCTCATCAGCAGATTGATGCCTTTACCGCCCAGACACTGGCCCTGCGCCTGATTGGCGATGCGCTGTAACGGCAACCAGCGCGGCAGGGCCTCCTGGCCACTCAGTTCCACGCGATCAATGTTGAAGCAAGGTTGTTCCAGCGGGAATGCCAAACGCCCCAACCGTGAAGCCGGGGGCAACAGACGCACATCGGGCGTGGGGGGCAACAACTGTTGTTCCAGCGCACGCTGACGTTGCTGCTGCAAGATCACTTGTTCGTTGTTATTGATGGCGCTAGCGGCAAATGCCATAGGTGAAACCATCAGAAGCGCAGGCACAGCAATAGCACAGGCACGACAACGTCGCGCCCGGCGGACAAAACGGGGGGATAGCATCAAACAATCCTTGTTGGAAACGCTTAATATTTGCTTATATAAATTTTGCGCGAATATTAACCATGAGAAAGCCCGTTTGCAATGATTATCCTGACTCAGATTCAGATAAAGACGCCGCTATCAGTCCCGTTGGCCTCAATGTCACTGTATTCCCTGATTCACTGGCGGTGAGGAAGCCGGTGGCTAAAGCATCGATAAAAGCCTGAACGTTGGCCTACCACCCTAAACTCAAACGGCGTGATTAACCGGCCTTTTTGGGTAAACGCCGCGTTGAGCGCCGACTTGACCCCATACAGTGTGGGTTCCAACTCACCGGATAGGCCGTTATTCCACTCGGCCAGCGTGACCAGTTCATTACGCCAGCACTGTGCCTTGAGGTTTTCGATTGCGTAGGTAAGCCTGAACAGATCGTTTTGGTGCTTTAACTCGCCATCACAGGAACGCCAGACGTACTCGAAGCGGGTTCTGAGTTTGGCCTCAACCCCACGCTTACACCCCTTGTCCAATAACTGCTAAATATCGATAGCCACACTGCGGGGAAACCGTTTCTGCTTTTGGGCTGTCGCCAGCCAGCGAACGAGGAACAGGTGATCTACCATGGGGGAGAAGTGATGGCACCTTGCTGAACGGCAGTATGTAATGCGACAAAGGCACAAAAGGCGAGGTGGGCAAGATCTTGCACGGTTTGGTCGGGAGGATTTGTCATTAATGTCATAATGTTGAGTGAAATTGATGCTGAATAGTATCCAGTAAGCAGGAGGGCAGTGGCAACTCTAAATGACAGACACCTAACCCACCAACAAAAGGTTTCCGTTACCCTCCACACGTCAAGACCGGCCTTGAAGTCCTGCAATGCCTGCTCCAGGGCAGTTATTCTTTTCTGGTTTTCGTCAATATCCGCCTGGCTGGCAGCATAAGCATGCTCGGCGCTTTGTGCATATTCCGCCAGCCATTGTGCTACCCGGTCAGAAGATTCGCCCTTCGCCCAAACGCACTGTTTGATCACTTGCAGCATGAAATAGCGATCATCGGAAGTCTCGAGGTTTTTCAAGCCTTCGTGCAGTGCGGTATAAACCGGGTAAGCGTCGGTGACACAGGGGTCGGTAACGTCAAGACCCCGCCATTATGCGTGGCAGAATCCCTCCACGGTGGCCAATGTGGTTACGCCAGAACCGGAAATATAAGTGGTGTTATCGAATATGCCATACGCCCCTCCCATCCGTGAAAGACCGTTCTGGTGCTAACTTCTTGCTACAGTGTTAATCAGTGCGGCATTTTTTTGATGAGCACAACTCTTCTCTTTACCAACTGCCCGGTCTGAACCCTCTCATCTTCAATGAGTTTGTTATGCACTCTCAGTGCATTAATACGTTCATCAACCGTGGACTTGGCGACGGTTTCCGTGCTGCTGCGGTAATACGTCAGGTAACGTTCAGGTAAGTTGCAACTGTATTTGACGGTCATTCTGCCCCGGTCATCTTTCGAGGATGACCACTAGACCTAACATAAAATACCCCCATTTACCTGTAGATTTTGGGGTATGTCAGTATACGTAGGGATACTATGGATTGCGCCAAGACAGGCAGTATATAAGGGGTTTTGGTAGACTTTAGTAGACGTTGGTGAATGTTTGACTGGTGCCGATAATAGGAGTCGAACCTACGACCTTCGCATTACGAATGCGCTGCTCTACCAACTGAGCTATATCGGCCTTGGGCCGGGTATGCAGATGCATACCGGAGTACGCTGAACAAATTATGCAAAAGCACCGGGTGAGTCAATAGGCAGCTAATCATCTGCTGCATTTAGCGTCAGCCGTATACTTATTAGAGTTTAAAGCTAAATGTCATAGGGGCACAGCGTGCCCCTAGCTTGCTACGAAACGTTAACTGCGAACCAGATCGTCGCCGTAACCAATCCATTTATAGGTCGTCAACGCATCCAACCCCATCGGGCCACGAGCGTGCAGTTTCTGGGTGCTCACCGCCACTTCGGCTCCCAGACCAAACTGGCCACCGTCGGTAAAACGGGTGCTGGCATTGACGTACACCGCGGAGGAATCCACCGCACGTACAAAATACTCGGCGTTGCTCAGCGAACGCGTCAGAATCGCATCCGAGTGGCTGGTGCCGTGAGTGCGGATATGGTCGATCGCCTGATCGATATCGTCCACCAGCGTTACGTTCATATCCAGCGACAGCCATTCGTCGTCGTAGTCTTTCGCCTCTACCGCAATCACCCTTGCCGGGCCTTCCTGCAATAAAGGCATCGCATTATCGCTGGCGTGCAGCGTCACCCCCACCGCTGCCATACGCGCACTCAGCGCGGGCAAGAAGCTGTTAGCGATAGTGCGGTTAACCAGCAGGGTTTCCACCGAGTTGCAGGCACTTGGCCGCTGGATCTTGGCGTTTTCAATCACCAATAGCGCTTTGTCATAGTCCACGCTGTCGTCCACGTAGATATGGCACACGCCAATGCCGCCGGTGATTACCGGAATCGTCGACTGTTCGCGGCACAGTTTGTGTAAACCAGCACCGCCACGCGGGATCAGCATGTCGACATAGCGATCCATACGCAGCAGTTCGTTCACCAGTGCACGATCCGGGCTTTCAATCGCCTGCACGGCGGCGGCAGGCAGGCCGCATTGTTCCAACGCTTGCTGGATCACTTTCACCGTGGCCTGATTGGTATGGTGCGTCTCTTTGCCACCGCGTAAGATCACCGCATTGCCGGTTTTCAGGCACAGGCTGGCAACGTCGATCGTGACGTTAGGGCGCGCTTCATAGATCACCCCGATCACGCCGAGCGGCACGCGGCGGCGTTCCAGCTTCAGGCCACTGTCCAACAGGCTACCATCGAGCACACGCCCCACCGGATCGCTCAGGCGGCACACCTGCCGCACATCATTGGCGATCGCCGCCAGGCGGGCGGGCGTCAGCAACAGGCGATCCAGCAGGGCTTCACTCATACCGGCCTCACGCGCCTGCGCCATATCCTGTTCGTTAGCCTGCAAGATCACTTCGCTGTTAGCTTCCAGCCTGTCGGCCATCACCGCCAACACCTGATTTTTCTTTGCCGTGCTTAGCACCGCCAGTTGCCAGGAAGCCTGCTTCGCGGCCTTCCCCATCTGCTCGAGCATGCTCACTCCTTAGCTGACAATCATATCGTCGCGGTGGACTGCCACCGGGCCATACTCATAACCCAAAATTTCGTTGATTTCCTGCGAGTGATGCCCGGCAATCATACGCATCGCATCGCTGTTATAGCGGCTGACGCCATGAGCCAGATCGCGGCCCGCCAGATTGCAGATGCGGATCACTTCGCCACGGGAAAAATCACCTTTAACGTCACGGATCCCCTTTGGCAGCAGTGAGCTGCCACGCGCCATCATCGCGTCTACCGCACCATCATCAACGGTGATCTCCCCCGCAGGCGGTGCGCCAAAGATCCAGCGTTTACGGTTTTCCAACGGGGTTTCCAGCGCATGGAAACGGGTGCCTACCGGTTTGCCTTCAATGACATCGGCCACCACGCCCGGCTTGCTACCCGCCGCGATAATCACATCAATACCCGCACGGCAAGCGACATCGGCGGCCTGTAATTTGGTGCCCATACCGCCAGTGCCAAGGCCGGATACGCTGTCACCGGCGATGGCACGCAGGGCATCATCAATGCCATGCACTTCACGGATCAGCTCCGCCGAGGGGTTATTGCGCGGATCGGCAGTGTACAAGCCCTGCTGATCGGTCAGCAACAGCAGTTTATCCGCCCCG
Organism: Serratia sp. YWN4; assembly: GCF_055790845.1. NCBI lineage: Bacteria > Pseudomonadati > Pseudomonadota > Gammaproteobacteria > Enterobacterales > Yersiniaceae > Serratia > Serratia sp. YWN4. Next base: position 4,376,608 of record NZ_CM147696.1, read on the forward strand.
GCCAGGATGGCCGCCAGTGCCGAAAGGTTGTCGTTATCGCCAACCTTGATTTCCGCGGTGGCCACCGCATCATTTTCATTGATCACCGGCACGATACGGTTATCCAGCAGCGCGCTCATGGTGTCACGCGCGTTGAGGAACCGCTCGCGGTCTTCCAGATCGGCACGCGTCAGCAGCATTTGCCCGATGTGGATACCGTAGATTGAGAACAACTGTTCCCACAGTTGGATCAGGCGGCTTTGCCCTACCGCCGCCAACAGCTGTTTGGACGCAATGGTGGCGGGCAGTTCGGGGTAGCCCAGGTGCTCACGCCCGGCAGCAATCGCCCCGGAAGTGACAATAACAATACGGTGACCTGCCGCATGCTGCTGCGCGCACTGGCGCACCAGTTCGACAATATGGGCGCGGTTAAGACGCAGCGATCCGCCGGTCAACACGCTGGTGCCCAATTTCACAACCAATGTCTGGCCGCTGCTCATAATCTCTCTGCCGTTGAAATAAGAAGGGAATACAAAGAACTTTGTAACAGGAGACACGCGTTATGCCAACAGGCACAACGCGATTTCAGCGCAATTATGAAGCGAAAATGATCTAGGCGGAGAGTTTGATCGGTTTCTCATTAAAGTCAGCAGCAGGCTCCAGCACCAGTTCCAGGCTGGTCATCAGTTCCCCCAAGCGACGATGGAAATCGCGCAGCGTGGTTTCCAACTTCTCTTGTACTTCACTGTCTTTAATCTTTTCTGCTTTCCACTGCCCATCTTTATTGAACAGGCCAAATTGATAGGTATAGGTAAAGCGGGATTGGTCAGCCTGAAGTTCGATCCACCATCCCCAGAACTCACGCTTTTCCGGTGCGGGCTTTACGTTGACGCAGACCGCTAAACAATCAAAGAAGAAACGGTCATTTTCACATTTGCCTTCGCGCAGATAAGGCCCCAGGCTGGCAAAGCGTTTCATTAACCGGCTCTTAGGATGGCCACTTGGTAACGTCATTCTTTAACCTCCTCAATGTAGACCACCCTTTTTAGCAAACTGTTGAAAATTAGCAACTGGTTAACGCATTTTATCTTTCAACCAGTTACAAATCTCCAGCAGCGATTTGTGGAAACTCTCGTAGACCGGCGAGCGAGGGATGGCGATCAATTTGCCATCCAGCGAGGATGAGGCGATCAGTTGAGCTTCGGCTTTCGGGCTGAGCGGATCGCCATCCCAATAAGCCGCCAGCATCGGCGTTGGGCAACGACGGCCAAGCAGCCCCTGCGTTTTTAGCGAATAGCGGTTCAGTTCGGTTCTCAATACGCTGTCGGACGCATTCGACATGCCCATGCGGCTGGCCAGCACGTCCATATACATGTCGGGCACCAGTTCCTGGCATCGCGCTTCGCACAGCAGGCTGTGTACCAGAGCACCCACGCACGCCACACCACGCAGGCGGTTCGCTTCCAGATAAGCCAGACGTACCGCCACATTAGCACCAAAACGGAAACCAAAGGCAGCAACGCGCTGGTGATCGATCCACGGCACCGAAGGCAGTTGCATCAATACTTGCTGATGCAGAAAGCTGGAGTCCTGCGTCAGCTTCCATTTATAAGATGAGCCAATAGAAGGCATGTCAATGGTCAGCATGGCAATGCCCAGCGGGGCCAGGTAATCGCGGAACAGGCGGTGATAGTCGGTCTGTAACGTATCGAGGCTGCCGCACATCAGCACCGTTGGGAACGGAGCCTGTCCGTTTTCCGGCATATGCAGAAAACCGGTGATCGCGCTGCCGCCCTCAATGGCGAACTCCAGTTCTTTGAGCTGATACGGCAACAGCAAGGCGGCCTCTTCATACGCGCGGTTGGACAGCACTTCCGCCTGCTCAGCCAGTTCATCCCCTTTCAGATGCGGGTAACCGGCAATGCTGTATAGATTGGCGGCATTTAACCAATACTGCCCGCCCAGCAGCGGATCTTGCTGCTCCAGCGCCCGCTGTTGCCACAGCATCCCTTGGCGTACCCATTCATAAATCCAGTTGCCGTTGCGATAACCCACCACGGTATCCAGCAGGTGATCGTCGCTGTGCTCGGCGTTCGAGTTGGCAATACGCGCCAAGACTTCGCTGATCTCCAACGGATCGATACCGCGCCAGGTCCACAGCAGGTGATTGAGCATGCGATACCAATTGTTGCCGGTATCCCCTTCCAGTGCGGAGTGCATATCTGCTCCCACCGTATGATGAGCGCGCGATACCAACGTCGAGGTTTCGACATGTTTAAATGAAGGTTTGAACAGTACTTCAGAAAGGTTGGCTTGTGCCATGGTAACAACAGCCTCCGAGAATCTTGCTTCAAGGCCGAAAACAGCCGGAATGTCTGGGGGTAGTGTACCTAACTCTGGCTATAGACACCAAAGCTCAACGGGCAGAACGCGGGGAATTTACAGAAGATGACGAAATCAGGCAGCTAGCGGCAATAAATACCAACGCCCGGCGGAACCGGGCGTTTTGGCTGAACTCAACGGCCGCCGATCGGTGGTACAAAGGCAACGCCCATGTCCCATGGCTGTTCGATCCAGGTATCCTGAGGGATATCAACCACGTAGTCGTCAACTAACGGACGGCCAGCCGGTTTGGCAAAAATAGTGACGAAGTGGGCTTTCGGGTACATATCACGGATCGCTTTCGCGGTGCCGCCGGTATCCACCAGATCGTCAACCACGATAAAACCTTCACCATCACCTTCGGCACGTTTCAGCACCTTCATCTCGCGCTGGTTGTCATGGTCATAGCTGGAAATACACACGGTATCCACATAGCGGATGCTCAGTTCACGCGCCAGCAAAGAGGCCGGAACCAGGCCACCGCGGCTGACGGCAATGATGCCTTTCCATTGATCGGCAGGCAGCAGGCGGTGAGCCAGTTTGCGCGCTTGCATTTGCAACATGTCCCAGGTAACAACGTATTTTTCGCTCATAGAATGTGTGGTCCCGGCCAGCAGTTAATGTGGCTTATTCAGTAATCAGGGGGAAAAAAGGTTGCGCGAGATTATAGAGACTGACCGCGCCGAATACCAGTTGAACTGAGGAATTCATCAGTATTTCGTCTGGCTAAACCGGCGCGCACGCCCTGGAATAAAGTGATATTCTCTCAGCATCGTGCCACCAAGCACAGATATCAACTCCCCCTAACCGCGCAGCATTCCCTCTGCAAGGCATGCTGTTACAGGAGACCTCTAGTGTCTGAATTGTCTCAACTTTCGCCACAGCCGCTGTGGGATATTTTTGCCAAGATCTGCTCGATTCCCCACCCTTCTTACCATGAAGAAGCACTGGCACAGCACATCCTCAGTTGGGCAAAAGAAAAGCACCTGCACGCCGAACGCGATCAGGTAGGTAACATCCTACTGCGCAAGCCAGCCACCAAAGGCATGGAAAACCGCAAGCCGGTTGCGATGCAGGCACACCTCGATATGGTGCCGCAGAAAAATAACGACACCGTTCACGACTTCGCCAAAGATCCGATTCAGGCTTACGTTGATGGTGACTGGGTAAAAGCCCGTGGCACCACGCTGGGCGCGGATAACGGCATCGGCATGGCCTCTGCGCTGGCCGTCCTGGCTGATGACCGCGTTGAGCACGGCCCATTGGAAGTGCTGCTGACCATGACCGAAGAAGCCGGTATGGATGGCGCTTTTGGCTTGCAGCCCAACTGGTTGCAGGCCGATATCCTGATCAACACCGACTCCGAAACGGAAGGCGAAATCTACATGGGTTGCGCTGGCGGTATTGATTTCATTACCACGCTGCCGCTGCAACGTGAAGCGCTGCCAGCCGGTTATCAAACCCTGAAGCTGACCATCAAGGGCTTGAAGGGTGGCCACTCAGGCGCGGAAATCCATCAGGGCTTAGGCAACGCCAACAAACTGCTGGCGCGTTTCCTGTTTGCCCATGCGCAAGAACTGGATCTGCGCTTGCTGGATCTGAACGGCGGTACGTTGCGTAACGCGATCCCGCGCGAGGCTTCTGCGGTGGTTGCCGTACCGGCAGCCAAGGCCGATGCGCTGAAAGCGCTGAGCCAACATTATCTGACTATCCTGAAAAACGAACTGGTCGCGAAAGAGAAAAATATTACCGTGCTGCTGGATCCCGTCACCAGCACATCACAGGCAATGACCGCAAGCTGCCAGGCGCGTTTTATCGCCCTGCTGAACGGCACGCCTAACGGTGTGATCCGCATGAGCGACGAAGTGAAAGGCGTGGTGGAAACCTCACTGAACGTCGGCGTAGTCACTACCAGCGCAAAAGAAGCAGAGATCGTCTGCCTGATCCGCTCTCTGATCGACAGCGGTAAAGATTACGTGGTGGGGATGCTGAGCGCGCTGGGGCAACTGGCCAACGCACAGACCGAAGCCAAGGGGGCTTATCCCGGCTGGCAACCCGATGCCAACTCACCGGTGATGCAACTGGTGCGTGAAACCTACCAGAAACTGTTTAACAGCACGCCAAACATTATGGTGATCCACGCCGGGTTGGAATGTGGCTTGTTCAAAAAGCCTTACCCGCATATGGATATGGTGTCGATTGGGCCAACCATCACCGGGCCACACTCGCCGGATGAGCAAGTGCATATCGCCAGCGTCGGGCAATACTGGACGCTGTTGACCGAACTGCTGAAAGCAATTCCTGAGCGCGAATAAGAGTTATGCTGCAAGGGTGCAATATTGTGCCCTTGCAGGTTAATACATCAACCACCCGTTCTTACCACGTCAGCACCAGTTGCCGCTCAAGCTGCGGATCCAGCAACGTGACATGCAACCCGACCAAGCGCACACCGCGCCCTTCCCGCCGCTCCTGCCACACTTGGCGCGCAACGTTGATCAAATCCTCTTTATTCAGCACCGGCCAGATATGCTCCTGCGTGGTCTGCTGAAAGTCCTGAAACTTCAGTTTCACCCCTTGCCGGGCGATGTGCAGATCCGGTTTAACCTTACGCAAGCGCATCTCCAACTCGGGATACAGTTTGTCGACAATCAGCGTCTCACAATCTTGCCAATGGTGAATATCTTCTGCCAGCGTGCGCTCAACGCCGACCGACTTACGGAGGCGATCGGGGGAAACCTCTCGCTCATCAATACCCTGGCTGCGCTCCCACAGTACCCGGCCAAACTTGCCGAAGCTTTTTAGCAATGCCGCCAGATCGTATTGCTGCACATCGGCACAGGTGCGCAACCCCAGTTCCTCCAGCCGCTTGGCGGTCACTTTGCCCACGCCAGGGATCTTACCGAGCGGCAACTGCTGCAAAAAACCCGGCACCTGCGCGGGCGTAATCACGTATTGGCCGTTGGGTTTATTCAATTCCGAGGCGATCTTGGCGAGAAATTTGATCGGCGCGATCCCGGCCGAGGCGGTGAGATGCAATTCATCTGAGATCGCCTGGCGGATCTCTTGGGCGATCAACGTTGCTGAGCCGCTGCACTGTACGCTGTCGCTCACATCCAGATAGGCTTCGTCCAGCGACAGCGGTTCAATCAAGGAGGTGTAGCGGGCAAAAATAGCGCGGATCTGCTGCGAGGCTTCTTTATAGGCCGCCATCCGCCCCGGTAGCAGCTTCAGGTGCGGGCAAAGTTTGAGCGCCATGGCGGTAGACATGGCGCTGTGTACCCCGTAACGGCGTGCAGGGTAGTTGGCGGTGCTGATCACCCCACGCCGATCGGCGCTGGCACCAATCGCTAATGGAATATCGCGCAGGCTGGGATCGTCGCGCATTTCCACCGCCGCGAAGAAGCAATCCATATCGACATGAATGATTTTACGCATCTCACCCTCCCAGAATACTGTTTAAATATACAGTAAAATATAGGGAACTCAAACGCGAAAATGATCAGATGGGATAAGAAAAGGGCTCTGCGTACAGAACCCCTTGATATTCAGCGGTTATAAAATGCGATGCTTTTCCAGTTGCTCACGCCGCCGCGCTTCTTTCGCCAAACGCTTTTTGCGTGCATCGCAGGGTTCTGGGCAATCGCAGACTTTCTCCATTCCCAACGCGGTAATCCCCCCACAACTGCCTTGCAGGGTTTTGCGTCGGAACAGATAGCCGAGCGACATGCCAGCAACCACCAGCAGAAACAGCACAAAGGATGCAACGAATACCGTCAGCATAACCGCCTCACTCGCTTTTCTTCAGATAGGGTTTGAACGCCGCAGAATAACGCTCTTCAAAACCGTTGGCGGTTTTCACGATCATGAAGACCGGAATCCCCATCAGGTTTGCCAGCGCCATACCCCGATCCGGCCCCAGCACATTCAGGCCGGTGGAAAGGCCGTCAGCGGTCATACACTGCGGGCTGATCACGGTAACCGATACCAGATGATGGTTGATCGGCTTACCGGTGGCAGGGTCGATAGTATGAGAATAGCGCACCCCATCCTGTTCGAAGTAGTTACGGTAATCCCCAGAGGTGGCGATAGACATTTCACCCGGTTCAATCACCAGATGTGCCTGTTGCTCCACACCGGCGATTGGGCGTTCAATGGCAATACGCCACGGTTGTTTCTCGCCGTTATGGCCGCGGGTACGCACTTCACCACCGATATCAACCATGTAGTTTTTGACCTGCTGTGATTGCAGGTATTGCGCGATCACATCCACACCATAACCTTTGGCGATGGAAGAGAGATCGACATACAACTCCGGAATGCTCTTCACCAGCGCGTTACCTTCGACCGACAGCTTGTCGATCCCAGTCCAGCTACGGCGCAGCTCCAGTTCGGCGGCGCTCGGCACTTTATTCGGGCGCCCTTCTGGGCCAAAACCCCACAGATTCACCAGCGGCCCAACGGTGACATCAAGCGCACCGTCGGTCACCCGGTTGATACGCAACGCTTCCAGCACCACTTCCGTGGTTGCAGCGGAAACCGGGAACGGTTGGTTCACTTCGCGGCTGGCATTAAAACGGCTCAGTTCAGAATCGGGCCGATAGGTCGACATCTGATCGTTAACCTGTTCCAGCCGTTTATCGATCTCGGCGCGCAACGTCTCCACTGCGGGCGTCTCTTCCCCTGGCACAAAACGGATCGAGTAATAGGTTCCCATCGTCTTGCCGTCGAGATTTTCCTGCTTCGGCTCACACCCTGCCAAGAGCAAAGTGGCGCCAAGCGCCACTATTGTCATGCAAAACTTCATTCAACCGCCTGTTTAACCACCAAAATCATCGAGCATAATATTGTCGTCTTCAACACCCAGATCTTTCAGCATCTTGATCACTGCCGCGTTCATCATTGGCGGGCCACACATGTAAAACTCACAATCTTCCGGTGCCGGATGGTTCTTCAGGTAATTTTCCAGCAGGACATTGTGAATAAAGCCGGTATAGCCAGCCCAGTTATCTTCCGGCTGCGGATCGGAAAGCGCCACGTGCCAGGTAAAGTTTTCGTTCTCTTCCTGCAGATGATTGAAGTCATCCTCATAGAACATTTCACGCAGAGAACGGGCACCGTACCAGAAAGTGATTTTGCGCTTGGATTGCAGGCGTTTCAGCTGATCGAAAATGTGTGAACGCATCGGTGCCATACCGGCCCCACCGCCGATAAACACCATTTCTGCCTGGGTATCTTTGGCAAAGAACTCGCCGAACGGCCCGGAGATCGTCACCTTGTCGCCCGCTTTCAGCGACCAGATATAGGAAGACATAATGCCCGGCGGTGCCTCAGGGTTATTCGGTGGCGGCGTAGCGATACGCACGTTGAGCATAATAATGCCCTTTTCATCCGGGTAGTTGGCCATTGAGTAGGCTCGAACCGTGGGTTCCTTCACCACCGAACGGAAGCGGAACAGGTTGAACTTGTCCCAATCACCCCGGTATTCCTGTGGTACTTCAAAATCGGCATAGCTGACTTCGTGCGCCGGAGCCTCGATCTGGATAAAGCCCCCGGCACGGAATGGCACATCTTCGCCATCCGGGATCTTCAGCATCAGCTCTTTGATAAAGGTGGCTTTGTTATCGTTGGAGATAACTTCGCAATCCCATTTCTTCACGCCGAAGATCTCTTCCGGCAGTTCGATCTTGAGGTTCTGCTTCACATTCACCTGGCACGCCAGGCGGCAACCCTCTTTGGCTTCACGCTTGCTGATGTGAGAAAGCTCGGTGGGCAGAATATCGCCGCCGCCCTCTTTGATCACCACCCGGCACTGGCCGCAGGAACCGCCGCCGCCACAGGCCGAGGAAACAAAGATCCCTTGGCTGGAGAGCATGTTGAGCAGTTTATCCCCCGCCGGAGCGGTAAAACTTTTATCTTGATCGCCATTAACCTCAACGGCGATATCACCGGTATTCACCAGCTTGGATTTGGCAAACAGAATCAGCAGTGCCAACACCATAACGATGCAGGTGAACATGGCGACGCCTAAAATAATTTCCATAAATACTTCCCGCCTTTATAACTGAACGCCAGAGAAGGACATAAAGCCCAACGCCATCAGCCCGGTGGCAATAAAGGTAATGCCCAGACCACGTAACCCGGCTGGCACATCGGCATACTTCAGTTTTTCGCGGATCCCCGCCAAAGCCACGATGGCCAACATCCAGCCGATACCGGAGCCAAAGCCATACACCACGGATTCCATAAAGTTGTAATCGCGCTGCACCATGAAGGACACGCCACCAAAGATGGCGCAGTTCACGGTGATCAGCGGCAGGAAGATACCGAGGGCGTTATACAAAGCCGGGAAGAAACGATCGAGGATCATCTCCAGAATCTGTACCAGTGCGGCGATCACACCGATAAAGGTGATGAAGTTAAGGAAGCTCAGATCGACACCTTCCACCAGCGCACCGTCGCGCAGCAGCAGGTTATACACCAGGTTGTTCACCGGCACGGAAATGCCGAGCACCAGAGTGACCGCAATCCCCAGGCCAAAGGCGGTAGAAACCTTTTTCGACACCGCCAGGAAGGTACACATGCCGAGGAAAAACGCCAACGCCATGTTTTCAACAAACACTGCGCGCACAAACAGGCTGATATAATGTTCCATCGGCGGTTACTCCTTTTCTATCTGCGCTGGCTTCAGGGTGCGTAAACCCCAGATCAGCAGGCCGATGATAAAGAACGCGCTTGGCGCCAGCAGGAACAGGCCATTAGGCTGATACCAGCCGCCGTTCTGCACCGTCACCAGTACCGGGATATCGAACAACATGCCCGAACCGATCAACTCGCGCAGGAACCCCACCAGGATCAGGATCACGCCGTACCCCAAACCGTTGCCAATCCCGTCCATAAAGCTTTCGATCGGCGGCGACTTCATGGCGTAAGCTTCCGCGCGCCCCATCACGATACAGTTGGTGATAATCAGGCCAACGAATACCGACAGCTGTTTCGAAATCTCAAACGCATACGCACGCAGCAATTGGTCTACCACGATCACCAGCGAAGCAATGATGGTCATCTGTACGATAATGCGCACGCTGTTGGGAATATGATGACGAATCAGCGAAATAAAGAAGCTGGAAAACGCGGTCACCAGCGTCACCGCAATGGTCATCACCAACGCCGTTTCCAGCTTGGTGGTCACCGCCAGCGCCGAACACACCCCGAGGATCTGCAAGGCAATCGGGTTATTGTCAAACAGCGGCCCCAGTAGAACCCGCTTAATCTCTTTGGAATCAGCCATTCTTCAGCGCTCCTTCACGGACTCTTTGCAGGAATGGGCCAAAGCCGTGCTCGCCCAACCAGAAATTAAAGGTATTCTGCACACCGTTGGAGGTGAGCGTCGCACCGGATAAACCATCCACCGAGTGAATATCCCCTGAGCGCGCACCGCCTTTCACAATGCGGATCGCCGGGTTGCCGTTTTCATCAAACAGCTGCCTGCCCACCCACTGCGCACGCCAGTTAGGGTTTTGGATTTCACCACCCAGCCCTGGGGTTTCACCGTGCTGGTAGAAACTGAGGCCGCGCACGGTATTACCGTCGGCATCAATTGCCACAAAGGCGTACATCATCGACCACAGCCCGGCACCGTATACCGGCAGTATGATTTTGCTTACCGCACCTGCGTCATCACGCACCAGATAGATTTCTGCCTGGTTGCTGCGGCGGCGGATCCCGGCCAGATCTTTACTGGCCGGTAAGGCGATGCTGTTGGCATTGCTGCGCAACGCGGCGGCCAGATCAAAATCGCTATGATTACCCGGCACAAACTCACCGCTGTTCAGATCCAGCAGGCGTGTTTCAATACGTTTGCTAAACAGCGCTCTGACCTGCTCACCGGGCATGCCACGTACCAGCAACCCTGCGACGTCAAGAATGTTGCGTTGTTTGTCCAATAACCGTTGTTCCTGCTGTCTGGGTTTCAAACCCACGGCGGAACCCGCCACCACCACAGAACACACCAAGCACAACAGCAGGACGACCATCAGCGTTTTGCCGATGCTGTCATTTTTAGATTCATTCGCCACGGGCTTTTCTCCGCTTGATGTTGGCCTGCACCACCAGATAATCGAACAGCGGTGCGAACAGGTTGGCGAACAGGATCGCCAGCATCATGCCTTCCGGATAGGCCGGATTGACCACTCGGATCAGCACGCACATCGTGCCGATCAACATGCCGTACCACCATTTCCCCTTGTTGGTAAACGAGGCAGAAACCGGGTCGGTAGCCATAAAGATCATGCCGAAGGCAAAACCCCCGAGCACCAGATGCCAGTACCATGGCATGGCAAACAGCGGGTTGGTGGCAGAACCAATGGCGTTGAACAGATAAGCGGTGGCGATCATGCCGATCATCACCCCGGCCACAATGCGCCAGGAAGCCACGCGGCCAAACAGGATGATCGCACCGCCAATCAGGATCATCAGCGTGGACACTTCCCCGATCGAGCCTGGGATATTGCCCATGAATGCATCCATCCAGGTGATCGGCTGCCCGGTCACGGCGTTGCTCAGGCTGTGAACCCCACCCGTACCCCATTGCGCCAACGGCGTGGCACCAGAGAAACCGTCTGCGGAAGTCCACACCAGATCGCCGGAAATCTGCGCAGGATAAGCGAAGAACAGGAAAGCACGCCCTGCCAACGCCGGGTTAAGGAAGTTGCGCCCGGTGCCACCAAAGATCTCTTTGGCGATCACCACGCCAAAAGTGATGCCCAGCGCCGCCTGCCATAGAGGCAACGTCGGTGGCACGATCAGCGCAAACAGAATGGAGGTCACGAAGAAGCCTTCGTTGATCTCGTGTTTGCGGATCATGGCAAACAGCACTTCCCAGAAACCGCCCACCAGGAAGACCACGGCGTAGATCGGCACAAAGTAGGTCGCGCCGAGCACCATTTTGCTGATCCAGCCCGCATCGGAACTTAACGATGCCCCCAGCCACTGCGCCAGGCTGTAATGCCAATCGCCTGCTAGCACCTGTTGCAGTTGTTCACCGCTGTACAGGTGATGCAATGCCGGAATCGCCTGCTGGCCGACGTTGTACATCCCCCAGAACATCGCCGGGAAAACCGCCAGCCACACCAGGATCATCATACGTTTCAGATCGATAGCATCACGCACGTGCGAAGCGCCATGCGTCACCGTGCCTGGGGTGTAGAACACCGTGGCGGTCGCTTCATACAGCGGATACCACTTTTCCAGCTTGCCGCCCGGCGTGAAGTGATGCTCAATCTTGTCAAAAAAATTCTTCAGGCCCATGGGTTATCCTTCCTGCTCAATCTTGGTCAGCACGTCACGCAGCACCGGGCCGTATTCATATTTGCCGGGGCACACGAAGGTGCATAACGCCAGATCTTCTTCATCCAGCTCCAGGCAGCCCAGCGCCTGAGCGCTGTCGGTATCGCCAGACAACAGATCGCGCAATAAATGGGTCGGCAGAATATCCAGCGGCATCACGCGCTCATAATTGCCGATCGGCACCATTGAACGCTCACCGCCGTTGGTGGTGGTCGAAAAAGCGAACAGCTTATTCTTCAGGAAATGACCCAGCGTGGTACGGGTGATAGAGAATTTATCAGGCGCGGGAGCGATCCAACCGAACAGCTCTTTCTCACGCCCTTCCAGCAGTACAGAAACCTGATTATGGAAGCGGCCAAGCCAGGCGTTCGGGCCGCTGGCATGGGTGCCACTCAGCACCGAACCGGAAATCACACGGTTTTCCCCGGCCTTCAGACGACCAGCGGTCAGCTCATCCAGGCTGGCACCCAAACGGGTACGCAGCAGAATGGGCTGTTCCACCTGTGGCCCGGCCAGCGCCACAACGCGGCGGGTATCGAGCCTGCCAGTGGTAAACAAGGTACCGATGGCGATAACATCCTGATAGCCGATATGCCAGACGGTCTTCTTAAGGCTGACCGGCTCCAGGAAATGAATATGCGTCCCCACCAAACCGGCAGGGTGTGGGCCAGCGAACTCGCTGTAGCTAATCTGTGCCCCACTCTGTTCCGCCAGCCGGGCACCTGCCGCCTGACAGACATGCACTTTGCCATCGGTCAGGCGCGTCAACACCGTCAGCCCGGCGTTAAACGCCGCCAGCTGTTCGGCAATGATCACCTGCGGATCGGCCGCTAACGGCTGGGTATCCATGGCGCTAACGAAAATCGCGCGAGGTACAGAGCCAATACGCGGTGCCTTGCTGAACGGGCGGGTGCGCAGTGCGCTCCACAAACCGCTGGCCAGCAAATCACTTTCGACCTGCTCACGCTCCAACTGCGGCAGATCGGCCTGCTGGTAATAAGCGAACTCCACCTGCTCATCACCGCCGTTTTCGATCTCAATCACTACCGATTGCAGCACGCGACGTTCACCGCGCTGGATAGCAGCAATACGCCCGCTGGCGGGTGCCGTGAAGAAAACGCCAGGATTCTTTTTGTCTTCGAACAGCGCCTGGCCTTTTTTAACGCGATCGCCTTCCTCCACCAGCATGGAGGGGCGCATACCGACATAATCTTGGCCAAGCAGTGCCACACGCGTGATAACGGGGCCGTCCTGAATCACCTGAGACGGTATCCCGGATATCGGCAGATCTAACCCTTTTCTGATTCTGATCATAGGATGTACACGATGTTTAAAATGTCCACACGTCTTACCAGCCCAAGAGGCAAGCACAGACGATGCCAGGATGACGAGGTTGCCATAACAACCTCAGGATGAGCACGACAAGATCATACCCAACATGAAACTCTCACTGAACCGTTTTTTCTATCACAATATTCCGGCCACAGAGCGTGTTAAAACCTTGTTATCAATACCAAGACGCGGTTGATTCTATTTCACTCAAAATAACCCCGTCGATAACCAATAAGGATAGTAAAACAGAGGTGGGATACTAACATTTTTGGTAATATTTTTCCGTGCTATCTAGTGACCTGAGTCAAGCAAATACAATTAAATAGCGGCAATTTTTCATCACTCATCGTTAAAATCTGCCAGTCAATTCACTTTTATCGATGCTTGTAGTTTTTTTATACACTTCGTGTATTGCTAAAAAAAAACACACTGGTAATCTGGCGTGGCATTTAGTGCAATCACATAAGTCAGTGGCATGTTGGCGGCGTTCTCTCTCTAAGCCAGCAGTAAATATAATCAGGAATAATAATGAGCAAAGTCGCGCTGTTGTTTGCGATGCTATTTTGTATACCGATGATCACAGCCTGTAGCGCCAGCGAGCAGGCCCCCGAATCACCGCTAGTTAAACAGCAATTATTGGGTTCACCCGTCTATATCCAGATATTCAAAGAAGAACGCAAGCTGGAATTGTACGCCAAAATGGGTAATGAATTCCGCTTGGTGAACTCTTTCCCTATTTGCAATTTCTCAGGGGGTTTGGGCCCGAAACGCCGTGAAGGCGACTTTAAAAGCCCGGAAGGTTTTTATAGCGTCGACGTACGCAATCTGAAACCCAACAGCAAATATTACCGGGCAATCAATATCGGCTTCCCGAATGATTATGATAAAGCACAGGGCTATTCCGGTGCCTATCTGATGATCCACGGCGAATGCAAATCCATTGGTTGCTATGCGATGACCAACACCTATATGGACGAGATTTATCGCTATGTGGAGGCGGCATTTACCTATGGTCAAGCCCAGGTGAATATCAGCATTTATCCGTTCCGCATGACCGAACAGAATCTGCAACGCCACCGCTCATCTAACTACATCAACTTCTGGCGCCAGTTGAAACCGGGTTATGACTACTTTGTCAAAAACCGCCAGCCGCCGATGGTTAACGTGACCAATGGTCAATACGTGCTGGCTCACCCGGTTAACAGCAGCGGCCAGCCGACGCAATATGCTTCAACGGTTGATGCTAACCCGCTCACCCAGGCCAAGCCGTTCACCGTAGTAAAATAAAGCAAATTCACCTGGCGCAATTTTGTGCCAGGTTTCATTGCCCGTCAGCGGCTGGGTCGCAATCACCGTTACCACGTCATTGGGCGTAGTCTGCCGCTGAAAATCAATCTCCACATCCTGATCGAGCAACGTGGCTTTGCCAAACGGTGCGCGTCGGGTGATCCAGTAAAGATTGGTTGAGCAATAGGCCATCACAAAGCGCCCGTCCGACAGCAGCATATTGAATACGCCCTTCTGCCGCAGTTGATCGGCAAGCTGGGCAATATAGCGGAACACCGCGGGCCAATTGCTGGGCGTCCGTGGATATTTCAACGCCAACTGATTCAGTAACCAACAGAAGGCATATTCACTGTCGGTCTGCCCCACCGGGCGGAAGTTGCCGGTAGGCAGTTGGCGATACCCTTTAAGCTGGCCGTTGTGAGCGTAGGTCCAGTTACGGCCCCACAGTTCACGCGTGAACGGGTGGGTATTTTCCAGCGCCACTTCACCACGGTTAGCCTGGCGAATATGAGAAACCACCGCGCAGGATTTGATCGGGTATTCCTGTACCAAGCGGGCGATCGGTGAATTGAAACTCGGCTGTGGATCCTTGAAGGTGCGGCAACCATTACCTTCATAGAAAGTAATGCCCCAACCATCTTTATGTGGCCCGGTGCCGCCACCGCGCTGAACCAGCCCGCTAAAGCTAAAGCAAATATCGGTTGGCACATTTGCGCTCATCCCGAGCAATTCACACATCGAAAGCCACTCCTTAAGCACATTACACTATGGGCGCACTCTGCTGCGCCCTACTGCCATTCACCACCAGCCTAAACCGGTTTAGCTATATCAAGCCTTGACCATCTCTTTTTCAATCAGTTGAATCAGGATATGGATCGCTTTGATATGAATTTCCTGAATACGATCGGCGTAACCAAAGTGCGGAACGCGGATTTCAACATCCGCAGAACCGGCCATTTTACCGCCGTCTTTGCCGGTCAGAGTGATGACGTGCATCCCTTTGGCGCGAGCCGCTTCGATGGCCTTGATCACGTTGCCAGAATTACCGGAAGTAGAAATACCCAGCAGCACATCCCCCGCACGGCCAACCGCTTCCACGTAACGCGAGAAGACATAGTCATAGCCAAAATCGTTGCCGACGCAGGACAGATGGCTGACGTCAGAAATCGCGATAGCCGGGTAGCCAGGGCGGTTTTCACGATAACGCCCCGTCAGCTCTTCTGCGAAGTGCATCGCATCACAGTGGGAGCCGCCGTTACCGCAGGAAATCACTTTCCCACCCGCTTTAAAAGCATCGGCCAGTAAGACCGCCGCACGCTGGATAGCGTCAATATTGGCATCATCGCTGAGGAATTTCGCCAGAGTATCAGCCGCTTCGTTCAGTTCACTGCGAATTAAATCGTGGTACATGGAGATCGCCTCTTTTTTGCTGTGGCATCGTCAATCTTTCGCTGTGCAGTGTAACGGATCGCAGAAAAACCGAGAAGTGCTGTGAATGAAACAGCACCTGTGTTGAGCTACAGTAGAAGTTTTTGACGATGGGTATCGCCAGTTTGTGACTTAAGTTGTAATTAAAGTGTAAATGCATTGATAAAAGCCTGGGCATGGACTACAACCAATATATACAACAGGTCAGACCTCTTACTACTTCGGAGCTTCTTATGATGGTTCTTAGCATCGTTGTCCTACTCGCACTCATTGGTGTGGTGTTTTATCACCGAGTGAATCTGACGTTCAGCAGTCTCCTTCTGCTGGCCTACACGGTGGCCATGGGCGCTATCGGCCTGTGGAGCTATTGGATGCTGCTGCCACTGGCGATCGTTCTGCTACCGCTGAATATCACCTCGCTGCGCCGCTCGCTGTTTTCCGCACCGGCTCTGAACGCCTTCCGCAAGGTGATGCCACCGATGTCCACCACGGAAAAAGAAGCCATCGAAGCCGGGACCACCTGGTGGGAAGGCGATCTGTTCCGTGGCCAGCCAGACTGGAACAAACTGCACAACTATCCGCAACCCAAATTGACGGAAGAAGAGCAGGCGTTTATCGATGGCCCGGTTGAAGAAGCCTGCCGCATGGCGAATGACTTCCAGATCACCCACGAACTGGCCGACCTGCCGCCAGAACTGTGGGCCTATCTGAAAGAACACCGTTTCTTCGCCATGATCATCAAGAAAGAGTACGGCGGCCTGGAGTTTTCACCTTATGCACAAGCTCGCGTACTGCAAAAACTGGCCGGTGTCTCCGGTATTCTGGCGATTACCGTTGGCGTGCCTAACTCCCTCGGCCCAGGCGAACTGCTGCAACACTACGGCACCGAAGAGCAGAAAGATCATTATCTGCCAGGCCTGGCGCGCGGCGACGAAATCCCTTGCTTTGCGCTGACCAGCCCGGAAGCGGGTTCCGATGCCGGAGCTATTCCGGATACCGGTACCGTCTGCATGGGCGAATGGCAGGGCCAACAGGTTTTGGGCATGCGCCTGACCTGGAACAAGCGCTACATTACTCTGGCGCCCATCGCCACCGTATTGGGCCTGGCATTCAAGCTGCATGACCCGGATCACCTGTTGAGCGATAACGCCTCACCAGGCATTACCTGTGCGCTGATCCCAACCAACACCCCAGGGGTAGAAATCGGCAACCGCCATTTCCCGCTGAACGTGCCGTTCCAGAATGGCCCAACCTGCGGCAACGACGTATTCGTGCCGATCGACTACATCATCGGCGGGCCAAAAATGGCCGGTCAGGGCTGGCGTATGCTGGTTGAATGTCTGTCAGTCGGGCGCGGTATTACCTTGCCTTCCAACTCGACCGGTAGCCTGAAATCCATTGCGCTGGCAACCGGGGCTTATGCCCATATCCGCCGTCAGTTCAAGATCTCTATCGGCAAGATGGAAGGGATCGAAGAACCGCTGGCGCGCATTGCCGGTAACACCTACGTGATGGATGCCGCCGCTTCGCTGATCACCTATGCGCTGATGCAGGGTGAAAAACCGGCGGTGCTGTCTGCCATCGTGAAATACCATTGTACCCACCGTGGCCAGCAGGCCATCATTGATGCGATGGATATCACCGGCGGTAAAGGCATCATGCTGGGCGAATCCAACTTCCTGGCGCGTGCCTATCAGGGCGCACCTATCGCCATCACGGTTGAAGGGGCCAACATCCTGACCCGCACCATGATGATCTTCGGTCAAGGGGCGATCCGCTGCCATCCTTATGTGCTGACTGAAATGGCAGCAGCGCAGGACAACGACCTACAGGCGTTCGATAAAGCCCTGTTCGGCCATCTGGGCCACGTCGGCAGCAGCAAAATGCGCAGTCTGTGGCTTGGCCTGACCAACGGCCGCACCAGCAGCAGCCCAACTAAAGACTCGACCCGCCGCTACTATCAGCAGTTAAACCGGCTGAGCGCCAACTTGGCCCTGCTGTCTGACGTTTCCATGGGCGTGCTGGGTGGTAGCCTGAAACGCCGTGAACGTATCTCCGCGCGCTTGGGGGATGTACTCAGCCAGATGTATCTGGCATCGGCAACGCTGAAACGCTTTGAAGATGAAGGCCGTCAGAAAGAAGATCTGCCGCTGGTCCATTGGGGCGTGCAGGACAGCCTGAACCAGGCGGAACAAGCGCTGGATGATTTATTGCGTAATTTCCCGAATCGTTTTATCGCCGGAGCCATGCGTTTGGTGGTGTTCCCGTTCGGCCGCGTCCACTCTGCGCCTTCGGATCGCCTTGACCATCAACTGGCTAAGATCCTCCAACAACCGTCTGCTACCCGCAGCCGTTTGGGCCGTGGTCAATACCTGACGCCGAGCGAGCATAACCCGGTTGGCCTGCTGGAAGCGGCTCTGGCCGACGTGATCGCCGCAGAGCCGATTCATGAGCGCCTCTGTAAAGCGATGGGCAAAAACCTGCCGTTTACCCGGTTGGATCGCTTGGCACAGCGTGCGTTGGAAGAAGGCAAAATCAATGCGGATGAAGCGAAGACCCTGGTGAAAGCCGAAGAAAGCCGTCTGCGTTCGATCAACGTTGATGACTTCGCTCCTGAAGCGCTGGCGGCACACAAATCGGAAAAGCCGGTGAAGAAGGAAAAACGCCAGCAGCAGACTGAAGCGGCATAACCTTCTGCCGCAGTAAATCCCTAGGGGCGATGCAAATCGCCCCTTTTTCTTTGCATATTCAACCGTTTTGCCGGATACGCGCCAGCAGTGCATCAATATATTCGATTTGCGCGGCATTAACGACCAAGGTGCGCCCCAGGCTGAGTGCACTGCGCTGGCAGTCGGCGCGCATTTCAGGGTCGTTAATGCTGTCCAGATCGGCGACGTGCGCCAACCCGATAGTGCGGCGGATCAGTTCGGTGCCCGCATATCCCACCGCATCCCGCCACACCTGTTGCAGAAACTGCTCGGCATAACCCGGCAACGCCAATGCCACATCGCGGGTGTGCTGGTGGCACAACGTCAGGAAGCGATCGGCAAAGATCAGCCACAGTTCGCGCACATCCTGCAACCGCTGCTCGCGCCCGGCGGCAGCATCACGTGGGCCAAGTAACCCCGGTAAGCCGCAATAATTCAGCAGCAAGTTGCCCAGCGCAGTCCCCATATCAAACCCGATCGGCCCATAGAAACCAAACTCGGCATCGATAGCCTTCAGTTTGCCTTCCGCAACGAAAATCGAACCGCTGTGGATATCGCCGTGCAACAACGCTTCGGCCTTGCTCAGAAAGCGATGTTTCAGCCCGGCAATCGCCAGCTTCAGGGCTGCGTCATTGCGCAGATCCTGCACCTGCGGCAGCAGCGCCTCGTCAAACTGATTGCGTTCATGATCGATATAGGGATCGGTGAAAAACAGATCTTCGGTGATCTGGCACAGTTCCGGGTTGGTAAAACGGCTGACTTCCGCCTTCTTCTTCTGTGCGTTCTGGTAAAAATCAGACGTATGGAACAGGGTTTGCGCCAGGTACTCCGCCAGTTGCCCGGCCGCCAGCGGATAGTAGCGCCCTTTCACCAGCTCACTGCGCCAGATCTGGTGGTCAGAGAGATCTTCCTGCACCATCACCGCCAATTCAGCATCGTGGTGCAATACCTTCACCGTATGACGCGGGCACAAAGCGCCATGAACCAGCAGGGTTTGCGCCTCAATGCGCGAACGATCCAGCGTCAACGGCCAGGACTCACCCACGCAGCGCACATAGGGCAGCGCCTGCTTGACGATCGCTCGGCTCACACCTTCGCGATCGCGGATCTTAAACACCAGGTTCAGATTACCGTCACCAATCTCATCGGCACTCACCAAACTTTGTGGATCGGCAACCTGCCCATATTGGCGGGCGTATTCAACAGCATCGGCAGCAGTAAACGTACGATAAAGCGACATCCCCAACCCCTTTCGCGATGATTTCTATTTTTTAGACGTAAAAGCATTTAGCCGTCTATACATCCGGAAGTCATGTTGGCAGAATAGCGTTACAGATGCAATAAGCACATAACAAGGATTTAACTGCCGATGCAAACGCTTAACACCACCAGTTTGAACCTGAAGGAAAATCGACTTTGGATCCTCGATCAGCAGGCGCTGCCGCAGGAAAAACGCTGGCTGCCCTGCGACAGCGTGGATGAATTGGTGGAGCATATCCGCACGCTGCGGGTACGTGGTGCGCCGCTGATTGGCCTTTCGGCCAGCTTATTGTTGGCCCTGCTGGCGGAACGCGGTTTATCCCCCACCGAACTGGAACAGGCGTTGCTCACTCTGCGCGCCTCGCGCCCCACGGCAGTGAATCTGATGAACAACCTGGATCGCATGAAGCAGGCGTTGGCACAGCCCGATTGGGTCACGGCGATGGCCGCAGAAGCGCTGCGCTTGGTAGCAGAAGATCGGGCGCTGTGCGATCGCATCGCCGATCACGGCGCAGAGCGAGTGCAACCGGGCAGCCGCCTGCTGACCCACTGTAATACCGGCGGGTTAGCCACCGCCGGGATCGGCACCGCCATCGGTGTGTTACTGCGTGCCCACCAGCAAGGCAAGATCGCGCAGGTTTGGGTGGATGAAACCCGCCCGCTGTTGCAGGGCGGCCGCCTCACCGCCTGGGAATTGGGCGAGCTTGGCATCCCTTACCAACTGATTTGCGATTCGATGGCTGCCAGCCTGATGGCCGCAGGCCAAGTCGATGCCGTCTGGGTCGGGGCCGATCGCATCGCCGCCAACGGCGACGTGGCCAATAAAATCGGCACTTACAGCCTGGCAGTGCTGGCACATTACCACCGCATTCCGTTTTACGTTGCCGCGCCGCACACCACTCACGATCCCCATTGCCCAAACGGTGCGGCGTTCCCCATCGAACAGCGCGCCGCAGCAGAAGTGACCGGCGCAGCGGGCAGCTTTGGCTCCTGCCAGTGGGCACCGACTGATGCCCCGGTGTATAACCCGGCGTTCGACGTCACGCCTGCGGCGTTAATCAGCGGCTGGGTGTTGGACAGCGGCGTGATCGCTCCGCAGCAGGTGGCTGACGGGATTTTCCAGCGGGCGTTAGGTTAAATGCCTGCGTAGCTGGATTATTTCTTATCTCAATATGCCACTAGAGAACACCTTCTCCTGCCTGTTCGCCAAGCAGGAGAAGACGATCTGGCTTAAAGCGAGGGTCAATCCAAACGCGGAAAAGCATCGGCAATTTTGTCACCGGTAAACTGCGCTACCCAGCCTTGTGGGTTATCAAATATGCGGATCGCCGTAAAGTTTGGCTCAGACCCCATATCAAACCAATGGTGAGTGTTGGCTGGCACGGAAAGCAGATCGTTTTTCTCACACAGGATCTGGAAAACCTTGCCTTCCAGATGCAGGCAGAACAGCCCCTTGCCTTCCACAAAGAAACGCACCTCATCTTCGCCATGGGTATGCTCCGCAAGAAACTTGCCGCGCAACTCCTGGCGCTGCGGGTTATCCGGGCGCATGCTGATGACATCCCAGCTCTGATAATTCTTTTCCGCCACCAGCCGGTCGATCTCATGCTGATAGGCGGCGATCACCCTATCCGGCTGTGGGTTATCCCCCAAATCACGATCCGCCTGCCAGCGCTCGAAACGCACGCCAATCTGCGCCAGTTGCTGCTGAATAGCCTGCACGTCATGACTCTGCCATAGCGCCTGCTGTGGTTCTGCGTCACTGAAAATGGTCAATCCACTCATACGACAAACTCCCTTAAATCAATGTGAGTAAAACGGTCAACCTGTGGATGCTGGCTCAGCGGATCGGCAGCATCGCGAATCAACTGACAGGTGTGCCAACCCGCGGCCCGCGCGGCATCAAGCTCCTGATGAATATCGGAAAGGAACAGCAGCTCCGCCGGTTCAAGCGCAATATCTCGCACAATATTCTGGTAGGACGCGATCTCGCGCTTGGCCCCGACGCGGGTATCAAAATAGCCACTGAACAGCGGCCGTAAGTCGCCCGCCTCGCTGTAACCGAACAGCAGTTTCTGTGCTTCCACCGAGCCAGAAGAATAGACATACAGCTTTATCCCTTGCTGCTGCCAGGCGGCCAGTTGCTCGGCCACTTCCGGGTAGAGATGGCCGCGAAAATCACCATTGTGATAGCCGCTGCGCCAAATGATCCCCTGCAAAGTTTTCAGCGCGGTCGATTTGCGATCTTCATCCATAAAGCGGTAAAGCACCGCAATCAGCTGCTCATGATCCGCATCCGGCTGAGCAATCTCTTCGCGCAATGCCGCCAATGGGGCGGCCACTTCCGCTTCGGCAGCATGGCTGCGTACAAATTCGGCCAACCGCTCGCGGGCATAAGGGAACAACACCTGATGCACAAAACGGATATCGCTGGTGGTGCCTTCAATATCGGTCACAATCGCACGGATCATTGAGCCTCCAGTAAACGGCGTTGCAGTTCGCACTGGAACAAGAACTCCAAACCTTCAAGATGGCGGCGTGCTTCTGCCACCTGTTTGCCCCAACAGTACAGCCCGTGCCCACGCACCAGAAAACCGTACTGCAACGGCGTGGTTTCCGCATAGTCCGCAACGTGGGCCGCCAGCGCTGTAATATTCTGGTCGTTATCAAAAATCGGTATTTCTACGCTGCTCAGATGACTTTGCTGCCCGCTGAGGGATTTTTGCATTTCATACCCTTGCAGCACCAGCGCGTCGCTTTTCTCAACGCGCGACAGCACCGTAGCATTGACCGAATGGGTATGCAGGATTGCACTCACTTGGGGATACAAACGGTAGATCAAGGTATGCAGGCCGGTTTCTGCCGAAGGGGTGCGCCCACTTGGAGCCTGGTTGGTAACAATGTCCACCAGCAAGAAATCCTGCTTGGTCAGGCTGCCTTTATCTTTACCGGATTCGGTTACCAAACACTGTTCATGATCGAGGCGCAGCGACATATTACCACCGGTGGCCGGGCACCAACCCTTGTCACCAATCCAGTGGCAAGCCGCCAGTAACGCATGAAGTTGCGGGTTTTCCGTCATACACTCAGTTTCCTGCAAGGTAGCGATGAACATATAGCCATCTAAACGTCTTGATTGCCAAAGGTTAACACCGTGTTATATTGTTGGCAACATAAGCCCCAGGAGTAAGAACCTGAGATGAACACTTCCGCCCCGATTCCCGAAAGTAAATTACCGGCC
Organism: Serratia sp. YWN4; assembly: GCF_055790845.1. Classification (NCBI taxonomy): domain Bacteria; kingdom Pseudomonadati; phylum Pseudomonadota; class Gammaproteobacteria; order Enterobacterales; family Yersiniaceae; genus Serratia; species Serratia sp. YWN4. Next base: position 4,399,570 of record NZ_CM147696.1, read on the forward strand.
CTCGGTACCACCATTTTTACCCAGATGAGCGCGTTAGCGCAGCAGCATCAGGCGATCAACCTGTCGCAAGGGTTCCCCGACTTTGACGGCCCGGACTATCTGAAACAGCGCCTGAGCTGGCACGTCAGCCAAGGGGCTAATCAATATGCGCCGATGACCGGCGTTGCCCCACTGCGTGAAGCCATTGCTGAAAAAACCGCGCAACTGTATGGCTGGCAGCCAAATGCCACCAGCGAAGTGACTATTACGGCGGGTGCAACGGAAGCGCTGTTCGCCGCCATCAGCGCGCTGGTGCGCCCAGGCGACGAAGTGATCTGCTTTGATCCCAGCTACGACAGCTACGCCCCGGCGGTACAGCTTTCCGGTGGTGAACTGAAACGCATCACCCTGCAACCGCCCGCCTTCAAAGTGGATTGGCAACGGTTTGCTGGATTGATCTCACCACGCACCCGGCTGGTGATCGTCAATACTCCGCATAATCCTTCCGCCACGGCCTGGCAGGCAGAAGACATGCAGCAACTGTGGGCGGCGATTGCGGAACACGAAGTCTACGTGCTGAGTGACGAAGTTTACGAACACATCTGCTTTGCTAAAGGTGGCCATGCCAGCGTGCTGGCGCACCCGCAACTGCGTCAGCGGGCAATCGCCGTCTCTTCTTTTGGTAAAACCTTCCATATGACCGGCTGGAAAGTCGGTTACTGCGTAGCACCTGTCGCGCTGAGTGCCGAGGTGCGCAAGGTTCACCAGTATCTGACCTTCTCGGTCAACACTCCGGCACAGTTGGCGCTGGCCGATATGCTGCATGCCGAACCCGCACATTGGCAGCAGTTGCCTGCGTTCTACCTTGCCAAACGCGATCGTTTTGTGCAGGCTTTGGCCAACAGCAGGCTGGAAATTCTGCCGTGCGCCGGGACTTACTTCCTGCTGGCAGATTACAGTGCCATTTCCGATCTGGATGATGTGGCCTTCTGTCGTTGGTTAACCGAGCACGCAGGCGTGGCGGCGATCCCACTGTCCGTCTTCTGTGCCGAGCCTTTTCCTTATAAATTGATCCGGCTGTGCTTCGCTAAACAGGATGCCACGCTGGACGCTGCCGCGGAGCGGTTATGTCGACTTTGAAAATTACCCTGTTGCAGCAACCTCTGGTCTGGCGCGATGGTAAAGCCAATCTGCGCCAGTTCGATGGTTTGCTGGCACCGATTACCGGCCGCGATCTGATCGTGTTACCGGAAATGTTTACCACCGGTTTCGCTATGGATGCCGGTGAAAGCGCATTGCCAGAGCAGCAGGTTATCGACTGGCTGCACACTTGGGCAGTCAAAACCAACGCCCTGATCGGCGGCAGCGTGGCGTTGAAAACTGCCGAAGGTGCGGTTAACCGTTTTCTGCTGGTTGAACCGGGCGGCAAGGTGCATTTCTACGATAAACGTCACTTGTTCCGCATGGCCGGTGAGCACTTGCATTATCAGGCCGGAACCCAGCGCGAAATCTTCGAATGGCGCGGTTGGCGCATTCTGCCGCAAATCTGTTACGACCTGCGCTTCCCGGTCTGGTCACGCTATCAGCAGGATTACGATCTGGCGCTGTACGTTGCCAACTGGCCTGCGCCGCGCAGCCTGCACTGGCAAACGTTGCTGGCCGCGCGGGCGATTGAAAATCAGGCGTATGTTGCGGGTTGCAACCGCGTGGGGGAAGACGGCAACGGTCTGAATTACAGCGGTGACAGCCTGATCATCAGCCCACAAGGGGAACGCCTGGCCAGCGCTGAACCGGGCCAGGCCAGCCGATTGGATGCGGAGCTTTCGCTGGAGAATCTGCAAACCTATCGTGACGCTTTCCCGGCTTGGCGCGATGCTGATGGCTTCCTGCTCAACAATTGATGATGCCGGAGCTCATAAACTAGACAACGGCAGCAGAAGAGATTTATAGTAGCCAAAGGTATTACCTTTCACTACTAAGGGTGACTTATGGCTACAGCGACATCCATTAAAATCGACGACGAGCTTAAGCAACGCGTGCAGCACATTGCCGCCAACCGCCAGCGGACTGCCCACTGGATTATGCGTGAGGCCATCCGCGAATATGTCGAACGTGAAGAAAAACGCGAAGCATTGCGCAATGATGCATTACAAGCATGGGAAACCTATCAAGCCAATGGTAAACATCTGACGCTAGAAGAAGCCGATAACTGGCTGTCCAATCTGGAGAAAGGTCATGATACGGAGATCCCGGAGTGCCACAACTAACCTGGACACCGGCTGCGCTCGCCGATGTGCAACGGCTATACCGTTTTCTGGCGCAGAAGGATAACGATGCGGCAAAACGCGCCGTTAACGCGATCCGCCGCAGCATGCAAATTTTGGCTCATCAACCACAGGTTGGCCGCCCCGCAGACGAATTACCCAACGAATTTCGCGAATGGCCAATCGAGTTTGGTAACAGCAGATATCTGGCGCTCTATCACGTTGACGGTAGCGCCGCCGTTATTCTGGCGGTGCGTCATCAAAGTGAAGTGGGCTATTAGCACCAGTACGCCATAAAGTTCACCGAGGAACGATCCAGATCGCACTCGCCAATCAAATAGTGGCGCAGCGTTTTCACCACGGAAGACTCCGCCGCCACCCAGGCATAAAAAGTGTTAGCTCCTTCGGCACGCTCCCACAGCAGATCGCCACCCAGACTATTTTCCGCCAGTGATTGTTCTGCCGCGCGCGCCGCAACGGGGATGTTAACCCGCTGCCTTACCGATTCAACTAACAACGAACCGTGAATATGCTGATGCCCGACATCACGCGGCAACCAGTAAACCTCAGCGAAAGGGAACTTAGCCAAACTGAGGCAATCCCCCGCCTGCGGCACTTCAAAAAATGCCTGAACGCGCGGAGGATTGGCCTGCTGTGCCAGTTGATCCAAAATCCCCATCGCCGCAGGCAGCGCGGTTTCATCAGCAATCAACAATGCTTGCTGCATCTGCTTAGGGGGCACCCACTCATAGCCGCCGCTGTCGCCATCAAAGCCAGCATTCGGTGCCACCACCTGTAGCGTCTCCCCCGGCACGGCGTGGGTTGCCCAGGCAGAAGCCGGGCCATTAACACCGTGCAACACAAACTCCACGTCCATTTCACTCTCACTACTGCGCAACGCCCGCAGCGTATAGGTGCGCATCACTGGCCGCTGCTCTTTCGGGATCGCCATGTATTGGCGATACCAATCATCATCATTTCCAAGCTGTAGGACTGGCCCTTCCGTTGTGGGGAACAGCAGTTTGATACGCTGATCGGGGGCTTCCAACTTCATGCGATTCACTTCGGGGCCGGTAAACACGCAGCGCAGCAAAGAAGGAGAAATAGGTTGTTTATACTTCAAAGTAATATCAAAAATGCGGTAGCTTGCGGACATTCCAATGATTCTCCGGCACAAAACGCCAACGGCTAGTTTGAAGGAGAATCATTACCAATTGCAATGAATTTTTGGCTCGTCCTAACGGCCGCAGCATTCGAGATTAGCCTCACGCCACTCGCGCAGTGTTAGTCATCAGCGGAAGAGGCCACCGTCTGAGAAATCGGTTTAGATTCGCTCTTAGCATACCAAGGGTAGTTTTTGCATTCCCAAAGCAGTTTATCCATCATCTTCCTGGCCACCAGCGTTAGCGGTAAATGTCGGGAGTAGATAAAACTGTAGGATGCATCGGGTAATGATTCTTCAACCGGTATCACACAAAGTTGCTGCATCAGATAAGGCACCCGCAAAATCTCTTTGGCGGCCACGGTCAGAAAATCAGCATTCAGTACCATCTGCAAAGCCATGATCGCCGTATCCCCTCTGATAACCGCTTGCGCAACCTGGTGCCCTTCGGGAAACAACAGTGTATCCAGTTGACCGTAGTAGCCCAGCCTCGACGACGGTAAATACCACTTGGCGTTTCTGAGTTGGCTTAGTGAGTGACTCTGTGCCAGCGGATGCTCCCGGCGTGCCAAGACACCAAAGGGAGCGGTAAAGAACGGCTCCACGACAAACTCGCTAGGCGTAATATTTTCTGGCGACGTCACGCCGATAATAAAGTCTAATTTTCCAGCACGTAGCGCTGGCAACAGTTCAGAAAGTTGCCCTTCTGAAAGATTGATGCTGACCTGCGGAAAGCGTTTTTGGAAACGCTGTATTGCCGATGGCAGCATGGTAAAAAAGGGTAATGAGGAACTGCCTAACTCAATGGTTCCCTTGGATGCAACGCTGAATTGCTTTGCCTCATTAACGGCGCGCTCCAGTTCTTTCAACACCAACTGCACGCGGGGTTCAAACAGTTTGCCCGCTTCGGTCAGTACCACACCGCGCGGCCCGCGAACGATCAGCGACGTTCCCAACATTTTCTCAAGCTCGTTCATTGACTGTGTCAACGCGGGCTGAGTCTGATGCAGGGCTTTAGCCGCCGCACGAAAGCTACCATGCTCGATAATTGACTGAAACATTTTCAGTTGATTGGGTTTGGGCAGATTTCTCATGAATATGATATCTATTTTATCCATTACTAATTATTCTTATACTTCTTTGATTTATTTGAAATATAAAATTCCGTTATTTCACCATGCCCGTGGGCAATGGATATTTTTATAAAACCCATATAAAATAGATAACAATAAGGTAAAGGCAGTGAGAGTTATTTTTATCTTGATTTCATCAGGTTAATTGCTGACAAGTGGATATATTGCAATTAACCCAAAAGCCGTGGTTTTTCATATCATCCAGGGTAGATCCCTGCCAAACACTCGCTCCACATCATTCAAGAGGTGTTATTTTCACCCTTATTGCCAGTGCCTATTCTTGCTTTATTATTCAACTTCCTGAGGTACCCAGTAGGTTGGATTGATATGGAAACTTTTTTTCGTCAGATGTTGCAGCCTGTAGTGTATTATTTGTCGGTTATGGTTATGCACCACCAGAGGACACAGGGAACGAATGCCAAGCTTTGCCAACGCCGCACGCTTGTGGTGACTTACCGTTTTGTATTTCAGCTGTAAATCGCAGGCTATCTGGTTCGGCGTATTGCCATCCAACAATTTGCGTAACACCAACCATTCACGCGGTGAGAGCCTTGTAGATGATTTCACGGTATCTTTACGCTTATCCGTACAACAAAGGACGCTATCCCGCAGTTGCTCTTGCAATTTATCCAGCTTTATTGAGCTATCCACGGTGATCAGAGTGTTTTTTAACCTGCTGAAATAAAGTTTTAGCACGTCTATATAGGCTATATCTCCTATCAGCACGATCTTACTGGAAGGGTGCATCTGCGGTAAGCGCTCTCCGAGCAGTCTCAAGAACGAGGCTAGGCTATAATCACTGTTGCTTAACGTGAGGATGACGATATCAACAGACGGTAAACAACTTAAAATATTTTCACATTGCTCAATATGACTGGTGCTGGCAACGATCTCGAAATACTCAGATAAATATCTATCGTTGATTAGTGCTTCCAGCCCTGTTAGCGTAAAATGGCAGGGGCATTGCAACACTACTTTTTTCTTTATCATTATATCCTCATAGAGATCGTCATAATTTCCCCAACATACTTTAAGCAGTAACTTTAAGTATGTTGGGTATGCAACACTTTTATCGGGTACAAATAGCTACGTTAATAATACATTTGTTATCTGGCAGGGTAATGCAATGATCTATTAATCACTAAAACATCACTAAAAAAATGACTTCACTATGAAGGGCTATTTTTAGTAATTTTATTATAGGATTATACTCATAGATTGTGAAGGAAGTATTTTTTATCGGTGATAATAAAAAATAATACAATAATAAAAACCAATATAAATCAATGATAAAAACGAAAATAAAATGATTATCACCTTATTTACCACATAATTTAACACATTAGTAAAATTATCAATTCGCGACCTCAACAAGGTGAAGCTCAGTTTTTTATCGCAACAGTAATGAGAATCATCATGCGAAAATCGGGGATCCCCACCTTTTAAGTGATGCTTACAGATGTGCTCAACATAAAAATCCTCCCAACAAGAAGAACCTTATGTCGCAGGATAAAACTTTAACCGAACTGGATATCTTTATAAAAAACCCTATTTTTCATATTGATTAGTCTCGATTTGCATTGATTTTTTATTCGGGAATTAGTTTTTTTTATCAGTGATAAAAAATACTTCCTTTACGGGTTTTCAATGAAATCCTATAGTACCTCTCGCTAAACAGCACCTATACAAATTCCATTTATTTACGCGTTATCTCAGAGAGCACTCACAACTCCCTTTTATATATTGAACGCACTGCAAATAACCCTCTTGCTCAGGGTTATTTTTATCCCGTTCAATGATGAACGTAAATATTGTAGACGCTTCCTAATGATAAGGACGTCGTGTTAACTGTAAGTAAGGAATATATAAATGAACAAGACTCTTCTGTCTACTTTCGCCAGCGTAATTCTGTCTTCAGGTATGGCTCAGGCGGCCTCTACGGGCACTATCACCTTTGAAGGTGAACTGACTGCCACCACCTGTGACGTTGTTATTGACGGCCAGGCTGCAGATGCCACCGTAACTCTGCCTACCGTGGGCATCAACCAGTTGACTACTGCTGCTCAGACTGCGGGCCAGACTGGCTTCGTTATGGCTCTGAAGAACTGCGCAGGCGCTCTGCAGACGGCTTCTGCCTTCTTTGAAGCAGGTGCATCCGTTGATTCAGTGACGGGTCGTCTGAGAAATATGACCGGTACCGCTAAAAATGTCAGCCTGCAACTGCGTGACGCTTCAAACGTATCTCAAGACATTATCCAGGCGGGTAACCAGAATCAGGTTCTGAAAACCAAGTTCGCAGACATCTCTGGCGGCAGCACCAACCTGCCATACGCAGTGGAATACTACGCGGATGGTAAAACCGAAGCGGGTACCGTAGTCAGCAACGTTGTTTACTCTATTCAGTACAAATAATGCTTTATGGGGGGGATTACCCTCCCCATCTTGAGCGCTTATCAGGAATTTATTATGTCATTTCTCTCTCGCCTCCCTCATCAGGCTCTCATGCTGGCGTTGGCCGCACTGTTTAGCGCCAATAGCCTGGCCAGCGTGGTGATCACCGGCACCCGCGTGATCTATCCGTCTGATGCAAAAGAAGTCAGTGTTAAACTCAGCAATATGGGGCCCTCTCCCGTTCTGCTCCAAAGCTGGATCGATACCGGTGACACTAATGCCAAACCGTCGACCATTAAGGTACCCTTTATACTGACCCCACCTATTAACCGTGTTGAACCGGGGAAAGGGCAAACCCTGCGGATCAGCTATGCTGGCGGTACGTTGCCGATGGACAAGGAATCGGTGTTCTGGCTGAACGTGCTGGAAGTACCGGCCAAAAAACAGGCCCAGACTGCCGAGAACCTGTTACAAATGGCGTTTCGCTCGCGCATTAAGCTGTTTTACCGCCCGGTTGGGCTGGAAGGCAATGCCAATGATGCGGCTAAAGTCGTTACCTGGAGCATAAAAGGCAACAACCTACAGGCTACTAACCCAACCCCTTATCATGTGTCGTTTGTCAGCCTGATGGTTAACGGCAAACAGATTGAAGGCGAATTGTTGGCACCGCGATCTACACTCACGTTTGCGCTGCCAGCAAATACGGGAAATAAAGTGACAGGAAGTTTCGTTAATGATTACGGTGCAGTTAACCTCTTTGAAGCCGTTATTAATTAGCACTCACACATACCTTAGCATTCTATTTTAAATATCATTTTAGTCATTATTCAGGAAATAAATTCTGAAGGGATTCGCTATGTCAAAATCTTTGCAATGTAGCATCCAGAGTAAACTTTCCCCTCTGGCTATGGCTATTCTATCGACCTTCTTCGCAGTGGGCGTCAGTGCTGAAAATACGACCATTCCGCCACAAGAGATCGCAAAGAATCTGGAGTTCGATGCTTCTTTCCTGAATGTTGACGACCAAAACTCGGTTGACCTGAGCCGTTTTGCCAACGGTGCTTCGGCACTGCCTGGGACTTACCGCACTGCGGTATATGTCAATAATGTGCTGATTGATCACCGAGAGATTGAATTTAAATCGCGGGAAGATAAATCGGTTTATCCCTGTCTGACGCGTGCCGTGATTAACAATATTGCGTTCAACTACGCAAAACTGCCAGCCGGCTTTTTAAGCCAGGAAGAACAGGGCGAACTCTGCATAGATTTGCAGCGCAAACTGCCTGAGTCGCAGGTCAATTTTGACAGTAATGAACAGCGCCTTGATTTGACGATCCCGCAGGTTTACATATTGAAAACGGCACAGGGCACCGTCAGCCCGGAATTGTGGGATCGCGGCGTGCCTGCTCTGCTATTGGGCTATAACGTTAATGGTTATTCCAGTGAGTCTCATGGCAACACTTTTAACTCGCTGTATGCCGGAGTGAATGCCGGGTTGAACGTAGGAGCTTGGTACTTGCGCCATAACGGTGCCTATACTCGGATGGATAACGGCCCCAATCAGTACAGCAATCTCAATACCTATCTACAGCGTGACATTCCACAACTTAAAGGCCGCTTGCTGGTGGGCCAGTCCAACACCCTTGGGCAGCTTTTTGACACCTTACCGTTTTCCGGTGTGCAACTGGCCAGTGATGAACGCATGCTGCCGGAATCCCTGCGTGGCTATGCGCCAGATATTCGCGGCATTGCGCGTACCAACGCCCGTGTCACCGTGCGCCAAAGCGGCCAGGTACTCTATGAAACCACGGTCACACCGGGTGAATTCCTGATCAACGATCTGTACCCAACCGGCTATGGTGGCGATCTGGAGGTCACCGTACGTGAGTCAGATGGCACAGAACAACGCTTCCTGGTGCCTTATGCGTCGGTAACGCAACTGCTACGCCCAGGATCGTCCCGTTATGCAGTCACCATGGGGGAATTACGCAGTGATAATATTCGTGGCAATCCAGCGCTGTATCAGGCTACTTACCAATATGGGCTGACCAACGCCATCACCGGTTACGGTGGCTTGCAAGCCAGCCCGGATTACTATGCGTTGCAACTGGGGGCCGCCGTCGGTACGCCGATCGGGGCCGTAGCTCTGGATGTCACACAGGCACGCACGCATCTGGATAACAGTACCGATAAGGATGGACGCCATCGCGCTGGCAACTCCCTCAGCGGGCAGAGCTATCAGCTCAGCTACAGTAAGGTGATCAGTGAAACCAACAGTAACCTGTCGCTGGCGGCTTATCGTTTCTCCACCGATGGCTACATGGATTTTATGACCGCGATGCAGACCCGTGATGCAGTGGTACAGGGCTATTCACCGGATTCAGTCTCACGGGCGAAGAACCGCTTTACGATCACCGCAGGCCAGGGGTTGCCAAGTGGCTGGGGGCAAATGTATGTCAGTGGCTCCGTGCAGAACTACTGGAACAAAGAGGGCAACGAGAAGCAATACCAGGTGGGCTACAACAACCGCTATAAGAACCTCTCCTATGGCCTCAGTGCCAACCGCAGCTATTCGAGCCTGGGTGCAACCCAGACCAACTATCTGCTGAGTTTCAGCCTGCCGTTAGGGCGTAACGATCAGACGCACACACCACAGCTACGCTTGGATCTGTCTCATGACAGCAGTGGCCGTTATGGCCAGCAGGCCACGATATCCGGCACTGCCGGAGCGGAGAAGCAGTACAACTATGGCGTAACGGCGATGAACGCCAACCAGGGCATCGGTTCCAGCGGTTCAGTGAGCGGCAATTACCGCAGCCCGTTCAGCGCGCTGAGCGCTACCTACAGCACCGGTCAAGGTTATCGGAGTGCCTCTGCCGGGATGAGCGGTACGGTGATTGGGCACTCTGGTGGTGTAACGTTGACCCCGTATACCTCTGACACCTTTGCCTTGGTAGAAGCCAAAGGGGCCGAAGGGGCCAGCGTGTCATCTTATTCCGGGGTGAGAGTCGATTCCCATGGTTATGCCGTAGTGCCTTATCTCAACCCTTACCAAATGAACGACATCAGTATCGATCCGAAAGGGACATCGGCCGATATTGAACTGGAAAATACCAGCCAGAAAATCGCCCCCTATTCTGGCGCAGTGGTAAAGGTGAAATACAACACCAAACAGGGCATCCCAATCCTGATCAATGCCATCCATCAGGGCGAGCCACTGATATTTGGTGCGGAGGTATTTGACAGCCTGGGTAACAACGTGGGGTCTGTAGGCCAGGCGGGGCAATTGTATGCTCGCGTAGCGCAGGAAAAAGGTCAGTTACGCGTGAAGTGGGGAGAAGGTCACGAGATGCAATGCACCATCAATTACCTACTGATGCCGCAGGCCAAAGGGCAGAAACAGACGCAGGTACAGCAATTTACCTCCCCTTGTACGCCAACGATATCCTCTGCGCCAGTGGCAGCGAAACTGGCTAAATACAGCATCGCAGCGCCTCTTAATAAGGGTTAACCATCGTTGCATCACAATAATTATTTTCTGGCTGGCAGCAATTCCCTGCCAGAAAGAGGGCAAATAACATAATGAAGTTATCAATAAATAAAGTTTCCGGTCTGCTCTGCGGGTTCCTATTAACCGCAACCAGCCACAGTAGTTGGGCCGATGCGAATTGTTGGTTTGGGCCTGGTGTGACACAAACAGAATCTGTGCCGTTGAGCCCACCCATAATTTCAGCAGGTGCCGATATCCCTGTGGGGACAGTGTTCTACCAGGGCAGTTGGATTATGAAAAACACAGTCCTAGAATGCTCTTGGGCGGCGGCGGATCAGGATAAATCGATTTGGTACCGAGGCGCCACGATTATCGAAAGTGCCCCTCTCCCACTCAGTAATCTGCTGACAGGTCCATTGGCTGGCGCGGTCTATAATACCAACATTCCGGGTGTTGGCGTGGCCATTTTATACAGCACTGGCGCACCGCTATCACAAACGACACCTCTTGGTGGTGATGCCTATATCTCAACGAAGGGGCCATCGCTCGCGGGTGCTGTTAATATAATTGGAGCAACACGTTATTTAGCGCTGGTTAAAACCGGCCCGATGGTGCCGGGCAATTATCAGATCAATGCGTCAAATTTCCCTACAGTCAAGACGACAATCGAACAAGCGAAAGGCAGCCACAGTGATACTGTACCCGTAACGGGATTTCCGCTAACGGCATTTAATATCAGTTTTCAGGGTAGCTTGACGATCTCTACGCAAACCTGTACCACTTCAGATGTCTCTGTTGCTCTGGGGTCTTATGAAATAAGTCCCCATTTTAAGGGCGTCAATTCAACAACCCCTTGGGTTGATGCATCAGTGACGTTGAACAATTGCCCGGTATTCCACGGTTTTTATAACGCGAGCAATCCGACGTTGATGATGAACTACCAGACAGGAGAAGGTATCGTCGCCTCGCCACTCAATAACAACATTGGCGTGCGTCTAACCCCGACAACCGAGGTGAAAGATGCCGCCAATGGCATTATGGCTATCGACTCGACGGTATCTGGGGCTGCATCAGGCGTAGGTATCCAGCTTGGTTGGGGCATGAGCAACCAAACTCCTGTTCCGTTTAACTTCGCGGCAGAACAATCGATGACATTACCGAAAGACGGAAGTACGACAATCCGTGTTCCATTGGCCGCCCGCTATATTCAAACCGAAGCGAAACCCATGCCAGGTAAGGCGAATGGCAAAACAATATTCCTGATTAACTATTATTAATTACAGAAAAATCATCACAAACTTTCTATGAAAGAACGTATCAGCACAATAAAGAATCAGATTATTGTGTTGATACGCCCTCATACATTGTGAGCAAGAAATTTAGCGCACTCCGCAGCAACCTCCTCCATTAACAACTTCGCCAAAGGAGTCAGACCTTGTTGTTGCTTGTATATCACGATATAGAGAGCATCTGGCAGTTTCTCTTTGATCGGGATCGCCGATATCAGATCTTTGATATAAGGAACTTCGAGTATCGCTTTAGGGCCAACGAACAGATAATCCTCATTTAAAACCAGTTGTTCACCAATGGTCATTGAATCACCGTAAATAATAGCATTGCTCTCAGACTTGCCTTTAGGGAAGATAAATTTTTCTAAATTCTTATAATATCCCGTTCTGGAGTTAGGGAAGTACCATTTAGCCCCCTGCAACTGACTTAATGAGTTGCTTTTAACTAAGGGATGTTCACGGCGTGAGATAATACAAAACTCTGCATTGATTGAGCACTCCACAGTAAACTCATTCATAGATATCTCAGGTGACGCGATGCCGACAAAAAAGTCCAATCGCCCTAGCCGTAGAGAGGTAATTAATTCAGAAAGCTGTCCCTCGACTACCGTAATACTGGAGAATGGATGTGAACTTTGAAATTTATTGATTAAGGAAGGCATAATACTAAAAGCAGGCAAATGTGAACAACCAAATACTACGGTGCCTTGTGATAATTGACTCTCTTGGTGTAATTCATCGACAGCCCTTTCCAGATCATTAAGAATCATATTAACCCTGGGTTCAAAGATTCGCCCCATTTTGGTTAACACCATCCCTTGTGGCCCACGGGCCAATAGAGGAACACCCAATATTCTTTCTAACTCCTGAATACTCCGTGTCATGGCAGGCTGTGTCTGAAACAAAGCCTGCGATGCAGTTCTAATACTCCCATAGCGTATAATCGCTTGAAAATTCCTGAGTTGATTAATCTTTGGGAGTTCTTTCATTATGCACCCTAGGAGTTTTATAAAAAACAACATTGAACATATAGCCTGTATGAACAACGAAACTTTAAATTAAACACTCTCTTTAATATTAAAGATCATAGTGCATTCCTTTGCTTTATCAAGCGCAATGCTATGAATGTGAACCATGCCAGAACTCCACCACAGACCCCGATGATTCCCTCATCTCTCCCGGAATGCTTCTCGTGCTTTTAATACCGGCTTCAGCAAATAAGAGAGGATCGTTTTCTCTCCGGTACGAATCTCAACATTCGCCACCATCCCTGGGATGATGGGGAACGTTTTATCCTTGACATGCAATGCTGCCTGATTAGTCCGTACATATACGCGGTAGTAGGTTGAGTCCCCACGACCTGAGCGCGCTTTCTCTTCATCAACCAAGGTGTCGGAACTGATATGCTCCACCACGCCGCTCAGCCCGCCATAAATGGCATAGTCATAAGCGGTGATTTTGACCGTGGCGGGCAGGCCTGGGTGAATGAATGCCACGTCCGCCGGTTTAATCTGCGCCTCAACCAGCAAGTTATCTTCCAGAGGAATAATCGTCATGATCTCGGCCCCCTGCTGGATAACGCCCCCTAGGGTGGTGATGCGGATGTTATTGACCGTTCCGCGCACCGGGGCAACAATGGTGGTGCGCTGCATCACGTCTTCGCGGCCACGCAGGATTTCTTCAGCCTGAGCCAGTTCTGACTCCAGCTTGTTCAGTTCGCTGTTGGCATCAGATCGGAAACGGTTGGTACGTTCGGCAATCTGCAGTTGGAACTCATTCGCCTGCCTGCGCAGACGCAGGATTTCCACATCCGACACCAGCCCTTTTTTAGCCAATGGCGCTGAAAGCTGTACCTCGTTTTCCGCCAGTGCCAGGCTTTTCTTCAGCGCATCGACGCTCTCATTCAGGGTTCTCAATTGGGCGTTGTAGGCTTGGGTTTCATCATTCACGATGCTGGGTTCCGCCAGCACCTCGGGAGGAAATACCAGCGGTTTACCATAAGCCTGTGCACGCAACCGAGCTATAGAGGCCTGTAGCCCCAAGACTTTCGACAGGGATTCACCGTAGCTGGAGTCGGCACGCGTTGGATCCATTTTCAGCAGCACCTGCCCTTTTTCAACCACGTCGCCTTCGTGTACGTTCAGTTCCTGCAAGATCCCGCCCTCCAGGCTCTGGATGACCTGCTCACGGCTGGCTGGGATAATTTTACCATCTCCACGCGTGATCTCTTCGACGCGCGCAAAATGTGCCCAAACCAATGCCACCACGACCACCAGTGCAATGGTATAGAGCATGATCATGCTGAACGGCGTCTTTTGTGAGATCAACGCCGCTTGCAATTCATTGATAAAATTTAAATCGCCATTTTCAACTTTGCCGCTCGATGGGCCATCATTGGCACTTTCGCCTTTGCTGACCTGATTTTTTTTAGCCCGATCCTGCTGTGGTGGGGATACCTTAAGGTCATCCTTATTCATCACTATGCTCCCCTTTTCTGTTCGGCGATGGCTGTCATGCCGCTATCTGGCTTCGCTGGTGCTGTTTTCCCAGCGTCCATCTGCGCATTCTGTTGGCTTTTCTTCTGGCTGTTCGCATTAAGCATGGCGATGACCTGATCTTTAGGGCCATCTGCCATCACCCGGCCATCATCAAGCACAATCAACCGTTCAAAAATATTCAATACCGACATACGGTGGGTCACAATCACCAACGTCTGCCCTTCTATCGCTTTTTGCAACTGACGGATAAACAGCGTTTCCGTCATCGCATCCATCGAGCTGGTCGGTTCATCCATCAACAGAATTTTGGGCCGCAGTAGCAGGCAGCGCGCCAGAGCAACCAACTGTTTCTGCCCACCGGACAGCGCGTTACCCATCTCCCCTACCGGCATGTCATAACCCAGCGGATGCCTGGCCGCAATCCGATCCAGGCCCGTCATCCCCGCAACGCGCAGAAATTCTTCGGTATTGGCACCCGGGTTGCCAATGGTCACGTTATAGCGCAAGGTTCCGTGGAACAAGCGACAGTCCTGGCCGACGTACCCCACCGCCGCTCGCCAATCAGCCGGATCCACCTGCGTCGCATCAACGCCATCAATCGTAATCTGGCCGCTCCGAGGTTGCAGCAGGCGCCCCATCACCCGTAACAACGTCGATTTTCCACTGCCAATGCTGCCAATGATCGCCACCCGTTCCCCCGCCCGAATACTGATATTGACGTTATCCAGGATTGAAGGCGGAACCATGACCCCCGGCACCGGATAGGCAAACCCCACTTTTCTCAGTTGCAGATTCCCAGTGAAATTTGGCGTCGGTAAATAGTTAATCGCAGCATCGCGCTCCGTCGGTAACTCCATCAACTGATTCAGCGATTTCAACGCGGTTTTAGCATGCTGGTAACGCAGGGCCAGCGCCACGACCGAAGCCAGTGGCCCCAGCGAGCGGCCGGACAAGATCACCACCCCGATCATCGAGCCCATGGTCAACTCGCCCGCGTGGATCAGATAAACCCCGAAGACCACAATCACCACGGTGGTCACCTGCTGCATAAAGCTGACGAAGTTAGACGTCAAGGAAGAGAGATAACGGGTCTTCATGGAAGAAGCCGCAGCCAGGGCGCTGAAATCATCCCAGCGCTTTTGCATCACGCCTTCACCCCGGGCCGCTTTCAACGCTTCAAGCCCTTCGATGGCTTCAATCAACAATCCCTGCTTCTGGGAGATCTCACGAATGTTTTCCCCCATATAGCGGCTGAGTGGCCATTGGATACACACGCTTACCAGCAGAATAATCGGGATGGCGATCAACGGAACGATAGCCAATTGCCCGCCGATCAGATAGATGATCAGCATAAACAGGATACAGAAAGGCAGGTCTGACAGCGTCGATAGCGTCGCTGATGTCACAAAATCACGAACAGCTTCAAAGTCTCGCAATTGGTTAGCAAAAGAGCCCGTTGACTGCGGCTTGCTCTCCATACGCATTGCCATGACCTGGCGGAACAATTTGGCACCCAGAATCAAGTCGGCTTTCTTACCGGCAACATCAATCAGGTAAGTACGAACCTGCCGCGAGATGAATTCAAATACGATAGCAATCAATACACCGATCGCCAGCGACCATAAGGTGACGTAAGCCTGAGTCGGGATCACGCGATCGTAGACGTTCATGGTGAAAAACGTACTGGCCAGGGTCAGAATATTGGCCAACAAAGCGGCCATTGCGGCGCTATAGAAGTAGTGACGATAACGCCACAGCGTAGAAAACAACCAGTGCCCTTCGCGGTTCGCTTCAGGCAGTATTTCATCGTCTGTACGCTTATCCAGTTTGGGCTTTGGGTTCGCCAACATGGCGTACCCACTATAATTGGCCGCCAGTTCGTCTTCCGACATCTGGAGAGCGCCACCACTTTCCGGCACCACGACCTGGTACTTCATGTCACCACGTTTGCCCGTACGTGAAGTAATGACGCTATAGCTGCCATCGTTGTAAGCCAGCACCAAAGGCAAAAGATAAGAAGAGATCTTGGCCAGATCTCGTTTTATCCATCCGCCAGAAAGACCAACTTGATCCAGCATCCGCAAGGCCAGTTCCGGTGTCAGCTTTTCACTACGCGGTAATCCTGCGTATAAGACCTCTTTACTGGCAACTTTATTATGATATCGACATAACCATTCAACCGCCCACAGCAATGAATCTTTGCTATTATCTTCAACATTATCAAAATCGGTGGGTTCTAAGACTGGAGGAGGAGTTATATTCTCACTCATAGCCATTCTCTGATTTCATAGAGAACCTACTCTTATTGGTTAGATTGATTATAATGAAGCGTAGCAAAGGAAATAAAACCCCGCAAGCAATCAGCGATTCGCCGCCAGAATAAACCCTCGTGAAAACAAATGAATACCCTTAAACTCTATTATATTAAAAGTAGAGCACTCATAACTGTAAACTCAAAAATTTCAGCAGATAGCTGGGGAATTTAAAATATCGTGAATAAAATCCATAGCAAATAAAATGGGCCACCTATTATTGTAGCCCATTTTACGTTGCATACTCTGTGTGTGGCTTAACTATCGTTATCTGACGACGATATCGACACGCCGACTATTAATATTACACCCCGCAGCCTGACCTTCCACACATCCTTCAGCACTCTCTGCGATGCCCATTCCTTCGGTAGCCGTAATGTTGGAGGATTCCACCCCAGCTTGAATCAACAGGTTACGTACTGCCTGGGCTCTAGCCTCAGAAAGACGCAGATTAGATTCAGGGTGACCAATCGCATCCGTGTAACCGCGCAATTCGATTTCTGTGGCACCAGGCCCCTGCTTGATAATATCAATCACAGTACGCAGCTTAGCTCGAGACTCAGGCAAGATTGCCCTGGCATCGCTCTGGCCAAACGGGAACAACACACTTTCCTGGATCAACGCGATATCACTACCCTTAACGTATTCGCACGGTTTCACTTGTGAAGATCGGTTAACAATACGTGTCTGCTTGCGCAGGGTGTTCAGCGCACGCTCTGCACTGGCACGATCGGCCAGTGCGGTCGTGGTCCCTTTCGAACCGGGGTTAACTTGCAGGAAGTAAGTCTTCCCCGCCTTCATCCCCAACTGATGAGTTGGGTTTTGTTTCCCTTGATACGTAGGCTGATCGTTGAAGTAAGATTCAACAGCATGTGCCCCTGGCGCAACGCAAAACACGCTAAATTCGCCGGGCAGTAGCGCTGATTGTAATTCACGATCCACGTAAATAGCGGCGGGCAATTCCCCTTGCGGGTAGTAAAACACCACTTGCGCCAGTTCTGAAACAACATCAGCAACCGGCCGATAGTTGACAGCCGAATGACGGGTATTGGCACTGGATGAGTCAGAAACAAGCGACACTTCTGGCCCAGAGCGCCCTAATGTCTGTTCCGCCATCGCGGTAAAAGAAAACAACCCAAGCACCAAAGCAGTCAACAAAATATTGACTGATTTACATCCATGACGAACAACTTTCATTATTAAATAACTCCAAAATTACCGTATTCATCCATTAATTACCGTATTGCCGCTGTTATCCCTTCGCCTATATCAGAAGGGAAGCCAGGCTAGCGGTCACTAAAGATTTATTTATTTCTGTTTGTTACACAGGATTGAAATACCCCTCTGTTTTCCCGTTTTTCCCCAACAGCTAACACCGAAGTCCAGTGCTAGAGGGAAATAACCCACGGTATTTAAACCGTGGGCTCCGTTACCGGTTAAACAATGATTTGGTTATTCTGCAATAACGTTTCCAGATCGGTATGCACGTTTGATAACGTCACTACGCTGCTAAAGGCATACTGCCCGCCCTGGCCATCACGGTCGATGCTGATCACCGTATCGCTGCCGGAAGTCTCCACCTTCAGGTACTTGAGAATACCTTGGGAAGAGTAGTCCAGCTCCATCTTGCCATCATCCTGGAAGAAGGAGATCGGGCCGTTGTAGTCCAGCAGATCGCTCAGGTCGATCAGGTCGGCGTCTTTGTCAGTGACGACGTTGCCAACGTGGAAACCATGGACCGTGTCGTGACCGTTACCGCCCGTCCCGTCATTCGCCATACCCGCCAACACGTTATACATCAGCGTGTCGTTGCCCCCGTTAGTCAGGTAGAACGTATCATCGCCACCCCGGCCTTCAAACAGGTTGTTTGCCGAGTTATCGGTGAAGGTGTCGCCCTGATTGCTGCCGATCAAGCCTTCGATACTGACCAGCTTGTCGTTACCCTGGCCCGTCGCGGTCCCCGTCCACAGGTTGGCCGTAATGGCACCTGATGAACGGCTGTAATCGACGATGTCCATGCCCGCAGAGGCACTCCAGACCGCCTGACCACTCACCACCTGGTTCCAGCCGCCACCCCCGGTGTAGGTATCGTCACCCGCTGAACCGAAGAAGGTGTCGTTATACCCGGTGCCGATGATCCCGCCGGTGCCGATGGTATTGTTGGCATCGTTGGTGTTTTCCGCCGTCAGCACATAAGCATCATGCGCCTTGCCGGTCGTCAACCCACCCCAGTTTTCATTCACCGTGGTGTTGATGTTGCCACCCTGCTCACCGGCAAAGGCTCCGACGTGGTTAGCCGTACCGTTGGTGATGCGCAGCAGCTGTACCGAGTACACTTCGTCCGGGTTCAACCCGAAGAAGCTCACCAGGCCCATGCTGTTGCTGGAGCCGGACGCCTGCGGGTTAATCAGCTGCGTCGCCACCAGGTTACCCTGCGAGTCATACAGCTTGACGGTGTTGCTGTAGAAGGTATTGATGCCGTTGCCGTCAACAATACGGATCTGCAGGCTGGTCCCGTCTGCCGCGATGTTGGTGTTTTTCACCAGCAACGTTGGTGCAGACGCATCGCCAGACACCACCGCGGCGTCAGCGCCGGAGCGGTACAGCACCAGGTCCATCGAGCCGTCCCAGTCGTAGTCCAGCGCTACCGCCCCCGTCAGGTTGTTGTAGGTTCCGCTGGTCAGCTTGACCGCATTGGTTCCCCAGACATTGTTACCCTGGTTCAGGTACAGCGTCGGGCTGCCGGTCACACCGGAGCGTGGCACTTCGATGATGTCCATCTTGCCGTCGTGGTTCCAGTCCACCGCCAGCGACGTTCCGCCATCCAGGCTGTCACCGAACCACAGCGCCTGCGCATCGGTGGCCATCAGCTTGCCGGTCTTGTCGTTCAGGTAGATACGGCTTTCGTTACCGTCCGCCGCATTTTTCGCCCCGCGGCTCAGGAACAGATCCAGCCAGCCATCCCCGTTGTAGTCGGCATAGGTCATCGAGATCGACAGGTTGCCGTAATCATCTGCACCGTCACTGCGGAACACGTTGGCGTAATAGCCCACCTGACCAAAGGTGGTCGAGGTGGTGCCGTTGGTCTGGTTGTAGAGTATCCCCAGCCCACGTGAACCGTTGCCAGCGTAGACACCCGCGCCGTTGTAATCGATGTGCGCAGTGATATCCACCGTGCCGTTGTTGTCGATATCGACCGCCCCCACTTCGTGCAACACGCTCAACGCGGCAGGAATGACCCCACCAGGGTGCCCATTAGGTGCAGTGCCACCACTCGTGTACGTACCATTCTCGTAGGTCAGCGTCCCATTGACGTTCTTGATAAACGAAATGGAGTCCGACTCTGAGTCGGCCAACACGAAGTCCAGATAGCCATCACCCTCACGGTCATAGGCAATCGCGCCCCCCAGGTGGTTCAGGGTGCCCTGATCCAGCGCCTGCGCCGTGTAGCTGCCATTGGCATTCTGCATCCAGTAAGCAGTACGCCCCCCGTTACCATAAGAGCTGACCTGCGACATCACATCGGTCAGACCATCGCGGTTGATATCCGCAAAGGTGGCCGAGTTGATAAAGCGGCCATAAGAGCCTTCGGTAACGTTAGATGGCTGTGCCAGATACGTCGAGGTGTAATCCTCCTGCGAGGTGGCGTTATAGACACGCCCGGCGTTCGCCGTCGTTGTCCCTGAAGTGCCACGCACGCTTTGGAAGAACGACCACAACCCGTCCTGGCTGATGGTCACTGCCGCCGCGTTCAGGCCATAGCCTTCTGCATCGGTCGTGCCGCCCCACGACTGTTGAATCAGCGTACTGCCGCTACCATCGGTGACCCCAATGCTGGTGGAGGAACTCATGGCTGAACGGTTACCCGCCTCATCCCACACCATAAACGCGATGTTATGCGCGCCAGCAGGCATCGTAGTATTCAGCACCCAGTTCCCATTCTCATCCGCCTTGGCAAACCCGATAACCTGATCCAGACCTTCCTGATAAGTACCATTGCCATTAACATCACTCACCAGTGAAACAATTGCCCCGGCCTCAACCCTGCCGTAGGTACTGCTATTGAAGGTAAATGCAGTGCTGTTATCCACAATCTGCGGCACGTCTGGTGCGCCGAGAATGCTGTCCGGTGCTTCCAGATCGATCACCACCTGATAACTGTTGGCAAAATTGGTGTTGGTCCCCAGGTTACCGGCAGAATCAATCACCCGCAGTTGGTAATCCACCGTGGTGCTCTGCGTGACCGCGTCCAGCGTGTAATTCCACTGGCTTCCGCTTTGTGACAGCAGCGTTTTCCAGGTGATACCGTTGTCCAGCGAGATCTGCAGATACTGGTTAGTTTGCAGCGCAGTACTCAGGTTGCCGTTCAACGTTACGGTACGGTCACGGGTGACCATATCGTTGTTGGTTGCCGTCGCACTGTGGCTGAACAGATCGCCATTCACCAGACCATTGCTGGTATCGGTAGTGATCCCCGTAGTGGTGGTCAAGCCATTCAGGTTCGGCCCGCTGGTAGCGATGGTCAGTGCATGCGCATCGGTGCTGCCGATATTGCCTGCCTGATCAACCACCCGCGCATCGATGGTGTAGTTACCCGAACTCAGCGGTTGGCTTTGCAGATCCACCGTCCAGTTGCTGGCCGTGGTGCTGGCCGCCTTGGTCCAGGTCTTGCCACCATCCACACTGACTTCGACCCACTCATCGGCCAGCAGCGCTTTGTTCAGCGTACCGTTAACCAACAGCGTGGTATCGCTGGTGTTAAAGTCAGAGTTACTGACCCCCAGGTCATCACTGATCGACGTAATCGCGATAGCTGCATCCGAAATCGCCGTGTCAACAACCAGTGTCCATGCATTGCTGCCTAGGCTCGTATTACCTACCGCATCGGTTTCCTTGGCGGTCAACTGGTACGTCCCATCAGCCAGTAACTGGGTCGGTTGCAATGACCAGGTGCCGTTTGCCTGTACCGTCGCGGTGCCGATCACGGTGGTGCCGTTGTACACCGTAATGGTGTTGCCCACTTCCGCCCCGGTGCCATTGATAGTCGGACGCGTATCGTCCGTTACGCCCCCAGAGACAACCGGTCCCTGTACATTACCCACCGCATCTTCTACCCCGGTGATCGCCACTTTGCTGGCATCCGGTGGTGTGAAGTCCAGCGTCAGGGTAAAGGTGTTGGACGGTGCACTGATGTTACCCGCCTTGTCCGTCGCCGTAACCGTAAAGCGATGCTCACCTTCCGACAATGGTGTGGTCGGGGTAAAGCTCCACTGGCCGGTAGCGTCGGTCTGCGCCGAGCCCAGCAGCCCGTTCTGGTCATAGACCTTCACGATACTGTTGGCTTCCGCACGGCCCGACAGCGTTGGCGTCGGATCGTCCGTCGCACTGCCGCTGGTCATGTTTTGTGGCTGCACGCTGCCCACATCGTCGACCGCCGAATCAATGGTCGGTGCAACAGGGGCGACCGAATCCACCGTAAACGCCCAGTTGCCGCTGGTGCTGATGCTGCCCGCCGGATCTTTGGCGCTGGCGTTCAGGCTGTGTGCACCCTGACCCAGATCGGTGGTTGGCGTGAAACTCCAGTTGCCGCTGCCGTCCGCCGTCACGCTGCCCAGCACATTGCTGCCGTCGCTCACCGTCACCACGCTGCCGGCCTTCGCCGTGCCGTTCAGCGTCGGACGGGTGTCGTCCGTCACGCCGTTCTGCACGATGTTGCCCTGCACGCTGCCCACGTCATCCGCCAGCCCGATCAGTTGCACCTGGCCCGGATCCACATCTACCGTGACCGCCAGATGCTCACCTTCGCCGCTGGTGTTACCTGCCTTGTCGGTGACCGTGGTGGTGAAGTCATGCTCGCCGTTGCTCAGCGGGGTGCTTGGCGTCAGGCTCCAGTTGCCGTTCACATCCGTGGTGGTACTGCCGATCACGTTGCCGTTATCCAGTACCTTGACCACGCTGCCTGCTTCGGCCTTGCCGCTGAAGGTTGGCGTGTTGTCGTCGGTGATGCTGCCCGCCGTCAGTGGGCCCTTCACATTGCCAAAGTCATCGGTCACCACCAGATCGGTTACTGGCGCTGGAGGCAGGGTGTCAACCACGATACCGAAATCACCGGTACTCGGGCTGACCTGGCCGATGCTGTCCATCACCGAGGCCGTCAGGTTGTGGTTGCCTTCACCCAGTGGGGTCGATGGCGTAAAGCTCCACGCGCCGTTGTTGTCCGCCTTGACGCTGCCGATCGCCGTGCCGTTGTCGTACACGGTCACGGTGCCACCCGGCAACGCCGTGCCCTTCAAGGTCGGGGTGTTGTCGTTAGTGATATCGCCCTTCTGCAACGCACCGGTATGCGGGGCCACATCGTCTTCCACCGAGCCGATCACCGGGGCCGCAGGCGCTTGGGTGATCACCGCAAAGCCATACTCTGGTGATGCCACGGTGGTGTTACCCACCGGGTCGGTTTCCTTCGCGGTCAGGGCATACAGACCGTCTGCCAGTGGCAGGGTCGGTTTCAGTGACCAGGAGCCATCTGCCTGGACCGTCGCAGTACCGATCACGGTAGTGCCGTTGTACACCGTAATGGTGTTACCGGTTTCAGCCCCGGTGCCGTGGAGGGTTGGCTGGTTGTCGTCGGTTGTACCGCCCACCGCCACATTGCCTTTTATTGCACCTACGGCATCGTCCACCCCGGTGATCGCCACTTTGCTGGCGTCCGGTGCAGAGTAGTCGGTGGTCAGATCGAACGGCGCGGATGGTGCGCTGGTGTTACCTGCGGTGTCCGTCGCCGTGGTGGTGATGCTGTGTTCACCTTCCACCAGGGGGGTGGTCGGGGTAAACGCCCAGGCTCCGTTGTTGTCGGTCGTGACCGAGCCCAACAGTTTGTCGTTGTCGTACACCTTGATGACGCTGCCCGGTTCGGCTGTGCCGTTGAAGGTCGGGTTGGCGTCGTCGGTCACGCTGCCGCTGCTCAATGGCCCGCGCACGTCGCCCACGTCGTCTATCGCCCCGCCGATCACCGGCTGTGCTGGCGCTTCGGTGTCCACCTTCAGCTCAAACGCCGGGGAGGTCACACTGTTGCCCGCCGCATCTTCCGCGGTCACGGTCAGGCTGTGGTTGCCGTCGCCCAGGTCGGTCTCTGGCGTAAAGCGCCAACTGCCGTCCGGGTTCACGGTGGTGCTGCCCAGCACGGTGTCACCGTCTTTCACGGTCACCACGCTGCCCGGCTTGCCGCTGCCGTTCAGTTCCGGACGTGCATCGTCCGTCACATCGCCCGGTTGCAGGTTGCCGGTATTCGGCCCCACGTTGTCGTTGACGGAGCCCAGTTGTACCAGCACCGGGGTATCGTCCACCACGATGTTCACGCCCGGGCTGGGCTCGCTCACGTTGCCGGCCGGATCGGTCACGGTGGTGCTCAGATTATGCTCGCCGTTGTCCAGTGGCTCACTCGGGGTGAACGTCCAGTTGCCGTTCTCGTCGATCACGCTGCTGCCGATCACGTTGCCGTTGTCGATCACCGTGATGGTGTCGCCCGGCTCACCTTTCCCGCTCAGGGTCGGGGAACGATCGTCGGTAGTCTCGCCCGGCTTCACTTCACCGGTCTTCTCACCCACGTTGTCGGTGATGATCACTTCACCCGGTGCCGCCGGGGCCACGGTATCAATGACAATCCCGAAGCTGCCGCTTGGCGCGCTGACGTTACCCGCCGCATCGGTGGCAGTGATGTTCAGGCTGTGGCTGCCGTCTTTCAGCGCCGTTTCCGGCGTGAAGCTCCACTTGCCGTTGGCATCAGCGGTGACTGAACCGATCACTTGACCGTTGTCAGAAATGATCACTGTGCTGCCCGCTTCGGCAGTGCCGCTCAGGGTCGGGGTCGTGTCGTTGGTGACATCGCCCTTCTGCAAAGGCCCAACATGCGGCTCGGCGTTGTCCACCACGCTGGTGATCGCCGGCTGCGTCGGCACGGTGATGTCGATCTTGAGGTCATACGACGGGGTACTTGGCGTGGTCTTGTTGCCTGCCGCGTCGACCGCCACGATGGTCAGCTGGTTGTTGCCTTCCAGCAGTGGCGTGGTTGGCGTCAGTGACCAGGTGCCATTGGCCTGCACGGTGGTGCTGCCAATCGGGTGATTGCCTGCGGCATCGGCCGCGTACACGATGATGGTGTCACCGGCGGTGCCGATACCGCTGATCAACGGCTGGCTGTCGTCGGTAATGCCGCCAGACACAATGGTGCCCTGCTCGCTGCCCACGCGGTCTTCCACGCCGGTGATCGCCAGGAACTCTGGCCCGGTCGGTGACGCGGTGTAGTCGGTGGTCAGGTCGAACGACTCGGATGGTGCGCTGGTGTTGCCTGCGGTGTCCGTCGCCGTGGTGGTGATGCTGTGTTCACCTTCCACCAGAGGGGTGGTCGGGGTAAACGTCCAGGCTCCGTTGTTGTCGGTCGTGACCGAGCCCAACAGCTTGTCGTTGTCGTACACCTTGATGACGCTGCCCGGCTCCGCTGTGCCGTTGAAAGTCGGGTTGGCGTCGTCGGTCACGCTGCCGCTGCTCAATGGCCCGCGCACGTCGCCCACGTCGTCTATCGCCCCGCCGATCACCGGCTGTGCTGGCGCTTCGGTGTCCACCTTCAGCTCAAACGCCGGGGAGGTCACACTGTTGCCCGCCGCATCTTCTGCGGTCACGGTCAGGCTGTGGTTGCCGTCGCCCAGGTCGGTCTCTGGCGTAAAGGTCCAACTGCCATCCGGGTTCACGGTGGTGCTGCCCAGCACGGTGTCACCGTCTTTCACGGTCACCACGCTGCCCGGCTTGCCGCTGCCGTTCAGTTCCGGACGTGCATCGTCCGTCACATCGCCCGGTTGCAGGTTACCGGTATTCGGCCCCACGTTGTCGTTGACGGAGCCCAGCTGAACCAAGACCGGGGTGTCGTCCACCACGATGTTCACGCCCGGGCTGGGCTCGCTCACGTTGCCGGCCGGATCGGTCACGGTGGTGCTCAGATTATGCTCGCCGTTGTCCAGTGGCTCACTCGGGGTGAACGTCCAGTTGCCGTTCTCGTCGATCACGCTGCTGCCGATCACGTTGCCGTTGTCGATCACCGTGATGGTGTCGCCCGGCTCACCTTTCCCGCTCAGGGTTGGTGAGCGGTCATCGGTGGTCTCGCCCGGCTTCACTTCCCCGGTCTTCTCACCCACGTTGTCGGTGATGATCACTTCACCCGGTGCCGCCGGGGCCACGGTATCAATGACAATCCCGAAGCTGCCGCTTGGCGCGCTGACGTTGCCCGCCGCGTCGGTCGCGGTGATATTCAGGCTGTGGCTGCCGTCTTTCAACGCGGTTTCCGGCGTGAAGCTCCACTTGCCGTTGGCGTCCGCGGTGACTGAACCGAGCACTTGACCGTTGTCAGAAATGATCACTGTGCTGCCCGCTTCGGCGGTGCCGCTCAGGGTCGGGGTCGTGTCGTTGGTGACATCGCCCTTCTGCAGTGCGCCGACGTGCGGTTCGGCGTTGTCCACCACGCTGGTGATCGCCGGTTCGGAGGAGACAGGAATAAACAGGCTGATGTCATAGCTCGGTGAAGAGAGGCCGGTACGGTTGCCCGCCGGATCCTGAGCCATGATCGCCAGGTGGTTGTCGCCTTCCAGCAGCGGCAGCTCAGGCGTCATGCTCCATTTGCCGTCCTGCTGCACCACGGCGCTGCCAATCAGATGCTGACCGGCGCTGTCGGTGGTGTAAACAAACACGGTATCACCGGCGGTGCCGATACCGCTAATCAGCGGCTGGCTGTCGTCGGTCACCGCGCCGTTATCCACGGTACCCTGGCGATCGCCCACGCGGTCTTCCACCGCGGTAATGGCCAGATGATCCGGCCCTTCCGGCGATGCGGTAGTATCGACGGTAAAGTTCAATGACTCGGACGGCGCACTTTCATTGCCGGCCGGGTCGGTTTCAGTCACGGTAATGCTGTGATCGGTTTCAGCCAACGGGGTCTCTGGTGTAAAGCTCCACTTGCCGTTGTCACCCACCACCACGGAGCCGATTTTCTCGCCGCCGTCATAAATGTTGACCGTGTTGCCCGGCTCACCCACGCCACTCAGTTTAGGCTGGGTTTCGTCGGTGGAGCCGCCGTTAACAATCGGCCCGGTGATCGGCCCGGTATTATCCTGCGCCTGCGCCACATCCGGTTTGCCCGGAGCGGTGGTATCGACCACGATCTCAATCGGGTTGGACGGTACGCTGCTATTGCCGGCCTGATCCACTTCGGTCACGACGAGCTGATGGCTGCCCTCAGTGAGCGGTGTGTCAACGACATAATTCCAGTTGCCCTGATCGTCGACCACGGTAGAGCCCAGCGGCTTGCCGTTATCCGTGATAATAATGACGTTACCCGGCTCACCCACGCCGTTTAGCTGTGGCTGGGTTTCATCCGTCACGCTGCCGTTGGTCAACGGGCCGGTGACGCTGCCGGTGTTGTCAAGCATGCTGCCGATAGACGGCTGGGAAGGAGCCTGGGTATCGACCGTGAAGGTCAAACCGCCCGACGGTTCGCTCTGGTTGCCCGCCGGATCGGTCTGGGAAACGGTGAGGGTGTGGCTGCCGTCGGTCAGGTCGGTGTCGGGTTTGAAGGACCAGCGGCCATCTTCGTTGACTTCGGTTTCACCAATCACGGTGCCATTATCATAAATGGTGACGGTGCTGCCAGCTTCGCCGCTGCCGCTCAGTTCAGGACGCGGATCGTCGGTCATGCCGCCGGCTGTAATTTCACCCACGGTGTCGCCGACTTTATCCATGACATGCTGGAGGCCCGGTGCATCCGGAGGGGTGGTATCGACGTTGAAATTCAGAGAGTCGGACGGAGAACTGACATTACCCGCCGGATCGGTCTCGGTGATCACCAACTGGTGCGAGCCTTCGCCCAGATCGGTGTCAGGGGTCAATGTCCAGTGGCCGTTGCCATCAATGACGGTGCTGCCGATGGCCTGGCCGTTGTCATACAGGGTGATGGTGTCGCCAGGGGTGCCCTGACCACTCAGGACAGGACGGGTTTCATCGGTGACGCTGCCGTTCTGAATCACGCCGGTGATAGCGCCCTTCTGGTCCAGCGCCTCGCCGATAGCGGGTTTGGCCGGTGGGGTGGTGTCAGCCGGGTTGTTGTCACGATTGTTACTGTTATGGTTGGCAATAGCGGCACCAGCGCCGATCGCCGTCGCCGCAGCGACCCAACCGAGCAGGCCAAACAAGGCGTTATGATCGTCATCTGAAGAAACAAAAATGCCGTTACCACTGCCCAGCGATGGGCCGCCCAACGCCACAGGAGAGAACTCACCTTCACTGACCAGATAACCACTTTCGTAGCCTTCACCAGATAACGGTACATAGGCATACAGTTGCCCATCTTCGGCCATCCCCAGCAGTACCGGGTTGTTGGCATCACCATTAAAGTAATCCTCAATAATGATGCTAGGTTGGTCGTCACCTTCCTGCAAGACAAGCAAGTTTTTGCCAGCACGCACCAATGTCACATTTTCAGGCGCAAAGTCGTTACCCAAGTTTTTCAACAGGTACTTGTTACCTTCGATCAGTTTAACTTTAACGGCTTTGTTGGCATTTGCAGTCAATAACCGGGTTTTTCCTTCACCACTATTAACTGCTAAAACGATGGTCTTACTCATCTTTTTCGTAACTCCAAATGTCACATGATTAAATGCAAAGAGAACTGCATTTTATTTAAAATGAAATGCACCCATAAATGGGAAGAGAAATAATTACATTGAGGTTGATTCGATAGATAATAAAAATATCTCAGAGGTACAGTGAAATAAAAACCAGTAAAAGCCTTGAAGCCATATAACTAAATATAAGCTCCAATAAACTCTGAAATACCTATCAAACACCGCCCCTATCACCTATGCATATGATGCATTGGCAAGTTTAAGGGCTAGGCAACTCAAGCTTATCCCTCGGCAGGTGAATTGAATTTTCATATAAAACTATGGTGGGTCCGCTCATTACTTCCATGTTTGAATTAACTCTTATTTGACAATCAATGTCGCAAAAGTACGGATAACTCATGATGACCTTTAGCGTAACGAAAAAAATCCATTAAAAACGCAGAATACTCAGCTCAACGGTCATGAGAACCCTAACTACTTACCTTGTTACCAACACACTATTAGTCAGTGACTCACAGCGAAAAGCGAAAACTCTAATTGCTTGCCCCGTGTTGATAAGAAATATCTTACACAAGCAGTGTATAGAAAACATTCTTAGAAATTGAAATCAAAAGATACAACATAAAAATCTAAAAAGAATCAATTTAAATCAAATTTAATTTATAAAACACTATTTATAATGAAATTTATTACATTAATGACTGATGACAATGTTTTTAACAGAACTTTAAACCAAGAAAGGTGAGAGAAATAGGAGGATTGAGCTATAAAAACCATAGACCTCCCCTTCATAAACGGGAGGGATAAAAACAATATATATCAGTATATTAGATTAAAACCCAAAAGATGTGACAACCAGGACTAAAAGTAGATGTGGAAAATAGACCATAAAAACCACAGCCTTTTGCTTATGTCAGACAATTCCTTATACTTTTTCAGCTCAATAACCATTTTCTTATATGTATCAGTATATTACTCTCAGAATCCGCTTAATGTATCACTACATGGGCTTATCCACGCTCTAACTAAGAGATCCATTCAGCCCTACGAGGTTTAGCCACACCAACATCTTTTTAAGCCCGATATCGTTTTCTAAAGAGGCTTCATCTATCACAATTGCCCTATTAACAGTGTTAGCAGGAAAAATAAACACACATCCATTTTGCCTCCCGACACTCATGAGATACGGTAGGCATAATTTATGGATGCATAAGTAAAATCAGACCATACGATTCAACATGATTCACATTGGAGTTCTCTCGGCTTTAACTTAATTCACTCTCAACTCATTCCTCAATCAAAGGGTTTTTTCGCTTTGAGCTTCTGAAGATAATCGTAAGATCACACTCATTTCACCTATCAAATACCGATGATTTTCTTGTGGGTAATAGGATGGGTCAGAATAGCCAGATGCGCTTGTCAAATGTGATAAAAAGCCAAGTAACGCTATTATTATCGATAACCTGAGGAATGCTCACCATTATTAATGGTAAGAAAATAAAGATAAATATCTACAGATACTCTAAATAACTCGCGTTGCATGTAGGTGGCCGGTCCGAGAGTCGCCACGAGCATAGGCCACTATGTAGCTAGTGCGAGCGGACGCAGCCAACTTGAAGTATGAAGAGTATATTCACAAATAAATAGGCACACTTGAATCGCACATCAAAAGGCATAAAAAAAACCCCAAGCTTAAAAAGCTTGGGGTCTGAATGATTGGCGGAACGGACGGGGCTCGAACCCGCGACCCCCTGCGTGACAGGCAGGTATTCTAACCAACTGAACTACCGCTCCGCGCCAGTTCCCTCTTACGGGGGAACGAAGCGAATATTACGGTTGCCCCTGCATTCCGTCAATGCCTTTTCTTATAAAAAGAGTCGTTTGCACAGTTTTTCAACGAACATGGCAGCATAATGCGGCGTTCGCCATGTTTTTACACTCAAGGTGGCGTTATTCGCTGCGCCACAGGCAGCTACCGCCCTTTTTAGCCACCAGATCCAAGCGCACTTCATGGGCGGCCACTTCCTCATCGCTGGCATATACCACTTTCATTGCCGTGGCCGGGCGTACAATGCGCTGAATATCCTGCGCTGAGTCAGTTTGCTGAGTATCCCCTTCCATTTGGAATGCCATGGAGGTCTGGCCACCGGTCATCGCCAGATAGACTTCCGCCAGGATCTCGGCATCGAGCAAAGCGCCGTGCAACGTTCGCTTGCTGTTGTCTATTTCATAGCGGCCACACAGGGCATCAAGGTTGTTACGCTTGCCGGGAAACAGACGGCGCGCCATCAACAGGCTATCGGTGATGGTACAGAAAGTCTCCGTTTTCGGGATATTCTGTTGCAGCTTGCGGAACTCGTGATCCATAAAGCCGATGTCGAACGCCGCGTTATGAATAACTAATTCACCGCCACGGATGAAATCAATAAACTCAGCAGCAATCTGATCAAAGGTTGGTTTATCGGCCAGGAATTCATCACTGATACCGTGCACACCGTAAGCTTCGGGATCCACCAGCCGATCCGGCTTGACGTAAACATGGTAGTGACGCCCGGTCAGGCGACGGTTAATCACCTCTACGGCCCCGATCTCGATGATACGGTGACCTTCGTAGTGAACCCCTAGCTTGTTCATACCGGTGGTTTCGGTATCGAGAACGATCTGTCTGGTTGGTGTAGTGATCATATTGCAGTGCTCATAGCGCCCGTTTATGTCAGACTTGGCTTTTATAAAACTGATAGGAAGAGTCTACCAGAGATGCTCAAACAGGTAGAAATTTTCACCGACGGATCTTGCCTCGGTAATCCAGGGCCCGGCGGTTACGGCGCAATTTTGCGCTACAAGCAGCACGAAAAAACCTTCAGTGCAGGCTATTACCTGACCACCAACAACCGTATGGAGATGATGGCCGCCATTGTGGCACTCGAAGCGCTGACATCCCCTTGTGAAGTGGTGCTCAGCACCGACAGCCAATATGTACGACAAGGCATTACCAGTTGGATCCACAACTGGAAAAAGCGCGGTTGGAAAACCGCTGATAAAAAGCCGGTAAAAAACGTCGATCTCTGGCAGCGTCTGGATCTGGCAATTGCACGCCACACCATCCGCTGGGAGTGGGTCAAAGGCCATGCGGGCCACCCGGAAAACGAGCGTTGTGACGTGCTGGCGCGTGATGCCGCAGGCAATCCAACGCAGGATGATATGGGGTATCAACCCGAAGCTTAAGGCTGTTTGCGGTAACTCTTGGTCGCGCCCACAGCGCGGCTGAGAGCTGGCTTTCTCGCCCCCAACCTCATCGGCGTTGGCGTCAGCGGTAAGGTTCTCTTTCGCGCCACAATCACGCTCATACACCCCAGCGCCGGCAAATGCGTACTTAAAAACGTGCCACCTTTACGCTGCCAGGGCAGTACGTGGAAACGTGTCTGCTCCAGCACTTCATAATTCAACAGGCTGAGCCAGTCCAGCAAACGCATCTGCGTAAACATCCGGCTGACATAGGGTTGCCGGTTGCGCAATCCTGGGATCAATTTGCCCAACCCGAGTAAGCTGAACGGATTGAAGCTACTGATCACCAGCCAACCGTCGTCAATCATCACACGGTCAACTTCACGCAACAGGCGGTGCGGATCTTCAGCATAGGAAAGCGTGTGTGCCAGTAGACAGGCATCTACCGATTTGGCAGCAAAGGGTAATTGATAGGAATCGGCCAGTACATGCAGGTTATCCCCTGCCAAGCCAACGTTGACCTGATGCGATATGGCACACTTTTCAGTATCCAGCGCGGCGCTGAGGTTACCCACTTTCAGCAGATGAAAACCGAACAGCTTCGCCCACCAGGGTTGCAATTGCTGCTCAAGCGCCTCACGGTAGTATTCTCCCCATGGCAATCCGGCCCAGGAGTATGGGCTGGTGAGCTTTTGTAGAGTATGGGCTGGTTTCATGATTTATTATCTTCTTTCAAGCAGTTGCCAACGAGAGGTCCGTTATGAATCTTATCAGCATTCCTGCTTTTCAGGACAATTACATTTGGTTGCTGGATAACCAGCAAGGACATTGCGTTATCGTCGATCCCGGAGACGCCAGGCCGGTGCTGGAAGCGTTGACACGTTTGCAACTGATTCCTGACGCCATTTTACTGACCCATCACCATCGCGATCACGTTGGCGGCGTGGCAGAACTTGTTGCGCAATACCCAGAACTGAGGATGTATGGGCCGCAAGAAACCGCCAATAAAGGGGCAAATACTCTGGTTCAAGACGGTGAAATTATCGAAATCAATGGGCGGCAGTACCGCATTATCGCGGTTCCTGGGCATACGCTTGGGCATGTCGCATTCTACAGTGCACCTTATCTTTTCTGTGGGGATACCGTTTTTTCTGCTGGTTGTGGCAGACTTTTTGAAGGGACCGCTGAACAAATGTATGATTCATTTCAACGAGTCGCGCAACTTCCCGATGACACTCTCATTTGTTGCGCACACGAGTATACTCTCTCAAATCTTAAGTTTTCACGGGCTATTTTGCCACAAGATCGCGACATTGAAACATATCAGCAACAAGTTGAGAGATTACGCGCAAAAGGTAAGCCTAGCGTGCCTACAACGTTACAATTAGAGCGTAAAATTAATCTCTTTTTACGCTGCCATGATACTGATTTACAAAAAGAAATAGGCTTTAACTCACCACCAGACAGGCTTCATTCGGTTTTTTCCGAATTACGCCTGCGGAAAGATAGCTTCTGAAGCTTTTAGTTGTGTTATTCGATGAAGCAAAGTATAGTTGCTCGTCTTTTAAGCAACTATATTGACATACACATGAAGGCTAAAGCGATAATTCTCGCCTCAGTCTTGCTAGTAGGTTGCCAGGCGTCCAAGAAGGGCGTGCAGGTACCAGAGCAGCATGCACAGAGTCTGTCTTCGGCAGGTCAAGAAAGTGAAGCAGGAGAGTACACAGCGAATGGTCGAGCAAGCTCGGCGCGGTGGTTAGAGGGTAATAGCGCCGCACAACAGGACCTGTGGAACTTCATTAGCGACGAGCTGAAGATGGAGGTTCCGGAAAATCCCCGGATCCGTGAACAAAAAAGAAAGTACCTAAAAAGTAAGAGCTATCTCCACGATGTAACATTACGGGCAGAGCCGTACATGTACTGGATAGTCGGGCAGATTAAGAAACGTAATATGCCGATGGAACTGGTACTGCTACCCATAGTGGAGAGCGCTTTTGACCCACACGCCACGTCGCATGCCAATGCCGCAGGGCTATGGCAGATCGTGCCGCAAACGGGTCGTAATTATGGGCTGAAGAACAATCAGTGGTATGACGGGCGCCGTGATGTTGTTGCCTCGACGACTGCTGCGCTTGATATGATGGAGCGCTTGAACCGTATGTTTGACGGCGACTGGTTACTGACCGTCGCGGCTTATAACAGTGGTGAAGGCCGCATCATGCAGGCGGTGAAGGCGAATAAACGCCAAGGTAAGTCCACCGAGTTCTGGGATTTGTCGCTTCCGCGTGAAACGTCAATCTATGTCCCGAAAATGCTGGCACTGAGTGATATCATCAAACACAGTAAAAAGTACGGAGTCAAATTACCAAAAACTGACGAAACCCGTGCACTGGCGCGAATTGATGTTGGGCAGCAGATCCAGCTAACTCAGGCGGCTGAGATGGCAGGGCTTTCAGTCACCAAAATGAAAGCTTACAACCCAGGCTACAAGAAAGGTGTGACGGCACCGAACGGGCCTCATTACATTATGGTCCCGAAAGGTAATGCCGCACAGCTGAAAGACTCGTTGGCTGATGGGCAAATTACTCCACCGCCAGCCCAGCTGGCGAAGAACAGTAGTTTGTCTGGCGGAAGTGCGTATAAGGTTCGCTCCGGCGATACGTTATCTACCATCGCCAAACGGCTGAACGTAAAGCCAAGTGATTTGCAGAGTTGGAACAATTTACGTGCCAAAAGCACTCTAAAAGTTGGACAAACGCTGCAGGTAGCCAGCAATACCGGCGATAATAACAGTATCACCTATCAAGTTCGCAAGGGTGATTCGCTTTCCAGTATTGCACGCCGTCACGGTGTCGATATAGATGACGTGATGCGTTGGAACTCAAGGCTCGGCAAAAAAAGTAGTCTGCAACCGGGTCTGAAACTGACCTTGTTTGTAAACAACAAAATGTCACCAGATACCTAGATTTCCGACACAAAAAAGCACCCTGCGTTGTAGGGTGCTTTTTTATTGTCTTCAGATTCCCTCTACTAGATCGGCTTATCAATTTCTGGATGGAACTCCACCAACAGAGGATTATGATCTGACGCTTGGGTAACCAGTACAGAAGCCTCCACAACGCCTAAATTACGGTAAAATACAAAATCTAGCGGTCGGCCAAATGCTTTCTTACGGTGATCATCGGTGAAGCTTACCTCATGCAAAGCTATGTCATCAGCAAACTGATACAGCGCATTGATGCGTTTGCGGCTCCAGGCATTAAAATCACCGGCCATGATTACTGGCCCTTGATGGTTAGCAATCTGCTCGCCAATCGGGTCTAGCTGCTTACTGTATATATCGATACCTAAACTGAAATTCACCGCATGGATATTCACCACCATCAACAATTGACCATTATAGAGTGGATAGACGGTGATCAACGCTGATTTAGCCAGACGCAACAGCGGCTCACGTTCGCGCAACGGGCAGCAATACACCGGGTGGGCCGCTGCCAGTGTCATCACGCCCGAAGGATGTTGCGGCAACACAAAAGCAGGGACTTGATCGGCCGCCAGATAGTGAGAGGTAGCAAAGCTCACCAGTTCAGGTGTCGTCTGGGCTTCTTGCAATAACACCAGTTGCGCATCTTTACCAAAATCTTTCAGCACCGAAAGCCAATCAGCCCGTTGCTGCTTGAAGATATTCCACACCATAACCCGCAATACCCCAGACGTAGGTAACGCAGCCCCAGGCAGTAGCGGTTGATGGATGGCACCAGGGAAAATTCGTTCAACTGGCTGGCCTGCAACATACCTCATTGCATAAGTTCGTTTCGGCACGCTATTCGCCTATTTCCCGTTTGGATGATGTTGATAGCAACATTGCCACCAACAATAGATTGATTATACGCCTGTGCTTCTCTGCCAGCATGGCTTTTAGGAGGAAGGCTCTTTCAGTTATAGAGGCGAGGAGAGGTGATTTCAATCAGTGAAACGTATACGTCTGTAAAGGTTAGCGGTGAGCGGTAATAAATGCGAAAAAGCCCGCAAAAGGCGGGCTAGGCTGTGTCCCTCAATTTCTTGTTTAACGTTTGAAGTTGCCAGACCGCAAACTGTTTTAACAAATCAAAAGGGGTTTTTATAACTGGCTCAAAGCTGAAAGCTTTACGGAACCTCCAGCCTAGCTGGAGGTTTTCTGTGCACAAAAAGCCCTGAGTCAGAGACTCAGGGCTTATCAATTAAGTGGCGGAACGGACGGGGCTCGAACCCGCGACCCCCTGCGTGACAGGCAGGTATTCTAACCAACTGAACTACCGCTCCACCGATTCTTTCATGCGGTATCTTTTGATACCGGCAAAACCACCTTGGTGATTTCGCTATTACCAGATGTCACTCTGATAACCTTTGTTTGATGCCTGGCAGTGTCCTACTCTCGCATGGGGAGACCCCACACTACCATCGGTGCTACGGCGTTTCACTTCTGAGTTCGGCATGGGATCAGGTGGGACCACCGCGCTATTGCCGCCAGGCAAATTCTGTTTTATTCCAGGCCGTCACATGTCTTTACACGCAACCACCAGAACCAATCTAAGAACGTCGCTGAAAATTAAAACTTATATTCTGTCTCTCACCAAAACACCTTCGGTGTTGTAAGGTTAAGCCTCACGGTTCATTAGTACTGGTTAGCTCAATGCATCGCTGCACTTACACACCCAGCCTATCAACGTCTTAGTCTTAAACGTTCCTTCAGGAGCCTTAAAGGCCCAGGGAAGACTCATCTCGAGGCTAGTTTCGCGCTTAGATGCTTTCAGCGCTTATCTGTTCCGCACTTAGCTACCGGGCAGTGCCATTGGCATGACAACCCGAACACCAGCGGTGCGTTCACTCCGGTCCTCTCGTACTAGGAGCAACCCCTCTCAATCTTCCAACGCCCACGGCAGATAGGGACCGAACTGTCTCACGACGTTCTAAACCCAGCTCGCGTACCACTTTAAATGGCGAACAGCCATACCCTTGGGACCTACTTCAGCCCCAGGATGTGATGAGCCGACATCGAGGTGCCAAACACCGCCGTCGATATGAACTCTTGGGCGGTATCAGCCTGTTATCCCCGGAGTACCTTTTATCCGTTGAGCGATGGCCCTTCCATTCAGAACCACCGGATCACTAAGACCTACTTTCGTACCTGCTCGAGCCGTCACTCTCGCAGTCAAGCTAGCTTATGCCTTTGCACTAACCTCACGATGTCCGACCGTGATTAGCTAACCTTCGTGCTCCTCCGTTACTCTTTGGGAGGAGACCGCCCCAGTCAAACTACCCACCAGACACTGTCCTCACCCCGGATCACGGGGCCGAGTTAGAACATCAAACATTAAAGGGTGGTATTTCAAGGTTGGCTCCATGCAGACTGGCGTCCACACTTCACTGCCTCCCACCTATCCTACACATCAAGGCTCAATGTTCAGTGTCAAGCTATAGTAAAGGTTCACGGGGTCTTTCCGTCTTGCCGCGGGTACACTGCATCTTCACAGCGAGTTCAATTTCACTGAGTCTCGGGTGGAGACAGCCTGGCCATCATTACGCCATTCGTGCAGGTCGGAACTTACCCGACAAGGAATTTCGCTACCTTAGGACCGTTATAGTTACGGCCGCCGTTTACTGGGGCTTCGATCAAGAGCTTCGCCTTGCGGCTAACCCCATCAATTAACCTTCCAGCACCGGGCAGGCGTCACACCGTATACGTCCACTTTCGTGTTTGCACAGTGCTGTGTTTTTATTAAACAGTTGCAGCCAGCTGGTATCTGCGACTGGCTTCAGCTCCGAGAGCAAGTCTCTTCACCTACGCGCCAGCGTGCCTTCTCCCGAAGTTACGGCACCATTTTGCCTAGTTCCTTCACCCGAGTTCTCTCAAGCGCCTGGGTATTCTCTACCTGACCACCTGTGTCGGTTTGGGGTACGATTCTGTGTTACCTGGAGCTTAGAGGCTTTTCCTGGAAGCTTGGCATCAACTGCTTCTGCACCGTAGTGCATCGTCATCACGCCTCAGGGTTGAATAAGAGAACGGATTTACCAATTCTCTCCCCCTACACGCTTAAACCGGGACAACCGTCGCCCGGCCAGCCTAGCCTTCTCCGTCCCCCCTTCGCAGTAACACCGAGTACGGGAATATTAACCCGTTTCCCATCGACTACGCCTTTCGGCCTCGCCTTAGGGGTCGACTCACCCTGCCCCGATTAACGTTGGACAGGAACCCTTGGTCTTCCGGCGAGCGGGTTTTTCACCCGCTTTATCGTTACTTATGTCAGCATTCGCACTTCTGATACCTCCAGCAGCCCTCACAGACCACCTTCAACGGCTTACAGAACGCTCCCCTACCCAACAACGCCTAAGCGTCGCTGCCGCAGCTTCGGTGCATGGTTTAGCCCCGTTACATCTTCCGCGCAGGCCGACTCGACCAGTGAGCTATTACGCTTTCTTTAAATGATGGCTGCTTCTAAGCCAACATCCTGGCTGTCTATGCCTTCCCACATCGTTTCCCACTTAACCATGACTTTGGGACCTTAGCTGGCGGTCTGGGTTGTTTCCCTCTTCACGACGGACGTTAGCACCCGCCGTGTGTCTCCCGTGATAACATTCTTCGGTATTCGGAGTTTGCATCGGGTTGGTAAGCCGGGATGGCCCCCTAGCCGAAACAGTGCTCTACCCCCGAAGATGAGTTCACGAGGCGCTACCTAAATAGCTTTCGGGGAGAACCAGCTATCTCCCGGTTTGATTGGCCTTTCACCCCCAGCCACAAGTCATCCGCTAATTTTTCAACATTAGTCGGTTCGGTCCTCCAGTTAGTGTTACCCAACCTTCAACCTGCCCATGGCTAGATCACCGGGTTTCGGGTCTATACCTTGCAACTAGACGCCCAGTTAAGACTCGGTTTCCCTACGGCTCCCCTATACGGTTAACCTTGCTACAAAATATAAGTCGCTGACCCATTATACAAAAGGTACGCAGTCACCCCATAAAAGAGGCTCCCACTGCTTGTACGTACACGGTTTCAGGTTCTATTTCACTCCCCTCGCCGGGGTTCTTTTCGCCTTTCCCTCACGGTACTGGTTCACTATCGGTCAGTCAGGAGTATTTAGCCTTGGAGGATGGTCCCCCCATATTCAGACAGGATGTCACGTGTCCCGCCCTACTCATCGAACTCACAGTTCATGCATTTTAGTGTACGGGGCTATCACCCTTTGCTGCGCGACTTTCCAGACGCTTCCACTAACACACCCACTGATTCAGGTTCTGGGCTCTTCCCCGTTCGCTCGCCGCTACTGGGGGAATCTCGGTTGATTTCTTTTCCTCGGGGTACTTAGATGTTTCAGTTCCCCCGGTTCGCCTCATGCCACTATGTATTCATGACATGATAGTGCAACGGATTGCACTGGGTTTCCCCATTCGGGTATTGCCGGTTATAACGGTTCATATCACCTTACCGACACTTTTCGCAGATTAGCACGCCCTTCATCGCCTCTGACTGCCTAGGCATCCACCGTGTACGCTTAGTCACTTAACCTCACAACCCGAAGGTGTTTCCTGTAAACAGAAGACAAATTCGTGCTGTAAATCATTGAGAGACTCTCTGACAGGGTACTTTTCATCTCAAGAGTTCTACGGAGAGACGAATTTCTGCTGTCAGGTTTCAATTTTCAGCTTGTTCCAGATTGTTAAAGAGCAATATCGTAAACACGACTCGTGAGAGTCATCTTTACGATTTTTTCGGTTTAAATAACCAGTGATAATGTCTTTCACGCATTATCGGATGGCGTCCCCAAGGGGATTCGAACCCCTGTTACAGCCGTGAAAGGGCAGTGTCCTAGGCCTCTAGACGATGGGGACACAAAAATTGCCAGCAACGCATGCGTTGCTATTTTTGTGTAAAGGTGAGATTTTTCCAGAAAAATCGAACGCCCTTGTTGTTTGTTACTGCACTCGACAGCCGCAAACGCCTCAGCACTCAGGAATCATCGCCAACCTTTATCAACAGGTAGCGCTTTTGCTCGTTACTTTCTATCAGACAATCTGTTGTGAACACTCACTCAATCAATATCATTCGGTAAGGAGGTGATCCAACCGCAGGTTCCCCTACGGTTACCTTGTTACGACTTCACCCCAGTCATGAATCACAAAGTGGTAAGCGCCCTCCCGAAGGTTAAGCTACCTACTTCTTTTGCAACCCACTCCCATGGTGTGACGGGCGGTGTGTACAAGGCCCGGGAACGTATTCACCGTAGCATTCTGATCTACGATTACTAGCGATTCCGACTTCATGGAGTCGAGTTGCAGACTCCAATCCGGACTACGACATACTTTATGAGGTCCGCTGGCTCTCGCGAGTTTGCTTCTCTTTGTATATGCCATTGTAGCACGTGTGTAGCCCTACTCGTAAGGGCCATGATGACTTGACGTCATCCCCACCTTCCTCCGGTTTATCACCGGCAGTCTCCTTTGAGTTCCCACCATTACGTGCTGGCAACAAAGGATAAGGGTTGCGCTCGTTGCGGGACTTAACCCAACATTTCACAACACGAGCTGACGACAGCCATGCAGCACCTGTCTCACGGTTCCCGAAGGCACCAAGGTATCTCTACCAAGTTCCGTGGATGTCAAGAGTAGGTAAGGTTCTTCGCGTTGCATCGAATTAAACCACATGCTCCACCGCTTGTGCGGGCCCCCGTCAATTCATTTGAGTTTTAACCTTGCGGCCGTACTCCCCAGGCGGTCGACTTAACGCGTTAGCTCCGGAAGCCACGCCTCAAGGGCACAACCTCCAAGTCGACATCGTTTACAGCGTGGACTACCAGGGTATCTAATCCTGTTTGCTCCCCACGCTTTCGCACCTGAGCGTCAGTCTTTGTCCAGGGGGCCGCCTTCGCCACCGGTATTCCTCCAGATCTCTACGCATTTCACCGCTACACCTGGAATTCTACCCCCCTCTACAAGACTCTAGCTTGCCAGTTTCAAATGCAGTTCCCACGTTAAGCGCGGGGATTTCACATCTGACTTAACAAACCGCCTGCGTGCGCTTTACGCCCAGTAATTCCGATTAACGCTTGCACCCTCCGTATTACCGCGGCTGCTGGCACGGAGTTAGCCGGTGCTTCTTCTGCGAGTAACGTCAATGTGATGCGCTATTAACACACCACCCTTCCTCCTCGCTGAAAGTGCTTTACAACCCGAAGGCCTTCTTCACACACGCGGCATGGCTGCATCAGGCTTGCGCCCATTGTGCAATATTCCCCACTGCTGCCTCCCGTAGGAGTCTGGACCGTGTCTCAGTTCCAGTGTGGCTGGTCATCCTCTCAGACCAGCTAGGGATCGTCGCCTAGGTGAGCCATTACCCCACCTACTAGCTAATCCCATCTGGGCACATCCGATGGTGTGAGGCCCGAAGGTCCCCCACTTTGGTCCGAAGACGTTATGCGGTATTAGCTACCGTTTCCAGTAGTTATCCCCCTCCATCGGGCAGTTTCCCAGACATTACTCACCCGTCCGCCGCTCGTCACCCAGGAGCAAGCTCCCTGTGCTACCGCTCGACTTGCATGTGTTAGGCCTGCCGCCAGCGTTCAATCTGAGCCATGATCAAACTCTTCAATTAAAAGTTCGATTTGCTTAAACCACTTAAGCGATGCTCAAAGATTACTTTCTGCAAATATTCATTGGAACCGAAGTTCAAATGTTTACTGCTTTGGTCACTCTTCAAGACTTGATATTTTTGTGCCACCGAGGTGGCTGGATATCGTCTTGTGAGTGCCCACACAGATTGTCTGATAAATTGTTAAAGAGCGTGGTTACCGGCATGTTTCTCGGTAACGCGGGAGGCAGATAATACGCTTTCCCGCTGAAGAGTCAACCTTTTTTCTCTGCCGAGATGCGGTGTTTTCACCGGGTTGCTTCTTCCTGGCTGGGCGACATTCTTTGCTATAAAGAGTTCGTTGTTCCCGGTCAGTGGAGGCGCATTATAGGGAGTTCTCAGAGCGCCGCAACCCCTAAATTCAAAAAACCTTTCAAGCGTTCAGAAAACGGACAAAACCACTATTTTAGGATGTTTATTATCCAGAAAAAGGCCGCTTTCAGATATTTGAACAGAGAAAAAGTATCAACCTGGTTAAACAAATAGAAAAGGGGCAGTAAAAACCGCCCCTTCCATCACTATAAATAGCTGCCGTGTTTATTGTTTGGCAACAATATGGTCGTTTTCCACATCCAGCGTCACTGGCTTGCCCGGTATCAACTTTCCAGAAAGGATTTGCTGCGCCAACGGGTTTTCAATTTCCTGCTGGATGGCACGTTTCAATGGCCGAGCACCATAAACAGGGTCATAACCGGTTTTACCCAACAGTTCCAACGCAGGCTCTGTGATATTCACTTCATAACCGCGCTCTTCCAGACGTTTGTACAGGCGCGCCAACTGAATCTTGGCAATCTGCGCGATATGTTTACGGCCGAGCGGATGGAAGACCACGACCTCATCGATGCGGTTGATGAATTCTGGCCGGAAATGATGGCTCACCATCTCCATCACCGACTCTTTCATCTGCGCATAGTTAACCTTACCAAAGTGCTCTTGAATCATTTCGGAGCCCAGGTTAGAGGTCATAATCACCACGGTATTGCGGAAATCAACGGTACGGCCTTGCCCATCTGTCAAACGTCCGTCATCTAACACCTGCAACAGAATGTTGAACACATCGGGATGTGCTTTTTCTACTTCATCCAGCAGGATCACCGAATAAGGCCGACGACGTACCGCTTCTGTCAGATAGCCACCTTCTTCATAACCGACATAACCCGGAGGTGCCCCAACCAGCCTGGAAACGGAGTGCTTCTCCATAAACTCGGACATATCGATACGCACCATCGCGTCATCACTGTCGAACAGGAACGAAGCCAGCGCTTTACACAGTTCGGTTTTACCTACCCCCGTCGGGCCGAGGAACAGGAATGAACCGATCGGCCGGTTCGGATCGGAAAGACCAGCTCGGCTACGACGAATGGCATTAGACACCGCAACCACCGCTTCATCCTGGCCAATCACCCGCGAATGCAGCTCCTGCTCAAGGCGTAGCAGCTTATCACGCTCACCTTCCAGCATTCTGGCGACCGGGATACCGGTGGCTTTAGCCAGCACTTCGGCAATCTCCGCATCGGTAACACGGTTGCGCAGCAGCTTCATGGTCTTGCCTTCAGCCAGTGTTGCCGCAGCCAGCTGTTTTTCCAGCTCCGGAATTTTGCCGTACTGCAACTCAGACATGCGCGCCAGGTCACCTGAACGGCGGGATTGCTCCAAAGTAATCTTGGCCTGTTCAAGTTCAGCCTTGATATTCTGCGTACCGGAAAGAGAGGCTTTTTCTGCTTTCCACTCTTCTTCCAGTTCGGAATACTCACGCTCTTTCTGCTCAAGTTCACTGCTCAGCATTTCCAGGCGTTTTTTACTGGCATCATCAGACTCTTTATTCAGCGCCTGCTGTTCCAGTTTCAACTGAATGATACGGCGCTCCAGACGATCGAGTGATTCCGGCTTAGAGTCCATCTGCATACGAATGCTGGATGCCGCTTCATCGATCAGGTCGATGGCTTTATCCGGCAACTGGCGATCGGAAATATAGCGATGCGACAAAGTCGCAGCAGCCACGATCGCCGGATCGGTAATCTGCACATGGTGATGCAGCTCATAACGTTCTTTCAGACCACGCAGAATGGCGATGGTATCTTCGACCGTCGGTTCTGCCACATAGACTTTCTGGAAACGACGCTCAAGCGCGGCATCCTTCTCTATATACTGACGATACTCATTCAGCGTAGTGGCACCTACGCAGTGCAGTTCCCCACGGGCCAACGCTGGCTTGAGCATGTTGCCAGCATCCATCGCACCGTCGGCCTTACCGGCACCGACCATCGTGTGCAGTTCGTCGATGAACAGAATGACGCTGCCTTCCTGCTTGGAGAGATCGCTCAACACCCCTTTCAGGCGTTCCTCAAACTCGCCGCGGTATTTTGCCCCGGCAATCAACGCGCCCATATCCAGTGAAAGCACCCGCTTATGCTTGAGCCCTTCAGGCACTTCGCCATTAATGATGCGCTGCGCCAGGCCTTCGACGATGGCGGTCTTACCGACACCGGGTTCACCGATCAGAACAGGGTTATTTTTGGTACGGCGCTGCAATACCTGAATGGTACGGCGGATCTCTTCATCACGGCCGATAACCGGGTCAAGTTTGCCCTGCTCGGCACGCTCGGTGAGATCGATGGTGTATTTCTTCAATGCCTGACGCTGATCTTCCGCACCTTGATCATCCACGCTGTCACCGCCTCGCATTTGTTCAATGGCTTTGGAGAGTTTATCGGCCGTTGCGCCAGCCGCTTTCAGCAGATCGGTCAACGCACCGCGATCTTCAAGCACCGCCAGAACAAACAGCTCAGAAGAAATGAATTTGTCCGCGCGCTTTTGCGCCAGTTTGTCGCACAGGTTGAGTACGCGCACCAGTTCATGTGACGGTTGAACGTCACCACCGGTACCTTCAACCTGCGGCAGACGGGTTAACGCCTGGTCGATCTCGCTGCGCACACGCCCAGCGTCGATCCCGGCAGAAGTTAACAATGGGCGAACCGTTCCCCCATCCTGATTGAGCAATGCGCTCATCAGATGTAACGGTTCGATAAATTGATTGTCGCGCCCTAAGGCCAA
The DNA here is from genome assembly GCF_055790845.1 of Serratia sp. YWN4. NCBI lineage: Bacteria > Pseudomonadati > Pseudomonadota > Gammaproteobacteria > Enterobacterales > Yersiniaceae > Serratia > Serratia sp. YWN4. Next base: position 4,443,691 of record NZ_CM147696.1, read on the forward strand.
GGATTGAGCATCGGCGAGGGCAAGCTGGAATTTGTTGGTAAGACGATCCAGACGCATAACACCTCCAATATAGTGCAGAATTGCTACAGGAGATTAAATGAGGTCATCCCTCAAATTTTCAAGGTTATTCCGACACTATATTATTAGTACAACGTCATGCATCTGTGGATCGTCCTAGGGCAGTAGGTTATATCACCCAGATCAAACTTGCCAGACGTCCGGTCACTCCATCACGCCGATAGGAGAAAAAATGACTCATTTCAGTCACTGTGCAACGATCCCCGCCATAAATGGCGAAAATACCCGCACGCTGAAGGCGCTGGCGAGCCAAAAGGTAGATATCAGCGAGAAATTTATCGCCACGAGGTGTAAACGCAGAAGCAGCAGCAACATCGGCAGCAATAAACGCCGCACGCACTTCCGCCCCCACTTCAAACCGCTGCGGGCCGATGGCTGGGCCAAGCCAGGCGGTGATTTTGCCCGGCGCAGCAACAAAGCGTTCTATTGTGCGTTCCAATATGCCATCACAGAGCCCACGCCAACCCGCGTGGGCTGCCGCCACTTCATCGCCTGCCTGTGAAGCAAAGAGTACAGGCAGGCAATCCGCTGTCATCACCGCACACACCTGCCCCGCCACGTTGCTGTAAACCGCATCGGCCCGTAAATCATCAGGCGCTTGCCCGTCCAACGCCAACACACGTGTTCCGTGTATCTGCTCCAGCCAAATAGGCATCTGCGGTAAACCCGCCCCCGCCACCAGCCGTTGGCGGTTACAGGCTACCGCTTGCGCATCATCCCCCACGTGCGTGCCCAGATTCAATGAATCATAAGGCGGCAGGCTGATACCGCCATGGCGAGTGGTGCTATAGGCTTTTACCCCTGCAGGTATCGGCCAATCGGGCAGAATGAGCGCATCCATTACCAATCCATTTGGTCTTTGAATTCTTCGGTATCGGCTTTCAGCGCGTCGATCAGATCAACCATATCCTGCGGCAATGGAGCGTGCCATTCCATCTGGATACCGCTGATAGGATGGTACAAGCGTAACATCGTCGCGTGCAGTGCCTGACGATCAAACCCACGCAGGGTGCTGATAAACGACTCCGATGCCCCTTTTGGCGGACGCGGGCGGCCACCGTACAGCGGATCGCCCACCAGCGGATGGTTAATGTGCGACATGTGCACACGGATTTGATGGGTACGCCCGGTTTCCAGACGCAAACGCAGACGAGTATGCGCGCGGAAATGCTCCATGATGCGGTAATGGGTTACCGCAGGTTTCCCCATCGGATGCACGGCCATATGGGTACGTTTGGTGGAGTGGCGCGCAATCGGTTCTTCCACCGTGCCACCCGCCGTCATGGTGCCAATCGCCACCGCTTCATATTCACGCGTGATTTCACGTGCCTGTAGCGCTTCCACCAAGCGGGTTTGCGCCGGGACGGTTTTCGCCACGACCATCAGGCCGGTGGTATCTTTATCCAGGCGGTGCACGATACCGGCACGCGGTACATCGGCAATTTCCGGGTAATAGTGCAGCAGCGCATTAAGCACCGTGCCATCCGGGTTGCCAGCACCAGGGTGCACCACAAAATCGCGAGGTTTGTTAATCACCAGAATATCGGCATCTTCATAGACAATATCCAGTGCGATGTCCTGCGGTTCCCAACGGGCATCTTCCTCGATCTGTGCATCAATGGCGACCGTTTCTCCCCCCAGTACCTTCTCTTTCGGCTTGTTTACCGTTTTGCCATTGACCTGTACCCGATCTTCCAGGATCCAATCTTTTATGCGTGATCTTGAATAATCAGGGAACAATTCGGCCAAAGCCTGATCTAAACGTTGTCCGAGTTGAGTTTCGGCCACCGTTGCGGTGAGTTGTACTTGTTGTGCCATATGCAGGATTCTTCGTTAACGTTGGGTTTTCACGGCGATGCCGTTTAATATAATGTGCTATTGTAACTGGTCTTTTGTCGGGAGCTTAACGGACAGTCTCCCGGAATAACACCCTGAGGATAATCAAAACGTCATGACGCGTATGAAATATCTGGTGGCGGCAGCCACGTTGAGCCTGGCGCTGGCAGGTTGCTCCACATCCAAGGATGCGGTTCCCGACAACCCACCTTCGGAAATCTATGCTACTGCCCAGCAAAAACTGCAGGACGGTGACTTTAAGGGCGCGATTAAACAACTCGAAGCGTTAGATAACCGCTATCCTTTCGGGCCATACTCCCAGCAGGTCCAGTTGGATCTGATTTACGCCTACTATAAATCTGCCGATTTACCGATGGCGCAAGCCTCTATCGATCGCTTTATGCGCTTGAACCCAACGCACCCTAACATTGATTACGTCATGTACATGCGCGGTTTGACAGATATGGCGCTGGATGACAGTGCGTTGCAAGGCTTCTTCGGGGTTGACCGTTCTGACCGCGATCCGCAACATGCCCGCGCCGCATTCCGCGATTTCAACCAGCTGCTTCAGCAGTATCCGAACAGCCAATACGCCACAGACACTTACAAGCGTCTGGTGTTCCTGAAAAACCGCTTGGCCAAGTATGAGCTTTCAGTGGCGGAATACTACACTAAACGCGGTGCTTACGTCGCGGTTGTTAATCGCGTTGAGCAGATGATGCGTGAATTCCCGGATACCAAAGCGACTCGTGATGCGCTACCGCTGATGGAAAATGCTTATCGTCAACTGGAGCTGAATGCTCAAGCCGACAAAGTGGCGAAAATCATTGCCGCCAACCCGGCGTAACGATTCTAACCGTCACAAACATAAAAAACGGCAGCTTCGGCTGCCGTTTTCATTAGTGATAAATTCACAAGAAAAAACAGAATATTAACAAGGTTACGTCACCTGTTAACTTATCAATAATGCGCGTTCTGCCACTCAGACTCAAGTGTTAGATAACGGTTTCAGAGTCTAAATCACAGATTGAGCTAACTTTGCAAAAAGTGACAAAAATACGCGATCTCTTTCACCCACTTCGGCAAAAAGCGCGTTATGCTGAATACATCCAAGATGGAAAGACAGAGAGGTAAGTTATATGACAATCAACATTACCAGCAAACAAATGGATATCACCCCCGCAATCCGTAGTCATGTCGAAGACCGTCTCACCAAACTGGATAAATGGCAGGCTCAACTGATTAATCCGCATATTGTTTTGTCTAAAGAACCTAAAGGGTTTGTCGTGGATGCCACCATTACCACACCTAACGGCCCGCTGGTTGCCAGCGCAAAACATGAAGACATGTATACCGCCGTTAATGACCTGATCGCCAAACTTGAGCGTCAGCTGAATAAAGTGCAGCACAAGAGCGAAGCGCGCCGCGCCTACGCCAGTGTGAAAGACCTCGCGCCAGAAGTGACTCCGGAAGAGTAAACACCTTTTCATGATTGTTTCGTATCAAACGCGCCTTCGGGCGCGTTTTTTAACGGCCGGTTTTTATTGACACAGAGAAAAGCCTGCGGTTACCTTAACCTGCTTACACATACTTTTGGACACCCATGACTCGTAAACCGTTTTTCTTCGCATTCTTTTTTACCTTCCCCTGATTGGGAGGCGTTTCGTCGTGTGATAAAGAATGCGAAGACGAACAACCAAGCCTCCTGAAAACAGGGGGCTTTTTTTATGGCTATTTAACGATGATAAGAACACAAGATAAGGCTGATTATGACTGATAACCCGTTACTCGTACTGCGCGAACGTATCAGCGCACTGGACCTGAAACTGCTGGCGCTGCTGGCAGAACGCCGTGAGCTGGCGGTAGAAGTGGGCAAAACCAAGCTGCACTCACACCGGCCGATTCGCGATAAAGAGCGTGAACGCGATCTGCTGGATGCGCTGATTAGCGCTGCCAAACCTTATGATCTAGACGGTTTCTATGTCACCCGCCTGTTCCAGTTGATCATTGAAGACTCCGTGCTGACCCAGCAGACACTGTTGCAGCATCAGCTTAACCAAATCAGTCAGCACTCTGCGCGCATTGCCTTCCTCGGCCCCAAGGGCTCCTATTCGCATCTCGCGGCGCGCCAATACAGTGCCCGCCATTTCGATCAGTTGATCGAATGCGGCTGCCAGAAATTCCAGGATATTTTTACTCAGGTTGAAACCGGCCAGGCGGATTACGCCATTCTGCCAATCGAAAACACCAGCTCCGGGTCAATCAACGACGTGTATGATCTGCTGCAACATACCAGTCTGTCGATCGTAGGCGAACTTACGTTGCCGATCGATCACTGCGTGCTGGTCGCTAGCCAAACCGATCTGAGCCAGATCGAGATTGTTTACAGCCATCCACAGCCTTTCCAGCAGTGCAGCCAGTTTATTAACCGTTATCCACACTGGAAAATTGAGTATTGCGAAAGCACCGCCGCCGCCATGGAGAAAGTGGCTGAGCTAAATTCGCCAAAGGCTGCGGCATTGGGCAGCGAAGCCGGTGGTGCGCTCTACCACCTACAGGTACTTGAGCACAATCTGGCTAACCAGCAGCAGAACATCACCCGTTTCATCGTGCTGGCACGCAAAGCGATCGAAGTCTCAGAGCAGGTTCCGGCCAAAACCACGCTGATTATGGCTACCGGCCAGCAGTCCGGTGCGCTGGTAGAAGCGTTATTGGTGTTACGTGACAACGGCATCATCATGACCAAGCTGGAATCACGCCCGATTAACGGCAACCCGTGGGAAGAGATGTTCTATATTGATGTGCAGGCCAACCTGCGTTCTGAATCCATGCAGAAAGCGTTGAAAGACCTGACCCCGATTACCCGTTCACTGAAGGTGCTGGGGTGCTATCCGAGCGAAAATGTGGTGCCGGTAAACCCATCTTGATGCAAAAAAAGAGGTTCGGCAATGCCGAACCTCTTATCAATCAAGCAGCATGACCATTATTGGCGGCTGTCATTCGCCTGGCGTAACAACGAGCGGCTCTCCACCAGGAAACGCTGGGCATAATCACCAAACCAGTGTTCCACTTTCTGGAAGCTTTGGATAAACGCCTGCTTGTCACCATGCTCCAGCAACTGAATCGCCTCACCAAAACGCTGATAATAACGTTTGATCAGATGAATATTTTCGTCGGAAGACATGATGATATCAGCATAAAGCTGCGGATCCTGAGCAAACAACCGGCCCACCATCGCCAACTCCAACCGGTAGATCGGTGAAGACAGCGCCAACAATTGTTCCAGTTGGACGTTCTCTTCTGCCAAATGCAGGCCATAGGCAAAAGTCGCGAAATGTCGCAATGCCTGGATAAAGGCCATATTTTGATCGTGCTCAACGGCGCTGATGCGGTGTAATCGCGCGCCCCAAACCTGCAACTGTTCCAGCAGCCACTGATAGGCTTCAGGTTGGCGTCCATCACAATACACCACCACCTGCTTGGCAACGCTGCCAACATCCGGGCCAAACATCGGGTGAAGCCCAAGCACTGGCCCGCCGTGGGCTGCCAGCATCGCCTGTAGCGGCCGGTTTTTGACCGAGGCCAAATCGATCAAGATGCAGTCTTCCGGCAATGGTGGCAACTGGCCGATCACCTGTTCTGTGACGTGGATAGGCACGCTGACAATCACCATACCAGCATCAGCCAGCAAGGTGTCGGCCTGCGGCCAATCTTCCTGATCCAGCACCTTCACCTGATAACCGGATAAGGTCAGCAGGCGATTAAACAAACGCCCCATCTGGCCATTGCCGCCGATAATGACAATCGGACGCAATTGTGGACACAGCGTTTTAAAACCTTTGTCGTTCTCACTGGTATAGGATTCGCGCATCACCCGACGCAGCACATCCTCAATCAAATCCGGCGGCACGCCAAGGCCTTCAGCCTCTTTACGGCGCGAGGCCAGCATCGCCGCCTCACGCTCAGGCACGTAGACCGGTAAACCGTAGTGGCTTTTGACTTCCCCCACTTCCGCCACCAGTTCCAGGCGCTTCGCCAACAGACCCAGCAATGCTTTATCTACTTCGTCAATTTGATCGCGTAATGCGGTCAGTTCAGCCACCATAACTCACTATTCTCCAGTGCGAGCCATCAGCACCGCGCCGAGTTCCTGATGCATTTGGCGCAGCAGGGTTTCCGTGCTTTCCCAGTTGATGCAGGCATCGGTCACTGAAACACCGTAATGCATCTCTGCACGTGGTTGCTCAGACGACTGATTCCCTTCGTGCAGATTGCTCTCCAGCATAATACCGGTGATCGAACGGTTACCCGCTTTGATCTGCTCAACGACGGATTCGGCAACGGCCGGCTGACGGCGATAGTCTTTATTCGAGTTGCCATGGCTGCAATCTATCATCAAGGACGGCTGGAGTCCTGCATCCTGCATCTGTTTTTCGCAAGCAGCAACGTGTTCCGCGCTGTAGTTTGGCGTCTTGCCTCCGCGCAGGATCACGTGGCCGTCTGGGTTGCCCTGAGTTTGCAGCAGGCACACCTGCCCGGCCTGATTGATCCCGACGAAACGGTGTGGCATCGAAGCCGCACGCATAGCGTTGATCGCCGTACCCAAGCTGCCATCGGTGCCATTTTTGAAGCCGACCGGCATTGAGAGACCAGAGGCCATCTCGCGGTGCGTCTGGGATTCTGTGGTACGCGCGCCGATCGCCGACCAACTGAACAGGTCACCTAAATATTGCGGGCTGTTAGGATCCAACGCTTCGGTGGCCAACGGCAAGCCCATGCCCACCAGATCCAGCAGCAGGCGACGCGCGATGTGTAAACCAGCTTCAACATCAAAGGTTCCATCCATATGCGGATCGTTGATCAAGCCTTTCCAACCGACCGTGGTTCTTGGCTTTTCAAAATAGACGCGCATGACGATATACAGCTGATCGCTCAATTCAGCCGACAGCGCTTGCAGACGACGCGCGTAATCTAGCGCCGCATCCGGATCATGGATCGAACAAGGCCCGCACACCACCAGCAGACGGTGATCCTGCCCTTTCAGAATGTTGGCAATGGTTTGGCGTGCAACAGAGATTTCATTCTCATCACGAGCACTGAGCGGGTGTTGGTTTTTCAGCTCTTCCGGGGTAATCAGAACCTGTTCTGCACTGATATGTACGTTGTTGAGCGCGTCTTTTTGCATGATGCTATTCCTGTCTTGTGCCGTTATACGTGAGCGTTGATAGAACATTGAGCGTTATAACGCTTACATTACCATGCCATGTAAAGATTTCAATCCATTAGCTGTAAATAAAAAGTTACCATCATGGAAAAACTTGCTTTGGCAGGATTAAAATTTCACTGAAATGAATATAATATATTGATAAATAACAATAAAAATTAATTACGCTCTGAATTCACCCCCTATTAAGAGGCTTATAAAAAAGAGTCACCACCTTCAAAGTGTAAACATTTTAGTACGAAAAATATTTACACTTTGTCGGTTCCAGGCTCACTGAAAAACATCTCATCTTGCGGAAATCATCCATGTAAAAAAGTAATCAGCATCAGTAGCAACAGATAACAGCCAATAAATTAAACAACTAAAAAACAATTAGAATACAATTAACTGGCAATTGATTTTCAATCATTATTCATTTCCATTTATTCCTGCAGATTTAAAACAAGTATTGAATAAACATTGCTTAATCTCACAGTTATCCCCTGCTAAATAAATAATCATGGCTGCAAATCGTTTGCACCTCTTAAGAGGTAATCTGCATAGACAGAGCCCGCCTCATCTGCCTTGAGGGGTGATAACCGTTAGCAGTTTTTCATTTTTCACAAGGGACACTCATGATAACTCTGGAATTCGCGATTATTATTCTCTGCTTATTAGTCGGCACCCGATTTGGCGGTATGGGGCTGGGCTTAATTAGCGGCATTGGTTTATTCCTGCTGTGTTTTATATTCGGACTTGAGCCTGGAAAACCCCCTGTTGATGTCATGCTGACTATTCTGGCGGTCATTGGTTGTGCCTCGGTGTTACAAACCGCAGGTGGCCTGAACGTCATGATGCAATATGCCGAACGGCTGTTGCGCCGTCACCCACAGCACATTACGCTGCTAGCCCCGTTTACCACCTGGACGCTGACCTTCCTGTGCGGTACCGGACACGTGGTTTACACCATGTTCCCGATTATCTCCGACATCGCCATCAAAAAAGGGATCCGCCCAGAGCGCCCAATGGCCGTAGCCTCTGTCGCTTCACAAATGGCCATTACCGCTTCACCGGTTTCCGTGGCGGTTGTTTCATTGGTTTCGATCATCGCGGCCGGTCATGGCATCGGTAAAGCCTATACACTGGTTGAAATTCTTGCGGTCTCCATCCCAGCGTCGCTGGTGGGGGTGCTGATGGCCGCCTTGTGGAGCCTGCGCCGTGGTAAAGATCTGGATAAAGATCCTGAATTCCAGGCAAAAATTCAGGACCCAGAGCAACGCGCGTATATTTATGGTAGTACCGAAACGCTGCTCAACCAAAAATTCCCGAAACAGGCTTATTGGTCCACCGCCATTTTCTTCGCCGCTATCGCTATCGTAGTGCTGTTGGGGGCTTTTGCCGATATACGCCCTTCATTTGCTGATGCAAAAGGGGCGCTGAAACCGCTGTCGATGAATCTGGTTATCCAGATGATGATGTTGATTGCCGGTGCTGTGATCCTGATCGGCTGCAAAGTGAAACCGGGTGATATTGCCAACGGCGCCGTGTTCAAGGCCGGGATGGTGGCGATATTCTCGGTATTCGGCGTAGCCTGGATGAGTGATACCTTCTTCCAGGCGCATATGGGCGATTTAAAGCTGTTGTTGGAAGATGTAGTCAAAAGCCAACCCTGGACCTACGCGATCGTTCTGTTCCTGGTTTCCAAGCTGGTTAACAGCCAAGCCGCTGCTCTGACCGCGATTGCCCCTATGGCGTTGCAATTAGGCGTTGACCCAAAAATGTTGCTGGCCTTCTTCCCAGCGGCTTACGGTTACTTTGTATTGCCAACTTACCCTAGCGATTTGGCTTGTATTGGTTTTGACCGCTCAGGGACAACGCGGATCGGCAAATTTATCATCAACCACAGCTTTATTATTCCAGGATTGATCGGTGTACTGAGTTCCTGCATCACCGGTTATATTTTGGTGACCACCTTCCTGTAAAACCCCTGTACGGCAACGGGCAGCTGTCGTTGCCGTACAACCAAGCCCGTCTCAATACCCTGTTCAACATTAAGGTTAACAAGCACTTTATGCTACTAATGCCAGAAAATGCAGTAGAAGAAAAATGAATAAGTAGCGAATGAAAATTAAAAACTTAAGCTAATCGAGGCTATTTTTGTCGCAGTGACGAACCGATATAATGTGACAGCTATCACTTATTATCACTCTTAACAACTGGATCCAAAATGCTCTCTTTACGCGCTCGTCGCGCCATTCCGCTGTATTTCAGCTGCTTGACCGCTTTCACCAGTATCCCAGCCCTTGCCGACAACACCCTCTTCACCGCGATGGACGATCCGTCCACCGCCAAGAAGCCGTTTGATGGCAATATTCAGGCGGGTTATAACGCCCAGTCTGGCAACTCGCAGAACTCCACGCTGTTAGCCAACACCACCATGACCTGGTTTAACAGCGATGCCGCTTATAGCCTGTGGGGGGCGGCGAACAATAGTACGTCTTCCAATGTGCGATCCTCAGAAAGATATCAGGCAAGTGGCCGTACCCGTCAGAATCTGACCAGCCGTAACTATATGTTTGGTCAGGCCGGTTGGTTGAACGATCGCTTCAACGGTTATAATTCGCGTACTACCGTGACCGGGGGCTATGGTCGCCAGATCTTCAACGGCCCACTTCATGACCTGCGTGTAGAATTCGGCCCCGGGGTTCGCCACGATGAATATCGCGGTGGTGGTCGCTCTACTCGTGCTCTGGCCTACGGTGCAGCTAACTATTCTTACCGGTTGACGGACAATGCCCGTTTCTCAGAAGGTTTATCCGCGCTGGCTAACGATGAAACCACCATCAACTCAGAAACCGCGCTGAACGTATCAATCAACAACGATTTTTCTCTGCGCTTGGCTTACACCGTGACTTACAACAGTAAGCCGCCAGCATCAGCCCCAAAGAACACGGATACCACCACTTCCGTCACGCTGGTTTACGGTCTGTAATTCTCTCGCCTTCCAGCCTCTCTCTTCTAAGCCCATCATTGATGGGCTCAGACTGCTGACTAACCCCACTTCTTCAGGTGGGGTTCTTCTTTTTTAGCGACCGCAGGTCGCGATCGCGATATTTTTCCATAACCCCGTCATTGGCAACTTCTGTTCGCCCAAGGCACCTTTCTGGCCTTCCCAAGACGCTTTCCACCACCGGTAAAGACAATAAAGAAGCGCCAGCAGCGCCATCTTTTTCATATTCTGCGCTGTGGCCGCCAGCAGGCACTGCATCTGCACTTTTGACAGGCCACGGAACCGCGCATATCGATGGCCATGGTGCTGTTTCGCATCCGCGAAGCTTCTCTCCACTGTCTCTTTGCGCCGCGCGTAGATTTTCTTGCCCCATTTCGTCAGCCGTAACCTGTTGGCTTCCTCTTTCGCCTCTTCCCACACATGCCGCGTTATCGTTTTCTGTGCCTTGCTGTTCTGCGTACATTGCTGCCTCTGCTCACACCGCTGGCACACTGCCGGGGGTGAACGGTAATGCCGATAACCGTTACGGTCTGTCGTGCTGTAGACCAGCAACGTGTCTGCCGGGCACACATACACATCACGCTTCTCATCGTACCTGAAGTGCTTTTTCTGGAAGTCATTCTGACCTTTGTGCGGCCGCCGATAGCCGGGAACCAGCGCGATACCCATTTCCTGTGTCAGATGGCACACCGCGGCGGTGAAGTAACCCGCGTCCACGCCCACCGCCACCGGCTCCAGACCGAAGCGCTCTACCTGCCGCTCAAGTCGCCCGATAAAGGGCTGGCTGTCATGGACATTACCCGGTGTCACATGCGTATCCAGGATGATGCCGTGCTTCCCGTCCACCGTGCGGTGGTCCAGATAGAAGAAGCCCTTCGGTTTGTTGTCCCGGTGCATAAAGCCGCTTTCCGGGTCGGTGGTGCTGACTTTGGTGTTCTTAACGGCGACGGCGTTTTCGGGTGTCTTTTTTACGGCGGGCAGCGGCTTTTTTTCGTGCTTCTTCCTGTCGGCCTCTACAGCAGCATCAAGCTGCTCCAGATATTCACTGATGCCCACCGGACGTTCTTCATTCACCGCTCTGCGAGGGTTGGCGTCGGCTTTCAAGTGCGTGCTGTCAGTGTAAAGAACACGCCCGTTGGCCATGCCGCGGCTGAGAGCCTGTTCCACGATGTGGTCAAAAATCTGCTGGAAGACGTCGCTGTGGTTGAAGCGGCGGAGGCGGTTCTGGCTCAGGGTCGAGGCGTCAGGGACTTTTTCGGTGAGGGCCATACGCAGGAACCAGCGATAAGCGACATTGACCTGTATTTCCTTGACCAGACGGCGCTCGCTGGGGATACCGAAGAGATAACCCAGCAGCATCATTTTAATCAGGCGAACGGGGTCAATAGCGGGTCTGCCGTTATCAGGACAATAGAGATGAGCAACGGCATCGCGGATAAATTCAAAATCGATGGCGGCATCGATTTGGCGAACCAGATGGTCTTCAGGGACCAACTCATCCAGGGTGATGGTTTCAAACTGATATTGCTGGGGAGAGGGTGTTTTGAGCATGGCAGTCAGTCCATTTTTTGCACTGACCTTATTAGATCAAAGTCCTGGCCTCACGGCCAGGACTTTGTCATCAATCTGAGCCCATCATTGATGGGCTTTTTTTATACTTACTACTCTGCATTACACATTCTGCTAAAAAAATCATATCCCACTTGACGACTTTAGCAATCAGCTTAATACTGTATACATATACAGTAACCATGACCAGCAAGAATAGATCGTTAGGGGACATCGGTATTTTTTCTTGAGTGTGGTTTAACTCAATAGCGTTTTATCATTTTTACCAAGAGGGGGTTTCTATGATGCATTGTCCACTGTGTGGTAGCGTGGCACACACTCGCTCCAGCCGTTACTTGACTGAGTCGACTAAAGAACGTTATCACCAATGCCAGAACATTAATTGCAGTTGCACGTTTGCCACCCATGAATCGGTAGCCCGTGTCATTGTAAAACCTGGTGATATCATTCCGGCGCAACCGCATCCGGAAAAAGGCAAGCAGCGCGCCGCAGCCGCACTGTAATAGGTTTTCTCTGCGACTGACCACGTGCGTTTCCATTGGCAAACACGATTTGGCAGTAACCCGTTTTTTTGCATAAAAAAGGGGCTTACCATAACGGTAAGCCCCTGATAGCTATTAACTTTCGGATGTAACCTTAGTTAACGCGGTTCAGACGCTCTTTGATACGAGCAGACTTACCAGTACGCTCACGCAGGTAGTACAGTTTGGCTTGACGAACGGCACCACGACGCTTAACAGTAATGCTGTCGATTACTGGGGAGTGAGTCTGGAATACACGCTCAACACCTTCGCCGTTGGAAATCTTACGAACAGTGAATGCAGAGTGCAGACCGCGGTTACGGATAGCGATAACCACGCCCTCGAATGCCTGCAGACGTTTTTTGCTACCTTCAACGACCCATACCTTAACTTCCACGGAATCACCCGGACGGAATGCAGGTACGTCTTGCTTCATCTGCTCTTGTTCAATTTGCTTAATAATGTTGCTCATAATATGTCTCTTACCCTAGGTAAACTGATATATCGGTCCCGTCTGTATCAGACGTTCCCTTCATAGTCCTGTTACTTGGCCTGATGTTCCCGTTGGAACTCAGCCAGCAACACCGCTTGCTCGTCAGTCAGAGCTAGGCTTTCTAGAAGTTCAGGTCTTCTAAGCCAGGTACGGCCCAGCGACTGCTTTAAGCGCCAGCGACGTATCTCGGCATGGTTGCCCGACAGTAAAACCGGCGGAACCTCCATCCCTTCCAACACCTCGGGGCGGGTATAATGTGGGCAGTCCAGCAATCCATCAACAAAAGAGTCCTCTTCTGCTGAAGCCTGATGGCCCAGCACACCCGGTATAAAACGGGCGACTGAATCAATCAGGGTCATTGCCGGCAGTTCCCCACCGCTGAGGACGTAATCGCCGATTGACCATTCTTCGTCAATTTCGGTTTTGATCACGCGCTCATCAACCCCTTCGTAGCGACCACACACCAGAATCATCTTCTGATTAGCCGCCAGTTCGCGCACACCGGTTTGATCCAGCTTGCGCCCCTGAGGTGACAGATAAATCACCTTTGCTCCCTCGCCTGCCGCTGCTTTTGCTGCATGAATGGCTTCCCGCAAAGGTTGCACCATCATCAACATTCCCGGTCCGCCACCGTAAGGGCGCTCGTCCACGGTACGATGCCGGTCGTAGGTGAAGTCACGCGGACTCCAACACTGCACGCTCAGCAGGCCATTTTTTACTGCCCGGCCAGTCACCCCGTAATCGGTGATTGCGCGGAACATCTCAGGAAACAGGCTTACAATACCAATGAACACCAGCCAATCCCCATCTTGTTATTCCACTTGCTTCGACCGCTGAATCCGGAGGTCAAAAACCAGGATCCCACTCCGCCTCAATAATCTTGGCAGCGAGATCGACTTTCTTGATAACCTGCCCATGAAGAAACGGGACCAACCGCTCCTTCATGCCAAATGCATCTTTCAGGTTTGCCCGCACGACCATCACGTCGTTTGAACCGGTTTCCATCATATCGACGACTTTACCCAGTTCGTATCCGGAAGTGGTGATTACCTGGCAGCCCATCAGGTCTTTCCAGTAATAATCATCGCCTTCCAGCGGAGGCAACTGCTCGGAATCTACCACAATCTCGCAATTGGTCAGTAAATTCGCCGCATCCCGATCGTCAATGCCTTTAACTTTGATGATCAGATCCTGACTATGGCGCTTCCAGTCTTCCAACTCGACAAGCTGCCACTTACCTACCAACTGGATAAACCAGGGCTGATAGTCAAATATGCTTTCGGCATTTTCGGTGGATGAAAACACTCTGAGCCAACCACGAATGCCGTAAGTAGACCCCATTTTACCGAGTACAATCGGCGCGATCGGTGCTACCGGTTTGAGTTGCTTGCTCATTGCCACCACCGCGACAGATTAAGCTGCTTTCTTGGCTTCTTTGATCAGCGCAGAAACGCGATCAGAAACCGTTGCACCCAGACCCTGCCAGTGCTCAATGCGATCCAGATCCAGACGCAATGCTTCAGCCTGACCAGATGCGATCGGGTTGAAAAAGCCTACGCGCTCGATGAAACGACCATCACGAGCATTGCGGCTGTCGGTCACTACTACTTGATAGAACGGACGCTTTTTAGCGCCGCCACGTGCCAAACGAATTGTTACCATAACATCCTCTTTAGTTAATAAAACAGCCGGGCCCCATTGAGGGAACGGGGCCCGGTTGCAATATAAAAAGCCCGAAAATTTTACTCATTTTGGCGCAAAAAGCAATCTAAAGCGTCGATTGCCAAGAATTCGTTTTTGCAACCATGAGACTTTCAGGCGGTTTTTACCGCGAACGGCAAATCGTTGAACGCGTTCACATCCACAAATGCAAACGGCTTTAGCGGCCTGGGAAGCCCGGCGGCATCATACCTTTCATGCCGCGCATCATCTTCGCCATACCGCCTTTCTTCATCTTTTTCATCATGCGCTGCATGTCGTCGAACTGTTTCAGCAAGCGGTTAACGTCCTGCACCTGCATGCCAGAACCCATCGCGATACGGCGTTTGCGCGAGCCCTTGATAATTTCAGGCTTGGCGCGCTCTTTCAGCGTCATGGAGTTAATGATCGCCTCCATGCGCACCAGAACTTTATCGTCCATCTGCGATTTCACGTTGTCCGGCAGTTGCCCGGCACCCGGAAGTTTGCTCAGCATGCTGGCCATACCGCCCATGTTGCGCATCTGCTTCAACTGCTCCAGGAAGTCGGTCAGATCAAAACCGTCGCCCTTCTTCAGCTTGTTAGCCAGTTTTTCGGCCTGCGCACGGTCAACTTTGCTTTCAATATCCTCGATCAGCGACAGCACATCGCCCATGCCGAGAATACGTGAAGCCACGCGGTCGGGGTGGAACGGCTCCAGCGCGTCGGTTTTTTCACCCACGCCGAGGAATTTGATCGGCTTGCCGGTAATGTGGCGAATAGACAACGCCGCACCGCCGCGCGCGTCGCCATCGACTTTGGTCAACACGACCCCAGTCAGCGGCAGCGCTTCATTGAACGCTTTGGCGGTGTTGGCAGCATCCTGACCGGTCATGGCATCGACCACAAACAGGGTTTCCACCGGCTTGATCGCCGCGTGCACCTGTTTGATTTCGTCCATCATCGCTTCGTCAACGTGTAAACGACCAGCGGTATCGACGATCAGAACGTCGTAAAACTTCAGCTTGGCGTGTTGCAACGCACGGTTAACGATATCGATCGGTTTTTCTTGCACATCAGACGGGAAGAAATCGATCCCCACGCCTTCTGCCAGCGTTTCCAACTGCCGGATCGCCGCAGGGCGATAAACGTCGGCGGAAACCACCAGCACTTTTTTCTTCTGTTTTTCTTTCAGGAACTTGCCGAGCTTCGCCACGCTGGTGGTTTTACCCGCACCTTGCAGGCCCGCCATCAGCACCACGGCCGGTGGCTGCGCCGCCAGGTTCAGCTCAGTGTTCACTTCGCCCATCGCGGCAATCAGTTCGTTCTTGACGATCTTGACGAACTCTTGGCCCGGCGTCAGGCTCTTGTTCACTTCATGGCCAACCGCGCTCTCTTTGACGCGGCTGATGAAGTCACGCACCACCGGCAACGCAACGTCCGCTTCCAGCAGTGCCATACGCACTTCGCGCAGGGTGTCTTTAATATTATCTTCGGTCAGCCGCCCACGGCCGCTGATATTGCGCAGGGTGCGCGACAATCGATCGGTTAAATTTTCAAACATCGTCTCATGCTCAACGTAAGAGTCAGGCCGCAGTGGCGACACAATTGCGGCGATTATAACACGAAGCAAACACGATCTCTGCCTTAGCGTTGGAGATCGGTTGGAGTGAAGCGCGCTCAACGCTATACTGGCATTCCAATTAACCATGCCGATGCTAAATAACGCTATGCCAGTTTTCTCCATTGTGGCTTTGATGGCCTACCTGCTCAGCCTTGGACTGATTATTCCCAGTTTGTTGCGGAAGAATAGCGCTTACCGTCGGCTGGCTATCGTTTCGGCCGTAGTGGCACTGATCTGCCATGCCGTCGCACTTCAGCAACGCATTTTTGATGTCAACACCGGGCAAAATCTCAGCCTGTTGAACATTGGTTCGGTTGTCAGCCTGATTATCTGTTCGGTGATGACCTTTGTGGCCTCACGCGATCGCGGCTGGTTCCTGCTGCCGATTATTTACAGCTTTGCGATTATCAATCTGGCCTTAGCCAGCTTTGTGCCGGGTGAGTTTATTACCCATCTGGAAGCCAGCCCAGAACTGATGGTGCATATTGGCCTGGCGCTGTTCTCTTACGCCACGCTGATGATTGCGGCACTTTACGCCCTGCAATTGGCCTGGCTGGATTATCTGTTGAAGAACAAAAAGCTCAGTTTCAGCGCCGATATGCCACCACTGATGAGTATTGAGCGCAAGATGTTCCACATCACCCAGATCGGTGTGGTGCTGCTAACACTGACGCTGTGTACCGGCCTGCTTTACATGGATAATCTGTTCAGCAAAGAGAACGTGCATAAAGCCGTGCTGTCCATCATGGCCTGGTTTGTCTACATCGTCCTGCTGTGGGGTCATTATCACGAAGGTTGGCGTGGCCGCCGCGTGGTCTGGTTCAGCTTTGCGGGTGCCTTTCTTCTTACGCTGGCCTATTTCGGCAGCCGCCTGATCCAGGAAGTGATGGTGCGCTAGAATACTCTCTAGTGCCTCCTCATTCCGGTGAGGCCTTCTTTCCCTATGCATAAGGAATACCGCGTTGGAGCATGTTTCGACAGGGGCCCTCATCCTCATCCTGGTGATTATGATTGTGGTCTCCGCTTATTTTTCAGCTTCCGAAACCGGCATGATGACGCTCAATCGCTATCGCCTGCGCCATTTGTCCAAGCAGGGCAATCGGGGCGCGCGTCGGGTGGAGAAACTGCTGCAAAAACCCGACCGCCTGATTGGCCTGGTGTTAATCGGTAATAACCTGGTCAACATACTGGCTTCAGCCTTGGCGACTATCGTCGGTATGCGCCTGTATGGCGATATTGGCGTCGCGATCGCTACCGGGATACTCACCTTTATCATTCTGCTGTTTGCTGAAGTGTTGCCAAAAACCTTTGCCGCGCTTTACCCGGAGCGCATCGCCTTTCCCAGCAGTTTCCTGCTGACGCCGCTACAGAAAATCATGTTTCCGTTGGTGTGGCTGTTGAACGGCATCACCACTCTGCTGCTGCGTATTTTTGGCATTCGTACCAACGTGCGCATCAGCGGTGCCTTGAGCAAAGATGAGTTGCGAACCATCGTGAACGAATCCCAGTCACAGATTTCACGCCGCAATCAGGACATGCTGATTTCGGTGCTGGACTTGGAAAAAGTGACGGTGGACGACATTATGGTGCCGCGCAACGAGATCGTCGGCATTGATGTCAATGATGACTGGAAGTCGATCATGCGCCAATTAACCCACTCCCCGCATGGCCGCATCGTGCTGTACCGCGATTCGCTGGACGATTCCATCGGCATGTTGCGAGTGCGTGAAGCCTACCGCCTGATGACCGAGAAAAAAGAGTTCAACAAAGAAAACCTGCTGCGCGCCGCCGATGAAATTTACTTCGTGCCGGAAGGCACGCCGCTCAATGTGCAACTGGTGAAATTCCAGCGTAACAAAGAGAAAGTCGGCATTGTGGTCGATGAATACGGCGATATTCAGGGCTTGGTCACGGTGGAGGATATTCTTGAAGAGATCGTTGGCGACTTCACCACCTCAATGTCTCCGACCCTGGCAGAAGAAGTGAATCCACAAAGCGATGGTTCAGTATTGATCGACGGCACGGCCAACGTGCGTGAGTTGAATAAGGCCTTCAACTGGAACTTGCCCGCCACGGATGCTCGTACCATCAACGGTATGCTGCTGGAAGAGCTGGAAGAGATCCCGAACATCGGCAAACGGGTGCGCATTGGCCATTATGATATTGATATCCTCGACGTGCAGGAAAACATGATCAAACAGGTACGCGTCACGCCGATAAAATCGTTGCAGGCCAGCGTGCAGAATCATTGATTACTCTTTGATATAAAAATAAAAAGACGCAATTTCGCGTCTTTTTTAGTTTCTGAATACTGACGGAGCTAAATATGCAGTTCTTGCAGTTTCTCTTTCGGCAGCGCCAATTCGTCGTTATGGTTCACGACCACGCCATGATCGAGAATATGCTTGGCAATTTCCTGCGCTTCTTCCAATGAATGCATGTGGTAGGTGCCACATTGGAATTCATTAAGCTCAGGAATTTTACGCTGGTCAGTAACCTTCAGCACGTCAGACATTGCCGCTTGCCAAGCATCGGCAACGCGCTGCTCTTCTGGCACACCAATCAGGCTCATGTAGAAGCCAGTACGGCAACCCATTGGCGAGATGTCGATAATCTCCACGCCATTACCATTCAGATGGTCGCGCATAAAACCGGCAAACAGGTGCTCCAGCGTATGAATCCCACGTTCCGGCATCACTTCCAGATTCGGGCGACAGAAGCGCAGATCGAATACGGTGATGGTATCGCCATGAGGAGTTTTCATGGTTTTAGCAACGCGGACAGCCGGAGCTGCCATGCGGGTATGGTCTACGGTAAAACTATCCAACAGTGGCATGTTGTCACCTCCTCATAAATAGCATTTATTTCGAAACTTTTTTCCTACTCGAGGAAACCTTTTCCAACCCAGCGAGTCTGAGTATATGAAAGACGCGCATTTGTTATCATCATCCCTGTTATCAGAGATGTATATTTGGCCACATTGATGTGGCCTTTTCTTTTTCAGCTTCCGCCGTTTGCCTTCAGGAATTCATCAAAGCTCAATGTATCACTGGCTTCCAGCTCATGCTGACGCTGCCATGATGCCTGCTGTTCCTGAGCCAGTTGATCTTCGGTCAACAGTTCCAACGGTTCTTCCATCAGCATCTTGCGGTATTGCTCCGCCAGATCAAGACCAACACGGCCGATTCCCCCGGCTTTCATCGCCTTCAGGATACGGGCAGAGAATGTCAGTTCAGGATCGTCGAATGCGGCAAGCAGCTCGTCACAAACCTGCTGATACTGCTGATTACCCGCCTCGCTATCCAGCACTTCAGCGACACGCCGCAGATCGTCAAACAACGCCTTACCTACCGTTGCCAGCGGCTCGCGGGTATCATCACAACCGATACCAATAGTTTGCCCCGGTTTGCGCCCTTCCAGAATCACGCGGTTCCAGTTTTTACGGGTACACAGCAGTTCGTCACTGCTCATCTCCGGCGCATCGGCCAATACGCACCACACCAGGAACAGGTCCAGGAAACGGGCCTGTACGGCATCCACACCAATCGGCGAGAACGGGTTGATGTCCAGCGAACGGACTTCAATATATTCGATACCGCCGCGTAGCAGCGCGTCTGAAGGCGTTTCACCGCTATGGGTGACGCGCTTTGGCCGGATCGGGGCGTAAAGCTCGTTCTCTATCTGCAATACGTTGCTGTTAAGTTGCAGATAGCGATCGCCCTCTTTCACTCCCAGCTTGGCGTACTCTTCAGAAGGCGTCGCGATCGCTCGCTTCAGCCCCTTAACGTAGCTTTGCAGATCGTTGAAGGTAATCCCCAGGTTACTCTGCGATTTGTTGGTATAACCGAGATCGCTCAAACGCAGCGAAGTGGCATACGGCAAATAGCACATGCCTTGCGCATTGCGCTCAAACGGCAGCGCGGTTTCTCGCCCTTTCAGGAACGAGGAACAAATTGCCGGGGAAGCACCAAACAGATACGGAATCACCCAGCCAAAACGGTAATAGTTGCGGATCAGCCGGAAATATCCCGCCGAGATCTGCTCTTTACCGCTTTCGGCGTCTTCAACCCCTGCCCATGCCTGCCAGAATTCCAGCGGCAGGGAGAAATTATAGTGCACACCGGAAATGGTCTGCATCAACGCGCCGTAGCGGTTCTTCAGGCCTTCACGATACAGCGTTTTCATGCGGCCAATGTTTGACGAACCAAACTGTGCCAGCTCAATATCCTGCTCAGCCTCGATGAAACACGGCATACTCAGCGGCCACATGCGCTCATCATCCAGATTCCGTGCTACATGACGGTGGATGTCACGCAAGAACGTCAGCAAGTGATCGATGTCGTCATCAACCGGCGTAATAAACTCTAACAGCGCCTCGGCGAAGTCTGTAGTGATCCAATGGTGCGTTAATGCCGCCCCCAGTTTCTCTGGATGACCGGTAGTGGCGAGCGTGCCATCTGCGGTAACCCGCAGAGTCTCGCGCTCAATACCACGCCGGATCCCTTTTAATGCATGAGGGTGGGCTTCCAACCAAGAAAGCGCCTGTGATACGTCCGGGATCAAATTGACCTCCCGCTGCTAAAAACGATAACCTGTCAGCATACTGAATCCGCTGCCAAGAGAATATTGAGTTATATTCACTTGGTTAATGCCACCAGGCTATTCCCTGTAGCGTAATCATAGTTAATATGATGTAACGCAACGCTTTTCCGACACACAGAAACAGCGTAACAGAGCCCCATGGCATACGCAGCCAGCCTGCCAACACGCACAATAAATCGCCCACTACCGGCACCCAACTGAGCAACAGCGCAGCCGGGCCGAAGCGTTTTAACCAACCGAGCGCCGTTTCCAGCCCCCGTTGTGGTTTCAACGCCGGTAACAGGCGCCCAATAATCACGTTGGTCAATCCACCCAGGG
Source organism: Serratia sp. YWN4 (assembly GCF_055790845.1). Lineage (NCBI taxonomy): Bacteria > Pseudomonadati > Pseudomonadota > Gammaproteobacteria > Enterobacterales > Yersiniaceae > Serratia > Serratia sp. YWN4. The sequence continues at coordinate 4,464,622 of NZ_CM147696.1, forward strand.
TATTGCCCAACGTCGCAACCAGCACCAATATACTCGGTGAAACACTGCTGTTGGTCAGCACAGCGACCAACACGACTTCAGAATTGCCCGGCAACAGCGTCGAACTGAGAAAGCTGCTGCCAAACAATGACAGAATTGCCAGCGTACTATTCACAATGTCCGGACGTCGACCACGGCCATATTAGCGCGCTTGGCGGCTTCAATACCAAAATCGGCGTCTTCAAACACCACGCAATTTTCTGGCGGTATACCGATCAGTTCGGCGCAGCGCAGGAAGGTATCCGGCTCCGGCTTATGACGCTGTACGTCGTCAGCCCCCACAATCGCATCAAAACAGTTGAGCAACCCTAAATGGCGTAAGAGCATCTCCGCCATGCGGTGCTCGCTGCCGGTCCCCACCGCCATTGGGCGGCGTCCATGATAAGATTTTACCACCTCAATCAACGGCAATGGGCGAACGCTATCCAGCAGCATGGCTTCTACCGCTCGGGTTTTCTCTGCCGCAAGATGGTGGGGATCAAGATCGGCCTGATGGGCAATGATGATCGTCTGAGCGATACGCCACGTTGGCGAACCATTCAGTGCCACCATCGCCGCCTCATCGAACTTCATACCGTAGCGCGCCAACACGTCATGCCACGCCTTGCGATGTGTCGATTCGGTATCCAGAATCGTACCATCCATGTCGAAGATCAGACCCTGGTAGCGATCGTACATCGTGACTCCATGCTCATTGAAGAAAGAAAACCACTTTAGCGTAAAGCCGAAAGGTTGTCGCTGCTTGAACATGACGGAAAGTGCTGTACTGGCAAGGAATAGCAGAAGATAAAAGCGAAAAACCCGCCGAAGCGGGTTTTTCTTAGATGGTGCAACCAGGAGGATTCGAACCTCCGACCGCTCGGTTCGTAGCCGAGTACTCTATCCAGCTGAGCTATGGATGCAATCTGATTTGTTACAGCGAGTTTGTTTCGTTCCGTGAAACTTCACTTGAAGAATGGTGCATCCAGGAGGATTCGAACCTCCGACCGCTCGGTTCGTAGCCGAGTACTCTATCCAGCTGAGCTATGGATGCACAGGAATTCTTTTTGATGCCTTATGGTATAACTTCAAATTGCTTTACCATATGGCTAAATATGGTGCATCCAGGAGGATTCGAACCTCCGACCGCTCGGTTCGTAGCCGAGTACTCTATCCAGCTGAGCTATGGATGCAAATGGCGGTGAGGCGGGGATTCGAACCCCGGATGCAGCTTTTGACCGCATACTCCCTTAGCAGGGGAGCGCCTTCAGCCTCTCGGCCACCTCACCATACGCTTCTTGCGAATTGTGCCTAACTTGCTTTAGAGAAGCTCATCGGCACTGCGTGGCGCACATATTACTTTCCCCGACTTATAAGTCAAACAATTTTTCCCAACTCATGCTCGTTTGCACAAATCACAGGCAACATGCGTGATTTCACGACAAAAAGAGTGTTTTATCAACAAGCAAACATACGATGAGATGACGCAAAAGTTTGCACTCAAAGAAAAAAAGATTGGAAGAAATACAGGAAAGTTCGGGGGAAATAGTCACGAAGGGAGCAAGAGCGTCTCGCGATAACACGAGACGCTGCTCAGAAATCAGTAAGTCGTCTGTTGAGACTTCTCGGCCTGGATACGCTGGTAGATTTCTTCGCGGTGTACAGACACCTCTTTGGGAGCATTCACACCAATACGAACCTGGTTGCCTTTAACCCCCAGCACTGTGACCGTGACCTCATCGCCAATCATGAGGGTCTCACCAACTCGACGAGTCAGAATTAACATTCTTTGCTCCTTGAAAGATTAAAAGAGTCGGGTTTCTCAGTTTCCCGGCCATTATCCATCATATGCAGTGAAAACGTAAGCCATAGAGCCCACAATAAATGTAAGCAGACTTGGTGTCACTCCAGACTATGGTAAGTTTAGCCGACCTGAGAAACTTTGTTCCCATAATTATAACTACATTGTCTTAGCATCGTATGAAAACACCATAATTTACAAAGTATTATGGTGTCTTCACGTGCCTATTTATTTATATTTACAACTTCGAAGCCACCCAAGCTTCAACACTCTCTAATGCCGCTGGCAGAGCACTGACATCACTACCTCCAGCCTGCGCCATATCTGGGCGACCACCGCCCTTACCACCAACCTGCTGCGCAATATTGCCAATCAACTCACCGGCCTTCACCCGGTCGGTGAGATCTTTAGTAACACCCACAATCAGGCTGACTTTTCCTTCTTCCGCCGTGGCCAGAACAATCACTGCAGAACCCAGTTGATTTTTAAGATCATCAACCATGGTACGCAACATTTTCGGCTCCACGTTATCCAACTGACTGACCAACAGTTTAGTACCCTTGATCAGCTTCGCTTTGCTCGACAGAGAAGCACTTTCCAGCGCAGCCTGCTGATCCTTCAGTTGTTGCAACTCTTTTTCCAACGCGCGGGTACGATCAAGCACCGCACGCACTTTATCCGTCAGGTTATTGCTATCCCCTTTCACCAAATGCGCAACGTCCTGTAACAGGTCATTTTGCTGATGCAGAGTAGCAATCGCTCCTTCACCGGTTACCGCTTCAATACGGCGGATACCGGCAGCAGTGCCCGACTCACTCTGAATACGGAACAGGCCAATATCCCCGGTACGGCTGGCGTGAGTACCACCACACAGTTCGGTAGAGAAATCTCCCATGCTCAGCACGCGTACGTTGTCATCATACTTTTCGCCAAACAGCGCCATCGCGCCCTTTTCTTTGGCATCGTCCAGCGCCATAACATCAGTTTGCACCGCTAGGTTACGCCGTACCTGCTGGTTTACCAAATCCTCGACTGCGCGGATTTGCTCCGGTTTCATCGCTTCAAAATGCGAGAAGTCGAAACGCAGATACTTGTCATTCACCAACGAACCTTTCTGTGCGACATGCTCACCCAAAGTCTGGCGCAACGCCGCATGCAGCAGGTGAGTTGCCGAGTGGTTCAGGCGAATGCGATCGCGGCGTGTGCTATCAATCATTGCGTCAACGCGGTCATTCAGCTTCAGCGTACCGGCCACCAGTTGGCCCTGATGACCAATCGCCTGACCATATTTCTGTGTATCACTGACCACAAACTTACTATCGGCAGTTTTCAGTATACCTTTATCGCCCACTTGGCCACCCGATTCTGCATAGAATGGGGTTTCATCCAAGATCACGACAGCCTCTTCACCAGCCTGAATCGCATCCACCGGCTGACCATCGCGGAACAATGCAACCACTTTCGCCTGTTGCTCGTCGCGGTCGTAACCATTGAACTGGCTAGCCCCTTCGACGCGGATCATGCTGTTGTAATCAGCACCAAAACCGCTGGATTCACGCGCACGGCGGCGCTGTGCTTCCATTGCCTGCTCAAAGCCAGCTTCGTCAACCTTCAAACCACGCTCACGGCAGACATCCGCCGTCAGATCCACCGGGAAGCCATAAGTGTCGTACAGACGGAATGCGGTTTCACCATCCAGGGTATCGCCCTGCAATTGGGCCAACTCATCGTCCAGCAACGCCAAACCACGCTCCAGCGTGCGAGCGAACTGCTCTTCTTCGGTTTTCAGTACCTGCTCGACCAGCGCTTGCTGACGTTTCAACTCATCGGCGGCTGAACCCATCACGCCGATCAATGGCGCAACCAGCTTGTAGAAGAAGGTGTCTTTCGCACCCAGCATGTTGCCATGACGAATAGCACGACGAATGATGCGGCGCAGCACATAACCACGGTTTTCATTCGAAGGGATAACGCCATCAGAGATCAGGAATGCGCATGAACGGATGTGGTCGGCAATAACACGCAGTGATTTGTTATTCAGGTCGGTGGCACCGGTCACGTCTGCAACGGCGGCAATCAGGGTACTGAAGAGATCGATGTCATAGTTGGAATTCACATGCTGCAAAACCGCGGCAATACGCTCCAGGCCCATACCGGTATCCACTGAAGGTTTCGGCAGCGGCAGCATGGTGCCATCGGACTGGCGGTTGAACTGCATGAACACGATATTCCAGATCTCGATATAGCGATCGCCGTCTTCTTCCGCGCTGCCTGGAGGGCCGCCCCAGATATGATCGCCATGATCGTAGAAAATCTCGGTACACGGGCCACACGGACCGGTATCACCCATCTGCCAGAAGTTATCGGAAGCAAAGGCAGCACCTTTGTTGTCACCAATACGGATAATGCGCTCAGCCGGAACACCGATCTGCTTCTGCCAGATGTCGAAAGCTTCGTCATCGGTCTCATACACGGTAACCCACAGCTTCTCTTTTGGCAGGTTGAACCAGTTTTCACCGGTCAACAGTTCCCACGCATAGCTGATAGCATCATGCTTGAAATAGTCGCCGAAACTGAAGTTGCCCAACATCTCAAAGAAAGTATGGTGACGTGCGGTATAACCCACGTTTTCCAAATCGTTGTGTTTACCACCGGCGCGAACACAACGCTGTGAAGTGGTAGCACGAGAATAGGCTCGCTTATCCAGCCCCAGGAAAACATCTTTAAATTGGTTCATCCCGGCATTGGTAAACAGCAATGTCGGATCATTGTTAGGCACCAGGGAGCTGCTTGCTACGACCTGATGACCTTTACTATGAAAGAAATCGAGAAACGCTTGACGGATCTCAGCGGTGCTCTTGCTCATAATTTTCCTGGAAAGGCTAGAATAACGACACGTGAGCAAGAAGCACGACATCCTGACGATATCTCTAGCTCACGAACAAAAAGTGTGAATAAGATAAATTTTCTTCGGTGGGAAGTAAAACCCCGTATGCGTTCATTGCGCAAAATCACGGTAAATTGACTGAATTTCTTCCTGAAAGAAGCCACGATAGAGTAGATAACGTTGAACTTTGGCTTTATCTTTCCATTCTACCGGTAGCGGATCGCCAAATTTACGCTGTGCAACCTGCTTAGCCTGTTCACACCAGTTAATGTCACATGCTGCCAGCGCCGCCTGCACAATCTCTTTTTCTACGCCTTTTTGCATCAGCTCAGAGCGAATGCGCTGTGCGCCATAACCCTTACGGCTACGCCCGGTGATAAAACTATTGGCAAAACGTTGATCGTCCAGCCAGTTATGCTGATAACAATAGGCAATTACTTGCTCAATCACTGCGGGGTCAACGGGTTCTTCGGGGGGATTTGCTGGGGATTTCGAACCGAATCTGGTATTCGCTACAAACGGCGGCGCCGCAAGTTTGCGGCGCAGTTCAGCCTCACTATGATCGCGTTGAGACAATAAGCGCATCGCGCGGCTTATCAAGGCATTCAATGTATTACGTGAGGGTGGGGAAATGCCATCATTCATACCATACAACCTTAGAGCTCAACAGGCACACCACCAAGGGTGCACCTGCTTACCGGCAAAGATTAAAACTCTTCGCTGGTTTCTGCTTCATTATCATCCAAGTTTTCAGCAACAGCGGCAACCGGTTCGCCATTGCTGTGCAGCAACAGATCACGCAGTTTTTTATCCAACTCAGCGGCGATAGCTGGGTTCTCTTTCAAGAAGTTACAGGCATTTGATTTACCCTGACCGATCTTCTCACCGTTGTAGCTGTACCATGCGCCAGCTTTTTCGATCATCTTATGCTTCACGCCCAGATCGACCAATTCGCCACGGCTGTTGATGCCTTCGCCATACAGGATTTGGAACTCGGCCTGTTTGAACGGTGCTGCAATCTTGTTTTTCACCACTTTTACGCGGGTTTCGCTGCCGATCACTTCATCACCTTCTTTGATCGCACCGATACGGCGGATGTCCAGGCGAACAGAAGCGTAGAACTTCAGTGCGTTACCCCCGGTGGTGGTTTCTGGGTTACCGAACATCACCCCAATTTTCATACGGATCTGGTTGATGAAGATCAGCAGGGTGTTGGCGTTTTTCAGGTTACCGGCCAGCTTACGCATTGCCTGGCTCATCATACGCGCCGCGAGGCCCATGTGTGAGTCACCGATTTCACCTTCGATCTCTGCCTTCGGCGTTAAAGCCGCAACGGAGTCAACGATGATCACGTCAACCGCGCCGGAGCGGGTCAAAGCATCACAGATCTCCAACGCCTGCTCACCGGTATCAGGCTGCGAACACAGCAGGTTGTCGATATCAACACCCAGTTTCTTGGCATAGATCGGATCCAGCGCATGCTCGGCATCAATAAACGCACAGGTTTTACCTTCGCGCTGAGCGGAGGCGATAACCTGCAAGGTCAGAGTGGTTTTACCCGAGGATTCTGGACCATAAATCTCAACAATACGGCCCATTGGCAAGCCGCCCGCACCCAGTGCGATATCCAGTGACAGCGAGCCAGTGGAGATCGTTTCTACGTCCATTGAACGGTCTTCACCCAGACGCATGATGGAGCCTTTGCCGAATTGCTTCTCAATCTGGCCCAGTGCCGCAGCTAACGCCTTTTGCTTGTTCTCATCAATAGCCATGTTTGCTCCTCGTTTTGCAATGCCGGTGTTACCCCACACTGCCACTGAATGTATGTTGTGCAGGAAATGTCGCTAATTATACTGTATGGTCATACAGTATCAAGACTAATTTTACAAAAATTCATCAAGCGCCGTTTGCAGCGCAAAAATCGTTGCCTGTAACCGCACGGCATCACGATCGCCAGCAAATTGCATTTTACGCGCCAGCACGCGGCCAGAACGTTCGGCAAAACCAAACCAGACGGTGCCGACAGGTTTTTCAGCACTGCCGCCATCAGGGCCAGCAATGCCGCTTACCGACAGCGCTAGATCGGCCCTGGCGGCATGCAGCGCACCCTGCGCCATTTCGCGCACCACCGCTTCACTTACCGCACCGTGCGCCATCAAGGTAGTTTCAGCCACCCCTAACAATTCATGCTTTGCCGCGTTGCTGTAGGTGACAAAACCACGATCAAAATAGGCCGAGCTGCCCGCAATATCGGTAATGGCTTTGGCAATCCCACCACCGGTACAAGACTCTGCACAGGTGATCCACTGGCCGCTGGCCTGTAATTTTTGCCCAACGGAAATACTGAGCTTGCGCAGTGTACTCTCACTCATGGCCTCTCCTTAGTGAATCAAGCTATATGCGCCCGATGGTAACATTTATCAAGCATCGCTGGCGGAGCCATGACAGAAATGCGCAGCGTTTCGCAGGCTGATGCGGTTTTAAGCCGTAACTCAAGCTGCTAGTATCAAAGACGACGCCCAGCGTGCTGCGTTGCTTGGTGATGGGGATACCGCACATCGGCTTATTAGCCATAAGAAACAGGAAGGCAGAGTGAGAAAAACGTTAGGCGTATTCTTTCCGCTGTACACCACAACGTTGCTGATGTTGCTGGGATCAGGGTTACTCACCACTTACATCTCTCTGCGATTAACCTCCATCAATGTTACCGGCGCACTGATCGGGGCCATTATCGCCGCCAACTATATCGGCCTGGTGATCGGCGGCAAAGTGGGGCACTTTCTGATTGCCCGCGTCGGGCACATCCGCGCCTATGTCTCTTGTGCCGGTATTATTACCGCGGCGGTGCTGGGCCATGGCCTGACGGAATATATCCCGGTATGGGTGGTGCTGCGGCTGATTATCGGCCTGTGCATGATGTGCCAATACATGGTGTTGGAAAGCTGGCTGAACGATCAGTCTGAATCCAATCAGCGCGGCAGGGTATTCGGTTTTTATATGGCGGCGTCGTATCTTGGTATGTCGTTGGGGCAGATCGTGCTGATGCTGCAAACCGATCTGGGGATTACCACGCTGCTGCTGATCGCCCTGTGTTTTGCCCTCTGCCTGGTCCCGATCGCCCTGACCACCCGCACCAATGCTCGCCATATGTCACCCGCTCCCATGGAGCTGCGCTATTTTATCGGCGCTATTCCTAAAGTGCTGGCCAGCACTTTGGTGATCGGCATGGTGGTGGGTTCCTTCTATGGATTAGCACCGGTTTACGCCAGCCAGCAAGCCTTGACGACGCAACAAACCGGCCTGTTTATGGCGATCGCCATTTTTGCCGGGCTGGTGGCGCAGTTACCACTGAGCTGGCTGTCCGATCGTTACAATCGCACTCTGCTGATGCAGATTAATGCGATCTTGCTGATTATCGCCTCTCTGCCATTGGCGCTATTACCGCATATTGATTTCCCAATCCTGCTGGGGGTGGGCTTTGTCGTCAGCATGCTGCAATTCACGCTGTATCCGCTGGCAGTGGCGCTGGCTAATGACCTGATTGAGCCGGAACGCCGCGTCTCGCTGGCCGCCTGCTTGCTGATGTCATTTGGCGTAGGGGCCAGTATCGGCCCGCTGGCCGTTGGGGCGCTGATCCAACCGCTGGGTGGCAATATTCTGTATGCGTTCTTCGCCCTTTGCGGGGTGCTGCTTGTCACCTGTAGCAGGACGGTGAAAGAAGATAAATCGCAGTTTGTACCGGATGCGCCAGTGCCCCATATCGCCATGCCGGACAGCCTGAGCAGTTCCCCACTCTCCCCGGCCTTGAATCCGTCGTTTGATGAGCAAATCATTCAGGACACCATGCCAGCGCCGGAAGCGGCACCCGAGCAGCTCGAGGAAATTGCACTCCATCCGCAAGGTGCCAATCCTGAAGAAGACACCGGGCTGAAAAAGGCCTACACCATGCTGTAAACCACCAGAGATTGCACCATTGCCAGCTCAATCTCTGGTGGACTTGCCAGTATTATTGCCCGCGCCGCGCCCTGCCGACCGCTTCACCCAGTTGCCAAACCGCCATGGCATAGTGAACGCTGTGGTTGTAGCGGGTGATGGTGTAGAAATTCGGTAACCCGTACCAGTATTGATAACGGTTGCCCATATCCAGGCGCAGCAGGCTGGCTTGCTGATAGCCTGCCAATGAGCCCTGCGGCGTTAAACCGGCAGCAGCCAAAGTGGTGATGGCATAGTTGGTTTTGAAGCCTGTTTCCAGGCCTGGTGCCTGACCGTTGGCCGGAATCGCTACTGTAGCCCCTCGGGTCCAACCATGGGCTTTGAAATAGTTAGCAACGCTGCCGATGGCATCCACCGGATCCCACAGGTTGACGTGGCCGTCACCATTAAAATCAACCGCATAGCCCTTAAATGATGAGGGCATAAACTGGCCATATCCCATGGCACCCGCGTAGGATCCGCGCAGTGACAGCGGATCGTCGCCTTCCGCGCGCGCCATCAGCAGAAACGTTTCCAGTTCACCGCTAAAGAACTCTGCACGGCGTGGATAGTCAAACGACAGCGTAGCCAAGGCATCGATAATGCGTGTTTTGCCCATCACCCGGCCCCAACGGGTTTCCACCCCGATGATGCCAACGATAATCTCCGGCGGCACCCCATAAACCTGCCAGGCGCGCTGTAGCACTTCGTCGTACTTATTCCAGAACGCTACACCGTTTTGCACATTGTCGGGAGTCAGAAACTTGCTGCGATAGCGGATCCAGGCCCCATTCGGGGTCGTTGAGGGGCGGCCAGCCGGTGCCTGTTTATCCATCAGGCGCACCACCCAATCCAGCCGTTGCGCCTGCGCCAGCACATCATGCAGTTGCTGGCGCTCAAAGCCGTGCTCCTGCACCATTTTATCGATAAAGCGTGCCGTTGCCGGGTTATCGGCAAAATCTCCGCTCAACGGATGAATGGCGTGTTCCGGCTCAAGTTGAAAACCGCTCTGAACCATGTTGTCGGCCTGAGGGGCTTGCTCTTGGGGGGCTGGCTCACTGCTACAAGCAGCAAGCAAAGGGATCAGTGGTAACAGGGTGACCAAGTGGCGCATCGGATATCCATATAGCCGGGCAGAAAGAGTGGCTGCTATGTTAAGCCATTGTCTGACGCGAACAAACAGGAATATGGCACATATTCACTGCCCGGCAGAGGCAAAATACTCCAACGAAAAGTGAGGGGGCATATACACTTATAATGCTTACGTCTCTACAGGTGATATCGGTTCAACCCTAAAACGCTAGGTTGCCGTCTTTACCCGATTGTATTGGTGTAAATCCATAATCGCAGTGTTGTACTACCGAATAACACAGAGGAATAACGTTATGAGTAAGCTTCCTGCCAAAGAGCCCGCACGTAGAACTCTATTAAAACGTACTGCCGCCCTTTCCGTTCTTGCTATGACCGGTGTTGCCGGTTTTACTGCCCCTTCCGTTGCTTTCGCTGCCGCAATGACCAAAGAACAACGCGATAAAATGACGCCGGATGAAATCATCGAAAGCTTTAAACAAGGCAACATGAGATTCCGCGAAGGGAAGATGCAGCAGCATGACTATGTAGCTCAGAAGCAGGCCAGCCAGCACGGGCAATTCCCGACTGCGGTCATTTTAAGCTGCATTGACTCACGCGCCCCGGCGGAGATCCTGCTGGATGTCGGGATTGGTGAAACCTTCAACGCTCGCGTAGCGGGCAACATTCAGAACGACGATATTCTGGGCAGTATGGAGTTCGCCTGCGCCGTTGCCGGTGCCAAAGTGGTGCTGGTTATAGGGCATACCGCCTGCGGTGCGGTACGGGGAGCTATTGATAATGCCGAACTGGGTAATCTGACCGGCTTGCTGAACAAGATCAAACCGGCGATCGACAAAACCGTCTTTGAAGGCGATCGCTCCGGCAAAAATGATGCTTTTGTAGATGCGGTAGCTAAAACCAACGTTGTGATGACCATTGAAGATATCCGTAAAAACAGCCCGGTCCTGAAAAAACTGGAAGAAGAAGGGAAAATAAAAATCGTCGGCAGCATGTACCATCTGTCTGGCGGTAAAGTGGAATTCCTCTCATAACAACATAATGTTTAGATAAAAAGCGCAGCGGCTGATATTAATCACACCGCTGCGCTTTACTTTAAAGCCCCCGCATTTTATTTCTGCAACTTGGTCAATAAAGTCTTGCGGGTAATGCCCAACTGCTTCGCCGCTTCCGTTTTGTTGCCCGCGGTTTTTTCCAACGCGGCGAGGATCGCATTTTTCTCTACCTGCTCCAGCGGTTGAATCGGTTGATCCAAACCGCTTTCCTGCTCGTCATCAGCAAGTAAACTCACGCTCAATGGCAGTTCCTTTTCACTGATAAAGTCACCGGTCAACAGGATCACACCGCGCTCAACGGAATTTTCCAGTTCGCGCACGTTACCCGGCCAGTGGTATTTCAGCAGCATATCCATAGCCTGTGGGGTAAACCCTTTGACCGGCTTACGATTACGTTCGGCAAACTTTGCCAGAAAATGCATTGCTAATAGCGGGATATCTTCGCGGCGTTGTCGTAGCGGCGGGCTGTCTACCGTCACCACGTTTAAGCGATAATAGAGATCCTGACGGAATCTGCCCGCTTCCACATCAGCCATCAGATCGCGGTTGGTGGCGGCGATCAACCGCACATCAACAGACAGCGTCTGGTTGCTGCCAACCCGCTGAATTTCCCGCTCCTGAATCGCCCGCAGTAATTTCGCCTGCATTAACGGTGAAACTTCGCCAATCTCATCCAGAAACAGCGTGCCTTGATTCGCCTCCATAAAACGCCCTTCGCGGCGTTTATCCGCGCCGGTAAAAGCCCCTTTCTCATGGCCGAACAGTTCGGATTCCAGCAATGATTCACTCAACGCCGCGCAGTTAATACTCACCAACGGCCGATCCTTGCGCTGACTGTTGGCGTGTACCGCCCGAGCGATCAGCTCTTTGCCGGTGCCCGACTCACCGCAGATCAGCACCGTCGCTTCCGAAGGCGCGATCATGGCGATCATCTCCATCAGGCGGCGCATGGGCACGCTGCGGCCAATCATGTTGCCACGATCGGCAATCAGCTGTTGTTTGAGGGTTTTATTCTCGAATTTCAGGGCAGTATGCTCCAGTGCCCGCTCGAGGGTGAGCTGCAAGAGATCGAAATCCAACGGTTTGGTCAGGTAATCATAGGCACCCGCTTTTATCGCCTCAACCGCCGATTCAACGTTAGAGTAAGCGGTCATAATCAGGATCGGGATCGCCGGATTGTAGGCTTTGATCGCTTTAAGCGCCTCAATACCATCCATTTCTGCCATGCGAACATCGCTCAGAATCAGGTCAAACGGCGTGCCCTTGGCCTGTTCCACGGCTTCTAGGCCGTTATGCGCCAGCGTGACCCGATATCCCCACCCTTTCATCAAGGCTTGAATGATGGTGCAGTGGCTCAGATCGTCATCCACCACCAGAATATGTGCGTTAGGCGTCGCCATGATCAGGAGCCTCCGGTTTTTTATGTCTCAATGGAATCGTTATCGCAAAACGGCTACCCGATGGCGAATGACTGGTCACAGTGATACTACCTTGATGCTCCTCGATCACTTTCTGCACGATGGTCAGCCCCAGGCCGGTGCCCGCTGCCTTGGTGGTGAAATACGGGTTGAAAATTTTCGCCAAATCGTCCGGCTTGATACCTTTACCGGAGTCCGTAACGGTAATGCGCAACCCCTCCTCGCCCACCAGCACCACAGCCACTTCCAACGAACCCTCAGCCCCGATCGCCTGAATGGCATTCAGATAAAGATTCAGCAACGCCTGAGTGAGGCGGTCGGGGTCGATTTCAGCCAGCGGTAAGGCATTATTGCGGCTATAGCGGATAGTAATATTCTTGTTCACCGCATCCTGGCGGATCAGGTGCAATGAGTGCTCGATCACCTCATTGATATCCACCTGCTGTAGGCGTAAATCCACAGGGCGCACCAAGGCCAGCAATTCGCTAATCACGCGATTCAGGCGATCAACCTCTTTCGTCATCACTTTGGCCAATTCCTGCTCTTCGCTGCCTTGCGGCGAGCGGTCTGCAAAATACTTGGCAAACCCTTTGATCGAAGAGAGCGGATTGCGGATTTCATGCGCCAAGCCCGCCGCCAAGTCACCAATGGCCGCCAGTTTTTCTTTCCGGCGCACTTCGTCTTGCAGTTGGCGGCTGGAACGCTGATAGCGCCGCGCCCAGAACAACGCCAGCAGGCTGGTCAATGCCAGCAACAACAGGGTGAACAGCAAGATGGAGGTGTTACGGATATCTTTCGCCTGAGCAGCATCCAGCGCCAAGGTATCGAAGGCGACAAAAATGAGGGTTTGCTCATCATTCTGGCTATCGGCAGCCTCGGTTTCTGTAGCCCGATGCATATTCATCATATGGCCACCGTGGCCGTTACCGCGTTTCAATGGTTTGAAGAAACGATAAGCTTCAAAGGCATTCTGGCGGTTCTGCTGCCGATCAACAAAAGAGGTCATATGCCACTGTTCTGCGCCCGTGGCCTGCAACGCCTCCATCTGTTGCTGGCTATACAACTGACTGCCAACCCGCAGCGGATCGCTGTGAGCCAGGATCCTGCCTGAACGATCGGTAATCGCGATATACAGCACCCCCGGCTGGTAGGCCATCTCCTCCAGCAGGATCTGGCGCTGATCCTGACGCCAGCGCATCCCCATGCCGGTACGGGCACCGGATTCAAACGCACGGATAAGCACCGCGCTTTTTTCACGTAGCGTCTGGATCTCAATCTCTCGCCCGCTCTGCAAATCCTTAACGGCCAGCGTGATAATGATACCGAGCAACACAACCACCGGGCAGATAACCATCCAGGCCAGTAAAACCGAAGATATGCCTGATTTTTTTTTAATTTTCGTCGCCATTAGCACCTTCTTCAATCTGGCTTACGGGTAATTATTACTCACACTATCAGCCAGGCGAGTAAAAATAACCCACTTTTTACCAGGGTATTGGCAAGCACATTTCCATTGTCTGCCCGCCTTATTTTTTACTCCTGCCATAACGTTAAGCGTATTCACCGCCTGGACTCCTTGTCTGGCGAGCTTTACGCCCATCAATAACGATCGTTGATCCATACAATTCCCATGCCAACCCGATCCTGGCACGCCGGTTGCACTAACAGGGTGGAACATCTGGCGATATTTCATCTATTGATATCAAGCATAAGGACGTAAATCATGACACTGAACAAAGCCACCCTTGCCGCCATCCTCTCTCTTGCCACGCTGACAGGGTTTAGCCATGCTGCCATGGCACAAAATGGTATGAATGGACCGAACTCCCAACGGGGTATGGGCTATCACCAGGGCTATATGGCCAGCCTGACACCGGAGCAGCAGGCAACGAGCCAGAAGGCTTTCGATGCATTCCAGCTTAAAACGGCCGATTTACGCCAACAGATGATGTCCAAGCAATATGAGTACCAGGCGCTGTTAACCAGTAAGCCGCTTGATGAGCAAAAGGTTCTGGCCGTCAGCAAAGAAATTACCGCCTTACGCGACAATCTCTACCAACAGCGTGTGGAGTTGGATACTCAATTGGCAAAAGCCGGAGTTCCCGCTATGGGGCACCGTATGGGGATGGGGGGAGCAGGAATGCATGGTGGCCGCGGGTGCCGTTAAATTTCGGCCCGCTAGTTATCCGCCTGATCCAACAGCTGAAATAACGGCTAAGGCTCACTTTCCCGTCCTTTAAAGGCAAAACGGAGAGAACGCTCAACAATTCCGGGCTTCTCTCCTTGCTCATTCGTGCTGATATCCTCCTGAAGGCCTTGATACGCACATTATTTTCTTCAGCATGGCGAAAATCCGAGCAGAGAAAAAACAACTCTTTGATTTATATATAAAATAAAAAATCACTTCGCATTTTTGATACTCCAACCTGAACCTCCACCATAATTTTTTTCACCGCTACCTGAATAAAATCAAGTTCCTGCCATACTTCAAACTACGAGACTGCTGGTTTCGTCACTTCTTACACTCACTAGACATTTTTGGGGTTTATATGACTAAAACAATCATTGCCATTGCTGTTGTGGTCGCAGCCCTTAGTGGTTGTGCCGCTAATAATACCTCTTCCGGCGATACCTTTACGGCCGCGCAGGCCAGACAGGTTCAGACCGTCACCTACGGAACCTTGGTGTCAGTACGCCCGGTAACCATTCAGGGCGGCGATGGTAATAATGTCGCGGGTGCCGTTGGCGGGGCGGTGGTGGGCGGCTTATTGGGCAATACCGTTGGCGGCGGCCGCGGACGGAATCTGGCAACCGGAGCCGGTGCGGTTGGTGGGGCGGTAGTAGGCCAGAACATACAGGGTGCAATGAATCGCAGCAACGGTGTAGAGCTTGAAGTCCGCCGCGACGATGGCACAAGCATTATTGTGGTTCAGGCACAGGGAAGCAGCCAGTTCCATCCTGGACAACGGGTTGCGATTGCCACCAGCGGCAGCACTGTCACTGTGTCACCACGCTAAGAGTAGTTTAAAACGTTATCCTCTTGTTTAGGCCGTTCACGGCAGAATGGCTTATCAAAAGGGAGACTATGTACAAAAAATTAATAGACTTTTCGGGATGATAGCGAGTTTTCCGGCTCGGTTATTACAATAAGAAACGGAGTTAAGATATATGCTTATCAAATGGGTTAAACGTCTTGTACTGATGGTGTTGCTTTTAGTCGTCGGTGCGTTGATTGGGCGTATTTATTACACTCAGCAAGGCCCGGCACTACAGCTTTGGCACACGTTTGTGCCAGATGAAATGCGTGCCGCTGCGATCGATAAAGCCAGTTGGGCTGATTATCTGAAAGCAGAAGACGCTATTTTCAAGGAAGTCCGGTTGAACGTTACCGATAAGCTGGACAGCAGCGTACAAACGTCGTTGAACCGTTATTATTCCGGAAGCCCTATCTATCCCGAAAAATTCCCCACCGATTGGAATCGCTCATACGTGATGATGCCGGAAGGCAAGCCAAAAGGTGCCGTGGTGTTGTTACACGGCTTGACCGATACCCCTTACAGCCTGAGACACATTGCGGATAATTATCGTCAGGAAGGTTATGTCGCAGTTGGTATTCGCTTGCCTGCGCACGGAACCGTTCCAGGGGCTTTGACCCGCGTAGACTGGCAGGATTGGCTAGCCGCGACCCGCCTGGCGGTGCGTGAAGCCAAAAGCCTGGCAGGTAATGATGTACCGTTGCACATCGTTGGTTTTTCCAACGGTGGCGCATTGGCGATGAAATACACTCTGGATGCGCTGGATGATGCCACCTTGGCAAAACCTCAGCGTGTAGTGCTGATTTCACCGATGATCGGCGTGACCAGCTTTGCCCGCTTTGCCGGTGTTGCCGGTTGGCCAGCCATCTTCCCGGCGTTTGCCAAAGCGGCTTGGTTGGGCATCGTGCCTGAGTTCAATCCGTTTAAATACAATTCATTCCCGGTGAATGCAGCGCGTCAGTCTTTCCAGTTAACCCAGGAGTTGCAAAAGCAGATTGCCCGTGACTCGCGTAACAACAAGATGGGGGAATTACCACCGATTCTGACCTTCCAATCGGTCATGGACTCTACGGTCAGTACCCGTGCGGTGATTACGGCGCTGTATAACCATCTACCCGCCAATGGCAGTGAAGTGGTCCTGTTCGATTTAAATCAGGCGGTTGCGTTTGGCCCCTTGCTCAGAACCTCGTCCTATACCGCGCTACCCAGGTTGTTGCCAGCAGCGCCACGTAACTATAAGGCAACAATAGTGACCAACGTGACGCCGGAAAGCACCGATACCGAGGCACGTACCACCGCTGCCGGGCAGACAGCAGAAACCACCGAAATGCTGGATATCACCTATTTGCCGGATATATTCTCACTGTCGCACGTTGCTCTGCCGTTCCCGTTAAATGATTCTCTGTATGGGCGCTATCCTGAGCCACGTAATCAGTATGGCATCAGCCTGGGAACCTTTGCCGCACGCGGTGAGCGCGCGGTGCTGGTGGTGGGGTTGGATTCGCTGATGCGTTTATCCTCAAACCCGTTCTTCCCGTATATGCTCAAGCGTATTGATGACAACATCGGGCCACAGCCGAAATAAATAACGCCTCTGATGGCTGGTGCATAAATAACACCAGCCATCGTTATTGGTTGCTACTGCTTTACCTGATACCGCACAGGACGATTCAATTTCTCTACCACGCTGTCTGCAATGGCACGCTTTAGCCAGTCACTAAGCTGAGACTTATGAAGGAGTGTGCTCGCCAATAACTCATCCAGAGTGACCGGGTTTGCCGCCAATCGGCGAACTTCGCCGACAAATACCTGGTAGAAGTCGACAGGTGCTTCCACGTCATCTATGCCAGAGCACTCCGATTTGCTCTCCATCACCGTTTGCGATACGCCTGATTCTTTTATCGCTTCCGGCTCCCGCAGCGCAAAATCGAACAAGGTTGATGAAGTATCTAAAGAGAACAAATCAGCCTGTTCGGCTTTCTCTCGATACGATGCAGGGTTATCTGCCAGCAACAAGTCAGAGACGTTAACAGCCTGGATGTTCGCTTCACACCAGCGGCCACCGCTGGCAACCAAATCACGGTTTGCAGCGTTTTCATCCTCTGTAGGCTTAACCCATAACGGCACCCAGCCTTTTTTGAGATTATCTTGCGCACCGCTGAGCGTGCCGCCTTTCTGCCCCGAATGGATCACCAGAGAACTGTCGGCCAGGCAATAGATATATTTGTTTCTTGCCATAGCGTTACCTGCGCTGAATCCGGCCTCCGGGTAAAAAGGTGAAACCAGAACCACATTCCCCTCCATCAGCCCATTACGCCATTTGGCACTGGTCGCCGCTTTCAACAGGCTATCTGCCATAACGCCAACAACTGTTCCACCCTTGTGCATAGCCCCCAGCATGGCGGCTTCATCCACACCTCTAGCCCCACCAGAAACAATCGCGATGCCCTCAAATGCCGCTTTAGCTCCCACCTGTTCGGCGTAAGACAAATCACTCAGGCTGGCGTTACGTGAGCCAACTACGGCCATTCCCCCGGCATTCAGTAACGCTTTGTTGCCACAACCAAACAGGACGGGCGGGGAATCTGTTTTCAGACGCTGTTTTAGCCTTCTTGGATATTCGGAATCAGACCGGGTCACGACCCAAAGACCGGCACGTTGCCACTTTTCAACGGCCAACGCCAAACTATGGCCACGGTTCAGTAACTGCACAATACGTTCAATGCTGATACGTGGGTCATGCCAGCCACTCAAAAGAGATTGTGGTTCAGGGACCAATAAATCCGCTGGCGTCGTGGCCTTTTCTTTCAGCCATAAAGCAAAGCGCCCCCATTCTGCATTGGTTAGCGGCTTGGCATCTTCACTGTTTGCTTTAGTAAAAAAGCTGGTTAACAGCAGCATGGCTTGTGCGGTTGGCGATAAATTCATGAGTCTCTTACCGAAGAGGATGCGAGTACAACAGGGTAGACCAGGCAGCTACTGGCTTGTTGCAACAGTGCCGCAATAACCGTTAACGTCCATCCAGAATCTACAATATCATCAACGAGCAACATAGGTGTATTGGGTATCGGCTGGTTGATAGAAAACGCCCCATCCAGATTACGGCACTGATGGAAGCGGTTTTGCTGGGCTTTTTGCGGCTGATTATTCTTTACTTTGCTCACCGCATCAATGAAAGGCAATCCTAGCCGAGCAGCTAACCTGCGGGCAAAGTCTGGCACTAATTCAGGATGATTGCGTGAGGGCACACAACAAACCCATTGAGGGGCTGGTTGTGGTAACCAGCGTTGCTGGATCATCTCCGCCATCGCCTCGACCAGTTCATCACCGAAACGGCCAGCACGTTTATGATCGGCTACGATATGCCCCCACCCCGCATCCCCCCAGCGAGACAGCGCCCGGCCTGGCTGGGCACGCAGGTTTTGCGGCAGGTTAGCTCTAAAACCGTACTCCACAAAGGCATTGGCGGCCACTTGCGCTTTCGGCAAGATGACCATTTCTGCATGCTTGAGAAACGTCGCTGCCTGATGAGCAAGTTCTGGATCGACCCGTTGGTTCACGACCGGTTGGCCAATACAGGAGGCGCACTTGCCGCAAGGTGTTGGATCGTTATCATCCAACGCGCGGCGCAAAAAAGTCATTTTGCAATCTGTATCCGTCAGGTAGTTTTTTACCTCCGCCCATTCCTGCTCGCGTTGATGGGTAAGATGCGCAATACGGACGTGATCAATGGCGTAATGTACTGGCGTTCTGCGCCACTGGTTATCGACTTTAAGTACGGGGGCCGGGTTTTCCACACTCAGTAGCTTCAGCACTTTTTCGATTTGCCCGTAGCGCAAGTTGGTTTGTTCTTCAATTGCCCTCATAGACAAGCCATCGCTGCTTGCTAATACCTGTAGAATTTCATGCACCTGTGATTCAGAAGGAAATGCCGAGTCTCTAAAGAATTCGTGAATATTCTGATCTTCCACCCCAGACATCAGCACTCCAATTGCATGAGCAATACCGCGCCCGGCGCGCCCCACCTGTTGGTAATAAGCCACTATCGAACCCGGTGCCTGATAGTGGATCACAAAGCTGAGATCGGGCTTATCGTAGCCCATTCCCAATGCGCTCGTTGCCACCAAGACCTTGAGCTGATTGGTTAACAGCAATGTTTCCAAATGCTGACGGTAGGCATTGCTGCTTTCAAACCCCTCGGCCTCGACGCTGCCATGATAGGCTTTTGCATTAATATCCCTGGTATTCAACCACTCAGCCACCTGCTCAGCATCGCGCACCGTTAGCGTGTAGACAATACCTGTGCCAGGCAAGTTTGGGATCGCCTGAGCCAACCACGCCAAACGGGAGGCCTGATCGGGTAGCATCAGGGTTTGCAACGCCAAACTTTCTCGGCTCAATGGGCCCCGTTGGATTTGAAGATTGCCCAATTGAGCATGAATATCGGCGATAACACGGTTATTAGCCGTCGCCGTTGTGCCCAGCACCGGAGTATTAGCGGGCAGCTGGCGCAAAATGTTCACGATACGCCGATAGTCAGGGCGGAAATCATGGCCCCAGTCGGAAATACAGTGTGCTTCGTCGATCACCATCAAAGCGATGTGGTTGGCAATAGGTTGCAATACCGTCTCAATAAAGCTGTCATTAGCTAAGCGCTCGGGTGAAATCAGCAGGCAATCGATCTGATTATTCAGAATCTGCCGTGTTACGGCTTGCCAATCCGCCGAATTGGTGGAGTTCATGGTCTGTGCGACGATGCCCAAACGCTGGGCAGACTCAATCTGGTTACGCATCAGGGCCAGCAGAGGGGAAACGATAATGGTTGGCCCCATACCGCGATCGCGGAAAACCCGGGTACTGATAAAATAAACCGAGCTTTTCCCCCAGCCGGTTCGCTGTACGACCAACAGTTTCTGCCGTTGGTTAACCAGGGCATCAATCGCCTCCCATTGGCCATCGCGAAACTGAGCTGCGGGATCGGCCAGTGCAGTTTGTAACAGCTGTTGGGCTTGTTCTCGGTTCATCTCACCCTCCTTGATTTACACAGTTTCTGTTTGGATATCGGCAGTTCCAACCTTTCCCCACTCATTGAGCGTGGCGATCACCACCTCTGCGGGCAAAAACTCTTGTTCGAGGCGGCCGCGCTTTTGCATCAGTAAATAGCGGTAAAATTCTCCCTCGTCGCGCAGCAAACCTTCGGGAGCCGTATCCTGCGCCGTTACAGGTTCCACCACGGCGCTACTGGAGGAATAGCGATCAAACAGCATGCGGTTCATTAACAGAACATGAATAGCCGGATAATAACCTCTCACCCTTGCCAACATCAGCAAACCCCAAGTATCCATATCTCCCCAATAACCCACTGATTTTTCGGCAAGCCAGGGGGAGGCAAGCCACTGCAAATCCAGGCCAGCCCCAAGGATCGCAATGGTGTCAGGTAATACCGGGAGTTGATGAATACAGTGTTCATTTTCGACCACCAGTATCCGCGCGGCAGGGAGCGCTGCCTCAGCCAGTTCTGCCGTGGTGATTTTGATTTTTTTAAACGGGAGTAGCCCGGGAGCCAGCGGTGTGACCAGCACCCAATGGTTATTTTCATCCAGCGCGTCCAGAAAAGCCGTCAACCCTTGCTCGCTGGCCTCACCTGCGAAACGTTCATCCAGCAGTTTGGTCAGCAGGGGAGCATTTCTTTCGAAAAACTTGGTGTCTACCCCTTGATCGGCCAGCAATCTTAACGGACGCCCCTTGGCGCAACCCGGTGTCAAACGAGTGGCAAGTTCAACGGCAGCGATCACTTCCGCCAGCGATTTTTGTTGCCAGAGTGAGCGTTGGTTAATCAACAATGGGTGAAAAAACGCGTCGACACGTTCTACGATGTGTTCAAGCTGCTTAAATTCCTGGCTAACCTGCGGATCTGATGCCGCTTTGATCCAGTCTGAAGGCTGATACAACACCCAGCGAACGGGGATTGAAACCGGGGTGAGGCTGGCGCGGTAACTCACAGGTTCCCATTCCACATTGCCAATACTTACCTGTCGCCAGGCCTGAACATGGCGTTGCACACATTGCGCGCTTTCAGCAAACGCCTTTGCTGAAGGCTTGCCGATCGGCACATGCAGTGGCCAACAGCCCGGCTTGAGCAAGCGTTCACTTCGAATGCTGGTTTTATGCCACTGCCTGGCCAGTTTCCGGCTGATATCACTGGGTGAATTCATGTGCGTCCTGATTTCTCCGCTGATAGTGCTGCTCAAGCTCTTCCCAACTCAGTGACGCCATATTGGAGCTCTGGCCGCGCCGATGAACCACAATGGCTGAGCGGGTATGATGGCGCAGCAGTCGCATCTCTTTGTTTGGCGTGATAAAGACCGCATGTAAGCCAAACTCTCTGAGTGCGGCAATAATCCGCCCAGCTACCGCATGTGAGCTGCGGGAAAAGGCTTCATCTAATACAATGGTGCCAAACAGGGGGCGGTTACTGCCGCCTGGGCACAATGCATAGCTCAACGAGGCGGTTAACACGTAAGAAGCGATGATCTCTTTCTCCCCGCCGCTGCCGCCCTGTGAGCCAGTGCGGGTTTCAATCACCTCTCCGGTATGGCGATCGATAACCGAGACGGCAAATTCAAGGCGGAATCGTGGGTCCAACAAGGCTCTGGCACCTAAAGTACGGTGCCGTTCGCAGGCATCTTTGAGTTGGCTCACCAGTTCACGCAGCGCTTTATACTGGCTTTCGCCGTTATCATCGGCGAAGCGCGCCGCATTCAGCTGGCGCTGGGCCGTCTGCAAGTTATGCAAGCTGGTGTGTATGACCTTTTTTGCCACTAGGCGCAGGTAGCGCTCCGGTTGGAAATCAACCCGGACCATCGTGTTATTGAGATCGTTCAGGCGATCTTCAATCATCAATACTTCATGTTCTATATGGCTGAGCAACTGGGTGACGCCCTCATCAGAAGAACGATTCAGGTACTCAATAAAACGATTAAGTTTTTCTGGTAACGCCTCCTCGGTCAGTTCCTGTAAACGTTGCAGGTACATCGGGACGTCTTCCAGTTCCCGGCCCACTTCAGAAAGTGCGCCAGTATCGATCTTCTGGGCATCGGACATCCGCTTAGTCAACTCTCTGCCGATCTTTTGCAGCTCGTCCCTGATCTCATCAATCTGCTTTTGCAACTCCCGCGCGTGATCACGCTCCAGAGACTGAATATCGCCCCGTTGTTCGGCGTCCACTACGGGTAAATATTTGGCACCCTGCTCCCGCTGCGCCTCGGTCATGCCTATGCCAGCCACTTGCTGGCATTTTTGAGCCGATGAAGCCGCCTCTTCGAGGCTCCTTTCCAACCCGCCATAGCGCTTGATTTCCCGCTGAAATTGCAGTTCCAGCTGATTCTGCCGTTCCTGCGCATCATCAAGTTCCTGCTTGGCGGCCATAGCGTCCGACTCTGGGCGCATCAGGTTCTCCAGACGAGCAACCAATTCTGCCACCTGGCGCTGGGCACCGGGAAGATCAATATCGGTGAACTCAAGATGGCGAAGGTGCTCGAAGATACGGGTTTGCATCTGAAGTTTGCTAACGACCCCTTTAGCTTCACCCAGCGCCCGCCTAGCCACATTTAACTGTTCTTCGATCTGCGCGATCTCTCGGGTGAGAAAGGTCAAGCGATCCTGGTTATCGAACCCCGTCAGCCAGTCATCTTCCAAGCGCTTTTGGTCCTGCTTATCATAGAAGCGTGCCTTACCTGACATCAGCCCCTGCGCGGTCATGGCGTGTTGAGTATCACGCAACCGCTCGGGATTATCGACGCAGTGCCGATCGATACCGGCCAGCAGTGTTTGAACGACAGCTTTCCAGGGGTGATCCTTCCAGAGCAGTTTATGCGTAAAACCGTCGTCGAAGAACGTGGGGCGCGATTGTGGCATCTTGACTTCAAGCAAACGGACATGCAGGCGATTATGCCGCTGGTTAATCCAGCGCAGGGCATGTTCTGCCGCTTCAGGTGGTACCAGGATGCGCAAACGGTGGCTACCGATGGCGCGTTCAATCGCCCCCCGCCAAGCCTGCTCTTCTTGCTTGATTTGCACCAACTCGGCAACGAAAGGCAACGCGGACTCATCAAGGCCCAACGCGGTAGCCAGTTCGCCACGAAATGTCTGGTAGGGCGCGGGAAGGTTAGAACCGGGGCGGCGTTCAACTTCAGCCTTTTCCTGTTGTAATTGCTGGATTTGCTGTGTTAACCCGAGTTCTACCGCCCCTTTCTGATAGGCCTCATTTTCTTTTATTGTTATCTCGCCGTTGATTTGCTCCAGCCGCGCTTCGCTCTCCTGCTGGTTAGCCTGTAACGCTACCTGACTCAGTTCTGGCGACAGTTCAAGATTACGGGCCAACTGTTGATATTGCGTCGCTTGAACTTCTCGCCGGCTACAGATGCTTTTCCATTCGTTAATGCGTTCATTTAAGTCATCGATATTGGCACCGCCCACCTGCATGTAACGCTGCAAACACTCCGTCACCTGTTTTTTCTGTGCCTCAACCTGTGCTTGCAGGCCAGCCCTGATGGTTTCCGCCGCCAGGATCTTGGTTTGCAGATCGGTGACTTGGGCTTGCCACAGCCGGAAAGCCTGTTCGGCGAACCAGACCGGCAAAAGGGTTTCAAGTGCGAGTTTATCGTCCAGTTGCCCCTGGTGTGCTTGATACTTAACCCAGCCATCAGCGATAGGTTGTAGCGAGCGTTGCTGCCGGCGCGCGGTTTCCAGCTCCTGGTGGATATCCGTCAGGTCATCAAAGCTGCTGGCAACCTCCGCTGCGCGGTCAAAGGCAGAGTGATCGTCAAGTACCAGCTCGCGGAAAATTTCATCAATGCTGTTGAGCTGTTTTAATCCTGCGGCCCGGTTCAGTAGCGTGAACGCGTTTTCGCCCACCTCAAAGTAGTCACGTAGCCGCGCCAGGTAGGATTTTTTGTTCGTCCAGGCCCAAATCCCGGTGCCGTCTTTCTCCATTTGCCGCAGGGCTCGCATGCCACCGCCATGGTGCACATTGAGCCAGTGTTCCAGCGTGTGTTCAGGATTGTCACTGAATAACCAAAGTTTTTTCAGATCGGTGGCGGTTGAACTGGTGCCTTCAAACCACAGTAATGCCCCCAGACGGACGAGTTGCCCATTGCGCTCCAGCGTTGCCGTGATCCCGGTGATGGTTTTACCTAGCCGCGCAATATGAGATTGCCCAGGGCCGCCATCCCCAGGCCCGGAAACACCGCGTACATAAGAAACCAGATCGCGATCGCTTTCATGCCCCCCCGTAGAAGCCAAGTTGTAGCGGGGGTTCGCACACAGAAGCGTCATAAGCGCATCCACTAACGTTGTTTTGCCACTGCCTGTCGGGCCAATGACCGCGGTTCCTGCGGGATCTATCGTTGCCTGGTGCAACCCCTGGAAGCCGCCCCAGTTGAATAATTCAATATGGGTCAAAATAAAGGTTTCATTTTCAGCCCAAAGCGCGGTTCGCGTCATGCCATCTCCTCCAGGTCTGCCCGGGGCCTGTCATCATCCGCAGGAAATTTGTTTTCCACCTGCTCTTGCAGCCAAACCAGTAACGCCTGCAAGTTTTCGGGGTTGGCCAGATGGGCGATGATAGGACGGATGGTGACACGTTCTTGCGCATCCAGTGCGGAAACCAACCCATGGCCTTTCAGCTGATCTAACAGGTTAATAACCCGGGTTCGTTCTTTAGACTCGCTGCCCGGATCGCCCAGGTAGACCTGTAATTGTGGGATTAATTCGTCGACAGCGATCGTTGCCTGACCAGCCCCGGTTCCGCTTTCCTGCTCATAAGCGATAAAATATTTGCGCAGCATCGCTACCAGCAACGATTGCTCCAGATTCAGGCGTTGTCGACGCACCAGCGGATGTGCCCACTCATCCTGCTCCTGTAAGTCATCCTGGCGTACCGCGACATACAGCAGGCCCCGGATTTCATCTATCCCCATTTCAAGATCCAGGGGTTGCAGAATGTGTGATATCTCTTCCGTATTTGTTAGAGCGGTTCGATAAAGGTTGGGCTTCTGGTTCTCCTCAAGCAGGCCATATTTGAGCAGTTCCTGCACGGCTTCACGCACCGGCTTCAAGGTTCGAGCCTCGCTTTCCAGGCTCGCGGGGTTTTGTACCTCCTCGATTTCCGATCCTGACGTCGTGTCAACGTCTTCTGTGGCACCAGAGCCTGCTACTTTGTCAAAAAAGCCAGCCATGTTATTACTCCCAATCAATATCCCTGAGGGCCTGATTCTCTAGCCCGGTGTAAGGCAGGTTAAAGCGCCAACGGCGTTGCTCATCATCTACGAGCTCAACACTTTCCCGCTGCTCATCCAGAACCTCGATCCCTGCCTCACGGGCCATTCCCAGCCAGATCGCGAAGGTTTCCAGATCGTGTTCAGGGGGCAGGAGGGTAGCCAGTTCACCAAGGCTGACCGACCGGTTTTCTTGTGCCAGGATCTGTAAGGTGCGCAGAATCAACGCTTCCCGATCCAGGCCATTAAATGCATCCCAGAAATCATTGCCGACTTGTTCCAGATCGGCGGCATTGTTGCTGAGATCCAGAACCTGTTCTGCGGCCTCATCCATCTCTTTGAAGCGCAGGCGCTCAACCGCCGAGACCCCTGTAACCGCTACGCCAATGGCGGGCAATGGCACTTCCTGTTTGCGTACCGCTTGCCGCTGCCAGTCGAGCTTGAGCGTAAGGCTGAGAATTTCGTTCAGCAGGTGCCCGACGCGATGATGTTCAGCGGCAAGGCCGGTCTTCAGAAAACCGCGAACATCACGCTCACTGCGAGAACGGGCCTGAAGTACGGTTTGAGATTCGTCCACAAGGCGCTTAACTAGCCAACGCAGCTCCTGGTGCTGTTGGCGTGTTAGCGCATCGGCGGCAGCCGGGTGAATGAGGATCACGCGTAATCGTTCACTCATCGCTGTCAACTCACTGGACTGCCGGAGTTGCAATTGAAAACTGTCGAATACGCGGCCTTCTGGCGTATTGAGTAGCGCATCCTGATCGTTAAGCAGGCGTTCGACAATTTCTCCCCGATGATACTGCTCGCCAATGATTGACTGCCTGAGCGCGCGATCGGCTTCACGCCAGGAGTCTTCAACGCGGCGAAAATCAGTGCGCAGCCCGGTAGCCAAGTTATAGACCTCACGGATCCCTTCAACCGCCTGATACTCTCCCAGCACGGTGATATGCCCGCTTTCGGCCTCTGCGAGCTCACGCTCGAGATCGGCCATTCGGCGGCGGAGCGTGGCGATGCGGCTAGCCGGGTTGGGGTTAAGGCTGGTTTCCAGATTTTCGATTTCGCGCTGTACTATCGACAGGCGGGAGGCGGTGGACGTCATGATGCGGTTATCCAACGTATCAACAAAGCCAATGGCCACTTCCAGAGCATCCGTGGCGAAAATCCTTCCCTCCCGTTCAACGATCAGCCGGCGCTTGATCCATTCCCGTAGTTCACGCCCGGCCTGAAGAAACGTGTTTTCCGGCTCAATCTGGTATTGCTCCTGATTGGCATGGCTGGCGAGCAGGTTGCCCAATACCTGTAGCGCCTCTTCCATGGGAATGCCATCTGTTGATTTTTCAAAAAGGGATTGCAGGCAGCTTAGAACCAACGGGGCGCGGCGGGAAGCCAGTAACACCCAGGCAGGATGCTGGCCTCTGGCTGAAATGTATTTTTCCGTCCGTTGCTGCGTATTTTCTTCCATGTCTGCCGGGGCCTTTAATCAACCGAAGGTAACATCCTGGATTAAACTGATGAACAATTATTGTGTAAAGCAACAAACAGCACCACAAAGCTCGCTAGATCGCATCAATACCGACATTTGCGGTTTATTGCTCCATTCTCATTAGTTTTTTCTCTCTTTTCAATCCTTGCAACCTCACTCAAGCCATTACAAGCGCAGTTTGCGAGACGTTTCCAATTTTTACCTGTGACAGCTGATTGATCGCTGGGCTAGTATAGCGATACCCGTAACACCACAAGTCATGTGCAGGCTCTGGTTATTACCGAATGCTGTCCGCTGGCGTCGTCATTTTGATGCCCTTGGATCACAAAGGTTTGCCAGCCTGTTTGCCCGTCATATATGCTCCGCTTTATGACCAACTGATTGATTTAATTATGCTGACACCCATTTTCAGCTCAACAAGTGAGATTTAGTGATTTTTCATGAGACAGCGCGATAACTAATGATGAAAACGAAGATCACAATCAATTTTAAATTCAATGGATTGGAAGCGATAACGTTATGACAAGTACCGAAAAACTCGATTCGCATACGCCAATGATGCAGCAGTATCTTCGCCTGAAAGCACAGCATCCAGAGATCCTGCTGTTCTACCGGATGGGTGATTTCTATGAGCTGTTTTATGACGATGCCAAACGCGCATCGCAGTTGCTGGATATCTCGCTGACCAAACGCGGCGCATCTGCCGGTGAGCCGATCCCGATGGCAGGCGTTCCTCATCATGCGGTGGAAAACTATCTCGCCAAGCTGATACAACTGGGTGAATCAGCAGCGATTTGTGAACAGATTGGCGATCCGGCCACCAGTAAAGGCCCGGTCGAACGTAAAGTTGTCCGTATTGTTACCCCAGGCACCATCACCGATGAAGCCTTGCTACAGGAGCGGCAGGACAACTTGCTGGCCGCTATCTGGCAAGATGCCCGCGGTTTTGGCTACGCTACGCTGGACATCAGCTCTGGCCGTTTCCGGGTTGCCGAGCCGGAAGATCTCGAAACCATGGCGGCCGAATTACAGCGCACCAACCCAGCGGAGCTTTTGTATCCGGAAAGTTTCGAGCAGATGGCGCTGATTGAACAACGTAACGGCCTACGCCGCCGCCCGCTGTGGGAATTTGAACTGGAAACCGCCCGTCAGCAGTTGAACCTGCAATTCGGTACCCGCGATCTCACCGGTTTTGGCGTGGAACAGGCACATCAGGCGCTGCGTGCTGCGGGTTGCCTGCTGCAATATGTTAAAGATACCCAGCGTACCTCGCTGCCGCATATCCGTGGGATCACCATGGAGCGCCAGCAGGACGGCATCATCATGGATGCCGCCACCCGCCGCAATCTGGAAATCACGCAAAACCTTTCAGGTGGCAACGAGAACACTCTGGCGGCGATCCTTGATCGCACCGTCACGCCAATGGGTAGCCGTATGCTGAAACGCTGGTTACATATGCCTACCCGCGACGTCAACGTGCTGAACAACCGACAGCAAGCTATCGCTGCATTGCAAGAACTGAGTAACGATCTACAGCAACCGCTGCGCCAGGTGGGCGATCTGGAACGTATTCTGGCACGCTTAGCGCTGCGCACCGCTCGTCCACGCGATCTGGCGCGTATGCGCCACGCTTTCCAGCAACTGCCGGATATCCGTGAGGTGCTGGAAAATACCGCAACATCACACGTACAGAAACTGCTGTCACAGGTCGGCCAATTTGACGAACTGCAAGCGCTGCTGGAACGTGCCATTGTAGAAGCACCACCGGTGCTGGTGCGAGATGGTGGCGTGATTGCACCTGGTTATAACGAAGAGCTGGATGAGTGGCGGGCACTGGCAGACGGGGCTAGCGACTATCTGGATCGCCTTGAGATCCGCGAACGTGAAAAGCTCGGTCTTGATACGCTGAAAGTGGGTTTCAACGGTGTGCATGGTTACTACATTCAGGTCAGCCGTGGGCAAAGCCACTTGGTGCCGATCCACTATGTACGCCGTCAGACGCTGAAAAATGCCGAACGCTATATCATTCCAGAGCTGAAAGAATACGAAGATAAAGTGCTGACCTCGAAAGGAAAAGCACTGGCGATTGAAAAAGGGCTGTATGACGAATTGTTCGATCTGCTGCTGCCCCACCTTGAAGAACTGCAACAAAGTGCTGGAGCCTTGGCGGAGCTGGATGTATTAGCCAACCTGGCGGAGCGTGCCGAAACGCTGAACTATGCCTGCCCAACCATGACTGAACAGCCGGGTATCCGCATCGCTGAGGGCCGTCACCCGGTAGTCGAACAGGTGCTGAGTGAACCCTTTATCGCTAACCCGGTTTCCCTGTCGCCACAGCGGCGCATGCTGATTATTACCGGCCCGAACATGGGTGGTAAAAGTACCTATATGCGCCAAACGGCGCTGATTGTACTGATGGCGCATATCGGCAGTTTCGTGCCCGCAGCCAAAGCCACCATCGGCCCGGTCGATCGTATCTTTACCCGCGTTGGTGCGGCAGACGATCTGGCCTCCGGCCGCTCGACTTTTATGGTGGAAATGACCGAAACCGCCAATATCCTGCATAACGCCACAGAAAACAGCCTGGTGCTGATGGATGAGATTGGCCGTGGCACTTCAACTTACGATGGGCTGTCTCTGGCCTGGGCCTGTGCCGAAAACCTGGCGAACCGCATCAAAGCCATGACTTTGTTCGCCACGCATTATTTCGAACTCACCACCTTGCCAGAAAAAATGGAAGGGGTGGTCAACGTGCATCTGGATGCATTAGAGCATGGTGATACCATCGCCTTTATGCACAGCGTGCAAGACGGCGCAGCTAGCAAGAGCTACGGGCTGGCGGTAGCCGCACTGGCCGGGGTGCCGCGTGATGTGATCAAACGTGCTCGCCAGAAGTTGCGTGAGTTGGAAAGCCTCTCCAGCCAAACCGCCGCTGGCACGGTAGATGCAACCCAGATGACGCTGCTGAATGAGGAAGTTTCACCGGCCGTAGAAGCCTTAGAGGCGCTGGATCCAGACACTCTATCACCACGTCAGGCGCTGGAATGGATCTACCGACTGAAAAGCCTGGTTTGAATAGTTTGAAATTATGGGCATAAAAAAACGGTGAGCATCATGCTCACCGTTTTTGTTGTTAATGAAGTCAAACACGTTTATTCGCGGAACAGTGCTTCGATGCTCAGACCTTGCATTTGCAGAATTTCACGCAGACGGCGTAAGCCTTCAACCTGAATCTGACGAACACGTTCACGTGTCAGGCCAATCTCGCGGCCCACGTCTTCCAGCGTTGCCGCTTCATAGCCCAGCAGACCGAAACGACGAGCCAACACTTCACGCTGTTTGGCGTTCAATTCGAACAGCCATTTAACGATGCTTTGTTTCATGTCATCGTCTTGCGTGGTGTCTTCCGGCCCGTTGTCTTTCTCATCAGCCAGAATATCCATCAGCGCTTTCTCGGAATCACCACCCAACGGCGTATCAACAGAAGTGATACGTTCGTTCAGGCGCAGCATCCGGCTGACGTCATCAACCGGCTTGTCGAGTTGCTCCGCAATCTCTTCAGCGCTTGGTTCGTGATCCAGTTTGTGAGAAAGCTCACGCGCGGTACGCAAATAAACATTCAGTTCTTTAACGATATGGATCGGCAAACGGATAGTACGGGTTTGATTCATAATCGCCCGTTCGATCGTCTGACGGATCCACCAAGTTGCATAGGTAGAGAAACGGAAACCGCGTTCTGGGTCAAACTTTTCAACCGCACGGATCAGACCAAGGTTACCCTCTTCAATCAGATCCAGCAGCGCCAGGCCGCGATTACTGTAACGGCGGGCAATTTTCACCACCAGCCGTAGGTTGCTCTCTATCATGCGGCGGCGAGACGGCACGTCTCCGCGCAATGCACGCCGCGCAAAATAAACTTCTTCCTCTGCGGTCAGCAAAGGTGAATAACCGATTTCGCCCAGATAGAGCTGCGTTGCATCCAATACGCGTTGGGTAACACCTTGAGACAAGAGCTCGTCTTCTGCTAAATCATTCTCACTGGATTCTTCCTCTACCAGCGTTTTTTCGTCGAATGATTCAACCTCCGTGGCATTCTCATCGAAATCTGCATCATCATGTAACTCGTTAACTTTCAGCGTATTTTGGCTCATAAGCGGCTCCTACCCGTGATACCGCGAGCAGAATACAACGCATTCTGCCCAATCTATCGCTGCGGAAGATAACGCAGCGGGTTTACGGATTTCCCCTTGTAACGAATTTCAAAATGCAAACGTACTGAACTGGTTCCGGTGCTTCCCATCGTTGCTATTTTTTGCCCCGCCTTGACCTCTTGTTGTTCCCGGACCAGCATTGTGTCGTTATGGGCGTAGGCGCTCAGGTAATCATCATTATGTTTGATGATGATTAGATTACCGTAACCCCGTAAAGCGTTGCCTGCATATACTACGCGACCATCGGCGGTAGCAAAAATAGGCTGCCCACGGGTGCCAGCGATATCGATACCTTTATTTCCACCTTCCGATGAAGAGAAGTTATCAATAATTTTACCGTCAGTTGGCCATCTCCAGGTACTAACCGGAGCGCTATTGCTGAGGGTGCTTGGCGCGGTAACAGGAGCGCTGGCGGAACCTGCCACGACTGCCCCTGATGCAGGCAACATCTTACCTACATTCTGTTTACCCGAGTTACCAGAATACGCGTTAGTTGATTGAGAATCAACCGTTGCAGTTTGTATCTGAGAGCTGGATGGTGGTTTCGGTACACCACCGCCGGTCGCATTAGTTGCAGCCAGCATACCGCCATTACCGTTGGCAGAACCATTGCCAAGTTGAATGGTTTGGCCTACTTCCAGGCTGTACGGCTGAGGGATATTGTTCCGCTGGGCCAGATCACGAAAATCATTCCCGGTGATCCAGGCAATATAAAACAGCGTGTCACCACGTTTAACGGTATAAGTGCTGCCGCTATAGCTCCCTTTAGGTATAGCGTTGTAACTACGGTTGTAAACAATGCGCCCCTGCGAAGCCGTAGCGCCACCCGAGTTACCCGATGTAGCAGCACCATCGCCGCCTACGCTGCTGATAGGTGCCGAGGTGGAATTATTGTTCGAACAACCTGCCAACCACAAACTTAACATCGTACACACCGCAACTCGGCGCAAAGTAATCATTGGGCTTCCCGTGCTCATGCTTCCCCCATAACAGCAATATCAGTGATATATCCAAAAATACCCTTTACATCGTAGCTGAGCTTGAGCGTTCTCTCTGTTTCTACAATGAAAGGTTCCCTCGGCCGATCCCTGAACACCAGGTGATCTCCCGCCAGGGAATCAAAAAAGCAGCACCGCCAATGCTCGCCACATTGGCGCAGCCACACCATAAGACAACCACATAGAAAAACAATTGTATTGAAAATTAATATTGTTGAAACGCTAAAACCTTAACCGGACGTTATGAAAGTGCAACAGATTTCTTCCTGCACGGCAAATTCAGGCTAGGCCAGTTCACCTTTCACCAGTGGCACGAATCTTACTGCTTCAACGGCATCGATAGAAAACTCATCGCCACAGCGCTGAATACGCTTCAGCGTTTGCGCCTGCTCGCCCACCGGCAACACCAATATGCCGCCATCGTCCAGTTGCTGCATCAGCGCCTGCGGGATTTCCGGTGGCGCAGCGGTCACGATGATGGCATCAAACGGCCCACGTGATGCCCAGCCCTGCCAGCCATCACCATGGCGCGTCGAAACGTTGTGAAGATCGAGCTGCTTCAGGCGACGCTTTGCCTGCCACTGCAACCCTTTGATCCGCTCAACGGAGCAAACATGCTGCACCAAATGGGCCAGAATAGCGGTCTGATAACCGGAACCCGTACCAATCTCCAGCACTCTGGAGGTTTGCGTCAGCTTTAACAGCTCCGTCATACGCGCAACCATATAAGGCTGAGAAATCGTCTGGCCCGAACCGATAGGCAATGCGGTATTTTCATAGGCCTTGTGTTCAAGCGCCTCGTCAACAAAACGCTCACGCGGCACATCTTCGATCGCCTTAAGCAATCGTTCGTCCCTGATCCCTTGCTGGCGCAGTTGCGTCAACAGTGTCTGTATGCGTCTGTTCACCATTCCCCGCTAACCTCTACTTTGGTTAACCATGTTGTTAGCACATCCCGCGCCCCGTAGGCGGTCAAATCCACCTGCAAAGGCGTCACTGCCACGTACCCCTGTTCCACCGCAGCAAAGTCAGTATCTGGGCCCGCATCGAACTGATCTCCCGGCGGGCCAATCCAATACAGATTCTGCCCACGCGGATCCTGCTGGCAAAATACCTTGTCGGCGGGATGTCGGCTGCCACAGCGGGTCACACGTATCCCTTTGATCTGCGAAAGCGGTAAATCGGGCACGTTGATATTGAGGATTTTACCGGTGCGCAGCGGTTCACGCTGCAAGGCGCGCAGCAGGGAGCAGGCGATTACCGCTGCCGTATCATAATGCTGGTGGCCATTCAGCGACACCGCGAGCGCAGGCAAGCCCAGATGACGGCCTTCCATTGCGGCGGCAACCGTGCCGGAATAGATAACGTCATCCCCCAGATTCGGCCCGGCGTTGATGCCAGAAATCACCACATCGGGTGCCGGGCGCATCAACGCATTGACGCCCAGATAGACACAATCCGTTGGTGTCCCATGTTGCACCGCAATATCGCCATTCGGCATGGTCAGCGTGCGCAATGGCGACTCCAACGTCAGCGCATTGGAAGAACCGCTGCGGTTGCGATCCGGTGCCACCACCTGCACCTCGGCAAATTCACGCAGCCGCTTAGCCAGTGCCTGAATACCCGGTGCCGAAACACCGTCATCATTACTCAGTAATATCCGCATCACTGTTATCCTGCCGCATGATTTCGCGAACAACGCTGGTAGCAAAACTGCCTGCTGGCAACCAAAAGCGCAATTCAACGGTGACATCATCCCGCCAATTCCACAGCAGTTTCTGCGGTTGTAACAGCAGGGCTCGTCGAGCAGGTTCAACACGCTCGCGCTTTAAAAGCGTAAGCAATTCCGGCTGTTCCGCCAAGCATTGCTGTTCAAATTTCAGTGATTCCCCAGCGGTGCCCGGTTCACCATCCCCCGGCAAGGGCGCGGTGATCAGCAATTCACCGGCCTCCAAGCGCTGTTGCAAGCTGTCCAACTCCTCTGGCTTGGCGACAAACCAACTGCCACGCCCAGCGAGCTGCAACGCATCACCTTCCAGCACGGTACGCTGTTGCTGATTGGCCAGACGCTGGCTGGTAATCAGGTTGAACAACGCGCTACGGCTGGCGGAGAGATAAAAACTGCGTTTGCTGCGCTCTTTGACCCGAATCTCGTCCTTCGCCCAGCGGCGCGCCATCACCAGGTTGTTGCCGCCGCGGCCAAAGCGCTGGCTGCCAAAATAATTCGGTACACCGCCTGCCGCGATCGCCTGCAAACGCTGTTCCACTGCTTGGCGATCGCTGATATCGCGTAACACCAGGGTAAAATCATTACCTTTCAAGGTGCCGATACGTAGCTTGCGCAGATGGCGCGCGGCCTGCAGCACTTCACAGCCTTCAAGCGCAAACTGGGTGAGATCGGGAGATTCTTTGCCCGGCAGATGCAGGCAGAACCACTGCTCGGTCACCGCATGGCGGTCTTTCAAACCGGCATAGCTGACCGAACGGGCATGAATACCGGCAAACTTCGCCAGATAATCGGCGACAAACTGGGTATTACAGCCAGTTTTGCGGATGTTCACCAACAGGTGCTCACCTTCACCATCCGGCGTAAATCCCAGATCTTCCACGACGACGAAATCTTCCGGGTTAGCTTTCAGCACCCCATGGGCCTGCGGCTGGCCGTACAGCCAGGTCAGATTTGCCATATTCATGCGCCTACTCCTTGATCAACAAGGCGACGGCTTCACAGGCAATGCCCTCACCGCGCCCGGTGAAGCCTAGTTGCTCAGTGGTGGTGGCTTTAACATTAATGTCATCCATATGGCATTGCAGATCTTCTGCCAGGAAAACGCGCATCTGAGGAATATGCGGTGCCATCTTCGGTGCCTGAGCGATAATGGTCACGTCCAGATTCCCCAAGCGATAGCCTTTGGCACGAATGCGTTTCCACGCTTCACGCAGCAACTCGCGGCTATCGGCCCCTTTGAATGCCGGATCGGTATCTGGGAACAGTTTACCGATATCGCCTAACGCCGCCGCTCCTAACAGAGCATCGGTGGCGGCATGCAGCGCGACATCACCGTCTGAGTGCGCCAGCAGACCTTTTTCATAAGGAATGCGAACACCACCGATCACCAGCGGCCCTTCGCCGCCAAATTTATGGACATCAAAACCGTGACCGATACGCATAATGCGCTCCTTAATTGTTCAACTGAGTCAAATAGAACGCCGCCAGCGCTAAATCCTCCGGCCGCGTCACTTTAATATTGTCCGAACGCCCCGCCACCAGCAGCGGATGATAACCGCAATGCTCCAGCGCAGAAGCTTCGTCGGTCACCGTTGCGCCTTCGTCCAGCGCGCGTTGCAGGCAGAGTTTAAGCAATGCCAACGGGAATAGCTGCGGCGTCAGCGCATGCCACAGATCCTGGCGTTCAACGGTGTGCGAAATAGCACTTTGGCCCGTTTCAGCGCGTTTCATGGTATCACGCACCGGCGCGGCCAGAATGCCACCGGCCAAACTGTGTGCCGTAATGGCCAACAGGCGCTCCAGATCGTCCGCATGCAGACAAGGACGCGCGGCATCATGCACCAATACCCATTCGGCATCGCCCGCCAGTCGCAACCCGGCCATCACCGAGTCAGCACGCTGCTGGCCCCCCACGGTAACGCGCACGCGAGGATCCTGAGCGATCGGAAGCCGGTGGAATTGATGATCGTCGGGGCTGATGGCCACGATCACCTGTGGAATACGCGGATGCCGCAACAGGGCATGGATCGCGTGCTCAAGGATAGTTTGATGGCCGATAGTTAAATACTGTTTCGGACAATCGGCCTGCATGCGGCTGCCGATACCGGCAGCGGGCAGGACAGCGACCACCTGCGGCAAAGCACTTGCGGAATGATTCATGCGTTATTTTTGTAGGTTATTTTGCGTGGAAGACGCCGCGCTGCGTCTAGATTGGTCAGGCACCAGACGATAGAAAGTCTCACCGGGTTTAATCATCCCCAGTTCATTACGTGCACGTTCCTCAATCGCTTCCTGACCGCCGTTCAAATCGTCGATCTCGGCAAACAACTGATCGTTACGCGCCTTTAATTTGGCATTATTGCTCTGTTGAGCCGCTACGTCTTCATTGACCCGCACATAATCGTGAACACCATTTTTACCCAACCACAGCGAGTACTGTAGCCAGCCGAGCAATGCAAGCAATAGCAGCGTAAGTTTTCCCATCTCCGCCCCCTGAAAAACCGACCAATCATCCCACAACTTTCTGTTTGACTCCACACCGGGAGCGGCATTTAGCCAGCAGATTCAGAGTAAGGATAAGAACTTCCTGAGCTTATCGCTTTATTTTCGCCCGAAAACGGCAAAAAAAGCCACGTTATACCGCAGAAAAACGGCGGCTGGCTTCTAAGCCATCCCAAGCAGGTTATGCAGTAATAAGCACTGGCTACCGCAAAAATCCTCCGACACTTACACCACGATTAAAATAATTATTCATATTTAACACTATTGGTATTTTCATCATGAGGTAATGGTTGTGTTTTTATTCATATGAGCTTATTTTTATGCACGTAAAGTGCATAAATAAATCCAATATATAACCTTTAATTTCTGGGGATCGACGATGTTAAAACATTTAGTGCTGATTGGTGCCTGTCTGGCAGCCACTTTTACTTCCTTCGCGGCGGAACCGACTTACGTGGTTGGATCTGGTGGGACTTATCGCCCATTCGAATTCGAAAACAGCAAGAAAGAGCTGGAAGGCTTTGATATTGATGTGATTAAGGCCGTAGCCAAAGCGGAAGGTTTCCAGGTGAAACTGGTCAATACACCGTGGGAAGGGATTTTCGCCACCCTCAATTCTGGCGATCGCGACATTATTATTTCTGGTATCACCATTACCGACAAACGCAAGCAAATGGTTGATTTTTCGGCGCCTTATTTCCCGGCAGAACAGGCGATCGTGGTGCCGAAAGATTCCACGGTGGATTCCATTGCCGCACTGAAAGCGCTGAAGGTCGGCGTCGTCAACTCCAGCACCGGTGACATCGTGGTTTCCGACACCTTGGGCAAAAACAGCACGGCGATTAAACGCTTCGACAATACGCCGCTGATGCTGCAAGAGCTGTATGAAGACGGTATCGGTGCCGCCGTGGGCGACGTTGGCGTGGCCAAGTTCTACATCAAAACCCACCCGGAGAAAGAGTTCAAACTGGTTTCTGACGCCAAGTTTGAGCGCCAGTATTTCGGCATCGCGGTCGCAAAAGGTAACGATGAACTGCGTAACAAGATCAACGCCGGGCTGAAGAAAATCATCGCCGACGGTACTTACGCAAAAATCTATCAAACCTGGTTCGACAGCAACGTGCCAACGCTGCCAGCGCAGTAAACTGAGTCAATCAGAAGGAACAGCCCTTGAATTTCCGTTGGGAGATCATTCAGGAATACGCGCCATTATTTATGGAAGGCGCCCTGATGACCATCAAATGCACCATCATCTGCGTGCTGCTGGGCACCACTTGGGGATTGATCCTCGGGTTGGGCCGCCTGGCGCAGGCACCGCACGGCATCTGGAAACCGATTCTGCACTACGGCATTCAATGGCCGGTGCGTATTTACATCAGCGCTTTTCGGGGCACGCCGCTGTTTGTGCAAATCATGGTCGTGCACTTTGCGCTGGTGCCGCTGTTCATCAACCCGCGTGATGGCTTGTTGGTCACCAGCGGCCTGATGAGCAGCGATTTCGCTCGCGCGCTGCGTTCTGATTACGGCGCATTCCTGTCGTGCGTGGTGGCGATCACCCTGAACGCCGGTGCTTACGTGTCAGAAATTTTCCGTGCCGGTATTCAGTCTATCGATCGCGGCCAGATGGAGGCCTCACGCTCGTTGGGGATGAGCTACGGCAAAACCATGCGCAAAGTGATCCTGCCGCAGGCGTTTCGCCGTATGTTGCCGCCGTTAGGTAACAACGCGATTGCCATCGTCAAGGATTCGTCATTGGCTTCCGCTATTGGTCTGGCCGATCTGGCCTATGCCGCCCGTACCGTGTCCGGCGCGTACGCCACCTACTGGGAGCCCTACCTGGCCATCTCGCTGGTCTATTGGGTCATCACCTTCCTGCTTTCGCTGATGGTGCAACACATGGAAAAAAGGTTCGGTAAAAGTGATTCGCGTACATAACCTGCAAAAACAATTTGGCGAAAGCCACGTGCTGCGCGGCATCTCCTGCGAGATCGCGCCTAATGAAGTGGTGTGCATTATCGGCCCTTCCGGTTCCGGCAAAAGCACCTTTCTGCGCTGTATCAATGCGCTGGAAACCCTCTCTGGCGGCGAGATTGACGTTAACGGCTTTGCCATTCACAGCCAGAAAACCGATCTGAACCAGATGCGTGAAAGCGTGGGCATGGTATTCCAACGTTTTAACCTGTTCCCACATATGACGGTGCTGGAAAACATCATCATGGCACCGATGGGGGTGAAAAAGTTATCGCGCAGCGAGGCCATTACACGGGCAGAAGTGTTGCTGAATAAGGTTGGGCTGATCGATAAGATCGACGCCTATCCCAGCAGCCTGTCTGGCGGCCAACAGCAACGGGTGGCGATCGCCCGGGCGCTGGCGATGGAACCTAAAATCATGCTGTTCGATGAGCCGACATCGGCATTGGATCCAGAATTGGTCGGCGAAGTGCTGGCGGTGATGAAATCACTGGCGCATGAGGGCATGACGATGGTGGTGGTGACCCATGAAATGGGCTTTGCGCGTGAAGTGGCCGATCGGGTGTTGTTTATCGATCAGGGCATTATTCAGGAAGAAGGCACGCCGCAGCAGATTTTCAGTCACCCTACCAATCCGCGCACCCAGGCATTTCTAAGCAAAGTTTTGTAACCTTACGCACGGCTTTAACATCTCTCGGGCGCAGATCTGCGCCCTGCTTATTACCAGCCGCTCAAAAAACTGAATACCAGCCAGAACAGGCAAATGACGGCAACGCCAGTCGTCAATAAGGTAAGAAATGGTTTGCCACGTAATAGCATGCTGACAGCGATCCCAACCAATACCGACACCGGCATCAACGCCAGGAAGAACGGCCAGGTATAGAGCAGGAAGAACAGCGTGTTGGAACCGTAAACCAGAAAGGGAACTGCAAACGCCAACCAGTAGAAGGCAAAACCGCTGGCAGCACCCAAGAAAGAGTACGAGGACTCCTCTTGCTGTTGTTGCACATCAATCAGGACTGGCGGGGCATTTTGCATAGCGATCCCTGGTCATTCATAGTCTATTGGCGCGCTTTGCAGCGGGCTTAGATTAAAAAGCGTACGGCAAAACTGCCATACGCTTTTCTCGAATTCAGGGTTTGATAATAGCCTGACCACGCAGTACGTCTAACAATTGCGCAGTCAAATTTGTTACCAATTGTTCACCATTCAGGTAAACATCAGGTTGGGCGGGAGCTTCATAAACCGAGTCGATCCCGGTGAAGTTACGCAGTTCACCGGCGCGCGCTTTCTTGTACAGCCCTTTCGGATCGCGCGCTTCGCAAATGGCCAATGGCGTGTCGACAAATACCTCCACAAAACGCCCACTGTCGAGCATTTCCCGCACCATCTGCCGTTCAGCACGGTGCGGTGAGATGAAGGCGGTCAGCACCACCAACCCGGCATCCACCATCAGTTTCGCGACTTCACCAACGCGGCGGATGTTCTCACGCCGCTCCTCATCGCTAAAACCCAGATCGCGGCACAGGCCATGGCGCACGTTATCGCCATCCAGCAGATAGGTGCTAACTCCTAACTGATGCAGCGCCTGCTCCAGCGCACCGGCAACGGTGGATTTCCCCGAGCCGGAAAGGCCGGTAAACCACAGCACCACGCCTTTATGGCCGTTTCGTGTTTCGCGTTCCGCCCGCGTTACCGCATGCGGATACCACACCACGTTTTCATCGTCTGGCCCGGTTGGCCGGATCTCAACCACGCGATTTCCCCCCAAGTAGATCGCGCGCTTCCCAATGTGGGAAGTGCTTGCGCACCAGCGCATTCAGCTCCAGTTCAAAGGCGCTGTAATCCCCGGTTGCCGTTTGATGGCTATGGTGCAGCGCTTCGCGGATTAGCCCGGCGCCGACCGTCACGTTAGTCAGGCGATCGATAAAGATCAGGCCGCCGGTGTCGTGATTCTGTTGATAGCTGTCCAGCACCAGCGGTTCGTCAAAGGTCAGTTCCACCAGCCCAATGCCGTTCAGCGGTAAAATATCGGCATGATGTTGCGCCAGCGAGTTGATCTCCACCTGATGGCGAATACTTTCTACCCGGGCACGAGTTTTCTTGCCTGCCACTTTGATGTCATAACTTTGGCCCGGTAACAGCGATTGCTCGGCCATCCACACCACATCCACCAGTGCGCTCTGCGCCGCCTGTAGCGTTTCACCGGCATCTACCAGCAGATCGCCACGGCTGATATCCACTTCGTCTTTCAGTACCAGCGTAATTGCCTCACCCGGAACGGCTTCCTGCAAGTCGCCATCAAAGGTCACGATGCGCGCAACGCTAGATTCCACGCCAGAGGGCAGCACTTTAACGCGCTGGCCGACGCGCACGATACCGGCAGACAAGGTGCCCGCGTAGCCACGGAAATCGAGATTCGGCCGGTTGACGTATTGCACCGGGAAGCGCAGCGGCTGGCTTTCCCTTTGGCTGATCACATCCACGGTTTCCAGCACTTCCAGCAGCGTCGGGCCACTGTACCACGGCATCTGTTTGCTCTGGGTTGCCACGTTGTCACCGTCCAACGCCGACAGCGGCACAAACTTGATGTTCAGATCGCTTGGCAGTTGCTCGGCAAACGTCAGGTAATCCTGCTTATATTGCTCAAACACCGCTTCGCTGTAATCCACCAGATCCATCTTGTTCACCGCCACCACCAGGTGACGAATGCCCAGCAGAGTGGCGATAAAGCTGTGGCGGCGGGTCTGATCCAGCATACCTTTACGCGCATCAAGCAGCAGGATCGCCAGATCGCAAGTCGACGCCCCGGTTGCCATATTGCGGGTGTACTGCTCATGCCCCGGCGTATCGGCGATAATAAACTTACGTTTTTCCGTAGAGAAATAGCGGTAAGCCACATCAATGGTGATGCCCTGTTCGCGCTCGGCCTGCAAACCATCGACCAGCAACGCCAGATCGAGCTTTTCGCCCTGCGTGCCAATGCGTTTGCTGTCCGTGTGCAGCGTAGAGAGCTGATCTTCGTAAATCTGGCGGGTATCGTGCAGCAAGCGGCCGATCAGGGTGCTTTTACCATCGTCGACGCTGCCGCAGGTCAGGAAACGTAGCAGGCTCTTGTGCTGCTGCGCGTGCAGATAAGACTCCACTCCGCCCTGTTCAGCAATTTGTTGTGCAATAACGTTGTTCATCCGGCGGCTCCTTAGAAATACCCTTGGCGCTTTTTCAGCTCCATCGAACCAGACTGATCGCGATCGATCATGCGGCCCTGACGTTCACTGGTGGTGGAAACCAGCATCTCTTCGATGATCTCCGGCAGCGTTTGTGCCGAAGAGTCCACCGCGCCGGTCAGCGGCCAGCAGCCGAGGGTACGGAAACGCACCATACGCTGGCTGATCACCTCACCCGGTTGCAGATCGATACGATCGTCATCCACCATCAGCAACATGCCGTCGCGCTCAACCACCGGGCGCGGTTTCGCCAGATACAGCGGCACAATGTCGATCTTTTCCAGGAAGATATATTGCCAGATATCCAGTTCGGTCCAGTTCGACAGCGGGAATACGCGGATGCTTTCCCCCTTATTGATCTGGCCGTTATAGTTATGCCACAGCTCCGGGCGCTGGTTTTTAGGATCCCAGCGGTGGAAGCGATCGCGGAACGAATAGATACGCTCTTTGGCGCGAGATTTCTCCTCATCGCGGCGCGCACCGCCGAAAGCAGCATCAAAGCCGTATTTGTTCAATGCCTGCTTCAGGCCTTCGGTTTTCATGATATCGGTATGTTTGGCGCTGCCATGGACGAACGGGTTGATACCCATCGCCACGCCTTCCGGGTTCTTGTGTACCAGCAGTTCGAAACCGTACTCTTTAGCGGTACGATCGCGGAATTCGTACATTTCGCGGAATTTCCAGCCGGTATCCACATGCAGCAACGGGAACGGTAAGGTACCCGGATAAAACGCCTTGCGTGCCAGATGCAGCATCACAGAAGAGTCTTTTCCGATGGAGTACATCATCACCGGGTTACCAAATTCAGCGGCGACTTCACGGATGATATGGATACTCTCCGCCTCCAATTGCCGCAAATGAGTGAGTCGTTTTTCGTCCATAGCAGATCCTTAAACGCCTTGCCGTAATACTCGGCCTAAGCCAGATTCACGACGGAGGGACGAGATCCCCCTTCCGCCTGCGGTTGATGCCCAAACCAGGCAATTTGATGGTGCAGTTCCACCACCTCACCGATCACCAGCAGCGCCGGTAATGGTGCCTGTTGGGCCAATTGTTCCAGTTGTTGCAGCGTACCGATCCGCACCTGCTGATCGGGCCGCGTACCACGGCTGATCACCGCCACTGGCGTGCTGGCCTCACGGCCATGAGCCATCAGGTTACGGCTGATATCCGCCGCCTTCATGGTGCCCATGTAGATCGCCAAGGTCTGGCGCGCTCGCGCCAGATCGGCCCAGTCCAAACCGCTGCCATCCGGGCGGCAATGGCCGGTAATAAAGGTTACGCTCTGTGCGTGATCGCGATGCGTCAGCGGAATACCGGCATACGCCGTCGCTCCAGCGGCAGCGGTCACCCCCGGCACCACCTGGAACGGAATGCCAGCGGCGGCGGCCACCTGCAATTCTTCGCCACCGCGGCCAAAGATAAACGGATCGCCGCCCTTCAGCCGCACCACGCGCTTGCCCTGCTGCGCCAGTTCCACCAGCAGGCGGTTGGTTTCTTCCTGAATCACCGAGTGCGCACCGGCGCGTTTGCCCACGCAGATCCGCTCGGCGTCACGACGCACCAAATCCAGCGTTTCATCGCTCACCAAGTGGTCATACAGCACCACGTCAGCCTGCTGCATCACCTGCAACCCGCGCAGCGTCAGCAAACCCACATCGCCCGGCCCTGCCCCGACCAGTGCGATCTCACCCTGCTGACCTTCATTACCCTGCGCAAAGGCGGTTAAATCCTGTTCCAACTGTTGCTCAGCCTGCACCACTTGGCCATTAGCCACCAACGTGGCAAAACGCCCGCTGAAGGTTTTCTCCCAGAAACGGCGTCTTGCCCCAATAGATGAGAGCCGCTGTTTCACCTGGCCGCGCCAACGCCCGGCCACTTGCGCCATCTGCCCAAGGCTCGCAGGCAACAGTGCCTCCAGCTTCTCACGCAGCATCCGCGCTAGCACCGGAGCCTGGCCACTGGAAGAGACGGCCACCACCAGCGGTGAGCGATCGATAATTGACGGGAAAATAAAGGAACAGCGCGGCTGATCGTCCACCACGTTCGCCAACACGCGGCGTTTATCCGCTTCGGCATACACCTCG
Source organism: Serratia sp. YWN4 (assembly GCF_055790845.1). Taxonomy (NCBI): domain Bacteria; kingdom Pseudomonadati; phylum Pseudomonadota; class Gammaproteobacteria; order Enterobacterales; family Yersiniaceae; genus Serratia; species Serratia sp. YWN4. Next base: position 4,508,382 of record NZ_CM147696.1, read on the forward strand.
GCGTTCAGTTGGCTGTCATCGGTAGCGGCAATCACCAGAAACACCTCGTCCAGTTGCTGCGGAGCAAAAGAGCGCGCTAACCAGTGGATCTGACCTTGCTGATGAAGATGTTCGATTTCCGGTGAGAGAGCCTGCGCAACTATCCGTATTTCCGCCCCGGCGCGCCTGAGAAGATCAACTTTACGCGCAGCCACTTCACCGCCGCCAACGACCAGCACCGGGCGTTGTTTAAGGTCGGCAAATATTGGTAGATAGTCCACAACGGCCTTTTCATATAACAGAAAGATAGTGTGACTATACGGGGTGAGATTTGGCCTCTGAAATGACGAAAAGGAATTGCTTGTTCGATAATGGAATATAGGCCGCAGCACTGGGCTTGAGGGGTTATAAACGGAGGGAAAGTCTGCGTGTTAGCCCGAAAATTAAGAGACGAAGAAATTGTGTAATCCTTAATAGCATCCCATACTGATCGCCGCGAAAGAATAATCGGCCTCACCGCTGCCCAAAAAGGATTTTTCGGTATGTTTTCCCGCTTTTGCCTGAGAGCCGCTTTACTGATGGCCGTTCTCGGCAACGTTGCAAGCGTTTCGGCCACCACCAAACCTGCCAAAGAAGCCACCTTGGGCCAATTTGCCGCCGAACATAGTCTGATCATTAACAAGACAAACGCTCCGGCGGCCACAGAACCCGCACCGGGCCAGTTTGCGGCTGAGCAGATGCTGCTTTCCACCGTCAGCCATACAGAAAAAGTTGCGCCCACGAGCAAATCGACCAAAAAAGCAAAAGAAACAAAAGAGGCTAAACCGGCTAAAAACGCAGTATTGGGTCAATTTGCTGCGAAGCAGATACGACATATCGCTACGCATTTCCCCGGGCGTATGGCGGGCAGCCCGGCAGAATTGCTCGCCGCAGATTATCTGAAGCAACAATTCGCCAGTATGGGTTACTCGAGCAACACGCGTAGTTTTAATGCTCAATATCTTTATGCCAAAAACGACACCAGCGAAGATTGGAACAAGATTATCGTTACTTCGGTGATCGCAGCCCAAAAAGACACGCAAGCCAAGCAGATCATCATCATGGCGCATTTCGACACCTACACCCCGCACAACGACAATGAAGTGGACAACAACCTGGGTGGGCTAACTCTACAGGGCGTGGATGACAATGCTTCCGGGGTTGGGGTAATGCTGGAGCTAGCGAAGCAGATGAAAGATATCCCTACGGCTTACCAACTGCGTTTTCTGGCCACCAGCGGTGAAGAGCTTAAATCATTGGGGGCAAAAAACTACCTGAGGCGTATGACACAGGCAGAACGCGACAACACTCTGTTGGTGATCAACCTTGATAACCTGATCACCGGCGATCGGCTCTATTTCCACTCAGGGCGCAACACCTCACCAGAAGTCGCCAAAATCACCCGCGATCGTGCGCTAGAAATCGCTCAGCGCTACGGCATTGCCGCCGCGATTAATCCAGGCAATAAAGAGTACCCCAAAGGAACTGGCTGCTGCTCCGATCACACGGTTTTTGATGAGGCAAAAATCCCGGTTTTAGCGGTAGAAGCCACCAACTGGTCGCTGGGTGATAAAGATGGCTATCAGCAAACGGCCGTCAGCCCACAGTTCCCACAGGGAGTCACCTGGCATCGCCCGCAATACGACAACCTGCAATATCTGGAGAGCAATCTGCCGGGGCGGATCGACCAACGCAGCCATGACAGCGTGCAGATCCTGTTGCCATTGATTAAAGAGCTGGCGCAAGTGCAGCCGGTTGTGGGGCAAAAGAAAGAGAAGAAATAGGAGATAACTGGGGCCAATCAACCCCAGCGGTGACAAGGTTGTGTGTAATTATGTTTTCTTTATTGTTGCCAACGTGCCGCTGTCGCACGCACATCAATATGCGTGAAGTTTGCGTAGCGCCCGATGCCATAACGGCCTGGATACTTCGCTTCAAGGTAGTCGGCTACCTGAGCAGGACTTTTCGTCGTTATTTGGATATCAGCAGCCATGCCAAACAGGTGCTGGCTTGATTGAGTACCGCCAACGCTCACGTTGTGGACAACGCAGCGACGGCCACTGACGATGTTAACCGGTGCATTGAAATGCACACGTAGATCTTCCAATACGATAACCAGCTCTGGTGATACTTCGCATGCGCCACAGCCGCAGTGGCATGCAAACTCATTATTGTTAAAGTGCTCTGAAAGTTTATTATTCATTATTTAATGATCCTCTGTGCTGCAGATATCATCCGCACTTTGACATAGTCTTCGTTATGCGGTTTTTGAGTGAAGCCCACGACCAACAAGCCAATCATTGTTCCGTGTGAAGGTGGAATGGCTGCATAACAGACGTAACTCACCCCCTCTTTTTTCTCCATTTCGTCGATTACAGTATTAACAATCAGAGGTACACAAAGTGTTTTTTGCGTGATTGTTTTGATGATATTTGCAGAATATTCAGAGTAGGGGCGAAGAGCCAAATCAGCAGTACCTTCAAGGTGATTGATTCGCCTATCGGCAACTCTAAAATAAATCGCTGAGCGTTTATTTTGATTTAGATCCAGGGACCATATAGCAGCGCTTTTCCCGTCAATATCATTCATTAACTGGATTGCTTCCGTATCAACAATAGCGTTATCCACTTGCGGCATACCGTAGGTAGACATAAGCCAAAAGGATAACTCTCTTCGTTGTTCCCACCCCACGTAACAAACACCAAAGAAAACAACCATCACCATCAGAATGGCTAATTTCTTCCAAGTATTAATATAGTTAAGCAACCTAAAAGCATCCTCCCGAATGCCTTCCTGGGGATTTATAGTCTTCATATGCAGCCTTAAAAACCCACTATTCAAAGTGGCAAAAGGGAAATAAAAGCCTTGACAATTGCCAAGGCTTAAGTGGACTTTCTTATCATTTATGAAAAAGAGTGACGGGAATTTTTCATTGCCCTTTGGCAATAAGTTTCTGTTCGAGTTGTTGAATACGTTGTTCTAACTCCTGCTGCCGGTTGAGTAGGTTTTTCACCACCTCAACAATAACACCAGTCGTTGCACTGTAATCCAGAGTTAATGTGCCATCCGAAGCGGTATTCACGGCGACTGGGAATTTCTGCTGTACATCTTGCGCAATTAACCCGGCACTGGCAGTTTCACTGTTTTTATAAACCCAGGTTTTCCCGTTCCAGGATTGAATAATTTCCTCAGGATTTGTGATATTTTCGACCTGTTTTTTATGCCGAATATCAGAAGTCTGCTGTAGGGATTGGCAGGAGAAAACACCATTGCTATGCCAAAAGAAGTTAGCATCACCAACATGCATAAGCGCTTGAATAGTTCCATTCGGCGGATAATGGATATCCATACCAGCAAGATGTGCACGCCCCCACTGAGTCGCTTTCCAGATTTGATGAGCAGAGGTTTCAGCATTAGGGCAATCAACTAATAGGCCAGCAGATCTCTTTTGCCAATCTACATAAGCCCCCCCCTGAACTGCACCACGAATAATACCATTGGCATCATTACTCATTAACATGCCACCCAATTGCAGCATTCCCGTATTAGTAAAGCTCCAATGGTTTTTTAGTACGTTATTGATATAATTCTGTATTACCCAAGAACCATCTGGATCTTTGTAGATATAACCATCCGCGGCTCCTGCCGTAGTTTCAGTGCGGATATGACGTCTACCACTGTTTTGCAACAGAATTTGACTCCCTCTAAAGACAGGGTTTTTGCTGGTATCTATTGGGTTGGCTGAGTTATGCACCTCAGACCATTCAGCCCATTTTCCCGCATTCATACTACGGAAAAACATACGTCCGTTCCCCTCACCAGCATAGGGAAGCGCCCATTGTTCCACTGAAGTATCAGAGTATTTATAGACGATGCAATAAAAGTAATATCCTGTTCCCTGCGGGCCGTTAGGGCTGAAATCATTACTTCTTAATAAAGAGGGGTATAGCCCTGGTGCTGTAACACTATTCCAATCTACCGTTTTGGGTGCACCACCATCATTATTCACTTGAAAGAAACGGTTATTCCCAGTTGGGCCACCAAAGGCACCGACCTCCATCAGTTGACCAGCAGATGTCCCGACATCCCTTTCAGCCGCTGCTTTTAACCCAATATTTTTACGGAATGCCACTTTATCAGGAATATCAGTGCCATTTTTTGTCTTATCTAGCGTATTGCTAACCGTTGCATTTAATTTACCTAAATCCGTATTCAGACTAGTGACCGTTGTATTTAACTTCCCAAAGTCTATATTTAAATTACTGATGGCTTTATTCAATGCTGACTGAGTTGTAACAGTAACAACTGTACCATCGGGTGCTGTAAGTTTGATATCACCAGTACCGGTCAGGATCTGTTGCCAACCATTAAGTTGTGTTTGGTAATAACTCAACATTGCCGTTAATTGATTGGCAAATGAAGCCGTGCTATTACTTTCAGCTACAATAATCCCGTAAGGAGAGTTGGTAAAGTCCTGTGTAATAGTGCGGCTCAGGGTAAGTTGCGTAGCGCTATTGACCTTGCTGACTTGGTACATATCCACTTTGCCAGTTGCCACCACCACCAGAATAGCACCAGCGGCAATACCATTTTTGGCATCATCCCATTTTGTGTCGGTACCAGTAACCAAAGTGGTATTTATTTTTCCGGTAATTTTTCCAGTTTCATACATTGACATAGCGTTTCTTCCTTTTAATTTTTATATAAAACAGCACTCTTTTATCACTTATTAATCATAATAATAATTATGATTTTTTAAGTATCATACGATTTTTTGCGAACATTTAAATCATACTAAAAGTGCTATATTTTGTGTGGCGCGTGATGTTGTAATAGAAAATTGCACAAAGCAACTAATCCAATTCCCTTCATTGCTACTGATATTTTTGATGCGTAAAGTCAAATTAGCCGCACCTGAGTTAGCTTTAATTTTAAAAGGCGTTGTTGATATTATACCAAGCGGAAATCCAACTGAATTACGCTCAAAAAGCGAGTTTGACTTTGCAATAATAGTGTTATTTAATATAAGTTCAACATCGCCAGTAGCTCCACCAAGACCATATGCACTCGCTATTTTCCCTTGCTGAACCATTATAACTTTACCACTTTGGTTATAATGATAAATGCCAGATGGCAACAAGCCATTAATAACACCTCGCCGTTCAAATGCTGCGGGCTCAATAACTGCTATCGGTATATCAATATAACTACTCCGATCAATCCATCGGCTAACATCAACATACTCAACCATAGCATTTATATCAACTAGGTCACCGATTATTTTACTTGCATAGACTGTTCCGTTAAATGACCCATTTGCTGCACGGATCTCCCCACTGAAATACCCACTTGCCGCCTCAATATGCCCCCTAGCTGTAATATTATTAAAAACAGCACTCCCGTTTTTTAATATAGACCACCCTGTTTTATTAGTCGAATCGTAATCATCTGATTGAATATACCCCCCAATTTTAGCATTAGTAATACTCCCATCCTTAATAAAGGCGCTATTAATAATCGTCTGACTACCATCAATCACAAAGGGTATACTGGTGGTGCCATTGGCGGTATTAATAAAGGCAAATCTATCGGCGGAAAAGAGTACCTGGCTCTGCATGCCGCTAGGGGTATTTTCTACCCCCACGCCAATACCGGCTGCATACTGTTTGCCGTTGCTGGTGGTGCCAACCTTAATATTCCAGGATGCAGACAGTTTGCCATTGATATCCGCGACGGTTTTCGAAGTTTGCTGAACATCGGCGGAAACCGTGCCAATCTGGCTGTTTAGCCCGGTAATTTGCTGCGACGTTGCACTGCTGTTGTTAGCCACAGTGGTCGACAACTGGGTTAAAGATGCCGCCGTATTATCAGTTTTACTGGTTAATTGCTGTAGCACCGTGGCGGTAGCCTGTTCGCCATCCGCCACCACCTGTTTCACCTCGGTAATTGACGCATCCGTTTGGCCAACCTTTTTCCGCCATTCGCGTGCATCGGCATCGTTCGCCAAGGCATTACTGATAATGGCATTCGCCGCTTCGTTCAGGTCCTGATTATTTTTTTCTACGCTTTCCGTCAGGCTTTTGCCTAATTCACTGCTCATTACCTGATCGGCAATCACGTCCAGGATTTCTGACGCATCGCTGCTGGTTTGCGCTTCAACGCCGATAAACGCTGATTTGCCGTAAGGGTTTACCGAGCGGACGTAGTAGTAATAGGTTTTGCCATGCTTTAAGCGATCGTGAATGTAGTAGCTGCTGGTGACCAACTTCATCGCCATCGATTCTACTTGATTCAGCGTCAGCGCTTTTTCCGCATACCAGAACTCAAACAAAGTATTAAAGGAAACCGCTCCGGCAAAATGTGGCTGTAAAGTAATGCGCCCCACCCCAGGCGTGACATCAATATAGGCCGGGGGTGCGGGGGCATTAAGAGAAAAGTCGACTACGGTCTCTTCCCCTAAACGCCCCTCGCTGTCACGGCAGCGTACGGAGATCTGATAATTCGCCACCTCCAGGCCGTTCAGCAGATATTGGGTATCAGGGGTGTTTTCCCGCAATACCACCGCTCCGCTCCTGGTGAGCTTCACCTCAAAAGTGACATGCTGGTTCACCGTTGGAGTCGACCAGTAAGCGCGAGCCTGCGTGACGCTGCTGTCTGGGATCGCTTCCACCAGCAGATGTTCCACCGGCGGTAGGTTACCGCCATAAGGCCGAGCAGGCTTGGGATCAAAGCGGACGCCGTTATCCACCGCCGCTTCTTTTTCCGGCACATGTTGCAGCGCATTAATGCTGTAAGTGCCATCGTCGTTTTCACCGATCGACATGGCGCGGAACAGCCGCGGCTTCAGGCTGGCAAGCGAGAGCGTCCAAACGCCTTGCAGCTGGAGGCCAGTCACATCCTGAGCCAATACCACCTGATTAGGCAGTGGCCGCGAGGCGATATCCACCTGAGCAGGCTTATTATCTTTCCCGATGTAACCCAAGTAGGCGCGCTGCCCAGCGGGGATGGTGATGTCGCGATCCAGCGTAACAGTGCGGCCACTGATGGCCTTGATACGCCCACCGCTGCGGCTGCCGGTATACTGGTTATCAACGATTTCGATGATATCCCCCGGCAGATGTTTCATGCCTTCGCGCCCGACATTGAAGCTGACCGACTGCTTTTCCAGCCGTTCGGTTTGCAGGATCCACTGGCCGGTGCGACGGGCCTGCCCGCGCGAGGTACAACCAAAGGCATCGATCTCGGTGACGTTGAGACCGTAACGGGCAATCATCACATCGTCAGAAACGTATTCCGTCGCGGTTTTCCAACCATTAGCGGGATCGATATAGCGCACATGCGCCGCCGTATGCCGTGCCTTCTGGGCGCTGGACTGATAGCTGAAGCTGCCATCCACCACGTTGGCGTTGGTATAACGCCAGACCGGATCGCTGGGCCGATCCTGTACACAGCTCATCTGCATGCCATCCCACACTGGCATGGCACGGAAGATCGAAGCCAGATCGTTGACCACCTCATACGCCTGACGACGATCGGTGATATAGCAGTTACAGGTCATGCGCGGTTCTTTATTACCGAAGCCGTCGTCGACCAGCACATCGCAGTATTGCGCAATGCTGTACATGGCCCACTTGTCACAGCCAAAACTCCCCAGGCGTTTCCCTAGGCCATAACGCTCGTTCATCACCAGATCGTAGAAGATCCAGGCCGGGTTATTACTCCAGGCAATCTTGAAGCTGCCATCCCACATCCCGCTGTAGACGCGTGTTTCCGGCGTATAGTTGCTGGGAACTTTGATCATCAGGCCACGAATCAGATAGTTACGCTTTGGCACCCCCTGAAACTGCGAGGAGTAAAAAGAGAGCCCCACCAGCGCGGTATTCGGGTAACTGAGTTTGCTGTCGATAATTTCGGTATAGCTGGACCACAGGGTTTTATTCTCGACTTTACTGCTGGTACTGTCTGGGGTGTTACGTACCACCCTGATATTAAACGGAGCCTTCGGTAGCGCGGTCAAAAATACCGAACGCAGGTATTGTGAACGGATTTTTCCCTCAATCTTCACCGTTTCACGGGTTTGCCAGGTACTACCGTTGCTGACCTGCACCAGCAACTCAACGCTGCTGCCGTTAATGTCCCCTTCCGAGGTTTGCGAGAACAACGCGCTGACGCCAACGGTGACACGAACACGGTCGATATCCGCAGAAGAGATGGTTCTGATCAGCGGTGTGCCATATTTCACTTCGGTAGAAACCGGCACTTCATTCTCTGCGGATGAGAACCCTTCCAGGCAGGATTGCTGCTGTGTCCCAGCCAGCCATTGCGCATTAACGCCGGAAAAGTTGTTGGAACCATCGCTGTTCTGAATCGGAGTATCGTTAAGATAGACCCCTTTTAGCCCGCCAACCGGGCCTTCGATCTGCCCTTCGCAAAGCAGATCGATAATGGATAATTGCTGTTTTGACTTTAAGTTATCCGCTTGTTCTACTGGCGTGCGAGCGCCACCGCCACCTTTGCCCATACATACCTCAGATAAAAAAAACCCGGCGAGGCCAGGGTTGAGTGAAAAGAAAAATTGCTGATTGACGCGAACTTACTCAGTGGCTAGCCCTTGGCTCAGCACCTTGGAGCCAATGCGCACTTCCCCATAACACAAGGGAATGGCTGCGCCCTGAGCAATGCCGTTATCCAGATTGGAAAAGGCGGTATTGGTGATATTGCCGTTATTCCCTACTTTGGGGGTTGATGGCATTTTGGTCAGCATGCTGGCGACGCCCGTCGCTATCATGCCAATCCCTGCACCGATCAGTGCCGCCCCTCCCAACGGTATAGTGAAGGCCCCAACCACGACCATCACAGCCCCCAGGATCGTCGGAAAAATACCGGCATTTTTTGCCCCCAATGCTCGAGGCACCAGATGAATCACCGCTTTATCCGGTAAAGGACTATGCATCCCCTGTTTGAGCTCTTCTTGCGTAATATCTTGCCCTGCGATGCGCAAGCGGTAGAAATCGTTACTGATATGCTGGCGCAGCCCAGGAATTTGCGAGATCAGCGCGCGCAGCGCCTCCCCTGCGGTGTGAACTTCTAAGTTAAAGCGGCGGCCATATCGTTGCAGATCGCCGTAAAAGCAGACGGTTGCCATGCTTGATGTCTCCATATTGAATGCGTGTATTGCTGCCAGTAACCGCCATAGGTATCCCGGCGGCTTAAACGGTGCGGCACATGATGCAGGATGGTCTGATCGCCGCAGTAAATCGCGGCATGATTGGCGCGTGCGCTGCCAAGGCAGATCAGCAGCACATCGCCGGGCTGTGGGTTGTCGTCAGTAATACGGCTAAAACCGGCGCTGACAATATTCTCCAGATAAAGCTCTTGTTCGCCGAGCCACCAGTCATCTTCACGTTCTGCCTCTGGTAATTCGATGCCTGCCAGATGATAGGCATCACGAATCAAGGTGTAACAGTCGGTCGTACCATGCAGAAATTGACGGCCCAGCAGCGGCAAACAGTTGCGAAAGCGCAGGAGATCTCCGCTGCCCACCAGCCACCATTCGCAGGCGGTGCGTTTTTGTATCGCGCGATCGGCTTCGCTGAGGTAGTTCGGCCCGCCAGGGTGGCTATGCACCACCGCCAGAATGTCGCCTTGCAGTTGCGCACGTAACCAATCATCGGGAGAGATTTCAAAATTCAGTTCCGGACGATCGGCGATATTCTTGCAGGGCAGATAGCGTGGTTGATCTTCAGTGCTCACCACCAGCCCGCAGCACTCAAACGGTGCTTCTGCTGCGGCATGGTGCAGAATCTGCTGCTCAATGCCCATAATGCCCCCTATCAGCGGCTGAGTTTGGCAGCGGACGGGAAGCCACCAAATGGCAAGATGCCGTTCTTGCCGAAACGCATTTTGCAGGAGTTCAGCCGTTTACCGCATTTATCCAGCTGTGCCGACGTGGTGGGATTGTCTTTCTCATCCGCCACCGGGCTACCGCGATAGCTACAGTTGGCTGAACGGTATTCCCAGGGGCAGATGTCGCTGATAATTACCCTGGCAGGCAGCATGGCACCATCGCTTTCACTGGGCAGTGCCAGTTCATAGGTCGCCGCCTCACTGGTAAGATTAGTCAGCCGCTCAATGACATAGCGGCTGACTAATTCCTGCGTAGCATCCGCCTGCGGGTTCCCCTGTTTGAAGTTCACCGCATCCAGCGCGCGACGCGGAACTTGGCGACGCGTGACGACCGCCCCCACCAGATCGTCAAAATCCTCGTTCAAACCAGTGAGCAAACCGCTGATATTAGCCACGGTAAGTTTGGGTCGATTGCTGGTGCCCTGGCCATTAAATTCAAAACCATTGGCTTGAATCGGATAAGGAGGATAGCTTTTCCCTTGCCACACCAGCGTTTCCCCTTTTTCATTTAGTCCGGCGTGAAAACGCAGCAAATCACCACCGATAAAGGTGAGATCGACCTGGTAGAGATCGAGCAAAGTATCCTGCTCAATGGCAGCACTGGATTGCACCAGCGAGTTACTGATATTTCTCATTTTATTGATCCTTGCTGTCAGGCGACAACTTCTTGGAAAGTAGCACTCAGTGAATTCCAATAACCGTTAACGGTCAGGTTCCACTCTTCGCATTTGAATAGCGCACTTTTCAGGGTGTCGGGAGGCAGCCAGCTGAAAGCCTGCGCTCCACCGTGCTCAGTCAGAAACTGATCGATGGTCCTGACATCTTCCGCGCTGCCCGAAAACTGCAGCGAGTAACTGCGCAACTGGTTATTGATACCGTCGGGTGAGCGCTGTTCATAACCGTCGCCAAAAGAGACCACTTTGACTTTCGGCTTTACACTCACTTGCAGCGATTCTTCCGGGATCCAGGTAAAGGTTTTCACGCGTATGCTCCTCTATTTAATAACCCACCAGGGCGTTGCTCATTACTGACCACCTCATACACCTTGCTCTTGATAATGCCGGCCAGTTGGCTTAGCCCTTCGGCAGACATTGACGAACCACCGCCCTCGTTTTGCACGGTAACCGGGACATTGATAGAGAGTGATGAGCCACCGCCCGACGACGGTGCGCCGTTCAGGAACTGTTTTAGATCGGCGTTAGTGCGGCTATCCACCACCCGCTCGCCGCGATCCAGCAACCAGGTGCCTTCCCGTGGAATATAATCAATGCCGCTATGGGCCTGACCGGAGAAGTTGATCCCCTGAATCGCTCCAATTAACTGCATGCCTGATGTCGTAGCGATGGCTATATTGGCAATCATCTCTGGAACTGATTGACCAGATGCCATGGCTTTAGAGACAGCGAGATAAAAGTTAAGAGAGGCTTGCGCTGCACTGAATGCTTTTGACATTGCAAACATGGTTCTGTAGGCACCAGATTGTTTGCTGATCAAACCATCGGAAGCCAGCATCATAGAATCCATGGTGCCAGCTAACGACCCAAATCCACTCGCATAGTTTTGAGCACTGATTTGTAATTCTGTAAGTGATATAGCTGCTCTTTGATCTGAGCCGCTTTGCGCAATTTGAGTTTTGCTGTCTTCAAGTTGCTGTTGTTGTGCTAATACATCACCTGAAGCGGTAGACGTACTGGGATTATTTTCTGCATAGGTACCATTTGTTAGTTGCTCAAATGTATTACCAAATATTTTGAAGGACTCTGAGTCACTTTTACCCGAGTTATAACCTTTTGTCAGTGCGGTATAACCATTGACAAGTCCGTTGGCAGCATCAACGCCTACTGTCACATCTTTTGTAACACTATAAGCTCTCGAATTTTTACCAAATACTTCCCCCGCTGTTTTAAGCGTATTCCTTACCTCTTTTCCTGCGGTAGAAAATTCATTACTAAATTTTAATAAATCTGCCAGGGGGATATTCAGAGTAATAAATTTTTCCAGTCCACTGAGATCTGGTTTTTCAGTACCCGGATAAGTAAAAGGAATTTGGAAATTTTTATCCGCATACTCCTTCTTTGCCAACCTTTTAGCGTCAAAGTCATTTCTTGCGCTAATCAACTTATTGGAGGCTAATAAAAAAGCAGCAATTCCTGCATAGGAACCCTGTGATGATGCGACGGTTCTTGACAGTTCTTTCGTTGCTTTATCAACATTTTTATTGGCAAGATTAATATCACCAGCCATTTTTTTCAACGTACTGGTTATTACCGCTTGCGTTTTTTTATCTTGATAACTCGATGCGCTTGTGGTTACCATTATTCCTCCCACATTATTTTATGGAGCAGGTTAATTTTTTATTATTTTAATTCTGTCGATTGCCCTCACGGGCAAGAGTCAAATAACGAATAGTTTCTACTTCAACAGGATCCAACTGCCGACAGGTCAAACGGCACCATGCCTCCAGCTCGCCGTAGCTGAAGGGTTGACCATTATAAAATTCGGCAAACCATTGGTAGAGATAGCCAAGCTCTTCCGGGAAGGGCGTATTATCCAGTTCAACAAGTTTTACCGGTTTTTTACCGGTCACTTGCCACACTTTTTCCAGATGCTTACGCAGAGCGACTTTACTCCCCTTGGGGGGAAGATTAAGTTCCCATTCCGCCGCGAGGCGTTGAATTAACTGGTCGCGGCGTTGGCGAAAAAAACGCTGTGATCCGCTGCAACACGATTCACCGTGTCATACATATGGGGGTTGGTTTGTAAAAAGAGTTTGACGTTTTCAGTGGTACAAGGCTCGTCGTAGGTCCAATCAATAATTAATTGTGCGATGGAGTCCAGAGCCACTTCCTCATAGATTTTGTCATCCATTTTTTGATTGTTGGTTTCGGCCTCACGCACATATTCGCGAATGCGGCGATAGCCATCGGCCTCCGCTTTACGAAACCGTTCACTGTAGGTGCTTAACACGGTAAGTAGCTCACCGGTTTGTACCCCTTTGTCACCACCGGGGATCATGACGGGGATCTCAATCCCAGCATTAGCTTTAGAGGCAATATTTAATTCACGAAAACTGGCCATAATTTTACCCTACTTGTTATGAGATTATTTAAAAATCCCGAACCATCACGAAGTGATTCACTGATGGCCGGGAGTGTTTATTTTTTCAAACTAAAAAGCTGCGCTACCGGAGCGAAATAATCGCTGACGCAGGCGTTTTTATTATTATTTATTGTTATTATTCAGACTTGGGATCTTTTATTATGCAACAACACGCGTAATTTGTACGCTGGCACCCACGGTGCGATCCAGTAACCCGCGATAATTAAGGTTGATCATAATATCGCCTTCACCATCAATACTGCGAGGTGCTTCAGTGAATTTCAGGCGTGGAACCTTGACCGTATATTTTTTGGTTGCGCTATTGGGATCGAGCAAATCAAAACTGATATTACTCTCCGTTTCGTTAATAAATTTCTTACGACAGGTGTTGTCCTCAAAATAGGTGTTGAGTGTGCCGCTGACCGTACGGCGTTTGGTGCTCGGCGTAATGGCGGTTTTTGAACCAACGACATAGCGCGATTCAATGCCGTTTTCTACCGTCAGATCCACCTCGGTAACAACGGATACTGCTTTGCCCCCTTCCAGCAGCGAACCAGAGAAACCGTCCATCGGTGCCGTCGTGGTTGCAGCAGTAATAGTTGCTCCCGTTGGCAGCGCGGTGGCAATCTCCATGGTGCGGCCGATAATGCCGAACTCAATGGTGGTGATCCCTTCTGCACTCACTTTCATCGACATAGAGTTGATTTCACAACCGCGGTAGATAGTGTACTGACCATCGGCAGCAGGAAGGTCTGCCTGGTAATCAATAAAGGTAAATGACTGGCGTAAAACACCCGCCGTCAATTTATTATCGGTAGTCCATGTGCTGCGTAATGCCGCAGCGATCAAATCATCGAAAGTGCCGAAAGTCAGTTCTGCAGACAGAGAACCTTCAACGCTGCGAGTCCCCAAACGCAGATCAGAAACCTCTGCATCGCTGCGCAATTCAGAAGATTCAAGCGTACTGATTTTGATATCCAGTGAGTTTTGCGTTGCGCGGAACACCGTCAGCGCTGGAGTATTTGGGGTAGTTCCGCTAATTGCTTCTTTAACAAAGTAAACCGAATGGCGTGCGCCCTGTGACATAGTCATCTCCAATTACTTAACTATTATTGTTTTTTGCCCGATTGGCGGTGGGAAAAGCGTTCTTCCCGGTGTACATACGCACCGATTCAGAGTGCATATGATTTACGGCAATAAGTCGTCGCTAGCAGCAACGCGCCTATTGACCGTGAATACGTTTTTCAGAGGTACAAACAAAAAAGCCCTTCACGCAGAGGAGAAGGGCTTCAGGTGGCTGAGTTCAAGATACAACTCCTTGACCTTATAGTTGTTACTATACCAGCTAATCAGATTAGATCAACACTTTTTTGTTGTTATTTTTGTTGTGGGCAAAAAAATACCGCCTTACGGCGGTATCTCAAGAAAGCAGGTTGGAAGTGTCTTCAAGCGGTTGCGGCAGTCTCGGTATAAGAGAAGATCTGCCCGGCGATGAAGGCTTCGGCAACACGTAGTAGATTGGCGACATAGCTCTGCGCCTTACCGATCTCTTTCGCCAAACGGTTCTGGCTGACGCGATAGACATAATGCGCAATAATCAATTTATAAGCCAGTAAATCAAAGCGTTTAAGCCCGGCCACCGCCGAGTCAATCAGCATACCTTCTTTATCGTCGATGCGAGTCCGGTTGAAACTACTCACCGGCAGCGCTTCTTGAAAAGTGATATTTACCGTTGAATATTCAGTACCCAGATGACAGCGCGCCCAGTTTCCCCACGTCTCAAGGCTTACCTTTATATTGTTCATTTTTGCTCCAAGACAGACTAAATACAGTTGTTGTATACTACATACTTATAGTTGTTAATTCAATATAATTACGTTGTATCAACCCTCACAGGTTGTTATTGAATTTTTTTCATTTATAATCAGGGGAACAGGAGATGAACTATGCAAACTTTAGGTGAACGCCTTGCTAAACGGCGCGAACAGCTCGGTTTAAGCCAGAAAGCCTTGGCAGAAAAAGTGGGGGTCAGCCAGCAGTCCATCAATAAAATTGAGACTGGGCAAACCCGCTCGCCACGCAATCTGGAGAAACTGGCAGAGGCTCTTTCGGTAACCTCACAGTGGTTGTTGTTTGGCGAGACCAACTCAACGACAACCTTACCTGAGCTCGACGAAATCAAAGAGAGCCGCTTACGCGTCGAAGAGTGGGAATCGATGGAGCAGGATCAGAAAGAGTTTATCGATATACCAGTGCTAGACGTTGAGGCGTCGGCGGGTAGCGGTGCGATGCCAGAAGAGGAAAGAGAAATCTATCGCCTGCCGTTTCGGCGTTATACCCTGCGGCGCTTGGGGGTGAATGCCCGTGATGCGCGGGTTGTCAGAGTGATTGGCAACAGCATGGCACCGCTGTTGCGCAGCGGTGATGTGGTCGGTATCGATACCGCCAATCAGTTTCCGATCAATGATGGTGATTATTACGCGATTCGGGATGGCGATTTAATCCGCGTCAAGCAACTGGTGGCCAAGCCTGATGGCGGGGTACTCATCAAAAGTTTTAATAGTGCTGAATATCCCGATGAGTCTCTGAATCGTCAGGAGTTTGAACAACGCATCCATATTATTGGCCGGGTTTTCTGGTCTTCGACTATCTGGTAAACACAATGAGGGGTTTCACCCCTCATTGCCAGTAACCTCAGCCTTCGTGCAAACCGCACTCACGCTTCAGGCCGAAGAAGCGGGTTTCCTCTTCCTTCATACCCTCTTCCCATTTACGGGTGGTGTGCGTATCGCCAACCGATAAGTACCCTTGTTCCCACAGCGGGTGATAACTCAGCCCATGCTCGGTCAAATACTGGTAAATCTGGCGGTTATCCCAGTCGATAATCGGCAAAATCTTGAACACCCCGCGTTGCACCGCCAGCACTGGCAGGTTGGCACGGCTACCGGACTGCTCGCGGCGTAAACCGGCGAACCAGGTCTGTGCGCCCAGCGTTTCCAGCGCACGATTCATCGGCTCAACCTTGTTGAGCTGATTGTATTTCTCAATCCCCTCAATGCCCTGCTCCCACAGTTTGCCGTAACGCGCTTCCTGCCAGGCCGGTGAATGCTCGGCACGGAACACTTGCAGATTCAGCTTCAGCTTGTCGGCCAGTTGATCGATAAACTGATAAGTTTCTGGGAACAGATAACCGGTATCGGTCAGGATCACCGGGATATCCGGCTTGATGCGGGTGACCAGATGCAAACAGACCGCCGCCTGAATGCCAAAACTGGAAGAAAGCACGAATTCACCCGGCAAATGCTCCAGCGCCCAGGCGACTCGTTCCTGCGCCGAAAAGTGTTCCAACTGACCATTGACTACCGCCAGTGCCAGCGCCTGCCCTGATTTTGGCAAGGCATTCAGCGCTACCAGATCGAGTTCAGCCATGTTGCTTGCCTCCTGAAAATGATGATGTATTCCCCTTACCCGACTCGCATGCCGCGTTTTAATCCCAAAAATCCCGCGCTGAATCCACTACCGGCCGGACAATCCCGGTGCGGATCGTGAAATCGCCAAAACCTTCGCCCGCATTGCGCTCTTGCGCCCAGCGGCCTACCAGTTGGTCAATTTCCTGCAAAATATCGGCTTCATTAATATTCTCACGGTACATGCGTGGAATACGCGTGCCTTCGCGGTTGCCGCCCAAATGCAGGTTGTAGCGGCCAATCGCTTTGCCCACCAGGCCGATCTCCGCCAGCAGCGCACGGCCACAGCCGTTCGGGCAACCGGTGATGCGTAATACAATATGTTCATCGCCAACGCCATGCTGCTGCATGATGTCTTCCACCTTGGTGACAAACTCGGGCAAGAAGCGTTCAGCTTCTGCCATCGCCAATGGGCAAGTGGGATAGGACACGCAGGCCATCGAGTTCTTGCGTTGCTCGCTGACCGTATCGTCGATCAGGCCATGCTTGCGCGCCAACGCTTCGATCTTCGCCTTCTCACTCTCCGCAACTCCGGCCACAATCAGGTTTTGGTTGGCCGTCAGGCGGAAATCGCCCTTGTGGATCTTGGCGATCTCGGCCATACCGGTTTTCAACGGGCGCTCCGGATAGTCCAGCAGGCGGCCATTCTCAATAAACAGCGTCAGGTGCCACTGTTTATCAATGCCTTTTACCCAGCCGATACGATCGCCACGACCGGTAAATTCATACGGGCGCACCGGTTCGAAGGTAATACCGGCGCGTTTTTCCACTTCGGCGCGGAAGGTGTCCACACCAACACGTTCAAGCGTGTATTTAGTTTTGGCATTCTTGCGATCGGTACGGTTCCCCCAGTCACGCTGGGTGGTGACCACTGCTTCAGCCACCGCCAGCGTGTGCTCTAGCGGGATATAACCGAATTCGCTCGCCTTGCGCGCATAGGTTTTCTTATTGCCATGCTCGATCGACAGACCACCGCCCACCAACAGGTTAAAGCCCACCAGCTTGCCGTTTTTGGCGATAGCCACAAAGTTCATATCATTAGCGTGCAGATCGACATCGTTTTGCGGCGGGATTACCACCGTAGTTTTAAACTTACGCGGCAGATAGGTGGCCCCGAGGATCGGCTCTTCATCGGTGGTTGCGACCTTTTCTTGATCCAGCCACACTTCTGCATAGGCGCGGGTGCGCGGCAGCAGGTGCTCAGAAATTTTCTTCGCCCACTCGTAGGCTTGCTGATGCAGTTCAGACTCTACCGGGTTCGACGTACAGAGCACGTTGCGGTTAACGTCATTAGCCGTTGCCAGCGCGTCCAGCCCCAGGCGGTTCAGCAACTGATGCACCGGCTTCACATTGCCTTTCAGGATGCCGTGAAACTGGAACGTCTGCCGGTTGGTAATACGGATGCTGCCGTACAGGGTGCTTTCCTGCGCAAATTTGTCGATGCCCAGCCACTGCTGCGGGGTGATAATCCCCCCCGGCAGGCGGCAGCGCAGCATCATAGCGTGGCGCGGTTCCAGCTTTTGTTCGGCACGTTCGGCGCGAATATCACGGTCGTCCTGCTGGTACATGCCGTGGAAACGGATCAGCAGGAAGTTGTCGCCATTGAAGCCGCCGGTCAGGCCGTCTTTTAAATCCTCCGCAATGGTGCCGCGCAGGAAGTTGCTCTCTTTCTTCAAGCGCTCGGCATCGGCCAGTTTGCCTGCCACAACCAGAGGCCCAGGGTGTTTATCACTCATCAGTACACATCCCGCTGATAACGGCGCTCAAAGCGCAGCTCACTTAAAAATTCATCTGCCTGCTCGGTATCCATACCACCGTGCTCGGCCACCAGTGCTAATAATGTGTTTTCAACGTCTTTCGCCATGCGGTTAGCATCGCCACAGACATAAATGTGCGCGCCTTGCTGGATCCAGTTCCAAACCTCTGCACCCTGCTCGCGCAGTTTGTCCTGCACGTAGACTTTATGCTGCTGATCGCGCGACCAGGCCAGATCGATGCGGGTCAGTAAGCCGTCTTTC
Source organism: Serratia sp. YWN4 (assembly GCF_055790845.1). Classification (NCBI taxonomy): domain Bacteria; kingdom Pseudomonadati; phylum Pseudomonadota; class Gammaproteobacteria; order Enterobacterales; family Yersiniaceae; genus Serratia; species Serratia sp. YWN4. The sequence continues at coordinate 4,526,890 of NZ_CM147696.1, forward strand.
ACATAGCGTTGCCATTCAACCTGATACAGGAAATCTTCGGTGAAATGCGGGTTGCCAAAGAACAGCCAGTTTTTCCCCGCAGCGCCATCGGCTTCACGCTGCTGCATAAAGGCGCGGAACGGCGCAATACCGGTGCCGGGGCCGATCATGATCACCGGTGTTTCTGGGTTAGCGGGCAGGCGGAAGTTGTCGTTATGTTCGATAAACACCCGCAGATCGCCCTCTTCTTCCAGGCGATCCGCCAAGAAGCTGGAGGCACCGCCCGCACGTGCGCGGCCGTCGATGTCGTAGCGCACTACGCCCACGGTGATATGCACTTCGTTTTCATTCTCTGCCTGAGAAGAGGCGATCGAATACAAACGCGGCGTCAGCGGGCGCAGCAGGCCAAGCAACTGCTCGGCGTTCAAATCCGCCGGAGCCTGGCGCACCATATCGACAATCGGCGTATTGTGCGCGTAGTGCTGTAGCTTGGTTTTATCGGCCAGCAGGCCAATCAGTTTTTCATCGCGCGACAATGCAGCATACTTTTCCACGATCGGCGTGGTGTTCTGCGTCAGTTCGAAGTGAGTGCGCAACGCCTCGCGCAGCAGCAGGGTTTTACCTTCGACTTCAACCGGTTCGTCGCCTTTCAGCCACAACAGTTGCGCCAACTCATTCACCAGTTCTGGATCATTGTCAAACCAGACGCCCAGCGCATCCCCCGGCTGATAACGCAAGCCGGAATCCCCTAGGTCAATTTCGATATGGCGCACATCTTTATCTGAGCCACGGCCGGTGATCTGTTGCTTCACCGCCAGTTGTGCGGTCAACGGCTGTTCTTTGCTGTAAGGGCTGCTATCGATCAGATCAACGGCACCGCTCGCCAATACGCTCTGCGCGCTGCTTTCTGCGGGCGCACGCCCCTTCAGCACTTCCACCACCTGCTTGCGCCAAGCGATTGCCAGTTCCTGATATTCCACATCGGCATCAATGCGTTCAACCAAGCGTTCTGCGCCCAGTTCGGCCAGCTTGGTGTCAAAATCTTTACCGGACTGACAGAAGTTCTCGTAAGAAGTATCGCCTAAACCGAATACGGCAAAGGCGGTATCGGTAAGTTTTGGCGCTTTTTTCGAATGCAGGAATTTATGCAGCGCGACCGCTTCTTCCGCCGGTTCACCTTCTCCTTGGGTAGAGGCCACCACCACCAGCAGGCGTTCCTGAGCGATTTGCTTGAATTTGTAGTCACCTGCGTTAACCAAGGTGACGCTCAGTTTGGCCGCCAGCAGATCGTCACGCAGCTGTTCCGCCAACCGGCGCGCATTGCCAGTCTGGGAAGCAGAAATCACGGTAATGCTGGCCACAGCGGCAGCAGACACCGCTGGCGCGTTAGCGACAGCTCCCGGTTGCTGATTAACCATTCCCCAGAAGTAACCGGACAGCCACGCCAGTTGCGTTGGTGAATACTCACCAATTGCGGCCTGAAGGCGCGCCAACTGTTCGGGTGTTAGCGGGAGCAAAGATGTTGGAGGAGCCTGAGTCGTCATCGCAGTACGGATATCCTATGCTTAGCCAGTGTCAGTCGCTGTTTGCTTGCCTGAAAAGATCAGGAGAGTTTGTAAGGTTACCGAGCACCATTGCAACGAATAAATAAGGGATAGCAATAATTAATAACCAAAATGACTAAGCTGTTTTTCTGGTAACGGATAGCGGTTAAAGCGTTAAGAGCATTTTTTTATCACTATGAAAATAAGACACTTTTTTTACTCTTTATGGAATGAATCGCATTTATGGTTGACGACCTCATCCGATAAGCCGCACGCAGACCAAACAAAAAAAGTGTTAAGCCCAGGTTGCTGAGCAGCGGTGATTTGAAAGACTAAAGGTACGGAAGGGTATAAATGGTAAGCAAAGCCGCTTTTCGCTACACTGTGCGGCGTTTTTTGAATCAATGAGGCCAAAATAATGGCAACCACGCTGTTTAAAGATTTTCTGTTTGAAGCCGCCCATCGCTTGCCACACGTTCCCGAGGGCCACAAATGTGGCCGCCTGCACGGGCATTCTTTTATGGTGCGCCTGGAAGTCACCGGTGAAGTGGATGCACACACCGGTTGGGTAATGGATTTTGCCGAACTGAAGGTGGTGTTTGATCCGATTTGGCAACGCCTGGATCACCATTATCTCAACGATATTCCAGGATTGGAAAATCCCACCAGCGAAGTGCTTGCCGCCTGGATCTGGCAACAGCTCAAACCGCAATTGCCGGAATTGACGGCGGTAATGGTGAAAGAAACCTGTACCGCAGGCTGCGTGTATAAGGGTTGAAAGATAAAGGCGCCGATCGGCGCCTTGATTTTATGCAATATTCAAATACTTATGCGTCTGCATCGAAAGCCGCCAGTTGCGGGCGATGCAGGTTGCAATACACAAACGCGTCGCCTCTTCTTTCTGGCTGATCGGTTGCAGCGCGATGATACGGCGCTTCTCATCGCGCAGCGTTGCCAATAACTCATCCAGTGCCTCGATATCACGCTCACGCCCGACCGGGTGTTTGATCTCATCAGCACGCACCAGCGCTTGCTGCAAGACTTTCATTCCACCGCGCATGTTTACTTTTGGTGAAACCGTCACCCAGGTATTGGCGGAACAGAGGATTTCATGGGTGCCACTGGTTTCTATCTGGCAGCCATAGCCACTGTTTTCAAACAATGTCGTCAGCGGGATCAGATCGTAGATACAGGGTTCACCACCGGTGATCACAATATGGCGCGCGGTATAGCCCTGCTGCTGGATCACCTTAAGCAGTTGCTCGCCGCTGGCGCTGCCCCAGGCATCGCTTTCGGCGGTTTTCACCAGGATCCGCTGCATATCCACTTCCCGATCGGCATCCTTTTCCCAGGTATGTTTGGTATCGCACCAGCTACACCCCACCGGGCAGCCCTGCAAGCGGATAAAAATAGCCGGAACGCCAGTAAAATAGCCTTCCCCTTGCAAGGTTTGGAACATCTCGTTAATCGGATACTGCATCGTTTTCTCAATCAGGCAGGGTAAAAACGCATTATCGCAGATCCTGTTCTTACGACCAAATCAGGAAGATTGTATTAAATTTTTTACCTGAGCCCCAGCCAGCATATCCTTTCGATTAATTTCCTTATTTATGAAATTTATTAATGGATGATAGCCGCACGGGCAGTACATCCCACTGCGCGCAATAAACATAAAATCAACAAATAAGATAAATATATTTGACATAGCCCCTAATGACGACGCAGATGTATATACAGGCAAGCACAAGCAAGACACCGTTTCATTCATCAGTCTGCGTCCCCCAAGTTTAAAAATCGGGGATATCACATCTGCATTTAGAGGGGGTTTATGGTTAATTCCACTGAATTGAATATCCAGCAAGCCATTGATGACAGCAAGTTTTCACTATTTCACTGGACCTTAATCATTCTGGGCTTTCTGATCCTGGCCATTGATGGTTACGATACGGCGGCCATGGGCTACATCGCGCCTTCGGTTGCCAAAGACTGGGGGATCGCAAAACAGGATCTTGGGCCGGTACTCAGCGCTGCGCTGCTTGGCCTTTCGCTGGGTGCCTTGGTCGCCGGGCCAATTTCTGATCGCATTGGCCGCAAGCGGGTTCTTATCTTCTCCTGTCTGTTTTTTGGCCTGTCCAGCCTGGCCACTGCCTATGCGGGTTCGCTCAACAGCCTGACGCTGTGGCGTTTCCTCACCGGCCTCGGATTGGGTGCAGCAATGCCCAACGCCATTACGCTGATTTCAGAATATGCACCGCAGCGCTGCCGTTCACTGGCTATCAATACCATGTACTGTGGATTCCCACTGGGGGCCGCAGGTGGCGGCGCTATTTCTTCCTGGCTGATCCCTGCCTACGGCTGGCACACTGTGCTGTTGCTAGGAGCCATTGCCCCACTGCTGCTTACCGTGTTGCTGATCCTGTTCCTGCCAGAATCGGTCAAATACATGGTTAACCGCGGTCAGGATGCATTAAAAATCAAGCGGATCGCCCAGCGTTTTGTCAGCCAGAATATCAGCAGCGTCACGCATTTCTATTTGTATGAAGACAAGCTGGCCGAGTCAAAAACCAGTGTCGGTCTGCTGTTCAGCCGCCCATATCTGGTGGGCACACTCATGCTGTGGTTAACCTATTTTATGGGGCTGGTGATCTATTACGTACTACTGAGCTGGATGCCGCTCCTGATGCAGGGATTGGGCTACCAACTTGAGCAATCCGCATTCCTGACTTCGCTGTTCACCTTTGGTGGCACTTTGGGGATACTGGTGGCCGGTTGGCTGATGGATCGCTGGAATGCCCATAAGGTGGTTTCTGGTGGTTTTGCGGTCACCACGCTGTTGATTATGGCAATGGCAACCGAAGATACCCATATCCTGCTGCTTGGTGCGTTCATCTTCCTGATGGGGATTACCATGAACGGAGCACAATCCGGCCTGCAAACCCTGGCGGCCACCTTTTACCCCACACATAGCCGTGCCACGGGAATCGCCTGGATGCAAGGTATTGGCCGTTTTGGTGGTGTGGCAGGCACCATGATGGCGGCCCAGTTGCTGGCAATGCAGTGGGAAATACAAAGTATCCTGATGTTCCTGTGCATACCGGCGCTGGTGGCCGCGATGGCGACCCTATTTAAGATGACGCGTAAGCCACAGCTTGCTCAACCCGTGCTTTCGTAAAAGCCATCGATTGGAAATTGCCACGAGCGATCAAGCCATTCTCCGAGCTCACTACCAAGGGGAGCATAAATACCTCCCCTTCACGGCTCCAGCGGGCAGATAACTACGAATCCTCCTCTTCCGTAGTACGACTTTTTAATCCTTACAGCTAACTTGTAATGGGTATGTAAAATTATTGTGATTTAACGCGCAAAAATGACGCTACTTTAATTCATTTTTGCAGAGCAACTCACTATTCTGCCGGGCTCAATTCATGGTTTTTCTGCTAAAACCGCGCCTATTCGATTGATTAAAAAAAGAAATCGCTTTCTCTTATGGTTTTTTCAGCGCTTATTGGTCAGTGTTGCATATGCTTGTACATACAAGTATATGTTAATTATCCCGACGCATTGTTATGGCATGGTGAGTGATCTGCTACGTCATAAAATTTGTACCGATACTGTTTGAGGAAATAGCTGTGACTGCAAATAACAAAGTTCGCAACGTCGATATACGTGCACCCCGCGGCACTCAATTAAATGCCAAGAGTTGGCAGACCGAAGCCCCCCTGCGTATGCTGATGAACAACCTCGATCCTGACGTGGCGGAAAACCCGCACGAGCTGGTGGTGTACGGTGGTATTGGCCGCGCTGCCCGTGATTGGGATTGTTACGACAAGATTGTTGAAACCCTCAAAAAACTGGAAGACGACGAAACCCTGCTGGTGCAGTCCGGCAAACCGGTCGGCGTATTCAAAACCCACAGCAATGCCCCGCGTGTGCTGATCGCCAACTCCAACCTGGTGCCTCATTGGGCGACCTGGGAACACTTCAACGAACTGGATGCCAAAGGCTTGGCGATGTATGGCCAGATGACCGCTGGCAGTTGGATCTACATCGGCAGCCAGGGCATCGTGCAGGGCACCTATGAAACCTTCGTCGAAGCTGGCCGCCAGCATTACAACGGCAGCCTGCAAGGCCGCTGGGTGCTGACCGCAGGCTTGGGTGGCATGGGCGGCGCGCAGCCACTGGCCGCCACGCTGGCCGGGGCCTGCTCGCTGAATATTGAATGTCAGCAGAGCCGCATCGATTTCCGCCTGAAGACCCGCTATGTCGATGAGCAGGCCACCGATCTGGACGATGCACTGGCACGCATCAAGCGCTACACCGCCGAAGGCAAAGCCATCTCCATCGCCCTGTGTGGTAATGCGGCCGAGATCCTGCCGGAGTTGGTCAAACGCGGCGTGCGCCCAGATATGGTCACCGATCAGACCAGCGCCCACGATCCGCTGAACGGTTATCTGCCGAAAGGCTGGAGCTGGGAAGAGTATCGCCGCCGCGCACAGACCGAACCCGCGCTGGTGGTTAAAGCGGCCAAGCAATCGATGGCCGAACATGTTGAGGCCATGCTGGCCTTCCAGAAAATGGGCGTGCCAACCTTTGACTATGGCAACAACATCCGCCAGATGGCCAAAGAGATGGGCGTCAGCAATGCCTTTGATTTCCCAGGATTTGTCCCAGCTTACATCCGCCCATTGTTCTGTCGCGGCATCGGCCCGTTCCGCTGGGCTGCATTATCCGGCGATCCGCAGGATATCTACAAAACTGATGCGATGGTCAAAGAGCTGATCCCAGACGATGAACATCTGCATCGCTGGCTGGATATGGCGCGTGAGCGCATCAGCTTCCAGGGCTTACCGGCACGTATCTGCTGGGTCGGTTTGGGCCAACGCGCCAAGCTGGGGCTGGCGTTCAACGAAATGGTACGCCGTGGCGAGCTTTCTGCACCGATCGTGATTGGTCGTGACCATCTGGACTCCGGTTCCGTCTCCAGCCCGAACCGCGAAACCGAATCGATGAAGGACGGTTCCGATGCGGTATCCGACTGGCCGCTGCTCAATGCCCTGCTCAACACCGCCAGCGGCGCGACCTGGGTTTCCCTGCACCACGGCGGTGGCGTCGGCATGGGCTTCTCGCAGCATTCTGGGATGGTGATCGTCTGTGACGGCACCGACGAGGCCGCTGAGCGTATCGCTCGCGTGCTGCATAACGATCCGGCCACCGGCGTGATGCGTCATGCTGACGCAGGCTATGATATTGCTATCGATTGTGCATGCGAGCAGGGCCTCAACCTACCAATGATCGCGGCCACTCAGGGAGACAAAGCATGAAAGCACTGACTATTCGCCCAGGCAAACTGACGCTTGCCGAGCTGCGCCAGGTTTATCAACAGCCGGTAAAACTGACTCTGGACGACCATGCTTATAGCGCGATCCAACAAAGCGTGGCCTGTGTAGAGCGCATTGTGGAAGAAAACCGCACCACCTATGGGATCAACACGGGTTTTGGTCTGTTGGCCTCAAGCCGTATTGCCCGTGACGATCTGGAAAATCTCCAGCGCTCCCTTGTGCTTTCCCACGCCGCCGGCGTTGGCGCGCCGACCGATGACAATCTGGTGCGCCTGATCATGGTGCTGAAGATCAACAGCCTGTCGCGCGGTTTTTCCGGTATCCGTCTGGAGGTGATTCAGGCCTTGATGGCTCTGGTGAATGCCGAAGTCTATCCGCATATTCCGCTGAAGGGTTCCGTCGGTGCTTCCGGCGATCTGGCACCGCTGGCGCACATGAGCCTGGTATTGCTGGGTGAAGGCAAAGCCCGTTATCAGGGCGAATGGTTGCCAGCGGTGGAAGCGCTGGCCAAAGCGGGCCTGAAGCCAATTCAGTTGGCAGCCAAAGAAGGGCTGGCATTGCTGAACGGTACACAGGTTTCTGCCGCCTTTGCCCTGCGCGGCCTGTTTGATGCAGAAGATCTGTACGCAGCGGCGACCGTCACTGGCAGCCTGACGGTAGAAGCGGCTCTGGGTTCCCGCAGCCCGTTCGACGCACGGATCCATGAAGTGCGCGGCCAACGTGGCCAGATCGATGCTGCCACCGCGTATCGCCATCTGTTGGGGGAGCGTAGCGCTATATCTGACTCGCACCACAACTGCGAAAAAGTGCAGGATCCCTACTCCCTGCGCTGCCAGCCACAGGTGATGGGAGCCTGCCTGACGCAGATCCGCAATGCGGCCGAAGTGCTGGTAATCGAAGCCAACGCGGTGTCCGATAACCCGCTGGTGTTTGCTGACCAAGGTGATGTGCTGTCCGGCGGTAATTTCCACGCCGAACCGGTAGCCATGGCCGCCGATAATCTGGCGCTGGCGTTCGCTGAAATCGGTTCGCTCGCCGAGCGCCGTATTTCTCTGATGATGGATAAACACATGTCGCAGCTACCGCCATTCCTGGTGGATAACGGCGGCGTGAACTCTGGCTTTATGATCGCTCAGGTCACGGCGGCAGCCTTGACCAGCGAGAACAAAGCACTGGCACACCCGGCCAGCGTCGACAGTATTCCGACGTCGGCCAACCAGGAAGACCACGTTTCTATGGCCCCAGCCGCTGGCCGTCGCCTGTGGGAAATGGCCGATAACGTGCGCGGTATCCTGGCGGTAGAGTGGCTGGCGGCCTGCCAAGGGCTGGATCTGCGTAAGGGTCTGCAAACCACCGCAGGTCTGGAACAGGCGCGCCGCCTGCTGCGCGAATATGTCAGCTACTACGATAAGGATCGGTTCTTCGCTCCCGATATCGAAGCCGCCAGTGCGCTGTTGGCGGCCGGTCATCTGACATCACTAATACCCGCGGCGCTGTTGCCTAGCCAGGCGTAGCCGTTTCTTTAATCTGCCCTCTGGATTGCAAATCGCAGCCGACAAAGTTGCGGTTTGCATGACAAAAGGGATATACCCTGCAAGTTCGTACTCTGTCCCATCGGGCTCGTTTCCCCGATGTGGGCAGTGCTGCCTGTCCGACAACAACTCTAAAACGGGGAAGCAACATGCGTAACGAAAAAACTCAACTCCGGCGCGGCTTGAACGCACGGCACATTCGCTTTATGGCCTTGGGTTCCGCCATCGGCACCGGGCTGTTCTACGGTTCCGCAGGCGCTATTCAACTGGCTGGCCCTGCCGTCCTCCTGGCCTATCTGGTCGGCGGGGCGGCGGTGTTTATGGTGATGCGTGCGCTGGGGGAAATGGCGGTTCATCAGCCGGTTTCCGGCTCATTCGGCCATTACGCCAGCCACTATCTTGGCCCATTGGCCGGGTTTCTCACCGGTTGGACCTATACCTTTGAAATGGTGATCGTAGCCCTGGCCGACGTCACGGCTTTTGGTATCTATATGGGGCTGTGGTTCCCAGATGTCGCACAGTGGGTTTGGGTACTGAGCATCATTATGTTTATCGGCGCGCTCAACATGTGCAGCGTCAAAGTATTCGGTGAAATGGAGTTCTGGCTTTCACTGGTGAAAGTCGCGGCCATTGTGGCGATGATCATCGGTGGTGCGGCAGTAATGATGTTTGGCTTCGGCCAAACGCATGAAGCCACCGGCTTCAGTAACCTGTGGCAGCACGGCGGCTTTATGCCAAACGGCATTGGCGGCGTCGTGGCTTCACTGGCCGTGGTGATGTTTGCCTTCGGCGGTATTGAAATTATCGGTATCACCGCCAGTGAGGCCAAAGATCCGGCCACCGTGCTGCCAAAAGCCATCAACTCCGTGCCAATTCGCATACTGTTATTCTACGTATTGACCCTATTGGTGCTGATGGCGATCTATCCCTGGAACAGCATCGGTCAGAAAGGCAGCCCGTTCGTGGAAATCTTCAGCAATCTGGGGATCAGTTCCGCCGCCAACGTGTTGAACGTCGTGGTGATCACCGCCGCCATCTCTGCCATCAACAGCGACATTTTTGGCGCAGGCCGCATGATGTACGGCATGGCCCACGACGGCCAGGCACCGAAAAGCTTCTCTAAGTTGACCGCCAGCGGAGTCCCTTGGATGACGGTGTTGGTAATGTCCATCGCGCTGCTGCTGGCGGTGGTACTCAACTATTTCATTCCGAAACAGATCTTCATGATCATTGCCTCGATCGCCACCTTTGCCACCGTTTGGGTATGGCTGATGATCCTGCTCTCGCAGATCGCCATGCGCCGCACGCTCAGCAAAGAAGAAGTCAGCCAACTGAGTTTCCCGGTGCCCTGGTGGCCCGTTGCTCCGGCGGTGGCAACCGTATTCATGTTGTTTGTGATCGGTCTGTTGGGTTATTTCGAAGCAAGCCGCATCGCGCTGTATGTCGGCCTGGTCTGGGTGGCCTTCCTCACCCTGGCCTACTGGCTGTGGGTACGTAAGAAAACCCCATCCGCCGTAGCCTCAGCGCAAAATATGTAAGAATAGATTTAGCGTTACTTAAGCAGGCTTAGGGCAGTTGGTTGCACTAAGTCTGCTTTTCAAACCTTATATCGCCCCATGCTTTATTGCCGCTTCTCAGCACCGCTGAAGAACGGGGTTAAGCTGATTGTGCAAAACCGCGCAGAACTCAGCGAGCGCTTTCGATAAACAACATCAACTTGCCCTTATAACGTATTTTATTTTATCGGCACGCTTCTTAATTTTAATTAAGTATTTACTTAAAAAATAGTTTCTCCACTTATTTTATGGAGATTATTTCATCATAATAACCGAGTCGAATACTGTTTTTTAACCGAGCATTGCTAATCACAGCATTGACAGTGCCCAATGAGAGAGTGTTTATAAACCTATTTTATAACAATGACATAACATGTTCAGAATCTTGTCAATTTGTTTGAATTACCTGCCAAAATGAAACATGCTGAAACAGTCACGTCACTATTCAAGCATTATCCATACATAGTATTAGTCATTTATTATCAATCACTTATCCTTTTCACCCTTGCCAGTTAATGGCCCAAAATAAACCATGACATTATATAGATACTGTGAAACAGTGCGGTTAATTTGCTGAAAAGGAGAATCAGTGTGGGCATTATGTATATTGACCACTCGCCACTGTGCCAACTAGGAATGAAGGCACTGCTGGCACAAGATATTATTTGTTTATCACACCCTTCCATAAGCCTGTTGCGTTCGGAAGAACCTCCCCCGAATCTGGTAATAATGAGCTTCCCCGAACAGATTTATCTTTTTGAAGAGTATCTTCTTTTTCTTGAAAAACTGAGGACGTGTCATCCTAAAATCAAAACGCTGTTTTTCATCGATAAAGCCTCGCCCTTAATCTTGGCGTTGATCGCCCGCGCACATCCGGATGCGTTATTGAATAAGAAAGAAAAGATAAATGTGGTGCTTGAAATGTGCATGCTCTTAATAGAACAAAAAGAACCTGTAGCAAATGGTCATATGTGGGGAACCAAGAAACCGGCGATAATTACGCCCGGTGAAATCATGGTGCTCTGTGAGATAGCGCGTAATACCAGCATTGGTAACATTGCGCAACGCTTGCACCTGCATCCGAAGACCATCTACTCCCATCTGAACAATGCGGGTAAAAAATTCGGCATTCGCAACCGCGTAGAACTGCTGAAAATGATCGCCATGCTGTAACTCGCTTCAGCCGCAGCGCTGGGGAGTCAGTCACAATAAAAAACGGGGAGTGTCTAATGACACTCCCCGTAAACAAACAAAGCCGTTATAACGATTACTGACCTTTAACTTCTTTCAGGCCATTAAACGGTGCGCGGTTGCCCAGCGCTTCTTCGATACGGATCAGTTGGTTGTATTTAGCAACGCGGTCAGAACGGCTCATAGAACCGGTTTTGATCTGGCCAGCCGCAGTACCTACCGCCAGGTCAGCGATGGTAGCATCTTCGGTTTCACCTGAACGGTGAGAGATCACCGCAGTGTAGCCTGCATCTTTTGCCATCTTGATCGCCGCCAGAGTTTCGGTCAAAGAACCGATCTGGTTGAATTTGATCAGGATAGAGTTAGCGATACCTTTATCGATGCCTTCTTTCAGGATCTTGGTGTTGGTAACGAACAGATCGTCACCCACCAGTTGGATCTTGTCGCCCAGCACTTTGGTCTGGTAAGCAAAACCAGCCCAGTCAGATTCATCCAGACCGTCTTCGATAGAAACGATTGGGTACTGTTTGGTCAGATCTTCCAGGAAGTGAGTGAACTCTTCAGAGGTGAAGGCTTTGTTGCCTTCGCCAGCCAGCACATATTTGCCGTCTTTGTAGAATTCAGACGCCGCACAGTCCATCGCCAGGGTAATGTCTTTACCCAGTTCGTAGCCTGCCGCTTTCACCGCTTCAGCGATAACCGCCAGAGCTTCAGCGTTAGAACCCAGGTTTGGCGCGTAGCCACCTTCGTCACCCACCGCCGTGTTCATCCCTTTGGACTTCAGCACTTTTGCCAGGTGATGGAACACTTCAGAACCCATACGCACGGCTTCTTTCAGGGTCTTCGCGCCAACTGGCTGAATCATGAATTCCTGAATGTCGACGTTGTTGTCTGCGTGCTCGCCGCCGTTGATGATGTTCATCATCGGCAGAGGCATAGAGAATTTGCCTGGGGTGCCGTTCAGTTCAGCAATGTGCTCATACAGCGGCATGCCTTTGGAAGCAGCAGCAGCCTTGGCAGCGGCCAGAGAAACCGCCAGGATGGCGTTAGCGCCAAACAGGGATTTGTTCTCAGTACCGTCCAACTCGATCATGATCTTGTCGATGTTAGCCTGGTCTTTGGCATCTTTACCCTGTACTGCCTGAGCAATTGGGCCATTAACCGCAGCAACGGCTTTCAGTACGCCTTTACCCAGGAAACGAGATTTGTCACCGTCACGCAGTTCCAGCGCTTCACGGGAACCGGTAGAAGCCCCTGACGGCGCAGCAGCCAGACCCACGAAACCGCCTTCCAGATGCACTTCGGCTTCAACAGTTGGGTTGCCGCGTGAGTCGATGATTTCACGGCCGATGACTTTCACAATTTTGGACATATGGGTTTTCCTCAAGTCACAAGTTAAACTAAAACTCCAGACAAACAACGCGCGGTTTTGGCCGCGCGTTGCTTACTAAAACTCTTATTTCGCCTGACGCTTCTGATACTCACCCGCCGCTTTGACAAAACCAGCGAACAACGGATGGCCATCACGCGGCGTCGAAGTAAACTCCGGGTGGAACTGGCAAGCAACAAACCACGGATGGTTAGGCAGCTCGATAATCTCAACCAGCTTGTTATCCGCAGAACGACCGGCAACGCGTAAACCTGCGGCCTCGATCTGCTTCAACAGCATGTTGTTAACTTCATAACGGTGACGATGGCGCTCAACGATGGTTGGCTCGCCATACATCTGGCGCACCAGGCTGTGGTCGGTCAAATGACATTGCTGCCCGCCGACGCGCATCGTGCCGCCCAAATCGCTTTCTTCGGTGCGCACTTCAACGTTACCGTCTTCGTCACGCCATTCGGTGATTAACGCCACCACCGGGTACTTGCAGTCTGGCACAAACTCGGTTGAGTTGGCGTTCGCCATGCCCGCGACATGACGGGCAAACTCGATCAGTGCCACTTGCATACCCAGGCAGATACCCAGATAAGGAATGTTATTTTCACGCGCGTACTGCGCGGTCATCACCTTACCTTCCACGCCACGGTAGCCAAAGCCGCCAGGAATCAAAATCGCGTCCAGCCCTTTCAGGACTTCCACACCGCGAGTTTCAACATCCTGCGAATCGATCAGCTTGATATTAACGGTCAAGCGGTTTTTCAGACCACCGTGCTTCAGCGCTTCAATCACCGACTTGTACGCATCCGGCAGTTCGACATATTTGCCGACCATGCCAATGGTCACTTCGCCGCCCGGATTGGCTTCTTCGTAAACCACCTGCTCCCACTCGCTCAGGTTGGCTTCCGGCGCATTGAGATTGAATCGTTTGCAAATATAGTCGTCCAGCCCCTGAGATTTCAATAGGCCTGGGATTTTATAAATAGAATCAATATCTTTCAGCGAGATAACCGCTTTTTCCGGCACGTTGCAGAACAGGGCGATTTTTGCGCGCTCGTTAGCAGGCACGGTGCGATCGGAACGGCAGATCAACACATCCGGCTGGATACCGATGGAGAGCAACTCTTTAACCGAATGCTGGGTTGGTTTGGTTTTCACTTCACCGGCAGCCGCCAGATACGGCACCAGAGTCAGGTGCATATACAGCGTGTGCTCGCGGCCCACTTCAACCGCCATCTGGCGAATCGCTTCCAGGAACGGCAGGGATTCGATATCACCCACGGTGCCGCCGATCTCCACCAGCACCACATCGTGGCCTTCTGCGCCTTCGATAATGCGTTCTTTAATGGCATTGGTGATGTGCGGAATAACCTGTACGGTTGCGCCCAGATAGTCGCCACGGCGTTCTTTACGCAGAACGTCGGAGTAGATACGGCCGGTGGTGAAGTTGTTACGACGCGTCATTTTGGTGCGGATGAAACGCTCGTAGTGACCCAGATCCAGATCGGTTTCTGCGCCGTCTTCGGTGACGAAAACTTCCCCATGCTGAATCGGGCTCATGGTGCCCGGATCCACGTTGATGTACGGGTCCAGTTTCATGATGGTAACGTTGAGGCCACGGGCTTCAAGAATAGCCGCCAGAGAGGCTGCGGCAATGCCTTTACCCAGAGAGGAGACGACCCCGCCGGTCACAAAAATATAATTAGTTGTCATGCTGAACCTGAGAGTTTAGGTTTAAAGACGATGGAAGAACCAGGACGGGAAAGTAGTATACCCGAACCTCTCTAGACCTACAAACGATCGTTTTGCTATCCATCATCTCTGTCACCGCCGTGAGTTCATCCAGGTTTAGTCCGCCAGCCTCACTCTCTCTGCCTTTTTAAAACAACAGGTTAGCTTAAATTTTTGTCGGTAAACTGCCTTCTGCCGTAATAAAACGCCTTACAATTCAGTTTGTTGACTTTTCTGCCACATAATGCGCAATTCAGCAAGATAGGATGGCGAGCTTAACCGTTTCAGCGTGAGCAAACCTTGTTGCCGATCAAACAAGTGATGCGGTTGAGCGCCCAGACTCAGATTAATTTTCCTGTTGTTTCACTTGCTGCCAGGCTTCTTCCATCTGCTCCAGCGTCGCCTGTTCCATCTTCAGACCGCGCTGTTGCACAATCTCTTCAACCTGGCGGAAGCGGCGTTCAAACTTGCGGTTGGCGGCCTGCAAGGCACTTTCTGCCTTATGGCCAAGATGGCGGGAAAGGTTGACCGTGGCAAACAGCAGATCGCCAATCTCTTCTTCCAGCTTCTGCTCATCCACCACCGCCTGCTGCGCTTCGTGCATCACTTCGTCGATCTCTTCGTACACTTTGTCCAGCACCGGGCCCAGCGTATGCCAGTCGAAGCCGACCGTCGCGCAGCGTTTCTGGATTTTGTGGGCTTTCATCAGCGCGGGCAGAGCATTAGGAATATCGTCCAGCGCCGAATGCAGCGCTTTCTCGGCGCGCTCACCGGCCTTCAGTTGCTCCCAACGGGCGGAAACCGCTGCGCTATCGGCGGCATCGGCCTCACCGAAAATGTGCGGATGGCGGCGCTCCAGTTTGTCGCTGATGGCGTTGCAGATCTGGTCGAAATTAAACAGCCCTTGCTCCTGCCCCATCTGGGCATAAAACACCACCTGGAACAACAGATCCCCCAGTTCATCACGCAGATCGGCGTAATCCTGGCGCTCGATGGCGTCCAGCACTTCGTAAGTTTCTTCCAGCGTGTAAGGCGCGATGGTCGCGAAGGTCTGCTGGCGATCCCACGGGCAGCCTGACTGTGGATCGCGCAAGGTTTTCATGATGCTCAGCAGGCGTTGCAGCGGGGTGGATTGGGTCATAGAAAAATCTCTGAATAATCAATGGCCCAGCAAGCTGGGCCATTAGGAAAAAAGGAAAATCACTTACCGTGTAGGCGCTTAGCGTCAATCACATCCGGCAACTGGTTAAGTTTGGCTAACACGCGCCCCAGCACCTGCTGGTTGTAGATTTCGATATCCATATCGATGGTGGCCAACTGCTTTTTGGTATCACTCCTGCTGGCGACGCCCAGCACGTTGACCTTCTCGTTGGCCAGTATCGTGGTGATATCACGCAGCAAGCCGCTGCGATCGTTCGCCACCACGCGCACCACCAGCGAATAGCCGCTGGAGTAGCTCTCGCCCCATACCGCATCAACGATGCGTTCCGGGGCATGGGATTGCAGCTCGGCCAGTTGATCGCAATCCGCCCGGTGGATCGAAATCCCTCGCCCTTGAGTGATAAAGCCAATGATGTCGTCGCCTGGGATCGGCTGGCAGCAGCGCGCAATGTGGTGCATCAGATTGCCGACGCCCTCCACCACTACGCGGCCATTGTCTTTGCTGCGCGTAGCGGCGGATGGCGCTTTCTGCTGGGTCAACTGACGCAGCGCCTGGCGATCCTGCTCTTCGGCGCTCGGCTTGTTGAGCTTGCCTTGCAGGAAATTCACCATCTGATTCAGGCGGATATCCCCACCGCCAATACTCGCCAGCACTTCATCCAGCGAATTGACGTTATAGCGCGGGATCAGCAGCTTCTCGGCCTCTTTCAGGCTGATGCCGAGGTGTTCCAGCTCGTTGTCCAGCATCTGCCGCCCGGCCAGGATGTTTTTGTCACGATCCTGCTTGCGGAACCAGTTGTGGATCTTCGAGCGCCCGCGGCTGGTGGTGATATAGCCGAGGTTCGGGTTCAGCCAGTCGCGGCTTGGGTTCGGCTGTTTCTGGGTGATCACTTCAATCTGATCGCCCATCTGCAACTGATAGGTAAACGGCACGATGCGGCCGCCAATTTTGGCACCGATACAGCGGTGGCCGACGTCGCTGTGAATATGGTAAGCGAAATCGAGCGGCGTTGAGCCCGCCGGTAGATCGATCACATCGCCTTTCGGGGTAAACACGTAAACGCGATCGTCGAACACCTGGCTGCGCACTTCGTCGAGCATTTCGCCCGAATCCGCCATCTCTTCCTGCCAGGCGATCAGCTTACGCAACCAGGCAATACGCTCTTCGTAGCCGGAACGTGCGGTAACGACCGCGCCCTCTTTATACTTCCAGTGCGCGGCCACGCCCAGTTCAGCGTCTTCGTGCATCTGGCGGGTACGGATCTGGATTTCCAGCGTTTTACCCCGCGGCCCAAGCACCACGGTATGGATCGACTGATAGCCGTTGGGTTTCGGGTTGGCGACGTAATCGTCGAACTCATCCGGCAGATGGCGAAAGTGGGTATGCACAATGCCCAGCGCCGCATAGCAATCCTGCAAGCGTTCCACCACCACGCGCACCGCGCGCACATCGAACAATTCATCAAACGCCAGTGACTTTTTCTGCATCTTGCGCCAGATGCTGTAGATATGTTTCGGGCGGCCATAGATTTCGGCCTTGATGCCTTCATCCACCATCGCTTGGTGCAACGCGGCCACGAAATCATCAATAAAATGTTCACGATCGATACGGCGTTCGTGCAGCAATTTGGCAATACGTTTGTATTCGTCTGGGTGCAGATAGCGGAAGCAGAAATCTTCCAGCTCCCATTTCAGTTGGCCGATACCGAGGCGGTTGGCCAGCGGGGCATAGATATTGAAACACTCTTTGGCCGCCAGCACGCGTTCATCTTCCGGCGCGTCTTTGACTTCACGCAGGTGGGCAATCCGCTCCGCCAGCTTGATCACCACGCAGCGAAAATCTTCCACCATCGCCAACAGCATACGGCGCACGTTGTCGACCTGCTCGGAACCCATCGAGTCGTTATGCGTGGCTTTCAGTTGGCGAATGGCGTCCATATCACGCACACCGTGCACCAGCGAAGTAATGCCGGAGCCAAAGGCTTCGGTCAGAATGTCTTCCGGCACGATACCGGCGTCCACCAGCGGGAACAGCAGCGCGGCACGCATGCTGTCGTTATCCATGCTGAGGGTCGAGAGGATTTCCACCATTTCCACGCCGCGCCACAGCAACAGGGGGGCATCAGCATGGCTTTTGGTTTGCTGCTCGCAGTAACGCCAGGTTGCGGCTAATCGCTCACATGACTGCGGGTTAGGTAGCCCCAGGCTGGCAATCCAATCATCAAGAGCGAATTCACCCGCCGTATTCAGATGCGCACTTCTTACCGCAACCATAACTTCTCCCTACTTTGCAGCGACTCCTGGCGTTTTGAGCACCAACGCCATGGATTCAAGATGCCCCGAGTGCGAAAACCTCTCCAACATCCGCACACGGGCAAGACGATAACCGGCGTCCAGTAGCACTTTACTGTCACGTGCCAGCGTCGTGGGGTTACAGGCAACATAAACCCCCCGCTCTGGCGTAATGCTTGTCAGTTAAGGCTAACCAGTTCCCTCTCCCACAGGGAGAGGGAGGCCACACCTTTAGCACCTGCTGCATAATTATGCAGCTTTGCGCTTAACTGACCGGCATTACCGCTCTGGTGCCAGTTTTACACTCTGTGAGATCACTCCAGCCGCACCAATGCGGGCAAGATCCAACGTCACTTTATCAAACCCTTACCGCCTTCCCGATTCTGATGGAAAAACGACAGCTTACTCAGCAAATTCTTATGCGCATTATATTGCCCATTCGCTACCAGCGTAGCAACACCTTCAACGCCTGCCACTGATTACTCATCCCGCAAAATAGATCCAGTATGCGATCATTGGGCGCAATTTCTAGCCATTCAAGGGACTGAACCAGAATTTGCCGATTTATTGCAGCATTAACCTGAATAAAATCGTGCAAACTGAACTCTAAGCGTAGCCGTCAACCTGATCATACGGCGCTTCACCGCACAGTTTTCCGAGCCAATCGCTGCCTGGTGCTAAATAAACTTTACCGGGTCGTCACGCGGCGTTTGGGAGAGTAGAATTGCACCATAATTGTCGATTGAGCGCTGGTTCACTAAGCTAGGATTAGCCCAATTCTCCCACATTGGAATCCCATGACCAAATACAGCCTGCGTGCGCGCATGATGATACTGATCTTGGCACCGACGTTACTGATCGGTCTGTTGCTCAGTACTTTCTTTGTGGTTCACCGCTACAACGAGCTGCAGGAACAATTAGTTGATTCTGGTGCCAGCATCATCGAACCCCTGGCGGTAGCCAGCGAATACGGCATGACGTTCCGCAGCCGCGAATCGGTCAGGCAGTTGGTCAGCCTGTTGCACCGCCGCCATTCCGATATTGTCCGTTCGATTACCGTGTTTGACGCGCAGAACAACCTTTTCGTCACCTCCAATTATCATCACAATTATACCCAGTTGCAGTTGCCGAAAGATGTGCCATTTCCCACCGAACTGATGTTAACCCGGCGCGGCGATTCGTTGATCCTGCGTACGCCGATCCTGTCAGAAAATCCGTATCCAGACGAAACCGCCGGGAACGAAGCACGTGCCGATAACAAACTTGGCTATGTGGCGATCGAACTGGATCTGAAATCGGTACGGCTACAGCAATACAAAGAAGTGTTCGTTTCCAGCATGCTGTTGCTGTTGTGCATGTGTATCGCCGTGCTGTTCGCCTACCGCCTGATGCGCGACGTGACCGGCCCGATCCGCAATATGGTCAACACCGTCGACCGTATCCGCCGGGGCCAGCTCGACAGCCGGGTAGAAGGCTTTATGCTCGGCGAGTTGCATATGCTGAAAAACGGCATCAACTCCATGGCGATGTCGCTGACCGCCTATCACGAAGAGATGCAGCAGAATATCGATCAGGCCACCTCCGATCTGCGCGAAACGCTGGAGCAGATGGAGATCCAGAACGTTGAACTGGATCTGGCCAAAAAACGGGCGCAGGAAGCCGCACGTATCAAGTCTGAATTCCTGGCCAATATGTCCCATGAGTTGCGCACGCCACTCAACGGCGTGATTGGTTTTACCCGCCAGATGCTGAAAACAACGTTGAGCGCCACGCAGATCGACTATCTGCAAACCATTGAGCGTTCAGCCAATAACCTGCTGACCATCATCAATGACGTGCTGGACTTCTCCAAGCTGGAGGCCGGTAAACTGGTGCTGGAGCATATTCCGTTCGCGCTGCGTGAAACGCTGGACGAAGTGATCGTGTTGCTGGCCCCCAGCGCACACGAAAAAGGGCTGGAGCTGACGCTGGATGTGCAAAACGATGTGCCTGAGCAGGTCATTGGTGATTCGCTGCGCCTGCAACAGGTGATCACCAACCTGCTGGGGAATGCCATCAAATTCACCGAAACCGGCAATATTGATATCCGCGTCGAACTGCGCAATCAATTAGAGCGGCAGGTCGAACTGGAAATGCAGATCCACGATACCGGGATTGGCATTTCTGAACGCCAGCAATCGCAACTGTTCCAGGCATTCCGTCAGGCGGATGCCAGCATTTCACGCCGTCATGGCGGCACCGGATTGGGTCTGGTGATCACCCAGAAGCTGGTGAAGGAAATGGGCGGCGATATCTGCTTCTACAGCCAGTTAAACCGGGGTTCAACCTTCTGGTTCCACATTACGCTCGATCTCAATGAGGGCATGCTGTCGCTGCCGCCAAACCTGCCGGATTTACGTGGCAAAATGCTGGCTTACATCGAAGCCAACCCTACTGCCGCTCAGGCGACGATGAACATGCTGAGCGTTACTCAACTGATCGTTACCCATTCACCGACGCTGGGGAAACTGCCGAAAAACGATTACGACTTCCTGCTGGTTGGCGTGCCGATCCCCTATCGCGACAGCATCCCTCAACATCGGAACAAGCTAAACGATGCGCTGAAAATCACCAATCGGGTGATCCTCGCGCTGCCAAGCCAGTCGCAGGTCGATGCCGAAGAAATGAAAAATCTCGGCGCCATTGGTTGCCTGATTAAGCCGATCACCAGCAATCGCCTGTATCCACTGCTGCGTATGGAGAGCCAATATCCGCTGGTTGCGCCACCGGTACGTAAGCTCCTGCCACTGACGGTGATGGCGGTGGATGATAACCCCGCTAACCTGAAACTGATTGGTACCTTACTGGCAGAACAGGTGGAAAATACGCTGCTGTGCGGCAGCGGTGAAGAAGCGATTGCGCTGGCACGCGATAACGTGCTGGATATGATCCTGATGGATATCCAGATGCCGAATATTGATGGCATCCGTGCTGGTGAACTGATCCGCCAGATGCCACATCACAACTCCACGCCGATCGTCGCAGTCACCGCTCATGCGATCAGCGGCGAGCGCGAATATCTGTTGCAGGCGGGCATGGATGATTACCTGGCCAAGCCGATCGACGAAGCCATGCTGACGCAGGTGCTGGCCCGTTACCACACCCACGACATCGTGCAAGAGGTGGTTGCTCCGCGCAATGTATCAGAACAACCCCTGTCATTAGACTGGCAGTTGGCCCTGCGCCAAGCGGCTAACAAAGAAGATTTGGCCAACGATCTGCTCCAGATGCTGGTGGAGTTTCTGCCCGAGGTCAGTGAACGGGTAAGAGCGCTGCTGGAAGGGGAAGTAGACGACAGTATTCTCGATCTGATCCACAAACTGCATGGCAGTTGCAGCTACAGCGGCGTGCCACGCCTCAAACAACTGTGTTACTACCTCGAACAGCAACTGCGCCAAGGCGCCAACAGCCGCGATCTGGAGCCTGAATGGCTGGAGTTGTTGGATGAGATAGAGCTGGTCACTACTGAAGCGCGGTTCCATCTGGAATAGCGTTGTGCCCCTTTCGATCAGAAAGGGGCAGAGCGATTTACTGTTGGGCCAGTTTGATGATCGCGGCAATATTGCGCGCCGTCATGCGCACGTTTTCCCCGGCATTAGCCAATGCCTCTTCCAGCGTGCAGATGCGGGGCAGCACGCTGAACACCGCGTCCAAACCATGCTGATGCACCACGCTGACATCTGAACTCAGGCTACCGGCAATACCAATCACTGGCTTGTGATAACGCTTGGCCACCCTGGCAACACCGATCGGGACTTTGCCGTTGAGGCTTTGGCTATCAATCCGCCCTTCACCGGTGATCACCAAGGTGGCATCGCGCACCAGTTCATCCAGCCCCAAAGCGTCGGTGACAATCTCAATTCCTTGACGCAGTTCCGCCCGGCAGAAGGCCAGCAATGCCGCCCCCATGCCCCCAGCCGCTCCCGCCCCGGCGACCTGCTCAACGTCAATATCCAACCAGTATTTGATCATGCTCGCGTAATGCTGCAAAGCGCGATCCAGTTGTTCAACCATCTGCGGCGTGGCACCTTTCTGCGGGCCAAAAATCGCCGACGCGCCGTTTTTACCGGTCAGTGGATTGGTAACGTCGCAGGCAATCTCAAATTTGCACTGGTGGATACGCGGATCCAGCCCGCTGATATCAATGCTCGCCAACCCAGCCAAGGCTGCGCCACCAAAACCCAATTCTTCCCCTTGGCTGTCCAGCAATCGGGCACCCAATGCCTGAACCATGCCCGCACCGCCGTCGTTGGTAGCGCTGCCACCGATGCCGATAATGCAATGCTGAACGCCCTGATCCAGCGCACAGCGAATCAGTTCACCGGTGCCGTAAGAGGTGGTTTTCAGCGGGTTGCGCCGTGGCCCCGGCACCAACTCCAACCCGCTGGCCGCCGCCATTTCGATAAAAGCGCTTTGCCCATCGCCGGATAAACCAAAAAAAGCCATCACCTTCTCACCCAATGGCCCGGTGACTTCCACGTCGATCTTACGGCCCGAGGTAGCGGCAACCATCACCTCCACCGTTCCCTCACCCCCGTCCGCCATTGGCAGCTTCAGGTAGCTGGCCTGCGGGAAAATTTCCCGAAATCCCGCCTCAATACACGAGGCGACTTCAAACGCAGACAGGCTCTCTTTGTATGAATCCGGCGCAATCACTATTTTCATAAGCTATCAACTCCCAAGCGACCGATCGATAAGGGCCGAGCATCCAGCCCCATCGGATTTAACGGGCGCGACATCGGATCCCCTTATCGGGTGACCTCTGCCTTGGCCAATTTCTCGTAATAGCACGCCAGTGCGCTGTGATCGGCATTGCCAAGGCCATCGGCACGCAGTGCCTGCATCATTTCCATCACCGCAGCGGTCAGCGGCAACTGGGCACCCACGCTATGAGAAGTATCCAACGCATTAGCCAGATCTTTAATGTGCAGATCGATGCGGAAACCCGGTTTGAAATTGCGATCCATCACCATCGGCGCTTTGGCATCCAATACCGTGCTACCCGCCAGCCCGCCGCGGATCGCCTGATACACCAGATCCGGGTTCACCCCGGCTTTGGTCGCCAGCACCAGTGCTTCCGACATCGCCGCAATATTCAGCGCGACGATCACCTGATTCGCCAGTTTGGTCACATTACCGGCACCAATATCACCAGTATGCACCACCGAACCGGCCATGGTTTTCATTACTTCAAAACAGCGCTCGAAAACCTCTTTGTCGCCACCGACCATCACCGACAGCGTAGCATCTATCGCCTTGGGTTCACCGCCGCTCACCGGGGCATCGAGCATGGCAATCTGTTTGGCGGCCAGGGCGGTGCTGATTTCACGGCTCGCCAGCGGTGCAATGGAGCTCATGTCGATCAGCACGGTGCCGGCTTTAGCCCCCTCAATAATGCCGTTTTCCCCCAGGGCGACTTCCCGCACCTGCGGTGAGTTTGGCAGCATGGTAATCACGATATCACTTTGTGCCGCCACGGCCTTCGGCGTTGCGGCCACATCAGCACCCAATTCGACCAACTCAGCCACCACGTCGGTATTACGATCCATCACTACCAGTGAATAACCTGCCTTCAGCAGGTTTTTGCTCATGGGTTTGCCCATGATACCCAGGCCAATAAATCCGATTTTCATCCTAATTCCCCTTATTTACCGCTGTGTTTAAAACGATCGCACAATGCCTGTGTGGCATTGCGGAAAACGCCGAGATCGCTGCCAACCGCTACAAAGCGGGCTCCCCATTCCAGATAACGGCGGGCATCGGCTTCAGCCGGGGCCAGAATGCCGCTGGCTTTACCGTGCGCACTGGCGCGCTCGAAAATATGGCGGATCACCGCCTGCACTTCTGGGTGATTCGGCTGGCCGAGATAGCCCAGCGCCGCAGAAAGATCCCCCGGCCCGACAAAGATGCCGTCAACCCCTGGGACTGTGGCAATAGCATCCAGGTTATCCACCCCCAGTTGGCTTTCGATCTGCACCAGAACGGCGATCTGCTCGTTAATCTGAGCAAAATAATCCGGTACGGTGCCGTAACCGTTACTGCGGTGCGCAACCGACACACCGCGGATACCGGCGGGTGGATAGCGGGTTGACGCTACCGCCTGTTGCGCCTGTTCAGCGCTTTCCACAAACGGGATCAAGAAGTTGTAAAAGCCGATATCCAGCAGGCGCTTGATGATGATCGGTTCGTTGCACGGCGGGCGCACCACCGCCGCGCTGTGGCTGCCTTTCAGCGCCATCAGTTGCGGCACAAACGTGCCGATATCATTCGGTGCGTGTTCGCCATCCAGCACCAGCCAGTCGAAACCAGCCAGCCCCAACACTTCGGTGGAGATCGGGTTGGCGAGTGCCGACCAGCAGCCGATCAGGGTTTCCCCCTCAAGCAGCGACTGGCGAAAACGGTTATGGCAGCTATTCATGGAGTTTCCTCTGCTCAAAAAATAATTAACGAACCAGGCACGGACGCTTGTTATCAAAGACCCAGTTAGGGATCAGATACTGCATACCCTGCGCATCGTCACGCGCGCCCAGCCCATGTTTTTTATAAAGCTCATGGCCCTGCATCAACCGATCCTGATCCAGTTCGATCCCCAGCCCCGGCCGTTGTGGAACCGCCACGCGGCCCCCGACGATCTGCAACGGTTCCCGCGTCAGGCGCTGGTTGCCCTCCTGCCAAATCCAATGAGTATCGATCGCCGCAATGTTGCCCGGTGCCGCTGCCGCCACGTGGGTGAACATCGCCAGAGAAATATCGAAGTGGTTATTAGAGTGTGAACCCCAGGTCAGGCCGAACTCGTGGCACATCTGCGCCACCCGTACCGAGCCCTGCATGGTCCAGAAGTGGGGATCGGCCAACGGAATATCGACCGACTGCAATTGCAGCGTGTGGCCCATCTGCCGCCAATCGGTGGCGATCATGTTAGTGGCCGTCGGTAGCCCGGTAGCGCGGCGGAATTCCGCCATCACTTCCCGGCCAGAGAACCCTTGTTCTGCGCCGCAAGGATCTTCGGCGTAAGCCAGCACATGGCGCAGCTGTTTGCCGAGCGCGATCGCTTCCTTCAGCGACCAGGCACCGTTAGGATCAAGGGTAATACGCGCCTCAGGGAAGCGCTGCGCCAGCGCCGTGACCGCCTCCGCTTCTTCACTGCCCGCCAGCACGCCACCTTTCAGCTTGAAATCGTTGAAGCCATATTTCTCGTAGGCCGCTTCCGCCAGGCGCACAATACTTTGTGGCGTCAGCGCCTCTTCATGGCGCAGGCGATACCAGTCGCAGGCTTCAGCGGGCTGGCTCTGGTAAGGCAGCGGCGTTTTATTGCGATCGCCGATATAGAACAGATAACCGAGCATCTCGACCGAATCACGCTGCTGCCCGTCACCCAACAGTGCGGCCACTGGCACATGGAGGAATTGGCCCAGCAGATCCAGCATCGCCGCCTCAATCCCGGTGACCACATGAATCGTGGTACGCAGGTCGAAAGTCTGTAGGCCGCGCCCGGTCGCATCGCGATCGGCAAAACGGTTACGCACCTCGTTCATGACGTTCTTGTATTCACCGAGGGTTTTACCCACCACCAGCGATTGCGCCTCTTCCAGAGTTTGACGGATTTTCTCGCCCCCTGGAATTTCGCCCAACCCGGTGTTACCGGCGTTATCCTGCAAGATCACGATATTACGGGTGAAGAACGGCGCATGGGCGCCACTGAGATTAAGCAGCATACTGTCGTGACCGGCGACCGGCACAACCTGCATGGAGGTAATTTTTGGTGCGGTATTCATCGTCCACTCCTTGTCATAGGTTTCAATTCAATACGTTTGATATCACCGACAATAAACAGGTAGCTGGCCACCGCCATGAGCGCATGAATGCCGACATACACCAGCGCACCATTGAACGACCCGGTAGTGCCGATGATGTATCCGATGGCGATCGGTGTAACGATGCCGGAAATATTGCCGAACATATTGAACAGCCCCCCGCTCAACCCGCTGATTTCTTTCGGTGCGGTATCGGCCATCACGGCCCAGCCTAAAGCCCCCAGCCCTTTACCGAAGAACGCGGCGGCCATAATGCCCACCACCATCCATTCGGTATCGACGTAGTTGCAGAAAATCATCGACATCGACAACAGCATGCCCAGCACGATCGGTGTTTTACGGGCGAAGGTCAGTGACTGGGTGCGGCGCATCAGGTAATCGGAAATCACGCCGCCGAGCACTCCACCGATAAAACCGCAGATTGCCGGAACCGAAGCGACAAAACCTGCCTTGAGGATCGACATGCCACGCGCCTGCACCAGATACACCGGGAACCAGGTGATAAAAAAGTAGGTCATGGCGTTGATGCAGTATTGGCCGATATACACGCCAATCATCATGCGTGACTGCAATAGCTGCTTGATCTGGAACCACTTCTCGCCTTTGACCTTCTGCTGTTTTTTCTGTTGCTGATCCATGTTGATCAAGGCACCACCGGCTTCGATGTAATCCAGTTCGGCCTGGTTGATGCTCGGGTGATCTTTAGGATCGTGCAGCACTTTGAGCCAGACAAAGCTCAGGATGATGCCCAATCCCCCCATAAAGAAGAAGACGTGTGACCAACCCACCGCATGCGTCAACCAGCCCATGATCGGCGCGAAGATCACCGTGGCAAAGTATTGTGCCGAGTTGAAGATCGCTACCGCAGTGCCGCGCTCATGGGCGGGGAACCAGGCAGCCACAATCCGGCTGTTGCCGGGGAAGGATGGCGCCTCCGCCAGGCCGACCAGGAAGCGCAGTGCAAACAGCGCGACCACGATGCCAAAACCGCTGAAGATATCAACGAAGCCTTGCAACAAGGTAAACAGCGACCAGATGAAGATGCTCCAGAAATAAACCCGTTTCGAACCGAAGCGATCCAGCAGCCAGCCACCGGGGATCTGCCCGATCACATAAGCCCAGGAAAACGCCGAGAAGATATAGCCCATCCCAACCGGATCGAGGCCAATATCCTGGGCCATCGAAGTACCGGCAATAGACAGCGTGGCGCGATCGCCATAGTTGAATGAGGTGACGATAAACAACATCACCACGATCCAATAACGCTTATTAGTTCTTTTTATTATTGCACTGCTCTCAGTGCTGACTGTAGACATGATGCTCTCCTGAATGATAGCCGTAGCTATATTCATCCTGAACGATTCTCAGAACGAAATGGTTTAATTAATTGCGGCCTGTTTGAGCAATTCGATTAATATAAATCCGGCGCTGGCAATTTTTAAACGCAATAAATCCTGCTGGTATCAAAGTATAGAGATCAGGCCACGCAGACTCATCGGGCAATACCCCAATAATTCCGACAATATCAGGGGTAATTTGTGGCATCTGCCCAAAATGGCGTTGGCTGGCTCACGGAATCACCTACCGCCCGCCGCGGCGTGAGCCATCTCACAGCCAACTGGACCAATGCCAAAGAATAGCGCTCAGAAACCACAGAATATAGGTCATCTGCATAATGCCTGGCAGACCGGTGAACGCTATAATTCTCCACGAGCAAGACTTTCGATTATGACTTACGGCGCACAATATAAACCCGATACTTTTCAAGTTGCGGCTTGCAAGATAATGGGGATAACAGGTTAGGGTATGTGAGGTTTCAATGTCCGAAGTTAATCGTATTAAAGAAACACCGCTATATATAAAAGTTCACCCGCAGGATAACGTGGCTATTGTAGTCAATAATAACGGACTGGCTAAAGGAGAAATATTCCCCTGTGGGCTGACGTTATTGGAGCATATTCCGCAGGGGCACAAAGTGGCGTTGCAGAATATCCCTGAAGGTGGCGATATCCTGCGCTACGGCGAGGTGATCGGTTTTGCTCAGCGAGATATCCTCCGTGGCAGTTGGATTGACGAGTCGCTGGTGACGCTACCGCCTGCACCCGAACTGGCCAGCCTACCGCTCGCTAACCAGGTGCCGCAGACATTGCCCCCCTTGGAAGGCTATACCTTCGAAGGTTACCGCAATGCTGATGGCAGCGTTGGCAGCAAAAACCTGCTGGGCATTACCACCAGCGTACACTGCGTAGCCGGTGTGGTGGATTATGTGGTGAAAATCATTGAACGCGACCTGCTGGCGAAATACCCGAACGTTGACGGCGTGGTGGGCCTGAATCACCTTTACGGCTGCGGCGTCGCCATCAATGCGCCCGCCGCGGTGGTGCCGATCCGCACCATCCATAACTTGGCGCTCAACCCTAACTTTGGTGGCGAAGTGATGGTGGTGGGCCTCGGTTGCGAAAAACTACAGCCCGAACGCCTGCTGTTAGGCACCGAAGATGTGCAGCCGATCTCGCTGGATGAAAATCATATCGTTCGCCTACAGGATGAGAAGCATATCGGTTTTCAGGCGATGGTGAGCGATATCCTGCGCGTCGCCGAACAGCATCTGCAACGACTGAACCGCCGCCAACGGGAAACCGTTCCCGCATCAGAACTGGTGGTGGGTATGCAATGCGGCGGCAGCGATGCGTTTTCCGGGGTCACCGCCAACCCGGCGGTAGGCTTTGCCTCCGACTTACTGGTGCGCTGTGGTGCCACCGTGATGTTCTCAGAAGTGACCGAGGTACGCGATGCGGTTCACCTGCTGACGCCACGGGTCGTCGATGAGCAGGTTGGCAAGCGCTTACTGGAGGAGATGGCCTGGTACGATGATTACCTCAGCAGTGGCCAAACCGATCGCAGTGCCAACCCCTCTCCGGGCAACAAAAAAGGCGGCTTGGCAAACGTGGTGGAAAAAGCGCTGGGTTCGATCGCCAAGTCCGGCAGCAGTGCGATTGTCGAAGTGCTGTCCCCCGGCCAGCGCCCCACTAAACGCGGCCTGATTTATGCCGCCACTCCTGCCAGCGACTTTGTTTGTGGCACCCAGCAGTTGGCGTCCGGCATCACGGTGCAGGTGTTCACTACCGGCCGGGGAACCCCCTACGGCTTGACTGCCGTGCCGGTCATCAAGATGGCCACGCGCAGCGCACTGGCAGAACGCTGGCACGACCTGATCGATATCAACGCAGGCACCATCGCCACCGGTGAAGCCACCATTGAGCAGGTGGGCTGGGAGCTGTTTGAACTTATTCTGGCGATCGCCAGTGGGCGGAAGAAAACCTGGTCGGATCAATGGGGGCTGTACAACGCGTTGGCGGTATTTAACCCTGCGCCGGTGACCTGAACCATACCCCGCAGTTGAGCGCCGCTGGCGGCCGGTCAACTGCGGGATACCACTCAGTTATCATTCAGTTGCAAACCGACATACAGCAGCAGACGCGCATCAAAATTAGCCAGGTTCAACCCGGTCAGTTCTGAAATGCGGTTCAAACGATATTCCAGCGTATTGCGGTGGATATAGAGCGCTTTGGCGGTGGCAATAGGTTGCACGTTGTTCAGGAACCAGGCATTCAAGGTACGCAACAGTAGACCGTTGCTGTCCATGGCCTTCAGACGTTCCAGTGGCCGTGCCAATTCATCAGCCTGCCAACCGCTGCGCAGGCTGCCCAACAATACTGGCAGCATCAGATCCTGATAGTAATAAGCCCGTTGGCCCGGCATGCGCTGCTTGCCAACCGCCATGGTAGTACGCGCCGTGCGGTAAGAACGCACCAGACTGCCTGGGCCACTGAAATAGTTACCCAGCGCAATACGCACGCGCAAACGGCTACTTTCCTTCATACGTGACAACAGGTTTTCTACCCGCCGCCGATGATTTTCCGCATCCCATTGCCCATGGTTATTCAACGCTGGCTTAAGTACCACCATCTCGCTGAGGGAAACGATGGCAATCAGATTGTCACGCTCCGGCATCGTCAGCAAAGCCTGTAGCTGCTGCAATTCGGCCATGGCGCTGTCTACCCCCAGTTGACCACTGTCAACCTCGACGACCGCCGCAACGCGAGGTTGGTCAGGATCAATGCCCAATCGGTGCGCCCACTCCATCAGGGCGGGTGACAGTTCCTCGGTGCGGATCAGATTGAGCACCAGCTCTTCGCGAAAGCGGCTGTCCTGCGCCAGTATGCTCATCAGGCGTGCCTGTTCCAGCATCATCTCTGCGGTCATACAGACCAGTTCACCGAACTGGCGCAGCTGTGCCGGATTACCGGTCAGGCCGATAACCCCAACAATTTTACCGTTGATACGCAATGGCAAGTTAATGCCGGGGCGAACACCGTGCAAATGGCGGGCAACGGCATCGTCAATATCCACCACTCTGGCCTGTGATAGCACCAGTAATGCCCCTTCATGCAGCTCCCCCAAGCGTTCATGATCGCCGCTGCCGATAATGCGGCCACGGGTATCCATTACATTGACGTTGCTGTCAATGATTTGCATGGTACGAGTGACAATTTCCTTGGCTAGTGTGGCATCGAGATGATATTCCGCCATTGCGTCTTGTCCCTATCGGATATTACACAGGCAGCCAGCATACCGGGGCACCTGCCCCTGAACATTGTGCATATGCACGAATACGGTTTAAACATGATGTTAATTGTGCTGCAACTCACAATTTAGCCGCATAAAAAAGGCACGCCGTAGCGTGCCCTGTGTGGTAACGAGAAAGACTTACTGCATCAGCAGATACAGCGTCGAGTCGCCACGTTGAATGTTCAGCGCCAGCACTGAAGGTTTGCTGTCGAGGATTTTACGCAGTTCACCCAGGTTCTCTACCGGCTGCTGGTTCACACCGAGGATCAGGTCACCTTTCTTCAGGCCAATGCGCGCCGCAGCACTGCCAGCCTTCACATTGTCCACTTTCACCCCTTTCTGAGGGCCGGTGCCGTTGCTCAGTTCAGCGCCTTCGATACCGGTATAGATATTGCCGGATTCAACCTGAGCCTGGCTGCTTTGTTCCAGCGTCAGTTCAACCGTCAACGGTTTGCCGTCACGGATCAGGCCCAGCGACATTTTGGTGCCAATTGGCAGGGTGCCGACTTCCGCACGGAACGAAGCAAAGCTGGAAATCGCTTTACCGTTCAGAGTTACGATCACGTCACCCGCCTTGATACCGGCTTTCTCAGCGGAAGACTTCGGCATCACCTGGCTGATGAACGCGCCACGCTGGGCATCAACCTTCATCGCCTGCGCCAGTTCGGAGTTCAGTTCCGTTCCCATAATCCCCAGTTCGCCGCGTTTCACCTGGCCGAACTCCACCATTTGCGCCGTCAGGTTTTTCACCATATTGCTTGGGATTGCAAAGCCGATACCGATGTTGCCGCCGTCTGGGGCCAGAATCGCGGTGTTGATACCGATCAGTTCACCGTTCAGGTTCACCAGCGCACCGCCGGAGTTGCCACGGTTAATTGCCGCGTCGGTCTGGATAAAGTTCTCGTAGTTTTCGATATTCAAACCGCTACGCCCCAGCGCAGAAACGATACCGGAAGTCACCGTTTCCCCCAGGCCATACGGGTTACCGATCGCCACGGTGTAGTCACCTACACGCAATTGCTCGGAATCTGCCATCTTGATGGCCGTCAGGTTTTTGGCTTCTTTCAGTTGGATCAGCGCGATATCGGAGCGCGGATCCTTGCCAATCACTTTAGCTTCAAAGCGGCGGCCATCGCTCAACTGCACCTGGATCTTGCTGGCGTTGTCTACCACGTGGTTGTTGGTCACCACATACCCTTTGGCGGCATCGATGATCACACCGGAACCCAGTGCCTTAAAGGTTTCTTTGGTGCCCTGATCGCCACCAGGGCCACCTTGGCCCCCCTGACACATCGGTGAGCCTTGGAATGGCGAACCGTCCTGGCAGAACGGTGAATCTTCGCCAAAGAACTGCTGGAACTGTTGCGGCATTCTCTGTTGTGCGCTCACCGGAGCGCTGCCTTCAACGTTGATGCTCACTACGGAAGGCATCACTTTTTCCAGCATCGGGGCCAGACTCGGCAATTGCTGCATGCTAGGGGAAGCAGATGCAGTTTCTGCGGCGTTGGCGATCGCTACCGGCCCCAGAGTCAAACCAATGCTGAATGCCAGTGCGCTTAAAACTAATACGGTTTTTTTCATCTGTATGTCTCTTTAAAGTCGTTCAGGAAATACTGCGAATTTGTGCCTATTAAGAGCGTATTAAAACACCGAAGTTCCGGCCCTGAGCGGTAGCTAATAGTAAACAAATATTGTCCGTCTTTACAAAACTCGAAATAATACTTCACGCTTGCCATGACGACTGTAAAATAAGACATTTCGTAGTGAGTTTATACCCAAAATAATTCGAGTTGCTTGTAGGCGGCAACTGAGCGAAGCCCCAGGAGCTTACTCAGGTAAGTGACTGGGGTGAACGAAGGCAGCCAACACCCAAGCAACTTGAAGTATGACGGGTATATTATTCTGCTGCCATTAAACGACGATATTCATCATAAGCATAAAGATCGGTCATACCGCTGATATAATCCTGCAATAACCGTGCGCGGAAATAATATTCTCTGATCGCCTGTTGCTCGGCAGAAAGATGTTGTAGCCCCTCCACCGCCTCCATGTAAGCCAGCCGATGTTTGGTAGAAAGCTTGTGGAACAACCGCGTTTCGATCGGGAATGCCCGGTGGCTGTCGTCCCGCACCAACTGGCTGAAATCCGCCAGCGACATCGCCAGCAAGGGGCTATAGATATCCAGCAGGCCGCTGATCACCCGGTAGCCTTGCAGTTCAAGCTGCTCCACCTCTGGGTGATTGAACACATGCTTGAAAGCTACGTTTTTAAAGATTTCCAATAACTTATACACCGGGCCAGAATCTTCCAGCAGTGCACCATTAAAGTGGCCGTGAAAAACCGCGTCCAGATTATCGATAAAGCGCTGGGCAGCATGCGGCACCAAACGTGCCACGGTGAATACCCGCAGGTACATAAAGAATTGATCTTCTGAACTTCGGCGCGCGCCGCCGCGATCGATTTTACGGAATGCACTGGCGACGGTTTTATCAAACAGATCCCCAGGAGCAACCTCACCCCATTCCTGCGTTAAATGTTGATACAATTGCTCGACCGTAAAAATGCTTTTTTCCACCGCATCTTCCAGATCGGCAACGCAATAAGAAATATCATCCGCAGCTTCCATAATATAAGTCAGCGGGAAGCGATCGAATTCCCCCATATTCAATTCGCGCCGTAAACGATCGACAAAGGCTTCTTCCGCCAGATAAAACCCCGGTTTTTTCATCAGGTAACTGTGGCTGGCCGGGATGTCGCTCGCCCAATAGGCCGGGCGGGTATATTTCAGGATACAGCCGACCTGCGCATAGGTCAGGTTCAGCTTCAACAGGGTGTATACCAATCGGATCGCCTGAGCATTGCCTTCGAAATGGCTGAGATCCTGACGGATACGGCTGCGCAGCCGGTTAAGATCGCTCTCCCCTTCACGCAGGCGCAGCACATCAACCAGGCAACGTTCATGGCTGCTGGGCTCGCTGCCGCAGTTGGCCGGATCGAGGCGCTGGCGGAACCAGTCGTTAATCGCCGATTCACCGAAATGACCAAAGGGCGGATTACCGATGTCGTGCATCAGGCAGGCCATTTCCACAATGCTTTCAAACGGATCGAGCAGTTTGGTCAGGCCGAGCGTATCAATACGCTGGTCCTGTTTGAAACGGTTGAGGATCTCTTTGGCAATATGCCGCCCCACCTGCTGCACTTCCATCGAATGGGTCAAACGGCTACGCACTGCGGCGTTACGCTCCAGCGGGAACACCTGCGTTTTTTGCTGCAAACGGCGGATCGCCGCCGAATTGACGATGCGCCCGCGATCGCTCTCAAACTGCCGGACAATGTCGTACTCTTCTTCGGCTTCAATCGGCTTGCTGAATGGCCGCTGGAAGCTGATCTTCTGCTTAAAGTCGATCCCGGACATCTGTTTCTCCCAACGTTGAGCATTCCCTCCGTGATAACAATTCCCGGCAGCAGATGCAACGGTATTCTCTCAGAGCCATGATAGACTATGCCGCAATTTCCACACCCTATCAGCGAGTGTTATTTATGAAAGTAGGCATCATCGGCGCCATGGAAGAAGAAGTTACCCTGCTGCGCGCGCAAATTGAAAACCGTCAGACCATTCAACGTGCTGGCTGTGAAATCTATACCGGCCAGATCGGCGGGGTGGATGTCGCACTGCTGAAATCGGGGATCGGTAAAGTCGCGGCGGCATTGGGCACTACGCTGCTGCTGGAACATTGCCAGCCCGATGTGGTGATCAACACCGGTTCCGCCGGTGGCCTGGCATCAACGCTGAAAGTGGGTGATATCGTGATTTCTGAAGAAGTGCGTTATCACGATGCTGACGTCACCGCCTTTGGTTACCAACCGGGCCAGATGGCCGGTTGCCCGCCCGCCTTTGTTGCCAACGACGAACTGATCGCCCTGGCGGAAAGCTGTATTAAACAGCTTGATCTGAATGCCGTGCGCGGCCTGATTTGCAGCGGCGATGCTTTCATCAACGGCGCTGAACCGCTGGCACGCATCCGTGCCACCTTCCCAACCGTTGCCGCAGTTGAAATGGAAGCCGCCGCCGTGGGCCATGTCTGCCACCAGTTCGGCACGCCTTTCGTGGTGGTGCGCGCGATTTCTGACGTGGCCGATCAGGAATCACACATGAGCTTCGACGAGTTCCTGGTCGTAGCCGCCAAGCAGTCGTCACTGATGGTCAACGCCATGCTGCAAACTCTGGCTAAGCGCGGTTAATGTGAAGGCCCTGTTATGGCTGCTGGCATTATGCTTTGCACTGCCAACCAGCGCGGCTCAGCGCGTTATCAGCCTGGCACCCAACACCACAGAACTCGCCTATGCTGCCGGTATGGGCGAAACGCTGGTAGCAGTGAGTGCCTATTCGGATTACCCACCCGCAGCAAAAAAGCTGGAACAGGTGGCTTCCTGGCAAGGCATCAATCTGGAGCGGATACTGGCGCTGAAGCCAGATCTGATCCTCGCCTGGCGCGGCGGTAATCCACAGCGATTGCTGGATCAGCTTGCCTCATTCGGCATCCCGATCTTCTACGCCGATGCCAAAAATATCGACGACATCGCCCAGTCGCTGGATGCGTTGGCACAGTACAGCCCGCATCCAGAGCAGGCGCATCAGGCCGCAGAAAACATTCGCCAGCAAATGACTACGCTGACGGCCCAATATGCCGATAACCAACCAAGGCGCGTATTGTTGCAGTTTGGCACTCAACCGTTGTTCACCGCTTCCGCAGCCACGTTGCAAAGCCAGGTGCTTGCGCTGTGCGGCGCGGAAAATATTTTTGCCGACAGCCGCGTTCCTTGGCCGCAGATCAGCCGCGAACAGGTGCTGACGCGCCAACCGCAGGCGATCGTCATTACCGGTGGCGAAAAGCAGATCGCCAGCGTGAAGGCTTTCTGGGCTCCGCAGTTGGCAGTCCCAATCGTTGCGCTGAATGAAGACTGGTTCAACCGTGCCGGGCCACGCATCATGCTGGCGGCACAAGAGCTCTGTAACCAACTGGCGGAGATCAAATAATGCTGGTTTTTTGGCTGGATATTCTCGGTACGGCGGTGTTTGCCATCTCCGGCGTCTTGCTGGCGGGCAAATTGCGCATGGATCCGTTCGGCGTACTGGTGCTGGGCGTGGTAACTGCGGTGGGCGGAGGAACCATTCGGGATATGGCTCTGGCTAACGGGCCGGTATTCTGGGTGCAAGATCCCACCGATCTGGTGGTGGCAATGGTCACCTGCGTGCTGACGCTGCTGCTGGTGCGCCAGCCGCGTCGCTTGCCGAAATGGATCCTGCCGGTGCTGGATGCGGTCGGGCTGGCGGTATTCGTTGGCATTGGCGTCAATAAAGCGCTGGCTGCTGGCACCAGCCCGCTGGTGGCTGTCTGTATGGGCGTGATTACCGGCGTGGGCGGCGGGATTATCCGCGACGTACTGGCTCGTGAGATCCCGATGATCCTGCGCACCGAGGTCTACGCCACCGCCTGTATTGTGGGCGGGATCGTGCATACCACCGCGTTCTACACTTTCGGCATGCCGCTGCAACAGGCCATGATGCTGGGTATGGCGATCACGCTGGGTATCCGTTTGGCCGCCATTCGCTGGCACCTGAAGTTACCCGCCTTTATCCTCGAAAAGTAATAAAAATCTATGGTCACCCCCGTTTTTGCAACACTGATTTTGATTTATGATGGGCTTGCTTAAATCTATCCGGCGTCACTATGGGCAAGGATGCCCGCGCCACGATGAGTTCCGCGCCTGATAAACCTAAAAAACCCGGCGGCTTCCAAGAGCCATTTTTTATGTTAGGTTTTTCATCAGGCCGTTTGGCCGTTCATGTCATCAATAATCAGTCTTCGCAAAACCAGATGGGTAACTACTTTAATTAGCGTTAAATCTGTCGGTTAAGGCAGGTTTAACGCTACCTTTCGAACACGGTTTGCCCTGTCGTTACTGCCCACGCTATCCGAGCGAGTTTGTTAGCCAACGCGCAAGCAACGACATTGGAATGCTTTCGTGTCAGTTGCTCTCTGACCCAGTCGGCAAGATGTCCTGACTGGGAGTCAATGTGCTGGAGAAAAACCCTGGCACACTGAACAAGCAACTGGCGCAACTTTTTATCACCGCGTTTACTTATCCCCAGTAACGTATTTTTCCCGCCAGTGCTGTGCTGTCGGGGAACTAAACCTGTTGCAGCCGCAAAATCACGGCTGCGAGCATATTGTTTGCCATCCCCCAGGTGAGAGGACAAAACGCTGGCGGTTATAGGACCGATGCCAGGGATGGTCAATAAGCGCTGCCCGGTATCATCACGGCTCAGCTCTTGCTTCAACGCCACTTCCAGTTCTGTGATCTGTTCGACCAGATAAAGGTAATGGGCGTGTAAACGCATAAGCAGTTGTGCCAGATAGGGCGGAAGCTCATTATCTGCCAGTACCGCAGCAAGGCGTTTTATCACTGCAATCCCGACCGGCATGCTGATGCCAAACTCCAGCAAAAAAGCATGCATCTGGTTGGTTGTTTTGACCTTGTCTCTAACCAGCGACTCCCTGACGCGATGTAAAGCTCGCATGGCCTGCTGAGCCTCAGTTCTCGGCTGTACAAACCGCATGGAAGGACGTGAGGCAGCCTCACATATCGCTTCAGCATCGACGAAATCATTCTTGTTGCTCTTAACAAAAGGACGGACAAACTGCGGAGAAATAAGCCTGGCCTCATGGCCTAAGTCTGATATGCGACGAGCCATAAAGTGCGCACCGGCACAGGCCTCCATAACAACAGTCGCAGAGGAACAGCCAGCGAGAAACTCAAATAACTTGGCTCGAGTAAGTTTTTTACGAAGAAGCGCCCTGCCAGACTTATCCTGACAGTGAACATGGAACGAATGCTTGCCGAGAGCGATACCGATGAGTGTAACGTTTTGCATGATGATCCCCTTCAGAAAAAAAACACCCTGTCAGAGTACCGCTCACAGGGTGGGGGTGACCATCTCATTAACCCGCGAACCGTTATGGTTGGCGGGTTTTCTGACAGCGAGGGGATCAGATACTGAATGAAGACCCACAGCCACAGGTGGTTTTAGCATTCGGGTTAGTCACCACAAAGCGTGACCCTTCCAGCCCTTCGGTGTAATCCACCGAACCACCGACCAGATATTGCAGGCTCATCGGATCAACCACCAGCGCAACACCCTGTTTCTCAATGGTCATGTCACCGTCGTTGATCTTGTCATCAAAAGTGAAGCCGTATTGGAATCCGCTGCAACCGCCACCGGTAATGTAAACCCGCAACTTCAGGTTTGGATTTTCTTCGTCAGTAATCAGGAACTTAACCTTACTTGCTGCTGCCTCGGTAAATTGCAGGGGCAGTGCTGTTTCATCACTCATACTCTTTACTCCCAACATTGTTCCACATCAGGTTACTACCATGGCAGCCTGATTAATGCCTTTGATTATCTAATACCTGAGTGTTACGTTCAAGTATTCACCGCATTTGTTGCATTTTATTTGCTTGTTTTCTCTGCCATAACCTATGGCCTGTTGCTCTAATGTGCAGGCCAACAGCGAGGAATACAATAGCTTACCGCCCAGAAACTGAGCAACCTGCGTGACTCCTAACCATAGGTATCTGACTGCGATCGTTTCATAACGCAGCGCTCTCCTCTAGAATAGCGCGGTCAAATCCTTCAAATGAAAATCCAGGAGCCGATTTATGAGCTTACACAGCAAGTCCGAAAATCTGTATGCCCAAGCGCAGCAGTTAATCCCCGGCGGGGTTAACTCTCCGGTGCGTGCATTCACCGGTGTCGGCGGCACACCGCTGTTTATCGAACGCGCTGATGGTGCTTACCTTTTTGATGCCGACGGCAAAGCCTATATCGATTACGTCGGTTCCTGGGGCCCGATGGTGCTGGGGCACAACCATCCGGCGATCCGCAATGCGGTGATCGAAGCGGCACAGCGCGGCCTGAGCTTTGGTGCACCAACTGAAATGGAAGTCAAGATGGCGCAGTTGGTGACCGAACTGGTGCCGACCATGGATATGGTGCGTATGGTGAATTCCGGTACGGAAGCCACCATGAGCGCTATCCGTCTGGCACGCGGCTACACCCACCGTGACAAAATCATCAAGTTCGAAGGCTGCTACCACGGCCATGCCGACTGCCTGCTGGTAAAAGCCGGTTCAGGTGCCCTGACCTTGGGCCAGCCAAACTCACCGGGCGTACCGGCCGATTTCGCCAAGCACACCCTGACCTGCACCTATAACGATCTTGAGTCAGTGCGTAGCGCGTTTGAGCAATACCCAACGGAGATCGCCTGTATCATCGTTGAACCGGTAGCAGGCAACATGAACTGCATCCCGCCACTGCCAGAATTCTTGCCGGGCCTGCGTGCATTGTGTGATCAATACGGCGCACTGCTGATTATCGACGAAGTGATGACCGGGTTCCGCGTTGCGCTGGCGGGGGCACAGAGTTATTACAATGTGGTGCCAGATCTGACCTGCCTGGGCAAAATCATCGGCGGGGGCATGCCGGTCGGGGCTTTCGGTGGGCGTCGTGACGTGATGGCCGCATTGGCACCAACCGGGCCGGTTTATCAGGCGGGAACGCTGTCTGGCAACCCGATTGCCATGGCGGCAGGCTTCGCCTGTCTGACCGAGGTTTCACAGGTAGGCATCCACCAGACGCTGACCGAACTGACCGACAAACTGGCGACAGGCCTGCTGGCAGCAGCAAAAGCCGAAAACATTCCGTTTGTCATCAATCATGTCGGCGGTATGTTCGGCCTGTTCTTTACCGACGCACCAGCCGTCACCCGCTACCAAGACGTGATGCAGTGTGATGTTGAACGCTTCAAGCGCTTCTT
Organism: Serratia sp. YWN4; assembly: GCF_055790845.1. Taxonomy (NCBI): domain Bacteria; kingdom Pseudomonadati; phylum Pseudomonadota; class Gammaproteobacteria; order Enterobacterales; family Yersiniaceae; genus Serratia; species Serratia sp. YWN4. The sequence continues at coordinate 4,565,960 of NZ_CM147696.1, forward strand.
CCACTTGATGCTGGATGAAGGGATTTATCTGGCACCGTCGGCATTCGAAGCCGGGTTTATGTCGGTTGCGCACAGCGATGAAGACATTCAGCGCACCGTGGACGCCGCTCGCCGCTGCTTTGCCAAGCTGTAAAACCTTCGCGGGCGCATTCTGCGCCCGCGTTATCCCCGCACGATGGTTTAGACCAGCGTACCGTAGATCGTCAGCAATGCCACCACTACCAGGATAATCATGGTCACCTTCCGCGCCAGCGTTACCGCTGCCCGAGGTGTCTGCACCGGATCGCAGTGCGGATCGCGCGCCAAAGAGAACTGGGCCAAACGCGTCAGCACCTGATATTGCGACGTATAACGATCGCCCAACGATGCAAACCATGCGGGCAACGCTCTTTCACCATGACCGAGTAGCGCGTAGGCCACCCCAGCCAGCCGAACCGGGATCCAATCCAACCAGTGCAGCAGAAAATCGATACCTGCCTGAGAACGCTCCAGCGGCGTCTGGTGCCGCGCCAGCCAGGTTTGATAAGCGCGCAGAAAAGCATACCCTGCCAACGCAATCGGCCCATAGGGCCCGCACACCACAAACCAGAACAGAGGAGCCAAATAATAGCGATAGTTAATCCACAGCAACGCATTTTGCAGCCCACGCAGCCGCTCTTCTTTGCTGCCGCCAACCGGGAGGCCATGGATCAATGCCAGTTCTTCCGCCATCTGATCGCTGGCATGCTCATCGCCCTGACGTGCAGCGCTCAAATAGGCCCGGTAATGCTTACGTTTGATGCCCGCCCCCACACACAACAACCCAATCAGGATCCACAGCAGCAGCACCACTACGCCGAAAAACAGCCCCTTAGCCAGCCACAGAATGCCCCCGATCACCGCCATCCAGATAATGGCCATAGCCAGCGTCTGCGCCAGCGAAACCCGATGCAAGCGCTGAAACACCACCTCAAGGCGATGATCCAACTGCCAGTGCTCACCCAGTTTAAATAGACGTTCCCACGCCAGTACCAGTAACAGCGTAAACAGCGTCATTAGCTAGTCCTCTCCTTTGTTTATCTTTGCTGAACGTATTGTCAGATAACCTTGCACACCGGCGTTTCAACCCCATTGCAACGGCATCAGACATCTCTCCGCAGTGGTACTTGATCCTGCAACAGAGTAGCATGTTCACTTACAAACCTACTGTCCATTCCGGAGTTTTCTATGCCGACACGCCGCTACAGTGCCGACAGTCGCCGTACCGCGCTGCTTGAACGTATTGAAAGTGATATTCCTTACACCGTTGCCCAGGCACTGAGAGAAGATCTGGGTGGCGAAGTAGATGCCGAGCTCGATATTACGGCGCAGTTACTCCCGGCAGATAAGCAGGCTGAAGCCACCATCATTACCCGCGAAACGGGCATTTTCTGTGGCCGCCGCTGGTTGAGTGAAGTGTTTATTCAACTGGGCAATCAGGTGAAAGTAGAATGGCTGGTGGAAGACGGCGATCGTCTGGTACCCAACCAACCCCTGTGCTACCTGAGCGGCCCGGCGCGCATCCTGTTGACCGGGGAACGTACCGCACTGAATTTTGTTCAGACGCTTTCCGGTGTTGCTACCGCTGTCAGCCATTACGTTGAATTGCTTAAAGATACGCAAACCCGCCTGCTGGATACGCGTAAAACGCTGCCAGGCCTGCGTACCGCGCTAAAATATGCCGTTCTATGCGGCGGTGGCAGCAATCATCGCCTGGGCCTGTCTGATGCGTTCCTGATCAAGGAAAACCACATTATTGCCTCGGGTTCGATTAAAAACGCGGTGGAGAAAGCCTTCTGGTTGCACGCCGACGTTCCGGTGGAGGTGGAGGTTGAATCGCTGGACGAACTACAACAGGCGCTGGATGCCGGTGCCGACATCGTGATGCTGGATAATTTCAGCGTTGAGATGATGCGCGCTGCCGTGGCCTTGGCGCAGGGGAGAACGCAGCTTGAGGTTTCCGGTAACGTCACCGCCCAAACACTGCGGGAATACGCCGAAACCGGCGTGGATTACATCTCAGTTGGAGCGTTGACCAAGCACGTCACCGCTCTCGATTTATCAATGCGTTTTAAATAATCCTGGCTCGTGAACCGCCTCTTTGCTACCGCAGAGAGGCGTTTTTTCTCCCCCCTGATTTGCGAAACACCCCGCATTATTTTTCAACCGCACGCAACATAAACACTTTGCGGTGGAAAACCTACGCACAATTGCAATCACCCACTCGCCACCTGCCGCACGGCGCTTTAACGTTGCCTCCACGTTTATTGGGAGGAAACAACAGATGGAAACACAACGCGGCTTTACCTTGGTCGAATTAATGATTGTGATTGCGATTATCGCCATACTGAGCGCTATCGGCATTCCCGCTTATCAGCGCTATATCCAGAAAGCGGCCATGACCGACATGTTGCAGGCCATGACACCTTACAAGATGGCGGTCGAACTCTGCTCACTGGAAAACGGCAGCCCAACCGGCTGTAACGCGGGCAGTAAAGGCATCCCCGCAGGTGCAACATCACGCTATGTCAGTAAAATTGAGGTCAACCAAGGGGCAATCAGCCTGACCGGTACGCAAAGCTTGCAGGGGCTGACCACCACGCTGACACCGGTACAAGACCCTTCCGGCCTGATCCGCTGGACGCGCCAATGCAGCAGTAGTGACAGTAACCTACAGGAAACCTGCCAGGAAGTTTTCCGCTTTGATGATGCGGCTGAGTGAGGGCAGTAGAAATGAGCATCAGCGATGAAATCCACGCGTTGTGCCGCCGCTATCAGGCGCTGGCGCTCAGCGAAGACCCGCAGCAACTGACCATCGCCCTGCACGGTGAGATCCCACCCACCTTGGTGCAAGCGCTGCGTTTTGCCGCTGGCAAAAGCATCGTGGTTGAACAATGGCCTCTCGCTCGCCTGCAACAGGCACAGAATCAGTGGCAATCACCCGATAGCGTACCACCGCAAGAGGCTTTAGAAGAGAGTGCACCTTCGCTTAACGACGACAGTGATACCCCGGTGGTGCAATTTATTAATCAGACCCTACGCAACGCCATCCAGCGGCGGGCCTCTGACATCCACTTTGAGCCTTACCAACAGACGTTCCGCGTCCGGTTAAGGATTGATGGCGTGTTGCAGGCCATTATTCCTCCACCGTTCCCACTGGCCGCGCGCATTACCGCCAGGCTGAAAATTATGGGGCAGTTGGATATCGCGGAGCGCCGTCTGCCGCAGGATGGTCAACTTAGCGTGCAGTTGGACAATGCCAACTTCTCTATGCGCATTTCGACGCTGCCAACACTGTATGGCGAAAAAGTGGTGCTGAGGATCTTGCAAACCGATCGTCAGGAACTGCTTCTCGAACAGCTCGGCATGAACTCGAAAGCGCTTGGGCTGTATGCCAATGCCCTTGCCAGCCCGCAAGGCATGATTCTGGTCACTGGCCCCACCGGCAGTGGCAAAACCGTTACGCTATACAGCGGCCTGCGCCAGTTGAATGATGTACAGAGCAATCTGTGCAGCGTGGAAGATCCCATCGAGATCCCGGTATTCGGTATCAACCAGACCCAGATCAACAGCAAAACCGACCTCGATTTTGCTCGCGTACTGCGGGCGCTGCTGCGCCAGGATCCTGATGTCATCATGATCGGCGAGATCCGTGATAGAGAAACCGCCGAGATCGCCGTAAAAGCGGCACAAACCGGGCACTTGGTACTTTCTACTTTGCATACCAACTCCACCAGCGAAACCCTGACACGCCTGACCCAAATGGGTATTCCTGGTTACTTGCTGGCGGCCTGCCTGAAGCTGATCATCGCTCAGCGGTTGATACGGCGCTTATGCCCGCACTGTCGTTATCCACACAGCGAGCCTCTGCGCTTCCCGACAAACCTGTGGCCTGAACCCTTGATCCCCTGGAATGCCACAGGGTGTGAACATTGCTTTGGTGGTTATTACGGTCGCATTGGCCTTTACGAACTACTGACCATCACGCCTGAAGTGCAAAACGCGCTGTTGCAGAACGCCTCGGCCACTCAACTGGCAAACATCGCGCAACAACAGGGGCAAGTCACGCTGCTGCAAGCCGGTTTAACACTAGCGGCAGAGGGAGTGACCTCTTTGGAAGAGGTGTACCGCGTCGTTGGCGTAGCAACGGATAGCGAGGCGATAACATGAAAACACGCCGCCTGTATCTGTGGCAGGCTATCGATTCTCACGGCGGTATTCGCCAGGGGGAATTGATGGTCGATGATAAAAATCAGGTCTATCAGCAATTACTTGAGCAAGGGCTACAGCCTTATCAGATCAGCGCTGGAAAACGCATCGCACCACGCCTCTGGCGCGGTGAACCGATGATCCAATTTACCCGGCAATTGGCCACGTTGTTACAGGCTGGGCTGCCGCTGGTGAACAGCTTACAACTGCTGGCAAAAGAGCATCAGTCAGCGGCCTGGCGCTGTTTGCTGTTGGAAATCAGTAACAAAGTGGCGCAAGGGCAACCCTTTTCCGAAGTGATTACCGAGCAACAGGCCGTGTTCCCGTTGATCTATCGCCAACTGATTGCTATCGGTGAGTTGACTGGCAATCTTGACCGCTGCTGCCTGCAATTGGCACAACAGCAGGAGGCCCAGCAAAAACTACAGAAAAAAGTAGCGAAAGCCCTGCGCTACCCGTTGTTTATCTGCGTGGTTGCCATACTGGTCAGTATGTTGATGCTGGTTATGGTGCTGCCGGAGTTTGCCAAGGTATACCAATCATTTAATGCACCACTCCCCTGGTTTACCCAAGGGCTGCTGAATCTCTCCGCGCTGCTGATCGGTTCTGGGCCTTATCTGCTGGTGATCCTGGCGTCACTGATAGGGTTTTATCTGCGCTGGCTGCATCCGTTGCCTGATTGGCAACAGCGTGAACAGGCGGCTCTGCTGCGCATTCCGCTGATTTCTTCGCTGATAAAAGGTAACTGTCTTAGCCAAATCTTCCGCATACTCACCATGACCCAACAGGCGGGTCTGACGCTGGTCGAAGGGTTACATGCTGCCACGCTGTCGGTAGGTAATTTGTTTTATCGCCAGGCACTGGAAACTATTCAGCAACAGTTGGCGCAAGGGCATCCTTTCCACAGTGCATTAGCCCACCAGGTGCTGTTCCCTTCCCTATGCCAGCAACTGGTTCGGGTTGGGGAGGAATCCGGCACTCTGGATACTCTTTTAGGGAAACTGGCACTCTGGCATGAACAACAGACTCACGAACTCGCTGATACGCTGGCGCAAACGCTGGAACCCCTATTGATGATGGTGGTAGGCAGCATTGTCGGTGCGCTGGTCATCGCCATGTATTTACCCATTTTCCAACTGGGGAATGTGTTGGGGTAATGCAGAAATAAAAAACCCGGCGTTAACCGGGTTTAAAGAGGGCTGTTGGGGCTTATTTGCTGCCGAAAACGCGATTTTCCTGCTCCGCAACGCGGATAAAGGTTGTACGCTTGGTCAGCTCTTTCAAGCGCTCTGCACCAACATAAGTACAGGCAGAACGCAGGCCACCCAGGATATCGCGCACGGTAAACTCAACCTCACCACGCAGTGGCAACCTGACGGTTTTACCTTCTGCCGCACGGTACCCGGCAACACCACCTACGTGGCGTTTCATCGCAGATTCAGAACTCATGCCATAGAACAGCATGAATTTTTCACCGTTCTCTTCCACTATGGTGCCTTCACATTCATCGTGCCCCGCCAGCATGCCGCCGAGCATCACAAAGTCTGCGCCGCCGCCGAAAGCTTTAGCAACATCGCCCGGCGCGGAACAACCGCCGTCGCTGACAATCTGGCCACCCAGACCGTGTGCCGCATCGGCGCACTCGATCACGGCGGAAAGCTGCGGATAACCCACGCCAGTTTTCACGCGGGTGGTACATACCGAGCCAGGGCCGATCCCCACTTTGATAATATCCGCGCCCGACAGGATCAGTTCTTCCACCATTTCACCGGTGACCACGTTACCGGCACAAATCACATGATTAGGGCAGGCTTCGCGCGCTTTTCGCAGGAAGGCAACAAAGTGCTCGGAGTAGCCGTTGGCTACGTCGATGCAGATAAATTTCAGCGCAGAGGATAAAGCCAGAATCTGCTTCATTTTCACAAAGTCAGCTTCAGAAGTGCCAGTAGACACCATCACATGGCGCAGGGTAGATTCCGGCACGCGCTGCACAAACTCAGCCCATTGTTCAACGGTGTAGTGTTTATGGACAGCAGTGAGGATATCAAAAGATGCCAGAGCCTCAGCCATGCGGAAGGTTCCAACCGTGTCCATATTGGCGGCGATAATCGGCACACCGGACCAGTTCCAACCTGAATGTTTGAAGGTAAACTGGCGTTCCAGTTCAACTTCTGAGCGGCTTTTCAGCGTGGAGCGCTTTGGGCGGATCAACACATCTTTAAAGCCCAACTTCAAATCTTCTTCAATACGCATGACTAATAATTTCCTGGTTTTTGGCGACGGATCGCAGGGGAATATTCGAACCTTATTAATGCCAGTTCCAGTGACGCTATCATACGCACTAATAATCGCTCGGCAAGACTGCGATTTCGCCTTTATTTACGCTACAATCCCATAAATTTACCTATGATATTGCGATGTGATTCCTGCCTCACTTTCTTCGCCCCTTTTCCCCTCTGGCGGAGTGACATCCTGTGATGCAGGGCAAGCCATTCGCGCCAGCTTGCACTTCTGCGCGATCGCTTTATGATTCGTTTATTATTTTTTGGTGAATATCAGGAAGTTTCCCATACCATGGCCTACATTGTTGCATTGACAGGCGGTATCGGCAGCGGCAAGTCGACTATTGCAGAGGCTTTTGCGCGCCTCGGCGTGGCCATCGTTGATGCTGACGTGATCGCCCGTCAGATTGTTGAACCAGAAACCCCGGCATTAGCAGCTATTTCTGCACATTTTGGTAATGAAATGTTGCTGGCTGATGGTTCACTCAACCGTTCGGCCTTGCGCCAGCGTATCTTCAGTCATCCTGACGAAAAAACCTGGCTTAACTGGCTACTGCATCCGCTGATTCACCAGGAAACCCGGCGTCAATTGGCAACGGTCAACGGCCCCTATGCACTTTGGGTTGTGCCGTTACTGGTGGAAAACCATCTGCAGGATCGTGCCGATCGCGTTTTGGTTGTCGATGTTGACCCTGAGACGCAACTCGCCAGAACCATCGCCCGTGACGGCATCAGCCGCCAACAGGCACAGGACATTTTGTCTGCACAGGCTACGCGTGAACAGCGCTTGGCGGTTGCCGACGACATTATTAACAATAGCGGCACAGCTCAGGGAATTGAGCCTTGTGTAGCCGCACTGCATCAACGCTATCTTGAGCTGGCAATGTCAGCAACCCGACAGGATTACACTGAATGAGTGACTCTTCCCTAACCGTTCTCTTTGAACACCCGTTAAATGAAAAAATGCGTACCTGGCTGCGAATCGAGTTTTTACTGCAGCAACTGCATGGCCAAAGCACACTAAGCGAAACCGCTATTGCCCTGACCTTTTTCCGCACCGTCGCCGACCTGTTGGACGTTTTGGAACGTGGCGAAGTCCGTACCGAACTCTTGAAAGAGCTGGAACGCCAACAGCAAAAACTGCTGCAATGGGCCGAAGTCCCGGGCGTAGACATGTCGCGGGTCAACCAGTTGCGCAGCCAGTTGAAAACGCGGGCGGCGTCATTAATGTCTGCCCCGCGTATGGGCCAGGCACTGCGTGAAGATCGCCTGATCAGCCTGGTGCGCCAGCGCCTGAGTATTCCGGGCGGCTGTTGCAGCTTTGATTTACCGACGCTGCACATGTGGATGCACATTGCCCAATATGAACGTGATGCCGACGTTGCCGCCTGGCTGGAAACGTTGGAACCGCTGCATCAGGCACTGACCATGGTGCTGGATCTGGTGCGTCAGGCCGGGGCATTTCGTAACCAGATCAGTTTGAACGGTTTCTTTCAGGACAACGCCGAAGGGGCAGATCTGTTACGCTTGAATATCGATCTGGCTTACCAGCTCTACCCACAGATTTCTGGTCACAAAACCCGTTATGCCATCCGTTTTCTGCCGTTAGACAGCGAGAACGGCATGGTGCCAGAGCGTTTGAACTTTGAGCTGGCCTGCTGTTAAGACATGGCAATAAAACTTTCGCCTCTTGAGGGAAGTAAGGAAGAAATATGACGATCGTAGTGAAGTGCCCCACCTGTAGCAAAGGTGTCGTTTGGGGGGAAGTCAGCCCTTATCGTCCGTTCTGCTGCAAGCGTTGCCAACTGATCGATCTCGGCGAATGGGCCGATGAAGAAAAACGCATTCCGAGTAACGGCGATCTGTCGGAAACGGAAGATTGGAGTGAAGAAGACGATCGATAATCGTCATGATAGTGGCCTGGTACGCCAGGCCGAAAAATCATCACTGTGCCGTACAAGCCTGTGCAATCAGTAGGTTAATGATGCTAGCGTTAGCTTCTGGGAACTCTTCCTCACGGAGATCGGCCTGCTTAACCCAGCGCATCGGCTGGCCTTCACGGCCATAAGGTTCACCCGTCCAACCTTCTACCAAATAAAAATTCAGCGTCACGATCCGATCGGTGAAACGATGCTCCAGCACTTCCAGCAACGCTACCTGATGTGCGTCAATCCCGGTTTCTTCCAGTAACTCACGGCGTAATGCCTGTTCCGGTGTTTCCCCCTGCTCAATCTTGCCACCGGGGAACTCCCAAAAACCCGCCATATGCGAATCGGCCGCGCGACGCGTGATAAAAATTTCCTGCTGTGGGTTACGAATAATACCTACGGCGATGTTCAGGTGCTTCATCGCGTTCTCCCGCTCTTGGCGTATAAAAAAGAGGTTCAGCAAGCTGAACCCCCTATGTTTAGTGACTCATTACTGCCTGCTTACTTTTGTAAACGACCATGGCACTGTTTGTATTTTTTGCCGGAACCGCATGGGCAAGGGTCGTTACGGCCCACTTTACGCTCGGCGATCTCTGGTGCGTTCGGATCTTCAAGAGCCAAGGCGTTTTCTTCCTGATGGCTCAGCTGTTGCTGACGCGCCAGACGTGCGGCGTCTTCACGACGCTGCAACTCCAGAGCTTCAACCTCTTCCGGCATACGTACCTGAACCTTGCTCAGCACGCTGATCACTTCATACTTCAGTGATTCGAGCATGGTGCCAAACATGTTGAAGGACTCACGTTTGTATTCCTGCTTAGGATCTTTTTGCGCATAACCGCGCAGATGGATCCCTTGGCGCAGATAATCCATGGCCGCCAGGTGCTCTTTCCACAGAGAGTCCAGCGTTTGCAACATCACGCCCTTCTCAAAGTTACGCATCATCTCAGCACCGACAACGTCTTCTTTGCGCAGGTAATCTTCCTTCGCTTTCTCCAGAATACGCTCACGCAATGTTTCTTCATGCAGTTGCGGTTCTTTGTCCAGCCATTCGGCGACCGGCATATCCAGATCGAAATCGTTTTTCAGGCGTTCTTCCAGCCCCTTAACATCCCACATTTCTTCCAGCGACTGCGGCGGAATGTAGCTATCAATGGTGGTTTTGAAGACGTCTTCACGGATGCTGTTAATGGTTTCGCTCACGTCTGACACATCCAGCAGTTCGTTACGCTGGCTGTAGATCGCCCGACGTTGATCGTTCGCTACATCGTCATATTCCAGCAGTTGCTTACGAATATCGAAGTTACGGCTTTCAACCTTGCGCTGCGCGTTGGCAATCGCTTTAGTCACCCATGGGTGCTCAATGGCTTCGCCATCTTTCATACCCAATTTACGCATCATGCCGGATACGCGATCCGAGGCAAAAATACGCATCAGCGCATCTTCCATCGACAGATAGAAGCGGGAAGAACCGGCATCCCCCTGACGACCAGAACGACCACGCAGTTGGTTATCGATACGGCGTGATTCATGGCGCTCGGTACCGATAATATGCAAACCACCGGCAGCCAACACCGCATCATGGCGGATTTGCCACGCGTCTTTGATCGCCGCGATCTGCTCTTCGGTCGGCTCTTCCAACTGCGCGATTTCGGACTGCCAGCTGCCGCCCAGCACGATGTCCGTACCACGGCCTGCCATGTTGGTCGCGATGGTCACCGCCGCCGTCTGGCCCGCATTGGCCACGATGTCGGCTTCCATGGCGTGGAATTTGGCGTTCAGCACTTTGTGCTCAATGCCTGCCTTGGTTAACTCGCGAGAAACCACTTCTGATTTTTCGATCGAAATCGTACCAACCAGCACCGGCTGACCGTTAGTGGTACGTTCGCGAATATCTTCAATGATCGCATCGATCTTCTCTTTTTCGGTCATGTAGACCAGATCCGGCATATCTTTACGGATCATTGGGCGGTTAGTCGGCACCACGATAGTATCCAGCTTGTAGATCGAGCTGAATTCAAACGCTTCGGTATCGGCAGTACCGGTCATACCGGCCAATTTCTCATACAGACGGAAGTAGTTCTGGAAAGTAATCGAAGCCAGCGTCTGGTTTTCGTTCTGAATTTCGACGCCTTCTTTGGCTTCCACCGCCTGATGCAAACCATCAGACCAGCGGCGGCCCTGCATGGTACGGCCGGTGTGTTCATCAACAATGATCACTTCGCCGTCTTTAACGATGTAGTCAACGTCGCGGGTGAACAGCACGTGGGCACGCAGCGCGGCGGTAACGTGATGCATCAGCATGATGTTGGTTGGCGAGTACAGCGATTCGCCTTCTTCCATAATGTTGGCACCAACCAGCATCTCTTCGATCAGGATCAGGCCGCGTTCTGTCAGGTGAACCTGACGCGCTTTCTCATCCACCGAGAAGTGACCTTCGCCCTGGAAGCTGTCAGAGTCTTCTTTTTCCTGACGGATCAGTTGTGGGATCAGCTTGTTAACGCGAATATACATCTCTGAGCTGTCTTCGGCAGGGCCGGAGATGATCAGCGGAGTACGCGCTTCATCGATCAGGATGGAGTCAACCTCATCCACCAGCGCATAGTGCAGTTTGCGCTGCACACGCTCTTCCGGGCTGAACGCCATGTTGTCGCGCAGGTAGTCAAAACCGTATTCGTTGTTGGTACCGTAAGTGATATCTGCGGCATAAGCTTCACGCTTGGCCGGAGCTGGCATATTCGGCAGGTTGATACCCACGCTCAGGCCAAGGAATTCGAACAGCGGACGGTTGTTTTCGGCATCACGCTGTGCCAGATAGTCGTTGACGGTAACCACGTGCACACCGCGGCCACTCAGGGCATTCAGGTAAGCAGGCAGGGTCGCCGTCAGGGTTTTACCTTCACCGGTACGCATCTCGGCGATACAACGGTCGTTCAGCACCATGCCGCCCAGCAACTGCACATCGAAGTGACGCATGCCGAACACGCGCTTACTGGCTTCACGCACCACGGCGAACGCTTCCGGGATCAGGCTTTCCAGCACTTCGCCATTCTTCAGGCGCTCACGGAATTCGTTGGTCTTGGCCTGTAATTCGCTGTCGGACAGTTTTTCCATGTCCGGCTCTAGACGGTTGATCGCCTCAACTGATTTACGCATACGGCGCAGGGTACGATCGTTGCTGCTGCCAAAAACTTTGGTCAATAATCTGTTTAACATGATTCTTAATATCTCTTACGCGACGACGTGATATCGGCCGTCAACTCGCTATTGTTTCGTTGGTTTTTTGTTGCCCGAAGGGCAAGAATCAGTTGAGGACGCTGGGCCCGGCGCGGATCCCCTGCACCTGAGCGAGCCAAAGCCCGGCCTGATGCTGCGCCAAAGAAGGAACAACGGGATGGTTGGTATCACGAATGATGGTCGGTGGTTTTGGCTCATGCGTCAGCAACGCATTGAGCGTGGAGAGCAACGCCAATTGCGCCACCTGCAAGGGGGGTTCAACGGCATCGTTCTCAGCTTCCTGCACCCGCGCATAGACTGCCTGCGGGGCAAGAGCAAAAGAGAGGTGACGAATGACGGTACGAAGCGCATGCTGGTGCCAGTAATCAACGCCAAACGTTGGGCGACGATGCACTTCTTGCAGCAACGCCAGGCTGTTGAAGGCGTTACTGGCCGAATTCTGGCGGTTAAGGCTGGACGAGGTGCTCGGCAATGCGGTTTGATCGGACGTGCCGGACAGATTTTGGGGTACGCCAAGCGTGGCCGCAACCATCCCTAACAGGAGATGGGGCCAGAAATAACGTCTGCCAAATTGTCGCCAACGATTTAGAATACCGATCACAAGTTTATAATCCGCCGGAGCCCATTATGCGCGATAGCCGTCCACAATTATTAGATGTCCTGTTCGACGACGCTCTCACAGCAGAGAAAGGGCCGCTGCATAACGTTCAGCAACGCGCCGTGGCGCTACTGAAACTCAATCGTGCAGTGAGAGGCCTGTTGCCTGCTCAGTTGCACCCATGGTGCCGTGTCGCTAACTTCAGACAGGGTGTTTTAGTGCTGGAAACCGCTAATGCCAGTTGGATGATGCGCTTACGCTATGAACAACCCAGCTTGCTATCCGCACTACGAGCGCAAATTCTACCATCATTGTCGTCAATCGACATCAGGATTAATCCAGCCTTGATGGCGAAAGGCAACAACCAGGTGCAAAGTGCGGCCCAAACGACAGAAAATAAGCAACCAAGCGCACCATTACGTCATTTGAGCCAGGAAAGCGCGGATGAATTACGAGGATTAGCGGCACGTAGCCCAGAAAAATTGCGGAAAGTATTAGAACGACTGGCATCGTTGGCAGGAGAGAGAGCCAACGCTACCAGTCGTGATAAATAACAGCAGTATGAGTTTTACGCCAAAACCATGGAAGGAGCTTTGAATGCCAATGGCATTTCTTCTTCATCTTGGAATGTGACGTACTCCCAAGCTTCCTGCTTCGCCAGAACCGCCTGCAACAGTTTATTGTTCAGCGCATGACCCGATTTGTACGCGGTAAACGCGCCAATGATGTTATGGCCGCACATGAACAGGTCACCGATGGCATCCAGCATTTTGTGGCGTACGAATTCATCTTCGAAGCGCAGGCCGTCTTCGTTCAGAACTCGGTAGTCGTCTACCACAATCGCGCAATCGAAACTGCCGCCCAAGGCCAAGCCACGGGATTGCAGGTACTCAATATCACGCATGAAGCCAAAAGTACGCGCACGGCTGATTTGGCGCACGAACGAATCGGCTGAGAAATCAAGGCGATAACGTTGCGTGCTGGCATCAATAGCCGGGTGGTTGAAGTCGATAGTGAAATCCAGGCGGAACCCATTATGTGGTGACAACTCTGCCCACTTATCTCCATCTTCAACGCGCACTGTCTCTTTCAAACGCAGGAATTTCTTCGCTGAATTCAGCTCTTCGATGCCAGCATCCAGCAACAGGAAAACAAACGGGCTGGCACTACCGTCCATGATGGGGATTTCAGCAGCGTCAACTTCAATAATAATGTTGTCGATGCCTAAACCCGCCAGCGCAGCATTGAGATGCTCAACGGTAGAAATACGTACGTCATGCTCATTGACCAGGCAAGTACAGAGCATGGTATCACGCACGGATTTTGCATCAGCCGGGAAATCAACCGGTGGATTCAAGTCAGTGCGACGATAGATGACCCCGGTATTAGCCGGCGCTGGGCGCATTATCAGCGTGACTTTTTTGCCGGTATGCAAACCGACACCAGTCGCCTGAATAATACGTTTTAATGTCCTTTGTTTGATCATCGTTTTATCTCGCAATGTTTATCCATCCTACCGGCCAAGCATACAGCAAGGCCGGCGGGACAGTTTAGCACAAAGAGCGGAGATTCCAAATTTCCAGCTTATTCCTAGTCTGCCTGCTTGCGCAAGAAGGCCGGAATATCCAGATAATCAGGCTCTTTATTCGGCTGCGTGCTCTGATCGTTCACCACTTTAGCAGCAGGTTTAACGTCCTGCGGCAGCGGCGACATACCATGCTGCTGATAACGGTGATCCATCACTGGCTGGCTGGCCTGTTTGTTGGTTACCAGGGTGATTTCAGGACGTTTGTCCATACCAATACCGGTAGCCACTACGGTCACACGCAGTTCGTCGTTCATTTCCGGATCAAGCGAAGTCCCGATCACCACGGTCGCGTTATCAGAAGCGAAAGCACGGATAGTGTTACCCACGGTTTCAAACTCATCCAAACGCAGATCGAAGCCAGCGGTGATGTTGACCAGAACGCCACGGGCGCCGGACAGGTCGATGTCTTCCAGCAGTGGGCTGGAGATCGCCATTTCCGCCGCTTCTTCCGCACGATCTTCACCGCTCGCGACACCTGAGCCCATCATCGCGTAGCCCATTTCGGACATCACGGTGCGCACGTCGGCGAAGTCGACGTTCATCAGGCCCGGACGGGTGATCAGTTCGGCAATCCCCTGCACCGCGCCTTTCAGCACGTCGTTAGCCGCACCAAACGCGTCCAGCAGAGAAATGCCACGGCCCAGAACTTTCAGCAACTTGTCGTTCGGGATAGTGATCAGCGAGTCCACGTGTTTGGACAGCTCAGCGATACCCTGCTCAGCGAACGCCATGCGCTTCTTGCCTTCAAAATTGAACGGCTTGGTCACCACGGCGACGGTCAGGATACCCAGTTCTTTGGCAACTTCAGCCACCACGGGCGCAGCACCGGTGCCGGTACCGCCCCCCATGCCTGCTGCGATAAAGACCATGTCTGCACCTTCCAGGGCTACACGCAGGGCTTCACGGTCTTCTTCCGCCGAATTACGACCCACTTCCGGGTTCGCGCCTGCCCCCAATCCTTTAGTAATACCACTACCAATTTGGATGGTTTGGCCCACTGCCGTTTTACGTAACGCTTGAGCGTCTGTGTTAACGGCAAAGAATTCAACACCTTCAATGCGCTCGCGCACCATGTGTTCAACGGCGTTGCCACCGCCACCGCCGACGCCGATGACTTTAATCACCGCGTCATTGGTTAGTTCCATTGGTTCAAACATAGTTTCTCTCCGTTTTGTGCCTGTCGCTGCGAGATCATAAAAAGATGAATTCAGCATGATCTCTTTGTTGAAACATTAAAACTCTTTTCTCAGCCAGCTATTGATACGTTTAAACCAATTGCCCACCGAGGCGCGTTTTTCTACTTCTGCCTCACCGCTCAGGTGAGATTCTTTTCCATAGTGCAACAGCCCTACCGCAGTGGAGTAATAAGGCTCCTGTGCGTAATCCGTCAGGCCCGTGATGTTCAAGGGTTGGCCGATGCGTACCTGGGTGTGGAATACCCGTTGCGCACAGGCTGCCAAGCCATCAATCTGGGCGGCACCGCCGGTCAGCACAATACCCGCTGCCAGATGATGCTTCACCCCTTGGCTCCGTAGTTGCTCCTGCAATTGCAAAATTTCATCGTTAACCAGATTCAACAGTTCCGTGTAGCGTGGCTCAATCACTTCAGCCAGTGTCTGTCTTTGCAGACTACGTGGCGGGCGTCCTCCGACGCTCGGCACCTCTACGCTCTCATCCTTGCTGACAATCGACCCAAGCGCACAGCCGTGTCGAACTTTAATCGCTTCCGCATCTGCCGGTGGTGTGCCAAAGGCATAGGCGATATCGCTGGTGACCACGTTCCCGGCATAAGGGATGACTTTGGTATGGCGCAGAGCACCGCCGGTATACACCGCGATATCCATGGTACCGCCGCCGATATCCACCACACAAACGCCGAGTTCACGCTCATCTTCGGTCAATACCGCATAACTGGCCGCCAGACCGGCGAAAATCAGTTGATCCACTTTCAGACCACAGCGTTCCACCGCTTTGACAATATTCTTCGCCATATCGTTATGGCAGGTGATCAGATGCACCTTGGCCTGCATACGCACGCCGGATAACCCCACCGGGTTTTTGATGCCTTCCTGATAATCAATGGCATATTCCTGAGGAATCACATGCAGGATGCGGTGTTCATCGCGTACGCGTACCGACTTGGCGGTATGCACCACATTCTCTACATCTTCCTGAGTCACTTCCTCTTCTGAAATAGGAACCATCCCTATTTCGTTCTGACAGCTAATATGTTTACCCGATAATGCGAGATAAACCGAAGAAATCTGACAATCAGCCATCAGTTCGGCCTGATCGATAGCACGCTGAACGCATTTGACTACCGATTCCAGGTCGTTGACACCACCCTTATCCATCCCGCGAGAGGGGCAACTGCCCACCCCGATAATATTGACCATGCCATCGGGCAGAACTTCCCCTACCAATGCGGAAACTTTTGCAGTTCCGATCTCCAGTCCAACTACCAGTTTTCTGTCCGTCGACTTGATCATTGTTGTTTTGCCTGTGCCTGATTCTGTTGCTGATTACTGTTTGGCCGATCGCCTGCTGCCTGTACACCCGCCTGCGGGTCGATAAACGCCTGAGCCCAACCTACCGAAGCACCGGTGTCGTAACGTAAATCGACATAGCTGACACGCCTGTTTTCCGCCTGCGCCTGCTGCTGCAATACCGGATAAAGCCCGATAAAGCGTTGCAGACGCCCCATGCGATCGTCACGTCCCAGCTCCAGCCGAACATCGTTATCCAAAGCCAACTGCCATGAATGGCGGGCAGTCATCGCCGCCATCTTCAACGTATACCTACTGGCCGCCAACATGCTGCTCATCGCGCGGTAACCTTCCAGAACATCCTGCTCGCTGCCCTCCGGGCCATAGAGCAACGGCAATGTCTGTTTGCCTAAGCGTTCTGTCGGTACGCTGAACGACTTCCCTTCAGCATCAACCATGTGCAAATCGTTCCAATGTGCCACCGGGACATACTCCACCAGATGGATCTTCAGCTCATCCGGCCACTGTTTACGCACGCTGGCCTGCTTGATCCAAGGCAGGCGTTCAATCTGCTGCTGGATGATGTCCACATCCTGCGTCATAAAGGTGCCGGGTGCTCCCAGTGCCAGAATCGCCTGGCGAATATCGTCGTTGGTGGTGTAATGGCGTTCACCGGTCACCACCAGCTTCGAGAGCGGCAGGCGGCTGGCATCTTTCATCCAGCCAATCACCGCCCAACCGCCCCACAAAATGGTTCCCAACACCATCAGCAGGAAAATCATGCCTGCCAGCTGAGTGCCATTGCTGCGGCGCGGGCCGTTATCCACCTCGCGATCGCGCGTATTCAGGGCCGCTTGCGACATCTCAGTCAGCCAATGCCAGAATTGCCGCGACCAGCTGCGAGAACGTTAGCCCTGACTGACGCGCCGCCATCGGCACCAGACTGTGGCTGGTCATGCCTGGCGAGGTATTCACCTCCAGCAGATAAAAACCACCATCGCTGTCTTGCATCACGTCAACACGCCCCCAACCGCTGCAATCCAGCCCACGATAGGCACGCAGTGCCAGCGCAGCCATCTCGGCTTCCTGATGCGCGTTCAGGCCACTCGGGCAAAAATACTGCGTGTCGTCGGCAATATATTTGGCCTGATAGTCGTAAAACACTCCAGCGGGCTGAATGCGGATGGAAGGCAACACCTGGTCACCGAGGATCGCCACGGTATATTCGGGGCCGCTCAACCATTTTTCCACCAACACGTCGTCGTCATGGTGGAAAGCCTCTGCCAACGCGCTTTCAAGAGCGCTGCTCTCGGTGACCTTACTCATCCCAACGCTGGAGCCTTCACGGCTCGGCTTGACGATCAACGGTAAACCTAGAGCTGCCACGGCGGCCAGCAGGCTCTCCCGCTCGCTACCCAAATACTGCTGGCGGCACAGCGCCACATAAGGGGCGATCGGTAAACCCATAGATTGCCACACCAGCTTGGTGCGCCACTTGTCCATGGTCAGGGCCGATGCCATTACACCGCTACCGGTATAAGGCAACTGCAAAAACTCCAACAGGCCCTGCAAAGTGCCATCTTCACCGCCACGCCCGTGCAGCGCGATAAAGACCTTGTTAAACCCTTGTTCTTTCAATTGGGTCACCGGGAAATCGCGGGTATCGATCGGGTGAGCATCAATACCGGCTTCTCTCAACCCAGCCAGCACTGCGGCACCGGATTGCAGTGACACATCTCGTTCTGCGGAGGTTCCACCCAGCAACACGGCAACTTTATCCGCCATGGTAGCCCTCCTCTTTATTCTGTGGCTGCAACTTCAGCTCAGCTAATTTGCGCGCAATTTTACCGACGTTGCCCGCGCCTTGCACCAGAATCAGATCGTCCCCCTGCAACAATTGCGCCAGCGTTTCCGGCACGATTTCCGCATCGGCAATCAGGATCGGATCCAACTTGCCGCGATTGCGAATGGTGCGGCACAGCGAACGGCTGTCGGCACCTGGGATCGGCGTTTCACCCGCCGAATAAACATCCAGCATCAGCAGCACATCCACCTGCGATAACACATGGGCAAAGTCGTCGTACAGATCGCGGGTACGCGTGAAACGGTGCGGCTGGAAAATCATCACCAGGCGCTTGCTCGGCCAACCTGCACGCGCAGCCTTGATGGTCGCATCCACTTCGGTTGGATGGTGGCCATAATCGTCCACCAGCATCGCACTACCGGGTTTCCCGTTAACCGCTGCCAGCGGGAAATCACCAAGGACATCAAAACGACGGCCCGTTCCCTGAAAACCAGCCAACGCACGCAGAATGGCTTCATCGGCAATGCCTTCTTCCGTTGCTACCGCAACCGCTGCTGCGGCGTTCAGCGCATTATGGCGGCCCGGTGCGTTCAGAGTCACCGTCAGCAACGGCTTGTCCTGGCGGCTCAGAGTAAAATGCCCCTGATGGCCGATCTGGCGATAGCTCTCTACGCGCACATCGGCATCTTCACTGAAGCCGTAAGTAGTAATATGGCGGCCCACGCGCGGCAGCAATTCACGCACCACCGGATCATCAATACACATCACCGCACGACCATAAAACGGCAAGTTGTGCAGGAAATTGATAAACGTCTGCTTCAGGTTTTCGAAATCGCCATGGTAGGTATCCATATGGTCGGCTTCGATATTGGTGACAATCGCCACCATCGGTTGCAGATGCAGGAACGACGCATCGCTCTCATCGGCTTCGGCAATCAGATAACGGCTGGAGCCCAAGCGCGCATGAGTCCCCGCCGCCTTCACCAATCCACCGTTAACAAACGTCGGATCCAAACCAGCTTCTGCGTAAATACTCGATACCATCGCCGTGGTGGTGGTCTTGCCGTGCGTACCGGCGATTGCGATGCCATGACGATAACGCATCAGTTCGGCCAGCATCTCTGCACGCTGGATCACCGGAATGCGTGCCTCTCGGGCCGCGACGATCTCCGGGTTATCTGCCGAAATCGCGGTGGAAACCACCACCACGCTGGCATCCAGCACATTCTCTGGGCGGTGATGGAAGTAAATCGTTGCCCCAAGCTCGCTCAACTGTTGGGTGACCGGATTCGGTGCCAAATCGGAACCGCTGATCTGATAGCCTTCGTTAGCCAACACTTCGGCGATACCCCCCATGCCGGCACCACCGATGCCAACAAAGTGGATGTGCCGGACGCGTCGCATCTCGGGCACGAAAGTGCGTAGTTTCGCCAATTGTTGTGTATTCATCACTCTCTCTATCCGGGTTCAATCTGCGAACCCCATCTTGCTTATTCTTCATGTGGCCCGGCGAACCAAGCCCTGCATTATCTATTTGGCGACGCGAACAATCTCCGCCGCCACGCGTTCTGTTGCATCCGGTATCGCCACCGCACGAGCCTTTTCGGCCATTGCCAGTAACGTTGGGCGATCCCAGCCCGCCAACAACTCCGCCATGGTCCCGGCGGTAAACTGCGGCTGCTCAATAATTTTCGCCGCGCCTGCCGCTTCCAGCGGACGCGCATTCCAATATTGCTGGCGATCTTTGTGCTGGAAAGGCACGAAAATGGCTGGCAAACCGGCCGCTGCAATCTCACTGACGGTCAGCGCACCGGAACGGCACACCACCACATCAGCCCAAGCATAGGCAGTCGCCATGTCATCGATAAATTCAGTCACTTTGTGCTGGGTCTGCCCTACCCTCTGGTAGTCATGCAGCACCGTTTCCAGTGCCCCTTTGCCTACCTGATGCCAAAGGGTAATCTTATCACCCAGCAGCGCTGCGGCTTCAGGAACGGTCTGATTCAGCACGCGTGCGCCCTGGCTACCGCCAATCACCAGCACGCGAACCGGCCCTTCACGCCCAGCCAAGCGTTCCGCTGGCAGCGGTAATGCCAACACATCGGTACGCACCGGGTTACCCACTACCTCCGCACTTGGGAACGCGCCGGGGAAAGCCTGCAACACCGTTTTGGCGATGCGCGATAACCAGCGATTGGTCAAACCCGCAATACCATTCTGCTCATGCAGCACCACCGGGACACCGCACAGCCAGGCAGCCAAGCCACCGGGGCCGGAAACGTAACCGCCCATCCCCAGCACCACGTCGGGCTGATAGCTGCGCATAATCGCCTTGGCCTGACGCACGGCACGCCAGATGCGTAACGGCGCGGTCAACTGGGCCTTCAGCCCTTTGCCGCGTAAACCGGAAATACGGATGAAATCGATTTCGATCCCATGCTTTGGCACTAAATCGGCTTCCATACGGTCGGCGGTTCCGAGCCAGCGCACCTGCCAGCCCTGCGCCATCAGATGATGCGCAACCGCCAGCCCCGGGAACACATGCCCGCCAGTACCGCCCGCCATCACCATTAAACGCTTAGCTTTACCGCTCATCCGTTACCTCTTCACAAACGCCTGCGCTTTGGTCAGGCGCGTTTCATAGTCAATACGCAGCAACAGCACAATCGCCGTCGACATAATGATCAAACTCGAACCACCATAGCTGATCAGCGGCAGCGTCAGCCCTTTGGTCGGCAGCATTCCCGCAGCCGCACCCACGTTAACCAACGCCTGGAAACTGAACCAAACGCCGATCGAACATGCCAAGAAACCGGAGAATCGCTGATCGATCTCCAGTGCGCGGCGGCCGATCGACATCGCGCGAAAAGCGACGAAGAATACCATTAACAGGGCTAAAACCACACCGATATAGCCCAATTCCTCACCTAAAATCGCGAAGATAAAGTCGGTGTGCGCTTCCGGTAAATACTCCAGCTTCTGTACCGAATTACCCAGCCCCTGCCCCCAGAACTCGCCACGGCCGAACGCCATCAGCGACTGGGTTAGCTGGTAGCCGCTACCGAATGGATCGGCCCATGGGTTCCAGAACGAGGTCACACGGCGCATACGATAGGGCTCGGCAATCACCAGCAGCCCTACCGCAAACGCACCGGAACCGATAATCGCCAGGAACTGCCACATCTTGGCACCGGCCAGAAACAACATCGCCAAGGTGGTGATAAACAGCACCACCACCGTACCTAAATCCGGTTGTGCCAGCAGCAATACCGCCAACACCACCATCACCCCCATCGGTTTACAGAAGCCCCAGAAGTTACTACGCACTTCTTCGACCTTACGCACCAAGTAACTCGACAGGTAACAGAACAGCGACAGTTTGGAGAGTTCGGCTGGCTGAATGCGCAGCGGGCCAAGAGAGATCCAGCGCGATGCGCCGTTGACCGAACTGCCGACCACCAACACGATCAGCAGCATCACCATCGACACCAGCAGCATGACGTTGCTGTAGCGCTGCCACACTTCCATCGGGATACGCAGCGTAACCAGCGACAGGCCAAATGCCAGTACCAGATAAAGTGCATCACGTTTGGCAAACAGGAACGGATCTTCTGCCAGACGTTGGCCGATCGGCATTGATGCCGACGTCACCATCACAAAACCGATCACCGCCAGGCCTAGGGTTAACCACAGCAGAGTGCGGTCATACAGCACCATACTGTTCGAATCGCTTTCACGCGACCCCATCACCCAGTCTTTCAGCTTGTTGGTCAGGCCAAACGTCGGCACCCGTAGTCTCATCCGCCAAGCTCCTGCGCCAGACGGGCAAACTCGTTGCCACGCTCTTCAAAATTACGGAACTGATCCAGGCTGGCGCAGGCGGGTGATAGCAGCACCATATCGCCCGCTTTCACGCACCCAGCGATCGTTTGCATCGCCTGCTCCATGGTGTCAGTCAAGGTCGCAATCTCTGGGCGCAACTCTGCCAGTTGGGCACCATCGCGGCCAAAGCAGTACAAACGCACGTTGTCACCTTGCAGATAACGCGCCAGCGATGAGAAATCCGCAGATTTGCCATCACCGCCCAACAGCAGGTGCAGCGTACCCTCAACCTGCAGACCGTTCAGCGCCGCTTCGGTGCTGCCAACGTTGGTGGCTTTAGAATCATTAATCCAGCGCACGCCGTTATGTTCCCACACCAGTTGGAAACGGTGCTCCAGGCCGGTAAAGGTGGTCAGCGCTTTCAGGCTGGAAGAGCGCGGCAGTTTGACCGCATCGGCCAACGCCAAGGCCGCCAGCGCATTGGTATAGTTATGCTGGCCAGTGAGTTTCATCTCGCGGGTGTTGAGGACTTTCTCGCCGTTAACCCGCAGCCAGGTTTCGCCCTGCTGGCGATTGAGGTGATAATCCCCCACATCAGCACCAAAGCTGACACAGCGCTTGTCGGCACCACGCACCGGCATGGTTAGCGCGTCGTCTGCGTTCACCACGCACCTACTGGCATTTTCATAGATCCGCAGTTTGGCGGCACGATACTGCTGCAAGCCAAACGGATAGCGATCCATATGATCTTCGGTCACGTTCAGAATGGTAGCGGCGGCAGCACGCAGGCTGTAGGTGGTTTCCAATTGGAAACTCGACAACTCAAGCACATAAAGCTGGCATTCCTGACGCAGCAGGCTGAGCGCAGGCAGGCCGATATTACCGCCGACCCCCACCGCCCAACCGGCAGCTTTGGCCATTTCACCCACCAGCGTGGTCACCGTGCTTTTACCGTTAGAACCGGTGATCGCCACAATCGGTGCCTGTGCCTCGCGACAAAACAGCTCGACGTCGCCGACGATTTCCACACCGGCATCCACAGCGGTGCTCAAGGCCGGTATCGCTAAGGCGATACCTGGGCTGGCAACGATCAAATCCGCTTCCAGCAGCCAATCCTGATTCAGATCGCCCAAATGCCGCTCCACGCTCTCAGGCAACTTATCCAGCCCCGGCGGAGCAATACGGGTATCCATAATGCGCGGCGTCACACCACGCATCATAAAGAAATCAACACAGGACAAACCGGTGAGGCCTAACCCGATGATGACCACTTTTTTACCCTGATAATCCACCATAATTAGCGCACCTTCAGCGTCGCCAGGCCAATCAGCACCAGCATCAGCGAAATAATCCAGAAGCGCACGATCACGCGCGGCTCTGGCCAACCTTTCAATTCATAGTGGTGATGAATCGGTGCCATGCGGAAAATACGTTGCCCGCGCAGCTTGAACGACCCCACCTGCAAGATCACCGACAGCGTTTCAACCACGAACACGCCGCCCATAATCACCAGCAAAAACTCCTGACGCAGCAGCACGGCGATCGTCCCCAATGCTCCCCCTAACGCCAGCGAACCGACATCACCCATAAACACCTGGGCTGGGTAAGTGTTGAACCACAGAAAGCCTAAACCGGCCCCCACAATGGCGGTACACACAATCACCAGTTCACCGGCATGGCGCAGATAGGGGATGTGCAGGTAGCTGGCAAAATTCACGTTACCGGTCGCCCAGGCAACCAGCGCAAAACCGGCGGCCACGAACACGGTTGGCATGATCGCCAAACCATCCAGCCCATCGGTCAGGTTGACTGCGTTGCTGGTACCGACAATCACAAAGTAAGCCAGCAGCACGTACAACAGGCCGAGTTGCGGCATGACGTCTTTAAAAAATGGCACCACCAACTCGGTGGCTGGCGTGTCTTTTCCTATGGCATACATGGTAAAAGCGGCAAGCAGCGCAATCACCGATTGCCAGAAGTACTTCCAGCGGGCAATCAACCCTCGGGTATCCTTGCGCACCACTTTGCGATAGTCATCGACAAACCCGACGATGCCGTAGCCCACCAGCACGAACAGCACGCACCAGACATAAGGGTTAGAGGGATAAGCCCACATCAGCACCGAAATGGTGATGGAGGTCAGGATCATGATGCCGCCCATGGTTGGCGTGCCGCGTTTACTGAAGTGCGATTCTGGCCCGTCGTTACGCACCACCTGGCCAAAGGACATTTCCTGCAGGCGTTTGATCACCCGCGGCCCCATCCACAGAGAAATAAACAGCGCGGTCAGCAGGCTGACAATGGCCCGGAACGTCAGATAGGAAAAGACGTTGAAGCCTGAGTAATATTTGACCAAATGTTCGGCCAGCCAAACTAACATGGTGCTTTCTCCTGTAACGCGCGTACTACCTGCTCCATTGCGGCACTACGTGACCCTTTGATTAACACGGTAATTACCGCATGTGCTGACAGTAATTCCGCCACGCGTGCGGTCACTGCTGTTTTATCTTGATAATGTTCGCCGTTACCGGCTGCCGAACTCAGCACTTGGCTCAGTTGGCCCACGCTGATCACTTGATCAACGCCTGCCAGACGGGCGGCTTCTCCCACCTGGCGGTGACACTCTTCGGCTTCTGCACCCAGTTCGGCCATATCGCCAACCACCATCACCCGGTAACCCGGCATTTCTGCCAGCGTCTGTGCAGCCGCTATCATGGAACCGACGTTGGCGTTATAGCTGTCATCCAGCAACAGTTTGCCTTCCGCCAGCACGACCGGGAATAAACGCCCCGGCACCGCTTGCAACTGTTGTAACCCTTTTCGCACCGCTTGCAGGCTGGCACCTACCGACATCGCCAGTGCCGCTGCCGCCAAGGCATTGGCCACGTTATGGCGGCCCGGCAGTGGCAGCTCGATAGCCACCGTGCCAAACGGACTGTGCAGAGTAAACTGCGTTCCCTTGCCATTCACCTGGATATCGCTGGCAAAAAAGTCTACGGACTCTGCCACCTGCGGCGAGAAGCGCCACACTTTCTTGCCCTGTAATTGGGCCTGCCAATGCGGCCAGTCGTTATTGTCGGCGTTGATGATCGCCACACCATCAGCAGGCAGACCGGCAAAGATTTCACCTTTTGCCTGAGCCACACCGGCCAGAGAGCCGAACCCTTCCAAATGTGCTGCCGCCAGGTTGTTCACCAGCGCGCTCTGCGGTTGGGTTAAAGCGGTGGTATAAGCGATCTCACCAATATGATTCGCGCCCAGCTCAATCACGGCAAAATCATGCTGCGGCTGTAAACGCAGTAACGTCAGCGGCACGCCGATGTCGTTATTGAAATTCCCGGCGGTATACAGCACTTCGCCACATTCACGCAGAATGGCGGCGGTCATTTCTTTCACCGAGGTCTTGCCCGATGAGCCGGTCAGCGCCACCACTTTGGCCGGAACTTGTTGGCGCACCCAGGCGGCAAGCTGCCCCAACGCAATGCGGGTATCTTTTACCACCAGTTGCGGCACATCCCCCAATAAGCGCTTACTTACCAGCAGCGCTCCTGCGCCCGCAGTGATGGCGTCAGCAGCAAAGTCATGGGCGTCAAAACGCTCACCTTTCAGCGCCACAAAAAGGCAACCTGGCGTGATCTGACGTGTATTGGTCGTCACTTCGGTGATTTGGCAATCAGCACCGATCAGTTCAGCGCTCAATACCTTCGCCAGTGTCTTAAGGGAGACCGGGATCATGCCAATACCCCCAGCAGACGCGCGACGGTGGTGCGATCGGAGTAGTCCAAGCGACGGTTACCCACCACTTGGTAATCCTCATGGCCTTTGCCCGCCACCAGTACCACATCCTGTTCTTTTGCCTGCATGATGGCGCTGGTGACGGCTTCTGCACGCCCGTGGATCACCTGCACATGCCCGGCATCCAGCAACCCGGCGAGAATATCTTTGATGATGGCCTGCGGTTCTTCGGTGCGCGGGTTGTCGTCGGTGACCACCACCCGATCAGCGAACTGCTCGGCAATGCCGCCCATAAGTGGGCGCTTACCTTTGTCGCGATCGCCACCACAGCCAAACACGCACCACAGTTGCCCCTGGCAATGCAAGCGTGCGGCTTCCAAGGCCTTTTCCAAGGCATCCGGGGTGTGGGCATAATCCACCACGACCGTCGGCTTGCCCGGCGCATTGAACACTTCCATGCGGCCACAGACCGGCTGCAATTGATTGGCAGTTTTCACCAGGTCATCAAACGGATAACCAAGCGACAGCAATGTTGCCAGCGCCAACAGCAGGTTACTGACGTTGAACGCCCCCATCAGGCGGCTTTCAATCTCGCCATTGCCCCAGCTTGAGCTGAAATGGATGGTGGCACCGTTATCGTGATAATTCACTGCGGTGGCCTTCAACCAGCGGCCACGGCAGCCAGGCTGCAAGTTATCGTGCATGGTAACGGCCACCGCATCCGGCAGTTTAGCCAGCCAGCACTGCCCGACTTCATCATCGGCATTGATAATCGCCTGCCCAACCTCATGATCCGCAAACAGCGACCATTTAGCCGCTTCGTAGCTGGCCATGTCGCCATGATAATCAAGATGATCGCGGCTCAGGTTGGTGAATACGGCCGCTGCGAACGGTAAAGCAGCTACGCGGTGCTGCACCAAGCCATGAGAAGAGACTTCCATTGCGGCAAAGGTAGCGCCCTGTTCGGCCAGATCGTTCAGGATATGTTGGACATCCACCGCAGAACCGGTGGTATTTTCCGTTGGGCAAACCTGCCCCAGCAACCCATTACCGACCGTACCCATCACCGCAGCGGTTTCCCCTAGCAATTGACTCCATTGCGCCAACAGCTGCGTGGTGGTGGTTTTGCCGTTGGTACCGGTCACGCCGATCAAACGCAGGCGATCTGCGGGCTGCTGGTAAAAACGCCCGGCCAGTGCGGAAAGGCGCTGATTGAGTTGGCTCAGGTAAATCACTGGCACACCGTGCATTTCACAGATTTTGCCGTCTTCGGCCTGGCTTTCGGCCTCGGCGATAACGGCGGCAACCCCTTGCGCGATGGCTTGCGGAATATAGCGGCGACCATCCGTTTGATGGCCGACAACGGCGACAAACAGATCCCCGGCAGCCGCAATGCGGCTGTCTAATATCATTTCCCTAAGCTGGCGCTCGGGTGCCGTTGGCACCCAAGGAGCGAGTAAATCGCGTAAATTACGATCTGCCACCTGTACCCTCTTTACTGTTGATAACTAATTCGCTTTTGTCGCTGGTAGGCAAAGCATCCGGCTCAATGTTCATGATCCGCAGCACGCCCCCCATGATCGCACCAAACACGGGCGCTGAAATCGCACCGCCGTAGTACTTGCCGCCCTGTGGATCGTTGATCACCACCACCAGGGCAAAACGGGGTTGACTGGCGGGCGCCACACCCGCGGTATAAGCGATATATCGGTTGACGTATTTACCGTCCGGGCCGACTTTTTTAGCGGTACCGGTTTTAATCGCAATGCGGTAACCCTTGATGGCGGCTTTCACGCCGCCGCCGCCCGGCAGGGCTACGCTTTCCATCATATGCACCACGGTACGCACCGTAGCTTCAGGAAAGACGCGCTCACCGGCGACCGGAGGGTCAACTTTAGTGATCGACAATGGGCGATATACGCCCAAACTGCCGATCGTGGCATAGACTCGCGCTAACTGTAACGGCGTTACCATCAGCCCGTAGCCGAAAGAGAAGGTGGCCCTCTCTATGTCAGACCACCGTTGTTTTTTTGGGTATAAGCCACTGCTTTCTCCGACCAGCCCCAAGTTGGTCGCCTTTCCCAGTCCAAAGTGTGAGTAAGTATCTACTAACGCTGAGGACGGCATCGCTAACGCCAGTTTAGAAACACCGACGTTACTCGACTTCTGCAAGATCCCGGTCATGGACAGTTCCGAATAACGCGCCACATCTTTGATTTCATGGCCGTTAATGCGGTAAGGAATGGTATTGAGCACGCTGTTTTCTTTCACTACGCCGCGCTGCAATGCCGTCATTACCACCATCGGTTTCACTGTGGAACCCGGTTCAAAAATATCGGTAATTGCACGGTTACGCATGGTGTCTTTCGGCGTACCGGCCATATTATTCGGGTTGTACGATGGGCTGTTGGCCATTGCCAACACTTCGCCGGTATTCACATCCACCAACACGGCGGTGCCAGATTCCGCCTTGTTAAAGGCCACGGCATTATTCAATTCGCGATACACCAGCGCCTGCAAGCGTTCGTCAATGCTCAGCATCAGGTTGTGCGCCGCCAGGCTATCCACTGAGGAGACATCCTCAATCACCCGGCCATAACGATCTTTACGTACGGTTCGCTCACCCGGTTGCCCGGTCAGCCAACGGTCGAAGCTCTTTTCAACCCCTTCGATCCCTTCACCATCAATGTTGGTGACGCCGATAATGTGCGAGGTCACCTGCCCGGAAGGATAGTAACGGCGTGATTCCTGGCGCAGGTAGATCCCCGGCAGTTTCAGCTTGTGGATATAGTCACCAATCGCCGGGTTAACCTGACGCGCCAGATAAACAAAGCGCCCTTTCGGGTTGGCGTTAATGCGGTTAGATAACTGATCCAGCGGGATCTGCAACGCATCGGAAAGCGCCTTCCAGCGCGAATCCAGCGTAATGCCACCACGCTCGATCAGCTCTTTAGGATCGGCCCATACGGCGTTCACCGGCACGCTGACGGCCAACGGACGGCCGGAGCGATCGCTAATCATGCCGCGCGCGGTAGGCACTTCCTGCACACGCAGCGAGCGCATATCGCCCTCTTTCACCAGCCGATCCGGGTTGATCACCTGTAGGTAAGCCACACGCACCAACAGCCCGGTCAACGCCAGCAGAATACAGCCGCACAGCAACGCAAAACGCCAGCTAACAAAGCTGGCTTGATCTTCCTGGCGTTTCAACTTACCGGGGCGTGCTGCTTTCATTGGTTCTCTTTCTGCTCCGTGTCGTGAATGTGGTTAAGCCCTTTATGGTTTAACGATGATATTTTCCTGCGATGGATCAACGTGCTGCATCTGCAATTTCTCGGTAGCAATACGTTCTACACGGCTGTGATCGCCAAGGGCGTTCTCTTCCAGAATCAGGTTGCGCCACTCAATATCCAGCGCATCCCGCTCCAGAACCAGCTGTTCGCGCTCGGCGGTCAGCAAACGGGTGCGGTGCGCGGTAGTGACCACAAAAACGGCGGAAACCAGTACGGCAGCCAGTAAAATCAGCGGGATCTTAGCGTTACGCAGCAGATCACCGCTGATGACCCCGACCAATCCGTGGCGTTCATTGCCAATCACGCGGGCATCCTCTCGGCAATACGCAGCACCGAACTGCGCGCACGCGGGTTTTCTGCCACTTCCGCATCAGACGGCATCATTTTGCCCAGCGCTTTCAGCGTACGGCCGCCCATCTCGCGCAACTGCGCTTCGGTCAACGGAATACCGGCCGGAACCTGGGCTCCACGGCTGTGGTGGCGCATAAAGCGTTTGACGATGCGATCTTCCAACGAATGGAAGCTGATGATCGACAAGCGGCCCTGCGGAGCCAGTACTTCCAGCGCGCCATCCAGCGCACGCTCGATCTCTTCCAGTTCGCTGTTGATATAGATACGGATCGCCTGGAAACTGCGCGTCGCCGGATGCTTGTGCTTTTCGCGGAACGGGCTGGCGTTAGCGATCAGATCCGCCAGTTCTTTGGTGCGCGTCATCGGTTCAGTACGGTTTCTTTCCACGATGGCGCGCGCAATGCGCTTGGCAAAACGCTCTTCGCCGAAGGTTTTCAACACCCAGGCAATGTCATCGGCTTCGGCTTTCATCAGCCATTCGGCGGCGGACTGGCCGCTTGAGGGATCCATGCGCATATCCAGCGGGCCGTCACGCATAAAGGAAAAACCACGCTCAGCGTCATCCAGCTGCGGAGAAGAAACCCCCAGATCGAGCAACACACCGTCAATTTTGCCGACCAGATCGCGTTCCCGCACATAGTGCGACAAATCAGAAAACTGGCCGTGTACGATAGTAAAACGAGAATCTTCAATAGATTGGGCAGCGGCAATGGCCTGCGGATCGCGGTCAATAGCCAACAAGCGCCCTTCCGGCCCCAATTGGGACAGAATCAGACGAGAATGGCCACCGCGACCAAAAGTTCCGTCAATGTATGTACCGTTACTACGAATATTGAGGCCATTCACGGCCTCATCCAACAGTACGGTGGTGTGTTTATAGTTTTCCAACATGCTTATAGTGACAAGTCCTGTAGCCGCTCAGACAAGGGTTCCTGAGTGGATTGTTCTGCGTCAATATCGTCCTTGACTTGTTGATACCAGGTCTGTTCATCCCACAGTTCAAACTTGTTGAACTGCCCGACCAGCATCACTTCTTTCGTCAGCCCGGCGTGTTGGCGCAGCGTACTGGCCAACAGCAACCGCCCGGCCCCATCCATCTGACACTCGCTGGCATGCCCCAAAAGTAAGCGCTGAACGCGGCGCTCGGCGGGATTCATGCTCGAAAGACGGGACAATTTCTGTTCGATAATTTCCCATTGGGGTAATGGGTAAAGCAGCAGGCAGGGCTGATGGAGGTCAATGGTACAAACCATTTGGCCTTGCGACTCCTCATTCAGTAAATCCCGATAACGGGTAGGTACGGCAAGCCGCCCTTTACTGTCGAGGTTAACCATCGTTGCTCCACGGAACATACCTGAGCTACCCCCTCGTGACCTTTTTCACCACTTTCCCCCACAAATTACCACAAATTAGAGTTTACGGAGGGTATGAAAACCTTGTCAAGCCAGAGCGGCAGCGCTTTGGCAATATTTCAGTGTTCATTCTGGGGGCTGACTCACGAAAGGAACTCTATTTATTAAACGAATAAAAATTAACACCATGATAAACGGGAAGAATTTTCTAAACGGCAATAAGGTGATTAAAAAACTCACAAATTGGCGATTAATTAACTCATTACTTCCTTCTGCAATCCAGGTCTCACTTTCAAACCGGACAATCACCGGTTGCCACTCTGCGGCAAGCCGCGTCCACCAAGGCCTGGCTTCACGTTGCTGGCCTACAGTTATGTGTTATAAGCCATTGACTTAATAACACTCGATAAATATTTCGCCGTAAACCGGGCGCTATTTTACGTCAATTATCCCATCAATGAAGGACACACAGAAAAAATATATCGAGCGGATATTGCAAGGCTTACCCATTCTAATTTCAGTTAATTGAGTGGGATTATTCCCAAAATACTCACTTACAATTCAGGTTGCACTTTTTTACATTTCTATTTGTTGCTGTGTAAATCGCCTTTTAGCACCCAAACCAAGAAAAAAATCGCAACATACTGTTTCTAATAACTTTGTTGATATCTCCCATTTTTAATCCCTCCAAACTGTATTTTGGCGCATTCCGTCAGGACAAAAACCACTCAATTGTTAAAAATAAAAATATTGAGCTAGTTAAAATAATCAATGCAGTTTAGTAAACTGGTTTTGTTTTAAATTACAGATTATTACACTACATTAACATTTAAAGTAAAAGTATTAACCTAATGCACAGGAGCTCACCCCATGTTTTCACCTGCTTCACGTTTACGCAGCGCCGCTGCCGATACTTTTGCCTTGGTGGTGTACTGCTTTCTGGCAGGCATGGCGATTGAAATTCTGATTTCTGGCATGAGTTTCAGCCAATCGCTCTCTTCCCGCTTATTGTCGATTCCCGTCAACATTCTTATTGCCTGGCCGTATGGCCGCTACCGCGATTTTTTTATCGCTACGGCTCGCCATTTCCCGCGTGGGCAGTTTTTACTGCGCAATCTGGCCGATCTTCTGGCCTATGTCAGTTTTCAGTCACCGGTTTATGCGGCGATTCTGTGGAGCGTGGGTGCCGATGGGCAACAAATTATGGCGGCGGTAGCCAGTAATGCGCTGGTATCAATGGCAATGGGAGTGGTGTATGGCTATTTTCTGGAGTATTGCCGTAGGTTATTCCGGGTCGTGGGATATGTGTAAAAACAGGGGCCCGGCTTGCTGGCCCCTGTTGACTTATTTCCGGCTCAGGCTGCCACGGCGGAACAGGTTACGACGGATGCGCGTCATGCCCGGTTTCGGTTTACGTGGTTCGTCAAGGCTGGCCAGAACCAGCTCCAACACCCGCTCGGCCACATCACGGTGGCGCTGTGCCACGGCCAGCACCGGGCATTCCAAGAAATCCAGCAGCTCATTATCACCAAAGGTGGCAATAGCCAGATCCGTGGGTAAACGCCCATATTTTTTCAGCGTCACATCCATCACCCCCTGCAATAGGGAGAAGGAGGTGGTAAACAGCGCCTGCGGCATTGGGTGGGTTTTCAGCCATTCGGCAAACAGTGCCCCTGCGGCATCACGTTCATAGCTATTGGCATACAGATAGTCCACATGGCGTGCGTCATCCTGCCAAGCCTCGCGAAACCCTTGCTCACGCAGAAAACTCACCGAAAGCTCTGGCAATGCCCCAATATACAGCACTGACTCGGCCGGGAAGCTGCGTAACTCCTGCGCCAGCGCTAAGGAGTCCTCCTGATCGGCCCCAACCACGCTGATGAAATGCTCACGATCCAGCGCACGGTCTAACGCAATGATCGGGAAAGGATCGTTGGCCCAGCGCTGATAGAAAGGATGCTCAGGCGGCAATGCGGTAGACACAATGATCGCATCCACCTGGCGTTGCAGCAGATGCTCCACACAGCGCATTTCGTTGTCCGGCTGATCTTCCGAGCAGGCGATCAACAGTTGATAACCCCGCTGGCGTGCCTGACGCTCCAGATAGTTGGCGATGCGGGTATAGCTGGTATTTTCAAGATCCGGTATCACCAGGCCGATTGAGCGGGTGCGGCCAGCGCGTAGCCCTGCCGCGACAGCATTCGGGTGATAGTTGTGCTCCCTGACCACGGCCATCACTTTTTCGACGGTTTTATCGCTGACACGATACTGCTTCGCCTTGCCGTTGATGACATAACTGGCCGTAGTGCGCGAAACGCCTGCGAGACGCGCGATTTCATCCAGTTTCACGTTAACCCCTTAATGACGCTGAAAATAAAGTAGAAATAAAGAGTGCAGTTTTAGTCTTTCACTCTCAGATCACGGCTAAACAACGCTGCGGTTTGAAAGAGGGAAGATAGCGAGTAACCATAATAATCACTATGGTTATTCAACCCAGTCTTTGGATCTAACAGCAGAAAACCCAGCCGAGCAACCGCTTTTGCAGAAAGGTGCCAGCAAATGGGCAAAAAGTAAAAAGAAAGGGCGTAGCAATGAAGCTACGCCCTCTCGTTAGCCAGCAAAATTCAGCTTGGCTAGCGCATGATTTTATCACCGCGCGAAACACCCACAATCCCTGAGCGCGCAACTTCAACAATTTCCGCCACTTCGCGCACGGCATTAAGGAACGCATCGAGTTTGTCGCTGGTCCCGGCCAGTTGGACGGTATACAGCGAAGCCGTGACATCCACAATCTGGCCGCGGAAAATGTCCGTACTGCGCTTCACTTCTTCACGCCCGTAACCGCTGGCCTGCAATTTCACCAGCATGATTTCACGCTCAACGTGCGACCCTTGAACCAGTTCACTGACGCGCAGCACGTCGACCAGCTTGTGCAGCTGCTTTTCAATCTGCTCCAGCACCTTTTCATCGCCAACGGTCTGAATAGTCATACGAGACAATGTTGGATCGTCGGTCGGCGCTACCGTCAGGCTTTCAATGTTGTAGCCACGCTGGGAGAACAGCCCTACCACGCGCGACAACGCACCGGATTCGTTTTCCAGTAGTACAGATAAAATACGGCGCCTCATCAGGTTCTCTCCGTTTTGCTTAACCACATATCGTCCATGCTTCCACCGCGGATTTGCATTGGGTAAACATGTTCGGTTTCATCGACGGTGACATCGACAAATACCAGCCGCTCTTTCTCGGCCAGCGCCTGTGCCAGTTTGCTTTCCAGCTCATCTGGCGTGCGAATGGCAATCCCCACATGACCGTAAGCCTCCGCCAGTTTCACAAAGTCTGGCAGAGAATTCATGTAGGACTGGGAGTGGCGGCCAGAATAAATCATATCCTGCCACTGCTTCACCATGCCCAGATAACCGTTATTCAGATTGAGCACGATCACCGGCAGGTTGTATTGCAGAGCGGTAGACAGTTCCTGAATGTTCATCTGGATACTGCCATCACCGGTCACACACACCACGGTTTCTTCCGGCAGCGCCAGCTTCACCCCGAGCGCCGCTGGCAGCCCAAAGCCCATGGTGCCCAAACCGCCGGAGTTGATCCAACGGCGTGGTTTATCAAACGGATAATAGAGCGCGGCAAACATCTGGTGCTGACCCACATCAGAAGTGACATAAGCGTCGCCTTTGGTCAGCCGGTGCAAGGTTTCAATCACCGCCTGAGGCTTGATGGTGCCGCTGTTCTTGTCGTAACCCAGGCAATCGCGTGCCCGCCACTGTTCGATCGACTGCCACCAATCGCGCAACGCATCGAAATCCTGCGCTTTATCACTCTGCGCCAACAGTTCCAGCATTTGCACCAGTACCTGTTTAGCATCACCCACGATAGGAATATCGGCATCGACCGTTTTGGAAATCGAGGTCGGGTCGATATCAATATGCAGCACGGTGGCATCCGGGCAATATTTAATCAGGTTATTGGTGGTACGATCGTCAAAACGCACCCCGACGGCAAAGATCACATCAGAGTTATGCATGGTGTTATTGGCTTCATAAGTGCCGTGCATACCCAGCATGCCCACGCTTTGCCGATGAGTGCCAGGAAAAGCCCCTAACCCCATCAGCGTGCAGGTCACCGGCAGATTCAGCTTTTCCGCCAGTTGCAGCAATTCTTCATGGCAGCCTGAATTGATCGCCCCGCCGCCCACGTACATTACCGGCTTTTTTGCCGCCAGAATGGTCTGCAATGCACGCTTTATCTGCCCACGATGCCCTTGCACCGTTGGGTGGTAAGAACGCATGCTGACTTCTTTCGGATAGGCATAAGGCATTCTTACCGCCGGGCCGACGATATCTTTCGGCAGGTCGATCACCACCGGGCCTGGGCGACCGGTAGAAGCCAGATAGAAGGCTTTCTTCAATACGGAAGGAATATCTTCGGTGCGCTTGACCAGGAAACTGTGCTTCACCACCGGGCGGGAGATCCCCACCATATCGCACTCCTGAAAGGCATCGTAACCAATCAGCGAACTGGGAACCTGGCCGGAAAGCACCACCATTGGAATGGAATCCATATAGGCCGTGGCGATACCGGTAATCGCATTGGTCGCACCAGGGCCGGAAGTGACCAGAACCACCCCGACTTCACCGGTGGCACGCGCATAGCCATCGGCCATATGCACTGCGCCCTGCTCATGCCGCACCAGAATGTGATCGATTCCGCCTACCGTGTGCAGGGCGTCATAGATATCGAGTACCGCCCCGCCCGGATAGCCGAATACATGTTTAACGCCCTGATCGATCAACGATCGGACGACCATCTCGGCTCCTGACAACATCTCCATGGGTTTGCCTCCAGGCTTACTTAATACTTGTCTGGCGCTGGAACGAAGCGCCTGCTGTGGGGCAATGCCCCCAAAATTTATGTCTGCTCTGCATTAGGCTGTAGCGCGGCATCGAGCTGCGTCAGCGGCGCCCAATGCCGCGCTACAGCCTAACATAACGTTAGAATATGAGGCAGGCAAACGGCAAAACAACTTATTAACAACAAGGTTATTGTCATTAAGCTGGGGATGGAAGATTTACAGAAACAATGCACTAGCCGTAAGGGATAACAGCTAGGCATTGTTTCAGAAATTCTGGAAATTACAGAACGATATCAGATGAGAGGTATGATGAGTTTGTCACCGAGAAAAGCCGTCAAGCGGCAACATCATCATTTTTCCTGATACATCGATTCAATCTCATTCTGGTAACGCTGAAGGATCACCTTACGCCGCAGCTTCAGCGTCGGCGTCAGTTCACCCAGCTCCATGGAAAAGGCAGCGGGCAATAGAGTAAACTTTTTCACCTGCTCAAACAGTGCCAGCTCTTTTTGCATCTCACGCAGCCGGGTTTCAAACATTTCAATGATATGGCTGTTACGCAATAGTTCGAGCCGATCCTGATACCTCAAGTTAATCGATCGGGCATACTCTTCCAGCGATTCAAAACTCGGCACGATCAGTGCGGAAACAAACTTGCGCGCATCGGCAATGATTGCCACCTGTTCAATAAAACGATCCTGCGCCAGCGTGCCCTCCAGCATTTGCGGGGCAATATACTTACCACCGGAGGTTTTCATCAAATCCTTCAGGCGTTCGGTAATAAACAGGTTGCCATTTTCATCGATCATGCCAGCATCGCCGGTTTTTAACCAACCATCGGCGGTAAAGGTATCAGCAGTTTCCAGCGGTTTGTTGAAATAACCACGCATTACGATCGGCCCGCGCACCTGGATCTCATTTTCAGCAGCAATGCGCACTTCCACACCCGGCAAGGGTTTGCCGATCGAACCAAAGCGGAAATTGTTCTCTTCCCAGCAGGAAACGGTGGCACAGGTTTCCGTCATCCCGTAACCGTACTTGATGTTAACCCCCATCGCCTCGAAGAACAGAATGACATTGTCATCCAGTTTGGCTCCGGCCGCTGGCAGGAAACGCACTCGACCACCGAGGATCGCACGCAGTTTGCTCAGCACCAGCTTATCCGCCCAACGATGGGAAAAGTCGAACAGTTTGCCAAGCGGCTTGCCTGCGCGTTCTTGCAAAAACTTACGCTCACCGCAAACGATCGCCCAGTGGAACAAAGCGCGGCGCAGCCAAGATGCCCGCGCCACCTTCTCATGTACCGCACTGAAGATTTTTTCATAAAAACGCGGCACCGCGCACATCAGGGTTGGCCGTACTTCCGCCATCGCCTCACGCACCCAGTCGGTATTTGGCAGATAAACGTTCTGAGCGCCGGAATGCATGATAAAAAAGCTCCAGGCTCGCTCAAAAACATGCGACATCGGCAGGAAACTGAGTGAAACATCGTCCTCCGTTACCGTCAGACGATCGTCATGCAACTGGAGTTGCGCCGCCATATTGCGGTAATCCAGCATCACGCCCTTTGGTTCACCGGTGGTGCCGGAGGTGTAAATCAAAGTGAATAAATCTTGCAGGCAGCTATCCGCAATCCTTTCCTGACGTGCCGTTTCAAAGCGTTCGACATCGGCCTCACGTTCAAAGTGGCTCAGATACTGCGCAATTTCACAACCGCGCAGATCGGCAGCGTCGTCAAACACAATAATGTGGGTGAGCTGTGGGCATACGCCGCGCAGGGCGATGGCAGCATCCAACTGTGCCTGCGCACCGACAAATACAATGCGAATATCGGCATCATTGATGATAAAAGCGGCCTGAGCTGCGGTATTGGTCGCATACAGCGGCACACTGACGGCACGCAGTTGCAGAATAGCCAGATCGGCCAGCGACCAAGCCATGCAATTATTGGCAAAGATAGCTATGCGTTCCTGTACATCAACGCCAAGAGCCAAAAGCGCGCTGGCAATGTGGTTCACATGAGTGCCCACCTGCGACCAGCTCAATTGAGTTTCACCATCAGGGGACCACTGGCGAAAAGCAATGCAGTCAGCACGCTGAGAAATTTGATGCTGTATACGTTGGACCAGATGATAATGCTGCAACTTATTGATCATAGCGCTCTAAGCCTGAAATTAATCAAACGGTCAACCGTGATTGGAACACAAGTTCCTCTATCTCAGCTTACACGTGTTTACTTTTTTTTGCGCAGTCTACCGACTCTCTGCTGCTCGGAAAAGAGATTTCAGCGTAGAAGTGTGAGCTAAAACTTGAGTGCCTTCTGTTTACCCCTGACCTTAATGACAGAAGGTTTAATTCTGGACTGATAAATGAAGGGGATGATTAACAAACGGCTAGCAGGTTAAAACTCCGACTATGATATTTAATACAGAATTTAATTTCATAAATGGAAATTTATTAAAATACTGCAAAAAAAGTGTTTTAGAAAAAAATATTAAGATTTCTCTTATCACAAAGTAAGCATTTTCTTATTATCAGTAATAACCCTGAACTATTAACCCGAAGTACACGTAAGTACGTCGGGTTAATAAAGCGCTAAATTAACGCAATAACTCGGACTGGCTCAGAACAGATTTCATCCACTGGTGACCTTTATCTCGCTCGGCAGATTCGTGCCAGGAAAGATAGCAGGTGGCATTTTTCCTATCCCACGGTAATGAAATGATTTTGAGTTGCAGCGCTTGTGCATGTTGCTCAGCAAACCAACGCGGGGTAATAGCCACCATTTCTG
The DNA here is from genome assembly GCF_055790845.1 of Serratia sp. YWN4. Lineage (NCBI taxonomy): Bacteria > Pseudomonadati > Pseudomonadota > Gammaproteobacteria > Enterobacterales > Yersiniaceae > Serratia > Serratia sp. YWN4. The sequence goes on from NZ_CM147696.1 coordinate 4,604,318, forward strand.
TCATTGCGACGATATTCAGCACGCTGAACAGATCGGTACATTGCTGAGTGATACCACGCTGTGCGGCCTCTTCAACATAGAATGGCTTGCTAAAGGAACAGAAGCGCTCTAACGATATGACCGCATGCTGTTCAACCAGCATTTGCTCTTGGGTAACGCTGTTCATCAGGCGTGGGTGTGACTGCGCCGCAACCAGGCTTAATTCATCTTCAAATAAGGCGATGTTTTGAAATTCAGGATGCTCAAAACGGGTGTAGCCAATGACAAATTCAGTTTCCTGATAACGCAATTGGTGCTCAATGTTATTGTTCAGATAGGATTTTGCCTGCAACCGCACATTGGGTGCCATATTCTTGACGTTGTTAATTATCTTGGCCGTAAGGCGAATATCCAACGGGCTGCAGATAGAAAGCGTAAAAGTACGTTCACTGGTCAAGGCATCAAAACCTGAACCTGGCAACTCATTCTGAACCAATTGCAATGCCTGGCGTACCGGCCCAAAAAGCTGGCGCGCACGCATGGTAGGTTGGATGCCACGGCCAAAACGCACAAACAGTTCATCATTGAACATAACTTTTAAACGCGCCACGGCATTACTCACCGCGGGCTGCGACATCCCCAACGAATTGGCAGCGCGGGTAATATTCTGCATTTGCATAACTGCATCAAAAACAGTCAGTAAATTAAGATCTACGCTACGCAAGTGAATATCGCTGTTTTCTTTTTCTAAGACAGTTCCTGAATTATATTCAGACATATCTAACTCCACTAAGTCCCATGTAGATAATTCCGCCAGCGCGCAGGGGAATATCATGCTAAAAGTAACATTAAGTTATTCCCACACGGCGAAATTAGTTATCCCTATTGACTATCCACGTAGGATAACAATCGAGCATCATCCTATAAAAACATGACACAACGGCGAAGACTTACGCGCTGTGCGTAACGCCCGACACTTCAGGTCGGAAAACAATGACGGCATGCAAACATGTTGGCAGGTTTCACGCTCAAGTAATGGGCACCAAGCAGACATCCATAGTCATATTGAATCAGACCATAAAATGAGATAATGGACAATAATGAGATCTCAAAATAGGTGCCTTTAATGTGACTTAATTGCCTCTGATGCGTCGGCATTTCAGATTAAATACATAATATGTATTAATAAATTACATCAATTCAATAAATGAATGCAATTTTATTGTCAATTTCGCGTCCAAGCCTGTGCTTCCTCATCTTTTTGCCCTGGGAATTCTAACTGAGCGACATTAAGAATCAATGTAGTAGCACGGGATTCATGTCATTTATGCTAAAAAACTCGCAAAAATGACGCGTTTTTTGACCTCTTGATCGGTTTTTTTACCGAGCTTTCGTCTGTCGCCCTTGTTCCTTATCTGAGTCGCTGCAATCGCCCGGTTATCAATCAAATGTTGACATCACACAGCCAATAAAGTATCAAATTAGGCAACGAACACATTTTTAGAGAAGCTGACCTCAATGATCCGTACTCATCGTCTACTAGGCCTACTACTTAACGCATCTTCTTTGCGCGGTATGCTGGTGGGCAGAGTTCAGAACTGATTCAGCCCATCATCTGTAGAAACCCGCGCTAGTGCGCGGGTTTTTTTTTGCCCGCTTAGCGTGAAGCAAACACGATAAGGAACTATCAAATGAGCCAACAAGTCATTATTTTCGATACCACATTGCGTGACGGCGAACAGGCACTGCAAGCCAGCCTGAGTGTGAAAGAAAAAATTCAGATCGCCATGGCGCTGGAAAGGATGGGTGTCGACGTGATGGAAGTCGGCTTCCCGGTCTCTTCTCCGGGGGACTTTGAGTCGGTACAAACTATCGCTCGCCAGATCAAAAACAGCCGCGTCTGTGGCCTGGCCCGCTGTGTAGACAACGACATTGACGTGGCGGCGGAAGCGCTGCGCGTTGCCGAAGCGTTCCGTATCCACGTATTCCTGGCCACCTCCACCCTGCACATTGAGTCAAAATTAAAGCGCTCATTTGACGAAGTGCTGGAGATGGCGGTGCGCTCAGTGAAGCGTGCGCGCAACTACACGGATGATGTCGAATTCTCCTGTGAAGATGCTGGCCGTACACCGATTGACAACCTGTGTCGCGTGGTGGAAGCCGCCATCAACGCCGGTGCCACCACCATCAACATTCCCGATACGGTCGGTTACACCACCCCCAACCAGTTTGGCGGCATTATCACCACTTTGTATGATCGCGTACCTAACATTGATAAGGCGATTATTTCCGTTCACTGTCACGACGATCTGGGCATGGCTGTCGGTAACTCGATCGCCGCAGTACAGGCCGGTGCTCGCCAGGTAGAAGGCACCTTGAACGGTATCGGCGAGCGTGCCGGTAACTGTTCACTGGAAGAAGTGATCATGGCGATCAAAGTTCGCCAGGACATCATGAATGTGCATACCAATATTAATCATCAGGAAATTTACCGCACCAGCCAGTTGGTCAGCCAACTGTGCAACATGCCAATTCCTGCCAACAAGGCCATCGTCGGTTCCAACGCCTTCGCCCACTCCTCCGGTATCCATCAGGACGGTGTGCTGAAAAATCGCGAAAACTACGAAATCATGACCCCGCAGACCATCGGTCTGAAAGACGTGCAGTTGAATCTGACCTCACGTTCCGGCCGTGCGGCGGTGAAACACCGTATGGAAGAGATGGGCTATAAGGAGCAGGATTACAATCTGGACGTGCTGTACGCTGCCTTCCTGAAACTGGCCGACAAGAAAGGCCAAGTGTTCGATTACGATCTGGAAGCGCTGGCCTTTATCAACAAACAGCAGGAAGAACCCGAACATTTCAGCCTGGGCTACTTCAGCGTACAGTCTGGCAGCAGTATTATGGCTACCGCCTCGGTCAAACTGATCTGCGGCGATGAAGAAAAAGCCGAAGCGGCGACCGGTAACGGCCCGGTGGACGCGGTGTATCAAGCGATTAACCGCATCACCGAATACCCTATCGAACTGGTGAAGTACCAGTTGACCGCCAAAGGCCAGGGCCGTGACGCTCTCGGCCAGGTTGATATCGTCGTGTCTTACCAAGGCCGCCGTTTCCATGGCGTAGGCTTGGCTACCGACATCGTCGAATCTTCCGCCAAGGCAATGATTCACGTATTAAATAATATCTGGCGCTCACAGCAGGTAGAAAAAGAAAAGCAGCGCTTGCAGCAAACCAAACAACAAAATAATCAGGAAACGGTGTGAACATGACGAAGACTTACCACATTGCCGTCTTGCCCGGAGACGGAATCGGCCCGGAAGTGATGGCCCAAGCCCACAAAGTGCTGGATGCAGTGCGCCAGCGTTTTGGTATCCGCATCACCCAATCAGAATATGACGTCGGTGGCATTGCCATCGATCGCCACGGCAGCCCGCTGCCAGCGGCCACCCTGGCAGGCTGTGAACAGGCCGATGCCATTCTGTTCGGTTCGGTCGGTGGCCCCAAGTGGGAAAACCTGCCACCGGCAGAGCAGCCTGAACGCGGTGCGCTGCTGCCGCTGCGTAAACACTTCAAGCTGTTCAGCAACCTGCGTCCGGCGCGTCTGTATCAGGGGCTGGAAGATTTCTGCCCGCTGCGGGCCGACATCTCAGCCCGCGGCTTCGATATTCTGTGCGTACGTGAACTGACCGGCGGCATCTACTTCGGGCAACCGAAGGGCCGTGAAGGCCAAGGCATGCATGAGCGTGCTTTCGATACCGAAGTGTATCACCGCTTTGAGATCGAACGTATTGCGCGTATCGCCTTTGAATCAGCCCGCAAGCGCCGCAACAAAGTCACCTCCATCGATAAAGCCAACGTGCTGCAAAGTTCGATCCTGTGGCGTGAAGTGGTGACTCAGGTCGCTAAAGATTACCCAGACGTATCGCTGTCGCACATGTATATCGATAACGCCACCATGCAGTTGATCAAGGATCCGTCCCAGTTCGACGTGCTGCTGTGCTCCAACCTGTTCGGCGATATCCTGTCTGATGAATGCGCGATGATCACCGGTTCCATGGGTATGCTGCCTTCCGCCAGCCTGAACGAGCAAGGCTTCGGTCTGTTTGAACCCGCGGGTGGCTCCGCACCGGACATCGCAGGCAAAAACATTGCCAACCCAATCGCACAAATTCTGTCCGCAGCCCTGCTGTTGCGTTACAGCCTGGGTGCCGATGAAGCCGCAGACGCCATTGAGCACGCCATCAATCAGGCGCTGGAACAGGGTTACCGCACTGCCGATCTGGCCGGTGACGGCAAAGCGATCGGCACCAGTGAGATGGGCGACATCATTGCCCGCTTCGTGGCTCAGGGGGCATAAATCATGGCCAAGACTTTATATCAGAAACTGTACGATGCCCACGTGGTGCATGAAGCACCGAACGAAACGCCGCTGTTGTACATCGATCGCCACCTGGTGCATGAAGTCACTTCTCCGCAGGCGTTTGATGGCCTGCGCGCGATGGGGCGTAAAGTGCGCCAGCCGGGCAAAACCTTTGCCACCATGGATCACAACGTTTCCACCCAGACCAAAGACATCAACGCCAGCGGCGAAATGGCGCGCATCCAGATGCAGGAGTTGATCAAAAACTGTGCGGAGTTCGGTGTCTCGCTGTATGACCTGAATCATCCGTTCCAGGGCATCGTGCACGTTATCGGCCCTGAGCAGGGCATGACGCTGCCGGGCATGACCATCGTCTGCGGCGACTCCCATACCGCCACCCACGGCGCGTTTGGCTCACTGGCCTTCGGTATCGGCACGTCGGAAGTTGAACATGTGCTGGCAACGCAAACCCTGAAACAGGGCCGCGCCAAGACCATGAAGATTGAAGTGACCGGCGAGGCCGCAGAAGGCATCACCGCCAAAGACATCGTGCTGGCCATTATTGGTAAAACCGGCAGTGCGGGCGGTACCGGCCACGTCGTGGAGTTCTGCGGTAAAGCGATCGAAGCGTTGAGCATGGAAGGCCGCATGACGCTGTGCAATATGGCGATTGAAATGGGTGCCAAAGCGGGCCTGGTGGCACCAGACGACACCACCTTCGATTATCTGAAGGGCCGTCAGTTTGCACCGACCGGTGCTAATTGGGAACAGGCGGTTACCTACTGGCGCACGCTGAAATCCGATGCCGATGCCAAGTTCGATACCGTCGTCACCCTGCGCGCCGAAGAGATTGCGCCACAGGTCACCTGGGGCACCAACCCCGGCCAGGTTATCGCCGTCAATCAGGCGATCCCGGCACCGGAATCCTTCAGCGATCCGGTTGAGCGTGCTTCTGCCGAAAAAGCGCTGGCCTATATGGATCTGAAACCCGGTATCAAACTGACCGAGGTGGCGATCGATAAAGTGTTTATCGGTTCCTGCACCAACTCACGCATCGAAGATCTGCGCGCGGCGGCAGCAATTGCCAAAGGGCGTAAAGTCGCTAACGGCGTGCAAGCGATTGTGGTCCCAGGCTCCGGCCCGGTGAAAGCTCAGGCAGAAGCCGAAGGGCTGGATCAGATCTTTATCGAAGCCGGTTTTGAATGGCGCTTGCCAGGCTGCTCTATGTGTCTGGCGATGAATAACGATCGCTTGAACCCCGGCGAGCGCTGCGCGTCCACCAGCAACCGTAACTTCGAAGGGCGTCAGGGCCGTGGTGGGCGTACCCATCTGGTCAGCCCGGCGATGGCGGCTGCCGCTGCCGTGACTGGCCATTTTGCCGATGTCCGTGAACTGCATTAAGGAGCACCACCGTGGCTAAATTTACTCAACATACCGGTTTAGTGGTGCCTCTGGATGCGGCCAACGTCGATACCGACGCCATTATCCCGAAGCAGTTTCTGCAAAAAGTGACCCGTACCGGTTTCGGCCAGCACCTGTTCAACGACTGGCGTTTTCTGGACGACGCCGGTCAGCAGCCTAACCCAGAGTTCATCCTGAACCAACCGCGTTACCAAGGGGCCAGCATCCTGTTAGCGCGCGAAAACTTTGGTTGCGGCTCTTCCCGCGAACACGCGCCTTGGGCACTGACTGATTACGGTTTTAAAGTGGTGATTGCACCGAGCTTTGCCGATATTTTCTACGGCAACTCGTTCAACAACCAGTTACTGCCGGTCACTCTGAGCGAGCAGGATGTTGACACGCTGTTCAAGCTGGTGGCAGAGCACAAAGGGATCGAGTTTGTGGTAGATCTGGAAAACCAGACGGTGAATGCCGGGGGCAAAAGCTATCCGTTTGAGATCGACAGCTTCCGCCGCCACTGCATGATTAACGGTTTGGACAGCATCGGCCTGACGCTGCAACACGCAGCGGATATCTCGCGCTATGAGGCCGAACAACCGGCGTTTCTGAACTAAGCGTTATCGAAACTAAATCAGAGGGGACGATCGCTCGTCCCCTTTTCTTTATTACCAATAACCCAACCACTTCCACCATAGCCCGCCAACCACCATCCAGATCAGCAGGTTGACCACGCTCATCACAAAGCCGGTTTTCCACCATTCCCCCAGCGTGGCATAGCCGGAACCAAAGATAATCGGCGCGGTACCGGTCGCATAGTGGGTTAAGGACATCATCAGCGATGAAGAGAACGCCAGAATCAGGCCAAGCAGCGCAGGCGGCGCGCCTAAAGCGATACCGGCGGCAAAGAAGGCGGCGAACATGGCAGTAACGTGCGCCGTGGTGCTGGCAAAGAAATAGTGCGAGTACAGGTAGATCAGCGTCAGCAAGATCGTCCCGCCGACCCAGCTCATCCCCATACTATCAATACCCGTTCCGACGGTTTTCGACAGCCAACCGATCAGCCCGAGTTTGCCGAGGAAGGTTGCCATCATCACCAGTGCGGCAAACCATACCACCGTATCCCAGGCTCCTTTGTGTTTCAGCACGTCATCCCAACTCAGCACGCCGGTCATCAGTAAGATTGCCAAACCGATAACCGCTGCGGTGGTTGGATTCACCGCCAGCACCGGGCCAAAAATCATGGCGGGAACCCCGGCCCACAGCACCAGCAACAGGGCAAACACGCCCAGCGTGATTTTCTCTGCCAATGTGATTACACCGAGCGCCTGTAGCTTTTCCTGCGCAAAACGCGGCGCATCCGGGGTGCTTTTAATTTCCGGCGGATACAGTAGATAGACTACCAGCGGCATCACGATCAGCGAACAGATTGCCGGTACCAACGCGGCGATCGCCCACATCGACCAGGTCAGTTCAAATTCAGAACCAGCCCCTTTGGCGATCAGGTTAACCACCAACGGGTTAGGCGCGGTTGCGGTGATAAACATCGCCGAAGTGATCGGGTTGATATTGTAGTTCACCAACGCCAGATAGCGGCCAATGGTGCCGGAGGTATTCAGTTCAGGTTTAGAGCCAAAACTGTCGGCGATCGACTTCATGATCGGGTGAATGATCCCACCACCACGGGCGGTATTGCTTGGCGTCACCGGTGCCAGCACCGTTTCGGCCATGGTTAGCGCATAGGCGATCCCCAGCGTCTTTTTGCCAAACAGCGAGATAAAGTAGTAGCCAATACGCGCACCCAAACCGGTTTTATTCAGGCTGAGGGAGATCATGATCGCAAAGCCGATCAGCCAGATAAGCTGGTTGGAGAAGCCACTGAGTGCATCATCCAATGCGGCCGCCGGTTTACCAGGGTTAGTCACGCCGGTCAGTGCCACCAGCGCAATGGCAATGATAGAAACCGCGCCAATCGGCATCGCCTTGCCGATAATGGCCACGATGGTCCCAATAAACAGCGCCAGCAAGTGCCAGGCATTGGGGGAAACCCCTTCAGGCACCGGAATGACAAACCAGATAATCAGAGCAACAATGATGGCAACCAGAGAAGGAACGGGCTTTAGCGGAGTTAGTTTATCCATAACATACCCAATGTTATCAACGGGATCGGCATCTCAACAACAAGATGGACAAGAGCGCGAGGTTCACGCTCTGATAGTGTCTATCTTAGGGAGTATGGTGCGATTTTCTCAATGATATGCATCAAGTAAGCCACTGTTCAGCTTCACACTTCGCGCACTCTGGCGCACATCCATAGCGCCAGCATCGCCAACAGGGTGATCAACCAGTAAACCGCGTAGTGGCCAAAATTCTCCACCAGCGCGCCTTGCAATATGCCCGCCAGGATCACCCCGGTAGAAATACTGTTGGTAAACATGGTGGTTGCCGCTCCCGGCCGCCCCGGCATCAGATCCTGAAAATACAGCATACCGATCCCGGCAATAATGCCGATAAAGATCGCATTGAAGAGCTGCAACACCATCAGCGCGGCCTTGAATTTGAACAACACCAACCCGGCATAGAACAGCACGCCCGCCGCGACCGCAATCAGCATCATGTTGCGTTTGCCAAAACGTTTGACGTAATAACCCGCCAGCAGCATGGCCGGGATTTCCAGCCCCGCCGCCGTGCCCATCAGCAACCCCGCCAGCCGCTCCGGCAGGCCGAGATCGGCAGTGATATACAGCGGCATATCAATAATGTACATGGTATTGCAGGTCCACATCAGCATCGAGGCCAGGAATAACAAGCGAACATCAGGATCGCGCCAGGCGCTAATCGGCGCGATGGGTGGTGAATCCACGCTGATTTCAACCTGCGCGCGAGGTACCGAAGGCAGTATCAGCCACACCAGCAATGCGCAGATAACAAAAATCGCCGCCGCGCTCAGGAACATCAGGGTAAAACCGTAATTCAGCGCCAGCATGAACGATAGCGGCGGGCCAATCACCCAGGCCAATGAAAGCTGGGCACGCATCAGCGAACTGAACATCACCACTTCACGTGCCGAACTGTCGGCATATTCACGCGCCAGCGCAAAAATCTGCGGCATCGCCGTATTGGCTACTGCTGCCAGCAGCACCCCGGCGGTAATCAGCGTCAGATAATCGCGATTGAAGGCAAACAGCAGGCTGTTACCCACCGCCATCAGGCAGCACAGCAGGATCAGCTTGCGCCTATCGCCGCGGGTATCTGAACGTTTCGCCAGCAGGAAACTGACAGTGATCCCAGCGATCGCATTCAGGGTATAAAACAGCCCGACCCAGAGCGGGCGGACCTTTACCTCGGTGGTAAGAAATAAACTCAGCGTGGGAGCCTGCAACGCGCCAGCGATGCCGGAAAGAAAGGCAATGATCAGAAAAGCGGCAAAAACGGGATTGAAACGGCGTGGCAACCAGCGTTTAACATTCATACCTGCGTCCCTGACCAGAAACAAAGAGGCTTATGCTACAGAAGGAAAATTACAGAAGAAAGTGACGTTGCAGATAAAAATACCAGTGGGTTACCCCACTGGCTGGTGAAAAGCACCATTACTCAGAAACATTTTTTTATCAGGGGTAAATTATCGGCGTAATATAGGGAAAGATAAATTGACGGATTGATACCGGAGAGTTCCTCTTTTATGTCTACCTCGCGCTTGCAACAACAGTTTATCCGCCTGTGGCAACGCTGCCATGGTCAACCCACCGAAACCACGTTGCAAGAGCTGGCCGAGGTGCTCAGTTGCTCACGCCGTCATGTGCGATCCTTGTTAGGTGCGATGCAGCAGCAAGGCTGGCTCACCTGGCAGGCCGAAGCCGGGCGTGGCAAGCGTTCACAGCTCAGCTTCCATTACACCGGCCTGGCACTTCAGCAGCAGCGCGCTGAAGAGTTGCTGGAGCAGGATAAAATCGATCAGTTGGTGCAACTGGTGGGCGACAAAAATGCCGTGCGCCAGATGCTGCTTTCCCAACTGGGGCGCAGCTTTCGTCAGGGTAAACATATCCTGCGGGTGCTCTACTATCGCCAGCTTTACAACCTGCTGCCCGGCTCGGCACTACGCCGCTCAGAAACCCATCTGGCGCGGCAAATTTTCAACGGTCTGACGCGCATAAATGAGGCAAACGGGGAAATCGAATCCGATCTTTCACATCACTGGCAGGCCGTAACGCCTTTGCACTGGCGCTTTTATCTGCGCCCGGCGATTCGCTTCCATCATGGCCGCGAGCTGGAGATGGAAGACGTGATCCATTCTCTGAATCGGCTGATCCCGCAGCCCCTGTTTTCCCATATCGATAAAGTCACTTCTCCCACGCCTTATGTGATCGACGTCCACCTGCACAGCCCGGACTATTGGCTGCCCTGGCTGATGGGCAGCGTGCATGCGATGATCCTGCCACGCGAATGGCAGAGCCTGCCGGATTTCGCCCGCCATCCTATCGGCACCGGGCCTTACAGCGTGGTACACAATCATCGCAGCCAGATGAAGATCCATGCCTTCGATGATTACTTTGGCTATCGCGCGCTGATTGATGAAGTCAACATCTGGGTGCTGCCAGAAGTCACCGAAGAACTGGTGCATTCAGGCGTGCAGTTGCAGGGGGATGAAACGGGTAAAAATGAGTTGGAAAGCCGCCTTGAAGAAGGCTGTTATTTCCTGCTGTTTGACCAGCGATCCACGCTGGCGGCCAACCCTGAAATCCGCAGTTGGCTGAGTGAACTGATCAACCCGATCGCCCTGTTGAGCCACGCAGGATCGGTATATCAACGTTATTGGGCACCGGCCTACGGCATTCTGCCACGCTGGTTACATAACCGCGCGTTGCGGCAACAACCCAAGCCTGCGGGGCTAACCGAACTAACGTTAACTTTCTACAGCGAGCACTCGGAATTCCACGCCATCCAGCAGGCCATCACCGCCTTACTGGTGCAACATGGAATCAAGCTCAACGTGCAAATCATCAACTACGATGACTGGCATAAAGGTAGTGCGAACAGCGATTTATGGCTTGGCAGCGCCAACTTCACGCTGCCGCTGGAGTTTTCCCTATTTGCCACGCTGTATGAAACACCGTTAATCCAGCACTGTTTAAGCGCAGATATCGCCGACGATGCGGCTCTGTGGCGCGATAACCGCTTGCCGCTGGCGGAGTTCTGCCAGCGTTTGGTCAGCAGCCACCAGTTGCACCCGCTGTTCCATCACTGGTTGCAACTGCACGGCCAACGCACTATGCGCGGGGTGCGGATGAATACCCTCGGGTGGTTCGACTTTAAATCGGCCTGGTTCGCCCCGCCGGAAACATAAGTCTCTTTCACCGCTGCCACTTAGTCTCTACAATAGCGCCGTCTCAACGGGGTGCGGAAAACACCAGTGCAGTATGTTTTTCCGCTGAGAGTACACCCGTCGAACCTGATCCGGTCAATACCGGCGGAGGGATTTGAGCATGGCGCGTTAAATTTCACTGATTCACGCCCTCAGAGCCCTTTGCCCCTTAAATCTCAGGAGTGCAAAGTGGTTAAAAAATACCTGCCTTACCTACTGCTGCTGGCTGCCACGCCCGTGCTGGCTAAACCTACGCTGACGGTTTACACCTACGATTCTTTTGCTGCCGACTGGGGCCCTGGCCCGGCAATTAAAAAAGCCTTTGAGGCCGACTGCGACTGCGAATTGAAATTCGTGGCGTTAGAAGACGGCGTTTCACTGCTCAACCGCGTGCGGATGGAGGGCAACAACAGCGCTGCCGATATCGTGCTAGGGTTGGACAACAACCTGCTGCAAGCGGCAAAGCAAACCGGCCTGTTCGCCGCGAGCCAGATTGATACCGGCAAGCTCACCGTGCCGGGTGGCTGGCAGGACAACACCTTCATCCCTTACGATTACGGCTACTTCGCCTTTGTTTACAACAAAGACAAACTGAAAAACCCGCCAAAAAGCCTGCAAGAACTGGTGAGCAGCGATCAGCCCTGGAAGATCATTTATCAGGATCCGCGCACCAGCACGCCGGGGCTTGGCCTGCTGCTGTGGGTGCAGAAAGTGTATGGCGACAAAGCATCAGAAGCCTGGCAACAGCTGGCGAAAAAAACCGTCACCGTCACTAAAGGCTGGAGCGAAGCCTATGGCCTGTTCCTGAAAGGCGAAGGCGATCTGGTGCTGAGCTACACCACTTCCCCGGCTTACCATCTGATTGAAGAGAAAAAAGACAGCTACGCGACCGCCAACTTCAGCGAAGGCCATTACCTGCAAGTCGAAGTGGCCGCTAAACTACAGGCCAGCAAAAACCCGGAGCTGGCAGAGCGCTTTATGCAGTTTATGGTTACGCCCGCTTTCCAGAACACCATCCCGACCGGTAACTGGATGTACCCGGTGATTAAAACCACGCTGCCAGCAGGTTTTGAGCAGATGACCGTGCCGCAAACCGCATTGCAATTCAGTGCTGAAGAGGTGGCAAAGCAACGTGGTGACTGGGTTCGTGCATGGCAAACCGCCGTCAGCCACTGATCCCGCGCTGGTTATGGCCGGGGCTGCTGGCCGCTGGCCTGATCGGGCTGATCGCTCTGCTGGCGATGGGCTCCTTATGGCGGCACGCCCCCGGCAGCGACTGGCGTAGCTTATGGCAAGACCGCTATCTGTGGCATGTGGTGCGTTTTACCTTCTGGCAGGCGCTGCTGTCGGCCCTGATCTCGGTACTGCCCGCCATCCCGCTGGCCCGCGCGCTTTATCGGCGGCGCTTCCCTGGCCGCAACCTGCTGCTGCGCCTGTGTGCCATGACGCTGGTCTTGCCGGTGCTGGTGGCGGTTTTCGGTATTCTGAGCGTGTACGGCAAGCAAGGCTGGCTGGCGGTTGTGTGCGGCTGGCTGGGGATCAATTACAGTTTCTCACCCTACGGCCTGCAAGGCATCCTGCTGGCCCATCTGTTCTTTAATCTGCCGCTGGCCAGCCGTTTACTGTTGCAGGCGTTGGAAAATATCCCCACCGAACAACGCCAACTGGCGGCACAACTGGGGATGAACGGCTGGCAGCAGTTCCGCTTTGTGGAATGGCCCGCACTGCGCCGCCAGATCCTGCCCAGCGGTGCGTTGATCTTTATGCTGTGCTTCGCCAGTTTTGCCACCGTGCTGTCGCTGGGCGGCGGGCCACAGGCCACCACCATTGAGTTGGCGATCTATCAGGCATTGAGTTACGACTACGATCTCAGCCGCGCCGCGCTGCTGGCGCTGATCCAACTGACCTGCTGCCTTGGGTTGGTGGTGATCAGCCAACGCTTGAACCAGGCGCTGCCGGTCGGCCATACCCATGCTCAAGCCTGGCGTAACCCGGAAGACAGCCGCGGGCGGCGCATCGGCGATACGCTGCTGATCAGCGCTGCCCTGTTATTGCTGTTACCACCGCTGCTGGCAGTCATTATCGACGGAGCCAATCACCACCTGATCACCGTGCTGCAACAGCCGTTACTGTGGCAGGCGCTGTTCACTTCGTTGCGGATCGCACTCGGTGCCGGTCTGCTGTGCGTGGTGCTGACCATGATGCTGCTGTGGAGCAGCCGCGAGCTGAAACTGCGGCAACGGCCCGCACAGGGCCAAATGCTGGAGCTGAGCGGCATGCTGATCCTGGCGATGCCGGGCATTGTGCTGGCAACCGGCTTCTTCCTGCTGCTGAGCGATACCATCGGGTTACCGCAATCTCCCTACGCGCTGGTGATCCTCACCAACGCGCTGATGGCGGTGCCTTACGCACTGAAAGTGCTGGAGAACCCGATGCGCGATCTGGCCGAACGCTATAACCCTCTTTGCTTGTCGCTGGATATCCACGGCTGGCAGCGCGTGCGCTGGATTGAGCTGAAAGCGCTACAACGCCCGCTGGCACAGGCGCTGGCATTTGCCTGCGTGCTGTCGATTGGTGATTTCGGCGTGGTTGCCCTGTTCGGCAACGAACAGTTCCGCACGCTGCCTTTTTACCTGTATCAGCAGATTGGTTCCTACCGCAGCAACGACGGGGCCGTGACCGCTGCGCTGCTGCTGTTACTGTGTTTCCTGCTGTTTACCCTGATTGAACGCTTACCGGGCCGCCATACCAATGTTGACGCTTGAAAAACTGACCTATCTGTATGAACACCTGCCGATGCGTTTTGACCTGCGCATTCAACCGGGCGAGCACGTCGCGGTGTTGGGGCCAAGCGGTGCCGGTAAAAGCACCCTGCTTAGCCTGATCGCCGGTTTTTTACCGGCGGCCAGTGGCAAACTTCTGTTGAACGGCAGCGACCACACCGCCACGCCGCCGGCCAAGCGCCCGGTTTCTATGCTGTTTCAGGAGAACAACCTGTTTGCCCACCTGACGGTGGCGCAAAACATCGGGCTGGGGCTGGATCCTGGCCTGCGTTTGAATAGCGGCCAGCGGCAGCAGTTGGCGCAGATCGCCCAGCAGGTGGGGCTGGAGGAACACCTGCAACGCCTGCCTGCGCAGCTTTCCGGCGGCCAACGTCAGCGTGCCGCACTGGCGCGCTGCCTGATTCGCCAGCAACCGATTTTGCTGCTCGATGAACCTTTCTCCGCGCTCGATCCGGCGCTGCGTAATGAGATGCTGCAACTGCTGCAAGAGGTGTGCGATCTCCGCCAGCTCACGCTGTTAATGGTTTCACACAATCTGGAAGATGCCGCCCACATCGCCCCCCGCACCTTACTGGTGGTGGATGGCCGCATCTATTACGACGGCCCAACCCAGGCGTTGATCGAAGGCAGCACCCCAGAAGCACGCGTGCTGGGCATTGCAACAAGAACGTGATCCAAGGCGCGTTTTTTATGCTGAATCAATAAACCTGTTGTGCGAGTTTTGCACCTGTGGTTTTATAAAATCCTGTTTTTTACTACTGATGATAAGGTTCCCTGTGATCGCATCCTCGCTGACTTCGACTCTACTACCCACCGCGCTACCAGCCGCGGTAGTCGTCGTGCGTGTGGTGGTGGTCGTCGGCAGTGCGCCGTAGGGTCCGAATCAACGCATCGATTCCCAAACCCCGCCGGCGCAAACCGGGCGGGGTTTCTTGTTTTAGTTCCCTGCCCAGAAATGCGAACCGGCCTTGACTAAGGATAGGAACATGGCAATTTCGGGTACGCCACACCAGAAACACCGCTTCACTGGCGCAGAGCTGATCGTACATCTGCTGGAGCGCCAGGGCATTACCACCATTGCAGGGATCCCCGGCGGCGCAGCGCTGCCGCTGTACGACGCACTGAGCCAAAGCACCGTGATCAAGCACGTATTGGCCCGCCATGAACAGGGTGCCGGTTTTATGGCCCAGGGCATGGCGCGCACTAACGGCAAAGCGGCGGTTTGTATTTCTTCCAGCGGCCCAGGGGCCACCAATCTGGTCACCGCCATCGCCGATGCCAAGCTCGATTCCATTCCGCTGGTGTGTATTACCGGCCAGGTGCCTTCCTCAATGATCGGCACCGACGCCTTTCAGGAAGTCGATACCTACGGTATTTCGATCCCAATTACCAAATACAACCACCTGGTGCGCGATATCCGCGATCTGCCGCAGGTGATCTGCGATGCCTTCCGCATTGCCGAATCTGGCCGCCCAGGCCCGGTATGGATCGACGTCCCGAAAGACGTGCAAACCGCAGTGATTGAGCTGGATGAACTGCCGCCGATCGCCGTGCCGGATGCCCCGCCCGCCTTTGACAGCGCACAAGTCACTCAGGCTGCCGCCATGATCAACCAGGCCAAGCGCCCGGTGCTGTATCTGGGTGGCGGTATTATCTGTGCCGAAGCGCATAAAGCCGCCTTGCAGATGGCCGAGCGCGCCAACCTGCCCACCACCATGACGCTGATGGCGCTGGGCGCGATGCCGGTAGAACATCCATTGTCACTGGGGATGTTGGGCATGCATGCGGCGCGCAGCACCAACTTTATCTTGCAGGAAGCCGATCTGTTGATCGTACTGGGTGCCCGTTTCGACGATCGTGCCATCGGCAAAACCGAGCTGTTCTGCCCGAACGCCGACATCATCCACGTGGATATCGATCGCGCCGAACTGGGCAAGGTCAAGCAGGCCAATATCGCGATTCATGGCGATGTCGGTCAGGTGCTGCAACAATTGCTGCCGCTGATCGAAGCGCAGCCGCGCAGCGCATGGCTGAAAATCGTTAACGATCTGAAGGGTGAATTCCCGTTCAACATGCCGAATGTTGAGGATCCGCTGAGCCATTACGGGCTGGTGAAAGCCGCCGCGCGCTGTGTGGATGAAAACGCCATTATCACCACCGACGTTGGCCAGCATCAGATGTGGGTTGCGCAGGCGTATCCACTGAGCCGCGCGCGCCAATGGCAGACTTCCGGCGGTTTAGGCACCATGGGCTTTGGCCTGCCAGCGGCGATCGGCGCGGCGTTGGCCGAACCGCAGCGCAAAGTGTTGTGTTTCTCCGGTGACGGCAGCCTGATGATGAACATTCAGGAAATGGCGACGGCGGTTGAGCACGATCTGGACGTCAAAATCATTCTGATGAACAACCAGGCGCTGGGGCTGGTGCATCAGCAGCAAACCCTGTTTTATCAGCAGCATATCTATGCCGCTACCTATCCGAAGCGTACCGACTTCCTGAAAATTGCCGCTGGTTTCGGCTTGGATACCTGCGATCTGAACGCAGAAGAAGATCCAGAAGCCGCGCTGATGGCCGCCATCCAGCGCCCTGGCCCCTGCCTGATCCATGCGCTGATCGATATCAATGAAAAAGTTTACCCGATGGTGCCACCGGGTGCCGCCAACATCGAAATGATTGGAGAATAAGCCATGCAGTCACTACAAAAGAATCCGCAGGTGATCCTGGAGCTGGCCGTGCGTAACCATCCGGGTGTCATGACGCACGTTTGTGGCCTGTTTGCCCGCCGCGCCTTCAACGTGGAAGGGATCCTGTGTATGCCGCTGAAAGACGGCACGCAAAGCCGCATCTGGCTGCTGGTGGCCGACGATCAGCGCCTGGTGCAGATGATCAGCCAGGTAGAGAAGCTGGAAGATGTGTTGCAGGTGAAACGCCACAGCGAAGATATGCGGGTGTTTGAACAGTTGGAAGCGTTCTTCCAATAAGATTGATGGCACCCCGATTGCCCGTTGGCGGGTATCTCAACCCGCCAACACCTTCCACAGCAAATGCCGATAAACCGGCATCAAAGGTTGTTGCAGCAAATAATAGAAACTGACCAGCGCGGCTACCCAGCTCACAACACAGACGACGCGCAGGCGCAGCGGCGTAAGCCAGAGTGCCAACTTATCAGCCCCACGTTTACCTTCACGCCACCAGCGCCAGCTCAGCCAAGCTGCCAGACAAATCAACAGCACCACCTCAAGCAGTAACCCTTTGAATAAACCGCCGCCATCACTGTTAGGGATATCGATCGCCACACCGGCCAGAATCCCGGGGAAGAAATAGACCGGCGGCCAGGTCAGGCAGCCGATGATATTCGGCAGGGCGAATTTGTAAGGCGGCAGATCGAGCATACCGGCCACCATCGGCACCAGCGGCCGCGTTGGGCCAATAAAGCGGCCAATCAACACGGTAACCATACTGTGCTGATGCAGCGCATGCTCGGTTTTATCCAGCATCGCCCGATTTCTTTGCAGAAATGACCAACGGTGCAGCGGCCCCTTAAAGGCACGGCCGATAAAATAGGAACTCCAGTCACCCAACAGGCAACCGACAATCCCGGCCCCCCAGGCCATGTAAAAATCCACCTTGCCGCTGCCAATCAGTGCGCCGATGCTGGCCATCATCACCGTGCCGGGCAGCAGCAGGCCGACCAGCGCCAGTGACTCCAGAAACGCCACTAACATCACCACCAGCAGGGTGAAAGCCAATGACTGAGTGATCAGATGCTGTAAATAGGCTTCCATTAGACCTCTGTTCGTTAGCAAGAGCGTGTGGGCGAAGGATTGTCCGGCTCACCTCACAGCGAGTCAACCAATGAATTATATGTGCTTTTGTTTAGATAAGACGATCATGAAAAAATACTGTATAAAAGACCATGCTAAAATTCATTTGATTTCGCAACAACGCTGCCGCTTGAAGAAGGGTGTATACCCAATGGATTTCAAGTTGCAGCTAGGCGGCAAGGGCGAGCATCCCCAGGAGCTTACTCAAGTAAGTGACTGGGGTAAGCGCACGCAGCCAACAACGCTGCGGCTTGAAAGACGAAGGGTATATGAGATCTCTCCAACAAGGCTTCCTACTCACTCGCCACTGGCGTGACACTCCGGCCGGCACCGAAGTCGAATTCTGGCTGGCGACCGACAGCGGGCCGCAGCAGCTCAAACTGGCCCCCCAGCCTTCGGTGGCTTTTATCCCCGCTGAGCAGCAGGCGCGCGCCGAGTTACTGCTGCGTGAAGAACGCCATATCGAACTGAAACCCCTGCCGCTGCTGGATTTCCATTCGCGCCCGGTGGTTGGCCTCTATTGCCGCCAACACCGCCAGTTCATCAAGCTGGAAAAAGTGCTGAGAGAAGGCGGCGTCAACGTTTTTGAGGCCGATATCCGCCCGCCTGAACGCTATCTGATGGAGCGCTTCATCACCGCACCAGTGTGGTTCAGCGGCCAAGCCAAGGGTAACGGCCATTTACTCAACGGCCAGATGAAACCGGCACCGGACTATCGCCCGAACCTCAAGCTGGTGTCGTTGGACATCGAAACCACCGCCCACGGTGAGCTTTACTCCATCGCGCTGGAAGGCTGCGGCCAACGCCAGGTGTACATGCTCGGCCCGGCCAATGGCGGCGATGAAGTGCTGGATTTCGAGCTGGAATACTGCAACAGCCGCCCGCAACTGCTGGAACGGTTGAATCAGTGGCTGGAACAGCACGATCCCGATGCGATTATCGGCTGGAACCTGGTGCAGTTCGATCTGCGGGTGCTGCAAAAACACGCCGAACGCTACCAGACCCCGTTGCGCTTTGGCCGGGGCGGCAACCTGCTGGAGTGGCGCGAGCACGGTTTCAAGCAAAACCACTTCTTCGCCAGCGCCGCCGGGCGCTTGATTATCGACGGCATCGAGGCGCTGAAATCAGCGACCTGGAACTTCCCCTCTTTCAGCCTGGAATCGGTGTCGCAAACGCTGCTTGGCGAAGGTAAATCGATCGATAATCCTTATCAGCGCATGGCGGAAATCGACCGGCGCTTTGCCGAAGATAAACCCGCGCTGGCGCGCTATAACCTGAAAGACTGTGAGTTGGTGACGCGCATCTTTGCCAAAACCGAACTGCTGACCTTTCTGCTGGAACGCGCCACCGTCACCGGGCTGGCGGTCGATCGCAGTGGCGGCTCGGTGGCGGCGTTCAGCCACCTGTATATACCGCGTATGCATCGGCAGGGCTATGTGGCCCCTAATCTGGGCGAACTGCCCGAAGAACACAGCCCCGGCGGCTTTGTGATGGATTCACAGCCCGGCCTGTATGATTCGGTCTTGGTGCTGGACTACAAAAGCCTGTACCCATCGATCATCCGCACTTTTCTGATCGACCCGGTTGGGCTGGTAGAAGGCATGCAGCACCCAGATGATGCCGATTCCATCCCCGGCTTTCGTCAGGCCCGCTTCTCACGCAGCAAGCACTGCCTGCCCGACATCGTCAGCCAGATCTGGCAAGGGCGCGAGGCGGCCAAACGCCAGCAGAACAAGCCACTGTCGCAGGCGTTGAAGATCATCATGAACGCCTTTTACGGCGTGCTGGGCTCGAGCGGCTGCCGTTTTTTCGATCCTCGACTGGCCTCGTCAATCACCCTGCGCGGCCATGAGATCATGCGCCAGACGCGGGAACTGATTGAGGCAGAAGGCTATCAGGTGATCTACGGCGATACCGACTCAACCTTTGTCTGGCTGAAGCAAGCGCACAGCGAACAACAGGCGGCCGAGATTGGCCGCAGGCTGGTTGCACACGTCAACCAGTGGTGGCAGCAGCACCTGCAACAGCAGTATGGGTTGGAAAACGCGCTGGAGCTGGAGTTTGAAACGCACTACTGCCGTTTTCTGATGCCCACCATTCGCGGTGCGGAACAGGGCAGCAAAAAGCGTTACGCCGGGCTGATAGCCAAACCAGACGGCAGCGAACAGATGGTGTATAAAGGCCTGGAAACGGTGCGCAGCGACTGGACCCCGCTGGCACAGCAGTTCCAACAGCAGCTTTACCGGCTGATTTTCAAGCAGTTGCCCTATCAGGATTTTGTCCGCGACTACGTGGCGAAAACGCTCAACGGCGAGTTTGACGATCAACTGGTGTACCGCAAGCGCCTGCGGCGCAAACTGAGCGACTATCAGCGCAACGTGCCGCCTCATGTGCGTGCAGCACGCCTCGCCGACGACTATAACCGCCAGCAAGGGCGGCCATTGCAGTATCAGAACGGCGGCTGGATCAGCTACGTGATGACCGTCGCCGGGCCAGAGCCGCTGGAAACCCAACATTCGGCGATCGATTACGATCATTACTTCGAACGTCAGCTACAACCGGTAGCAGACGCTATACTTCCATTTCTGCACGATGATTTCACCACCTTAGTGACCGGGCAGATGGGGCTATTCTGATATTATTCCTACAAGCCAAGCTGTAGGAAGAGGTCAGAAAAATCATCGGGTTTTGCAGGTGACGAATGCGTCGCCTTCCATTACCATAGCGCCCTTCCCAAATTCTGAACCACTCACCGTGCCGTATTGATGACGTATTCATGGTGTGAATAACTATTGCCCGTCAAATGAAAACAAACCGGGAATAGCATAATGTCAGTCAGTTAAGCAGAAAGTGCATCACCATTCGGCACAATGCTGAAAATTGCGCCCCCTCTCCCCAAGGAGAGGGAATTGGTTAGTCTTAACTGACCAGCATTAGAGAATAAAAAGCATTTGAAACAGGTCGCCAGCCTTCACCTGCCTGGCGATAAGACTTACTTAATAAGAATCGAGCCGACAAACTATGCCTTTTACACTTGGTCAACGCTGGATCAGCGATACGGAAAGCGAATTGGGACTGGGAACCGTGGTAGCGCTGGACGTGCGTATGGTTACCTTGCTTTTCCCCGCCACCGGTGAAAACCGCCTCTATGCCAGAAACGACTCGCCGATCACCCGCGTGATGTTCAATCCGGGCGACACCATCAGCCACCACGAAGGCTGGCAGTTGCAGGTGGAGGAAGTCAAAGAGGAGAACGGTCTGCTGACCTATATCGGCCTGCGGCTGGATACCGAGGAAGCGGGCGTCGCCATGCGCGAAGTGCTGTTAGACAGCAAGCTGACCTTCAGTAAGCCACAGGACCGTCTGTTTGCCGGCCAGATCGACCGTATGGATCGCTTTGCGCTGCGTTTTCGCGCACGTAAATACCAGAGCGAGCAGTACCGCCTGCCGTTCGCTGGCCTGCGTGGTATGCGTGCCAGCCTGATCCCACACCAGTTGCATATTGCCTATGAAGTAGGCCAGCGCCATGCGCCGCGCGTGCTGCTGGCGGATGAAGTTGGCCTGGGTAAAACCATCGAAGCCGGGATGATCATTCACCAGCAACTGCTGGCAGGCCGCGCCGAACGCGTGCTGATCGTGGTGCCGGAAACCCTGCAACACCAGTGGCTGGTAGAGATGATGCGCCGCTTCAATCTCTATTTCTCGCTGTTCGACGACAGCCGCTATTCTGAAGCGATGCTGGATAGCAGCAACCCGTTCGAAACCGAACAGTTGGTGATCTGTTCGCTGGATTTCGTGCGCCGCAACAAGCAGCGCCTTGAGCAGTTGGCCGATGCTCATTGGGACCTGCTGGTGGTGGACGAAGCCCACCATCTGGCCTGGAGCGAAGAAGCCCCCAGCCGCGAATATCAGGTTATCGAGCAGTTGGCGGAACATATTCCCGGCGTGCTGCTGCTGACCGCAACCCCTGAGCAACTCGGCCAGCAAAGCCATTTCGCCCGCTTGCGCCTGCTGGATCCGAGCCGCTTCCACGACTACCAGGAGTTTGTCAGCGAACAGCAGAAATACCGCCCGATCGCCGATGCGGTCACGCTGCTGCTGAGCGGTGAACGGCTGGCCGATAGCAAACTCAACCTGCTGGGCGAACTGATCGACGAGCAGGACATTGAGCCGTTGCTCAAAGCCGCCAACAGCGACAGCGATAACAGCGTGCAGGCGCGTCAGGAACTGGTCACCATGCTGATGGATCGTCACGGCACCAGCCGCGTGCTGTTCCGTAACACCCGCAACGGGGTGAAAGGCTTCCCGCACCGCCATCTGCATCAGATCAAGCTGCCGCTGCCGACCCAGTATCAGACGGCGATCAAAGTCTCCGGCATTATGGGCGCGAAGAAAACCGTCGAAGCCCGCGCCCGCGACATGCTGTATCCAGAGCAGATTTATCAGGAATTCGAAGGGGAAAATGCCACCTGGTGGAACTTCGACCCGCGTGTTGAGTGGTTGCTGGATTACCTGATCGCCAACCGCCACGAAAAAGTGCTGGTGATTTGCGCCAAGGCTGACACCGCGCTGCAACTGGAGCAGGTGCTGCGTGAGCGGGAAGCGATCCGCGCGGCGGTGTTCCACGAAGGGCTGACGATTATTGAGCGCGACCGCGCCGCCGCCTACTTCGCCTCACAGGAAGACGGCGCACAGGTGCTGCTGTGTTCTGAAATCGGCTCAGAAGGGCGTAACTTCCAGTTCGCCAGCCAGATGGTGATGTTTGACCTGCCGTTCAACCCGGATCTGCTGGAGCAGCGTATTGGCCGCCTGGATCGTATCGGCCAGATGCACGACATCCAGATCATGGTGCCTTATCTGGAAGACACCGCGCAGGCGATCCTGGGCCGCTGGTTCCATGAAGGGCTGGATGCCTTCGAACACACCTGCCCTACCGGCCGACCGATTTATGACAGCAGCTACGAGCAGTTGATTGGCTACCTGGCAGCGCCGACCGAGCAGGAAGGGTTGGACGAGTTTATCCACACCTGCCGCCAGCAGCACAATCAGCTCAAAACCCAATTGGAACAGGGGCGCGACCGCTTGCTGGAAATGCACTCCAACGGCGGCGAAAAAGCCCAGGCGCTGGCGGAAGCCATTGCCGCACAGGACAACGACGTCAATCTGGTGAGTTTCGCCCTCAACCTGTTCGACATCGTCGGTATCAATCAGGAAGACCGCAGCGATAACCTGATCGTGCTGACGCCGTCAGACCATATGCTGGTGCCGGATTTCCCAGGGTTGCCGCAGGATGGCTGCACCGTGACCTTCGATCGCGAGCAGGCGCTGTCGCGTGAAGATGCCCAGTTCGTCAGTTGGGAACACCCGATTATCCGCAACGGCCTGGATCTGATCCTATCCGGTGATACCGGTAGCTGCGCGGTTTCTCTGCTGAAGAACAAGTCACTGCCGGTGGGTACGCTGCTGGTGGAACTGGTGTATGTGGTCGAAGCACAGGCGCCGAAACACCTGCAACTGACCCGTTTCCTGCCGCCAACGCCAATCCGCATGCTGATGGATCGTAAAGGCACCAATCTGGCGGCGCAGGTAGAGTTCGAAAGCTTTAACCGCCAGTTGAACGCGGTGAATCGCCACACCTCCAGCAAGCTGGTCAACGCGGTGCAGCAGGATGTGCACGCGATGCTGCAACAGGCAGAAAGCCTGGTGGAAGCGCAGGCGCGCGAGTTGATCGAACTGGCCAAGCAGGAAGCCGATGACAAGCTGAGCACCGAACTGGCGCGCTTGGAAGCCCTGAAAGCGGTTAACCCGAACATCCGCGACGACGAAGTGGAAGCGTTGGAGTTCAACCGCAAGCAGGTGCTGGCTAATCTGAACGAAGCGGGCTGGCGCCTGGATGCTATCCGTCTGGTGGTGGTCACTCACCAGTAATCACCAAAGGGAGTTTCGGCTCTAATGGTTAGTTCCCTCTCCCTTGGGGAGAGGGGGCGCGCCTTGAGCAATTGATGTGTGATTATGCCGCTTTGCGCTTAACTGACCGGCATGAGGGTTTCAGTTCCCCGTTTATCATCCAACACGTTCCAGAATCATCGCAATCCCCTGCCCCACGCCAATGCACATGGTGCAGAGCGCATAACGCCCCTTGCGCCGTTCCAGCTCCAAGGTCGCCGCCAGCGCTAACCGTGCGCCACTCATGCCCAAAGGATGCCCCAAGGCGATAGCACCGCCATTCGGGTTCACCTGCTCGGCATTATCGGGCAGCCCCAACTGGCGCAATACCGCCAGAGCCTGTGCGGCAAAGGCTTCGTTGAGTTCGATGACGTCCATCTGCGCCAAACTTAGCCCGGTCATTGCCAGGACTTTCTGCGTAGCAGGTAACGGGCCGATCCCCATCAGGCTTGGTTCTACACCACAAACCGCCGTGGCGACAATCCGGGCGCGCGGCGTTAACCCCTGCTGCAATGCCACGCTTTCTGAAGCCACAATCAAAGCCGCTGCGCCATCGTTGATGCCGGAGGCATTACCCGCCGTGACCGTACCGGGGGTACGAAAAGCGGCTTTCAAGCGTTGCAGTTGCTCAAGCGTGGTGCTGGCCCGCGGATGTTCATCTTCAGCGATCTGCGTTTCCACGCCTTTATGATTGCGCACGGTGACCGGGGTGATTTCCTCTGCCAGCAAGCCCTGCTGCTGCGCACGGGCGGTACGCTGTTGGCTGCGTAAGGCGAAGGCATCCTGAGCCTCGCGGCTGATATCAAACTTGCTGGCAACGTTCTCGGCGGTTTCCGGCATCGAGTCCGTACCATACTGTTGATGCATCAATGGGTTAACAAAGCGCCAGCCCAGCGTGGTATCAAACATCTGTGCCTGACGGCTGAAGGGAGTCTCGGCTTTTCCCATCACCCACGGCGCGCGCGTCATCGACTCTGCCCCTCCGGCCAGCAACAAACCCGCCTCACCCGATTTGATACTGCGCGCCGCAATGGCTAACGCATCCAAACCTGAACCACACAGGCGGTTAATGGTAGCCCCTGGGACATCAATCGGTAAGCCCGCCAATAAAGCGGCCATGCGTGCCAGATTACGGTTGTCTTCCCCGGCCTGATTGGCACAACCGAGAATGACATCATCGACCCGTTGCCAATCCAGTGCCGGATAGCGCGCCAATAGTGCCTGAAGAGGGATCGCGGCGAGATCATCGGCACGCAAGCTGGCAAGTTGACCAGCATAACGGCCTATGGGTGTCCGTACTCCGTCACAGATAAATGCGTGCTGCATAGTATTTTCCTCAATAAAAACATCACATTAAATAATTTCATCACCGGTTGAACCTGCGCAATGAAGCGACTCTCCGTTACGTTCACTTGTAAATAAATACTCATTATTTGCAACATAACTCTAACTTTTGACTATTTTTGGTAACAATATTTTGTATAAATTATTCCATTATGTCTATATTAATTGAGAATGACATCGTTATTGACCTGCAATGCCCATAAGTAAACCCTGTCTTTAGCCAACACCAGAGAAACAGGAACGCTTCTGTGCCGTACCCATCGCTACGGCAAAAGAATTATTCACATCAAAGTAATCCGGTCGTCGTTTTGCATCCCCACGCGGGGATGCAAAACGCACCGTTATCCTGGGAGGAACGATGAACTTAATAAAATGGCTAGTAATCGGCTTATCCTGTACCGCAGCACTCTCCCCACTCTCTGCCGTTAACGCGGCGGAATATCAGGTCGGTGAAGTGATCTCACTGACCGGGGTCAATGCCCGGGGCGGCACAGGTATGCACGAAGGTATCAAAGTCGCAGAATCGGTGTTTAACCAGCGGCCCGGCAGCGTGAAGATCAAGATCCAGACGATCGACGATGAGTCCTCACCGGCCAAGGCGGTGGCGGCGGTAGAAAGATTAGCCTCCAATAACGTGCTGGCGATTACCGGCGGAGCCACGTCAGATATCGTTGGGCCAGCCGCAACGGCGGCCGATAAACTGGGCCTGCCCTTTATGACCTCTGGGGGTACCAGCAGTGAGTTTCTGACCCAAGGTTTCCACTCTTTCTTTCGCATCAACAATACCACCGGGTATGTCAAAGCGATGGCTGGCCTGCTGGACACCATGCAGATCCAGAAGCTGGCTATCATCTATTCCACTAAAAAATCCACCAGCGAAATGGCGCGCATGATGCAGCAACAGATGGCCGAAAAAGGCGTCACGGTCACCATGCATCCTTTTGAAGCCACCACGGTGGATTTCAAGCCGATTATCAACAAGATCAAACTGCAAGATCGGCCCGATGCCATCAACATGATTGGCTACGAGAATGATTATGTCGGCATTTTGCGGGCCGCCAGAGTGCTCCGGCCGCCGGTGAAAGCCATGGTCGGTGCCTGGCAGATCGCCACCGCCAAGATGTATCAGGACTTCCCCGATTTAGTGGAAAAAACCTACGGAACGGAAATGCTGCCGGTGCCGGTCACCTTCAACCGGCCAGAAGGCCAGGCGTTTGAAGCCGCCTTCCGCAAACTCTACCCGCACGAGCCTGATTATCTTTCACAGTACGGTTTTGTGCAGGGGATGTTGCTGTTCGAAGCCATCGCCCGGGCAGAGGCCGCAGGCACGCTGGATCAAGGCGGCATTGCCCAGGAACTGCGCTCCACGGCGGTGGACACCATCATTGGTCAGGTACGCTTTAACGCTCAGGGCGACAATGAGGAGTTCATGCAAAACATCGGGCAGCACCAAAAGGGGAAAATTGCCATTGTCTGGCCTGCCAGCGCAGCCACGGGAACGACGCAATTTCCTGGGACTCCCTGGTAACCCCTTAGGTTACCTGGATGTTCACCCCACCTGAATAAGAGGTGCGCATGACTGAATTACTCCTTCAATCGTTATATTCCGGCCTGCTGGCAGGCAGCGTCTATGCCCTGGTGGCTCTGGGGCTAGCGCTGGTGTTCGGCATTATGCGGCTGGTCAATCTGGCACATGGCGAGTTGGTGCTACTGGCGGGCTATATCGCCTATACCTTCGAGTCGTCGACCGGCTTCGGGCCACTCTGGTCGATACCACTGGCCTTCGTCATCGTCTGTGCGGCGGCGCTCGGGATCTATGCGCTGCTCAGCCGCATCAAGATCGATCGTGAACTCAACTCGCTGCTTTTAACCTATGGCGTGGGCGTGATCCTCACCAACCTGATCCTGTTGATCTGGAATGCCAATATCCGCTCCAGCAGCTCCGTCTGGTTGCAGGAACCGATCGTCGGCGGCGATCTGTACGCCATGCGGGGTGAACTGGTGGCCTTCGTGATGAGCCTGATCTTACTGGTTCTGCTGTGGAAATGGCTGGCACGCAGCTGGTATGGCCGCGCCGTGCGGGCGGTTTCCAGCCACCGGGAAGCCGCTATGCTGATGGGGATCAACCCGAAGCAGACCGAAATGATCTCATTCCTGCTGGCGGGCATGATGGCCTCGGTGGCTGGGGTGGCGATCTTCTGCACCCGGGTACTGCAACCCTCGCTGGGCGAAGCGCTGACCATTAAGGCGTTTATTATCACGGTGTTGGCGGGGATCGGTTCCATTCCGGGCGTGTTAGTGGGGGCAGTGGTGATCGGCGTAGCTGAAGCCATGAGTGCCACACTGCTCAACCCCGCCTGGCAGGACTTGATCAGTATGGCGCTGTTCCTGCTGGTACTGTTCCTGCGTCCTAATGGTTTGTTCGGCGCAGCTCGGCGTCAGGGATAATGCGATCATGATGAAATCATTGATTCAACTAATGTGGTTCCCGTTACTGCTGGCAACCCTGGTGCCCGCCATCTGGCACCAGCAGCCTTACGTCCTCAGTATGTTTACCGATGCCCTGACGATCGGCGCGCTGGCGCTGGCCTGGGCGATGCTCGGTAACCTGGGGGGCATGGTCAGCTTTGGGCATTCGGCCTTTTTCGGCACCGGTGCCTATATCTCTTCCATGCTGGCGATGAACAGCGGTATGCCGGTGTTGCTCTCGATGCTGTGCGGGGGCTTGGCCGCTGCGGTCACCACCTTGCTGATGTTACCCACCCTGCGCCTGAAAGGCACCTATTTTGCCCTGGCCATCCTGGCCTATTCGCAGATCTTTCGGGTATTAGCGGTTCAGCTCGAAGGGATCACCGGCGGGTCGGCGGGGTTATCCGGCATTCCTTCGCTGCCGGTCATCATGGGCTTTGCCCTGAACAGCAAGCTCGGCGTTTATTACGTGATCCTGGCGCTGGTGACGCTGTTTTTACTGGTCTATGCCGCCTTGGCGCGCAGCGACTATGGCTTGGCGCTGAAAGCGATGCACGATTCAGAAGCCGCAACCCAGGTGGTTGGCGTTAACAGCCTGCTGCTGAAAGCGGGAGTCCTATTGCTGTCTGCCTTTATGACCGGGTTGGTCGGGGCGTTCAACGCGCACCATATGAATTTCCTCGAGCCCGATTACGCGTTCAACGCCTCCTGGGTGATTGTGCCAATTATCGCGGCGATCTTCGGCGGTTTCCGTTCGCTGAATGGCCCGCTGATCGGGGCTTTGGCGGTCTATTTAACCGACCAGCTCCTGTTCAAAGTCCTGTTCCCCACCGGACACCAGATGATCCTTGGCGGATTACTGGTGGTGATGATCCTGGTCAGCCCGCGTGGCCTGTTACCGCTGTTACGTTCAGCCCAGAGGAGGTTCTATCGTGCTAAAGCTTGATGGAGTCAGCGTGTCATTCGGCGCGGTTACCGCCGTCGATAATGTGTCTTTGACGGTGGGAAAAAACGAAATCGTCGGTTTAGTTGGCCCGAACGGCGCGGGTAAAACCACCCTGTTTAACGCCATTTCCGGCCTGGTCCCACCCACCACTGGAACGCTCAGTTTTCATGGCAACACCTTCGGCCAGCGGGGAGGGATCCACCGCCGTGCCCGCCTGGGGGTTGGCCGTACTTTCCAGGTGCCGCAACCGATGCATGAGTTGAGCGTGCTGGAAAATGTGCGGGTAGCGCAGCGCTTTGCCACCGGTAAGGTCAATCTTGCCCGGCTGGGGGAGATCCTCGAACTGGTCGGCCTGCATGATAAGGCTGAACGCTCCGCCGCCACCGAACTCTCGCTCAGTGAGCTGAAAGCGCTAGAGGTAGCCAAGGCGCTCGCCACCGAACCAAAACTGCTGTTGCTTGACGAAGTGCTGGCCGGGCTGGAAACCAGCGGTAAAAAACGTTTTCAACAAATGCTCGGGCGGATTCATGCCGAATACGGTTTGAGCATTCTGCTGATTGAGCACGATCTGGAAACGGTCACGGCACTATGCCAACGCGTATGGATCCTCAACTTCGGCCGCCTGATCGCGGATGGCACGCCCACCGAGGTGTTCAACGATCCGGTGGTGATCCGCAGCTATACCGGAGAAGCCTATGCTTAATATTCAACAAGTGCGCGGTGGTTACGGTGCGATCAACATTCTGTGGGACATTTCACTGCATATCCAGCCGGGGACGGTCACCGCCATCGTCGGGCCAAACGGTGCGGGCAAAACCACCCTGCTGAAAACCATCGCCGGGCTGCTGCCGTTAAAGCAGGGGCAGATTACTTATCAGGATATCGACGTCGGCGTGCTTTCACCCTGGCATACCAAGCGCAGCGGCTTGGCGCTGATCCCGGAAGGACGTATGATTTTCCGTGATATGACGGTAGAAGATAATCTGATCATGGGTGCCTTTCAGAAAGCCAGCCGCCAGCATGTGAAACAACGGCTGGAAGAAGTTTATGCCATGTTTCCACGTTTGGCCGAGCGGCAGAAACAGCTGGCGGGCGTGCTTTCCGGCGGTGAAGCGCAAATGCTGGCGGTAGGCCGCTGTTTAATGTCCGACCCTTGCATGATCCTGATCGATGAACCTTCCCTAGGGCTGGCCCCGGTGGTGGTCAACGAGCTGTTTGCCTGCTTTGCCCGCCTGCGTGAGAGTGGCAAAACCCTGTTATTGGTCGAGCAGAATACCCAGTTGGCGATCAAGCTGGCCGATCGTGTCTGTTTGATGCGCAGCGGCAAGATGGTATTTACCAAAGCGGCCAATGATATAGATATGGAAGAGTTACATCGGGCTTATTTTGGGCATTGAACGTTGTTAGGGCGGATTCCCCCGCCCTGACAATTACTTTGAATTGAGGCTGGCAAACGTCAGCCCTTGCTCCACCAAGCGGATAAGCAGCGGCGAAGGACGCCAAAACTGCGGATCTTCGGCGGCAAAGGCCGCAATATCTTCCAGTATCTTCGGCAAACCAATCTTATCCGCATAATACAGCGGCCCACCGTGATAACGCGAGAAGCCGTAACCGGCCAGCAGCACCACATCAACGTCCAATGGGCGCAGTGCAATGCCCTCTTCCAGCAGATTGGCACCTTCGTTAATCATGGCCGCCAAATAGCGGCGCACGATCTCTGCGGCGCTGAATGGCCGTGGTGTAATGCCCGCACGTTCGCGTTCACGGGCGACAATCTCCAGCACCGCCGGATCCTGCTGCCCACGGTTTGAGCCTGGCTCATAGCGATACCAGCCACGCCCGGTTTTTTGCCCGAACCAACCCTGTTCACACAGGCGATCGGCAATCTGCACATAACGTTCCTGCGGATCGCGCTGCGCCGCCCGGCGCTTACGGGTTGCCCAGGCAATATCCCCACCGGCAACGTCAACGATCTGGAACGGCCCCATGGCAAAACCGAAGCCACGCACCGCTTCGTCGATCTGATACGGAGAAGCGCCATCTTCAAGCATCGCCTCCGCCGCACGGCGGTAGACGGACATGATGCGGTTGCCGATAAAACCGTCGCAGATGCCGGTACGCACCGGGATTTTACCGAGCCTGCGGGCCAGCGCAAAAGCACTGGCAATTACCTCAACGGGTGTCTGCGGCGGCACCACAATCTCCAGCAGGCGCATCACCGGTGCGGGGGAAAAGAAGTGTAAGCCGATCACCGCCTGCGGCCTGCTGGTCACCGCCGCAATAGCGGTAATATCCAGATAGGACGTATTACTGGCCAGTATCGCACCGGGCTTGCAGTGGTTATCTAGCTGACGGAAAACCTCTTGTTTGGCCGCCAGATCCTCATATACCGCTTCCACCACCAGATCGGCAGAGGCCAAGTCCTGATACTGCGTGGTTCCACGCAATTTCGCCAAGCGCGCTGCGGCAGCAGTGGCCGAAAGCCGTTGTTTGCTGATCCGCTGGCGATAGATCTCTTCCACCCGGCTCAGGCCAATTGCCAGGCTCGGTTCGTCACGCTCCAACAAAGTCACCTGCAAATCCGCATCCAGCATCACCACCGCAATGCCCGCCCCCATCGTGCCACCGCCGATCACTCCCACTTGGGTAAAAGAGCGTATTGCCAAACCCGCGATATCGGGCAGTTTGGCCACCGCGCGTTCGGCCTGAAAGGCATACAGCAAGGCCTGATGCTGAGGGCTCGCCAGGCAGCGTTGAAATTGTGCGGCTTCATAGTGGCAACCTGCCGCAAACGGCTGTTCGCAGGCAGCGGCAACGCAGTCAATAATCAACGCTGGGGAAAACAGACCACGGAATTGCGTGGGCAGTTTGGCGCGCGCCGCCGCAATCGCCGCCTGCCGGGCCGCCGAATCGGCAAGCTGGGTAACGATCTCACCGCTGCGGCGTACTGTGCAGCGATCGGCCAGCAGTTCATAGGCATAAGCCAAACCGTCCACTCGGGCATCCTGCCCCAGGCGATCCACCAGCCCCAATGCTAGCGCCTGCTCAGCAGTCAATGGGCGGCCACCGAGCATCAGATCCAAAGCCGCCTCTGCGCCGATCAGCCGCACGCTGCGCTGGCTGCCTCCGACCCCGGGCAGTAACCCCAAATTGACTTCCGGTAACCCCAAGCGGCTGCCCTTGACCGCCAACCGGTAATGCGCCGCCATGGCAATCTCCAGCCCACCGCCCAGTGCGTTACCCGCAATAGCGGCGATCACCGGTTTAGTACAGGCTTCGATGCGATCGCAAACGTCACGCAGCAACGGCGGCTGGCGCGGTTGATTGAATTCACGGATATCCGCCCCGGCAGCAAAGTTCTTACCTGAACCCAGCAGCAGCAACGCGTGGATCTGTTCTTCGTTCTGCGCCTGGTGCAGCGCCGCGAGCAGCCCACTACGCACGCCAAGCCCCAGCGCATTAACCGGCGGATTATCAATGGTGGCAATCAGAATGTTGCCACAGCGTTCAAGATGCAGGCCCTGATCAGGCTGATGATTATTTGGCATTTTTTGCCTCCTCAGGCGCTCCCACCGGGGGTAGTAGCCGATAGCTGGCTGGGGTGCGGCTGAGTTTGATCGGCGAAGCGATGCCCGTATAGCTATCCCCCATCTTCACCACCATGCCACGGTGCCGGGTATGCGGGTGCTGCAATGCGGCCTCAATATTCAGCAATGGCGCGCTGGGCACCCCGCTGCGCAACAGCTGTTCGGCAAATTGTACGCCCTCATGGCTGGCGAGCAGGGAAACGAGTTCACTGCGTAGCTCTGCGCGGTTTAGCGAACGCAATTTCGGGGTAACAAAGCGCGGATCCTCACTCAAGGATGGAGCATCTAAACATTGGCACAACAGCGCAAACTGTTTGTCGTTACCAACGCCGAGGAAGATCGGTACGCTGGCGCTGGGGAAAATATCATAGGGGTAGATATTGGCATGGGCGTTACCCGAACGTTTCGGCGGTTGCTGGTTGGCAAACCAGTTGGTGGAATAAGGATGTAACAGCGATAAGCCGGTATCAAACAGGCTGGCCTCGACAAATTGCCCCAGGCCGCTGCGGGTGCGTTCATACAGCGCCATCAAAACGCCAATCACCGCGTTCATTCCGGTGGCCTGATCGACCAGCGGAACGCCAACGCGCAGCGCTTCGCCATCGGGCTCACCATTAACGCTCATGATCCCGGTCATCGCCTGAATCGAGGCATCGTAACCCACCAAGCCGCCCAATGGGCCATCGGCACCAAAACCACTGACGCGGCAATGGATCAGCCGGGGAAAACGTGCGGCCAATGCCTCGTAACCGATGCCCCATTTTTCCATGGTGCCGGTCTTGAAGTTTTCGATTAATACATCGGCTTCGGCCAACAGTTCATACAAGGTTTGACGGGCGCTTTCCTGCGATAAATCAAGGTACATCCCGCGTTTGTTGCGGTTCAGGCCAATATAATAAGCGGCCACTCCTTCCTGAAAAGGTGGCCCCCAGGTACGGGTTTCATCGCCCTGCGGCGGTTCGATCTTAAGCACATCGGCACCATGATCACCCAACACCTGACCACAATACGGCCCGCCCAAGACGCGGGATAAATCGATAACACGAATACCGGCCAGTGCGCCAGCGGTAAGGGTTGCCATAGTCGTTACTCCTGCGGGTGTTTTTTCTTTATGAAGCAAGGGTTCCCGACCAAATCGCCGGGATTATGGCTTTGCTCAGAGGTAGGCGCTCGCCAGCAGCAGTTCTTCAATCGCCTCTGGCAACGGGTTTTCTGCCGTTAAAGGATCGCTGGGCAACAGTTTCTGGATCAAGACCTGCTCGGCCAAGTGCAAACGCGCTGGAGCATCGGCATGATGGCTTTCCCACGCCATCGCCGCCGCGCTCACCAGGTTGTACAAGCCGCTGGCGGCACGGCGCGCTAGGCTGCTGCCCTCTGGGGCTGCGGCGGCCCGCGCCAGAGCAAAGGCTCGCTGCTGTGCGCAGAGGAAACGGACTCGCATGGCGCTGTCTAGATGTGCCTCCGTCAGGAGGTGTTCCAGATAAACTTGTAGCGCCTCCAGTGACTGTTCACGCAGAATGGCGCGCCGCACATCCAGGGCGACGATGTTACTGGTGCCCTCCCAGATCGACCCCAAATGCGCATCTCTGACTAAGCGCGGATCGCCCCACTCTTCGATATAACCGCAGCCGCCGCGGATCTCCATGGCATCGGCAGTCACCTTGCGGGCATCGCGGCAGGCGCGGAATTTGATCAGCGGGGTCAGAATCCGCAGCAGCGCGTAGGCCTGTTTATCGCCGCTGTCCGAACGGCGCAGCACCTCTGCCGTTTGGAAAACCATGCTGCGCGCCTGCTCGCTGGGGAGCAGTATCTTCAACAATTGCTTTCTCATCAGCGGCAGTTCGATCAGCTTTTTACCAAAGGCCTGACGATGGCGGGCAATGTAGAACGCCTCGCTGACCGCCCGGCGCATCAGCCCCGCAGAGCGCACTCCGTTGGACAGCCTGGAGTTATTCACCATATCCGCCATCTGCACGAACCCGCGCCCGGCCTCACCAATCAGATAGGCAGTGGCCCCTTCAAGGCGGATTTCACCGCTGGCCATCGAGCGGGTACCGAGTTTGTCCTTCAGGCGTAAAATGCGATAGGCGTTGGTCGAACCATCGTCCAGCGTGCGCGGCAGCAGGAACAGCGATACCCCTTTCATCCCTTCCGGTGCGCCTTCAATGCGCGCCAACACCATCGCCAGTTCGGCATCGGGGTTAGAACAGAACCATTTATCGCCATACAGCCGGTAGTGATTATCCATGTCTACCGCCAGCGTGGTGGTGGCGGCAATATCAGAGCCCGCGCCCTGCTCGGTCATGAACATCGCGCCTTGCATCAGCGTGGTGGGCTCAAGCGAGGTAAGCCGTGGCAGGTATTTAGCCACCAAGTCGGGTGAACCGTATTTTTTTAGCGTGCGGCTCAGTGAGTCGGTCATCGATACCGGGCACAGCAGGCCGAACTCGGCTTGTACAAACAGGTAGGTGAACAGATATTTGGCCAACGGCGGTAATTGCCCCTGCCAGCCCAGCACATCTTGCCGATGAGAGATGGCGGCCAGCGCAAACTCGCTAAACGCGTAGCGTTCCAGTTCAACGAAAGCCGGGTGTTTTAAAATACGTTGATCATCGGTGCCGGTGCGGGCGCGCACCTGAAGCTGCGGCGGATTTTTATCCGCCTGATCGGCCAGCTCACTGAGCCGCCCGCCAGCCAGCGTGCCAAGTTTTTGCAGATAAGGCCGCAGATGAGCGCGTAGCTCTGCGGGCAGATAGGCCGCTAACAGGGAATCCAGCGCAGCATCGGTAAGATAGAGATCGGCACCAAACTGGTCCGGTATATTATCTTGCTGATTAATAATGGTATACATACTCAGCTCCACGTTGTTGTATTGATGTTTATTTTTTGTTAAACGAAAGGAGCTGTCTAATACCGTTTCCCTATCGGCCGATAGGCTAAAAACATCGTGCCGTTGTGATTTGCCAAGCTCCGCCCAGAAGCGTTTTTTCAGCCGTGTTACGGTAGCTTTTCAAGGGCAGCAATAAGGAATGGGTATACCGTGGATATTCGCCGTTTACGCTATTTTCTGGTGTTGGCTGATGAGCTGCATTTTGGCCGTGCCGCCAGCCGCCTTTCAATCTCTCAACCGCCGCTGAGCGTAAGCATTCGTCAGTTGGAAGAAACCATCGGGGCAAAATTGTTTGAACGTAGCCACCAGAAGGTGCGGCTGACGGCGGCCGGAGAGGCCTTGGTGCCTGCGGCACAGGCGTTGATCGATCGCATGAACAGCACCATGCATCAGGTGCGTGACGTCGATCAAGGCGTTACCGGCCACTTGCGCATCGGCTTTGTGGGTGCCCTGCTGTATCAGGGGTTGCCGAAGTTATTACAGCAGTTCCAGCAATCGCGTGCAGGCTTGCAGCTCAATATGCTGGAGCTGAATACGAAAGATCAGTTAACCGAGCTGGCACACGGCAGCCTGGATGTCGGGTTTGTTCATGCGTCGCGGTTACCGGAAGGGGTTTCTTCACTGCTGTTTTCCAGCGAGGAATTAGTCGCCTGCTTGCCGCAGCCGCATCCGTTGGCCAGCAAACCGGCGCTTAACCTGCGTGAACTACGGGATGACAAGTTCGTTGTGTTTTCACGCCAGGTTTCCCCTTATTACTATGATCGCATCCAGTCTCTGTGCCTTACGGCGGGGATCGATCCTGACATTCGCTGCGAAGCACGGCACTGGCTGAGCGTACTCTCTCTGGTGGCGCAAGGGTTTGGCGTCGCCTTGGTGCCCGCCAGCCTGCGGGGCTCTTCCATGGCAGGCGTGTGTTTTATCGCGTTAGAGGAAGTGGCGTTACTTTCTCAGGCCTACTGTATCTGGCAAACGGACGATCAGCGCCCGGTGCTGTCGGCCTTTATTACTGCGGTGCGCCATGCCGCTGAACATCCACAACCATAACCCTTACTCATTTTCATTACGCAGGAGGTCGTTTTGCGCCATGACCTGCGTGATGATAGGGATCGGCGTCAGCAAGTGTTCGCGCATCAGTTCGCTGGCCTGGCGGCTGTCCCGCGCCAACACCAGTTTGACTAACCCCTGATGTTCCTGGTGTTTATTTTCCATCACGCTGGCGGAAAATACCGTCTTCCTCAGCCATAAAAAGCGATAACGCGCCGCAAGATCGAACAGCCGATCGCGCATTTGCAACAAAGACTGCGAGCCACAACCGGCAACGATCGCACTGTGAAATGCCTGATGACGTTGATCCCACTCATCCAGCAGCGCCTCGCTGGTGGCCACCGTGCTCATCTTGGCCAGCCGATGGGTCTGCGCCAGAATATTCGCTTCCCAATCATCGTTGCCACGTTCGATCGCCAATGTGACCAGCATCGCCTCCAGATTGGCGCGGGCATCAAAGATATCCAGCAGCTCAGCCTGTGACATGGGGGCAACGCGGTACCCTTTCTGGCTAATAGCGGTCACCAGATTTTCTGCCACCAACTGGGAAAGAGCCTCGCGTAGCGGGCCGACCCCCAGGTTATAGCGACTGGTCAACAGACTCATACGCAGTTTTTCGTTGGGCTGAAAAACACCGCGAATAATGTCTCTTTTCAGATAATGATAACCATCAAATACCGCATTTTGCTGGAGAGTCATTACGATCCCATCTCTTGAAACATAAGGCCTTTAATTATAATGAAATACGGGCAGATAACCAGTTCGGTCGGGATGGAGAGGATCCTGTGGCTCAAGGCATGACGGGGAGATCCCCCTAAATGCCGTAACAGCATTTAGGGGGATTTTATAACAGCGACGTTAAACCGCCGTCGCGACAGCACGCAGATTTGGCCCCGATGACGGCTGATTCTCTAATAACGCCTGCACTTTACTGACAATATGCTGACCAATAGGGACCGCCGATGTGGCTGCCGGTGACGGGGCATTACAGACATGGATCGTGCGCGCTGTGGTGACAAACAGGAAGTCATCGATCAGTTTACCCTCAGGCGATACCGCTTGGGCACGCACCCCGGCCGGATAAGGCAACAGATCTTGCTCCGTCAGGCTAGGGCAATATTTCTGTACCAGCTTGAGATAACCGCGTTTGAACAGTGAGTTTTTCATCTCCCCCACGCCCAAGGACAAGTTTTGGTACATCAATTTGCGAATGCCCGCATAGCTGGCCATTTCCAGCGTGTCGCGCCAGGAAATATCCATTTTATGGTACCCCTCCCGTTTCCAGGCCAATACCGCATTCGGCCCCACGGTGACGCTACCATCGATCATGCGGGTTAAATGGACGCCCAGGAAAGGCACGGCAGGATCGGGGATCGGATAAATCAGGTGATTCACGATGTTATTATGGCGGCTCGCCAGGCGGAAATACTCGCCACGGAACGGGCAAATCATAAAGCCGGGTTCGATCCCCAACAGTTTGACCAAGCGGTCGGCCATCAGGCCAGAACAGGCCACCAGATAGCGCGCAGAAAACTCTGCCTGCGGCGTACTGACGACCACGCCCTGCGAATGCTCGTGCAGCGCCTGGACTTCAGCCTGATAAAAGATCTCCCCGCCCGCCTGCTGGAACACGCGGGCCATCGCCATCGTCACCTGCCGATAGCTGACAATGCTGCTGGAAGGGACGAAAATCCCCCCAAGCCCGACAATGTTGGGTTCCCTTTCCTGTAATTGCGCCGCATTTAGCCATTCGCGCTGTAAACCATTTGCCGCCGTGCGCTCCCATAAGGCACGCATGCGTTCCATTTCCAATGGCGTAGTGGCGACCAACATTTTGCCGCAGTCGTCATAGCGGATCCCATGTTGCTCGCAAAACACCTTGGTGGCTTGATTACCCTCCAGACAAAAGCGCGCCTTCAGGCTGCCGGGGGTGTAATACACCCCGGCATGGATCACGCCGCTATTATGGCCAGTTTGATGCTGCGCCAGCTCGGGTTCTTTTTCCAGCACCGCAATGCAGGCATCCGGATAGGTTGAGATTAACTGCATGGCGGTGGACATGCCGATAATGCCACCCCCGATGATTACAAAATCATACATCTTGCGGCATCCCCTTTCAGGCGATTAACAGAGATTAAGTACGATGCTATGGCGCATTAAAATAGCCACGCTGACGCATTAATTCACGCCGCAGTTCCGGGTGTGGTGTGAATCTATCGCGCCCATGGAGCCAGAACAGATTATTAATTAATAGAATGCTGCCGACCGGCACCGGAATAAACAGCTTGTGCTGGCTGCTTTCCAAGGCATCGGACAGATCGCTTAGCCAATTACCTTCGGTGAAATCTTTCGGCTGCACAAACTGATCGATATAGCGCATCACCGGGCGGCCCTGATTATCGACGTCAAATACCGGATGGAAAACTTCTTTATGGGTATTTTTGCTCGGTGGCGCAGACCAGCACATGGTGCGGTGCGCTAGCGGATGACGAAAATAGGTATCCAACTGCTCCCAATCATCCAGGTGCAACAGAATAGAATCCCCACCTTGCATATTCTGCTCGTCGATTTTCATCATCATCACATAATCGGTTACTTCATCCACGTAGGTCCCGTCGTTATGCAGTTCCAGCACCCGATGCGGCTGACGTAAATAGCTGTCAGAGTTATCAACGTTCTTCACCACAAAGCGAGCGTAATATTGGCCACTCATCGAATCAAAGTTGGAACGGCCAATCAGATGAGCAATCGCCGTGGCCAGTTTGACCATCTCATCACTCTGTTCGACACGATCGATACCTTCAGCCTGAATAAGCAATGCGCCCTGAGAACGGGCCAACAGCGTTTTCAACAAGAACGGCTGAAGTTGGTTCGCGCATAAGTCATCTAATATTTTGGCGATGCGAAACCGCAGCAGCGATTTATATTCCAGCGCCTGTATCGGCCATTGCGCCGTCTGCTGCAAGAAGCGCTGAGCGATCTCAGCACTGAAATTGATCGTTAACACGCGAGAGGAAGCGGGGAATGTCGATAACGTCACTCCCGGTATAACCGGTTTATTTTGATTTTTCAGCGATGGTTTTTCTGTCGTCAAGGTATTCATGCAGTGAGTCTCCTGAAACAAGCAGATAGTCCTACGAACGCAGGTGTTTTTTTGTATTCATAATTAGATTATATCTACATTTTAACAAAAAGAAGACATAAAATATGACATTGCTTATTTGTGTGATCTGATAGGCATATTCCTGCAACAGAAGCTGTAATCTATGCTGAACCCTTGAGCTGAGCCGTTTCTCTTGCACACTGGCAACTCTTCTTATGCTCCCCTAACAAGGATGCGCAACTGGCTGGAGCAAAAGCTAAGATCGAGCGTTATAGAGAATGGTTAGGGCAGGTATGCCGAAAAACGTACAATTTGCTTAAGCCGCTTGCTCCGCGAATGGAGGCTTTGCAACACATAGATCGCCAACAAAATGTCAATAACTCCTTTTTTAGCTAATTTATCAGGATATAGTTTCAATTAAATGGTATTTAATTAGCATTTAAAATTAACAATTAATTTAAAAACAGAATATCGCGCAGGGTAACGAATCCTAAAAACAATAGGAATAGACTTATAATTTTTTTAAAAAATAAGGATATCTTATTGAATAATCAGGGAATAACACGAAAATTGTGAGCAAGTTAACAATATTGACACTAAGAAGATATCACAGGTAAGATTTGTTATCGGTTAGTTTCATGGTCACTCAGGTATAAATGACAAGTATAAATGACAACACGGAAAGTTATATAACCTTTACTTTCCTCAAGAATAAGCCACAACAAATGAAATAACTTGATCTGATATTGCCCACAAGGTTGTTGAGCAGAATATGGACTTGAACAATAACGCCCCTACCGTAGCAGTGTTATATAACTCTGTTAAATTCAATAATGGTTGAGTCGCAGACCATTTATGGCCTTGCTGGTTAACACTTCTACTAAAGAATATTCAGTTATCTGCATTGGCTATAGATATCTTCGCTAAGCGAACTCATTGTGGCTTAATAAGTTAACAATTTGACGTTGAGTTATGCCAAAGCTTTTAAACCCATGACGACCAGAGGGTAGTAATAGGCTATCAAACAGACCGATACCATGGCTAATCAGGGGCCGGGCTTTTTGTTGTTACAATTTTTACAGCTTGTACAAAAGAAAACAAAAGCACAACAAAACCCTCCTACATAGGCTGTGAGATAGCGATAACATAGCCCCATAGCGACAAATAAATCGCTGAGCTATAAGCCTAGAGCAGCGAGTGAAGTGAAAGGATGTAAAGTCCCGTTAAATTTTATTATATAGACATCATGGGCTCTTAAAAAGAAGTAGTGCTAACAGTCGATAACGTTGCATACGTTAATCACGTATATCAACCAAGTTGAGTTTAACCTATTGGTGCATCAACGCCCTGATAGTTTATACACTCTCGGTAGTTATGGAATTTAACGACTCAGGGCATGGCAACAATAAATAGATATTACAAGGCAAGTTATCAGTTAATTTACCTGTAAAAACCATTCGGTATTTGTGTGTCAAAAAACACCAGAGAACCTGAATAAATGCCCCAAAGGGCTTAAAAAAGCATCGCCATGGTTTACAGGGTTTAATAAGAGGACCTCTGCCGGGAAT
Organism: Serratia sp. YWN4; assembly: GCF_055790845.1. Classification (NCBI taxonomy): domain Bacteria; kingdom Pseudomonadati; phylum Pseudomonadota; class Gammaproteobacteria; order Enterobacterales; family Yersiniaceae; genus Serratia; species Serratia sp. YWN4. The sequence goes on from NZ_CM147696.1 coordinate 4,644,921, forward strand.
GCGTTAACTCTTATATTGAAATAAAGGAAAAGAATAAATGTTGAATAACCTGCAAAAAACCGTTTGTGCGCTGGCCGTACTGGCTACCACCTCTCTGCCTGCACTGGCAGAAAGTATTGATGTGCGCGTTATCGGTACTATCGACCCAGCGGCATGTATCCCGACCATCTCTGGCGGCGGTACTGTCGATTACGGCACCATCAAACCAACGGCCTTGGCTACCGATGCTTTTACTACGCTGGCTGAGAAACAGCTGGATTTTGCCATCAATTGTGACGCCCCGGCTAAAGTGGCTATTACCGCACACTCACAACGCGGCGCAAGCGCAGTAAAAACTGATGGCACGATGGATACGCTAACTGTCGCACCAACTGGGGTCATGCTGTTTGGTGTTGCAGGTGTTGCTGTTGTTGGTTTAGGTCTGGATGGCACAAAAGGTATTGGCGGTTATGCGATCCGTCTGACCAGCGGCACCATGACCGCTGATGGCATCGCGGTTGATTCTATTGCGTCAAGTGGTAATACCACCTCATGGTTAGTAGCAACCACAGGCTCCGTGTTTAACACCCCGGCATCTTTGCGCTACGTCTCTTGGGCAACAAAAGGCACCACTACCCCGGTCGCCTTCACCACTCTGGCGGGCAAACTGGGCGTTCAGGCTTATATCAATAAAACCTCTGAGCTGGATCTGACCAAACCGGTTGTTCTGGATGGCCTGACCACCCTTGAGCTGGTTTACCTGTAATAGTCCTCTTAGCCGGGATCACTCCCGGCTATTAATGTAAAAAACCTTTGCATCACAAAAAATACGAGAATTCTATGTTGAATAATCTGCAAAAAACCGTTTGTACTCTGGCCGTGCTGGCTGCCACCTCACTGCCTGCCTTGGCTGAAAGCGTCGACGTACGTGTTATCGGTACCATTACTCCTCCAGGCTGTCACCCAGCGCTGTCAGGTGGTGGCACGGTTGACTACGGCTCAATTAATAGCAAAAGCCTGCCGGCAGACACATACACTGTTCTGCCTGAAAAGCAGCTGGACTTTACTATCACCTGTGACGCACCGGCTAAAATCGCGCTGAAAGCGATTGAAGGCCGCCCTAATACCGCTCCTGGTTTAAATGCCAACGGGAACCTGGATGTCGCCACCGCACGTATTTTCGGTTTGAGTTCGGGGAGTGAAGGTGTGAATGGTCTCGGGTTGGACGGCACAACAAAGATCGGTGGATACGGTATTCGCCTGACCGCCGGTACCATGATTGCTGATGGCGTGAGCGTTGATAGTCTTTCCAGTAGCGACATGATTACCTGGAGTAAAAGCGCAGTGGGCAGCCTGTACGTGGCAAATAACACGCGTTATTCCACCTGGGCTGCAACGGGCACTACAACACCGGTCGCCTTCACCACCCTGGCAGGCAAACTGGGCGTTCAGGCCTATATCAACAAAGCCTCAGCTCTGAATCTGTCCAAGCCGATTGTTATGGATGGCCTGACCACGCTTGAACTGGTGTATCTATAATTATTTTATCAAGCTGCGGCCCCTCCCCAGCTTTTGATTCGTGTTCCGATACGGTCTGTAAACCGGGGGCGCTGTCTTGGCCCCCTCATTTTACTGTTCCCTCTCGATTAATCTGAAAGGTAAAAAAACATGATTCATGCATCTCTCTTCAAGACTGGTGCTACTGCTCTGCTGCTGTTTTCTCTGGGTGCCCAGGCAACCGGCATGGTCCCGGAATCCTCGGTGGTGATTGTCGATCAAGGTGATGGTGAAGGGGCGATCAACGTCAAAAATACCGATGCCTTCCCGGTGTTGCTGCTCACCACGCTGGAAAATATCAAAGATGATACAGAAACCCTATTAACCATCACGCCGCCGGCGGCACGCGTCGAACCGGGCAAGAGCCAGCGCGTGCGCTTTATCATGACCAGTAAGACGCCGTTGAAAACCGAGCGTCTGAAACGTGTGATCTTTGAAGGCGTTCCGCCACAGCAAAAAGGCAAGAACGAAGTGCGTATGACGATACGCCAGAATCTGCCGGTGATTATCCGCCCTGCCGGGCTGGAGAAAGACTTGGCCCCCTGGAAGCACCTGACCTGGAAATTGAGCGGCAACAGTATGGTCGTCAGCAACCCGTCACCGTATGTGGTGCGCCTGGGCCAGGGTGTACAAACTCTGCCGGATAACACCAACTGGACGCTGCCAAACACTTACGTGTTACCCGGCCAGACTCTGACGCTGACCCCCGACGGTAATAAAAAAGCCGATGCGGCTCAACAGGTACGCATCTCTCCGGCCACCACCTGGGGTTATACCGTCAACAGCTACGACGCTCCACTGAGCAAATAACAGGAAATTACCGGTGCAATACAAACTTCATCATATGTCTAGCCACTACCCTGCTCACTCAGCACTTTCGTTAGCGCTGCTGAGCGCTCTGGCTATTCCTCCGCAGGCTATGGCCGATACGGACGCTAAGCCTATGGACGATGTTGAGTTCGACATGCAAACAATGCAGAGCCGCGGAATTGACCCCAAAGTGGCCGAGTTGTTTCGTAATGCACCACGCTTTATGCCCGGTGAAACGACAGTCACTCTGAGCGTAAACGGCAGCGGTCGCGGTAAAGTACAGGCCCGCTTTGACAGTGAAGGCCATTTGTGTGCCGATCAGGCTTTTCAGAAACAGGCGGGGATCCTGCCACCACCCGGTTTTACTGAAAGCGCTCCTTGTTTCGATTTGAAAAGCGCCTGGCCGCAGACTGAACTGAATCTCAACCCAGGTGAAGAACGTGTTGATCTGGTACTGCCGCCACAGGCGGTGGCTAATCCGGGCACCGAGAGCGGCAACTGGAACCACGGTGGTTTTGCTGGAATGCTCAACTATCAGGCGCAGTATATGGATTCTGCCGGGTCTACGGCTGGCCTCAACTTTATGCAACTCGGCACCGAAGCCGGGTTCAATTTCAGCGATTGGATCATACGCAGCCGCCAGACCTTCACACGCTTTAACGGTGAAGACAGCACGCAGCATCAGGGTGCCTATGCGCAACGCAGCTTTACCGAGATCAAGAAAGTGCTGCAAGCCGGGCAGGTTAGCCTCTCCAACTCGATGTTCGGCACAGGCCAGGTTCTGGGCTTCCAGATGTTCCCCGAAACGGCATTGGTCGGTAACCGTGGCGGCGCAGGATTGGTTGAAGGGATTGCCGACAGCCAGTCGGTAGTGGAAGTCCGTCAGTCGGGCGCATTGATTTACAGCACCACGGTGCCTGCTGGCCCCTTCCGCCTACAAGGGTTCTCGTTACTTAATACCCGTACCGACCTTGACGTAGCCATCACCGGCAGTTCGGGTGAAAAACGCCAGTTTACCGTGCCAGCCTCGGCCTTTCTGCTCAATGGCACCGCCGTCGCACCCGGCCTCTCCTTCGGTGCGGGTAAGTTGGATCAGCAAGGCAGCAGCGAATCGCCGATACTGGCTACCGCCGCCACAGGCTGGCAACTGACCCCACATACTGCGCTGAACGCTGGCGTGCTGGGTTCATCACCCTACCGTGCCGGCGCTGTCAGGCTGGATACCCAGCCTTTTGATGAAACACAAATTTCACTACAGAGCACACTGGCACAGGATGAGAAACACGGTAAAAACGGTGCCTCAATTGTCGCTTTATTTAGCCGCAGCCTCACCGAACGGATTTCGCTTAACGCCAATGCCAGCCAGCAAACGTCTGGCTACCGTGAACTGAGTGACGCCTTGCAGGCTGAAGCTCAGGATAACGCGGCAAGAAACCGCAATCAGTTTGGCGGCGGATTGAGCTGGGCGCAGGAATTGATCGGCAGCCTGTCGCTCTCCTGGGCGCGGACCAGTACCTTTGACGGCGACCATACCGATTACCTGCGTGGCGGCTGGAGCAAACAGATCGCTAGCGTCTTTGTGGGTGCCAGCTTGGAGCACAGTACCGGTAGCCGTACAACCGAGGCTGAAAACCGTGCCTACCTGACGGTCAATGTGCCATTTGGTAGCCGCAGCATCAGCAGCTATGTCAACAGCAGCAGTAGCGGCAGCCGAGCCGGGGTGCGCTACAACGATCGTTCCAGCCAGGACCGTGGTTGGAGCCTGATGAGCGAGCGCGATTTCAGCAACCAGAGCACCTTAAACGGCGCCAGCTTCGATATGGTCACGCCGATCAGCCAGCTTAGCGGTGGTCTTACCCACCGTTCTGACAACAACACCACCTGGTCAGCACGCGCCACGGGCGGAATAGTTGCGCACCATGGTGGCGTTACGCTATCGCCGTACAACGTTGGCGACACATTCGGCATTGCCAAAATTGGTGATGAAGCGGGCGTGCGCCTGGAAACACCGGCAGGCCCGACCTGGACCGACCGCCGTGGCTACGCAGTAATACCCACACTGAACGGCTTCAAGCGTTCCACCGTTCAGGTAGACACTCGCAGCCTGGGTAAGAATGTCGATATCAACAACGCCTGGCAGGAGACCGAAGCGGCTCGTGGTTCAGTAAACTACTTCAATTTTGACGTGGTGCGTACCCGCCGGGTATTGGTTGAAGCGAAAGACGCGCAAGGCCAACCGTTACCCCACGGTGCCAGCGTGTTCGATAGCGCAGGCAATTTTGTCACCGTGGTAGGTGAAAAAGGCAGCCTGTTTATTCCTGATGCGGCCAACGGTATGAAGCTTGACGTACAGAGCTCAGGCAAGACTATTTGCAGCCTGCAACTCACGCTGCCAGAAAAGAGCGAGCAGAATGAATTGTATGAAACCGCAACCGCACAATGCCGCTAATCACAGGAGCTCTCTGATGAAAATAGGCTATACCGCCCTGATCCTGGGGCTATTGATCAGCAAGGCAGTTGGTGCCGTTTCCCCCGTAATGGGCGATCCCTCACTTCAGCCGCCCCCCTTGCCGATGGACAGCAGTTGCAACCTGTCTGTCGGGGGCAGCGTGATTGACTACGGCAACCAATCCCGCTGGCAGATGCAAAATGCCTCCACCGGAGGTAATGCAGTGACCCCCGGCAAGCGTACCTTGATGCTGAACGTGGTGTGCCCCTACACCCAGGCCATGCGCCTGGCGCTGCGTGGAGATTTGCGTTATGGCGAGCGCGGCAGCACGGTGGTCCGCCTGTTTGATGTGCAAATAGACGGCCACAGTGTGCAGGTGGTAAACACTACGCCCACCGGGATGATAAGCGGCTCTCCGACCAACGATCAGTTGCTACAGGCGGGCCAAACGGTGGCAGCCGTTCAGAATGGTCAGCTTGCCAAGGGCAAAGTCCTTACTGCACGTTTGGAGATAGAGCCGACGCTGCCAGAATCCGAGGCCAGAGTGTCGGCAAGCCGGATGAGTGAATCCACGTTGACGCTGGAGTTGGTGAAGTAGGCGCTTGTAAAACGATTCCATCACGACCCTGAGTATCTCTGGTGTGTTCTTATCGACAGTACAAAACCAAATATTGTGGTTGGGCTTGCAAAACTGTGATTCGTTAAAATGGATTGAGAGGCCTAGCCTAACCAAGAGGCTTCATTACGTGTAGCAAAAAAGACACCAGAACTTTGCTTGAGGAGTTATTACCCTGCGGTTATAGAGGAAAAAATAACTATACCCGTCAGACTTCAAGCTGCATATGCGCTGACTCATCCCAGTCACATAGACAACTATGTGACTGGGGGCTCACGGCCTTACGACAAGCTCGTTGCGTATAACGAGTTATTATTTTATTGCTAGAACACCGTTAAAACATAGATAGCGCATAATAGATGTAAAATCAACGAAGCCCGCACGTTTAAGAATATCATAGTTTGCTGATTCTGAAAAAGGTTCTAATACCCCCTTCAGACTACGCATTTTCCCCATAATATCAGCAGGTGCATAACCTCGGGTGAGCTTATATTCGTGATAAAGTTGTGTAATTAGATCCTGAAAACGTGCATCGGGCGCCCGCATTTTCTCAAATAATAGATAAGCACCTCCCCAGTTAAGAGCATGGTAAATTTTATCCGTGATGCTCTGGCGATATTTAGGTGGGATAAATTGCATTGTATAATAGGAGATAATCATATCAGCGCGTTGGAACTCAAAGTCTAATGCGTCAGCATGTAAAATCTCCACATTTTTATAAGGTTCACAGCGAGACTTTGCGATAGCTATCATCTCAGGCACAACATCGATACCAATGAAACGTACGTTCTTACCTTGATGAGACTGAGCTAACTGTGAAAGTAGTGACCCAGTAGAACAGCCTATTTCATAGATAACAGAATTCTCCTTAATGAAGAAGTCGGAGAACTGTACAGTTAATTCATGTCCTTCTCTGTATAATGGAACAGATTTGACAACATGCTGATCAAATACTCGACTTACTTCACCACTGAATGTCCAACGTCCATTGCCCACCTGGATATCTTCTCCAGCAGGCATTACTGAATGAATAGTATTTTCATTACCAATATATTCAGAGCTCACATCATCCTCCTGTTCATAATAGGGTTCTTGTTGCTAAGAGCATTCTCTCAGTTTTTACCTGAGACTCCGTCCAAAGCGCAGGGGAAATGATATTTCCTATATTACTCTCGTTTAGCTTAATCAACCGAGGTTCGTTCTCTTGACGAAAATCAATGCACTCATAGAGATGAAGCCCTGATTTGAATAGCATAGAGATGATTTCGCTATGATCATAGTCAACAAGAATATGCTCAGCATGTAATTCTACCATAAGAATATCAATGTTATATTTCAATGAATCACTCATCCCCTTAATCACTTTCCCTTCCGCGCCATGAACATCAATTTTAGCAATACATTTCCCAATGTTATTTCTGGCGGAAAAGCTGTCATAAGTTTCACAGTTAATAGACTCAACCATCTTATTAGAATCAACTTTCATGGTTCGGTCTGTGAAGTCCACAATTTCGTTACGATCTGATAAAGCCAATGGGATAATATTAGCCCTGCCATTATTTAGCGTTATATTTTCCTGTAGAACAGGAAGGTGACGACTACCTGGCTCGAACGCATAAATTGGCGTATCTGGAGAAAGTGAGGACACATAACACGAGAAGTAGCCATAGTGAGCGCCGATATCCAAGAATGTGTGATCGGGATAACTAAGAATAAACCGTTTTAATAATGCGGTTGTACTAGGCTGTGTCCCTCAATTAAAAATGGTATACTGATCACCTAATTTTCAAACAGTTATCGCTATGGCTCGCTACGATCTTCCTGATGCTGCATGGGCACTCATCCTGCCATTATTACCTCCAGAACGCTCTCAGCGCCCTGGGCATCCCTATAGTGAACACCGTAAAGTCATCAATGGCATGTTTTGGGTGCTGTGCTCTGGGGCTCCCTGGCGTGATTTACCCGAACGCTATGGGTCATGGAAAACCGTCTACAACCGTTTCAACCGGTGGGCAAAAAAAGGCATCATTAACTCTATATTCAATAAGTTACTGTCCATTCTTGATGAGCATAAGCTGCTCGACTGGTCGGCTATCTCTCTGGATGGTAGCAATATTCGTGCAATGCGTTGTGCTGCCGGTGCCCAAAAAAACATCCCGATATCGCCAGTGATCATGGCCTGGGTCGCTCACGAGGCGGTTATGGCACCAAAATCCATCTGGCAACAGACGGAAACGGGCTCCCTTTAAATATCGTGCTGAGTGCGGGTCAAGCTCATGAAAGTCAGTTTGCGCTACGGTTATTAGATGGCATCGGCGTTCTAAGAAAAAATGGTTTTATGAAGCGTCGAGGCAAGGCCGTTCTCGCTGATAAAGCCTATTCAAACAAGGCATTACGTAGTGACTTAAAGCGGAGTGGTATCAAGGTCGTTATTCCGCATAAGTCGAATGAGAAGGCCAGTACAGATGGACGAACCCGATTTGATAAAGAGATTTATCGTAGGCGCAATGTTGTAGAAAGAAGCTTTGGTTTGCTGAAAGAAAACCGCCGCATAGCGACACGTTATGAAAAGACGGCGAGGAACTACCTGTCGATGGTTCAACTGGGCTGTATTCGGCTGTTTTTACGACGAATATGTAATTGAGGGACACAGCCTAGGCTCATAAATACAATTATTCAGTGTTTCATTTTTAACACTGTAATCAGGATCAACAAAATAGAACTCTGTACCTAGGATAGAAAAGGTCGAGCGTGAAGCTTTATCTTTAAGTACCATATCATTCTCTTTTAGAACATTAGTGTAAATTCACACCCAAACGGGTGCCTATAGTTTTTACTAAATGGTCAGCTAGTGAAACGGAACTTTGGTAGCTATCTGTGACCACTTGAAAATAACCAAAGCTTTCGAAGTTAGAAATCATTTTTGGTAAGTACTGACCAGCGGATACGTGAATGTTATGCTCTATAAAATAGGGGAGCAGATCATCCAACCAATCCGCCGATAAATTCTCTTTAATATAAGCATCTTCTGTTGCAGCAAGTATCCGTGATGTTGCATATCTCTTGCTGGTTAATTTTGGTAGCTTAATAGGGATTCCAGTATGCATCATGACTAGTATCTTATGAATATTGACACCTGTAGCATTGGCATACAAAGTAGATAAAGAGGCCCCCATCATTCTTGGGTTTACCTCTATTAGTCTTGGACCTAAAGGAGTCAGAACTATTTCGACATGAAATAAACCAAGGTCCAATCCAAGTGATATTAGGATGCTTTCTGTATAGGCAAAACAGATCTCTATCTCCTCATCTGTTAAATTTGCTGGCATTGTGGTACCTAGTTCCAGTATCTCATTATTAGCACTACGTTTACGAGAGGAAACCATAAATCGAATAAAGTGACCATCAGTGGCACCGATCTCAACAGAAAATAGTGGTCCGCTAAGATAATCTTCGATCAACGTATTACCTGATGCTGTTCTTCGTGCACCTGTCGCTAGTCCAGTTAGTATTCTTTCTTTATTAAAAAAATAATCATCAATATCTTCATAACTATTTATAACTGCAGCTAATATACTACCAACTCCTGATACAGGCTTTAAAATTAACGGTAAGGTGAATTCATGTATGACATCTAGTGCTTCATCTAATGAAGCCACTTCACAATATTTTGTCGATGGAATATTATCTTGATGTAGTAATTTACGACATAGTGCTTTATTACGTGCATTTTGAATACCACCTAATGGTGTGGCTCGTATATTGACTCTATCCGCCGCTATTGCAAGAGGCAATGTCGTAAAGTCAAGAACAGAAAGAACCCCATCTATACTATGTTCTTCATTTATATTATATAGAGCAGCATAAAGCATTTCAGTATTGGTCGAGTCTTCTATATCTACAACAAGGTCAATAAGTGGTAGCAATTGTTCGTATCTAGGGACTTGGTAGCTCTTTTTGAACTCATCACATTTGATCAACGTTACTCTCATACCCAGCTGCTTAGCAGCTTCAATAGCATAAAGGCCATGATGGCTCATTTCAACAAAAACCACATGTTTCATTCAGTACTCCTTCCTTTCAATAAATGTCATTATAATTAAGGATAATAAACCAAAAGATATAGCACACCACAATAATCCGATTAAGTCGGTAACTATGCCACCAACTATAACTGCAACCATCATAGTTAACATTTGTAATGTCGAAGATGTACTTGAAATGTAAGGAAGAAGATTGGATGGACAAGATACGACCATTTCTTTCTGTGAATAAGTATAAAGAACTTCGAATATAAACATAAAGCAGCCATACAAAGTGAGAGATATAATGGGTTCATCTATAATACAGGCAGCAATCATAAAGCTGAGAGTAAAGCATAACAATATTGGACCCTGCATCCATCGCCAAGCGATATTTCTCTGAAAATAGACTCCAGTAAAAAAAGCACCAAGGAAAATTGCAATACTACTAATAACTTGAATGTAGATAAGACCGTTATGCTCCAACTGTAACAACTCCAGAGGCAGTGGTGTACGTGCCACATTATGCCAACCCTGAATTATTCCCGCAGCAATTAATAGGTACTGAAAATTCTTCCTTGTAATGGGATTATTTTTCAAGAGAGTATATGTTTCCATCCATACTCGATTAGATATTATAATTTTGGAAGACCAAGGCCTTTCTCTTTTAAGAAAAAAATAAAGAATAGTTGCCACAAAAAATGTGATGGTATCTACAATAGAGATTATTAAAATTGAATAATTTGCAATAAGGTAGGTACCAAACAATGCACCTACCCCACTACCAAGATATTGAGCGGTACTCACATAGGCAATACCAGTACCCACTAATGACTCTGGCAGATAATAGCGTACTGCCACTATTCTGAAACTTTTAGTTGCTGCTTCAAACACACCTCTTACAGCCAAAATTGCGATAATTGATAATAAATCAATATTGCCATAAAGTAGCCCTATAGACAAAGAAACAATAGCTCCAAGTATTTCTGAAGTTAGAATGTTATATTTAGGCTCACGTAATCTGGATACTATTCCAATAGTTTTTGCAGCAAAAACAGGGAGTAACCATTGTATGCCAAACACAATAGCGGCTAGTAGGCTTGACTGTGTTTCTCTGTAAACATGTAACGATAAGGCGAGTAATAGTATGAAGGTTCCTCCCGTGCTGATGAACATTGAGAGCCACAATATCCAGAAATTATAGTTACTCCTCAATGAGGATGATGTTTTATCTTCATACCTTGCTAGCATAATATCTACTGCCTATTTTTCTTCTAATACTGACTTATAATGGTGAACGTATAACCATTAATCATCTGACTATATTAGCTCACACTCTTTAATTCAGATTGGAGCTAAAAGTTTAATATTTACATGTGATAATCTATAAAAGCCACTAATTACTCACTAGATACATACTCAAAAGCTCATCCTAATACTAGTCGTAGGCTTAGCTAAGCCTAACTCATGTAATAAGCTTATTATGTGCTTTGCAGAACCGTCTGAATATAATTCAACTTGGCTCTCTGAATAAGTATCATGAATAACCTGATCAATCTCAGCTTGCATAAATCCACATGAAACTAATTCGAGTGATATGCACTCTATATCTGGATGGTTGAAGACTAAGATGCACTTGGGAATCCACTGTGCCCAATAATGTGCTTCATGAGCCGGTATAGTAGTTAAGAACAATTTAAGTATCTCTCGATAGAACAGGTGATGACGCGCCTCATCACCTGCATGGTCGGACATAATTTCTTGTACAGCCTTCGGTATATTGACACGTTTTTTTACTTGTGCAAGATTACCTGTAATTAGCATTTCAGATACAGCTGTAAAAATAAATCGCATAATTTCTGGTTGTAGGCTCTTTGCTGATTCTTGGCTAAGCCAATTTAAAAAATAGGGTGGCGGTGCATTGAGCACTTGAATATTGCTCATTTCTACCACTTGTCTCTGTAGATCTGTACAGAACAAAGCATGATAAGCCTCGTCTGCATATAATCTTTGTGCATCAAGAACACCATCGATAGTTAGCTTAATGGGTAAAGCCCCTAGCATAAGCTGTCGCGTTGTTTCATTAATTACAGATATTTCAAGATTAATTGTGAAATTAAGATACCGATAAAGTGAGTACGCAAGAATTTTCTGCATAACTACTTCACCTCTCCGCATCACTAGCGGATGTGATGAATGAGGAACTAAATCTCTTGGGTAGAAGTCTTTTGTAATGTCATCTTTGTTAAACAGGCGCCGTGGGGCCTGACGTACGCTAGAACGACCATACCAAGCCAGAGAAGTACTTTTTTCTTTAGGTGTTATTATAAGTGTATCTTTTTCATTATAGTGAGGTTCTTGACACCCAGAATAATAGATAATCTTATCGCTCATAACTTCCTCTGCTTTTTTACTGGATACAGTCTGCATGAGTTATTTTGTGGTTTCAGCATAAAAATCACTTCCAAATTCATTTAGCTTGCAGTATCCGACCTATTATTTTGTTAGATTTATGCATTCCACCATATAGGTGACCTTCGCATTTTAAATAAAAGTCAACTTTGCTTCTGCCGGTAGTGTTTTTGCACTAAATTAGCATATCAAGTCATTACTTACAGTCATAAAAATCAATAAACTCTGATTAAAACACTATATTACTTTGATTTTTCAGAAATTGCCTCCCCAACTACTGCAGTGCTGTAATTATTATTCAATAGGCATATTGACACTAGGCACTCCAAAATAGGCGTTAGCAGTGTCATTATTCCTCATCAGATAACTGAGAAAGTAGAGTGCGTAATATATAATAATTAGGTCATTAAAACACATACGTTCATCGATATTTCAATAATGCCCCAATAAATGGAGCATTAACTCAAGACCCCTTTTATTTATACCTTCGTTTCACACACCATCCAATGGTAATCATTATTATTGAATTGAAATTCAACTAATACATCAAGACCTAGTTTTTTCGTGTGTGCTATGTAGGATCTCTCGTTCACCTTATTAACGAAAGTTACTAGATAAGGGAATCGCAAGGACATTTTTTCTAATGAAAAAATAAATATTTCCTTTAGCAAACCACTAGATCTATAGTTTTTGTCTATACATATAGGCCCATACTGATATGAGTTTTTTACACTCAACACCTCACCTTTATAACTAAACTCACCCAACTTATTTATCATATTTTGAAAGAAAGGCCAAGAAGCCCAATATGACCATGAAGCAGCCAAAATAAAAGCTATAACCTTTTCGTTCTCCTTTGCAACAAATACACCTTGCTCTTCCTGAATTAACGACACCATTTGATCTCTAGTTAACAAAGTGGTCAAAAAACCATCTCTTTTATCTTCTTCTGAGATCGAGTCAATATGGAATTTTTTATGAAGTTCCATCACTGCATCAATATCGGTTAACTTTGCAATAGAAATTTCCAATTTTAGACCTCTATATTACTTCACTAAATGAATTGCAAGTGTCACCATCATTATAGATACAGTGATTATTAAAACCTTCTTTACCATTTCACCGTCTGTCTTAATGGCGTGCAAACTTCCCAAATGATTCCCAATTAAACTCGCTACTATCATTGGGATACCTATAAAATAGGCCATATTACCTGAAAGAGCAAAAGCAACAAAAGCGCCAATATTTGAAGAGAAATTAAATATTTTTGATGTAGCCGATGCTTTAAGAAAATTTAGATTATTTATTATAAACAAAGCTATTATAAAAATACTTCCTGTTCCTGGTCCAAAAAAACCATCATAAAACCCAACAATAAAACATGTAATAAATACAGACAAGACGGACTTCTTTATTTCACTATTATCTTTGTTATTTACTAATTTCCCTTTAAAAAAAGCAGCCAATAGCCCCAGAGGAAGCATGAAAATAATAATGTATGTTATTATTTCAGTTGGCAACCAAAGAATCGCTTTAGCTCCAACATATGCACCAACTAATGATGATATAATACCAGCAGGAATAATACTCCAAACAATGGAGCTACTTTTCATAAAATTCTTTATTGCTGCGATAGTACCTATAGTACTAACTAGCTTCTCTTGGCCTAGAGCTAAATGAGGTGGTAATCCTGTAAGTATAAATGCTGGTATAAGTATCAATCCAGCTCCCCCAGCTATTGAATCAATATAGCCGGCAACAAAAGATGCCACAATAAGAATGGTTAAACCAACAAAGAAATACTGACTTATAATACTTCCATCAACAAACATTTACATATCCTTTAAAAAGAGGTTTTCAAATTATGATCACAAATCTTGCTAGCCATTAATTTTGGTGATGGTTTATCTCTAACACCAAAAACCCTGAGCAACCATCTGTCATTACCATCGTATTTCGGTGAAAAAGAATTCCTTGTATGTAAAGTTCTCTGATTATTAAATATAATAATCTGACCCGGCTCCAATGAAAACGTTTTCCACTTATCTTTATCCATACATGATTTTCTAAAATTACTCAGAGCATCTTGATGCTCCCTACTACTTGCTACTACATTATGGTAATCAAATCTAGAATAAAACTTACCATCACTATGTTTATTAATCAATGGCACACATTCAACTTCAACTTTTTTATCTCCAAAGGAGTCTGGCCTCTTGATATTAAACTTAGACTGCATTAGAAGAGAAATATCTGATTGGTGAATATCAGAAAGAACATGATCAAGAAGTACTAAACTAGTGTTAACACCCTTTTGCATTTTTAAGCATAGTAAACTTAATGTGTCCGGTGATGGTGACTGATGGTCACTATTATAACGACGATCCCCTGTTATAAATAAATCCGGATTATCTACATGGGGAAAAAAGTCATACTCTGAACCATGAGAACTTATTTTCCCTCTTGCAGACTCTAAGGGTACAACATGTCTTATTAGTCTTCTATTATTCTCTCCTTCATAAACGACTGGATACAAACCTAGAGCAACGTTAAATGAAATAATAGAGCTAACAGAAATAGGAATATCACTATTATCAAGGTAACCAGTCTTAGTTGGTGTGCTAGGCAAAATTTCGTCGATAGGGATTTCTGCTATAGAATATTCGTTAGCCTCAAGATTGATTTTATGCTGTTTATAAAAAACCTTCAGATCATTATGCTGAACATTATACTGTGCATTTTCATACAGCTTATTGTTTTGATACATACCGTTACTTTTCCTGTAGGGGTGAAACGATTTTTAATAAATTTATAACATGAATTTATTTTAACTATCAACACAATGGAGATTAACGATATAAAATACTTTACAATTAGGCAATTAATTCTTATTCACCAAAATTTAATTTAAAAAATCCATTGAAATGCAAAAAACTAACATTTTATGCTAAAAAACGATTCATTACATTTCAGTAACATCAAAGATAATACATAAATTTTGTGAATGTTACCTCGATACTGCTCAACCAATGTCCCATTTCTGCAGCCAGACCTTGTATTCTTTATCGTACGTACCTTCAATACCATTAGAGAGTGGCCTAAAACGGCTTTTGCTACTTCAGACATCCAATTCAAAGCAGGCGAAACTAAATAACTTTGCATATTACCGCTCCACTTTAGCCAACCCGTGTTGGTTACCGGGGAACGGCGAGGCTGCATTCATAAACTGTTTTACCTGGTCCAGTAACTGCCACATGTATCGACACTGATGGTTTCACGTTATCGTTTCGTGTAACGATAACCACAGCCTTTCGTTCTATTGAGTTCAACTAAGGCGAATAGGTTGGCAAGAACAACAGCCGGAACTTCTTGTTCTTCTCCAGCCACCGTTCTACTTTACGGCTTTTGTGGATAATGTAGTTATCAACGATCAGGGTGATAGTTTTCGCTCGCCGATATGTGCAACGTAACGTCTCTAATAGATTGATAAATATATCAGAACTCTTACTGATACCGCTGACATAGTGGACTCGTCCCGTACCCGAGTGTAACGCACCAGCCAGGTAATGCTTTTGGTTCTGTCCCGGTGTAGCGATGCGCTTCTGCTGCCCTTTGGGCATCCAGTCTGCGCCGATTTTAGGGTTCAGGTCGATATCGACTTCATCTTGATAAAACACGGGATGCACTATCTGCTCCTGAGCTAGCGCCCGCTCAATAGCGTGTCGCTTTTCCTCATAATGTGAATCTTCAATTTTCAACGTTGGCGCGGCTCTGCTCCAGACAATACCTGCCCAGCTCAGGTATTGGTATAAGGTGACAGGATGGAGTTTTACACTAAAAAAACCGGTTGACGATGAGCGCCAACAACTCAGTGCTCCAACGGAAACGCAGCCAACCAAAATCTTGCGGGGAGCGTTGTACCAACAACGGCAGGACGCGCAGGATATCCGGGACCGGCCACCGAGGAACACGTCCGGGCTTGAGGCTTTTTAGTCCTTCAACACACTGTAAAGTAAACCAATTTACCCATCTCCCGACGGATGAACTCGCAGCACAGAGCAATCTGGCCACCTCGGAAACGGTCATTCCCTGATGTAACATCAGTATGGCGATGAGTCGCCTGACATGATTTTTATCACGGGTCTGTTGGGCTTCTTTACACATCAGTTGTCGTTCTTCATCAGGAATTGCTGCTATGATCGGCATCGCTTAGTCCGGTGGGGTGATTTAGGATATTTGGCGATTGATCAGATCGCACAATCCGGGCTGAGTTCCTTTCAAGTGATCTACTATTTGGCAAAGTTATTTAGTACGCGTAAGTCGTGTAGCATCCAATAGAGGATATCGAACATTAAGTCTAACTTGCGCAGCCGACTTGAAATTTCGGTCAAAAAATGCTGCGTGAATACTGCGCAACGGATTATCAGACGCGGCTGAAACGGCATAATTTGCATGGCAGCATGAGTGAGTGCGAAAGGTAATTGTTACTGTAATGCCTACGTAGAAAGTTTTTTCTGCTCACTTAAAATGGAATACATCCGCGAAGAACGTTTTGCCAACAGGGAAATGATATGCACGGCGGTGTTTAATTATATCGATTGTAATTACAATCGCTAGAATCATCACAGTGACTGCGGCACTATTAGTTTGGTACATTTATCATGCTTCGGCCTGTATCCATTGTTCGTGGGTAAGATCATAGGATTATATCGTCTGATTCGATAACTGAACATGTCGCTCAAATATCTGTCTCGGTTATTCTCAGATGGATTGCACCTTTTTACAGTGCCGGGGGAGATATCCGTTTCCCCTTGCCCAGCAATACTGGATTAGCACAATTTTCATCCAACGTCTTACCAATCCTCAGAGCAAACTCGTAAGCAACGCAGAGTTCGCGTAGAATAATCCCTCCTGAGCCGAACGTTGGCCAACCTTATCGATAACACCTTTTGCCAACGTTCTTTGGGTTGCATACTGATATAGAGGGGTTTTCGTGATCCCAAAATAGTCTTTCCGCCTTCCCATTCGTGATCACCAATACGTTTAGCCAAAAAAATTAAATGGTTACTTTATTAAAGCCACTAAGTTCAGATAAACACAGGTACCTATGATAGTAATTCATCAGGATGAGCACATCATCGTGGTCAATAAGCCCAGCGGGCTGCTTTCTGTTCCAGGCCGTGCGCCCGAGAACAAAGACAGCGTGATGACGCGCATTCAGGTCGATTTCCCCGCCGCCGAATCGGTGCATCGTCTGGATATGGCCACCAGCGGGGTGATTGTGGTTGCACTGAACAAAGCCGCAGAACGCGAGCTTAAGCGCCAGTTCCGCGAGCGTGAACCACAGAAATCCTACATCGCCCGCGTGTGGGGGCATATGGAGCATGACGAGGGGCTGGTGGATTTACCGCTGATCTGTGATTGGCCAAACCGGCCGCTGCAAAAAGTGTGTTTTGAAACCGGCAAAGCGGCACAGACTGAATATCAGGTGCTTTCTCGCGATGCCGATGGCAGCACGCGGGTGCTGCTGAAGCCGATCACCGGGCGTTCGCACCAGCTGCGCGTTCATATGCTGGCGCTGGGGCACCCGATCCTCGGGGATGGTTTTTACGCACACCCTGAAGCCAAAGCGATGGCACCACGCTTACAGCTGCATGCACAAGAGTTGCGCATCACCCATCCGGCATTCCAGACGCCGCTGCATTTCTGCGCCGAACCGGATTTCTGATACAAATGATAAGGGCCCTGTTAACAGAGCCCCTTTTATATCCGTCGTCACTGACCGCTTACTTGAAGCCTTTCTCACGCTTGATCAGATCATAGGCAGCCTGAATCTCCTGCGCTTTCTGCTTGGCCATCTCCATCATTTCCGGCGGCAAACCCTTCGCCACCAGTTTATCCGGATGATGTTCGCCCATCAGCTTGCGGTAGGCTCGTTTGATAACGGCCGCCTCGTCTGTGCTGCTGACACCCAGCACTTTACAGGCATCCTCCAGCGTCGGGCCACGTTGCGCCTGCTGGTAACCGCCGTGCGAGTAGTTCCCTTGCTGCCCCTGCCAACTACCGCCGCCAAACTGACGCCCGCCTTCCATCATGCTGAGGAATTGGTCGAACTGCGCGCGTGAAATCCCCAGTTCTTCGGCGATCACATACAGCACCTGCCGTTCGTTCGGATGCAGTGACCCATCGGCAAACGCCGCCTGGATCTGAATTTCCAGAAACATCCGAATCAGGTCGAAGCGCCCAAAACAGATACTGCGGAACTGCTGCAACGTTTCACGCAGCGGAAACTGGCTCTGCTTACCTTCGCGGAACGCCTGCTGCGCGGCAGTACGGGCCTCGCCGTGCAGTTGCAGGCGATCCATGAACAGGCTGGCGATCTGAATATCGGCTTCGGTGACGCGTCCTTTTGATTTGGTCAGGTGGCCCATCACCTGAAAAGTCGTGCGGAAGAACAGCGTCTGCCGCGTTTGCTGGTCGGTAAAAAAGCCTCGACTGCGCTTGTTATTACGCGCGGTATCGATCATATGGCCGACAATCAGCCCCAACACTACACCCCAGAATCCCGCGCCAGACCAAATGGCAACAATCACTCCGAGCAGTTTGCCCCAATACTGCATAGGCTCCTCAATTATCAACCGCAAGCCGCACATTCCCCCCGTTTCACGCAAGGGTTAAGGCGATTTTTCCCAAGATTTGGATTATCATACCTGTCATTTATCTCTGCGCCTAACGACGACGCAGCCAAACTGCAGGATTTAACACTAGCGCAACGCCGATGAGTAATATAGTCTCTGACCGTTTGCCGGACATGACGCCTCTGATGACGGAACACCAAAAACCACGTATGAAAAAAAGTTTCCCAACACTGCTGGCCACACTGATTTGGACGGCACTTTACAGCCAGCATGCACTGGCTGATCTGGCCGAGCAATGTATGCTCGACGTACCTACTTACGATAAACCTGTCATCATCGGCGACCCCAACAGCCTCCCCGTCACCATCCTTGCCGATGATTCACGATCTGACTATCCGAGCAGTGCTCTGTTTAGCGGTAACGTCAACATCCAACAGGGTAACAGCACGCTGACGGCGGAACAGGTTGAAATGAACCAGACGCAGAAAGCGGGGCAGCCTGAGCCTGTGCGAACCGTTACCGCCACCGGTGATGTGCATTACGATGATAATCAGATCAAACTGAAAGGCCCGAAAGCCTGGTCAAACCTGAATACCAAAGATACCGATGTGTATAAAGGTGACTACCAGATGGTGGGCCGCCAGGGGCGCGGTGACGCCGACAAAATGAAGATGCGCGGGCAAAACCGCTACACCATTCTGGAAAATGGCACCTTTACCTCCTGCTTGCCGGGCGATAACAGCTGGAGCGTAGTAGGCTCTGAAGTGATCCACGATCGCGAAGAGGAAGTGGCCGAAATCTGGAATGCCCGCTTCAAGATTGGCGGTGTACCGGTATTTTACAGCCCCTATATGCAACTGCCGGTAGGCAGCAAACGCCGTTCGGGTTTCCTGATCCCGAACGCCAAATATGGCAGCAACAACGGCTTCGAGTTCACGTTGCCGTATTACTGGAACATCGCGCCAAACTTTGATGCCACTCTTACGCCACATTATATGACCCAGCGTGGCCTGCAGTGGCAGAACGAATTCCGCTACCTGGTGCAACCGGGCCTGGGTACCCTGGCATTGGACTGGCTGCCAAGCGATCGCCAGTTTAAGGACGATCACGGCGAAATGGACGACAGCAAACGCTGGCTGTTCTACTGGGGTCATAGCGGCGTGATGGATAAGGTGTGGCGTTTCAACATCGATTACACCAAGGTCAGCGATCCCTATTACTTCACCGATCTGGATTCCAAATACGGTGCAACGACCGATGGCTATGCTACGCAGAAATTCAGCGCCGGTTATGCCAATGAAAACTGGGATGCCACGCTGGCATCAAAACAATTCCAGATTTTCAGTGGGGTCGGCAACCAAAATGCTTACCGGGCGCAGCCCCAGTTGGACCTCAACTATTATAAAACCGATATCGGCCCGTTTGATTTGCACACTTACGGCCAAGTGGCCAAATTCTCCAGTGTGAATCCGAACAACCCGGAAACCACCCGTTGGCATGTTGAACCGGCGATCAATCTGCCGCTGGCGAACAGTTGGGGCAGCCTGAACACCGAAGCCAAAGTGATGGCAACGCACTACCAGCAGGATATTCCGAACAGTTTTGCCACGGATTATGCAGGCCGCACCGGTAACGCCGCGCCAAATCTCGACGGTTCGGTCAACCGAGTCCTGCCGCAGTTAAAAACCGATGGTAAAGTGGTGTTTGAACGCCCAATGGAGTGGGTGCAAGACTATACCCAGACCATTGAGCCGCGGATGCAGTATCTGTATGTTCCGTATCGCGATCAAAGCAATATCTATACCTATGACTCAACGCTGCTGCAAACCGACTACTCCGGTCTGTTCCGTGACCGTTCATACAGCGGGCTGGATCGCATCGCTTCGCAGAATCGTCTGGCAACCGGTGTTACCTCACGTATTTATGATGATGCACTGGTTGAACGTTTCAATGCTTCTGTTGGTCAAATCTATTACCTCAACCGTTCGCGGACGGGGGATAAAAGCAGTAGCTTTGATAACAATGATGATACCGGCAGCGTAGTATGGGCTGGTGACACCTATTGGAAGATTGACGATCGCTGGGGCCTGCGCGGCGGTGTGCAGTACGACACCCGTCTTAATAGCGTTGCATTAGGTGATTCAGTGATTGAATACCGCCAGGATGCAAACCGTATGCTTCAGTTGAACTACCGTTATGCCAGCTCGGAATATATTGCGGCAACCTTGCCGGGGATTAAAAACCCAGGCTATCAGGACGGTATTTCGCAGGTAGGCACCGTTGCCAGTTGGCCGATCGCTGATCGTTGGGCCGTCGTAGGGGCTTATTACTATGATACCCGTGCGAAGCAGACGGCTAACCAGTTGGTGGGCGTGCGTTACAACACCTGTTGCTGGGCGGTTAACCTGGGGTACGAACGGAAAATCACCGACTGGGATGCCGGGAACCAGACCAGTAAATATGACAACAAAGTTTCATTCAACATCGAACTCCGTGGCCTGAGTAACGATCATAGCCTCGGCACCACGGAAATGCTGCGCTCCGGCATCTTGCCTTACCAGCGCGCATTCTGATGTATACCCGCAGGTAAGCAGGTATATTGAACACCTTGAAAAACGACAACTTTCACCCGCATTTGCGGACTAGATAATGGGAAATGTATGAAGAACTGGAGAACGCTTCTTCTCGGATTGGTGGTTTGTGCCAATACCGCGTTCGCAGCACCCCAAGAAGTGGATAAAGTCGCCGCCGTCGTGGATAACGGTGTGGTACTTGAGAGCGACGTGAACGGTTTAATGCAATCGGTGAAGCTCAACGCACAGCAGGCCGGCCAGCAGTTGCCGGACGACAAAACGTTGCGTCACCAGATCATTGAACGCCTGATCGCAGATAACATCCTGTTGCAGATGGCGCAAAAGATGGGAATTACCGCTTCTGATGCCGATCTGGACAAAGCGATTACCGATATCGCCGCTCAGAACAAAATGAGCCTCGATCAAATGCGTACTCGCCTGGCGGCTGAAGGGTTGAACTACAACACCTATCGCGCGCAAATCCGCAAAGAAATGCTGATCTCGGAAGTGCGTAATAACGAAGTACGCCGCCGTGTTACCATCCTGCCTCAGGAAGTGGACGCACTGGCTAAACAGGTTGGCGCTCAGAACGGCGGTGATACTGAGGTCAACCTCAGTCACATCCTGATCCCGCTGCCGGAAAATCCGTCGCAGAAACAGGTCGATGAAGCCGAAGCGCTGACAAAACGCCTGGTGGGTGAAATCAACGGTGGGGCCGATTTCGCTAAGCTGGCGATCACCTACTCTGCCGACTCTCAGGCGCTGAAAGGCGGCCAGATGGGCTGGGGTAAACTGCAAGAAATGCCTACGCTGTTCGCAGAAAGGCTGATTAGCGCCAAGCAAGGCGATGTCGTTGGCCCAATCCGTTCCGGTGTTGGCTTCCACATTCTGAAAGTGAACGATATGCGCGGCGGCAACCAGTCCATTTCGGTGACCGAAGTGCATGCCCGTCATATTCTGCTGAAGCCTTCCGTGGTGATGACCGACGATCAGGCGCGCGCAAAATTGCAGGAAGTGGCTGCCGCCATCAAGAGTGGGACGGCGAAGTTTGAAGATGAAGCCAAACAGCTTTCTCAGGACCCAGGTTCTGCACTCCAGGGCGGCGATCTGGGCTGGTCCTCTCCAGACATGTACGATCCCGCTTTCCGTGATGCGCTGATGAAGTTGCAGAAAGGTGAAGTCAGCGAACCGGTTCACTCTTCTTTCGGCTGGCATCTGATCCAGTTGCTCGATACCCGCCAGGTGGATAAAACCGACGCGGCGCAAAAAGATCGTGCTTACCGCATGCTGTTCAACCGCAAGTTTGCCGAAGAAGCGCAAACCTGGATGCAGGAACAACGTGCCGCTGCTTACGTGAAGATCCTCGATGGAAGCAATGCACAACAATAAACGCATCGTGATGACCCCCGGCGAGCCAGCCGGGGTTGGGCCGGATTTGGTGGCAGTGCTGGCGCAGCAGGATTGGCCTGTTGAACTGGTAGTGTGCGCCGATCCGGCTTTGTTGCTTGAACGCGCCCGGTTGTTGCAGCTACCGTTGACGTTGCGTAACTATCAACCCACACATCCGGCACAACCACAGCGCGCAGGCACGCTGACGATCCTGCCTGTCAACACTGCCGCAACCGTGGTGCCGGGTGAACTGAACGTTGCCAACAGCGCTTACGTGGTGGAAACCTTGGCTCGTGCCTGTGATGGCTGCCTGAACGGCGAGTTTGCCGCACTGATTACCGGGCCGGTTAACAAAAGCGTGATCAACGACGGTGGGTTGCCGTTTACCGGCCACACCGAATTCTTTGCCGATCGCAGCCATTGCGATCGCGTGGTCATGATGCTGGCGACCGAAGAGCTGCGCGTTGCGCTGGCCACCACGCACCTGCCGCTGTTGGCAGTGCCGGGTGCCATTACGCAGCAGAGCCTGTTTGAAGTGATCACCATTCTCGACAGCGATCTGAAGAGCAAATTTGGCATCAAACAGCCGCAAATCTACGTCTGTGGGCTGAACCCGCACGCCGGGGAAGGCGGCCATATGGGGCGTGAAGAGCTGGATGTCATCATTCCGGCCCTCGATACCCTGCGCAGCCACGGTATCAACCTGATTGGCCCATTACCGGCAGATACGCTGTTCCAGCCCAAATATCTGCAACATGCGGATGCCGTGCTGGCGATGTATCACGATCAGGGCCTGCCAGTGCTAAAATACCAAGGGTTTGGCCGGGCGGTGAATATCACTCTCGGTTTGCCTTTTATCCGTACCTCGGTCGACCATGGTACCGCGTTGGAACTGGCAGGCACCGGCACCGCCGATGCAGGCAGCTTCAAAACGGCCTTAAATCTCGCCATTAAAATGATAATTAATTGTAATGAATAATAGAGTCCACCAAGGGCATTTTGCCCGCAAACGCTTTGGACAAAACTTTTTAACCGATCAGTTTGTCATCGATAGCATTGTCTCGGCCATTCATCCTCAACCGGGTGAAGCGGTTATTGAGATCGGCCCCGGCTTAGGGGCGCTGACCGAACCGGTTGGCGCACGAATGGATCGCATGACGGTGATCGAACTGGACCGCGATCTGGCGGCTCGCTTAGCCGTGCATCCGCAGTTGAAAGACAAACTGACGATCCACCAGCAAGACGCCATGACGGTCAACTTCGCCGAGCTGGCCGAAGAAGCGGGCCAGTCGCTGCGCGTATTCGGCAACCTGCCGTATAACATTTCGACGCCGTTGATGTTCCATCTTTTCAGCTATACTTCCGCTATTCACGACATGCACTTCATGTTGCAAAAGGAAGTGGTAAACCGTCTGGTTGCCGGCCCGAACAGCAAAGCTTACGGGCGTTTGACCGTGATGGCGCAGTATTATTGCAACGTTATCCCGGTGCTGGAAGTGCCGCCTACCGCGTTCGCTCCACCACCTAAAGTCGATTCCGCCGTGGTCCGTTTGGTGCCACACCGCGAGATCCCGCACCCGGTTGGTGATGTCCGTATGTTAAGCCGTATCACCACCCAGGCGTTTAACCAGCGCAGGAAAACCGTCCGCAACAGCCTGGGCGATCTGTTTACCCCAGAGCAGTTGACGGAACTCGGCGTCGACCCGACGCTCAGAGCAGAAAATATTTCTGTAGCGCAGTACTGCAAGCTGGCCAACTGGCTTTCAGCGCAGCAGCAATAAGGAGTAGTCGCCATGATTGATTCGCCCCGTGTGTATATTCAGGTACAAAGTATTTATGTGGAATCACAGTCGATACCTGAGGAAGAGCGTTATGTCTTCGCTTATACCGTCACCATCCGTAATTTGGGGCGTTTTGACGTGCAACTCCTCGGCCGTTACTGGCTGATTACCAACAGTAACGGCCGCCAGACCGAAGTGCAGGGTGAAGGGGTGATCGGTGAACAGCCGATTATCCACCCCGGTAGCGAGTTCCAATATACCAGCGGTGCCGTTCTCGAAACGCCGTTGGGCACCATGGAAGGCCACTACGAGATGGTTGATCACCAAGGTCAAACGTTCCGCACTGAGATTCCGGTGTTCCGTTTAGCCATTCCAGCGTTGATTCATTAATATGTCGACCTATCTTATCGGCGATATTCATGGCTGCCTCGATGAACTGCAAGCGCTGTTAGCCCAGGTTTCTTTCGATCCACAGCACGACCAACTCTGGCTGACGGGCGATCTGGTCGCTCGCGGCCCCGCTTCGCTCGAGGTCTTGCGCTATGTGCGCTCCCTCGGGCCAGCCGTGCGTATGGTGCTGGGCAATCACGATCTGCATCTGCTGGCGGTGTATGCCGGTATCAGCCGCAACAAACCCAAAGATCTTCTCACGCCGCTGCTGGAAGCGCCCGATCGGGACGAACTGATTAACTGGCTGCGCCGCCAGCCGGTGTTGCAGGTGGATGATGAGCGCAAGCTGATCATGGGCCATGCCGGTATCACCCCGCAGTGGGATATCGACACCGCGCAGATATGCGCGCGTGAAGTGGAAGCGGTGTTGAGCAGCGACAGCTATCCGCTGTTTCTGGATGCCATGTACGGTGATATGCCGAACAACTGGAGCCCGGATCTGAGCGGGCTGGCGCGCCTGCGTTTCAGTACCAATGCCCTGACGCGCATGCGTTATTGCTTCCCGAACGGTCAGCTAGACATGATCTGCAAAGATGCGCCGGGCAGTGCGCCTTCACCGTTGAAACCCTGGTTTGAGCTGCCGCGCCTGGTTGATGCTGATTACACCATCATTTTTGGTCATTGGGCTTCATTGGAAGGCAAAGGTACGCCGGAAGGGGTGATCGGGCTGGATACTGGCTGCTGCTGGGGGGGCAATCTCACGCTGTTGCGCTGGGAAGACAAACAGTACTTTACCCAACCCTCCAACCGACGTGAAGCGATAGACGGCCTGGATACGCTGGCCGCCTCTTAATAAAACAATGGGCACCCTTGGGTGCCCAATTTGTTCTCTAGCCAACTCAGCGGCGTTCTAAAATCTCAAAGCAATAACCGTGAGAATTCAGTTCGTCAGCGTCATGGAACTCGCTGAACGACGTTTCCCACTCATCGGGTTCATAATCCGGGAAGTGGGTATCGCCCTCGACTTCGGCGTCAATGTGCGTCAGATACAGCCGGTTGGCACGAGACAGGAACTGGCTATAAACCCGGCCGCCGCCCATCACCATCACTTCTTCCACCTGCCCGGCTGCGGCCAGCGCTTCATCCAGAGAACTGACCCAGGTCACCTCGGCTTCATTACCGGGTTGGCTACTCAAAACGATATTATGCCGGCCCGGCAGTGGGCAGCCAATTGATTCAAAGGTCTTACGACCCATAATCACCGGCTTATTCAACGTGTTACGTTTAAACCACGCTAAATCCGCTGGCAGGTGCCATGGCATGGCGTTTTCCATACCAATTACGCGATCCGCCGCCAAGGCAGCGATCAGGCTGATAATCATTGTTTAACCCTGTGTAGGCAGCAAAATTGCTCACACTATACGTAAACCCCCTGCCAGCGTCGATAGGCTAATCATGCAATATGAATATATAAGACAGCTCTTATTAGGTTCAGTAATACTCAGAGTTCAACCCCCGATGAATTTCAAGCTACTGCCAGGCAGCAGCCTGAAATCGAGCTGGATTAAACTCCCGGGCGTTTACGGTACAACCACAGCCCCGGCACCGACAGGCCGATCGACAACGCACCAACGATAAAACAGGCCTTGAGGAAGTTGGAAATCATTACCGACATCAATGCTTCGCTGTACCCCAGATGCGAAATCTCCACCACGCTGATCATCGCGGTATACGCAGAAATGCCGGGGAACATCGGGATAACCGCCGCAACGGTGAAAACCTTCGGGTGAGCCAGCAGCCAGCGTGACCACTGGATGCCGATAATGCCGATCAGAATCGCCGCCAGAAACGAAGCCCACTCGATGTTCATGCCAAAATGCATCATCAACATACGCGAACCATGGCCCACCGCGCCGAGCAGGGCGCAGTAACGCAGAGCACGCGCTGGCACGTTAAACACCATGGCAAACCCCAGCGCTGGCACCGCCGCCAGCAACATATCCTGCAACAGTGCCCACAGCAAACTCATGACCACCCCCGCAGATCCCACAGCGACATGGCCATCACCACGCCGATACAGGTCGCCAGCGTCAGCAGGCTGGCCATCGCCCAGCGTGCCAGCCCGGTATTCACATGGCCCTTGAACATGTCGGCCACCGCGTTAATCAACGGGAACCCCGGCACCAGCAACAGCACACTGGCCGCCATCGCCACGCTTGAGGTCTGGCTGAACATCGGTAGCCGCAGCAGCAGGCCGGAAACCGACGTGGCGACAAACGCCGTCAGGCAAAAGTTAATCAACGGGTTCATATGGCGGGCCGTAAGCATCTGGCGCACAAACATCGCCACGCCACTGGCCAGAAAAGTGACGGCAAAAGCATCCGCGCCACCGCCATTCAGCACGCTGAAACAGCCGCACGACAAAGCCACCATCAGCACTACCAGCCCGCGCGGATAACGCAGCGGGCGGATCTTGTCAAAGCGTCGCGCCACATCCTGAGCATCCGCCAAACGATGTTCGGCGAGGATCACAATATGCTGAACCTCGGTGACGATCTGCATATTGATACCGCGATCGACGTTCTTGCGCGTGGTCGTCAGGCAGGCATCATTGCTGATGGTGGTCAGCACCACGGCATTGGCCGAAATTGAGCTTTCCACGCTGTCCATGCCGAGCGCCAGGCCCAGACGGGTTGATAACTGTTCCACCACCATGCTTTCCGCACCATGCTGCAATAACAGCAATGCGCACTGAATACACAAGCGGGTTATGTCCCGCTGTTGCCGGTGTACGCCCGGCATTTCACTGGTTAATTCCTGCTTCATAGTCCCCAACCACTCCCCCTGAATGAATGAGCATCATATAACCAAAGATGACTTCAATAGGTTGATGCGCATCAGGAGGAGTCGCGTTATTATCAGCGCAGTTACGCCTTTCGCTCTGAGACATCATCATGCTTGAAACTTCATTATTCGTTGCCGGTATCGCCACGCTGGGGATGCTTTCACCTGGGCCGGATTTCTTTCTGGTGATTAAAAATGCCGCCCGTTATCGGCGTTTGGCGGCAATGATGACCGCATTCGGCGTGATTTGTGGCGTCGCCACTCATATGTCTTACTGCGTCGCCGGGCTGGCAGTTGTGATCACCACCACGCCGTGGCTGTTCAATGTGCTGAAATATGCCGGAGCGGTTTATCTGATCTGGGTGGGCATTCAGGCGCTGCGCTCGCACAGCAGCAGCAAGATGAACGTCAGTAACCTGCCCCAGCAGCAGGTCAGCCTGAAAAGCGCCTTTTTGCAGGGCTATCTGTGCAACCTGCTCAACCCGAAAGCCACACTGTTCTTTCTGGCGGTGTTTACTCAGGTGCTGCAAATCAATTCCGGTATCGGCGAAAAGCTATGGTACGCAGGGATTATTTTCGGTCTTGCGGCCATCTGGTGGCCGGTGCTGGTGTTTTTGATCCAGAGCGGGCCGGTGCGCCGTGGGCTGGAGAAAACACAGAAAGTGGTCGACAAATTATTAGGTGGGATGCTGATCGCGCTGGGGATTAAAGTCGCCCTGAGTTGATGAACGGTGAAAAACGGCGTGGAGCTCTGATTTAATCCTTCCTTGTAGTAGCGGTGACAGAAATTGGTAAAAAATTGCTATCATATGGGTAATTTCAACCTCCGGAAGAGTGCCATGAGCAGAGGAAAGTCGGTTAAAAAGAAAACCCCCGCTAAGTCGTTGCCCAAAAACCCGCGCCAGCAATTTAATGCCCACTGTCTGGCGATCAAGAAGCAGCGCTCGCGGATCGATGCATTACAGCAACAACAGACGGAGCTTGTGACCCGTTTTCAGCAACAACTGTTGCCCTTAGAAAAACAATATATTGATATTGTCTATCAAAAAACCGAACGATTGCTCTCCTTTACCAATAAAAAATCTCTTCCAGCCTATCAACGTGACGATCTTCTTCAATGGATCACTGAAGAGATCATGTATCTGGAAGAGTATCCGTTTTCAGAACATCTGGATATCATGGCTCTTAAGGAAAAACATATCGAGGTTTGTGCCTGGTCTGTAGGCCAAGCTCCGGATGAAGATGAACTCACCATCATGCGCGCCATGCTGGAAACAGAGTTTTCTTTTATTCACCAGATCTCTGATGAAGAGTTGCTTGATTTAATCCGTCATCCCGAGAAATTTAAAGCCAGAGCTGAGCAAGAGTACGCACACTCAGCCGCCAACGAGGCACAAGGTGCCGAAGAGTTTGCCGGTGAGGAGTTTGAATACGACGAATTTACCGACGATGACGATTTCTTCTTTGATGAAGATGAAGATAAACAAGAACAGCGGCGGCAAGACATTACCGCTCTGTTTGGTACTTCAGCCGCTAACCGCATGTACAAACGCTTGGCAATGGCCTTCCACCCCGATCGCGAAATGAACGAAGCCAGCAAGCAGGATAAACATCATTTAATGGTGCTGTTAGCTCAAGCCAAGCAAAACCACGATATCTGGACCATCATCGATCTGTACCAAGAACATATCGATCCCAACGGCGGTTTCGAAGAGAAAGATCTGCCAACCATCAACCTATTGCTGGCCGAACAGGTGGAAAAATTAAAAAGAGAGCATCGCCAGCAGGAACATGCTGGCGATCCAATAACCTCTTTACTTTGGCTCAAGTTTGGCAATAACAACACCCCACAGGCTCTTGATAAGAAACTGGCTCGGCATGCCAAATACCTGTACGCCCAGATAAAGGAAGAGAGTCAAGCACTAGCTGAACTCACGTCATTGAAAGTATTAAAACACTATCTGGCAGGGCGCGCGCAGGAAAACCAAGAGGAAGAGATGGACTTTATCGCAAGCCTACTCAAACAGTTCTAGCAGAGGAAACCCGCCTCAGCCGGAGGCGGGTAGTTGGCTTTACTTGCCGATGCGAGCGTGCAGTTCCTGAACTGAAGTCACCTGCTCGGTAGGATCCGCCTTCAGCGCCATCGCCGTGGCGAAGCCGCCGTTCAGCGTGGTGTCGTAATGCACTTTGTATTGCAACGCGCTGCGGCGAATCAGCTTGGAGTCTTCAATCGCCTGACGGCCTGCCGTGGTGTTCACAATGTAGGTGTACTCGCCATTCTTGATGCGATCCTGAATGTGCGGACGGCCTTCATGCACCTTGTTGACCAAGCGTGGGTTAATCCCCGCTTCACCCAGCACCACAGCTGTGCCGTGAGTCGCATCCAGTTCGAAGCCCTGTTTCAGCAGGCTGGCGGCCAAATCCACCACGCGGGCTTTGTCACCTTCGCGCACCGACAGCAGCGCACGGCCCTGTTTCTTCATCCCAGAGTTACTGCCCAGCATCGCTTTGGAGAACGCTTCGGCGAAGGTGCGACCAACGCCCATCACTTCACCGGTGGAGCGCATTTCCGGCCCAAGGATCGGGTCAACGCCTGGGAATTTGTTGAACGGCAGTACCACTTCTTTCACCGAGTAGTACGGCGGGATAATTTCTTCGGTTACGCCCTGTTCAGCCAGCGACTGACCAACCATCACGCGCGCCGCCACTTTCGCCAGCGGCACGCCGGTGGCTTTAGAGACAAACGGTACGGTACGTGCCGCACGCGGGTTCACTTCGATCAGGTAAACTTCGTTGTTTTTCACCGCAAACTGCACGTTCATCAAACCGCGCACCTGCAGCTCAAACGCCAGCTTTTCAACCTGCTGGCGCATCACATCCTGAATTTCTTTGCTCAGAGTGTAAGCCGGCAGTGAACACGCCGAGTCACCTGAGTGTACGCCAGCCTGCTCGATGTGCTCCATGATGCCGCCAATCAGCACACGTTCGCCGTCACAGATGGCATCAACGTCCACTTCTATCGCATCATCGAGGAAACGGTCCAGCAGCACCGGAGCATCGTTAGACACGCTGACGGCGTTCTGGAAGTAGCGGCGCAGGTCGACTTCGTCGTAAACGATCTCCATCGCACGGCCACCCAACACGTAGGACGGGCGCACCACCAGCGGATAGCCAAGCCCAGTGGCTTTTTCTACCGCCTGCTCAATGGTGGCTACCGTGGCGTTGGCCGGTTGCTTCAGGCCCAGGCGGTTAACCGCCTGCTGGAAACGTTCGCGGTCTTCGGCACGGTCGATGGCATCCGGGCTGGTACCGATAATCGGCACGCCTGCGGCTTCCAGTTCGCGCGCCAGCTTCAGCGGAGTCTGGCCACCGTACTGCACGATCACGCCTTTTGGCTTCTCGATACGCACGATTTCCAGCACGTCTTCCAGCGTCACCGGTTCGAAGTACAGGCGATCCGAGGTGTCGTAATCGGTAGACACGGTTTCCGGGTTACAGTTGACCATGATGGTCTCGTAACCGTCTTCACGCAGCGCCAGCGAGGCATGCACGCAGCAATAATCAAACTCAATGCCCTGGCCGATACGGTTCGGACCACCGCCCAGCACCATCACTTTCGGGCGATCGTTGGTTGGGTTAGATTCGCACTCTTCTTCATAGGTGGAATACATGTAAGCGGTGTCGGTAGCGAATTCAGCCGCGCAGGTATCAACACGTTTGTAGACCGGGTGCAGGTTAAAGCTGTGACGCAGCTTGCGGATTTCGTTTTCGGAAACCCCCACCAGCGTAGCCAAACGCGCATCGGCAAAACCTTTACGCTTCAGCGTGCGCAGGAACTCAGCGTTCAGGCTGTTGATGCCCGTTTCAGCCACTTGCTCTTCCAAACGCACCAGCTCTTCGATCTGCACCAGGAACCAGCGGTCGATATTGGTCAGGTTGAACACGCCGTCGATAGACATACCGGCGCGGAAAGCGTCAGCGATATACCAGATGCGGTCACAACCGGCTTCCTTCAGTTCGCGGCGGATCTTGGTCAGCGCTTCCGGATCGTCCAGGCTCACTTTCGGATCGAAACCGGTCGCACCCACTTCCAGGCCACGCAGCGCTTTCTGCAAGGATTCCTGCTGGGTACGGCCAATTGCCATCACTTCACCGACCGACTTCATCTGGGTGGTCAGGCGATCGTTGGCACCGGCAAATTTCTCGAAGTTGAAACGAGGAATTTTGGTCACCACGTAGTCGATAGACGGCTCAAAGGAGGCTGGAGTACGGCCGCCGGTGATGTCGTTCATCAGTTCGTCGAGGGTGTAACCCACCGCCAGCTTGGCGGCAATCTTGGCAATCGGGAAACCGGTGGCTTTCGACGCCAGCGCAGAAGAGCGGGACACGCGCGGGTTCATTTCGATCACGATCAGGCGGCCGGTTTTCGGGTTTACCGAGAACTGCACGTTGGAACCGCCGGTTTCGACGCCGATTTCACGCAGCACCGCCATCGAGGCGTTACGCATGATTTGGTACTCTTTGTCGGTCAGCGTCTGTGCCGGGGCGACGGTGATCGAGTCGCCGGTGTGGATCCCCATCGCGTCGATGTTTTCGATGGAACAGACAATGATGCAGTTGTCGTTCTTATCGCGCACCACTTCCATTTCATACTCTTTCCAACCGATCAACGATTCGTCAATCAACAGCTCTTTGGTCGGCGACAGATCCAGACCGCGCTCGCAGATCTCTTCGAACTCTTCGCGGTTGTAAGCAATACCGCCGCCGGTGCCGCCCATGGTGAACGATGGGCGGATAATGCACGGGAAGCCGACGTCAGCGGCCACCGCCAGCGCTTCTTCCATATTGTGCGCAATGCCGGAGCGCGCGGTATCCAGGCCGATTTTCTTCATGGCGATGTCGAAACGGCGGCGATCTTCCGCTTTGTCGATGGCATCGGCCGTGGCACCGATCATGGTCACACCGAACTCAGCCAGCACGCCTTGGCGCTCCAGCTCTAGCGCGCAGTTCAGCGCCGTCTGGCCGCCCATGGTCGGCAGCACCGCATCTGGGCGCTCTTTTTCGATGATTTTACGCACCACTTCCCAATGAATCGGCTCGATGTAGGTCGCATCGGCCATTTCCGGGTCGGTCATGATGGTTGCCGGGTTGGAGTTGACCAGAATAACGCGGTAACCCTCTTCACGCAGCGCCTTACAGGCTTGGGCACCAGAGTAGTCGAACTCACACGCCTGGCCGATAACGATCGGGCCAGCGCCGAGGATCAGGATGCTTTTTATATCTGTACGTTTTGGCATGGCTGTTATGGCTCCTGATTATTTGGCGTTGGAACGGTAAGTCTCAATCAGTTCGATAAAGTGATCGAACAGCGGCGCAGCATCATGCGGGCCTGGGCTGGCTTCAGGGTGCCCCTGGAAGCTGAACGCCGCTTTGTCGGTGCGGTGGATCCCTTGCACCGTGTGGTCGAACAGGGATTTGTGCGTGACGCGCAGCGTAGCGGGCAGATGATTTTCATCCACCGCAAAGCCGTGGTTCTGCGCGGTGATCATCACGGTATTGTTATCCAGATCTTTCACCGGATGGTTGCCACCGTGATGGCCGAGCTTCATCTTCACGGTCTTGGCACCGCTGGCCAATGCCAGTAGCTGATGGCCCAGGCAGATGCCGAATACCGGAATGTCGGTTTCCAGGAACTGTTTGATAGCGGTAATCGCGTAATCGCACGGCTCCGGGTCGCCCGGCCCGTTGGACAGGAAGATGCCGTCTGGATTCATTTTCAGCACGTCATCGGCAGGGGTTTGCGCAGGCACTACGGTCAGGCGGCAGCCGCGATCCACCAGCATGCGCAGGATGTTGCGTTTGGCGCCGTAGTCGTAGGCCACTACGTGGTAGGGCAATTCGCTCGCCGCTTTCGCTTCCGGCAAGTCGCCTTCAAGCGTCCAACTGCCCTGCTGCCAGGCGTAGGCTTCTTTGGTAGTGACTTCTTTCGCCAGATCCATGCCTTTCAGGCCAGGGAAGGCTTTGGCCTTTTGTAGCGCCAATTCAGCATTGGTGACATCACCAGCAATGATGCAGCCGTTTTGTGCGCCCTTTTCGCGCAGCAGGCGAGTCAGTTTGCGGGTATCGATATCGGCAATCGCCACAATGTTGTTGCGCTTGAGGTACTCGGCAAGGCCTTCTTCGTTGCGATAGTTGCTGGCAATCAGTGGGAGGTCGCGAATGACGAGGCCTTGAGCGTGAACAGCGGAGGATTCTTCGTCGGAAGCATTGGTGCCGACATTGCCGATATGAGGATAAGTGAGAGTAACAATCTGGCGGGAATAGGAAGGATCAGTGAGGATTTCTTGATAGCCGGTCATCGACGTATTGAAGACCACTTCCCCCACTGCCGTACCTTCTGCCCCGATGGCCCGACCGTGGAATTGGGTTCCGTCTTCCAGAACCAATAGCGCTGACTTAATCAAAACACCCTCCAAGGAATAATCAATCATAATATTTGCATATTAATTCAGATTTCACCGCCTAAATCAATGCAAAAACCGCCCTCAAGGCTAATTTTTGGCAAATTGGGCGCATTTTAATGATGAGCCTCTGACTTGTCTACTCAAAGCACCATTTTTTATCGTATTTTTGCTGTTCTCACAGTTTTATGGGCTTCACACCGATAAAAACATACGGAAACTCGGGCGAGTAAACGGTTGCGAGACACAATGACACAGAAAACCCATGATAGCCGCTAAAACTCGGCCCTAATAAACAAACGAGGGGATAAAAAGGAGAGAAAGCAAAAGATAACTGATTAAAACAGGAGATACCGTTAAAATAGTCAAAGTAACCCCTGTTTTTATGGTTAAAAAAAAGGACAATAAAATTATTGCCCTATTATCATAGCACTATGATCAATACAACCACATCACAATGGTATGCAAAACATTATAACTGCTCTAAACCAAGGACATCACGCATATCAAACAGCCCTTTTTGCTGCTTGGTGATCCAGGATGCCGCACGCACGGCACCATTGGCAAAAGTCATGCGGCTTGATGCTTTATGCGTAATTTCCACCCGCTCGCCAATATCGACAAACATGGCGGTGTGCTCACCCACGATATCCCCAGCGCGAATGGTAGCAAAACCGATGCTTTTTGGATCGCGCTCGCCGGTATAGCCAACCCGTTGGTAAACCGCGCATTCTTTCAAATCACGGCCCAACGCCCCAGCGATCGCCTCGCCCATCGCCAGCGCAGTGCCGGAAGGAGCATCCACCTTGTGGCGGTGATGCGCTTCGACAATTTCAATATCGGTATAGTCGCCCATCACTTTAGCGGCTTTTTCCAACAGTTTGAGCATCACGTTAACGCCAACGCTGAAGTTGGCAGCAAACACGATGCCGATATGTTGTGCAGCAGCGCCGATCGCCGCTTTACCGGCATCATCAAAACCGGTGGTGCCAATCACCATGCCTTTTTTATGTGCCACGCAAAACGCCAGATGCGCCAAGGTGCCTTCTGGGCGGGTGAAATCGATCAGAATATCGAAATCATTAGCCACCTGTTCCAGGCTGTCGCTGACGGTCACCCCCAGCGCCCCAACACCAGCCAGTTCACCGGCATCGGTTCCCACCAGGCTTGAGCCTGGGCGCTCCAGAGCCGCCCCCAACATCACGCCCTGCGCCTGCTGCACCGCCTGAATCAATTGACGCCCCATGCGGCCACCGGAACCCGCAATCGCGATGCGGATCTGTGAATCAGTCATACTTTTCTCTCTTCTTGATTTTGTGCCCATGTAAGGAGCATGAGGTCCAGAGTAACTGCCCTGCTTTATCACTGCCAGAGGATTTCATGCAGAATTAGAATATTATGTTATCCCGATACTTTTATCAGTAACGCTATCAATTGATTAACAATTGGTCGAATAACGATAAGAACACAAATCTGCATAATCATGCGGTTTTTATGCATTGAGATAAAGCCTGTTCAGCGAGTTCCTCCTTGCCGTACGCGGGCTAAAATGCAAAACGGGGAGCCGAAGCTCCCCCGTTGCTTAACCATATAGCTGCATTCAATCGATCTGCCTGATATCCATGCGCAGCTCTTTCGGCACTTCAAACACGATGTTCTCTTCACGGCCGCTGATCTCATGAACATCCTGGCCACCCAAGGCTTTCAGGCGGCTGATGACGTCCTGAACCAGCACGTCTGGCGCGGAAGCACCGGCTGTCACGCCGATGTTAGTGGCATCTTTTAGCCAGGATTCCTGAATATCGGCCGCCGAGTCGATCAGGTACGCCGGTTTACCCACGCGCTGCGCCAGTTCGGCCAGACGGTTGGAGTTGGAGGAGTTTTTTGACCCCACTACCAGCACCACATCGGCATCCCCCGCCAGATTGCGCACCGCTTCCTGGCGATTGGTGGTGGCGTAGCAGATATCGTCTTTGCGCGGCCCGATGATGTTCGGGAAGCGCTTGCGCAGCGCATCGATTACGTCGGAAGTATCGTCCACCGACAGTGTGGTCTGCGTCATAAAGCACAGGTTACCTTCGTTCTTCACCTGCAACTGCCAGACATCTTCCGGCGACTCCACTAGGTACATCCCCCCTTTCGGGTTACTGTACTGGCCCATGGTGCCTTCCACTTCCGGGTGCCCGGCGTGGCCAATCAGAATCGCCTCTGTGCCCTTGCGGCTGGCACGGGCGACTTCCATATGCACCTTGGTCACCAACGGGCAGGTGGCGTCGAACAGCATGGTCAGTTCGCGCGCTTTCGCTTCGGCACGCACCGCCTGAGAAACCCCGTGCGCAGAGAAGATCAGGATCGAGCCGTCCGGTACTTCCGCGATCTCTTCAATAAACACCGCACCGCGTTCGCGCAGGCTATCGACCACATAGCGGTTGTGTACCACTTCGTGGCGCACATAAATAGGTGCGCCGTAAATCTCCAGCGCACGCTCCACAATGCTGATCGCACGATCAACCCCAGCGCAAAAACCGCGTGGGTTAGCCAGCAATATTTGCATGCGTTGCCTCCTGCTGCGGCTGCGGGTCAATCTCCAGCACTTCAATATCGAAGGTGACCGAGTGCCCCGCCAACGGATGGTTAAAATCAACGGTAATGGAATCTTCCGCCACTTCACGCACCACGCCGGGCATTTCGCTGCCGTCGATGGCGGTAAACAGCATGATGGTTCCTGCGTCTGGCACGCCGGTTTCGGCAAAATCACGGCGCGAGAAAAACTGGATCAGATCCGGGTTCTCTGTACCGAATGCCGCTTCCGGTTGCAGGGTGAAAACGCATTTTTCACCGGCCCGCAAGCCCAACAGTTGTTGCTCCAGCGGGGCCGACAGGCTGCCATCACCCAAGCGAAACAGCGCTGGCTTGCCATTACCGCGGGTGGATTCTGCGGTCGAGCCGTCCGACAGTTTCAGCGTAAAATGCACCAGTACCGCGCTGTTGCTGCTAACCTGAGCCGTCATATTACTTACCTTCGCTCTTCACGTGTTTCTTCGCTGGCAGAAAACCTTCCAGCACAATCATGGCTGCCCCGACGCAGATAAAGCTGTCTGCCAGGTTGAAGGTCGGGTAGTGCCAGTTACCGATGTAGAAATCGATAAAATCCACGACAAAACCGTGCCACAGGCGATCAAACAGGTTGCCGAGCGCGCCACCAATAATCAGGGCATAGGCGATATTGCTCAGCTTCTGCTGCGCGCTGTTGCGATACATCATCACCAGCAGTACCGCCACGATCGCGATAGCAATACCGGCAAAGAACCAGCGCTGCCAACCACCGTGATCCGCCAGGAAACTGAACGCCGCACCGTAGTTGCGCGCGTAATACAGGTTGAATGACGGGAACAACGGCTGGGTCTGGCCCAGCACGAAGTGACTCAGGATCCACTGTTTGCTGGCAAGATCCAGCGCCAGCACCACCACTACCAGCCAAAGCCAGCGCAAGCCGGTCGAACTTATCGGTCTACTCATCAGGCACTCATTTATCAGGCATTCAGTTATCAGGCAAAGTTACGCTTTTCACCGTCACCGGCAACGTTGGTGACACAGCGGCCACAAAGCTCCGCATGTTCCGCCACCTGGCCGATGTCGGTGGTGTAATGCCAGCAACGTGGGCATTTCTCACCAGCCGCGGTGCTGAACGCAATTTTCAGCCCTTTCAGCAGTTCACTTGGCTGCGCATCCGCCGGAGCATCGGCCAGTGGTGCCACCGTGGCAGCCGAGGTCAACAGCACAAAACGCAGTTCATCCTGCAGGCTATTCAGGCGTGTAGCCAGATCGTTATCTGCATACAGAGTGACTGCCGCTTCCAACGAGCCGCCAATGCGCTTATCCGCACGCGCCTGCTCCAGCACCTTGTTGACTTCACCACGCACTTTCAGCAGATCGTCCCAGAAGCCATCGTTCATGCCTTCGCCTTCGGCCAGCCCGAACAGGCCGCCGCACCACTCTTCAGTGAACACAAACTGCGCGCGCTTGCCCGGCAGGAAGGCCCAGATTTCATCGGCGGTGAAGGACATGATGGGTGCCATCCAGCGCACCATCGCTTCGGCAATGTGGAACAGCGCAGTCTGGCAGCTACGGCGCGCGATACTGTCGCTCTTCGCGGTGTACTGGCGATCTTTGATGATATCCAGATAGAAGGAGCCCATTTCGACCGAGCAGAACTGCATCAGGCGCTGCACCACTTCATGGAAATCATAGTTGGCATAAGCCTGCTCGATATCCTGCTGTGCCGCCAACGCACGGCCAACCGCCCAGCGATCCAACACCACCATCTCATCTGGAGCCACGCAGTCGGTACTTGGCTCAAATCCGTTCAGGTTAGCCAACAGGAAACGCGCGGTATTGCGGATGCGGCGATAGGAGTCGGCTGCACGCTTGAGGATTTCGTCAGAAACCGCAATCTCACCGGTATAATCGGTAGAAGCCACCCACAAGCGCAGGATGTCGCCACCCAGCTTGTTCATCACATCCTGCGGGCTGACGGTGTTGCCGATGGATTTGGACATCTTGCGGCCCTGACCATCCACGGTGAAACCGTGGGTCAGCACTTCTTTATAAGGCGCTTTTCCCTTCATGGCGGTCGAGATCATCAACGATGACATAAACCAGCCGCGATGTTGGTCAGAGCCTTCCAGATACATGTCGGCACCATGGCCGTTGAACTCAGGGCGCACATCCACCACCGAAGAATGGGTTGAACCTGAGTCAAACCATACGTCCAGCGTGTCTGGCACTTTCACATAGTCAGCCGCTTCAGCGCCGAGGATATCGGCGGCGTCCAGATCCCACCACGCCTGAATACCCTCCTGCTCAACGCGCTTCGCCACTTCTTCCATCAGTTCGACGCTGCGCGGATGAAGTTGCTCGGTGTCTTTGTGCACGAACAGCGACATTGGCACACCCCAGGTACGTTGGCGCGAGATACACCAGTCTGGGCGGTTTGCCACCATCATTTCGATACGTGCCTGGCCCCAATCCGGGATCCACTTGACGCCTTTGATCTCTGCCAACGACTGCTGACGCAGGCCCTTTTGCTCCATGCTGACGAACCACTGTGGCGTGGCACGGAAGATGATCGGCGTTTTGTGACGCCAGCAGCACGGGTAGCTATGCAGCAATTTCTCGACGTGCAGCAGCCCGCCTTTTTCGCGCAGCAGTTCAACGATCAGATCGTTGGCCTTGAACACAAATTTGCCATCCAGTGACGGATAAGTACCCGGCAGATAGCAGCCGTTCGGGCCAACCGGGTTAGCCACTTCCAGGCCATATTTCTGGCCGATCACAAAGTCGTCCGGGCCGTGGCCCGGCGCGGTGTGTACCGCACCGGTACCGGCGTCCAGCGTGACGTGATCGCCCAGGATCGCAGGCACATCAAAGCCCATAAACGGATGCGTAAAGCGCATCAGCTCCAGATCGGCACCTCTACAGTCGCCCAGCACGGCCCAACGGGTAATGCCGACGCGCCTCATCACGCTTTCAACCAGGTCTGCCGCCAGGATCAGGCATTGGCCTTCGACCTGCACCAGTTGGTAGGCAGATTCCGGGTTCAGCGAGATCGCGCGGTTAGCGGGCAATGTCCAAGGAGTGGTGGTCCAGATCACCAGAGAGATCGGGCCATTAACGCTGTGCACGCCAAATTTAGCCGCAACCGCCGCCGCATCCACCGCGTGGAACGTTACGTCGATCGACGGAGACGCTTTGTCGTAATACTCCACTTCCGCTTCTGCCAGCGATGAACCGCAGTCGGTACACCA
This sequence comes from Serratia sp. YWN4, assembly GCF_055790845.1. Classification (NCBI taxonomy): domain Bacteria; kingdom Pseudomonadati; phylum Pseudomonadota; class Gammaproteobacteria; order Enterobacterales; family Yersiniaceae; genus Serratia; species Serratia sp. YWN4. The sequence goes on from NZ_CM147696.1 coordinate 4,684,649, forward strand.
GTGCACCGGCTTGGCACCTTTTAACAGATGGCCGTTGCTGATGATCTTGCCCAGTGCGCGAATGATATTGGCTTCGGTTTTGAAGTCCATGGTCAGGTACGGATGATCCCAATCCCCCAGGATCCCCATACGGATAAAGTCTTTCTTCTGGCCTTCGATCTGTTCGGCCGCATACTCGCGGCATTTCTGGCGGAATTCTGCCGGGGTCAGTTTCTCGCCCGGTTTGCCATACAGTTGCTCAACCTTCAGTTCGATCGGCAGGCCGTGGCAGTCCCAGCCGGGAACGTAAGGCGAGTCAAAACCGGCCATCCCTTTGGACTTGATAATAATGTCTTTAAGAATCTTATTAACGGAGTGACCAATATGCAGGCTGCCATTCGCATACGGAGGGCCGTCATGCAGAATAAAGGATTTCTTGCCCTTCTTGGCAGCACGAATAATCCCGTACAGATCCTGCTCATACCAATGTGCCAGCATGCCAGGTTCGCGCTTGGCGAGATCGCCACGCATCGGGAACCCTGTATCCGGCAAGTTCAGGGTATTCTTGTAGTCACTCATTAGATTCTCGGTTCCGTTTTCGGCTATAGAGATTAAACCGGTGTCTGTAGCCCGAAAAATTTCCGGGCCGTCACCACATCGTTGGCGATTTGCTGCTTCAGCGCATCGAGCGAAGCAAAACGCTGTTCGTTGCGCAATTTTGCGCGGAGCACCACGTCTAAATGGCGCCCGTAAAGATCCATCGTGATATCCAACAGATGGACCTCCAGTTGTTGACGCACGCCAGCCACGGTTGGCCGCGTGCCAATATTCGCTACGCCCGGCAGTGGCTCAGGGCCAAGGCCATAAACATCAACCGCATAAACCCCTTTTACCGGTGCCACCAGGCGCTTGAGCGGCAGGTTAGCGGTGGGGAAACCGATGGTGCGCCCCAGTTCATCGCCATGTACCACGCGGCCTGAGATACTGTACGGATGGCCAAGCAACGTTTCGGCCAGTGGCAGATCGTCATCACGCAGCGCATTACGGATCGCTGTGCTGCTGATACGCAGCTCTCCCTCACGGAAGGTTGGCGTGCGGACCACCGCAAAATCGTACTCTTCCCCGGCTTTCTGCAACAGGGTGAAATCACCTACGCGGCCCGCGCCAAAGCGGAAATCATCTCCCACCATCAGGAATTGCACACCCAGTTTTTCTACCAGCAGTTCGGCAACAAACGCCTGTGCGGTATTGGCGGCAAAACGGGGATCAAACTTGACACACAGCAGGTAATCTACCCCGGCCTGCGCCAGATATTTAGCCTTGTCACGCAAGCGCGTGAGACGTGCAGGAGCCTTGTCAGCGGCAAACAGTTCCAGCGGCTGCGGCTCAAAGATCATGACGATCACCGGCAGCCCGAGGCGTTGCCCCTCATGTTTCAACTGCTCCAGCAGCGCCTTGTGACCGCGGTGTATGCCGTCAAAGTTGCCGATGGTAAGCACGCAACCATGGTGGCGCGCCCGGATATTGTGGATGCCGCGAATTAGCTGCATAGCTGGCTCAAAACAGTGGAAATCGGCGGATTATACCTTGTACAGCGGTTAAGGTTAACCGGCGATTGTTTCCTTTGATGTAATAGTCATACCATACCCGAGGAAAATCGCCTTAACTACCCCGTTTATCCGGCCCGATGCGTGGTATATTAGCCAACTGATATCAAGCTGGCCTTCTGGCAGCAGCTTGAAAGACGGGGGATAATTCATTACCACCAGCCGCTTGCAGAGAGTGATGCAAATCACATGGCGATTTTTCTCGCGAAACACTGTATTCCCATGGCCGAAGCTGGTAAAATCCTGCGCCATCACAACGTAGCAAGTGCCGCCCGTACAAACGGCGCTTATTTGCACAAATCCATTGACAAACGAAGGCTAAAAGGGCATATTCCTCGGCCTTTGAATTGTCCTCAATAGATATATTTGGGAGTTGGACCTTGGCTAATATCAAATCAGCTAAGAAACGCGCCGTACAGTCTGAGAAACGCCGCAAGCATAACGCTAGCCGTCGCTCAATGGTGCGTACCTTTATCAAAAAGGTAGACGCAGCTATCGCAACTGGCGATAAAGAAGCAGCACAAACCGCATTTCTCGTAATGCAACCACTTGTGGATCGCCAGGCAGCTAAAGGCCTGATCCACAAAAACAAAGCAGCACGCCATAAGTCAAACCTGGCTGCGCGCATCAGCGCAATGCAATAAGCCTTACGTTGTCTGCTTGTTAAAAAAACCGGCCTCGGCCGGTTTTTTTACGTCGGTAATCTGCCGCTAAAGGGCAAACAGCGCCGAGAAGTCTTTGTTGCACACCCGCTGTACCGCCGGATGCTGGATCATACGTTCAGCAAAGATGATGTAATACTCTTCCTGCACGCTGTCGATCCGCCCAATCTCCACCACCTGATCATCGCTATAGGTATCCTGCGCATACAGCGTCGGGGCGACGAAGATCGCGTTGTGATACAAGCCAAACGCCTTCATCAATGCCGCATCGTCAAACTCCCCAAGTATTTCGACGTTAATACCCTGAGTGTTAAACCAGTTGAGCAGTTTACGCCCCAGCATCGAACGCCGGCCAGGGATCAGTAAACGCCGCTGCTCCAGGCAGGCCGGGAATGGCAAATCCGGTGCCGGTTGGCGGCAGAAGAAGCTGATACCACACTCCCCCAGTTTCAGTGAGAACAGCCCTTCCTGCTGGCTGGAGTCCACCGGGCAATCAGACAGGATCATATCCAGCTTGTGCTGGCTCAGTTGCTCAAGCAGCATCTCATGCGTAGATTCAAAACAGCGCAGATGGATTTGCTCGTTATCCACCACCGCCGTTTCCAATACCTGGCTGACCAGGCGTTTGGATAACGCGTCCGCGACGCCAACGTCAAACAGCAGATTGGATTCTTTGCGATAGTTGACGATATCCAGCATTTCCTGGCTGAGCATAAACATTTTATCTGCATAGCGGAAAACCAGTTGCCCCAGTTCAGAAGGCACCAGCCCGCGCCCCTGGCGTTTGAACAATTTGCCGTTGAGCCGCTCTTCCAACGCTTTGATTTGGCCGGTAATGGTTTGTGGGGTAAGAAACAGTGCTTCCGCAGCACCCACCACCGATCCCGCCTTACAAACCTGCCAAAAGTAATACAGGTGATTAAAATTAATATGTGACATTCTCACGAGGTGCTCTCCTTGGGGTTCTCATCGGCACAGGCTCTGCCCTGATGAGCGACAAATTCCCTTTCCTTTATGTAGACAACACAGTGTTAGAAATAGCCGGGGCAGCACAGCGTTCATGCTGTACTGCCCCGGCCCGGCACTATTGTAATACCTCTGTACCATGGTGGGATAACCCTGAAGAGTTATCTACCTCGAGGTAACGCGAGGCGCAGCAAACCATAACCCACCACGGCGGCGCTGGTTGAGCCCAATAGTATGCCCAATTTGGAATAGGTACTGAGAGCCGCATCCGCATCGGCAAACGCCAGTGAGGCAATAAAGATCGACATGGTGAAACCAATACCACAGAGCACCGCAACGGCAAACACCTGTTTAAATCCAATGTCTTGCGGTAATTGTGCGATCCCCAACTTTACGGCTAACCAGCTAAAAGCGAAAATCCCCAATGGCTTACCGATAAACAAACCCGCCGCAATCCCTACGGGTAACAGTGAGGTTAATCCGCTCAAGGATACACCCTGTAACGAAACACCGGCATTGGCAAATGCAAACAACGGCAAGATCAAGAATGCAACCCAAGGATGCAGTTCATGTTCCAGCGTTTCGGAAGGTGAAGACCCATTTTTAACATTCAGCGGGATCAGAAAACCGACAATCACCCCGGCTAGCGTGGCATGCACACCGGACTTCAAAATTGCCACCCACAGCACCAGCCCAACGATCATATACAGCGAGGTTTGCCCCACTCCGCGCCAGTTCATCAGCGCCAAGACGGTAATCGCCGCAGCGGCTACGCCCAGCGCCACCATCGATACCCCATGGGTATAGAACAGCGCAATAATGATGATTACGCCCAAGTCGTCGATAATCGCCAGCGCCAGCAGAAAGACCTTCAAACTGGTTGGCACACGGTTACCCAACAGTGCCATGACGCCCAAGGCAAAAGCGATATCGGTCGCTGCCGGGATCGCCCAACCTTGGCGCGTCACCTCATCAGCCCCGTTGAACAGCAGATAAACCAGCGCAGGTACCAGCATGCCGCCCAACGCGGCGATCGCCGGGAATATGGCTTTATCACGCCCGGCCAATGAGCCTTGTATCAGCTCACGCTTGACCTCCAGGCCAACCACCAGGAAAAAGATCGCCATCAGCCCGTCGTTAATCCACAGCAATAGCGGCTTAGCGATCTCCAGCGATGAGACTTTGACCATCACCGGCAAATTGAGGAACGCCTGATACAGAACCTGCATCGGGGTATTAGCCATGATCAGCGCCACGATAGCGGCCACGATCAGGATAATGCCCCCTGCCGCCTCTTGGCGTAAAAATTGACGAATAATATTAGTCACAGTGCATCACTCCAGATCTGAACCAGGCGATACGCCTTGGCTTTGAGACAATGTAATGAGTATAGATGCTGTTTTACTTCGAAAAAATCAGTTTATAAACGCTTAATAGCTCGTTAAAAACGATTAATTAGCGATACTTATCACATTTTTTGTATGGGTATTAAAATAATAGCAGCAACAAAAAACCCCGGTGTTTTATGACCGGGGTTTATCGACAGAACAACAGAAGCAGTGATTAGCGCGTCAAATCGTCAAAAAACTTCTTCACGCCGTCGAAGAAGCTTTTCGAGCGCGGGCTGTTTTTATCACCGGAAGGGCCACCGAGGCTCTCCTCCAACTCTTTCAATAACTGTTTCTGCTTATCGTTCAGATTCACCGGTGTTTCTACCACCACGCGGCACAGCAGATCACCCTGGCTGCCACCACGTACCGATTTCACCCCTTTGCCACGCATGCGGAACAGTTTGCCGGTCTGGGTTTCAGCCGGAACTTTCAGATTAACGCGGCCATCCAGCGTTGGCACCTCAATCTCGCCACCTAATGCAGCCATGGCGAAGTTAATCGGCACTTCGCAATACAGGTTATTGCCTTCACGCTCGAAAATCGGGTGCGCCTTCACCTGCACCTGAACGTACAGATCGCCCGCGGGTGCGCCGTGCTCGCCAGCTTCACCTTCACCCGCCAAGCGGATACGGTCGCCGGTATCAACACCTGCCGGGATTTTCACCGACAGCGTTTTGGATTTCTCTACCCGACCATGGCCATGGCACTTGGTGCAAGGATCTTTGATGATCTGGCCACGTCCGTGACAATGCGGACAAGCCTGCTGTACGGTGAAGAACCCTTGGCGCATCTGCACCTGGCCCTGGCCGTGACAGGTTGGGCAGGTGACCGGCGAACTGCCCGGTTTGGCACCGTTACCGTGGCAAACGTCACACTCTTCCAGCGTGGGAATACGGATCTCTTTGGTGACACCGCGCACGGCTTCTTCCAGCGTCAGATCCATGTTGTAACGCAAATCTGAACCCCGGCTGGCACGCTGGCGGCGCCCGCCACCGAAGATATCGCCAAATACGTCACCAAAGATATCGCTGAAATCAGCCCCGCCACCGCCGCCACCCATACCACCTTGTTCAAAGGCAGCATGACCGTACTGATCGTAGGCAGCACGCTTTTGATCGTCGGTCAGGATCTCGTAGGCTTCCTTGATCTCTTTGAATTTGGCTTCGGCGTCTTTTTCCTGATTACGGTCAGGGTGATACTTCATCGCCAGACGCTTGTACGCCTTTTTGATCTCACGCTCATCTGCCGTCTTGGCGACGCCGAGAGCCTCGTAATAATCTTTCTTCGCCATTATTTCTCTTACCCTTAACATGCGTGCACGGGCGTAGAGTTGCCTCGACGCCCGTGCTGGTTTCCGGTGACGACCTTTGGCCGCACCGTGCCCGCTTAAGGGCGATTATTTTTTGTCTTTAACTTCTTCAAACTCGGCATCAACCACGTCGTCGTCTTTCTTCGCCGCGTTGTCTGCGCCCGCATCAGCACCCTGTGCCTGCGCCTGAGCTTGTGCCATTTCCAGCAGTTTGCCAGAAACCTGCACCAGAGCCTGGGTTTTCGCTTCGATCTCGGCTTTATCTTCGCCTTTCGCAGCCACTTCCAGATCTTTCAGCGCCGCTTCGATCGCCGTTTTGTCTTCCGCAGGCAGTTTGTCGCCCGCTTCTTCCAGTTGCTTACGCGTGCCGTGGATCAGGTGATCCGCCTGGTTACGGGTTTGCACCAGCTCTTCGAACTTGCGGTCTGCTTCAGCGTTCACTTCTGCATCGCGCACCATTTTCTGGATTTCTTCTTCGTTCAGACCAGAAGAAGCCTTGATGGTGATCTTCTGCTCACGGCCGGTGTTCTTGTCTTTGGCAGACACATGCAGAATACCGTCGGCATCGATGTCGAAAGTCACTTCGATCTGAGCCATACCGCGCGGCGCAGCCTGGATGCCGTCCAGATTGAACTGGCCCAGTGACTTGTTATCGTTAGCGCGTTTACGCTCACCCTGCAGCACATGGATGGTCACTGCCGCCTGGTTGTCTTCGGCGGTCGAGAACACCTGGCTGTGCTTGGTCGGGATGGTGGTGTTTTTGGTGATCAGCGGCGTCATCACGCTGCCCATGGTTTCGATACCCAGCGACAGCGGGGTCACATCCAGCAGCAGAACGTCTTTCACATCACCGGCCAACACGCCGCCCTGAACCGCAGCACCTACGGCCACCGCTTCGTCCGGGTTCACGTCTTTACGCGGTTCTTTACCAAAGAAGTCAGCAACTTTCTTCTGAACCATTGGCATACGGGTCTGACCACCCACCAGGATCACATCCTGAATGTCGGAAACCGACAGGCCTGCGTCATTCAGTGCCACTTTCAGCGGCTCGATGGAACGTGCAACCAGATCTTCTACCAGTGACTCGAGCTTGGCGCGGGTCACTTTGATGTTCATGTGTTTTGGACCGGAACCATCTGCAGTGATGTACGGCAGATTAACGTCGGTCTGCTGGGCAGAAGAGAGTTCGATCTTCGCTTTCTCAGCGGCTTCTTTCAGGCGCTGCATCGCCAACGGATCGTTGCGCAGATCCATGCCCTGATCTTTCTTGAACTCTTCTACCAGGTAGTTAATCAAGCGGCTGTCGAAGTCTTCACCACCCAGGTGGGTATCCCCGTTGGTTGCCAGCACTTCGAAGGTTTTTTCGCCATCAACATCATCGATTTCGATAATAGAGATATCGAAAGTACCACCACCCAGATCGTATACCGCGATAGTGCGGTTACCCACTTCTTTGTCCAGGCCGTAAGCCAGGGCAGCTGCGGTTGGTTCGTTGATGATGCGTTTGACTTCCAGACCCGCGATACGGCCCGCGTCTTTGGTTGCCTGACGCTGAGCATCGTTGAAGTAAGCAGGAACGGTAATGACCGCTTCGGTTACCGGCTCGCCCAGGTAATCCTCCGCCGTTTTCTTCATTTTTTTCAGCACTTCAGCAGAAATCTGCGGTGGTGCCATTTTCTGGCCTTTCACTTCCAGCCAGGCGTCGCCGTTATCAGCAGCAACGATGTTGTACGGCATGATCGCTTTGTCACGCTGTGCTTCTTCATCCTGGAAGCGACGGCCAATCAGGCGCTTGATCGCAAACAGGGTATTCTGTGGGTTAGTGACCGCCTGACGCTTAGCAGGCTGGCCAACCAGAATTTCACCATCCTGGGTATATGCGATGATCGAAGGTGTAGTGCGATCGCCTTCGGCGTTCTCCAGCACACGCGCCTTACCACCATCCATAATTGCTACACAAGAGTTGGTAGTACCCAGGTCGATACCAATAATTTTGCCCATCTAAACATCTCCACTAATAAATTCATAATCGGTCAGGTTGCTAACCTATATGCGGGCGATTCTTCATTTTTCAACTGCCCGCTACACCAGTTTTATCCCCTTCACCTTGCAAACTACAGGCAGATGGCAATTTGGGGATATCCGCGGTCGGCAACTGCGGTTGTCAATAAGATGGGGCCATCCGAACCAGCATCAAGGGCCTGAGTAAAAAAAATTTCGTTTTTACCACCTGTCAGATCATTGTTTCCTTTCATGGGGATCATTATGATGCCGCGCGCTCTGATGGAAGTGAGGCTTTTCGGCCATTCAGACCAACTATAAATTTACCTATACCCAAAATATTTCAACTGGCTTGAAAGACAGCGGGCATATCCATTTTCGTTAATATTCTGTTATTACAGAGGACATATGCACACCAACAAGTTGGCGAATCCAGGCCCTCTGGGTCTGATGGGCTTCGGGATGACTACCGTCTTGCTGAATCTGCACAATGCAGGCTTTTTTCCACTGACCTCCGTCATCATCAGCATGGGGATTTTCTTCGGTGGCATGGCTCAGATTTTTGCTGGCATTCTTGAATTCAAGAAAGGTAACACCTTCGGTTTGACCGCTTTCACGTCCTACGGCTGCTTCTGGCTGAGCCTGGTGGGGATCCTGCTGCTGCCACGTATGGGTTTGGCGGATCCTACCGATGCCAACGTGCTCGGTATTTATCTGGCGCTGTGGGGCGTCTTCACCCTGTTCATGTTCTTTGGCACCTTGCGCGCCAACCGCGCACTGCAATTCGTGTTCGCCAGCCTGACCTTGCTGTTTGCCCTGCTGGCCGTTGGCAACATGACCGGTAACCACGCCATCCTGACCTTTGCTGGTTATGAAGGGATCATCTGTGGTGCCAGCGCCATTTATCTGGCAATGGCAGAAGTGATTAACGAACAGTTGGGCCGCACCGTACTGCCTATTGGCAGCGTAACGGCTTCACCAGCGGCGCAAGTCACCGCAACCGCCTAATTAATGACGCTCTGATAGCAAAAAGCCCTGCCGTTGCAGCAACGACAGGGCTTTTTTAGCATTCAAGAACCGGTGATCTAGAGCTTGTTCTCACTGTTCAGATCGCGACGCAGGTAGATCCCCAACATCAAACCAATCATCGACAACGCCAGCACATAGTAGGCCGGAGCTAACGGGGTCAACTTCATGATCAAGGTGACAAAGATCGGAGTTAACCCACCAAAGATGGCGTAGGCCACATTGTAGGAGAATGAGATCCCGCTAAACCGCACTTCTGCCGGGAAAGCCCGCACCAGCACATAAGGCACCGCTCCTACGATCCCCACGCTGAATCCCACCAGCGCATAGGTCGCAAACAACATTTCCGGGTGAGTTCCTATCGTCTGATAAAACAGCCAACTACAGGCGGCGAGCAGCAGACTGCCGACGATAAAGGTTTTGCTGGCACCAAAGCGATCGGCCGCCGAACCTGAGGTGATACAGCCGATAATCAGCATGACGATCGCCACACTGTTGGCCTGCAACGACAGCGCCGGGGCAATGCCAAACTGTTTTTGCAGATAGGTTGGCGTCATCAGGATCACCACGACGATCCCGGCCGACAGCAGCCAGGTCAGCAGCATGGAGACCGCCACCTCTTTCTTATGATTCACTATCACCGATTTGAGCGGCAGCTCTTCCGCCAGCGCTTTACGCGCCTGCATCTCGATAAAGATCGGTGTTTCCTGCAACCAGCGGCGCAGATACATGGCGAACAGACCAAAAATACCGCCGAGGAAGAACGGAATACGCCAGCCACCGTTGAGGATCGCTTCTTGGCTGAGCGTGGTATTAATGACGGTGGCCACCAGCGAACCCAGCAGGATACCGGCGGTTAAACCCGCAGTGAGCGTGCCGCAGGCGAAACCAATGCGCTTGCGCGGTACGTGCTCGGCAACAAACACCCATGCCCCCGGCACTTCCCCACCGATCGCCGCGCCTTGCAGCACGCGCATCAGCAGCAGTAACAGCGGTGCCGCAATACCGATGCTTGCATAGGTGGGCAGCATCCCCATCGCCAGCGTCGGTAACGCCATCAACAGAATACTCAAGGTGAACATCTTCTTGCGGCCAACCAGATCGCCGAAGTGCGCCATAATGATGCCACCCAGCGGGCGGGCCAGATAACCCGCCGCGAAGATGCCAAAAGTTTGCACCTGGCGCAGCCATTCCGGCATGTCCGCCGGGAAGAACAGTTCGCCCATGACCGCAGCAAAGAAAACGAAAATGATAAAATCATAGAACTCTAACGCACCGCCCAAGGCCGCCAAGGTCAGAGTTTTGTAGTCTTGCCGGTTCAACCGGCGATTATTGTCGTGGTGCATAAGGTACCGTCAGAGGAAACAGTGAAGAAAAAAAGCGCAGCGGCTTTCTGTAAACGAATCCTTACTATAACGGCAAACTATTTTCACACCAAATCGGTTGAACGCTATTTTGCAGCGAGCTGAAATTTAGAGGTTGATCTCGCGGCGCGCATTTTTAGGGCGAAATGCGGCGACCACGGCCTCGTGGGTTTCCACATAAGGCCCCTCAAGCAGTTGGATGCAATAGGGCACGCTGGCAAAAATCCCATGCACCACCACCTTACCCTGCTCGTCTTTCACCCCTTCCAGCGTTTCCTGAATCGACTTTGGCTGCCCCGGCAGGTTGATGATCAGTGCCTGTTTACGGATCACGCCAACCTGACGCGAAAGAATGGCCGTTGGTACATAGTGTAGGCTGATTTGCCGCATTTGTTCACCGAAGCCGGGCATCACGCGATCGGCGATCTCCAACGTGGCATCAGGGGTGACATCACGGCGCGCCGGGCCGGTTCCGCCAGTGGTCAGCACCAGATGGCAGCCCATTTCATCGACCAGTTCACACAAGGTATGCTCAATCAGCATCTGTTCATCGGGGATCAGCCGGGTTTCCAGCTCGAAAGGCGTGGCCAGCGCACTGCTCAGCCAAGCCTCCAGTGCCGGGATCCCTTTGTCCTGATAAACACCGCCGGAAGCGCGATCGGAAATAGAAACCAAACCAATACGTAATGTGTCCATGCTTAACCTCTGTCGCTGAAATACTGTAGATGGGTTCATCTCCCACCCTGTTACTCATCTCGAAAGTATACACCGGGGAAAACAGATATAAAAAAGGCGGCCTAAGCCACCTTTTTCCACGCGAACTGCCATTAATTACAGCAGATCGGCGATCATTTTTTCCAGCTTGCCCTGGTCTACGGCAAATTTGCGGATACCGTCGGTCAGTTTCTCAACCGCCATTGGATCCTGGTTGTGCTGCCAGTAGAACTCAGGCTCAGTCAGCGATGCAGGACGCGCCTTTACCTCACCGGTATAGGACAGTTTACGCTCCAGTGCCCCTTCGCTCTCTGCCAGTTCTTTCAGCAATGAAGGAGCAATGGTCAGGCGATCACAACCGGCCAATTCGATAATTTCACCGATGTTACGGAAACTTGCGCCCATCACCACGGTTTCATAACCGTGCTGCTTGTAGTACTGATAGATCTCAGTCACCGAAACCACGCCCGGATCTTCATGCGGTGCGAACTCTTTTTTGTCGCCATTGGCTTTGTACCAGTCGAGGATACGGCCAACAAACGGAGAAATCAGGTAGGCACCGGCTTCGGCGCAGGCACGTGCCTGGGCGAAGGAGAACAGCAGCGTCAGGTTACAGTTGATGCCTTCTTTTTCCAGGCGTTCCGCCGCGCGGATCCCCTGCCAGGTAGAAGCCAGTTTGATCAGAATACGATCGTTACTGATACCCGCTTCATTATAAAGTTTGATCAGGCGCTTAGCCTTGGCCACGCTGGCTTCGGTATCATAAGACAGGCGCGCATCCACTTCGGTGGAAATACGGCCTGGGATCAGTTTCAGGATTTCCAGACCGATGTTGACCGCCAGCTTGTCTGCCGCGTCGGCAACTTGCTGCCCACGATCGCTGCTCTGCCCACGAGCCCAGGCGATAGCTTCATCAATCAGTTTGCGGTATTCAGGAATTTGGGCTGCATTGAGGATCAGCGAAGGGTTAGTGGTGGCATCTTGCGGTTGATACAGCTTCATTGCAGCGATATCACCCGTATCCGCAACCACCGTAGTAATCTGGCGTAGGGAAGTTAATTTATCGGTCATGTTGGCATTATCTCATCGTTTGTGCATGAACTTTTGGCATCGTTCAACCATGCCCTGAGCTGATAATAACATGCGCGAGGCCCGGTGCAAGGCTGGAAAATCACGGCGTTGCGGCAGAGGTTTCATCCTTGTTCAAGCAACCGTTTACAGGGTCAACCTTCGTCATTTACGAGCAAACAGGACGGCATTACCGTACATTCTCTTCTGAAAATTATGTTAAATTCGCGCCAATTGATGTATTTATGTCTACAACCTAAGAAAACTCTCACCCCAATGGCATCAAAGCGACTTTAGCTAACTTATTGTAAGATTTGGCCAAATACCTTTTCACCTTGAGTAAATGGAGCGCCATGCGCTGTAGAGCTTAACAAGGAGAGATCTGTGACGGATCTAATCAACTTTATCAGTAATATCCTCTGGAAATCGGTACTCATCTATTTGCTACTGGGTGTTGGTATTTATTTCACTTTATCTACCCGTTTCATTCAGATTCGCCACTTCGGCCATATGTTTTCCGTGCTGAAAAACAGTACCAAAAGCGATAGCGCCGGTATCTCCTCTTTCCAGGCGCTCTGCACGTCGCTGGCCGCGCGTGTCGGCACCGGCAACCTGACCGGTGTCGCGATCGCCCTCACCGCCGGTGGCCCCGGGGCCATCTTCTGGATGTGGGTGGTGGCCTTTATCGGTATGGCGACCTCTTTCATTGAAAGCACCTTGGCCCAGTTATACAAAACCAAAGACGATAACGGCAACTACCGTGGCGGCCCTGCCTACTACATGGAAAAAGGGCTGGGCATGCGTTGGATGGGAGTGCTGTTCTCCGTCTTTCTGATCATCGCCTTTGGTTTGGTGTTCAATGCCGTACAGGCCAACTCTATTGCCCAGGCCAGCGCCGTTGCCTTTAATTTCAAGCCTATGCATGTGGGTATCGCTCTGGCCATTCTGAGTGGCATTGTGATCTTCGGCGGTATTCGTTCGATCGCCCGCGTAGCTGAAAAGGTGGTTCCGCTGATGGCGGTCGTCTATCTGCTGCTGGCGTTATGGATCATCGCTCATAACATTGAGCATATGCCGGCGATTCTGGCGTTGATTTTCAAAAGCGCCTTCGGCCTACAAGAGGCGGCAGCAGGAGCTATCGGCTATGGCATTTCCCAAGCAATGACCCAAGGTATCCAACGGGGGTTGTTCTCCAATGAGGCCGGTATGGGTTCCGCCCCCAATGTGGCCGCCTCCGCTACCCCGTACCCTCCACATCCGGCGTCACAGGGTTATGTGCAAATGCTCGGCGTGTTTGTCGACACCATCGTGATTTGCAGCGCGACCGCCGCCATTATTCTGGCTTCCGGCATCCTGGATCATTCGTCTGGCAATATCAGCGGCATTGACCTGACCCAGCGGGCGCTGACCAGCGCGGTGGGCGCCTGGGGCGCATCTTTTGTCGCGGTGGCCATTTTCTTCTTTGCCTTTACCTCGATCATCGCCAATTACGCCTATGCCGAAAGCAATCTGATCTTTCTCGAGCATAATCATCCGGCTGGCTTGCTGATTTTCCGTTGCGCATCCTTAGGCATGGTGATGTTCGGTTCGATGGCAGAGCTACCGGTGGTATGGCGCCTGGCGGATATCTCCATGGCGCTGATGGCCATCACCAATCTGACGGCGATCCTGTTGTTGTCTGGTGTTGCCTTCAAGCTGACCAAGGATTACAACCACCAGCGTTCGATCGGCAGATTACCGACCTTCGATGCGAGTTATTACCCCGAGTTGAACGCCCAGCTAGAACCCGGCATCTGGGAGCGCAAAAAACCACGCTAAACCTTGAGGGCGTGCGTTCAGTGCGCCCTATTACAGCCATTCATCCCTTCTGCCGTGCTTTTTGCTACAGTATCGGTTCTTTGATAAACAGGATGTGGCCATGCTCGTTATTATTTCACCCGCCAAGACCCTAGACTACACAAGCCCGCTGGCGACCGAACGTTTTACGCAACCTGAGCTGCTGGATAAATCGAAAGCGCTTATCAACCTCTGCCGTAAACTGACGCCCGCGCAAATTGCCAGCCTGATGAGCATCAGCGATAAACTCGCCGGGCTGAATGCCGCACGTTTCAGTGAATGGCAACCTGAATTCACCCCAGAGAATGCCCGCCAGGCTTTGCTGGCGTTTAAAGGCGATGTTTATACCGGGCTACAGGCACAGGATTTCAGCGAAGACGATTTCGACTTTGCACAACAGCATCTGCGTATGCTTTCCGGCTTATATGGCGTGCTGCGGCCGTTAGATCTGATGATGCCTTATCGCCTGGAAATGGGTATCAAACTGGAAAACCCGAAAGGCAAGGATCTGTACAGTTTCTGGGGCGAGCAGATCACCAAGAAACTGAACGAAGCGCTCAAGCAGCAAGGTGATGATGTCATTGTTAACCTGGCTTCTGACGAATACTTCAAATCGGTAAAACCGGCCAAATTGCATGGCTCATTGATCAAACCGGTATTCCTCGATGAGAAAAACGGCAAGTATAAAGTGATCAGTTTCTATGCCAAAAAAGCGCGTGGGCTGATGAGCCGCTTTATCATCAAAAATCGGCTGACCAAAAGTGAACAACTGGTTGATTTCGATCTGGAAGGTTATGCCTTTGACGAAGCAGCTTCTGCGGGTAACGAACTGGTGTTCAAACGCCCGGAACAATAAAGCCGCCTGTCAGCAAGCGGCTTTTAGGTAGCACAAGGGGCGCTGAGCGCCCCCCATCAGGCCGGTAAGGTCATCAGGAACTGACGCAGTCTGGCAAAATCAGCCGACATGTGATGCGACAGCAGCGGCAGATTGGCACGCGCCGCCAATGCTTCTGGCAACGGTAATTCCTGATCCAGGATCGCTTCGACACTCTCTTTGAACTTGGCCGGGTGCGCCGTGCCCAGGAACAGGCCGAACTCCCCGTCTTTCAGTTGATCGCGCAACGCACGGTAAGCGATCGCCGCGTGTGGTTCGGAAAGATAACCCAGCGCCGCCAGCTCTTTCATGGTGTCTTTGGTGGTTTCATCGCTCACCGCAGCGTGACCCAATTCTTTGAGCTGCCAGATTTTGCGGCGGAACAGTTCTTCCACGCGCGGCCAGTTGTTTGGCTGGCTGACATCCATGGCATTGGACAGCGTCGCCACGGTGGCGTGCGGCTGCCATTCACCGTTACTCAGGAAACGCGGCACGGTATCGTTGGCATTGGTGGCAGCAATAAAGCGCTTCACCGGCAGCCCTAAGGATTTCGCCAACAGCCCAGCGGTCAGATCGCCAAAGTTGCCGCTCGGCACCGAAACCACCAGTTGATTGCGGGCTTCCTGCGGCAATTGCGCTACCGCTTCAAAGTAGTAACAGATTTGCGCCAGCAGACGGCTGATGTTGATCGAGTTGGCCGAGTTCAGATGCACCGCGTCTTTCAGTTCCTGATCGTCAAACGCCTGTTTGACCAACGCCTGACAGGCATCGAAGTCGCCCTCGATCGCCACGGTGTGAATGTTGCCGCCCAGAGTACAGAACAGTTTTTCCTGCAACGGACTGATCTTGCCCTGCGGATACAGGATCACCACCCGCACGTTTTTCAGCCCGTAGAAGGCATGAGCCACGGCGGCACCGGTATCGCCAGACGTCGCGGTCAGAATGGTCACCGGCTGATCGCCCGCCACTTCTGCCAGCATCTGCGCCATAAAACGACCGCCGAAATCTTTGAACGCCAGCGTCGGGCCGTGGAACAGCTCCAGGCAAGCCACATCGCTCTCAACCGGTGCTACCGGTGCCGGGAAGGCAAAGGCGGCTTTTACGCGCTGATACAGCGCAGCTTCGCCGATCTCATCGCCAATAAAAGCCGACAGGATCTTGGTGCTGCGGGTGACGAAATCCATCTCCAGCAGGTGATCGATCTCGGTCAGCTCAAACTCGGGCAATTCCAGCGGGAAAAACAAGCCTTGTTGTTTGCCCAGCCCCTGCTTGATCGCCTGTGCGAAGCTGACCTGCTCATTGTGGTCTTTAAGGTTATACAGTTTCATGCGTTATCCCAATAGTCGAGCGCCGGTGGTATCCAGACGGCAAATATGAACAAAACCTTCGTCGTTTTGCAGATAGTGGTTAGTCAGCCAATCAGCCATACGTTGCGCGGTAGCGCCGTCATCGCAGATTGCGAACAGCGTCGGGCCGGAACCGGAAATACCACAGGCCAGCGCGCCGATATCCTGCGAGGCTTTGCGCGCTTCGGCAAAGCCCGGCAGCAGACGGGTACGGTAAGGTTCAGCAATCACATCCTGCATCAGCTTGGCGGCCAGGCGCGGCTGCTGCGTGTGGCAAGCATGAATAAAGCCCGCCAGATAGCGGCCATGGCTGATACAGTCCTGACGACGATACTGCGCAGGCAAAATAGCGCGTGCTTCAGCGGTGGAGACTTTGATACCAGGGTAAGCCATCACCCACAGCCACTCTTTAAAGCAGGGCACTTCCTGGCAGATATTGCCTTCTTCTTCCAGCATCAGTTGCAGGCCGCCGAGATAGCACGGCGCAACGTTGTCGTAATGCACGCTGCCAGAAATACGCCCTTCCAGCTCGCCCATCAACGCCAGCAACTGCATGTTATCCAACGGGCGTTCGCAGAACTCGTTCATCGCCATCAGACCAGCCACCACCGAACAGGCGCTGGAACCCAGCCCTGAACCGATCGGCATGTTCTTCTCCAGCCGCATCGCTACCGGTATTTCACGGCCAATTTCCTGGCAGAAACGCTCCCAGCACTGGTAGACGATGTTCTCTTTCGGATCCGTTGGCAGCTTGCTGACAAAGCGCCCGGCATTTTCCAGGCTGAAGCGGGAGGCCGCTTCTACGCTGACGCAATCGCCCAGCAACGAACCGTCAATGGGGGAAACCGCAGCCCCCAGAACGTCGAACCCGACGCTGACGTTACCAATTGAGGCCGGTGCATACACCTTAACCATATTAAACTCCCAGCTTCCATGACAGTGTGCGCAACAGATCGGCAAATACCCCTGCCGCCGTCACATCATTACCCGCCCCATAACCGCGCAGCACCAGCGGCAGTGGTTGATAATAACGGCTGTAGAAGGCCAGGGCGTTCTCGCCGTTCTTCACTTTATACAACGGATCGTTGTCATCTACCGCATCAATACGCACCTGGCAGCGGCCCTCTTCGATCACCCCCACATAGCGCAGCACCTTGCCTTGCTCGGCGGCAGCGGCCACGCGACGGCCGAATTCAGCATCCAGCTCCGGCAAGCGAGCCAGGAAAGTCTCAACGTCGCCCGACGCATCAAAGGACGCTGGCAACACCGACTCGACCTCGATGTCGCTCAGTTCGAACGCATAACCCGCTTCACGCGCCAGAATCAGCAGCTTGCGTGCCACATCCATGCCGGAAAGATCGTCACGTGGATCCGGCTCAGTGTAGCCGTTCGCCTTGGCCTTCAGGGTAGCCGCCGACAGCGACATGCCTTCATCCAGCTTGCCAAAGATAAACGACAATGAGCCCGACAGAATACCGGAGAAACGCGTCAGTTCATCACCAGCGTTGAGCAGGTTCTGCAAGTTCTCGATCACCGGCAGACCCGCACCCACGTTGGTGTCATACAGGAACTTGCGGCGTGAACCCGCAGCGGCGGTGCGCAGTTGCTGGTAATAGTTCATTGACGAGGTGTTGGCCTTCTTGTTTGGCGTCACCACGTGGAAACCATCGGCGAGGAAATCGGCATACTGATCGGCCACCGCCTGGCTGGAAGTACAGTCGACGATCACCGGGTTCAGCAGATGGTACTCTTTCACCAGGCGGATCAGGCGGCCAAGGTTGAACGGCTCCTGCGCGCTGCCCAGCTCATCGCGCCAGCTTTCCAGTGAAATACCGTGTACGTTGGTCAGCATTGCGCGCGAGTTGGCGATACCGCAGACGCGCAGATCGATATGTTTCTGCTTCAGCCATGGCTGCTGACGGTAAATCTGTTCGATCAACGCCCCACCCACGCCGCCGACGCCGATCACAAACACTTCGATCACCTGATCGGTGTTGAACAGCATCTGGTGGCTGACACGCACCCCGGTGGTAGCAGAATCATTGCTGACCACTACGGAGATGGAGCGCTCGGAAGAGCCCTGAGCGATAGCGACAATATTGATGTTGGCGCGTGCCAGTGCCGAGAAGAAACGTGCAGAGATACCGCGCAAGGTACGCATACCATCGCCCACCACCGAGATGATCGCCAGGCGTTCCATCACGTCCAGCGGCTCCAGTACGCCGTCTTTCAGCTCCAGATAGAATTCCTCTTCCAGTGCACGACGTGCGCGCTGTAGCTCGCTCTGCGGCACGCAGAAGCTGATGCTGTATTCGGAAGAGGACTGGGTGATCAGCACCACGGAGATGCGCGCCCGCGACATCACGGCAAACACCCGCGCCGCCATGCCTACCATCCCTTTCATGCCAGGGCCAGAAACGTTGATCATCGCCATATTGTTCAGGTTGGTGATCCCCTTCACCGGCATGTCGTGATCCACGCTTTCGCCACCGATCAAAGTACCGGGAGCTTGTGGATTGGCGGTGTTTTTAATCAGGCAAGGGATTTGGAACTGGGCAATCGGGGTGATGGTACGCGGGTGAAGCACTTTGGCGCCGAAGTAAGAAAGCTCCATCGCTTCCTGATACGACATCGATTTCAGCAATCTGGCGTCCGGCACGGTGCGTGGATCGCAGGTATAAACCCCATCGACATCGGTCCAGATCTCACAGCAATCCGCACGCAGGCAGGCGGCCAGTACGGCGGCAGAATAGTCGGAACCATTACGCCCCAGCACCACCAGTTCGCCTTTGTCATTACCGGCGGTGAAACCGGCCATCAGCACGATGTGATCCGCCGGAATAGCAGCGGCAGCGATGCGCTGCGTAGACACGGCGATATCGACGGTAGATTCCAGGTAATTACCCTGCGCGAGCAGTTTCTCCACCGGGTTGATCACGGTGACCGGATAGCCCTTGGCTTTGAATACCCCTTCCATGATGGCAATAGAAAGCTTTTCGCCGCGGCAGATGATGGCGGCGTTAACACCGTCCGGGCACTGCCCCAGCAACGCCACGCCGTGCAGCACCTGTTTCAGTTGCGCGAACTCCTGCTCGACTAACGCTTTCAGGCGATCGTATTCAAAGCCCGGCAATGCCTTGGCTAAACCGCTCAGCAACTCAGCAAAGATACGCTCTGCGTCGCTCATGTTTGGCTGAATGTCCTGTCCTGCCACCGTTTTCTCAATCATCGCCACCAAGTGATTGGTGATCTTGGCGGGTGCGGACAATACCGTGGCCACCTGTCCCTGACGCGCGTTATTCTCCACGATATCGGCAACGCGCAGAAAACGTTCTGCGTTCGCTACCGAGGTTCCACCAAATTTCAACACTCGCATTTACTTTATCTCCTGAATTTATGACGAAAAAAAAGCCCGCACTGGTTAGGTGCGGGCTTTTTTCTTCTGTTTCCTGTGCGCGTCAGCCCGCCCCGTTACCTGTGGTATCGGTGGTGGTAATAATTGTGGTGTTCAGGCTGATATATCGCATTTGGTCTGTCTGTCTCATTAGAATCTTGTCCCCTCTATTGGTTAAAGCAATCACTTTCCCAAGTCAAATTATTTCTTCAACCTGCTTATTTAATGCTCAAACTGGGATCTGCGCAATGAAACAGACTAAAAACCAAATAACAGAATAAAAAATCAATAAAAAGCCAAATCCATAGTGAATTAAACTGGATTATCAAAGAATAACATTAGCATTACTTTATCAATTTTTTTTCAATATCATGCAGCAACGTATGCAACATCACGATATCGCGCTGCTGTAATACGCCAAGCCGCTGATGGAGCCAATCGCGCAACTTTTGGTCATCGCTAACCTCAAGGGTGCTCAATAAACGATCGGCTCGCTGACGCAATGCCTTCAGTTGCCCGGCATTGGCAGAAGGTTCCTGCGGAGCGCTGATCTTCATCAGTTCCGCAAGCTGGTAGCAATACACCATCACCGCTTGGCCGAGATTAAGCGAAGGGTAATCGGCGATCATCGGTACACCGGTCAACAAGTCTGCCAGTTCCAGCTCTTCATTGGTCAGGCCCGAATCTTCGCGGCCAAACACCAATGCAGCCTGCTGCACCCACTGCTGGCGCTCGATCAATTGCCCGGTCAGTTGCTGCGGTGTGCAGTAGTAATGAAAACGAGCGCGGCTGCGAGCGGTGGTGGCGACGGTAAAATCCACGTCAGCCAGCGCCTGCTGCAAAGAAGGGAACGTCTGTACGGCATCCAGAATATCACCGGCACCGTGCGCCACCCAGCGCGCTGCTGGCTGCAAATGGGCCTCGCTATCAACAATGCGCAATGAGTTAAACCCCATAGTTTTCATCGCTCGCGCCGCTGCGCCCACGTTTTCCGGCCGTGCCGGAGCCACTAACACGATATGAAACTGCATCATTACTCCAGCAAAAAAGTAAAAATAGTTCTTTGACTGTTGGGGGTGACCTGATTATATTTACAATTAGTTAACACAATTTATCACCCCCAATAATATGAGTAAATAGAGCTTTGGAAGCATAATTAAGACGAAAACCTTATATCCACGAGATATCTCTTAATTTTTCTATTAATCAAATAATTAAAAATTTCCAACTCTCAGTTAACCAACGATTGTAACGCATTGGCTATTACAATGCTGAATCGTTCACAGAATTTGTTGATCTGTGTCTTAAGCTTGCATTTCTGTAAGTGTTTTTCACAAATCTGTTAACGTGCTAGAATTGAATTTGATATATGTCAACAAAGCGTAGTTTTGTTGGGTGATGAATTCGGCACGCACTGTTATATTGCTGTTAATAGGGTTAGGATATGCGCCGTTTTGGCATCATTTGGGGATGCTGGTAATAGCGTCTCCTGCAAGCTAGCGATCTTGTTGACATTGATGGAAAGTGCATCAAGAACGAGTTTACGTACTTTAGTCGTTTGGTCATGAGGGAACGTGAGCGGTATCTCTGCCCTCCACGAAGAACACAAAGACTTCTGTACTTCCTATTTTCTATTTTGTTGGCAATTTTAGGTAGCAAATATGCAGACCCCGCACATTCTGATTGTCGAAGACGAGTTAGTCACTCGTAACACCCTGAAGAGCATTTTCGAGGCGGAAGGCTACATTGTTCATGAAGCCAATGACGGTGCAGAAATGCACAACATCCTGTCTGAAAATGATATCAACCTGGTTATCATGGATATCAACCTGCCGGGCAAAAACGGTTTACTGCTGGCACGCGAACTGCGTGAGCAAGCCAGCGTAGCGTTAATGTTCCTGACTGGCCGTGATAACGAAGTAGATAAAATCCTTGGCCTGGAAATTGGTGCCGATGATTACATCACTAAGCCGTTCAACCCACGCGAGCTGACTATCCGGGCGCGTAACTTGCTGTCACGTACCATGAATCTGGGTAGCGTCGGCGAAGAACGCAAACTGGTTGAAAGCTACAAATTCAATGGTTGGGAACTGGACATCAACAGCCGTTCACTGATCGGCCCGGCAGGCGAGCAATACAAGCTGCCGCGCAGCGAATTCCGCGCCATGCTGCACTTCTGTGAAAACCCGGGCAAGATCCAATCCCGTGGTGAGTTGCTGAAGAAGATGACCGGCCGCGAATTGAAGCCGCACGATCGTACCGTCGACGTGACTATCCGCCGTATTCGTAAACACTTCGAATCCACGCCGGATACACCGGAAATCATTGCCACCATTCATGGTGAAGGTTACCGCTTCTGCGGCGATCTGGAAGAATAACTTCCACAACGGTTTACCCTGGGGTTCAGCATGCTGAACCCCTTTTGTTTTATTTGGCTTCACCCCAAGGGATGATAGGCACCGCGCTCAAGGCATTCTTCGGTGAACCGTCAATCACTTTGTCCGAGTAGGTCAAATAAACCAGCGCGTTACGTTTGGCATCATAAAAACGCACCACTTGCAGCTTTTTAAACACCAGCGAAGTCCGTTTCTGGAACACCACCGTGCCTTCTGATTTGCCATTTTTGATCTTGTCATTCAACACGATCGGCCCAACCTGCTGGCAGGAAATCGCGGCATCCGAGGTATCTTCCGCCAGCCCGAGCCCGCCTTTTAACCCACCGGTTTTTGCCCGGCTGATATAACAGGTTACATTTTTAACATCAGGATCATCGAACGCTTCAACCACAATTTTATGGTCTGGACCAAACAGTTTAAATACCGTATCGACTGAGCCCACCTGTTCTGCCTGCGCACTGCTAATGGTTGCGCAAACCAGGCCAAACAAAAATATCCATCCTTTTTTCATTCACTTAACTCCAAGAGAACAGCCTAAGGGAAAACGGGGCGGTAATTAAGAACGCTTATGTTTTAAGTCACAGAAGAGGGATTTTCTCGGCCCGAACTGTCATTTTTAGCACAGTGCGGAGAAAAAATCTTTGGGAGTCGTGGAGTAAAAAAGTTGCTATTATGCGGCATCGTCGTTTCTTTATGCCTGTTAATGTATCCCTCCCCCAGTAGTCGCCCGGCGCATAGAGAGGTGCAATGCAACTGATTGATGGATAAGTCAGTTAGCATCAGGTACCAGCGTGATAAATTAAATCGTTCGGGTTCCGACCCTACAGCTCTACGAGGAAGATCTATGGATCAAGCCGGTATCATTCGTGATCTGCTTAGCTGGCTGGAAAGCCATTTGGACCAACCTTTGTCACTGGACAACGTGGCAGCAAAAGCGGGCTACTCTAAATGGCATCTGCAACGGATGTTCAAAGATATCACCGGTAACGCCATCGGCGCTTACATCCGCGCCAGGAGATTATCCAAAGCCGCCGTCGCATTGCGCTTAACCAGCCGCCCCATTCTGGACATTGCCTTACAATATCGCTTCGACTCGCAGCAGACGTTTACCCGCGCGTTCAAGAAGCAGTTTGCGCAAACGCCAGCCCTGTATCGTCGCGCTGAAGACTGGAGCGCCTTTGGTATTTGCCCACCGATACGGCTGGGAGCCTTTACCTTGCCACAGCCGGAGTTTATCACCCTGCCAGAACAGCACCTGATTGGCCTGACGCAGAGCTACTCCTGCACCCTGGAACAGATTTCCAACTTCCGTAACGAACTGCGCGCGCAATTCTGGCGTCAGTATCTGGGTGAGGCAAAAACTTTGCCACCGGTGCTGTACGGCCTGCACCATTCACGGCCAAGCCAGGAAAGGGACGACGAGCAAGAAGTGCTGTACACCACCGCACTGGAACCGCATCACGTCCCGGCCAACGTTCAGGAAGGCCAGCCGATGGTATTGCAGGGCGGCGAATATGCCATGTTCAACTATCAGGGGCCAAGTTCAGGGCTACAGGATTTTATCCTGATGCTGTATGGCACCTGCCTGCCAGCGCTCGAACTGACGCGCCGCAAAGGGCATGATATTGAGCGTTTTTATCCGCAAGGTGACCGTAGGCCACCTCAGGCACCGACCGAGATCAAGTGTGATTACCTGATCCCGATCCGGCGTTAACGCTGTAGTTCGTCCAACGCAGGCATGTCCAGGTGCGAGACATCGCCTGCGGTTTCTACGATCCAACCAGAAGCCAGCCACGGGCTTTGCTGATAGTCAACGCGTGACAGCGAACAGTTGCGCAAACGCAGGCGACGTTCGGCATAGGCGGGCAACCCCAGCACCGTGCTAATCAGGCAACCCAGTGCGATACCGTGGCTGACAATCAGCGGCTTGCTGCCTTTTGGCAAGCTCAAGCAGCTTTCCAGCGCGGCACGTACTCGCGCGCCTAACTCCGCCATGGATTCACCTTGAGGGATTCGGGCATCGGCAGTACCATCGACCATCTGTTTACGCCACTGTTCTTCCTGCGGTGTCAGGCTGTCGATCAGGCGCTCCTCCAGAACGCCCATATGCAGTTCACGCAATCGAACGTCGTTAATCACGTCACAACCACACGCCTGTGCAATAATTTGTGCGGTGCGACGGGTACGGCCCAGATCGCTGGTAATCACGTGCGTAATGCCTTCAAGGCGCACGCGCTTGGCAACCTGTTGTGCCTGATATTCACCCTTGGCGGTCAACGGGCTGTCGGACTGGCCTTGAATACGGCGGGCCGCGTTCCATTCCGTTTCGCCATGGCGAACAAGGTATACCTGTAACATGTTTGTTTTCCGTTATACTGCGTGAAACTTGAGTTTATCTGCGCCCGGCGGCCACTGATACTAACGCCTAGCGTACTAGATAGAAGGATATTAAACCCGTTATGTACCATGTTATCGCTGCAACTACCAACCCGGCAAAGATCAAGGCTATTCAACTGGCCTTTGAAGATACCTTTGGTGCAGGCCAGTGCCGTATCGAATCTGTGGACGTCGCCAGCGGTGTCTCACTGCAACCGATAGGCAATGTCGAAACTCGCACCGGCGCACGGCAACGGGTGATGGAAGCTCGGCAGGTGCGGCCAGAAGCCGACTTTTGGGTTGGCGTAGAAGCCGGGATCGAAGAGAACATGACCTTCGCCTGGATGACCATAGAAAACCCGCAAACCCGTGGTGAATCGCGCTCTGCCAGCCTGATGCTGCCAGAAGCTATTTTACAGGGAATTCGCGCTGGCCGCGAACTGGGCAGTGAAATGACGGAGTTGACCGGTAATACCGAGATTAAGCGTCAAGGGGGGGCGATCGGCATTTTCACCGATGGCAGGCTGAGCCGCACCAGCGTTTACCATCAGGCATTGCTGTTGGCTCTGGTGCCATTCCACAACCCGATTTATCGCCACTACGCTAGCAATACACCGCATAAATGATCCGCTGGGGTGATGCTACTGTGCATCGCCCAGCAACTGCTGATCCAACCACTGCTTCAACGCCGGAGATGCCGCTTTAAGGCTGTTCGAACCGCGGGTAATGGTGGCAATCCCTGCGCCCAGTTCATTCTTCAGCTCACGCTGGCTCATTTCGCCGCGCATCAATTCCTGAATGATCCGCACGCGCGTCCCTAATGCGGTCCGTTCGTCCGCTGTCAGCAGCAGTTGCATCAGTTGTTGGTGTAAGTCTTGGGTGAACGAACTCTGCAACAGCGCCACAAAGCGCAGCCAATCGTCATGGCCTTGTTCTGCAAGAGCGGGGTCGTTAAGTGATAATTGCGTCATGGCAGCCACCATACTATTTAACTAGTACAGCAGCATACCATATCCCCACTGGCCAGCAAAATTCAGGCCAGCAGGGCCGTACCTTCAACATTAATAGCGCCGTTGCCACTCGGCATCGGTCAGCACCTTCGCCGGGCGATGCATGAAGTAGCGGTAAAACGCGTCGTAAGCCAAAACGTTCTTCACGTAAGAGCGGGTTTCCGAGAACGGAATACTTTCCACAAACGCCACCGCATCAACGCGGCCATCGGTGTTGCCCAACCAGGTGTTCACCCGCGATGGACCAGCATTATAAGCCGCCGAGGACAGAATACGGTTGCGGCCAAATTGCTGGTAAACCGATTCGAGATAGCTGGTGCCAATGTTGATGTTGGTTTGAGGATCAAACAGTTGGCTCGGGCTGGAGTAGCCCGGAATGCTGTACATCTCCACCGTATGCTGAGCGGTACGCGGCATCACCTGCATCAATCCTGTCGCGCCAACCGGCGACTGGGCCTTCGGGTTCCAAGCGCTTTCCTGACGGGCAATCGCCATGGCATAGCTTGGCGTAATGCCTTTATCCTCGGTAGCACGGTGGAATTCCTGCGACCAAGCCATCGGGAAACGCTCCTCCAGATGATCCCACAGCTTGGCGACGATGGTGGCCTGCACGCTAAGATCGGCCCATTTCTGTTCAAAAGCATAACGTGCCAAGGCTTCCTGCTCAGCGCGGGTGCGGCTGGCAACAAACGAACTCCATTCATTGCGCGCCAGGTTATCCATATTCCAGTACATCAATTCACGTACGCGGGCAATTTCCGGGCCATTCACCAAAGACGCGTCGGGTTTGGTGGCTACCAACACCCTCACCGGATAAGGCACATTCAGTTTTTGCGCCGCCACCATCGGATAAAAACCGCGCTCATTCATCAAGCTGCGCAGTATCTGCTCCCCTTCACTGCGCTTACCTTCATCAATCAATTCACTGGCACGCCAGTAACGCCATTCGTCTTTATTGCGGGACTCTTCCGGTAAACGTGCCAACCAGGTTTTCAGCCCAGCACGATCGCCATCGCCCAGCGCCATACGCACCCGGCGCTCCAGCAACGCAGGAGACTGGCTACGCAGGATCACCCGATCGCGCCACTGAGTCTGCTCAAACGTGGCATCGCTGCCCATCAACCGCCAGGCCACCGCCTCTTCCAGTTCCAGCTTCTCGCTATCACTCATCTTCTGCAGGCGGGCCAGGGTCGGGATCATCGCCCGGGCATTTTCCGCATCCTGACGCGCCAAGCGGGCGAAAACGATGCTGGTAGCCGAGCGGGTAAAATCGGTTGGGCCAACGCTGCGGGCAAAAGATTCCACCGTGGCCGGATCGTTTTGCAGGCGCACCAAGACATCGCCCATGGTCTGCTCACTGGCAGGCAACTGGCGATACAGGTAATTCACTAGGCTACTGTTACCCTCGGCCAACGCCAGTTTCATACGCGCCAGGGTATTCAGCGGCGTTTGCTTACCGGCCGCCTGCCAGACACCGAACAGCTTGTCACAGGAACCCGGCAAAGTTTTACCGCTCAGCCAAATCTCATCTGCACCGCTCCAGGCAGCCTGCTGATCGCCGGTCACCCACTTGGCGTAATAGTAATTACAGCGTGCAGCCACCGGTTTTGGTGCCTGCGGGCTGAACGCCAGCAGCGTGCGCCAATCCTCACGGCTTGCCAGTTCATTGACAAAGCGGGCAGACAGCGATTGGGCTGGCGGCAACGTTGGGTTCTTCTGCAAGAATTGGCTCACCTGCGCAACGCTGGCGGTAGCGAGATCCTGCGTTAGCTGGCGATATTCCAGATACGGATACAGCGGATAATCTTGCAGCGCTGGCATCAGTTGCTGCACCACGTCCTGCTGATTACTGTCCCAAGCCTGCTTGATTTGCAGGTAACGCTGACGCTGGGCATCCAAAGAGTCTGCCAATGCTGCACCAGAAAATGCTGTGAGGCACAGGCTTAATGCCAAAAGCCGCCATTTGTCCATACTTACTCTTTCCTCACTGGGTTGTCTTGCCAAGAAGCTCTGCACCACGTTCAGCAGCACCTGATATTTATCATAGACAGCAGAAACCTATATCCATTCATTAGATTATAAGAAGTTTACTGCCACAGCGTATTTCGCCTTGTTTCGCATTGAGATCTTGATAACTCAGGTAATTATCTCAACTTTTTTCATCACACAATATTCGGGATGTTCTATAGTTTTCTTTGCTGGCAGCTTGTTTTTTTATACACAAAATGACAGTAAACAGACGTAAAAACACAAGCATTCACGCACATAATGAAACATTGGCTATTAATTTGATTTTATTATCCCAGATCAAAAACCTAAGTTCTCGATTACTTACTATCATGCGGCCAATGACTTACCCACAGGGTTATTGAAAATTATCAACATTCACGCCTGTATGACAGTAAAACCATGGATATCAACCCCGGCAAAAGGGCTGCCGACGCAAGTGGGAATACAGAGTTAATTTACTTTTAGGAGAGGCGTTAAATGCCAACACATACCCCCCATGAGCACCATGCTCCCATTACACCGGAGAAAGCATGGTATCAGTATGATATCGAAGAAACTCTTCAGCATTTAAACAGCCAGCCTGAAGGGCTGAGTGAGCAAGAAGCTGCCGCGCGCCTGGCAAAATTCGGCCCGAATGCGTTGCCTGAAAAGGCGGGGAAAAGCGCCTTCATACGCTTTATTGCCCATTTCAAAGACGTGCTGATTTATATCCTGCTGGCCGCCGCCTTTCTTAAGGCCGTAATGGGCCACTGGATCGATACCGTAGTGATTCTTGGCGTGGCCGTCATCAACGCCCTGATCGGCTTCGTACAGGAAAACAGCGCGGAGAAATCGCTGAAAGGCATTCGGAATATGCTTTCCAGCCAGGCGATTGTGGTGCGTGACGGGATTAACCATACGGTGAATGCCGAAGATCTGGTGCCCGGCGATATGGTGTTGCTGCGCCCTGGTGACAAAATCCCCGCCGACCTGCGGCTGCTGGAATCGCACAACCTGCAAGTGGAAGAAGCGATCCTGACCGGCGAATCGACCGTCGTCTCCAAGCAAACCGATGCCATCAATGAAGAAGTGATGATTGGCGATCGCACCAACCTGCTGTTCTCCGGCACCACCATCAGCGCCGGGAATGCCAAAGGCGTGGTGATCGCCACCGGCGGCCACACCGAGCTCGGCCACATCAGCGAGATGATTTCCACCGTTGAAACCCAGCGCACGCCGCTGCTGCAACAGATGGATCGTCTGGGTAAAGGGATCTTTATTCTGATCCTGGTGATGATGGTGCTGCTGGGTCTGTTTGCCTTAGCGCTGCGCGATATGCCGATCGGTGAACTGCTGCTGGCATTAATCAGCCTGGCTGTGGCTTCGGTACCGGAAGGTTTACCGGCCATTATCTCGATCATCCTGTCGCTGGGCGTACAGGCGATGGCGCGCAACCGTGCCATTATCCGCAAATTGCCGACGGTAGAAACCCTGGGTTCGATGACGGTGATCTGCTCGGACAAAACTGGCACCCTGACCATGAACGAAATGACGGCGAAAAACGTCATCATGGCCGACCATGCCTTCCGCGTAGAAGGCGAAAGCTACCAGCCCACCGGCGGCATTTTCTTCGCCGACAGCGACAAACAGGCGCGAGTGCAGGATATTCCCGCGCTGGCACAGTTCATTACCGCCATCACCCTGTGTAACGACAGCCAAGTGAAGCAGGATGACAGCGGCCGCTGGATCATCACCGGCAGCCCGACCGAAGGTGCACTGAAAGTGTTGGCGATGAAAGCCGAACTGGCGATTGGTGAAACCCGTCAACTAGCGAAAATCCCGTTCGACTCCAGCTACAAATATATGGCGGTGCGCAGCCAGGTGGCTGGCAAAAATCAGGTGTTCCTCACCGGTGCCCCTGATGTGCTGTTCTCGCTGTGCGAGTTGGAGCTGACCGAATCCGGCATCAAACCGTTCCGCCGCGACTACTGGGAAAAAGAGATGTCGCGCTTTGCTGAGCAGGGCTTGCGCATGGTAGCTGCCGCCAGCAAAACCACGCCAGATGAAGAGGTGGAACTGGATCATGACGATATCCGCCAGCAGATGGTGTTTATCGGCATCGCCGGGGTGATGGATCCGCCTCGCCCTGAAGCGATTGCGGCGATCGCCGAATGCCAGCAGGCCGGTATCCGCGTGAAAATGATCACTGGCGACCACCAGACAACCGCCATGGCCATCGGTGCCATGCTCGGTATCGGTAACAGTCAGGATTCCATTACCGGCAACCAGTTGGAGCACATGGATGATAAGGCGCTGGCAGAAGCCGCCGTGCATTACGACATCTTTGCCCGCACCAGCCCGGAACACAAACTGCGCCTGGTGAAAGCCTTGCAGAACAAGGGTGAAGTGGTCGGCATGACCGGCGATGGCGTTAACGACGCGCCAGCGCTGAAACAGGCCGATGTCGGTATCGCCATGGGGATCAAAGGCACCGAGGTCACCAAAGAAGCCGCAGACATGGTATTGACCGACGATAACTTCGCCACCATTGCCAGCGCGGTGAAAGAAGGCCGCCGAGTGTATGACAACCTGAAGAAAACCATCCTGTTTGTGCTCCCCACCAACCTGGCGCAGGGTTTGCTGATCATCATCGCCATTCTGGCCGGTGCGATACTGCCATTAACCCCGATCCAGATCCTGTGGATGAACATGGCCACCTCCACCACCCTGTCGTTCGGCCTGGCATATGAACCGGCTGAAAAAGGGCTGATGCACCGCAAACCGCGCGTACCGGGTAGCCACGTACTGGATCTGCACGCCATCTGGCGTATTGCCTTTGTCGGTATTCTGATCGCCATCAGCGCCTTCATACTGGAAGCCTGGATGGCACCACGCGGCTACAGCAGCGAGTTCATTCGTACCGTGCTGCTGCAAACGCTGGTGACCGCGCAGTGGGTTTATATGTTCAACTGCCGCACCGCCGATCGCTTCCCGCTGAACCGTCAGGTGTTTATGAACAAAGGCCTGTGGCTGGTGAGCGGCGTGCTGCTGCTGTTGCAGATGGCCATCATCTATCTGCCATTCATGAACTCGCTGTTTGGCACCGCACCGCTGCCGCTGTTCTATTGGGGCATCACGCTGCTGATTGCTATTGCCCTGTTCCTGATTGTGGAAGTTGAGAAGTGGGTTATCGTCCGCATCAGGGCGAACTGCAAAAAAGCGGCCTAATCCCTGCATAAATTTATCCCCAGCGCCCGGCAAACCTGCCGGGCGTTTTTCTTTATCAGCGGCAAATTCCCCTGCCACGCGCATTAACGGGTATACTTAGCGATCATCGTGGGGGTCTGGGATCCGTGGTTGAAACGGGCTACACTCGTGCCGCCAGACATCCTATAAAAACTGATAGAGAGGCTCGCAGCAACGTGGCTCAATACGTCTATACCATGCATCGCGTCGGCAAAGTGGTTCCGCCGAAACGTCATATTCTGAAAAACATCTCCCTGAGTTTCTTCCCTGGGGCCAAAATTGGCGTACTGGGCCTCAACGGCTCCGGTAAATCCACCCTGCTGCGCATTATGGCGGGTATCGATACCGATATCGAAGGGGAAGCGCGCCCACAGCCGGGCATCAAGATTGGCTATCTGCCGCAGGAACCGCAGCTCAACCTGGAACACACCGTTCGCGAATCGGTAGAAGAAGCATTGGCCGAAGTGGTGGGGGCTCTGAAACGCCTTGATGAAGTGTACGCACTGTACGCTGAAGAAGGTGCCGATTTCGACAAGCTGGCCGCTGAGCAGGGCCGCCTGGAAGAGATCATTCAGGCTCACGATGGTCATAACCTCAACACCCAGCTTGAACGCGCCGCCGATGCGCTACGCCTGCCGGAGTGGGATGCCAAAATCGCCAACCTTTCCGGTGGTGAACGCCGCCGCGTTGCGCTGTGCCGCCTGCTGCTGGAAAAACCGGACATGCTGCTGCTGGACGAACCCACCAACCACCTGGATGCAGAATCCGTGGCCTGGCTGGAGCGCTTCCTGCACGACTTCGAAGGCACCGTGGTGGCGATCACCCACGACCGTTACTTCCTCGATAACGTGGCGGGTTGGATCCTTGAGCTGGACCGTGGCGAAGGCATTCCGTGGGAAGGCAACTACTCTTCCTGGCTGGAGCAGAAAGATGCTCGCTTAGCGCAGGAAGCCTCTTCCGAAGCCGCACGCCGCAAGTCGATCGAGAAAGAGCTGGAGTGGGTGCGCCAAGGTGCCAAAGGCCGTCAGTCTAAGGGTAAAGCCCGTCTGGCGCGCTTTGAAGAGCTGAACAGCACCGAATACCAGAAACGTAACGAAACCAACGAACTGTTTATCCCACCTGGCGCACGCCTGGGCGATAAAGTGGTGGAAGTCAGCAACCTGCGCAAATCCTACGGCGACCGTTTGCTGATCGACGATCTCTCCTTCTCGGTACCGAAGGGCGCGATTGTCGGCATTATCGGCCCGAACGGCGCGGGTAAATCCACGCTGTTCCGCATGATGTCCAATCAGGAACAGCCTGATTCCGGCAGCATTGTGCTAGGTGATACCGTCAAGCTGGCTTCTGTCGATCAGTTCCGCGACAGCATGGATAACTCCAAAACCGTGTGGGAAGAAGTCTCCGGCGGCCAGGACATCATGCGCATCGGCAACACCGAAATGCCAAGCCGTGCCTACGTCGGCCGCTTTAACTTCAAGGGCGTCGATCAGGGCAAACGCGTGGGTGAACTGTCCGGTGGTGAACGCGGCCGCCTGCACTTGGCCAAGCTGCTACAGGTTGGCGGCAACGTGCTGCTGCTCGATGAACCGACCAACGATCTGGATATCGAAACCCTGCGCGCACTGGAAAACGCCCTGCTGGAATTCCCGGGCTGCGCGATGGTGATCTCGCACGACCGTTGGTTCCTTGACCGTATTGCCACCCACATTCTGGATTATCAGGATGAAGGCAAAATTGAATTCTTCGAAGGTAACTTTACCGAATACGAAGAGTACAAGAAGCGCACTCTGGGTGCCGAAGCGCTGGAACCCCGCCGTATCAAGTACAAAAGAGTCACCAAGTAATCCGATTCAGCCCGCATTCTGCGGGCTTTTTCTTATCCCTTAGAGTAAATACCTATTCAAAGGAGCAGCGCCATGTCAATCAAGGCCATTGCCGTCGATCCGCAAAACCCTACCCGCTTTATCGAGATCGCCCCAGAGCAGCCCACGCCGGGCCAGTACGATCTGCTGGTGGAAGTGAAAGCCGTTTCCGTCAATCCGGTGGATACCAAGGTCCATGCAAGTCTACAAAAGAACGGCTTGCAGCAACCACGCATTCTCGGCTGGGATGCCAGCGGCGTAGTGCTGGCAGTCGGCAGCAGCGTGGAAGATTTCAAGCCGGGCGATGAAGTGTGGTACGCCGGGGATATCACCCGCCCAGGCAGCAACAGCACTCAGCAACTGATCGATTCACGCATTACTGCGCACAAGCCGCGCACGCTGAACTGGGCCGAGGCCGCTGCCATGCCGCTGACCGCGCTCACCGCTTGGGAGGCACTGTTTGAACATCTGAAAGTGCAGGATGCCGCCGCGGGTAAAACTCTGCTGATCATCGGTGGGGCCGGTGGCGTGGGTTCACTGGCGATCCCGCTGGCCGCGCAGCGCAGCAAGGTGAAAGTGATTGCTACCGCTTCACGCCCAGAATCTGCCGCCTGGTGCCGCGAGCGCGGTGCTGAATTGGTGGTGAATTACCGCGATCTGAAGGCCAATCTGGCCAAAGAAGGCATTAAGCACGTCGATTATATCCTGTGCCTGAATGATACCGACGGCCACTGGCCAGCCATCAGCGATGTGATCGCCCCGCTCGGCCATATCTGCACCATCGTAGAGAACACCCAACCGCTGGATCAGAACGCGCTTAAGCTGAAAAGCGCCGCGCTGCATTGGGAATTCATGTTTACCCGCAGCATGTACACCACGCCGGATATCGCCCAGCAGGGGGAAATCCTCAAGCAAATGGCGCAACTGCTGGATGCTGGGAAATTGACGACCACGCTGAGCGAAACGCTGCATGGTCTGACGGTGGAAACGCTGGCCGCCGCACACGCCAAGCTGCTGGAAGGCCATATGCAGGGTAAGTTAGTGATTGTTTACTGATAACGTCAGGGCGCAGACCGCTGCGCCCTCATCCTTCAGCGCGACAGAGGTGAAACCCCCACCAATCGGCTGGCATCCGCCGCCAGCAGTTGCTTAACCAGCTTAACGCAGTGCAGGAAACGTTCTTCATAATCGCTGGATTCTACGTGTACATACTCGATGTTGTTGGCGTACAGCATCTCTTCCAGCAGGTGCTGAAACGCTTTGCGATCGACCGAACTCCCTAAGCTACGCAAACCATCGGCTACCCACGGCGTATTGTTCTCCAGCAGGATCACCAGATCGAAACGGTACTCGTCGATCAACGCCTGCACAAACGGATGCTCGCGCCCTTCGTATTTTTTGCAGAACGCCTGAGTGGTAACAAAATCGGTGTCGATAAACGCCACTTTGTTGGCATATTTCACCGCAAAATCCACGTACTGCGCCTGCCCGAGCGCGATCTTGTCGTAATCGGAATACTGTAGCGCCATTTCGTCGCCACCCAGATGGGAGAACACGTAGTCACGGCCATATTCCCAGGCGCTGGTGGTGTTGAAGATATTCGCCAGCTTGTTCACCAGCGTCGATTTGCCGCTGGATTCACCGCCCAAAATCGCCACGGTACGCACAAAGAACGGCTTTACTTCGGTCGGGATATAGTCCCAATAGCGGAACGGATCCTGGCGGATCTGGCGGCCGCTGATGTTCATAAAGGAGCGTTCCGGGTCCACCAGAATAGTTTCGATATCCAGATGTTCGCGGTAGCGCGGCGCATCCTGCTCTTCGCTGGAATAGATAAAGCTCGGCACGATGCCCTTCTGCTCCATGAAGTTCTTCATCCCGTTGCTCCAGACCCCCCAACCGTGCGGATAAGGTTCAATGCCCTTTTCGTCGAAGGAGTGGATATGGATGTTTTTCTGGTATTTGAAGGTTTGCAGCAGCCAACGCAGGCGATCGCTGACCGTCGGTTGCTGTGACATCGAGCTGTTCTCGAACAGTTCGCGATCGCGCGGTTCGTCATGGCACAGGATCACATGCAGCTCGTCCACCTGGCTGCAAGCACGCTGGATCAGGTAGATATGGCCGGTGTGCAGCGGGTAAAATTTACCAAACACTACACCGACTTTTTTCTCGCGGCGCGGGAACTCCAACCCCAGAAAACGGTGTACGGCTTCCAGCTTCTGCGCACTTGGGCTTTTGATTTTATCGTTCAACAGTTGGCTGAGATAGCCCTTGGTCATGCTGCTGGCATCGGCCACCTGTTGTAAGGTACAGCCTTTTTGCTTAATCGCCGCTTTTAGGTAATCAAATTGCCGCATAACCCCTCCTGTTTAATATGCTAAACAAAATAGCATATTATGCCCGCTGTTGGACACTGCTAAAGCTCATCCAGAATGGTCAAGGCATCCGCCAACTTCTTCACGCCAAACACCTGCATATTGGCTGGTGGCTTTTTCGGTACGTTGGCATGCGGCACAATGGCGCGCTTGAAGCCATGTTTCGCTGCTTCGGAGATACGCTCCTGGCCACTTGGCACCGGGCGGATTTCCCCCGCCAGCCCGACTTCGCCAAACACCACCAGATCGTCAGGCAGCGGGCGATCGCGGAAACTGGACACCAGCGCCAGCAACAACGCCAAATCGGCGCTGGTTTCGCTGACCTTCACCCCGCCCACCACGTTGACGAATACGTCCTGATCGGACATCTGCAAACCGCCGTGGCGGTGCAACACTGCCAGCAGGATCGCTAAACGGTTCTGCTCCAACCCCACCGCTACGCGGCGCGGGTTGGCCATCATTGAGTGATCCACCAGCGCCTGAATCTCAACCAGCAGCGGGCGCGTGCCTTCCCACACCACCATCACCGAACTGCCGGAGGTGACCTCATCGCCACGGCTGAGGAAGATGGCAGAAGGGTTGCTGACTTCACGCAGGCCCTGTTCGGTCATGGCAAATACGCCCAGCTCATTCACCGCGCCGAAGCGGTTTTTATGGCTGCGCAAAGTGCGGAAGCGGGAATCGGCATCGCCGTCGAGCAGCACCGAGCAGTCGATACAGTGTTCCAGCACTTTCGGCCCGGCCAGAGAACCGTCTTTAGTGACATGGCCGACCATCACGATCGCCACGCCGCGCGTTTTGGCAAAGCGCGTCAGGTAAGCGGCGGTTTCACGCACCTGCGCCACGCTGCCGGGCGAAGACTGGATATCCGCCATATGCATCACCTGGATCGAGTCAATCACCATCAGCCTTGGCTGTTCCTGCTCGGCGATCAGGCAAATTTGTTCGATGCTGGTTTCCGACAGCATATTCAGGCCGCCGGTCGGCAAGCCCAAGCGGTGAGCGCGCATCGCCACCTGTTGCAGCGATTCCTCACCGGTGACGTACAGGGTTTTCATCTGTTCAGAAAGCTTGCACAGCACTTGCAGCAGCAGCGTACTTTTCCCCGCGCCGGGGTTACCGCCGATCAGAATGGCACTGCCCGGCACCACGCCGCCGCCCAGCACGCGGTCAAACTCGAGGAAACCGGTGGAAAAACGCGGCAACTCTTCCAGGCTGATGTCCGACAGCTTCTGCACCCGACTAACACCCGCATCGCCCGCATAACCGCTGAAGCGCTCAGTGCGGGCAGAAGATGAAGACACCGCAGCCAGGCGCACTTCTGTAATGGTGTTCCAGGCATTGCAAGCGCTGCACTGCCCCTGCCAGCGCGGATAATCGGCACCGCATTCATTACAGACAAACGCCCGTTTTGCTGCTTTAGCCACGGTTACCTCACCTCATGTTTCAGGCTGCCGGTGAGCACACAGAGTACCCCCAGCAGATCGGCATGGCGAATCGACACCTGTGCCTTTTCATACACTTTAGGCTTGGCGTGGTAGGCAATGCCCAGCCCCGCTACCTGCATCATTTTCAGATCGTTGGCACCGTCGCCGATCGCCACGGTCTGCTGCGGCGGAATGCCCAGTTTCTCTGCCAGCTTCACCAGCACGTCGGCTTTATATTGTGCATCCACCACCGGCCCCAGCACTTCGCCGGTCAATTTACCATCGCGGATTTCCAGTTCGTTGGCCGCGACCGCCACCAGTTTCAGCTTGTCGCGCAGGTATTCGGCGTAATAGGTAAAACCGCCGGAGGCGATAGCCACATGCCAGTCCAGCGCCTGCAATTTGCACACTAAGCTGGTCAGCCCCGGCATCAGCGGCAGTTCATCACGCACCTGTTTCAGGATATTGGCATCGGCCCCTTTCAGCGTACCGACGCGCTGCCGCAGGCTGGCGGTAAAATCAAGCTCACCGCGCATCGCACGCTCGGTGACTTCGGCCACCTGCTCGCCCACCCCGGCCAGTTTGGCGATTTCGTCAATGCATTCAATCTGGATCGCCGTGGAATCCATATCCATCACCAGCAGGCCCGGCGTACGCAAATGCGGGATCTTGCCGAGCGGTGCTACATCTAGCCCGTTCTCGGCGGCCAGCAGCTTGGCGCGCGCAGACAGCGTGCCCGCCAGACGCACCACCTGATAATCCTCGACATTCCAGGCGGTGACGATCACCATCGCCGCCCCGAGCTTGCGCTGGAACTGGGTAATGCGCTCTTTATCCAGTTTTCTGCCATATAATAGCCAACCGGTATGGCCCGCTCGATAATCCAGCGGCATGACTTCGTCACCGCTCAGCGAAAGGGGAAGACCCGGCCATTGAGAGATCTCGGCAGGGAGATCGCAATAGGTCAGACTATTCGACATCATTGACTCCTGAAAAACTGCAGCTTGAAAGACGACGGGTAAAGCTATCCTATCGCCCTTGCTTCTGGCAACATAAAGCGTCCAAAAGACCAAGGAAGCCGCATGGCTAAAGCTAAACTGAAATTCCGCCTGCACCGCACCGCTATTATCCTGATTTGCCTGACTTTGCTCGTAATGCTGATGCAAGGTGCCTCTTATTTTAGCCTGAGCCACCAAATGGCGCGATCGGAACAGGTGGAACAACTGGCACAAACGTTAACCAAACAGGTGGCTTTTAGCCTGGCTCCGCTGCTGGATGATGACGGTGATATCGACAACCAGCGCATTGACAGCATTCTGCAACAGCTCACCGACCACAGCAGGATCCTCGACGCCAGCGTCTATCAGTTAGACGGCACGCTGGTGGCCCATTCCGGTGAACAGATCAGCGTGCGCGATCGCCTATCGCTCGACGGCAAGCGCGCGGGCAGCTATTTCAACCATCAGCTTGTCGAGTCGATTCAGGGCAAAGATGGCCCCATCGGTTTTATCCGCGTCACGCTCGATACCCACGTGCTGGGCACCGAATCCAAACAGGTGGATAACACCACCAACCTGCTGCGCCTGATGATCCTGCTGGCATTGGCCATCGGCATTATTTTAGCCCGTACGTTACTGCAAGGCCGCCGCAGCCGCTGGCAACAGTCACCGTACCTGCTGACGGCTAATACACCGCTGGCAGAAAGCGACGACGACAAGCCCGAAGAACCAGAAGAAGCGAAAAAGGACTGAGCTAAGGGCCTGTCTGTATACCTGATATAGAAACCGCTCGACCTGCAATCAACAGCGGTTTTCAACCCACATTATTTGAAACTAAGTAGAGAAACGTCCAATTATCGCGTCGATAAAAACACCGTTATAAAAACGCCCAACAAACCTTCGTTTGTTGGGCGTTGCTCAAAATGCACTTTTCAGAAAAAGCGGGAGATTAAAGCAGCTTGAACTTTTCTAGCGTCGCTTTTACTTCCTTTCTTAATCCAGTCTCGTCCAGCTCATAATCTGCACGATCGGAATCAGGATTATAAATTTCGGCCACCATGAATAACTCCTCACCGCAATTCAAAGTATTTTTCTCCTGATCTTTAACTCCGTATAGATCTCTTCTTACAGCGCATATATCTTCAGAAAACTGAAGAGCCGTTACTTTTGAATTCAAAAAAGCCTTAGCTAATTCAATTATTGCCATCTTGTTCATAAATCACCTGTCTCCAAATAGATTCTGCCATTATCCGCGTCAGGGTTTATTTTCCATCCTGATAAGAATTTCTCATCAGCTTTAAGAATCACAACATTCATTGTCTTCGTATTAAAATACACTTTAGAACCTTTTTCCCGTCGGTATGTGCCTCTCTCAACGGTTCCCGTATCTGCCAAATGAGCTTCAATGGCATCACGATACTTAGTCAAGGTTTCACGGTTTTTCTTCGTGTCATTGATACCAAAATCGATGGCATGCTTAAACTTCTTATCCAATTGTTTACGAGTAAAACGCCCAGAGTCAAGCGGTTCACTCAGCAACACATAAATCGGCTCAACACCACTTCCCGTGGCGTCAGGCTGCCAATAGATGAAGTCCCG
Organism: Serratia sp. YWN4; assembly: GCF_055790845.1. NCBI lineage: Bacteria > Pseudomonadati > Pseudomonadota > Gammaproteobacteria > Enterobacterales > Yersiniaceae > Serratia > Serratia sp. YWN4. The sequence goes on from NZ_CM147696.1 coordinate 4,723,464, forward strand.
AATTTCTTTGAGATCATCAACCGGGATAGGGGTTGTAACGATACTGTCCACCTGTCTTATCGTTGTGCCGGTATGCGTGGGTATGACCGGTACCGGTGAACTGTTGCCAGTATGGGGTGGCGCTGCTGGCCCAACCGGAACCGGGTTAATCAGGATGGTGGTTATCGGTTCCCCTGCCAATGTCGGCAAGGTGATTTTATCCAGCCCGGTTTTCACATCACGAACCGCCCTCAGCACTGGTACGTTCGCGGATACAATCTAAACCGCAATCACGAAAACGCCCAACAAACACTCGTTTGTTGGGCGTTACTCAAAATGCACCTACCAGAAAGCGGTGAGCTTTTATTCGATACCGTATTTTTTCTCGGTCACAAATTTTGGCTCTTTCCAGTTCGAGCCTTTTTTATAGCCACCTTTCCCATTAGATGATATATCCCCTTTTTCTCGCATACTTTTCACTAATGCAATCAGTTCAATGTTTGATATGCGTTTATTACCATGCATAGTGCAATATCCATCTAACTGAGGATGAGATATACCGTTTTCTTTTCGTCCTGACAAAAATAAAACTATGTCCCGGATTTGTTCATTTTCAAACATAGGTTTAAAATCAATCATATATCACCTCTAAATTTATTCCTCACCAGCTTTTAATGCTTCTGGCGTGTATAGCAGAGAGCGTTCGCTACTTAATTTGTAGTCTTCCAACGTCGCTGTATGAGTATTATTCCACGTAGCACCATCGTCATCAGGTGATACACCATCAGGAACACCCACTGTCCTATAACGCTCCAGTTCCCTCATTTCATGAGTATAAAAACGCTTGTCGGTATCGGTTGCCTGCAGTTCACCTTTCAGGATTTTTTCCAGACGATCGATCATCACCTTATTTTCGGGTGATTCACCAAACCGGCCAGTATGCAATTTAACCTTATCCACACCTGCACGGTCAATCTTAGCCCCTTTCCAATCCAGATTCTGGATCGGACCGCCTGCTTTGTCCGTATTGTAGTCACGCCCGCTATGTTCGCCCTTGGCGTTGGTTTCCCCATAAGGACGACTCAGCAACACATAAATCGGCTCAACACCGCTTCCCGTGGCATCTGGCTGCCAAAGGATGAAATCCCGAATTTCTTTGAGATCATCAACCGGGATAGGGGTTGTAACGATACTGTCCACCTGTCTTATCGTTGTACCGGTATGCGTGGGTATGACCGGTACCGGTGAACTGTTGCCGGTATGAGGTGGCGCTGCTGGCCCAACCGGAACCGGGTTAATCAGGATGGTGGTTATCGGTTCCCCTGCCACGGTTGGCAGCGTGACTTTATCCAGCCCGGTTTTCACATCACGTACCGCCCTCAGCACTGGTACGTTCGCGGATACAATCTAAACCGCAATCACGAAAACGCCCAACAAACACTCGTTTGTTGGGCGTTACTCAAAATGCACCTACCAGAAAGCGGTGAGCTGTTATTCGATACCGTATTTTTTCTCGGTTACGAATTTTGGTGCTTTCCAGTTCGGGCCTTTTTTATATCCAGACCCATAGGTTCTAGCAGAAAAAATCTGGCCACTATCCTCAAGTCGCTTTGTCTCTTCAATTAACTTTATGTTATATGCATCATATTTTTCAGCAGCTTTATGTCTGCCAAAAAATCTATCCATAGATGGATACGCTATACCGTCATCTCCGCGGCCAACCAAAAATAAAACAACATCCCCCATTGCCTCATTTTTGACCATCAAATCAAAATCAATCATTTTTACACCTCAATATTTATTTCTGTGAATTAAGCGCCTCTGGCGTATATAAGAGATTATCATCAGAAGACAACTTATAATCCTCTAACGTTGCCGTATGAGTATTATTCCATACTTCAGCATCATTTTTTGGAACTTCACCGTCTTTAACTCCAAGATTCCTATAACGTTCTAGCTCCCTCATTTCATGAGTATAAAAACGCTTGTCGGTATCGGTTGCCTGCAGTTCACCTTTCAGGATTTTTTCCAGACGATCGATCATCACCTTATTTTCGGGTGATTCACCAAACCGCCCAGCATGCAATTTAACCTTATCCACACCTGCACGGTCAATCTTAGCCCCTTTCCAATCCAGATTCTGGATCGGACCGCCTGCTTTGTCCGTATTGTAGTCACGCCCGCTATGTTCGCCCTTGGCGTTGGTTTCCCCATAAGGACGACTCAGCAACACATAAATCGGCTCAACACCGCTTCCCGTGGCGTCAGGCTGCCAATAGATGAAGTCCCGAATTTCTTTGAGATCATCAACCGGGATAGGGGTTGTAACGATACTGTCCACCTGTCTTATCGTTGTACCGGTATGCGTGGGTATGACCGGTACCGGTGAACTGTTGCCGGTATGAGGTGGCGCTGCTGGCCCAACCGGAACCGGGTTAATCAGGATGGTGGTTATCGGTTCCCCTGCCACGGTTGGCAGCGTGACTTTATCCAGCCCGGTTTTCACATCACGTACCGCCCTCAACACCGGCACGTTCGCAGAGACACCGTTTACCCCCGTTTTAACCAGGCTGACATACTGGCGGCCATTCTCCGTCACCAGCAAACCCCGTACAGGTAAGTTGACCGAGGTCATTTCAGGCTGAATGCTGACTTTGCCAGCAGCAAACAGTTGAGCCTGAGCAGCAAACATGCCAATGTCACGGCCAGGAACCCTGTCACTACCTTCACCGACTTTTGTTGGCCAGAATCCTACCACAAGAGCACCGACTGTTGATCCGACCATGCTCACCGTGGCTATTCTGCTCAACTCTACGGCTCCTCGCCATAACGCACCGGCTATCGAGCCCGCACCTTCACTGGTCGTAGTCAGAATACCCTCAGCGATAGTTGATAATTGTAGCATCCCTGAGGCACGATTCAGTATCATCCTTCCCGCAGCAGTCAAAGCAGCTTGAGCCGATTTAACCATTTCCGACGTATAGATCGGCGTGGGGTTCACACCTGCTACCAGCATCAGTGCTGCGAGTTTCGCTCGGGCTTCTGCTTCCGCTTTTGCCTTGGTTTCTGCTTCGGCTTTCGCTCGGGCCTCTGCTTCAGCTTTTGCCCTGGCTTCTGCTTCGGCTTTTGCCTTAGTTTCTCTTTCACTTTTTACTTGATTAACTATTGTCGTTAGCGTGTTCGATTTTGACACAACATCATTAATAATGATGGCGATATTATCTAATGACGCGAGTAAACGCTGTTTGGCATTAAACTCTTCTACTCGAGGTTTTACCGAGTATTCTTCCCAATATCGACGGGACACCTGGTCCATATACTTTGTCAATAAAAGGTCATAATCAGCTGGCGAAACATTAGTTAGGCCTAATTTAGGTATTGCTTCTTTTAGTGCTCTCTCAGCCGCATCGTGTTTTTGAGTAACAAGATTTTCAGACAGTTGAAGGTCATTATTAGCATCTTGTAAACCTTTAATTGCTGCGTCAAGGAGATTTCCAGCACTTGATACTCTGCTATCATCACCTGTTTGTGTATTAATCATTCCTTGTAAAGACGATATTGCTCGCCCAATAATCTGCGTTACAGGTTCAACGATAAGTTTTTTTGCCGCTGCAATCTGGTCATCAAACATCTTTTGCAGTTGAGTTAATTCACTGTAATAAGTATATTTAGGACCTTGCCCAGGAATATACTCTACATTATATCTGCCTTGTAAATGCACCGGTGTTACACTGAACGGCAGTACAGATACATACAGACCACCATTTGCTGGTGGTGCTGAAGGAACCGTCCCTGTAGGAGGGGTTGGCCCATTAGTAACAGTTATAATAACATGCCCTGTTGAATCATAGGGCATACCATTTTTATAATAAGCAACAGGTGTCGTCATTACTTTATCCTTGTAATCAGAGCCATGTTTTCCTGGTTTTAAAAATTCAATAAAAACATGGCTGATATCAGAAAATATCGGGTTTACCCGCTTTTTATTGGAGTCTAACTTTCCAGCGCTGCTAACCGAGATTCCAGTTCACGTCGGTCTTCAATCCTGGCTGCGCGCTCTTCCTTTAACGCTTCAATCAGAAGTGCCACGACGCCATTGATATTGATCCCCCGAGCATCCTTCAGAGTACTGCCGTCATTCAGTTTCAGCTCCGTTGTGGTCACGGACTGAGGCAATACGTTTTCTATTTCCTGAGCGATAACACCGGCTTCTGGTACCCCCTGCTTCAGGTAGGTATACCCGTTGATTTTTCCCAGCTTCTCCAGCGCACTATCGATCTTCACAATTTCAGTTTTCATACGGGCATCGGAGCTGCTGAGCCAAGCGCCGTTGGTGTAAGCATTACCGTTATTGCGGAATTCATACCAACCCTCTCCGCCACCATTGGAGACCTGAAGCGCCACAAGGTGGTGATTCCCAACTCGTTCAATATGGGAGAAACTGGCGGACAGATTTCCGGCCCCCTGAAGTTGTAACCCGTTGGTGATCCGTAATGTGTTGTTATCCAGTACCTGGTTTCCTGTTGCCACAATCCATCCATTGGCATTACGCTTAACCAACTGCCCTGCCGACAGTTCACTGTTTGCTTTTACCTGAATTTCATTCCAACGCCCCGATAAATCACGGTAGGAAAGTAACCCCGTGTCCTCTTTTCCTGGAATAATACGGGAGCCCATCATCATCGTGGTGGTCACATTGCCACTGGTAAAATTCGTATGGATGGCAGGTACGTTATATGTCTGACCATTAATAAGAGAGGCTGGGCCGGTAGTCGCCGCAGCAATACCGTCGTTATGGGATACCATCGCCCCGCCTGCAATATCAACGCCATTACGCAGGGATACCCTGCCGGTGGAGAGATTGAAAGAGAAGGGCCGCAAGCCGTTCCACTGCCCGTCCTGTGCCTGACCGCTTGGTGTGGTCAGAGCATAAAAATCTTGCCCATCGTTACGCAGGATCACGCCGGTATTTCCGTATGCCAGACGAAAACCGTTTGGTGTTTTCGATACAACTTCACCGTCACTGATGACGCGCTTACGCAACGTGGACAGTGATTTCAGCTCCGTAATATCGTCATTCATACCGTTCAGCACTTGAGCATTTTTCTTTTCTTCAGCCATGGTTATTTTCCTTTTTTTACAGCCTATTTTCTGACGGTTAACAGCGTTCGTAGTCCCAGAGTTCACACTTGTTCTGCTGTCAAACCAGTAAAACACACAGCAACAACTGTATGCATGAACAGCATTTTATTCATGTATGAGAAAAGTATCGATTGAGGTTTGTTGTGTGGTGGCTAATACAAAAATGGAGAGAGATTTGCAGGGTTATCAGAAATACCACGGTAATAAAAACAACTTCAGGCCGCAAAACTTGCAAACAATGTGGGCTGTCAAAGATGGAGGATTGCAGGTTAGGTCGTTTTCTATTGCAGGTTGCTAGAATGACTCACTGCGTTCGCCCTTACGGGCGTTCAAAAGCTAAAACCTTTGTCCGAGCACTACCCAGGGCTAAAATGGCAAGTGAAAGGATAGGCTTTAAGCCAAACGCTGAATGCGTTCATTCAGCGTTTGGATCTGCATTTGCATTTGTGTGGCGATGGTGCGGAATGGCTTGCCGATCTGCGGGTGTTGCGCCGTGCGTTGCCAGAACTCCAACGCCATCAGCTCTGCTTGCCGCCAAACTGCGCCGCTGACTTCATTGCTCAAGCCGATCTCCAACGCATCTTGCCGCATATTGCCGCTATTGGCGGGCGCAAACGCCATTGGCAACATGTCATACAGCGGTGCCAGCTCCACGGGCCGCTGCTGCGGGCGCAGAAACGACAGATTCCCCTGATGCATATCGCTGTTGGCGATCAACCGACCAAACGCCCAATACAGGGCGATTTTCTGGTAAGTATGAGGATTGATGATCCCTTGCTGTAATAGCCATTCAGCCGCCGCGACCCAGTTAGCGCCACCGCTGCCGCTGAATTCGGCATCCAGAGCCTCCAGCGAAACCATGGCGACGCGGCCATACTCACCAACGCGATCAAAACGCTCAAGCTCCAAAAAGCACTGCCGGTTCTCACCAAACAGCACGTTGACGGGTGCAGCAGGCAACCCGGCCTCCGCCACCACCTGCAACGCTAATGACTCGGCGATCAGTAAATCACTCCAGCGTTGGGCAATGATATTCTCCGGCGCGGCGCTAAATTTCACCAGTACATGACCACAACGTGCGCCTGCCAGTTCGGCATAAACGATAAACTTGGGTTGCTCACCACCGGCGGAAGATCCGATCAGTTCTCCCGCCAACGCCTGTGCAGAAAGAGCAGCGTAATGAGCGGCTTTGTCCGCCAACGGAACCGGGTTCTCAGCATCGCGCGTCAGCCAGCGTTGATAGCTGCCCGCCCCCGGCAACAGATCGCCACTCATATCCTCACCATAGTGGCAAAGCGCCTGCAAACGCTGATCTTCATTCCATCGCAGGACATCTTCCGGCAGCCGGAGTTGCCGGGCAGCGGCTTTGCCCCAGGCACGGCCAAGAAAACCTATCGGACGCAGATCGTTCAGATACCAAGGCAAGCCCTCATACAGTTGCCATTCACCGCTTTGCTCATTGCGCACTGCGCAACTGTCCGCTGGATACACGGGATAGAGCGTGGCAAACCCATGCGCCTTACCCAATTCATCGATACGGTACAGCGGGAAGTGCGACTCACCGCTGACATCACGCCTTAGCGCATAGCGCGTCGCCCGGCCTTTACCGATGGTCAGCACCGCCCCCGCCAAAGCGCGGATCCGGCGCGATAGCGTGGGCTGGCTGATGCCCAGTGCGCCGGTAAGCTCCTGGGCCGTGGCCGGGCTATGACGCAAGATTTGTTCGACAGTGCTCATCGCTGAATAGAGTAGTGAATAGATGGGTGAATAAAGTAATAGCGCTAATTAGCGGAAAGGTAAAGGATTAGTAAGATAGGCTTGCGGAGAGATGAATAGATTAGTGAAGGGGCGCAGCGTCCTGCGCCCACAAGGTATTTACGCTTTGTCGCCCAGCAACACGGATTCCAGCGCGATCACGATCATGTCGTTAAAGGTGGTCTGGCGCTCTGCGGCGGTGGTGGCTTCGTGACGCAGAATGTGATCGGACACGGTGCAAATGGTCAGCGCTTTACAACCGAACTCTTCGTACAGCTCTGCGGCCACGCCGTAGATGCCCGCCGCTTCCATTTCCACACCCAGAATGCCGTACTTCTTCATCACCTGGAACATATCTGGATCTGGCGTATAGAACAGTTCGGCAGAGAAAATATTGCCCACGCGCGCCGGGATGCCCTGCGCCGCCGCCGCATCCACCGCGTTACGCACCATGTCGAAATCAGCAATCGCGGCATAGTCGTGATCTTTAAAACGCATACGGTTCACTTTGGAATCGGTGCAAGCACCCATACCGATCACCACGTCACGCAGTTTGATATCATCACGCACCGCACCGCAGGAGCCGACGCGAATGATTTTCTTCACGCCGAATTCGGCGATCAGTTCACGCGCATAGATGGAACAGGACGGGATGCCCATGCCGTGGCCCATCACCGAGATTTTGCGGCCTTTGTAGGTGCCGGTGAAACCCAGCATGCCGCGCACGTTGTTCACTTCCACCGCCCCTTCCAGGAAGGTTTCAGCGATGTATTTTGCCCGCAGCGGATCGCCCGGCATCAGCACCACGTCAGCGAAATCACCCATCTCAGCATTAATATGTGGCGTAGCCATAATCTCTTCCCTCAATTCTTATTAAAAAGTCTTAAAATAGGGTTTTGCCATAATCCATCGGCGACAGGCCAAAATAGCTGGCGACGGTCTGGCCGATGTCGGCGAAAGTTTCACGGTGCCCCAGCGAACCCGGCTTCACTTTCGGGCCATATACCAGCACCGGGATGTGTTCGCGGGTGTGATCGGTGCCCGCCCAAGTCGGGTCGCAACCATGATCGGCGGTAAAGATGATGATGTCGTCACCCGTAACGCGCTCCAGCAGTTCCGGCAAGCGGCGATCGAACAACTCCAGCGCAGCGGCATAACCGGCCACGTCGCGGCGGTGGCCGTAAGATGAGTCGAAATCAACGAAGTTGGTGAACACGATGGTGTTATCACCGGCTTTTTCCATTTCGCTCAGCGTGGCATCGAACAGCGCATCGATGCCGTTGGCCTTCACTTTCTGGGTAATACCGACGTTGGCATAGATATCGGCAATCTTGCCGATAGAAACCACTTCACCGCCTTTTTCATCCACCAGCTTCTTCAGCACGGTTGGGGCCGGGGGCTCCACCGCCAGATCGTGGCGGTTACCAGTGCGCTGGAAGTTACCCGGCTTGTCACCGAGGAACGGGCGCGCAATCACGCGGCCGATGTTGTAGCCGCCTTCGGTCAACTCTTCGCGGGCGATTTCACACAGTTCGTACAGGCGATCCAGACCAAAGGTTTCTTCGTGACAGGCGATCTGGAATACCGAATCCGCCGAGGTGTAGAAGATCGGCTTGCCGGTTTTCATGTGCTCTTCGCCCAGTTGATCGAGGATCACCGTGCCAGAAGAGTGGCAGTTGCCGAGATAGCCCGGTAGGTTGGCGCGCGCCACCAGCTTGTCCAGCAGTTCCTGTGGGAAGCTGTTGTGCTCATCCTTGAAATAGCCCCACTCGAACAGCACCGGGACACCGGCGATCTCCCAGTGGCCGGACGGCGTATCTTTACCGGAAGAAAGCTCGCTGGCATAGCCGTAAGCACCGATGATCTCAGCGTTTGGGTCCAATCCTACCGGGAAGTTGCCGGTAGATTCTTGCGCCGCTTTGCCCAAGCCCAGGCGGCTCAGGTTTGGCAGCGTCAGCGGGCCGCTGCGGCCTACGTTGGCTTCACCACGCGCACAGGCTGCCGCGATATGGCCAAGGGTATCGGAACCTTCGTCACCAAAGCGTTTGGCGTCGGCGCTGGCGCCAATACCGAATGAGTCCAGTACCATAATATAGGTGCGTTTCATTCTGTTCTCCTGCTGTGGGCGGCAGCGAAAAAACCGCTACCGCTCCTGATTCTTTAAAAATCGCGGTTATTGCGTGATGCGCTGATATACCACCGGCGTGGTTGCCGGGGCTTTATCGCCCATCGCTATTGCACTGCGCACCGCATCTGCTGCCTGTTGCCAACTCTCTTCATCGTTGGCGTGGATCAGCGCCAGCGGGCGCTGCGTACCCACGGCATCTCCCAAGCGCGCCATCTCCGCCAGGCCGACGCTGTAGTCGATATTGTCGGTAGCGCGGCGGCGGCCACCGCCCAACGCCACTACCGCCATGCCCAGCGCGCGGGTATCCATCGCGGTGATGATGCCCGGCTTTTCGGCATAGACGGGTTTACTCAAGGTGGCCGTTGGCAAGTAGCTGTCGTAACGCTCCACAAAGTCCACCGGCCCCTGTTGTGCCGCCACCATGCGGCCAAACACTTCCGCCGCTTTGCCGTTGTCCAATACCGTTTGCAGTTTGGCGCGGGCATCTGCGTCATCGGCTGCCAAGCCGCCGGAAAGCAGCATTTCCACGCACAGCGCCATGGTGACTTCCAACAGGCGCGGGTTGCGGTATTCACCGGTCAGGAAGCGCACCGCTTCACGCACTTCCAGCGCGTTACCTGCGCTGGAGGCCAGCACCTGGTTCATGTCGGTCAGCAACGCGGTGGTTTTACACCCCGCACCGTTGGCTACGCCGACGATCGCCTGCGCCAGATCTTGCGAAAGCTGATGAGTCGGCATAAAGGCACCAGAACCCACTTTGACATCCATCACTAACGCATCCAGCCCTTCCGCCAGTTTCTTCGCCAGAATAGAGGCGGTGATCAGCGGGATGGAGTCGACGGTAGCGGTAATGTCTCGCGTGGCGTAAAAACGCTTATCCGCCGGAGCCAGCGAACTGGTTTGGCCGATAATCGCCACGCCGACGTCTTTGATAATTTTACGGAATGCGTTGTCATCAGGGAAAATATTGAAGCCCGGAATGGCCTCCAGCTTATCCAACGTGCCGCCGGTGTGGCCTAAACCACGGCCGGAAATCATCGGCACGTAGCCACCACAGGCCGCCACCATCGGGCCGAGCATCAGCGAAGTCACATCGCCCACGCCGCCGGTGGAATGTTTATCGACAATCGGGCCGTTCAGCGCCAGGCTTTTCCAATCAAGCACCGTGCCGGAATCGCGCATCGCCATGGTGAGCGCCACGCGCTCCGCCATGTTCATGTCGTGGAAGTAAATGGTCATCGCCAACGCGGCGATCTGCCCTTCGGAAACCACATTGTCACGCACCCCATTGATGAAGAAGCGGATTTCCGCTTCGCTCAACGGCTGGCCGTCACGTTTTTTACGGATTATTTCTTGCGCCAGGAACAAGGCATCCCCCTGCTTGAGCTATTTAATTTCACCGCGCCAACGCGCAATCAGTAACCGTTGCCAGCGGCTTGGGCGCTATGCCCCAGCGTCGTCAGCAGGCTGGCCAACAGGCTCGAGGCACCGAAGCGGAAATGGCGCGCGTCGGCCCAACTTTCCCCTAGAATACGCTCGGCAAGTTGCAGATAGTGTTGCGCCTCTTCCGCCGTGCGCACGCCACCGGCAGGCTTAAAGCCCACGGTTTTGCTGACGCCCAGATCGCGGATCACCGTCATCATCAGTTCAGCGCTTTCCAGCGTGGCGTTAACCGGCACTTTACCGGTGGAGGTTTTGATAAAGTCCGCCCCGGCGTTAATGGCAATTTCGGAGGCTTGGCGGATCAGAGCCGCCTGCTTGAGTTCACCGGTTTCGATAATCACTTTCAGCAGGACGTTGGCGGCGGCACAGGCCTGCTTGCACTGTTGCACCAGCTCAAAACCGACTTTGTCATTACCAGCGATCAGGGCGCGATAAGGGAACACCACGTCCACTTCGTCAGCCCCGTAGGCGATCGCCGCGCGAGTTTCTGCCAGCGCGATATCGATGTCATCATTGCCGTGCGGGAAGTTGGTCACGGTCGCAATGCGGATGTCCGGCGTCCCTTGCTCACGCAGCGTTTTGCGCGCGATCGGGATAAAACGCGGATAGATACAGATGGCGGCAGTATGGCCTGCCGGGCTGTTGGCCTGACGACACAGCGCAATCACCTTCTCGTCGGTGTCATCGTCATTCAGCGTGGTTAAATCCATCAGGTTCAGCGCGCGTTGCGCTGCTGCGGTTAGTTCGGTCATAAAACTCTCCAACTTTACTCGTCATACTTCAAGTTGCCTGGGTGTTGGCTGCGCCCGTTCGCACCAGTCACATAGTGGCCTATGCTCCTGGCGACTCTCGGACTGGCCGCCTACATGCAACTCGAATTATTTAGAGTATAAGCACTCAGATGTTGGCGAGCGGACTTGGTTCCTTGAAGATAGCCCGTGAGCAACTCCCTCACGGCGGCAACTGAGATCCTTCTCACCGCATATAGCCCTTCGGTATTGGAACACGATAGCCTTGGCTGGTACGTGCTCCGATTCACATAATATGAAATGTCACTGCAACGAACCGGGATTATATGTGATTTAAATCACAAAATAACGCGACTTTGTTCACAAACTCGTTAAACGGACGGGTAATCAATGGCGGGCGCGCTACAGAATGCCCGTATCAGGAAATCATGCGGTATCCCCCAGCAAAACATGCTGGGGGATGTTTCTAGTTTAGCTTACAGCGCCAAAAAGAACCCGGCGATGGTAGCACTCATCAGGTTAGAAAGCGTACCGGCAGCCACGGCCTTCAGGCCAAAGCGTGCGATATCGTGCCGACGGTTCGGCGCCATGCTGCCCAAGCCACCGAGCAGAATCGCCACGGAAGAGAGGTTGGCAAAGCCGCACAACGCAAAGGAGATAATTGCCTTGGTGTGCTGTGACAGCACCTGCAAGCCGTCGGCGGCAACCACGTCGTCCGGGCGCAGATAAGCACCAAAGTTCATATAGGCTACGAACTCATTGACGATCACCTTCTGGCCGATAAACGAACCGGCCACCATCGCCTCACTCCACGGCACGCCGATCAGGAAGGCGATCGGGGAGAAGACCCACCCCAAGATCAGTTCCAGCGACAGCTGCGGGAAGTTGAACCAGCCACCAATGCCACCCAGCATACCGTTCAGCAAGGCGATCAGGGCGATAAACGCCAGCAGCATCGCGCCCACGTTCATTGCCAGTTGCATCCCCGAAGCCGCACCCGAAGCCGCCGCGTCAATCACGTTGGCCGGGCGATCTTCTGCGGCGATCAGCTTCATCGCGTCGTCTTGGTCGTGGGTTTTCTCGGTTTCCGGCACCATCAGCTTGGCGAACAGCAATCCGCCCGGCGCAGCCATAAAGGATGCGGCGATCAGATACTCCAGCGGCACGCCCATCTGGGCATAGCCCGCCAGCACCGAACCAGCCACCGAAGCCAAACCACCGCACATCACCGCAAACAGTTCAGACTGCGTCATGGTAGCGATATACGGCCGCACCACCAAGGGCGCTTCGGTCTGCCCCACGAAAATATTGGCGGTTGCCGACAGCGATTCGGTGCGCGAGGTGCCCAGCAGTTTCTGCAAGCCGCCACCAAGCACTTTAATCACCAGTTGCATAATGCCCAGATAATAGAGCACTGCGATCAGCGAGGAGAAAAACACGATCACCGGCAGTACGCGCAGCGCGAACACAAAACCGCCGCCGCCAAACACCTCGAACATTTTGTCGGAAACCAGGCCGCCAAAGATGAAAGAGATGCCTTGATTGCCGTAAGCGATGACGTTAGCCACCCCTTCAGACATGCCGCCAAGAATACGGCGGCCCAGCGGTACGTACAGCACCAGCGCGCCAATGGCGATCTGAATGATAAATGCCCCGAGCACGGTACGCAGTTTAATAGCGCGTCGGTTGCTGGAAAGCAGCACAGCAATGGCGATCAGTACCACCATACCGACCAGGCTCATGATGAGTTGCATGTGAGAATATCCCTGTTGCGAAAAAGTAATGCATCCCTGTTCGGTGAACCCGCAGGGGTGCTTAGGAGTCAATAACGGGGCGCAATTATACTGAGCGTGGAGAAATTCGCCTCATTATATGTCACAGATGAATACAACAAGGTGCAAATGAAAATTACAAAACGTGATTTAAGTCACATTTTAGGCGATGTACGGCGTCAAGCCGAATAAAGACAGGGTGTTTTGTTGCAGATGATGGGCGATTTCATCGGGCGGTTCGGGCCGCAACTGACACAGCACCTGAAACACATCGGCGGCCCGTTCAGGGCGGTTCGCTTGCCCCTGATAGCCCGCTAGCGGCATATCCGGCGCATCGGTTTCCAGCAGCAATGATTCGAGCGGTAACTGTGCCATCACGTTGCGGGTTTTCTGCGCGCGTTCGTAACTGATCGTGCCACCCACGCCGATGTAATACCCCAGCCGGATAAACACCTGTGCCTGTGCCAGGCTGCCAGCAAAACCGTGTACCACGCCACGGCGCGGCACATCGGCCCGGCGCAAGGCGGCCGCCAGTGGATCGTGACTACGGCGGGAATGCAGGATCACCGGCAGATCGTGGCGCGTTGCCAACGCCAGCTGTTGCTTGAGCAACGCCTGCTGGCGATCGAACCGGGGGTTTTCCATATACAGATCCAGCCCTATCTCCCCCACCGCCACCAGCTTGGCTGGCTGACTGGCGAGCAAACCCGCCAACTGCTCAAGCTGTTCATCCTGATGCTGCGCGATATACAACGGATGCAACCCCAGCGCGGCAAATACCGGCGCATGATCGTGCGCCAGTTTCAGCACCAGAGCGAAACGATCCGCCGTTACCGCAGGCACAATGATCCGCTGCACACCGGCTTGCGCTGCCCGCATCAGGCTTTCGTCTTCGTGGCCGCTAAACGGCGGGAAATCAAAATGGCAGTGGGTATCGGTAAAAACGTAATTCACAGCGCGCCTCCATCACCAGCAGAGGGATCACCCGGCAGAAGGATTTTCGCCGTGGTCAGTTGGGCTGCCGGTATCCCAACCCTGTTTCCTCAATGTGGCTGTTTTTCTGAGGATAACTCTTCCTGATCTCTTCCGTAATCTTCTTGCAATACGCCGGAGAGGCAGTCATTACTCCCGATCAACCAGGCATAGTCACTACCGGAAAACTCTGCCCACGCCTGCCAGACTTGGCCTTTCCACTGTTTCCAGCGGCCGACAATGATGTCGCTATTCATGACTGAACTCTCCAGACAACGAGAAAAGGAATTAAACTTTGTGACACTTTGAGAGAAAAGTTAAGGGCGCCGACGGCCGGTAAACAGGCTGATCAGGAACAGAATGATCCCCACCACAAACACCATTTTAGCCGCCCAGGCGGCGGTGCCAGCCAGCGAACCAAAGCCCAGCGCGGCCGCGATCAACGCAATGACTAAAAATATAATGCCCCAACGAAACATGAGCTTCTCCTTACGCTGGGGCGCAATAGGTTGCGCCCCTTGTTGACCCAGTGATTAGAACTGGATTTAGGATTTCACTGCCAGATCGTTCTTGACGCTTTTTACGCCATCAATGGCTTTGGCAATGCTCTCTGCACGCTCGGATTGCGCCTGCGTTTTCACCGTACCGGAAAGCTGTACCACACCGTCGGAGGTTTCCACTTTCACATTACGGGAAGGTACGATGTCGTCAGCCAGCAGTTTGGCCTTCAGTTCACTGGTGGTTGCGGCATCACCGGCATAAGCCTTCACCGATTGGGTGGCTTCATCTTTCACGTGCAGCTTGTCGCTGACGGATTTCACCCCTTCAACCTTACCGGCAACCGCAACGGCCCGTTCGGCTTGCGCCTGGCTGCTGACAAAACCACTGAGCGTTACCACGCCCTTCTCAGTGACCACCGAGATATCGGTGCTTTTGATCGCTTTATCGTCAACCAGTGCGCTTTTCACTTTCGCGGTTGTCGCACTGTCATCCATATAGCTATCGACTTTTTTCATGGAGCTATCGATTTTGGCACCCGTGCTATCAGCCACACTGGCGGCTTTGTTGAGCAGCGACTCTTGCGCCAGCACACTGCCACTCGCCAGAACAGAACCCAAAACGATAGCCATCAAAGAATGTGCAAACTTGGTATTTTTCATCGATCTCTTCCTTCTTGTTGTGAATCCCCATCAACTGCGGACTCCTGCACCGTGTGATCACGGCGAACTCAAATGAATACTTCACGATTACTATACAATCGAACACTCACGATAAGACTTTAGCAATTTGTATGCCAATAGAATAAAACCATTAAAAATCAATAATAAAGAAATATAAGTACAAGAGTTAGGTAAGAAATTGTTGCCTATTAGCGACAGTCGCGTCTTCCTACGAGGACACTGCTGCTATCTTATTGATATTACTGAGATAGAACTGTCTCCGATCGACAACAGCGCAAAATAACCCTCTAAATAGTGATTGAATAGCAGTTATTTTTGCTTATTAAATGCCGAAGTCCCTAATAAATGTAGTTCATCAGGTGAAATTTGCAGAAGGATACCCATAAAGCATCAGCCACGAAGAAAAACAGATTAATAAATAAGATTTAATAATTAGCAAGATGAGTGGTGGGGAATCATGGGCACCGCGAGAATGCGGTGCCGCATCGGCAGATTAGTGTTCGCGGGTTTTGCGGAACACCACGTCTGGGTAACGTTCCTGCGTCAGGTTGAGGTTCACCATGGTCGGTGCGATATAGGAGAGATTATCACCACCGTCCAGCGCCAGGTTCAGTTCGTTCTTGCGCTTGAACTCTTCGAATTTCTTCACGTCGCTGCACTCCACCCAACGGGCAGTGGAAACGTTCACCGACTCATACAGCGCTTCCACGTTGTATTCGGATTTCAAACGTGCAACCACCACGTCAAATTGCAGCACACCGACGGCCCCGACGATCAGATCGTTGTTGGAAATTGGACGGAATACCTGTACAGCCCCTTCTTCTGAGAGCTGCACCAGCCCTTTCAGCATCTGTTTCTGCTTCAGCGGATCGCGCAGGCGGATGCGGCGGAACAGCTCAGGGGCAAAGTTCGGAATACCGGTGAACTTCATGTCTTCACCCTGCGTGAAGCTATCGCCAATCTGAATAGTGCCGTGGTTATGCAAACCGATAATATCGCCCGGGTAGGCTTCTTCCACATGCGAACGGTCGCCCGCCATAAAGGTCAGCGCATCGGAGATCACCACGTCTTTGCCGGTACGAACCTGACGCAGCTTCATGCCCTTCTCATAGCGGCCAGACACCACGCGCATAAAGGCCACGCGGTCACGGTGTTTCGGATCCATATTCGCCTGGATCTTGAACACGAAGCCGGTAAATTTCTCTTCTGCGGCGACCACTTCACGGGTATTGGTTTTACGCGGCATCGGCGCAGGCGCCCAGGCCACCAAGCCATCCAGCATATGGTCCACGCCAAAGTTACCCAAAGCGGTACCGAAGAACACCGGGGTCAGTTCACCGGCCAAGAAGGCTTCCTGCTCAAATTCGTGAGAAGCTCCTTGCACCAGTTCCAGCTCTTCACGCAGTTGCGCAGCCAAGTCTTCACCCACGGCAGCGTCGAGATCCGGGTTGTTCAACCCTTTGACGATCCGCACTTCCTGAATGGTGTGGCCTTTACCGGTCTGATACAGGTAGGTTTCATCTTTATAAAGGTGATAAACCCCTTTGAACAGCTTGCCGCAGCCAATCGGCCAGGTGATCGGCGAGCAGGCGATTTTCAGTTCGCGCTCGACTTCATCCATCACTTCCATCGGATCGCGGATATCACGATCCAGTTTGTTCATAAAGGTCAGGATCGGCGTATCACGCAGGCGGGTGACTTCCATCAGCTTACGGGTACGATCTTCAACGCCTTTTGCGGCGTCGATCACCATCAGGCAGCAGTCCACCGCGGTCAGGGTACGATAGGTATCTTCAGAGAAGTCTTCGTGCCCTGGGGTATCCAGCAGGTTGATTAAGCATTCGCGGTACGGGAACTGCATCACCGAGGTGGTGATCGAGATACCACGCTGTTTCTCCATCTCCATCCAGTCGGATTTGGCGTGTTGGTTGGAGCCACGGCCTTTTACCGTACCGGCGGTCTGGATGGCCTGTCCGAACAGCAGCACCTTCTCGGTAATGGTGGTTTTACCGGCATCGGGATGCGAGATAATGGCGAAAGTTCTTCTTTTCGAGACTTCGCGGGCGAATTCACTAGGAGACATGTTTTTCAGATTCTACAGTTGGTCCGCCCTGCAATCATCGCAAACGCGTCAATAGCGGTGCCAGGCAAAGCGGTAATGAAAAGGTAACAGTGGGCCATTTTCGCTGATTTGCCAACCGGTGACAATCAATGGTTTTTTTGGCAAGCAGATAATTTGGCCATCACTTCAGACGAAAATCGGCAGAAAGTGCAGCCCAATGTTGCCGAAGCACGGTTTTGTGCTCTTCTGTACCCTAAATAATTCGAGTGGCAGAAAAATGAAAAATCGACTTTCGCCCCATTTGAACAGCGCTTGCACTGGCGCAACAATGAGGCCCATAATCCTGGAATAAGTAACTCAGGTGAGTGACAAATCCGCTGGAGTCAGACTTGAACACGGCTCGCAGCGCTCCTGGAAAGGCTGAGTAATAAAACCAACGCACATACAACTTGCAGTATGACGGGTATAAAACATAAAAAAGTCACCTTGAGTTCTACCCATTGTGTAAAAAATAGGGTCACAGAAATGGTAAAAAAATCTTCTTGGTCAGGTGGTTGGGCTACATTGAGAGATTTAGAAATAATAAAAACACTCATCGAAGTGAGAACGGCGACCTTAGCTGCAGAGCAGTTGGGTATTTCTCAACCAGCAATAAGCAGAACATTAAGCTTAATTGAGTCAAGATCTGGGTGCATTCTCTTTAAAAGGGAAAAAGGTAAGTTAATACCAAATTCAGATGCATTATCGTTATATGAAGAAATTGTTAAAATCTCAGACTCTTTTGAAAGGCTAACAAATTTCGAGTGGAATAAAGAAGAGAAAAAATCTCTGAACATCATTTCCACGCCTACCATTGCGTATTGTTTTCTTATGCCTTTAACCGCGCAATATATAAAAGAAAACCCAGATATAAACATAAAAATTGATATTGTCACAGCATCAAAATTATTAAGCAATTTAAACGAAGGCCGCGCAGATATCGCTCTTGGTGACTCATCCCTTAATACCGCCAGTATCAATGTTAGCGCTTTCCCGTTAAGAAGAACAAAAATAGTCTGCGCTATGAATCGACTAGATGAGTTAGCGAGCAAAGATGTTATTACTCCAGACGATCTCAATCAGAAAAGAATGATTGTTTTCACTAAAAGAAACATTTCAAGAACCAAGCTTGATCGCGTACTGGATAAGTCTGGGGTGTCATATAACGTTATCGCTGAAGTTTCTGATTCATACTCCGCATTAGATTTTGTAAGAGCTAACACAGGTGTCTGTTTAATGCCATCGTTTCCTGTCTCAACCATCAATGATCCTCAAATCATTTTTAAAGACTTCACTCCTGAAGTATTCATTGATTCCGCTTTCTTTACTCTTTCAAATTTAAACCCCCCACACATACAACGCTATCTTGAATATATTCATCAAAACCAACCTACACCGGATAGATACTCAGCCCCGCTGTAATACATAGCTTAAGGCTTTAGTGTGATAATAAATAGTCACACCAAAGCCTTTTTAGGCTCGACTATCACGCAATCAAAAAATGAGAAAGTACTAACATTAAGATATATGCGCAGCCCAGTTGCAGAGCATTTC
Organism: Serratia sp. YWN4; assembly: GCF_055790845.1. NCBI lineage: Bacteria > Pseudomonadati > Pseudomonadota > Gammaproteobacteria > Enterobacterales > Yersiniaceae > Serratia > Serratia sp. YWN4. The sequence continues at coordinate 4,742,240 of NZ_CM147696.1, forward strand.
TCTTAATAATGTCGAATGGAGTCAAACCTACTAACCCTGCAACGGCAATGGTTACACCGGCTATTGGAGAAAAACTGCGCCCTAAGCTACCAGAGAAATGCATTGGAATAAGAACCTTGAAGGCAGAGATCCCCGCACCTTTAGCAACCTCTGCGGCTAATGGTGCAAACGCATTGAAGGTTGAACCCGTACCGAGTACCACGGAACTAAAAAACACCAAAATGCTGAAAGAGAGCACAACCAGAATATGGGTATGAGTTCCAGAAGGAATAAAACTGAACAATGTCTCAATAAAGCCTATTTTTATCATTCCTTGAGCAAGAACTTGCGCACAGAGTAAAATTGAAACGATCATGATAAATGACTGCCCCATTTGGTCAAAAAGACCCGCTATTTTATCAGCGGCTTTCTTTATACTTAACGTCCGAATAAAATCACAAAATAATGCGATAAAAAATGAAATAAACATCGCTGTCACCACATCCATTTTAAATCTCATTGCTTTTGGTAACCACTCTTCAGCCAAACTAGAAAATATAAAGAGAAGTATCATCGGGATAATAGGCAGCAAAGCGAACAAATAGGGCACTTTCTCTGAAGAGGTTTGTTGATGTATGAGTAAACTATCATCTTGTGCTGGTATGGTTTCCTTTTTATCCCAATAGGCTTGCACAAACATGTGCATAATACCTATGAATATAAAGAGTATCCATACAATAGGGATTTGCTTTTCAACAAAGAAACTGAACAGATCATAGCCGGTTATTTCAGAAATCAAAATGCTGCCCGTTGCGGATGGTCCATAGTCTATACAAATTCCTGATGCAATAACGGCGGCTACAGATGCCTTACTGCACCCAATAGAGCGTAGAATAGGATATAACGTCGACATCATGAGAAGCGCGAGGCCTGATGGGCTTGATATAAATAATGCTAAAAGTTGCATGACGATATAACACCCGCCAAGCAGCATATACCTTGACTTTAACCTTCCTAAAGGCTTTACACAGATTTCAACCAGTTTCCCTGATGCGCCTATATCATTCATATAGCGGGAAAAACCGGCAATCACCATAATGATAAGCCCTAAACTGGCAATATTTTTACTGAAGACATTTTTTATTTCTACAAACACATCAATGACTTTTGAACCGGAACTGGCCCCAGTTATAGCGTTCTCAGGGAAAAGAAAGGCGGCAATCAGTAAAAGTACACACCCACCGACCAATACCAGCGCCTGTGCATATATCTTACGCATTATTCCCATACCGACCAATACGATAACAGTAAAAGACACGGCAAGAATGAATGCTTTTTGACCAAAACCAAAATACATAGAAGCTAAAATAATTGGGATGCTGACTATCCATATAAACAAGGATTTTTTGATATTTTTCATATCAGTAGACTCAGTCATTTTATACCTCACCAAGAGTTGATCATGATTGTGCGCAAAAGCAAGTATCACCGCTTTATGCTTATAGGAATATGCCTTTTATGTTATGATAGTATAAACATTAATGAATTAACTAAATCGTGATGGCTCTCAATTTTTTGATATAAAATAATTAAATCAATAAAAACAATGACATAAAATAATTCCATTTATGAGATCAAAATCACATTATAAATCAACATATATATTATCATAACCAAAAATAAACATGAGGCAGATGAATTATGGCTAGTGTAGGAATGTTTGATTCATGCATTACTGGACATTGGTTCAGTCAGAAAGCGAAAGATATCTGGTCTGACTTGAACACAATACAAAGTTGGCTCGACGTAGAAGCGGCATTAGCGTTAGCTCAAGCTGAATTGGGGATGATCCCGAGATTTGCTGCGAGCATAATTGCCGAGAAAGCTGACGTTAAGCTATTGGATACAAATAAGATCTCCATGGGCATCAAAGAAACCATGCATCCTTTTGTACCCGTATTACGTCAATATGAAGCCGTTTGCGGCACTGAGGCCGCGTCATATATACATTGGGGCGCAACGACTCAGAATATTTTCGATACGGGAGCGGTGTTACAATTAAGAAAAGCACATAACATTATTATCTCAGATCTCGATAATGTTCTCGTCGTTATGGCTAAGCTTGCTGCTGAGACAAAAAATATCCCCCAGGCTGGCAGAACTCACGGTCAACATGCGTTACCGATTACGTTCGGTTTTAAGGTGGCTGGCTGGCGTGCTGAAGTCCGTCGACATAGATCGCGTTTGATACATGCTGCTGAGGATGCATTCGTCGTGAGCATGGGGGGGGCTGTTGGGACCTTCTCTGCCATGGGAGGAAAGGGCAGAAATGTACAGAACAAGATTGCTGAGATACTTAACCTCAAATCATCGTCGATTCCGGTAAGGGCCTCCTGCGACTCACTCGCCGCCTACATTAATGTTTTTGGCTTATTGGCCGCTACGGTGGAAAAAATCAGTCAAGAAGTTATCTTCTTACAACGTACCGAGATTGCAGAGGTTGAAGAGAGTTTTCATCACGGCAAAGTCGGGAGCTCAACTATGTCACAAAAGAGAAACCCACAGCATGCCCAAAATTTGGTCGGCGTATCACAGTTGCTGCGCTCAAGAATGATGCTGGGTAATCTCTCGATGATAAGAATGAACGAAGGTGATGCGGCAGCAAGTAATATTCTAGATGTGTCATTACCCGAGGTATCCATTTTTGCAGTATCTATTGTTGAAGGGTTAAACAAATTAATCACCGGTTTGAATGTCTACCCTGACAATATGAAAAAAAATCTTGAGCTATCTGGTGGCCTGATCCTTTCTGAAGCCGTGATGATGCAATTAGCCGAATGTATTGGCCGTCCTGCAGCACATCATATTCTGTATGAAGCGGCTATGAACTCGATCAAGGAGAAGCTCACATTTGCTGAGTCAATTCATAATGAACTTAAGAAAGCTAATGTTCCGGACACTCTGGATATTAATAAAATTCTAGATCCCGTGCATTACCTCGGTGAGTCAACCGAATGCGTAGATGATGAGTTAAAAAAATAATTTCCAGAACAATCTGGCGGAGAGCAAGACCTGTTAGGGAGGCTACTCAACCCCTATTTTTTAGTTAAGCAGTAAGATAGGAAATATATACCCACCCTATTTCAAGTTACATGTTTATTGGCTTTATTACTCGGCCCATCCGTGGGCCTTAGCCGCTGTAAGCAACGTTCACCTCTGTTCCCGGTAAATCTATTACTCACCCCAGCGGCAGCGCCATCACGATCGCATCTTCGCGGCCATGGGCAGCAGGGTAATAATTACGGCGCACCGTCACTTCGTTAAACCCGAGATCTTCGTATAACGCGATCGCCCCACGGTTGGAAGCGCGCACTTCCAGCCACAGCGTAACCACGCCACGCGCTTCAAGCTGTGCAATCAGCGCAGTGAGTAGCGTGCGGCCAAAACCCCGGCGCTGCCAATCTGGATGGATAGCAATGTTAAACAGCGTGGCTTCATCCAGCACGATCTGGGTAATGGCAAAACCCGCCATCTGCCCTGCGGCTTCCAGCCTCAGGTTGAGGTAGCGCTCGCCCTGATTGCTGGCGAATGTTGCCTCCGTCCAGGGAAAAGCATGGCTGGCGTGTTCAATCTTGAAGGCGGTGGCCAGATCGGCCGTCGTCAGGGGTGAAATGCTGTTCATAGTGACAAATCTGCTGCCAGAGTGCGCGTTTGGCACCCGCATCTTGAGAAAGCTCGGCCAGCGCCGGGCTATGTAGTTGCGCACCGGCCACCGCAAGCGGCTCCGCAATGCCCAACCGCCAACTGTTACATTCGGTGTCTTGCGGCAGCATCGCGACCTGATCCGGCGTCAGGCCATAGGTTTGCGCCGGTTGCAGCCCCAGGCTGCGCAACACGTCGCAGAATAAGGGATCCTGCGGATCGGGCAATGTCTGTGCCACCACCAGCAAACGCACTTCCGCTGGCAGGCTGACGGCGATCTCGCCCTGCAACGCGCCAGGGCGGCGCAATGTCCACTGCGTAATCCCCAGTTGTTGTAACAGCCAATCGCGTTTTGATGCCATACCGATTCCCATGTGTTGCGCACTATGCCTGCCATGTGCCGCGCTATGCTAACAAACCCACACACCCTGCGCCAACAAACCCGTCGAACATCTCGCCACAAAGCTCTATAATCCTCCGCTTAATCTTGAGGAGCCAAAAACTGATGTCTGCATTAACCCCAGCCAGTGAAGTCATGCTGCGCCACAGTGATGAGTTTGTTGCACGCCGCGTCCTGTTCGCAGGCGACCTGCAGGACAGCCTGCCGGCCCAATTCGAGGCCGCTGATGTGCGTGTCCACACCCAGCAATACCATCACTGGCAGTTACTGAACCGGACGATGGGCGAAAATGCACAATTCGGCCTGACGGTAGATCCCACTTTCGTTGCCAGCTGCGATACGCTGGTCTATTACTGGCCAAAGAGCAAACAGGAAGCGCAGTTCCAACTGTGCAATCTGCTGTCTTTGCTGCCGGTAGGCGCAGAAATCTTTGTGGTTGGTGAAAACCGCAGCGGCGTACGCAGCGCGGAACAAACTCTGGAAGGCCATGCCCAGCTTGCCAAAATCGACAGCGCACGCCGTTGTGGTTTGTATCATGGCCGCATCGATGCACAGACTGAATTTGATCTGGCCGACTGGTGGGAAAGCTATCAACTGCACGATCTGGAAGTGAAAACCCTGCCGGGCGTATTCAGCCGCGATGGCCTGGACGTGGGCAGTTCGCTGCTGCTGTCGACGCTGGAAAAACACATGAAAGGCAAGGTGCTGGACGTGGGTTGCGGTGCCGGTGTGATGGCGTCGGTGCTCTCCAAGCTGTCACCGAAAATGAAGCTGACGTTGAGCGACGTGAATGCCGCTGCGGTGGAATCGAGCCACGCAACGCTGGCCGCTAACGGTATTGAAGGTGAAGTGATCGTCAGTAACGTCTATTCCGACATTACCGGCCGCTTTGACATGATCATTTCCAACCCGCCATTCCATGACGGCCTGGCAACCAGCCTGACTGCCGCAGAAACCCTGATCCGTGGCGCAGTGAAACATCTGCCAATCGGTGGGCAACTGCGTATCGTTGCCAACGCCTTCTTGCCATACCCGGATATTCTGGATGCCACTTTCGGCAGCCACGAAGTGCTGGCGCAGAACGGCCGTTTCAAGGTGTATAAAGCCACCGTTGGCCGCCAACCACGCGATCCGAAGAAGAAAAAGTAACTCGGTATTGAAATTCACGGGCGCCCTTCAGCGTAATGCTTGTCAGTTAAGGCTAACCAGTTCCCTCTCCCTCGGGGAGAGGGTTAGGGTGAGGGGAAGATCACTGAACTAAAGCCCCTCACCCCGGCCCTCTCCCACAGGGAGAGGGAGGCCACACCTTTAGCACCTGCTGCATAATTATGCAGCTTTGCGCTTAACTGACCGGCATTACGCCCTTCAGCGCCCGTTTTAGATATACCCAAGTTCAATCAAGATGCAGGTAGGCGGCAACTGAGCGAATTCCCAGGAGCATAGGCCACTATGTGACTGGGGTGAGCAAAGGCAGCCAACACCCCTGCCGTTTGATTGACGACGGGTATATTAGCCGTTAATAAACTCCATCCCTACCTGCGTATAACGCGCGCCAGCTACGCCTGCCTGCGGGAATACTGCCTCGATCGCCGCCAGTTCCTGTTCACTCAGCGTAATCTCCGCCGCCGCCACGTTTTCTTCCAGATAGCGCCTGCGCTTGGTGCCTGGGATTGGCACGATATGTTCTCCCTGCGCCATCACCCACGCCAGCGCCAACTGTGAAGGCGCAACGCCCTTTTGGCGGGCCAATTCACCGACTTTTTCCACCAGTTCCAGGTTACGGGCGAAGTTTTCCCCTTGGAAACGCGGATTACCACGGCGGAAATCGTCTTCGGCCAGATCTTCCGGGCGTTGGATCGCCCCGGTCAAAAAGCCGCGCCCCAGCGGGCTGTACGCCACAAAACCGATGCCCAACCGTTCACAGGCCGCCAGTTGGCCTTGCTCCGCATCCCGCGTCCACAGCGAATATTCGGTCTGCAATGCGGTAATCGGGTGTACTTTGTGCGCCCGTTCCAGCGTGGCAACGGAAGCCTCGCTTAAACCGATATAGCGGATCTTGCCCTCTTTAATCAGATCCGCCATGGTGCCCACCACCTCTTCGATCGGTACCTGCGGATCGACACGGTGCTGATAATAAAGATCGATGGTTTCCACCCCCAAACGTTGCAGGCTGCCTTCGACCGAGCGGCGAATATATTCCGGTTTGCTGCTCACACCGCGGGCGTGGGGATCGGCCGGATCGCGCACAATGCCGAACTTGGTCGCCAGAAATACGCGATCGCGCTGGCCTTTAATCGCTTTGCCAACCAATTGTTCGTTGGTGTGCGGGCCGTACATATCGGCAGTATCCAGCAGCGTAACACCCAGTTCCAATGCCCGGTGCAGCGTGGCAATCGCCTCTTTCTCATCGCCGCCGGTGGAGTAAAAGTCGCTCATTCCCATGCAGCCTAAACCCAGAGCCGAGACGACGGGGCCGTTAGAGCCTAATTGACGTTGTTGCATTGTGCTGTCCTCATTGAGCGGTCTATGTTGTAACCCAGTCTGGTTGTTTACGCTGTAAAGATAAATAATGAAGATTGCACATCACTATTCATAAATCGCTAACAATCATCAGGTGGCAAGATGGATCAGATTCAAGCCATGCGTATCTTTACCCGGATCGTCGAGCTGGGCAGCTTCAGCCGTGCGGCTGAACGCCTGCAACTGCCGCGCGCCACGGTCAGTAATGCGTTGCAACGGCTGGAGCAGCGGCTCGGTGTCCGCCTGCTGTTGCGCACCACGCGACAGGTACAGATCACCGCCGAGGGCACGCTGTACTATCAGCGCTGCCTGCAACTGCTGGATGCGCTGGAAGAGGCGGATACGTTATTCCATCACCACAAGCTGCAACCGGCGGGCAAAGTGCGTATCGATATGCCGCACTCGCTGGCGCGGGAGATCGTCATCCCGGCGCTGGCGGATTTTTATCAGCGTTACCCGGAAATTGAGCTGGCGCTCGGTGCCAACGACAGCCATGTGGATCTGCTGCGTGAAGGCGTAGACTGCGTGCTGCGCGCCTGGGAAACCGAAGACGACACCCTGGTTGCCCGGCTGATTGCCCAGATGCCGCAGCTAACCTGCGCATCCCCCGCCTATCTGCATACCTTCGGTACTCCGCAATCGATCGACGATCTGCAACACCATCAGGCCGTGGGTTATTTCTCGCTGGTCAACAACCGTAACTATCCGCTGGAATTCTGCCGTAACGGCAAGCTGGAACTGCGCGAATTACCCAGCAAATTGAGCGTCAGCGGTGCCGATGCCTATACCAGCGCCTGCCGCGCCGGGATGGGCTTGATTCAGGGATCCCGCTACTCGGTGGCCTCCTGGTTAAAGACGGGTGAAATGATCGAAGTTCTAGCAGAAACACCGCCGCCGCCGATGCCGATCTACATCATGTATCCCCCTGGCCGTTTCCTTGCGCCACGCGTCAGGGTATTGATTGATTGGCTGATTGGTCTGTTCAACAAATATTAATCCGCTATCCCCAATAGATTTCAATCTGCAGCTAGGCGACAAGTACGCGAATCCCCAGGAGCTTAGACAACTAAGTGACTGGGGTGAGCGTACGCAGTCAACAACGCTGCAGTTTGAAAGATGAAGGGGATAGGCGTTTTTTCCAGCGAACGCCCTTAAACCAGGAAATAACTATTGACGTACCCGCCAAAATCTCTAGAATTCGCCTCCGTGGTAGCATTACTCCGGTAATGTTTCTGGTAAGCGAAGGTGGCGGAATTGGTAGACGCGCTAGCTTCAGGTGTTAGTGTCCTTACGGACGTGAGGGTTCAAGTCCCTCTCTTCGCACCAATAACCACATGATTTATATTGCACAGCATCAATGCGAAGGTGGCGGAATTGGTAGACGCGCTAGCTTCAGGTGTTAGTGTTCTTACGGACGTGAGGGTTCAAGTCCCTCTCTTCGCACCAAGCTGGTGATATAAATCGAAAACAAAGCAACAACATCGACTGTGCGAAGGTGGCGGAATTGGTAGACGCGCTAGCTTCAGGTGTTAGTGTCCTTACGGACGTGAGGGTTCAAGTCCCTCTCTTCGCACCAATTGATGAGTTCTCTCCCGCTTTTCCCTCGTCTTAAATCCTTTGAAAATCCAACACGCCCATGCGTGGTTTTGTCGTTTCAGCCAAAGCTGAAATGCAGGCTGATGGCGGCTAATCCGCCTGCCAACGCCATAAACGAAGGCAGCAAAAGATAATGGCGCAGGTGGCTGTTAAACAGCATCACCAGCGTAACCAGCATGGCGACGACGATCAGGGTGCGCAGTTGCATCATATTGAGATCGATCAGCGCGATTAACGGCATCAGAGTACAAGGCAGCAATACCCCCCAGGCGCTGGCCAGCCGTTTGCCCAGAACCCCACTGACGATCCATAACCCACATGCGGTGATTATCGCGGCCATCATGGCAACCATCCTTTAGATGATAATGATAACCAATATCATATAACACTTTTTTTCCTTGCGCATCATTTTCGCCCATCGGGCAAAACAGCGACCATAACAATATCCAACGGGCCAGCAGCCTGCTGTCATAGTAAAAATGCGCCATCGGGCCTTTTTCCATATGCCATTCTGGCAATCGCGCATTACACTAAGCAGCGACTTTTGCCTTTCCCTCAGCATTTTGAAAATGGAAAACGACCGTTGAAGACCTCACTCTCCGCTTTATTGCTGGCGCTGGGCCTGTGTGCCGCGCCGTTGGTCAGCCAGGCCGCCACTCAACTGACGTCACAGATTGTCGATCAGTATGCAGAACATATCTTTTTCAATAGCGGTGCGACCGGTATGGCGCTGGTGGTAATCGATAATAATCAGGTGGTTAACCGCAGCTTTGGCGATACCAAACCGGGTAACGATCAGCGCCCACGCCCAGACTCCCTGATCCGCATTGCTTCCATCACCAAGCTGATGACCAGCGAGGTGATGGTCAAGATGGCAGAAGAAGGCAAGATCAAGCTCACCGATCCGCTGCGCAAATACGCTCCCAAAGGGGCTTATGTGCCGTCTTACAACGCACGTCAGCCGATTACCCTGTTGAATCTGGCCACGCACACCAGTTCCCTGCCGCGTGAACAGCCCGGCAAGAAGCCGCCAAAAACGCCGGTATTTACCTGGCCAACCAAAGCCCAACGCTGGCAATGGCTGGCGCACGCCAGCATCACCGTGCCGCCGGGCGTGCGGGCCGCCTACTCCAACCTGGCGTACGATCTGCTGGCCGATGCCCTGTCACGCGCCGCAGGCAAGCCCTACAACGCCCTGCTGCGTGAGAGAATTACTGTACCGCTGGGGATGGTGGATACTACGCTGACGCCCAGCGTCGAACAGTGTTCACGCTTAATGGTTGCCGCCACCGGGCCAAGCGCCTGCCGGGATACCACGGCCGCAGGCGGCAGCGGTGGCGTCTATTCTACCCCGCGCGATATGCAGCGCTGGATGCAGCAGTTTCTTGCCTCCAACGCCGTCGGTTCGCGCAAACTGACGGCGCAGAGCGAGCAAACCATGTATTTCCAGCGTAGGGATCTGGCCTCGCTGACAGGGATGGATGTTCCAGGCCAAGCGGATGCGCTGGGATTAGGTTGGGTGTATATGGCCCCGAAAGATGGGTTGCCGGGCATTATTCAGAAAACCGGCGGCGGTGGCGGCTTTATTACCTATATGGCGATGGTGCCGCAGAAAAATATCGGTGTCTTCGTGGTGGTAACCCGCTCAGAGTTGACCAAATTCACCAATATGAGCGATCCGGTCAACCGACTGGTGGGCGAACTGGTAGCGAACAAAGGCTGATTCCGCAAGAATATCGGGCGAACAAGTTCGCCCGTAATACTTTAGCGGGCGCGATAAACCGATGGGGAACAGCCTTCGAGCCGGTTGAAGAAGCGGGCAAAATAGGCCGGATCTTTGAACCCCAGGCTGTAGGCGGTTTCATGCACCGTACAGGCGCTGAACAGCAGCATACGTTTGGCCTCACGCAGCATGCGATCGAAAATCAGCCGCTTGGGTGAGCGGTTGGCGAAACGGCGGCACAGGTCATTGAGCCGCGACTCCGTCACCCCGAGCGTTTGCGCATATTCCGGCACCGGCAGATGTTCGCGAAAACGCTCATCCACCATCTTATTGAAACGCTGAAACAGCTTCAGTTCAGTGCGCATACCGCTGGCGGCTTTATCTTCCAGTGAGGTATTGCGCAGCAGCAGCGTCAAGACCGCCTGCGCCAGCAGCGCCAACGTCTGCTCACGCCCCGCCATCTTCTGGCTGAACTCACGGCGGATCAGCGCCCAATAATGGCTGAGCGCCGCCAATTCTTGTGGCGCGTCGGCCAACGAGAGGCAAATCCCCGGCATCTCCAGTTCCAACGCCAGATTACTACCGGGGTACAACCGTTCCAGCACCGGCCAGACCAACTCTTGGCGCACCGTCAGCACGTGCCCGTCGCTGTCCGGTTCGGTGAAAAAGGCGTGCGGCACCGAAGGGGGCGTGAGGATGAACAGCGGTGCCTGCACCGAATAGTGCTGATCGTCAAGCTGTAGCTCTATCTTACCGGTTTCCAGAAAGTGCACCTGAAAGAAGCTTTCATGCCAGTGTACCTGCATGTCACGGCCGAAAAATGCCGCCAGCCCCGCGAAGGTTTCGTAGTGCACTTCATCGGCGGCATAATGCGCGTCATACTCTTTGCAAATATCGATATTGACGATAAAGCCGGTATTTTTCTGCACGCTGTCCTCCGAAAATGAGAATAGCGGGGTTCAACCTCTGCTGAACCCCTGGTTTTGAGTTTTTAAGGCGTGGCACGCGGCCGTGAATCTTTCATCGGGATACGCCATACCAGCACGGCACCGATAATCAGCAGCGCCGAGACAAAATACAGCCCGGAGTTGAAGCTGCCGGTCACATCCTTAAACCAGCCGATCAGCAGCGGGCTGACGGCCGAGCCGATATTCCCGGTGGCGTTGATCACCGCGATCCCCACCGCACGCGCCTCAAAGCTAATTGACTGATCCGGCGTAGTCCAGAAGATCGCCATCGCCGTAAAGGATCCCACCGACGCCATCACAATCCCCAACAGTTGGATCATGCTGTGGTTGGTGGCCGAAGCCAGCAGCCAGCCCGCAGCGGCGAACAGATAGGGCAGTGCGGTGTGGTATTTACGCTCCTGCAACCGATCCGAACGTTTACTCCACCAAATCATACCGGCGATGGTACAGATCTGCGGGATCGCCGCCAGAATGCCGATCACAATATTGCTGCTGCTCTGGTTAAAGCTCTGCAAGATCTGCGGCGTCCAGATATTGATGGCGCTCAGGGTATTGGTCAGGCAGAAATAGGCCAGCGTATACATCAGCACAATCGGCGTCAGCACTTCACGCCACAGGCTGCGCTGCTGCAAAGCCCGATGGCTGCTCGGCCCTTCTGGCTGCACCAGTTGCAGTTTATCCGCCTCCATCATCGCCTTCAGGCTGCTTTTCTCTTCGTCGGTCAGCCAGTTGGCCTTGGCTGGCGTATCGTCGAGATAGAACCACACCACTACGCCCAGGATCACCGAGGGAATGCCTTCCAGCAGGAACAGCCACTGCCAACCTTTCAGGTTCATCATGCCGTCCAGCGCCAGAATGTAGCCGGACACTAACGAACCCAACGCCATGGTCACCGGCATGGCAATCATAAACAGCGCGTTGGCCCGGGCGCGGTAGAACGCCGGGAACCAGTAGGTGAGATACACCAGGATCCCCGGCAGGAAGCCCGCCTCGGTGATCCCGACGATCATCCGCAAGATATACAGGCTGGTCGGCCCGGTGGCGAACATGGTGCAGGTGGAAGCGATGCCCCACAGCACCATAATGGTAGCGATCCAACGCCGTGCCCCCACCCTGCTCAGCATGATGTTACTGGGGATACCGAAGATCACGTAGGTGACGTAAAACAGCGTTGCCGCCAGGCCAAACATGGTGGAGCTAAGACCGAGGTCTTGCTTCATGGTCAGCCCGGCAAACCCGATGTTGATGCGGTCAAGGAACGAGAAAACAAACAACACAAATAAGAAAATAATCAGGCGCCGAAATAACTTTTTAATCACCGACTGCTCGGTGGCGGTTAACGCTTTATGTTGCTCAGCCGGGTTAAGCGGCTTGAGCGAATCGACGTTGCTCATAGTGACTCCGATTAGTAGACGCCCGGGGATTGCACTGCCGGTTTGCCCCGCTTGAATTGGCTTGCCAAGGATTCAGCCGCCCGCGCCAGCAGAGTGGTATCCACCCCAACGGCGACAAACAGCGCACCGGATTCCAGATAATGCTGCGCCAGTTCCAGCTGCGCCGTCAGGATGCCCGGTGCCTTACCGGCGGCGCTGATACGCGCAATGGCGTCATCAATGGTGCGTTGCACTTCCGGGTGCTGCGGATTGCCCGCAAACCCCATATCGGCACTCAGATCCGCCGGGCCGATAAACACGCCATCCACGCCTTCTACCTGCAAGATGGCATCCAGATTGTTCACCGCTTCGCGGGTTTCAATCTGCACCAGCACGCACATCTGGCTGTCGGCCTGTTGCAGATAGTTGGGTACCCGGTTCCAGCGTGAAGCGCGTGCCAGCGCACTGCCCACGCCACGAATACCGTGCGGCGGATAGCGGGTAGCGCGCACCGCGGCCTGCGCCTGTTCGGCGTTCTGGATCATCGGGATCAGCAAGGTTTGCGCGCCAACGTCCAGCAGTTGTTTGATCACCACCGCATCATTCCAGGCCGGGCGCACCACCGGGTGGCTGGGATAAGGCGCTACTGCCTGCAACTGGCCGAGCACCGTCTGCACGTTGTTTGGCGCGTGTTCAGCGTCGATCAACAGCCAGTCAAATCCGGCTCCGGCCAGCAGTTCGGCGCTATAGCTGCTGCATAGCCCCAGCCACAGGCCAATCTGCGGGCGTTTTTCCTGCAAGGCCTGTTTAAATTGGTTAGTTAGCATTGTGTTCTCCATTAGGTATTTCCCCCTCACCCCAGCCCTCTCCCTCAGGGAGAGGGAGCAATAAGTGCTCTTGATTAGCCTCTGCACAACGGCATCAACAAACTCGATCCGTCCCCAATCGCTGCACTTGATTAGCCTCTGCACAACAGCCTCAACGAACCCGATCCGTCCCCAATCGCTGCACTTGATTAGCCTCTGCACAACGGCCTCAACGAACTCGATCCGTCCCCTCTCCCTCGGGGAGAGGGTCAGGGTGAGGGGGATCGATCAGACAAACCGGCAGCTGATGCAGCCCATCGGGCCATAGTCCGCATGGAAGGTATCGCCGCGCCGTGCGGGCACCGGTCGGGTAAAGGAGCCACCGAGGATGATCTGCCCGGCTTCCAGTTCCACGTCATACGGGAACAGCTTATTAGCCAGCCACGCCACGCCATTGGCCGGATGATTCAGCACCGCCGCCGCCACGCCAGACTCTTCAATCACCCCGTTGCGATACAGCAAGGCGCTGATCCAGCGCAGATCCAGCGCATCCGGCTTGATCGGCCGCCCACCCATCACCACGCCTGCATTGGCGGCGTTATCAGAGATGGTGTCGAATACCTTGCGTGGCCGCTGGGTTTGCGGATCGACGTTGTGGCTGCGCGCATCGATGATCTCCAGCGCCGGGATCACATAGTCGGTGGCGTTGTACACGTCGAACAGCGTGCAGTTCGGCCCGCGCAGCGGTTTCGCCAGCACGAACGCCAATTCCACCTCCACGCGCGGCACGATAAAGCGATCAAAAGGAATATCGCTGCCGTCGTTGAAGAACATGTCGTCCAGCAGCGCGCCGTAATCCGGTTCGGTGATCTGCGAGCTGACCTGCATGGCGCGCGACGTCAGGCCGATCTTGTGGCCTTTCAAGGTGCGCCCTTCAGCAATCTTCAGCTCAACCCACTGGCGCTGGATGGCATAGGCATCTTCGATGGTGATCTCCGGGTGATCCAGCGACAGCGCGCGGATCTGCTCCCGGTTCTGTTCCGCCTGATGCAGGCGCTGCACGGCTCGGCTCAGTACGTCTTTATCCAGCATGGATGGCCCTTCCTCTTATTCAGTTTTTACTAAACAGCGCGTGGACGTTGTTTTGCTTGTAATTCAGCACCGGATCCAGCTCTTCCAAGGTGAAAGAGAGCGCCAGATAACGCTTGGCCATCAGCGCGGCGAAGTGATCCTTGATCAGGATGAACAGCATTTCCGCCACCTGTTGGCGGCTTTCCAGGCTGCGGCCGTGACCGATCTTCAACGTCATATGCACAAAGGCATAGTTCTGCTTGCCATCGGCCATCTGCCAGGTATCCAGCCAGATGGCGCGGCTGCGGATGCCCGCCAGCGGGAAAATGCCGGTTTCCGCCAGCGCGTGGTGTACCTTGGCAAACAGCGCGGGCAAATCCGCCTCCCGGCGGATGTTGTCAGTACATTCAGCATAAAAATGGGGCATTCAGGCACCTCAGGCTTCAGCAGGGAGTGGGAATACGGCATTCACCTGCCCGGTACCGGAACTGGCAAACAGCGGGGTGACAAACTCCACCTCGCCTGCGTACTTATCCCAGCCCAGCAGACCCAGCAGCATCACGGTGTCGTGCATGTTGCCTTCGCCGTAGCAGTAGTTGGCATATTCCGGCAGCATTTCGCAGAACTCGCTGAAGCGCCCGGCTTTCCACAACTGCACCACGCGTTCGTCCATCTGCTGATCGAACTGGCGGGTGTAGCTATGCATGCCTTGCTCGGCACGCTGATCGTCGATAAAGCGGTGAGACAGCGAGCCGCTGGCCAGCACCGCCACGGTGCCGTCGTATTTCTCGATCGCGGTTCTGATCGCTTCACCCATGCGGCGGCTGTCGGCAAAGTCATGCACGGTGCAGAAGGCAGAAATGGACACCACTTTGAAGTGCCGATCGCTGTTCATGTAACGCATCGGGACCAGCGTGCCGTACTCCAGCTCCAGGCTTGGGATCTCATGCGCCTTAGCGCGCACCCCGAGCTTGCAGGCTTCATCAGCGATCAAGTGGCCCAGTTCCGGATTACCGTCGTACTCATAGGTCATATCGCGGATAAAGTGCGGCAATTCGTTACTGGTATAAACCCCTTTGAAATGCCCGGTGCAGTTGATGTGATAGGCACTGTTCACCAGCCAGTGGGTGTCGAACACAATGATGGTATCGACGCCCAGCTCGCGGCAGCGTGCGCCGATCTCTTTGTGGCCATCGATGGCCGCCTGACGGCAGCCGTGGTGCTTGCCCGGCAGCTCAGACAGATACATTGAAGGAACGTGTGTGATCTTTGCGGCTAATGCTAACTTACCCATATCTATATCCTCGCTTGAAAACTTATCGGGTTTTCATAGTCAAAGCCCACACGGAACCGTAAAAGTAGGGTTCTTGGGGCCTGTTCAGGCCCACATTTATCGGTATCCGGTTCCGCCTGTGGGGGGAAATGTCTGTTACACCCCCCAGCGTGGGATCGGGTGATCCCCCATGGAGATACAGACGTTTTTCATTTCGGCAAACACTTCGAAGCTGTACTCGCCCCCTTCGCGGCCGGTGCCGGAGGCTTTCACCCCGCCAAACGGCTGACGCAGATCGCGAACGTTCTGGGTGTTGACGAAAACCATACCCGCTTCAATATTGCGGGCCAGACGCAGCACCTTGCTCACATCCTGCGTCCAGATGTACGACGCCAGGCCGTACTCCACATCGTTGGCCATGCGCAGGCCGTCTTCTTCTGATTTGAACGGCAGGAGGCAGGCCACCGGCCCGAAGATCTCCTCCTGCGCGATACGCATACGGTTGTCGACATCCGCCAGCACCGTCGGGCGCAGGAAGTTGCCGTGGCTCAAGCCCGCCGGTTTATCCGGGCCGCCCGCCAGCAGGGTGGCCCCCTCTTCGATGCCCAGGCGGATATAGCCGGAAACTTTGTCCCAGTGCTGCGGGCTGATCAGCGCGCCTACCTGGGTATTCGGATCCTGCGGATCGCCCACGCGCAGGCGGTTGGCGCGCTCGGCAAAGCGTTTGACGAATTCCGGATAGATGCTTTCCTGAATAAAGATGCGCGAACCGGCGGTGCAGCGTTCGCCGTTGATCGAGAAGATGGTGAACAGCGCGGCGTCCAATGCGCGTTCAATATCGGCATCTTCAAAGATCAGCACCGGCGATTTACCGCCCAATTCCATCGAGAACTTCTTCAGCCCGGCGCTTTCAATGATGCGGCGGCCGGTGGAAGTGCCGCCGGTGAACGACACCGCGCGCACGTCTTTATGGCGCACCAGCGCATCCCCTGCGGTAGCGCCGTAGCCCTGCACCACGTTCAGCACCCCGGCCGGAATACCGGCTTCCAGCGCCAGTTCGCCCAGGCGATCGGCAGTCAGCGGCGACAGTTCGGACATTTTCAGCACCGCGGTGTTACCCAACGCCAGGCAGGGCGCGGTCTTCCAGGTGGCGGTCATAAACGGCACGTTCCACGGCGACACCAGCGCGCACACTCCCACCGGCTGGATCAGCGTATAGTTGAGCATCTTGTCGTCCACCGGGTAGGTGCGGCCGTTCATCTGCTGGCAGATTTCGGCAAAGAACTCAAAGTTGTGCGAGGCACGCGGGATCAGCACGTTTCTGGTCTGGTGGATCGGCAAACCGGTATCGGCGGTTTCCATCTCGGCAATCTGCGGCACGTTCTGGTCGATCAGTTCCCCCAGGCGGCGCATCAGGCGAGCACGCTCTTTCATCGGCGTATTGGCCCATTTCGGGAAAGCCTCTTTAGCGGTGGCCACCGCCTGCTCGATTTCTAGCTGGCCGCCAGAGGCCACTTCCGCCAGCACTTCACCGTTGGCCGGGTTAACGGTGGTGAAATACTCTTTACTGGCAACGTTCTTGCCGTTGATCCAATGGTTGATGGTTTTCATCTCAGGCTCTCCTCGTAATCTTTTTCACTGATAATGTGGTTAACCAAACGGCCAATGCCTTCGATCTCCACCACCACTTCGTCGCCCGGCTGCACATCGGCCAAGCCTTTCGGCGTGCCGGTGGCGATCATGTCGCCCGGATGCAACGTCATAAATTCGCTCAGATAAGCGATCAGGAATGGGATGTCGAAGATCATATCGGCAGTGGTGCCGCGCTGGCGCAGTTCGCCGTTGACGTAGGTGCTGAGCGCCAGGTTGTGCGGATCGTTAACATCGTCACGATCGACAATGTAAGGGCCGATCGGCGTCAGCGTGTCGCGGCTCTTCACCCGCAGATTTGGTCGGTAGTAGTTTTCCAGGTAATCGCGGATCGCGTAGTCGTTACACAGGGTGTAACCGGCCACGTATTCCATCGCCTGTTCGCGGCTGACGTTGCGCGCGGTTTTGCCGATCACCGCCACCAGTTCGGCTTCGTAATGCATATAGTCGACGCCCGCTGGGCGCACCGATACCTGGCGATGGCCGGTCAGGGTGTTTGGCCCTTTCAGGAACACCAGCGGTTCTTCCGGCGCTTTAAACTCCAGCTCACTGGCGTGATCGGCGTAATTCAGGCCGAGGGCAAACACCGTGCCCTGCGCGGGCGGCAGCCACTCGACGTCATATTCATCTAACTTGCTGCCGTCCGGCAGCGTGACCTGCAACTGGCCATCAACGGTGACGTTCACAATCTGGCCATGATGGCGGATACGAGCATGTTTCATGATGATTCTCCTACCTGCATCACGCGGTTGTTAAGAGTTGGCAAGCCTGCGGCCCGCACCGTGACGACATCACCCGGTTTGATCTCCACCCGCTGGTGCGGCGTGCCAACCAACACCGCGTCGCCCGGTTGCAGGGTAATGAAATCGCTGATGGCGGCGATCAGCTCCGGCACCGAACGCACCAGATCGGCCATTGACCAGCGATCCTGCTCTACGCCGTTGATTTCGGTGACGATCTCCAGTTGATCCACATTGCTTAACGGCACCACTTCGCCGAGCGGGCAGAAACCGTCGCGGCATTTGGCTTTGATCGCCGGGCGGTAAAAGCTGGTTTCCGGCAGGCTGACGTCATTGGCCAGTGCATAACCGGCAATGTAGTCAGCCACCTTCGCTGCTGGAACCTTACGGGCAATGCTGCCGATCACTACCGCCAGCGTGGCACCACTGTGCACGGTTTCACCGGCCGGGAAGGGAATGCTGCCGCCGTTGATCAGATGAGTGTTACGAGGTTTGATAAACCACACCGGCGTCTTCGGCGGGGTTTGATACGGGGCCGCGCGAAACGCCTGATCCCAGGCATCAAGCTGGCTGCGGTGATTCAGTGCAACGGAAAATACGGTGCCTTTCATAGAGACTCCTTCAATGGCAAAACAGCACAATCACTATTCGTTAATATATTAATGATTAGTTTTATACGCTGTTCAGCTTTTACGCAACGCGGTTAATTTAATTTGTGATCGCGATAACGAAATATTCACAAAACAAAAACATTGCTGCTATTATTCAATCCGTTAACCTTTTCTAGTGCTTTTTTTCATCACGGCGGGTACTTTTGCTTCCTTCGTCGCCGCAAAGTTGGCTACTATTAAGTTGTTAACAACCCCCCTTCAACAGACAGAACGTTTTGAAAGCAAAGGCCATACACATGCATGAATCGCTCACCATCGCCCTGTTACAGGCGCGTGAAACCGCCATGGGGTTCTTCCGCCCGATCCTGAAAAGCCATAATCTGACGGAACAGCAGTGGCGTATCATTCGCGTCTTGGCCAACAGCCGTTCGATTGAATTCCATGAACTCGCCGCAGAAACCTGCATCCTGCGCCCCAGCCTGACCGGCATTCTGTCGCGCATGGAACGGGATAAACTGATCTTCCGCCTCAAGCCGGTTAACGATCAGCGCAAGCTGTATGTCTCGCTGACCCAGCAAGGCCAAGAGCTGTATGAGTTGGCACGTCATCAGGTGGAACAGGGGTATCAGGAGATCGAAGCGGCGTTTTCACGGCAGAAAATGGAACAACTGATGGGGTTGCTGGGTGAGTTGACTCTGTTGGGTGATAAGCAGCCGGACGACGTGGCGGTGGACTCCAGCGAGCAATAATGAGAGTTGCAGCCAACGGCGCTGCAACGTGCAATTTCTCGGCTCAGGCCAGCGGATGCTGAGTGATATTCAGGATCTGCGCATGCGCTCCCACGGCAAAGTTACTCAAGGCGTTGAAATCACTGCCCTGATAACCGAGGATCTTGCCATCGGTGCGCATCCCTTGCAGATCGATCAGCACCACGCCGAGCGTCGGCACAATCTTTTCGCGCCAGACGAACAGGTAGAGCTGTTCCGCCACTTTCACATAATGGCAGCGATCGACGTCCGCCAACCCTTGCTCAACGCCGTCTAAGCACTGCCAGGCGTAGAAATTGTCATTCAGATAGATATGCTCGTAACGTTCTGTCGGGCTGTAGGTGTACAGATTGCGCATACCGATCAGTTCATCGGTCAACTGCGGCAATGGTGCCGCGCTGTGATCCAGACGGCCAAAACGCAATTGCACATTCACCGCCGTCAGCGGCAAACCCTGTTCGACCCGGCTAAAAGCATCCAGCCGCACCTGCGGCTCATCCGGCAACTGACCATACACTGCGGTAAAGTTGCCCTGCTGGCGATTGCACACCAGCGTGATGCTGCCGTTGGCGCGCTGCGGATCGAGAAAATCGATAAACAGGATCTCTGGGCGAATGCTGGTGGCGCGGTAATCAACGCGCCGATCCTGCCACAGCAAGGTTTGATCGTCATTGAAATAGCCGTTCACTGTTTCCCCTTCGGCAAAATGGAACGCCAGCGTCATACCCGCCAAATCCTGCTGCTCCAGCGTATGGCTATGCGGAGCAAAACCTTCTGCCAACGCGCCAACCTGAATAAATACCGCTTCTGAACTCATCTGTTGCTCCTTATAAAGAGGTGAAAGCGAGAGTGGGAACATCGACAATCGTCGAACCGCCATCGGCCACCAGCGCGGCACCGGTAATAATCGACGCCTGCGGTGAACAGAGAAAACGGCACACCTGCGCGATCTCTTCGGCGCTGGCCGGGCGGCGCAGCGGCACATCGCGGCAGACCCGCTGGTAAGCCTGTTCCAGCGTTAAATTATGCGCCGCCATCAGTGGTTGCATCTCTTCATCCGCCATCGGCGTGGTCACCCAGCCGGGGCACACCGCGTTGGCGCGCACGCCCTGCGGACCGTAATCGCGAGCGATGGAGCGCATCAGGCCGATCAACGCATGTTTGGCGGTAACGTAGCCGCACACCTCCGGCCCGGCGGCCAATGAAGCGATCGACGCCACAAACAGCAGGTTGCCACCATTTCTCACCAATTCCGGCAGGCAGGCCCGCGCGCTGGCAAACGCGCTGTTGAGGTTGCTGTCCAGCGCCTGCTGCCACTGGCTGTCGCTCACGTCGGTAATTCGCCCTAATCCCATCCCACCCGCGCAGCCAATCAGGCAATCAATACGCCCGGCCTGCGCTAAAATCGCCGGTAACATCGCCTTCTGCCAGCTTTCACCGCTGGCGGCATCGCCGACCACGGCCTGCGCGCCAATCTCATCCGCTAATGCATTCAGCGGTTCGCGACGGCGACCAACGATAAACACCCGATCGCCCTGCTGTGCCAGCAAGCGCGCGCAGGCAGCACCAATGCCGGTGCCGCCGCCGGTGATCACCACCACTCTACTCATCGCACTTCTCCATCAACTGGCTAATCATCAGGAAGCTGCTCAGCAGCAAACGCCGCTGCTCGGCCTCCAGCCGCAAATAGCGACGGCTGGCGGGCAAACGGCTGACCACTTCGGAAGCGGCGAAATGCTCAATCTCCAACTGCCAGTTACCCTCTTGCACCGTCAGCGTGGCACGGCGGAAATCGAGCTTCTCCAAGGTGGCAGCGATTTGTGGATACTGATGCAGCATGGCCAGCAGCCGCTGGGCGCTCGCATGTTTGGCTTTGGTGCGATAAATCACCCCCTTTCGCCGCAGCCAGCCGCCGGTAATCACCTTCAGCATCAGCGGTTCGGCGAGGCGGGTGCGGCCCTGCACGCAAAAACGGTGGGTGACGATATGCGCCAGAAACAGCGATTGCACCTGCTCACAGATATCAATCATCGGCCCCTGCGGCAGTGCAAGCCGCAGTTGGTTGGCCGCCAGCCGCTCGCAGGCATAGGGTTGCAGATTATTGACCAAGCGGTTCAGTGCCGCCCCCGGCTGATAGCCCGGAGGATCGCGCCGCCAAACGCGATTAAGTGAGGGAAGTAAGCCGATCAAATTCCACCTCCTCGTTTTCTGCCCTGGCAAAGGCGCGTTCCAGCACTTCTTCCACCGGCACCGGTTTAAACGGGTTAACCTTCTGCACGCACAGGGTCCAGAACAGCGCATAGGCGGCGGTCAGGCCAATCATGATGCCGAACGGGATATAGACGTCACGCGGGTTCATACCCGGCGGGGTAATATTGAAAATCGCCAGCAGAATACCGATGCTGGAGACGATCTGCGGCAGCGGGAACCACGGCGATTTATAGGCACGCGGCAGATCCGGGCGACGGATGCGCAGGATCACCACCGAGCAGGTCACCAGCAGATAGGCCACGCCCCAGGCGCAGACGGCGGCCAGCACCATCGGAATGATGCGATCCAGATTGCCCTGAATGGCGATGGCATGCACACAAGGGATCAACACTGCCGCCGCAATCGCTACCACCGGGGTTTTAAACCGCGGATGCAGGTAAGCAAAAATGCGCGGCAATGCGCCGTCCAGCACCATGCCGTACATAATGCGTGGCACCGCCGCCATCAGGGTGTTGATAGTCGCGGCACCGGCCAGCAGCAGCCCGATACCGAGCCAGTATTTGCCAAAATCACCCATCACCCGGCCAGCAAACGCCGGAATAGCCATCGGCGTATCCAGCAGATGCACGTTATTAGCCGCATCCAGCACTACGTTTTCCACCTGATGGCTGAGCGCCGCACCGTACAGCGCCATACAGGTCGCCACGCCGCACAATCCCAACGACATGGCGCGCGGGATCACGCGGTGGGAGCGTTTAATCTCCGGTGCCATCGGCGTCACCAGTTCGCAGCCGACGAACATAAACATCGCCATACCTACCAGGCTGAATACCGCCAGAGGATCGCCGACGTTGAGCGTGCTGCCGAACCAGCTCTCTAACGGCACCGCATGGGGCAACAACAGCCCGGCGATCGAGAAGATCATCAGCGTGGTCCACATACAGAACGTCAGCACCACTTCCGCCTTGCCGAAGGCCTCAATGCCCAGCGCATTCAGTAGGCCGAAGATGACCACCAAACCAATGCCGATCATCCACGACGCATTGTGGCTTTCCACCAGAGTGTTGAGATGCTCAAAGTTCACCAGCGCCATAATGCCGGAGAGAATGGTTTCGGCCGTACCGGCAAAGATATGCACGATCAGATAGGCCGACAGGGTGCCGGTAATGGCAAAAAACCGCCCCATGCCGCAGGAGATATAGTCATACACCGAGCCGGTGGTCGGCATGATCGCCGCCGCTTCGGAAAAAGTGGTGAGCTGCGCTTGCATCATGATAAAGGCGATCAGCATCGCCAGCGCGAAGGTATCACCGCCGATGCCAAAACCGCTGGTCACGGTCAGGATCACCGGGCTGGCCATTATCACCCCAACCGAACTGGCTAACGTGGTGGGGAACCCGACCTTGCCCCGTTCAAGCTGGGCATGAAGCCGTGACGACAGGTTCATGGTTACTTCCTCTTTATAGTTTTTGACCCGGTGTTGTGGCCGCAAGGAGCGGCAATCTCACTATAAGAAGGAAAAGAAAAGACTGACTATCGTCCTTAAGAACGATAGGGGATAACTTGTGGGTGATATCACGCGAGCGCAGCGTATTTGCTTCTCGGCGTCGGTATCAATAATGTAGGCCTATTACCACAACATATTTAAGGATAACTCGATGACGATGCAGGGATTTAAAACCACATTGCTGTGCGCCTCGCTAGTTTTAGCCTACCCAGCCTATGCCGCAACGCAGATACAGGACATTAAGCTCAATGACGTAACGGTATTTATTCGCGGAGCCGAGTTATTCAATAGCGCGAAAGTCACCTTACCGGCGGGTGAAAGCGAAGTGATATTTACCAATATCGCCAGCGGAGTGAATGAACAAAGCCTGATGCTGGATGCCGATAACGGGGTGGTAGTTCAATCCTCCAGCGTAAAACGGGACTTTCTGACCGAGAATATCTCACCAGAAGTGGGGCAACTGACCGCGCAGATTGAAACGGCAAGCCGTGAGCAGAGTAAGCTGAACGTGCAGCGGGAAGTGATTCAGGCTCAGCTCTCGGTGTTGGAAAGCAACAAAGCGCTGGGCGGTGAGAAAGAAGGCGCTTCGGTTGAACAAATTAACCAGATGCTTGAACTGGTCAGCAAGCGGATGAGCGAAGCGCTGCTGGCGGATATTGATCTTAAAGAAAAGATCGCCGCCATCGATAAAAATATCGAAAAGTTGAACAGCCAGCTTGAGGAAGCCCAGCAAAAAACCGGCCAAGCGGTGAATCAGGTGGTAGTGAAGTTTTACACCCCGAAAGCCGTGACCAGCGATATTAAATTATCCTACGTGATCCAGGATGCGGGCTGGGTTCCAACCTATGATGTGCGAGTAGAGAATATTAATCGCCCGGTGAAGCTCAGCTATAAAGCCAACGTCTTCCAGAACAGCGGCATTAACTGGAATAAAGTGAATCTGACGCTTTCGAGCGGTAACCCCAGCGAAGGCGCGCAGGCACCGCGCTTAAACCCTTGGTATCTCGATCTGTATAAGGATTATTCGCGCAGCAAAATGGTGGTGCAAGAAGCGCCGATGCCCGTCATGGCCCCCGCGCCGATGGCTGATGAATCTGTCGATACCCTTACCGGGGGGCAAGCCCAAAAGGTTAACAGTAAATCCCTGTCGGACTATGTGGTGACCGATGTCGGCGGTGTTAATACCCGTTTCAGCATTTCCCTGCCCTACAATATTGCCGCCGACGGCAAAAGCCATGCGGTATTAATTAAAGATGTCGATGTGCAAGGCGACTACCGTTATGTGGTGGTGCCAAAATTAGAGCAGGATGCATTTTTACAGGTTCAGCTAAAAGAGTGGGAAAACCTCAATCTGTTGCCGGGTCAATCCAGCATTTTCTTTGAAGGTTCTTTTGTCGGGCAAGGTTATATCAATATCAACAACGCCAAAGAGACACTGGATCTGTCTTTAGGCCGGGATAAGAAAATTATTATTAACCGCGAGAATGACAAACAACTCACTTCTAAATCCGAGTTTTTTGGTAACTCCGTCAGCCAGCAATATTCCTACGTCATGGAGGTCAGAAACACCCGCAAAGAGCCGGTTAAATTGGTGGTGTTGGATCAGGTGCCAATGAGCCGTGATTCTTCCATCACGATCGATAGCCTCAAGTATGATGGCGCCAATTACAATAAAGATACCGGCGAAGTGCAATGGGCGCTGGATCTGGCGCCGAATCAGGCCCGTAAATTGGGATTATCCTATACGGTGAAATACCCGAAAGACCAACGGGTTAACGGCCTGTAGAGCGCATTTAAGTCACCCTTTCCCCCGCAGAAAACCACAAACAGGCCTGGCTATCGTTCTTAAGAACGAGGCCAGCCCACACGCGGTGCCATTTGTAGCACGCCGCTACGCCAAATACGGCACAGGTAAAAACCGCAGAAACCGTTGTAAATTCAGCGGGAAATCGCCACATCATTTTTATTAATGTATTAACGAAATCGGTGTTAACTCGCAGTAAAAAACCCACCCAACCTACACAGAGATGTTGTTATTAATGTATTTTATTGCAATAACGCTCACGTTGTTAATATGTTCTCATTGTGTTAATTATTTGCTACAACTATGCTGGTAACGTACATATATTGCACAAGCAGCAGATCAAGGAAGGGAGGAAAATGAATCATGCCAACCACATCATCCCCCGTGCGTAACGACGCTTTTATCTCAAGCTGTCTGAATACCATTGCGCATCTGATCCCGGTTTCTGCGGCGGTATTCTATCTGGTCGATCCGGATTTACAGCCCGATCACTATATCCTGCACGGCATTTCCGATAACACCCACCAGCAATATCTGAATCACTTTCAGCAGTTTGATCCGCATAAACCCGCCAATTTCCACCAGCAGGAAACCACCATGGTGGGTATGAGCCCGGCGGCGTTCGCCAATAACAGCCACTACTATCACGACTTTATGTTGCCGAACCAGATGCGTGATATGACAGAGATTTTTATTCGCCAGCGCAAGCGGATCATCGCCGGGGTTTCGCTGATCCGCGATACACCGTTCACCGAGCCCGAACGCAGCCGGTTACGGGCGATCATGCCCTTGATCGAACTGGCCACCCGCGATCTGCTGCCCGACGCAGAGACACCGCAGCTCACCGCCAAAGAGCAGGAGATCGTCAATATGGTGCGCGAAGGGGCGAGCAATAAACGCATTGCCTTGAAGCTGGGGATCTCGCTCTCGACGGTGAAAACGCATATGCGCAATATCTTTGCCAAAACGGCGGTGGTTAACCGCACTGAGCTGGTTTCCAGCGGTTTTATCGCTCACGGCTGATTCGTTTTACTAAAAATATCAACACAAGATCCGCCAAACCTGGCGTGGCTTCCGCATGCGCAAAAAACGGCGTGGCGGGTATTTATGGATGAAACCCGAGGATAGTGATGATGTCCAATAATTCACTTTCAATATCTGCTCCTAATACGGCGCTCCTCTGCCCGCCCAAACTGCTAGCGGCAATTATTGTCTTTGCGGCCATCGCACCGGGGATATTAATGACCGCACCTGCCGTCGCTGCGCAGTTAGCGCTGCAATGGCAACTCAGCCCCGGCCAGATCGGCCGCTTATTCTCTACCGAACTGGGTGCCATGAGCCTGGCGACCCTCCCGGCCTGGTGGTGGATCAGCCGCATTAACTGGCGCCAAGTCGCTGCGCTAGCGGCAGCGGTGTTTCTGCTGGGCAATCTGGCCTCGGCGATGGTCAATGATTTCAACCTGTTGCTGATACTGCGCTTTATCGCCTCGCTGGCAGGCGGCACGCTGATGATTTTGTGCATCACCTGCGCTGCTGGCACCGCCAACCCCAGCCGGGTGTACGCCTTCTGGGTGTTGGGCCAGCTGTTGCTGGGGGTGCTTGGCCTGCTGGCGTTGCCGCCGCTGTTCGCCCATTTCGGCCTGATGGTGGTGTACCTGGTTCTGGCGGCGATCATGCTGTGCTGCCTGCCGCTGATCCGCGCGTTCCCCAGTGGCTTTCGCCCAACCAGCAGCGCTTCAAGCCAGCTCCCACCGGCACCGCTCAGCCGCAAACTGTACGCCGTGTTGGCGGTGTTAACCTTCTATATCAGCCTGAGTGCGGTCTGGACGTTTATCGGCAACATCGCCGCCACCGCAGGTCTTTCGCTGGTGCACAGCGGGCAGGTGCTGGCGGCCGCTACGCTGTTTGGCATTATCGGTGCCGGAGGCGCTTCGCTGATTGGCGCACGGCGCAGCCATAAACCGCTGTTGTGGATCGGCTATGGCCTGCTGATCGCCAGCATTGTGCTGCTGAGCCGCGAGCCGCTGCTCATCCGCTTCACGCTGGCCGCAGTGATGTTCAAATTCACCTGGACCTTCGTGCTGCCGTTCATTCTGGCGCGCGTCGCCACGCTGGATGACAACGGCAAGCTGATGAACAGCATTAACCTGGTGATCGGCGGTGGGATGGCGATTGGCCCAACGCTGGCGGGTTACCTGATCGAATCTTCTGGTGGGATCGGCTCTTTGCTGGCCGGTGCGCTCGCCTGCGCGCTGCTGTCTTTGCTGCTGATCTCACTGGCTTCACCGCGCACGCCGCGCCGTTTAACAGGAGTTATAAGGTGAAAAGAAAAACCGGTTTCTTCTTTGATGAACGCTGCTTCTGGCACAGCACCGGTCTGCACGCCACCACGCTGCCGGTGGGCGGTTGGGTGCAACCGCCATCGGGCGCAGGCCATGCGGAATCGCCGGAAACCAAGCGACGGATGAAAAACCTGATGGACGTTTCCGGCCTGTCGCGCCAGCTCAGCCTGCTGAGTGCAGAACCGGCGGAAGAAGAGGATCTGCTGCGTATCCACCCGGCGCATTACCTGCAACGCTTCAAGCAACTGAGCGACAACGGCGGCGGTATGCTGGGGGAAGAAGCGCCATTGGGGCCGGGCAGTTATGAGATCGCCAAGCTCTCTGCCGGGTTGGCCTGCGCCGCCGTCGAAGCGGTGCTGAAAGGCGAGTTGGACAATGCTTATTCGCTGTCGCGCCCGCCGGGCCACCACTGCCTGCCGGATCAATCGATGGGGTTCTGTTTTCTGGCCAATATCCCGATCGCCATCGAACGCGCTCAGGCCAAGCTGGGGCTGGGCAAGGTGGCGGTGATCGACTGGGACGTCCACCACGGTAACGGCACGCAGCATATCTACTGGCAACGGGCTAATGTGTTGACCATTTCACTGCATCAGGACGGCTGTTTCCCGGCGGGCTACGCCGGTGAGCAGGATCGCGGAGAAGCTGCCGGTTACGGTTATAACCTCAACATTCCGCTGCTGGCCGGTGCCGGTGACGACGGCTATCAATACGCTATGCAGCAGATTGTCATCCCGGCGTTGGAGCGCTTCAAACCGGAGCTGATTATCATCGCCTGCGGTTACGACGCTAACGCCCTTGATCCGCTGGCACGTATGCAACTGCACAGCGACAGCTTCCGCGCCATGACAGCGCTGGTGCAAAACGCCGCCGATCGATTGTGCGCTGGCAAACTGGTGATGGTGCATGAAGGAGGCTATGCCGAAGCCTACGTGCCGTTCTGCGGGCTGGCGGTGATGGAGGAATTGAGCGGGATCCGCACCGAAGTGCAGGATCCGCTGCTGGGGTTTATTCAGCAACAGCAGCCTAGGGAAGCCTTTAACCAGTTTCAGCGCGCTGATATCGATCGGTTGGCGCGGGAGTTTGGTTTGTAACTACGAGCCAGGGCGTTGAGTATCGCGCCCTACAAACCAAGCGGCAGTGGCTGAATCAGGCAATTACAGATTTTTTTCTTCAATCCCTTTATGACGCAAAATATAAAAACGATTGCGTTCTAGCTCAAACAGACATAATCCCCCACGATGTGCCATGTCAAAAGCACCGTAATCCAGGTTCAGCATATTGCCAAGAATGCGCTTCGACTCACCTGGGGTATGTCCACACAGTACATAATCAGCGCCTGCTATCCGTTCACTGAGCCCCATCTTATGGCGTCTTCGCCCCCACAAACAGCTCAACCGTATAGACGTATCTTGAGCCTGCAACCCATTGAGAAACTCTTGGATATGATTAATTTCTGGTGGGATTTCAGCGTGAACAACACAATAACCATGCTGCTTTGTTGCAATCTGTATCGCCAACGGTAGCCCTGTTACAGAGGCATAGCACTGCTGTTGATCATCACCGTTAAGAGCAAAAAACCATCCTCCGCCAACCGCACGCCACCTTCTTTCCTGTTCTCGCCACTGAGCCTTATCCGTTGTTATGTAATCGATTAACATCTGCTCATGATTTCCCAATACTGCGTAAAACCACGAGTACCTCAACAGAGACAGGCACCCCAGGCTATATTTGCCCCGGTCGATCAAATCTCCCACGGCTATCAAGCGATCCTTCTGTTCATCAAAGCTCACGTGCTGTAACAGTATTAATAACTCCTTCAAGCAACCATGGAGATCACCCACGACAAAATCGCGGCCTGTTTGATTACTCGCTAATCTGGTTATCATTATGATGCTTATCCTTGTTAAACATCGCTGTTTCTGGCTTGCGCCACGACCAATTTGTTCATAAAATAGTTTTGTTCATGACGCATGAACAAAATAAAGGTGTGAACAAATGCAAATAGCTGAAGACACAACGCTGCTCAACGCCATTCAGGAAAATCTTCCCAATGGTTTTCAATTGGGTTTCCAGCTAAACCAGAATGGCGATAGTTCGTTCGGCGATGGTCAAGCCTGCCTGACCCTTCCCAACCATGAGCAATTTATCTTTGACTTCGAAGTCAAAATGGTGCGCCGCAAAGAAAATCTCTATCTGTTGCTCGAAAAATGGCATAACAGCCGAACCCATCCACCACTACTGATCTGCTCCCCTTTAACCCCAAAAATGGCCGATTTCTGCGAAAAAAACGGCATTCATTTTATCGATGCTGCAGGAAACGCCAGGATCAGTATTAAAGGTCTGTATCTGTATATTGCAGGGAAAAAGGCGGTGAATCCCCTCTACAACGATGATATCCGGCCACACAGAATCAGTGAAGGGACGCTAAAGCTGCTGTTTGTGTTACTCAGTGAGCCCGGTACCATTAACGAAAATTATCGCACCCTAGCCAACCTTGCGGGAATATCGCTAGGCATGGTCAGCAAAGCCTTCGATTCTCTTGAAACACAACGTTATTATCGAAAATCAAACCATGGCCGCCGTTTGATACAACCTGAGCAGTTGATGACTATCTGGTTGCGGGAATATGGCAACGTGTTGCGGCCAAAACTCAAAAGTATTGCACTCGAACCAGCAGCAGAGTGGTATCAACTCCCTTTATCACCACAAGAATACTGGGGGGGCGAAGCCGGAGCCTCACTCTTGACCAAGGGGTATTTGCAGCCAGAAATACTGATCCTGTTTACCCACCAACCTTTGCTACAACGCAGGAAAGAACTCGGGCTTTATCCGGCACCCAACGGCCAAATCCGCTTGACCAAGGCCTTTTGGGGCGAGGGATTACAGTTAAATACGCGAGCCAAAGCGATGTTGTGCGCTGCTGAACTGATCACCAGCCAGGACGATCGTAACCTGGAAGCCGCAAGGATAATTAATGACAGCTATCTTGGAATTAAAAATAGCACTCTGTTCGGAAACTGAATCTCTGCTTGAACAGATTCACGCCGTCTGTTCGCAGTTGTCGGTAGGGTTCTTTATTGCCGGTGCCACCGCCCGTGAAGTGTTGTTACATCACGACTATGGGCACAAAATGGGCCGCAGAACGCGTAATGCCGGTCAGTTAAGCGCAAAGCTGCATAATTATGCAGCAGGTGCTAAAGGTGTGGCCTCCCTCTCCCTGTGGGAGAGGGCCGGGGTGAGGGGCTTTAGTTCAGTGATCTTCCCCTCACCCTAACCCTCTCCCCGAGGGAGAGGGAACTGGTTAGCCTTAACTGACAAGCATTACGCAGAACGCGTGATATTGATATCGCCGTTTTTGTCGAAAGTTGGTCGCAGTTCAACGCTCTAAAAGAAGCCTTGGTTGCTAAAGGTGCAATCAGAACAACCGGTAATGCTCATCGATTAGCATGGCATCAGACTGAAATTGACATCATTCCTTTTGGCAACATCGTGGAAAATAATCAGCTCACCTGGCCACCAGAACACGTCATTGTTATGTCAGTCGATGGTTTTCAAGAAGCATTTGCAAACTCAGTGAACATCCGCCTTAGCTCGGGTTGCCCCATCCCTTTTTGTACTTTACCCGGTTTAACCTTGCTAAAAATCTTCGCCTGGCGAGATCGGAGGAATACAGGGACCAAAGATGCTCTCGACCTTTACACGATTATCAGCACATACGGTAAGATCGAAGATGAACGAATCTATGAAGAACCAATCGATATCGATTTCTACCAAGGTGATCCGGAAAGAATGGGAGCTTTCCTGTTAGGCCATGACATTGCACATATTTTACGTTCCGAAATCGCTACAACTACGATCCTCCAACTGCAAACTATGCAGGATGAAAAACTCATTGATGATATTGCCAGCCAATATACCGGTGACACAGCAGCAAGAATCGAGCAACTCGTAGAGGATTTTTGGGCCGGTATCGCCGATTCCAAGTGACGAACTGTGCGGGCCTGGCATACCAAACCCGCACAGTTGACTTTGAATAAGATTATTTTGTCATCACACCAACCCTAACCAATAAACCGGAAAGTCTTCGACTGGCACGGCGCAAGCTGGCCGAAATCCGCGCTCGCCGCGCTCTGCTGCGCCAGCGGTTGTTCATCCATGCCGGTTTCCAGCCATTGCTGCGGCGGTTGTTCCAGCGTGAGCTGCCCGCCGATCGCCACCTGCTCTGAAGGGTTATAAACGCGGATAATCAGGGCTTCGGCATCTTCGGCCTTTTTCAGCACGCTCAACACCGGGCCCGATTCTGCCAGCGACAGCAGGCTGAAGCGCTGCGGGGTGCGGAATGCCGCCAAATTCAGCTTCATTGCATCGAACGGGATCTTGTTGTAGCAACGCACTGGGGTGACGTAGGCCCGCGCCTGCTGCATCACGCCCGCCTGATGCGGATCGCCGGCAAAGCTGAACAGGCTGAAGCGGCAGCGCAGTTTGCCACGCAGTTGCGAATCCGGCGTCGGCAGTTTGATGCCGGAAGGGCGGCCCGGCCGCAGCAGCAGTTCTTCTTTACCCAGCACGCCAACCGAACGGAACAGCGTCAGCGCAAAGGTATCGCGGCGTTCACCAATAATCTCAAACTCGCGCAGCCCTTCGGTAAACAGTGCTAATCCGTGGCGGTGATCGTGCAACGCAGCAAAGTTCATCAGTTGCCACACCGGGATCGGCGCTTCCTTCCAGCCTTCTTGCTGCCAGTGCGCCATTGCCGGATCGTCCACCGGGCGGGTAATGGAGCCAAACTGGTTATCCGCCAGTACGGTTTCACTGGCAAACGGCGTCGGGATCAGCACCCGCACGCGGTGATCGTCGGCCTGGTTATCCAGTTGCAGCTCAATGTCGATACGGCGGCTATCGTGCGCCAGCGTGATCTGGCACTGCACATCCAGATAACCATCGGTTTGGCGTTCGGCGCGCTGTTGCAGATTGGCTGGCAGCGCCATACGCAGCGCCAGCGTAGCGCTGCTCTGCCAGGCTTCGTGGCGGATGGCGGTGGTCACGGCGCTCTGCGTTGAGTCGATCACCCATTCGTGACGAGAAGGGGAATAATCATATTCGTCGCCATCGTCCGAGCCGTCCTCCAGTTGCAGCACCTGCTGATAACGGCAGCCGGTCTGTTTATCTTCAATATCCAGCGTGCCGTTAGCATTCAGGCCGATGCGGTAATAGCGGTTTTCCAGCAGATCCGTTGGCTGCACCGCCGGTTGGCGCACGGCACCGGCCTGATTACCGTGGATATGCAGGGTGCAATAGCCCATCGCTGGTAATGGCTGTTGCAGCTGAATATCGTATTCCATAAACGGATCGTAGTTACCGTAATGGACAATCTGGCGGTCCACCAATCCCGGATCGATCTCCCGCGCAGCGCGGATAAAATATTCCACCGGCTGGCCCCGATCGTCCACCAGCGAGAACTGCCGGGCGCGAATGCGGATCGTGGTGTTAATCACCTCTTCACGCGCGTAAGGCAGCAGGTTGAAGAAGGTGAGTTTGTCGGCATCGCCGTGCTGCACCGGCATGTTGTCGACAATCTTGCGCATATAGAAACGCACCAGATTTTCGGCCATATCATCCGCCAGAATAAAGCGCGTCATGATCTCCTGATGCACCTTGTCACTACAGCAGCAACCGATGCTGTCATGCGCGTGGTTTTTCAGGATCTCTTTCCACATTTTCTCCAGCAGACCGTGGTGATACTCAAAGCCCAGCGACCAGGCGATCGCCGCCAGCGGTTCGAGAATATTGACGATCTTGTTCTCAATCTCCGCATGGGCGATCTTGATGTCCATGCGGGTAGAGGAGATGGTGCGGTGTACGCGCATGTACTTGCCGTCGTTGAATTCGCCTTTCAGCGTCGCCAGGCGTTCACGGCTGGCTTCAATGCGCTCAAACACCTCTTCAAAACGGCTCATGACAAATTCGCGCTGCGGGTAGATCTCGCGCAGCTTGGCCATCACCGGGAAGATATTCTGCTGCAACGGCATCTGGTCGTGGCCATTGGGCAACAGGATGTCCTGAGTGACCGAGGCGTTTTCCAACACTTTAAAGTAGCTGTCCAGCCGTTTGCGCAGCCCGGCTTCATCGTCCGGCAGGTATTTGCCGATGGCATAGCCCAGCGGCAGCACCTGCGCCGCCACTTCGCTGCCGTCGTTGCTCTGCCACAGGAATTCGGTTTTGTCGGTGCCGTGGCGCTCGGAACAGCCGCGCCAGAACATGGCGCGCGTGATGCCAAAGCCGTTAAAGATATGCGGTAACTGCGAAGACATGCTGAAAGAGTCCGGCAGATAGCCGATCTTCATCGGCTCGCCGAAGGCTAAGCAATCGCGCATGCCGTACATCAGGTTGCGCACGATGGATTCACCGGAAACCACCATGGTATCGGTCTGGGTATACCACGGGCCGATAATCAGCTTGCCCGCCTGCACCAGCGCTTTTACCCGCTCGCTGTTTTCTGGCTTGATGGCGAAATAATCTTCCAGCACCGCCGTTTGCCCATCCAGCACATAGAAGCGATATTCAGGATCGGTTTCCAACCGGGTCAGGATCTCTTCCATGTTGTTAATCAGCAGGATACGTGACTCCTCGGTGGTAAAATACCACTCACGATCCCAGTGCATGTGCGGCGTAATATGAACTCGTGATACTGCTTTCATCTTTAATTCCTAAATAGGGCGCGGCCTTCACCGCGCCAAAAAATCAATCAGCTTGAACAACAATGTATTTGCCCTGCTTCATCGCCTGACGCCGCCAGAGGATCAGCACCAGCGTGGAAATCACCGTGCCAATCAGCGCCGCACCCAGCCAGATCGCCGCCGACAGCAGCCCACCCAAGCCGTTGTCATGCAGCAGGAACAGCGAGAAGATCCCCGCCCCCGGCGTGGACAGGCCAATGCCCATGCCGCCAACCAGCGCGCCGGTCACCACCGATCCCACCAGGAAGGAGCCGATCACCCGCAGCGGATCTTCAATTGCCATCGGGATCGCCCCTTCGGTAATCCCTGCCAAACCCAACAGCCAGGTGGATTTACCGGTTTCGATTTCAAACTGCTGGAACAGGCGCGGTGCCAATAATGTAGAAGCGGTGACCGTGAAAGCCGACACCATTTTGACCGCGCCGAAGATCGCATACGGGCCGAATACCCCGTTGGCCATCGCGCCCAGACAGAAGGCGTAAGCCGCTTTGTTTACCGGGCCGCCGAGATCGAACGAGCACATAAAACCGAGGATCGCCCCAAGCACCAGCGCATTGGTGCCGGACAGGCCGTTGAGCCAGTTGGTCAAGCCGTTGTTCAACCAGGCCACCGGTTGGCCAATCACAAACAACATCAGGCTGCCCGCCACCAGGGTGCCAATCACCGGGTACAGGTAAAACGTCAGGAAACCGTTGAAATTGGGGCTAAAGCGCACATGGCTTTTTACCCAACGCATCAGATAACCGGCGATCAAACCGCCGACTACGCCGCCCAGGAAACCGGAGCCAATCATGTTTGCCGCCAGCCCGGCGGCAAAGCCGGGGGCCAATGCCGGTTTGTCTGCCAATGAATAGGCGGTATAAGCGGCCAGCACCGGTACCATCAGGGTACCGAGCATGCCACCGCCCAATTTGCGGTACATCCACAGCCAGGAGTTCTCCTGATCGAACAGATGTTGCAGGCCAAGGATCTGTGCCAACAGCACTGCCACCGCCAACACCGTGCCACCCGCAACAATCAACGGCACGGCAAAAGAGATCCCGCTCAGCAGCGCCTGCTTTAGCTCGGTTTTCACGCTCGGTTTCTGCGTTGGTGCATCCTGTTGCCTGATGCGTTCAGTGCCGCTGCCGGATTTGCCCGCTGCCAGCGCCTGATTGAGAATACGTTCAGCATGTTTGATCGGCTCCGCCACCGGCGTTTCGATACGCGGGATGCCGTTGAAACGTTCAACCTCTTTGATCGCCACCTCTGCGGCAAACACGCAGGCGCTGGCCTGATTCAGTTGCTCGGCCGTCAAGCGGCCTTCGATGCCGTTCGCCCCCTGTTTTTCCACATAAACGTTAATGCCGAGCTTGCGCCCCGCTTTCTCCAAATATTCCGCCGCCATATAGGTATGGGCGATCCCCGCTGGGCAGGCGGTCACGCACACGATCGTTGGCCGAGCGGCATCTTGCTGCGGCGGTACCGGTTCCGTCGCACCTTGGGACAACAGGGCCAGCAGTTGTTCCGCCGTGGTGGCCTGCAATACCGCGGCGCGAATATCGTCATCCACCAGCGCGGTAGTCAGCGTGGTGAGTAATTGCATATGGGTGGAACCGGCCTGATCTTGCGGGATCGCCAGCAGGAAAATCAGGTTGACGCTTTCCGGGCCATCAATGCCTTCCCACTCAATCGGGGTTTTCAGCGTAGCGACGGCAAATGCCGCCTCTTTAACCGCATCGCTTTTGCCATGCGGCACCGCCAGCCCTTCACCCAACGCGGTAGGGCCCTGCGCTTCGCGGGTGAATACCGCCTGCAAAAAAGCCTGTTTGTCGTGCAATTTGCCTTGCTCGGCCAGTTGGTCGGCCAGCAGATGAATGGCCCGATCGCGCCCCGCAAATTCCGCTTGCAGGTTGATCAGGCTGGGGTGGGTCAGGCTGCTCAGGTTCATCGCTATCCTCGGTTTAACTGCTTTCGCTGCGGAGCCAACGCGGCTCCATCACCAGACAGGCGGCGATGATAACAAGCAAGACCATACCATTTTGTGATCAATTTCAAATCACCACAATTTTTGTATTTAATTTGTATTAATTCAATTTTAAAACAATAAAACGGTAAATCAACGAAAGGAGGGGTTATTGGTTTTATTATTAAGGTATCAAGGCTAGAATGCGGGCAGAAAGCCATACACCATCGGGGATGCCAACATCTTGAGCAAGAAGCCTATTTATCGCCAGATCGCGGATACTCTGCGCCAACAGGTTGCCAGCGGC
The DNA here is from genome assembly GCF_055790845.1 of Serratia sp. YWN4. Classification (NCBI taxonomy): domain Bacteria; kingdom Pseudomonadati; phylum Pseudomonadota; class Gammaproteobacteria; order Enterobacterales; family Yersiniaceae; genus Serratia; species Serratia sp. YWN4. The sequence goes on from NZ_CM147696.1 coordinate 4,778,272, forward strand.
GAACTAAAACCGGGGGATGCGCTGCCGACAGAAGCCCTGTTACGTGAACAGTACGGTGTCAGCCGGGTAACGGTGCGTCAGGCACTCAAGTTGCTGACCGAAGAACGGGTGATCGAAAGCCTTCAGGGCAGCGGCTGGTATGTGAAAGAAGAGCGGGTTAATTACGATATTTATCAATTGACCAGCTTTTATGAAAAACTGGCGGATCGCAATGTGGAAACCCACAGCGACGTGCTGATCTTTCAGGTGGCCAAAGCCAGCCCGGAGATCGCCGCAGCGCTGCGTCTGACCACTGACGACAGGGTGTATTACGTTAAGCGGGTGCGTTACATCAAACAGAAGCCGGTCACGCTGGAAGAAACCTGGATGCCGCTGGCGCTGTTCCCCGATCTCAGCTACGAGGTGATGCAAAAATCCAAGTATCACTATATCGAACAGGTGAAAAAGCTGGTGATCGACCGCAGCGAGCAGGAGATCATTCCGGTGATGCCTTCCGAAGATGCGGTAAACGCGCTGGGGATTGATGCACAGAAGCCGATTCTGGAAAAAGTCTCCACCGGCTTTCTGAGCGATGGCACGGTGTTTGAATTCAGCCGTAATTTCTTTAAAAGCGAAGACTACAAGTTCACGCTGGTGGCAAAACGCGGGCGCTGATCCCAAATGCTATGCCAGGTGTCGTAAAAAAAGCGCCCGCAGGCGCTTTTCATGTATCAAAACCTTCAGCCTACGCGGACAGGGAACCCTAAACGCGCATCAACCGCTGATTTCACTTCATTCTGATCAACGCTTGGATCCATCAGCGCTTTGCCAACGGCTTCAGAGAACAGAATTGGCACTGGCTCTTTGGACTTCAGCTCTTCTTCGCTGGAAGACAACGGGTTATGCACTTCCAGGTAACGGGAACCGTCTGGCTCAACGGTGGCTTTCACCGGCTCGTTGATAAACTGCACGCGGGTGCCAACCGGCACGCTGTCGAACAGGTATTTGATATCGTCAGCACGCAGGCGCACGCAACCATGGCTGACACGCAGGCCGATACCAAAGTTGGCATTGGTACCGTGAATGGCATACAGGCGGCCGACGTACAGCGCGTACAGCCCCATCGGGTTGTCCGGGCCTGCTGGATAGACCGCTGGCAGGATTTCACCGTCAGCAGCATATTCTTCACGCATTTTGGCGGTTGGCGTCCAGGTTGGGCCATCTTTCTTGCGCTGTACGCTGGTGATCCAGTCCAGCGGGGTGTCTTTACCCAACTGGCCGATCCCGATCGGCAGCACCACTACGGTCTTGGTGCCTTTCGGATAATAGTACAGACGCATTTCAGCACTGTTGATGATGATGCCTTCACGCGGTGCATCCGGCAGGATCAACTGCTGCGGAATAGTCATCGTGCTGCCCGGTAACGGCAGGAACGGATCCACGCCCGGGTTGGCTTCCAGCAGGTTGCTCAAGCCCATTTGGTACTGAGCCGCAAAGCTCTCCAATGGCAGTTTGCTGTCTGCTGGCACGGTAATCTGGATATTTTCCCCGACTAAGCGACTCTCTTTAGCGGGTAAAGGGTATACAACGGCGAGGGCAGCCTGGCTAAACGCAGCCAGTGCCGTAAACAGGGTTAATAACGCGCGAATGCTCATTTTCATCTTCGTATTAGAGTGGTGGCCGCACTGGCTATGATTAATATGTGTTAAATCCGGCCAAGTGTGACCGGATGCGCATTATATGTGCACTTTCCCCCAAGAGTGAAACATTACTGGAGCAAATATCACACTTTTTTGTAGCCAGATGTGCTGCACGGTAAACTTTGTGCAGATATCGGCCCAGAAACGCCAAATCTGAGCCAGATATTAATCACTGTGCCAGCCAGCCACCGTCCATATTCCACGCCGCACCGCGCACCTGTATGGCCGCCTCGCTACACAGGAACAGCGCCAGTTCCCCCAACTGCTCTGGGGTGACAAACTCCTGCGAAGGCTGCTTTTCGGCCAGCAGATCATCCCGCGCCCGTTGTGGATCGATCCCGGCAGCAATGCGTTGATCAATCTGCTGCTGCACCAAGGGGGTCAGCACCCAGCCAGGGCAGATGGCATTACAGGTGATTGCGGTGCGCGCAGTTTCCAGCGCAATGGTCTTGGTCAAGCCAATCACGCCGTGTTTGGCCGCCACATAGGCCGCTTTCTCTTTGGATGCCACCAGGCCATGTACCGATGCCACATTGATAATGCGCCCCCAGCCCCGCGCCTGCATGCCGGGCAAGGCCAGGCGGCTGGTATGGAACACCGAGGAAAGATTAATCGCGAGGATCGCATCCCATTTCTGTGGAGAAAACTCCTCCACCTTGGCAACGTGCTGGATCCCGGCGTTGTTAACCAGAATATCCGCCCCGCCAAACTCACGGTTAACATAGTCCATCATCTCGCCGATCTGTTGAGGATCGCTGAGATCCGCCGCGTGATAGCCCGGCGCTTTACCCAGGCTGGCGATGTGATCTTTCGCCCGTTCGACATCACCAAAACCGTTCAGTATCACCCGCGCCCCGGCCGCTGCCAGCGCAGAGGCCAGCCCAAGGCCAATACCGCTGGTTGAACCGGTGATCAGTGCCGTTTTGCCCTGTAATTTCATGTTAATTCTCCTTTATACAATGCCGGTCAGGTAGAACACTCCGATGACAAACAGCACCGCGGCGCTCTTGATCAGGGTGATTGCAAAGATGCCGCCATAAGCCTGCCGGTGACTCAAACCGGTAATCGCCAACAGGGTGATAACCGCCCCGTTGTGCGGCAGAGTGTCCATCCCGCCGCTGGCCATTGAGGCCACGCGATGCAAGACTTCTAACGGAATATCCGCCGCATGGGCGGCAGCAATAAATGAATCCGACATCGCCGCCAGCGCAATACTCATGCCGCCGGACGCCGAACCGGTAATACCGGCCAACAGCGTAACGCTGATGGCTTCGTTCAGCAGCGGGTTGGGGATGGTCGCCAGCGCCTTGGATAACACCAAAAACCCCGGCAGCGCCGCAATCACCGCACCAAAACCGTATTCCGACGCGGTATTCATCGCCGCCAGCATCGCGCCCCCTACCGCGTTTTTACTGCCTTCGGCCAAACGACCACGGATATTACTAAAGCCAAACAGCAGTACCACCACAATGCCACTCAACAACGCCGCCTGCACCGCCCAGATGGCCGTGAGTTTGCTCACTTCGACGACGATCGGCTTGGCCAGACCGGCCAGCAGCAGCTCATGGCTAGGGCCGTACCATTGCGGGATCCATCTGGTGAAACCAAGATTCAGCAACCCCACCAGGATCAGCGGCATAATGGCAATCCACGGATTGGGCAGATTGATATCTTCTGGCGTTTCCGGCTCATTCAGCAACGCAGTACCATAACCTTCACCGCGCAGCTGCGCCTTATGGCGCTGCCGCTCAAGGTAGGCCAGGCCGACCACGATAATAAACAGCGAGCCAATCAGCCCAAGCCAGGGCGCTGCCCAGGCGGTGGTGCCAAAAAAGCTGGTGGGAATGATGTTCTGGATCTGCGGGGTGCCGGGTAGCGCGTCCATAGTGAACGAAAAAGCCCCCAACGCCACCGTTGCTGGGATCAGGCGTTTCGGGATGCCGCTCTGGCGGAACAGTTCAGCCGCAAACGGATACACCGCAAACGCCACCACGAACAGAGAAACCCCGCCATAGGTCAGCAACGCACAGACCAGGACGATCACCGGAATGGCGTGGCGACGGCCCAGGATGCCAATCGCCGCCGCCACAATGGAGCGGGAGAAACCGGAGAGTTCGATCAGCTTGCCAAACACCGCCCCCAGCAGGAATACCGGAAAGTAGAGTTTGATGAAGCCGACCATTTTCTCCATAAACAGCCCGGTAAAGGTGGGGGCTACCGCGCTAGGGTCGGTCAATAATACCGCCCCCAGTGCGGCGATCGGCGCAAACAGGATCACGCTGTAGCCGCGATAGGCCGCCAGCATCAGAACGGCCAGTGCGGCCAGGGCTATTAAAACGCTCATCAATGACTCCTTATCTAATTATTATTTTCGAGTACAGATTGCTTAAGCACGCTCCACGGCCAGTGCCACCCCTTGCCCGCCGCCGATACACAGCATCGCCAGCCCTTTTTTGGCTTCGCGGCGCTGCATCTCATGCAATAACGTCACCAGAATGCGGCAGCCGGAAGCGCCGATCGGGTGACCGAGCGCGATCGCCCCACCGTTGACGTTCACCCGTTCGCTGTTCCAAGCCAATGCTTTACCCACGGCCAGCGCCTGCGCGGCAAAGGCCTCGTTGGCTTCGATCAGATCGACCTCATCCAGTACCCAACCGGCTTTGGCTAATGTGCGGCATGCGGCATCGACCGGGCCGATCCCCATGATCGCCGGATCAACCCCCGCAGAGGCATAAGCGGTAATGCGTGCCAGCACCGGCAACCGCAGTTCGGCCGCCTTTTGCGCACTCATCAGCAGCACCGCCGCCGCACCATCATTGAGCGATGAGGCATTACCTGCGGTGACCGAGCCTTGTGGATGGAACGCCGGGCGCAAACGGGCCAGCAGATCTTCGGTGGTGTCTGCCCGTGGTTGCTCGTCTTGCGCTATGAGTAAGGGCTCCTGCTTGCCACGCGGCACCAGAACCGGAGTGATTTCCGGTATAAAACGCCCAGCCAGCTGTGCGGCATGCGCTTTTTGTTGCGACTGCACGGCAAAGCGATCCTGTTCCGCACGGCTGATGTCATAGCGCTGTGCCAGATTCTCGGCGGTAACGCCCATGTGGTAATCATTGAACGCGTCCCACAGGCCATCGTGGATCACGCTGTCTACCATCTGGGCATGGCCCAACCGCAGCCCGGTTCGCGCACCGGCCATCAGATAAGGTGCCTGGCTCATGCTTTCCTGCCCGCCTGCAATTACGATCTGCGCGTCACCGCAGCGGATCGCCTGAGCCGCCAGATGCACCGCCTTCAGCCCTGAACCACACACTTTATTGAGAGTGAAAGCCGGTACGCCGAAAGGCAGACCGGCGTTGAGCGCCGTTTGCCGTGCCGGGTTCTGGCCGCAGCCCGCCGTCAATACTTGCCCGAGGATCACTTCATCCACGCTTTCTGCCGCCACACCGCTGCTGGCCAGCAAAGCCTTCACCACCGCCGTGCCAAGATCCACCGCCGAGAGCGGCGCTAGCGCCCCTTGAAAACGGCCTACCGGCGTGCGGGTCGCCGCTACAATCACCACGTTCTGCATGTTAACCTCCTGTCTCAGAAGCGCATTTCGGGAACCTGATCCGGTACGATCAGTTCACCGGCCGTTTTGGCAACGATCTCGGCCACGCTGACGCCCGGTGCCCGTTCACGCAGCACAAAAGCCCCGCTTTCAATTTCCAGATAGGCCAGATCGGTCAGCACACGGCGAATGCAATTGGCCCCGGTCAGCGGTAAGGTGCAGCGCGGCAGCAGTTTGGATTCACCGTTTTTTGCCGCATGAGTCATCACCACGATGATATTTTCGGCCCCCGCCACCAGATCCATCGCGCCGCCCATGCCTTTCACCAGCTTGCCGGGGATCATCCATGAGGCGATATTGCCCGCCACGTCCACTTCAAACGCCCCCAATACGGTGAGATCCACATGGCCGCCGCGGATCATGGCGAAAGACTGCGCCGAGTCGAAAATGGCCGCCCCCGGTCGCGCCGTAACGGTCTGTTTGCCCGCGTTGATCATGTCGGCATCCAACTGTGCCTCGGTGGGGAATCCCCCCATCCCCAACAGCCCGTTCTCGGACTGCAACATCACATCCATCCCCTGCGGGACATAGTTGGCCACCAGCGTCGGGATGCCGATCCCCAGGTTGACGTAGTCACCATCACGCAGTTCCTGCGCCACGCGTTGCGCCATTTGTTCACGGGTAAGCATGTGGTTCTCCTCAGGAACGAAGGGTGCGCTGTTCTATGCGCTTTTCGAAAGTGCCCTGAATCAGGCGATCGACATAAATACCGGGGGTGTGGATCGCGGCCGGATCCAGCTCGCCGGGGGCCACGATCTCTTCCACTTCCACCACCGTAATGCGTGCGGCGGTGGCCATCAGCGGATTGAAGTTCTGCGCCGTGTGGCGATAGATGACGTTGCCGAAGTGATCGGCCTTCCAGCCTTTGATGATGGCGAAATCACCGGTGATCGCCTGTTCAAGAATGTAGGGGCGCTGATTGAATTCACGCACTTCTTTGCCCTCGGCGATCGGGGTGCCGTAGCCGGTGGCGGTGAAGAACGCCGGGATCCCTGCGCCGCCTGCGCGGATCTTCTCCGCCAGCGTGCCTTGTGGCGTCAGTTCCACCGCCAGCTCACCGTTGATCGCCAACTGTTCGAACAACGCGTTCTCACCCACGTAGGAAGCAATGATTTTGCGGATCTGCCGGTTCTCCAACAGCAAGCCGAGGCCAAAACCATCGACACCGCTATTATTCGATACCACCGTCAACCCGCTTACCCCACGGCGGCGGATTTCGTTGATCAGGTTTTCTGCAATGCCGCACAGGCCAAAACCCCCTGCCAGCACCGTCATGTTGTCCGTCAGGCCATCCAGCGCTTCCTGATAGCTACTGACGCGTTTATCCAGCCCTGCCATACGCTTGCCTCTGAAAATGGTGTGGCGAAAGCGGTGTGCTTTCCCCGTGCGCAGGCATCATCAGCGCACAACAATGATTTGTTAATTTTGTTTTTATGCGCCATTGATTTGAAATTATTATTAATATAATGTTAACTAATGTTTAACAATGAGTTAATGAGCGTGAGAATGAAAATGAGCGTCAAGCAGTTACGTGCGTTTTTAGCGGTAGCTCACACTCTTAACTTTGCCCAAGCGAGCGAACAACTGAATCTTTCGCAACCGGCGTTAAGCCTGGCAATTCGCGCGCTGGAAGAGACGCTAGGCGGGCCACTGCTGTTGCGTACCACCCGGCGCGTGACGTTAACTCCAGAAGGCGCGATGCTGTTCCCCATCGCTCGGCAACTGCTGGCCGACTGGGATAACGCCGAAGAAACGCTGCGGCAGCGTTTTACCCTGCAACGGGGTAAGGTGGCGATCGCTGCCATGCCCTCTTTCGCCGCCAACCAGCTCCCGCCACTGCTTAAGGTGTTCCGCGATCGCTATGCCGGTATCAACGTGGCCGTTCACGACGTGATTAACGAGCAGGTTTTCGAGATGATCCGCGAAGGGCGCGTGGAGATGGGCATCGCCTTTGAACCCGAACCCAGCGATACCCTGCATTTCACCCCGTTGTGTACCGATCGTTTTGTCGCCATCGTGCCCAAGGGTTCGGCGTTGGCCAGCAAAGACCACGTCACCTGGCGGGAATTGCTGACCCTGGATTTCATTGCCCTGCAACGCCCTTCGGCGGTGCGATTATTGCTGGAACAAGAGTTATTGCGCAGTGGCAAAAAGCTGGAGGTGGCATTTGAAAGCCATCAACTGGTAACCGTGGGCCGTATGGTGGCCAGCGGCCTGGGGGTCAGCGCGGTTCCTGCCCTGTGTGTGAAACAGATGGGGGAATTAGGAGCCCAGTGCGTGCCGTTGATCGCCCCGCAGATCGAAAAACGAGTAGGGTTGATCCGGCTGGCACAGCACCAGCTTTCCGCCGCCGCACAGGCGCTGGCGGATACCATTGAACAAGGCGAATATTAGGCTGTATCCCGCTGCAAGATTAAAAACGCTCCCTTTCTTTATCAATAATGATTATCATTACCAAATAAACAGATCGGCATGCAACGCCGTGACCGATCGAAATTCATCTTTGATTCAATGCTGAGCCTGAATTTGGCCGCTGAGCCTGTGCCCTGCGGCGATCTGTACTTTGACGAAATGGAGCTTGTATGAATGCTGTAATGACAATGGGCCGCCGGTTTAGCGGACGCGCGGTTTATCCTCTGTTGCTGCTCACCACTCTGATGTTTACCACCCCGCTGCGGGCGCAGGCGGAACCGGAATTGCTGCGCAAACCGATCGGCAAAGGGGCTTACGAGATGGTGTACAGCCAAAGCGAAAATGCGCTGTATCTGGCTACCTCACAAAGCCGCAAGCTGGACAAAGGGGGGATCGTTTATCGCCTCGATCCGCAAACGCTGGATATCACGCAAGTTATTCATAACGACCTGAAACCCTTTGGCGCCGCCATCAATCACCAAACCGGTACGCTGTACTTTGGCAATACCGTTAATAACTCGGTAACCGCCATCGACAGTAAAACCGGCGAGGTGAAAGGCCGCCTGCTGCTGGACGCCCGTCAACGTTCTGATACGGTAAAACCGCTGGCCCCGCGTGAACTGGTGGCCGATGTCACCACCGATACCCTGTATATCACCGGCCTAGGTGAATCCAGCGTGGTATGGGTGGTGGATGGCAAAGATCTGACCCTGCGCACCACCATCACCGATACCGGCAAATTTGGCACCGGTCTGGCATTGGATGCGGCAGCAAGCCGTCTGTACGTGACCAATGCCGAAGGTGAGTTGGTGACTATCGACACCAAAACTGACAAGATTCTGTCACGCAAAAAGCTGGATGAGTCGAAAGAGCATTTCTTTCTGAATATCAGCCTGGATCCCGCCACGCACCGCGCATTTATCACCGACTCCAAGCAGCCGCAGGTGTTGGTGGTGGATACCCGCAGCGGCAATATCTTGCAGAAAATCGACCTGCCGGAATCGCTGGCGGTGCTGTTCAATCCGGCGCGTGATGAAGTGTATGTCACTCATCGCAAAGAAGGCACGGTGAGCGTGATTGACGCTAAAAGCTACAAGCTGCTGAAAACCCTCAAAACCCCGGTTCACCCAAACAGCCTGGTGCTGTCACCGGATGGGCAAACCCTGTATGTGAGCGTGAAGCAGGCCTCCAGCCGCGATAAAGAAGCCACAGAGCCAGACGACGTGATCCGTATTGCGCTGAAGTAATCCCTTGGGGCGCAGCAGCGCCCCTTTCTCTTACCCCGCCCCAGCGCCTGTTCATAAAACTGTCATTAAAAGCTGCTAATAAATTGCCTCGATAATTCATAGGTTTATTAGGGAAGATTAGTAATGCTAAAAAATGCAGCGCTCTCTGCAATCGCTATTGCCGTGATTGTTTCTGTCGCACCCGCCTATTCAGTGGATAGCCGCACGATCAAGGCAACAGAGCTGATCGCAGGCTTCAGCCAGCTTAACAACGGCGTGGAGGGGCGTAATGCCCTGACCGAAAACCTCAACACCTCAATCGCCATCAACAACAACTCTTCTGCCGCCCAGCGCGCCAGAGCCATTGCAGACAATACGATAGCGGCACTGATTGGCTCCATGGACAACGGCCTGCTGGTAGCCAATGCGCTGGGGCCGAAGATGTATGAAATTTTTGCTGCGAATAACAGCATCAACGCGGCAACCTATAAGGCCAGCACATTTTCCCCGAGCTTCGCGGCACTGTTCTCGCAGGTGAATGCGCTGATCCAAATAGATTCGAGCTTTGCCAAAAACTATTTCGCCAATGGCAGCCCCAACGGTAACCCGGCGATGCAAGCCACCGGCATCAGCCTGCCGGAGGGTGGGGTGTATAACGTCTACGATCTAGCCTATGGCCCTTCGGTAGAAAACCGTAATACGGTCGGTAATTCGCGCCCGGTGCAGGTTGCGCCAGACAGGATCGACAGCTTCAGCGCGCTCGATTTCTTTGGTGCCCAGACCGACAGCGCGGTATCCATCCTGCCAACCCTCAAAGGAAACGCCTCTTTTCCCAGCGGCCATACCGCTTTCGGCTTTGCTAGCACCTATCTGTTTGCAGAAATGGTACCGGAACGTTTTCAGGAGTTCCTCCTGCGTGGCTCTGAATACGGCAACAGCCGCGTCACGCTGGGCGCTCACTATGCGCTGGACGTTATCGGTGCGCGCATTATGACCACCTACGCCATGGCGCAAATCCTCAACAATAACCCGGATTATTTGGGGAAAAGCATCTCGGGGATCTTGGGTGGGCCAATCACCACCACTAACGATTTTCAAGCCTTGATGGCAGCGGCGCAAACGGATCTGCGCGCGTTGCTGGAACAAGGGTGCGGCACCACGCTGGCAGCCTGTTCCGCCGCAGACCAAGCGGAACGTTTGCAGCAGGCGGCGCGTAACAAGGCCGATTACACCTATCGCCTGACTTACGGCCTGGATCCGATCGGCCCCACCGATCTCGCCCCCGTGGTGCCGGAAGGGGCCGAAGTGCTGATCGCCAGCCGTTTCCCTTATCTGAGCGCCGAACAGCGGCGCGAGGTGCTCGCCACCACGGAAATCGAATCCGGCCACGCGCTGGATAACGGCTCGGGATGGGCACGCCTCAATCTCTATGCCGCCGCCGACGGATATGGTGCCTTCAACGGCAACGTTGCCGTCACTATGGACGCCAGCCAAGGCGGCTTTAGCGCCTATGACGCCTGGAACAATGATATCGCCGGTAACGGCAATTTCGTGAAAAACGGTTCGGGGATCCTCGAACTCACTGGCAACAACAGCTTTTCAGGTGCAACAGAGATCGCCGGTGGCGCGCTGATCGTCAATGGTTATCATGGTAACTCTGCCGTCACGATCGATGATGGCGCTTTGCTCGGCGGCTCCGGCACGGTTGGCGCGTTGAGCGCGCGGTCTGGGGCAGTGATCGCTCCGGGTAACTCGATCGGCACCTTGCAAGTGGCTAATAACGTCACCTTCCAGCCTGGCGCGCACTATGCCGTCGAAGTCGCCGCCGACGGGCGTAGCGATCTGATCCAGAGCGCCGGGGTTGCGGTGCTGAACGGCGGTGAAGTTGATGTTTCGCTGGAGAACCGGGGCAACCTGCTCAGCCAAAGCGAAGTACGCAGCCTGCTGGGCCAGCAATACACCATCCTGACCGCACAGCAAGGCATCAGCGGGCAGTTTGACAGCGTGCAACCGGATTATCTGTTCCTTGGCAGCACGCTGAACTATCAAGCTAATCAGGCGATCCTGAACGTGGGCCGCAACGCCACCGCCTTTGCCGATGTGGCACAAACGCAGAACGAACGCGCCGTTGCCCACGCCGCCGAGACGCTGGGAGCGGGCAACCCGGTGTACGAAAGCCTTCTGACCAGCAGCACACCTTGGGAAGCTCGGCAGGCGTTTCGCCAACTGTCGGGGCAAATCCATGCCGATATCGCTTCAGCCCAGATGAATGACAGCCGTTACCTGCGCGAAGCATTGAACGGACGGTTACGCCAGGCCGCAGGGCTGGCCAGTTCGCCGGAGATTAAAGTGAGCGAAGGCGGTGCCTGGGCGCAACTGCTAGGAGCCTGGGACCACGCCTCCGGTAACGTTCACGCCACCGGCTATCAGGCATCAACCTACGGGGTTCTGATGGGGCTGGACTCTGTCTATGCCGAAGACTGGCAGTTAGGTATGGCGACAGGCTACACCCGGACTTCGCTAGATGGCGGCTACGGTTCTAACGCCAACAGCGACAACTATCACCTGGGGGCATACGGCAGTAAGCAGCTTGGTGAGTTGGCATTGCGGGCTGGCAGTACCTACACCTGGCACCGCATTGATACCGCCCGCACCATCAACTATGGCGCGCAGTCTGACAACGCTGCGGCCAAGTACAGTGCCCGCACCCAGCAACTGTTCGCCGAGGTAGGTTACAGCAGCAAGGTTGCGGAGGTTAACCTTGAGCCCTTTGCCAACTTGGCTTACAGCAATTTCCAGAACAACGGTATTGCTGAAAGTGGTGGTGCCGCTGCACTACGCGGAGATAAGCAGCACACTGACGCAACGGTTTCAACGCTGGGGTTACGTGCTGACACCCGGCTGCAAGCCGTTACGCTGCGTGGCGAGTTGGGCTGGCAACACCAGTATGGCGAGTTGGATCGCGCTACCGGGTTGATGTTCAGCGGCAGCAACTCATCGTTTGTGGTCAACAGCGTGCCGGTATCCCGCGATGGCGCGGTGCTGAAAGCCAGCACAGAAGTCGCCGTTGGCAAGAATGCAGCCCTGTCGCTGGGCTATGGTGGTTTGCTCTCACAAAATCACCAGGATAACCGCGTTAATGCGGGCTTTACCTGGCGTTTCTGATTATTTCACCAGCCCATACCGGCGGTATGGGCTATTACCCTTATAAATATGATGGCTTATTACCGACCAGCACTCCAACCTTGCAAAATTAACTCTATCAAATTGTTTTTTATCAATTTATTTTCAAATAATAAATATACGTATAACGCCCAACAAAATATCATCTCCCCAGGGCACAAGATAACTCTTATAGTGCGCCCTATCGGTGGAGCTAGCATTGAACGTAATACTCTTTATCCTCTGCAATCACCTCGTTAAAACAGAACACTACGGGTTAAACTTTATTATTACCCCTCTGGCCTGATAAAAAACCATTTCAGATTTGCTCAAAGTTTTAGGATTAAGTCATGAATCAAAAAAAGATTGTGCTGCAATGCGCTTGCCACTTCACGCGCATTGGCTTAGGAACGTTAATTAACAATACCTCCTTCGCTGAAAGTGTTAATTTTATTGACAGCGGCAATACCCAAGAAGGTTTCGAATCCAATGTCAGTAATTTGACGTCTGGAGATATCGTCATCATCGTATTAAGCGATAATAACGATAATTCCGTTTCGTTGATCAATCTGGTTTGTGAGCGTTTGCACAAAGTAGCGCTAAGAAGCAGGATATTATTCATCGGCGATATTGCCTATATAAATAAGTTGCAACCCTACCTTGGCAATATAAAAAACGCCTGGGCATTTATAGATATTTCAATGTCAATAAAGCAGTTACAGCAACAGTTGCAAAATGCAGCTTTAATGTCTACTGACATGTATCAGTATTCTCAACCGACCTCGACCACGCTCACACCACGTGAGTTGATCGTGCTGCACCGGATATTGAACGAGCAATCAATCCTTCAGATAACCAAGGAACTCGGCATTAGCGAAAAAACGGTGAGCTGTCATAAGCGCTCAGCACTCGCCAAGCTCAATGTTCGCTCCTTGACCCCTCTGTTAACGGATAATGATAATAAAAGAAAGATGGATAAAAAATTATCTCCATCGCTGAATACCTTGTCCCCACAGAGAGAAAGTTCTGCTTTACAGACTGTATTTGGCGTGTTGTTCAAGAAACCTCGCGCGCATCAAGTTGCTACCGAGCATGGCGAATATTTTCATGGCCAGGTAAAAGCCACCCTGTAATACGCCATACACAGCGCTCACAATGGGCGATCTGGATAATTGGCGTTTCCACCTGACGTCGAATAACCGAGCAAGGACGCGGTTTTTGTGAGCTGCGTCTCTCTTTTAGCCACTGGCTTAACACCTCTGCCTCATTGATAGAAACCACTCATCCTGCAATTCCAACCGTTCGTCAGCGTATGAAACCGCTGACTGAAAATCAGATGTATTCCCCTCCCCAGGCTAGTGATGATGAGCTGTTCCTCTACCTGCCCCTTAACACCGGGGAAGACGCTACAACACCAATGTCCGACAACAGGCGCTGTTTGCCTGCAATAACAAATAACCAGATTGATCACTCATTTTTTGCAGATAGGAATAAGGACACCTCAATGAAACGCGAGGGAATTTTAAAACATATCCCATGGATATTATTAGGAATACTGGGTGCTTCCTGCCTGGGCGTGGTGGCATTACGCCGTGGCGAAAGCATCAGTGCGCTGTGGATCATCGTGGCTTCGGTGGCGGTGTATCTGGTGGCGTATCGCTACTACAGCCTTTATATCGCCACCAAGGTGATGCAGTTGGACGCCACTCGCGCTACACCGGCGGTGGTGAATAATGATGGCCTGAACTATGTGCCAACCAACAAGAACGTGCTGTTCGGCCACCACTTTGCGGCGATCGCCGGTGCTGGCCCGCTGGTTGGCCCGGTGCTGGCGGCACAGGTCGGCTACCTGCCCGGCACGCTGTGGCTGCTAGGCGGCGTGGTGTTAGCAGGAGCGGTACAGGACTTTATGGTGCTGTTTATCTCCTCGCGCCGTAACGGTGCCTCTTTGGGCGAGATCATCAAAAAGGAAATGGGCCCGATACCCGGCACCATTGCGCTGTTTGGCTGCTTCCTGATTATGATCATCATCCTGGCGGTATTGGCGCTGATCGTGGTGAAAGCCCTGGCAGAAAGCCCGTGGGGCGTGTTTACCGTCTGCTCTACCGTGCCAATCGCCCTGTTTATGGGCATCTATATGCGCTTCCTGCGCCCTGGCCGTGTGGGTGAAGTGTCAGTGATTGGTATCGTGCTGCTGGTGGCCTCCATTTGGTTTGGCGGCGTGATCGCCCATGACCCTTACTGGGGCCCGGCGCTGACCTTTAAAGACACCACCATCACCTATACCCTGATCGGCTATGCCTTTATTTCCGCCCTGCTGCCAGTGTGGCTGATCCTGGCACCGCGCGATTATCTGGCGACCTTCCTGAAAATCGGCGTTATCGTCGGGCTGGCGATCGGTATCGTGATCCTCAACCCAGACCTGAAAATGCCAGCGGTGACGCAGTTTGTGGATGGCACCGGCCCGGTGTGGAAAGGCACCCTGTTCCCGTTCCTGTTTATTACCATCGCCTGCGGTGCCGTTTCTGGCTTCCACGCGCTGATCGCTTCCGGTACTACACCCAAACTGCTGGCCAACGAAACCGATGCGCGCTTTATCGGTTACGGCGCGATGCTGATGGAATCCTTCGTCGCGATTATGGCGCTGGTAGCGGCTTCGATCATCGAGCCTGGCCTGTACTTTGCCATGAACACCCCACCGGCGGCGCTCGGCATCACCATGCCAGACCTGCACCGCTTGGGAACCGAAGATGCCCCCATGATCATGGCCTCTCTGCGTGACGTGACCGCCCATGCCGCGGCAACCGTCAGTTCCTGGGGCTTTGTGATCAGCCCGGAACAGATCCTGCAAACCGCCAAAGACATCGGCGAACCTTCGGTGCTGAACCGTGCCGGTGGCGCACCCACCTTAGCGGTGGGGATTGCTCACGTATTCCACCAGATCATTCCTGGCGCGAATATGGGCTTCTGGTACCACTTCGGCATCCTGTTTGAAGCGCTGTTCATCCTGACCGCTCTGGATGCGGGCACCCGTTCCGGCCGCTTTATGTTGCAGGATCTGCTGGGCAACTTTGTACCGTTCCTGAAGAAAACCGATTCGCTGGTTGCCGGTATGGTGGGCACTGCGGGCTGCGTTGGCCTGTGGGGCTACCTGCTGTATCAGGGTGTGGTTGATCCACTCGGCGGCGTGAAAAGCCTGTGGCCGCTGTTTGGTATCTCCAACCAGATGCTGGCTGCGGTGGCGCTGGTATTGGCAACCGTGGTGCTGATTAAGATGAAACGCGCCAAGTACATCTGGGTGACCGTGGTTCCGGCCATTTGGCTGCTGATTTGTACCACCTACGCACTTGGCCTGAAGCTGTTCAGCGATAATCCGCAACTGGAAGGTTTTCTGTTCCTGGCCAAGGAGTACAAACGCAAAATCGCCGACGGCGGTACCGAACTGACCGCACAGCAGATTGCCAACATGAATCATATCGTGGTGAACAACTACACCAACGCCGGTTTGAGCATCCTGTTCCTGCTGGTGGTGTACAGCATCATCTTCTTTGGCATCAAAACCGCCATGGCAGCGTACAAAAACCCGCAACGAACCGATCAGGAAACGCCATACGTGCCGGTTCCTGAGGGTGGCGTCAAAGTTTCGTCGCACCACTGATGGTGATTTAATAGATACCCTGCATAATGAAAGCTAATTAATACCCAATGGATTTCAAGCCACAGCTAGGCGACAAGATCGTTAATCCCCAGGAGCTGACTCAGGTCAGTGACTGGGGTTCACGAACGCAGTCAACAACGCTGTGGTTTGAAAGACGAAGGGTAGAGGGTATTTTTCTTTGGAGAAGAACCATGTTCGGCAACCTTGGCCAGGCAGGTAAATATCTCGGGCAGGCAGCACGCATGTTAGTGGGCGTGCCTGACTACGATACCTATGTCCAGCACATGAAAGATAACCATCCGGACAAACCGATGATGACCTATAAAGAGTTCTTCCGTGAACGCCAGGAAGCCCGCTACGGTGGCAATGGCAAAGGTGGCATGCGCTGCTGTTAGTGAACATCAATAAGGACAAGAGATGAAACCCATCGCAGTCACCATCCTGACGGGCTTTTTGGGTGCGGGCAAAACCACCCTGCTGCGCCACATTCTGAACGAAAACCACGGTTACAAGATTGCCGTCATTGAAAACGAATTCGGTGAAGTGCCGTTCGACAACGCCCTGATTGGCGATCGCGCCAGCCGCATCACCACCCTCAGCAACGGCTGTATCTGTTGCAGCAAATCCAACGAACTGGCGGATGCGCTACTCGACTTGCTGGATGCGCGTGATCAAGGCCAACTGGAGTTTGATCGGCTGATCATCGAATGCACCGGCATGGCCGATCCCGGCCCGATTACCCAGACTTTCTTCTCGCACGACGTCATCTGCGAACGTTTTCTGCTGGACGGCATCATCACGCTGGTGGATGCAGTGCATGCCGATCAGCAACTGAGCCAGTTCACCCTCTCGCAGGCACAGGTCGGTTATGCCGACCGTATTTTGCTGACCAAAACCGATGTGGCACCCAACAACGAAGCACTGATCCAGCGTTTGCAGTTAATGAACGCCCGCGCACCGATTTATAACGTCACCCATGGTGAGATCGATCTGGCTGTCTTGTTCGATATTGAGGGGTTTGTGCTTAACGATCGCCTGAACGTGGTTCCTCCGGCCCCGCTGTTTCGGCGTATCCCGCAGCCACAGAATAATATCCGGTCGATTGTGATGTATCACGATCAACCGTTGGAACTGATGCAGATCTCTGCGGTGATGGAAGGCTTGCTGTTGAAATTCGCCGATAATCTGTTGCGCTATAAAGGTATTTTGTCGATTAAAGACGAATCGCGCCGCTTGTTGTTCCAAGGCGTACAACGTTTGTATAACGCCGATTGGGATCGCGAGTGGTTACCGGACGAACAGCGCCAGAGCACGCTGGTGTTTATTGGAATCGACTTGCCCGAGGACGAGATTCGCGGCGCATTTGCAGCGTTGGAAGGGGAGCTTATGAATTAAGGGCTTTTTCGCCACAGGCCGATCTTCCGATCAAACAACTCCCTGCTATACTTTTTGGCATATTCCCCCGTTCTTAGCGGGGTGTGGGCGCATGGATGCTTCATTGTTTTCTTCTTAAACGATGCGGAAGGTGCCTTATGCCATACTTACCCAAAATAAATCATCTAAGAGTCTTCGAAGCCATTATTCTGCATGGCAGCATCCGGGCCGCCGCAAAAGCCCTGAACCAGACACAGCCTGGTATAACCCGCACTCTCCAGGAGCTCGAAGCAACGCTCGGCGCAACGTTAATGGTGAGAGGAACCCGCGGTATCGTCCTGACTGATGCCGGAAGGATCTTCGAAAAACGGATGAAGTTGGTGCTATATGAGTTAGAACGTGCTGTAGACGAAATAAAACAAATGAATCAATCACAGCATGGAACCGTTGCATTCGGCTGCTCTCATCTCAAAACACTGAGGATTATTCCTAGTGTTATACAGCGTATTAATAAAACTTATCCCAAAGCCCAAATCTCTCTTTTTGAAGGGCAACAATCTGAGCTATTACCGTCGCTGCGAGTCGGTAGACTGGACTTTTTTATCGGCATCATTTCCGAAGAGATCTCCCTGGGTGAGTTTGTTGAAGAACCCTTGATGACCTGCCCATTTGCCGTGGTCGCCAGGAAAGGACATCCTTTAGCGCACTGTACTTCCCTCGCAGAATTACGCAATGCCAAGTGGTATTTACCCGTAGCGGACGCCGGGTATTACAGCCATCTTGAAGCGCTCCTTTTTCCTTCAGGAAAGGGGCCTGAGAACATGGTATTGAAGGGGGATTCCTTTACTGTAGGTGAACGATTAGTGCTGGAGGCAGATTACCTGGTCATTGCTCCGCTGGCGATGCTCGATATTGACTTTATGAGCAAGCAATTTTGCACCATTCCAGTGAAAGAAAAATTTCCCGATGGTCAATACAGCCTACTCTATCGTCAAGATGCGTCTTTGACACCGTTAGCCAAACATTTGATCAGCGAAATTCGCCTGGAATGCAGTAAACAGGTGATTCAGAAAATAAGCTGACCTGCACACTCAGGATTATTGCGGCAGAGATTAAACATCTACACGACAACGTGCCTGAAAGTACAGGCTTTAATTTGAGCCCTGCTTAGGTAGGGATGAAACATGCGCCTATCAGTTGCAGCCGCGCTCCACCATTGATCGTGGAACTATGATAGCCCCCAAGTCGCCACCAGCAACACTTATGAATAGTGAGGAAATATGCTGACCTCATCGAACACCGCTAATTTATTCTATTGACAGGCCTGGAGACTATCTGACTGAGTATTTCCAGTAAATAGTCTGCATTACAGTGTGCCATTAATCGGTGAAGTACCGTGGTAGAGCGTTAAATACCGGCATAAATACGTTTCTCCGCTACCGGGGCTTACAGCACACGTAAAAATGCCGTTTTTTTACCAAATTTAGTGATTTCATGTAAATCCCAGTAATTTTAATTGAAATTATTTTTTTATCATTCTGTTTAATAATGCATTTAACTAACAAATGCTTTTTTAGCATCACACTAAACAAAATATCATCTTCCCACTACCCGAGATAAATCCTATAGTGCATTTACGTCACTAGAGGGGGAAATTTTTTCCCTCCGTAGGTTTTTTTTCCATACAAAAAACAGGGATGCTCTCAGACACAGTAAATTTCATTATTGCTCTAAAAATATATACATAATAAAAATTGGTTAGACACACGTCAAAGAGGCAACCTATTACCAGTGGGGAAAACCACCATTTCACAGCTCAATATACTCGTGAATATAAGGAATAATAAACATGGAAAGTATAAAAATATTACTTCAGTGTCCCTGTGAATTTACTCGAATTGGGATCATCGGGTTATTAAAATCCCATTATACTGATTCAAAAATTAACATGATCGTTAACGTCAGCAGCCTTGAGCAAGCTGAAGATATGTTAATCATGAATACCAGCCTGGACATTATCATCCTGACATTAAGCAGTCTTTATTACAATGCTGTTGAGCTATTGGATGTGCTGAGCCGCCGTATTCCTTTGCATCACCCTGAGAGTAAAATCATCATCTTAACAGATGATAAATGCATCGGTGCATTAAAACGCCATCTGAAAGGATTGGATAACATCGGTACTATTCTGGAAACTAACGTACCTATTGAAAAAATACAGAGTGAGCTATCAAAAGTGAGCAGGCCAGAGAGAGCATTAAACAAACCGGTAACCAACGTAACTTGCGTGCTCTCTGCACGTGAATTAACGATACTCAAAAAATTATTACATGGTAAAAGCATTTCGCAAGTTGCAAAAGAGCTTTCTCTTAATTATAAAACCATCAGTCATTATAAGCGCTCGGCAATGAGTAAGTTGGGAATTCGGACGCTTCACCCGCTATTTATTCCCTTTTGAAAGCAAAGCTAATTATTTGGTTACATGAGATAACATTTTAATCAATATAGTGTATTCCATCATGTTTTTATGCAACTCACTTTAATCAGCATGGAGTAAAGCACTCCAGAAAGCCCAGTTAAAACCAAGTTAATTCGCACCGATAAAAACATCAGAAAAATTTCTTATTAATTTTACTATGTTGCAGATGGAATGTAATAGAAATGGATAGATTTCTCATGACACGCTTACCCAAAATTCACCAGATTAATATTTTTCTAAAGATAATCGAATGTGGCAGCATTCGTGCGGCAGCGATTGAACTCAAGCAAACTCAGCCAGGTGTTACGAGAGCGATAAAAGAACTCGAGAAAACATTAGGCAGCCCATTATTTATTCGGGGCAGCCGTGGCATTGTTCTCACAGAGATGGGACGAATTTTCGAAAGACGTGCGCAGCTCATCATGAAAGAACTGGAACGAGCCGTTAATGAGATCGAAATCATCAATGGAGCATCGCAAGGTGCTGTAACGTTAGGATGTTCCTCATTATTACCTTTCACGATCCTGTCATCCTCAATACAGAGGTTTCAGCAGCGTTATCCTAATGTAAAAATCTATATCACCGAGGGGCAGGTATCCGAACTGCTTCCTGCCTTGCGTGAAGGCGAGTTGGATTTTATTATCGATGCTATATCTTCAGATATTACACTTAGTGATATCACTATAGAGCCATTTTTTAAGACATCGGTTCATATTTTTACAAACAAGAAACATCCACTAGCAAACTCCACCTCACTGGAGGATTTGAAATATGCCAACTGGTGCCTACCCTCATCAAAAATTGGTTATTATGACATGCTAAACTCGAAACTTTTCCTTGATGATTACGAAAGAGCTACAACCGTGGTACGTTCCAATACCATGCTCACGGCATTGCAAATGGTATTAAATGAAGATTATCTTACCGTGGGTGCAAAAGAAATGCTCAAAGTTCCCTATTTCAATAAAGATTTACACCCTATCTCGATAAAAGAGGCATTACCCGATATTGACTATAGTTTTATTTACTCTCAGCGCTTCCCTCTAACTCAAATAGCGAGAAAATTTATCAACAAATTAAGATATGAATATGATGATTATCAATAACTATCATCAACTCGATGGACACCAAAGGTTTATTTACAAATTTGCACTTATGCCTATTTAGTGTTGGGAGAGATAATTTTATTTATGTGATTTTTTATAACATAAAATTAACTAAAGTGTTGCACTGAATTTCCCGGACCTACCTCCGTTGCTGGCTATTTATTTTTCGTCAAAAAAACACCCCCTGAATCAGGCACTTTGAATTGGCCCACCATGTCCCCATGTGCATCTTCTGAAGGGGAAACATGCCTCCTGCAATGACCGCGATCCGATGCCGCCATTATTCTGGCGGGCGATTATGACATTCACACCGTTTGAATTCATGGTTGAATGATACGTTGGCAACCAGTCACATTCCGCCAGTCATTCAGGGTCTAGCTCCGAACTGACGCCAACTGGATTTATATAAGACGTATTTATTTGAGTCCGAATTCGCATAGCGTCTGTCTCTCTATCCTGTAGGTAGATCACATCTTTTGATTGAGTGGCAGCATAAACAACATGAATCGGTTGTCATGCATTTCGTTTAATAAACCGCTCATTAAAACCTGCCTGCTCGCTTTTCATTCTATACGGCCAGATAATAACCAAAAAAAATTAAAAGGCTATTTAACAGACTGCTGACAAAGCCGGTTATTAGGGAGAGCGTGCCGAAGGGGTCATAGCGGCGTAAGCCGCTAGAGCGCCCCAAAGTGCGCGAGATCCGGGTAACAACTGAGAGAATTAATATAGCGGGAAAGGTAGGTAAATACTGGATTTCAGGCATAAAAAAAGACCTCAGTTGAGGTCTATTTACATACTGTTGGTGCCGAAGGCCGGACTCGAACCGGCACGTCTTTCAACGGTTGATTTTGAATCAACTGCGTCTACCGATTTCGCCACTTCGGCACTGGAAGCAGTATGCGGAAAACGTGGGCATTATACCTTCCCGCTTCTCTCGTGCAACACTTATCAAGCATTCAATGAGTTGAATGTTGAAAAAAACGTCACTCGGCTATTTTCCCTGCGCACTTTGCTTATTTATCAGCCCCACTTTGATTGCTACGTTCATAGATGACGGCCAAGCAGAAGGTACGCTATCAAGTCCTGAAGGTGGGTAATCCCCTAGGCAACATCACTTCTTGTTGTTACACATCACATTATTCATCACAGTCTCCTGTTACCTGTAAAACCGCCAGAAAAAAAATTAACCAATTGAATATAAAATATTTTATTAAAAATACAGTTCGAGTCTTCTGTGACACCCATCGTTTAATTGTTAAATCAGATGATTAAACATTAACTTCCATAACAAAAAATAACAGCCATTGCGCGGCAACATCGCCAGCCACCCGCAGCTGCCGAGGAGAGAGCATGATCCCATCGGAACGCCGTGATTTTATCTATCGCCATGTGCATGAATATCAGTTGGTCACCATTGTGGCTTTGGCCGAGTTGATGAGCGTTTCACACATGACTGTTCGGCGCGATATTCATCAACTGGAAGAAGAAGGCAAAGTGATCAGCGTCAGCGGTGGCGTGCGCCTGAGCGACGCGCTACGCCAGGAACTGGCCTATAAAGAAAAAGCCCAGTTGCATCACCGGCAGAAACGGGCCATCGGCAAATATGCCGCAGCGATGGTGGAAGATGGCCAGGTAGTTTATCTGGATGCAGGCACCACCAGCTTCGAGATCGCCCGCCATCTGGCGGAACGCTTCAATCTGACCATCGTCACCAACGATTTTTCCATCATTCAGCACCTGATGAATCGCCCGCAGCTCAATCTGTTTCATACCGGTGGGCGCGTCGATCAACGCAACTTTTCCTGTGCAGGCAGCAGCGCTGCCATGCTGCTGCGCACCCTGAATATCGATATCGCCTTTATCAGCACCAGTTCCTGGGATCTGGAGCATGGCCTTTCCACACCACACGAAGAGAAAGTCCTGGTGAAACAGGCACTGCTGGACGTCGCACGGCGCAAGGTGCTGGTCTCCGACAGCAGTAAATACGGCAAGTACGGCATGTTCCGCGTCTGCCCCCTAACGGCGCTCGACGACATCGTCTGCGATGCCGCACTGCCAACCGATGCACTGCAACAGCTTAAAGAGCGCGGTTTGCGGCTGCACAACATCAACCTCTGATAACAACAACCTCCCTGAAGGGAAAGGACAAAACCATGAAGGTCATCATTACCGGTGGAGCAGGTTTTCTGGGTCAGCGTTTAGCCAGCGCATTATTGCAGGAGAATACGCTGCCCTTCAGTGAATTGATTCTGGCGGATATTCAACAGCCCAACACGCCAGTGGACGATCCGCGCGTGCGCTGCCTGGCGCTTGATCTGGCGCAGCCCGGTGCCGCCAACCAGCTGATTGACCGTGATTGCAGCGTGCTGTTCCATCTGGCCGCTATCGTCAGTAGCCATGCGGAAAGCGATTTCGATCTCGGTATGCAGGTCAACTTCGACGCCACTCGCCAGCTAGTAGAAGCCGCGCGGCATAATGCTCCGGCAATGAAATTTATCTTCACCAGTTCGCTCGCGGTGTTTGGCGGCAAACTCCCGTCAATCGTCACCGATGATTGCGCCGTGCAGCCGCAGTCCTCCTATGGCACGCAAAAAGCCCTGTGTGAGCTACTGATCAACGACTACTCGCGCAAAGGATTTGTCGATGGGCGGGTATTGCGCTTGCCCACCATCAGCGTGCGCCCCGGCAAGCCGAATAAAGCCGCCTCGTCGTTCGCCAGCGGTATTATTCGTGAACCACTGCATGGCGAATCGTCGGTTTGCCCGGTTTCCCCCGATCTGGCCTTGTGGTTATCCAGCCCCGGCACCGTAGTGCGTAACTTTATTCATGCCGCTCGGCTTTCTGCCACGCAGTTCGGCGCTTCTCGCACCGTCAACCTGCCCGGCATCAGCGTCACCGTCCAACAGATGTTGCACGCCTTGAGCGTGGTGGCCGGGGAGCAGGCTCGTGAACGGGTCAGCTTTACACCGGATGAAGCCATCAACCGGATCGTGGCCAGTTGGCCGGGTAACTTCGACGTTCGGCGTGCGCTGGCGTTAGGGTTCTCTGTCGATGAAGACTTCCAGCAGATCATCCGTGCCTTTATGCGCGATGAAATGCTGCAAGCGGGGAGCTGATTATGGCACTTTATACCCCTATCATCGGCCTGGCAGTGGCCGTGTTCGTGCTGGTTTTTCTGGTGTTGCGCACCCGGGTTCACGCCCTGATCGCCATGCTGGCCGCCGCCTCAATCGCCGGTATTTCTGGCGGGCTGACGGCAGTACAAACGGTCGATATCATCACCAAAGGGTTCGGCAGCATCGGGATTGTGATCGGCTTGGGCGTGATGATGGGCCGCGTGCTGGAAGTCTCTGGCGCAGCGGAACAGATCGCCTACAGCTTCATCAAATGGCTGGGCAAAAAGCGTGAAGAATGGGCATTGGCGATCACCGGTTATATCGTCAGTATCCCGATTTTTGTCGATTCGGCCTTCGTCATTCTTTATCCGCTGGTGAAAGCGCTGGCTAAAAAAGGCAAACGCAATCTGTTAACGCTCGGGGTTTCCTTGGCTGGCGGCCTGATCCTCACTCACCACGCCGTGCCCCCCACACCGGGCCCGTTAGGTGTGGCAGCGATCTTCGGGGTTGATATCGGTGCCATGATGATGGCGGGCCTGGTGTTGGCCATTCCTTGCGTGATCGGTGTGGTTATCTATGCGCGCTGGCTTGGCACCCGCTACCCGGATTTTGAGCCGGAAAATCGGGATGAAGAACCGGAGGATCTGCACGCCGCCCACCAGCGTTATCTGGCTGAAAAAGAAGCGAAGGCACTGCCTAGCCTGACGTTATCACTGCTGCCGATCGTGGCACCCATCGTGCTGATATTTATCAACGCGGTGAACAATATGCTGGCAAAGGCCGAAGGTATGGTCTGGCTGGGCGAGAGCCTCTGGGGGCAGGCGTTTGCCTTTCTTGGCTCGCCAATTATTGCTCTGGCGATCAGCGTGTTGCTGGCGGTCTACACCTTGATGCCAAAAGTCGATAAACACGAAACGCTGGAACGGCTGGAAGAAGGGTTGCAGACCGCGGGGATTATCCTGCTGGTCACTGGCGCAGGCGGCGCATTAGGGGCGGTGTTACGTGAAAGTGGTACCGGCACCTTACTGGCCCAGCACGTCGCCAACCTGCCGCTGACGCCGGTATTAATCCCGTTTTTCATCGCGACGCTGGTCAGGCTGATACAAGGTTCTGGTACGGTGGCCATGATTACCGCTGCATCGATCTCTGCCCCTATCGTCAGCCAGTTGCCCGATGTGAATATGCTCGCTGCCGCGCAGGCGGCAACCATGGGCGCGCTGTTCTTCAGCTACTTTAACGACAGCATGTTCTGGGTGGTGAACCGTATGATGGGGATCAAAGACGTTAAGCTACAGATGATGGTCTGGTCGGTGCCCACCACCATCGCCTGGGCGATCAGCCTGGGCGGTATCCTGCTACTGGATTGGCTGCTGTAATTTCTGATAAACAATGCCAGTCAGTGGGTTAACTGACTGGCATTATTAAAACGATATGGATAACGCTATCTGCGTTTCAGCAGCATATATATGCTAAGCAGCAGGAACAGCAGGCTCGGCAACAGCGCGCCCAATACCGGCGGCATACTGTAAACCAGGCTCAGCGGGCCGAAGATCTGATCCAGCACGTAGAACAGGAAGCCGAAGCTGATACCGGTCACAACGCGGATCCCCATAGGGACGCTACGTAGCGGGCCGAAGATAAACGATAGCGCCATCAGCATCATCACCGCCACGGAGAGCGGCGAGAAAATTTTGCTCCACATATTCAACTGATAACGGTTGGCTTCCTGGCCGCTCTGTTTCAGGTACTTCACATAATTGTGCAACCCGCTGATAGAGAGTGATTCAGGATCTAATGCCACCACGCCCAGCTTGTCCGGCGTCAGGTTGGTTTTCCATACGCCGGTCAGCGTCTGGGTGCCCGTCACCTGTTTCGCGTTGGTCAGATCGGACGTATCCACCTGCGACAGTTTCCACTCGCCATCTTCGAAGTTGGCGCTGGCGGCATAGCGTACTTTCTCCAGCCTGCGCTGATCGTTAAAGTGATAGATATTCACCCCAGACAGCTCAGTCTCACCAGATACCCGTTCGATATAGATGAAATCATTGCCGTCTTTTGCCCATAAGCCGCTTTTGGTGGAAAGCAGAGAACCGCCGTACATCTGCTGCGCACGGTAGTTACGCGCCATCTGTTCACCCTGCGGTGCGACCCACTCGCCAATCGCCATGGTCAGCAATACCAGCGGGATCGCCGTTTTCATCACCGAACCGGCGATCTGCAAGCGGGTAAAACCGGCCGCCTGCATGACCACCAGTTCGCTGCGCGTAGCCAGCGTCCCCAAGCCAAGCAAGGCCCCCAGCAACGCCGCCATCGGGAAAAAGAGCTCAATATCGGTCGGTACGCTGAGCAGAGTAAATACCCCCGCCCCCAGCGCCGTGTAGTCACCCTGGCCCACTTTACGCAACTGTTCAACGAACTTGATAATGCCGGAAAGCGATACCAGCATGAACAGCGTCATCATGATGGTGTTGAAAATCGTTTTACCGATATAACGGTCTAATACACCAAACATCAGGCCGCTCCTTTCAGGCGTTCAC
The DNA here is from genome assembly GCF_055790845.1 of Serratia sp. YWN4. Classification (NCBI taxonomy): domain Bacteria; kingdom Pseudomonadati; phylum Pseudomonadota; class Gammaproteobacteria; order Enterobacterales; family Yersiniaceae; genus Serratia; species Serratia sp. YWN4. The sequence continues at coordinate 4,804,631 of NZ_CM147696.1, forward strand.
GCAGTCTGCGCATCGGGACGGTATCCCACAGGTTGAGTACCAGCGCTATCACCAGGTAGGCCACGTTTACCAGCCAGGTCCACAGCATCGGATCCAGCTTGCCTTTACCGGCGTTGGAACGCAGCGATGTCTGCACCAGGAAAAAAATCAGATACAGCAGGATGGCTGGCAGCATGCTCAACACGCGGCCCTGACGCGGATTCACCACGCTCAATGGCACCACCAGCAGCGCCATCAGTATCACAGAAACCACCAGCGTCAGGCGCCAGTGAAACTCGGCGGTGGCATCCGGATCGTCAGACTCCCACAGCATACGCATCGACAACTGCTCAGTCTGGGTATTATCCAGCGTCACCGGGCGGTGGCCGATCACCGCTTTGTAATCATTGAAATCCGTAATACGGAAATCACGCAGCAGCGCGGTGCCCTCAAAGCGGGTGCCTTTGTCCAACGTAACCACCTGCGAACCATCACGGTTCTGGTTAATCACACCGTGCTCCGCCACCACCACCGAAGGCCGCTGATTACCGCTCGGGCGCAACTGCGCCAGGAACACATCATTGAAGGCGTTCCCTTTTACGTCACCGACAAACAGCACGGCATTGCCATCCTGTGACGGGCGGAACTGGCCCTCTGCCAGCCCGGCAATGCTCGGGTTGGCTTTGGCTTCCGCAATCACTTCATCCTGATGGCTCGAGGCCCATGGCCCCAACCAGAACACGTTCACCGCAGCCAGAGCCGAAGTGAAGAGCGCCAACACCATAGCGGCAATAATCAGGGTCCGTTTACCCAGGCCGCACGCATGCATAACGGTGATTTCACTTTCGGTATACAACCGCCCAAGCGTCATCAAGATGCCAAGAAACAGGCTTAAAGGCAGGATCAGCTGCGCCATCTTCGGCACACCCAATGCAAGCAGGGATAATACTAAGTTTGTCGGGATATTACCGTTAACCGCATCGCCTAACACCCTGACCAGGTTCTGACAGAAAAAGATCAGGAGCAGGATAAACAGGATGGCAATTTGGCTCTTCAGCGTTTCCCGTACCAGATATCTAATGATGATCACGCTTATTACGCCTGTGAAAACTTGTCTTTTTGCAGGAAAATCGCTAGTTTCATCGCTAATCCGCCATTTTTTGTCATCATGTGGCAACCTTCACAGCTAAAATAGTATTAGAACATCAAGCCGTTTGGGTGCCTTATAGGAACAACCCTATAGTCGCCAAAACAGAACATTTACGCAGTTCAGGTTAACATACTCAGTTAACTCAATGACGGCAGCGCGTTACGAAGTGGGTCATTCTAGCCGTAGCTACCGCCGTTGTCTTTAAGATTCAGGAGAGTGCATGGAGTTCAGTGTAAAAAGCGGTAGCCCGGAAAAACAGCGTAGCGCCTGTATTGTCGTCGGTGTTTTCGAACCGCGCCGCCTGTCACCTATCGCAGAACAACTCGACAAAATCAGTGATGGTTATATCAGCGCATTGCTGCGCCGTGGCGAACTGGAAGGCAAAGTCGGGCAGACGTTACTGCTGCACCATGTGCCGAACATTCTCTCCGAACGCATCCTGTTAATCGGCTGTGGCAAAGAGCGCGAGCTCGATGAACGCCAATACAAACAGGTGATTCAGAAAACCATCAATACCCTTAACGACACCGGTTCCATGGAGGCCGTCTGCTTCCTGACCGAACTGCACGTCAAAGGCCGTAACACCTACTGGAAGGTGCGCCAGGCGGTAGAAACTGCCAAAGAAACGCTCTACACCTTCGATCAACTGAAAAGCAACAAAGTGGAGCCGCGCCGCCCGCTGCGTAAAATGGTGTTCAACGTGCCAACGCGCCGCGAACTCACCAGCGGCGAACGTGCCATCCAGCACGGTCTGGCTGTCGCTTCCGGCATCAAAGCTGCCAAAGATCTCGGCAATATGCCACCGAATATCTGTAACGCCGGGTATCTGGCATCGCAGGCGCGTCAGTTGGCGGATGCGTTCAGCACCCACATCACCACCCGCGTCATCGGCGAACAGCAGATGAAAGAGCTGGGGATGAACGCCTATCTGGCGGTTGGGGCCGGTTCGCAAAACGAATCATTGATGTCCGTGATGGAATATAAAGGTAATCCCAACCCCGACGCTAAGCCGATCGTGCTGGTGGGCAAAGGGCTGACCTTTGATTCCGGCGGTATCTCGATCAAACCGGCCGACGGCATGGACGAGATGAAGTACGACATGTGTGGCGCCGCCACGGTGTATGGCGTGATGCGTGTGGTGGCGGAACTGAATCTGCCGCTGAACGTGATCGGCGTGCTGGCGGGTTGTGAAAACATGCCGGGTGGCCGCGCTTATCGTCCGGGTGATGTGTTGACCACCATGTCCGGCCAAACGGTTGAAGTGCTGAACACCGACGCCGAAGGCCGCCTGGTGCTGTGCGATACCCTCACCTATGTGGAGCGTTTCGAACCGGAGCTGGTGATTGATATCGCCACCCTGACCGGTGCCTGCGTGATCGCGCTCGGCCACCACCTCACCGGTTTAATGTCGAACCATAATCCGCTGGCACACGAACTGATCGGCGCTTCCGAGCAATCCGGCGACCGTGCGTGGCGCTTGCCGCTGGCAGACGAGTACTACGAACAACTGGATTCCAACTTTGCCGATATGGCAAACATTGGTGGCCGTCCTGGCGGGGCTATCACCGCAGCGTGCTTCCTGTCGCGCTTTACCCGCAAATACAGTTGGGCACACCTGGATATTGCTGGCACCGCCTGGCGCTCCGGCAAAACCAAAGGGGCGACCGGTCGACCGGTGGCGCTGCTGGCGCAGTTTTTGCTCAATCGGGCAGGTCTGAACGGCGACGATTAAATACCCGTCATAATTCAGGTATAATCATCAAGGGCACAGCACGCTGTGCCCTTACATTTTTTACAGGCACCCGACTTATACCCAATAGCTTTCGAGTTGCAGCAAGGCGGCAACCGAAGGAATCCCCAGGCGCTTACACGAGTCAGTGACTGGGGTGAGGGAGGGCAGCCAACACAGCTGCGGCTTGAAAGATGAAGGGTATATGAAACAGGCAACGTTCTACCTCCTTGAACACCCAGACCCCGCTGGCGCACTTAGCGCACACGAGGCGGTGGCCTGCGCCGTTGCTGCTGAACGTTGGCGCACAGGCAAGCGGGTGCTGATCGCCTGTGAAAGCCAAGAGCAGGCCCAGCGGCTGGACGAAGCGCTGTGGCAGCGCGAGCCGCACCAATTTGTGCCGCACAACCTCGCGGGTGAAGGGCCGAACTACGGCGCACCGGTCGAGCTGTGCTGGCCCGGCAAACGCGGCAATGCCCCACGCGATCTGCTGATCGCCCTGCTGCCGCAGTTTGCAGATTTTGCTACTGCTTTCCATGAAGTGGTAGACTTCGTTCCTTACGAAGACACCTTGAAACAGTTGGCGCGCGAACGTTACAAAGCCTATCGCAGCGTCGGCTTCCATTTGACCACGGCTACGCCGCCAACTTACTGAACAACGAAGCACAATGGAAAAGACAAACAGTCATCTCGATACCGCCTACGACCCAACACAGATCGAACAGAAGCTTTACGACCACTGGGAAAGTCAGGGTTATTTCAAACCGAATGGCGATACCAGCCAGGAAAGTTTCTGCATCATGATCCCACCGCCGAACGTCACCGGCAGCCTGCATATGGGCCACGCGTTCCAGCAGACCATCATGGACACCATGATCCGCTACCAGCGTATGCAGGGTAAAAACACCCTGTGGCAGGCCGGTACCGACCATGCTGGGATCGCCACGCAGATGGTGGTTGAGCGTAAGATCGCCGCAGAAGAAGGCAAAACCCGCCACGATTATGGCCGCGATGCCTTTATCGACAAGATCTGGCAGTGGAAGGCTGAGTCCGGCGGTACCATCACCCGCCAGATGCGCCGCCTCGGCAACTCGGTGGATTGGGAGCGCGAACGCTTCACCATGGACGATGGTCTGTCCAACGCGGTGAAAGAGGTGTTTGTCCGCCTGTATAAAGAAGACCTGATCTACCGTGGCAAGCGCCTGGTGAACTGGGATCCGAAGCTGCGCACCGCCATTTCCGATCTGGAAGTGGAAAACCGTGAATCCAAAGGCTCCATGTGGCACCTGCGTTACCCGCTGGCCGACGGCGCAACCACCGCCGAAGGTAAAGATTACCTGGTGGTGGCTACCACCCGTCCGGAAACCGTGCTGGGTGATACCGGCGTGGCGGTCAACCCGGAAGATCCGCGTTACAAAGACCTGATTGGCAAAGAGCTCATTCTGCCATTGGTGAACCGCCGCATCCGTATTCTGGGTGACGAACATGCCGATATGGAAAAAGGCACCGGCTGCGTGAAGATCACCCCGGCGCACGATTTCAACGACTATGAAGTGGGTAAACGCCACGGCCTGCCGATGATCAACATTCTGACTTTCGACGGCGATATCCGCCAGGAAGCGGAAGTGTTCGATACCCTAGGCGAAGCCAGCACGGCCTACAGCAGCGAAATCCCGGCCGAGTTCCGTGGCCTGGAGCGTTTTGCCGCGCGTAAAGCCGTGGTGGCCGCCTTTGATCAACTCGGCCTGCTGGACGAAATCAAACCACACGATCTGACCGTGCCTTACGGCGACCGTGGCGGCGTGGTGATCGAACCGATGCTCACCGACCAATGGTACGTGCGCACCGCGCCGCTGGCGAAAGTGGCGGTAGAAGCGGTTGAACAGGGCGAAATCCAGTTCGTACCGAAGCAGTACGAAAACATGTACTTCAGCTGGATGCGCGACATTCAGGACTGGTGTATCTCGCGCCAACTGTGGTGGGGCCACCGTATCCCGGCCTGGTACGATGCTAATGGCAACGTTTACGTGGGCCGTACCGAAGAAGAAGTGCGCAGCGAAAACCACCTGGGTGCAGACATCGCGCTTAACCAGGATGAAGACGTGCTGGATACCTGGTTCTCCTCCGGCCTGTGGACCTTCTCCACCCTGGGTTGGCCAGAGCAGACCGCAGCGCTGAAAACCTTCCACCCCACCAGCGTGATGGTCAGCGGCTTCGACATCATTTTCTTCTGGATTGCCCGCATGATCATGCTGACCATGCACTTCATCAAAGATGAAAGCGGCAAACCGCAGGTACCGTTCAAAACTGTGTATATGACCGGCCTGATCCGCGACGACGAAGGGCAGAAGATGTCCAAGTCGAAAGGCAACGTGATCGACCCGCTGGATATGGTGGACGGCATCTCGCTGGAAGATCTGCTGGAAAAACGCACCGGCAACATGATGCAGCCGCAGTTGGCAGAGAAGATCCGCAAACGTACCGAGAAACAGTTCCCGAACGGCATTGAGCCGCACGGCACCGACGCCCTGCGCTTCACCCTGGCGGCGCTGGCTTCTACCGGCCGTGATATCAACTGGGACATGAAGCGCCTGGAAGGCTACCGCAACTTCTGTAACAAGCTGTGGAACGCCAGCCGCTTTGTGCTGATGAACACCGAAGAGCACGACTGTGGCTTCAACGGCGGCGAGATGCAGCTTTCGCTGGCCGATCGCTGGATCCTGGCAGAATTCAACCGCACGGTGAAAGCCTACCGCGAAGCGCTGGATACCTATCGCTTCGACATCGCTGCCGGCATCCTGTATGAATTCACCTGGAACCAGTTCTGCGACTGGTATCTGGAACTGGCCAAGCCGGTGGTCAGCAACGGCAGCGAAGCGGAACAGCGCGGCACGCGCCATACGCTGATCACGGTGCTGGAAGCCTTGCTGCGCCTGGCGCATCCGATCATTCCGTTTATCACCGAAACCATCTGGCAGCGCGTGAAAACCCTGACCGGCGAAACCGCAGACACTATCATGCTGCAACCCTTCCCGGCTTACGACGCCGCGCTGGAAGATCAACAGGCGTTGAACGATCTGGAGTGGATCAAGCAGGCGATCACTGCGGTGCGTAACATCCGTGCCGAGATGAACATCGCGCCAAGCAAAATGCTGGAAGTGTTGCTGCGTAACGCCAACGGCGATGCTCAGCGCCGCGTGCAGGAAAACCAGAGCTTTATCGAAAAACTGGCGCGATTGGAATCCATCACCCTGCTGCCTGCTGGCGATAAAGGCCCGGTATCGGTCACCAAACTGGTGGAAGGTGCAGAACTGCTGATCCCGATGGCAGGCTTTATCGATAAAGACGCAGAGATCGCGCGCCTGACGAAAGAGATGGGCAAACTGGACGCAGAAATCGCTGCTATCGGAGGCAAGCTGTCTAATGAAGGCTTTGTGGCCCGTGCACCGGAAGCGGTCGTCGCCAAAGAGCGCGAGCGCCTGGCCGCCTGTCAGGAAAGCAAAGTGAAGCTGCAAGAACAGCAGGCGACCATCGCCGCGCTGTAACTGCCGCCTGCATAGCCAAGCAAACCGATTAAAAACAGCGGGTGTTCTCCCCGCTGTTTTTTTATCACCATTGCCAAGGGTCGGCCTTAGGTGTTATTACAAAGTATGATTAATACGGTGCATTTCGTAATAACAACAAAATTCCGTCACCTTCCAGGGTTTCTCTCAATGGCGAGTATAAATATGACCACAGCAACCCCAGTGCGTCTTCTGGTGCGCCCAATAACGGCTGAAGATAATGCCGCTATTGCTCACGTCATTCGCGCAGTCTCCGCCGAGCACGGCTTGACGGCGGATAAAGGCTACACCGTTTCCGACCCCAATCTGGACGCGTTATACCCGATCTACAGCCAGCCACGCAGCGCCTACTGGGTGGTTGAGCTAGACGGTCAGATTGCTGGCGGCGGCGGCATTGCGCCACTGCAAGGCGGCGAAGCCGACGTTTGCGAATTGCAGAAAATGTATTTCCTGCCGGAATTACGCGGCAAAGGCTTGGCAAAACGTTTGGCGTTACAGGCGCTAGAGTTTGGCCGCCAACAGGGGTTCCGCCGCTGTTATTTAGAAACCACCGCCACTCTGCAACAGGCGATCGGCCTGTATGAGCATCTCGGTTTCGAGCATATCAATCACGCCATGGGCTGTACCGGCCACGGCGACTGCGAAGTCACCATGCTGAAAACGCTTTAATCCCCAGGGGCTTGGCGCTTGCAAAGCCCCTTCCCACAGATTATTAACATCAACATTATTTAATGACCTATCCGGCGTTTTTATATTTCAAACAGATAAATTTTCTCTTAAATCGATAATGTAAAATTATTGTGATATTCGTTAATAAATTAACGATCACAAATTGACCACCATTCCTGCTGCGCTACTCTGCAATAACCAGCCATCACGCACAGGAAGCAGTCATGTCGGAAAATACTTTTGATTACATCATTGTCGGCGCAGGCTCAGCGGGCTGCGTGCTGGCAGCGCAGTTGATTCGCCGTACTCAGGCGCGTGTTCTGCTGCTGGAAGCCGGTGGCGACGACAATAATCTGTTTATCAAGATGCCCGCCGGTGTCGCCAAGATCATCGCCAAAAAAAGCTGGCCGTATGAAACCGAGCCAGAACCCCATGCCAACAACCGCCGTATGCAGATCGCCCAGGGCAAAGTGCTGGGTGGCAGCAGCTCGGTGAACGGCATGATCTACATCCGTGGCCAACAACAGGATTACGACGATTGGGCCAAAAAGTTCGGCTGCACCGGCTGGGGTTATCAGGATGTGTTGCCCTATTTTAAACGTGCCGAGGCCAACGAAAGCCTATCTGATGGCTATCACGGCAGTGACGGGTTGCTGCAGGTCAGCGAAAACCGCTATCGGCACCCGCTCAGCATGGCGTTTATCCGCGCAGGCCAGGAGCTAAATCTGCCCTACCGCAACGACTTCAACGGCGAAAGCCAGCACGGCGTCGGTTTCTACCAGACCACCACCCACAAGGGCGAGCGCGCCAGCACCGCACGCACCTACCTGAAAGCGGTGCGTGATAACTCACGGCTGGTGGTGAAGCTCAATGCGCTGGTACACCGCGTCACTCTCGAAAACAACGTAGCGACCGGCGTGATTTACAGCCAGAACGGCGGCAGTGAAATCACTGCGCGGGCGAGTCAAGAAGTGATCCTCAGCGCTGGCGCGGTCGGCTCACCGAAGATCCTGATGCTGTCCGGCATCGGCCCGCGTGCGCATCTGGAACAGTTGGGGATTACGCCCTTGGCGGATCTGCCGGTGGGCAAGAACTTCCACGATCATCTGCATATGTCGATCAACGTCAGCATGCGCGAGCCTGTCAGTTTGTTCGGTGCCGATCGCGGTTTGCAGGCACTGCGCCACGGTGCCGAGTGGATGGCGTTTCGCAGTGGCGTGCTGAGTTCTAACGTGCTCGAAGGTGCCGCCTTCACCGACAGCCTCGGCGATGGTCGGCCAGACGTGCAGATCCACTTTCTGCCGCTGCTGGACAGTTGGGACGACGTACCCGGTGAACCGCTGCCCGCGATCCACGGCATGACGCTGAAAGTCGGCTATCTACAGCCCAAAGCCCGCGGCCAAGTGCAACTGCGCAGCCGCAACCCAAGCGACCCGGTCAAACTACAGGCCAACTACCTCGGTCACCCGGACGATCTGGCTGGCAGCCTACGTGCGGTGAAATTTGGCCTGCGTTTCTTAGAAACCGCCGCCCTTAAACCGCTGATTAAAGATTTGCTGATGCCGCAACCACAGTGGACCAACGACGAAGCGCAGATGGAAGAATTTGTGCGTAACTTCTGCAAGACGGTCTATCACCCGGTAGGCAGTTGCCGCATGGGCCAGCACAGCGCAGACTCGGTGACCGATCTGCAACTGCGGGTACATGGCTTTGAACGCCTGCGGGTGGTGGACAGCTCGGTGATGCCGCAGGTCACCAGCGGCAACACCAACGCCCCGACCATTATGCTGGCGGAAAGGGCGGTGGATTTGATTTTGGGCACCGCAGAGTAAAAACGTAGATCTGTAGTATGGACAGCTCCCTCTCCTTACCTACCGGAGAGGGTTAATTTGGAGAAAACATCACCCCACCGGCACACCGCTATGAAAGCGGAACTCGTTATCAGGCGACTGGATCAACTCGGCTTCAATGCGGCCAAAATGCGCCACGCGCTCGCTGATATCACCCTCGGCAATCTGCTGCGCCAGCGTCAGGTAATCCTGATAATGGCGCGCCTCGGAACGCAGCAATGAAACGTAGAACCGGTTGAGTTCATCGTCCAGAAATGGTGCCAGCTTGGCGAAGCGTTCACAGGAACGGGCCTCAATATAAGCGCCGCAGATCAGCTTGTCGATCAAGGTAGCCGGATCGTGAGTGCGCACTTCACGGATCATGCCTTTGGCATAGCGGCTGGCGGTGATCTTTTTATACGGGATCTGCCGCGTCTGCATGATCTCCAGCACCTGCGAGAAGTGATGCAGCTCTTCCTTAATCAGCAGCACCATTTTATCCACCAGATCCTGCCCGTAGGCCGAACCGTTTTTTGGCAGGATCTTCTTGGTGAAAGCGCTCTGGCGGAATAACGCCTCCGGCACGCCCTGCTCCTCGTGCACAAAGGCTTCGTAAGGCTTCAGCAGTGCCAGTAACGCATCACCGCTCTCTTTGTCCGCTACATAGCGGCGGATCAGCCACATACCGGTTTGTGCGGCTTTCAGTTCGCAAACCATATGGTCGGTCAGCAACAGCGGCAGGTTTTCCGGGCGGCGCGCAGCGTCAATCCAGCCATCTGGGGTTTCACAGTGCAGGAAGTTCAGAATTGGGGTTAATAGAGAATGGTATGTCATTTGAGCTTATACAAGAACAAGGGCCGGGGATCCGGCCCTCGGATTAATTAGTGGCGCTTACCGTCGTCGTCTTCATCGATAAACTCGCCGTCTTCGTCGTCATCCTCACCGTCTTCACCGTTCGGATCTTCATAGTAAGTGCCCCAACCGTCGTAGTTAACGCCGCATTTTTCTGCCAGCGCCACCAGTTGCTCCACCTGGCTGTCGATCAGTTCAGCATTCAGCGCCACTTCGCTGATCACGTCACAGCACATCACCAGTGAACCATCTTCCACTTCCAGCTCTTCGGCATCGGTCACTTCGTAGCCCAGCTTAAAGGCTTCAACCGCGGCCTTCTCCAGCACTTCAAACTTTTCGGCAGAGAAATGGTGCTCAATGGTGTAGAGCGCATCCGGATCGCTGCCGTCATCCAGCAGTTCTTCGATGATCAGGCGGGTTTCTTCACGTTGTTCTTCCAGCAATTCGCGGTTTGCCATGCCTCTATCCTCAATAAAATGGCTTTCAATACTTCTATTTTCACACACCAATGTCACAGCTGCCATGATAAACGTGAAAGATTTCTCCCTCGGGGTTGAAATTGAATATTCATACATATAAAGTGAATTTTAATTCAATTGAAACGTTAGGGATATACGGAGATGAGACAGATGAACCCCTTTTATAGTCGTCACTTTTTGAGGTTAATGGATTTTACCCCTGCCGAGATCCAGTCTCTGCTGCAACTGGCTGCCGATTTAAAACAGGCCAAAAAGCAAGGCCAGGAAACCCGCTACCTGCAAGGCAAAAACATCGCGCTCATCTTCGAAAAAGACTCAACCCGTACCCGATGCTCTTTCGAAGTTGCCGCATTCGATCAGGGGGCGCAGGTCACCTATCTTGGCCCCAGTGGCAGCCAGATCGGCCATAAAGAATCGATGAAAGACACCGCCCGCGTGCTGGGCCGCATGTACGACGGTATTCAGTATCGCGGTTTTGGTCAGCACCTGGTGGAAACGCTGGCAAACCATGCCGGGGTGCCGGTGTGGAACGGTTTGACCAACGAATTCCACCCCACCCAACTGCTGGCAGACTTGCTCACCGTGCGTGAACACTTGCCGAGCAAACCGCTGAGCGAAGTGAAGTTCGCCTACATTGGCGACGCGCATAACAATATGGGCAATACCCTGCTGGAAGCTGCCGCGTTGGTGGGGATGGATCTGCGCCTGGTGGCGCCAAAAGCCTGCTGGCCGCACGCGGAACTGGTAGCAGAATGCCAGGCACTGGCGCAGCAGACCGGCGGTAAAATCACGTTGACGGAAGATATCGCCGAAGGAGTGAAAGGCGCTGACTTCTTGTATACCGACGTTTGGGTCTCAATGGGCGAGCCGAAAGAGGTGTGGCAGGAACGTATCGCCCTGTTGAAGCCTTACCAAGTGAACATGGCGATGGTCAAGCTGACCGGCAACCCGCAGGTGAAATTCCTGCACTGCCTGCCCGCGTTCCACGACGATCAAACGACGTTGGGCAAGCAGATGGCAGAGCAGTACGGCCTGCATGGCGGTATGGAAGTCACCAACGAGGTATTCGAATCCGCACACAGCGTGGTGTTCGATCAGGCAGAAAACCGCCTGCACACCATTAAAGCGGTGATGGTCGCCACGCTGAGCAAAGCGCTATAGCCCAGAGCAACACGCTCTAAAACCCCTTCAAATAGAGGGGGTTTATCTGGTAAACCCTCCCCACGCGTCATATAGTCTTTTTCGTCATATCAAATAACCGATTGGCCTTTGCCTGCTTTTTACGAACGTTCTACCGTGGCATCTCGGCGGCGGAAATGCCGTAAAAAAATCAACGATAACAACCTCTTCTCCGTTCTGGTTGACCAGTACAATCAAGGGATACGTCTATGAAAGCCAAAGCCTTACCGTTGTTTATTCTCGCCGCACTTTCCGGAGCCGCATTCGCCGCCACGCCGCCCAATACGCTGGTGGTCGTCCAGTCGCTGGATGATATCGTCAGCCTCGATCCGGCAGAAGCCAACGAGCTTTCCAGCATCCAGACCGTGCCAAGCCTGTATCAACGGCTGGTGCAGGCCGATCGCGACAACCCGGCCAAGGTGATCCCGGTGCTAGCAGAAAGCTGGCAGGATGACGCCGCCGCCAAAACCCTGACGGTTAAACTACGCCCGCAGGCGGTGTTCTCCTCTGGTAACCCGCTGACCGCCGACGACGTGATTTTCTCCTATCAGCGCGCGGTGAAGATGAATAAATCACCGGCGTTTATCCTTAACGTGCTCGGCTGGCAGCCGGACAATATCGCGACGCAGTTGAAGAAGATCGACGATCATACCGTGCAACTGAGCTGGACGGCAGACGTCAGCCCGGCGGTAGCACTGAATATTCTCTCAACGCCGATCGCGTCGATCGTCGACAGCAAAGCGGTGCAATCCAACGTGAAAGGCGACGACTTCGGCAATGCCTGGCTGAAAATGCATTCCGCCGGTAGCGGCCCGTTCAAGATGCGGGTTTATCAGCCGCATCAGGCGATCGTGCTGGACGCCAACCCCACCTCGCCGGGCGATAAGCCGCTGCTCAGCAATATCATCATCAAAAACGTGCCAGACCCAAGTGCGCGCCGCCTGCTGATCCAGCAAGGCGATGCCGACGTGGCACGTGAGTTGGGCCCGGATCAGACCGCCGCGCTGAAAAACCAGCAGGGCGTAAAAGTGCTGGAAATCCCCTCTGCCGAGCAAAACTACCTGGTGTTTAATGCCGGTAATCAGGCTAATCCACTGCTGAATAACCCGGCGTTCTGGGAGGCCGCACGCTATCTGGTGGATTATCAGGGCATCACTAAAGATCTGCTGAAAGGGCAATACTTCGTGCACCAAAGCTTCCTGCCGGTCGGCTTGCCGGGCGCGCTAGAGGATAACCCGTTCAGTTTCGATCCGGCCAAAGCCAAGGCGATCCTGCAAAAAGCCGGGATCGCTAACGCCAGCCTGACGCTGGACGTAGAAAACAAACCACCGTTTATCACCATTGCCCAATCGTTGCAGGCCAGCTTTGCCCAGGGCGGCGTGAAGCTCGATCTGCTGCCCGCGGCGGGCAGCCAGGTGTATGCCCGCGTGCGTGCCAAGCAGCATCAGGCGGCGATCCGCCTGTGGATCCCGGATTATTTCGATGCGCACTCCAATGCCAGCGCCTTTGCCTATAACGACGGTAAAAGCAGCACGGTGGCCTGGTTTAATGGCTGGCAAATCCCTCAGTTGACGAAAGAAACTCTGGCGGCGGTGGCAGAAGCCGATCCAGCCAAGCGCAGCGCGCTGTATACCGCCATGCAGCAGGAGCTGCAACGCAGTTCGCCTTATGTGTTTATCGATCAGGCCAAAACGCAGGTGGTGCTGCGCGATAACGTGAAGGGCTATCAACAGGGCCTGAATGCGGATATGGTTTACTACGATCGCGTCAGCAAATAATCAGGATTGTCATGTCGGTAGCAATAAAAACCACGCCGGGGAGCTTTTCCCGGCGTCATATTTGGGGGTTGGCCCAGAGCCTGCTTACGCTGGCGCTGACCCTGTTCGGCCTGCTGTTGATCACCTTTCTGCTTTCGGCGCTGTCGCCGGTGGATCGGGTGTTGCAGATCGTCGGCGATCACGCCAGCGACGCCACTTATGAACAGGTAAAGCATCAGCTCGGGCTGGATCGCTCACTGCCGGTGCAGTTCTGGCACTATCTGGAGCGGCTGGCGCACGGCGATCTCGGCACCGCCAGCGCCACCGGCCAACCGGTGTTGCAGGATTTGCTGCACGCCTTCCCGGCTACCTTGGAACTGGCCACGTTGTCGTTGATGATTGGCGCGACGCTCGGCGTGCTGTTCGGCGTGCTCTGTGCCCGTTTTGCCGGTAGCAAGCTGGATATCTTCGTGCGTTTTATCACCCTGCTCGGCAACTCGGTGCCGATCTTCTGGCTGGGGCTGCTGATGTTGCTGCTGTTCTACGCCAAATTGCAGTGGAGCGCCGGGCCGGGGCGGCTGGACGATATCTACCAATACAGCGTAGAGAGCAAAACCGGCTTTGCGCTGATCGACACCTGGCTTTCTGGCGATGTTGGCGCGGTGCGCAATGCGCTGGCGCATCTGGTGCTGCCGGTCTGCCTGCTGGCTTATTACTCGTTGGCCAGCATCACCCGCCTGACGCGCTCGGCCTGCCTGAGTGAACTGAACAAAGAATACGTCACGCTGGCGCGCGCCAAAGGTGCCAGCGAGATGCGCATCATGCTGTGCCACGTGCTGCCGAATATCGGCGGTACGCTGCTGACGGTGATCGCTCTGTCTTACACCAGCATGCTGGAAGGCGCGGTGCTGACCGAAACGGTGTTCTCCTGGCCCGGCATCGGCCGTTACCTCACCACAGCGCTGTTTGCCGGTGATACCACTGCCATCATGGGTGGCACCCTGCTGATCGGCCTGTGCTTTGTGCTGATCAACACCTTTACCGATCTGCTGGTACGTGCGATCGACCCAAGGACGCGGCCAAGATGACGATCGCCATGCTCAAACGTTCCCCTTCCGCCACCAGCGGCGCGCTGATCCTGCTAGCGCTGGTGCTGATCGCCCTGTTCGCCCCTTGGCTGGCCCCGGTTGACCCTAACTGGCAGAACGCCGCCAACCGCCTGTTGCCACCGGGCGCAGATCACTGGCTCGGCACCGATGGCTATGGCCGCGATGTGCTTTCCCGCCTGATATACGGCACCCGGCCCACGCTCGGGCTAGTGCTGCTGGTGACGGTGATTACCCTGCCGCTCGGCCTGCTGATCGGCGTGCTTTCCGGCTATTACGGCGGCTGGCTGGAGCGCATATTGATGCGCTTTACCGACGTGGTGATGTCGATGCCACGGCTGATCCTGGCCTTCGCCTTTGTAGCGATGCTCGGGCCAGGGTTGGTCAACGGCGCATTGGCGCTGGCGCTCACCACCTGGCCAGCCTATGCGCGTCAGGCGCGAGCCGAAATCCAGTTGCTGCGTAAAAGCGACTATCTGGCCGCCGCCGAAATGATGGGCATTCAGGGGCCACGCCTGCTGTGGGGCCATATTCTGCCAATGTGCCTGCCTTCGGCGGTGGTGCGGCTGGCGCTCGATCTGGCCGGAATTATTCTCGCTGCTGCCGGGCTGGGTTTTCTCGGTTTGGGTGCGCGGCCACCGATGGCCGAATGGGGCTCGATGGTGGCCGACGGGATGCAGGTGATCTTCGATCAATGGTGGATCGCCGCGATCCCCGGCTGTGCGATCCTGATCAGCAGCCTGGCGTTTAACCTGCTGGGCGATGGCCTGCGCGACTTACTGGACCCGCATCATGACTGAGCCACTCTTGGTAGCACGCAATCTCTGCATCAACTTTAACGGCCACAAGGTGGTGGATAACCTTTCTCTGACGATTGGCCGCGAAAAGGTGGCATTGGTGGGGGAATCCGGCTCCGGCAAATCGATGACCGCCCGGGCGCTGATGGGGCTGGTGCGTAAACCGGGCATCGTCAGCGCCGATACCTTGCGCTATCGCCAAACCGATCTGCTGACGCTGAAACCGCGCCAGTGGAACGAGATACGCGGTGCCAAAATCGCCATGGTGTTGCAAGATCCGCGCTATGCGTTGAACCCGGTACGCAGCATCGGCAAGCAGATCGAAGAATCCCTGACGCTGCATCATTCTCTGACCCGCGCCGATCGCCATGAGCGGGTGTTGAATTCCCTAGCCGCCGTCGGTTTGCCGGAGAACATTTACCACAGCTATCCCGGCCAGCTTTCCGGCGGCATGGGCCAGCGTGCCATGCTGGCGATTGCGTTGGTTAACGATCCGCAACTGCTGATTGCCGATGAACCCACCTCGGCGCTGGATGCCCGGCTGCGTAATCAGATCCTCGATCTGATCGTCGAGCAAACCGAGCGGCGCAATATGGGCCTGCTGCTGATCAGCCACGATCTGCCGCTGGTGGCCGCGCGCTGCGATCGGGTGTTGGTGATGTATCAGGGCAAACTGGTGGATCAGGGCATCGCCGCCGACTTGCCGTTAGCCACCCACCCTTATACCCGCACGCTGTGGGCCTGCCGCCCGAGCGCCGCCACCTATGGCACGGAATTGCCGGTGCTGGATCGCCGCATCGATTTTACCCGGAGCGAACATGGCGCTGATTGAAATTGAAAACCTACAGGTCAGTTTCCCGCAGGGTAACGGCCAAAAAATCGCTGTGGAATCGGTGAGTTTTGCCGTCGAGGCCGGGGAAACCTTCAGCCTGATTGGTGCCTCCGGCTGCGGCAAATCCACCGTGCTGCGCGTGCTGGCTGGGCTGCAACGCGAATGGCGTGGCGAAGTGCGGCTGCTCGGCCAAGCCATTCAGCCATTGCAGCGCTTTACCGGCCAGCTGCGCCGCGAGGTACAGATGGTGTTTCAGGATCCTTACGCTTCGCTGCATCCACAACACAAGATTGGCCGCACTCTGGGGGAACCGCTAAAAATCCACGGTGAGAAACACATCCCGGCGCGCATCAATGAGGCCTTACAGCAGGTCGGTTTGAACGCAGCGATGGCCGAACGCTATCCGCACCAGCTTTCCGGCGGCCAGCGCCAGCGGGTGGCGATCGCCCGCGCCTTGCTGCTGCGGCCCAAGCTGTTACTGCTGGATGAACCCACTTCGGCGCTGGATATGTCGGTGCAGGCGGAGATCCTTAACCTGCTCAATCACCTGAAGCACGAGCATGGCATGACCTATCTGCTGGTCAGCCACGATGGCGAGGTGATCGCCCATATGTCTGAACGCGCCGCGCTGATGGAAAACGGCCATATTGTGCGCCATTTCAACCGGGGGGATTTGCAGGCGGGCAAGCATCATAGCGTGCAGAATTAAACGCTTATCTCCTTATTACTTGGGGTTCCTGCCTACCTGCAACTCCAAGTATTTTTGCTATATTCATCCGAAAAAAGTCCACACTCCTCGGCGACTTCGTTACAAAGCAGGATCCCTTCCTGATTCTGCCGCAGCTATTCTTCGCGTTTACGCTCAGCAGCCAATCGTTTGCGAAATGGCAAAAAGTGGTGTTTTAGCGCTTGCAGTGACGAAAAGCGCGAGTATAATGCGCGACAATTTGCCAGGAGAAAGCATGAAAAACGCCGCTTGTTTTGTTCGCGACCATCGACAAAACCGACTGCCCATCGGCAGCCAGCAGCCGTTGTTTCTCCTGTTGCATGATCCCATTATTCAAGCCCCTCATTGAGGGGCTTTTTTTTGCTTTAAGAACTGCCCCACGCCAAGGGCACGAGTCGAGGAGAGTGAACATGGCCAACCCGCTATATCGCAAAAACATCATCTCTATTAACGATCTCAGCCGCGAGGATCTGGAACTGGTGCTGCGCACCGCCGCCAGCCTGAAAGCCAATCCGCAACCGGAGTTGCTGAAACACAAGGTGATCGCCAGTTGCTTCTTTGAAGCGTCAACGCGCACCCGCCTGTCGTTTGAAAGCGCCATGCAGCGCCTGGGGGCGTCGGTGGTCGGCTTTTCTGACAGCACCAACACTTCCCTCGGCAAGAAAGGCGAAACGCTGGCCGATACCATCTCGGTGATCAGCACCTACGTGGATGCCATTGTGATGCGCCATCCACAGGAAGGCGCTGCGCGCCTGGCGGCAGAATTCGCTGGCGGTATCCCGGTATTGAATGCCGGTGACGGCTCCAACCAGCACCCTACCCAAACCCTGCTGGATCTGTTCACCATTCAAGAAACCCAGGGCCGCCTGAGCAACATCAACATCGCCATGGTGGGCGATCTGAAATATGGTCGCACCGTCCATTCGCTGGCCCAGGCGTTGGCCAAATACGACGGCAACCACTTCTTCTTTATCGCCCCGGAGGCGCTGGCCATGCCGGGCTACCTGCTGAAGATGCTGGAAGAAAAAGGCATCACCTACAGCCACCACAACAGCATTGAGGAAGTGGTGCCGGAGCTGGACATTCTGTACATGACCCGCGTGCAGAAAGAGCGTCTTGATCCTTCCGAATACGCCAACGTGAAGGCACAGTTTGTGCTGCGGGCAACAGACTTGGAAGGCGCTCGCGACAATATGAAAGTGCTGCACCCGCTGCCAAGAATTGATGAGATCACCACCGATGTGGATAAAACGCCGTACGCGCACTATTTCCAGCAGGCGGGCAACGGTATTTTCGCCCGGCAGGCGCTGTTGGCTCTGGTATTAAACGCAGATTTGGCTCTTTAAGGGGGAACCGTCATGACTCACGATAACAAACTCCAGGTTGAAGCGATCAAATGCGGCACGGTGATCGACCACATTCCAGCGCGTATCGGCTTTAAGCTGCTGTCGCTGTTCAAACTGACCGATACCGATCAGCGCATCACCATCGGGCTGAATCTGCCTTCGCGCGAATTGGGCCGCAAAGATCTGATCAAGATCGAGAATACTTTCCTGACCGAGCAGCAAGCCAACCAGTTGGCGATGTATGCGCCAAAGGCCACGGTCAACCGCATCGACAATTACGAGGTGGTGTTGAAGCTGAACCTCAGCCTGCCGGATCATATCGACGGCGTGCTGACCTGCCCGAACAGCAACTGTATCAGCCGCAGCGAGCCGGTGGCGTCCAGCTTCGGCGTGAAGTCCCGCGCAGGCGAAGTGTATCTGAAGTGCCGTTACTGCGAGAAAGAGTTCGAGCATCAGGTCGTGTTGCAGGCGGATTGATTCCCCAGGAGTGGCGCTGTTAATCTGGCGGCCACTCCCTATAATGGGGGTTCTGAAAAGAAACCCTCTAAGATCAGGAGAGAAAATGTCACGTAATATCAGCACTGAACTCGCGCCAGCCGCCATTGGGCCTTACGTACAGGGCGTTGACCTGGGCAGTATGATCATCACCTCCGGCCAGATCCCGGTGGATCCGAAAACCGGTGCAGTCGCCGATGACGTTGCCGCTCAGGCCCGCCAGTCACTGGAAAACGTCAAAGCGATCGTTGAAGCTGCCGGTCTGAAAGTGGGCGATATCGTTAAAACCACCGTTTTCATGAAAGATCTGAACGATTTCGCCACCGTTAACGCTACCTATGAAGCCTTCTTCACCGAACATCAGGCGTCATTCCCGGCCCGTTCCTGCGTGGAAGTGGCGCGTTTGCCAAAAGACGTGAAAATCGAGATCGAAGCCATCGCCGTTCGTCGCTAAGCCCCGCGCGATAGTTGATACGGCTAGCCTTGGCTGGCCGTTTTATTTTGTAGGCCTTGCATCATTTGATGTTTTCATTCCCCTCAATGCGCTGTGAATATATTTTCCATTTTATATCAACGACAGATAAATTTAATATTTAAATCCATCTAAAACCCCAAGAACAAACATTTAGTTCGGATAATTCTAACAACACAGATAATATAGTTTATCTATTCGGCATTACATAAGCACAAAACACCATAAAAACAATCAATAGCAGCCTGTTTGGCAGGCGTTACCGCATTGACTGCCAATTAAAAACCACGTAATCTTCAAATCCTGAATTAAACGAACGGAAATCACCGCATATTAAAAAGAGTATATATAGATTTTATTTTAATGTTAATCACCACACACTGCCATTAACAACGCAGTAAAGATTACAAGGAAGAATCCTAATTAAAATAGATTTTAACTCTGACGATAGCTCTAGTTCCAACGAGATAATTCACACCCAAGAATTATGATGTCAATGTGCCATTAATCACCATGGATCGTTGCATTATTTTACATTGTTTCAACCTAAAGAAAATAAAGGATTATTTATGTCTAATTTCAAAATGAACGTACTGGCCGCCGCATTGATTTCAGCTTCAGCATTTGCTGTACATGCTGCCGATCAAGGTTCAGGTACCGTCACCTTTACCGGTTCCATTATTGATGCGCCATGTTCAATTACTCCACAAAGTTCAGATCAGGTTGTTCCATTGGGTCAAGTCTCTGCTGCACTGCTGGCTAACCAGGGTACTTCTACACCGCAGACCTTCACTATCGATCTGGAAAAATGCGATGCCACCACGCTGAAGAACGTGTCCATCACCTTTAATGGCACCGCAGATGGTGACCTGCTTGGCATCGTTGGTGATGCACAAGGCGCAGGTATCGTGATCACCGACGGTAGCGGTACTACAATCAAGCTTGGCCAGGCTTCTACTGCACGCCTGCTGAGCGATGGTAACAACACTCTGCTGTTCTCTGCTTACCTGAAAGGTAAAAGCGCAACTCCAGACAGCGTGAAGCCGGGTTCATTCACCAGCATCGCCAACTTTACTCTGGCTTATCAGTAATTGTTGCCAAAGCATACGGTTTCGGCCGTATGCTTTATCACTAAACAATAATGGTGTTAAAGACAAGTATGTTGAGACCTCTGTTATTACTATTCTGCCTGATATCTTCCTCTACAACGTTAGCAGTACGGGAACAACATGGCCGGGTGAATATGAATGGGGTCATTGTTAATCCGGCTTGTAGCATCACCTCTGATAATGCTGAGCAAACCGTAGATTTAGGTGTTATTACTCAAGAAAAAATTGAACAGGCTGACACCCCAATCATATACCCCTTTACCATTAATTTAGTCAGCTGCATTTTAGCAACCGCGCAATCAGAAGGGGGCGCACAGCATACGTTCAGCCTGAAGTTTGATGGGCCAAGCGAGCCAGATAACACCTTATTCATTCTGGGTGAAGCGAGCCAAGGATTAGCGTTCGAAATCCACGATGAACAGGGTCGCGCGGTTATTCCAGGCGCAATGATGAAGATCAATGAGCAGGCTGCAGAAAATAAAAAACTAAATTACTCACTACATTTAGTTAAAACATCGCGACAGGTCAAACCTGGAACATTTCAAACAGCCGTGCATTTCACACTGGTGTATCAATAAATACCTTCATGAATGGATATTGACTATCGGTTCGTGAAAGAGCTAATCGAGCCATTTATATGAGCCATACAATGGATTGTGTCAAAACACTCTGCGTTACATTTGCGACATCATTGATGGGACTCAGTGGCGCTACGCATGCCATAGAATTCAACACCGATGTCTTGGATATCGAAGATAAGCAGAATATCGACTTATCACGATTTGCCACTTCTGGTTACGTGATGCCAGGGCAATACCCCTTGGTCATCAACATTAATCAGCATGGTTTACCTGAACAGACTGTCACTTTTCTTCCTCATGATGGTAAGCCAGACAGCAGCGAACCTTGCCTGACGGAAAATGTGGTGACTTTGTTTGGGATGAAACCCAATATCGCGGAAAAAGTCAGCTATTGGCATAACAATACCTGTGCAGACTTGAAAGCGCTTGATGGCATCACCACAAGGACCGATCTCGGGGCCGGTATCTTATATATCACCATCCCTCAGGCGTGGCTGGAATACAGCGATCAAAACTGGTTGCCCCCCTCGCGCTGGGATGATGGTATCCCCGGTCTGTTGCTGGACTATAACCTGAACAGCTTGGCCAGCAGACCCCAGCATGGCGCATCGATCAACAGTGCCAGCCTGAACGGCACGGCGGGAGCAAACCTGGGCCCATGGCGCTTGCGCGGCGATTATCAAGGTAATTACACCGACATTGGCGGCAGCAATAGCCAATCCCAACACAACTTTGACTGGAACCGGGTCTATCTGTTCCGTGCTATACGCTCGCTGGCGGCAACGTTAACGTTAGGGGAAAATTATTTCACCTCGGATATTTTTAACACTTTCCGCTATACCGGCCTGAGTCTGGCCAGTGACGAGCGTATGTTGCCACCCAATCTACGTGGTTATGCACCAGAGGTCAGTGGTATTGCCCGTACCAATGCCAAAGTCACGGTCAGCCAGCAAGGGCGGTTGCTGTACCAGACCACGGTGCCTTCCGGGCCGTTTCGCATTCAGGATTTGAGCAGTTCAGTGAACGGTTTGCTGGATGTTCGGGTAGAAGAACAGGATGGCAGCGTGCAGACCTTCCAGGTCAACACCGCCACCATTCCCTACCTGACCCGGCCAGGAGCAATACGTTACAAAACCGCCATCGGGCGGCCATCAAATTCTGGCCGTAACCTGGAAGGGCCATCGTTTGCCAGCGGCGAACTCTCCTGGGGCATGAGCAACAGTTGGTCACTGTACGGCGGCGGTATTGTTGCCGGTGATTACAACTCGCTGTCCATGGGGATTGGCCGCGATCTGTTCGCACTGGGAGCCCTTTCCGCCGATGTTACCCAATCCTGGGCGACGCATTTGCCGCAACAAGCGTCACTACAGGGGAAATCGTTCCGCCTTAACTATGCCAAACGCTTTGACCAGTTGGACAGTGAAATAGCCTTTGCGGGTTACCGCTTCTCGCAACGCCAGTTTATGACGATGGACCAATATCTCGATACCCGTTACCACGGCAATCACCGTGGCAATGACAAAGAGATGTACACCATTACGGCCAATAAAAACTTTTCTGATGCCCGGCTCAGCCTGTATCTCTCTTACAGCCATCAGACGTATTGGGATCAACAGGCTACAGACAATTACAGCCTCTCTCTCAACCATTATTTTGATGTGTTTGATATGAAAGATGTGGCAGCCAACCTGTCCGCTGGCCGTAGCAAAAATAATGGCGTGAATGACGACAGCATATTTCTGAGCTTTTCGATCCCACTCGGGGGCCAACAAAATATGACTTACAGCGGGCAACATAACCGGAGAGGTTATAACCAGACCGTCAGCTATATCAACAACAGCGGTCAGGACAGCAATTATCGTCTGAGCGCGGGGTTGAATAACCAGCAACAGGGCGGTGCCAAAGGTCAGTTCAGCGGCTTTTATAACCAGCGGAGCAGCATTGCTGAACTCAGCCTGAACAGCAGCTATGCCCAGGATAATTTCACCTCGTATGGCCTGGCGCTGAAAGGCGGAGCCACGCTGACGGCCAAAGGCGCTGCGCTGCATAGCAACAATATGAATGGCGGCACTCGCCTGATGGTCAATACCGACGGCATAGCCGGAGTGCCAATTGAAGGGCGCAGCCTCCGCTCCAATGCATTTGGTATCGCGGTGCTCAACGATGTCCCCAGCTATTACCGCACCGACACGCGGATCGATATCAACCAACTGGCTGAAGATGTTGAAGCCCGTCAGCCGGTTGTTGAGTCGGCCTTGACGGAAGGGGCCATCGGTTATCGTCACTTTAGCGTCGTTAAAGGCTTCAAAGCCATCGCAACACTGCGCCAGGCTGATGGCAGTTATCCGCCCTTCGGCAGCAGTGTGACAAACAGTAAGGGCCAGGAACTGGCGATCGTCAGTGATGATGGTTTCGCTTACCTGAGTGGTATTTCAGCTGGAGAGACGCTGGATATCACCTGGAATGGCAGCAAACAGTGCCAGGTCAATATACCAGAAAGAATACCGTCGCAGTCGCAGTTGCTACTGCCCTGCCACCCAATGAAATAGGTAAGTAAGAGTATGAAAATCACACAGAAAATCGCCTTGTTAACCGTGCTGTTCCTGGGGAGCCAGGCAGCCAATGCGGCTATCGCCCTGGATCGCACCCGGGTGATTTATGACGGGCAGAGTAAGTCGGTCAGCCTGAATATCAGTAATGAGAATAAAGAGTTGCCTTATCTGGCTCAGGCCTGGATTGAGAATGCCCAGCATCAGAAAGTCACTACGCCGCTGGTCGTCACTCCGCCGGTACAACGACTGGAGCCCGGCGGTAAAAGTGCCGTGCGCATCGCTGCCTCACCGGAAGCCATGGCTCTGCCTCAGGATCGTGAGTCGCTGTTCTATTTCAACCTGCGTGAAATTCCTCCTCGCAGCGAGAAAGGCAACGTGATGCAGATCGCGTTGCAAACACAAATCAAACTGTTTTACCGGCCGCAGGCGATTGCCCCTAAAAAAGGTGAAATCTGGCAGGAACAAGTGAAACTGCAAAAAACGGCGCAAGGTTACCAGATTGAAAACCCAACCCCTTATTACCTGACCGTTATTGGGTTGGCAGAGAAAAATAGCACCAAAGCTGATGACAATTTTCAGCCATTGATGATCGCCCCTAAATCCAGCGGTGAATTGAAATCGAACCATTTCAGCCAGCCCACCTTGACTTACGTTAATGATTACGGTGGCCGACCGGTGCTGAATTTCAGCTGTAACGCAGGTAATTGCCACGTAGTAAAACCGGCATAAATGGCGATTGCCAGGGAGAAGAGACATGAAAAGGGATAGGTTTATCCATAGCCTGCGGAAAATAGCCCTGATGGCGGGAGCTGTATGCGTAGCGTCGTATAGCCTGCCAGGTATGGCAGTTATCGTTGCGAATAGTTGCGCCGCAGGAACCATGAGCGCTGGCCCTTACGTAGTGCAACCGTTGCCTACTACGTTAACCAACGGGACCGTACTGGCTTACCGCGTTTTAACCACCACCTTTAAATATAACAAAACCGGTAACACGGCAGATACCTTGATCACCGGGAGCTGGTATCAACAAGGGAACTACAACAGTACCTATAATACCGTGCCCGTGAGTAGTACGAGTAGCGCGACGAATCTCCTGCCAGGCGTTGGTTTCCGTATGTCTAATATCGGCAGTTCGCCAGGTGGGTTTACTAATACCACTATCTTCAACAAACTCAACATACGAACGGTCTCAACCGCAGGCAACAATCTTACTGCCACAGATTACTGGCTACAGGAACTGGTGGTGACTAATGCTGCAACCTACGCGGGAGGGCAGATCAACAGCCTCGGCACCGCGGGCGTCTCCATAGCCTTTGGTAACCAAAAAGCCTGGGATGACCAAAATCTCTCCGCAGGTGCCAGTCGTTGTATTAACTATCAAGCATTTATAGGAACAAGCGCCTTAGCGCCAGAAGGCGGGGGAGCCGCGGTTATTCCTCCATTACCTGTGCCCAAAAACCCGACCTGCGATTTAGGCGGCACCAATATCGTTGTGCCTTTACCGGATGTGGACAGCTCCACCCTCAAAAACAGCGGCGATATGAGTGGCAGCAAGTCGTTTTCAATCCCGTTGGGTAACTGCGGGAAAGATGCCAAACCCTATATCACGTTTACCGACAGCAATAACAAAGCCAATCGTTCTACAACGTTGGGATTAGCGGCGGCAAGTACCGCCACCGGCGTAGGGATCGTGATTGAAAGAAGTGGCGGCAATTTAGTGCAGTTTGGCGCACAGAACACCAGTGTCAGCGGCAGCAACGTCGGGCAGTTCTTAGTCGGCACCTCATCGGCAGACGGCAGTTCAATTCCACTGAATTTAACGGCTAAATATATTCGTACCAATGCCGCGCTGAAAGCGGGCGAGGTAAAAGCGGATGCTATTTTCACCATCGCTTACCCTTGAAGTTTCGGCGGTATGCTTGAACATAATCAAGGCGCTCTAACTCAATAATAAAGGCAGGTATTCGTCATTAACGATCGTAGAATACCTGAATATATCCTCAATCACTCGCGTTGCAGTAAAGCGTTGAGCACCGCTCAACGCTAAATCCCCCCTCTGGGGCATGAGAAAAGGCCGCTAAAACCAGCCCCCATCCCAAACGCGGTTCTGTAACGATGGCAAAATCGAGCTGAATGCGCCGCGTCATTGCAAAAGCCCTTGCAGCACGACAGATTAAACGGAATGACCGAACCGGTTGCCGGGCTCATCGATCCCAGTGTTTATCTTGACTGGATTGTTGTTAAGGTTCGCCACTGTGGCGGCATGATGAACTACGCCTTGCGCGTTGCTCTGGGTAGCCACCCCGAATATCTGAAAGTTCTATTGGATAGGCGTTAGCAGTAACTCAGATTCACTGCTCTGAAAAGAGGCATACAGGAGGTGCGGTGATTCACGAACATAGGTGCGTTAAGAAGGGGTTATCTGGCAACCTGGCCAACGTCGAAAAGTGGAGAATGCAGCAACAGAACTGGCGATGGGGGTAATGCGTCGTTTTACTCTTGGGTTCGGTGATCGTCCGAGCGATCACCGTTGATGCGTTGGCAATTATACAGAATAATTTACAAGCCTCGTGATTATCATTAAGCGAAACAGGAAAGCTTCATTAACGCAGAAAATTGCTCACCGTTATAATTAGCAAAAAAATGATCTGAAGACGTGACGCCTAGCTTCGCCAAGGCTGAGTTTTTATGGCTATACAGTGTCTTTTGCTCTCTGCCACTGCTTTGGCTCAAATAATTTATACTCTTTCTCTTGGCTAACTCCACCAAGACGGCTTTCTCCGTTCTGGTGATATAGGGTCTTTTTACTCGTCTTGAATCCGCGATATGAAGTATATTATTAATTTCCCGCAGCAAAGCCAAAACCGTCTCTGCTTTATTGTAAATACTGCAAGAGTAAAACTTCAGAATAGCTATCGGAAACTGCCCTTCGGGGTACCTATGTGTAAAGAGCACTTTGGGCCGCTTCTTATGAGACTCGTAGATCTCATCCAGCCAAGTAAAAACGGCTAATAGAGTGAACTCAATACCATTCATATCGATGATAATAATATCCCAATCAGAGGATGACATCTCTGCTAACTCATTAAATGAATGAAAAACATCGACCTTTGCCACAGGAGAATAGACGTCTTGAAGTAACTCCTTCACGCCTAAACTTGCGAATTTATCCTCGTCAAGTAATGCAACGTTTAGTGATTTTACGACTTTCATGTTGTTTCCTTATCATTTATGGCACGTTGAAAGCTCTATTGCTTAACTGACAACGTTACAATCGCTTTCTGCATTGAAATAAAGCTTTAATATATACTTACAGGTTATGCTATAACCTTCACCTCGGGAGTAATTGATAAAGTCATTAGGCACACCTAAATACTGGAGGTCTTCTTCTAATTTTTTCACCACTTGTAGTAATCGTGGATAAGAAGAACTTAAGCTACTGGCTTCCCACACGTTGCTCAGTAACTCCTCTCTGCTGACAATCATGTTGTTTGCTTTCTCCAAGAGATAACAAAGCAACTTCATTTTGGTCTCCCTGACTGAAAGAGCCCTGGGCTCATCTTTTTTTGTGGTTGTCACTTTGAATAAGTTTTTATGTAATAAGTCAACTTGCAGACAACATCCATTATCAAACTTTATCAAATATCCATAATGGTTATTTTTATCTAGCATGCAGACTCCTTGCTGAAAAACTCAACTTCGCGGCACTGCTCATTAATATAATCACGGTAAAGTTATAAACTCCCATAACAACCTCCTGGCTAAGACTATTCTCTATTATAAGATTGAGTGTCACAATCCCAATAGTTTAATGTAATGATTTGTCAAATTATCATATGACTTACTATTTTTTAGCAAAAAAACAGTAATATAGTGGCTATGGTGCAAAAAAAGGAGAAACATTCAGAATTAAAATCTAATTATTCATTACGTTATAGATTAAACGTTTTCTTCTTTTTTACTCTACTTTATAGAACGATCACCTTTTTTCTATTTCAGGTATAACTCTTCATTTATTTACCTGTATTCATATACTATAATCATATCATTTTAATATTTTTACAACATATCTCTTGTTGATAACCTTAACGTACTAAGAATGATGTTTTCATAAAGCATATCGTATCGTTGAAATTTCCCTGATGAAAGAAAAAGCGTTGTATTTAGATATCTAATTCAGACTAAAAGTATCTAAACCACGCTTAACATAAATTTTAACTTTCTAAAAAATCTAAAAATTAAAATAAAAAAACATAAAAATCAGTGCGATATGATTTTTTATTTTATTTTTCATGGTGAAATTTCGCCAAAGCAAGATAAAGGGTAAAAACATGTTCATAAAAACAATTAGATGCAGAAACCCGTTTATCAGGCTATTTAAGCCAGTAATCTCAAATGTTCCTAAAAAAATACGCTTCCATTCCATCACCTTCGTTTCATCGTTAGGCCTGAAATACTCCCTTTCTGCACCCATCAACACGCTGTGCCAGCCCCATAACGATCGTTATACCCATGGGAGAACAGGGCATCTCTCTTGGTTAAAATCATTAAATAACAATGAAATATGAAAATCTTAAAATAAAATCATTTGATATAACCGGAGGCTGCCATTTTGAATTACACTTAGGTAACACATTGTTTTGTAGTCGAAGCACCATGATATTGCTGTGATATCAATAAAATGGTCGTCATATGATAAGAAACAGGGCTAATGTCTGTGTTGTTCAGGCTGCTAGCAATAGCCTGATACAGCACTCAATGCTTAACATAATGAAATGTAAAAATAAATTCACTAGCCTGGTGGAACATGCTCAAACGATACATCATTGACTCAAGTTTTGAATTTTGGCCAGAGAGCTATCAGTTAGTCGTTTTTGGGGCTGAAACTGTTACCATTTCCCTTAATATGCCAGCCAGTCGCTGCTTGGAACTGCTTATCGAGCAGCGTTTCAGCCTTGTTACCCAGAATGAGTTTTACGAATACGTTTGGGGAGAGGAAGGTCATAGCGTTTCGGTTAACACGCTCTATCAGAATATAGCCCTGCTTCGCAAAGCACTAAAAAGTATTTCCAAGAAATATGAAGTTATGGTGCTAACGGTGACTAGACAGGGATTTAAACTCAATCCTATTTTTACCGTGCAGGAAAAACTTGGTGAAGAGGTGATCGATACGATCACCAATATACCATCAGAGATCCTGACTACTGATGAAGCTCCACATAAAGAGAATAAAGAGAGCGTACCCGTACAGGCCAACGCACCGTCATCCTGGTGGAGCCAAGAGAATACAGCACTAAAATGGCTCCTGGCCTGCCTCATTTTCATATTGATGCTGACCGCAATGATACTCTACCTCCCTTTGGAAAGAAGAGAATCCTCACCGTTAAGCCGTTATTCGCTCTATCCTAATGAGACTGAGTGTACCACTTATACCAATACCCTCACTCCCGAGGTATCAAGAAGGATACAAATGATTAAAGAGTTAGGTGTCAATTGCCAAAAAAAACCTTATCTGTACATCACCGTATTTAGTTATAGCACTCGCACTTCCGCCATTGCCTGTAATACCCCAATAGACAGTAATCCGCCCCCTTCCTGCATCACTTATAATTTTATTGGGAATGGATTAAGATGAAAAAAATATATATCACTGCCAACATTATTGCTACTCTGGCCTTGTTTGCTTTGCTTTACTATGCCTTTATCAATAAGCCGCCAGATGATATAAATATCTCTTGTCATGGCACCTTGGTTAGCGGCAATCAGCATACGGCAAGTAGGATGCGGGTTTCTTTGTTCTTGAACGGGAAGAGCGGGCGAGTTAACTTCGATGGCATCGTAGAGAGTGACAACCATCAGACAACCATTATCCGCAGAGCATCCTCATTCTTTCTGGCCCGCTACGAAAATGGTTATATGATAAATCAATCTATCGTCTCCGAACTCCCAGGCAATACCGCCTCGGCAGACGTATTAAGGAGCATGTTCCCTTCTTTTATGTTGCTTAATGGCGAAGATTATAGATTTAATATGTATTCCGTAGGAAATAGTAACTACCTTTTTATGAGTGACAAATTTGTGACCTTATACTGTGCTCGTTAGCCCCTCGATACCTGTACACCATTCATCTACCCTTCGACTATTTTATGCCCAGTTTTATAGCAGCCAGGAATAAATATTGAATATCAACCTGACTGCTTCAGCATTTCTTGATGATAATGAGGGTACCGAACGCTCATTGCAGGGCCAAGACAGAGCCCTACCATGATAGAGTTACCGTACCGCAATACCGCGCAATAACTCTTCCAGCGGATACACTGCCGCAATCACCACTTCATCACGGATCTGCGCAGCGGCATCCAGTTGCTGTTGCGCCTGTTCGGCTTCGGCTTTACTCAATGGTTTGCCTTGCTGATAACGCTCCAACAGCATCAGCCCCAGATCCGCCAGCGCGCTGACGTCCTGCGCCACCGGGGCCAAATCCTTCATTACCACGTTGCCCGCAATCGCTTGCTGTACCGGCGCACCGTTACGCTGCCAATGTTGCAAACGCGCACGAATCGCCTGTGCCGCCGCCTGATGATTCTTGTCTTGCAGCAGCAATGCCACCTGAGCCTGCAAATCACGCACCGCCGCGCTTTCCGGCGGCAACGCATCGGCAAAACGGTTTAGCGGTTCGAACTGGTGATAGTTACCGGCTTTGAACTTCAGATGATTGCGGGTGTAATACTGCCCCGGCTCCACGGCTTCGGCCAGGATCTGCAACGGCGTGATATCCACGCTGTTAGCCAAGCGGGTGAACTCGCGCGCGGTTGCCACATGCTGCTGCAACCCAACGGACACCACCGACCAGGCATCCACCGCTGCCAACCGCTGATACATATTGCTTTCATCGGTAACCTCTTTCGCCGACCACAGGCGCTCCGCCACCGCAAAGGTGCGGGGCCACATCTTGATGTCGAGGATCGGCGCACGAATGTTTTCCGCCCAGAAAGCGGCTTCGCCACCCAGAATATTGGCCTGGTGCTGTTTATCCGGCACCACCGGCATTTTACCTGCCGGGATCGCCGCCAATTTGCTGCCGGTGGTCGGATAGCGCACGTTGCCCACCCGCGTATAGCCGCTCAGTTGCTCCTGCTGCAACGTCAATACCGGGCAGGTTTCCCCCATCCAACTGTCGATGCAGAAAGTCACCTGTTCCGGCGTGCGCCACTGAATATCCTGCACCGCCCGGCGCGATTTACCTTTGAAATCAATAAATCCGCGCCAACCCTCTTTACTTTCAATCAGCGTGAAGGTGCCTTCAACCGCGCTGCCCTTAAAGCGTGGCATACTGAACTGCCAGCTTTGGGCATTTTCCCCTTCCCGCACCTCCGTCACCACGCCCAGCGGCTGCGGCAGAATCTCATTGCGGTAGTGGTAAGCGGTGCTTTGCGGCTGATCGAGGTAGAAACCGGTGGAGAGAATGCCCTGATAACCGTCCTGCGCACTGGCTCCTAAAGAATCCGGCCCTTGCCAGGATTGGATCACAATAGTGTGCGGCAAGGCCGGGTGATAAATCTCATCCCAACCCACCATACGGCGTTGATGTTTTTCGAGGATCTTTTCCAGCTTCTGGTTAAAGAAGGCTTGCAGCGCATGGGCATCCGCCAGTTGGTTTTGCTGCATAAATGCCTGGATACTCTTTGATTCGTTCCATTGGCTGGCATCCACTTCATCGCCGCCGATATGCAGGTAAGGATCGGGGAAGATCGCCACCAGTTCGCCGATAATGTTGTCGACAAACTGATAGACCTGGCTGTTGGCAGGATCGAGCGTCGGCTTATGCACGCCCCAGGCACGTTCCATCTGGTACGGCCCCGGTGCGCTCATCAGTTCCGGGTAAGCCACGGCAATGGTGGAGGCATGGCCGGGCAGATCGATCTCCGGCACCACGCGGATCCCGCGCGCGGTGGCATAGGCCACCACCTGCTGCATCTGCTCGCGGGTGTAGAAATGGCCGTCGCTGGCCAGTTGTTGCAGTTTGGGGTAATGCTCAGAGGCAAAACGCCAGCCTTGGTCGTCGGTCAGGTGCCAATGGAAGACGTTGAGCTTGGCCGCCGCCATGCCATCGATCTGGCGCAGGATATCCGCAATCGGCAGGAAGTGACGCGCCGAATCCAACAGCACACCGCGCCACGGGAAACGCGGCACGTCGGTGATATTCACCAACGGCATAAAGGTGTTTTCACCGTCGGTCTGCACCAGTTGCAGCAGCGTTTCCATACCGCGCAGCGCACCAAAACGCGTGTTGGCGGTCAGCGTTGCGCCCTGTGGCGTCACTTGCAGTTGATAGCTCTCATCGCTATCCGGCATAGGCTGTGGTGCCACCTGCTGTTTGATGATGATAGCAATGGTTGCCGCCCCGTTTTGCTCCCCTTGCGGTGCCAGCGTCCAGCCGGTTTGGCGTTCGATACGCTCGCGCCAGCGCGGCAGCGCTTCCGCCAGATCGTCCCCCTGTATGCTGAGGGTTAAACGATAATCCAGCGGCAGTTTGCCTTGCGGCTGCGCCAGCTCAACCTGCTGCGGCCAGGGCATCAGCGGCAAATCACCCGCAGGCAGCGCAGCGGCATTGAGGGAAAATAACAGCGAAGCAGCCAGTAGCGTATAACGGAAAGGTCTATGCATCAGAAGTTCCTCAAAGGAAAAAAATCAAAATAACCAAAGAGGTAGATAAAGACCGAGCGGCGTGGGGATGTCCAACTGCGAGGGCAAAAAAGGGGGGGTGGATCACAAATTGCTCAAACAGATAATCGCTCTGGAAGCTGCCTCTTGTTCACATATTGAGATAGCCATGATTTCCGTGTGCTAAAGGTTTCTGCACTGAATTCATGGAAGTATAACCCACCGTTTTTTGTAGCTAAAGTGGTGTTTATACAACCATGAACGTTTGGTGAAAGGTATATCTTTATAACCCCCCTGGTTAACGCGTCGAACTATAATATCTTCGATTATCACTCAATACCTTCTAACTTATTATTAACTCTTTTCTTTAATTGGAAATAATAAATCAAGCTGTAGATCTTTCATTTTACCGCCTTTTTTTATGAAATTATAAAAATTCAACGTTTCTTCAAATCCTTGCCCTGCAACTGTTTCCAACGATGTCCAGCGCGGGGCATCCCAGTCATTATCATATTTATCGCTTGCGTTAACCCATTCCTTTAATAAACGCCAGTCCTCAAAGTCCCACGCTCTCAACACATGTGCGGCATATAATCCGCCGTCAAAAGTTCGTGTTACTAAAGGTGAGGGGATCGCTATGTCGTCAGGAACGGATACCCACACCTCATAGACATGCGAATGTTCTCCAACTCCTACGGCCCCTTTAGAGCAGTCAAAGCCAAAACTCCGGGCGTCGGGTTTGATTGTTAGCAATCCGCTTTCTTTTACAAATTGCGTTATCATGTCAATCGCTTTACCTTCGCAGCCTTCCCCTGTTGCATAAGCAGCAGCCACCGTCATCGGCGGCAAATAGATAATCCGTACATCTTTATCCGCCAGTTTATTTAACTTTTCATTTGCTTTATCTGATTTTTCCATTGATTTCCCCTCATTGAAGTTGACTATCAGCATACAGGTTGACGCGACGTCAAAGTCAAGAGAGAAGCCCAAAAAACCGTTATCACCAACGGTCAGATGCCAGTGCAGAGAGCATAAAAAAACCCCATCAGAAAATCGATGAGGCTTATTGCCATATTCCTGCGGGAACGTTCAACCGAGCATGTTGTTTAACCGATCGGCATTAGCCTCTCTGGTTGCCTTGCCCGACGCTGCCCCACACCATCTCCCCCTTGTGGAAGGTGGCGGTTCTCGGTGAAACCCGCGCCACCGCTTCGGCGGAACAGGAGGCGTCCACCAGCACAAAGCTGGCGTCGTCCTGGGCTTTTGGCCACACCCGCTCGCCTTTATCGTTCAGCGGCAACACATCACCGGTAGCCACCGCCAGCGCGCGCGACAGGGTTTTCTCGTTCGGGCGAATGTACAGTTGCGCATAAAGGTTGGCCTTTTCCAGCATGTCCCCCAAACCATACGGCGACCAGTGATCGATCACGCTGTCGGTGCCGGTCATGACAAACACGCCCTTGTCGCGCAACTGGCTGAGCGGCATATGCAGCGTACCGATCGGCACCGTAGTCGCGATCGTAACCTGCTGTGCCGCCATGCGGTTTGCCACCTCATCGACCTGCTGTTCATTGAGCGTCGCCAGCGCAAAGGCGTGGCTGATGGTCAGCTTGCCTTTTAGCTGCGGGGTTTTCTCCACGGTGCTCAACATGTAATTCACCGCCGCCATCCCCGCCGGGCTGGTTTCATGCAGGTGGATATCCACCCCTTTGTTATAGTCCAGCGCGATCTGGAACATAGTATCCAAGGATTTTTCCATCGCACCGTCGACGTTGGTCGGATCCAACCCGCCCACATAGTGCGCCCCCGCCTGCATCGCTTCGCGCATCAACGGTTCTGACTTGGAAAACAGCAGGCCATGCTGCGGAAAAGCCACAATCTCACAGCTGAAACCAGACTGACGGCGCGCCAACGCCGCTTGCAGGTTTTCCAGGTTTTTCAGCCCCGAGGTGGGTTCAACGTTGCAATGGCTGCGGGCAGTGGTGGAACCGAAGGACTGAATGAGGTCGATCAGCTTTTCTGCCCGCTCTTGGGTAAAAGGTTGCAGCTCGGGCAGCAATTTCTGCTCCAGCGCGATCATATCCTTGATGGTGGTGCCCGCCGGGCGATTGAGCGCACGCCATGGGCCGCCGTAAAAGGTTTTGTCCAGATGGATATGCATATCGCGCATGGCGGGCAGCATCAGCTTACCGCCAGCGTCATACACCGGTACGGTGCCATCCGGGTGCTGGCGGTTATCGCGCAGGGCAACAATCTTGCCTTGGTTGATCTCCAGGGTTTTCAGTTCGGTGCGGGTGCTGACCGGGGTCGCCCCTTCAAACTCAAAACCCGCCTCCAGCCGCACGTTATCCAGATAATAGTGCGGATCGGTAATTTTCATCGGTGCCCCCGCATCTGCCGTTTTGGTGGTAGCTGCATAACCGACAGAAGTCGTTGCCCCCAAGAGCGCACAGGCAGCAGCCACTTTGCCGCCTTGGCTTAAAAACTCACGACGGCTTTTATTCTCATTCATCTCTTCTTCCCTCAGAGGTTGACAATATGGGTACCCGTTTCACCGCGCAGGGCGGCGGGCAGACAATCCGGCGTGGTGATCACCACCCGCTTTCCACCCTCGCGTAAAAACGCCAGACTGGCGACAATCTTCGGCAGCATACTGCCGGGAAGAAAATGCCCTTCCGCCATATAGCGGGTCAACTCTGCCACATTCACCCGCTCGAGCGCACGCTGGTTCGGTTTGCCGAAGTGAATGCACACTTTTTCTACGCCGGTGGTGATCACCAAAACATCCGCACGGATCTCCCGGGCCAGCAGCGCGGTCGAGAGATCTTTATCGATCACCGCGTCCACGCTCTGATAATCCCCCTGCGGATTGCGGATCACCGGGATACCACCGCCGCCCACGCCAATCACCACAAACCCCTGCTGTGCCAGCGCCTTAATGGCATAGGCTTCAACAATCCGTTTGGGCTCCGGCGAAGCCACCACCCGGCGATAACCGCGCCCGGCATCTTCCACAAAACGCCAGTTCGGCTGTTGCTGCTGTAAAACATCGCGCTGCTCAGCACTAAAGAAAGCCCCGATCGGCTTGGTGGGGTGCGCAAAACCGGGGTCGTTCTTATCCACTTCCACCTGCGTGATAACCGTTATCGCTTTCTGCTCACCACGCTGCGCCAGGCGGTTGCTGAGTGCCTGTTGAATAAGATAACCGATACCGCCTTGGGTATCTGCCACACAGTTGGCCAGCGGGGTCAGCGGCAATCCTTCGTACTCATGAGCAATCTCCGCACGGCGTAAATCCAGCCCCACCTGCGGGCCGTTGCCGTGGGTGAGCACAATGTCATAATCCGCGGCCAGCATCTCCAGCACCGATTCTGCCACCGCTTTCACCGCTTCGGCCTGATGTACAACCGACTGGCTGGCGTTGTCTTTGATAATACTGTTGCCACCGATGGCAACCACCACAAGTTCTTTCATCTGCGTTATCCGGTAAGAAATGCTGCCTATCCGTTCAAGGTAGGGCCGGGTGATCTTCCCCTCACCCTAACCCTCTCCCCCAGGGAGAGGGGATTGAACGTGCCACAAATTGACGCCTGTACCAACCACAGCCCCTAACGGCTCCCCTAGGGAAGCTACCGTTCCTGACCACAGCCCCTAACGGCTCCCTCTCCCACGGGGAGAGCAGCTGTGTTTAAAGTCAATGGGTGATGATTAATTTGTCACCCATTGCCTATTATCTCGCAGCATCGCGTTTAATATCGTTAACAGCTTTCTGATGCACGCTGTTAACGCCACTTTCTTCGCTTTACCCCGTGCAACCAGCCTGTCATAGAACTCTTTTATCGTCTTATTGCTACGCGTTGCCGACAACGTTGCCATGTAAAGCGCCGCTCTCACCGCTGAACGCCCGCCCCAGATCGTTCGCTGCCCTTTCATTTTCCCACTCTCATGGGCGTACGGGCACACGCCAACCAAGGCACTGATTTCTCGCCGTGTCAGCTTACCTAGCTCCGGTAACAACGCCAGTAACGTCGACACCGTCACTTTACCTAACCCTTTCACCTCTTCGAGCAACCTGGCTTTCTCCTGCCAGACTGGCATCACCTTCAGTTGTCGGTGTATATCATCGTCAATATCGCTAATCTGCTGATTCAGCCAATTAACATGGGCATGTATCGATTGGCTGGCCTCGTATAACGCACCCTCAAGCCTGTTAAGCTCCGCTGTGCGGATCTCTATCAACTGACGCCGCCGCGTTACCACTCCCGCCAGACGTTGAGTTTGAACATCGTTTTGTTCCCTCACTGGCGGCTCTATCGCCTGGGCAAAGCGGCATAACACTGCAGCATCTATCGTGTCTGTTTTCGCCCGTTTTCCCAACGCACGGGCAAAATTCTTGACCTGCCGAGGATTAACGACCGCTACGGGCAATGTCTTCAACGTGAGCGCTGCGCAAAGTGGCCCATGATATTTACCTGTAGCCTCCATGGCGATCAGCTCCACCTCATAGGTCTCAAGCAAGGTGATTAACGCCTGATGCCCAGAGGGCGTATTGTCAAATTGAGCAATACGATGGTCTGTGTTGATAAACACGTCGAACTTCTCTTTGGCGATATCAATACCGACGTAAGTCTTTTGCTTCATCTCATGTCTCCCAGCCTTGCGTGATACGGACTGACAGCATCGTCGTCCAGGCAGCTGTTCGGGCTCATCATGAAACCGACGTGGCGCAATAAGCTCTCCCACGGGCTTGGTGTCCCAGAGGGCGTACGTGCTGCCACGCCGGGTAAGAACACGGTACAACCTATCTTTTTACATCAACTACAAACATACAAGGGCTGGGGTGAGGGGAAATCACTGAAGTTACACAGTTTTACTGGGCTCCGGCGCTACAACAGGCACCTCTTCACGGCTATCGAGAAAATGCTTCACCACGAACATGCCCGCCATCATCAGATAAGCCACGACGAACAGTAACGAGTTCCCCCCAGCAAAGCCGACCATCGGCGAGTGGATCACGCCGAATAACGCCAGCAGCGCGCCGGTTGCCGCGGCTATCGCACCGCGCAATGGTTTGTTAATGATGGCAAAAATGGCGATACAGCCCCACAGCATGCTGGCAAGCGGCGCACCGTTGCCCAGATGCACCAGCCCCTGGTAATACACGCCTTTGCTGTGCAGCACTTCGGCCCCCAGCTTAGCTGCCGAGGTGCCCGCTGCCCCCATCACGCTGTTGACCATGGTCAGCGCCCAGTTGGCGATCCAAGGGAACAGGCAGATGAAGATCACCGGCACCTCCGCTTTCGGCGTTTCCCTCACCACTTGGTTGGCGGTCACCACGCCGATAAACACCAGGATCGGCACAATCGCGGTCATCGGAATCACCGCCAGCATAAAGGCTCCCAGCCCGAATAACGGCACGATAAACATGGTGACGCCAGAAGCCAGCGTGTAGCCAATGCTGGCCCCCATTGCTTTCCAACCGGCGTGGCCGACGTAAACGGTCACCGGGAACGGGTTGCCCATCAGGCAGCCGAGCATTGAAGAGAGGCCGTTGGCCATCATCACTTTGCGGGTGTTGTAGTTATCCCCCGCCGCGTGCGCACTTTCGATGTTCTCCAGGTCAAAGATGTAGTTCGCTAACCCCAAAGGCACGGCGGAAGCCAGGTACGGCAGCGCGTGCGGCAAACCTTGCATAAAGCTGTCGACATGCACACTTGGCGGGTTAAAACCAAAAGAAGACATCGACGCCTTAATCGCTTCCGGGCTTTGCAGGCCCGAGATCCAAGCCAGCGCGGTACCGGCCACCAGCAGCAGTAAACCGGTGGGAATACGCGCGAAGATCGGCTTTTTGCCAAACCAGTTGATAAAGATCAGCAGCAGCACGATAAACGAAACGGTGGGCGCTTCGAACGCCTGTAGCATCGGGTTCATCGCCAGCAGCAACAGCCCCAGGCCAGACAGGCAGGAGAGCAGCACGGTGCGCGGGATCATCTTGCGGATGGTTTCGCCGAGGAACGAGCCGCCCACCAGGATCAGCGCTTCCACAAAGCACCACACCAGGCCGATCTGAATAGCGAAGTTGGCATCGCCGGTTTGCTGATAAACCGGCATCAGCACCAGAAAGGTGACGGTAAATATCGACGGCGCGCTGGGGCCGGACGGCAGCGCGGTGACGTCAGTGCGCCCGGTCTGGCGCGCCATCTGCAAGCCAAACCAGGTGTAGCAGATGCTGGCCATCAGCACCGCCAGCCCAAAGGCCGGGGCGATGCGCCCGTAAACAATCTCTTTCGGAATGCCCACCACAAAGATGAGCAGCCCCATCATGGTAAGCAGGTTGGTCAGGTTATTGGTCATCAGCCCGAAGTAGGCTGCCCAGTCGCCGCGTTTCCACTCTAATTTTATTCTGTTCATGGACTGTCCTTCACAGGTCGTTAAAATCCACGGGATCGCTATCGATCCTGCTGGTAAACAA
The DNA here is from genome assembly GCF_055790845.1 of Serratia sp. YWN4. Lineage (NCBI taxonomy): Bacteria > Pseudomonadati > Pseudomonadota > Gammaproteobacteria > Enterobacterales > Yersiniaceae > Serratia > Serratia sp. YWN4. Next base: position 4,842,970 of record NZ_CM147696.1, read on the forward strand.
CATTCTGGTTCTGGTGTTGGCTTGCTACTTTGGGGCTGGTTCTTAGCCAGCCCCGTTCTCGTGATTAACAGTAGCGATCGCGATAACTCAGTAACGCCTGCTCAAAACAGGCAAACGGCGGATGAACAATCCCGGCGCCGATCATGCCGATCCCCGCATCTTTATGCGCAATGGCGGTGTTAATCACCGGCAGAATGCCGCTGCTGCCAACCTTGGTGATATCGATCGCCGTCGGGATCCCCATAAACGACAGCAGCGGAATGGTGACGTTGGGGTTTTCGCCGAGGGTGATTTCGCGCATCTGGCGGGAGAAATCGATCGCCTCATCCACCGTGCCGCCCACCAGCGCGACAATCGCTGGCGCGGTTGCCATGGCAAAGCCGCCGATGCCGTAGGTTTCGGTAATCGCGCTGTCGCCGATATCCAGCCCCGAGTCTTCCGCTTTATAACCGGCAAACATCGGGCCGATCACCTGCTGCGCCGGGCCGGTAAACCACTGGCCGGGTAATCCGCTGATGCGCAGGCCAAACTCCACGCCGTTGCGCGCCATGGTGGTAACCACGGTGCTGTACTCAATGCCGTGCGCCGCATCCATCGCCGCTTTGCACATCGCCATCCAGGTCGGGCCGGAGAAGTAATCGCTGCTGGCGACAAAGTCGAACACTTCACGCTGCTGCTCTACCGGGTAACCGGTCTGAATAATCCACGGCGTCAGCGCCTGGATCAGCAGCGCAGTGCCCGCGTTGTTGCGGTTATGGCACTCGTCACCCATATGCAGCGCCTGGGCCAGCATCAGCCGCAGGTCGATCTCCCCCGCCAGCTTCATGGCATCCCGCAGCATCGGGCCTTGCACATCACGCATCCAGTTCAGGCGGTCAATCACGCTCTGATCGTTGGCCCCCATGCGCAGGATCTTCGCCATCTGCTCGCTCATATTGGTATAAGCACGGTTGCCGTAGGTTTTGTTCTCGACGATGTGCATAAACATTGACGCAGAAGTGACGCCCGCCATCGAACCCACGCAGTCATGCTCGTGGCACGGCGAGAAGACGATCTCGCCGGAAGCCGCCAGCTTGGCCGCGTCATCCAGATTGGCGGCCAGCCCTTCAAACACCAGCGCGCCGGTCACCGCTCCTTTCATGCCGCCGCACATCTTTTCCCAGCTAATCGGCGGGCCTGCGTGCAAAATGGTGTGGCGCGTCATACCCGGCACCACGTTAATCGCCTGGTCGTAACCCACCAGCACCGGGTGCGACTGAATAATGCGTTCCAGCGCCAATTGATTCGCCGCCGCAATTTTGTCGGCAAGATCTGGCGAGGCGATCTGGTCCAGCGCTTCGATCACCGCCAGGTTGCCCTGCCCCGGCGGCGTCCAGTCGAGATGGGTCACCGCAACATGCTGTTTTTTGAGATCGTCACTGAACATCGCCAGGCCGACGTTGATCACGTTCAACGGCTGGTTAAATAATGTATGGCTCATCAGGCTTTCTCCCCTTTGCAGACAAATTCACGCGCCAGTAACCCGGTATTGGTGCTGCTGCTGGCCCAGATCACCCCCGCGTCCGTGAGCATCTGGCATTGCTGTTGCAGCGATGGTGTATCGAGATCGGTGCCCAGCACATAGCCGAGGATCTCCAGCGGCCGTTGCTCTCGGGCGGCAATCGCCTTGGCCTCTTTGATCGCCCCGATCATCACGCCCACCGGATCCTGGTGAGCACCAAAACCGAGCACAAAGTCCATCACGATCACGCCGACTTCAGGATCGCGCGCCTCTTGCAGCAGGCGGCGGATACGGTTGGTCGGGTCGATCATCGGGTGCGGTTTGCCGTTGGTGAAACCGTCGTCGCCAAAGTCGAGGAAGGTGTGCGCCACGCTCTGGTTCAAGTCTTTCAGGCGCATCGCCGGGTCGGGCTGGATATTGCTGTAAACGTCGCTGTATTTTTCCAGTGCGGCAAACATCGCCTCATCGCACAGAGTGCCGCCGCAGAACAGGCCGCGAATGTATTTTTGCTGCGGCGTCAGCTTGGCGCGCACTTCTTCAATCAGCGGCCAGTTGAGCGGATGGAGATCGAGCGATTCTTGCTTGATGCCGGTGAGCAGCACCGCTTTTAGCGCCGCCTCTTTGGTGCCGCGGGCAAACTGCAACCCGGCTTCGTCGGCAGGCGGCGCGTTGCGGCCAAGGAAGCAGACCACCACCGGCTTGCGGCAGACGCGGGCACGTTCCAGCACTTTGCGCGCCACCGCAGGCGCTGGCGGCTTGGAGATCAGCACAATCACCGCGGTTTCGCTGTCTTCTTCCAGCATTTGCAGAGCGTCGAGCATCATCAGGCCGCCGATCTTTTCACTCAGATCGCGCCCGCCGGTGCCAATCAGCTGTGAAATACCGCCGCCAAACTCATGGATACGCACGCTCAGTTCTTGGCTGCCGGTGCCGGACGCGCCGATGATGCCGATGTTGCCCCGGCGCACTGCGTTGCCAAAGCAGAGCGCCGCGCCGTTGATGATCGCGGTGCCGCAGTCTGGGCCCATCATCAGCAACCCTTTTTCATGCGCCAGCTGTTTCAGCGCCAGCTCATCGTCAATAGAAACGTTATCGGAAAACAGCATCACGTTGAGATGGTTCTCCAGCGCCTGGTGGGCTTCGCGCGCCGCGTACAGGCCGTTTACCGCAATCACCGCCAGATTGCTCTCTGGGATATTGGCTTTGGCGCTGGCCAGCGTGGCATAGCGCGCCTCGTGCCGGGTACCTTTATCTTTATGAGTGAATAACGCTTCAATCGCTTGCAGCGTGGCTTGGTTCGCCTCTTCGCTGGCCCCTTTGATGACGATCATCAGATCGCCGTTTTTGGCCGCTTCCAGCTCCGGGGTTAACAACCCCAGGTTCTGTAACACGCCTTTGTTCATTTCGGTGGCCATCGCCACGAACGCTTGTTCAACCCCGTCCAATTGGTTGGCTTTGGTTGAAATCGACATCAGTGAAACAGAATCAAACCAGGTGTTCTTTTTAACCATGATCCTGATGGGCATATTTTTCTCCAAAATAGGGGGTCAAGAGGCAGGCATCCGCCATGCCATGCAGCATGTCGTAACCTGAACTTGAGCCGATCTGTTTAATCTCGTTAATGGTGTGAATAATAAGGTGGCGATCGTCATGCACTATTTTGGCTACCAGGTTGCTAATCACCTGCCGATAGCGCTGATTAATTGCTGCCGCTAACGTAATAGCGCTCAGCAGCGTGGTTTTCTCCTGCGCATTTGCCAGCGCGGCGAGAAAATTCTCGCAATACTTTTGTGCCGGATGGCCAGGAATAAGTAATATCACGCACAGCCCAACCAGATAATCATCACCAGAAGGCGTTAGGCCAATCCCTAAACCAATAAGGGAATATATTGCTTCGTCAGGGCTTTTATTCTGCCGCATTGCCATTAATAATGCTTCACGATGATGCTGTAATAACCTGGCTATTTCCTGATGAAATATATTGTCACCACGATAATGAAAAAGTGAATTACCGGATATTGCGTGCTGATTAATCCATTCCCCCCATCGCTGCCAATCAATATATTTAATGCTTTCAGCCGTTAAACAGTGCTCAGGCTGTTGCCATAACTGGCAGTGGGAAAAATCAATCCACTTATCCTGACCAATTTCAATACCGCCTGGAGAAAACTGTACCCGTTCACCGGGGCTAAATACCTTATCGCAGTGCCTGAGCGCTATGCGGCAGCTATTGGGGGCGTTATCGTACTCATCGCTTAATAACGTATAGAGCATGTGCTGCTCTGGGACGAACAGGTTTACCGCGCGGGAAAACACCTGTTCAACCTGCCCATTTAGCCGCTGGCGGGGGAATGCCCCCTCCGCCGAGAGCGCCGTAATGCACTGCCTGAGTGGCGGTGCGATAGCGTTTCTCCTCTATTATGCGCCAGCGGCAACCAGCAGTTCAGTAATCTGCTGATAGCCTTTTTCACGCGCCAGCGTCAGCGGCGACTTACCATATTTATCGGTCATATGGGGATTGGCACCGTGATCGAGCAATAATTTGACAATTTCCTGCTGCTTAGCCCCGCCGTCATTAAGCACTATGGCTTCCAGCAACGGCGTCCAGCCGACAAAATTGGTGTGATTAACGTTGATATCGGTGCGCGTTAATAATTCGCGCACAATTTCAACGTGGCCTTTTTCACTGGCGGGGGTAATACCTACGCCACCAAAACGGGTTAAACGATCCAAATCTGGCTTGGCGGGCAATACCAAACGCAGCAGCGTTAAATCATTATTTAAACAGCTAATCAGGAACGGGTTAAAACAGGTTTGATCCTGCTTATTAATATCTGCACCGGCAGAGATTAATAATGCCACACAGTCGTAATGTTTATTCAGGCTGGCCAGCGTAATGGCGGTTCTGCCTTGGCGATTGGTGGCATTAATATCCACACTGCTAGCCAAACACTCTTTCACCGCATTACTATCGCCCTGTTCCGCAGCAGAAAGAAATGCGCTTATCAATTCTTGCTCTGGCATATTCTGGCTCCCTCTTTTCTTGTGGGCTTCTGATACTTTTCATTGCTACTGAGAATAGCAACAGACGCAGAAGAAAAACATCCGCTTAAAAATCATTCATCGCAAAGGGAAGCATTATTGAATGGTTTTCAACAATCAGGGCAGAATGTGCGGCAGCGCAGGCTTTCTCTGGCGTTTCCACTGTTTATTCAGGGGAAACGCCTCTATGATGAATCGGCTTTTATCGCTTGCTACATCAGGCCTTAAACCAATCATCAGAAGTGTGACCCTCCTCAAATCAGTTGTAACAGCAGTGTTAAATTCTGTTCAATACTGGTTGCCCATCAGGAGAATGACCTATGAATTCCATTTTTACCGAAGAGAACCTGTTGGCTTTTACCACCACGGCGCGCTTCGGCAGCTTCAGCAAAGCGGCCGAAGAGCTGGGCCTGACGACGTCGGCCATCAGCTACACCATTAAGCGCATGGAAACCGGGCTGGATGTGGTGCTGTTTAACCGCAACACCCGCAGCATTGAGCTGACCGAATCCGGCTTCTACTTCTACCGTAAAGCCACCGATCTGCTGAACGATTTTCACGCCATCAAGCGCGGTATTGATACCATCTCGCAGGGCATTGAGGCGCGGGTGCGCATCTGCATTAATCAGTTGCTCTATACCCCACGCCATACCGCTCGGCTGTTGCAGGTGTTGAAGAAGCAATTCCCGACCTGCCATATCACGGTGACCACCGAGGTGTACAACGGCGTTTGGGATTCCATTATTACTCATCATGCCAATGTCGCGATTGGCGCGCCGGATACCCTGCTGGATGGCGGTGGGATTGATTACACCGAAATTGGTGCCATCCGTTGGGTATTCGCCATTGCGCCCGATCACCCGCTGGCGTTTATGCCGGAACCGATATCCGAGAGCCAGCTGCGGCTGTATCCGAACATCATGGTGGAAGACACCGCGCATACCATTAATAAGAAAGTGGGTTGGTTACTGCACGGCCAAGAAGCCATTCTGGTGCCGGATTTCAACACCAAGTGCCAGTGCCAGATTTTGGGTGAAGGGATTGGTTTTCTGCCGGAGTATATGGTGCGTGAAGCGGTGGCCGAAGGGTTACTGGTCACCCGCAGCATTCATAACCCACGGCAGGATTCCCGCATGTTGCTGGCCACCCAGCATGCGGCAACCGGGCAGGTCACCCAGTGGATCAAAAAGCAGTTCGCGCCGGGCGGAGCGCTGACCGGGATTTATGCTGATTTGCTCTACCGCGACTAACGTTTGCCGCACCAACATGTTGAGATAACCGCGTCTGCCGCCATAAGGCACTGCGGCAGAATGTTGCGCCACTTTTCATCACCCGCTAACCCTGAATAAAGGTAGCGGCCCCCGCAAGGGCGAGCAACACAGGTCTGCAACTTCAAGTGATAACGGTATATGCTATCAGTTTCCATCAATCAACCGAAACGACAACCAGACCATGCAAAACCGGCTGACAATCAAGGATATCGCCCGCCTGAGCGGAGTAGGCAAGTCCACCGTCTCGCGCGTGCTCAATAACGAAGGCAGCGTAAGCCCACAAACCCGTGAACGGGTGGAAGCGGTGATCCGCAGCCATGGGTTTACGCCATCCAAGTCGGCGCGGGCCATGCGCGGCCAGAGCGATAAAGTGGTGGCGATCATCGTTTCCCGGCTGGATTCGCCATCGGAAAACCAGGCGGTGCGCACCATGCTGCCGCTGCTGTATCAGCAGGGTTTTGACCCGATCGTGATGGAAAGCCAGTTTGAAACCCGGCTGGTGCAGGAACATCTGCATGTGCTGCAACAGCGCCATGTCGACGGGGTGATCCTGTTCGGCTTTACCGGCCTGACCGCCGCGATGCTGGCCCCTTGGCAGGAAAAAATGGTGGTGATGGCGCGTGACTACCCCGGTATTTCTTCCGTCTGTTACGACGATGACGGCGCGGTAAAACTGCTGATGCAGCGGTTGCGCAAGCAGGGCCATCGCCATATAAGCTACCTCGGCGTGCAGGAAGCGGACGCCACCACCGGGATGCGCCGCCACCAGGCCTACCTTGATACCTGCCGTGAGTTGAAGATCCCGCCGGTTGCCTCACTCGGTGAACTGAACTATCAGAGCGGTTTCCAACTGGCCGCTAGCGTGATTGAACCCCACACCACCGCGCTGGTGTGCGCGTCTGATACCATCGCCCTCGGCGCGATGAAATACCTGCAACAGCAGCCCACTTCACCGATACAGGTGTGCGCTATCGGCAATACTCCGTTGCTTAACTTCCTGTTCCCAGAGGTGTTTTCCGTCGAACTAGGCTATGGTTCCGCCGGGCAGCAGGCTGCTCAACAGTTGCTGGGCCAGCTTAGGGGTGAGTTAGGTATTCGCCAAATCATTATCCCCAGCCAGCTGGCCTGATTAAAATTTTCTGCGATAAAAAACCGCCAAGCGGCGGTTCTATTTAAGAAGCTTCTCGATGTCTTTTAGATCTTTCTTGCGGTGCTTTTTTTGCTCGTCATAGAAGTTCTCATGTGACCCAAGCGTCATAAGATACAGTACCAGCTTATCCTCAACCCAGCTGTAACCCAGCAGGTACAGCTGCTCATTGATAACAAACTTATGCACCCGCAAATGCTTTAAGTCGCCCTTCTTTTGCTCACCGATGGTTGGCTCGGCGATTATTTTATCAATTTCGTCTTCAACCTGCTGCTGCACGTCCGTGTGCAACCTGTCCAAAGCCTTAGCAAAACGCCGGGTTTCGTAAACATCAGGCTTGTTTTGTGTCCTTGGTGGCACTTTTTGCTGTTCTTCGTTCATACTTTTTCATTCTGCCATTATCAACTTCGCTTTTTGCCAATAACGCTTCTTTGATGAAGGAGAATGGCAGGTCGGGATTGTCCTCGGCCATACGGCCTATCTTGGCCCAATACTCGATCTGCTTAGGTACGCTGCGGCTCGAAGCGTCGGCATACACTTTCACATCCTCAACAAAGCCCCCATCGAGACGAACACTAATTGCAGTCGTCATGGAATAACCTCTTAATTCTCTTAAAATTTCTCTACAGTTTATCCTTTGCGATACCTAGGATAAAAATATCCAATACGGCTTTGGACACTCACAGCTTGCGATAAAAGATCGCATCGCGCAAATCAATTTGCCATCTTTTATCGCAAAAGGATGTGTTTTACCATAAAACCAGCAACGCCTCCTCTGCCCAATACCAGAGCCATTTTGAACCTTTATTAACCATTCTGTGATCCTCAACCCATATTGGGAACGTTCCCATTTCAAAAAAACCAGCGAATGGCTAAGCTTTATTTATCCTCACCTCTGCGCCTAAAAAGGGTTTCATCATGAGCAAAGTTCAGCAGCAGGATATCGACCGCCTGATTGTGCTGGTGGGCGGCCGCGAGAATATCGCCACCGTCAGCCACTGTATTACCCGCTTGCGTTTCGTGCTTAACGATCCCGCCAAGGCCGACCCCAAAGCGATTGAAGAGCTGCGGATGGTCAAAGGCTGCTTTACCAACGCCGGGCAGTTCCAGGTGGTGATTGGCCCGGAAGTGGGCGATTACTATCAGGCGTTGATCGCCACCACCGGCGGCAACGAAGCCAACAAAGAGCAGGCCAAACTGGCCGCACGCCAGAACATGACCTGGTCCGAGCGCGCCATCTCGCACTTCGCCGAAATCTTCTTCCCGCTGCTGCCTGCGTTGATCAGCGGTGGTTTGATCCTCGGTTTCCGCAACGTGATCGGCGATATCCCGATGTCTGGCGGCCAAACGCTGGCCCAGATGCATCCGGCGTGGAAAACCATTTACGATTTCCTGTGGCTGCTCGGTGAAGCCATCTTTATGTTCCTGCCGGTCGCCATCTGCTGGTCAACGGTGAAAAAGATGGGCGGCACACCGGTGCTCGGCATCGTGATGGGCATTACCTTAGTTTCGCCACAGTTGATGAACTCCTATCTGCTCGGCCAGCAGGTGCCGGAAATGTGGAACTTCGGCTGGTTCACCATTCAGAAAGTGGGCTATCAGGCGCAGGTGATCCCGTCGATCCTTGCGGGCCTGACGCTGGGCTGGATCGAAACCCGCTTGAAAAAGATCGTGCCGGATTATCTGTATCTGGTGGTGGTGCCGGTGGTTTCTCTGCTGCTGGCGGTGTTCCTGGCACACACAATCATCGGCCCGTTTGGCCGCATGATCGGCGACGGCGTGGCCTGGGCGGTGAAAGCGGTGATGACCGGCAGCTTTGCGCCGATCGGTGCCGCGCTGTTTGGCTTCCTGTATGCGCCGCTGGTGATCACCGGTGTGCATCAGACCACGCTGGCGATCGACATGCAGATGATCCAGAGCATGGGCGGCACGCCGGTCTGGCCGCTGATTGCGCTTTCCAACATCGCGCAGGCTTCGGCGGTGCTCGGCATTATCATTATCAGCCGCAAGGCCAACGAGCGTGAAATTTCCGTACCGGCGGCGATTTCTGCCTACCTCGGCGTCACCGAACCGGCGATGTACGGTATCAACCTCAAATACCGCTTCCCGATGCTGTGCGCGATGATCGGTTCAGCCATGGCTGGCCTGATCTGCGGGCTGAGCGGCGTGATGGCCAACGGCATCGGCGTCGGCGGTTTGCCGGGCATTCTCTCCATCAAACCGCAATTCTGGCTGATCTATTCCTTGGCGATCCTGGTTGCCGTGGTGGTCCCACTGCTGCTGACCATCATGGTGTACAAACGCAAGGCCAGCCGCGGCGAGTTGCCGGTCTGAATCAATGAGAGGCCCACTCGCGGTGGGCCTAATGTAACAAGCAAAGAGGCTACGGTTCCGATGAGCAATCCTATCCCCTGGTGGCAAAACGGTGTCATCTATCAAATCTACCCGAAGAGCTTCCAAGACAGCACCGGTAACGGCTATGGCGATCTGGCAGGCGTCATCCAGCGGCTGGACTATTTACAGGAGCTAGGGGTCGACGCCATCTGGCTGACGCCGGTTTATGTTTCACCGCAGGTGGATAACGGCTACGACGTGGCCGACTACTGCGCCATCGATCCGGCCTATGGCACCCTGGCCGATTTTGAGCAGTTGGTGGCGCAGGCCCACCAGCGCGGTATCCGCATCGTGATGGATATGGTGTTCAACCATACCTCCACCGAGCACCCGTGGTTTAAGGCAGCCCAGGATCGTAACAGCCCGCTGCGCCAGTTCTATATCTGGCGCAGCGGCGAAGCGGATACTCCACCCAACAACTGGCGTTCCAAGTTCGGCGGCAACGCCTGGCAATGGCATGCGGCAAGCGGCCAGTATTACCTGCACCTGTTCGCCACCGAGCAGGCCGATCTCAATTGGGAACACCCGCCGGTGCGCGAAGAGTTAAAGAAAGTGTGCCAGTTCTGGGCGGATAAGGGCGTCGACGGGTTGCGCCTCGACGTGATCAATCTGGTGTCCAAACAGCAGGATTTCCCCAACGATACCCAAGGCGATGGCCGCCGGTTTTACACCGATGGCCCGCGCATCCATGAGTTCTTGCAGGAAATGAGCCGCGAGGTTTTCCAGCCACGCGGCCTGATGACCGTGGGCGAGATGTCCTCCACCTCGCTGGAGCACTGCCAGCAGTACGCGGCACACAGCGGCGCAGAGCTGTCGATGACCTTCAATTTCCATCACCTGAAGGTGGACTACGCTAACGGGCAAAAATGGACGTTGGCAGCGCCAGATTACGTCGAGCTGAAGCAGATTTTCCGCCACTGGCAGCAAGGTATGCACAACCGTGCCTGGAATGCGCTGTTCTGGTGTAACCACGATCAGCCGCGCATCGTTTCCCGCTTTGGCGACGAAGGCGAGCTGCGTGTGACCGCCGCCAAGATGCTGGCGATGCTGCTGCACGGTATGCAGGGCACGCCGTATATTTATCAGGGCGAAGAGATCGGCATGACCAACCCTGGTTTTAACCATATCGGGCAGTATCGTGATGTGGAAAGCCTGAATATGTACGCCGAACTGAGCGCGCAGGGCAGAAGCGACGCCGAGCTGCTGGCGATCCTGGCCAGCAAATCGCGCGACAACAGCCGCACGCCAATGCAGTGGAACGCCAGCGCCCACGCCGGGTTTACCAACGGTACGCCGTGGATCGCCTGCGCAGAGAATTACCCGCAGATTAACGCCGAAGCGGCGCTGGCGGATCAGGATTCGGTATTTTATGCCTATCGCCATCTGATCGCGCTGCGCAAGCAGTATCCGCTGCTGACGCACGGTGATTATCAGGATCTGGCCCCGGAACACCCGGCATTATGGTGCTATCAGCGCCGTTGGAACGGGCAGCGGCTGCTGGTGGTGGCAAACCTGAGCCGCGAGCCTTTGGTGTGGAACGCCGCAGGCGTTGAGCTTGCCGATCTGTGGCAACCGCTGATGAGCAACTACGCGGATGCGGCGGAACAACCGCAGGCCATGACGCTGCGGCCGTTTGAGGCGGTGTATTGGCTGGTGAAGGGGTAATGTTTTCTCTGTGGTATTCCCCCTAACGCGGGGAATACCACAGAATGGTGATTGGCTATTTATCGCATTATTTAAGCTGCCTGCGCGGCAGTGAACGATTTTGCGCGGGCCTACTTTAACTGTGCGCGTTTCTAAGCTGCCTGCACAGCAGTGAACACAGTAAACACAGTAAACACATCACATGGCAAAGCATGATTTTTCTAAACTACCTGTACAGCAGTGAACTTTATTCCTACCCGTACCGTCAAACAGATTTGTCTCTAAGCTACCTGCACGGCAGTGAACTTTCCGCAGGCGGAAGAAGGCACCCCGCAAATTTTCTAAGCTACCTGTACGGCAGTGAACTGCTGGCGCTCTCAACCCGGCGCTGAATCAGCTTTCTAAGCTGCCTGCACGGCAGTGAACTGAAGATCGCACCTTCATCAATATTCAGTTCTGTTTCTAAGCTGCCTGCACGGCAGTGAACATCGCGACTGAAACCCCACGGAGATACATCCATTTCTAAGCTGCCTACACGGCAGTGAACTGCCCATCCGTATGCTGGGTCATTCAGCTTAGTTTCTAAGCTGCCTACACGGCAGTGAACCTGTATAAAACACTGACATGGGGGTAGCTATATTTCTAAGCTGCCTACACGGCAGTGAACGGATTTGACCCAGACCGATCATAAATTCAGTGTTTCTAAGCTGCCTACACGGCAGTGAACATCAGTTTGATCAGCTCTTGCGGGGAGAGCTTTTTCTAAGCTGCCTACACGGCAGTGAACTTTTATCGCCAAGCAGCACCGCGCCAGAGTTTTTTCTAAGCTGCCTACACGGCAGTGAACTGTTCGAGCATAGCGCTAATCACTTTAATTATCATTGGTTAACGCCACCGAAGGCTAAAAAACCCTTTTCCATCGCGTATTTTTATCCTCTTTAAAATCAATATATTAATCACAAACTAAAAAATAGGCTCAACGACATCTCGGTTATGTCTCCACCGAACGCTTTCCGGGGAGTATCATCTCGCTAACCCCCGCACTCCGCCCCTCTGCAAAAGAGAGAGGCGGATTGCGTTATCATCACCGTAGCGGTTTTATCACCGACCGAATCTCGCTAACACAATCGATAATATTATGGTGATTACACGCTAACGGAATAATCTTCAGCCGATCACACGCGGCCCCGACTCCATTATCCTCGCTAAGCCAGGTTACTTTGTCGTCAACCAAAGACTGATGATAAGAAGACACCTGCGTGGCCTTAAACAGCGTGACTTCCGTATGCCGCAGTCGGCCAGAAATCTGCCCCTGGCTGATCGCCTGCTCCGCCTGTTCCACCGCCAAGGCACGCACAGCGCCATCCCCATCAATCCCCATTTCCGCCAGCATGTTTTGGCGTAGGTCCGGCATCTCCTGATAATTCACCTTGGCCTGATAGAAACTGTCCAACAGGTAAAGCTGGATATGCTTAACGCCACGCGCCTCCAGCCGGGCGGCGATCTCCAGCGCGATCACTCCGCCCAAAGACCAGCCCAACAGTTGGATCGTCGGTTGTTCCAATAACCCTTGCTGCTCCATCTGGGCCAGATAATAGCTCGCCACCGCAGGCAAATCGCTCAGTTGCTGCGGGTGATAAAGGTTGTAGTTATCCACCCCAAAGCAGTTGATCTCCCCCTCCAGAGCCTGGGCAAAATTGAGGTAGGTTTCACACCCCACGATCGCCGGGTGGATCAGCCACAGGTTTTCCGCTTCTGGCTGATAACGGTTAAGGCGCTGAATCGGCTGATAGCTTTCCACCGTCAGCATGCCGCGGATCGTCCGGTGCTTAAACAGCTTCACCACCGGCACGGTTTCTGCCAGCAGGCCGGACATTTTCTGGCACAGGGAAATAGCCAGAATGGAACTCCCTCCGCAGGCAAAGAAATCATCGGTCACCCCGATATTCTCCTGCTTCAGTGCCTGCTGCCATAAGGCGCACAGTTGCCGCTCCTGCTCGCTCTCGGGCGCCACATATTCACGCTCAGAGCTGGCGTATTCCGGTTCCGGCAGCCGTTGGCGGTCAATTTTCCCGCTGGCGTTAAGCGGGAATGCTTCTAGGAAGATAAACGCGGCGGGCACCATATACACCGGTAAGCGCTCTTGCACATGGGCGAGCAAGCGTGGGTGATCCAACGGCGCGTCACTCACGTAGTAAGCGATTAACCGCTCTTGTTCACCGGTGGATTTGAGCGCCAAACACTGTTTGATCGCGCCAAAATCCATCACGGTGCTCTCGATCTCGCCCAACTCAACCCGGTATCCGTTGATTTTGACCTGATTATCAATGCGGCCACGGAACTCCATATTGCCATCGGCCAGCCAGCGGCCGAGATCGCCTGGGCGATAGAGCCGTTCCCCGGTCACCGGGTGCCAAATAAATCGCTCAGCGGTGCGTTCCGGATCGTTGAAATACCCCGGCGACAGCCCAACGCCACCAATGTACAGCTCGCCGACAATGCCCGGCGGCACCGGGTTCAACTGCTCATCCAGAATATAAAAACACTGATTGGTGAGCGCTTTACCGTAAGGGATGCTGTGCTGGAATACCGCCCCTGGTTCCACTTCGTAGACGCAGGACAAAATTGACGCTTCCGTGGCACCACCGATGCTGATAAAGCGGCTGTCGGGCGCCCAGCGATGGCAGCGTTGCGGCAGGGTAACCGGGATCCAATCGCCACCGAGCATCACCTTGGTTAACCAAAGGTTCTGCTCAAGCTCTTGATATTCGACCTGCTGCATCAGCAACTCAAATAACGCCGGTGCAGACAGCCACAGCGTCACCTGATGCTCCAGCATCAACGCGCACCAGGCGTCCGGCTGATAGCGCTGTTTTTCACTGGGGATGACCAAACGCCCCCCCACCGACAGCAGGCCAAAAATATCATAGACGGAGAGGTCAAAACTCAGCGCACTGATGGCCAACGCGGCATCGCCAGGGCCAACCTTCAGGCGCTGGTTAACATCAACCAGGGTGTTATTGGCCGCCACATGCTGAATAGCCACGCCTTTCGGCACGCCGGTAGAACCCGAGGTGAAGATCACGTAAGCCAGCTTCTCGGGTATCACCGGCTCAGGAGGCAGGAGTTTGAGCGGTTGCAGCAGAGCGCGGGCTCGCCCGTTCTCATCCAGGCAAATCGTCCCAAACTCATCCCGCAGCCAAGGGCGATCGGTTAGCACCAAGCTGCAACCCGCTTGCTGCATGATGCTCAGCCGACGGTTTTCCGGCCAGGAGGTATCCATCGGCAGATAAGCGCGGCCAGCCATTAACGCCGCCAGCACTGCCACAATCTGCGCCCGCCCTTTATCCATCACCACCGCAACTAATGCCGAATAACCAAAATCGCCCTGCCGGATCTGGTTAGAAAGCACCAGCGCCCGCTGGTACAACTCGCCGTAGGTACAGCGCCCCAATGAGTCGATCAGCGCAATATCCTGCGGGTGAGCCTTTGCCCACTGCATAAACCCATCATGGATCGCACCGGCATACTCGGCAGATGGCCGGGTTTCAACCGCTGGTTGCAGGTATTTCCGCTGCTGATCGGCGCTCAACAGGCTCAAGCTGGCGACTTTTAACGCCGGTGCCTGCACCATGGCGCGCAATAACTGCTGGAAATGCTGAATCAGGCCGTTGATCGTCTCTGGCGCAAACAGCGCGCAGGCGTAGTTGAGGTTGGCGGTAAGCTGCGGCTGCCCGTCTTCCACCATCAGGCCCAGATCGAACTTCGCCACCTGATAGCAATCGCTCAGATCGAGCGGCGTAAACAACGGTTGTTTCTGCTGCCCGCCGATGGCCTGCTCGACGCTGAATACCACCTGGAACAGCGGCTGTCTGGAGAGATCGCGCTCCACATTCAGGCTTTCAACCAGGGTTTCCAGCGGCATGTCCTGATATTCCTGGCAGGCCACGGTATTGGCAAACACCTGCCGAATCATCTCATCAACGCGCATTTCCGGCTCAATCACATTGCGCAACGCCAGCGTGTTCACAAACAGACCAATCAGCGGTTCAACCTGCGCATGTGGGCGGTTGGCCACCGGTGCGCCAATAATAATGTCCTGCTGATTGCTGTATTTGCCGAGCAACAGGGTGAAACCGGTCAACAGCACGGCATGCAGCGACACGCCGGTTGCTCTGGCCAGATTACGCAACTGGTCACTCAGTTCGGCATCTAACCGGAAAGGCACCGTTGAGCCACGGTGATCAAACTGTTTTGGCCGCGGATAATCCGTGGGCAGCTCCAACTGCTGATACCCTTGCATTTTATCCAGCCAGAACTGCTGCCGGGTTTGGTGACGAGCACTCTCCGGCTGGCAATCCAGCCAAGCGGCATAATCCGCATATTGAATAGTCAGCTCAGGCAGCGCCAGCGCAGTATCTTTGGCAAAGAACGCATAATACGCCTCAAGCTCAGCCAGCAAGACGTTAGCCGACCAGCCATCAAAAACAATGTGATGGAAGTTGAGCAAAGAGAAACAGGTTAACCGGCCGCTGGCTTCCCGGCGTTCGATCAGCAGATGGCGAACCGGGTACTCTTTGCGCAGGTTGAATGGCCGGTTAATGGCGGCGGCCAGCGCCTGTTCCCATTGATCTGCCTCAACCCGCAGGCGTTCAACCGGCAGCGGTTTCTGCTGCAAAGCAAACTGCGTGTAGCCCGCTTCGGCCTGCTGCACCACCGTGCTGCGCAGCAAATGGTGGCGCTTGACCACCGCCTGCAACGCCAGTTGGTAAGCACTGACATCAATCTCCGCCCCCAGCTCAAACAGCATCGGGACGTGATAGAGATTGCTGCCCTGCATCAGTTCTTCGATAAACCACAAACGCATCTGCGATGAAGACAGTGGATACCGGGTCTGCGCTTGTGCGGCAATCGGCCAAGGCGAATGCGCTTCTGCCTGCTGCTCCAACTGCTGGCAAAGCTGCCGGATAGTCGGGTTAGCGCTGAACATGGCAAACGTCACTTCTCGTGCCAGCGCTTGGCTCAAGCGGTTACACAGGGTGATCGCCTGGATCGAATTGCCACCGCTGCTGTAAAAATTATCGTTAACCCCAACGCGTTCACAGCGCAGCACCTCGGCCCACAAATCGCAGCAGAGTCTTTCCTGCTCACTGACCGGAGCCTGATATTCCTTATGATTAACCGTCGGTTCTGGCTCCGGCAGCGCGCGGCGATCGATTTTACCGCTGACGCTTAGCGGGAAGCTCTCTAAGGCAATCAAATCGGCGGGGCGCATATATTCCGGCAGCGTCTGCGCCAACAGGTTATGCAGATAAGCGTGGTCCATCGGTTGGCTGGCGGTGTAATACAGCAGGATCCTGGGGGATCTGACCGTGACCAACGCCACGCACTGGCCGATCTCCGCAACGCTAGACAACGTACGCTCGATCTCGCCCAGTTCAATGCGGTAACCATGGAGTTTCACCTGATAATCGATGCGGCCCAGGAACTCGATATCCTCATTTTCCAGCACGCGCCCTAAATCCCCGGTACGATACAGGCGCTCGCCGGTGATCGGATGAAAGATAAAGCGTTCGGTCGTGCGTTCCGAATCCTTGAAATAGCCCTGCGCCAAGCCCACGCCAGCGATGTACAACTCACCGGGTACGCCCTGCGGCAGCGGTTTCAGTTCGCTATCCAGCACATAAAGTGACTGGTTCTCCAGCGTCACCCCGAGCGGAATGCTTTGGCTAAAGTTTTCTGCTGGCCCAACTTCATACATGGTTGAACAGATAGCGGATTCGGTCACCCCCCAACAGTTGAAGATACGGCACTGCGCGGCCCAGGCGTAACCGCGCTGCACCAAGGCCGGTGCCACCCAATCGCCCCCCAGCATCACCACACGCAACGGGAAAGCCGATTCGCTGGCGTATTGCTCAACATGCTGAAGCAACAGATCAAACAGGGCCGGGGTTGACTGCCAGATCGTCACCTGATGCTGCGCGACCAGTTGATAGCAAGCCTGAGGTTGATAACGCTGTGCTTCCGTTGGGATCACCACCCGCCCGCCCGCCGACAGCGCGCCAAAAATGTCATAGACCGACACGTCAAAACTCAGGGCGCTGATGGCAAAAACGGCATCTTGCGGGCCGACGTTCAGCCGGGTATTGATAGCAATAATGGTGTTACCGATCGCCGCATGGGCGATCGCCACGCCTTTCGGCACCCCGGTAGAACCGGAGGTGAAGATCACATACGCCAAGGCATCCGGTTCCACCGGCTGCGGCGCGAGTAACGATTGCGGCACGGCTAAGCCTGCCGCTTTGCCTGCCCCATTCAGCAGCAGCGAGGTGAACGCTTCGTTTTGCCAAGGTTCATCACACAGAACAATGCCCACGCCAGCCTGCTCAATAATCGCCAAACGGCGTTTTTCCGGCCACGATTTATCCATCGGCAGATAGGCTTTGCCTGCCATCAAGGTGGCCAGCACGGCTGCGATCTGCGCGCGCCCCTTGTCCAGCAGAATTGCCACCAACGCCGAATCACCGCCTGCGCACTGGCGTATCTGGTTCGAGAGCACCAGCGCCGCCTGATACAGTTCGCCGTAGCTGCAACTCCCCAGGGCATCAACGATAGCGATATCATCAGGGTGCCTGCGCGCCCAATCCATAAAGTTCCGGTGCAGAGCAAAACGATAGTCAACATCCGGGTTCACAGGCTGTTGAACTGGCACAGTTGCCGCCAACAGCGGCAGTTGCTGATGCGGCACGTACAGATGGGCGGGCAGATGCGCTAGCATAGTCACCAGCAGGGATAACAGCGTGTCGGCCTTTTGCTCGGTCAGATACTGGTTGGTATACGCCAGCGCCAGCATCAACCCATCATCTTGGTTATAGGCCAGCAGATTCAGCGGATAATCCGTTTTCTCGGCGGTAGAACGGATGCGCACCTGCATGTCGTGCATATCCACGCTCGGATAGTTTTCAAACACCAGCAAGGTGTGGAACAGCGCTTCGCCGCCACGGCTCAATTCAGCCAAAGGCTGATAGCTGTATTCATCCAGTTCGTTCAGGGAGCGCTGAATCGCCTGCAACTGCTGCAAGCAACTGTGGTCGTTATCCCATTCCACCACCAGCGGCAGAGTATTGATATACAAGCCAACGCTTTCCGCAATCCCCTCGATCGGCAGGTTACGACCAGACAGCGTGGTGCCCACCAGCGTCACTTCCTGCTGGCTGTATAAGTGCAATAACTTATGCCAGGCAAACTGCAACATAACGTTCAGCGTCACCCCCTGGTTCAGGGAAAGCTGCTGCAATGATGAGAGCACAGCGGCGGGCAACAGGCGCTTAAGCGTGGTTTGCTCGGCATTTTTTACGCTTTTTGCCTCATAAGGCACGCTGAGCAGGTATGAGATGTCATTGGCTTGGCATTGGCCGATCTGCCGCCGTTGCCAATAGGCCCGGCTATTTTCTGCCTGTTCCACATAATAGCGCTGCGCTTGCAGGTAGGTGGTTTCCTGCCGGGCATCTGGCCGCTGCCCCGCCTGTAATTGCCGGTAGGTTTGATGCACGTACTCCAGCAGTAGCTGGCCGCTCCAACCGTCCGTAATGCTGTGGTGTACGGTATACACCAGGCAATAATGCTGTTCGCTAACCCGCACCAGCCGCAGGCGGAACAGACCCGGCTGCTGCAAATCAAACGCCTGAGTGCGCTGCTGCTCGCACAACTGGTTAAGGGCCGTTTGCCAATCTTCCTGCTGCCGGTAGTCCGCGTATTGCCAGTCGATGGCGATTTCGCTGCAAATCACCTGTAGCGGCTGCCACTGCCAGTTAAAGGCGGTGCGCAGGATTGGGTAGCGCACCGCGGCCAGCTCCCACGCCTGCCGATAACGCTCAGGATTGAGGTCGGTAAGGTAATCCAGCACCATTTGCACGCGATAGCTGGCGTCATCCGGTTGGCTGACGTGATGGTAAATAAACCCCTGTTGCAGGCTATTGCAGGGGAAGATCGCCTGCGGCGCATAGCGCTGTTGCAGCGCCTGCCGCACGGTTGCGGGCAGTTCATCGCCCATTGCCTGCGGCAAACGGGCACCCTGCTCAATCAGCAGATGTACTTCATGGCTAAATTGCCGGGCAACCTCCGCCAAGCCAGCCGCTGTCAGCATGCCATCCAAACGGAAACAGAGCTGCTCATCGGCGATCCAGCTATTGAGGATCAGCAGATCGCGGCTGGTATTGGCCGGGTGGCTGTTTTGCCCGGCGAATTCGGTCAACAGTTGCCAGTCCGCACCGTGATCGGCAAATTGCCCCAGATAGTTGAAAATCACACCCGGATAACGCAGTTCGGTTGCTCGGCTACGGAGCACACCATAACCGACGCCGTGGTTTGGCACCGCCGCCAGCGCGGTGTGAACTTGCTCGATATCCGCCTGCGGGTTATCCGCCAAGGTAAAGTTCACCGGATACAACGCGGTAAACCAGCCGAGGGTGCGGCCAACGTCCGTTTGGCCACCAGGCAGATCGCGCCCATGGTTTTCTAGCATCAGCGTATGGCTATTCGCCCGGCTGTAATGCCGCAGGGTGCGCAGCAGGGCGGCCAACAGCACCTCATTCACCGGCCCGTTCGCCTGCATCAGCCGATCGGTAGCTTCGGGCCCAAGCTGGCCGTAATGCAGGTTCAACCTGTCGCTCAAGGTGAACGCCGCGCGATAATCCCGTTGCTGCTCACATTGCTGCCGCCAGTAATCCCCTTCGGTTTTATCGAGAGGAACATAATCCAACAAGGCATTCACCCATTGCCGATAGCTGGCAGATTTGGGCCCCAATGCTTCGCCAAGATACAGGCGGCGCAGATCCTCCACCAGAATGCGCCAGGATACCGCATCGATAATCAGGTGATGGCAGGCAAAGAAAATGCGCGCAGAACCATCCTGATAACCATCAACATAGCCAAACTGCCACAGCGGGCCGTGCTGGTAATCAAAACCGCTTTGCCAACTGCCAAATAGCGCGGCTAATTCGCCATCGGCCAGTTCAGAGCGGTTGCAACGCTTGATGGGCTGAGAAGCGAGTTCCGCCCGATAATACTGGCGATAACTCTGTTCCTCTGGCGTAAAACCGGCCCGCAGCATGTCGTGGTGATTCGCCAGTTTATCGATCGCCTGTTGCAGGCGGCCCAGATCCAATGCAGGCACCCGGATCAGGAATGATTGGTTCCAGTAATTGTCTTGCTCAAACGCCTGCGCAAAGAACCATTGCTGGGTCGGTGCCAGAGCAATGTCTTGACTGAGGTTCCCCTGCTCCGCCAGTTGCGCGTCGGGCAAGGCTGCGGTGGCGAGGTTCTCCAGCAACGCGGCAATCGAGCGATACTGATACAGATCCTGGGTGCGGAATGCCATACCAATACGGCGCATTTCCGACACTAAGCGGATCGCGGTGATCGAATCCCCGCCAAGGCGCAGAAAATCATCGTTGATGCCGATATCCTCCAACCCCATGACCTGCTGCCACACGGCCTGCAACTGCTTTTCCTGATAGGTGCTGGCTGGGCGATAGCCGTGGCTGACCTGGCTGTAATCCGGCTCTGGCAGCGCGCGCGTATCCAGTTTGCCACTGATGGTCAGCGGCAGCGCCAGCAGTTGAACCAGCGCTGCGGGCACCATATAGTCCGGCAGCAGTTCGGCCAACTGGCGTTTTACCTGCTCATCATTCAGCGTTATCTCCGCCACGTAATAAGCCACAATGCGCGGCGTCTCGCGCCCCTGGATCACCACAGCGCAGTGCGCCACCGAGGACACCGCCACAAAGGCCTGCTCGATCTCGCTGAGCTCGATCCGATGGCCACGGATCTTGACCTGAAAATCGTTACGGCCGACGTATTCCAACTCACCACTGGGCAGCCAGCGCACAATATCGCCGCTGCGGTACAGCCGCTGATATTCGGCTTCGCCTGCCGCCGCAAACGGGTTGGCAATAAACTTTTCCTGCGTCAGCTGGGGCTGATTCAGATAGCCGCGCGCCAGCCCAAGCCCGGCAATATACAGCTCACCGGCAACGCCAAGCGGCAGCGGTTGCTGCTGGTGATCCAGCACATACAGACGCACGCCGGGCAGCGGCCGCCCGATATTATTGGCCCCGTTGTAGCGGTAAAGATTGATCGAGGTGCAAACGCTGGCCTCAGAAGGCCCATAACCGTTAAACAACCGGTGCCCCAAGCGGGTGTAGTGATCGAGGCACACCTGCGAGGTTGCTTCCCCCGCCACGACAATCCGTGATAAACAGCCCGGTATTTTCGGCTGTAGCTTTAATAACGCGGGCGGCAGAATGGCAAACTCAACCTGATGGTGTTCAATCAGAGCCAACAGCGCGGGCAGATCGTGGCGCTGTTCTTCAGACGCCACCACCAGCGTATGCCCACCGCACAAGGCGATGTAGGTTTCTGCCACATGGGCATCAAACACCACAGAAGCAAATTGCAGGCAGCACAGCGTTTCGTCAGGCTGGCTGATGGCGGCCTGGAACCCGCAAATCATATTGAGCACCCCTTGGTGCTCCAGCAGGGTTCCCTTGGGCTGGCCGGTGGTCCCTGAGGTATAAATTACATAGGCCAGTTGCTGGGGAGTAAGCTCAACCGCCAAAGGCGCATCGTCACCCTCAACCAGATCGTCCAACACCCACAGCTCGGCGGGCAGGGCCATATCCTGCAATTTTGCCTGTAGCCCTTGCTCGGTGATCAAAAGCGGGGCGGCGCTATCGGCCAGAATATAGCTGATGCGCTGCTTGGGGAGCTGGGGCTCCAGCGGGATATAAGCCGCCCCGGTTTTCATAATCGCCAGCATGGTGACGATCATCTCTACGCCTCGGTTCAGGCACAGCGGTATCAGGGTATCTGCGCCAATACTTTTTTGCGTGATGCGCTGATACTGTTCGGCGATCCGGCGAGCCAGCCGGTTACTTTTCTGTTCGAGCTGGCAATAGGTCAACTGCTGCCGATCATCAATCAGGGCAATACGCTGTGGGTATTGCTGCGCCTGACGGGCGATCGCCTGCGGCAAAGTGCCCGCCGCCATCGCCACCGCCGATGGTTGGGCGTTCCAATCGATCAGTTGTTCGCGCTGTTGGGCCGGGGTAAGCAGCGGGAAACGGCATAATGGCTGTTCTGGGTGCAGCAACGCCTGATTCAGTAACTGCTGGTACTGTTCGGCCATCGCGCTGATTTGCTGTGGGGCAAACCGATCCGGCGCATAGCGGATGCGGAATGCCATGTTTTCACCCTGTTCCTGATACTCCAGCACCAACTCAGCGTTAGCCAGACTATGGTCAAACCGGTGGTTACAGAGTGCCTGGCACCCCGCCAGATCCAATGTCAGGTCGTTGAAATGGGCCTGCGCAAAGCTGACATTCAAGCGCAACCCGCTGTTTTGCAACACCTCGTAGATCGGCCAACGGGTGAAACGTAAACCCGGTTTGGCTTTCAACGCACGGCTGTGAGCAAGAGTTCGCTGGTAGATATCCGCAAAGCCATCCTCTGGGCGGACAAAAAAGGGGAAGATCGCCGTGTTCACCTGCGCGCCTAATTTCAGGTGGCTGCCACTCTCCATCGAGACCGGGTAAGCAATATGTACGGCATCGCTTTGGCAGTAGCGTGCTATCAATAATGCCCAAAGCGTTTTGAAGATCAGAAATGCATTAGCATGCCTGATAGATGACTTCAGCGCGTGCCATTTTCCGAGAGATATTGAGAATTGTACATGCTGACCTGATAATTGATTATCAGGGCAAGGCAGATAGGGAAGCTCATTAATTTTTGGCAAACCAATCAAGGATTTTTTCCAAAATTCAGCAGAATTAGCCGCCGCAAGCTCATTTAATTTCAGCCGATACTCTTGGTACTTTTCGGTGATATCTCCTGCATCATTAGCCTCATTACCCGGCGAGGTTTCATTATTATAAGCATGCGATATTTCAGCATACAGCTCAGCCGTCGAAAATCCATCAACAGTGACATGGTGTAAAACCAGAACAAACTCATACACGCCATGTTCACCGTTCTGACATAATCCATAGCGCAACAGTGGCCCATTATTTAAATCAAAAGGCCGTGCAGCCAACTCCGCTAATGCTTGCAGGTTATCGCACCTTTCTAACCCCGTTGCCGCACTGCCTTCATTTTTACGCCATAAAAGCTCATCGCCCTCTTCAACCAAATGGCTATGTAATACCGGATACTTGGCAATAACGCTTTTTATCGCTCTCTCAAGCCTATGGATATCTAATGATCCGGAGATACTCTGATCCATCACCATATTGTACTTGGTAGATAAAGGTTCAAGTTGCCATTCCGTCCAAAACAGTCTTGTATAAGGTGTTGCTAATGCCGTATGCACGTCAAATCCCTCACTGACAAAAAGAATATCCAATAGGTTTAAATTTCAAAATTTGTTCGATTTATAGCAAATAATACATAAAACAAGCCATGACCATTTTGAAATGGCTTTTGTCTTGTTTTATGCTCTCTATACCTTAGTTCGGAACGAAGAGATTTCTGATGTCCACAAGCCGGGCATTGATGATGTCCACCCTGTTTTCATCCTTTAAATTCAGTAAAATACGCTGAATACAGCTACGCGATAACGTTGTACGCTGCTCAATAAACTTCAGCACTGAGGTATTCGATCGAAAATCCTCAGGAAATTCCATCAAATGTACCAACATATTTTTTACAATATCTTCAGACTTATATTTCAAGACGCAGCTATCCCGTAAATAAAGCAATGACATCTTGTAAGATACCGCGCTGATATACTCTTTTTGCAAGTCAAGCTTATTGATAAGATACTGCGCTCGGGTCCGAGATATCTGATATAAACAGCTATGGGATCCTAACTCTATCGAGTAATAGACTCCAGCCCCTGGATAAAATGACAACCCGATGACATAAGGGGAAAAAACAGTAGAAATGATAAGATCATCCTCTAACCGGCAAAGGTTAGCACTCCCTTCTTCCAGCAAAAAAAGCTTAAAAAACTCAGGGTCGTTTTTTATTATAATACCTTTTGTCGTGTCTCCAGGTTGCTTAGGGGCTATTTTCTCCGCATGAGGAATCAGGTCATTAAGTAGACGATTGAACGCGACGTAAGGTTTTTCAACTTTGAACATACTTCACCGTTTTCTTTACAAGACAGACTACTTCTATCTTGCGCATATCAATTACCAGCCTACAGAAGAAGCATTGATAATGTTTAGCACTCTTTAACTGTCTATACGATGTTATAGAAAATGGCTCAGCCATGCATCAGAATCAATAAAATAATATAATCATCTAAAATGAATAATAAAAAATCATGATGCAATATAAAACACTAGAAAACGGCACTGTGATTGGATGTTAATCTACAAAAATGAAAACGTGCGGGAGTTAATAAAAAGAAAAAAAAACCCTAACCATGTTAATTAGTAGGTCATTTGATTTATACCTCATAAGTGTTATAAGCCGCCATTTTTACCAGAGTGCCGAGCACTTTTTTAGGCGTTTTTCACGAGCGGAAATAGCCTGTGACTTTGCAGGTTATGCCTTAAAGGATTTGCGGGCGACATAGCGATAAATTGGTCTGTGATCGATTTAAACCACGCTGCCCTAACCCGTAAACAGTTGCTGCCTGTGCGGCAGTGAGCAATCTGAATCAGGCGGCGCGGGTCGTATGCCGTTTCTAAGCTGCCTGTACGGCAGTGAACCCTGTCGATCTCATGCGTTACCTGTGCCGCCTTTTCTAAGCTGCCTGCACGGCAGTGAACGCGGGTACACGTAAATCAGCTGTGGGGCTGGTTTTCTAAGCTGCCTGCACGGCAGTGAACCAGGATCTTCGGATTGCCACTTACTCAGATCTGTTTCTAAGCTGCCTGCACGGCAGTGAACTAAGTTAGCCAGCGAAATCACCCAAACATTTGTTTCTAAGCTGCCTGCGCGGCAGTGAACCTCATGGAGGCTATCGTCGGTGGTTGCCTGTTTTTCTAAGCTGCCTGCACGGCAGTGAACGGGCTAGTTACGGTGTAATATCCACTTTACCTTTTCTAAGCTGCCTGCACGGCAGTGAACATGTTGCGCTTGTCGGCCTGAGCCTTGAGCAGTTTCTAAGCTGCCTGCACGGCAGTGAACCGCAGTCTGTGCGACTACTGTGTATCTGTACATTTCTAAGCTGCCTGCACGGCAGTGAACGAATCTACTTGGAAGGCCGCAGCCCGCTCACCTTTCTAAGCTGCCTGCACGGCAGTGAACTCATCGTGCTACCTCCCACTTAATATTGTCAATTTCTAAGCTGCCTGCACGGCAGTGAACTGGATGAATATTGGTATGAATCAACCGGTGTATTTCTAAGCTGCCTGCACGGCAGTGAACGAGCTGCACCATTAAAGGGGTTGACTCCGTCATTTTCTAAGCTGCCTGCACGGCAGTGAACTGTGAAACGCCCTGGCGCGGGGGGATGATATGTTTCTAAGCTGCCTGCACGGCAGTGAACCGGATGGCCGATCACGAAGGGTGCTTCACAGAGTTTCTAAGCTGCCTGTACGGCAGTGAACCCTGGGGCGGTGCCGCCATCGGGATGGATCGATTTCTAAGCTGCCTGTACGGCAGTGAACACCATCCTGTTGTTGTGGATGGTGCTAGCTTATTTCTAAGCTGCCTGTACGGCAGTGAACGGCAACCATTCCCAGACCTCGCGACCTTTAACTTTCTAAGCTGCCTGTACGGCAGTGAACTTTTCGTGCACGTTAATAGTTGCAGTTGGTTTTTTCTAAGCTGCCTGTACGGCAGTGAACCCAGCCACACGCAGCCGCATACGCCGTTCTTTTTTCTAAGCTGCCTGTACGGCAGTGAACGCCGGAGATGGCACCGGCCCCGCAAGGGCACTTTTCTAAGCTGCCTGTACGGCAGTGAACAATACAACAACGATGATCTGATGGAAGCAATTTTTCTAAGCTGCCTGTACGGCAGTGAACCAGGCCGCCGATCACGCTTTGCTCTGCTTCCATTTCTAAGCTGCCTGTACGGCAGTGAACGAATTACCATAGCGCGCCAACGGCAATGTTACTTTCTAAGCTGCCTGTACGGCAGTGAACGCACCTTCCGGGGTGAGAATGTTGCTGACCAATTTCTAAGCTGCCTGTACGGCAGTGAACCCGAAAGCCAAACGGCCCTTTGGTGAGCGTGATTTCTAAGCTGCCTGTACGGCAGTGAACGCCCAACGGCGAGCGGGGTGTTTGACTGGAACTTTCTAAGCTGCCTGTACGGCAGTGAACTATCCAGTTTTGGCAACAGCGTTCTCGCAACTTTTCTAAGCTGCCTGTACGGCAGTGAACTGTTATGTGCGCAACCCACTGTCCGGATTCGCTTTCTAAGCTGCCTGTACGGCAGTGAACGACCAGGTAGTTAACCGCGTTCGGCGGGCTCATTTCTAAGCTGCCTGTACGGCAGTGAACGCTGGTATGCGTCTTCGCTATCAGACGATTTGGTTTCTAAGCTGCCTGTACGGCAGTGAACCGTTCAAGAATAGCGCTAACCGCTTTACTTATCATTGAGTAACAACGTAAAAGGCTAAAAAACCCTTTCTCTATCGCCTTCTCTTCTACCCTTTAAAATCAATCTATTAGCTATGCGCTAAAAAAGAGGGTCCACGGCACCTTGGCTATTTATCCGTTGAACTCTTTTCGACAACGCTAAAGAATAGCGGCAGGTTGTATTTTGCTTGATGAAAAACGGTATAAGCATTTATGAATGAAGTGATCTGGCACCTTTATATGCTGCGCATGCCGGGCGGCATGCTGTATACCGGCATCACCACCGATGTGGCGCGGCGTATAACGCAGCATCAGGCCGGTAAAGGGGCGAAAGCGCTGCGGGGAAAAGGTGAGTTGATGCTGGTTTTTCACTGTCAGGCGGGTGATCGCTCAACGGCACTGAAGCTGGAATATCGGGTTAAGCAACTGAGCAAAAAACAGAAAGAAAGCCTGGTGATACATCAGCCCAATTGCCTGAACGATTTACTCACAGATACGCGCCAAAAAGCCTAAAACCGCTGTACCAACTGCACCACGCCCGCCGCTGCTTGCGCCAAACGTTCATCGCTCATATCAAATACCCCTTGCACCAAATGCGGCGGCAGATAATCCATGCCAGCCAGAAATGCTGCTGGATGCCGCCCTGGCCGGGCTGGGAATTGTCTACCTGTCACGCTGGTACGCGGAAAAACATTTCGCACAGGGCACGCTGCAACCGCTGTTGCAGAAATATTGGCCACGGCCAACACAAAATACCTCGGCCGATCTGCCGCCACGGGTGCGCGCCTGGGTCGATTTTTTATTGAACCACTTTCGCCACTCCCCGGCGTGATGCGATCGTCATCACGCTTTAGCGATCTTGTTGCCTCATGGTCATTTGGCGTTCAGCCCGCTGATAGCAAGGGCTGCCATTCTTCCGGATATTGACCGTTGTACAGCGTTCAAACGCTCTCCCGAATTCTTTGTCCCAGGTCAAAAAAACCGACGTAACGCCCATATATAGTGCTCGCAGTAAATTAATCATCTATATATAGTAGTTATCCACAAAGTCATCCACACGCCCCCGCAGCCCTTGTGTTCTGCGGCATTGCCCTGTGGATAAGCCGAAACTGTGCCAATACCCCAGCACGCGGGTATAACGCTCCCCAACGGGAACAGGAGTAACAACGTGAAACCAGTAGTGATTAAACGGGACGGTTGCCAGGTCTCTTTTGACGAAGAGCGCATCAAGCAGGCCGTTGAGCGGGCCGCGCTGGCCGCTGGCGTTGTCGATGCCGACTACTGCGCTACCGTCGCCCGTGTGGTCGCTCAACAGATGGAACAGCAGCCGCGTGTCGATATCCATGAGATCCAGCAGGCGGTCGAAAACCAGCTGATGGCTGGCCACTACAAGCAACTGGCACGTACTTATATTGAATATCGCCACGATCGCGATGTGTCGCGCGAGCTGCGCGGGCGGCTGAACCAGGAGATCCGCGGCCTGGTGGAGCAAAGCAACGTGGCGCTGCTGAACGAGAACGCCAACAAAGACAGCAAGGTGATCCCCACTCAGCGCGATCTGCTGGCCGGGATTGTCGCCAAGCACTACGCCAAACAGCATATCCTGCCGCGCGACGTGGTGCTGGCGCACGAACGCGGTGAGATCCACTATCACGATCTCGACTACTCGCCGTTCTTCCCGATGTTCAACTGTATGCTGATCGATCTAAAAGGCATGCTGACCAACGGCTTCAAAATGGGCAATGCCGAGATCGAACCGCCGAAGTCGATCTCCACCGCCACCGCCGTCACCGCGCAGATCATCGCTCAGGTGGCCAGCCATATTTATGGCGGCACCACCATCAATCGCATTGATGAGATCCTGGCGCCCTTTGTTACCGCCAGCTTCCACAAACACCAGCAGATAGCGCAGCAGTGGCAGATCCCGGATGTGGCAGGCTATGCGATGGCACGCACCGAGAAAGAGTGTTACGACGCCTTCCAATCGCTGGAATACGAAGTGAATACCCTGCACACCGCCAACGGCCAGACGCCGTTTGTCACCTTCGGCTTTGGCTTGGGAACGATCTGGGAATCGCGCATGATCCAGCAGTCGATCCTGAAAAACCGCATCGCCGGGCTGGGCAAAAACCGTAAAACGGCGGTGTTCCCGAAGCTGGTGTTCGCCATCCGCGACGGCCTGAACCACAAATTTGGCGACGCCAATTACGATATCAAGCAGTTGGCGCTGGAATGTGCCAGCAAGCGCATGTACCCGGACATCCTCAATTACGATCAGGTGGTGCAGGTCACCGGTTCGTTCAAAACCCCGATGGGCTGCCGCAGTTTCTTGGGGACTTACGAAGAGAACGGCGAGCAAGTCCACGATGGCCGCAACAATATCGGCGTGATCAGCCTCAACCTGCCGCGTATCGCGCTGGAAGCCAACGGCGATGAAAGCCGTTTCTGGGCGCTGCTGGATGAGCGCCTGCTGCTGGCGAAAAAGGCGTTAATGACCCGCATTGCGCGGCTGGAAGGCATCAAGGCGCGCGTGGCGCCGATTCTGTATATGGAAGGTGCCTGCGGCGTGCGGCTGAAAGCCGATGACAATATCGCGGAGATCTTCAAACATGGCCGAGCGTCGATCTCGCTGGGCTATATCGGCGTACATGAAACCATCAACGCGCTGTTTGGCGCAGAGAAGCACGTATATGACGATGAGCAATTGCGTGCTAAAGCCATCGCCATCGTCGAACGCCTGAAGGCGGCGACCGAAAGCTGGAAAGCCGAAACCGGCTACGGCTTTAGCCTGTACAGCACGCCGAGCGAAAACCTGTGCGATCGCTTCTGCCGCCTGGATACCAGCGAGTTCGGCGTGGTACCGGGCGTGACCGACAAAGGCTACTACACCAACAGTTTCCACCTCGACGTGGAGAAAAAGGTTAACCCTTACGACAAGCTGGATTTCGAAGCGCCTTATCCGCCGCTCACCAACGGTGGGTTCATCTGTTACGGCGAATACCCGAATTTGCAGCACAACCTGAAAGCGCTGGAAGACGTGTGGGATTACAGCTACACCCGCGTGCCTTATTACGGCACCAACACGCCGATTGACGAGTGCTATACCTGCGGCTTTACCGGCGAGTTTTCCTGCACCAGCAAAGGCTTCACCTGCCCGAAATGCGGCAATCACGATTCGGCCAAAGTATCGGTTACCCGCCGCGTTTGCGGTTATTTGGGCAGCCCGGACGCACGGCCGTTTAACGCCGGTAAGCAGGAAGAGGTGAAACGCCGGGTGAAACATTTGGGGAATGGGCAGATTGGTTAACAGCCCCCTCACCCTAACCCTCTCCCACAGTGAGAGGGGATGGACGGTGCCAGATTTTAGTCCAGCTCCCGCCCGAACCATGCTTTTCTCCCTCTACCTAGGGGAGGTGAAACGCCGGGTGAAACACCTGGGGAATGGGCAGATTGGTTAACCTTGGTTAACAGCCCCCTCACCCTAACCCTCTCCCACAGGGAAAGGGAATGGACGGTGCCAAATTTTAGTCCAGCTCCCGCCCGAACCAGGCTTTTCTCCCTCTCCCTAGGGGAGAGGGTCGGGGTGAGGGGAACAAAAAAGAAGCTAATACCATGAATTACCACCAGTATTACCCCATCGACGTGGTCAACGGCCCCGGCACCCGCTGCACGCTGTTTGTGGCCGGTTGCGTGCACCAATGCAAAGGCTGCTACAACCAAAGCACTTGGCGGCTGGATTCCGGCCTGCCGTTTACCCCGCAGATGGAAGACCAGATCGTGGCCGATCTCAACGACGTTCGCATTCCGCGCCAAGGGCTGTCGCTCTCCGGTGGCGATCCGCTGCACCCTGCCAACGTCGCCGCCGTGTGGCAGTTGGTAAAACGGGTACGCGCCGAATGCCCCGGCAAGGATATCTGGCTGTGGACCGGTTATAAGCTGGATGAACTGGATAGCGAACAGCGGCAGATCGTCGACCAGATCAACGTGCTGATCGACGGCAAATTTGTGCAGGCGTTAAAAGATCCGGCGCTGATCTGGCGCGGCAGCAGCAATCAGGTGGTGCATAAGCTACGTTAGCTGGGGAATTTTTCACGCTGATGGGCAACGGCCAGGATTTTTATGCTGTCGCCCACAGTCAGAGATATCAGCACCAGAGAGGCCTTGCTGATCAATAGGTTGCGTGCCTCTCCATACCAAGGCTTACCCAAATTCGGATTATCCAATAATCGTTTAGCAGCCCGCTCAATCTCAGCATCGGCCTGCTCCGCTGCCAACGAGTTAAACGGATAGAGAAATTCAAAAATGCGTTCCCGATCCTGCAACGCAACGTCATCCCATTCGATGCGCATGATCTTCCTTATTTAGCGGCGTATCTGGCCCTGACCTTAGCTTTAAAATCATCCATTCGCTGCTCAGCCTGCGGTTCACTGACGTAAACCGCATTCCCTTCATGCAAACGGGCAAAAGCGGCGTCAACCTTCTCCTTGAGCCAATTTTCATGCTCTTCGGTTGCGCGTTGTTCATCAGCCAGTTGTTCTGCCAAGCGACGGCAGGCTTCACTTAAGGTGGTGCCTTTAGCCTCCGCCGCTTTCTGTGCCAATCGCTTTGTTTCATTTTCAATACGAAACTGGATACGGCTTTCCATTCTTAAATCCCCTGAGCCTACTCAAATAATTCATCACTCATGAACAACTAACGTTAGCACATTTGTGACAACACAATAAACTCAGGTGATTGATTTTCGTTCATAGTAAACGGGCTTTTCAGGGAGCCGCTCTGGGGCGGCTGCCCTTCATGGGGATCAGCGAGACCACCACCGCCCCCAACACCAGAAAACCGGCGACCAGATAAATTCCCGCATTGAAACTGCCCGTCACATCCTTCAACCAACCCATCAAGAGTGGGCCCAGCGCTGCGCCAGTCATCCCTGTGGCATTGATCACCGCGATACCGATAGCGCGCGCCCGCAGGCTGATGGATTGATCCGGCGTGGTCCAGAAGATCACCATCGCGGCAAACGCCCCGGTAGACGCCATAATAATCCCCAGTAATTGCACCAGACTGGTGGTACCCAATGCGGTAAACATCCAGCCTGCCGCGGCAAAAAGATAGGGCAGTAACGTATGCATTTTGCGCTCCTGCAAACGGTCTGAACGTTTACTCCACCAAATCATCCCGATAATGGTACAGACCTGCGGAATAGCGCTGAGGAAACCAATGGTGATATTGCTGCTGCTTTGATTAAAGCTCTGCAAAATCAGCGGGGTCCAAACGCTTAAGGCGCTTAGCGTGTTGGTCAGGCAAAAATATGCCAAGGTGTAGAGCATAATCACCGGGGTAAACAGCTCACGCCACATGCTGCCGCTCTGCAACGCGCTATAGCTGGTGCTCCCCTGGGCTTGCACCAGGCTCAGCTTGTCTGCCTCCATCATTTCCTGCAAGCAGGCTTTGTCGTCATCGGTTAACCATTTGGCCTTGGCCGGGCTGTCATCCAGATAAAACCAGACCACCGCTCCCAGCAGCACCGAAGGAAAACCTTCCAGCAGGAACAACCACTGCCAGCCACGGAGATCCAACAGGCCATCCATGCTTAATATGTAGCCGGATGCCAGCGAACCCAGCGCCATGGTGACCGGCATCGCGATCATGAACAGGGCATTGGCCCGCGCGCGATAGTAGGCAGGGAACCAGTAGGTGAGATACAGCAATAAACCGGGTAAAAAGCCAGCTTCGGCAATCCCGACCAGCATTCTCAACACGTACAGGCTGTTAGGGCCAGTGGCGAACATCGTGGCGGTAGAAGCCACGCCCCAGATCACCATAATAATCGCAATCCAGCGCCGTGCGCCGACGATCCCCAGCATGATGTTACTGGGAATACCGCACACCACATACATCACGTAAAACAGGGTGGTTGCCAGGCCAAACATGGTGCTGGTCAGGCCGAGATCTTTCCCCATGGTCAGACCGGCAAACCCAATGTTGATGCGGTCCAGATAGGAGAAAACAAACAGAATGAATAAAAACACCAGCAGCCGACGAAACAGCTTGTTAATAACGGCCTGTTGGCGGGCATTGAGCCGCGCACCATCGGCCGCAGGGAGCATCGGCGGGTCACACTGTATCTGCTCAGAAGAGGGGCTACCGTTCATGATATCTCCGCAATAATGTTCATGGGTGTTGAAAATCCGGTGCAGGCACGCGGATAGGCGATCCCTAGCGTTATCGGCTCGCAGGGAATATATAATGTTTTGATATTTATATTAAAAATGGCCGTTCCCAGAGGTTCTCATGAGCCATCTCTTTTTCGTTATTGCTCAATTCGACACCAAAACATGGGCTCACTTATAGGAAGGAACAGATTCGGGTAGCAACAGGTTTCTGCATAAATGATACAAAAATGTTAACCATGTTGCATTTTTGTATCATTTATGTGCGATATTCGGCCATAACACGCTGGCGATCGGCAAGGAGAGCATCATGAGGTATGTGGTAATGCTATAGACCCCCACCATTAGCAGCTATAATCAGCGCGAAAATACCTCCCTCAGTAAGGAAAATCATGAGCCAAATACCAGATAGTCCGTCTCCGGAAGATCCGGTTTTTCACCGTGAGGAATTCCCGTTTTACTGGATCGTCAATGTCTACGCGCGTTATACCCAAATCATGGAAGTCACGCTCAAGAAGGTTCAGCTGGACGTGTCGCGTTTTCGGGTGCTGGTGATCACCCGCCTGTATGGCAGTGCCAGCATCTCGCAGATTTCCGAACATGCGATGGCTAAAATGCCGACGGTCACCAAAATTGTCGGGCGGCTGCGTGACGATGGATTAGTGACGACCGTCAGCAGCGAACGGGACGCCCGCGTGACGGAGGTGACGCTCACCGCGGCTGGCAAGGCCAAAGTGGAAGAGGCGCACCGCCTGACGCAAAAGGTATTTGAAAAAGCATTTAAGGGCATGACAGCGGCACAGCGAGAAAAAATGAACCAGTCTCTAGGGCGAGTCTTGGATAATCTCAATGAGCTGTAACCGCCCCCGCGCTACCCCGATCGCAAAACTGTGATCGAGTTATTAAAACAACAATTAACATCCTGTAAATAAAGACGTTATCACCACCGCCTGGGATTTTCCTTCGGCGGTTTTTTTGTCGAAAAATAACCTGATTTTTCAGATTATTCATTGTGATAGCTTATTAACCCTGCCATTTTTAATGTTGTATATATTGTTATTGGAATGTAATTTTTATGTGAAATATTACTTGAATTTTCATCTAAATCATCCATGATGGGTTCATCGTCAATCTGAATAGAAAACGTACCGAGGGTTATTCCCAAAACAGATACGTTTTTTAAAGCTAAGGCGGCAATGATGAACCATTTAAGCAACAGCAATGCCTACGTTGAGAAATTTAGCCTGGGGCAAGGCGATCTGCACTTTGCGGTGAAAGATACCCTTGATGTCGCAGGCTATGCCACGCAGGCAGGGTGCAAAGCTCTCGCATCGGCACCGCCAGCGCAGCACCATGCGCAGGTGGTGAACACCTTGCTCAATCAGCGCTGTGTTCTGGAAGGAAAAACCACGCTGCATGAGCTGGCGTTTGGCGTTACCGGGATTAACTCATGGAGCGGAACCCCGCTGAACCCTCAGTATCCCGCGTTGATCCCCGGTGGTTCCTCCAGCGGTTCGGCGGCGGCGGTGGCCGCTGGCGAAGTGGATTTCGCCATCGGCACCGATACCGGGGGTTCGGTTCGTCTGCCTGCGGCCTGCTGCGGCATTCTGGGGCTAAAACCGACCTATGGCCTGCTCAGCCGCCAGGGGGTCACGCCAGCACAGAGTTCGTTAGACTGCGTGGGCCTGTTTGCCCGCAAGGCAGGCGTGCTGCGCCAGGTGTTGAGCCGCTTAGCCATTCAACCGGGTAACAGGATGCTAACCCTGCCAGCGGTCGGGACGATCAGCGCCGCCGCGCCGTCTATCGATGCGTTAATTCACCGGGTGTTGGAACAGGCGGGAGCCGCGCTGCACCCCATCTTGCTACCCGAGCTTGACCAGGCTTATCAGGCTGGAATGGCCATCATCAGCCACGAAAACTGGCAAGCGTTTCACCCTCTGCTGGCGCTGGATGGCATCTCCGACGATGTCGCCACCCGCCTGCGCGCTGGGGAAACGGTGAACGCCGCCGCGCTGGCTCAGGCTGAACGCGTGCGGCAGAGCTTCAGCGATCGGCTGGATACGCTGCTGGAACGCACGCCGCTGCTGGCCTTGGCTACCCTGCCGGAGCTGCCGCCGACGCTGGGCGAAGCCCGCGATCCGCTCAGCATGGTCAGCCTGACAAAGCTGGTTCGTCCCTTCAATCTCAGCGGGCACCCGGCGATCTCAATCCCGATCGGTGAGATTGCTGGCCGCCCGGTAGCGCTCCAGTTAGTCGCCAACAAAGGCCACGACCCTCTGCTGGTTGAGGCTGCGGAATACCTGCTCGCCAGGCTCCGCTAGCAGCACTCGCTCGGCCCTTATTTGATTAATCAACTCAGTAAGCACCGCTTACTGCGGCAGCATTCGGCTGCCCGCCAACCACAGAATCACCCAGGAGGAAGCCATGTCAGCTCTACATCATCGTGAAGATATTGCTCCATTACTGAATGATATTGCGGCCCACAGCGTGGATTTTGAACATCAGCGCCATATTTCCGCCGACATCATTGCCCGTTTTAAACAGATCGGGGTTTACCGTGCGCTGGTGCCTAAGGTTTACGGCGGTGATGAATGTTCCCCGGCACAATTTTGTGAACTGGTTGAACAGATTGCGACCGCCGATGGTTCTGCCGGGTGGGTCGCCAGCTTTGGTATGAGCCCGTTTTACCTTGGGGCGCTGCCCACCGATACGCTACAGGCCCTGTATCGCGACGGCCCGGACGTGGTCTTTGCCGGGGGCATATTTCCTCCGCAGCGCGCAGCGCAGACGGATGGCGGCTACCGCGTCAGCGGGCGCTGGAGCTTTGCCAGTGGCTGTATGGGAGCCTCGATCTTTGGCGTGGGGATCATGCCGGAAGGCGGGCAACCGCTGCCGCGTATGGCGGTGTTACCGCCAAGCAGCGTGCAGATTGATCCCACCTGGAACACCGTTGGGCTGGCGGGCACCGGCAGCCACGATCTGGTGGTGAATGATGTGTTTGTGCCGCAGGAGTGGACCTTTACCCGCGGTGCGGCTCTCAATCTGGATGGGCCGCTGTACCGCTATCCGGTGCTCTCCCTGGCGACACAGGTGCTGTCCGTGGTGGCGCTCGGCGTGGCGCGTGCTGCGCTGAATGAAATCTACGCCATTGCTCATCGCCAACAGTCGGTCACCAGTGCGCCACAGTTGGCCGAACGGCCACAGGCTCAGATCCAGATTGCCCGCTGCGAGGCCGAACTGTGCTCTGCCCGCTCTTGGTTTTATCAGGCGATTGATGACGTTTGGCAAAGGCTGCTGACGGGTAACGACGCTTCTTGCCAGCAGATCAATGCGTTACGCCTCTCTTCGACTCACGCCACCCGGGTGGCCGCAGAGGTGGCCCGCCAGGCTTTGGCGCTCAATGGCATGGGCGGGATCGCCCTGACCAGCCCGCTACAGCGCTATGTGCGCGACACCCTGGTGATTACTCAACACGCTTTTATGGGCGACCTTTCTTATATCAATGCCGGTACGGTGTTTTTCGGCGGTAAGCCGCTGCCGGGTTATTTGTGATTTTCACTCAACAGGAGCAACAGATGAGCCAGTCAAACAAACTGCGGGTGCTGTTTTGCATCGGCGTAAACCAGAATTTTTTTGATGCCACCGCGCCTGAGGCCAAACAGGTGTGGGCCGCCTTCGGCGTGATGATGAAAGGGATGGAGGAAACGCCAGGCATTCGGGTGATTGGCAACATGGACGACGACCAGATTATGGTCGGCCCATCGCCAGGCTGGCCGTGGACGACTTACGTACTGGCCGATGCTGATGCGCTGGAACACGTCAGCGCGGTGTGTAATTTGTTCCGCACCACGCCCGTCGGCGACGGGGCTTACAAGTTATGGAAGTACTGCAAGATCGAAGCCCGCGTCGGCCGTGAACTGATCATACAGCACTAACGGAGCCGTCATGAACTTACAGGAGGCTCAGCGTTTACAGCAGTTGGAGGATCAGCAGGCGGTCCGGCTGTGTATCAGTGACTACATGCGCCTGTGTGACGATCTCAACAGCCCGGAAAACGCCCGCGCAGCCGGGGAGCTGTTTACCCCAGATGCCCGCTGGGAAGGAGTTGGCGAACCTTATGCCACCCGTCTTGGCGTGCATCAAGGGCGTGAAGCCATTGTGGCGATGCTGCTGCGCTATGTCCGTCAGCCCAACCACTTCGCCATGAATGCCCATTTTCTCTGCTCGGAAGCGATCGGCTGTGAGCAACCAGGGCGCTTGCGTGGCCGTTGGCTGATGTTGCAAACCTCCACGTTCAGTACCGGGAGTGCGCACCTGAATGCGGCCGAAATTATTGCCTGGTTTGCCCGCGCTGAAGGCGGCATGCGGATAGCGCATTTTACTACCCGCAATCTGTTTAGCCGCCCGGTGAACCACTGGAACAGTGCGGATGAACTGCCGGTACCGGATGAAAGCCGCTAATTGAATAGATACAGGGGAATGACCATGTCTTGTCAGCACGCTATTGCAGTAAAAAACCTCGAAGCGACGACACCGCCCAGCCACGCCGAGATTGCCGCGTTGGTTAAAGCCGATCGGGTACACACCTCGTTGTATACCTCCGCGGAACTGTTTGAACTTGAGCTGGAGCGGATTTTCAGCAAAACCTGGGTCTGGGTGGCTCACGCCAGCGAACTGCCGGAAAGCGGCAGTTTTAAAACCACGGAAATCGCCACTCAGCCGGTGATCGTGGTGCGTGACCGCAAAGGAGAAGTCCGCACCCTACTCAACCGCTGCCGTCACCGGGCGGCAACGGTATGTGAGCAGCGCAAGGGTAAAACCAACAGCTTTGTCTGCCCGTACCACGGCTGGGGCTATGCGCTGGATGGCAGCCTGCGCGGCGTACCGCATCCTGAAAGCTATGCTGACCAGTTGGATAAAGCCGAGCTGGGGCTGGTGCAACTGCGGACTGAACAGTACGCAGGCATGATTTTTGCCACCTTCAATGCGGATATCGAACCGCTGAGCGACTATCTGGGCGCGGCCAAAAAGTGGATCGATCTGTTTATGAAGCAGGGGGCGGGTTATCCGGTTAAAACCGGCCCGGCCCATCGCTTCCGCTTTCCCGGCAACTGGAAAATCCAGTTGGAGAACACCACCGATGGCTATCATTTCCCCGTGGTGCATCGCTCCTTTTTAAGCTCCGTCAATAAGCAGACCGAAGAGATGCTCAACTTTGTCGGCGGCAGTGGCTATGTCGAAGATCTGGGCAATGGCCACAGCGTGATGGTGATGATCCCTGAGTTGGTCGATCTGGAAGCCAACCTGGATGCGCCTATCCCTGAACGTTTTCTCGAACTGGCACAGGCGCTGCGTCAGGATCATGACGAACAGCAGGTGCGCCGCATTGTGCGTGCCGTCGGCGGTTCCGGGTTCAACCTGAATATCTTCCCTAATATCGCCTGTTCGATGGCGTTTTTCCGGGTGCTGCAACCGCTGTCGGTGAATGAAACCGAAATTCATCACGCGGTGATCACCATGGACGGCGGGCCGGA
The DNA here is from genome assembly GCF_055790845.1 of Serratia sp. YWN4. Lineage (NCBI taxonomy): Bacteria > Pseudomonadati > Pseudomonadota > Gammaproteobacteria > Enterobacterales > Yersiniaceae > Serratia > Serratia sp. YWN4. The sequence continues at coordinate 4,881,209 of NZ_CM147696.1, forward strand.
CATTGCCAATCAGGCGCGCCTACGGATGCATGAACACTTTCAGGGGCCGATGGGGTTTGGCACGCCGGATGACTCCGAAGCCTGGGAGCGGGTACAGCGCGGTGCGACCGCCGGGGACAAGTTGTGGATCATGCTGAACCGCGGGCTCGCCGGTGAGCAGCCAACCGCCGACGGCCTGCGCAGCGACGTCAGCGCCGAAACCGGGATGCGGGCGGCCTACCAGATGTGGAAAAAACTGATGACGGAGAACTCATGATGGAAACCTCTAACGCCGTGCTGTTCAGTGCCATCACGCTGATTAATCTGGAGGGTGACTTGCTCGATCAAGGCGACTTCAATGCCTGGCTGGCGCTCTGGCAACCTGAAGGGCTGTATGTGATCCCCATCGATCCGCAGGCAACCGATTTTAAAAATAGCCTTAATTACGCCTATGACGATCACCAGATGCGGATGAAACGGGTACACCGCCTCGACAGCGGCGAATCCATCTCTACCACGCCGCGCGCCCGCACGCTACGCACGCTGTCGCGTTTTCGCCTGCTGGAGGCAGACGAGCACAAGGTGGTGGTGCGCTGTGCTCAATCCCTGTGGGAACACCGCAAGGGCAACAGCAGGCACTATGCCGCCGACGTCACTTACCACCTGTTGCCACAGGGCAACCAATGGCTGATTCAGCAGAAAACCATCCGCCTGATTAACAGCGATGACGTGCTGCACAGCATCGGCTACATCCTCTAAGGAGCAATGCATGACACAAACCGCATTAGTGACCGGTGCCGCTTCGGGCCTAGGCAATGTTATCGCCACCCAGCTGTTACAGCAGGGTTTTCAACTGGTATTAACCGATGTAAGCCTTCAGCGGGCACAGCAAGCCGCTCGTGAGCTGGATAGCCATGGGGATCGCGTACTGGCACTGGGGTTGGATATCCGCCAGGCGCAAGACGTTGAACAGGCACTGGCAGCCACTGTAGAGCGTTTTGGCAGCCTGGAAGTGCTGGTTAATAACGCTGCGCTGACCTTGGCAACCCCGGTGATGGATATCCAGCCCGATGAGTTTGATCAGGTACTCACCACCAACCTGCGCGGCACCTTTGTCAGTTGCCAGACCGTGGGGCGTTATTTTGCCAAACGGGGCTACGGCAGGATTATCAACTTGGCCTCGTTGGCGGGGCAAAATGGGGGAACCGCATCAGGCGCGCACTATGCGGCCTCGAAGGGCGGCATTCTGACGCTGACCAAGGTCTTTGCCCGTGAGCTGAGTCAATCCGGCGTCACCGTGAATGCGATCGCACCGGGCCCGCTGGATTTACCGTCGGTGTATGCGTTAGTCCCGGCAGAAAAGCTGGCGGGGCTATTGCAGATGATCCCGGTCGGCAAGCTGGGTGATGCCGAATTTGTGGCGCAGGCGGTAGCGCTATTAGCCTCACCGCAGGCGGCCTTTGTCACCGGTGCCACCTGGGATATCAACGGCGGGTTGTTTATGCGCTAAGGCATATGGGAGTCAATATGTTGATATTAAAGATTATTGCCCGAGAATTGCAGGGCGATGTCGTCCTGCTCACCCTGGGTGATCCAGCAGGCAAGGAGTTGCCCGGTTTTGCGGCCGGGGCACATCTTGATCTCCACTTGGGGAACGATCTGGTTCGGCCTTATTCACTGTGTAACGATCCTGCCGATCGTTATCACTATCAGTTGGGCATACTGAAAGCCGCTCAATCTCAGGGCGGTTCGCTGGCGGCGCATGCTTTACAGCCAGGAGATGACGTGCGCGTGAGCACGCCACGCAATCTGTTCGCGCTGGAGCCCAATGCGGCCCACAGCCTGTTGATCGGCGGGGGGATTGGTATTACGCCCATGCTGGCGATGGCGGCAACGCTCTATGCCGCTGGCCGTTCATTTACCCTCCATTACTGCGCCCGCAGCCGCCAACAGGCCGCCTTTGTGGATATGTTGGAGCATGCCCCCTATGCCCGCCATGTACGGCTGTATTTCAGCGACGAACAACGCTTGGCATTAACCCCAACCCTGACGGATGTGCCAGAGAATACCCATGTCTATGTCTGCGGCCCGCCACGCCTGATGACGGCGGTCACCGAGCAGGCGATCGCCTTGGGTTATGGCCAGGATCGCCTTCATCAGGAGTGTTTTGCGGCTGAAGTAGAAATGCAGGGTGCGGCCTTTGACGTCACCCTGGCCAGCAGCGGCACCAAGGTGCGAGTGGCAGAGAATCAGAGCATTGTCGAAGCCTTGGCGCAGGCGGGGGTGAAAGTGTGTGTTTCCTGTAAACAGGGGATCTGCGGCAGTTGCTTGACCGACGTGCTGGAAGGAGAACCGGATCATCGCGATAGCTATCTCACCGACGAGGAAAAGGCGGCTAACAATCTGATTCTATTGTGTTGCTCGCGAGCGAAAAGTGCGCAGTTAGTGCTCGATCTATAAGGAAGACATGATGACTCTTCAAACTGAATTTCGTAATGCGATGGCGCAGTTGGGCAGTGCAGTCTCGGTGATTACCACCGACGGCCCGGCGGGAAAATACGGTTTTACCGCTTCGGCGGTGTGCAGTGTGACCGATCAACCTCCCACCCTGCTGGTGTGCATGAACCGTAACTCGTTTGCCAACCCCCATTTCAAGCAAAACGGTGCGCTGTGTGTCAACGTGTTATCCAGCAACCATCGCGATCTATCGGGGATATTTGCCAGTGCCACGTTGCGCTCGGAGCAGCGTTTTCTCCATGACAGTTGGCGAGTACTCACCAGCGGCGCACCGGTATTGAATTCGGCCGTCGCCAATTTTGATTGTACCATCCATCAATTCCACGAAATCGGCAGCCACACGGTGTTTTACTGCCAGGTGCAGGCGGTACGTATCAGTGAATCCCCATGTGGGCTGATGTACTTCAACCGCCGCTATTATGATTTGGATGGATAAAGGCCAGTTGTGACGCAACCGGTTTTCCGGTGGCTTGGGAAATTTAGCGTTTTTGACTGACACAGTATCACAGAGATCAGGTTCCGGGGTTATTCCTTTACGCTAGGGGGGCAGATTAATGGTCAGGCGATAACGATCTGCTTCCCCCTTGTGATCAACGTGCGCAATGCAGTTGGTCGGATTCTAAAATTTTCACCCCATTGCCAGCGCTGAGAGCCTGCGTCAGCAGGGTTTGCGCCACGTCTTTGCCAGCGACGGAGCGCCATTTGCCGGGCAGCAACGCAAACAGCGGCACGCTGAGCCACTCCAGCAGGCGCGGTTTCGCCCGGCCCAGCAGCATAGAAGGGCGCACCAGCGTCAGGCGTGGCCAATTCTGCGCGCGCAGCGCCTGCTCTAGCTCCCCTTTGGTGCGATTGTACAAAAATGGGGAACGCGGATTGGCCCCAATGGCGCTGACCACCAGGCAATGCTGCGCGCCCAACCGCTGCCCGGCGAGAGCCGTTTCGATCGCCAGTTGATAATCCACATGGCGAAACGCCTCGGCGCTGCCTGCCTGACGGCGCGTGGTGCCCAGGCAACAGAACACCACATCCACCGGCTGAGCCAACCCCGCCAGCAGTGCAGACAGATCGCCCCCCATCGGATTTTGCAGCTTGCCGTGCGGCTCCAGCGCCACCCGCGTGGGTGCGACGATCGCCGTCACCTGCGGAGCGGCCTGCAACAGTTGTAACAGCTCGCCCCCAACCAGGCCGGAAGCCCCTGTGATTAATACCCTGGTCATGTGTTCTCTCCGCTTGCGTTTTGAAACCTGTGCGACAAACTGCCCGCCTCTGAAAGCCCTAGCGTTGCCAATGCAGCTTTTTACCAAAGCCTAGCGTGTTATCCGTCATCTTCACTTCCAGCAAAGTGAGCTGCCAGATCGGGGCTTTCATCACCTTCGCCACCGGAAAGCGCTTGCAGTAGCGCTCGCGGGCCGGCCGATCTTCATCCCCCTGCAACAGGGTGATGTCACCACGATACTGCACGCCTTTGATCAGCGCGATGCTCTTTGGTTGCGGGGCAATGGTTCCCACCACCCTACTGTTCTGCTGCATCAGGCGGCCATGCTGGGTATGCGGTTCGGTCATCAGCCACAGCGCCATACGCTCGGCGTCGAACACGTAAAAACAGTTGGCGCACCACATCTCCACACCATTACCGGCGCACAGCGTGAGCACATGCTGCTTGCTGAGAAAACGGCTGATGGGCTGCTGATCTTCGGTTTGATTCAACGTCATGTCTCCTTTTCACCCGCGTATTTTACCTTCACCCACACAGTGCCGACCAAGCTCCACGGTTCATCGGGATCGCAGATACGGCCACTCGACGATGTAAGAGTGCCCTATTTACAAACAGAGATCACGGTGAACAAGGCTTAAAAACCAAGATAGTGACCGTTGAAGTAACCACAAAGAGTGATCAGATAAACGACTATTTTGAATGTTCTTATTCTTACCTTCCTGAATTCTGACAAAAAACCCGTAAAAGACTTAATGTCTGAATAAATATGATTTTTAGGTTAAACAAACCAATCAGACAGAAAAATATAGACCATCCTTTTTATTTTTAGCGAATTATAAGACTATTACTATTCAATCAGTTGTTTGTTTTGAAAAAAAACATACGAAATAATTATTCATCAACCCCTCATAATTTGCATAAGATATAATAAAAAAATATGTCATTCGATTTTTTTGAATGTTTTTTTAAGATTAATCAGCATGACGGGTAGTTTACAGTCATGAATAAAACAAATAAAAAATGTTGTTTCAAATAAATTCAGTGTGTAACATACCGCCTGGATTTTTATTAAATACAGGAAAGTAAAAAATGAACAAATTAGCTAAATTGGTAATTATTGCTGCTGCACTGTCTACTCTGACTGCTTGTACCGGGCGTATTGAGAACAAAACGAAAGATTGCAGCTACGATTATCTGCTGCACCCTGCCATTTCTATCTCTAAAATCATTGGCGGCTGTGGCCCAACTGCTAAGTAAGCACTAGCCCTAGCGCTTATTTTATTGGTGACGCATAAAATTCAACTAGTTACCTGCATTTTTAATATAATAGATCTATAGTTTAGATTTATTTATAGTGTAAAGCGCATGGGTTAAACTATTTTTATCGTCACCAAATTTACAACGCCATGCTAATAATACAGAGTTTTCTTAGCTCTTATTTATAATCAAGCAGAATAGTAATGACTTTACCAGCCAATGTATTTTTGGGTTACCAACCATTATCTACATTAGAAATGCTTGTGCATTATCCCTTCTCCCTCTCATGAAACACCCGCTCTAAACATCAATCTTGCCAGCATACGCTTTCCACACTGAGTGATTAAATTCTTGTGCAAGGAGAAAGTGTGACACCCAACACCAATTAGCCAGCATTGGGTGTTAGTGCGGTTATTCCACAAAGCCCGGTTTATCACTCAGATTAATCACCTCGCGCTGCTCGAGATTAACCATAAAGTGGTCACTGGGTGGCAGCGAAGTCCCCAATTTACGCAAAATGGCAAACAGGGCACCAAAGCGGTTCTGAAATACCTGGCTGACGCTATTTTCATCCAGCACTTTCTTATCAGAAAAATGAATGGTCGCCTGGGTATTCGCCAAGGCATCAGCCAGCACGCTGTACTGACCAATACGCTCAGGCGTGATGTCATCCAGCGCCAGATCCCCGGCGTTGGTCAGCCGATAAAAATCGGTAGCCAGATCAAATCCGCTCCATGCCGCAAAATCATCTAAAGTGAGGCGGTTGGCCTGAGCCAGCGATGCCGCCTTGATCTGGGCACGGTTCCAGTCGGCGGTGATCTCCTCGGCCGTGACGCTCAGAGACGCTGGAGGCGACGCCGCGGTACACTTGGCTAGCGTGGTCACCGGCGACAAGGCCGGATTAGCCTGCAATTGGGCCAGCGTCACTGCGGTATCCAGCTGCGAGAGGATCAGCATATCGCGGCCACTCATACTGAACAGCATCTCACGCATTTCACAGGGCCATTCGCTGGGTAAAAACCGCAGGCGAGTCAGTTCCGAGAGATATATGCTATTGAACTCATGGTAATCCTTGGCGGCAAGGATCTCTGCATTCCATAACTTCGCCGAACCCTGAGCGGCCAAGTGCTGATGTTCCATCTCGTAATGTTCAAACAGTTCATCAAAACGCGGAACCTGATTCAGCCGCACGGTTTCCACCTCTATCGCACTTTCGCGGGTGAGAGTGAGCAGCTTATAGGCCGGGACGTAGGCCGCCATCGACGGCGCCTGAATGTTCACCAGAAAACCATCGTCGTACTTTCGCACGCCGGTATCGTTAAAATGCATATGCCCCCCGACATGGAGCTGAATACCGGCCTGGGCCAGTGCATGAGTGGTATCTTCTGCGGGCCGACGCGCCATCTGGAAACTGCCTGTGCCAAACAGCGCTTCTATATCGTCAGATGCCCCGTTATAAAATTCGGTCATCGGGAAATGGCTAAAGGTGATCAACTGCTTATTCTGCTCTTTAGCCCGCTGTGTCACGGTTTTGATCCACTCAATCACATGAGTTTTGTGCGTCAGCATGCGGTTATACCCCGCATTGCCTGAGCCATTAAAGTTTTTTGGGTTGGCAGGGTCCGCGTCATTGGCGGAAGAAGTGGGGATATAGACATTGGCATCAATCGCCAGCAACCACACCCCAGAGACTGGCTCTACCAAGTAGCTGGCGTCTGGCACCTGCAAGCAGTGGGTGTAATCACTTTGCTTATAGCGGCCACCGGTCCCTTCGGCACAAATCTCATAATGGCGATATTGCCAATCGGCCTGCTGGCGTGCGGTATCAAACTGGTAGCTGGCGGTTGAATAGCTGCTGTAAGGGGTTTCCCAGTAAAGATAAGAGGCTTTGGGCATAAACCCGTGATCGGCAAGGGCGCTGGTCACCCCTTCATAACCCAGTTCGCGGATATCCTCCGTACAGACGGTAGGTAATTCATACCCCGCATCAATGATTGCCCAGGCCTCGCTATAACCGCTGCATTCAGCAGCGCCCTTGCTGTAGATGCGTTGTTCTTTCCCCTCCTCACCAAGAAAATCGCTTTTACCACCGGGGCGGGCAAACGGCACATTCGGATCGTGATTGCCGGGAGCGGCGAAAAACTCAATGCCATAACGCTGGGAATATTCATCCAGAATTTTTTTCAACCCACGCATATGGATGGGTTGACCATCATCACTGAAATCGCCCGGCAGGGCGATCAACCTGATCCCACGCTGTGCGGCATCGTCCAGCGCGGCCAGAAAAGCAAAATAGTTCTCATTGAATAACCGGGTCGATGTCAGTTGCGCATACATGGTGCGGATCATAGCGGGCTGTCCGCTTTTACTGTTCATCAGGCCACTGAAAGCGTTACCTTCGAAGGTGCCGTAAACGTCATGAAAGTGGACATCGGGCATAAAAGCCACGGTGACCGGGCTCTTATCTAGCGGGAGATCGGTGGTTGGTGTTTCCGTTACCGGGTTTTCCGTCGAGCTGGGCGGCAACACCCGCGCGCTGTTGCCGTCGGTATCATTACAGCCCACCAGAAAAGAGGCAGAGATAAAGAGCACGCCAATCGGCCAAATTTTTTTCACCAGAAACTCCATTTAAATTAAGAGGAAATTTCAAGCGATAGTAGATGCCCCTTGTGTCAGAAAGATGATGACTACCGCAGCGGCGTAAAAAACCCGCAGGCACTGACTGTTATTGATAAAGAGGAACCGCCTCTCCCAAGATGTATTTATTGCGCAGGATCGAAGATATCTTGTCCATAATCATCACCACCGCCACCAGGATCAGGGTGATAAACATCACCACATCCCAGTTCCACAGCCGCATGTTTTCGGCATAGACCAGGCCGATCCCACCCGCCCCGACAAAACCCAGTACCGCAGCAGAACGGGTATTGGATTCAATCTGATACAGGCTCAGCGCCAGAAAGGTAGGGAAAGATTGGGTGAAAATACCATAGCGATGCTTTTGTAAACTGTTGGCCCCGACCGCCGTCAGGCCACGGCTGGGGGATTTCTCCACCGCTTCGTGCCCTTCGGCATACAGCTTACCCAGCAAACCGACGTCCTGCATCAGGATCGCCAAGACCCCGGCCAGCGGCCCCATGCCTACCGCACGCACAAAAATCAGCCCCCAGATGGCCATATCAATGCCCCGCAGGATATCGAACAAGCGGCGCACCAGCAGTGCTATCGGCCGCAGTAAGGGTGAGGACATCACATTGCGCGCCGCAAAAAAGGAGAGCGGTAAGGCGATCAGTGAGGCGGTCAGCGTACCGGCGAACACGATGGCAATGGTGATGAAGATCTGCTGGAAGTAATAGATGAACGGCCAATGGGCAAAATCGTGCCAGACAAACATGCGCACGAAGTAACGGCCAATCTGTTGGCAACCGTTGGTGAACTGTGGCCAGGCAATGCCGAAGAACAGAAAAAAGAACACGTAATACAGCACAATAGCCGCGGCGATCGTGCCTAACGTGCGCAGATAGCGGCCCTGACGAGCAAAAATTTCCGCATGCTGCTGCTTGATCAGTTGCAGCGCGGCGGCGGATAGCGGTTGAACGGACATCAGTGTTTCCCCTCTACAACGCGTTTACGCAGTTCACCAGACAGATAATCCAGCAGCGATACCACCACGATGATCAGTAACAGCGTCATGCTGACCTGATCGTAACGATCGAGTTTGATATTGGTCATCAGTTCCTGGCCGATCCCGCCCGCGCCCACCAGCCCGAGGATCGTCGATTGGCGGAAGTTGATTTCCAGGCGCATAAAGCTGTAGGACAAAAATACCGGCTTAACCTGTGGCCACAGGCCAAAACGCATGCGCTGCAACGGCGTCGCCCCACAGGCAGACAGGCCACGCACCGGCTTGTTAGACGCGGTTTCGATCGACTCATAAAACAGTTTGGTCAGGCTGCCAATGGTGTGCAACGCCAGCGCCATAAAACCGGGGATCGCCCCAATGCCGAAGGCCATCACAAACATCACCGCCCAGGCCAGCTCTGGCATGGTGCGTAAAAACGCCACCAACGTGCGAATCGCCAAACGCAGGCTCGCCAGGTTGTGGGTATTTTTTGCCGCCAGAAAGGCCAGGACCCCAGCCACCAACGCTGAAAACAGGGTAGCGGCGAGCGCCAGTTGCACGGTTTCCCAAATCAACGGTAACTGGATAGGCAGACGATAACCCCAGTAGGCGAAGGAACCTTCGGTTCGGCCGTCGGCAAATAACGCCTGCCAGTGCAACACCGGCAGGGTTTCTGCCAGATAATCAAAGAAATGAGGAAGGGAAATCCACACGGTATGCAGATTGAATTCGGCGACGCTGCCCGCACCGAGATAGAGCACCGCCAGCCCGAGTGACCAGATCAACGCTTCGCGCTTCTGCTTGCTGCGGATGCGTTGGTAATACTGTGTGAAATCGGTGTTCAAAATAGCGTTCCATCATGTTGTGACAGAGAGAGCTTTCTCCTCTCCCCACAGGCCGAGTCAGGGAGAGGAGCAGAGGTTAACGCTCGCCTTTGGTCAGATCGCGTTTCATATCAATAATGGTCTGATATTCAGCCAGTTTGACGTCCTCAAGGTGCTGTTTACCGCCCATAGCTTTGATAAAACAGGCATGGTCTTCTTTATCCAGCTGTTTGATCGCCGCAACCAGTTGGCCTTTAAAATCAGCTGGCAGCGCCTGACGCACCAGCACCGGGCCGTTCGGGATTAACGGCGACTGCCAGATAATGCGGATCTTCTTCATCAGGTCTGGCTGATCCATGCGGATCATACGGCCAAAAGCCCCGCTGCTATAGCCGCTAGCGTAATCCCCCACCATCGAAGTCCAGGTCACGGCCCCTTCAAACTGGCCGTTCAGCACGCCGAGGATGTCTTGTTCATGGCCACCGGAGAAGGTCACGCTGGAGAAGAAGTTGTTGTATTTGTCGTCCGCCGAACCGCCGAACTGCTTTTTAAATACCTGGTTAGGGACCAGGAAACCGGAGGTGGAATCAGGTTCCGCAAAACCGAAGGATTTCCCTTTCAGATCTTCCAGCTTTTGGTAAGGGCTATCGGCTTTGACCACCACCACCGAGTGATAACCTCGGGACTTATCCACATCGTCCACGCCGATGCCGATCAGTTCAACCGCCTGCGGATCTTTGATATACACCGAGGCCAGTGAAGAAGGCGACATGCCGAACACCAGATCGATCTTGCCCCCCAGCAGCCCTTGGATCACACCGGCATAATCGGAAGAGTTGCGCAGTTTGGTGTCCACATTCAGCTTTTGGTCGAGAAATTGCTTCACACATTGGTTGTCACCAATCTGTTGGGTGGCGTTTTGCCCGCCCATAATCCCCAGATTCAATTCCTTGGGTGCATCCGCTGCACCTGCATTAAAGACCATCATGACGCCAGCCATAATGCTGGTCAGAGTGAAGAAGTTTTTCATTGCGTGAGCCCTGTGTATAAAGATAAAAGTGAAGAAAAAATTCAGGCGATTAATGGATCTGATTGGCTTCTTCGCCATACAGTTGGTGCAAAATCCGCTCATTCAGCTGCGATGGGTGGCCGTCAAAAATAATTTTCCCCTGAGCAATGCCGATCACCCGCGTGCAATATTCCTTCACCAGCTCGACCGAGTGCAGGTTAACCATCACCGCGATGTCGTCCTCACTGATTTTTTGCAGCGCATCCATAATGCGGCGGGTGTTTTTCGGATCGAGAGAGGCTACCGGCTCGTCGGCCAGCAGGATTTTCGGGTTCTGCATCAGCGCCCGGCAAATCGCCACCCGCTGCATCTGGCCGCCGGAGAGATTCTCGGCGCGTTGCAAGGCATGCGGCAGCATATTCAGCCACTGCAACAGTTCGATCGCCCGCGCGCGGTCAGCGTCGTCAAACACTTTAAAGAAGGATTTCAGGGTCGAGGTGTGGCTGAGGCGGCCGAGCAGGACGTTGGTGATCACATCCAGGCGCGGCACCAGACAGAAATCCTGAAAGATCATCCCGCAGCGGGCGCGCCACTGGCGCATCTGGCGGGTGCTGAGCTGTGCGATATCCTGCGTTGCGCCGTCGTCGTCAAAATGCAGCATCTCGCCGCCGCTGGCCGGAATGGTGCCATTCAGCGTATGCAACAGGGTGGATTTACCCGCCCCCGAGCGGCCAATCACCGCCACAAACTCCCCGGCATGCAGATCGAAATTGATGTCATCCAGTACGCGTTGCTGAGAGGAATAAGCCTTAGCCAATCCTTTGACGGATAGCACTTTGCGTAAAGGAAACAGTTGTTGTTCTGGGTAATCGGTCTGTGCCAGTTTTAACAGTGCCTGAACCATGTGATATCTCTAATTTTAATGGCGAATCAGTAGGTGGCTCTATTAACGGTGACTTTCATGACATCGAGGTGATGGTTTTATGAACAGAAAATGATGTTAATCAGAGCCTGATGCCGAGATGATCAAACGCCAGCTCCATACCCGGCGGCAGTGCGTTGCTCATCAGCCACAGATCCAACTGATGGCTGATGTGCGTCAGCAGCGTGCGGCACGGCTGCAAACGCTGCTGGATCTCCAGCGCGCGGGTCAAGTCGTTATGGTTGCGCGGTGTTTGCGCCTGGGGCGGCAGGCTGCAATCCAGCACCAGCAAGTCGAGTTTGACCTGCTGTAAATAGCGTGCGGTTTCTGGCGGCAGGCCAACGGTGTCGGTCAGGTAGGCCAGGGTTTTCCCGGCGGCCTGAATCAGGTAACCCTGCGTAAGCCTGGAATGGATCAACGGCAGTGGCGTAATGCTCAGCCCGCCTAATTCAACGGTTTCAAACGGCAGTAGCGATGGCTGAAACGCCAGAATCCCCGGATGCTTGAACAGATCGTCACAGCCCTGTTCATCGGCCGGGCCGTAAACCGGAATAGTTTCACCGCACCCCCAGCGCAAGGGGAATAGCCCCTGTACGTGATCCATATGGTAGTGCGTCAGCAAAAAGCGCTGGATCTCCCCCGCCGCAAAGCGCCGCTCCAGCGAGCTTAATCCCGCGTCAATCAACGTCGTTTCCCCCCGATAACGCAGCATGGCGCTGCATGGCCGCCGCCGGAAAACCGGTTCGTTGCGTGCCCGCTGGCAGGCCCGGCATTCACAGCCAAACACCGGCACCTGTTGGGCACCGCCAGTGCCAAGAAAGGTCAGTTGCATTAATGCCTCCTATAGAGCAAAACTCACCAATACTCCGCCAGCAGCGCATCCAGGGTCTGCTCGAGATCGCCGTTGTTATCCAGCAGGCGGCAACCCGCCGGTAAGCTCTGCTGATAGTCGGCCGCACGCACCAGCCGCTGCTCGATCTGCTCGGCGCTTTCGCGCCCGCGCTGTTGCAGCCGTTGGCGCAGCACAGCGGGCGAAACCTGCAAACAGATCGGCAACAACCTGGTGCCGTAGCGGCTGAGCGCCTGCGGCAGATGCGCCCGCGAGCCATTAACCACCACGTCGTTGCCCTGCTGCAACCACAGGTCAATCTCAATCCCAAAAGCGTAATGGTATTGATGCGCCTGCCAATCAAGGGCGAACAGCTTCTTGGCTCGGCGGCGCAGGAACTCCGCTTCACTTAGCGCAATATGGTTCTCGCCACCCATCGCTGCCGGGCGGGTAATATAGCGATGTGCCACCAGCGGCCCGGCGCGGGTAGCGGCGCGCAGCCGTTCGAGCAGGCTGTCTTTGCCAGAGCCGGACGGGCCCATCAGATAAATAAGCCGGGCCATCAGAACACCTGCTTACCCTGGCGCCAGACGTTTTGCACGTAGACATGCTCGTCGTGCGGCCGCACCAGTACCAGATCCGCCCGCAGCCCTTCGGCGATCAGGCCGCGATCCTGCAACCCCAGCGCCCGCGCCGGGTTGCGGGTGACCCGCTGCACCGCCTGCGGCAGGCTGAAGGCGTTGCGATCGTCTTTACTGAGGCGAAACGCCGCATCCAGCAGGCTGGCCGGATAATAGTCGGAAGAGAGAATATCCAGCACACCAAGCGCCGCCAGATGATGAGCCGCTACGTTGCCGGAATGGGAACCACCGCGCACGATATTGGGTGCGCCCATCAGCACCTGCAAACCCTGCTGGTATGAAGCACGGGCGGCAGCTTCGGTAGTGGGGAACTCAGCGATCGCACTGCCCAACGCAAGGGATTCGGCCACATGCTCGGCGGTGGCGTCGTCGTGGCTGGCAAGCGCGATATGGCGCGCCCGGCAGTGGGCGGCGATCGCTTCCCGATTGGGCGTGGACCAGCGTTCGGAAAGGTGAATCTGCTCCTGTTCAAACTCGCTCATCTGCGGCTCACTCAGATGATATTTACCCTGATAATATTCACGGTATTTTTCGCGCGAGGCGAACTGGCGCTGGCCCGGCGAGTGATCCATCAGCGAAACCAGAGACACGCCGGGCCTGTCCATCAGCTGTTCAAACAGCGGCAGGGTGCTTTCATTCGGCAGTTCGCAGCGCAGGTGCAACCGGTGCTCGGCGCGGTTAACCCCGGCTTGCTGGCTGTGGATCACTGCGTCGATCATTTTTTGCAGGTTTTCCAGCCGATGGCCGCCGTCGCGCACGTCGCCGATCGCCACCGCATCCAGCACCGTGGTGATGCCGTTAGCCACCATCAGCGCGTCGTGGCTGCTCATGGCCGAATGCGCAGGCCAGTCGACGTTCGGCCGCGGGGTGAAAAATTTGTCCAAGTTGTCGGTGTGCAGCTCAATCAGCCCCGGCAGCAGCCAGCCTCCCTCACCGTCCAGCGCCTGCGGCAACTGGCTTGGCGTATCGGCAAAGTTGCGGATCACGCCGTCGCTCATCTCCAGTGAACCGGCAACGATCTGATCTTCCAGCACCAGTTTGACGTTATTGATAATCATGGTGTCTCCAGCAATTGTGGGGCTTGCATATCGTGTAACCGGTCGGCCACCTGCAGGCGGACGTTCTCGTCATGGAAAATCCCGACGATGGCGGCACCGCGTTGCTTGGCCTGTTCGATCAGCCTCACTACCGCCGCGCTGTTGCGGCTGTCGAGGGAGGCCGTGGGTTCATCCAGCAGCAGGATCGGGTAATCTTTGATAAAACCGCGAGCGATGTTGACCCGCTGCTGTTCACCGCCGGAGAAGGTGGACGGGGCCAGTTGCCACAGGTGCTGCGGCACGTTGAGCTGGCTGAGCAAGGCTGCGGCCCGTTCGCGGCATTCGGCGCGGCTGACGCCCGATTCCAGCAGCGGCTGCATCACCACTTCCAGCGCGCTGATGCGTGGGATCACCCGCAGAAACTGGCTGACCCAGCCAATGGTGTGGCGGCGCACCGCCAGGATTTGCCGGGCTTCGGCCTGTACCAGCTCCAGCCATTCATTTTGGTGATGCACCCAAATCTGGCCGCTGTCCGGCTGATAGTTGGCATACAGTGAGCGCAACAGCGTGGATTTACCGCTGCCGGAATGGCCGTGCAGCACCACACATTCACCGCTGCGGGCGATCAGATTGGCATCGTGCAGCACCGGCAAACGGGTGCCATGCTGCTGGTGCAGAACAAACGTTTTACTGAGGTGTTCAACCCGGATCTTAATCGTCATTTGGTCACCTGAATTACGACAACACCGAAGAAACCAGCAATTGGGTATAAGGATGGTGTGGATCGTCCAGCACCCGATCGGTGAGGCCGCTTTCCACCACCTCCCCCTGTTTCATCACTAACAATCGGTGAGCCAGCAGGCGCGCGACGCCGAGATCGTGAGTGACGATCACCGCCGCCAACTGCATTTCCACCACCAGATTACGCAGCAGATCCAGCAGGCGTGCCTGCACGGAAACGTCCAGCCCACCGGTCGGTTCATCCATAAATACCAGTTTGGGGTGAGTGACCAGATTGCGGGCGATCTGCAAGCGTTGCTGCATACCACCGGAAAAGGTGGTGGGCAGATCGTCGAGGCGCGCCACCGGGATCTCCACGTCTTCCAGCCATTGGCTGGCCTGCTGGCGGATCTCGCCGTAATGGCGCTGGCCGATCGCCATCAGGCGTTCGCCGATATTGCCACCGGCAGACACCTGCGGGCGCAGGCCGTCGAGCGGGTGCTGGTGCACCACGCCCCACTCGGTGCGCAGCAGGCGGCGGCGATCGCTCTCTGCCATGGCATACAGATCCTGCTGCGGCCCGTTTTGCGGGCGGTAAAGGATCTGCCCCTGCTGTGGTGCCAGGCGGGCAGAAATCGATTTCAGCAGGGTGGTTTTACCCGAGCCGGATTCGCCGACGATGCCCAGCACTTCGCCGGGATAGATATCGAACGACACATTGCTGAAGCCCTTGCCCGGCGCATACAGATGGGTAAGGTTGTTGACCATCAGCAACGGCGTGGAACTCAACGGAACGGAAGTCATCAGTGCTGCACCTTTTGGTCTAATTGTTGCTGGCAGAAATCGGTGTCTGAGCAGACGAACATGCGGTTGCCCCGATCGTCGAGCACCACTTCATCCAAATAGCTGTGGCGCGAGCCGCACAGCGCACAGGGCTGATCCCACTGCTGTACGCTGAACGGGTGATCGTCAAAATCCAGGCTTTCCACTTTGGTAAACGGCGGCAAGGCGTAGATGCGTTTTTCGCGCCCGGCACCGAACAGTTGCAGCGCGGGCATCATGTGCATTTTCGGGTTGTCGAATTTCGGGATCGGCGAAGGGTCCATCACGTAGCGATCGTTGACCTTCACCGGGTAAGCGTAGGTGGTGGCGATATGGCCGTAGCGGGCGATATCCTCATACAGCTTCACCTGCATCACGCCGTACTCCTCCAGCGCGTGCATTTTGCGCGTTTCGGTTTCACGCGGTTCGATAAAGCGCAGAGGTTCCGGGATCGGCACCTGATAGATCAGGATCTGATCCGCCTGCAACGCGGTTTCCGGAATGCGGTGGCGAGTCTGGATCAGCGTGGCCTCCGGCGTGCGTTCAGTGGTCGCCACACCTGCCACGCGTTGGAAGAAGCGGCGGATCGACACCGCGTTAGTGGTATCGTCAGCCCCTTGGTCGATCACTTTCAGCACGTCGGCGCGGCCAATAATGCTGGCGGTGATCTGGATACCGCCGGTGCCCCAGCCGTAAGGCATCGGCATTTCGCGGCCACCGAACGGCACCTGATAGCCGGGGATCGCCACCGCTTTCAGGATCGCCCGGCGGATCATGCGTTTGGTTTGCTCATCCAGATACCCGAGGTTGTAGCCGGTCAATACGTCATTCATCACTGGCCCCCTGTTGCAAGCGCTTAAGCAGTTCCAGTTCGGCCTGGAAATCGACGTAGTGCGGCAGCTTGAGGTGGGAAACAAAACCGGCTGCCTCTACGTTATCGGCATGGGCCAGCACAAACTCTTCATCCTGCGCCGGGCTAGCGACGCTTTCGCCGTATTCGGCGGTTTGCAGGGCGCGATCCACCATCGCCATCGCCATGGCTTTACGCTCCGAGCGGCCAAATACCAGCCCGTAGCCACGGGTGAAATGCGGCGGTCGATCGGGCGGATCGACAAAACCGTTCACCATTTCGCATTCGGTCAGCAGGATCTCGCCAATCTCTATCGCGAAACCAAGCTCCTCCGGCACGATCTCTACCGCAACCGAACCGCTGCGGATCTCCCCGGCAAACGGGTGGTTGCGGCCATAACCGCGCTGGGTGGAATAGCTCAACGCCAACAGAAAACCTTCATCACCGCGCGCCAGTTGTTGCAAACGCGCCGAGCGTGAACAGGGGTAGACCGGCGGGTTGCGGGTAATATCGTCCGGCGTGCTGCCATCATCCTGTTCGACCTGCGCCAGCTGTTGCTGGCACAGCAAATCAAACACATGGGCGCAGCGTTCCGGCAGCGGTTCATCGGCCTGCGGTGCCGCTGGCGTTACCCCTTCCGCCAACAGCGCAAAATCCAGCAGCCGATGGGTGTAATCGTAAGTCGGGCCAAGCACCTGGCCGCCGGGTAGATCCTTGTAAACCGCCGATATGCGCCGCTCCAGCTGCATATTGGCCGTGAGCAATGGCTCACTCACCGCCAGACGCGGCAAGGTGGTGCGGTAGGCACGCAGCAGAAAGATGGCTTCGACCAGATCGCCGCTGGCCTGTTTGATCGCCAACGCCGCTAATTCGCGATCGAAGATGCCGCCTTCGGTCATCACCCGATCTACCGCCAGCCCAAGCTGTTGGCCGATTTGTTCTGTGCTGAGTTCGGGCACGCTTTCATCGCCACGCCGCAGGTTTTCTTGCAACTGATGGGCCGCCGCAATGGCTTTTTCGCCCCCTTTTACCGCAACGTACATCAGCACTCCTCCACGCGGGTGGTACGCGGGATCGCCAGCAGGCGTTCACCGCAGGTCAGTACAATATCCAGGCCCAGCGGGAAACGCTGTGGCCGTTCGAACAGGTAATCCCGCAGCGCACTGGGCAACTGGGGCGAGATTTCCCGTTGTTTTTCAATGCCGGGGCCGGAAAGGCGTAGCCTGGGGCCGCCCTCTAAGGCGGCGACTTGCACCACCACGGTGGCACCAAGCTCCGGTGAGATTTCGCTGCCGTGCGGCAATGCCTGCAGATCGGCTGCCTGTAACTGCGCATCGAACAGCGCCAGGCCGATCTCTGCGTTGCTGGTGGCCAGCGGTGCGCCGGTATGAAAGCGAACGTTGGTTAGCACTTGCTCACTGTTTAAAGCCGCCGAGATCTGAAGCGGGGTTTCCCGATCGGCCAGGGTCAGCAACACGGCGGTGCTGGCGGAGTTCAGTGCGCCCCACGCCGGGCCGCCTTGCAAAGTCACTATTTGCCCCGGTTCACTTAACGCTTTTAAAATCAAACGGAAAGCCTGTTGAGATTGCTCAATCGGTTGGTCAAAACCGGCCAGTAGCGTCATGGTTTAATCCCCCCGTACCAGCGTGAAGAAATCTACCCGGCTGGCGGCTACCGAACGGGCGCGCAACTGGCGCTGCTCCTGCTGTAGTGCCGCCAGTGGTTCAATCAACCGTTGCTGTAACAGTTCATGGTTGCTCGGTTGTTGCAACAAGGCATCGATCAGCGCACACAGCTCGGCATGGGCCTTGTCGCGCCCGGCGGTATAGCTGTAGCCCTGGCCGCCGTTTTCCAGTTGCACCACCGCGCGGGTGACGGTCATATCCCCCAACACAAAACGGCGACCGGTAGCCCCCATTCGCCCCTGCAACTGGGCCAGACCGATTTCCGGCGCACGCAGGCTGTGGTAGCTCGGGCTGAGATTCAGCGCCTGCCAGTGGCTGCGCAACTGGGCTGGCTGGCTGTGTGCCAATACCGACATCCAGCGTTGTCTCTGCTGTAAGGCTTGCATTCAGTGCTCCATCGTCAGTTCGATCATGTCGGCGCGCGCCAGGCTGACGGAATATTCCGCCACCCGATCGCTGCCGGTACAGGTATTCAGGGTGCGCACGCACAGTAATGGCGCATGGGTGGCAACCTCCAGCAGGCGGCTCTCTTTGGCCTGTGCGCGGCGGGCGCTGATGCGCGTCTGGCGGCGGGTCAGCGGCTGGTGGATATGCTGCTGGATAAACTGATGCAGTGAACCGCTGTTGAACCCTTGCAGCGCAGGCCACCAGTCCAGATCGGGCAGATAGTGGTCGATCACGCTAAGCGGGATCCCGTTCACCCGGCGCAAGGTGCGCAGATGAATGACGGTTTCCCCCTCTTCGCGTGACAGTGCGGCAGCAATATGCCCATTACACGGACGTAAAACCGCGAGTAAGCGCTCACTGGTGGGGTGACTCCCCTGTTCGAGCAGGTTCTGACTGAAACGGGCATTGGCATGTAGCGGGTAGTCGTACGGGCGCATCAGCACCAGAATGCCAATGCCATGGCGGCGTTGTAACCAGCCTTGCTCGACCAGTTGATCCACGGCACGGCGCAGCGTATGGCGGTTGACCTGATAGCGTTCTGCAAGCTGCTGTTCAGAAGGCAGATAATCTCCGCTGCGGTATTGACTGCGCAGTTCCTGTTCCAACTGAGCGGCGATCTGCTGATAACGGGCGGAACAACTGGTCTGATGTCTAGATAAGTGTGTCATAGCAAAAACTCCGACACGTTATCCAAGGGACGGGATATGCAAGCAACGATGGCGTTCATGATCGGCACTCCATAACAAAAGTTGGCGTTATGGTGCCGATCGCTGATGACAATCGCGTTACGTAGGGATGGCGAATTGATGAACAATTTGGGGAGTGGTTTCGACTTTTTACGCTGCCTGTGCGGCAGTGGACTCTGGCTTGAGATCGCTCTCGCCGACCTTACTCTCCTAAACTGCCTGTAGGGCAGTGAACAGTTGAACCCGGCACATTCCCGCTGGCTGATGCTTCTAAGCTGCCTACGTGGCAGCGAACACGCCGTACTGACATCACCTCATTTGCCGATGTTTCTAAGCTGCCTGCGCGGCAGCGAACGCACTGGTAGATGGTGCGATTGCCGTTGGCAATTTCTAAGCTGCCTACGCGGCAGCGAACGGTGCGGCGTACAGGCACCGGCAGCAGGGAACTTTCTAAGCTGCCTGCGCGGCAGCGAACTAGCCGGTGTTGCTGGCCGCCGAGCGGTTGCCTTTCTAAGCTGCCTGCGCGGCAGCGAACTCCGACTAGCTTGATAACTTCATCATCGCTCATTTCTAAGCTGCCTGCGCGGCAGCGAACGAATATCCAAACACGTTAAGAATATGATTGTTTTTCTAAGCTGCCTGCGCGGCAGCGAACAGTGGATCCTCCCCGTTTTTGTCGGGGCCTTTTTTCTAAGCTGCCTGCGCGGCAGCGAACCAAAAATATTAAGCCAATCCTTCGATAATTATTTTCTAAGCTGCCTGCGCGGCAGCGAACTCGCTGATTCTGACGTCATCAAGAAAGCATTTTTTCTAAGCTGCCTGCGCGGCAGCGAACGTGGCACCCTATCCACTGGTGGCGGCAAACCTTTTCTAAGCTGCCTGCGCGGCAGCGAACGGCGACATGACCAAGATTGCTGCCGCTGTCCATTTCTAAGCTGCCTGCGCGGCAGCGAACACCGTAGCGGAGAGTGGTCATGTTCTTGTCGTTTTCTAAGCTGCCTGCGCGGCAGCGAACGGTAAACATAAATCAGTTTCGGTGCAGGTGGTTTTCTAAGCTGCCTGCGCGGCAGCGAACGGGTGTAGCCATGTGGCCGGAAGAGACGTTTGTTTCTAAGCTGCCTGCGCGGCAGCGAACTTATTTCGGTTTGGCTCTGCGCAAGCCGTCATTTTCTAAGCTGCCTGCGCGGCAGCGAACTCTCAGAGTTCAAAGCTCGCACTGGCATTATCTTTCTAAGCTGCCTGCGCGGCAGCGAACCGATACCATGATATCCATCGCTTGCTGAGACATTTCTAAGCTGCCTGCGCGGCAGCGAACAATAGGAATATAAATTACTATATGGTTTAATTTTTCTAAGCTGCCTGCGCGGCAGCGAACTTGCGTCAGCCACATCTTGACCGGCCAACTGTCTTTCTAAGCTGCCTGCGCGGCAGCGAACTGTAATAAAAATACACCAGTACCCTGTTTATTAAACATAAATCAGGGTACGAGCTGAAAAACCCTTTTTTCCAACCCTTTAATTACACCATTACAAAACAATCAGTTAGCAATAGTGGAAAAAAAAGGGTTAAAACCAGGGTACCGTGGTACTGCTACTTAGACCATAGGCAGAGAAACTTCCCAACTGAGCGTGCTCCTGCAATTCACCATGCTGAATATAAATTCGCATCGTATTACCGTTCGAAAGGCTACGCAGTTGAATAAAAGGTAACCTGAGCGATTTCTGTTGGGTGTCCGGTATTTGTTCAAACGCCTGCTGTTCAGTTAACCACCCTTTAGCAATCGATCTCTGCCGCTTGTTATGAGCGCTTTTTGCCTGAACCCGCCTCACCGTTCGGTATTGTACCGCCTCAGGCACCGGCAATACTGCACTGCATCGCACGTAGTCACGCATGCCTTGTAACCAGCTTTGCTGCATCAGATTTTCGATATCCTGTGCCGAACCGTGTAAACGCAACACGCTGCCCAGAGTCTTATCACTACAAGGAAAACTAACGCCTATTTTCCCTGCTGCGTAATGCCCTAACGCGCGGTGTAATTTAGCAAACAGATTATTGAGCAAATCCTGTGCCGAGGTTTCCAGATCGGGTTGAACCTTAATATCCAAATAGTGATCCATAATCACCTCGTTTAGCTTGCATCACCAAAGACACCACCACGAATCAACATAGCAATGACATAGTGCTGCTGTGCCAAATCAGGCTCTTTACCTTTCAGTACCCAGGCATCCAGCAGGTTATAAAAATCCAGCTTCTCCCTAGGTTGCCGGTAAGCCTTACCACGGTTGGTCACTGAGCCATAAGGCTCTACCGCAATCGCCCCCACTTCCGCTGACTCTGGGTGCCAGGTATCAATCGTGCGCAGAGCATTACCAATTTTTTGCGAGTGCATGGCGGCCACCTGGTTCAGTTGGAACAAGAATTTGCTCTTATCTCCTTTACCGCCCCCCATCACTAATTCTTGCGAAGGATAGACCGCCTGCCCTTGCCCCAGACGGACAAAAGCCTGAACCTCAATAAAGGTATACTGCTGGCCATGCAGACCCGCTTCTATCGCTTTACTTAACTCCAGCAGATCGCCGGTCACCGGAGGAAATTCATGCAGGCTTTGTGCATAACCATCAAACACCCAAGAGCGACCACCACAACTCACCCGCACCTCAACCTGCTCAGCACCAACACGGTTACGCCACAGGAAGCGGCCACTGGCAATATTGGTAGCATAACGTCTGGCGAGTTCACCAAATCCTTGGCGGGCAACATAGTCCTGGATCACGGCGGCCAACGCGGCCTGATAATCAGGATCGTTGCAGGTAGAAGGCGTAGCCAGCCCACCGAGCACGCGCAGAGTAAAGCTCACTTTCAGTGTGTCACAGTCAAAAGGTAATGCCGCTACATCCACGGTTTGCAGGTTGGCTTTCTGAATCTCTGCGTCTAGTTTCGTAGAATCGCTACTAATAGCGGCCTTTAAACGGTTGGAAATGGTACCGCGCACCGCCTTTTCCTGTACCAGAATGGGCTGCCAGCAGGTGACATCCGTTCTCTCTTCCCAATTTCCCGCCGCCATAATCGCGTCGGAACAAGCCAACTTGCTTTCAAATGCCAGCACTGATGCCGTTTTTAATGTAATAGTTGCCATGATCCAATTCCTTTTTTATCAGAAAAAATCGAAATCTTCTTCGAGTTGAGAAATGCTGTCTGTCACCGCGCTGGGTTCTGCCTGGCAGAGATACCAATCTTGGTCACAACGGTACTGCCAAAATATCTGCCGCAAGTCGTCAATATTGTGTGGGCTTTTCCATTCACCAATACCGTAGACCGCCTCTGCGAAACGAAAAGGCGTAGCCCAATCGCGGCTGTTGCTCACCACGCCTGGCTCATAGCAAGGCGAAATAGCGCGGAATCCTGCCATGATCGGCACCAACCAGCCGCTTTCTGGCTTGGGTTGATAAGCCCACTGCGCTTTGTTGCTCTCGTCCAGCACGCCGTCCTCATCTTGCAAAGGCACAGCCTGATATTTCAGCGCAGAAAAATCGAGCCAGGCATCCAAGAGATCGGCTTCAGGTTGGTTTTGCTGCAGGCGTAATAGATGCTGCTGCAACAGGGAAGAACGATCGAGCAGGACAAAACCAGGTAACAGACGCCGGGTAAAGCGCGATCGCTCTTGTGGCGTGGTGGGGAAAGCCACAATGTCGATATCCTGTAGCCCGCTAATCGTTCCCCCAGCTAATTTCTGGCTCTGGCACAGCGGAAATAAATGCTCACGCAGCGCCGCAATACCTGCTTCACCGCCAGAAATCAGCCCCTGGCACTCCAGAACCAGGGAAATATCCATCTGCATACGCCCCTCTTCAACAATAGGGGCCGTATTTCCCTCTTTAGTCAGCGGATTACGCGTTAATGCAAACACATAATCTCCCCATCCCGACGGCTGATACGCCTGGATCTGATGATGATGGCACACCACCGCGCAGCCCTGTAATTCGAGACCGTGGCTCTGCTGGAGCTTGCGCGATAGCGCATGGGTATAGCCCAACAGTTGAGTGATGGCAGGAAAACCGTAAGTCAGCCCGGCAATGGTGTTGACATTGCTGACCTGAAGGTGGCGTAGGGTAATTAATGTACTCATGCTTCCTCCCTCCGCCCAAGGTCAAACTCCCAGAGGCGTTGACTGAAGACCTTCTGCCAAGCCTGGCTTTCAGCCTGAGCAAACGTCATCCGTTTGTGCTCCAGTTTTTTATTCAACCAATGAGCAAACTGCTTGGCGATCTCGCCCGACCAGGCATTTTTACTGCGTTGTTGCTGAAACTCTGCGGAAGGATTATGAGGATCGAGCCATATTCTCTGCGCATCAGGTAATTTACAGTCAGGATGCGAACTCCACCCAGCCAATTCGGTCAGGGACTGTATCTCTGTGGCGTAACTCAATAAGGTGTCCACCAGCGCTAACACATAACGCCCACGCTGCTGGCGGATCTCCAACGTACTCTCTTTTTCCGCCACACTGAGCAGGTAGTTTTTCAGTTGATTGACCTGTTGCCAGGTACGGCGGTTAAATTCACTGCTAAATAAAATATCTTTACCACTGGGAGGGGCTAAGCGGCCGCGCCAGTTGGGCGGTGCGCAAGAGAGCAGCAGCATTTTGCCCCCACGCATACTGTTCAAGATGGATATGTTCTGCGGTTTAGAGCCACCGTAAGACTGGATTGCCGTACCAGGGTAACTGACCTGAAGTTCAGCGTGATATTTCCCGGCCTTTTTCGCTTCACGGATCTCTTTGGCCTGCTCACCAAAGCGGCTTTGCCCAATGCGGCCATAGACCTCATGCGCCAGAGAAGAAGGAAACAGCGGGCTTAGCAGATGATAGTCTTGTTCGGTGATAGGAAAGAAGATCTGTTTGGCAAGGGTGTGCGAGCTGAGATTTTTATCCACCAGCGCCAACTTAAAACCAGCCAGCCACTCTTCCAACTGCTGTGGATCGGCAGTAAAGGGAGCAAAAGGTGAATTATCACCCTGCGCGATAGAGTCCGCTACGCTGGTGCCATTCACAGTTAGCTGTAACAGCTTGGCCACATCCAAAGCGGCTGCGTTGCCAATTGCGTCGGTTTCCAACTGGTTCAACGCCAGTGTGGAGAGATAACCCTTGGCAACGGTTGACTCTCTGGCATCGAGTACACCGCTCCCCTTCGCATCGCCATGGGTAAACTTCAGTGCATGAGTCACCAGGCTGATCTGTTTGGCTCGTTTAGCCGCATCGGTTAACCAGGGAATATAGGCAAACTGATTATCCAGTGCCTGAAGCTGTGCCTGATATTCCGTACTGATTGCCACACGCCTCGCTGCCTCCGGCTCCTCCTTTAGCGCCTTTTCGCAGCTCTTCTCTACAGGTTCCTTTTTAACTCTTCGTCGCTCATCGATATAGCCAGCAATCGCTGCTGAGAGCCCGGTATATTCCATAAAGTGATCCTCACATTAATGTAGCGAGTACGACATAGAACAAATAAACCACAATCAAGATACTACTTTGACCCAAGCCCAAAAACAACACCTAAGTATTAGGGTTCAATAATTAAAATAATGTATAAAAATAGACACGTACCCTCTACAGCAATAGAATCATCCAACTACCGCATAGGTAGTTTAGAAATAAGTCTTATGTTTCAATAGGTAATTCACTACCGCACAGGTAGCCCGCGCCCTTACTCAAGGGCGCGGAACACGCCTAACACCGGATGATAGCGCCATGCCACCGAGGAATGATCCGTCTTCCGCAAGCGGATCTCACCATAGCGAGCGCTGATTTCGTTGAGTTCCAGATCAAATCGTTCGGCCAAGAGTGGGTAAACATAGTCGGCATCCAGATTGAACCAAGGCTGATTACCCGCAGCCAGTGTTAGCTCTACCGGTTCAATCACACTCACCGGTACATAGCAAGGTGGCCTGGCGTTCATGTCATACAAGCGAAAATCGGCAACCTCGCCGATCTCTTCCAGATAAAGAAAATACTGCTCATCCGCTGCTGATTGGCGGAACGGGGTGCAACGCTGGAACTCAGCGTGCCAGGTTGGCTGGTTCAACCACCAGCGAGAAGCACTGAGCAGAGGCTTCTCACCACTTTTCTGTTGGAATAGGGCATACCGCAGTTGAGCATGTTCCAGCTCAGAAAAGTTGTCATATTGCGCTTTCAGTTTAAGTGACTCAGGTGACAAAATACGGGGTAACGCATTAATTTCCTGATACTTGATGTCACGCAGCAATACGGATAAATCGTGGCTGGAAAAGCGGCGTTCCTGGCTTTCAAAACCAGGGTGACGGTAGGCAATCTCCTGCCCGGCCAGCGCATTAATGTTGTGCGTGAGAAGGACGATGTTCTCAGTCTCAGGTGGACACAGCCGATGCCGTTGCACCCGCCCCACCAGTTGGATCAGCGAGCGCATAGAGCTGGGTTCGACTATCGCCCAATCATAGTCATGATCACGCCCCACCTCTGCGACCGAGGTTGCCAGCACCACAAACAGCTGATTTTCCTCCGGTGCCTTTTGTATCGCCGCCTGAATTTCTGGCTGATGCCATAATGCTTCCTTATCGTAACGTGTCAGTGCCGCATCAAGCCGGGTTTCAATATGGGAGCGCTGTGCCAAAGGGTGTTGGCTGTGGTAAACACAGTAGTGAATCCGATAATTTGCTTCTGGTGCCGTCGCCATCAGCGCTGAAGCGAGCGCCACTAACGGAGAGATATTGGCCATCCTCACCAGACCGATAGAAACCCGTTTTTTACCCGCAGGCTGGCACTGATGATGAGCTTGATGCAGAATCGACATCTGCTGCTGGACCACGCTAACTATCGAACGCACCGCTTCCAGCTTGCCACCATGATTACCACTGACTGCCACTAGCCTGACCTTACGCAGCACCTGTTGCCGGTTCAGCAGATTCTGCGCACGTTGCAGAACAAAAGCCTGATGCTTTTGCTTGAAGCTCTCTCGGTCGGCAATGCTGCCGTTGCCGGTATCATATTCATCCACCCAGGCACAACAAATCTCGCCTTGGGGATTAGGTTCACCGTTGACGCTGGCATAATCCATCCACCCGCGTTGATAGGCTTCAAATAACGCCACAATCAGGGCCGGTGGTAATGTGGCTGATGAGAGCAATACACGGCTACCCAGCATCCCCGCCCAGTTGACCAAGCGACACAATGCAGGCAAGTCCGCCAGATCAAAATCATCGGGTTCGTCCAACACCAGATCTGACGTTAACAACCGCAGCATTGGTGCAATCTGTTTACCCCCTCGGACACCTTCAGTCGCGGGCATCAGATGGTCGATAGTGCTGACGAGGATCGGGGCACTCAGCAATTGCTGTAGTTTTGGGCTGTTCTCCAACCAGCGGCTTAAGCGGCCATCTTCCAGGCTACCGTCATATTTTACATACATATGCTCGGCAAACAGGTCATCTGCCGACTCACTGCCTGGCGCCTGCTGTTGCTCCTGCTCATTGAGCTCCTTGACGGCAGCAGAGCCAATCATAACGGCCAGATCATCATCCTGTAGATGCAACCTATCGCGCAGCGCTTCACCGGTCTGCAACGTCAACGTCCGTAAACCTAACGCCACGCTAAAACGGCAACCCAACTTCTCATCCGCCAAGCCATACATAATCCGGGCATTGGCAAACGTCTTACCACAGCCGGTAGAAGCCATATTGACGCCAAAAAAACCTTGCTGCCGAGTTTGTTCTCTTAACGAGCAGGCGAGATCGTACGCCTTATCCTGCCAACGGAATCGGCTGTCAGTAGCACGTTTTTTAAAGTCTTTATGCCGGGTTATCGCAGGCAGAGAGTCTCTCAGCGCAGGCAGGCTGCGGGCCAACAGGAAAGCATTATGAGCAACGCCAATGTTGTGTTCATCCAGCCGCTGTTTAAGCGCTTTCGTGGTGCGATCCGTATTCGCAAATGCCATATAGTGCCGATCCTGCCACTTTTCCGTCACGGGCTGCGCTGAATAAAAGTGATCTGCCAGCATCAGAACCAGACGAGAAAGATGCAACGTAAAGCGCTGTTCAAACCAGCCCTCCCCGTTGTAGAGCACATTATTTTGCAGCGCACGCCGGGCGATCTCCTGTGCCTTCCTGCACCAGGTTGCGCTCTTGAACGGGGTCCCATGCGGAAACTGCCAGTTATGCTCACGCACCGAACCCGCATAGTCATTCATAAACTGTGGGGAATTCCAGCCAGGTGAAAGGCATTCACTGAGCCAGCGATCATGGAATTCAAGTTTCGGTGGATTTTTATATTCCGGCCAACGGGGCGAAGCAGGGTAAACGGGCAACCGATGATGAGAGACAATCAACCAGGCAACAACCCGCGCCAACGGCGGCAACGTGGTGAATGGATTCTGTAGCGTGCGGGCATCATCAGCAATCAAGTTGGCCAGCAACGCGGGCTCATCCGCCGCGCTAACCTCCACTAACGCCTGTAGCCACTGCGCATCCTCCCTCTCGGCAACAAACGCAGTAAATAACCGCAGTGAGACCCATTCATGTCGGCAAGGCTCAAAAGCAGCACCGATCTTCGATAGCTTGTTTTGAAACAGACGGTTAGCTTTGCCGAAATCGTGAAACAGCCCAGCAATACCCGCTAACAGCGCGATAACCTCGGCATTGTGCCATTGATTCTCATCCTGACTACGCAAGATATCGCGCTGCGTGCTGTTCGTCGGTACCGTGCCCTGTGCATTAAAACGGCGCAGATTACCCACGATCCACAGCAGTTCTGTGCTGTTAGCGCCCCGGATCCAATGACAAGCCACTGCCGTATTACGCTTGGCGGTTTTACGCAGCAGTTTCCTCAGCGTATTCAAACCCTCTTGGGTAATCGGTGTTTGCCAGGTCCGATCCCCTTTGCGTTCGGCAAACTGATCCAGAATACGGCGCGTTTCTATCAATGCCTTTTTACTGCACTGAGCAACCAGCAAAATATTCATTTACCCACCTGTGACAGACTTTCTGCGGTGTCCTTCAGGGTATCAATCATCACATCCAGCGCATCCGCCTGTTGGAATCCAGTGAGGCAACGCTGACGAAACTGCTGTTCATCCTCCCCGGCCATGGCGGCGATAAAGGCTTGTGGCAGAATTAAGGCATCTTTAATCAAATCAGCAATATCAAACACCAAGCCACCCCGGCGGGTTTTGCCATGCAATATCGACAAACCATGCGGCAGGCCAATCACCCAGGCCGCCGTTGCGCCAAGGCCATAAGCCAGATAGTTACCGTGATCTAAAAATCGGTTAGCAATGTCGATACCGCTGCCACGTTTGGCACGGCTGAACTCGCCATACTTCACGCCATTGGCCGCCAGTTTATACAGTGCTTTCGTCATCACCGCCTCCTGTGCCAGAACATCGTTGCTATTCTGACAAGCGGATAAACGCTGGATAAAATTATCGAGCACCGGATTAAGCTGGGCAGCATCAACCTCGAATGCCTGTTCGCGCTGCATACGTGCCGAGAGCCAATGAGTACGGATTTGAGCGATGCGCTGTTGCTGAAAAGCAATGGCCGCCGCCAGGCGTTTGTCATCGTCAAACCAGAAACTCACCCAATGCTGTAGATATTCCGTTGGCCGGTATTCGCTTTGTGAGGTTAACCAGGAAACATCCACTTCAACTTCATTAGCAGCAAACAAAGGCGTGCCCCCACCGCCACAGAAGCCAACCAGAACCCCCGCTTTAGCAAACTCACGCATAGCGGCCTGAGTGACAGAGGTTCCTGTTCCCAACATCACCGCCGTGGTGTTGGCAATGGGAATGTTCCAGTACAAAGATTGCTTACCTTCATCTGTGACATATTCCACTCTGCCGCCATTAACCAGAATTCGGCAATGTTGAAGATAATAAAGATTGGCACGCTTTGAATGCAGAATAGTTTTCAAATCGGAAGGAGAGAATTGATTATTCATGGAGGGGCAACATCCCTATTTTCAGCTATAACATCATCTATTCGTGATTTTTCACGCAAGATGTCAATGATTCTCCGCAAGTTTTAGCATAGCTCACCCGTAACATAGGTGATGAAAGTTAAGTTTTCATTTAAATCGGAAAAAGGGAATATCGCCTAGAGCCAATATTCCCTTTTTTATCAGCTTAAATCCGAACCGTTGCTGGCAATAACCTTCTTATACCAGTAAAACGATTTCTTTCTGGTTCTGGCTAAGCTGCCATTCCCCTGATCGTCGCGATCGACATAGACAAAGCCATAGCGTTTGCTCATTTCCCCGGTGGAGGCAGAAACCAGATCGATGCAACCCCAGGAGGTATAACCCATCACCGGAATACCGTCGCTGATCGCATCCGCCATTGCTTTAATATGCTCACGCAAATAGCTGATACGGTAGTCGTCGTCAATTTCACCTTGTTCGTTGATTTCGTCTTTCGCACCCAAGCCGTTTTCCACCAGGAATAGCGGTTTCTGGTAGCGGTCATACATCATGTTCATGGTGATACGCAGACCCAGAGGATCGATCCCCCATCCCCAATCGCTGGCCTGGATATGCGGGTTTTTCAGCGATTTAACCACGTTGGCGGCGCTGCTGTTGTGCTCGTTCATCTCTGCCGAGGCACAGCGCGAGGCGTAATAGCTGAACGAGACAAAATCGACGCTGTTTTTGAGGATCTCAGCGTCGCCCGGCTCCATCTCAACGGCGATGCCTTTTTCCCTGAACAGGCGTTGAGTGTACGAAGGGTAAGCCCCGCGCGCCTGAACGTCGATAAAGAACAGGTTTTCGCGGTCTTTTTCCAGCGCGGCCCACACGTCTTCGGGTTTACACGACCAGGGGTAGAAATTGCCACCGGCCAGCATGCAACCGACCTGATTGTGCGGGTTAACCTCATGGGCGATTTTCGTCGCCAGCGCGCTTGCCAACAGTTCGTGGTGTGCAGCCTGGTATTTCACCTGCTCTTGATTATCGCCCGGTTCGAATACCAGGCCCGCGCCGGAGAACGGGCTGTGCAGCAGAATGTTGATTTCATTGAATGTCAGCCAGTATTTCACCAGCCCATCGAACGCTTCAAAACAGGTGCGGGCGTAATGGGTGAAAAAACCCACCATTTGCCGGTTGCGCCACGAGCCGTATTCACGCACCAAATGCATTGGCACATCGAAATGACACAGCGTCACCAGCGGCTCAATGCCGTGCTTTTTGCATTCGGCAAACACATCGCGGTAGAAAGCGATGCCCTCGGCATTGGGCACGGTTTCATCGCCGTTGGGGAAAATACGGCTCCAGGCGATCGAGGTGCGAAATACGCTGAAACCCATTTCCGCCATTAGGGCGATATCGTCTTTATAACGATGATAAAAATCGATGCCCTGATGGCTCGGGTAGAACTCATCTTCGCGCAGGGCAAAGCGTTTTTCCTGGCCCAGCTTGACTGCCAGCCGATCTTTACCGTGAGGGATCATATCCACCGTGGTCAGCCCTTTGCCGCCTGCAAGATAAGCGCCTTCGGCCTGGTTGGCAGCAAGAGCACCACCCCATAAAAAATCTGCGGGGAAAACAGATGCTGACATAAGAGACCTCTTGTTAATTAGTTACAGACAACTCGGATGCAGGTTTGGCTTTTTCGCTTGCCGCCTCTTCAGGGACGGGAATATCTTCAAAGCCCATCAGCAGCGTGAGGATAAAGGAAAGCACCACCGCCAGGATCATCACGCCAAACACCCAGACAATAGTCATCGGGTTGGCCGGATCGAAAAACTGCACGCTGGTGAACAGGCCCGGTGACGCCATCGAGTGGCTTGCCAACCCGGCTACTCCGGCCACGCCGCCGCAGACAAAGCCGCTGATCAACGCCGCGATCAGCGGGCGCTTCAGGCGTATTGCCACGCCGTAAAGCGCCGGTTCTGAAATACCGGCAACAATGGCAGATGCCGCTGCGGCCAGCGCCGTCTGGCGCAGTTCCGGGTTTTTGGTGCGCCAGGCCACCGCCAGCGATGAACCGCCCAACGAAAGGTTGGCACCAATTTCTGACGGCATGACCATGCCCTCTTTGCCGGTTTCCGCAATGGTCTGAATGATGGTTGGGGTGAACACACGGTGCATCCCGGTCATCACCAGCAGCGGCCACAGCCCGCCCATAATGGCGACGGATAACCAACCCAGATAGCTATGAATGGTGTAGACCAGCGCCGAAATCCCGCTACCAATCCAGATGCCCAGCGGCCCAATCAGCAGGATGGCGATCGGTGCCGAAACCAGCACAATCAGCATCGGCTTGAGGAAGTTTTTGGTCACCGCTGGCGTGATGCGATCGACCCATTTTTCAATGTAAGAGAGCAGCCAGGTCATGAACAGCGCCGGGATCACCGTGTAGGTATACTTCACTGCGGTAACCGGCAGGCCGATAAATTCAACCTGCTGGCCCTGCGCCGCTTTGGCCATCAGATCGATAAAGGTCGGATGCACCAGCACCCCGGCAATGGCGATCGCCAGCGACAGGTTGGTTTTGAACTTTATCGCGGCAGAAGCGGCTACCATCACCGGCAGGAAGAAGAACGCGCCATCGCCGATCACGTTAAGAATAATCAGCGTCGAGGAGTCTTTGCCGAATACGCCGGTCATATTCAGGATCATAGCGAGCAATTTCACCATCGATCCGCCGATAATCGCCGGGATCAGCGGCGACATGGTGCCGATCAGCGCATCCAGGATCCCTGCCCCAATGCGTTTCAGGGTGATTTTGTTTTTTTCTGGCGCAGGCCGCTCGGCCACCGCCCCTTCTGGCAACAGTTTCAACACTTCGGCGTAGGCCTGTGAAACCGTATTGCCAATGATCACCTGGCACTGGTTTTCGCTTCTCACCACGCCCAGCACGCCGCTGATGGCCTTGAGTTTTGCGCTATCAACCACGCTATCGTCGTTGAGCACAAAGCGTAAGCGCGTCATGCAATGCGTCACCGCCGCGACGTTATTCGCTCCCCCAACTGCATCCACTATCGATCTTGATACCGCCGCATAATTCTTTGACATGAGGACAACTCTCATAGATAGGTAACCGGTTCCACACAAGAGTGTAAACATTGAAGTTAAATATCAATTTATAATTTTTTTTATTATCTGTTTTGTGAAGGTGATCGAGCTGGAGAGGTAATGCAAGGTGAGTATCCCGCTCAACGGCGTGAGCGGGGCCAAAGAAGGTTAGCGTTTTTCTCGGGCAGCGCGTCGATACAGCGTGCTGCGGGCGATACCTAACGCCTGAGCCGCTTTGCTGACGTTACCGTTATAGCGTTCAAGGGTTGCTGCAATCACCCGTTCATCATGCTGATGCAGGGCAACTTGAGGCGTAACCTGTTTAGGCCGGTATTTTTCCGGCAGCGCTTCGCAGTTCAGCACCTCATGGTCATCCGCCAAGGCAAGCAGCACTTTGAGCACGCTTCTTAGTTCGCGCACGTTGCCCGGCCAGTCGTAATTCGCCAGCGTTTGCAGCAGTGCAGGAGCGAGTTGGATTCCGCGCTCCACACCGCCCAGTTCCTGCCACAGTTGGGCAATAAAAGCCGGTAAAGAGGGCCATTCACGTAGCGGGGGCAGCGTCAGGGAAAACTCTTGTAGCCGGTAAAGCAGATCCTCGCGGAATTCGCCTGCGACCACCCGTTGATTGAGATCCCGGTGTGTGGCAGAGATAAGCGCAAAGTTGACAGGCCAACTACGGCTGGAACCCAGCGGTGCCACCTCTTTTTCCTGCAACACCCGCAGCAGGCGGGTTTGCAGCGCTAATGGCATATCGCCAATTTCATCCAAAAACAGCACGCCGCCGTCCGCCTCGCGGATCTTGCCGATATAGCCGTTTTTGTTAGCCCCGGTAAACGCCCCCGGCTGATAGCCAAACAGCTCCGACTCAATCAACGGTTCCGGGATCGCCGCACAGTTAATGGCCACAAATTTCCCCTCTCGCCACTGGCTTTGCTGGTACAGCGCCCGGCTGACGTACTCTTTGCCGCTGCCCGTTTCGCCGTGAATACACAGAGACACCCCCGCGTTCAACAGCCTCACCAGCTTATTGGTGTTATCAGGCAGGGAAAGTGAAACATCGGGCACGGTGACCGACGCTACCGCAAAGTGGGTGCGAGCCGGTGCGCGCAGGCGGAAAAAATAGCGCCGCTGGTGGTGAGCGAGGATCGGCTGCGGAACGCTGTTGGCCTGCTGCTCACTATGGGGAAAAAGCTGTTGGAAGGTGAGTGCGCCAAAACGTTCAGCGCTCAGTTGCAGTTCACGCATGGCCAGGCGGTTAGCCGCCATCAGCACGTTACCTGAGAAAACCAGCAGCATCTCCGCAACGCTATCAATCCCCTGAACCTGTGAATGCAGGCTCATCAGCCACTGATCCGGTTGCAGGCTCTGTTTCACCCATAAAGACTCGATCTGCTGCGCGGCTTCTTTGATCCAGGCCAGCGTATAGGGGTGGGGATAATGCGCTGGCCCAGAAATATCCAGCACGCCAGCAAGCTGGCCGTTGGGCGTTTGCAGCGTCATGGCGGCGCAGTACAGCCCCTGATTGCAGGTGAGATAGTGCTGATGAGCGAAGATTTCACAGCCATCGTCAATCGCCAGCGCCGTGCCGATGGCATTGGTGCCACGGCCACATTCGCTCCACAGGTTGCCGGGTGCCAGCGCAAAACGCTGGGCTTTTTGCAGTGCCCGCATGTCACCGAAGGTGTTCAAGATCAGGCCGCTGGCGTTGGAAAGAACCACCACGGATTGCTTATCGGCGATTTTTTCCGCCAGCGCTTTAACCGTAGGATGGGCAACTTGCTGCAACGCGGCGTTACTCGCCAGCACATCAGCCAGCTCTGCCTGACGAAGACGCGGGAAATCATCGGCGATGCGGCTTAAGCCATAGAGTTCGCTGCGCAACCAGGAGTCATTAAGCAACGGCGTATTGACGGTGACGGCTGACGAATTTCCCCGCATTGGTGACCTCATCCCTGCCTAGAAGTGTTGCAATATTGTAGCCATTGCGTTTTATCGGTGTTGCGATTTGCAACACAAATGGCGGATTCTTCCCTCTTGCTACGTAGCCCCAGCAAACCTGAATATTTTAATAACATGATTTTAAATAAATTTTTACCTTAAACGCCCATCATAAAAAGAATGGCACGGCGGCTGCAAGGCAATAGCGCAACCGCAATATGCCCGTAGCGGTTGCCACACTCTGATAGCGATACCCTACATAAGGAGTTTGCGATGCGTTACGCACATCCCGGCACGCCGGATTCATTGGTTTCTTTCAAAGCGGCTTACGGCAACTACATTGGTGGCAAATTCGTAGAACCGCTCGGCGGCCAGTATTTTATGAACACTTCGCCTGTGAATGGCAGTGACATTGCGCAGTTCCCGCGCTCCGATGCCCAGGATATTAACGCTGCATTGGATGCCGCACACCTGGCCGCAGATGCCTGGGGGAAAACCAGCGTGCAGCATCGTTCCACGCTGCTGCTGCGGGTGGCCGATCGTATTGAAGCTAACCTGGAATACCTCGCGGTTGCAGAAAGCTGGGATAACGGGAAACCGATTCGTGAAACCCTGAATGCCGACCTGCCGCTGGCGATCGATCACTTCCGTTACTTTGCCGGTTGCCTGCGGGCACAGGAAGGCAGCGCGGCAGAGATTGATGAACACACCGTTGCCTATCACTTTCATGAGCCGTTGGGCGTGGTCGGCCAGATTATCCCGTGGAACTTCCCTCTGTTGATGGCAGCGTGGAAGCTGGCCCCGGCTTTGGCGGCGGGCAACTGCGTGGTGTTGAAACCGGCGGAGCAGACGCCGCTGGCCATTACGCTGCTGATGGAGCTGATCGGCGATCTGTTCCCCGCAGGCGTGCTCAATGTGGTGCAGGGTTACGGCCGCGAAGCGGGTGAAGCGTTGGCGACCAGCAAACGTATCGCCAAAATCGCCTTCACCGGTTCGACGCCGGTTGGCCGCCATATTATGGCCTGTGCGGCGGAGAACATTATTCCCTGCACCGTTGAGCTGGGCGGTAAATCACCGAACATCTATTTTGCCGATGTGATGGACGCCGAACCGGAGTTTATCGAGAAAGCGGTTGAAGGCCTGGTGCTCGGCTTCTTTAACCAGGGTGAAGTCTGTACCTGCCCTTCGCGTGCGCTGATCCACGAATCCATTTACGCCCCCTTCATGGAGCGCGTGATGGCAAAAGTCAAAAACATCCGCCGTGGCGATCCGCTGGATACCGACACCATGATTGGCGCGCAGGCTTCTCAGCAGCAGTTCGACAAAATCCTTTCCTATATCGACATCGCCCGCAACGAAGGGGGGCAAATCCTGACCGGCGGTGGGAGAGCCAGCATCACGCCTGCGCTGGATAACGGCTTCTATATTCAACCCACGCTGATCAAAGGGAGCAACCAGATGCGTTGTTTCCAAGAAGAGATTTTTGGCCCGGTGATCGGCATCACCACCTTCAAGGACGAAGCGGAAGCCCTGGCTATTGCCAACGAAACCCAGTTCGGCCTGGGTGCGGGCGTCTGGACGCGTGATACCAACCTGGCTTATCGCATGGGGCGCAGCATCAAAGCGGGCCGCGTCTGGACCAACTGTTATCACGTCTATCCGGCCCATGCGGCATTTGGTGGTTATAAGCAATCGGGCGTTGGGCGCGAAACGCACAAAATGGCGTTAAACCAGTACCAGCAAACTAAAAACCTGCTGGTCAGCTATAGCACAGCACCCTTAGGCCTGTTCTAAGCCCATTCTACTTTTAAGGATTGAAAGATGAATACGATGAAAGCCGCAGTGGTTAAAGCGTTTGGAGAACCCTTGGTGATTGAACAGGTGCCGATCCCGAAAGCCGGGCCGGGCCAGCTGTTAGTGAAAATTGTTGCCACCGGCGTCTGCCACACCGACTTGCACGCCGCCGAAGGCGACTGGCCGGTCAAGCCACAGCCGCCGTTCATTCCTGGCCACGAAGGCGTAGGTTATGTGGTGGCGGTAGGTGAAGGCGTAAAGCATATCAAGGAGGGGGATCGGGTAGGAGTACCCTGGCTGTACTCCGCCTGTGGCCACTGCGAACACTGCCTGGACAGTTGGGAAACCCTGTGCCACT
The DNA here is from genome assembly GCF_055790845.1 of Serratia sp. YWN4. Classification (NCBI taxonomy): domain Bacteria; kingdom Pseudomonadati; phylum Pseudomonadota; class Gammaproteobacteria; order Enterobacterales; family Yersiniaceae; genus Serratia; species Serratia sp. YWN4. The sequence continues at coordinate 4,917,389 of NZ_CM147696.1, forward strand.
CGCAGCAAAACGCTGGCTACTCGGTTAACGGCAGCTTCGCGGAATATTGCCTTGCGGACGCGAACTATGTCGGCATCCTGCCGGATAACGTGGGGTACAACGAAATCGCGCCGATCCTTTGCGCTGGCGTCACGGTCTATAAAGGCCTGAAAATGACCGAAACCAAACCGGGCGACTGGGTGGTGGTTTCCGGTATTGGCGGGCTTGGCCATATGGCGATTCAGTATGCGGTTGCCATGGGGCTGAACGTGGCGGCGGTGGATATCGACGATGATAAGTTGGCGTTTGCCAAGCGTTTAGGGGCCAGCGTGGTGGCGAATGCCAAGCAGGTCGATCCGGCCAAGGTGTTCCATGAAAGCTTCGGCGGCGCACACGGCGTGCTGGTGACCGCCGTTTCGCCAAAAGCCTTCGAGCAGGCCATCGGGACGATGCGCCGCGGCGGCACCATGGTGCTGAATGGGCTGCCACCGGGCACCTTTGACCTGTCGATCTTTAATATGGTGTTGGACGGCATTACCGTGCGCGGCTCCATTGTCGGCACCCGCAAAGATCTGCAAGAAGCCCTCGATTTTGCCGGGCGGCATAAAGTGGCGGCAAATATCAGCGTTGAGCCCCTGAGCAACATCAACGATATTTTTGCCCGCATGCACGCTGGTAAAATAGAAGGGCGTATCGTAGTCGATTTAGCGTTATAAAGCCGGTGGATAATCAGGCAGGTATCGCCTTTGGCTGTACCTGCTTTATTTTGGGTATAGAATGTGCGTCATTGTCAAAAAGCTAGGAAATACCCATGTCTACCATGCAGGAAGTGGCCAAGAAAGCAGGCGTCTCTAAAGCCACTGTTTCACGTGTTCTTTCCGGCAAAGGATACGTCAGCGAAGCAACGAAAGATCGGGTATACAAAGCCATCGAAGAGGCGGGGTATCGCCCCAATCTGCTGGCGAGAAATCTGGCCACCAATAAATCGCAGTGTATTGGCCTGGTAGTGACCAATACGCTCTACAACGGCAGTTATTTCAGCGAGCTGCTTTCCCAGGCGGCGCAAAAACTGGAAGACAATGGTCGCCAGCTTATTCTGGTGGATGGCAAACACAGCGCCGAAGAAGAGCAGGCAGCGATTCAATTCCTGCTCGATTTACGCTGCGATGCCATCATCATCTACCCGCGCTTCTTAACCATCAATGTGATGGACGACATTATCGATCAGCATAAACAGCCGATTATGGTGGTGAACAGAAGATTGAGGAAACACCAAAGCCACTGCATTTGCTGCGACCACAAAGGTGCCAGCTTTAACGCGACTCGATACCTGATTGAACGGGGCCACCGTAATATTGCCTTTATTACCGGTTCGCTGGATTCGCCGACGGCTCTTGAGCGGCTTTCCGGCTATAAAGAGGCGTTAACTCAAAACGGCATTACGCTGCAAGATAACCTGATCGTAAAAGGAAAATGGACGCCCGCCAGCGGTGCCGCCGCGGTAGAGTCTTTGCTGAATGATAAATTAACCTTTAGTGCAGTGCTCGCCAGCAATGATGATATGGCCGTTGGTGCCATCAAGCAATTAAACCAGGCAGGTATTGCCGTGCCCACTCAAGTCTCGGTGATCGGTTTCGATAATATCCCCACCGCCCCGTACCTGCTCCCAGCACTCTCCAGCGTGAAAGACCCGGTCAGCGCTATGATGAATGGAGTGATCGACCGGCTGATTTCTATGCTCGATGGCGGATATTTGTCCAAAGACAATATTTTTACCTCGGAGTTGCTGGTTAGGGATTCGGTGGGCAATGGGCCGTTTGGGGGGAATAATAGTTAAGAGTAACTATTACTTTCCCAGTAATAACGCGAAGCCTGTGCCTAGGAATATGCTCTTAACAAAATTTTGTAACCCGTTGTTTTCATAAGCCACCTGTACAATAGTTAAACATTCAATAATAGTGCTAACCATGCTAATTATCATTGAATAACAACACAGAAAGCCTAAAAACCTCCTTCTACTATTCATTTTTTTACCTTTTATAATCAATATATTGATAAAAATCAGAAAAAGTGAGAGATGACTCACACTGACGAGTTAAATCTGCGCTACTACAGTACGGCGATGAGTACTAAATATTAACGTTTATACGCGGCTGGACAGGCGAGAAATGCCGTTGTTACATTCCCAAAATCAGTTGAAATGCATGACAAAGTTAGCAGAAAGCTGTTCAAAAGAATTATCATACTCGTGTCCCGGCAGGCTCTTAATGAAACTTCACTGATGTTACCGGATGAACTTATTTCTATATATTCATTTACAGGTAGCATTATGTTAAATATTTACAGTGTTGACTACTCATCTCTGAGTAATGAGAAATCTGAAGAACTATTTATGTTAAGAAAAAACATATTTAAAGACAGACTACAATGGGCCGTAAGTTGTTCTGATGGCAAGGAGCTTGATCAGTTTGATAATGAAAAAACAACCTATATTTTTGGTATTGAGAATGGAATAATTATATGCGGAACCAGGGTGATTGATATGAAATATAGCAATATGCTGAACAGCACATTTTCCTCATTTTTTAATAACGTCACTATTCCAAGAGGAAATTATATTGAGTCCACACGATTTTTCGTTGATAAGGAAAGAACCCACTCACTTCTGGGGCACAGATTTCCTGTTACTATGGCTTTGTTTTTATCCCTGATTAACTATGCAAGACAGCATCGTTATGACGGTATACTTGCTGTCGCCAGTCATCCGATGATGTATATAATCAGGAGTTCAGGCTGGAACTTCTCTGTCCTAGAGACCGGACTTTCAGAAAAAAATGAACCTGTCTATCTATTACTTGGGCATACAGATATTGAAAGCCAAAGAAAATTGAAAAATAGAATAAATAGCAGGTGCAATATTCAGGATAAAAACATTCTGAACGATTGGCCACTATCGACTAAACCCTCGATATAATCAATTAGCCGGTTTAATCAGTTGAAGTTCCACACCAAGACGTATTGCATGCCGGGCATTTGCCACACCCAGTTTTTTTACAATATTTGACATATGAAATTTGACGGTCCGCGTTTTTATCCCTAGGATCATTCCCGTTTCCTGATACGTTTTTCCAACGCTTGCCCAATAGAGTATTTCGTTTTCCCTATCAGTAAAGTGAGGATTCTTTTCTGAGTAAGAAGTATTCTTCTCTGACAGCCCAGTCAGCGCAAGATACATCTCATGTACTGACGCCAGTAATACGGATATGTCCCCTTTATTCTGGATGAGAGTTTGTGTCAATCCTTTTCTCCGTTCAGAAGTGATAATAAAAGATAACGTAACGAGATTATTATTATAATCATGCAATACAAAAGTATAACCGTTAGTTACGCCAAATTCCCGAGCCTGATCGAAGAGCTCAGAAAAGTGAAATCCTGAGCCAAGCATCAGATTTTCATCCCATGAAAAAGGTGTCAGCCGATTCAGCGCTGTGATTACTACCGGGTCGGCATACTGCAAACCATTTTCTTTATACCGCTTCACCCATTCACCTGGGTAATTTGTTACACCAAAGATACTCGACATATCTTTTTTAGATAAGACAACATATGCCCAGATTAGCTCTCCAAATTCACCTAATGCAATTTCCAGGTGCTTTCTGATAATTTCACTAACATTCCCTTCGTACTCCATTAACGACTCCTTACAACTCAAATAATTCGCATAGCAAAATATACCAGATTGGTGCGCCAAGACGAAACCATCGAATACTCATTTATATCAATAAGTTACCCAAAATCAATTATTTCAACTCTACTCTGGGGATGTTATGACTATTCTGCATAATACACCACTACGGTATGGATGATATGGGGATTGATGGATGCCTAAATTCTGTCACGTAGCCCAGATAACACATACCGTACAGTATAGCCTCGTCTTCAGAATCAGAGCCTTTATCCGCTAGGATATAGGTTGAGGTACAGGTATCTGACTGTACTTACAGCCAGATTATTTTATCCAGATATATGTACTATTATGGGTGCCAAGAAAGTGTGTTCTGAGCCATTCATAGTAAAGAACCCGGATTTTTTAAAATCCAAGGTTGACAGACCGCCAAGCACCAGGGAAAACCAATAAATTATAACGAAGTACTATTAGAGATAATTTTCCATTTTTATCTGAACATAATTTTTTAAAAACTTATTTTTAGATTTTTCTTAGTTATTAACTACGTATTCGCATAAAAAGGGGAATTAACTTAACGATAATTCCCTTTCTACTTTAGCCTCTTCTATAATTTTCCATGCACCCGCCATCACTTCATCATGAGGAATTCTGGGTTTGGTGCTGTTCATCGCAGCTTAAACTTTGGCACGGAACCAGCGATCATAGCTGTCTGCCTGTTCCTGCGTTTCAAACTCTGACACGATAGGGGACAGTTTTGTTGTCATAGTGTCTTACTCTGTATCCTGCTGACCTTTTGACCAGTATAGCCGGTTCTGCTATGCAGACCAAGCCATGAGAAGTCTGGTTTATCCCCGCGGGCACGAGAACAAACTTGAAATATAAGTTTATTTCAATGTGAAAATTAACCAGGAAATATTCAAGAATTGCCCACAGAGAGGAGCCCTCTCTGTGGTAATAACACACTATTAAAACTGCCCAAAAGGTGCCGAATACGCCACCAGCCCATTAACATCATTCAGGGCGTCTTCTGCCAGCGGGTAAACCTGAAATGCCGCTTCTGTACCTGGCCAACGGCAGTGCAGATCATACTGGGCGGCGGTTTTAAAACCGAAACGCCCGTAGTAGGCCGGATCACCCAGCACCACGACGGCGGCATAGCTGAACTCGTTCAGCGCATCCAGCCCTTCGTAGACCAGCTTTTCGCCCAAGCCTTGGCGGCGCAGGCTTTCATCAACCACCAGCGGCGCAAGCCCTACCCACTGACGATCAACGCCCGCAACATCAACCGGGCTGAAGGCCGCATAGCCAACCACACCGCCTTCATCGTCGGTGGCGACAATGCCCAGCGTCAACAGGCCGTCTTCACGCAGTTGTTGCACTAAATCTGCTTCGTCATCACGCCCGAAAGACCTGCGCAGCAAGGCATCAATACCCGCAGCATCCACCGGGATCTCAACGCGGATCAGCATGGCTGTGGCACACGGGAGGATTGCACCGTGCCCTCCTGCAAACCGGCTTCAATAAAGGCCGCCAGTTGCAACAAGCCAACGCGCAGCGGCGCAGGCATAGCATCCAGATCGATGGCGTCCATCAGATTTTTTACATACAGGCCCAATTCGGTATCTCCTTCAATCCGCAGTCGACGCTGGAAAAACAGCGTATCGGGATCTTGCTTACGCGCTGCAATCAACACCAGATCGTTGGCATCGCCGCTGAAGCTGACATCCGCTTCCGCCTGTTGGCTTACTACCAGCCTGCCGTTTTCAACCGTCATAAACCATTGCAGCGCCAGATCGCGCACCTCGATTTTCAGCCAGCGCGACTCGAGAAACGCTAAATCTCCGTCCTCCAGCGCCTGACGAAACTGCCAGCCCAGCACCTGTTCCAGAAGCTGACGCTGTAGAGCAAACGGCGTCAACTTTAGCGGCCCGCGCAACAGCGACGGCCCCTGACGCACAATGCGTGCCCGTAGTTTTTCCAACACTGTCATTCACTCCTTTCCACTCAGTCTGCCGCTATTTTGCCACATTGGCACACAACGTCACCGGCCTATATCAACAAATAGTGCAATTAACACCCGCAGTCACCTTTCTATCAATACGCCAGAAACTGCCTCAAATCAAAACCTGTTAACGGCGGGTTGACTAAAATTGTCACCCCGTTGACCTCATTGCCGGGCGCAAACCTTAACCGGCAACCATTATCACAGCCTATGTCTCGCTAGGCATACGGCTGAATCAGGATTAAATCTATGGAGCTGCTTTGCCCCGCCGGTAATCTGCCAGCCTTGAAAGCTGCGGTGGATAATGGCGCAGATGCCGTTTACATCGGCTTGAAAGACGATACCAACGCACGCCACTTCGCCGGGCTGAATTTTACCGAGAAGAAGCTGCAAGAAGCAGCCGACTATGTGCATCGGCATGGGCGCAAACTGCATATTGCCATCAACACCTTTGCCCACCCCGATGGCTACGCCCGCTGGCAACGTGCTGTGGATATGGCGGCGCAGTTGGGGGCCGATGCGCTGATCCTGGCCGACCTGGCAATGCTAGAATACGCCGCACAGCGCTACCCGCAGGTCGAGCGCCACGTTTCGGTGCAGGCTTCCGCCACCAATGAAGAAGCCATCCGTTTTTATCAGCGCCACTTCGCTGTGGCGCGCGTGGTGCTGCCACGAGTGCTGTCTATGCATCAGGTCAAACAGCTTTCGCGCACCAGCCCGGTGCCGCTGGAAGTGTTCGCGTTCGGCAGCCTGTGCATCATGGCCGAAGGGCGATGTTATCTCTCTTCCTACCTGACCGGTGAGTCGCCCAATACCGTGGGGGCCTGCTCTCCCGCGCGCTTTGTGCGCTGGCAACAGACGCCACAGGGGATGGAATCGCGCCTGAATGACGTGCTGATCGACCGTTATCAGGATGGCGAAAACGCCGGTTATCCGACGCTGTGCAAAGGCCGCTATCGGGTGGATAACCTGCTCTACCACCCGCTGGAAGAACCCACCAGCCTGAACACGCTGGAGCTTTTACCGGAGTTGCTTGCCGCCAATATTGCCTCGGTGAAGATCGAAGGCCGCCAGCGCAGCCCGGCCTATGTCAGCCAGGTGGCGCGCGTGTGGCGGCAGGCGATCGATCGCTGTAAAGCCAACCCAGCCACCTATCAGGCCGACGCCGCCTGGATGGAAACCCTCGGGTCGATGTCCGAAGGCACCCAAACCACGCTCGGCGCGTATCACCGCAAATGGCAGTAGCAGGAGAAACCATGAAATATGCATTAGGCCCGGTACTCTACTATTGGCCAAAAACCGATATAGAAACCTTTTATCAGCAGGCCGCCAGCAGCAACGCCGATATCATCTATCTTGGTGAAAACGTCTGCACCAAACGGCGCGAGATGAAAGTGGGCGACTGGCTGGCGCTGGCGCAGGAGATCGCCAAATCCGGCAGGCAGGTGGTGATCTCTACCCTGGCGCTGCTGCAAGCGCCTTCGGAACTGAACGAGCTGAAGCGCTATGTGGAAAACGGCGAGTTCCTGATCGAAGCCAACGATCTCGGTACGGTGAATATGGCCGCCGAGCGCGGTTTGCCGTTTGTCGCCGGGCATGCCCTTAATTGCTACAACGCCTACACGCTGCGTCTGTTGCATAAACAGGGCATGACGCGCTGGTGTATGCCGGTGGAGCTTTCCCGTGATTGGTTGGTGAACTTGCTGAATCAGTGCGAAGAGCTGGGGTTCCGCCAGCAGTTTGAAGTGGAAGTGCTGAGTTACGGCCATCTGCCGCTGGCCTATTCCGCGCGTTGCTTTACCGCTCGCTCAGAAAACCGCGGCAAGGACGAATGCGAAACCTGCTGTATCAAATATCCGCAGGGACGAGTCGTTAACTCACAGGAGAACCAACAGGTGTTCGTGCTGAACGGTATTCAGACCATGAGCGGTTACTGCTACAACCTGGGTAATGAGTTGGCCGGGATGCAGGGGTTGGTGGATATTGTGCGCCTGTCGCCGCAGGGGGCAGAAACATTGGCGATGCTCGATCGCTTCCGCGCCAACCAGCAGGGAGCCCAGCCGCTGGCGCTAACCGATCACGCAGAGTGCAACGGCTACTGGCGGCGTGTGGCCGGGTTGGAGTTGGTGCAATAACCTGCGGTAGCGGGGAGAAGTTGCTCTCCCCGTCAATTCTTCAATCGTAGGAGATATTGAACTGTATGGTGCTTTTCACTTTACCGGGAGTGGCTCGCCCGGTGGCGTAATACTCATAGGCAATATCGCACTGGCTCTGGTTATTAACGATGGCCGCGCAGCCAACGCGCGGGCTGGTGCGCAGATCCAGCGGCGTGTCATTCATCAACAGCCTGATCTCAACGTTCTCGGCTTCGCCAGTCAGGGTATTGACCAGATTACCGGTCTCCGCACTGACGGTGCCGCCATTGTTCAGCGTGATATACGGGGTATAACCGTTAGTACAACGCGCCCCGCCCAGATGGATACTGCCTTGGGTACGGCCATGGGTCATACCTGGGCTACTCAGGTTCCCCATGTACACCTTCGGCAACAGCCAATCGTAGGTTTTGTGCTCTTGCCCTTCAATGCTGTCGAAATAACAGGTGGCGAGCTTAATCGAACCCGTCACATTCAGCACTCCGGTGGAAGACGCCTGCACGCTCGCTGCGCAGCAGAACAGCACCAATAGAGAGAAGAGCCTCAACGTATTCGCTATATGCATTTCACTCTCCCGATCACTGATAGGTGATCATAAACTCGATTTGAGCATCAGCCTTGCCCGCCCGGATCGGGGCGGCGGTCTGAATATACGTGGCCTTAACCCCCAGGCTGTAATCACTGCCGCGATCTTCAAGGAAGGTTATATAGTTGGCCAGATCGATATCCTGATTGAATTTGGCTAACTGATAGTTACCGTTTTCCTGTTTGAAGCTCAGTTGCACGCCAACACCCGCAGCGGCATCACCCGCTTCAACATTCAGCTTCGAGATCCCCTGTTCGGCATTTTCGAAGCCATTGCGTGGCGTCAGTTTGATGCTGATGACGTTCGGCTTGAATACGCTGTAGGAGGTCCGGCCATAGAAAGCAGGACAACCCGAAAGCACAATCTGGGTTTCGGCGCTACCCGCCGTGCTGCCAACGCCATTGAACTCATCCGGGTAGTGTTCACCAAGCGGCAGGTAATAGTTACTGCCCACGTTGCAGGTGGCCGGGATCACCGTCAGACTGCCGCTGATCGACGTTTTCTGATAAACAAAATTATCGCCGTTGCCATTCAGTGCAGTCTCAAAGCTGGGCAAGTCGCTTCTACCGATAGTGCCGCTACCAACGTTGCTGGCGGTTTTGATAAATTCAATGTTAAAGCCGACCGAAGCATCACTCTGGCTGGTGAAGTTGAAAACGCTGGTGCTGCTGTTGGATAAATAGGCTGGAAGGCTGCCAGGGATCAGCAAACGTGCGCTGCCACCATCGGGAGTGCCCTGCCACAGCGCCACCCCAATGCCGGGGATATTGGTATTGAACACGTACGGAAACGTGGAGTCACTGTAGCTGGACTGACCATAAGGCGTGCTGGTAAAAGAACTCACCAGAGCATAGATACCCGCCTTACACAGCAGTGTGGCACCGTTACCACTGGTTTGGATCCGCTGGGAATAGATCACGCTACCGATCGGTAAATCTTCCCCGACGGTGACCGAGCCACCGATAGTCAAGCGGGTATCGAGCGGTAAAGAAATAGCGGAACTGCTATCCCACTCACAACCTGCCTCCCCCGCTACGGCGTTTTGCGCATATAAGCCTGCACAGAGCATCACCGATGCCACCGCGCCTGATGCGATTCTTGTTTTCATCTGTTTTCTCATTAACCTTGGCGCTCTGTTATTGGCAAACACCTTGAATCACTGGCCTGCTATCGTCAGGCGAGGATGATGGCAGCGAATAATGGATACTACAGTGTTCTGCCTGCGCATCCCCCCATCTCACCTGCAGGACTCCCGCTTCGGCAAGGTCATGCGCAATCACCAGGCTCGCCTGCCCTACGATGCCGATAGCGTTGTTCTGCGCATCATAAACGTTGGCCGCAAAAGGCAGTGGCGTGCCATCCTTACGCTTCGCTTTGATATAGGTTACCTTGCTGCGCTTGGTTTCATAATCAAGCAGTACCAAGGCTCCGGCGCGAGGAACGGCAGTACTTCTGCTGGACAGCAACTCAACATCCTGCGACGTGCCCTTAGGATCGATATCCACCTGGTTGAGGTAGTAAGGCCGCAGATAAGGCACAATTGCATAGCCGAAGCGATCGACCTCCACGCCGGAAGCGCTGGTGACCAGTGCCCCTTTGGCACCCGGAGCGCGTACCAGGCCGCTGGTTTCTCCCAGTGATTGCCCCAACGTGATGCCGCCCCGGTGAGCGACAATGGCACCGTCAATGTTGGCCGACAGTTGCCGGTTGCCCTGGCCGTAGCTATAGCTGGCACCCATATTCGCCTGTGAAGCGCGGTAGCCCACGCCGCTGTTGAAGAAGTTGCCATTTGACGCGGTATCACGGCTGGCACTGACGGCATAGTTAAACTGGTTCTGCTCACCCGCATTCCCCGACAGCCCAACCAGGCCATTGCTGCCCTTGCTGTCAGTGGTGCCGGTCATATTCAGCGTTGGAGCGTGCGCACTCCCCCCCAACGGTAGCGAAAGACTCAGCGTGTATTGGGTTTCGCGCCGATCCAGCGTGGTGCTGTCTTGCAGCCCCGAGAACTGGCCGCTCAATGTCCGGCTGACCGAGAGGGTGTAACTAAGGTTGTGCCAGAAGTTGCTATAACCTAGCTGCATACTCTGCTGTGAACCATTCTGGTTCCAGTAAGTAATGTGATTACCGGTGGCATACAGGCTCCCCCACCGCTCGCCCAACGGCTGGCTCACTGAAAGCGTGAACATGCTGCGCTGCCGCCCATAGATATCGATATTTTCATTACGCAACACCAGATCGCGCAACTGCACGGCATCATTCAGGCTGAGGAAATTATCGGTTGAATAGCGGTAGGCCATCACCGAGAAACTGGTCTGTGTTTCTGCATAGACCTGGCTGAACCCGATACGATAGCTTTGCCCTGAACGTTGATCCTGCTCAGGCAAGCGGGCTATCGACTGGGTGACGTCCAGGGAAAGCGCGCCAATCGGCGTATTAAGGGCACCACCCAACAAGGCAGAGAAATAGCTTTCACTGCCAACGACCCCGGTATAGCCGGTTACCAAGTTACTCAGGCCAAGCTGGTATGTCAGGCTGCCAAAATCGGGCTTATCGACCAACCCTGTGGTATTGATCTTACCCGCAGCCACTTCGTAGCGGCTGATACCGGGCCGCAGCATCTGCGTGACCGAGGCATAAGGCACCGCAAAAGATCTGACCTGACCATTGGCTTCTTCGATCCGAACGAGCAACTCACCACCATAGCTGGTAGGGTAGAGATCGTTGATCTCAAACGGCCCCGGAGAAACGGTGGTGGTATAAATGGTAAAACCGTTCTGTACGATCGTAACTCTGGCATTGGTATTGGCAACGCCACGCACCACAGGAGCATAGCCGCGCAGGGAGTCTGGCAGCATGCGGTCATCGGAATGTATCCTGACGCCACGGAAACGGATGCCGTCAAACAGCTCACCGCTGGTGAAAGCATCACCGATGATCAATTGGGATTTCAGCGCCGGAATATCACGGCCAACATAGGTGGATGCACTCTTATAACCGCCGCCATCACCATCTGAAACCCAATTCATCGCACCATTGTTACGCACGCGCCAAGGGCCAACGTTCAGGCCATTGCGCAGCCCGAGATAACCATAGGTGTTGCTATTTTCCCGCTGCTGAGACTGATAGACGTTGGCGTTATAGTTGACCATCAGGGCGGTCATGCCATCTTCCCACAGCTTGGGGTTAACATAACCACGTGGCGCTCTGTTCAACAGCAACTGCGGTATCGACAGCGTCAGCTTTTGTTCACCGGGGTCAAAACTGGCTGAGGCTCCGGGCAGGATCGCGCTGAGCGAGCCGCAATAGCCTTCGGCTTCCAACTGGCTAAGCCGCTGTGGCGGCGTTTGCTCCAGAAGTTTCTTTTCGCTCAGATTGAGCAGAGAAAAGAAGTTGCCGCTGTAGCAAGGGATTGTGGCATATTGGCTGCCAGGCTGTGGTTTAAAATGAATTTCTTCGCTGCCGATCGGTTGCCCGTTGAGTTCAATGTCCGCATTGTAAACACCAGGGACCACGATGTTGCCGCGGCCAAACTGGGCGGGATCGAACTTCCCGGCTTTGCCGCCGGGAAAAAAGCTCGGATCAAATTTCACCTCTTCCGGTGACTCTGCGGCATAGACAGACGTGACCGAAATCATGGCATAAGACAGGATCCATTTCAGTCCCGTTTTTCTTGCTGGTTTATGCGTAGTCATAGCATCCTTGACGACTCAGATAAGCCAATAATCCTGAAATAACGACGAATGCTAACGAGTTAACGGGTATGTTTTTTCAACAAAAGCCCCATAGTCATTGATCGCATTGGCCATTACCGTATTTGGCAACCCGACAGCGGTGTTACCACTGCGTTTGACCTGAAAAGCCTGCTCAGAGAAAGGGGCAATCATGCCACCGTCACTTCCCGCCATCGCTGCTTTCCCCGCGCCAGATAGCCGTAAAGAGGCGTAACTGATGTAATAAGGGGTGGGGTTTTTGCCGATGAGTTTTTCCCCCTGCAAACGCCAGCTGACCTGCCCGATGATTTCAGGGGACAAGCCTTTCAACGCGACGGGGCGGTAAAACACCTTCAGGCGATTGCGATAAGCGATAGAGAGGTAATTTTTATCGCCTTTCGACTGCGGGGGCACTTCAAGCACGTTGATCCAATAAAGCGTTTCGCGATCGGTTACCTGGCTTGCGATAGGTGTCACGGTAATACGTAACGTTTGCGCCTTGGTTGGTTCAATGCGTGAAACAGGTGGCATAATAGTAAAAGGCACATCACTATCTTCAGGAAGCGAGTTAGGATCTCCCCCGTCAATCCAGGATTGTACCAATAAAGGAACATGACTTTTATTTTCCAGCTTTAGCGTCACTTCTCTTTCATTAGACGGGTAGATAACGCGAGTACCAGAAATAACAATACCCGCATGCAGGTATGAAGAGAATAATCCGGCGACGAGCACCAATGATGACAACCAATATCTTTCCATGAAAAACATAACCGCCCTGTAAGTATATACCCATCACCCTTTAAGCTGCGAAATTATTAGCTGCCCACAAATTAAAAAGGCTCTGGGTATTGCTATTAAACAGGGCCCTGTTTGAGCAGGCCCCTGTCACTACTGCTATAGTTTATTGATAAACAATACTATATTTAACCGTAGAGGCTACTTTACCCGGAGTGGCTGCACCACCCACTGCAATATACTGACCAAAGTACGTGTACTCGGCCGTATTATTGGCGATAACTTTCGGTACATAGTTCTCGCTACCGGTCCACAGGTTAATTGGATTGTTATTCTCGCCATTCAGGATTTGTACCTGAACATTGCCTGCCGGGTTATCTGCTGCAATGATGGTATTCTTCAACCAGCCTGTCGTTCTGTCGATCGCCGGGCTAGTTGGCTCGAAATACACTTGAGCAATCTTCCCATTAGTGCAGTTGATGTCACCTGTGCCACCCAGAGTGATTTTAAAAGGCGTAGCGTTCGCCGTAGCTCCTGGGCTACTCAGCGCACTGGCCTGAACCTGTCTTAAATTGACGTTTACATCAATGTCACCATTTGGAGTCTGACCGTTGATCAAACAAGTGGTATCAGTAACTTCACCAATAAAATTGATGTCACCATCAATAGCAAGAGCAGAAGTCGCAGTCAGGCTACCCATGACACAGGCGAGCGTCATTAAAAGAGTATTTCTTTTCATGTAAATAATTATCCTGTCAATTGTCCTTAAATACTCTGAATCTTTGGGGTAAACCTTAGGTTCAGAGCCATTATTTCACTTGATAGTGAAATCCTGTCTCCCTATTAGTTGCACCTGAAAAGCTATATAAAGGTACAATCAATGCTCCTTGCAATGTATATCCCTTTCCGCGAGCGGCTTTAATAAAACTGTCATCTATACCTATTGTTGCCAACCGCGCCTTAAGTTCAGTAATCACTTGCGTTAGTCTGGTGGAAGAGGAAGACAAATTATAATTCTCCCAAACATTGACCAAAATCTCTTGGTTAGAGACATAGCCAAAACTTGCATTCGCCAATAAATAAAGTAACAATCTCATCATCGTCTCACGCAATTTAAAATAATTGCTAAAGCGATAGTCAAGATAGTTGCTATATTCTATAGTATTATATAGTTTTATTACTGAGCCTGACTTTATATCGACTTGGAACTCATCGTTAACGATATAGCCAAAAAGCTGCAATTTTTTTGCGTCAATTCTAACAATTGATTTCTCTGCATCTCTTTTTTGGCTAGTGGTATCCATTATCACTCCATAGCGTCACTGCTGTAACCACCTAGATATTCTATTTATCGATTAAAAACCCAGCACATCAATATATTATCGGCCCGGTCTATATTATGGACTAGGATTATAATGTCAATTCATAAAGGCAAAAAAAATCACGCACAAAAAAGAATTAAAAACTTTTTTGTTTGATAATTAAATAAATAAACAGACCATATGACCAAAAATTATGTATTTTTAGATTAAAATTCCATTCATACAGATAAATTAATGCATAAGCATGAAATCCTTTTTTTATCATTTATTTGGACAGGTATTTCGCTATTTTTAGGCTTAAATCTCATTGACTAACATCAAAAGTCGCCAATTATTTCTTATACCCCTAGACACCCAAGTGTTTTTACATGAACCCCTTTCTTAATTCTCCACACTCATTTATTAATAGTGCTGCTAGTAAAGACTGTGAATTGTTCTAAATAAATAAAATAGAATATTAATTAATTTCCGTGATGCTTTTATTTTTATTAATACATATTAATAATGAATTACTCATCTAGCCCTGCTATAGCCTAAAACCTTTGAGGACATTTAGAGAGGCTCAAGCACAGATATCCTCTTTTCTCATCGTGAATTGGATTATGCTTTCACAGCTTGCAGATCCCTGCACTCGCCCTTTAAGCGATAAACCTACAGACCGTGCCCCGCAATGGCAAGACACGGCTTTAAGCACAATGGACGATGACAATGACTGAAAACACACAGGTGCCGCTTTCGGTGCTGGATTTATCCCCGATCCCTCAGGGGGCAAAGGCGCGCGATGCGTTCCATTCCTCACTGGATTTGGCACAACACGCCGAAAAATGGGGGTACCAGCGTTACTGGCTGGCAGAACACCACAATATGACCGGCATTGGCAGTGCGGCAACGTCGGTGCTGCTGGGCTACCTGGCAGCGGGCACCCAACGTATTCGCCTGGGTTCAGGTGGCGTAATGCTGCCAAACCATGCGCCACTGGTGATTGCCGAGCAGTTCGGTACGCTGGAATCGCTCTATCCAGGGCGTATCGATCTGGGGCTTGGCCGTGCGCCAGGGACCGATCAGCGCACCATGATGGCACTACGCCGCCATCTCTCCGGCGATGTGGATAACTTCCCGCGTGACGTGCAGGAATTGCAGCACTACTTCGGCGACGTACAGCCGGGGCAAGCGGTGCAGGCCGTGCCGGGCCAGGGGCTGTATGTGCCAATCTGGCTGCTAGGCTCCAGCCTGTACAGCGCGCAACTGGCAGCGCAACTCGGCCTGCCGTTTGCCTTTGCCTCTCACTTTGCGCCAGAGATGCTGTTCCAGGCGTTTAACCTGTACCGCGACAACTTTACCCCTTCCGCACAGTGCCAACAGCCGCATGCCATGGTGTGTGTGAACGTCATCGCTGCCGACAGCGATCGCGACGCACGCTTCCTGTTTACCTCCATGCAGCAACAGTTCATCAATCTGCGCAGGGGTTCACCAGGGCCGCTGCCACCACCGGTAGACAATATCCACGCCCTGTGGACTGCGGGTGAGCAATATGGTGTGGATCAAGCGCTGCGCATGTCGATCGTCGGCAGCGAAAGTACGGTGCGCCAAGGGCTGCAAACGTTGCTGCGTGAAACCGACGCCGATGAGATCATGGTTAACGGCCAGATTTTTGATCATCAGGCGCGTTTGCGATCGTTTGAAATCGTGGCCGGGGTAAAAGGCGATTTAATGAAAGGATAGGGGTTACGTATCTGTGATGCCCCTCACCCTAGCCCTCTCCCACAGGGAGAGCAGCTGTGTTTAAAGTCAACGGGTGATGATTAATTTGTCACCCATTTTTTATTATCCCGCAACATCGCATTCAGGATGGTTAGCAGCTTTCTCACGCAGGCGGTCACCGCCACCTTGAACGGTTTGCCACGCCCTGTCAGGCGCTCGTAGAACTCCCGGATTGTCGGGTTGTACCGCACCGCTGACAAGGTCGCCATGTATAGCGCTGAACGCACCGCGCTTCGCCCTCCCCAGATACTTCGCTTCCCTTTCATTTTTCCACTGTCATGGGCATAGGGACACACGCCAACCAACGCGCTTATCTTGTGCCGATTCAGCTTCCCCAGCTCCGGCAACATCGCAAGAAGCACCGCCATCGTTGTCGGCCCGATACCTTTGACTTCCTCCAACAACGTCGCCTTTTCCTGCCACAGAGGCATTACTTTTATTTGCCTGTCGATGTCGTCATCGGCATCCCGGATTTCAGCGGTCAGCCAGTCGATATGCCGCTTGATGCCCGCTGAGACCACCACGTCATCGCAGCTTTTATAGCGGTTTATCTCCATGGTCCGGTTATCGACCAGTTGGCGACGGCGGGTCACCATCCCGGCCAGATGCTGCGTCTGTTCGTCCGGTGTGGCGCGGGCTTCGGGCTCCATTCTCCGGCCAAACTCGCAGATGATACGCGCATCATTCGGGTCGGTTTTGTACAGGGTCCCTAGCGCACGAGCGAAGTTCTTCACCTGGCGTGGATTGACCACGGCCACAGGTAACCCAGCCAACTCAAGCGTGGCGGCCAGTAATGAGTGATATCGGCCTGTCGCCTCCATCACGACAAGCTTGACGGTGATGGCAGAGAGCGAACTCAGCAGCTGTTGATGGCCTTCCGGTGTGTTATCCAGATGCAGAAGCTGACGAGTTGGGTCGATGTATACGTCAAAAGTGTCTTTGGCAATGTCGATACCGACGGTTGCATGTTCAGTCATTTCAAGTCTCCCGGCCTTGTAAGATACGGGCTGGCTGATGCCGCCCTGGCAGCTGTTCGGGTTAACAGGAAAACTGACGCCACGCCATAAGCTCTCCCACGGGCTTGTTGTCCCAGAGGGAAATCGGGCTGTAGCGTCAGGTACAACTCGGTTAAAGTCTATCCGCCTTTGGGCGGCTAACTAACTTAAGTGCCTTTAAACATACAAGGGAACCGATCGAGTATGTTTGAAATTATAGTGATTCACCTTGGAGGAGAAAGCGATCGAGTTTGCTAGGATTATCTCTTTACTGCCAAACGAGCAGGGGCTATCAGCTCCCTCTCCCTTCGGGAGAGGGTTGGGGTGAGGGGCTCAGCGTTGGATCAGATAACGAATGGTCGGGCCATCCTGCTGAATATCCAGCACCTTATAGCCATGATTGCGCGCATCAAGCGGGATGTTGTTGATCGACTGCGGGCAGTCGCTGATCACTTCCAGTATTTCACCCGGCTTAAGCTGCGGCATCGCCTCCAACGTGGCGACTGCCGGATAAGGGCAAGGTTCACCCACCATATCCAAGCGATAATCCGGCACTATCTCTGCCTGTTTCATGATGCACTCCTTAAGTCGGCCACCTGCGCATCAGCTTTTGCGCGGAAAAAACGTTTTTCCCACCACAACATGGCGGCAAAAGCGATTGCCAGCAGCAGATAGGTCACTAGCAGCCCACCGATTGGCCCGAAGGTATCCAGCAAGTTAATCTTGTCGTAATTAGTGGCTAATGCCGGGGACAAATCATCCCAGTAATACGCCAACAGCGTTGCACCGATGATATTACCCAAACCCACCCACCAGTAGTGGATCTGCCCTTCTACCGCACGGTACATCCAACCAGTTTCACAGCCGCCTGCCAGCACAATCCCAAAACCAAACAGCAATCCGCCGATGACCGCATTCGGGCCCGCCCACATGATTTTTGGCGCGACGCCCAGTTGCACATAGCTGAAGATGCCAATGGCGCTCACCGCCATGCCGAGAATAATCGCTTTAGTCATATGGGTGCGGCCGGTGATCCACAGATCGCGGAACGCCGAAGTAAAGCAGATCTGTGCGCGCTCAATCAGCAGGCCAAAACCGATGCCAAACAGCATAGCGATGCCAAGCTTTGGCGCATCGAACAGAGTCCATAATGACCAGGCCACGGTCAGGCAAAAAATCACCATCCCCAAACGGAAACGGCGGCGCGCTTGCGCCGGTTTCTGCGTTAACGGTGCGGCAGCACTGACCTTTTGCAGCTTGACCGGGATGCGGAACATCGGCAACAGGGTGAATTTCGCCCCGAAGTAAGAACCTGCGGCCGTCGCCAGCGCAAAGAACCAGGCGTGCAATGAAAACTGTGGGATCCCGGTGAAGAAAGCCGCCAGGTTACACCCCATCGCCAGGCGTGCGCCGAAACCGGCAATAATGCCGCCCAACAGCGCCTGTGCAATACGGATACGGTGCTGTGGCATGCGCAGCTTGACGTTATTCGCCCACAGCGCGGCGGCGATACAACCGGCAAACATGCCGATAATCATCCGGCCATCGATACGCTCGAGCGGTGAACCTTGCAGGCCAATCACTTTGAAATAACCCCACTGCTCCGGCTGAAAACCCAACCATTGCAACACGTGGCCACCCCAGCGGGTGAACTCACCGGTCACCGCCCAGAAAGTGCCCGTCATGCCAAAGTAATAGGTAGAAAGGATCCCGGCGGCCATCACCGCCGGTAAAGGCGCCCAAAAACGCACCAGATACTGAGATTTGAATTGCTGCCAGCTCATGGCATCTCCCGTGCATGACATCCGTAAAATAAACCTTGCGAATCATACGCCATTTAACGGCATAAATTAGGATTTCGAACATAAAAAAACCAGCCCGAAGGCTGGTCTCTGATGCGATTAACCGCGAGCGGTTAAATCAGCAATTATGCATCACCGAAACGGCGACGTGGTGCAGCAGGTGCCGCATCGTCACGGCGTGGTGCTGGCTTGCCGCCACGGCGTTCACCACCGGCAGCATTACCACCTTCACGACGCTCACCGAAAGAACGACGCGGAGCAGCAGACCCTTCACGGCGCTCGCCATTAAATGGACGAGCAGCACCGCCACGACGCTCACCGCCGTTACCGCCAGCAGGACGCTCACGGCGTTCATGTGGCTGTGCATCGCCCAGCAATTGCATGTTCATCGGCTTGTTCAGAATGCGGGTACGAGTGAAGTGATTCAGGATCTCGCCCGGCATACCTTTCGGCAGTTCAATGGTGGAGTGGGAAGCAAACAGCTTGATGTTACCGATGTAACGGCTGCTGATATCGCCTTCGTTAGCGATAGCGCCAACGATATGACGAACTTCTACCCCATCATCACGGCCCACTTCAATGCGGTACAACTGCATCTCACCAACGTCACGACGTTCGCGACGTGGACGCTCAGCGCCATCACGGCTATCTGGGCGTGCACCGTCTGGACGTGCGTCACGGCGACGCTCGCCGCCACGTTCGTCACGATCGTTGAACTCACGACGCTGACGTGGTTTGAACACCGGATCCGGTGGCAGGATCAGAGGACGTTCGCCCTGAGCCATTTTCAGCAGTGCTGCGGCCAAGGTTTCCATATCCAGATCTTCTGCCGGTTGCAGTTTAGCCAGCAGTGCACGGTACATATCCAGATCGCTGCTTTCCAACTGCTGCTGCACTTTAGCGGCAAACTTGGCCAGACGGCGCTCACCCAGCAGTTCTGCGTTCGGCAGCTCTACTTCTGGAATGGTCAACTTCATGATGCGTTCGATGTTGCGCAGCAGACGGCGTTCGCGATTTTCCACGAACAGCAGCGCGCGGCCAGCACGGCCAGCACGGCCGGTACGGCCGATACGGTGAACGTAAGACTCTGAATCCATGGGGATGTCATAGTTCACGACCAGGCTGATACGCTCAACGTCCAGACCACGGGCTGCCACATCGGTGGCGATCAGGATATCCAGGCGGCCATCTTTCAGGCGTTCCAGAGTCTGCTCACGCAGAGCCTGGTTCATGTCACCGTTCAGTGCAGCACTGTTGTAACCGCTACGCTCGAGCGCTTCGGCCACTTCCAGAGTCGCGTTTTTAGTACGCACGAAGATGATCGCAGCGTCAAAATCTTCTGATTCCAAGAAACGCACCAGCGCTTCGTTTTTACGCATGCCGTGCACAGTCCAGTAGCTCTGGCTGATGTCCGGGCGGGTAGTCACACTTGACTGAATGCGCACTTCCTGCGGATCTTTCATAAAGCGACGGGTAATACGACGAATCGCTTCCGGCATGGTGGCAGAGAACAACGCGGTCTGATGCTCAGCCGGGATCTCCGCCATGATGGTTTCTACGTCTTCGATAAAGCCCATGCGCAGCATTTCGTCGGCTTCGTCCAGCACCAGGCCTTTCAGGCTGGAGAGGTTCAGGGTGCCGCGCTTCAGGTGATCCAGCAAGCGGCCCGGAGTCCCTACCACAATTTGTGGACCCTGGCGCAGAGCGCGCAGTTGCACGTCATAACGCTGGCCGCCGTACAGGGCCACCACGTTCACGCCATGCATGTGCTTGGAAAAATCGGTCATGGCTTCAGCAACCTGAACCGCCAGTTCGCGGGTCGGTGCCAGCACCAGGATTTGCGGTGCCTTCAGCGCTGCATCAAGGTTGTGCAGCAGTGGCAACGAGAACGCTGCCGTTTTACCACTCCCGGTCTGCGCCATGCCCAGCACGTCGCGGCCGTTCAACAGGTGAGGAATACACTCAGCCTGGATCGGTGATGGTTTTTCGTAGCCCAGATCGGTCAGGGCGGCGATGATTGGAGCAGACAGCCCCAGGTCAGCAAAAGAGGTTTCAAACTCAGTAGTCATGTACACGTGCCTCATTAATAATGGCAGCCAGTCTACATAACTCGTCGAGAAAATTTTCAGTCATTTTCATTGAAAAGTGTGAACCGGCTCAAATTAGATTGTAAAACAGACAAAAAAGCCCTCGCCCGTTAAGGCGATTACTCTGGTTAAAAAACCAATGTAATTCAGGCTGATAAATGTCCGTCAGCTATTGCTGGTCCGATTCCGATAGGTCGTCTTGTTCTTGGCTCAACATCGCCAATTCCAACAATGCATAGCGGTGCTCAACAAAGTTATGAACGTTGTTAGCTACCGTCAGTTTGAACAGCGCCGAAGCGGTGTCCTTGTCCCCCAGACTCAGGTAATGCTTACCTAAATAGAAGTCAGTTTCACTGAGATGCTCAGCGAGCGAAGTGTTATCCGTTGCATCTGCCTTGAGGCGTTCCATCAGCGTTTTTTCGCTGATTTTGCCCAGGTAGAATTCGACAATATTCCATCCCCATTGCCCTCGGTTCGCTTTGTCATAACGCTGCTGGAGCGCTACGGTAGCTGTCTTGGGATCGATTTCTCTTTCCACCAGATAAAGCCACAACGAACGGAAGGGATCATTTGGATCGTCTTGATAAAACGCCTGCAGATCATCCTGCGCTAACGGGAAGCGACCACCATAATACAGTGCGATGCCCCGGTTTAAACGCGCGTAATTGTAAGTTGGATCAAGCTCTAGTACAGAATCAAACGCTTCATAGGCAGCATCAAAATTGCCTGCCTGCGTAAAGTAAATGCCCAGGTAGTTGAAAACTTCCGGCATATCAGGACGTATCGCCAGCGCTTGCGAGAAATCATTGCGCGCCAGTGCACGTAGCCCGAGGCTATCATACAGCACACCGCGCTCATATAAAAGCTGCGCACGCTCATCGTCCGTCAGTGCCCGGCTGGCAAGTATTTGTTCCATGCGCGCCAGGATCACTTCCTGCTGCAGTGTTGGCTGCAACGGGATAGCCAGAACTTCGTCTTTACGCCAATCATGGTTGCTGCATCCTGCCAGCATGAGTGCTGTCGCAACATAACACCAGCGCAAGAAAGGCTTCATTTCCCACTCCCGAAGACAAACATTGGATGAACGTCCTGTCCTCCGCTTGCTAATACGCGGATATCCTACCCACGTGATAAGAACAGCTCCCAACCCCACGGCGAGGAGCTGTAAAACTTATGATACAGTTACTCTGCTTCAGGAACCGGTGCGGCAGCCGTTTCTGGCGCTGTCGCTTCTTTGATGCTCAGGCGCACACGGCCCTGGCGATCAACTTCCAGTACCTTAACCGGCACTTCCTGGCCCATCTGCAGATAGTCGGTCACTTTCTCAACGCGCTTGTCAGCGATTTGAGAAATGTGTACCAGACCTTCTTTACCGCCGCCGATGGCCACGAAGGCACCGAAATCAACGATACGGGTCACTTTGCCCTGGTACACACGGCCAACTTCGATCTCAGCGGTGATCTCTTCGATGCGACGAATAGCAAATTTCGCTTTCTCGTTGTCGGTAGCAGCAATTTTCACTGTACCATCATCTTCAATTTCAATGGTAGTGCCGGTCTCTTCGGTCAACGCACGAATGACAGAACCGCCTTTACCAATCACATCTTTGATCTTGTCTGGATTGATACGGATAGTATGGATACGCGGTGCAAACTCAGAGATATCGCCACGCGGCGTGCTGATCGCCTGTTCCATCACGCCCAGAATGTGCAAGCGCGCACCCTTAGCCTGATTCAGAGCCACCTGCATGATTTCGCGGGTGATGCCTTCGATTTTAATATCCATCTGTAGCGCGGTGATACCTGCACGGCTACCGGCCACTTTGAAGTCCATGTCGCCCAGGTGATCTTCGTCACCCAGAATGTCAGACAGCACCACAAAGTTGTCTTGTTCTTTCACCAGGCCCATCGCGATACCCGCAACCGCAGCCTTGATTGGCACACCGGCATCCATCAGCGCCAGAGAAGCGCCACAAACCGAAGCCATGGAAGAAGAACCATTGGATTCAGTGATTTCAGACACCACACGCACGGTGTACGGGAAATCTTCCGGTTTAGGCATCATCGCCAATACACCGCGTTTCGCCAGGCGGCCGTGACCGATTTCGCGACGCTTAGGTGAACCTACCATACCGGTTTCACCCACGGAGTACGGAGGGAAGTTGTAGTGGAACAAGAAGTTATCGGTCTTCTCGCCCATCAGTTCATCGATGTTCTGTGCGTCACGCGCAGTACCCAGAGTGGCGGTAACCAGCGCCTGAGTTTCACCACGGGTGAACAGGGCTGAACCGTGAGTACGCGGCAGCACGCCGGTGCGCACGTCCAGACCACGAATCATGTCTTTTTCACGGCCATCGATACGCGGCTCGCCACGCAGCACGCGGCTACGTACCACGTTCTTCTCAACGTTGCCCAGAATGTCTTGAATTTCTGAAGCATCCAGCGTTTCGTCTTGTGCCAGCAGAGTTTCCACTACGCTGTCTTTGATCGCATCAACCTGAGCATAACGCTCTTGTTTCTCGGTGATGTGGTAAGCATCGCCCAAACGGCTTTCTGCCAGTTCAGCCACGCGCGCGTGCAGCGCTTCGTTGACCGGAGGTGCCTGCCAATCCCACTTCGGTTTGCCCGCTTCAGCCACCAGAGCGTTGATGTTTTCGATAACCACTTGCTGTTGGTCATGGCCGAACACCACTGCACCCAGCATCTGATCTTCGCTCAGCACGTCAGCTTCGGATTCCACCATCAGCACGGCACCCGCAGTACCGGCAACCACCAGATCCAGACGGCTTTCTTTCAGCTCGTCAGTGGTTGGGTTCAGCACATACTGATCGTTGATGTAACCCACGCGCGCGGAACCAATTGGGCCATTGAACGGAATACCGGACAGGCTCAGGGCAGCGGAAGCGCCGATCATCGCAACGATGTCTGGGTTAACCTGCGGGTTAACGGACACTACGGTGGCGATCACTTGCACTTCGTTCAGGAAGCTGTCTGGGAACAGTGGGCGGATCGGGCGGTCAATCAGACGGGAGGTCAGGGTTTCGCCTTCGCTCGGGCGGCCTTCACGGCGGAAGAAACTGCCTGGGATACGGCCAGCAGCGTAAGTACGCTCCTGATAGTTAACGGTCAGCGGGAAGAAGCTCTGGCCGGGTTTGGCTTTTTTCTGGCCTACAACAGTCACGAATACGGCAGTGTCATCCATGCTCACCATAACGGCGGCAGTGGCCTGACGCGCCATCATACCGGTTTCAATAGTGACGGTATGTTGGCCATACTGGAATTTGCGAATGATCGGTGTCAGCAAAATTTAATCCTTAATTGACGGCGCGCAATCGTAATGACGACTCGACACGCCAGTGACTCAACTTGCCTTCACATTACATCCTCGCGACTAATGACAACCCTTATCTCAGCCTGAGATAAAGCCTCTCATTAGCCGCGCGAACCTCTGTAACGGAAGGTCCTAGTAATACATTAACCTGATTTACTTATGCTTCCTAGAAGAAAGGGGCCAAATTAGGCCCCTTTCCACTGAAACTTGCTCGATTAGCGACGCAGACCCAGACGCTCGATCAGGCTGGTATAACGTGCTACATCTTTACGCTTCAGGTAGTCCAGCAGCTTACGACGCTGAGAAACCATACGCAGCAGACCACGACGGCTGTGGTGATCTTTTTTGTGCTCTGAGAAGTGGCCTTGCAGATGGTTGATTTGCGCAGTCAACAGGGCAACCTGAACTTCGCTAGAACCGCTGTCATTAGTACCACGACCAAAATCAGCTACGATTTTAGCTTTAGCTTCAACACTTAGAGACATTGTCATACTCCAGATTATAGATAATAAATACAGGCGCCGATCTCTAATTCAGCAACCCAATGCATAAGCTGCGCCATTCTACTCTTATCCCCGTCATCCTTCAAGCGATCGGGGAGGTGCGCAGGGCAAGGCGATCAGTCAAAATATTCAACCACCAGGCGCCGCGGTGCGACCCGCCCATCGTCAGCAATCTCGCCAATACCGATGAATTTACGCTCTGCACCTTCAGTGATACGCACCAATCCTGAGGCTGGCGCGCCCGCAGCCTGTACCGGTTGCCCCTGCTTGACGTAACCGGCCACCGCAGGTAGCAGATTCACTTCAGGGAAGTCTTCTGCCGGGCTATCCATCGGCATCAGCAGCGGATCGAGCAGTTCACTTGAAGCGATCCCCTGTTCCTCGGCCTGTGTCACCAAGGCATGTAACTGCTCCAATGTGACCATTCGAGCGATCGGGTACTTAGCCACCTGCAAGCGACGCAGATAAATCACATGCGCACCACAACCCAGCAACTCACCGAGATCGTCGGTGATGGTGCGAATGTAGGTACCTTTCGAACAGTGGATTTCCAGCTCCAGCTCATCCCCTTGCCAGCGGATAAATTGCAGTTCGTAGACGGTGATGCTGCGCGCTTCACGCGGCACTTCGATACCCTGGCGCGCATATTCATACAGCTTTTTGCCTTGATATTTCAGCGCCGAATACATCGATGGCACCTGCTGGATATCACCCCGGAAGATGTCCAGTGCGGCATCTAGCTGGGCCTGCGTGAAGTTAACCGGCCGTTCCTGCACCACCTGCCCATCGGCATCCGACGTGTCGGTACGCTGGCCCAAACGGGCAATAACGCGGTAACGTTTGTCAGAATCGAGCAGATACTGTGAGAACTTGGTCGCCTCACCCAGGCAAATCGGCAGCATGCCAGTTGCCAGCGGATCGAGCGCGCCGGTATGGCCCGCTCGGTTGGCGTTGTAGATGCGTTTCACTTTCTGCAGGGCATCGTTGGACGACAGGCCCTGCGGTTTATCCAGCAACAGTACACCGTGGATATCACGGCCACGGCGACGCGGGCGACTCATTAAGCCTCCTCATCATCGCCTGATGCAGAACGGCGTTCAGCATCATTTTTCACCACGTTGGTCACCAGGTTGGACATACGCATACCTTCAACCAGTGAGTTGTCGTAGGCGAAAGTCAGTTCAGGCACCACACGCAGGCGCATGGCTTTGCCCAGCAGCGTGCGGATATAGCCGGATGCGTCCTGCAACGCTTTAATGCCGTTGGTCACCAGATTCGGATCGTGATTTTCGGTCAATACGTTCAGAAAGGTGACGTAAACTTTGGCGTACGCCAGATCGCGAGACACTTCCACCCCTGAAACGGTCGCCATACCGATACGCGGATCTTTGACTTCACGCTGCAAAATGATCGCAATCTCTTTTTGCATCTCTTGCGCCACGCGTTGACCGCGGCTGAATTCTTTTGCCATTTGAGTATCCTCCAGACAAATCGGGGGGCCACGTGGCCCCCCAGAACAAAGTTAAGCGTTATACCAAGCTTAAGCGATGGTGCGCTGGATCTCGATAATTTCGAACACTTCGATCATATCGCCAACGCGCACGTCGTTGTAGTTCTTAACGCCGATACCACATTCCATGCCGTTACGGACTTCGTTAACGTCATCTTTAAAGCGGCGCAGAGATTCCAGCTCGCCTTCGTAGATAACCACGTTGTCACGCAGAACGCGGATTGGGTTGTGACGTTTAATCGTGCCTTCGGTAACCATACAGCCTGCAACAGCGCCGAACTTAGGTGATTTGAACACGTCACGCACTTCAGCCAGACCGATAATCTGCTGTTTGTACTCAGGCGCCAGCATACCGCTCATCGCCTGCTTCACTTCGTCGATCAGGTTATAGATCACGGAGTAGTAACGCAGATCCAGGCTTTCAGATTCGATCACACGGCGCGCAGAGGCGTCGGCACGAACGTTGAAGCCCAGGATGATGGCATTGGAAGCGGCGGCCAGAGTCGCGTCGGTTTCGGTGATGCCACCTACGCCGGAGCCGACAATCTTCACCTTCACTTCGTCGGTAGAGAGTTTCTGCAACGAATCAGAAATCGCTTCACAAGTCCCCTGAACGTCGGTTTTCAGGACAATGTTCAGCTCAGAAACTTCGCCTTCGGTCATGTTGGCAAACATGTTTTCCAGTTTAGATTTCTGCTGACGCGCCAGTTTGACTTCACGGAACTTGCCTTGACGGTACAGCGCCACTTCACGCGCTTTCTTCTCGTCACGGACGACGGTCGCTTCATCACCCGCGGCAGGAACGCTGGACAGCCCCAGGATCTCAACCGGGATAGAAGGACCCGCAGAGGCCACTTCGCGACCTAATTCGTCACGCATCGCACGCACACGGCCATATTCGAAGCCACACAGCACGATATCGCCTTTGTTCAGCGTACCTTCCTGAACCAGCACGGTCGCCACTGGGCCACGGCCTTTATCCAGGAAGGATTCGATCACCACGCCGCTCGCCATACCGCTGCGCACCGCTTTCAGTTCGAGAACTTCAGCTTGCAGCAGGATAGCGTTCAGCAGTTCGTCGATACCGGTACCGGCTTTTGCCGATACGTGAACGAACTGTGCTTCACCGCCCCACTCTTCTGGCATAACGCCATACTGGGACAGCTCTTGCTTGACGCGATCCGGATCGGCTTCTGGCTTGTCGATTTTGTTAACCGCAACCACCAATGGCACTTTCGCTGCCTGAGCATGCTGAATCGCCTCGATGGTTTGTGGCATCACGCCGTCGTCGGCTGCAACCACCAGAACCACGATATCGGTCGCCTGAGCACCACGGGCACGCATAGAAGTAAAGGCTGCGTGGCCTGGGGTATCTAGGAAGGTGATCATACCGTTTTCGGTTTCTACGTGGTAAGCACCGATGTGCTGGGTAATACCGCCCGCTTCGCCCACTGCCACCTTGGTGGAGCGGATGTAGTCAAGCAGAGAGGTTTTACCGTGGTCAACGTGGCCCATGATGGTCACAACCGGCGCACGAGACTCGGCTGCCGCACCGGTGTCACGATCGCTCATCAGCGCTTCTTCCAGCTCGTTCTCACGACGCAGGATAACTTTGTGGCCCATCTCTTCGGCAACCAGCTGTGCGGTTTCCTGATCGAGGACCTGGTTGATGGTTGCCATTGCGCCCAGCTTCATCATCGCTTTGATGACCTGAGAGCCTTTTACCGCCATCTTGTTAGCCAGTTCGGCAACGGTAAGGGTTTCGCCGATGATAACGTCACGGTTCACCACCTGAGATGGCTTGTTAAAACCCTGCTGTAGAGTGCTTGGCTTGCGCTTGCCTTTACCACCGCGGGTAACGGCGCGAGCTTCTTCGCGGTCTGCTTTAGACTCGGAGAGCTTGTTGCCTTTCTTCTGCTTGGTCGCTTTACCACCGCGAGTGCGGCTGCGGCGCTCACCTTCAACTTTAGCGTCGTTTTCGTCTTCGGCTGCACGAGCGTGCTGAGAGGTGGTCACGTGGTAATCGGCTGTTTCAACCGCAGCGCTTGCTGCTTCAGCCTCGGCCCACTTCTCACCGTTCTCTTCAGCCATACGACGTGCTTCTTCCGCTACGCGTTTGGCGTCTTCCTCAACCTTACGGCGCACTTCTTCTTCCGCTTTACGTTTCAGTTCAGCGGCTTCGGCTTCACGGCGTGCTTTTTCTGCCTGAGCTGGCTTGGTCATTTCGTCGGTACGTTGATTGGTCACTTTTTCTTTTTCCGCTGAATTACGCTTAGCAATCTCCGCGGCCTCACGTTTGGCTTGCTCTTCGGCTGTGCGCTTCGCTTCAGCTTCACGTTTCGCTAACTCTTCTGCTTCGCGCATTGCCTGCTCTTCCGCTTCACGCTGTGCCTGCTCTGCCGCTTCAGCCTGTTGAGCTTCTGGCGTATCGCGATTTACATAAGTGCGTTTCTTGCGGACCTCAATTTGCACCGATTTACTTTTACCGCCGGTGCTCGGAATATTCAAGGTGCTGCGCGTTTTGCGCTGCAACGTGAGTTTACCTGGTGCACTACCGTGTTCACGGTTCAAGTGCGCCAGCAAGGTTTCTTTCTCATGCTGGGTTACAGAGTCAGTCTCTGACTTGTTGATCCCAGCATCAGCAAACTGCTGTACCAGGCGATCAACTGGAGTCTGAATCTCTGCTGCCAGCGATTTTACGGTTACATCTGTCGTCATGCTGTTCCTTCCTGCTACAGTTTATTACGCGTTGTCGCCAAACCAACAGATATTACGAGCGGCCATAATCAGCTCGCCGGCCTGCTCATCGCTAAGCCCTTCAATATCAGCCAGATCGTCAACACCCTGCTCGGCAAGATCTTCCAGCGTACAAACCCCACGCGCGGCCAGTTTAAAGGCCATGCTGCGCTCAAGCCCTGAAAGGTTGAGTAAATCATCAGCAGGTTTTTGGTCGCCCAGGCTTTCTTCCTGAGCCAGAGCCAGCGTGGTCAATGCAGCTTTGGCGCGATCGCGCAACGCTTCAACGGTATCTTCATCCAGGCCGTCGATTTCCAGCAGCTCTTTGATCGGTACATAGGCCAACTCTTCTAACGTTGAGAAGCCCTCTTCGACCAGAATAGTGGCGAAATCTTCGTCAATATCAAGATACTTGGTGAAGGTATCAATGGCGGCATGAGCCTCGGCCTGATGCTTGGCCTGCAGATCGTCCGCCGTCATCACGTTCAGTTCCCAGCGATCATCATCACGATGCTGTTTCAACAACTGGGAGGCTAAACGCACGTTTTGGCCATTACGGCCGATCGCCTGTGCCAGATTGCTGGCTTCAACGGCGATATCCATCGTGCACCGGTCTTCATCCACCACGATCGAGGCAACATCTGCCGGGGCCATGGCATTAATGACGAACTGTGCAGGGTTATCATCCCACAGGATGATATCAATACGTTCCCCGCCAAGCTCGCTCGAAACGGCCTGGACGCGGGCACCGCGCATACCGACACAAGCACCGACCGGGTCGATACGCTTGTCATTGGTTTTTACGGCAATTTTTGCACGGGAGCCAGGATCGCGGGCTGCCGCTTTAATCTCAATCACTTCTTCACCGATTTCCGGCACTTCGATGCGGAACAGCTCTTTCAGCATATCCGGGCTGGAACGGCTGACGAACAGTTGTGCACCACGCGCCTCCGGGCGAACAGCGTACAGCACACCGCGGATACGGTCACCTGGGCGGAAGTTTTCGCGCGGCAGCATGTCTTCACGGCCAATCACGGCCTCGGCATTACTGCCCAGATCCAGCGCAATGCTGTCACGGTTAACTTTTTTCACCACGCCGGTGACAATTTCACCTTCGTGTTGGCGGAAAGCATCAACCACCATCGCACGTTCGGCTTCACGCACTTTCTGTACGATAACCTGCTTCGCAGTCTGGGTAGTGATACGGTCAAAGGTGACGGATTCGATCTGATCTTCGATATAACCACCCAATTCCATGGATGGATCTTCATACTGAGCTGCTTCCAGCGTGATTTCACGCGTTGGCTGAGTCACTTCATCAACGGCAACCCAACGGCGGAAGGTGTCAAAATCGCCGGTTTTGCGGTCAATGCTGACACGCACGTCGATTTCCTGCTCGTACTTTTTCTTGGTTGCGGTGGCTAATGCGGTTTCCAGCGCTTCAAAAATCTTCTCACGCGGAAGGGATTTTTCATTGGAAACAGCTTCAACAACAGCCAGAATCTCTTTGTTCATCCTAGTTGCCTCATCCAAACTTTAAAAGTGGGGTACCAGGTTCGCTTTCTGAATGTTGCTCAGCGCGAACACTTCATCTTTCCCTTCCACAGTAACCGTGATCATCTCGCCTTCGACGGATTTGATGACGCCCTGCCATTTGCGGCGGTTTTGTATCGCCATACGCAGAACAACGCTGACTTCTTCACCGATAAAACGCTGATAGTGTTCTGCGGTGAACATAGGGCGTTCAAGGCCAGGAGAGGAGACTTCCAAGTTGTAAGCGACCGTGATCGGATCTTCGACGTCCAATACAGCGCTGACCTGGTGGCTGACATCAGCGCAATCATCAACATTGATTCCGTTCTCACTGTCAATATAGATGCGTAGCGTCGATTGGCGCGCCCGAATAAATTCGATACCTACGAGCTCAAAGCCCAACGCCTCTACCGGTGCGGAAATCATCTCTGTTAACTTTTGCTCTAATGTGGACAAGCCCACCCCCAAGACATAAAAAAAGGGCTTAATAGCCCAGTGATTCTGTTGCCAAATAACAAAAAACCCCGAAAATTCGGGGCTTTATGCAACTGGACCCTGTTTGCCGCAAAGCGGCTTCGGTGCAACTTTCTAACAAGTGTCATTTTCAAATGTTGTTCGAGAAAAGCGGATTTCAATCGAAAAGTGTATTTGAAAATAAACACTTAAAGGAAAGTGGTTGCGGGTGCCGGATTTGAACCGACGACCTTCGGGTTATGAGCCCGACGAGCTACCAGGCTGCTCCACCCCGCGTCCGAAAACGTGGCAAATATTACGCCGATAATCGCAAAAAAGCAAGTTATCTCTGGGATTTGGTACCGAGGATGGGACTCGAACCCACAAGCCCGTTAGGGCACTACCACCTCAAGGTAGCGTGTCTACCAATTCCACCACCTCGGTACAGATTCTTACTGCTAACGGCTGTTTTTACTCTTAAGTACCAACAACCGTTTTCAAACTTTTTACTGCTTAGCGCGGGATATCACTGCTCGGCTTGGCTGGTTCTGCCGGTGCGGTAGTCTGCTCAGTTTTCACTGGCTGACCCAGGTTTTCCCACTCGCTGCCTTTCTGGTTCTTATTGCTGCTCAGGTTGCCCAGGATCAGACTGATGACGAAAAACAGCGTCGCCAAAACAGCCGTCATACGGGTCATAAAGTTGCCTGAACCAGTCGATCCGAACAATGTGCCAGAAGCACCAGCTCCGAATGAGGCTCCCATATCAGCGCCTTTGCCTTGCTGCAACATAATCAGAGCCACTAGCCCGATCGAAATCAGCAAGAAAATTACCAGAAGAGCTTCGTACATAGTTGTACCTGTATCCTTGCGGGTTCACCGCGTGCCAAATGCTTCTCACCCCAGATGCTTCTGTAACGAAGTCGCGGCGTGTCATTAAACAGCCCACTGAAGCGGGTGTGAATACTAACCAAAGCCGTCAGGCCACGCAAGGGCAATTTGCAGCCACCGATGCGTTTGCAGAAAAAAACATCAAAAAACGGCGTAATCTGTGATCTACGCAGGCTCCCTGAAACGGAGCCTGCGTGAAAACAACGTGTTAGCCTGCCAGTTTCACCGCATCGGCGATACGATGCGCCAGCATCTCAACCTGTTTTTCGTCCTCACCTTCCACCATCACGCGGATTAACGGTTCGGTACCCGATTTACGCAACAGGACGCGGCCATGGCCAGCCAGTTCGGCCTCTACCTGCGCCGTCACTGCGCGTACGGCTTCGGATTCCAGCGGGTTATGCTCACCGACAAAACGCACATTGACCAGGATCTGCGGCAGCAACTTCATGCCGCTACACAGATCGTGCAGGCTCATGTTATTACGCACCATAGCCGTCAATACCTGCAAACCGGCCACAATGCCGTCACCGGTGGTGGTTTTATCCAGCAGGATCACATGGCCGGAGTTTTCCGCCCCGATGCGCCAACCCAGCTCTTGTAGTTTTTCCAACACATAGCGGTCACCCACTTTCGCCCGGGCAAACGGAATACCAAGCTGCTTCAGTGCCAGTTCCAGGCCCATGTTGCTCATCAACGTACCCACGGCACCACCGCGCAACTGGCCTTGACGCAAACCTTCACGGGCAATGATGTAGAGGATCTGGTCACCATCCACTTTGTTGCCCAGGTGATCCACCATCATCAGACGATCGCCATCACCATCGAAAGCCAGGCCAACATGCGCCTGTTCTTCCAGCACCCGCGCCTGCAATTGGCGCACATCGGTCGCACCGCACTCTTCGTTGATGTTCATCCCATCCGGCTCACAGCCGATGGCAATCACCGTAGCACCGAGTTCACGCAATACGCTTGGTGCAATGTGATAAGTTGCGCCGTTCGCACAATCCACGACAATTTTCAGGCCATTCAGGCTCAATTCGCTTGGGAAGGTACCTTTACAGAACTCGATATAGCGCCCGGCAGCATCAACAATGCGGCTGGCTTTGCCCAGTTCAGCTGACTCAACACAGGTCAGCGGCTTTTCCATTTCGGCTTCGATGGCTTCTTCCACCTCATCTGGCAACTTGGCACCGTCGATAGAGAAGAATTTGATACCGTTATCGTAGAACGGGTTGTGTGAGGCAGAGATCACGATCCCGGCTTCCGCACGGAAGGTTCGGGTCAAATAGGCTACTGCTGGCGTTGGCATCGGGCCAGTAAAGGATGCAGAAAGCCCCGCAGCGGCCAGCCCGGCTTCCAACGCCGATTCCAGCATATAACCAGAAATGCGGGTGTCTTTGCCGATGATGATTTTACGCGAGCCATGACGTGCCAGTACCTTACCGGCGGCCCAACCGAGTTTAAGAACAAACTCCGGGGTGATCGGGCTGTCGCCGACTTTGCCACGAATACCATCGGTACCAAAATATTTGCGCTCGCTCATGTCTCTACTATCCCTTAGCTGAAAGTGTTGCCTCGACGACACGCATCGCCTCGACGGTTTCTTTAACATCATGCACTCTGATAATCTGCGCCCCTTGCATTGCGGCAATCACCGCACAGGCAACGCTGCCAATAACCCGTTGATCGGGTGGCACATTCAACAGTTGTCCAATCATCGATTTGCGCGACATTCCCACCAACAAAGGCAAACCAAAATGATGAAATTCCGACAGCCGGGCCAGAAGCTGATAATTATGCGCCAAATTCTTACCGAAACCGAAGCCCGGGTCGAGCAACAATTTCTGTTTTGCTATTCCGCCTGCCGTGCAGCGGTCAATATGATGCTGGAAAAATGCCTTTACATCGCCAATCAGATCGTCGTAATGCGGTGCCTGCTGCATGGTGCGCGGCTCACCCTGCATATGCATCAGGCAGACCGGTAAGCCGCTTTCGGCCGCGGCTTCCAGCGCTCCTGGCTCTTGTAACGAACGAACATCGTTAATCAGGTGCGCTCCGGCGCGGGCAGACTCGCGGATCACCGCAGCTTTCGAGGTATCGACCGAAATAAAAACTTCAAACCGCTGGGCCAGCGCTTCCACCACCGGCACCACCCGGGCAAGCTCTTCTTCTTCGCTAACTTCGGCAGCACCAGGACGGGTCGATTCACCGCCCACGTCAATCATCGTCGCACCGGCAGAGATCAGCGCATGAGCATGCAACAAGGCATCATGCAGCGAATTATGTCGGCCGCCATCGGAAAAGGAATCTGGAGTGACGTTAAGGATCCCCATCACCTGCGGATGATTGAGATCAAAAATCTGGTCGCGCACGGTTAACTGCATGATTAATCCACCTTAGTATTGCCTGCCGGGAGTTTACGTTGAACGTTGCAGGCAACGGCCCAACCCTACTGTGTCAGCGGGCAACAACGCGGCAATTTCAAATATGACGGGTACAAAAAACCCCGGACTTAGCCCTGTCTCTTGATCACTTTTCACAGGTCAAAAGACTTGGCTAACAGGTAACCTTCAAGGATGGTTTGCAACATGAACCATCCTTCCCATAATCTTTCCCACCCAACACGACCATTGCGTTTCGAGTCATACCAGCCCGCTAGCTTTCCCAGATTTATGTAAGCCCAGTAAACACTTGGTACATTTCTTGGCAGGGGTTTCTTCTCTTGTTTTGACCACAGTAACTTCCACGCCAACGGACTGAGGAGCGTCTCACAACTTTGCTTTTCCGCTTCTTCTCTGTTGAGGCCCAGATAGCGTAATTGGTGAACCCGTACGGCAATAAACGCCAAGATAACGACCATCTTCTCCAAGTTGTCCTTACTTTGCATTCGCAAGGCTTCTACCTGTGTCCCTCCACTTTTCCAGGCCTTATGGAACTCCTCAATCAGCCAGCGCTTTTCATAATAATCCAGAACACGTTGTGCA
This sequence comes from Serratia sp. YWN4, assembly GCF_055790845.1. Taxonomy (NCBI): domain Bacteria; kingdom Pseudomonadati; phylum Pseudomonadota; class Gammaproteobacteria; order Enterobacterales; family Yersiniaceae; genus Serratia; species Serratia sp. YWN4. The sequence continues at coordinate 4,952,152 of NZ_CM147696.1, forward strand.
TCTCCCGGACTGTTTATCGGTTCTGACGTCAAAATATGCCAGTTCAGCCCTCTGTCATCCCCACTTTCCTGGCAACCAACATAATGCAACGGTACCGATTGACCCTGTTTATTGGCGGGTATTTTGACGGTCACCTTCGCATAGCGCACATCGCAAATAGCCTCACGTGCTTTACGCCCCCCTCTTTGTTTTACTTGAACCTTCCTTTGCTCTGCTGACTGTAAGCCGCTGCTAAATTGATAAAGCTTGTCCGAACTTTCTTCTATACAACGGCTTTGCATAGAACGAACGATAAAGCGCTGATGGTTAACTGTTTTATACGTCAGGTACTCGATAATATCGGCTTCACGATCACAGACTGAGATAACCTTTTCCATCTCAGCAGAGCCTAATCGTTGTTCCATCGCTTGGGAGGCGCTTTCCCACTTATAACTTTCCTTATCTTCATAAGCCCGGCAAGCTCGTTGAGCTTTTTTTCCATAAAGATTGATGTCCCTCGTCCAACGCTCTTGTTCAATTAGACCAACGACATGTTCTTCTCTGGGTGCAAAAAGCAACACGGAATGGGCATGCATGCCTTTGGCACTTTTTCTTGAGGTGGTGTAACCCATTTCATCTCTGACTGTCCGGTGAGTAAAGTCCAGTGAGGTTGTATCTTCTAATGCAAGCAAACAATCATAAGATTTAGCTTGCTCTGCCGTCGCCGCAAAACCGGCAGCAGAAATCGCTTTAGCCTCAATAGACGGGTTACGGGTGAAACGATAAGCCGCTTCAATATCCGCTGGCGTTTTCAGTGATTGCACAAGTGATTGCCCTATGTGATTAGCAAGGGAAGAGGTGATACTAATCAGTCGCTTAGTTCTCCGACTATCCCCCAGTTCCGCGCGTGAAAAAGTGTCTTTTGCCCATAGCTCTGCATCCGTTAAAAACACCATACTTTATCTCAATTGTTTATTTGATATTAAGATCGGCAATGCAGACAAAGATTCAAAAAAAAATCCCTCGATGAGAATCGAGGGATTTGTGTATGAAAGACAGGGACTTAGCCGGGGTCGATTTTATTACACAGCCGACGTTATTTGTCGAGCTGTTGCTGTTCAGACATTGGATTGTCTGGGTTTGGCGTCTGCGGCTCATCAACCGGCGTCGGTGCTTTTGGCGCACCACCATTGTCGGAGCTGTTATTCTTCGCAGCATCGTCCCAACCGGCTGGCGGGCGCACTTCACGGCGATTCATCAGATCATCAACCTGAGGCGCATCAATCGTTTCGTACTTCATCAAGGCGTCTTTCATGGCATGCATGATGTCCATGTTTTCGGCCAGCAACTGCCGGGAGCGTTGATAGTTACGTTCAATTAATGCCTTAACTTCCTGGTCAATAATCCGCGCAGTTTCGTCTGACATGTGTTTGGTTTTGGCAACTGAACGCCCCAAGAAGACTTCGCCTTCTTCCTCTGCGTAAAGCAACGGCCCCAGTTTTTCCGAGAACCCCCATTGGGTCACCATATTACGGGCAATGGTTGTTGCCTGTTTGATGTCCTGAGAAGCACCGGTGGAGACGTTATCCACACCATAAATCAACTCTTCAGCCAAACGGCCACCGTAGGCCACGGAAATCATACTTTCCAGTTTCTGACGGCTGTAACTGATGCTATCCCCTTCCGGCAGGAAGAAGGTCACGCCGAGCGCACGGCCACGAGGAATAATCGTAACTTTATGCACCGGATCGTGCTCAGGAACCAAACGACCAATGATTGCGTGGCCCGCTTCGTGATACGCGGTAGATTCTTTCTGCGCTTCGGTCATCACCATGGAGCGACGTTCCGCACCCATCATGATTTTGTCTTTAGCTTTTTCGAACTCAACCATCGACACCACGCGCTTGCTGCCACGCGCTGCAAACAGTGCCGCTTCGTTGACCAGGTTGGCCAAATCAGCACCGGAAAAGCCCGGAGTACCACGCGCAATCACAGAGGCATCAATATCCGCAGCCAACGGCACACGGCGCATATGCACCTTCAGGATCTGCTCGCGGCCACGTACGTCTGGTAAACCCACCACCACCTGACGGTCAAAACGACCTGGGCGCAGTAACGCAGGGTCAAGCACGTCAGGGCGGTTGGTTGCCGCAATCACGATAATGCCTTCGTTACCTTCAAAGCCGTCCATTTCGACCAGCATCTGGTTCAGCGTTTGTTCACGTTCATCGTGACCACCGCCCAGACCCGCGCCACGCTGGCGACCTACGGCGTCGATTTCATCGATAAAGATGATGCACGGCGCTGCTTTTTTAGCCTGTTCGAACATGTCACGTACGCGGGAAGCCCCCACGCCGACAAACATTTCGACGAAATCAGAACCGGAAATGGTGAAGAACGGCACTTTGGCCTCACCGGCAATCGCTTTCGCCAGCAGGGTTTTACCGGTACCTGGAGGGCCAACCATCAGCACGCCTTTCGGGATCTTACCGCCCAGCTTCTGGAAACGGCTCGGTTCACGCAGGTAATCCACCAGTTCGCTCACCTCTTCTTTTGCTTCGTCACAACCCGCGACATCTGCAAAAGTAGTTTTAATCTGGTCTTCCGTCAGCATACGGGCCTTGCTCTTGCCGAAGGACATCGCGCCCTTGCCGCCGCCGCCCTGCATTTGCCGCATAAAGAAGATCCAGACCCCAATCAGCAACAGCATCGGGAACCAGGAGATAAAGATCGAAGCCAGCAAACTCGGTTCTTCCGGTGGTTCACCGACAACTTTGACATTCTTGGTTAACAACGTATCCAGCAGTTTCGGATCGTTGACAGGGATGTAGGTCGTGTATTTGTTACTGTCTTTACGAATAACATTGATTTCACGACCATTAATTCGTGCTTCACGAATCTGATCTTGGGTCAGTTCGGACATGAAGGTAGTGTAATCCACCCTACGGCCATTAGACTCGCTGGGCCCAAAGCTCTGGAATACAGACATCAATACTACCGCGATGACTAACCAGAGAATTAGGTTTTTCGCCATGTCACTCAAGGGATTAACCTCATATTACAACTGTGTTAACAAACAGCGTTAGGGTACTACAGTTTCCGCCCTGTCGCTACAATGTACACTTCACGCGAACGTGCGCGGGAAGCGTCTGGCTTACGAATCTTAACCTTCGTAAACAGGGAGCGAATTTCCCGTAGGTACTCGTCAAAACCATCTCCCTGGAACACCTTCACCAGGAAACTACCGCCTGGAGCGAGGACATCACGACACATTTCCAGTGCTAACTCCACCAGATACATCGATTTCGGGATATCGACCGCCGGGGTGCCACTCATATTCGGCGCCATGTCAGACATGACCACCTGAACCTTACTTTCACCTACACGTTCCAACAGCGCTTTGAGCACCAGTTCATCACGAAAATCGCCCTGAAGGAAATCGACACCAACAATAGGATCCATTGGCAAAATATCACAGGCAATGACACGCCCGTTACCACCAATCTGAGTGACGACATATTGCGACCACCCACCCGGTGCCGCACCCAAATCGACTACCGTCATGCCCGGCTTAAACAGTTTGTCACTTTGCTGTATTTCATCAAGTTTAAACCAGGCGCGAGAACGCAGCCCTTTTTTCTGCGCCTGTTGCACATATTTATCGCTAAAGTGTTCTTGTAACCAGCGACTGGAGCTAGCCGAACGCTTTTTATTAGCCATCTCGTTTTCCAACTATCCTAAAAGAGAGTCTTATGTCAGGTTCGCTGCTCACGTAGACGCCATTCGGTGCAGACCGATTTGGTGATATACATGAGATGGCGGTAGAATGACCCGTTTTCAATCCCAACTTAAGCAAAAAAGACAATGAATCTGAATAATAAACAAAAACAGCACCTGAAAGGCCTAGCGCATCCGTTAAAACCGGTTGTCATGCTGGGTAATAACGGTCTCACCGAAGGGGTGCTGGCTGAAATTGAACAGGCTCTAGAGCATCATGAGCTGATCAAGGTAAAAATTGCTGCCGAGGATCGCGAGACTAAAACCTTGATCGCCGACGCTATTGTGCGTGAAACGGGTGCCTGTAATGTGCAAGTGATCGGCAGTACGCTGATTCTTTACCGCCCATCAAAAGAGCGCAAAATCACTTTGCCGCGCTAATCCACTGCCCGTTTGACGGAAAAGGTGCCATGCACCGAGCTCAGATAAAAGGCCGCTTGCGGCCTTTTTCTTTTCTTTACAAAACACCGCTGAATATCTAACCAATTGTGCCAGAATTAAAGATATTCAACTTTCAGGATTTCATATTCGACGTCGCCGCCCGGCGTTTTGATGACGACTACGTCATCCTGCTCTTTGCCGATCAGACCGCGCGCCATCGGTGAATTGACTGAAATAAGATTCTTTTTAAAATCAGCCTCATCATCACCCACGATACGGTACGTGACTTCGTCTTCACTTTCCAGGTTCATTATCGATACGGTAGAACCAAAAATCACGCGGCCAGTATTAGGCATTTTGGTGATATCGATCACCTGCGCGTTAGACAGTTTGGCTTCAATTTCCTGAATGCGCCCTTCGCAGAACCCTTGTTGTTCACGGGCTGCATGGTATTCAGCGTTTTCTTTCAAATCGCCATGCTCGCGCGCATCTGCGATATCTGAAATGATTTTCGGACGGCGCACGCCTTTCAGATATTCAAGTTCTTCACGCAGTTGCTCTGCGCCAAATAAAGTCATCGGAATCTGTTTCATCGTTTCAATACCTCTAAATCTTTCCTGTTCAAATAGCCGTCATCCTGACGTGTTCGTATGAAAATACGGCAGGCGTTGCGCCTTCCGTCTCCAGGCGATAAACAAAAGAAACCTGACTCGGAATTTTCTCCCAAGTCGGGATCGATTTTGCATTTTGAGATGCATTTTAGCCTAGAGTTCCTTAAGGGTCATCGTTTACTTTCTCCCTTAATGCACCGTAGTATGGCAACACGTTATCCAGCTGTTACCCCGAGATTATGCGTTTTTCACGAATTGTCAGTGCATTGGCCTGTGCATTTGTTCTTAATACAAATGCGGCCCCGGTCGAAGATTACACACAATATTTGCCTGATGGGGCCAACCTTGCCCTGATAGTTCAGAAGATTGGTGCCACTGCGCCAACGATCGATTATCACTCACAGCAAATGGCATTACCGGCCAGTACTCAGAAAGTGCTGACAGCGCTGGCGGCGTTGTTACAGCTCGGACCTGACTACCGTTTTACTACCACGTTGGAAAGCCAGGGCAACATCACGGATGGCGTGTTGCGCGGTAATCTTATCGCCCGTTTCAGTGGCGATCCGACCTTCAAGCGTCAGAGCCTGCGCAATATGGTGGCGGTGCTGAAAAAGCAGGGCGTGCGTGAAATTCGCGGCGATGTTCTGGTCGATACGTCGGTATTTGCCAGCCACGATAAGGCTCCAGGCTGGCCGTGGAACGATATGACCCAATGCTTCAGCGCCCCGCCAGCGGCGGCAATTGTTGATCGCAACTGCTTCTCGGTATCGCTTTACAGCGCGCCGAATCCCGGTGAAATGGCCTTTATCCGCGTTGCTTCTTTCTATCCGGTCAATATGTTCAGCCAGGTACGCACGCTGGCGAAAGGTTCTGCGGATGCACAATATTGTGAGCTGGACGTGGTTCCAGGCGAGTTGAACCGCTTTACGCTGACCGGATGCCTGACGCAGCGCAGCGAACCGCTCCCGCTGGCCTTTGCCATTCAGGACGGTGCCAGTTATGCCGGTGCAATCCTGAAAGATGAACTGACGCAGGCAGGGATCCAGATAAGTGGTCATCTCAAGCGCCAGACCTTGCCCGGCATGACCGGTACGGTGATTGCCCAGACACAGTCTGCGCCACTGCACGAATTACTGAAAATCATGCTGAAAAAATCCGACAACATGATCGCCGACAGCGTATTCCGCACCATTGGGCACGAGCGTTTCGGCGTTCCCGGCACCTGGCGTGCCGGTGCTGACGCCGTGCGCCAAGTGTTGCGCCAAAAAGCCGGGGTAGATTTAGGCAATAATATCGTGGTCGACGGCTCGGGCCTGTCGCGCCACAACCTGCTGACACCGGCTACCATGATGCAGGCACTGCAATACATCGCCCAACACGACAATGAGTTGAATTTCATCTCCATGCTGCCGCTGTCCGGCTACGACGGTACCCTGCGCTATCGCGGTGGCCTGCATGAAGCGGGCGTCGATGGCAAAGTTTCTGCCAAAACCGGTGCTCTGCAAGGGGTGTATAATCTGGCAGGTTTTATCACCACCGCCAGCGGCCAACGTTATGCCTTTGTGCAATTCTTATCGGGTTACGCGGTGCCACCAGAAGATCAGAAGCAGCGTCGCGCCCCGTTAGTCCGTTTTGAAAGCAGATTGTATCGCGATATTTATCAGAACAATTGAGGATCAATCAGCATGAAACTACTGATTGTTGAAGACGATGAATTGTTGCAGCAAGGCTTGGCATTGGCCTTATCAAACGAAGGCTATGCCTGTGACTGTGCCGCCACGGCGGCCGAAGCCAACAGCCTGATCGTCACCAGTCAGTACAGCATGGTGATTCTGGATCTTGGCCTGCCGGATCTCGACGGTGCCAGCCTGCTGCGCCAGTGGCGACGTATGCAGATAGACCTACCGGTGCTGATCCTGACCGCGCGCGATGCTCTGGAAGATCGCGTTGACGGCCTGGATGCCGGTGCCGATGATTATCTGATCAAACCCTTTGCCTTGGTTGAGCTGCAAGCCCGGGTACGAGCGCTGCTCCGCCGTTATCAGGGCCACAGCGATAACCTGCTGCAACAGGACGATCTGACGCTGAATCTCTCCAACCAGCAGGTCTATCTGCAACAACAGTCGATCGATATCACGCCAAAAGAGTTCGCCATCCTGTCACGCCTGATGATGCGCGCCGGTCAGACCGTCAATCGCGAGTTGCTGCAACAGGATCTCTATACCTGGAATGACGATCTGGGATCGAACACCCTCGAAGTTCACATCCATAACCTGCGCCGTAAGCTGGGCAAAGATCGTATTCGCACCGTGCGCGGCATTGGTTACCGCCTGGAACCCGCATCATGATCAGTATGCGCCGCCGTCTGTTGCTGATGCTGGCGCTGATCCTTCTGGTCACCCAACTTATCAGTGCATTCTGGCTATGGCATGAAAGCCAGGAGCAAATCAGCTTTCTGGTGGATGAAACCCTGTCCGCCAAAATGCGCAATGAACGGGTTAATACCGAAATTACCGAGGCCATCGCCTCATTGCTTGCCCCGTCGCTGATCATGATGATCGTGACTCTGCTGGCCTCTTTCTGGGCCATCAGCTGGATTACCCGTCCGCTTAATCAACTTCAGGAGCGGTTAGAAAAACGCTCCGCAGATAACCTGACGCCGTTACCCGTGAGTAACAGCAGTCTGGAAATGGTTGCAGTGACCAGCGCGCTGAACCAACTGTTTTCACGCCTCGATCACACCATCCAGCAGGAACGCCTATTTACCGCCGATGCCGCCCATGAGTTGCGTACGCCGCTGGCCGGTATCCGCCTGCATCTGGAACTGATGGAGCAACAAGGGATTAAAGAAAGCAAGATACTGATTGCCCGCATTGATCAGTTGATGCACGTCGTTGAGCAATTGCTGATGCTGTCGCGCGCTGGTCAGAATTTTGCCAGTGGCCATTATCAGCAGTTTGACTGGGTAACCCACGTTATCCAACCGCTGCAAGAAGAACTGGAAGAGTTGGCAGCCCAACGCGGCCAGAAATTGCTCTGGCAGTTGCCTGCTCAGGCCGCTACCCATGGCGATCCGGTCCTGCTGCGCCTGATGTTGCGTAATCTGGTAGAGAATGCCCACCGCTATAGTCCGGAAAATAGCACCATTCATGTGCAACTCACCCCGCAAGATCGCGGGCAGCGCTTACAGGTGCTGGATGAAGGGCCTGGAATTAAGCCAGAACAGGCCGGAGAGCTGACGCAGGCATTTCGCCGGATGGATCAACGTTACGGCGGCAGCGGGCTTGGGCTGAATATTGTGATCCGTATCGCACAGTTGCATCGCGGTTGGCTGCGGCTTGAAAACCGTACCGATGCCAGTGGTTTGAGCGCACAGTGCTGGATACCCGATAACGTGCTAAACCCATGAAAGAGCCCAGCATCGCTGGGCCCTTTATTCATCCTGATCACACCAGAACAGAATTATTTCTGATAGACGATTTCGACACCTTCGTCGTCATCTTCATCCCAGTCATCATCCCAGTCGTCTTCCGCTTCGGCTTCCACTTCAGCGATTTGCTCACGGTGGTAGTCATCCCACATGAATTCGACTTTCTCTGGCGCACTTTCTTCAATCGCCATCGCTTTTGGTTGGGTGTTGATAAAGTTCATCACGTCCCAGCACAGCGCATTAACGCCTTCGCGGTTAGCGGCGGAGATCATGTAGTACTTACCTTCCCAACCCATGCCCTCTACGATCGCCTTGGCGCGTTCGGCGGCCTCTTCTGCATCCAGCAGGTCAAGCTTATTGAACACCAGCCAGCGTGGCTTCTGCGCCAGATTCTCGCTGTACTGATTCAGTTCATTGATGATGATCTTGGCATTCTCTACCGGATCGGACTCATCGATCGGAGCAATATCCACCAGATGCAGCAGCACACGGCAGCGTTCCAGATGCTTCAGGAAGCGAATACCCAGGCCAGCACCGTCGGAAGCACCTTCAATCAACCCAGGGATATCGGCAACCACGAAGCTCTGCTCGCTGTCCATACGCACCACGCCCAGGCTCGGCACCAGCGTGGTGAACGGATAGTCCGCCACTTTTGGCTTGGCAGCAGACACCGCACGAATGAACGTCGATTTACCGGCATTCGGCAGCCCCAGCATGCCAACATCGGCCAACAGCAACAGTTCCAGCAGAATGTCGCGCATTTCACCCTTGGTACCCAAGGTTTTCTGGCGCGGAGCACGGTTTACCGAGGACTTGAAACGGCTATTACCCAAGCCGTGCCAACCGCCTTTTGCTACCATCAAACGCTGCTGATGGCGGGTCATATCACCGAGGATCTCACCGGTGCCCTGATCTTGCACACGCGTGCCCACCGGCACCTTAATCACAATGTCTTGACCGCGCTTACCGGTACAGTCACGGCTCTGGCCGTTCTGGCCACGTTCGGCACGGAAAGATTTTTCAAAGCGGTAATCGATCAGGGTATTCAGATTTTCGTCAGCCAGCAGGTAGACGTCACCGCCGTCACCGCCGTCACCGCCGTCCGGCCCACCGTTCGGGATGTATTTCTCGCGGCGGAAGCTGACGCAGCCATTACCACCATCACCTGCAACCACCAGGATCGTCGCTTCATCTACAAACTTCATTTACCGTCTCCGTAAATCATTCACCGGACTGCTTCAAAGAAACAATCAGGTTGGGTTCTGCCCGTCGCGGCCACCAGCGGTGACCAATTGCGGAAAACATGGCGCCTGCTACCACCACAAAAGCACCGACATAACCGACAGCATTCAATGTCGGGGCGGCGAATACTTGCGGCCAGGCCAGCGCCAATAAATCTGAAAACATCAGGGTAAACAACGGGGTGAGCGTCACTATCGCACTCACCTGCGCCGCCTGCCAACGCGCCATCGCCTCTGCCAGTGCACCGTAGCCAATCAGCGTATTAGCCCCGCAAAACAATAAGCAGGCCAACTGCCAGTGGCTGAGTTGGAAAATCATCGCAGGCTTGGCTAGCGGGAACAACGCGATTGCACATAAAGTGTACAGCATGACCAGGATTTGCGGCGAAGCCAATCGGCGCAGCAGCACTTTCTGAGCCACCCCGTAGGTCACCCAAACCATGGCGGCACACACGCCCAGCAGAACACCGAGGGTGTAATCCGTCAGTCGGGTAAAAATCTCAATCAGGCTGACGTTGAAAAACAACATCAGCCCGCAAATCAGCATCAATGCTCCAATCACCTGGGTGATTCGCATCCTTTCTTTCAGGATCAATACGCTGGCGAACATCATGCCAACCGGTGACAACTGGCCAATCACCTGCGATGCCGTCGGGCTCAGGTATTGCAGTGAAGAACTGAAAAACACAAAATTGCCCAGCAATCCTGCCGTGGCAACAATCAGCAATAGCAACCAGCGCGGCTGACGAAATATTTTCACCGATGGCAAACGCCCACGCACCGCCAGAATCATGCCCAGACCGACAGCGGCGAAAGCAAAGCGATACCAGACGACGGTAAAGGGCTCCATCACCTTCAGCACTTCTTTCATCGCTATCGGCAACGCCCCCCAGCAAATTGCGGTGGTAAGCGCCAGGAGAATTCCCATACCAGCCTGCTGTTTTGTTTCCATTTTTCCTAATGCCTATGGGCCTGAATACAAGCAACCCATAAATGTAAAAAGCCCCGCAACGAATTGCGGGGCTTACATCTATTTCGTAAGGCTCGAAAAATTATTCAGCTTCGATGCTGATAAATTTACGATTGCTCGGGCCTTTAACTTCGAATTTGACTTTACCGTCTTTCAAAGCAAACAGAGTGTGGTCTTTGCCGCAACCCACGTTGGTACCCGCGTGGAATTTGGTGCCGCGCTGACGAACGATGATGCTGCCTGCCAGTACTGCTTCGCCGCCAAAGCGTTTTACGCCCAGACGTTTAGCTTCTGAATCGCGACCGTTACGAGTCGAGCCGCCAGCCTTTTTGTGTGCCATTAATCCGCTCTCCTAACTTAAGCGCTGATGCCGGTGATTTTAACATCAGTGAACCACTGACGGTGACCCTGCTGCTTACGGTAGTGCTTACGACGACGAAACTTAACAATCTTGATTTTTTCGCCACGACCGTGAGCAATGACTTCAGCTTTGATCTTACCGCCATCGACGTAAGGAACGCCGATTTTGATATCTTCGCCATTAGCGATCATCAGAATCTGGTCAAACTCAACCGCTTCACCAGTTGCGATGTCCAGCTTTTCCAAGCGAACGGTTTGACCTTCGCTTACTCGGTGTTGTTTACCACCACTTTGGAAAACCGCGTACATATAAAACTCCGCTTTCCGCGTGCCCAACTGTTCAGTACAGAGCGCGCTATAAATATTCACAATAGGGCGCGAATTCTACGCAATAATCCCGCGCATGACAAGTGCAGAATAGGGCCAGAAGGTGAAAAAAGAAGAAAAAAAACACAGTTTCTTTCATGGCGTTTATCTATGTCGTTTTTCAAGTACAATCAAAGGCGACAGTGACCGCCCTATACCGATGTGAGCAGCGATCTCATCGCGGTGAACAGAAACACAGCTGAAAAAATACAATGAACCTAGAACAAATTACTGAGTTAACCGCGCAAGATATGGCGGCCGTGAACGCAACAATTCTCGAACAGTTGAATTCCGATGTCACGCTCATCAATCAACTTGGCTATTACATTATCAGCGGTGGCGGTAAGCGCATTCGTCCGATGATCGCCGTGCTGGCGGCGCGGGCGCTGCACTATCAAGGTGATAAACATATTACCGTGGCAGCCCTGATCGAGTTCATTCACACCGCCACGCTGCTGCATGATGACGTGGTGGATGAATCCGATATGCGCCGTGGCAAGGCTACCGCCAACGCAGCGTTCGGCAATGCGGCCAGCGTGTTGGTTGGAGACTTCATCTATACCCGTGCTTTTCAGATGATGACCAGCCTGGAATCGCTGCGCGTGCTGGCGCTGATGTCTGAGGCCGTCAACGTGATTGCCGAAGGCGAAGTGCTACAGTTGATGAACGTGCACGACCCTGACATTACTGAAGAAAGCTACATGCGGGTGATCTACAGCAAAACCGCCCGCCTGTTTGAAGCAGCGGCCCAGTCATCGGGCATTCTTGCCGGTGCCAGTGAGGCAGAAGAAAAAGCATTGCAGGACTATGGCCGCTACCTGGGTACTGCGTTCCAGTTGATCGACGATCTGCTCGATTACAGTGCCGACGGGGTCACGCTGGGCAAAAATACCGGTGACGATCTCAATGAGGGCAAACCCACGCTGCCTTTATTGCACGCTATGCACAATGGCAATGCGGAACAGTCAGCGATGATCCGCACAGCCATTGAGCAGGGGAATGGCCGCCATCTGCTGGAACCGGTGCTGGCCGCCATGGAGGCGTGCGGTTCTCTGATCTACACCCGCCAACGCGCGGAAGAAGAAGCGGACAAAGCGATTGCCGCCTTGCAGGTGCTGCCGAAATCGCCACATCGTGCGGCGCTGGAAGGATTAGCCCATCTGGCCGTTCAACGCGATTTTTAAGAAATACCTCTTTCCTAATATTCAAATAGGCCTGGATTACAGGCCTATTAATTCTCTGCATTAATGAGTTCCAGTGGAACAAACGATTAATGCCCCTCCGTTAGTCACACCATTCATTATAGAGTTGCCGCGTAAGAAAATTACCCGGCGATAACTCAAGCCAGGCTTATTGACTCATAGAGAAGGTAAAACGAAAGCCGCACTGAACACAGCTTGCAGCAGGGATGAATGTTATATACAGCGCCGTGCGCTACTTGTTCTGCTCGGCGATCCACACCAGCAAACTGCCGACACCTTCGCGCATCAGAAACGCCATCACCTGCGCCCGTTCGCTGTCTGACAGATGGTAATAATATTCAATCCAGACCGCCAAAGGATCCTGCCGCTCCACCTCATAGGCCGCCGGTTCCTCCCGCAGTATCAACAGTTTCCTCACGCCGCTGGGCAAGCTGTCGACATGATATTCCAACGCCTTTCCCTGTACGCCTTTACGACGGCGGCTGACCCAGCCTTCGCGCCGCGCCATCAGATTGATTCCCTGTGTAGAAGAAGGTAATCCTGCGATGCCTGTAAGCTCCTTGGCAGCAAACCACTCGTTTTTCATAGCCATTATCTCTGGACAATAGTGTGGCAAAACAAATTTTTCAGAAACCATAAGATGTTTTTTAGAAACTTAGTGGTATTCTGGTTTCTGAATAAGCGCTTCATGTTGTTCAAACGATTAATTCTGACCTGTTAGTTATACCACTAACAGAACTTTCTCTAATCAAAAAAGGAATGTAAACATGAATTCACGGAACCCAGACTGGCATCCAGCAGACGTAATAGCGGCATTAAAGAAGAGAGGGACGACATTGGCAGCGGTTTCACGCGAGGCAGGGCTAAGCTCATCTACCCTTGCCAATGCGCTGTCACGCCCCTGGCCGAAAGGAGAATGGCTGATTGCCGACGCATTGAATGTTCATCCTGCGGAAATTTGGCCAAGCCGGTATTTTGATCCGCACACACAACGTTTGCTGGATCGAAAAAGCCGTATCAAATCATGAGACAAATAAAAAAAGCCGCCGGACTGTTGTTCCGGCGGCTTTTGTAAAGCTAATCGAACTGGCGCTATCAGTTATTGATAAATTTTTCGCCCAGTTCGATATCTTTGTGCAGCACGTCCAGCATTTCGTTCAGCGCTTGTTGCTCGAACGCGCTCAGAGCGCCGACGTCTTTACGTTCTTCAACACCGTTTTTGCCCAGCAGCAGGGGTTGTGCGAAGAAGCGAGCATATTTGCCGTCACCTTCAACATAGGCACATTCCACCACGCCTTTCTCACCGCTCAGCGCACGCACCAGAGACAGGCCGAAACGTGCCGCCGCCTGGCCCATAGACAGGGTCGCTGAACCGCCACCGGCTTTAGCCTCAACCACTTCGGTACCCGCATTCTGGATACGCTTGGTCAGATCAGCCACTTCCTGCGCGGTAAAGTTCACGCCTGGGATCTGCGACAGCAGTGGCAGAATGGTAACGCCAGAGTGACCACCGATGACCGGCACTTCCAGCTCTTCCGGCTTTTTACCTTTCAGCTCAGCCACAAAGGTGTTGGAGCGGATAATATCCAGCGAGGTAACGCCAAACAGTTTATTTTTGTCGTAAACACCGGCTTTCTTCAGCACTTCTGCGGCAATCGCCACCGTGGTATTCACCGGGTTGGTGATGATACCGATGCAGGCTTTCGGGCAGGTTTTAGCCACTTGCTCGATCAGGTTACGCACGATACCGGCGTTCACATTAAACAAATCTGAACGATCCATACCAGGCTTACGAGCAACACCGGCAGAAATCAGCACCACATCGGCACCGTGCAGCGCAGGAGTCGCATCTTCACCACTGAAGCCTTTGATTTTAACTGCGGTTGGGATGTGGCTTAAGTCAACGGCAACGCCTGGGGTAACAGGGGCAATGTCGTAGAGGGTGAGTTCAGAACCTGAAGGAAGCTGGGTTTTGAGTAGAAGGGCGAGGGCCTGGCCGATACCGCCAGCAGCACCGAGAACTGCAACTTTCATCCTATACTCCTTTATTATCTTAAATATAAAAGCGCCGTGAATTCTTTGGCCTCGGCCCTTAATTTATTACACCTTTAAAAACAACCTATTAACAGTCGGTTTTAGAGCTGGCGCAATAAAATGGCCGATGTCGCGATCATTTTAGATTAAATAGCTTACGCATTAAGGGCATAGCGCACACTAATCGAAAATAGTGCGAGGTTCTTCACGGGCGAGTTAACCGGCCGTTACATTACACCCTTACATAACATCAGAACAACATCATTTTAATAACATTTTCTTTACCGGGGAGCTGACTCGTTTCCCACGCCAAAAGGGCATATTCATGAGATACGGATTTTGTTAAAATCCCGGCCCTTCCTTATTTTCCGCACGTTACTATTTGCTCTTGGCACGCCAAGATTGCATAAAAATTCATTTATATGCATAATAATGGCATCCATTATCAACATTCCACGGTGCAAAATGCGTAATCCCGCAAAGCAGGAAGATCTGATCAAAGCGTTCAAGGCGTTATTGAAAGAAGAAAAATTCAGTTCTCAAGGCGAGATCGTTTTGGCGCTGCAAGAAGAAGGCTTCGAAAACATTAACCAATCCAAAGTGTCTCGCATGCTGACCAAGTTCGGCGCGGTGCGCACACGCAATGCCAAAATGGAGATGGTGTATTGCCTTCCGGCGGAACTCGGTGTACCCACCACCACCAGCCCGCTGAAGAATCTGGTGCTGGATGTCGATCACAATGATGCCATCGTGGTGATCCATACCAGCCCAGGCGCCGCACAGTTAATTGCGCGCTTGCTGGATTCCCTGGGTAAATCCGAAGGGATCCTCGGCACTATCGCCGGTGATGATACGATCTTCGTCACCCCAGCCAGCACATTTACCGCGCGCCAACTGTTTGAAGCCATTCTCACGCTGTTCGAACAGGAACTGTGATGCATTCCGTTAACAAAATAGGGCAATCAGCCCTATTTTGTTAACGCTTTCTTGCCATAGCACTCTCACCCCAACATCCCTCACCAAGTTTAAAGCTGCTTATTTACCGACTTGCAGCACATTTCAATGACATTCCTGTGTGAGCAATCAGTAGTATCTGTGATATTTCGCACTTTTAGTCAAAAGCACTTAGCCTGTTGAAATTACATAAATTTAACATCAACAGCTCATTTAATCATCGCTTTTTATTCCATTAGGTTCTTAAAAAGAATGATGACCGAATAAAGTTTCACTAGAAATTGTTAGCTGACTATTAATTTTTGTAGTTACTAGATGTATACTCATTTTCGTGACGTAAATCACAGTTCATTGGAACTGATAAAAGAACACTAAGAGGATAAATCATGAAAATTAAAACTACCGTTGCAGCAATCAGCCTTCTCTCTATGCTTTCTTTTGGCTCTTTTGCAGCACAATCCATCGATGCATCGCAAGCTGAAAAACTGCAATCCACAGGTACCATCACCGTCAGCGGCGTCGGTGCAGCCCCTTCAGATATCCGTCAGGCACTGTCTGCCAAAGCCGATGCCAAAGGGGCAACAGCGTATCGTGTGATCGAAGCTCGCAACGAAGGCAACTTCCACGCCACTGCTGAAATTTACAAGTAATCACTAAGAGAGCGCATTTGCTGAACACCCCTCGTCACTGCCACTGCCGAGTTCTGAGATAAATGCCCATTTCCTAGAAAACCTCGTCGTCCTATTCGACGAACCCTATTGCCCTCGCTCGCGAGGGCTTTTTTATCTGTGTAAAAAAGGCCGCTTTCGCGGCCATGACTTGATAAATGAGGGGAAAACGCTTCAGTAGGCTTCTTTCGGTTCGGCCTTTGTAGCCAACGCCGCCAGCAGTTTGTCATGAATACCGCCAAATCCGCCGTTGCTCATCACCAGAATATGGTCACCCGGCTGCGCCGTTTTGACGATCATCTCCACTAATGTCTCGAGATCGGCACTCCAATGCGCCGTTTGCACACAGGCGTCAGCCACTTCGGCGACCTGCCAGGGAATGTGATGCGGCTGGAATAGGAACACTTCATCAGCGCGGCCCAGCGAAGGGGCCAGATCGTTTTTGCTGATCCCCATCTTCATGGTGTTGGAACGGGGCTCCAATACCGCCAGAATACGCGCGGTGCCCCCCACTTTGCCACGCAGCGCGGCCAGCGTGGCAAGAATAGCGGTAGGATGATGCGCAAAATCATCATAGACCGTCACGCCGTTGGCTTCGCCACGCAGTTCCAGGCGACGGCGAGCATTGATGAAATCACCCAACGCGCGGCAGGCATCGGCGGGTTGCACGCCAACGTGACGGGTTGCCGCAATCGCCATCAGACCATTGTGCATATTATGTTCACCCACCAGCGCCCAGTTAACCTCGCCAACCTTATCGCCATTGAGGAAAACCTCGTAATGGCTGGCATCCGGGGTCAGCTTGTGCGCACGCCAAGCCCCTTCATCGCCGACCAACTCCTGCTCACTCCAGCATCCCATCGCCATCACCTGTTTCAGATGCGCGTCATTGTCCGGCAAGATGATTTTGCCCTTCCCTGGCACCAGGCGCACCAGATGGTGGAACTGCTTCTGGATCGCTTTCAGATCGTCAAAAATGTCTGCATGATCGAACTCCAGGTTGTTCATGATCAGCGTACGCGGGCTGTAATGCACAAACTTGGAGCGCTTGTCGAAGAAGGCACAATCGTATTCATCAGCTTCGATGACGAAGAACGGGCTGCCGCCGAGACGGGCAGAAACCTCGAAGTTACCCGGCACGCCGCCAATCACAAAACCCGGCTGATAGCCACAGGCCTCCAGGATCCAGGTCGCCATCCCGGCGGTGGTGGTTTTACCGTGCGTACCGGCCACCGCTAACACCCAACGATCGCGCAGCACCTGGTCATGCAGCCACTGCGGGCCAGAAACGTAAGGAATACCGCGTTCCAACACCGTTTCCACACAAGGATTTCCGCGAGTCATCGCATTGCCGATAATTACCAGATCCGGAACGGGATCCAGCTGTGCCGGATCGTAACCCTGGATCAGACCGATCCCCTGATTTTCCAGCAGCGTGCTCATTGGAGGGTAAACGTTGGCATCGGAGCCACTAACCTCATGTCCAAGCGAACGCGCCAGCATTGCCAACCCACCCATAAAGGTGCCGCAGATCCCAAGAATATGTATGCGCATTAGGTTTCTCATTTGAGTGCATCGATTTAGTGCTTATTCTAACGCTCAGAATCGCCTGGAAGAAATGGATTTGCCTATGAATGGCGTAATGCTTTGGGCTACACTGGCTGACGATAAACGTTGGCGGCTTGTTAACAAACCGCTATCCATCCGTAGATTCAGGGATTGTGTCATGAAAACGTTAGGCGAATTTATCGTCGAGAAACAGCACGACTTCTCTCACGCCACCGGCGAGCTGACTGCACTACTTTCTGCAATTAAACTGGGCGCCAAAATCATCCACCGTGATATCAACAAGGCCGGTTTGGTTGATATTCTGGGGACCAGCGGCATTTCCAACGTCCAAGGCGAAGTTCAGATGAAACTGGACCTGTTCGCCAACGAAAAACTGAAAGCAGCACTGAAAGCACGCGGTGAAGTCGCGGGTATCGCTTCTGAAGAAGAAGACGAGATCGTCATATTCGACGGCGAGCGGGCTGAAAATGGCAAGTATGTGGTGCTGATGGATCCGTTGGACGGATCGTCCAACATTGATGTCAACGTCTCAGTCGGGACGATTTTCTCGATCTATCGCCGTATCACCCCGATCGGTACTCCTGTTACCGAAGAAGATTTCCTGCAACCTGGCAACGCTCAGGTTGCTGCCGGTTACGTGGTGTACGGCTCATCCACCATGCTGGTGTACACCACCGGTTATGGCGTGCATGCTTTCACTTACGATCCGTCTCTGGGGGTGTTCTGCCTCTCTCACGAGAAAGTGCGCTACCCGGAAAAAGCCTGCATGTATTCCATCAACGAAGGTAACTACATCAAGTTCCCGCTCGGGGTGAAGAAATACATCAAATACTGCCAAGAGCAGGATGAAGCGACGCAGCGCCCCTACACCTCACGTTATATCGGTTCACTGGTTGCCGACTTCCACCGCAACCTGCTGAAAGGCGGTATCTACATTTATCCAAGCACCGCCAGCCACCCGCAAGGCAAGCTGCGCCTGTTGTATGAATGCAACCCGATGGCGCTCCTGGCCGAACAGGCCGGTGGCAAAGCCAGCGACGGTAAAAGACGCATTCTGGATATCGTGCCAGAAAAGCTGCACCAGCGTGCCCCGTTCTTCGTCGGGACTAAATCGATGGTAGAACAAGCCGAGTGCTTTATCGCCGAGTTCCCAGACGAATAAGCCAGCAACGATATCTACATAACAAAGGGCGCATCCGCGCCCTTTGTCGTTAGCGCTTGAGTACATGATGAAAAGGGCAGGAAATCGTAAAAGAGTCCGCTATAATACTGCCACTCCATTTCTGGTTTGATTAAAGGAAACCGACATGAGCTTGAATCTGGTCCCTGCTGGCAAAGACCTGCCGGAAGACATCTACGTAGTTATCGAAATCCCGGCTAACGCCGATCCAATCAAATATGAAATCGACAAAGAGACCGGCGCGCTGTTCGTTGACCGCTTCATGTCCACTGCGATGTTCTATCCGTGCAACTACGGTTACATCAACCATACCCTGTCCCTGGACGGCGACCCGGTTGACGTGCTGGTGCCAACGCCGTATCCGCTGCAACCTGGCTCAGTGATCCGCTGCCGTCCGGTTGGCGTGCTGAAGATGACTGACGAAGCCGGTGAAGATGCGAAGCTGGTTGCCGTACCGCACAGCAAACTGACCAAAGAATACGATCACGTGAAAGACGTGAACGATCTGCCAGAACTGCTGAAAGCACAGATCACCCACTTCTTTGAGCACTACAAAGATCTGGAAAAAGGCAAATGGGTGAAAGTAGACGGCTGGGCAGATGCTGCCGCCGCTAAAGCTGAAATCGTTGCCTCTTTCGAACGCGCCAAGAAGTAATTCTCGCCCGTTCAGATGAAGAACGCCGCTCATTGAGCGGCGTTTTTTATTGCTTTTTAGTCTAGGCGCTTCAGCCAGTCACCACACTCGATCCGCGGAAAACCCTCTACGCTGTGCTTATACAGGTAGATCCACGCACTTCCATAAGGTGTCTGAATCAGTTCGCGCTTATAGTCCCTGGTATTACTTTTCAATTCGTCCAGCTCTGCCAGAATCGATGAGTTAATACGATACACTTCGCAATGTACCGTGCCCTCTCCAGGGATTGCAGCCGGGTAATGGCCCAGATTATAAATCTGATAACCATCAAGCTCATGATCGCCCAACCATTGGGCGTTAGTCATCCAATGGCTGTTCCCCTGCTTGCGTCGTAAACTGCCGTAAACAATGATTCGCATAGCTTAAAACTCAAACTGATAGAGCACATCCAGTGCTTGGTCAATGCCAGACACCGCTTCCAGATACAGCCTAGGCATCAGGCGGTATCGCAACGTCAGCGTGGCCAGCGAGTCGAATATTCCCACCCCATATTTTACTTGTAAGCCAGGGAGGACATAGCCGCTCACCACTACCTGAGAGCTGTCGCCAACTCCCTCAGTATCAAGGGCCAGATTACTTACGCCAAACGCCTCGCCGATTTTACCCACAAGTTGACCACTTTGTGCAACCCCCATGCCAATTAACATTGAGGTCATGGCATTGCCATCAGCACCGGTCGCCCCCAAACCCTGGCCGCGCAACAGGTAAGACAGCGCTTCTTGCTGCGATAACGTCGGATCCGAGAACACCTCAAGTCTTGGCGCATCCGCCATCCCGGTCACTCGCACCCCGGCGGTGACGCCATCTTGGGTAGCATCTGGGTTACGCACCGCTTCGATATTCAACAACGGCTGATCGGGTGGGCCAGAGAACAGCAACTGGCCTTTACGCACGATCAGATCCTGCCCGTAAGCGTGGAAGCGCCCCGATGGGATATCAATATGCCCATTCAGCCCCAGGCCATTCTGATCCTGCACCACCCGCAGGTTGCCACGCAGCACGGCCTTCAGGCCGAACGCATCCAACCGCACGTCGTTACCGATACGCACCATCAAATTACTGTTGATCGGGATCCCCGCCGTAGCCGGTTTAATCGGTTCCAACTGGTTATTGAGCATCACTTCATCACGGGAGACACCTACCGCACTTTCCGGCAGTTCCTGCACCGTAATGCGCGCCCAGGGAATATCAACCGAACCGTTAAGTGCGAACAGCTGCGGCGTGGCTTCAAACACCAGATCCGGTGAAACGTCAATACGCACCATTGGCGGTATTGTGACCCGTAGCTGATTGCCTTTAGCCGCGATGCGCGCACGCCAGGCATTGATATCATGCCAGTCAGCATCACCCGCCAGATTCAGTTGCCCATGGGTGGTGCTGAGCAGCCCTTCCAGCGTTGAGGTCATCCCGTTGAAATTCACCGCCAGGCGGCCTTCGGTCATATCAAACGGCATCCAGTGGCCGGTGATCATCGCCTTATCCAGTGCCAGACGGCCAAATACCAACGGTCTCTGCGCGCTGCCGCCCAACTGCAAATTGGCATTCAGCATCCCCGAGGCTTTTTCGCCCTGCGTCAACATCGGCTTAAGCAAATCCATCGAGATATTGGTGATATTCACATTACCGCTGATATTACGGCGCACCTGCGGATCGGCGATCTGAATGTTGCCGTTGAACTGCCCATTGTTGACCAGCTTGATCAGCCAGTCAGCCTGCATGCGGCCATTGTTCATCCCCGCGTTGAGATTGAGCGTTTCAAACGCAATCGGCAGCGCGCTACCCTGCATCTGCTGCACCACTTTCACGCTGTTGCCCACCAGCGAGACTCGCGCCTGTGGTAACACACCGCCCGGTTGCCAACTGACATCCGCCCGGCCGCTGAATACGCCGCTCATCGCGGTGTCCGGCCCCAGGAATGGTTTAATCATCGCCAGATCAAAACGGTTGAGCACCACGCTGGCCTGGCCGCTGGCTCCGGCTTCGATGGTTCTCGGCACGCACAGTTCGGCATTGGGGTTCTGCCAGCAGTGCGGCCCAACGCTGATTCTCTGCTGCGTATTCAGGTAATCCAGCGCGATGGAGCGGGTCAAACGCCATTCACCTACCGGCGTATCGAAGCGGGTATTGTTGAGATCGCCGCGCCAGCGCTGCTGTTGGCGATCAAAACTACCGGTAAGCTGAAGTTGCCCGGAAACCGGCTTACCCTCAACATTCAGTTGCAGCCGGTGTTGGCGCTCGCTGCCGCGCGCATCCAGCGTCAGCAGATTAACCTGTAATGCATCCTGCTTAAGCTGTTCCACCCGCACGGTCAACTGCCCCTGGATCTGCTCAGCAGAACGCACATCGCCATCCACTTTCACCCGGTTGATGTGCAACGCCTGCCATTGCAGGCCAAGCGCCGTCAGATCCGCCAGCAACTGCGGTGCCTGTAGGTTGCCACGTAGCCTGATCTGGCCTCTTACGGTTCCCCCCAGCCCTGGCAGGGCCCCATCCAGACGCGGTGCATCAATATTGGCATCCAGATTCCAGTTTTTCTCATCGAGTTGGCCTTTGGCGCTGAGTGTATTGCGCCCCAGCGCCAGTTCGATACCAGGGATGCGCCACTGCCCGGCCGCATTACCGCTGAGCGTGCCACGAGCCGAGACTTTGTTTTGCTTCACATTGCCATCAAGCTGCAATACCGGCACCTGAAGTTGCCAACTGCCGCCGTGCAGGCTGCCACGGGTGGTGATTTTGCCGTCCAGCCGTGCTGGCCACTCCGGCCATTGTTTGGCGGTGTTGATACCGCTGAGCGTCAGTTGAGAGGTCCAGCTTATTGCCTTGCTCCAGTCCACCAGCGCGGTGAGATCGGTATTACCTTGCAGCGCCGCCACGCGCAGGCGTTCGAGCCGGAACTGTGCCAGATTGCCTTTACCGTCCAGCGTGATGGCCGCCGGTGGCAGATCCTGGCCCTGGAAATTGGCGCGGGTCGATAGCGCATAATCGGCGGCTTTGCCGTTGAGGCGCAGACGCAGATCGTTGACCTGATACTGTGCCTCGCCGGTCAACGGCCATTTCAACCGCTTGCTTTGCAGCGTCAAAGCCAGCGGCAACCCGGCTTGTGCCAGTTGGGTTTGCACATCAAGTTGCGCACTCACCGGGCCAGAAAGATTAAGCGCCAGTTTCAGTTCTTCGCGCAGCGCACCGCCGATGTTCAGCTTCACCTTTTCGCCTTTCAGCGGATCGAGGTTCAGCGCACTGTTGACTGTCATTTCTACTGGCCAATTGCCGATCAGCGTCGCCTGGCCTTTGGCTGAAAGCGAACCCTGTGGCGATTTCACGACAAAGCTGTCGAGCTGAATATGCTGATCCTGAGTGCTGAGTTGCAGCAACAGGCTGGTGATCGAAACGTCGTTATCGCCAGTCAAACGCAACTGCTCACCGCTGATTTGTTGGACGGTGAGATCGAGCGGCAGGTGGATTTCCGGCAATTCCGGCAACAGCGGTTTGCTGAACAAGGCTTGCAACGTTTCCGCTAACGGTTTTTCTGCTGCTGTTGCTTCCGCCGCCTTCTTCGCCACCGCATCAGCAGCAAGTACCGGCGTTTTTGGCAACGCGATCAACAAAGCGCGAATTGAGGTAGGTTGCAACGTTAATGCACGCTGCTGCCACTGAGCGCCAGTGCGGAACTCCCCGAGCGAAATAGCGGTATCGTCCACGCTGACCTTAACGTTATTCAAGGCCAACAGACGTAATGCTATCGGGTACGGCGTGCTGAGGTTGGTGAGCGGCTCGCGGGTTTCCGTTACCGGAGCGGATGGCGGCATTTCGGCGGTTTTCACCACCACATCCACATCTTGCGCAGTCAACGCATTGATACACAATGAGCTGTGTTTAAGGCAGGAGAGATCGAGCGACAGATGGAACTGCCCGGCGTTAACCGCAACGCCTGGCATCTGGTATTTCACGCCTTTCAGCGTCAAATCGCGCCAGCCACCGCTGATGGCCGCAATTTCCAGCCCCGGAACCCAGCGTACTGCGCCATTGATCACCATATGCAAGCCGGTGGTGGTACCCAGCAGAAACGCCACCGTCCCTACCAACAGAAGCAACAGGATCAGGAACCCCAGACAAATCTTTTTCACCAGGCTCATAGTTCAGGCCCCAAGCCGATATAAAACTGTACGCCGTGGGTTTCTTGATCCCCAATCGGTGCGGCGATATCCAACTTCACCGGCCCCACCGGTGACTGCCAGCGCACGCCAACGCCCGCGCCGGTTTTGATATCCCGCTGTCTGATATCGTTCACCGCCTCCCCCGAGTCGACAAACATCGCTCCCCACCAGCGGCCGGTCATGTTGTATTGATATTCCAACGAACCGGTCAGCATTTTAGAGGCACCGGTCAGTTTGCCACTGTCGTCACGCGGGGAAACGCCCCTGAACTTATAGCCACGAATGCTGCGATCGCCACCGGCGAAAAAGCGCAGGTCCGGCGGTATTCTGTCGAAGTTGTTAGTTTCAATCCACCCCACCTGGCCACGAGCCACAAACCGGTGTTTCTCCGCCAGGGTGCGGATCCAGACGTTCTGTGCCTGCAACAGCGCAAAATCGGCGTCAGAACCCCAGGTGGTGTCGGAAACATCGATAGAATAACGTTGGCTGTCCCCCCAGACCGGCATCAGGCCACCGCGTGAACGCGTGCGGTTAACGGTAGCGCCAGGGTAAAGCAGCATGGTGGTGTCGGTGACCAAACCTTGGGTAAAGTGGTCCAAACGCCAGCTCATCGTTAACGCTCGCTGCCAGCCGCTGGAGAGATCCCAGTTACGTGAAACCACCATTTTGGTACTGTCAGACTTGGTATCATTCAGATCGGTGCGTTTAAAGCCGCCCTGCAACAGGTAATACTGTTCCAGCGGGCTTCTCATCAAGGGAATACGATAGGTTAAATCCAGCTGTTGCTCCGGTGCCGAAATACTGGCACTGGTGGTCAGGCTCTGGCCGCGATCGTTCAGCCAGGGTTTACGCCAGGTCCCTCTCACTCGCGGGCCGATATCGGTAGAAAAACCGCCGCCCAACTCCATGATATTGCTGTTGCGTGGCGTAACCAGCGCATCTAGCGGCAAAATCTTGTTCTCTTTGGCATCGTGAAAATCAGGAGACACCACCACGGAGTTAAACCAGTTAGTGGCGGATAAACGACGGTTCAGTTCGGCAAGCTCGTTCGAGTCGTAATAGTCTCCCTGATGAAAGGGCACCAGATTTTGCAGATAGTCTTCGCGGATTTGCGATCCCTGAAACCTCACCTTGCCAAAGTGGTAACGATCGCCACTGTCGAAGTCGATGTCCCAGAAAGCCTTGTGCAGCTCCTGCGCAACCCCAAGCTGGCTCTTGGCCATGTTGGCGTCGAAGTATCCTTTGCGCAGCGCCAGCCCGGTCAGTGCGTTTTTAAAGCCGTCATATTCGCCGTGATTAAGGATTTCACCCTGGGTCGGGCGGCGGCTTTTGACCAGCGTGAGATAGTCTTCATCGGTTCGCGCACCGCCTTCCAGATTGATATTCACCCCGGCAATCCGCACCGGCTCGCCGGGGTTGACCTTGGCATACAGCACCGGGCGCGAAAGCGTTGGGCGATCGTCCAGCGTGAACTCAATCGTGGGCTCATAATATCCCAGCGGCCGTAAGCCCTGACGAATAGCAGCATCCACTCGTGCGCGAAAACGCCCTTCGGCGCTCACCTCTTCCGGCGTGATCCCTGAAAGACGCGCCCGGACGTTTCTTTCCAAATCCCCACTCAGGCCTTGAACCTGTAGCCGCAGATTCGCCGCAAACACCGATGGCGCAACAAGCAACGCACATAAAACGCAAAGGACCGGGTATCGTGGCACTGGTTCTCCTTAGTTTATTTTATTTCCTGCCAATACCTTTGCTCTGGAGCCCGGCATCTTCTGTTACCGAAAACAAGACGCATTCTTGGCTTTTTGCGCTCAAAATACTGCGTTAAGCTTATACATAAACACAACATAAGACTTATTGTGGGCAAAGAAGTTGCCAGTTACAACCGACACACGCCTCTATTAGGTCAATTCTTACTGCAACTACAGGAGTAAACCCTGGTGCAATTCTTTGATAAGTCTCAAACTATCGATCAGGCAAACGCGTTGCCTGGCCGTACCACGCCCATGCCGGTGGCAACCCTCAACGAGGTGACCGGCCATTCCATGACGGTGATACCTGAAGGGATGGAAGTGGCGATCTTCGGCATGGGCTGCTTCTGGGGTGTCGAGCGCCTGTACTGGCAACAGCCGGGGGTTTACAGCACCGCCGCCGGTTACAGCGGGGGATATACGCCAAACCCGACCTATCGCGAAGTGTGCAGCGGCCAGACCGGCCATGCCGAAGTGGTGCGCGTGGTGTTTGATCCGCAAGTCACCCGCTATCAACATCTGCTACAGATATTCTGGGAAAACCACGATCCGGCACAGGGGATGCGTCAGGGCGGGGATATTGGCACACAGTATCGTTCTGCTATCTATTTTTTATCTCCCGAGCAGCAGGCAGAAGCGCAACACAGCCTGCAACGCTTCCAGCAGGCGATGAATGAGGCGCATGATAAACGCACCATCACCACCGAAATCGCTGCCGCGCGGCCATTCTATTACGCCGAGGACGATCACCAACAGTATCTGCACAAAAACCCTGGTGGCTATTGCGGCCTGGGCGGGATCGGGGTTTGCCTGCCGCCGCAGGGGTAACCCGTTGACCAGCGGTAAATTTTTAACCGCTGGCGGCCCTTACAGGGCAACTGCTATACTATGCAGGCTGCGTTTGCAGCCTGATAGCTTCCCTTCTGGTTGTTATCATTAGTTTTTTCACAATATATACCCCCTCCGAAAGAGCGCCGCCATCCCGTCGGCACCAATGGATAGACTATGTTAAACAGTATTTTACTGATTCTTTTTCTGATTGCGGTGAGTGCATTTTTCTCGCTTTCGGAAATTTCTCTGGCTGCGTCACGCAAGATCAAACTGAAACTGATGGCTGACGAAGGTAACGTCAATGCCGCCAGAGTGCTTAAACTGCAAGAAACACCGGGCCTGTTCTTTACCGTGGTACAAATCGGCCTCAACGCTGTGGCCATTCTGGGCGGTATCGTCGGTGATGCGGCTTTCTCCCCCTCTTTTAAAGTGTTATTCGATCGTTTCCTGTCGCCTGAACTGTCGGAGCAAATCAGCTTCATGTGTTCGTTTGTGCTGGTGACCAGTATGTTCATCCTGTTCGCGGATTTGACCCCGAAGCGCATCGGTATGATTGCACCAGAGACGGTTGCCGTCCGGATCATCAACCCGATGCGTTTCTCGATCATGATCTGCCGGCCACTTGTGTGGTTCTTCAACGGTATGGCTAACCTGATCTTCCGCCTGTTCAAACTGCCGATGGTGCGTAAGGACGACATCACCTCCGACGACATTTACGCGGTGGTGGAGGCCGGTGCGCTGGCCGGGGTGTTGCGCAAGCAGGAACATGAGCTGATTGAAAACGTGTTCGAACTGGAATCACGCACGGTGCCTTCGTCGATGACCTCCCGTGAAAGCGTGATCTACTTCGATCTGCGCGAAAGCGAAGACAGTATCAAAGAGAAGATTTCCACCCACCCACACTCCAAATTCCTGGTCTGCGATGGCAACATCGATCAGGTGGTCGGCTATGTCGACTCCAAAGACCTGTTGAACCGCGTGCTGGGCAACCAGAGCCTGGTGCTGAGCAGCGGCGTGCAGATCCGCTCGGCGTTGATCGTGCCCGATACCTTAACCCTGTCAGAAGCGCTGGAAAGCTTTAAAACTGCGGGGGAAGACTTTGCGGTGATCCTCAACGAATATGCGCTGGTGGTGGGGATCATCACCCTGAACGATGTGATGACCACGCTGATGGGCGATCTGGTGGGCCAAGGGCAGGAAGAGCAGATTGTGGCGCGTGACGAAAGCTCCTGGCTGATTGAAGGCGGTACGCCGATCGAAGATGTGATGCGCGTGCTGCACATTGATGAGTTCCCGCAGGCCGGTAACTATGAAACCATCGGCGGGTTTATGATGTATATGCTGCGTAAAATCCCGAAACGCACCGATTTCGTCAAGTATGCTGGCTACAAGTTTGAAGTAGTGGATATTGATAGCTACAAGATTGACCAGTTGCTGGTTACGCGCCTGAGTGACAAACCGACCAGCCTATTGCCAAAAACCCCGGATGAATCCCCTCAGGCATAAACGCCTGGATCCAGAAACATCAGCGGCCCCGTTTGGGGCCGCAATTGTTTGGAGATTTTTAATCAACCCATTTCGGCTTGCAACAGCAACACCTGACGGTTGACCTCTGACATCACGCTGAAATGGCGTTTGTCGCGCACCTTCGGTATCAGAATTTTGCCTTTGTCGAATTCGAATGCCCCTACATCTTTGATGTACAACCGCCCTCGGAACAGGGTTTTGACATACTTCGCCACCTTCAGTGGATTATAACGCTGGAAGATTCTCATTGTTTTACTCTCCTCCCATTGGAGCAATGCGCTCAGCGGGCCACCAAAGCGGCAGCCTCGAAATTCGGAACGCAACTTGTCTTACTATCTAGTAGATTGAGTAAAGACTATTTTGTTCAACTCCGCCTGGTTTTCTGCACTGTATTTACACTTTTTGACAGAATTGTATAGAATTATTTTTGAATTTATCAGTATAACCCTTCAAAAAACGCATGAAAGGAGCCAGAAGGGAAAACTGCGATCCGGCTAACAGGACAGACCTCTGATGACCACCTATGCTTTAGGCACCTGCGTATCATTTAATAATAATTTCCCCTTTCAGGAGAATGCATGAAAAAGAGTAGCCTGCTGATGATAGCGCTGCTGTTGGCCCCAATGCTGGCCTCGGCACACAACTTCCAACTCCAACAGCGCGTCGCCCCTATCGGCATCAGCGATAAAGGAGAGTTGAATTACGATAATGATAAGTTTAGCTATAAAAGCTGGAATAGCGCGCAGCTGAGCGGAAAAGTGCGTGTCGTCCAGCATATTGCTGGCCGCACCTCCGCCAAGGATCTGAACGATCCGCTGATTGAGGCCATTAAGGCTGCCAAGCTACCGCACGATCGTTACCAGACCACGACGATCGTCAATACTGACGATGCCATCATCGGCACCGCCATGTTTGTGCGCAACAGCATTGAAGACAGCAAGAAAACCTTCCCTTGGTCGCAGTTTATCGTCGACAGCAATGGCAACGTCAAAAAAGCCTGGGATCTGCAACCGAAAGGTTCCGCGATTGTGGTACTGGACCAAGAAGGCAAGATCCAGTTTGCCAAAGATGGTGCATTAACGCCGCAAGAGGTACAGCAGGTGATGACGATGCTGCACCAGTTGCTGAAATAGCGGGTCGGTGTGTCGTCCCGCCATAAACATTGGCGGGACTCTGCTAGAACAGCGAAACCCGAAAACCGGGATTAAGAAAAGATTCACGCGGTGCATACCGCAGTGGTTTGCCCTGCCAGTCGTGGATTTTCGCCCCGGCGGCCACCGCGACCGCGTGCCCTGCGGCAGTATCCCAGATATTGGTTGGCCCAAAGCGCGGATAAAGCTGCGCTTTCCCTTCCGCCACCAGACAAAACTTCAGCGAAGAGCCCACACTCACCGTTTGATGTTCACCTAACTGATTCAGGTAATCCTTCAATTCATCGTCGCTATGCGAACGGCTGACCACCACCAAAGGCGGATGAGCATTGCTGACGCAGATCGCACGGCGTTGCCCCCCCTCTTCTTTCCAGGCTTTACCGCGTTCGGCCAGATACAAAACATCTATTGCTGGCGCATAAACCACGCCCATCACCGCTTCACCCTCTTCGATCAGGGCAATATTGACCGTGAATTCGCCGTTACGATGTAAAAACTCTTTGGTGCCGTCGAGGGGATCGACCAGCCAGTAGCGCGTCCAGTTACGGCGCACTTCCCAGGCGGGTGGATCTTCTTCCGACAGCAGCGGTATGCCCGGCGTTAGCGCGGCCAAGCCCCGTTGGATAATATGATGCGCAGCCAGATCGGCAGCGGTAACCGGGGAGTCATCTTTTTTTTGTGCCACATCAAGCGGTTGTTCACCGTTATACACCGCCATAATCGCCGCCCCCGCTTCGCGGGACAACTGGCAAATTTGCTCTAACATCATTCACCTCTGAAACTCGGTTTCTCGGGAAATTTCCCCTTGCTACAGCTAGCAGCCTAGTTTTTTTTCCGTGGAATAGCCATCTCAACCGCTTAGAGCCTATTCCAGTAGGCGTAATTGGCACAGCCAGTTTGGACACGGACAGCGCGCAGAAACCGGAGCGTACACGCAGTACGTGAGGATTTCGAGCACTGCCCAGGGCCAAAATGGCAAGTGAAATAGCCCTAATGGGATAGGCTCTTAACTCGCGGTATTTCCTCAAGTCTTGTTCATCACAACTTTGCACTTCACTGCGTTACATTCGGCAATTTTCTGCCAAACTTCACAGTTTGGTGATATGCCCAATGATAATTACATATCCCTTTGCGATACCTCTCGAATATTAATGGAATGGAGACAACCAATGATAAAACGTCCACTGAGATTATCCGCCCTTGCTCTGCTGGTGTGCGCCTCAGCCCAGGCCGCAACGGTGGATCTGCGCGTGCTGGAAACCAGCGACCTGCACAGCAATATGATGGACTTCGACTATTACAAGGACAAACCAACCGATAAATTTGGCCTGGTGCGCACCGCCAGTCTGATCCAACAGGCACGTCAGCAGGTTACCAACAGCGTATTGGTAGATAACGGCGATCTGATTCAAGGCAGTCCGCTAGCCGATTACATGGCGGCCAATGGATTAAAACCCGGCGATATTCATCCGGTTTATAAAGCCATGAACACGCTGGATTACGTGGTGGGCAATATCGGCAACCACGAATTCAATTACGGCCTCGATTACCTGAAAAATGCCCTCGCCGGCGCTAAATTCCCGTACGTCAACGCCAACGTCATTGATGCAACCACGCAAAAGCCACTGTTCACCCCTTACATCATTGTCGATACGCCAGTCAAAGATCGTGATGGCAAAGCCCATACCTTGCGTATCGGCTATATCGGCTTTGTGCCGCCACAAATCTTAAGCTGGGATAAAGTGAATCTGCACGGTAAGGTTACCGTCAACGACATCACCGAAACCGCCAAACGTTATGTGCCTGAGATGCGTCAGCAAGGGGCCGATCTGGTGGTCGCCATTCCCCACTCCGGCCTTTCTAGCGAGCCGTACAAAGCGCTAGCAGAAAACTCGGTGTACTACCTCAGTCAGGTACCGGGTATCGACGCCATCATGTTTGGCCATGCCCATGCGGTATTCCCGAGCCAAGATTTCGCCAAGATTCAAGGCGCAGACCTTGATAAAGGTCTGCTGAACGGCGTGCCAGCGGTGATGCCGGGCCAGTGGGGCGACCACCTTGGCGTGGTGGATCTGCAACTGAACAACGACAGCGGCCGTTGGAAAGTGACCGCCGCCCAAGCAGAAGCACGGCCGATCTACGATAAAGAAAACAAAAAATCGCTGGTGGCAGAAGATGCCAGTTTAGTGAAAGTCTTGCAGCAGGATCATAAGGCAACGCGCGAATTTGTCAGCAAACCGATCGGCAAATCCGATGGCAATATGTACAGCTATCTGGCACTGGTACAGGACGATCCGACAGTGCAGATCGTCAATAATGCGCAAAAAGCCTACGTCGAACACTACATTCAGGGCGATCCGGATCTGGCCGATCTGCCGGTGCTCTCCGCTGCTGCGCCGTTTAAAGTCGGTGGCCGCAAAAACGATCCTGCCAGCTTTGTCGAAGTGGAAAAAGGCCAACTGACTTTCCGCAACGCCGCCGATCTTTATCTCTACCCGAATACCTTAGCGGTGGTGAAAGCCAGCGGGAAACAGGTCAAAGAGTGGCTGGAATGTTCCGCCGGGCAGTTCAACCAGATCGACCTTAATAGCAGTAAGCCGCAGGCGCTGATCAACTGGGATGGATTTCGCACGTATAATTTCGATGTCATCGACGGTGTGAATTATCAGATCGACGTCAGCCAACCGGCGCGCTACGACGGTGAATGTGTGCTGATTAATGATAAAGCGGAACGCATCAAGCAACTGACCTTCAACGGCAAGCCGATCGATCCGCAGGCGACTTTCCTGGTAGCGACCAACAACTATCGCGCCTACGGCGGTAAGTTTGCCGGGACCGGCGAGCAGCACATCGCCTTTGCTTCACCGGATGAAAACCGCTCAATACTGGCGGCTTATATCAGTGCAGAAACCCAGAAACACGGCGCAGTGCAGCCACAGGCGGATAATAACTGGCATTTGGCAACATTGCGCAGCGCGCAACCGCTGGATGTCCGCTTTGAAACTTCACCCAGTGACAAGGCGAATGTCTTTATTAAACAGCATGCGCAATATCCCATGAAAGCCGTTGGCACAGACAGCAATGGGTTTGCTCTGTATCAGTTGGATCTCCAAGCGAAGTAACCTCTGGTGGGGCGTGCCACCCGCGCCCCCTCTTTGCCACGTTCCCGTATTCTCTTCGCACTGCGCTTACCCAAGCAATGAAAAACCGCTCATCCACGGCACAAATAAAGCACGGTAAACCCTCTATTCACGCCGGAGAGACTGCTATCACAAACGCATAATTAAGAATGAGTATCTTAATGATAATTATTTACATTAAAAAATGATTCGTTACAATGCGGCCATCAACCAGCATCACACCCTGAAAATCCGCTCATCGACAATCATGGAATCAAGTATGTTTAAAAATAAAAAAAGGGCTTTTTATTCTTTAGGCGTGTTTGTAGCCGCTTCGGCTGCTCACCCTGTGTTATCTGCCGAAACAGACGAGATCGTCGTCACCGCATCAGGATATGAACAGAAAATCACTGAAGCCGCCGCCAGTATCACCGTCATTAGCCAACAAGCGCTCAGTCAGCGTAAATTCAATGACTTGGCGGAGGCTTTATCCGACGTAGAAGGCGTTGACGTACGCAGCGGGACCGGGAAAACCGGCGGGCTTGATATCAGTATCCGTGGCATGCCCAGTAGCTATACGCTGATTCTGGTCGATGGTATCCGCCAGAACGGCACTGCCGATGTCACCCCCAACGGTTTCAGCACGATGAACACCAGCTTTATGCCCCCGCTGTCTTCGATTGAACGTATCGAAATAATACGCGGCCCGATGTCCACCCTGTATGGTTCAGATGCCATGGGCGGTGTCGTCAATATTATTACCAAAAAAACGGCGAAAGAGTGGTCCAGTGCGGCCAGCCTTGACCACACATTTCAAGAAGATACCGATTATGGTGACAGCAGCAAATTTACCTTCTATTCCAGCGGAGCACTGATTGAAGACCAGCTTGGCTTAGCGCTGCGCGGCAGTATCTTCCGGCGAGAAGCGTCACACGTCACCTCATCAACCTCAGGAACCGAGTTGAGCAGCCGCGGCCCTAACCCGGTAAAATCAGACAACTATAGTTTGGGCAGCAAGTTCACCTGGCAGCTTAATGAAAAAAACGCCCTCTGGTTAGACGGTGAGTTGGCCAACCAAAAATACGACAATAGCGAAGGCCAATTAGGCACCTTGGGGGACGGTGCTCGTGGGGGTTATGACGATACCATCCGCTATGAGCGCCGCAAAGCAACGCTCGGGAGTGACAATCAGCTGGATTTCGGCAAATGGACCTCCAGCCTGAGCTATAACCAGACCGAAACCAAAGGCCGGTTGATTAACTCATCAGTGGTCGAAAAAGGCTCCAATCTGGTGGGTGATAAACGTCTGTTGGAAAATACCAATCTCATTCTGGATAGCAAACTGGTTGCCCCGGTGGGAGAGAGCCACTTATTAACCACTGGCGCACAATATATCAATGCCACGATGAAAGATGGCGTCGTTCTGGCAACCACCGGCGAGAAATTCGAACAGGACTCCTGGGCATTATTCGGTGAAGACGAATGGCGGCTGATCGACTCTCTGGCACTGACCTACGGCGCACGCTATGAATATCACGATGCCTTTGGCAGCCACGTCAGCCCCAGAGCCTATCTGGTATGGAACGCTCTTGACGACTGGACCTTCAAAGGGGGCGTGAGTACCGGGTATAAAACCCCAAGCCTGGCTCAGTTGCATGACGGCGTCAGTGGGGTCAGTGGACAGGGCACCATTGTTATTCTTGGTAACTCGAACCTGAAACCGGAAGAGAGCACCAACTACGAGCTAGGAGCCTATTACGATAACTATACCGGCTTCAAAGCGAACGCCACGTTGTTCCATAACATTTATGAAAACAAGATCAGCTCTTACGAAATCAATGACCTAACCTCCAGCTATCAGAATATCGGTAAAGCCATTACTCAAGGGGTGGAGTTAGCCACCACAATCCCGCTGTGGTCGGACAATTGGTCACTGAATATGAATTACACCTACACCGACAGTGAGCAAAGAGATGGGGATAATCGGGGAGCGAAATTAACCAATACGCCGGAGCATATGGCCAATGCCAAGTTGAACTGGGCGATCAACGATCAGTTCTCTTCCTGGATCAAGGCGGAGTATCGTGGAGAAATGGCCAGATTCACCGCCAATTACGATAATCTTTCCGCTCTGGATAGAGTCGTCTATGACAATCTGGGATCTAACTTCAAGTCTTACACCGTGTTTAACCTGGGCGGCTCTTACAAGGTATCAAAAGACATCACGTTAAATGGCTCGGTGAATAACCTGTTGGATAAAGACTTTACCGCCACGCACACCTATGAAGTCAACGGGAGTAGCACGACCGCCGGGGATTACTTCACCAGCAGCCAATCAACCGCCGGGAACGTGATCGCCGGGCGCAATTACTGGCTCTCAATGAATGTCACTTTCTGATCCAGAACATTGATCGAAAAACACAGCGGTCGTTCACCACGACCGCTGTCACCGGTTACAGGATTTCCAGCAACTCGACTTCAAACACCAACGCGCTGAATGGCGGGATGGAAGCACCCGCGCCACGCTCGCCGTAGGCCAGATCGTGTGGAATATACAACTGCCATTTGGAGCCGACCGGCATCAGAGTCAGCGCTTCGATCCAGCCTGGGATCACGCCGCTAACCGGGAATTCCGCTGGCTGGCCGCGCTCAACGGAGCTGTCAAACACGTCGCCGTTAATCAGGCGGCCGGTGTAATGCACACGCACGCGGTCCTGGCGGGATGGGATCGGGCCATTACCCTGTTCCAGCACGGAGAACTGCAGGCCAGACTCGGTTAACGTCACATCATCACGCTTAGCGTTATCTTCCAGGAACTGTTGGCCTTCAACGGCCATCGCCTGCTGGCGATCGCGGCGTACCGCATCCGCACGTTCGTGGATCTCACGCAGCGCACGATGCACCACATCAACCGGAACCGCCGGGGCATTCCCTTCCAACGCATCACTCAAACCCGCCAGCAACGCTTCCGGTTGTAAACCTTCCAGACCGGACTCTTGCAGTTGCTGGCCGACCTGTAAACCAATCCCGTAACTTGCTTGCGCTTCAACGCTATCAAAAGAAGGGGTTGTCATTGGGATTTTTCCTTTAGTCTCTAAAAAGTCGAAAGCGCAGCATAACAGCGCCGCCAAGCCGGGTAAAATCTTGTGTAGAGAATGATGACTTTTGTCGTAGAAAAAGAAACAATCACTTTCTATTAACATTCAAGGTTGTCTACCCCTTAGCAACCCTCCACTGCAAACCATTAGCGGGCTATTATATCAATCGCTTTGAAGGGTATACTGGCGTTGTCAGTAAACCATTTTTTACAGTGGCATTTTTACGCAGTTGAAGAGAGGTCATCATGGGCAGAATCGCGCCCAGGAGAAGGAAAACCACCCGAGTCTACCAGCCGCTGCTGCGCACCTGGCTGAATCTGAGCCAGCGCCTGAAACCCGGCACGGCACCAAAGACAGAGCTTCCGGAAACGTCAGAAGAGGCGGATTTGCCGCCATCAGCGCCAAACGGCAAGGGGCAGCAGATCAAAGCCTTGTGGCTGAAGGTATGGCATCTGCCGGACAGTTTTCACTGGATGGAGCCACTGCCCTATTTTCACCGCCGCTGGGTGATCGTTTTTGGCACCATTCTGCTGCTCTCCTTGCTATGGCCCTATTCCGACGATAACGGCTCGCGCCAGTTCCCGGTCACTCAGCAGGAAAACAGCATACCGTTGCAGGCGGAACTGATGGGCAATAATCCGCAGCACACGACGGCACAGCCCGCAAATGACAACTGGCAGCGCTATCAGATCCAGGCAGGCCAAACCCTGGCGCAGCTGTTCCGCGACAACAGCCTGCCGGTGAGTGACGTGTTTGCCATGGCGCAGGTTGAAGGCAGCGACAAGCCGCTCAGCACTCTCAAAGCCGGGCAGGAAGTGCGTATCGAACGTGGTGCCAACGGCGTGATTATCGCGCTGTCCGTCACTGCGGCCGATAACAGCGAAGCCCTGTTCCGCCGTCAGGCCGATGGCAGCTACCGCCGTCTTCGCTAACCGTTAATCTGCTCCAACAGGAAATCACGCAGTACAACGCCCTGGTTGTGCTGTGTATCCTTGCTGCCATACAGCAATGTCAGCGATTCGCCTTGCCGCAATAACGCCACCAGCGGCTGCCAGGCGTCGTTTTCCGCCAGTTGCTGACGGTAGCGTTGCTCAAACTCATCCCACTGGTCGGTATGCTGGTGAAACCACTGGCGTAATGCATTATCCGGTGCCACCTGTTTCAGCCACTCCACGCCCTGCAACCTTTCCTTACTGACGCCGCGCGGCCACAGCCGATCGATCAGGTAACAATGCTCCGGTGCCGGAGCGCTAAAATCATAAACTCGCTGTAAGTTGATTTCTGCCATTTCGCGCTTCCCCTACCAACAGATAGCCACAGAGTAGCGCGTTTCACCGGGCGCAGAAAAGCAAAACGCCAGCACAAGGCTGGCGTTTTAACTTGGCTGGCAGTCGCGATTAAGCTTCTGCAACCACCACTACATTCAGCTGTGCGAACACGTCGCTGTGTACCTGGAAGTGCACTTCGTGCTCACCAGTGGTACGCAGAACGCCGTTCGGCAGACGAACTTCGCTCTTGGCAACTTCAACGCCTGCCGCAGTGACTGCGTCAGCGATGTCGCGGGTGCCGATAGAGCCGAACAGTTTACCTTCGTCGCCTGATTTAGACGCGATGGTGACTGAACCCAGTTCGTTGATCTTGGTTGCGCGAGCTTCGGCAGCAGCCAGAACGTCAGCCAGTTTGGCTTCCAGTTCAGCACGGCGTGCTTCGAAGAACTCTACGTTTTTCTTGGTAGCAGGAACAGCTTTGCCCTGTGGTACCAGGAAGTTACGGGCATAGCCCGCTTTAACGCTAACTTGATCACCCAGGCTGCCCAGGTTTGCTACTTTATCAAGCAGAATAACTTGCATTACCTTATCCTCTCAAAGTCGTTAATGGACAGTGGCCGATTACTGATGACGATCAGTGTACGGCAACAAAGACAGGTAGCGCGCGCGCTTGATAGCACGGGCCAGCTGGCGCTGATATTTTGCACGAGTACCGGTAATACGGCTCGGGACAATTTTACCACTTTCAGTGATGTAGTTTTTCAGCGTAGCGATGTCTTTATAGTCAATCTCTTGAACGCCTTCCGCGGTGAAACGGCAGAACTTGCGACGACGGAAATAACGTGCCATTTGGCTAGTCTCCAGAATCTATCAATTCAATCTGCTCGGCATGCAGGACCAATTTGTTCAGCCCGTTGCGCCCTTGATGGCAGCTAACGAAGCCTTGCACGGTAACCTGACTGCCGACCGTTAATCTTTGAGTTAAAGCTTGTGACTGTTGTCCGCTGACAACCACGGGCATTCTGCACCAGGCTTGTCTGCTAAATCCGGCCTCTACCTGCGCTGAGCGATGCTCAAGCACAAACTGGCAATGAGGTATTCCGGAAGGACTCACTCTTCGCACCGGCGTCTTGCACACTGTGCCAGACAACACCAGACGATTAGCCGTCACGGCGGCAATTACTCTTCAGAATCCCCAGCATCATCATCAGCGGTTTCGCTAGCGAAATCATCGCGGCGATCGCCACGGCGTTCGTCTTTCGCTTTCACCATTGGAGATGCTTCGGTTACCGCGTGCTTAACGCGCATAACCATGCTGCGGATAACGGCGTCGTTGAAGCGGAAGTTAGTTTCCAGCTCATCGATCGCTTCCTGCGGAGCTTCAACGTTCAGCAGAACGTAGTGAGCTTTGTGCAGTTTGTTGATCGGATAAGCCAGCTGACGGCGGCCCCAGTCTTCCAGACGGTGAATCTGACCTTGCGCGTTAGTGATGGTAGCACTGTAACGCTCGATCATGCCCGGAACCTGTTCGCTTTGGTCAGGATGGACCATAAAAACGATTTCGTAATGACGCATCGAATTGCTCCTTACGGATTATTCAGCCTCCTGTCAGGGTCAACCGCGGCCCATGGAAGCAAGGAACGTGTGTATGTGTGCGGCTGAAAAATGACGCGTAATCATACTGGCGCAGGGTGGGAAACTCAAGGATAGAGTGGGATTTATTGTGGCCTTCTGGCAAATACCCTTGGAAAAAGCCATATTGCCCCCAATTGCGGGGGCGGGTTTACAGCGAGCGTTGGAAAAAGGCGACCGTGGCAGCCAGCGCGCCGGGCGTAATACGATGCCGAACGCCCGCTTCGGTGAGATAGGTTAACGGCTGGCTCAGCCCGCGCTGGCACAGTTCACTGGCCAAGCGTTCACTTTCCGCTGCGGGCACCACATCATCCGCTTCGCCGTGCCAGAGCAGCAGCGGCCGCTCGGCGATATTATCCCAATGATGCTCTACTTCGTAATCGGCCAGCGGCGCAATGCGGGCCGCGAAGGTGGCTTCGTCCAGCGGCTGGCCTTGATCATCCAACGGGGGATACAGCGTCTGGGCCAGTGAAGAGAAATAGCCGGAACCCATCAGGCTGGCGGCAGCCTTGATCCAAGGATAACGAGTGAACGCGCCCAGCGTGGTCATACCGCCCATCGAAGCGCCACCCACGCCGACGCGCTGCCCCGCGATCAACCCACGTTGCTCAAAATGCGTCTTTAGCGCGGGCAGTTCGTCAACGTTACTTTTCAGGATCTCCCAAAAATGCGCCAACCGCCGCGCTTCGTTGCCGTCAAAGCGCTCACCGTGCATTTCGCAGTCCGGCAGTACCGCACGGAACCCGGCTTTTGCCAGCGCATAAGCAAAATAGGCATACACTTCTTTCGAGGAGGTATAACCGTGATAGAAAAAAACCGTCGGTAACGGTTTCTCATACTGCCCCGCTGGCACCGCGTGGATCACCGCAATATTCCCTGCGCGTTCATCATGCATCTCTACCATACGTTCCCCCTTGCTCACAGCCAGCAATGATTGCTTGAAGAATAAAGGGTATAACAGATGATTGCGTTACACTGAATAACTGAAGAGGATTTTCCGAGGCCTGCCATGAATCTTCCCCACACTGCGATCGCCGTGCTGCTGATCGGCCTGCTCTCAGGCTGTAGCCTGTCTCAAACCACGCCCAAACCGCCGCCAACGCCCAGCGTGCAAGCGCAGCAAATTACCCGGATGCAAGCCACTGGGCTGGAAAAGATGGCAACCATCAGCGCGCAGGTGCGCGGCAGCCCAATGGACGTGGAAGCTGAGATCCAGCGCAAAGCCAATGCCAGCGGCGCACGTTATTACCTGATCATCATGAGCAGCGATATCATCGTGCCTGGTCAATGGTACTCACAGGCGATTCTTTATCATTAACTCTTTATGCCCCCATTGCCCGGCTGAGCAACGTGTCGCACACGGCATCCGGCAACAGGCTTTCTCCACGATGACCCAGCGTTAAATGGCACCAGGCCGCAGCAACCGGTGGGCTGCCATGCTGCAACAACTGCGCGGCGCAGCATAAGTCGAACAGTTGCTGGGTCAGTAAACGCCCCATTTCTTCCCGCGGCTGGCGCATACGCTGCTGCCACTGCCGCCAGGCGCGATCGAACAGGCAATTTTGCCCACGCACGGTGGAAAGCTCGTGCTGCAACACCTCCAGTGCCCCCGGCAGTTTATGCAGGCTGCGCAACACATCCAGGCACATGATGTTGCCAGAACCCTCCCAAATGCTGTTCACCGGCATTTCACGATACAACCGTGGCAATTCGTTTTCTTCGCAATAGCCGATACCCCCCAGCACCTCCATCGCCTCGGCGATAAACGGCGCACCTTGGCGACAGAGGCTGTATTTGGCGGCTGGCGTCAGCAGGCGACTGTAAATCGCCTCGCCTTCGTTGTTCCGGTTTTCCCAGGCTCGGGCCAAGCGGAACAGTAACGCCGTGTGCCCCTCAAGGCGTAACGCCATGCGCGCCAACACCTGGCGCATTAACGGTTGTTCAATCAGCGTTTTGCCGAATACCTGCCGCTGTAGCGCATGATATAGCGCTACCGACAATCCACGCCGCATCAGGCCGTGGCTGCCGAGCGCACAGTCAAAACGCGTCATTCCGCCCATTTTAAGGATGTGCCGCACGCCGTCGCCTTCATCCCCCAGCAGCCAGGCGGTGGCGTCCTGAAATTCTACTTCGCTACTGGCATTGGAACGGTTGCCCAGCTTGTCTTTCAATCTTTCCAGCCGCACCGTATTGCGCGTGCCATCCGGCAGAATGCGTGGCAGGAAGAAGCACGACAGCCCTCCTTCCGTTTGTGCCAGCACCAGATGCGCGTCGCTTTGCGGTACCGAAAAGAACCATTTGTGGCCGACCAACCGATAGGCTTCGCCATTACCACGCCCGCCAAGCGGCACTGCGCTAGTGGTGTTGCTCAGAACGTCCGATCCTCCCTGTTTTTCAGTCATCCCCATGCCAATCAGTAAACCGCGTTTTTGCGCCCCCGGCAGCAAGTGGGCGTCATAACGATCGGAAAGCAGCGGGGTTAGCCAAGGTTGAAAGACCGACGGCAGTGAACGTTGCAACAGCGGAATAGCGCCAAAAGTCATGGTGATCGGGCAAAGCGTTCCGGCTTCAACCTGCGCATGCAGCACAAAACGCGCGGCACGAGCAACAAAAGAACCCAGGCGAGCATCTTCTTGCCACGGCAGATTATGTACCCGATTAGCCACCAGCCCTTGCATCAGGATGTGCCAAGCGGGGTGAAAACGCACATCGTCCAGACGTTGCCCGCTGGCATCATAGCGCAGCAGCTCCGGCGGATTGGCATTAGCCAGCCGCCCCAGTTCCAGCGACTCCTGTGTGCCTAGCTGCTGGCCAAGAGAGGCCAACACCTCAAGATCCCAGTTGGCTTGTTCACGCTGCACCGCTTCACGCAATGGCGTATCGGAAAGGAAAAGGTTGCTGTTGCCCAAGGGCTTGGGCTGGTTAAAAACCGTATGCGTATTCCAGACCATGTTTTGGCTCCCTGATTAACACATCAAGGTCATTATGGTCGTTGAGGGGATTTCTGCCGGAGACGGGATCACAAGATGGAAGATTGGAGATAGAGGCGGAGAATCCCCGCCCCTGAAAAGCGTTATCAGCTACGCTGACGTACCGCTTCAAACAGGCAAATACCAGTAGCCACCGAAACGTTGAGCGAGGAAACCGTGCCCGCCATCGGGATGCTGATCAGTTCATCGCAGTGTTCACGGGTCAAGCGACGCATACCTTCGCCTTCGGCCCCCATCACCAGCGCCATCGGGCCGGTCATTTTACTTTGATACAGCGTATGGTCGGCTTCCCCTGCGGTACCTACTACCCAGATATTCATCTCTTGCAGCAGACGCAGGGTACGCGCCAGATTAGTGACGCTGATCAACGGCACGTTTTCAGCCGCACCGCAGGCCACTTTCTTCGCCGTGGCATTCAGTTGTGCGGAACGATCGCGCGGTACGATCACCGCATGCACCCCGGCCGCATCGGCGCTGCGCAGGCAGGCACCGAGGTTGTGCGGATCGGTCACGCCGTCCAGCACCAACAGGAATGGCGTTTCGATGCTGTCCAGCAGGCCCGGCAAGTCATTCTCCTGATACTTGCGCCCTTCACGCACCCGGGCGATAATCCCCTGATGGACCGCGCCTTCCGCCTTTTCATCCAGCCATTGGCGGTTAGCCACCTGGATCACAATGCCGGTGGCTTCCAATTCAGCAATCAGCGGTTGCAAACGGCGATCGTCACGCCCTTTGAGGATAAACACTTCCAGGAAGCGTTGCGGATCACGCTCTAACAGGGCTTGGACGGCGTGAATGCCGTAAATAATTTCGCTCATAATGCTCTTTTAACTGTGCGGCCGGGGGAAAACCGGCCGAGGATAATAACGTGCTGCCGGTTAACCCTGTGCAGCACCTTTGCTTTTGCTGG
Organism: Serratia sp. YWN4; assembly: GCF_055790845.1. Lineage (NCBI taxonomy): Bacteria > Pseudomonadati > Pseudomonadota > Gammaproteobacteria > Enterobacterales > Yersiniaceae > Serratia > Serratia sp. YWN4. The sequence continues at coordinate 4,993,999 of NZ_CM147696.1, forward strand.
CGCGTTTGGCTTTGGTCGCTGCCGCTATCTTTTTGGTTTTGTCAGACGGTTTTTTGGCTTTCGCCTTTTGGTCTTTCTTCACCTTGTCGGCAGGTTTGGCCCCTTCTTTGCGGAAGGCGCTGTCCGGCTCAAAGTTGGCCGGTGACTTGCCACCACGGCGCTTTGGCTTCGCCTGGGCACGACCTGCACCGGCGCCATCACGCAAGGTACGCTGCCCACCGCTCTTGGCGCGCTCGCGCTCGGTTTTGCCTTCACCGCGCGGTTTACGAGTGCTGGAAACCAGCGCGAAGTCGATCTTGCGCTCGTCCATATGCACCGCATCAACGCGGATCTCTACCGTGTCACCCAGGCGATAAACCATGCCCGAGGATTCACCAATCAGGCGCTGGCCGATATTATCGTAGCGATAGTAATCGTTATCCAGCGTCGATACGTGCACCAAGCCATCGATAAACAGATCGTTCAAGCGAACAAAGAAGCCGAAGCCGGTGACGCTGGCAATAATCCCGCTGAACACTTCACCGACGTGATCCTGCATGAAGTCACACTTCAGCCAATCGGCCACGTTGCGGGTGGCTTCATCCGCACGGCGCTCGGTCATCGAACAGTGAGCACCCAGTTGCAGCATCTCTTCAAAATCGCTGTGCCAGCCGCCGGTCGGCGTCCAGCGCTCTTTCTGCTCACCATGCTCTTTAGCCAGCAGGTACTTGATGGCACGGTGCAAGGACAGATCCGGATAACGGCGGATCGGCGACGTAAAGTGGCCATAAGACGCCAGCGCCAGGCCAAAGTGGCCGCGGTTTTCTGGATCGTAGATCGCCTGTTTCATCGAGCGCAGCAACATGGTTTGCAGCATTTCGCGATCCGGACGATCCGCCACTTCATCCATCAGGGTGGCATAGTCTTTCGGCTGCGGCTTCAAACCACCGCCCAGCGTCAGGCCCAGCTCACTCAATACGCTGCGTAGCGCAGAGATATGATCGTCACTTGGGCGATCGTGTACACGGAACAGCGCCGGTTCGCCGTTCTTCTCCACAAACCGCGCGGCGGCGATGTTCGCCATGATCATGCATTCTTCGATCAGCTTGTGTGCGTCGTTACGTACCGTAGGCTCCACGCGCTCAATGCGCCGCTCGGCGTTGAAGATAAACTTGGCTTCTTCGGTTTCGAAGGCAATACCGCCACGCTCGGCGCGCGCCTGATCCAGCACTTTATACAGGGCATGCAGTTCCTGTAGGTGTTTAACCAGCGGATGATACTGCTCACGCAGATCCTGATCGCCCTGCAAAATATGCCAGACTTTGGTGTAGGTTAAACGCGCATGGGAACTCATCACCGCTTCGTAGAATTTGTGCGAGGACAGTTTACCTTGAGCGGAAATGGTCATCTCACACACCATACACAGGCGATCGACCTGCGGGTTGAGCGAGCACAGGCCGTTGGACAGCACTTCCGGCAGCATCGGGACCACTTCAGACGGGAAATAGACCGAGGTGCCACGGCTGCGGGCTTCATCATCCAATGCGGTGCGCGGACGCACGTAATAGCTGACGTCGGCAATCGCCACCCACAGGCGCCAGCCACCGCCGCGTTTTTTCTCACAGAACACGGCATCATCGAAGTCACGGGCATCTTCGCCGTCGATGGTCACCAGCGGCAGATGGCGCAGGTCGACACGCCCTTTTTTGGCCGCCTCTGGCACTTGCTCGCTAAGATCGGCCACCTGTTTTTCCACCTGTGGTGGCCAGGTATGCGGGATCTCATGGGTACGCAATGCGATATCCACCGCCATGCTGGTGCCCATCTTGTCACCGAGGATCTCGACAATCTTGCCGACCGCTTTGGTACGGCGCGTCGGGCGTTGGGTCAGTTCGACCACCACCATATAGCCCATGCGCGCGCCGCTGACCGAATCGGCCGGGATCAGAATATCAAAGCTCAGGCGGCTATCGTCCGGCACCACAAAGCCGGTACCGGCATCGGTAAAGTAGCGGCCAACAATCTGGCTGGTTTTTGGCACCAGCACGCGCACAATACGCGCTTCGCGGCGACCTTTGCGATCTTCACCCAAAGGTTGCGCCAGCACCACGTCGCCGTGAATGGCCATTTTCATCTGTTCGGCGGAAAGATAGAGATCGTCTTTACGGCCATCAATACGCAGGAAGCCGTAGCCGTCGCGGTGCCCAATCACGGTGCCGCGCAGCAGATCCAGGCGCTCCGGCAGCGCATAGCACTGGCGGCGAGTAAACACTAACTGCCCGTCACGCTCCATCGCACGCAGGCGACGACGCAACGCTTCCAATTGTTCTTCACCGGATAAATTCAGTTCGTTACCCAACTCTTCGCGGCTGGCCGGCGTTTCACGTTTCGCCAAATGGGCCAGGATAAATTCACGGCTAGGGATCGGGGATTCGTATTTTTCTGCTTCTCGTTCCAGGAATGGATCTTGTGACATTGAGGTTCCTCCGTTGTCATCAGCAGGATGTCGCTGAACCTTGTGTTCTCAGCGACGCTTTATTCAACAAGCAAAAGCTTGTAGAGCGGCGGGTTGTCCTCGACCATATCGGCCAAAGTATGTTTATCCAACTCTTCAAGGAAATTTTGTACGCTCTGGTGGAGCACCTGCTTCAGGCGGCAGGCTGAGGTGATATGGCAAAATTCGCGGCTACAGTTAACCAGCGAAATCGGCTCCAAGGCGCGCACCACATCGCCAAGGCGGATGGTTTCAGCCGGTTTGCCCAACCTGATCCCGCCATTTTTGCCACGCACAGCCATGACAAAGCCTTCGCGGCTCAGCTGGTTGATGATTTTTACCATATGGTTGCGTGAGACGCCGTACACCTCCGTCACTTCCGAGATGCTGGTCATTTTGTCCGCTGGCAATGACGCCAGGTAGATCAATGCCCGCAGGCCATAATCAGTAAAACTTGTTAACTGCACGTCTACCTCTGGGTATCAGGTTACTTGACTGATTTTGGATGACTCTCTTGGATAATAAACCAGCCAGAGAGTTCGCAGCTAATTATTTAGCGCTGAGAAGGCTCTCAACTAGCATAATGAAAGGATTTTTTGATGTGAAACCGTAATCGGGGAGAACAAATGAGAAAAACAAACCGAGACTAGGCCCGGTTTGCTTGTACAGATTTACGCGTCGAATGGATCGCGCAGAATCATGGTTTCGCTACGGTCCGGGCCGGTCGAGATAATATCTACCGGTACACCGGTTAGTTCTTCGATACGCTTGATGTAGCTCAGCGCCGCCTGTGGCAGTTTGCTGTGCTCTTTCACACCAAAGGTGGTTTCGCTCCAGCCCGGCAGGGTTTCGTAGATTGGCTCAATACCTTCCCAACCTTCTGCTGCCAACGGCGTGGTGGTCATTTCGCGGCCATCCGGCATACGATAACCTACACAGATTTTCACTTCTTTCAGGCCGTCCAGCACGTCCAGCTTGGTCAGGCAGAAGCCGGACAAGGAGTTGATCTGCACAGCACGACGCACCGCTACCGCATCCAGCCAGCCAGTACGACGACGACGGCCCGTAGTAGCACCAAACTCGTTGCCCTGCTTGCACAGGAACTCACCGATGTCATCAAACAGTTCGGTTGGGAATGGACCTGCGCCCACGCGAGTGGAGTAGGCTTTCACGATGCCCAGCACATAGTCCACATAACGCGGGCCAATGCCAGAACCGGTCGCTACGCCGCCAGCGGTGGTGTTGGAAGAAGTCACATACGGATAGGTACCGTGATCGATATCCAGCAAGGTGCCCTGCGCGCCTTCGAACATGATCAGGTCGCCACGCTTGCGCGCACCGTCCAGCAGTTCGGAAACATCAACCACCATCGCGGTCAGGATGTCGGCAACCGCCAGCACATCGTCCAGCGTTTTCTGGTAATCGACAGCGTCTACTTTGTAGTAGTTAACCAGTTGGAAGTTGTGGTAATCGATGATGTCTTTCAGCTTCACAGCGAAAGTTTCTTTGTCGAACAGGTCACCCACGCGCAGGCCGCGGCGAGCCACTTTATCTTCATAAGCCGGGCCGATACCGCGGCCGGTGGTGCCGATCGCCTTCGCGCCACGCGCTTTCTCACGCGCGTTATCCAACGCAACGTGATAAGGCAGGATCAGCGGGCAGGCTTCAGACAGTAACAGACGTTCGCGTACCGGGATGCCGCGCGCTTCGAGTTCACCCATTTCCTTCATCAACGCATCTGGGGCCAGAACCACACCGTTGCCGATGATGCTGGTGACGTTTTCACGCAAGATACCTGAGGGAATTAAATGAAGAACGGTTTTTTCACCGTTAATAACCAGAGTGTGGCCAGCGTTATGGCCACCTTGGTAGCGCACAACATATTGAGCCCGTTCAGTCAGCAGGTCTACGACCTTGCCCTTACCTTCGTCACCCCATTGGGTGCCCAGTACGACGACGTTCTTACCCATTTTCAAAATCACCGGTTGCTTAAAAATGGATTCTACCATCGTAATTCCTGAGTTTCAGCACTTTTAGCATACGATTGCATACTTTTTCGGCTAAACTTTAAACCCCCATGCGGCTACGCAACATGTAGTAGATCACGCAGCCCGCAACCACTATTCCACCGCCAAAACGCCGTAATGTTGAATCCGGTAATTGCGTCATCGCCAAGATCATCCTGCGCCAAGCCTGTGGAAACAGCATCGGCCCCAGCCCTTCCAATACCAAAACCAGCCCAAGCGCCAGCCAGATCGTCGAGTTCATATCTCCCCCAATAAGAAGGGCCCGCGATTGACGGGCCCCTGATATCACTATGCTGGCATTATCTGTTGCGCGTAGCTTCTGGCGACTTCATGTAGCGGAAGAAATCGCTGTCTGGGCTCAGCACCAAGACGTCCTGGTTGCCAGGGCCAAAGCTGGTTTCATAAGCACGCAGGCTACGGATGAACGCATAGAAATCCGGATCCTGACTGAACGCATTGGCAAACAGTCTGGCCGCTTCTGCATCACCGGCACCGCGAGTGATACGCGCCTGACGCTCGGCCTCCGCGATCGTACGGGTCACTTCGTAGTCGGCGGTGGCACGCAGCTTCTCAGCTTCTTCCTGACCTTGTGAACGGTGACGACGGGCTACCGCTTCACGCTCTGCACGCATACGCTGGAAGATCGCATCAGAGACTTCGGCTGGCAGGTTGATCTGCTTGATCCGCACGTCAACCACTTCGATCCCCAGAGCCGCCATGCTGTTCGGGTTAACCGCTGGCTGCTTGCCGGTGGTTTCCCGCTCAACACGCGCTGCGGCAGAAGCAATAGCGTCATCCGCTTCCGTGGTGACGGCTTCTTCACCGTCACCAACGGTACCGGTGTTCAGCGCGTCACGCACGTCGGCCATCAGGCGACCACGTGAATCGGTAACGATATCACGCACGTCCAAACGACCAATCTCAGAACGCAAACGGTCACTGAACTTACGTTTCAGCAGCACTTCGGCCTGAGAAACATCACCACCACCGGTTGCCAGGTAGTAGCGGCTGAAATCACTGATACGCCATTTCAGGTAAGAGTCGACGATCAGGTCTTTCTTCTCGCTGGTGACAAAGCGATCGGCCTGGTTATCCATGGTCTGGATGCGCGCATCCAGCCTTTTCACGGTTTCAACAAACGGGATCTTAAAGTGCAGACCCGGCGCATAAACCCGCGGTTTGTTTTCGTTGTCGCGCAGTACTTTGCCGAAACGCAGCACGATACCGCGCTCGCCTTCCTGTACTACAAACAGTGAGGTATAGAGGGCTACCAACACTACAGCGACGATAACTATGAAAGACTTACGCATTGATTATTCTCTCCCTACGCGAGTGTTGTCGCTACGCTGCGTATTTGCCCGGCGCTGGTCCATCATCGAACTACCGCTGGTGCTATTGGTGCCCGCATCTGCCGTTGTGCTGGTAGAAGGAGCAGGGTTGAGACGAATCAGGCTGGTATCTTTACTGCCTTCGGTCGCCGCTTTACCGGTTTGGCCACGCAACATCTGATCCAGTGGTAACACCATCAGATTGTTATTGCCTTTGTCATTCACCAGCACCTTGCGGGTATGGCTCAGGACTTTCTCCATGGTTTCGATATACAGACGCTCACGGGTCAGTTCCGGGGCAGATTTGTATTCCGGCAACAGTTTGGCAAAGCGCGCCACTTCACCCTGAGCTTCAAGAACCGTACGGGCTTCATAAGCTCTGGCGTCTTCTAACAGACGTTGTGCCTGACCGTTGGCACGCGGCTGAACTTCGTTGGCATAAGCTTCTGCTTCACGAATGTATTGCTGCTCGTTCTCACGTGCGGCAATCGCATCATCAAACGCGGCCTTCACCTCTTCCGGCGGACGTGCTGCCTGGAAGTTGACGTCCAGCAGGGTGATACCCATTTTGTACGGACGAATGGTTTCTTCCAGTACACGCTGGGTATCGCTACGCACGATAGTACGGCCTTCGGTCAGGATTTTATCCATGGTGTATTTACCGATAACGCCGCGCAGCGCACTGTCGGTCGCCTGTCTCAGGCTGTCGTTGGCATCGGTCACGCTGAACAGATAGGCCGCCGGATCGGTGACGCGGTACTGCACGTTCATCTCTACGCGCACCACGTTCTCATCGGAAGTCAGCATCACGCCGGATGCTGCCAGTTCACGCACCGACTCCACGTTAACCGGACGCACTTCGTCAATGAAGGTCGGTTTCCAGTTCAGGCCCGGCTGCACCAGATGGCTGAATTTCCCGAAACGTGTCACCACGCCGCGCTCAGCTTCTTTGATGGTATAGAAACCGCTTGCGGCCCAGATCACCACCACCGCAACCGCAGCAATACCGATAATACGGCCACTGAAGTTCGGCCCGGTTGAACCGGTGCCACCGCTGTTATTGCTGTTGGAGCCTTTGCCCCCGCCCAAGCTGCTCAATTTCTTGCTCAGTTTGCGGAAGATGTCATCCAAATCAGGTGGCCCTTGCTCGCGACCGCCTTTGTTGTTACCGCCAGAGTTGCCGCCATTATTATTGCTGCTCCCCCACGGGTCGCGGTCCTGTCCGTTATTACCGGGCTGATTCCACGCCATGTTTTAGCTCCATTATTCTGTGATTGGGTACTTCAGGCTAACACTTAACCCACTCTGTTATTGAATGAGCACTCAAATGTAACAGTATATGATCATACGATAAAGTTAATCAGGTCCTGTTCCTGCTTACAGAGGCGACGCCACTCCACGATCGGCATACGTACCACCACACCGATACTGCCGTCCTCTTCGTTCCACTCTTTCTCGATTGCCTGAAGCTGATAAAAACGGCTACGAAGACGGCCTGCCTCTGGCGGTAAACGCAGTTCGTAATGTGCGATTTCCCCCGAGAGGCGCTCCGTCAACGCCTGAAATAGCAACGGGATCCCTTCACCGCTGGCGGCGGACAGCCACACGCGGATCGGTAAGTTTTCATCGTTGCGATCGATACGCGGGACGAAATCATCCAGCATATCTATTTTGTTCATCACTAACAGTGTAGGTATTTCATCCGACTCAATCTCTGCCAGTACGGTATTCACCGCTTCAATGTTTTCGTCCACCCGGGTATCCGCAGCGTCGATCACATGTAACAACAGAGAAGCCTGGCGCGTCTCCTGCAACGTCGCTTTAAAAGCGGCAACAAGATCGTGCGGCAAGTGCCGGATAAAGCCTACGGTATCCGCCAACACGGTATCGCCCACGTCCGCTACGTCAATACGCCGCAGGGTAGGATCCAAGGTGGCAAATAGCTGATCTGCCACATAAACGTCGGCAGATGTTATTCGGTTAAACAGGGTAGATTTACCGGCGTTGGTGTAACCCACCAGCGATACGGTTGGCACATCGGCACGGGTACGCGCTCGCCGCCCCTGATCGCGCTGCTTCGCAACCCGCTCAAGGCGCTTGAGAATCAGGCTGATGCGATCGCGCAGCAAACGACGGTCGGTTTCTAGCTGGGTTTCCCCCGGGCCGCGCAGGCCAATCCCGCCTTTCTGGCGTTCAAGGTGCGTCCAACCACGAACCAGACGAGTGGCGATATGACGCAACTGCGCCAGCTCAACCTGCAGCTTACCTTCATGGGTACGGGCACGCTGGGCAAAGATATCTAAAATCAACCCGGTGCGATCGATCACGCGACATTCACACAGGCGTTCGAGATTTCTCTCCTGCGCTGGGGAAAGGGAATGATCAAACAGGACAACAGACGCGCCACTGGCTTTCACCGCATCTGCAATTTCTTCGGCCTTTCCTTCACCGACAAAGTATTTGGGATGAGGTGCTTTGCGGCTACCAGTCACCACTTGCAAAGCCTCGACGCCCGCAGAAGAGACCAGCGATTCGAATTCACTGAGATCTTCTGTATCTTTGTCTTGCGAGAAATAGATATGAACCAGTACGGCCTGCTCACCGGCTTCATAACGGTCAAACAAGCGTGCAACCTCTCAAACGGATGAAAACCGCGAGTTTGGGGGACATAAACAGCACTTTGCTGCCTATGCACCCCGTCATGGTTGACTCGCAACGCGCCTTATTCAGCGTCATCGCTTTCCTGCTGCGGCGGTTGCGGCGCAGACGGGTTGTTACCATGGTGATAATTACTGGTGCCGCTGCTCGGAGTGTTGCTATGGTGCGATACCGGGCGTGACGGGACAACGGTAGAGATAGCGTGCTTATAAACCATCTGGCTCACCGTGTTCTTCAACAGGATGACAAACTGGTCAAAAGACTCAATCTGGCCTTGCAGCTTAATACCATTCACCAAATAAATAGAAACCGGAACACGTTCACGACGCAATGCGTTCAGGAACGGATCTTGCAAAGATTGCCCCTTAGCCATTCTATCTTTTCCTTATTTGCTTGTTGTTTGTAACTAAGAACCTATCGGCTCTAAAATAAACGACGTAAAAAATTTGCGCGCTGAAAACTCATCAATTGTACACAATCACTCAACCTATGCACTAACAACCTGAATTACCGAGTCCAAAGCCTCTCCCGGCTTTTCACTGTCCAACCAATGAACCGACTCCCAACCCCGTAACCAGGTCATTTGGCGCTTGGCCAACTGACGTGTTGCGCAAACACCTCGAAAAACCATTTCATCGTAACTAATTTCACCAGATAAATATGACCACATCTGGCGATAACCGACACAGCGAATGGAAGGCAAATCCGTATGCAAATCACCCCGTGCAAAAAGTGCACGCGCTTCCGTCTCAAAACCTGCCGCCAACATTTGCTCGAAACGCAGCGCAATGCGTTGATGTAACAACTCACGGCTGACTGGCGCTATCGCAAATTGGTGAACATGATAAGGCAACGATTCACCCGAAATTTTTGTCAGTTCCGTTAAAGTTTTACCCGAAATAAAAAAAACTTCCAGTGCTCTGGAAAGTCTCTGCGGATCATTAGGATGAATTCGCAAAGCGGCAACCGGATCAATCTGCTGCAACTGGCGGTGCAATGCTTCCCAGCCCTGTTCCAAAGCCTGCTGTTCAATACGCTCACGCACCGCCGGATCGGCAGACGGCAGCGGCGATAATCCTTCCAACAGCGCCTTGAAATAGAGCATGGTGCCGCCCACCAGCAACGGGATACGCCCGGCAGCGGTGATTTCAGTCATCTCTTTCAGCGCATCAGCGCGAAAATCCGCAGCAGAGTAGGCTTCGGCAGGGTCACGAATATCGATCAACCGATGCGGTGCCTGCGCCAGCTCTTCCGCCGTCGGCTTGGCGGTGCCGATATCCATACCACGGTAAACCAGCGCAGAGTCCACGCTGATCAGTTCCACCGGCAAGCGCTCGCGCAGCGCCATAGCCAGCGCGGTCTTGCCCGAGGCCGTCGGCCCCATGATAAAAATGGCCGGAGGGCGATGTGTCATTTCAGTTTCAGTCATGCTTAAGGGCTGCCAGTGCAGCCTGTAAATCAACAGGTTGTAAAAAACCGGCAGGTGGGGATTTGACCAACTGCGGGCAAAGTCGTTCAACGTCGGTCAACAATTGTATCGCTTGCGAGCTGTTCCACTGTTCATGCTCACTGCCTAAATGGCGGGCAATCCAGGTGGCCAGCACGGTTGGCGACATCTCTTGATGTTCGGCCAGATAGCCTAACAGCTCAGGGATCAGTTTTTGTAAATTTTGTTGCCGTAACGGTAAAGGAACTGCGCGCAAGGTCACACGCCCATGATCGGATTGCAGTTCCAACCCCATTTTCACCAACAAAGCCTGATGCTGCACACAGGCCGCTGCTTCATCTTTATTCAGCGTCAGTTTGATTGGGATCAGCAGCGGCTGTGGCCGTAACCCCTCTTCCGGCGGGCAAAGCTGTGCCTGACGCAACCAACGTTCGGCAATGGTCAGATTGAGTAACGCCAATTGCTGGCGTTGTTCAACCAGTGCATAGCTTGGAGGGTAAATCATCAACACGCGGCCAAAACCGTACTGGCTACCGGCTAGTGGTGCTTCCTGTTCGGCTTTAACGGGTGGGAACAGAGGCTGCTTGGCCACCTCCGGCGCTGTTTCCGTGGCCGTTGCGGCCTGCAACAGCTTGCCGTACAGCTCACCTTCACGCCTCTGGTAACCGGGCCCGGCTTGATAAGGCTGTACGGGCGCACGCTCGCGGGCAACGGAAGGGGTGGCAGACTGCTGTTCACGCTGCGGAGCGGGTTGTGAAAAATGGTTACCACCGGCCGAGACGCGGTTTTCCGGCTGCCACGCGGGAACCTCCTGCGCACTTTGCTGTTCTGCCAGCGGCAATGGCACGTTACCGGCCTGCTGCAACACGGTGGTAACCGCCTGATAGATAAAATCATGCACCAGCCGCGCCTGATGGAAACGCACCTCGTGTTTTGCCGGATGGACGTTCACATCCACCTGATGCGGATCCACTTCCAGATAAAGCACATAGGCCGGTTGCTGATCGTCTTTCAACTGATCCTGATACGCCTGGCGGATGGCGTGATTGATCAGGCGATCGCGCATCATCCGGCTGTTGACGTAGCAATATTGCATTTCGCCCAGTTGGCGTGCGCCTTCAGGATCGGCCACCCAACCGCGAATGGTGAGATCGCCATGCTGCCAGGAGATTGTCAGCGCATGCTGCAAAAAGGCCGGGCCGCAGATACTGGCCAAGCGGCGCTCATGCTGGCTCTCCTCTTTGGCTGCGCGATACTGGCGCATCAGCTTGCCGTTGTGATTCAGGTTGATTGCCACATCGAAACGCGCCAGCGCAATGCGCCGCACCACTTCATCAATATGGCCGAATTCGGTTTTTTCCGTGCGCATGAATTTGCGCCGCGCCGGAGTGTTGTAAAACAGATCGAGCACTTCCACCGTGCTGCCTACCGGATGGGCGGCGGGTTTGACCGTCACGGCCTGCTCGCGCCCTTCAGCATAGGCCTGCCAAGCCTCATTCTGTTCTTCAGTACGGGAGGTGAGCGTCAGACGTGAAACCGAGCTGATACTGGCCAGCGCTTCGCCGCGAAAGCCCAGGCTGACAATCGCTTCCAAATCGTCGAGAGTGCTGATTTTACTGGTGGCATGACGGGCCAGCGCCAGGGCGAGATCGGCTTTGCCAATCCCACAGCCGTTATCGCGAATGCGGATCAGCTTGGCACCACCGCGCTCGATATCAATATCAATCCGCGTCGCGCCCGCATCCAGGCTGTTTTCTACCAGCTCCTTCACTACCGACGCAGGCCGCTCGACCACTTCTCCGGCGGCAATCTGGTTGGCAAGCTGTGGCGGTAACACCTGGATAGGCATGCGAATCCCTCTGTTTTATGGTATCAAGCCTACGGAATGATCAAGTTCCGATCGAGCGGCGCGACGTCCGACTTTAATTTATTCACACTTTTCAGTTCGCTGACGCTGACACCATAACGCGCAGCAATGGATGACAAGGTATCACCGCGCGTCACTTTGTGCCTGGTCGGTTTGTTCGCTTTAGCTTTGGCCGGAGCCGCTGCATTGGCCCCCGCTGGCACCTTCAAGCGCTGCCCCACCCAGACCCCGTCTTTCTTCAGGTTGTTGAGCGTGCGCAGCGCTGCCATGCTGGTGCCGTAACTGTCGGCAATGCCGGAAAGCGTTTCCGCCGGTTTCACCACGTGGACCTGCGTTTTACCGCGACTGGCGCTGCGTTGGTTACCGACAACCGGCTCCGGTTGCCGCAAATCTTTTACCGTGGAGTTAACCGCCGCTGCGACCTGCAGAGGACGGTTTTCGACCTTTGGGTCGGCTTGTAGCGGATGCGCCAGGAAATAACTGCGCAAGCCATTGTGGATCGCCTGTGCAATTTTATCCTGATACGCGCTACTGCCCAGCAGTCGCTCCTCCGTGCTATTACTGATAAACCCGGTTTCCACCAGCAGCGATGGAATATCCGGTGAACGCAGCACTCCCAGGCTGGCGTGTTCCGGACGGCGTTTGTGCAGTGAACCGACGCGCTGTAACTGCTGCAATACCTTCACCGCCACGTCGTAGCCAACGCGTTGCGAATGACCAAACTGCAGATCCAGCACCGCCTGGCTCAGATAAGGATCGGCCTGGCTGTTGGCCAGCAGATCGCCCGCGCCACCCAGCAATTCGGACTGTTTCTCGTGTTGTTCCAGCCAACCGGCCATCTCGCTGTTAGCGCGGCGGTTAGACAGCACCCACACCGAAGCGCCATTGGCACTGCGGTTAGGCGCAGCATCCGCATGAATCGAAACCAGCACGTTAGCGCCCTGTTTACGCGCCACATCGGAGCGACCCATCACCGAAATAAAATAATCGCCGCTGCGCGTCAGCACCGGTTTGAACATTGGATCGGCATCCAGCAAGGCTCGCAGACGATGCGCAATCGCAATGGTCACGTTCTTCTCTTTCAGGCCGTTTGGCCCGATGGCCCCAGGATCCTGCCCACCGTGCCCGGCATCAATTGCCACCACGACCCGATCGCCGGAACCGGTAGAAACCCGGCTGCTGCGCGGCGTAATTTCCGTCGCGGTACCGGATACTGCGGCTGATTGATTGTTAAACGGGCTGGAACCGATCGGTGCCACCGGCGTTTTACGCACTGGCTCGCTGGCTACCGGTGCTTTACGCACGCTACTGACGTTCGGATTGCCTTCGGCGGTAATGGTGAATACCACGGTATAGGTGCTGCCGTTCTGGCGCGTCACCGCACGGGTTTTTGCTCGTTGGGTCAAATCAAACACCAACCGCACGCTTTGGGCATCTTTCGGTGTACTGGAACGAATGCTCTTCACCAGATTATGACCGCTGAAGTTCAGCGGCAGGCCGCCCACTTTGCCGCTTTGCTTCACGTCCAGAACGACGCGATCCGGCCCACGTACCGTGGAAAACGCATAGTCCGGTGGGCCGGTGAAGCTCACCGATACCGTAGCTTCACGCTGGGCGTTAGTGACGTTGATATCGGATAACGACGAGGCTGCCTGTGCGCCAAACGGCCCCAGCAGCGCGAGCAGGGCGATAACGGTGAATCTTTTCAACACATACATCATGAAAGCGTCATCCCTGTTGCCCGTCAATACGGTCTAAAAGTTCGGCGCCATAGGCGGAAACCGCCTGAATCTGTGCCTGTCGGCCTTCATCATGGTAACTGAGATGCAGTTCCAGATCGGGATCGGGCAACACACCGGTCCCCTGCTGCGGCCATTCCACCAGGCAAATGGCATCCTGCGCAAAATAGTCGCGGATGCCCATAAATTCGAGTTCTTCTGGATCGGCTAACCGATACAGATCAAAGTGATATACCGCCAGTGGCTGCAACGCATAAGGCTCGACCAGCGTGTAAGTCGGGCTTTTCACGTTGCCCTGATGGCCCAGCGCCTGTAGAAAACCGCGGCTGAAGGTGGTTTTACCGGCACCCAAATCACCATAAAGATAAATAACGCTGGCACGATCGCAGGCCTTAGCCAAAGCGGTGCCCAATGCGACAGTCGCTGCCTCATCCGGCAGAGGTAAAACGAGTTCTTTCATTCGATAATATCTATTTTGCCAACTCAGGATTAACGTAATGGGGGATTATCGGCAGCAGATCGGTTGCCAACAATCCTCTTGTTCCTTGCTTTTCTGCCACGCCATCTGCGGCGGCACCGTGTACCACACAGCCCGCGCAGGCAGCATCATACAACGGGAGTTTTTGTGCCAGCAAACCACCGATAATGCCCGACAGCACATCTCCCATGCCGCCAGACGCCATGCCGGCGTTACCGACGTCGGCGATCGCCATTTCACCCTGCTGCCCGGCAATCAGCGTACCGGCTCCTTTCAACACCGCCACCCCACCGTATTGCGCCACCAGCTTGCGCACCGCAAGTAAGCGGTCACTCTCAATATCTGCGGTATGGCAATTCAATAAGCGTGCCGCTTCGCCAGGATGGGGGGTAATCACACGATTCTGACGCTTCTCAGGATGTAATGCCAGTAAGTTAAGCGCATCCGCATCCCATAGCGCCGGTTTATCACTGGTTTGCAGCAGTTTCAACGCATTCTTGCCCCAATCACTCTGGCCAAGCCCTGGGCCGATCACCACCACATCGGCCCATTCGAGCGCCTGTTGCAGTACATCGTCACTCAGGCGTTGCACCATCAGTTCCGGGCACGCGGTCAACAGCGGCCCGACATGCTCAATGTGAGTAAGCACTCGCACCAAACCGGCACCGCTACGCAGCGCCGCTTCTGCCGCCATACGTATGGCACCACCAAAACCGTGATCGCCGCCAATCAGCAACAAACGGCCATGATCGCCTTTGTGGGAACATGGCCGACGCGGCTTCAGCCACTGCCCGAGATCTTTAGCGGTAATCCGCTGAATCTGTGGCGGTTGCTTTGCCAGCCAGTCGCTCAACCCTAGCGTACTGTGATGAAGTTGCCCAACCCAATCACGCGCTTGCCCGGTGAGCAAACCCGGTTTAAGGGCGATGAAAGTCAAGGTATGGGCGGCACGAATGACGGCCCCCGGTGTGGCACCGCTTTCGGCCAGCAGGCCAGAAGGGATATCCAACGCAATAACCGGCGCATTGGCACGGTTAGCGGCTTCAATCAGCGCATCATACGGGGCGCGAGGCGCAGCACCTAGCCCGGTGCCAAGCAGGCCATCGATAATCAGATCGCACTCTTCCGGCCAACGGCTGTTGGCAGGCAGGATTTCACCGCCGCTTTCCAGCCAGGCTTGCCGTGCGCTAGCAGCCTCCGGCGGCAATGGGCGCGAGCCTTCGCAGGCAATGAGCGTCACTTTAACACCATCGGCCACCGCCAGACGGGCAACCACATAACCATCACCGCCGTTGTTGCCATGGCCACACAGCACCAGCCAGTGGCTGCTGGTGGGATAATGGTCACGCGCCAGCGCATAGGCGGCAGAACCAGCACGCAGCATCAACTGGTAGAGAGAAATACCGAGCGCAGCCGCAGCAACGGATTCCGCCTGGCGGATCCAATCCGCAGACCAGACCGAGTGTGGTAAACTATCGCTGTATGGTTTCTCACTATGGCTCGTCATGACACACCCTCTCGATCTCCATCAACTCGCCCAACATATCAAGCAATGGGGGCAATCGCTAGGATTCCAGCAGGTTGGCATCTGTGATACCGATCTGAGTGCGGAAGAACCGAAGTTGCAGGCGTGGCTGGACAAACAGTATCACGGTGAAATGGCCTGGATGGCGCGCCACGGCATGCTGCGCGCGCGGCCGCATGAGCTGTTGCCCGGCACGTTACGCGTGATCAGCGTACGAATGAACTATCTGCCCGCCAAGGCCGCCTTTGCCAGCACGCTGCAAAATACCCAGCTCGGTTATGTCAGCCGTTACGCGCTGGGCCGTGATTATCACAAGCTATTGCGCCAACGGTTAAAAAAGCTCGGCGAACAGATTCAGGCTTATTGTGGTGAACTGAATTTCCGGCCATTTGTTGATTCGGCACCGGTGATGGAACGTGCGTTGGCATCTAAAGCCGGGATCGGCTGGGTTGGTAAACACTCACTTATTCTTAATCGCGAAGCCGGTTCCTGGTTCTTCCTGGGTGAATTGCTGATCGATTTACCGTTGCCGGTCGATCAACCGCAAGAAGAGCAGTGCGGCCGCTGCGTAGCCTGCATCACTACCTGCCCGACTGGCGCTATTGTTGCGCCCTATACCGTCGATGCCCGGCGCTGTATTTCTTACCTGACTATCGAACTGGAAGGGGCTATTCCAGAAGAGTTCCGCTCTCTGATGGGCAACCGTATCTATGGCTGCGATGATTGCCAGTTGATCTGCCCATGGAATCGTTTTTCACAGTTAACCGATGAAGACGATTTCAGCCCGCGCGCTGTGCTACACGCGCCGCAACTGCTCGATCTGTTCGGCTGGAGCGAAGAGAGGTTTCTGCGTATCACCGAAGGTTCCGCTATTCGGCGCATTGGCCACTTGCGCTGGCTGCGCAATATCGCCGTCGCCCTTGGCAACGCCCCTTATCAGGATCAGATCGTTATCGCACTGCGTGCCCGCCAAGGTGAAGACGCGATGCTGGATGAACATATCGTCTGGGCGTTGGCACAGCAGCTTGCACGGCGTGAAGCGTTGGGGGTGGAAGTGCAAAGCCCGCAGAAAAAACGTTTGATTCGTGCAGTAGAAAAAGGATTACCGAGGGATGCGTAAAATCTATCATTCCGCCACCCAGAGTCACCCTGTGGATTTGTGCATAAAAATAAAAACACGTTGTCTTTCAACCGCAACAAAAAGAGCAAGTGATCGGGATAACGTTTTATAAGAAATAAATAGTTAAATTTATCAATAAGATAAATATTTCGTTTGTGTGACGTTGATTTTTTGCACCGCAGATATTATGTACACAAATTGTGGATAACTCTGTTCACAACATTGCGTCAGAAGATGAATAACTGTTGAGAAACCGCGCCGGGAGCGGCGTGGAACTGGATTTTATCTGGAGAGAAAATTGGAGCGGGAAACGAGACTCGAACTCGCGACCCCGACCTTGGCAAGGTCGTGCTCTACCAACTGAGCTATTCCCGCATTGAGATGCTTTTGGCATCCGGCCAACCAATAACAGCATGGCCTTTGAAATTTTTGGAGCGGGAAACGAGACTCGAACTCGCGACCCCGACCTTGGCAAGGTCGTGCTCTACCAACTGAGCTATTCCCGCGTCGCATGGGTACTACTTTTACCGTTTTTTATTCATCATGCCGCATCAGCAGCATTGTTGAATTTGGAGCGGGAAACGAGACTCGAACTCGCGACCCCGACCTTGGCAAGGTCGTGCTCTACCAACTGAGCTATTCCCGCCCGGCGTATCGATGGCTGAACTGAACGAAATTCTTCATCGGTACGGGGTGCGCATTATACGAGAAATCCTTTCTGCCGCAAGCCCCTGAAAGCAAAAAAACGGGAATTTTATTTGATTGCTGTTTTAAACGCCAAAGTGGCGAATTAAGCGCCAGAACGGCGCTCAGAGGCCATACCAACGATTTAAAGCTGAATAAAATGCTCACGGTAATAGGCCAACTCCGCGACCGATTCACGGATATCGTCCAGCGCCTGATGGGTACCCTGCTTCTTGAAACCCGGCAGAATTTCCGGCTTCCAGCGGCGCGCCAGCTCTTTTAACGTGCTGACATCAAGATAACGATAATGGAAGTAAGCTTCCAGCAGCGGCATATAGCGGAACAGAAAACGGCGATCCTGGCCAACGCTGTTGCCGCAGATAGGCGATTTGCCTGCTGGCACCCACTCCTGCAAGAACGCAATGGTGGCCAGTTCGGCAGCACGAGCATCAAACTTACTGGCTTTGACCCGCGCCACCAACCCGCTGCCGGTGTGGGTACGCACGTTCCAATCGTCCATCAGCGCAAGCTGTTCATCAGACTGGTGCACGGCGATCACCGGCCCTTCGGCGAGGATATTCAGATTGGCGTCAGTCACCAGCGTTGCGATCTCAATAATCCGATCGCGTTCAGGATCCAGCCCGGTCATCTCCAGATCGATCCAAATCAGGTTATTTTCGTTTCCTGTCATGATATTTCCTGCGTAAAAGCCGAAAGATAAACCAAGCGCGGGCAAACCCGCGGCCAGTGGCGGCTAACAACGGTTATTTAATATAAAATAGCGTGTATCATAGCCTTTTTGCTCGTCCCGAGCGATAAAAGCCGATTCGATTCAAGTGAGGCGCAGTGACTAAGAACAAACTGTCCAAAGGTCAACAACGCCGCGTGCAGGCGAACCATCAGCGCCGCCTTAAGCGCACTGACAATAAGCCGGAGCTGGATGATTCCCAACTGGGCGAACCGCAAGATGGGATCGTCATCAGCCGCTTCGGCATGCATGCCGACGTTGAAGCCGTAGATGGCAGCCAGCATCGTTGCAACATTCGCCGCACCCTGCGTTCGCTGGTGACCGGCGATCGTGTGGTCTGGCGCCCTGGCGTAGGTGCCCATGAAGGCGTCAAAGGTATCGTCGAAGCGGTACATGAGCGGACTTCGGTGCTGAACCGCCCTGATTTCTACGATGGCGTGAAGCCGATCGCTGCCAATATCGATCAGATCGTGATCGTATCGGCGATCTTGCCTGAACTTTCACTCAACATGATCGATCGCTATCTGGTGGCCTGTGAAACGCTGGAAGTCGAGCCGTTGATCGTGCTCAACAAGATCGATCTGCTGGACGCCGAAGCTCGCAAACGGGTCGATGGCATGATGGAAATCTACCGCCGCGTTGGTTACCGCGTTCTGGAAGTCTCCAGCCAGACTCGTGAAGGGATGGAAGCCTTTGAACAGGCACTGGTAGACCGCATCAGCATCTTTGCCGGGCAGTCCGGCGTCGGGAAATCCAGCCTGTTGAACGCCCTGTTGCCTGCAACAGAAAAGCAAATTCTGGTAAATGATGTTTCCGGCGTCTCCGGCCTCGGGCAACATACCACCACGGCAGCGCGGCTGTATCACTTCCAGCATGGCGGCGACGTGATCGACTCCCCAGGCGTGCGTGAATTCGGCCTGTGGCACTTGGAGCCGGAACAAATTACTCGTGCGTATGTCGAATTTCGTGACTACCTGGGCGGTTGCAAGTTCCGCGACTGCCGCCACGATACCGATCCCGGCTGTGCGATTCGCGCAGCGGTGGAAAGCGGTGCTATAGCGAAAGAACGTTTCGCTAACTACCATCGCATTCTGGAAAGCATGGCGCAGGTGAAAACCCGTAAAAACTTCCCAGAAGCGGAGATCTGAGCCAACTAAAACAGGCGTTACAGCGGCCTCACCGCCGTTAAAATGCGCGCCCTTTTACCCAATGGATTTCACGTTGCAGCCAGCGGCGCTGCTGCTTGAAAACCAAGGGGATACTCATTCAAGAGGTTAATGTGCTGAATAGCATAAAAATTAAACTACAGTATTGGCTGCCGAAACTGGCGCTGACCCGTCTCGCTGGCTGGGGTGCCGAAAAACAGGCCGGTTGGTTGACCCAATGGGTGATCAAAGCTTTTGCCCGCTATTACCGCGTGAATATGCAGGAAGCGCAGAATCCGGATCTGGCCTCCTATACAACGTTCAACGAATTTTTCGTGCGCCCGTTGCGCGAAGGCGCACGCCCAATCGTCGCTGAACCTCATGTGCTGGCTTTACCCGCCGATGGTGCCATCAGCCAGCTCGGCCCCATCCAGGACGATCTGATTTTCCAGGCCAAAGGCCATCATTACAGCCTGGAAGCGCTGCTGGCAGGCAACTATCTGCTGGCAGAGCAGTTCCGCAACGGCCTGTTTGCCACCACCTATCTGGCCCCGAGCGACTACCATCGTGTGCATATGCCGTGCGACGGCGTACTGCGCGAAATGATCTATGTACCGGGCGATCTGTTCTCAGTTAACCCGCTGACCGCCGCTAATGTGCCGAACCTGTTTGCCCGTAATGAGCGCGTTATTTGCCTGTTTGATACCGCCGTCGGCCCAATGGTGCAGATCCTGGTCGGAGCCACTATCGTTGGCAGCATCGAAACCGTTTGGGCAGGCACCGTCACGCCGCCGCGCGAAGGCATTATCAAACGCTGGACCTACCCGGCCGCAGGCCAGGAGGGCACCATTTCGCTGGTAAAAGGCGAAGAAATGGGCCGCTTCAAACTCGGTTCTACGGTGATCAACCTGTTCACGCCGGGCAGCGTACAATTCGCCCCGCAGTTGAACAATGGCGTCGTGACCCGTATGGGTACGGCCTTTGCTGAAATCGCCGCCGCGCCAGACGCTGCCGCACCGTAAATTTGAAGGAATTGACGCTGTGCGCCTGATTATCTCGTTATTGCTCAGTTTATTACTGATTCAACCGGCCCTGGCCGCCACCATTCCCAATGAATCACAGCTCCTACAGGATCTGAAACAGGCTGAGAGCAACAAAAACGCCCCCAATCAGGCGGAAACGGTTGAGGCGCTGCAAAGCGCTCTTAACTGGCTCGCTGAACGCAAACAGTCGAAGAATAATTCCGAACAATATCAGAAGGTCATAGACGGTTTCCCGAAAATGACCCAGGACTTGCGCCGTCAGTTGGCTCTTGAGGAAAGCAAGGTTCTGCCAAATGGCGACAATCTGCCAACCAGCGAGTTAGAACAACTGATCCTGCAAACCAGTAGTCAACTGCTGGAACAGGCGCGCCTGCTGCAACAGGAGCAGGATCGTTCACGCGAAATCAGTGATTCCCTCAGCCAGTTACCGCAGCAGCAGACCGAAGCCCGGCGTGCGCTGACGGAAGTGCAGCGTCGTCTGCAAGCACAAAGTAATAACCAGACTTCGCCCTTGATGCTGGCACAGTTGGCGCAGCTCCAGGCCGAATCGGCGGCACGCAAAGCCAAAGTGGATGAGTTGGAACTGGCACAGCTTTCGGCCAACAATCGGCAAGAACTGGCGCGGATGCGCGCTGAAGTGTACAAAACGCGCCATGATAAGACCGATGCCCAGTTACAGATACTGCGTAACAACCTGAACAGCCAACGCCAGCGCGAAGCCGAACGAGCGTTGGAAAAAACCGAACAGTTGGCGGAACAGAACGGCGATCTGCCAAAAAGCATCAACCAGCAATTGCAGATCAACCGCGAGCTTTCTACTGCACTGAACCAACAGGCGCAGCAGATGGATCTGATCTCCTCTCAGCAACGCCTGGCTGCCGCGCAAACTCTACAGGTGCGTCAAGCGCTGAGCACCATTATCGAGCAGGCACAATGGTTGGGAACCTCTTCCGCTCTGGGGGAAACCCTGCGGGCACAGGTCGCTACGCTGCCAGAAATGCCAAAGCCGCAGCAGTTGGACAACGTGATGGCCGAGCTACGCGTGCAGCGTCTGCGTTTCGAAAGCCAGTTGGAAAAGCTGCCGCAGCAGGCCAAAGAGCTTAAACAGGATGACGGCTCCGCGCTGACCAGCGCCCAGCAGCGCATTGTCGATGCGCAAATACGTACCCAGCGTGAACTGCTCAACTCGTTGCTTTCCGGCTGTGATACCCAAATCCTCGAGTTGACCAAGCTGAAAGTCGCCAATACCCAGTTGGTCGACGCACTGAACGAAATCCGCGAGGCCGCTCACCGCTATTTATTCTGGGTGCCAGACGTTAACCCGGTCACCCTGTCTTATCCGCTGACCGTTGCGCATGACCTGACGCGCATGCTGTCACTGGATACCCTGACGCAGCTCAGCGGTGCCTTCATGATGATGGTCACCAGCCGCGAAACACTGGTGCCAATCTTCGGCGCGCTGCTGCTGGTGATCTTCAGCATCAGTTCGCGCAAGCATTACCATGCCTTTCTGGCGCGGGCCAGTAGCCGGGTTGGCAAGGTGACACAGGATGAATTCTACCTGACGTTGCGCACCGTCTTCTGGTCGATCCTGGTGGCATTACCCCTGCCGGTTTTGTGGGCCGCATTAGGTTTTGGTTTGCAAAACGCCTGGCCGTATCCGGTAGCCGTAGCGATCGGTGATGGCGTCACCGCCACGCTGCCGGTGCTGTGGATCTGCATGATCAGCGCCGCCTTTGCCCACCCGCAGGGGCTGTTCATTGTACATTTCCGCTGGCCTGCGCAGCAGGTTTCGCGCGCCATGCGCTATTACACAATGTCGATCTGGCTGATCGTGCCGCTGATTATGGCGCTGATCACCTTCGATAATCTCGACGATCGCGAGTTTTCCAATACCCTTGGCCGCCTGTGTTTCATCCTGCTGTGCCTGGCACTGAGCCTGGTTACCAACAGCCTGAAACGCGCCGGTATCCCGCTGTATCTCGATAAAAACGGCTCCGGCGAGAATCTGGTCAATACCGCGCTGTGGGGCCTACTGCTGTCCGCCCCGCTGGTTGCCGCACTGGCGTCCACCGTCGGTTACCTGACCACCTCGCAGAAACTGCTGGCCCGGCTGGAAACTTCGGTCGCCATCTGGTTCCTGCTGTTGGTGGTGTACCACATTATCCGCCGCTGGATGCTAATTCAGCGCCGCCGCATTGCCTTTGACCGTGCCAAACAGCGCCGCGCGGATATTCTGGCCCAGCGCGCCAAGGGCGAAGAAGAAACCTCGCATACCCCCAATAGCACTGAAGGATCGATGGAGGTGGATGATACCGAGATCGATCTTGATGTGATCAGCGCGCAGTCTCTGCGGCTGGTTCGTTCGATCCTGACGATGATCGCGCTGGTTTCGGTGATCTTCCTGTGGTCCGAGATCCATTCCGCCTTCGGTTTCCTGGAAAACATTACGCTGTGGGATGTCACCTCAACGGTGAACGGGGTTGATACCGCCCAGCCGATCACCATGGGTGCGCTGCTGATCGCCATTCTGGTGTTGATCGTCACCATGCAGTTGGTGCGTAACCTGCCCGCGCTGCTGGAATTGGCAGTGTTACAGCATCTGGATCTGACGCCGGGCACCGGCTATGCCATTACTACCATTACCAAATATCTGTTGCTGCTGTTTGGCGCGATCCTCAGTTTTTCCTGGATCGGCATTGAATGGTCGAAGCTGCAATGGGTAGTGACCGCACTCAGCGTGGGGTTGGGCTTCGGGATGCAGGAGATCTTCTCCAACTTTATCTCTGGCCTGATCATTCTGTTTGAGAAGCCGATCCGCATCGGCGATACGGTGACGATCCGCAACCTCACCGGTAGCGTCACCAAGATCAATACCCGCGCCACCACTATTTCGGATTGGGATCGCAAAGAGATCATCGTGCCTAACAAGGCATTTATCACCGAGCAGTTTATCAACTGGTCGTTGTCGGATACGCTGACCCGCGTGGTGCTCACCGTACCGGCACCGGCAGAAGCCAACAGTGAAGAAGTGACCCGGATCCTGACCAACGCGGCCGAGCGCTGCGCGCTAGTGCTGGATACTCCGACGCCGGAAGTGTATCTGGTCGATCTACAGCAAGGGATTCAGATCTTCGAACTGCGCATTTACGCCGCCGAAATGGGCCACCGTATGCCACTGCGCCATGAGATCCACCAGTTGATTCTGGCCGGTTACCGCGAACATGGCATTACTCTGCCGTATCCACCGTTCCAGGTACGCAGCGAAACGCTGTCGCGTCTGACCAATAACAGCCGCACAGCCCCTTCCACCGCTACGCCAAACAATCGCCGCGAGTCGGGCGGGTTATAAATGCAAAAGGGTTTGGCCAGTGCCAAACCCTTTTTGTCTTACAAAACGCTTAAGCCCGATCAACCGGGAATGCGATCACGTCACTCAGGCTTTCAGCCCCCAGCGCCAGCATCACCAGACGATCAACCCCCAGCGCGACCCCGGCACACTCCGGCATCCCATGCTGCAACGCATCCAGCAGGTTGTTATCAATCGGCTGCTGCGGCAAACCACGCGCTGCGCGTTTACGGTTATCCTGTTCAAAACGCTGGCGCTGCTCGTTGCCGTCGGTCAGTTCACGGAAGCCGTTCGCCAGCTCAATGCCTTTGTAATAGACCTCAAAACGCTCCGCCACCCGGTGATCTTCCGTGCTGATTTCCGCCAGTGAAGCCTGAGAAGCCGGGAAATGGTAAACAAACGCAGGCTTGTCACGGCCGATATGCGGCTCGACGCCCACGCTAAACAGCAGTTGCAAAAGGGTATCGCGATCTTCTTCGGTATCAGCAATATTGCTCAGATCGAGCTTGGCTGCCGCTTCACGTAGCTGCGGTTTTTCCGCAGACAGCGGATCGAGATCCAAATGGCGTAAAAACGCCTGCTGGTAGGACAGGGTTTCGGCGCTGTCGCAATCCAGCACCTGCTGCAACAGATCGTCCACCTCATTCATCAGGCGGTACATGTCGTAATGCAGCCGATACCATTCCAGCATGGTAAATTCAGGATTGTGATGCCGCCCGGCCTCTTCATTGCGGAAGCTGCGCCCTAATTGGTAAATCGGGCCGCTACCGGCCGCCAGCAGGCGCTTCATGTGGTATTCCGGGCTGGTCATCATGTACAGCGTCAAGCCATCTGCTGCCCCTGGGCCGACGAAACGCGTCTGGAACGGGAACAGGTGAATGTCGGTGACCGTCGCCTGACTCATCGCCGGTGTTTCCACCTCCAACACGCCACGATCGGCAAAGAAACGCCGGATCTCAGCCAGGATCGCGGCGCGTTTCAACAAATTGCCGATGGGAGCACTTGGTTGCCAGCTTGCCGTTTCGCTCATGATCATTACTCCGAAATCAAACAGGGGATGCAGTCTACTCGCAGACCGCTATGCAAACAAATTCTTCACCGCCGTGCTTCGTCTTTTAAAATCATAAAAAATAGAGTCGCCATATAAACCACCGCTAATGAGGTAAATAAGAGTCAAAGGGCTGCCAACCCCTTATTTTTACAGGAATGCCTCTCGCCCAGCAGTTAAAAGGCAAAACAATCGATCACATCAAATTTCTACTACTTAACTTTAGGTATAGTAATACCCCTATATTCGCTAGGAGTTATCTATCCTTAGTGTTCAGTCAAATAACCGGCTCACCCGAGAGCTTTATAAATATTAAGTATAGATATTTTCATTTTGTCGTTTTAACAAGACTACTGGAGGAATGCAGTGCAAACCTTTAACGCCGACCTAGCCATTATTGGCGCAGGGGGAGCCGGTTTACGGGCAGCAATCGCCGCCGCGGAAGCCAATCCCCAACTCAAAATCGCGCTGATATCTAAAGTTTACCCGATGCGCAGCCATACGGTGGCCGCCGAAGGGGGCTCCGCCGCCGTCACTCAGGCTCACGACAGCTACGACTATCACTTCCAAGACACCGTTGCCGGTGGCGACTGGCTGTGCGAGCAGGACGTGGTCGATCACTTCGTCCACAGTTGCCCGCGTGAAATGGCCCAGCTCGAGCTATGGGGCTGCCCGTGGAGCCGCAAACCGGACGGTTCCGTTAACGTGCGCCGCTTTGGCGGCATGAAGATCGAACGCACCTGGTTTGCTGCCGATAAAACCGGCTTCCATATGCTGCACACCCTGTTCCAGACCTCGCTGAAATATCCGCAGATCCAGCGTTTCGACGAGCACTTTGTGCTGGACGTTCTGGTGGACGATGGTCAGGCACGTGGCCTGATCGCGATGAACATGATGGAAGGCACCCGCGTGCAGATCCGCGCCAACGCGGTGATTATGGCAACCGGCGGTGCAGGCCGCGTTTACCGTTATAACACCAACGGCGGCATTGTGACCGGCGATGGGATGGGGATGGCATTCCACCACGGCGTACCGTTGCGCGACATGGAGTTTGTGCAGTATCACCCCACCGGCCTGCCGGGCTCTGGCATCCTGATGACCGAAGGCTGCCGCGGCGAAGGCGGTATTCTGGTCAACAAAGACGGTTACCGTTATCTGCAAGATTACGGCATGGGCCCGGAAACCCCGCTGGGCGAGCCGAGAAACAAATATATGGAACTGGGCCCGCGTGACAAAGTGTCACAGGCTTTCTGGCATGAATGGCGTGCTGGCCGTACGGTTCCTACGCCGCGCGGTGACGTGGTGTATCTGGATCTGCGCCACTTGGGCGAGAAGAAGCTGCTGGAACGCCTGCCGTTTATCTGCGAACTGTCCAAAGCCTACGTGGGCGTCGACCCGGTCAAAGATCCCATCCCGGTACGCCCAACCGCGCACTACACCATGGGCGGTATCGAAACCGATCAGAACTGCGAAACCCGCATTAAAGGGCTGTTTGCGGTGGGTGAATGTTCGTCCGTCGGCCTGCACGGCGCGAACCGTTTGGGTTCCAACTCGCTGGCAGAACTGGTGGTCTTCGGCCGTGTGGCTGGTGAACACGCCGCGCGCCGCGCGCTGGAAAGTGGCCCGACTAACGGCAGCGCACTGGATGCACAGGGCCGTGACGTGGAAACCCGCCTCAGCAACCTGATGAAGCAGGAAGGCAACGAGAATTGGGCGAAGATCCGCGACGAGATGGGCCTGTCGATGGAAGAAGGCTGCGGTATCTACCGTACGCCAGAGCTGATGCAGAAAACCATCGATAAGCTGGCTGAGCTGAAAGAGCGCTTCAAGCGCGTCAAAATCACCGACACCACCAACGTGTTCAACACCGATCTGCTGTACACCATTGAACTGGGTCACGGACTGGACGTTGCCGAATGTATGGCGCACTCCGCTTTCAACCGCAAAGAATCGCGCGGCGCGCACCAACGCTTAGACGAAGGTTGCACCGAGCGTGACGACGTGAACTTCCTGAAACATACGCTGGCGTTCCACAACCCGCAGGGTGCGCCTCGCCTGGAGTATAGCGACGTGAAAATCACCAAGCTGCCACCGGCCAAACGTGTTTACGGCGCAGAAGCCGATGCACAGGAGAAAAAGGATAAGGAGCAGGCGAATGGCTGAGATGAAAACCCTGAAAATCGAAGTGATGCGCTACAACCCGGAACGCGACGCTGAGCCGCATTTCGAGACCTACAGCGTGCCTTACGATGAGCAGACTTCGCTGCTGGATGCCTTGGGTTATATCAAAGATAACCTGGCACCCGATCTGTCCTACCGCTGGTCGTGCCGTATGGCCATCTGCGGTTCATGCGGCATGATGGTCAACAGCGTGCCGAAGCTGGCCTGTAAAACCTTCCTGCGTGAATACACCGCAGGCATGAAGGTTGAAGCGCTGGGCAACTTCCCGATCGAGCGCGATCTGGTGGTCGACATGACCCACTTTATCGAAAGCCTGGAAGCGATTAAGCCTTACATCATCGGTAACGAACGTAAACTGGAAGATGGCCCGAGCCTGCAAACCCCGGCACAGATGGCGAAATACCATCAGTTCTCCGGCTGCATCAACTGTGGCCTGTGCTATGCCGCTTGCCCACAGTTCGGCCTCAACCCGGAATTTATCGGCCCGGCGGCGATCACGCTGGCACACCGTTACAACCTGGATACCCGCGATCACGGCAAGAAACAGCGTATGCCGCAGCTCAACGGCCAGAACGGTGTCTGGACCTGTACGTTTGTTGGCTACTGCTCTGAAGTCTGCCCGAAACACGTCGACCCGGCCGCTGCGATCCAGCAGGGCAAGGTGGAAAGTGCCAAAGACTTCATGATCGCAATGCTGAAACCGCAATAAGGGAGAGGAGACAGCAATGACCACACAACGTAAGCCTTATGTGCGTACCATGACATCAACCTGGTGGCAAAAGCTCGGTTTTTACCGTTTCTACATGCTGCGTGAAGGCACATCGGTGCCCGCCACCTGGTTCAGCATCGTGCTGATCTATGGCGTTTTTGCACTGAAAGGCGGCCCTGAGAGCTGGGCCGGTTTTGTCGGCTTCCTGCAAAACCCGCTGGTGCTGCTGATTAACATCATCACCCTGCTGGCTGCCGCGCTGCATACCAAAACCTGGTTCGATCTGGCGCCGAAAGCCGCCAATATCGTGGTAAACAGCGAAAAAATGGGGCCAGAGCCGATCGTTAAGGCACTGTGGGGCGTGACGATTGTCGTTACCCTGATCATTCTCGCCGTAGCCTTAATCTAACCCGGAGGAAACATGACTAATCTTGCACCTAAACGCTCTGATGAGCCGGTTTTCTGGGGATTATTTGGCGCAGGCGGCATGTGGGGGGCGATCGTCGCACCCGCTATCGTGCTGCTGGTCGGCATTATGCTGCCCCTTGGCCTGTTCCCCGGTGAAGCGCTGGGCTATGAGCGCGTGCTGGCGTTTTGCCAAAGCTGGATCGGCCGCCTGTTCCTGCTGCTGATGATTATTCTGCCGCTGTGGTGCGGGCTGCACCGTATCCACCATGCCATGCACGATCTGAAAATCCATGTACCGGCTGGTAAATGGGTGTTCTATGGCCTGGCGGCGATCCTGAGCGTCGTCACGCTTATCGGCGTTGTCACCCTGTAAAACTCCTGGCGGCCAGCCTCCGTTGGCCGCCATCCCCTGCCTATGGTATACCTCGTTTATCTTCTATTGATAAACAGGTGTTACCCATGCGTTTTTGGTCAAAACTTGGCGTGATGTTATCTGCCGTAATTTCCGTTGCTTGCAGCGTGGCCCCACCGAAAGACATCAAGATAGTGGACAACTTCGACAGCCAACGCTACCTCGGTACCTGGTATGAAATCGCCCGGCTGGATCACCGCTTTGAACGCGGCCTGGAACAGGTGACGGCCAATTACAGCCCGCGCGAAGGCGGCGGCCTGAAAGTGGTTAACCGGGGATTTAATGCGCAAAAGCAGCAATGGCAGGAGAGCGAAGGGAAAGCCTATTTTATCGGCTCGCCACAGGTTGCCTCGCTGAAAGTATCATTTTTCGGCCCGTTCTATGGCGGCTATAACGTGGTCGATCTGGATCCTGAATACCGCTATGCGCTGGTTGCTGGCCCGAACCGCGACTATCTGTGGATCCTGTCACGCACGCCAACGCTGGACGCCGCCACGCGCGACAGGTTAGTGCAGGTCGCCAAAGGCTACGGTTTTGATACCTCGGCCCTGGTTTGGGTAAAGCAACAAACCGCTCAATGACTGCTGAATTTCAGCCCTAAAATACCGGCGACGATCAAACATAGGCTGAGAATGCGCATGATATTGGTCGATTCGCCGAGCAACACCATGCCCATTACCGCTGCCCCAACCGCCCCAATGCCGGTCCACACCGCATAAGCGGTGCCGGCGGGCAGCGTTTTCATCGCATGAGCCAGCAGTACCATGCTGACCACCATGGCCGCGATAGTAATCAGGCTAGGGGTAAGACGGGTAAAACCGTGAGTATATTTCAGGCCAATCGCCCAGACGACCTCAAGCAGGCCAGCAAAAAGCAAAATGATCCACGCCATGAACAGGCTCCAGAACAGATGGGGTCGTCCCCAGGCAACAGATGCGCAGGTGGGTCGTCCCGCCTGGCCGAGTGAAGGCATAAATAATAACCGACATCACACCTGAAGGCGATGATGGGTTTATCGAAAAAGGTGCAAACAGGTAACAGGGGAAAGGCAGAGAAGCCACAGCCTGTGGCTTCTCTAAACAACGAATTATTTTACGCGTGAAACGTATTCGCCAGAGCGGGTGTCAACTTTGATCACTTCGCCAATCTGCACGAACAATGGCACTTTAACGACCGCGCCGGTGCTCAGGGTCGCTGGCTTGCCGCCGGTACCTGCGGTATCGCCTTTCAGGCCTGGATCGGTATCAGTCACTTCTGCTTCGATGAAGTTTGGCGGCTGCACGGCGATCGGGCGACCATCCCACAGGGTAACGATACATTCCGCATTATCCTGCAGCCATTTCGCCACATCGGATACGGTTTTTTCTTCAACCTGATGCTGCTCGAAAGTCTCAGGGTGCATGAAGTGGAAGAACTCACCGTCGTTGTACAGATAGTTCATGTTAGTATCTACAACGTCTGCGCCTTCACAGGAGTCAGTAGATTTAAAGGTCTTCTCAACGCGGCTGCCGGTCAGCAGACGGCGCATTTTTACGCGAGCAAAAGCCTGGCCTTTACCGGGTTTTACAAACTCGCTGGATTCGATAGCGTAAGGCTCGCCCTCGAACATGATTTTAAGACCCGGACGGAAATCGTTGCTAGAATAAGTCGCCATAACGGCCCTCTGAATATTTATTTAACTGGTAGCTTAGCCAAAAAATGGCACACATTGTAACCCAAAACACGGCGGATAGAGAAGATTGGTTGCATCAACTCGCCGATGTTATTACCGATCCCGATGAATTGCTGCATCTTTTATCACTGAATACGCACCCGGAACTGCCGCAGGGGCGCGATGCCCGCCGCCTGTTTGCCCTGCGGGTGCCGCGCGCCTTTGCCGCACGCATGCGGCCCGGCGATGCCAATGACCCGCTACTGCTGCAAGTGTTGACCGCTCGCGAAGAGTTTATCACGGCCCCTGGCTTCACCACCGATCCGCTGGATGAACAGCGCAGCGTGGTGCCGGGCCTGCTGCACAAGTATCGCAACCGCGCCCTGCTGCTGGTAAAAGGCGGCTGTGCGGTCAATTGCCGCTACTGCTTTCGCCGCCATTTCCCGTACCAGGATAATCAGGGGAACAAAGCGAACTGGCGCCAGGCGCTGGAGTATATTCGCCTGCATCCGGAACTGGATGAAATCATTTTCTCCGGTGGCGATCCGCTGATGGCTAAAGATCACGAACTGAGCTGGCTGATCGCTGAGCTGGAAGCCATTCCACACCTGAAACGCCTGCGCATTCATACCCGCTTGCCCGTGGTGATCCCTGCGCGCATTACTGCCGAGCTGTGCCAACGGCTGTCGGCGTCGCGCCTACAGGTGCTGATGGTGACGCATATCAACCATGCCAACGAGATCGACCAGGAGCTGCGCGCCAGCATGGCACAACTCCGCAGCGCGGGCGTTACCCTGCTGAACCAGAGCGTGCTGCTGCGCGGCATCAACGACCATGCCGACACGCTGGCCACCCTGAGTAATGCGCTGTTTGATGCCGGGATCTTGCCCTACTATCTTCACGTACTGGACAGGGTTCAGGGAGCCGCCCATTTTATGGTCAGCGACGACGAAGCGCGCGTGATTATGAAAGGTCTGCTGAGCCAAGTTTCTGGCTATCTGGTGCCACGCCTGGCGCGTGAAGTTGGCGGGGAGCCAAGCAAAACGCCGTTGGACCTGCGCCTGGTGCAAAGCTGATCAAAAAGAGGAATGCCTAGGCACTCCTCTCAATCTTATGCACGGCACCCCACCCGCATTATGGGCACTTATACACTTGGCCAATCATTTTGCTGTCGAGCGGTGCAAAACTCGAAAGCAGGTTCTGGCTTGGGCTGTTCGCACCGTAAATCACGTTGCCGCCCATTTCCGCTGCCTTGTTACGCAGATCGTTGGCTGCGCCACGCAGAGAACTGCCTTCACCACCGGTACCCGAGAGCCAGTTGCTCTGCGAGCCAGTCACTTCGCCCATCAACTGGCATTCTGCTGGCGGTTTGGTGTCGGTGAATTTGATTTGCTGACCTGCGGCGGTCAGTTCATTGGAGCTGCTGCAACCTGCCAGCAGCAACGCCGCTGATAGACCCAGTAAGGCTTTAATCCGCATCTTGTTCCCCATATGATGTTGATAATGAGCAAAAGCTTATCAGAAGGGTGGCTCTATACCCAACGCTGGGTATATCTCTTAAACATCGTTGCCACTCATGCCTGGTCAACGCTTTAAGCGACAGCCGATGAGGATCCAGTTTACACGCTAAATCAGCTCGGTCTGCAAAAATATCATCCAATACAGTGCGGCAGCGCTCGCAAAATCAAAACCCGCTTTACATTAAAAATCAGACCCAATCGGCTTCCAGCGCCTCTTTTCCGGCTATACGCGTTGGCGTGGCCTGCAACCGAGTCTCCAGCAGTTGGAATACCGCTACCGCCTGCTCTTCCACATTGGCCGCCGTCGTCGCCACTTGCTCCACCAGCGCCGCATTCTGCTGAGTCACCTGATCCATCTGGGTGATAGCCACGCCAACCTGCACCACCCCTTTACTTTGCTCTTCAGAAGCGCAGGTGATATTTTCCATGATGACCGTGGCCTTATCCACCGAACTGACAATATCTGCCATGGTATTACCCGCTTTTTCAACCAGTTGCACGCCCTCGGCGACATCATTGGCGACCCCCATCACCAGAGTGCTGATCTCCTTCGCCGATAAGGCACAGCGCTGTGCCAGATTGCGCACTTCACCCGCTACCACGGCAAAACCACGCCCCTGTTCACCAGCGCGTGCCGCTTCCACCGCAGCATTCAACGCCAGAATATTGGTCTGGAAAGCGATGCTATCAATCACATTGATGATGTCGCCCACTTTCTGCGCGCTGTTGCTGATCACCTGCATTTTGCTGACCACGCTGCCCATGATTTCGCCCCCTTCGCGGGCAATATTGGCGGTCTGGTTAATCATGCCAGAGGCCTGATTGGCGTTATCCGCGTTCTGCTGCACCGTCGCCGTGATCTGCTCCATGCTGGCGGCGGTTTCGGTCAACGCACTGGCCTGCTGTTCGGTACGGCTGGAAAGATCGGTATTACCCGCTGCGATCTCCTGCGTTCCCAGATTGATGGATTCGACACCATCACGTACCTGTTGAACGGTTTCCGTCAACTCGCGCTGCATTCTTTGCAGGCTGGCAAACAGTTGCCCGATTTCATTGCTGTTTTTTACTTCGATCACCTCACGCAGATCGCCACTGCCGATCTTTTGCAGATGTTCAGATATCTGCTGGAGCGGCAGCACCAAGCGGTGACGAAAACCGCGATGAACCCACAGGAATAACCCGGTAATCGCCACCAGCGTGCCTGCCAGTAAACGGATGAACAACTGCTGGTTTTGCTGCGCACTGCTGAGTGCAGCGCGATGATTGGCCTGGGTAGCAGCCATGTAGTCGGCGAACTGGCTGTCCAGATTTTGCCGCGCCTGGCGTTTCTCTGCGGCTAACTGGTGTAACTCACCGAGTAGTGCAGCCACCGGCGTGGTTTCCACCAGCGCGATTTCACGCTTTAACATGGTTTGCTGCCCCAGATAGGCTTTTTTCATCGCCTCACCCAGCTCTGGGTTGGTCAAGGTCAGCCCCGGAATGGTCCAGTACAAATCGAAGGCGCGATCGGCAGTACCTAACTCATTACGCGCATCTGCCAGCCCCTGTTGGATATCAGCCCGATCGGCGTTCATCATCAGTTCGAACGCCAGGTTGTCGATCAGCGTCTGCGTCTGCAACAACGCCTTCCAGCTGCGGTTAAGAGCGGCCTCTTCTTCTGACAGCGTTCCCATGGTACGGATATTCTGGCCATTCTGGTTGATAAAGTAGAAAGCGATGGTACTGGTTCCCATCGGCATCAGCCCCAATAACGCCAGGATCAGTATCAGCCAGGTGGCTATTTTCATATTTTTCAGCATGCATCCTCTCCATTAACATCAAGCGCAACAAGCGACCGCCCTTTCATCGATATGGTTAATATCGGTCTGCTGGAGAAAGTGTTTATGCCGAAGAGAAAATAAACTGATAGTCACTGACATTATTAGGGTTACTGGCGATTTGAAGGATAAAAAAACCCCAGCCATATTACTGGCCGGGGTTTTCTAGCACACGGAAGTGTGGGGGAGGATTACATCATGCCGCCCATGCCACCCATGCCGCCCATACCGGCAGCGCCCATGTCGCCTTTATCATCTTTCGGCAGATCGGTAATCATGCACTCGGTGGTGATCATCAGGCCAGCCACAGAGGCCGCGTACTGCAAAGCAGAACGGGTCACTTTGGTTGGATCCAGGATACCCATCGCGATCATGTCGCCGTATTCTTCGGTGTAAGCGTTGTAGCCGTAGCTGCCTTCGCCCGCTTTCACGTTGTTGGCGATCACAGAGGCTTCTTCACCGGCGTTGATCACGATCTGACGCAGTGGAGATTCCATCGCACGCAGGGCAACTTTGATACCCACGTTCTGATCTTCGTTGTCGCCTTTCAGGTTAGCGATTTTACCCGCTACGCGGATCAGCGCGACGCCACCACCGGCAACCACACCTTCTTCAACCGCAGCACGGGTCGCGTGCAGGGCATCTTCAACGCGGGCTTTCTTCTCTTTCATTTCAACTTCAGTAGCTGCGCCAACTTTGATAACGGCAACGCCGCCAGCCAGTTTAGCAACACGCTCTTGCAGTTTTTCACGATCGTAATCAGAGGTCGCTTCTTCGATCTGCTGACGGATCTGAGTCA
Source organism: Serratia sp. YWN4 (assembly GCF_055790845.1). Classification (NCBI taxonomy): domain Bacteria; kingdom Pseudomonadati; phylum Pseudomonadota; class Gammaproteobacteria; order Enterobacterales; family Yersiniaceae; genus Serratia; species Serratia sp. YWN4. The sequence goes on from NZ_CM147696.1 coordinate 5,028,175, forward strand.
CGCGGCCCTGAATGGTTTTCTCGTCGCCCACGCCATCGATGATGATGGTGGTGTCTTTGTTGATCACGATGCGTTTTGCCTGGCCCAGATCTTCCAGGGTGGCTTTTTCCAGCTCCAGACCGATCTCTTCAGAGATCACGGTACCGGCAGTCAGAGTGGCGATGTCTTGCAGCATGGCTTTACGGCGATCGCCGAAGCCCGGTGCTTTAACCGCAGCCACTTTCACGATGCCACGCATGGTGTTAACCACCAGAGTCGCCAGCGCTTCGCCTTCAACATCTTCAGCGATGATCAGCAATGGTTTACCGGCTTTAGCAACCGCTTCCAGCACGGGCAGCATTTCGCGAATGTTGGAGATTTTTTTATCAGCCAGCAGGATGAACGGGCTTTCCAGTTCGATAGAACCGGTTTCTGGCTTGTTGATGAAGTAAGGAGACAGGTAGCCGCGATCGAACTGCATACCTTCCACTACGTCCAGCTCGTCTTGCAGACCGGTGCCTTCTTCAACGGTGATAACGCCTTCTTTACCCACTTTTTCCATGGCTTCTGCAATCAGTTTACCCACGGTTTCGTCGGAGTTTGCAGAGATGGTGCCTACCTGAGCGATCGCTTTAGAATCAGAGCAAGGCACAGACAGTTTTTTCAGTTCTTCCACTGCGGCGATAACCGCTTTATCGATACCGCGCTTCAGATCCATTGGGTTCATACCGGCAGCCACAGCTTTCAGGCCTTCGGTGATGATGGATTGTGCCAGTACGGTGGCAGTGGTGGTACCGTCGCCCGCAGCGTCGTTCGCTTTAGAGGCAACTTCTTTCACCATTTGTGCACCCATGTTTTCGAACTTGTCTTCCAGTTCGATTTCACGAGCAACAGATACGCCATCTTTGGTGATGGAAGGAGCGCCGAAGGATTTATCCAGCACTACGTTGCGGCCTTTCGGGCCCAGGGTCACTTTTACTGCATCAGCAAGAACATTCACACCGCGGAGCATCTTCACGCGAGCATCATTGCCAAATTTTACGTCTTTAGCTGCCATTGGTATTTCCCTTCAACTCGTTCAGTTCAGAAAGATATAAAGCGTTATTTCGCTTCCACAATTGCCAGAATGTCGCTTTCGGACATGATCAACACTTCTTCATTGTCGATCTTCTCTGCTTTCACGCCGTAACCGTCGTTGAAAATTACGATGTCGCCTACTTTCACATCCAGCGGCTGAATGCTGCCGCTTTCCAGAACACGTCCTTTACCGACGGCTACCACTTCACCACGAGTGGATTTACCCGCTGCAGAGCCAGTCAGAACGATGCCGCCAGCAGATTTTGATTCAACTTCTTTGCGCTTGACGATAACGCGGTCATGCAATGGACGAATACTCATTGAACGCTCTCCTGTAAGAAGGTCTCTATCAGATTTAGGGTTGTTCACCGGATTATTGATACCGGCTCCGTGGGATTTGAAATGGGGGCGTTCCATCCCTCTTCAAGGGGCAAGATCAAAAAAATTTTCTTTTTGAGGGAGGAAATTGCTGGCACTGCTAGCAAAAACGCGGCCAAGGTGGCCGCGTTTGGGGGATCCATCAGCGATCGTTGGGTTTGTCACGCTCGTCCGGCTGGTGATCCAGCGTGTAGCGCTCGTCGTCCTTGCGCTGGAACTCGCCGTCGAAGGTATTGCCATTGGCAGCACCGCCGCTCTGGCCCCAGCCTGCCGGGCGATAAACGGAAAGATGCGGCATCAGTTTCAGCGTCAGGGATTTCTGCACTGGCGGCAGCAACAGCAGCAAGCCGAGGAAATCGGTGAAAAACCCCGGCACCAGCAGCAAGAACCCCGCCAGCACCAGAGAAACACTTTTCACCATCTCTGCCGCCGGGCTTTCACCCGCCGCCAGCTTTTGCTGCAACTGCATAAAGGTTTTCATGCCCTGATTGCGTACCAGAGAAACCCCTACGCAGGAGGTAAATACCACCAGCAACAGGGTCGTCGCCACGCCAAGCACGGCGGAAACTTTGATAAATAACGATATTTCGATGTAAGCCAGCAGAAATATCAACAGTAACGGTAACCAGCGCACCGTATTCTCCTATCAGTAGAGTCAGCATACCCACCCGGTGGTGCATACGCGAAAAATGGAGCCCGTAGCAGGCTAACCCTTTTAGAATGGGGGCTTCCTGCGGTTATTTCAACCTGACAAATTTTTTATTACTAAACTCATTAAGCGTGAAACAGATCACAGAACTCAAAAGCTCTAGTTTTCTGAAACACCAGATAGTGATCTGCGTTCATTCATTTATTACGAAACAGCATATGATCTGGGTAGTAACAATCGATGCGGTCAATACTTCCGCACTTGAAGCTCTCGGCAACATAACTCCGTTATTAAGCAAATAATTAATTCGGCAGCAACATAGAGAAGGTTCTCATGTCAAACAACATTCGTATCGAAGAAGACCTGTTAGGAACACGTGAAGTACCCGCAGAAGCCTACTATGGTATTCATACTCTGCGTGCGATTGAAAACTTCTATATCAGCAACAGTAAAATCAGTGACGTTCCTGAGTTTGTTCGCGGCATGGTCATGGTAAAAAAAGCCGCGGCACTGGCCAATAAAGAGCTAAAAACCATTCCGCGCAAGATTGCCGATACCATCATCCAGGCCTGTGATGAAGTGTTGGACAAAGGCAAATGCATGGACCAATTCCCGGTGGATGTGTTTCAGGGCGGTGCGGGCACCTCGCTGAACATGAACACCAACGAAGTGTTGGCGAATATCGGCTTGGAGCTGATGGGCCACCAGAAGGGTGAATATCAATACCTCAACCCGAACGATCATCTCAACAAATGCCAGTCGACCAACGATGCCTACCCGACTGGCTTCCGTATCGCGGTCTATGCATCCAACCAGAAACTGATCGACGCCATCAACCAACTGCGCGAAGGCTTTGACCGCAAATCCAAAGAGTTCGAAACCATCCTGAAAATGGGTCGTACCCAGTTGCAAGATGCGGTTCCGATGACCTTGGGCCAGGAATTCCGCGCGTTCAGCGTGCTGTTGAATGAAGAAACCCGCAACCTGCACCGCACGGCGGAACTGCTGCTGGAAGTCAACTTAGGTGCTACGGCGATCGGTACTGCGCTCAACACCCCGGAAGGTTACCAGCAATTGGCCGTGCAGAAGCTGGCGGAAGTCAGTAGCCTGGCGGTGGTTCCGGCCGAAGATCTGATCGAAGCCACCTCTGACTGCGGTGCTTACGTGATGGTACACAGTGCGCTGAAGCGCCTGGCGGTAAAACTTTCCAAGATCTGTAACGACCTGCGCCTGCTCTCTTCCGGCCCGCGCTCTGGCCTGAATGAAATCAACCTGCCGGAACTGCAGGCTGGCTCTTCCATCATGCCAGCCAAAGTGAATCCGGTGATCCCGGAAGTGGTGAACCAGGTTTGCTTTAAGGTGATTGGCAACGATATCTGCGTTACCATGGCAGCCGAAGCGGGTCAGTTGCAGTTGAACGTGATGGAACCGGTGATTGGTCAGGCAATGTTTGAGTCAATCCACATTCTGACCAACGCCTGCTACAACCTGCTGGAAAAATGCATTAACGGTATTACCGCGAATAAAGAAGTGTGTGAGCACTACGTGTTCAACTCTATCGGTATCGTGACCTATCTGAACCCATTCATTGGCCACCATAATGGTGACATTGTCGGTAAGATTTGTGCCGAAACCGGTAAGAGCGTGCGTGAAGTGGTGCTGGAGCGCGGGTTGCTGACCGAAGCTGAGCTGGATGACATTTTCTCTGTGGAGAACCTGATGCACCCGGCCTATAAAGCGAAACGTTATACAGATGAAAACGAACAATAATAGACACATCCGGTAGCCTGAAAGGCACGCTCATCCTTTGGATAGCGTGCCTTTTTTCTTTCTGGCTTCCACAACTTATTAACTTTTAGTCTTCATAAATCTTCATTTTAAGGGGTAAACACTATGTTAGCAGTGGAGTTAGTGATCGTTCTGCTTGCCATCTTCCTGGGTGCCAGGTTAGGCGGCATCGGGATTGGCTTTGCCGGGGGTCTTGGGGTGCTGGTGCTGGCGATGATTGGCGTCAAACCCGGCAGTATTCCTTTCGACGTTATTTCTATCATTATGGCGGTGATTGCCGCGATCGCCGCGATGCAGGTTGCCGGTGGGATGGATTATCTGGTGCAGCAAACCGAAAAGCTGCTGCGCAAGAACCCAAAATACATCACCATTCTGGCACCGATCGTCACCTATTTTCTGACCATCTTCGCCGGTACCGGTAATATCTCCCTCTCTGCGCTGCCGGTGATTGCCGAAGTGGCCAAAGAACAGGGCATCAAGCCTTGCCGCCCGCTGTCTACCGCCGTGGTTTCTGCGCAGATTGCCATTACCGCCTCGCCTATCTCTGCGGCCGTGGTGTATATGTCTTCAGTGATGGAAGGCCACGGCGTGAGCTATCTGCACATGCTGATGGTGGTGATCCCCTCCACCTTCCTTGCCGTATTGCTGATGTCGCTGCTGGTCACCTTGCTGTTTGACTCCAAACTGTCTGACGACCCGATCTATCAAAAACGCTTTGAAGAAGGCTTGGTGACCCTGCGTGGTGATCAGGTTCTGGAGATCAAACCGCGGGCAAAAATGTCGGTACTGCTGTTCCTGGCTGGCGTACTGTGCGTGGTGGCTTACGCCATCATCAACAGCCCAAGCATGGGCCTGGTAGCCACACCGCTGATGAACACCACCAACGCCATTCTGATCATCATGCTGAGCGTGGCTACCCTGACCACCATTCTGTGCCGCGTCGACACCGATCTGGTGTTGAACTCCAGCACGTTTAAAGCCGGGATGAGCGCCTGTATCTGTATTCTGGGCGTTGCCTGGTTGGGTGATACCTTCGTGCAGGCCAACCTTGACTGGATCAAAGAGACTGCGGGCACCGTAATCCAATCGCACCCTTGGCTGCTGGCGGTGATCTTCTTCTTCTGTTCTGCGCTGCTGTACTCTCAGGCTGCTACCGCCAAGGCGCTGATGCCGATGGCGCTGGCGCTGAACGTCACCCCGCTGACCGCCATCGCTTCCTTTGCCGCCGTTTCCGGCCTGTTCATTCTGCCAACCTACCCAACGCTGGTGGCGGCAGTACAGATGGACGATACCGGCACCACGCGCATCGGGCGCTTTGTGTTTAACCACCCGTTCTTCATTCCCGGCACCATGGGCGTGGTGTTCGCGGTGGTGTTCGGCTTCCTGATTGGCAGCGTTATTCTGTAATCCTCAGGCGGGGCTACGGCCCCGCTTTTCCCGTCTCATTTCCCCATCGGTGATAAACTCGCCTTCTAGCCAACCTGGCTTCAGGGTATAGTGCCCTGTTGATAATCTGGTTGAGAGGGGCTGAAAATGTCCGATTGCGAAGCTATCGTCATACTCTGTACCACACCCGATGAAGCGACCGCGCAAGACCTGGCGGCACGCGTACTGGGAGAAAAACTGGCGGCCTGCGCCACCATGCTGCCCGGCGCATCCTCGCTATATTACTGGGAAGGGAAACTGGAGCAGGAATATGAAGTACAGATGCTGTTCAAAAGCGATCGCCAACATCAGCAAGCCCTGCTCGCCTACCTGAAACAACATCACCCGTATCAAACCCCCGAGTTGTTGGTGCTGCCGGTGATGGCTGGAGATAAAGATTACCTGTCATGGATCAACGCCTCATTAAACTGATATTGCTGCTTTGCAGCCTGTTTTTCCTGCCGCAAACGGTGCAGGCCTCGCTGTTTGGCCAAAGCGGCGGTAAGCCGTTCGTGCCTGTCGATCAGGCATTCACCTTCGATTTTAAACAGCAAGGTAACCAGTTGACCCTGAACTGGCAGATCCGGCCGGGTTATTACCTGTATCGTCAGCAAATCAAACTGGTTGCGCAGCAGGCAACGCTCGGCAAGTTTGAACTGCCCGCCGGGCTGGGCCACAAAGACGAGTTCTTTGGCGAGACGGCGATTTTCAAACAGCAACTGACGCTGAACATTCCGCTGTTGCAGGCAGACGCCAACGGCAGCCTGAGCGTGACTTATCAGGGCTGTGCCGAGGCCGGTTTCTGTTATCCACCGGAAACCCGCGTTATTCCGCTGGATGCGGTGGTGGCGGCTACTCAGGCACCCACACCGACCGAGATCGAACAGGCCAGCCGACCGTTCTCACCGCTGTGGGCTTTGCTGCTGGGTATCGGCATTGCTTTCACCCCTTGCGTATTACCGATGTACCCGCTGATTTCCGCCATTATTCTCGGCCGTGAACGGCCGCACAGCAGCGGGCGCATTTTGGTGTTGGCGGTGGTGTATGTGCAAGGGATGGCGCTGACCTACACCTTGCTCGGCCTGGTGGTTGCCGCCGCCGGGTTGCAGTTTCAAGCCGCGCTGCAACACCCTTATGTGCTGATCGGACTATCGCTGCTGTTTGTCGCCCTGGCTTTCTCCATGTTTGGCTGCTATTCGCTGCAACTGCCCTCTTCTCTGCAAACGCGGTTGGCAAACTGGAGTAATACCCAACAAGGCGGATCGCTGGCGGGCGTGTTCGCGATGGGCGCATTGGCAGGGCTGATCTGCTCTCCCTGCACCACCGCACCACTCAGCGCCATCCTGCTGTATATCGCCCAGAGCGGTAATATGTGGGCCGGTGGCGGCACCCTGTATCTTTATGCCGTGGGAATGGGCATTCCGCTGGTGCTCGTGACGCTGTTTGGTAACCGCCTGTTGCCACGCAACGGCCCATGGATGCAATACGTTAAAGAAGCCTTTGGCTTTGTGATCCTGGCACTGCCGGTGTTCCTGCTGGAACGGGTGATCGGTGATGTTTGGGGCTTGCGGCTGTGGAGCCTGCTCGGCGTAGCATTCTTTGGCTGGGCGTTCGTGCTGAGCCTGAAATCATCCCGCGGTTGGGCGCGCATCATGCAGTTAGTGCTATTGGTCGCACTGGTGATCGCCGCCCGTCCGTTGCAGGATTGGGCCTTTGGCACATCTGCATCATCACAGCAGGCCAATCAGCCACACCTGAACTTTACCCGTATTAATAATATTGAGCAGCTTAACCTGGCGCTACGGCAGGCACAGGGAAAACCGGTTATGCTGGATCTGTATGCAGACTGGTGCGTTGCCTGCAAAGAGTTTGAAAAATATACCTTCAGCGATCCGGCAGTGCAGGCGCAATTGGCTAATACTTTGTTATTGCAGGCCGACGTGACCGCCAATAATGCCGAGCAGGTGGCATTACTCAAACATTTGCAGGTGCTTGGCCTGCCCACCATCCTGTTTTTTAACCAGGCCGGTGAGGAACTACCGGCCGCCCGCGTGACCGGGTTTATGGATGCATCGGCGTTCAGCGCACACTTGCAGCAAACAGTGCGCTAACCGTAATCGCTTTCACGCTGTCGTAAAGACGACGGATAGAGTGAGTTGAGAACCATTTTTGGAGGGAGCACAAATGCAACGTGAGCAGGTTCTAGATACCGCCCTGGAGCTGTTGGAAAAGCAGGGCCTGGCGACCACCACCTTGGAAATGCTGGCAGAAAAGTTAGGTGCGCAGCTTAGCGCCATGAAACCGTTCTGGCCGGATCGTGAAGCGTTGCTGTATGACTGCCTGCGCTATCACGGCCAACAGATTGATACCTGGCGCCGCCAGTTGCTGCTTGATGAAACCCTGAGCCCACAGCAAAAGCTGGTGGCACGTTATGATGTGCTGGCCGAACATGTAAGCAATGATCGCTACCCTGGCTGCCTGTTTATTGCTGCCTGCAGTTTCTTCCCGGCTGCCGACCATCCGATCCATCAACTGGCGGAACAGCAGAAACAAGCCTCGCTGGATTTCACCCGTAACCTATTGCGCGAAATGGAAGCCGACGATGCGGATGCAGTGGCGCAGCAAATGGAACTGGTGCAAGAAGGCTGCTTGAGCAAACTGCTGATAAAACGGCAATTACAGGATGTTTCCGTTGCCAAGCGGTTGGCCGAGGATATCTTGAAAATCGCCCAGTGCCGCAAGTTCGGGGCGCTGAGTTGAGAAAATAGCGCGCTCCGATCTTGGTCACAAAGGCCGAGTTCTGCGCGCTTTGACTGAAAAGCCAGCAGTTGACGCTGTTTTCATATTTTTTGCCACAAAGCCGTTGACGCCGCACGGCCAATACGGTTTAATGCGCCCCGTTGCCCGGATAGCTCAGTCGGTAGAGCAGGGGATTGAAAATCCCCGTGTCCTTGGTTCGATTCCGAGTCCGGGCACCACTTTTTCACTTTGCAAAGTTTCTGGTTTTGCGCTTAAGAAGCAATTAGGGACTGTGTAAAAAGACAGAACTGAACCGTTCACTGTTTTTCCTGAGTCTAATTTTTTTGCAGTTGAACATAAGGTTTTAGTCAAAGGCTGAGTCTGTTAGCGCAGAGCTCGGCTTTTTTGCGTCCGAGTGTTACCAAATTTATTTATGATGTCAATTCTTTACTGATCATCATCTTGGCTTCTTGCTTCTTCGTCGCTGTATCTCCTCCTGCATTACATCCCCCAGAAACGCCGTGTCATCCTCAATGTATTCCATCGTCGATTGCAGGCTCGAATGCCCCAGCAAATTCTGCACATGCTTGATATTGCGATCCGGAGACTTCATCAGGTTCGTCGCCACCGTGTGCCGAAAACAGTGTGGGGACGCGGTAAAATTCATCAGCTTTGACAAACGACGGAAAAATGATCGTAACGGCACCTCCGTCATCCTCTCCGGGTATTTTTTACGTAACCGGGGAACAAACCGCCCAACATTGAACAACTGCGCATCCGGCAACGCATGACGCTGCAGGCTCTCTTCTATCACTCGTACCATCCATGGCCGCAGTTCTTCAATGATGGGAACCCGATGTTCATTGTGGTTTTTACATCCCCCTGTCCAGATCCACATCCATAAGACGGATATGCAGCAACTGGTTTTGCCGTATCCCCGTGGTATCCAGCAATTGCACGACGGCCATCCAGAACCAGCAAGGCAGCAAAGTATTCGGCCGCCCCAGCAAGGGCATTTTGCCGGCAGCCTCCTCCTCGCATAACACCATCAAATGTGACAAGGTTCGATTGATTTGCGTATTCTCAATGGTCTTTTTCCTCTTTTTCCCTTCCCGCACCAGTTTGCCGTTAAACGGATTTTTCTTCTGGGGCACCAGATCTCGCTCTATCGCAAAGCATTTAAATCACTCTCGGCGTTTCTTAGCCTTCTCTTTGGCTCGCTTGACCGAACCCAGGCTACGGCCAGGAAATAATTTCACCAACGCGGAAGAGGGCAAATCCAGATGTTTCTCCAGCCGTTTTTTTTCCTTCTCACTCCAGATCATCGGCGCTATTCCCTCATCGCTTCCCCCACAGAACTTCACCCCCAACTTCTTTGCTTTCAGCTTAACAGCACCTGGGGTTCTACCCGGCAGTTTTTCGGCAACCTTAACCCCTAGATGGGGATAAAACCGTTTCAAAATGTCGAACTCCTCTGCCTGCCAGCTTCGGCTGCTGGTGACCTTGACTCCCAAGCTCTTGGCCATGGTATAGATGGTGTCTCGCGTTCTCCCCGGCAACAACTGGCTGACATGGGTTATCCCTGCTCCGGTCGCATACTGCGTTCGGATGATCATCTTCTCCTTTTCAGTCCAAAGAACTGAATGACGTTGAGTACAGCCAAGCGAATGGGCGGCCAAACGGATGGCCACGGCGGTACGGCCAAGTTGCCGGGCAATCTCAGCCGTGGGCATGGAGCCATAATGGGTTTCAACAAACTGCAGGTCAGTCAACGTCCATCCGGTGCGGTGATTCCTGCCTTTCTTTCGCGGTTCATTCATCCGTTGGCCTTCTGTTGCTCCTTGACCCGGCGTTAATCCGATAAGCGTGCAAGCGCCTGTGGGTGTTTAAGATGACGGATCAGTACTTTGCCTTCCTGTGTCAGCGTGGTGCCGAACGTCACCACACCCACACCTTCCAACTCCACGTCCAGATGATACTCCAACTGCCCAGGCAGGATTTCGGGCAACAGGGTGACCGCTACACCGGTCAGACGCGGTTCATACGTCAGCAACGTCTGGGAAAGCGTGACCATCAGACTGTGGGCCGAGCCGGGCATCCCTTGCAAAATGTCACTCATGTCTGGCAGGCCATAATCCGGCAAGTGGCTGAGCGTGCCCGCCCGGCTGTTCAGAATGCGTCGCACATTGTCCAGCACCGATAAAATAACCTGGTCAGGTTCACTGACCTGCTGCAGGTGCAGTTCACCGCTAACGTGTTGCATCAACGTCTCATACAGCGACAATGTCCGACTGCGCATCCCTTACTCCTTCAGCGGTTGCAGTTTGAGGGTGTTATCACCCAGCTCTATCACCCGGGCACGATCGGGCTCCAGTTGTTCACGGGGGATCACCAGCCGCCAGGTGTTCTTTGCCGTGTCCGGCATCCTGAACATCCCGACCACCGCCACAAATTTCGCGTCTTTATCCAGCGTCATGTCCAGCGTCGCTCCGTCCCCCGGTTTTACCACCACCTCACGCCAGGCCAGCAGGTCAGCCTGCAGCAGGGCATCGCCCTCGTTCAGCACGCCCTGATAGGTGGCCTTCTCCAGCGCTTTGCTGTCACGCAACTGGTAGACCCGTACCATTGTCGGCACCGATAACGCCGTCATATCCTCGTCGTCCCGGTTCAACGCCGCACGCCCGGTAAAATCCAGTCTCAGGGTGGTGATCTGCTTGTAGAAAACTGATTTGGTGGCCGACTTGGTCCCCTCCACCACGCTTTGTGTCAGACCACAGCCACTCAGCAGCGCAACGGCCACGACAAGGGCAAGAGGTGACTTAAAAGCGGTAATTGACATACTGACTCTCCCTGTTTTTGGTATTGAGGTGTAATCCCTGATAACGGCCCAGACTGACCGTGATGCTGTCCGGCAGTGCAGCCGGGGGCGGCGACATCCCGACGCCCAGTATACCGGTCAACCCCAGCAGTACCCGAGGTTCACCCAGCACCGGAGCCGGTAAACTGTGGGTCGGCAGTCGCAGCTGCAATCGGGCATTGCAACGCCACCCCAGATACACCCGCAGCAGCACCAGCAAATCCTGGTGTAACTGCCCGCCCGGCAACCAACCTTGGGCTTCTGCCGTGTCCTCGGTACTCAGCAACAGTAATAACTGGCTGTTGACATCAATCCCGGTGTCGCCCAATACCGCCCCCTGAGACAGACTCACCGAGGGGATTTTCGACAGGCTGGCCGGCTGGGCCAGTCGGATTTTTTGCGGGCAGTGCGGTGTCACCGTCGCCACGGTGTTCGGGGCAAGCAGCTTGACCAGCGCCACCACCCCTTCCGCCGTGCGGGTCGGCAGACGCATCACCCCAAGCAGCGCCAGGAAACGGGACACCGGGGTGGCAATATGGTTGGCGGTACCGGGAATACCCAGACCAATCAGCCCCAGCAGGCATTGTGAGGTGGCGTCAGTCCCGCCCGACACAAAGGTGGCCGGGTAGGAGTATTTACGCCAGATACGATAGAACTGGGTGAAAATCCGGTGGTTGAAGATATCGAGGAACGCCTCAATCGCTTCATGTCCTTCCCGACGCTGGGCAATGTCATCCAGATACGACGTCGGTAACGGGGAATCCACCCCGTACAAGCCGAGAAAGGTGGTACGCACGGTGGCCGGCCGTTCGGGATGATCCGGATCGGTTTCCAGTGCCTTCAGTTCACTGACCGGGAACCCCATGCCGGGGTGCGGCCGAAAGCGCACCGGATCATCCGCCGGGTGGGCGGTACTGCCCAGCGGCGGGTTGTCCGGCAGCGCCTGCTCCAGTAACTGGCAGAATCGGTAGACATTGGCATACGACATCCGCCCGGCCAGGGCTTCAACAAACCCGCTGTTTTTCAGCCGGGTATGCGCTGACTGTGGTTCTCTTTCCATCGCAGACAGGTCCCTGACGGTTGCAGTATCAGCGTAAGCTGGTTAAACAAATGAATATCGGCGTACAGCGCAAAGAAGCGGCTGAGCATCTCGCCAAACAAGCTGATGTCCCCTTCGCCGGCAAAGCCGTTGCTGTCGAGGGTAACTTCAATGTCCACACCCCGCAGCAGGAAGCCTCTTTCAAAGCGCTGTATCAGATGGTGTTTGACATCGACAATCGCCGCCAGACGGCGACGGTTCATCTCATTCTCCGTCCAGTCGTACAGCGCCAGCGTGCCGCGCAACACCTCGGCATTGTCCATCATCGGCAGGAAGTTCGACCCCAGATGACTCAATATCCGCCAGTGGAAACGGTCACGATTCGGGGGATAACAGGGCATAGTCGGCTGGCACAGATTGCGTACCTTCAGGCCGCTCTGGGCGAACGGCACCACCGTATCGAGCAGGGTACTCTGCAACGCGGTGCGCGGCAGTTGGCCGTTGGTGCCCGTCAGCGTCAGCGACAGGCTTTCATCGGTACCGAGTTTGTCGCTGTCAAACGCCTCGCCCCCGAGGATCAGCCAGGTATCGTGCAATCCGTTCACACCGCGTTTGACGCGGGTATGGAAATAACGCTCCGGGGCCTCGGAACGCAACATGCCGCCCTTATGGCGGAAACTGCTGAACGGGACGTAATGCTGATGCCCGGTATGTTTGGACGAGGTCACGCTGTTGACCGAATAGATTTCGGTATGCCCGTCCTGCAGGCGCATTGGGCGCAGCAGGTAATCGCTCTCCAGCGGCGAAAGCGTCAACGGGTCGGCCTCCAACTGGAACAGATTGATCACCGGCACACAGTGCAGACGGATATTGTCGGTATTGAACGGCAAATCATGGGGCCACAGGGTGTCCAGCACCACATCCACTTCAAACCAGGGCATGCCCTGAGGGAATGCCGATGACGCCAGCCCGTTGAGGGCCACAAACATGAACTTCTCGCGGAAGGTAAAATACTCCAGTAGCAGTTGATAACCACTGAACGCGCTCTCTCCTTTTGGCCACAGCCCGTCCTGCTCGCCAAACCCCAATGGAGAGAAGTGCCCGTCCAGGCGCTGGCGATCGGTTTGCCCGGGGAGCCGCAGGTACAGCGTCTGCGCCTGCAGCGTGAACGCCCGGTGCAGTGCGCAGGCCACCGGCGCATCAGCATTCAGGTACAGCGGCAGACGGCTTAAATCCGTCTGGCTCCAGTCAGTCAACGCCCCGCAGGCAAACCGCAGCCGAATGACCGATCGCCCGTCAGGCTCGGTAGCCATGCCTGCCGAGGCCACGCTGAGCGGTGTCAGCGTCATCTCCTGGGTAGTGGTATAGCGGCAGCGGGTCTGGTGCGCGCCCACCGGTTGTGACATCACCTCAAACCCGCGCCCGAGGTTTTCACTGTGTTTCATCTGTTGCCGATCGGGCGTCAGTTCTATAATCGACAACGAGGGAATGGTGCGCAGGTAATGCGGCCACAGCAGGCTGACCAGCCCTTCGGTCAGCTCGGGCAAATCATCATCCAGCTTTTCCCGCAGCCGCCCCATCAGGAAAGCAAAACCCTCAAACAGGCGTTCGACATAGGGGTCACTGGCCCCCACCTTGTCCAGGTTCAGCATCGCCGCCCGATCCGGGTGGGCCTGGGCGAACTCTTTACCGGCTTCACGCAGGTAGCGCATTTCGGCCTCGAAATAGCGCAGGGTTAAATCTTCCATAAACGCCTCAATAATAATACGCCGGTGGCGATGGCCAATGTTGGCATGATGTCACGCGCTCGCAGAGTGATGTTGACAGACAGGGCGTCCGGTAAGGGACTTTCAAGGGAACGTGTTCGACAGCTTTCCTGCAGATAAGGCGAGAAATCAGCCAAAAATGCGCGGACATGATGGAGGTCACTGATATTTTTCGCACAAAGATAGGCACCCCAACCTCCCATCCAAAGATAGAATGCAAAGAAAGCCAACGCGATAACCTGCTGTTTTTTATCCCCTGTCGGCACCGTGATTTCTGACCATGTCAACGTCCCTCCCAACCAGGTTGCTCCGGCGAGAATGATAAAACAGACTACCCATGTCACCCACTGCCGTATAAAGGTGGTTTGACTGAGCAACACCTCTTGTGAGGTGATCTTCAGGATATGGGTATAACCCAAGAAAGCCTTAAGCCGGGGATCCGAGATCGCCAAATCCTCTCGCGAAATAAACGATAACAAGGCCTGGCAGACTGAAAGCGGATAACAGAGCCCAATCTGCTCGCACAGGGCTTTAAATTTGAGCCGGTCAAAATCCGTCATGGGCTTCTTTTTTTGTAGCAACGCCATCTCGTTGAACACCCGAAGACGTGTGTCACTGTCAGTGCGGTCAAAACGACTTTTACGTTTTTCCCTAAACCACTTGAGCCCGGTGGTAAGCAAGCCACTGACAACAGCAGTTATGATTGTATCGACAATTTCAGTCATCACCGTATCGCACTCCATCCCTGATTAGGGTCCATTTCTCCACACAACACCGCTGCCCGTAGCGGATCCAGCGTCACCCGTCCACTCAGCAGACGCAGCGGCTATTTAAGGTAGCGCACCACGGCCTGCAAGGCCTCGTCATCCTGGGCGTTCACCACCACCGGAGCCACCCATTTGACACTGTACTGACGCTCGGCGTCGGCCTGTTTCGGCCCCCGCCAAAAACCATGCCAGTGCGCCCGACGAATATGTGGCCGCACCTTGCGTCCGGTGTGACCGGCAGACGCCGCCGTCGACGACGTCGACCAGACCCCCAACTGACGCAGAGCCGCCCCGACCCGTGGGCCTACGGCCAGGATTTCGGGATTGGGTGGGGCAAAAAAACGCGGACCCTGCCGCCGGACCTGCTTGGGTTCAGGCCGCAGCGGAGCTTGGCGGTCCCCCCAGTCAGCCCCCTCCGAACAGAGATAAAACAGCAGCGGCAGAATAGCCTGCCAAAAGGCGCGGGTCGTTCCTTCTGGTACCTCGGCCAATAATGGCCCCAGCGGATCAGACAGAGGCAGCACCACTGTGGCCATCGGGATCTCGCCAGTTCGGGGCGACGGGGTGGCCGAGACCACCATGGCCAGCAGTTCCGCCGTCCAATCTTCACTGGCAGGGTCTGTCAGGGTAATAAACACCCCGTCAGCAAACAGCCCATCCCCTTCAAACAGCGGTAACGGCACGCTTTCCGCCGGGAGTTCCAGATACAACCCCCAGAACGGCAAACGGCACAGCAGCGAACCGGGCAGATCCTCGCTCAACCCGGTCTTCTGCAGCGCATCCCACAGATCGCCATCACAACGCACAATGGATTTCCCGGTGCGCCAGGCAGCAATCGTCATAAACGCCACATGTGGCTGATCACGCTTCAGGGAGGCTTTCGACAGCATACCGGTGTCGGGGATCGGATGCCGCTGCAGGTAGTCGTTCAACCAGCCATTGCACTGTGCAAAACTCATAAAACACCAGGGTTGTGACGGGTCGGGCTTACGCCAACTGTCCAGCGTTTTGAACACCGCCGGATTCGGGTCGGCAATGGAATAAAATGCCCGTTGAGCCAGATGCAGGGTCTTCATTCCGGGTTACTCCTCGATCGGGTTATCCACTGTGTCAGCCCCAGACTGCGGCGCGGCTTCGGCCTGGACATCAAAAATCTGCGTTGGCAGGGTAAAGCCACGCAGTTTCAGCAACGCCAGCGGGCCGCGCCCCAGTTCGGTGCGCATATTCCAGGTCAGTGGCGTCCCGTCCGGGGTGTTCAGGATCAGACGATAACGGGTGTCACCGTCATCCAGCGGCGTGATGGCGGCCTTTTCCAGCAGACGGATCAGCCCCCAGTTACCCTGTTCATCGGCAAACAAATTGGCCCCGCCGTTGACGCTGGTCCAGGTCAACATCACCCCCGGCTTATCTGTGGCCCCCGGCCAGTTAAAACTCTGCCAGCTTTCCATCTGGTTGAAGTAACGCAACTTCTGTCCATCCAGATTGAAGGTGGTTTCCACCACGTCACGCACCGGCTTGCCCATCAGTTCAAAACGGATCCCCATGCCGCCATCGGTATACAGAATATCGGCCAACTGACTCAGCTGATTGACCGCTTGCAGGAACGCCGGATTGAAACGCAATCCTTGGCTGTTCACCTTGTCCGGCACCCACAGGTTACCTTCCTTGTGCAGCACGCCCCCCAACTGGCGGGTCAGGAACTGGTCGATCCGCCCCGAATCCGCCCGGATAAACTGCCCCAGCATCGGCAACGAGGCATCGCTGCGCGTCGCGGCAAACGGGTAGCGCCCGTCAAAGGCCGCACGCCAACTGGTGACGATCGAGGCCTGCCACTGGCTGTTCAGGCTGGCAGCAGACGGTTGCAGGACGGTCTGCCAGGCCTGGTTCAACGGTTGCACAAACAGGGTCTGGCCAAAGTTGCGCCATTCCGATCCCAGACTGGCGGCGATCAGGCTGCCGTACTCCTGGGTATCAGTCAGATCGACGCTCTTACCCTCAAACACCGTCTGCGCCAGTATCTGGGTCATTTCCTGCGGATCGTTGGCGTTCGCCACCTGCTGCAGCTTGAGACGTACCCGAGTCAGGCGGGTCAGGAAGGTTTGCAGACTGAGTGAGCTGTCGGCGGTCATCACCCCGGTGGTATTGCCTTTGCCCATCAGGGTCAGTAGTGGACCGAAGGTGCCATCCAGTGGGCCGGTCGGCCCCTCACTGCCCTGGTCAATCGCCGGTCGTTTGTCCTTATGCAGCAGGTTCTGTGCGGACTTCACCAGCGAATCCGACAGCGCCTCGCTGCGCGCGCCGGTCTGCCCCTGGTAAGCCAGGGTATTCATCAGCGCAATCAATGGGGACTGCCGTACATCGCCCATCAGGGTGAGTTGGTCGGTCACGTCAGACAGGTTGGCGGCCTTGTTCAGCCGCAGACTGTTGAGGAAGTTGAGCCAGGCATTGCTGAAATCACTGAAATAGCGCTCGGTCAACCGGGCCTTCAGGGCTTCTGGCGACACATCGTCAGACACCGGATGCTGGCTGTCACTCAGCACCCAGTCAATCTCTTCGCGCCGTGCGGTCGCGGCCGTCTCAATGGCTTTTTGCACCTGTCCTTCCCAGGCCTGACGGGTAAACATCCCCGGCACCACTTCCTGAGTGGTAAACAGCGCCTGGGCATCGGTATCCCCGACCATCTGAGCCAACGTCAGATCGGCATAGTTGTTGGCCACCGACTGCAACATTTTCTGATATAACGCGCCATCGGCATTACGCCGCCCCATCTGCCGGAGCAACAATTGCCGCACCTGGGCCACCAGGGCCGCATCCGGCTTGATATGCCACTCGGGATGGGTAGCCAGATTGCGGGCATAAAAGCCCCATAAATCCGGGGCCACGGCCTGCCAGACGCCCGGCGACACGCCCGTGCGGGCGGTGTCGTTCTCGGCCAGCACGCGGAGCAGGAACTCGGTCTCGACTTTCTCCGGCCGCGCCATCATCAGGTAGGCCTTGAGTTGATCATACCCCTTAGGCCCCAGCGCGATACGCTCCTGGGTTTCAGGCGGCAGCGCGGCCAGCTTGCTGAGTTGTTGGTGCAATTTGGCCGCCGCCCCATCACGGATCAACCGGTTGTTGGCCTGCGTAAAATGCGGCCACAGGGCATTCAGCAATGCCTCGTTCTGGCTCAACCCAAAACGCTGATACCAGGGGGTGCCGTATTCAACACGAAATTGCAGACGCTCCAGTTCCGTCTGTACCTGCCGCAACGCCAGTAATTGCTCATCCGGGGCCGCCTGCTGTTGAATGGCCGCCAGTTGCGCCTGCGCGGTCACCATTTGCTGACGGTTGGTCAAGAACGACAGCAGACTGCCCGCCCCCCACAACAACATCAGCCCCAGCAGACCAGCATACGCACTCTGTTCCCAGGAGAACCCGACACGACGGCCCCGGGCGCGGTTATCCTCAAGAACGCCCTGCCAGACCGGGTCGGGTAACCAGCCATGTGGCGAGCCGTCTTCGGTTTTAGCCACCGGCAGGCTGAACATCAGGCCACGCAACGCCAACGCCGGGGAGAAGTCACGCAATAACGGGGTCAAAGCCCGTGACCAGTGGTCAATTCCCCGTTGCACCAGGGTCTGGGACAGGCGCAACAGATAATCATGTGTGATGTTTTCCCGCATCTGTGCGATCCCCTCACGGCGCAACGGGGTCACCAGGGTCTGCAGATGCCCGGCCATCTGCTCTGGCGTGCAGCGTGAGGGCAACAGACAGCCCACCGACTGGGTCGGCCGTTCCCACTGTGGCCAGTCACTGTCAACCACCTGCCACAGGTACAGCGGAGCCTGCCAGTGCCAGCGCTGGCCCTGTTGCTGGAACTGACGCCAGGCGTTGTCCAGGGCGGTAGACTTCTGGCTTTGTGCTTCAGTCAGTGCCCAGACAATCCCGTCCAGCGGACGACGGCGACGCAACGTGCGCAATATTCGGTGCAATGGCTCCGCCAGTTCGTCCTGTGGGCGTCCTCCCCACAGCAACAGGGTATGACGCCCTTCCAGCCAATGTTGCGTGGTCAGGCCCGGCACCAGTGCCTCAACCTGTTCGAGTTCCCCTACGACCAGCAGAATGCGGGTCTTGCGCCGCCAGAAAAAGCCCTGGCGTTGGCGCAGGTGCCGGCGCATCCCGTCAAACGCCGTGGACGCTTCAGACACCGGCACCGCGTCAGGGATATCCTTATGGTCGTCCCCTTTCAGGGCGTGTCGCTGTACTTCATAGGCCTGGCGACCGGCGCGGCGAACCACTGCGTAATAGACGCCCATCAGCATCAGGACGAGACACGCGACGCCAGGCACGCCCCATTGCCAGTAACGGTGGGCATCACCGCCAGGGGTAAGGCCCAGCAGGCCCGGCTCGCGCCGGAGCAACCAGCTCAGGACGGCGGTAATCAGTAGTACAACCACGGCCAGTGGCCAGAAGTAAGAACGGGTCCAGGTACGCGTCACTGCGTTATCTCCTGCGGGGATAAAGGGGGGGAAATCACGGTACTCCATACGCCAGTCTCAGGCGCTGATACTCCACTGAAGATAAACTGGGGTTTCTGTGTCAACTGAGCAGCCTGTGTGGCCGCAGCAATGGCCAGCCAGGGGGTTACACAGCCGGGCTGCCCCAACGAGGCCCCCAGATCGTAAATTCCCTGCTCACGCGTCACCGAAAACGCCACCGTTTCCATCACCGTGCTGAGCAAGGCCGTATTCTCATCGCGCAGGCCAGAAAGCCACACATGGCTGATTGATTCGGGAGACATCGGCACCCAGTCCAACGCCTGACGGGTGGCGTATTCCAGCCGGGCCTCGGAGGCGAACTCCGGGCGGTGCAGATACGCCAGCGGGGAGAGTGCGGTCTGGGTCAAGCGGTTGCCGAAAATCAGCCCGACGGTCGATTCGGCAGTCATCTCAGGTTGCTGGGGATGGATCTGCAGCGCCACCACAACCAACAGCGCTGCTTCATGAATATGGTTGTCCAGCCAGTCATCCACCCCTGACAATCCCACACCATCAATCCGGCTCATTGGGTGGGTAATACCCGCATCGTCCCAGGCGGTTTGCCATACCTGCTGCAATGCCTCGTCAGATAACGCGGTACTCGATTCGACAATCAGCTTTAGAGGAACGGTTTCGTCCAGAGGGGCTAACGTTTCAGCAAGCTTCATGAATACGGAAAATAGCAGACGTTGTGTTAGCGCTTCCGATGACTCACCCTCAAACTGCGACAACTGGCTATGCCGCACTGCCGCCTGACCTTGCCAGGAGGGTTGTGATAGCAAGGCGCTTTCATTGTGCATCAGGGACGAAAGCTGCATATCCGAATCTTGTTCATTGCGGTGTGCCGTGTGCAATACCGCCCCCAACACCTGCAACGAGCGGCGGCCCTGTCGGGTCTGCTGTAGCAACACCTGCCAACGCTGCGCATCCCAGCCATCGGCCAACAGATGCTGGCCGATATACACCAGCCAGCGCCCCGCCGCCAACAGGCCCCAGCCCAGAGCGGGGATCCCCAACGCCAGTGACCAGAACAGCAGCGGTTGACGGGCGAGTGACTCTCCGCCCCATAACACCGTTACCACCACCCCGACCAGCAGGAAACAGGGGAACACACCCAGCCAGCGCCACCAACGGGGAGACACCGGACGCGGGGCCAATCCGGGCAGACGATCCAATCTGACGGGCATAATGATTAACTCGCTGTGGCCTGGGTCAGGGAAGAGATCAACGTACATCCGCAGGCACAGCGATGGCCATGAAAGGCCACCGGGATCCCGTTATCGCAGAACGTGGCATGCCCCTCGCTGATCACGGTCTTCCCGTGAGCGGGGCACGAGACCGGATCCCCCAGACGGGCAACGCCGATGCCGCCGAACGTCATGGTGGACGATCCCGCTTTGACGGCACCGCCGTGGGTGGTTTTATCACCGATACGAATAATTCCTTTCATCGTCTTACTTCCCTATCACGTTGAGAATTAACATGAAAAATAGCCCTGTCAGATACTATCCTAGGCTGTGTCCCTCAATTAAAAATGGTATACTGATCACCTAATTTTCAAACAGTTATCGCTATGGCTCGCTACGATCTTCCTGATGCTGCATGGGCACTCATCCTGCCATTATTACCTCCAGAACGCTCTCAGCGCCCTGGGCATCCCTATAGTGAACACCGTAAAGTCATCAATGGCATGTTTTGGGTGCTGTGCTCTGGGGCTCCCTGGCGTGATTTACCCGAACGCTATGGGTCATGGAAAACCGTCTACAACCGTTTCAACCGGTGGGCAAAAAAAGGCATCATTAACTCTATATTCAATAAGTTACTGTCCATTCTTGATGAGCATAAGCTGCTCGACTGGTCGGCTATCTCTCTGGATGGTAGCAATATTCGTGCAATGCGTTGTGCTGCCGGTGCCCAAAAAAACATCCCGATATCGCCAGTGATCATGGCCTGGGTCGCTCACGAGGCGGTTATGGCACCAAAATCCATCTGGCAACAGACGGAAACGGGCTCCCTTTAAATATCGTGCTGAGTGCGGGTCAAGCTCATGAAAGTCAGTTTGCGCTACGGTTATTAGATGGCATCGGCGTTCTAAGAAAAAATGGTTTTATGAAGCGTCGAGGCAAGGCCGTTCTCGCTGATAAAGCCTATTCAAACAAGGCATTACGTAGTGACTTAAAGCGGAGTGGTATCAAGGTCGTTATTCCGCATAAGTCGAATGAGAAGGCCAGTACAGATGGACGAACCCGATTTGATAAAGAGATTTATCGTAGGCGCAATGTTGTAGAAAGAAGCTTTGGTTTGCTGAAAGAAAACCGCCGCATAGCGACACGTTATGAAAAGACGGCGAGGAACTACCTGTCGATGGTTCAACTGGGCTGTATTCGGCTGTTTTTACGACGAATATGTAATTGAGGGACACAGCCTAGCTTTGGTTAACTTTATCTATATTTACTTTTGAATCAGAAGGCTGTCAGTGACTCTCGATGGAGATTTAGTTGCAAAGACAGCTTTATCTTCCAAATGAAACTATTTTGCATGGATGGCATAATCGGTGCTACCGATAAAAGCAAAAAATTAACTACTCTTGGCATGTGATAGTGGGTATAAATTAAGGGTATCGATTAAATGACCAACTCTCATCCTTTTTAGACTTTTCAAAAAGTGCCTCATTATCCAAGTCAATATTTTGATATCCACTATCAATCCCACCTGTATTAACATCAATCAAATAGCCACTACCCAGTTCACACTGCAACCATTAATGGTTAAAGGCATACCATACTGAGTCAGTGTATTATTTCCTTGGATCATCAGAGCTCTTTTACTTTTGACACAAAAAGTTTCCGCATTAGCATTTTCATTAAAAAACACAAAATGTTAAAGTAATTGCCACCTTGACACAAGGATAAAACCTAACCATGCAGATTATTCATGTGATAAGTTAAAAAAGTAGGGTTATTGAGGCTTTTCTTAAAACCCTTTATTTAACTCAGCAGGAACTAGATACCTCTTTTCTTTAGATGAATAATTTATACGATACTTTTTATTGATTTTTTTCTCACCTTTCCATCCAACGGAAGTTATCGTTAACGGATAGTAGTCTACATATTTATTACTATTGTCCACTCTTGTTATTTTGTTCTCAACCATTACGGAGTCAGCACGCGTGGTAGGATTATTGGGATCTACAAACTCTGTATTATCCAAAAATGATTTCCACTCAATTATTCGTCTTAATTTGTTGCCAGAAATAATAGAAAGGTTACTGTAACTCTGCGAATACTCCTCATTCGGATTCCTTTCATCGCTGGATAAATGAATTGCTCTTTTACCATTCCCGATATCAATCAACTCCGAGAAATCAGCCTCAACATTCTGTTCCGCCACGATTAAAATATACTCTTTCCCTGTATTTTCAACTATATAAATATCTGTAGGGGCTGGTCTATTTTCAGTTTCTGCCTGCCACATATTTGGGCACATAACAATAATAAACTGCTGGCGCTTTGAGTTAAAAAGCTCATTATGACACAGTGTATAATTTATAACATCACCATTACTTTTTTTCCTGTCCCACGGATACTCTGTCATATCGCTTTTTTGATAAAAATGACTAATCATAGAGTCAATTGATGAGTATGACTCCTGAGCATTTGCGAAGAAAGTAATTAAAAGAAGTATCAAACTGAAAAATTTAATCATGCAAGAGAACCATTTAATATCTGACTGTAAAAACAACATTTATAGACATATAATTTAAAAAGACCAGATTATATTCTTTATCACTTTCTCTTGCATTGATTGACAATTTTACTGGCCAACCAACACACGAACACGAGTAATAAAATGAACCCTTTCATTCGTTGGGATATTCTGCTGGCCGATAGTTTTTTTCGAGTAACAGACATCTTTATTCTTTTACTGCAATCTCCATGCTTTCCAGCGATTTTAGTAGGTAAGGAGTGAAATCCACCTCTTTACCATCAATATTTCTGATTAGACTACCATCGCCACACAAAGCAGAACCATCATGAATCATGCAGAATCTAAACTTCCCTTTTATATTAACATCATCAAATCTTGACTTATCATACTCGCTTACATTTTCATTAATTACAAAGAAACCCTTTGAGTTATTTGATACTACATTATAAAGCTTTAATGGTTTATAGTTGGCAAATTTTCTTTTATCAGTAACACCTTTGCTTTTCACTATTTCCCACAACCCTTCACTTTTGTTAAAAGCAACCTTTTCAGGAAGAACCCCTGTATCATACCCTTCATCATAAACATTATTGTCAAACAAGCAAAACCACTCACTAACAGGAATGCTTACTGGTTCATCCCCTTTATAACCTGGGAGATTTACCTTGCCTGGGTTAACAAAATAATAATCATTAAACTTTACATTATTGCATTGATCAGTTTCTTGCCTGTAAAAAAAAGGCGAATTCTCTCCAATAATTTTCACTGTAAATTTGGATGCATCAAATGTAGATGGTAATACTACTTCAGGAGTGATAGTAGCATTGACTGAAAAAGCGGATATAATCAAAGAAAAAAAGATCATTCTCATTAACTTCTCCTTAACTGATTGGACTCCGGTTTTTCGGAGGTAAAATGGTTATCCGCATCCGGGAATTTCATCTCGGTCAATATCGCAATAGCGTTACCATAGGCACAACAACGGGCATCAAATCCATTCAAACCACTATAGTCTTCCCTATCGACTCGACTAGGTAGATTAACCGTAGCACTCGCTTGCCAGAAGGCTGGGCTTCGGTAATAAATATTATTCCCACGATCTGTTGCAATAACCTGTCGCTCCAGAACGTGATTTTTATCCGCATATTTTGCCATTCCAGATTGACACCAATAAAACCCGGCACTGTCAGCGGGCTCAAACACACCAGATTGCAATTCATCACGCCAACCAATGACTTCTGCAGTTAAATCGCGGTGATTTACATCGTATAATGTTGTATCATCTCGTCTAAGCGCTTCATTTCCCGCTGCTAAGCGATTATAAGCAGCAACAAGTGCATTGCGTACAATTTGTGAATACTGACGCCCACGGAAAGTAAAATAGGAGAAATAGTTTATCGGGTTGGTCAATTGTAAAAAACCACGCCCATACCAAGGATAATACCAGATATTATAATATTCCAATTGTCTGGTTCGTTCATTTCTTCGTTGATATACATAGCCCTCCTCTGTTTTCCCCATCCACTGAGTTTCCTGAAGTGCATTCCCTAAAAAACACGCCATTCGCAGCGGCGTATTAATACAATACTTCCGCATAGTAATATTCAGTTGTGGATAGTGACGAGAAAAAACGGAATTAGCACTTTCGTTAATTCTCACATCCTCCCAAAGAATACTTCCATTGTGCTTTCTCATGGCATAATTAGGGATAGTCTGTTTAAATTCAGCCTTGCTCAACCATAAGCATTTCCTGAAATGTGCGATAAACTCTCGTGGCTCAAAATGCCAGACTCGCCCGGCAGGTAAACCCAGCCCCTCGGTGTCAAAGCATAGTGCCTTGATATGCGCTATCATTTCCGCTTCATTAACCTGCTCGGCGGTCATCTTGAAATAGGCATCAGCGAGGAGTGCAGGCACCCCTTCTGACCTTGTACACAAGATATCATAGGATTTTTGGAGGGCAGAGCTACTCATTGGTTTTAACCAGTAATAACGTGCTTCTGCCGTCGCGACGTTCCATTCCAAGGGGAAATGGCAAATCGTCCGGCTCAATTCATTATCCGTCCGGCACAGAATACTCAGGGAATTACATTGGCTGTTGTTATCAACATCATCGTCAACCACGCGCCACCCCATCCAATGAGGAAAATCACCATCACTGAATTTGGTGATCTTACTATCGGCCAGATTGACAACACCTCTCCCACCCGGATAGTTTACCGTGCGCCATAAAGGCGCGTTAGCGGGTACCAGAGTTTCATGTTCGGTATTAATCACCCGCCCAAAACGCAGTAATGCGTAACCGGCTCCAGGGCTTTGTGGATACAATATTTTGGCCTGTGCGTAAATGTTGTACTCATACTCTTCATAATCCACATCAACTAGTACCTCCCCCCACTTCCGTATAGCCGCTTTTCGGTGCCTTCGCTTTCTGACGCGTGGCCATTCTGCAACTGCCTTTCTCAAAATGCATGGTGACGTACAAGGGTTCAGTGCTTGTATAAATCTCTCTTTCACTCGGCGTTACCCCGTTATTCGCTGGTCTCGTCGGGTAAAACTTGGTATCGGCTGGCAGGTAAAAATGCATATCGCCATAGACAATATCGGTACGGCCATTCTTGCTTATATCCAGTTCTGCCGTTTCACGCCCTACCAGTTTTTCCCGATTGGCATCGTCACAAAATATCTGAAAGTGAATGCCGTTTTTGCCATCAATCTGTCCTACCTGGCCAAGAGGGTCTTTGCGATAAACCTTGGCACCCTGTTTCACCTCACTTTTGATGCTACCCATATGCATATACAATGAATAATATTGGACTTTACCCCGTTCACCACTACCGATTTCGGTTTCGTGCTTTATCAATACATAGCCAAAGTCGGTACCTCCGTTGTAATTCAGGGGCGGTATATCCCGTTTTTTCTGGTCTGGTTGGCGCAGGGAAATGACCGTGCCGTCCGCAATCGCGCGGATATATTCCACATTGCTGCCGATATCGCTGTGCATCAGGTGAACACCTCCGTGCCAGGCCTGATGGGCGTTAATCGGAAAATCGCGCTGGGGATCGATCGGGATCATTCGTTCAACCCAGTCAGCATCGCTTTCACCGCTGTTCTGGTTACGTAATCTCGGAGGACTGATAATCATTGTTCTACACCTTAATCAAGAGAATGGCGAACGCGCTAAATTACTTTCATCGCCTTACTTCCCTATCACGTTGAGGATTAACATGAAAAAACAGCACTTACTGATACTATCTTATTTTTTCAGATCACGTTAGTTATCAAAGAGTAATGTTAACGTTCGCGGCTGCCCCACAGTATCAAATTAGGGTACCCCGTTATCACCTTCACGTTCTTTATAGCCACTAGTCACCGACGTCACCTTCCTTAACCCAGTAACTGTATAGCCGCCGATAGACTCTTCATCCTTTTCTGGGGACAAAAGAATAATCTCCCCATAAACACCATGATTGTAATGTCCAAAATTGCTGGCAACAGTTCCTATATAACAGTGACCATCGAGCCAGACGGGAATTTTCGCAACAAATTCATAAGAATAATGAAGATAATAACCCATGCTATAGCGTTTGGCCTCTTCAGGCGATGTTCCTGGTGGGACTGGACAGATGGGGGGATTAATCTGCCCCATGGGTTGCTCTTTAAACAAGTTTCTTTGCATTTTTTCAAGCGATTTCAACAGATCCTTTCGGTCTTTATTACTCAGCGCAGGTGTGAGCGGCTGCCCTTCTTCCTGAGAGCCAATTGAATCTAATTGATAATGGTAGCGAAGGGTAACCACAGCCGTTTTGTCAGCGTTGTTAAACGGGCGTATCAGATAAAGATTATCTTCACCGAACATGCCGTTAAACCAAAGTGCGTAGACCTGACCGTTGATTTCAATCCACTGACTCCACTGATTGGCACCACGTCCATTTTCTGAAAATAGCTCTCCTGATAGACTGGATTCATTGTCATCAAGATCGTTATTGGTGGAGTAAAACTCGGTATCACCGCGTTTGAGAACACCTGTAAAACTGAATAAGCCGGTCCCCCCCACATAGGCGTCAACAATTAAATCACGTTTACCGTCATTATCGAGATCAACCAGCTGAAAGTTTACCGTGCCAGTTTCCGTATAAGTGGAAATATTTGAGTGCAAAAACGCCTGCCACTCGTCGTCTGTCATATCGGCAGAGGGTTTGGTTGCTGGTAACTGAGCGTTTTCCTCATCCGAAATCTCAAAACTCGCCATTGGCTTTTTTAACGGGAACTGTTCAGTAATCTTGCCTAAAGCCGGTAGTTCTGGGTTTGCCATTTTCTCTTTCATAACGGCGTTATAAAATTTTTTCAGCGCGGCGTTGTCACGCTCGACTTCTTCTTGAGTGCGGACCTTGCTGACAAAAGTTGGGAGGTGCCAAACTCCACCGATGGACAGGCCAGACCCAAGCCCAACGGTATCATAGTATTGGTCACTCAGAACAAAGTGCCTGCCATCCCAGACCCAGGTTTGTATCGGCCCACTGAACTCCCAGAGCTTACCTTCCTTATACTCTCCAACATCACGGGTGATAAACTGTGGGCGTGATTTGAAATCATTATCAATCAACCACATTGCGAAACGGGAGACGTCAAAGCACTCTGTTCTTATTAATGAATAGTTTTTATCTACCGGGATGATGTCGTAAACCCTTTCATACCCCTCATCAAGCTCCCCACAGTACATTTCTGGTGTTGGTTGTATCCAACGCCCTATTTTTTGTAATTGCGCTGGAGATAATGGATTAATTTCTGGAGAGGCAATAACTGGCCGGGTAATGATTACAGGTTTTGGAATGGAGGGTAAAACATGATCATTGTTATTCTTTCCAGGGTGCAGCAATGCGCTGAGTGTTCCGATACGTTTTTGAAACTCATCCATTTTCAAAAAAACGGCATCCGAACCTGCCGTTGAGAGCTCTACGCGTTCTTCATTGGCTAAGAATTCAATTTTATCACTCTGACGCAATGCAGTAATGATAGACTTTCTCTGCTCATAATTGAGTAAAAAATACCCTCCTGGCTTTTCCTTTAATATCCCTTCCGACTTGTCATTAATAAATAATTTCACGTTTTTTCTAGGAGGGTCTCCCACAGCTTGCTGATTAAAAGCAACTTCTACTTCCACATTGTCATTGGATCCCGCATGACGCGTCAGTAAAACACTGACCTTTTCTTCATTTCCTTCACCATAACCCGCTGCCCGACAGGTACCCGTATTGTCGCAGGCTACTTCCCAGTCTTTATGACTAAAGAAAAAACCTTTTAATGGTGCGGCATATGACGATCCTGTGGCGAGTAATCCCAGAGCAAAGAGTACAAAAACACGCATATAGAAGCCTTTTCATTAAAAACACACAAAATTATTCAGGAAATTTATTATACTTCCAACTTTTTGGCTTTTGACAGTTTTCTGAAATGCTAGCTAATTTCTCTAGTGTATTATTATCAAATCCCTCTTCACGCCCAGACTTGATGTTTACAATATATCCAAAACCTGTTTCAAGTAATACTCTGGAATTATCAGACAAAAATACAGCACCAAAGATCCCATGGCTCATTAGACCTTTTTTTATTGTTTTCTTATCTTTCAGATCAAATATAACATAACCATTATCAGCAGGACTCTGATCATTGAATTTTAATGGATACCCCCACAGCACCATTTTTTCTCCAGAACAATTGACTTCATAACCATTGATTGACACATTGAATTTATAAATACCTTCTGTCTTATTTTCTTTTATCTTTAACTTATTTAATTCTAAAATAGAAATATCCAGCTTGGGTTGATATGAATAACATGGGTTAATTATTGAGAAGATAAAAACCAAACCAGCTAATAACACTGTCATTTCCTTGACTACAACCTCCATTTTTATCCTTTTCATCTCCCCCCCAAGTCGCCACAATGGAATAGCACCTAACTTTCACGAGTATTATCACAATGCCAAAAGAATAATTTTAATCAATACTTTTCAATTTGAATGATGAATATATTTTCTTGTAAACATCAAATGCATGTGGATCACCTTTACCCATAAAAGCAAATCCTGATTTTTTTGGTAAAATAATTTCTGCTTGAAAACATTGATCCACATGATATCCTGCTTCATCTTTATATCTACATGCGACTATTGCACTCAAGCCAGTAAATTTTGAAATAATATTTACATCTGCTAAAACAGGAACACCTTCAGTCATAGCTTCCCATTTATCCTCTTCATTTTTGAAGAAGTAATAACTGTCTGTCCTTGATGTGTACTTACATACTGTAAAATCCCCTGCGCCATGCGTACTCGGATCATTAATATTCAAACAATTACTCTCTACCTTAGCCTTCCATTTCGTAGGAATACTTAATGTAGCACTTTTGAAAAGTACATCCTTATAGCTTTGACTTGCATAAGTGTAATCAATAAAAAAAACGGAAAGTAATACTAAAAAACACCTCATTTAATCACTCCCCTCCGCACACTTACCAACAATACTGTTAAGGTCAACAATTTTCCTCATATGAAAAGTTTGCATTAACTCCGCCTACACGAAAAATCAGCAAACGACATTAATATCTACTTCAACTCGCCTCCCAACTCTTTAAGGGTGGCTTTACCTTTAAATAAGTCATCGCATTTTTTATCCATTTCGTCTTGATTTACCAGTCGCCCGGAATCACTCATCACTGGTTTAAACGTAACTTTCTTTCTCTTATCAATATCCCATACACCAGGGAAGTCCTCCCCATAATCTGGCATATTAACTTTAAAGCATTGTCCATCCGTACCAACGGGTGCAACATATTTCCCATCAAGGGATATAACAGATTGCCCATGAAATGGAAGAGGAAAACCTCGTGCATCCAGGTTATCATCAAAACCTGCAAAACCAGGAGCCTTGATCAGATTCTTATCACTATCAAAGTGAGCAATAATAGCCTGATAAATATTAACATCACTATCTAAAAGTGATAGATAGAGTTTACGTTTGAAATTAATATCTACTAATGTGTATCTGTTTGGATCTGGACTTTTATATAACTCCACGCTCCCACCTTTACACTTTCTCAGTTCATCAAGCATCATATAACGTGATGATGAATAAAAAATAATAGCTTTCTTATCGCTCGTTAAAATTAACATTCCTACACCTTGCCTAGCATCATCTGGTATAAAGTTGGCTATTTTACAATTCGCAGCAGGTTCTTTTTTATTATTTTCTATTTTCACAACTGACAAGTCTGTTTGGTCAAGATAGATAGTTTCCCCATCAAGCGTTACTTTTTTATACTCACTCAGATCATCCGCATGAGCATAGCCAATAAAAAAACAAAACATAGACAGTAAAGAAATAATATTTTTAATCATAAAATAACCTTCTTAGCAAAAGCTGTACTTAATTTCCTTTTATCCAATCCAATATTCCCACCATTAATTTCCTTCGTAACTAGCCTCACCACTTCTGCTTCATCAACTCTATTCTGCGGTGTTGGAGAAATATACCCTCTATCTTTATCCATAGCTTTCACAGTCCCCGGTTTTATACTACGAATAAAATATCCTCCCGTATCAACACAATTATACTCATTTTCCGTTACTTTTTGTGGCTGCTCAATTACTGCTGGCCTTTTTCTCATTTGTGCGACACGCCTTTCTCTATACATACGATCATCCCACCAGTTCTGATCAAAACTACTTTTTGCCAACCAACCACGATAAACCCAATAAGGTGCATAGTTAGATCGCCCTGTTAACATTTTAAAACCACGGCCTCTAAATTTCTGTGCATCAATGTCGCCACAGTTACCAAGGATCCAACTATAAGAATGAGCTATAAATCCGCCTGCATTGGTGTATTTATCACCAGAAAAATAGTTATCCTGTTCTGCAGGTAACTCTCCATACCAATGTCCCAGGTCTGCCTCATTCATTTTTGATAGTGGTTGAGGACCATTCCCCCTCTGTCTACCATCCGGTAAAATTATCTGCCTTGTACTAGTTTCCTGCATTGTTCTTAAATAACCTGATTCAACCGCACCCTGCCCAAAAAAGTGGGCCTGTCGAACATACGTATTGATGATATATTTCAACATGACTTTGTTCAGTGCGGGTTGATATTTTGTTGCCAATCCCATCAGCTCTTGCGGAATATTCAGCGCATCCCCTTTAATCACTCGAGCTATCACTGCAGCATCCTGCCATAAACATTTCCTAAAGTGAGTAATAAACTGCCGAGGCTCAAAGTGCCATACGCGCCCGGAAGGCAGACCGAGTGCTGTAGTGTCAAAACATAGCGCCTTGATATGCGCCATCAACTCATCCCAATCTTTGTCTGCCAATGAGATCGTTTCACCGGCTAGTTCATAGGCTGATGGTGCTGGCTGATCAAACGTTTGCAATTCGGTTTGTGTGTATGAAGTTTCTTGTTTGTTACCTACACGGTCTTTCCCCAAAAGGTCCGTCTGATGGTTAGACAGTGAAATCGCCTCTGTCGGTGATTTTAACCAGCTATAACGATCCTCCGCCGTTGCTTCATCCCATTCCAGCGGAAAATTGCAAATCGTCCGACTTAAGTCTTGCCCATTGAGGGCAAAGAGTGTGGGTGAGTTCCACTGGCTGTTGTCATCCGCATCATCGTCAATCAGTATCCAACCGGTCCAGTGGGGAAAATCGCCGTCGCTGAATTTGGTGATCTTACTGTCGGCCAGATTGACGACACCTCTCCCACCTGGATAGTTTACCGTGCGCCACAGAGGGGCATTGGCAGGTACCAGAGTTTCATATTCGGTATTAATTACCCGCCCAAAACGCAACAGGTCGTAACCAGCACTGGGGCTATCCGGGTATAGTTTTTCTGCATGGCTACAAAGGTTATGTTCATACTCCTCCCCTTCCACATCGACTAATGCCTCACCCACTGTCACATAGGTGGCGTTCTGAGCCACTTTGCGCCGGGTAATCATGCTACAGCTGCCTCTCTCAAAGCGCATGGTGACATACAGCGGTTCGGTACTTTCTGTCGGCGTTACCCCGTCATTCGCCGGTATCGTCGGGTAAAACTTGGTGCCTGTGGGCAGATAAAAATGCATATCACCATAGACAATATCGGTGCGACCATCCTTGCCGGTATCCAGTTCTGTCGTTTTACGCCCTACTAGCTTCTCCAGATTGTCATCATCACAGAATATTTGGAAATGGATGCCGTTCTGACCATCAATATGCCCTACCTGGCCCAGAGGATCTTTACGAGCAACAGCGCTCCCCTGTTTCACCTCACTTTTGATGCTTCCCATGTGCATATACAGTGAATAATATTGGACTTTACCCCGCTCACCACTGCCAATTTCAGTTTCGTGTTTTAGCAACACGTAGCCACAATCGGTGCTCCCGTTGTAGTTCAGGGGCGCTATATCCCGTTTCTTTTGGTCGGGTTGACGCAGGGAAATGACCGTACCGTCCGCAATGGCGCGGATATACTCCACATTACTGCCAATATCGCTGTGCATCAGGTGAACACCACCATGCCAGGCTTGGCTGGCATTAATCGGAAAGTTACGCTGGACATCGATCGGGATCATCCGTTCAACCCAGTCAGCATCGCTTTCACCGCTGTTCTGATTACGTAATCTCGGGGGGCTGATAAGCATTGCTCTGTTCCTTATATCAAGAGAATGACGAACGTACTATCGGGTCCGCCGCCTTCATTGGCATTACCGGGGTTTCTCCGCTCTGCGTGGCCGGGCCGGTATAAGCAAAACTGGCACTTTTGGCCAGATAGTCACCGGCCGTTCCTGATTCAATTTTGTTCGCATCCAGCGTAATGTACGTACCGCCAGCGTTCAGCGTGATTTTCGTCTTCGCCGTGATGCGGATTTCATCTTCGGTACTGGTGATGTCGATCGCTTTACGCGCCAGTAACTCCATCCGGTCATTCTGCGCCTGCACCGAGATCGGCCCCTGGTTGGCAATCAGTTTCATCCCCAGCTTGCGCACAAACAGACTGAACGCCTGCCCAACCCCCACAAACAGGTTCTTTACCACCCCGATGTCTGCCTGGTTACCGGCGTTCACCATCAGGTTCTGTGCCGCCGCCAGTTGCAGGTGCTCCCCGCTGGTCACCGCAATCCCCTTCGGCGCACTCATCAGCAATACTGCCGATTTCAACTGATCGATGTCCTGCTTTAGCATCGCCAGTTGGGCGTTGACCTTCGCCGGGTCCGCATTCGCCGCCTGTGCATCCTCCGAGAGGCTCTGCATCTGGTCGCCCGCCTGCCTTAGCTGGCCAAGCGCAGCGCCCATCTCCAGCACTGCCCCTTGCGCTTTCGGCTGCGCATCTGCCGTAATAAAGATCCCTTTCGCCGCGCGTATCGCCCCGAACAGGTCCGTTCGGGCCTCAAAACCCGCCCCACGTTGTTCTCGGGCACTGTCGACCAGGTGACCGATGCTGAACTGGCTGGCGCCAAAGAGCGTACTTAGCTTGATATGCTCCTTTCCGCGTTCATCTTCGAGCCTTATCTTGTTAAGCCCGGCAGTACGTAGCACATTTCGCTTGTAGTTGGCGATCGTCACATGATCCGGATGTTTCGAGTCGTGCAGGGCGTGCGAGATGTACGGCCTATCTGGATTGCCCCCCTCAAAGGCAATTCCGACCTCTGATCCCGCTAATAAAGGGAGATGCAGGCCATAAAGTTCTCCTGCATACAGGCGCGCCAGGCGTACCCACATGCTCTCATACCCGGTTTGCCACTCGTCACGGTCTAGATTGAACGACACCCGGTAGCGTCCGTCCTTGTCGATATGGCTGTAGGTGTCATTCACCAACGTGCTGGTCACCCTGGCCGGGATTGTCCCGGCCATCACCGGTTTGGCACTCGGCTCCGGGCGATAGCACACCGTCTCTGAGTACGGGATAGCGGTAAACGCCACTTCATAGCTTTTATCCCGCGCCGCCTGGCTGCGTATCCCGGTGATCACCGCCCCTTTCTGGAACACCGCAGGGGCATCTGCCCCCACCACCTTCAGCTCTTGCCCCGGCGTCAGGCTGGCCGAGGTGGTCATGCCGTTCAGTTGTGTCTGTCGGTTAAGATAACGTTCGTGGCGCAACCGGGCGTAGAATACGCCGCTTTCCGGCTCCGGCTCCTGCGCGTACTGGTCCCCGAGGGTCAGGTAATTGTCGGCATAGTGATAGGCTTCGCCGTAGGTGGTCTTGTCTCCCCGGCTGACATCCACCTCGCTGTCCATCCCGGCACCGGCGTCACGGTAGTTGTAGTCGCGGGTGCTGACACGTCCTTCCACCACATTGTGTGCCGTTTCCAGGGCCCAGACGCACTCCGCCCCCTGTGCATCCAGCCCTGATGGGCTGCGCAACGGCAGGGTAAGGCCAAACTGGTAGTGCCGCTGGTCGTCATAAAACTCCACCACGTCAATCTTGAGGCGGGGGTCGGCAGTAAAGCGAAACCAGATCCCCACTTCGGCCAACAAACGGCTGATGAATTTCAGGTCATCCTCGCCGTACTGCATGACCAACTCACGTTTCGGGTAAGTGTGGGCGAGAGTGAACAGGAAGTCCTGGCCTTTGAAGCCATGCCGGTCACGCAGCACCTTCTCCACAATCTCCGGCACCGACAGGTGCTGGTAAATACGGTTTTGATGGCTGTTGGCCAACAGCGCCAGACGGGGAACCAGCGTCACTTCATAGCGGCTTTCATCACGTGAAGTGGAGAGGCGCTTAAACCCACTGATCACCCCGTGCAGGGTGCGCAACGGCGTCGGCTCCGGTACGGCAAACCCCAACATCGGCAGTGTGACCGGCGGCGCGTTGAGCGTAAAACTCGCATCCTGCATCAGCATCTGCGCAGGCTGCAGGTCTTTCTCCGGGCTGGTAAACGCAATCTGGTAGGCAAAGGGCTGACTGAGGTGTTCTTCGCCGCTGAACGCCAACACGTCCAGCGGTGCGGTAATGTCCCACACGGTCAACTTGTGCTGACTGTGATCGAAAAAGATCGCGGGTATATTGCTGCTCATGGATGCATCTCCATTATGTCTGCATCAGTGAATTAAAAAACATAATGAATACGCCGGTAATGATTCATTATATTTTCTGTCCTTTTAATCAATACGTTGTTACAAATACGCTCTTTTCTCAGCAAAGCGCTGTGTAAATAGAGGATCAGATTATCAATAAGGATATGACCACATATACTGCCCCTTGAGGACATCCTCAACATGCTCTTGAGTGAACATAACGTCAGCATTCTTTTTAAAGCGCGCACGCCAATCTGGCAACCACCAATAATACAATGACGTTCCTTTGATATTCAGATCAGGGTTGATAGCCTGCATAGCCACGTCTTTATCCGTAATAACATGATTTTCTAGCGCCGTGTTCACGACATCCATGACACACAGATATTCTTTAATCGGTAGTTTCTGCATCATCATAACCGTGTACATTTTTTGACTTTGGTCATACGCTGGGTTGGCAATAACCTTCAGCGCATCACTTAAATACTTACTGGGCGCAGCATCGATTTTTTGCACCACACCATCGGAAAAAATATCATATCGATTTTGCATATCACGCCAGGAGGGTAAGGGTAATGCATTACCCTCACCATTATTTTCCAACAAGTTTTGCAGTAGGGTATAGAAATCAGCATTCCCTTTTGGCTTCATTAGAATCTCCTGACACAGGGTATTATCAGATCTCAGTTTGATAAAGTACCAAGGCAAAACAAGAATACATAATGATAGCAATAAGAAAATGATGGTTTTGAAACTATACTTTTTCATCCATATCATTTCATTGTACTTTTATATTGATGACATCATTTTAATGAAAATATTTTATATCCTTCTTTAGGTGGGAGTGTGTCAATATGATATGACCGCTCGCCACTTTTTCTCGCACTATCATAGATTGTGTATTTACCATCTAACGCACTAATTTCATTTTCATTTCTTATAACAATCAATGTATTTTTATCACCAAACCAGATTGATTCAGGAAGATCTTTTTCAGCAAAACAAAAACCTTCAGGATCATTTTTACCTTTAAAGCCATTTTCCCAACCAGTAACCAAGCAACCTTTTATATATGGAGAACCATACTCAAGTGAGAATACAAGAGAGTTATTTACACACTTAGATAACTTAATATCTCCGAAAAACTGGTGACTATTTTTTGAATCATCCAAAAAAGCACCAATTATAATATTTCTAAACCTTAAATATAATGTGTCGCCATCAATTGTTTTTAACGCAAGAAGATGAACCTTCTCCCTCTGTTTTAAATTACAGGTTTTAACATCTCTAATTGAATCAGCCAGACAAGAAAACGAAAAAAAACAGAGAGCGATAATATATAATCGTATATTCATTGGCTCATCCCATACCTTAATATCTTCATTTTTATTAGAGTTTTTATCAGTTTAATTGCAAAGCTTGTGACTATCTGTTAAAAAACAACAAAGTTAGTATTATGCACAATCACTGTTTTAACTTTAATACTTCCATATCATTAACATTCTTGGGAAACTGATCGATGTCTTTGATATCAGCATCTTTTTTATCGCCAATTATGTGACTATACATAACGTATTTCTGACTAAACTCACCATGACCATATGTAGGAAAAAAAAGCAAGACATCTTTTTTATTTATATACAGTCTGATAGGCCTGCTTTTCTCAGCAAAGTCCAGACGGTCTACCGTTCCCTTTTCCTGCACATAGGTTATAGCTAAGCCCTGTATGGCATTTGCAGTAAACTCGCCAGACAATATAAGTACTCGATTATTTTTTCCTGCACAAATTACTTTAACAGATGAACCACGAGAGTGTTCTTCATCATCAAAAATAGGAACAATGCTTCCCTTTACTTTCAGATAATATACATGTGTATCATAAACCTTGCCATCTCTAACAATCTCCACAAGCTGGTTATCTTTAGAACCGACCTTGCATGAAGTAACAACTTCTCTCGAAAACACCAGAGATGAGAAAAACAGCAAGAATAAAACGGCAATAATTTTCATACTCCAATAATATCTCTTTATATTAATATTGAATTTATAAATAATTTATCAGAGAAGTTTTATTTTTTGAAAAAAATATATTAATCAAATCCTATCATTTCACTTTGATTATATATTTCCTTTCAAAATCTATACCTGTGACGTTTGTGCCAAACGTCCCACCACCAATTCTCAACTTTATTTCACCAGAAACCTTGGGAGTCCCCTGAACCTTTACCCTGTTATAAGTAGTATAAACCTCACCATGCTTTCTTTCCTCATCCGGCACTACAGTTAACCCAGAATCTCGAGGTGTTACTTCAAACCAAAAAAGAGAATCCATTACCTTCCCTCCTTTAATGCTTATCAACTCATGGTAGGGTTTATTTTCATAGGCATCAGGTAAATAATTTCCAGCAGGTACATATCTGATAGTCGGGCTACAACCGAGTAAAAAAAACACAAAAAGCAAGCAGGGAAAAATAAAGTGTTTACGCATTTTAATTGATACTCTTTGCCTCTCTATAAATATATCCCATGGAAATTATAGTGGTTAAATATTACTCTATCACTCTAACCACATAGCCATTTCCGAAAAAGTCACCATGATGCATGGTGTCATATGTGCTGCCGCTAATATGCTCTTTAATATCACCGAGTATTACTGGAGTGCCATGTATTTTTATTTGATTATATGCATCAACATCAGTACCCTCTGGACCAAGATCAAACCCTGAGTTTGGCGGTGTAATCTTGTAGCGAAACACTTCGCTTCTTACCCTTCCCCCACCAATATTGATTGTCGCAAAGTAAGGTTCTTTGAATCTGGCATCGGGAAGGCATTTTTTTCAGGCGAAATACTAATCTGTTGACCACCACATCCTTGTAATACATACATGATGGATAAAAAACCAACCCATTTATATAAGTAATTTAATTTTATCATCTCACTACATCTCTCGATGTTTGCGCACAGGCCTATTGAGATAGGCTCTTATCATGAAATCTAATAAAATCAATCCATTCAACACTAACTGACGATTTAGATATATATATATCCTTCTCACTAGGGGACAGAGTATGCCAAAATGGTAGCCAATAATTACTCCACCAATACTCCAACTCGCCTTGTAAACTCCCCATGCCCTCAGGATCAATATCAGGAAAAACAATCCAAGGTGGTGACGGTGACAGGTCTAACGTCTGGAGATTCTGAATAAACTCTACCGAGTTTGTTACCAAATCCATTGAGTGACTTCTAAACTCTTCATCAATAGAGTATGTTATAGAGTGACCGCCATTTTTCACCTCCCCTTTATCCTCAACTTTATCAAGCTCAACAGCAAACACATGACCAATGATATTCTTAATATCCTTTACTCGTTCAAAGGAAAGCATAAATTTTGTATGGTATGCATAAACACCCTGTTTTTCGAGAGAATTGTATATTGGGTATTTTTTTTCAAAAAGAATATGTTGAAAGTTTTCGATACTATACAACTCACCTTTTTTATTAAGAAACGACCTCAATTTATTAAAAAATTTAATTTTCATCTATATGATCCGCAATCCAGTCAGCACCATAATAACCAGCAGTTCCGCCGATAATCCCACCAATCAAGCCGGTCACTATCATCCCTGGGCCTGTTTCGATACCAAGAGCTGCACCACCTGCTGAACCTAACTTCGCTCCAGCAACAAATCCTCCCCATCCTCCAACCTGCCTAATAACTTCAGCTTTAATAGGTTTAGCATTACCTAACTTTATCGATTTTTCTGTAGCTTGTTCCAAATCATATGCTGTTAAAACAATACCAATAACTTGTACAACTCTGGCAGTATTTTGAATACCTTTAGCAAATTTTAATGATTCAGGCGTAAAGATAGCTTTTGCTGGAACTTTCTCTCCATGAACCAATATTTCTTTATCAACTTCCCTCACATAGTCAGCTATTTTATCTACTCTTTTAGCCAAATGAGGGTTTTGCGATTTATACTCATTTAAAGATGCTATAATTTCTTCAGTTGTAACAAGTTTCGCACCTGACTTAACAGCTTCTCGAGTATCGATAAAAATAGACTTACCATCAAACCTTGGTGATCCTTCAGGAAATATTGAGCTTGTAGATATATATGATGATTTATTATTACCCATCACATGCTCAGCAATGCTCGTTGTTGAACCATAATCTTTTGGCATCATGCCATAGTATTCAGGCTTTGTTTCAGCCAATTGACTCAATGGTGAAAGATTCATTTTTTCCAGATAAGGGCTCTTAGGAGATGCATAAATTTTTCTTACTAAAAAACCATCTTTCCCAACTTCATCAACAACAATGAAAAAAAACGCTCGAGCAGGCATCAGTGGCCCTAAAATATCATGCTGAGAGTTTACTTTATCGTTAGTCAATACAGTATGCTCAGACATCACCACTTCTCCAAAGCGCGTACACCTAATAATACTTTTAGTTCTTGAGGATTATCTGTATAAACACGATCACAATAACCATCGCGATTGGTGATACCTTTATACACTCGCCCTTCATTATCAGTAATAAAATATGGGGTATTATTCATTGGAGCACCTTCATTGTTAATAATCCGAACTAGCTCATTGAAATCGGTTATTCTAGGAACAGTAAGAAGACTAGATAAATCTACTTTTTGGCTTGATTTTGCCTCATGACCTAAATACGCACTCTTCACCCGAAAATCCCCCGCCGTCCCCGACTCAATCTTGTTGGGATCCAGCGTGATATACGATCCTCCGGCGTTCAGCGTGATTTTTTTCTTCGCCGTGATAAGGATTTCATCTTCCGTGCTGGCCAGTACCAGGCCTTTACGCGCGAGCAGCTCTATCAGGTCATTCTGTGCCTGCATCGAGACCGGCCCCTGGTTGGCGATCAGCTTCATCCCCAGCTTGCGCACAAACAGGCTGAATGCCTGCCCCACTCCCACAAACAGGTTCTTCACCACCCCGATATCGGCCTGATTGCCGGCATTCATCATCAGGTTTTTGGCCGCCGCCAGTTGCAGGTGCTCCCCGCTGGTCATCGCAATCCCTTTCGGCGCACTCATCAGCAACACCGAAGCGGTCAGGTTTTTCACCCTTTGCCTGATCAGCGTGATTTGCGCGGCCATATCCGCACTGTCGGCATGGGCCGTAGCGGCATCGTCTGACAGCTGTTGTATCTGTCGACTCAAGCTCTCCAGTTCATTGAGCGCCGCCCCCATCTCCAGCACGTCACCCTGCGCTTTCGGTTGCGCATCGGCGGTGATAAAGACGCCCTTCTCTGCCCGTATCGCCCCAAACAAATCGGTGCG
Source organism: Serratia sp. YWN4 (assembly GCF_055790845.1). Lineage (NCBI taxonomy): Bacteria > Pseudomonadati > Pseudomonadota > Gammaproteobacteria > Enterobacterales > Yersiniaceae > Serratia > Serratia sp. YWN4. The sequence goes on from NZ_CM147696.1 coordinate 5,068,236, forward strand.
CGTTTCAAACCCCGCTCCCCGTTGTTCTCGAGCACTGTCGACCAGGTGACCGATGCTGAATTGGCTCGCGCCATGGACCGTACTGAGCTTGATATGCTCCTTATTGCGCTCATCGTCGAGTCTTATCTTGTTAAGACCTGCCGTACGCAGCACATTCCGTTTGTAGTTGGCGATCGTCACATGATCCGGGTGTTTCGAGTCGTGCAGGGCGTGCGCGATGTACGGTTTATCCGGATTGCCCCCCTCAAAGGCAATCCCGACCTCAACACCCGACAGTAACGGGAGATGCAGGCCATAAACATCCCCGGCATACGGGCGCGCCAGGCGTACCCACAGGCTCTCATATCCCGTTTGCCACTCGTCCCTGTCCAGATTGAACGACACCCGGTAGCGTCCGTCCTTGTCGATATGGCTGTAGGTGTCGTTCACCAACGTGCTGGTCACCCGGGCCGGGATCGTCCCGGCCATCACCGGTTTGGCGCTTGGCTCTGGGCGATAGCACACCGTTTCCGAGTACGGGATGGCGGTAAACGCCACTTCATAGCTTTTATCCCGCGCCGCCTGGCTGCGTATCCCGGTGATCACCGCCCCTTTCTGGAACACCGCAGGCGCATCTGCCCCCACCACCTTCAGCTCTTGCCCCGGCGTCAGGCTGGCCGAGGTGGTCATGCCGTTCAGTTGCGTCTGCCGGTTCAGATAACGTTCGTGGCGCAGCCGGGCGTAGAATACGCCGCTTTCCGGGTCAGGCTCCTGTGCATATTGATCCCCGAGGGCCAGATAATTGTCGGCATAGTGATAGGCTTCGCCGTAGGTGGTCTTGTCTCCCCGGCTGACATCCACCTCGCTGTCCATCCCGGCACCGGCGTCACGGTAGTTGTAGTCACGGGTACTGACACGTCCTTCCACCACATTGTGTGCCGTTTCCAGGGCCCAGACGCACTCCGCCCCCTGTGCATCCAGCCCTGACGGGCTGCGCAGCGGCAGGGTAAGGCCAAACTGGTAGTGCCGCTGGTCATCATAGAACTCCACCACGTCAATCTTGAGGCGGGGGTCAGCAGTAAAGCGGAACCAGATCCCCACTTCGGCCAGCAGACGGCTGATGAATTTCAGGTCATCCTCGCCGTACTGCATGACCAGCTCACGTTTCGGGTAAGTGTGGGCGAGGGTGAACAGGAAGTCCTGGCCTTTGAAGCCATGCCGGTCACGCAGCACCTTTTCCACAATCTCCGGCACCGACAGGTGCTGGTAAATACGGTTTTGATGGCTGTTGGCCAACAGCGCCAGACGGGGAACCAGCGTCACTTCATAACGGCTTTCGTCACGCGAGGTGGAGAGGCGTTTAAACCCACTGATCACCCCATGCAGGGTGCGCAACGGGGTCGGCTCCGGCACGGCAAACCCCAGCATCGGCAACGAGACCGGGGGCGCGTTGAGCGTAAAGCTCGCGTCCTGCATCAGCATCTGCGCGGGTTGCAGGTCTTTCTCCGGGCTGGTAAACGCAATCTGGTAGGTAAAGGGCTGACTGAGGTGTTCTTCGCCACTGAATGCCAGCACGTCCAGTGGCGCGGTAATACCCCACACGGTCAGTTTGTGCTGACTGTGGTCAAAAAACAGTGAACTGACGGTACTTAACATGGTCATGCCTCCGTGCTATCAGTCGCGACAGCCGTGTCCGTGAAGGTCAGGGTGATGCCGTTGTTGTTGTAACCCAACGTCAGCCCCTGGGCCGATTGTGAGGCCGCCTGCCGTTGCAGCAGTTGGCTGCTGAGTGCGGGCAGAATGTGTTGATTGAGCAGGCTGTCGATATGGCGTGCCCCGCTGTCTGGCAGCAGACAGGCAGCCACCAGGGTGTCGGTCAGGCTGTCTTCCATCACGCAGTGCAGACCGTAATGCTGGTGCAACCGTTGGGCCAGTTGGCCCAGCTTGATGGCAACGATACGCGTGAGTGCCATCGCGCCCAGCGGGCGGTAAATCAGGGTCTGGAAGCGCGCCAGCAGCGCCGGCTGAAAATGGTCACGCAACAGCGGGCGTAGCCGTTCATGTAATTCGCTCTCCGGCGCATCGGGGTATTTATCGAGATACGTCATCAGCGCATCGCTGCCGAGGTTGGAGGTCATCACGATCACGGTATTGCGAAAATCAATCTCCCGCCCTTCGCCATCGCGCATAAAGCCCCGGTCAAACACCTGATAGAACAGGTTGAGTACGTCGTGGTGAGCTTTCTCCACCTCATCAAGCAGCACCACACTGTAAGGCCGTTGGCGCACCGCTTCGGTCAGAATGCCCCCCTGGCCGTAACCCACATAGCCCGGCGGTGAGCCTTTGAGCTGGCTGACGGTGTGGGCTTCCTGGTATTCGGAGAGGTTGAGGGTGACCAACGACGCTTCACCGCCAAACAGGGTATCGGCCAGCGCCAGCGCGGTTTCGGTTTTCCCCACCCCGCTCGGACCGACCAGCAGGAACACGCCCTGCGGGCCATTATCCGGCGTCAATCCGGCGCGGGTTGCACGCAATCGCTGCGCCAGAGCACCCAGCGCCACGTCCTGCCCGATAACCCGTTTCGTCAACTGGCGTTCAAGCTGCAATAATTCGCTCTGTTCGTCCTTCAGCAGGCTGCCCAGCGGCACGCCGGTCCAGTCAGCGATCACCGTCGCCACCGCCCGCGCATCCACGTCCAACCACAACAGCGGGTTGCAACGCTGGATATCGTGCAACTGCGCCCTGAGCGCCTGACTCTCTTCGCGGCGATTACCCGCCTGACGCACCATCAATAGTTGCTCTGTCAGCGCTCGTTCTTTCTCGTATTGCACCGCCAGCCGGATCTGATGCTTCTGCAGTGCCCGGACCCGATCGCTGATGTCCGCCAGCCGGGCCGGATCGACTTCGGAGCTCAACACCTTGTCATCTTCGATCGCCTGCTGCTCGAGGGCCAACGCCGCCAGTTCTGCTCTGAGGTGTACGATTTGCTGTGGTTCGTTATCCAGGCTCATGCGCACCCGGGCACTGGCGGTATCCAGCAGGTCGACCGCCTTGTCCGGCAACTGTCGGCCGATCAGGTAACGGCGCGACAAGGTGACGGCGGCTTTAACCGCCGAGTCGCGGATATGCACCCCGTGGTAGGCGGCATAACGGGCCTTCAGGCCACGCAGCATCCGGCAGGCGTTTACATCATCCGGCTCCTCCACGTTGACCCGTTGGAAACGCCGCTCCAACGCCGCATCTCGCTCAAAATACTGCTTGTACTCTGACCAGGTAGTGGCGGCAATGGTGCGCAACTCCCCGCGTGCCAGTGCCGGTTTCAGCAGGTTGGCCGCATCGGCTCCGCCCGCCTGATTACCGGCACCGATAAGCGTGTGCGCTTCATCGATAAACAGCACGATCGGCGTCGGTGATTGCTGCACGGCGGCAATCACATTCTTAAGCCGTTGTTCAAACTCGCCCCGCACGCCTGCGCCCGCTTGCAACAGCCCCAAATCCAGGGTGCGTATCGCGATGTTTTTCACACTGGCCGGGGCGTCACCTTCCGCCAGACGCAGCGCCAACCCTTCCACCAGGGCCGTTTTGCCGACGCCAGGTTCACCCACCAAGATCGGGTTGTTCTTGCGACGGCGGGAAAGAATGTCCACCATCTGGCGAATTTCATTGTCACGGCCCAACACCGGGTCAATCTCGCCCGCCCGCGCTTTGGCGGTTAAATCCTGGGTAAATTTATTCAGTTCAATCTGCAAAGCCTCATTCGGTTCGACGGCCGGGGGCAACGTGGCCTCCACCGGAGCATCAACCTGCCATTCCAGGCGCGGGGGCTTTTCCGGGCGCTCTTCCGATTGCGCATCCAGCAATGGCATCAGGTGGGCCAGTTGCGTGGCACTGAGGCTGAGCAACGGCCAGGCTGCCGTCTGGGAGACCAGGTATCCTGTGGCCGTGAGTGCCATCAGCACGTGCAGTGACCGCACCGCCTCCGTATTGACCTGTGCCGAGGCTTCCAACCATGCGCTTTGTATCAACTGTTGCAACGGGGCCGACAGTTGCGGTTTGCCCTGCCGCTGATAGGGTAACCGCTCCAGCGGGGCCAGCAGCCCGTGCCACAGCGCATCCTGATCCCAGTCGTAACGCCGGGCGATCACCGAGACATCCCCGTCCCCCTGCTCCAGCAGCTTGAGCAACCAGTGCTCCACGGTGATCTCCGCATGGCCCCGGGTCTGGCACAGGGTGGCTGCTGCCGCCAACGCCTGGGCACAGTAAGGATTTAACCGATGTAATAAACGTGCTGCGTGAGTGCTCATGCCTCTTCCCTGTTTTCTCTTTCCTGTGCCCGCCATGATCCCGTGCAGGCACGCTACCGCCCATAGCCGTTAACCGAGGCCCATAAGGTCATTGATGTCATATGAATGCGTTTGGCTGAATACCGGCACGGCGAGACTCAGCCAAACACACCCAAAAGCAGGCGGTTTCCCGCCTGCTGTCAGGGCTTACGCGGTGGTACGCTCATTCCAGGCATCGGAATGAATGATGTTGCCGTCTTTGTAGGTCCAGGTGATTTTTTCGTAGCGCAACTCGATCTCTTCCAGGTGGTTGTGCTTCTCTTTACCCGGATCCTTGATGTCGTGCATCTTCGGCGCCACTTTCACCACTTTGACGTTGTCCAGCGTGGTGTTGAAATACTCCACTTCCTGACCGGCGTCATCGATGCGGTACCACTTGAACTCGGCCTTTTTCAGCGTCTGGCCAGTGGTCACCGCCTTGTACAGGTACGGGCTGGACGCGTCGATTTCCTTGGTGAACACAAACGGCGTGTGGATACGGGTCCCGGTCAGCTTGCCGGTGTTGTTGTCGGTCGGGATGTACAAGTTATGGTCCTGTGCCACCACTTCGATGCTGCCCTGGCGACTTTGCACGTCCACCGAACCCTTGATGTCTGCACCGCCGTCGTCCTTCAGCCACAGATAGACTGGAATTGCCATGTAAAGCTCCTTTTATTGACGTAATAAGGTCACCTGCTCCGGTGACCGGGTTATCGTTTCTGGCCCCGGGCAGGCCGAGGCCGCCGGCACCAGACTGATTTCAACGCGGCGATTGGCCGCTCGCCCGGCAGCCTTCTCATTGCTGGCCACCGGTTGGGTCGCGCCAAACCCCTGCACGGCAAAACAGCTCGCCGACACCGTGCTGTTTTGTATTATCCAGTCACGCACCGCTTCGGCCCGCTTGAGTGACAGCCCCTGGTTGCCCTGTGCATTGCCCGTGGCATCGGTATGGCCACTCACCACAATCAGCCAACCCGGCAGGGCCTTGAGGTTGACCAGCGCCTTCGCCAGCACCGGGATAGCGCCCGGTTTAAGCTGAAACCGACCGGGTTCAAACAGCGACAGGCTGTCCAGACGCACCGTCTGGGGTGCCTCGGCCGAGGTAACAGCCGGGGCGTTGCCCACCGGCACTGCCGGAGGCCGATACCGCGCAATCGCCGTCAGTACCGGCTGGCGCACCCGCTCACCGGCATACAACCCCAGCCCCAGACGCAGCGGCGCTCCCTCGCGGTAATAACCGGTCAACAGGCGCGCATCACGCTGCAATACCGCCACCGTGCGGGCTTGCTCCGTCTTATCATCGGCCGCCACCGTCTGATAGCGCTGCAGGTCGTCACCGACCTGCCGCAACAGCAGCCGGTTCTGCCAGGCGGAACACCCCAACGCAACGACACCGGCCACTACGAATAACCAGAGTACCGTCACCTGCGCCCGATGCCCCGGTGTCCACCGGGATTGGCACGGCAACAGCGGCAATAGCCTGTCGGGAAACGGCAAACTCACCGGCGCGTCCCCACGGGACGGCGCGACACCCTCATTCAGCGAGGTTTTACGCTGACCCCACTGCTGCCAGAGACTGTCCGTGGCCCGCAAAGGCACCTCCGGGACCCAGGTCAACGCCAGCAGCGCCAGTGAACCCGGTCGCTCAGGGTGTTCAGGGTCAGTCCAGGCGGGCAGGAGCGTCTGTGCCACCCACTCCAACCAGTTGTTCAACTCCACCCGGGTATCCAGGGAGGCTGCAACTGCCCCCTGCGCCAATGGCACCGGATCCCCGCCTGCTTCACTGACGCACACCGAAGTCTGCCCGGCTTGCCAGATAAACCAGGTCGTGTCGGCAAGGTGCTGGGCAGGCCCGGCAAGGTAACTGGTCAGGCAGACCGTCATCTCGATACCATACCGGCGACGCACGTCACCCAACTGATAGCGCAGGGTCCTTGTCTGCCCCGCCAGTACCGCCACATCCTGTTGCTGCTGCGGGTTGACCACCCATAACACACTGAGCTGCCCTCCCCACCCCGGACGGTGCGCCAGGATGTCCCCAACCCGTTGCGCCAACTGCCTGATCGCCGGCACCGGCAGGTAACAACCCTGTGGCGTCACGCGCACCGGGTGTTCACCCAACAAGGCGGCCAGGCCATCGCCACACACCAACACTACCGGATGGGGGTACGTCGCCGGGGGCAGTACGCTATCATCAGCAAACGCGTCGGTACCGGTCTGACGTCCATACCGCACCCACACCACCAGAACGATAAGCACCACGGCAACCGATACACCCACCCGTAGCCCGGTGGATAACGGCAGAAAGCCCCACGACAGCAACAGGAGCAGTCCACCGCCCCAGAGCCACAGGCCCCGCACTCCCCTTGGTGTCATACCGAGTCCTTAAGGATGCCCCGGCAACAGGGCCGTGACGGCCATGGCCAGGTGCTGTTGCAGCCCCCACCAAAGGCTGGCCAATACGCCGACCGCAACCAGCAGATGCACAACCCGTGACGACATCCAGCCTGCCCACTGGCGTCGGTTGGCCTTAATCAACAGGGACGTCCCCGGCGTCACCGCCAACGGCGTGACCCGGCTGGCCAACTCCGTCAGCAATTTCACCCGCTCCGGTGCCTGCTCGTCGCCGTAATGCCCGCAGAACCCCAGCATCAGCACCCGGTGAAAACCGGTCAGTACCGCCACATCCGGGGCCGGTTCACGCAGTACCGCACGCATCTGGTCATACAGTTGCACCCCGGCCTGATGCTGATTGAAAAAATGCGCCTGCAGCGGTTGTGCGGCCCAGGCAGCATGTTCCGCCCCCTTCGCCCGCACCAGCACGGTCTCATCCAGCAACGCGCACAGGGCATAGCAGAGGTGGTCGACCGACCGCTCGTTCACCCCCTGCTCACGCAGGCGCTGCCGGGTCTGTTCAATCTGCTCCGTGCAGTGCTGCCACAGCGAGGCCCCCTGTTCAACCGCCACACCCTGTCGCAACTGCACCACCAGGAGATAGCTGTCCTGCAACAGGGCATCGATATCGACCGGCGGCGTTTTCATGATCGCAGTACCGCGAACAGTTCAAGCTGCACGTCCGTCAGCGTGCCGGGCACGTAAAACGAACAGGCCCCCGCCGCCAGCATGGCCTGCCCTTTGGCATGCTTCAGATCCAGCGCAAAATACTGGTTCTCCAGCCGCAACGGGATGGCGGCTGGCACGTGACTGAGCGGCAGCAACGGAATGCCGTTCAGGGCGATGTTAATCAGTTGATTGACGTCATCGGGAGCACCGGCCTTGCACAGTAACGGGAACTGCGTCTGGATCTGGTGTGCCGGCAGGCTGGAACGAACGGACAGGTAGAAATCTGCGTCCTCGCGTAAACGCGGGTCGTTCAGTGAAACGGTCCACAGATGGGCATTCACGTTTTCCAGCGGCAGCGCCATCACCCGCGATGGCAGGCTGGCTTCCAGCAAGGTGCCGATCAGGCTGAGCAACGGGGGCAATACCGTACCCAGTTGCTGATGGTCATAGGCCGGGATAGCCGACAACTCATGATCCAGTGAAAACGTCAGCAAGGCCCCGGCCAGCTTGACCAGTTCCCGATAAACCAGTTCGGGAGGACGCGCCGGATGGGCCAGCAGGTCGGCCAGCACCGGCTCATAGGTGTTCAGGGCGTTGAGCAGCCAGAACAACGACACATCGGCCACGGCAAAATCGGCCATGCGCTGGTTGCTTTCCCGGCGCATCCCCATCAGCCGGGTGCGCTTGGCACACAGTTGGGTCAGCAGGCTGTCCAACTGATTCATCAGGGCGGGTTGGGCGCTGAAATGCAGCAACGGCGGCACAAACAGCGGATCCAGGTTCCAACTGCCCTGCGTATCACGCACCAGTTGCACCACCGGGCAGGTCAGGTAATTGCCGTTCTCGTCATCGTCCACACGCAGCGTCAGGGCATACTCTTCCACCGCAATCGACAGGCTGTCGTCGTCATACACGTCCTGCACCTCACGCCAGTCCTGGCGGTAACGGGTCGGACGATCGGCCTTCGCTTCCCCGCGCAGGCAATTGCCGCCATTGGCATGCTCCAGCGGCAAGGCCAGCAACAGGGTCACCGTCTGACGGCCTTCCGGTACCACTTGCGCCAGCTCCAGCGCCGGGGGCAACCGGTCCGCACAGTCGGTATCAATCAGCGTGCCATCCTGCAGGCGTACCCGCAGGTGCTGGGCCTTCAATTTCCCCAGGCGCAAGGCGTCGTTGTCAAACGATGCCGCCAGCACCCCCCAGGGATGGGTCAGCGCCAGGCTGGCCAAACACTCGTTGGTATACGCTTCCCAGCGCGCCTGCTGCTGAAAAATCTGGGGGGACAGCATCATCCCCGTGGCCCATAACGGGCGAGCAATCTTCATGGCATATCCTTTACGTCAACAATCAGGCTTTGGCTTTCGGCATCTGTGACACCAGTGACAGCGCCACGTCCAAGCCTTCCACCTGGAAGTGCGGCACCGCATACAATTTCACACGGAAGAAGCCCGGGTTATCCTCGATGTCTTCCACCGTTACCTTGGCGTCACGCAGCGGGTGAGACGCCTGCAGGTCATCACCCGGATCGGTCATCTCGGTCACCAGGCCGCGCACCCAGTTGTTGAGCTCCAGCTCCAGCAGACGACGGTCTTTGGTGGTGCCGATGTTCTCGCGCTGAATAATCTTCAGGTAATGTGCGATACGTGACAGCAGGAAGATGTACGGCAGGCGGGCGTTGATGCGGCTGTTAGCCGTCGCATCCGCGGTGTCGTACAGTGCCGGTTTCTGCGCCGAGTTGGCGGAGAAAAAGCAGGCGTAATCCCGGTTTTTGTAATACGACAGCGGGATAAAGCCCAGGTTGGCGAACTCGAACTCGCGGGTTTCCGGGATCATCACTTCTGACGGGATCTTCACCTGATTGCCGGTACCCAGGTCATACAGGTGGATCGGCAGGTCGGTGACTGCGCCACCCGCCTGCGGGCCACGGATCTGCACGCACCAACCGTTGTCAATAAAGCTTTTCACCATATTGGCGGCAAAAGCGAACGAGGCGTTGGTCCACAGGTAGCGGTCGTGGTCTGGACCGGTGATGTCTTCCACATAGTTGAAGTTGCGTACCGGCACGGTATCCGGCCCATACGGCAAACGCCCCAGCACGCGAGGTAGGGTCAGACCGATATAGCGGGCATCGTCAGTGTCACGGAAGGACTTCCACTTGATGTATTCGGCACGATCAAAGTAGTTGCCAATATCCTTGATGGCGGCCACTTCCTCCATGGTGTTTTTGCCGAAGAACGCCGGGCCAACGGCACCGATAAACGGCATATGGGCCGCCGCCGCCACCTTGGAGAGGTTGCGTAGCAACGCCACGTCCTGCGGGCTGGCATCAAACTCGTAGTTGGAAATCACTGCCCCAATCGGCTCACCGCCAGGGGTGTCATACTCCTGAATATAGGTGTGACGATACAGGCCGCTCTGGATGATTTCCGGGCTGTCTTCAAAATCCTGGCGCAGATCGTCTTTGGAGACGTCGAGCAGCTCCAGCTTCACGTTCTGGCGAAAATCGGTTTTGTTCACCAGGGATTTCAGGCCACGCCACAGGGATTCCACTTTCTGGAATTCCGGGTGATGCATCACCGCATCCAGCTGACGGCTGATTTTTTCATCCAGCGCGGCGATATGGCTGTCCAACAAATTCTTGTCGAGTTTTTCGACCTTCTGCGCCGACTGCTTGAGCAAATCCAGAAAGACGCTGACGGCGGCGGTAACCCGCTCATCGGCGGAGACATCCGCCAGGGCATCGCCGTCCTGAAAGGCGTCAATGCCGTTCAACTGGGAAACCGGGTTAAGGTTGATTTTTTCAAACAATGACGCGTAAACGCTGTGCGGGGCCGGGACGTCTTTTTCCAGCACGGTGGTGGTAAGGTTCTGACGTTGTGCCGTTATTTCCTGCAGTGTTTCTTCCTGTCCAGACATCGGTTTCTTCCTTATCTTCCCATCCCGGGCGATTAACAGTTTTCGAGTGCCAGTATTTCCAGCTCCATCCGCAGTTCGTCGCTCAGCGCCTCATCCTTCAGGATGATTTCGAGCTCACGTCGGAAGGTGGTGTTGTCCAGCAGGTTGGATTTGAGATCACGCAGCAGGTTGCGCATCGCCAGCAGGGCGCGCAGTTGCGGGATTTGGCGCGCCACCTGTTCCGGTTCGAAATCTTTCATTTCGCGGAAGGCCAGTTCCACGGCGGTGTCGCTGCGGTCATCAGCCAGGGTATCGGGCACGGAGAGGGTAAGTTGAGGGTTGAATTCTGCGAGCACGCTGTCGAAATTGTTTTTATTGACGGCGACCTTGCTGCGTTCAGATAAGGCACGCTGTTCCTGGCCTTGGCTGTAGTCGCCCATCACCAGCAACTTGAGCGGCAACTCGACTTTTCTCTGTGCGCCACCGGTGTGCAGGTCAAGTCGGACGTTAATGCGGGCCTTCGGAATTTCGCTCTGGTAGGAGGAATTGGACATAGTTATCCCTGTTCAACTGAAACAATGAAAAACGGTCTGCCCTGGGGGATAAATAAGAATGGCTAACCCTGCCAGATAACAACATCCTTTTTCTTTACACCTTTCGGTGTAAACCAAAGCGGGTGTGACAAGCGAGCGCATTCAATCCCTGATGGCATGACGCAATGTGTTTTAGATAAAAATCTGAAATACCGTCTTCCAGACAGACGACCATAATAGCAGCATGGAAGGATTAGCAAAGTGATTGGAAAGAAATTTTTAACTTCTATTATGCAGCAATAGCTATTGTCCCTAAAGACACGCCAGCCTAGATAGCAAGAAATATCCTAAAAAAAGTCCCAGCAAGCCACAAAGAATAAGGCCAGACAAAGGTAATCAGGTTATGGTTTAAAAAATCGCTTCAACATAAGGTATCAGATTTCGAGAGCAAAACATTCATTTTATGAATGATTATATTAACCTTACTTAATTATTTATTATGAATAAGATGAAAGATAGCGCATTCACAACACGAAAATCATGCACGTGGGGCTATAAAAAGCACTGCTCTCTCACATAATAATACATCAATAACAAGACCGATTTTGAACAAAAAAACGCCAAAAAAACACACAATATCAGCTCAAACGTAACGTTTGCGCCCTTGTGGTAGTTCTTCCCAGACAGTGACACTGGCAGGGACACCGGACAGTTCGGTGGTCATGACCCTGTAATCTCTGCCGTCGATGCAGACCACCGGGAACAACTGGCGGTTAACCTTCTGCGAGAAATGCCCGCCCTGACAATACGCAGCACGTTATCCTGCCCGCCATCCAGCCGGAACAGCGGGGGAGTCACCACAAAGGGGGCTTTGGCTTCACCCTTTCCTTGCACCTCAGCCCAGGATTGGATGAGGTAAGGGATCTTGTCCGGATTTTTGACGCTGAGCGCGGCTTCTTTTTTACTACCATCATAAATAACCCGGGTTCCTCCCACGACAATGCCCGCAGAGATGCTTAGAGAATGCAGCATTAACCCTTAATGATCCCCTCATTTTTAGAGACTCAAATAATTCCAAGTGTGCGGGTATATAACCGATGCTGCAATGATCCCCTCATTTTTAGAGACTCAAATAATTCCAAGTGTGCGGGTATATAACCGATGCTGCCTCAGGTAATAAGTAAACTTCTCCATCAACAACGTCGCGTAGGCTTCTTTCATTTTAGGCAGCAACTGATAGTAGATGACACCCTGTCGGAAAAATGAATACGTTCGGCTTTTGCTGGTATTGACCTTGATCGTTCGTTCCAGACCCACGCTGTCACCCGCCTTGCCCAGCAGCGTCAACAGGACTATCGCCAGCGCACTGAACAGAAATAATCGGTCGCGTCGTGCCGGATTTTTGACACGAACCTGACCCATTCCCATGCCAAATCTGTAGTCCTTGATGTCCCGAAAACTGCTCTCGATACCCCAGCGCTGACCATACAGACTCAAGGCCTTGGCAGCGCTCAAATCGACGCGATTACTCGCCAGAAACCACGGCTCTTTCATACCGCTCTTGTGACAGCAATAGACCCGCTCGACCCGCTGTCGTTGCCCGGTAAGCTCCACCTCTTTGAGCGTGCGAGTTCGCCCGGTCGGGGTAAGCCATTCAGTCGCCGGCACCTGAGCCATACCTGGGTAGCCAACGAGAATATTGCTTTTAAAACGAATGATATAGGCAAAACCCAACTCTTGTTCAAGACGTTCAAACAACGCCATATAACCGAAGCCACGGTCCGCCACGACGGTGACAAAAACCCCTTGCGGCAAGGTCTTCCTGAGCTTGGTTAACAGCGCCTTTTCATGAGCGTTGCGTTGCCCTTTGAGCAAGGATTTCTGGTGGGTTTTCCACAGGAGCGGCGTGTTGCGTCCATGGTTGGTTTGCAAGCTGATAACCAGGGTGCTGTGGTCATCAGTATCAAACTCAGTCCAATCCATGGAGACGACGATGTCAGTACGTTCAGCCACCACATAGGGAACCCAGTCATCAAACAGGCTCCAGACGTTTAGTTTAGTGTTGGTGAGCAGTCTATCAACCTGCTTGACGGCGTGCTTTCGCTCAAGGCCGCTTGCCAAAGAGAGCCCATTGCCAATTGCATGGATGGCCAATGAGCCCGACTCAATCACCCCGTGGGTTGCATTGGCGAGCGACAATACACGCTTGGCATGCATGTCCTGCCCGAATATGTCATCAATGTGGTTAAGGATTATTTCGTGGTTAAGCATGGAGATTGTCTGCTCGTTATTAGCGGGTCAATAACGGAGATCATACCTCAGAAGCCGTACCATGCCTCACTCATATGAGGGGATAGCTAAGGCATTAACCCGGTAGCCAATACCTTAGGCCATAATTTCATAGTCAAACTTCCTGTAATTAAAAACAAAAAAAAAGACAAATAACCACGTTATTACCTGCTATTTTCTTATAAACGGGTGTTTACATCCCCATAAAGAAAGCACGTATTTCGTTGTCTCAATGTAAATACTGCCTTTATTCTTAGTAGCGATAACGAAAGTTTACACACATATTTTAATGGTGCTTTAATTGCATAAAAAGATCGCCACGGCTTCAGGCGTTAATAATAATCAACATGACAAGTTAATTTTATGCCATTTCAAACCGTACCATTTACCACGATCCGAGCCAGCACTTTAGGGTTGGATATGCCCATTTTATTTACCAGTGAGCATTGGCGACCATGAATAGTCAAAAACTATCAATTGATTATTTTCGATCGTTTATCTCTATATAAGAATTATCCCATAAAATAAGAATTATAACTTTTAAAAGAATCAATAAATAGGTGTCATTGCAATTGAAAAATAGAGAAAAAACACCCTTGCACTCCATATATACATTCAGGAATAAAAAGAAAATTCTCATTTAAATCGATGGCTGACTTTGGAATAACGGGAAAATCTGGACAGGAACTTACGGTTTCCGCCTTGTATAAATTCATATTGCGAATAAAAACAACATAAATAGTTTTACAGTGAATTATTTTGAGGCTATACGATAGCCCATGGCACTCCCCATCGCTACTGCCAGAAATTGACAGTAAGACGCCTTAGCATTGGTTGCGTCGAGCATCTCTTGCGCCGACGTATTCATCACCCTATGCGGAGTCTCCATATGACAGAGCCAGATTGCATTATTTTGTCCGTAGAGAGCCCAGTGCTCTGCCGGTTTGTGGCCTTGGATTCAGATGACCATCGTCAGCATGTTTTTGCGCCGTCTGAAAAATGAGTAATAACTGGATTGCCGTAGCCTCGGCAGAGCATGTGCAATGTGGCAGAATCGGTGGATTTATGCAGGTTTGTCACGGTAAAGCAGGCCCATTGCGCCGCGTGAAGCCAGGGGATCGAGTTGCTTATTATTCACCCACGGTTGAGTTCGGTAGCAAAAATAAACTACAGGCATTCACTGCCCTCGGCATAGTCAAACCTGGGGAGCCTTACCCATTCGATATGGGCGGCGGATTTTGCCCTTTCCGCCGTGATGTCGCCTGGTTCAACGCCCATGAAGCGCCTATTCAGCCGATATTGAATGTTTTGGCTTTTTCCGCTGGCAATCGGAATTGGGGGTATCAACTGCGATTTGGGATTTTTCAGATCAGCGATCACGACATCAACATTATCGCAGCCGCGATGGGGGCTAATCTGCTGGGGATTGACGCTAAACCACAATCCCCAGCATCAGAGTAAGCAAAACTACGGCATAGTCAGAATAGCGGTGGCCGAACCGAAGAAATCACCGGCCTCCACGCTCCCCACTTTCGTCAGGGTGGAGGCAAACTCCAGCGGCATCTTGGTATTCGCTAAAGCGCGAATCCTGACCCCGGTTGACCCACTGACCCCGCCAATGGTCAACCGGGATTGCAGGCTGCCATCACTTCTGAGATTCACCATGCCATTCCCGCCCGCACCTGCGGCGTAGACCATCACATCCATTTCTTGTGTACAACGGATATAGCCAGTCTGCCGGGCTTGGTTCCCTTCAATCTCTTTCAACTGGACCTGCCCGTGTGTCAGCTCAATGCTGGTTTCGGTAAACTCACACTTGCCCACCGGCGGCGGTACGATACCGCATAAGCTGCTGGACATCATGGGGTTGCCCTGAGCGCTGGACGTCCCTGTTGCCGCCTTATAGTAGATCCCGACGCACTCCTGAGTGACCGCTGGCCCACTATGGCTCTGAGTGCCGCTGCGCGGCAGTGAATAATTGCGTTGAAAAGCTGCCCCCACCTCGCCTACTGTTCGGTAAATCTGGATACCATTAATAAATTCGTTACCATCCGACACCCAGTTACCGGATTCTCCAGCATCGCTATGTCGGTGGCCGATAAATGCCGTGCATTGTGACCACCCGTAGCAGGGGTTCGGCGTGGCATCGTTGGTATCCCAGTATTCGATGGTCCACCAATATTTGGCGACCGAGGGCGTCCCCTCACTTTTGGTTATATAAGAATAAATTGCACTCTGGGCGCTAAAAGCTGCCAACATCGTGACAGCCAAAAGAATATTTCTTATGGCTTTCATAAACACTCCTGTGATTATCCTTTATCCGTCGCGTGTCAATTAGCCACATCGTTGATATCAGGGTAAGCCGTATTAACAGGCTACTCATATTCCAATAAAAATGTCGCACTGGCGGTAAAGCCACCGGGAATAATGCTTTTTTGGGTAATCGCTTCGGGTTCACCCTGCACATAAGCCCGCAGGCTGAGGGTATTATTCCCCGCGAGCAGCCCCTGGTTATAACGCCCGCTATTGAGTGCCACCAGATTGCCCTGCTGCGTTTCAATACCAATGGCAATGCCTTGAGTCTGACTCGCCCCTGATATCGCCAACAGTCCGTTAAGTTTGGTGCTCTCAATACCGGAAAACGTCAGCTTCACCATATTCCCCAGGCTGATATCACAATCATCCAGATGCAATACCAGCGGTTCACCGAGTGTGCGGCCATTGAGATAAAGATATTTCTCCACTATCGAACCAAAATCGACCGTGATATTTTCATCTGCCGCCCGCAATGTGCAGGGTTCCGCGACCAAAGCGCCCCTGAAACGGACGTTATCGGCAGCTTGGGATAAACCGGGTAAACCAATAAGCCCTATCACCATGGGTAATAACCGTGCTGAAAGCCGCATCATATTGCTCCCTATTATTGGTAATCAGCCTGAAGCGTCACTGCGGCTTCAAAAGGGCCTTCCGTTAACAACACTCCCGGCTTTTGTACCGGCACGGCTTTGAGCTGGGGCTTGCTGGCTGACGTGATGGTGAGTTCGCTCCCCAAGGTAAATGGCTGGCCGTCACGCAGGATCTTAATCCCCAAGTCATTAATATTGGTTTGCACGGCGGCATTATCAAACGAGGTGCTGTTCCCCGTCAGTTTCAGCTTTAATACCCAACTGTGGGTATTAGGTTCACAAACCAGACTGTAATTAATGTCCTGCATATAATTAACGCCATCCACCTTTTTAATGCCGACCTTCAGGCCGAAATCAACGGTGATATTATTGCCACTGTTGATGGTACAAGGAGGCGGCTCGAGCAAGGTTCCCCGAAATGCCACATCTCCCCCAGCAGCACACGCCATCGATAAATATCCACTTAAACCCGCAGCCAGCAGGGAAAACTGTAAAATCCGCATGACGTCTGTCTCCCTCTGTTTACTGGTAATCGATTAATAACGTCGCGGCTGCCGTAAACTCACCGCCGGTCAGGGTGGCCCCACTCTGTTTGACCAGCACCGCATAAAGTTCCGGTTTGCTGGGATAGGTATAGTTAAACCAGGTATTGGCATTTAACGGTTGAGTCCCGCGATATAACGCGATCCCTAAACCGTTTTTATCCGTACGCAGCAACGCCGAATTAAAACTGGCCGCAGTACCTTGAATACTCATTTTCAGGTTATTGGATTTCTGGATATCGCAGCTCAGGCTATAGGTAATCGCCTGTTTATAATTAACGCCATCGATACGGGTGGTCATGACTTCATCACCAAAATCCACCCGAATCGTCTGATTATTATTAATCGTACAGGGCGGTGGAATAATGACCGTCCCTCTGATATTCACCAGTACGTTGGCGATAGAGGGAGCACTCATCAGCAAAACGCTCAGTAACACCGCGAAGCGATATTTAGCTATCGCCCCTGTGCGCATTGCACCCTGGCGATACGCACCCGGTACAGGATAATGTTGTTGCATTCGTTCTCTCCTTGCAGACCTGACCCGCGCCCTCTCCCTGTGACCTGGCACGACCGGCTTGAGTTAGCCCTTCTTCTCCGGTACCAGTTGGCAGTCCGCCCCACCGCATCTGAACGTCAGCAACGGGCGGCCGCCATAATCGTTGACGTAGGTCAGTACCGGCGTATTGCCCAGCACCGCGGTTCCTACCCCCAGCGATGCACTCCCTTTCGGATCCAGCATCAGCGGCTCAAAACCTGGCGCGCTGACCCCCTTTTGGCTCCCCGCGTCCACCAGCGTCACATAATAGGGCGTCGGGTTGTTGACCACATACTTGTCACCCTGCCTGCTCAACGTCAGTTGCTCCTGCCACGGCGTTGCCATCTCTGTGGTGGTCTTCACCAGCCCTTTTGGCCGATAAAACAGCTTGATGCGCGTTTGCAGTGCGATCTGCAACGTGTTGGACTTATCACTCTTTGGCGGGATCTCACGCAGGTTGAAGTAGTACAGCGTTTCCCGATCCTGCGGCAGTTGGTTCACCGTCGGCAACGCCTGCACCTTGACCTGGCTTTTCGCCCCGGCTTCGATGCGCTGTACCGGTGGCAGCACCGTCAGCGGGCTGGTCACTTTGTTACCCTTCTCATCCTCTATCCAGCCCTGTGCCAGATACGGCAGTTGCGGGTTATCATTGTTCACGCTCAGGCTGACCGACTTATCTCCGCCTGCAAAGATAATCCGGGTGCGATCCAGCGCGATAGCCGCCTGAGCCTGCGTCGTCAGTACGCACAGCAAAGTTCCGGCGACCAGCGCCACCCCTGTATTCACTCTCTTCATTTCATGTCTCATCATTGTGTTATCTCAGCGTTTTTCTGTACTGCGGCCAAGTCTGTGGTGGTGGTTTTCGGGGTGACAATCCTGCATGGCAACAGCAACTCTTTTATCCCATCGGTGGGCAGTACGGCAGGCAATATCAGTTCACATTGCGCCCGCTCGTCCCAGTGCACGGTCATCGTCTCGCCGCGCTGGATACCGCTCAGATATACGCTGCCACCGTCGTTGACGATCCCCACATCGCGCTTTTTCAGATTCTGTACTACCGCCCCGAATGGCGGCATCGTGCCGTCTTCCAAGCGGATCACCGCCATCGCCTTCTCACCCGCGACCACGTCAAACCGGCGGTAGCCAATCGCCCCTTCCGTCAGCGTCGCCTGCACCACCGACTTCAACGCCTCGGCGTTGTCAGGCAGTTGGTCCAGATCGATGTTCACCCGATTGCGGTAGTAACTGTTCATATCCGCCACCACCGCCTTGCCATAGCGGTTGGTCAGCACCGGTGCGCCGTAGTTACGAATAGGAATACCTGCCACCCCATCGGTATCCACCAGCAGACGGGTGCCACCCGGTACCGCTACGCGGTGCAATGCAGCCCCTTCGCGGGTCGCGGTCATTCCACCTTGCAGAGCCAGCCCCACCGCGCTGTAGCTCCCACTCTGGGCACTGGCGGTAGCATTAATCTGTGCCCAATCGGCCTGATGGCTGTAGAAACCGCTCGCCAGCGCGCCGTTGCGCGTCCAACCACTGCTCACCTGATAGCTGCCGCGATCGCCAACACGATCGGAGTAGCTGACCCGGTGCGTGTTGTCATTGCGATCCCATGTCCCGCTGTAGCTGACTGAGCCTCTGTTACCCCAAGGCAGGGATAGCGACAGGAACACACCGTCGTCATTCAGCCCGTTGTACTGATTGCGGTAACCGGTCAATGACAGGCTGAGGTTCTTGAAACGGCCGATATTGAGATAGCGCATCAGCGACAGGCTGTAGCGATCGTTGGCTTCCCGATCCCAGTAGGTCTGGTGGTCGTAGTTCAGGTTGGCCGTCAGCCCCATGTCGCGGAACTGCTGGCTGTATGACACCGTATACATCTCTTTGCTGCTCTGGCTGCGAACTCCAAGGTTACGCATCTCGATAAACTCACCCATGGTCATAAAGCTGCGTTCCGAGAAGCGGTAACCGGCAAAGGTCACCTGCCCACCAATCTGATCGAAGTTCTTCGAATAACGCAGGCGGTACGATCCCCCGCTCAGGGTTTCCTGCGGCAAGCGCGCCCGAGACTGAGTCACGTCAAACGACAGTGCCCCAAACGCCATCAGGTCACGGCCGATCCCCAGAGCCAAGGCGTTGTACTCATCACCGGCCAGGACACCACCGAACAGCGACCAGCCGTTGCTGATGCCCCAGGAGAATTCGCCGCTGCCAAACAGCGGCCCCTGCGTGCGGTGCCGCCAGTCGGTCGGCCGCCCGCTCGCCAGTTTGTAGCGCACCATGCCCGGCCGCGTCAGGTAAGGGATACTCGCCGTGCTGATGCTGAACGCCTGCACGCTACCGTCCTGTTCCTCGACGCGGACATCCATCAGCCCCGATACCGCGTTACTCAGATCCTGAATACGGAACGGCCCGGCTGGCACCAGCGTTTCATACAGCACTCGCCCCTGCTGGCTGACCACCACCCGGGCGTTGGTACGTGCCACCCCGCTCACCTCCGGCGCATAGCCGCGCAGGTTCGGTGGCAGCATCGCGTCATCGCTCACCAGGCTTACCCCGGTATAGCGGAAACTGTCAAAGATGTCGGAATTCAGGAAGTCTTCACCCACCGTCAGCTTGGCGCGTAGCTGTGCGATCGCCCGGTAAGCGGTGTACTGTGTCCACTCGAATTTCTGATGGATGGGTTCACCCGAGCCGGTCTGGTGATCGATCTGTGTCTGCCAACTGGCCCGTAGCCGCCAGCTTCCCGCATTGGCGCCCACCAGCCCGTTGCCGCTCAGGTTATAGCCCTTCTGCACATTGTCATTCTGGGTCTGACGCTGATTCTGCGCGTTGAGGTTGTAGTCCAGCAGCAGCCCTGGGATACCGTTATCCCAGCGCGCAGGCGGATCCCAGTCGGCGGCGCTGTATTCCAGGTAAGCCTGCGGAATGCTGAGATACAGGGTGTTGCTGCCCAAATCGGGGCGTACCGTCATCCCTTCCAGGCTGCTGAACGCCAAACACTGGCCGTTATGCCACCAGGCCAGTTGGCGGGCAAACTCCTCCTTGAGCCCTATCTGTGCCACCAGCGAGGCCGGGAGGCAGGCCTCACTGTTAGCCGGATCTTTTTCCGCCGGATAAAACTGAATCGACTGTTCTGACAGTTCCTGTTGATTAACGTTGACCACCAGGCTGTATTCACCTGGCATCACATAGCCCGCTCGAGCAAAACGCTTCAGATCGATATTGCCGCGCTCCTGAACATCCAGCACGTCGGTATTGAATTCGATGGGTTTTGCGGCAGACACCTGGCCATTCACCAGCGCCAGCGCAATCAGCAGCGGCAGCAGTCGGGGGCGCGGAACCTGTACTCCTACAAGTGGGGTGCTCATCATCCATTGACCTTTATGCGTTAATGACTTTCCCGGACGTTATGGTTGTTATTGAAGGGAATACCCTGCCGGGGAAGTAAATCTGTCTTGACGCGCGGATTCTCCATCATCACGTCAGCGTACGACTCAGTAATACTCGAGTTGGTAGCGCACCAGAGCGGTATAGGTGCCGGTCTGCAACGGCTGGTTGTTACTTACCATACGGGCGGTGTAGTTCAGGCGCATTTCCTTGGCCTGCAACACCGGCGTCTGCTCGGGTAGTTCTCTACCGGGAACGGCCTCATTGCCCCGCGCATCGCTCAATACCAGCGCCACGCCACGGGCTTCGCCATCAACCCCGAAACGCCCATCCTCATTGCGACCGTCAAACGTGACCCGAAAATGCTGCCCGCCGAGGATATTGTCGCCGACGTGTTTCAGCGCGCAGTTCACCAGGCCAATACTGAATGGGCGTGCCAGTGCCTGGCTGTTATTAACCACCTGATCGAAGGGCAGCGTGCCCATATCAATGGTCTGGTCACGGCTATTGGTATCGATATCGCAGGCGGTGGCAACGATCGCCCCGTTCATGTTAAGGCGGCTATTCCCCCAGGCTGGCAGCGCGGTGACAGTGCTCACCAGTAACAGCAACGTGGCAGTAGTAAACGTATTCCCTGACATCCCTGACTCCCGTTACGGACAAAGGAAACAAAGGCTGCATGCGGTTCCCACATGCAGCCACGTCCAATCTTAGTTGTATGCCAACGTAAAGTTGGTGGTTGAGGTGAAGTCACCTTCCTCGATATCCGCCAACGTAGTACCGGCATGCCCCTGCAGATAAGCAGAGAAACTCAGGGTGTTAGCACCCGCCAACAGGTTTTGCACGGTAGTGGCAGTACCCAGTTTGATCGGCTGGTTAGAACCATCGAACATGGCAATACTCGCGCCATGAGCACCTGCGATAGCCAGCAGCGTATTGGTATTACCCGCAGCGCCACCATTTGGGCCACCGAAAGTCACTTGTACCTTGTTTTTGCTGGCAATATCACAACCTTGCAGCTTGATATCAAAGTTCAGTACGCTGGATCTACCGCCGTTCACCAGGGCCACGTTAGCTACCTGACCAAAGCTCTTGGTCTGATCAAGGCTCTCTGGTGCGATGGAGCAAGGGGCATCGATGATCTTGCCTACGAAATTGACTTTGCCTGAACCGGCATCAGCATTTGCCAGAGATACCATTCCCAGAGACAAAATCGTAGCCAGCGCGATGTTATTCAGTTTCATGTTTTCTTTATCCTTAAAACGTTAATTAACGAGAGATCCAGGCATATTATTCCGTCGAAATTTAAACCGTGCCGACCAGTGCAACACAGTTTAAATTGGACGTTGGTTGATATACCGGGCAGCATCCTTTCATTTGGTATAAAAGAAGGCTTCCTTTCCTTCCCCTTTATTTTCGAAGGGGCGGCACACCAGAAAAAAAGCAACACTTTCCCGGTGCTTCATCCAATGAACAAAGCAAAAAGGTAAAATAATGATCTATGCAACAGTCTTGAAAGATCGAATTTCACACTCTAAAAAGTCAGCACCCAATTTATCTATCGAATACCAACACATTAAAAGAGGGAAACTCCACAGACTATTTCATAAGACATGTCTCATACTTGACAGCGGAAAAATTATTGCAAACGCACCTGAATTTTGAAAGTATTTTTTCTAAATAACGCGATTTCGCCATAAAAGTCTTATTTTTAAGAAAGAATATTCCTATTGCGACAACACTGGTCGCAAAATCAGATTAATCAGAATATAATACTACCAAAGTGGCCATAGACGATTTCATTGATCGTTAATTTCATTTTTACAAAACAATAACCCATGCTAGCTTAGAGTGGAGAACGAATGCCTCATGCAAATGGAAAAAGCACTTTAACTCTAGATGACTTTCCTTGGTTGCCACAGAGAGAAAATATTAGCAGGGTAAGATTAATCCCTATCAATTAAGCTCTACCAAGACTCATTAAAAGGAGGTAGTGAAATATGTCTTATCACAATAAAGAAAGAGAACAGCAGCTTAATAATGTCCTTAATGCCCTGCGGGCTCTATGCAAGCGCGATGTTCACCACGTAGCCATCCCCCCGCAAGTAAATTGGCCCAAAACTCGGGAGATAGCAGAATACTGCGAAATTACCATATACCTTGCACGTTACTATCTGCTGAGATTGGTTGATGATAAAAAAGCTTATGTTACCTCCGGTGCACTCAATAACAGTTTACGCTGGTACATCGCCGAATCGACTCCACTGTCTAAGCAGCATCAAAAAAGGGAGGTACAATCCGCCACGGCAGAAAATTAAATACACTGACTGACCTTCGGACATCTGTTTCACCTTTATTTTTAACCGATATTCATTCCATTACAGTACCTGTCTCTCTCTTATACTCTCAATAATTCGAGTTTCAGGAAGGCAGCAAGCCCGAAAACCCTAGAGCATAGATAACTCTGTGACAAGGGTGAGCGAAAAATCTGCCGGGAGCAGGTTTGAACGCTGCTTGCAGCGGCCCCATTGGGGCGAGGCCCACGGATGGGCCGAGTAACAAAACCAACGCACATGCAGCTTGAAGTATGGCGAGTATATCACCGTATAACAGACCCCCTGGTAGAAAGGACTCCATATCATGGCACAGCCACTCTCCATCCTGATAGTCGATACCGACCGCTATTTTACCTATGGCCTGCGCCTAGGGTTGCAGGTTTTTTTCCAGTCTCGTGGTCAAGACATTCATCTGCTTGATGAAACACAGACTGAGGGCAATATTGACATCATTTTCTTGGGTGATCTCATCACCAACCCCCCGTGGCTTTACCGATTACATCAACGGAATTGCCATCCGATGATGTTCTTTATCAAACCTCAAGGGCGGAACAAAAGCGTATTCAAACACGGACTACAGTGCGAAAAATGCCATGCAGGAACACTGTACCGCCACCAGACTCTGTTCTCCTTGCTTAACCTGCTGGACTCCGTACTGTCTTCGCCCCGCCTACCATCAGGGTTGTTTCACCATAATTGCTCGTGCATGTCCCCGTTGACGCCTCGGGAAATGGATGTTTTACGCTGTATCTACCGTGGGATGAACGGGCGTGATACCGGTGCACATTTAGATATCAACGTAAAAACGGCTAATGCCCATAAGCAAAGTGCCATGCGGAAACTGAATTTCAAGTGTAACCAGGAACTGTATCAATGGCTCCTTCAGGGAGGCGGGCGCTATTTAAACGAACGGGCACTGGCGGAAATACACCTTTTGCCACAGCAACCAGAAGGGCTGACAGAAACGGGATACCTATCGCCAACGCAGTTAATCACACGTGAGATAAACAGCTCGTATCCGGCCTTAGCCAGACATCAACGGTCAAAGACCCGCAACCAGCCAGAGCCTGCACCCAGGTTATGCGCCTCAATGGCCAAAACGGTTTAACCGCCTACATCCTTTAATCGAGGATAGGTAAGGGCAATGATTTTAATGGGCTATTTCAATCCCAAGCCCGGCATCAACGCGTTAGAAACGGATGTCTACGTGCGTCCGTTTCGCCTTTAAAATCCTGCTGTTATTACGATCCATCGCCACTGCATTCAAGCGTTTTCTTCCTGCATCAAACCGCATCCGAGCCACGAATTGAAAGGCTAGAACTCTGTGCTACGCTTAATACCGTTATTGCTAGTCAAAGACCTGCGTAGGGACAGCTCAGGAACATTGAATATCACGATGTTTATGCTCTGCGCTGAATGCTTTGCCAAATAATCGCCAACCGTGACGATGTGACATGGAGGGACACCGCCTGATGCCAGAAACACCTCTCAAAATGCCTTCACCGCCCGATAAGCAAATAGAAGATGACTTGCCGGTAGCGGCAAAACTGCTGGCCGTATGGCGGTTTATCTCCTCTGCCTATGCTACGTTTGCGGCAAATACAACAACCATGGCGTTACTGGTATCCAACATAAACAGATGAACAGCAAAGTGATACTCGGCATGGATCTGTGGCATTGAGTCGCGATATTTCTTTACTGGTGAGCTAACGTAATAGCTGTTTTCCCCCTCCCAACGGTATTGTAAGGAAGAAAGAATGAACTTTGAAACTCAGTCAATTGGCAATGTCTTGGTGGTGACTCTTTTGGACAGGCGGTTGGATGCATCGGTTTCCGCTCAGTTTAAGGAAGATATACAAGCCATGATTGCGCAGGGGACTCACAATATTTTACTGGATTTCGCTCAGGTTGATTTTATCGACAGCAGTTTTTTAGGCGCTTTGGTCTCTCTTTTGAAGGCCTTACATGGAAAAGGTGAGCTCGCGGTCTGCTCACTGAATACCAATATCCACAGTATGTTCAAGCTAACCCGGATGGATAAAATATTTACTATCGGCGCTGATCAAAGCAATGCATTACAACAAATGTGCTAATTAGCACCTTGATTAACAAGGAATATTTATTATGAAAGCCATGATTCTTGCCGCAGGTAAAGGAACCAGAGCCAGACCGCTGACCACCATATTGCCAAAGCCAATGATCCCATTAATTCGCAAGCCGATTATGGAGTCGATCGTTGAGCATTTAAGAGAGTATGGATTTAATCAGTTAATGGTCAATACCAGCTACCTTTCCGCAGATATCGAGAATTATTTCCGCGATGGTCATGCCTGGGGAGTGGAAATGGGTTACTCCTACGAAGGTGTGATGGAAGGAAATACCTTTGTTGATAACGTGCTGGGCTCCGCCGGTGGAATGAAGCACATCCAAAATTTCTCAGGCTTTTTTGATGACACTTTTGTCGTGGTGTGTGGTGACGCATTAATTGATGTGGATTTCGATCAGGTATTGGCTTTTCATCGGGCCAGAAAAAGTGTCGCCACCCTGATTATGCGCCCCGTACCAGCCGATCAAGTGAGTAAGTACGGTATTGTGGTCACCGATGACCAAGGCCGGGTCAGTAAGTTTCAGGAAAAACCTAAAGCAGAAGAGGCATTATCAAACAATGCCAATACGGGTATCTATGTTTTTGAACCCGAGATATTCAATTATATTCCTGACGGCGTTGAATATGACATTGGCAGCCAGTTATTCCCTAAACTGGCCGAATTAGGTGTTCCTTTCTACGGCATTGCCCTGCCATTCCAATGGGTAGACATTGGCTCATTGCAGGACTTCTGGCATGTGAACCGCATGATCCTTAATCGGGAACTGCCTGATTATCCGATGCCGGGCATTCAGGTTGCGCCGCAAATCTGGTGCGGGCTTAACGTTAAAGCCGATTTTGCCAACCTGGATATTGAAGGGCCGGTTTATATTGGCAGCAGTACCGAAATACAGCCAGGAGTGACCATCAGAGGGCCAGCGATTATTGGCGCCGGTTGTCTATTGGAGCAAGGTGCGGTGGTCGATCAAAGTTTTGTGGCTGATTACACCCGGGTTGGTGGGATTGCACAACTGTACCAGCAGATGATTTTTGCCGGGAAAGTGATCTCGCCAGACGGCACCGCCATCGATTTGTCTGATGCAGGCTTGAACTGGCTCATTGATGATAAACGACGCACAGACATTATTACGGCGGAGAAGTCGTTATTCAAAGAGCTGCTCACCAAAGATACCTTGCAATAAGCGCTGGCCGACAAGGCGAATGCAGGTTCGATTAATGCGCAAATGTTTGTCTGCTGCATTATCGGGCCTGCAGTTGCCTGAATAAGTGTCGCGATGCGTTAAATTCTCGCCACCGGAATAGTTTAGAACCCGACAATAAAATAACTCGCCAATTAATACCCCGCCCTCTCTAACTAAAAAACCGCCACAGACACTAAAAATAAAACAGCGTTTTATAAAATTGGTGAGATTGATCGGCCAATCCTTTTCTCCTTTGCCATAGACTCGCCAGAACTGGCAAAAACACAAAGGTTTTCCCACCGCCATAACCCTATGTTACTGAGATTCCCTGCATATTGCCGGGAAGATCACACGTGATGTGGCTATGGGGATGGCAACAATGCAAACACGTAAAATAGGCCTATTCAACTATCTCGCCTACGGCTCCGGGGATTTCCTCGGTGCGGGTACGACGGCACTCACCGCCGCCTGGTTACTGTATTTTTACACGACGTTCTGCGGGCTTAGCCCGATCGAAGCGACCTTTATCTTTGCCATGGCAAGGGTACTGGATGCGGTAGTCAGCCCGCTGATGGGCTATCTGACCGATAACTTTGGTTCCACCTGGCTGGGTAAACGCTTCGGCCGCCGTAAGTTCTTTATCCTGCTCGGCATTCCGCTGGTCTTCAGCTACAGCCTGATGTGGGTAGGCAATATGAATTATTGGTACTACCTGCTGACCTATCTGTTCTTCGATGTGGTCTACACCATGATCCTGGTACCGTACGAAACGCTGGTGCCGGAGATGACCGACGATTTCAAACAAAAAACCAAGTTTTCCGGAGCGCGTATCGCGCTGGCGCAACTGTCTGCCATTCTTGCCGCGTTCCTGCCGGGCATTCTGCTTAGCTATCTGGGTAAGGACAATGCCGTGTCGTTTTTCTACGCCAGCCTGGTGTTCTCGATCATCTGCGCCGTGGTATTGACGCTGGTCTATCTCTTCACCTGGGAGCGGCCTGCGGAGCAAAAATCCGCTGCCGCACTGGAAGCCGAAAAGCAAAAGCTCACGCTGGTTCAAAGCCTGAAACGCCTGAACGTCGAACTGACCTCCACGCTGCGCATCCGTATTTTCCGCCAGCATTTAGGCATGTACCTTGGCGGTTATATCGCGCAGGACGTCTTCAATGCGGTGTTCACCTATTACGTGGTGTTCGTGCTGATGCAAAGCGCCGCCACAGCCTCCAACCTGATGGGCACCATGGCCATCATGCAGTTCGTGGCGGTGATCGCCATGATCCCGCTGTGTATTCGCTTCGGCCCCGCCCCCTCTTACCGCATGGTGGTGGTGCTGTTCGGTATGGGGGCCGCCTCCTACGCCGTGCTGTATTACGCCAACCTCAGTGATGCTTTCTCGCTGTTACTGCTGGTTTCTGGCTTCGCCGGGCTGGGCCGTGGTGGCATCAACTACGTGCCATGGAACATCTACACCTATATTGCCGACGTGGACGAAGTGATCACCGGCCAACGCCGTGAAGGTATCTTTGCCGGTATCATGACCTTGACCCGCAAGGCTTCACAGGCCGGTGCGGTGATGCTGGTTGGCGTCATTCTGCAACTGTCGGGCTTTGTTTCCGGCCAGAGCCAGCAGGCACCGGAGGTGAGCCACGCCATTCTGATGATTCTGAGCGTGGGAACCTTGGTAGTTCTGGCGATCGGCTTCACCATTTCACTGCGCTTCAAACTCAACCTGGCCACTCACAGCGTGCTGCGTCAGGAAACCGAGAAGATGCGCATCGCGGGCCATGTGGTGCCCGGCAACATCACGCCAGAGGCGCGTGCCACCGTCGAAATGCTGGCGGGCATGCCTTATGAATCGCTATGGGGTAACAACAATATTGGCTACCTCAACCGCAATAAACCCGCTGCTCTGCCGTTACCCAAGGCCACACCAGGCCAGAAGGCGGCGGGCAGCGTGACACATTGACCACCGGTTAAAAAGGACATCGCAATGTTGGTATATCCTGTAAAACACAGCCCGTTACTGCGCCAGCCAGAGCACGTTATCAGCCGCCAGGAGCTGCACCAGTTAATTGGCAGCCTGGTGGACAATCTGGTCAATATCACCGATGAAACCGGTGAGTTTCTGCTGCGCCTTGACGATGGGCGAGTCATCGACACCAAAGGCTGGGCTGGTTGGGAGTGGACGCACGGCATCGGCCTGTACGGCATCAATCAGTATTACCGCCAGACCGGCGACACCAAGATGTGTGCCATCGTTGACGACTGGTTCGCCGCGCGCTTTGCCGAGGGCACGCCGACCAAAAACGTCAATACCGCCTGCCCGTTTCTCACCTTGGCCTACCGCTATGAGGAAACCGGCGATGCGCGCTGGCTGCCGTATCTGGAGCGTTGGGCGGAGTGGTTGATGCACGAAATGCCACGCACCGAGCGCGGTGGTATGCAGCACGTCACGCTGGCAGAAGAGAACCACCAGCAACTGTGGGATGACACCTTGATGATGAGCGTGCTGCCGCTGGCCAAAATCGGCAAGCTGCTGAACCGCCCGCAGTATGTGGAAGAGGCCAAATATCAGTTTCTGGTTCACATTCAGCACCTGATGGAGCGCGAAAGCGGTCTGTGGTTCCATGGTTGGACTTTCGAAGGCAAGCACAACTTTGCCAAAGCCCGCTGGGCACGCGGCAACAGTTGGCTGACCATCGTGATCCCGGAGTTCCTCGAACTGCTGGATCTGCCGGAATACGATGCCACCCACCGCATTCTGCTACAGGTCTTGGAATGCCAGGTGGCGGCGCTGGCGCAGTGCCAGCACCCAAGTGGCCTGTGGCACACGCTGCTGGACGATCCTGAGTCGTATCTGGAATCATCCGCCACCGCCGGTTTCGCCTTCGGCATGCTGAAAGCGGTGCGCAAACGCTATATCGACGGCAAGTATCTGGCGGTCGCGGAAAAAGCGTTGCAGGGCGTGGTGAAGCAGATCAACGCCGATGGCGAACTGACGCAAGTCTCGTTCGGTACCGCGATGGGCAAAAACCTGGACTATTATCGCCAGGTACCGCTCACCTCGATGCCTTATGGTCAGGCGATGGCGATTCTCTGCCTGGTGGAATACCTGCACGTTTATCTGTAACCGCAATAGGGCTGCGGCAGCAGCCCTATTCACCAAGCTCAATCATAGCAATGACTGGCCCACCTCATTTTCCAAGCGGCCAATCCCTTCGATCTCAATACGCACCACATCACCGGTTTGTAAGAAACGCGGCGGCGTGAAACCAATCCCCACTCCGGCTGGGGTTCCGGTGGCGATAATATCGCCAGGCTTAAGTTCAATACCGGCAGATAAGGTGGCGATTAATGATGGAATATCAAAAATCAGATCGCGGATATTGGAATTTTGGCGTAGTTCACCGTTGACCCAACATTGTATGGCCACCGAGGTGAGATCGATTTCATCCGCCGACACCAGCCACGGCCCCATCGGACAAAACCCATCCAGCGATTTACCCATAAACCACTGACGATGATTTTTTTGTAAATCACGCGCAGTGACGTCATTAATAATGGTGTAGCCCCAGACGTGATCGAGCGCATCAGCCTTGCTGATGCCACGGCCGCCCTTACCGATAATCACCGCCAGTTCAGCCTCATAATCCAACTGATCGGTGACTTGCGCATGACGTGGGATTTTGGCACCGCTAGCAATCACGGTTTCCGGCGCTTTGGTGAACACCACGGCAAACTCTGGCGCCACCTCACCGGCTTTCGCGCTATGGTCGAAACCCGACTGGCTGAACTCAGCGGCATGCTCACGATAGTTTTTACCAATGCAAAAAATGTTACGTGCGGGGATCAGCGGAGCACAAATGCTGACGTCCGCCAGCGGGTAACCTTCCCCTTTCGGCACCAGATCACTGCTGATGCTTTCCCACTGCTGCAACAGTGGGTGCATGTTCAATGTCAGGCCCGGCACCATTTCGGCCACAGGCCAGTAACGCGCCTGTGCAGCGTCGACAATCGCCACAAAACTGGCTTCATGGTTTTTTTGTAATGTCGCTAATTTCATTGATTAGTCCTTTATTGGCATCCATCAGGTTTTAATGTAGGCCGATCGGAAAGGACTGCAAGAGTTTTCATTCTGGCCATTAAAACGACAAAGGCAGGAGAATCCCCCTGCCTTTAATGGTGTTAAACGTGCATTAGGATGCGTTAAGGCACGACCGGTTTACCGTCGATGGTCACGTTCCTGATGGCGCTGAAATGCCAAGGAGTATCGCCGCGCAACTGGCTGAAAACCACGCGGTCGAACTGGCTGTCTTCCAAATCGCTAATCGCAGTGGGCGGCACGTTATTAAAGCGCACGTTGTCAAAATGCACCTGCCGATGCCAGGCATTTTTCTCGCTGTTGCCTTTGATCTCAATGGCCGGGTGATCCTCTTGCGTGCCCTGCACCGTCACGTTCTGCACCAGGAAATGGTAAAACTGCGCTGGTTGCTTCGCCGCCGGATAATCAATCTTGGCGTTAGGATCCGAGTAATTCAACGTCAGGATCACCGGCTGGCGCACGATATCCTTCATGGCATTATTGCGGAACGTCACGTTACGGGCACCACCGCCGATATCCGTGGTGCTCTTGGCGCGCAGGCCGACATCGGTAAGGTAGATGACGTTATTTTCGGCCAGAACGTCTTCAATCCAGGCACCGGTGTGGCTGCCGGTCACGACAGCGCCGTGCCCTCTGCGCAGATAGTTGTTGAACAACCAAGCCCCCTTCATCGGTGGTTGCTCACGCGCTTTTTCGCCGGTTCCTGCCGCAAAGTTAATACAGTCATCGCCGGTATCAAAAAAGTTATTCATCACCATCACGTTCTGGCTATTACCGAACTCAATCCCATCGCCGTTGTTAGCATCAAAGGTTTGATGGATCAGGTTATTGGCCACCACATTGTGGCTTTCCAGCAGCATAATGCCGTGGAATGCCGGGTTACGCGCCGTAAAGTCCGCCAGATAAACATTCTCTACGCCACGCAGCGTCACCAGGCTGGAGCGGCGCTGCCCGTAGGCGATCTGTAGCGGCACGCCTTCGGCCACCGCTTTGGCGACCTGATGTTTAGCCAGGATCCCGTCTTCATGCACCTTGCTGTTTCTGCTGGAAATATATTGCGGCAGGCGGTTGCCTACTTCATCGATCCATTCAGCCGCTTCCTGCCGTAGCCAGCCATTACCGTCAATAATGCCGGGCCCGACGATGCGGATATTACGGAAGGTGCCGGGTTCCACATGTTCAGGATCGATGGCATTGATCAACGAGGCCGGGCGCATTTCGGTGGAATAGCTGTACAGCCGGTAGGCCGGTGGATAATCCGCCGGATCCTCTGAACCCAGCAGGGTCGATCCTGCTTGCAGGTTGAGCGTCATATCACTTTTCAGCCACAGCGCACCGGTTTTGTAGACACCCGCCGGAATATCAACCCGGCAGCCGGGCTGGCAAGCGTCGATCGCCCGCTGAATCGCTTTGGTATTCAGCGTGCTGCCGTCGCCTTTGGCACCAAAGTCGGCAATATTGATCACCGTAGGTAACGGGGTGGTTTTGGCCATGATGCTGTTACTGGCGTCTGACTGCGAGCCGTCGGCATAGAGCGCTTTGACGGTAAATGAATATTGGCTGTCTGGTTTTAGGCCGGTGACTTTGAAATTCTGGATCACAATCCGCTGCGAGAAATTATCTTTGTCGTTAGCGTAGAAATGATTGATATAAGGCTTGGCGGGTGAAAACCGATCGCTGTTCTCGCTGGCTTTGCCCAGCAGTTTGCCATCTTCATAAACCAGATAGTCAACGATATCACGGGTATCTTCTGGCGTTTTCCACACCAGCACCAGGCTGCTGCTGTCGGCTGCCAACGTTGGCACCTGAAGTTGCTGTGGTGCCGCTTTATTCAGAGCAGCGGCAGAAGCCTGCGGAGTTATTGCCATCAAACTGGTCGCCATAAATAGAAGCGTTGCCTTAAAAGTCATCGTGGAAGGTGGATACGGTATTCTCATGGGATCCCTTATCACTGGAGGAGTGGTCAATATCGCTACAGCGCATTGAATACTATCCTCTTTGCCACCACCCTCCAAATAAAGAAACAGCGTTTCATTAAATTAATTTTGTTGTTTTATTATTTCATGATTTGAGTCAAAAACTACGTAGGGCACGGTCTAATAAACCTCGATAAAAATATTTTTTGCTCCCCTACCTTCCAGTAACGATTGGCAATTCATCACCATAACCGCTGAGCCACACACATAAAAATCTGTCGTGGCCGGATCAAAATGCAGGTTATTGAGCGCTTCGGTCACTCTGCCTTTAAATGTGCCATCAGGAATAACCTCTACCCTACTGAGGCAAATTGTTTTCGTCGGCGGCAACGGGGAGAAATGGCCGGTAATATCATCAACCAACGTCCGGCAGCCAAAAAGCAGCTCTGCCGTATTAATCTTCCCTTCCTGTTCAAGCTGGTTAAACATCGGTAAAAATGGCGCTAACCCCGTACCGGTGGCAATAAACACCTTGCGGTTGGCGTTTTTCACCAAGGCATAATGGCCCAGCGGGAGTTCAATTTCGGTCTGCTGCCCAATAGCGGCATTCCTGACGAAAATAGAGCCATCGCCGCCGGTGCGGGTATCGATCACCAATTCAACCGTTTTCCCCTCAGCACGCACAATCGAATAATCACGCCATTCGTAATCGGCGACGCGCAGGCGGCCAAATTGCCCCGCTTCAAAGGCGGCAAGCGGTGAATCCAACTCAAAATGAAGATGCCAAACGGTGGCGGTAAGTTGCGTTTTGTGGCTTAACACGGCACGTTGCTTTTCCGCAGGTAACGGATAGGTGGGTAAAGGTGGAAGCTCCTCTTTCAGCGCCGCCTGGATCAAATTATACCCTCTGGCCCCCATGGCCTGTGATGCGGCCCCCACACCGCCCATCAACGCGCCAACGATCCCTAAGCAGCCGGCGTCGGTGCCGGAAATATATAACCCCGGAACCGGCGTGGTCGCCCCTAAAAAATAGGCGCGATAGCGTTCTGGGGTGGCGGGCAATCCGTAGAAACCGCCCCGGGGATGCGAAGTATAGTGCTCCATCGTTAAAGGCGTAGACAGCTCAGCATAACTCACCAACTGCCTTAAACCGGGCAACGATGTTTCTGCCAATCGCAATAACCCTTCGGTCACAATATTTTTCTGTACCGCATAATCATTGCCACGCTGCCCTTTAAGGGAATCTTGCCAGGCAGAGAAGGCATCAGGCTGCACAAAAGAGATGATTTCCGCCGTATGGAATCGATCATCACCCGCTTTGGCTGAAGGGAAAGAGACATAGATGTGCGCAGGCTGGCCTTTCATCACATTTTCGGAGTGCAAACTCAGATCGCTGTAGTCGGTACGGGTATTAATCCAATAGTTTTCACCCTGTATGCCCAAGGTAGAAACCGGCGCAGTTAAACGCAGATATAATGTGACAGCAGATACGCCGTGCCCTTCTAACAGCTCCACCAGTTCGCGAATTGCCGCCGTTTTACCGCCGATCTCGCCATCCGTCGGCAGTAAATAGTGAAACGTATTCTCTAAACCAATATTGGAGATAATCGTGGGTGCGCGATAAATAACTTCGCGTGGTTCGCCGCTTCTTCTATCGATCACCCTAACCCCAGCGGCCCGACCATTTTCGATCACGATCGCCACCGCTTGCTGGCTGACACGCACCGCCCCGCCGTGGTTTTCTATTCGCTTTTCAAACGTCCGTGCGATACGGCCAGCGCCGCCTTGCGGATACCAAGCGCCGTTTAAGTAGTGCTTTACGATCTGCGCATGAATCGCAAAAGCACTCTTGGCCGGAGGCAAACCATAATCGCCCCACTGGCTGACTAACACGGCGCGTAACAGCGGGGAATGAAAGTTGTTCTCCATATATTGCTGGGTAGTCTGGAGCGATTTACGGCTGGTTAACCGCTGTAACACCCCTACGATAGGGGCGACTTTCTGTGGCACAAAGGCGCGGACAAACCCCATGGTGGCCCAAAGAGAGCAGAGGTTAATATCGCGGAAATAGCGGTTGATGGCCCTGGCTTCAGCGGGAAAATGGGCGATTAAACGCGCTTTATATACAGCGGGATCGGAAGGTACGTTGAACTGGAAATCTGGGTAGATAAAGCGGTCAAAATCGTCAGGGAGTTTATTCCATTTCAATTCGCCATAGGAAAGCCAATCAAATAGCTGCCGGGTTTTAGAGTCGGGCTCAACATTGCCGATATATACCCGATTAACTTGAAGACGCTTGCTTTAGCACCTGAAAATTGTCATTCAGCCGGGACGATAATGAACCCGCCATCTCAGGGAGCGTTGTCGTAAAAAAGTTAAATATAGCCGTTCGGAAATCAGGCTTACTGGCAAAGTAACGGTTGTTCCTTGCACATTCGTGCATCAGCTTCCATAACCGTTCTATGGGATTCAAGTTGGGGCTGTAAGGTGGCAGGGAATGCAATTTTATATTGCAGACAAATGCCCAATCTTTGACCAGGTTTGTTTTGTTATACCCCGCGCCATCCAGAATAATATGAATTGGCTGCTTATAGTCGGGATAACATGTTCTTATCTCATTGAAAAATTGACAGATAGTGTATTCATTAATCGTTTCGTAATCATGAATGACTGGATGGGCAGCATCATTCAGATCCAGCGCGCCCAGAATGTTCATCCGAGTACGGCTTCCTGTTGTTTCAACAGTCTTTTTTTCCCCTTTTTTTATCCAGCCGAAGCTCAGTTTTGTCGCCTGAGTCGGATGCACTGCATCCAGAAAAAGGATCGGTTCACCTCTCGTGGCAACTTTTAATTCTTCATAATATTCAATGAACTGTTGCTGTTTCTCTTCACTGAATTTATGGGGTACGCCTGAGGGTTTCTTATAGCTGAAGCCATGCCGGTGCAGCCATTTGTTCATTCCTGGGACGCTGTATATGACACCCCATTTTTGTGCCACGTAGGCCACAATCTGGACAGTATGATGGAATAAATGTTGAGTTAAGTGGCTGATAAGCTGTTCGGTTTTTTCTGTGCTGAGCATGCCATCAGAGCCACCATTTTCGGGTTTCAACTTCCCTTTATTCAGATATTCGCTGATATGGTGGTCAACAGTGGTCTGATGCAGGCGCAGAGCCTGAGCAATCATGACCGAACTCCAACCTT
Organism: Serratia sp. YWN4; assembly: GCF_055790845.1. Taxonomy (NCBI): domain Bacteria; kingdom Pseudomonadati; phylum Pseudomonadota; class Gammaproteobacteria; order Enterobacterales; family Yersiniaceae; genus Serratia; species Serratia sp. YWN4. The sequence goes on from NZ_CM147696.1 coordinate 5,103,539, forward strand.
CGGAGGCGAGAAGTACGGCTTTAATACGATCGCAAACGTGTTTGTCCCGGCTGGAATCATGCCGGCGTTCGAGTTCGATTTTTTGCTCAGCGGTGATAAATATCTTCATGGGATGAAAGCATGATCCTCTTCATCAACAAAATCAAGCATCTTCAATGATCACGGGTATAGTGCAGGCCGACATCCCAGGATGCGCCATCACGACGAAAAACATGGGTCAGCCCGCCGGGTTCTGAGTGTTTTTCTAACACCAGAACCTTTTTCTTACCGACACCCGCCAACAGCCCGGCGCTGGTGAGCCCGCCAATCCCTGAACCAATGACGATGACATCCCACATAGTCAGCCCCTCTCCATGATGCTCAATGACATATTGTTATATCACGCTCGGGGCTTGCGGTGGCTAAAGTAGGCGATCACGGAGTGATTGTGATAAAACAGCGGGCGCAATACTAAGCTCAAATCACGGAAGACCAACATGCCAACGATCATCACTCACGCAGCGGTCCCGCTATGCCTCGGATTGGGGCTGGGGCAGAAAATCATCCCGCCGCGCCTGCTCTTCGCGGGCGTTGTCTTGGCCATGTTGCCCGATGCCGACGTGCTGGCATTTAAATTTGGCGTCGCTTATGGCAACGCGTTTGGCCATCGCGGCTTTACGCATTCGCTGTTTTTTGCTGCGCTAATGCCCACGCTGGCTTTGCTGCTGTGCCGATGGTTTAAAACACCGCCGCTCAAGAGTTGGCTTTTCCTGTTTGTTTCGCTGCTGTCGCACAGTCTGCTGGATTCGATCACCACAGGCGGCAAAGGTGTTGGCTGGCTATGGCCGTGGAGCGATGAACGCTTCTTCGCGCCTTGGCAGGTGATTCGGGTAGCACCGTTCAGCCTGGCAAAATATCTGACGCCGTCAGGCCATGCGGTGATGGTTTCGGAATTGCAGTGGGTATGGCTGCCAGGGCTTATCCTGATGACCGTGCTGATTGCCTGGCGCAAGATACGATGATGGTGCCGGTAAACCCGCCGTTAGCAGGTTTACCGGTGTTTTTAAGACTGAGTGACCGGTTTCACCTTGCCAGCCAGGAACTCACGCTCGTAGGCCAATGATTTCTCATGATCGAACTGATTCTCCCACTTGGCGATCACCAGCACCGCCAGAGCGTTGCCCACCACGTTCAGTGCGGTACGCGCCATATCCAGGATGCGATCCACACCGGCGATAAACGCCAGGCCTTCCAACGGGATCCCCACGCTGCCCAGCGTTGCCAGCAGTACCACAAAAGACACGCCAGGGACGCCAGCGATCCCTTTTGAGGTCACCATCAGCGTCAGCACCAGAATGATCTCCTGCCCTAGCGACAGCTCAATGCCATACAGCTGCGCAATGAAAATGGCGGCGATACTCTGATACAAAGTGGAACCATCCAGATTGAAAGAGTAACCGGTGGGTACCACAAAGCTGGTGATCGACTTCGGCGCGCCGTAAGCCTCCATTTTTTCAATAATGCGTGGCAGCACGGTCTCTGAACTGGCGGTCGAGTAAGCCAGAATCAGTTCCTCTTTCAAAATGCGGATCAACGTCCAAATCCGCAGGTTACATATCCGCGCCACAATGCCCAGAACCACCAGGGCAAAGAAGGCAATGGCGAAATAAACCAGCACCACCAGCTTGGCCAGCGGCAGCAGCGAGGCAAAGCCAAAGTTCGCTACCGTGACCGAAATCAGACCAAACACCCCGATCGGCGCATAACGCATAATCATGTGCGTCACTTTGAACATGCTTTCAGAAACCGCCTTAAACACCTTCAACAGCGGCTCTTTAGTCTCTTTTGGCAGTGAGGAAAGCCCCAAGCCAAACAACACCGAGAAGAAGATGATCGGTAACATGTCGCCTTTAGCAATGGATGCAAAGACGTTTGAAGGGATCAGCGACAGGATAGTGGCCACCAGGCTGTGTGAGCCGCTCTGTACCTGCTCCGTGGTTCTTTCATATTTGGAGATATCCACCGCGGTCAGCGCCGACATGTCGATACCCTGCCCGGGTTGAAAAACATTAGCCAATGTCACCCCAAGCACAATGGCAATGGTGGTAATCACTTCAAAATAGATAATGGTTTTCAATCCAATACGGCCTAACTTCTTGGTGTCGCCAACACCGGCAATCCCCACAATTAGCGTGGAAATAACGATAGGCACCACAATCATCTTAATCAGACGAATAAAGATATCACCAGCCGGGCTCAGTATATTATTGACCAGCCACTCACGTGATTCCGTCTGATTATGTAATACAGCACCTAATATAATCCCCAATACCAACGCAATCAGTATTTGCCAAGCCAGACTAATTTTCACACTCTTCATACCCAAAAAATTCCTCAAAGGTTCCTCTCCAAAGCATTTAACAAACGATCGGCTTCAGATGGAATACTTAATCATTTAATACAGGCTTATGCTAATTAAAACCATGCGCTCGCTTGCCCCTCATGCAGCGCAATATAAATCTGTACCATTTGGAGCCCCTGTTCTGCAAGCCTTGTTTTATCTGGCTTGCAGACTTTTCAGAATGAAGAATAAGCAAGATAAAAATGAATGGCAACATAATTGCTTGTTCTTAAAAACATAATGTTAGCGCTAAAGGATCACATACACACTGAATCGAACAATTTTCAAACAAAATGGAAATGCGTTATTTTTCATTCATTTTGCATAATTAATCCCAATGAAATGTTTGTATTTTGTTAATGGATAGTTTATAAAATGAAATCACAGCCGCTGAATTAACAGCCATAATGAGAACGAAAATTATGTAAACAAGAAAGATCTCATAACGCCCTTGCTGGCTAATAATGATATTCACAAGAGGGAGAGAATAAAGATAACTCGGTAGTTAAGAACTGCAAAAATTATTTATATCCTGAATTAAAAGCAGTTTAAATAGAAATATATTCCCTACTTACAACATTCTATTCCCTTCAGCCAAAAGAATTCCGCTTCTTAATGCTAACTCTTTTTGGTTATTTAAAAAGTTTTTTAAGGAAAACCCCTGCATTCAGGGTTTTTCACCGTCAACCAAGCAGATCCATCACGCAATTACAGCAGTAACTATTACAAATCAATATCTTCGTTGCGTGATCCGCCGCGCAAAAAAGGAACAAAGAATTAGAGCAAACTATACATAACCATCAGTTGACATATTATTAACAATTCTAAGGAGAAAAAGCATGAGCCAACTGCATAAACACGTCATTCCGTCTGCAATTGCAGAACGAGCCCTGATTAACCCGGAGCAATATCAACAATATTATCAACAATCTGTGCAAGACCCGGCAGCGTTCTGGGGGGAGCACGGCAAGATCGTGGATTGGATCAAACCTTATACCAAAGTGAAGAACACTTCCTTCGATCCCGGCCATATCAGTATCCGCTGGTTCGAGGACGGTACGCTGAACCTGTCAGCCAATTGCCTGGATCGCCATTTGGCCGATCGCGGCGATCAAACCGCCATTATCTGGGAAGGTGATGATCCAACCCTATCGAAAAAAGTCACCTACAAACAGTTGCACCATGATGTCTGCCAGTTCGCCAACGTGCTGAAAAAGCTCGGGGTGAAAAAAGGCGATGTCGTCGCTATCTATATGCCGATGGTGCCAGAAGCCGCCGTCGCGATGCTGGCCTGTGCCCGCATAGGTGCCATTCATACCGTGATCTTTGGCGGTTTCTCGCCGGAAGCCGTGGCAGGCCGTGTTATCGACTGTAACGCCAAACTGGTGATCACCGCCGATGAAGGGCTGCGCGCTGGCCGTTCCGTGCCGCTGAAAAAGAACGTGGACGATGCGCTGCAAAACCCTGGGGTGAAAAGCATCAGCAATGTGGTGGTCTTCCAGCGTACCGGCAAGCCGGGTTACTGGCAGGAAGGGCGAGATCTGTGGTGGCATGAATTGATCGCAGGCGTTGCCGCCGACTGCCCGCCGGAAGAGATGAACGCTGAAGATCCGTTGTTCATCCTTTATACCTCCGGTTCTACCGGCAAGCCAAAAGGCGTAGTGCATACGACCGGTGGCTATCTGGTTTATGCCGCGCTGACGTTCAAATATGTCTTCGATTATCACGATGGCGATATCTACTGGTGTACCGCCGACGTGGGCTGGGTGACCGGCCACAGCTATCTGCTGTATGGGCCGTTGGCCTGTGGCGCAATCACGCTGATGTTTGAAGGCGTGCCAAACTATCCCGGTGTGAACCGCCTGTCACAGGTGGTTGATAAACATCAGGTCAATATTCTGTACACCGCCCCCACCGCGATCCGTGCGTTGATGGCCGAAGGTGATAAAGCCATCGAAGGCACCAAGCGTGATTCGCTGCGCATCATGGGTTCGGTCGGTGAGCCGATCAACCCGGAAGCCTGGGAATGGTATTACAACAAGATTGGTAACGGTAAATGCCCGATCGTCGATACCTGGTGGCAGACCGAAACCGGCGGCTTTATGATCACCCCGTTACCGGGTGCCACCGAACTGAAAGCCGGTTCCGCCACGCGCCCGTTCTTTGGCGTTCAGCCTGCGCTGGTGGACAACATGGGGGAACCACAGGAAGGGGCCAGCGAAGGTAACCTGGTGATCACCGACTCCTGGCCAGGCCAGGCACGCACCCTGTTCGGTGACCACGATCGCTTCGAGCAGACTTACTTCTCTACCTTCAAAGGCATGTATTTCAGCGGTGACGGCGCCCGCCGTGACGAGGATGGCTATTACTGGATCACCGGCCGCGTCGATGACGTGCTGAACGTCTCCGGCCACCGTCTGGGTACCGCTGAGATCGAATCGGCGCTGGTTGCTCACCCGAAAATTGCCGAGGCCGCGGTGGTGGGCATTCCACATCACATCAAAGGCCAGGCGATTTATGCCTATATCACGCTGAATCATGGTGAAGAACCCACGCCGGAACTCTATACCGAGGTACGTAACTGGGTACGTAAAGAGATCGGCCCACTCGCTACGCCAGACGTTCTCCACTGGACCGATTCGTTACCGAAAACGCGCTCCGGCAAGATCATGCGGCGTATTCTGCGCAAAATTGCTGCCGGTGATACCAGCAACCTGGGGGATACCTCAACGCTGGCAGATCCAGCTGTAGTCGACAAGCTGTTGGAAGAAAAACAATCAATTAAAGTTCCATCCTAATTTGCGCCGCCTCGGCCGTTCACCTGCAATCACGGGGTGAACGGCTTGTATACCCGATTGACTTCAAGGTGCCGCAAGGTGTGCTTGAAAAATGAGAGGTATAGCGCGACGTACTCGATCAATACCTACTGGAGAGACTCAGATGAATGACAACATTTATCAAAGGATTGAGGAAAACCCGCGCTTCAAGGAACTGGTACGAAAACGCAGCCGTTTCGCCTGGCTACTTTCGCTGATCACACTCACATTGTACGTTGGCTTTATTCTTCTGATCGCCTTCAATCCGCATTGGTTGGGTACGCCGATCGCCGCAGGATCGACCATTACCCGTGGGATCCCGATCGGTGTGGGGCTGATCGTGATCTCTTTTGTTTTGACCGGAATTTATGTTTACCGCGCTAACGGTGAATTCGATCGTCTTAACGCCGAAGTCCTGCGCGAGGTGCAGCAATGAAGCGCCTGATATCCGCTCTCACCCTGCTGGCATTACCGGGCCTGAGCCATGCTGATGCGATTGGGGGCGAGGTACAACGCCAGCCACTGAACATCCAGGCCATTGTCATGTTCGTCCTGTTTGTGGGCGCTACTCTCTATATCACTTACTGGGCTTCCAAACGCACCCGCTCGCGGGGGGATTACTACACGGCAGGTGGCCGCATTACCGGGCTGCAAAACGGGTTGGCGATTGCCGGTGACTTTATGTCTGCCGCGTCGTTCCTCGGCATCTCAGCTTTGGTGTACACCTCCGGCTATGATGGCCTGATTTATTCCATCGGCTTCCTGATTGGTTGGCCGATCATTCTGTTCCTGATTGCCGAACGGTTGCGTAACCTCGGGCGCTATACTTTCGCCGACGTTGCCTCTTACCGGCTTAAACAAAAACCCATCCGTACCCTTTCCGCCTGTGGTTCACTGGTGGTGGTGGCGCTGTATCTGATCGCTCAGATGGTCGGCGCAGGCAAACTGATCCAGCTGTTATTTGGCCTCAACTACCATATCGCCGTGATCCTGGTCGGCATATTGATGGTGTTATACGTGCTGTTTGGCGGCATGCTGGCCACCACCTGGGTACAGATCATCAAGGCCGTGCTGCTGTTGGCAGGTGCCAGCTTTATGGCTCTGATGGTTATGAAGTCGGTAAACTTTAACTTCAATACCCTGTTTAGCGAAGCCGTGAAGGTCCATCCGAAAGGGATTGCCATCATGAGCCCTGGCGGGCTGGTTTCTGATCCGATATCGGCGCTCTCTCTCGGCCTGGCATTGATGTTCGGTACCGCAGGTTTGCCGCATATTCTGATGCGTTTCTTCACCGTTAACGATGCCAAAGAAGCGCGTAAAAGCGTGTTATATGCCACCGGTTTTATCGGTTACTTCTATATCCTGACCTTTATTATCGGCTTTGGCGCGATCCTGCTAGTCAGCGCTAACCCAGCGTTCAAGGATGCCAGTGGAGCCCTGTTGGGCGGCAACAACATGGCTGCGGTGCACTTGGCCAACGCCGTGGGCGGCAACTTCTTCCTCGGCTTTATCTCTGCCGTAGCGTTCGCCACCATTCTGGCGGTAGTCGCCGGGCTAACCTTGGCTGGCGCTTCTGCGGTTTCTCACGATCTGTACTCTTGTGTCATTAAAGACGGCAAAGCAACCGAACGTAACGAGCTTAAAGTCTCCAAGATCACCGTCTTGGTTTTGGGGATCGTCGCCATCGCTCTGGGTATCCTGTTTGAGAAACAGAATATCGCCTTTATGGTGGGCTTGGCGTTTTCCATCGCCGCCAGCTGTAACTTCCCGATTATCATTCTTTCCATGTATTGGTCACGCCTGACAACCCGTGGGGCGATGATCGGTGGCTGGCTCGGCCTGTTGACCGCAGTGATCCTGATGATCCTCGGCCCAACCATCTGGGTGCAGATCCTTGGGCATGCCAAACCTATCTATCCGTATGAGTATCCAGCACTGTTCTCAATGGCAGTTGCCTTTATTGGCACCTGGTTCTTCTCGGTTACCGACAGTTCCCTCACTGGGCAGCAAGAGCGTGAGCGCTTCCGCTTCCAGTTTGTGCGTTCGCAAACCGGGCTGGGTATCTCTCAGAGTTCAAAGCATTGATATTACTGATTACCAAAGGCTCCTTCGGGAGCCTTTCTTATCAAAAGGGAAAACCACTGCAGGATCGCCAAGAAAAGGTGATATCTTTTTCTTTGTGAAATTATTCACGCATAAAATATGCGTCACGATTTAAAAACCTCCTAGATCCGCTAAAAAACCTCGTTACCCTCCAGAAAAAATGACCAAAGGCTGAAAAGCAATTGTCCAAAGGTTGAACTCTATCTCATATATCAGCAGCTATTTATTTTATAGTCCGAAAAAATAGATCGTTAGCATAGTCAGCGTTTCTACATATTTTTCGTTGGGAAGTATCCAAACTATTTCGTTGTTTCTTTTAGGGAAAAAAATCTGAGGTGGGCTAATGACCTGCTTCTGGCAGTTTTGTCACTAAAATGGAGATAGACCAATGCAAATAGGAAAGTTCGGTACTGCAATGTCTTTGGCGAGTTTTATGGCTCTGGGTCTTAGTGGGTGTAATGATAGCGATACGGTAAATACTGACAGTTCCAAACAGGCAGACTTAGGTTATCGGGACGTAAAACTGTTGGAAATCGGTGGTCTGAAGTTCAAAGATCTCAACAAGAACAATAAGCTCGATCCTTATGAAGATTGGCGTCTGGATGCTACAACGCGTGCCAACAATCTGGCTTCACTGATGACCACTGCAGAGAAAGCCGGGTTAATGATGCATGGAACGTTGCCACTCTCTTCAGAGCGTGTCGACGTTGAAACGGCTAAAAAAGATATTATCGATAATGCCGTAAATACGTTCATCACGCGTATGGCTGGTAATCCTAACTACATTTCCCATGATAATAACCAGGTACAGCAAGTCGCCGAGGGAACTCGTCTCGGCATTCCCATTATCATCAGCACCGACCCTAGAAATCATTTTACCAACGATCCGAATGCAACCAGCATTGTTGCGGGTAGTTTTTCCCAATGGCCTGAAACGCTGGGATTCGCCGCGATCGATGACGTAGAACTGATGAAAAAATTCGGTGATATCGCGCGGAAAGAGTATCGGGCAGTAGGGATCCAGATGGCGTTGTCACCGCAGGCCGATCTGGCGACCGAACCGCGGTGGGGAAGAATCAACGGAACATTCGGCGAAGATAACCAGATCTCGAAGAGAATGACTCAGGCCTATATTGAGGGTTTCCAAAACGGTAACACCGGCCTGAATAAAGACAGTGTCATTACCGTAGTAAAACACTTCGCTGGCGGTGGGCCGCAGTTGAAAGGCCTGGATCCTCACAACGATTACGGTAAAGAGCAGGTCTACCCAGGAGACGATTTTGAGTATCACCTGGTGCCTTTTGAAGGAGCATTTGCCGCAAAAGTCGCCTCGGTTATGCCCTATTACGGCCAACCAGTCGACCTTTGGTATAAAGATGCGCTCATTGAGTCCGTAGGGTTCGGCTTTAACAAACAGGTTCTGACAGACATTCTCCGTGGCCGTTATGCTTTTGACGGCGTGATCCTGAGCGATTGGGGAATTTTGTCAGACTGTGAAGGCACATGTATTACCGGTATGAGTGATGCAGACGTCGCCACAGGTATTTCACCTTTCGCTATCGTTCCCTTTGGGATGCCTTGGGGCGTCGAAACCCTGACGCGTCAGGAGCGAATCGTTAAAGCCGTAGATGCCGGTATCGATCAGTTTGGCGGGACCAGCGATCCCAGCGATTTGATCGCGGCAGTAGAGGAGCAGCAAATCACCGCCACTCGCCTTGATCAGTCCGTCGTCAGGATACTGAAACAAAAATTCGCTCTTGGACTTTTCGAAAATCCCTATGTTGATGAAACGGCTGCCGCAACGCTTGTCGGTAACAATGGCTTCCAACAGCAGGCTACTGATGCGCAGCGCCGGTCGCATATCTTGTTGAAAAACGATAATGACCTGTTACCAATGTCACTCACAGGTAAAAAGGTCTTCCTGTATAACGTGAATGCCGAAGTGGCGGCCAATTATGGGCTAACGGTTGTTAGCACACCAGAAGCGGCAGATATTGCGGTGATACGCGTGAATACGCCTTACCAGACCGATCCACACTATCCGTTTGGTTCGGTGCATTTTGGGCAACTGGGGTTTGACGATCAGGCAAGCGTGGTACTAGATGAGAAACCCGGTATTTACAGCGGCAGTGCTGATTACCAGATCATCAAACAGGTGAAACTTCAGGGTATACCGACCATCACATCAATTTATCTCGATCGTCCGGCGATACTCACTAACATCGTCGATAAAACGGATGTTTTATTGGCAAACTTCGGCAGCTCTGATGCCACACTTTTCGATATTATCAGTGGTAAAGCGAAGCCTGAGGGTAAATTACCGTTTGAACTGCCTTCAAATTGGGACGCTGTTCTACAACAAAAAGAAGATGTGCCACACGACTCGGTAAATCCGCTCTACCCGATTCATTCTGGGATGAGTCTGTAACCTTTAGTCGTGAATTTCAAAACGCAAAAAGGCCATCCTTGCGGATGGCCTTCTGCTTCGTTTGATGCCTGGCAGTGTCCTACTCTCGCATGGGGAGACCCCACACTACCATCGGCGCTACGGCGTTTCACTTCTGAGTTCGGCATGGGATCAGGTGGGACCACCGCGCTATTGCCGCCAGGCAAATTCTGTTTCATTCCAAGCCGTCACATGTCTTCACACGCAACCACCGGAACCAATCTAGGAACATCGCTGAAAATTAAAACTTCAATATTTCGTCTCTAAAAACACCTTCGGTGTTGTAAGGTTAAGCCTCACGGTTCATTAGTACTGGTTAGCTCAATGCATCGCTGCACTTACACACCCAGCCTATCAACGTCTTAGTCTTAAACGTTCCTTCAGGGGCCTTAAAGGCCCAGGGAAGACTCATCTCGAGGCAAGTTTCGTGCTTAGATGCTTTCAGCACTTATCTTTTCCGCACTTAGCTACCGGGCAGTGCCATTGGCATGACAACCCGAACACCAGTGGTGCGTTCACTCCGGTCCTCTCGTACTAGGAGCAACCCCTCTCAATCTTCCAACGCCCACGGCAGATAGGGACCGAACTGTCTCACGACGTTCTAAACCCAGCTCGCGTACCACTTTAAATGGCGAACAGCCATACCCTTGGGACCTACTTCAGCCCCAGGATGTGATGAGCCGACATCGAGGTGCCAAACACCGCCGTCGATATGAACTCTTGGGCGGTATCAGCCTGTTATCCCCGGAGTACCTTTTATCCGTTGAGCGATGGCCCTTCCATTCAGAACCACCGGATCACTAAGACCTACTTTCGTACCTGCTCGAGCCGTCACTCTCGCAGTCAAGCTAGCTTATGCCTTTGCACTAACCTCACGATGTCCGACCGTGATTAGCTAACCTTCGTGCTCCTCCGTTACTCTTTGGGAGGAGACCGCCCCAGTCAAACTACCCACCAGACACTGTCCTCACCCCGGATTACGGGGCCGAGTTAGAACATCAAACATTAAAGGGTGGTATTTCAAGGTTGGCTCCATGCAGACTGGCGTCCACACTTCACTGCCTCCCACCTATCCTACACATCAAGGCTCAATGTTCAGTGTCAAGCTATAGTAAAGGTTCACGGGGTCTTTCCGTCTTGCCGCGGGTACACTGCATCTTCACAGCGAGTTCAATTTCACTGAGTCTCGGGTGGAGACAGCCTGGCCATCATTACGCCATTCGTGCAGGTCGGAACTTACCCGACAAGGAATTTCGCTACCTTAGGACCGTTATAGTTACGGCCGCCGTTTACTGGGGCTTCGATCAAGAGCTTCGCCTTGCGGCTAACCCCATCAATTAACCTTCCAGCACCGGGCAGGCGTCACACCGTATACGTCCACTTTCGTGTTTGCACAGTGCTGTGTTTTTATTAAACAGTTGCAGCCAGCTGGTATCTGCGACTGGCTTCAGCTCCGAGAGCAAGTCTCTTCACCTACGCGCCAGCGTGCCTTCTCCCGAAGTTACGGCACCATTTTGCCTAGTTCCTTCACCCGAGTTCTCTCAAGCGCCTGGGTATTCTCTACCTGACCACCTGTGTCGGTTTGGGGTACGATTCTGTGTTACCTGGAGCTTAGAGGCTTTTCCTGGAAGCTTGGCATCAACTACTTCGCCACCGTAGTGACTCGTCATCACGCCTCAGGGTTGAATAAGAGAACGGATTTACCAATTCTCTCCCCCTACACGCTTAAACCGGGACAACCGTCGCCCGGCCAGCCTAGCCTTCTCCGTCCCCCCTTCGCAGTAACACCGAGTACGGGAATATTAACCCGTTTCCCATCGACTACGCCTTTCGGCCTCGCCTTAGGGGTCGACTCACCCTGCCCCGATTAACGTTGGACAGGAACCCTTGGTCTTCCGGCGAGCGGGTTTTTCACCCGCTTTATCGTTACTTATGTCAGCATTCGCACTTCTGATACCTCCAGCAGCCCTCACAGACCACCTTCAACGGCTTACAGAACGCTCCCCTACCCAACAACGCCTAAGCGTCGCTGCCGCAGCTTCGGTGCATGGTTTAGCCCCGTTACATCTTCCGCGCAGGCCGACTCGACCAGTGAGCTATTACGCTTTCTTTAAATGATGGCTGCTTCTAAGCCAACATCCTGGCTGTCTATGCCTTCCCACATCGTTTCCCACTTAACCATGACTTTGGGACCTTAGCTGGCGGTCTGGGTTGTTTCCCTCTTCACGACGGACGTTAGCACCCGCCGTGTGTCTCCCGTGATAACATTCTTCGGTATTCGGAGTTTGCATCGGGTTGGTAAGCCGGGATGGCCCCCTAGCCGAAACAGTGCTCTACCCCCGAAGATGAGTTCACGAGGCGCTACCTAAATAGCTTTCGGGGAGAACCAGCTATCTCCCGGTTTGATTGGCCTTTCACCCCCAGCCACAAGTCATCCGCTAATTTTTCAACATTAGTCGGTTCGGTCCTCCAGTTAGTGTTACCCAACCTTCAACCTGCCCATGGCTAGATCACCGGGTTTCGGGTCTATACCTTGCAACTAGACGCCCAGTTAAGACTCGGTTTCCCTACGGCTCCCCTATACGGTTAACCTTGCTACAAAATATAAGTCGCTGACCCATTATACAAAAGGTACGCAGTCACCCCATAAAAGAGGCTCCCACTGCTTGTACGTACACGGTTTCAGGTTCTATTTCACTCCCCTCGCCGGGGTTCTTTTCGCCTTTCCCTCACGGTACTGGTTCACTATCGGTCAGTCAGGAGTATTTAGCCTTGGAGGATGGTCCCCCCATATTCAGACAGGATGTCACGTGTCCCGCCCTACTCATCGAACTCACAGAATATGCATTTTGGTGTACGGGGCTATCACCCTTTGCTGCGCGACTTTCCAGACGCTTCCACTAACACATAAACTGATTCAGATTCTGGGCTCTTCCCCGTTCGCTCGCCGCTACTTGGGGAATCTCGGTTGATTTCTTTTCCTCGGGGTACTTAGATGTTTCAGTTCCCCCGGTTCGCCTCGTATGGCTATGTATTCACCATACGATAGTGCAACGGATTGCACTGGGTTTCCCCATTCGGGTATTGCCGGTTATAACGGTTCATATCACCTTACCGACACTTTTCGCAGATTAGCACGCCCTTCATCGCCTCTGACTGCCTAGGCATCCACCGTGTACGCTTAGTCACTTAACCTCACAACCCGAAGGTGTTTCCTGTAAACAGAAGACAACAGTCGTGCTGTAAACAATTGAGAGACTCTCTGACAGGGTACTTCTTACCCCAAGACTTCTACGGAGGGATAAGTTTCTGCTGTCAGGTTTCAATTTTCAGCTTGTTCCAGATTGTTAAAGAGCAAAATACTTCGCAGCATACTGTTGCCAGTACACTCTGAAGTATTCTCAAGGACCGTAGGGATATGGTGGAGCTAAGCGGGATCGAACCGCTGACCTCCTGCGTGCAAGGCAGGCGCTCTCCCAGCTGAGCTATAGCCCCATACAGTCACTTGCAGAAATCTTTATTACCACTCGCGGCGAATAACAATCTTTTCCTGTTGGAAATCCTGTTAATTCGTGCTTAGGCAAGGCATGCGTAAGGGAAGTTTACTTTTGGGTAAACGACCGCGCGCATAACGCAGCATAAGTGCGAATTTGGTAGGCCTGAGTGGACTTGAACCACCGACCTCACCCTTATCAGGGGTGCGCTCTAACCACCTGAGCTACAAGCCTATAAAGATTTTTCTGCTCGTTACTTTTTCATCAGACAATCTGTTGTGAACACTCACTCAATCAATATCGTTCGGTAAGGAGGTGATCCAACCGCAGGTTCCCCTACGGTTACCTTGTTACGACTTCACCCCAGTCATGAATCACAAAGTGGTAAGCGCCCTCCCGAAGGTTAAGCTACCTACTTCTTTTGCAACCCACTCCCATGGTGTGACGGGCGGTGTGTACAAGGCCCGGGAACGTATTCACCGTAGCATTCTGATCTACGATTACTAGCGATTCCGACTTCATGGAGTCGAGTTGCAGACTCCAATCCGGACTACGACATACTTTATGAGGTCCGCTGGCTCTCGCGAGTTTGCTTCTCTTTGTATATGCCATTGTAGCACGTGTGTAGCCCTACTCGTAAGGGCCATGATGACTTGACGTCATCCCCACCTTCCTCCGGTTTATCACCGGCAGTCTCCTTTGAGTTCCCACCATCACGTGCTGGCAACAAAGGATAAGGGTTGCGCTCGTTGCGGGACTTAACCCAACATTTCACAACACGAGCTGACGACAGCCATGCAGCACCTGTCTCACGGTTCCCGAAGGCACTCAGGCATCTCTGCCAAATTCCGTGGATGTCAAGAGTAGGTAAGGTTCTTCGCGTTGCATCGAATTAAACCACATGCTCCACCGCTTGTGCGGGCCCCCGTCAATTCATTTGAGTTTTAACCTTGCGGCCGTACTCCCCAGGCGGTCGACTTAACGCGTTAGCTCCGGAAGCCACGCCTCAAGGGCACAACCTCCAAGTCGACATCGTTTACAGCGTGGACTACCAGGGTATCTAATCCTGTTTGCTCCCCACGCTTTCGCACCTGAGCGTCAGTCTTTGTCCAGGGGGCCGCCTTCGCCACCGGTATTCCTCCAGATCTCTACGCATTTCACCGCTACACCTGGAATTCTACCCCCCTCTACAAGACTCTAGCTTGCCAGTTTCAAATGCAGTTCCCACGTTAAGCGCGGGGATTTCACATCTGACTTAACAAACCGCCTGCGTGCGCTTTACGCCCAGTAATTCCGATTAACGCTTGCACCCTCCGTATTACCGCGGCTGCTGGCACGGAGTTAGCCGGTGCTTCTTCTGCGAGTAACGTCAATGTGATGCGCTATTAACACACCACCCTTCCTCCTCGCTGAAAGTGCTTTACAACCCGAAGGCCTTCTTCACACACGCGGCATGGCTGCATCAGGCTTGCGCCCATTGTGCAATATTCCCCACTGCTGCCTCCCGTAGGAGTCTGGACCGTGTCTCAGTTCCAGTGTGGCTGGTCATCCTCTCAGACCAGCTAGGGATCGTCGCCTAGGTGAGCCATTACCCCACCTACTAGCTAATCCCATCTGGGCACATCCGATGGTGTGAGGCCCGAAGGTCCCCCACTTTGGTCCGAAGACGTTATGCGGTATTAGCTACCGTTTCCAGTAGTTATCCCCCTCCATCGGGCAGTTTCCCAGACATTACTCACCCGTCCGCCGCTCGTCACCCAGGAGCAAGCTCCCTGTGCTACCGCTCGACTTGCATGTGTTAGGCCTGCCGCCAGCGTTCAATCTGAGCCATGATCAAACTCTTCAATTAAAAGTTCGATTTGCTTTAACAAGTAAAGCGATGCTCAAAGATTACTTTCTGCAAATATGCATTGGAACCGAAGTTCAAATGCTTACTGCTTTGGTCACTCTTCAAGACTTGATATTTTTTTGCCACCGAGGTGGCTGGATATCGTCTTGTGAGTGCCCACACAGATTGTCTGATAAATTGTTAAAGAGCAGTGAGTTACGCGCTTTCGCTTGCTAACTCGAGGTGGCGTATATTACGCGTTCCTCTTTCAGAGTCAACCTTAATTTTCAGGTTTTTTCTCTGCGACCCCCGGAGACTCTGTGAAGTTGTTCACATGTTCCTGGTCGATGGAGGCGCATTATAGGGAGTTCCACGCAGGCCGCAACAGGTATTTTCGACAAAAATCACCGTTTGCTGCATTCCACAGCAAAACCCGTCCTTATACCCGGTTATGCACTAACTTATCCACAGAGCGCATTTGCTCGGAAAATTGTCGAGCACCGCGCAAACGTTTTCGCTACAATTCCCGCGACAAAACGATCCCCCCTTTTTACGGGGGCGTTACCTGAATCTGTTCCTGCTCTTCCTATATATAAGGAAAGAAGGTAGAGATTCACGTAACGCTCTTTATATTGCGACTCAAAGCCAAGGGATAAAACCATGCAACAACCTCGTCCAATCCGCCGGGCTCTGCTCAGCGTGTCTGATAAAGCCGGTATCGTTGAATTCGCCGAAGCACTCTCCCAGAGAGGCGTAGAACTGCTTTCCACCGGTGGCACCGCCCGCCTGCTGGCGAATGCCGGTCTGCCCGTTACCGAAGTTTATGACTACACCGGTTTCCCGGAAATGATGGACGGACGAGTGAAGACCCTGCATCCGAAGGTGCACGGCGGTATTCTGGGCCGTCGCGGCCAGGATGATGCCATCATGGAGCAACATGCGATCAAACCGATCGATATGGTGGTGGTCAACCTGTATCCCTTCGCCCAAACCGTAGCTCGTCCAGATTGTTCATTGGAAGATGCCGTTGAGAATATCGATATCGGTGGCCCGACCATGGTCCGCTCTGCCGCCAAGAACCATAAAGATGTCGCTATCGTGGTGAAGAGCAGCGACTACGCCGCCATCATTACCGAAATGGATAACAATGCGGGCTCGCTGCGCTATCCAACCCGATTCGATCTGGCGATCAAGGCCTTTGAGCATACCGCAGCTTACGACAGCATGATCGCCAACTACTTTGGCGCTCTGGTTCCGGCCTATCACGGCGAAACTGAGCAGCCTTCCGGCCGCTTCCCACGCACCCTGAACCTGAACTACATCAAGAAGCAGGATATGCGCTACGGCGAGAACAGCCACCAGCAAGCCGCCTTCTATATAGAAGAGAATCTACAGGAAGCGTCCGTCGCCACCGCCACGCAACTCCAAGGCAAGGCTCTCTCTTACAACAATATCGCTGATACCGACGCTGCGCTGGAATGTGTGAAAGAGTTCGCCGAGCCGGCTTGTGTGATCGTCAAGCACGCCAACCCTTGTGGTGTAGCGATCGGTGCAAACCTGTTTACCGCTTATGATCGCGCCTACCAGACCGATCCCACCTCTGCCTTTGGTGGCATCATCGCTTTCAACCGCGAGTTGGATGCTGAGACAGCGAAAGCGATCATCAGCCGCCAGTTCGTTGAGGTGATCATCGCACCAGGTATCAGTGACGAAGCCCGCTCTCTGCTAGCGGCCAAACAGAATGTGCGCGTATTGGCATGTGGCCAGTGGCAGCAACGCGTTGCCGGTCTGGATTTCAAACGCGTCAACGGTGGCCTGCTGGTACAGGATCGCGATCTGGGCATGGTGACTGAAGGCGATCTGCGCGTGGTTTCTGAACGTCAGCCAACCGCTCAGGAACTGCGTGATGCGCTGTTCTGCTGGAAAGTGGCTAAGTTCGTTAAATCCAACGCCATTGTTTATGCGCGTGACAACATGACCATCGGCATCGGGGCGGGCCAGATGAGCCGCGTTTACTCGGCCAAGATTGCGGGTATCAAAGCCGCTGACGAAGGCCTGGAAGTACCCGGCTCTGCCATGGCGTCTGACGCTTTCTTCCCGTTCCGTGACGGTATCGACGCCGCCGCCGCAGTGGGTATTACCTGCGTGATCCAGCCAGGTGGTTCGATCCGCGATGACGAAGTGATTGCCGCTGCCAATGAGCACGGTATTGCGATGATCTTCACCGACATGCGTCACTTCCGCCATTAATCCCTTTTGCTGCGTGCGCCAAAGTGCACGCTGTTTATGGAGCACCTGATGAATATTCTGATTATCGGTAACGGCGGGCGCGAACATGCGCTGGCCTGGAAAGCTGCCCAATCGCCGCTGGCGGACAAAGTCTACGTTGCACCGGGCAATGCGGGCACCGCGCTGGAAAACAACCTGATCAATGTGGATATCGCCCCCACCGATATCCCGGCCTTGCTGGCTTTTGCCACAAGCCATGCCATCGATCTCACCATTGTCGGCCCAGAAGCCCCGTTGGTCATCGGCGTGGTTGATGCTTTCCAAGCTGCCGGTCTGAAAATTTTTGGTCCGTCGCAGGCTGCCGCCCAGCTAGAAGGCTCTAAAGCCTTTACCAAAGATTTCCTGGCGCGCCACGCAATCCCAAGTGCGGAATACCAGAACTTCACCGACGTGGACGCTGCACTGGCCTATGTGCGCAGCAAAGGCGCGCCGATCGTGATCAAAGCTGACGGCTTGGCAGCCGGTAAAGGCGTGATCGTTGCCATGACGCTGCAAGAAGCAGAAGACGCCATTCAGGATATGCTGGCGGGCAATGCCTTTGGTGACGCCGGACACCGCATTGTGATTGAAGAATTCCTTGAAGGCGAAGAAGCCAGCTTTATCGTGATGGTGGACGGCGAAAACGTGGTTCCGATGGCCACCAGCCAGGATCACAAGCGCGTGGGCGATGGCGATACCGGCCCGAATACCGGCGGCATGGGGGCTTATTCACCGGCTCCGGTGGTCACCGATGAAATCCATCAGCGCGTGATGGATCAGGTGATCTGGCCAACCGTGCGCGGCATGGCGGCAGAGGGCAATACTTACGTGGGCTTCCTGTATGCTGGCCTGATGATTGATGCCGACGGTCAACCTAAGGTGATTGAATTCAACTGCCGCTTTGGCGATCCGGAAACTCAGCCAATCATGTTACGCCTGCGTTCCGACCTGGTTGAACTATGTCTGGCGGGTGCCGAAGGCAGGCTTAGTGAGAAAACTTCCGAGTGGGACGAGCGTCCTGCTTTAGGCGTAGTACTGGCTGCCGGAGGCTATCCTGGTGATTACCGCAATGGCGATGTGATCCAGGGTTTACCACCGCAGGAAACGGCTGATGGGAAAGTGTTCCATGCCGGTACGCGTCTGCAAGGGAATGATGTGGTCACCAGCGGCGGCCGCGTATTGTGCGTGACGGCCTTGGGTGCAACGGTGGCCGAAGCACAGCAACGCGCTTATCAGTTAGCGGAAAGTATTCAGTGGCAAGGCAGCTTCTGCCGCAAGGATATTGGCTACCGCGCGATTGCCCGTGGCAAATAAACTCGACCAAGGTTAAAACGAGAAGCTCTGTTCGCAGAGCTTTTTTATTAGCTCTTCTAGAGCGAATCTTCCGTCGGTTCCCAACGACAGAAATCGTCGTTCGCCACCAGCAGCAATTCACGCCCGTCCGGCCCATCCAGCCAGGCAACGCTCACCGGTTGGCTGCTGTTGGCTGCACGCTGCGCAATCCAGGCCTCAGCCTGCTTGCCAAAGTCGGGTTTCAGCACTTCGCCACGACACGACTGCACATTCCCCTGCTGCCAACGCCCCTGCAACAGCCTTACCCGGCCAGCATTGAGGGCATCACTCACTTCCAGGATGCGGCGAGCCTGATATTGGTAGAGCGCGATATCGTCGCTGGACAGTTTTTCGCGCCGCGTCGCCAATTGGCGCTGCATAAAGCTGACCGTACCATCGTTGGTAAAACGCAACTGAATCGAGTCCTTATCGCCGTCGGCATCGGTACGCCTAATCTGGCGCAGCACGCCATTCTGGTATTCATACAGAGTGGTTATCGTTCCCGGCCCACGATAGGGACTATAGACGCTCATCAGCACCATGGGGCGCTGCTGGCTGTCGTCTTTGCGCCACAGGCGGATGACTCCCTGATCGGCAACAAAACCGCTGGCGGTAAAGGAAGGTGGCGTAGAACGCAAACTGCAGGCACTTAAGCCGCCGATAACTGCAGCCACCATGAGTATCCGGCGGGCAAACAAAAGGGGCGCCATCGCCCCTCTGTTTAATCTTTTCACCAACACGCGTCTTATTTGACTGCGTCTTTCAGTGCTTTGCCAGAAACGAACGCAGGCACATTTGCAGCTGCGATTTTGATTTCTTTACCAGTCTGTGGGTTGCGGCCAGTGCGCTCGTTACGATGGTTTACTTTGAAAGTACCGAAACCAACCAATTGTACTGCATCACCTTCTTTCAGAGACTCAGTAATAGCAGCCAAGGTAGACTCCAGAGCCAGTTTAGCTTGTGCTTTGGAAAGGTCAGCCTTGTCCGCGATTACATCAATCAGTTGAGTCTTGTTCATAAGTTATCCTTACAGTGTGTTTATCGTTTGCAAAGCATCGAGTGCGACGGATATGCCGATTGACAGCACTCTCCTGCATACACGCACCGATAGCCACTTTTTTTTCGCCCCCCAAATGTAGACCAGACAGGGTGCGGATGTGAAGCCTTAAGGCATGACAAATCAGGCGTTAAATCACGTTTTCTTGCCTTATTGCGTTAAATTTATCCCGATATTACTTACCGCCGCCTCACGCAGGTCAGATCGTAACCCTTTGATCAGATCCAAATCGCGCTCTTCGCTGGCGGCCAACAGGCGGAAAATCTCCCATTGGATGTCCCATTCTTCCTCAACGGCAGGCAGAATTTTCAGCTCTTCGTCGGTCATTTCTTTACCAGCCTGGGTCATTTCCAGCATCGCCACAGTGCGAATTGAGGTTTCGCTGATGGCGATGGCGTGCTCCAGGGTCTCTCCGCTAAGGCGCGAATGGATCAGTTCGCCTAATGCGATGCAGGCGTCGATCGCTGGGTAAACGCCGTAAAGATCGTAATCTTCTGCCGATGGAATCGCCTCTTCCAGCTTTTCCAGTTGGCTGTCAAAGTTGACCTTGGCGTCTTTTACCACCAACGTCTCCCACACCAGATCCAGAATACGGCGATAAATCGCTGGATCGCCGAACCCGGTTTGCAGGCAGAACATCTGGTAATTCGGGTACATACGCTCGCACAAACTCGCCATAAAGGTCAAATGTTGCCAGCTTTCGAGCTTTTCCAAGCGTAAATGAATCGGGTTACGTAGCATTGTCTACTCTCTTACTCGTTATCTGCCGCGCAGTGTACCCGAAATCGCGCAGGTCGACATCTCTGGATGCTGCTGTAGCCAGCGTACAAAGGCCGGACGGCGCGAAGCGATGGCATCGGCCCAACGCGTGGGCTCCGGCAAACGGTAGCCAGCCATGCAACGCTGTACCCAGGCCAGTGCGCTAGCGGTGCTCACACGATGACCGGTGGCGATAAACAACGGATTACAACGCGCCTTGCTGCGCCATACCCAGCCAAGCTGCTCGCCCTTATCTTCCAACGGTGCCAACGCACCAGCCGCCGCATTGAGCGGGGCAAAGGTGCCGCACAAGCGCTTTTTGGCCACGCCGATCGTCGGCACATTGACCAGCAAGCCAAAGTGGCTGGCCACGCCCAAACGCCGCGGGTGCGAAATACCATGCCCATCGACGAAGATCAGATCGGGTTTCTGTTGCAGTTGCTCCCACGCGGCAAACAGCGCCGGATACTCACGGAACGAAAGAAATCCGGGGATATAGGGCATAGTGGTATTGATACGCGCCACCCGGTATTCCACCAGTTCCAAAGAAGGATAGCGCAGAATCGCAATGGCAGCGCGCGTTACCGCGCCTTCTTGCTCGAAACCGACATCGGCACCGGCAATAAAAGCTGGCGGGTTTTGCAGAAAATCATCGTGGCGAATAACCTCCCCCGCACGCTGTAACTGCTCCATGCGCAGGGCCTGAGTATCAATCACAGCGTCTCCTTACGGGCTCAGCGATGGTATTTAGCCGAAAGCGCATGCACGGCTTCGACAAAGGCTCCAGCATGCTCTGGCGGCACATCCTGGTGGATGCCATGCCCCAGGTTGAAAACGTGCCCTTCGCCGTGGCCGAAACCAGCCAGAATGGTTTCCACTTCCTGCGCGATACGTTCCGGTGCGGCATACAGCAGGGAAGGATCCATATTGCCCTGTAGCGCAACCTGGTGACCCACACGGCGGCGCGCGTCGGCGATATCCGTGGTCCAATCCAGGCCCAGCGCATCACAACCGGTCGCGGCCATCGCTTCCAACCACTGACCGCCGCCTTTGGTGAACAAGGTTACCGGCACGCGGCGGCCGTCGTTTTCACGCAGCAGGCCATCAACGATTTTATGCATGTAATGCAGTGAGAACTCCAGATAGTCGCGGCCAGTCAGCACGCCACCCCAGGTATCAAACACCATCACCGATTGCGCACCGGCTTTGATTTGGGCATTGAGATACAGAATGACGCTGTCTGCCAACTTATCCAGCAGCAGATGCAGCGTTTGCGGCTCGGCGTACATCATCTTCTTGAGCTTGGTAAACGCCTTGCTGCTGCCACCTTCCACCATGTAGGTCGCCAACGTCCAGGGGCTGCCGGAGAAACCGATCAGCGGTACAGCGCCTTTTAGCTCACGACGAATGGTGCGCACCGCATTCATGACGTAACCCAGTTCATCTTCTGGATCAAACGCTGGCAGCTTGTCTACGTCGGCACGGCAGGTAATCGGGGATGAAAAACGTGGCCCTTCACCGGCTTCGAAATAGAGCCCCAGGCCCATGGCATCGGGAATGGTGAGAATGTCGGAGAACAGAATGGCGGCGTCCAGCGCATAACGGCGCAGCGGCTGTAAAGTGACTTCGCAGGCCAGCTCCGCATTTTTGCACAGCGACATAAAATCACCGGCCTGAGCGCGAGTGGCCTTGTACTCCGGCAAATAACGACCGGCCTGACGCATCATCCACACAGGGGTCACATCTACCGGTTGGCGCAGCAAGGCACGCAGGTAACGATCGTTCTTCAACTCATTCATTTATCAGGCTCCCGTCATCATCTGGCGCCATTGTACATGATTCTATTCTGCCCGACACAACGCCACGGTATCCTCGATCAACCGGCGCGCCACGGTGCCCGGTGGCGGTAGCAACGGCAATTGGTCATAGCGATACCAGCCAGCGTTGAGCAACTCTTTTGGATCGTGACGCAGTTCACCGCTCTGATAATCCGCCATAAAGGCCATCATCAGCGAATGGGGGAACGGCCAGGGTTGAGATGTCACATAACGCAGGTTGGTGATGGCAATGTTGCTTTCTTCCATCACCTCACGTGCCACGGCCTGCTCCAGCGTTTCCCCCACCTCCACAAACCCGGCCAGCACGGTATGGATGCCGCCACGGTGGCGCACGTGCTGTGCCAGCAGGATCTCATCATTACGGCGGATGGCGACGATCACGCACGGCGCAATTTGCGGGTAATAGCGTTCACGACAGTGATTACACAAGCAGGCGCTTTCGGTGCGGCTGAGCACCATTTCATGGCCGCAATAGCCACAAAACTTATGTGAACGATAAAAGTCGGCAAGCTGCACGCCGCGCCCGGCAAGCTGGAACAGACCGCGATCGAGATCGAGCAATTGCCGTACCGATCCCATCTCTTTTGGCATCGGCTGGCATACCAGCCATACCGGTACTCCTTCCCATTCACCAATCTGGCGAGCCTGTAGGCCCAACAGTGAATATGACGCCGCTGAACCCAACGGCAACTCACCGTTCGGCAGCCAAATTTTGCTTTCATGGCTGACGATCCACCAGCCATTTTCGTTACCCGTTAATGCAAGTTCCATATGTTGTTGCACAACCTCTGCTTCACTGGCAATCTAGGAGTTGTTCCTTGTTACATTTTAATAACTTACTGTTTCTTTCTATTACTCACGGAGTCAAACATGCTCAATCAGTTAGAAAGCCTGACTCAACGCGTTGGTGGCAGTAATGAATTAGTTGATCAATGGCTACAAGCGCGTAAGCAATTACTGGTCGCCTATTGCACCTTGGTAGGCATCAAACCGAACAAAGAAAAGCATACGCCGCTGAATGAAAAAGCGCTGGAGAACTTTTGCCAGAATCTGGTGGATTATCTCTCTGACGGGCATTTTCACATCTATGGCAAAATTATCAAGCAGGTGGAAGGCTCAGCCAGCCCCAAAATGGCGCTGACCACCAAGTTCTACCCGAAGTTACAGGCCAATACCGAAACCATTATGGCGTTCCACGATCGCTATACCGAAGTGGATATCGATCAGGACGTTTGTCTGGAGTTTCATCAGGCACTGTCGGATATTGGCGAGGCGCTGGCATCACGCTTTGCCCTGGAGGATCAGTTGATTCAACTGGCTGCGGAAACTTGGCAACAGGCGCAACCAGGGGCTTCAAACTCCGATACGCTGGAAAACCGCGCCTAATCCCACCAATATATTCTGGCCCACGGACGGGCTGAGTCACCCCGCACTACCCACAACACCACAGCATGAAAGATCACAGGTAGGCTTGTAGTTTTTATTCACCCTCCTATACTGGACGCTTCTTGTCGGAGTGCCTAGCGCTGATTTATTTATCAAATTAGCCAGGCTGAGACCGTTAATTCGGGATCCGCGGAACCTGATCGGGTTAAGACCCGCGAAGGGAACAAGAGTAATCTATCGCCGAACACAGCTTTTCCGATCCAGGATCTCGCTGCTTTCTTGGCCAGCATCATTACTCCCTCCGAGCTCCAGACAAGCAATTTTCCAAACATCACCCACTGATAGGAATTTGCTATGTCTACTATGAAAAAACCCCGTGCCCGCAAACAACAGCGCGACGAAGCGCAGCAATTTATCGATGCCTTACAGGGCGTGACTTTCCCCAATTCACAGCGTATCTATCTGCAAGGTTCACGCAGCGACATCCGTGTTCCAATGCGTGAAATCCAGCTTAGCCCGACGCTTACCGGCGGCAACAAAGATAACCCGCAGTATGAACCGAATGAGGCGATCCCGGTGTATGACACCGCTGGCCCTTACGGCGATCCGCACGCCACGCTGGATGTCCATCGTGGCCTGGAAAAACTGCGGGCAGGCTGGATTGAGGAACGGGCTGATACCGCAACTTTGAACGGCGTCAGTTCCGGCTTTACCCAACAGCGCCTGGCGGACGAAGGGCTGGATCACCTGCGTTTCGAACACTTACCGTTGCCACGCAAAGCCCTGTCCGGCAAATGTGTCACCCAGTTGCACTATGCTCGCGCCGGTATCGTTACGCCAGAGATGGAGTTCATCGCCATCCGCGAGAACATGGGCCGTGAACGCATTCGTGGCGAGGTGTTACGCCAGCAGCACCCAGGTCAGAACTGGGGCGCCAATCTGCCGGAAAACATCACGCCGGAATTTGTGCGCCAGGAAGTGGCCGCTGGCCGCGCCATCATCCCTGCCAACATCAACCACCCGGAATCCGAGCCGATGATCATTGGCCGTAATTTCCTGGTGAAAGTGAATGCCAATATTGGCAATTCGGCGGTCACTTCGTCGATCGAAGAAGAAGTCGAAAAGCTAGTGTGGTCCACCCGCTGGGGCGCGGATACCGTGATGGATCTCTCCACCGGCCGCTACATCCACGAAACCCGTGAATGGATCCTGCGTAACAGCCCGGTGCCGATTGGCACGGTGCCGATCTATCAGGCACTGGAAAAAGTGAACGGCGTGGCGGAAAACCTGACCTGGGAAATGTTCCGCGATACCCTGCTGGAGCAGGCAGAACAGGGCGTGGACTACTTCACCATCCACGCGGGTGTGTTGCTGCGCTATGTGCCGATGACCGCCAAACGCCTGACCGGTATCGTGTCACGCGGGGGGTCGATCATGGCGAAATGGTGTCTGTCACACCATCAGGAAAACTTCCTCTATCAGCACTTCCGCGAAATCTGCGAAATCTGCGCCGCCTACGACGTCGCCCTGTCGCTCGGCGATGGTCTGCGTCCAGGTTCAATTCAGGATGCCAACGACGAAGCGCAATTTGCCGAACTGCACACGCTGGGTGAACTGACCAAAATCGCCTGGGAATATGATGTACAGGTGATGATCGAAGGCCCAGGCCACGTACCAATGCAGATGATCCGCCGCAACATGACCGAAGAGTTGGAACATTGCCACGAAGCACCGTTCTATACCCTTGGCCCATTGACCACCGACATTGCGCCGGGCTACGACCATTTCACCTCGGGGATCGGTGCCGCGATGATCGGCTGGTTCGGCTGCGCGATGCTGTGCTACGTCACGCCGAAAGAGCACCTTGGCCTGCCGAATAAAGAAGATGTGAAGCAAGGGCTGATCACCTACAAGATTGCGGCCCACGCCGCCGATCTGGCAAAAGGCCATCCGGGGGCGCAGATCCGTGATAACGCCATGTCCAAGGCGCGCTTCGAATTCCGCTGGGAAGATCAGTTCAATCTGGCGCTGGATCCGGCCACGGCCCGCGCTTATCACGACGAAACCTTGCCGCAGGAGTCCGGCAAAATCGCCCACTTCTGTTCCATGTGCGGGCCGAAGTTCTGCTCGATGAAAATCTCGCAGGAGGTACGCGATTACGCCGCAGTGCTTGAGGCCGCCAAACCGGTCGAAGTTCAGCTTTCCGGCATGGAGAAAATGTCCGCCGAATTCCGCTCACGCGGCAGCGAGCTGTACCACAGCGCATCTAACCTACAGGAAGAGGTGAACAATGACTGACATCACCACGCCCTTTCCTGCCACCCCGCACAAACTGGGGCTGTACCCGGTGGTCGACAACGTTGAATGGATTGCCCGCCTGCTGGATGCAGGCGTAACCACCATTCAGTTGCGCATCAAAGATCTGCCGGACGAACAGGTTGAAACCGACGTTGCCGCCGCTATTGCGCTTGGCAAGCAATACCGTGCACGGTTGTTTATCAACGACTACTGGCGCTTGGCGATTAAACACGGTGCCTATGGCGTTCATCTCGGGCAGGAAGATCTGGAGACTGCCGATCTGGCTGCCATTCATCGGGCCGGATTGCGCCTGGGGGTATCAACCCATGACGACGCCGAGATCGCCCGGGCCATCGCGGTAAAACCTTCCTACATTGCGCTGGGGCATATCTTCCCCACCCAAACCAAAGAGATGCCTTCCGCACCGCAAGGGTTGGTGGAGCTGAAGCGCCACGTCACTGGATTACAAGATTACCCGACGGTGGCGATCGGCGGGATCAGCTTCGATCGCGTGCCCGCCGTACTTGAGTGCGGCGTGGGCAGCGTGGCGGTGGTCAGCGCCATCACTCAGGCAACGGATTGGCGCACAGCCACGGCGCAACTGCTGAAGCTGGTTGAAGGCAAGGAGTAATGCGATGCTCAACGATCAGGAATTTCTGCGTTACAGCCGCCAGTTGCTGCTGGAAGAATTCGGCCCTGAAGGCCAGGAAAAGCTGAAGCAATCCACGGTGCTGATAGTCGGTCTAGGGGGTTTAGGCTCCCCGGCGGCACTGTATCTGGCCGCCGCTGGCGTTGGCACACTGTTGCTAGCGGATGATGACCAGTTGCATATCTCCAATCTACAGCGGCAAATCTTATACCGAACATCTGATATATCACAGAATAAAGCTAACTTGGCTAAGTATCATTTGCAGGCATTAAACCCACAACTGAGAGCCATCGCCATAGACCTTCGCTTGCAAGAAAAACTGCTCACTGAAGCAGTCTTAACCGCCAACCTGGTACTGGATTGCAGTGACAATATGGCAACTCGCCACGCGGTAAACAGTGCCTGTGTGGCGGCGAACAAGCCCTTGATCAGCGGCAGCGCGGTGGGCTTCAGCGGCCAGTTGCTGGTGATCGAACCACCGTATGCCCAAGGTTGCTATGCCTGTCTCTACCCTGAGCAAGCCGAACCGCAGCGTAACTGCCGGACGGCAGGCGTGCTTGGCCCGGTGGTGGGGGTGATCGGCACGCTCCAGGCGCTGGAGGCGATCAAAATGCTGGCCGGAATGGCTTCCCCCCTCAGCGGCAAGCTGCGTTTGTTCGACGGCAAACAGCAGAGCTGGAGCACCTTGCAACTCAGCCAAGCCAGCAATTGCCCAGTTTGCCGAGGTGCCGCATGAAGATCACGCTGAATGACCAGCCGTTGGAGTTGGCGCAAGCCTTAAGCGTCACCGCCCTGCTCGAACAACTGGATCGCCACCAGCCGGGCACTGCACTGGCGATTAATCAAACCATCATTCCACGCGCCGACTGGGCAAGCCGCCAGGTGCAGGACGGTGATGATATCCTGCTTTTTCAAGCGATTGCCGGAGGCTGATATGCTGCAAATCGCCGATACCACGTTTACTTCACGCCTGTTTACCGGCACTGGCAAGTTCGCCACCCCGGCCTTAATGCTGGCAGCGTTGCAAGCCTCCGGTTCCCAGTTGGTCACCATGGCAATGAAACGCGTCGACTTGCGCGGCGGTAACGATGCCATTCTGGCGCCGCTGCAACAGTTAGGTGTCAAGCTGCTGCCGAATACCTCCGGCGCTAAAACCGCCGCCGAAGCGGTGTTTGCCGCCAGATTGGCACGCGAAGCGCTCGGTACTCACTGGGTAAAACTGGAAATCCACCCGGATGTAAAATACCTGCTGCCAGATCCGATCGAAACCTTAAAAGCCGCAGAAATTCTGGTTAAAGAAGGCTTCGTCGTGTTGCCCTACTGCGGTGCCGATCCGGTGCTATGCAAGCGGCTGGAAGAGGCCGGATGTGCGGCGGTAATGCCGCTCGGTGCGCCAATTGGTTCTAATCGTGGCCTGCTGACCCGTGATTTCCTTGAGATCATCATCGAACAAGCCAAAGTGCCGGTGGTAGTCGATGCCGGTATCGGCGCCCCAAGCCAGGCGCTGGAAGCCATGGAATTAGGTGCCGATGCGGTGCTGGTCAATACCGCCATCGCCGTGGCTCAGGATCCGGTGCAAATGGCACAGGCATTCCGGCTGGCGCTGGAAGCCGGTGAGTTGGCACGCCGCGCCGGATTGGGCCATCGCCAGCGGATTGCCGTTGCATCCAGCCCGCTGACCGCATTTCTCAGCCAATCAGAGGAGATACGCTGATGAGTGATGATTTCAGTAGCCGCTGGCAACAGCTGGATTGGGATGACATCCAACTGCGTATCAACAGCAAAACCGCGCGCGATGTCGAACAGGCACTTAATGCACAGAAGCTGACGCGCGATGACTTTATGGCGCTGATTTCCCCCGCTGCTGCGCCTTATCTGGAACCGCTGGCGCAGCGCGCACAGCAACTAACCCGTCAGCGTTTCGGTAACGTGGTGAGCTTTTACGTGCCGTTATATCTCTCTAACCTGTGCGCCAACGATTGTACTTACTGCGGTTTCTCTATGAGCAACCGCATCAAACGTAAAACGCTGGATAGTGACGAGATCGAACGGGAATGTGCGGCGATCAAGGCGTTGGGTTTTGAGCACCTGCTGCTGGTGACCGGTGAACATCAGAACAAAGTGGGTATGGCCTATTTCCGCCAACATCTGCCGCAGATCCGCCGCCATTTCAGTTCGTTGATGATGGAGGTTCAGCCACTGGCTGAAGAAGAGTACGCCGAATTGAAAACCCTGGGGCTGGATGGGGTGATGGTTTATCAGGAAACCTATCATGCTGCCACTTACCAACGGCATCATCTGCGTGGGCATAAACAGGATTTTCATTGGCGGCTGGCGACGCCGGATCGCTTGGGCTGTGCCGGGATCGACAAGATCGGCCTTGGCGCGTTAATCGGGCTTTCCAGCAGTTGGCGCACCGACTGTTACATATTGGCGGAACATCTGTTCTATTTGCAGCAAACCTACTGGCAGAGCCGTTACTCGATCTCGTTCCCCCGTTTGCGGCCCTGCGCAGGAGGTATTGAACCCGCTTCGGTGATGAGTGAGCCGCAACTGGTCCAGCTCATCTGCGCCTTCCGCTTGTTTGCCCCTGACGTTGAGCTGTCATTATCAACCCGCGAATCACCGTACTTCCGCGATCATATGATCCCATTGGCAATCAACAGCGTCAGCGCAGGTTCAAAAACCCAGCCGGGCGGTTACGCCGATGACACGCCAGCAGAGCTGGAGCAGTTTGAACCGCACGATGGCCGGACACCGCAGCAGGTCGCTCTTGCTATTAGCGCCGCGGGATTACAGCCGGTGTGGAAAGATTGGGATGATTATCTGGGGCGTGCTGCGCAATAACCTGCAACAGTTACAGCGGCGATCCAATAGCGCTGGAGGCAATGCGCAAAGCTAAAAAGCCGGGCTGGTGCTGAAAATCGGCACCGTTATAGTGACTGCGTTGGTTATCAAACCCGAAGCCAACCAAGGCTATCTTCCCCTCTTGAGAGCCTTGCCCTACCAAACCCCGGAGCGCGCGGATGTTCCCCGCGCGCCTCCGGTTTCTGATTTTATCAATCCGTGGCCTGAGGCTTCATGCTCGCCCCTACAATGGCCGACAGCAGGCAACCTATTGCCAGATAAGCGGCGACCAAATGCCAAGAACCATCCATAAACTCCACCAACAAGACGGCGATAAAAGGCGTGAAACCACCACCGACGACGCTGGCGACCTGATAGCCAACCCCAGCACCGCTGTAACGGTAAGCGGTGCCAAACAGCTCGGTAAACATCGGCTGCTGCACGCTGACCAGCATGTCGTGCGCCACATTCCCGAGCATGATGGCAAACAAGATAATCATTAGGGTATTACGGCTCTCTAGTGCCATGAAAAACGGTACTGCGCTGGCGCAACCAATTAACGCGCCTGTCACGTAGATCCGGCGTCGGCCAAAGCGATCGGCCAAATAGGCAAAACAGGGAATAGAGACGCAGCTCACCGCTCCAACCAGTAAGCCAATGTTGAGAAACATGTCGCGCGCCAGGCCAAGGTGGGTGGTGGAGTAATTCAGCGCAAAGGCCGTCACGATGTACATCGTGAGCAACTCGCCCAATCGCAAGGCGATAATCAGTAAGAATGCCTTAGGGTTTTGACGCAATGCCTCTAAAATCGGGAACTTGCGTATTTTGTCGGCTCTGTCTTGCAGCGTTTTGTTTGCTTCAAACTCCAGTGATTCATCCATGCCGTTACGCACCCACCAGGCAATCGCGACCAGCACTAAGCTGAATAAGAACGGCAAACGCCAGCCCCAACTGACAAACTCATCATTGGTGGTAAATTGGTTAACAATGGAAACCGAGCCGGTCGCCAGTAACAGCCCGACGCCGAAGCCAATTTGTACGCCGCTGCTGTAAAAAGCTTTTTTCTTTTTCGGCGCACTCTCAACCGCCAACAGGGCAGCCCCACCCCATTCGCCGCCGACGGCAAACCCCTGAACAGCGCGGAGCACTACCAGCATGACCGGGGCCCACCAGCCAACCGCAGCAAAAGAGGGTAACAGGCCAATCAGCGCTGTCGCGATCCCCATCATCCAGACGGTAATCATCAGCATGCGTTTGCGGCCCAACTTGTCACCAAAGTGCCCAAACACGATCCCACCTAGCGGGCGGAACAGGAAACCGACGCCAAAGGTACCAAAAGCGGCCAGCGTTCCCATTGTTGGGCTGACCTGTGGGAAGAACTCGGTGTTAAATACCAGAGCGGCAACTATTCCGTACAGTAAAAAATCGTACCAGTCGACCACCGCACCAACAAAACTGCCCCACGCTGCGCGGCGCGCGCGGCTTTTAGAAGGGCTGTTTAACTGGATTTGCGGAGTGACTACGCCGTTCACAGAGGTATTGTTACTCACTGATGTTGAGGTATCCATGCCTATTCCGTTGTTTTAACTTTACAGGCACTGTACAACAAAAAGCCCCGGCTGTGATAGCCAGGGCTTTAGAACGTGCAGTTAATCAAACATCAGGTCAAGGCGACTTACTCGTCGTTGTTGCCACCCAGGTTACCTGCGTTCAGCAACTCGGCCAGGTTAGCCGTCGCTTCTGCCGCGCTCACTACAGGAACCACTGGCGCTTCGCCCTGTGCTTTACGGCGCATGCGATCCTGGTGATAAGCGTAACCGGTACCAGCAGGGATCAGACGGCCCACGATCACGTTCTCTTTCAGGCCACGCAGTTCATCACGCTTACCGGCAACTGCCGCTTCGGTGAGAACACGCGTCGTTTCCTGGAACGATGCGGCAGAGATGAAGGACTCGGTCGCCAAGGAAGCCTTGGTGATACCCAGCAGATCGCGCGAGAAGGTGGCTTCGATCTTGCCTTCAGCAGCAAGCTTACGGTTAGCAATCTTGACGCGTGAAACTTCAGCCTGCTCGCCTTCCAGGAACTCAGTGCCACCTGCGCTGACGATGGTGCCTTTACGCAGCATCTGACGAACGATAACTTCGATGTGTTTATCGTTAATCTTAACGCCTTGCAGACGGTAAACTTCCTGCACTTCGTTGGTAATGTAGCGGGTAACCGCATGCACACCACGCAAGCGCAGAATGTCGTGCGGAGACTCTGGGCCGTCGGAAACAACGTCACCACGTTCCACAATTTCACCTTCGAACACGTTGAGCTGACGCCATTTCGGAATCATCTCTTCGTAAGCATCGCTGCCGTCCAGTGGCGAGATCACCAGGCGACGTTTGCCTTTGGTCTCTTTACCGAACGAGATAATCCCGCTGATTTCAGCCAGGATTGCCGGCTCTTTCGGACGACGTGCTTCGAACAGATCCGCAACGCGTGGCAGACCACCGGTGATGTCCTTGGTACCGCCGGATTCCTGAGGAATACGCGCCAGGGTATCACCCGCACCGATCTGAATGCCGTCTTCCAGCTGCACAATCGCTTTACCTGGCAGGAAGTATTGAGCAGGCATATCAGTACCAGGGATCAATACGTCGTTGCCTTTGGCATCAACGATTTTCAGTGCCGGGCGCAGGTCTTTACCGCTACCGGTACGCTCTGCGCTGTCCAGTACCACCAGAGAAGACAAACCGGTCAGTTCGTCGGTCTGGCGGGTAATGGTCTGGCCGTCAACCATATCGGCGAAGCGAATGAAACCGCCCACCTCGGTAACGACCGGCATGGTGTGCGGATCCCAGTTAGCCACGGTTTCGCCGCCGTTAACTTCTGCACCATCACCTTTGCCCATTACAGAACCGTAAGGCACTTTGTAGCTTTCTTTGGTACGACCGAATTCGTCGATCAGCTTCAGTTCGGTGTTACGAGAGGTGATCACCAGCTTGCCTGCGGCGTTCATAACGAACTTCACATTGCTCAGCTTCAGCGTACCCTTGTTCTTCACCTGAATGCTGGATTCAGCAGCCGCACGCGAAGCCGCACCACCGATGTGGAACGTACGCATCGTCAGCTGTGTACCTGGTTCACCGATAGACTGGGCCGCGATAACGCCGATGGCTTCGCCTTTGTTGATGATGTGACCACGTGCCAGGTCGCGACCATAGCAGTTAGCACACACACCAAAGTCGGTTTCACAACTTACTACGGAACGAACCTTAACGCTGTCGACAGAGTTTTCTTCCAACAGGTCACAGGTCTTCTCGTTCAGCAGGGTGTTACGTGGCACCAGGATGTCCGCCGTACCCGGCTTGATGACATCTTCAGCGGTCACACGACCCAGAACGCGCTCACGCAGTGGCTCTTTAACGTCACCACCTTCGATAACCGGAGTCATCATGATGCCATTATGAGTACCACAGTCGTCTTCGGTCACTACCAGATCCTGCGCCACGTCAACCAGACGACGGGTCAGATAACCGGAGTTTGCCGTTTTCAGTGCGGTATCCGCCAAGCCTTTACGCGCACCGTGCGTGGAGATGAAGTACTGGAGTACGTTCAAGCCTTCACGGAAGTTCGCGGTGATTGGCGTTTCGATGATTGAGCCGTCTGGCTTGGCCATCAGGCCACGCATACCGGCCAACTGACGAATCTGAGCAGCAGAACCACGAGCACCGGAGTCGGCCATCATAAAGATGCTGTTGAAGGAAACTTGTTGTTCCACCACGCCGTCACGGTTAACCACGTCTTCAACCGACAGGTTTTCCATCATCGCTTTAGCAACACGTTCGTTCGCCGCAGCCCAGATATCGATCACTTTGTTGTAGCGTTCGCCCGCGGTAACCAGACCAGACTGGAACTGCTCCTGGATCTCGGCAACTTCGGTTTCCGCTTCTTCGATGATCTCCGCTTTTTTAGCCGGGATAACCATGTCATCGATGCCTACGGAAGCACCTGAACGGGCAGCGTAAGCAAAACCGGTGTACATGATCTGGTCAGCAAAGATAACGGTCGGCTTCAGGCCCAGGATGCGGTAACAGGTGTTCAGCATCTTGGAGATCGCTTTCTTGCCCAGAGGCTGGTTAACGATCGAGTACGGCAGACCTTTCGGTACGATCATCCACAGGATGGCACGACCAATGGTGGTATCAACGATAGTGGTCTGATGAACCGATTCGCCTTCGGTATTTCTGATCTCTTCTATGATACGCACTTTAACGCGTGCGTGCAGAGAGGCCAGACCGGCGCGATAAACACGTTCAGCTTCTTTAGGACCCGTCAGAACCATGCCTTCGCCTTTGGCGTTAACACAGTCACGAGTCATATAGTACAGACCCAATACCACGTCCTGAGAAGGAACGATGATTGGCTCGCCGTTCGCTGGTGACAGGATGTTGTTGGTAGACATCATCAACGCACGCGCTTCCAGCTGGGCTTCCAGCGTCAGCGGTACGTGCACAGCCATCTGGTCACCATCGAAGTCGGCGTTGTATGCCGCACAAACCAATGGGTGCAGTTGGATCGCTTTACCTTCGATCAGAACCGGTTCAAATGCCTGAATACCCAAACGGTGCAGGGTTGGTGCACGGTTCAGCAGTACCGGGTGTTCGCGGATCACTTCGTCCAGGATATCCCAAACCACCGCTTCTTCACGCTCAACCATTTTCTTGGCGGCTTTGATCGTTGTGGCCAGGCCACGCAGTTCCAGCTTGCCGTAGATGAACGGTTTGAACAGCTCCAGTGCCATTTTCTTCGGCAGACCGCACTGATGCAGACGCAGGTATGGACCTACGGTGATTACAGAACGACCAGAGTAGTCAACGCGTTTACCCAACAGGTTCTGACGGAAACGACCTTGCTTACCTTTGATCATGTCGGCCAAAGATTTCAGAGGACGCTTGTTCGAACCGGTGATCGCACGACCGCGACGGCCGTTATCCAGCAGGGCATCTACCGCTTCTTGCAGCATACGCTTTTCGTTGCGCACGATGATGTCAGGCGCAGCCAGATCCAGCAGGCGTTTCAGACGGTTGTTACGGTTGATGACGCGGCGATACAGATCGTTAAGATCGGAAGTCGCGAAACGGCCACCATCCAGCGGAACCAATGGACGCAGATCCGGCGGCAGTACCGGCAGCACGGTCAGGATCATCCACTCTGGCTTGTTGCCAGACTGAACGAACGCTTCCAGCAGCTTGATACGCTTGGTCAGCTTCTTACGCTTGGTTTCGGAGTTGGTTTCGTTCAGCTCTTCACGCAGCTGCTCGCACTCGGCTTCCAGATCCATGTTTTTCAACAGGGCCTGAATAGCTTCCGCACCCATCTTGGCGTCGAATTCGTCACCAAACTCTTCCAGCGCATCCAGATACTGCTCTTCAGTCAGGATCTGACGACGCTCGAGGTTGGTCATACCGCCTTCAACGACCACATAGGATTCGAAGTACAGTACACGTTCGATGTCACGCAGCGGCATATCCAGCAGCAAACCGATGCGCGATGGCAGCGATTTCAGGAACCAGATGTGCGCAGTTGGGGAAGCCAGTTCGATGTGGCCCATACGCTCACGGCGTACTTTGGTCTGGGTCACTTCAACGCCGCACTTCTCGCAGATCACACCGCGGTGCTTCAAGCGCTTGTACTTACCGCACAGGCACTCGTAATCTTTTACCGGCCCAAAGATACGGGCACAGAAAAGGCCGTCACGTTCTGGTTTGAACGTACGGTAGTTAATGGTTTCCGGCTTCTTCACTTCGCCGAACGACCATGAACGGATCATGTCTGGCGATGCCAGAGCAATCTTGATCGCATCAAACTCTTCGGTCTTAGTTTGCGCTTTCAGAAACTTCAATAAGTCTTTCACGGATTGGCTCCTGTCGGAGTTAAACCTGTTGGGCGCACGCTGACAAATCGCGCGCCCGTGTGACCTGAACAACCACCCTCTGGTTCCCTAAGGCCGGGAACCAGAGCCGGAATAGCGATTAGTCGCCTTCCAGTTCGATGTTGATCCCCAGCGAACGGATTTCTTTCAACAGTACGTTGAAGGATTCCGGCATGCCAGGTTCCATACGGTGATCGCCATCCACGATGTTTTTGTACATCTTGGTACGGCCGTTGACGTCATCCGACTTAACGGTAAGCATTTCCTGCAAGGTGTAAGCGGCGCCGTAGGCTTCCAGCGCCCACACTTCCATCTCACCGAAGCGCTGACCACCGAATTGCGCCTTACCACCCAGCGGTTGCTGAGTCACCAAGCTGTAAGAACCGGTAGAACGGGCGTGCATTTTATCGTCGACCAAGTGGTTCAGCTTCAGCATGTACATATAGCCAACGGTGACCTGGCGCTCAAACTGCTCGCCGGTACGGCCATCAAACAGCGTAATCTGACCCGAAGTCGGGATACCGCCCATTTCCAGCAATTGCTTGATTTCTGTCTCTTTCGCACCATCGAAGACTGGTGTTGCGATCGGCATACCCTTTTTCAGGTTCTCTGCCAGACGCAAGACTTCGTCATCGGTGAAAGTGTTCAGATCGACTTTCTGGCAAACGTCGTCGCCGAGATCGTAAGCCTTCTGGATGAACTCACGCAGCTTGGCCACTTCCTGATGCTGCTTGAGCATTTGGTTGATCTTCTCACCAATGCCTTTCGCCGCCATACCCAGGTGGGTTTCCAGGATCTGACCGATGTTCATACGCGATGGAACGCCCAGCGGGTTCAGTACGATGTCAACCGGCGTGCCGTTTTCATCGTAAGGCATATCTTCGATCGGGTTGATCTTGGAGATAACACCCTTGTTACCGTGGCGGCCTGCCATCTTGTCACCCGGTTGGATCTGACGCTTAACCGCCAGATAAACCTTAACGATTTTCAGCACGCCTGGTGCCAGATCGTCGCCTTGGGTGATCTTACGACGCTTGGCTTCCAGCTTCTTCTCGAAGTCGGATTTCAGTTCGTCATACTGCTCTGCCAACTGTTCCAGCTGGTTTTGCTTGTCTTCGTCGGTCAGGCCCAGTTCCAGCCAGCGATCGCGTGGCAGCTTGCTCAGCTTCTCAGCTTCAATGCCACCGGCGACCAGCACCGCATGGATACGTGCAAACAGGCCAGCTTCCAGGATCTGCAGTTCTTCAGTCAGGTCTTTTTTCGCCTGCTTCAGCTGCATCTCTTCAATTTCCAACGCACGCTTGTCTTTTTCCACGCCATCGCGGGTGAAGACCTGCACGTCAATAATCGTACCGGAAACGCCGTTAGGTACACGCAGAGAAGAGTCTTTAACGTCAGACGCTTTCTCACCGAAGATCGCACGCAGCAGCTTCTCTTCTGGTGTCAGCTGGGTCTCACCTTTCGGCGTTACCTTGCCCACCAGAATGTCGCCACCGGTCACTTCAGCACCGATATACACGATACCGGATTCATCCAGCTTGGAGAGCGCAGCTTCACCCACGTTCGGGATGTCGGCGGTGATCTCTTCCGGCCCCAGCTTGGTGTCGCGAGACACACAGGCCAATTCCTGAATGTGGATGGTGGTGAAGCGATCTTCCTGTACCACACGCTCGGAGACCAAAATGGAGTCTTCGAAGTTGTAGCCGTTCCAAGGCATGAACGCGACGCGCATGTTCTGGCCCAGTGCCAGTTCACCCAGATCGGTAGACGGACCATCTGCCAGCACGTCGCCACGCTCGATTGGCTCGCCCAGATTTACACACGGCATCTGGTTGATACAGGTGTTCTGGTTAGAACGGGTGTACTTGGTCAGGTTATAAATATCGATACCTGCTTCGCCCGGGTACATCTCGTCTTCGTTAACTTTGATAACGATACGGGAGGCATCCACGTACTGGATCACACCACCACGCTTGGCTACGGCAGTAACACCGGAGTCAACCGCTACAGCACGTTCCATACCGGTACCGACCAGCGGCTTGTCAGCACGCAGAGTTGGAACCGCCTGACGTTGCATGTTCGCACCCATCAAGGCACGGTTGGCGTCATCGTGTTCCAGGAATGGAATCAGTGAAGCACCAACGGAAACAACCTGCTGGGTGGATACGTCCATATAGTCAACCTGGTCGCGGCTAAACAGGCTTGATTCACCTTTGCTACGACAGGTAACCAGGTCTTCTTCAAAGCGGCCTTCTTCGTCAAGGTTGGAGTTCGCCTGAGCGATAACGAAGTTGCCTTCTTCAATAGCAGACAGATAGTTGATTTCATCGGTCACCACGCCGTCACGCACGCGGCGGTACGGGGTTTCCAGGAAGCCATACTCGTTGGTCTGTGCGTACACGGACAAGGAGTTGATCAGACCGATGTTTGGACCTTCCGGCGTTTCGATTGGGCACACGCGACCGTAGTGAGTCGGGTGTACGTCTCGAACTTCAAAGCCCGCACGTTCACGGGTCAAGCCGCCTGGGCCCAATGCAGAGATACGACGTTTGTGCGTAATCTCAGACAACGGGTTGTTCTGATCCATAAACTGAGACAGTTGGCTTGAGCCGAAGAACTCTTTCACCGCTGCCGAAATCGGCTTGGCGTTGATCATGTCCTGAGGCATCAAGGTGTCCAGATCGCCCAGAGACAGACGCTCTTTCACCGCACGCTCAACACGCACCAGACCGACACGGAACTGGTTCTCGGCCATTTCACCCACGGAACGGATACGACGGTTGCCCAAGTGGTCGATATCGTCCACTTCGCCTTTACCGTTACGGATATCGATGAGCTTCTTCATCACTTCAATGATGTCGTCTTTGCTCAGGATGCCCGAACCTTCGATCTCGTCACGCAGCAGAGAACGGTTGAACTTCATTCGGCCAACCGCAGACAGATCGTAGCGGTCTTCAGAGAAGAACAGGTTCTCGAACAGGCTTTCCGCCGCTTCACGCGTTGGTGGTTCACCAGGGCGCATCATGCGGTAGATTTCTACCAGCGCGCTCAGACGATCGCTGGTTGGATCGACACGTACGGTCTCGGAAATGTACGCCCCGTGATCCAGATCGTTGGTGAACAGCGTTTCGATACGTTTGTGGCCAGACTGGCTCAGCTTGGCCAGCAGATCCAGCGACAGCTCCATGTTGGCTGCACAGATCAGTTCGCCAGTATTGGTATCGATATAGTCCTTCGCGACCACTTTGCCTGCGATGTACTCAACCGGTACTTCAATACTCTGGATTTCGTCTTTTTCGAGCTGACGGATATGACGAGCAGTGATACGACGGCCTTTCTCAATGTAGATCTTACCATTGGCTTCGATATCGAAGGACGCAGTTTCACCACGCAGACGCTCTGGAACCAGCTCCATCTGCAGCTTGTTATCACGGATCTCGAAAACAATTTTCGCAAAGAACAGGTCAAGGATCTGTTCAGTGGTGTAGCTCAGGGCGCGCAGAATGATGGTCGCAGGCAGCTTGCGGCGACGGTCAATACGCACGAACAGGTTGTCTTTCGGGTCAAACTCGAAATCCAACCATGAACCACGGTAAGGGATGATACGTGCGTTATACAGCACTTTACCCGAGGAGTGGGTTTTACCCTTATCGCTGTCGAAGAACACACCCGGGCTACGGTGCAGCTGGGATACGATAACCCTCTCAGTACCGTTAATCACAAAGGTACCGTTTTCGGTCATGAGCGGAATTTCGCCCATATAGACTTCTTGTTCCTTGATGTCTTTGACCGTACCTTCTGGTGCTTCACGCTCGTAGATAACCAGGCGCAGTTTTACGCGCAGCGGTGCAGAGTACGTCACACCACGAATCTGGCACTCTTTGACGTCAAACACCGGCTCACCAAGACGGTAGCTAACGTATTGCAGCTCCGAATTGCCACTGTAGCTCTGGATAGGGAAAACAGAACGGAATGCGGCTTCTAGGCCGTGTTGCCCTTCTGGATCTTGCTCGATAAACTTCTGGAACGAGTCAAGCTGGATAGAAAGGAGATAAGGTATGTCCAAAACTTGTGGACGTTTACCAAAATCCTTACGAATACGTTTCTTCTCGGTATAGGAGTAAACCATAGGGTTCCTCAGCTCGCTGGAAAGTCGAACCATTTGTCTCTGCCCAGAATCAGGGCAGTTCATGCAACACCATTTTGTCGATCGAAAAGCGGGAACACTTTCCGCAATACTCGTTTCTATCACGCTTAAATCATTTCATTGCCTGTGCGACAGATTCGGCTGAAGCAGGAAAAGCAGTATATTAAGTCGTCGATAGAAAGAAATATTGGGGTTAGCCAGTAGCCAAACAGTGTGAAACTCTACTGACGCCCTACAGCGCAAAAAGGCTGGTGACCAAAAAGTCACCAGCCATCAGTCTGTTAGTTAAAACAGACTGCACTCCAAAAGCAGTGGCTTATTTAACTTCAACTTCAGCGCCAGCTTCTTCCAGAGATTTTTTCAGAGCTTCAGCGTCGTCTTTGCTGATGCCTTCTTTCATTACTGCTGGAGCTGATTCTACCAGGTCTTTAGCTTCTTTCAGGCCCAGACCGGTCGCGCCACGTACTGCTTTGATTACTGCAACTTTGTTCGCGCCAATACCTTTCAGTACAACGTCAAATTCAGTTTTTTCTTCAACAGCTTCAACAGCAGCAGCAGGACCTGCAGCTACAGCAGCAGCAGAAACACCGAACTTCTCTTCCATAGCGGCGATCAGTTCAACGATTTCCATTACAGACAGAGCTGCAACGCCTTCGATAATTTGGTCTTTAGTGATAGACATAACAAAAGTTCCTAAAATTCAGAAATAGTTTAAATACGTTAGCAAAGGCTAAGAAAGAGCGGCTTATGCAGCTTCTTTCTGATCGCGCAGAGCAGCCAGAGTGCGAACCAATTTGCCAGCAGCGGCTTCTTTCATGGTTGCCATCAGGCGTGCGATTGCTTCATCGTAAGTAGGCAGCGTTGCCAAGCGGTCAATTTGTGCCGCAGGGATCAGCTCACCTTCAAAGGCCGCAGCTTTAACCTCGAATTTTGCATTCGCTTTCGCGAACTCTTTGAACAGACGAGCAGCAGCGCCCGGGTGTTCGTTAGAGAATGCAATCAAGGTTGGACCGACAAACGTGTCTTTCAGGCATTCAAACGGAGTGCCTTCAACTACGCGACGCATCAAGGTGTTACGAACAACACGCATGTAAACGCCAGCTTCACGACCTGCTCTACGCAGTTCAGTCATTTTATCAACGGTAACGCCGCGAGAATCCGCAACAACCGCAGACAGCGCGCCTTTGGCCACTTCGTTGACTTCAGCAACAATCGCTTGTTTGTCTTGAAGATTTAATGCCATTAGCTTTTTGCTCCTGGATTAGCCGGGGAAAATTCCCCGGAACTCACTTCACTCAACACCTTAGTGTAAACACGCGGGGTTGAGCGGCTTAACACGGTGAGCAGAATCCAGCAAAGACTATTCTTTATAAAAGAAAAAATTTCTTTAGGCTCTGTCACCGTCTACGCAGGAAGATTAAGCGCTTTTCAGCACACCTGCGGTCTTGGACGGAGGCCTGGATAGGCCAGGCTCCAACCGAAAAATCTGTCGTTTTACCGTAGCAGCGCTATAGCAAAACCTTGGGGCATAGGATTCTAGGTGAATCTTTGCCCCAAGTCAAAGCGATAATCGCAAGGCGATTAGTTCGCTACAGCAGTCAAGCCGCTTTGATCGATAGCAACGCCAGCACCCATGGTGGTGGAGAGGCTAACTTTCTTGATGTACACGCCTTTCGCCTGAGAGGGTTTTGCTTTTTTCAGCGCAACCAGCAGGGATTCCAGGTTTTCTTTCAGCTTGTCTGTATCGAAATCAACCTTACCGATAGTGGTATGGATGATGCCGTTTTTGTCGTTACGATAACGAACCTGGCCTGCTTTAGCGTTTTTCACTGCTTCAGCAACGTTCGGAGTAACGGTACCCACTTTCGGGTTTGGCATCAGGCCACGTGGACCCAGAACCTGGCCCAGTTGACCTACAACGCGCATTGCATCCGGGGAAGCAATAACAACGTCGAAGTTCATTTCGCCTTTCTTGATCTGGTCAGCCAGATCTTCCATACCTACCAGCTCTGCGCCAGCCGCTTTCGCAGCTTCAGCGTTAGGGCCTTGGGCAAATACGGCAACGCGAACGGAACGACCGGTGCCGTGTGGCAGAACGGTAGCACCACGTACGTTTTGGTCTGATTTACGAGCGTCGATGCCGAGGTTAACAGCAACGTCAACGCTTTCTACGAATTTAGCGGTGGCCAGCTCTTTCAGCAGAGCAACAGCTTCGGTGATGTCATACTGTTTAGTAGCATCAACTTTGTCACGGATCACGCGCATGCGCTTGGTCAGCTTAGCCATCTCTTAATCCTCCACTACCAGGCCCATGGAACGAGCAGTACCTTCGATGGAGCGAGTCATCGCTTCAACGTCAGAACCAGTCATGTCCGCAGCTTTGGTTTCTGCGATTTCACGTACCTGAGCACGAGTCACTTTACCGACTTTTTCTTTGTTCGGCTTACCGGAACCAGACTTAACACCAGCCGCTTTCTTCAGCAGAACTGCCGCTGGCGGGGTTTTGGTAACGAAAGTGAAGGAGCGATCAGAATAAACAGTAATAACAACAGGGATCGGCAGACCTTTTTCAACGCTGTCAGTCTTAGCATTGAACGCCTTACAGAATTCCATGATGTTAACACCTTGCTGACCCAGAGCTGGACCGACTGGCGGGCTCGGGTTAGCCATACCGGCTGCAACTTGCAGCTTGACGTAGGCTTGTACTTTCTTGGCCATTGAAATTTCCTCGTATGGGTAGTATCGCCTCTTAAGAGGCTCCCCGTGTTTCGCCCTGCTCCAAGAGCAAAGCATCTAAAAACAAAAGGCGCGAAATTGTAGTTCAATTCCGCGCCTCTGACAAGCAGCAAATCCGCTTGCATTGCTGACTAATTGATCAGCCTTTTTCTACCTGGCTGAAGTCCAATTCCACCGGCGTTGCACGGCCAAAGATGGAAACAGAAACCTTCAGGCGGCTTTTCTCGTAGTCCACTTCTTCAACCACACCGTTGAAGTCAGCAAACGGACCATCGTTAACACGCACCAGTTCACCCGGTTCGAACAACGTTTTCGGACGTGGCTTATCACCCACCTGCTGCAGGCGGTT
This sequence comes from Serratia sp. YWN4, assembly GCF_055790845.1. Classification (NCBI taxonomy): domain Bacteria; kingdom Pseudomonadati; phylum Pseudomonadota; class Gammaproteobacteria; order Enterobacterales; family Yersiniaceae; genus Serratia; species Serratia sp. YWN4. Next base: position 5,146,192 of record NZ_CM147696.1, read on the forward strand.
CATAATCGCATCCACTTCTTTATCGCTGATCGGCGCAGGACGATCGGAAGTTCCACCGATGAAGCCCATAACACGAGGAACGCTACGCACCAAGTGCCAGCTGGCATCATTCATCACCATCTGGACCAATACATAACCAGGGAAGAATTTACGTTCACTCTTGCGACGCTGGCCACCACGGATTTCAACCACTTCTTCCGTAGGTACCATGACTTCGCCGAACAGTTCTTCCATATCGTGCAGTTTGATGTGTTCACGCAGCGATTGAGCTACGCGACCTTCAAAACCGGAAAACGCCTGAACGACGTACCAACGTTTTTTTGGGGCTTCAGACATTTTAGAACCTCAGGCCAGTAATAAACGATACCAGACGGACCAGAATACCATCCAGCCCCCACAGAATCAGTGACATCACGGCAGTTACCGCGGCAACGATCAACGTGGTATGTAACGTTTCCTGACGAGTTGGCCAAATCACTTTACGTACTTCAGTACGCGCTTCGCGCGCAAACGCAACGGTGGCTTTGCCCTTGGTAGTCATCAGTGCCACTGCACCCGCAGCCACAATGATCAGTACAACTGCCAGCGCGCGCAATGGCAGGCTGAAATCACGGTAATAATAGTTACCGACAATTGCCATAACCAACAGAACGGCGACGATCAACCACTTAGTCACTTCAAGGCCGCGTCCGCTCCCTTGAGCCTCGGTATTCGCACTCATAAACCAACCTGTCACAATGATTCGAACAAATAACTTTGCCTCGCAACGCGAGGCAAACCAAACCGATCAGATGCTGCTGAGCAGCACTCGGTGTTTTACGCTATGACGTATTTCAGTCAATACGGTTTAAGAGCCCATCTCACCAATGATTATGACTGCAAAATCGCTGATGAGATAGGTTCTAGTTCACAGCGTATAAAAAGGGCATCAAATGATGCCCTTTTACCACATGTCGCGTCAAATATTATCAGCGATTAGGCGATAACTTTGGCAACAACGCCCGCACCTACAGTACGGCCGCCTTCACGGATTGCGAAACGCAGGCCGTCATCCATCGCGATTGGGTGGATCAGCGTGACTTTCATGTTCACGTTATCACCTGGCATTACCATCTCTACGCCTTCTGGCAGTTCGATAGTACCGGTCACGTCAGTCGTACGGAAGTAGAACTGTGGACGGTAACCTTTGAAGAATGGCGTATGACGACCCCCTTCTTCTTTGCTCAGGATATACACTTCTGAATCAAACTGAGTGTGCGGCTTGATAGAACCTGGTTTAGCCAGAACCTGACCACGTTCGATATCTTCACGCTTGATACCACGCAGCAGAACACCCACGTTCTCACCAGCACGGCCTTCGTCCAGCAGTTTGCGGAACATTTCAACGCCGGTACAGGTAGACTTAACGGTGTCTTTGATACCAACGATTTCAACTTCTTCGCCAACTTTAACGATACCGCGCTCAACACGACCGGTAACAACCGTACCGCGGCCAGAGATGGAAAATACGTCTTCGATTGGCAGCAGGAACGGCTTGTCGATCGCGCGCTCTGGTTCTGGGATGTAAGAATCCAGGTAACCAGCCAGTTCGATGATCTTCGCTTCCCACTCGGCTTCGCCTTCCAGTGCTTTCAGCGCTGAACCACGAACGACCGGCAGATCATCACCAGGGAAGTCATAGGCAGACAGAAGTTCACGCACTTCCATTTCTACCAGTTCCAGCAGCTCTTCATCATCAACCATGTCACATTTGTTCATGAATACGATGATGTAAGGAACGCCAACCTGACGACCCAGCAGGATGTGCTCACGGGTCTGCGGCATTGGGCCGTCAGTCGCAGCAACAACCAGGATTGCGCCGTCCATCTGAGCAGCACCGGTGATCATGTTTTTCACGTAGTCGGCGTGCCCTGGGCAGTCAACGTGCGCGTAGTGACGAGTCGGAGTATCGTACTCAACGTGAGAGGTGTTGATGGTGATACCACGAGCTTTTTCTTCTGGCGCATTGTCGATCTGATCGAAAGCACGTGCGTTACCGCCGTAGGTTTTAGCCAGTACGGTAGTGATTGCAGCAGTCAGGGTAGTTTTACCATGGTCAACGTGGCCGATAGTACCGACGTTAACGTGCGGTTTTGTACGTTCAAACTTTTCTTTAGACATCGATTGTCCCTCTAAGACACGGATAAATCGGTGGTATCACCACATCAACCAAGCGTTTGCTTGTTGAATCCAGAACAGAAAGAAAATCAGGGGGCGAGAAATTAAGAAGTGGTGCTGATAGGCAGATTCGAACTGCCGACCTCACCCTTACCAAGGGTGCGCTCTACCAACTGAGCTATATCAGCACATCTTGGAGCGGGCAGTGGGAATCGAACCCACATCATCAGCTTGGAAGGCTGAGGTAATAGCCATTATACGATGCCCGCATCCTGGAACTCGGCTACCTGACTTTTCTGTAGAATTTTTAGGTGCGAGAAAAGGATTGTTCGTCGCTTAACTCTTCACCCTTCGTGCCAATGGTTTTTACCATCTGACGCGAATTTTTTAGAAGGTTTTTACCTTCTCCGTGACAACCTTGATTGTTATCGGTCATCCCGGTTTAATCCTGTTGCCAGGATCGAATTTGGTGGTGGGGGAAGGATTCGAACCTTCGAAGTCTGTGACGGCAGATTTACAGTCTGCTCCCTTTGGCCGCTCGGGAACCCCACCAAATTATGCACTCTAAATATACTTGATGGTGCCGGCTACCGGAATCGAACTGGTGACCTACTGATTACAAGTCAGTTGCTCTACCAACTGAGCTAAGCCGGCATCAAGTGCAGCGCATTCTAGGTAGAGCTGACGGCCTATGCAACAAAAAATTTGCGTTCCGCGCACTATCGCTCACAAATCATTCGATTTTGCATGCCAGCTAGCAATTCACCGCTTTGGACGTACTCATATTCATACATTGCGGACATCATTTTGTACAATTTCATTCATTTTTTGCAAGGGTTCCCCGGCATTTCTCCGTGTTGACCATCGCATAACGGACAATCTGACAAAAAATTGTGATCGGGATCGAGGCACTACATCAGGAAATAATCGTCCATAGAAAGTAAGTACTCGTTTCATTCGCTGTATCTCACACCATCGGCAGTTGACCTGAGAGCGGTATCATCACCGGGAGATAGCACTTTGCAATTTGCTTTCAATCAACTGCGTGCCTGTTCGCACTATTGGCATAAACTCATGCTAATCGGTAACATTTGCGAAAAAAGTCTACGCCAAAAACGAAGCTGTCTATAATATGCAGCTTGTTTATTATCTGGAGTTGGCGTCCGGCGCCGTTCCCAACCTGCGTTAACAGGCAGAATTTGGCTTATGATAAAAAGAGAGCAATCTTTAGCAACGCCATATCTTCAGTTTGATCGTACCCAGTGGGCTGCATTGCGAAATTCAGTACCGCTGACGTTGTCGGAAGAAGAGATTGTTAAACTGAAAGGGATTAACGAGGATCTCTCTTTGGAAGAGGTGGCGCAGATCTATTTGCCGCTTTCACGACTGCTGAACTTCTACATCAGTTCTAACCTGCGTCGCCAGGCGGTCCTTGAACAGTTCCTGGGCACGGATGGTCAACGCATCCCTTATGTCATTGGCATTGCTGGCAGTGTAGCCGTGGGTAAAAGTACGACAGCACGCTTGTTGCAGGCGTTACTGAGCCGTTGGCCTGAACATCGCAGCGTCGAGTTGATTACTACCGATGGTTTCCTGCATCCGAACAAGGTACTGAACGAACGTGGCTTGATGAAGAAAAAAGGATTTCCACAATCCTACGATATGCACAGCCTGGTGAAGTTTGTTTCAGAAGTAAAATCGGGAGCTCGGCGTGTCACCGCTCCGGTTTATTCTCATCTGATTTATGATGTTGTTCCAGAAGGCAATAAAGTTATTGAGCAACCTGACATCCTGATTCTTGAAGGGTTGAATGTCCTGCAAAGTGGCATGGATTATCCGCACGATCCCCACCGTGTCTTTGTCTCTGATTTTGTTGACTTCTCAATATATGTCGATGCCCCAGAAGACTTATTGCAAACCTGGTATATCAACCGTTTTCTGAAATTCCGGCAGGGTGCATTTTCCAATCCAGACTCTTATTTCCATAACTATGCGAAGCTTCCAGAAACGGAAGCGATTAATATTGCTACTCAATTGTGGAATGAGATTAATGGATTGAATTTACACCAAAATATACTTCCAACACGTGAGCGGGCCAGCTTGATTATGACCAAGAGTGCTAATCATGCTGTAGAGAGTGTACGGTTGCGGAAATAGCCATAAAATAAGAGAGGCTTCGGCCTCTCATATTTCACAACATTACTCAGCACTACGCAGAGATATCTCGCCGCCAATAAAGGGTTTAATGACACCATCTTGTTCAAGTAATAGTGCTCCTTGCTGATCGATACCTCTGGCAATACCAAAAATCTGCTGTTCACCAATTAAAAGTTTAACCGGTCGATCAATAAAGTTATCCAGTTGGCGCCAACGAGAAATAAACGGTGGGAGTCCTTCAGTTTCGAATTGCACCAATGAATGGCGTAACTCATTAAGCAAGGTTGCCGCCAATTCGTTACGATCGATATTGATCCCTGTTTCTTGCAAATTAATCCACCGTTGATCGATCGTATTCGCATGTGTTTCACGCATCGCCATGTTAATGCCAGCACCGAGTACCAGTTGTGCCGCATCTCCAGTTTTACCGGTCAACTCAACGAGTATGCCAGCTAGCTTCCGATCGTTGAGATACAGATCGTTTGGCCATTTAACCCGTACTTGTTCTGCCCCCAAGCGTTGAAGCACTTCGGCCATCACAATACCAATGACCAAGCTAAGCCCCATTGCCGCTGCAGGACCTTGTTCAAGACGCCAAAACATAGACAGGTAAAGGTTAGCGCCAAAAGGAGAGACCCACTGCCTGCCACGCCGCCCACGACCTGCCTGCTGATATTCTGCGATACAGGCATCACCAGAGGTTAGATCCGCAATGCGATCCAGTAAATATTGGTTCGTCGAATCAACAACCGATAAAACAGTGACACGCTTATCTTCCAACATGCCGAGAATACGCTCGGCATCCAGTAAATTCATCGCCCCTTGCAGGCTATAACCTTTACCTGGCACGGTAAACACATCCAGCCCCCACTCCCGGATAGTCTGAATGTGTTTGTTAATGGCCGCGCGGCTCATTCCCAGAAACTCACCCAAGTGCTCGCCTGAGTGAAACTCGCCATCAGCTAGAAGTGAAATAATCTTAAGTGGTACTTTGGGATCTTTCATGACAGAACCTCGATCGCATCTAGCTCACCGGTTGCCCCAATAAAGCGCACTTCCGGCTCCAACCAGACATCAAACTTTTCAGCTACCGTATTGCGAACATACCTTGCCAGCGCAACCACATCCTGGCTGCTGGCATTATCTGCATTCACCAGAACCAGTGCCTGCTGACGGTGCACCGCAGCGCCACCAATCTGATATCCCTTTAACGAGCACTGATCGATGAGCCAACCAGCGGCCAATTTCACTTGCCCGCCCGGCTGCGGGTAATGAGGCATCGTTGGATACTTGGTAAGAAGCATGTTGGCTTCTTCTTCGCTCACCTGCGGGTTTTTGAAGAAGCTACCTGCGTTGCCCGTTACCCGTGGGTCCGGCAACTTACTACGCCGCATGGCGCATACCGCATCAAAGACTTGCTGTGGCGTGACTGTCTGTTGGTCTAGTTTGGTAAGATCACCGTAGTTCAGTAGTGGACTCCACAACTTATTGAGCCGTAAACCGACACCTACGATGATATAGCCGACTTTAAACTCATGTTTAAACACGCTTTCACGGTAACCAAACTCGCAACGTTCGGGGCTCATGCGATCAATCTCGCCTGTCCTCAGATTCAACAGATCAACATATTCGCAAACATGCTTCAGTTCCAAGCCATACGCACCAATGTTTTGGATCGGTGCAGAACCTACCAAGCCAGGAATCAATGCTAGATTTTCCAACCCTGGTATATCCTGCTCAAGAGTCTTACTTACCAGATAGTGCCAATTCTCACCGGAGCCGACATGAAGATGCCAATCATCATCCTCTTCCCTGACTTCGATACCTTTCAGGTCATTAATCATGACGGTACCAGCGAAGTCTTCCAAGAACAGGACATTACTCCCTTCACCGATTACCAGTAGTGGCTCCCGGCGCTTCTGCGCTTTTTGCCAAGCCTTAATCATCATTTCAATTTTTTCAGCAATAACTAAATGCGCAGCGTTAACCGGGAGCGCGAAAGTATTGTGTTTTTTTAAAGAAGTGTTTTCAGTAGACATGACGTTAAATACTCTTACGTAATAAATTATCATCTAGTCTACTCGATTAAACGAATATGGCTATTATTTGTTTTTATTGATTTGATTTTTCATCATTACTCAATGAATTTTTTAAGAGAAAATTAGAAAAATATTTTAAGATCATATTGATACCAGAACTCACCTTATCTATCTCAATTCTGTTCTCTGCGTTATATAAAGTTAATAACTATTGTCTATATGTATGAATATTAGATTAAATACTTAAAACCAAACTTCTCTAGGATATTTCAGATGAGAATCTTCGCTATATTTAATCATTCACCAAGCTGTTAGCAATAAAATGCAAATAGAAGATTTTCTTGCAAAGAGAGCTATAACGCAAAAAGGCCATCCTTGCGGATGGCCTTCTGCTTCGTTTGATGCCTGGCAGTGTCCTACTCTCGCATGGGGAGACCCCACACTACCATCGGCGCTACGGCGTTTCACTTCTGAGTTCGGCATGGGATCAGGTGGGACCACCGCGCTATTGCCGCCAGGCAAATTCTGTTTCATTTTAACCGTTGCACTCTTTGTGCAACCATCAAAACCAATCTCGGAACATCGCTGAAAATCAAAACTTATATTCTGTCTCTCTCACCAAAACACCTTCGGTGTTGTAAGGTTAAGCCTCACGGTTCATTAGTACTGGTTAGCTCAATGCATCGCTGCACTTACACACCCAGCCTATCAACGTTTTAGTCTTAAACGTTCCTTCAGGAGCCTTAAAGGCCCAGGGAAGACTCATCTCGAGGCTAGTTTCGCGCTTAGATGCTTTCAGCGCTTATCTGTTCCGCACTTAGCTACCGGGCAGTGCCATTGGCATGACAACCCGAACACCAGCGGTGCGTTCACTCCGGTCCTCTCGTACTAGGAGCAACCCCTCTCAATCTTCCAACGCCCACGGCAGATAGGGACCGAACTGTCTCACGACGTTCTAAACCCAGCTCGCGTACCACTTTAAATGGCGAACAGCCATACCCTTGGGACCTACTTCAGCCCCAGGATGTGATGAGCCGACATCGAGGTGCCAAACACCGCCGTCGATATGAACTCTTGGGCGGTATCAGCCTGTTATCCCCGGAGTACCTTTTATCCGTTGAGCGATGGCCCTTCCATTCAGAACCACCGGATCACTAAGACCTACTTTCGTACCTGCTCGAGCCGTCACTCTCGCAGTCAAGCTAGCTTATGCCTTTGCACTAACCTCACGATGTCCGACCGTGATTAGCTAACCTTCGTGCTCCTCCGTTACTCTTTGGGAGGAGACCGCCCCAGTCAAACTACCCACCAGACACTGTCCTCACCCCGGATCACGGGGCCGAGTTAGAACATCAAACATTAAAGGGTGGTATTTCAAGGTTGGCTCCATGCAGACTGGCGTCCACACTTCACTGCCTCCCACCTATCCTACACATCAAGGCTCAATGTTCAGTGTCAAGCTATAGTAAAGGTTCACGGGGTCTTTCCGTCTTGCCGCGGGTACACTGCATCTTCACAGCGAGTTCAATTTCACTGAGTCTCGGGTGGAGACAGCCTGGCCATCATTACGCCATTCGTGCAGGTCGGAACTTACCCGACAAGGAATTTCGCTACCTTAGGACCGTTATAGTTACGGCCGCCGTTTACTGGGGCTTCGATCAAGAGCTTCGCCTTGCGGCTAACCCCATCAATTAACCTTCCAGCACCGGGCAGGCGTCACACCGTATACGTCCACTTTCGTGTTTGCACAGTGCTGTGTTTTTATTAAACAGTTGCAGCCAGCTGGTATCTGCGACTGGCTTCAGCTCCATCCGCAAGGGACTTCACCTACGCGCCAGCGTGCCTTCTCCCGAAGTTACGGCACCATTTTGCCTAGTTCCTTCACCCGAGTTCTCTCAAGCGCCTGGGTATTCTCTACCTGACCACCTGTGTCGGTTTGGGGTACGATTCTGTGTTACCTGGAGCTTAGAGGCTTTTCCTGGAAGCTTGGCATCAACTGCTTCTGCACCGTAGTGCATCGTCATCACGCCTCAGGGTTGAATAAGAGAACGGATTTACCAATTCTCTCCCCCTACACGCTTAAACCGGGACAACCGTCGCCCGGCCAGCCTAGCCTTCTCCGTCCCCCCTTCGCAGTAACACCGAGTACGGGAATATTAACCCGTTTCCCATCGACTACGCCTTTCGGCCTCGCCTTAGGGGTCGACTCACCCTGCCCCGATTAACGTTGGACAGGAACCCTTGGTCTTCCGGCGAGCGGGTTTTTCACCCGCTTTATCGTTACTTATGTCAGCATTCGCACTTCTGATACCTCCAGCAGCCCTCACAGACCACCTTCAACGGCTTACAGAACGCTCCCCTACCCAACAACGCCTAAGCGTCGCTGCCGCAGCTTCGGTGCATGGTTTAGCCCCGTTACATCTTCCGCGCAGGCCGACTCGACCAGTGAGCTATTACGCTTTCTTTAAATGATGGCTGCTTCTAAGCCAACATCCTGGCTGTCTATGCCTTCCCACATCGTTTCCCACTTAACCATGACTTTGGGACCTTAGCTGGCGGTCTGGGTTGTTTCCCTCTTCACGACGGACGTTAGCACCCGCCGTGTGTCTCCCGTGATAACATTCTTCGGTATTCGGAGTTTGCATCGGGTTGGTAAGCCGGGATGGCCCCCTAGCCGAAACAGTGCTCTACCCCCGAAGATGAGTTCACGAGGCGCTACCTAAATAGCTTTCGGGGAGAACCAGCTATCTCCCGGTTTGATTGGCCTTTCACCCCCAGCCACAAGTCATCCGCTAATTTTTCAACATTAGTCGGTTCGGTCCTCCAGTTAGTGTTACCCAACCTTCAACCTGCCCATGGCTAGATCACCGGGTTTCGGGTCTATACCTTGCAACTAGACGCCCAGTTAAGACTCGGTTTCCCTACGGCTCCCCTATACGGTTAACCTTGCTACAAAATATAAGTCGCTGACCCATTATACAAAAGGTACGCAGTCACCCCATAAAAGAGGCTCCCACTGCTTGTACGTACACGGTTTCAGGTTCTATTTCACTCCCCTCGCCGGGGTTCTTTTCGCCTTTCCCTCACGGTACTGGTTCACTATCGGTCAGTCAGGAGTATTTAGCCTTGGAGGATGGTCCCCCCATATTCAGACAGGATGTCACGTGTCCCGCCCTACTCATCGAACTCACAGAATATGCATTTTGGTGTACGGGGCTATCACCCTTTGCTGCGCGACTTTCCAGACGCTTCCACTAACACATAAACTGATTCAGATTCTGGGCTCTTCCCCGTTCGCTCGCCGCTACTTGGGGAATCTCGGTTGATTTCTTTTCCTCGGGGTACTTAGATGTTTCAGTTCCCCCGGTTCGCCTCGTATGGCTATGTATTCACCATACGATAGTGCAACGGATTGCACTGGGTTTCCCCATTCGGGTATTGCCGGTTATAACGGTTCATATCACCTTACCGACACTTTTCGCAGATTAGCACGCCCTTCATCGCCTCTGACTGCCTAGGCATCCACCGTGTACGCTTAGTCACTTAACCTCACAACCCGAAGGTGTTTCCTGTAAACAGAAGACAACAGTCGTGCTGTAAACAATTGAGAGACTCTCTGACAGGGTACTTCTTACCCCAAGACTTCTACGGAGGGATAAGTTTCTGCTGTCAGGTTTCAATTTTCAGCTTGTTCCAGATTGTTAAAGAGCAAAATACTTCGCAGCATACTGTTGCCAGTACACTCTGAAGTATTCTCAAGGACCGTAGGGATATGGTGGAGCTAAGCGGGATCGAACCGCTGACCTCCTGCGTGCAAGGCAGGCGCTCTCCCAGCTGAGCTATAGCCCCATACAGTCACTTGCAGAAATCTTTATTACCACTCGCGGCGAATAACAATCTTTTCCTGTTGGAAATCCTGTTAATTCGTGCTTAGGCAAGGCATGCGTAAGGGAAGTTTACTTTTGGGTAAACGACCGCGCGCATAACGCAGCATAAGTGCGAATTTGGTAGGCCTGAGTGGACTTGAACCACCGACCTCACCCTTATCAGGGGTGCGCTCTAACCACCTGAGCTACAAGCCTATAAAGATTTTTCTGCTCGTTACTTTTTCATCAGACAATCTGTTGTGAACACTCACTCAATCAATATCGTTCGGTAAGGAGGTGATCCAACCGCAGGTTCCCCTACGGTTACCTTGTTACGACTTCACCCCAGTCATGAATCACAAAGTGGTAAGCGCCCTCCCGAAGGTTAAGCTACCTACTTCTTTTGCAACCCACTCCCATGGTGTGACGGGCGGTGTGTACAAGGCCCGGGAACGTATTCACCGTAGCATTCTGATCTACGATTACTAGCGATTCCGACTTCATGGAGTCGAGTTGCAGACTCCAATCCGGACTACGACATACTTTATGAGGTCCGCTGGCTCTCGCGAGTTTGCTTCTCTTTGTATATGCCATTGTAGCACGTGTGTAGCCCTACTCGTAAGGGCCATGATGACTTGACGTCATCCCCACCTTCCTCCGGTTTATCACCGGCAGTCTCCTTTGAGTTCCCACCATTACGTGCTGGCAACAAAGGATAAGGGTTGCGCTCGTTGCGGGACTTAACCCAACATTTCACAACACGAGCTGACGACAGCCATGCAGCACCTGTCTCACGGTTCCCGAAGGCACTCAGGCATCTCTGCCAAATTCCGTGGATGTCAAGAGTAGGTAAGGTTCTTCGCGTTGCATCGAATTAAACCACATGCTCCACCGCTTGTGCGGGCCCCCGTCAATTCATTTGAGTTTTAACCTTGCGGCCGTACTCCCCAGGCGGTCGACTTAACGCGTTAGCTCCGGAAGCCACGCCTCAAGGGCACAACCTCCAAGTCGACATCGTTTACAGCGTGGACTACCAGGGTATCTAATCCTGTTTGCTCCCCACGCTTTCGCACCTGAGCGTCAGTCTTTGTCCAGGGGGCCGCCTTCGCCACCGGTATTCCTCCAGATCTCTACGCATTTCACCGCTACACCTGGAATTCTACCCCCCTCTACAAGACTCTAGCTTGCCAGTTTCAAATGCAGTTCCCACGTTAAGCGCGGGGATTTCACATCTGACTTAACAAACCGCCTGCGTGCGCTTTACGCCCAGTAATTCCGATTAACGCTTGCACCCTCCGTATTACCGCGGCTGCTGGCACGGAGTTAGCCGGTGCTTCTTCTGCGAGTAACGTCAATGCATGGCGCTATTAACACCACACCCTTCCTCCTCGCTGAAAGTGCTTTACAACCCGAAGGCCTTCTTCACACACGCGGCATGGCTGCATCAGGCTTGCGCCCATTGTGCAATATTCCCCACTGCTGCCTCCCGTAGGAGTCTGGACCGTGTCTCAGTTCCAGTGTGGCTGGCCATCCTCTCAGACCAGCTAGGGATCGTCGCCTAGGTGAGCCATTACCCCACCTACTAGCTAATCCCACCTGGGCACATCCGATGGTGTGAGGCCCGAAGGTCCCCCACTTTGGTCCGAAGACGTTATGCGGTATTAGCTACCGTTTCCAGTAGTTATCCCCCTCCATCGGGCAGTTTCCCAGACATTACTCACCCGTCCGCCGCTCGTCACCCAGGAGCAAGCTCCCTGTGCTACCGCTCGACTTGCATGTGTTAGGCCTGCCGCCAGCGTTCAATCTGAGCCATGATCAAACTCTTCAATTAAAAGTTCGATTTGCTTTAACAAGTAAAGCGGTGCTCAAAGATTACTTTCTGCAAATATTCATTTGAACCGAAGTTCAAATGCTTACTGCTTTGGTCACTCTTCAAGACTTGATATTTTTTTGCCACCAAGGTGGCTGGATATCGTCTTGTGAGTGCCCACACAGATTGTCTGATAAATTGTTAAAGAGCGTGGTTACCGGCATGTTTCTCGGTAACGCGGGAGGCAGATAATACGCTTTCCCGCTGAAGAGTCAACCTTTTTTCTCTTGCGAGGAACGGTGTTTTCACCGGGTTGACACTTCCTGGCTGGGCGACCTTATCAGTCGTTGTTCCCGGTCAGTGGAGGCGCATTATAGGGAGTTCTCAGAGCGCCGCAACCCCTAAATTCAAAAAACGTTTCAAGCGCGGATATTTTCGACAAAACGCTGCGCAAGGCAGCGTTTTTGTCACTTTTCGTACGGGATACGGCGAAACTCCTGGGTAAAACGCTCTACCTGCTGCCAATCTGTATATTCCACTTCTTTACTGGTATCTGTTTCCCCCCCCGTCATTTTCATGATGAAACGAATCATAACGCGGTCAAACCAGCGATAGCGCGGATAACGCAACGCACCGGCAAACACAGCACATTGTTTTGGCTGCCAAGGTGATGACAACAAGAACTTACGAGTATAGGCATTGGTTTGCGGTGCACGCTTCTCCGGTTTACGTGCAGTCAGATTCACCGCAAAGAAGGCACTTGGCATTTGGTTCAACTGCTCAGCATGGCGCTTAACAAACCTTTCCAGCACCGGATGGAAATGGCCGTAACGCACAGAGGCACCAATTAATACCTGTTGGTACTGCTCCAACTCAATAGCATCCGCCTGCAGCAGGTCGATAACGTCACAGCTCAGGGTATCCTGCAATTTGCTTGCTATATAAGAAGCAATGGCACGCGTTTGCCCATCACGGCTCGAATAAAGAATCAGTGCCTTCATGGCATTACTCCTTTTATAGGATCACTCACGCCAGAAGGTCGGCGTGAAAAGAACCAACAGCGTAAAGACTTCCAAACGACCAAATAACATGGTCAGCACTAATATCCATTTAGCCGGTGGCGGCATGGTAGTGAAGTTGTCGGCAACCACACCGAGGCCCGGCCCCAGATTGTTGAGTGTGGCGGTCACCGCAGCGAAGGCAGAGAAATCATCCACGCCGGTCGCGATAATTGCCAACATACTGATGATAAACACCAATGCATAGGCCGAGAAGAAGCCCCATACCGCTTCGAGGATACGTTCTGGCAATGCACGGTTACCCAATTTGATGGTGTAAACCGCATTAGGGTGCACTAACCGCTTCAACTCTCGCGAACCTTGCAAATACAGCAAAAGAATGCGGATCACCTTGAGCCCGCCGCCCGTTGAACCAGCACAACCACCAATGAATGCCGAACAGAGTAACAACATCGGCAGGAACAGCGGCCATTTAGAAAAGCTGTCGGTAGTGAAACCCGCCGTTGTCGCCATCGAGACGACCTGGAAGAAAGCCTGGTTGATGGTTTCCATACCGCTTTTATAGATGCCGTGCCACCACAGTATCAGAGTGCATACTGCCACTAGGGTAAACTGCACGGCGATGAACATGCGGAATTCTGGATCTCGCCAGTACACTTTCAAACTGCGCCCGCTCAACACGGCAAAATGCAGACCGAAATTACAGCCAGAGATCAGCAGGAAAACAGCGACAATCGTGTTGATTGTCGGGCTGGCATAGTAACCGATGCTGGCATCATGCGTGGAAAACCCACCGATGGCGATGGTTGCGAAGCTGTGACCAATAGCATCAAATGCCGACATGCCAGCCCCCCACAACGCAAGCGCACAGGCAATCGTCAGTAAGACATAAATCAGCCACAGGGTTTTGGCGGTTTCAGCAATACGCGGACGCATCTTATTGTCTTTCAGCGGGCCCGGCATTTCTGCACGGTACAACTGCATACCCCCAACGCCAAGAATAGGCAGTATGGCTACCGCAAGAACAATGATTCCCATCCCACCCATCCATTGCAGCATTTGGCGGTAGAACAGGATCGCCTTCGGTAAAGCATCCAACCCCACCAGCGTAGTGGCACCGGTTGTGGTTAAGCCGGAAAAGGATTCAAAGAATGCGTCGGTGAGAGAGAGATTTGGCCGTTCCGCAAACAGGAAAGGTAATGCCCCAACGCTGCCCAATACCGTCCAGAACAGCACCACAATCAGGAAGCCTTCGCGAGGTTTTAACTCATTCTTCTGTTTACGGTTCGGCCACCACAGCATCAGGCCGATTGTCACCGCAACAAAGAAGGTCTGACTGAATGCCCGCCCTGCTCCGTCGCGGTATATCAATGCCACCAGGCCGGGAATGAACATCGTTCCGGAAAACAAGATGACTAGCAGGCCCACGATGCGGGTTATGGCGCGAAAATGCATTTCAGCACGATCCTTAGCGATTCAGTTGGGGAATTATTACGAAATAGGGGTTAATTGCAAATTACCGCGACTCAGATCACGTAATTTATTCCCAAATACCTCAACACCTGTTGCTGGCAAGGCCAGATGCAGCATCACTGCGGCACCATATTCCCCATGTACAATCCGCCCTTCACTTTGCTGCAACAAATTCTCTACCAGCGCCAACTGCGCATAATCACACTGCAAAGTATATTCGGCCTGTGGAACCTTGTTACTGACAACCAATTGTTTCAGTGCCTGCTGCACACCACTACCATAAGCTTTCACTAACCCACCGGTTCCCAGTTTAATACCGCCGTAGTAACGCACAACCACAGCGGTTATCTCACCAATCCCACTGCCCATCAACTGAGCAAGGATCGGTTTACCCGCGGTCCCCGAAGGTTCACCGTCATCAGAGAAACCCAACTGCTGTGAATCATCAGGTGCCCCGGCAACAAACGCCCAGCAATGATGCTGGGCGGAGGGATGTTCCTCACGAACCTGCTGAATAAAGGCTTTGGCCGCATCAACTCCGCAGGTCGGTGCCAGCAACGTGATGAAACGGCTCTTCTTTATCTCTTCACTGACGCTGATCGCAGCGCTAGGGATCGGGTAAGGCTGCATCAGGCCAGATTCAGGTCACGCGTCATATTCTCAACACGCTTCTCATGAATCACAATATTGTCCTCAATGCGGATACCACCGTAGGGTTTAAGCGCATCGATGCGATCCCAAGCAAAGTGTTTACTGAATTCTCCACTACGCCATGGAGCCAACAGTGATTCAATAAAATACAATCCTGGCTCGATGGTCAGCACCATACCCGGTTGCAACACTCGGGTACAACGCAGGAAAGGATATTTTGCCGGTGCTGGCAGATGGGTACCATTTTCATCCTGCATAAAACCGGCAGTATCATGAACCTGCAAACCAAGAGGATGCCCCAAGCCATGCGGCAGGAATGGGCAGGTAATGCCCTGCTCTACCATTGCCTCTTCGCTGATGCCACTCACCAGTTTATGGTTTTTGAGCAGCTTGGCGATACGTTGATGCATTTGCACATGGTAATCGGTATAGCGTACCCCAGATTTTATGGCACCAATCAATGCCAGTTGTTCGTCGTTAAGATCTTTCACCAGATGAGCGAATGCATTACCACTCTGGCCCGCATAAGTGCGCGTCAGATCGGCAGCATAGCCGTTATACTCAGCCCCTGCATCGATAAGGAAACTCCGGGCTTCTGCCGGTGGTTGATGATCCAGCTTGGTGTAATGCAGTACCGCCGCATGTTCGTTCAGGGCGACAATATTGTCGTAAGGGACATCGGTATCGCGATGACCGGTTGCCGTCAAGTACGCGAGATTGATATCGAACTCGCTCATGCCAGACATAAAAGCCTCGTGCGCGGCGCGATGGCCCATCACGGCGGTTTTCTGCGCTTCACGCATGCAAGCCAATTCATAACCGGTTTTGATCGAGCGATGGAAATCGAGATAATTCAGTACCGCTTGCGGGTTGATGTTCTCAGAAACAATCCCGAGATCGCGAGCGCGCTGCTGGGCGTAGCCGATATAGCCTACACGCTCGCGCTGTGATGGCAGTTGACTGGCAATATCGTTGGCATTAACCAGAGGTTGCAGTTCGATAAATTTAGTCCAGAAACTGTCCGGCAGTGGCTCGACGCTGTGCCAGTAATCTACCGGAGAATAGAACCAGAGCTTCGGTTTGTTAACGCCATCCACCCACAGCCAACAGTTCGGCACGGAAGTCACCGGCACCCAGGCTTTAAAGTTCGCGTTCACTTTAAACGGATAGTGGTGGTCATCCAAGAAAACCCGTTGCAGTTCCCCGGAGTGGATCAGCAATGCGTCCAAGTTATTGCGTTCTAACACTTCACGCGCCCGCTTTTGCAGCGTTGCCAGATGATCGTTATACAAAGAAGCCAGCGTTTCCATCACAGTACCCTTATATCCTCAAAACGGAATGCGCCATCTTAACACACTGCATCGGCGCTCCAACCTCATCTCCTCTTGCATGCGGAGAGCTTCGCAAACCTGCTGCAAATGCATTGCATCTCGCGTTCAGTCTTTTGGCAACGCGTTTTAACTTGCGTATTTATCGTTCTCAGCAGGAAAAATAACCTATATTTATATCAATGGATTACTCATCTTCCATGTGATCAATCCTGCAAATACGCAATCTTTTATTTGCATATTGTTAACATAAAAACCACACTCCTCATCATCTGGTCATACCAGATCATCTGCGCTGATTCAGGAGATAGACATGCTCTACCAAGGCGAAACATTACAAGTACACTGGCTCGAAAACGGTATCGCCGAGCTGGTGTTCAACGCACCTGGCTCGATCAACAAACTGGATACCAGCACCGTTGCCAGCCTAGGCGCGGCACTTGAGGTGCTGGAAAAGCAAACCGAGCTGAAAGGGTTGCTGCTGCGTTCTTCCAAAGCCGCCTTTATTGTCGGCGCCGATATCACCGAATTCCTTTCGCTATTTGCCGCACCGGCTGAAAAACTGCATGAATGGCTGATATTTGCCAACAGCGTTTTCAACCGCTTGGAAGATTTACCGGTACCAACCATTGCGGCCATCAACGGTTATGCACTCGGCGGTGGTTGTGAATGTATCCTGGCTACCGATTTCCGTGTTGCCTCTCCAGATGCCCGCATCGGTCTGCCTGAAACCAAACTTGGCATCATGCCGGGCTTCGGTGGCTCGGTGCGCTTACCACGCCTGCTGGGGAATGACAGCGCGCTGGAAATCATTGCTGCTGGCAAAGACATTGGTACCAAAGAGGCACTGAAAGTCGGCCTGGTTGATGCGGTGGTGGCAACAGAAAAACTGGTAGAAGCCGCCCTGAAGATGCTGAAACAGGCGATCGAAGGCCAGCTAGATTGGCGTGCTTACCGTCAACCGAAGCTAGAACCATTGAAACTAAGCCCAATCGAAGCGGCAATGAGCTTCACCACCGCCAAAGGCATGGTGCTGCAAACTGCGGGTAAACATTATCCGGCACCGATGGTCGCAATAAAAACCATTGAAGCCGCGGCAAAATTGGGCCGTGACGAAGCGCTGAAGCTGGAAACCGCCAGCTTCGTCCCTTTGGCGCGCTCTAATGAAGCACGCGCTTTGGTGGGCATTTTCCTTAACGATCAGTTTGTGAAAAGCCAAGCGAAGAAGCTGGCGAAAAATGCCGAGGCACCAAAACAGGCTGCCGTCTTGGGTGCCGGGATCATGGGCGGTGGAATTGCCTACCAATCAGCGCTGAAGGGCGTACCGGTCATCATGAAAGACATTAATGACAAATCCCTGACGCTCGGCATGAATGAAGCCGCCAAACTGCTGAATAAACAGCTGGAACGCGGTAAGTTGGATGGTTTGAAGATGGCACAGGTGCTGTCCACCATTCAGCCCCGGCTGGATTATGCCGGTATTGAACGGGCCCAGTTGATTGTTGAAGCGGTGGTAGAAAACCCGAAAGTGAAGGCTGCCGTGCTAGCCGAAGTGGAAGGGTTGATCGGTGAAAATGTCGTGTTGGCCTCTAACACCTCAACCATCCCGATTACTCAACTGGCCAAATCGTTGAAGCGCCCACAAAACTTCTGCGGTATGCACTTCTTCAACCCGGTCCATCGCATGCCGCTGGTCGAAATTATTCGCGGTGAGCAAACCAGCGACAGCACCATTGCTGCCGTGGTGGCTTATGCCACCCGCATGGGTAAAACACCGATTGTGGTCAACGATTGCCCTGGATTTTTTGTCAACCGCGTTCTGTTCCCCTACTTTGCCGGTTTCAGCCTGCTGCTGCGTGACGGCGCTGACTTCCGTCAGATCGACAAAGTGATGGAGAAACAGTTCGGCTGGCCGATGGGCCCGGCTTATCTGCTGGATGTCGTCGGCATTGATACCGCTCACCACGCTCAGGCCGTGATGGCCGCTGGCTTCCCTGAGCGGATGAGTAAAGATTACCGCGATGCAGTCGACGTGATGTTCGACAACCAGCGTTTTGGGCAGAAAAACCAGTTGGGCTTCTACCGTTACAGCCAAGACAGCAAAGGTAAACCGCGCAAGGATAACGACGAACAGAGCGATGCATTGCTGGCAGAAGTGAGCCAACCGGCACAAGCCATTAGCAGCGACGAGATCATCGCGCGCATGATGATCCCGATGATCAACGAAGTGGTGCGTTGCCTGGAAGAAGGTATTGTCGCCAGCCCGGCAGAAGCCGATATGGCGCTGGTGTATGGTCTTGGCTTCCCGCCGTTCCACGGCGGCGTGTTCCGTTATCTGGATACGCTTGGCACCACTCATTACGTCGAAATGGCGCAGCGTTATGCTCATCTTGGTGCGCTATATCAGGTGCCAGCAGGTCTGCGCGCCAAAGCAGAGCGCAATGAAAGCTACTATCCGGTGGTGGCAGCGGCGCTGTCTGATATCTCCACTGGCCAACCGGCATGAGGTCATAAAGATGGAAAATGTAGTTATTGTTGATGCCGTACGTACGCCGATGGGCCGCTCAAAAGGCGGCGCCTTCCGCCAGGTACGCGCCGAAGATCTCTCCGCTCACCTGATGCGTGCCGTGCTGAGCCGCAACCCGGCGCTGAATGCCGCCGAGATTGACGACATTTACTGGGGTTGCGTACAACAAACGCTGGAGCAAGGTTTTAACATCGCTCGCAACGCCGCGCTGCTGGCAGAGATTCCCCACAGCGTACCGGCAGTGACGGTGAACCGCCTGTGCGGTTCATCCATGCAGGCTTTGCACGATGCCGCTCGCGCTATTATGGTCGGCGACGCGCAGGTCAGCCTGATTGGCGGCGTTGAGCATATGGGCCACGTGCCGATGAACCACGGCGTGGACTTCCACCCAGGCTTGAGCCGTACCGTGGCCAAAGCCGCCGGGATGATGGGCCTCACCGCAGAGATGCTGGCCAAGATACATGGCATCAGCCGTGAAATGCAGGATGAGTTCGCCGCACGTTCACATCAGCGCGCACATGCCGCCACTTTGGCCGGGTACTTCAAAAATGAAATTATCCCGACCAGCGGCCACGACGCCGACGGCGTGCTGACACGTTACGATTATGACGAAGTGATCCGCCCGGAAACCACCGTCGCCAGCCTGGCCGCGTTGCGCCCGGCATTCGATCCGGTGAATGGCACCGTGACGGCGGGCAGCTCTTCGGCATTGTCCGACGGCGCCTCTGCAATGTTGATTATGAGCGAATCGCGCGCTAAAGCGTTGGGTTTGAAAGCCCGCGCGCGTATCCGTTCGATGGCCGTGGTCGGGTGCGATCCTTCCATCATGGGTTACGGCCCGGTGCCTGCCAGTAAACTGGCGCTGAAACGCGCAGGTTTAAGCGTGCAGGATATCGGTCTGTTTGAACTGAATGAAGCTTTTGCTGCCCAGTCTCTGCCCTGTATCAAAGATCTTGGGTTGCTGGAAAGTATGGACGATAAAGTGAACCTGAACGGCGGCGCGATCGCGCTCGGCCACCCGTTGGGCTGTTCCGGTTCACGTATCTCCACTACCCTGCTGAATAACATGGAGCGCCGCGATGTGCAGTTCGGCCTGGCGACCATGTGCATCGGCCTGGGTCAGGGGATCGCAACGGTGTTTGAACGCGTTTAGCTGTGTCTGCTTGGATGCCCGCCGGGGCATCCCTCATAGTTTAGTTGCTGTACTTCCCGCCTGTCAGGGGCGGGTTAATGAGATGGTCACCCCCACCCTGTGAGCGGTACTCTGACAGGGTGTTTTTTTTCTGAAGGGGATCATCATGCAAAACGTTACACTCATCGGTATCGCTCTCGGCAAGCATTCGTTCCATGTTCACTGTCAGGATAAGTCTGGCAGGGCGCTTCTTCGTAAAAAACTTACTCGAGCCAAGTTATTTGAGTTTCTCGCTGGCTGTTCCTCTGCGACTGTTGTTATGGAGGCCTGTGCCGGTGCGCACTTTATGGCTCGTCGCATATCAGACTTAGGCCATGAGGCCAGGCTTATTTCTCCGCAGTTTGTCCGTCCTTTTGTTAAGAGCAACAAGAATGATTTCGTCGATGCTGAAGCGATATGTGAGGCTGCCTCACGTCCTTCCATGCGGTTTGTACAGCCGAGAACTGAGGCTCAGCAGGCCATGCGAGCTTTACATCGCGTCAGGGAGTCGCTGGTTAGAGACAAGGTCAAAACAACCAACCAGATGCATGCTTTTTTGCTGGAGTTTGGCATCAGCATGCCGGTCGGGATTACAGTGATAAAACGCCTTGCTGCGGTACTGGCAGATAATGAGCTTCCGCCCTATCTGGCACAACTGCTTATGCGTTTACACGCCCATTACCTTTATCTGGTCGAACAGATCACAGAACTGGAAGTGGCGTTGAAGCAAGAGCTGAGCCGTGATGATACCGGGCAGCGCTTATTGATCATCCCTGGCATCGGTCCTATAACCGCCAGCGTTTTGTCCTCTCACCTGGGGGATGGCAAACAATATGCTCGCAGCCGTGATTTTGCGGCTGCAACAGGTTTAGTTCCCCGACAGCACAGCACTGGCGGGAAAAATACGTTACTGGGGATAAGTAAACGCGGTGATAAAAAGTTGCGCCAGTTGCTTGTTCAGTGTGCCAGGGTTTTTCTCCAGCACATTGACTCCCAGTCAGGACATCTTGCCGACTGGGTCAGAGAGCAACTGACACGAAAGCATTCCAATGTCGTTGCTTGCGCGTTGGCTAACAAACTCGCTCGGATAGCGTGGGCAGTAACGACAGGGCAAACCGTGTTCGAAAGGTAGCGTTAAACCTGCCCTAACCGACAGATTTAACGCTAATTAAAGTAGTTACCCATCTGGTTTTGCGAAGACTGATTATTGATGACATGAACGGCCAAACGGCCTGATGAAAAACCTAACATAAAAAATGGCTCTTGGAAGCCGCCGGGTTTTTTAGGTTTATCAGGCGCGGAACTCATCGTGGCGCGGGCATCCTTGCCCATAGTGACGCCGGATAGATTTAAGCAAGCCCATCATAAATCAAAATCAGTGTTGCAAAAACGGGGGTGACCATAGATTTTATGCCCAAAATCTGCACCGGCCCCAATAAAAACGGGGCGCGCTTGGCCACCCCGTTTTTACTGCTGCGTGTTTGATCAGATAAACGAGAATGCATCGCCATACATATGCGCTTCTAAAGCGCCACGCTCGGCACAAAAACGCTCACGAGCAATTTTCGCCATCTCGAAACGGCCAGCAATATAGATGTCATGCTCTGCCAGTGAACCGAAATCCTGCAATACCGCACTTAATACGGTACCGCTACGGCCACGCCAATCACTCTCTGGCTGTTCCACCACCGGGATCACCTTTAGATTAGGGTACTGCATCGAAAGGTTTTTCAGTTCGCTGAGATCATAAAGGTGCTTCAGTTCACGCCCGCCCCAGTAAATGGAGATTTCACGATCTGGCTGCCGTTCCAGCGCGGCCAACAGGATAGAACGGGCATAAGAATACCCGGTCCCACCCGCAATCAGCACCAGCGGACGGTTCCCCTCTTCACGCAGCCAAGCGTCACCGTGCGGGATATCCACGGTGATCGCCTGCTCTTTGAGGATTCGCTCCATCACCGCCATTGCGTACAGATTCAGTTCCGAAGCACCAATGTGCAATTCGATATAGTCCTGCTGTGCCGGTGTCGAAGCAAGAGAGAACGGGCGCTTATCACGCTCGTCCATCACTACCATCAAGTATTGCCCTGCCTGGAACGAAAACGATCCTTCAGGTACTAAACGTACCCGATAAACGGTATCGGTAATGGCCTCTACGGAGGTCACTTTACAGCTCAATATTGTCATGCGTTCCCTCTGTCGGGTCATCAATGCAAAGCTGAGTACAAAGCCTGACGCTACAGCGTCGGTTCTCTGTCACTGAATATGGCGAGCTCGTCCCAGATTTCATCGATGCGCGCACGCACCTTTTCATCCATCTTAATCGGACGGCCCCACTCACGCTGGGTTTCTCCCGGCCATTTATTGGTGGCATCCAGGCCCATTTTCGAGCCAAGACCAGAAACTGGCGAAGCGAAATCCAGATAATCAATCGGCGTATTCTCCACCAAGACGGTATCCCTTGCCGGATCCATACGGGTGGTAATGGCCCAAATCACGTCATTCCAGTCGCGCGCATTCACGTCGTCATCGCACACGATAACAAACTTGGTATACATGAATTGGCGCAGGAAAGACCAGACCCCCATCATTACGCGTTTGGCATGCCCAGCATACTGTTTTTTGATGGTAACCACCGCCAGGCGGTAGGAACACCCTTCCGGTGGCAGATAGAAATCCACAATTTCCGGGAACTGTTTTTGCAGGATCGGCACAAAGACTTCGTTAAGCGCCACGCCCAAAATCGCCGGTTCATCCGGCGGGCGGCCGGTATAGGTCGAGTGGTAAATCGCGTTCCGCCGCTGGGTAATATGGGTGACGGTAAAGACCGGAAAGTGGTCAATCTCGTTGTAGTAACCAGTGTGATCGCCATACGGGCCTTCCGGTGCCATCTCACCCGGATCGATATAGCCTTCCAGCACAATCTCGGCGCTGGCAGGAACTTCAAGATCGTTAGAGAGGCATTTGACCACTTCGGTCTTGTTGCCGCGCAGCAGCCCGGCGAACGCATATTCGGAAAGGTTATCCGGCACCGGCGTGACTGCGCCGAGAATGGTGGCAGGATCGGCCCCCAAGGCAACCGCGACCGGGAAACGCTCACCGGGATGGGTCTGACACCATTCCAGATAATCCAGCGCGCCACCGCGATGCGACAACCAACGCATAATCAGCTTGTTCTTGCCCAGCACCTGTTGGCGGTAGATGCCCAGATTCTGGCGCTCTTTGTGCGGACCGCGCGTCACGGTCAGCCCCCAGGTCACCAGCGGTGCGGCATCTTCCGGCCAGCAATGCATAATCGGGATACGGCCCAAATCAACATCATCCCCCTGCCAGACCTGTTCCTGACACGGCGCGGAACCCAACACCTTGGTCGGCATGTTGAGCACCTGTTTGAATTTGGGGATTTTATCGAACAGATCGCGGAAGCCTTTCGGCGGCTCCGGCTCTTTAAGGAACGCCAGCAGCTTGCCGACCTCACGCAGCGCGCTAACGTCTTCCTGGCCCATGCCCATCGCCACGCGCTGGGTGGTACCGAACAGATTGCACAGCACCGGCATGTCGTAACCTTTCGGGTTTTCGAACAGCAACGCCGGGCCGCCCGCACGCAAGGTGCGATCGGCAATTTCTGTCATTTCCAGATAAGGATCAATCGGCTGGCTGATGCGTTTTAATTCCCCTCTCTTTTCCAGCAACGAGAGGAAATCACGTAAGTCACGGTATTTCATGATGATCATTATAACGGCCAGTGAGGAGGGCATTATAAGCCCTCTTCAGGGTTGTTGCTGCAATTTTGTTAAACGAAGCTCAACGGATCAATGACAGGTAAACGGCACTAGCGGGCGCAATGCCTGCGTGTCGTGATACTCCTGCGTCTCTACCCCATGGCGGAACACCTTGAAACCCTGCTGCTTGGCACTGAAATAACGCAGATCGTTACCGCTGACGTGCAACAGGCTGCCTTCGCGCAATGCCACCACCGACTCGCTCGGGTTGACCGCGCAAAACTCTGCCAATCGCTCATCACGGGTTTCCCCCATGTGGCCACTGATATGGGCATCGATATAGTGCGGATTAATCTGCAACGGGAACAGGCCCAGGGCGGGTAGCACTACGCTGTTACGCACTGGCATATCGTTGGTGGTACGGATACTCGGTGTCGCCACGTTGCAGCCCGCGCTCCAACCTACGTAAGGCACATTACGTTCACGCACCGCGCGCTGGATGGGCACGATCAGGCTCTGTTCGTGCAGCATCTGGTTCAGCATCCAGGTATTGCCACCGCTGATCAGGATGCATTCGGCCTGCGCGATCGCCGCCGCCGGAGACTCGGCATGATGAATGCTGGTGACCTTGATACCCAACGCCTGGGTCAGCTCTTGCGCCCGCTGATCGTAATCGCTGCGGATCAGTGCATAAGGGATTAATACCGCAGAGGCGATCTTACAGCGTTCAATCATCGCCAACAGTTGGTTTTTGGCATAGCCGAGCAGTTCGGCCTCACCGGAAAGTTTGCCGTTACTCAGCAGAAATAGCTCCATGTCTCTCCCTCAATTCAGAAATGATAATGACGTCACATTGGTCATCTGACACGCCTACAATACTGTGACAGTAACAAATTTAAAGCCTACTGTTATACCTGAGCAGGGTAGATAAGTGTGTGATATTCCCCTGACAGCCAAAGATTCATACAGATAGAGATTGTCACAGACAGAAAATCCGCGTTACTAGGTATCCGTTGCGGCTTTTGCTATGCTTACTGGCTGACAGAAAGGCATGTGAAATTATGGAATCTTGGTATTTACTTTATTGTAAGCGTGGCCAACTTTTACGGGCGCAGGAACACTTGGTGCGGCAAGAAGTGAACTGTCTAAGCCCGATTATCACGCTGGAAAAGATCGTACGCGGTAAGCGTATTGCGGTCGATGAGCCGTTATTTCCCAACTATCTGTTCGTCGAGTTCGATCCGGAGCGCATTCATACCACCACGATCAGCGCAACCCGAGGTGTCAGTCACTTTGTGCGTTTTGGGGCTTTACCGGCTCTCATTCCGCTACAGGTTATTGAAGAGCTTCAGGCACACGGTGATGAGCATTATGTCGATCCACAAACCCCACAGCCGGGCGATGCCGTGTTGATTACCAACGGAGTCTTTGAAGGCTTAAAGGCGATCTACACCGAACCGGATGGTGAAACCCGTTCCATGCTGTTGCTGAACCTGATCAACAAACAGGTCAGCCAAAGTATTGATAACCGGCAATTCCAGAAGCTGTAATGCGAACAGGCACCCTTGGGTGCCTGTCAGATTGATGACAAAGTCCTGGCCGTGAGGCCAGGACTTTGATCTAATAAGGTCAGTGCAAAAAATGGACTGACTGCCATGCTCAAAACACCCTCTCCCCAGCAATATCAGTTTGAAACCATCACCCTGGATGAGTTGGTCCCTGAAGACCATCTGGTTCGCCAAATCGATGCCGCCATCGATTTTGAATTTATCCGCGATGCCGTTGCTCATCTCTATTGTCCTGATAACGGCAGACCCGCTATTGACCCCGTTCGCCTGATTAAAATGATGCTGCTGGGTTATCTCTTCGGTATCCCCAGCGAGCGCCGTCTGGTCAAGGAAATACAGGTCAATGTCGCTTATCGCTGGTTCCTGCGTATGGCCCTCACCGAAAAAGTCCCTGACGCCTCGACCCTGAGCCAGAACCGCCTCCGCCGCTTCAACCACAGCGACGTCTTCCAGCAGATTTTTGACCACATCGTGGAACAGGCTCTCAGCCGCGGCATGGCCAACGGGCGTGTTCTTTACACTGACAGCACGCACTTGAAAGCCGACGCCAACCCTCGCAGAGCGGTGAATGAAGAACGTCCGGTGGGCATCAGTGAATATCTGGAGCAGCTTGATGCTGCTGTAGAGGCCGACAGGAAGAAGCACGAAAAAAAGCCGCTGCCCGCCGTAAAAAAGACACCCGAAAACGCCGTCGCCGTTAAGAACACCAAAGTCAGCACCACTGACCCGGAAAGCGGCTTTATGCACCGGGACAACAAACCGAAGGGCTTCTTCTATCTGGACCACCGCACGGTGGACGGGAAGCACGGCATCATCCTGGATACGCATGTGACACCGGGTAATGTCCATGACAGCCAGCCCTTTATCGGGCGACTTGAGCGGCAGGTAGAGCGCTTCGGTCTGGAGCCGGTGGCGGTGGGCGTGGACGCGGGTTACTTCACCGCCGCGGTGTGCCATCTGACACAGGAAATGGGTATCGCGCTGGTTCCCGGCTATCGGCGGCCGCACAAAGGTCAGAATGACTTCCAGAAAAAGCACTTCAGGTACGATGAGAAGCGTGATGTGTATGTGTGCCCGGCAGACACGTTGCTGGTCTACAGCACGACAGACCGTAACGGTTATCGGCATTACCGTTCACCCCCGGCAGTGTGCCAGCGGTGTGAGCAGAGGCAGCAATGTACGCAGAACAGCAAGGCACAGAAAACGATAACGCGGCATGTGTGGGAAGAGGCGAAAGAGGAAGCCAACAGGTTACGGCTGACGAAATGGGGCAAGAAAATCTACGCGCGGCGCAAAGAGACAGTGGAGAGAAGCTTCGCGGATGCGAAACAGCACCATGGCCATCGATATGCGCGGTTCCGTGGCCTGTCAAAAGTGCAGATGCAGTGCCTGCTGGCGGCCACAGCGCAGAATATGAAAAAGATGGCGCTGCTGGCGCTTCTTTATTGTCTTTACCGGTGGTGGAAAGCGTCTTGGGAAGGCCAGAAAGGTGCCTTGGGCGAACAGAAGTTGCCAATGACGGGGTTATGGAAAAATATCGCGATCGCGACCTGCGGTCGCTAAAAAAGAAGAACCCCACCTGAAGAAGTGGGGTTAGTCAGCAGTCTGACAGGCACCCTTGGGTGCCTGTTTGGTATTGGCCGATTAACGCCGCATCGCATCCTCATGCAGCCACTGCGCAACACGCTTGGCGAAATAAGTCAGCACACCGTCCGCCCCTGCACGTTTGAAACACATCAGGGACTCCATCACCGCCGGTTGCTCCTGCAACCAGCCGTTCTGAATCGCAGCCATATGCATCGCATATTCACCGGAAACCTGATAAGCGAAGGTCGGCACGCCGAAGGTATCTTTCACGCGGCGTACCACGTCCAGATACGGCATCCCCGGTTTCACCATCACCATATCTGCCCCCTCGTGCAGATCCTGAGCAATTTCCTGTAACGCTTCGTCGCTGTTGGCCGGATCCATCTGATAGGTCTTCTTGTTGCCGCCTTTCAGGTTACCGCTCGAACCCAGCGCATCGCGGAACGGGCCGTAATAGCAGGAAGCATATTTGGCGGAATAGGCCATGATCTGGGTATTGACCAGGCCTTGCAGTTCCAGCCGATCGCGGATCGCCCCGATGCGGCCATCCATCATATCGCTGGGTGCGACGATCTCGGCACCGGCTTCCGCATGGGACAGCGCCTGACGCACCAGAATATCTTTGCTGATATCGTTGATCACATAACCCTGCTCGTCGATCACTCCATCCTGCCCATGAGTGGTGTACGGATCGAGCGCCACATCGGTCAGGATCCCCAACTCAGGCACGGCGTCTTTCAGCGCACGCACGGTACGCTGCACCAGGCCATCCGGATTATAGGCCTCTTCCGCATGCAGTGACTTCAGCGCGGGTTCAATCACCGGGAACAGGGAGATCACCGGCACGCCGAGTTTAGCGATGGTTTCCGCCTCTTTGATCAGCAGATCGATGGTCATGCGCGACACACCGGGCATCGATGCGACGGCTTCCTGGCGGTTGCTGCCCTCCATCACAAATACCGGGTAAATCAGGTCATTCACCGTCACTTGATTTTCAGCCATCAGGCGGCGGCTGAAATCATGGCGGCGCAGGCGGCGCATACGGCGACCAGGGAAAGTGCCCGGAAATGCATAGCTCATAGTTTTCTCCTTGCTCATACCAGCCGGAACAACCGGCGGGCGTTGTCATCGGTTTTCCTGCCCAGCCACTCAGGGTCTTCCTGTCGCCAGGCAGCAACCTGCCGGACAATGTGGGGCAGAAAACAGGGTTCGTTGCGGCGAGATGCCGGTTTTGGCTGCAAATCCCGTGGCAACAGGTAGGGGGCGTCGGTTTCCAGCAGCAGACGATCGGCAGGGATGTGCGGCAGTAGCGCCCGTAGTTCCAGGCCACGGCGCTCATCACACACCCAGCCGGTGATGCCGATCGACAAGCCCAGTGCCAGGCAGCCTGCCAACTCTTCCGCCGTGCCGGTAAAACAGTGCACTACCGCGGCGGGCAGTTTATCCAACCAGGGTGCCAGCAGCGCGGCAAAACGTGCGTGTGCTTCACGGCAATGCAGGAATACCGGCATATTGAGCTCTGCCGCCAGCGCCAGTTGGGCACTGAATGCCGCTTCCTGCTCCGCCGGGGTGGAAAAGTTGCGGTTAAAATCCAGCCCACATTCGCCGATCGCCACCACCTCTGGCCGCAACGCAAGCTGGCGGAGCTGCTGCGCCACCTCTGCGTTCCAACTGCTGGCATGATGCGGATGCACACCGGCAGTAGACCAGCAATAGCCGCGCTGTTGCTGAGCCAACGTGCTGGCTGCCACGCTTTCCTGCAGGTTGGTGCCGGTAATCAGCAGGCCCGTAACGCCCGCCATTCGCGCGCGTTCAACCACCTGCGGAACGTCTTTGGCAAATTGTGAACTGGTCAGGTTAACGCCGATATCAAACATGGTTTTTCCAAAGCAAAAACCGCCCATCAGGGCGGCTTATCGAATAGCTGAGATTAAACCGCAGGCGGCTCTTCTTCACCTTCATCCTCTTCTGCCGGTTTACGCCGTTTCCCGACGTAGAAACGGGCACAAAATACGCCCACCTCAAACAGCAGGTACATCGGGATCGCCAGCAGGGTTTGTGAGAACACGTCCGGTGGTGTTAACAACATGCCGACCACAAACGCGCCAACCAACACATACGGGCGTTTCTTGCGCAGATCGTCCGGCGTAGTCACACCGCTCCAGCACAGCAGAACGATGGCAACCGGAACCTCAAACGCCACGCCAAACGCCATAAACAGCGCCATAACGAAGTTGAGATAGTTGTTGATATCGGTAGCGATCAGTACCCCTACCGGCGCAGTCTTGGCAAAGAAACCAAAAGCCAGCGGGAACACCACAAAATAGGCAAACGCCATACCGAGATAAAACAGCAGGCTGCTGGACACCAGCAAAGGCATCATCAGGCGGCGCTCATGCTTATACAAAGCAGGCGCGATAAAGGCCCAAACCTGATAGAGAATGACCGGTGCGGAGAGGATCACCGAAACCATCATCGTTAACTTAATCGGGGTAAAGAACGGTGAGGCCACATCGGTGGCAATCATGCTCGCCCCGGCGGGCAACTGTTTGATCAGCGGCGCAGACACCACCTGATAAATGTCGTTGGCGAAAAACACCAACACAAGAAAGATCACCAGCACGCTGATAATCGAATTCAACAGCCGCTTACGCAGTTCGATCAAATGACTGATAAGCGGTTGGGTATCTTCAACGGCCATGTTTTAACGTTCGCCACTAGGTTGTTGAGACGCAGGGATTTTATCCGCCACTGGCTCTTGAATGGCCTGCGTTGCAGGGGCTTGCGTCACAGGCGCCGTTGCAGCAACAGTTTCCACTGCGGGCACAGGTTCTGCCGAGTGCGGCACAGCGGCTGGTACGGATGCAGTGGTTACCGCGTCCGCTGGGGTGACACCGTCGTGAATCGCTTCAGGGTCGGTCGCCGCCGGGTTATGAATGGTGTGCGCTGGCTCGTTCGGATCGCTATGATAAGAACGTTTCAGTGACTCTGCCGCTTCTTTCAACTCATCCATGGATGCTTTGAGTTCCGGTGTCAGATTCTGCAAACCGGCACTCTCCACCTTCTTCAGGCTTTCCTGCAACTCCTGCAGTTTCAACTCCTGCGAAAGCTCATTTTGCACCGAAGCCGCCAAAGAGCGCAGCGCCCGGATCCAGCCAGCGACTGTTCTGACCGCCACCGGCAAGCGTTCCGGCCCGAGCACAACCAGGCCGATTACCATCACCAGCAGCAGTTCACCAAACCCAATGTCAAACACGGTTTATACCTGCTCTTTGTTCTTCGACTCTTCGGTTTTCACTTCCGGCTGCTTATCGGTGATAGGCTTGGCCGTAAAGTCAGCGTCATCCAGGCTGCTTTTCTCAGCCGTGTTAGCCGGTGGCGTAGTGTCATCACCGATCGCCTTTTTGAAGCCTTTGATTGATGCACCGAGATCGGATCCCAGCGTACGGAGCTTTTTGGTACCAAACAGCAGCACCACGATCACTGCGATGATCAACAATTGCGTAATACTAATACCGCCCATTCCAATAGCCTCTAGATTAAAGGGTTATTCCATGTTGCCGCATTATACCCTTTTCATCTTTCAATGGGATATGCAACAACCTGTAACCGGGTTTTGAATTCATTCAGGTGGTGCGCTTCCAACCCACGCACCAGGCGATCACGC
Source organism: Serratia sp. YWN4 (assembly GCF_055790845.1). Taxonomy (NCBI): domain Bacteria; kingdom Pseudomonadati; phylum Pseudomonadota; class Gammaproteobacteria; order Enterobacterales; family Yersiniaceae; genus Serratia; species Serratia sp. YWN4. The sequence continues at coordinate 5,176,934 of NZ_CM147696.1, forward strand.
CACCGGCAATCAGCCATACAGGAAGCACTTTGACATCTCCCAGCAGCAAAATCGTACCACTGACTAACAGTGTAGCGCCAACCCCAAACAAATACCGTGATTGACCTTGGCGAATGCGCTGCCCTTGCATCTGGCTGGTCAGCTTATCCACACTTTGCTGCAACCGTTTATGCTGTTGCAGGCTATCGTAAAATAGTTCAGGTAATTCAGGCAGTTTCTCGGCCCAGAACGGGGCTTTTTCTTTCAGCGCCCGGATCACGGCGGGAATACCCACCTGATCGCGCAGCCAACTTTCCAGAAACGGTTTCGCCGTCGTCCAGAGATCCAGCTGCGGATAAAGCTGGCGGCCCAAGCCTTCAACATATAACAAGGTTTTCTGTAATAACACCAGCTGCGGCTGCACTTCCATATTGAAGCGGCGCGCCGTGTTGAACAGGTTGAGCAGCACATTACCAAACGAAATTTCCGCCAGCGGCTTTTCAAAAATCGGCTCACAGACGGTGCGGATGGCAAACTCGAAATCTTCTACGTTGGTATCAGGCGGCACCCAGCCGGAATCGACGTGTAATTCCGCCACCTTGCGGTAGTCACGGTTAAAAAAGGCGATAAAGTTTTCCGCCAGATAGCGCTTATCATCCTTGTTCAACGAACCAACGATGCCGCAGTCAATCCCGATATAGCACGGATCCTGCGGATGCTCGTAGCTGACAAAAATATTGCCAGGGTGCATGTCGGCATGGAAGAAGCTGTCGCGGAACACCTGGGTAAAGAACACCTGCACGCCGCGCTCTGCCAGCAGTTTCATATTGGTACCCTGCTGTTCCAAGGCTTCAATATCCGACACCGGTATGCCGTAAATCCGCTCCATCACCAGCACGCTTTCGCGGCAGTAATCGGAGTAAATTTCAGGCACGTAGAGCATCGGGCTGCCGTCGAAATTACGGCGTAGCTGGATGGCGTTGGCCGCTTCACGCAGCAGGTTCAACTCGTCCAGCAGGGTTTTCTCGTATTCGCGCACCACTTCACGCGGGCGCAGGCGGCGGCCATCCGGCATCAGCATCGGCACCCAGCCCGCCAAGCGGTACATCAACCGCACATCGGCCTTGATAATCGGCCCAATGTCCGGGCGGATCACTTTCAGCACCACTTCCTGCCCGGTGCTTTTCAGCCGTGCGGTATGCACTTGGGCGATAGAAGCGGAGGCCAGCGCCTGCTGATCGAAATCATCAAACCAGGTTTCCAGCGGGCCACCCATCGCCAGTTCGATATGCTGGCGGGCCAACGCGCCATCAAACGGCGCAACGCGGTCCTGTAACAGCGTCAGTTGATCGGCAATGTGCGGAGGAAATAAGTCACGGCGGGTCGACATCATCTGGCCGAACTTGATCCACACCGGGCCAAGCTCCTGCAACGCCAAACGCAGGCGTTCGCCCAGCGGCATGTCTTTATGGCGATTCGGCATCCAGAACAGCAGGCGGCGGCCAAAACGCAATGGCCATGTCAGGCGCATTTTGGGGATCAGCTCATCCAAGCCGTAGCTGAGAAAAACGCGGATAATCAAATACAGGCGGCATAGTTCGCCAGGGGTCATCGTTTACCCTCCAACTTGTCCATTCGGGCAATCAGTGCTTCCGCACTACGGGCAGCGGCATCAACCTCTTCGTTAAACCACACCACTTCAAGCGGCCCAGGGGCCACGCGCCATTCTTCCGTCAAGGTTTCCGCCACATAATGCTGCTGGCGTTGTAAACCTGATTTAAACAGACTGGCACCTTTGCCGACGATCTGGCTGATCCCTTGCGCGGCGATATCACCGATATAGGGTGCCAACCATTCCGCCGGATCCCATTCCGCCAGATCGAGCAGCGCCACCAACTGTTGCACCACCTGAATATCGCCTTCGACGATCAGTTCACCGCTGCGCATCAGCGGCGAAAGCTGCTGGCGATCGCGCAATTTCAGCAGTACCGACAGGCGGGTTTGCACGGTGCAATCCGCGCTATCTTCAGACTGGCCGAGCACATCGACCCGTTGCTCGCTGAACACCAGCACCAGCGGCGCACTGAGTTCCTGCAATTCGATGCGCAACACTTTCCCCACCAGCCGCTGACGCGCGGCCTTCATGCTGCGATCGCGAAATAGCAGACTATTGAGCGAAGTTTCTACTACGCCGGTCAGTAACGGGGTTAACAGTATCGGCATTTCCATATCAGAACTTGAAGCCTCGGTGCAGAGCCACAATGCCACCAGTCAGGTTGAAATAGCTGACGTTTTCGAAACCGGCGTTCGCCATCATCCCCTTAAGCGTATCCTGATCCGGATGCATGCGGATCGACTCCGCCAGATAGCGGTAACTGTCCGGATCTTTCACCACCAGCTCACCGATTTTTGGCAGCACGTGGAAAGAGTAGGCATCGTAGGCTTTGCTCAGCGGTTCCAGCAGCGGTTTGGAGAATTCCAGCACCAGCAGGCGGCCGCCCGGCTTCAGCACGCGGAACATCGAGCGCAGCGCTTTGTCTTTATCAGTGACGTTGCGCAGGCCAAAGGAGATGGTGATGCAATCGAAATAGTTGTCTGGGAACGGCAGGGCTTCGGCGTTGGCTTGCACGTAATTGATGTTACCGACGATGCCGAGATCGCGCAGTTTTTCGCGCCCCATTTTCAGCATCGAATCGTTGATATCCGCCAGCACCACCTGCCCTTGCTCACCCACCATGCGGGAAAACTTGGCCGCCAGATCGCCGGTTCCGCCCGCCAGATCCAGCACGCGCTGGCCACGGCGCACGCCGCTGCAATCAATGGTGAAACGCTTCCAGATACGGTGGATGCCAAACGACATCAGGTCGTTCATCACGTCATACTTTGCGGCTACCGAGTGAAAAACATTGGCCACCATGGCCTGTTTTTCCTCTCTTGCCACGGTGCGAAAACCAAAATCAGTGGTTTCCTGCGTTTGATCTGCCATTGTCCTGCCTGCTATTCAGTCAATTTTGTGTGGTGGAGTGTACCAGAAAACCGGCGAAACACCCCACCTTGCAAAGGCTTTCACCCCCGCGATGCGGAGCGCGGTTCTTCGGTGTTATCATCGTCGACGGCTTCGGGCAACGCGTCGATCTCGTCATCGGCCTCGTCGTCATGTTCGGCGCTGGCCTGCTGTGCCAGCAACGGTTGGATGGGTCGTTTGACCTCAACCCCCAGCGCGCGGAAGCCCTCAATCCTGCCGATAAGGTTACCACGCCCTTCGCTCAGTTTGCTCATCGCTTGGCGATAGCTGCCCTGTGCTTTGTCCAGGCTTTGCCCCAGCGCCGACATATCGTCAACGAACAGCCGCATCTTGTCATACAACCGCGCAGCACGATCGGCAATGCGTTGGGCATTCTGGCTTTGATGCTCGTAACGCCACAGATTGGTGATGGTGCGCAGCGCCACCAGCAGCGTGGTGGGGCTCACCAGCATAATGTTGTGCTTTAATGCTTCGCTGATCAGTTCCGGTTCACGATCGATCGCCAGCAGAAACGCGGGTTCCACCGGGATAAACATCAGCACGTAATCCAGCGAACGCAGGCCTGGCAGTTGCTGATAGTCTTTGCGGCCCAACAGGCGAATATGACCACGCAGCGAAGCAATATGCTCGCTCAGCGCCGCTTCACGCTCCAACTCATCCTCACTATTGAAGTAACGCTCGTAAGCCACCAGCGACATTTTGGCATCAATCACCACATCTTTGCCCTGCGGTAAACGCACGATCACATCGGGCTGCATCCGGCTTTGATGATCCAGCCGCACGTTGACCTGCGTTTCATATTCATGCCCTTCACGCAGCCCGGAAGCCTCCAGCACCCGGCTCAGCACCACTTCCCCCCAGTTGCCCTGAGTTTTGTTATCGCCTTTCAGCGCTTTGGTGAGGTTAAGAGCTTCACGCGCCATCTGCGCGTTCAATTGCTGAAGGTTACGGATTTCGTGCGTCAGCGTATGGCGCTCACGAGCTTCTTGGCCGAAGCTGTCTTGCACCTGACGGCGGAAACCGTCCAGTTGCTCGCGCAGCGGCAGCAACAGGCGATCCAGGCTTTGCTGGTTCTGCTCATCTACCTTGCGGCCGCTGTGTTCAAAAATGCGATTCGCCAGATTTTCGAATTGAGTGGTCAGCCGTTGTTCACTGTTGATCAGCAACCGCTGTTTCTCTTCGGCCGCCATGCGGGTTTCTTCCAGGCGAATAGTAACTTCACGCAGTTCCGCTTCCTGGGCGCTGTTCACTTCACGCTGCGCCCGCAGTTCCTGATTCAACTGCTCGCATTCGTTGCGCCAGTGATTGAGTTGCTGCATCCGCTCCTGTCCGGCAGCTACCTGGCTATGTAACTGCCGCAATTCCAGCTCATTTTGCCGCAGTTGTTGCTCGTGGCGTTGCAGCATCTCCTGGCGGCTAGCAGTTTCCTGCTGCGCCTGTTGCAGGGATTGTTCCAGCAAGCGCAGGTCAGTTTCATGCTGGGCGCTGTGCTGTTGCAGCCGCAGGCTGGCGATCAACCAGCCCAGCAGCACACCGATCGCCACCCCGCCAATACCGTAAACTAAACTGGACTCCACCCTGCCCCCTATAACCTATGTCATTGCGTTGCCTGCCACGTTAAAGGGAGCCTGTATGGATGTCCAGCGTGTTTTTATTCGGGGGTGACGCGGTGCCCGGTTGCAGCACCGCGCTGATTAAAGCAGAGTTAAAACAGTTTGAAGCGATACTCGGCGATAAACTCAGCGGCCAGCGAATGCGACGTGAGGTAATCCCCTTGGGACAGTATCGGTGTTTTATTGACGTTCTTGTAGGACCACCCTGGCCCAAACATGGCGAACACCGTCAGGTTCTTCAGCTTCGGATGGGATGGAACCCAACGGCCGAAGATATTCACCTCGCCGGTACGTACCGTCGTCCCCTGGTAGTTGAACTGACCGTAAATCCCCCCCAATCCCGCGCTGAATTCAGGCGTAATATTGTATTCTGCAATAGACCCCAGCATGGTTTCACCATCCCGCATATAGTCTTCACCGGCATAGGCCATCGAAGTAAAGGTACCGCGTGAGTTTCGCGCCATATGACGCGGGTAAAACCCAAGCTCACCGTCGGCCTTCGGTGCCCGCGTGTGGGCAATACCGAGTTTGAGGCTCCAAAGTTTCTCCTGCCATTTGGCATCAAAGGCGTAGTGGTTGGCATTACGATCGAAATTACGCCTGCTCAACGCCATTTCTTTGTAATCATCCAACGCCTGTGTGGTGTAAATCTGGCTGCCCAAGTTGAGGTTGTTATTGGGTTTCAGCGCCACGCGCAGGATCTGGCGGCGCAGGTAATTTTGCGATTCACCGTAAGCCAGTTGGCCGTTGAACAGGCTATTTTCATAACCCAGTTCACCCGTAGCCAGATGGTTAATCTCACGGCCATCGTTGGTTTGCAGGCGCAGGCTGTCTGGCGAGTTGCGTTCCATGGAACGATCGACATAGGCCCCGCGCAGTGATAACCCCTCCCTCGCCACCCCACCGGACCAGCCCAGATAGGTGGTGGGTGAAAGCCGGGTTGAATTGGAGATCACGCCATAATTACGCAGCGTTTGCCAGCCAAACTGCGCATTCAGCGCCGCATCGCCAACCTCCCCCTTCAGTTTGAGATGGCGCTGGCCGAATTTGCTAAAACCGGCCGCGTTATCTTTGCTGTTGCCGGGGCCGTTGTTGTACAGCACCCCGCGCGAATTGAAATAGTCACTGGCCCCCAATTTTACCGCACTGTAGTAATCAATATTCACCCCAAGAGTATCGGCCAGATAACCGGACTGATACCCCAACGCCACCCCTTGCCCCCAGGCGTTATGCACAGTGGTAGGGTTGGCGGCGTCTTCTTTGAGGTATTTCCAGTAATTCTTCAGCGATAATTCAGCTTTGCTATCAGTGAAAAAAGGCGAAGAAAATACGCTTTCATCGGCGGCTTGAGCAACCGTTGAAAATAAAGCAATCGAAATCAAACACCATGAAGCAGAATTTTTCATTATTATTATCCCCTGGAGTCGGCATAGGAATTCCCTACCAGGGGATTGACTATTATCACCCTGGCATGTATTTATTGTTTTATATACCTAAGGAATTAACGGCCTTTATTTAACGCTTCCTTTCCTTTGGCGACATAACTCATATCACCCAAATCGGTGATCGTATATTTCCCGTCTTTATAAGTCACCTTGACTACCGCCGCATTAGCCAGTGGCTTATTCTTATTCGGATTATCGGTCATATCTGAAACCATCATCAGCATCGATAACCCGGAAGAAACAGCCAACACATTCTTGTCCCCTTCCTTCAAAGCCTCCTGCACAATGGTATGCAATGCGCGTTGCATGCGCGTTTTTACCTGCAAGGCATTTTCTGCTTCCTTCTTCTCATCGCTTTGGCTGATAGCATTCACCATCGTGATAAGGTCAATCTTGCCTTCGCCCGCCTGTTGGAACATTGCAGCCCCAGAGGCCATCCCCATCTGCTTGGCAGCGGCGTTCGCCATATCGGGGTTCGGTAAGCCTTCAAAGCCACCAAAGAACATTTCGCGTAAATCAGGCAGTTCCGTCACTTTAACGTCTGACTTGCCCATTTCCTTGAGGATCACCTGCATGGTTTCACGCTGGCGGCCAGCATCGCTGGTGTAATAACGTTCAAACGGAATATCTTTTAAACCGGCACCAAGATAGCGAGCGGTTTCAAGCCCCGGTGCCGTCAGCGGGGAATCTGACCACCCTTGAACACGATCATAAGTATTGAGTATGGTTTTTCCATGGCGGGCGAAGTAAATCGTCACGCTATCATCCGCCGCTGCAAACGCATTGGATGTCGTGGCAAAAGAAAGAGAAAGCAGAGAAGCCAATAACCATGTTTTTATTTTCATCTGATACTCCGTGACACAGATAGGTTAATTTAATTAATCATTAGCGAAGTCACTCTAATAATCAGGGCAAAAAAAAACCCAAACCCCTGACATTACGTCAAGAAAGTTTGGGTTTTGCCTGTTGATTAACAGTAACAATCCACTTGGTTAAAAATTAACATCTTCGAAAAATAAAGGAAGTTAAAACCTCAAATTAAAGACAGATTCGTGATCGTATTCTCACTCTGTCTGCAAGAACTAATAAATAACGTAAAGTGAACTCATAATAAACACGGGAATATTGTCACTCCCCTGCAACAACAGGGGAGCGCTAATATAAGGGATTTATCCCATCCATTGACTGAGCCATTTAATGCCATAGACGCCCGGAGCGAGAATACCGAATGCCCAAATCATCGCCGAGGTAATATTGGCAATCTGGAAAGAGGTTTGCGGCATCGCACAAATCCCCCCCACCAGCGGCACCACCGCGCGCAACGGGCCAAAGAAGCGGCCAAAGAAGATGCCCAGCACGCCCCAGCGTGCAAAAAACGCATGGCCACGCACCAGCAATTGCGGATTGCGCGACAGCGGCCACATATGGGCAACGCGATCCTGATAGTGATAACCCACCCAGTAGGAGAGCCAGTCACCAAAGAATGCACCGGCGGCAGCGGCGGCCCAAATCGGCCAGAAAGCAATGCCGCTTTCACCGATCAACGCCCCCAGCGCTAGCAAAATAACCGTGGCAGGCAGCAACAGCGACAGGAAGGCCAGCGATTCACCGAAAGCCAGAAAAAAGATAATCGGAATGGCCCAACCTTCATGCTGCCGCACGATGTCGCTGACCCAATGGACAATATCATTGAGACTCAATAGCAGGCTCCTTAAGCGAAAAATCCAGCCCCAAGGATACGCAATGCCAGCCCGCCTTGGTTAAACCTTGGCTAAACATGCCGCTATTGTTATTCCAGATAGACCGCCTGTAACTGCTCACGCTGGTTTTGCCCCAGCCCGTATTCGCTTTCCAACCAGCGATCGGCAGTACCATATTGTTCGCGAATACAGCCCAGCGCCGTCATCAGGAACTCTTCACGCGCACTCAACACATGGGCGAACTGCGCCAACGCGGCCGTATTCAAGCGAACGGAAAGCTGATCCAGCATATGCTCGCGGAAGGCCGCCAGCGTAGTTTCGGTCAGCAAGTAATCTTCAACCACCGTGGCCTCATCCGCTCCGAGCGCCAGCAACACCAGCGCCGAACCAACCCCGGTGCGATCTTTACCCACCGCACAGTGCTGCACAATCGCCCCGGGTTCAGGCGTGGTCAGCAATTGTGTCAGTTGGCGGTAGGCCGCATTGTTAAACGGCAGACGGCGGTACAGCTCCAGCATAAACGCCTGGGCATTGAACCTGGCCAACGTTTCGTTGGTGAGCTTCTCCAGGTTGGCATTCACTTCGCTGCTGAGCGGGTTCGCCGGGAAATGGTGATAATCCGCTCCCTGCCACAGCACATCCGGCTTGGCCTGCACTTCGTCAGCATCGCGGTAATCAAGCACCGAACGTATCGGCACTCCGGCCAGAAAAGCACAGTCGCTTTCGGTCAGGCGTTCCAGTGAGCCGGAACGGAACAGCAACCCACGTTTGATGCGGCGGCCATCGGCCACGCTGTTACCGCCGAGATCGCGGAAGTTGATGCCACCGTCAAGCGGGGCCAGTGAAGGATGAAGCAGGGGCTGGGCGATCATAGACATCCTCATAGCGATTATCTTGGGGAAATGTCATCACAAGTACCGGCCTGAAAAAGCGACCACGAGCATGACACAAGTGACTATCACCGTAACAGATTATAACAAGATGGAAAAACGGGCCGTTAAACGGCCCGAAATTGGCAAGGGTTACAACAGACGACGGGCAGCCTCGACCACAATCTGCACGGCCTGGCTTTCGGTTTTCTGCATGGTTTCCGCGTCAGGGATCTCCTGCTGGGTGCGGTTGACGATCACCCCGGCCACCATCCCGGCGCGCAGGCCCTGGCTGGCACACATGGTCAGCAGAGTCGCGGATTCCATTTCATAGTTCATGACACCCATAGATTGCCACTCGGCCATCGAGCCTTGGAAACGGCTGACCACCCGGCCGGAATAGGTGTCGTAACGCTCCTGGCCTGGGTAGAAGGTGTCGGAAGAGGCAGTGACGCCAATATGGGTCGTCGCACCGCTGGCTTTGGCCGCTGCCACCAGCGCCGTGGTACAGGCAAAATCGGCCACCGCCGGGAACTCCAGTGGCGCAAAGTGCAGGCTGGCACCGTCGAGGCGCACTGCCGCCGTGGTAACCAGCACATCACCCACATTAATATTGCTTTGGATCGCGCCGGTGGTGCCGATGCGCAAGAAAGTACGAATGCCCAGCTGTGCCAGCTCTTCAACCGCAATCGACGTCGATGGGCCGCCGATCCCGGTGGAACAAACGATGATCGCTTTGCCATCCAGCTCTGCACGCCATGAGGTAAATTCTCGATGTGATGCCAGATGCACCGGGTTTTCCATCAGCTTGGCAATTTTCTCTACGCGCTGCGGATCGCCGGGAACGATGGCGAGCGTCGCTCCTTGTAAATCGTTTTTAGTGAGGCCGAGATGGAAAACGTCAGATTGAGACATAGGAGACTCCTCTTGGATCCTGTTTATTGGGAGGAACAAAAAAGCACTCTACTGAAAATCGTCGGCTATTTTTGTGAATTAATTCACCATTAATTAAGAAACAAAAAATTAAATTACAAATATTTTGTGATTTTAATCACATAAAAAGGCGTATTGAACCACTAGATAAGTTTAGCTGGTGTAAGAAGATGAATCCCAATATGGGACTTTTTGCTTATGTTAGTCCCGCTACGGGACTAACATGCACAGGTACCCATCGCCAGTATGATGCTGAAACCGTCGAATTGGAGTAACAACATGCAAATCAAACCGATCCGTAACGAAGATGACTATCAGGCAGCCCTGAATGCTGTTTCTCCCCTGTTTGATAATGAGCCGGAAATGGGTTCACCTGAAGGAGATTTCTTTGAAGTCATGTGCCTGCTTATCGAAGAGTACGAAAAAAAGCATTACCCCATTGAGCCTCAACTCCCATTGAGGCAATAAAATTTCGGATGGAACAACAGGGCTTGACGATCAAGGATTTAGAACCCGCTATCGGTCGATCAAACCGGGTGTACGAAGTTCTTAACGGAACTCGTCAGTTAACCCTACCGATGATCCGTAATTTGCATAAGCAATTTAAGATCCCGCTAGAGAGCCTGGTTGGCCTTTAGCCGCATTTGCCGGAAATATATCGCTGCTCATCAACGGGGCCTGACCCATTTTAGTCACAGCTTCAATGGCTAAAAATACCCCACAAGATGCCAATACGCGGTAATCTTGCCTATAGTTAACCGTTCCCGAGCTTTTCTCTCATTGATTGCATGGAGACCGCATGAAAACCGAACAAGAGATAATATTAAAGCAGGCTCAGGGGGGATTTGCCCCGGCAGTGACACCGCTAGCCACATCGACGATGCAAACCGATGAACAGGGTATCCATACCGGGGAAACCACTATTCCTTCACAGGGCGACGAACTCCCGGCGTATATCGCCAAACCCGCCGATCACCCAGGGCCACTCCCGGTGATATTGGTGGTGCAGGAGATTTTCGGCGTGCATGAACATATTCAGGATCTGTGTCGCCGCCTGGCGAAACAGGGCTATCTGGCAATTGCCCCGGAACTCTATTTCCGCCAAGGGGACGCCAGAGATTACAGCGAAATCAGCGATCTTCTGCAAAACTTGGTCAGCAAAGTGCCAGACAATCAAGTGCTGGCCGATCTGGACCATACCGCACACTGGGCAACGCGCCACGGCGGTGATGCCAACAAGCTGGCGATCACCGGTTTCTGCTGGGGCGGGCGTATCACCTGGTTATATGCCGCACATAATCCGCAGTTGAAAGCCGCTGTAGCCTGGTATGGCAAACTGGTGGGGGAGAAAACCCTGAACTCACCGAAGCACCCGGTTGATATCGCGACGCATCTCTCCGCGCCAGTGCTGGGCCTGTATGGCGGCCAGGATGGCAGCATTCCGCAGGAGACAGTGGAAAGCATGCGCCAAGCGATCCGTGCGGCCAACGCTGATGCCGAGATCGTGGTTTACCCCGAGGCGGGCCATGCGTTCCATGCTGATTACCGCCCAAGCTATCACGCCGAAGCCTCCGCCGACGGTTGGCAACGCATGCTCAGTTGGTTTATCCAGCACGGCGTAGTGGGTGTGAAATAATCGTCAGGGGCACCTTGGCCCCTGATTCACTTTTCTGCCTTACCCCAACTGCAGTGAACCAAATGCCCCACGCCAATCGTGCTCAAACTTATCTACCGCAGCCTGCACCGCGGGCGTACTGATAAACTGCTCGGCCACGTCCACTGGCAAAGTGATAGCTTTGCACCCTACCAGCAGGCACTCCAGCGCCTGGCGCGGGGTTTTGAAACTGGCAGCCAATACCTTAGCCTGCGGTACATGCAGTGCCAGCAACTGTTGCAGTTCCTGAACGGTAGCAATGCCATTGCCGCCCTGCGCATCGACCCGGTTGACGTAAGGTGCCACATATTCCGTTCCCGCCAAAGCGGCCAGCAACCCCTGCGCTGCGCCATATACCGCCGTGCCCAACGTCGGGATGCCCATTCCACGCAACGTTTTGATCGCCGCCAAACCTTCTGCCGTTACCGGTACTTTCACCACCAGGCCTGCAACCCGCTGGCTGAGCAATACCGCCTCTTCCACCATCTGCTCAGCCGTGGCAGCCAGTACTTGGGCAAACAGTTTTCCTTCTCCACCCAATGCATCACGCAATGCGGGGAGCACTTCCCATAGCGATGTGCGCGATGCGGCAACAATGCTCGGGTTAGTCGTCACACCGTACAACGGCAGAACACGCGCTAAACGCTTCACCGCGCTGATATCAGCGGTATCCAGATAGAGTTCCATGATTACTCCTTAAAGCCAAAAAAAGGTTTACAGTTCAAGTTCCTGTTGCAGCAGTGATTCCACCTGTTGGGCAGAATTGGCATTCACCAAGGCATCACGGAAACCTTCATGCATGATGCGCCGCGCCAATTTGGAGAAAATACGCATATGCTGATCGCCTGCGACATGTTTATTCAGCGTCAGCATGATGATGAACTGTGCCTCCTCATCGCCCCAGGCTACCGGGTGCGCCAACTTGGCTACGCTGATGGTGGATTGTTCGATATGTTCGGATTTGGTGTGTGGAATGGCAAAGCCAAAACCCAGACCGGTGGAAAACACCGCTTCGCGCGCCCACAGATCGGCCATCAGCTTGCGCGGATAACGGCAACGTTCGGCCAGCAACAGGTTATCCACCATGCCTTTGATCGCTTCTTCTTTGCTGCGCCAATCCGCCCCCAGCGCGATACAGCCTGGTGTAATCAGTGGCGCATCGCTTTGCTCCATGCGGAACTGCGCCAACAGGTGCTCCACTTCCAATGAAGTGCGGCAGGCCATGGCGTGGTTCAGCAGCAAGCGACATTCACGGCTGTCCAGTTTGGCCAAGCGAGCCTTGGTGGCGGCGATGGACGGTGCACTCATGCTGATCTCATCCAACCCCATGCCCACCAGCAACGGTAACACCGAGCCTTTGGCCCCCAGTTCACCACACAGGCCAATCCACTTACCATGGCGATGCACCTCACGCACTGCATGATCCAGGCTGCGCAGGAATGCCGGGTTCAAACTGTTGTAATGCTTGAGCACTTTAGCGTTATCACGATCTACCGCCAGCAGATACTGTGTTAAGTCGTTACTGCCGATGCTAAAGAAATCAATCTCTTCGCAACACTGATCGATGATAAACAGCACCGAAGGCACTTCCAGCATGATGCCGAGCGGGATCTTTTCATCGAACGGGATCTGTTCAGCACGCAGCGATTGCTTCACCTCCGCCAGTTGATCCTTCACCCACAGGATCTCTTCCATGGAGGAGATCATCGGAATCATGATCTTCAGCGAACCATGCGCCGAAGCACGCAGGATCGAGCGCAGTTGGGTACGGAACAGCGGCAGAAACTCCTGATAGATGCGTACCGCACGATAACCGAGGAACGGATTGTTCTCTGCCGGGATCTGCAAATAGTCCACCGGCTTGTCACCACCAATATCCATGGTGCGCACAATGATTGTCTTGCCCGCAGCGGCCTCCAACCCTTGGCAGTAAATGTTGTACAGTTCATCTTCCGCAGGGGCGCTCATCCGATCCATATACAGCATTTCGGTACGGAACAGGCCCACCGCCTCAGCTCCCTGGCTGAAGGCAGCTTCCGCCTCTACCGCATGGGCAATATTGGCTGCCACCTCCAGGCGCACGCCATCGACCGTGCGCCCCGGCTGATCCAGATAGGCGCTTTGCTGGCGGCGGATCTGCGCGTTCAGCCATTGTTCCTGCTGATAATAACGACGCACTGGCTCACTGAGATCGCAAGCCACCAGCCCGAGATCGCCATCAATCTGTACCTGCTGATTCAGATAGGGCAACAATGCGGTGGCCTCTACCCCGACCAGCGTCGGAATATTGAAAGAACGCGCCAAAATCACCGTATGTGAGGTGCTGCCACCGCTGCCCAGCAGCAGGCCTTTCAGGTAGCGCTTGTCCAGATCCAGAAACTGGCTGGGGGTCAGTTCATCGGTCATGCAAATGCTGTCAGCGTTCAGCGCCTGCTGCGCCGGGAAACACGTTTCACCATAAATATGCTGCAACAGTTGAAAGCTGACATCACGAATGTCCAGCTCACGTTCACGCAGATAAGCACTGGCCGATTGTGCCAACTGCTGGCTGAAATGCGCAGCGGTGGCAACAATCGCTGCCGCACAGCTTGCCCCGGCCAGCACGCCGTCGAGCAGGTGCTGGCGGAATGCAGCATCACGCAGTAACGAACGGTGTGCTTCCAGTACCGCTGTTGTCGTGCCATTGCCCGCCATCAGTTGCAGTTCCAACGCTTTGGTAAAACACGCCAGCCCGGCAGAAAGCTGATTCTGTTCCTGTTCAATGCTCTTGGCAGGAGGCAAATCCAATGTGTTCAGATCCACACGCGCCAAGTGCAGCAGCTTGCCGCTCGCAGTGCCTTGGCTGACTGGCCGCGCACGCAACAGAGTCGGGTGCAGATTAGCGAGTGATGTCGGGAGCGGCTCCAGTTCAGCGTGATCATTCATCTGTGGCAAGGCTTCGTCACAATGTGGAAATTCATGCTCAAGGAACTGGCTCAGGCGTTCAAATGCCGCTAGCTCATCCTCCCCTTCAATGGTCACCCGGCATTCATCGCCCAGCAAAATATCGGCACCGATCAACGACAGCACGCTTTTACCGTCGCCGCTAAGACCACTGCGTGGGTTATACCAGTCAAAACGGGAACGGAAACCGTTGCACAGGGTTTCGATATGGCTGGCCGGGCGGGCATGAACACCATTCGGCAACACACAGGTAAAAATCACAATTTTAGCCATCACTCTTTCCTCATACCAAAGCAGCGGTAAACAACACCGGTTTGCTACAAGGATAAAAGCGCATTGCGGGCTGCGGCTATCGGACAAAAATGTCAAACACTGGACAAATGTATCCTGACTGTATAAATGCGATGCCGCTCACAAAGCCAGCACAGCAAGTGCCAATTTTATTCTGTTGCACACTTTGAGTTAGATCGCACTTTTCTCCTGACATTACAAAAATCCAGTAAATGGCAATTTTGTCCACTGTTGATAACGCAAGCAGGTGCCTATTGTGTAGGCAACAACCTTTCGCCACTCAGGGATCTTCTCTGGTGGTTTTTGTCCTCAGAAGCACGCTGGTTGTCGCCAGGGAGTCAACGATGAAAGATCTGCTCAATATACTAAGAAATACACGCCAGCATTTAATGACCGGCGTCTCGCATATGATCCCGTTTGTAGTCGCTGGCGGCATACTGCTGGCGATTTCCGTGATGCTTTATGGCAAAGGTGCCGTTCCCGATGCCGCCACCGATCCCAACCTAAAAAAACTGTTCGACATCGGCGTGGCCGGGCTGACGCTGATGGTCCCTTTTCTGGCAGCCTACATCGGTTATTCCATCTCTGACCGCTCCGCTCTGGCTCCTTCTGCCATTGGGGCTTGGGTCGGTGCTTCCTTCGGTGCCGGTTTCTTTGGCGCGATCATCGCTGGCCTGCTGGGTGGCATCATTGTGTTCTATCTGAAAAAGATCCCAGTACCAAAGATCCTGCGTTCGGTGATGCCGATCTTCGTGATCCCGATCGTCGGTACTTTGCTTACCGCAGGCATCATGATGTGGGGCGTAGGTGAACCCGTTGGTGCGCTGACTAACGGCCTGACTCACTGGTTACAAGGGATGCAGCAGGGCAGCATCGTGGTACTGGCGATCATCATGGGCCTGATGCTGGCATTTGATATGGGTGGCCCAGTCAACAAAGTGGCTTACGCCTTCATGCTGATCTGCGTGGCTCAGGGCGTTTACTCGGTGGTGGCTATCGCTGCGGTTGCCATCGCTACCCCGCCGCTCGGCTTGGGTTTTGCCACGCTGATTGGCCGTAAATACTACAGCGCCGAAGAACGTGAAGCCGGTAAAGCTGCCCTGCTGATGGGTTGCGTTGGCGTCACCGAAGGCGCCATCCCGTTTGCGGCCGCCGATCCATTGCGCGTTATTCCTTCCATCATGATCGGTGCCGCCAGCGCAGCCGTGACCGCCGCCTTAGTTGGAGCACAGTGCTACGCCGGTTGGGGCGGTCTGATCGTTCTGCCAGTCGTTGAAGGCAAACTGGGCTTCGTCGCTGCATTGCTGGTGGGCATGGTCGTGACGGCAGTGCTGGTTAATCTGCTGAAAAAACTGGCGGCGAAAAAACAGGCGGCCAATGCGCCACAGGAAAGCGATCTGGACTTGGATTTTGAAATTAACTAAGGAACTGACTATGACAACTATTATCGCTGTAACCGCCTGCCCATCCGGCGTTGCCCACACCTATATGGCCGCTGAAGCCATTGAGCGTTCCGCTAAGGCCAAAGGCTGGCAATGCAAGGTCGAAACCCAAGGTTCCATTGGTCTGGAAAACGAACTGACCGCCGAAGACGTAGCCAATGCCGATGTGGTGATCTTGACCAAAGATATCGGCATTAAATTTGAAGAGCGCTTCAAAGGGAAAACCGTCGTGCGCGTTGGTATCAGCGACGCGGTCAAGCGTGCCGACACCATCATGGACAAGATCGCCAATCATCTGGCGCAGAAGGCATAACCGATCCCCGACGCGATGCGTCGGGTTTCCCCACTCATACAACTTCACTGAAGGAAAACGTGATGACCGCCCGGATCGAACGCCTGAAAACCGCTTTGTTCTCCGCCCCACGCGAGATCTCACTGGAACGCGCCTTGCTTTATACCGCCAGCCACCGGCAGACCGAAGGGGAATCAACGATCATCCGCCGGGCAAAGGCCACTGCGCATATTCTGGATCAGGTGGACATCAGCATCCGCGAAGACGAACTGATCGCGGGTAACCGTACCGTAAAACCGCGTGCCGGGATTATCTCGCCAGAAATGGATCCTTACTGGTTGCTGAAAGAGCTGGATACCTTTCCGACTCGCCCACAGGATCGCTTTGCCATTTCAGACACCGATAAACAGCTTTATCGCGAACAGCTTTACCCTTATTGGCAACAGCGTTCCATGAAGGACTTCATCAACAGCCAGATGTCGGCAGAAGTCACCGCCGCCACGCAAACCCAGATTTTCAGCATTAACCAGACCGATAAAGGCCAAGGGCATATCATCATCGATTACCCACGCCTGTTAGAAAACGGGTTGGATCGGCTGATCGACGAACTGGCAACCCGCGTGGCGCAATGTCCCGACAATCACTTCTACCCGGCCTCCCTGCTGTTGCTGCGTGCCTCGCAGCGCCATATCCTGCGTTATGCCCAACTGGCAAACCATATGGCGGCAGATTGCAGCGATGCCACCCGCAGCGAGGAACTGCTGCGCATTGCCCGCATTTCTGAGCAGGTGGCGCATCATAAACCGCAGGATTTCTATCAGGCCTGCCAGTTATTTTGGTATATGAATATCATCTTGCAGTACGAATCTAACGCCAGTTCCCTGTCGCTCGGGCGTTTCGATCAGTACATGCTGCCGTTTTATCAGGCGTCGCTCAATCGGGGGGAGGATCCGGCCTTCCTGCGCGAACTGCTGGAAAGCCTGTGGGTAAAGTGCAACGACATCGTGCTGCTGCGTTCAACCTCCAGCGCCCGTTACTTTGCCGGTTTCCCGACTGGCTACACCATCCTACTCGGCGGCTTGACGGAAACTGGCCGCAGTGCGGTCAACGTGCTGTCGTTCCTGTGCCTGGATGCCTACCAGAATATCCGTCTGCCACAGCCAAACCTGGGCGTGCGGGTCAATGAATTTATCGATCGGTTGTTCCTGCTGAAAACCGCCGAAACCATTCGTCTCGGCACCGGCATACCGCAGATTTTCAACGATGAAGTGGTCGTACCGGCGTTTCTCAACCGGGGCGTCTCACTGGAAGACGCGCGTGATTATGCGGTAGTCGGCTGCGTTGAACTGTCAATTCCGGGGCGCACCTATGGCCTGCACGATATCGCCATGTTCAACCTGTTGAAAGTGATGGAACTGACGCTGCTGGATAACGAAGGCAATAGCCAACTCACCTACCCCCTGCTGCTGGAACAGATCCGGCAAAGAATCCGCCATTATGTCAGGCTGATGGTACAGGGCAGTAATATCTGCGATATCGGCCATCGCGATTGGGCACCGGTTCCACTGCTGTCTTCGTTTATTGATGATTGTCTGCAACACGGCAAAGACATTACCGAAGGCGGCGCACGCTATAATTTCTCTGGAGTACAGGGGATCGGCATCGCCAACCTGAGTGATTCACTGTATGCACTGAAAGGACTGGTATTCGATCAGCAACGCCTGAGTTTTGATGAACTGCTGACCATTCTGCGGGCCAACTTCGCTACGCCGGAAGGGGAAAAAATCCGTGCCAGACTGATCAACCGCTTCGACAAGTACGGCAATGATATCGACGAAGTTGACTTAATCAGCGCCGATCTGCTGCGATTTTACTGTAAAGAGGTGGAGCAGTACCGCAATCCGCGCGGTGGCCAGTTCACACCGGGCTCTTATACCGTATCTGCCCATGTGCCGCTGGGGGCCGTGGTTGGCGCAACGCCAGACGGGCGCTATGCGGGTGAACAATTAGCAGACGGCGGGCTTTCACCGATGCTCGGGCAGGATGCCCAAGGGCCGACAGCGGTTCTGAAATCGGTGAGCAAGCTGGATAACTATCTGCTTTCCAACGGCACGTTGCTGAATGTGAAATTCACCCCAAGCACGCTGGAAGGCCAGCAGGGGCTGAACAAACTGGCGGACTTCCTCGGCGCCTTTACCAAGCTCAAGCTCCAGCATGTGCAGTTCAACGTGGTGAATGCCGAAACGCTACGGGAAGCGCAGGCCAGACCACAAGACTTCGCCGGGCTGGTGGTGCGTGTGGCAGGTTACAGCGCGTTCTTCGTGGAGCTGTCGAAGGAGATCCAGGATGACATCATCCGTCGTACAGCGCATCAACTGTAGTCTTATCGCGCCTGGTTTTACCCAGGCCGATGCGGCTCAAATGCAGGGGCGTATCTTCAATATTCAGCGCTATTCGCTGAACGACGGCCAGGGTATTCGCACCGTGGTGTTCCTCAAAGGCTGCCCGCACACCTGCCCGTGGTGTGCCAACCCGGAATCGATGTCGGGCAAGATGAATATCGTGCGGCGCAAAGCCAAATGCCTGCACTGCCAACCCTGCCTGAATGATGCCCAGGAATGCCCAAGCGGCGCGCTGGAGCAGATCGGCCAGAATATCACGCTGGATGCGCTGCTGCGGCAGATCCTGAAAGATGAGGTGTTTTACCGCACTTCCGGCGGCGGTGTTACACTTTCCGGCGGTGAAGTGCTGATGCAGGCGGAGTTTGCCAGCCTGCTGCTGCAACGGTTGCAAGCACTGGGTATCCATACGGCGATCGAAACCGCTGGCGATGCACCGCTCGCCAGCCTGCTGGCTTTGGCTGAACATAGCGATCAGGTACTGTTCGACTTGAAAATCATGGATACCAGCACCGCCAAACGCCTGCTGAATATGAACCAGCAACGGGTATTAGATAACTTTACTGCGCTGGCACGGCGCGGTATTCACCTGATCCCTCGCTTGCCACTCATCCCCGGTTACACGTTAAGTAAAGAGAATATGACGCAGGTGCTGGCGTTTCTCGCCCCTTTCAGGCTACAAGAGATCCATCTGCTGCCTTTCCATCAATACGGTGCAGCCAAGTATTCACTGCTGGGGCGTGAATATGCGCTACGTGATGTGGCTCCGCCCAGCGAGCAGGAGATCACTCCGTTGCAGGCGATGGCGGAACAGGCGGGTTACCAAGTGCTCATCGGCGGTTAAAGAGCGGCAAAACGCTAAGGGGTACATATGACCATCAAACTCGTTGCAGTAACGGCCTGTATCAGCGGCGTTGCTCATACCTATATGGCAGCCGAGCGGCTGGAGAAACTGTGCGCATTGGAAAAATGGCCGGTAAAAGTCGAAACCCAAGGGGCGCTGGGGATTGAAAACCCACTGACTGCCGACGATCTGGCTCAAGCTGATGTGGTGTTGCTGATCACCGACATTTTGCTGGCAGAAAGTGAACGCTTCAAGCACCACCGCAGTGTGCAGATTGGGATCAACACCTTTCTGCGCACGCCAGAAAAGGCCCTCAGCGCGGTGCGCAAAGCGGCAGCATCGCCACAGGAAACCCATATTCGCGTAGTTTGAACGCTACTCGCGCATCTTCAGTTCGCTATGATACTGGCCCCGGTATTCTGACGGCGAGCGCTCGGTACTTTTGCGAAACAGGCGGCAAAAATAGTTGCTATCGATAAAGCCGCAGGCGTGCGCCACCTCCTTCACCTTCATGTCATACCGTTTCAGCAGATGCTTCGCCTGCTCCAGCCGCACATGATTCAGATACTCATTAAAACCGACGCCCCCTGCCTTTTGAAACAGATGCGAAAGATAGTTAGGGGAAATATAAAACGCCTGCGCGACCGACTCACGAGTCAGCGGTTCGCGATAGTGCTCCTCCAGGTGGGCGCGCACTGCGTCAAACAGCGCCTGACTGCGTGAAGCGGTTTTTACCGAGGTACCGAACAGATCGAGCGCATGGCTGAGTAGCCCCTTCACTAAAAAGCGTGCGGTGGACTGATCGCTCTGATGCCATGCCAGCTCATTAAGCGCCTGCAACATAAAGGAGCCCACTCGCGGCCCACGACGCGCCACATTGTCCTTACCCTGCGGTTGAGTCTGTTCGCCATCCCAGCCCAGCAGGCTGTAACCCAGTTGCTGCTTGCCAAACAACAGGCTGAGCGTAGTCACCGGGCGTTGCCAGCTTGGGCTGTTCCAACCCTGGGCCGGGACAAACAGCACATCCCCCGGCAACAGCAGCTGTTGCTGCCGCATGCCCTGGCTGCCTTCCCACTCCATATTCTGCTCACCGTCCACCACCAATTCCAGGCGCGGAAAACTCACCTGATAGGCCAACTCCGGCGCCGGATGTTGATTCCCAGCAAAATAAACCTGCCGAATACCCTGCACATCATCAAGCAATGGCATTAGCACCGTGGCGAGCGGGTGTTTCATCAAGCAAGTCCTTCAAGCGAATGCAAAGCGATACCTGATGATAACCAATAGCGCCAGATAAAACGCAGGCTCAGGACAATAAATGGCGCAGGATAATGATAGGCTGGTACGCACGATGACCCAAAAACCAAGGAGTGCTTCAAATGACGGCGACTTTCAGCATGCCAGCTTGTTCCATAGCGGGTATCGAAGCCGTAATCGCTTCCACCCGTCACAGCTATCCCAAACATTTTCACGCACAGTTTGGCATCGGGCTGATAGAACATGGGGCACAGAAATCACTTAGCGGGCGCGGGCAGGTGGAAGCCGGGCCCGGCGATATCATCACCGTCAATCCTGGTGAGGTTCATGATGGCCGCCCGATCGGTGAGCAGCCGCGCTCATGGTGCATGCTCTATCTGGAACCTGCCGTGGTGGCAGCCGCCATTGGCGATCTTGCCGCTGGCAACGCACACCACCGCGAGTTTTCATCCCCTGCCCTTACTGATACCGTAGCTGCCGGTAGTTTCCGTACTCTGTTCAACAACATAACCTGCACACCACACAACAATCTCCAGCAGGAACAGGCGTTGTTGATCCTGCTGGCGCGGTTGCTCCACGTCAGTGAACCAAAGGAAACCGCCCCCCCGATCCGGTTCGCCAGGGAGCGTATTGACGATGACCCCGCCAGCCCAGTCACCTTGACCGAGCTGGCACAGCTTTGCGGCATGAACCACTTCCAACTGTTACGCAGCTTCCAGCGCGCCACCGGCATCACGCCGCACGCTTACCAAATCCAACGCCGCATCCAGCTTGCTCGGCAATTGATTGCAGCGGGCACGCCGTTGGCAGAGAGCGCAGCAGCAGCAGGCTTTGCCGATCAAAGCCACATGTCCCGGCAATTCCGCCGGGCGCTAGGCGTTTCTCCCGGCATCTACGCCAACCATAAACGCTGCGGCTAATCGGCTGCAATTTCGTTCAAGACACCGTTGGTCCTGAAGGTCACAGTAGTGCCATTGACCTCAACTTCATTCCCGGTGAACCATGAACTTTACCTACGCCAGCAGTATCAGAACGGCTTTTCCCACCTTGGTTTCTTATTGCCTGCGGGTTGATGGCGTCGATCAACAGACGGATGTCAGCCAAGCGGTGGCGGATCTCAACCACCAGACCGTAGTCAGATTGAGCGGCAGCACCGAAAGCGATTTAGCAGAAATCCAGGCTTGGCGGCGCGCCTTCGTCAAGATGGGGCTAAAACCTACTCAGTACCGCTGTGCGGCGGAATCCCTGCTGCGCCGCTGGCGCAAAGAGGGCTCACTGCCGGCCATTTACCCATTAATTGACCTGTGCAATGCCCTGTCACTGGCATTTGCCATTCCGATTGCGGTTTTTGATCGGCAGAAAATCAGCGGAGATCTGCAAGTTAGGCCGGCCACAGGCCACGAGATTTACCACACCTTTTCTGGCACCACCGAGAATCCGGCCCCCGGTGAGGTGATCTTTGCCGACGCCGCAGACCGCGCTCACGCCCGGCGCTGGACTCATCGACAAAGCGGTGACTCGGCGGTCTCGGTAAATACCACGCAGGCACTGATTGTGATGGAAGCCATGCATAGCACAGCGGCAGAAGATATTGCCGCACTAAGCGCGGCACTAACGCAGCAGATCCAACATATCTGGCCCGGCAGTACGTCAACGCCACTCTGAACAGCAAAAGGGCACCGAAGCGCCCTTGAAAACAGATCTCTAGCAAAGCATTGAGTTACACCTGCAACTCACGCAACCGCTGGGCCGCCAGCACCATATTGGCCAGCGACTGACGGGTTTCCGGCCAGCCACGGGTTTTCAGGCCGCAGTCCGGGTTAACCCACAGGCGCTCTGCCGGGATGTTTTGCGCCGCTTTGCGCAGCAGCGCTTCGATCCACTCCACGCTGGGCACGTTTGGCGAATGGATGTCGTACACGCCCGGCCCAATTTCGTTCGGGTATTCGAACTCTTTGAAGGCCTCCAGCAGATCCATATCGGAGCGTGAGGTTTCGATGGTGATCACATCCGCATCCAGCGCCGCAATCGAATCCATAATGTCGTTGAACTCGCAGTAACACATATGGGTGTGGATCTGAGTGTCGTCCTGCGCCACGGCAGCGTTCAGTTTAAAGGCATCCACCGCCCAGTTCAGGTAGGCAGCCCAATCGGAGCGGCGTAGCGGCAGGCCTTCACGCAATGCCGGTTCGTCGATCTGGATGATGCCGATACCGGCTTGCTCCAAATCCGCCACTTCGTCACGCAGTGCCAAGGCGATCTGTTTGGCGATCGTCTCGCGCGTCACGTCTTCACGCGGGAACGACCAGCAAAGAATGGTTACCGGGCCAGTCAGCATGCCTTTTACCGGTTTATCGGTCAGCGACTGGGCAAACTTGGCCCACTCAACGGTAATCGCCTCTGGGCGGCTGATATCACCAATAATCACCGGCGGCTTCACGCAGCGGGAACCGTAGCTCTGCACCCAACCGTTTTGAGTGAACACAAAGCCGTCGAGATTTTCGCCAAAGTATTCCACCATATCGTTACGCTCGGCTTCGCCGTGCACCAGCACGTCCAGCCCTAAACGTTCCTGCTCGGCGATTGCCTGCTTGATATGCTCACCGATGCTGGTGCGGTAATTATTGCCGTCCAGGCGGCCCTGTTTGAAATCGAGACGCAGGCCGCGGATTTCGGTAGTTTGCGGGAAGGAACCGATGGTGGTGGTCGGCCAGGCTGGCAGGTTGAAGCGATCGCGCTGGGCCTGAGCACGCTGCTGATAAGGGCGCTGGCGCTCGCTGTCTTTGGCGGTGATGGCGGCAAGGCGCTGTTCCACCTGCGCATTATGTACGCGGCTGGACTGACGGCGGGCGCGGATCGGCGCGCTGTAAGCGTCCAGTTCGGCCTGCTTGTTGGCCCCCGGTGCGTTCAAGGCCGCACTCAACAACGCCAGTTCGGCACATTTCTGCAAAGCAAAGGCGAACCAGCTTTTCACTTCATCGTCCAAGCGGGTTTCTACGCTCAGATCGATCGGGCTGTGCAGCAGCGAACAAGAGGTAGCAATCCACAGCGGGCGGCTGTTTACCAGTGGTTGCAGGCGGGCAAACCAGCTGCTCAGATCGGCACGCCACACGTTGCGGCCGTTGATCACCCCTAGCGACAGCAGCCACTCTTTTGGCAGCGCATTGTTCAGTGCTGCAATATCATCATGGCCTGCCACCAGATCCACATGCAGCCCCTGCACCGGCAAAGCGCGAATGGTGTCGAGATTGTGACCCACGCTGTCGAAATAGGTGGTCAGCAGCAGCTTAACCTGGCCCTGCAACGCCGCGTAAGCCGGTTTGAAGGCATCCAGCCAGGCCTGCGGCAATTCCAGCACCAGCGCCGGTTCGTCGATCTGTACCCACTCGATACCGCGTTTGGCCAGTTCCGCCAGCACTTGCTGGTACACCGGCAGAATATCGTTCAGCAGCGACAGGCGATCGAACTGCTCACCTTTCACTTTGCCCAGCCACAGATAGGTTAGCGGCCCCAGCAGTACTGGCTTGATTTTGTGGCCCAGCGCCAGCGCTTCGTCAACTTCGTCCAACAGTTGGCTCCAGCTCAGTTTAAACTGCTGACCTAGGGTGAATTCAGGCACCATGTAGTGATAGTTGGTGTTAAACCATTTGGTCATTTCTGCCGCTGCCGCCGGTTCACCGGAGGGCGCGCGGCCACGACCAATACGGAACAGCGTATCCAGATCGATTGAACCGTCTTTATTCTGGTGACGCGCCGGGACGTTGCCCAGCAGCAGGCTGGTGGTCAGCACGTGATCGTACCAGGCAAAATCACCGACCGGCACCAAATCCACCCCGGCTTGCTGTTGTTGTTGCCAGTGGCGAGCACGCAGCTCGCGGCCAACCGCCAGCAGTTCTTCCTGCGTTGAATTGCCTGCCCAGTAACTTTCCTGTGCTTTTTTCAGTTCGCGACGCAGACCAACGCGTGGAAAACCCAGTGTGTGATTTAGAATTGTCATCGTCATATTTCCCATTTAGCCGTCCAGATGTTTACACATCTATAATCCGCAGGTACTGTATCAACCACAAGCGCAATATGTTCACTGTCACTGTGAAGGATTCTCATGATCGAACTGAAACACTTAAGGACGCTGCAAGCGCTGCGCAATACCGGCTCGCTGGCCGCCGCTGCCGCGCAACTTCATCAGACACAATCTGCGCTTTCGCATCAGTTCAGCGATCTGGAACAACGTCTGGGCTTTAAGCTGTTCGTTCGTAAAAGCCAGCCGCTGCGCTTTAGCGCACAGGGCGAGATCCTGTTGCAGTTGGCAGAACGGGTGCTGCCGCAGATCCAGCAGGCGCTACAGGCGTGCCACGAACCGCATCAGGCTACGCTGCGCATTGCCATTGAGTGCCACAGTTGCATCCAGTGGCTCACTCCGGCGCTGGACAACTTCCACCAGAGCTGGCCGCAGGTGGTGATGGATTTCAAATCCGGCGTCACTTTCGATCCGCAACCAGCCTTGCAGCAGGGCGAACTGGATGTGGTGCTCACTTCCGATATCCTGCCGCGCAGCGGGCTGCACTATTCGCCGATGTTCGATTTTGAAGTGCGGCTGGTGCTGGCCCCCGATCATCCGCTGGCCAACAAACCGCACATTGAGCCGGAAGATTTGTGCGATGAAACGCTGATGATTTACCCGGTGCAGCGCCAGCGGCTGGATATCTGGCGGCATTTTCTGCAACCGGCAGGCGTCAGCCCAACGTTGAAAAGCGTCGATAACACGTTGTTATTAATTCAGATGGTGTCGGCACGCATGGGGATCGCCGCGTTACCGCACTGGGTGGTGGAAAGTTTTGAACGCCAGGGCCTGGTAGTAACCAAAACCCTGGGCGATGGTCTGTGGAGCCGGTTGTATGCCGCCGTGCGCGACGGCGAACAGCGCCAGGCGGTGATCGAAGCCTTTATCCGCTCCGCCCGCCAGCACGCCTGCGATCACCTGCCGTTCGTGCGTGATGCCGCCCGGCCCGGCGCGGGTTTTGCCAGTATCAAACCGCCAGCACCCCAGGTTTAAGCCATCACTGGGTGGCTTGCGGTGCCACCCAGCGGCGATGCACCCACAGCGAAGCCACAATCACCGCGCCGCCGATGATAAAGCTGGTCCAGTGCGGCTGCTGCTGCCAGATCGCCAGATTAACCAGCAGCCCGGCGGGCACATGCATGTTGTTCATAATGCCGAGAGTGCCAGCATCCACCTGCGTTGCGCCGTAGTTCCACATAAAGTAGCCCAGCCCGGAAGCCACCACGCCCAGCCATACCAGAATACCCCATTGCAGGTGGGTGGTTGGCAGTTGGTTCGGGTTGCCCCACAAGCACCAGGCAATCACAGCCACCACCAGCGCCCCCAGGTAGAACCAGGAAAACGCCGTATGCTGCGGCAACGAGTGCACCTCCATCAGCCGTTTATAGCCCACCATGCCGATGGCAAAGCTGATATTCGCCGCCTGCACCAGCAGCAGCCCGAACCAGAAGTGCTCGCTCAACTGGTGGTAACGGATAATCGCCGCGCCCAGCACCGCCAGCAACGCGCTGAACAGATAGCCCCAGCGCAGGCGGCGGCCACTGATCAGGTCATAGATCAGCGTGATATACAGCGGCGTCAGCACGGTAAACAACAAAAATTCCTGCACCGTCAGGTACATAAAAGCGCGGAAGCTGAACAGGTACATGATGCCAAGCTGGCACGCCCCCACCAGCATATACAGCAGGATCACTTTCAGCTTGATGTTGCGCCAGCGCAGGAACGGCAGGAACACCAACGCCGCCAGCCCGACGCGGATCAGCACCGAAAACCAGCTATCGACATGCCCTGCCAGATATTCGCCGATCAGGCTGAAAGAAAATGCCCATAAAATGGTGGTAATAACCAGAAGCCACACGTCAAATTCACCCTAAAAGATCTGAAAAGGCGATTGTAACGGAAGGCGAGAAGCCGCGTGATAGAAAGGCGGTTGACGTTTGTGCAAAAAACAACCCAACGTGCGAATTCATACCGC
This sequence comes from Serratia sp. YWN4, assembly GCF_055790845.1. NCBI lineage: Bacteria > Pseudomonadati > Pseudomonadota > Gammaproteobacteria > Enterobacterales > Yersiniaceae > Serratia > Serratia sp. YWN4. Next base: position 5,203,655 of record NZ_CM147696.1, read on the forward strand.
TGGGCTATCCTATTGCAGCCACCGATTACACCCGCACGCCCATAATGGTGAGGATCAACGGGGTGGTGATCGCCGCCAGCGCGGTGGACATCACTAGGCTGGTGGCGGCCGGGCCGGTGAGCACGTTGAACTGGCGTGACATCAGGTAAACGTTCACCCCTACCGCCATTGAACCCAACAGGACCACCACGTGAGTTTCCATCGGTGGCAGATCCATTGCCCAGGCCAGCAGCCAGATCACCATGGGCTGCACCAACAGTTTGAGGAAGCAGATAGCGCTGCTCAGCTTCCAGCCTTCACTGATCGGATATTCCGCCAGGCCCATACCGAGCACCACTAGCGACAGCGGTGCCGCCACCTGCCCGAGCATGCTGACCGGCTGATCGACAAACGCCGGCAGCGGCAAACCAGTCAGGCTGAACAGCGTGCCGGAAAGGATGCCGATAATCAGCGGGTTGGTCAGCACACTGCGCGCGGTCTTGATAAAACCGTTCAACGTGGGTGAACCGTTGCGCGCCCATTCGATAGAGATGGTCACCAATGTCCACAGGATCAGGCCGTTGAACACCAGCACCAGAGCCACCGACGGAATTGCCGCTTCCCCAAGCATCACGCTGGCGATCGGCAGACCAAGCATCACGTTGTTGGAGAAAATACCGCCCAGCGCGAACACCGAACCGGACACGCCGTCCAGCTTGAATATTCGCTTGGCCGTAATACGGCCGATAACAAAGACGATCAGGCAACTGCCGAAGAAGGCGATCAGTAACCGGGCATCCACCGCCGGACGTTGCGAGAAATCACACATCATGCGGAACAGCATGGCGGGCAGTGCCAGAGAGAACACGAAGCGGGTCAAACCATCGGTGATACTGGCAGGCCATTTCCCCCAGCGGATAAGGCCATATCCCAGCACGATCAGCACAAATAACGGCAAAGACAGCACTATCTGGTGCCACAATGAAACAATAAAAGCAGGCATCGCATCCCTTCCGGTGGCGCGGCGGCAAAGGGCTGACGTCGCAAGATTTAATGAGCGCCGACGGATTATTGCTGGGCACAGCGCACTGTGCCCCATTAACCATTAAAAATCCGGGCCTATTAAATCTATCCGGTCGGTACAAATGCAGTCAACGCCCCAGTTCAACAATAAACGCGCGCGCTCAGGGCTGTTGACGGTATACACCAGAATGCGCAACCCCGCTTCCTTCAGCATGTTTACCCGCTCGGCGGTCAGAACGTGGTGATTGAGATGTATCGAAACACATTCCAGCTTTTCGGTCAGTTCACGCCAATGGTCATCCCACTCATCCAGCAGCAGGCCGCGTGGCAGTTCCGGCACCGTGCGCTGCGCCGCCGCCAGCGCTTCAACAGAAAACGAAGAAAGCAGCGGATCGGTTTGCCCTTGCCACAGCAGGCGCGCGATCAGCGCCACCTCGCGGCCGGTTTCGTCTTCCATGCCCAGCGTCGGTTTAATCTCGATATTGGCCATCAGACCATGCTGTTTACAACGCTCGGCCACTTCCGCCAGCAGCGGCAGGCGCTCGCCTTTAAATGCCGCGCTGTACCAGTTACCGGCGTCTAACTGCTCCAGCTTTTCCCACGGCAGATCGCCCGCCACGCCCCAGCCGTTGCTGGTGCGATCGAGCGTATCGTCATGCAGCAGGAAGATCTGCCCGTCCTGCGCCAGTTTGGCGTCGAATTCGATCATCTTGTGGCCGTGACGCGCGCCAACATCGATCGCCGCCAGGGTATTTTCCGGTGCCAAGGAACCGCCGCCGCGATGAGCAGCAATATGAGGGTAAGGCCAGACTGTGGTCATCATTCCATCCGTAATCCGCTGTGGGTGTCAAAAAAATGCAGTGCCTGCGCAGGCAACTGTAAATATAACCTGCTGCCCGCTGGCGGCAAGGTTTCGTGGTTCAGGCGGACGATCACCCCGATGCCACCCCATTGACCATGTGCCAGATTATCTGCACCGAGCAGTTCCAGCGTTTGCAGTTCCAATGGAATACCGCCCCGCTCACGCGTAGTCAGTTGCATATGTTCAGGGCGAATGCCCAGCGTCAATTCGCGCCCGCTCCAGCGCGGCTGCGCTTCAGGCAAACACAATGCCATACCGCCAGCCAGTTGCAGTTGGCTGCCATCGGCATTCAATACGCCAGGCAGCAGGTTCATTGCCGGGGAGCCGATAAAGCTGGCGACAAACAGCGAAGCCGGGCGCTGATAGACTTGGCTCGGCGTACCGATCTGCTCCGCCACGCCTTTGTTCATCACGATCACCCGCTGCGCCAGCGTCATCGCCTCCACCTGATCGTGCGTCACATACAGGCTGGTGGTTTTCAGGCGGCGATGCAGTTGCTGCAATTCCAGGCGCATCTGCACGCGCAGCTTGGCGTCCAGGTTAGACAAAGGTTCGTCGAACAAGAAGACCGCCGGTTCGCGCACAATCGCCCGGCCCATCGCCACCCGCTGGCGCTGACCACCGGAAAGCTCACGCGGCTTGCGCTGCAACAACGGTTCCAGTTCCAGAATGCGCGCAGCTTCCTCCACGCGCTGGCGGATCTGCTGTTTGCCAAAACCTCGGATTTTCAGGCCATAGGCCATGTTGTCATACACGCTCATATGCGGGTACAGCGCATAGTTCTGGAACACCATCGCGATGCCGCGATCTTTCGGCTCCAACTCGGTAACCCGCTGGGTGTCGATATAAATATCGCCGCTGGTGGTGTGCTCCAACCCGGCCACCATACGCAGCAGCGTCGATTTGCCACAGCCCGAAGGGCCAACCAGCACAATAAACTCGCCGTCCGCCACGTCGAGATCAAAGGGCTTAATCACCGGCGTTTTGCCATCGTAAGACTTGGTGACTGCCTGTAGTTTTAAACCTGCCATTTATTTCTCACTGTCTACAAGACCGCGCACAAACCAGCGCTGCATCAGAAGAACCACCGCCAAGGGTGGAATTAAGGTCAATATCATTGCCGCCATCACCTGGTTCCACTGGGTTGGTGCGCCAGAGGTGGAAATCATGCTCCTGATGCCCGCCACGGCGGTGCCCATCGAGGCATCGCTGGTGATCAGCAGCGGCCACAGATACTGGTTCCAGCCGTAGATAAAAGTGATGACAAACAGCGCCGCCAGATTGGTTTTCGATAGCGGCAACACGATGTCCCAGAAAAAACGCATCGGCCCGGCTCCGTCAATGCGTGCCGCTTCCAGCAGTTCATCCGGCAAGGTCATAAAGAACTGGCGCAGCAGGAAGGTGGCGGTCGCCGAAGCCATCAGCGGCAGCGTGAGGCCGGTGTGGCTGTCCAGCAGATTGAGGTTGGAGATCACCTCCACCGTCGGGAAAATGCGCACTTCCACCGGCAGCATCAGCGTCATGAAGATCAGCCAGAAAAACAGGCTGCGCAGCGGAAAACGGAAATAGACAATGGCGTAGGCGGAAAGCACCGAGACCACGATTTTGCCGCAGGTAATCGCCAACGCCATGATCATACTGTTGAGCAGCAGTTGTGAAAACGGCACCTTGAGGGAACCTACGCCGCTCTGCCAGATATGGCGCAGGTTGCTCCACAGATGATCCCCTGGGATAAGCCGCATCGGCACCTCAAACACCTGCCGATCGTCCAGCGTGGCGGCAATGAACGCCACATACAGCGGGAATAGCACCACCAGCACACCGACAATCAGCATGACATGGCTGAAAATATCCAGCCCGCGTCGGTTCTCAATCATTGATAGCGCACCTTACGTTCGACAAAGCGGAACTGAATCACCGTCAGACCAATCACCAGCAACATCAGGATCACCGACTGCGCCGCCGAGCTGGACAGATCCAGACCGGCAAAACCTTCACGGTAGATCTTGTAGATCAGCGTGGTGGTGGATTGCCCTGGGCCGCCGCCGGTAGCGGCATCGATCACCGGGAAGGTATTGAAGAAGGCATATACCAGGTTCACCACCAGCAGGAAGAAGCTGACCGGCGTAATCAGCGGCAACACCAGATTGAAGAAGCGCCGCACCGGGCCTGCGCCGTCAATCGCCGCCGCTTCCACCAGCGAGCGCGGGATCGACTGCAACGCCGCCACGAAAAACAGGAAGTTATAGCTGATCTGCTGCCACACCGACGCCAGCACCACCAGGAACATCGCTTGGCCACTGCTTTGTGCGTGATTCCATTCGTAGCCGAATCCGGCAAGAAAGCGGGTGATCAACCCCATGCCGGGGCTGAACAGGAAGATCCACAACACCGCCGCCACGGCAGGCGCTACCGCGTAGGGCAGGATCATCAGCGTTTGGTAGAAACGGCTGCCGCGCAGCACATAATCCACCAGTGCCGCAAACAATAGCGACACCAGCAGACCGATACCGGCCACCAAGGAGCTGAACACCAGCGTGGTGTAGAAGGAATCCAGGTAATACGGGTCGTGCAACAGTTGGCTAAAGTTATCCAGCCCAACAAACTGGCTGGAAAGGCCAAAGGGATCGAGGCTCTGCACCGAATACCACAACGCCTGACCAGCGGGCCACAGGAAGAAAACAACGGTGATCAGCAGTTGTGGTAACAGCAAAACATAGGGCAACCAGCTACAACCGAAACCGGGACGATGTGAGTTCATAAGCAAATATTTATTGATACCAAAGATGGGGTCGCGAACAAAGCCAGTCTGGGCACGGACTGCGCGCAACTCCCAGAGTGGACACAAAGTCCATGAGAAGAGCGAGCACTGCCCAATCCCAGAATGGCGAAGCGCGCAGTAGCCGTGACCTATTTAGTTGAGGACTCAAAGCGGCGCAACAGTGCATCCCCACGTTCAACGGCGGTATCCATCGCCTGCTGCGGGGTTTTCTTGCCGGCCCAGACGCTCTCGAACTCCTCATCCACCACGGTGCGGATCTGCGGCATATTGCCCAGACGCAGGCCTTTGGTGAAAGATAACGGCGGCTTGTTCAGCATCTGACGGGTTGGGATATCGGCACCTGGGAATTTGGCGTAAAAGCCCTGCTGTTTGGTCAGATCAAAGGCAGCGGTGGTGATCGGCAAGTAGCCGGTTTTTTGATGCCATTCGGCGGCGATCTCCGGTTGTGCCAGGAATTGCAGGAATTCCGCCACGCCTTTGTAGGTAGTGGCATCTTTGCCATTCATCACCCACAGGCTGGCCCCGCCGATAATGGCGTTCTGTGGGGCATTTTTCACCTCGGCGTCGTAAGGCATCATGCCCACGCCGAAGTCGAATTTGGCATATTTCCTGACGGTGGCCATCGCGCCGGAAGAAGCGGTGATAATGGCACAGTCGCCGCTGTAGAACTTCTCGGTAGGTTCGTCTTTGCGCCCGTAGTAGGTAAAGTCGCCTTTCTTGCTCATGTCCTGCAACAACTGAACATGCCTGACCTGCAACGGCTGGTTAAACTCCAGCTTGGCGTTGGTGCCGCCAAAGCCGTTGTTCTCGCTGGCAAACGGCACCGCATGCCAGGCGCTGAAGTTCTCCAGTTGGATCCAGCCCAGCCAGCCGCTGGTATAGCCACATTTCATGCCAGCCTGGCGCAATTTGGCACTGTTCGCGGCCAGTTCCTGCCAGGTTTTTGGCGGTTGATCCGGGCTCAGACCGGCTTTTTTGAAGGCGTCTTTGTTGTAATACAGCACCGGAGTGGAGCTGTTGAACGGCTGGGAAATCAGGTGCCCGCTTTTATTATCTGTGTAATAACCGGCAACCGCTGGAACAAAGACCGACTCATCAAACGGCACGCCGCTTTCCTGAAATATCTGGTACACCGGCTTAATGGCTTTACTTGCCATCATGGTAGCGGTGCCGACTTCATAAACCTGCAAGATCGCCGGTGCTTTGCCGGAACGGTAAGCGGCAATACCCGCCGCCAGGCTCTGTTCGTAATTGCCTTTATAAACCGGCACGATCTGCACATCGCTGTGGGCCTGGTTGAAACGACTCACTAAAGAATCCACTTCTTTACCCAGTTCACCTTCCATCGAATGCCAAAACGGGATATCGGTCGCAGCCAGTGCCTGAGTGCTGACCGCCAGGGTCAACGCCACGCACAGCATCGGTTTTTTAATCGTGTAGGTAAGCATGCCTAACTCCTGAGAAAAGCGGGTATAAAAATATCTCATCTTGTTCGGGAGCTAACATGCCATGCACGGATGACAGAAAAATAATGGTTGGATTACAGCAGCGTGACGGGAGGGTGAAGTGCAGATGGCGATTTGATAGCGGCGGCATGGAATGCTCCACGCCGCCGCAAAGAGATTACAGCGCGCGGCGCAGGCGGGCGACCGCTTCCTGCATCTGCTGCTCGGTGGCAGTCGCAAACGACAGGCGGAACGTGGAGTGATCAGGTTTGTCGGAGAAGAAATATTCCCCCGGCACAAACACCACCCCCTGATCCAGGGTGGTTTTCAGCCATTCGGTCGCGTTGAACGGCTGGCGGAAACGCGCCCACAGGAACATGCCGCCTTTTGGCATATCAAAACTGATCACATCACCCAGCTCTTTTTCCACCAACCCGGCCAAAATGCCGCATTTCTGCTTATAAGCCGTGCGGATCTTCTCGATCTGTGCCGGTAAGCGGTTCAGGCCCAGATAGCACTCAGCGATACTCTGCGACAGCGAGCTGGCGTGCAGATCGGCCGCCTGCTTGATGATGGCAATCTTGTGCAGCAGGAACGGCGGCAGGATCGCCCAGCCCAAACGCAGGCCCGGCGCCAGGATCTTGGAGAACGTTGAGGTGTAGATAATGTTATCGGTATGGCCCAGAAGCTGCTGTGAAACCTGATACAGCGTGGCATTACGCTCTTCGGTGAAACGCAGTTCGCCGTACGGATCGTCTTCCACAATCAGGAAGTTATGCTCGGCAGCCAGCTTAACCAGTTGCTCGCGGCGTGCAGCACTCAGGGTCAGGCCGGTCGGGTTACCGAAGTTCGGCACCACGTACACCCCTTTGATTTTCTGGGTTTTCAGCAACTCGGCCAGTTCTTCAACCACCATGCCATCGCTGTCGGAAGAAACCGACATGACGTTGGCCTCCGCCAATTCCAGCGTCTGCAATGCCGCCAGATAGGTCGGGCGTTCTACCACAAACACATCGCCGGGGTTAACCACGGCACGCATCACCAGATCCAACGCCTGCTGAGAACCGGCGGTGACCAGCACATCTTCCGGCTTGGCGCTGACGCCACGTTCGGTACACAGGGTGCAGATGCGTTCACGCAGCAGGTAGCTGCCTTCGGTCAATCCATATTGAAAAGCGCTTTTCGCCTGTTCGGTAATCGCCTGCTGTGTGGCAATGCTCAATCCTTCGAAATCAAACAGCGCATCAGAGGGAATGCCACCCGCCAGCGAAATGACATTTTCCATTTTACTGTGCTTGAGCAATTCACGGATTGCCGAGCTTTTTACCTTCACCATGCGCTGCGCGAGGAGTCCTTCTGTCTTCATTGGTTATTCTCTTACCTGAAAATGTCTAGTTTGTAGGGGAGCAGCCTAACCGCCCAGATACGCCGATCTTACTGCTTCGTTGGCTAACAATGCGGCCCCTGTATCTTCCAACACCACGCGGCCGTTTTCCAGTACATAACCACGATCCGCCAGTTTTAACGCCTGATTGGCATTTTGCTCCACCAGGAAGATGGTCATGCCCTCTTCGCGTAGCTGCTGGATGATATCGAAAATCTGCTGGATGATGATCGGTGCCAGCCCGAGCGAAGGTTCGTCGAGCAGCAGCAACTTCGGCTGGCTCATCAGTGCGCGGCCGATCGCCAGCATCTGCTGTTCACCGCCGGACATGGTGCCAGAACGCTGATTGCGGCGCTCCAGCAGGCGCGGGAACAGGCTGAACACCCGCTCAATGCGCTGCTGGTACTGATCGCGGGTGGCAAAGAAGCCGCCCATCGCCAGATTCTCTTCCACCGTCATGCGAGAAAACACCCGCCGCCCTTCCGGTACGATCGCCACCGCTTCACGCATAATGCGCGCGGTCTGCCACTGGGTGATGTCCTGATCCAGCAGTTGGATGGTGCCTTCGCTGGCTCGCGGTTCGCCGCATAACGTGCCGAGCAGCGTGGTTTTACCGGCACCGTTGGCACCGATCAGGGTGACAATTTCACCCTGTTGAATATTCAGGCTGACCTGATGCAGCGCCTGGATTTTGCCGTAATGGGCGGAAACCTGATTAAATGACAACATATGCTTATTCGCCCAGATAGGCCCGGATCACGTCCGGGTTATTGCGGATTTCTGCCGGAGTGCCGTGCGCCAGCGGGGTTCCCTGATTGACCACATAGATGCGATCAGAAATCCCCATCACCAGTTTCATATCGTGCTCAATCAGCAACACCGAAACCTTATGCTGATTGCGCAGTTCCACGATCAGATGATCCAGCTCGTCGGTTTCTTTCGGGTTCAGGCCAGCCGCCGGTTCATCCAGCATCAGCAGTTCCGGGCGTGTCACCATGCAGCGGGCAATTTCCAGCCGCCGCTGCTGACCATAGGCCAGATTACCCGCCGAGCGGTTGGCCATTTCCAGCAGGCCGACGCGCTCCAACCATACCATCGCCCGCTCTAACGCATCGGCTTCGGCGCGGCGGAACGCCGGGGTTTTCAGCAAACCGGCAAACACGCCGCTTTTCAGGTGCTGATGTTGGGCCACCAGCAGGTTTTCCACCACCGTCATTTCGCGGAACAACCGCACATGTTGGAAGGTGCGCACCACGCCCATGCGCGCAATCGTCTGACCGGAAAGCCCTTCCAAGTGGCGATCGCGCAGTTTGATGGTGCCGCCGGTTGGGCGATAGAAGCCGGTCAGGCAGTTGAATACCGTGGTTTTCCCCGCGCCGTTCGGGCCGATCAGCGAGACGATTTCGCCTTCGTTCAGTTCCAGTGCAACGTTGTTGACCGCCAGCAGGCCGCCAAAACGCATCGACAACCCTTCGACCGCCAGTAAAGGTTGAGAACTCATGCCTGCTCCCCCTTCACTGCCTTGATCTCTGCCACTTTCAGCTTCAACTGTGGCCGCTTCATCGGTAACAAGCCTTGTGGCCGCCAAATCATCATCAATACCATCAACGCGCCCAGCAGCAACATGCTGTATTCGTTCAAATCACGCATCAGTTCACGGGAAACCACCAGCAGGATGGCCGCCAGGATCACCGCAAACTGCGAACCCATCCCACCCAGTACCACGATCGCCAACACAAAAGCCGATTCGACAAAGGTGAAGGATTCCGGGCTGACAAAGCCTTGGCGCGCAGCGAACAGCGTTCCGGCAAAACCGGCGAACGCGGCGCTGATGATGAAAGCGGTCAATTTAATCTTGGCCGGGCTAAGGCCCAATGAACGGCAGGCGATCTCATCTTCGCGCAGCGCTTCCCAGGCACGCCCGAGCGGCATGCGCAGCAGGCGGTTAATCACGAACAGCGTCAGGATAACCAGCAGCAGCGCCACCAGATACAGGAACACGATGCGATCGCCGGGATCGTATTGCAGACCAAAGAAGTTATGGAAGGTATCCCAACCGCCGTCGCGCGCGCTGCGGCTAAACTCCAGACCAAAGAAGGTGGGTTTCGGGATCTGGCTGATGCCGTTCGGGCCACCGGTAATCTCGGTATTGTTCAGCAGCAGAATACGCACGATCTCGCCGAAGCCGAGCGTAACGATCGCCAGATAGTCGCCGCGCAGGCGCAAGACCGGGAAGCCGAGAATAAAGCCAAAGATGGCCGTCACTATCCCCGCCAGCGGCAGGCTTTCCCAGAACCCCAGGCCGTAATAGTGATTCAGCAGCGCATAGGTATAAGCGCCGATGGCGTAAAAACCGCCGTAACCCAGCACCAGCAGGCCAGAAAGGCCGACCACCACGTTCAGGCCCAGGCCGAGCATCACGTAGATCAGCGTCAGGGTAGCGATATCCACCGTGCCGCGTGAAACCAGAAACGGCCAGACCACCGCCGCGATGATGATCGCTGCCGCCAGCAGTTTCTGGCGCGTAGTGGTGCCGTCAAAACTCGGTAACACGAACGATGGGCCGGAAATCTTTTTCAGCCCCTGTTGCATCAGCGGGCGCAGCAGTTGGAAGAAAAATACCACCACGCAGCCGATGCCAATCCACATCCAGCGCACTTCAGCCGCGCCGTGTACCACCAGCTTGGTGCCGTCGAGGCTCAGTTGCATCCCCATCAGGAAGGACGCCATGACAAACAGCACTACCGTGGCAATGCAGGCGTTAAGCAGATCGAGTTTCATACTTTCTCAACCTCCGGACGCCCAAGAATGCCGGTCGGCATCACCAGTAACACCACGATCAGCAGCGCGAAAGACACCACGTCTTTGTATTCGGTGCTCAAATAAGCCGAGGTGAGCGCTTCGGCCACGCCCAGCACCAACCCGCCGATCATCGCCCCCGGAATACTGCCGATCCCGCCCAGCACGGCGGCGGTGAAGGCTTTCATCCCAGCCATAAAGCCGATGTACGGGTTAATCACGCCGTAGAACTGACCAAGCAGCACACCGGCTACCGCCGCCATGATGGCGCCGATGACAAACGTCAGCGAAATCACCCGGTCGGTGTTGATGCCCAGCAGGCTGGCCATTTTCAAATCTTCTGCACAGGCACGGCAAGCGCGGCCCATGCGCGAATAACGGATAAACATCGTCAGCGCCAGCATAGCGAGGAAGGTCACGATCCAGATGGTGAGCTGCATGGTGCTGATGGTGGCGGCAAAGCCGTTGCTTTCGCCGAGTACCCACTGGCCGGTGACCAGGCTCGGCAGCGCCACATCGCGTGAGCCCTGCGTCAGGCTGACGTAGTTTTGCAGGAATATCGACATCCCGATGGCGGAAATCAGCGCGATCAGGCGCTTGGAGTTGCGCACCGGCTTATAGGCCACGCGCTCAATGCTCCAACCGTAGGCGCTGGCAATCACGATAGAGACCAGGAAGGCGCAGCCGATCAGCAGCCAGCCCACGTCGATCCCGATCATCATCAGGGCGGCGATAACGATAAATGAGACATAACTGCCGATCATATACACCTCGCCGTGGGCGAAGTTGATCATGCCGATAATGCCGTAAACCATGGTGTAACCGATGGCAATCAATGCATAGGTGCTGCCCAACGTGACACCGTTGAACATCTGCTGCAGAAAATAGAGGAACTGCTCTGACATACTCTGGCCTTCTAAGGTGTTGTCGCGGCCGTAAATATCGGCCCAACGGCCTGCTAAAACGGCAGGCACCGGGAGTTCCCGGCTTGTAGATATGCGCTATTCTGCCTGAATAGCGCTACCCGATGGCTTGCAGGCCGCAACCTGCAAGACCAAGGATATTATTATGGCTTATTTAATTGGCGTTGATGAACCATCTGCATGCCATTCGAACACGCCGAATTCGAAACCTTTCAGATCGCCCTTCTCATCCCAGCTCAGTGGCCCCATCACGGTTTCCACCGGTTTGCCGGTTTTCAGATCTTTGACGATATCCGCAGGCTCCTGGCTGCCGCTGCGCTCCATCCCAGTCACCAGCGATTGCAGCGCGGCGTAGGTGGTCCAGACGAATGGCCCGGTCGGATCCAGTTTCTTGGCTTTCAACGCATCAACAACCGGTTGGTTGGCAGGAACCTGATCGTAGCGTTTTGGCAGAGTCACCAGCATGCCTTCAGACGCGGCACCAGCAATGTTAGACAGCGAAGAGTTACCTACGCCTTCCGGCCCCATAAAGCGGGTGGTCAAGCCAGCCTGCTTGGCCTGGCGCAGGATCTGCCCCATTTCCGGGTAGTAACCGCCAAAATAGACGAAATCAACGTTCTCTTTCTTCAGGCGCGCCACCAGGGTAGAAAAATCTTTGTCGCCAGCGGTAACGCCTTCAAACATCACCACCTCGGTACCCTGCTTTTTCAGGCTGTCACGCACTGAGCGCGCCAGGCCTTCACCGTACTGCTGCTTGTCATGCACCACGGCGATGCGCTTCGGTTTGATCTCGTTGAGGATGTATTTCGCTGCGGTCGGGCCCTGATCGGAATCCAGGCCGGTGGTACGCATGATCATCTTGTAACCGCGAGTGGTCAGATCGGCGTTAGTGGCCGCCGGGGTGATCATGATCAAACCTTCGTCTTCATAGATATCTGATGCAGGTTGGGTCGAAGAGGAGCACAGATGGCCGATCACGTAACGGATACCGTCGTTGATCACCTTGTTGGCCACCGCGACCGCCTGTTTCGGGTCACAAGCATCGTCGTATTCTACGCCAACCAGCTTATCCCCTTTGATGCCGCCTTTAGCGTTGATATCAGCAATCGCCTGACGTGCGCCGGTGAACTCCATATCGCCGTACTGCGCCACCGGGCCAGACATCGCACCAACGATCGCCACTTTGATGTCTTTCGCCATCGCAACATGACCCATAGCCATTGCGATACAACCAGCCAGCAGCGCTTTACCCTTTGTTAATTTCATCCGCATAATCCCCATCTATCGTTGTGAGTTTGCCCGTGGTGTTTGCCGCACCTAGTTCACTGTATACCCTTTATTGCCCGAAGCTGTAGCCAGGTAGTCAATGCGTGAGCGGCTTAAGGTATGCAGGGTATACGGCTTTTATCTATAAGTAATAATGATTTAGGTGTATTCTCGACAATATTTTCTAATAAGACTTTACTTTTCATGCCATTAAACAGGAATTTTCTTCTGCAAATCAACTTTCACGCTCAGAAACAAGCGGTGTAAACAGAATAAAATCTGGATTAATTCTACGCTATAACCGATATGGCGCAGCGCATTGTGCTAGTTAACAAGCCAGTAACTAATTTTTTACTCGGAAAATGCTGGCTGCAAAAAACATTTTGCGCAGTCGTCGTACAGAAAAACTTACACAACGCTCTGAACAAGATCCATTACACTGTCCAGACTCTCTATTTGGGTGGAAATTTTGCATGAAACTGACCATTGAGCGATTGACCACGTTGTCCGCGCAAGACCTGATTGACCTTGGCAAAATCTGGCCACACCAGCAACCGGCAGAGTGGCAAGCCTGGCTGCAAGATGGCAAAGCACTGTTCGCCGCACGGTTTAATGAGCGCCTGCTGGGAGCGGTAAAAATTGAGCTGTTGAACGATGATGGCGCTCAACTGCACGATCTGATGGTGCGCGAAGTGACACGTCGCCGTGGCGTTGGGCTGTATCTGGTACAGGATGCCCAGCGTCAATTGCCGCAGGCGTTACGCTGGCAGCTCTCCACCGCCGGATTAAGCCCGCGTGAACGCGGCGAAGTAGAGAACTTTATGCGTGCCTGTGGCTTCTCCGCGCAGGGCGATCTCTGGCAGAAATGAAGCGTTGGGTCGCTTTGGCAGCCATATTGTTGCTGGCGCTAGCCGCAGGGCTGGCTGGCCGCTATCAAGCATTGCGGTTGCACCAGGTTTGGGATCAGCAGGTTTACCTGTGGCAAAGAGTCTGGACGCCACAACACGCTAGCGCGCTGGCCGCCAGCCGTGACCTGTTCTCTACCCTGCGCGTTCTGGGCCTACAGGTGCATCCGCGTGAAGGCTACCGCGAGATCCAGGTCAATATGCCACTGCTGAAGCAGGATGGCCGCCCGCTGTGGCTGGTGGTGCGCCTGGATGGGCAATTGAAGCAGTTGGATGAAGCGGCAATCCGCCAACGTCTGCTGCAACAGTTGCAACGCTGGCAGGCCGCCGGGTTGCCGGTCATCGGCGTGGAGATCGATCACGATGCCGCCACCGCGCGGCTGGCGGAATACCGGCATTTTCTACAGCAACTGCGCCAGCAGCTTCCTGCCTCGTTGCAACTGGGGATCACCGCTCTGCCCGCCTGGATCGGCTCTCCGGCGTTACCCGATGTGTTACAGCAGACCGACAGTTCGGTGCTACAAGTGCATGCGGTGCTATCACCACAGCAAGGCTTGTTCGATGGCCCGCTGGCCCTGCGCTGGGTCAACCAGTATGCCCGCATCAGCCGCAACCCCTTCCGCGTGGCGCTGCCCGCTTACGGTATGGGCCTGGTGGGTTTTGACGCCCAGGGCGCACAGGTGGAAAGCGAGGCTTCTGTACGCGTGGCGGGCAGCACGCAGGAACTCACCGTTGCGCCCCAGCAGGTGGCCGATTTTCTGCATCAGCTTGCCACGCTCAACCCACCACGATTGCGCGGTATCATCTGGTTCCGCCTGCCGCTGGAGGGCGATCGCCGCGCCTGGTCACTCGCCACGCTGCGAGCAGTGATCGGTAACCAACCGCTTACCGTCAGTTGGCAGGTAAAATTTCTGCCACAGCAAAATGGGTTGTATGATCTGCTTATTCAGAATGATGGGCCGGTAGATGCCCCGCTCCCCCGCGAGATCGTCATTAACGCCAGCCGTTGCCTGGCGGCCGATGCGGTGGCTAATTACCGGCTAGAAACCACGGCACAGCAACAACACTTTATCCGCATCAGCGGCGATCAGCTACGCGCCGGGCAATCACGCCCATTAGGCTGGCTACGCTGCCAACAGATCACGCCAGGAGGCACTTATGTCGTCCCATGATTTGCGTACTCTTCCACTCGCATCGCTGATTGCCGCTGCGTTAGTTATCCCTTTGAGCGGCCAAGCCTGCGGACCGGATTTCCCCAACCGTTTACTGCTCAATCGCAACAGCACCCTGCTGTATATGCCAGAAGGTAATTTCGCATTCGAAACCAGCAGGTTGGTCGCGGTAGACAAACAATTGCCGCGGTGGAAAGAACCGGCACCAGAAACGCCGCCAAAACCGATGCCGCAATCGCCTCAGGAACAGGCAATCAACCAAATGCGCGCCAGCAAGACCGTTGAGCAAGCCAGTGCAGTTGACGCACAAGCGCTCTCCAACGCAGCGCGCCTGTACACCCTGGGCGCGGTGGCTTTTGCGGCGGAAGATCCCCGTGCAGCCGAATACTTCAAGCAGGTTCTGGCGCTGCCAGCGGCCGATCGGGGCGATTGGGGGTTACGGGCACAATACTCGCTCGGGCGGCTATGGATGAATGACCACGGCACGCCGGAAAACGTCGACGGCTCAGCCACTCCGGTGGTGAAACACCCAGAGAGAGCGCAGCTTGATAAGGCTATTGCTGCTTTCCAGCAGGTGATCGACCAAGTGAAAAACGGCGAGGCCGATCCCGATCAGCTGGCGTTAAGCAGCCTGGGCCAGCAGGCGCGAATTCACCTGTGGCAGGGCGAGATGACCGCTGCGGTGCAGTTATATGCACAACAGGCGGCACAGGGTGATAGCGATGGCGGTTTGTCATTGCAATATATCTCCAGCTATCTGGTCAACCCGAACCACCTGGAAGCGCTCAAGCAGGCGATTCACGATCCGCTGGTCCAGCAGTTGGTCACCATCGAACTGTTCGCCCGCAGCGCTAACGTGCAGCCATACGACAACACCAAGCAGGTCATTGATCCGATCCTGGCGCTGCTCAATGAATCGGTACAAAGCGGTTTTGCCGGTAGCGATCGATTGGCGGCATTGGCCTATCGTTCCGGGAACTACCCGATGGCCGCTAGCCTGCTGAAAAACGCCGGGGACAGCGGTTTAGCCTGGTGGTTGCGCGCCAAGATGGCGCTGCGTGACGGCAACGTCAAGGCCGCCACCGCCGCCTATGCCAAAGCCGCAGCGGCGTTCCCTTCTGACGAAAGCTGGGGGCCACAATATGATGGGGATTTCGCCAATGAGATGATCATCCCCGAGTGCCGGGTGGCTGGTGAACAGGCCATTCTGGCGCTGAACCGGGGTGATTACCTGCAAGCGATGGGGTTGATGTACCGTGGTAAAGAGAATTACTGGGCAGACGTCGCCGATATCGCCGAGCGGGTGCTAACCATTGATGAGTTGAAAGGCTTTGTCGATAAACATGCCCCTGCGCCCACCACGCCGCTGAAACCGGTTAAGCCTGATGAGTACAATGGCCAACAGCTGACGCCGGAAGTACAGTTGCGCGAACTGCTGGCACGGCGGATGATGCGCGCCGGTCGTTATCAGGAAGCGGTAAATTACTTTGCCATTCCGAACTATGGCCAAGCTGCGCAGGAATTTGCCGAACGTTTGAAAGTGGCGCAGGATAAGACCGGCGATAAAACCACTCGCGCCAAAGCCTACTATCAGGCGGCGGCGTTACTGCGCGAACAAGGGTTGGAATTCACCGGCTACGAAATGACGCCGGATTACGCCATTTACGGCGCGGGCTACTCCTATCTTGGGGATGCCTTTGATACCCGCGAGCTAAAACACAAGAGTTGGATCAGCGCCGCTGAGGCGGTACGTGCTGCCAAATCTCTGCCGGCGGCGGATAACCGTTTCCTGCACTATCGTTGGCAGGCCGTGGCGCTGGCACAGCTTGCGGCCGATCTCTTGCCACCAAAAAGCCAAGCCTATGCCGCCGTGCTGTGCAACGCCGCAAGCTGGGTGATAGCGCGCGATGCCAAAACCGGGCGGGCACTCTATCAGCGTTACACCAAAACAGGGGCTCAATACGACTGGTCAAGCCGATTTGGCTATAACTGCCCGGCACCGGAGTTTGCCGCCGTAGCCAAATAATCCGAGTTACAGGAAGGCGGCGATATGCCGCCAATTATCCAGCATGAGTGGTGCCATGACGACTGGCTATCAGACGTGCTCCACAACTGGTCTGATCCCCTTCGCGAGCCACCCCTTTTCCGTTAACGCCAAAGCCCTGAGCATGACCTACAATCACCGTAGAGCCGTGCTGTGGGCACACAACGGTATCACCCTCACAGGCGACCATCGCACCTTCATTTTCAAATCCAGAGCAAGCGGTAACCACAACACCACCGTGGTCGGTTTTATCACCGAGTACAATCAGAGGCTTGGCCATACTGGTTCCTTTATCACATGCCGAAATCAATTAACCTGAATTCGATCCCATTCAGCCATCACCTGCGGATCACGCTCACGGGCTTTGGTCAGAAACGCTTCCAGTAGGTCGTCTGGCTGAGTGATTTGTCCCGGTACTGCGGTGATCTGTGCATAGGGAGTATTCATCAATGGATGATCCAGCACGGGGTTCATCAAACCCAACATCTGCCGCAAACGCAACACTGCCAGAATTTCGGTAGGATGTACCGCTTCAAACTCGGAACCAAACTCAAAGTTACCGCTATTCACTTCTTGCTCAGTGAGTGCGATACGTTCAATATGAGTATCACAGGCACCGTAAAGAATAGATTGCAGCTTGATTGGGTCGGGGTCATTCCAGTATTTGACCAGGGGTCCCCAAGCTGGATCGCGTGGTAAGCCAAACCTTTCCAGATCCAGTGGGATCTGGAGCCAGTCATGGACTATAGATAACCCCATAGCTGCATAACGCAAGGAGTCTGGGCCACGATATTTGAACCCATCTTTGACTCCGTAGCCCTGTTCCAATCCAGCTAGAATAATCTGGTGAAACTTTTTGGCTAATGTTGGCATTCCCAGAGCAATAGCGCCCAGCATTTTACGTGTGACTGAATCTAGGTTAGAGATAATGGTTTTCTTACTCTCCTTTAATTCTAAAATATCGATACTATTAGCATGGATCATTCGGGAGAAACCGTGTGCCATATGAATAACAGATGACTTGTTAGGATGCTGTTCAGCCGTTAATAAACTATTACCCACTTCAGCCATACCCAATTTATGCAAATGGCTCAACGCTTCATAAAGTTCAGCATGCCCATTAGGGTATTGGTCTATATAGTCATGCTTAGGATCAGAAACTGGCCAGGCGGCCATCCCTCGTGCCCAGCTAGACACATCTGGCAGTGTTTTATCCAAACGGTTTTTCTGTTTTTTCGTCGTCATAGTGATGAACCTTTATCCTTAAATATTACCAACCATTCCACTGTACTCCAGTGCCATTACCCACCGAGGTATTGATGGTGCCATCACGTCGTAAAAACACCTGTGCGTGTGTAAACTCGACACGATCCCGCCTTGATGCACTATTGATTGCCCGTATCTTATCGCGAAAGTTAGGATCAAAAGACTGTACCTTCTCGGGTTTCCACCCCCTTTTACCACCTTCAACCAATTCCATAATACGTTGCAAATCCTTCTCGCCCCCTCCCTGCTGAGTAGCAGCACTCAACCCCGGTGTCGCCTGCCCCCCCAAGGTCGTCTTTGCCTCAATCACCAGCAGGGTATCCGGCTGAAACGTTATCGTGGTGGTGGCAGTGGTGCCATGTGCGCCTTCAATGCCATTGCGTGCTGTCTGGCTCACCGGATTACGCACGGTCAGACTGGGCGGTGGCGGCACCCGAACCAGAATATCCAGCCCCTGACCGCTGGCATTGGTCAACCCGAGCTTACCCTGGCTATAGCCCAGAATATTCTCCGCTTTTACACCGTACTGACGCATGAGCATCTGTGCCAGGATCTCTTCACCCACGTTGCCCACCATTTTACTGACCCGACCCGCAACGCGGATCGTGCCGCCGTTGTTGTGGATCAGCAAGGCCAGATTATCTTGCAGGGTCGGGGTTCGCAGGTTAACGTGCGCCGAACCGCCGGTAAATTCAATCTGATGAAACCAGTTGCGCGTATCCAGTGACGGCGTGAGGCGGGTATCGATACGGCTGATGGAGCCTGTCGCCACCTCCATACCTCTTGGCGTTCTGGCAAGATTGACATAGAGCGCCACGGCCTCGCCCTGGCTGGCATAACGGGCTGCCGCCTGTTCAATCTCTTTCGCCACTTCATAAGCGGCCATGCTGCGGCTGGTGCCGGGAAAGCGTATCAACGCCCACTTTGCCGCCTGCCCGGCAAGCGGGGCCAGCATCAGCAGATTGACCACCATAAACGCCTGCGCCCCACGCTGCGCACCGTCCTTGGGGTCAGCCAGTGCGCCTATCCGTTTAAACAACGCCTCCCCCAGATCCAGCCCCTCACCGTTGATCACCTTGCTGCTGCCATCGACCAGCATATTGGCCGTCAGTGCCGTTTCGAGGGCATAAAAGGCGTACTTAACCCCTTTGACCGCGGCAATGGTGCCACGCGCAGCGGCTGAGAATTGCCCGGCAATGGGTATCACGGTCGCGACAGCCAGGGTGGCCTCAACCCCGCCCCAGAATCGTTTCCAGCGCTTGCTGGATGCCTGGGCCGCTTCATAACGTCGTTTCAGCGCCTGCACGGCCATCGGGATATCAAAATGCCCGGAGATCGACCAATCCAGTATCAACGGGCTGGGGTCATTCATTTCCCAACGTGCTCGGGTAAAGGTGGCATAGAGTATTCGGTTATCTGCAAACAGAAAATTATCGCTCAGATGGTGTTCACCACTGTCCTTGCCTCCTTTTGCACGGCTGCTGATATCGACAAACCGGCTGTTAAGCTCGCGCAGCATTTGAGAGGCCTGAACACTGGCATCGAACAGCAGTTCATCATCCAGGCAAACAAACCGGTAGTCTTCCGTGTGGAGAAATGCACACATTTCTGCCTGCTTTTCCGCGCCATAGGTGTGGCCAAACTGTTCCAGGACCTTCAGGAGAAAAGCATCTCGCGCATGCTGCTCTTTTCTGGCCGGTGTGATCCAGGGGTTATCAAACAACCAGTCGGTGGTCACGGTATCGCCGTACAAGCCCAGCCGGTCGTCGACCGGATGGGGCGCATTATCGGATTTGACATCGAAAGGGATCGCCAGTCCATCCATACAAGTGGCGCAAGGTGTTCCTGTCTTGGGTATGTCGGCCATGGTTTATTCCCTTTCCTCGGTATGTTCCTTCAAACGTTGCTGGTGCAGGCGCAAAAACTGGATCAACGCTCTCGTTCGCCCCGGCTCCTGGGTGTCGAGCGCCTGGTGCAAGGATTGATACAACCGGTTAGTGCGGTAAAAACGCCCAAAGCTCAACACCAGATGCAAGTGAAGTAATAATTGATGACGCAGTTCATGGCTCAGGTCATGACTGAATTCCAGGATCTCATCCTGTGGCATCCCACTGTGTGACAGGCGTTTGGATGGGGAAGATGCCAGACCTTTTACCCCTCTCTTTTGGTCGGGCAAACCGGCCCACTGACGAAAATCGTCTTCATAGCAGCGAAACAACTGAGGCAATGATTGATTCGCAGACACTCCCCGTAATCGGGTCATTGCCTGCCAGTATGTCCAGAGTGCCTCTAGAGGCAGACGTGCCAGAGGCGACTCTAACAGGGTGATGGCACTGTCATGCAATGCAGGCAAGGCGACCTCCAGCCGCTGTCGCTGATGTTGGCAATGGTGCAGGCGTGAAGTGAGATCGCTGGCTGTACCGCTGTCCATCAGCAAGGTCATCAGCGGCGTAAATACGGGGTCTTGCAGCCAGTCGGAGCCCAGCAGAACGCTGCTGACAATAAAGAACGTGAATAATTCATCGGCACCGTACCCCTGCTGATTGGCCTGTTGCAGGGCTTGCGGGATAAAATCTTTCAGTGCGCCGGCGTCAGAAGGCAGACGGTGAAGCGTTGTGCTGTAGTGCCGTTGCAGATAATAAGTCAGTTGCCTGCCCGCCTCTTTCTGTTGGGCTCTGGCGACCGACACCAAATCGACTGTGCCAAATAGCGTCATACTCCCCCCTTGGATACCCGGTCTTCCATCAGGTCATGCCACAGCAGGTAGCCGTCTTCCTGACCTTTACCGTAGGTGTCGTGTTTAAACGCGGGGTGGCAGTACATCAACAGGTCTGTCGCCTTGTGCTGAAACAGCAAGCCATTAACCCGGCCTTCGGCAAACAGCCTGCTGACGTTTTGTGGCTGGTCGGTAACCGATGAGAGATAGAGGTAAAGCATGGCCGCATTGCCGATACGCAAAAAGTAGTAACGGTCTTCACGCACATCCGCAAATCGGGTGAAATGGCGCAGATGTTGCCACAAGGGATCAAACGTCAATCTGCTGTTCAGGGTGGTAAAGGCCAGATTTTCAACCTGTTGCGAAAACCAATGCTCAAAAGCCGGGCTCTCACTCATATCAATCAGATAAGGGGCGTACTGCGCCAATTCAGGCTGGTCCTCCAATCGCCAGAGGGCGCGATGAGGCACCTGATGAAACTCCATCTGTGGTAACAGGCCGTTATCCGGCGTGGCTTCTGCCAATACGAACAGATTCAACGGGGTGGGTAAGTCCAGTGACTGCCAGTGTTGTTGCACCCTCATCATTGTTGCCCTTTTTTCTTCAGCGGACACTCTTCAACAAAAGGCGAACCCTGCTGAATGGCGGCTTTAATCGCTTCCACCTGCTCACCTGCCGGGCCTGAGACACTGACGTTACCGCGCAGATTGATTTGCGGTGCGTTGATGGTGATCCCTGCGGCATCAAACGTGATACTGCCGCTTGGGCCCCGGATCAGTATTTTATCCGTGCCCTGCAACAGGTAATTCCTGGTCAGTGTTTTCAGTTGCGTTTTGGCTTCGATGGACTGAATACCTTCAATGGTGATGGTTTCATTTTCACCAATGGTAACAAAATGGCTGGCGGTGATTTCCTCGCGTAACTGACTTAATACCTTGCGATCTTCATTGCGACCAATGGTCACAAACACGTCCTGTTCAATATGTTCTTTACGATCGCGACCGATCTTCAGTATTTCATCCTGAGCGATGTTCTTCCGTCTGTCACGCCCGACACTGAACTGCTGATCATTGCCGATGGCACGATTTTCATCATGCTCAACCTGCTCGTCTTTATCATTTAAAACGATAATGCGTTTGTTACGCTGCGCATGGATGAAAATTTCTTCCTTATCTTTTTCATCCTCAAAACGCAGTTCGTTAAACCCGTCACCCTTATGGGTTTTTGAACGGATCGTCATCTGGGTCTTAGTGGCGGGTAAATCTCCGGGGGGCAGATTGTTGGCATGGTAGGTACGCCCAATGATGATCGGTTGATCGGGGTCGCCGTTCAGAAACTCCACAATCACCTCGTGGCCAATGCGGGGAATCGCCGACATCCCCCAGCTTGTCCCCGCCCAAGGTTGAGCGACCCGTACCCAGCAGGAACTGCTGTCGTCTGTTTTACCGGATAAATCCCACAGAAAACGCACTCTGACGCGCCCGAACTCATCGCAAAAAATTTCCTCCGAGGGGGGACCTGTGACAATCGCTATCTGTGCGCCATCAATGCGCGGTTTGGGCAGTGAAAGGGGCCGCCAGGTCTGGTTATGGGGAATAAAGGTAAACTGACCGTTGAGGGTGGTGCCCTGTTCACCCGACTCGGTTTCCAGCGCTTGCGGCTGTCGTCCCTGATGCGTGATACCGGTGATTTGCCAGCGTCGGTTATGGGTCGCCAGCGGGTGGTTATTCAAGGTAAAGCACACACCGGGTTGAAGCGCCGGGCTGTTGGTGGCCCCTTGGCCCTGATGTGCATCATGACGCAGTGCCTGGAGACGCCACTCGGCAAAATCCTCCCCCGCAGGCCCGGTTCCTTTATAGCGCCCCGGATAGTCATAATGACGGTATTGCGCACTCTGGTGTTCCAGATCACGGGCATGCTCACTGGATTCCGCAGGCCAACGGGGGCTCTTGAATGTGTAATCCTTCAACAGGACATCGGAAGGGCGCAGGCTTTCCTTGCGGCGAAACGTGGTAATGCACAGTTCGTCAGAGTAGGGTTGCTTGCTGGGGTAGTAGGGCAGCGTAGGCCCATCATTCAGTGCGGCGCAATCATCGGCAAACACCAGCGTGTGTTTGCCATCGGCGTGTTCAAAGAAATAGTATAATCCTTCTTCGGCGGCCATCCTGTCGATGAAACTTGCATCACTCTCCTGATACTGGACACAGAACTCACGAACCGCATGGGTATGGCGAAACGCGAAGGCGTAGTCACTGATCTGGTGCTCTTTCAACAAGGTTTCGAGAATTTGTTGAACGTTCTCTTGCTGAAAAATACGGGAGTTTCTGACCAGTCCGGTTCGCCAGAGCGCAGGCTGTACGGTGAGACGATAACGGGTCTGATGCAAACCAGTATCACCCTGTTCCACTTCCGTCACGATACCGTTGACGAACCGCTGCACCTCCATACCCTGCCAAAGGGTCAGCGTGGCGGTATTGTCCAACACGGCACCAAACTCGACGCTGGGGTTGGCACTGGCGACCTCAAGGTCAAGCACAAAGTGCGACGAGAATTGCTCATGCAGAGTAAATCCTGCCACCACGAAGGTTTCAGGGGGAAGACCACCCACACTCAGCGTAAACCGCAGACCTGTTGCCTCTTTATTCCCACTCAACATACACGTCTTTCCTTAATTGAACGCGCAGCCGATTCCCAGCCGCGCGACAGCGTGGTATTCCATTCAAATCTCAGGGGATATTCAAAGACGCTCGTAGAGTAAGGGGAATGAAACAGGAGATCAATATGCCTCGATATTCCACCACTGATATATGCAGGTGTAAATAGTATAATGTTTGCAAAGTTGATTTTTTATACTGTAGGAAATTAACTCATGGTTTTTTATTTTAATATAGCGCCATGGGGGAATTTCATCTCTTTGTAATATAAATAAATCGATATGTTTTTATAAAAGAAAGCCTATTTTCTGCGACTTATAGAGCCTAGTGGTACTGCTGCTGTCGGTAGTGTACTCCTGATGACAGTTATTCCACGTTGATACTTGTCATACGTCAAGTTGCATGGGTATAGAAACAGAAAAGCCCGGCTGTTAACACAGACCGGGCTTTTGCAATGCGCTGAGCAGAATTACGCTTCGATCGCCATCTTCAGCTTCTTCATGGCGTTCTTTTCAAGCTGGCGCACACGTTCGGCGGAAACACCGTACTGATCGGCCAGCTCCTGCAACGTGGACTTGTTGTCATCGTCCAGCCAACGGGCGCGGATGATATGCTGGCTGCGCTCGTCCAGACCTTCCAGCGCGAAGGCCAGTTTGTCTGCAGCACTGCTTTCCCAGTTATCTTCCTCAATGCCTTCGGCAAAGTCTGAGCTTTTATCCTGCAAATACAGCACCGGCGCCATTGCCTGACCATCGCGCCCTTCGTCTTCCGGCGTTGGGTCAAAGGTCATATCCTGTGCGGCCATGCGGGATTCCATCTCGCGCACGTCTTTACTGGTTACACCCAGTTCACGCGCCACCAGCTCGACTTCATCCTGGTTAAACCAGCCCAAACGCTGTTTGTTTTTGCGCAGGTTAAAGAACAACTTGCGCTGGGCCTTGGTGGTGGCCACTTTGACAATGCGCCAGTTACGCAGCACGTATTCGTGAATTTCTGCCTTGATCCAGTGCACGGCAAAGGACACCAGACGCACACCCACCTCTGGATTGAAGCGGCGCACCGCCTTCATCAGGCCGATATTCCCTTCCTGGATCAGGTCTGCCTGCGGCAACCCATATCCTGAATAGTTACGGGCAATATGAGCAACAAAGCGCAGGTGGGACAGGATGAGCAACTTAGCTGCTTCCAGATCGCCCTGATAATGCAGCCGTTCAGCCAATTCCCGCTCTTCCTCTGCCGTCAGCATCGGATAGGTGTTGGCTGCCCGCAGATAGGCTTCCAAGCTGCCCTGTGGGACTAAGGCTAAAGTTTGCATTTCTTTGGTCATTCAAAACCCTCTCTTGATAAAACAGATCATGCAGATGATTTTACGGCGGGGGAGTTATTGATCTTATGGCTATTGCTGTTGCAAAAGCGGTTCCACACGCCGGGCACCTTAACATTTGCTGCCATTTTCGACCGTGCTCTACCCTATAAGTTCCATATTTTTCGCTCGCAACGCTGATGACAATACGTGACGAAAGCTCAGAATAATAGGAAATTTGTGCGTTATTGAAAAGAGGCTGGATAACTTGCTGTTTGAGTGCTCTTCTCCCGCAACACGGTGGGACGCAGCAGGAGAAGAGTATATCAAAAAATCATTTATTGTGGTGTAAATCGGCGTAAATGTTGCACTGTGGCCAACCAGGCGGCAACCCAGCCAATCATGGCGGCAATCAGCAGTAACAACAGGGCTTCGTCCCAGCCCAAGCCGTGCAGAGTAAAGGTAGTGCCGAACACTTTTGCCACGCTGGTGACCACCGATTCCAGCTTCCACACCAGCGCCCCAGACAGGATCAGCGAGAACAGGGCACCAAAGAAGCCGAGCATCGCACCGCCGTTCAGGAACGGGCGCAGGATAAAGCCATCGGTCGCGCCAATCAGCTTCATCACGTTGATGGTATCACGGCGGCTGAAGATGCTCAGGCGCACGCTGTTACCAATCACCAGGAACACTGCCACGATCATCAGCACGCCGATCATCGCCGCTACCTGACCCACCAAACCGGTCAGCGCCGCCAAGCGGGCAAACCAGCTGTCGTCCATCCGCACGTCGTCCACACCGTGCACCGCTGCGACGCGATCGCGCAGGGTATTGAGCGTATCGGAGCTCTGGAAACTCATCTTCGGTGTAATAATAGCGACCGCGGGCAGCGGGTTCTCTTCCAGCATATCCAGCGCACCGCCAAAACCGGACCAGTTGCGGAACTCACCGCGCGCTTCTTCACGCGACAGGTAATTCACCTTCTCCACGCCCGCTTCCGCCTTGATGGCGTCCAGCACTTTCACCGCCGCGTCATCGTCGAGGGATTTATCCAGATAGACCGTCAACTGTGGCGTTGGATACCATTGGGTGGCTGCCGTGCTGACGTTTTTCCATACGATGTAACAGACGCTGGGTAACGTCAGGGAGATAGCGATCACCATCACCGTCAGCAGCGTTGCCAAAGGTTGGCGCAGCATATCCGCGATAGCGTTCATCCAGGCGTAGCGCCACTGTTCACGCCAGCCGCCGCGCAGTGCCTTGCTCTTGGCCGTTTTTGCGTTATTCGCCATGATGCACTCCTCCTGCCATGCGGCCTTGGCTCAGCGTCAAGATGCGGTAGTTGCGGCGCGCAATCAGCCCGGTGTCGTGGGTAGCCATCAGCACCGTGACCCCAACGCGGTTAAATTCTTCAAACAGGCGCAAAATGCCTTCCGACAGCGCATCATCCAGGTTACCGGTCGGTTCATCCGCCAGCAGAACGGCGGGTTTGTTCACCACCGCGCGGGCAATGCCGACGCGCTGCTGCTCGCCGCCAGAAAGCTGGATCGGGAAGTTCTTCGCTTTATCCAGCAGCCCAACCTTATCCAGCGCAGCCGACACGCGGCGGCGAATGTCTTCGCTACTGGCCCCGGCGATCACCAGCGGCATCGCCACGTTGTCGTACACCGTGCGATCCAGCAGCAAATGATGATCCTGAAAAATCATGCCGATCTGGCGGCGCAGGAAGGGCACTTCGCGGCTTTTCAAGCGGCTGATATCATGCCCGCCGAACCAGATATGCCCCGCGCTCGGCCGTTCGATACCACAAATCAGTTTCAGCAGGGTACTTTTCCCCGCGCCGGAATGGCCGGTCAGAAACGCCATCTCCGCCGGGCGCAGATGGAAATCTACCCCTTGCAGCGCCTGCCGTCCGCCCAGATAAGCTTTACTGACCTGTTCAAAGCGAATCATCCGTATTAATCCTCTCGGGCAAAAAGTGCCTCAATAAAATCGTCAGCCTTAAACGGCCGCAAATCTTCAATGCCTTCACCAACGCCGATATAACGGATCGGGATACCGAACTGATCGGCGATGGAGAAAATCACCCCGCCTTTGGCGGTACCATCCAGTTTAGTCAGCGTAATACCGGTTAAACCTACGGCTTCATTAAATAATTTCGCCTGATTGACCGCGTTCTGCCCGGTGCTGGCATCCAGGGTCAGCATAACCTCATGAGGGGCCTGCTCGTCCAGTTTTTTCATGACGCGCACGATCTTCTTCAGCTCTTCCATCAGGTGCGCTTTGTTCTGCAAGCGGCCAGCGGTATCGGCGATCAGCACGTCGATATTGCGCGCTTTAGCAGCCTGTACGGCGTCGAAGATCACCGAGGCGGAATCGGCACCGGTATGCTGGGCCACCACCGCAATGCGGTTGCGCTCACCCCAGACCTGCAACTGCTCAACCGCGGCAGCACGGAAGGTATCGCCTGCTGCCAGCATCACCGACTTGCCTTCAGCCTGGAACTGACGCGCCATTTTGCCGATGGTGGTGGTTTTACCCACGCCGTTAACGCCAACCATCAGGATGACAAACGGCGTTTTACCGCCAACGTCCAACGGTTGATCCACCTTCGCCAGAATTTCTGACATCTCTTCTTTCAGCTTGCCGTACAGCGCCTCGGCGTCATTCAACTGCTTGCGGCTGGCATGCTGGGTGAGAGATTCGATGATTTTACGCGTAGTTTCCACGCCGACGTCGGCAATCAGCAGTTGTTCTTCCAACTCTTCGAACAGTTCGTCGTCGATCTTTTTGCCACGGAACAGGCCGATAAAACCAGAACCCAGATTCTGTTTGGTTTTCAGCAGGCTGCGCTTCAGGCGGGCAAAAAAGCCCTCTTTGCTCGGGCGTTCCTGCTCCTGCGTCACCGCTGGGGCCAGTAATTCGGGGATTTCTGCCGGGGCTTCGATCTCTGCCATAATTGCAACCGGCTCTGGCTCAGGTTCAACCACCTCTGCCACCGGTTCAATAAGGGGTTCGATCTCTTGGGCTGGGGCGGGCTCTTCCACCGCAGCACTGTGTTCGATCAGCGCCGGGATATTTTCGGCAATCGGTTCACCATTCTGGCCAGCATCCCACTCCCCTGGGGTATCGTTGAGATCGGCTGGCTCGGATTCCTGAGCGGGAAGCTGGTCGTCCAGTTTGGGGGCAACCGGAGTTTCTGCAACCTGATGCTCCTCTTGCTCTGCGGCTGGCTCAGGTTGTTGCTGCTTTTCTTCCTGTTGGCCGAAGCCCAGCCAGGAGAAAAACCCACGTTTCTTATCTTTTGCCATCTATTAACCCTACTCCGTACCAATAGCTTGCCAATGCAAAAATTAATCCGCCGAGTCTATCACTTTCCCTCGCACAGCAACACGCATCGGGCATGCTTTCCAAAGCAACAGCGTTTTACGTTTCCCCCGGCGCGCCACACCGGTAGAATGGCGGCAACTTTTTGTTAACTCCGAAACTCTCTATGGCAAAAATATCTTCACGCAGCCCGGCTAAAAAAGCGCCATCGGCTTCTGCTGGCCAGATCCGCATTATCGGCGGCCAGTGGCGCGGGCGTAAACTCCCGGTTCCTCACAGTGAAGGGCTGCGGCCCACCACCGATCGCGTGCGTGAAACGCTGTTCAACTGGCTGGCTCCGGTGATCCGCGGCGCTCGCTGCCTGGACTGTTTCGCCGGTAGCGGTGCGCTGGGGCTGGAAGCGCTATCACGCTACGCCGCCAGCGCCACGCTGCTGGAATATGAACGGCCGGTAGCCCAGCAGTTGGAGAAAAACCTGGCGTTGCTAAAGGGCGAGGGGCAGGTCATCCATACCAATACGCTTCATTGGCTGGCGGGCAACGGACAACCCTTTGACGTGGTATTTCTCGATCCGCCATTCCGCAAGGGGTTACTGGCCGAAACCGTTATACTGTTAGAACAACGGGGATGGCTGGCGGATGAGGCGTGGATTTATGTCGAGGCTGAAGCCGAAAGCGCCGCCGCTGACGTCCCAGCAACCTGGACGCTGCACCGCGAGAAAATCGCGGGTCAGGTGGCCTACCGTCTTTATATCCGCTCTATTGATGAGAAAACCGAACATGCTGATTAATCTGGGCCGCTTGCTGATGCTGTGCGTGTGGGGCTTTTTGCTCACTAACCTGTTCTCGCCGTACCCCAAGCCGCTGAAATACTTCATCGACGTGGCGCTGTTCTTTATGGTGGTGATGCATGGGCTGCAACTGGTATTACTGAAATCCACCCAGCCGAAAGATCAGCCCATCAGCCGCGGGCAGCAAGCCAAAATTTTTATTTTTGGCGTCTTTGAAATGCTGGCCTGGCAGAAAAAACAGCCGCCGATCAAGAAGAAATAAGCCTCACGAAGAAAGCGTTGTCTAACTTACGCACGCTGCCTAAACTGAAGTGACAACCTGGATCGGGTGACACCGCTCCCATCATAAATAAGGAAGACAAAATGAGTTGGCCGTTCCTTGCCGTATTTTTTTCCGGTTGGCTGTTCGTCGATGCCTCCTACCGCGGCCCCCGTTGGCAACGCTGGGTGTTTAAACCGGTCACGCTGCTGCTGATGCTGCTGATGGCCTGGCAGGCGCCGGTGCTGGGTGCGGCCGGTTATCTGATCGTCCTGGGCCTGTTGGCCACGCTGGTCGGTGATGCCCTGCTACTACTGCCACGCGAACGCGTGCTGTATGCCATCGGCGCGTTCTTCCTTTCGCACTTGCTTTATACCCTGAGCTTTGCCAGCCAGATGACGTTCAGCCTGTTCTGGCCATTGCCAGTCGCGTTGTTGATCATCGGGGCGGCGCTACTGGCAACCATTTGGAGCCGGTTGGAAGAGATGCGCTGGCCGATCGCCACGCTGGTGGCAATGACGCTGCTGATGGTATGGCTAGCCGGTGAGCAGTATTTCCTGCGCAGTACCGATTTGGGCTTCTCGCTGCTGGCAGGCACATCCCTACTGCTGCTGGCCAACGTGGTGTGGCTGCTGAACCGCTACCGCTTCACGTTCCGTGCCGCAGACGCGATTGTGGCTTTCTGCTACTTCGTCGGCCATTTCCTGATCGTCCGCTCGCTCTATCTGTAACAGAGACCATGGGTTCGGTTCGCCGAACCCGTTTTGCCTTTTCCCCACTTCAGTTAGCAATAATTCTCATATAGGGCTTGACTCTGGAGTCAGCTCCAAGGTGTAGAGTCAATTCTGAGAACACCGTTAATTGCCTGAAGGGGGCGTTATGCATACTCATAAAGAACATCATCATCAGGAACATAGCCATAAAGAGAGCGGCTGCGGCTGCAACCATAGCCACGCGCAAACCCAGCACGGTTGCAGCAGTGAAAAAACCACCGGGGCGGAAAATCACGCCCATGCCCACGAACCGGCCCATGAGCACAGTGCCAGCTGTTGCAGCAGCGGCCACGACGATCCGGATGAGGAAAGCGACAGGCTGGCTGCCGCTCCCCCTTCCGGCAGCCAACGTTTCAGTTGGAAAGTCACTGGCATGGATTGCCCAAGCTGTGCCAAAAAAATTGAAAATGCCGTCACTGCCATTCCCGGTGTCGCAAGCGCACGCGTACTGTTTGCTACGGAAAAGCTGGTGGTGGATGCCCAGAGCGATATCAGCCTGCGCGTGCAGGATGCGGTAAAACAGGCTGGTTTTATCCTGCTGGATACCGCAGTTAAAACCGATGAGCCAAAAACCTCCCGCCTGGGTGAATTCGGCCCGCTGGTATTCCTCTCGGTATTGATGGCAAGCAGTTGGATCTTGGATCTCATCAACCCGCAATTCGGCCAGATTGCCTTTATCATTACCACGCTGGTCGGCTTGGCACCTATCGGCCGTAAAGCCCTGCGCCTGATCCGCTCAGGCACCCCGTTCGCTATTGAAACTCTGATGAGCGTCGCCGCCATTGGCGCACTGTTCATCGGTGCCACGGCCGAAGCCGCCATGGTGCTGCTGCTGTTTATGGTGGGGGAACTGCTGGAATCCTATGCCGCCAACCGCGCCCGCAAAGGCGTGAAAGCCCTGATGGCGTTAGTGCCGGAGGATGCACTGCTGATCCAGGGTAATTCGCGCAAAAAGGTGCCGGTCGCCAGCCTGCGCCCCGGCGATGTGATTGAAATCGCGCCGGGTGGCCGTCTGCCTGCCGATGCTGAGTTAATCAACCCCTTCGCCAGCTTTGACGAAAGTGCATTAACCGGTGAGTCCGTGCCGGTTGAACGCAAACAGGGTGAGAAAGTGGCGGCAGGCAGCCTGTCGGTTGATCAGGCGGCGCAGATGAAAGTGACTTCTGAGCCAGGTAAAAATGCCATCGACCGTATTCTGCAACTGATTGAAGAGGCCGAAGAGCGCCGCGCACCGATCGAACGCTTCCTCGATCGCTTTAGCCGCTATTACACCCCGGCGATCATGCTGCTGGCGGTTGCCGTGATCCTGGTGCCACCGTTGATGTTCGCCGAACCTTGGCAGATGTGGATCTATCGTGGCCTGACCCTGCTGCTGATCGGTTGCCCTTGTGCGCTGGTGATCTCGACTCCGGCGGCGATCACCTCCGGCTTGGCCGCCGCCACCCGCCGTGGTGCGCTAATTAAAGGCGGCGCGGCGCTGGAACAGTTGGGCCGAGTACAAACCATTGCGTTCGATAAAACCGGCACGCTGACCGAAGGCAAACCGACCGTCACCGACGTGTTGCCAGCCAACGGCATCAGCGAGCAGCAGTTGCTGGCTCTGGCGGCTGCGGTTGAGGTGGGTTCCCACCATCCATTGGCGCAGGCCATCATCAACCGCGCCGGGGAAAACGGCGAGGCACTGCCGCTGGCAGAAAACCGCCGGGCGCTGGCAGGAGTTGGCGTGGAAGGCATTGTTAACGGTAAAACCATTTTGATCAGCGCGCCGGGCAAACTGGCAGAAAGCCAGCTTAGCCACGCATGGCGCAGCCAGGTTGAAACGCTGGAAACGGCAGGGAAAACCGCCGTAGTGGTGCTGGAAGAGGGTGTTCCCGTCGGCCTGCTGGCACTGCGTGATACCTTACGCAACGACGCCAAACAGGCGATTGCCGAGTTGGCAGAATTAGGCATCCGCGGCGTGATGCTGACCGGTGATAACCCGCGCGCGGCGGCAGCCATTGCTGACGAGTTGGGAATTGATTACCGCGCAGGGCTGATGCCGGAAGACAAGGTGCAAGCCATCACCGAGCTGAATCAACAGCAGCAGACGGCAATGATTGGCGATGGCATCAACGATGCCCCAGCGATGAAAGCCGCCAGTATCGGCATCGCCATGGGCAGCGGCACCGACGTGGCACTGGAAACGGCTGACGCCGCATTGACGCACAACCGTCTGGTTGGAGTAGCCGAGATGATTCGTATCGCACGCGCCACACACGCCAATATTCGCCAGAACATTGCCATCGCGCTTGGGCTGAAAGGGATTTTCCTGGTCACCACCCTGCTAGGGGTGACCGGCTTGTGGCTGGCGGTGCTGGCGGATTCCGGCGCTACCGCGCTGGTGACTGCCAACGCACTGCGTCTATTGAAGAAACGCCCATAGCGGCAATCCGCCAGGCTCCACGCGGGCCTGGCGTTACTCCACCCGTCCTTTGCGCAGCAGATAGCGATAAGGGGCCGTTTCGGTTTCCTGCGCCACCAGCGTGTGCTCCATAAAACGGCAAAAACCCGGAATATCGCGGGTGGTGGCCGGATCGTCGGCAATAATCAGCAACGTTTTACCGTTGTCCATATGGCGCACGGTTTTACGCACCATCATTACCGGTTCCGGGCAGCGCAAGCCTAACGCGTCGAGCGTCTGGTCTGCCTGGGTAAAGATATCAGTCATGCATTGTTCTCGATCAAAAACGATCGGCGAAGGCTCGCCGGATCTCACTGGCATATAGTTTACGCCAGTGGTTTTTCTGTGCAACACAGGTTATCGTTTGCGTGAAATTTAACCACAACTTAAGTTGCATTGGTTGCGCAAACGCGTAATATGCGCCGCGCAGGTAAAATCTCTACCGTTAAATATGGGTTCCCTCACCCCAACTTAAAAAGGCCACATCATGTATTCGTTTACCGCTCAACAGCGCGTTACCGCGTTGGTTTGGCTATCGTTATTCCATATTGCCATCATTACCTCCAGTAACTATCTGGTGCAGTTGCCGAT
This sequence comes from Serratia sp. YWN4, assembly GCF_055790845.1. Taxonomy (NCBI): domain Bacteria; kingdom Pseudomonadati; phylum Pseudomonadota; class Gammaproteobacteria; order Enterobacterales; family Yersiniaceae; genus Serratia; species Serratia sp. YWN4. The sequence continues at coordinate 5,236,358 of NZ_CM147696.1, forward strand.
CGGTATTTTCGGTTTCCATACCACCTGGGGGGCGTTTACTTTCCCGTTCATCTTCCTGGCAACCGATCTGACGGTCAGGATCTTCGGTGCCCCGCTGGCGCGCAGAATTATCCTTGCCGTGATGATCCCCGCGCTGTTTATCTCCTATGTGATCTCCACCATCACTTTTCAGGGGGAATGGCAGGGTTTGGGCGCACTGACCCACTTTAACCTGTTTGTGGCACGCATCGCCGTCGCCAGCTTTATGGCCTACGTGCTGGGCCAGATCCTGGATGTGTATGTCTTCAACCGCCTGCGCCAACGCCGCACTTGGTGGCTCGCTCCGGCAGCGGCGATGTTCCTCGGCAATATCAGCGATACGCTGGCGTTCTTCTTTATCGCTTTCTATAGAAGCAGCGATCCCTTTATGGCCGCCAACTGGGTGGAGATTGCGCTGGTCGATTACGGCTTCAAAGTGCTGATCTGCATGCTGTTCTTCCTGCCGATGTACGGCGTGCTGCTAAACATGCTGCTCAAACGCCTGGCATCGCGCCAGCAAGACGGCCAGTTACAGCCGAATTAATCCGCTGATCAGGGGTGGCTCGGCTGCCCCGCTACTGCGCAAACAAGCCTTGTGACAACATCCGCCTTGCATTTCAGCCTGGAATACGGTGCCATACGCGACAACCCCCCTACCTGTGAAGGAATAAGGAAGCCCCATGCGTAAAGTAGCAAAATTGATGGGTATCAGCCTGTTAGTGCTTGGCCTTGCGGCCTGTGACGGTGCCAAAGACAATAAAGAGCCGGTCAACGGCAGCGCGAGTACAACAGCCAACCAAGCGGTGAGCTTACTGGATGGCAAACTGACCTTTACCCTGCCAAACGGCATGGCGGATCAGAGCAGCAAGCTGAGCCAGCAATCTAATAACCGCCACGTCTTCGCCGACAGCACCGGCCAGCGTGCATTGATCATCATCCTGGGTGATAAACCAGCAGACAGTCTGGAAACTCTGGCCCAGAACATGGAACAGCAGCAGCGCTCACGCGATGCCAACCTCCAGGTTATCACCAATAAAGTCATCGATATCAACGGGGTGTCATTGCGCCAACTGGACAGCATCATTACCAGCAGCGGCCAAAAGGCTTACTCGTCGATCCTGTTCGGTGAGCTGGGTAACCAGTTGCTGACTATTCAGGTCACGCTGCCAGCGGATAACCAGCAGCAGGCACAAAGCGAAGCCGAAGGCATTATCAGTTCGTTGAAGTTACAGCCTTAATCTTGCCAGGGCCGGTGCTTGTACCGGCCCCTTTAATTCTTACCCCAGCGCCTGCGCCAGCAGGGTGATCGGATGTTCGCAGCGCTTACTGGTCGACATTTCGATCTGCCATTTGCAGGTTTCGCAGTCGGTAATCACCCTATCCACGCCGCTCTCTTCGATCTGACGGAACAACGAAGCACCAATGCCCTGCGAGGTTTCATAGTTCTCCGACTTGAAGCCGTAAGTCCCGGCGATCCCACAGCATTGCGATTCCAGCACCACCAGTTCTAAACCTGGGATCTGCCGCATCAGCTCCAGCGTGTAGGCGGTCCAGCCCATTTTTTCCATATGGCACGGCGTATGGTAAGCCACGCGCAGCGGCGTGTGCTTGAGCGGCAACCTGCGCCCCTGACTGAGCAGGCGATAGAGATAGCGCGTTGCCAGTTCCACCCGTTCGCGCACCGCCGAGGTATCGACCCCCAACAGATGCGGATATTCATCGCGCAGGGTAAAGGTGCAACTCGAAGAGGTGGCGACTACCGGAATACCGCGCTCCAGCACCGCATCATGCAAGGATTCGGCGTTCACCTTGGCCTGTTTTTTAGCCTGTTCGATAAAACCATTGGCAATCAGCGGCACACCGCAGCATTTCTCACGTTTCAGCAGTTGCACGCCGATATCCATGGCGTTGAACACCTTGATCAGATCTTTACCGAGCTGCGGATGGTTGTAATTGACAAAGCAACCGTGGAAAAACGCCACCTGTTCGCTATAACGCTGTTGCTGCTGCGCCTGTTGGCGATACCAGCGGCGGAAGGTGCCGAAAGAGTATTTTGGCAGTTCACGCCGGTGATCGATCTTCAGCGCTTTATCCAGCAGCATACGCACCGGTTTCAGCCCGGTGGTGGCATTGACGATCGGCGCAAACGGCGTCGACAACGAGCCCATAATATCGGTGTGGCTGAGAATGGCATCGCGCAGCGTCGGCTTTTTCTGGCTGAAATTGGCACGGGCGCGCTGAATAATATCACCGATTTTCACCTCGGATGGGCACGCCACTTCGCAGCGTTTGCAGTTGGTGCAGTATTTCAGCGCCTCATCATACAGCGCCGGATCTTTCAGCCGCAGGCGCTCGCCATCCGGCCCGGCCTGCTTCGGCCCCGGATAGAGCGGGTTGACCTTGGCCACCGGGCAATAGGTGGTACACACCGTGCATTTAATGCAGCTCTCAAAGCTGTTGTCTTTTAACAGGCTCATGCCGATACCTCCTGCATAGCAATCTGTTGTGCCACATACAGCGCACCTATCAGCGATACCCCGGCTCCGCAGCCCTGCTGCAACGGATCGTAGCCCGCGGTGACGGCCCCGATAGCGTACAGATTCGCGATCGCCTGCCCTTGCTTGAGCGCACGTAAACTGGCATCGGTCTGCACGCCAAATTGCAAGTAGGGTTGCGGCGCGAACAAATCGCTGCGGCTCCACTCTTCACGCTGGGGTTGGCTGTAAACATCGAGGCCGAACACCGGTTCACGGATGCCGTCAAACTCCGCCACCAGCCCATTGCTGAAGAAGCTGCCGCTGGCCAGCACCACCTGCTGTGCGCGCAGCGGGATATCGGTGTGATTGCGGGTATACAGGCCGCGAATACGTTGCCCGTCAAAATCCGCCCGCAGCACGGTATCCCCCGGCATAAATACGCCACCCAGTTGCTGCAAACGCTGGCGCAATGCCTGGTGTAGCCGCATGCCGAGCACCGAAGGGGGCAGCGTCGGCAACAGGAACACCGGTTTACCGAGCGCCTCGCGCAGCGCCGCCAGTGGCCGATCGTTTTCCAGCCCCAGGCAAGCGGGCAGGAAGATGGTTTCTGCCTCACCCGCCTGGCGTTTGATCTCTTCCGTCAGCACGGCCAAATTCTCTGGCACATCCAGCACGCGGGCGATATTCACCGCGCGGAACTCGCTAGGGTTATTGCGCAGCCGATCCAGCAGCGGTAAATGCAGCGAAGCGACCTCGGCTCTCACCCCCTGTTCCTCGGCCAGCGAGCTGGCCGCCATCTGCGGTTGAAAATCCAGGAAGCCTTCGATGCCAAGCACCGCGATCTTGCGCCATGGCAAAATGCCGCCAAGTACGGTGATCGGGATCGCCTGCGGGCTGAGCCAGGTGGCGCGGCGCGTACCGAGCGGCGTGATGCGCAGATGATTGCGCTCGCTGCTGCCCTGCATTTGCACGCCGCAGCGCGCCAGCAACTGCGCCGCTTCTGCGGCCAGCGCAGCGACGCGGGTGGCACCCATCAAGCTATAAGGGTGTTGCGGAGCCTGCTGCGCCAGCGCTGGTAAAGCCGCCAACGGTGATTCCACCGCCGTGCCATCGGGCAATTGCGCCAGCAGATCGAGCGATCCGGAAGAAAAATAGAGCGCGCTCTGGCCAGAGCTGACCACCGCGCAACGCTTGCCCTGCTCGGCCAAACGGATGGCGCAGCTCAGCCCGGCCAGCCCGCCGCCAATCACTACCACATCAAATTGCATCATCGGCCTCCTGCTGCTGGTCACCGCGCGCATCAAGCCCGCACAGCCCCTGATAAACCCAACTGGTGAATTCGCTGGCCCGCAACGCATCGCCCCAGGCGATAGGCCGCACACCTTTCCAGCGTTCATTGAGGAAGTGAGAGAGTTGCGCAATGGATTGCTGCGGCGTAGCGACGTTAAAGTGCGTCAGTAACCCGGCAGCACGGCAGGCGCACAGTTCCCCTTGGCAGGTGCCCATGCCAACGCGGGTGCGGCGGCGCAGGTCGACCAGGTTATTAACGGTCAGGGAGTTCACCGCATAGCGGACTTCACCGGCGGTCACGGCCTCGCATTCGCACACCAGGCTGTTATCCAGCCGATCGCCCGACGGAATCTGGCTTGCGCGATCGCCGTGGCGATAAACCGCCGAACCCCGGATGCTCGCTGGCAGCGATACCACGCTGCGCACCGTTTCTTCCGCCGACTGGCGGGAACCCGGCAACGCCACTTCCGCCGTGGTGCAAGGGCTGTTGATACCCAGTTTGGCGCACACTTTGTCGGTCGCCCATTCCGCCATCAGCCGGTAGGTCATCAGCTTGCCGCCGGTAATGGTGATAAAACCTTCCAGCCCGTCACGTTCCGCGTGATCGAGCAGCACAATGCCACGGCTGACGTTACGCCCGGAAGGATCGTCATCGCGCGCCACCAGTGGCCGTACGCCAGCATAGGCACGCAGAATGCGGGTTTGCGCCAGTATTGGTGAGAGTAGCGAACCCTCGCGGATCAGCACGTCCACTTCCTGCGGGGTAACTACCATGTTGTCGATCTGGTCGTAATCAATGCGGGTAGAGGTGGTGCCGATCAACGAGATAGTATCTCCCGGCACCAGAATGTCGGCGTCTGCCGGTTTGCGGCAGCGATTAATCACCATGTTATTAATGCGATGGCCGAGGATTAACAGCGCCCCTTTGGCCGGGAACATGCGCACCCGCAGATCGGCATATTCTGCTATCTGTTGGCCCCAAATGCCGGCGGCATTCACCACCACCTGCGCATGAATGTCGTATTGACGCGCATTTTTATGGTCGAAAACGCGCACGCCGGTGACACGATCGCTCGTGCGCAGTAAACCGATGACCTGATGATAGGTGAGAACCTGCGCACCATGCTCACGCGCATCCAGCATATTGGCGGCGGTCAGCCGGAAAGGATCGACAGTGCCATCCGGCACCCGCACGGCACCGATCAACGTCGGGTTAGCAGCAGGCTCCAGACGCAGCGCCTGCTGGGGTTCGATCGCTTCGGCATTAATCCCGGCATTCAGGCAGGCGGCAATAAACTGCTGTTGATACGCCAGCGAATCCTGCGGCAGGGTAATAAACAGGCCATCGCTAGGTTCGATGCAATGGTGGGCAATGCGTTTCAGTATGCGGTTTTCTTCAATGCACTCGCGGGCCGATTCACCGTCGGTCACCGCATAGCGCGCTCCGCTGTGCAGCAGCCCATGGTTACGGCCGGTCGCCCCGGTGGCGATGTCATGCCGCTCCAGCAAAACGCAGCGCAGCCCGCGCCGCGCGCAGTCACGGGCAATCCCTGCGCCGGTCGCCCCGCCGCCAATAATGATCACATCCGTTTCGGTCACTGGTGAGTTGTTGCTCATCACGCCCCCTGAGCCTATGGTTATCATCCTATTGGTACACATTTATTAAGGACTTTGTTTGATAAGGAACAATAACGAACAAAAAACGAAAGTAAAATGACCTTAAAAAACCACAAATGTGATCAAAATCACAAGTTTTTGCTGTTTACTCATTTCAAAATGTTAACCAATCGCGCAGAATCCGCCGATGTTTCATAAAAGTGTAACAATTGCGCCATTCATCACAATGGAACCCCAGGGTTTTGACTAGGATGACGCTCGTTATGGAACAATTTGACAACACTTAATTCTGGTATCCGCTCGATCATCTTCAGGACATCCGTTTCCTGCTGATGTAATAACTGATAAAGCCATCGGAGGCGCTCATGTTGAGTATTTTTAAGCCAGCAGCACACATTTCCCGTGTGCCGGTCGATAAGGTAGATCCGCTCTACCGTAAGCTGCGCTGGCAAATTTTTATGGGGATTTTCTTCGGTTACGCCGCCTACTATCTGGTGCGTAAAAACTTCACCCTGGCGATGCCGTATCTGATCGAGCAAGGTTTCAGCCGTGGGGACCTGGGCTTTGCGCTGTCAGGGATTTCCATCGCTTATGGCTTCTCCAAGTTCATCATGGGGTCGGTTTCCGACCGTTCTAACCCACGCGTATTCCTGCCCGCAGGCCTGATCCTGTCGGCCGCAGTGATGCTGTTTATGGGCTTTGTGCCTTGGGCCACCTCCAGCATTGCGGTGATGTTTGTGCTGCTGTTCCTGTGTGGCTGGTTCCAGGGCATGGGTTGGCCACCGTGTGGCCGCACTATGGTGCACTGGTGGTCGCAGAAAGAGCGCGGCAGTATCGTTTCGGTGTGGAACTGCGCTCATAACGTGGGTGGCGGTCTGCCGCCGCTGCTGTTCCTGCTGGGGATGGCGTGGTTCAACGACTGGAAAGCGGCGCTGTATATGCCTGCCTTCGGTGCGATCCTGGTGGCGATGATCGCCTTCGCCCTGATGCGTGATACCCCGCAGTCTGTTGGCCTGCCACCGATTGAAGAATACAAAAACGACTACCCGGATGATTACAGCGATAAAGCAGAAGAAGAACTGACTGCCAAGCAGATCTTCATGCAGTACGTCCTGCCGAACAAGCTGTTGTGGTATATCGCCATCGCCAACGTTTTTGTCTACCTGTTGCGTTACGGCATCCTCGACTGGTCGCCGACCTACCTGAAAGAAGTCAAACATTTCGCGCTGGATAAATCATCCTGGGCCTACTTCCTGTACGAATACGCCGGTATTCCAGGCACGCTGCTGTGCGGTTGGATGTCGGATAAGGTATTCAAAGGCAACCGTGGTGCCACCGGGGTGTTCTTCATGGTGCTGGTCACCATCGCTACCATCGTTTACTGGCTGAACCCGGTGGGTAATCCGGGCATCGATATGGCCTGTATGATCACCATCGGCTTCCTGATTTACGGCCCGGTCATGCTGATCGGCCTGCATGCGCTGGAACTGGCACCGAAAAAAGCCGCGGGTACCGCTGCGGGCTTCACCGGCCTGTTCGGCTACCTGGGTGGCTCGGTTGCCGCCAGCGCCATCGTCGGTTACACCGTTGACTATTTCGGCTGGGACGGCGGCTTTATGGTGATGATCGGCGGCAGCATCGGCGCAGTCATCCTGCTGTTGCTGACCATGATCAGCGAGAAGAAACATCACGCTGATATCGCAGCCAAACGCGGTTAATTGTCACAATCTTTTTGCACGATTTAAAGGTCGCTTTCTGCGGCCTTTTTACTTACCTCTGCCTATAAAATGGAGATTATAGAATGCGAATGAGAACTCAAACCAAAGCCCTGCTGGCAGGGATCATTCTCGCCACTTCCATGCTCAGCGTTGCGCAGGCTGCGGATAAACTGGTCATCGCCCACCGTGGTGCCAGCGGTTACCTGCCGGAGCACACGCTGCCTGCCAAGGCGATGGCCTACGCCCAAGGCGCGGACTATCTGGAGCAGGACGTGGTCATGACCAAGGACGATAAACTGATCGTCCTGCACGATCACTTCCTTGACCGCGTGACCGACGTGGCGCAGAAGTTCCCCGATCGTAAACGTAAAGATGGCCGCTATTACGCCATCGACTTCACCCTGGCCGAGATCCAGTCGCTGAAGTTCACCGAAGAGTTTTTGGTTAAAGACGGCGTGCAGCAGCAGAAATTCCCTAACCGTTTCCCGATGTGGAAATCTGATTTCCGCATCCATACGCTGCAAGATGAGATTGAGATGATTCAGGGGATGAATCACTCAACCGGCAAGGATATTGGCATCTACGTGGAAACCAAGGCGCCTTGGTTCCACAAAATTGAAGGCAAGGATATCTCCAAAGCCGTGCTGGAAGTGCTGAAATCCTACGGTTACACCAAAAAAGACGACAAGGCTTACCTGCAAAGCTTTGATGCGCCGGATTTAGAGCGGGTGAAGAAAGAGCTGTTACCGGCGATGAACATGGACATCAAACTGGTACAGTTGATCACCAATACCGGCGATCAGAAGGTGAGCGAAACGATGGTGATCCACCCGGATGGTAGCCTGACGCCGTACAACTACGATTGGATGTATGAACCTGGTGCCGCCGCCAAGCTGGCCAAATATGCCGATGGCATTGGCCCATGGTATCCAATGATTGTGAAAAGCACCTCAACCCCTGGCCACATTGAGCTGACCACCCTGGCGAAAGAGGCCAAGCAGCAGGGCTTGCAGATCCACCCGTACACCTTCCGTGCCGATCCTGGTCAGGTTCCGTCTTATGCCAAGGATTTCAACGATATGCTGAAGATTTTCTACATTGATGCAGGCGTTGACGGCCTGTTCACCGACTTCCCAGACAAAGGCGTACAGTTCCTGCAACAGCACAAGTTACACAAATAACCGCCCCTGAACAGTGCTCCGCCAGTTATTGCGGAGCACTGCTATTTTGGGGCGTTAGTACATTACCACTGGCACGGCGCTACGCTGTGACTGACTCACCGTATCCTTGCTCGACGGATACAGCTTAGGTGCCAGTTCCGTCTGACCGTTGGCCGTCACCGGTTCCCACTAAACGATGCTCTTGTCCAATGCTGCGACCTGCTGTGGCGTCAGGCTGACACCCAATTTTAGGTCTAGCCCGGTTTGACAGGCCCAACCCGCTTTCGCAACTGACCATCAAGGGCCGCTGGCTGGAAGCATTAGTATTTACCCAGTGCCACTGAACACGGCCAGTTGATTATCCGCACCGCGCCCGCCAATGAGGGGAACGCATGAACATCACCTTTACCCCTCAACCAATCCCGGAACTGATGATTGAAGGCGCTACGTTGGCTAGGCTCGGATTTACCGCTGGCACCCCGTTACAACTGACGCTCCAGCATCACCGGCTCTGGATCACTGTCGTCACCGACGAAGCCGCATGGGAAGCGCTGTGTGACAACTTTGCCACAGGCAAAGTTGAACGCTGCTTGCAGCTGCCCCGAAGGGGCGAATATACCCAGCCAAGACCGTCCCGACCTGGGTGCGGATTGGGTGCGGGATAACGGCGAACTGATTATCGGCGGCGACTGGCTCACCGAGTCCGGCATTACCGATGCGGAACAACTGGAACTCATCATTGCGCACGGTGTGCTCCGGTTACAGCGGCGAGAAGTGGAAGTTTTTAAGGCTTAGAAGTAAGAACCCCGGCCAACGGGCCGGGGAACATTACTATTCAATAAGATCTTTCTTCGCCTCTTCTAATACAGACAAAAAATCATTTAGTGGGAACTTCATTGCTACTTGCTCAGCAAGCATTCTTGCATCAGCAAAAAATTCCACTTCAATATTGTCTATTCCTCTATCTTTATTGAGTTGGCAAAGTATTTGATCTTTATAAGAGATCTCCGCTGTTAGCTCTTCGTAACGAGAGTCACTAAAAAAGACAACATCAAAATCAGTACGCATAATTATTGCGGCCTCTTAGGGTCTAAAAATCCAGAGAAAGAACCATCAGAGTTATAACGGATACCGCGCCCATCAGGTAAGCGGTATTCAACGCCACCTCTTGAAAGATCTGTTTTCACTGTGTTTGTATTATTCAGCACTTCATTCACAAATTGATTAGCAACCTCATTCTTTTGAACAGGGTTGCCTTTCAACGGTTCAAAAACACCACCGGATCTACCGGCATGTTTTTCCCAAGCCCTTGCGGCAGCAGATAATCCTTGTTCATTAATTGGCTCATTAGCTGAAGAGACTAGAGCATCTTTCTTAAAGCGATCAAAGTTATTGGCATTATTCCTCGCATTTTCCTCATCCTCCGGTCCCCAACCACCCGGCGTTCCAGACCCCGAACCACCCAGCTCTTTCTTCTGTTCATCCGTCAGGTCTTTGCCGATATTCGGATTCTGACTACCGTTCGAGTCTGATTGGTTCTGTGCCGCAACGATTGCCATCAGCACACAGCTTGCATTTTGCAGACATGCCGCGTCTAACCCTTCCTTCACTTTCTTGGTCAGGGCCAGTGCCGCCTGCTCATTGGCTCCGCCTTTACCGGCTTCGGCCATCGCGGCGGCGTTCAACGTTTCCTGCGCCAGCATTTGCGACAACATGCCAGCACCCGCCATATTATTGCTCAGTTCGTTCTTGCCTGCCTGTGCTCCCGCCATCGCGCCAGCAGTATCACCACCGGTCAACCCGCCAGCCAGACCCGCCGCCAGGCTACCCAGCGCAACCAGCGTTTGCTTCTGCTCTTCGCTCAGTTGGCTTACCGGGATATCACCGTACAGCGATTTCTTCAGGCTTTCCCCGATCAGTGCCGAGGTTGCTGCACCCGCCGCCCCAGCCGTTGCACTGTTACCACTGGCCTGCGCCACCACCGCACCTAATACCGCGTGCGCCATCACCCGACTGGCTTCATCCGGGGCATACTGTTTGATGACCTCCGCCAGATACGGGGCGGCTGCACCAGAGAGCGCCTGCGCCATATTGCCACCGGCCAGGCCCTGCAACGCTGCCGTCGCCGCCTAGATACCTTGCTGGATCGCGCTGCCGGTGCCCCATTGCGCTTGCGTGGTTTTATACGCCGACGAACTGGTCAGTAACTTGTCATACTCGGCACGTTTCTCTGGCGTCGCATCGCTCCCCGGTGCCTTGATACCCTTGGCTTCCAGTTCTGCACGACCGGCATTCGTTGCCAGGATCTTGCCTTGCGTCGCCGCAATGTCTATCGCCTGCGCACCGATTTCGCCCAGCAGTTGCGCCGCCCTCAGCCGGTTCTGCTCCTTCTCCTTATCAAAGATCGGCCCAATGCTTCCGTTAGCATTGTCGGTATCCCGGCTTAGCTCCGCCACATCCTGTTTCTGGTTGGCCTGGTCACGGATGATAAGGGTGCCATCACTGACTGCGGCCTGCGTTGTGCCTTCTGCATGCCCATTATTGCCCAGGCCCGACAACGCCAGGCTGCCCAGATTGCTCAGCAGGTCAGAGCCCACCGGGCCACCAGAACTCAGGCTACCGCCCTGATGCTCGGCCTTGAAGTCTGCCTGGTTATGGATATTGCTAAAGCCCAGTGTGCCGGTATCCAACCGGTTTTTATCCGCATCTGCCGTGCTGGCTATCACTGCACCGTCAAGCTGCGTATGCTCACCCACCGTGATATCAAAGCCACCTTTACCCGCGTAGATACCCGTCTGTTCCTGCACGCTGTCATAGTTGCTGTGCAGTTTGTCACGGCTCATGCTCAGGTTGGCAGAGCCACCGCCGCCCACCACCGCCACGCTGACACCACCACTGATGCTGGTCTGCTTCGCATCATAGTTGTCGCTGTCCTGCTGGCTCTGCAGCGTCAGATTACGCCCTGCATCCACCTTCACCGTGTCACCGCTGGCCTGAGCGCCCACCAGGGCCGTGTCGCGGCCACTGTGCAGCGACAGCGTACCGCCACTGTCGACCTGGGTTTCGCTCCAGAACGTGCCATCGCCGTGCTCATTGCCCTGACTCTTGTTGGCGTTGGCGTGTGCTTCCGGTGAACCCGTATTGACAGGTTTATGAGACCTGCATCTGGTTTACAGGAGGCCGTTCGTCAGGTGGTGAAGTGCTGAGTGTGGTGTTGGGGGGCTTTGGCACAGGGGCTGAGTCCGTTGTCGCTGCCGTTGAAGCCATGTGGGACGCGGGCTCCCGATATTTACGGTGTCAGCGCCGCAAGTCCTTAGTGCGGGAAGTCACGGGATTACTGGCAGGCGTCGCTCCCCGCGAAGGTGAACCCCGGCAGCGGCAACAACTCCTCCAGACGCGCTTCTGGCCAGCCCGGCAGACGCCGCAAAACATCCGTCAGCCAGGCATGCGGCTCCAGGCCATTCATCTTTGCCGTTTCCAGCAGACTCATGATTTTCGCCGCGCGTTCGCCTGCTGCAACCGAACCTGCGAACAACCATGATTTTCTGCCCATGACCACCGGTTTGATCGCCCGCTCGCAGACATTGTTGTCCAGCGGCAACCCGCCATCGTCCAGGAAGCGACTGAGGGCAACCCGACGTTTCAGCGCGTACGTGATCGCTTTGCCCAGCGCAGAGTTCTCCGGGCACGCATTTTTCTGCTGTTCCAGCCAGTGCCAAAGTTTTTCCAGTGCCGGTCGCGCATAACGCTGTCGCCACTGGCGGACCTTTTCTACTGGCCGGTGCCGGATCTTCTTTTCCAGCCGGTACAGGCTGGCTATCTGTCTTATCGCCGTGGCTGCACGCGGATCTTTACCCGCTTTATACAGGTCCGCGAAGTTTCTGCGGGCATGAGCCCAGCACCCCGACAGGATTATCCCGTTGTGCTGGTTTGCCAGCGTTTCATACGCCGGGTACCCGTCAACCACCAGGCTCCCGGCCCAGTCTTTCAGGTATCCCGCCGGATATTGGCTGCTTCTGCCGGGTTGACAGTCGAAGCACACCACTGGCGGGCCACTTCGTTCACCACTGACGTAGCACCAGAGATAACCGGCGCGGGATTTGCCCCCTTTTCTCGTGTCGAGGAGTTGCAGGGGCGTTTCATCGGCGTGTACCACATCCCGTGTCAGCAACATCCGGTGCAACGTCTCTGCCAGTGGCGTCAGTACGGTGCCCGCACGCCCGACCATATCCGCCATCGTGCTGACGGGCAGACTGATGTCTGACCGGGCCAGCACCGACTGCTGACGATACAGCGGCATATGGTCACAGTGTTTACTTATCACCAGTTGCGCGATGAGTGACGGTTCAGCCACACTTTTCGGGATAATGTGCGCGGGCATGTCACCGCTGACCACACACTGGCAGCAGTTGCAGCCGTACTGCGGGCGAACATACCGGTTAACCACGATGCGGGCCGGGATGTACTCCAGTTTTTCGCTCACTTCATCGCGGATGTGGTGCAGCATTCCAGGGCATTCGGGGTCAAGGCAGCTTTCCGTTGATGCGGGAACGATAACGATCTCTTTTCGCGGAAGATGTGCCGGAAGCGGTTTACGTGCCGGACTTTTGCCGGGGGGCGTTTCTTCTGGGGGAAGCAATGTATCCAGTTGCGCTTCAACGGCGGCGATATCGGCATCCATATCCTCTTCGAACAGGGAGCGTTGCATCCCGGCCAGGGTCTCACTTTTTTTCCCGAAGCGCTGTTGGCGGGCCAGTTTCAGCATTTCTTCCAGGAGTTCGATACGCTGTTGAAGCCCGGTATTTTGCTGACGAAGTTTTTCTTTTTCTGCATTCTCAGACATTGCATTTTGCACCATGGCAAGTGCCAGAGTGCGAAGCTGTTCGATGTCACTGATGGTGGTGAGAACGGAGATATCCATGCGGATCATTATACCACTCCCGACATGGATAATCATTATTCTTCATGAGGTTATCATGTTCTGCGAGCCATATTCAGACTCGCCACGGAAGACCCATTTTTCGAGGTCGTGGCCTCTCACCTGCTGCCAGTCAACACCACTGACGAGCCAGTTGAACTCATCGGGCGTGAGTGACCAGGCAACCTCATTTGCCCGGGGCCAGCGGAAGTTTCCTTTGTGCAGACGACGAACGCACAACCAGACGCCGTGCTTATCCCAGCGCAGCACCTTAATGCGGGAGCGAGCCTTGTTGGTGAAGACGAAGGCGGCACCTTCGTGCCAGGACGCCTGCAGTTCATCTTGCACGTACTGCGTAAGCGTGTCGATCCCGCGCCGCATATCAACGGGTTTCACGGCGAGAAAGACATTTTCAGGCGTCAGCATGCTTGAGCGCCTTGAAGACATCGGTCAGTTGTGAAGGATGGCAGCACATCCGTATTCCGCCGGGCAGGAATAGCGTAACGGGTTCATTCGCCACAGATGAAAAGGGTTCAGAAGGTGGAGCGGATTGGACGATATGAACGGGCAAAACAGTAGGTTTGCTTGCACGTCGTTGAGCTTTTGCGACATCTTGGGGCCATTCACGAAAGGAGGTAAAAGGAATATCGTTGAGCTCACAATACTGCCGGCGGGTAAGGCCGCTGGCGCGCCAACTGGCGACGTGTTGTTTTTTCTGGTCAATGAACCATCGTTGTTTTTGCATCGGTAAACACCCTTGTGTCAGTGGAGGATGGTGCCGATCTTACCTGCTGAAATTATTATGAAAATACGAGTTCACCGGAAGTACACCGAGAAGTGGAGGTTTTCAAGGCTTAGAAGCAAAGCTCCTGGCCAATTGGCCGGGAGCTTATATAACTAATCGATATTAAGTTTAACTATAAATATATAAATCAATATCTATCTCGGCCCCGACCTTACTTATAAAACCTAGTTTTTCTGTATTAAAGTGCATCCCTGGTTTTTCACCATTTTCTATCTTAACTACAAGTGCAAAAATAAAACTCACGTCATATTGACTTTTAATAGATTGTAACTGACTTTCTTTGCCATCAAGCAATGCAATGACTTTATCTAACTGATCATTAATATCATAAGATACTTCATCACCCGTAGATAATTTCCAAGCAGTCTCAATACTTGGTCTTTTCTTACCATCAGGAATACATCCCTTGATTTTTACCTCACTGGGTTGAAGGCATAGTTTCCGGGTAACATCATCAACATCAAAAGAGTCACCATAAATAGAAAAATATGCCATTACTGTTGTTTTATCCATAATAATATCCTATTTAATGTACTCGCCTGTAGGTATACCTTCACCCTTGCCACCTTTCTTAAAGATCCAAAGTTGCCCCGAGTCTCTATCTATATAGATATCATAATTGGAGTTTTTACCATCACCCAAAAAATCTTCCTTCAAGGCATGAGCATCTACGCCATTATTTTTTAAATACTTATCATCTGCCATTTTTATATTAGATGGCTTTTCTGCCCCATTATCATAACCATCACTTGTCATATGATTTGGCAAGTCAGGTGCGGCTTCGGTATTACCCGTATTGTTTGGCAATGGGTCTACAGTTTGATTTCCACCTGTATTATTTGGCCCCACATCAGTCTGACCATTATTATTACCTGTATGGTTTTCACCCTGTTCTGGTAACTGGTTTCCGCCCGTATTGCTTGGGCCTGACTCTACTATCTGATCACCACCGGTATGAGAAGGGCCTTTCGGGGCTGCTTGGCTCTGCGCCGCAACTATCGCCATCAGCACACAGCTTGCATTTTGCAGACACGTCGCGTCTAACCCTTCCTTCACTTTCTTCGTCAGGGCCAGCGCTGCCTGCTCATTGGCCCCGCCTTTACCGGCTTCAGCCATCGCGGCGGCGTTCAACGTTTCCTGCGCCAGCATTTGCGACAACATGCCAGCACCCGCCATATTATTGCTCAGTTCGTTCTTGCCTGCCTGTGCTCCCGCCATCGCGCCAGCGGTATCACCTCCGGCCAACCCGCCAGCCAGACCCGCCGCCAGGCTACCCAGCGCGACCAGCGTTTGCTTCTGCTCTTCGCTCAGTTGGCTTACCGGGATATCACCGTACAGCGACTTCTTGAGGCTTTCCCCGATCATCGCCGAGGTTGCCGCACCCGCAGCACCCGCCAGACCGCTGTTACCACTGGCCTGCGCCACTACTGCGCCTAATACCGCATGCGCCATCACCCGGCTGGCTTCATTAGGGGCCGTCTGTTTGATGATTTCCGCCAGATACGGCGCAGCAGCGCCAGAGAGTGCCTGCGCCAGATTGCCACCCGCCAAGCCTTGTAACGCCGCCGTCGCCGCCTGGATACCCTGCTGGATCGCGCTGCCGGTGCCCCATTCCGCTTGCGCGGTTTTGTAGGCCGACGAACTGGTCAGCAACTTGTCATACGCCGCCCGCTCTTCCGGTGTCGCATCACTTCCCGGTGCTTTGATGCCTTTCGCTTCCAGTTCTGCACGACCGGCGTTTGTCGCCAGGATCTTGCCTTGCGTCGCCGCAATGTCTATCGCCTGCGCACCGATTTCGCCCAGCAGTTGGGCTTCCCTTAACCGGTTCTGCTCCTTCTCCTTATCAAAGATCGGCCCAATGCTTCCGTTAGCATTGTCGGTATCCCGGCTTAGCTCCGCCACATCCTGCTTCTGGTTGGCCTGGTCACGGATGATAAGGGTGCCATCACTGACTGCGGCCTGCGTTGTGCCTTCTGCATGCCCATTATTGCCCAGGCCCGACAACGCCAGGCTGCCCAGATTGCTCAGCAGGTCAGAGCCCACCGGGCCACCAGAACTCAGGCTACCGCCCTGATGCTCGGCCTTGAAGTCTGCCTGGTTATGGATATTGCTAAAGCCCAACGTGCCGGTATCCAACCGGTTTTTATCCGCATCTGCCGTGCTGGCTATCACCGCACCGTCAAGCTGCGTATGCTCACCCACCGTGATATCAAAGCCACCTTTACCGGCGAACACCCCGGTCTGCTCCTGCACCGAGTCATAGTTGCTGTGCAGTTTGTCACGGCTCATGCTCAGGTTGGCAGAGCCACCGCCGCCCACCACCGCCACGCTGACACCGCCGCTGATGCTGGTCTGCTTCGCATCATAGTTGTCGCTGTCCTGCTGGCTTTGCAGCGTCAGATTACGCCCCGCATCCACCTTCACCGTGTCACCGCTGGCCTGCGCACCCACCAGTGCCGTGTCGCGACCACTGTGCAGCGACAGCGTACCGCCACTGTCGACCAGGGTTTCGCTCCAGAAGGTGCCGTCACCGTGCTCATTGCCCTGGCTCTTGTTGGCGTTGGCAAACACACTCAAGCCACTACCTGAGCCCCCTACGCCAAGGCTGACGCCAATATTACCGCCACTGCTGCTGTTACTGCCTTCGGTTTTTTGCGTATTAGCTGCACCGAGCAACAGCAAATCGCGTTGCGCATCCAACGTGGTATCACCACCGGCTTTGAGCTGGCTACCGGCAATCAGGAGGTCGCCGCTGTTTGCCGAGTTTCCTTGGCCGGTGGCCGTGACCGTCAGGTTGTTGCCTGCCGTCAGTGTCGAACCATTGACGGTTTTCTGTTCCTGATGTTGCTGCGAGGACGATTTCTGTGAACCCAATGAAACGCTGACGCCCACCATACTCGCCGCATCGCCACCCTCCGCCTGCACCCGTTGCCCGGCTTGCACGGCCTGAACACCTGACAGCGCCGCTTTGGTCCCTTGCAAGGCAGCCAAGCGCCCGTCAGTTTCTTTTTTCGCCTGTTGTGCGGTGGTAACCGCACTGTTGACCGCACTGCCTACCGGGCCAGACAGGGCAACAGTGAGTCCGCTTTGTTTCTGCTCGACCGTTTCGTCTCGGCGGTGAATATCTTCACCTGGGTCAATCTGTACGCTGTCACCGGTCACCGACAAGTTCTGGTTGGCAATCACATCGGCACCGCCGATATGGGCTTTGCCGCCTGCAACAATGTTCACATCGCCACCGGTCGAACCGATGGTGCTCACACTCTGGCTCTGGGTGGTGCCGTCTTCGTTCATCTGATGGCGTGACGAGGTGCTGCCGACAGTGAACCCCAGTCCTCCGCCGCTGAACACACCGCTCTTTTTCTTCTCATCCAACCGGTAGCTCGATTGCTCTTCGGTGGATGCCACAATCTCGACGTTATTACCTGCCTTCAAATTAATATTGCCGTCACCCACCACCGCGGAACCTTTCACCGTCAGGTCATTACCCGCCGACAACGACACGTTGTTGCCGCTGAGCATCGACCCTTGTTCCTGTGTCGCGTAGTCTTCCCGCACCGTATGGGTGGTGGTCTTCGACAGGAAGCCTTTCTTGGTTTTGGTCTCTTCAAAGAAGTGGTAGTCGCTCTCGGTGGCGCTGTTGAGCGTGATATCCCGCCCGGCATTCACCGCCACGTCACCGCTGGCCTGCACCTGTGCCGCATTCAAGGTCGCGTCTCGGCCTGCCTGGAGCGTGGTATTCCCGCCGCTAGCAATCTCGCTACCCTGTTGGCGGAGAGATTCGTCCACCTGTTGGCGCTTGCCGTTTTTGCTTTCACTGTACTGGCTGGTTTGCTGGGTAGTGAGATTCACATCACGTCCGGCATTCAGGCTGACGTTGTTATCCGCTGCCACTGCTGCCGCCTGCAAGGTCACATCCCGGCCCGCATCCAACGTCAAATCACCGCCGCTGGTCAGCGTGCTGCGCGCGATGTCAGTAACGGTATTCAGGGTGCTGTCCTTGCCAAAACCTGACTGGGCATAGCTATGGGTCACCTGATTGGCGGTGATGGCGATATCCCCCCAGGCATCCAGCCACACATCGCCACCGGCAGACAGGTTGGCACCGGTCAAGCGAATGTCTTTACCGGCACTCAGGCTCAGTGAATCCAGCGAGGTAATGGAGGCGGTATTACCGAGTGTGGTGTCAGTGAACCCGACAAACTCGCCGTTGGGCCCTCTGGCACTGAAACTGTTGGTTTCCGCCAGCGTGAGGTTATTGATGCTGCCACCGACACTTTCCAACGCCACCCGGTTGCCACTGATAGTGGAGCCGATATTGTTGATATCCCCCAGCGCGCTCAGTTGCAGGTTGCCGCCCGCATTGAGCAGGCCGGCATTGAGATTGCTGATGCTGTTTTGGCTATCGAGCGTCAGGGCATTCTGGGCGGTCAGGGTACTGCCACTGTTCGTCATATTCCCCGCTGTGAGCGTGACGTTTTTGCCGGAAATCACGCTGCCGTTATTCAGCGTCACGTCTTTTGGTGACAGGTAGACCTTCGGCACCATCACCGTCTGGCCATTGAGGGGGGTGGCTTCCCACCACAAAATGCTGTGGTCCAGTGCGGCGATCTGCTCGCTCGTCAACGAAATACCGAACTTCAGCCCCAGGGACTGCTGCGCCTTGGCGGCGTTGTCCATCAGGGTGTGCATTTGTTCCAGATCCGACCCTACGCCGTTCAGGTAGCGACTCCCGGTCTGATTGAGCAGGAAATTGCTGACGTAGCGGGTATCAAAGGCCGCATCCCCCAGGAACCGGTAGTCGTAATCCGGGTGGAGATTCAGGCGATCGAGGAAATAGGCCGAACCGATAAAGGCGTTTTCATCCGTGTACTGCCCACCAGTTTCACGCGGAGCCTGGCCGGGAGAGGTGCCCAACAGGGCATAAAGCTCGCCAAACAGGCTCGGATCCAGTTGCCCCAGGCCATTCAGTTTCGGGTTGGTGGTGATCAGGTACGGGCTGTTGGGATCGGTCGAGGTGACAAAATAGCCGTTCTCACCCGAGGGCAGGGGATAGGCACTGGTATCGACCGTTTTGCCCTGATACTGACTTAAATCGTTGCCGCCGGGCTTGACCAAGTTCGCTCCACCGGTGGTGGTGTTTTGCAAACTGGCCCCATCCCCCAGATTGGCATTCCCCAGGCCATTGCCACTGTACTTTCCTAATCCGGTGAGCTCTGGCGTGGCGTTCTCCAACCCGCTGCCACCCGCGATCTGTTGCAGGGCATTTTGCAGGTTGTCTTGCCATTCTGGAGAATTGACGGCCACCTTGTCACTGGCTGAGAGCGTCTGTTGCCCTACGGCACCGCCGATTGCCTGTTGACTCAGGGTATTCAGTGCAGGGGCCGTGAGGGTATTGCTTACCCTTCCTGCGTTGGCCGTGGCGTTGGTGTTGCTGATATCCTGACTGAAGTTTGCCGTGACGTTACCGCCCGCCTGGATAACGGAACGGTAGCTGTCATCTGAGGTGGTTTCTGTGGTGTGGCCCGCCAGAACATAGTGGACTGTATTTTCGGTTTTACTGGTGCCAGGACGAGGGACGTGACTACTGGCATTGCCAGGAAGGCTCCCGTCCTGACGGACACCGTCGATATAGTTGAAAACCGCGTACTCGGTGTAGGCACCGGATTGATAACTCTGGTTATTGAGCGTGGTACCCGACAGAACAATATCGCCGTTTGCCAGCAGTACGCTGGCCTGATTGTTAAGGGCGTTAGCCTGAACCGTTAAGTTGCCGCCCGCAGACAGACGTGCGCTGCCCCCTTCGGCAGAGGCCTGTGACAGGATCTGGCTGACGGCAAATTGCCGGGTTTCGTTGCCGGGTGTGGGCAGGTAGTAATAGGTTTTATTGGCATACAAGAAGCAGGGAACACCGCTACAGGAGCCCGAGGTGGAGTACCAGGTGACGCTCCTCTGCGTCAAGGTGTCCAGCCCCAAGACCTCAACAGGGATATCGGCGGAAGCGCTGTTTAACCAACTGTAGGTGTTACTCAGATCCAGAGTTTGGGTTGAGTAGGTCAATCCGGTACGCTCATTGAGCAAGCTGGCGGTATTGACCGTAATATCACCCTGTTGCGTCTCGATGGTGCCTGAACTATTCACCACTTCGCCGTTGGCGTTGCCCGCCATGTCGCGCTGCATCCACAGGCTGTTGCCCGCCAGAATATCACCACGCAGGTTTTTGATGCTGTTGGCCAGCAGATACAGGTTGTGACCGGCATACAGCAGGGCGGTGTTGACCAGGTTGCCCGCCGCATTCAGCGTCAGTGTGCCCAGCGTGCCGGTAAAGCCTCCAACGGTAATATCGCTCTGGCTGTTCAGGGTGACATCTCCCCCTGATTGCAGCGTTCCGGAGGCATTCAGGGCGATGGCGCTGCCACTGAGGGTACTGGCTCCGCTCCCAGCGGTGATTTGCCCGTTATTGGTCAAGATGCCGTAGGTGGCAAGGTTAACGCTCTGCCCCTGCAATGTGCCCTGATTGGTCAACGCCCCCTGGCTGCTGATGTTCAAGCCCTGACCTGCGACAATCACATTCTGGTTGGTAAAGGCATTCACCAGTTGCAGCGTCAGGTTGCCGAGCGCGACCACTTGGCCTTGTTGTGCAAAACTGGCGCTGTTCAACCATAAATCGCCACCGCTGAACAGTTTCCCCGTGGTCTGTTGATCCACCTGGTTGGCTTGGATACTGAGCCCCGATGTGCCGAGCAGCGTCCCACCGTTGGTCAGTTGCTGGGTGCTGACGGCCAGACTGCTGCCTTGGACGGTGCCCTGGTTGTTCAGGCTGCCGCCTGTCAATGTTGCCTGCCGTTCTGCCAGCAGGGTGCCGCTGTTGTTGACCGTATTGGCATTCAGCAGCAGCGTGGCGGCCTGCAACCAGCCGTTGTTGGTGAATTGTGTGCCGTTAAGCGTGAGGTCAGAACCGGAAAGCAGCTTGCCGTCATTGAACCCAGATGTCGCCGCGTCGATCGAGGCCTGGCCACCGCTTTGTATCAGGCCACTGTTAACCCACTGCGGTGTGGTGAGGGTCAGCGCGTTCTGGCTGAGCAGCGTACCCGAGGCATGGTTGGTCAACGTGCCGGACAGGTTCAGCGTCAGCCCGTTTTCCCCTTGTATGCGCCCGCTATTGCTCAGCGCTCCGCTGTTCACCCACAGGTCATTACCCTGGATACGGCCAAAGTTGGTTACCGACGCGGCATCCAGTTTCAGGGTGCCTGCCGTCAGCAGGGTGTGATCCTGTTGCTGGATAAAATCGCCGCTCAGGGCGATCGTCAACCCGTCAACGCCGCTGATGTCGCCCTGGTTATTCAGGGTATTGCCGTGCAGGGTGAGGTTTTTTGCCAGCCATTGCCCGGCATTGGCCAACGACAGCGCCTGTAACGCCGCCGTGCCGTTCGCGGTGATTTTGCTGTTGGCTGCGGCATGCAACGCCCCAGACAAGGCCACTTGCAGTGCATCCGCACTCTGGATCGCGCCACTGTTCTCCAGTTGCTGAGCACTTAACAGGATCTGCTGCCCCTGCCACTGCCCGTCATTGGTGATCGTGCCGCCGTTCACCGTCAGTGTGCCCTGCGTCAGGATGGAGCCCTGGCGGCTGTTCACCAGCGTCAGCAGCGGGGCGGTCAGCGCCTGAGTGCCGAGCGTCAGCGATTGCAGGCCGATCAGCGTGCCTGCGTTGTTCACCACAACCTGGGCCAGGCTCAGGGTGTTACCCTGTACGGCCCCCTGGTTGTCTAACCGAGCACCCGCCAGGGACAACCGCCCTTCGCTCAGCACGGCACCGCTGTTGGTCAGCGTCTGCGCCTGTATCTCACTGTCGCCCTGGCTGAGCAGTGAACCTTCGTTCAGCAGTTCGTTGGTGACTTTGAGCGACAGCGAGTCGGTTCCCAGCAAGGTGCCACGGTTCAGCCAGCTATTCGCGGTGATGTGGGTTTGCCCACCCTGCACCAGGCCTTCCGAGGTTAGTTGCCCGGCATTCAGCGCCAGTTGCTCCCCGGCCAAGGTACGGCTTGATCCTCCCAAGGTCATCACATCACCCTGAGCATCAAGCCATTCGTTACCCTGCCATAATCCACTGTTACTCAGCGTGCTGGCCCCCAGCGTCAACTGGTTTGCCACCAGCTTGCCGCTGTTGGTCAGGTGAGTGCCGTTGAGGCTCAGCGTATTCAGGCTGCCGATCTGCCCGGCGTTTTCCAAGGTATCGGTGAGATCACCGGTCAGGTTGGAGATCGCATTGATCGACCCGGTGTTATCCAGGCTATCGACGTTAAACGTCAGCGTATCCGCCTGCCAGAACCCGGCGTTGGTGACCGCGCCACTGTTGAGCGTTAGCTCACCGCCGCTCAGCAACTGTGCCCCGGCCAGCACCTTCAGCCCTGTGGTGATCAGGGTCAGCACGCTATTGCCCTGCATGATGCCACTGTGAGCCACGTTACCGCTGTTGAGCGTCAGCCTGTTGCCCGCCAGCACCCCGGCGTTGTCTACCGATTGGCTGCGGAAGGTGGCGTTTTCACGGGCCACCAGTTGAGCGTTTTGCTGGTTAACCAGGGCACCGCGCACGTTCAGGCTCAGGTTATTGGCCAGAATGCTGCCTTGGTTGGTAAATTGCTGACCTGTAAGCGATAAATCGTCATTGACCTGCAATAACCCGGCGTTATCCAGTTGGTCGAGGGCCAGATTCAGCGCACCGCCGCTGATCAGTTTCCCGGAGGCGAGGTTGCTGAGGGTAGGGATAGCCAGTTGCAGATGGCTGTTGCCCTGAAGTAAGCCACTGTTGGTCAGTTGCGGTGCGGTCAGTGTCAGTGTGTCAGCCGCCAGCGTACCCTGATTCAGAATACTGGCCGCCGTGAGGGCAAACCGATCCTGGCTCAGTAAATAACCGCTGTTGGTGAGATCGCCGGTAAGATCTGCGGTCAGCAGCGTCTGTGCCTGAGCACTGCCACTGTTCTGCCAGCTCTCGGCGTTGACCGCCAGTTGTTGGCCTTGCAGGGTGCCCTGGTTAACCAACTGTTGAGCGTCGAGGCGCAATGTGCCCCCTGTCAACATCTGGCCGGTGGTGCCGTTATTAAGATGGGTACCCGAAAGTTGCACGGATTGGCTGCCTTGCAGCAGCCCCTGGTTGATGACATCGCCCACCACGCTGAGCACATTGGCCGCCAGCCACCCCGAGTTATCGAGCATACTGGCTGAAACATTCAGCCCTTGCTGGCTGAGCACTTTCCCCTGATTGGTGAACGCCTGAGCGATGTTCAGATCGGCGGTTTGTTCACTCAGCGCATTACCGCTGTTGAGCCACGTCTGGGTCGACAGCTCCAGCGTCTGACCCTGCAATAACCCGGCATTGGTCAGTGTCTCTGTTTGTAATGCCAATTTCCCGGCACTGAACAGAACGCCACCCAACTGGTTGTCCAGCGAGGCGCTCCCGATACTAAGCTGGTTGCTGCCTTGCAGGGTTCCAGTGTTAAAGAGGGTGGTGGTATCGAGCGTCAGGTGGGATGCTGACAGCAGGCCGTCATTATTGAACAGAGGGGTGGTTAACGTTAACGACTCAACTGCGTTGATGGTGCCGCTTTTCTGGTTGCTGAACTGTTTGGCCAGTGACAGCGTCATCATGGCCGCGTGCATTATCCCGGCGTTACTCAGGGTTTCTGCTGCCAGGCTTAGCGTGCCGCCAGTGAGTAAGCGCCCACGATGAGTCACCTCATCAGCCTTGATGGAAAGGGCGCTGTCGCCCTGTAATGTTCCGCTATTAGTGAGGTTGTTGCTGGTCAGGGCCAGTTGATCCGCCGCCAGTTGCCCGGCGTTGGAGAACGCCATCGCGGTGAACGACAGGTGATCCTCGGCCAGCAGCAAACCGCTCTGCTGGTTGTCAATGCGCTGATAGTCCGCCATCAGGTTAGCGGCGTTGATTTCACCGCTGTTGCTCAGTTGTTCACCCTTGAGCTGCACATCGCGATCGGTGGTGATCAACCCCGCGTTTTTTAACGTCGGGACCGTCAGCAACAGCGAATTGGCGGTATACAGGGTTCCGCCCTGTTGGTTGTCGAGCAATTGGGCGATCAGATCCAGAGTCTGGCTGCCCTGCAACAGGCCGCTGTTGGTGAGCGTTTGGCTGTTTATCGTCAAGATGGGGGCGACCAGGGTCCCTTGGTTGGTGAGGGTTTTCGCATTCAGCGCCAGGGTTGCCGCATGGCTTTTCCCGCTGTGTAACACGGAATCTGCCGCTACCGTCAAAGTCCCTTTGGCGGTATGGGTGCCTGCCAGCGTAGCTTGCTGGGCCTGGAGGGTGAGATCGCCTCCGCTTTGTACCTGTGCCCCGGACTGTGTGGTCAGCGTAGTGCTCCGCAGCGCCAGATCTCCCCCGGCGCTCCATTCTCCGCCTAATGTGGCGTTCCCTGCGTTAACGGTAATGTTGCCCTGGCTGGTGGTGATGGAGTCTGCCCCGGTGAACAGCGTATCGCCGTTGAGGGTTAATGCTTTCGTGCCAGAGAGCAGGCCGTTTTGTTGTAACGTTCCCGCTGTCACGCTCAGGCTGCTATCGCTCAACAGTTCACCGGTGGTGCCATTACGCAACATCCCGCTGACATTAAGATGGGCTTGCCCTTTGGCGCTCAGCATACCGTCCTGATCCAGCGTTTGGCTGGAAAGGGTCAAGGCCCCACCGCTCAGTATGTTGCCGCTGTTGGTCAGTGATTGGCCGTTCAGCGTCATGTTCCCCAAGCTCTGAACGGTGCCGCTGTTTCCGAGGGAGGAGAGGGTGCTTTGTATTGCCCCATTGGCCACCAGCGTGCCGCTGTTTGCCAGTGCGCCACCGCTGAGAGTGAGGTTTTGCCCGGCGATCGTTTGCCCTTGGGTCAGACCGGAATTAAACAGCGTCATATCGATATGGCGTGCTGCATCAACCTGGCTGTTGGCGTCTATAAGCAGGTCACGGGTGCGCAGGCTGATATCGTTTCCGGCGGTCAGCTTGCCGTTGCTGATCTGCAACGTACCGCCGCTGGTCAGGACCATATTCTGGTCGCTGACCAGCGTACCCGCTTGTTGGGTGAGATCGCCCTGGCTGGTCAACGCGATGGATTGACCGGCTTTGTGATCACCCAGCAGACGGATACTTTGCCCGTTTGCCGTCAGCGTACCGCTGGTCAGGCTGTTATTGATCGTCAGCTTGCCGCTGGCATCAAGGGTGATATCCCCGTCACGGGCATTGAGGTTGCCGAGGTTGACGCCGACGCCGGTTTCACTGGAGACCAAGTGAATTCGGTTGGCATACATCCCGCCCAACGCACCGGTGTCGATGGCCACTTTCGGCACCTCGCCCTGACCGGCAATCGGCGTGGCATTGCCTTGCGCATCCACTCGGTTGGCACCCAACGTGATGGCCGCGTCTTTGGCATGCAGTTGTGCGTTGAGGTCGGTGGCGCGGGCAATCAGCGCGAACTTGTCGCTCTGGCTGGCATCCAGCCCTTTGCCCTGAATGCTGATCGCCCCCTGGGTCACCTCCAGCGCCTGCAAGCTGCCGTCGGCACCCAACACCGGTTTACCGGTGGTTAATGTTGCATTCGGGGTGTTGATAAAGCCGCAGCCATCACAGGTGATGCCGTAGGGGTTGGCCACCATCACGTTGGCCTGCTTGCCCGCCACTTCCAGGTAGCCTTGCAGTTGTGAACGGTTCGGGGCCACCACTTCGTTGATGATGCCCTGGGCTTCTTTCCCAGCTTGCAGGTTGGGGTTATTTTGGATCAGGCCACCCAACTGGCTCTGAGTGAGCCGGTCGGTGGCGTTGTTGAGGATCAGCCCCTCTTTTCCCACGTTGAAATCGTTGTATTTATTGTGGGAAATCCCGGCCTGATTGGGCGTGGCGATATTGACTACCGGCACGCCGTTAGCGGCCTGATCGAGTTGGGTATTGCCTTCGGCGACATTCACGCCGTTGGCAAACGCGGGTAACACCGGTTGCCACACCAAAAGAGTACACAGGGTATAGCTCAGCCAACGTTGGGTGGCATGAAGAGGACGATCCGTTGACTGGCTCATGTGTTAACCCTTTCCCTGGAAATTAAAGAACAATATTGATGCGGTAATAGACAGAAACCCGGTCCGGCTCCAGCCAACTCGGGTGCGACAGCGGCCAACCGACGGTCAACTGGCTGCCGAAATAGCGGTTGCGGCTGCCGAGCCCCACCGCGCCGCCCCACAACGTGCCGGAGGCATAGGTATCCTGTGAATCGTGGCGCAGGTAACCGCCATCCACCGCGCCCAACAGGGTGATGTTGCCGAGGTACGGCAGGCTGAACGGCGACCAGTTGACCTCGTTACGCCAATAACCGCCGTTATCCCCGGACAGATACTGCTCCTTGTAACCCCGCACCGAGCTTTCGCCGCCGATAGTCAGGCGTTCGCTGCCGTACAGGCGGTCCGGCGACCACTGGCCGTAGACGCTGGTGAGGTAGGTCCAGTCCTGGGCCAGTGGCAGGTAATAGCTGCTGGAGAGTGAAGTCTTGTTGAACTCCGCCCTTGGCGCATCGTTACTCTTGCCGCTGTCGTCTTCCGCCCCCAGCCACGGCACGCCACGGCTGTAGGTCGGGTTGAGCGTGGCAAAGCCGCCCCACAGCTTCTGGCTATGTGTGGCACCCAGCGACACGCTGGTGAGCTTGCGGCTGCTGCTTTCCAGCCGGGCGTCGTTGAGGTAGTTGCGGTTGATGCGGTGCGTCAGGCCCAGCGCCAGACCGGTTTTTATCTCACTGTTGCGGAACACTACGCGTGACAGGTTGAAACGGTGCGTCTGGCTGTCGCCGCTGGAGCGCCAATCGAAGCCCTGATTGTCGATGGTTGAAAGGTAATCGCTGTAGGAATAGTTGTAATCTGCCAGCCAGTAGCCGTAAGGCAGGCTGACACCCGCCTGCACGCTGCGGGCGTTGTGATCGTTGGCAAAATCGCTGCTGCGTGCTCCTGAAACAAACCACTGATCCGCCAGCCCCAACAGGTTATTGCCGGTCAGCGACCCGTTGATCTGCCCGGTGCCGGTGCTTTTTTGCCCGCTGTTATCAAACCCCAACCCCAGCATCACCGGCGACTCCGGGGTAGCGGTCAGGTTCACCACCGAATAACCCGGCTGGCTGCCGGGCAGGATTTCAATCTGTACCGGCTGTTGGCGCAGGCGGTTGATCTGCTCCATGCCCTGTTCGATATCACGCAGGTTGAGGATATTACCCACCAGAGCAGGGAACGCCATCTTCAGCATCCGGTCATCGCGTTTATCTAACTGGATCTTCTCCAGTTGGCCTTCCAGCACCCGCAGTTTCAGTTCCCCGAGGGACAGATCCTGTTCGGTGAGGAACGCGCGGCTGGTGATGTAACCGCGAGCGATATACCAGTCGGAAACCTGTTGTACCAAGGTCTGGATCTGCGCCAGATTCAGGCAGCGCTGGAGATAAGATTGCGTGAGCGTTTGCCGCGCGCTGGCAGGCAGGTGAGTGGCCCCATCAAGACGGACAGTATTGATGGTGAAACAGGGGCCACTGTCAGCCGCAGCAGGCGGTGACGCAGGGCGCGTGGGAGTCAGGCTGCGTTGCAGTTGCTGGCGTTGTTGCTGGTTTTGCTGCAACAGATCACGCTGTTGCTGTTGGATAGTGTCGCGATCTGCCGGGCTAAGAAAAGCGGCGGTAACCGGAAAAACTCCGACCGCCAATGCCACTACCGCTACTAATGTCGTGTACCGCCACGAGCGCGTCCTGCATCCCAACATGGGTGATCCCTGAATATATTAATGGCAAATAGTCTTTATATTTTTATGGGTATTATCCGGTTGCATCGAACAGAAAGCAAGCAAGTAGAAGAGGAACAGCACGACGCCAAACACGTTATACCCTACACCGGCGGGGATTGATTATTACCGTATCTGATGGAAGGATAAGAATAATGTGTTTATTAACGAGGAAATAGCTCATGGATCGCTCGGTCTTATTACAGCACCTTAAAACGTCATGTTATGCCTTATCGGCCATCGTGCTGAGCGGTTGGGTCGCCGATGCGCTGAATGAAGGGCTGATATTCAAAATGATATTACGTTTTTTCCGCCCAGACGACGTTGAGCGTTATTCCCACCCGTTCAGTGATTTAGTCAGTTTTCTCATCTGGTTTATTCCCTTAATCTTTACGACGCTGTTACTGTTATTTGCCTCGGTAATGACCTTGCATCACGTCAAAAAACCACACCTTTACCGGATCGCTAAAAGAAAACCGCTACTCTACTGCCCGCAGGTGGTGGGTTCGCCGTTGCTGGAGCATCTGCCCCTATTTTTGCAAACCTACCGGGCAGCGGAAAAATTATCACTGCTGATCCCGGAATCTTTGCAGCAAGAATATAAAACTGCGCTGGCGAATATGGCGGGGAGCAGAAACTATGAAATTCATCTGCTCAAAGAAAATGACGACCTGCAAAAAATAACCTTAGAAATGGAGCTGTGGATAAAAAAAGCAGTGAAAAACCAGCAGCACGAAAATCATACGCCGCTGTTGTTTGATATTACCTATGCTTCAGCCGCCCACAGCAGTGCCGCTTTATTTTGCAGTTTGGATCAGGATATGGAGCTCATTCAGGGAGCACCTGATGGAACATTATATTCGTACGATTTAGTCTGCAAAATTCAGGAATAAACCGCTTTCACAATTGGCCATGCAACCGGGCACGGAACGCAGGCGCCAGCAGGTAATCCATACACCAGCGGCTGACTTTGCCCATGCCATCGGAACGGGCGGCTAAAAAGATCTGCGTAGCATGCTTGTGTTCCTGCATCGACTTTTTAACTAACGAGCCACCGTTCAACAGCGGCAAAGCCAGATGGTGCGGCACATAGCCGATGCCCACATTGCGCTGGATCAGCTCAATGGCGGTGGCGAAATCAGGCACAAACATCGGTTTTTGCCCCTCCAGCAACCATGCCTGCTGCGGCACAAAATTGACTGCGGTGTCGCGGATGCACAGCGCCGGATAGTGCCGCAGCTCGTTGTTCTGTAATGGCAGCACCTGGGTGGCCAGCGGGTGCTCTGGCCCGACGACAAAATCCCACTCCAGGTGGCCGATCGACTCACTGATAATCCCTTCGCTGCTGGGCACCACATGCGGCGCGCCAATCACCAGGTTGGCCCGTTTGCCATACAGCGCATCCCAGCAGCCGTTATACACTTCGGTATCAATGGTCAGCCGGGTGGAGGGAAACATCGCTTCAAAGTCGCAGACAAACTCTACGATCGCCGAACGGGGGATAATATTGTTCACCGCGATCGTCAGTTCCTGCTCCACACCGCCGTGAATCAGGGCGGTATTGCGCTGTAAGGCATCCAAATCATTAAGAATGGTTTTGCTGTGTTCGACAAAGTATTCACCCGCTGGGGTGAGTTCGATATAGCGGCCTTTACGCAGGAAGAGTTCAACACCAAAACTCTCCTCTAACTTTTTCACCGTATAGCTGATTGCGGAAGGGACTTTATTCAGGTGCTCGGCGGCGGTAGTAATGCTCTGGTATTTGGCAACCAGATGGATGACCCGCAATGTTTCGTCGGAGATAAACATAATGATTCCCTGAAGCAGCCTAGAGAGGAGACTGCCAGCTTACGTGCTGGCAGCATATTCACTATGTCCGATTATACCTGAGTATTATTTTTGCGTACCGATCCGGCTTAACAGCGCATAACCCACGCAGGCCACCAGGATCGAGTCCACCGAAGGAATGGTGGTCAGGGTAAACATCCCTTTCACCGTCATAAAACCCACCGCCGAGCCCGCAACCCAGGCCACAAAGGTTAGCAGCTTGATCTGCGGTTCCGCCACCAGCACCGCCTCCTGATAGCCCTGACGGCGATAGAGGAAGAAGTCGGCGATATAAATACCGGCCACCGGCGGTGTAGCAATCCCCAGGAACAGCAGGAACGGAATAAACCAGCTCATGATATCCATACTGCCGACAATCGCCGACAGCACGCCCAGCGCCAGAGTGATCTGCCATTTCGGGAAGCGGGTTAACAGCGTCGATACCACCAGCGTTCCCTGGAACATATTACCGGCGTTACCGGTGATGCAGGCAAACACCAGCAACAACGCCGCCGGTAATACCGAACCGAATACCGCCATCGCCGCCAGCAGCGACCCTTGCCCGCTTAATGCGCTCGGGGTGGCTCCCACCCAATACAGCAGAGGGTAAGCGATGAGAAAGGTGATCAACGCGCCGATCAGCGCATGCTTGCGGTTATGCACGAAGCTGCCAAAGTCCGGCAAGGTGGCCACCAGCACAATGATCGTCCCCACCACGGTAGACACCGCCACGCCAATGTCCATACTGCCAGCGCGTTGTGCCAGTTCTGCCTCGCCGTGCGTCGCCACATACAGGATGTAGCACAGTACCAGCGCGATAATCGGCACCGCGATCTGCGCCACTTTGCCCAGCACGGCAAAGCCGAAGGCGGTGGACGCAACGAAAATACAGCAGCCTATAGCCACCAGCAGCGGCGTTGGCAGATCCATGCCACGCTGCGCCAGCAGATCGTGCACCGAATGGCCGAACATATTGGCGGTCACCGCAATCCAGCCAAACAGGCTGATCGCCATCAAGATGTTGATGGCCACCGCGCCGCGTTCGCCGAAGGGATATTTCACAATGCCGTAGGTCGGCAAACGGGCTTTTTCACCCACGCTGATGGTGATGGCGGCCAACACCGCCAGAATAACTCCCCCTAACCCCACCACGGTGATCAGCTCTGAACGAGAGAGCTGGTTGCCAAGGCTGGAAGAAGAGAGCAGCACCGGGGTGACCGCAATCCCCAGTAAGATCATCGCAATATGAAAGCCGGATGCGGTACTGACGCTTTCATCCGTTTTACGCATAAATTACTCCTTTTGAGCCAATGCTTTAAAACATCAACAGACTCACTCGGTAAAGGTGTGACCGGTATACTGCCGCCAGCCGCCGCACTCGGTAATTTCCTTCTGCCCTTCCACCAGCCAAGGTTCCGCCAGCACGCCCAGCACTTCGCTGCCGTCGAGCAGTTTCACTTTGCCAATCGACAGCCCGGCAGGTTCACTCAGCAACAGAGTGGCAAACGACGCCATCGGCAGTTGCCAGAGTTCCAGCGCTACCGAAACACCGCCTTCCATCACCCGGATCATGCCGGGGTGGCGATCGTTAATACTCCACAGCCGATAGTGGGCATCGGTTTGGTCTTCGCGCACAAAAACGCCGCCTGCTCCGGTCATGTTGCCGTTCAGCTCCAGGCCG
Source organism: Serratia sp. YWN4 (assembly GCF_055790845.1). Taxonomy (NCBI): domain Bacteria; kingdom Pseudomonadati; phylum Pseudomonadota; class Gammaproteobacteria; order Enterobacterales; family Yersiniaceae; genus Serratia; species Serratia sp. YWN4. Next base: position 5,267,667 of record NZ_CM147696.1, read on the forward strand.
CGCATCAAGGTGCCATTTACGGCCACCAAAGTAGTCTGACTCATCGTGTTGATTCCTTAATTGTTATGACGTAATCCAAGTACCGGTCTGGTGATTCAGGGCCGCCTTAATGGCTTGCGGACTGGTGATTAGCCCTTGGCCGTTCTTGCCCTGCTGCTGACTGCGGGTGACAAAACCCAAGATGGCTTCGACTTTCGGCTGCATGCTGCCAGCACCAAATTGTCCCTGTTGCAGTAATTCCTGCGCCTGTTCAATGCTCAGCGTATCCAGCCATTGCTGCTGCGGAGTGCCGAAATTGATAGCAACCTGTTCAACACCGGTTGGGATCATCAGCAGGTCCGCACCGAGCTGTTCTGCCAGCAATGCCGAGGCGAGATCTTTGTCGATCACCGCTTCTACACCTTGCAGTTGCTGATGCTCATCGCGGATCACCGGGATCCCGCCGCCGCCGCAGGCGATCACGATGCAGCCCTGGGCCAGCAGTTGGCCGATCACCTCACGCTCGATGATCTCCAGCGGCTCAGGGGAAGGCACCGTGCGGCGCCAGCCGCGGCCCGCGTCTTCCATCACCGTCCAACCCAGTTTCTGCTGGCGATCCAGCGCCGTTTGCCGATCGAAGAATGCCCCCACCGGCTTGCTGGGGTGCTGAAATGCCGCATCATCAATGCTGACCAGGGTTTGTGTTACCAGCGCCACTACCGGCCGCTGGATCCCCTGGCGTTGCAGTTCGTTATGCAGAGCTTTCTGGAACATGTAGCCAATCGCGCCCTGGGTATCGCCCACCGCATAGTCCAACGGCACCGGTGCCACTTCTTCCGCCGCCAGCTCGGAACGGCGCAGGATAAAGCCGACCTGCGGCCCGTTACCGTGGGTCAGCACCAGATCCCAACCGGCTTCGATCATCTCGACAACGTGCCTAACGGTTTCCATCACCGCCTGATACTGATCGGGAATGCTGTTTTGCCGATCGTTCTGAATCAACGCGTTACCGCCAACGGCAACCACGGCTAAAGGTTTGCTCATGCTGTTTCTCCCGCGGGCAGTGACTGAGCCAACGCCTGAATGGCATCGACGAAACAAGGCATTGGCGCGGTGGTAATGCCTGCGCCAATCTGCCCGACCCCCGCCTGTTTGTGGGCGATACCGGTATTGATCACCGGCAGGATCTGGCGATCGGCCACTTTACGCGCATCGATACCCGCCGCCGTCGGCGCAAAGTTAAGCGCAGGCAGGGTAAAGGCCGGGTTAGCACCGACGGTAATCGCCTGCATACGGCGGCTGTTATTGGTGGCATCGGCCGGTGTACCGCCGACAAACTTGACGATGGCCGGTGATGACGCCATGGCAAAGCCCCCTACGCCAGCGGTTTCCGTGATCGCGCTGTCGCCGAGATCGGCCGCCGCATCCTCCACGCCGTAGCCTGGGAAGAACAGCCCTTCCACCGCGTTGGCCGGAGCCTGGAACCAGCGATCGCCGGTGCCGGACAGGCGGATACCGAAATTGACGCCGTTGCGCGCCATCACGGTGACCATCGAGCTATAGGGTACGTCGGCGGCGGCATCCATCATGGCTTTACAGGCGGCCATCGACAGGTTGAGGAAGAAGTGATCGTTGCCGGTAATAAACGCCACCACGCTTTGCAGCGTGATCAGCGGCAGGTTGCAGGCCAGCAACGCAGGCACCAGGCGCTTGATCAGCAACCCGGTCGCCGCAGCGTTACGGTTGTGAACCTCGTCGCCCATGTGCAGCGCCTGCGCCATCAGCGGTTTCAATTCCAGTTCGCCAATCTGACGCACGGCGGCTTTCAGCGCCGGGGCCAGTTCTTGCTGCATCCAGCACAGGCGTTGCAGCACTTCGTCATTGTTGGCACCGAAGCGCAGCACTTTGCCCAGGCCTTCGTTGAAGTTGCTGAACGCGCGCTGGCCGTTGGTTTTGTTTTCAATCACCCACAGCGGCATCGATGGGCTGATGATGCCAGCCATCGGGCCGACCGCCTGATGGTGGTGGCAAGGCTCCAATTCCACCACGCCTTCGGCAATCAGGCGTTCGGCGGCCTGATGATCCGTGGCCCAGCCTTCAAACAGGATCGCACCCACGATCGCCCCTTTTACCGGGCCACACATATCCTGCCAGGCAATCGGCGGGCCGGAGTGCAGGATCAGCTTGCGCTGGGCCATGGCTGGAATGGCTTCTGCGGCGCTCATCACGTCGATCAACACCGGTTGAGCACTCAGATAGCGTTCGAAAGCAATCTGGTTAGCATGCTCCACCAACGGATGGCGAATCAGCGCCGCCAGATCCAACCCAGCCTGCACATCACCCAAGGCGGGCGGTTGCCAGCTCAGCGCAACCACGTCGCCGTTGGCCTGTTTCAGGTTATCGGCAAAACCGGCCAGCCCGGCGTTCACCACTTTCAGTGGCTGCTGGAATAATGGATTCATGCTTTTTCTCCGTTTTTCTCTGCCTGAATGCGGGCAATCAGGCTGGCCCACATGGCCGCTTCAGCGTTGCAACCGGCAACCAGTACGCCAGCCTGACGCAGGGCCGCAATCTGGCGTGAACGTTGTTGTGGATCGGCCTCGGTGCCGCAGACATGGGCAATCAGCAACGGCCTGGATGGGTTATGGTTTTGGCTCAACAGGGCGAGCAGTTCTGTCGCAGGTTCAGCGGCCGCGCCATAGCCCAATACCAGATCAAACAGCACCACGGCGGTATCGGCATCGTTCAGTTCCGCCACCACGCGCTGGTTGCGCAGGGTGGGGTCGATCATCGGGTGCGGCCTGCCGCGGGTGAAATCGTCGTCGCCCATGTCGATCAGCGTATGGCCTTGGCTACGCCAGATATCCGCCAGCTTGGTATTGCCCTTAACCGGCGTATTGGATGCCGCGCTGAACCCTTGCTGCTGGCACAACAGTTGGCTTTCATAACAGAAGGTGCCACCGGCAAACACGCCACGAATGGCGTGGCGGGTGGCGGGCAAACGAGCGCTGGCGTTTTGCAGTATTTCCCGATCCTCCGCTGAGATCGTGGTGATCGTGGCCGGTAATGGCGTGCCGTTAGCCAGCGCTACCGCAAGCCCCGCGGCGTCTGCCAAGGTGGCTGCCGCAGTGATCCCAGGACGAGTCACCTCTTCCGGCGCAGCACCCAGGAAGTTGACCACTACCGGTTTTCCGCAGGCTTGCGCCTGCTCAAGAATACGTTCGGCCACCGGGCGCGCCGGGGGCTTGGAGATCAGTACAATCACCTGAGTGGCCGGATCGGCAGCCAGCGCCTGCAAGCCGTGCAGCATCGAGATGCCGCCGATCTCTTCATGCAAATCGTGGCCGCCGGTGCCAATGGCCTGAGAAATGCCCGCTCCCAGTTGATCGATGCGGCAGGTCACTTCCTGTACGCCAGTGCCCGACGCACCAACGATGCCGATCGCACCGGGTTTTACTACGTTGGCGAATCCCAGCGGCAGGCCGTTGATGATCGCGGTGCCGCAATCTGGCCCCATCACCAAGCGGTTCTTGCTCTGGGCCAACAGCTTGATCTGCTTTTCCTGCTCCAGGCTGACGTTATCGCTGAACAGCATCACGTTCATATCCAGATGCAGGGCTTTAATCGCCTCGGCTGCCGCGTAATCCCCCGGTACCGAGATCAGCGCCAGATTGATATCAGGCTGTTGCTCGGCGGCCATTTCCAGGCTCACCAGTGGCGGAGCTTGCACGCCTCCACCACTGCTTTCAGCGGGTTTGCTGTTCAGGCGCTGATGCGCCAGTTCCAGTGCAGCGACGCAGGCGGTTTCTTCCCCACGCACGGCAATGATCAGGTCGTTCGGCCCAGCCAGGCAGCCGTTATCCAAACCGGCATCGCGCAGTTGGGCCAGATTGGTGGCGGTTCCCATCACCACCGAGGCCTGTTCAATACCGGGCAGTTGGCTGATTTGCGCCGAAATCTGCATCAGCGATACAGAATCCTGATAGAGATTGGCAAAAACTTTATGCATTACACTCATAGCGGTTACCTGTACGAGATTTGCCCACCGGTTAACCGCAGGCAAAAGGGTTCCCTGCTGAAAAAGGGCTTTTCAGCATGTTGAAATTAATCGGTTCATCTTGCAGGGCTTAGAGCGCGCTTCTTAACGTCCTCAAACCATGTAACAACCCGGCCAAGCAATCCACGCCAGAAGAGGCGCCAAACTGCATCACCTGCTGGGCTGCCGCCTGGATCTGGGTGGCAACCGCCTCGGTGCCCAACAGCAGCATCAGGTCACAGATCGGCTGCGAAACGTGGCCTGCCAGCGCGCGCGCCAGATAATGGCGGCTGATGTCATTGGTGCATGATAGCTGGCTGCCAATAATGCTGCGCAGCGTGGCATCGTGCGTGGCGATGGCCGGGTGCTGCCGCCACGGCCACAGTGCCGTCATATATCCCAATAAATAGTCATCACCATCCGGCGTCAGCCCGCGCCCGTAGCCAATCAGCGCGGTCACTTCTGCCGTCAGTTGCGCGGGGCTATCGGTAATTTCCAGCGTGACCACCCGCGCGCCTGGCTCCATACCGGGCAGCAATTGCAGATCGCTTTTAATCTGGTGCTGTTGGCAGTATTGGCTCAGTTGGCTGGCAAGCAGGGCGTAATAACGCAATACGTTCGGCAGCAAAGGGGCAAATTCACCCGATAACCACGGCTGCGGGTGCCAGCGGGTACTCCTGTTCAGTACGATGCCCCAGCGCTCACTCTGCAAAATGCCGTTAGCAAACCGGACGCTTTGCCCTGCCTGCATGTGGTAACGCCAGTCCCAATTGCCAGGAAGCGCAATACGGATTGCATCTGGCAGATTCTGGTTATCGCGGCTCAGGATGGAGAGCAAATAACCGTCGGGGTGGCGCAGGTTCAATGAGCGTTGAAAACCACTGTGTACCTGGAGCCGATCCCCGTCCGCCAACCGGCTGGCAGCCAGGTAGCCCATAGAAAGCACCGGGAAAATCATTGGCTGCCCCATGCCGCTTAGCTCTGCAAGCCATCCACAATGGCGGAAGCATCGCTGACCCAGCCGAAGATAGCGCCCTGCGCTTTGATCATCTCCAGTGCGGATTTCTGGAATTCCGGGAAGTAAGAGCCGACGCAGTCCTGCGGAATAATGCACTCGTAGCCACGGTCATTGGCTTCGCGCACGGTAGTATTCACGCAAACCTCCGTGGTGACACCGCACACGATCAGCGTCTTGATGCCGTGATTTTGCAGGATCAGATGCAGATCGGTCTGGTAAAACGCGCCTTTCCCCGGTTTGTCGATCACCGGTTCACCGGCCTGCGGATAGAGTTCAGGAATGATGTCGTGGCCCGCTTCACCGCGCACCAGAATGCGCCCCATTGGCCCATGAGTGCCGATAAAGGTTTGCCCACCGCGCGTCAGTTTGGCTGGAGGGCAATCGCTCAGATCGGCACGGTGGCCTTCGCGGGTATGAATCACCAGCATTCCCTGGCGACGCACGGCATCCAGCACTCGCTTGCAGGGCTCGATAGCGCTACGGACGAAAGAGACATCATTACCCAGCGCTTCGCCAAAGCCGCCCGGCTCAACAAAGTCTTTTTGCATATCGATCATTACCAACGCGGTGCTGCCAATCTCAAACGGCAGGGCAAAAGGTTCTGCGTGAAAAGTTTTCTGTGTCATGAGCACTCCTGATTCGTTATGTTTCGGCCTGTAGGCCGATAATCTTGAGGGTCTGCTTCGAGTATAAAGAGCGCGGGGAGACATAACAGATAAACGATTTCGCGGGCAGCGACGAAAATTTTGCAGCAGGCCAAATACCCGTACAATAAGTGTGAGATAGCCGGAAGGCGGGCTTTCAGTTGCAATTAGATTGATACAGCGATGAGGTTTGTATCGAAAAAATCGTTGATGGAATGTGAGCTGAGTCGCTGAGGCAGCGAGAGTGGGCGCAGCAGGCTGCGCCCCAACAAGTTACGACAGGAACATTTTGCGCAGGTAATGCGGCACCGCATCATCGGCGTTAGAGCCGATCACCTCCAGATCCGGCAAGGTATCTTTCAGACGCTGGTGAGCACCACTCATGATGCAACCCTTGCCTGCCATCGATAACATTTCCAGATCGTTCATGCCGTCGCCGAAGGCAATGCACTCTTTCAGCGAATAGCCGATAATCTTGGCCACTTCTTCCAACGCATGGCCTTTTGACACCCCGCCCGCCATCACTTCCAGACAGGTCGGCAACGAGAAACTGACGTTGACCCGATCGCCCCAGCGCGCATTGATGGCATCTTCCAATGGCTGCAATTTATCGTGATCGTCGCAGGTGAAATACACCTTGCACACCCCGTCGGTTTCCAACAGGCCCGGCTCAAACAGCTGATATTTAAACACGGATTCGCGGAAAAACTCTTCCTGTTCTGGACTTTCACGGTTCATGAACCAGTCGTCGTTGCGGTAGACGTTGGTCAGGATCTCCTGATTGTCATGCATCATGTTGTAGAGATCGTGGGCAATATCTTCGTCCAGATTATGGCTGAAGATCAGTTCACCTGCGGTGTTGTGCACCCGTGCGCCGTTGGAGGTGATCATAAAAGCGCTGATCCCGAGATTATCGCGGATCTGGGCAACGTCGATATGGTGGCGGCCGGTGGCGAAAACAAAGTGTACGCCGCGCTGCGTCAGCAGCTTCAGCGTCTCTTTGGCATAGGGCGTCAGGGTATGGTCAGGAGACAGCAGCGTGCCATCTAAATCGGAAGCGACAACGTGATACATAGCGATATGTTCTAACCTCTAGTGGTGTTTTCGGCAGCAGCAGTGCCGCCTAAGTGCTGGGCAAAGAAGTGCAGGATTGCGTTCAGTGCCTCGGCGCGCATCGCGTCCCGTTCGAACAGGATCTCATGGCGTGCGCCTGTGATAACCCACGGTTTACCCCCTTCACAAGGATGCCCCGCGTCTGACATTGCCTGACAAAAAGCCGAATGGGAACGGTTGTCGACCACCCGATCCTCACCAGCCTGCAATAGTAAAACCGGTGTAGTTATTTTAGCTGCCTGAGCAATGATTTGCTGCCCGGCATGAATACTTTCCCGCACCCAGTGATAGGTTGGCCCACCCACCTGGAGTTCAGGGTAATCGGCATAATAGCGCAAACTGCGGCGATAACGCTCACGGCTGTGGGTCAAGGCATTCACCACATAAGGCAATGGCCGCCACTGGCCGGTGCCTACGGCGTAATAGTCCCGCAGCGTCGGGCGCTTTTCTGCCCAGTTCAGAATACGATTCGCCATCCAGCCCGGCATCGGCAGATAAATACCGAACATCGGCGCGCATAACGCCGCCGCCGCAAAAGCCTGAGGTTCACGCGCCAGAAACTGCGCCATGATTGCGCCGCCCATCGAGTGCGCCAAAGCCAGATGCTGTTGATAACCGTGCGGTAGCACTTGCTGCTGGTAAAACCGGGCAAAATCATCAACGTAATCGGCAAAGTTTACCACATGACCACGGTGTGAATCTGTCAGCATGCGCCCGGAGCGCCCCTGCCCACGGTGATCGATAATCATCACGTCATAACCGCTGTGGAACAGATCGTAAGCCACTTCCGGGTATTTAATGTAACTTTCGATACGCCCAGGGCTGACGACCACCACGCGCTGATGCTGCGGCGAACTGAAGCGCACAAAACGGATCGGCACATCGCCCACGCCGAGGAACTCGCCCTCTTCGCGCCGCCGCCAAAAATCCAGCAATGGCCCGGTGGCGAAAGCAGAGAACTGTTTTTCGCGGCTTAGCCATTCAGCGGGACTGAAAGTGGATAACGTCATCGAATGCCTTTTCACGGGGGGTTCAGGGATGCAAATGTGATCTCTAGCACAAGAAATAATACTAGCGTATTGTGACATAAATTGGTGTATTCAGGGAGCACTGCAATGACCTTAGACTGGTGGTTAACCTATCTGCTGACAACCCTTATCCTCAGTCTTTCCCCCGGTTCCGGGGCGATTAACACCATGAGTACCGGCATCAGCCACGGTTATCGTGGTGCTGTGGCGTCGATCGCCGGATTGCAGGTTGGGCTCAGCCTGCATATCGTGCTGGTGGGGATTGGCCTCGGCGCAGTGGTTTCTCAGTCGCTGCTGGCATTTGAACTGCTGAAATGGTTTGGTGCGGCCTATCTGGTGTGGCTAGGCATTCAGCAGTGGCGAGCCGCCGGGGCGCTGGATTTGCATACCTTGGCGGGCACCCTGCCGCGCCGCCGCCTGTTTCGCCGCGCGGTACTGGTGAATCTGACCAACCCGAAAAGCATCGTGTTCCTGGCCGCGCTGTTCCCACAGTTTATCGTGCCCAATCAGCCGCAGGCCGAGCAATACGTGATACTGGGCGTTACCACGGTGGTGGTCGATATCTTCGTGATGATTGGCTATGCCACGCTAGCGACGCGCATTGCCAACTGGCTGAAGACCCCGCGCCAAATGCGCTTGCTGAACCGTATTTTTGGCTCACTGTTTATTCTGGTGGCTGGATTGCTAGCAACGGCCAGAAAAGCCTGATGCTCATAGCCTAGCGGGTAAAAATCAGATGCAGGCCAAAACCGGTGAATAACACACCCGCTACGCCATCGATCCACTTGGCTAAACGCTGATAACCCCGACGCATGGCGGGCAGCGCAAACACCACCGCCACCAGGCTGAACCAGACAAAGGTTTCGCCGGTGATCAGCATGAATAACCCCCAGCGCGCACCGGCACCGACGTCTTCACCGACAAACAGCGAGAACACGCTGCCGAAGTAAATCACCGCTTTCGGGTTGGAAAGATTGGTCAACAGACCACGGATAAAGCTGCGGCCCGCCTTCGGCAACACTACGGCAACTTCTTCTGTTGGCGTAGTTTGCGCATTCTGCGCGCGGGCAGAGCGCAGCAGTTGCCAGCCCATCCAGCACAGATACAGACCACCGCCCACCATGATAATTTGATGCAGCCAGGCCATTTTTTGCAGGATCAGATTCAACCCCAGCAGCGCCACACCGGCCCAAACCATAACGCCCAGCGAGATCCCGACCACGCCCATCATCGCCTCGCGGCGCGAACGGCTGACGGCAGTCTGCGAAACAAAAAAGAAATCCGGCCCCGGGCTCATCAGCGCAATTAAATGCACCATCGCCACGGTCAGAAATAGTATCAGCATGATTGTTCGTCCTTATTCGTCGTTGTAAACGGTGCACCGAACGCTGTTTTATTTGATGTTCTACGCAATGTTTCCCCACTCCTCGATCTTATTCAACCAGCGATTAAAACCTGGGCAGACCTGGCGCATCTTTGTAATGCCAATCGCCTCAGCAATTAATGGACCATGCTCTGTTTTGTTATAGGTACCCGGCGAAAAAGCGGTGAAGATGCGTTTAGAAGGCGCGGTATTGGGATGGTTGTTAATATCTTCTGGAGTAGCGAACTGTTGCCGGATTTCTATCAATTCGTTTCTCACCCTATCATCCCAGCCGTCCAGAACGCAGCTGAACTGCTCAACGTCAGAAAACAGCAGAGCCTCAAATTCATGTAGCTGGACGTAAGGCAGAATGAAACTCGCGTTAAATCCCTTCGTCATTTTTTTCTGCACCCCGGCCAGGATATTCTGCTCTAACTGCGTGGCAGTTAGGCCAGCCGCGTCCTGAAAACCGTAGAAATCAACCAGAGTGGTAATGCGATCGGCCTCATAATACTGATGAGAGAGAAAATCGACCAACCTTTCAACGGTCACTCTACCACCGCGATGCCTTCCCGATGGAGCCTGCAAAATAGCCGGATAGACACTAACATTGCTGGCGAACAGATAAGGGGAAAGACACGTTTTGATAAACTCTACCTCTGTTTGCCCTTCACAAACAACGCAGACTCTGATCATAGAGAGCCTCCTATTGGAGACTTCAGCCAAATCTCCGATAGCAGGTAGTCATCGTCCAACCATTGCTGATATTGCTCTTTTGGCAGATTACGTAATGTAGTCGCTCCATCCTTGGCATCAGCAACAATGATATTCTCCAGACCAAAGCAATCCACCATATAAGGCGATTGGGTAGCAATGAACAATTGTCTTCTCTCGGAAACCCGCTTCATCATCTCTGATACCAGAGTGATCGCGTGTGGGTGCAGCCCCAATTCGGGTTCGTCAAAGAACAAAACATCTGGCAGGCGTTCGTCTGGTAAACTTAACAGGGTTAAAAGACAAAACAGACGCAGCGAACCATCGGAAGTCAGATGCGAACCGAACACTTTATCGCTATACCTACTTTTCCATCGTAACAGCACCTTACCTGCCACAGGCTCCAAAACAAAGTCATCCAACGTTGGGAAAACCCGTTGGATCTGCCGGATCAACTGCTCATATCGAGAGTGCGCATTTTCTTTTAAATCAAGCAATACTGCGGCTAAATTACCGCCGTCAGAACGCAAACGAACCGCATCAGAAACATCCCAGCGCTGGTGAATCGCAGCGTTAGCGGAAGTATCATGAAACTGATAGGTGGAGCACTGCTTGAGTAATTGATAGATTGTCTTCGCCGTATTGTTGTTTTGACTGGGCAAAGCCGACTCTCTTCCGATGCTCCCCAAGCTGCTCCAACGTGCCTCTGTCGGCTTGCGGTTATCAGAATAGCGATATGCCTCTTTGGTCAGCATTACCGTATCGCCCGCTGAGAGATGAGCCATTTCGAAGGAGTAATCGTTAAACCCACTCTTGGTGCTGATGCGGATTTCTGCCGTAATCTGTGGCGTGGTACGGGAACCCATAAAAAACTGATCATCCCCGCCGCCTTGCCGGAGAACAAACTCCTGCAGTCTCTGTGCCCGCAACATCCATCCCAGCATCTCAAAAAAACGGATAAAACTGGATTTACCAACGCCATTGGCACCGATGAGCACGGTCAACTGGGGAAGTTGCAGTTTTTCGATGTTTGCCAAGCTGCGAAACCCCTTTATTGAAACTTCGGCAACCCTTCCCTGCAAGCGCTTTGTCGCATCTTGTGCACTCATTAACCGGCCCTCTGCTTATTTATTGATAGTGGACGCCACGGTCAAAAATAATATCAGCATGATTGTTCGTCCTTATTCATCGTCATCGTCGAGATGATCGCGGATCATCGCCATAAATGGCGCACCAAAACGTTCCAGCTTACGCTGGCCGACGCCGTTCACGCTCAGCAGGTCGCTGGCCTTGATCGGCATCTGTTCTGCCATCTCCAACAGCGTGGCATCGTTGAAGACCACGTAGGGGGGGATATTCTCTTCGTCGGCGATCGATTTACGCAGCTTGCGCAGTTTGGCAAACAGCTTGCGATCGTAATTGCCGCCGTAGGATTTCTGATTGGCACTGCTGCGCACCTTCAGGCTCTGAATGCGCGGCACCGCCAAAGGAAGTTCGACTTCACCGCGCAGCACCGGGCGCGCGGCCTCGGTCAGTTGCAGTGCCGAATACATCGCAATGTTCTGGCTGATAAAGCCCAGGTGAATCAACTGGCGCAGCACGCTGGTCCAGTGTTCGGTGGTTTTATCGCGACCAATGCCGTACACCGGCAGCTTTTCATGGCCAAATTCGCGGATGCGCTGGTTATTGGCACCGCGCAGCACTTCTACCACATAGCCGATCCCGAAGCGTTGCCCGACACGGCCAATCGCCGACAGCGCCTTGCGGGCATCTTCCAGCCCATCGTAACGCTTGGGGGGATCGAGGCAGATATCGCAGTTGCCACAGGATTGCTGCTTGCCTTCGCCAAAGTAGTTCAGCAGCACCAGGCGGCGGCAGGTTTGCGCTTCGGCAAACGCGCCCATGGCATTCAGCTTGTGACGTTCGATATCCAGTTGCTGGCCCGCCGGTTTCTCTTCCAGGCAGCGGCGCAGCCAGGCCATATCGGCCGGGTCATACAGCAGGATCGCTTCCGCCGGCAGGCCATCACGCCCGGCGCGACCGGTTTCCTGATAATAAGATTCGATATTACGTGGAATATCAAAGTGCACCACAAAGCGCACGTTGGGTTTGTTGATGCCCATACCAAAGGCGACGGTGGCCACCACCACCTGTAAATCGTCACGCTGGAACGCTTCTTGCACCTGAGAACGGCGCTCGTTTTCCAACCCGGCGTGATAGGCCGCCACGCTCAGCCCACGGCTTTGCAAACGGGCGGTGGTGTCTTCTACCTTGGCGCGGCTGTTGCAATAAATAATGCCGCTCTTACCGCGCTGATCCTGCACAAAACGCCACAGTTGATCGAGCGGTTTGAATTTCTCTACCAGCGTGTAACGGATGTTCGGGCGGTCAAAGCTGCTGATCTGGATCAGCGGATCCTGCAATGCCAGCAGGCGCACAATGTCATTACGTGTGGCTTCATCGGCCGTGGCCGTCAGCGCCAGCACCGGCATCGCCGGGAAGCGCTGTTTCAACTGGCCCAGGGCGCGATATTCCGGGCGGAAATCATGGCCCCACTGGGAAATACAGTGCGCTTCATCCACCGCCAGCAACGCCGGTGGGCATTGCTCCAGCAGATCGAAGAAGCTGTCCATCATCAGCCGCTCGGGGGCGATATACAGCAGCTTGATCTTGCCGCTGCGGCAACCGGCCATCACCTCCAGTTGCTGCTCGCGCGTTTGCGTCGAGTTGTAGCAGGCGGCAGAAACGCCATAAGCGAGAAGCTGATCGACCTGATCTTTCATCAGCGAGATCAGGGGGGAGACCACCAGCGTCAACCCATCCATCACCAGCGCCGGGATTTGGTAGCACAACGATTTACCGCCGCCGGTCGGCATCACCACCAGGCAATCCTGCCCGCCGATGGCAGCGTTGATAATCGTTTGTTGGCCCGGACGGAACTGCTGGTAACCGAAGGTATCGCGCAATACCTGTTCTGCCAGCAACTCTCTGTTTATCACTGCTGCGGTTGACACACACTTCCCCATTTTTACGCTACGGCGATGCCCATAAGCACCGCTATTTGAACGGCAAGATTACATAATATCGTTAAGCATGACACCAACGCCAAGCCGTGTCTGCTGGAAGTTGTAATCAATCATCGATTCGCCATAACCGCTGAACAACTGGGTATAGAAGCGCACATGGCTGGTAATCGGATAGCTCCAACCCAGTTTTGCACCGCCGTACCCGGTGTTCCAGTTGTAGTAGCCATCAACACTGAACACGCTTTCACGCCAGGCATAGCCCACTTTCAGGCGGTAATAACCCATGTATTTGGTGATATCCGGGTTGTCGTCATTGCTGTCGCTTTCTGAAAAACGGAACCAGGGTTTGACTTCTACCTGCCAGTCACCGTTTTGTGCCATCAGGCGCGCATAGCCACGGTCCCAACTGCGGGAAGTGGGATCTTCGCGCCCGTTGGATTCATGGTTGATACCCACTTCGATATCACGCAGCGTCCAGCCAGCAAATTGGTAATCCGTTGCCCAGCCCAGGAAGATCTGCGGCTCATAGTTGGTTTCACGGAACGGGGCCGATTCCTCATGGTTGGAGAGCTGCCACCAGGAACGTTGGGTGTAGGAAGCCCCCAGCAGTGAATTCTCACCGGCAATCCCTTTCCAGATCGGGAAAGCCAGGCTCAGTTGAAATTTCACCTCATCCTTATTGGCATTCTTAGCCCAGTTATAGGATTCAATGGCTTCTTTATTGAGATCGCTGGTCTCGGTATAGATGAGGTAGTTGGGTTCATACGCATAAAAGGTGAATGGCCCGTCATAATTTTGCAGCATGCCGGAAATAATGCTGCCACGTACCAGACCTGCTTGCTTCTTGGCCTCATCAGCCTGCACCACCGTTGGCGCTAACAGCATCGCCATAACAACCCCAGACAGAACGCGCATGATTTTGATCACTCCAGAAAGATTAGGAAAAGACCTGAAATAAAAGCAGGCCATTTTACACACAAAGAATCATTTACCGCACTAGGCTGTGTCCCTCAATTACATATTCGTCGTAAAAACAGCCGAATACAGCCCAGTTGAACCATCGACAGGTAGTTCCTCGCCGTCTTTTCATAACGTGTCGCTATGCGGCGGTTTTCTTTCAGCAAACCAAAGCTTCTTTCTACAACATTGCGCCTACGATAAATCTCTTTATCAAATCGGGTTCGTCCATCTGTACTGGCCTTCTCATTCGACTTATGCGGAATAACGACCTTGATACCACTCCGCTTTAAGTCACTACGTAATGCCTTGTTTGAATAGGCTTTATCAGCGAGAACGGCCTTGCCTCGACGCTTCATAAAACCATTTTTTCTTAGAACGCCGATGCCATCTAATAACCGTAGCGCAAACTGACTTTCATGAGCTTGACCCGCACTCAGCACGATATTTAAAGGGAGCCCGTTTCCGTCTGTTGCCAGATGGATTTTGGTGCCATAACCGCCTCGTGAGCGACCCAGGCCATGATCACTGGCGATATCGGGATGTTTTTTTGGGCACCGGCAGCACAACGCATTGCACGAATATTGCTACCATCCAGAGAGATAGCCGACCAGTCGAGCAGCTTATGCTCATCAAGAATGGACAGTAACTTATTGAATATAGAGTTAATGATGCCTTTTTTTGCCCACCGGTTGAAACGGTTGTAGACGGTTTTCCATGACCCATAGCGTTCGGGTAAATCACGCCAGGGAGCCCCAGAGCACAGCACCCAAAACATGCCATTGATGACTTTACGGTGTTCACTATAGGGATGCCCAGGGCGCTGAGAGCGTTCTGGAGGTAATAATGGCAGGATGAGTGCCCATGCAGCATCAGGAAGATCGTAGCGAGCCATAGCGATAACTGTTTGAAAATTAGGTGATCAGTATACCATTTTTAATTGAGGGACACAGCCTAGGAATACGCAGACGGGATAAACCTGGAAAGCAACAAAAAATAAGCATAAAATCTACAAATGATTAACCTGGACTGACCAGTTAGCCCAGTCACAACAGTTAAGAAGAAAGGAACTATGTCGCATACATTACTCACCCTAGAAGCCGCACGCCAGAAAATAGGCGAGATCTTTGTCTACCACATGCCGTTTAACCGTGAGTTGGGGCTGGAGCTGCGCCGCTTCGACGACGACGTTGTCGAACTCACCTTTACCAATCAGCCTAAACTGGTGGGCAATGCCGCGCAGAACATCCTGCATGGCGGCGTGATCGCCTCGGTTCTGGATGTGGCCGCCGGATTGGTCTGCGTCGGCAGCGTGCTGATGCGCCAGGATCCGCTGATCGAAGAAGAGCTGGCTTCACGCCTCTCGCGTATGGGCACCATCGATTTACGCGTCGATTATCTGCGCCCCGGCCGTGGCGAGCATTTTACTGCCACCGCCAGCGTGCTGCGCAGCGGCAACAAAGTCGCCGTCGCGCGCGTTGAGCTGCACAACCACGATGGCCTGCATATCGCCAGTGCTACCGCCACGTATCTGGTGGGATAAGCTAAATTGTGTCCCGTAATGACGGGACACAACCTACCCTCTTCAAGTAAAATCGCCGCATCTTCTTTTCCCCACCCGGTAACTGTCATGGATGTGAAACAAACGCGGCAGGGCATTCTCTTTGCTCTGGCCGCTTATTTTATTTGGGGTATCGCCCCGGCCTACTTCAAGCTGATCCAACAGGTGCCCGCCGACGAGATCCTCACTCATCGCGTGATCTGGTCATTCTTCTTTATGTTGTTATTGGTGTCACTGGGGCATCACTGGCCGCAGGTGCGCGCGGCCTGCCGTAACCGCAAGCGGCTGCTGCTATTGGCGGTGACCGCACTGCTGGTGGGCGGCAACTGGCTGCTGTTTATCTGGGCGGTGAATAACCATCATATGCTGGAAGCCAGCCTGGGCTATTTTATCAATCCGCTGGTCAACGTTCTGCTGGGGATGTTGTTTCTGGGCGAGCGTTTCCGCCGCATGCAATGGGTAGCCGTCACGCTGGCGTTCACCGGGGTGCTGCTGCAACTGTGGCAATTCGGTTCCTTGCCAATCATCGCGTTAGGTTTGGCCTTCAGCTTTGCCTTCTACGGCCTGTTGCGCAAGAAAATTGCGATTGATGCACAAACCGGCATGCTGATCGAAACCCTGTGGCTGCTGCCGGTGGCCGCGATCTACCTGTTCCTGATCGCCGACAGCCCAACCAGCCACCTGAGCGCCAACCCTTGGTCGCTGAACCTGCTGTTGGCCGCCGCCGGGGTGGTGACCACGGTGCCGCTGCTGTTCTTTACCGCAGCGGCCACCCGCCTGCGCCTCTCTACGCTCGGGTTCTTCCAATATCTGGGGCCAACGCTAATGTTCCTGCTGGCCGTCACTTTCTACGATGAAACCATCGGCCAAGACAAACTGGTCACCTTTGGCTTTATCTGGGCTGCGTTGCTGCTGTTCACTTTGGATGCGCTCTACAACCAACGCAAGCGGCGTTAACTTAGCGCTTTTTTGCGATTCTGATCAAGAGTGGGCGATAGCCGGGTGATAAGCCGCGCCATCGCCGGGCCGGTGAGCAGAATGGTGAACAGACGCAGCGTCTGCATTGCCATTACAAATGACATATCCACCCGGCTGCCAGCGGCAATAATAGCCACGGTATCCAGCCCACCCGGGCTAGTTGCCAGATAGGCCGTCAGCAGATCGACCGACAGAAACTGCGTCAACAGCCAGGCCAACCCGCCGCAAAACAGCATCAACCCGATGATAGACACCACCATCTGCGGCAAGGTACGCAACGCCAGCAAAAATATCGGCCGGGTAAAACGCAAGCCAACGCTCCAGCCAATCAGCGTGTAAGCCAGCGCCAATAACCACTCCGGCACCTGCAACGTCATGGTACCGGTGGCGTGAAACGCCGCGCCAATAATCATCGGCAACATCAGCGAACCGGAAGGAATGCGCAGGCGTGGGCCCAACCAGCAACCTGCGGCGGCAATAGCCAAGGTGCCGAGAAAGCGCCAGTCAAGCGGCGGGAACCACACCAGATTGACACTGCCGTGCCCAGCCTCATCACCCAAGCCGATGCGTGCCACCATCGCCGCCGCGGTAGCAACAAACAGCACGCGCAGATACTGCATAAACGCCACCAGCCGAACATCCGCCCCGTAATCCCCTGCCATTGCCACCATGGCCGATGCGCCGCCGGGGGAAGACCCCCATGCGCCGGTTGAACCGGGTAAATCACTGAAGCGCACCAGGCACCAGCCCGAGAAACCACTGGCCATCAGCGTCGCGATCAACACCAGCAGCACCAGCGGCCAGTCAGCCAGCAGAGGGGTGATAATGGCAGGGGAAATACTTTGAGCAATCATGCAACCCAGCACCGCCTGCGAGGCAATAAAAAAGGGTTCGGGAATACGTACCGAGGCACCGAGCAACCCCATCGCGACGCCGACGATCATCGGCCCCAGCAACAATGCGGCGGGAATGTGGAAAACCTGCAAGCCAAAACCCAATGCCAGCGAAGCCAGTAACAGGATCAACCATTGAACTAAAGGGGGGAAACGCTCCATCAAAACCCATGCCTTACGGACTACCAAATATGGGCGCTATTCTACCCTTATTTAGCAGGCTAAGGGTGAACCTGTTGCAAATAGTCAGGTAACTAAGAGGGCATCAATTGTCTTGGATAAGGGACAAAAACTCATCTCTGGTATTCAATACGTTAGCCCTCTTTTCATCGTGCCTAACCACCAGATAAACATCGATATTTAACCTCTCATTCGCTTCCTGATCCAGTTTACGGTAGCACAGCCCTTCACGGGTAGAGACACACATCGATTGCGGCATCAATGCCATGCCTTTTCCACGGGCAATATTTGCCAGCATAATCAGCGAATCATCAGGTTCTGATTGGCGCTTCAGCACAAAGGGCAACTGCTGCAAATAAGCCTCACACTTATCGTAATAAACCGGGTTAGCGCTGCGAGCAAACCAGTAAAGGGGTAAATCAGCCACCTCGCTCAACGCAACACGGTCTTGAAGGCTGGCTGAGTGTGAAGCAGGCATCGCCAGCATCAGCGGCTCACGATAGAGGCGATGGAAACAGAAATCTTGCGCATTGTCGGCCGTAGTTTCCCCCACCAATGCCATATCCAGATTACCGCGCGCCAGAATTTGCAATAGCTGCCTGGAAGTCAGTTGGTGGGAAGAGATGTCATCAATATTCGTTAGTTGTTCCAGGGCGCTGTAGAGCGTTGGGATCTGAGTGAAATCCAACGTACGAGTCACACCGATCTTCACTCTTTCGCTCTCCACTTGCAGCCCTTTAACCAAACCAGTCAGTTGGCTGATCAGCTGTTTCGCTTGCTCCTCCAACTGTTGGCCAATATTCGTCAAATGAACTTGATGGGTATCACGGGTAAACAGGGGGCAACCGATCACCTCTTCCAGACACTGGATTTGCCGTGTCAGCGGGGGCTGGGTCATTCGCATGCGTTCGGCAGCACGACGAAAATTCAGCTCATGGGCAACGGCAAGAAAACACTGCAATTGCCTGATAGTCGGCAATTTCACATTAAAATTCATCAGTTACTGGCTCCAGCATTGTGCTGCCACTGTGGGATCCAAAGAGCACTTAAGCCCAGGGTTTGGCTTTCCATAAATACGTATGAGCAATCCACAACATTCCACGTTGATACAATAGTTATATTACAAAACTAACACTTCTCTAATGTTATTAGCTAGTTATTGTAAAGCCTCTCAACATTAGCAAAGGAGGTTTCACCATGCCTGCCAAATACGCCCTGCTCATGGGCTCCCCATTAAAAAAACCACGTTAATACCCAGCCACAGAAAAATCGATAGGAACACCATGAACACTAGAACGCATGACCACCAGGGACTAACGTTGAAAACCTGGCTGGCATTGATCATCCTTGCTCTATCCACCTTTACCATCGTCACTACCGAACTGGCCCCCATTGGCTTACTGACACCGATGGCCAAAGGTTTGGGCCAGTCTGAATCCATGATCGGACTAACGGTGACACTCTATGCATGGGTTGGCGCCATCAGTGCGCTATTGTCGTCACTCTTTCTCGGTAATTTGCCAAAAAAACCGTTGCTGCTGATCCTGACTTTGATCATTTTGATTTCCAACAGCCTGTGCGCCACGGTAGATAATTATTCGTGGCTGCTGTTTGCCCGCGTGATTGGTGCGCTGGCGCATGGGGCATTTTGGGCGATGATTGGAGTAACAGCCGTTTCACTGGTGCCTGTACGATTTATTGGCTTAGCCACGTCAATAATGTTTGGCGGCGTTTCTGCTGCCAGCGTCTTCGGTGTACCGCTATCGAACTATATCGGATTGAACATCGGCTGGCGTACCGCTTTCTGGCTGATGTCGTTGCTAAGCATCGTAGCGTTTGTCGGCATAGCATTGATTGTCCCGGCGGTGAAACACCAGAGTACGCTAGGCATAGCGGCCTTACGGCAGGTCATGCGCTCCAGCGCACTGTGGAAAATATACATAGCGACCCTGCTGGCCATTACCGCTCATTTTGCCGCCTTCACCTTTATCGAACCCTGGCTACACGGCGTTGCCTCCGTTTCGTCCAGCATGATCCCTGTGGTGCTGTTTGTCTTCGGAGTGGCGGGTTTGGCGGGTAATTTCCTCACCGGTGCGCTGATAGATAAATGGTTGAAACCGATGGTGGCACTTTCTGTGATGCTAATTGCCGCCACACTGATTGCATTGGGGCAATTAAGTAACAGCCTAACCAGCAGTGAAATCCTGTTGCTGGTGATTGTATGGGGTTTGGCGGTCTCGGGCATTTTTGTCGGTTTCCAAACCTGGGTGCTTCGCTTGGCTGGGGATAACGCTTTCCCAGCCACAGCCATTTATGTGTCGTTCTTTAATGGAGCAATTGGCAGCGGCGCATTAATCGGTGCATGGCTGGTTTCACTGTTCAGCATCCCGGTTCTATTGGGGATCGCCGGTATTGCGATTGCCTTCACCTTGTTACTGGTGGCAGTGATCCCTGCTCAGGTAGTTAAAAACACCGTTCTGACAGAAGAAATCGCATGAGGACACGCACTGAGGCGGTAAAAGGTCATTAGCAAAAGGGGCTGAAAACTCAGCCCCTTTTGCCCTAGCTTACAGCCAATTCTTGCGCTTGAAATATAGGTAAGGCGCCAGCCCCGCCAGCAGCATCAGGAGAATGGCCCCTGGATAACCCAATGACCACTTAAGCTCCGGCATAAAGTCGAAGTTCATCCCATAACTGGAGGCCACCAGCGTTGGCGGCAGGAACACCACCGACACCACCGAGAAGATCTTGATGATGCGGCTCTGCTCGATGTTGATAAAACCCATCGCCGCCTGCATCAGGAAGTTCACCTTCTGAAACAGCGATTCGTTGTGCGGCAGCAGGGATTCGATGTCGCGCAGCACTTCACGCGCCTGTTCCAACTGGCCGGTTGGCAAACGCGCCTTGCGCACCAGGAAGTTCAGCGCACGCTGGGTATCCATCAGACACAGCCGCACCTTCCAGCCGATATCTTCCAGTTCCGCTAACGTTGATAGCGCTGCGTCATATTCATCCCCTGGATGGCCTTCCATAATTACCCGGCTGAGTTTTTCCAGATCGCTGTAGACGTTTTCGATCTCATCAGCCAGTTGTTCGATCTTGGTTTCAAACAGATCCAACAACAGCTCGTAAGCGTTACCCTCCATCATTCTCTGGTTGCGGGCACGCATACGATAAAGCCGGAACGCAGGCAGTTCGCGCTCACGCAGGGTATACAGGCGGCCATCACGGATGGTGAAGGCCACCGTGGAGTTACCCGCGTGATCTTCGGCATCCTCAAAGTAGAAAAAGGAGTGGATATGCAGGCCGTCTTCATCTTCAAAGAAACGGGCGGAGGCTTCGATGTCGTCCAGTTCCGGGCGTGTTGCCAGGCTTTGGCCTAACTCGGTTTGCACGCGCTCACGCTCGCCCTCCTCTGGCTCAACCAGGTCAACCCACAGCGACATGGTCAAATCGTCTGAGTCATCCAACTCCAGACGGGATAAGCGGCCGTTATCTAATTGAAAAGCGCTTAGCATGTGCCAAAACTCCCCTATGGTGACGGGTAGAGACAACGCGTTGAAGCACAGAAATCGAGGGAGGAATTGATTACCAGCTCGTTCCAGACCATGAAGAGATCTGACTCAGAGCGACACAAAGAAGGTCGCCGACAACCACGAAGGGTATCAGCGCGATGGGATAGCCTTAGAAGTTGTACCTGTTGTTGTCCAGGTCATTGAGCCAGTATCTACTGGGTGTGTCCAAGGCGTGTGTCCTCATTGATAATAGTGCGCGCATGTTACGCCGAGAAGAAAAAGCCTGTCAACACGTAGACAGGATAATTGCGCCACAATTCATCACGCGGGCTGTGGGCCTGTCACAATTTGCTAACAGAGGCCCGGCGCTGTAGAAAAACACACAGCGATCTCTGACCGCAACCCGGAAAATTGCTAAGATTAGGGCACAAAACCCTTGCGGAATAACCCTATGAAACAGATTACCGCCCACGACCTGACGACCATGAGCGAGCAGGCCGCCAAAGTAGCACGCCTGCGCGCGCACCGCACTTTACATGAAGAGTTAAGCGATCCGGTGCAACGATTGGCGATCGCCATGGAGCCGGGTACCTATATTCGCCCACATCGCCATCCGCAAACCTGGGAATTATTGACTCCGCTGCGTGGCCGCTTTGTGGTGTTGCAGTTCAACGATGATGGCGTCGTCACCCAACGCACCCTGCTGGGCGAAGAAACCAAAGTGCTGGAGATGCCCGCATCGACCTGGCACGCCGTGCTGTCCGTCGATCCAGGTGGTGTGGTGTTTGAAGTGAAACAAGGCCCTTATCGCGCGCTGGCAGAAGAAGATTGTATGGCCTGGGCACCGCCGGAAAGCGGCGAAGGTATTGAAGCGGTGATGCGTTGGTATGCCACCGCCAAAGTGGGCGATCGCTACCCTCATTGAGGCAAATTATCGGGGCACGGCAAACGGTGCCCCGATCACCCTCAGTTAAGCCGTTTCCAGCCTGGCATAAGCCGCCACCAACCACTTGATCCCTTCCCCCTGAAACGCAATCTGCAACCGGCTGTGTTCACCGCTGCCTTCCAGGTTGACGATCGTGCCCTCACCAAACTTCGGATGGCGCACGCGCTGGCCCAGTTTATAGCCGGTATCGTTCTCGCTGATTGGCGTACCCATGCGGCGATGATTCACCGGGCGCGAAACGCTGGCGCGCAGGCGCACCTCTTCCACACATTCTTCCGGGATTTCACCAATAAAGCGCGATGGACGGTGATACACCTCTTTGCCGTACAGGCGGCGGGTTTCAGCGTAGGTCAGCGTCAGTTTCTGCATCGCGCGGGTTACGCCGACGTACGCCAAGCGGCGTTCTTCTTCCAGGCGACCACCTTCATCCAGCGACATCTGGCTCGGGAACATGCCCTCTTCCATGCCGACGATAAACACCTGGCGGAACTCCAACCCTTTGGCCGAGTGCAGGGTCATCAGTTGCACCGCGTCCTGATAGGCATCTGCCTGGCCTTCGCCCGCCTCCAACGCGGCATGGGAGAGAAATGCCTGCAATGGCATCAGATCCTGATCTTCATCCTGATAGCTGTATTGGCGGGTGGCCGTCACCAGTTCTTCCAGGTTTTCGATGCGCGCCTGACCTTTCTCACCTTTTTCCTGCTCATACATGATGAACAAGCCGGAATCGCGGATCACCCGGTCAGTTTGCACATGCAGCGGCATCTCTGCGGTTTCATGCGCCAGTGAATCCACCAGTTCAATAAAACGCTGCAACGCAGAGGCTGCACGGCCCGCCAGCACCTTATTCTGCAACAGCTCCCGCGTTGCCTGCCACAGCGTCAGTTGCCGATCGCGCGCCGTTTGGCGCACCACGTCAAGCGTGCGATCGCCAATGCCGCGCGTTGGGGTATTCACCACACGCTCAAAAGCGGCATCGTCGTTACGGTTAGCGATCAGGCGCAGATAGGCCAGCGCGTCTTTGATTTCCTGGCGTTCGAAGAAGCGCATGCCGCCATAAATACGGTACGGCATCGCGGTTTGCAGCAACGCCTCTTCTAATACGCGCGATTGGGCGTTACTGCGGTACAGGATCGCGCAATCGTTCAGCGCCCCGCCGTTGTCCTGCCAGGATTTGATACGGTTGACCACAAAGCGCGCTTCGTCCAGCTCGTTGAAGGCACAATAGATCGAGATCGGTTCACCTTCGGCCCCTTCGGTCCACAGGTTTTTGCCCAGTCGCCCGTCGTTATTGGCGATCAGGGTGTTAGCCGCTTTCAGGATATTGCTGGTGGAGCGATAGTTCTGTTCCAAGCGCACCGTTTCTGCGCCGGGGAAATCCTTCAGGAAACGCTGAATGTTTTCCACCTGCGCACCACGCCAGCCGTAGATTGACTGATCGTCATCGCCCACGATCATCACGTTGGCCTTATCCCCCGCCAGCAGGCGGATCCAGGCGTACTGAATCCGGTTAGTATCCTGAAATTCGTCCACCAGAATGTTGGTGAAACGATCACGATAATGATTGAGGATATGCGGCTTATTCAGCCACAGTTCATGAGCGCGCAACAGCAGCTCGGCGAAATCCACCAGCCCCGCCCGATCGCAGGCTTCCTGATAGGCCTGATAAATCTTCAGCCAAGTGGCCTCCACCGGGTTGCCGTAGCTTTCGATATGTTGCGGGCGCAGGCCATCGTCTTTTTTGCCGTTGATGTACCACATCGCCTGACGCGGTGCCCACTGTTTCTCGTCGATGTTCAGCGCGCGCACGATGCGTTTGATCAAGCGCAGTTGATCTTCGCTGTCGAGGATCTGGAAATCCTGCGGCAGGTTGGCGTCCATATGGTGGGCACGCAGCAGGCGGTGCGCCAGCCCGTGGAAGGTGCCGATCCACATGCCGCCCTGGCTGGTACCAATCAGGTGTTCAATGCGGTGGCGCATCTCCGCCGCCGCCTTATTGGTAAAGGTTACCGCCATGACCGAATACGGCGAGCAATTCTCCACCGCCAGCAGCCAGGCGATGCGATGCACCAGCACCCTAGTCTTGCCGCTGCCCGCGCCCGCCAGCACCAACAGGTTGCTGCGTGGCGCAGCCACGGCTTCACGTTGTTTATCATTCATGCTGTCGAGCAGATCGGAAACGTCCATAGGCACCATTAATTGGTAAAGGGAAAGTGTGCGTTCTGCGTGCTTTCCACTGGAGATTTATACAGATTACGGGAAGGATTATAACAATGCTGTCAACGATGCCAACTGCGAAATCTCAATATGTGGTAGCAAACGGCTGTCATCGGCCTGCATCAGGCTGCGTTGACGATCGTTGATCCAGCAGGCTTGCAGGCCCGAACGCAATGCGCCAGCCACGTCGGTGGTCAGATCGTCGCCAACGTGCAGGATCTGCTCCGCTGCCACACCCAACCTTGCGGCGGCCAACTGGTACATATCCTGATAAGGTTTGGCGCGGCCATCCGGCCCCGATCGCAACACAAACTGGAAGTAACCCTCTAACCCACACAGCGCCGGATCGGCGTTGCCGTTGGTGATCGCCACCAGCGGATAGCGCTGCCCCAGCGCCTTTAACGTGGCATGGGTGGCCTCTGGTATTTCAATACGGCTGCGCCACAGGGCAAAGTTCTGCATGGCCGCATCCGCACCGATGGCCGCTTGTGCATCGCGCAGCCCTTGGCGGCTCAGCGCCAGATGGACCGCACGCCAGCGCCATTGCGTGACGTCGTGGTAAATCTCCGGGTCCTGTTCACGCAGTTCCTGCCGCAAGCGATGAAAATCCGCCGACTGGAAACCGCTCAACCCCGGATGATAACTCTGCAAAAAAGCCACCGACTGCTGCTCGGTCTGTGTGATCACCGGGCGATTGTCATACAGCGTATCGTCTAGATCGAAGGTCAACGCCGCCAGCGGGCGCAGTGGACGGTAAAAATGCATCAGGATTTCCCCCGTTTGGCACGTGGATGCGCAGCATCATACACTTTCGCCAGATGTTGAAAGTCGAGGTGGGTATAAATTTGTGTGGTAGTCAGGTTGGCGTGGCCCAATAACTCCTGCACCGCGCGCAGATCGCCGCTCGATTCCAACATATGCGTGGCAAAAGAGTGGCGCAGCTTGTGCGGGTGAATATGGCTGTTGACCCCCTGTTTGACGCCCCATTCGGCAAAACGCTTCTGCACGTTGCGCGCCGAAATACGTTTGCCTTGGTTGGAGAGGAACATCGCATCGTCAGCCGGTGCAAACAGATCGCGCAGCGCCAGCCAGTGTTGCAGCCAGGTGATCGCCATGCGGCCGATCGGCAGTTTGCGCTCCTTGCTGCCTTTGCCCACCACCCAGATTTCACCGGCGGCCAGATCGACATAGCGGCAATCCAGCCCCACCAGTTCGGCAAGACGCAGCCCGGCACCGTACATCACCTCCAGCATGGCGCGATCGCGCACCGCCAGCGGATCGTTGAGATCAATGTTCAGCAATTGATTCATTTCATCAACGTCGATATTTTTCGGCAGATGGCGGCCACTGCGCGGCGTGCGGATCCCTTTCGCCGGGTTGGCGCTCAGTACACCCTGGCTGACCAGCCAATCCAAGAAGCTGCGCAGCGCTGAAAGGCGCAATGCCAGGCTGGAAGACTGCAACCCGGCCCGTTTACTGCGAGCCGCCAGTTGGCGCACGCGGGCGGCGTCCAGCATCGGCCATGTGCTGACGCCGAGATCGGTCGCCAGCACAATCAGCGCCTGCAATTGGCGCGAATAGCTGATTTGAGTGAGTGGGCTAAGCTGGCGCTCGACCTTCAGATAGCGCAGAAAAGCGTCCACCGGCGGTTGCAGGCTGGCCGCTGAGAGGCTCATGCGCGTTCGATCCAGCGTTCCAGCAGTTCCGGCAGCATGCGCGCCAGTTGGTCGAGCATCACGGTGCCCATCCCCTGCTGATAATGTTGCGTGTCACGGCTGCTGAAAATCACCATGCCCAGTTCGCCCTGTTCCCCGAGCAATGACAGAGCCACCGAACCCACCTGCTTGGCCTGCGGCAACAGCAACAACAGCTCAGGGCCATTGAGGCTACCGAGATAATGCGCTTGACTGCCCAGGCGCTGAATACGCAAGGGTTCAAACGCCGAACGCGCCAGGCCAAGATGGGTGAAATCAGACGGCGCACCGATGTTCCAGCGATCGTTAAACAGACGGATATTAGCCCCCGCCAGACCAAAACCGCGCGCCCAGCGCTGCAAGCGGTTCAGCATATCCTGCAAGCTGCTGGCGATGGCCAGATCGGCCTGCAAATGCAGCAAACGGGCAAACAGCGTTTCGTTGCCGCTGGCCTGTTCCATCAGCAAGGTGATCTCTTCTTCCAACTGGGTGATGTGGTTGCGCTGCCGCGCCAGATGCCACTCCACCAGCGACACCGTGCCACGCACCGGGTGCGGCACGCGCATTTGCTCAACCTGACGCGCGTTGCGGATAAAGAAATCGGGATTCTGTAGCAGATACTGCATGACGGTATCGTCATCAAGCTCAATACCCGTCACTGCCTGGCTCTCTACGCTCTTCATAGATGAATAAATCCGTCATAGACATGGGTCGCAGGACCGGTCATAAACAAAGGGTTACCCGGCCCTTTCCAGCGGATATGCAGGCTGCCGCCCGGCAGTTCTACATGTACCTCTTCTGACAGCAATTCTTGTTGGATACCGACCGCCACCGCCGCGCAAGCACCGCTGCCACAGGCCTGCGTTTCGCCTGCGCCGCGCTCGTAAACACGCAGCTTGATATGTTCGCGGCTCACCACCTGCATAAAACCAATGTTGGCACGCTCAGGGAAACGTTCGTGCCCTTCCAGCACTGGGCCGAGAAACTCGACCTTGGCGGTTTTGACATCGTCCACCTGCAACACACAGTGCGGGTTGCCCATCGAGACAACACCACATAACACAGTATGCTCCGCTGCGCGCATGATGTAGGTTTTTTCTGCCTTGGTGGCGCGGAATGGCACGATCTGCGGATCAAAATTCGGCTCACCCATGTTGACGCAGACCAGATCGTCGTCGGTCACGCTCAAAACCATACGCCCGGTCTGGGTGCTGACGCGGATATCGCGCTTGTTGGTCAGCCCTTTCAGCCGCACAAAGCGAGCAAAGCAGCGGGCTCCGTTGCCACACTGCGCCACTTCGCTGCCGTCCGCATTGAAAATACGGTAATGGAAATCGAGTTCTGGATCGTAAGGCGGTTCGACGATCAGCAGTTGATCAAAACCAACGCCCAAATGCCGATCGGCCAAGCGGCGGATCAGCTCAGGTGAAAAGTAGACATTCTGTGTTACGGCATCGACCACCATAAAGTCGTTACCCAGACCGTGCATTTTGGAGAACTGCATATCATACTCCGCTATCTGGACGCGCTATCCGCCTGACATCCACGGTGACCTCGGCCACCTAAGTTGGTTGTGACGGGTTGCTCATCGACGGTTATTGCTGAGTGCCAGCGGCTTGTGGTTGATTTTTGCCTACATTATCAGCATTTGTCGTCGGTTGTGCTGCTGGTTTGTCATTAGGTGGGAAATACAGCGGGCCTTTCAGACCACAACCAGAAAGCCCGGCCAGCAGAACGGCCATCAGCGCATAGCGTAGTTGTTTTTTCATTTGCATTAATGCCTGTAATTCATGCGTCCAAGCTCACTATAATCGCAGGTGGATCATGAAAAGCAATAGGAATCGAATATGAACGACAGCGAGTTTCACCAGTTAGCCGACCAACTGATGCTTGATATTGAACAGACACTGGATGATTTTGACGGCGATGCGGACATCGATTACGAAACTAACGGCGGCGTCATGACGCTGAGCTTCGAAAACGGCACCAAGATTGTCATCAACCGTCAGGAGCCGCTGCATCAGGTATGGCTGGCCACCAAAACCGGGGGTTATCACTTTAACCACCGTGACGGTGCCTGGTTCTGCGATCGCAGCGATCGTGAGTTCTATGAATTGCTTAGCGAAGCCGCCAGCGCTCAGGCAGGGGAAGCGGTCAGTTTTGGTTGAGACCTTGCCAAGGGGCGCGGATCATCGCGCCCCAGACAACGAGTTGGCAATATTTAAAGCGTGGCCAGCTCTACAAGAGTTTGGGGGTATCTGTCGATCATTTTGATCAACAATACCGCTTGTTTGTTCGGCTTTGCCAAGCCTTGTTCCCAGTTCTGATACGTGGTCACACCGGTATGCAGGTACTGAGCAAAAACGGCTTGTGATAATTTCAATTTTTCACGCACAGCTTTTAGCTCTACCGGAGTCATTGATGGCACCTTGGCAGTGACACGATGAGTACGCAGCGTTCTTTTGCCCGCATTATGCGTCCCCCAAGCTTCCATACCTTCTTGAAGCTCTTCAAAAATGTTACGTTCACTCATCAATTCCCCCTCTTCTTCGCCTGTTCGAGCATGCCACGCAGCAACTCCTGCTGTGGTCTGGTCAAATCATCTTTCTGGTCTTTATCATACAAAGTGAACAATAAGAATTGTGATTTCTCCAGATACCAATAATAAATCACTCGAATCCCACCCCGCTTACCCTTCTGTCGTCTTGAGTCAGCAAAGCGAATTTTTCGCAACCCACCGGTGTGTTTGATTACGTCACCACACTCAGGGTTTTTCAACAACGTCTGTTGCAAATCGCGAAATTCATCGTCGGTTAGATATTCTGCTCGGTACCGCTCAAATGGCGGAAGTTCTATAAACAAAGCTTCCATCACAACACCGTTAACTATCCTTAGTAGGAGAAAATTTTATCCCCAAGTTAGGGATATATCCATACCTATTCTGAGACTGGCCCTAGGCTAATACAGTTGGAATTGCTGTTTCAGAGGCTGGACGGGATTACCGTCAGAAAGAGTGACACACAGGCTCGACAACGTATTACTGCGGAATGGGATCACCTGAGTGCGATCATCAATTTGCACAATCTGATAGAACTGCGGCAGGTTGAAGTTGATGAAACTGGAACCGTAGGTAAAACGATCGTGCGATGAAGAGTAGAAGCGGCTGACATCGCGCACCAGCTCTTCTTTGCTGCCTTCACAATGGTGATACACCTCAATCCGGTTCGACTCATCCAGAATATAGATATTGAAGCCTTTCTGATCTTTGGTGTCTTCGAAGAAGAACTGGATGATCCCTTCACTGGCAAAACCATCTACCACCGCTGGCAGATGCACCTGATCGGCTTCCACCTTGATCGACAGGCCATGCAGTTTGTTGTGAGAGATGGCCCCGTAAAACTCCACCGCGTTCTCCAACTTTTGCACCGACACGCTCAGGCGCTCAAAGAACAGCCCCCAGGTTTGCCCGGCGACGCGCACCGCTTTAAAGCGGCCCGGTTCAAGACGAGTGCTGGAAAGACGCAGTTCAATGCACTCGGAAACCAACTGCTGAATGCGGGTACGGATCAGGCCACGCAGATGCTGGCTGTAGCAGAACACCTCTACCGATTCTGGCGGCGCGGCATCCTGGTGCATTTTGCCCAGAATGGTTTTCAACGCTTCAAGCACCGATTGTTCACCGCTGAAATGCAGAGTACGCACTTCGTTCCACGAGTTGCGGTACAGCAGATCGATACTGCCAACCAGGCATTGCTGTTGCTGGCCGAAGCTGAACACGTCCAGTTTGCGGAAATCAAAATGCACCACCTGATTGCGGAAGGCGGCTGTCGGATCGTTTTCCAGGTTGACGATAATCGCCAGATGGCGGATTTCACAGGGGCTATACAGTGCTTTCGCCGTCGGAGTTGGCAAACGCAGCGGGAAATGATGTGACACATCAGCGACCAGTTCCTGCAATTTGGCAGGATCACAGATATCAGCGCTCTTGATATGCAAACGGGTCTGCGGCGTCAACAGGCCGTTGAAATAGGCCCAGGCCACCAGCTTGTTCAGGTAACGGTTATATTCCAGCGGCTGATGGCTGACGATGGCGCTCATGGCCGGAGCCTGATTATACAGATACCAGCCGGTACGGTTGGCGCGGCCCGCCGGTACGTGAATAAAGGTTAAATCGTTTTCCGAAAGATCCGGCGAAATCTGCGGGTTCACCAACGTCACTTTACCCGGCAGCGCTTCAAATGCGGCGTACAGTTTGCGGGTCAGCACCCCGATATCCTGCGGGCTGGCGCTGACGCTGAGGTTGTTGCGACGAGCGAAGCGGATCAGATTACGATAGCTCTGCATCATCGCGTCCAGCAGTTCGTTATGGGCTTCGCGCACGCGCTCGATCTTCCAGTTGGCGCGATTATCCAGGATCGCCAGGCGCTCTTCACTCCAGCCCCAATCGCTGACCAACTGACCCAGAATTTCTCGCCGCCAGCCGACGCAGGCTTTGGACAGCGACAGTTTTTCGCAGACTTTCAGGTAGAAACAGCGGCGGACTAGATCGAGGCGGGTAGTATCATTGATTTGTGTCAGATAATGGGTGACGCGTTCCAGCATCATGCAATAGGCATCGAGGCCAAAACAGACAATTTCCCCTTGATGCAGACGCTGTTTGATATCCATCGCCAGCAGTTGCGTATTGGGGTATTCCCACGAATACGCTTCAAGCAACAGCGTTTTCAGCACCGCCTTGTAAGGCGAATCGATACTCTTGTACAGTTGCCACAGGCTGGCACCGAAGTATTCTTCGGCTGAAAGCGTGCTCAGCCCGCCGAGATCCAGCCATTCATTCGGCGTTAATGCCCCCTGCGCATACAGCGACAGGACATATTCATCGTAATGCGCTTCTTCTTCACCCGGCACCATGTTCCACAGGATGCGTTTCCCTGCCAGGCGAACCGCAGAACGGTAGAACTCATCCAGCAACAAAATGTGTTGGGTAGAACCGCAGTCCTCACCGCCCAGACTGCCGCTTTCGTTATGGCGGAAGCGGTTTTCGTCAATCAGGAAGAAGCTGACCTCCACTCCCATCGAGGCCGCCCACTTTTCCAGCAGGCTGCATTTCTGCTGTAAACGGTTACGCTCTTCGTTATCGAGCCAGGATTGGTGACACACCCAGATATCCAGATCCGAGGTACAACTCTGGCCGATCGACGAGGTGCTGCCCATGGTGTAAACGCCGGTGATCGGCAGTTCGCCACAGGCCATCTGCTCAAACGGGCTGCCCCATTTTTCTTCTAAATCAGTAATATAGTCTTTCTGGGTTTCATCAGGGGCGTAGAGACATACACCGTGGGGAACGTTACCCGTGAGGTAACCCGGCATCAGTGGATGGTGGTGGTGCAGTAAGGTAGGCAGCAGACTATACACCCGTTGGAACGCGGGCTTCATGGCCGCCAAGGCACGATCAACACGTAGTTGGTTAATCGCATCCAGTCTCTGTTTCAGTGTCTCGATGTAGAGGTACAAGACGTCTCGCCTGATTATCCTGGTACTTGAAAAAAACCCGTATTCCATCTGCGTCTTTAGTTTAGAAGAATATTTGACGACTTATTGCTGGAAACGTGATCAATCTAACACCTTGCCGATTGACCGTAAAGGAGGTAAAGCGACACACTTATTCTCGCGCTTCTTTAAACGATTTACCCGGCCCCAATACTCCCTCACGTCTCATTGATTCCGTTGTCCTTTCTCCGCCTATGGCTTCTGACACTGACAGTTTTCGTGCTCAGTGGTAGGATGGACGGCGAATTATAAAAACGGTAACCCGCATGTTAGACAAAATTATTCGAATTGCCACCCGACAAAGCCCACTGGCACTGTGGCAAGCGCATTATGTGCAACAGCGTCTGATGGTAAGCCACCCTGGCCTGCAGGTAGAACTGGTGCCGATGGTGACTCGCGGCGACATTATTCTGGATACCCCGCTGGCCAAAGTTGGCGGTAAAGGCCTGTTTGTGAAAGAACTTGAGCTGGCTTTGCTGGAGGGCCGGGCGGATATCGCCGTTCATTCCATGAAGGATGTGCCAGTCGCTTTCCCTGAAGGCTTGGGGCTGGTAACCATTTGCGAGCGCGACGATCCACGCGATGCCTTTGTCTCCAACCGTTTTGCTTCTCTCGATCAACTGCCGCTGGGCAGTGTAGTGGGCACCTCCAGCCTGCGCCGTCAGTGCCAACTGCGTGAACGTCGCCCGGATCTGCTCGTGCGCGATCTGCGCGGCAACGTAGGCACTCGCTTGGCCAAACTGGATAACGGCGATTACGACGCCATTATTCTGGCCGTCGCCGGGTTGAAGCGCTTGGGGCTGGAGCAACGCATCCGTTGCCCGCTAAGTGCAGAAGAATCCCTGCCCGCCGTTGGCCAAGGTGCAGTAGGTATTGAATGCCGCCTTGACGACGACGTTACTCGCGCCCTGCTCGCACCGCTCAACCATCGCGCCACAGAAATCCGCGTTCGTGCTGAACGGGCGATGAATACCCGGCTGGAAGGCGGCTGTCAGGTTCCCATTGGCAGTTACGCTGAACTGGAAGGCGATCAACTGTGGTTGCGCGCGCTGGTCGGCGCGCCAGACGGCAGCCAGACGGTGCGCGGTGAACGCCGCGGCCCGGCCGCTCTGGCCGAGCAGATGGGCGTTGAGCTGGCAGAAGAGCTGCTGGCCGCAGGTGCCCGTGAAATCCTGCATGACGTTTATCAGGGAAATCCTCCGGCATGACCATTCTGGTAACCCGCCCTTCTCCGGCAGGAGAACAGCTGGTGGGCCGCCTGCGCGCACTCGGCCGGGTTGCCTACCATGCGCCGCTGATCGATTTTGCCCCAGGAGCGGATCTGATTAAGCTGCCCGATGCGCTGGCTCAGTTGAGCGATGGCGATCTGGTGTTCGTGCTGTCGCAGCACGCCGTCAGCTATGCCAATTCCGTGATCAACCGTGCTGGGCTTCAATGGCCTACCCACTTGTCTTATTATGCGATAGGCCGCACCACCGCGCTGGCGATGCATCGTATCAGCAGCCTGCCGGTAGAGTATCCGCGCGAACGTGAAATCAGCGAAACGCTGCTGCTGCTGCCAGCATTGCAGAAACTGACGGGCAAACAGGTATTGATCATGCGTGGCAACGGCGGCCGCGAGCTGCTCGGTGACACGCTGAGCGAGCGCGGTGCCGCTGTCCGCTATTATGAATGCTACCAGCGCAGCCCGGTTCACTATGATGGCACAGAACAAAGTGCCCACTGGCAGCGGGCCGGTGTCAATACGCTGGTCGTGACCAGCGGTGAAATGTTACAACAGCTCTATACTTTAGTTCCTGATTACTATCGTTCTTCATGGCTGTTACGCTGCCACCTGATAGTCGTCAGTGAACGCTTGGCTACTCTCGCGCAAGAATTGGGCTGGAGCTCAATTCGGGTAGCTGATAATGCTGATAATGACGCGCTGATGCGCGCGCTACAATAACCAGACTATGGGATGTGCCACTATGACGGAACAAAACACTCCATCCGCCCCGGTTGAAGAGCCAACCCTTGCGGTCAAGAGCCCCCAACAGCCAGACGCTGATCACCGTAAAGGGAAAAGTACCGGCCCGGTACTGGGTGCGATCGCTATCGTGCTGGTCATCGCACTGGGTGTTGGCGGCTATTACCACACGCACAAACAGGCGCAGGCGCTGATCGCAGCCAACCAGGCCTTGGTGCAGCAGTTGACCGATCTGAGACAAAGCCAGTTGCAGGGGAAAAATGCGCTGGAAGCGTTAATGCAGCAGCAGGCTAAAACGCTGGATGCTACCGATCACGAGCAAACCACCCTGGCCCGCCAGTTGAATGAATTGCAGGAGAAAGTCACCACCATTTCCGGCAGCGATGCCAAAACCTGGCTGCTGGCCCAGGCCGACTTCCTGGTGAAAATGGCTGGCCGTAAGCTGTGGAGCGATCAGGATGTCACCACGGCAGCCACGCTGCTCAAAAGCGCCGATGCCAGCCTGGCAGAGATGAACGATCCCAGCTTAATCGACATTCGCCGCGCCATCACTGAAGACATCGGCTCACTCTCCGCCGTTGCCCAAGTGGATTTTGACGGCATTATTCTAAAGGTGAATCAGCTTTCTAATCAGGTGGATGATTTGCGCCTGGCGGATAACAACAAAGATGAAACGCCGATGGATCAAGACAGCAGCGAGCTTTCCAGTTCATTGAGCGAATGGCGCCAGAACCTGACCAAAAGCTGGCACAATTTTATGGCTGACTTCATCACCATCCGCCGCCGTGATACCCATGCGGAACCGCTGCTGGCACCGAACCAGGATATCTATCTGCGTGAAAATATCCGTTCGCGCCTGCTGGTGGCAGCACAGGCGATCCCTCGTCATCAGAACGAAGTGTATAAACAGTCGCTGGAAACCGTTTCTACCTGGGTACGTGCCTACTTTGATACCACCGATCCGGCCACCAAAGCCTTCCTGGATGA
The DNA here is from genome assembly GCF_055790845.1 of Serratia sp. YWN4. Classification (NCBI taxonomy): domain Bacteria; kingdom Pseudomonadati; phylum Pseudomonadota; class Gammaproteobacteria; order Enterobacterales; family Yersiniaceae; genus Serratia; species Serratia sp. YWN4. The sequence continues at coordinate 5,302,032 of NZ_CM147696.1, forward strand.
GTTGGACAATCTGAGCCAACAACCGATTTCCATGGATGTGCCACAACAGTTGAAGAGCCAGCCGCTGTTGGAAAAACTGATGCAGACCCGGGTACGCAATCTGTTGGCCCAGGCACCTGCCACTCACCAGGAGGGATAAGCCATGTTACGCGTGTTATTCCTGTTCCTGGTGCTGATCGCCAGCGTGGTGGTGGGGCCAATGCTGGCTGGCCACCAGGGCTATGTGCTGATTCAGACCGACAACTACAACGTTGAAACCAGCGTCACCGGCTTGGTGATCATGGTGATCCTGCTGTTCCTGGTGCTGTTTGTGATCGAATGGATCCTGCGCCGTATTTTCCGCACCGGTGCCCGTACCCGTGGCTGGTTCCTGGGCCGCAAACGTAGCCGGGCGCGCAAGCAGACCAAAGCCGCGTTCATCAAGCTGGCAGAAGGTGATTACAAACAGGTCGAAAAACTGCTGACACGTAATGCCGATCATGCAGAACAGCCGGTGGTGAACTATCTGCTGGCGGCCGAAGCGGCACAGCAGCGCGGTGATGGGTTCAGAACCAACCAGTATCTGGAACGTGCGGCCGAAGTGGCCGACACCGATCAGTTGCCGGTAGACATTACCCGCGTGCGTATCCAACTGGCCCAAGGCGAAGCACATGCCGCACGCCATGGCGTCGATCGCCTGCTGAATCAGGCGCCTCGTCACCCGGAAGTGCTGCGGTTGGCAGAGCAGGCTTATTTGCAAACCGGGGCTTACGCGTCATTGCTGGAAATCCTGCCTTCGATGAGCAAAATCAACCTGCACACCGAAGACGAACTTCAGGCGTTACAGCAGCAAGCCTATATCGGCCTGATGAATCAGGCGATGGCAGATGAAGGAAGCGATGGCCTGAAACTCTGGTGGAAAGATCAGAGCCGCAAAACACGCCATGAAGTCCCGCTGCAGGTGGCGATGGTGGAACACCTTATTGAATGTGATGACCATGAACTGGCGCAGGATATCGTGCTCAACAGTCTGAAACGCCAATATGATGAACGCCTGGTCTTACTGATCCCACGCATCAAGTCCGGCAACCCGGAGCAGTTGGAGAAAGCCTTGCGCCAGCAGATCAAGCAACACGGGGCGACCCCGTTGCTGAGCAGCACGCTGGGCCAGTTGCTGATGAAGCATGGCGAATGGCAGCAGGCCAGTGATGCCTTTAATGAAGCGCTGAAGCAACGCCCTGATGCCTATGACTTCGCCTGGCTGGCCGATGCGTTGGAAAAACTCCACCGCCCTGATGAGGCTGCGCAGATGCGCCGCGAAGGGCTGATGCTAACGTTGAAACAAAACGGCGAGTAAGCCTTCTCTTTCATACCATCAGAACGCGGCCACTGCACTTGGCTGCGTTTTTTTTCGGTTGAATTTTACCTTCCCCCTAATACATACCCTTAACTCAGAGGGTATAGGCAAAAAAAAACACTTGCCGTATAGGCAAGTGTATAAGAAGCAATCAGGTCTAGAACAACAGGGGTGGTGCCTCACTCAACGTTATGCCCGGAGTGTGATGAAGCAGTTGCTTTCATCGTTCTGGTGGACAATAGGCACCCTAAAATTGGCTCTGCATCATTCCTGGGTTTATGAAGCCTGAGGCGAACATAAGAGATGGAATGAGCATCTACGAGATAGATATTGCACTTCGCGTGCCAATTTATGAAAAATCATAAAAAATAATTTATCATTTTGAATTTAAAGGATTTTAATTTCACGCATTGCTTACCTCACTCTTGCCTGCCCATTGGGTATTTTTACTCTCACCCCAATCTGTCGCCTTAACACGACGCCATAAATAAAATCGCATTTTATTAATTAAAATCAATAAGTTAAATGTCTCAAACTGACGACAAAGGTAAGTGCCGTTGTCGTCGAAAAACAACATGGCAAGAAACGACACCGTAATAGAGGGAGAGTAGAAAGCGAAGTAGCGGCCAAAGGACGAAAATATAATCGCAAAAAGCAAAAAGCAAAAAGCAAAAAGCAAAAAGCAAAAAGCAAAAAGCAAAAAGCAAAAAGCAAAAAGCAAAAAGCAAAAAGCAAAAAGCAAAAAGCAAAAAGCAAAAAGCAAAAAGCAAAAAGCAAAAAGCAAAAAGCAAAAAGCAAAAAGCCCGTTCATTGCTGAACGGGCTTTTCTGAAATTGGTCGGCGAGAGAGGATTCGAACCTCCGACCCACTGGTCCCAAACCAGTTGCGCTACCAAGCTGCGCTACTCGCCGATTTCTTGTTGCTGATACTACTGATTTTTCTAGCTTATGTCTATGTAAATATTAAAATTTATCAGACATTTTGTGTGGTGCGAAGAGAGGGACTTGAACCCTCACGTCCGTAAGAACACTAACACCTGAAGCTAGCGCGTCTACCAATTCCGCCACCTTCGCACGGTCACAAAACAGCTTTTAACTCTTTACTTTACCCTAGGTAAAGTGGGGTGGCTAATGGGGCTCGAACCCACGACAACTGGAATCACAATCCAGGGCTCTACCAACTGAGCTATAGCCACCATTACTTCATCACTACTATTTCACGCGGTAATCATACCACCGCAGCTCCTGCGCACAAACTTAATGGCGCGCCCGACAGGATTCGAACCTGAGACCTCTGCCTCCGGAGGGCAGCGCTCTATCCAGCTGAGCTACGGGCGCGTAGCGCCGTTGCGGGTGGGGATACTACGGTTTTAAACCAATCCTGTCTAGTGCTTTTTCGCAGAAATGTTGTGTTTGATTACGCTTTGCTCACTCCTGCGCAGGAAAGGGGCCTCTATCACCCCTTTCCAACGGTTACCGCTGACTTTTCATACGTTTTTCAGACTGATGCCGTATTTTGCCCCTTGGCAAAAGCACTGAAGATTACATCTTGCCGGTATAGTAATAACCGACAAATTTGAGCAGCTTAAGCTGACGGCCAATACGGCTCGGCTGACTGAGCAAGCGATAGAGCCACTCTAAACCAAGATTCTGCCAAATCTTGGGCGCACGCTTCACGTGGCCGGTAAACACGTCATAGGTGCCACCTACGCCCATATACAACGCTTGTGGATGCACTTTGCGGCAATCCTGCATCAGGATTTCCTGCTTTGGCGACCCCATGGCTACCGTCACGATCGCAGCCCCGCTGACACGAATGCGTTCAAACAACGCTTCACGCTGCTCAGGCGTGAAGTAACCATCCTGACTACCCACCAGATTCACATTCCACTGGCTACGCAGCTTCTGCTCGGTTTCTGCCAGCACCGTAGGTTTGCCACCAACCAGAAACACCGGTGTGCCTTCCTGCCCGGCACGTTGCATCAGGGCTTCCCACAGATCGGCCCCAGCCACGCGGGAAACCTCTGCGCCAGGATATTTACGGCGGATCGAACGCACCATGCTGATACCATCGGCATACTTATACTCTGCCTCATCCAGCAAGGCATGCAGCGCAGGATCGGTTTCCGCCTTAAGGATTTTCTCTGCGTTCATCGCGACCAGCGTGCCTTGTTTTACCCGGCCACCGTCAAACAGAAAATCCATGCACTGCGCCATGTCACGGAACCCCCACAGGCTGAAGCCACGTAACACATACTTGGGAACCGAAATGTTTGCTTCCATTGTTATTACCTTTATAGAAGGCTGCCAGCAGAGGGCACCATTGCGCGTTTGCGTATTATCCGTGCCTTGATCAGCCCAGCGATATCAAACAGCCAGTACAGCAATTTGGCCAGAATCAGGCAGACACCAAAAATGATGCAGAAGAACACCACGCGTGAAACGAAGGAATCCACCCCTTCACGCGCCAATACGATGATATTGAACACCGCACCAAAGCAAAAACCCTGCAAAATAGCCGCTTTAAAGCGGTTCTGCTCGCTTTTGCCCATTTCATACAGCCAGTCGAACCACTTGATAATCAGGCCTACCACGATGGCACCCAGTGGGATAAACAGCACACCGCCCATCACCACCAGCGAACCAATCAGCGTAGGGGAGATCGCCAGCCCGGAATGGTTGTCCAACACTTCCCAGGTAAAGTAATTGGCGGTATTCAGCACCAGATCGGGCCGCCCCGGCCATAGCCAGGTAGGGATAAACACATAGAAATCACGCACGATCGGCGCCAGCCCCTGGAAATCGATCTTGTCGTAATTCTGTAGCAATAACCCCAGGTTTTCCCACGGCGAGAAAGTATCGCGCGTCAGATACAGGAAAGTGTAGAACGCTTCAGGGCCGCTGACATCCAGGCTGTAGCGTTTCAACGCCAGCCAGAACATGCCGACAATGCCGAACACCCCAGCGGCCACCAGCATCCACAGGGAAATCCAGCCACGCACAATGCCGATAAACAGGAACAGCGAGAAAGCGATGATGATATTGGCACGGGTGCCGCCCACGATCACATAGGTCAAGATCCCAAAGGCCACCGTCGCCGCCAGGAAAAAGAACCAGGCGCGCACATCCTGCTTGAGAAAATAAACCACCAGCATCGCCGGGATAAAGAAGTAGAAGAAGCGCTTGAGCGCCACCCCCGACACATCGCTGGAGAAAATCTGGCTGTAGGAGTTCAGCTTGAACAGCAGGAAACCGTTCTGCATAAAGAAAATGCCCACGGTACCAATGGCCACCAGCGCCAGCAGCATCCAGGTGAGGTGGGTTTCCACCCGGTTCATGGTAAATATCGGCTTATGCTGTTGGCTGCTGCGCTTGCGCAACCGGGTTTTATAGCTGACGTAATAGATGGCGTAGAAACAGGTCGCAGAAAGAATGGCGTACAGCAGGAATTCGACAGGCACTACCTGAACATCAAACTGGAAGACCAGCAGGCAAGTCAGCGGAAAGCCGAAATAAAACGTCAGCAAATAGAGCAGGGAAAAGAACACGTTAAAATTAAAACGAACGCGGCGGAATTCCTGATAGGTCAGCGTCAGCACGAACAGTGCCCCAATCAGATAGACGACAAACAACCCGCCAAACTGAGCCAGCGTCATGGGTTTTCTCCCGCCACTTGCGCCAATGCCTGTTGCCAGCCATCGACGTAGTTCGGATTAAAGAAGGCTATCGAATGTTTGTCCACCAACGCCAGCTGACGCTGTGACTCGCGCACGATGGCTTCATCCAGCGAATCGCCATAAAACAGGACTGGCAGACGTTGTTCCGCCAAATCCTGCCAGAACGGGTTTTTACGGCTGAGCACAAACGGCACGCCAAACTGTATCAACAGGCACAGGGTGCCAATGCCCTGCTGCCGATCAAAAATAAAGTAGCCAAGATCGCAGGCGCGCAAAATATTCAGGTAATCATCGAACGCCACTTGCTGCGTCAGCAATTGCAGATTGTTTTCGCCAAACAGCGCCAGCCCGGCGGCACGTACCTGCTCAATATAAGCCTCGTTATTGGCCGGGTATCCCATCGGCACAATCACCCGCACATCGCTACCAAACTGCTGATGAATCGCCTTCAGCGCCTCTATATGGCGGTTAGTGCGATCGCCAGAGTTCCCCAGCAGAATGGTCAACGGCCCAGCGCTGTTTTTCTGCACCTCGATGCCGGTGAGTTGAGGATCCATACGCGTCGGAAAGTACAGCAGTGACGCCGGAACGCGCGCATGGCGCTGCTGGTAGTGGATCAGATCGCCACGCGTAGCAAACACATGGCTAACCCGCCCCTGCGCGATGCGGCGCAGGATGTAGAACAGCCGGAATTTCCAACTGGTCGCATTCTCATACAGGTCGGCACCCCAGATGTGCCAGCTCACCTGATGCGCTTTGATTTTACCGCTCAGCAACGCCAGCCACAGCGCCGCATTAAATTGGCCGTGCAGGAAAAAGCGAGTCTGGCGGTCGGCCTGAGCGCGAGCAATCACCGCCTCCGCCAGGCTTTTCTTGCCCGGAAAGGTTTCCACCTTCAGCGCGGGGAACGAGCCCAACGCCGCAGCATCCTTGGCGGCCACCATAAAATGGCCGACCTGTTCAGAGGGCAAACGCTCAGCCAGCACGTCATTAAAGAAGCGCAGCACCGTATGATTATGATGCGGGATATCAGATCCCAGTACGTGAATCAGTGTGATCATACTCGTCTACGATAGAGGATAAATACGCAGCTACAGAGCGCGAAATACACGATGTAGGTTGCCATATAGGCCTGTGCCGCACCCAGCGCTCCATGCTGCGGGATAAGCCAGTGCGAGAACAGCGTCAGCAAGGCAAACTGGCTGACTTCCGTCAGAATATAAAAACGTAGAGATGCTTTGGCGATCACCAGATAGCCGAAAACATAAGAACCGACTTTCAGCACATCACCGACCAATTGCCAGGCAAACAGATCGCGCATCGCGACAAATTTTTCGGAGAACAGCAGCCAGATCGCGAAATCACGCAGCAACCACACCGCCAAGCTAGCGGTAGCCACCGCAGGTAAGACAAATTTCAGCGACCGCACGATTTCTTGTGCAATGGCGCTTTTTTCCTTCAGGCGCGACAGCGTTGGCAGCAGGTAAACGGTAAACGATGCGGTAATAAACTGCAGATAAGCATCGGAGATACTGCTCACCCCCTGCCAAATGCCCACTTCGTCCCAGCTGTAATGCGCTGCCAGCAGGTTACGCATCATCACATAGGCGACCGGTAGAGTCACGGAGGTGATCAGGGCCATGATGGTGAACTTGCCCAGATGGCTGGCCAGCGCCTTATCCCACGCCAGCGCCAGATAGCGCAACGGCAGCATCTTGCGCCGCCACAGCAGGAAAGCGGCAGGCAGCACCACCAGCGCAGGAACCAGAGCCAAACCGGCCAACGCACCTTCATAGCCGCCCAGCTTAAAGCACAAGGTAAAAGCCACCACGCCGATCAGGCTACCGGCGATCACCGCCACCGCATTACCCATGGCATCGCGGTAGCCTTTCAGAATGGCCAGGAACAGGTTGGCGTAAGCAATACCCATTTGGATAAACGCCACGGCCCGCACGACGTTTACATAGTCTGCATGGCCGAACAGCCCACGGCTAATCGGCTCGGCGGCAAACAGGAATACCAACGCCAACAGGGTCGAAAAACCCAGCACAATGCTGGAGGCGGTTCCAACCGCCATGCGCAGCCGCTGCGGATCCTGGTGATATTCCGCCACATACTTGGTGATGCCGTTAAAAATCCCGGCACCGGACAACACGCCCAGCACGGTAATCAACTGGCGGAAATTACCCGCCTGCCCGACACCGCTGGGGCCAAAAGCCACCGCCAGCATTTTAACTACCAACAGCCCCACGCCAATTTTTATCAGCGTGGAACCGGCAGTCCAAATCGATGCTTTTGCCAGCGACATATCAGGCCAGGAAGCTCAGGATGGTAGTGATCACCGTACGCTGATTAACATCGGACATGTTGTAGAACAGCGGCAGGCGCACCAGACGCTCACTTTCCTTGCTAGTGAAACGGTCTTCACCGGCAAAACGGCCAAACTTCTCACCCGCCGGGCAGGCGTGCAGTGGGATGTAATGGAATACCGTCATGATCTCGGCTTCTTTCAGGTAATCGATAAACGCCGTGCGATCCTGAACGTCTTTGAGTTTGACGTAGAACATATGGGCATTGTGTACACAGCCCTCAGGGATCACCGGTAAATCGATACGGCCCGCATCCGCCAGCGGCTTGAACGCATCATAATAGTTCTGCCACAGTTTCAGGCGACGCTGGTTAATCTCTTCTGCGGCTTCCAATTGCGCCCACAGATAAGCCGCCTGCAGGTCAGACATCAGATAGCTGGAACCGATATCGCGCCAGGTGTATTTATCAACCTGGCCGCGGAAGAACTGGCTGCGGTTGGTGCCCTTTTCGCGAATCACTTCCGCACGATCGATCAGCGTAGGATCGTTGATCAGCGTTGCGCCACCCTCACCGCCAGCGGTGTAGTTTTTGGTTTCATGGAAGCTGAAACAACCGATGTGGCCAATAGTCCCCAGCGCTTTGCCTTTGTAAGTCGACATAACGCCCTGCGCGGCATCTTCAACCACGAACAGGTTGTGTTTCTTTGCCAGCGCCATGATGGTGTCCATCTCGCAGGCCACACCAGCATAGTGCACCGGCACAATGGCACGGGTTTTATCGGTAATCGCGGCTTCGATTTTGGCCTCATCGATATTCATGGTGTCTGGACGCACGTCAACAAACACCACTACCGCGCCACGCAACACAAAGGCGTTGGCGGTAGAAACGAAGGTGAAGCTCGGCATGATCACTTCATCACCCGGCTGGATATCCAGCAGGATGGCGGCCATTTCCAGTGAAGCGGTGCAAGAAGGCGTCAGCAGCACTTTCGGGCTGCCGAAATGCTGCTCCATCCATTGCTGGCAGCGGCGCGTAAAGCCGCCGTCACCACAGAGTTTGCCGCTGCTCATGGCAGCCTGCATATAATCGAGCTCGGTGCCAACAACCGGTGGTGCGTTAAATGGAATCATGTAAACCTCTGTAAAACCAATACGCGGTGCTTTCTACGATGGCACCGTGCCGTTGATAGAGCCGTAACGCGGCAATATTACTCATCTGGGTCGCAACCCACAGGCGTTGCAGCTCACGCTGCTGACACCAGGCGATTGCGGCAGCCATCAGCCGTGAACCGGCACCCTTTCCTTGCGCACCTGGGAAAACCGCCAGCAGACCAATACGGGCTTCTTGCTGGCCAATATCACGCAGGCTGACAAAACCTTCTGGCTGCCCATCGCTTCCCAGCACTAATAAACACTGATGATCGAAGGTCCCCAGTACCGCTTTTTCAATCCAGGTGGCGTAAAATCGCCCGCTGTCCTGCTGCCCATACCAAGGGGCACGAAAACGGCTGGCAGCAAATACGCTGGCCGCAGCCGCTCGCAATACCGGGATATCCTCAGGAACAGCCGTACGCACCGCCGATAATGAAGCACTTTCCGTGCCAACCGCCAGTGCCAAATCAACTTCGCCTTCTACCAGCCGAAAACCTTGCCCAGCCAATGCGTCAGCTAAATCCAGGCGTTGTGCCGGTATTTTGGCCTGCACCAGTGCAAAAGCGTCTAATCCCGCCTCACTGAGCCGTGGTGCGGCATCGTCAAAATGCAGCTTGGCGCTGGAAATATGGAAAAATTCGCTTTCCCAGCCCAAAGGCTCAATATTGGCGCGGACGGACATGCAGTAAATCCAGTAAGTACTTGCCGTAGCCGGTTTTAGCCAGCGCCAGAGCGGCGCGTCTTACGCCTTCATCGTCCAGCCAGCCGTTACGCCAGGCGATCTCTTCCAAACAGGCAATCTTGAACCCTTGGCGTTTTTCCACCGTCTGCACAAAGGTGCTGGCCTCAATCAGGCTGTCGTGAGTCCCGGTATCAAGCCAGGCAAAGCCACGGCCCAACAGCTCAACGCTCAATTCACCGCGTTCCAGATACATCTGGTTGATACTGGTGATTTCCAGTTCGCCACGCGGCGATGGCTTCACCTGTTTGGCAAAATCCACCACTTGGTTGTCGTAGAAATAGAGCCCCGTAACTGCCCAATTGGACTTTGGCTTAACCGGTTTTTCTTCGATCGACAACGCACGGAAATTATCGTCAAACTCCACAACGCCGAAACGTTCTGGATCCATCACCTGATAACCGAATACTGTCGCGCCCTGCAAGCCCGCTACCACATTTTTCAGTTTCGGGCTAAAGCTCTGACCGAAATAGATATTATCGCCCAGCACCAGGCAGGTCGGCTCACCGGCAATAAATTCTTCACCGATCAGAAATGCCTGCGCCAGGCCATCTGGACTCGGCTGTTCTGCATAGCTGAGGTTGATACCAAACTCTTCACCGCTGCCGAGCAAACGGCGGAACGATGGCAGATCTTCCGGCGTAGAGATAATCAAAACGTCGCGGATCCCGGCCAGCATCAGCACCGAAAGCGGATAGTAGATCATCGGCTTATCGTAGATAGGGAGCAATTGCTTGGAAACACCGCGAGTAATCGGGTGCAAACGCGTCCCTGAACCACCGGCAAGAATAATGCCTTTCATAATAACTCCTGAACTTACAGTAACAACGCGGTGCCTATTCAACACCGCGCGTTCATCTAGAGGGTATTAATTTAACCCCAAACGCTCACCCGCATAGGAACCATCTTGGACACGGCGCCACCAGGTTTCATTGTTCAGGTACCAGGAAACCGTTTTGCGGATGCCGCTTTCAAAGGTTTCCTGCGGGAGCCAACCCAGTTCACGCTCGATTTTCCCCGCATCGATGGCATAACGCATATCATGGCCGGGACGATCTTTAACATAGGTGATCAGATCGCGGTAGTTCGCTACACCTTGCGGCTTGTTCGGTGCCAGTTCTTCCAGCAGATCGCAAATGGTATGCACCACTTCAATATTCTTGCGCTCGTTGTGCCCACCGATGTTATAGGTTTCCCCTATCACACCTTCGGTTACCACCTGATACAGCGCACGCGCATGATCTTCCACATACAGCCAGTCACGCACCTGCGCGCCATTGCCGTAAACCGGTAACGGTTTGCCAGAAATCGCGTTCAGGATCACCAGTGGGATCAGCTTCTCTGGGAAGTGATAAGGGCCGTAATTGTTGGAACAGTTGGTGACCACGGTTGGGAAACCGTAGGTGCGCAACCAGGCGCGCACCAGATGGTCGCTCGATGCCTTGGAGGCTGAATACGGGCTGCTGGGTGCGTAAGGCGTAGTTTCGGTAAACAGGTCGTCAGTACCGTGCAGATCGCCGTACACTTCGTCGGTAGAGATGTGGTGGAAGCGGAAGCCCTGCTTTTTCTCTTCTGCAAGCCGCTGCCAGTAATGGCGGGCCGCTTCCAGCATGTGGTAGGTGCCCACCACGTTGGTTTCAATAAACGCCGCCGGGCCGTCAATGGAGCGATCAACGTGGCTTTCTGCCGCCAGATGCATCACAAAATCAGGCTGATACTGGGCAAATACCCGATCCAACGCGGCGCGATCGCAGATGTCGACCTGTTCGAAAGCATAACGCTCGTTATCAGCCACCCCAGCCAACGACTCCAGATTGCCCGCATAGGTCAGCTTATCCACCACCACTACGCTATCGGCAGTGCTGCTGATAATGTGCCGCACCACGGCAGAACCGATAAAACCGGCACCGCCGGTGACTAAAATACGTTTCAACGCCAGACCCCTTTGGTATCAACAATCCAGGATTGCTTAATCTCTTCCGGCTTAATCGCCTTGAACTCTTTGTGATCAACCAGCATCACGATCACGTCAGCCTGTTGCAGCGCACTGGCGACATCTTTCAACGTCACATGGCCAGCCAAAGACTTCGGCAACTGCTCAACGTTCGGCTCCACTGCCAGAGTTTCACCTACGTGCCAATCAGCAATCAGGTGCGCCACTTCTACCGCCGGGCTTTCACGCAGATCGTCAATATTGGGCTTGAACGCTAGGCCAAAGCAGGCAATTTTCACCTCAGAAGCACGCTTGTTGGTTGCGGCGAGACAGTCGGCCACTGCCGCTTTAACGCGTTCGACCACCCACAGCGGTTTACCATCGTTAACCAGACGCGCGGTGTGAATCAGGCGAGCCTGTTGCGGGTTTTGCGCCACAATGAACCATGGATCGACGGCGATACAGTGCCCACCGACGCCGGGGCCCGGCTGCAAAATATTAACGCGCGGATGGCGATTGGCCAGGCGGATCAGTTCCCACACATTGATCCCTTGATCGGCGCAAATCAGCGACAGTTCATTAGCAAACGCGATATTGACATCGCGGAAGCTGTTTTCCGTCAATTTGCACATCTCGGCGGTGCGCGAGTTGGTGATAACGCATTCACCTTCAAGGAAAATCTTATACAGTGCGCTGGCGCGCTCGGAACATTTCGGCGTCATACCACCGATCACACGGTCGTTCTGGATCAGTTCAACCATCACCTGGCCCGGCAATACGCGCTCAGGGCAATAGGCGATATTGACGTCAGCCTGCTCACCGGCATTCTGTGGGAAACTGAGATCGCTGCGCGCTTCGGCCAACCACTGCGCCATTTGTTCTGTCGCGCCCACCGGCGAGGTGGACTCCAGAATCACCAGATCGCCCTTTTTCAGTACCGGTGCCAATGATTTGGCCGCTGCTTCAACATAGGCCAGATCGGGCTCATGATCCCCTTTGAACGGGGTTGGTACCGCAATCAGAAAAGCGTCTGCCGCCAGCGGTTTGGTCACCGCCTGCAAGAATCCCCCGTCAACCGCTTCCTTCACCACGCGGTCCAGATCGGGCTCCACAATATGAATCGCACCACGATTGATGGTGTCTACCGCATGCTGATTAACATCTACACCAACCACTTTTTTCTTGCGGGAAGCAAACGCCGCCGCCGTTGGCAGACCGATGTAACCCAGGCCAATAACTGAAATAGTGTTAAAACTCATAGTGTCACCTGATGATTCTTTAAAGCTTCGAGGATACGTTGGCAGGCATGCCCGTCACCGTAGGGGTTATGCGCCCGGCTCATGGCGTGATATTCGTTTTCATCCGTCAACAACCGAGTCACTTCATCGACAATTCTTGCCACATCCGTCCCCACCAAACGCACCGTGCCAGCATCGACTGCCTCTGGCCGCTCGGTGGTATCACGCATCACTAACACCGGTTTACCCAGCGACGGTGCCTCTTCCTGAATACCGCCCGAGTCGGTCAGAATCATATAAGAGTGGGTCATCAGATAAACAAAGGGCAGATAATCCTGCGGATCGATCAGCACAATGTTGTCGATGCCTTTCAGAATTCGGTTGACTGGCTCGCTGACATTAGGATTAAGGTGTACAGGGTAAACCACCTGAACTTCTGGATGCTGACGGGCAATATCTGCCAGAGCGCTGCATATGCGTTCGAACCCACCGCCGAAGCTTTCGCGACGGTGGCCAGTCACCAGGATCAACTTCTTGTTGGCATCCAGGAAGGGATAACGCTGATCAAGACTATTACGCAGCACTTCGTCACTCAGGACACGATCGCGAACCCATAGCAACGCATCAATCACCGTATTGCCCGTGACGAAAATATGGTCATCACGCAGCGATTCGCGCAGCAGATTCGAGCGCGAGTTTTCGGTCGGTGCAAAATGGTACATCGCCAGATGGCCAGTCAGCTTGCGGTTTGCCTCTTCAGGCCATGGAGAATAGAGATTACCGGTACGCAGACCGGCTTCCACATGCCCAACAGGAATACGCTGATAAAACGCTGCCAGGCTGGTCGCCATGGTGGTAGTGGTATCACCGTGAACCAGCACCACATCGGGTTTGAAATCTTCCAGAACACCTTTCAACCCTTCCAGAATGCGGCAGGTGATTTCACTCAGCCCCTGACCAGGTTTCATGATATTCAGGTCGTAGTCCGGTACGATTTCAAACAAACGCAATACCTGATCCAACATCTCACGATGCTGTGCCGTAACGCAGACTCTTGATTCAAAGGCTGCATCCTGAGCCAGAGCATGTACCAAGGGAGCCATTTTGATGGCTTCCGGCCTGGTGCCAAAAACAGTCAACACTTTCACAGCGAATCTCTTTTGGTCGGTGAACCGCAGGCGAACCTGCAAACTGGGCGCATATGCGCCCATCAACGAAATAATGGTCTTTTTTAATGGCGTGGGCGGCGCGCCAAAGCAACGCCAGCACCAACCAGGGCACCAATTGCACCCCACATAATCAGCCAGAATACGCGGCGCGGGCTATCACGTTTTACCGGTTCTTCTGGCGTGCGCAGATAGCGATAGGTCTGGAATTTGGCATCCAGCGTCGGGCCAACGTTCAACGTTGCCAGCATGGCGCGGTTCTGATCGTAATCCAGATCGTACGTTGGACCAGAAGCCTGTAGCCCTTCCAGACGAGCCTGAAGCATCGGCTTGCCCAACAGGAACAAATCGGAGTCCGGTAATTGTTCTGCGGGTGTATCGGTCTGGCTGCGGCTAATTCCCTGCTGTTCAGCAATTTTCAATGCCTGCTGAACGGTTTTTAGCTCACGCTGGTAAACCGCATCCGCGACCGCTTCCTGGCGTTTGACCTGCGCGTTCATCGACGTGGTACGCGCCGCCCAGGCACCCTGAATTTCTTCATTCAAGTGCTGTGCGGCCCGATGGCTGGCGAACGCCACATACTGTCGCAGCAAGCGGTTGGAATCCGGTGCCGTTTCTGCCGTCAGCTTCACGCCGTCGTTAAGCACTTTTTTGTCGTCACGCGGGGTAAACAGAATATTGTTAATCAGATCGTCGAGCAATGCCGCATCAGCGCGCGCATCCCCTTCCTGGCGCTGTTTGTAGTAGTCACTTTGCAACCAGAAATCGCGGCGCGTGTCATAGGCCGCCAACTGCATGATGAATTCATTATAGGCTTCATCGGCAATCCCTGGTTTATCGCCCGCCACTGCTGGTACAGTGCGCATATCGAGGTTACGCAGGAACTGCTGTTGCGAATAATATCCCCCCAACGCGTTAACCGTTGGCTTATCGGTGATCGCCGTCGCGCTCCATTCCTGTTTGACCAGGTAGGAGACGATCAGTGCGATAACGGCAAACAACACCGCAAAACCGATAATCCATTTTTTACCGCGCCACAGCGCGCAGCACAAACCGCGGATATCGAGTTCATTATCGACCACCGGGGTATTTTTTTCAGACGTTGTTTCTGGAGTCATCTCTGCCCAAAAGCCTCAGGTTAAGGTACTTGCTTATTGTTCGTTGCATGCCGAATACGGCGCTTCATCCGTTTGATATAACGCGCGACGCGCCATGCACGTTTAATGCAATAGCCATAGAAGAAGAAAGCAAGCAAGAATAGTGCCAACATCACCCATTCAGGGATGAAGGTCAGACGTTCGCCAAGCACGCCAATCGCCGCCAGAATCGCAGCGGCCAGCGTAATCAGAACAAAAGCCTGACGCGGCGTAAAGCCTGCTCGCATAATCAGATGATGGATGTGCTGGCGATCGGGAGAGAACGGACTCATGCCCTTGCGCAGACGACGATACATGATCGCTATCATATCCATCAACGGAATCGCAATAATCCACAGCGCAGTGACCGGTTTGATGGGATGACTCGGCCCTTGGGAGCTTTGCAACAATATCCAGATAGCCGTAAAACCAATCAGCGTACTGCCCGCATCCCCCATAAAGACCTTGTACCGCCGGCCTAGGATGCCGAGGTTAAGCAAAATGTAAGGGACGATAGCTGCCAGCATGGCAAAGCACCAGAAAGCGAGCGCAGAGTGGCCGCTCATATATAACAGTGCCCCCAGCGCGCCAAATGAAACGCAGGAAAGCCCCCCCAGCAACCCGTCAATACCATCAACCATATTGAAAGCATTGATCGCCGCCCAGACAGCGAACAGGGTAACCAGATAGCCAAACGGCCCCAACAGCATTTCCCAACCACCGAACACATAGCCGAAGCTGCGTAGGTAGAGGCCAGCAAACACCATCATGGCAATGCCGACCAAGGCCTGAACGGTGGCACGAATTTTAACGCTGATGTCAAAGCGATCGTCCAACGCACCGACGAACACCAATACTCCCGCACAAGCGAGATAAAGTTTACCGTGGGCAATCGTTTGGTCAGAAATCAGGAAAGCAAAGCAGAGACCTGCGTAAACAGAAATGCCGCCAACCAGTGGGATCAAGCCCTGATGACGTTTGCGATAATTAGGTTTATCAACCAAACCTATCCATTTTGCTACCTTGCGGGCAACAAATAAAAAAGCCAGAGAGAACAGGAAAACAAAAAGAATTTCAGTACTCATAGTGAGTAAGTTCACAGTTAACAAATCTCTGAAGAAGATGAGGCAGCTTAACATGGGTAAAAAACCGCGCCATATGCAAAGCGACCTTTCAGTCATTTCTTATGACAACAGGCATATAGGTTCATCCATGCCCAAGTCATTTCTTACTTTAACGTATTAACGTCAAAAACAGGCGTAAATAAGATCAATTCTCAGTAAGCCGTAAGAAAAACTGAATTTCCCTTTACTGTTACTTATCGTATCCGCCAAAAGCGAAAAACGCCACGACTAGGCGTGGCGTTCCTCGAATTTTTTACTGAATTACGAACGCTTCATCATATCGAAGAATTCATCGTTGGTTTTGGTCATTGCCAACTTATTAATGAGGAACTCCATCGCGTCGATCTCGCCCATCGGGTGAATAATCTTGCGCAGGATCCACATTTTTTGCAGTTCTTCAGACGTGGTGAGCAACTCTTCTTTACGGGTGCCGGAACGGTTGTAATCGATAGCAGGGAACACGCGCTTCTCGGCGATTTTACGCGCCAAGTGCAATTCCATGTTGCCGGTACCTTTAAACTCTTCGTAAATCACTTCATCCATTTTGGAACCGGTATCCACCAGCGCGGTAGCGATGATGGTCAGGCTACCGCCTTCCTCAACGTTACGAGCCGCACCGAAGAAACGCTTCGGACGATGCAGGGCGTTGGCATCCACACCACCGGTCAGCACTTTGCCTGAGGCAGGTACTACGGTGTTGTAGGCACGCGCCAGACGGGTGATCGAATCCAGCAGGATGATAACGTCTTTTTTGTGTTCGACCAGGCGTTTGGCCTTCTCGATCACCATTTCTGCTACCTGCACGTGGCGGGAGGCTGGCTCATCAAAGGTAGAAGCGATAACTTCGCCTTTGACCAGACGCTGCATCTCGGTCACTTCTTCCGGACGTTCGTCGATCAGCAACACCATCAGCACGCAGTCTGGATGGTTGTAAGCGATGCTCTGCGCAATATTTTGCAGCAGCATGGTCTTACCGGCCTTCGGCGGTGCCACGATCAGGCCACGTTGACCACGGCCAATCGGGGCGGCCAGATCCAGTACGCGAGCCGTCAGATCTTCAGTGGAACCATTACCGCGCTCCATCCGCAGACGGGAATTGGCGTGCAGCGGCGTCAGGTTTTCGAACAGGATCTTGTTACGGGCGTTTTCCGGTTTGTCGTAGTTAACTTCGTTGACTTTCAACAGAGCAAAATAACGCTCGCCTTCTTTTGGCGGACGAATCTTACCGGAAATGGTATCACCTGTGCGGAGGTTGAAACGGCGGATTTGGCTGGGGGAAACGTAGATATCATCAGGACCGGCGAGGTAGGAACTGTCTCCAGAGCGGAGGAAACCAAATCCATCCTGCAATATCTCCAACACGCCGTCGCCGAAGATATCTTCTCCGCTTTTCGCATGTTGCTTAAGTATAGAGAAGATAATGTCCTGTTTGCGCAGGCGGGCCAGATTTTCCAGCCCCATATTTTCGCCGAGAGTAATCAGCTCAGAAACCGGCGTATTCTTTAATTCGGTAAGATTCATAGTGGTGGGTTCTTAAACTCGGGGTATGTCTCGAACTAATATCGTGAATGGTATGGCAGCAAGATGCGTGCCTGTTTACTGGACGTTCGATCGCCGAGCCGCTGAGCTGTCACGGTAAGAAATGGCTTACATTGAACGCAAGCGTTAACGGTCTAAGATCGAAGGTGCCTTAAAACTGATTTTTGCAAAACCGTTTGATCGTCGAAACACGGGCTGAGTTCATATTCAATGGCGGCGCCGATGGTTCAACATAGAGTAAAGCTTAGATTCAAACTCTTTAGATTTATTACTTAGGGCAAGTTCTATATGCAGTGTGGTTAAACTTAGCACGCTTCTTGGCAGGCGTCTAGCGGTGAATTAAATACCCACATCCAGACGCCCGTCACGGGGCTTCCCGCCCGATTACAGATTCGCGTTCAGGAAATCTTTGAGCTGGCCTTTGGACAATGCGCCCACTTTGGTTGCTGCCACTTCACCGTTCTTGAACAGCAACAGCGTAGGGATACCACGGATACCGTATTTCGGTGCGGTAGCCGGGTTCTGGTCGATGTTCAGCTTGGTGATGGTCAGTTTGCCTTCGAACTCTTCGGCAATCTCATCCAGGATCGGCGCTATCATCTTGCACGGGCCACACCATTCAGCCCAGAAATCGACCAGGATTGGCCCTTCGGCTTTCAGCACATCGGTATCAAAGCTGTCGTCAGTCAGGTGAATAATTTTATCGCTCATGTTCTACTCCACAGGATTAGGTCTACCTTGTAGGCGTTGGCGTTGTATTCACCAACCCAAGGTGATTTTATTTCACCGCGTTTATTTCAACGGATGTGCTTTCGTAAAGCAATAGTTAGCTGATATTCTACCATACTATGAGCAAAACACACTTGACCGAACAGAAGTTTTCCGACTTCGCCCTGCACCCGTTAGTCCTTGAAGCCCTTGAGAAAAAAGGGTTTCATCATTGCACGCCTATTCAGGCGTTAGCATTGCCGCTCACGCTCTCTGGGCGTGACGTTGCAGGTCAGGCGCAAACCGGTACCGGAAAGACGCTGGCATTTTTAGCGTCTACTTTTCACTATTTGCTGTCCCACCCGGCGAAAGAAGGTCGCCAGACCAACCAGCCGCGCGCCTTGATCATGGCGCCAACGCGTGAACTGGCCGTACAGATCCATTCCGATGCCGAAGCCCTTTCGCAGTCCACCGGTTTGAAACTGGGTCTGGCCTATGGCGGCGACGGCTACGACAAACAGCTTAAAGTGCTGGAAAGCGGTGTGGATATCCTGGTCGGGACGACTGGCCGTTTAATCGATTACGCTAAACAGAACTATATCGATCTGGGTGCAATCCAGGTGGTGGTGCTGGATGAAGCCGATCGCATGTACGATCTGGGCTTTATCAAAGACATCCGCTGGTTGTTCCGCCGCATGCCTGCGGTTGATAAGCGCCTGAATATGCTGTTCTCCGCCACGCTGTCCTATCGCGTTCGCGAACTGGCCTTCGAGCAGATGAACAATGCCGAATATGTGGAAGTTGAACCGGAACAGAAAACCGGCCATCGGATCCAGGAAGAACTCTTCTACCCTTCCAACGAAGAAAAAATGCGTCTGTTGCAGACTCTGATCGAGGAAGAGTGGCCGGATCGCTGCATTATTTTCGCTAACACCAAGCACCGCTGTGAAGACATCTGGGGCCATCTGGCTGCTGATGGTCACCGCGTGGGCCTGCTGACCGGCGATGTCGCACAGAAAAAACGCCTGCGGATTCTGGATGACTTCACCAAGGGCAGCCTGGACATTCTGGTCGCCACCGACGTTGCTGCACGCGGCCTGCATATCCCGCTGGTGACTCACGTTTTCAACTACGATCTGCCTGATGACTGCGAAGACTACGTACACCGCATTGGTCGTACCGGCCGCGCGGGCGAAAGTGGTCACTCCATCAGCCTGGCCTGTGAAGAATACGCGTTGAACCTGCCAGCGATCGAGACCTATACCGGCCACAGCATCCCAGTGAGCAAATACAACAGCGATGCGCTGCTAGCGGATTTGCCTGCGCCAAAACGCCTGGTGCGCCCGCGTGGTAGCAACGGCCCACGCCGTAACTCTGCGCCACGTCGTGGTGGCGGTGCGCCACGTAACAACCGTAGACGCCCAGGCTGATATTCCCAATGAGTTTCAAGTTGCCATCAGGCGGCGAGAGTGTGGATCCCCAAGAGCTTACACCGGTAAGTGCTTGGGGTAGGCCTACAACGTGGCAACTTGCCAGGCGAAGTGAATAATTATGCTCAGTTCCAACACCCTGTACGCCGCCATCGATCTGGGTTCCAACAGCTTCCATATGTTGGTGGTTCGCGAGGTGGCTGGCAGCATTCAGACTTTGGCTCGCATCAAGCGCAAAGTGCGTCTGGCCGCCGGGCTAGATCAGCATAATCACCTGTCGCATGAGGCTATGCAGCGTGGTTGGCAATGCCTGAAGTTATTTTCAGAGCGCTTGCAGGATATTCCGTGCGAACAGATTCGCGTGGTTGCTACCGCGACCTTGCGCCTGGCCAACAATGCGGGTGAATTCCTGCAAACTGCCGAAGAGATCCTCGGTTGCCCTGTTCAAGTGATCAGCGGCGAAGAAGAAGCCCGCCTGATTTATCACGGCGTTGCGCACACCACCGGTGGCCCGGACCAACGCCTGGTCGTAGATATCGGCGGTGGCAGCACGGAACTGGTCACCGGTACTGGGGCGCAAGCCGCCCAGCTTTACAGCCTGTCGATGGGCTGCGTCACCTGGCTGGAACGTTTTTTCAGCGATCGCAATCTGGGGCAGGAAAACTTTGACGCGGCCGAGCAGGCGGCGCGCGAAATGGTTCGTCCCATTGCGCCACAACTGCGTGAGCATGGTTGGCAGATTTGCGTCGGTGCCTCCGGCACTGTGCAAGCGCTGCAAGAGATCATGGTGGCTCAGGGGATGGATGAGCGTATTACGCTGCCTAAACTGCGCCAACTGAAACAGCGCGCCATTCAGTGTGGCAAGCTGGAAGAACTGGAAATTGAAGGCCTGACGCTGGAACGCGCACTGGTGTTCCCAAGTGGCTTGTCGATCCTGCTGGCGATTTTTCAGGAGCTGAACATCGAATGCATGACGCTGGCCGGTGGCGCGCTGCGCGAAGGATTGGTGTATGGCATGCTGCATTTGCCGGTCGAACAGGATATCCGCAGCCGTACCCTGCGCAATCTGCAACGCCGCTATCTGCTGGATACCGATCAGGCTGAACGCGTCAGCCAGCTTGCGGCGAATTTTTCTTTGCAGATCGCCAACGAGTGGCAGTTGGATGCACGGTGTCGTGAGCTGCTGCATGCGGCCTGCCTGATCCACGAAATCGGCCTCAGCGTTGACTTCAAGCAGGCGCCGCAACACGCCGCCTATCTGATCCGTAATCTGGATTTACCCGGCTTTACGCCAGCGCAGAAGAAACTGTTAGCCACCCTGCTGCAAAACCAGAGCAATACCATTGACTTACCGCTGCTGAGCCAGCAAAACGCCGTGCTGCCGCGTATGGCGCAGCGTTTGTGCCGTATTCTACGTTTAGCCATTATCTTTGCCAGCCGTCGCCGGGACGATACCCTGCCTGCGGTGCGCCTGCGCGCCAACGATGAAGAGCTGCACGTGATCCTACCGCCTGGCTGGCTGGAGCAGCACCCGCTGCGCGCCGAAACGCTGGAGCAAGAGAGCCATTGGCAGAGCTATGTTCATTGGCCGCTGTTTTTGGATGAACAGCACTGATCTGCTCAGGGCGCTGACGGCGCCCTCTCTTTTTAACTGCCGCCTTTGGCTTTCGCCAGCATCGCTTTCACACTGGCCAAATGGCTCTGCCCTTTCTCCATCCGCTCTTGCGGGCTGATCACCTTACGTTCCGTCTCCCAGGCGAGATCATCCTGCGGCAATTCCAGCAGGAAACGGCTCGGTTCAGGACGCACCAGTTCACCGTATTGGCGGCGTTCGCGGCACAGCGTGAAAATCAGCTCTTTTTGGGCGCGAGTGATCCCCACATAGGCCAAACGCCGCTCCTCGTCGACATTATCCTCATCAATACTGCTCTGATGCGGCAATAAACCCTCTTCCATCCCCACCAGGAACACATAGGGGAACTCCAATCCTTTGGAGGCATGCAGCGTCATCAACTGCACCTGATCCGACTCTTCATCGCTTTCACCGCGCTCCATCATATCGCGCAGGGTAAAGCGGGTGACTACCTGCGTCAGCGTCATGGCCTCATCCAGCTCGCTGCCTTCCAGCATCTCGGTCATCCAGCCAAACAGCGTGTTGACGTTCTTCATGCGCATTTCGGCCGCTTTCGGGCTCGGGGAAGTCTCAAACAACCAGCTTTCATAGTCGATACCGTGGATCAAATCACGCACTGCCGCCACGGGTTCACGCTCCACTAGCTGGGTGATTCCTTCCATCCAGTGCGTGAAACGCTGCAACGATTCCAAACCACGGCCGGTGAGATGCTGGCCCAAGCCGAGATCGAAACTGGCGCGAAACAGGCTTTTGTTGCGCTGGTTGGCCCATTCGCCCAGCTTTTGCAACGTGGCCGAGCCGATTTCGCGCCTCGGGGTATTGACGATGCGCAAGAAAGCGCTGTCGTCATCCGGGTTGGTCAGCACGCGCAGATAAGCCAGCAAATCCTTGATTTCAGGCCGTGAGAAAAACGAGGTTCCGCCGGAAATTTTGTACGGAATCCGGTTCTGCATCAGCATTTTTTCAAACAACCGCGACTGATGGTTACCGCGATAGAGGATCGCATAATCACCGTAATGGGTTTTTTTCACGAAATGATGAGCGATCAGTTCACCGACCACCCGTTCGGCCTCATGATCTTCATTGTTGGCGGTAATCACCTTCAGTTCTTCGCCGTAGCCCAGCTCGGAAAACAGGCGTTTTTCAAACACGTGCGGATTGTTGGCAATCAGAATGTTGGCCGCTTTGAGGATACGTTCGCTGGAGCGGTAGTTCTGTTCCAGTTTGATTACCTGCAACTGGGGGAAGTCTTCCTTCAACAGCACCAAATTCTGCGGGCGCGCCCCACGCCAGGAGTAAATCGACTGATCGTCATCACCCACCACGGTAAAACGCGCGCGGCTGCCGACCAGCAGTTTGACCAGTTCATATTGGCTGGTGTTGGTATCCTGATATTCATCCACCAGCAAATAGCGGATACGGTTCTGCCAGCGTTCACGTACCTCTTCATTGCGTTGCAGCAACAGCGTCGGCAGCAGGATTAAATCATCAAAATCCAGCACGTTGCAGGCTTTCATATGGGCATCGTACAGCCCATAACAGTGAGCAAACAGCTTATCGCGTTCGGAACGTGCTAACCCCATCGCCCGCGGAGGGTCTATCAGGTCATTCTTCCAGTTGGAAATGGTAGAAATCAGCTGCGCCACCAGCGTTTTATCGTTTTCTAACCATTTTTCAGTCAGATCTTTCAGCAATGCCAACTGATCCTGATCGTCAAACAGCGAAAAGTTGGACTTCATCCCCAGCGCCACATATTCCCGTTTAATCACCTCCAACCCTAGCGTATGGAAGGTGGAGATCAACAGCCCACGCGCCTCTTTACGCCCCATGGTTTGCGCCACACGCTCTTTCATCTCCCGCGCCGCCTTGTTGGTAAAGGTCACGGCAGCGATGTGCCGCGCCTGATAACCACATTGGTGGATCAGATGAGCGATTTTGTTGGTGATCACGCGCGTCTTGCCGGAACCGGCACCGGCCAGCACCAGGCAGGGCCCGGTAACGAATTCGACGGCTTGTTGTTGGCTGGGATTTAATCGCATGGCGCTTTATTGCTCGATTTTATGTCGTGGGGAACGGATTGTAGCAGAAAGCGCCAGCGAGACTTAACAGGTATAATGGCGGCAATTTCTGCATGACTGAACGGACAAGATGATGGCAAAAACGGCTTGTGCCCTGCACATTCTGGTAGATAACGAAAAGCTGGCCAACGAGTTGCTGGCCAAACTGAAGCGCGGTGTCAGCTTCGATACGCTGGCACGCAAGTATTCAAGCTGCCCGTCAAAGCGTAACGGTGGCTCACTGGGTGAATTCAACAAAGGCACCATGGTGGCGGCCTTTGATAAAGCGGTATTCAGCATTCCGCTGCTGAAACCCTACGGCCCGGTGAAAACCCAGTTTGGCTATCACATCATTAAGGTACTTTATCGCAATTAAACTCAGGGGCAGCGTTCTGCCCCCTGTTTTTATGGCGCGCTGGTTTCCGGTGCGGCGGTATCAGCCGGTTTGGCTTCTTCGCTGGCCACGGCCGGAGCAGGCGTCATGATGCCGTTGTAGGTTTCCTGCAACTGTTTCATGTTCATCTCCGGTTCACCTTTCGGTTGTATCAGCACCAGCGTTGCGTCCTGCGACAGTTGCAACTTCAGCTCTTGATTCAACGCTTCCAGCGTCAGCGACGAAAGAAACGCCTGGCGTAATTTCTGATATTGCTCCGGCGCAATATCCACCACCCCGCTCTGCTGCGAACGCAAGCGCTGGCTCATCAGGATATCGGTATCCGTGCGAGCATAGGTGGCAAACAGTTTGCTCAGTTGATCGTTTTTCTGCGCCAGCAGCGTATTGAACTCATCTTGTGAGAAGCCGTTCTTGCGCAGATTGACCAATTCGCGGGCAATAAACGCCAAGCCAGTGTTCAGGTTTTCATTCGGCGAATTCAGATGGATCGCACACTGGGCGCGCTGATACTGCACCCGGCAGTCGAAGCCCAACTGAATATTTTTCTGCTCGCTCTTTTGCAGCACCTGCTGGATATGCCAGAACAAGGCTTCGCGTGCGATATCGCTGCGCCAGTAGCGGCTCAGGCTTTGTGAGTCGCGGATCGGATGCCACGGCGAATCCCACATGATCGAAAGCGTATCCTGCTTCACCTGATCGCTGATCAGGCTAACCGGCTGCGGGGGTAATGGCGTCAAGGTCGGCATGGTCGCTGGCGTTTCACGTTTGCCCTTCAACGGCGAAAACGCTTTATTGATCTGCTCACTCAGGCTACGGCTGTCGACTTTCCCCACCACGTATAAGGTCATAGCGTCCGGGGTATACCACTGCCCATAAAATTTCTTCAGCTCATCAATATTGATCGGCTGCTTGATCGGTTGGCCGGGATCGTGCGCCAGCAACGTTGAGTCTTTCAGGCGATAACGCCACCAGGAATCTTTAGGGTCCGGCGGGAAGGTGCCGATAGGGTCGGCACTGGAATTCATCACCGCCTGCACCGTGTGCTCATCAATCGCCAACCGGCCGGTAGTATCAGCCAGCCAGTTCAAGGCTTCTTTCAACAGATCGGGGCGGTTATTCGGCAGGCTCAAATTGTACAAAGTGAAATCATAAGAGCTGATGGCAGGCGGCAATGGCCGTTCGCTGTCCACGCTCTGCTGCCACAGCGAACGTAACTGTGGGTCGGTAAAACTCTCGCTGCGCGCGATCGCAATGCGCGGCAACAGATGGGCAAAACCGATCTGCTGGGAAGACTCCATCAGCGATCCGGTATTCACCATCAAACGCAGTTCAACACGATCGCTCGGCCGCTGCGGCGTATCAAGAATCTGCCAGGAAAACCCGTTCTCCAGTTGCCCTTGCTGCCAGGCTGGGTCCGGTTGTAGTGCTTCAGCCTGCACGCTGCCGCTGGCCGCAGCCAACAGCAGCCCACCCACTAAAAGATGAATTCTGGTGCCCTGCATGTGAACCCCTACTTAATGACTATCCAATTTTTATATGCAAATACGGATATTCCGTTCAATGGAATACTAGGCTGCGCCCAAATTCGTGCGTGGCACAGTCTACAATAACGCCCTAAAGCTTCACGGTGGGGCGGAAAGCGGAAAGTGTACCATTCTGTTAGACCGCGCGCCTTTGCGGATGTCACTCATCGGAGTGAAAAATAATGGATGTCAGAATTTTAAGTACGAAAAGTGTCTACGAAGCGAGGAAAAACAACATCGGCTGCGGGGTGCAGCCGATGTTTCAGTAGGAAAAATTAGGCAGAAGGCAGTGTCTTGTCGGCAGACAGAGCACCAGATTTATTGTTCAGCGTATCACGCAGCTGTTTCTCATCCAGCTGGTTGCACCACTTCGCGACTACCACGGTTGCAACGCCGTTACCCACCAGGTTGGTCAATGCACGCGCTTCTGACATAAAGCGGTCGATACCCAGGATCAGCGCCAGACCCGCCAGCGGCAAGTGGCCCACGGCCGAGATGGTTGCCGCCAGAACGATGAAACCGCTACCGGTAACACCCGCCGCCCCTTTCGAAGACAGCAGTAGTACAACCAGCAGTGTCACCTGGTGCATGATGTCCATGTGGGTGTTGGTTGCCTGAGCGATAAACACCGCCGCCATGGTCAGATAGATCGAGGTACCATCAAGGTTGAACGAGTAACCGGTCGGAATAACCAAGCCAACGACCGACTTCTTGCAACCCAGTTTTTCCATTTTATCGAGCATGCGCGGCAGCACCGACTCGGAAGACGAAGTCCCGAGCACGATCAACAGTTCTTCTTTGATATAGCGGATAAATTTGAAGATGTTGAAGCCGTTGTAACGGGCAATCGATCCAAGCACCACAATGACAAACAGCACACAGGTGATATAGAAACAGGCGATCAACTGGCCCAGTTGCACCAATGTTCCCACGCCGTATTTACCGATGGTGAACGCCATGGCACCGAACGCCCCCAGCGGAGCCAAGCGCATGATCATGTTGATAATGCCGAAGATCACGCGTGAGAAACTCTCAATCACGTTGAAGATCAACTGGCCTTTTTCACCCAGGCGATGCAGGGCAAAACCGAACAGCACGGCAAACAGCAACACCTGCAGAATATTGCCACTGGCGAATGCGCCAATCACGCTGCCCGGAATAATGTCCAGCAGGAAGGGAATGATGCCCTGTTGCGACGCCTGCTCGGCATACACCGCCACCGCTTTGGCATCCAGCGTTCCAGGATCGACGTTCATCCCGGCACCGGGTTGCACCACGTTCACGATCACCAAGCCGATCAGCAGCGCCAGGGTACTGACAATTTCAAAGTACAGCAGCGCGATCGCCCCGGTCCGGCCAACGGCCTTCATGCTTTCCATACCCGCGATGCCGGTCACCACGGTACAGAAAATCACGGGTGCGATAATCATTTTGATTAATTTAACAAATCCATCACCCAGTGGTTTCATCTGGGCGCCGATGTCAGGGTAAAAATGGCCAAGCAGGATACCTAACGTAATGGCTGTCAGCACCTGAAAATAGAGGCTCTTAAAGATAGTTGTTTTCATATGAAATCCTTTGGGGGGAGACAACGCGGCAGTCGGACATTCACTCGTCCGTCCTGTTTATCGCTTGCGCGGAAAATAACACCCACATAACAACATGGAAATAATTTGTTGTCCCCAAAAACGCTTATTGATACGAATTTAAGAGCTGAAACGCGTCAGCTTGGCTGCAAAATTGAAAGCTGCGTACGTTTTTCTTTGCACTAACGCAAAAGAGGTAGGATTGATTCGTGATTTTCGAGCGTTGCAAAAGTACCAGAAGGCCATTAAAAAACTTACTGCACAGGCGAGCAGAATTGAGCCTCAAACGCCACTCGGGGCAACGGCTTGGCAAACAGAAAACCTTGGCCATTGCGAATGCCATGCTGCAAAAGCCAATCGCGCTGTGCGTCGGTTTCGACACCTTCCGCCATCACAGGCAGATCGAGCACCTCAGAGATAGAGCTGATGATACGGACTATCGCATCATCCTCCGGCAGGCCATCAATGAAACTCTTGTCGATTTTAATCAAATCGATCGGCAAACATTTGAGATGATTCAGGTAATTCAGGCTGGAATAGCCCATGCCAAAGTCATCCAGCACGATAGACAAGCCCAAATCATGCAGTTCACGCAGCAACTCCAGCACATGTTCAAGATCGTTCAGGCGCACGGTTTCGGTGATTTCCAGCAACAGCTTGCCCGGTTCGATCTGATGTTGGGCCAGCAGTTGTTTCAGGTGTGGAACAAAATCTTTATGTTGCACCTGAAGCGCGGAAACATTCACCGCCAGTGGCAACCGGATACCTTGCTCCTGCCACTGTTCCAGAATGCGGCAAGACTCTTCCAACACCCAGTTACCGAGCGGGACGATAACGCCCAGCTCTTCCGCCAACGGGATCACTTCCGTTGGCAACACAACGCTCCCGTCGTGCTGTTGCCAGCGCAGCAACGCTTCGGCACCCAGCACCTGCTGAGTTTGCATATCCACCTGCGGTTGCAGAAACAGCGTAAACCGGCGCTGTTCAATCGCCTGTAGGATTTCGCTTTCCTGCGTCAGCCGCTTTTGCGTTTTTTCCGTCAGGCTCGGCTCAAAGAACAGGATCTGGTTCTTGCCCTCGCGATGCGCCGACATCATCGCCGAAGTCGCGCTACGCAGCAGTTGCTCTGCGCCCTCCGCACGAGACGGAAAATGGGCAATACCGATGTTGGCACTGGGCCGTAGCGACATTTGCTCCAGACTCAGCGGCTGATTGATTTCCGCCATAATGCGCCGGGCCAACTGCATGGCATGGAGCGGTTGTTCAATATTTTTCGCCAGAATGGCAAACTCGGCGTTACTCAACTGCGCCAGCACACAGTCAGTACCTATGGAAGTACGCAGTTTTCTCACCATCATCAGCAACAGCGTTTCACGCCTTGACGGGCTGAGCACGCCGGACACTTCGTGCAATGTTTCAATCCCGACCACCAGCAGGTTAAAACGCGCCGGGCGCGAACTGGAAGCCATGTGCTGTTCAAGCAATGCGGTAAACAACACCGAGTTGGGTAATTCGCTAATCGAATTATGGGTACTGAGGCGGCTCATTTCGCTATGCGCTTTGGCCAGCATCTGCTGATTGCGGTTGTAATTGCGCACCAGCAGACCCAATTCGTCATCCTGGTGCTGGGCGGGCAACATCAGTTGGTGATAAGGCATATCTTCCGGAGAGATATTCTCCAGTTCCCGCACCATCGCGCGCAGCGGGTAAACCAGCAACCGATTCATACACCAGGTAATGGCAACGGACAGGATCAGGGCCAGTAACAGATAGGTCGACAACATCGTTGAGAGCGTGCTGAGAATAAACTGGTACATGCGGAACGAATCAGCCTGTAGCACCAGATAAGCCAGCGGTTGAGGATTGGCGGGCACCCGCTCCAGCGAATAAAGCGGCACCGAAATCTGCACCGGTAGCTCAAAAATACGCTCCAGCAGCGCAGGCACCGGCCGTTCAGGCGGAAAATTGGCATGCACGGCCTCAAACTCATTCGGCAATACGATATACGCTCGCGTGAGGATCCCTACCGGCAGCAACGAATTGAGCACGCTCTCGGTTTCCGGCACATCCATGCGCAGCACGGCCTCGGCAAGCGGTTGGCGGACAGAGTGCGCGATGCTCTCCAATTGATGGGCGTAATCATCCCTGCGCTGCTGCACAAAATGGAATAACTGGATCACGATGAAGATACAGATTGTCACCAGCGCAACGCTGGACACCGTTGCCATCTGCTTAATCGTTAATGAACGCCTGACCTGCAAACCTTCTCTCCGCTCATGCGTGCTGCAATAAAAAGGGGCGGATACAGTCTGCTCGCCCCTCGAACCGGTCTGAGTATACGCGATTGCTGCATATTTTTGCCTGGCCAACCCTCTGACTCAAGGCAGAAAAGCGCGGGTTTCAGTATTTTCCTAACTGGAATGCCCACAGGGTAACAAAACTACCCTGTGGGTGACACCCGAATCGACCGATTTCTCGTTACTTGAAATCGGCGTATGGCGTCAGGGGTTGCGGTGGCAAATCGAGATCGCCTTGCCAACCGTCGAACGAGTAACGCAGATAAATCAGAGCGTGGCTTGGCGTGTAGTCTTTGGCCTGCTGGATATCGACCCCGGCCCCCATGGTCCAATGAGAACTGAGGCGGCGCTCGATAATCGCCCGCAGCGTATAACCGATACCAGACGAGGAACTGCCCGTTTCTACATCAAACTTGTCTGGCAGGGAATCGGGGATCAACCCCTGTAACGGATAGCGTTTTTGGTCATTGGATTTCGAATGAGAAATCGACACCGAGCCCCCCACCTCCCAGGACCAGTTCTCGGTACGTTGACGATAGCTCATCGGAATGGCCAGCGAGGCATACTCCTGCGGGCTGTAATAGCCCCCTTGTCCCAGAGAATAACCGCTCAAATCCTTCTGATAGCGCATCAGCAGGGTACTGAGGCCAATAGTAGCGCGGCGGTTGTCCTCGTTGATGACTTTATAGTAATAACCGGCCATCAGGCGCTGGCGCTGGTTATCCTCAACGTTTTGGCCGGTGAGCTGATGGGCGCTGAGATCGGCCCAGACGCCGTTGGCCTCACCGCGATCGTAACTGCCGCTGAGGCTGATACCGGTCGCGCGCACGCCACCCCAGGTGATGCCAGTATTGGGATCGCGTGTGCCGCCAAACGCCAGCAATGAGCTGGAAATCGGCCGACGCGAGAGGCCCAACCGCCAGCCGATATGGTTCCAATCGCCGTTGTACGCCAGACCACCGACCCAATCCACCACGTCAAAACCCATCGGCGTGGTACCCAGATCGGTTTCCCAACGATCGTTTTTCCAACCCACGGCCACGCTGGTGCCGGTGGCTCTCTGCCGCTCGTCGCCGCTGCAACCCACCGTATGACAAGTCCCGAAGGTTTCGAACTGCTTGCCCTGAGCATCGGTAGAAAAGGTGCCCGCATTCAACTGCACGGTATCGGTACGGAAGAAAGCACGGCCGTCAGACAGCGGCATATCCACCTGCAACATGGTGTCGTGCGCCTTGAGATCGGAGATCCCGCCGGTCCCGCTCGAACCCCAATAGTCATGATTCAGCGTGACCTTCACATCCTGCTGGCGGTAAAGATCGGCCGCATCGGAGCGGATACCGCGTTTCAGCCAGTCATCGGTCGGGTTGTTACGCGTTGCACGGGTGTAGCTGTCATTATTCAGCAAAATGGCGGGCACCATGCCGCTGGCTACCATAGCCTGACGATAATCCTGCTGTGCCTCCGTTGGCCGCTGTTGCGCCTGTTCCAAGCGCGCGGCGTCGCGATACACCAGCGCTTTCGCCTGGCCAACGGGTTCGCGCACCGCGGCGGTTTTCAACTGTGTGAAGATGGCGGTCGCTTTCTGCGGTTCACCTACCGCATACCAGGCATTGGCTAACCGACGCTGGCCGTTGAGGGATTCCTCCTTGGGCGGCGCGGTTTGCAGCCGCTGATGTGCCTCCGCCAGCTTGCCTTCGGCCACGTAGGCTTCAATCTCTCCCAGCCGGGCATCCGGGTTACTCGGTTCGCGCAGGCGCACCCGCTGATAATTGGCCAACGCTTCGCTATAGTCTTCTCTTGCCAACGCCCAATCGGCCAGCAGCAGATCGATACGCGTATCCGCTGGTTGCTGGCGCAGATAGGCAATCGCCCCTGGTTCATCGCCAGCGGCACGCCGTTTTTCGGCCTGATCCAGCGTTGCCTGCATTTGCAGGCGTTGTGCCATCTCACGCATATCATCGTTCCACTGCGCTTTCGGCAACGTATCCAGATGCGCCAATGCCTGAGCATCGCGATCGCTGGCTGACAGGTACAGCGCATAAGCATAAATTTGCTGCGGATCGTCAGGCTTTTGCTGCACCAGTTGATAGAACAGCGCATCGGCCTGCTGTGGGTGCCAGTCCTGACGCAAAGCCTGCGCATAGTGATAGGTCAGCCAGACATCGCTTGGGTCCAGCTGATAGGCTTGCCGATATATCTCCACCGCTTGCGACCATTGCTGGTGCTGTGTCAACGCGTCGGCCTGCTGTTTCAGCATATCCAGTTGCAGGCTGTTGAGCGTGTCGCGCAGCTTATCCTGTTGCCTGCGTGGCAGGCCGTTCAGATAGGCCAGCGCCTTTTGCGGGGATTGACGCTGGTAGATATTCACCAAGCCACGTACTGCGCTGCCGCTGCTCGGATCCAGGCGCAGCGCCTGCTGATAATATCGCTCCGCGGTGACATCATCTTTATGGGCCACGGCAACGTCAGCAAGGCCGATCAAGGCACTGCTGTCACTGTGGTCGATCTGCCGCGCCTGCTGATATTTCTGCTGCGCCAGTGGCAGATTATTGGCTTTCAGCGCTTTATCACCCTCATCGATCGCCAGCCAGTAGCGGTTGCTCTTAATCAGGCTTTGCCATTTATCGCTGTCGTAACCGTTCTTATCCGCTTTCTGCGCCTGCAAAAACAGGCTTAATGCTTTCTGGCGGTTACCCGCACGCGCGTAGGCCAAGCCAAGCGCCCCCAGCACTTGTGCATCATCCGGCGTACTGCTCAGCGCTTTTTTCAGCTCTGGGATCGCCGCGTGGCTTCCGCCTTTATCCACCTGCGCCAAACCGGCGATGCGCGCCTGATAGGCGGGATCGGCCAACAGGGTCTGCTGTCTGGCTAATTCCTGCTGCGCGCTGGCGGCCTGATCGCTGCTTTCAAACACACTGAGGAAGCGGTTGAGCGCGCTCACGCTCTGCGGGCTGACCGGCATCGCTTTGATTTTTTCCAGCCACAGATCGGCAGCAGGGCCGCGCCCGGCGGGATCGGCGGCGAGCTGCTGCAAAACGTCGTAGGCCTGTTTCTCCTGATTTTGGCTGAACAACAGCTGTGCCAATACCATCCGCAGGGGAATATTACCGGGGTACTGCTGATCCAGCCGTTGCAGCTTTTGCTGTGCCACAGGCTCTTGCCCTGGCAACCGGGCCACCAGCTTCCAGTATTCCACCGCCAGTTCGAGGGTCGGTGGATCCCCTTGGAAGAGTTGATCGTACTGTGCCTTAGCCTCCGGCAACCGGCCAGCGGCGGCCATCAAACGCGCCTGTTGCAATTTCTGGCGCGTTTCCGGCTGGGTCAGCAACAGGTTCATTTCCGCCTGACGGTAAGCAGCGGATTGTGGAGCGATATTCTTCAGTTTGTCCAACTGCTGTTGCGCCAGCACCTGATTGCCCTGACGCAAGGCCAGACGCATACGTGCCGAAATCACCTCAGGATTGTTCGGATCCATCAGTTCGAGACGATAAAGCGACTGACGCACCAGCTCGTCTTTATTGCTGGCCTCGCCAACGCGCACCTGTTCCAGCAGCCATTGCTCGGGAGCAACGGTTTCTGCACTTTGCGTCGTCAGCGGTAACATCGCCAGACTCAAAGGAAACAGGCACAGCCAGTTTATTCTGAAGCTACGTATCGCCCACATAGCATTTAGTCCCGTTCATCCGGCGACAAGCGGCGACGGCTATAGGCCTTCAGACCACGCCACAGCAACAGCGCCAGAACGACCACCACAAATGTTGCCACGACAGCGAGCCACGCCGGATGCGTCGCCAGCACGTGCCAGACACGTTCCCACCACGGCAGATGGCCGACATAGTAAATGTCTCCCACGCTCAGGCTACTGATACCCGCTTCACGGAGCACCGCCACCGAGCCAAACACCGTGGCACGTTTTGCGCCGTCCAGCAGCGCATTATTCAACAGTTCATAACCGCGAGGGCTATCCGCCAACAGCGCCACGATGCTGCGTTGATCGTTAAACGGCGACTGTACGCCAACAATCGCCGCCATGGCCCCTGCGGAGCTGATGGTGGTTTTGCTGTCTGGCGTTGCGTCATCCTGCTGCACTTTTATCTCCGGCAACGGCAACTGACGCATCGGCTGTTTCACCCAGCTTTGCGTGGCTTCTATCAGCAGGTTGATGTTCTTCTCATCGCGCAGCTCAGGCGGGATGGTACCGATCAGCAGAATATCGGCATCCTTGTCTTTGGCCTGTGACCAGTCATCGGCCAACGTAAAGGCCAACGCCGGATAACCGGTTTGGGCACCCACATTCCCCAACGCATTGAGCAAAGCGCTCACCTGAGCGGGCTGTGGCTGCTTGTTCACCAACACTAAGGTCTGTGACAGATCCGCCATGCGGCTGAACGGGAAACTGGCATTGGCAAAGGCACGCAGATCGGGCATCGCCATAAAGTGCCGATAGCCGGAGAAATCGATGGTGGAGCTGCCGTCGATCACCGCATGATTAGGTGCCACCGAATAGGTTTCGCAACGGTCTGCCGTGCCGCTACCCAATAACGTGGTGTAATCAAAGTCAAAGCGAATCTGGTTAGTCGCCTCAAGTTTCAGCGCCGGAATATTGACGGTTTTCTCGGAAGCAATCAGCCCCTGCCGCAACGGAATACCCAACAGCTTTCCGTCCTGTTCGTTCTCTGGCAACAGCGAGGAAGCCTGCACAAACTGGTTATTCAGGCTGATGCTCAAACGCGAACCATCCTGCACACGCGGAGCGGTATAGCGATATTTCAGCAACATATCGATACCCGTACTGCGGATCAGGAATAAATCTGGCGGCAGATTCATATTCAGTGAGATTGGGCCTGGCTCAATACCGCTGGTTTGCAACTGCCCGGCATATTGTTGCAGCTCGCTAAAGGTCATTGGCCGATCGGTACGTACCCAGTTTGGCGCATCGTAAGGCTGCCGTGGTAACAGTTGCTCAACCTTATCCACCGTCAGGCTCTGGCCGCGGAACAGAATATCGCCCTGCGCGATCCCTTGTACGGCGGTAATCAGATCGTTGTCATCACGGCCCTGTATCAGCAACAGCTTCACATAGGGGTTATTCGGATGACTGACCATGGAAACCGTTGGCCCGTTCACCGGCGGAGCCTCTTTCAGGAAGTCCGGCCGCTGCTGATTGGTCGCAAACACGATCGCATGCTGGTTGGGCAGTTGATTAAACAGCGTTGGGAACGACTGAC
The DNA here is from genome assembly GCF_055790845.1 of Serratia sp. YWN4. NCBI lineage: Bacteria > Pseudomonadati > Pseudomonadota > Gammaproteobacteria > Enterobacterales > Yersiniaceae > Serratia > Serratia sp. YWN4. The sequence goes on from NZ_CM147696.1 coordinate 5,336,236, forward strand.
CGCGCCACTGCGCCTTGCTGCCAAACCAGGAGGCCAGAATGCCTGCCGCGCGTTGCTGCACCAAATCCGGCTGCCCGGCGAACACCATCGGCAGATTTAGCGGGCGACTGTCGCGGTTGTCGAAGAACGGTTCTGGGAAGTGCGACAGATCGTTTTCCAGCGGTAATTTCTGGAAGCGCAGGTTCAGCGAACTGGATTTACTGACGTCCAACCACAAGACGCTGTTGGCCGGATTTTCACAGATATCCTGATAATGGCCGACAAACTCCAAGCGCACGCGGTTAAAATCGCTGACATAACGCGGATCGATCGGCAACTGAACCTGGTTAGTTTGGCCCAATTGCTCCTTGGCAATGGTTCTCACCCCCATCAACTCATCGTTGAGATAGACCTTAATGTGGGATTGCTGTGGGATCAGCGAAGGTGAGGGGGTAAACGTCAGATCGAGCATCGCCTGTGACACCACTTCATCGCTGCGCACGCCAAACTCCACCTGCCCTTGAGGACGCGTCCCACGTAGGGCAAAGGTTCCCGGCGGCGGCGCGATCTGCGCGAAAGGTAGCTGCACATCACGCACCGGTGCGTTCGGATCCTCCGGCACGGCAGGTCTGATAGGCGTAGTGATAGAAGAGCCAACCGCCTCGGCCGCCGGTGGCAGCCCAAGGGCGATCGCTGAGGTCGGTGTTTCCGCCTGAAACAGGGTACTGATGCCTAAGGCCAATGCGGTAAACCAGGTTATTTGTCTCTTCATCATATCATCATCAATGTTAGAACCTGTTCACGGGCGAGCGGTTGCAAAATGCACCGCCTATGCCACAGTCTCTTTCTGAATGAAAGCCGGTTCCCTACCTACGCCTTGGGGGATAAATGACACTATCCAGGCAATCAGCGTGGTCAATCCGGCAATAATGCCGCGAATGATGGGCGGTGAATAATCCGCCATTCGCATGTAACCGTGGATCCCCAGCATCAGTACATCGCGCAGGCTTTCCACCGGCTTATCTTCAGGGAACCCGTCTTGCCACAGTGCCCAGGTATCGGCACGTGCAAAGGTACACTGAATAAATTCAATGTGCTGACGGACAGTCAGATCCTCCAAACGTACGCCAACATGAACGCCACTGGCACGCGTGACAAAGCAGGGGAAACTGAACTCCTGCTGGCCGCGTTTGAGCAATAGCAATACTTTATCCCCGTCCTTCAACTGCTGCGGCACGCGCATTTCAAGGCCAACACCACCGTCAGAGTAATCCCGTAAGCTGCAAGGGAACAGATGACCATCCACCCTTGCCAACGCCGCTGGCATGGCAATTTCTACCCGGTGTGAGCGGCGCATCTGTTTGACTTCCACCGCCACCGCGATGGCACCGCCAAGAATCAGCATGTTGTAAAAGACCCAGACCAGATTGAGCACCACCGTCATGAGTTCCTCGGCCGGGCCGAAGAGAAGACGCCAGGCACCAAACCCGATACCGGCCAGATTCAGGACCACCAGGAACAGATAGGGGCGGGTAATCACCCAGTCGAAATGATCCTGATCTGACAATTCTCCCTTGGCCGTTACGTTAAACTTGCTTTTATGCGGATTGAGCAGGGCTAGCGTGGTTGGCCGGGCGATATACCAGGCCAGAACGGTTTCATAGATTTCCCCCCAGAAAGAATGACGATACTTGCTCTGGATGCGCGAACTGGTCAGGCTGGCGTGGATCATATGCGGCAGGACGTACAGCGCGATCGCCAGTGCCGGGGCATAGATGATGTAGGCGTGTAGCAGCAGGAACACCAAGGGCGCGATCAGGAAAATCAAGCGCGGGCCACCGGAAAAAAAGTGCAGCATGGCGTTGGCATAACACAACCGCTGCCCCAGCTTGAGCCCCTTGCCCAGCAGCGGGTTATCCAGCCGGAAGATCTGCGCCATACCGCGCGCCCAGCGGATACGTTGGCCGACATGCGCAGCCAGGCTTTCCGTTGCCAAGCCAGCAGCCTGCGGAATGCGGATATACGCCGAAGTATGGCCACAGCGATGCAAACGTAACGAGGTATGGGCATCTTCGGTGACGGTTTCCACCGCGATACCGCCAATTTCATCCAGTGCGCTGCGGCGCAACACCGCGCAGGAGCCACAGAAGAAGGTGGCGTCCCACATGTCGTTACCGTCCTGCACTAACCCATAGAACAGGGTGCCTTCGTTAGGCGTCTGGCGGAAACGGCCAAGGTTGCGCTCGAAGGGATCGGGTGAGAAAAAATGGTGTGGCGTTTGCAACATCGCCAGTTGTTTATCTTTGAAAAACCAGCCCATAGTCAGTTGCAGGAAAGATCGCGTCGAGACATGGTCACAGTCGAAGATAGCCACAAATTCCCCGGTGGCCTGCTTCAGGGCGTTGTTAATGTTACCGGCCTTCGCATGTTCATGCGTGGATCGCGCGATGTAATGCACGCCTACCTCTTTGGCAAAGGCCTTGAACTCTGGCCGGTTACCGTCGTCAAGAATGTAGATAGTGAGTTTTTCTTTGGGCCAGTCGATACCCAACGCGGCGTAAATGGCCGGTTTAACCACCGCCAGATCCTCGTTGTAGGTCGGCACCATCAGATCCACCATTGGCCAGGTGCTGATGTCTGCGGGCATCGGTACCGGCTGGCGATTCAACGGCCATGCGGTCTGGAAATAACACAGTATCAGCACCACCCAGGCATAGGTTTCGGCAGCCAGCAGCAACAGGCCACAGACCAGGCTGAACGGATCGCCCCAATTCAGCGTCTCGGTGTAGCGCCACCACAGATAGCGGCAGGAAACGGTGAGCGACAGCACAATCAGCATCAGGCTCGGTAAACGGCCGGGCAAACGGCGCACCATCATGGCAACGGCCCACAACAGCAGCACAAAGATGAACTGAGCCCATAATTCAAAAGGTTGAGAAATGCATAACAGCGCCATCAGCGCCGCAAACACCCCGACGGTAATAAACACGATCTGCCGTACTCGTCGATTCAGTTGGCTGAAGCGTTGCCACAAAAGCCGCCCCATCTCGGCCTGCTGTATTCGCTGTGGGAAACCTTTCATCCCCTTGGCATAACTCCGTTGCAGGCGTTGCCAGCCCTCAACAAAGTAGTGCATTTTGGGTACCGGGCGGCTGTTGCTGTGAGTCATTAACAGCCACAAACCTTGCAGCAGATAACGCAATACGTCTGCTGGCTGCGGACGTTTCTGCGAAATATGAGGGAACCAGTGATGACGATTAGCCCTGATCCTCTGCCAGACCGGGGATTCAAAACGCAGGAAAACCCAGCCCAACATCACCATCAGGGTATTGAAAAAAGCGGCAAAGGGAGAGGCTTTCTTCAGGCGATAAGTGCGATAGCGCGCCTGTACCGCCTCACGAACGGGAGGAATCAGCAGCAGGCTCAATAGCCGACTCATGCCGCCACTTCCTGCAGATTGATCAGGCACCAGTTGGCCAGGGTCACTATTTCTTCAGCGGCCAGGCTCTCCGGCCGATATTCCCCCAGCGGCTGTTTTGCGGCCAACGCTTCGGATAACGCTTCATCGCGATGAACCATCAACGGGATCAACCCGCTCAGCGTTTGCAGCCAAAACTGGTGCAAATCCTCCTGCAATTGGCTGGCGGCGGAATAGTTATTCATCAGGAAGTGGCAACCCGCCGGTAAGGCCTGTTGATGCAGCCGAGCATGGCAATTGGCATCAGGGTTAAGCACCAGGAAAATCGTGTCGGCCAGAGCCAACTGCTGCTGAATCACCGGGCTGTTACCGGCCGGGATATCCAGCAGGATCCAGCGGTATTGCCCAGAGGTTTTTACCTGTTGCAGGAAGTCCTGCCAACGCCCCGGTGTTTCGCCACACTGCTGCGCTATTTTCCACTGTTCAGCCACGCTTAAACGGCCAAACGGCAGAAAATCGAGCTTTTTGCTGTAGCGCATGGCACCTTGCTGCCAGTCAATGTCATCCAGTTCGGCGCGCGCCCAACCACGGGTCAATTCGAAGGGGGTGTTAAAATGCAGCCGCAGTAAATTGTCCGGTGAAAAATCAATCACCAGCACCGATTCCCCTAATTCCTGCAATGCCCAGGCAAGCGCGGCGATCAACGATGTTGTCCCGCTGCCACCCCGCACCCCCTGCAATGCAATCACCGACATAAGTTAGACGCTCCCCGTTTTTTGCGCCAGTTCGGCTAACAATGGCCAGCGATCCATCATTTTCGCCAGTCGTTCCTGACGCAAAATATCGACGTAGTTTAATTCAGGCAAAGAAAATGCGAGGCTTAAGGCCAGTAAGTCATCTTGCATCAGCGGCTGATCCACCGTGCGAAAATGTGATAAATCACCCTTATTCATTCTGCCACCTTCAATAAAGTAGGCTAATGTTAAATGACTGTAGCAACGATCGGAGAAAAACAACCAATAAGATGAATTTTAACGGATATTATGACACAGACCAGTGAGTCCTGTTATTCTTGGCCTCAACGTTAAGGTTTTTCAGTGGCTGAATCTGTCAGATCTGTGACATTTTCGACGAAAGCAGAATAAATCTATGGCGCATGCTTTTTTATTAGGTATCCGACAAATATGGGAAGAGTTGTCGGTAATGCAATCTCCCGGGTTTTACTGGGTTAATGTCGATCGCCAGACCGATGCGCATTTGCTTTGTCGGCAAATTATCACCGCTCAGGCAGAAGACAGCGCGTTAGCGCTGATTTGCAGCGGTGACAACCCGGGTAATGTGCTGACCGATCTCCCTTCACCTGCGGTGAAAAAACTGCCCTTGTATGCCTTGCCAGAACAAAAGGCTGCGCTGCTGCATTTGCGCAACGACTTGATGCGCACGTTAAACCCTAAAAACCGCCTGCTGATCCTGCTCGCTCCCGCCAGCCTGTGGCAAACCTTCACCAACGATGAACTGCGCGAGTGGTCATACAGCACCGCTAAATGGTTGCGTCAGCGGCAGTGCACCATGGTTATCCTCAGCCACGGCAGCGGCGTTAACAGACTTCGGGGCCAACTCAGCACCGAACACCGTATTTTCAATGGATTAGCCAGCCTACAGTGGCAGCAGGACAATGCGCAATACCTGGTAAACTGGTGGAGTACGCCGCACTGTATCAACGCCAACCAACTGGTGACGCTGTACCAAACGCCACAAGGCTGGCAGGCCGAAGAGGAAGAAAGCACTTCGCTTCACACTCAGGTCGTCAGCGATGCAGGCCGCTATCTGGCGGAAAGGTGCATCCTTGAAGGCGCGCCGCCGCTGTCCGTCAACTGGCAACTGTTCGAGAACAGCACCTTGCTGACCCAGCAAGGTATGCAGACCATGGCGGCCACGCTGATTTTTGCGCTCTATCAGAGCGACCATATCGATACGCTGGCTCATCAGATCCACAACCTGCGTCGCCAGAGAGGGAATGGGCTGAAAATTGTGGTTCGCGAGATGAGCGCCAGCCTGCGTTACAGTGATGAACGTCTGCTGCTGGCCTGCGGGGCCAGCCTGATTGTGCCGCATGTGGCCCCGCTGTCGAGTTTTCTGACCATGTTGGAAGGCATTCAGGGCCAACGTTTGTCACGCCATATTCCAGCCGATATCGACGCCCTGCTGGCCGGGCTGCGGCCATTGCCGGTGAAAGGGTATCTGTCGCTGGAGGATTTCAGCAAAGCGGTGGTGTCGCTGCTGGAAAATACCTTGCTGCCGGAAGATGGCAAAGGCGTGATGGTCGCATTGCGCCCCGTTCCCGGGTTGACCGCCCGGCAGTCCATGACCTTGTGCCATCAGCGCCGTTTTGGGGATGTCATGACCGTGGCACAAAACCGCCTGTTCCTGTTCCTGTCTACCTGCCGGATTAACGATCTGGACACGGCGCTGAAATTCATCTTCCGGCTGCCGGTGCGTGAAGCCTTCAGCAACTGGGTGGTCTGGTATGAGGATGTCGATATCCTCTCTGAAATCAACCGGCTCGCGCACAACATGGAACTGGCCCAGTCCACCGTCAAACGCGATCTGAAGGCTATTCCCAAGACCACCACCATTATCGAAGAAACCCAGGCAGAACAACGTCGTCAACCGGTGCCTTTCACACTGTTAAACCACGAACAAGGGGAGCAAGGATGAACGACATTACCGATATCATGCAGATCATGCTCCTGTGCGCGATCGTCTTCATCCCCTTGGGGTACGCCCTACATCGCCGTTTCCCAAACTGGCGTCAGCATTGTCAAAATCGGCTGTTATCGCCACGCTATTTAAAACCAGCAGGGCTGTGGACTCGCGAAGGTTCCTCCTCTTCTCAGATTAAGCGTAAAAACCATAATGGATAAAAACAAAACAACGCCGCCTGAACCGGGTTTGTGGCGCTACTGGCGCGGCCTTAGCGGTTGGAACTTTTACTTTTTGGTCAAGTTCAGCCTGCTGTGGTTTGGCTATCTGAATTTCCATGCGCTGCCAAACCTGGTGTTCATGGCATTTTTACTGATGCCGATCCCCTCGCCTCGGCTGCACCGCTGGCGGCACATCATTGCCATTCCCATCGGTATCGGTCTGTTCTACCACGACACTTGGCTGCCCAGTGTTAACAGCATCATCAGCCAAGGTTCACAACTTACGGGTTTCAGTGCCTCGTATCTGCTTGAGTTGGTCGATCGCTTTATCAACTGGCAGATGCTTGGCGTCGCCTTTGTCATGCTGATTGCCTATCTGTTTCTGGCGCAATGGCTCCGGATCACGGCGTTTACCGTCGCCGCCATGGTGTGGCTAAACGTGGTTAATATGACCGGCCCGGCAGTGGCCTTGCTGCCAACCGCCGATACCGCAGCGGCAGCGGTGCCGGTTACCGCCCCGGCTAATGAGGCCGCTCCTGGCAGCGGCCAGCCAGCCACCAATGGCCCCGCCACCAACGCCAATCTCACCGCCAATCTGGAGCAGTTTTACGCTCAGGAAAGAACCCGCGCCACGGTCTTTCCGGCCGCACTGCCCAGCGATGCTCAACCGTTCGATCTGTTAGTCATCAATATCTGTTCGCTGGCCTGGGCCGATCTGGATGCGGTTAATCTGCGTAACCATCCGCTGTGGAACAAAATGGACATTATGTTCACCAACTTCAACTCGGCAACCGCCTACAGCGGCCCGGCGGCTATCCGCCTGCTGCGTGCCAGCTGTGGTCAGGATTCGCACCACGATCTTTATCAACCCGCCGAGCAGCAGTGTTATCTGTTTGATAATCTGGCCAAACTCGGCTTTAAATCGCAACTGATGCTGGATCACTCAGGCGTGTTCGGTGATTACCTGAAAAACCTGCGTACCGATGGCGGTTTGCAGGCACCACTGATGTCACAAGCGGGTATCAGCAACCAACTGGCCTCTTTCGATGGCGAACCGATTTATAACGATCTGGAGCTGCTCAACCGCTGGCTCGATCAGCAGCAAAAAGACACAGATGCCCGCACGGCAACCTTCTTCAACGTTATTCCATTACACGATGGCGATCGATTTGTCGGTGCCAGCAAGGCCGCAGATTACCAGCCACGGGCGCAGAAGCTGTTAGATCAGTTGGACACCTTCTTTGATGAGCTGCAAAAATCCGGGCGCAAAGTGATGGTGGTGATCGTACCGGAGCACGGTGCCGCGCTGATTGGCGACAAAATGCAAATCTCTGGCCTGCGCGATATTCCAAGCCCGAGCATCACGCACACGCCAGTGGGGATCAAGCTGATCGGCATGCAAGCTCCGCATCAGGGCAGCCCGTTTGAGATTAAAACGCCGAGCAGCTATCTGGCGCTGTCTGAACTGGTATCCCGGTTGGTAGATGGCAAGGTCTTTACCGCGCCAAACGTCAACTGGCAAACGCTGACCCAAGGTCTGCCACAAACCGCGGCCGTTTCCGAGAATGACAACGCGATTATCATGCAATATCAGGGCAAGCCGTATATTCGCCTCAACGGTGGCGACTGGGTGCCTTATCCGCAATAACTCTTCCACTCAGCACGCCTTCGGGCGTGCTTTTTTATTCATCGCCACCACAAATAAAAAAACGCCGATATTTCTACCGGCGTTGAGTTCATTCAGTGACAGAACACAGCCTCAGGAGCCTGAAGCCTCATCCTGATCGATCGCAAAGCACGCTACCATCTGCTCACCGTACTTTTTCAACTGCGGCTGCAACTGGCTACAGGTGCCAAAGGCACGGCGGCAACGGGCATTGAACGCACAGCCCGGCGGTGGGTTCATCGGGCTTGGCAACTCACCGGTCAGCTTGATGCGTTCGCGGCGCATATCCGGGTTCAGGCGCGGCGTAGCTGAAAGCAGCGCCTGCGTATACGGATGCCGTGGGTTGTTGAAGATCGCGTCTTTACTGCCCTTCTCCACGCAACGGCCAAGGTACATCACCATCACTTCATCAGCGATATGCTCAACGACCGACAAGTCATGGGAAATGAACACATAAGACAGCCCCAGTTCCTGCTGTAAATCCATCATCAGGTTCAGCACCTGCGCACGCACCGAAACGTCGAGCGCAGACACCGGTTCATCGGCAATCACCACGTCCGGGTTGAGCATCAGCCCACGAGCGATGGCGATACGCTGACGCTGCCCGCCGGAGAACATGTGCGGATAGCGATCGTAATGCTCGGTTTTCAGGCCGACTTTCGCCATCATCGCCAACACTTTCTCGCGCCGCTCGGCAGTAGTCAGCGTGGTATTGATCAACAGCGGCTCTTCGAGGATCTGCCCGACCTTCTTACGCGGGTTAAGCGATCCATAGGGATTCTGGAACACGATCTGGATCTTCTGGCGGCGCAGCTTTTCCGCCGTGACATCTGGCTTCAACAGATCTTGCCCCTGATAGTACAGCTCGCCACCGGTCGGTATTTCGATCATCGTCAGCAGGCGGCCCAGCGTGGATTTACCACAGCCGGACTCCCCCACCACCGCCAGCGTCTTGCCACGCTCCAGCGTAAAAGAAACACCGTCCAGCGCTTTCACCAACTGTTCCGGGGCAAACATCCCCTTCTTGACCGGATAGTGTTTTTTCAGGTCAATGGCCTGCAATAAAGGGTGATTCTGGCTCATACGGTCGGCCTCCCCGCATCGTCCAGCGGTGTGTGACATTTAACCTGACGGCCAGGAATGGTGCTCAGCTCAGGCTCCTCAGTACGGCAACGCTCGTTGGCATACGGGCAGCGCGGGTTGAGCAAACAGCCTTCCGGCCGATCGTATTTCCCCGGCACTACACCCGGCAACGATGCCAAGCGCGCTTTGTCGGCGGCAAATTCTGGTAGCGCACGTAACAGCGCCTGCGTATACGGATGGCGCGGCGCACGGAAGATCTCCGATGCCTTGCCCGATTCCACCACCTGCCCGGCATACATCACAATAATGTGATGCGCCGCTTCCGCCACCAGAGCCAGATCGTGGGTGATCAGCAACAGCGCCATATTTTCCCGCTGTTGCAGTTCCAGCAGCAGTTCGATGATCTGTGCCTGAATGGTCACGTCGAGCGCGGTAGTCGGTTCATCGGCAATCAACAATTTAGGCCGACAGGCGATCGCCATGGCGATCATCACGCGCTGGCTCATGCCACCAGAAAGCTGATGCGGATACACATCCAACCGCGAGGCCGGATCGGGTATGCCCACCAGCGTCAACAGATCGATAGCACGGCTGCGACGGGTGCGGCGGTTACCGCCCTGATGCACCTTCAACGCTTCCATAATCTGGTAACCGACGGTGTAGCATGGGTTCAGGCTGGTCATCGGATCCTGGAAAATCATCGCCACTTCAGAGCCCACCAACTGGCGGCGCTCCTTTTCGGAGATCTTGCGCAGGTCCTGGCCGTTGAACTCCAGCTTGTCGGCCATCACCTTGCCGGGATAATCAATCAACCCCATGATCGCCAGCGAACTGACGGATTTACCGGAGCCGGATTCACCGACGATGCCCACCACTTGCCCCTGTTCCACGCTATAGCTGATTCGGTCTACCGCGCGGAACGGCGTACCTTCGTCACCGAAGTGCACCGAAAGTTTGTCTACATTCAATAACGCCATGATCCGGTCCTCGTCACTGCTTGAGTTTGGGGTCGAGGGCATCACGCAGGCCGTCCCCCATCAGGTTAAATGCCAGAACCGTCAGCAGAATTGCCACGCCTGGGAAGGTCACAACCCACCAGGCACTTTGCGCGAACTGCAATACATCGGAGAGCATGGTGCCCCACTCTGGCGTTGGCGGTTGCGCGCCCATGCCGAGAAAGCCGAGAGCGGCCATATCCAGAATGGCATTCGAGAAACCCAGGGACGCCTGCACGATCAGCGGTGCCAGGCAGTTTGGCAGAATATTGACGAACATCTGGCGCAACGCGCCAGCGCCCGCCACGCGGGAAGCAGTGACGTAATCGCGGTTGACCTCCACCAGCACCGCCGCGCGGGTTAAGCGCACGTAGTGAGGCAAGGCCACAAACGTCAGCGCCAACGAGGCATTGACGATCGACGGGCCAAACACAGCCACCAGCACCAAAGCCAGCAGCAGGCTTGGCAATGCCAGCATGATGTCGACGATACGCATGATGATCGCATCTACCACGCCGCCGAAATAGCCCGCCAGCAAACCAAACACCACGCCCATAATCAGCGACAGCACCACCACCAGGCAGCCCACCAGCAGCGACAGACGCGCGCCGTACATCAGGCGCGACAGCATATCGCGCCCCACATCATCGGTACCCAGCAGATACTGCCAGCTACCGCCTTCCTGCCAGACCGGTGGCTTGAGCAGGGCATCGCGGAATTGTTCAGCCGGGGCGTGCGGTGCCAGGAACCCAGCGCCAATCGCCAACACCAGCATGATGATGATATAAACCAGGCCGACCACGGCCCCTTTATTGCGCTTGAAATAGTGCCAGAACTCCTGGAACGGGGTCATTGGCTTCGGCGCACCTTTCACTACCGACTCGGTAACTTGAGACATCAGAGCGCCCCTTATTTCTTGTGGCGAATACGCGGGTTGACCACGCCGTAGAGCACGTCTACCAGCAGGTTAACCAGAATAATCATACAGGCGACCAGCAACACGCCGCCCTGAACAACCGGATAGTCGCGGCGTTGCAGCGCGTCCATCAGCCAACGGCCAAGGCCCGGCCAGGAGAAGATGGTTTCGGTCAGGATCGCACCGGCCAGCATGGTGCCAACCTGTAAACCGATCACCGTCACCACCGGCAGCAGGGCGTTACGCAGCGCATGCACCACGATCACCCGCATACGGCTCACCCCTTTGGCACGCGCGGTACGGATGTAGTCTTCACCCAGCACTTCCAGCATCGAGGAACGGGTCATACGCACGATCACCGCCAGCGGAATGGTGCCCAGCACGATCGCAGGCAGGATCATATGCATCACCGCATCTTTGAAATCGCCCGGTTCACCCCAGATCAGGGTATCGATCAGCATAAAGCCGGTCAGCGGCAGGCTGTCATCAAGAAACACCGTGTCACTGACCCGCCCCGACACCGGCGTCAGGTTAAGCTGCACCGACACCAGCATGATCAGCATCATGCCCCACCAGAAAATAGGCATGGAGTAGCCAGTCAGGGAGATGCCCACGGCAGTGTGATCGAAGACCGAACCGCGTTTAACCGCCGCCAGCACCCCAACCGGGATACCGACGATCACCGCAAAAAGCATCGCGCAGAAACCCAGTTCCAGCGTGGCCTTAAAGCGCGGGACAAACTCTTCCCAAACGGAAATACGGCTCTTGAGTGACGTACCCAGATCGCCATGCAGCACGTTGGATACGTAATGGAAGTATTGTTGAAACAGCGGCTTGTCCAGCCCCATTTCTGCCATGAGTTGTGCATGGCGCTCTGCGGAGATCCCGCGTTCCCCGGCCATGATGGTCACCGGGTCACCGGGGATCATATGGACGAATGCAAAAGTCAGCAACGTTATGCCGATAAACGTTGGGATAACTAACCCCAAACGTCGGAGTATGAACTGCAACATATCCCGAACTCTCTGTATCAATGCCCGGCAGCTCATCGTCCGCCAAGCTTATGAAAACTCACATGCTTCACAACATTCCTTTAGGGACAGGAAAGCAGGAGCGCAACCCGTTGCGCCCCTGCACATTCACCGTACCTATCCTGGCTTCTAACCCGGCCAGCAGACCAGAGAGCAAGGCGTGCGGTGCACAACAATCGACGCATATTATTTAAGATAGGCGAGATTACGAGCACCGCACGGCTACCTGGCCGTGCAGCAGATTAAAATTTAATCCAGAGAAACGTGTTGGAAATCGTGCAGGCCCAGCGGATTAACCACGTAGCCCTTCACTTCTTTACGCACTGGCTCATAAACGGTTGAATGGGCAACAATCAGCGCCGGAGCCTGATCGTGCATCACTACCTGAGCCTGTTTGTAGAGCTCTGCACGCTTGTCGTGATTCGCTTCAGAACGTGCCGGTTGGATCAGGTCTTCAAACGGCTTATAACACCAGCGAGCATAGTTGGAGCCATCTTTGGCTGCCGCACAGCTGAACAGGGTAGCGAAGAAGTTATCCGGATCCCCATTGTCCCCGGTCCAACCCATCATCACCGCCTGATGTTCACCCTCTTTGGCACGCTTGAGATATTCGCCCCACTCGTAGCTGACGATATTAGCTTTAACGCCAATTTTCGCCCAGTCAGACTGGATCATCTCGGCCATACGACGCGCGTTCGGGTTATACGGACGCTGTACCGGCATCGCCCACAGATCGATGGTGAAACCATCCGGCAAGCCAGCCTCTTTCAGCAGTTCTTTTGCCTTGGCAGGGTCGTAAACGTAATCCTGCACCGCATCGTTGTAGCCCCACATGGTTGGTGGGATCAGGTTTTTAGCTAGCTGACCCGCCCCCTGATAGACCGCCTCAATGATTGCCTGTTTGTTCACCGCCATGGTCAGTGCCTGACGCACCTTCACGTTATCCAACGGTTTTTTCTCAACGTTGAACGCCACATAACCGACGTTCAGGCCAGGCTGTTCCATCAGATTGATGGTTTTGTCCTGCTTCATACGGGCAATGTCAGCCGGGTTCGGGTACGGCATGACCTGGCACTCGTTTTTCTGCAGCTTGGCGTAACGCACGGATGCATCCGGCGTAATGGCGAACACTAAGCGATCAATCTTCGGCTTGGTGCCCCAGAAGCCGTCAAAGGCTTTGTACAGGATTTTGGAGTCTTTCTGGTATTGCAGCAGTTGGAACGGACCGGTACCCACCGGGTTCAGATCCACTTTATCCGGCGTACCGGCTTTCATCATGTTGTCGGCGTATTCCGCAGACAGAATCGAGGCAAAACCCATCCCCAGGTTGGCCAGGAACGGTGACTCTGGGCGGTTCAGGTGGAAACGAATTGTCTGATCGTCCACTTTCTCAATCTTGGCGATCAAATCACCCATGCCCATCCCCTGGAAGTACTCATAAGTACCGCCAGAAACTTTGTGGTAAGGATGATTGTTATCAAGCTGACGTTGGAAGGAGAAAAGAACGTCATCGGCATTCAAATCACGCGTTGGCTTGAAATCTTTGGTGCTGTGCCACTTCACGCCTTGGCGCAGGTGGAAGGTATAGGTTTTGCCGTCTTCGCTGACTTCCCACTTCTCTGCCAGGCCGGGCTCCAGCTCAGTGGTACCCGGTTTGAACTGAACCAGACTGTTATAGATTGGGATTGCACTGGCATCCAAAGTAGTACCAGAGGTGAACAACTGCGGGTTGAACCCTTCAGGAGAACCTTCAGAACAGTAAACCAGTGTTTTGGCTTGTACGCTGGCCGCTACGGTCAGCGCGATCAGCCCAATACCGAATTTCAGAATCCCCGATTTTGCCAAGGAACTTGTCATCGCTCGTGCTCCAATTTGTGTGATGTGGTGTGTGTACACCCTCATTTTCACGCCACAGCGACATGGGCTGTAACCTGAAACCTATTGGGTAATGCTGCCAGGCCCTATATTTTTTGTTACGCGGCCCGTGCAGTGGTGCCCGAAGGCAAGAGGAATTATAGCGCGAAAGTGCCGGATGGAACGCATCACAGCGGGGCGTTTGAGCACGTGGAATTCACTCATGCAACTCTCGCTCTTATCCCTGAGGCTACCAAATTGCCAACTGTTTGGGGTGCCGTCAATATAACCAGCGGTGATTTGCCTAGACTGTGAGAAACAGCAAACAAACATAAAAAAAACCTTTCGATAACATTTGCAGAATTAAAATTTGTGATATGGGTATTTTTTCAGACCAATACGCCAGTTAATAGAAATTAACCAGCGTTAAGCTCCGATAAAAAACCAAAAAAGTTTGTTGCTAAATGATGAATATCTGAACGGTTATTTTTGTGATCAAGGTAAAACGCAGGAGGAAATGCTGCGCACTATCTCAATAGAGCGGAGGTAGCAGCGTTTATCACCCTTAAACTTTAGGCGGAAAAAACGGCTTAACATGGGTTGGTAAAAGAGGGTGGCTAGCATCCTCTTAAACTCCAGACGAAAAAAAACCTGCTTATTAAGCAGGTTTTTCAAATGTGGTCGGCGAGAGAGGATTCGAACCTCCGACCCACTGGTCCCAAACCAGTTGCGCTACCAAGCTGCGCTACTCGCCGTAGCGGGGCGCATATTACTGCTGGCGATTATACGCGTCAATGACTTTCTCCATCGTACTGCCCAACTGGTGGCAAAAGCATCAGCCAGCCAAGCTCTGGTAAACAGATTACAGCACGTTATTCACCGGTTCGCTGCGTGGCACATGGCACCAGTTGTTTTTATCCGCAATGCCGCCGTTTGGTGAGGTGTAGCCGAGGCAGCCAAGAATGGAGTCAAACAATTCGACGTGACGATGTGTTTTGCCAATACGTTGCTGCGCCTGCAACTGCTCGAACGCCCTTTGATGCTGCGGTTCGGTCAGGAATTGATCGGATGCCCAAACCATCATCGGCACGCGAAACTGCTCTGACGGGGCCATTTCACGCGGCGTGCCGTGCAAGTGAGAGTTCTCACCGATCGACTCGCCGTGATCGGCGGCATAAAACACGATGGCTTTCTTGTCGCGCACCTGATCGATCACACTGCTGATAAAGGTATCGGTATACAGCACCGAGTTGTCATAAGCGTTGATCAGCCGCTCTTTGGAACAGAATTCATCCACCCCCATACACTCCGGCTGATAACGTGCGAAGCTGCGAGGATAACGCTGCGAATAGAGATAATGTGACCCTTTGGTATGCAGAATCACCAGATGCTTACCATCCGGATAACGCGCCAGCGACTCTTTCATCTCGTCCACCAGCAGCATATCGTCAACCGACTTGCCATCGTTAC
Organism: Serratia sp. YWN4; assembly: GCF_055790845.1. Taxonomy (NCBI): domain Bacteria; kingdom Pseudomonadati; phylum Pseudomonadota; class Gammaproteobacteria; order Enterobacterales; family Yersiniaceae; genus Serratia; species Serratia sp. YWN4. The sequence continues at coordinate 5,351,572 of NZ_CM147696.1, forward strand.
GCTTCTCAGAGGCGATCATTTCGCGGAAAGAGTAATTATCCACGTTGGTATTGTTGTAGAACCACACTTCACTTTGCATGGCGAACAGTTCAGAGGTGAAACCCAAGGCTTTCAGTACGGCAAACACATTCTGCTCTTTCAGGGTTCGCTGCGGGTTATCCAAGGCTCCCCCTTCGCGCACAAACATACAACGCAGTGACAGCTTGGTGGCGGTATCACAGGATTCACCACGAAATGCCACCAGGTTTTTTTCCTGAGACAATTTCGGCGTGGTATCACGGTCATAGCCCAGCAGCCCCATATGATCCCAGCGGGTGGTTTCGCCGATAATAAACACCACGTAGGTCTCATCGATCCCGGCCGGTGGCAGATAAGTGAAGGTTTTGCCCGGATCAAACATCGTGGCTTCATCCTGGCTTTCATCGTAACGGGTATAGGCAAACAGCCCAAGCGCCGACAGCCAGTTGGAAGGCAGATAAGAGTGCGCTACCACGCCGCCGTAGCTGGGCAGGTCGATATTGGTGATTTTTTCCTGCGCGTTTTGCTGCTTATCCAGCGTACGCAACGGCAGCCACACCAGAGCCACCACCGCCAGCAGCACCAGCAGCGGTTTCGTGCGGTGCCCAGGGGTTTTCAGTTGCTCAATCAGCGTGTTCCGCAAGTTGTTCGTCCAGATACACAGCAGCGGCAAAGCGCTGACCACCACCATCCACAGCACAAAGTGCAGCCCAATCAGCTCTTTGGAAAGATCGATATCGGTGGTCATTACCGAAACGATAATCCCGTAGCCAATCACCACGTTGAAGAACGTCATGTAATAGCTGGCCGCCACGGAGATCAGCACCAGCAGCGAGGCGATAATGCGGTAGAACAGCCGCCCACCGAGCGACATCAGCCGCATGATAAAGAAGGTGAACAGCACAATGGCAGCCACTTCGGTCACCGCTGCAATGACCTTAATCCCCTGAATGCCGTGCGCAAAAGAATCAAAACGGCGGTAGAAAACGGAAATGTTCAAAAAAATGCCAATATAGATCGCCAGCAATAACGATAAGTTCTGCTGAGACAAAGAGTTAACCTTATTCATGTAACACAGAAGCTCCGAGGCTTGACTTGTTATGGCTCCCTCAGACAGTCGATGCAGTTGCAGGTTCAACTGCTAGGCAATAAGTTCGGCTTTATCCGATATAATTAAGATAATTATCACGCAATAAGCATTCTATTCCGCTTTTTGTGGCAGGAATTGGTGGGGAAATAGGCATAATAAGCGGGGCCGAAGCCCCAACTTTTACCGGATATTGGCAGAAAACATTACTTAATGTTATGGGTAACGCCGATATGACCGCGAGTAACATAAGAAAACGGACATACTTCCGGCGTCACGCCACGCCCCACTAGAAGGTCACCACGGTTTTCAGCGCCGTCACCCACGCATCCTGGGTTTCACTCACGCCGCCAGGACGATGCCAGTATTGCAGGCCCGGCTGCAACTCCATCCACGGTGTGGCTTTGAAGCGATAATACAGCTCTGCCGTTACCGAATGGCCCGGAACCGGATGATAGTTCGGATCCTGATAATCGGTGGCGTTGTTGAGCTGGTTCAGGTAGCGCTGGTTGTCCTGATAACGATCGCTCAATTTCACCCGCGATACCCCCAGCCCCAGCCAGTCATCAGGGCGCGCATCAAACAGGCCGCGGTAGCGGATCCCGGTGGCAAGCGCATAGTGCATATAGTTGGAACGCTGATCGGCCAGGCTCATGCTGTAAAACAGGCTCAGGCCACGGTTGGCGTCGCCTTGGTGGCGCGTCACCTGCTGGTTGAAACCGGTGTACATAAACCAGGTTTGATTATAGCTGCGGTAGCCACCCGGATCGCTGGCTCCTGGCCCGCCGGAAACGCCCCGGTACAAATCCTGCTGATCGGCGTTGGTGTACAGCACGCCAAGGTTATACACCCCAGGCAACTGATTGACAGCCTGGGTCTTCAGTTCCAGTTCAACCGGTAACAGCATCCCTTTACTGCCTTTGGTGGACCAGCTCCAGGCGTGGCTGCGGCTCGGTGCCTGCGGGTTCTGCTCGAGGATCCCGGTTTTAAGCGTCAGTTCATCGGTGAGTTTGTACTGTAAGCTGGTGCCCCAATAATGGACGTTCCAGTTGTACCAAGTGAGTGAATTGGCCGATTTACCGCCACACAGCGACAGCGTCTGGAAATCACAGGGAATGATTTGATCGAAATCCTGCACCTTGTTCATCAGGCCAATGCGCCAATGCAGCTTACGATCCATAAAGCTGCGGCTGAAAGTCAGCCAGCCAAGCCGGGTGATGGACTGCCCGCCGTAGCTTTCCTGTGACAGATCGGTCGGATTAACCCGTGGGTCTTGCAGGCGATCGCGCGTCAGGTTGTTATCGTGGTTACGGTTGACGATATTGCCTTCGATCGCCGCGTCGGGAATACCGCTCCATTGCTCCAGATCCTGGCTGAACGTCAGCGCAAACTGATCGATATACGACGCCTGTTTATCGTGGTTGTAACCCCCACCGGCGTTATAGGAAATCTGGCTGAGATAGCCAAGATTATAATGGAACCCATGATCTTCCAGAATGGGTCTGATCCCCAGCATCTCTCCCAACAGCCCCGCCTGTGGCGGTTCAAAGCCCAGTACAATCCCCTGCCACTGCGGGGTTGACGCCTCAACGTCTTGGCTGCTTTGCAGTGCCTCTGCCTGCACACTGCCACCGGCCAGCAATAGCGTTGCCAGAGTCAGCGCCTGAGGTATCGAATATTTCATTATTAACTTTCTCCGTATGCTAATATTCCCAGGTACTGACTGCGGGCAACAGCATTCCCTGGGTACAAATAACCCATAATGAACAACAAGATGTTTTCGTTATTTATTGAATAACTCGCCCTATGGATTCACATCGCGCTTAAGCGCACGATGCTCAATATGATGTTCCCTCTCCCACCGGGAGAGAGGGAATTTAGCGATGATTACTTGGCTTTCAGGCTGCTGCCATTGCTGCGGATCACATCACGATACCAGTAGAAACTTTTTTTCCGGTGGCGCTCCAGGCTGCCGTTACCGGCGTCGTCACGATCGACATAAATAAAGCCGTAACGTTTCGACATTTCGGCCTTCGAGGCGCTCACCAAGTCGATCGGCCCCCAACTGGTGTAGCCCATCACCTCAACCCCGTCGTCGATCGCCTCACCCACCTGCACCAGGTGATCGTTAAGATAGTTGATGCGGTAATCGTCGTTGATACTGCCGTCGGCTTCGAGACGATCTTTGGCCCCCAACCCGTTTTCGACGATAAACAGCGGTTTCTGATAACGGTCATACAGCACGTTGAGCAAGTAGCGCAGGCCAACGGGGTCAATCTGCCAACCCCATTCTGAACTGGCCAGATGCGGGTTAGGCACCATATTGAGGATATTGGCACGCGCGGTGTTGTTCTGTTCCTCGTCGGTGGTCACACAGCCGCTCATGTAATAGCTGAAGGAGATAAAGTCGATGGTTTCACGCAGCGCCTGTTTATCTTCGCTGGTGATCTCCACCTGGATACCGTTTTCGCGGAAGAACCGCTGCATGTAGGCCGGATAGGCACCACGCGCCTGCACGTCGCCAAAGAACAGCCAGTCGCGGTTCTGGCGCTGGGTTTCCAGCAGGTCTTCCGGTTTGCAGGTCAGCGGATAGAGGATACCGCCCAGCAGCATATTGCCGATTTGCCCGCCCGGTACAATCTCATGGCAGGCTTTGACCGCTTTGGCACTGGCGACCAGTTGATGGTTAATCGCCTGATAAATCTCACTTTTGCTGCTGTATTCAGGCAAGCCGACGCCGGTGAACGGCGCGTGCAGCGACATATTGATCTCATTGAACGTCAGCCAATATTTCACCTTATGTTTATAGCGCTCAAACACCGTGCGAGCATAACGTTCGAAGAAACCGATGGTTTTACGGCTGGCCCAGCCGCCATATTTTTGCGTCAGGCCATACGGCATTTCGTAGTGAGACAGGGTGATCAGCGGCTGAATGCCGTATTTCGCCATCTCATCAAACAGCCGATCGTAAAACGCCAGCCCGGCTTCGTTCGGCACTTCCTCATCACCCTGTGGGAAGATGCGCGCCCAGGCAATAGAGGTACGCAGGCACTTAAAGCCCATTTCGGCAAACAGCGCGATATCCTGCGGATAACGATGATAGAAATCGATCGCCACGTCCTTAATACCGCTGTCGCCCGCCACGCGCGGCGTCAGCGCACCGAAAATCCCCTGTGGTTGCAGATCCGAGGTTGAAAGGCCTTTACCGTCCGTCAGATACGCGCCTTCCACCTGATTTGCCGCGACCGCGCCGCCCCACAGAAAGTGTTCTGGAAATTTGCTACTCATTGTCTCTCCTCAATGATCCTGATTAACGTAATAAAGTCAGCAACGATGCCTGTTCCTGCACCGGGCTGTGTCCGCTGGTCAGCACGTCAACGTAGTCATCGCTGTTGCTGATAATGATCGGCGTCGTGGTGTCAAAGCCGGCGGCGTGAATGGCGGCCTGATCGAACTCGATCAGCAGATCGCCCTGCATCACGCGATCGCCCTCTTTGATGTGCACGGTGAAATGCAAGCCATCGAGTTTGACGGTATCAATACCGACATGGATTAACAGTTCGGCCCCCTCGTCCGATTCAATGCCAATAGCGTGCTTGGTCTTGAACAGCGACACCACATGGCCGTTAACCGGTGCCACTACCCGCCCCAGATGCGGCTTGATCGCTACCCCTTTGCCCAGCAGACCACTGGCGAAGGTGGCGTCATTAACCTGTTCTAATGGGATGATGTCTCCGGCAATCGGGCTGCTGACGAATTGCTTACGGTTAAGTGGCGTCTCAGCCAATGGCCCCGCCGCTGGAGTTTCTTCGGCGGGTGGCGCGAGGCCAAACAGGTAACTGGCAATCGCGGCAAACAGAAACGACACCAGCGTGCCGACGATCGCGCCCCACACCGTGGCATCAAAACCTCCAGCCGGGATGATCTGGGCAAAGGTGAAGATGCTCACCAAACCAAACGAGTAGACCGCACTGTGGAAGTAACCGATCACCGCCCCACCCAGCGCACCGCCGATACAGCCGAAGATAAACGGGCGTTTATTCGGCAGCGTGACCCCGTAAACCGCCGGTTCGGTGATCCCGAAGATACCGGCGCTGACGGCAGATCCCGCCATGACGCGCAGTTTGGCGTCGCGAGTGCGCAGCATCACGCCCAGCGTGGCCCCCACCTGCCCCATCACCGCAGGCAGCAGCAGTGGCGACATGGTGTCACGCCCCAGCACGCTCAGGTTGTTAAGCATTAACGGCACCAGCCCCCAGTGCAGACCGAAGATCACGCAAACCTGCCACATGGCCCCCATAAAGGCACCGGCAATCAACGGGTTGAAGGCATAAATAGTTTGATAGCCATGAGCCAGCAGGTGGCTTAACCAGGTCGCGGCCGGGCCAATCAGCAGGAAAGTCAGCGGAACGGTCACCACCAGGCACAGCAGCGGCGTGACAAAGTTACGCAGCGCACTGTGGATCACCCGGTTAAACAGCGGCTCCAGGCGGCAGGAAACCCAAGCCGCAAAAATAATCGGGATCACCGACGAGCTGTAGTTAATAAAGGTGATGGGAATGCCGAGAAAATGCTCCGCCTGCGCGCCCGGCTGCCGTGCCGCCTCGAACGCCGCCATCATCAAGGGGTGGGTCAGTGCGCCGCCAATCGCCATGGTCACAAAGACATTGCCGCCGAACTTTTTACCCGCGGTATAACCCAGCATGATCGGGAAGAAGTAGAACAGTGCGTCGCTGGCCGCAAACAGCAGTTTGTAGGTGCCACTGCCCTCCAGCAGCCAGCCGCAGGCCAGGCTCAGCGCCAGGAAACCTTTCAGGATCCCCGAAGCCGCCATCACGCCGAGCAGTGGCGTGAAAATGCCGGAAATAACGTCGATCAACCGGCTGAGCAGGTTCTCTTTTTTGCCATCATCGTCTTTGGCCGGAGCCTCATCACCGAATCCGGCCAAGCTATTCACTGCCTGATAGACTTCCGCTACATGGTTACCGACCACCACCTGAAACTGGCCGCCGCTTTCCACCACCATGATAATGCCTGGGTTTTTCTTCAATGTTTCAGCACCCGCCTGGCTGCCATCGCGCAGTTTAAACCGCAAGCGGGTGGCGCAATGCACCAGGCTTTTCACATTGTCGCGGCCACCGACGCCGGCCAAGATCTCACTGGCTAATTCCTGATATTTCATAAAGGTATCCTTAACACTCAGCTCTGCCGATTCGCCTCCACGGCGAGGGCCAATCGCCATGGTGGAATTCAGCGCAAAAAAAAACCTAAACCTCACTGCCTCTGATCCCAACTGGGAATACAGAAGCGTGAGGTTTAGGTTTTGCCTGCCGAAACAGTGACAACCCTAAATCGGCTGAGCTATGACGGTAACATTCCGTTTTTCAATGCAGCAAGACTTTCCGCCACAAAGTTGCCGAACTGTGATCCAGGATGCAAAACGGCGCATGACGTCACATGCAAAAAAATCATTAATATTTCTAATTAAATGTACTGATGTAATTCATAGTAAGTATACATTTAACTTGAATATTTCACTTCGTCAAAAAAGAGAAAAGCACCTGTATAACATGGTATTAGTTTTGATCCGTTTTTTTACCGTCAACTCCCTTTATCACGCCACGATGTCTTTCAACAAGAAAACTCTTAAATAACAGTCTATTTCCGCAAATAATCTATGGGAAAAGTCTTGCATTCCCGGCATGATACATCAGAAAAATTAATTAAATTCTGGACAAAAATATTCAGCAGTATTATTAATGATGCCCTGCGTATTTGTTTTAGGGACAGCCGTGACCATGGCTTTACGTACAAAGATTGGGCGGATTTTAATTACCGGCGCAGGCGGCCGGGTTGCAATGGCTTTCAGGCAATCGGCTGCCGACCGTTATCTTTTTCGGCTGGCAGAAAAAGAACAGGCTTTGCTGACCAATATGCGCCCCGATGATGAAGCGCTGGTGTTTGACATCACCGATATCCAGGCCTGTCGCACCGCCTGTACCAATATCGATACCGTTTTACATCTGGCAGCCGATCCTTCGCCCAATGCGGATTTCTGTACCTCACTGATGAGAAACAATATTCTTGGCACATTCAATATTTTCCGGGCGGCAAAAGATGCGGGCTGCAAGCGCGTAGTCTTCGCCAGCTGCGCACAGGTTGTTGAGGGTTATCCGCTGGATTATCAGGTACGCCCGGCAGATGCGCCGAAGCCAAAGAATCTGTACGGCCTCAGTAAGGCCTTTGGGGAAGGTATTGCCGCCTATTTTGCCCATCAGGAGGGGCTTTCGGCACTGTCGGTGCGGATTGCCAACTTAACGACGCTGGCAACCCACCAACGTATCAGCGCCCGCGACATGAGCGCGTTTCTCAGCCATCGGGATGCCGCCAATCTGCTTGATCGCTGCATTCGGGTGGCAGATGTACAGCATGCCGTGGTGCATGGCATTTCCAACAATCACTACAAAAGGCTATCGCTGGAGGAAACCACGCACCTGCTCGGCTACCATCCCAAAGATGATGCGTTTGCCCTGCACGGTTTTACCTAAATTCACTCAGGTAAAGAGGTGAACCCGGCACGCAACATCCGTTGATGATGATTTACAGCCGTATTATTCGTAATAACCGCAATGATACCCAATGGATAATTGATAAAAGCCAAGGCGGGCGAGAAGAAATAACGCCAACGCCGGGCTATTCCCGGCGCTGATGACGTACGATATTACGGTTTTTCGGCAATTTTGCGCAGGTACTCATTATTTTTAAACGCAATAATGATCATTTCAAAGCATACGCGGGTGAACACACCGCCGATGACCAAGCCCAGCAGGCCACGGAAAAATTCGCCATAAACCATCAGCCCAACACCACCAATGACAACGCTCACCAAGCAGAGCCAGTAGACAAAAGTGATGATTTTCGGCGTCAACATCGCCTCAAAAAAGAAAATATTTTTCACAGTGTGTTTTCCCTCGTTAATATTCAAGATCCCAAGAGAGGCAAACGTGCCTCTCACTGCCACAAGCAGCGACCAAATATTAATAATCTTTTCTGAGTTTTACAAAGAGTAAACTCATCGATTAAAGGAAAAGCGTCTTTTGACACACGGTGTTGAGGTCATCAAATCGGTGCCGGATGCAACGATCGCAAATGCGTCGCCACTCCCCAGCTTTGCAATTGCAGCCGCCCATGACTCACTTCAATCACGGAATAGCCACAGCTGGGGTGGCCGTATTTGCTGATATCTTCCATCCAATCACTGCCCTTCAGTTGCCAAATCAACGCCTGCAATGCATGCCCATGCGTCACAACACCAAAGGTACCGCGCTGGGAAGGCGGAAACGCCAGAAAGAAAGCGACCATACGCTGGGCAACGTCCATTGCCGATTCGCCTTGCGGAGCTGCGGCCGTAGGTTCACCGGCAAAAATACGCGCAAAGGTATCGGGGTGATTACGCATTGCCTGATGATAGGGCTGGCCCTGCAGGCAACCAAAATGCTGCTCATACAATCGCGCATCACTGCTGACCTCGCACTGGCAGTGTGCCGCCAGCGCCTGTGCGGTGGCCATCGCCCGCCCCGAAGGCGAGCTGAAAAATTGGGTAAAGGGAGTCTCTTTCAGCGCGGCCATTAACGCCGCGATCTGCCGGTGCCCATGTGGCGTCACCGGGCTATCGAGCTGACCCTGGATGATCCCTTCCCGGTTCCATTCTGATTCTGCATGCCTGATAACGATAAAGCGCATATCTTCCCTCTCGGCCCGCCGTCCTGAGGGTTAACTATAGACCATCGCCAGAAGCTACCCCCTTTAATCAGACAACTCCGCAACGTTTTCTGGTTATAACGTGCCCCCTTACGCCATACAGGCCCATCGCCGCTTATGAGTTCAACTCATAAGCTCATGCTGATTACCCTGGCTATTCCCACGGGCGACCCGCTGTTAACCTTGGCTCATTAACGTCAAACCCTGCGCGTTGTCTGCGCACACCGATCCGAAGAGGCATCAACATGTCGATGAATGTACTAGGTTACGCTGCCATGGCAGCAAAAGAAGCGCTGGTTCCACATCGCTTTATTCGCCTTGATCCACGGGCCAACGATGTTGTGGTTCAAATTCTCTACTGTGGCGTTTGCCACTCTGACCTGCATCATGTGCAGAATGATTGGGGCAGAGCGACCTACCCACTGGTGCCAGGCCACGAGATTATTGGCCAGGTGATCGGTGTTGGTGCTGGAGTTTCACGCTTCAAGCCAGGGGACTATGTGGGCGTTGGCTGCATGGTGGATTCCTGCCAGCATTGCAGCGCCTGTGAACAGGGGTTGGAACAATATTGTGAAGAAGGTCCAACCCTGACCTACAACAATACTGATCGGCATGACCAGATGCCAACCTACGGCGGCTATTCAGAGAAAATCGTGGTCTCCGACAAGTTCGTCCTGAAAATGCCGTCGGGGCTCGATTTAAAAAGTGCAGCACCGCTGCTGTGTGCCGGGATCACCACCTGGTCGCCGCTGCGACATTGGCAGGTTGGCCCCGGCAGCAAAGTTGCCGTGGTGGGCTTAGGGGGTTTAGGCCATATGGCGCTGAAGCTGGCCCATGCTCTGGGGGCAGAAGTCACCCTGTTTACCCGTTCGCCGGGCAAAGAACAGGATGCACGCCGTTTAGGCGCTCATCATGTAGTGCTTTCCAGCGATGACGCCCAGATGGCCAGCGTAAAAGGCCAATTCGATCTGATCATCGATACGATCCCCTATGTGCATGACCTGAAGCCCTACATACCGACATTGGCGCTGGATGGCACGCTGGTTCTGGTGGGCTATCTGGGGGATCTGGATCCGGTGCTCAACAGCGCTCCGTTGGTTATGGGCCGCAAATCCGTTGCCGGTTCGGTGATTGGCGGCATTGCCGAGACGCAGGAAATGCTGGATTTCTGTGGCCAACACGGCATTACTTCCGATGTGGAACTGATTGATATACAAAATATCAATCAAGCCTATCAGCGCATGCTGAAAAGCGACGTCAAATACCGCTTCGTGATCGACATGGCTTCGCTGCAAGCGTGATGTGCAGCCCAGCCCTTCACGCAGAATGAAGGGTTGGGTGACTATCCGTGGTAACGCAGTGCTTCAATCAACAGGGCGAAGGCCGAAGTATGCTGTCGACGGCTCGGGTAGTAGAGATAGTAACCGGGGAACGGCGCGCACCAGTCCTCGAGAAACCGCACCAGCTTGCCGCTTCGCAGCTCATCCAGCACCGTATCTTCCGGCACAAAGGCCATCCCGAACCCGGCCAACAGCGCCTTCATGATTTGCGAGTTGGAGTTCAGGATCAACTGGCCGTCTACCCGCACTCGTAACGGACGACCATCTTTCTCAAATTCCCAAGCATAGATGCCCCCCAATGTTGGTAGCCGCAGGTTGATGCAACGGTGCTGTTGCAGATCATGCGGCGTAACGGGAGGCATTTTTCCGGCAAGATAACCGGGCGTTGCGACCACTGCCATGCGCATATCCGGGCCAATGCGTACCGCCACCATATCCTGCGCCACCTGTTCCCCCAGACGGATCCCCGCATCGTAACGTTCGGAGACAATATCCTTAAGGCCATAATCGATGGTGACCTCCACCTTGATATCAGGATAACCAGGCAAGAAACGCTCAAGCGCAGGCCACAGCACCGTCTGGGCTGAATGCTCGGCGGCGGTGATACGGATAGTTCCTGCTGGCTTATCATTCATCTCGGTTAACGCGATCAGCTCATCTTCGATATTCTCCAGCAGCGGCGCAATGCGGCTAAGCAGTTGCTCTCCGGCTTCGGTGGGGGCCACGCTGCGGGTGGTGCGCGTCAGCAAGCGGATCTTCAAGCGCTCTTCCAGACCACGAATCGCATGGCTGAGGGCCGATTGAGACACACCCAGCTTGGCGGCGGCGCGGGTGAAGCTTTTTTCTGTGGCAACCACGGAAAAAGAGATCAGATCGTGGACATTTTCTCTCAACATTAGTGAGCCCTTCTCATAGGTTCTTGCGCATTTTGCTCTCTAGTCGCTCCACAGTCTGCGCAGTACCCTGTTAAACCAGAACCAACGGTACGCCGTTTCCTTACAGCACTCAATTCAGAGGAAGAACCCATGAAGATTATCCGTAGCGATGCTCAACCCACCGTCGAAGGCCCAGAAAGTTGGTTCACCGGTAAAGTGAACATTGCCTCCCCCTTCCAGGCCAGCGAACCGGCACGGGTTGGCGGCGCAACCGTAACCTTCGCACCCCGCGCCCGCACCGTCTGGCATACGCATCCACTGGGGCAAACGCTGCTGGTGATCGCAGGCCATGGTCTGGTACAGGAATGGGGAAAAGAAGCCGAAGAGATCAGACCCGGTGATATCGTCTGGATCCCGGAAAACGTGAAGCATTGGCACGGTGCCGCAGCCGATTCAAGCATGACCCACATCGCGATCGCCGAATCCCTCAACGGCAGCCCGGTGGAGTGGATGGAACCCGTCAGCGATGCCCAGTATCTGGGTTAATCGCTTTACCCTAGCTATTGATGTTTAAAAACCGAGCAAACGTTGAAGGTCAACATCAACGCTTGCCCGGCTCATTGGGTTAGTGCGGTAATGTCTTCAATAATAGTTAATCAGAAACACGATTTTGCCATTCGCTTGCCCCGGAGTGATATTTGCCGCCGTTTGAATATAGCGGGCAGCTAATGGAATACGTATGGTCGGGCTGCCGTCTTTCGGCAGAGTCATCGGATATTCCGTTGCAAAGTTAAACAAGGTCGGCGTTTGGTCGCTCCTTCCCCAACCGATCTGGATCCCCACCCCTGATGCAGCGCCAGATACCGTTGAATCGATCGCCATTATCCCATTGCCAGAATCAGTTACCGTGGTTGCCGGGGTTAATTGCACGCCAATGCTATTATTGAGTGAGGTGGTTACGTTACTCGCTCCAGTACCGTAATTCATTAACAACGTCGTATTGGTATTATTATAGAAACCGTAGAATGTCGGGCAATTGGTCAGGGAAATTGAGGCATCTACCCAAGGCGGGCTCGTATTTATCCCGTTAAAATCCGTATTGATATTATACTTCCCCATGGCAACAGCAACATCTGGCGTTGTACAGGTTTGGGTTGATACCGTCAGATTACCTTGAAAACTGATATTATAAAAAGCAAACGGGAACCCGGTTACCGTTGCCGAGCCAGTATGGCTATTCAACGCGGGGTCAAGAGTGGTCTTGATACTCGGGAGGTTTGCACCGCTGAGCGTATAGTTACCCGGTGTGATAGGTCCGGTTTTAATTAATGATACATAGCGTGTTGAACCCGCAATATTATAGACCCCACCAAGCTCCCCATTCACTTGCTTAATGACGGTCTCCATATCAGCAGCAATAAGCCTGGTTGTTGTTATTGGGCTGCTATTAGAGGCGCGTGAAATGACCACACCGATGCCCGGAATATTGGTCTGATAGACTGCACCAGCAAATGGGCCGGTCGTCAAATTGCTGAGGGGGAATGGCGTATTGGTAACCACCGTTGTACTGTTGTACCAGAATGATTTACCCACATCGGCTTGTGCCCAGTTGCACGTCATCGGGATCATTTTCATCACCCAGGTTCCCTGATAGAGAATCGTCCCCACGGGAATATCGGCCCCGGCAGAAATCGCCGCTGGGTTCAACGGCACGGCTTCAGTTTGCGTTGAGCTAGCAGCTATCGAACACGCCACATTGGCCCAGCTACTGGAACTGATAACACTCAGCAATAGCCCACCCAAAAGGCCCAGAATTTTATTTATTGATAATTTCATGAGTTATTGCCCTCTGTTTGGCTATTCATGTTGGTGTTACTAAAAAGTAAAATTTTAATCTGAACATTACTTAATAAGAGCATCGAAGGTATTTACTGCACCATAGTCATTAACAAAGGTGCCGGTTATCTGATTGCCAGCCTTACCGGGCAGGGCAAAGGTCAGGGTCGAGTGTGGGGCGATCATGTCGCCTTCAATTTCTTTCCCGTTCACTTTCAGGCTGACGAAAGACACGTAAAACGGCGTCGGGTTTGAGGCCTGCACGCTGTTGTCTTTGGCGCGCCAGGTCACGGTTTTCGCGGCATCATCGGCATTGCCTGCCAACCCTGCCGGGCGATAGAACAGCTTGATACGCGAGCGAAAAGCCACCTGCAGCAGGTTCTCATCGGCCTTGGCCTGTTTCTTCGCGGGCACTTCCAGCACGTTCAGCCAGAATATCGACTCCTTGTCCTTCGGCAGTGCGCCGCCGGTATAGCTGATGCGCAGGGTCTGGCCTTTGCCCTGTTCCACACGGTTCATCGGTGGTGTCAGCACAAACGGCACCTGAATAGAGGCAGGCTTGGCCGTGGTATCCCCGGTATCAATCCAGCTCTGAATAAGGACAGGCGACGGGCCCGCGTTGGTGAGTTTGACGCTGACCTCTTTGGCATCAGACGGATAAATCACCCGGGTTCCGGTAATGACCACACTGGCCAGACTCTGGGCACTGAACAATGCAACAGCAGCCATGCTGAGTGCTTGCAACCTGTAACACGAGAGGAACGACATAAAAAGCTCCTGGCAAACCGGTAAAATGGGAGGAGAAAAGTCTCCTCCCCGGCGCTCTTATTTGTACTGAATGGAGTAAACCACGTTGCTGACGACCGTACCGGCCGTGGTCTGGCCATCGGCATAGTATTCAACGGCGTACGGCAGAGTGGCGCTACCGGTGGCAACACTGATATAGGCGGTATTGGTTCTCTGGTTGCTGTTACCCACCTGAATCGGAGTCTGAGACGCGGTAGAAGCGTCACGCAGTTGCAGGCTGACCTTGGTGGCATTGCCGCTCATGTTTTTCAGGTGGCCGGTTGCCTGGTCAACGGAAGCCCCTTCTTCGAAGTAGGCGGAAGCGGTTTTCAGGGTGCCTGAACATTCGGTCAGCGCCATGGCAAAACCGGTACGGCCAGCCGTCTGGGTGGCCTCCGTCAACTGGTTGGTTCCGATGGTAGGCAGGATCACGGTGGCATCAGCCGCCTGGCCGTCGACAATCACGTTACAGGTTGTCGCCGTCAGTTCACCTTTGAAGGTGATCGTGCCGGTAGAGGCCGCCTGAGCCATACCGACAGAACCCAATACCACAGTCAGGGAGGCAGCGATTGCTAACTTTTTCATATATATTCCTATTACTCACTAGTTTTGTTAAGCCATTTTAATAATGATTAAAACAGCAGGGTGACATCCATTTCCCACGAGTCGCTTTATATTATCGCCTTGATAATGGGATGGAATTTTTAATAAAACAAAGGTGTTACCACATGGCCATTTGAGGAGTAACCGACTCCCTTTACATTCACAATAAAGTCATCTGGCAGACCGACTACGTTGAGTTTCACTCTTAATTCTTTAATCGCCTGCCATAGGCGTTGACTGGAGGAAGAAATATTGTTCTTCTCCCATATGTTTTCGAGCAGCTCTTCTTTTGATAATGTTTTATTCTTACCGTGCTGATTCAATAAATAGATCAACAGATCCATGGTGATATCATTTAGCATTACTGCGCAAAACAGCATTGTTTTTTCCGTTTTCTCGGTATAGATGCGGACAAGTCTGCGGTTGGCAATATCAAGCTGAATATCATTATCAATAAGGAACCCGTAAAGATTATTCTCCATATAATTTCTCAAGATATAGGCAGGACAAGCTCTTGTGAAAAATTACCACTCCATTTGAAGCTCTATTATAGAATCAGATTGATCTGAATCAACCCGGCTCACTGGCTAAGGGAGCGAGGGCGGCATCAAATTGGCATGGTTTTTATCACTTAACTTCAAACATAAATCAGCATATTTACCTGGATTTTTGTTTCTTTATAGTCCACAACGTTCATATTTCATTAAAAAACCTTGGGTAGTTTTAAATTCTGTTTTTTCCATCAAAACAAGTAAAAAATCTATTCAATATTAGGATGAGGCTTATGACACCGGTTTGCTTTGTGCATACTGCCTCTATCTCCATCTTGTCCTCCACCCTGTTTTGCTGTTGAGATAAATGCTAGGAAAAAACTTAGGCATAGTCTAATGAACTCTTCTTATTTCTTTTTAATAAAACAACGGTACCTAGCAGAACTTCCGGCATAACCACACATCATTCAAGAGAAAAAATCACACAGAAAAAAAATTAATCCCCTGTTTTTATTATAATTTATCTTTATTAAGATTTTTGGGTTTATCAGAAATGAACAGGCAGCCGGTTTAAATAGGGGAGTGTTCATCAGACCGGCATAACACCTTGTACCACGACGCCATTTTTCTCTCTGCATCATTAAAAAAACCCTGCTTTCAGCATTCCACCACCAGAAAACGCTCTCCCATGTCGATACCAAGGGAGAGAACCCGTTTGTTGCGCGCATATTGCTCTGTGCGATACCCCTCTGAGTTCATTCATATCAATATGGATCGTTCCCACCCCAGTAAAAAAGAACAGCTCAACCGGTTATTCCAGAAAAATGACCAAACGGCATCAGATCTAAAATAAAAGTGGCTCAGTTCATGATGTTTTGATGTATTCGCCAGACGGTAAGAACAACCCCCACTTCCTAATGGATAAAAATACGCCTCACAAACCAATAAACAAGGCATTGACTATTTAAATAGTCCTCTTGCCTACACCCCAGGGTTCAAGAAATCTTAATAAAAACAAGCAGCAAAAAAACATATGATTCTATTAAAATATTTTCTGAGACGACTTTCTATTTTTGCTCCCAAAGGAGCGGTTTGTGGTTGGTGAATTGATTTTATTAAAAAGAAATAAGAAGAGTTCATTAGACTATGCCTAAGTTTTTTCCTAGCATTTATCTCAACAGAAAGACAAGGTGGAGGACAAGATGGAGATAGAGGCAGTATGCACAAAGCAAACCGGTGTCATAAGCCTCATCCTAATATTGAATAGATTTTTTACTTGTTTTGATGAGAAAAAAAGAATTTAAAACTACTTAATGTTTTATATTTAAATATCAACACCACAGGCTATTAAAGAACAAAAAACCAGTTAAATATGCTGATTTATGTTTGAAGTTAAGTGATAAAAACCACACCCATTTGATGCCGCCCTCGCTCCCTTAGCCAGTGAGCCGGGTTGATTCAGATCAATCTGATTCTATAATAGAGCATCAATGGAGTGGTAATTTTTCACAAGAGCTTGCCCTGCCTATATCTTGAGAAATTATATGGAGCGTAGTCTTTACGGGTTCCTTATTGATAATGATATTCAGCTTGACATTGCCAACCGCAGACTTGTCCGTATTTATACCGAGAAAACGGAAAAAACAACGCTGTTCTGCACAGTAACATTAAATGGCACCGCAATTGATTTGTTGGTCTTTTTATTGATACACCATGGCAAAAATAAAGCATTATCAAAAGAAGATCTGCTCGAAAACATATGGGAGAAGAACAATATTTCTTCCTCCAGCCAACGCCTGTGGCAGGCGATTAAAGAATTAAGAGCGAAGCTCAGCTTAATTGGCTTGCCAGAAAGCTTTATTGTCAACGTAAAAGGTGTTGGCTATGCCGTAAATAACCATGTGGTGACGCCATTGTATTACCAATAAGCATCATTGTGTTATCCACATGTGAATATGAATGTATCCATAAAATATGGATGTCACCCTGCTGTTTTAATCATTATTAAAATGGCTTAACAAAACTAGTGAGTAATAGGAATATATATGAAAAAGTTAGCAATCGCTGCCTCCCTGACTGTGGTATTGGGTTCTGTCGGTATGGCTCAGGCGGCCTCTACCGGCACGATCACCTTCAAAGGTGAACTGACGGCGACAACCTGTAACGTGATTGTCGACGGCCAGGCGGCTGATGCCACCGTGATCCTGCCTACCATCGGAACCAACCAGTTGACGGAGGCCACCCAGACGGCTGGCCGTACCGGTTTTGCCATGGCGCTGACCGAATGTTCAGGCACCCTGAAAACCGCTTCCGCCTACTTCGAAGAAGGGGCTTCCGTTGACCAGGCAACCGGCCACCTGAAAAACATGAGCGGCAATGCCACCAAGGTCAGCCTGCAACTGCGTGACGCTTCTACCGCGTCTCAGACTCCGATTCAGGTGGGTAACAGCAACCAGAGAACCAATACCGCCTATATCAGTGTTGCCACCGGTAGCGCCACTCTGCCGTACGCCGTTGAATACTATGCCGATGGCCAGACCACGGCCGGTACGGTCGTCAGCAACGTGGTTTACTCCATTCAGTACAAATAAGAGCGCCGGGGAGGAGACTTTTCTCCTCCCATTTTACCGGTTTGCCAGGAGCTTTTTATGTCGTTCCTCTCGTGTTACAGGTTGCAAGCACTCAGCATGGCTGCTGTTGCATTGTTCAGTGCCCAGAGTCTGGCCAGTGTGGTCATTACCGGAACCCGGGTGATTTATCCGTCTGATGCCAAAGAGGTCAGCGTCAAACTCACCAACGCGGGCCCGTCGCCTGTCCTTATTCAGAGCTGGATTGATACCGGGGATACCACGGCCAAGCCTGCCTCTATTCAGGTGCCGTTTGTGCTGACACCACCGATGAACCGTGTGGAACAGGGCAAAGGCCAGACCCTGCGCATCAGCTATACCGGCGGCGCACTGCCGAAGGACAAGGAGTCGATATTCTGGCTGAACGTGCTGGAAGTGCCCGCGAAGAAACAGGCCAAGGCCGATGAGAACCTGCTGCAGGTGGCTTTTCGCTCGCGTATCAAGCTGTTCTATCGCCCGGCAGGGTTGGCAGGCAATGCCGATGATGCCGCGAAAACCGTGACCTGGCGCGCCAAAGACAACAGCGTGCAGGCCTCAAACCCGACGCCGTTTTACGTGTCTTTCGTCAGCCTGAAAGTGAACGGGAAAGAAATTGAAGGCGACATGATCGCCCCACACTCGACCCTGACCTTTGCCCTGCCCGGCAAGGCTGGCAATCAGATAACCGGCACCTTTGTTAATGACTATGGTGCAGTAAATACCTTCGATGCTGTCGTGAAATAAATCGCCACATACATAAATATATTTATTCAGCACTTTAGTCATTATTCAGGGAATAAATTCTTGAAGGAATTTTATATGTCAAAATATTGGCAATGTGGCATCCAGAGCAGGCTTTCCCCTCTGGCCATCGCCATCTTATCAACTTTTTTCGTGGGCAACGCCAGTGCTGATGTTGTGGTTAACCCGCCAAAAGAGCTAGCAAAGAATCTGGAGTTTGATGCTTCTTTCCTGAATGTTGATGATAGAAAATCGGTCGACCTTAGTCGCTTCGCGAACGGCTCTTCGGCGCTGCCTGGAGTATATAAAACTGCTTTGTATGTTAACAACCAACTCGTGAGTAATACCGATATTGAGTTTAAAGCGCGGGAAGATAAATCGGTCTATCCGTGCCTGACCAGCGAGATCATTAAAAATATTACGTTCAATTACGAGAAACTGCCTGCAAATTTTCTAAACCAGCAAGGCGACGGTGAATTATGCGTCGATCTGCAACGCAAGCTGCCACAGGCACAGGTTAACTACGACAGTAATGAACAGCGGCTGGATATCGTTATTCCCCAGGTTTATATGCTTAACGCCGCTCGCGGTACCGTCAGCCCTGAATTATGGGATCGCGGCGTCCCGGCGTTATTGCTCGGCTATAACGTCAATGGCTACACCAGCGAATCTCAGGGTAATACTTTCAGTTCGATGTTCGCCGGTGTGAATGCCGGGCTGAACGTGAATGGCTGGTATTTACGGCATAATGGTTCCTATAACTGGACGGATAGCGGGCAGAAACAGTACAGCAATATCAATACTTATCTGCAACGCGATATTCCGCAGCTGATGGGCCGGATGCTAGTAGGACAATCCAACACGCCTGGGCAGATTTTTGATACCTTGCCGTTCTCCGGTATTCAACTGGCCAGCGATGAGCGGATGTTACCGGAATCCCTGCGTGGCTATGCGCCGGATATCCGAGGCATTGCCCGCACCAACGCCCGCGTCACCGTACGGCAGAACGGCCAGGTGCTGTATGAAACCACCGTGACACCAGGGGAGTTCCTGATCAACGATCTGTACCCGACCGGATACGGTGGGGACTTAGACGTTACCGTGCGTGAGTCTGACGGCACCGAACAGACATTCCGGGTCCCTTATGCGTCGGTCGCGCAACTGCTGCGCCCAGGATCATCACGCTATGCCATTACCGCAGGTGAATTACGCAGCGATAATATCCGCGATAAACCCGCACTGTATCAGGCAACTTACCAACGTGGGCTGACCAACGCCATCACCGGCTACGGTGGCCTGCAAGTCAGCCAAGATTATTATGCGCTGCAACTGGGCGCAGCGGTCGGTCTGCCGGTTGGGGCAATGGCTTTCGACGTGACCCAGGCTCGTACGTATCTGGGGAGAGGCCCAGTGGCGGATGATAGCCAGCATCAACCGAACAATAGCCTCAGCGGGCAAAGCTATCAGCTGAGCTATAGCAAGATGATCAATGAAACCAACAGTAACCTGTCATTGGCGGCGTACCGCTTCTCTACCCATGGTTATATGGACTTTATGACCGCGATGCAGACCCGTGATGCGGTAGCGAAAGGTTTTTCACCTGATTCAGTATGGCGAGCCAAGAATCGATTCACCGTTACCGCTGGCCAAGGGCTGGCCGAGGGTTGGGGGCAGCTGTATGTCAGCGGCTCGATACAAAACTACTGGAACAAAGAGGGTACCGAGAAGCAGTACCAGGTGGGCTACAACAACAATTATAACAGTTTGTCGTATGGCATCAGCGTCAACCGCAGTTATTCCAGCCTGGGAGCGACCCAGACGAACTATCTGCTGAGTTTCAGCCTGCCGTTGGGCCGTAATGACCAGATCCACACGCCTCAGTTGCGCATGGATTTGTCACATGATAGCAGCGGCCGTAATGGCCAGCAGGCCACCGTGTCCGGTACCGCCGGGATGGAAAATCAGTTCAGCTATGGCGTCACCGCGATGAATGCCAATCAGGGCGTGGGTTCCAGCGGCTCATTGAGTACCAACTACCGCAGCCCGTTCACGGCGCTGAGTGGAACTTACAGCACTGGCAAGGGTTATCAGAGCGTTTCTGCCGGGCTTTATGGAACGGTGATTGGGCACTCTGGTGGGGTGACATTCACGCCATATACCTCAGATACCTTCGCTCTGGTGGAGGCCAAAGGCGCACAAGGTGCCAACGTATCGTCTTATCCAGGTGTGAGAATCGACTCGCGCGGCTATGCGGTCGTGCCTTACCTCAATGCGTATCAGATGAACGAAGTCAGTATCGATCCGAATGGCATGCCGACAGACATCGAACTGAATAACACCAGCCAGAAAGTAGCACCGTATTCCGGTGCGGTGGTGAAGGTGAAATATGATAGCAAGCGAGGCACCCCGATCCTGATCATGACAACCTATCAGGGAGAACCGGTGCCGTTTGGGGCCAATGTTGTGGACGAAAAAGGCAATAGTGTCGGCTCAGTAGGGCAAGGGGGCCAACTGTATGCACGCGTGGCGGAAGAACAAGGACAGTTGCGCATCATATGGGGCGAAGGCAGCGGCATGCAATGCAGCGTACGCTATCGCTTGCTGCCACAGGCGAAAGGCAGCCAGCAACAGCTGATGCAGCGCTTCGATTCGGTCTGTCAGCCGTAAAAGATAAGCCGTACAGGCTGGCGAACCAAAGAGGTCGCCAGCCTGAATCAGGTCAGCATGTGACATCTTATTTCTGGAGAACATCGCTTCATTCATTATTAATTAACACAAGATTTAACACAGGCAATAAATCACAAGGAATACTTGTATAATATCAAGGAGATTTTATGGTTGTTTATTTGATCACTGATGACAATTATTTTTTCATCGGATTGCAGGCGATTTTAAAAAAAGAATTTTGCACCCTTAAGTTGATTTCTCACAAAAATGCCTCATCCATTGACAGCAGGATGAAACATGAGGCCAGTGCATTTATTTTTCATACATCACAATATGATTATTTGCCCTACTCCCTATTTTCATTTATGAATCATATAGGTGGAGTCATTATCATTTCCCCCAAGCACCTCATTAAATTCTATTCAAGCTTTAACTTTGGTCACGTTATCAATGAAAAATCAGAGATAGAAGACATCAGCAACGCCATTTCCAATGTTTTACTAGGGGAAAAATATTACCCCCACAATAATATAAAACTGACAAACAGTGAAAAAAATATACTATTGCATATTATGAACGGCCATAGCACTGCCTTTATCAGTGATTTCTTGGATATTTCAATAAAAACGGTCTATACGCACAAAAGGAATGCACTGCATAAACTAGGCGCACGCAAGATTACTGATATTATCAGAACGCGGAAACCTATAAACAGCCCTTCATTTATAGAAGATATATCAATATTTTTTAAGGCTCAGAACATGCTTCGTTTATAACCTGATACTATCGATTGCAAAGTTGAAAACATACTCTGATAGTCAACATAATTTGTTGACATATTGCACTGATGAATAGGATAGCTTTGATTGCTGCGCATAGCTTATACCTCAACGCGACTCTCAATCGCAGAGCACAGTGAATACACCATAGGGTAGATAACGTAGACTTTGCACTCGATCATCGCTCTTATCTTCCGCTTCCCCGCCCGCCAAATATAATAATGCGATAGGAACCATTGGAATATTTCGTTAAGTTGTTCTAAAAATCTGCGCAATACAAAAATCTTTTATCAAAATGCTACTCCCGCATGTGGTAAGTTCATACTTTCAAGCTACAATATTAATTAGTCGTGCGAAAAATCCTAAATCCAACCACGTAACTGAAAATGAACAAAAAATTCATTATTAATAAGTCTATTTTTTTCTATCCTGATGAACATCGATTAGTTCCGGCAGGTGGAACAGGCTCAGAAAGCACGCTCAACCTGCCAGCCAGCAGATGCTTACTGTTGCTCTTGCAAAAGCCCAATACGGTTATTAGCCAACAAGAATTCTTTAAACAAGTATGGGAAAACCAGAAGCAATACGTCACGACTAATGCGTTCTATCAAAATATCTCTTTGCTGCGGCGCGGCCTGAGATCTGCTGGATTGCATGGCAATATCATCCAGACCGTGCCAAAAGAAGGGATAAAATTTTCTGGCACAGTAACATTTATTGAAGAAGAAATAGAGGCTGACTTGGTCGCTGAAGAAACAGAATCTAAACCGCCTACAGCCACCGAGAGGGCAGAAGAAAAATCAGAGGAGGCTCAACCTTTAGAAAGCGATGAAAAGCCATTTAGCAAAGGAGTAGCAGCGTTACTGTTCAGTAAAATAAAACAATCACACACGATAATACATCTCATTATAGTCAGCGCTTCTCTCACATTTTTCTGGGTTACTTGCCAGCAGCTGTACCACAATGTTACGCGCACGTTGAACTACTTCTCTGCATACCATCAGATTGGAGAGGCTAATCAGTGTCTGGTATTTGCAAAAACAACAAAAATACCGAACAGCAACGGAGAGTATCTTTCCTTTATAAAGGAAAAAAAAATCTCGTGTGAACCCGGTCAGGTGGCTTACATCACCGCCAATACAGCGAATACCCGAATGTCAGTCCACATCTGTAACAAAAACTCGTCGGGTATCTCTTCGTGTTTAACACATTACTTTTTCGAATATAACAATGACCCCAAAATATCGTAATCTACTGTTATGGCTAGCATTCTTCACTGTTATTTTTTTACCCTTGCTGGCGAACGCTCTCTATAACTATCAAAACAGCCACTTCACCTGCTGGAATAAGGTTTACCTTCACAACGGTGACATAACCTACGATGCCTTGACCACATACTCGGTGATGGGGAACTCGGGACAATTCAATTTTTTAGGGCAACTCAGTGAAACAGGTAAGGAAGCATTATACATAGAACAGCCAATCCCCTTTGTCATCACCCAGGATCAGGGCAAGTCTTTCATGGTGTTCACGCCAGCAACGCTCACCGACACGATGAAAAAGCTGCTGGAACCGATGAGCAGAAGAGAAAAGAAATGGAGTTTACCGATTGATACCTTCAGGGAAGGAAGAAAAATGATGGTACTGGAATCGGATGGAATACCTGTTTATGTCTGTACCAGGATCTAAATGGGGCGATCGCACCTTTGTGTATGCAGAACAGTTGCAGCAACTGGGCGTGCTGAAGCCTATAGTGAGCCGGGTATAGGTATTCGGGCGCAACGCACCCTGAATCACGGAGGAGAATACGGGCCCCGATTGTTTCAGCCAAATACGACATAACCAAAGTGAAATGGCCCCAATCAACACCGCGCCAAGAATCGACCAGGCGATAGGTTTTATTGGAAACTGGCTAAGATCGGCCTTGCCAACCTGCACAAACATCAGCGCAGGAAACAGATAAAAATAATTCAGCTTTTCACAAGGCAACCAGAAACCGCTATCAATCAGGTTCCTATTGCGCAGCACAAAACCCATCACAATGAGAAACATCACCGGAATCAGTGATAACAGCGTGGTTATCATTATTATTTCTCCTTGAGATAACATCCATAAAAACGGAAGAATGTTACCCATCAAAGGTGAACCCCACAAATAACCGAATTGAATAACCTATATTGGCAGTTGACCGAGAATAAACGCTCATCCGCCGTTAGCAATTATTGTGCTATCTATATGTGAAATTCAGCATACTGTTAATCCATTGTTTGTGACGTTTCGCTATAGGTTATTCTCAATAGTGATTAGATGAAAAATGGCAAAGAATATAGCCTGAGAAAGTTGATGTTTATTTCCACAGCAAACAATAATAAATGATTAATACGAAGCCCGCCGCCATCTCAATATTTAGTTCACCTATTAAGGGATTATTATGCATCTCGCTCGCTTTCCACGCCTTTCACTCGGCCATTTCCCTACTCCGTTGGAAGCATTACCCAATCTGTCGCGCTACCTGGGTGGCCCGACTATTTATATCAAGCGCGACGACTGTACCGGGTTAGCCACCGGAGGGAATAAAACGCGCAAACTGGAATTCCTGCTGGCGGACGCCCTGCAACAAAAGGCCGACGTTATCATTACCCAAGGGGCAACGCAGTCTAACCATGTGCGCCAGACCATTGCCGCCGCCGCCAAGCTGGGCCTGCAAGCACAGGTTCTGCTGGAGAGACGCGTCAGTGATTTTGGCGATGACTATCAGCACTCGGGCAATATCCTGCTGGATAACCTGTTGGGGGGAACCATTGCGGGCCATCCGCCTGCGGGCACGGATATGCAGCAGGCCATGGAGCATCTGGCGGAGACGCTACGGGCACAGGGGAAACGGCCTTATATCATCCCCGGCGGCGGCTCTAATCCGATCGGTGCCCTGGGTTATGTGGCCTGCGCAGAGGAGTTACTCTATCAATCGAGCCAGCAGCAGTTGCGGATCGATCACATCGTCCATGCAACGGGCAGCACCGGCACTCAGGCGGGCCTGGTGACCGGGCTTACCGCCAGCAACAGCGGTATTCCGGTGCTGGGCATCAGCGTCAGAGCACCGAAAGACAAACAGGAGCAGAATGGCGCAGCGCACCTGGGAACTGCTGGGGCTGAAAGGGGAATTCCCGCGTGAAGCCGTGGTGGCCAACAGTGATTATGTCGGTGATGGCTATGGCTTGCCGACCGATGGCATGCTGGAAGCACTGCGCCTGTCTGCCCAGTTGGAAGGCATTCTGCTCGATCCCGTCTATTCAGGCAAAGGCATGGCGGGGTTGATTGTGGCGTTCACCGAGGCGTTTGGGAGAGCATGGAAAATGTGCCTGAACCGACTTTCGGAGTTATAGTGCGTGTATACTTACGTGTACAATACACCGTATACCGTAATGCTGGAAAAAACGTCGTTTACCCCCTGCTACTGGACGTCACTAGTGACATTATTGGGCAGTTAAACCGCCGAGTTGTCATCCCACTGCTGCCTATTGAAAATTATCCGGGTAGCCGTCGTCCGGTTCGAATGATTCCCCTTATCAAGCTAACGGACGGCAAGGAATACGCTGTAATGACTCACGAGTTGGTAAGTATACCTGTTCGAGCTCTCGGAGCTGAGCTCTGCGATGCGTCGCAATACCGTACCCAAGTAAAGGCCGCGATAGATTTCCTCCTCGACGATATCTAAAAACGCTGTGAGCTGCTGACAAAGATTTTAGTGATGAAAACAGATAACGGTATTAGCTCAGACCTGAACTGACAGTTACCGATTATTTATACAGATCTCTGTCAGATCATATCTGACTTAACATTTTCTCAGCCCAAATGCGTTTTCCACTGTAGCAAACCGGCAATATCCTTTTCTCCTTCAGCTTTTTTTAAGCGGCGCTGCTGCTCGGCAAACTGGGCATATTCCGCCTGCGCTTTAATCCGACTTAGATGCTGTATACACTTAGTATGTCAGGCTACATGATGCAGGTGTTTTACTCTTTCGTTATAGGATAGTTTCTGAATACCTAAGCATGATTAAATTCACTTGGAGTACGATCTTGCCCTATCAGATAGCCTATGGGATGTTGTTCTTGCAGTGGGAACTCGTTAAGTCTACCTA
This sequence comes from Serratia sp. YWN4, assembly GCF_055790845.1. Lineage (NCBI taxonomy): Bacteria > Pseudomonadati > Pseudomonadota > Gammaproteobacteria > Enterobacterales > Yersiniaceae > Serratia > Serratia sp. YWN4. Next base: position 5,377,300 of record NZ_CM147696.1, read on the forward strand.
AGTGTGATTTTGAGATATTTCCTGATTGCCGTAACGATTGATTCTTCGGATAACTTGGCATAGTATGCTGATGAATTAAATGGACTTTTTTAATCACCACCACTGGGTTGAGAATTAAGATGACGTGGTACAAAAATAGAATTTTTCTCGGCGCTGCTGTCCTCATAATCGGTATCAGCATTTATTTTATCTTTACAATAAGTGCAAACAAACCAGCCCATAATGATACTCCCCCAGAGAAACAGGCTGCTCTCACCGTTAATATCGAAATACCCCAACAACAGAATTTACCACGCCAAATCAACGCCAATGGTAATATTGCCGCCTGGCAGGAGGCGAGCGTCAGTAGCGAGGCTGATGGGTTACGCCTGGCAGAAATTTACGTCAATGTGGGCGACCGCGTGCGTAAAGACCAACTTCTTGCGCGTTTTGATACCGAAACAGTCACCACTGACCTTGCCCAAGCAGAGGCTGCTTTAGCAGAAGCTCAGGCAAATAAAGACGAAGCCAGCACTAATGCACAACGCGCACGCCAACTGAAAAATACCGGCGCACTCAGCGAATTGCAGATCGACCAATATCTCGCCGCCGATAAAACAGCACGAGCTCGCGTCCAACAAGCGAAAGCGCAAGTTCAATACCAGCGGTTGCGCCTGGAAAAAACGCGCGTACTGGCCCCCGACGACGGTATTATCTCATCGCGCAGCGCAACGGTTGGTCACGTCGCCAACCGTGGCAACGAGTTATTCCGGCTGATCCGTCAAGAGCGCCTGGAATGGCGCGCAGAACTGACTGCGGCAGAATTACCCTACCTCAAACCGGGTATGAGTGCCGTCTTGCGCACCACAGCAGGAACCGAGCTCACTGGCCGCATCCGCGCCCTGGCCCCTGCACTCGATCTGCAAACACGCAACGCCATCGTCTATGTCGATATCACCCCAACGCAGCAACAACAGCTCGGGGTAAAAGCGGGCATGTTTGCCCAAGGGGCGTTCCACGTCGGTGAAATATCGGCGCTCACCGTTTCACAATCCGCTCTCGTCTCACGCGAAGGATTTCACTACCTTTTTGCTGTAGATGAAGCGGGCAACGTCAGCGAAATTAAAGTCGACATTGGTCAGTTATATGAAGGACGGTTTGAGATCCTCACCGGCCTGCGGCCTGATATGCGCATCGTTACCCGCGGTGCCAGTTTCCTCAATCACGGCGAAAGAGTGCGCGTTAACCCCCTCCCCACAGGGGAAGCCGCACAATGAATCTCTCTACCTGGTCTATACGTAATCCCATCCCCGCGGCAATGTTGTTTGTGCTGCTCACCGTCGCTGGGATCATCAGTTTCCGTAGTATGAAGGTCCAACAGTTTCCAGATATCGAGTTACCGATGGTCACCGTTAGCGCCGCCTTGCCGGGCGCTTCGCCGGAACAGTTGGAAAACGACGTGGCGCGCAAACTGGAGGACTCCGTTGCTTCCCTTCAGGGGCTAAAACACATCTATACCAAGATCTCCGAAGGCAGCGTGGTTATGACGCTGGAATTTCAGCTGGAGAAACCTGTCCAGGAAGCCGTGGATGATACTCGTTCGGCAGTACAGGGTGTGCGCTCTGATCTACCCAGCGATGTCCGTGATCCTGTTGTACAACGCGTCAATCTGGCCGGAACGCCTGTGCTGGTGTATGCGGTGCGCTCAGAGCATTTGGATGAAGAAGCACTGTCATGGTTTGTGGATAACAAACTGGTGCGCAACTTGCAGGCGATCCGCGGCGTCGGGGCCGTCAAACGAGTCGGGGGCGTCAATCGTCAGGTCCAGGTCGTGCTCGATCCGTTAAAGATACAAAGTCTGGGGCTGAGCGCGGCACAGATCTCGCAACAACTGCGTTTAGTGCAGCAGGATGCCCCCAGTGGACGAGCCGATCTCGGCAACAGCGAACAGACTATCCGCACCCTAGGGGGGCAACACTCCGCCAAGGAGATCGCTGCACTACAGATCCCGCTTATCGATGGGCGCTACGTTAGCCTCGATCAACTCGCTACTGTCACCGACACCGTGGCTGAAGTCCGCGCTTCTGCCTTTGTTGACGGTAAGCCAGTCGTTGGATTTGAGATCGTGCGTAGCCGCGGGGAGAGCGAGGTAGAGGTTGGCGACGCCGTGGAAAAAGCGTTGGAAAAAATTAAGGCAGAATACCCGCATCTGATTTTCACCCAAGCATTTGACTTCGTCAGCCCAGTCAAAGCGGAGTACAACTCATCACTCAATCTGCTGTATGAAGGCGCGCTGTTGGCGGTGTTGGTCGTCTGGTTTTTCCTGCGCGAATGGCGGGCTACTTTTATTTCGGCAGTGGCGCTGCCCATGTCGGTGATCCCGGCTTTTTTTGGCATGGCCTTGCTGGGGTTTTCTATCAATGTGATCACTCTGCTGGCCCTGTCGTTGGTGATCGGGGTTCTGGTTGATGACGCGATTGTCGAGATCGAAAACATCGTGCGCCACTTGCGCAGTGGTAAAACCCCCTATGAAGCTGCGATAGAAGCCGCTGATGAGATTGGCTTAGCGGTAATTGCCACCACGTTTACACTGATCGCCGTTTTCCTTCCTACGGCGTTTATGAGCGGTATTGCGGGCAAATTTTTCAAAGAGTTCGGTTGGACGGCGTCGATCGCCGTTTTTGCTTCGCTGGTCGTTGCGCGCATTCTTACGCCAATGATGGCCGCTTATATGCTCAAACCCCTGGTGGCAAGCGATCGCGATCCGGCCTGGCTCACCCGCTATTTACGCATCGTCAACTGGTGTACTCATCATAAGGTCAAAACGCTGCTTTCTGTCGGGCTATTCTTTATTGCATCGCTGATGTTGATCCCCCTGCTACCCTCTGGATTTATGCCGCCGGATGATAACTCGCAAACTCAAGTGTCTGTTGAGCTGCCGCCAGGATCGACGTTAACCCAGACTGAAGCGATGGCTGAACAGGCTCGTCAGTTGCTCGGTCAGATACCTGAAATACGCAGCGTCTATACCACTATTGGCGCCGGAAGTGCGGGAAGCGATCCCTTCTCCTCCGCCCTGGTGGAGCCACGTAATGCGACCTTGACCATCCAACTCATTGCGCGCAATGAGAGGGAGCGTAAACAACATATTGAAGCACGCATCCGTGATCTATTGGTACAACTGCCCGGGGTGCGTACCAAAGTGGGCCTAGGTGCATCTGGAGAGAAATATATTCTGGTGCTGAGTGGCGAAGATCCGCGCAGTCTGACGTCAGCCCAACAGGCGGTGCTGCGCGATTTGCGCACTATCCCAGGGTTGGGAAATATCGCGTCTACCGCCAGCCTCGTCCGGCCGGAAGTGGTCATTCGTCCTGATTTTGCTCGCGCAGCCGATCTGGGGGTCAGCAGTGCCGCTATCGGAGAAACGCTGCGGGTCGCTACGTTGGGGGACTATGACATGTCGTTGCCAAAGCTGAATTTGCCCCAAAGGCAACTGGACATCGTGGTGAAACTGGATGATGCAGCACGGCAAGATATCGAAACATTAAAACGCCTTATTATCCCCGGTACTAAAGGCCCGGTGATGCTCAGCCAGGTTGCAGATATCGCGATCGCAAGCGGGCCTGCGGTGATCAACCGCTACGATCGCTCACGCAATATCAATCTGGAGATCGAACTTTCCAATGTTCCATTAGGCACAGTGGTAAATGAGGTTAAAAAACTTCCCTCAATACAGAATTTGCCTGCCGGGGTGAGTGTGGTAGAAGTCGGCGATGCTGAAACCATGGGTGAACTCTTTGCCAGCTTTGGGTTAGCCATGCTGATTGGTATCCTCTGTATTTACATCGTGTTAGTGCTGCTGTTCAAACATTTTCTACACCCGGTGACCATCCTTGCCGCACTGCCTTTCTCTTTAGGGGGGGCCTTCGTCGGCCTGTTGGTCGCTGGGCAAAGCTTATCAATGCCTTCGCTGATTGGGTTGATTATGTTGATGGGGATTGCCACAAAGAACTCTATTCTGCTGGTGGAGTACGCTATTGTGGCGCGGCGTGGCAATGATGGCAGCGACGGGCGGCCGGTTGTGGCTGCCAAACCGCGCCAAGAGGCACTGATGGATGCCTGCCATAAACGTGCGCGCCCGATCATCATGACCACCGTTGCCATGGGGGCAGGTATGTTGCCAATTGCGATAGGGCTGGGCAGTGCCGACCCCAGCTTCCGCTCACCGATGGCCATTGCCGTGATTGGCGGCTTGTTGACCTCGACCGTGCTGAGCCTGCTGGTGATCCCGGCGATATTTTTATACGTTGATGACTTTAGCCAGTGGTGTTACCGCAAATTCATTAAAAATCAGTCTTAGTCACGGATCTGAGCGGGCCATTGAATGGCCCGCTCAGATCATGGTGTCGGTTTTCCACTGCACTAAACCGGTGATATCCTTTTCGCCTTCAGCTTCTTTTAAGCGCCGTTGCTGCTCAGCAAATTGGATATATTCAGCCTGCGCTTTTTCATCTGCCATTTTCTTACTGACCGTACCAGCACCTTGCCGAACCTCGCTATCGTTAAATTGCAGGAACTGATCCAGCTTTTCCTGCCAGTCACGCAGGAACACCTGCTGGCGACGCTGGGCCTGATCTTCGGCAAAATCCAGCCACATGTTGATCACGCAGCTGAGTTCGCTGACTTCATCTTGATTAAGGTAATTTTTCGCCACCGTCACATCGCTTTTACGCACTTCTTCGCCTTTATAGCTACTCAAGCCCATATGGGGCTAGCTGGCATCGGCACGCTGGTGGATCAATTCGGCAGCAGTATGACCGGTACAGGCAAAATGCAGCTTGTTCTGGATAGTTTGAAAAAACAGCGTTGTTTCTTTGAGTGATGGTTGATAGTCGGCGGCTAACGCAAAGATCTCCCGAACCCGCAAATAAACCCGCCGCTCGCTGGCACGAATATCGCGGATACGTTCCAGCATCTCGTCAAAGTAGTCAGGTACATCTGATGAACCCACGGGCGGATTTTTCAGCCGCTCATCGTCCATCACAAAACCTTTGATCAGGTATTCCTGGAGCGTTTGGGTTGCCCACTGGCAGAATTGGATGCCTCGGACGGAACGAACACGGTAGCCAACAGCAAGTATCATCGGCAGACTAACATATTGAACCTGATAGTTTTTCCCGTCACTGGCAGTTGTTCGGTAAAACCGAACAACTGAATTTTCGACCAGCTCACCGTCTTCAAAGATATTCTTGATATGTTCGCTGATAGTCGCTTTAGCTTTGCCGTAAAGTTCGCAGATCATTGCCTGGGATACCGCACCAACGGAGGCAGGCCGAACCCGCTGCCGCAACTGACCATCAAGGGCCGCTGGCTGGAAGCGTTGGGCTTTACCCAGGGCCAACCGGTAAGCATTACCGCCGAACACGGCCAACTGATTATCCGCACCGCGCCCGCCACGGAGGGGAACGTATGAACGTCACCTTTACCCCTGAACCGATCCCGGAGCTGATGATTGAAGGCGCTACGTTGGCCAGGCTCGGATTTACCGCTGGCACCCCGCTGCAACTGACGCGCCAGCATCGCACCCTGTGGATCACCACCGTCACCGACGAAGCCACCTGGGAAGCACTGTGCGAAGCCAGCCAAGACCGTCCGGATTTGGGCGCGGATTGGGTGAGAGATAACGGCGAACTAATTATCGACGGCGACTGGCTCACCGAGTCCGGCATTACCGATGCGGAACAACTGGAACTCATCATTGCGCCCGGTGTGCTCCGGTTGCAACGGCGAGAAGTGGACGTTTTCAAAGCGTAAAAGCAAAAATCCCGGCCAACTGGCCGGGATTCCTGTTTAAAAGGGTGAAAATAATATGCTTTGACAGTCTCTTTCAGCTTGATCAATTAATGTAATAATTGATGATAAGTAATCATGAACATCTCTTTCAGATAATTTATCCACCATTAACTCCTCAATCTCTTTACGAAGATCAATAAGCTGCTCATCACTAAAGAGTTCCATGTCACAGTTAGATAGCTCTGATAACAGGGGATATTTTTGGTGATCATTTTTAATTAAAAATTTTTCATTGCCTGAAAAATCATTTAATGAGGTGATGCTTTCACCTACTTTTTTATCCCATAAATACACTATAAACATATAGTTACCTCACTACTGTCTTACCTGGGAACGTATTAACCAGATTACCTTGCTTATCAGTTATGACCGTCATTATGGATGTTGGAGTACTACTATTCATTGCATCAACACCGATATTTTTACCCATGTCCACGGTACGGATATAATTACCAGTAGATGGGGAGTATTGGACTGGTGTCTTCACAACTGTATCTGATTGCAAGATTGTCTTCAGTTCATCCTGGGTGACAGTAAAGTGTGATTTATTAGATCCCCACTCACCGCCATGTTTCTTCCAAGCATATTCCAAACCTGAACCTGTAGACCCGTCCCCAACTTTGAGGTTAACTCTTGACTGAACAATAGAGCCTTTCCAGATTGGCTGTGCTGAGATCTCATCACTGGCCTTGTTGATCAGACTAGACGCTTCGGCAACATCCCCCTTCTTCAGCGCCGCTTCTGCCGCCTTGATAAGTTTACCCGCTGCATCACCCGCACCAGGGATAATCCCTATCGCCGCAACCAGGTAATCCAGCGCACTCTGCGCTTCTGCAAAGCTCTTGATATCACTAATAACAGGCACGAAGTCTAACCCAAAGCCGGTAACCCCTTTTAGCAGCTCGTCGCTATTGGCCTGCATCTTCGCTGAACACGCCTCTGCACTCATCCCGGCACAGTTTTTCTGCTTGTAGTCTTCTACGAGTGCTTTGGTAATCCCCCCGAAAAAGCGGTGTGTTCATAAGTAGAATTTTCTCGTAATCTGAACGGAGGAGATTTCTATGAAAAAATCGCGTTTTACCGATAGCCAAATCATGGCCATCCTTAAGCAAGCCGAGGCTGGAACGCCAGTGGCTGAATTGTGTCGCGAACATGGCATGAGCAATGCCAGTTTCTACAAATGGCGTTCACGCTTTGGCGGCATGGATGTCTCCATGATGGCCCGTCTGAAAGAGCTGGAAGACGAAAACCGCCGCCTCAAAAAGATGTATGCCGAAGAGCGACTTAAAGCCGAAATTATTCAGGAAGCCATGGCAAAAAAGTGGTGAAGCCATCGTGTCGAAAGCAGATGGCTCAGAACGCTGTCAGGAGCCGAAACATCAGCATTCGCTTTGCTTGCCAGCTATTTGCTGTCAGCGAAAGTTGCTACCGCTATCAGGCTAAATTGAGTGAAGAAAATGACGCCATTGCCGACTGGCTGCTCCGTATTACGGATAGCCAACGTAACTGGGGGTTTGGCCTGTGTTTTTTATATCTGCGTAACGTAAAAGGCTTTCGTTTCAACCACAAACGGGTATATCGAATTTACTGCGAGCTGTCATTGAACATGCGGATCAAGCCCAAAAAACGCCTGAAACGGGATAAACCCGAACCACTGACCGTGCCTGCAAACAGCAATGAATGCTGGTCAATGGACTTTATGCACGATCAGTTATCAGATGGTCGTTCAGTGCGTTTACTGAATATAATTGACGATTTTAATCGTGAGGCACTGGCCATTGAGGTGGATTTTTCCCTGCCCGCAAATCGGGTCGTGAGAACGTTGGAACATCTCATTGAATGGAAAGGTAAGCCAGCAGCAATACGGTGTGATAATGGGCCGGAATATACCAGTAAGACATTACTATCATGGGCTTGTAAGCAAGGGATCCAGATTAACTTCATCCAGCCTGGTAATCCGCAGCAAAATGCCTATATCGAACGTTACAACCGAACGGTGCGCTATGATTGGTTGGGACAGCACCTGTTTTCATCGCTGGATGAATTGCAGAACTATGCCACGCAGTGGCAATGGTTTTATAATCACGAACGGCCCAATATGGCGTTGAATGGCTACACACCGATGCAGCATAGACAACGCATGGCCTGACTCTACTTATTACCTCCGTTAAATATGGGGGGATTACCCTTTGAGTTCATCCTGGGCTTTTTGGTATTTCTGCTCCTGCGTCACGCCAGCGGCTTTGTTCTCGCCGATGTCACTCAGCGCGTTATTCTCCACAACAACGTGCTCCGTCGTGAAGTTAGCCAGCGAACACCATTTCTCCCTGTGCCATCAGCCAGTTACAACCCCATTTCACCAGTACATTTTCACACCGCCAACTTTTGGCCCCGACGCGACTTTTACGCCCGTGACGCCATTTTCCCCAACCTGTTAAAGAGCTACCGCACCCACATCATAGCAGCGGCGTCAGCCGCTGCCATTACCGCTTTTCCGGTTTTTATCGCGGCGGGAGGCGACGCACAGCGGCCTTTGGCTGTGCGACGCCGAACCTGCCCGCTGCGGGGGCGCACGACATAACGCAGATTATGCGTATACGGCCCGCTTGCTGGGCTTTAGATAGGGTTTACTGCCCGCCGGGACGGGTGCGCATAATCTCCCGCGTTATGTTTAATGCCCGAACGGCCAGCAACCCAACCAACAGAGAGCACCACGGTTTAACGCTGGCCGGACGGGCATTGACCCCCGCACACACGGAAGCCGAACAGGGCAGGAGGTGCGCCGCGCCGCGGCTTAGGAACGAACAGAAGCGAACGGCGCGCCTGCTGCCTGAGCACTCGCCAGCGCACTCACAGAGAACGCGCTAACTTTTGCTGTAATATCCAGCTATTTTACGGGAGGTGTGCAGCACTCGCAGAACACGAACAACACTATCTTCAACTACATATACGATAATGAACGGGAAGCGTGGAACGACCAGTTTGCGCTGTTTCTCCGTATTCCCCGCTTTCACTCCCGCCAACGGATTATCCTGAAGGATGTCTGCCATACTGACGAACTTGTCGTCTGTAGCACTGGCTATCGGCAGACCCGCTTCTCTGTACAGATAATGGAAGATTGCTTTTCGGTCTGCCTGGGCCTGTTTTTCCCACTGAACGACTGATGTCACAGTTTGCCCCGCGCTGCCTGCATTTTTAGCTCATTCATGTGGCTATTCATTTCATCGTTGCTGATAAAATCACCTTCACCATCATCATAGCGACTGAACGCATCCATTATCTGCTGCTCCAGCCAGCTTTCATGTTCACTGTTTTGATACCGACGCTCATCCGCAGCCAGTTCCTCTGCCCGCTGGCGCATCATTTCTGTCAGACTCATTCTCTGTCTTTCTGCTGCCTGCATCGCTAGACGCTTGGTCTCTTCATCTATTCTGAAGTGGATTGTGCTCATTATTAACTCGCCTACGTGGTGTCACTTGTGTTGTCATTATGCAAGCTATTTTCCGGATTGTCACTTTCAACCTCCCGCTGCTCCGCCGGATGGGTCGACGCATGTACCGCCTGCAACGCACGGATAAACCCACCGGGAAAGGTCATGACCTTGCACTTTTTGCCAGTCGATACCGGTGATAAGCCACTCAAACTGGTCTGGCGTCAACGACCAGGCCATGTCATTCGCTCGGGGCCAGATGAAGTGACCTTTATGAAGACGACGAGCGCAGAGCCAGACACCGTGCCTGTCCCAACGCAGGACCTTGAGGCGTGTTCTCGATTTGTTGGCAAAGACGAAGGCTGCGCCCTCGTGCCACGATGCGTTAAGTGTCTCCTGAACGTATTGCGTCAGGGTGTCGATGCCGCGGCGCATATCAACGGGTTTGACCGCCAGGAACAGGTGCTCAGGCTTTAGCATATTTAAGCGCCCGGAAGACATCGCCAAGCTGAGCGGGTTGGCAGGCGACTCGGCAGCCACCGGGCAGGTAGACCATAACAGGGTCGAGCGATACATGAGATGCAGAAGGCCGGGCAATCTGGATTGGGAGAACTTCTGGGCATTCGACAGCGGTGTGATGTTTGGGTTTTGCGTTTATCTGAGAGGGCCAGTGCTTAAAGGTCCCTTCGTTGATACCTTGGGATTCGGCGTATTGGCGTCGGGTTAGAGTGCTGGCGCGCCAAGTGTCGACGTGGTGTTTTTTGAACTCAGGGGTGTAACGCTTAGGCATTTTATTTCTCCGCTTGATGAATATAACGGCATGTTACCTAGGCGAAAATCAATTGGAATGTGAGTTCCCCGCACCATTACCCCGGATCTGGGCGCGGATTGGGTGCGGGATAACGGCGAGCTGATTATCGGCGGCGACTGGCTCACCGAGTCCGGCATTACCGATGCGGAACAACTGGAACTCATCATTGCGCACGGTATGCTCCGGTTACAGCAGCGGGAAGTGGAGATTTTTAGGGCTTAAATGCAAAAATCCCGGCCAACTGGCCGGGATTCTTCTAACTTAGATTATTTTTCTTTTCTTCGTAATCTTGTAAATATTTTTCAATAGGATACGCCGTTCCAAGTTCATGTATTTCACCTGTATCCTTATCAACTATAAATGGCGAATTACCCGCAAGTTGCGCAGAAAACTCTCCCGTTTCAAGATATTCTCGGGATTGAAAACAAAAAAACCATCCTTCAGAAAAACGTCCTTGAAGGGTAATAACAACCGGAATATCTGTATCTTTTAGATATTCTGTCGCCTTTTCTACAGCCTCTTCAAAATTAACCATCAATTCGTCCTCAATAATTGGAATGATTTAAACTGGCTGAGATCAGCAGGCTTACCCGTTTGCCCATCAAGGAATCGGACTGTTCCGTTTTGGTTTACAACATTAAACACATGTCCAGGTTGACCTGGCCCATATGAACCAAAAACGATTCCCCTGGAACCAGAACCTGCACCTGTCATTTGCTGTGTAATACTTTCGGACGAAGAAACATACTTAAATTTCGTACCGTATTGGCTTTCCAAAACGGTCAAAGGAATACCGTTGTTATGATTTACAGGCAACGCCGATGCAGGATTTCCAGCTAAAGTAGCATCGGTGGCAACAGAACAGTTCACACAGTTATGTGTTCTGCCTGGTTCTGGGTATCCTGGGTTAACATTTTTAATAGAGCCAGCAGTCTCCCCACTTGCTCCTGTACCCTTCATCCCATACACCGCACCACCAATCGCTGCTGTGGTGTGAACAAACGCCATACCATCATATAACGTTGCAGCAGCTTCCTGGCTCACGCCCCAGTTACTGGCCATGCGCTGGATATTCGCGTCACGCGCCGCTTTCGCATCAGCGCCAGCATACTGCCACATCAAGCCATCAACCTGCTCCGCACCATCTCTATAGACGTTACGCATAGTACCGATGTATTGACCATCGAGCTGTTCGTCGTAACTCTTCGCCATTACAGCCAGTTCCTGGCGCATACCTTGGCAGGCTGCTGAAGACAGTCCTTTACAGGCTGAGTCTAACGCTGCATCGAATGCCTTGTCCTTCGCATTCAGGTCATTAATGAGCTTCTCTGCCTGCGCCTTCTTCTCACCGTCCAGGTATGGCAACGACCACTTCGCATCCTGCCGTTTTTTCTCATCAGTCGCACTCAGCGCGTTATTCTCCACAACAACGTGCTCCGTCGTGAAGTTGACCGCCGCAACCACTTTTTCCCTGTGCCGTCAGTCAGTTACAAGCCCATTTCGCCAGTGCATTTTCACACTCGCAACTTTTTGCCCCGACGCGACTTTTACGCCCGGTATCACACTTTCCCCAGCACTGTTAAAGAGCAACCGCACACACATCATAGCAGCGGCGTCAGCCGCTGCCATTACCGCTTTTCCGGTTTTCTCCGCGGCGGGAGGCGGCGCACAGCGGCTTTTTGCTGTGCGTCGCCGAACCGCCTGCCAGGTGCGGGGCGGCGAGCCTCCGCAAGGGCCGGAACGGCGCTCTGTTGCACACCTGCCCAAGCCGGGTTTTGACTTTGCATGACCACACAGAACCGGGGCGGGCGCGGAAGCTGGCGAGGCGGGAACGAGCAAGGAGGAACGACTGCGAGCCGCCGCAGCCAGACGCAGCCGGGCGGGCATTAAGCCCTTCAAGCGGAGGCCGCCAGGCCGACAACCCTTTTGCCGTTGACCTTGATGTTGAAGAAGAACACTGTCGCCAACAGCGGCGGGAGCCTGCGAGCGGCGCGCCACACCGCACTGGCCGTTAATGATGCCAAGGAAGATTGCCCAACCCGCAACCGACGCAGAACCTGCCCGCTGCGGGGGCGCACGACATAACGCAGATTATGCGTATACGGCCCGCTGGCTGGGCTTTAGATAGGGTTTACTGCCCGTCGGGACGGGTGCGCATAATCTCCCGCGTTATGTTTAATGACCGAACGGCCAGCAACCCAACCAACAGAGAGCACCACGGTTTAACGCTGGCCGGGCGGGTATTGACCCCCGCACACGTCGAGGCTGACCAGGGCAGGAGGTGCGCCGCGCTGCGGCTTAGGAACGTACAGAAGCGAACGGCGCGCCTGCTGCCTGAGCACTCGCCAACGCACTCACAGAGAGCGAGCTAGCTTTACAGGCTGTCCGACATCACCGTTACTGCGTCCGGCTCTTGACTGTCCGCCTGCTCCGCCGGATGGGTCGACGCATGCACCGCCTGCAACGCACGGATACTCACCTGCGTATAGATTTGCGTCGATTCGATACTCGCATGGCCCAACATCGCCTGTATCCAGCGGATATCTGCGCCGTTTTCCAACATCTGCGTGGCCATCGCATGGCGGAACAGGTGGCAACTGCCCCAACGGCTGAGGCCCGACGCCACGATATATTCCTTGGTCACGAGGGTCACGCCGTTCGGCGTCAGCCCGGCCACACCGTCCAGCGCCACGAACAGCGCCGTCACCTCGGGATTGACCAGCAACTGCGGCCGCACCTGGTGCTGATAATGCAGCACCCACTTTAACGCCCGTTCCCCGATGGGGATAACCCGGTCTTTCTTCCCCTTGCCCTGCCGGATAGTGACGGTTCTTCGGCTGGCATCCACCGCGTGCTGGTCAAGCCCGGCCACTTCCATGCGCCGCATCCCCGTTGACCACAACAGCTCCAGCAGCGCCCGGTCACGCAGCCCTTTCAGCGTGCTAATGTCCGGCAACGCCAACACCTGCTCCACCTCCTCCACACTCAGGATATGGCGCGGCAGCCGCTTCTCCAGCCTCGGCAACACCAGACCCGATGCCGGGTCGGCCAACAGCAGATGGCTGCGCGTCATCCAGGCGAACCACACCACCAACGGCCCCAACTGGCTCCGCTGCGTCCGGCTGCTCAACGGCTCGCCGTCCGGTTTGCGGTAGGTGAACAGATACCGCTGATAACGTTCCAGGATGGGCAAGGTGATTTCTTGCGGATAGTGCAGCCCGCGTTCAGCGGCCCACAGGATAAAGCGGTATTGATGATGGGTTTGGGTCTTCAGCGTGGTTTCCGACCAGTTACGCTCTCTGCGCCACTTCACGAACCGCAGCAGCAGCGCATACAGGCTTTTGGGGTCATGCGCCGGGCCAACCGGCTTACGGTAGACTTCATCCACGGTCAGCAGCGCATCGGCGCGGGGTCTGCGGTAGGCCATTACTCACCTCCAACAGCAGGGGCAACAGTCCGTTTATTTTTTCCCTTTATTACGGTGTTTGAGGCAACCCCGACCGCTTCCACCACCAAGCCTTGTCCTGCCTGGCTCGAAGCCACTTTTTCACCTGCCGACTGACCACCGACCCCACCCCGACCAGAGGCCGACCGTTCTACCTCAGACCCCGACCGGTTCTCTTTGCCCTCATCCACGCCGTTTAGGGTGGGCGATGGGGAAGCCGCACGTTTATTTTTTCCCTTGATTACTCTATCCGGCGCAACCCCAACCACTTCCGCCGCCAAGCCTTGCTCTGCCTGACATGAAGGCACTTTTTCACTCTCCGACTGACCGCCGACCCCACCCCGACCAGGGGCCGACTGTTCTACCTCAGACCCCGACCGAGACGCTTCGCACACCTCCAACAAGCCGCACAGATGCGCCGCGCCGTTGTCTTCACCGTCCCACAACAGCCCGTATTCATAGGTTAAGCCACGCCGGAACACGACCAGGTACTCCATCTCCAGCAGCCGCGCCAGATGCACCTTGAGCTGTGTATCACCCCACTGTAACGCCGCCCGCACATCCCGCCGCGTGAACCGCACCTCGTCCGCTTGCAGTGCCTGCTGTTCGGCGCGGCCCTTTATCCAGTCCCGCAGCAACACCAACAGCTTGCGGGTTTGTGGTGGCATTTCGTCCAGCGTCCGCCCCAGCACCTCATGCGCCAACCGGTTCGCCAGCGCGATATCTGACCGCGCCACCTCGATATATTCCAGCCATTCACCGCGATGCTGTACCCGCTTCACCTCCCGTTGGTATTGGTGCAACAGCGCGATGCTCTGTATCAACGTCAGATACTTCATATGGTCGCGCCGGGTGCGGGTTTTGTCCGATAAGAACGTCAGTTGTTCCGCATACGGATTCACCACCTTCAGCGGCCGCAACAGCCGCTGTGCATTCTGGTGCAACCGCGTCAGATAGCCTTTTTCATTCGCCGCCAGCAACCCTTCCAGCGTTTGATGATGCCGCTGCAAGGCGTGGATGGCCTGCGTCTGCTCCCGCGATTCGTTCACCGTCAGCACCAGACAGCGATTCAACAGTTCTTCATCCACATCGATAGCCGTGGTGGTCAGCATCAGCATCACCGGGCCTTGCACCTTGTATTCCCGCGTCACCAGTTCGCCGCTCTGCTCGTTCTTCCCGGTGGAGGCGATTTTCAACTCCCCGTCCGACTGCAACAGCTTCAGCGCATACGCCGCCTGGCGAACACCTTCTTCCTCTGCAATGGCCAGTATCTTGTGCGAGAGCGAGGTTTCCCCCAGGTAATACAGGCTCTGCCCGGTCATGGCCGAGTACTGGACGCGCTCTTCTTCCGGCATCAGGTTCAGCACCGCATCCATCAACGACGATTTCCCCGCCGCCGAGCTGCTCTGTATCAGCACCGCCAATGGCCTGTCCAGTTTGCGACTCACCGCCGCCAGATACCCGGTCAGCAGGTTGGAGGATTCGCCCACCACACCACACGATGCCAGGTCATTCACCACCCGTTCAGCCAGCCGTGCATCTTTCAGCAGTGCCAGCGCCGCCGCTTCATCCTCAGTACTCAACGCCACCCCGGCAGGTGCGGCCAACTCTACCGCCTGCCGCGCCTCGTCCTGTTTCTGCTCCAGCAACAGCAGCAACCGGCCAGCCTCGCGCTTGATAACCGCCAACTCACAGCCCAGCTCAACCACGGCCACGTTGATAAAGCCCTGCCGCTGTTTGGCGTGGTACATGTCCAACTGGTCAACATGGAACGCGCCGCTGGCTTCATCTCGCACCTGGACGTTCACCTTCATCACGTCCGGCACCGTATTCTTTTGCCAGCCGCGCACCCGCCACACACGCGGGCCGCAGCGCATCAACAGCTCACCCGCTGCCGTGACTTCGCCGGGGATAGGCGCGGTTTCAGCCGACAACGGCGCAACCTGCACGCCCGGCAAGGCGGCTAAAGAAGAAGGGGTGTCCGGCCCCGGTGTTTCCTGCACGAACACCGCCCCCGGCCCGGTTCCATGGCCCATCCACGCGGCTTGTTCCAGTGCCAGCCCCAGCGCCTTTTCAGGATTGCCGCTTTTCAGCGCATACGCATTCGCATCCAACCCTTGCGGGAACCGCACCCGCCACGCTTCGATCCCCAGCTCCAGCAACTCACCGGCGACGGCTTCCGCCCCCCGATCTCCAGCTTCGTCCCGATCGAAGGCGATCAACACCCGCTTCACGCCGTGATACTGCAACGCCGCCAGATGATCCGCTGTAAAGCCGTTGCAGCCATAGGCCGCGATCACATTGCGGAACCCGGCACACCAGAAGGTCATGGCGTCGATCAGCGCTTCGCACAGGATCACTTCC
Organism: Serratia sp. YWN4; assembly: GCF_055790845.1. Classification (NCBI taxonomy): domain Bacteria; kingdom Pseudomonadati; phylum Pseudomonadota; class Gammaproteobacteria; order Enterobacterales; family Yersiniaceae; genus Serratia; species Serratia sp. YWN4. The sequence continues at coordinate 5,393,182 of NZ_CM147696.1, forward strand.
GAGGACGCTTTCAACGCCGCTTCATTCCATACCCCGGCCAGCGGCGACGGCAGATACAGGTGTTTGGACGAGCCTTTTTTCACCTGGTGATCAACCACCGTTCTGCGCCCATACAGTTGCAGCACCCGGCCACGATGAGCCACATTGGCCGACTCCGACCAGCCGATCACCGGCATCACCACGCAGCCCCGGAAGTGATCTTGCTTGGTGACTTCCCGCAGCACCCCCACCGCGATCAACCGCTCCCGCAGCCGCCTGCCCTCCTTACTCGATTTTGAGGGCAACACCCCGGCTTCACCCGCAATACCGTGCGCCCCGGCATACCCCAGCCGGAAGTGACTCACCAGGTCGGGATGCGTCAACCCGCGGCTCACCAGCCATTCCTGCGCCTCCGGCGACGCCAGCAACTGCTGGTGATAGAAGTCGATCACCTGGTTAAGCAGCGCCTGGCCATCATCATCCAGATCGGCCAGTTTGGGGCGCACCACAGGCGGCGAAGCAGGAGAAGGGGCTACGGCCTTCACCGCAGCGACAGTAAACGACGACAGCCCCGCCAGCTCTTTCAGCCGCAGCAGCCCACTCAGGAAGTCCAGATATTCGGTTTTCATCAACCAGTCCAGCACCGAACCCGCTGCGCCGCAGCCGAAGCAGTGATACAGGTTCTTGTCAGGCGAGATCACACAGGACGGGGTTTTCTCCCGGTGGAACGGGCACAGCGTCACAGAGTCCTTGCCCTGGCGTTTCAGTTCACGCCGCTGGCTTTGTGCCACCTTCAACAGCGACACATCACGCTTTAACTGCTCCAGATCTTCCGGGGTGATCCTGCCCATTTCGCTGCTCCTGTAAAAACCTGTCAATAGGGTTTCAGTAAAAATAACTCGACAAGCATATACCACAGTAGGTAGTATTTACAACAGAGAGATGTAAAACAGGGAGTAGATTATGGTCATCAAGTCACGAACAACCACGGTAAAAAAGACGATGGCCGCCCCTGTTACCAATGAAGAACAGATATTTATGGCCGCGCTGGGCAAGCGCATGACAGAACTCCGTAAGGCTTCTGGCATGACTCAGGCGCAGATGGCGCAAGCACTGAACGTTTCACAGCAGGCCGTACAGTCCTGGGAAGCAGGCAGACGGCGGATACAGATATCCGCACTGCCTGCTGTAGCGAAGCTGCTTTCGGTTTCTCTGGAGGGATTGCTGGGTGAAGAGACAGAGCGCACACCGCGCAAGCGCGGCCCGGCATCCCGGCTGGAACAGCAGATTGAAGTGATCAGCCAGCTACCGAAGGCCCGGCAGAAGATGGTGGCTGAGATGCTGGATGCGGTGATTGCACAGGCGCAGCAGCAGGAGACAGGCAGCTAACAGACAGGATTTTTAACGCAGGTTGAAGGTGGTGGAACACCAACAACCTGCTCACCACCGCAACTAACAGGAGTAGTTACCATGGCTAGAACAGATTCTACGTCACAACCCACCGCACCCCAAGCACGTAAGAGCGTGGTCGGTTACCGCACCAACGGCGGCAGGCCGAACCCGCTGCCACAACTGACCATCAAGGGCCGCTGGCTGGAAGCGTTGGGCTTTACCCAGGGCCAACCGGTGAGCATTACCGCCGAACACGGCCAACTGATTATCCGCACCACGCCCGCCACGGAGGGGAACGCATGAACGTCACCTTTACCCCTCAACCGATCCGTGTGCTTCCGGTGAACCCGTATTGACAGGTTTATGAGACCTGCATCTGGTTTACAGGAGGCCGTTCGTCAGGTGGTGAAGTGCTGAGTGTGGTGTTGGGGGGCTTTGGCACAGGGGCTGAGTCCGTTGTCGCTGCCGTTGAAGCCATGTGGGACGCGGGCTCCCGATATTTACGGTGTCAGCGCCGCAAGTCCTTAGTGCGGGAAGTCACGGGATTACTGGCAGGCGTCGCTCCCCGCGAAGGTGAACCCCGGCAGCGGCAACAACTCCTCCAGACGCGCTTCTGGCCAGCCCGGCAGACGCCGCAAAACATCCGTCAGCCAGGCATGCGGCTCCAGGCCATTCATCTTTGCCGTTTCCAGCAGACTCATGATTTTCGCCGCGCGTTCGCCTGCTGCAACCGAACCTGCGAACAACCATGATTTTCTGCCCATGACCACCGGTTTGATCGCCCGCTCGCAGACATTGTTGTCCAGCGGCAACCCGCCATCGTCCAGGAAGCGACTGAGGGCAACCCGACGTTTCAGCGCGTACGTGATCGCTTTGCCCAGCGCAGAGTTCTCCGGGCACGCATTTTTCTGCTGTTCCAGCCAGTGCCAAAGTTTTTCCAGTGCCGGTCGCGCATAACGCTGTCGCCACTGGCGGACCTTTTCTACTGGCCGGTGCCGGATCTTCTTTTCCAGCCGGTACAGGCTGGCTATCTGTCTTATCGCCGTGGCTGCACGCGGATCTTTACCCGCTTTATACAGGTCCGCGAAGTTTCTGCGGGCATGAGCCCAGCACCCCGACAGGATTATCCCGTTGTGCTGGTTTGCCAGCGTTTCATACGCCGGGTACCCGTCAACCACCAGGCTCCCGGCCCAGTCTTTCAGGTATCCCGCCGGATATTGGCTGCTTCTGCCGGGTTGACAGTCGAAGCACACCACTGGCGGGCCACTTCGTTCACCACTGACGTAGCACCAGAGATAACCGGCGCGGGATTTGCCCCCTTTTCTCGTGTCGAGGAGTTGCAGGGGCGTTTCATCGGCGTGTACCACATCCCGTGTCAGCAACATCCGGTGCAACGTCTCTGCCAGTGGCGTCAGTACGGTGCCCGCACGCCCGACCATATCCGCCATCGTGCTGACGGGCAGACTGATGTCTGACCGGGCCAGCACCGACTGCTGACGATACAGCGGCATATGGTCACAGTGTTTACTTATCACCAGTTGCGCGATGAGTGACGGTTCAGCCACACTTTTCGGGATAATGTGCGCGGGCATGTCACCGCTGACCACACACTGGCAGCAGTTGCAGCCGTACTGCGGGCGAACATACCGGTTAACCACGATGCGGGCCGGGATGTACTCCAGTTTTTCGCTCACTTCATCGCGGATGTGGTGCAGCATTCCAGGGCATTCGGGGTCAAGGCAGCTTTCCGTTGATGCGGGAACGATAACGATCTCTTTTCGCGGAAGATGTGCCGGAAGCGGTTTACGTGCCGGACTTTTGCCGGGGGGCGTTTCTTCTGGGGGAAGCAATGTATCCAGTTGCGCTTCAACGGCGGCGATATCGGCATCCATATCCTCTTCGAACAGGGAGCGTTGCATCCCGGCCAGGGTCTCACTTTTTTTCCCGAAGCGCTGTTGGCGGGCCAGTTTCAGCATTTCTTCCAGGAGTTCGATACGCTGTTGAAGCCCGGTATTTTGCTGACGAAGTTTTTCTTTTTCTGCATTCTCAGACATTGCATTTTGCACCATGGCAAGTGCCAGAGTGCGAAGCTGTTCGATGTCACTGATGGTGGTGAGAACGGAGATATCCATGCGGATCATTATACCACTCCCGACATGGATAATCATTATTCTTCATGAGGTTATCATGTTCTGCGAGCCATATTCAGACTCGCCACGGAAGACCCATTTTTCGAGGTCGTGGCCTCTCACCTGCTGCCAGTCAACACCACTGACGAGCCAGTTGAACTCATCGGGCGTGAGTGACCAGGCAACCTCATTTGCCCGGGGCCAGCGGAAGTTTCCTTTGTGCAGACGACGAACGCACAACCAGACGCCGTGCTTATCCCAGCGCAGCACCTTAATGCGGGAGCGAGCCTTGTTGGTGAAGACGAAGGCGGCACCTTCGTGCCAGGACGCCTGCAGTTCATCTTGCACGTACTGCGTAAGCGTGTCGATCCCGCGCCGCATATCAACGGGTTTCACGGCGAGAAAGACATTTTCAGGCGTCAGCATGCTTGAGCGCCTTGAAGACATCGGTCAGTTGTGAAGGATGGCAGCACATCCGTATTCCGCCGGGCAGGAATAGCGTAACGGGTTCATTCGCCACAGATGAAAAGGGTTCAGAAGGTGGAGCGGATTGGACGATATGAACGGGCAAAACAGTAGGTTTGCTTGCACGTCGTTGAGCTTTTGCGACATCTTGGGGCCATTCACGAAAGGAGGTAAAAGGAATATCGTTGAGCTCACAATACTGCCGGCGGGTAAGGCCGCTGGCGCGCCAACTGGCGACGTGTTGTTTTTTCTGGTCAATGAACCATCGTTGTTTTTGCATCGGTAAACACCCTTGTGTCAGTGGAGGATGGTGCCGATCTTACCTGCTGAAATTATTATGAAAATACGAGTTCACCGGAAGTACACACCGATCCCGGAACTGATGATTGAAGGCGCTACGTTGGCCAGACTCGGATTTACCGCTGGCACCCCGTTACAACTGACGCGCCAGCATCACACCTTGTGGATCACTGTCGTCACCGACGACGCCACCTGGGAAGCATTGTGCGAAGCCAGCCAAGACCGTCCCGACTTGGGTGCGGATTGGGTGCGGGATAACGGCGAGCTGATTATCGGCGGCGACTGGCTCACCGAGTCCGGCATTACCAACGCGGAACAACTGGAACTCACCATTGCGCCCGGTGTGCTTCGGTTACAACGGCGGGAAGTGGAGGTTTTCAAAGCATAAAAGCAACAACCCCGGCCAACTGGCCGGGGTTACTGTTTATGGTTGGTAAGGCTGGTAATCTTCGAACTCCCAGGCAAAGACGCGGGAGAGCTTTTGGGCGATCTCCATCCAGTCACTACCTTCACACTGATCAATATAATCTGTGATGGTTTTAGTAATCTCATCAAGATCATACTTGCGAACCAGTAGAGTATGACGCATCAGCTCAGGCACCCAATGGTGCTTACAGAGCCACTCTGGGGTGCAGATAAATACATCAAAATGATTGATTCCTTCTTCTCCTACTGGTCCTATACATAAATGAGCTAAAAATTGAAAACAATCATCCTGTTCAGGTTGATAACTTGATAAATCAAACCAATCACAACCAATACTTCTTAGAGATGCTTTCATTTACTTTTCCCCCGAAATATTCAAGTGACCGTTACCAACTTTATCCATTTTTCCTGTTTCAATATTTTTTGTATAACTTTCAAAGTTAGCCTGCGTTCCTGTTGGATTTAGTGAACCCGGTGTATTTGGTTTTTCTTTTGGGGATCGATAAATTCTGGTTCCATCGGCACTAACTAACCCTGTGCCATCACTCGTTGGTCTAGATCCTTCGCCAACCCAAATTTTACCCAGCTGATCAGCTTCCTCTTTAGTACCCGCACCAACGCCATAATTTAGCTTTCCATTATCGCCTTTGATTACAGCATCCAACCTCGGATCTTGCTTCGCAATGCTATCGAGGTTTTGTTGCCTTAAATCGTCTTTCAACTTCGCATAGTTGGCTGAGCTACTTGCCGATATCTCATCACTGGCCTTATTGATCAACTGAGACGCTTCAGCAACATCCCCCTTCTTCAGCGCCGCCTCTGCCGCTTTGATTGCCTTACCCGCTGCATCACCAGCAACCGGTAAAATGCCCATCGCCGCAACCAGATAATCCAGCGCACTCTGCGCCTCCGCAAAGCTCTTGATATCACCAATGATAGGCACGAAGTCTATCCCAAAGCCCGCAGCTCCTTTCAGCAGTTCATCGCGATTCTCGCTTATCTTCGCTGAACACGCTTCTGCACTCATCCCGGCACAGTTTTTCTGCTTGTAGTCTTCTACGAGTGCGTTGAGTTCATCCTGGGCTTTTTGGTATTTCTGTTCCTGCGTCACGCCAGCAACTTTGTTCTCGCCGATATCACTCAGCGCGTTATTCTCCACAACAACGTGCTCCGTCGTGAAGTTGACCGCCGCAACCACTTTTTCCCTGTGCCGTCAGTCAGTTACAAGCCCATTTCGCCAGTGCATTTTCACACTCGCAACTTTTTGCCCCGACGCGACTTTTACGCCCGGTATCACACTTTCCCCAGCACTGTTAAAGAGCAACCGCACACACATCATAGCAGCGGCGTCAGCCGCTGCCATTACCGCTTTTCCGGTTTTCTCCGCGGCGGGAGGCGGCGCACAGCGGCTTTTTGCTGTGCGTCGCCGAACCGCCTGCCAGGTGCGGGGCGGCGAGCCTCCGCAAGGGCCGGAACGGCGCTCTGTTGCACACCTGCCCAAGCCGGGTTTTGACTTTGCATGACCACACAGAACCGGGGCGGGCGCGGAAGCTGGCGAGGCGGGAACGAGCAAGGAGGAACGACTGCGAGCCGCCGCAGCCAGACGCAGCCGGGCGGGCATTAAGCCCTTCAAGCGGAGGCCGCCAGGCCGACAACCCTTTTGCCGTTGACCTTGATGTTGAAGAAGAACACTGTCGCCAACAGCGGCGGGAGCCTGCGAGCGGCGCGCCACACCGCACTGGCCGTTAATGATGCCAAGGAAGATTGCCCAACCCGCAACCGACGCAGAACCTGCCCGCTGCGGGGGCGCACGACATAACGCAGATTATGCGTATACGGCCCGCTGGCTGGGCTTTAGATAGGGTTTACTGCCCGTCGGGACGGGTGCGCATAATCTCCCGCGTTATGTTTAATGACCGAACGGCCAGCAACCCAACCAACAGAGAGCACCACGGTTTAACGCTGGCCGGGCGGGTATTGACCCCCGCACACGTCGAGGCTGACCAGGGCAGGAGGTGCGCCGCGCTGCGGCTTAGGAACGTACAGAAGCGAACGGCGCGCCTGCTGCCTGAGCACTCGCCAACGCACTCACAGAGAGCGAGCTAGCTTTACAGGCTGTCCGACATCACCGTTACTGCGTCCGGCTCTTGACTGTCCGCCTGCTCCGCCGGATGGGTCGACGCATGCACCGCCTGCAACGCACGGATACTCACCTGCGTATAGATTTGCGTCGATTCGATACTCGCATGGCCCAACATCGCCTGTATCCAGCGGATATCTGCGCCGTTTTCCAACATCTGCGTGGCCATCGCATGGCGGAACAGGTGGCAACTGCCCCAACGGCTGAGGCCCGACGCCACGATATATTCCTTGGTCACGAGGGTCACGCCGTTCGGCGTCAGCCCGGCCACACCGTCCAGCGCCACGAACAGCGCCGTCACCTCGGGATTGACCAGCAACTGCGGCCGCACCTGGTGCTGATAATGCAGCACCCACTTTAACGCCCGTTCCCCGATGGGGATAACCCGGTCTTTCTTCCCCTTGCCCTGCCGGATAGTGACGGTTCTTCGGCTGGCATCCACCGCGTGCTGGTCAAGCCCGGCCACTTCCATGCGCCGCATCCCCGTTGACCACAACAGCTCCAGCAGCGCCCGGTCACGCAGCCCTTTCAGCGTGCTAATGTCCGGCAACGCCAACACCTGCTCCACCTCCTCCACACTCAGGATATGGCGCGGCAGCCGCTTCTCCAGCCTCGGCAACACCAGACCCGATGCCGGGTCGGCCAACAGCAGATGGCTGCGCGTCATCCAGGCGAACCACACCACCAACGGCCCCAACTGGCTCCGCTGCGTCCGGCTGCTCAACGGCTCGCCGTCCGGTTTGCGGTAGGTGAACAGATACCGCTGATAACGTTCCAGGATGGGCAAGGTGATTTCTTGCGGATAGTGCAGCCCGCGTTCAGCGGCCCACAGGATAAAGCGGTATTGATGATGGGTTTGGGTCTTCAGCGTGGTTTCCGACCAGTTACGCTCTCTGCGCCACTTCACGAACCGCAGCAGCAGCGCATACAGGCTTTTGGGGTCATGCGCCGGGCCAACCGGCTTACGGTAGACTTCATCCACGGTCAGCAGCGCATCGGCGCGGGGTCTGCGGTAGGCCATTACTCACCTCCAACAGCAGGGGCAACAGTCCGTTTATTTTTTCCCTTTATTACGGTGTTTGAGGCAACCCCGACCGCTTCCACCACCAAGCCTTGTCCTGCCTGGCTCGAAGCCACTTTTTCACCTGCCGACTGACCACCGACCCCACCCCGACCAGAGGCCGACCGTTCTACCTCAGACCCCGACCGGTTCTCTTTGCCCTCATCCACGCCGTTTAGGGTGGGCGATGGGGAAGCCGCACGTTTATTTTTTCCCTTGATTACTCTATCCGGCGCAACCCCAACCACTTCCGCCGCCAAGCCTTGCTCTGCCTGACATGAAGGCACTTTTTCACTCTCCGACTGACCGCCGACCCCACCCCGACCAGGGGCCGACTGTTCTACCTCAGACCCCGACCGAGACGCTTCGCACACCTCCAACAAGCCGCACAGATGCGCCGCGCCGTTGTCTTCACCGTCCCACAACAGCCCGTATTCATAGGTTAAGCCACGCCGGAACACGACCAGGTACTCCATCTCCAGCAGCCGCGCCAGATGCACCTTGAGCTGTGTATCACCCCACTGTAACGCCGCCCGCACATCCCGCCGCGTGAACCGCACCTCGTCCGCTTGCAGTGCCTGCTGTTCGGCGCGGCCCTTTATCCAGTCCCGCAGCAACACCAACAGCTTGCGGGTTTGTGGTGGCATTTCGTCCAGCGTCCGCCCCAGCACCTCATGCGCCAACCGGTTCGCCAGCGCGATATCTGACCGCGCCACCTCGATATATTCCAGCCATTCACCGCGATGCTGTACCCGCTTCACCTCCCGTTGGTATTGGTGCAACAGCGCGATGCTCTGTATCAACGTCAGATACTTCATATGGTCGCGCCGGGTGCGGGTTTTGTCCGATAAGAACGTCAGTTGTTCCGCATACGGATTCACCACCTTCAGCGGCCGCAACAGCCGCTGTGCATTCTGGTGCAACCGCGTCAGATAGCCTTTTTCATTCGCCGCCAGCAACCCTTCCAGCGTTTGATGATGCCGCTGCAAGGCGTGGATGGCCTGCGTCTGCTCCCGCGATTCGTTCACCGTCAGCACCAGACAGCGATTCAACAGTTCTTCATCCACATCGATAGCCGTGGTGGTCAGCATCAGCATCACCGGGCCTTGCACCTTGTATTCCCGCGTCACCAGTTCGCCGCTCTGCTCGTTCTTCCCGGTGGAGGCGATTTTCAACTCCCCGTCCGACTGCAACAGCTTCAGCGCATACGCCGCCTGGCGAACACCTTCTTCCTCTGCAATGGCCAGTATCTTGTGCGAGAGCGAGGTTTCCCCCAGGTAATACAGGCTCTGCCCGGTCATGGCCGAGTACTGGACGCGCTCTTCTTCCGGCATCAGGTTCAGCACCGCATCCATCAACGACGATTTCCCCGCCGCCGAGCTGCTCTGTATCAGCACCGCCAATGGCCTGTCCAGTTTGCGACTCACCGCCGCCAGATACCCGGTCAGCAGGTTGGAGGATTCGCCCACCACACCACACGATGCCAGGTCATTCACCACCCGTTCAGCCAGCCGTGCATCTTTCAGCAGTGCCAGCGCCGCCGCTTCATCCTCAGTACTCAACGCCACCCCGGCAGGTGCGGCCAACTCTACCGCCTGCCGCGCCTCGTCCTGTTTCTGCTCCAGCAACAGCAGCAACCGGCCAGCCTCGCGCTTGATAACCGCCAACTCACAGCCCAGCTCAACCACGGCCACGTTGATAAAGCCCTGCCGCTGTTTGGCGTGGTACATGTCCAACTGGTCAACATGGAACGCGCCGCTGGCTTCATCTCGCACCTGGACGTTCACCTTCATCACGTCCGGCACCGTATTCTTTTGCCAGCCGCGCACCCGCCACACACGCGGGCCGCAGCGCATCAACAGCTCACCCGCTGCCGTGACTTCGCCGGGGATAGGCGCGGTTTCAGCCGACAACGGCGCAACCTGCACGCCCGGCAAGGCGGCTAAAGAAGAAGGGGTGTCCGGCCCCGGTGTTTCCTGCACGAACACCGCCCCCGGCCCGGTTCCATGGCCCATCCACGCGGCTTGTTCCAGTGCCAGCCCCAGCGCCTTTTCAGGATTGCCGCTTTTCAGCGCATACGCATTCGCATCCAACCCTTGCGGGAACCGCACCCGCCACGCTTCGATCCCCAGCTCCAGCAACTCACCGGCGACGGCTTCCGCCCCCCGATCTCCAGCTTCGTCCCGATCGAAGGCGATCAACACCCGCTTCACGCCGTGATACTGCAACGCCGCCAGATGATCCGCTGTAAAGCCGTTGCAGCCATAGGCCGCGATCACATTGCGGAACCCGGCACACCAGAAGGTCATGGCGTCGATCAGCGCTTCGCACAGGATCACTTCCGAGGACGCTTTCAACGCCGCTTCATTCCATACCCCGGCCAGCGGCGACGGCAGATACAGGTGTTTGGACGAGCCTTTTTTCACCTGGTGATCAACCACCGTTCTGCGCCCATACAGTTGCAGCACCCGGCCACGATGAGCCACATTGGCCGACTCCGACCAGCCGATCACCGGCATCACCACGCAGCCCCGGAAGTGATCTTGCTTGGTGACTTCCCGCAGCACCCCCACCGCGATCAACCGCTCCCGCAGCCGCCTGCCCTCCTTACTCGATTTTGAGGGCAACACCCCGGCTTCACCCGCAATACCGTGCGCCCCGGCATACCCCAGCCGGAAGTGACTCACCAGGTCGGGATGCGTCAACCCGCGGCTCACCAGCCATTCCTGCGCCTCCGGCGACGCCAGCAACTGCTGGTGATAGAAGTCGATCACCTGGTTAAGCAGCGCCTGGCCATCATCATCCAGATCGGCCAGTTTGGGGCGCACCACAGGCGGCGAAGCAGGAGAAGGGGCTACGGCCTTCACCGCAGCGACAGTAAACGACGACAGCCCCGCCAGCTCTTTCAGCCGCAGCAGCCCACTCAGGAAGTCCAGATATTCGGTTTTCATCAACCAGTCCAGCACCGAACCCGCTGCGCCGCAGCCGAAGCAGTGATACAGGTTCTTGTCAGGCGAGATCACACAGGACGGGGTTTTCTCCCGGTGGAACGGGCACAGCGTCACAGAGTCCTTGCCCTGGCGTTTCAGTTCACGCCGCTGGCTTTGTGCCACCTTCAACAGCGACACATCACGCTTTAACTGCTCCAGATCTTCCGGGGTGATCCTGCCCATTTCGCTGCTCCTGTAAAAACCTGTCAATAGGGTTTCAGTAAAAATAACTCGACAAGCATATACCACAGTAGGTAGTATTTACAACAGAGAGATGTAAAACAGGGAGTAGATTATGGTCATCAAGTCACGAACAACCACGGTAAAAAAGACGATGGCCGCCCCTGTTACCAATGAAGAACAGATATTTATGGCCGCGCTGGGCAAGCGCATGACAGAACTCCGTAAGGCTTCTGGCATGACTCAGGCGCAGATGGCGCAAGCACTGAACGTTTCACAGCAGGCCGTACAGTCCTGGGAAGCAGGCAGACGGCGGATACAGATATCCGCACTGCCTGCTGTAGCGAAGCTGCTTTCGGTTTCTCTGGAGGGATTGCTGGGTGAAGAGACAGAGCGCACACCGCGCAAGCGCGGCCCGGCATCCCGGCTGGAACAGCAGATTGAAGTGATCAGCCAGCTACCGAAGGCCCGGCAGAAGATGGTGGCTGAGATGCTGGATGCGGTGATTGCACAGGCGCAGCAGCAGGAGACAGGCAGCTAACAGACAGGATTTTTAACGCAGGTTGAAGGTGGTGGAACACCAACAACCTGCTCACCACCGCAACTAACAGGAGTAGTTACCATGGCTAGAACAGATTCTACGTCACAACCCACCGCACCCCAAGCACGTAAGAGCGTGGTCGGTTACCGCACCAACGGCGGCAGGCCGAACCCGCTGCCACAACTGACCATCAAGGGCCGCTGGCTGGAAGCGTTGGGCTTTACCCAGGGCCAACCGGTGAGCATTACCGCCGAACACGGCCAACTGATTATCCGCACCACGCCCGCCACGGAGGGGAACGCATGAACGTCACCTTTACCCCTCAACCGATCCGTGTGCTTCCGGTGAACCCGTATTGACAGGTTTATGAGACCTGCATCTGGTTTACAGGAGGCCGTTCGTCAGGTGGTGAAGTGCTGAGTGTGGTGTTGGGGGGCTTTGGCACAGGGGCTGAGTCCGTTGTCGCTGCCGTTGAAGCCATGTGGGACGCGGGCTCCCGATATTTACGGTGTCAGCGCCGCAAGTCCTTAGTGCGGGAAGTCACGGGATTACTGGCAGGCGTCGCTCCCCGCGAAGGTGAACCCCGGCAGCGGCAACAACTCCTCCAGACGCGCTTCTGGCCAGCCCGGCAGACGCCGCAAAACATCCGTCAGCCAGGCATGCGGCTCCAGGCCATTCATCTTTGCCGTTTCCAGCAGACTCATGATTTTCGCCGCGCGTTCGCCTGCTGCAACCGAACCTGCGAACAACCATGATTTTCTGCCCATGACCACCGGTTTGATCGCCCGCTCGCAGACATTGTTGTCCAGCGGCAACCCGCCATCGTCCAGGAAGCGACTGAGGGCAACCCGACGTTTCAGCGCGTACGTGATCGCTTTGCCCAGCGCAGAGTTCTCCGGGCACGCATTTTTCTGCTGTTCCAGCCAGTGCCAAAGTTTTTCCAGTGCCGGTCGCGCATAACGCTGTCGCCACTGGCGGACCTTTTCTACTGGCCGGTGCCGGATCTTCTTTTCCAGCCGGTACAGGCTGGCTATCTGTCTTATCGCCGTGGCTGCACGCGGATCTTTACCCGCTTTATACAGGTCCGCGAAGTTTCTGCGGGCATGAGCCCAGCACCCCGACAGGATTATCCCGTTGTGCTGGTTTGCCAGCGTTTCATACGCCGGGTACCCGTCAACCACCAGGCTCCCGGCCCAGTCTTTCAGGTATCCCGCCGGATATTGGCTGCTTCTGCCGGGTTGACAGTCGAAGCACACCACTGGCGGGCCACTTCGTTCACCACTGACGTAGCACCAGAGATAACCGGCGCGGGATTTGCCCCCTTTTCTCGTGTCGAGGAGTTGCAGGGGCGTTTCATCGGCGTGTACCACATCCCGTGTCAGCAACATCCGGTGCAACGTCTCTGCCAGTGGCGTCAGTACGGTGCCCGCACGCCCGACCATATCCGCCATCGTGCTGACGGGCAGACTGATGTCTGACCGGGCCAGCACCGACTGCTGACGATACAGCGGCATATGGTCACAGTGTTTACTTATCACCAGTTGCGCGATGAGTGACGGTTCAGCCACACTTTTCGGGATAATGTGCGCGGGCATGTCACCGCTGACCACACACTGGCAGCAGTTGCAGCCGTACTGCGGGCGAACATACCGGTTAACCACGATGCGGGCCGGGATGTACTCCAGTTTTTCGCTCACTTCATCGCGGATGTGGTGCAGCATTCCAGGGCATTCGGGGTCAAGGCAGCTTTCCGTTGATGCGGGAACGATAACGATCTCTTTTCGCGGAAGATGTGCCGGAAGCGGTTTACGTGCCGGACTTTTGCCGGGGGGCGTTTCTTCTGGGGGAAGCAATGTATCCAGTTGCGCTTCAACGGCGGCGATATCGGCATCCATATCCTCTTCGAACAGGGAGCGTTGCATCCCGGCCAGGGTCTCACTTTTTTTCCCGAAGCGCTGTTGGCGGGCCAGTTTCAGCATTTCTTCCAGGAGTTCGATACGCTGTTGAAGCCCGGTATTTTGCTGACGAAGTTTTTCTTTTTCTGCATTCTCAGACATTGCATTTTGCACCATGGCAAGTGCCAGAGTGCGAAGCTGTTCGATGTCACTGATGGTGGTGAGAACGGAGATATCCATGCGGATCATTATACCACTCCCGACATGGATAATCATTATTCTTCATGAGGTTATCATGTTCTGCGAGCCATATTCAGACTCGCCACGGAAGACCCATTTTTCGAGGTCGTGGCCTCTCACCTGCTGCCAGTCAACACCACTGACGAGCCAGTTGAACTCATCGGGCGTGAGTGACCAGGCAACCTCATTTGCCCGGGGCCAGCGGAAGTTTCCTTTGTGCAGACGACGAACGCACAACCAGACGCCGTGCTTATCCCAGCGCAGCACCTTAATGCGGGAGCGAGCCTTGTTGGTGAAGACGAAGGCGGCACCTTCGTGCCAGGACGCCTGCAGTTCATCTTGCACGTACTGCGTAAGCGTGTCGATCCCGCGCCGCATATCAACGGGTTTCACGGCGAGAAAGACATTTTCAGGCGTCAGCATGCTTGAGCGCCTTGAAGACATCGGTCAGTTGTGAAGGATGGCAGCACATCCGTATTCCGCCGGGCAGGAATAGCGTAACGGGTTCATTCGCCACAGATGAAAAGGGTTCAGAAGGTGGAGCGGATTGGACGATATGAACGGGCAAAACAGTAGGTTTGCTTGCACGTCGTTGAGCTTTTGCGACATCTTGGGGCCATTCACGAAAGGAGGTAAAAGGAATATCGTTGAGCTCACAATACTGCCGGCGGGTAAGGCCGCTGGCGCGCCAACTGGCGACGTGTTGTTTTTTCTGGTCAATGAACCATCGTTGTTTTTGCATCGGTAAACACCCTTGTGTCAGTGGAGGATGGTGCCGATCTTACCTGCTGAAATTATTATGAAAATACGAGTTCACCGGAAGTACACACCGATCCCGGAACTGATGATTGAAGGCGCTACGTTGGCCAGACTCGGATTTACCGCTGGCACCCCGTTACAACTGACGCGCCAGCATCACACCTTGTGGATCACTGTCGTCACCGACGACGCCACCTGGGAAGCATTGTGCGAAGCCAGCCAAGACCGTCCCGACTTGGGTGCGGATTGGGTGCGGGATAACGGCGAGCTGATTATCGGCGGCGACTGGCTCACCGAGTCCGGCATTACCAACGCGGAACAACTGGAACTCACCATTGCGCCCGGTGTGCTTCGGTTACAACGGCGGGAAGTGGAGGTTTTCAAAGCATAAAAGCAACAACCCCGGCCAACTGGCCGGGGTTACTGTTTATGGTTGGTAAGGCTGGTAATCTTCGAACTCCCAGGCAAAGACGCGGGAGAGCTTTTGGGCGATCTCCATCCAGTCACTACCTTCACACTGATCAATATAATCTGTGATGGTTTTAGTAATCTCATCAAGATCATACTTGCGAACCAGTAGAGTATGACGCATCAGCTCAGGCACCCAATGGTGCTTACAGAGCCACTCTGGGGTGCAGATAAATACATCAAAATGATTGATTCCTTCTTCTCCTACTGGTCCTATACATAAATGAGCTAAAAATTGAAAACAATCATCCTGTTCAGGTTGATAACTTGATAAATCAAACCAATCACAACCAATACTTCTTAGAGATGCTTTCATTTACTTTTCCCCCGAAATATTCAAGTGACCGTTACCAACTTTATCCATTTTTCCTGTTTCAATATTTTTTGTATAACTTTCAAAGTTAGCCTGCGTTCCTGTTGGATTTAGTGAACCCGGTGTATTTGGTTTTTCTTTTGGGGATCGATAAATTCTGGTTCCATCGGCACTAACTAACCCTGTGCCATCACTCGTTGGTCTAGATCCTTCGCCAACCCAAATTTTACCCAGCTGATCAGCTTCCTCTTTAGTACCCGCACCAACGCCATAATTTAGCTTTCCATTATCGCCTTTGATTACAGCATCCAACCTCGGATCTTGCTTCGCAATGCTATCGAGGTTTTGTTGCCTTAAATCGTCTTTCAACTTCGCATAGTTGGCTGAGCTACTTGCCGATATCTCATCACTGGCCTTATTGATCAACTGAGACGCTTCAGCAACATCCCCCTTCTTCAGCGCCGCCTCTGCCGCTTTGATTGCCTTACCCGCTGCATCACCAGCAACCGGTAAAATGCCCATCGCCGCAACCAGATAATCCAGCGCACTCTGCGCCTCCGCAAAGCTCTTGATATCACCAATGATAGGCACGAAGTCTATCCCAAAGCCCGCAGCTCCTTTCAGCAGTTCATCGCGATTCTCGCTTATCTTCGCTGAACACGCTTCTGCACTCATCCCGGCACAGTTTTTCTGCTTGTAGTCTTCTACGAGTGCGTTGAGTTCATCCTGGGCTTTTTGGTATTTCTGTTCCTGCGTCACGCCAGCAACTTTGTTCTCGCCGATATCACTCAGCGCGTTATTCTCCACCGCGTTCTTCCCGGCCTGTGCCCCCGCAACAACGTTAGCACTGCTATCACCCACTACGCCACCAACCAGCCCCGCCGCCAATGTGCCCAGGGCGCTAATGGTCTGCCGCTGTTCTTCCGTCAGGTCATTGCGATTGACACCGGGGTACATCTGCTGAGCAATAAATTCACCCATTGCCGCACCGCTGGCTCCCGCTAACGCGCTGTTGCCATTAATGGCTGAGGTCACCGCGCCCAGAACGGCGTGGGCCATCAGGTTGGCTTCGGTATTTACCTTGCCGTTGGCATCTGTGGTCATGTTATGAATCACTTCCGCCAGATACGGCGCACTGGCACCCGCCAGCGCTTTCGCCATATCACCGCCTGCAAGCCCCTGTATGGCCGCCGTTGCCGCCTGGATACCCTGCTGTAGTGAGCTGCCGGTGCCATACTGCTTCATGGCATCTTTGTATTCTTTGGTTTCACGCAGTTGCTCGGCGGTCTTATCCGGGTACTTCTCTTTCGCCGCTTTCAGCCCGTTGATATCCCCTTGGGTTCTGGCAATATCTGCCGCCTGGCTGCCAATTTCACCCAGCAACTGCGCTTCTTTCAGCCGGTTTTGTTCTCTTTCCTTGTCGAAGATTTTGTCCAACCCAGGGTTGGCGTTCTCCACGTCACGACTCAGATCTACCACGTCTTGCTTCTGGTTGGCCTGGTCACGGATAGTAATCGTGCCTTCACTCACCGCCGACTGGGTGGTCGAACTCGCGCTACCGCTGCCATTCACCCCGGTCAGCAGGCCATTCGCCATATTCCCCGCGAACTGCCCACCGATAGGGCCACCGCTGCTGATACCCACGCTCTGGTGCTCAACATCATACGCGGCCTGGTTCTCGATATTGCTAAAGCTCAGCGTACCGGTATCCAGCTTGTTCTTATCCGCAGTCGCTGTCGAACCGATAACCGCCCCGTTCAACTGCGTATGCTCACCCACGGTGATATCAAAGCCACCTTTCCCGGCGAAGACCCCGGTCTGCTCCTGCACGCTGTCGTAGGTCGAGTGCATCTTGTCACGACTCAGATTGACCGAACCACTGGCAGAACCAAACCCGACGCTGCCGCCCGCACTGGCGTTCTGCTGCTTCGAGTCGTAGTTGTCGCTATCGCGCTCACTGGTGAGCGTCAGGTTGCGACCCACATCCATCGTCACCTTCTCGCCGCTCACCTGTGCCCCGGTGAGGGTGGTGTCGCGCCCACTGGTGATGTTGAGGTTGTTACCGGCGTTCAGCGTGGTCTCGGTGTGGGTCAGCATATTGCCGCTTTCAGAACCTTTGCCCTTGTTGGCGCTGGCGTTCAGCGTCAGGCCGTTCTTGCCCTGACCGAAGTTCACGCCCACACCGACAGAACCACCGTGGCTTTCGTTCTTGCCGTCCACCGTCTGGGTGTTCTGGGCAGAGAGCAGATTGACGTCCCGAGCCGCATTCAGGTTGATATCCTTCCCGGCCTGCAACTGGCTGCCCTGAACGTTGATATCGGTGCCGGTTGATCGGATGTTCAGGTTGTTGCCCGCCGTCAGGGTGCTACCCTGGCTCTGCGATTGCACGGTCGTCTGCTCGGATTTCGACGACTGGCTGCCGTAGGAGAGGTTCAGCCCCACCAGACTGGTGTTGGTGTCCCCTGCCTCGCGCAGTTCATTGGCCTGAGCGGCCTGTACCCCGCTTAATGCCGACTTCATCCCCTGCAAGGCGGCAAGACGCCCACTGCTTTCCTTACTCGCATCATTGGCGCTCGATACCGCTGAACTCACCGCACTGCCCACCGTACCAGAGAGCGCCAGCGTCAGGCCGCTCTGTTTCTGCTCCACCACATGCTTCTGGGTGCTCTGGTTTTCTGCGGCGAGGACATTCACTTCCTTGCCGGTCAGGGTGATATCTTTTCCGGCCAATACGTCGGAGCCTTGAACTGTCAGGGTGTTTCCTGCATTCAGCGTAACGTTACCCTGGGTGCTGCCCACGGTGCTGCCGACGCTGGTTTGGGATTTGCCGTCATCGGTGGTTTTGGTGTCATTAGTGCCGTAGCTGAACCCAATCCCGCCGGTGCCGGACAGGCCGCTTTTCTTCTCTTGCAGCATGTGGGTTTCATCCCGCTGCTCGGTCGCGGCCTGCACACTCAGATTGTTACCCGCAGAAAGCGTGACATCCTGCGTGGCAACTACATTGCTACCACTCACCGTCAGGTCACGTCCCGCCTGCAGGGTCACCGTGTCGCCGCTCAACTGGCTGCCGCTGACGGTCTGCTGGCTGAGGGTGTCCCGTGATTCGGTGGTGGTTTTGGAGAGCATGCCGCTGCTGCCCGTGGCCTTGTAATGCTGGTCCAGTGTGGTGGTGTCGATACCATGCTGAATGTTGATATCGTTACCCGCCGCCACACTGAGTTTTTCACCGGCAGAAACGTTGCCTGCGGTGATATTCACATTATTTCCGGCACCCAGTTGAACAGTGCCTGCACCAACGACTTCACTGCCGACCTGCTGACTGCTGGAATGATGCTGCCAGTTATCGCCCCAGTTGAGGTTGTCTTTGCTGCCGGTGGTCACCGTATTGAGGTTCAGGTCACGCCCCGCCGTGATTGACGTGCTGCCGCCTTCGCCGCTGTTAACCACTTGCGCCGCCGTCAGATTCACATCCCGCCCAGCCTGGAGCGCCAGGGTGCCATCCGGTTGCTGAACATACAGCCCGGCGACGCGATCCAGCGTGGTGCGTGCAAAATCGCCACCGGCGCTCTCGGCGCTGCGGGTGGTGGTGATGGCGTTGATATCCCGCCCGGCGGTCGCGGTGAGACTTTGCTGACCGGCAATCACCCCGCCAACATTATTGATATCGGTGCGCGCTTTCAGGGTCACATCGTTACCCTGGATCAGTCCGCCCAGGTTGTTGATATTTTCTGCCAGGATCTGCGTGCTCTGCTGGCCGTTGATGCGCCCGCTGTTGGTCAGATCGCCGCTCAGGTTCAGGCCGACATTTTTCCCGGCCAACAGCGCACCGCTGCCATCCAGGTCACCCGCTTTAACCGTGGCATACACCTGCGGCACCAGCACCTGCTGGGTGCTGCCATCCGGCAACGTCACGGTCTGCGCCACCAGCCAGACGATATCGCCACTGAGCAGTGCCATCTGTTCAGCGGTGAGCGCCACGCCCAGCGTCAGGTTGTATTTCTTGCCGAATTCCACCCCGTTGTTCATCAGGGCCTTGTATTGGTCTTCGTCATTCTGGAAACCGTCGAGGTAACGGTTACCGGTCAGGGCGATCACCTGCTCGCGGATCAACCGTTGTTCGTAATAGCCATCCCCCAGCCGTTTCAGCACGTTGTTCGGATCGGTGGTGAAGGCGTTCATCATGTAATCCGAGCCCAACCACTGTTTCTGGTTGGTAAAGCGCGGATCGGTTTCCACCAGATACGGGCTGCTTTCTGGGCGCACTTGGAACAGGCTGTTGTCCGGCAGTTGGGTGTTTGGCCCCACCAGGCGCACCACCTTGCCGGAGTCCCCAAGGCTTACCTCGAAGGTTTTGCCCGCTGGCAGGGTAATCGCCCCTGGCACTACCGGCAGCAGGTTGCCTGCACCCGGTCCGGCAATCGGCCCGGCGTTGATACCCGCTGCACCCTGGATATCACCGTTGATATCGGCCTGCTGCTGGGCATCAATCACCAGATTGCTGCCCTGGCCCTGGGTATATTCCGCCAGCGTGCTCGGCTTCAGCGTGATGGCCTGGATCACCGTGGGCGGTGTGTAGCCGGTTTCATCAACATTGGAAGAGTCACCGCCCTTCTGCTGGTGACGGGAATAGTAGGTGGCCTTGCCGACATCATTGATCTGCCGGTTGGCTTCCACCTCAACGTTATCGACAGACCCTGCCTGGAGTGCCAACGCGCCACCGGCGATAATCTGGCTCTTGTCGTTAAGAACGCTCCCCGCATTGATGCTGAGATTGCCCCCAGCAATGATTTTGGCCGGATCAGTCTCTTTCACCCGGTCTTCGGTGATGGTGCGGGTGTAGTCGTAATGGGTAAAACGGTCACCGTTGGTGGTGTGGCAGATCACCCCTTCAATACACAGCACATTCACTTCGTCCTGGTAGATGTAGATGGTGTAATCTTTGTCGTTGTAACGCACGCCGTTATTCAGACGCGCCACTTCGTATTCAGAAATATGCTCCTGGGAAACCAGCACGTTCTCCAGCGAGAAGTGGTCGTTAATATTGTTGATTTGCCCGATATTGAGCGTCATA
Organism: Serratia sp. YWN4; assembly: GCF_055790845.1. NCBI lineage: Bacteria > Pseudomonadati > Pseudomonadota > Gammaproteobacteria > Enterobacterales > Yersiniaceae > Serratia > Serratia sp. YWN4. The sequence continues at coordinate 5,413,530 of NZ_CM147696.1, forward strand.
TCTCCGGCAGATTCGATGGTGGAACTGTGGTTGTTGAGCACGCCGCCCTGGCCGATGGCCTGGTAGTTACCATCCAGCGCGCCGCCAATTGCCAGGAAACCGTCGCTGTAAATCAGTGCGTGGTCACGGTTATTGAGGGTGCCGACACCGATATCCAGCCGTTGCCGGGCAGCAATCGTCGCCGCCTGACCGTTCTCCGCCAGGTTGTTCAACGTCCCAGCATTGATGGCCAGCGCATCACCGTAAATACGCCCACTGCCGATATTATTGACGGTGGTGCCATTGAGGCGGGTATAAAAGCCATCAATCAGGCCATAGTTGGTCAGGGTCTGGGTTGCAGTGAGTTGCGTGGTGCCCGCGCTGATTTCCGCGCTGGCGCTGTTGAACAGGTTGGTCGCCATCAGGTCAAGCTGGTTACCGGCCTGGATCAGTGACTGGTTGGTCAAATTACCCTGGGTGGTCAAGCTCAGGTCATGGCCCGCCTGCACTGACCCGGTATTGAAGAAATCCTGCGCCAGCGTGAGCGACATATCCCCCAGCGACAGCAGCGAGCCGTCGCCGGTCAGGGAACCGCTGTTCAACGTCAGTTGCTGACCCGCTTCTATGGCTCCGGCGCTGTTGGTGACTTGCTGGGCCTGGGTGTGCAGGCGGTTCTGTGCGCTCAACAGCCCCGAGGTGTTGTTCAGGCTGCCGCTCAGGTTGAGCGTCAGCGCATCATCCACACGCAATGCGCCCTGGCTGTTGTCGACATCCACCGCATTCAGCGTCAGGCTGCCGCCCTGGATGCCATGTTGTGCATCGAGGGTATTCTGGTTGAAGATGCTGGCAGCGTTCAGGGTGACATTCAGTGCCCCCTGGATCAGCCCGGCCCCGTTGTCGATCACCGATTGAGCCGCGTTAAGCGCCATATCACCCAGCGCCTGGATCTGGCCCTGCTGGTTGTTGATGCGGCTGGCAGTAAGATCCAATGTGCCTTTGCTGAACAGGTTGCCTTGCTGGCTGTTGTCGAACGCAGCGGTATTGAGCGTCATCGCCCCGCCGGAAGCCAACAGCCCGTACTGGTTGTTCACATCCGCACTGGCGAGTAACAGATCACCCTGCGCACTGAAGGTGCCGTGCTGATTATCGAGTGCATAACCTTGGGTATTCCACTGCATATCCTGACCGGACTGCAAGGTACCCCAGGCGTTATTCAGCGCCTGCGTCAGGGCATTGATGCTGCCGAGCGCCGCAATCTGCCCTTGCTGGTTATTGATGGCCCCGGAGGTCAAGGTCAGTTGCTGGTTACTGATGAGCACACCCTGCTGGTTATCCAGAGTGCCGGTTTTCAGCGTCAATGAACCCTGGCTGGTGATCCCGCCCTGGTCGCCGCTGTGGGTGTTGCTGAGCGTCCCACCCTGGGTGTCGATCAGCAGGTCGGCAGCACTTTGCAGTAGACCGCCGTCATCGTTGAGTAGGCCGGTATTGAACAGTGACAGATTGCTCAGAGAAGCCAGTTGGCCGCCCCGATTATCCAGTAACCCGGTGTGCAACTGCGTATCGCCACCGCCCACCAGCTTGCCCTGGCGGTTATCCAAAGCGCCGCTGGAAAGCGATAACGCACCGGTTGCGCCGATCAACCCGCCTGCCGAGTTATTAATTGTTTGGCCGTGAGTGTTCAGCGTCAGTGCCGCACCGGACTGTAGGTTGCCCGCCTGATTGTTGAGGGCACCGCTGCTGAGCGTCAGCCCGTTATCCGCCAGAATTTTGCCTGCGCCGTTGTTGATATTGCCGGTCTGGGCATTCAGGGTGCTGGCCGCAATCTGGCCGTTGCGATTATCGAGGTTGCCGGTCGCAAGCTGCATATCGCCTGCGCTGACAATGCCGCCCTGTGCGCCGCTGTTGCGGTTCACCACCTCGGCACCGCGACTGTTCAGGCTCAGTGCTGAACCCGCCTGCATCAACCCACCGGTGTTATCCACCGCGCCACTGAGCGAGGTCAAACGACCATCGGCGGCAATCAGGCCGTCCCGGTTGTTGAGCGTACCGTCCAGGGTCAGCGTCAGATCGTGCTTGTCGGCAGCAATCAGTTGGCCCTGCTGGTTATTGAGGGTTCCGGCGGTCAGCGATAGCGCGCCGTTGGAGAAGATTTCCCCCTCCCGATTATCGAACAGGTCGGTAACATTCAGGTTCAACGTGCCGCTGCCGGTCTGGGTCATCTGCCCACCACGGTGCGACAGGCTAGCGGCGTTGAGGATAATATTTCCTGCCTGAGTAGTGGTATTATCCAGTTGCAGTTGGGAGCCCGTCAGTGCCAGGCTGCCGTTGGACACCACTGCACCGTTGTCGCCGTTCATCTGCCCGGTCTGGAGGGTCAATGCCCCATCACCGGCATGCACAATCGTGCCTTTCTCGTTATTAAGGTTCGCCGTGTTGAGCGTCAGGTTTTTACTGTTGCTGGCAATGGTGCCTGCACGGTTGTTGATGCTGGTCGTGTGCGAGAGGGTTAAATCCTGCTGCCCGAGCTGCTGCACCGTGCCCTGCTGGTTAGATAGCGCCTTGGCAGTCAGTGAAAGCTGGTCGGCACTGAGTTTACCGCCGTCGTTATTGAGCATCCCGCCGGTACGCGCGGAGAGTGTTTGCGTTGCTGCCAGATTGGCCCCGGCGGTGCTGATATCACCCACCGTGGCCTGAAGATCGAGAGTGTTGCCATAGGTCTGGCTGCCGCTGAGATCCAGCGCGGTGCCAGTGGCGGAAAGTTGCCCCGCTGCCGAGTTCTGCCCGTTGGCGGTGAGTTGCCCCTGACTGTTGAGCGTCAGGTTGCCGCTGCTGCCGAGTTTGCCATCGCTGGCCATGCCTGCCGCCAGTACGCCTTGTGCGGTGCTATTAATGCTGGCTGCAGTAAGCCGGGTGTTGCCTTGTGCTGCCACAATCCCGCTGTTGGTCAGTGCGCCGCGGCTCTGCACCTGGGTATCTGCCCCGGCATACAGCTTGCCGCTGTTATTGATATCCCCGGTGGTCGTCACCTGGACGTTCTGAGAGGCGGTAATGGCTCCGCTGTTGGTGAGTGTGCCATCAGCATTGACCACCACGTCACCGGCAATCGCATTGAGCGCCCCGGCATTGTGCACGCCCACCCCGGCTTCGGTGCCCAGCAGGCGGATTTTATTGGCGTACATCCCGCCCAATTGGGACACATCCACCGCCACCTGTGGGCGTGGGCTGCCGTCAGCGGTTTTTGCTGCGACAGTTTGATGTGCGGCATCCACCTGGTTGCGCCCGGTGGTCACCGCCAGGTCATTGGCCCACACCCCGGCATTGATTTTGACCGAACGCGCGATCAGGTCGGTGTGATCCTGCAGGCTGCTGTCCAGCCCATTACCCTGTATCACAATCTCGCCGCGTTCAACGTTATAACTGGTCAGTTGGCCGTTGGTCATCTGCGCCTGGCCGGTGGTGAGTGTGGCGCGGTTGGCGTTGATAAAGCCACAGCCGCTACAGGTGATGCCTGCCGGGTTGGCGATCACCACCTGCGCTTTCTGCCCGGCCACTTCAATAAAGCCGTTCAACTGGCTCGGATCGCGGGCGTTGACCTCATTGAGAATGACTTTAGCTTCGCCTTTTGCCAGCCACGGGTTGGCGGTCACCATCCCGGCGATCTGGGTCTGGGTGTTGAGGTGGCTGTTATTGAGCACCACGCCCTTGTTATCCACATCGAACTGGCTATAAACGTTACGCGAAACCCCTGCCGCGCTTGGCGTCTGGATATTGACCTGCGGCGTGCCGTTGGCACTGCTGATGATGGTCGGCTGCTGGTTGCCCGGCGCGCTGCCATCGGCCACGATATTGGCCTGCACCGGCTGAATGGCCCCAAGGGCCAGCAGCACCGCAAAACACAGGCCATGAACAATACCTATCATCTGGCTGAGGGTGTGGCCAGTGCCGGACGGCGACGACGCGGCCCCCGCACGGCCAGCCCCGGCGATATCGGGCACCACCATCATCATGCCACGAGCCTGGTTGAAAATGAGTCGGTATAAATTCTTGTTCATGACTGCGTCCCTGCGGAAAAGCAAAAAGTAAAAAAATAAGGTCTCTACCTTAATGACCTCAAACGACAGCGTGAACGCTATCGCTTCAGGTCATTAATCCCGGCCAAAACCGGGATGTCTGGTATCAGAAGCGGTAACCGATACCGATATTGAAACCGTTGATAGCATGAGATTTACTGCCATCATCCAGGCTGGAGCCTTCGTAACCGATATTAACGGACCAATTCTCAACAGGATTGATTGCAACACCCGCTGCATACGCAAAGTTCGTTGAATTACGGGAACCCGTAATGGTCATATGACCTTCTGGCGCATCCGCATCAACACTGTTGCGCCATTCATAGCGTCCGTCCATTTTTGTATAAGCAAACCCCAACAGCCCATAGAGGCTGACATAATCATTAATGCGGTAGGCAGGTCCGGCCAGCAACGAATAATATTTCGTATCGAGACTGGTTTTATAGGAATCACCCCAGGCATCATGATAGGCATTGGTGTCATCACCTTTCAGATAACTGAAAGAACCCACAATACTCAGTGGAGAATCCCATTCGTAGCGATATTGCACATTGACACCGTTTAAGCTGCTCGCATCCTGCACCTTGCTATGTGCATACCCCAGAGAGACCGTGTGCTGATCGGCCTGTGCCAGTGAGCTCAAACCCAGAGCGGCGACTAATGCAGAGGTCATCAATAACGCTTTCATTGTTTCATCCTTTAAGTGTGTGCTTGCCTTGGCAGCAGTTTTACGTCGTCCCTAGTCCCGCCGCTGATCGGCGTGCGGGTATTCGGGAAGAGAAACGGATAAGGGATTGGCTGCACGCCAGGCGCGAGCCTGCGCATGACTGACCTGGTCACCCTTGAAATTCATGACGCGTTTACCGCGTTGTGTACCACGATGATAAAGGGAACGAAAACACTGCTCAGGAAACAGCGCTGCACCCACCAGGCGGCGCATCGCCCGGACGTCGCCAAACGGCGCGATCCAGTCACGGAGCCACAGGCGCTCGCCGCTGGCCCAGTCATCCTCCTGCACTAGGATGGCCGGTTGCGTGAGATAACGCGCTTCCGCCTCAACGCTCAGCCACATCCAACTGAGGAAAAACAGCGGCTGGGTGCCCCGGCTGACCAGCATGTAGTGCTGGTGTTTGATAATCGGCAGCAGCACCGTGGGCAACGCGTGCAACGGGAGATCCCGGTGCTGTGGCGAATGCATCCACAGCCACACGGCGGCCCCGAGCACCTCGGCCTCACTGCGATCCCCGCCCAGCATCAACGGGGCATGCACGTCATAAGCACCTATCTGCATCAAAAATCCCAGTTCAGGGTGAAACCCAGCGTGACCGGGCTGGTATCAAAACCATCCGGTTTGGAGAGCGGTACCCCGGCAAAAAGATCATAACGGGTCTTGAAGGCGCTGCCCCGCACGCCGAGTACGCTACCGGCCAGGTTGGTGCCTATCAGTTCCTCAGGACCACGACCGCTGACGTGACCGTAGTCCGCCCCCAGATACAGTTCCTGATTGGGTACCGGCGTGCTCCAGGCCAGCTCATTACGCACCGTCCAACCACCATTAGCGTTCAGCGTGCGCTCACCGTCAAAGCCGCGCACCGTAAAGCGACTGCCGATGGCAAATTGGTCCTGCGGCGTCAGCGGAGTGTTACTCATCTGGCGCTGATACTGAACGTTGTAACGGAAGGTCTGCTTGCCCAGCGAAAACGGCACGTTCAACTGGCTGGAGATCTGGATAATCTTGCTCAGCGCGGTGGCGTCACCGTAATACTCTTCCGGCGCAGGCAGTGCACCGAACCAGCGAGTGCCACGTTGATAGCTGATACCGGCATCCAGCGTCGCCTGCTGGATAAAGTGGCGGTGTTGCAGCCCCATGCGCCAGGCGGCAGTGCGGCGGCGTTGCACTTCTATTTCGGTGTCATTGATGTAGTTTTTCGCGCCACGCGTCAGGATATCGTAGGTAAAGGTGGTTTTCTGGGTGCCGCTGCGGTGCAATACGCGGCTCAGTTGCACCGTCAGGTTCTGGCTGTCGCCACGGTAACGGTAATCCCCGTTCAGCCCGGCCACGGTCTGGTGATAGTCGTAGTCGTTGGCGGTGACCGACAGCATCGCGTAGCGGAACGGCACTGAGTAATGAGCGGTGATGTTTTTGCTGCTCTTGGCATTACCGGGTTGCAGCGCACGCGTGCCGGAAATGTAGAACAGGTCGCTGAGGGACAGCGGATTATCCAGCGAGAAGGTCAATCCCCCCTGGTAACGCCCGGTGCCTTTCGAACCGGAGTCGTCCAGCGATGCGCCCAGCCGCCAGATTTTGGCCTGTTGCCAATGCAGCAGAATGTCGCTTTCGCCGGGTTTTTCACCGGGGACGATTTCCATCTTGGCCTGCACGGTCGGCAGGCGCTGCAGGTTCTCCAAGCCTTGCTCGATATCGCGCAGATCCAATAATTGACCTGCTCGCGGTGGGAACGCATTGAACAGGCTGACATAGTTTCCGCTGTCCGGCGTCAGTTTCACCTGGCGGATAAAACCGGGCAGGATGTTGAGTTGCAGCGTGCCGCTTTTTAGATCTTGCTGCGGGGCCAGCACGCGGGTAGTGATATAGCCGTGATCCACCAGGCGGTTCTGCATAGTGCTCATCAACAGGTTGATACCCTTACCACCCAGACACTGACCCTGCGCCTGATTGGCGATGCGCTGTAATGGCAACCAGCGTGGCAACGCTTCCTGACCGCTCAATTCCACGCGATCGATATTGAAGCAGGGTTTTTCCAGCGGGAATGCCAAACGCCCCAACCGCGAAGCCGGGGGTAACAGACGCACATCGGGCGTCGGGGGCAACAGCTGTTGTTCCAGCGCGCGCTGACGCTGCTGCTGCAAGATCACTTGTTCGTTGTTATTGATGGCGCTAGCCGCAAATACCATAGGTGAAACCATCAGGAGCGCAGGCACAGCAATAGCACAGGCACGGCAATGGCGTGCCCGACGGATAAAACGGGGGGATGGCATCAAACAATCCTTGTTGGAAAACGCTTAATATTTGCTTATACAAATTTGCGCGAATATTAACCATGAGAAAGTCAGTTTGCAATAATTATCCTGGCTTGGCCGCAGATAAAAACACCTCTACCAACCCTGGTGGATGAATGCAGGGTTACCGAAGATCTATATTTGCCATATCATTCAAGATACATAAGGGTTTAACGAGAGTTTAGTTGACGTTGGGAGAGTTCAGAATACATCGAATGGCGGAAGATCACAGGAGTCGAACCTGCCCAGGACCGCTGGCGGCCCCAACTGGATTTGAAGTCCAGCCGCCCCACCGGGGACGAGGATCTTCCTCTAAAACGGAAGCAAGTGGCGGATTATAGCGCGAATCACCCTTAGTGCTAAGCGCGAAATCGTGTTTCCGCGATCCCCTTCTTACACTTTGCCTCCCGGCAAAAATCATCGCTACTTATCTGCTAACCTGATCCGGCCCGGGTTATTCACCCGTCCATTGCTGGAGATGCTATGACCAAGAAAGTTGCCGTCCTGCTAAGCGAAGGATTTGAAGAGGCTGAGGCGGTTATTGTGATCGACGTATTGCGTCGTCTGAAGATTGATGTGGAACTGCTGTCCTGTCAGGATCGGCTGGAACTCCGCAGCTATAACAAGATGCGCATGTTCGCCGATGCTCTGTTGGAACGCCGTATGGATGTCATGTACGACGCCGTGGTAATCCCCGGTGGGCCGCAGGCAACTGCCAACATGGCGGATAATTCGATGGCCGTGGAGTTTATCCGCCGTCACGATGAAGCCGCAAAGTTGATTTGCCCACTGTGTTCCGCTGCTGCTCGCGTGCTGGCCGTTAACCGGTTGCTGCAAGGGCGCCGTTATGTCTGCTCCGGTGAACTGCATCGTAGCGTGGCAGATGGCACCTATGTGGCTGAAAGAGTGGTTGAAGACGGTAACCTGATCAGTGGCAAAGGGCCGGGGGCTGCGTTTGATTTCGCCTTCACGGTTGCCTACCGCCTCACTGGCGATTATGCCGCCACGCAGGAACAGGCTGAGCATATCTATCACGAAAACTGGCAAGTACCACAACAAGCAGTGCCTGCATAAACGCTAAACACTGCTGCTAACTGGGCGCGGCACAGCTAGCGCTTTCTGGCCTGACGCCGGGAGCGAAGACTGTTACCGCGCTTTCTGTTTTTAAACCCTTAGTCATGCCTGCATATTCAGCAAAGTAAACGTGTTATTCCCTACCTCATTGCACATCGACGTTCGCAAACGTTTCACCGCTTCACTACGTAATAAATGACATCTTTTGCAGCTTGGTTTGGAAGATTAGTTCAACAAAGCAGCATGTTTTTGCTTCAACCAAAGTATCAAGGCTTGCCACAGCGCTTCAGCTTGCTCTATACAAGCTGCAACAGCGCTATCCGTCACCAAATCACCTGAATAATCAGCAACGTTACGCTGCTTACGTAATGCATCAAGGTAAATCATGGTTTCACGCGAAATACCTATGGTCAAAGGCAATGATTGAATCATCATCTGATGATGACCAGGTTTACTGGTTAAGGTGCGGAAACCCTCTACCTGCAACGCCAGATTAGCCATTTGCATAATCGCTTTGTAAGCAGTATCGAAGCGGTTTTCGTTGCTAAGTTGCAAAATAGCGGCATCCCGCAAATTACGTTCGGCGGCCGCCAATAATTTCTTGATAGTTAGCGTATCAGTTGGGATTGCCTCCAACCCTATCCCGACTAAATTGCTCAGCGTCATCCTTATCCCCTGCAATCCATAATCTGGGTTTACTCAATACATCCTGAATAAACGCCGTTTTCTCATCCAATGCGGCCAGCCATTCAGCCACAGAGTAAACCTTGGGATTTATTTCCCGCCCCAATTCCGCCTGGAGTGGGTATAACGCCATGACAATCTCATTGAATGTCACATCGCCAACGATCAGCAGATCCACATCGCTGGCATCAGTCGCCTTGCCACTGGCCACTGAGCCAAAAACAAATGCCAGAATGATTCGCGACTCAAAAACAGCCAATGCGGAGCGTAAATGTACGGCTAGTCCAGAGGTTTTGCGGAAAATCGCAGCCAGTTCGGGATAAATCAAGCAATCTACGTTCACACGATAATAAAGCTGCTTACCCTGTTCCTGTTTTTGCAGAATGCCCACCTGTGCCAACTTACTCAATTCTTTATGCAGCGTTCCTGCCTGAGTTGCGGTCTGGCGCGCAATTTCCCGCACGTGAAACGCCTGTTGCGGAGCATTCAGCAACAGATTTAACACTTTGCGCCGGTAATCGCTGAATAAAAACTCCAGTAAAGGCTCGTTCATGCGGGAACTCCATGTAGCTTTATTGGCTTCAAATGTAGCCAATAAAGCTACATAAAACAAATTGTGGATACTACCTAATACCCCACCTCACCATAGCGATCGCGATGCTCTTTGGGCGTCATGTCATAGCCCTTCTTAAACACCGAATAAAAATACTGTAGCGATGGGTAACCGCACATCTGCGAAATCTCATTGATCGGCAGCGATGTGGCGGTGAGCAGGTTGCGGGCGCGATCGAGTTTCTCTTCGTGGATCACGTTATGGATGGTCTGGCCGGTTTCGTCTTTGAAGCGTTTTTCCAGGTTGGAGCGGGACATGCCGATCGCGTCCAGCACCTGTTCTACCTTGATCCCTTTGCAGGCGTGGTGGCGAATGTAATGCATGGCCTGAATCACCGCCGGATCGCGCAGCGAGCGGAAATCGGTGGAGCGGCGCTCGATCACCTTCACCGGCGGCACCAGAATGCGTTGCAGCGGCAACTCGCGCCGATCGAGCAACTGGTGCAGCAGCTTGGCGGCGCGATAGCCCATCTGGCGCGTGCCCTGCGCCACCGACGATAAGGCAACGCGCGAAAGATAGCGGGTCAGCTCTTCGTTATCGATGCCGATCACGCACAGCTTTTCTGGCACCGGGATATCCAAGTGCTCGCACACTTGCAGCAAGTGGCGCGCCCGCGCATCGGTAACGGCAATAATCCCGGTCTGCTGCGGCAGCGTTTGCACCCAATCCGCCAGGCGGTTTTGCGCGTACTGCCAGTTTTCCGGCGCAGTGGCCATCCCTTGGTACACCACGCCCTGATACTGTTCATCTGCCACCAGTTGGCGGAATGCCTGTTCGCGCTCCTGCGCCCAACGTTTGCCGCCTTCCACCGGCAGGCCATAAAACGCAAAACGGTTCAGCCCCTTTTCTTTCAGGTGCATAAACGCCGCTTCCACCAGCGCGTGGTTATCGGTGGCGATGTAATGCACCGGCGGGTAATCCTCTTCGCGGTGATAAGAGCCGCCAACGCCGACAATCGGCACGTTAACGTTGTGCAGCAACTGTTCAATGTTCCGGTCGTCAAAGTCGGCGATCACCCCATCCCCCAGCCAGTCTCGGATGTTATCGATGCGGCAACGGAAATCTTCTTCAATAAAGATGTCCCAATCACTCTGCGATGCCTGTAAATACTCGCCCACACCTTCCACCACCTGGCGGTCGTACACTTTATTGGCGTTGAACAGCAAGGTAATACGGTAGCGCTTTTCGAACATTGGGATCCTCCTGCATCTGTGAATTTTACCTCGCCGCCAAGATCCCCTGAGTGGTTACACCCGGCGCTTGGTGGCGGAATCCATCCACACCGCCAGCAGCAAGATGGCACCTTTGACGATGTACTGCCAGAAGGTCGGCACGTCGAGCATGCTCATGCCGTTATCCAGCGACGCCATGATAAACGCCCCCATCACCGCCCCGGCCACGCTGCCAACCCCGCCCGCCAGGCTGGTGCCGCCGATCACGCAGGCGGCGATGGCGTCCAGTTCGGCAATGTTCCCCGCCGAAGGTGAACCTGCTCCCAGGCGTGAACTGAGGATCAGCCCGGCAATCGCCACCATCAGGCCATTGATGGCAAACACCGCCAGCTTGGTGCGCTCAACGTTCACCCCGGAAAGCCGCGCAGCATCTATATTACCGCCGATCGCATAAATACGGCGGCCAAAAGCGGTGCGCGTCGCCATAAAAATCCCCGCCAACATCAGCGCGGTGAGGATCAACACCGGCGTTGGCACACCACGGTAATCATTCAGCAAATAGATAGCGCCCAGCACCAGAATCGCCAGAATACTTTGCCGGGTAACGTCTCCGCTCGGTGCCGCCACCGGCAATCCAAGCAGGGCGCGCCTGCTGCGCTGCCGCCACTGCCAGGCCACGAACAGCATCAGGCCAACGGCACCGATGCCAAAACCCAGCCCGTTTGGCAGGTAACTCTGGCCAATCTGCGACATCGCATTGCTGGTCGGGGCCACGGTGGTGCCGTTGGTGATACCGATCAGAATACCGCGAAACGCCAGCATACCCGCCAGCGTGACGATAAACGAAGGCACTTTGCGATACGCCACCCACCAGCCGTTCCAGGCACCCAGTAACAGCCCGGCCAGCAGCGTCACCACAATGGTCAGCGGCAGCGGCCAACCGAGCCAGACGTCAAAGATCGCCGCCGCGCCGCCCAGCAAGCCCATCATCGAGCCCACGGAAAGATCGATCTCCGCCGAAATAATCACAAACACCATGCCCACCGCCAGAATGCCGGTGATCGCCGTCTGGCGCAGCAGGTTGGAGATATTACGTGCGCTGAGATAGGCCCCTTCGGTGGTAAAGGTAAAGAACAGCATGATGACAACGATCACCGCCAGCATCACGAACACCTGCAAGTTGACGGACTTCAGTCCCGATAACGGTTTTTTCTGCACCAATGGCGGCAGGTTTGCTTCAGATTGCGTGCTTTTCAACATGGGTTTCACTCCTCAATGCCGCTTCCATTACCTGTTCCTGGGTCAGACTACGGTTGACCAAATCGGCTTTGATGCGCCCCTGATGCATCACCAGCACCCGATCGCTCAGCCCCAGCACTTCCGGCAGTTCGGAAGACACCACAATCACCGCGATCCCTTGCTGCACCAGTTGGTTGATGAGTTTGTAGATTTCATGTTTGGCACCGATATCGATACCGCGCGTCGGTTCATCCAGAATCAGGATTTTCGGCTTCAGCAGCAGGCATTTCGCTAAGATAGCCTTCTGCTGGTTGCCGCCGCTCAGCCGGCCAATCGCCAGCTCCGGCGAAGAGGTTTTCACCTTCAGCCGCGCCAGCGACTGCTGAATGGTGGCCTGCTCCTGTGCGCTATCCAGCACCGTCAGCGGGCCGCTGAAATCCCCCAGCGCCGCCAGCGTCATGTTCGAGCCAACGCTCATCACCGGCACAATGCCGTCGCGTTTGCGATCTTCCGGCACCATGGCGATGCCATACTGCATTGCCTGTCGGCAGGTGGTGATGGTAGCGGGCTGCCCGTCGATGCTGATGCTGCCCTGCCAGCGCCCTGGATACGCGCCGAACAGGCACTGCATGGCTTCGGTGCGCCCAGAACCCACCAGCCCGGCCACGCCGAGGATCTCGCCGCGCCGCAGAGTGAAAGAAACATCGTCCACCCGGCGGATATGCCGGTTGACCGGGTGCCAGGCGGTGAGGTTTTCCACCTGTAGGATCACCTCACCAATCGCGTGCTGCTCCTGCGGATACAGCTCGGTCAGTTCACGCCCCACCATCATGGCGATGATGTCGTCCTCACTCATGCCTGCCGCTGGCCGGGTGCCGATGTGTTTGCCATCGCGGATCACGCAGATCAGATCCGAGATCGCTTTCACCTCGTTCAACTTGTGCGAAATGTAGATGCAGGCAATACCGTGATCGCGCAGATCCGCGATGATCGCCAGCAGAGTGGCAGTTTCGCTTTCCGTCAGCGAGGCGGTAGGTTCATCCAGCACCAGCAGGCGCACCTGCTTGTTTAACGCTTTGGCGATCTCCACCAGTTGCTGCTGGCCCAGCCCCAGTTCACCAACACGGGTATGCGGGTCCACCTCCAGTTTGACCTGCGCCAGCATGCGCTGGCAGCGCAAATACATATTGTCGTAATCCATCAGCCCAAAGCGGCCCCACTCGTTGCCGAGAAACATGTTCTCCAGCACCGTCATCTGTTTCACCAGCGCCAGTTCCTGGTGAATAATGGCAATGCCCTTCTGTTCGGTATCGCGAATGGTTTTTGCCGTAATAATATCGCCGGAAAAATAAATCTCGCCCTGATAACTGCCGTGCGGATATATTCCGCACAGCACTTTCATCAACGTTGATTTCCCTGAACCATTTTCACCGCACAAGGATAATACCTGCCCGGCCTCTAATTGCAGGCTGACATTATCCACGGCTTTTACTACGCCGAATTGCTTAGTGATATTTCTCATTTCTAACAGGCAGGGCATTATTCCCTCCAAAGAGCTTCGTCAGAATTAATTAAGATCGGATTTCTTATGGAAGCCATCGGCAATAATGGTGCTATCGATATTCGATTTATCCACCTGAACCGGGGTTAATAACCAGGCAGCCACTTCTTTACTGCCGTTATTTAATTGGGCATTGGATTTGGGTTGTTCACCTTTACCCAGTTGCACCGCAATATCTGCCGCTTCATCGGCCAGTTTGCTGATCGGTTTATACACCGTCATGGTTTGGGTGCCCGCCACAATGCGCTTCACCGCCGCCAGATCGGCATCCTGGCCGGAGATCGCCACTTTGCCCGCCAGCCCCTGTGCCGCCAGCGCCTGGATCGCCCCACCGGCGGTGGCATCGTTGGAGGCGACAACCGCATCGATATGGTTGTTATTGGCCGTCAGGGCGTTTTCCATAATCTTCAGCGCGTTTTCCGGCAGCCAGCCATCGGCCCACTGATCGCCCACCACTTTAATCTTGCCGCTGCTGATCAAGGGTTGCAGCACGGTCATCTGCCCTTTGCGGAACAGCTTGGCGTTGTTATCCACCGGTGAGCCACCCATCAGGAAGTAATTGCCCTGCGGCACCCGCTGCACCAGGCTTTGCGCCTGCATTTCGCCCACTTTTTCGTTATCGAACGAGATGTAGAAATCGATGTCGGCGTTATTGATCATCCGGTCATAGGCCAGCACCTTAATCCCTTCGCGTTTCGCTTCGCTGATCACATTGCTCAACACCTGGCCGTTGTAAGGGATAATCACCAGCACATCGACGCCACGGTTGATCATATTTTCAATCTGCGCCATCTGGGTTTCTTCATTGCCGTTGGCAGACTGCACAAACACGTTTGCCCCCAGCGATTCGGCTTTTTTAACAAAGATATCGCGATCTTTCTGCCAGCGCTCTAAACGCAGGTCGTCAATTGCCATACCGATTTTAATTTCTTTACTGAACCCGGATTGACTGGCCAGCAGCAAAAGAGCGCAGGCGGAGAGGAGAATAGGCTTAATCATCATCTTATAACCCTTTTCAATGTAGTGTGTATGGGTAATATGAATCACGAAACGTCCAGCCGATTGTTGACACTTATTTTTCATTCGGCAATTGCAGATTTTTACCGGCGAATTACGATTTTTGGTTTAATGTTAATTTTATGATAGCGATCATGTTTTATAACCCTGCCGCTAATGACGTTGAATAAACGCTAATATGAGATCCCGCGCACATTTAATAATTCTGTGAATTTAAGTGTGAAATAACGTAATTGAGCATCAGCCAGCTAACTCCGAAGATAAACCCAACCCATTATCCCCCCGTTATTCAGGAGTTCGCTAATGCAATCCTATTTTGATCAGCTTGAGCAGGTTCGCTACGAAGGCCCCAGCAGTAATAATCCGTTGGCCTTCCGCCACTACAATCCCGATGAAATCATCCTTGGCAAACGGATGGCCGATCACCTGCGTTTTGCCGCCTGCTACTGGCATACCTTCTGCTGGAACGGTGCAGACATGTTTGGCGTGGGAGCTTTCGATCGCCCATGGCAGCAGCCGGGCGATGCGCTAGCGTTGGCCAAACGTAAAGCCGACGTGGCCTTTGAGTTTTTCCACAAGCTGAATGTGCCCTATTACTGCTTCCACGACATCGACGTTTCGCCAGAAGGCGCAACGCTGAAAGAGTACCTGAACAACTTTGCCGCCATGACCGAAGTGCTGGCCGAAAAACAGCAAAGCAGCGGCGTGAAGCTGTTGTGGGGCACCGCTAACTGCTTCACCAACCCGCGCTATGCCGCCGGTGCCGCCACCAACCCGAACCCGGAAGTGTTCAGTTGGGCCGCTACCCAGGTGTTCACCGCCATGAACGCCACTCATCAACTGGGCGGTGAAAACTATGTGCTGTGGGGCGGACGCGAAGGCTATGAAACCCTGCTGAATACCGATCTGCGCCAGGAACGCGAGCAGATTGGCCGCTTTATGCAGATGGTGGTGGAGCACAAGCACAAAATCGGTTTCCAGGGCACGCTGCTGATCGAGCCGAAACCGCAGGAGCCCACCAAGCACCAGTATGATTACGACGTTGCTACCGTGTACGGTTTTCTCAAGCAGTTCGGCCTGGAAAAAGAGATCAAGGTGAATATCGAAGCCAACCACGCCACGCTGGCCGGGCATTCGTTCCACCATGAGATTGCCACCGCCATCGCGCTGGGCATCTTCGGCTCGGTTGATGCCAACCGTGGCGATCCGCAACTCGGCTGGGACACCGATCAGTTCCCGAACAGCGTGGAAGAGAATGCGCTGGTGATGTTCGAGATCCTCAAAGCGGGCGGTTTCACCACCGGTGGCCTGAACTTTGATGCCAAAGTGCGCCGCCAGAGCACCGATAAATATGACCTGTTCTATGGTCATATCGGCGCGATGGATACTATGGCGTTGGCGCTGAAAGTGGCGGCGCGCATGATCGAGGATGGTCAGTTGCATCAGCAGGTGGCCAAGCGTTACGCCGGTTGGAACGGTGAACTGGGCCAGCAAATCTTGCAGGGGAAACTGTCACTCGCCGCGCTGGCGCAGTACGCTGAGCAGCAGGCTCTGGCACCGCAACATGCGAGCGGGCATCAGGAGAAACTGGAGAATCTGGTTAACCGTTATCTGTTTGGTTAATTCCGCTTCTGGCTCCTTTGGGGGGAAGGTTGAGTGAGGGGTGCATTGGCGAAAGCCCCTCACCCCAGCCCTCTCCCGCAGGGAGAGGGGGCGATACGTCGAGCATTCTGCTCGATTGAACAGCATAGCTGCTACCTGCAAGTTTTCACCGTACGTCCCTTCTCCCTTGGGGAGAAGGCTAGGATGAGGGGATACCGCTCGCCAATGCCACTCACACCGGCTCTCCCGCAGGGAGAGGGGGCGATACGTCGAGCATTCTGCTCGCTTGCACAGCATAGCTGCTGCCTGCAAGTTTTCACCGTACGTCCCTTCTCCCTTGGGGAGAAGGCTAGGATGAGGGGATACCGCTCGCCAATGCCACTCACACCGGCCCTCCCGCAGGGAGCTGTCTCTTATACACAACTCCCCGACATACTCGTCGGGGGTTTTTGAACTTTTTTCCTATCTGTTGATCTGTCTTGATATTCTCCCTTCCTTCGGTTTTTAGTATGGTGCTTTCTGATTGTGATTCATGGGCTCAAGACACTTTCGGTCTTGCTCAACTCGGCGACAAACGCAGGACTCATCGCCTGGTGAAACTCACTGCTTCACTGGCTCAACACACAGGACTTTCTATTGTGAAATCATCACATTCCCCTGCCGAAGTCGAAGGCGCATACCGCCTCATGCGTAACCCCAATGTCTCGCCGGAAGCCGTCGCTGATGCGGGTTTCATCGCAACGGCAAGCGCCGCCAAAGAGCACCCACTTCTCCTTGCATTAGAGGACACGACTTCCATCAACTTCAGTCATCCCACGGCTTTTGACGAACTCGGCAATACAACGACCAGCCCTAAAATACGGGGGCTACTGGCGCATTCTGTCTTGCTTTACTCACCCAAAACGGCACAAGTGGTGGGCCTTATCGACCAGCAGCGCTGGAGTCGTGACATCGCTGAATACGGTAAGAAACACCAGCGAAAACAACACGCTTACGAAGAAAAAGAAAGTTACAAATGGCAGCAGGCGTCTGAACTCATGGCGCAGCGGCTCGGCGATACGCAACAGCAAGTTATCTCGGTCTGTGACCGGGAAGCCGATATCTGGCATTACCTCGACTATAAAATCAGCCAGGGCCAGCGCTTCGTCGTCCGGGCGGCACAAAATCGCCGGCTTGAAGACAGCAGTGATAAACTCTTCGAGTTGCCTGCCACACTCACACAAACAGGCAGCCATTGGCTGAATGTCGTTCAAAAAGGAGGGCGCGCAGCCCGTCAGGCACAGATGTTCGTCAGTTACTGTCCTGTTGAAATAAAACATCCAAACCAGCCCGGAGCCTCCGTACCGTTGACGTATATCTGCTGCCGTGAAGAAGAGCCGGAAGGGGCCTGCTGGCATCTGTTAACCTCAGAAAAAGTGGGCTCGGCAGCAGAAGCGCGCGTCATCATCAGCTACTACGAACGTCGCTGGTTAATAGAGGAATATCACAAAGCGTGGAAAAGTGGTGGGACGCAGGTTGAGGCGTCTCGCATGCAAAGCCGGGCCAATCTGGAACGTATGGTGGTCATTCTTGCCTTTATTGCGGTTCGGGTGTTGGCGTTGCGTCAGGGCGGGCTGAGCGAAGAGACGTTGAATGCGTCCTGTGAACGCGTCTTAAGCCCAATAGAATGGAAACTGCTGTGGGTAAAACAGGAAGGAAAAGCGTTACCGAAGCAAGCGCCGACGCTGAAATGGGCGTATCTGAATCTGGCAAAACTGGGGCACTGGTATGACAGCAAACGAACGGGCCGTGCGGGCTGGGTAGTGATGTGGGAAGGCTGGTTCAAGCTTCAGGATATCGTTGAAGGGTATAATCTCGCGAAGTCTCTTGATCAGGAGATCTGATCAAGAGACAGCGCAGGGAGAGGGGGCGATACGTCGAGCATTCTGCTCGATTGAACAGCATAGCTGCTACCTGCAAGTTTTCACCGTACGTCCCTTCTCCCTTGGGGAGAAGGCTAGGATGAGGGGAAAAAACCTTCTCCCTCTGGTGAAGGGGCGATACGACATATTAAAGGAACTGCATCCATGTACATTGGTATCGATCTTGGCACTTCCGGCGTAAAGGTCATCCTGCTCGGCGAACAGGGCCAACTGCTCGCCAGCCAAAGTGAACCTTTACCCATCTCGCGCCCGCACCCTCTGTGGTCTGAACAATCTCCTCAAGATTGGTGGCAAGCTACCGATCGCGCCATGCTGGCGTTGGCCAAACAGCATAATCTGCAAACGGTAAAAGCCATTGGCCTGACCGGCCAAATGCACGGCGCAACGCTGCTGGATAAGCAGCAACGGGTGCTGCGCCCGGCAATCTTATGGAATGACGGCCGCAGTTTTGCGCAATGCCAGGCATTGGAGCAAAGCGTACCCAACTCGCGGGACATTACCGGCAACCTGATGATGCCGGGCTTTACCGCCCCCAAACTGCTGTGGGTTCAACAGCATGAACCGCAGGTTTTCCGCCAAATCGACAAGGTGTTATTACCGAAGGATTATCTGCGCTGGTGCATTACCGGCGAGTTTGCCAGCGATATGTCCGATGCGGCAGGCACCCTATGGCTGAATGTGGCGCAGCGCGACTGGAGTGACACAATGCTGGCCGCCTGCGGGCTCACGCGCGATCAGATGCCTGCGCTGTTTGAAGGGGATCAGATCACCGGACAGGTGCAGGCTGAGCTGGCCAAGCGCTGGGGCATTAGCCCAGTGCCGGTGATTGCCGGTGGCGGCGATAACGCGGCCGGAGCCATTGGCGTTGGCTTGTATCAGGCCGGGCAGGCGATGCTGTCGCTCGGCACCTCCGGCGTCTATTTTGCGGTCAGCGATGGTTTTCTCAGCAACCCGGCCAGCGCGGTACACAGTTTCTGCCATGCGCTGCCGCACACCTGGCACCTGATGTCGGTGATGCTCAGCGCCGCATCCTGTTTGGACTGGGCCTGCCAGTTGACCAACGTAGACAGCGTTGCCACCCTGCTGCGCAATGCCGAACAGGCTGCACCGGCAGAAGCCCCGCTATGGTTCTTGCCTTATCTTTCCGGCGAGCGCACGCCGCACAATAATCCGAATGCCAAAGGCGCTTTCTGGGGCTTTACCCATCAGCATGGGCCGAACGACCTGGCGCGCGCGGTGCTGGAAGGCGTTGGTTTCGCACTGGCGGACGGCATGGAGGTGCTGCACGCCAGCGGCCTGCAACCTTCTGCCATCACGCTGATTGGCGGCGGGGCGCGCAGCCCGTTCTGGCGCCAGATGCTGGCAGACATCAGCGGCCAGCGGCTGGAATACCGCACCGGCGGCGACGTCGGCCCGGCGCTGGGGGCGGCACGTTTGGCGCAGATTGCGCTGAACCCCGGCCAACCGTTAAGCGATTTGCTGCCCGCGTTACCGCTGGAGCAGGTGCACGAGCCGGATGCCGCACGGCATCAACAGTACGCCGAACGGCGCAGCACCTTCCGCGAGCTGTATCGCTGCCTGCGGCCGCTGATGTGATTTCTCCCTTCAAAGACTGGTTAACAGGTCATTTCGCCGCTACAATCAGACCTGTTAATCAGTCTTTTTGGTAGGTAAACATGGCCAACATTATTTTGAGTGATACCAGCGCCAGCATCAGCGAACTGAAAAAAAACCCGATGGCAACGGTCGGGGCAGGAGCGGGTTTTCCGGTAGCCATTCTTAATCGCAACCAGCCAGCGTTTTACTGCGTACCGGCAGAACTGTATGAGCAGATGCTCGATGCGTTAGACGACCATGAACTGGCTAAACTGGTCAATGAACGTCGAGAACAGGCGCTTATTGAGGTCGATCTGGACGAGTTTCTATGACGTATCAGGTTAAGTTCCGTGAATCGGCGTTGAAAGAATGGAACAAACTGGATAAGTCAGTACAGCAGCAGTTTGCCAAGAAATTGAAAAAGTGCTGTGAAAATCCACACATACCCGCAGCCAAATTACGCGGTATGCCTGACTGCTATAAAATAAAATTGCGCGCCTCAGGGTTCAGGCTGGTTTATGAAGTGATCGATCACTGCCTGGTGATTGCCGTTGTCGCCGTAGGGAAAAGAGAACGGAGCGATGTTTATCAGCTCGCCAGCGAACGTTTAAGATAAGGGTACTCCGCTCAGCCAAATACTGGTCCGCCCTTGCCCTAATGATGGCCGTTTTTGGCCTTCTTTCACCCAGGTTAGCGGCGCAATATAGCGCTATACCCCACTGAAGGAAGGCCGAAAATGTCACATAGCGCATTATTGATTATCGACGTTCAACACTCGTTTCAACACCGCCCATTCTGGCAGGAAGACGATCTGCCCGCGTTTCAACAGGCGCTGACGCGGCTGATTGCGGGCTGCCAGCGGCAAGGCGTAGCGCTGGTGGATGTGTTCCACGTCGCGCCGGAAGGGCCGTTTTCTCTCGCCTCCGGCTACGTGAAACGCCTGCCGTTCCTGGCTCATCAGGCCGACGTCACGGTACACAAACAGGTACACAATGCGCTGACCGATTCTGGCTTGGATGCCTGGCTGCGCGAACGCCAGATTGATCATCTGATCATCAGCGGTATGCGTACCGAGCAGTGCTGCGAAACCACCACCCGCGTCGCTTCCGATCTGGGCTACAAGGTGACGTTTGTCACCGAGGCGACGCTCACCTTCCCGATGCACCATCCTGACGGTACGCTCTTTACCCCAGAACAGTTGAAGCGGCATACTGAAACCGTACTGGTCAACCGCTTCGCCACGCTGGCCAGCGTTGATGAGGTACTCGCTCAACTGAAACAGGAATAACCATGCCCAAGGCCGTTTACTTTCTGATGTTGCCCAACGTGCTGTCACTGGATGTCAGCGGCCCGGCGGAAGTTTTGCGGCTTTCTGGCCAGTTTCAATTGCACTATGTCAGCCCGGTGCCGCAAATCACCTGCTCTATCGGCATGACTATCGGCCAGTTGCAGCCATTGCCTGCGCAGTTGGCCGATGGCGATATTCTGGTAGTGCCGGGCGTGGCGGACTCAGCCACATTTTTCGCCAATCCGCAAGCCGCTCAGGCCCGGCAATGGCTGGAGGGATTACGGCCCGCGCTGGCACAGCAGCACTTTAGCCTGGTCTGTGTCTGTTCCGGTGCTTTGCTGGCCGCACAGGCAGGGTTGCTCGACGGCTACCACTGCACCACCCATCACAACGTGCTCACACGCCTGCGCCAGCAGGCACCGACGGCTCAGGTGAAAGAAAACCGCATCTTTGTGGAAGATCGCGGCGTATTTACCAGCGCGGGCATCACCGCAGGGATCGATCTGGCGCTGCATCTGGTCAATCAATCTTGCGGAGCCGACCGTGCGCTGGAGATTGCACGTGAAATGGTGGTCTATTTCCGCCGCTCAGGCGACGATCCGCAGCTTTCTCCCTGGCTGCGCTATCGCAACCATCTGCACCCCGCCGTGCACCGGGCGCAGGATGTGATGGCCGCCGAACCGGAAGCCGATTGGTCGGTGCCGTTGGTGGCGGAAAAAGCGCATGTCAGCAGCCGACATCTGGCCCGGCTGTTCCGCCAGCATATCGGGATCAGCGTGCGGGAATATCATGAACAGCTGCGCTTGGCCGTGGCGCAGCAGCGCCTGCAACAAGGCTACGGGCTGGAGAAAGCCGCATTAACCGCCGGATTCTCTTCTGGTCGCCAGCTCCGGCGCGCGCAGCAGCGTAACGCTTAAGCGTAATATCAGAATGTGCGGACGGTTTATCTTATGATTGCCAAGCCTAACAATTGGCGGCAAAATAACCGCTTCGACTCGCTCAGATTGCGCTTCCCGCCCCTGGCAGTTCCTTATTTTTCTTTGCTATCAGTAGTATAAATATGAAAACAACATTACCCCCTGTGGCACGCTTGGGCCGACAGGCGCTGTTATTCCCGCTTTGTTTGGTGCTGTTCGAATTCGCCACCTATATCGCCAACGATATGATTCAACCCGGTATGCTGGCCGTGGTGGCCGATTTCAACGCAGGCGTTGAGTGGGTGCCAACCTCAATGACCGCCTATCTGGCGGGCGGAATCTTTCTGCAATGGCTGCTTGGCCCGCTGTCGGACCGGCGTGGCCGCCGCCCGGTGATGCTGGCTGGGGTTGCCTTCTTTATCGTCGCCTGCCTGGCAATTTTGCTGGTGACCAGCATTGAGCAGTTCATCTTTATGCGCTTCCTGCAAGGGATCGGCCTGTGCTTTATCGGTGCGGTGGGCTATGCCACCATTCAGGAATCCTTTGAAGAGTCGGTGTGCATCAAGATCACCGCGCTGATGGCCAACGTGGCGTTGATCGCCCCGCTGCTCGGGCCGCTGGCCGGTGCCGCCTTGATCCAGTTTGCGCCCTGGCAGAGCATGTTTGTGATCTTTGCCGTTCTGGCAGCCATAGCCTTCGTCGGCCTGTGGAAAGCGATGCCGGAAACCGCCACCTTGCAGGGGGATGCTTTTTCCGCTGCCAACCTGTGGCGCGATTACCGCCAGGTGCTGGTTAACCGCCGTTTTATCTGCGGTGCGCTGGCGATCGGTTTTGCCAGCCTGCCGCTGCTGGCGTGGATTGCCCAGTCGCCGGTGATCCTGATCAGCGGTGAGTCACTCTCCACCATGGAATACGGCCTGCTGCAAATCCCGGTATTCGGCGCGCTGATCCTCGGCAACCTGACGCTGGCACGTTTAACCGGCAAAAACAGCGTTGAGCGCCTGATTAAATTGGGGGCCGGGCCGATGATCGTTGGCTTATTGATCGCCGCGTTGGCAACGGTGTTCTCGCAGCACGCTTATCTGTGGATGACCGCCGGGTTAAGTTTGTATGCTTTCGGTATCGGGTTGGCAAACGCCGGGCTGTATCGCTTGACGCTGTTTTCCAGCGACATCAGCAAAGGCACCGTCTCTGCCACCATGGGGATGTTGAGCATGGCGGTATTTACCGTGGGTATCGAGCTGGCTAAAGTCGCCTATGTCTGGGGCGGCAGCGGATGGTTTAATCTGTTCAACCTGCTGAGTGGCCTGTGCTGGCTGGCGCTGGTGGCGATGTTCCTCACCAAACGCGGTGGCGTAGCCTCAACGCCGACGGAAGCGGCTTAAAGACGGGCCATTTTAAACCGGGTGAACAGATGGCACCCGGTTTTCAACCACCAAACAACCCGCTATCCCGCAGCAGATGCTGATTGCCCTTGCGGCGGGTGAAACCGCTGCGATCGAAAAATTCCAGCACCTGAATCGCCAGTTTGCGGCCAACCCCCAGCCGATCGCGAAAATCACCGGCATTGGCGCTGCCTTGCGCCGCATCTAGCTCGCGGATCAACGCGGCAAACTGTTCAATCCGCTGGCTGCGATAGTAGCGATCCACCACCACGGCACTCACATGGCCAATCTGGGCGGCTTTACGCAGCGCGACGCGAACGTTGGCTTCTTCTTCCCCCAGCGCTGTGGCCAGATCGCGCACCCACCAGGCTTCATCACCCAACAGCGGTTCGATGCGCACCCACAGCGCCTGCTGCTCGGCGCTGAACGCCAGGCCATGCTCGGGCAAATGCAGCCAGCCGCGCGTATTGCGCAGCAGACCGGCTGCCAACAACCGATCGATCATCATAAAGACCAGCGGTTCATCCAGCACCGGCAAGGCCATACGCCGCAGACGCGCACGCCCCAGCCCCAACTGATCGCCATGCTGTTGGTGATATTCGGCCAACACCTGCAACACACGCTGCTCGCCCTGCTGCACGTTGGCCTGCGCCAGCGCCACTTCACCGGCAATCAGCAATGCGCGCCCAGCCAGCAACTGCGCCAGCCCGCTGTGGGTCAACTGCCGCGCCCAGGCAAAGGCAGCCAGATCCAGCGCACCGCCCGGCAAGCGTAAATCCAGCACCTGTTCGTCGCTCTGCGCCTCGGCCAGCGCCGCCAGCCAAGCCAGATAGTCTGGCTGACGTTTGCCACGCTTCGGCGCAGCCAATACCAGCACCCGTGCAGCGCCTAACGTGTGGCGAGCGCCAATATCCCGCAGTACCAGGCGATCGTTTTCCGCCAGCCACAGCGGCCGATCGAGAATTAACTCCGCCAAGTTGCCGGTCAATAGCGCAATTCGGCCGGTAATATGGCTGGCAGCATGGTGCAGATGCAGCGGTTGCCAATGCTGCAACGGTGCATCCGCCTCGATCGCCACCAGAATACGCTCAGCGGCCACCGGCGGTTGCTGCTCCAGCAGCCAGTTACCGCGCTCCAACTGCTCTTTGCTGACATCACCACTGATGTTCAGCGCAATGCGTTGCCCGGCACACGCCTGTTCCGCCGCTTGGTTCTGGGCATGCAGGCCGCGCACCCGCACCGGCACATCGGCACCGGTCAGCCACAGGGTGTCACCCACCTTAACGCTGCCGCCCAATGCGGTGCCGGTCACCACCAGCCCCGCCCCTTTCACGCTGAAGGCGCGATCGATCGCCAGCCGGAAGCGGCGCGTCAGCGCGTGCTCGCCAGGCTGCAACGCCAAAAGATGCTGACGCAAAGGTTCGATGCCCAAACCCTGCGCCGCTGCCGTGACAAACAACGGCGCATCGTGCCAACCCTGTTGCGCCAGCTCGGCAGCCACCTGTGAACGCACTTCGGCGATCCGCGCTTCGTCAACGCGATCGGCCTTGGTCAGCGCCACCGTCAGTTGCGGGTGCCCACTCAGGCGCAAAATCGCCAAGTGTTCGCGGGTCTGTGCCATCACACCGTCGTCGCACGCCACCACCAGCAAGGCATGGTCGATACCGCCAATCCCCGCCAGCATGTTACCCAGGAATTTCTCGTGGCCGGGAACGTCAATAAACCCCAGCACACGCCCGTCCGGCTGCGGCCAATAGGCGTAGCCGAGATCGATAGTCATGCCACGGCGTTTTTCCTCTGGCAGGCGATC
Source organism: Serratia sp. YWN4 (assembly GCF_055790845.1). Lineage (NCBI taxonomy): Bacteria > Pseudomonadati > Pseudomonadota > Gammaproteobacteria > Enterobacterales > Yersiniaceae > Serratia > Serratia sp. YWN4. Next base: position 5,438,480 of record NZ_CM147696.1, read on the forward strand.
GGCATTGATGCCGGTAATCGCCTGCAACAGCGTGGTTTTGCCGTGGTCGACGTGGCCTGCGGTGGCGATAATCATGGCTTCAGCACCTCAAGCAGTGCGCTCTCTTGCTCCAGGCAGCGCAGATCGAGCCATAACCGGCCATCGTGGATCCGGCCAATCACCGGCTGTGGCAGGCTACGCCACTGCTGCGCCAACAACTCCAGCGTAGCGCCACGGCCATCAAGCGGGGCAAAGGTCAGGGCATAGCTTGGTAGGCGATCGACCGGCAGCGAGCCGCTGCCAATCTGTGACCAGCAGGGTTCAGCACGCAGTTCGAAACGATCGGCAAAGCGCGCGGTCAACTGGTTCAGTAGCCGTTCGGCGGCTTGCTGCATCGCCTGTTGTGGGCGGGTAAGCAGGCGCAGCGTCGGCAGATGTTCTGCCAACAGTTCCGGTTGCTGATACAGCCGTAGCGTGGCCTCGAGCGCCGCCAGCGTCATTTTGCCAACGCGCAGCGCGCGTTTCAGCGGATGCTGTTGCAGGCGGGCGATCAGCTCTTTTTTACCGACGATAATGCCTGCCTGCGGCCCGCCCAGCAGTTTGTCACCGGAGAAGGTTACCAAATCCACGCCCGCAGCAATCAAGCGCTGCGGCATCGGCTCTGCCGGCAAGCCGTATTGCGTCATGTCGATCAGCGCACCGCTGCCCAGATCGGTCGCGGTCGGGATGCCCTGTTCGCGGCCCAGCACCGCCAGCTCCGCTTCATCCACGGCGGTGGTAAACCCTTGAATGCAGTAATTACTGGTATGTACCTTCATCAACAGGCCGGTTTGCTCGTTGATGGCGGCACGATAATCTTTCAGATGAGTACGGTTAGTGGTGCCTACTTCCACCAGGTCACAACCGGCCTGGCGCATTACATCGGGGATGCGGAACGCGCCGCCAATCTCCACCAGTTCACCACGCGACACCACCACCTGTTGACCCGGAGCCACCGCCGCCAGCATCAGCAAGACCGCCGCCGCGTTGTTGTTGACGATACAAGCGTCCTCTGCGCCAGTGAGTTGGCACAGCACATCGGCGATAGCCCGATCGCGGTGGCCACGCCCGGCACCATCGAGATCGTATTCCAACGTGACGGCGCTGCCCATCGCCTGCACCACCGCATCGATCGCCGGTTGCGCCAGCAATGCGCGGCCAAGATTGGTATGCAGCACGGTACCACTGAGGTTGAACACCGGTTGCAGCGCCGAGCGCTGCTGTTGGTTCAGGCGCGTAAGCAGCGCCTGCGGCCAGTCTTGGCACCATTCCGGCAGTTGCTGGCGGGTTTTAATCACCTCGCGCGCCTGCGCCTGCATCTGGCGCAGCAGTTCGCTAATCAACGTCTGCCCATGTTTCGCCACCAGCGGTTCAACGGCGGGATCGCGCAACAGACGGTCGATGGCGGGTAGCTGGCTGTAAAGTTGCTGAGATTCAGTGCTCATGGGCGCTCGGTTTTCAATGTTTTAATGGTGCGGTGAAATCAACTATTTCACCGCCAGCGTATCAATAATCCGCTGTACCAGTGCCTGATGTGCTTCGGGCGTTTTGGCCGGTGACAGCATCTGCAACGTCACGACCCGTTTATTGAACACCGTTAACACAATGGTGGAAACCAGTTTCTGCCCGTTCACCGTTTGCTCGGTGTCCAAGCGATGGAATTTCTGTTTACCGACGGTGAAATTCTGTTCTTTGGTTTTCTTGATGTTCTGATAGCGATCGCCCAGTTCGGTGATGATGCTTTGTGTCAGATCTTTCAGCATCGCATCGCTGGTATTGAGCTTCATGCCCGCTGGCGGGATCACTTCAGAAGCGACGGTACGCTGGCGCGCTTTACCGTTGAGGAACAGCTGAATGACGGATTTATCGTCGTTGACGATGCCGCTCAGCTTGGTTTGATCGCTAAAACCCGCTGGCAATTCAAAGGTGATGTTGCCCTTTTGCAGCGAAACGCTCAGACCAGGAGGATGGACCGGTTTGGATTCGACTACTGGCGGGGTGGCAGGTGGGGCGGGCTGGGTGACCACCGGTTTTGGTTGCGGTTTGGGGGCTTCCGGCTTTTTGCTGCCTTGATCATCGCAGGCCACCAGCCCGCTCAGCAAAACAGCACACGCCGTCAATCTGGTAATCGTCTTCAACATTATTCCTTTCCTTGCGCTCTACGCATTCTGGCGTAACCGTAGCAACTCGCCCCCGAGTTTGCCAGATGCCCAAGCCAAAATTAGCGGATCGCCCCTCACCCCAGCCCTCTCCCACAGGGAGAGGGAGCCGACCGGTGCTCTCGATTAACCATGGGTATCAGCAATGTACCCTCTCCTTCGGGGAGAGAGTTAGGGTGAGGGGAGAGTTAAAGCCTCTCACCCCCACTCCCGAGAAGAACGGTGCGGGTGTTACTCGCCAGGGAACAGGAACGGATTGATACTGCTACGGGCAAAGCCTTCGTCTTCCATCTTGGCATCAAGCACCAGCGAAGCCAGATCGTCGGCCACCGCTTCCACCTGCGGGTCTTTTTCCTGATAGAGGAGCTTCAGGTAAGTGCCGCAATCGCCGCAGCTTTCCGCTTTTATCGCCGCCTGCTCACTGTCCAGTGACCAGTAGTTGAGATCGCGCGTTTGCTCGCAGTTGCTGCATTTAATCCGCACCACGTGCCATTCGCTTTCACACAGGTTGCAGTGCAGATAACGCAGGCCGTTCACCGTGCCGATATGCACCATGCTGGAGACCGGCATACTGCCGCACACCGGGCAGAACTGGCGGTGCTCACCGTATTCGGCGCGCGCCTTGCCAGGGATCTGGCTGGCCATCTGCGTCCAGTACAGCGACAGTGCAGCCCAGATAAACGGCGCTTTATCACTGCCCACTTTGGCAAACTCATGGTTCAGCAACGCGCTGGCCATCAGTTCCAGCTCATGGGCCGAGGCTTTTTCCAGGTTTTCCAGCACCGGAGCCACGTGTTCCGGCGCCTGCGGACGCAATTCAGCGATCAGCGATGCCAGCAGTTTGTGCCAGTGCTCACTGCGCGGGTAAACGCTCGCATCCAGCGGTGGCTTGCCGCTGGCGGCCCCTTGGATCAGCGCAGCGCTGAGATCCAGCACCAACGGGTTATCGTGGCACGCATTGTTCTGCGCGGCTGCGATGCTGGCAGCAAAGTTGAGATAATCGCCCAGCGGATGGTCTGTGGCCAATTGGCGCAAACGCTCAGCTCGGCGGGTATACAGGCTTTTCAGATTCGCGAAAAGTAACGGCGGAATGGTTTCCGCCGTTGTGGACTTCTCACGCTGTGCCCCTAACTGCTCTTTAGGAACGATGCGGATACTCATCAGGGTTTATCTTCCCGTTGTTTCTCGCGGACCTCACGGTACCAGCGCGGATGGTGTTTCTTGGCCCAGGCAGCCGGAACAGTGCCTTCCACCATCGCGGTAATGGTGCCTTTTATCCACAGAGCGGCATAAATGTGCACCATAATCGTAATGATCAGCCCCACCGCCGCCAGCGAATGCACCAGCAACGCAATGCGGATCAGCGGGATAGGGAAAGCAGGGGCGAAGTATGGCCGCCAGATAACCACACCGCTGGCCAGCAACAGCACCAGACTGATGATCGCTATCCAGAATACGCATTTCTGGCCGAAATTATAACGCCCGGTGTCATCACCCTCCACTTCCTCATTCAACGTGATTCTGTGGAGGTTTTTGGCCCAGACCACATCGTTGCGGTTGAACAGGTTATGTTTCCAGTAGCGCAGGAACATAATCATGAACGCGGCGAACATAATCACCCCGGCAAAGGGGTGCAGAATGCGCGCCAGCTGTGGCGTTCCGAAAATGTTCATCAGCCAGTTGAAGGAGGGGAAGAAAAACCCCAGCCCGCTGACGGCTGCCAGAATAAAGCAGAACGCTACAACCCAGTGGTTCATCCGCTCCAGCGCGTTATAACGCTGAATTGGCTTTTCCTTCCTCATTTGCGCGTCTCCTCATCGTGCGGTTCGTCGTGTTCTTCCTCTTCTTCGACGCGGTTTGGCCCGACACCGATGTAGTGGAACACGCTGGCCGCAAAGGTGGCAGCAAAACCGACGGCCGCCAACGGTTTCCAGATCCCTTTCCAGAAGGTCACCGCCGGGCTGATGGTCGGGTTATCCGGCAAACCGTGATAGAGCTGCGGTTTATCGGCGTGATGCAGCACGTACATCACGTGAGTGCCGCCCACGCCCGCCGGATCGTACAGACCGGCGTTTTCGTAGCCACGGGTTTTCAGTTCGCTGACACGGCCAGCGGCAACATCTTTCATCGCCTCTTTGGTGCCAAAGTGGATCGCCCCGGTCGGACAGGTTTTCACACAGGCCGGTTCCTGGCCGACATCAACGCGGTCAACGCACAGGGTGCATTTGTACACCCGGTTGTCGTCCTTGTTCATGCGCGGCACGTCGAACGGGCAACCGGCGATGCAGTAACCGCAGCCGATACAGTGCTCGGACTGGAAATCGACGATGCCGTTGGCGTACTGGATAATCGCCCCTTCCGACGGGCAGGACTTCAGGCAGCCCGGATCGGCACAGTGCATGCAGCCGTCTTTGCGGATCAGCCACTCCAGTTTGCCGTGCTCCTCCACTTCGGAGAAACGCATCACCGTCCACGATTTGGCGCTCAGATCGGCGGGGTTATCATAAACCCCGACGTTGTGCCCCACTTCATCGCGGATATCGTTCCACTCAGAACAGGCCACCTGACAGGCCTTGCAGCCGATACAGGTGGTGACATCGATCAGCTTGGCCACTTCTTCCTGGTGGTCACGGGCACGCGGGGCCGGTGTAAAACCATTGGTCGCGGATTTACGAATGATGTCTTGAGATTGCATTGCCATAATTCGTCTCCGTTACACCTTTTCCACGTTAACCAGGAACGCCTTGAACTCTGGCGTTTGCGTATTGGCATCGCCAACGAACGGCGTCAACGTATTGGCGATAAAGCCTTTCTGCGTCACACCCTGATAGCCCCAGTGGATCGGGATACCGATGGTGTCCACATCCTGCCCGTGCACCTGCAACGTGCGGATACGCTTGGTCACGACCGCTTTGGCTTTGATAAAGCCACGGTTGGAGCTGACTTTCACCAGATCGCCGTGCTTGATGCCTTTCTTCTCGGCCAGCTTTTCACCGATCTCCACAAACTGCTCCGGCTGCATGATCGCGTTGATCAGCGAGTGCTTGGTCCAGTAGTGGAAATGCTCGGTCAGACGATAAGTGGTGCCCACATACGGGAACTTATCGGCTTTGCCCATCGTCGCCAGATCGTCTTTAAACACGCGCGCTGCCGGGTTGGACACCACGTTCGGGTGCAGCGGGTTGGTGCCGAGTGGCGTTTCAAACGGCTCGTAGTGCTCAGGGAACGGCCCTTCCGCCATTTTGTCGATAGCAAACAGGCGGCCCATGCCTTCCGGCTGCATGATAAACGGCCCGACATCGCTGCCCGGTGCGGCGGCGCTGTAGTCCGGGATATCGGCCCCGCTCCACTTGGTGCCATCCCAGCCGATCAGCTGACGTTTGGCATCCCACGGTTTACCGGCAGGATCGGCAGAAGCACGGTTGTACAGAATGCGGCGGTTGAGCGGCCAAGCCCAGGCCCAGCCCAGCGTGTTGCCAAGGCCGGATGGATCGGCGTTATCGCGGCGCGCCATCTGGTTACCCGCAGGCGTCCAGCTACCGGCAAAGATCCAGCAACCGCTCGAGGTGGTACCGTCATCACGCAGATGCGCGAAGGTACTGAGCTGTTCGCCTTTTTTCGCCAGCACTTTGCCTTCTGGATCAAGAACATCCGCCAGCGCTTTGCCGTTGTTTTCCATCGCCACTTCTTCTGGCGCTGGTGCATCCGGTGTCAGGTAGTTCCAGCTCATGTTCAGCACCTGCTCAGGCACGGCACCGCCTTCACGGCTGTACATCTCACGCAGGCGCGTTAACAGCCCGGCCAGGATCTCGCCGTCGGCCAGCGCTTCACCTGGGGCATCAGCCCCTTTCCAGTGCCATTGCAGCCAGCGGCTGGAGTTAACGATCGAGCCGTTTTCTTCGGCAAAGCAGGTGGATGGCAGGCGGAACACTTCGGTCATAATCTTCGAAGGATCAACGTCGTTCGATTCACCGTGATTCTCCCAGAAAGTGGCAGTCTCGGTATTCAGCGGATCGATGGTCACCAGGAATTTCAGCTTGGAAAGCGCCCCCACCACTTTGTTCTTGTTCGGGAACGAAGCGACCGGGTTGAAGCCCTGGCAGAGGTAGCCGTTAACCTTGCCCTGCGACATCATTTCGAAGTACTGCAGAACGTCGTAGCCTTTGTCCCACTTCGGCAACCAGTCAAAGCCCCAGCTGTTTTCTTTCTGCGCTTTGTCACCGTAGAAGCTCTTCATCAGGCTGACGAAGAATTTCGGGTAGTTGCTCCAGTAGTTCACCTGGCCCGGCAGCAGCGTTTTCGGCGTGTTGGCCTTCAGGTAGGTGTCCAGATCCGGCTGTTTCTCGGAAGGCAGCGTCAGATAGCCTGGCAGGCTTTGTGACAGCAGGCCGAGATCGGTCAGACCCTGGATATTGGAGTGACCACGCAAGGCGTTCACGCCACCGCCCGCCATCCCCATGTTGCCGAGCAGCAACTGGATCATCGCCATGGTACGGATGTTCTGTGCGCCGACCGAGTGCTGTGTCCAGCCCAAGGCGTACAGGAACGAGGCGGTTTTATCGTTGACGCTGGTTTCGGCGATATATTCGCAAACCTTGATAAAGTCTTCGGTTGGCGTACCGCAGATATTGTTCACCACCTCTGGCGTATAGCGGCTGACGTGCTGTTTCAGCAGGTTCCACACGCAACGCGGATCTTGCAGGGTGACGTCACGCTTGGCAAAGCCGTTCTCGTCAAGCTGGTAGTTCCAGGTGGTTTTATCGTACTTGTGGTTTTCCGCGTCGTAGCCGCTGAACAGGCCATCGTCAAAGCTGAAGTCTTCGCGCACCAGCAGGCTGGCGTTGGTATAGGCTTCAACGTATTCGCGGTTGATCTTGTTGTTGGTGATCAGGTACAGCAAGACGCCCGACAGGAAGGCAATGTCGGTGCCAGAACGGATAGGCGTGTAGAAATCCGCCACCGATGCGGTACGGGTAAAGCGCGGATCGATGACGATCAGCTTGGCTTTATTATGAATTTTGGCTTCCATCGCCCAGCGGAAACCCACCGGATGCGCTTCTGCCGCATTACCGCCCATGACGATAATTAAGTTCGCGTTCTTGATATCAACCCAGTGGTTGGTCATCGCACCGCGACCAAATGTTGGAGCAAGACTTGCTACCGTTGGTCCGTGTCAGACACGCGCCTGGTTATCTACGGCAAGCATGCCGAGAGCGCGACTAAATTTTTGTGTCAGGTATCCGGTTTCGTTGCTGGAGGCCGAGGCGCACAGCATACCGGTGGTCAGCCAACGGTTGACGGTCACGCCTTTATCGTTGGTTTTTACAAAGTTGGCATCGCGGTCTTCTTTCATCAATTTGGCGATGCGGGTAAAGGCATCATCCCAGCTGATTCTCTGCCATTTATCAGAACCTGGCGCGCGATATTCCGGGTATTGCAGGCGGCTTTCGCTGTGGATGAAATCCACCAGACCGGCGCCTTTCGGGCAAAGCGCACCACGGTTTACCGGATGATCCGGATCCCCTTCGATGTGGAAAATGCTCTCTTTGGCGTTTTTCGCGCCATCACCAAGGCTGTACATCAACAGCCCACAGCCGACTGAGCAATACGTACAGGTATTACGGGTTTCACGGGCGCGCAGCAGCTTGTACTGCCGGGTTTCCGCTAACGCCACTTCCGGGGCAAAGCCCAGAGCAGCTACCGTCGTCCCTGCCATACCGCCAGCGCAGATCTTAAAGAACTGCCTTCTGCTGACCTGCATGGGGGTCTCCTTTCACTCGTGTTGTCACATTGTTTCAAATGGCGCTTTCCCCGGCAAAGCGGGAAGCGCTAAAATCGCTATTCTTATGTTGGCTTGGCCAGAAGGCCGCAACGACGCCGCGATGATATCATAGCGGACTTGGGGTTGTTACAAACAGGTACCACTAAAGTGAACAATATAGACCCAAAGCAACCCATAAACGCGACTGCGATCACAGGCATGATCCAGGCTCCGGTATTTCAGCGCGGGCAACTCTCTCTTGAGCAGCAAGACTGGCTGGCGGAAGAGGTTCCGGTTGCGCTGGTTTATAACGGCATTTCCCACGTGGTGATGATGTGTACCCCCAAAGATCTGGAGGCCTTCGCCCTGGGTTTTTCCCTGTCAGAAGGTATTATCGACTCACCGCGCGATATCTACAGTATAGAGGTTAATCCCACCTGCAACGGCCTTGAGGTGCAGATTGAGCTTTCCAGCCGCCGCTTTAGCGGGCTGAAAGAGCGCCGCCGCGCGATGGCGGGCCGCACCGGCTGCGGCGTCTGCGGTATTGAACAGTTGGCAGATATCTTCCGCCCGGTCGCCCCGCTGCCTTTCACCCAAACATTTTCGCTCGCCAATCTCGATCGTGCATTGGGGCAATTGCGCCAGGTGCAGGAAGTCGGCCAGCATACCGGCTGCACCCACGCCGCCAGTTGGATCTCGCCAGAAGGTGAACTGTTGGGCGGCTGCGAAGACGTCGGCCGCCATGTGGCGCTGGACAAAATGCTCGGCCTGCGCGCCAAACAGGGCTGGCAGCAGGGGGCGATCCTGGTTTCCAGCCGCGCCAGCTATGAGATGGTGCAAAAATCGGCCATGTGCGGTGCCGAGATCCTGTTCGTGGTCTCTGCGGCGACCTCGCTGGCGGTAGAAATCGCCGAGCGCAGTAATTTAACGTTAGTAGGCTTTAGCAAACCCGGCCGGGCGACGGTGTTTACTCATCCGCAGCGTTTGAGTTAACTTGGTTAAAATTTATTCCCAACGGAAAGGTGAATTTATGCGACAACCCTATCGGATTGAAAGCATTACTCTGCGTGATATTGGCGTATTTGAACATACGCGCTTTGACTTTCCGCCAATTAAAAGCATTGAGGCAGATAATAAAAAAGCAGAGATTCATATATTCACCGGACCCAATGGCTGCGGGAAAAGTACCTTGCTGTATGCGTTGGCGGCGATTTTTGAGCATGATAATGTTAATAACAAACTGCTAAAAGCGCGTTTTATCACTGGCGGGAAAAATAAAGTCAATTTTTCATTTTCAGGTGATGAGGGTTGTTTCTCTGGCTTTTCTGAAGAAATGTTGAAAATAAACCATGCGGCCACCTCAATAAAGATGGCCCCGGCTATTCTTGATAGCTACCATAGCATCACATCAAAGAACTTAACCGGCCCTCTATTTCCATTACTTTTTGCTGCATTCGCCTATTCAGGTGTTAGAGAAGATCACTCATTAGCTAAAGTCAGCAGCATCAGCCAAATCAAAGAATCTCCATTTGATAAAGCACTCTCTTTTACAAATACGGTTCGCCCAGGGTTATTGGTACAATGGATAGCTAATAATAGAACGAAAGTCGCTTTATCCCAACTCTCTGGAGATAATGCCAATGCTGAAAAGCAAAAGCTTTCCTTAAAAAAAATACAAGAATTCATTTATGATATTTGCAATGTAAATCTAGATTTTACTTTAGACAGCAATCTGGAACTGCGTATTACTCTTAACGGGGTAATAATGGATTTCAATGTGCTACCAGAAGGATTGAAGTCTATATTAAGCTGGATTACCGACTTAGCTTTACGTATTGAGTCAATCAGTTGGAAAATAGGTCAGGGAAAACCTGATATTTTTTCTCAACCCATCATCCTGTTTCTGGACGAAGTGGATATTCACCTGCACCCCAAATGGCAGCGCCGTATTCTGCCCGCCATTCAAACGCTGCTGCCCAATGCACAGGTGTTCGTTTCCACCCACTCCCCCTTTGTGGTCGGTTCCGTTGAAGATGCCTGGGTTTATCGCCTGCCTGAGCCACAACAGAATATTTGCCGCGATCCACATATTGCCGATGTTATCAAACCAGAACCGTCATCCGCAGGTAAAAGCTATCAACTGATTCTGGAAGAGGTGTTTGGTGTACCAGAACAATTTGATGTGGAAACAGAGCAGCAACTCGCTGATTTCTACCGGTTGCGTAACAACTATCTGGCTAACCCCACGGACGACGGCCAACTGAAAGCGCTCGCCAATCTTCTGAGCAAAAAAAGTGAGGAGGTTTCTGCCATCATTAGCATGGAATTACGTCAATTAGCGCGGCTGACCAAAAAAGATTGAGGTGCCCATGTACAAATTTTTCAGGGAAGAAACGCCTCCGTATTTAGCGGAATGTTGGGAAGCATTGACAGAAAAATTTATTGCCGCAAAAAATAAGAATCCAAAGTATAAATTCGATTGGTATAAAAAATTCGAATACGAGCAGACATTATCTCTTCTATTTTCTATGACACAGGGGCACTGCGCTTTCTGCGATGGTGGCAACATTGGCGCGGAGAGCCGCAGAACCATTGAACATTTTCGGCCTAAAAGTGATTACCCAACATTGGCCTATAAATGGGAGAATCTTTACCCGTGCTGTGACCAATGCCAAAGCCAGAAAGGCGAACGATTCGATATCGGCCTGTTGGCGCCGGATGATGTGAATTATCAATTTAACGATTACTTTATTGCTAATTATCTTACCGGAGAAATCGAACCATCAGGATTCGCTAACAATGCGGCTCAACAGCGAGCGCGTATCACGCTTGATCATTACGGCCTAAATCTTCCGGAAAGGAAAACCAGCCGTCAAAGAGAGCGCAAGCGTTACCATCTACGTGATCGAGAAACTGATATTAAAGACGATTTCAGTTACCGCTACTTCTTAGACGATCTCGATTAGCACAAAAACCACACAACCCATAAGGCATTGATAATCATTTTCAATATCATTTAATCCCTTATAATGGGAGCCGATTGCTTATGCGGTGCTCATGCCTTGCGCCGCCCAACACCCATTGGAGATGATGATTATGAGTTATTCACTGCCATCCCTGCCTTACGCTTATGACGCACTGGAACCGCATTTCGATCAGCAAACGATGGAAATCCATCACACCAAACACCATCAGACCTACGTCAACAATGCCAACACCGTGCTGGAAGCTTACCCTGAGCTGGCTTCGCTGAGCGTTGAAGCGCTGATCCAGGATCTGGATAAAGTTCCTGCCGACAAACGCACCTTTATGCGTAACAACGCGGGCGGCCACGCTAACCACAGCCTGTTCTGGAAAGGCCTGAAAACCGGTACCACGCTGAGTGGCGATCTGAAAGCCGCCATCGAGCGTGATTTCGGCAGCGTCGAGAAATTCCAGGAAGAGTTCGAGAAAGCCGCAGCCACCCGTTTCGGTTCCGGCTGGGCCTGGCTGGTGCTGAAAGGCAACAAGCTGGCCGTGGTTTCCACCGCCAACCAGGATAGCCCGCTGATGGGCGAAGCCGTCTCTGGCGCTTCCGGTTTCCCGCTGGTCGGCCTGGACGTGTGGGAACACGCTTACTACCTGAAATTCCAGAACCGCCGCCCGGATTACATCAAAGCCTTCTGGAACGTGGTGAACTGGGACGAAGCGGCAAAACGCTTTGCCGAAGCGCAGAAGTAATTCTGTTAGCCCTGATGATGATGCCCGCTGATGCGGGCATTTTTTGCCCACTCATAACTAAAGCCCTAATGCTTGTCAGTTAAGGCTAACCAGTTCCCTCTCCCACAGGGAGAGGGAGGCCACACCTTTAGCACCTGCTGCATAATTATGCAGCTTTGCGCTTAACTGACCGGCATTATAACTAAAGCCCGCCCTTTTCCTGCCGATATTGCGTTTAACTAACAAGCGCCTCAAAAGGAAAATCTTATGGCGGCACTGAAGACATTGGCAGGAAAGTTCACCCATCTCACCGTAGGTAAAAAGCTTTCGTTGGGATTTAGCCTGATTTTATTACTGGCCATCATTATCGCCAGCACCGGGGGTTACTACCTTCGTCTCATTGAATCGCGCACCGAACGCATCGATTTCAGCTATCAGATAACCAGCGAAATCAGCCAGGCGAAATACGCCCGCGCGATGTTCGGCCAAACCTACAAAATCGACTATCTGAACAATAACCGCACGCATATCGAGAATGTGGTCAAGCTGATCAATCATGCGCAGGAACTGAATTGGGATCCACAAAGCCGTAAAGAGCTGGAATCGCTGAAAGCGCTGATGGGCAAGTATCAGCAGCAGCGAGATAGCTTCCAACAGGCCGTGACAAAGAAAGACGCAGTGCGTGCCACCTGGAATATGTCCGAAGTGCAAGACAGCTTGAGCCAGATCGGACCACAGTTAGCCCAGGGCGATCTGCCGTTGGCTTTTGCCCAACTTAACCAGAAGCTGACGTTAATCCGCTACGGTGCCCACGGCCTGCTGCTGAGCCCGAACAAAGAGTCAGAAGCGCCGCTGCTGGTTGCCATCGACGACGCCCGCAGCGCGGCCAATGCGCTCAGCCAACGTTTACAGGATACCGATCGGCCATTGCTGCAACCGTTGCTGGCGGCGCTGGATGAATATAAAGACCGTATTGCGGCTTACCTACCGGCTTATGAAAACGAACAAAAGCTCAGTCAGCAATTAGGCGACACCGCCCAGAAAGTCGATACGCTGATCGGCGTGTTTATGAAAGATGAACTGGCGCAAACCAACAGTAATATCGATACCGCCCAGATCCAGATGGGCATCATTACCGTGATCACGATTCTCGCAGGCCTGCTGGTGTCATGGCGCATCACCTTGCAAATCACCCGCCCGCTGCACACCACGCTGGAACTGGCAGAACGCATTGCCACTGGCGATTTACGCCAAACGCAAACCAGCACCCGCCGCGATGAGTTGGGCCAATTGCTGAACGCCGTAGCGGCCATGAGCCAGAATCTGCGCGATATGATTGAGAAAATCCAGATGGGCATCAGCCAGGTGTCTACCGCCGCCGGGGAAATTGCCGCAGGCAATACCGATCTCTCCTCACGTACCGAGCAGCAGGCGGCGGCAGTGGAAGAAACCGCCGCCAGCATGGAACAGCTCACCGCCACGGTGAAACAGAATGCCGAAAACGCGCATCATGCCAATCAGTTGGCAACCGATGCCTCACAAACCGCACAGCAGGGCGGCCAATTGGTGAGTCAGGTTGTCAGCACGATGCGTGATATCTCTAGCAGTTCGCAGCGGATCGCCGAAATTACCACCCTGATCAACGGCATTGCCTTCCAGACCAATATTCTGGCGCTGAACGCAGCGGTGGAAGCTGCCCGGGCCGGTGAACAGGGCCGCGGTTTCTCGGTAGTGGCCAGTGAGGTGCGCAATCTGGCGCAGCGCAGTGCGCAGGCGGCGAAAGAGATTGAAGGGCTGATCGCCGAGTCCGTCAGCCGCGTTCAAACCGGCACCGCCTTGGTGGAAAATACCGGCAATACCATGGAGCAGATCGTCCGTTCAGTCACGCACGTGCGCGATATCATGGCAGAAATTGCCGCCGCTTCTGACGAGCAAACGCGTGGCATCGCGCAGATCGGCCAGGCTATTGTGGAAATGGATCACACTACCCAGCAGAACGCTGCTCTGGTGGAAGAGTCCGCCGCCGCCGCAGATTCGCTGGAAGAACAGGCGGAAATGCTGCTGCAAAGCGTTGCGGTGTTCCGTTTGGCAGAACATGCTGAGCCCGTCGAAGCGAAAACGGCAATGGTCAAATCACCGCTGGCAGCAAAACCGCGAGAAACCTCCACGTTAACGGAAAACAACTGGACCACTTTCTGATGCCCCCGCCTGATCGGCCAGGCGGGTTATGCTGTTGCTCTCTATCCACTCAGGGTATTCTGGGCTACGCCCTTGGTTTGCACTATGAAAGTGGAGGTTATTATGCACCACCCTGAGGTTTATACCGGTAGCATCCAACCCTACGCAGGCATGCGGCCCAGCGCCATTGCCAAACGCCGGGTCGATGGCGCAGTGATACTCACGCCGCTAGGTTTGATCGGAGATGAACAGGCAGAAAAAGCCCATCATGGCGGGCCGGATCGCGCGCTCTGCCACTACCCGCGTGAACATTACGCCCACTGGCGCGAGCAGTTCCCGGCACAGGCCGAGTTGTTCAATGCTCCGGCGTTTGGCGAAAACCTTTCCACCCTCGGCCTGACCGAAGACAACGTGTTTATGGGCGATATCTACCGCTGGGGGGATGCGCTGATCCAGGTCACTCAACCACGTTCACCGTGCTTCAAACTCAACGCGCATTTCGCCATTGACGATCTCTCGGTGCTGATGCAACAAAGCGGCCGTTGCGGCTGGCTGTACCGCATCATTTCGGCTGGCATGGTCAGCGGCGATCGGCCGCTTGAGTTGGTCACCCGCAGCAGCGACGTTTCCGTCGCCGAGGCGGTTGGCATTGCCTGGCACCTGCCGTTCGACAAAGAGCAGTATCGCCGCCTGCTGGCGGTGGCCGGGCTTTCTGCCAGTTGGAGCAAAACCATGCTGACGCGCATTACCGCCAGCAGGATTGAAGACTTCAATCGCCGCTTGCTCGGCCACTGAAGTAGGGAAAAGAGCGCCTGGGGCATCCCCCAGGCACTGAGGTTCAGAAGGCTTTTTTCGCGTAACCGGTGACCGCTTTCAGGCCCATCTCACGGCCCAGCGCCGTCATCGGATGCACCACGATCAGGCCGCGCACGTTTTTCTTCAACGTACCCATATCCGCCTGCTCTTTCTTGGTGATCTCACGGCTGAACGGCAGTTGGCTCAGCTTCTGTGCTTCTGCACTCAGCTTCTCTACGCGCACGTGCTTCAGGCGTTCAATTTCTGCCGCCAGCTTCTCTTTTTCTTTGGTGTGCTGCGCGATCAGGTCAATATTGCCCTGTTGGATCACCACAGTATCTTTATGGTTCAGTGCGTCCAGCAGGTCGCTAAGGCGCTTAATCTCTGCCTTTTCTATCTCTTTCATGGTTTTTGGCCTGTTTGTGCCGCTATCGGCACGCTAAAAATGATGCAGGCAGTATAGCAAAACGCCGATCGTTCGTCTTACGCAATTCCCGGTGGCAGCCCGCTCATTTCGCAGGCTTTGGCCCCCACGCGCGCCAGCGCCTGGGTGTAGCGGGCATCAAACGGATAACAGCAGGAAAGCCGCAGCCCGTTGCGATAACGCCCGCTGGGGGAATACAGCGTGCCCGGCGTCAGGCAGATCTGTTCTTCCAGCAACTGATGGAACAGGGCTACCGAATCTACCGCCAGCGGGAACTCGACCCAGAACACAAATCCCCCCGCGGGCTGCGTCGCCCGCGTGCCGCGCGGGAAATGGCGGGCGATCAGCGCCCTGGCTTCTTCCACCTGTGCGGCATAACGTTTGCGCAGGTTGCGCAAGTGATGATCGTAACCGCCCGCTTCCAGGAACATCGCCAAGGTTTCCGACAACAGCAGTGACTCTGACATAGATGAGACCGCTTTCAGCTTGTGCAACGCTTCGCTGAAGCGCCCACCGGCCACCCAACCAATGCGGAAATCCGGTGCCAGCGTTTTGGTAAAGCTGGAGCAGAACAGCACCCAGCCATCGCGATCGAACGCCTTTACCGCCGGGCTGAGCGCACTGCCAAATTGCAGTTCGGCATACAGGCCATCTTCAATCAACGGCACCTGGTGATCGTTCATCAAGCGTGCCAAGCGTTTTTTCGCCGCCAGCGGCATGATACACCCGAGCGGGTTTTGCACCGTCGGCATGGCGATCAGCGCATTGAGCCGCTTTTCCTGCAACAGCAACTCCAGCGCATCCAGCGACAGGCCGTGCTGCGGGTCGGTGGGGATCTCCAACGCTTTCAGCCCCAGGCTGGCGAGCAACGGCAGCAGGTAAAAATAGGTTGGCGATTCCAAGCCCACGCAGTCACCCGGTTTGGTGGTGGCGCGCAGCGCCAGTTGCAGCGCCTCCATACAGCCGTGCGTCAGGGTGATATCCCCTGGCTCCAGCAGCATACCCAAGGTCATTGAGCGCCGGGCAATCTGCTGGCGCAACCGCAGGCTGCCGGGTGGCAACGCGTATTGCCCAATCAGGTTTGGCTGGCGGCGCAGTTGTGAGGCGAGCATGCGCCCCAGCTTGCTGCCGGGATAAAAATCGCTGGTTTGCGGGCAGGCCAGCGACAGATTGGTAAATGCCGAGTTCTGCTGGGCGGCGAACACCGTATCGATCAATGCCAGCACATCATCCGCCGGTTTTTCTATGCGGTTACTGGGAGCCGAGGCGGTTTTCAGCGCTGGTAACGTGGCACGCACGTAGAAACCGGACTGCGGCCGCGCTTCGATCAGCCCACGGTCTTCCAACTGTCGATAAGCCGCCACCACGGTATTGATACTGACGCTGTGGGTCTGCGCACAGCGCCGTACCGAAGGCAGGCGGCTGCCGGGCAACAGGGTGCCACGGCGAATGGCTACCGCCAGCGTATCGGCCAGTTGCCGGTAACGAATGTCTGGGATCTCATCGAGCAGGGTCACAGTTTGGCTCCAGGTAATGGGTACAGTTTAAAAATAGTGAAACTGTAACCATAACAATACTGCATTTCTGGCTCTGTCACCATCCAGCCTCGGCCCTTATGCTGATAGCCAACCCGCATCCATCCCTTTTAGGAGCTTTTTATGCTGGACTCAGCCTTTGTCAGTTACGTTACCGTGATGTCGATTACCCCCGGCCCCAACAACCTGTTGCTGGCGTCGTCCGGCGTCAACTTCGGTATTCGCCGCACCTTGCCGATGTTATTTGGCATCGTGGCCGGTTGTGCCGTACAGCTCGCGTTGACCACCACGCTGCTGGCCGTGGCCCTCAGTTGGGTGGGCGCAATTCGCTTTCCGTTGGCCGTCGTCGGTTGTACCTACCTGCTGTGGCTATCGTGGAAGCTGTTCAAAGCCGCGTCACCGGATGCCAAACAGCAGGCGCAGCCGATGCGCTTTATCAATGGGGCGCTGTTTCAGGCGATCAACCCAAAAGTCTGGCTGATGGCGATTAACGTGGCGATCCTGTTCGCCCCGCGCGAAGGGGCCACGCTTAGCCAGACGCTGCTGATCATTGCCAGCTTCAGCGCAGTGAATATTCCCTGCGTACTGGTGTGGGCATTGATGGGCGATCGGCTGCGCCACGCGCTGCGCATGACCTGGAAGCTGAGATTATTTAACGCGGTGATGGCGGGATTAATGGCCACAACGGCATTGTGGCTGCTGTTTGACGAGTGGCGTATGGCCTTCGCTTAAGGCTTTTGCGCGCCGAGCGGAGAAAGGCGAGAGGGTTGTTTGGCTCCGATACCGGCCAGCAGTTCGGTCATCGACAGCACCATGGTGGAACGCACCATCTGCTGGTAACGCTGGTGCTGCATGGCAATCAGCGATTCATCCGCTTCGCCGGGTTGCAGAAAGGTCGGCACCGGCGGCAAGGCGCTGACGCAGTGAAATTCGCTGAAAGGGCCAAGGATTTCGTCATCGATAAAGCGGTATTCCGAGCCATCGTGATTCAGTTCTTCACGCATCGCCATCAGCAGTTCGGCATCTTCATATTCATGGCGTGAAATCACACCTAAGCCATACATCAGCTTGAGGCGGACCGAAAGTTCGCCCAGCGGCCCTTCGCCAGACAATAGCGGTTCTACGGCATATTTCACCGCGTAGTCGTCTTTACGGAATACCTGAACCACCAATACGTTAAGCGCTTCTGCCAGCAGATCGACCGCTGCAATCAGAAAACTGCGCACCGTTTTGCCTGCGTTCAGCTTTTCCAACACTTTATTTTCAAATGCCTGTGCTTGTTCCATCATCGCTTTTCGAATGGCGTGGGGATTGTACTTTAACACTCTATAGGCTTCATGTTCCGTTGGTGAACGGACTGCGCAGCATACACGGAGTCAGTCAAAGAGGTCGAGCATCGCCCGACCTCAAAATGGCAAATAATTAACAGATTAACGTTGCTGCATGGCGTTATACGCAGCGACCGCTTCACTCACCACGGCGCTGTCAGCCGGTAAGCCGGAAATTTGCACCAGCGCGGCCTGTGGTCCCAGCGTTGCCAGCAGTTCCACCAGCTCTTTGGCCTGGGGATCCTGCTCACTGCGATAGCTCATGGCCGCAGCAATACCCTGGATCAGATTGGCATGCGACAGGCCGTATTCCAGCGTGCCCAGCAGCGGCTTGATCAGGCGATCGCCCGAGCTCAGCTTACGCAGCGGCTGGCGGCCAACGCGCTCTACGTCATCGTGCAGATAGGGGTTTTCAAAGCGCGACAGGATTTTGTTGATGTACGCCGCGTGCTTGTCGGCCTCAAAACCGTAACGCTTGATCAGCACCGCACCGCTCTCTTCCATCGCACCTTTCACGGTTTGGCGAATCGCCGGATCGAGGATCGCATCGCGGATGGTCAGCAGATTAGCCTGCTGGCCAAGATAGGCGGTGATCGCATGGCCGGTGTTCAAAGTAAACAGCTTGCGCTCAACGAACGCCATCAGATTATCGGTCAGTTCCATACCGGCAATCGCCGGTGGTTGGCCCTTAAACTGGGTTTGATCGACAATCCATTCGCTGAAGGTTTCAACCGTCACTTCCAGCGGATCGTTACTGCCTGCTTCCGCTGGCGGCACGATGCGGTCTACGGCGGAGTCGACAAAGCCGATATGCTGCTCAACCCAGGCCTGCTCATCCTGCGGCAGTGCGTCGAACACATGCTGCTTCAGTTGGCTGGTGCCGCGTACCATGTTTTCACAGGCGATGATGTTCAGCGGCTGGGTATTGCCCTGCTGATGGCGTTTAACCAGCCCTTTGGCGATCGTCCCGGCGATTCTCGCCAGGATCTGCGGGCCAACGGCGGTGGTGACGATATCCGCGGTGGCGATCAACGCCACAACCTCTTCGCTGCCGCTGTTAACGGCGCTGACGTTGTTCACGTTCTCAACGCGCGCCTGCTCACCCACTACATGAACCTGGTAGCTTTTGCGCTTGTTCAGCTCATCCAGCACCGTCTGGTTAACGTCAGCAAAAGTCAGTTCGGCATGTGCATCAGCAAGCAGCTTGCCGATAAAACCACGGCCGATATTCCCGGCCCCGAAGTGTAATGCTTTCATAGTCCTACCTTTATTAATGGAGAAGGGTGCAGCAAGCTGCACCCTTTAAAATGATTCTGTTTTATCAGGCTTTCTTGCCGCCAAGCAGATCCAACACTTCCTGCACGCTGGTGGTATTCGCCAACCGCTCAATCACGCTGTCGTCATCCAACGCATTGGTCAGGCTGGTGATCACCTGAATATGCTCGTTGTTGCGTGCCGCGATACCAATCACCAGGCGCGCCACTTCATCTTCTTCGTCACCGAAACGCACGCCGTGCGGATACTGGCAGAACACCACGCCGGTGCGCAGCACGCGGTCTTTGGCTTCGATGGTGCCATGTGGCACGGCAATCGACTCGCCCAGATAGGTGGAAGTCAGCTTCTCACGCTCCAGCATCGCCGGAACATACTCAGGCTCAACGTAGCCGCCTTTCACCAGTTGCTCACCGGCAAAGCGTATTGCCTGCTCTTTGTCGGTGGCATGCAGATTGAGGAATACGTTGCTTTCGCTCAGTTTGAACAGGTTCTGCTCACCGGCTTCAAAGCTGTCGTCCAACGTGGCGATCACTTTCTGATCGGTTTCGCTGGTTTTGTTGGCCGCCACCAGACGCGCGGTCAGATCGTTGTACAACTGGCTGTCGAGGAAGTTGGTCAGCGAAATATGCTGGGCCTGCGGCGCATGGCGCATCGCACGCTCGGTCAGATCGCGGTGAGTAATCACCAGATCCACATCTTCCGGCAGGCTGTTAATCGCGCAGTTGGTCACGGAGATATGTTTCAGCCCGGCGTCTGCTACTTTCTTGCGCAGCACACCGGCACCCATGGCGCTGGAACCCATACCGGCGTCACAGGCTACGATGATTTTACGCACGGTGTTCAGATCGCCGTCTGCCGCTGCGTTCGCTGCTTTGCCACCTTTGGACTGTGCTTTCATGTCCTGAATGCGACGGGTCGCTTCCTCCAGGTCGTCTTCTTCTTTCACTTTCGAGGTTTTCAGCAGGAAGCCAGAAACCAGGAAGGAAACCAGGAAGGCTGCGAAGATCGCCGCCAGGTTGGCGAAGTAGGCACCTTTTGGCGTCATGGCCAGCACTGCCAGAATAGAACCTGGAGAAGCAGGGGAAACCAGGCCGCCGTTCAGCACGGTCAGGGTGAACACACCGGTCATACCGCCCAGAATAACCGCCAGAATCAGGCGTGGGTTCATCAGCACGTATGGGAAGTAAATCTCATGGATACCGCCCAGGAAGTGGATGATTGCCGCACCGCCCGCAGACTGCTTGGCACTGCCACGGCCAAAGAACATATAAGCCATCAGCACGCCCATACCCGGGCCTGGGTTGGCTTCAATCAGGAAGAAAATTGACTTACCGGCTTCGGTAGCCTGCTGGATACCCAGCGGCGAGAAGATACCGTGGTTGATGGCGTTGTTCAGGAACAGGATTTTCGCCGGTTCAACGAAGATCGAGGTCAATGGCAGTAGGTTGTTGACCACCATGATATGCACGCCAGCCGCCAGAATCTTGGACAACGCTTCGACCAATGGGCCAATGGCAAGGAAAGCGAGGATCGCCAACAGCATACCGATGATACCGGCGGAGAAGTTGTTCACCAGCATCTCAAAGCCGCTTTTGATCTTACCGTCTACCCAGCGGTCAAAATGTTTGATTGCCCAGCCACCCAGCGGGCCAACAATCATGGCGCCGAGGAACATCGGCATATCGGCCCCGACGATCACGCCCATGGTGGTGATAGCCCCCACCACACCACCGCGCTCGCCGCCCACCAGTTTACCGCCGGTGTAACCGATCAGCAGTGGCAGCAGATAGGTGATCATTGGGCCAACCAGCTTGGCTAACGTTTCGTTAGGCAACCAGCCGGTAGGAATGAATAGCGCGGTGATGATACCCCAGGCGATGAATGCGCCAATGTTGGGCATCACCATATTACTCAGGAAGCGGCCAAAGTTTTGCACTTTAACCTTGATATCTGGTGAAAACATAAAACACACCCCTATTGTTACGCGCTGACAATAAGAGCGCGTGATAATTGTTGTAACGTTCCAGCCATGTTGATGCTGTATGCGAAACGGACTCTACCACGCTCTTTTTACTGCGCGAACCTCTCGACAAATTTGTGATTCACATCACACATAAAACCCCTATGATCAGGCGTTTATAGTGATATAAGTCACATTTATCCAGTGTAAAAAAAGCACAGCAGGTTGTTAATCACACAAAACACAGGAAAAATGAGACATAAATCACATTTTTACCTCGGGTGTTTGTTCTTAAATTGTGACTTTAATCACAATTTATTTTACATACGCTAACCAGAAAATAACCAGAAAGCGCATCTTCCCTGTGGGCACGCACTCCGCCAGCCATTAACCGTGGAGCGAATGAAAGAAAACTACATTAAAAGAATTGATGGTTCGGCGGTATTCCACCTAGTTGAAGTGTAGTACAGAAGTGCAGAGGGGAAGTGTGGCAAGTCATGAGAAAAAATGGGCGTTATGTGGGTAGGCCAACACGTTGGCCCACCCACATCGTTCAATACACAGCGGCGTTTTCGCCTTATTGCATTACCGCCTGCACGGCTTTTTGTGCGTTCAGAAAATCGGGCTGCTTAGCCACCAGATTAGCCATCATGGTGTTGTACTGCGTTGCCTGCTGCTGGCTGCGGAACTGTACGCCGCCATTGTTGAAACTGACCTGATTGCCCTGCGCCTGGAGGAAATCCCCAACCTGCACCAGATCCTGCACGAAGCTGGCCGTAGTTGGAATGGCTGGCATTAAGGCATTGGCCGGTGCGGTGACAATTTTGTCATACGCCTGATTGTAAACCGCTTTCAGATCGTCCGGCTGTTTCAATGCCGCACGCGCGGTATCCGCCTGCGACTTTGCCGACTGGATCTGCTGCCCTAACAGGTTTAACGCGCCCACCGACTGCTTCAGGTTATCGCGCTTGATCATGTAATCCTGCGCGGTGTGGATCTGGTTAATCTGATCCAGCACCGGAGTCAGGCTGGCATCAACCGACTTCGACAACTGCTGGGAAAAACCGACCAAAATGGCGTAATCACCGGCATAGCTGCCGAATTTCTGTTTCTGATCTTCGCTCAGCGTCGGGATGCTCACGCCGCTGCGCATAACCGTATTCTGTAAGTAATCAACGAATGCCTTGCGTTGTTCTGGCTCTTTATCGCCGCAGGCGGTCAGTTGCATAACCACCAACAATGCCAACACCGGTGCCAACCAACGCGCGAAACCTCTGCTCTGGATCCCTACCGCCATGTGACATAACTCCTGTTTAAACGTCTCTTTTATCAGGCTCCATACCCTTTACTGCTCTCCATGCGCCTCTCCCCCTCATCTCGACCAACAGATGCTTCGGGGGCTATAAGAATAGATCAACTGAATGCGATGCGATACGCGATTCGGCTTTCTGGCTACATTGTGTTTCATTTTGCTGGGAGGGATATGGGTATGAAGGTAACAATGCCAGAGAAATAGGGCCGGATCTCTCCGGCCCTGATAGCCGCTAAAACACCAGCGCCTGCCCGTCTTTGCGGCTTTCAGTCGCTGCAATATAGAACCCTTGCGGATCGCGGATAATCGCCTGCGCCCCGCCGAAGCTGTAGGTTTGCAGCGGATCTTCCAGCACCACGTTATGGCCCATGGCCCGCAGCGCCGCCAGCGTATTACGATCCATCGAAGGCTCCACGATCACCTCACGCCCGGCGACGATCCGCCAGCGCGGTGCGTCGATCGCCGCCTGTGGGTTCTGCTTATGCAGCATAATACGCAGCGCCATCTGCAAATGCCCCTGCGCCTGCATCGGCCCGCCCATTACGCCAAACGACATCAGCGGCTGCCCGTTACCGTCCAGGGCAAATGCCGGAATAATGGTATGGAACGGGCGTTTATTACCGGCCACCACGTTCGGGTGTTGTTTATCCAAAGAAAAACCAGCGCCACGGTTTTGCAGGCTGATGCCGGTGCCCGGCACCACTACGCCTGAACCGAAGCCCATATAGTTGGACTGAATAAATGACACCATCATGCCATTTGCATCGGCGGTAGAAAGATATACCGTGCCGCTCTGCGTCGGCGCGCCAAAGGTAAAGTCACCGGCTTTTTGCGGATCGATCAGCGCCGCACGCGTTTTCAGATAGCTGTCACTCAACAGGAGTTCGGCAGGGAACTCCATGTGCTGTTCGTCAGCCACGTAACGTTCGAGATCCGCCAGCGCCAGCTTCATGGCCTCGATCGACAAATGCAGCCACGCCACGGAATCCGGCTGATAACGGCCAATATCCCACTGTTCAAGAATGCCCAACGCAATCAGCGTGGCGATCCCTTGGCCGTTAGGCGGCAACTCATGCACCGAGCCACCGGCAAACGGACGCGATATCAGCTCAACCCAATCAGCCCGATGATTTCTCAGATCGTCCATGCTCAGCGCCGCATTATGCTCGCGGGCAAAAGCCACCATCCTTTCCGCCAACTCGCCACGGTAAAACGCTTCACCCTGAGTAGCAGCAATTTTTTCCAGCGAATTAGCCTGATCCGGGTTACGGAACAGCTCACCGGCACGCGGCGGCTTGCCGTTTGGCGCGAAGCAGGCGCTAAAACCGGGCTGATCGCGCAGCTTGCTATAGCCCCGCTGCCAAAGCGCGCCGATCAACGGAGAAACCGGGAAACCGTTGCGCGCATAATCAATAGCAGGCTGCGCCAGCGTGGTGAGCGGCAGGGTCGCAAAACGTTCCGCCAACGCCACCCAGGCAGAAACCGCACCCGGCACCGTGACCGCATCCCAGCCCAGTTCCGGCATGGCTTGCCGCCCGGCAAAAGTTTCCGGTGACCAGGCCGCAGGCGCGCGGCCGGAGGCATTTAACCCGTGCAGCCGTTTGCCGTCCCAAACGATGGCAAACGCATCGCTGCCGATACCGCAACCGGTAGGTTCCACCACGGTTAAGGCGATGGCGGTGGCAATCGCCGCATCCACCGCATTGCCGCCCTGCTGCAACATACGCAACCCGGCCTGCGCCGCCAGCGGCTGCGAAGTCGCTACCGCATTCGCTCCCATCATCGGCACGCGCCAGGATGGGTAACCCTGGCTAAAATCCCATTCTCCACTCATCACTCTTCCTTTTTGTCAGTCGTTACGCGGATCGAGCGCGTCACGCAGCCCGTCACCCAGCAAATTGAAGCCCTGCACGGTGAGAAAAATGGCGATCCCTGGGAAAATCGACATCCAGGGTGCCTGTTCCAGATAACCTTTTGCCGTGTTCAGCATCGCCCCCCACGAAGGATTGGGCGGCTGCTGGCCCAGCCCGAGAAACGACAGGCTGGCTTCGGTAATAATCGCCGCAGCGATGGCCAGCGTGGCCTGCACCAGAATCGGTGACATCACGTTAGGCAACACATAGCGCAGCACAATCCAGCGGTCCGGCAGGCCGATGGCCCTTGCGCCGTCGATATACTCTTCATGGCGCACCGCCAGCACTTGACCACGCGTCAGGCGGGCGAAAATCGGCATCGCCGACAGGCCAATAGCGATCATGGCGTTACCGAGGCTGGGGCCAAGAAATGCGCCCAGCGCAATCGCCAGGATCAGGAACGGGCAAGCCAGCAGCGCTTCAATCACGCGTGAAATTACGCCATCCCAAATTCCCTGCCAGTAACCGGCGATCAGGCCCAGCGGCACACCGATCGCGATGGCGATCATCACCGAAATACAGCCCGCCAGCAGCGAAGTACGCGCCCCCCAAATCAGGCGTGAGAAGATATCCCGCCCCAGTTCGTCGGTGCCAAGCCAGTAAAGCTCCGACGGCGGCTTGCGCACCGCCAGGAAGTTGGCTTTTACCGGATCGAACGGTGCCAGCCAGGGGGCCAACAGCGCCAGCGCCACAAACAGCAGCACGATCGCCGCCCCAATCATCGCGCTTTTATTAGCGAGAAACTTCTTCAGCACCCGATTACCCGGCGCGCGCAGCGGTGCAACCGCCGCCGTGCCGGAAACCAAAACGTCACTCATGGTCAGCCTCGCATTTTCGGGTTAATCAGCACGTAGAGCACATCCGCCAGCAGGTTCAGCAGCAGAAAACCGATCGCCACTACCAGCACCACGCCTTGCACCACCGCGTAATCACGGTTGAACACCGAGTCGACAATCATCTTGCCAAAACCGGGCAGAGTGAATACCTGTTCGGTCAGCACCGCGCCCCCCAGCAGTTCGCCAAACAGCAGCGTAGTCAGGGTGACAATCGGCACCAGCGCGTTGCGAAAGGCGTGCTTGAGGATCACCCGTAGCGGCAACAGCCCTTTAGCCCGCGCGGTGCGGATATAATCGGCCTTCAAGACGGCAATCATCGAAGCGCGGGTATGGCGCATCAGCGTGGCCGCCAGACCGGTGCCCAGCACCAGCGCGGGCAGCAGCAGCGTTTTGAGATTCTGCGGAATGCTCTCACTGAGCGGCACATAGCCAGAGGCGGGAAACCACTGTAAATGCACCGAGAACAGCAGAATCAGTAAGATCCCCAGCCAGAAATGCGGCACCGAAATCCCCGAAAGCGCCACAAAGTTGGTGGTGTGATCGACCCAACTGCCCTTACGCACCGCCGCGATAATCCCCATACTGATCCCCACCAGCAGCGCCACCATCATCGCCAGCAGTGACAGTTCCATCGTCACCGGCAGTTTGCTGATAATCAGCTGTGTGACCGGCTCTTTGGTACGCAGCGAAATCCCTAAATCGCCGCGCAGCGCGTTGCTCACCCAGTAAAAATACTGCACCGGGATCGGATCATTGAGGTGATACTCTTCGCGCAGTTGCGCAATCACCTCGGGATCGCGCTCTTCGCCCGCCATCGCCAACACCGGGTCACCGGGCAGCAGCTTTTGCAGTGAGAACACCATAATGCTCACCAGCAGCAGCGTGGGAATGGCCAGCAGCAGGCGCTTGCAGATCAATTCAACCATCAGTGCTTCTCCGCTTGCCCTCAGGGCGCCATTTTCACACCGGCCAGACGCACTACGCCGTCCGGCCAGGCCTTAAAGCCTTCCAGCTTTTTATTCAGGCCAAAAATGCGTGGCTCAAAATAGAGGTAAGCAATCGGCATATCGATCTGCAACCGTTTCACCACTTGGTCATACAGCGCCTGACGCGCCGCCTGATCGTTGGTCTGGCGCGCCTGCGTCAACCATTCATCGACCTGCGGATTGCTGTAGCGACCGTCGTTAAGCGTGCCCTTGCTGTGAACAAACGAGAACATGTTGCCATCGGGATCTGGCCGCCCTGACCAGCCAGACAGGCTGAGCTGGTATTCCCCGCGCTGCTGGCGATCGAGCAAGGTGGCAAACTCGTTCATCTGCAAGTTCAGGTTAAAACCGGCTTCGCCAACCATCGCCTGAAGCACTTGGCCCACCTGCTGTGAGATAGAGTCATTGGTCACCAGCAGCGTAACGTTGAGCGGCGGCGTCACCCCCGCCGCCGCCAGCAGCGCTTTGGCTTTCTCTACATCACGCGGAGCAACCGGCAGCTTGACGTGGTAAGGGCTGACGGTGGAAATCCCCTGATTGGATGGGGTAGCCAGCCCTTCAAACACGACCTGATTGAGCGCATCGCGATCGATCGCCAGCGAGAAGGCCTCGCGCACCCGCGCATCTTTGGCGAACAGGTTGTTGGCATCGACCTTGCCGTTGCCAATGTTAAAGGTAATGCCCTGATAACCCAGGCCGGTCACCTTGGCTAAACGCAGTTTCGGGTCGGCTTCCACGGTTTTAACATCGCTGGCGGCAATGCGTTCTGTCAGATCGAGATCGCCAGAGCGCAGGTTCGCTAAGCGCACCGATGCGTCAGGGATTGGCAGGAACACCACCTTATCGAAGTGGTAGGCAGACTTATTCCAGTAGTTTTCAAAGCGCTTGAGTACGATGCGATCCTGCTGCACGCGGCTGTCAAACTGGTAAGGGCCAGAGCACACGGGCTGCGTGGCGAAATCCGCTTTGGCAGCGGCTTTGGGTGCCAGCATCGCTCCAGCGCGATCGGTCAGTTGGCTGAGCAGCGCCGCGTCGGCGGTTTTCAGGTGAAACACCACCTGATACGGCCCGGTGACGTCGACGGACTCAATGGACGAGATTTCGCTTTTGCGCAGCGATCCCGGCAGCGTTAATGCTCGTTCGATATTGAATTTCACCGCCTGAGCGTCGAATGCTTCACCGTCGTGGAACGTCACGCCCTGCCGCAGATTCATGGTAAGGGTCTTGCCCTCATCGCTCCATGCCCAGTCGGTAGCCAGACCCGGAACAATCTTCATGTGCTCGTCAATATCCACCAGCCGATCGCACATTGCCGCAAACACAAAGCGGCCATAATAGGTACGCGCCAAATGCGGATCCAGCATGTCTGGATCGGCCCCCAAGCCAATGCGTATCGTGCTTTCTGCCTGTGCCTGCACGCTGGTGCCTGTCAGCAGCAGGCCACCGAGCGCACTCAATACAATATGACGTCCTTTCATCGCTTCACTTCTCCAGAGGGGTTGATGATTTTTGATTAACTGCCTGCTCAAACAGCGCGCGGCGGCGTAAAAAGGCGGATGACGGTGGGGCAATTTCAATCACGCTGCGATCACGGTTAATTTCTTGCCAACGATGGCAGGCCACCTGACGGCCACCGGCTAAAACCTGATTAATCGGCTCATATTGACGGCATTCGTCGCGAACGTGCGGGCAACGGGTATGAAAGCGGCAACCGCTGGGCGGCGAAGCCGGATTCGGCAGATCGCCCTGCAACATCGGTATCTCACGCTCAATGCCCGGTTTTAGCTGTGGCGCGCAGGCGATCAATGCCTGGGTATAAGGGTGCAGCGGCGCGTCGAAAATCTCATCGACGCTGGCCAGCTCGACGATCTGCCCCAAATACATCACCGCCACGCGATCGCTCATATGGCGGATCACCGCCAAGCCGTGCGCCACGATCACCATGGTCAAGCCAAACTGTGATTTCAGGTTCTCCAACAAGTTGACCACCTGTGCCTGCACCGACACATCCAGCGCAGAAACCGGCTCATCCCCCAGCAGCAGCTTAGGGCCGCTGGCCAGCGCGCGAGCAATGCCGATGCGCTGACGCTGGCCGCCGGAAAACTCGTGCGGATAGCGCTGCGCCCAGGCGGCAGGCAGGCCGACGGTGCGCAGCAGTTGATGCACCTTTTCCTGGCGATCGCGGCTCGACAGCGACTCATGCAGCCAGATCGGTTCGCCCACGATGTTTTCTACCGTCATGCGCGGGTTCAACGAGGCAAACGGATCCTGAAAAATAATCTGTAGCTCCCGGCGCAGTTGATTCAGCCGGGTGCCGCTGGCATGGGTAATCTCTTCCCCCTGATAAAATACCTGGCCGTGGCTGGCCGCGAGCAGGCGCAGCAGCAGGCGGCCGAGCGTCGATTTACCGGAACCGGACTCACCGACAATCGCCAGCGTTTCACCGGGCATCACTTGCAGCGAAACGCGGTCAACGGCAGTCACCTGTTTGTTACGTTTAAACAGCGACGTCGGGCCGCTAAAGGTTTTGCTTAAATCGGTACAGGCAAGAATAGGCGTTGTCATATCAATGCTCCCTGAGCCACGGAGTGTTCCAGCGGTGCGCGGAAACAGGCCACCTGATGCTGCGGATTCAGCACTTGCAGCGGGGGTTTTTGCTGATAGCAACGCGCTTCCGCGAACGGGCAGCGGGTGGCAAAACGGCAGCCAGCGGGCATCTGCTCCGGTAGCGGCACGTTGCCAGGAATGGTTGCCAGTTTGGCGCTGCGGGCACCGAGGCTGGGAATCGACCCCATCAAACCGATGGTGTAAGGGTGTTGAGGATCGTTAAACACCTCTGCCACCTCGCCGCTTTCCACCACCTGCCCGGCATACATCACCGCCACCCGCTGCGCCACTTCGGCCACCACCCCCAAATCGTGGGTTATCATCAGCACCGCAGTGCCGGTTTCCTGTTTAAGCTGGTTGAGCAGCACCAGGATTTGCGCCTGAATGGTGACGTCGAGCGCGGTGGTCGGCTCATCGGCAATCAACAGCTGCGGATGATTGATCAACGCCATGGCGATCATCACGCGCTGGCGCATCCCGCCAGAAAGTTGGTGCGGGTAAGCCTTCAAGCGCATTTCCGCCGCCGGGATCTGTACCTTTTCCAAAATCTCCAGCGCCAGTTCCATCGCCTCGCGGCGGCTGCAATTACGATGGCGCATCACCGCTTCGCTAAGCTGATCGCCAAGCGTAAACGCCGGATTAAGCGAGGTCATCGGCTCCTGAAAAATCATCGCCATCTGGTTGCCGCGCAGATCGGCATAGTCGCGAGGGCTTAACTGACGCAGATCGTGATGATTGAAGTACATCTCACCGCCATTGACCTGAGCACTGCTGGGCAATAATCCCATCAGCGCCAGCGAGGTAATGCTCTTGCCACAGCCGGACTCGCCCACCAGCGCTAGCGTTTCCCCTGCGTGGACGGTGAGCGAAATGTTATCCAGCACCGTGACCGGCGAACCGCTGAACTGGACGTTAAGATCGTGCAGGCGCAGCACCGCAGGGCTGGCAGAAGAAAGGGTCATGGCAGCTCCTCGTCACCCACATTGATCGCTTCAAGCAGCGCCTGTTGCAGCGCCAGCAGGTGCTCACGCATCGCCTGCGCGGCCTCCACCGGCTGGCGCGCCGCAATGTGCTGAATCAGGCGAACGTGGTGATGGTCATAGTTTTCCAGCCGCGCTGGCGTGCGGGCCTGCACGCGCAGGT
Organism: Serratia sp. YWN4; assembly: GCF_055790845.1. Taxonomy (NCBI): domain Bacteria; kingdom Pseudomonadati; phylum Pseudomonadota; class Gammaproteobacteria; order Enterobacterales; family Yersiniaceae; genus Serratia; species Serratia sp. YWN4. Next base: position 5,468,409 of record NZ_CM147696.1, read on the forward strand.
GCTGCCAGGCGGGTTCACGGCGCACGGCATCAATGGCGTCAAACAGGCTGAGCATCAGGCGGTTGCCTGCGGCCTCGGCAATGGCGCGATGGAAAGCGCTGTCCCACAGCTCATGCTGATCGCTATCGTCCAGCGTGATGCGATGCATCCGTTCCAGCAGGCGCTGCATCAGGGCGATCTGCTCTTTGCTGGCACGCAGCGCGGCTAAACGCGCCAAGCCCGGTTCCAGTTGGATACGCGCTTCCATCACCTCCAACAGGTTCGACTGCTGCGGCAAATCCTGCAATTGCAGCGGCTGCACCGGCGCGGCCGGGCCAACAAACGTCCCCTTGCCCTGTTTGCGCCAGATCCGCCCTTCTTCTTCCAGCACGTTCAGCGCCCGGCGGATTTCGCGCCGCCCCACGGCAAAACGCTCCGCCAGCTCACGCTCCGTGGGCAAGGCCAGATCGGGTTGTATGTCATCTTGCTGGAGCAGTTGACGAAGTTTTTCCAATGCGGAACTGGAGTTTGCGGTACGGCCAGGCATTTCATCCATTATTGGTTCGCCTATATTTTCATCAAAAAAAGACCACATAGATTATAATTTTACAATTAATTAACAATCAAGCTACCATAAGGCTATTAAATACACAACACAGGTTATTAATACCTAAGCAAGAAAAGAACCAATTTTTATTGGTTCACCTCAACTAAAGCGAATTATCATTTAATGCATTGAATTAAATGATAATTATATTTACACGCGGCAGAGAAGAGAGAGTAAGTGCTTAAAGCAAGATGACGATCGGTGCGCCAAATTGGGGCATGGATGCCGCATTAGAGTGCATAGTCTGCTCTGTTTTATGACATAAAAAGCAATGTGGCCAACACGCAGAAAATTAGCTTATAATGCAATTTAACTTTTATGCTAATATTATGTCGCGAAGGGAAATACCGTGTTTAACGTAATATTGCACGATTATGTGCCGGATGAAATCAACGGATTACCACCGGTTGTCAGAGCTAAAATGATCCGTTTGATCGATAAACTAAAAATGAATGCGACAGCATTACGGGAACCTGATAGCAAACCCCTAAGGGACGGTCTGTTTGAACTCAGAACGATGGGAACAGATATCGCTAGAGGGCTGTATGTTTATCAGAAAAGGAAAAATATCTACCTGCTTAGAGTGTTCATCAAAAAAACACAGAAAACCCCTTCAGGGGAGATAATGCTCGCTTTTGAACGACTTGAGGAGATGCTCAATGAAGAAAGTTAAAGGTGTTACCTGGGAAGCGGTGAGGGCTGATTTGATGTCAGACCCTGATGTACAAGCGGCTTATGAAGCCGAAGAGCGGAAAGAACGCTTGCAAACCATGCTGGCTGAATGGCGTAGCCATGCAGGGTTAACACGCGCGCAAGTGGCTGAACGAATGGGCGTCACACCGCCAACGGTTTCACGTATGGAAGCTAATATCGTGAAAGCCAGTTTAGATACGCTGGTCAGATATGCCAAAGCTTGCGGTGTGGTACATCCCCAGATTACTTTGTAATGACTGACAGAGCTTTTAGTAAAGCGGCCCGGATGGCTGAAAAAACGGCCCTGAGGCTAACACCGTTCACTTAAGATATTTTAAGTGAACGGTGTTAAGCAATAACGCGACTTTCCCCTTAACGATAGGTTATTACTGCAATACCGAAATATCCGCCACCTGCAGGAACAGCTCGCGCAGCTTGCTCAGCAGCGTCAGGCGATTCACGCGCACTGCTTCATCTTCTGCCATCACCATCACGCCATCAAAGAAGGCATCCACGGTTTCGCGCAGTGCAGCCAGCTCAACCAACGCTTCCTGATAACGGCCTGCGGCGAAGTCCGGTTGCAGCTTGTCGCGCAGCACCACCAGGTGAGTCGCCAGCTTGAGTTCAGCCGGTTCTTTCAGCACGGAAGCACGCACCTGATCCAACAGAATATCGTTGGACTTGGCCAGAATATTGGAGACACGCTTGTTAGCCGCCGCCAATGCCGCTGCTTCTTCCAAGGTGCGGAAGTGAGTGACCGCCTTCACGCGTGCGTCAAAATCAGCCGGTTTGGTGGGGCGACGCGCCAATACCGCCTGAATAGTGTCTACCGCGTGGCCTTCTTCCTGATACCAGGCGCGGAAACGGCCCAGCATAAAGTCGACAACCTCGTCCACCACCTTGGCGTTGGTCAGCTTGCTGCCGTACAGGCGCACGGCCTCTTCGGTCAGGGTTTGCAGGTCCAGCGGCAGGTTTTTCTCGACAATGATACGCAGCACGCCCAGCGCGGCACGGCGCAGAGCAAACGGGTCTTTATCGCCCTTCGGATGTTGCCCGATGCCGAAAATACCGGCCAGGGTGTCCATCTTGTCGGCGATCGCCAATGAACAGGCTACCAGCGATTGCGGCAGTTCGTCACCGGCAAAACGCGGCTGATACTGTTCGTTCAGCGCCACGGCAACGTCTTCCGCTTCACCGTCGTGGCGTGCGTAGTGCATGCCCATCACGCCCTGGGTGTCGGTGAACTCGAACACCATGTTGGTCATCAGATCGCACTTCGACAGCAGCCCGGCGCGCGTGGCATGGTTGACGTCCGCGCCAATCTGCCCGGCAATCGAACCTGCCAGCGCCTGAATACGGTCGGTTTTGTCGCGCAAAGTACCCAACTGCTGTTGGAACAGCACGGTTTCCAGGCGCGGCAGGTGGTCTTCCAGGCGTTTTTTGCGATCGGTATTGAAGAAGAACTCAGCATCGGCCAAGCGCGGACGCACCACTTTCTCGTTACCGGAGATGATTTGCTGCGGATCTTTCGATTCGATGTTAGCCACGAAGATAAAGTTCGGCAGCAGTTTGCCTGCGGCGTCGTAGACCGGGAAATACTTCTGGTCGCCCTTCATGGTGTACACCAGCGCTTCTGCCGGTACCGCCAGGAATTTTTCTTCGAATTTAGCGGTCAGCACCACCGGCCACTCCACCAGCGAGGCCACTTCTTCCAGCAGGCTTTCGCTCAGATCGGCTTTGCCGCCAATCTTCTGTGCTGCCAGCTCGGCATCGCGCTTGATCAGCGCTTTGCGGGTTGCGTAATCGGCAATCACTTTACCGCGCTCTTGCAGGATCTGCGGGTATTGGTCGGCGTTGTCGATGGTGAATTCCGGCTCGCCCATAAAACGGTGGCCGCGAATCGTGCGCGCAGAATCAATACCCAGCACGGTGCCAGGGATCAGTTCCGCCCCCAGCAGCAGGGTGACGGTATGCACCGGGCGCACAAACTGGGTTTCTTTATCGCCCCAGCGCATCAGTTTCGGGATCGGCAATTTGGCCAGCGCAGTGCTCACCATGCCTGCCAGCAGTTGCTGCGCAGACTGGCCCGGCACGTGGGCGCGATACAGCAACCATTCGCCTTTGTCGGTCACCAGGCGTTCGGCCTGATCGACGGTGATACCGCAACCGCGCGCCCAGCCTTCAGCCGCTTTGCTCGGTTGGCCGCTGGCATCGAATGCCTGGGCGATCGCCGGGCCGCGTTTTTCAACTTCACGATCGGCCTGCGCAGCACTCAGGTTGGCTACTTTCAGCGCCAGGCGGCGCGGTGCGGCAAACCAGCTTACGGCACCGTGTTCAAGACCGGCGTTATCCAGCTCGGCGGTAAAATTCGCGGCAAAAGCTTCTGCCAGTGAGCGAAGAGCCTTCGGCGGCAGCTCTTCCGTGCCGATTTCCACCAGGAAAGTCTGTTGAGTCATGGCTGCCTCTATTATTTCTTATGACACATTGGGAAGCCCAGCGCTTCGCGGGAAGCGTAATAGGCCTCGGCAACGGCTTTGGTCAGCGTGCGGATACGCAGAATATAGCGCTGGCGCTCGGTCACCGAGATCGCCTTGCGTGCATCCAGCAGGTTGAAGGTGTGGGCAGCCTTCAGGATACGTTCGTAAGCCGGTAGCGGCAGCGGTTTTTCCAGCGCCAGCAGCGTTTGCGCTTCCTTCTCGTACTGCTCGAAGCAACTGAACAGGAAATCGACATCGGCGTATTCGAAGTTATAGGTAGACTGTTCCACTTCGTTCTGGTGGAACACATCACCGTAGGTGGTGATGCCCAATGGGCCGTTGCTCCACACCAGATCGTAAACGCTGTCCACGCTCTGGATGTACATCGCCAAACGTTCCAGGCCGTAGGTGATCTCGCCGGTAACCGGTTTACACTCCAGGCCGCCAACCTGCTGGAAGTAGGTGAACTGCGTCACTTCCATGCCGTTCAGCCACACTTCCCAGCCCAGGCCCCAAGCGCCGAGCGTCGGGTTTTCCCAGTTATCTTCTACGAAGCGGATATCGTGAATGGTCGGATCCAGACCCAGCTCTCTCAGTGAGCCCAGGTACAGTTCCTGAATGTTTTCCGGCGATGGCTTAATCGCCACCTGGAATTGATAATAGTGTTGCAGGCGGTTCGGGTTTTCCCCGTAACGGCCGTCGGTCGGGCGGCGTGATGGCTGCACGTAGGCGGTAGCCATCGGCTCCGGCCCCAGTGCGCGCAGGCACGTCATCGGGTGAGAGGTTCCCGCGCCGACTTCCATGTCCAGTGGTTGAACGATGGTGCAGCCTTGGCGCGCCCAATAGTCCTGCAATGTCAGGATCAGGCCCTGAAAGGTCTTGGTATCAAACTTTTGCATGTTAGATTCGCACGCGATACAAGTGGATTTAATGGAGTCCGCCAGTATACCCGTTGACCGTAAGATATACAGCCAGAATCCCGCAACAAGTGTGAATCATTGATCAAGTGGCCGCTGAATCAGGCCACTTGAAACAAGACCCTGCTCCAACTCGCGATCAGAACCGTGCGCTGATCCCAACGTTATACATAAATTGCTCGCCGCTGCTCAGGCCGCCGGTTTGCGAAACCGAGGTGAAAGCCGCGACCCGATCGGTCAGCGGCATATTGGCCCCCAACGTCATATTGACCCAGTTTTTATCCTGGCTGGCACTGTCACGGGTAAAGGAGGTCTGAGTGGATTTCAGCCCGCCACCCGCACGATAAACATCATCGCCAAACTGGTGCTGATAGCTCACCTCCGCATAGGGGTTGACCACGCCCAGTTGCGCGTCCAACCGCCACCCCAAGGCGGCAATCTGTGAACGATAAGTTTGATCGTTGAAACGCATCGCGGTGCTGTCGTTGCTGTCTTCACTGTAACCAGATACGTTGCTGTAATCCCAGGCAAACTGCGCCATCGGCCCGGTAGTCAAATAGGATGTCAGCGGGAAATCATAACCACCGGTTACGCGCGCCCCCCACTGCTTACCCGAGGTCGAGCCGGTTTCCGTGCGCGTGAGTGAGCCCAATTGCATACTGCGGCGAATATCGTCGTAATTCATCGTCATGTAATGCACATCGGCGTTCACCCAACCCTGTTCAAACAGCGATAAAGCGCTGAAAGCAGAGAACAACAAACCACGCGCTTTATATTCATAACGACTGGAGGGTTGTTGATCGTCATTGGAACCGGCCAGCAGCGCACCGATCAGCCAGTCATCCGTCAGCTGATAGTCCACGCCCAGCGTCAGATTATGCGTGGTGGCATCGCCATCACCCGCCACCCGATTGGCTGAGTAATCATAACGTTGACCTGCATAGCCCCCGAACACACCCAAGGAGCCTTGCGGATTATTGCCAGAGCGTAGCTGCTGAAAACGGCCGTCGAGAGTGGCTCGGCTGTCACGCGCCATGGCCGCTGTCGCCTGGTTGAGCGCCACCGCCTGCGCCGGGCCGTCGAGCACCGCCTGGATATAGTCAGCAATCAGTTGGTGTGCCTGCGGGCTAGGGTGGAAATGATCGGCAAACAGATAAGACTGGCTGGCATCAAAACCGGGCGTGGACGCGTTACATACTGCCGATGATACCCCAGCCGGGCAGGCCATCCCGGCGGTATTGGTGAAACCGAACTGCCCTGGGTTGGCGATTGCCTCACTGAACAGTTGATTGACATCAACACGCACGATATTGCCGCCACGTTGCGCCAGCAGGCGATCTTCGCTCTGATTATAAAAATCAGTGAGTTGCTCCGCCTGCGCACTCAGGCTGTCAAAGGCGGCGATCAGTTGCGCAGCAATCAATTGTTGCACCTGCGGATCCGCACTGCCCTGTGCCGCAGCGGCGCTCAACGCCTGATGAATCGCCTGCTGGCGCGCCGCGTTATCCGGTGTGGCCAGCGCATTGAGTGTGGCGTAGGCCGCCTGTATGGCTGCGCCCTGCACCGGAGAGAGCGCCTGCTGAATGATCAGCTCCATCAGCTGCGGCGTAGAACCAATATTCGGCACCGTCGGCACAATCACCGTTCCGGCACCGGCATTCAGCAATGAATGCACCTGCATCGCCGCCGCTGCGGCACTGAGGTAGGCCACTTCCGGTGCCGTTGCCGGATTCATGGCCGCCGCCGCCAAATCATTGCCGCCAATCCAGTGGATATAGAGCCCGTCGCTATCCGCTTGACCGTTAACCCGCGCAAGATAACGCTGTACCTGATCCTGCGTATTGTCCGCCGGGTTGAGCGTAGGCACCGCCACCCCACCACCCGCGGCATAGTTGTAACCGCCATCGTCGGAGGCCACCAGCGCAGCACCAATCCGCTGGGCCAGCGCTTCGTCATACAGCAGATGTTGACGGTTGTCATAGGTAAACCGGCCATTGTTGCCGGTGTCACTCAAACTGTCACCAAACACGTAGAGCTGATCGTAAGCCTGCACCGGAGCGCTGAGACAAAACGCCAAAGCCACTGCAAGCACCGCCGGGCGCGGTATGCAAATCGTTTTTAGAGGCATGAATGAGCTCCTCAGAGCCAGAGAAAATGAACAAAACCACCTTTTTATCGTTGACCACTCTCTCGCGGCCATGCAGTAAATATTGCGGGCTTTCACACTACGTCAAGTTAAGTGCTGATAAAATAATCAAAAGCTTGCCAACCAAACCGCTTCAGGCGATGATTACCTGTAAATAAACACAGCACAAGGAGCAGTAGCATGACCAGCGAGCGTTGCGGTTGGGTGACAACCGATCCGTTGTATCTTGAGTATCACGACAATGAATGGGGTACGCCAACCACCGATACACGAGAGCTGTTTGAAATGCTCTGCCTGGAGGGGCAACAGGCGGGGCTTTCCTGGATCACCGTCCTGAAAAAGCGTGAAAACTATCGCCGTGCCTTCCACAATTTCGATCCACAACGCGTTGTCGCCATGACCGAGCAGGATGTGGAAACCCTGCTGCAAGACAGCGGTATCATTCGCCATCGCGGTAAAATCGAAGCCATTATTACCAATGCCAAGATGTATCTGGCCATGGAGGCGGCCGGTGAAGACTTCGTCACCTTTATCTGGAGCTTTGTCGACGGCAAACCTCTGCTGAACCATTGGCCAGCGTTGAGCGACGTTCCGGCAAAAACCGAACGTTCAGATGCCATGTCCAAGGCGCTGAAAAAACGCGGCTTCAAATTTATCGGTTCCACCATCTGCTATGCCTTTATGCAGGCCAGTGGCTTGGTGAACGATCACCTGACCGGCTGTTTCAGCCACCCAAAGCAACGCAGGGCGTAATCCGCACTGCCTACCCGGCCGATATTGAAACATTGATGACGCTGTGGCTGGCAAGTACGACCCAGGCGCATCCGTTTATTGCGGCAGAGTATTGGCAGCAGAGTGCTCAACTGGTGCGTGAAAGCTATCTACCGCGGGCCGAAAACTGGGTTTATCTGTATGGCGGGCAGATCGTCGGTTTTATCAGCGTGCTGAATGAGCGTTTCATCGGCGCGCTGTTTGTTAAGCAGAGCTTTCATGGCAAAGCGGTCGGCCAGGCATTGATGACCTACGTGCAGCAGCGCCATAACTGGCTGAGCCTGGAAGTGTATGAGCAGAATCTGCGTGCCTGCGCATTTTACCGCAAGCAGGGTTTTCATCAGATGCAACGTCTGTTCAATCAGGAGACCCAAGCCTATACCTTGATCATGAACTGGGCCGCCGCTGACCCGCCTTATTCCTGAAGTGCTTCACCTCTCAATCCGTTGAGAAGAGGATCATTATCTTAAAAACCCCATTACCGCTGATAATTCAGCTTTTTCTGGTTCTCCTCTCACACATTGCCGGGTAATTTTCCCCGCAATGTCTGTAGGCATTTTCTGCTCCTTAGCGCGTCCATCTTGGATCAGCCAATGCAGATATTGAGGCCATTTAAGGGAAAACCATGAAAAAACGCATTGCGATTATTGCCGGTGCGATAGCCGTTGTTATGACGCTATCCGCTTGTACCACCAACCCCTATACCGGGGAATCACAAGCCGGTAAGGCGGGCATTGGTGCTGGCGTTGGCGCGGTTTTGGGGGCCGGAATCGGTGTGCTCTCTTCCTCGAAAAAAGATCGCGGCAAAGGGGCCCTGATCGGCGCAGCAGCCGGAGCGGCACTGGGCGGCGGAGCTGGTTATTACATGGATGTGCAGGAAGCCAAACTGCGCGAAAAAATGCAAGGAACCGGCGTCAGCGTTACCCGCCAGGGCGATAATATCGTGCTGAACATGCCGAATAACGTCACCTTCGATACCAACAGCAGCACGCTGAAACCGGCTGGAGCCAACACCCTGGTGGGCGTTGCCATGGTGCTGAAAGAGTATGAAAAAACGGCGGTTAACGTAGTCGGCCATACCGACAGCACCGGTACTCGCGCGCTCAACATGACTTTGTCACAGCAGCGTGCCGATGGCGTTGCTAGCGCCCTGATCACCCAGGGCGTTGCCGCCAATCGCATCCGTTCCAGCGGCGTTGGCCCGGATCAGCCGATAGCCTCCAACAGCACCGCTGAAGGCAAAGCGCAAAACCGCCGCGTTGAGATCACGCTCAGCCCATTGTAATCATGCCGCGCGGGGCGTGAGCCCCGCTGATTTCAGCACCTCATACCGCAATTTTGCAGAACAACCCCGTCCTTCTCCGCTCAGCGCTTTATGTTATTTTAAACAAATCGTTATCTTGCTGGAGTTTGTGATGAAGCCTTCCATTGTGTTGTACAAAAGCATCCCCTGCGATCTGCATAAACGGCTGGAGCAACATTTTACCGTTCATGCCTTTGACGACCTGAACCCAGAAAACCCCACCGCCTTGAAACAGGCATTGCAACAGGCTGAAGGGATCATCGGTTCCGGCGGCAAAATTGACGACGCTTTCTTGCAGCAGGCACCCAAGCTGCGCGCGGCTTCAACCATAGCCGTGGGTTACGATAACTTTGACGTTGATGCACTCAACGCGCGTAACATAGCGCTGATGCACACCCCGACCGTGCTGACCGAAACCGTTGCCGATACCCTGATGGGTTTGATGTTAGCCACCGCGCGCCGTATGGTCGAAGTAGCCGAACGAGTGAAGGCCGGTGAATGGCAGGAAAGCATCGATTCTGATTGGTATGGCGTGGACGTGCACCATAAAACCATCGGCATTCTCGGCATGGGCCGCATCGGCCTGGCGCTGGCACAGCGTGCACACTTCGGCTTCGGGATGCCGGTGCTGTATAACGCGCGCCGCGTTCATCAGGAAGCGGAGCAACGCTTTAACGCCCGCCGCTGCGATCTCGACACGCTGCTGGCCGAATCTGACTTTGTCTGCATTGTTCTGCCGCTGACCGACGAAACCTTCCATATCATTGGCCGCGAACAGCTGGCGAAGATGAAGAACAGCGGCATCCTGATTAACGCGGGCCGTGGCCCGGTGGTCGATGAAGCGGCGCTGATCGAAGCCCTGCAAAACGGTACGATCCACGCAGCAGGGCTGGATGTGTTCGAACAAGAACCGTTAGCGGTGAACTCGCCGCTGCTGAAGATGCCGAACGTGGTTGCGTTGCCGCACATTGGTTCTGCTACTCATGAAACCCGTTACGGTATGGCCGCCTGCGCAGTGGATAACCTGATTGCCGCGCTGACCGGCACGGTGCAAGAAAACTGCGTCAATCCGCAGGTGCTGCAAACGGCATTGTAAGTATGCCCAGATTGGCTGATTGTGCAGCAGCGGACAAATGTCTATACTTGAGTAAGACAAATGAGAATTCCGGAGGTGTTATGCGCACATTCAGCCCATCGAAAAGACCAACCAGTAACGAACTGTGGCGCTCTGCCGGTTTCCCGGCCAGCAGGGGGCCAGAGTTGATCCTGCGCTTGCGCCAAGGCTTACCGGTATCGGTGATTGAAACCATCCACAGTTGGGCGGGTTTTCCTAAAGCGGATATCCTGCGCATCACCGGCATCAATGCCAAAACGCTGAGCCGCAGAAAAGCAGGCAGCGGGATATTAAGCCCGGATGAGAGCGAGAAGATCGCACGTTTAATCCGCGTGGCTGATGCTGCCGTCACGCTGTTCGAGGGCGATCGTGAAAAAGCCGTAAGCTGGATGCGCAAGCCCGTGCGTGGCCTGGCGAATGAAACCCCGGAGAGCCTGCTGAACACCGAAAGCGGGGCGGTTGAGGTGCTCGATCTTATCGGCAGACTCGAGCACGGCGTTTTCTCGTGATCGGCTATCGCATCGTAAAAACCAAGTACCTGGATAGCGCCTGGTCAGGCTACGGTGCCCAGCAATACGGCGGCCGCTGGAACCACAAAGGCAAAGCCATGATCTATTTGGCAACCTCGGTTTCATTGGCGATGCTCGAATGCCTGGTGCATTTCGATGATGCAGCGCTGTTGCAGCATTACACCTTGCTGAGCATTGAAGTTGCGGACACGGAGATTATTACCTTAGAACCCAGCGCATTGCCTGCCAACTGGCAGCAATTAACCGCGCCGCAAGAAACCATGGATATCGGCTCTGAATGGCTGGATTCAGCCACCTCTGTGGGCTTATTGGTTCCCTCAGCGGTGGTGCCGATGGAAAACAACCTACTGATTAACCCGCAACACGCTGATTTCGCCACCTACCTTGCCAGCGCTCAGGCGATACCGCATCTGTTTGACGCAAGACTGAAATAACGGCGGGATTAATACTTTTCCAGCGGGCGCCTGCGCGTATGGAATACCCTGAGAATATGTATTTCATCGTTTTTAATTCTGTAGGGGATCAGATAAGGAAAGGTTTGCATCACAATTTCCCGCGTCCCCATCACTCTGCCCGCCCGGCTTAACGCCGGATTGGTAACCAGTAAGTTCACTAAGCGAAAAACTTCTCTGGCAAATTCGGCCGCAGCTTGCGGGTTCTCTTGGTAAAGCCAGTCATATTCATCATCAAAATTGATGGCGGCTTTCCTTAGCCATTTAATCTCCATCTGGATCAATCACTCCCATCTGCTTAAAACGGGCGGCCATTTCATGTTCCGAAGCAAAATCACCCTCGTCCGCCTCAATAATTGCCTGTTGAATTTCAGCAATCTGCCAGGCTTCACGGTTTAAAAAATCCCGAATCGCTTGCGCTGCCAGGAAGGATTTGGTTCTGCCGGTCGCTTCAGCCAATGCTTCAAGCTGCTGGGAGAGATCGTCGGAGAGTCGAACAGACATCACGCTCATAGGGTTTACCTCATACTACAATGTATACATCGTAATATAGATTAAAAAAACAGCAGAACATAGTCAAACCTCTCCCCCTGCCCCCTCCGCCCCTAAATTCCTGCCAGGGGATGAGGCGATTTTTTCTACGCTCAGCAAACTGGGCACTACCCTAGGATAAAAACGCTTCCTGCCATGCGTAAGGAGAGCCATGAAACGCCTGACATTTCCTCTGTTAATGCTGCTGTCACCCGCAGCCTTAGCCAACTGGACGCTGCAAAGCTTCCCTGCCTTTAACGAACCTTCCAGCGGGCTGTTTATCAGCCAGGCTACGTTGCCAAAAGGGCAACTGCCGTTGCAGCTTTACCAGAACCAACAGTGCTGGCAACCGGCAGAAGCAATAAAACTCAATCAGCCCCTGTCGCTGCAACCTTGCGGTGATCATGCACCGGCCAGTTGGCGACTGTTCCGCAGTGGCGAGTATCAGGTGCGTATCGACACGCGCAGCGGCACCCCAACGTTGCAGCTCAGCCTGAAAACCGAACCGGAAAACAGCGTGGCTGCCGTGGCGCACACCTGCCAACGTTGGGACGGCAAACCGGTCACCATCGCCGTTAACGGCATCTTCGCCGAAGGCGAAATGGTACGCGATTTCTACTCCGGCCAAACCGCGAAAGTCACGCTGGGCAAAGTCACCCTGCAACCGGCGGCCAACAGCGGCGGCATACTGCTACTGGAATCTGCCGCCACGCAGCGGCAGGCCGCCTTCAATTGGCACAACGCCACGGTCTATTTTGTGCTGACCGATCGCTTTGCAAACGGCAACCCCGCCAACGATCACAGCTATGGCCGCCGCAGCGATGGTATGCAGGAGATCGGCACCTTCCACGGTGGCGATCTTGCCGGGCTGACGCAAAAACTGGACTATCTGCAACAGCTTGGCGTCAATGCACTGTGGATCAGCTCACCGCTGGAGCAGATCCACGGTTGGGTTGGCGGCGGCACCAAAGGCGATTTCCCGCATTATGCCTATCACGGCTACTACCATCAGGATTGGACCAAGCTCGATGCCAACATGGGCAACGAACAGGAGCTGCATAACCTGGTAGAGCAGGCACACCAGCGCGGTATCCGCATTCTGTTTGACGTGGTGGTCAATCACGTCGGCTACGCCACGCTGACCGATATGCAGCAGTTTCAGTTCGGTTCGCTGTATCTGAAAGACAGCGAGCTTGAAAAAACCTTGGGCAAAAACTGGGGCGATTGGCAACCGGGGCCAGGCCAGAGCTGGCACAGTTTCAACGACTACATTAATTTCAGCGATAAAGCAGGCTGGAGCCAATGGTGGGGCAAAAACTGGATCCGCACCGATATTGGCGACTACGATTCACCGGGCTTTAACGATCTGACCATGTCGCTGGCGTTCCTGCCGGATATCAAGACCGAAGCGCCCGGTGCTAGCGGCCTGCCGCTGTTTTATCGCCATAAGCCAGACACCGCCGCGCGTGAAATCCCCGGAGCCACCACCCGCGACTATCTGACTATCTGGCTCAGCCAGTGGGTGCGTGATTACGGCATTGATGGTTTCCGCGTCGACACCGCCAAGCACGTCGAAAAACCGACGCTGGCGTTGCTGAAACAGCGCGCCGCCACGGCGCTGGCAGAGTGGAAGGCGGCTAATCCTAAACAGGCGCTGGACGATGCGCCGTTCTGGATGACCGGCGAAGCCTGGGGCCACGGCGTGATGAAAAGCGATTACTACCAGAATGGCTTCGATGCGATGATCAACTTCGATTTCCAAGATCAGGCCGCACAGGCGTTAGACTGTTTCTCCACTATCGACACTACCTATCAGCAGATGGCCGATAAGCTGCAAGGGTTCAACGTGCTGAGCTATCTCTCCTCGCACGATACGCGCCTGTTCTTCACCAACGATGCCAAAAGCTCACTGCCATTGCAGCAACGGGCAGCAGATCTGCTGTTGCTGGCACCGGGTGCGGTGCAGATTTATTACGGTGATGAAAGCGGCAGGCCATTCGGCCCCACTGGCTCCGATCCGCTGCAAGGCACGCGTTCTGATATGAACTGGGATGAGCTGAAAGGGGCCAAAGCGCCGTTGCTGGCGCACTGGCAGGTGCTGGGCCAGTTCCGCGCCCGCCACCCGGCGATCGGCGCAGGAACCCAGCAGTCGCAGCAAACGCCAAGTTACTATGCGTTCAGCCGCCAGCATGATGGTGATAAAGTGATGGTGGCGTGGGCTGGTGATCGGTCACAATAATTCAGCAGGTTATGCTAGCAAAAACCCGCGGGGCGATATCTCTCCCCAGCGGGGGAAATATCGCCGCATTGCACCGGCATTTGTCTGGCGTTATGGTGGTGGTTCACTTGCTAATAACAATACTGTGTACCTATGACTTTTTCTCTTTTCGGCGACAAATTTACCCGTTACGCGGGCATCACCCGCTTGATGGACGATATGAACGACGGCCTGCGCACTCCTGGCGCTATCATGCTCGGCGGCGGTAACCCGGCGCATATCCCAGAGATGGAAAGCTACTTCAAACAGCTGTGCCAAGAGATGCTCGATCAGGGCAAACTGACCGAGGCACTCTGCAACTACGATGGCCCACAGGGTAAAAACACCCTGCTGAAAGCGCTGGCCAAACTGTTGCAGGAAGAGTTGGGTTGGCCGATCGAACCACAGAATATTGCACTGACCAACGGCAGCCAAAGCGCGTTTTTCTACTTGTTCAACCTGTTCGCTGGCCGCTATGCCGACGGCAGCCGCCGCCGCGTGCTGTTCCCGCTGGCACCGGAGTATATCGGCTACGCCGATTCCGGGCTGGACGAAGGGCTGTTTGTCTCTGCCAAACCCAATATCGAACTGCTGCCGGACGGCCAGTTCAAGTATCACGTCGATTTTGAACATCTGAATATCGGCGACGATATCGGTATGATCTGCGTTTCACGCCCGACCAACCCGACCGGCAACGTGATCACCGACGAAGAGCTGATGAAGCTCGATGTGCTGGCGCAGCAACGGGACATCCCGCTGGTGATCGACAACGCCTACGGCGTGCCCTTCCCCGGCATTATCTTCAGCGAAGCGACGCCGCTGTGGAACCCGAATATCATTCTGTGCATGAGCCTGTCCAAACTTGGCCTGCCGGGCTCACGCTGCGGTATCGTGATTGCCGATGAGAAAGTCATCACCGCGCTCACCAATATGAACGGCATTATCAGCCTGTCGCCGGGCAGCATCGGCCCGGCCTTGGCAACGGAGATGATCGAACGCGGCGATCTGCTGCGTTTATCCAATGAGGTCATTCGCCCGTTCTATAAGCAACGTGTCGAGCAGACCATCGGCATTCTGCGCCGCCATCTGCCACCGGAGCGTTGCCTGATCCACAAACCGGAAGGGGCGATTTTCCTCTGGTTATGGTTCAAAGATCTGCCGATCAGCACCGAATTGCTGTATCAGCGCCTGAAAAAACGCGGCGTGCTGATGGTGCCGGGCCACTACTTCTTCCCTGGGTTGGAACATGAATGGCCGCATACGCATCAATGTATGCGCATGAACTATGTGCCTGATCCGGAACAAATTGAACGTGGCGTAATGATATTGGCAGAAGAAGTCGAGCGGGCACATCAGGAAGCGGGTTAAATCAGTAAGGGCTCTGCTTGCAGAGCCCCAAGTATAGCTACATCGTCCAGAACAATACCGCCAGCAGTTGCGGGGACATAATACGCAGGAACATCGCCAGCGGATACACCGTGGCATAAGACAGCGCCGCCGCACCGCTGGTTGGATGCAGCCCGTTGGCAAAGGCCAGCGCCGGTGGATCGGTCATCGAACCAGCCAACATGCCGGAGAGCGTCAGGTAGTTCATCTTGCCCACCACCCGGGCAAGCACCCCCACGGTGATCAGCGGAATAGCGGTGATCAATACGCCATAGCCCACCCATGCCATGCCATCGCCATGCAGCAGGGTATCGATAAAGTTACCGCCCGACTTCAGGCCGACGACCGCCAGAAACAGCACGATCCCCAACTCACGCAACGCCAGGTTGGCACTGGGCGGCATAAACCAGTACAGCTTGCCGATGCTGCCGATACGCCCCAGGATCAACGCCACCACCAGCGGGCCACCCGCCAGCCCCAAGCGCAACGCCGCCGGGAAACCGGGAATAAACAGCGGGATCGACCCCAGCAACACGCCCAAGCCGATACCGATAAACACCGGTAGCATCTGCACCTGTTGCAGCTTCTGCTTGGCGTTGCCGACAATCGCCGCCACGGCTTCGATCGCCTCTGGCCGCCCGACCAGGTTGAGAATATCGCCGAACTGTAGCGTGACATTGCTGCCCGCCACCAGCTCTACCCCGGAACGATTGAGGCGCGAAACCACCACGTCGTATTTCTGCTTCAGATTCAGATCGCGGATTTTTTTGCCCAGCACCTTTTCGTTGGTGACCACCGCACGCACCACTTGCAGCGCCGTGCCCTGCGTGGAGAGCGAGACATCCACCTCCTCGCCGATCACCAACCGGGCGTTTTCCAGCTGTTCACGCATACCGACCAGGTGCAGGAAATCCCCCAGTTCCAGCTTCTCCTGCGGGGCGGGCACCATCAGCAAGTCACCGCGCTTAAGGCGCGAGCAGATAATGTCGTCACTGTTGAGCAGCGGCACGTTCTTGATCGCTATACCATGCAGGTTAGGGTTACGCACCGCCACGTTCATGGTTTGCAGCAGTTCGCGATTATTACCTAAGCTGCTTTCAAACTCCTGCGCTTCCTTTTCGATATTGATGCGGAAGAACAGGCGGATCAGCCACATCACCAGCAGAATGCCGCAGATCCCGAACGGATAGGCCATCGCATACCCCATCCCCATGCGATTCACCAAGGCCGGATCGGAACCCAGATCGGTGAGGATTTGCTGCCCGGCCCCCAGCGCCGGGGTGTTGGTTACCGCACCGGAGAATACGCCAAGAATGATCGGCAGCGGCACGGCAAACAGTTTGTGTACAATCGCTGCCACCACGCCGCCTACCAGCACCAGCAAAATGGCAAAGCCATTCAGCCGCAGGCCGGATACGCGCAGGGACGAAAAGAAACCAGGGCCAACCTGAATACCGATGGTGTAAACAAACAGGATCAGACCGAATTCCTGAATAAAGTGCAGCATGTCGCCGTTAAGGCTGATTTGATAAGTCTGGGCAAAGTGTCCGACGATAATACCGCCAAACAGCACCCCACCAATCCCCAGCCCGACGCCGTACACTTTCCAGTTTCCGATCCACAATCCGAGAATAGCCACCAACGCCAACATGCTGACGGTCAGGGCAATATCACTCATACGTCACATCCTTACCTCAAGTTTAACAATCGGTATGTGGTGAAAAACACACAATTAGTAGGGATTCTGACATAAGGTGCAGGGGGGGAATGTGGGTTGTGCCACAGAATGCAATGGGGGAAGCCCGAATGGACTTCCCCCGTGAGTTTTTCTTTTTTTTCAGCCGGTTATTTAGCTTCTAACCCCGGCGTGCTGCCGATACTGATACGCTGTGGCTGCAAGGCTTCCGGTACATGCCGCACCAGATCAATATGCAGCAAGCCGTTTTCAAATTTGGCTTCGGCAACCTGTAGGTGTTCTGCCAGGGTAAAGGTCAGAGTGAACTCTTTAAACACCAAGCCCTGATGCAGATATTCCACCTGTTTTTCCGGCGGTGTCGGGTTGCCACGCACGGTAAGGCGCGGGCCTTCCACTTCAATGTCCAGTTCGCTCTGCTTGAACCCGGCCAGTGCCAGAGAAATGCGATAGTGGTTGTCGTCGCTTTTCTCAATATTGTATGGCGGGAACCCCTGTGGTTCCTGGCCGCCCATTGAGCTGGCGAGTTTATCAAAACCGATCCATTGACGCAGAAGCGGGGATAAATCGTAATTACGCATGGTATTAACTCCTTCCAAGAAGCGAGATGATATTGATTTGCCCCCTAACGGCAGGCAAGTATAAAAATTATTTAATTTCGATCCGGCGCGGTTTTAATGTTTCCGGCACGATGCGTTGCATATCGATATACAGCAAACCGTTTTCCAATTTGGCACCTTTAATTTGGATATGTTCAGCCAACTGGAATTTGCGCTCAAAATTACGCTCGGCGATACCCTGATATAAATAAGTTCTCTCGGCAGGCTCATTATTGTGGGCACCACGGACCACCAGCAGATTATCGTGCGTGGTGATCTCTAGTTCCTGCTCGGCAAACCCGGCAACGGCGATCGCAATGCGATAGTGATTTTCGTCTACTAATTCAACATTATAGGGTGGGTAACCACCATTGCTCTGGCTTTGATTCGCTTCAAGAGCATTGAACAGGCGATCGAAACCAATGGCAGAACGGTATAGCGGGGAAAGATCGAAATTGCGCATAAACAGCCTCCTAAGGCACTTCAGCGAGGTTATTAATATAAGCCCTCCACAATGGACAGACTCAATTTTGGCTCTGGCCCAAACTCCCTTACGGCAAGTTCTTAATTTGGCCTTGATAAGAAAATGGGGTTTGATTTCTTCATTTCAACCATCGATGATCAAAAAATTGTCCATCAGAAACGACGGGGGTCGGTTTATCACATACAATATAGGTTGCCGCCGAGTGATAAGCTGATAAATCAGAACGCTTGCGCAGCCAACGACGCTACAGCTTCAAGTAATAAAGCAAATTTAAGGGAAACCGTACCCTTCTGGATGGATTAATGAAACCTCTGAAAATGATAGCGACCAGTTGCATGTTGTTGACCACCAGCGGCTGCTCCAGCGTGATGAGCCACACCGGTGCCGATCAGGGATACTATGCTGGCACGCGCGCCAACGTGAATATGATGAAAAAAGATGACACCAGTTGGGCCATGATCCCACTGCTGGCGATTGACCTGCCCTTATCGGCGGCGATGGATACCCTGTTATTACCTTACGACTATCTGCGTTCAGACAGCGATAAAAAAGCAAAATCACCCAAGGCTCGCGTCCAACAGGCTGAAGAGCAAAATCAGGCCACCAGCGGAAATCCTGGTCAGGGCATGAACGCCCCCTCTCACTGATTGTGGGCGGATGGCCCACATTTAGACTGTCACAGTAAAAATCTGGCTGAATCCCTCAACCTCGCGCACAAACGCCACCTGCTTGCCGTCTGGCGAGAACACCACGGCATCCCCCAGCGGCGGTTGCGGAGTGCGCGGCGTCAAGCGCTGCATTTTGCCGTCGCTCACGTCACACAGCATCAGGCTGTTATCACACACCAGCGCGATCTTGCCCCCCTGCGGATGCCAACTGAACGCCGACTGGATGCTGTGTACACCTTCCGTCACCTGATGCGGCTGACCACCGTTGGGTGAAATCGTCCACAGTTGCACAACGCCGCGATCGTCCTGCATCAGAAAGGCGATGGCATCACCCTCTGGAGAACTGCGCAGCCAGTGGCGCGGCGCGGTAGCCACCCCAGGATAGCGGCGCTGGCCGGTAAACGTCAGCCGCCGCTGTTGCACCCCGAGCGGTGGCGCAGGCAATGTGCTGTCGGTGCCCTGCAACGGCGCACTACCGGCTTTAGCGTAATCGGCATCGTTTTCCGGCAGATCGACCACAAACACTTCGGGCAGTTTTTCACCCTGCGCAGAGAGCGTATCGCCGATAAACGCCAATGCCCAGCGCTGGCGGCTCCCATCGGCTTTGAGATAGCCCCGTAGCCCAATCCAACCTTCCTCATAAGCACGATTGATCTGATCGCTGCCCGGCTGCGGAGTTGGCGTGGTCGAACTGACCAGTACGCAATAATGGCTGCCGTCATACTCGCGCGGGTGCTGCTTGGGCGGATTCACGCCATACAATGGCACTGCCACCCCGACATTACGCAGATCCAACGCCGGATCGCGTTCGTGCATCACGTGATCGTTATAGGTAAAGCTCAGGCGGCTGCCGTCTGGGCTGAACACATGCACATGCGTACCGCCGCGCAGGGCACCGGGCGTATAAGGAGCGGTAATATCCATCGCATCCAGGGTGATCGCCAGTTCGCGATCCGGCTCGCAAACAATCACGCCGCGGCGATGGTGAAAATCGTAATGCCAGTGGCTATCCGGGTGTTCGGGCCCATGGATAAACGCGTAACGTGCCGGTGCATCCGGGCTGACCGTCACCACACCCACATGCGCTCCGTGCTGCGCCCGATACACCACTTCCACTTCACCATTCACCGCATTCACGCGCTCAATGGTCAATCCGGTAAAGGAGGCGCCGTTAGGGCGCACATCATAAGCCAGCCACTGGCTGCATGGCGTCCAGGTGTTAATGTTGGTTAACTGATGGTTGTGCGGAGCAAACGTCAACTGTTGTTCCCGATGGCTCATGGCGTGGCCTCCTGTTTTTCTCTATCGATGTCGGTCCAGCAAGATGAGCCCATTATCAGGCATCGCACAGACAACTTGAAGTATGATGGGTAGGTATAAAAAAGTTTAAAGGAATCGGTATGAATAATTTATTTGATGAGATTGTTTTGGCGCACCAGCAGTTACGCCCGCAGGTTCGCGTCACGCCTTTGGAGCACAGCGTGCTGCTTTCGCAACAACTGGGCTGTGAACTGTATCTGAAATGCGACCACTTGCAGCATACCGGCTCGTTTAAATTCCGTGGAGCGAGCAATAAGTTGCGCCTGCTGAGCGATCAACAACGTCAGCAAGGCGTTATTGCGGCGTCCACGGGCAACCACGGCCAGGCGGTCGCGCTAGCAGGCAAGCTGATGGGCGTTAACGTCACGGTATATGCCCCTGAAAGCGCCGCCGCCATCAAGCTGGAAACCATTCGCGCGCTCGGGGGCCAGGTGGAGCTGATAGCGGGTGATGCGTTGAATGCTGAATTAGCCGGGGAAAAAGCCGCCCGCGAACAGCATAAAACCTATATTTCCCCTTATAACGACGTTCAGGTCATTGCTGGTCAAGGCACCTGTGGAATAGAGATGGTGGAGCAACAGCCCGATCTGGATGCGGTGTTCGTCGCTGTCGGTGGTGGTGGTTATATTGCCGGTATCGGCAGCGTATTGAAGCAGTTATCGCCGAAAACGCAGATTATTGCCTGTTGGCCAGAAAACGCCACCAGCATGTACAGCGCGCTGGAGGCCGGGCATATTTACCCGGTGGAAGAGCAGGAGACGCTGTCTGACGGCACCGCTGGCGGCGTTGAGCCGGGTGCGATCACTTTCCCGCTGTGCCAACAGGTGATCGACCGCAAAGTGCTGGTCAGCGAGCAGGAAATCAAGCAGGCGATGCGCATGATTGCCGCCAGCGATCGCTGGATCATTGAAGGTGCTGCCGGTGTGGCCTTGGCCGCGGCCTGCAAACTGGCCCCGGAGTTTCAGGGGAAAAAAGTGGCCGTGGTGCTGTGCGGTAAAAACATCGTGCTGGAGAAATACCTGAAGGCCGTCCAATAGCTGCGTTCAGTGAAGGGTATTCTGGCAAGAGCCCCTCACCCCAACCCAGCGGGAGAGGGAGCTAACGGCAGGTCGCTTTGGCTAGCTATTAAACATCCAGCACAAACTTCTCGATCGCGCGCGCCACGCCGTCTTCGGTGTTGCTGGTGGTCACAAACTGGGCGATCTCTTTCAGTTCAGGAATAGCGTTGCCCATCGCCACGCCAACCCCGGCATATTCGATCATCGCAATATCGTTGCCCTGATCGCCCAGCGCCATCACGTTTTGCTGTTGGATACCGAGATGATCGGCCAGCATTTTCACCCCGGCCCCTTTATCCACATTCTTGTGCAGAATCTCCAGGTAGAAAGGCGCACTTTTCATAATGGTGTAGCGTTCGTGCGCTGCTGCCGGAATGCGGGCAATGGCCTTATCGAGTAATTCCGGTTTATCAATCATCATCACTTTCGGGAAACGGCTAGTGCGATCCATCTCTTCGACGCTGCGGTATTTCAACGGGATACCGGTCATGGCCGCTTCTTGGACGGTGTATTTACCGATATCCCTGTTCGGCGTGTACAGAGTATCGAAGTCAAACGCGTGGAAATGCACGCCAAGCTCCCGCGCCAACTGCTCACAATAGAGATAATCCTCAAAACCGAGCGTTTCCTGCAAAATGCAGGCACCATCCGCCGCTTGCAGTACCAAGGCACCGTTATAGGTAATACAGAAATCACCACTGCCCTGAATATCCAACTGACGCAAATAGTCTTGTACGCCAACATAAGGCCGCCCGGTGGCTAACACCACATGCACCCCCTGGCTGCGCGCTGCGCTAATCGCCTGCTTTACCGCTGGCGTAATCTGGTGCTGCGGATCGAGCAGCGTACCATCCATATCAATTGCAATCAGTTCAATGGTCATTCGAGCCTCTCCCAGTGGTTTTTCTTCATGCCAACACGTTTCAGCTTGCCATATCAGCGCTAAAAACGGCATAAAAAAATCCGCGCAGGAGAACCGGCGCGGATTTTTAATCACTCATTCACGCGTTAGATATCGATGTTCGCCGCTTTCAGGGCGTTTTCTTCGATAAAGGCACGGCGTGGTTCAACCGCATCACCCATCAGGGTGGTGAACAGTTGGTCAGCTGCAATCGCGTCTTTCACGTTCACGCGCAGCATACGGCGCTGCTCGGGATCCATGGTGGTTTCCCACAGCTGATCTGGGTTCATTTCACCCAAACCTTTATAACGCTGCACCGACAGACCACGGCGCGACTCTTTCACCAGCCATTCCAGCGCCTGTTCGAAGCTGTCCACCGGTTGACGGCGCTCGCCACGTTCAATATAGGCATCTTCTTCCAGCAGGCCGCGCAGTTTTTCACCCAACGTACAGAGCTTGCGATATTCACCGCCGTGGATGAAATCGAAGTCCAGGTCATAATCGGTATCCACACCGTGGGTACGAATACGCAGCACTGGCTCAAAGATCTGACGTTCGAGGTTTTCATTAATCACGTAGTCGTAGCTGCTGCCATGCTGTTCGTTATCGTTCAGCAATTTCACCAGTGATTCAATCCACGCCTGTACTTTGGCGCGATCGCCCAGATCGCCACCGGGCAGGGTCGGCTGATAGATCAGGTTATTCAGCAACGCGCGCGGGTAGCGGCGTTCCATACGGCCGATCAGTTTCTGCACGCTGTAGTGTTCAGCCACCAGTTTTTCCAATGGTTCACCCGCCAAGGCCGGTGCAACTTCATTGGTGTGCAGCGTCGCGCCGTCGAGCGCGATGGCGATCTGGTATTGATCCATCGCTTCGTCGTCTTTGATGTACTGCTCTTGCTTGCCTTTTTTCACCTTATACAACGGTGGCTGGGCGATAAACACATGGCCACGTTCGATGATTTCCGGCATCTGGCGATAGAAGAAGGTCAACAGCAGCGTACGGATGTGCGAGCCATCGACGTCGGCATCGGTCATGATGATGATGCTGTGATAGCGCAGCTTGTCCGGGTTGTACTCGTCACGGCCAATGCCGCAGCCCAACGCGGTGATCAGCGTTGCCACTTCCTGTGAAGACAGCATCTTGTCAAAGCGGGCTTTCTCAACGTTGAGGATCTTACCCTTCAGCGGCAGAATCGCCTGATTCTTGCGGTTACGCCCCTGTTTTGCCGAGCCGCCCGCAGAATCCCCTTCCACCAGGTACAGTTCAGACAGCGCCGGATCGCGCTCCTGGCAGTCCGCCAGTTTGCCCGGCAGGCCAGCCAGATCCAGCGCGCCTTTACGGCGGGTCATTTCACGCGCTTTACGCGCCGCTTCACGAGCGCGGGCGGCATCAATGATTTTGCCGACCACGATTTTGGCATCTGATGGGTTTTCCATCAGATAATCCACCAGCTTCTCGTTCATCAGCGATTCAACCGCCGTTTTCACTTCGGAAGACACCAGCTTGTCTTTGGTCTGTGAAGAGAACTTCGGATCCGGCACTTTCACCGAAACCACGGCAATCAGCCCTTCACGCGCATCGTCACCGGTCGCGCTGATCTTGGACTTCTTGCTGTAGCCTTCTTTATCCATGTACGTATTCAGGGTACGGGTCATCGCGGCACGGAAACCGGCCAGGTGAGTACCCCCGTCACGCTGTGGGATGTTGTTGGTAAAGCAGTAGATATTTTCCTGGAAACCATCGTTCCACTGCAACGCCACTTCCACACCGATGTCGTCTTTCACGGTGGAGAAGTAGAACACCGTTGGGTGGATCGGGGTTTTGTTCTTGTTGAGGTATTCAACAAACGCCCGAATGCCCCCTTCGTAATGGAAGTGGTCTTCTTTGCCATCGCGCTTGTCTTTCAAACGGATAGAAACACCGGAGTTCAGGAACGACAGCTCACGCAGGCGCCGGGCCAGAATGTCGTATTCAAATTCGATGTTATTGGTAAAGGTCTGGTAGCTCGGCCAGAAGCGCACGGTAGTCCCGGTTTTCTCGGAGTCACCCGTCACTTTCAACGGGCCCTGTGGCTCACCGTGGCAGTAAGTCTGCTCGTGCACCTTGCCTTCACGGCGGATCACCAGTTCCAGCTTCTCGGATAAGGCGTTAACCACCGAGACGCCCACACCGTGCAGGCCGCCGGAAACTTTATAGGAGTTGTCGTCAAATTTACCGCCAGCGTGCAGCACGGTCATGATGACCTGCGCCGCAGACACCCCTTCCTCTTCGTGAATACCGGTTGGGATACCACGACCATCATCCTGTACTGAGACGGAGTTATCGGCGTGGATGGTCACCTGAATGTCACTACAGTGGCCAGCGAGTGCTTCGTCGATAGCGTTGTCCACAACCTCGAACACCATGTGGTGCAGACCGGTGCCGTCATCAGTATCGCCGATATACATGCCTGGGCGCTTACGCACCGCGTCCAGCCCTTTTAATACCTTGATACTTGAGGAGTCATAAGAATTCGACATCAACGTTTCTCGCTCATTTTAGTCCTGTGGTTGAACCTCTATTTTACCCTGTTCCACGCGGAACATCTTGCCCTTTTCACCCATCATGTCGGTTACTTGTTCAGCACTGACAGCGCTGACAAAAACCTGAGCCTGGGTGGCTTTCAGGCGATCGGCCAGCAACCGGCGACGGCCGGTGTCCAGCTCGGAGGCAAAATCATCAATCAGATACAGGCAACGCCGCCCGCTCTGGCGGGTGAGAAACTCACCCTGCGCCAAGCGCAATGCGCACATCAGCAACTTAAGCTGACCGCGCGATAACATATCCTCTACCGGCGTGCCTTCAGCACGAATACGGAAATCCGCTTTATGCGGCCCCAACGCGGTATAGGTTAACGCCCTGTCGCGCTCAAACTGGCGCTCCAGCAGCTCTCCGTAGTCACTCTCTTTATCCCAACCGCGCTGGAAAGAGAAACTCAGGGCAAATTCGGGCAAAAACTGCGCGCAGGTCGCGGTGATATCCGCGGCAATTGCGTCGCTGTAGGATGCCCGCCACTCGCTGATGCGTTCGGCCAACGGGATCAGTTCCTGATCCCAGGCGCGAATCTGCGCATAGCGGCTGACCTGGCGCAGCGCGGCATTGCGCTGCTTCAGTAACCTTTTAAGGTTGCTCCAGGCGGTGAAAAAACCGGGTTCGTTGTGAAAACAGCCCCAGTCTAGGAAAGCGCGCCGATATTTCGGCCCGCCGTTTAGCAGAGTAAAGCCTTCAGGGGTAATCAACTGCATGGGCAATAACTGGGCCAGCTCAGCCACTTTATGGCCATCGCTGCCATCAATACGCACTTTGCTGTCACCCTGACGGCTCTTGCTTAATCCTACCGATAACTCACGTTCTGTGCCTTCGATGATCCGGCCGTGCAAGACAAACTCCGGCTGATCGTGACGGATCACCCGCCCGGCCTGCAAACTGCGAAACGCGCGCCCATGGCCAAGCGTATACACCGCTTCCAATACGCTGGTCTTACCGCTGCCGTTGGGCCCCACCAGGAAGTTAAATCCCGGTGCGGGTGCCAGATCGGCAGCTTCGATATTGCGGAAATCTTTAATCAGTAAGCGCGTCAGTGCCATGCAATCTCTTTACCGATACCGGTACTTCTTTATAGAACTACAACCGCATTGGCATGACGACGTAGGCCGCCGCCTTACTGGCACCGTCTTCGATCTGCACACTGGAAACCGAATCAGTCAGCAACAGGCGCACATCTTCACACTTGAGCGCATTCAGCACATCCAGCACGTAGCTGACGTTGAAACCAATTTCCATCTCGGTGCCGTCATAGCTGACATCAAGGATCTCTTCCGCCTCTTCCTGTTCCGGGTTATTGGCGGTGATCTTGAGCTGGTTCTGGCTGACGTACAAACGCACACCGCGGAACTTCTCGTTCGACAAAATAGCCGCGCGGGCAAACGCCTGCTTGAGCAAGTCGCAGCCCGCTTCCAGCGTTTTATCCGGGTTCTTCGGCAATACGCGGCGATAATCTGGGAAACGACCATCAACCAGCTTGGAGGTGAAAATAAAATCCCCCACGTGGGCGCGAATATTGTTGCTGCCAATCTGCACCCGCAACAGCGTATCGCCGCCGTCCAGCAGGCGCACCAGCTCCATCACCCCTTTACGCGGTACGATCACCGAATGGGTTGGCAACGGCTGACCAATCGGCATCGAACATACCGCCAGGCGGTGGCCGTCGGTGGCCACGGTGCGCAGTTCTTCCCCCTCGGTTTCAAACAGCATACCGTTCAGGTAGTAACGCACGTCCTGATGCGCCATCGAGAACTGGGTGGCTTCGATCAGGCGCTTCAGCGTTGCCTGCGGCAGGGTGAATTCAACTTCGCTCTGCCAGTCATCCAGATTCGGGAAATCCACTGCGGGTAGCGTAGACAGCGAGAAACGGCTGCGGCCAGAACGCACCAGCATACGCTCGCCTTCCAGTTGCACGGTAATCTCGGCGCCTTCCGGCAGGCCACGGCAGATATCAAAAAATTTACGCGCGGGGACGGTAGTCGCGCCCGCTTCATGGGGCTGAGACAGGGCAACGCGCGCCACCATCTCCATCTCCAGATCGGTTCCTGTCAGCAACAGGGAACCTTCCGTCACCTGCAACAGCAGGTTACCCAGAATCGGCAGCGTCGGGCGGCCACCCAATGGGCTACTCACCTGTTGCAGCGGTTTTAGCAGATGCTCACGTTCAACGATAAATTTCATATGCGCTATGACGACAATGTTCTGATTAAATTGGAGAAATCTTCTTTGATGTCGTGACTTTCCTCACGCAGCTGCTCTATCTTGCGGCAGGCGTGCAACACCGTGGTATGGTCGCGGCCACCAAACGCATCGCCGATTTCTGGCAGGCTGTGGTTGGTGAGCTCTTTTGCCAATGCCATCGCCATCTGGCGCGGGCGGGCAACCGAGCGCGAACGCCGTTTAGACAGCAAGTCCGCGATTTTGATTTTATAGTACTCCGCCACCGTCTTTTGGATATTGTCGATGGTGACCAGCTTTTCCTGCAATGCCAGCAGATCGCGCAGCGCTTCGCGCACGAAATCAATGGTAATGGCACGGCCGGTAAAGTTTGCGTTGGCGATCACCCGGTTCAGCGCCCCTTCGAGCTCACGCACGTTGGAACGCAGGCGTTTGGCGATAAAGAACGCCACTTCGCCCGGCAGACGGATATCGTTCTCGTCGGCCTTTTTCATCAGGATCGCCACGCGGGTTTCCAGCTCCGGCGGCTCGATCGCCACCGTCAGACCCCAGCCGAAGCGGGATTTCAGACGATCTTCAACGCCGTTGATCTCTTTGGGATAACGATCCGAGGTCAGGATGATCTGTTGATTGCCTTCGAGCAAGGCATTAAAGGTATGAAAAAACTCTTCCTGTGAACGCTCTTTGTTGGCAAAAAACTGAATGTCATCGATCAGCAGCGCATCAACCGAGCGGTAGTAACGCTTGAACTCTTCAATGGCGTTGTTCTGCAATGCCTTGACCATGTCCTGCACAAAGCGTTCTGAGTGCATGTAAACCACTTTGGCATTGGCCTTGCGCGCCATGATGCCGTTACCCACCGCATGCAACAGGTGGGTTTTACCCAAGCCAGTGCCACCATAAAGGAACAGCGGGTTATACGCTCCGCCTGGGTTATCCGCCACCTGGCGGGCCGCAGCGCGCGCCAACTGGTTAGACTTACCCTCAACAAAGTTATCGAAAGTGTGCTTGGGATTCACGTTGGAACGGTATGACAGCTCGGGCGGCGGTGCCGCGTTGTCCCAACTGGGGCGCGACGGTGCAACCATGCGCACCACGGGGGCCACTGGCGCGCTGCTGACGCTGGCCGTAACGGGCTGACTGATGGTTTGCGTCAGCGGTTTACTGCCTACTTCAAAACGCAGCAACGGTGCATCAGTACCGCAGAAATCGTTTAGCAGGCCATTGATATTGTTTAAGTATTTATCGCGAACCCAATCCAGCACAAAACGATTGGGCGCATACAGCGCCAAGGTATTGTCACTCAGTTCCGCCTGCAATGGGCGTATCCACATACTAAATTCTGTGGCAGGTAACTCATCCTGCAATCGGGCAAGACACTGCTGCCAAAGCGAAAGTGACACGGCGGACTCCACTCGAACAAGATCAATAAAAAGAAAAGAATCAGGCTACTTTTTTATAACTCATGATTTTTTGACACACGCCCGGCATCGGCCGAAAACCTGTGGGGCATGCGAACCGCCTTTCACGGTTTATGTCCCTGACGATCCCTCATTTGGGATCGCGATCGGAATGAAGGATCATAACGCAATATGCGCAAGAGATCCTCCCCTTCATCACAGATTAGATCCATTTTATCCACAGCCATTGGTGAGTGGTTGTATTTTAGCCACTTGTAGCGCAACGCTGATGAGATCTGATCCTGCGACAGCAGGTTTTTACGGCATAAACGAGTTATACCCTGTTATCCACGTAGGATCCTCACGTTAAACACGCAGGATCGCACCGGGATCCTTGCGATTTCACCCCGAGTCCGTATAATCTTCGCCCTACGTGTGATACCTGGTTCCTTAACGGTGAGTGATTTGCCAGACGGGATTCTGCGGTGACCACGGGCCAAGGCCGGGATTTTGTTCCGTATTTGGCAAGCAACCAGGTAGGGCTATACCCAAGCAGATCTCAAGGTGCAGGAAAGCTGCGGCTTGAAATATGCAGGGTTGATGCGTGATGCGAATTGACTCAGGACTGTACAATTATTACAATCCCGCCTCTTTATATGCGATTGAGGCGTCGGTCGTCTTCACGCCGAGTAGCCAAACGCATTTGACTTCTCAGTAATTCATTTAAGTTTAGGTAGAAATCGCTATGAAACGCACTTTCCAACCGTCCGTACTGAAGCGTAACCGTAGCCACGGTTTCCGTGCCCGTATGGCCACCAAAAATGGTCGTCAAGTTCTGGCCCGCCGTCGTGCGAAAGGCCGTACTCGTCTGACTGTTTCTAAGTAATAAAAGCTAACCCGCTGAGTGGTTAAGCTCGCTTTTCCCAGGGAGTTACGTTTGTTAACTCCCACTCATTTCACTTTCGTCTTCCAGCAGCCACAACGGGCTGGCACGCCGCAAATCACCATCCTCGGCCGCCAAAACCTGCTGGGGCATCCCCGCATCGGTCTTACCGTCGCCAAAAAACACGTCAAACGCGCGCATGAACGCAACCGGATCAAACGCCTCACCCGCGAAAGCTTCCGTTTACGTCAGCACGAGTTACCGGCGATGGATTTTGTCGTGGTGGCTAAAAAAGGGATAGCGGATTTGGATAACCGCGCGCTGACGGAAGCTTTGGAAAAATTATGGCGTCGCCACTGTCGCCAGGCTCCCGCATCCTGATCGGGCTGGTACGGGCGTATCAGCTCGTTATCAGTCCGCTGCTTGGGCCTCGTTGTCGCTTCCAGCCGACATGCTCTCATTACGCAATTGAGGCATTAAGCAGGTTTGGCATGTTAAAAGGCAGTTGGTTAGCATTGAAACGCGTATTAAAATGCCACCCTTTGAACCCAGGTGGCGATGATCCCGTGCCGCCGAAAACCGACGATAACAGAGAACACTAACGATGGATTCGCAACGCAATCTTTTCCTCATCGCTCTGCTGTTCGTGTCTTTCATGATCTGGCAGACCTGGCAAACGGACAATGCTCCGCAACCAGCCGCTCAGACCACGCAACAGACTGCGAACACTGCTACCGGTGATGCTGCCAGCCAGGCTTTGCCAGCCAGTGGTCAGGGTAAACTGATTACTGTTAATACTGACGTACTGTCGCTGACCATCAATACCCGTGGTGGTGATATCGAACAGGCTAAATTGTTGGCCTACCCGGACTCTTTGGGTTCATCGACTCCATTCCAACTGCTGGAAACCACACCGGCGTTTGTCTATCAGGCACAAAGCGGCCTGACCGGCAGAAATGGCCCGGACAACCCGGCAAACGGCGAACGTCCTCTGTTTGAAGCCGCGCAAGATACCTTCACGCTGGCAGATGGCCAGGATGAGCTGCGTATCCCGCTGACCTTTACCGGCAAAGACGGCTCGGTGTTCACCAAGACGTTTGTCCTCAAGCGTAATCACTACGGGGTTGGTGTGGATTACACCATCCTCAACAAAAGTGAAGCGCCTCTGGAACTGACGCTGTTCGGCCAGCTCAAGCAAAGCACCGAGTTGCCAAAACACCGCGACACCGGCAGCAACAACTTTGCACTGCACACTTTCCGTGGCGCGGCTTACTCTGCCAGTGACAATAAATACCAGAAGTATGCGTTCGATAAGGACGAGAACCTGGATATCACCACGCAGGGCGGCTGGGTGGCCATGCTGCAACAGTATTTCGCCACCGCGTGGGTGCCGCAGACTCAGGGTAAAAACACCTTCTATACCGCAAAACCTGGCGATAACCTCTCCGCTATCGGCTTTAAGTCGACTCCGGTGGTGGTACAACCCGGCGCGCAGCAGCAACTGAGTGCCACCTTGTGGGTTGGCCCAGAGTTGCAGGATAAGATGGCCGAACTGGCACCGCATCTCGATCTGACCGTGGATTACGGCTGGCTGTGGTTCATTTCCCAGCCGCTGTTCAAACTGCTGAAGTTTATCCACGGCTTTATCGGTAACTGGGGCTTCTCGATCATCATCATCACCTTCATCGTGCGTGGCATCATGTACCCGCTGACCAAAGCGCAGTACACCTCGATGGCCAAAATGCGTTTACTGCAACCAAAATTGCAGGCGATGCGTGAACGTATCGGTGACGACAAACAGCGCATGAGCCAAGAAATGATGGCGCTGTACAAAGCAGAGAAAGTGAACCCGCTGGGTGGCTGCCTGCCGTTGATCATCCAGATGCCGATCTTCCTGGCGTTGTACTACATGCTGATGAGCTCGGTTGAACTGCGTCACGCGCCGTTCATTCTGTGGATCCACGATCTGTCAGCGCAGGACCCGTACTACATCCTGCCGATCCTGATGGGTGTGACCATGTACTTCATCCAGAAGATGTCACCGACCACCGTGACCGACCCGATGCAGCAGAAGATCATGACCTTCATGCCGGTGATTTTCACCGTGTTCTTCCTGTGGTTCCCGTCCGGTCTGGTGCTGTACTATATCGTCAGTAACCTGGTGACTATCCTCCAGCAGCAGATTATTTATCGCGGTCTGGAAAAACGTGGCTTACACAGCCGCGACAAGAAGAAGTCCTAAGGCGTAGCCAAGGGGTTGCAGTTTGCGCCCCTTCTGCGAAACTCAAAGGCGGTCATTCGACCGCCTTTTTGCATATTGTCAGAGAGATAACCTGTTATGAGCACCACCGATACTATCGCTGCCCTTGCCACCCCGCCGGGGCGCGGCGGCGTCGGCATTCTGCGCATTTCCGGCCGCAATGCGAAAGACGTCGCTCAGGCGTTGCTCGGCAAACTGCCAAAGCCGCGCTACGCCGATTACCTGCCGTTCCGCGATGCCGCTGGTGCGGTTCTCGATCAGGGCATCGCCTTATGGTTCCCCGGCCCGAACTCCTTCACCGGTGAAGACGTGCTGGAACTGCAAGGCCACGGCGGGCCGGTGATCCTCGATCTGCTGCTCAAACGCGTGCTGGCACTGCCCGGCGTGCGCATTGCGCGGCCGGGTGAATTCTCTGAACGTGCATTTCTCAACGATAAGCTGGATCTGGCACAGGCTGAAGCGATTGCCGATCTGATCGACGCCAGTTCCGAACAGGCGGCCCGTTCGGCGATGAACTCGCTACAGGGTGCGTTTTCCACGCGCATCCATCAGCTTGTGGAAGCACTTACTCACCTGCGCATCTATGTGGAAGCGGCGATCGACTTCCCCGATGAAGAGATTGATTTCCTTTCCGACGGCAAAATCGAAGCACAGCTCAATGACGTGATGGCCGATCTGGACAACGTGCGTACCGAAGCGCGCCAGGGCAGCTTGCTGCGTGAAGGGATGAAAGTGGTGATTGCCGGGCGGCCCAACGCCGGGAAGTCCAGCCTGCTCAATGAACTGGCCGGGCGTGAGGCAGCGATCGTCACCGATATCGCTGGCACCACGCGCGACGTACTGCGTGAACATATTCATATCGATGGGATGCCGTTGCATATTATCGATACCGCAGGCCTGCGCGAAGCCAGTGACGAAGTGGAACGCATCGGCATCGAACGTGCGTGGAATGAGATAGAACAGGCCGACCGCGTGCTGTTTATGGTGGATGGAACCACCACCGCCGCAACCGAACCCAGCGAAATCTGGCCGGAGTTTATGGCCCGCTTGCCCAGCAATCTGCCGATCACCGTGGTGCGTAACAAAGCCGATATCACGGGCGAAACTCTGGGTATGACCGAAGTGAATGGCCACTCACTTATTCGCCTGTCAGCACGTACCGGCGAAGGCATTGACCTGCTGCGTGATCACCTGAAGCAAAGCATGGGCTTTACCAGCAATATGGAGGGCGGTTTCCTGGCTCGCCGCCGCCATTTGCAAGCCCTGGAGCAGGCAGCCCAGCATCTGGTGCAAGGTAAAGAACAGTTAGTGAGCGCTTACGCGGGGGAGCTGTTGGCCGAGGAATTACGCTTGGCGCAGCAGGCGTTGAGCGAAATCACCGGTGAATTCACTTCCGACGATCTGCTGGGGCGTATTTTCTCCAGTTTCTGTATCGGTAAATAAGCCCCAGTTGCTAAATACCCTGCCATTTCTATAAATCCCACATGACGGGTTGTTTTGTGGGGTTTTTATTCCACACTCTAAGAGTGTCTTCTGCTGAAAAACATTCAAAATTTAAATAAATAAGATAATACGCATACTGTTTTTTGATGAAAAAACCTGACGTTATGCTTAATCTAGCATTCCAGTTTTTTGTCAGCCTCGATCATGGAGTGAGTAATGGCTTGCCACTTTATCCGATGGGATACCACCTCAGGGATTTTGAACACCCATCGGCTATCCAGCGATCTGATTGAAAAAACACTAAACTTCTCCATTAAGCGCCGCAGGCGTTTTCTGCAAGGCCGGATCCTGCTGGCTGAAATGATGTTCTATCTGTATCGCCTGCCCGTTCTGCCCCCCATCACCACCACGCCTAACGGGCGGCCCCACTTTGTCGATCCCTACTTACCTGATTTCAGCCTTGCTTATGCAGGTAGCACGGTAGGTGCCTTGCTGAGCCTTGAAGGCAAGGTCGGGTTGGATATTGAAGTGATGCGCGCACGCGGCCGTAATCTGCAACAGCAATACCAATCCGTTACCGAGCACGCCTGGATTGAAGCGCAGTCTGATCGGCTGGAGGCTGAAACTCAGCTATGGAGTATTCGCCAATGCGTGTTGAAGCTTTGTGGCCTGAGTAACGATGGGCAGGGAACGCTGCATCTGCACCCCTTTTCCGGGCATTTACGCTCCAGCGCTACACCGCATGTGCAAGTGATGAGTGACGCCGGGGAATACCTGAGTTGGGCTTGCGCTCGTACACCGGGGTTGGAGCGCCTGATTTGCTGGCAGTATGACGATCGGCTAGGGTTGCGGAAAAGCAGTGAAATATCATCACGCAACCCACCCCCTTCAACGCACTTTCTGAAACTGACCAGCCTGTCTGCACGCTGAATTACCGATTAATGCCTGCTCATGGCGGAAATATCTGAAATAAAACTTTTTTAAACGCATTAATTCCTACACAGAATTGTAAAAACAGATAAATATGCAGAACTGGCCTATGATCTGTTGAAAATTTGCCCTACTATTTGCCGGTTGTTTTATACCCTCACTTTTCAGGCGGCAGAGCCTTCCAGCCGCAGCTAAAATCTGTTGGTACAAGCTGAATCTGTTCACTAGAAAGGGAGAATCATCATATGTCAGAGCAAACACTAAAAATCGTCACGTTGCTGGGCAGCCTGCGTAAAGGTTCTTATAACGCCATGATCGCCCGCAGCTTACCCAAGCTGGCACCGTATG
Organism: Serratia sp. YWN4; assembly: GCF_055790845.1. Lineage (NCBI taxonomy): Bacteria > Pseudomonadati > Pseudomonadota > Gammaproteobacteria > Enterobacterales > Yersiniaceae > Serratia > Serratia sp. YWN4. The sequence goes on from NZ_CM147696.1 coordinate 5,502,323, forward strand.
GCGTAACCATCGAAGCGCTTCCTTCGATTCGCGATATCCCTCTTTACGACGCCGATCGGCAACAAGAAGACGGCTTTCCCGCTGCGGTTGAAGCCATTGCGGAACACATCCGCCAGGCTGATGGGGTCATTATCGTTACGCCAGAATATAACTATTCGGTTCCCGGCGGCCTGAAAAATGCCATTGACTGGCTTTCCCGCCTGCCCAATCAACCCCTGGCCGGTAAACCGGTCGCCATTCAGACCAGTTCCATGGGGCCGATCGGCGGCGCACGTTGCCAATATCATCTGCGCCAGATCCTGGTGTTCCTTGATGCCATGGTCATGAACAAACCCGAATTTATGGGGGGCGTGATCCAGAACAAGGTTGATGAACAAGCGGGTGAGTTGATAGATCAAGGTACGCTGGATTTTCTAACCGGCCAGTTGTCTGCATTCAGCGATTATATTCGTCGCGTGAAGTAACTTTCCTTTCGGCGTTTTGAGACAAAAAGGCGCCGCTCATGGAAGAAACCGCACCATTTAATGTAGTAGAAAACAAAGTAACACTATTATGCGTTTTTTTATTTTAGCCATGATGATGGCTTTCACCACCAGTTCACTGTTTGCTGCAGAAATGCATTACCCTGCCGGAGAAGAGCCGGTAGACCTCCCCACGCACCACCCGCTGAATGCCCAATTGCCTCGGCTAGCCTATAGCCAGGAAGATAAAAAGACGGAAGCCATGTCGTTGTATCTGACCCTGATGCGCGAAGATGAACGGAACGTCTGGGCACCTTATCAACTGGCCGCTTCTTCGGCAGAAAAGGGCCAGACCGAGCTTGCAGAACGTTATCTGCAACTGAGTGCCAAACGCGGATTGTGGTACTACTACAATCTGTTGGAAGACAGCGCATTCAACAGTATTCAGCAAGGTGAAACCTACCGTTCCATCCTTGCCAAAACCAAGGCTCGCTATCAGCAACACGCCTCACAGTTTGAAGGTAAAGCCCATTATGCCGTCCCCAGCGGAGAACCACCGCCTGGAGGCTGGCCAACCATCGTCTATCTTCACGCTTATGGTCAGGCTGCGGCTATTAATCCACAAGACCGGCTGCTGTTTGCGGAGGCCGGAGTCGCCTACATTGAGCTGAATGGCACCCAGATGTTGGCTGAGAACAACTTCCGCTGGTCCAATTACAGCGATGAGAGCACTCAAAGCACCATTCAGCGTGCTCTACGCTCCCTGACGCCGGTATTGAAGTTAAATCCCAAACAGGTGTTCCTGACCGCACGCGGGCAAGGCGCTCTGCACGGTGCCAACCTGATAGCAAAATACCCGCAGTTTTATGCTGGCGCCCTGTTGATTGCCCCGAGCGGTGAAATCACGCCAGCCAAACAGTCGTTAGCAGAAAAAAAACGGATTATGATCGCCTATTACGATCGGCAGAATTTCGACGATCAGGCTACGGCACTGTATTTCGCCGATCTGTTCAACGAAAGGAACCAGGTCGAGATTGAGCATTTTGCCCAAGGAGAAGATGCGATCGGTGGCTGGCAAGCACGTTTCAACCAGCCATTACGCTGGGTGATGGGCAAGACTACGGATGCGTCGCCGGGATTATGATGTAAAGAGGCCCAGCTTGCTGGACCTCTTTTCTGCACTTAATGCCCGTCAACAAACGCGATTTTAAGCACAAACAGCAGCGCCACCACGATCACGCAGGGGCTGATTTCACGCCAGCGGCCGGTGCCGAGCTTCATCACACAGTAAGAGATAAAGCCCAGAGCAATGCCTTCGGTAATCGAGAAGCTGAAAGGCATCATGGCGGCGGTGACAAAAGCCGGAACCGCTTCGGTCATGTCTTCCCACTTCACGCGTGCCAGGCTGGAGGTCATCAGCACGCCCACGTAGATCAACGCCCCCGCAGCGGCGTAGGCCGGTACCATGCCCGCCAACGGCGACAGGAAGATCACCAGCAGGAACAGAATCCCCACCACCACAGCGGTGAGGCCGGTACGGCCACCGATGGAAACACCGGCGGAGCTTTCAATATAGGCCGTCACGGAAGAGGTACCGATAAACGAACCGGCCACCGAGCTGATACTGTCAACGTACAGCGCCTGCTTCATACGTGGGAACTGGCCTTTATCATCCGTCAACCCGGCTTTGTCGGTCACGCCGATCAAGGTGCCTGAAGAGTCGAACAGGTTAACCAGCATAAAGGCGAAGATCACCCCAGCCAGGCTGAGATTCAACGCACCGGCCAAATCCACCTGGCCCACTACGGTAGTGATATCCGGTGGCATCGAGAACACGCCGCCATATTTCACATCACCCAGCATCCAGCCGATCAGCGTGGTAACCACAATGGAAACCAGTACCGCCGCATGGATATTGCGCGAAGCCAGCACCGCAATGATAAAAAACCCCAGCGCCCCGAGCAGCACACTGTGAGAAGTCAGGTTACCGACCGCCACCAGCGTATCCGGGTTAGCCACTACGATACCGGCATTTTTCAGCCCCATCATGGCAATAAACAGGCCGATACCGCTGGTGATCCCCACACGCAGGCTGAGAGGAATATTGGCAATCATCCAGTAGCGGATACGCAACACGGTCAGCAACAGCAGGCCGACGGCGCCCCAGAAAATCGCGCCCATACCCACCTGCCATGAAATCCCCATTGCACCGACCACCACAAACGCGAAAAAGGCGTTCAAGCCCATCGCCGGTGCCAGCGCAACCGGCAGGTTAGCCAGCAGCCCCATGAAGATACTGCCGAAAGCGGCGATCAGGCAGGTAGTCACAAACACCGCCTGAGTATCCATGCCCGCCGCACCCAGGATCTGGGGGTTAACGAACACGATGTACACCATGGTTAAAAAGGTGGTAAGACCGGCAATCGTTTCCGTCCGTGCCGTAGTGCCATGCTGCTTGAGTTTAAACACACGCTCAAGCAAGCCTTGCTTTGCATCAAGGCTGATGTCTTGTTTGCTCATTATCAGGATTCCGAAGAGGGGAATGGACTTTCGGGCGCTATCGTATAACAAAATGTTGGCGTTTTGACCTTGCTCACCGGCTTTTTTCAGTCGAATTTTTCAACGGACTGTATTTATTGATATTCATCGTCAATAAATGTTTAAAGGGTCGCAATCCTGCACAATCCGGTTAAAGTGACAACAATCATGGCTTAACTGAGGACCCTTACCCCAATGAATCAGGTTGAATGTGTTTTATTTGATTGTGATGGCACACTGGTAGACAGCGAAGTGTTGTGCAGCAAGGCGTATGTGCATATGTTTGAGCACTTTGGCATTACGCTTTCGCTGGAAGAAGTGTTCAAGCAATTCAAAGGAATAAAGCTGTACGAAATTATCGAGCAGGTTAATGCCGAACAGGGTGTGAATTTACCGGTCAGTGAGCTGGAGCCGGTGTACCGTCAGGAAGTGGCGCGCCTGTTTGATGCCGAGCTGCAACCGATTGCCGGAGCCCGCGCACTGTTGGCGCAGATGGCGGTACCAATGTGCACCGTTTCCAACGGCCCGGTGAGCAAAATGCAGCATTCGCTGGGGCTGACCAACATGCTGTCCTATTTTGATGACCGATTGTTCAGCGGCTACGATATTCAGCGCTGGAAGCCCGATCCGGCCATCGTGTTCCACGCGGCAAAACAGATGCAGGTGCCGGTGGAGCGCTGCATTCTGGTGGATGACTCTGCTGCCGGTGCTCAAGCAGGTATCGCGGCCGGGATCCCGGTGTTTTACTTCTGTGCCGATCCGCACAATAAGCCGATCGAACATCCGTTAGTCACCACGTTTGACGATCTGGCCCAGTTGCCCGCGCTGTGGCAACAGCGCGGCTGGCAGCTTACGCGTTAGCCGGGCCGATCCCGCTTATCTGGCGGGATCTCCAGCCAACAGGTTGCTTGCGATTTTTCAAAAAAGGAATTAAAAATGAAAGGGATAGTATCAAAAACAATTACCATATTGCTCGCAATAGTGGTTTCCTTTTTTTGCATTTTGACATTTTTCTCCCTTTTTTATATCGCAGCGACAATAACAGTAATATATAACGAGGGTCCAAGCAGGTATAACTTAGGCTATCTTACAGGGCAGCTTATAACGCTTATTCTTAGCATAATTATAATATATGTATTAGGGAAACAATTTAAGAAACTTGAATGATGGTGTTCAATGCCACATATTCACGACCAAACTTGTAGAGAACCTAAGTGGGATCGCAATATGTTTACCCAGGTTGATAAATTACTTTACATATCAAATTATTGCGTCATTACACCCCCCCAAAAAACTCATCATCTGAAAGCATTCCCGCTTTATCAATGAATACGTTCATAGCTTGCATATTGGCTTTATCTTTCTCTCGTTCATTCTTTCTGGCTTCTATAGCCGCTTCTCCCCGGCCAATTTCCGCCCGCAGCCAATCGTGGAAATAACACACGCGCGGCAGTTCTCGCTTACCGGATGGGATCTCCAGCCAGTAACCGTTAGTGCTTTTCAGCTCCAACGGTGACAGCAGCAGCAGCAGACCACTCTGTAATTCATTGCGGATCATCATTTTATCCAGCACCGCGTAACCCGCGCCGGTAATACAGGCGTTGATCACCTGATCCTGCGTGCTGAACTCCAACCCCCCTTGTTCCTGCACTTCTGTGCTCCCAGCCGCCGCCAGCCAGCGCTGCCAGGTATCCATGCGGCTATCACCATTGAGAATATGTAACTGCGGCTGCGTATTCAGCGGTGGAAACACACCGTTAATCATCAGCAACGGGCTGCCCACCAGCACCAGTTGTTCATGGCATAACCATTCTCCACCGCAACTCTCTGCCCACTCACCAAAACGCACCGCACAGTCAAAGTCACAATATTTTTGCCGCGCTTCGCTGATCAGGGCGATCTGCAATTGGCTGTTACGCTGACGCAGCGTGACTAAACGCGGGGCCAACCAACGGGTAGCGAAAGTCGGCGCCACCTGCAACCGCAGGTGCTGTAGAGGATTGTGCAACTGCACGTGGCGCACACCTTCTTCCAGAATATCCAGTGATTGCCGCACCACCGGCAGTAACAGCATGGCATCCTGAGTCAGCGCTAGCCCGCTGTGGCTGCGCACAAACAGCAACTTACCGAGAAACTCCTCCAACTGCTTGATCTGGCGGCTGGCCGCACTTTGAGTGATAAACAGCGCTTCAGCCGCTTTGCTGAAGCTCAGCGTCCGGCAGGTTTCTTCAAATACGCGCAACATACTGAGCGATGGGAGCTTTCTCACGATCCACAGACCTCTGCATCATGCTTTTGATTGTTAACAGCATGTTGCCAATCTGGTGGGTTTTATCTACACCCGCAGCATTTATCTCCCTAAAACCAGAGGCAGATCACATGTATTTTCCGCTGAGGGGTATGACTAAAACGCACTCGCCTACCGCGCCTCTCGCTGCCACATTGTTAACGCGATAAAAACAAAAAACCAACAATACACCTACAAACACCGCTCCAACAGGAGGACAGGTCCATGCAACATCTAACACAACAACAGATCCGTATGGATGACGTGCCGTTAAACCGTTTCCATATCAAGATCGCCGGGTTGACCTTTGGCGCCCACTTCACCGACGGTTACGTGCTGGGCGTTATCGGCTTTGCACTGGCACAAATCAAACCACAAATGGGGGTTTCCGCTTTCTGGGAAGGGATGCTCGGCAGTTCCGCCCTGATCGGCTTGTTTATCGGTAGCCTGATGTTCGGCTGGATTTCCGACTACATCGGCCGCCAGAAAATCTTCTCTTTCAGTTTTATTATCATCACGCTCGCTTCCGCATTGCAGTTCTTTGTGAGCACACCCGAACAATTATTCCTGCTACGCGTGATGATAGGCATCGGCTTAGGGGGGGATTTTGCGGTAGGGCACACCATGCTGGCCGAATTCTCACCACGTAAACAACGAGGCGTGTTGCTCGGCGCTTTCAGCGTGGTCTGGACATTTGGTTACGTTGGAGCAGGGATCGTCGGCCATTTCCTGACCGCGACCGGCCCCGATGCCTGGCGTTGGCTGCTGTGCTCTTCTGCACTACCGGCGCTGGCTATTCTGCTGATGCGCATCGGCACGCCAGAATCACCACGCTGGCTGATGGGTAAAGGGCGACGCGAGCAGGCGATGGCGATCGTACATAAACACTTCGGGCCGAACGTGGCGCTCAATGACGAAGTGCAGGCCGTGTCTCAGCAACGTTTTCTGTCGCTGTTCGGTGCCAAATATCGCCGCCGCACCGCATTCAACAGTCTGTTTTTTGTCTGCCTGGTGATCCCTTATTTCTCAATCTACACCTTCCTGCCATCGATTCTGCAAATCATGGGGTTGGACAATAACTTTGCTACCGACCTGCTACTCAATGGCCTGCTGATCGTTGGGGCTTTATTAGGGATCGTGCTCACGGTGATGTGTTCACGTCGTGGGTTCCTGATTGGCTCCTTTATCTTTCTTGCGGCCTGTCTGGTGATGCTGAGCCTGATCCCTGCCAGCCAGACCGCCTGGCTGATCGCCATCTTTGCCGCTTTCACGCTGGTCATGTCGGCAGTCAGCAATCTGGTGGGCGTATTCCCTGCCGAAAGCTTCCCTACCGAAGTCCGTTCTATGGGGGTTGGTTTTTCATTATCAATCAGTCGGTTGGGTTCTGCTATCGGCACCGGCCTGCTGCCACTCTCGATTGCACATTACGGTATGCCCGCCACGACCGGCATGCTGGCATTGATTCTGATTATTGGTGCGATTGTTTCCATTGCCTGGGCACCGGAAACCAAAGGGTTGACGCTGGTGGATGCCGCACAGGACTCACAGCCTCAGGCAGAGAACACATTCGCCGCCATCGCGAAATAACATCATCTTAAAAAACAGGAGATCTTTTAGTGGAAATGTATATCGGTGAAGGTTTTGCAGGCAACGGCGTGAACGCCTCGCATATCAATATCATGATCGGTCCGCGTAATGGCGTGGTCGGCCAGGCGTTCTCTGCCAGCCTGGCTTCGCCCAGCCAAGGCCACTGCCCGTTTATGGTGGTGATCAAGCCTAACGTCCCCGCCAAACCGATGACGCTGTACGTTAACAAAGCAGAAATCAGCGGGGAGCTGCACGGCAACGCCACCTGGGGCGCATCGCAGGCGGCGATCGCCAAAGCGGTGACCGAGGCGTTACTGGAAGGCATTCTGCCCGCAGAAGCCGAAGACGAATGGTGCATCGTCACCGCCAACTGGGTAAATCCAGGCTGTAACGATATCGATGAGGTTTACCGCAACAACTATCGTGCTTGTACTCAGGCAATCCGCGCGGCGATGGAAAAATTACCGACGCGCCGCCAGTTAACCCAAGCCCTGCCGCAGCTGGGTAACCCGTTCTATACGCCAAAAGCCTGAGGAAAGCGCCATGGAATACATCAACTTGGGTCAATGTGGCCTGAAAGTCTCACGTTTGTGCCTGGGCACCATGAATATGGGCAGCAAACAGTGGAAGCCGTGGATTTTCGATGAAGCGCAGAGCGAGCCATTGATCCGCCACGCTTTGGAAAGCGGGATTAACTTTATCGATCTGGCCGACTTTTACTCCAGCGGCGCAGGGGAAGAAGTGGTCGGGCGAGTGATTAACCGCATCGCCAACCGTGACGAACTGGTGCTGACCACCAAAGTGGGTTACCCGATCGGCGCTGGCCTCAATAATCAGGGGCATTCACGCAAGCACATTATGGAGAGCATCGACGCCAGCCTGCGCCGCCTGGGCACCGACTACGTGGATATCTATATGCTGCACTATTTCGACATCAATACACCGATCGAAGAAACCTGGGCCGCGATGAACGATATCGTGCGCTCCGGCAAAGCGCGCTACGTGGGGGTTTCCACCATGTCTACCTGGCAACTGGCCAAGATCCTGTGGTGCTGCGAGCGTAACGGCTACGCCAAGCCGATCAACATGCAGCTACAGCTCAACTGCGCTTACCGCGAAGAAGAACGTGAAATGATCCCGTTCTGCCGCGATCAAGGGCTGGGAGTTTCGGTATTCAGCCCGCTGGCGCGCGGGCTGCTGAGCTGTGATTTCAATTCTGTGCGCAACAAAACCGACTTCTTTACCCAGGAAATGTATGCTGATGCAACTTCGCTTAACGTTGCACAATCGGTCAGCCATGTCGCGCAACTGCGCGGTGTTCCCCCCGCACAAATCGCCCAGGCTTGGGTGATCAATCACCCTGGCGTGGATTGCATGTTGGTGGGCGCTGATTCCGTGCAACAGATCGACAGCGCCGTGGCGGCACTGAACACGCCACTTAGCGAAGACGAACGCTACGAACTGGAACGCCATTACACCCCGTGCGATGTGATTAACGACTACACCGCGGGTAAGCGCATTGCGCGTGAAAGCCGCCCGGCACGCGGTTTATTCGCGCTGGATAACCTGGAAACAAGGAACATTGCATGACGGCTTATTCTTCACTGTTGCGTACCGGTTGGTATTGCAACGGGGCATGGCAAACCACAGCCCAAACTTATCCGGTCGATAATCCAGCCAACGGCGAAAGGGTGGCCGATGTGGCGCTGGCAGGCCGTGCTGAAACCCAGGCTGCTATTAACGCCGCTGCTGCTGCACTCCCCGCTTGGCGCGCTCAAACCGCCAAAGCGCGAGCAGAAATCTTGCAACGCTGGTTCCAGTTGATTATGCAGCATCAAAAAGCGTTGGCGGAGTTGATGGTCACCGAGCAAGGCAAAGTGCTGAGCGAAGCAACCGGTGAAGTGGCCTATGCCGCCAGCTTTATCGAATGGTTTGCCGAAGAGGCTAAACGCGCCAACGGCAAAACCATTCCGGCAACCAAAGCGGGTAACCAGATCTTTACGTTTAAGGAGCCGGTTGGGGTGATTGCCGCGATCACGCCGTGGAACTTCCCGCTGGCAATGCTGACGCGCAAGCTCGGCCCGGCGCTGGCCGCTGGTTGCACCGCAGTGATTAAACCGGCCAATGAAACGCCGCTTTCGGCCTTTGCGCTGATCGTGCTGGCGGAGCAGGCCGGGGTTCCTGCGGGCGTCATTAACGCCGTTTCTGGCGATACCGTGGCTATTGGTGAAACATTAATGGCCAGCCCGCTGGTGCGTAAAGTCTCCTTCACTGGCTCCACGCCTACTGGCAAGTTATTGATGCGTCAGGCGGCTGATACGGTGAAAAAGCTGTCGCTGGAGCTGGGTGGTAATGCGCCGTTTATCGTGTTCGACGATGCGGATCTCGACGCTGCCGTTGCCGGTGCGATGGCGGCAAAATTCCGCAACAGCGGGCAAACCTGCGTGTGCGTAAACCGTTTCTATATTCAGGCCGGTATTTACGATCGTTTTGTCCAGAAACTGACCGAAGCCGCACAGGCGTTAAAAGTAGCACCGGGCATGACGCCGGGAGCACAACAGGGGCCATTGATCCATGTGAAAGCAGCAGAGAAAGTGGCAGCCCACGTGCAGGACGCGCTGAAGCTGGGTGCCAAGCTGATGTGCGGCGGCGAGCGCCATGCGCTGGGCGGTTCGTTCTACCAACCTACCGTGCTGGCTGAAGCCAATGAACAGATGCGGTTAGCCCATGAAGAAACCTTCGGCCCGCTGGCCGCCTGTTTCCGCTTCACCGATGAGCAAGAAGCGATCGCTCGCGCCAATGCGACGCCGTTCGGGCTGGCGGCTTATCTGTATACCCGCGATTTGGCGCGCGCTTTCCGCGTCAGCCAGGCGCTGGAAAGCGGTATGGTCGGCATCAACGAAGGGATTATTTCCACCGAAGTGGCCCCTTTCGGTGGGGTGAAAGAGTCTGGCTTGGGGCGCGAAGGCTCGGATATGGGCCTGGATGAATACATGGAAACCAAATACGTCAATCTGGGGCAGTTGCTGTAAGCCGTCTAGCTAGACGGCAACGGTGGCCGATTGCGCCACCAGCGCCAACCACGTTTCAGCGCTTTGGCCTGCGGGCTAAAGCGCTTATTTAACGCGTTTGCCAAGATATCCAGCGTTAGGCAGAAGATGAAATACACCAGTGCCACAAACAGGAACACCTCCATCGGATAGACCATGCTGCGGTTATTCACCTGGGTGGCCAGGAAAGTCAGTTCACCAACGCCAACGATATAAGCCAGTGAAGTATCTTTAATCAATGAGATCCACTGGTTGATAAACGAAGGCACCATCATGCGCAGCGCCTGCGGCAAGACGATCAGCAACAGCACCTGCCAGCGATTCAGCCCCAAGGAAAGCCCCGCCTGCCACTGCCCGGCACCGATGGCGACGATCCCCGCTTTGACCGCATGGGCCAGATAGGCCGAAGCGATCAGCGCCAGCGCACACACCACGGTGGTAATCTCTGGAATATCGACACCGAACACCATTGGCAGCAGGAAGTAAGTCCAGAAAATCAGCATGATCACCGGGATGGCGCGGAAAAACCCTAGTACCACCGCCAGTAACCCAGCCAGCACACCGCGCGACATCGCCAGCGCCACGCCCAGCAAGGTGCCCAAGATCGCCGAGGCTACCCCGGCCATCAGGCTGATCGCCAACGTCAGCGCTGCGCCGCCCAACGGCCCGTCGGGGAAAGTGCCCCACAGCAGGTAACCTAAGTTCTCGTGGATAACGGTGAAATCCATCTTAGTGCCCCCCGAGCGGTTTACGCTGCTGACGCCACATGCCCCAGCCTTCCAGCAGGGCAATAATCGCGATATACAACACCGTCGCCACGCCAAACGCCTGGAAGGTGCGCAGGGTTTCGGTTTCTACCTGACGCGAAGCGTAAGACAGTTCCGCCACGCCGATAGCCATGGTCAGCGACGAATTTTTGATTACGTTCATGTACTGCCCCAGCAACGGCGGAAAAGCGATTTTCAGCGCCTGCGGCAGCACCACGTAACGCATGGATTGCCAGCCGGTCAGCCCCAGCGCGTTGGCGGCGTACTTTTGCCCACCGGCAACGCCACGGATACCGGAGCGGATCTCTTCGGCAATAAAGGCGGTGGAATAGAGCGTCAGGCCAAAAAAACCCGCCAGAAATTCAAACGAGGGCCACTCGAACCATCCCAATACATGCGGGGTATTCAGCCACTGCATGGCGGCTGAGGGCAGGATTTGCCCGGCGGCGAAATACCAGAAGAACAGTTGTACCAACAGGGGGGTATTACGAAATAACGCGCTATAAGCCACCGCCAGCCAGCTTAACGGGCGAAGGGTGCTGTCCCGCATGGCGGCCAGAGCAAATCCCAGCAGCGTGGCGGCCAGCCCGGCGCAGGCCGATAGCCATAGCGTCATCAGGAAGCCATGCCATAGCCAGCTCAGATAGTGTGGCGCCAGCAGCCAATCTGAGAGTTGTTGCAAATTCATCTGCGGTATTTCCCCCTCACCTCAACCCTCCCCCAACCGGAGAGGGCAAAGGGAGATTAGGCTTTAGGCTGTTGATCCAACGGGCCAATCTTGAAGCTGCCACGCGGCTGGGCAGAATTGGTTTCCGGGCCGAACCAGCGATCGTAAAGCTTCACCGCTTCACCGTCTTGTTCCAGCTTGATCAGCGTATCGTTAATGGTGGCGGTCAGACGTTCTTCACCTTTAGGAACGCCAACGCCTTGGTACTCTTTGGTGATACTGAACGGAGAAATTTCGAAATCCGCTTTTTGCGCGGCTGGCAGGTTGCCCAGCAGACCAACCAGCTTGGCGTCATCCTGGGTAATCGCCTGTACGTTGCCGTTACGCAGTGCAACAAACGCCAATGGCGTATCGTCGTAAGAGATCACTTTAGCGGTAGGGTAATGCTCGCGCAGAGTAATTTCCTGCACCGTGCCTTTATCTGCACCAATGCGCAGTTTTTTGATGTCTTCCGGGGTTTTCAGCACGCCTTTGTGAGCAATGAATTTCTGGCCGGTAGCGAAATACGGCACGCTAAAGTTCACTTCTTTGGCACGCTCATCGGTAATGGTGAAGTTAGCGGCGATCAGATCGACCTTCTTGGACACCAGCAGAGGAATACGGTTGGCCGGGTTGGTGGCACGCAGTTCCACTTTCACACCCAGCGCTTTCCCAATGGCATCTGCCACATCCACGTCATAGCCCACCAGCTTTTTCGTTTGCGGGTCGATGTAACCAAACGGCGGGTTACTGTCGAATACTGCGATACGCACCACACCGGCTTTTTTAATATCGTCGAGTTTATCGGCATGGGCAGCTCCCACAACAAGGCTGGTCAAGCTGGCTAGCAGGGTTAAGGCGAGAACGCGCTGTTTCATGAAAGGCTCCTAAGGGGATGATGTTGTGCTGGCTGATAAGCTAGCAAGCCTCTCTTAGGTCAGGAAATAATATTAAACGCTATATTTATAACCATTTTAACTTTATGGCTTTTAAATGTACTAAAGGCGCTGTTTTCAGCGCCTTTACAAGTAACTCATTGGTGAAATTACGCTTTCTTCTCGTCTTTGGTTTCAGACAGCAGCGTTTCCAGCGCATCGCCGCCCAGATGGCGGAAATCCTGGCCTTTGACGAAGTAGAAGATAAATTCGCAGATATTCTGGCAGCGATCGCCGATGCGCTCGATAGAGCGGGCGCAGAACAGCGCGGTCAGCACGCTCGGAATAGTGCGTGGATCTTCCATCATGTAGGTCATCAGTTGGCGCACGATGCCTTCATATTCCTGATCGACTTTTTTGTCTTCGCGGTAGATGCGGATCGCTTCATCCAGATCCATACGCGCAAAGGCATCCAGCACGTCGTGCAGCATCTGCACGGTGTGGCGGCCAAGCGACTCCAGGCTCACCAGCAGCGGCTGATGCTGGTGGGAGAATTTCTCCAACGCGGTGCGGCAGATTTTATCCGCTACGTCGCCAATCCGTTCCAGCTCGGAAATGGTTTTGATGATCGCCATCACCAGGCGCAGGTCGCTGGCCGTTGGCTGGCGTTTGGCAATGATGCGCACACAGGCTTCATCGATCGCCACTTCCATCATATTGACCTTGGCATCGCCTTCGATCACCTGCTTGGCCAACTCACCGTCCTGATTATGCATCGCGGTGATCGCGTCAGTCAGTTGCTGTTCCACCAGCCCGCCCATGGTCAACACCTGGGTGCGGATGTGCTCAAGCTCTGCGTTGAACTGGCCGGAGATGTGTTTGTTTAAATTCAGGTTATCCATGATGCATCCTCATCAACCATAACGGCCAGTAATGTAATCTTCGGTCTGCTTTTTCTGCGGCGCAGTGAACAGGGTGTCAGTATCACTGAACTCGATCAATTCGCCCAGATACATAAATGCGGTGGAATCTGAACAGCGCGCCGCCTGCTGCATATTGTGGGTCACAATCACCACTGTGTAGTCAGACTTCAGTTCGCTGATCAGCTCTTCAATTTTACCGGTAGAGATTGGATCCAGCGCCGAGCAAGGTTCATCCAGCAACAACACCTCTGGGCGAATAGCGATGCCGCGCGCAATGCACAAACGCTGCTGCTGACCACCGGACAGGCTGTAGCCGCTCTGATGCAGCTTGTCTTTGGTTTCGTTCCACAGCGCCGCTTTGGTCAGCGCCCACTGCACGCGCTCGTCCATATCGGCACGCGACAGCTTCTCAAACAGGCGCACGCCAAAGGCGATGTTGTCGTAAATCGACATCGGGAACGGCGTCGGTTTCTGGAATACCATGCCCACTTTGGCGCGCAGCAGGGCAATGTCCTGGTTATCGGTCAGAATGTTTTGCCCATCCAGCAGGATATCACCTTCAGCCCGCTGTTCTGGGTACAGCTGATACATCTTGTTGAAGGTACGCAACAGGGTGGATTTACCACAGCCTGACGGGCCGATAAACGCGGTTACTTTATTCTTGGCAATATCCAACGTGATGTTTTTCAGCGCATGGAATTTGCCATAGTAAAAGTTCAGATCGCGTACCTGAATTTTGCTGCTGGAAGCGGAGTCAACAATGCTCATCAAGACTTCTCTCTTTTCACCGCGCCAGCCAGGCTGACGCTTAAATTTTTATGAATGCTTTTTCTTGGCGAAAATCACACGCGCCAGGATATTCAGTAACAGTACGCACAGGGTGATCAACAGCACCCCCGCCCAGGCCAGCTGTTGCCATTCGGCAAACGGGCTCATGGCGAATTTGAAAATGGTCACCGGCAGGTTGGCGATCGGCTGCATCAAATCGGTGCTCCAGAACTGGTTCGACAGCGAGGTAAACAGCAGCGGAGCGGTTTCACCCGCAATACGCGCAATCGCCAGCAGCACGCCGGTGATAATGCCGGAAACCGAGGCCTTCAACGTGATGGCCGAGATCATGCGCCATTTCGGCGTGCCCAAGGCGTAAGCCGCTTCGCGCAGCGTATCCGGCACCAGTTTGAGCATGTTCTCGGTGGTACGGATCACGATCGGGATCTGCAACAGGGCCAGCGCAATAATCCCAGCCCAACCAGAGAAGTGTTCCATTTTCGCCACCACCACGGTGTAAACGAACAGGCCCACCACGATTGACGGCGCAGACAGCAGAATGTCGTTGATAAAGCGGATCACTTCCGCCAGCCAGGATTTACGACCGTATTCTGCCAGGTAGATCCCCGCCATAATGCCCAGCGGTGTACCGAAAATCGTCGCCCACAGGATCAGCAGGCCGCTACCGGCGATGGCGTTGGCCAAACCGCCACCGGCGGTATTCGGCGGCGGCGTCATTTCAGTGAACAGCGCCAGCGACATGCCGTCGATGCCCTTGGTTACGGTAGAGAACAGGATCCACACCAGCCAGAACAGGCCAAATACCATGGTCGCCATCGACAGGAACAGCGCAATGCGGTTTTTCTGGCGGCGCCAGGCCTGCATTTTGCGGCGGCTTTCCGCCAACGCTGCGGGGTTTTGCATATCCATCGTTGCCACGTTAGCGTCCCTCGTTCTTAGCCAGGCGCATCACCATAAACTTCGACAGCGCCAGGACGATAAAGGTGATAACAAACAGGATCAGCCCCAACTGCATCAGCGCAGAGGTGTGCAGCCCGGATTCCGCTTCCGCGAATTCGTTGGCCAGCGCCGAGGTAATACTGTTGCCCGGCATAAACAGCGAAAAGCTGTCGAGCTGGTAGGTGTTGCCGATGATAAAGGTCACCGCCATGGTTTCCCCCAGCGCACGCCCCAGGCCGAGCATCACCCCGCCAATCACGCCGTTTTTGGTGAACGGCAGCACGATGCGCCAGATCACTTCCCAGGTGGTACAGCCGATGCCGTAGGCCGACTCTTTCATCATCACCGGGGTTTGTTCGAACACGTCGCGCATCACTGCGGCAATGTAGGGAATAATCATAATCGCCAGGATCACCCCGGCGGCTAAAATCCCGATACCAAACGCCGGGCCGGAGAACAACTCACCGACAATCGGCATACCGGAAAGCACGTTGCCGAGCGGGGTCTGGAAATATTGGGCAAACAGCGGGGCAAACACGAACAGACCCCACATGCCGTAAACGATGCTTGGGATCGCCGCCAGCAGCTCAATGGCGATGCCCAGCGGGCGCTTCAGCCAGTTGGGTGCCAGTTCGGTCAGGAACAGGGCGATACCAAAGCTGACCGGTACGGCGATGATCAAGGCGATCAGCGAGGTCACCACCGTGCCGTAGATCGGCACCAGCGCACCAAACTGTTCAGCCGGGGCATCCCACTCTTTGGTCCACAGGAAGGCAAAACCGAACTTCTGCATGCTTGGCCAGGAGGCGATAATCAGCGAAACAATAATGCCGCCCAGCAGCAATAGGGTAATCAGCGCCGCCAGTCTGACCAGCGCGCTGAAGATGATGTCACCATTTTTACTTGGTGCTTTAATGGTCGGCTTAGTTCCAGCCATAGATTACTCTTCTGTTTAAAGCTTGGAGGGCCCAGCACGCTGAGCCCTGACACACAGGCTGAGGCGCGGTAAATTCCGCACCCCCTGCATAGTTAGAACAAGGCTTTACCGGAACTGTCTTTGATATTGGTTCTCCAGGCGGCGCGGATCTGCTCAACCACTTCATGTGGCAATGGGGCGTAATCCAGTTCGCTGGCTTGCTTGGCACCGGTTTTATAAGCCCAGTCAAAGAACTTCAGCACTTCTGCGCCTTGTTCGGGCTTCTTCTGCTCTTTGTGTACCAGAATGAAGGTAGTGGAGGTGATCGGCCAGACGTTGTCGCCTTTCTGGTTGGTCAGGTCCTGAGCAAAAGTTTTACTCCAGTCCACGCCTTTGGCCGCTGCGCTGAAACTCTCTTCAGTTGGGCTGACCGGTTGGCCGTCTGCTGAGATCAGTTTAGTGTAAGCCAGGTTATTCTGCTTGGCGTAAGCGTATTCCACATAACCGATAGAACCCGGCAAGCGTTGTACGAACGCGGCAATGCCGTCGTTGCCTTTGCCGCCCAGGCCGGTTGGCCAGTTAACGGTTGAACCTGCGCCAATTTTCTCTTTCCACTGCGCGTTAGCTTTGGCCAGATAGCTGGTGAAGACGAAAGAGGTGCCGGAACCGTCAGCGCGGCGTACGACAGCAATATTCTGATCCGGCAGTTTCACGCCAGGGTTCAGCTTCACGATCGCCGGGTCATTCCATTTTTTGATGTTACCCAGGTAGATATCACCCAAGGTTTGACCATCCAGGGTCAGTTCGCCGGATTTGATGCCCGGAATGTTCACTGCCAGCACCACACCGCCAATCACGGTCGGGAACTGGAACAGGCCGTCAGCGGCCAGTTTGTCGTCAGACAACGGTGCATCGGAGGCGCCAAAGTCAACGGTGTTGGCAATGATCTGCTTCACGCCGCCAGAGGAGCCGATCCCCTGATAGTTAACTTTGTTGCCGGTTTCTTTCTGATAAGAATCTGCCCACTTGGCGTAAACCGGAGCGGGGAATGTCGCACCTGCACCGGTCAGGCTAGCAGCAGCGAACGCAGACACAGAGGCCAGGGAGAAAGTCGCTGCCACAATACTGGCGACGGTGGTACGCATCAGTTTCATAATCCCTCCTAATGGGATATTCAAAAATCAACTTTGAGTTGTTTTCATCAGAGTAAGTATTGTTGCAGGAGGGAAAATAGGACAGTTTAGTGACAGAAAAATGTATGAAATATTACAGTTATATTACAACCAGCCAAATAGGTGTAAATGACTTTAAAAATCAATAAAATAAAAAGATACGCTATCTTTCAAACGGCAAAAATGTTGGCTGCGGGCAGTGACGCGGACCACCTCTTAACCGGGTCACTGCAGGTATACATCACTTAAAAATAATAGTTGAACGACAGTTGCCAACGCCGTTCTGGCCGCACCGGCTCCACTTGCGATGTTTCCAGAAGATAGATTTTCTGCCACTGCAAAGCCAGATCCACAGGGCCGATATGACGACGCACCTCGGCAAAGCCCATGTTACGCTGCCGTTGCAGATCGCGCTGCCAGATCGCGTTAACATCGTAATTATCGACAATATCTTTCCAGTATGCCTGGAACAGCACGGAACGGCGGGGCATCAGCCAGTTTTGTGCCTGCAACGGGGTCTCACCGAGAGAGGTTGCGCCTTGTGCCACAGCATAAGGAGGCAGGTTGGCAAGGAAATCCAACGCACGCTGATTATCAGCACTGCCGTTGTAATGGCCCTCAGCACGCAGCGTGAGCCGATTCTCCCCACTCCAGGTCAGACCGTAAGCCAGGCGGTTGCGCCAGCGGCTCTCTTGCTGTTGCTCGGGCAAGGAGGTTTGCCAGGTGTAAGGTTGGCGCCCCCCGGCCCATTCGGTGTAAAACAGCGTGGAATGGGAGAGCACGCGTGAAAGGTTGAAGCCCAACTGTGGCGATCGGCCTTGCTCCAGCAGGAGCAGCCATTGTGGATTCAGATTTTCTGCCCATTGATAGCTGCCCACCAGCAACAGACGCTGCCTGGGGTTACTGGCTCCCCAGTCCAGGCTGGCACTTTGCTGGCTCGGTTTATTGCTGAGCTTGGGCGACCAGATCGCCGTCAAAGCGGCTTTATCCCACAGATACTGCCAACGCAGCATCACATTGCCCAAGCGGTTATTTCTCAGCGCCTCTGGATCGGCAGACGTAACGGAGCGCACCGTACCCTGCCCAAGGAAATCGGTGGGGTTATAACCGAATGCCAGGCCATAGCGCGTGTTGACGCGCCCCGCATCCAACAGTAAACGCGGCGTCACTTTATACGTCAGGTAGGCTTCTTTCAGCGAGTTAACACTATTATCACTGCGTAGACCTGGGGAAAAACGGCTGTCAATACGGTTGGCCAGCACAAAGCGCCAGTCCTGAGAGGGATTCGTCGTCAAAGGAGCATCCCAGCGCAGATCGAGCGAGATTCGCTGCTGGTTACCGCCGTTCTCATTAAAGCTGGTGGCCGCTTCGGCCGACATGTTCAGCTTTTTGTTCTCAACGGGAGAGAATTTCGTGTTATCAGCCAGATCCAGAGCCGCCAGCGTGGCATCCTCTCCATGAGCAAATTGGCCATACAGAACCGATAATGCCACCATCCATGACCGCGCTTTCTTCATCCGTCAGTCGTCCTTGAAATGCGGCAGGTAATCACGCTGTAGCCAGGCCTCGGGAACGTCGTACCAGGCGAAATCCTGGTGCTTGAGCACGGTAACCAACTGCGAATTTAGCCCATCGATGATCACCGCTTCCGTTGGGCGGCTCCCCCCTAGCACCGGTTGGTAACGACGGAAATAGGTGGTCTTGAGCAAATTGCCGTTCACGGCATAAAACTCGGCTTTACAGCTTTTGAAGTCCTGTTTATCCACCCAAAGCTCCATAGACGGATAGGCAGCGTCCTGATGACGTGCAACCAGATGCAGGCGATAGCAATCCCGCTGCTGCCGTTCTCCGTCCAACACCTGTTCTTCTTTCACTAAGGTGGCCTGATAATCGTAATTCCAGTTTGCCGTCACCACGTCACCGTTGGCGGCCTGCCCCAGCAGGCGTTGCTGTGGTGAAATAGGCACACTGGCCTGGCTGGCAGGATCATAAAGCCACAGATCGCGGCCGCTTTTCAGCGTTAGCTTACCGGCATCCCGCTGTGGGCTGACAAACTTCACCAGGCTGCGAAACTGACCGCTCGGATAGGCGCGGGAATAGAGACGCAAGGTGCTGGTCTCATGCTGCTTGCCGTTTTTATAGCTGACCAGGGTGGTACTCAAGCTGAAAGAACGGTTCGGGTTGCGCACCTCATCGCTTTTTTTCAAGATGTCCTGGGCGCTGAGCGTAGCCAATGCCTGACCGCTGGCAAACAGGCTAAACAAGAGGCCAGAGATCAATGAGAATCTCATCATGCGGATCTTCCTTGTGAGTCAACAATAACCTCCCACCATCCATTGTGATGGGATCAGGCATGGCGCAGTGCTTGTACAATATGAACGTTTGCCGCTCGCCGGGCTGGCCACCAGGATGAAGACACCGCAGCAACCATCAGAATCGCCAGCACGCTTAGCAGCATCGTCCATTCCCCCCAGATCCGTATCTTGATTGGGATTGGCGCAATCACCCCCGGCGGATGCCAGGTCAGACCGGAACGATTGATGAGATAAGCCAGAAACAGCGAAAGAACAATGCCTGTCAGACAACCAATAATGCCCAGCAAAATGCCTTCATTCAGAAACAGGCGCTGGATATCCTGACGTTTCAGCCCCACCGCCCGCAACGTACCGATTTCAATCGTGCGCTCCAGCACCGCCATGCTCATGGTGTTGCCAACGGTGAACAGCGCAATGCACAAAATAAGTGCCAGCAGAAAATGAAATATCTTGCCGAACATATCCAGGATCTGGTTATACAACGGCTGCAACTGAGAAAAATCATAAACAGCCAAGGGTTCATCGGCCAACGTGGTTTTGAATAACTGTTGCAAACGAGCCCGGGCGGCTTCCAATTGCTCCGTATTACGCAGTTGCAGAGTAATGGCCGTGACTCCCGGTTGATCACGACCAAACACCAGTTGCTGGGCTTGTGCCAGATGAATACCGATGTAGCTGTCATCCAACTCTCTGGCGGCCTGCGGCTGAACGGCCTCAACCTGCACACGAATGATATTGGGCGCTCCGCCCACCGAGGCAGCCAACAGCTCGATTTGATCCCCGGTTGATGGTTTCCTTTCCTCCCGCGTCTGCTGCGCGAGTAGCATCAGATCGTCAGGAAGGGCCATCGTATTGTTCTCTGCCGGAGTCACCGAACTGCCGCAAGGTTGATCAGCGACAAAATCACATAACTGCAACATGCGCGCCACGCCGGCGCCGATCATCGCAGCATCAGGGTCATGTTCGTTGAGGGTCCTCTCCTGCCTTCCTTTACCGAGATGATACTCATCCCATTTGTTCAGTGCTTCCTGGCCCGCCGCTTCACTGCCATAAATCAACACCGGGCGAGAAGTACCAGCGGCATAGTTTCCGGCAATGCCATTCAGGATCAGCACTGGGGTTTTAACTACTACCATCTGCCGTAACTCGGGATCCTGTTCAATCTGCGCCATGATTTTTTGGTAGTTTTTGATGCTGTATTCTGCCAGGTTGGCCGAACCATTCAGCAAGTAATCTTTATGTTGTATTTGCAGATGGCCGGTATCACGGACAAAGGTGGTTTGCAGACTGTATTCAATAGAGCGGTTATAGCCACCAAATAACAGAATGCCGATGGCACCAACGGTAATCGCGCAAAGGGTCGATAGAGTCCGGCGTCTGTTACGCAGTAAGTTGCGTAAGGCCAGCTTGAATGTTTGCATAATGATTTTTCTCCAGCGGGAAACTTATTGCATTGCAATGCGGGTAACATTGCCGTCATGCACCTGATAGAGATCGTCTGCTTCTGCAATGACCTGCGGATCATGGGAGGAAAAGACCACCGTCACCGAATGTTCCTGCTGCAAACGCCGCAACAACTGCAAAATGGAGTTGCCGGTTTTGCTGTCCAGATTAGCCGTTGGTTCATCGGCCAGTATCAGGGAAGGGCGATGGATAAGAGCCCGGGCAATTGCGACGCGCTGGCGTTGACCACCGGAGAGTTGCCCCGGTAACGAGCGTGCTTTGTCAGCCAAACCGACGGTTTCCAGCATATTCATGATGGCAGATTTCCGCTGTGCAACCGTTGTTCCTTGCAAGATGAGCGGGATCTCAACGTTTTCCCAAACGCTTAAGACGGGGATTAAATTAAAATTCTGAAAAATAAATCCAAGATAACGGGCGCGAAATTCACTGCGCTGATCGTCATTCAGCCGTGACATTTCCTGCCCGGCAATCACCAGGCTGCCTTGATCGGGGCGATCAATGCCTCCAATGACATTCAATAACGTCGTTTTACCACTTCCGGATTGGCCAGATAATACGGTGAAACGTCGCGAGGCGATTCTTATATTAATATCTCTTAATGCCTCGACCTTGGATTGCCCCAATAAATAGTTTTTGCAAATCCCTTTAATCTCCACTGCCCACATTTTTCTTTAATTCCTTTTAAATATGAAAAAATCATTTTAAGAAAGATGCGATAAAGCCAGTAAAACATACAAAAAAATAGTTAGTTCATTGATTTTATTATATTAAAAAAATTTAATTTTAAAAAGCAATACTTTATTGCACCATAACAAAGCATATAGAGATTTGTGCATTAACGCTACGACAACATACGCCAAGCTTTTTCCTAAACACTCCGTTATTTATTTTTTAACCAAGCTGCCAACCAAGAACCTTCAATATGAACGCTATATCGTTTCCTTCACTATAAAACTATCTTGAAGACAAACCCAGCAAAATCTACCCTTGTATCAATGATGAAACGATTCAATATGATTGATGTATTATTAATACATTTTATACAATGGCAGAGTAGTATGGTCAGAATAATTATTAGTACAATGGCGTAGTCAGGCTAAAATTAGCATCCAAACAGGAAACTCCTTAATTTAGCTAGGGTATAACTTAAAAATCACGCATTTTAACTTTTTGCTAAATTCGATACATCGATAAAAAAACCGGCACACAGGCCGGTTTTTGACGTTATTGGCAGAACCCCATCACTCTACGGTAACGGACTTCGCCAGGTTACGCGGCTGATCCACGTCGGTACCTTTAATCAGCGCCACATAATAAGACAGCAACTGCAATGGTACGGTGTAGAAAATCGGCGCCACGATTTCTTCAACGTGTGGCAATTGAATGATGGTCATACCTTCGCTGCTGACAAAACCCGCATCCTGATCGGCAAACACGTACAGTTGGCCACCGCGCGCGCGCACTTCTTCAATGTTGGATTTCAGTTTTTCCAGCAGTTCGTTGTTAGGTGCCACCACAATCACTGGCATATCCGCATCGATCAACGCCAGCGGGCCGTGTTTCAACTCACCAGCGGCGTAGGCTTCCGCATGAATGTAGGAGATCTCTTTCAGCTTCAGCGCCCCTTCCATCGCGATCGGGTACTGATCGCCACGGCCGAGGAACAGCGCGTGATGCTTGTCGGAGAAACCTTCCGCCAGCGCTTCAATGCTCTTATCCAGCGACAGCATCTGCTCGATACGTGCTGGCAGCGCCTGCAAACCGTGGACAATTTCATGCTCAACGCTTTCAGCCATGCCCTTCAGGCGGCCAATACGCGCCACCAGCATTAACAACACGGCAAGCTGGGTGGTAAAGGCTTTGGTTGATGCCACACCGATTTCAGTACCCGCTTTGGTCATCAGTGCCAGATCGGATTCACGCACCAGTGAAGAACCCGCAACGTTACACACCGCCAGTGAACCCAGGTAACCCACTTCTTTCGACAGACGCAGCGCGGCCAGCGTATCGGCAGTTTCACCGGACTGAGACAGGGTGACGATCAGGCTGCCTGGGCGCACCGCGGATTTGCGATAACGGAATTCAGAGGCGATTTCCACGTCACAAGGCACGCCAGCCAGCGATTCGAACCAGTAACGCGCCACCATGCCGGAGTGATAAGAGGTACCACAGGCGATAATTTGTACGTGCTGCACTTTTGCCAGCAGCTCATCAGCGCGTGGGCCCAGTTCACTCAGGTTGATCTGGCCATGGCTGAAACGCCCCTCAAGGGTGTTTTTCAACGCCACAGGTTGTTCAAAAATCTCTTTCTGCATGTAGTGACGGTATGCGCCTTTATCACCGGCATCGTATTGCACCTGAGATTCGATCTCTGGGCGCTCAATGGCGTTACCCTGCTTATCAAAAATGTTGACCGTGCGGCGGGTCACTTCCACTACGTCGCCTTCTTCCAGGAAGATAAAGCGGCGAGTCACCGGCAGTAACGCCAGTTGATCGGAAGCAATAAAGTTTTCACCTACGCCACGGCCAATCACCAGCGGGCTGCCTGAACGAGCGGCGACCAACACGCTAGGATCGCGGCTGTCCATCACCACCGCGCCGTACGCGCCACGCAGTTGCGGGATCACGCGCTGAACCACTTCCAGCAACGTACCGCCCTGCTTCTGCTCCCAATGCACCAAGTGAGCAATCACTTCGGTATCGGTTTCTGAGCTGAAGCGGTAACCGCGCTCGATCAGCAGTTCACGCAGCGGTTCGTGGTTTTCGATGATGCCGTTATGCACCACGGTGATGTAATCAGAAACATGAGGATGCGCATTCGCTTCGGTAGGTTCACCGTGCGTTGCCCAACGGGTGTGAGCAATACCGGTTCCCCCATGCAGGGCATGATGTTCTGCCGCTTCGGACAGTTTTTGCACCTTGCCGACACGGCGTAAACGGCTGACGTTACCTTCGGCATCAACCACGGCCAAACCGGCTGAGTCATAACCACGGTATTCCAGACGACGTAAACCTTCCAACAGGATTTCTGCAATATCACGTTGCGCTACTGCGCCTACAATTCCACACATCAGTTTGTATTCCTAATTAAACGCCTTTCAGGGCGCTTTCGATGTCTTGACCTGATTTTGCCGGTTTTTTTACCGTGCATCCCCGAGCCTGTAGACGGTGGGGTTATTATGTTTTGTCTTGAATTCCTTAACGAAACCCAACACAAAACACACTATTTCACCTGCACTCATTTACCCAATAGATTTCGAGTTGCAGCTAGGCGGCAAGGGCCTGAATCCCCAGGAGCTTACCAAGGTAAGTGACTGGGGTTCAGGCATGAAGCCAACAACGCTGCGGCTCGAAAGATGAAGGGTAAATTACTTTTTCTTCACCGGGCGTTCCCAGCCTTGAATATGCACTTGCTTGACCCGGCTCAACACCAGTTCGTCTTCAGCAATATCACGAGTAACCGTGGTACCCGCGGCAATAGTGGCACCTTTACCCACCGACACCGGGGCCACCAACTGGGTATCAGAACCAACGAACACGCCGTCACCAATGATGGTCTTGTATTTGTTGGCACCATCGTAGTTACAAGTGATAGTCCCGGCACCGATATTCACATCTGCACCGATCTCGGCATCACCCAGATAGCTCAGATGGCCCGCTTTGGAGCCTTTGCCCAACCGCGCTTTCTTGATTTCCACGAAGTTACCGACGTGCGCGCCTTCGGCTAATTCTGCACCTGGGCGCAGGCGGGCAAACGGGCCGACGGTACAAGCCGTGTCCAGCAACGCATCTTCCAGCACGCTGTAAGGGCTGATCTCGCAGTCATCGCCAATTACGCAGTTTTTCAGCACGCAACCGGCACCGATCTTCACGCGATGGCCCAGCTTAACCTTGCCTTCAATGATGACGTTGGCATCAATGGAGATATCGCGGCCATGCTCCAGTTCGCCACGCAGGTCGAAACGCGCCGGATCCAGCAGCATTACCCCTGCCAGCAACAGTTTTTCAGCCTGTTCAGCCTGATAGACACGCTCCAATTGCGACAATTGCAGGCGGTTATTCACACCTTCAACTTCGCTCAAGCGCGAAGGATGTACCGTTTCAATCTTTTTACCATCGGCATGAGCCAAGGCGATAATATCGGTGATGTAAAACTCACCCTGCGCATTATCGTTACTCAGCATCCCCAGCCAGCGCTTAAGATCGCGGCCATTAGCCACCAGAATGCCGGTATTGATTTCATTAATCTGGCGCTGCTCATCGCTGGCATCTTTATGCTCTACGATACCAACGACATCACCATTATTACGCACAATGCGGCCATAGCCGCTCGGATCGTCCAGCTTCACCGTCAGCAGGCCAATGCCGCCCTGCGGTTTTGCCGCCAACAGATGCGTCAGCGTATCAACTGAGATCAATGGAACGTCGCCATACAGCATCAGAATGTCTTCATCGTCGGCAAAATGTGGGGCCGCCTGCTGCATTGCATGGCCAGTTCCCAACTGTTCTGCCTGTAGCACCCAGTTCAGCGCCTCATCCTTCAATCTGCTTTTCAGCAGTTCGCCACCGTGGCCATAGACCAGATGAACATTCTGCGCGCCCAGCTTCATGGCTGCATCAATGACGTGCTGTACCATCGGCTTACCCGCCAACGGATGTAACACTTTGGGAAGATCGGAATACATGCGTGTTCCCTTGCCCGCGGCGAGGATAACCACGCTCATTGCGCTGTTCGACATAAGCAACCTGATAACTCCATTTTGATAGACGGAAGTAAAACCGTTTGATGATGAAAATACTACATATTTCTCTGCACGAATTCAGCACAGGCCGCATGGCTCTAGGCGTGCCGCTAATCGAGCCGATCCCATTTTACAGCAGAAAAACTGTCGGCGATCGGAGACGCTTAATTCCACTGGTCGCGCTAATACAGCACAATGCCAGCCCGGTTGAAACGCTTATTTTAAAGCAAAAAAAAAGCGACCACATGGGCCGCTTTCTTATTCTGGGAGTTGCGCACAACTCTCGGATTTTACATCGCTTTTCTGGTGAGTTCGATAACGCGCAGTTTCGCGATCGCTTTCGCCAGTTCAGCAGATGCCTGAGCATAGTCGACGTCGCCATGAGAGCTACGGATGTGCTCTTCAGCTTTACGCTTCGCTTCCAGCGCTCTTGCTTCGTCGAGGTCCGTTCCACGGATGGCAGTGTCCGCCAACACGGTAACCACGCTCGGCTGTACCTCAAGGATACCGCCGGACAGGTAGATGAACTCTTCCTCACCGTGCTGTTTAACAATACGCACCATGCCAGGCTTGATGGCAGTCAGCAGCGGCGCATGGCCAGGGAAAATCCCCAGTTCGCCTTCGCTGCCTGTCACCTGGATCTTCTGCACCAGGCCGGAAAACATCTTCTTTTCCGCGCTGACAACATCCAGATGGTAAGTCATAGCCATATCACCCTCCTCTCAAGGCGTTACAGTTTCTTGGCTTTTTCCACTGCTTCTTCAATGGTGCCAACCATGTAGAACGCCTGCTCCGGCAGGTGGTCATAGTCGCCGTCCATAATGCCTTTGAAACCACGAATGGTGTCTTTCAGCGATACGAACTTGCCCGGAGAACCGGTGAAGACTTCTGCCACGAAGAACGGCTGAGACAGGAAACGTTGGATTTTACGCGCACGGGATACCACCAGCTTGTCGTCTTCTGACAGCTCGTCCATACCCAGGATCGCGATAATATCTTTCAGTTCCTGATAGCGTTGCAGAATAGACTGCACGCCACGCGCTACGTCGTAGTGCTCCTGGCCAACTACCAGCGGATCCAACTGACGGCTGGTAGAATCCAGCGGGTCAACGGCCGGGTAGATACCCAGAGAAGCGATGTTACGGCTCAGTACCACGGTTGCATCCAAGTGAGCAAAGGTGGTGGCTGGTGACGGGTCAGTCAAGTCATCCGCAGGAACGTAAACGGCCTGTACAGAGGTGATTGAACCGGTCTTGGTTGAGGTGATACGTTCTTGCAGAACGCCCATCTCTTCCGCCAGCGTTGGCTGATAACCTACCGCCGATGGCATACGGCCCAGAAGTGCGGACACTTCAGTACCGGCCAGGGTATAACGGTAAATGTTATCCACGAACAGCAGAACGTCACGACCTTCGTCACGGAACTTCTCAGCCATGGTCAGGCCAGTCAGCGCAACGCGCAGACGGTTACCTGGTGGCTCGTTCATCTGGCCGTAAACCAGGGAAACTTTGTCCAGTACGTTGGAGTCGTTCATTTCATGGTAGAAGTCGTTACCCTCACGAGTACGCTCACCCACGCCCGCAAACACCGAATAACCGGAGTGCTCGATCGCGATGTTACGGATCAGCTCCATCATGTTTACGGTTTTACCCACACCCGCACCACCGAACAGACCGACTTTACCACCCTTGGCGAACGGGCAGATCAGATCCATTACCTTGATACCGGTTTCCAGCAAATCCTGGGAGCTGGACAGCTCTTCGTAGCTTGGTGCCGGACGGTGAATCGCCCAACGCTCTTCTTCGCCGATGTCGCCCTTCATGTCGATTGGTTGACCCAATACGTTCATGATACGACCCAGAGTCGCTTTACCTACCGGTACTTCAATTGGGTGCTGCAGGTTAGTCACTTTCAAACCGCGACGCAGACCGTCTGAGGTCCCCATAGCGATACAGCGTACCACGCCACCACCCAGCTGTTGCTGAACTTCCAGCACCAGTGTCTCGGTGCCGTTTTCAACCTCAAGAGCATCGTACACTTTTGGTACGGCATCCTGAGGGAACTCGACGTCCACTACGGCGCCGATTACCTGGATAATCTTTCCAGTAGCCATCTTGAATCCTCTACGTAATTCGTAAACCTAGCTTAAACCGCGGAGGCTCCCGAAACGATCTCGGTGAGTTCCTGAGTGATGCTGGCCTGACGCGCCTTGTTGTATACCAACTGCAGCTCTTTGATCAGGCTACCGCCGTTATCGGTTGCGGCTTTCATCGCGACCATTCGTGCGGCCTGCTCGCTGGCCAGGTTTTCCACGACGCCCTGATAAACTTGCGATTCCACATAGCGGCGCAGCAAGGTATCAAGCAGCACTTTTGGATCGGGTTCATACAGGTAATCCCAGGATTTTTTCTTCAGTTCACCGTCATCGGAAGGCGGCAATGGCAGAAGTTGCAGTATCTGCGGTTCCTGGGACATCGTATTAACAAATTTGTTGCTGACGATGTACAGCTTGTCCAAACGACCTTCGTCGTAGGCTTGCAGCATCACTTTCACTGGACCGATCAAGTCCGACAGGGAAGGGTTATCCCCCATGCCGGTCACCTGGGCAACCACTTTGCCACCCACGGAACCAAAGAAAGAGGCCGCTTTTGAGCCAACCAGCGCCAAATCAGCTTCGACGCCTTTTTCAGACCAGCCTTTCATCTCTGCCAGCAGCTTCTTGAACAGGTTAATGTTCAAGCCACCGCAAAGACCACGGTCAGTGGACACCACCAGATACCCGACGCGCTTAACGTCACGCTCATCCAGGTACGGGTGCTTGTATTCCAGATTCCCTAACGCGAGGTGACCGATCACCTCGCGCATGGTTTCTGCATAAGGACGGCTGGCCGCCATGCGTTCCTGCGATTTACGCATTTTGGAGGCGGCGACCATCTCCATCGCTTTAGTGATCTTTTGCGTGTTTTGCACGCTAGCGATCTTACTACGTATCTCTTTTGCGCCGGCCATCTCTGCTTCTCCTCATTGCCAGCGGCCTGCCGTCTTTCAACAGCAGGCCGCTATGCGTTACCAGGACTGGGTTGCCTTGAAGCTATCGAGGATGCCTTTCAGCTTGCCTTCGATCTCATCGTTATAAGCACCAGTTTGGTTGATGTGGTTCAGCAGTTCGGCATGCTCGCGATCCGCATAGGCAACCAGAGCGGCTTCGAAGCTCACGACTTTCGCAACTTCAACGTCGTTCAGGTAGCCACGCTCGGCAGCAAACAGCACCAGAGACTGTTGTGCGACAGACATCGGCGCATACTGTTTCTGTTTCAGCAGTTCGGTCACTTTCTGACCGTGGCTTAACTGTTTGCGGGTTGCATCGTCCAGATCGGAAGCAAACTGAGAGAACGCAGCCAGTTCACGATACTGTGCCAGCGCGGTACGAATACCACCGGACAGTTTTTTCATGATCTTGGTCTGTGCTGCACCACCCACACGGGATACGGAGATGCCTGGGTTAACTGCCGGACGGATACCGGAGTTAAACAGGTTGGATTCCAGGAAGATCTGACCATCGGTAATCGAGATTACGTTGGTCGGAACAAACGCGGAAACGTCACCCGCCTGGGTTTCAATGATCGGCAGAGCGGTCAGTGAGCCAGTTTTCCCTTTAACTTCACCTTTGGTGAAGGCTTCAACGTATTCAGCGTTAACACGCGCTGCACGCTCCAACAAACGGGAGTGCAGATAGAATACGTCACCAGGATAAGCTTCACGACCTGGTGGACGACGAAGCAGCAGGGAAATCTGACGATAAGCAACAGCCTGTTTGGACAGGTCATCGTAAACAATCAGAGCATCTTCACCGCGGTCACGGAAATATTCACCCATTGCGCAACCGGCATACGGAGCCAGGTATTGCAGTGCAGCAGATTCAGATGCGGTAGCCACAACCACGATGGTGTTGGCCAGTGCACCGTGATCTTCCAGTTTGCGCACCACGTTAGCGATGGTGGACGCTTTCTGGCCGATAGCCACGTAAACACATTTGATACCGGAGTCGCGCTGGTTGATGATCGCATCGATCGCCAGAGCGGTTTTACCGGTTTGACGGTCACCGATCACCAGCTCACGCTGGCCACGGCCGATTGGGATCATGGCATCTACAGACTTATAACCGGTCTGTACAGGCTGATCGACCGACTGACGCTCGATAACGCCAGGTGCGATGGTTTCAACCGGAGAGAAGCCGTCATGCTCAACCGCGCCTTTACCGTCGATAGGTGCACCCAGAGTGTTGACCACGCGGCCCAGCAGGCCACGGCCAACCGGAACTTCCAGGATACGGCCGGTACATTTTACCTTCATGCCTTCGGCCAGATCCGCGTACGGACCCATGACCACGGCACCTACGGAGTCACGCTCCAGGTTCAATGCGATTGCATAACGGTTGCCTGGCAGTGCGATCATCTCGCCCTGCATTACATCGGCCAGACCGTGTACGCGGATGATCCCGTCACTGACGGAAACGATAGTACCTTCATTGTGAGCTTCGCTCACCACATTGAACTGAGCAATGCGCTGCTTGATCAGTTCGCTGATTTCGGTGGAATTCAGTTGCATGCTCCAGTCCCCTTAAGACTGCAAGACGTCTGCCAGGCGTTCAAGACGACCGCGAACGCTGCCATCAATCACCATATCGCCAGCACGGATAATTACGCCGGCCAGTACAGACTTGTCAATTTTGCAATTCAGCTTAACTTTGCGTGACAGACGTTTTTCCATCGCAGCGGCAATATTGGCCTGCTGTTTATCGCTCAGTGCGCTCGAAGAGAGCACGTCGACTTCGATAGTGGATTCCAGCGCAGCGCGCAGTTCAATGAACTGTTGCAGTACCGCGGGAAGAACCAGTAAACGTCCATTTTCGGCCATTACGCGGATAAAGTTCTGGCCATGTTCGTCGAGCTCATCACCACATACCGCAGTGAACGTTTTGGACAGCGTATCTGGTGCAACAGCACCGGAAAGCAATTCGGCCATCTGTTCATTACGGGTGACTTCAGCAGTAAACGCCAGCATCTGCTGCCAGCGCTCTACGCTTTGGTTCTCAACGGCAAAGTCAAAAGCTGCTTTGGCGTAGGGGCGAGCTACGGTGATAAATTCAGACATCAGCCCCTCCCTCCTTACAGTTCAGCGACCAGTTTATCAACGATGTCGCTGTTAGCAGCTTCATCCACGGAACGTTCGATAATCTTCTCGGCGCCGGCAATTGCCAGCATCGCGACTTGCTTACGCAACTCTTCACGAGCGCGCTTACGTTCAGCTTCGATCTCAACCTGAGCCTGCGCCACGATTTTGTTACGTTCCTGCTCGGCTTCTGCTTTCGCTTCATCCATGATCTGAGCTTTGCGTTTGTTGGCTTGCTCGATGATCACCTGAGCTTCTGCTTTAGCAGTTTTCAGTTGGTCGGTCGCATGGGCTTGCGCTAAGTCCAAATCTTTTTTGCCACGCTCTGCAGAAGCGAGACCATCAGCAATTTCTTTCTGACGCTTCTCAATGGCAGCCATGATCGGCGGCCATACAAACTTCATACAGAACCAGACAAACAGGATGAACGAGATAGCCTGGCCGAGGATTGTTGCGTTAAGATTCACAGCACAATGCCTCTTTAAAAGTTAATAATGTGGTTTCTTTGTCGAAAACCATCTCGACTTACGCGACAGCAAACATCACGTACAGACCCAGACCAACAGCGATCATCGGGATGGCGTCAACCAGACCCATAACGATAAAGAACTGTGTACGCAGCAGAGGAATCAGATCAGGCTGACGTGCAGCGCCTTCCAAGAATTTACCACCCAGGATGCCGATACCGATCGCAGCACCGATTGCCGCTAAACCCATCATAATAGCGGCAGCCATGTACAGCAGATCCATATTCAGGTTTTCCATGACAGTCTCCAGTTTATTTCAGTTTAAAAGTGCAAGTGTTTTAAGAAAATCAGTGCTCTTCAGACGCCATCGACAGATAGACAATCGTCAGAACCATGAAAATAAAGGCTTGAAGCGTAATGATCAGAATGTGGAAGATCGCCCAAGGCAAGCTCAGGATCCACTGTGACCACCACGGCAACAGGCCGGCAATAAGGATGAAGATCAACTCACCCGCATACATGTTGCCGAACAGTCGCAGACCCAGAGAAACAGGTTTGGACAGCAGGCTGACACCTTCAAGAATCAGGTTGATTGGAATAAATAACGGATGGTTGAACGGCTGCATGGTTAACTCTTTAGCAAACCCGCCAATGCCTTTCATTTTGACGCTATAGAACAGAATCAGGACAAATACGGCCAAGGCCATCGATAAAGTGATGTTAACATCAGCGGTAGGCACCACTCGCAACGCAGGCAACCCCGCCAGCGTACCAAGGTGCGGCAGGAAATCTACCGGAATCAGGTCCATCATGTTCATCAGGAACACCCAGACGAACACGGTCAGCGCCAACGGTGCGATCACCTTGCTCTTGCCGTGATACATATCTTTCACGTTGTTGTCGACAAACCCAACGAGCAGTTCAACAGCGGTTTGCAGCTTGCCGGGAACGCCGCTGGTGGCGCTTTTGGCCACTTTGTGGAAAATCGCCAGGAAGACAACCCCGAGGACAACGGAGAAAAACATTGAGTCGAGGTTAATCGACCAGAATCCCGTCCCGATCTGAAGATGCGTCAGATGGTGACCGATATACTCCTGTGGAGTGTTGATTGCTCCTGCAGACATGATGCCTCTTACCCTTATTGAGTTAAGTTCGGTAACGGTTAATCACGGTTGGTGCCACTATCTGCACCACTAACACCGCTAAATAGGTCAGGCCAAGCGGGAGAAAAACCGCTTTGAACACCCCAAGCGCCACGATCAACAACACAATGGTGATCACGACCTTCAAACCCTCGCCAACAGCAAACGACCATGCAACCCTACCGGGTGCTGGCGTTTGCGCCTGATGGCGCAAGGCAAACAGCATAAACATGGCATTAGGCAACCAGGCAGCAAAACCGCCTGCCAATGCCGAACCGCTCCATTCCAGGCTTTTCAGCCCGAAAGCAGCGCTGATCAGAACAAAAGTCATTAACTGCAAGAACAGCAGTTTGCGTGCAACTTTTCCGCTGTAAAGGGACACAGACATGACGTTTGTTCTCTCCGTACCCCAAGGGGTATGCTGAGTGACGTATAAAGCCGCTTTTGCTGTTTTGGGTCAAACAGCCAAAAACGAGCAAATTATACGGGCCACTCCAACGAATTCAATCGATAAGTAGCGAAAAGGTGAACAATTATTTAAATTTCCCTTTTTCGAGCGACTTTCACAAGAAAACGGTCGGAATAATCGTACAGGTTTAATTGTCTGATTATTCCAGTGTTGCGCCATGAAACGTGCAGTTGATCACAATAATAATCATCATTGATTTATACCCCACCCGAACGACCTGAGTCTTTAGCTATTTGAGCGGTAAAAAAATTTTATAAATCAAAACATTGCAAGTTAACCGTTCAAAAACAATCCTTCTACCCGAGAAAAACCTTCTATTGACATTCTCAGGAGGAATACTGCAACTGTAAATTAACATCGACAGCAAGACTGAATCTTTCACACATCGTTGCTAACGTGACTATTACATTCTGCAATTAAACGATTATCGGCAATTAATTCACCGTTTTATGTTAATAAAAAGTAAATTAACTAAAAAACCGCTCATTTAATTAGCCCGCTTATCTTTACATTCCATACGGCCATTTAACAGAGACTTATTTGATTCTGAGCAAACTTAGTTGGCCTTTAGTACTACCAGATGCCGTTCGCCTTCCAATTCAGGGACATGCAAACGAATCACTGACTCCAGGGCAATCCCTTCTGGCAACTGCGCCAGTTCATCTTCTGGGCAAACGCCTTTCAGCGCATAAAAAC